>CAWAGT010000016.1:0-40260 GCA_963781625.1 uncultured Chloroflexia bacterium | reverse complement strand
ATACTCATATACTAGATTTATACCCCACAGGAATCATACTGGTAATAACTTACCGACTAGATTATCGCGGCCTCGCCTGGATTAGGGTTCACGACACTTAGCTGCTGGGGCACTCAGTAATTCGGATCACTTCCTCATTTATATCAGGCATCTAGTTGGGCTCTTACTACGAGGATCGCCAGTTGAAGTCCCAGCCATGCTCTAAAAAGTACACCAAAATAGGACTAAGGTTTGATGCATGCCCTATGTCCTAACTCAACGTGTTGCGCGCCTATCACCGCCTTCTCAAGCTTTTGTCGGCATAATTGCGAATTTGGCGGGGTGCTAGGAATTCCTATTCGTGCATTGGCAGAAGCATTACCATATCGTCCAAAACTAATAATGGGGTAGCGCGCCTCATTCTTATGCCTGTTCCAATATAAGTGCATAGCTCTTTTTCATCAGCAGTGACTACTATATTTTTTAGAATCTGTTGACAAGGCAAACGTTTGCCGCTATACTGAATTAGATTAGGCAAACGTTTGCCATAATCGTCAGATTGTTTCAAGTAAAAACTAGCGTGATCATTGTGCTCTACAGGAGTATTTCGGCAATGGCTTCTTACTTGACGGGCAGCATATACAAAACCGCAAAGCCAGAATTTTCTCGGGGAAATTAACCGCATATCTCTATATTCTTCCATCTGGCTTGTTTTTGTTCATTGTGTTGGGGTTTCCCATTTTATATAGCATTTTCATGTCGTTTCAAAAATATACGCTTGAGACGCTTGTATCGAGACATACTCAATTTATCTGGTTTAAAAATTATTCGGATGTATTTAGAGATCCTGCATTCTTACGGCCCTGAAACATTCTTTGGTATTTACTCTGTGCTCGATCCTTTTTCAATTTACGATTGGCCTGGGTTTAGCTATTCTATTCAGTAAACCTTTCCTATGAGTAACCTCATGCGAGGCTTTTTGCTGTCAGGCTGGCAAATCCCATCAGTAGTGACAGGTACACTTTTCCTCTTCCTGTTCAATTTGGACTACGGACTGATTAATTTTATTTTGGTCTCTTTGCACATGATCTCGGAGCCAATTGGCTGGATTGTTCAATCGGGTACTGCTATTCCGGCAGTCATTATCGCCAATATTTGGCTGGGAATCCCGTTCAATGTTATCTTGTTAAGTGCTGGTGTTGCAGGGCTTCCCGGAGGATGTATATGAAGCAGCGACAGTGGATGGGGCAAATGGGATGCAAAAGCTGATCTATATTACGATCCCTTTGTTGAAATCTACCATTTTGGCAGTTTTAATGCTGGGCTTCATCTATACTTTGCGGGTATTCGATCTTATCTGGATCATTACGAAGGGGGGACCTGGAAACGCTACAGAAGTTTTACCTACTTTTGCCTATCGTCTTTCTTTTATCAATTTCAATTTCGGGCGCAGCGCAGCCGTTTCCGTCATTATGCTGTTTATTCTTTTGGGTGCCGCGATATTGTATTTACGAGCAATCACGAAGGAGGAAAGATTATGAAAGAAATGTTGATTGAGCCATCTTCAAAATCCGGCACAAGCGTCGTACAGCTCGCACATGCTGTACGCCATTGGATGCGGTCGCCTAAAATGGCGTCAGCCTTAAGGTTTATTATAGGATTCATCGCGACTGCAATCTATCTCTTACCATTGTTTTGGATGGTTTCCACTTCCTTAAAGCCCCAATCCGAAATTTTTCACACTCCGCCTGTGTTGTTCCCTTCTCATCCTCAGTTCGATAGTTATCGGTCTGCTCTGGGATTGCCGACAAACCGGCCCGAGCTATATATCACTGGCGCGCTCTATTTCAAAAATTCTTTTATCATCGCATCCGCTACGATGCTTCTGACGTTGCTTTTCGCAATCCCGGGGGCGTATGCGCTCTCGCACTTCAATTTCCGCGGAAAAACTGCTTACATGCTGTTTTTGCTTGTTGCACAGATGCTGCCCGCCGTCTTATTGGTGATTCCTTTATTTGTTCTGTTCAAGATGGTCGGTCTATATAACACATATTTCAGCGTGATCTTGGCGGACACTGCCCTTGCCTTACCTTTTGCGATCATCATTTTACGTACTAGTTATATACAAATCCCAGATGCCCTGGAAGAAGCGGGCATGATCGATGGTGCCACGCGCTTGCAGGTGCTATGGCATATCATCCTGCCCTTGATGAGAGCCAGCCTAGTCGCCGTTGGAGTTTTTTCATTCCTGACAGCTTGGGGCGAGTTTGTCTTCGCCTTATCGTTCCTGGCGAAGCCTGAACTACAACCGATTTCGATTGGCGTTTTTCAATTCATTGGCATGTATAAAACTCAATGGGATACGATGATGGCTTTTTCCACTCTGGTAGCTATCCCGGCAGTGATCGCGTTGCTATTTTTGCAGCGCCAGTTCATCAGCGGATTGACAGCTGGTTCTGTGAAATAACGTTTACTTCCGGCATGGCTGGCAAAGGAGGTGATGGCTAATCAACACTGTTTTGGTTTTTAGATCGCTTTTGCCTAAAACACTCGAATAAGGAGAAAAGAAATATGCAACTCAAATTTGAAACATCTAATTTTCTCGGCGTTGATAGCCGGGCTGACCCTGACGGGTTGTGGCAGTCCTGCACCAGCAACCGCTGCTGTACAAGCCACTTCTGCTCCTGCCACCCAAGCTCCCACGCAAGCTACTCAGGCTCCAGCAGCTGCCGCGCTCCCCGTTGAACTGTGGACCTACTATGGTGATACCGGTCCTGCGGCGGCATGTGTAAAAACGGCTGCCGAGGATTTCAATGCATCGCAATCCAAGTACGTGCTCAATATCCGCAATCTGGCGTTCACAGATTTCAACCAGCAGCTTACAACCGCAATTGCCGCGGGTGAGACACCTGATTTGATCATTGTTGATAACCCCGATAATGCACGCTATGCGGCGGCTGGCGCGTTGCAAGATCTCACTGCCTATGTAAAGGAATGGGGACAAGGGGATCAATATCTGCCTGGTCCATGGAATTCCACGTTGTGGGATGGAAAGAACTATGGCATTCCGTTAGGAAGTAACACGGTAGTCTTGTGGATTAACACAGACATGGCGCAAGCCGCCGGTTTAGATGTCAGTAATCCTCCCAAGACTTGGGATGAATTCGAAACCTGGGCTGCCAAGATGACCGATAAGTCAAAAGGCGTCTATGGTACTGCTCTGCTCGCCAAGAAAGATGAGACAGGTACGTTCTTGTTCCTCCCGTGGGTTCTTCAAAATGGTGGCAGTCTCGATAAATTGGATTCACCCGAGTCCATTGCGGCATTGCAATTCTGGACAGACCTGGTTAATAAGGGGTATGCGCCGAAATCTGCTGTAACAGATGGTTTCGCTGAGATCTATACTCAATTCACCACTGGCAAGGCAGCCATGATGATTAGCGGCACCTGGAATGTCAATTCCATTCCAAAAGATGCTCCCGATCTACACTGGATGGTCGCAACTCTGCCCTACACCAAGAAACCTGCTTCCTCTTTGGGTGGTGAAAACTGGGCAATGATGGCACATGGCAAACAGCCAGATGGCGCCTGGGCGTTCTTGAAATTCGTGACCGATGTCAGTTACGGCACCAAACTTACTGACTGCATGGGTTATATCCCCAGCCGCAAGGATGTGCTTGCTCAAGTCTCTGCGAAATCTGCTAACGATCCTACCATGCAGGTCTTTTTGAAGCAGATGGAATCGGCTGCAGGCGCGCGGTCCTCTTCCCAACTGGTCAGACGTATCGGCTTTTATCCAGGAAGCGATGCAAGAAGCGTTGAGCGGACAGAAAAGCCCGGAACAGGCAATGAAAGATGCTGCTGCACAAATTGATCCGATTCTGCCAAAATAATGGTGATATAAGATGCGAAGAGCCGCTTTAGGAGAATTTCATCGGTTGAGGCACCAATTGAGATCACTTCCTGAAACGGCTCGAAAAAGATTATACACCAGCGATAGTCACTAAATAGGAGGGGTGGGTGGTGCGATCTGAGTTCATCCACCCTTCCACAAGCATCGTTACCATAATTATCCGATCCATATCTATGCCAGTTACTCTACGTGAAATAGCCAAAGCTGCAGGTTTCTCTGTCTCTACCGTTTCAAGGGCGTTTGCCGGAAGCGATCACCCGGTCAACGTAGAAACGAAGGAACGCATTCTATCCATTGCCAACCAACTTGGATATCGCCCTAATGTAGCTGCACGCGGACTTAAAACGGAACGAACATTCACAATAGGACTTGTCGTGTATAACATTGCAAGTCCGTTTACGCCGGTCTTGATCCGTGGTATTCAAGAATATCTGAGGCAGCATGACTATTTCAGCATCATTATTAGTACCGATTGGGACCCGGACCTCGAGAGTGAAGCAGTTCATCAGCTCATCAGCCGTTCCATTGATGGAATCATTTTTGTCGAATCCTGGCGAGATGAAGCCAATGTAACGCTTGACCTAGCAAACAAGCCGTATGTTTTTGTTTATCGCCTTTTTACCGGTTTCTACGCCAATTCTGTCCTTGCAGATGATCGCCATGGAGCACAGTTGGCAGTAGAACATCTGGTCAAACTGGGACATCGCCGGATTGCGTTTATTAATGGGCCCCATGACTGGAATTCATCGATAGATCGCCTGGCAGGTTATCGTGATATTTTAGAGAAGTATGGAATCCCGTATGATCCATCTCTGGTCGGAGAAGGTACCTGGGAGGTTCAGAGTGGCTATCCCATAACGAAGAACTATCTCAGCATGTCAGATCGACCCACGGCTATTTTCGCCGCGAATGATCTCATGGCTTTAGGCGCGATCTATGCAGTTCAAGATGCAGGTTTGAATGTGCCCAAAGATGTAGCCATCGTTGGATATGATGATCGTGATATCGCTAGTTCTTCAAGACCTACTATTACAACCGTTTGTCCCCCAAGCTTCGAGATGGGGAAGTTGGCAGCTCGGTTGATGGTAGATAGACTTGAAAACCAAATTGAAATAAAAGATCCTATTCGGGTCCAGGGCAAGCTTATCGTGCGCGAATCCTGCGGGGCTGAAAAGGCTGAAATTCCACCGGATCATTATGTTAGCCATACAATTCCTCCTGGATCTCTGGTTCGCAAGTGGAGAGGAAAAAATATACAAGAGTAGCGTGGATTTTGGAGCCGAATTTACTTGTAGCTGAAATCGGAATGCTCCTTTTCAAGTTGGTTTTCACAAATTAATTTAACTAATGCTGTTATCTCGGGCATATAACAGGCAAGGGTAAGTTTGCCTTTATATTGTTCGTCGGCAGAGGAGTAATGTATGCTTTCACCAGACAGGCGCAGAAGCCTAGGATTTGGTCCCGTGAATGCTTCAAAGAGTTCTTATGCATATTGGGAAACTCTGGAATTTAGTAGCATTTCTTTAAATGAAGGTTTCTGGACCAAAAAATTAAAGGTCAATAGAGAAACTAGTCTGCGTTACGCTTTTGAGATGCTCGAAAAGTCTGGTAATTTTGATAATTTGCGGATTGCCGCAGGCTTAATCAAGGGCAATTATCGCGGTTACGTATTTTTGGATTCTGATATTTACAAATGGTTGGAAGCTGTCGCCTGGGAAGTCGGTAGGAAACCCGATAAAGATTTGCTTTCTATGGCAGATCAGGCGATTACACTCATAGCGGCTGTCCAACATCCCGATGGTTACATTAATAGTTATGTTCAAACCAGAGAAAAATTTGAGCCTTGGGCAGATTTGGATAATGGGCACGAACTTTACTGCGCCGGGCATCTATTCCAGGCGGCAATTGCTTTTCAACGCGCCTTGGACGACGATCGCTTGTTGAATATTGCCTGTCGCTTTGCTGATCATATTTGTTCTGTCTTCGGTCCCGACAAAAGACATGGAGCCTGTGGTCACCCGGAGGTGGAAATGGCTCTGATCGAGTTATACAGATTGACCGGCGAGTCTCAGTATTTGGATTTGGCAAAATTTCTCATTGACCAGCGCGGTCGAAACACGATGAAAGGTCATCGTTCTTACGGTTCGGAATACCACCAAGATCATCTACCGGTGCGACAAGTTGTGGAGGCGGCTGGTCATGCTGTGCGCCAGTTATATCTGGCTTCGGGCGTAACAGATTTGTATCTGGAAACTGGAGAGCAATCTTTACGCGATGCCATGTTGCACCTTGCAAATGACATTATGGAAACGAAACTTTATATTACAGGGGGATTAGGTTCTCGCTTTGATGGCGAAGCGTTTGGCGACCCTTATGAGCTTCCTCCTGACCAGTGCTATTGTGAGACTTGTGCAGCTATAGCCAGCTTCATGTGGAATTGGAGAATGCTGCTTGTTTCCGGGGACGGGCGCTATGCAGACCTCATGGAACGGGCGCTCTATAACAATATTCTTGCCAGCCCCGCTTTAGATGGACAGCATTACTTTTACATTAACCCTCTCATGTTACGCGATGCTAAATATCTGCGCCTTTCGTCGGATCTGCCTTCAAAGGAAGACCTGGCTCTTGATCAACGTCCTGAATGGCATGATTGCGCGTGCTGCCCTCCGAATGTTATGCGATTGTTTTCGTCGCTTACTCATTATCTCACTACGCGCGATGCAAACGGGATTCAAATTCATCATTTTGCGCCTGCAGAGATCGAATGTGACCTGTCATCTGGGCAGCGGGTTAAACTCAATGTGATGACAGATTATCCCTGGCGGGGACAGATCAAGGTGCGGCTTATGGAGACTAGTGATTCTCTATGGAGATTATCCCTAAGGGTACCAGAGTGGAGTCGACATCCAATCTTATCCATCAATGGAAATGTGCTGGATCGTTTAGAACCCATAAAAGGGTATTTTGTTTTGGAGCAGCGCTGGCAGGCAGGAGATTGCATTGACCTTGACTTGCAAATGGAACCTGTGTTGGTTGCCTCGAATCCTCGTGTGGATGCCACGCGCGATTGTTTAGCAATTCAGCGCGGTCCGGTTGTTTATTGTATTGAGGATCGCGATCAAGAAGTAAAAGGTCGTTTGCTTGATGTGGAAATCGATAAAAACAATCTTCCTGTAACCAGATGGGAACCTGATTTATTGGATGGTGTGATGGTTATCGACGCACAGGGTCAGCTTGTTGATAACGAAACGTGGGATGGGCGTCTTTACCGGCCCGCAGTTTTTGTCGATAAGGCAACTGCCCATCCAGTTCGTTTAATCGCTATCCCTTATTACGCTTGGGGGAACCGAAAGATTGACAGCATGCGAGTTTGGATTCCAGAAAAATCTTCTTAGCAAAGGTGATATCCATGGTTGAATTCACAAAAGAAACAAATCGTTTGTCGTGCTTATTGGATAATGAAATTCTGGAAATAGAATCCTGGGGACCTAATGGCATCCGAGTTCGCACCACGCGTCTGCCAAAAATCAAGCAGGATTGGATAAGCGCTCTTTTACCATCCGAGGAGTTTCAAGCTGAAATTGAAATCAGTGAAACCGGGGCGAGTCTCCGTAATAGATCGATTATGGTAAAAATCAATCAGGCAGGTGAATTGAGCTTTATCAACGCTGACAGCGGTATCGTGTTGCTCAGAGAACAGCCCATCCATGCCCTATCTATCCCAGCCCGACATTACAAGGATCTCAAAGGCGATCTTTTCCATATCGAAGCCTGCTTTGAAGCTCATGATGATGAACATCTCTATGGCTTGGGTCAGCACCAACATGGTCGCCTGGATCAAAAAGGCTGTGTGATCGAGCTTATCCAGAGAAATACGGAAGTTAGCATTCCTTTTTTACTTTCCAGTAGAGGTTACGGATTTCTTTGGAATAATCCGGCTGTTGGGCGGGTGGAACTGGCGCAGAATGCCACACGTTGGGTTGCAGAAGCGGCACCGCAGATCGATTATTGGATCACGACAGGTAAAACTCCCGCTGAAATCCTATCAAACTACGCGGATGTGACAGGGCACGTGCCAGAATTCCCTGAGTGGGCTTCCGGTTTCTGGCAAAGTAAGCTTCGTTACGCAAGCCAGGCAGAATTGGAAGCGGTTGTGGACGAGTATCAGCAGCGCAATCTACCTCTTTCTCTGATCGTGATCGACTTTTTTCACTGGACGCGCCAGGGCGATTGGACGTTCGATCCACAAGCCTGGCCCGATCCAAAGGAGATGGTAAGCAAATTGGAAAAACGCGGTGTTAAGGTGATGGTCTCCGTCTGGCCGACCGTGAACCGCCTAAGTGCTAATTACAAGGAAATGTGGAGCAAAGGATATATCGTACGCAATATCAAAGGGATTCCCGCCCAAATGTACTTTGTAGATGTTCAAGCAGAACAAGGTGTCTACGTTCATTACTACGACTCCACGCATCCAGATGCAAGAAACTATGTTTGGGAGAAGGTCAGGCAAGGGTATTTTCAAGCCGGGATTAAGACATATTGGCTCGATGCATGTGAGCCGGAAATGCTTCCCTTGATGCCAGAAAATTTGCGGTTCTATGCCGGAGACGGAGAAGCGGTAGCGAATATTTATCCTTTGCGGCATGAGCAGGGATTTTTTGAGGGGATGCAGGGAGAAGGCGAACAGGAAATTTTATTTTTATGCCGCTCGGCATGGGCAGGTAGCCAGCGATTTGGCGCGGCAGTATGGTCCGGGGATATTATGTCCAATTTTCCTGCATTACGTGCTCAAATAAAAGCCGGTTTGAACATGGGATTAAGTGGGATACCCTGGTGGACGCATGATATCGGCGGTTTTAGAGGAGGGGATCCCACCTCGCCGTCTTTCCGTGAGCTGATCGTGCGTTGGTTTCAGTTCGGTGTCTTTTCTCCCATCTTTCGATTGCATGGGCACCGCTTGCCTCATACGGATGATTTTGGCGGCGGTCCCAACGAAGTTTGGTCATTTGGCGACGAGGCTTATCAAATCATCCGGAAATATATGTTCATGCGTGAGCGCCTGCGTCCGTACGTCATGCAAGAAATGGGAGTCGCACATAAAACCGGTCTTCCTCTCATGCGTCCCTTGTTTGTAGACTTTCCATCCGATGCCATATGCTGGCAGGTAGATGATGAGTATATGTTTGGTTCTGAGCTTTTGGTAGCACCTGTTACAGAATTGGGTGACCGTATAAGGAAAGTTTACCTGCCTTCCAACAGTACTTGGAAAGATGCTTGGACAGAGCAGGTTTACGATGGCGGTCAATGGTTAACCGTGAACGCACCTCTGGAACATATTCCTTTGTTCTTGCGTGGAATAGTCTGCCTCCCAATCAAAGGTACCATCGAAGACCAAGCATTATAGAAGTGTATATTGGTTTCTTGATGTAGCCTCCTTGAGAGACTGTGCCCGTCATTAGGACAAGTGACGGGCATTTTTGTCGTCGCAACTAACATGTTTAAAAACAAACTCCCTCGACTTTGGCTATTTAGGGAAGGTTGAGGAAGAGTGAACAAGCAAAAAGGGTACGGGAGTGCCCTTTTTGTGTTAGGTACGAGCAGAAGCGGCGATGGAATCGGAAAGGGCGATGAGGAAGGCTTCCTTTTTGAGCCAGTTGTCGGGGGTCCGTGTCCAAAAGGCTTGAAATTGCTGTATGCCCCAAAAGGCAGAACGGAATTGACGCCAGAGAGTATTGAAGGACCAACGCTTGGTACCCTGCCTCCAGAAATTCCTTGGACCACTTGTAATACATATTCTGGTGAATGCCTTCACGGCGGCACAATTCAGATATCGAATCTTCACCCCGCAAGCCTTCCAGCACGATGTGCAGTTTCTCCTCCGCAGAGTACTTCTTGCGCGTCTTGCGGCGGATCTCGCGTACGGTTGATTCTACGGATTGCGTATTTTCTTCGGCCATTGTCTACTCCTTGGTCAGTTGTATTCTAACCATTGTTTGGCCGGAAATCCCACCTTAGCTTTTTACCCTAATTTGTCTCACTTATGCTGACACGAAACAAACTCAATGCTTATTTCTAAACTTGTCAAGGTAGGGCACTTAGCTCCATAGTGGTGGTACCATCACCTCATGACCACAGCTACAGCTCAAGCCGCCGCTAATAGCGCCTTCATCAAATTTACATTGGCATACCCCCATTGAATTGACTACAAAGATAATTATCGGGCAGAAGATCTTAGCAGACCAACTTTTTACCCAGTTGTTTTCCCAGTATATAGCAAGAGAACAATAATTAAACGTAAGCTGAAAACCCGATCTGCTTTGCAGAACTCAAATTGCAGGTCAATAAATGGTGGATTTCAAGACAGATTAGGAATTCTATGGGGAAGGTAAAGCTCCTATAAGAGATAAACAAGAAGTTATTAAATCGCTTGACTTAAATACACCGTAAACTAACGTGAGTTACGGATAAGGAACGGGGTTCACTTTTTGAGTAAACTTTAGATGCCAAATCAAAAAGCACTCAAGAAAGGAACCTCGCGCCATGAGTTTACTCGAATTGTTCGTTGATGTGGATGACTTTTGCCAAATGTTTTTACCGCAATGGGAACAACGTCTGTTAGCTGAAGGCAGCAAACAGCGCCGTCGACAAGGGCAGTTACGAGTGAGTGAAGTAATGACCATCATTATTCATTTCCATGAATCCCATTATCGAGACTTCAAAGCCTACTACATCGAATATGTCTTGAAGCACCTGCGTGCAGAGTTTCCAAACTTGGTTTGTTACTGGCGCTTCGTCGCTTTGAGGCCATCGGTGTTAGGTCCTTTGATGGCTTACTTGCGCAGTCTCTATGGAAGGTGCATAGGCATCTCATTTGTGGATTCAACGCCTCTGGCAGTGTGTGATAACCATCGCATCCATCTCAACAAGGTCTTTGAAGGCTTTGCACAGCGTGGCAAGACATCGATGGGTTGGTTCTACGGCACCAAACTGCATATCGTGACCAACGATTGTGGTGAACTCCTGGCCTGCCAACTCACCCCAGGCAATGTGGATGACCGTGTGCCTGTGCCAATGTTCGCGCAACACCTGTTTGGCAAATTGGTGGCAGACAAGGGCTACATCTCGCAGGCACTTTTCGAACTGCTCTTGGACACCTTTGGCGTGCAGTTGATCACTGGCGTGAAAAAGAACATGCATAACCGCTTGATGCTTTTGTACGATAAGATCCTCTTGCGCAAACGTGCCATCGTTAAATCTGTGATCGATCAACTCAAGAACATTTCACAGATCGAGCACACCAGACATCGTAGTCCGATCAACTTCTTTGTCAATGTCATCGCCGGCTTGATTGCTTATTGCCTACAACCAAAATAGCCTTCGCGAAATTTGCTGGCTAAACCCTTGCTCGTGGCTTAGCCATAACTTACGTTAATTCAGTGGGGCATATCACTGGCGGAAGTGCATTTTCATCCTACCATCAAGTCACGAGCATTTTCCCAAAGATAAACACTCAAATTGCCAAAGTCTTGAAATCCCAAGCGACGATATACGCGGTAGCCCTGTTGAGATGCTTGTAAGATGCTAATTCGATTTCCCATCTCGCGCGCCTTGAGCAATGCAGCCATTGTGACGGCCGAGCCAATCCCTTGACCGCGCGCCTCAGGAATGCATGTGACATTATAGATTCCCGCCACCCCCTCGGAGAGGAATAACTGCGATGTGCCAACTGGCTTTCCATCCAATAGGGCCAGATATGTTCGAAACTGCGGATTAAAGATTGTATCCACGAAAAAGTTGTACCAAACCTTCTCGAACTTCTCGCTGATTCTGAAACCAATACTTGCAACGTGAATCCATTGCCTCAGTGCGTATTCATCAGCTACCGGGACGATCCTCAGGTCAGGATGTGTGGGCAGATCCTCTGTCAATGACGAAAGATCGGCCGCCATCTCAGTTGCGAACGATTCTCTGAACGTCAAACCATGGGCAAGCAGAGCCTTATATATCTCAGTTGACGAAACTCCTTCATGAACCAGCCAGGAGAGTTTCCTGATATTCAATGATCTGAAGTGAACCAGTGCGGTTTCAACGAGATCGTCAACTCCCTTACGTGGCAACTGGTCACACACGATCAGGTTCATGAAAAAATCTGGTAGGTCCGTCATCAGCCAGCTTAGGTATCGGCCGATTGACAATTCAACGTTTGGCGAACGTCCCAGGCAATAATGGTAATTTTTCCAATTTGTTCTGATGGCAGCTTTTATTGATTTCTCTGCTGAGCGTTGGCTTAGGATGTTTTCCATAGGACGATCCTGGTATTCGTATCAAATCGGCTTGCTAAAAGCGGAACCATTTCTTTTCATAGCGCAAATAGCAAAACAGCATTAATGCACTTGCCATTGAAAAGAAAACTTGCAGGAACCAAACCGGGCCGACGGGCAGGCTGATCACATATAGCCAATACACGGCATTTCCCAGGTTACCCAATGCGAGGTGTCCCAAGCTATAAGAACTCAGGTCTTTTGTTTTGAAGGCTTTGAACAGCATGGGGAGATTGCTGCCGATAAAGATCATACTGGACACAAATCCGGCCAACAATTGAAGCGAAGAACTGTTCATAAACTAAGACCTCCTTTCCTTGACTTTAAAGCGAGGGCACCCTCAGTTGGAAACCGGGAGCGGCGCTCCATCAATGAACGCCGCTCCAAGTCTGTGGATAATCCGATCAGGCCTCGGCGAGGAACATCATGTCGGGTTGGGAGATGACGCCCGCATTCTTCATCGCCTCTTTGACTTCATCTAACGCAGCGTAGGCATTTGCTTGATCAACGTTTCCCCATTCGGAGAGCACGGTGATCTCATTCGGATCGCTCGGCGACTGAAAGACTCTCTGACCGGAGCAACCGTAGCTGGTGCGTAATGCGGTGCCCTTATCGAAGATCTTACGCCATGCGGCATAATCCTTAACTTTGTGATGAACAAAAAATTTAACCATTTCATATCTCCTTGTGAATAAGATTTTTCTGAACTCGTGTTTTCACTATAGGCTGACTGACGCCGATTGTCATCCTTCTTTTAGTATGAAAAAAGTAGATAGAGGTCGCCAGGCATCTCTTCGGATATAATCCAGCTAGAATTGGTAGTTTTAGGTACATTCCACAGGATATCTATCTATCGTGCATGACCATGATTCGTCCCCCGATGACAGCCTGATTGATGAACTGACCTGGCGCGAACAGGAGGTGCTGACGCTCCTTGCCAAACGCCTGACCAACCGCGAGATCGGCGATCGTCTCCATCTTGCTGAAACCACGGTCAAGAGTCACGTCGGGAATATCATCAACAAGTTGAGCGTCAAGAATCGGCGGCAGGTCGTTGAGCGCGCCACAGAACTAAGCCTGTTGGACTCAGATAGGAAATCCGCGCCCAAACCTACAACACACACTCTGCCTGCTGAACCGACGCCCTTTATCGGTCGGACCGAGGAATTGGCTGAAATCCGCCGCCTTCTGGATGAAACGCGATTATTAACACTGATAGGCACTGGCGGAATTGGTAAAACGCGCCTTGCTCTGCGGGCTGCAAGCGATCTGCACGATCAATTTGAGAATGGGGTCTTCTTCGTGTCGCTGGCCCCAATCAATTCAGGTAAACATATCGCCCAGGCTATCGCTGAAGCGATTGGCTTTCCCCTTTCAACCGAAGCAGCACCTATTGATCAACTGCTGTCCCACCTGCGAAGAAGACAACTTCTGTTGGTAATGGATAACTTCGAGCACCTGCCTGACGGTGTGGATCTTGTTGCCAAGGTATTACAAGTAGCGCCTAATGTAAAGGTTCTCGCCACATCGCGGGAGAAGTTGAGGTTGCAAGGCGAGACCGTGTTCAACGTCACAGGTATGGGCTTCCCTGACCAGGAGTCATCTGACGACCTGCAGGCACATGACGCCATCGAATTGTTCCTGCACAGTATCCGCCGCGTCCAGCCCGAACTCAATCCCAGCCCGGACGATCTAAAACAACTGACCCGTATCTGCCGGTTGGTGGAAGGAATGCCGCTCGCGATTGAGTTGGCGGCAGGCTGGATCAACGTTTTGTCACCTGAAGAACTGGCCGGTGAGATTCAAAGGGGTCTGGATATCCTGACCTCAGAGATGCGTGATGTACCAGAGCGCCACCATAGCATGCGAGCTGTGTTCGACCAGTCGTGGGCATTGTTGGACCAGACCGAGAGAGTGACGTTCATGCGCCTTTCAGTGTTTCGGGGTGGCTTTACCCGCGAGGCAGGGCAGGCGGTTACGGGAGCCTCGCTTCAGTTGCTGGGCGGACTTGTCAACAAATCATTCATCCGCCACGATCCGACCTCCGGCCGTTTCGAGATCCATGAATTATTGCGGCAGTACGCCCAGGAGCAGCTTGAAGAGACACCAGAGGACAGCATCATCGCCCTGGAAGCACATGCTGCTTACTTCGCAAGTTTCATGGAGCAGCGTTGGGAGCATCTTAGAGATCGCAGGCAAAAAGCAGCGCTGGCTGAAATCGACGCCGACCTGGAGAATATAAGGACCGCTTGGCGCTATCGTATCAATCAAGCTAATGCACTACAAATACGGATGTTCGTCAATAGTTTCTGGCTCGTCTATTGGTTTCATGGTTGGAATCATGGGGGTGAGGAGCTATTCAGAGAAGCGGTTAATGAGTTATCTTTAAAGCATACAGACGAGGAAACCGATTCTGATTAAGGCACTTGCGCTGGCTTACCAGGGATTTTTCAAGGCATATATGGGATTTGCAGATCAGGGCTACAATCTGGCAAAAGAAAGCGTCGATATCCTCGAACAACTCGACCATCCCTTTGAGTTGGCTCTTGCATTGGGTAGTTTGAATTTGGCTGCTGACTTTCTCACCCGCTATGAAGAGGCAGAGGCAGCAGCCCGCAAAATGCTTGACATCGCCAGCCAACAAGATGATAAATGGCTGCTGGCTTATGCGCTTTATAAGGTAAGCGTGGCCAATCCCCCGAAGCAGGATTATGTTGAAATGAGACGCGTCGCACAAGCCGGCGTAAACCTTTTCGAAGAACTTGGTGAGGCGATAGTCTTGATATCACCTCTTGTGACGCTAGGACATGCAGTATTTGCTCTTGGTGAGCATGTGCAAGCCAGGGAAATTTATTTACGGTGTCTAAAAACGTCGGAGGCTGTTGGCTACCGTTGGGGAACTGGGAATGCATGCAAGTATCTGGGTCAAATGGCTCTGTCGTTGAATGAAATTGTTAAAGCTGAAAGCTACCTGCTTCGAAGTCTCAAGATCGCGGATGAAACAGGGTCAGGCCGAGACCAGGTCAATTTGCTGTGTGACCTCACCAGAGTTCGGATGGCAGAGAACCGTATGGAAGGGGCAGTGGAATTACTGGCTGTGGTGTTTCAGCATCCCGCCAGCCATCTACATCGATTGGGGGGCGGGAGAGTTCGTGACCGTGCGCAGGAATTGCTTGACACGCTCAAAGCTGAGCTTTCGGCAGAGAGCTATGATAGGGCATGGGAGCGGGGGAATGCCCGGGAATATGACCAGGTTGTTGTAGACTTGTTGGCGAACCTTTAGCGACACAATTAGCTCTTAACCACCTTCTACGATACTCTCTTCAGGTATTACAGCACTTTCATGTTGGAATTGGGCAGCGGTGGGACAGATAAAATTCTCCTACAGGCATGTAAAACAGGTTAGAGCCAAAACCAATGAATTTCTTTATGAGGAGGTGGTATCATCGCGCAATGACCACTGCCACTGCTCAAGCGTTTTCTGATATTGCTTTCATCAAATATGGGGAAATTTCGTCATAGCCCAGATCTTCAACGCAAGATATCGATGCCTCTTACGATAACTTATGAAAATCCCTGTTTCCGAAAGTAATAGGTAGTACAGTCTGAACACCGTGGTGACGGAGATGTAGATTTGGACGACCCTCATGCGGCATATAATCCGTGTAGCGAAACTTATACCCGTATACCAGATATGTAGCCCGCTTGGTTGGTTACAGTGGTAATTTAGCAGAGAATATCTTTGATCAGGATACTCATTTTTACTCCAAGAGGCTGCTCGGTGTATTGACTAGGTGTGCTAACGGAGTAGCATAAATATTTTCTGCCAGTGAATAGGTGTGCGGTCCGGGATAAATCACCAGCAATTTTGATAAATTCAAATCGGTTAACGCTGTGCGCATGGAAGGTGTCAAATGTGGAGCGTCAACGCGTTTGCATTCCACTCCGACGCGCCTGCCATTTTTTAATAAGAGCAAGTCGAGTTCGGCCCCCGAGTGGGTTCCCCAAAAATAAACTTCATCCGGTTCGGTGGCTTTGATGACTTCTTCATTGACAAAACCTTCCCAGGATGCACCACTTCGCGGATGCAGGAGCAGTTCCTGTTCGGTGTGAATTCCAGACAGATAGTGTAATAAACCCGTATCACGGACATAAACTTTTGGCGTTTTTACTTGCCGTTTGCCTAGGTTTGCATACCAGGGTTGGAGCAGGCGTACCATGAACAGGTCTTGGAGCAAATCAATATAACGGCGGGCGGTTGTTTCGCCAACGCTCAGGGTGCGGGCGGCTTCAGCCACATTCCAGACTTGCCCGTGATAGTGGGCCAGTAAGCTCCAAAAACGGAATAAGATGGTGGATGGAATATTGAACCCAAACTGTGGAATGTCCCGTTCTAAGAAAGTGAGAACAAAATCCTTACGCCATTCCAAGCTGGTTTCGTCGTTGGAAGCGGTGAATGACAATGGGTAACCTCCACGCCGCCATAGCAGGTTTTGTGATTCTGCGCCCACTTCTTCCAAGCTAAATCCGCTCATTTGGATGATTGAAATTCGTCCGGCCAGCGACTCGGATGATTGCCGCAATAATTCAGGTGATGCGCTAGCCAAAATCAGGAAGCGGGCTCGCAAAGGAGTTCGGTCTGCCAAAACTCGCAAAACCGGAAAAAGGTCCGGACGGCGCTGAATTTCATCAATAACTACCAATCCCTCTAAATCTTGCAGGGCTGTCATTGGCTGGTCCAGCCTTGCCAGGCTAAAAGGGTCTTCTAGATCAAAATAATTTGCCGATGTAGGGGGGACGAATTGCCTAGCCAGAGTCGTTTTACCGCATTGGCGGGGGCCAATCAACCCCACAACACGATTGGACTCCAATTTGCGCTGGATTGTATTTTGTAATTTGGTTCGAGAAATCATAATGCTACCATACCATGAAAATCCGCCTTTAAAAGGCGGATTTTCATGGTATGGTTTACTGTGTGTAGTGCCTTGAAAAAAACAATCACCCTCTCAGACGTATCCTGTTTTACTTGCCATTACAGTGACAGTCGCTCGTCTCAGACTTTGGGGCCGCTTACGTTCTTTTGCGAAGTTTATGGCCATATACAATCAACCCAGTTGAGACCAATTGCGATCGGTTATGAAAATCCCCATTTTCGAAAATAACCAGACTTGTAGAGAAGCTATCTTTCTTGTTTTGTTACTCTTGGGCATACAATTTTACCAATAAACCGCATGTTCCCCCAGTAGTTATTAGCCAAAACAAATGAAATGAGGGAATGAATTAAGAAATCATAATCCGTTTAGAATGATAGCCAAACGTCGGTTCACAAATAACCATGTTAGATATCGGAGAAAACGAACACCATGCTTGTTTTGCCAGCAACGATCTTATCGTTTTCATTACTGCGATATGTCTGGGTATTTGTTAGTAGGCTTATTGTATAATAAGCCTTGAAGCGGGGTTCCTGCTATTCTGGTTTTCTACAGACACCGTCTTCGTTCCTGATCATAATAAAAAGTAGGCAGTAGAATGATTCATGAAGCTTTCAGCCCACAGTGGATCGCTAAAATGTATGCCGGGAAACCCGGGCGTGATCATCTCGGATTGGGCAGTGTCTCATCTGATCAGATCTTGCCAAGTCTTTCTCCCAGCATAAATGTTTTAACCTATCATCCTCGCCCGCAACAACCTCCTCCCGTGGAGACTCGTCCCCTTCCTCGACCACTGCGTTAACCTGATCTTTCTGCGCCGCGTCGGTGGCGGATATATCTTCGTCCATCGCCTGTTGATGGAACACTTCGCTGAAATGTACGTGGAAACCCCAAAATGAATTTTGTGGACAACCAGCCATCTCACGGCGTTGACGCCGCTGCAGCCTCTGGCTCAATCAGCAAGTTGGGACATACCGCCTGATACGGCAACGCATTACCTATATATTTCTTCCATTCAGCGCGTGTGTCGTTTTTTTATGGTGTTGCCGTTGGTGTAATTATTGGCTCCAGCGGCCACTGCGGGCAAGTAGTATGGTATTCCTCACCTTGAAAATACCGATTCCATTCGGCACGTGTAAAATTTCTACCCGCTAGCTGACAAGATTTACGCAACCACGACAATGGATTCATATCCCACAATATTATATTGCCATCATAACCTACCGATGAGAGGATAGTGCCATCTTGTGAAAAAGTGAGATGAATAACAGCATCGTTGTGCCCTTTTATAAGAGGTCCAATCTGTTCATATGAATTTGCATCCCAAACAATAATATTACTGTCCCCACTTCCAGAAACAAGGAAGTCACCCAATGGACTAAATGTTAAGGATGTTATGCTGGTCTCATGTGCCTGAATTTTTGTCAACTCTCTTGGATTCCCAGGATCTGATATATCCCACACAGAAATTTCCCCAGCTACACAGAATGCTTCAACCCCCTTTCCACATCCGCCTATCGCAAGCTTCTTACCATCAAAGCTTAATGCCAGGCTCTCGATTTGGGTTTTGATATCCACAACACTAGAGATTGGCTTTGCGGGGTTTGATATATCCCATAATAGCAAATTGCCATTTTGGTCTTCTAGCAGCACAGAATTATCGTCACTACTGAATTCAACCGTATCAAATGTAGTGTAAAGCGTGGTTTGCAAAACAAATAGCTCCCTAGCATCTAGAATATTTGATGTGTCCCAGATACCGACAACACCATTAATATCGATTGCAGCCATACGCTTTCCACTTGGGCTAAGCAAGGCATTGAGATAGGACTTGTTCGAATTCAACTCGCTCACAATGCGTGGAACTAGATGATCCGTAACATTCCAAAAACGAATTTGTCTATTATCAACTTCAGTTGTAATTCTTGTCCCGTTGGCGAGAAAAGCAAGGCTTTTCATCTTTCCTAGGGAGCTGTCCAAATCGACCAACTCCATTAGCGGAGAAAAGTTTTGGCTGCTCCAAAAAACAACTGCCCTGTTAATGTAACCCGTGGTGAATATATCAAGTTTTGGATGAAAAACAAGGCTAATCATATCACTGGGAGGGGAGTTGAATTCCATAATTTCTTGGGGTATGGAGGGATCACTCATATCCCAAAGTGCCAGCAAGTTGTTCCAGCCAGCGATAGCCAGGGTGGTACCATTTTTGTTCAAACCGATGATATGAACATCAGAATACGGAAGAGAGAAATGGCTAATTGGTTTGGGAGATTTCGGGTTAGTTATATCCTCCAAGGATATTTCGTTTGTACTGTTTGCCAAAGCCATCAAGAAATGATTATTTTCCAATGCGATGTCCCAGGTAAAATATCCATGCAGGCTGTCAAAAATACGAGGTTTCTCAATGTTTGATGTGTCAATAAAAACGATATTGCCATCGCGATCGCCATAAATAAGAGTTCTTCCATCTGGATAACCAAACATTTTTACTATTTGATTGTCACCTGTCACCTTTGAGGCAAGAATCGGTTGATTGGTCCCTGATATGTCCCAAAAGGAAATATCATTGTCTGCTCCCACTGCAACTATTTTCCTATTGGCCAAAAACGCCACACTATAAACACTCGCATTATTCTGCACAATCCTTATTTTCTCCTTTGGCGCACTTGAATTTGTAATGTCCCAAACAACGACTGACCCTTCCCAACTTCCAGTTGCCAATAATTGTGAATCTTCACTGAATGCAACCGATGAAATCAAATTATCCTGGTCGTTAAAATTTGCGAGTTTGAAGATATTGGAAATATTTGATACATCCCACAAGGAGATGACCGGGCTTGTGCAATCAACACCAGAAAATTCTCTGCAGCCAGCAGAAACAAACAGTTTACCGTTAGGGCTAAAAGCCAAACTGTATCCATCTCCGTCGGTTGTATTAATATACCCAAGCAATCCCAATGGTGTCTGCATTAAGTTCATCAATGCGGAAATGGAGCTGTTGTTTTTCTCCAGAAGATAGCTTTCTGCCCCAAGTAAAAATGCACGGTCAGAATGAGAGCTGATCTCCGATACGGCAAGAGCTGCTAATTCACCACTTCGGGCACTTCTTTCCTGTTTTTTTGCCTCATTTCTTTGGGCAATAGCAAATCCAGCCAGGATCATAGCCACGATAAGACCCGAAGTTAAACCAATAAGCACCCTCCTTCTCAGAGCATCCCGAGCTTTCTCCTCCCTTTCGTAAAAATCCCGACAAGCATTCAAATATTGATGCTCAATCATGTTGAACGGATCATTAGATGAACTGCCAGCAATGATTGCCAATTCCAGCCTCTCTCCCCGGTGATTGAGCAAGGAATCATCTCTCTTCGAATCATCCCATTCACGAGCTGCTTCACTCACGCTTTCTCGCGACCTCAAAGCATCCCGATCCTCATTCAACCACAGACGCAGCCGCTCCCAGTGGCGGATAAGCGCCTCGTGCGCCACTTCAACTTCGGTCTTATCGTCATTGACCGTCTTCACGATCAAGCGCGCACTTGCCAGTTTGTCAAGCAACAGAGTGATGGAAGCCGCGTCGCGCCCAGAGGGAATCAAGTCACCGAGCGGGACTCGCCTGCGGGTGTCGCGTCCTTCGTCGTTAGCGTCGAGGCGCGTGAGGCGCAGGAAAATATCGCGCAGTTGATCCTGCTCGGGCTTGGAACAATCCGCGTAGACTTTCTCCGCCGTGCTGGTGATTGCCTGCTTGACTCCGCCAAAGGCGCGGTATTCCGACGTGCGCAGGTTGCCTCCATGACGGCGGTTCCACAGTTCCCACAGCGCGTGCTGCAATAACGGCATGGCGCCAGGCTCGCCTGCCACGTCGTCGAGGATCTGTTGGCTGAGGTCTGCTTCAAAGCGCAAGCCCACCACACCCGCCTGTCCCTCCATCGCGCGGCGCAGTTCGTCCGTATCCATCGGCGGGACGATCTCCAGGTGGCTTTGAATCTCTGCGCTCAAAGTCCGATACGCGCCCACTTCGCCGAGGAAGTCGGAGCGCAGGGTCAGGATGATGCGTGAACGGGTTGCTTCATCCAATAGACGCGCGATGAATTCTTTCCGCGGGGATTCGTCCCGCGTGAGGGTGAACAACTCCTCGAATTGATCCACCACGATCAGGGATTTGCCGCGCGCGGATTCCAACTCGTGGAGCGGCTTGGTCCCAGGGCGGAAGATAACGTAATCCGAATCGAGCGCGGGAATCACACCCGCCATCACCAGCGATGACTTGCCGCTTCCTGACGCGCCGAGAACTGCGAGAAATGAATGAGCCTTTATCTTCCCGAGGAGTTTCTGCGTCAACGCTTCGCGCCCGAAGAAGAATTCGCTGTCTTCGGGGCGGAACGACTTCAAGCCGCGAAACGGGGAGCGCGCATCGTACTTGGGAGCTTCTTCGCCGAGGCATAAGCTGTTGAACGAGACGTCCAGCGCTTCAACGCATACGCTGTTGATGGCTGCCAGCGCTTCGACGCGTTCCCTGCGCGCAGGCTCGCTGAGCGATTTGATTTCTGTTTTCACGGTGGGACGCAAAAGCCCGACCTGTTCTTTGTAATGTGGAAGCAAAACAGGCGCGCGGTTTGGTAACAGTCTGTCCAGCCGCCGCAGACCCGAAGCGATCTCTTCGCCCGTCAGGTCGCGATCGAGATTCCCCAGCATGGGACGCGCATTGAGCCGATCCAGCGCCGCAGGCGGGAGTTCCACCGTGTTGCCGCTACCAATGATAATGACCGACTGGTTGACATTCCCACCGATGGAAATCTCCCCGCTGGCAAGCAAGCGCTTCAGCAGTTCCACATCCTCTTCCGAGGCTGTTCCGCTCAAAAGTTTTTGAAGCGCTTTGGTTTTGTCCAAGTCGTTACTCCACAAATCAGAGTTGAGCAGTTCATGGTTCACAATAAATATCCCGTTTTGTGTGAATTATAACCCCGCAAGCACATCACGCCATCGAAACTTATAGAGTAGGATCACGAAGACAGCGAGATGTTTTCCAAGTAAGAGCATTGATGAGAATTTCCGAGGAGATAAAAATGGCAGATAAAAAGTCAACCAAATCGAATACAACAAGCGGGAATAGTATCAGCATTGGAGGTAATGTCGAAGATAGCAATATCATTTTAGGGGACAATAATGTTGTAACGCAAAGGATTCAAGATAGCTTCAATAAAGCCAAAGCAGCCGACATACAAGCTGAGCTCAAGGATACATTGAAACAACTCGCTGATGCGGTCGCTGTCATGGTGAAATCCCTTCCCGATGAACAAGCCACCGAATCCACAGATGACTTGTCCAAGCTGGTCGATGAAGCCACAAAGCCTAATCCCAGTAAAAAATGGTACTCGGTCAGTATTGAAGGTCTCATCAAAGCGGCAGAGAATGTAGAGAAAGTCGGCGAGCCTGTAATCAATCTCTCGCGGAAGGTGCTGTCCCTGCTGACGGGAGGGGTGATCAAGTGGCCACCGTACTATTTCTTTTTAGTACCTATTCATCTCTATGATCATTTCTAATAGCCATTCCACGCCTATTGATCAAGGAAAAGAAAATTACTTATGCAAATCACCGTTTGCAAAAGAAAATAAGGATAAGCTGTTTATTGTTGCAGAGTTAAGTGGTGTGAATTCAGAAAAAAGCATTCTGAATGCGGCATAGATCTAGCTTATGGGAACTTATAGCTGTATACGATCAACCTGCTTGAGACAAATTATGATAGGTTATGAAGATTCCTGTTTTAGACCGTACAAATGTGTTGCATAACGCAACCAAAGGAGGTATACTCGATGTGAAAGGAGTCCTTATGCCTACTTTACATGTTCGTAGTGTTCCTGAAGATCTCTATGTGGAAATCCAAAAACTTGCCGAAGAACGCAGCCGCTCATTAAGTGCACAGGTCGTCACTATGCTTGCGCAAGCATTGGAAGATGAGAAAAGCCGTCAGATTCAGAGTAGGGCACTAGCGTCTATTCGCCGTCGACGTTTTTCCCCTCCTAAAAAGTCACCCTCAAGTCTTGAAATGCTTCGTGAGGACCGCAGGCGATGACCCAATCACCTATATGTTATGTCGTTGACGCAAGTGTTGGAATTAAGCTGTTCGTAGAAGAAGAGTTCTCTGAGCAGGTACATGCCTTGTTTTCACACCTTGCTGCGGACCCATCGGCAGAATTATACGTTCCAGATCTGTTTTATATTGAGTGCACAAATATTTTATTGAAATATACGCGTCGCTTTGGTCGGTCCCTTGAAGATTCGCAAGCCGATCTACTAGATCTGGGACGGTTGGCATTGAGGATTACATCTACGGCCGATTTGATGGAAAGATCCTTGTTGCTTCCAAAGAAGCTGGATTTATCTGCCTATGATGCGTGCTATGCTGTTCTCGCGCAACAGCTCAACATTCCTCTCGTCACGGCGGACCAACCGCTCGCAGCAAAATTTGACTCTGCGGTATTCCTTGGCGATTTAGACATTCCAATGCGGCAAGAAGAATAGCTACGCTTACCTATTGGAAGGCGGTTTGTTGTCAAAATCTGTCGAGAAGCTTTCATACGGTTGATATTGGAAAGAATAATTGCTAATGCAAATCCCTGTTTTCAAAAGCTATGGAACATTAACAAGGCCTTGGGGGAGCTTTCCTCTCAAAATTCCGCAGATACCGGGTGGTGAATTGGCTTTAAATTGAAATCTTTTTGTCCGTGCATAAATCGGAGCAAATCGCACAGTAAAACCGGTTGAAGTCGAACACCGTGACCGGAGCATGTCGCACACTATTGGGGGCAGGAAAGCGCTGGAAAACTCATGCAGTCGGGGTACCCTATCTTCTGGAATAAAAGGAGATAGAGATGCCCCAGGAGCGATTACCAGTGCGAAAGATACGAGAAGTATTGCGATTGAAAAATGAAGGTTTTCCAACCGGGCCATCGCCCGGGTCTGTCAGGTTTCCAACAGCACAGTGGGGGAATATTTGGAGAAAGCCAAACAAGCGGGTCTGAGTTGGCCGTTGCCAGAAGGCTTGAGTGAAGAGACGCTGTACCAGAGTTTGTTTTTAGAAAAATGCACTTCTTCCCAGCCGGGAGCGCGTGGCGCGAGCGGCTGGGAAGAAGTGCACCGGGAACTGTCGAAGCGCGGTGTCAGCTTGCGCTTGCTGTGGCAGGAATACCGAGAGAAGAACCCGGGCGGATACGGGAAGACGCAATTTGGTGAACACTATCAGCGCTGGAATCAAGCGCATACGAATACGGTGCGCCTGCCGCATAAAGGCGGTGAGGAAATGTAGGTGGATTACGCCGGGATGACCCTGCCGATCACCAATCCTGAAACAGGCGAGATCTCGCAGGCACAGGTGTTCGTGGCAGTCTTGCCAGACAGCAGTTACATCTATGCGGAGATCCAACTATCACAAGAATTGGTTCACTGGCTTTGAGGTCATGTGCGCAGATTTGAATTCTTTGGCGGTGTACCAAAAATACTTCGGCCTGATTATGTTCCGCGGCACATAATCAGGTGGCATCGTTTTATGCCTTGGCTGATTTCGGTTTGGCTTTAGCCTTCGCTTTTCGATCCGCCTCTTCACTGTCTAGCATGGAGTTGATGAAACGTTCGGCCACGCCGCGCATACCTGAGGGAAGTTGACCAAGTTTGTGAGCCATTTTATCCACCCAGGGATCTTCCCGCTTCGAAGGCAAAATACCTGCTGCACGAAAAACTTGTTCTGGGGGCAATTTCAACGCGTCTGCCACTGCAGTCGCTGTGCGTTTTCCAACTTGCCGTTGTCCAGAAATGATCTCACTGATTGCAGACCTGCTGACGCCCGCGGCACGAGCCAAGTCCGACTGGCTCCATCCCTTATTCTCCAAAGTTAATAACAACCATTCACTAAATGAGATCGATGTGTTCACTGTTTTGGAATTATGCCCTTTACGTTGTTCCACATGGTGAACTACATGTTCCAAAATACTTGACAACCTGACAGGATGATAGTAGTATTTATCAATTCACTCTTTGGAGCACAATGTTCACAAAGTATAACAAATTTATCTTCAACCAGTCATGATGAGGAGTACTTAAATGGCCAAGCAAAAGCACATCAAGCAAGTGAAGTCATACAGTCTTCCGCCCGACCAGATCGCCTGGTTGCGGGCACGAGCCGCCCAAGAGACCACACCTGAGAAAACCGTCTCTGCCAGCAATGTGCTCGAACGCATCATCGATGCGGCTATGGATCGAACGAAAAAACAACTCCCCTCCTTACAGAATCCAAAGACAAAAAAAGCAAGCAATCGCTTGAAACACTCGCAGCCTGGGATTACCCATGACGGGCTTAAATTGGCGAGTCGCCACCCCCAACACCTTGCGAGCCTACTACCGCGCGGCCAAAGAGTTCGAGACAGTCACTGGCGTGCGTGTGGATCGAGCCGATGCAGTCAGCATTGCCTCATACCGGGCATCGATGGAAGCGCGCGGGCTTAGCAACAACACCATCCGCTGCCGGCTTTCGGCTGTCGCCATTGTCAGCGGTGTGAAGGTGCAGCTCCCGAAACGCACACAGGCCCAGGCTCCCATCCTGACCGACGACCAGGTATGTGCCTTCTTCCGTCAGATCGAAAAAGTGCGGACCGGGACGTGATAGTTAGTCTCATTCTGACGGGGCATCAACCGAAGACGGAGGCGCACTGGCTTCCCCCGTTGGCAATCATTTCTCCACCCAGGAAATCACACGCAAGATCAAACGCCATGCCCGCCTGGCCGGGCTGGATAAAACGCAGATGAACATGCGCACCTTGGTCCGCACCGGCCGCGCACTAACGAAGAAATATGACACGGATTATCTCGTTGATCATCTATTGCCGCGGCCCGTTCAGCCGACCGTGGCCTGGAGGCCTTTGCATGGAATTGGTCGCCGCTGCCGGCAGATGGCGAAAGCTTAGCAAGAATTTTTACTTTAAACGAAACCGCTAGTGGTGCGTTTGAAAAGTAATTTAACATAGTCATGCCGATTTTTTCTCAGCCCAATTATGGAGATCACGACGAGTCCAAGACCATTGAATGGGTTGAGGCCATAAGCGATTGTATTCAGGTGTACTGTCATATAAATGATCAATCAGGTGTTGACGACTGATCCAATTCCCACGTTGCAAATAGCGCACCTCAAAACTTTTCAATAATATTTCAGCTTGATTGAGCCAGGAAGAATGTGCGGGCGTAGGCAAGACTTCGCAACCATGATCCATAACGAGATTTCGAAAATGATTTCGTTGCGGCAGACGTGTGGCTGGGTCCACCATCCCAAATGAGGTGAACGCGTCGAAAGGAATGAAACGGTCGCAACAAAGCCGGCAGAGATTTACAAAGGTGTTCACTGTCATTTTTTTCCAAACAGCAACTGCGCATCTTTCCATTGTAAAGGTTAAGCAAGGCCAGGAAGTTAACGACCCCATGCCGTTCATATGCAAACTCTTGACGTTGGATTTGCCCCGCACGCATGGGTTGGGTCGGTTGGGTTCGTTCCAAGGCTTGAATATTCGGCTTCTCATCGAGCGCCAGCGCAATTTCATTTTGCGCCTTGAGCCCCTCAATCCTTTCATATACCCATAAAACGCGTCCGGCCTGTTGTAGGAAGTCTGCATTCAAGTTGGGCGTAATCCAATAGCGACTGCGATGCGGTTGCAGATCGGCATGGCGTAGGATCAGGGAGACGGTTGAATGGGCGATATGCGATCCTAACTCCTGTTGCATGGCAATCTTGGCCAAACTGCGAGTGGACCAAGGCGTCATTTCCAATCCCATGCCCGAGGGCTCACTGCAGGCCAGTTGTTCAACAGCTACTCTTTCCAAGGCAGAGATTTCGCGCGGACGGCCAGAGCGAGACGCATCATCAATGGCATCCAAGCCGATCGTTTCATAGCGCCGACACAGATACCAGATGCCAATGCGGGGCATGCCAACTTTTTGGCAGAGTTCGCCGACCAGCGTTTTCGGGTTTTTCATCGCTAACAAGACCTGTCCTCGCCGAGCTACACGTTGCTCCGTTCGTCCGTCGCCCAGTAATCGTTGAATTTCACGTAGATCAGCGCCAGGCAGTTTGATCGTTTTGGGTTTGCGCCTTCTCACACATAACTCCTTATCAGGATTTGCATGAGAAGTATACGGTTTATTCATGTGCCACGACTATGTTAAATTACTTATCGAACAGACCACTAGGAGTTCCTTTTAGCCGGGTTCCAAGCATGTCTGATTGTGGTGACGCTCGGTTTAATCTTCAAGTCCCAAATCAGGTCGCAACGTTGCCGTTTGTAACTACTATGGGTGGCCTGACCATCGCAGCAGAGATTATCAAGGATATTTATTTTCCACAATTTGCGCTCAATAATTGGTTTGAACACAATATATTCTGGTTACCAAAACCAGACAGGTATCGTTTTCGTGATCGCAAAGATGAGTGTCACATTTGCAGCCGAAGAGCGTAACAATGATATTGATTTGACATAGGGTGGTTTTTTGTTGGTTAGTTTCCTTCCGCGGCTTTTGCAATATATTGTTGCCATAAAACTTATCTATTCTCAAAGGTAAGGCGATATGCTTCATCCAACTTGGGGTTAATGAGGTGGGTGTAGCGTTCGGTGGTTTCTGTTGACTCGTGCCTTGCCAACTCCTGCGGGAGTTTCAGGTCGCCGGTGGCTTCGTAAACCATGGTTACAAAATAATGTCGTAGGGAGTGGGGTGTGATGGGGGAGGTGAGGTCTACCAATCCGGCAACTTCCACCCATTTTTCAATTATTTCCCACCCTGTTGTGGTTGTTATTGCTGATATTCTCCTTGGTTCAGCCTGGGAATAGAAAAATCGCGTCGGTCGAGGGACCACCCCCCTTAAAGCGCATGTAAGATTATCAGCATGACTAAGAAGCGACCACACCTCTTTTTCCTACTCTCAGCGCTAATTTTCTTTGTCCTGCCGTCGTCAAGGGGTGCTGCCCAGGAAAAAGCGCGCCCTATGGCTTCTCGGAGACCCGAAATATCTCCTGCTGCCATTGAGAACCTTTCCTTTTGTCCAGACATGCAGGTTTCCCGTACGGGTGCGATCTGCGAATCACCCTACGGTTTTACCGCGCGCCTGGACTTTCCTCAAGTCGATGTGGAAAGTGTGCTTGCGGGTGGGCAGTTCTTCCCCAACACTGAAGCCACATTCTCCGCGGATGACCAGGTGATCGATGACGTGCAATACCGAAATATCACCTTTGTCCTTCGATGGGAATCCACTACTCCCGATTTCCTCCAGGTCTATATGACCGAGACTGAGCCAGCTTGGGAAGGCAAGGGTGTTCCCTACCGCTTGTCTTGGCGCGCGAGTTACGAGCTTTGCGCGGCGAGGAGTTGTGAGACTTGGACCGAAATCAAGGATAGGGGAGAGTATTTGCCCGTTGATATTCCTGACCTTCCGGAAGAACTGGCTGCTGATAGCAATTTCAATGGTGTTCCCGCTTCATTCTGGAATACCAATTTGACGGTGAAATGATGTTCTTTTTTCTGTTTACCCTGGTCATTCTGATTTCTCTCTACGACCTGAAGTACCGCCGGATCCCGAATTGGATCACTTTGCCGCTGCTGCTTCTGGGTTTGTATGTGAGTTTCCCTGGCAATCCGATCATCTGGATTGCATCTGCCTTTATCTTCTCGGCTTGGAAGTCTGGCTTTATGGGTGGTGGAGATGCAAAACTGTGGATCGGTTTGCTGTGGTGCCTTTCATCCTTTGGCGATGGCGTGGTTGTTTGGATGTTCGCTGCCTTGATGCTGACCGGTGTTGCTCAGATCATTGTCCGGGTGCTCTCGCAAAAGAGAGTGGCGATTGGATTCAAAACGGCTGGCGCGTGGCGAGCCGTAGTGTTTATGGGCCTGTTGGCTTATCTTCGATTAAAGGGCATTGCTGATGTCAGCGTTTGATAAATGGATGCAGAAAAACATCATCCGGAGCTTTTGACAGAGTTCAACAGACTCCCAAAGGCAAAGAAAACACAGACATTCTATATCTGGGTAAAAGAAAATCATCCTGGCGTAATCCTCAAAGAATGGCCAGCAGTTGCCAGGATTCGAGCGCGGCACTTATTGGCGGAGGGCGAGAATGAGTAAAGACATATTTATTCTTGCCAGGCAAATGGCGGGCAAAAATAACCCTATTGTCTCGGCCCTGCTCTATGATTTCTGTCCGGCTGCTGCTCATTGGTATGTCCGCGGTGTTGAGCCGGATGACGTATTTGATGTTGTCTGGAAGGCTTTTGAAGATTACGCGACGGGTAAAACGTTTCGAGTGATTATGGAAGAGTATGGGCTTACCACAATGCTCCCTGAGATGCGAAAGTATATGTTCGCTGTTGAGGAGTGCCGCAGCCGATATTCCAAGGATGGTAAATCTCCGGAACTAACTCACGGGCTTGGTACTGTTTTTAGTACTCAATTCGGTTTACAAAATCAACTCAACGCTCTGGGTGGAACACTGGTGGACTTACAGCACTATATCCGTATCTGGAGATTTCTCATGGATGATTGGAAAACCGATATAAAGATGGATCAAAAAGACACAACTCAACGGATATTCCAGTTGTTCACGGTTTCTCTCTCAGCCCCAGGCGTTGTTCAGTCTAACTTGCGGGTTCATATGCCGGTGTGGGGATGGGAAGTGCGAATTGGCCAAGTCAGGAGAGTTCTATCTTGGTCTTCTTGTGTCAGACCGAAAACAACACCCGCTCCGTTTTGCCTTGGTAAATGCAGCTGATCGAGCTGATGAAAAGAAATGGCCCAATCATGGCAGGCCCGAGTTGTGGGCTCTGGATCGTGATACGGGTGCTGCCGAACCAATCATTGTCAGGAATGAGACGATTCTCAACCTGATTCCTCGCTGGCACGACCAGGCGCAATTTGGTCGCAATCGCCCGGTTGGTCTTGATGACAAAGAACCCTGCCGCTTCTGCGGTTATAGAACCCTGTGTTATGGGAAAATTTCTCCATTTCACCCGATGCGAAGAGAGCAGGATATCCTGGACTCGGCTCTTGAACAGCTCACGAACGAACCTATGCAGGAACGGGTCTATCCAACCTCGAGGGAGAGATTGAGCAAAGAGGCCACGAATGCCTGATTGTAGTCAGCAAAAGGAAGTGCTGCGGCGCGTTAGCGCGGTTGTGCTTTTTGGACTCGCGCTGTGCTTCATGATGGTGATGTCGTGGAGCGGTCCCGGCACAGTACACGCTGATGGTCCTGCCATGGTGCTTCTCGATGGGACACCTCCACCTCAGCCTGACCCGACTCCTACGCCTCAACCTCCGCCGGCAGGAGTTGTTACATCCATTCAAAAAATCATTCACAACCTGAAATTCGATTTATCGAAGATCTCTGAAGCGTTGAGCAGGGTCTTTTCTGCGGCTGCAGAGGATAGTGAATCGCAGAGACAGGCCGAATTACAAACCTGGACCGGGGTGTTGTCGCAACTTGTACAGGCTCCAGTCTCAAATGCCTATGCCAGCATAGCCAGATCAAGTCTAAAGGTGGCGGGATCTCTGGCTATCGCTTTATTCATTCTTCGGCTGGCAATGTACCAGTGGAATAAAATGCTGGGTTCAGAAGATTCGCCTTTGCAGGTTCTGGGAGACTGGCTTACGTCCGGGGTTCTGGCAGTTGCGTCTGGTCCATTCCTCGATCTTATCGTTCGCCTGGGTTGGTGGACGATGGCGGCCGTTTTAGGCGAAACGGGCAGTTTGGCTGGCACATTTATCCACTCAATGGCGGCTCCCACTTTCGTCAACTCGGCGCTTCTTACTCTTCTGCCTGGTGGGATGATCATTCAGGCAATGGTCAGTATTGCCCTGGGAATTGGGTCGCTGCTCGCCCTGGCCGCGATGTTGTTTGCCTTTGGCGTTGCCCAGGCAACCCTGTATTCATTGGCTGCCATTGGTCCAAGCGTTGCCGTTGCCAGCGTGATTCCCGAAATGAAGTGGCTCCGTTCCTTGTGGATTAAGGGCGCTGTACTTGTGGCACTCATGCCAGTTATGGCAGGTGGCATATTCAAAGCTGGCATTGGTGTTGCCGCTAAAACTGTCGGCCTGGGCGGAATGATGGAGGGGGTATTCCGGGTTCTCTGGTTGTTTGGCGCCGCAGGTCTTTTGTTATCTGTCACGGGAATCTTGTTTCGCATAACCCTGGGCGCGGCCGGTGAAGCCGTTCAAAAAATGTGGGATGTGGCCAAAGGTGTCGCCGGAACCATCGCTCTGGTTGGTGCAGTTGCGGCCACTGGCGGCGCGGCGGGAATCGGCGCGGGTGCCGGGGCAGGCGCAACTGCAACCACGATTGGAACCGGGACAGGCACAGGAGAGGCGTTGGCTGCCAGCGGTGGTGGAGGACTTGGTGGGGGCAGTGGTATGGGAAGCTTGAATAGTACGCTGGGCAGCCTTGATAAAGCATCCACCATGAATACCATGTCCAATATCTTTCAGGGTATGGGGCTTCCTGGACATGCGCGCGTGGCTGGAGGGCTTGCGCGTGGACATGAACTGGACGCGCGCAGAGCTGACCTTTCAGCGCGTATAAGCAACTTTGGTGGGGAAGGGGGGAACACCAATATTAATCAAGGGGCAAGCCTTGGTATCGATGGACTCAGCGCCAGGGCTGCCGAAAAAATGTTGGAAGGTTTTGGCGGTTCAGCCGATGAGTTGAGCCAAATCTTTCCCACGATCGGAGCCAAGCTGGAGCGCGCGGGATTCCCTTCGGTGAGTGCCGCGACTAATCAATACCCGGGTGAATTGGGAGCGATGGCAAAACTTTATCAGGCTGACCCGGACCGTTACAACTCCGCGCCAGACATGCTCTATGCGCTCGCACAAGACGCCAACGCTGCAGGGATGCAAGGCGCTCTTTCAGGAAGACCAATTTAATCTCAAAAAGGATTTTTCATCGTGACCCCCGTTCAAGCCATTTCCCTCTTTTCATTCGCCATGTTTAGTTTGGTGGACCTGCGGACCCGCGTTGTTCCGCTGATCGAGGTTTTCTTTGGGATTGCTGCCTTCCTTGCTTTTCCAGATGACCGTTTGCACGTCACTGTTCTTATTCTCGCTGTCATTTGGGGAATATTCCGCCGCATCCCCTCACGTTTTCTTCTTCCATTTCTTTTCTACCCTCCCAGCTGGCCAACCGTGATCGTTGGCTTCGGCGTTCGCAAACAAATGATCGGGCAAGCTGATCTTTTTGCTCTGGCAATTGTGGCCATTTTGTTTCCGTTTCCGGCCGTGATCATGTCTCTGCTTGGCTTCGAGGCATGGCGCAGGTGGTGGGTTAGTCGTGGGAATTGCGGACTCATCCCAGCCTTGCCCGGACTGTTTCTCGGCCTGGCGGCATACAGCCTGGTTCAACTCGCTTGGTCACACTTCTTCATTTAATAGGACATTTCGCGTCGGTCGGGGGACCACCCCCATTAAGCAGGATGTAAGATACCGGTATGTCGCGCATTGGCTCTACAGGGATCCCGAATCCCTATCGCTTCTTTGGCACATTCGCCGGCGTTCCTTTCTGGGGGGGAGGATTAACCCTTTTATGCGCGGCACCTGGCATCGGGAAAACGAGCTGGATGCTACGTATGCTGCAGGAAGCCGCGGCTCAACGTATACCTGCCGCCTTGGGTTGCTACGAGCACACGGAAGATGAACTGAAGTATCGCCTCAGCAGGCAGGCACAGGCAAAGATTGGGAATGCTCATGGACCTGCCGGGGTCGTGGATGTTGAGGATGTGCTTGCTCAAGGTGCTGAAGGTGTGCTGCTGGCTTTGAATGATAAGGCTGACACGATTCGCTCCCTGGAAGAAGCGTTGATCAGGCTGTACGGCTTTCCTGAAAAGGGTGATGCTCTTGTATTGGTGGACTATCTCAACCGCGTGCCGGTTGTAGGTCTTACGGGAGTTCAGCCCATTGAAAGCCGAAGTGGTGATGCGGCCATTGAGATACGTGAAATGGCCAAGAGGCATAACTGGGCGGTGCTTGCTGCGGCGGCGCTGAAGACGTCGAGCTTTTCCAAAGACCCGGAAACGTTTGACCTTGAGGATCTTCTGGGGGACGAGCGTGTGCCGTACACAGCCGACCGTGTCTATTTGATGTCCAGGGATACGGCGATTGCCAAAGAATGTGGTTGTATCGATCTCAAGGCTCACACCATGAAAGACCGTACAGGTCCAACCAGAAGGCTAAAGATGCAATTTTGGGGTGAACGGTTCTATCCCGTTCTTGAAAGTGAAAAATATCTACACGATGTGGTTGAGGTAATGTCATGAGTGACGCCGGTGGAATTCTCTTAGTAATCTTTCAACACGCGTGGACCACACTGGCCGCGCTGACCATCATTATTGCCATGCTGGGTGGTCTGGCCCAGGTAATGAAACTGGCAGGCGGTCAAATGATTGGTTCGCCGATGTGGGTGGGGGAAGCAATCGCCGGCATTGTCGGCGTTGTGATCATTGCTCTGGTGGGTTTTCTGGCCATTCCTGCAATCGTTCGGTCTGTCACTTCCACCAATGCTGTTTTAGGTTGCGGCCCGATTGCCGAGATTGGTCAATTCTCTGCGCTCTTGATCGGCGGCATTGGATCTTTGCGTATGTTGAAATCGGTTTTTATCGCGGTCGCCAGCGCGTCGATGGGTGGAAGTCGTGGCGTTTCCACTGCGTTGGTTGAAATCGCCGAGATTATTTTTGGCATGTTGTTGATTACCGTTGCGGCTCCGGTCGCGGCGGCATTTTTCGGCGCCTGCTAGGGCGCTGGTAGATCGTCATCGAAAAGGAGAATGTATGGGTGTATTTCAAACAGTATATGAGAACATAGCACACTTGGCCGGGGATGCCTGGGGCTTCATGGTCGGGCTGCTGATCATCGTCGCGATGCTCGGTGGTCTTTACTATACCTTGCAGGGCGGAGCAGGTATGGCTTTCGGTGGAAGCAAGATGGCGGGCATGGCGATCATCGGTATCGTGAGCCTGGTCGTTCTGGTTCTAGTCGCTTTCCTGATTTTGCCTGAACTTGGAGATGTGTTGAAGAACAACACTCCGAAGGTTCCCTGGGACATGGGTTCGGGGAGCTTCTTCATTCCCTTGAACCTGCTCAGGTTCAGGCGTAAATCGATCCTATAAATAAAAGGTGGCTGGAATGTTTAACGATCGTGATCTTTCGGTTCTTGGCGCAGGCGCTGTTGCAGCGATTTTATGTTTGATGCTCCCCTGGACATTCGCCGTGAAAGTTGCCGTAGCTGTGGTGCTTCTCATCATTGCAATGGCTCTTGCTTTTGCTCGCATGGGTGCGGACCGCCTCACACTGGAACAGTACTTGAAACGCCAGCTCGTTTTCAGATACCAGCCTCGGAAGTATAGTTACTTCCAGAAGGAAAAAACTCCTGCAAGAGGCGCAACCGTAGGCGTTCCGCAACGACTTCCGGCCGTTCGTTCCTCTTTCGGTCCCCTCACGCTTGATCTCACCGAAAAAGGATTGTACTGGCTGATGACTGTATGGCTGATCGTCATTGGCGCGTATATATTGTACTGGGCGCATTTTCTGGGCGGACTGGATCAGGCTGCCTTTTGGATGAAGCACAGCTTGAAATAGAAAGAGGTTTGGATGGAGTTCATATTTGCATTGATTGCCGCTTTGTCTCTCAGCTCGATTCCCTTGGTTCTCGGGTGGAGACGAACACCTGGTGAAGAGCAGACTGCGCGCGTCCTTGGTATCGCCGCTCGAGGAAAGAAATTCGACCCTGAAAAATTTGCGTTACAAACTGGAACAGGGTTAACGTTTAACCAGATCGCCATTGGCTTTGGAGCGTGGGTTGGTGGAAGCTTCTTCGCCGGGATGGCTTTGGGCTTTTTTGCTTCGCTGTTGTTTGCAATTGCCGGCGGGCTGCTGTATGCGGGAACGCTCGCAGATCGCCGCCAGGCATTTACCCTATCACAGGCCAAAGATATTTTGCGTGGGCTTCAGGTCGTTGAAACCCTGCTGACCCAGGGTAAAACCCTGTTTGACTCCTGGACCGAGGCGGCGCATTCCGTTGGTCCCGATGGGCAGGTTGTCCTCGTCGATCTGGTCACGCGTTTACGTGCCTGTCCTTCGGGTGAGGAGGGTACGGCGGTGCGTGCATGGGCGGACAGGTGGTCCAACCCTGCGGTAGATATCGTTGCTACGGTTCTGTACAGTCACTATACCCTTTCGATTGACGTTGTGCCGATGATCGTGAGCCTGCGAGATACATTAACGGCTGTTGTGGAGATCCTTTCGCGCGCGCGTGCAGCAGCCAAGGGTATTGAGTGGCAGGCAAAATTCCTGGCCGTCTTCCCCCCCATCGTCCTGATCATGGTTGGTTTGACCACCCCGGAGGCTGGAAAGATCTACGCACGCAATCCGTTGTATTTGTTTCCTGTGTTGATCGGTTCGGGGGTGTCGTACTGGTTATCGATGAACATGGTTCGCAATGGTCTTTCCATCGAGTCTTCGATGGGACTTCAAAGCGAGGGATCTATTCCTGTTGAAAAGATGGGATCTATCGAAGCTATTACTCGATGAAAGCTGTCGCCGGTTTCACTGCTTTTCTCATCGGAACGTTATGTGTCGGCGCCCTCTGTTTTATCGGTGCTTATGTGGTTGTTGTCGATCAAACCATTCCTCAACTGCCCGGCTGGGCTCAAGGACCAGTTGAGGAATGGATGCTTGACATTCCGCAAGACTCGGAAGCGCTCGATCTGGATAATGATGGCGTGCCCGATGACGCGCGATCACAGTGCAACGATAATGGCAATGATGTGAGTGGTAACGGTGGAGGTGGTTCAGTCCCAGCTCTGCCCGGCCCAATAGAGTGGGGCGACTATGTTGGGCCCGGTGGTATTCCTAGTGGATTGCCTTTTATCGGACCGGTTCAAAAATGGGGTGTGTGGTATGACGCTCCCTTGCATGGCTGCGGGTTCAAAGATGCCCACTACAAAAACCATACAGGATTTGATTTCCCGGTAAACACAGGCACACCCTTATATGCAACAATGGGTGGGCAGGTGATATGGACGGAATATACACAAGGTGGGTGGGGTCGTTTGCTTATTATCCAGAATGGTGATTACCAAATCTGGTACGCCCACATGACAGAATTTGATGTGCAGGAAGGTGATATTGTCGAGCCTGGTCAGTTGGTCGGCACGAGCGGCGGAGATAAAACGGTTGATGACCAGGCAGGAAATAGCTCTGGTCCCCATTTGCATTACGGCATAAAGAAAAGAACTGGACCTGATACCTATGTCTGGGTCGATCCAGCCGATTATTTTGATATCACCGGCTTGACTCCCTGGGGATGTTCGGAATAGGTGCAAACATGGCTACTCGCGTTGGTTCTGCTGTCTTTGAAGATCATATTTCCATGGAAGTGTGGCCGGGTTCATGGACGGATACTTTTGTTTTTCCTGTCAGACATAACGCTGCTCTACCTCCTTGGGATTATGCCGAAGTGGTGAAAACAACGATACCGGTTCTCAAAAAAATGCGTAAAGGTGTTGCATCTCTTTGGGTTCCTGTATTGGCGCCGGGGACGTGGTACTTTGAAGAAGTGAAGTACGCTTTGCGGAATCCCACAATCCCTGTGGCGGTTACCAATGGTAAAGAACAACTGCCTCGCGCCATTGATTTTTCTGTCATACCTGGCATCCGAGAAGTAGTATCTCCTCCGGGTCTGCCTGCTGAGGAATTACCTACTTCCAAATTAAATGAACGAACCATCCGTTGTCTGCTTGCTTTGGCGAGACTGACCGTTGCTTACACAAACGAAGTAGCCCGCTACTGCATGATCAATGAAGCATATTGTCTGGAGGCTCTTCGAGAGTTGGAAAGCCTAAGATATATAGAACACTGCGATGATCCCTTGATTGACTTTCATCTTATGACTGCCAGGCAAAAAGCAAGTATGGGAAGTGTGAACGAAAAAGATATCAGGCCGTACTGGAGAATCAGGCGCCCGGGAGTGTCTGCGGCACTGAGGCAGTGGGGTGTTCCCACTGGAGTGCCTTTTGACTTTCGTTTAGAGAGAAATAAACTGTTGGATAGTCCCCACAGGCGTAGATCGCGGCAGTGGCCCACCTGGGTAAAAAAAGCTTTGCCTCATGCCAATATCTATGCAGGCTGGAGCGAGGTCAGTATTCCTGACGCAAGAGCGAATCCCAACTCTTTAGCCTGGGGGGATATAAATGGGGTGGAGACACTGTTTTGGATGGAAGTGGAAAGCGGAAAATCTTCCCGGCAACTTATCTTAAATAAAACTATAGCTCGCTGGCAAAAAGCTGTTCTGTATGCTAATTATGTGGGTGTTCACCTGGTCTTTGCTTTCCTGGGAATGCCCTGGGTGAGAAATGCCGCACGTTTGGCTTTTATGGATGTTCCAAAGTCGTGTGCTGTTGTTGTTGCCGACTGGTCCAAAGGAAATTTTGGGCAGCTGCCGTATCCAAAGTGGGGCGAAGTAGTATTTGAATAATGGAGTATTCGGATTTTCGTGTGGATGCTCCATTTTTGCACCTCAATCAGAATCCGGATTTTCGTGTGGTTCTTCCGCTAACAAATCGGCGCGTTTCTTGGCAATAGTATCTCGCCAGTTCTCCCGCAACCGCCAGCCCTGGGCCGAGCTATAGAACACTATGCCATCACGAAGCGGCTTGTAGAAAGCAGCTAAATTTACATACTCGCCATAATTTCTAGGGTTCCTAACGATGTATTCTTCACACCATATTTCCGGATTTTTCAACTGAAAAAGCAGTTCCTTCACTGACGGTTTTTTCATAATCTTCCTCATCAAGTTCTAAGTTGGTTTATCCACAACTCAGAACGTTGTTAGACATGTCTCAAAACCCACAGGTTTTTCCGGATAGCTGAATAATAATGTAAAGCGTGTCTACAGACACACTATAAATGCGTATAGCCAATATAACACACCTTTATTCTATCTTCAAGACATCTATTCAAATTGAGACTTGTTTTTGGTAGGCGACAATCTACCAGGTGAAAAGGAAATAAAAAACAAGTCTCAATTTTCCCGTATCTTTATTATCGACGGCGCGCTCTCCTTCGACTACCGGCAAGCCATATAAGCTGCGATCTTGGAAAGGCCTGTCAGCAGGAATGTTTTCGGGTTGTTGCCAGGCGTTCTTTCCATTGTTCGAAGTTGTGAGAAAGCATCGTTCTGGCCACCACCAGCCTTGCCCTTTCAGGAAATGTATTTGCGGCATCTGCTATTTAAATAGAAGAATACACAGATCCTTCTCTTGAAAAAAGCTCGGCAAGTTGCAAGCATAGATCATGAGCCTTTGAGTTGTACCTGTCTTGAGTGGGGGAGACGCCCACGCGCAATACTTCCAGCTTCCCCTGCTGATGCCGTTCTTTTTGTTGCTGTAGCAGTTTTTCAAACTCAGTCTTTATCCCATCGGCAATTTCACCATCTCCCGCCTTATGTTTTGCACGAAATGAGATGAGGCCTCATAAGCCCTTGGTCGGGAGTCCAAATCTCCCCCTCGGCACTACGAAAAGAGGAAGAAATGACCACACTAAAGATCCGCCGTAAAGGAATAATCACCATTCCCGCCAAACTGCGCAATAAATACAAACTCGAGGAAGGTCAAACTTTAACAGTTATTGATCTTGGCGAAGGAACAATTTTACTTACACCAAAAGTTTCCCAGGTAGATAAACTGGCTAATCAAATCGCGAAAAGGCTAAAGGAAGAAAACGTCACCTTCAGCGACTTGATGCAGGAACTGAATGAAGTTCGCAAAACTCGTTCCTAAGATCGCTGCACAAAAATCCATTAGAAGAACACGGCTTAGATATAGAGACGTTATCTGCGGGAAGCGCATTACGCAAATTGTTCCTTCAAGGTATTCATATGTACCAAAGGAAGTGTAGTAATGCCCTTTTCCACCGGGTAGGTCTCTGTCCCTGGATAAACAACCCAAAGATGTTTCAATTTCAATTCAGAGAATGCGGTTCGCATGGAAGGTGTCAGGACAGGCGCTTCATTGAATTTGAACTCCATGCCAAAACGTTTTCCCCTGTGCAAGAAGATCAGGTCGAGCTCGGCACCAGCATGGGTTCCCCAAAAATAAACTTCAGCCGGGGGTAAGATTTGGATTGCCTGTTCCATTGCAAACCCTTCCCAGGATGCGCCAACTTTTGGGTGTCCCAACAAACTATGTTTATCTGGAACACCTAGCAAACTGTGTAGCAGCCCCGTATCCCGGAAATAAATTTTCGGCGATTTTACCTGCCGCTTCCCGAGATTTTCAAACCACGGTTGTAATTGGCGGATCATAAACGTGCCGGTAAGGATATCAAGATAAGAACGTACCGTCTTGTCGCTAATTCCCAAGGAGCGGCTTATTTCCGAGGCGTTCCAGGTTTGCGCATGGTAATGGGCCAGCATGGTCCAGAAACGGCGCATTGCCAAGGCAGGTATATTGATCCCTAATTGGGGAATATCTCGTTCCAGAAATGTGCGAATAAACCCTTCACGCCATACCTGACTGTCAGTATCCGACTTGGCAAGAAATGAACGCGGAAAGCCGCCTCGCACCCATAAAGTTTCCCAAGTGTCTGCTCCTGTTTCCGATAAATCAAACCCATTAAGTTCGATGAACTCGAGTTTTCCTGCCAAAGTTTCAGAGGTGGATTTGATTATTGCCGGGGAGGCACTTCCCAAGATCAAGAAGTGCGCTTGATTTTCGGGGCGGTCAACCAGCACGCGTAATACTTGAAAGAGTTCTGGTTGTTCTTGGATTTCATCGAGGACAACAAGCCCGGTAAGGCCACCTAAAACCATTTCTGGGTTTTGTAGGCGGCGCTGATCTGGCACAGACTCTATGTCGAAGAATGTTGCACGTTGATCGCCCGCAAATTGACGGGCAAGCGTAGTTTTTCCACATTGACGAGGTCCCAGCAGGGCTGTTATGGGAGAGCGTTCAATTGCTGAGTGTAACTGATTGAGATAATAGGGTCTCTGTAACATAAGATAAGTATACCTTGTAAATTCGGAGTTAAACTCCGAATTTTCAAGGTATGA
>CAWAGT010000015.1:0-19901 GCA_963781625.1 uncultured Chloroflexia bacterium | reverse complement strand
GGCATTCGCGATCCGCATCATTGAGTTGACGTCTTTTTGCAGAGCATCTAAATTCAACAATGCAAAATTGCTTTCGTGTGTGTTAAAGCAGGTGCGTCTGCAATTCTGCGGTACGGGAATTTCCCTTGCCAATTGCATCTAGCACCTGTGTAACAGTAGTAGCGTCTATCGCCTTGACATGTTGACCCGTCCATGCAGTTTGTGGGCCCAGGAAATAATCCTTGTTTCTTCGGAAAGATTGATAACAGTTTTTGCACCGCGTTTTTTGTCTTGCTTCGTTGCAGCCTTTGGCTTCCCCGCAGATCTCCAATGGCCTTGTTTACGGCTGATGACTTCCTTGTCATATCCGTCACTCCTTGATCCTCTAGTGTGTCGTCGAATAAGGTTATTATACTGATTCAAATTTTGTGAATGTCACAAAAGCGACATAATTTTCCCGCCAAGATACCAATGTCATTCTGAGGGAGCAAAGCGATCGAAAATCCCGCCGAAAAGCGGCGGAGACCCTTCGCTATGCTCAGGGTGACATTAAACTTTTTATGTTCTGGATGGGCGTGGATGGCACGAGATCACAACCCGGCCAGACCGCATCCACGCTCGCCCCCTTCGCCTGGCGAACTGCTTCCGTTATATCGGCCTCATCTCCCCTCAACAACGTTGCAACCGGATCGAGATTTCCGAACAGGAGCCTATCTTTCAATGCCTCACGCGCCGTTTTGAGATCCGTCACTTGATCTACAGAGATAGCGTCCGCGCCAGTTTGCGCCAACCAATGCAGTGATTTATTCATGTTTCCGCACACTGACAACACAGTTGGCTTCGGCAATTTCTCAATCAAGTCTTTCTCTGATGGGAACACGAACTGTTCATACTTCGCTGGTCGAATGAACCCCGCTGAGCCTCCCATATCGTGGATCGTGATGAAGTCGGCGCCTGCGTCGCGATAGGCATTTCCAATCTCTGCCAGAAATAATGAAAGATGAAACAGCGCCTCAAGTACGGCATTGGGTTCACGTTTCATTTCAGCGAACAGACCGCCTGGCTCGATCAGATATAACAGGAAATGTATAGGGCCCGGGAATCATCCCACTGATCACCGCCTCATCCCCAAGCTCTTCTTTTACCAAACGAATCGCCTCTCTGATAAGAGGCAATCGCCCCCTGTTGTTAATCTCCGCACTTTGAATATAAGCATCGTCCAAATATTTTGTTGAAGGAAATAAATAATCTCTCACTTGCGGAAACTGAATCTCCCCGACTGCATAGAAATTCAATTCCGTCCCCAACGCTTCAGCAGGCGCGCACAAATCCAAAGGTAAGGTCGCAGATGGCATCCCAGTCAACTTGAAGGTACTCGCCGCGGCGCGCGCCATCTTCTCCGGGTCATGATGAACCTCATGCAGCGATAATTCATCCTGTGCCAAACCTTCAGCAAGAACCTGGATCAAGCCAGTGAAAGCAGGAGGTGAGGACGACTTTTGTCCATTGAAGAGCGAGAGAATGGTTTCGCGCGTGTTCATAACATACCTGAAATAAATGGATTATCTGCGTAAAAACCAATAGCGAATCTCGCGCCACAAGGGATACAAAGGCAACAGATCAGCACGATAGCCTTTCCCGGCATAAGCCTGCATCAAATTGGCAGCTTGCTTGAGCACCTGCCGATCATCTTCCAAAGGCAGGGACAGCAACTCGGCAATGACAGGATGCAGCTGCTTCCCCGTCAGTTGATGATATAAACGAAACTGCAACTGCCAGGCTTCCAATTCGCCGTAAACAGACAGGGCCAGGATGAATCCCTGCTGCAAATGTTTTACTTCATGAATTAGCAGTGTCAGCAGACCAACATCTGAAACATCCATCTGATAGGAATAGTGCCGCGAATTAAAGTGAATGGTTCGGAATATTGTCCAAAACGCGCCTACATTTTTCCGAACTCGCCAGAAACCAATGTAGGTATGATGCGCGCGGAGATAATCGGCTGTCTCACGTCCCGGCCTACCCAGTTTAGAGAGTTGCGCCAGCAAATTTTCCTTCCATCGTCTGCGTTCTGTTTTTGATAGCACTTGATAGCCTCACAGATTACAATTGCTGGAGTATACCGCTGGTCTCACAAGTCAGGAAACATGATGATCATACGGCATACAGCAAATCATTTGAGGCAAAATGAGAAAAGTAGCTATTCTTGGAATTGGACAGGTCAAGGTTGACGAACATTGGGATCTATCCCTACGCGATATCGGAGGGAATGCGGTCTTCGCTGCCATGCAGGACGCCGGGATAGAAAAGGTCGACGCGCTGTTCGTAGGTAACATGCTTTCGCCGCTGGTCAGCGAACAGAATCAACTGGGAACCTTCTTTTCGGATTGGGTGGGACTCTGGCAGAAGGAAGCCGTTAAAGTGGAGGCAGCCTGCGCTTCAGGCGCGGCAGCGCTGCGCGTGGGGCTGATGGCTGTTGCCGCGGGCGAAATCGAATCCGGGCTGGTTCTGGGGGTTGAGAAAATGACCGATAAGGGCGGTCACGATATTACCGCCGCGCTGGCCATGGCCGCCGATGCGGATTACGAGGTGGAACAGGGCGTTTCATTCGTGGGATTGAACGCCTTGATCATGCGCCGCTATATGCACGAGTTTGGCTGGAAGCATACAGACTTCGCGCCCTTCTCGATCAACGCCCATGCGAACGCCATGCACAATCCCTTTGCACGTTTGCATCAAAGGATCAATGAGAATCAATTTGAAAAATCCTCCATGGTCGCTACGCCGATCAACCTGCTAGATGCCTCACCGGTTGGAGATGGTGCCGCGGCAGTGATCCTCGTCCCGGCGGAGCGCGTCGCCTCAGTGAATGGAAGGCCGCGGGTCACGGTGGCAGCTTCGGCCTCCGCGACCGATTTAATCGCTGTCCACTCACGCAAAGATCCGCTATTTCTCCTGGCTGCCCATGAATTATCAAGCGCGCTTATGAAATGGCCAATATCGAACCGAAAGATATCGATGTGTTCGAATTGCACGACGCGTTTTCGATCATGGCCGCGCTATCACTCGAAGCCAGTGGGTTTGCCGAACGCGGCCAGGGGGTGAGGCTCGGACTCGATAACGAGATCAGCCCGAATGGACGTGTGCCCGTCTGCACGCGTGGCGGATTAAAAGCGCGTGGGCATCCCGTTGGTGCAACGGGCATGTATCAAATCGTGGAGGTGATCCAGCAATTGCGCGGCGAGTGTGGCGCGACGCAGGTGGAGGGCGCCAGGATCGGTATGGCTCAGAACATCGGCGGATCAGGCGCGACGATCATCACTCATATCCTGCAAGCCGAATAACGATTTATTGAATATTGAGATGTCCCATGTAATGGAAATTCGAGACAATGATCAGACACAGCAAAGCCAAAATGGGAAGAAAGGTAAGCGTGGTCAATATCCCGGCCAGCCTGTCTTTCTTGCGAGCATAAGCGATCCAGGAGGCGACGGCAAATCCAAGCGGCCAGACTGGATAGGCCCAGACAGCTATCACAATCGTCCAGGCTTCCGCCGTTACTCCCGAGTTGAAGGCCATGACGGATAAGCCCGCCATCAGCAGCCAGAATAACAAGGAGGCCAGGGCTTGTAGTTGTGAAAAGAGGAGCCAGATTAGGATAGGCTTGCGTGAGACAGGTTGTGCTTCCAAGGCAATGAGTCCTCCAAATCGATTTCCGTCCTGCAAAGAGAAGCGAATTTTACACTACCCTACTCTGAATTCAAAAACGGATTTCCATATATAGTATTCAATTAACTTATGCGCAAGATATGTAGTGTTGATGACGTTTTGAGGTAATTTTCATTTTCGTTAAACTATTGAATCTCAGCCCAACCTACTTTATACTTAAGGCAGAGAAATAAGGAGAGAAAGATGGCTGACAAGCGAAAGATTGGACGCCGTGATTTTACTTATTATGTGCAGGTCACGGATGACGCAACCAAACAATTAGTGGGGTATCTTTCGGATATAAGTATAGGTGGTTTTAGACTGGATACGCAAAAAGAAATCCCGCCTGGGCAGGATTTTCGCCTGCATATCGAACTGACGCCCGAGATTGCCGATAAGAATTTTATGGTTTTTATTGCACGCAGTAAATGGTGCGATCACGATCACGTTGACCCAAACACATATAATGTGGGCTTTGAGATTATCAATATCGCACCCAGTGACATGGCGATCTTCCAGCGCATGTTCGAAAAATATGGTTCAGAGAATACCATGCGGAGCCGAAACTCTGACGATTATTTGTGGAAATGAATGCTCTTACGGTCCCAACGGGCAGCCATGCGATGACTGCTCGTTTTTTATTCACCGGACTCCGGCCAAAAAAGCGGGACTTTGTGCTGGCCTTGTTGTAAAATTGGCGCCATGCAATATAGAACATTGCGCTCCATTGTCCGCTTCTTCATGAAGATCGCCACCGATATTGAAATAACGGGCCTCGAAAAGCTGCCGCACAGCAATTTCATCATTGCAGCCAATCATCTCGGCAGATTGGACACCGCCGTCCTGCTTTGTGTGATAGATCGTGAGGACATCATTATGGCCATTGCCGAGAAATACAAGAACCATCCCATCTTCGGGGCATTGGGACGGGCTGCCAACGGCATTTGGTTGAACCGTTTCGAAGTGGATCATGCCGCCATGCGCCAGATCCTCGAGAGGATGAAACAGGGAGGCCTGCTCGTCCTGGCACCGGAAGGGACAAGATCCAAAACAGAAGCCTTACAAGAGGGGAAACCGGGGATCGCGTTTCTAGCGAGCAAAATTGGCTATCCAGTTTTGCCGGTGGCCGTCACTGGCACAGAAGACCGCCTCGTCGTCGACAACCTGAAACACTTCCGTCGCTCGAAGATCACGGTCACTGCTGGCGATCTATTCCAGGTCCAGATTGCAAGAGGCAGAGGACGCGATGAGGCCATGCGTCAGGCAACTGATGAGATCATGTGTCGTATCGGGGTCATGCTGCCGGAAAAATATCGTGGTGTATATGCGAATCATCCGCGCTTAAAAGAATTACTGGCAGGACAATAAGCGGATCATGCTGCGATTCCTACGCTTCCTGATTCGCATCCTGCTCAGATTGATCGCGCGCTTCGATGTGCGCGGCGCGGACAACGTGCCTCCTTCGGGAGGAGCCATCCTCACCTCCAATCATATAGGCATCCTGGATATCATCATGGTTTATTTCGCCATTGACCGCACGGATCTGTTTATCCCCGTGGCCAAAAAGTGGGAGGAGATCGGCTGGATTTGCTGGCTGGGGGAACAACTCAATTTTCTTTTCGTGGATCGCTATAACCCTGATCTGAAAGCCCTGCGAAAAATGATCGCGCTGATGGAACAAGGCAAATGTCTTGTTATCGCACCGGAAGGGACTCGTTCACGCACCGGCGGGTTGATCGAAGGCAAACCCGGCGGCGCCTATCTGGCGGCGCGTTCGGGCTACCCTGTCATCCCGGTGGCAATCACCGGCACAGAAGACAAAGTCCTGTTGAGCAATATAAAGAAATTACATCGATCCTATATCACACTGACCGGTGGGACACCGTACACCATTCCCCCGTTACCAAAGACAAACCGCGATGAAGCCCTGCAAAGATATACAGATGAGATGATGTGCCAGATCGCGGCGATCCTGCCCGAAAGGTATCGCGGCATATACGCAAACCATCCCAGGCTGAAAGAGTTATTGTCCCAGAAACAAGGCTAGACGAAGGGAATCGGTCTCGTTTATAGGATTTGTTCGAACTCACCGTTGAGGTGAAGATAATATTTTTCCACCTCCAGGTGCATGGACTTGACAACATGTTCGGCATAAGCCAGATCGCTCATATGGCGTTCCTTGGTTCCTTGTTGCCCATACGCACCGCAATCCTCATGATTGATCAGGATTGCCTTTTTTACACTGTGAAGCCGGCGTGACGTTTCTATCTGGGTTTGAATCAAAACAAATTCCCTGACGCCGCCAGCCCATGAAACACGATCATAGTTCTTTATGCCAAAACGCTTTGTCAGCCAATCGTTGAGAAAATGCTGTAAGCGAAAATCGATACAATGGACAACGACCGCTTCGCACGTATGATCAGACATGGCATCCTCCTTTTATATAAAAGCGCCCTGTTCGCGTTTCAAAAACCGACCATCCCCGGCCTTCCCTTTCCATTCATCTCCATCCACGATCAACTGACCGCGCAGAAAGACCTTTTCCGGCATGCCCACCAAATCCCAGCCCTCATATAAGTTATAGTCCGTACGCTGATGTGCGAGTGAAACACCATGCTTCACTTTCTTTTCGGGGTCCCAGATCACGACATCCGCGTCGGAGCCCAGGAGCAGCGCACCTTTGCGCGGATACAACCCAAAGATCTTCGCCGGATTCGTGCTGGTATAAGCCACGAATTGATTCATGTTGAGTTTTCCGGCGCGTACACCGCAGGTCCATAACACTGGTAGACGATCCTCCACGCCGGGCAGTCCATTCGGAATTTTGGTGAAGTCATTCTTCCCCAATTCTTTCCCAGGGATGGCAATCTCGCTTCCTTCATAAACGATGGGCCTGGTTCCGTTATAAAAGAACGGACAATGGTCCGTGCCGACCGTCTGCAAAATCCCCTCCGATAAGCCTTCCCATAGGCGCGCGTTATCCTGCTGCGTACGCATCGGCGGGGAGCAGATCCATTTGGCGCCATCGTCACGGCGCAAGTCATCGATCGTGAAGAACAGATATTGTGGACAGGTTTCGCCCATCACTTTGACACCGCGTTCGCGCGCGTACTTGAGCATATCCACCTCCCCGCCCACGTTCATATGGACGATGTAGACATTCGTATCTGCTGCGGCAGCCATCCCTGCCACCCTTAACGTCGCGTCGACCGCGCCCCAGGCAGGTCTCGTTAACGCGTGCCACTCAGGAGTTGTGTGTCCTGCGGCCAAGGCCTGTTCTGTGAGCGTATCGATCACATCGCCATTCTCACAATGTGCCATCACCAACATGCCATTGCCTCTGGCGATTTGCATGGCTTTGAAGATGCTGCCATCATCGATGCGCAGGCGGCCGTTGTAAGCGGTAAAAACCTTGAGGGTGGTAATCCCCATCTCACGCAGGGAGGGAATATCTTTGGCAATCTTGTCGTTGAATTGAGTCAGGTTCATGTGGAAGGAATAATCGATGGCAGCTTTTTCTGCTTTTTTCCTCCACAAATCAACAGAATAGCCAAAGCCTTGATCTTCCAGGGCAACAAAGTCCATCACTGTCGTTGTGCCGCCAAAGGCCGCAGCTTTGTGACCGGTGTAATGGTCATCCGAGGAAACCGTAGCGAACATGGGCAGGTCAAGATGAACGTGTGGATCGATGCCACCCGGCATGATCAGTTTGCCAGTTGCATCGATGATCTCCGCTTTGGGGTGTTGAAGATTCTTCCCAATTTGAGCGATCGTTTCCCCTTCAATCAGAATATCAGACTCAGATGTTTCCGACGCGGTAACCAACGTTCCATTCTTAAGCAAAGTAGCCATTTGTCATCCTTTATGGACTTAGCCAGCATGCTGGCGTGACTCCGCAAAAGCAAGCTTTTGCACTCCAAAAATCATTCATAGTCGCCTTGCATATCTTTGATGCCCAACAAAGCGATCAATACATCCGGCGGGATATCCGCTTCGGGGAGATCGGTTTTGTAAAGCTGTTCGTTCTCGGCGCGCTCGCGCAGGGAACGCCACAGGACGATTCGCTGATCGCCATCCACTACCAAATCGTTGAGCGTTCTGGCCTTGAGAGGTACTCACCTGTGGTGTATAAGAATGTAATTCTCTTCCACTTCTCTGCAACGATCCGTTCATTCAATTTTTCCAATCCCCCCGATCTGGACCTTGTAATACTCTTCCCGGGCGCGGGGATGGTCTGCTTCATCTTTCAGCAGTTCGCCGCGCGTCGTCAGTTCATGTCCATGCACCGGGGCGACGAATTCGATCTGTCCGCCGCGCTCGCCGAAAGCCGAGGGCTGGTAAAAAGCCAGGTAGTCCACCGCGACAACTTTCGGCGCCGTGCGAAGCGGGATACGGTGCCAGCCCAGGAGCCGTGCAATCTCCAAATCCCGGGGCGTTGGCAGAAATGCAACCAATACCAGATCAGTCGGTTTGAGCATGACTGATTATAAACACAAAATCGGTCACGCTTTAGGGCGTGACCGATCTTATTACATCAATCCCACATCCTTATTGAACTCCACGATCAACTCATCGATCTCATCTGCCTGCTGCTGGACATCGCTCCAGTAATCCGGGTGATACCATTGATCCTGAATTTCTTCATAGGTGCGTCCCTGCTGCTCGACCCAGGTGTAGTACTTCAGGTTATGGACACGGCGGCGATCGGTGTAGCGCAGTTCGAGCATGTTATCGGTGGACTGTCCTTGCAGATAGCGGGCAAAATCAGCGGCGGCATCTTTTTCGGTGTATTGACCGTATTCCTGATGCATCTCGTGAATGCGCGAGCGATAGAGTTCCATCGAGTCGGTCAATACGGTGAGCATGATGTCGTTCCCGGTCATCTCATAATATTTGGCAGCCTTGATCGCTGAAAGAACATTCGAAATGCCGGAAAAGCCCATCAAGTCCAATTGACTGACGATATTTTCAGGAACGCCATTTTCAACCAGATGCGCGCGGCCCACCTCTTCGTTGAAGAGCCGCGAAATATTGACGACCGCGTTATCGTCGATGGCGACGACAACATCCGTATTCTTGGTGTTGTGGATCCAGGGCACATGCTTGTCGCCGATGCCTTCAATGCGATGGGCGCCGAATCCGTTTTCGAGCAGCGTGGGACATTGCAAGGCTTCACTGGCCACGATCTTGCTATCGGGGAAGAGCTTCTTCATGTAATCGCCGCTGGCAATTGTTCCCGCAGAGCCGGTAGCAGAAGCCATACCGCGATAACGATCATTCGCGCCCATGACCTGTTTCAACACTTCTTCCATGGCGTGACCGGTCACTTCAAAGTGCCACAGATAATTTCCAAACTCTTCGAATTGATTGAAGATCATCAGATCTTCTCCGGATTGACGAAGCTCCTTACATTTATCGAAGATCTCTTTCACATTTGATTCGGAGCCGGGTGTTTTGATGGTCTCACCTGCAATCTTGGCAAGCCAATCAAATCTTTCCTTGGACATACCTTCGGGCAGGATGGCGATCAATTCACAGGCCAGCAAAGCAGAGTCGTAGGCGCCACCGCGGCAGTAGTTCCCGGTGGAGGGCCAAACCGCTTTTTGAGTCGTGGGGTCAAACTGACCCGTGACCAACCGTGGCACCAAACAACTAAACGCGGCACCGACTTTGTGTGCACCGGTCGGGAACCATTTCCCGACCAGCACGATAATGCGCGCCGGAACGCCCGTCAGCGAGGAGGGAAGCTCCAGGTAGTTGACGCCGCCAAAGGTCCCGCCGGAAGCGGTCGGTTCGTTATGCCAATTGATCCGAAAGAGATTGCGCGGATGTACATCCCACAAACCGATACCCTTCAGTTCCTCCTTTACTTTCGCAGGAATTTTGGAAGGATCTTTCATTTGTGCGTACGTGGGGATGATAATGTTACGTTCTTTCGCTCGCTGAATGGCATTTGCCCGGCGGGATTTATCAACAGAAAGGTCAATGGTGGTCATATGTTTCTCCTAAGCAAAGCGGCGTCAGAGCGCCGCGGCGAAATTGTCAGACAACTTGTATTATATCTCACAAACCATTCACCTACAATACATTTTAGCCTGGGAAAGATTCGATTCGAAAGAATCCATCATATCCAGCACAGGTCGTTCCTCCTCCCAAGGAACAAAAGACCGTTTCACGTTTTCGACATCGGCCCACGTCAACTCATGCCAACCAGGGATGCCGCGTTGACGTTGTCTGAGGCGTGCACGCTGAATTGATTCATCCGAACAAACGCACTCGATCACCAGCCAAGCCGCGTGATATTGTTTTGCCAATCCCCGCCATGTTTCTCGAACCTTTTGTGTCGTGGCCACACTATCCAAAATCACGGATTGCTTCAACATGAATTGGCGCTCCGCAAGAGTTGTCAAGAGTTCATATCCTGCCCAACCCAACGATTTTCCATCCGGGGTAGGATTCAATTCACAGCGCAATAAGGTCGCTTCCAGCCAATCCTTTGCAAAGACGGGAATATTCAAGTGTCTGCCCAGCGCTTCTGCCAGGCTGCTTTTCCCTGTACCCGGCAACCCTGAAACAATAATCAATTTCATGATTTCCTCCATACCAAGCACCACTTATGAGATTCTTTGTGTAGACACAGAAGGAAACAAGACAAATAAGCATCGAACCTTTATGAAAAACATATGATTCTGTAAACTCTTTTTAATGTATCTCCACCAACTTCGTTGTATGATAAATACAAGATAGAGAAAGGAGGTCCCTATAGAGACACCGCCTGAAATGCTAATAGAAGGAAGGACTGGGATGCCTTAAACTGGTCGAAGTTTTGCAACGAGTAAACTTTAGAAACCAGACGTTCCCCTAACGAAAGGAAGGCTGCAAGACCACTCCTTTCCTCGCAAGTATAACTTTTGACGGATGGGTACCCCCCATCCGTCCTTTATTTAAAGCGAACGAAGTGCTTTTCTCATTTTATCCAATATTGCTCTCGAAGAGTTTTATCAAGGACGATGGCAAATCCACAAAACAAGCCAGGGATTGTTTACTTGCTTTTGAAAAGCGTCCCAATCGATTTCATGATAAATGGGCGATTGAATCCGCAGGCCTTTTTTCGGCGAAGCGATGGCGCGGGCCGCTACATTGAATCCGCCGACCATGCCGGGCACCGGCACAAGCTATTCTGGTTTTCCCTTCCAGCGATATAGAAGATCCATGCGGACCGCCACGGTTTCGAGCAAGACTTTATTGGATGACCATTCATTTCCCAGCACACCCTGTCCCACAGCTTTTTGAAGCTCATCCAAAATATGTTTGGGCGCCGGGAAATCCATGTCCGCCATCCACAGGCGCAGCGGATTCCCCGGATGGTAGGTCCACTTATTTACCACGTTGGGGTCACGACGATTCTGGACATGATCGAAGTTGTAAGCCACGATGAACGCCTCTATTTTTTATAAGCGATGAGCAGACCATCGCGCAGCGGGGCGATGGAAACGATCCAGGCGGGATCCGTTGTAAGCTCACGCGTGAAGCGGCGAATCGCCTCCGTGCTTGCGTCATGCTTCCCAGAATCGAAGATGCGTCCACTCCACAGGACATTGTCGGTGATCAAAATCCCACCACTTCGCAATTTATCTTTGATGATCGGCAATGAATCGGGATAGGCATTCTTTTCAATATCGTTGAAGATGATGTCAAACGGCCCGTCCGTGTGGCGCAGAGTCTCGACTGCCTCCGCGACGTGATACTGGACGATATCCCCGTATCCCAACGCGGACAAATGGCCCGTGGCGCGTTTCGACAGCTCTTCATCCCAGACGGTATGATGCACCACCCCTCCCCCGTTTTCTTTGACTGCTTTGGCGAACCAGGCCGTGGAATAGCCGTATCCGGAACCAAGTTCAAACGCAGATTTTGCCTTAATCATCCGTGCCAGTTGATAACAGTAATATCCACATGCAGGACCGACGATGGGAAAATCCTGCTCATCAGCATATTTCTCCATTTTCTGCATCTCGGGCTCGCGCGGCGGAACGAGCGAGATGAGATAATCCTGCACTTTGTCGTAAGTGAGTTTCGCCATCCTTCTCTCCTATTTATGAAATGATAGAAATAACTATGCCGTTTCTAGAGCTTTCTGGGCCTCGGGATAAACGAGCCTAGTCCAGGCGGTATACATTTTGCCCGAGGGATGCAATCCATCAGAGGCGACCAGCGTCGCATCGCTTACAGCCTCTCGCGAAACAGGAGCCACATCCACATAATGCACGCCGGCTTTCTCCGACTCTTCACGATTTACCAGATTGAAAGCATCGATGTCCATGGCAATTTGATCGCGGTCGCGGCCTGTTGCATACGGCGTCACGCCCCAATCCGGGATGGAAAGAACCAGGACGCGCGCTGGATCTCCATTTGCATACTCAATGGCTTTGTTTAGCAAAAACACGAATTGTTCCCGATACTCATTGAGGTTGTAGCCGCGATATTGATTGTTCACACCGATCAGTAAGGAAACGAGGTCATAAGGTGATTCTATTTGCGCGGCCTGAATCCCCTGCCAAAGTTCATCCGTCGTCCAGCCGGTACACGCAACAATTCTTATTTCTACTTGAAGATCATCTTTTTCCAGCAACCTCGCAAGTTGATTCGGCCAACGCTCTTCTTCAGCGACACTCTCACCAATCGTATAAGAATCGCCTAAAGCCAGAAAACGAAGAACAGACATAGCGTTTCTTTGATTGCCTAATTTTGAATTGCTAATCCTTCGGCGCCTCACGCACAATGTACAACGGCCTGCCTTTGGCTTCATCGTACAGGCGGCCAATATATTCGCCCAGCACGCCCAGGGAGATCAATTGCACACCACCCAGAAAGAGCACCGCGATCAAGGTGGTGGCCTGACCAAAAAAGGCTTGCGAACCGCTGGCACGCATGATGACCACCACAGGAATGGCGACGATGGCAATGCCTGCCGAAGCAAAACCAAAGAATGTGGCGACCTGCAAGGGAAAATACGAAAAACTGGTGACCGCATTGATCGCCAAACGGAACATCTTGCGGAATGGATATTTGGTTTCGCCAGCCTTGCGCGCCGCGCGCTTATATTCCACGCCGATCTGTTTAAATCCCACCCAGGCCGACATGCCGCGTGGAAAGCGATGTCGTTCGCGCATCTGCTTGAGCACGTTAACCACTTTGCGATCCATCAAGCGGAAGTCGCCAGTGTCGAGGGGAATCTTCACGTCCGTAATGCGATAGATGATACGGTAGAACAGGGAAGCGGTCCACAGTTTGAACCAGGATTCACCTTCGCGCTCCGCCCGCACAGCGAAGACAACTTCATAGCCTTCCTTCCATTTCTCCGCCATTTCAAGGATCAATTCAGGAGGATCCTGCAAATCCGCATCGATGATGACCACCGCGTCGCCGCGCGCATAATCCCAGCCGGCTGTGATGGCGATCTGATGGCCGAAGTTGCGCGCAAAGATCACAGCACGGACATGTTTGTCCTTTTTTGACAGTTCCCGGATCATCTCCGTGGAACCGTCGGTGGAGCCATCGTCCACCAGCAGGAGTTCCCAGGGCTCTCCGGTGGAGTCCAGCACTTCCTTGACGCGGCGATACAGCTCGGGAATATTTTCCTTCTCGTTAAAAATGGGAGCCACAATCGAATAAGTAATTTTCATTTCACAGGTTTCTTTCGAGCAGGCATCCGCTTGAGTGCAGACTCTGCTTTTGGTTTGCGAGCAGGCTGCGGGACGAGAGGCGGCGGTTCTTCATCGTCAAAGGGAGGCAGCCCCAGGAGTCGGCGTCGAATGTATCGTCCCAGTACCACAAAGGTTGCCAACAAAGGAACAATGATCAGCACGCCGAGAACACCCTGCAAGACAATCGCGGCGATGATAGCCACAAAGACAATACCTTCATGCAGGAAAACGCTGTGCCCCAGAATGCGCGGCTGCAGCCAGATGGTCTTGAAATTGTTGAGCACCAGATACAAGCCCAGCGTGATGACCGCGAACCAAAAGTTTGAAACCGGAATGAAGGTCGAGCCTTCGATGAAGGCGATCACCATGGCCAGTACCGCCACGGCGAAGGGCCCAATCTCAGGCAGCAAATTCAACAAACCCGCCAGCACACCCAAGGCAAGTGCACCCGGCAAGCCGATGAACACCCACACCAACGAGTACATGATTGCCAGAATAAAACTCAAGCGAAGCTGCCCGCGCAGGTAACCCATCCACACGGCGCGTATCTCGCGATACAAATGTTCCAGGTCGGAGCGCTCATCACTCGGTGCGAGGTTGATCACGCCCTTCCTCAAGCGATCCCAATCGGTCATTAGATAATACGCTGTTACGATGATCACCAGCAGCCAGAGGAAGTTGCGTGAGGTCACCTGGATGAGGCGCATTGCGCCTTCCGGATTAGGGACCGCCATGCCGCTCACGGTTTGTCGTATGGCTGGAATCAAAGCGCCGAATTGAAAGGGCAGACCACCAATGACAATCGGCGACTGGAGCGCAGTCTCCAATTCTTTCAAAGCCAGGGTCAGATCTACAACGACCGATTGCACCTCACCAGCCAAAAGCGGTACGGCTGATGCCAACAAGCCAATGATCAGCGTCAACGACAAAAAGTAAACCAGATTGGCGGCGATCTTTCTGCGCAACCGAAAACGGATCACGAAGAAGTTTACCGCCGGGCTGAGGAAATACGCGATCAAACCAGCCGCGATCAACGGCTGAAAGATTTCGCGCACATACCATAACGCGGCAATGACCAGGATGAGCAAAAAAATGAGAACGATATAGCGGATTGGCATATCCCACTGCGGTCTCATACTGCCCTCGGTATCCGGGAAATATTTGAATTGTTTTGTTTGATCCAGGTTCTCATAAAGGATTTACGCAGCACTTCGCAAAATCTTCTTCAGCTCCTCCAGGGTTGGTTCAATGATCGGTGCAGGCTGCACAGCCTGCATGGCGGCACGGACGTCTTTGAGACCGCTGCCGGTATTCAAGACCAGGATCGGGTCTTCGCCTCCGACCAGGCCCGAGGCTGCTGCCTTGACCAAACCGGCGTAGGCGGTCGCCCCAGCTGGTTCCGCGAAGATACCCATTTTGCCGAGTTCCGCGATGGCGTGCAGAATCTCCGCGTCTGATACATTAACGTACGTCCCGCCCGATTCCTTCGCGGCGCGTACGGCCCGCACACCATCGCGCGGCAGATCGACAGAGATCGAGTCGGCGATCGTCTTGGCTGAGACGGGTTTGATCGTCTCGGTGTTCCCGTGAAACGCGTTCGACACCGCCGCCGAGCCTTCGGCCTGCACCCCAACGATCCGTGGAACGCGCGGCAGCCAGCCCAGCTGATATAAATCCTTGAAACCTTTGTGAATGCCAGAGATGATATTGCCATCCCCGACAGAGACAAAAACAGTCAGTGGCGCGTGATCGAAATCTGCGCCTACCTGCTCATGCCATTTCTGATGTGTGCCTTCCCACCATTCCCAGATCTCCAGCGCGGCGGTCTTCTTCCCCTCTGCGGTGAACGGATTGTAGCCCGTGTTACGACAATACCAGCCAAACTCATTCGAGGCCTTGATGGTCAAATCAAAGGCGTCATCATAGCTTCCATCCACGAGGATGACCTGCGCGCCGAAGATGAGCAACTGCGCGACTTTGGCTTGCGGCGCGGACTTGGGCGCAAAGATGATCGCCTTCTGACCAATGGCCGCGGCCATACCTGCCAGCGCCGCGCCCGCGTTACCGGTGGAAGCTGTGACCACCACCGCTGCATTGATCTCCTGGGCGCGTGTGACCACAATGGCAGAGGCGCGATCCTTGAAGGAGGCCGTGGGATTGCGCGAACTCATCTTTCAGCCATAGATTTTGCAAACCAAGCTGCTTCGCCAAACGCGGCAATCCGAAAACGGGAGTCCCGCCCACCACGTGTAGAGGCGTGTCTTCTCCCGGCGGCTCGCGCACCGGCAGGAGCGGTAGAAAACGCCACAGCGACGGATCGCTGCGCGAGAGGATATCTTCCGGTTTGAACTTGCTTTTGATCGCATCGTAGTCCAGCACCACGTCCAGGTTGCCGCCGTCTTTCGGACAGGTGTAAGTGACCTCGTCAGGAGCATATTCCGTTTGACACAATGAACAAATGTAGCCAATGAATTTACTCATAGGATTTCCTTCTGGTTAACCCAATTGTACCCTGCTCGTAGAAACCTGACATACAAAAAGGACTTCAGGGTTGAAAACCCGCCAATTCTTCTGACACGGCGTTGACCAGTTCTTCTATAGCAACCTACAAAAACATGATAAATAGCCTCGACGCCGATTTCCCGAGGAACTTGTCCAAGATGCTGACGGTGGATTAGATTGAGTTATTTGTTGGGACAGCGTATAATCGTCACATGCTCAGCTTCGCTTGTTTCCACAGAACTCGCGGTGGATGGGGATGGAAGGGATGAACATTAATGGTCACCAACCAAAACAATTTCGTCAGTCAGGCCAGTGAGCAACGTTATCGTCATTTGTTTGAGATCCTGCCCATCTGTATTTTCACTATAAACCTGACCGCGACCCCCGCCATCATCATGGATGGGAACCGTAGGGCAGGACTGATCTATGGGTATCCAGCCGAAGAACTGGCGGGAGTACCACTCGCCCAATTGGTGCCGGAAGATTCAGGAGAGCATATACAGGGTATCCTGCAACGTGTCCAGAAGGGCGAAACGGTAACAACCGAGATAAACAATCAGCGCCGCGACGGCACGATCTTTCCTGTACGAGTGGTTGCCACACTCGATCCAAACAATAGTAGTCAAATGATCATCGCGGCGAGAGACATCACCGCCGAAAAGCAACGCCGAAGCGAGGCAGAAGCGATTGATGCGGATCGCCTGCGGATTGCCCATGAGATCCACGACGGCGTGGCGCAAAACCTGGGCGGGTTGCGTTTCAAATCTGCACTCTGGTCACATTTCGCGGAGACTGCGCCGCCCGAGATGCGCGCCGCGCTGGATGAACTACAAACCGTCCTCGCCGCAGCCATCGCCGACATCCGCCGCGCCATCTTCGCATTGCGCCCTGTGGATCTGGAGGCGGTAGGTTTTTTCCCAGCACTTGCCCAACTGGTGACAGATTTTAGAGACCAGAACCAATTGACTGCCGAGTTGAATGTTTCCGGAACCCAAGAAGCACTTCCTCAGCCTTACGAACTCCCGCTGTTCCGGATCATCCAGCATGGGCTGAATAACATCAGTCAGTATGCAGGCGCAGATTCAGTCACCGTAAGTCTCGCCGTGGATGAAGCTGGAGGCGTTGCCGTATCCGTGTGCGACAACGGCCGCGGCTTCGACCCCGGTATCATCGGCACGGAAAAGCAGGCAGGTCATTTTGGCCTGCTCCAAATGCGTGAACGAATCCTTCAGCGGGGAGGCACATTCGATATTCGCAGCGCGCTGGGTGAGGGCACGGAATTGTTCGTCACTTTACCATCACTCGGAACCGTACATGCGTCCCGTTAGAATCTTGATCGCCGATGACCACACACTGATGCGTCAGGGCTTGCGTCAGCTTTGTGAGGGACTGGGCAACTTCACAGTTGTGGCTGAAGCGGAGAACGGCGTTCAGGCGGTGGAGTTGGCGCGAACGTCACAGCCGAATGTGATCCTGATGGATATCGCCATGCCCGATATGGACGGCGTGCAAGCCATCCGCCAGATCCTGAACGAGACCCCCTCCGCCCGCATTATCGCGCTAACCATGTACCGCGAGGAAAAGTTCATGCTGGATGCTGTCCGCGCGGGCGCGCGGATATTTGCTCAAAACCATGGATGCAGGCGACTTGCTTTCCGCCATTGAAGCCGTACAACGCGGCGATTATCTGATTGACCCAGTCATCGCGGCGCGTGTGTTAAGCGAGTTGCATGTGCCCACCTCCCAAATGCCACAGCTTGAGCCGCTGACCGAGAGCGAGATGGCAGTCCTGCGCCTCGTGGCTCAAGGCGTGGAAAACGAGCACATCGCCAAGGCACTGAACTACTCGGTCTATACCGTAGCAAACCGTTTGCGCACTATTTACGAAAAACTGCACGTGGCCAACCGCACCCAGGCTGCCTTGTATGCCCTGCGCCAGGGCTGGGCTATGTTAGACGAACCTCTCTCGTAACGCTCTCCCCAAATTTTTCGAATTACAAATTATTGTAGCGAATTTGCCCCAGAAGTAGGTTAGTTTATGTCTAGCGCCGTGTCTGAGATGGGTATAGTATTTACTTATAAATATCTTTTTGGTTGCAGAAAAGATGTGTATGTTGTAATTATCAGTTCTGCGCTGAGAGGAGGTTCGCTATTCGTTTACAAGTCAAACCCTGCAACCCGTCTTGAAAGGATCTGCCATGAGTTCCCTGGATAATATAATAAAAAAATCTTTTAATGATCCGTCAACTATAGAAGATGTCAAAGCCAGGCTTAAGACAATAGCTGGTAATGAGAACCCTACTTGGAATGTATCAATTGTGCACCTGCTAATTGTCTTGGGGATGGCTTCCCAGACTTAACCACGGCCCGTCGTAATCTTGCGATCGAACTCGGATACTCACTTCCCGGTCATAAGGAGTTCACAGCAGAATGGAATACAGGGTTTATCGCGTTTATTATTGAGAAACTCGCCAAAGGCGGCTCCCCACCAATAGAGCGATGAATGCCTAGTTAGTTCAAACAGATTGATTAAATCATAAAGGAGAAAACAATGTCACTAGGAAAATTGCAGGTTACTGCAACACATTTTAATCAGCAAATAAAACATATACTCCAGCGGAGATATATATTTTCGCTGAGCATGACGATACTTCAAAGGATGTAGATGTAGCTGAGGTTGCTTCTGAGTGGGAATTCGATGATATTTGGCCGAAGGATAGTGATGGCCATCCGGACCCAAATGAAAAATCAAAATATACAAGTTGGGCGAAGGTAGTGCACGGTACCGGGAAAGCACCGAATGGGGTAAATGGCAGTGTCCAAGGAACTACGTGGAAGGTAGGTTGGGTGAAATTAATGCGTGAGGTAAGGGACAATCTTGGGAATATTACCACCCATAAGAATTATAGTAAGATCATTGAATTAACCCCAAAACCACCTATCGAGAGATGAAAGACTGCGGAAACTTTTGCTAGCGCGCAGGCAGTTGACTTGCAAAAGGTAACCATTTGACCAGCTGCCACTTCGATTTCACAATGACGCTATATAACACAAGCCATAGAAATCGAACGCTATGGCTTGATGTTTTATATGTTGAATCACAAGTCTTTTTATGACGCAAGTTTCCTGCAAGACCCCGATCCATACATCGGCTGACACCATCTGGCTCGTGATCGGTGATTTCGGCGCGGCGGGTCGGTATCTAAACGGCATCGTGGCCTGTACGGTTGAGGGCGAGGGAATCGGCGCCCAACGCACGCTAACCAGCGCGGATGGTAGTACGATCATTGAACGCCTGGAGGCATTGGATGGAGTTGCGCACCGGTTGAGTTATAGTCTGCTGACCGATACGCCATTTCACAACTGTCTGACTACGATGACGATATGTAAATTAGCTCCAGACCTGGTTGAATTGGAATGGTCCGCCACTTTTGAGCCTGATGGGATCCCGGCGAATGAGGCGATGGAGATGTTGGAAGGTGCACTGTCAGCAAATTGCCTGGCATTGAAACAGTTCATGGAAAAATAAAAAGAAATTCTTATGGAAACCAAAAAGGATTCTCAGGCTTGAAACCTGGAGGGGCTTCTTAAGCATGGAATAATTATGCTACAATGGTCTTATGTTTGACACAGGTTCTCTTACCTTTCAGGAGTTCATCATGAGCAAATCATTACCGCTGGCAAGCGTTCAGAAGGCGGTTTTGGAATTCTTACACGGGCGGGACGATGTCATTATCTTTGGCGCTCAGGCTGTGAATGCTTATGTGCCCGAGCCGCGGATGAGCCAGGATATTGACCTGCTTTCGCCCCGCGCCGCAGAACTAACAGAGGAACTTCGCTCTCATCTCAGTGACCAACTTCACATTGCAGTGCGGGTACGTAAGGTAGCCTCTGGACGCTATAGACTTTACCAAGTTGAAAAATTAGGGAATCGTCATTTGGCTGATATTCGCTTTGTTCCAACTTTGCCGCCTTCACGACGAATTGCGGAAGTGCTCGTCGCTT
>CAWAGT010000014.1:0-76160 GCA_963781625.1 uncultured Chloroflexia bacterium | reverse complement strand
TCAAATATTGGGGGAATCGCGATAACGTTTTACGAATCCCTATGAACGGTTCCATTTCAATGAACCTGGATGAACTATACACGCGCACGACGGTCAGCTTTCAGCCGTCTTTATCTTCTGATGAACTTACCATCAATCAACACAAAGTCACCGGCCAAGGATTGGAACGCATCTCAGCCATCCTCGATCTCATTCGCGGCATGGCAAATATCCATGAGCGCGCCGAGGTAGTCAGTGAGAATAATTTCCCCTCCGGTGCAGGAATCGCTTCGTCCGCATCTGCTTTCGCAGCGTTGGCATTGGCAGGCAGCAAAGCCTCGGGGTTGAGTCTCAGCGAGGTGGAACTCTCGCGTCTGGCGCGACGCGGCTCTGGTTCCGCTTCGCGCTCAATTCCGGGTGGTTTCGTTGAATGGCAGGCGGGTACGACAGATGAAGAACTCCTTCGCTTTTTCCATGGCCCCGGCTGATCATTGGGAATTTGTGGATTGCATTGCCGTGGTCAGCGCCGCGCATAAGAAAACAGGTTCCACGGAGGGACATTCCATTGCACCCACGAGTCCCCTTCAGGCCGCGCGTGTAGCTGACGCGCCGCGTCGACTGGAGCTCTGCCGTAACGCCATCCTTAAGCGTGACTTCGATACGTTCGCAGTCATCGTCGAACTGGATTCCGATATGATGCATTCCGTGATGATGACCTCCACGCCCGCGCTCCATTACTGGAAACCAGCCTCGGTGGAAGTGATGAATTGCGTTCGTCAATGGCGCGTGGAAGGCATCCCGGTCTGCTATACTGTGGATGCCGGGCCCAACGTCCACGTCATCTGTCCCGAAACAGAAGCTCAGATCATCGAGAAGAGATTACGTGAGATCAAGGGCGTCGAAAACGTATTGGTGGCACGCGCCGGCGGCCCGGCAAAGATTGTTGAGAATGGAAAGTAAGGCGGAATACCATTCCGCTCTACTTTAGTGGATCAGTAAGTGGTTCTTTGGGAACGGAACGAAGATCGATTTCAATCGCAGATAGCAGCAATTGAATTGCAAGCAACAGAGAAAGCGTCGGGAGCATTACTGTACCGGTTGGTGCGGGAACATTGATGCTAGCATAATGAATCCATTTGATGATGCCAAAGATCAAGCCAAAAAGAAAAAGTGGCAGGCCGGTCAACAGATAAATGGTCGCCATCGAAAAATCGTAAATAAAATTTTTAAGCAAAATCCTGCGAACAAAGGTAACGAAGAGCTTTTGAGGGAACTCAAACAGGATGCGATGGATCAATAAGCTGGAGACCTCACCCTGATAACGAGCCGGCATGGGGACATCTTTAACCGCAGCGCCGATCAAATATAGGTTGGCGAGCATCGAAGTCTCGAAATAATAAGTGCGATCAATTTTGTCCAAGGGCAGTTGTGCCAAAGCTTCTGCTCGGATGGCGTTGAATCCATTGGTGGGATCGAACAAATTCCAATAGCCTGTGGCAGCCTTGGCTAAAAAACCCAACCCCATATTGCCCACACGCCGGATCAGTGGCATTCTTTGCAGGGATTGAAAATCGCGAAAACGATTCCCTTTGGTGTAATCAGCCTTTCCCTCGATCAGCGGCTTGAGCAATGCAGGCAGATGATCCACATCCATTTGATCATCACCGTCGATCTTGACCACGATCTGCGCGTTCAACTCCAACGCCTTGCGATAGCCAGTGATCATTGCACCGCCCACGCCCTGGTTGGATGAATGACGGAACAAGGTGATACGTCGATCTATCTTCGCGGAGGCAGTGACCAGATCACGCGTGGCATCCGGCGAAGCATCATCCACCACGATAATCTGTTTGATATAAGCTGGCACCTTCTGTAAAACAGACTGAATTTCCCGCTCCACCCGATAACAGGGAATGACCGCGGCAATATCGTATTGAAGAAAATCAGGCTCGGTCATTCAATGGACATGATAAACTGATAGTGCGGCTGGCCACCCTCCTGCACCTCCACCTCCAGGCTAGAATATGCTTGCCGAATAACATCAGCGATGCGGTTCGCTTCTGCATGGGTGAGATCCTGTCCATAGAGCAAAGTGATCAACTCATGCTCCGCCGCGTTCGCCTTTTCCAACAATCCCAGGCAGGCTTCTTCCAGGGAACCGGCCGAGAACACCAGCTTGCCATCCAGCAGCGCGATCACCTGTCCCTCTTTGACATTCACTCCATCGATTTCAACCGAGCGGGTCGCGATCGTGATTTCGCCTGAGAGCACCTGGGCCAAGGCTTTGGTCATCTTATCGGAAACGGAATCCAGTTCCCCGTCAGGTTGAAGCGAGAGCATAGCAGCCAGTCCCTGAGGAATCGTCCTGCTCGGTATGACTGCCACTTGTTTGACGGTGACCTCCCTGGCCTGGTTCGCGGCCATAATAATGTTCTTATTATTCGGCAGGAGGATGATCTTATCGGTGGGCAGGTTTTCGAACGAATCCAAAATATCCTGGGTGGAAGGATTCATCGTCTGGCCGCCCTCCACCACCGCGGCCACACCCAGGCTGGCAAAGATGCGGCTTAATCCCGCGCCGGGGGAAACAGCCACGACCGCGATCTGCCCGGGCTCCACGTTGGCAAAAGAAATACGACTGGCTTTGCCCTTCTGGATATCATCCATCTGTGCCAGTAAATTTTCCATGGCAACTTTCGTAATGGTGCCGATACCCATGATGTAATCGATTGGCTCATAACGTTTTTCGAGTGGCACATGGATGTGCATGCGATACATGCCTTCCCCTTCACCCACCTGAATGGAGGTGCCAATCTCTTCCAGGTGCCCGTAGAATGTTTGCAATTCGAAATCTTCGGCAGGCAGGAAATCCACCACCACCTCATAATCCTGCCCATCTTCCACTTCTTCCATGGCGTCCTGCATCTGCATGCTTGAGATCGGTTGCACATTCATAATTGGTGTTTCGAGCGACTCCCCATACACATGTCGCAGCATTCCTTCCAGGATAAAGAACAAACCTTTGCCCCCCGAATCAACCACGCCCGCCTGTTTGAGGACTGGCAACAGATCCGGCGTCTTTTTGACTGCCTCGTCCGCAGCCTTCACCGCGATCTCCAGGATACGGATCGGATCTTGCGTGGACCCAAGAGCTGCCTCCGTTGCTTCAGCCACGCCGCGGGCAACGGTAAGGATCGTCCCCTCCACCGGACGGACGACTCCCTTATAAGCGGTATCACGCGCTTCGCCGAAGGCTTTGACCAGAGCAGGACTATCCAACACTTCTGCGCCATGCAGGCCGCGCGCAAAGCCGCGCCACAACTGGGAAAGGATCACGCCTGAATTCCCGCGCGCACCCATCAGCGCGCCCTTCGATACGGCCGCGGCCATTTCGCTGATGTTGCGCTGACCCAGATCCTTGATCTCGCTCCAGGCGGATTGCATGGTCAGCACCATGTTGGTACCGGTATCGCCATCCGGCACAGGAAAGACATTCAACGTGTTGACCGTCTGTTGATTCGTACGCAGCCAGATCATACCGGCTTCCACGAGACGCTTCATTGACTGACCGTTGATCGATTGCTTGCGGAGTTTCTCAACACGAACGGTATCTACTGCCATGACACTTCTGCTCCTAGTCAGGACTGCTCACGCGCAGCCCTGCCACGTGGACGTTGATGGTGTTGACTTTCAGACCTAATGCCTTTTCCACCTGGAAGCGCACGGTATTCGCCACGCTTTCCGCCACCGAGTTGATACGCGTCCCATATTCCACGATGATATGAATCTCGATGTCGATATCTTCGCCATTGTAATGAACAGATACGCCCCGCGAAGGCTTCGCGCGTGATCGTCTTTACAATGCCATCCGCAATATTCTTCGGCGCCAGGCCCACCACGCCGTACGATTCCAGGGTGGCATGGTACGCAATGGTCGCCACTGCATTTGGTGAGATGTGAATCCCGCCCAGAGATGTCTTTTCTTCGCCCATGTTTTCCTCATTATGTATTATCAATACTTCACGAAAACCGAGAGATTCTCCATAAATTGGGGTGCGGGCTTACGCCCAGGCCCCTATTTTCGGGCTTCTTTTGATTCTTTCGTGACTTACTGATTATGTCATTGCGAAGGCTGTCCTGCTGGTATTGAGCGCAAGCGATGAGGCAATCCTCAGTGGAACAAGAGATTACTTCGCCAAAGAACGGCTCGCAATGACATGTTGGTCTCTATTCTATCATCCCAGCTTGAGAAAGGCCGGGATGTGTGGTAAAATGCCGTCCTCTCTGAAAGAGGGCAAATGGAATCGGAATTATAGCAAGAAAGGATGTTTCAAGAAAATGGCTAAGTGTGCAAATTGCGGTAAATCCACCAGCTTCGGTCACAACCGCTCCTTCTCCCAGCGTGCCACCAACCGCAAGTTCAAACCGAACCTGCAAAAGACCCTGGTGATGGAGAACGGCCGCCCCGTGCACAAGGTGTTATGCGCCAAGTGCATCAAGAGCCTGACCAAAACCGCCGCGTAAACGACCGGATTACAAGACAAAAAATCACGATCCAAAATGGATCGTGATTTTTGTTTCATAACCCTAATGTCATTGCGAGGGCTGGTGGTTGAGTGGAGCGAGTGCTGTTCGCGCTCGTATCGAAACCCGAGCCCGAAGCAATCTCCCATTGGAGTTAGGAACTTGCAATCGCCCCTCGCAGCGCATTGATTCCTGCCTCGATTCCCTGCGGATACTTGAAGATGGCCGTGGCTGCGACGAAAGCCATAGCGCCCGCTTCTTTCATTTTGGGCAAAGTCTCAACATCGATTCCACCGTCTACTTCAAGCCAGGCAGGGGAACCCAAGGCATCCAATTTTTGGCGGACCGCCGCCACTTTGGCGATGGTCTGCGGCATGAAGCTTTGCCCCGAGTAACCGGGGTTCACGCTCATCACCAGGACCAAGTCTGCCTCCGCCAAAAAAGGCTCGATCTCGCTGACAGGCGTAGGTGGATTCAAGACGACACCCGCAGTGCAGCCCAGCGATTTGATTTGTTTTAAAGTATTCGATAGATCCGGACAAGTCTCCACGTGGACTGTCAAATGATTGGCGCCGGATTCGGCAAATACTTCAATGTAACGTTCAGGCTCTTCGATCATCAAATGGACATCCAGAGGCAGTTTCGTGATCCGACTGCAGGTTTTGACGATAAATGGTCCCATCGTAATGTTCGGGACGAAATGCCCATCCATTACATCGATGTGAATCCAATCCGCGCCGGCGGATTCAGCTGTCGCAATCTGTTCGCCGAGACGGGCAAAATCAGCGGAGAGGATGGATGAAGAAATAACATACTTGTTCATTAACGAGGGTTGTATAAGAAAAAGATATAGATCCACAGCGGGATCAAGCCACCAACGGCGACCAGGGCAATGAGACCCAGACCCACAGAGGCCCAGTCGACATCCGGCATGGGGATTTCTGGGATGGAGAACGCAGGTTCAGCGCGGGGAGGAGTCGCGGACATCCTTGGAATGGAAGAGGGGGGTGGCTCCGATTGACGATACGTAGAGGCAACTTCGGGGGTCAGGCTTAACGCAGGCGTGGGTGCCGTATCCTTCTGAGTCCCGAAGCGCAGAAGGACGCGTCCCAATTGGTCTGCGGTACGATAACGAGCGGAAGGTTCCTTCGATAAAACTTTGAGAATGATCTCTTCCAAAGCAGAGGGGATATCCGGCACGTACTCACTCGGAGGAATCGGCCTGGCTTCCAGATGCAGGCGGGCGAGATCCTCGCTGGTGGGAGCGGTGAAAGGCAGCGCGCCGGTCAATACTTCATAGAGCACAACACCCAGTGAATATACATCGGAAGCGGGCGAGGGCGGTTCCCCAACAGCCTGTTCCGGCGAAAAGTATTGCGGCGAGCCCCAGACCACATCGGCGCGTTCATCGGGCGTGATGGTGGAAAGGGCGCGGGCGATGCCAAAGTCCGTCACTTTGAGGCGACCATCGGGGGTGACGATCATGTTATGCGGCTTGATATCGCAATGGACAAGTCCCGCGCGGTGGGCGTAACCGATTCCCGCACAAGCTTGTACCATCAATGGAATGGCCTCATCAACGGAATAGCGCCCGCGCTGACGCAGGAGGGTCTTCAGATCCTTGCCCGGAAGATATTCCATCACAATAAAGAGTTGACCATGATCAAAGCCAAAGTCATGAACGGTCACGATGTTGGGATGTGACAGGTTGGCCGCGGCGCGCGCTTCCTGACGGAAGCGTTCCTGAAAGGCCTCGTCATTCGAATAATTTTCGTGCAGTACCTTGATGGCAACCGAGCGTTCCAACATGAGATCGCGGGCGCGAAACACATCGGACATACCACCTGAGCCGAGTCGCTCAAGCAGTTGATAACGATTGTTGAGTAACATCCCTTCATTCATAATCTTAAAAGATTATACCCCACCCAAATATGCGGGAAGAAATCAAAATCCAACATACCCAATTCACCACGCTTGAATTCGGGACATATTTGGGAGGCCGGGAGAGTTATAATCCTGCCCATGCGCAGTGCGATCATCGTTTACAATCCCGCGGCAGGTCGTTTTTCAGTCAAACCTTTTCTCAAACCGGCGATCAAAGAACTGGAGTCCAATGGATGGAAAATAGATGCAGTCGAGACTCAAAGCGGAGACCATACCATCGCAGTGGCGAGGCAGGCCGCGGCTGAGAAAAAAGAGGCGGTCTTCGCCGTTGGCGGCGATGGAACGATCGGTAACGTGGTCAATGGATTGATCGGTTCTGACACGGCATTGGCAGTCCTGCCCGCGGGCACAGCCAACGTCTGGAGCATCGAACTGGGACTGCGCCCATTCGCCTTGACCCATCCCTGGGTGTTGCGCCAGAATGCCTCCATTCTCGCAAACGCGCCCGCCTGTGTTGTGGATGTGGGCAGGTGCAACGAGTTTGCCTTTATGATGTGGGCTGGTATCGGCCTGGATGCGCTGACGATCCAATCGCTGGAGCCGCGCGTCCGTTTGGATAAATTTCTGGCCATGCCTGAATACGCGGCGAAGGCCATCCTGAACGCGGCGCAATGGGGCGGCATTCGTTTGCGCTTATGGGCAGACGAGCATGAAGTGGAAGGAAACTTCATTCTGGCGGTGGCAACCAACATCCGTCACTACATGGGCGGTCTTTCCATCATTTCGCCTGAGGCTTATCTGGATGATGGTCTGCTCGATCTCTGGCTGTTCAACGGAAGCAACCTGGGCGACGCGCTTCGTCACGCCTATGATCTCTGGCGCGGCAGTCATGTTAATTCCGATGCTGCGCATCGCATCACATTCCGGAACCTGCGTGTGGAGGCCGATTCTCCCTACTGGGTCCAGACTGACGGCGAGGCGCGCGGCTTTGTACAAAAAGCCGAGATCACTGTTCAAACGCGTGCGCTGAAAATGCTCATGCCGCCGCGCGGTATGGAATTATTGATGAACATGAACCATGAGGCAATCGTATGAACGCTCGCGACCTCTTCAACCGGCGCGTGATCCTCGGCGCGCTTCTCTTCGCCGGGATTTTGCTACTTATCACCGCCATCTCGATCGGATGGACCTCAGCGCCCCGCTCTTCCGACATTGGGTTTGCCCCGGCGGATTTGACGGTGATCCCCGCCCCAACCGGGACCTCCGGAGCGCCACCCACGCCCACCATCGATCCCTTCGCCTCACCCACGCCCCAGGCCGGAATCGCCATCGGCAACTATGTGCAGATCGCCGGCACGGAGGGCGAAGGCTTGCGCATTCGCTCTGAACCAGGACTGAACGGCAATCCAGATTTTCTCGGCTTTGACTCGGAAGTCTTCCTCGTGCAGGACGGACCGCGCGAAGTGGATGGCTATCAGTGGTGGTATCTGGTCGCCCCATATGATGATACGCGCGCTGGCTGGGCCGCTGCAGATTTTCTGAGCTATATTCCGGCACCATGACGTCTCCCTTACCCCTGGCCCCTCTCCAGCTGGGAGAGGAAATCGAGTTGAATATGAACGAAAAACCAACTGGCATTACGGCAAATAAAAAAACGAAGGAATTTACCATCAATTGGAACGATGGGCACACCAGCGTTTATCCTTTTGAATTATTGCGTGCCGCCTGTCCCTGTGCCTCCTGTCGCGGCGGGCACGAGAACATGAAATCCGAGCCCGACGCGGAAGTGTTCGATATCAAATTAGGAGATTCATCCTCCACGCGTATTAGCAATGTGGTGGCGGTCGGTTCCTACGCTTTAACCATCGTCTGGGAGGATGGACACGATTATGGCATCTACAACTGGCATTATCTGCGCGCGTTGTGTCCATGTCCCGAAGATCGTGCAAAGTATGGGAAGAAGTAGATGAAAGGCGACTGATCTCCCAGTCGCCTTCTTGATCATGGAGTTGGTGTGGGGGTACGAGTGGGTGTGCTGGTGGGAGTCCGAGTTGGTGTTCTTGTAGGTGTTGGAGTCCGCGTGGGGGTCCTCGTAGGAGTTGGTGTGCGGGTCGGCGTTCTTGTCGGCGTCCGGGTTGGCGTCCGCGTGGGAGTTGAGCTGCGCGGTGCCGGGGAAGGGGTCGCGGTGTAAATCGCGTAGAAATGATCGCTGGCTTCCTGTCGCATTTCCTGGGTCATGGCATCCTCGGGCAAGTCCAATAACCTTTGCCAGTAACGCGCCGCATTCCTAAAATCCTTGCGTATTTCATAAACCGTTCCCGCCCAGTAATATGCCTGCGATTTTTGCTCATCCGTTTCAGCCAGCGCGATGAGTTTGTCTACAGCCAGCAAGGCACTTCCATTGCGCTTCTGAATTAGATGCAGACGGACTATTGCCAGATTGACATCAAAGGAATTGGAATAATACAACTCGACCGTGGCCAGGTCGTCATCTGCCAGGTCACCATGGCCAAGCTCCACATTCGATAAGAAGCGGTAGAGATAAGGTTCACGCTGATTTTCTCGCGTGCAATGACCCGGTTCATGGCATTGACCGCTTCTTCATATTCCTGGTCCTCGTAATACATCCTGCCCAGCAGCAAATAAGCCGCGGCGTTGTCTGGTTCATATTTGAGATAAATTTCCAGCGCCTGAACTGCTTCCGTCTCATCTCCAGTGTCAGCATAAATCTGGCCGAGCAGAAGATAGGTTGGCAGAGATGTCACATCCAGTTCATTGGAGCGTTTGGCCGCGGCCAGGGCCAGATCCAAATCACCTTCCTTCACCCTTGCCTGTGCCAGGTAATAATATACCAACGGAGAATCTGGTAGTCGACGGTCTGCCTGAGCCAGGTCAGCCAGGGCACCTTCGATATCGTTATCCCGCAATTTGACCCTGGCGCGCTCCAGATAAGCCTCTCCAAATTTCGGATCCAGCCGGATGGCATCGTCTAAAAATGAAAGGACATTCGCATTGGGATCGATCCCGAGGCGGGCGCGTGCGATTCCCACGTAAGCAGGACCGAAGTCCGAATTTACGCCCAGCGCAGACTCATAGGCATTGAGCGCGTTGGCGTAATCTTCCTTGAAACGATAGGCTTCGCCGATGTAATAATACGCGTCCGCAGCCTCCGGTTCAATGCGGATAATATCCTGCATCCCCTGAATGACCGCGTCCCAATCCCCTTTTTCGTAGGCAGCTTCGACCACGCGATACATGTCCCGCGATTTCGGGCGGGCGCGGCGTGTTGACATATAAAGGCGTTGCTGTATAAGGCACGGCGACCAATTCGGAAAGCGGAGCAGGCGTGCCGGCCACTTGAGGCTGGCTGGTCGCGTTGAGGGCGGTGGGCGTCAAGGTAAAAGTTGGCGAAGGACCGGGGGTAAACGTTGGCAGGCGCGAACCCTGATTGGCGCGCGGGATGATAAAGCCAAATACCACGGCACCGATTAAAACCGCGCCAAGCGCAACGAACCCTCCCAGGCGCACCATTGGGCTGGCACGTACAGCCGCCCAGCCTTTCAGCTTTGGCTTTTCATGTGCGAGTAAAAGTTTTTCTTCCCAGGCCCGCGGCCGGTTTACCGGAAAAGGCTGAACGGCATCATCCGCGGGTAACGCGCCGTGCAGGATCAAACCGCGTTTGGCGGCAGCATTTTCGGGGTCCAGTTTGAGCGCCGTTTGCAGGCAATAGATCCGCTCCCTGGCGGTATCCACTGTGGAACTCATCCAAACCCAATAGGTCGCGTTATTCTGATCGTTCTTTAACAGTTCGGTGAGTAGTTCACGGGCGCGGGTCTTGTTTCCCTCGCGCAGAGCTTCTATTGCTTCCTGGAAGACCGCATCGTCAGCCATAGGCAGATTTTACCCTACTCGTGCAACGCATCACTCGTGAAACTCCTCCACTTGATACACCTGCACCTCCAAATGCTTGCTGCGCCACAAATCGTGATTGACTCCCATTTTGTAGCAAAGATTATTCAGGAACTCGGCGGGATCGGGAATCTTTTCCCAAACCTGCGGGAGGAAGGTTGCACGCCGATAAGGCCCATCGCGCAGAATGACACCATCCACAAACGGATGCAGTTTGGATAACAGATCGTCCGCATCCTGATATTCCAAGGGCAGCGGACGCGTCAGGCGCGACACCTCGATCTGAATCCCGTTTAATTCCTCTTCCCGCACCGGAGGGAAACGCGGATCTTCGAGCGCCGCGGCGAGGGCATGCTGACGAACGTCCTCGGCCAGTGACTGACACGCTTCCAGACCGCCGATACAGCCGCGCAATTCACCGCGTACGGTCAGCGTGATAAATGTCGACTCTTGCTCGCGCAAACTCGGCGGCAGGGAGTCTTCATCGAGCGGCATTAATTTTTCACCTCGCACGCCGCGTTCCATCGCCTCCCGTGCCAGGCGGAGCAAATTTTTTTGGTCTTCGTTGGTCAGTTTATCTTGCATGCTCCTGCCCCTCCCACTTCTTTAACGAACTACTACCTGGTTAACTTCCAATACTCACGATTATGATACACCAAAGGGAAGCCGTCGCCTTCTCCACGCGCCGCGATGACTTCCGCTACAAAGAGCGTATTCTCACCCACCGGGATGGACTGGACGACACGACAATTGAAATAGGCCATTCCGTTTTTTAACAGCGGCGCATCGATCTCCAGACTGTCAGTTTCCAAACCTTCAAAGCGATTTGGCATGTTTGGAAACTTTCCGGCAAAACGATCAGCAAGCTCCTTCTGCTCTGAAGCAAGAATTGTCACCGCGAACATACCGGCTTTTACAACCAACTCATGTGTATGGGTTAACTGTTTCAACGCGACCGAGATCAGTGGCGGCTCCAATGAAATGGAGGTAAATGAATTCACAGTCATGCCATACTGTTCACCTGCATAAGTGGCAGTTACAACGGCCACGCCTGTTGTCCAGGCCCGCATGGCACGCCTAAGTTTTTCAGGATCCAGACTTATAATTTCTCCAATAAAAATTCATCATAACGAGGAGCAGGGTGGGAGTCAAGCCAAAAACCAAATTTCATCCCTTGCACGTTCTTGCTTTCAAAGGTACTATTTGGATACGCGATATGGAAACAACGCCTCCGCGTACTCCGCGCCGCCGTAGCAATCCGTTGCGTGCAGTGCAAACGACCATTGGCATTGCCATCCTGATGGCAACGCTCTTTACTGCACTGCCCTCGCGTGGACTGGTGGCAGGTGATCTCTATAACCAGTTGAGCTTGATCCTAACGCCGCGCGCCGTGGAAGGGGAGGCACAGCAACCAGTCTCTCAACCCCAACAACTGCGTATTGGTATTGTGGCCGGGCATTCCGGTAACGACTTAGGTGCAGTCTGTCTCGATGGGAACGGAAACGTTACGCTCACCGAGGCTGATGTAAATTTGAAGATCGCCGCGCTGGTCCAGGAGCAACTGACACAGCTGGGCTATCAGGTGGACCTGCTGCGCGAGTTCGACACCCGCTTGAACGGCTATCGCGCCCTCGCCATCGTCTCCATCCACAACGATTTCTGCGAATACATCAACGATGAGGCCACAGGCTTCAAGGTCGCCGCGGCCTTGAATACCTATGATATCAATCGCGCCAACCGGCTCACCGCCTGTCTGGTGGATCGCTATCAGCGCGTCACCCAATTGACCTTCCATGCTGGCAGCATTACCAGCGATATGCGCGAGTATCATGCCTTCCGCGAAATCGATCCGAGCACCGTGGCTGCCATCATCGAAACAGGCTTTCTCAACCTGGATCGCGAGATCCTCACAAAGCACACTGACTTGATCGCGCAGGGGGTGGTCGAAGGCATCACGTGCTTTGCCCATAACGAAAACGTCGATCCGACTCCCACTCCGGATTTGAACCAATGAGCGCCTCTTCCAGCGGACGCCTGCGCCTCATCTCCAGCCTGTTGCTGATCCTGGTATTCCTCGGCATTGGAGGCGGCCTCTTCTTTTACGCGGCCTCCCCGGCAGGCGCGGCGATCTTTGCCACGCCGACAGCCACCCAGGAAAACTTGTGGGCTTATGCCAATGTTCCCAAGCTGGCTTACACAGCTACATCTATTCCACCCCCCACCGAAACCACTATCCCAGCGACCGAGACTCCCGGCGTGATGACCATGAAGATCGTGGATGAGGCTGATGTGCCGGTCGCGCAAGACTCATCCCACAAAGATGTTCCCACCGCCGGTGGAGAAAAATATATTCTCGTGGATATTTCCGAGCAGCATATGTACGTCTACGAAAATAATGCTCTCCTGTATAGTTTTGTCGCCTCCACTGGGATCAACAATGCCACGCGCGTGGGCGTCTTCCACGTACAAAGCAAGATTCCCAATGCCTACGGTGCCACCTGGAATATTTGGATGCCGGACTGGCTGGGCATTTACTGGGCCGGCAGCCTGGAGAATGGAATTCATGCTTTGCCCATTTTGCCCAACGGCGCTACGCTATGGGAAGGTTATCTCGGCCGGCCGGTTTCTTATGGATGTGTCGTGCTCAGCACCTATAACGCACAGCTCTTATACAACTGGGCCGAGATTGGTACCACGGTGGAAATTCAATGGTAGTAAGGGATGAAGCAGTCTCTTATTTATAAGTATATGGTGAACAACGTCTTGAGTAGATGGCATTGATCTTTTTATTAAAGGGCCTTTTATGAACACCAAATTCGTCGAAGCTCGTGAACTGATCGCAAAAGCACGTGAGGCTCTGCGTAACGGGGATCGCCCGGCAGCAAGGAAGTTGGGAGAACGAGCCGCGTTGCTCGTACCCGAAATGGAAGACGCCTGGTTGATTCTGGCCGCCTCCGATCCGAATCCCACAGAGGCGTTGGCCTACGCCAAGAAGGCCCTGGAACTTAACCCGGATAGCGCCCGCGCGCAGCGCGCCGTGGAATGGGCCACAGGGAAACTGAAACAGGCTCAGGTAGATCCTGAGCGAAGTCGAAGGGGGTCGAACGAACCGCAGAACGACCTCTCACAAACCGCTGCCCATAAAACGGTCACACCCACCCCTCGACGAAAATACCAGGGAAGAAACTGGCTGGTCCCCGTTCTATTGCTCGGTGTGGCATGTGTGGCCTTTGGTTTTCTGGCCTTCTTCGCCTTGACCAGCCCCGCGCTGGCCTCCATTGTCAGCAGTGTCAGTGCGCCCGCACCAACACAGGAAAATCTCTGGGCACCGGCAGAGATCGCCAAGCCATCGATCACTCCCATTAATGTCAGCGCTTTCGCACAACAGCTTGCTGATACACCCACGCCTGATCTGGCTACCCCCGTGCCCGGCACGAGTCCCGATCCAACCGAGACGCCCGCCTTGGCGCCCACGGAAGTTCCAACCGAATTAACGGCCATCCCGGAAGCAACCGCAACGCCAGGCGCCATGGCCATGACGATTATCGAAGATACGCCCACCAGCGAATTTGCGGCGCCGGCTCCCTCCGGGCAGTTGCCAGCCATAGCCAGTAATGGCAAGAACACGCGGTGGATCGATGTGGATCTGACCCATCAAAGTGTCTATGCTTATGAAGGCGAGACGGTGGTAAATTCCTTCATCGTTTCGACTGGAACGTGGTTAACTCCCACTGTCACAGGACAGTATAAAATCTACGTCAAGCTCCGTTATGGAAATATGTCGGGGCCTGGCTACTTCCTGCCTGATGTCCCCTACATTATGTATTTCTATGAAAGCTACGGATTGCACGGTACCTACTGGCATCATAATTTTGGAACACCCATGAGTTATGGATGCGTAAACCTTCGCACGGAAGACGCGGCCTGGTTATTTAACTGGGCTTCCGTGGGCACATTGGTGAATGTGCATTATTGATCACGAAAGGTGACGGTCACTTTTTGCAAAACGCATTTGAAGAGCTGGAAGCCAAGTGACCGTCACTTGAAGACCTGAAGATGAGCAAGGCCGTTCTATCCCGACGTGATTTTCTTAAATTGAGCAGTTACGGCTTGATGGGGATGATATTGCCGGACCTCCCCTTCCATCTCAACCAGCAGGATGACTTTGATACGTTACAAGGCCGCGTTGTGAATGGCATCCTCCGGTCCTACGATGAACCGAATCCCAAAGCCAAATGGAAAAAACTTTATTGGCGCGATCTGGTGCTCTCCATCACCAACACCACCATTGGTGAAGATCAGTCCGCTTATAACCGCGTCTGGTACGAACTTGAAGAGGGTGGGTATGTGTATTCAGGCGGCATCCAGCCGGTGCGCACGATTCTCAACGAACCGCAGTCCATCCCCACCAGAGGCGTGCTGGGAGAGGTCAGCGTGCCTTACACTGAAGCACGTTTGGAAGCGGATCCGAACGCAGACGTGGTTTATCGTTTGTATTACGAAACGGTACACTGGGTCATGACCAGCACGATCAGTGAAGCAGATGGAAGTGTCTGGTATTCCCTGTTGGACGATAAATTCGAACAATATTATTACGTCCCCGCGAGTCACATCCGCAACCTCTCCGACGAGGAACTGGCTCCGTTATCTCCAGATGTTCCGAACGAAAATAAGCACGTCGAAGTACGTCTGGACGATCAATTGCTGCTGGCTTATGAAAATGGACGGACCGTCTTCGCCACACGTATTTCTTCGGGTGGCAAACGACTCAGTGGAACATACACAACGCCAGTTGGAAGTTTCATCACCTACCATAAACGTCCCACGCGGCACATGGCAGCCGGGGATATCGCCTCCAATGGCTTTGACCTGCCCGGTGTACCCTGGGTGCTTTACATCACCGAAAGTGGGATTTCTTTCCATGGGACATACTGGCACAACGATTACGGTCACCCGCATAGTCATGGTTGCATCAATCTGACGCCGCAGGCGGCCAAATGGCTTTTCCGTTGGACGATGCCAAGCGTCCCACCGGATAAGCAACTGGTCTATGGACACGTGGGAACCAGGGTGGAAATCAAAGTTTAAGAAATAGCCCAAAACGGCCTGAAGGTTTGAACAGCTGAACAATGTTTTCCGGGAACACCCTCGGGACGTTCTATGAAGGTTGGAACTTTTTCATCGAAATCAGAGTATAAGAATAAAGTAATAACCCTCGCGCACCTCATGGCTTTGCGGGTAAACTTATCCCATGCTCAATCCACAAATCTCTCGCCGCGAATTTCTCAAACTCGCCAGCGCCGGCTCGCTTGCTTTTGCTTTAGGCGATCTGCGCCTCGACCGCGCCCTGGCTGAGACGACAACACCCAAACAGGGACGCATCACCTGGAGCGGCATTCCTCTTTATGATGACCCGGCCTTCAACGCCAACAAGCTCCATCTCTTCGGCGCGGACCAGGTCGTGGACATCACCTCGATCGATGAGAATGGCGAAGAGGGCAATCCTTATAATCGCACGTGGTACCAGCTCAACGGGGATGGATACACCTACTCAGGCTGGGTCCAGCCCGTGGAGACAAACTATCAAAAGCCATTGTTTAATATCCCTGAAAAAGGACAGGTCGGCGAGATCGTTGTCCCTTTCAGTGACACGCGGAAAGATCCTTATGTGTACGCCAAGCGCGGCTATCGCATTTATTATGGTACGACACATTGGGTGAAGAGAGCCATCGTCACGCGCGAGGAAAAAAGTATCTGGTACGAGATCTACGATTTGTATCTCAAGAAATCCCTTTACGTTGCCGCGCACGACATGCGCCTGGTACCGGCCGAGGAGTTGGCTCCGCTTTCTCCGGATGTGCCGGATGAGGAAAAACATATCGTTGTCGATCTGGGCACGCAACTGGTGACCGCCTTCGAAGGCGAGAAGCTGGTCTTCTCGGAACGCTGTTCCAGCGGAGTCAAGGGCACGGATACACCCACGGGCGACTTCCTTACATATCACAAAGGGCCTTCGGTGCACATGACGAACGAAGGCGACGCGTTGGAAGATGAGACCGTGTATAGTTTGCCCGGCGTGCCCTGGTGTTCATTTTTCACCGGCGCGGGCAATGCCTTCCACGGCACCTACTGGCACAACGATTATGGTCGTCCGCGCAGCCACGGTTGTGTGAACCTGCCATCAGAGTCCGCCAAGTTTTTGTATCGCTGGACCAAGCCGGTCGTCCCGCCGGATGTGGATTATCTCCATTTGCCGGGCCAGGGCACGCAAGTTCACATCTTTTAGAAGAACATGAATCCCGTCTTCCAATTTCCAACCTATCTCCTCAAGCGACAGGCCATCGCGCTGACAGGCAAGTTCCGTTTCTATGATCCGCTGGGGGACCTCGTCATGTTCAGCGAACAAAAGATGTTTCGCCTGCGCGAGGACATCCGCGTGTTCTCGGATGAGAACAAGTCACAGGAAGTGCTCAGCATTCAGGCGCGCCAGATCATCGATTTCTCCGCGGCCTACGATGTGGTGGACGCGCTGACCAATCAAAAGGTTGGTGTGTTGCGCCGCCGGGATTTGCAATCGATCCTGCGTGATGAATGGGAAGTGCTGGACGCGAACGATCGCCTGGTCGGAAAATTATTCGAGGACAGCGTTAGGTTGGCGCTCTTGCGCCGGCTCCTGCTCGGCTCATGGCTGTCTCAGAACTATGACATTACCTTCGGCACCACGCGTGTCGCGGACTTAAAACAAAACTTCAACCCGTTCCGTTATGAATTGAACCTGGGCTTCAGCATGGACTTAAACCATCTATTGGATCGCCGCATCGGCATTGCTGCAGGCATTTTGCTGGCGGCCATCGAAGGGAGACAGAGCAGCTAATGCCCCGCGCACCTCTTTTTGCCGGACTCGTGATCGATGAATTTGGAAATGCCGCCGAATCAGCTTTGGTGGGCGATGAACCCTGTTACGTGGTGGATGACGCGGGTTTCCGCCGTCACATCCCCGCCGAACAGGTGGACCGGACCGTGCTCAATCAAATGGCCGAGATGATGAAAGGCAGTGAAGACTTCTTATCAGAGCAGACTGCCAAAATGCTCGGTCAGGAGGACGTGTTCACGAAAGCCGCCATCGAACAACAATTGAAGAATATCGATAAGCAATTCGATCAACTCATGCAGACCGGATTGCCTGAGGACTTGCGCGCCTATCTGGGAATGATGGGCTTCCGCATCATCATCGATATGCACGGAGAGGTGCTCAAGGTTGAACAACCGGGCATGGCCGGCGATGAAGGTGAGGAGTAATTCCCACAGTAGCGGAGGATCAACCTCCGCCTTTCTTTATCGGAGGTAATATCAAAAGAAAATCGGGAGTTTGATGTGACAAAGAACAACAAGATTTTAGTGGAACGCACCCCTGTAGAAAAACTTCTATCACCGTTACAGGAATTTCTGCAACAGGAAGCCTCCAGCGGCATTCTCTTACTGGTTGCCACGATCATCGCCTTGATCTGGGCAAATTCGCTATGGAGCGAAAGTTATCATGCCCTCTGGAAAGATAAATTAACCTTTGGTTATGGAAATTATGAACTGTCCAAACCGCTGATCCTATGGATCAACGATGGCTTGATGGCAATCTTCTTTTTTGTGGTCGGCCTGGAGATCAAGCGCGAGATTTTGATCGGTGAACTGGCCTCCTTCCGCAAAGCCATCCTGCCGGTGGCCGCCGCGGTGGGGGGCATGCTGTTCCCTGCACTGATTTACGCGGCCTTCAATCATGATAAAGCCGGCAGTGCCGGCTGGGGCATCCCGATGGCCACTGACATTGCCTTTGCGCTGGGCGTGCTGGCGTTGCTTGGCAAGCGTGTACCGGTTTCCTTGAAAGTATTTCTCACGGCGGTGGCGGTGGTGGATGACCTCGGCGCAGTTTTGATCATCGCACTCTTTTATACAAGTGAGATTGTCTGGCTCACACTGGGCGTGGCAGCCATGCTCCTCATGCTGCTGATCCTCTGTAATTTGCTGGGCGTTCGCAACCCGCTGGTGTATTCGATCCTGGGTATCGGCCTGTGGCTGGCTTTTCTGTATTCCGGAGTCCATCCCACGATTGCCGGTGTATTGCTGGCCCTGACCATTCCCTCACGAGCGCGCCTGAACGACAAGGATTTCGTCAAGCATAGCCGCGCAGTGCTGGATGAGTTTGAAAGCACCGATCAAGGCGATGGCTATCTCAGCCTGACTCAGCGTGCCGCCCTGCAAACCCTGGAAGAACTGGCCGAACACGCGGAAACGCCCCTGCAAAGACTGGAACACTCCCTGCATCCCTGGGTGGCTTATGGGATCATGCCTTTCTTTGCCCTGGCCAACGTGGGGGTGATCATCGGAAACAACTTCCTGGCTGCCATCGCCGACCCGGTTGCCTTGGGAGTGATTCTTGGTTTGATCATCGGCAAACAGGTTGGCATCAGCACGTTTTCCTGGCTGATCGTGAAAAGCAAACTGGCCGAGCTGCCGGACGATGTCAACTGGTGGCATATTTATGGCGTGAGTTGGCTGGCAGGCATCGGTTTCACCATGTCACTTTTTATTTCAGATCTGGCCTTTGGCGAATCGCCTGCCCTGGAGAGCGCCAAAACTGGGATCCTGTGCGCCTCTCTTCTGGCAGGTATCATCGGCTTCCTGCTGTTACGCCGCGCCGCCCAAACACAAACCGCTTAAGAGAAAGGATTGAAGATAATGAATAAACCAGCCCTGCAACGCCTGCCGCGCAACGTGTGGGTGATGTCCGCCACGTCGCTGCTCAACGACATCTCTTCGGAGATGCTGCTGAACCTGATTCCTTTTTTCCTGGCAAACATCCTCGGCGTGCGGACGGCGGTCATCGGTCTGATCGAAGGCATTGCCGAAACGACCGCCAGCTTATTGAAGATCTTCTTCGGCGCATTGTCCGACCGCTTCGGGAAGCGCAAACCTTTTGCTGTGGTCGGATATGCCCTCTCGACGTTGACCAAGCCCCTTTTATATTTCGCGGGTGCTTGGGGCTGGGTGCTGGGAGTCCGGGTGGCGGACCGGATCGGGAAAGGCATCCGTACCGCGCCGCGCGATGCCTTGATCGCCGCCTCAATCGATGACAAGCAGCGCGGACTGGCCTTCGGCCTGCACCGCGCCAGTGACACCTTCGGCGCCTTCCTCGGATTGGGGATTGCCGCCTTTATCGTCTGGCGGAACTCAAGCCCAGGCCTTGGAACTTTCACTCGACACCTTCAAGTTGATCGTGCTGGTCAGCATCATCCCGGGCGTGTTGGCGGTACTGGTTCTGGCCTTTGGTGCGGTCGAGGTGACGGGAGCCGGCGGCGGGGTAGAGATGAAGCGTCTATCTCTCAAGGATGTAGATCCGCGCTTCAAATACTTTTTGTTCGTGCTCATCTTGTTTACGCTTGGCAATTCCTCCGATGCCTTCATCTTATTACGCGGACAGGAGCGCGGCTTGAGCATCCTGCAAGTGATGGGCATGTCACTGACCTTCAACGTGTTGTATACGATCATGGCCGGGCCGCTCGGGGCGTGGTCGGATAAAGTGGGACGCAGACGGGTGATCCTGGGCGGCTGGCTGGCTTATGGATTGGTGTATCTGGGATTCGCGTTTTCCAAAACCGGTGGGGAAATTTGGGCACTGTTCGCATTGTATGGATTGTATTACGCTGCCACGGAGGGCACCGCCCGCGCCCTGGTCGCCGACCTGGTACCCGATACGCAGCGCGGCACCGCCTACGGATTCTACAACGCCGCGGTGGGCATCACCGTGCTGCCTGCTTCGTTGATCGCAGGCTTGTTGTGGCAGGGCCTCGGCACGTGGACGGGCTTCGGCGCCAGCGCACCGTTCTTCTTCGGCGCATTGATGGCCTTGCTGGCTGGCATCTTGTTTATGAGCTTGGTGAAGTAATAGTTGTAATTGGTAATCGGTAATTCGTAGTTGGGCCGCTCATTCAAAAGGAGGTTGAGATGCGCTTTGGCCTGTACATTCCAATATTTGGGCCCTATGCAGATGCCCGCCTGCTCGCCGCCATGGCGCGGGAGGCTGAAGCAGCCGGTTGGGAAGGTTTCTTTCTGTGGGATCACGTCTTCACGGACTGGCCGGATGGCCTGGTCGATCCGTGGGTGGCGCTGACGGCCATGTCACTGAATACCGAGCACATCCGTCTGGGCACTTTGGTGACCCCTTTGCCGCGTCGTTGTCCCTGGAAATTAGCGCGCGAGACCGTATCCATTGATCATGTGTCGAATGGCCGCCTCACGTTGGGAGTGGGCCTGGGAGTGAACCTGGAAGAGTTCGATTATCTGGGTGAGCCGAGCGATCTCAAGGTGCGCGCCGCCATGCTGGATGAAGGATTGGAAGTCCTGGCCGGTTTGTGGCAGGGGAAGCCGTTCAGCTATGCCGGCGAACATTATCAGATCAAGGAGGCCCTGTTCATGCCGACTCCCGTTCAGCAGCCTCGCATACCGATCTGGGCTGCCGGATCATGGCCGAACAAAGCGCCGTTCCGGCGGGCGGCACGCTGGGAGGGAGTTTTCCCCCTCAATCGGGATGATTTCATGCGGGATCTTAGCCCGGAGCAATTCAGGGACATCCACAACTATGTTTACCAGCATCGGCCGGCGGAGGCGCCGTTTGATCTGGTCCTCAAACGCAACAAGCGTGCAAAGAATCGCGATGAGGATCTGGCTGACGTAGCCGCCTATGAAAAGGCGGGCGTGACCTGGTGGGTGGAGGGCATCAGTCCCTGGCGTTTTGGCTGGGATGGGAAGGGTGATTGGCCCCTGACAGAAATGCACGATCGCATTTTCATGGGACCGCCGAAAGATTAGTTTTTTGACAGGATAACCATAGACAAATGAATCCTTTTAAATTTCTTTTGCGTATTCCGGTGCCGTGGGTCTTTGTGCTGGTTTATCTGATCGGCGCCGGCTTGCAGGTTCTATTGCCCTGGAATATTCAATCACTACAATGGATCTCCATCGTCAAGCTCGCCGGGGCTCTGCTGTTTGTAATCGGCGCCGGGTTTGCGGGTTGGAGTTTGTATATCTTTCATAAGGTCAGCACCACCACCACGCCAGGTGAAATCTCCACCAATCTGGTGACCTAGGGACCGTATCGATTGAGCCGCAACCCGATGTATGTCAGTTTAACGCTGGCGTACCTGGGCGAGGCCGGACTTTTGACTCAAATCTGGCCGGTAATTCTTCTGCCCTTTGTACTTGCTTATCTCAATTGGATTGTCATCCCTTTGGAGGAAAGGGGATTGAAGGAAGTCTTTGCGGAGGCGTACGAACAATATTGCACCCGAGTCCGTCGTTGGATTTAGCAAGGCCAAAGTCGGGGGATGAGTTTGATTTGTGGGACTCTAAAAGGAAAAATTTCCTGCACCCTTTTTAAGACAAATGACACATGAAACGGCGGGGGATTCGCTATATGATTTCCATAGAAGGAAATCAACGATGAGATTTTCATCCCGAACGACCGCCCTCATGCTGGCCATATTGCTTGTTCAAACGATCATTGCCTGCGCGCCGGGAACTTCATCAGCGCGGGCCCCCGAGACGCAGACTCCGGAATTTGAGCGGGTGAGCATGCCCAGCACGGAGGTGAGACAACTCAAGTCCTCGGCGACCGGCCGGGACTACGATATTTACGTCCGTCTCCCGGATGGGTACACGCCCAGCAAGTGGAAGAAATATCCTGTGCTCTACGTGCTCGATGGACAATGGGATTTCAAGCTGCTCGATTCCGTCTACGGCGGATTGCTCTACGACAAGTTCGTGCCGGAGATGATCATCGTTGGCATTACCTATTCGGGGGACCAACCCGATTACGGAGCCTTGCGCGCCATGGACTACACTCCGGTCCACGATCTATTCATCTCCGGTTCGGGGGATGCGCCCAAGTTTCTGCGCTTCATCAAAGAGCAGTTGATGCCTTTCGTCGAGTCCAACTATCCGATCGATCCGGCGCGCAGAGTGTTATTGGGCAGTTCCTTCGGGGGCACCTTCACTTTGTATGCCATGTTCAGCGACCCGAGCCTCTTCAGCGGATATATCATCGGCAGTCCGATCGTGACCTATGGGGATCGCTTCGCCTTCCAACAGGAAGCTGACTACGCGAGCGCTCACCAGGACTTGCCGGTCAGGTTATTCCTCAGCGTCGGTGAGTTGGAGGAGATGGCGCGGCCCGTACAGGAATTCGTCTGGGTTCTCAACAAGCGCAACTACACCGCCTTGGAGATGGAGACGCGCGTCATCGCCGGGGAGCGTCACGCGGGGAACAAACCCGAAGCCTACAACCGCGGGCTGAGATTTATCTTTCAGGGAAAATGATGATTTAGTTTTGCGATTGGCTCCAACACCATCCCCTGGAAAGACAGAGCCTCCCGAATTGGGAGGCTCTGTCTTTAAAGTAGCTGTATAATTACCTCACGATGGTTGTTGTAAAAGTTCCAACAATTGATGAACGCAAGCGCATTCCGCAGGAAGCCATTGACCAGGTGGTGGAACAGATCGTGGAAAAGTTCAAGCCGCAAAAGATCATTTTGTTTGGCTCGTATGCCCGCGGAAATCCCCACCTCGAAAGTGACGTGGATCTGCTGGTCGTCATGGATGCCCAGCTCAGGGAAGTACAACAATCCCTGGAGATTCATTGCCATCTGAACGTAATGTTTGGCCCGGATTTAATAGTGCAAACTCCAAAACGATTGCAAGAGCGCTTGGATATAGGCTATTGGTTCCTGCGCGATGTGGTCAAAGAGGGGAAGGTTTTGTGTGAGGCAGATGACGGCTAAAGAACTTATATTAGCAGCAGCGAAGATAGTAAGTAGGTTTCCGAAGTCGTAGGGAAATATTTAGAGATGAAACATCCCTGATAGTTGTTTTGCTGTCGGGAACGTTTCATAAATCTGTGAACTTGTCATCCAAGAATTTTATGACATCTTTTGTGAAACGATGGGGATAGACAATTAGAAACAGCAACAGAATTGACGGATTTTCAAGTAGCACATTGGGAATATAGGATACATCAATCGCATCAGCTTCTTCTTGTAGCTCACGCCAGCTTTGTGGAAATTTTGGTCTGTTTACAATCAATTTTCCGGTTTCAGTATGCCAATGACAAAATTCCCAAGGTTTATCGGTCTTATATTCCACATAATCAATTCTTGTGAATTGAGGCCAAAGTTCCTCAAGAATTCCTCTCCATCCCCACCGCGTCAATATGTGAATGATACCTTCCAAAGTATAAGAACGTCCTTTAAAGTTTTCTTTTTGAATGGTCTCGGAAAGTCCTGTTTGATTGATTACTACATCGGCAAGTCCATTGCCTTCTGGAGTTAGATTATTAGTGCAAATTCCTCGCGCTATCGCATCGAGCAGCCTAGAGGCCCGTGGTTCAATTCCATTAGGACGTAAAAACCATGTTATTGAAAGTAATTGAGGAACAACTGCTTCTCCCCACAAGTGAAAATGCTTCTGGTTTTCATTAATGAATGAAAGGATGTCTTCATCTTTCCAATTGTCGTCAACCGATTTCTTCCAAATGGCAAATGAGGCCAGCAATCCGGCTAACCTTTTTATCCTGCCACGATAAAAAGGTGCATCAATCAACCATGGGATTACCTTCCACAAAATGCCTTCGCTCTTTAATTACTTCAATTAAACCCAAAAATGCTTGGTCAATGGACTCGAGAGCAAGATGAAAATCTGATTTCCAATTCTTTTCTGGAATTTATGCTTTGTTGCAAATGAAACAATCGCAGCCAGATAAATGGTCCAAGCCTCAATAACAGCAACATGGTTTTTCTTTTCAACATATAGATGAATAGCATATTCAGTTATCAGCGCCAAGCTTGATAACGAACGCGCCTGCTCTGCTTTATTTGTTTTATTGATCCCCTGAAGAACATCCAAGAGAAAATTAGCAAGTTTTGGTCTATCTACTGATATTTCAATAATTAATGTTCCAAACTTGATCTTTTCCAAGGCAGGTCCGATGCCTGGATACAAGCCCAAAGACGACTTGAGGAACGGCGGGTTCGAGCAATACCGGCGAAGACAAAATTCCGAAGTTCAGTGGCGTTATGCGGTGCAGTACCCGTAACGTATTCATTGAGTTGGGTCCACACGAATTCTGTGGGGTTGAGTTCGGGAGCAGCGGTAGGGAACTCATAGACATGAAGGCGTGGGTGTTGTGCGATAAAATCTTTGACCTTGGCGCGCCGGTGAATGGGATGTCGGTCCCACACCAGGACGATCGCTCCTCTGTTGGAATTCAACAGGTGCTTGAGGAAACGAATAACTCCCTCGCCACTGATCGATTTACGATAGGACCGAAGATGCAATTTGATCTTGCGTTTAGCCGCAGTCACGCCGATGCCGCCAATCAGATTCAGTCGCTCATTGTGTTTGAGGCTAGTGGATCGGGTAGGTGTATGAGCACGCAACGCCCATGTGCGCTTGAGTGGCGATACCTCCGAAAAGCCGGATTTGTCGAGTAAAAACAGCCGCGCATGAAGCTCAAGCCACTTTTTTTAGCTGCGGCCAGGCGTAGCGTTTCCAATGAGCAATCGCGGGCTCGTCCCGCGCGTAACTCCGACGTTGGGGCTTTTGACAACTCCACCCCAAGCGCTGCATCACGTACCAAACACCACTCACACGATAACGGATGCCAAACATATCCCAGATCAAATGCGCTATGCGGTCCAACGTCCAATAATCTTCGGCATAGCCATTGGCGTACGCTCCACGTTTTAATGCACTGGTCAAGCGCCGCTGGGCAGCGGCCGATAAACGACTGGGACGCCCTACCTCACGCGGTTGCGATTTGGACTTGTGTTTGGATGACCGAGATTCCCGCTGCCATCGGTTCACAGTTTGCCGCGTCGCGCCTACCTGCTTTGCAACCTCGCTTGGCCTTAGACCCCGTCGCAGCAGACCCAAGGCGCGCTCCCGGCGACCCGCTAATTGTTCGGATGTTCCAAATGGTCTCATGCCGCTATTAGCGCACAAGATCGCCACAGTGGAACATTAATTATTGAAATATCAATAAATATCCAGCACTATCTTCTAGGAATAATTCAAGTAATGTTTTGTGTGCAACAAGTTCCTTGGGCCATAAATTATCATGTAGCCTCAAAAATCTGGCAAGAAGTTCTCCTTTAACCACCACTGTCAAAGTGGGAAAACCGCGTCTTTCCCATTCTCTGTTTCGGTCACTTATTTCAAGTCGTACTTCTTCATCGAGTTCTCCATTTGTCACAAAAAACACTTTTCTTTGCTTTTTCTGTATTGGTCAGAAATAGCCCGAACACAAATTCTGGCGCTTTGAGCAATTTCTGCGGTGAAATCACCTTTGTTTGGTTCGGAGATTGCCCAAAAAGCTAACAATGAGACTGTTCGCCCTTTATCTGATGATTACATTTCTTTGCTTTTTCTCATCAACAGAAGGATGCACGATTGGTATTTCAACCAATCTAACTGCTTGATCAATATATTTAGCCCATTCTTTCTGTGAGATTTTTCCAGTACTACCTTTTAGTTGAAAGGCGCAAGGAACTCCTTCTGGGTCAATCGCTAAAATATCTTTTCCAGATTTAAAAGGTCCATGACGCGACATGTGAACTACTCGATAACCTTCTCCAGTTAATAATTGGCAGAATGGTATTTGAAAAGATTTTTCATTGACGCTAATCAACCAGTTTTCTAAGAGCCTCTCTTACACGCCACGCCTCCCGTTTCTTATTAATTATTTCTTCGTGCCGAGTTGTAAATCCCTTATCTTGTTCCCATTCCTTAAACTTCGCCTCATTAGCCTTCCACATATCTGGATGCATTATTGTGGCTGGAGCAATCAATTCCCCATCAGGGGCAAAGTCTGATTCTTTTTTGTCTAACAATTCCAGAAAATGCTCTTTGGTAAACGGTTGTCCTTTTGCGTTTACTATGTTGCTTGTTTGATCTCTCTAAAAAGACCCTGGATCATCAACGATGCAGCATTCTCAGCCACTTTGTCCAGTTTTGCCCTAATCTTTTCAGGAGTTAAATCAGGTACTTCTTTCAGGTCAAGGGTAAATCCACTTGATAGTTCTTCATACGGCTTCTCGGACTTAGTACCATCGGGTCGTTCGATTTTCCATCTGTCCCCTTCATGAATTGTAAAAGAAGGAATTGTCGCAAAATAACCTAGAAGCTCCCGGTGTTTGCGAACAAGATACTCATTCCAAAACTTTGAGAGTATTGCTTTTTCCTTTGGAAAATCTGGCAACATGATGGCTCCTGTTTACTTTGTGTAAGTATGCCATATATTTCAAAAGGAATATAGGGAGTTCCTGGTCAGCGGAGTAAGGGAGAGAACAGTGTTATTAGACTCAACAATGAAAGTTGCCCTGTGATTAATCGTGGAAAACAGCCGGGGTTACGAATCACTCCCCATATCGTTGTAGAATCCCCTCAACGGGCGTAAAATACTTGCACTGTTAATGTGGCAAGGATAATTATTGATGTTTCCCAAGGAAGAGAACGATTCAGGTTCCAGCGAGAGCCAGCCGCCCAGTACCAGCCGTCGGGCGCGGTACGCGGCGCAAGACCCATAAATTGACATCACGGAGGAGCTAAGCGCGCTCCCTGCGTGATGAAATCACGCAAGGAGGTAGTCATGCTCACCATTTATAAAACCACCGAGCAGGGACTCGCACAACTCGACTCCATGGCCAATGGCACCTGGGTCAAAGTGGTCGACCCCACCCCCGAGGAAACGCAAAAACTGGTCGGTTGGGGGATCGACATGGATTACGTGAACTATTCCCTCGATCTGGATGAAATGCCGCGCATCGAACGGGACGAAGACTACACCTTCATCCTGATCCGCATCCCGCACAGCCAGCCGGAGAGCGACATCCCCTACACCACCATTCCGCTGGGAATCATGATCAAAGGCAATACCATCGTCACCATCTGCCGTTACGACAAGGACATGTTCACGGTGCTGTCCAACGGCAAATATCGTCTGCTCAAAACCGGCAAGCGTTATCGCTTCGCCTTGTACATCTTCCTCGAAACGGCCACGCGCTATCTTACACATTTACGGGAGATCAACCGCACCACCGAGGCCATCGAGGACCAGTTGCAGAAGTCCACGCGCAACCGTGAGTTGATGGAACTGCTCAGGTACCAGAAGAGTCTCACCTACTTTGCCACCGCCCTGCGCTCGAATGAAGTGATGATGGAGCGCGTCCAACGCACACAGATCTTCAACTATTACGAAGAGGATTCGGATCTGCTCGAAGATGTGCTGACCGAGAACCAGCAGGCCATCCAGATGACCAGCATCAACACCGAGATCCTTGCCTCCATGATGGATGCCTTCGCCTCGATCATCTCCAACAACCTGAACGGCGTGATGAAGGCCCTAGCCGCCATCACGATCATCATCAATGTGCCGGCGGTGGTGGCCGCCTTCTATGGCATGAACGTCAGCCTGCCCGGCGAACAGCATCCGCTGGCCTTTTTCACCGTGCTGGGCATTTCATTAAGTCTCACCGCCCTGGCAATCTTCATCTTCTATAAAAGGGATTGGTTTTAGTAAGGGCGAGGTCATCTCGCCCCTGCGAACCGCAAACATACTATGCAAACAGAACTGCTCTACGATGCAAAAGCACGTCTCGGCGAAGGCCCGGTCTGGGACGCGCACACGCAGACCCTCTACTGGCTGGATATTCTGGACAAGCGCGTCCATGCCGAAGGGAACATCCTGCTTCAACTGGATGGCTTGATCGGCTGCCTGGTCCCGCGTGAAAACGGAGGCCTGGTCTTGGCGTTGACCGATGCGGAAGGACGCCTCAACTTCGCGGGCCTCGAGCTGGAGTCCCTTGAATTGACGCCTCTCATCTACCTGGAGAATGAACCGTCAACCAACCGTTTCAACGACGGCAAGTGCGACCCGCGCGGCCGCTTCATCGCAGGAACGATGAATCTCAACGAGGAAGAGCCAACCGGTTCGCTCTACTCCTGCGATGGACGTTCAACAACAAAACTGTTGGGGAATATCACCATCTCCAATGGCCTGACCTGGAGCCCCGATTACAAAACTTTTTATTACATCGACACGCCCACGCGCCAGGTTCAGGCCTTTGATTATGATCTGGAAACGGGCGCGCTCGGAGGTCGAAGGGTGGCGGTCTCCGTGCCCGGAGCTTTGGGCTGGCCCGACGGCATGACCTCCGACACCCAGGGGAATCTATGGATCGCCATGTGGGGCGGCGCACAGGTCACCAAATGGAATCCGCTTACCGGCCAGTTGCTGGAACAGATCCCCGTCCCTGCGAAGAACGTCTCCTGCTGTGTATTCGGCGGTAAGAACCTGAACGAACTCTACCTCACCTCCGCCCGCAAGGAACTGGACGCAGAGGCGTTGGCGCAGTATCCGCTGACCGGCGGCGTGTTCCGTCTGGAGACCAATGTGGAAGGGATGCCGGCCTTCGCCTTCGCGGGGTAAAATCAGGGCAGAGGAATTTTTCCCATGCCCAAACGCATCGTATACATTGACATTGCCAGAGGCATCGGTATTTTGCTGGTGGTGCTGGGTCACAACGACTTCGGATTCATCTCGCCCTTCTTCTATCAGGTCATCTATTCCTTTCACATCCCGCTGTTCTTTTTTCTGTCGGGTCTGTTCCTCAATCCAGCCATCCCCTTCCTGGAGTTCTTCAAAAAGCGCTTCAACGGTTTGTTGAAGCCCTATTTGTTTACCCTCTTTCTGATCTACTTTACTTCCGTTTCCTTCGAGAAGATGAGCTTTCAAACGGCCATCCAGCGCATCGTCAAGTCACTGTATGGCACCGGGCATTACATCGACTGGGTGCAGTTATGGTTCCTGCCGCATTTATTCGTGGTCAGTCTGTATGCCTTCTTTTTCTTCTTCCTCTTTGGCAAGTTTAAGAACCGTTGGCTGCGCTGGATCGTATTGCTCGCGAACTCTTGCGATTTCCAGTCTATTCCTGCAAAGCTTTTATCCATTCTCGCTTTCCGTAGCCGGGAAAACATATGAACTATGGGGTCTGCCCTTCAGCCTCGACCTCGTGCTCCTGAGCGGATTTTTCTTCATCCTGGGCACCGAGATCAAGCCGCTGATCAGCGAAAAAACCTTCGACAATCTTTTCCTTTTGCTCGGCAGCGGCGCGGGATTGTTTCTGTTGAATATCTTTTTCAAAGCGCGCATCGACTTCAACACGCGGCTATATGAGTCTTATCCCCTCAATACACTGGAGTCGCTGCTCGGTATCCTCTTCATCCTGGCTCTGTCCCGGCAAATCGAATTGCGCACGGGTAAACTCACCTCGCTGTTCAGTTACTTCGGCAAGATTTCGCTCATCATCCTGATCTTCCACGTGCCCATTCAGGACTTCTGGGGACAGAAGGTCTACGCCGTGATCGAGAATCGACCGCTCTCGATTTGGATCGGGTTCTTCATGGGCGTGGCCGGCTCCGTGTTGATCTATGAGTTGTTCATCAAACGCAACCCGGTTGCGGCATTTTGGTTCGGCAGACAGGCCGAGCAGGAAAAGAAAAAAGAAACACCTCCCTGGTCACCCTGAATGCTGGTTGAGTAGGGTAAGTGTACTTCTCACCCGTATCGAAACCAAAAGAAGCGTCTCGCCGCTATGCGGCGGGATTCTCACCTGCACTGCAGCGTAGCGGTGTGCTTCGCTAGAACGACATGATTAGCCATCCGAAGGTTATAACGAAAAAAGCCAGCCCGGTTCAATGGGTTGGCTTTTTGTTTGACTCTTGGCTCAAGCCGCCGTCCGGTGGTTGAGTAGGTCGAGCGTTCTTCTCGACCATACACTGGCACCGCACATGATTTGCTTGGCACATCCTGCAGGTGTGGAAACCCCGGCGGCCTCATAACCTATGCGGAATGCTATTCCGCGCTACCTACTTTTCCGCCTGCGGAGATACCGGCGCTGAAGTGGAGGTACGCCGCGCTTGTTCATCCTTGACCGTGCGAATGCCATTGTTCACCTGGTTGTTGAGCCGGTCCAATTCCGCTTGTAGCTGGGTGAGGCTGTCGAGCACATAATCATCCGCATCGGCGCGGGTGCTCTCCGCCTCGGAACGCGCCTGTGCCAGGATCTGTTCGGCGCGGCGCTGGGCTTCCTGCGTGATGCCATCCTTCATCACGAGTTGATCCGCCTTCTGACGGGCCAGCTCCAACGTGCGGTTGGCTTCCTCCTGCGCCTGCGCCAGGACGCGGTCCCGTTGACCGAGCAGTTGCTGGGCCTTCTTCACTTCCTCCGGGATGGCAATGCGCATCTGGTCGATGATGTCCAGCATACGGTCTTCATCCACCATCACATTCTTGGTGAAGGGCACGTTCTTGCTCTCGTTGAAGAGTTCTTCCAGCCGGTCGATCAATTGCAGGATGTCCATAACGCCTCCGTTTAACGGATGCTTCCAATTCTATCGCATTTTTTAATCACGTAACGCGTTGGGGAGCGAATGTCCATCGCCCAGGTTCAATACTTTGGCCTTCAACGCTTCATCCACATGGGCGGGCACCATGCTCGAAACATCGCCGCCCAGCGAAGCGATCTCCTTGACCGTGCTGGAGGAGAGGAAGGTATGTTCCTCGGCAGTGATGAAGGCCACCGTTTCGATGTCACTGGCCAGACGTTGATTCGCCAGGCCCATGCGGAACTCGAATTCAAAATCGGAAAACACGCGCAGACCACGCACGATCACCTGCGCATCGATCTGACGCGCAAACTCCACCGTCAGACCGCTATAGCCGGTCACCTTGATCTTTGCGTTGCCATTGAACGACTGGCGGACAAGCTCCATGCGTTCTTCGGGTGCGAACATCAAGGTCTTCAATGGCTTGTCGTAGACCGCCATGACGATCTCATCGAACAGCCGCGCCGCTCGCTCGGCAATATCGATATGGCCGTAATGAATGGGATCGAACGTACCCGGGAATAATGCTCTGACCATGTTTCTCCTAAATTAACTTACATCCCCTTTGCCTTCCCCCCAGAATCTGCCGAAGGCTTCGGCCAGCAAAGCATGTTCCGGTTGGGAAAGATCGGCATCCTGCTCGAACAAATTCTTCGCCTGGGTGCGCGCCTTTTCGATCAACTTCACGTCCGTGATACTGGCCATGCGCAAGCCGCTCGCATACCCGGATTGTCTGGTACCCAGAAATTCGCCGGGGCCGCGTTGTTGTAAATCCTTTTCGGCCAACACGAAGCCATCATTCGACTCGGCCATCGCCTGCAAGCGTTCATTCTCAGCAGCGTCTTCATGCGTGGGAATCAACAAACAATAGGACTGATCCGCGCCACGCCCGACGCGTCCGCGCAACTGATGCAGTTGCGCCAGGCCAAAACGATCCGCGCCTTCGATCAGCATCACGGTCGCGTTCGGCACGTCCACGCCCACTTCGACGACCGTGGTCGAAACCAGGATGTTATATTGCTTGTCGCGGAACTTCAACATCGTCTCGTCTTTTTCCGCAGGACGCATACGACCATGTAATAGTCCCAGCTTCAAATTGCGAAAGACTTCATTCGAAAGAGTCTCATAATCATCCACGGCGGCGCGGGCATCAACCTTATCACTCTCTTCGATCAGCGGATAAATAATGAAAGCCTGTTTGCCATCTTTGATCTGTCCGCGCAACAGGGTGAAGGCGCGCTCGCGTTCCTGTGGACGAAGCACAAAGGTATCGATGGGACGTCTGCCGGCCGGCATCTCATCCATGATGGATAAATCCAGGTCGCCATACAACGTCAGCGCCAGGGAGCGCGGGATGGGCGTGGCGGTCATCACCAACAGATGGGGATTGGTACCCTTGGTGCGCAGCGCGGCGCGCTGTTCCACACCAAAGCGATGCTGTTCATCGATCACCGCGAATTGCAAATCCTGAAAGACAACCGGCTCCTCGATGATGGTGTGGGTGCCGATGACGATTTTGATGGCACCCTCCGCCAGGCCTGCGCGGATCGCCTCCTTCTCAGCCTCAGAGGTGTCTCCGATCAACAGGCGGATCTGGCCCTCCTCCAGGATTCCATTTTCGCCCGCCAATAGACGTGTAAAGTTGCGATAATGTTGCTCCGCCAAAATGGAGGTGGGCGCCATAATGGCAGCCTGCGAACCATTACTGACGATCATGCCTGTGGCCAACGCGGCGACGACGGTTTTACCGGAACCCACGTCACCCTGCAAGAGCCGGTTCATCGGTTTGCCCGAGTCGAGGTCGGCGCGAATGTCCTTGAGCGCGTTTTGCTGGGCAGAAGTCAGGGTGAACGGCAAACTCTTTAAACGCGCATCCAGCCATTCGTCGGAGACAGGGAAGCGTCTGGCCTCCACTGATTTCCAGTCGCGCTTTTGGCGCAGCACGCCCATCTGCAGATAAAAGATTTCATCGAAGGCCAGGCGTTCGCGGGCGGCCTGCAGCTGCTCCTGTGAATCAGGGAAATGCACCTGCATCAAGGCATCCGGTAACGTTGTCAAGTGTGCGGACGAACGAACACTATCGGGCAGCGCATCCGCCACCCTGGGCGCCCAGTATTCCACCACCTGCTTCATCACATTTCGCAGCCACTTTTGCGTGATGCGTTCGGTCAGTGGATACACCGGCACAATCCGATTGGTGTGCAAACTTTCCACATCCACGGATTCCCAGTCCGGACCGTTCATAACCAGACGGCCAAGATATTGATCCACCTTGCCCGAAACGGAAATGGCATCACCCGACTTGAAGCGGTTGGCCAGCCAGGGTTGATTGAAGAACGAGAGACGCAAGCCACCGGTGCCATCGCTGATGATCACTTCGACAATCGAGGCCTTGCCGCTGCGGATCGGTCGGGTATGCACGCTCTGGATCGTACCGATCACTGTGATCTGCTCGCTGTAGAACAGATCCTTGATGGGCTTGAGTTGTGAATAATCGTCATAGCGCCGCGGATAGTAGTAGAGCATATCGCCGAGCGTTTGCAGACCCAGTTTGGCGAAGGTCTCGGCATGGCGCGGGCCGACTCCCTGAAGCACCGTCAGCTTTGCATCCAGTGCGGCTGGCGTGGCAGAGGTCTTCGCGCCGGGCGTGGTCTCGGCGCGCGGTGGCGGTGTGGGACGCTGATGGCGTTCCTGTCTTTGAGGTTCCGCCTGGGGAGTTTCAGAGGCCTGTGCTCCAGGCTCTGTCCGCTCGGCGTGCCTTTCGCCCACCTCTTCGCTCGCATGCTGACGAGGCGCAGGGCCGCGTTGTTTGTGCTGCGCTTCGGGATACGTTTCCCCGATGCGTTTCCACAGCCCTTTCAACGCGTCGGCACGCGACTGGGGGCTGAGTCCGTCATAAGAGCGAAGCCGCTGCACAACCGCCTGAATGACTTCTTCCTGAATATGATCCGCACGAGCCTCCCCCTCCCAGTAATCGAGCATTTTGGCCAGGCCGCCAATAATGGCGTTGTTGCTATATCCGTTTTCGTGTTCAAGACGGAAGAATTTTCGTAACTTTTCCAATGAAGGTTGCATGAGATTATTTTATCATGGGGAAATGTTTATCCCCTACTGGCTGAACCAATCCTGCTTTAGATTTCCATCAAAACGCCTGCCTCAGGTAACTCTCGGCTGCTTTGATAAACTCCTTGGCCCATGCCAGCATTTCGCGAACTTCCTATTGGGTGAGATGATTGCCTATCGCATAATCGCCAATATTGCGCCTGTCCTGAGCCTTGATAAGATAGTTATGGAATTTGGGATTTAAGATTCCGGTCTTTGCAAATTCTTTTCCAAAATTGGCAGTTACTGCGGAATGACTGAAAAAAGAAAGATCGCGTTGCAAAAGCAGTGCCTCCGCCACATAGAACATGGCGTAATACGCTCTTGAACCGGCAAAGTCCACTTCTCCATCTTTGAGAATTTTCTCTGCAGTTTTCAAACTTCGCACCGTTTTATCCATTAATTCCTGAGCTTCAGGTTTCATACTGCAATTCCCTCACGGCGAACATTCATAAGGAATGGAGTTTGCCTTTCCTTATAATCTTTTTCTGAAACAAAGGCCCGCGAAATAACAATGTCATTCTCAAGAGAAAGAGAGGCTGCCAGATCATCAGAGCGCTTTAATAGTTCAATGTAATTAAAATCACCCTGGATGACCATCAAAACATCTATATCTGAGTCAGCACGGGCGTCGCCACGCGCTTGCGAGCCATAAAGGATGACGCTGGCAAGTTGCTCCCCACAGATTCGAAGCAGTTCCATTTTTAGCTTTTTTAGAACTTTTCGAGTATTTAAAGTCATAGGGAACTCCTGTCCTTATCTTACCGGTTTTCAATCCCGTACGCAACCATTTTTTACTTCCTTACCACTGCAAAACCCAAGCCATTTGGGCCGACATGCGTGCCAATGACTGTAGTCACATTCACCAGCAAAATATCGCGCGGTATCGATTGGCTGGCTTTTAGCATCAGTTCATTGAGAAACTCCCTGGCACGGCCTTCAGCGCCAGTATGCAAAATTGCCAATCGTTCCAGGGAATCGGATTCCAGCAAAAGCTCCAGCATTCTTTCGTTCGCCTGACTGGTAGTGCGTACCGCGCCGACAGCTTTGACTTCTCCATTTGTCAATTCGATCAACGGCTTGATATTCAACAGACTGCCCAGCATGGCAATCAGCGCCGGCACACGTCCGCTGTGACGCAAGTTCTCCATGGTATCCAAGGCGGCATAGACGCGAAGCCGTTGGCGTGTGGAGGCGAGCGCCTCGAGCGCGGCTGGCAGTCCCAGCTCGGCGGCCTCGGCCGCGGCCAGTACCTGAAAGCCGAGGCCCAACGAGAGCGAGGTGCTATCCACACAAGTGACGCGGCCCGGGAAATCGTTCGCGGCCTGGCGCGCAACGTTCAGGATGGAAGTCAGCGTGGCTGCAGCGTGAAGGGAGAGGATCTGGTCACAGCCGCGCCTGAAGAGGGAATCGTAACGGGATAAGAACTCACCGATCGAAGGCGCAGCAGTGGTCGGCTGATGCACAGAGCGCAGCGCTGGCAATCGCCTATAAAACTCGTCGCGCGTCAGGCCTGTCCCATCCACATATTCTTTCCCATCCAAAACCAGGATGGAAGGGATAACCTCAAGCTCATATTGTTCGATCAGGTATTGGGGCAAATCACAGGTCGAATTGGTCACGATGCCAAGTTTCATTGTTTTGGTTTCTCCCGATTGGCGTGATTAATCGAGGTTGCGAATCGCGGGATGAGATAGACCAAGCAGCGTCAACATGATCACCCCAAGACCACCCACCAAGAACACAGTTGGTGCGCCAAGCAGATCCGTCGCCCAGCCTGACAAGGCAAAACCAATGGGCAATAAAACAAAAGAACCCAACGCGTCAATGGAAGATACGCGCCCAAGCATTTTGACAGGGACCATTTCCTGCAGGGTGTGAGTCCAGATCAGCGAGAAAACAGAGAGCGAAAGTCCGCTGATGAGCATGGCTGCCATCAAAATTGGAACGGGCAATTTGAATGCAAACGGCAGGAGGGTCACTCCTGTCATGGTCACAGAAAAATAAGCAAGCGGGCCCCGACGATGAAGGTGAACATATTGCCCCAGCCAGATCATACCGAGGACAAAGCCCAGCGATGTGGCAGAACTGAACAAACCCAGTAATTCCACATCCGCGCCAAGGTCGTCCTTGATGAAGAATGGCATTGACACCGCGCTTGGCCCGGCGACCATGATGTTGACAAATCCGAAGAGCAGGATGGTGATCCAAATCCATGGGATGGTGACGACGAACTTGAATCCCGCACGCAGCTCAAGAATGCCTTGTCGAAGCGCCTCTGGCGCGGGCTGTTTCCTGCCCGCCGCTTCAGAGACCTTTGCCTCAGTTTGGTTTTTGTCCAGGTTGGAACGAAGTATGGGTAAAACACAAAAGGCGGAGATAAAGAATGACAGCGCGTCCAACCCGAAGGTCAGGGAGGTGCCGCCCGCCGCGACCAGGATCGCACCCAACGAGGGACCAATAACTCCGGTAACGCGTTGACTCAAACCATTTAACGAGTTGGCGCTGGTCAATAATTCCGATGGCGTGAGTTGTGGAATCACAGCCTGATACGCAGGGAAAAAGAATGCCTCCACAAACCCAAAGAGCATACTGGCGATATAGATATGCCATATCTGTAAACCGTTCAGCCAGGTGAAAACAGCAATCAATCCAACGACCAAACCACTCAGTGCATCTGAAACAAACATGATGCGAATACGCGGCAGACGATCCACGACTACACCGCCTACCAGTAAAAACAACAACATGGGAATCTGGGAAAAGACGAGTACGGTTCCCATCGCAACAGCAGAACCAGTTTTTTCCAACACCCACCATGCCAGTGCAATCCGGTAAAGACTATCACCCAAACGCGATGTGGTCTGGCCTGCCCACAACAACGCAAAAGGGCGATGCTTCAAGGAGCGCAGGACATTCATGGGCGCGAGTATAGCATAGGGGCTTTTTTATAGCGGAAATCCATTGAATTTGCTTGTTTTTGTCCAGTTTGCAGGAATGTTATGACTTTTTTAAACAATTCTCAGCCTCCAGCGCATAAACAGGCAATTCCCCATGACCTAAGTATTACGTTTACAGATGTGTCAGTCGATTCAGTACCCTGTTCCTATTAATTATTTTTTTGTTCACCATATGATGGCGGAAGCTTTGTATTAAGCCGCCCCACAAGCCCCTTTGGCAAGAATACAAAACAAATCTGATCATCAAGCATCGCGATAAAGCAATCACACTGCGAGCTTACATACGAAGGAGACAACAATGAACAAAAAAATATACCGAGTCGCAAGCATGCTCACAGCTTTGATGATGGCCCTGGGAATGTTTTCCCATGCCCAAGCCGCCCCCCAATACGCTGCTTTCCACGAGCGTTTAGCGCTCGGCAATTTATCCGATTGGGAATTTGAAAAGTCGGGCTCTGCCGAGACCATTACTGCCACATCTGATGGCTGGGTCTGTCAAGCCGGAGGCAACGCAGCCAAAACTCATTACGCCCGCATAAAATACAAATTACCTGAGCAGACCGGAAAGGCTCCCAGCACTTTCTATATGAGGGCCGTGATCGTGTTGCCATCGAATTTCTATGACCAGCAACAGGCAGGTTTTCGACTGCTCAATACGGATAATTTTGGAACAACGCTGAACGGAGAGCAGTTCGGTGCCTCCGATACAAATGAACTGAGAACCTCGGTTTACATTTTCAGCAGTCACAAATTTGGCATCATCGCCGACCATCAAAATGTGTCTAAGAAAGTTGTTTATAAGTCCTCTGATCCCCTGCCCGTTGGTGAACATGTCTTTGAGCTTTATGGAAACGTGGCCGATAAGGCGCCATGGTATTTCAAGGTGGATGGAAAAATCATAGCTGCGGGAACTGAACGCCTTTCCCCCGATAGCGTCCCTGCCGACGAGAGAGTGGTAACCCGCCTGAACGTTGGCATCGATGGCGCCGCAGACCAGGACAATAAATCTATGAAGGTACTGGTGAAAAGTTTCGAGATCGCGGATTATGACATGTCCGGATCAAGCTCCCAACCACCCGCAACGACCACGCCTCCGACCATCATACCTCCAACGGTCATCCCTCCGACTCCAGTGGTTACACCAACGGAATCCCCGACTTCAGGTGGCAGTCCCTCGGCTGAGATCGTTTATGATGACAAAAACAGTGCCTTTGCCTACTCATCCGGCTGGAAAACTGTAATTACCAAAAGGGCTTATGACAGGTCCTATAAACTGACGACCAAGGATGGCGCCTCTGTCACACTGCCTTTCAAAGGAAGATCCTTCAGCATTCTCTATAAGAGTGGTAAGACCTTCGGCAAGATGAAAATTTATGTGGACGATAAACTGGTCACCACTCTCGACCAAAAGGGAGGCAATGTCAACCAGCAACGTTGGGACTATTCAGGTCAATTGACTTCGGGCAGCCACACGCTTAAACTGGTCTTCGTTCCTGCGAGCAAAAAACAAAACAGTGGCTCTTTGGATGCAGTGGTCGTTCGATAATCAAATCCATATTGTGCACGTGGAAAACAAAATGGAGCGTTTTTTGAACGCTCCATTTTTGTCTTTCTCAACATGGTTATCTACTTCGCGCTCAACGTTTCGCGGACTTCGTAATGTTGGGAACGTTCATCGAAATGGGAGAGCACCGCGCGTGCTTTGGGAGGAACTACAGCGATTTCATATTCTTCCCCGGCAAAGGCCTTCACCGCCTCCAGCGAGTCAAACCACATGACCGTAATGAACTCATCTTCGTTTTCCAATCGGCGGCGAAATAATTGGATTTCGCGAAAGCCAGGGATGTTTTGATCGCGAATGCCGACAAAAATTTCATCCTTGAGCAGGTTTTCGTAAATGTCCGCATTCTCGAAGCTCGTATAACCGTGCCAGATGCGACTGATCATTCAAACATATCCTACTTACATTGCGGTCCTGCCGGTAAGCTGCGAGCTGGCATGACCGTACTCCATCAACTCGATCTGATTGCCATCCGGATCGGCGATCCAGGCCTGGCGGGAGTTATCCATGCCCATGGAAATATCCGTGACAGATACGCCTTTGCTTTTTAGCTCCTGGCAATAATCATCCAGACCGGTGACTTCGAAACAGAAATGTCGATAGCGTGTACCGATGTTCAAGTCCTCCACTTTCCCGCCCCAGACTTCAGCCGCCATGGCCTGGTCGAAAAACTCGAGGAAAGTGGCATCACCACATGCGAAGTAATAACCAAATGGTTCCCCATTTTTGTTATTGAGCGTGAATTTTACCTTGAGCCCCAGTTTGTTGACATAGAAGTCAATGATTTTGGAAAGATCGTTCGTGACGAAATTGAGATGTGCAAGTTTTCGGATCATGAATGCCTCCTGTTAATCATGCTCCATGGCGGTCAGCCACGGGCGAACTTCGTAATTGAGCAGGCCGGATTGTACGGCCGGATCTGTAGCGGCGAAAGCTTCCAGTTCCGCCTGCGAGACATCCCTGGTGGCGACCATCATACCGCCAGCATCCTGCAGCAGGAATGGCCCGCCGAGTTCAAGTTTTCCCTGCTGGTGAAGTTTTAAGTAATGTTGGACGTGTTCTCCCACACCATCCTGTTCCCGGAAATCAATCCCAGGCTGCCATTTGGCGCCTGGCGTGTGAAAGACCACATAACGAATAGGACGAGAAGTTGAATCAGACATGCATGCTCCCAAAGTCAATTTGATATTTCAATGTTCAGGCGATGATTTCTTTTACGCGTCCCACGGCGCCACTTTCCAGGCGAACTTTAATCCCATGTGGATGTGTAGGTGATTTTGTCAGAATATCTTTGATGACGCCTTTGGTTAATTTGCCGGTGCGTTGATCCTGTTTCAGGACGATCAGTACGGTCAGACCGGGTTTGAGGTTGGCACGGGTTTGTCCGTTCATCGATCAACTCTATTCTTCACCAATATCCAGGCGAAACGCAATCAGCGACTGATTTAACTCCTGGAGAAAGGCAACCAGGGAAATAATCAGTGATGCCATGGCACCGATGAACAGCAACCCAATGAACCAGGCATCCTCAATGTTCAAAGCCGCGGTGAAGAACAAGGCAATCACCAGTACCGCCGCAAACAGTACACAGACTGTCGCGAAAACAATGGAGCGCTGCAACAAACGTGCGCGTCGCGAAAGGATTTGCAGTTGCTGCGCCGTGGTGGGAGGATTCCGATCCAGGGATTCGGGCTTCTCCCGGATGAGGCTGCGACCACGATCGATCACACGCCCGAGGCGGTTCGTCAGTGAGAGGATGAGCAATCCCACGCCTGAAATTAAAACAACCGGTCCAATCGCCACTTGCAAAACAGGAATCAATTCGCTGACCGTAATCGTGATCATGGCTTGTTATTCTCGTGTCATCCAGAACAGTCCGAGAAACCTTCCTAAGGTGTGTTCGTTGGTATGGCAGGTGTATTTGATGGAGAAGGCATTATCGTAGGCGTTTCCGTGGGGATGGCCGGCGCGGGTGTGTTCGTGGGAACCTCGGTTGGCGGAGCGGAGGTTGGCGTCGGGGTGGCGGGCTCCGGGGTGGGCGTGGGCAGATTGAGGTTGAGCGTGACGCGGCGTTCTGCGTAACCATCCTTACCGTCAGACAGATAGAGACGCAGAGTCACTCTATCTGACGAGATATCCTCTAAATTCCAGGTATAGATCAGCGAAGAAGCAGAAAAGGCCTGTCTTCCATCTACCAGGGGAATCCATTGATCCGGGTCGGGGCCGGTTCCGTATTCGAGCCGCCAGGAGGAAAGGCCGCCGTTTTCAACCGCAATCACGCCATTAATGGGCAGATGCGGATCAGTGATGACATCACCGTCGTTAAAATTATCAAATTTCAGGATGGGATGTGGATCGGCCGCACTGCACTCGCGCTTGGGTGCAAAGACAGGATTATTGGGCAGACCGTTCGCGTCCAACCAGGCGCGGCCATCACCGGTTTTCAGCCACTTGCGTCCCCACTCATCATCAACGTTCATCACCAGATCATTTTTGACGAAATCCGGGCACGCGTTACCGGCGATCAATCCGGTCCAGGTATCGATGTCGACGCGGCGCAGCAAATCCTGTGAGGCCGGTAAGGGCGGCTGGTCGCTGGCAAAAAATTCACTACGCTGACCACCGCGGCACCACTGCGAAGGCTCCGTCCCTGAAATCGAACAGATCACTTTTTCCGTGATCCCCGGCGGAACGGTGAAAGGCGTTGGCGAGCCGCCGCTGACCATTGGCACGGCAAATTGCATGAAAGACGACCAGATCGGCGCAGCACCGGAAAGACCGGTGGTATTGACCATGGGCGTGTAATCTGCGTTGCCGACCCATACGCCCGTCACCAGATCAGGAGTATAGCCAAGCGTCCAGTTGTCACGGAAATCGTTGGTGGTACCAGTCTTGGCCGCAACCTGGAAGGGCAGGTTCAAGAGCGAGTTGGTACCAAACATCCATGAGCGCGCCTGATTATCGGACAGGATGGAGGAGATCAGGAAGGCATGTTCCGGGCGTATCACCTGCTCGGCTTCAGGCGGGTGATACTCATAGACTACATTGCCCTGGAAATCCACGATCTTTAGAATCGATACCGGCGGGACTCTTTTGCCGCCATTGGCGAACACGGAATAAGCGGAGGTCAGTTCCAACAAACTGACATCACCACCGCCCAGCGTCAGAGACAAGCCGTAATCTGGTCTTGTGAAGGTCGTGATGCCCAGCCGTTCGGCCATGGCGATCATGCCATCTTTTTCGGGCGTATTGGGATCATCATAAATGCCGACGAAGTCCAATGTTTTGACTGCGGGAACATTGAACGAATTCGATAATGCGGTGCGGATAGTGACCGGGCCATGGAATCTGCCATCATAGTCGACCGGTTTATATGGTTCACGCGTATCGTTGGGATCTCCAGAGGGCGGAAATTCGCTGGGCACATCCCAGATCAAAGTGGCAGGCGTCCAGCCTTTTTCGAAGGCGGCAACATAATTGATCGGTTTGATCGAGGAACCCGGTTGCCGTGTGGGACTGTCTGCCATGTTGATCTGCCCGGAGATGGCTTCGTTGTTGAAATCCGGTGAGCCCACCATGGCTAGGATTTCGCCCGTCGAAGGCCTGATGGCCACCAGCGCACCGTTATGCGCGTTCTTGTCGGCGAGCAGCCCCACCTGTTCTGTGACCAGCCGCTGGGCTTCGTCTTGAAGCGTCGGATCGAGAGTTGTATACACGATGAAACCGGAACGATAGATGGTTTGCGCGTCGTACTGTTCTTCCAGTTGTGAGCGAACGAAATTGACCCAGTGAGGATAACGGGCATTGATGTTTGGCGAGTTGAAGGTACGGGTCTTGATCTCGTCGGCCGCATTGGCCGCCGCAACTGCATCGACGCAGATGGGCACGGGACTATTGCTAACTTTGATACATCCATTCGACTGGCTCAAACCGAACATCAACACGAGCACCTGTTGCTGGCGTGCCAGGGCTACATCGCGATTGGTGTAAATATCATAAACCGAGGGAGATTGTGGCAGGCCTGCCAGAAAGGAAGCTTCCGCCAGATCCAATTGATTGGCCGTCTTGCCGAAATACGTTTCTGAAGCAGCTTCGATGCCATAGGCAAGATTGCCGTAGTAGATCTCATTGAGATACAGTTCAAGGATTTGATCTTTGGAGTAGCGACGCGTAATCTCAGCCGCCAGGATGATCTCACGGGCTTTGCGCGAATAGGTTCGTTCTGCGCGTTCTTCCGGGGAAAGCAACAGGGCACGCGCCAGTTGTTGGGTAATGGTCGAGGCGCCACCGCCCTGCCCATTGGTTTTATAGTTGTCCCATAGCGCACGCGTGATGGCCCAAAAGTCAAAGCCGGGATGTTCGTAAAAATCCTTGTCTTCGGTGGCAATTGTCGCCGCGAGTAGAACCGGGGAAATCTTATCGAGGGTGACGTAAGTCCGTCGTCCGGCATTGGGATCCAGAATCTCATACAGTGGATCTCCATTGCGATCCAGGATGCGCGTCGTCTCGAATTGAGAGGCGCGGTTTTGCAGATCTTCAACGCTGGGCAAGGTACGCGCGATCGAGTAATAGGAATAAAGGGCGATCGATCCGCCGATGATCAGTAGCAGCACCGCACCAAATAAAGCAACGAGAAAGACGCGCAACAAACATCCGCTCCAGCCGCGTCTCCAATCGAAGGCGACCGGTTTCGAGGGAGGCTGGATCGGTGGCTGAGTTGGCGACGGACGCGGCTGTGTACTTCTCGGTCGGCTGGGAGTATCGTAGACTGCAGGCGAAACGCGCGTGCCTTCCGTATCCACTTCATCGACGCGGCGCGGCAGCGGCATGTTGTCCTTATCCAGTGCAATGTGTGGCGGGATAGGCGTCTTCCGGCCAGGATCCGGCGCAGGAGTAGGAGTACGGTGCGGTGGACTCACACGCGTTGTGCCGGTTGAGTCTGCGGGTTCATCCTTTTTAGGTTCCACCGGAGGTTCAGCACGCGTTTCTGCTTCTGAATCAATCAGCCGTTTTAAGAAACGTCTATTTTCTTCTTCTCTTCTTTTCTCTTCTTCTTCATCCATAAAATTTCACCAAAAACAATCATAGGCAAAAGTCTGATCTCCGGACAGGCATTCGGACGTCCCCATTTTCGCCACGGATCACACAGATTTCCACTGATTTTTTCTCCATGTTCATCCGTGAGAATTCGTGAAATCCGGGGCCAGGAACTTACATGTCCAAACTTTCTTCTGAACTTCAGAAGAGTAAATTGAATCGGCGTTCATCCACCAACCAGAGTCAGGATTTCTATTTTGGTTTACTCATCATCAACACGGTCCAGGAACCGCGATGACAAACTTCCTCATTTTGATTTCTCACTTCCAAGGTAATCGTTACAGAACCACCACCGATGCGCGGCAGGGCCTTGGTTTCCTTGACTTCCAAATTCACGTAAATACTATCACCAATAAACACGGGCTTGACGAACTTCCACTCATTGATTTCACGAAAGGCTATCACGGTGCCATCCAGAATGCCTGTCTGCCACGCCAGACCGGAAGCAATGGACAATCCCAAAAGTCCATGCGCGATCTGTTTACCAAAGGGAGTGGTCTTGCTGAACTCAGGGTCTGTATGAATGCGATTGTTGTCACCAGACAACGCGGCAAATTTCATAATATCTTCATCAGTAACCGTCCGTTTGTCTGTAACCACTTTCTGTCCAACACTGAATTCTTCAAAGTAAAGGCCCATAATTTCTCCTGTGCGTTTGCGGTTGAGTAGTGGCGCCTTCCGCCATGTATCGAAACCAGCGGAGTATTTTAGAAAGCGAATTATACCCTTTGACCTCTTGACATTCTGCCCGTACAATACACCTATGCGTGATTGGTCACTCGCTTCCGGCGATCCACTTTGCCTCACCCTTGCAGCAGATTCACGCCTCTCCATTCCGGACTATCTCAACGATCATATTTGGGAGATGAACCTGGGCGGTGGAGAGCCCGCCGCTCTTGCGCTTCATACAACCTTCGGGCTGCGGGCAAAAACGATGCGCATCTTCCTGCGCTTCTGCGAAGAGAAGATCACCGTCAGTGACCCGGGGGCTTTCGACCTGCCGCCGACCATCCGCCGTTTTTATCCGAACTTCCTCATCCTCGAATACTCTCCTTTAAAGAATATAGACGTTTCAACAGAATATTGGGTTCCAGGATCACGGGCAGTTGCCAGCCGCATCAGCATTACCAACAAAACGACAGCCACACGCCAGATTCGCATGGAAGTATGCGCCGTGCTCACGCCCATCGACGGTCAAAGCATGACGGGTACGCAGATGCAACTGGTCAATGTGCTCGCCGGGCAGACAGATGGACTCTTCCCCGTGCTCTTTTTGACCGGTGGACCTGCACATAGTTCCGGGCCTTATCCCTCGCTCTTTCTGGATATGGAACTGGGTCCCGGTGCCACGCGTCAACTCACCTGGGCGCAGGCCACCACGGAGGATTTGCAGGCTTCCTTTGAGCTCGCCCGTCAAACCGCGGCGCGGCTCTGGGAGGCGGAACGTGCCCGCCTCGAATTGGTGAACACCGCCCAAACCATCGACATCCGCACCGGCGACAAGGAATGGGATGCAGCCTTTGCGCTGAGTCAGAGCGCGGCCTTTGGCTTGTTCTTTCCACCAAACACCCATCTGCCCCATCCTTCCAACGTTTCCTCCCGCGGCCCCGATAACGGGTACTCGCCCAAGGGCGACGGCCTGGATTATCCGGTTTCGTGGAACGGGCAAACTCCTTTCGAAGCGTATTACCTAGCGAGTGTTTTACCGGCCTCACGCGCTGCGCATGAATTATTGGAGAACTTTCTTGCCATCCAGGCTCCCGATGGTTCCATCGATGGCAAGCCGGGCCTCGCAGGCCAGCGTGGACGTTATCTGGCCGCGCCCCTGCTCGCCAGCCTGGCCTGGAACCTCTATGAACAATCGGAAGACCCAAAATTTTTAATGAAGTCTTTCCGCCTCTTCTAAATTTCTTTTGGGTATGGTTTTCTCCAGAATATGACCCAGACCATGATGGCTTACCACAATGGAGTCACATTCTGCAAACCGGCTTTGAAGATAATCCACTCTTCGACGCCTGGCATGAATGGTCGCTGGGTGTGGATATTACCCAAGTCCATAGCCCGGCGCTGGAAGCGATGTTATATCGCGAAGCTGCCTCTTTGATCAAAATGGCGGAACGGCTTGAACGGAACGACGCGCTGACTCTGCTGCACGAACAGGCTGCGAAATTGCGCAAATCCATTGAGTCGACATGGCAGCCACGTACCGGCTTGTATCATTATCGTGATCGTGCCACGGGACTGAGTCTATCTGGCAAGGTGCTGGCAAGGCAGAAAGGCTCAGGCACAATTTCCCTGAAATTGAAGTTCGAGCAGCCCATCCGCTTATTGATCGAAGTGCGGATTCAGAACCCCGCGGCAAAGTCACCTGACATCCGCCTGTATACCTTCTCTACCAAAGCCGCAGATGAAGTCACTACCAGCCGCAAATATCAACGGCGCAATGATGGGTTGATCTACACCACGCAAAAGGTGTATTCCAAGCTTGCAAAGGTTTCCGTACGCGGCCTAAGCGATGAAGATACGATCATTGTCAGTACGCTGGACTTCACTACCGAAGACCATACGCTCTTCATGCCTCTCTGGGCCGGTATCCCCGACGAACAACGCGCGCAGGCCATGCTCGGACGCGCTCTCTTGGACGCAAAACGATTCCAGAGTCCATTTGGCGTACCGGCCTGCCCGTCTCTGACCAAACGGGAAGCGAAATCCATTTCACAGGCGGTGCATCTTCCGTGGAATCTGTTCATCTGCGAGGGACTGCTCAGATACGGATTCCGCGCCGAGGCTGCGCGCCTGATGGCGCGTCTGATGAATGCGGTCATCCAAAATTTGAAACGGAACCGCGCCTTTTACGCGCGTTATCACGCCGAAAAAGGGACTGGCATCGGCGAACGCAATGCGTTGACCGGCCTAGCACCGGTAGGTTTATTTCTAAGAATCCTGGGTGTTGAGATCGTTTCGAATACGTGTGTTAAACTGGAGGGAGAGAATCCCTTCCCCTGGGATGTAAGCATCAGCTATAAAGGGCTGAAAGTAATACGGGGACAGGAAAATACAGAAGTGGTCTTTGCAAATGGCAAGTCTGTTCTGATCACAGATCCCGAACCAGTTACTGTTTGTTTATAAATCCAATAAGAATAGGGGCGTTAAATGAATTACCCCGCCGCAAGCGGACGGGGTATCAAAGATCCCAACCCCGTAAGAACTTTTCGCCGCAGAGCGGCGGAGTATGTATCCCGACAAGGAATCAAGACAATCGCCATGATTTTTTGAGACTCATGGTTTTTATGGTATAAAAATTATGGGGTTGGGTCGTTCTGAGAAGGGGGGAAGGAAAAGAAAGGAGAATACTCATTGAAGCAAAAAACGAAAACGGTCGTGGCTGGTGCGTTAGGCGAATGTGTTCACGTGGCAGGGGTAACCAACTTCTTGAGGTTGGCCGAATCTGCAGGCTGGCGTACGGTGTTTCTTGGCCCCGCGGTATCGGTGGAGGAAATGATCTCCGCCGCACAACGCGAAGGTGCGGAGATGGTCGGTGTTTCGTATCGCCTCACACCGGAAACGGGTGAACGTTTATTAGGTCAGTTTGCCGAAGCTGCCTCAGACTTGCATGAGCAGGGTGTCCGCTTTGCTTTTGGCGGGACTCCGCCTGTGGTGGAACGCGCTCGCAAGATCGGTTTCTTCGAGCGTGCCTTCGACGGGAGCGAACCGGCGGAGGCGATCCTCGCTTATTTAAAGGGGAAACAGGCTGAGGCGTTGGGCGAAGCGAATTTTCCTCAATCGACCATTGAGCGCATCCAATGGAAATCGCCCTATCCGATCTTGCGTCATCACTTCGGTCTGCCAACCATGGAAGACACCATTGCAGGCATCGAAAAGATCGCCGAGGCGCAGGCATTGGATGTGATCTCGCTGGGCATCGATCAGGACGCCCAGGAAAATTTCTTTCATCCTGAACGACAGGACCCGCGGCGCAAAGGCGCAGGCGGTGTACCTGTCCGTTCGGCGGATGATTATCGCGCTTTATATCGAGCCAGCCGCCGCGGCAATTATCCAATGTTGCGCACCTATTCCGGCACCGATGATTTTATAAGACTGGCCGGGATGTATGTGGATACGATCAATATCGCCTGGTGCGCGATTCCCCTGTTTTGGTTCAATCAAATGGATGGACGCGGGCCCTGGGATCTGGAAGGTTCGATCCGTGAACATCAAAAAGTGATGAAATGGTATGGCGAGCATCATATTCCCGTGGAATTGAACGAGCCGCATCACTGGGGGATGCGCGATGCGCCCGATGTGGTGTTCGTTGTGTCAGCCTATCTTTCGGCATATAACGCGCGTGCCTTCGGTGTGAAGGATTACATCGCCCAACTCATGTTCAATAGCCCGCCCGGTTTATCGGATGCAATGGACCTTGCCAAGATGCTGGCGGTGATGGATATGATTTCTCCCCTCGCCCGTTCTGGGAGAGGGGCCGGGGGTGAAGGGCCGTTTAACATCTGGAAACAAACTCGCATCGGTTTACTTTCCCATCCGCTTGACCCCGACGCAGCGCGCGGACATCTGGCCGCGGCCACGTATCTTCAAATGGCGCTCAAGCCGCATATCTATCACATTGTCGGTCACACCGAGGCGCATCACGCCGCGACCGCGGAGGATGTAATCGAAGCCAGCAAAATCGTACGGCGCGCAATCGAGAACGCAGTACGGGGTGCGCCGGATATGAGGGCCGATCCAGCCATCACCAAACGGAGGAAGGAACTGGTGAAAGAGGCAACTCTTTTACTGGAAGCCATCTCGGCTCTCGCGGGACCCGAAGCTGATGACCCATTCATCGACGCGACCACTCTGACACGCGCGGTGACCTCTGGTCTGATGGACGCACCGCAATTACGAAACAATAAATTCGGATGTGGGGAAATACACACCAGGATTATCAATGGCACATGTGTGACAGTTGATGCCAAAGGAGAGAGAATCACAGAGAAAAAACGCTTGTCAAAACTCATCCAACCAAGGAGATCCCAATGACAAAATTTTTTACAGTGATCGGTGCGGGTCATGGCGGTAAGGCCATGGCTGCACACCTGGCTCTGATGGGGTTTTCAGTCACGTTATTCAATCGTACGGCCGAACATGTGGAAATTATCAAAAAACGGGGTGGGATCGAACTGGACAGCGCTGAGAGTGGTCCGCATGGATTCGGTGAACTTGCCCTGGTCACATCGGATATGGGAGAGGCCGTCCATAAAGCAGAAGTGATCATGGTGGTCTTGCCATCCTCTGCGCACGCAGATATGGCAAAGTCCATGTCGCCGCATCTAAAAAATGGACAGATTGTGATCCTGCATCCAGGGCGCACTTGTGGAGCGCTGGAATTTGCCAAAGTGATACGCGAAAATGGCTGCACTGCGGATGTCACTGTGGCGGAGGCGGAAACCTTTATCTATGCCTCCCGCTCCGATGGGCCGGCACAGGCGCGCATCTTTCGTATCAAGGAAGCGGTGCCGCTGGCCGCGCTCCCGGCTACGCGGACACGCAGGGTCCTGGAAGCCATTTGTGAGGCCTACCCTCAATTCATCGATGGTGTGGACGTACTCAACACCGGATTAAATAACATGGGAGCGATCTTCCACCCGGCGCTGACTTTATTGAACATGGGCTGGATCGAGGCCACTCACGGAGATTATCAGTTTTATATCGACGGCGTCACTCCGTCAGTGGCGCGCATGCTGGAGGTGCTCGACCGTGAACGTGTAACGGTCGCCTCTTCCCTGGGATTGCGCGCCCGGACTGCGCTGGAATGGCTTAAACTTGCCTACAACACAGACGGCGGAAGCCTGCATGATGCCATTCACAACCAACCGGGCTATTATGGGATCAAAGCACCTTCGACGCTCTATCATCGTTACCTTTTCGAAGATGTGCCGATGAGCCTGGTGCCAATCGCCTCCCTGGGCATGCGTTACGGTGTCTCTGTGAGTGGCATGGAAAGCATGATCCGCATCGCCAGCATTATTCATCGCACCGATTACTGGCGACGCGGCCGCACTGTGGAAAAACTCGGGCTCGATCAGTGGAGTGTCAGCGAACTGACGCGCTTTGTTCAAGAAGGAGCCATCGATTGATATATGAATATCCTGCAGCGGTTTCACCATTACGTTCATCCCCCGTCAAGTCACGAACGCAAGGAGATCATTGATGAAGTAACCGACAGCGCCTCGCCAGGCATCGACTTTTTCGTACTCGTTGTGTTGTCGTGCAGCATCGCCACGATGGGTCTGATCACTAATTCGCCGGCCGTCATCATCGGCGCGATGCTCGTGGCCCCGCTGATGTCGCCGATTATTGGACTGGGACTGGGTTCCATCACGGGCGATACCAAGCTGGCAAGATCCGCGCTTTCAGCCTTGTTGCGTGGCGCGGCCCTGGCGGTTCTGCTGTCTGCTCTCATGACGGTCATCAACCGTGACCTGCCGTTCGTTGTTTTGCAGGAACTTCCACAGGAGGTGCTGGCACGCACGCGTCCTTCGCCGATCGATTTGGTGATTGCGCTGGCAGGCGGACTTGCCGCGGCGTATGCGATGACACGCCCCAACCTCTCCGCGGCCCTGCCAGGCGTGGCCATTGCAACCGCATTGATGCCACCGTTATGTACAATTGGCATAGGTGTTGCTCTGGAGCGTTGGGATGTCGCCGGAGGGGCCTCACTTTTATTTATCACAAATGCGATCACGATTGCCTTTGCCGCCGCGCTTGTATTTTTCCTACAGGGCTTCGGGCCCAGGCGACGAACGGAAGGCCGGATCATTCCCAGATCGTTGGTCTTTGCTGCCAGCCTGACGTTTACCTTGCTTATTCCACTCTCGTGGTATAGCGTCAAGTTCTTCAACGAAGCCAGCGAGAATCGCAAGATCAACGAAGTGGTCAAAGCAGAGGTTGCGCGTTTGAACGGTGCACAATTGGTGGACCCTCTCAATGTGGAGCGCACCCAGACTGGGTTGAACATGATCATTACCGTGCGTACCAATACGCCCTTGCGTTATGAACAGGTGACCGCCTTGCAAAAAGAGATTGCGACAGACCTGCAAATACCGGTCTCCCTCAAAGTGAATCAGGTCTTTGCGGAACAATTTGATCCTCTCATTCCGCCCACGTTCACACCGACATCGACGATGACTCCGTCAAACACACCGGGGCCCAGTCTCACACCCACGTTCATTCCAGCTGCAACGGCCACCTCTACTTCAACACCGACATCGACTCCCACCCCGGGTTTGGTGCAGGTTGCAGTGACCAATCTCCCGCCGCTTCGCTTGTATCAGTCACCGGGCGGGCCTGAGATCGGAATCGTCCGCCAGAAGCAGGTACTCACCCTGCTCTATGGCCGGCAGGAAGTGGATGGGATCATTTGGGTCGAAGTCATGGATGGTGAAGGTCGCGTTGGATGGATGCCGGAGACCTATCTGGCACTCATCACGACCACTCCATCCCCATAAACCAGAACAGCAAAGGAGAAACCTCATGTGTGGAATCGCTGGAGTTTTTCAGGAACCAGCAATACAAATCGTTAATAAAATGGTGAAAAATATTGCGCATCGCGGACCGAATGGTCAGGGCGTGATGGATATTCCCCATGGCACGCTGGGACATACCCGTCTCGCCATTCTGGACATCGAGGGCGGAAGTCAGCCCATGCAGTATCAGGATACATCCATTGTTTTCAATGGTGAGATCTACAACTATCGCGAATTGAAGCGGAAACATCTTCCCACGCTGCATGCCAAAACGCACTCAGATACAGAGGTCTTGATCCATTTGTATCGAAAATTCGGCCCCGAATGTGTGGAACTACTGGATGGCATGTTCGCCTTTGCCATTCAGCACAACGGAGAAATATTTCTGGCACGTGATCCAATCGGGATCAAACCCTTATATTATGGCAGAAGCAGGGACAAAAAACTTTTCTTCTTTGCATCGGAGATCAAGGCACTGGTTGGGCTGGTCAAAAATATAAAAGAATTTCCCGCCGGGCATTGGTATCACTCGCAGCTTGGCTGGCACAAGTACTATCGAACTCGAAGAAACGATTCAACCGTTCGATGGAACAGAAGAGCAGGCACTACCAGCCATCCAATCCACCTTGCGCGAGGCGGTCTATAAACGTCTGCTGGCCGATGTGCCGGTGGGCGTGAGTCTGAGCGGTGGGTTGGATAGCAGCATCGTTACCGCTCTGGCGCGCGAAGAGACGGAACAACTCCACTCTTTCGCGGTCGGTGTGGAAGGGAGTTCCGATCTGATGGCCGCGCATCAGATGTCGGCTTATCTCGACACGATCCATCACGAATACGTTTACAACTCGCAGGATATGGTCGCGGCGCTGCCGGATGTTTTGTATCATCTCGAATCATTCGATCCCGCGTTGGTGCGCAGTGCCATCCCCAATTATTTCCTGGCAAAACTTGCCTCGGAGCATGTGCGGGTCATTCTCACCGGCGAGGGCGCGGATGAAGTTTTTGCGGGCTACGATTATTTATCTCGATATGAAACGCCCGATGATCTGCAGGATGAAATGATCTACATCACGAACGCCCTGCACAACACGAATTTGCAGCGTGCCGACCGTATGTCCATGGCCTTTGGATTGGAAGCCCGCGTCCCCTTCCTGGACGTTCAATCTGTTTCGCTTGCGATGGGCATTCCCGCCGACTGGAAAATGCACCACTCCAGGACACCCAAAGCGCTGCTGCGTCAGTCTTTCGTGGACAACCTGCCGGAGGAAATCATCAATCGCCCAAAGGAAAAATTTTCAAAAGGCGCAGGGTCGTCGGACCTGATCACCCAACGCGCTGAGACGGAAATTTCCGATCGGGAATTTTCTTCGGAACACCAGCGCCTCAAGCAGGATTGGGATTACGAATTGCAGAACAAGGAAGCATTGTATTACTACAGGATCATGCGCGATTTCTACAACGATGAATGGATCCTGCCCAATATGGGCAACAGCCGCAGCTTATAGGCCGATACACATGCAGACCTTTGACTGGTTTACCTGGGTGATCCTGCCACTGATCGTATTCGCGGCGCGTATCTGCGACGTGACGCTGGGAACGATACGCATCATCTTTCTTTCGCGCGGCAGAAAATATCTCGCGCCGCTGCTGGGTTTTGTGGAAGTGTTTATCTGGATCACCATCGTATCCCAGATCGTACGCGGTGCGCAAAACCTGGTGGCCTATCTGGCCTACGCGGCCGGCTTTGCGGTAGGCAACTTCGCCGGCATGCTAATCGAGGAAAAATTGGCGATTGGCACGTTGGTGGTACGCGCTTTTCTTTCCAAAGATGGAAAATCTCTTATTGCACGTTTACACTCGGATGGATACGGTGTTACCCATGTGGATGGACATGGAGCCAACGGTCCTGTGCAAGTCGTTTACACAGTTGTGCTGAGGAAGGAACTTCCGGAGGTGATAAATATTATTCAGGAGACACATCCGAAAGCCTTCTTCACAGTGGAGGAACTGCGCTCCGTGCAGCAGGGCATCTTTCCTGTACGCTCATCGCCGCGGCTGATTAATTTCTCTGGCAGGAAATCAAAATGACCGACCTCCTCTCTCACCTCACCTTTCTTTACGGAGCAGAGCAAGCCCCCGCATTGTTGGATCGTCTGCAAGCGATCATGACAGAATGTGCCAGGCGAATCCCTCAGCGCGCAGGCGGGGTCACAGAGCAGGATTCCATCCTGATTACGTACGGTGATCAACTTCAGTTACCCAACGAGAAGCCGTTGGAAACATTGGGGGATTTTTGCAATCGATACCTGGATGGCGTAGTAAGAGGAATTCATATCTTGCCGTTTTATCCCTGGACCTCGGATGATGGCTTCTCAGTCAAGGATTATCGCCAGGTCGATCCTGCTCTGGGAAACTGGGATGACATCTCGACCCTGGAGCGTCATTTCCGTTTGATGTTCGATGCGGTCATCAATCATGCCTCCGTACAGCACCCCTGGTTCCAGGCCTTTTTACAAGATGATCCGCATTATCGAGATTATTTTATTGTGGTGAACAGAGACCCAGATCTCTCTCAAGTTGTGCGACCGCGCGCCCTGCCACTCCTGACCGAATTCCATACTCCATCAGGTCTCAAGCAGGTATGGACCACCTTCAGCACAGATCAGGTCGATCTCAATTATCAGGATCCGGATGTACTTTTGGAAATCATCGATACACTGCTGCTTTACGCAGCGCAGGGTGCCCATTTCATCCGGCTGGATGCCATTGCTTATCTTTGGAAAGAAATCAGCACTTCCTGTATTCATTTACCCCAAACTCATCGGGTGATTCGTTTGTTCCGCGCCGTGCTGGATGAGGTCGCACCGCATGTCATGCTCATCACCGAAACAAACGTTCCCCATGTCGATAACATCTCTTATTTTGGGAATGGCAGGGATGAGGCGCAAATGGTCTATAATTTTGCTTTGCCGCCTCTCGTCCTGCACACTTTTTATACAGAGAACAGCCGCATCCTATCGAAGTGGGCAGCCGGGCTTAAGTTACCATCCAGCCAGACCACATTTTTCAACTTTCTGGCATCGCATGATGGGATCGGCATCAACCCCGCTCGCGGCATTCTATCCGAGGCTGAAATTGAGGCCTTGATCGAACGCGTGACTCAGCACGGCGGCCTGGTATCTTATAAACAGGAAGCCAGCGGCGGACAAAAGCCTTATGAACTCAATATCAATTACTTTGATGCGCTCTCCGACCCGGCCTCAAAAGAAGCGCCTGATATTCAAGTGGATCGCTTTGTCACCTCGCAAGCCATCATGCTGGCGCTGATCGGCGTTCCCGGGATTTATTTTCATAGCCTGTTCGGTTCACGCGGCTGGCACGCAGGTGTTGACTTAACCGGGCGAAACCGTACAATCAATCGTCAAAAGTTCGCGGCGGCCGCGTTCGAAAATGAACTAACCGACAAATCTTCGTTGCGGTATCATGTTTTCAATCGTTATGCTCAGTGTCTGAGAGCGCGTCGCACCTGCGCGGCGTTTCATCCTCATGGCGAACAACAAGTTCTCGATTGCGGAGAAACGGTATTCGCCCTGCTGCGACTCTCCACGGATGAGAGCCAGCGAGTGCTGTGTCTGCATAACATTTCAAATCAGCTTCAGCATGTAAGGGTTGATCCAAAAGATATCTTGGGTTTATCTTCAAGCCAATTAACCGACTTGATCACCGGCGATCTAATACACACTTTCGCGGACGGAATTTTGGTTTTGAAGCCATATCAAACTTTATGGTTAAGGAGCAAGGAATAAATATGAATGTAACTTCAGAATATTTGAATCTCTTAAAAGATCGCATCAATCTACGCCAGATTCCCTTCAGCGACCGTGGCTCGCGCTTATTGATTTTTTATGTCAATCAGCATTTCACCATCCGCCTGGCAGAGCGCTGGTTTAAACGTGAAGGTCAACTCGCAGCCTATCGCCAGCGCCAGCCTTTGATCGACGAATGGGTCTTCATCGATGGTGATGGGGATCCTCTTGAACTCAACTTAACGACTTATCCGCATCGTATCGACTGCGAGACTCGCATCGGAACTTTTACTGTGGCCTACGTGGATATAGAAACACTAATGATCACCTTACCCTCCGCCCAGTGTGGCATTAAATTCAACGCCAACCTCGACAAGATCCAAACCGACCGCCGCGGCGGCGTATTGCGCTTGACCGGTGATATTCGCCGCAACGTGGCTTACACCACGAACGCGCACATCGTCTCTCACCTCACCAACGCCCTGGATGCTGATAATCAATCTGTTCAACTGCACCTCGATGCTTCCGAAGGCGGCAAGGCACTGCTCCTGAATATTACGCCGCGCCTGGGCTTCAACCGTTATATCCCGAATGTCACTGAGACTCTGGATGGCGCGGCTCAACGTTGGCACGATTGGTTTGCCAGCGCGCCACAGGTGCAGGAGGAATATCGCTCTCAATATTATTACGCCTGGTGGATCATGCGTGCTGGCCTGATCTCCACCCGCTTCTATACCACGCGCGAAGCGATGACACCCTCCATGATCCATTATGTGGGCGTCTGGCAATGGGATGCCTTCTTCCATGCTCTTGCTTATCGTCACGTGGAAATGCATCTGGCGCAGGATCAAATTCGCATCGTTTTGGATCATCAACGCGAAGACGGCATGATCCCGGATGCCATCCATGATGAAGGTGCGGTGACCCACCTGGACTATCCCGTCGATGCAGACGTAACGAAACCACCGCTGATCGCCTGGGCCGCCTATAAACTCTATGAACAGAATGGTGACCGGGAATTCCTGGATGAAATCTATGAACCGATCGTGCGCTGGAATAACTGGTGGTTCGATAACAACGATACGGATGGCAACAGCCTTTGTGAATATCAGCATCCGTATTCATCGGGTTTGGACGACAGCCCCTTATGGGACGACGGCATGCCGGTCCAGTCGCCCGACTTGAATACCTACCTATATCTTCAACAGGAAGCGCTGGCAAAAATCGCCGGGGTGATCGGTAAGGAAGAGGAGGCGGAGATGTGGCGTGGACGCGCCGCGACCATGGTGCAACGGATGATCGATCTGGTCTGGGATGCAGAGAGCGGCCTCTTTTGGGCCACCAGGAATGGGTCGCGCGTGAACGTTCTGACTCCTTTCAACCTGTTCCCGTTGATCACAGGCCAGATGCCGCCGGAAATTTCCGACCGTCTGGTCGCGCATCTGACGGACGAACATGAATTTTGGTCACGTTATCCCATTCCCACAGTTGCCATGAACGATCCCAAATATGATCGGCACGAAATGTGGCGCGGTCCAACGTGGGTCAACGTGAACTATCTGTTGATCGAAGGATTGCAGCGTTCGGGCTATGCCGACCTGGCGCGTGAATTACGCAAGCGCACCCTGGATTTGATCTGCTGCCGCGATGACATTTATGAATATTATGACCCGATGACCGGTGAGAATCCACCCAAAGCCGCTTCCATGTTTGGCTGGTCCTCGGCTGTGTTCATCGATCTGGCCATCCAGGCTGCTCAAGAAAAATCACAATGAGCGAGGTGGCTCTTCTGCATTACTCGGCCCCGCCGGTGGTCGGAGGCGTTGAAAGCGTCCTGGGGCATCATGCCCGCCTGATGGCTGATGCCGGTCATCAGGTCCGGATCGTGGCAGGACGAGGAGAGCAAGTTGATCCACGTATTCCTTTTGTTCATCTTCCCACAGCCGACTCTCGTCATCCGGAGGTACTGGCCATCAAGGCTGACCTGGATGCCGGGCGCATCCCGCCTGAGTTCGCAGGGCTGGTCGAGTCACTGACTGTGGACCTCAGTAGAATTTTGAGTGATGTAGATACGCTTATTGTTCATAACGCCTGTTCGCTGAACAAGAACCTTGCGCTGACCGCTGCCGTCCATAGCCTGACAAGTTATGATCATCTGCGCGTCATTTTATGGCATCATGATCTGGCATGGACAACGCCGCGTTATCGGGATGAGCTATATGATGGCTATCCATGGGACTTGCTCAGGCAGGCCTGGAGAGGTGTAAAACAGGTGACGATCTCTGAGATGCGTCGGCATGAACTGGCCGAACTGTTTCAAATCGATGAAGAGGCCGTTACCGTGGTACCCAACGGCGTGGACGTGGCGCGGTTTCATAAACTCGAAAAACAAACACGCAACTATGTGCAACCTCTGGATCTGCTGCACGCCTCTCCGTTGCTGTTGCTACCTGTGCGCATTACCACAAGAAAAAATATTGAACTGGCCCTACGGGTTTGTGCGAGTTTGAAGCGAGATTTTCCACAGGCGAAATTGGTCGTCACCGGTCCGCTTGGGCCGCACAACCCTGCCAATGTTAAATACTTCGAGAAGTTAATCGCTTTACGTAAAGAACTGGGCGTGGAGAATGCGATCTGCTTTCTGGCCGAGTTGACCAAGGACTATGTCCCTGATGAAGTCATCTCGGATTTCTATCATCTGGCCGATGCACTCATTCTGCCCAGCCGTGAAGAGGGATTTGGCATTCCCGTTTTGGAGGCCGGGTTCGCGAACCTGCCGATTTTCTGTGCAGATATCCCGCCATTACGAAGCCTGGGGGATGCACACGCCACTTTTTTTTCGCCGGATGCCAACCCCGATGACCTGGCAATGGTCATTGCAGAGCAACTTGCTTCAAGTTCCGTCTTTCAAATGCGCGCACTGGTGCGCGGACAATATACCTGGGAGCGTATTTACCAGCAAAATATTGCACCACTTCTCATGTAGGAATCATCAGGAGGTTGTATGAAGTCTCCTTTAAGAAAAAACTCTTTAAAAAAGTGCTGGTTCCGATCGTATATGGCTGTGAACAGACCTCTGCGATCAATGCCGCACGTGCCATCGCCGGCGATGAAAATGTCACCCTGGTGGGCCTGGTATATGTTCCGCAGGACGAATTGCTCAGCACCGCGGCTCTGTACGCTCGTGAAGTGCGCCGGACGCTGAAAGGGCTATCTGATGTCAATGGCGTCCATCACTGGGCGGAAGTGTATGCCGCCCACCAACCATGGAATGAGTTGACAAAATTCATAGAAAAAGAAGAGCCTGACCTTTTGATCCTGGAGTATCCCTGTCAATTTGAGATTTTAAAGACGACACCGACGGAAGTATTGACTTACCCTCCCTGCGATATTGCGATTGTCAATTCACATGTGGCGGCCAACCCACAAAGCGTTTTGATCCCGATGCGCGGCGGCCCTCACGCTGAGCTCTCGCTGCGGATTGCCTTATCCATGCAGCGTTTCCATCAAATTGAGGTCACCTCTCTTCATATGGTCTCCACTGACCCCCTCTCCAAACAAGATGCGGCTTTTCGCGGTATAGAACACGTGCTGAAAAACCTCCCCCAAGTGAAGAAGCAGCAAATTGTCACGGACACCCCGGCCAAAGTCATTCTAGAGGCGTCACCTCGGTTTAATTTAATTGTCATGGGCGCCAGTGCGCGTTTGGCAGAAGAAACACTTTTCATCGGTCCGGTCGCCGAACAGATGATGATGCAGAGTGAGTTGGGGGTGCTTGTGGTCAAAACCCGGCAGCCACTGCAATATAGCCTGGAAAGCGAAGAAGCCGGCCAAACCGCCATCTCCGTGCTGGTTGATAAATGGTTTGCTGAGAACACCTTTCACGCCAATGAGTTCGAAGATCTGGATTACCTGCTGAGTTTGAAACGCGAACGCGGACTTACCATCAGCCTGGCATTTCCTGCGCTCAACGAAGAAAAGACTGTTGGAAACGTCATCAAAACCATCAAGCAAGCGCTGGTGGTGGATGCCCCGCTGTTGGACGAAATCGTGTTGATTGATTTCAATTCCAGCGACCGCACGCGGGAAATCGCCGAAAGTTTGGGCGTCCCTGTCTATATCCATCAGGATGTCTTACCCCGCTATGGTTCACGCAAAGGCAAAGGGGAGGCGCTCTGGAAAAGCCTCTACTGCACACATGGGGATATTCTGATCTGGATCGATACGGATATTGTCAACATCCATCCACGCTTTGTCTATGGGCTGATCGGCCCTCTGCTTCTTCGTCCTGATATTCAATTCATCAAGGGTTTTTATCAACGACCCTTGAGGGTGGGCGATAAAGTTCAGGCAGGCGGCGGTGGCCGAGTGACCGAACTGACCGCACGCCCGCTGCTGAACTTGTTCTACCCGGAGCTCTCCGGAGTGATCCAGCCGCTTTCAGGGGAGTACGGCGGGCTTCGCTCCGCCCTGGAGCAGTTAAGTTTCTTCTCGGGCTATGGTGTGGAGATTGGCCTGTTAATTGATATGCTGGAAAAGTTCAACCTGAGTGCCATTGCCCAGGCCGATCTGCAGGAACGTATCCACCATAACCAGCCCTTGGAAGCGTTGAGCAAAATGTCCTTTGCGATCATTCAAGCCGTGATGCATAAGCTCGAGGCCCGTCATAAACAGAGCTTCCTGGAAAATGTCAACAAGACCATGAAACTGATCCGTTATGAACAGAAAGACTTCAAATTGGAAATTGAGGAGATCGCCGAGCGTGACCGTCCGCCGATGATCGAGTTGCCAGAATATCGTGAACGGTTTCAGGTGCCATCCCAGAGCTAACCGGAAAAAATGAGGAGAGCCAATGAACATCAGCAAGTCCATGAAACACAACGTTATTTCCATCCCTGTCACCTCTACAGTACGGGAGGCTGCTTCCGTATTTGTAGAAAATCATATTGGCTTGCTGCCCATAGTGGATCAGGATAACAAGCTCGTCGGCGTGGTTGGCTTACGGAATCTGCTCTCCTTGGAATTACCAGATTTTGTACGCTTTATCGAGGATGTGGATTTTGTTCACGATTTCGGCGCAGTGGAGACCACGCGTCCTTCCGCAAAAGTGCTCGACAAATCGATTGAAAGCTTAATGGAGCCGGCCATCAGCGTTGAAGAAGACGCAGGCTTATTGCGCGCCTACGCCTTGATGTTGAAACATAACCTGCAGGATATCCCGGTGGTTTCCATAGATGGAAAATTGACCGGACTGGCTTCGCGCGTGGATATCGGGATTGCCGTTCTCGCCTCCTGGCACAAAGCGGATTGAACATGGCCATCGGTGCCATCCTGTCCTGCATTATCTTTTTTGGAAGCCTGGTGTTGATCTTTTCGGAAAAGATCAACCGTTCCATTGTCGCGATTGCCGGCGCGGCACTCATGGTCGCGCTGGGAAAGATCCTGGGGTTTTATTCGGAAGAAGCCGCGCTGAAGGCCATTGACTTCAACACGCTGGGATTATTGTTTGGCATGATGATCCTGGTCGCCATGCTCGAGCCGACGGGCTTCTTCGAGTATCTGGCGGTTTCGGCCGCGCGCGCCTCGAAGGGAAAACCAATGCTCTTATTCATGATGCTGGGCAGCATCACGACGGTGCTTTCCATGTTCCTGCCCAACGTGACTGCCGTGGTATTGATCGCGCCGGTCACCATCCTGATAAGTGAAATTCTGGGCATCAGCCCTCTGCCATTTCTTATTGCGGAAGCTATTCTATCGAATACAGGCGGCGTGGCTACCCTGGTGGGCGACCCGCCCAACGTCTTGATCGCCTCTGCGGCCGGTTTTTCCTTCATCGACTTTCTGATCTATGCCCTGCCCATCGTCATCATAGTCTGGGCAAGCGCCTTATTCATATTGCGCCGTCTATTCAAAAAGGAGCTTTCCAAACGTCCACGCAGTGTCAAAGCAATCATGAAACTCAATCCTGATGAGACGCTCAATCATCCTGTCACCGTGCGGCGCGTGCTGATCGTACTGGCTGCTACCATTCTCCTGTTCTTTGTCCATCACTTGTTGAACGTAAGCCCTGCCTTTGTGGCGCTGGGTGGGTCAGCCTGCGCCCTGCTGTGGGTCAGACCCGACCTCGATGAAATGTTAAAGAAAATCGAATGGAGTGTGCTCATCTTTTTTACCTCGCTGTTCATCATGGTTGGAGGGCTGGGTGCGGCCGGGGTACTGGAAACAATTGTCGGCTTGCTCCAAGGCGCCTCGAACGTCGAGCCGGTCCTGTTCGGCGTGCTGCTCATCTGGATCGTCGCCGGACTCTCGGCCGTTGTGGACAATATCCCGATCACCATCGCTTTGATTCCGGTCATCCGCGGGCTGGGTCAGGCAGGCGTGGATATTACGCCCTTCTGGTGGGCGCTGGCATTTGGTGCGGGCTTCGGCGGCAACGGCACGATCGTTGGTTCCACCACCAACATCATTGTCGCAAAACTTTCCGAAAAGACCCGCACGCCCATCACCTCCAGGTTATGGATTCAACGCGGTCTGCCGGTGATGCTGGCTACTTGTGCAATTGCCAGTATCTTGTATACTATTCTTTATAGATGGTTCTAAGGATCTTGCCGGAGATTGTATGGAAACTATTTCGATCGACTTGTTGATGCTTGCCGTTGTGCAGGAACAGGATATGGATATCGCCACACAGGCCCTCGAACAGCGTGGCCTGCCGGTTGTGCTTCTGGCCAGTGCGGGTGGGTTCCTGGGTCGACACAATGCCACACTGCTGATTGGGATACGTGCGGGGCAGGAAGAAGAGGCTCTCAAATCGTTGGAAGAATCCTGTCGTCAGCGCATCGAGTACATGACTCTGCCTTTGGAAGGTTCGCCTCTTCCCATGCCGACGCCTGTTCCCGTGACCGTGGGAGGCGCCACCGTCTTCGCTTTGCCCGTTGAACGCTTCGAAGAGCTATAACCACGAGGGTCTGTCGCACCAAGGAGTTATTGCAATGAAAATGATTATTCTCATCGTCAAGGACAACGATGCTGACGAAATTACCCAGGCGCTTACCTCTGAGAAATACCGTGTAACGCGCGTGGCTTCGACGGGTGGATTTCTACGCAGCGGGGTGGTGACTCTGTTGTTGGGCGTGCGGGATGAGCGGGTCGATTCCGCCCTGGAATTGATCCGTGCCAAATTGACGCCCCTGCCTTCCGGAGAAAGACGGGCCACGCTTTTTGTCGTCCCGGTGGAGCGCTTCGAGCAGGTATAACGGGGGAAAATCACAAAGAAAAGGGAAGGTTTACTCTAAAATAAATCCTTGCGAAGATGGGAAGCTGTGAGGACGTTTATTCCACCACGAAATTATCGATCAAGCGTGTCTTTCCCAAAAACACAGCCATCGAAAGCAGGGTCTTCCCGGTTACGGTATCCAACTCCTCCAGCGTGTCGTAGTCCGCGCAGGAGACGTATTGCATCTGGGCCAGCGGCTCGGCGGCCAGCACCTCCCTCATCATCTGGCGCAGTTTCTCGGCGTTCCGTTCACCGTTTGAGTAAGCCTCTTGCGCCGCACTGAGCGAACGATAGAGTACCGTGGCGGCCTGGCGCTGCTGCGGGTTTAGGTAGACGTTGCGGCTGGACAGCGCCAGGCCGTCCGGTTCCCGCACAATGGGGCAGACCACGATCTCGATGGGGTAGTTCAAGTCGCGCGTCATCTGGCGCAGAACGGCCGCCTGCTGGGCATCCTTCTGACCAAAGTAAGCCTTATGCGGCTGAACGCCATTGAACAGCTTGGCAACGACCGTGGTCACGCCGCGGAAGTGACCGGGACGTTGTGCGCCCTCCAGGGGAAGGGTCATCGTTTCCACCTCCACCCAGGTCTGGTAGCCGGGCGGATACATATCCTCAGCCCTGGGCGTCCAAACCAGGTCTACGCCGAGCGGAGCCATCAGCTTCAGGTCGCGCTCCAGGTCACGCGGGTAGTTGGAGAGATCCTCCTGAGGACCGAACTGGGTCGGGTTGACGAAGATCGAGACGACCACGTGCTCACATTCTCCTCGGGCGCGGCGGATCAGGGAAAGATGCCCCTCGTGCAGGTAGCCCATGGTTGGCACCAGACCCACCGTCCCTGAGAAAGAGAGGCGGGCGGAGCGCAGATCGGGCAGACTAGAGACGCTTTGCATACACGAAACTCCTGATTGACATCGGTAGAAAATCTGTGCTAAACTTACGGGACAACTCGTTAGAAAAGGAGAAAAAATGGCTTACGCATTTACCAACTCGAAAGGTGTGACCTACTACCTGCATACCAAGAAATCCATGACTTCCACCGGCAAGGAGCGCGTCCTGTTCTTCTTCTCGAAGGAAATCAAGGATGGCACGCTTGACGCCGTGCCGGAAGGCTATGAAGTGGCTGAAATGAAGACCGGCCTGCCGGTGCTCAAGAAGAGCGGAGGCGCCGCAGAGCCTGAGGCCCCCGCCATGGCAGGCCCGGCGGGTGAGTGAAGTATAACCCTGCCAGGGGCACCCAACCGCTCTTTTAGGGGAAACAAAAGCAAGACATTACAGTAACTTGAAGATCGATACAGATGCAGGTGAGGCATTATACGAGCTAGCGTACAGGCTTCATCGAGTAATGTAGGGTAAAAGAACGGAGCCGGACATTTCCATGTCCGGCTCTGCCTTTGTCCTCTAGTACTCTGGTTGCGTTGACGTATAGAAAATTTGTGCTATAATCACCTTACAATTCAATAGCCCTTTTAGAGAAAAAAAGGAGTTTAAATATGTTACACGTACACATGTCCTCTAAAAGTCACAGTTTCACGGAAGGCAACGAAAGGAGGGAGTTATGCCAGCTCTAAACCGCGTCCAACTTATCGGCAGATTAGGGCGAGACCCCGATAGTCACTTCACCCCCACAGGCAAGAAGGTGACCCAGTTCACGTTGGCTGTCAATAACCAATGGAATGGCGAAGACGGCGAGCCCAGGGAATATACCGAATGGGTGCAAGTGGAAGCCTGGGGACGCCTGGCCGAGACCTGCCAGGGCTACCTGCGTAAAGGCAGCCTGCTCTATCTGGAAGGCCGGATGAAAACCAATAAATATGAAGTGAATGGGGAGCCAAGATATTTCACGAAAGTAATCGCCTCCTCCCTGGAGTTCCTGGATGGGCGACCGGCCGGGGAACGCAGCGCCCAGGGTGAGGAAGAGGTGGAGGCCTACGCTGCCTGAGAAAAATTGAATAACCAGATAAAAAGAGCCAGCAAAGCGCTGGCTCTTTTTATCTGGTTGATTCGTGCTTTCACTTCTGCGCAAACAGGTCATTGCCTTTGATGTAATCCGAAACGGCCATGCGGAAGGGATGTTTGTTCTTTTTGGCGGCCATCTTTTTATAGATCGCGTGTACTTTCGGGTCAGCCATCGCCGCCTTGGCATAGGTGATGGCCCGTTTGAAGCGTTGACGATAAGCCTGCTGGGCCTTGCTCCACTTCACCCCGGACATGTCCGGCACTTTGCTCAGGATCAATTGGCCGTCCGGGCTGCGACGGAAAACGTAATCGCCCAGCCTGCCGCGTAGAACTGCCACCATCGGGGAGAGTGTGGCCTTTGCCATCCTACCTTCCTTTTATCCAGGGAGTGAGCTCGGGATGCCTATGGGCAAGCTGTATTCGTCCTATATTCTGCCGATTTAGTGCTATTGTGGTGCCGATCAGGGATGAATCCTTTGCGTTTACAAAGATGTTGGGAAGCAGCCGTCCTGGCAGGTTGGGGAGTCTCAAAGGTGACAGTCACTTTGTCTCACTCATCCCATTCCGGGATGCTCTGCAAAAGTGACTGTCACCTTATCTCATGGAGGAAGGGCCGAAGGCGGTGCGGGTCAACTCCTGCAGCGCGTTGGCCTCGATACGTGCATCGCTCTGCTCAGCGCACTCGACCGGCAGCTCTTCGCGACGACATCCTTCTCAATTCCTTACTCGTTCTTTGTAAAAAGTCCACAATTTCTTCAACGCCTGCTCCAACCTTTCGCCCAAGGCAGCGCCGCGCTGCGTGGTTACATCATCTGCGTTATCAAATATGACATAGGGAACGCGAACACCTTGAATGGTCAGGTACTGTGGATCATCTTTACTGACCTCACTCCAATCCACGTCCTTATACAGACGTTCCATTTTCCAATCGTCCATGCCGTGTTCGAGGATACTATCGGGTTTGTCGGGATTAAAGCGCTTACGGTTCTTCCGCAGGGACTCTTCCCAACTCACATCGATGTATAGTACGGCCATTTTTTCGAGCATTTGTGATGGCAAATGAGCAAAAGCGGACCGATATCCGCCATGCTCCGTCCCCCGCGAGAATTCAACAATGGTTGCGAATTCTTCATCGTAATTCGGGATGTCTCGCAGTCTCTTTTGATATTCCAATCCGATCCGCTCGATCAACAGATCCCAAAGATATCGATAGAGGAAAATCCCCTGAGAATCTGTGTGCAAGCGTGGATGTCCCATTTTCTCAAGCAAGGCATCTTCCTCAAACCAGGTCCAAAGCATGGGGAAGTCATCGATCTCATCGAACTTGCCCACGTGAAAACGTTCCGCTCGTTCTTTCTGAGGGGTTCTCTTGAGATAATCAATGATCTCGCTCTTACCAGCAGCCGGTCTGGCGATCAGCAAGATGATATCGAAGGCATTTTCCTCGCTCAATTTATTTTTTCCTTTTCAGTTGGATACGATAACATCCATCCTTGTAAATCAGTTCTTGTTACTCCTGCAGCACGTTGACCCTGGCCCACATGTCATTGCAAAGCAGTCTCCTCTCCCCACAGGGTACAGGTCATCCAGATAGGCGACGATGCCCCCTGTTCATGCATTCCCGCCATAGGATTCTATATCGAGAGACATAACATCCAATGAAATTCCGCGTTCCGTGCGACTTTGAACTGTCTTAAAGCCTCGTTTCAGGTATAAATCCTGGGCATGAGTTGTTTCCAAAACAATCTTCCTACAACCTTCATTATGGGCAATCTCAATCAGCTTATCAAGCACAACTAAACGATAGCCTCTCCCCCGATATTTCGTCTTGACAGCCAGGGCTGTGATACAAAATATTCTGCCGTCAAGTTGATGGGTTGCCAGCGGATTCTCGTCCAAACCTGGCTCGCGCTCCGTCAGCCATTTTTCCGCACAACCATAGGCTGCAATTTCATTATCTGCCACCAGAATAATAAAACCATTGGGGAAAGCCGTGAGTCGGAGCTGAAAAGTTTCCGGCTTTTCAGCGGTTCCGTAAGGTGAAAAAGCCTCCGCATCGATTTCTGCAACTGCAGAAATATCTTGATCTCTGGCATTTCTAACAAGTATCTTGGTGTTATCGGACATGGCCTGATTCCTCTCGATGTTCTTTTATTTTCACAACCTCAGCGTCCACCCAAAGAGCGGGCGCAATCCTCCAGTGTCAGCATCAGTTTTTACAGCTTGCATTGCCGCTGTTTTACTGCTCACCCAATTCCCTGTGTACGAAAGACCCAATCCCAAATCGGGGAACTTACGCCAAAACGGGTATCCGGGTCTTTATAATGATGTTGCATGTGGTAACGTTTGATGTATTTTGCGTACCCCGAACGCATCGGGAAATGGTGAGTGGCGTAATGCGTCAGATCGTAAGCCAGGTATCCAATCAGGAAACCCGACATGAGCGGTGCCACCCATTGCGGAGACCTGAGCACGACAGCCAGGATCAAGTAGAACAACCCGAAAAAAATAACGAAGCCCGGAATACTGACCGCGAATGGCATGACCAGTCGTGTTTTTACCTGCGGCTGGGCATGGTGGATACCGTGGAAGAGAAACAGGATGCGTTCCTGGCCCGGGCTGGTTGGCTTGTAATGAAAAAGGAAGCGATGCAGGGTGTACTCTGCCAGGGTCCAAAGTAAGATCCCAATCAGAAAACCCAGTGGAATGAAAACCGGAAATGTTGAGTCGGGGATGTTCAGCACGGCATGGACGATCAACAGAATCGCAACCGGTAACCACAAAACAATAATGGCCAATGGACTGATATGGGTGAAGAATTCCAGAAAATCAGACTTGAACAAGCGGATGGGTTCCGCATCACGCCGGGTATCGACGGGTAAATAACTCATCATGCGTTTCTCCGATTTCATTTTACATTGGCACGCCAGTGGACTGCAATCGCCCAGAAGAGCATCCCAACAAAGAGCGTCGGGACAAATACGGGGCAGGCAGCAAGTCGATTCTCGTTGTTCTACAAATTTTCTTCGACATGGTTTTCGTCACGGTCAGCAGGAATATATGGGATCAAGCCTTTCTCAAACGCGATTTCCTGTACTTCGCGGGGCATACTACGAATATCCACCATAAAACCATTGACTTTCAATATCCAGATCATGGGGTTATCGTCCACACGGCTGGGTAACGTCCAATCTGGGTGCATCTGAAAAACATCAAGCATGTTTCGGATTTTTTGCGCGCGCCCGCCGGCAGTCTGCTGGGATACTCCAATTTTCCTGCAGAGTTCATCTGCGCGCATATGCGGTGTCTGTGACTTATCAAACAGAAAATTGACCTGGCCGAGTGTATACAAAATCCCTGCTGCCCACGATTTTGCCTGACCATTCACCAGCGGAGATGGACGTTTGCGCGCCAAAGTTGCCGCCATTTTGCGCGCCATTCCTGCATATTCGTCATTGAGATATTCTTTGCAAAAGGCATCGCTGATGGAAGTGATTTCATCGAATAACCCTTGCATGGTTTCGAGAACTTTCAGCGAATTCGTCTTCATAATTCACCTTTGAATGCCTTATCCAAAATGGACGGCATCGCACTCGCAGATTGTGGTTTCGACTGCTCCCTCAAGCTCCAATCACGACCGGGCCTGCACCCGGACCCGCAGGCGGTCATGATCTCCACGCTTCCCAGGCAAGGACGACCGCTTACGAAGATGTATAATAAACAATACACACCTACGGTGATCGTCTCCGACGGAAAACGTCGCAGTCCCCATCAGCCTACCCAAAATCCACTATAACACGATCCGACCGGTCCGCAACGTGCTGTGTTGTCGTGAGTGCTGCGATGAAGCCACTCACACCCATCCAAACAGGCTCAAAAGCATCGACCAAAATATGAGCACCTGGCTCTGGTTTTTGAAAAGAGTCTGTTTCAGCTAACCTTTGGAAAGGAAGGTAATCATGACAAGAATTGCCATCAACGGTCTGGGGCGAATTGGCCGCGCCGCATTAAAACCATTTTAAACTCGCCCGGCCTGGAGTTGGTTGCGGTCAATGATATTGTTCCCATCGAAAATATCGTTTACCTGCTCAAGTACGATACCGTATATGGGAGATATGAAAAGACAGTGGAACATACTGGCGAAAATCTGACCATCGCTGGCAAACCCTGCCACTACTATCATGAGAAGGATCCGGCACATCTGCCCTGGTCCAGCCTTGACGTGGATATTGTGCTGGAATGTACCGGTGTGTTTACGAAACGGGAGGATCTCGAGAAACATGTTCAAGCTGGGGCCAAATACGTTATTCTCTCTGCACCGGCGAAAAGCGATGATATTGTTACCGTAGTGCATGGGGTGAACAGGGTGGACGGGAATACGCAGATCATCGCCTGCGCAAGTTGCACCACGAACTGTATTACCCCGGTCGTCGAGATCGTTGGCCGCAGGATTGGAATTAAAAAGGCTATCATGACAACGGTCCATGCCTATACAGCTTCCCAGGCCATCGTGGATGGACCAAGCAAACGATTCGAGAGAGGGCGGGCCGGTGCCGCTAATTTTGTGCCTACCTCCACAGGTGCCGCCATGGCCACGACCAGGGCTCTCCCCCAATTTAAAGGTTTATTCGATGGTATCGCTGTACGGGGTCCAGTGACCGTGGGTTCTGTAGCGGATATCGTTCTACTGGCGGAACGGAAGACCTCCGTCGAAGAGATCAATCAGATTTTTGTGGACGAAGCCGCCAGTGACCGTTACCACGACATCATTGGCGTTACGAAAGATCCCATTGTGTCCTCGGATATCATCAAAGATCCGCGAGCTTCGATCATCGATCTCGGCATGACCCACGTGGTGGATGGCGATCTGATCAAGGTGTTAAGCTGGTATGACAATGAATGGGGCTTTACCAATCAGATGGTCAGGGAAGCCCAGGAGATTGCACAGGTGAGCAAGGTCGCGAGCTAGATGGATGATGAAGAATGTCTGTCCGGGCGCAGAGTCTCGGATGAGACACCGCGCAGCTCAAAACAAGCACGGACTCCCAGGCTTAAACGCAGAATGCCGACCGCATTCTTCAGCGGGTTTCAATTGTGCTTCGAGCGCCCTCGACTCACACTCGCTCGCCTCGAGCGCGAGGCTGCCTACTCAATCAGCGGTTCCTCGCAACGACATAATCTTCACAACTCTTTCGCTGGGCTGAAGCCCGTGCTCAGTTCATGGAAGCCCTGCGGGCTCCGGTCCCCTCTCCCCGCGGGACTAAAGCTCCCGTAGCGCAGCGGAGTGGAGGAGGGTGACCCGATCGGTCGGGTGAGGGAAAATTGCCGCGGCGCGCTGTCTTCCATGTCATTGCGAGCGCGCGTTGCGACATCGTGCCCTTAGGGTAAGCAATCCCCAAAGGGTACGATGTCTCCTCTAACAGGGGGGCTTCGACGGGAGAGCACACTCGCCGTTTGAGGCTCGTCGCAACGACATGGTGGTCATGATTCCCATACCCTCTCAATTACCTTCTTGGCCTTCTCCTCATACAAGCGGATCAACTCCCGATTGCCGTGGACAATGACATGCTCAACCCCTCCTTCGGAGACTTGGCGATGCGGGCAACGATTTCGTTGCTGTCTGGGGAGGAGATCAACGGGTCGAGCGAGGTTTTTGGATGGACATGTGTGTGAGTCTCCGTATCTCTAAGACAAGAGGGGCCCACCCAAGCGGAATGCCATACCTGCACATGAACGTTGGGAAGCTATCAAAAGACGGATGACTAAAAGAAATAACACGCTTATACTGTGATGGACCCAACCCAAGAACTGGAGCTGACCATGTCTAAAACGAAAGTTGACCTCCTAACGCTGATCGCACTTTCGGCTTTTTCATTCATGGCTGCCACGGCATTGCATGAGCATGGCGGGCATGCCCTGGCATGTGCTTTGCTCGGCGGACACATCAAGGAGCTTGGCGCATTTTACGTGGATTGTAGCTACGAGTCGCTTTCAGGGATGGGCAATCGTCTTGTGGCGCTGGCAGGTCCGTTGATGAGTCTGATCATGGGCGTCATCGGTGGATTTGTTTTTGAGCGTGCTTCAAAATCAAATCCGCAGCTCAAATATTTCCTGTGGCATTTTGCTGTGACCAACTTGATGGTCGCAGCTGGATACGTACTTTTCTCTGGTCTGGCTGGCATTGGCGATCTGGGCACGGGTCAAGATGGCGTGTTTTATCAAGCCCAGCCAGAGTGGATCGTGCGGGTTGGCTTAGCCATCCTGGGAGCCGCAAGTTATTATGGGGTGATCCGCGTTGCCATGCGAATGATGGATACCTTCATCGGCGGCGCAGGTCCTGAACGGGTCCACCGTGCGCAAATGCTTGCCCTGGTTTCATACCTGACGGGTGGCGCAGTGGCGGTGTTAATCGGTTTGTTGAACCCCCATGGATTCTTGATCGTTTTGGTTTCCTCGATGGCATCCAGCCTGGGTGGGACCTCGGGTATGGCATGGATGATGCAGTTGCTCGACCGCAACAAGGACACGGGTGAGATGCCCTTTCGGATGGAGAGAAGCTGGGGTTGGATTGCCGTGAGCGCCGTCTTCCTGCTGGCCTATGCTTACCTTTTTGGACCGACGATTTATTTCGAGTGAGGCATGGATGGACGCAGCGCTACAGGGAATACTGAGCTCATCGCGAAAATAATCTCTGATTTCTCCCCTGTGGTACCGCCTGTGATTTGCCAGGCAAATCAGGCAGGTGTATGCGCTCTGTGGCTGGGCATGACCCAGTTTTTGTGCAAAGTTGGAAATTGCTCAGAGTATATCTACACTAAGAGCAGAGACTGGCTCAAGTGGATTTTGGCGAGGTTGTATACGACGGATTCACTACCATCCGAGACCCTTAGAGTCTTCATAGTTCACCTTTGAACGCCCTATCCAGCACGGACGGCACCAACGCGGACAACTCCTGTGCAGGGTTCACGCGGGCTTTCATCTGTCGAAAAGTATTTTTTCATTCTTCTGTGAACGTGCAAGGTTATCCGATGTGCGATCAAAACTTTCTCAATCCCGGCTAACAAATCCATCAGGGAATTAAAGGGAACAGGTTCTTGTCGAACAATTCCATGCGATTTGTTCCTGTCCATAATTACCATTCCGCTTGACCAAGCATGCTACGGTCTAATTTTCCCTTTTTCATTGGCAAGGTCATTTGTCCAGAAACGAATTCTGAGCTCAATCATCTTCTCGCCTTGCTGTGCATCACGTTGTTCACTGCTATTGCTATTAGCCATAAAAATCTCCTTTTCACAACTCTCCCTTGAAAGCCCCTCCCGATGGTCGCAGCACGGACGGCAACAACGTCCGCCCAAAGAACGTGCGCAACTCCTCCCCCGTAGCGGACTGTAACTCCCGCAGCGATATCATCCCCTTGTGGGACGCCAGCCGCGCTTGCCGAAGGTCTCGCGTTAGCGAGAAGCTATCGAGATACGCCACGATACACCGCTGTTTATCGAGCAGGCCAAAATTGACAACATCCCACTCGCTACGCAGGGCACACTTGCCCAGCGTACAAGTGCCGGGGACGTACGCCCGCTTCGCTTCGGGCACAATGTCAATGCGGATAGCTCCGCTTGAGTTTCAGACCACAGGGTGCTTAAACCTCAACTCCGTTTCCCAACAAAAAATCCACCTGCATCCACACGCCGAGCGTGGATCTGTGTTCAGCTCCATTCAATCCTAGGTTTTGCGCAAACGGATGGCTTGCCAGAGATGCAATATTCAATGTGTATGGCTGAAGAAACAAGCCGCCTTCGAAAAATGTTTCAACTTTCAAGGGTGCTTCGATGAGTCTCTGGTAACAAGCCTTGCGTGTATTTTGGGCGTCACGGAATTGTTTGAGAAAGACAAGTGGAATATGATCGTTGATGAAACGAGCGGCGAATTCGACAAGACCGCCTCCAAGGTTGGTACTCATATTCTTTAACAACTCAGCCGCCATTCCATTTTTTATGGAATCGAGGTCGCTGGATCGAGTTGGCTCAGCAGACGAAGAAGCCCTCAATTCAAGCAACCCCTCTCTTTGCGCAATGGAATCTGTGCCAAACTGTTTGAATCCAAGCACATCTGCTGTAAATTCAGGTTTTTGAATCTGTCCGGGTTTTTGAAAGTGCGCTGCCAGTTTATTGAAGCCAAATACTTCCCGCCCCGTTGCAATGGCATTGGCTTCATTCACGAGCAAATAAGGGAGAAACCATGCAAGGTGGTGTGGCATATAGCCGCCGCGAGTTTTTTGCATGGCAACGGTCAACACCCAAAAACTGACTTCAGTTTCGGGGATGAGGCCTATCTGCGCGTCACGCTCATCCCGCGATGAGACGAGCATATCCGCGAAGACGAGCATCACGCTTGAGGTAATTGGAACGTATTTATACCTAAACGTCTGGGAGACGTTCAATGTTTGATCACAGAAAATCCTCAAGCGTTCCATGTCTGCGTTAAATAAAAAAGCCGCACAATGGGCATCCTTTTGCAAATAGGATCCGCGAAAAACCGGAAAACCGGTTCCGTTATCCGCATAATCAGGCGGCGCACTCGTTGCATCAAACGTAGGCACAATGCGGCTCCTCACATGTTTCAGAATTGATTATCTTTTGTTCCATTCCAACTCTCAATTCTCCTTCCCCGCTTTAGGGGGAAGGACGGGATGGGGGCACAACTCTCCCTTAAACGCCCCTCCCGATGGTCGCAGCACGGACGGTAACAACGTCCGCCCAAGAAGCGGGCGCAACTCCTCCCCCGTAGCGGACTGTAACTCCCGCACCGCCGCCAGCCGCACTTGTCGCAGATCCCGCGACAGCGGGAAGCTATCAAGATACATACACCACGATACGCCGCTGCTCAATCATGTCTCTCAAAGAAGGTGACATACAACATCAACAAAGATAAAGAAGAAGCCAAATAGAAATGTGTAAAACTGCGCTGAAAGAAGCCCTCTTGTCTTTTTCCCAAGTTTATTTGCGTCTTCTTTCATTTCGTTTCGTAGTTTTTTAGTATCGGTATTAGCAATAGAAGGTGGTTCCTCCATTTTCGAAAGAAGTCTATCAGCGGTCAAAGTAAAATCCCCTAACCAATTCCAAGCAAGCCAACAACCTAATACTATTGAAACGAAGAATAAGGCAGCACTTATCAAATACAGTGGGCGACTTTGAAACGTGATCGTAAAAGCAATTATGGATTGCGCTTGCCATAACAATGAACCAGAAGCAAGGGCTATCAGCAAATTGTTGATATATCCCAATTGTTTTAAACGAATTTCTTGCCAACGAATATATCTTTCGGTATATCCTTTGACATCTTCATTCACTGTGCTTTCAGAAACTTTTTCATTATCTGCCATCACAACTCTCCCTTAAACGCCCCTCCCGATGGTCGCAGCACGGACGGCAACAGCGCATCCAACTCCTCCCCCGTAGCGGACTGTAACTCCCGCAGCGCCACCGTTTGCATGTTATTGCGAGCGCACGTTGCGAAGCAATCTCCTCTTGTAACAGAAGATTGCTTCGACGGGAAACCACCGTCTCGCAACGACATAATAATCATAGTTCACCTTTGAAAGCCGTTTCTAAAACACTCGGTAACAACGCATCCAACTCCTCCCCGCCCGCGGACTGTAGTTCCCGCAACACATTACCTATCAGCACAACACTCAACACAGGTTATATCCTGGAAAACCTAACTCGCTTATCTGATAAACTTACTGATTCAACCCGCCAACCAGCATCAAGCCATAAAATGGAATGAATATGCCCTACTCTATCGTTTGCCCACCATGCCCGTAATTCCAATGCTAAATCAGGGAGTGGTCTTTTGAGTATTCCCTCTACTTCATCAAAGGAGAGAGTAACTTCATTTTCCTTTTGTTCTTTTAGCCAGTCTGAAAGAGCAGTGTACACACTTCGTTTAAAACGACTGGATGGTTTTTCGGCTTGCTCTGCTTTCTTGGTGTCATTCGGGTCGTAGTTTTCAAGAATTGCTTGAATATCGGATTGGCTTATTATTGTGTTCCATTTTTCATATCTTCCTTCAAGCCATTTTGCGCAATAAATTAAGTCGTCCATGCTTCGGCTGGGTACCTCTTTACGGAAATGCGCCATATCGTTACGCGTTTCTCGTACTTTTGTTAACAGGGTATTGAGATTTTCTCTTTTAATTTTGAGAATGGGTTCATAATAATCCCACGTTTGCTTACGAACAATAAAATTGATATAGTCATTTAACTGTCCATTCGCTGAAAATAAAATGACTTTCTTCAATTTTCTGCCAGTCGAGTGTAAACGGCAGCAGATAAACCAAGCAGTTCCAGAATGCGCGTTTGTAAAGTTGTCAGTGGCGTGATGTGCTGGATAACACGGTCAGGCAAATGCACAGTGGTTAGCGTTATTTTGTCAAAGGTTTTGAGCAATCGTTCGGTGGTCGGATTGTCAATGCCCTTTTTAGGATTGTTTTCAATCAAGCCAGTCAACTTCTCATGGTTTTGTTTTAGATTGCGCCGCACGACGAACTCGATCAAGGTCAGCATTCGCACCGCCAGGCTCAACAGGTTGGTCAGTCCAACCACTTGATCGTCGTTTTTGACAAACAACGGGTCTAGCGACAGCGGCGCACCTTTGAGGCGATGAAAACCGTGTTCAATGATCCATTCGTCTCGGTAGGTCAGCACGGCTTGTTTCAAATTGAGTTGGGTGGCTGGAGCGTCGCTAACATAAACGCGCCAGCCAAGCGTTTTCTGATGCGCCGCGAGGGCTGCTTCTTGACGGACGACGGTCAGGATTTGGTAGCGCACAGAGACAATCTCGCGAGTGGGACGGTTGGCATTGCCGCGTCCACGTCCAATATACTTGGTTTCCCGCTTTTCCTGACGTTCAAAGGTGTAAGTCAGGAACGCTTCCACGTTATGTGCTTTGAGGACGACTGTCGCAGCATTGACCAACTCGGCTTCCTCTTCAATTTGGCGTTTGCCGCGTGCCGGAGGCGGCGTCAGTGCCAGGAGTTTTGCCGTAGCCCGTTGCAGCCGTCCTTCCAAGCCATTGAGTTGACTCTTCCGATAGTTTTCGGAACGAACAACGAAGACCTGCTCTGTCCATTCAGTGGTTTGCTCCTGCTCTGCGTCGGACGCTTCGCCAGGCGCAGTTTTGGCTTGCACCGAACGTTCAAAAGCATATCCTTCCGCCAGCAAGACCCGTTTGCCCTTCTCATTCTTGATGTAGACGAGCTGCAATGGCTGATCGCCACGGTTAGCGGATTCGATCCATGCCTCCATCTCTTTGGCGGTTTCTCCTGTCTGCGCCAGCGGACACAGGTAGTGTTGCTCCAACCGCTGGATGTGTGCCCGAGTTGCCAGCGCACTCATCTTGCTGTCGCCGACAAACAGCAGACCGGTTCCTTCTATGATTTGTAGAACCCGATCTACGGCGGGTCGGTACAAATTATCATCTGCAACGTCACCTGCCACCACTTGACTGACCAAAGGCAGTCCAAACGGGTCAAGCGCAGCGACCATCACCTTGACTTGCCGTAAGGTCGGGTCGTCTTTGCTGTAGCCGTATTGAAACAGGCTCTCTTCACCACCTTCATGGTAGCCTGACACTGTGGTCGCATCCAAACGCACTCGTTTGGCTTTCAGGTCATAGACCCGCATGATGTTTTGGCTCAGTTCCTTTTCTATTGCCTGCCAAATCTCCGGTTTACTCAAACGGCGTAGCAAGAGCGTCAGACGGTCATCGGTGAAGTCCAGGTCGCGGACGGTCTGCCCGCTAATCTTTTCAATGGTCGCATGGGCTTGTTTGACCCATGCTTGCACAGGCTGCTTGCGGTGATTGCTTTTGGTCAGCAAATGCGCCAGCCAAATACTTGCAATCCAGCCCCAACTCAGCCCCTGGTGCAACCCGTGTCTTTGGATATGATGGTCAAAAATCTCTGGCAACCCTAGCTGGAGCATGGTTGCCAGCAGTAATGGAAAGTCGTCAATGCGTTCGGTTGTGATGATCGGCTTGGTAATGATTCACCAAGCTTATCAGGAAATTCACGATTTCAAAAATTTTTGAGCGAATGGAC
>CAWAGT010000013.1:0-41545 GCA_963781625.1 uncultured Chloroflexia bacterium | reverse complement strand
GAGCGGCAAGTGCCAGGCATATTTGGCTGCCAGGACATAGGCCACCATCGCCTCGGTCGGCAGCCCGCCCTTGATCAACCGCTCGGGCGCAGGCGCCTGGACGGGGCCTCTTCGCAGGCCCGGCAGGCATATTTGGGACGATGTGTGACGATCACGCGGAACTGGGCCGGGATCACGTCCAGCCGCTCCGACGTCTCCTCGCCGATCACATGCATGGGCGTCCTGCAGCACGGGCAGTTCGTATCTTCGGGAGCAATCGTTACATCCACCCGCGGCAAATGACGAGGTAGCGCGCCGCGATTGGCTCGACGCACTTAGCGCGGCATCTGGAGCGTTGAACAATTTACCCAAGTCAAACCCAACGCCTTCTACACAGCAATCGACCTATTGGCAGAAGCTGAACGAGACGCAAATCTGTTGCAAACTTTGTTCGCTGAGATCATGCCATCCTTCGATGACGACCAACTTAAGCCCTTGCCCTTACAGGTCTACTCGACATCAGAAGTGACAGATGCCTTCCGGTTCATGGCACAGGGAGGGCACACGGGCAAGCTGGTAATCAGCCAGGAACAACCGGCCCCAAAGATTCATGATCAAGCCAGTTATCTGATCACAGGCGGACTCGGCGACTCGGCTTGGCTCTGGTCCAATGGCTCGTTGCCCAGGGAGCCCGGCACCTTGTGTTGATGGGACGCAGCGCACCAAAGCCGCAATCGGAATCTGTTCTACAAGCGTTGCGCGAGGCTGGAGCCGAATTAAAGCTTGTGCAAGCAGACGTTTCCAAACGGGAAGAGATCGCTTCTGTTCTCGAAGAGATCCAGCACTCTATGCCGCCGCTGAAAGGAATATTCCACGCCGCTGGCGTTCTCGATGACGGCATCCTAAGTCAACAAACCTGGGAGCGTTTTGCAAAGGTATTTGCTCCCAAAGTGGACGGCGGCTGGCATTTACATGACTTGAACTCGCGGCATGCAACTTGACTTTTTTGTGCTGTTCTCATCCTCCGTCGCATTGACAGGTTCTGCCGGACAGGCGAATCACGTAGCCGCCTGTACCTTTTTGGATATGCTGGCATACTATCGTCGCGCACAAGGGCTGCCAGCGTTGAGTATCGATTGGGGACCCTGGTCTCAGGCAGGAGCCGCGCTTGACCGGGAAGTGATCGAACGCTTGAGCACACATGGGATCGAATCCATCACCTCAGCCGAAGGCGTGGAGATGTTTGCAAAAGTACTGGAGAGTACGCAATTCACACAAATTGGGGTTGTACCCATCAACTGGTCCCGCTTCATGACCCAGTTTGCTGAAAACCGCATCCCATCCTTCTTCGCCGAGGTGAAGCAACAGTCCCAGGGCCAGGTCTTCAAGCAGACACAAGAAAAAACTCAACCAAAACAGGAAAATGATCTCTGGACACGTTTGGAAAGTGCCCCACAGAGTAAACGCTTTAATTTATTACTGGCACACGTCCGCACCCAGGCATTGAAAGTGTTAAACCTACCGGTTGATTTTCCCTTGGAACAACGTCAACCATTACAGGAATTGGGGTTGGATCTCTCATGGCCGTTGAACTTCGCAATCTCCTTCGCCAGGGTTTGCCGTTTTCCCGGACCTTACCTGCGACCCTGGTTTTTGATTATCCAACTGCTGAAAAATTAGCGCAGTATTTAATGCAGGAGTTGTTCACGAACACAGTGTCGCAGACATCAGATAAACCTGTGACCAACCAACCATCAAATGCAACCAAACTTACCGAAGCAGCGGAACTATCCGACGAAGAAGCAGAAGCTTTGTTGCTGGCCGAATTAGATCAATTGCAGCAAAAAGAGAGAAATCAATAATGATGCAAACAGATACAACCAATGCTGAGCTATCGCCTGTTAAACGCGCACTGCTGGAAGTACGTGAGCTGCGGGCCAAATTGGAGGCGCTGGAACAAGCCGGCCGGGAGCCGATTGCCATCATCGGCATGGGCTGCCGCTTCCCCGGCGGCGTTAATAGTCCGGATGAATATTGGCAACTGTTAATGAAGGGTGTCGATGCCATCACCGAAATACCCCCTGAACGATGGGATATCGATTCTTATTACAACCCGGATCCGGATGCCGCGGGAAAAATCTTGACACGGTGGGGCGGATTCCTGGATCAGGTCGATCAGTTCGATCCCCAGTTCTTCGGCATATCGCCGCGCGAGGCCGAAGGCATGGATCCCCAACATCGCTTGCTGCTGGAAGTCACCTGGGAAGCTTTGGAAAACGCCGGGTACGCACCCGATAAATTGACTGGGAGCTCGACCGGTGTCTTGACCGGTATTTCCGTCAGTGATTACTACCAACTGATGCTCGATCAGGATCAGGCGAAACTGGATGTATATCTTGCCCAGGGAACAGCACACAGTACGGCCTCTGGTCGTATCTCTTATTTGCTGGGACTGCAAGGGCCAGCCATCTCGATGGATACTGCCTGTTCATCCTCACTTGTGGCAACTCATCTCGCCGTGCAAAGTCTGCGCACCAGGGAATGTTACATGGCGGTCGCGGGCGGCGTCAATGTTATTTTATCGCCGGAACTCCATATCAGCTTTTCACGTGCACGGATGATCTCAAACGATGGGCGCTGCAAAACGTTCGATGCACGCGCCGATGGATTTGTCCGCTCGGAAGGCTGCGGCATGGTTGTGCTCAAGCGCCTGTCAGATGCGCTTGCCGATGGTGACAATGTTCTGGCAGTAATCAAAGGTTCGGCTCTCAACCAGGATGGACGCAGCAGCGGGTTGACTGCCCCAAACGGTCTCGCCCAGGAAGCTGTGATTCGTGCGGCTCTGACCAATGCCCAAGTTGATCCCGCACTCGTGAGCTACATTGAGGCCCATGGCACCGGCACCTCACTTGGTGATCCGATCGAGGTGCAAGCCTTGGGAGCAGTGTTTGGAAAGAATCGATCTCCAGAGAGCCGATTACAGATTGGCTCCGTCAAAACCAATCTCGGGCATTTGGAATCAGCAGCAGGGGTAGCCAGCCTGATGAAAGTGGCGCTGATGTTGAAGCATAAACAGATCCCACCTCATCTTCACCTGGAATCACTCAATCCCTATATTCCCTGGGCAGAACTTCCCATTGATGTTCCCACCAAACAGATGGCCCTTCCGGCCTATAATGATCGTTACATCGTTGGGATCAGTTCCTTTGGTTTTAGTGGCACAAATGCACATATGATTTGGAGGCCGCGCCCGAGGCTTCTCCTAAGGAAAGCCGTGTGGAAAGGCCGCGGCATATCTTGAAGTTTTCGGCCAAAAACAAAAATGCCTTGCAAGCCTCAGTTCAAAATTTCAGGGATTATTTGACATCTTCGAACGGGGCCTATTTTGCGGATGTTTGTCATACCGCTAATGTCGGGCGTGCTGACCTGACATATCGTCTGGCATTCGCCGCAGAACTCTTCTGACGAGGCACAGGCCGCGCTCGATGCGTATACATCCGGACAAACACGGGAAGACATCTTTACCGGAACCGTATTCGACACTGCCTCTCCAGAAGTTGTCTTCATCTTTACTGGTCACGGTGCCCAGTACGTAGAGATGGGCCGTCAGTTATATGAAACACAACCCACCTTCCGTGCTGCCTTGACCGAATGTGCAAAATTATTACCAACTTATCTCGATGCCTCCCTATGGGATATCCTGTTTCCCACCGACCAAAACAATTTGCTCGATAAAATGACCTATGGCCAGCCTGCACTTTTTGCGGTGGAATATGCACTGGCCCGGTTGTGGCAATCTTGGGGCGTCCAACCTACAACTGTCATGGGCCACAGTGTTGGAGAGTATGTGGCCGCCTGTATTGCTGGCGTGTTCAGTCTGGAAGATGGCTTGAAATTAGTTTGCGCGCGCGGGCGCTTGATGGACTCGTTACCGCAGGCAGGCGAAATGGCCGTGATCTTTGCGGACGAAGAGACAGTCAAGGAGGTGATCGCTCCGCATGCGACCGACGTTTCTATTGCTGCCTATAACGGTCCAACGAATATCGTTATTTCAGGGATTACCAAAGCCATTCAAACGGTGCTTCGAAAATTCGCCGAACGCGGCATTAAGACTTAACATTTGGCCGTTACGCAAGCTGCTCACTCCCATTTGCTCGATTCTGATTCTGGATGAGTTCGAGTCGGTTGCGCAATCCATTTCTTATAGTTCACCGCGGCTTGGTTTTGTCTCCTGTCTAACAGGGAAGACAACCGAAGCCGATGACTTGACAAATGCAGCCTATTGGCGACGTCATTTGCGTCTACCTGTACGGTTTGCTGAGGGTATCCGGTCACTTTATGCGGAAGGTTATACATATTTTCTGGAGATCGGCCCACATCCGGTGTTGTCCGGAATGGCACAACGCATCGAGGGAGCCGAAGGTCGGGTTTTCCTGCCTTCGCTACGCAAGGGCTGGCAGGACTGGCAACAAGTACTGGAAAGCCTTGCCTTCCTTTATGTGCAGGGCATTGCAGTAGATTGGACGGCTTTCGATAAAGATTACTCGCGTCAACGATTGTCCCTACCCACCTATCCCTGGACGCGGCAACGCTATTGGATCACCGAACAAAACTCGCCGCGACAGGCATCAACGGCACCAGAATCAGAGCAAGCCAAAGTCGTCGAAACAGAAACGTTTATCCACAAACTACGTCTTGCCCTGGAGGATGAGCGTGAGGAAATGGCTGCGGACTTTGTTCATGAGCAGGTTGCCAGGATTCTGCGCATGGATCCTGAACGATTGGATGATAACAACCGCCTGATGGATATCGGCGTTGATTCTTTGATGGCGGTGGAATTACGGAATCGTCTGAGCAAAGGACTGAGCTCGGAACAAAACCTGCCAGCCACTCTGATTTTCGATCATCCCACTGTCACAGCCATTGCCAGGTTTATTGTCAAAAATCTAGTGAATGGCAATAAAATAAAAGAACTCGATTCAGACACTGCAAGTACATTGGACCTGGCTGCTCCCCATCTGGCTGCCAAAGAGAAGGAAATCGAAAAGTTGAGCGAGCAGGAGGCAGAAGCCCGTCTCCTTCAAAAATTAATGGATTTGGAAGAAGATTAAGCATGAAAAACGACGAGCAAGCTACACAATTGCCACCTCTGAATCGGGCACTGCTTGCCCTGGAGAAGATGGAAACGCGTCTGAAGGCCGCAGAAAATGCCATGCGGGAACCCATCGCGATCGTTGGTCTCGGTTGTCGCTTCCCCGGTGGTGCCACGGACGCTGATTTTTCTGGCAGTTATTGCATGATGGCGTGGATACAGTAAGGGAAGTACCAGCGAATCGTTGGGACATAGATGAATATTACGATCCCAATCCAGATGCGCCAGGTAAGATGTATACGCGCATGGGGGCTTTCCTGGATCAGATAGATGAATTCGACCCGCAGTTCTTTGGCATTATGCCCAAAGAAACACACGCCATGGATCCACAACAACGGCTTTTGCTGGAGACAACCTGGGAAGCATTGGAGAACGCGGGCATAGCGCCCGACACCCTCGCAGGAAGCCGCACCGGCGTTTTCATTGGCATACTCGGAAACGACTATGCCAGTCTTCAAACTGCTAATGGTGGCATCGATGAGATTGGCCCCTATTTTAGTTCCGGTACGGCCCACAGCATTGCATCGGGACGCATCTCTTATGTTCTGGGGCTACAGGGACCCAGCATATCCGTTGATACCGCGTGTTCATCCTCACTGGTAGCCATTCATCAAGCCTGTCTCAGTTTACGCAGTAGGGAAACGCAACTCGCCCTTGCGGGAGGAGTGAACTTAATACTTTCTCCCGATGCATCCATTGCTCTCTCAAAGAATAAGATGATGGCGGCTGATGGTCATTGTAAAACCTTCGACGCCAGTGCAGATGGTTATGTACGCGGCGAAGGTTGCGGTGTTGTTGTTCTTAAACGTCTTTCAGATGCCCTAGCAGATGGAGATAATATCTTAGCGTTGATCCGTGGCACGGCAGTAAATCAGGATGGCGCCAGCAGCGGACTTACCGCGCCCAATGGGCCCGCGCAGGAAGCAGTTGTTCGCGATGCATTGGCAAACGCGGGCATTAAACCCCAGGATGTATCTTACGTTGAAACACATGGAACAGGTACCTCACTAGGCGATCCCATCGAAGTGCAGTCATTGGCAGCAGCACTTGGCAAGGGACGCGACTCGAGCCATCCCCTGCTAATCGGTTCTGTCAAGACGAACGTTGGACATCTTGAGACAGCCGCGGGCATGGCAGGGTTGATCAAACTCATTATGGCTTTGAAGCATCGGATGATCCCGCCGCACCTGCATCTGAAACAACCCAACCCGTTCATTCCGTGGGCACAATTGCCGGTCTCTGTCCCGACTCAGTTGACACCCTGGCCCCAGGATGCGCCACTGATTGCTGGATTAAGCTCGTTCGGTTTCAGCGGGACGAATGTTCATATAGTGGTAACAGCTCCGCCGGAGAATGAACCGGAAAAAGCTGAAGAGCAGATGACACGCCCAAGCCACATCCTGACTTTTTCGGCGAAATCCGAATCGGCACTGAATGCCCTGTCAGCCCGGATGGAGAATTTTTTAGAGCGAAATAAAGATCTTTCCCTTGCCGATGTTGCCTACACAGCAAATACTGGCCGCGCCCAATTCGCTCATCGCCTAACGCTTAAGGCTGATACCGTGGAAGAAGCTACGTTCAAACTCAGGGCATTTAACAGTGGTGAGGAAACAAATGGGCTGATGAGCGGATATACAGCGCACAACAAGCGGCTCAAGATTGCCTTTCTGTTTACCGGGCAGGGCGCGCAGCACCTTTCGATGGGGAAGCAACTATATGAAACCCAGCCCGTGTTCCGCGCTCAAATGGATCGATGTGACACACTCTTGCAGGGTCATCTGCATCGCTCGCTCCTTGAAATAATCTTTGCTGGGGAAAGTTCCGAGGAAGCTTCCCTGCTGGATCAAACGGCTTATACGCAAACTGCTTTATTTGCAATTGAATACTCACTTGCAAAGCTATGGCAATCCTGGGGTGTAGAACCCTTTGTTGTCATGGGGCACAGTGCAGGAGAATATGTTGCCGCCTGCATCGCCGGGGTATTTAGCCTCGAAGATGGGTTGAAACTCATCGCAGAGCGTGGACGATTAATGCAATCTCTTCCATCTGGTGGAAAGATGAGTGCAATTTTCACCGATCAAGCCAAGGTAAAAGATGCAATACAATCGTACGCCGATTCTGTTTCCATCGCCGCTATAAATGGTCCAACCAACATCGTCATTTCTGGCGATGGCACAGCAATAGATGCGATATGTAACTCACTTGAAACACAGGGCATCAAAACCCGCTCTCTAAAGGTTTCGCACGCGTTTCACTCGCCGCTGGTCTGGCCCATTCTGAGTACATTTGAACAATCAGCTTCCACGATCACCTACCATCAGCCTCGAATACGCTTGATTTCCAATCTGACGGGTCAGCTTGCGCGGGAAGACACAGTCACCAATGCGGTCTATTGGCGGGAACATATACGCCAGCCAGTACAATTTGCATCTGCCATTGGGTCACTGCTGGCGTTGAATGTGGATGTTCTGTTGGAAGTGGGTCCCTCACCCACATTATCGGGCATGGTGCAAAGAATTCCCGAGACAGATAAACAACTTATCCTACCGACATTGCGATCAGGACGCGGTGACTGGACTCAAATTCTTGAGAGTCTTGGCAAGCTTTTTGTTCATGGCGTCAAAATTGATTGGAAGGGGTTCGATCGGCCTTATCATCGCCAGCGTCTTGCCCTTCCGACCTATCCATTCCAGCGGCAGCAATATTGGATCTCGACAAAATCCCGTCGCACTCGTTCAAGGAAAGGTGGAGAGGTCCATCCACTCCTCGGAACAAAACTATCCTCTCCTTTGAAAATGGTCCAATTTGAAAATCATCTGGATCATGAAGCCTTTACTTTCACTCGCGATCATCGGGTGCGCAGCACATCCATTCTTCCAATGACTGCCTATCTGGAAATGGCACAGGCTGCCGCGAATTTAAGTCTCTGGTACAAATGAATATCAGTTGTGCGACGTAGTCATTCATCAACCACTCGTATTGGATGAGGATGATCTTCGCATCGTACACTTCATATTAAACCAGGAAACAGATAGTGAATCTTCTTTTGAAATCTACAGTCACGCGGAAACAGACCAGGAAGACAATTGGCAACTACACGCCAGTGGCCGAATTGAACGATATACAAATCAAGCCTCAACAGAGGTGGAGAATCTGATGAGATCAAAGCGCGCTGTAACCTGGAGATTGGTGCCGAAGAACATTATCAACAGTTACAGGAACGCGGCTTCCCCTTTGGGCCAGCCATGCAAGCAGTGAAACAGATCTGGCGTAAAGATGGCGAGGCCCTGGTCGAAGTTCAGGCACCGGTGGAAATCTTTGATGAAATGGGCTTATTCCACCTTCACCCGGCATTATTCGATGCCTGCCTGCAAGGTTTTTGGACAACTTTTGATCAGGCAGATGGAAACACCTACCTGCCGATGAATTTGGAGAGATTTTCGCTTCTGCATCCATTACCACAAAAGATTTGGAGTCATATCATCTTGCGCGACAAGGAAAAAGATGATTCAAATTCAATTATCGGGGATGTTCAAATTCTGGATGAAAATCATCAAGTAGTAGCCAGGGTCGAGGGGTTATATTTCCGTGCCGCGTCAGGGCAAATGCTTCAACCGCGACATGAGTGGGATGACTGGTTCTATGAAGTCGAATGGCAATTGCAGTCGAAACAGCCAAACGTGCCCGTTGTAGAGTCGGACTTTCTTTCTACGCTAGAGCTTTCAAGTGAAATTGAAGCTCAAGTGACCATCCTGGAAAAGGAACATCATATTGAGCGATATAGGGAGATGTTCCCTCAACTGGAAAAGTTGAGCGCCGGATATATCGTCGTGGCGTTACGCGAACTAGGATTGCATTTCCGAGTGGGACAACGCATCTCATCTGATGTACGCTCAAGCCTGGGGATTCTCGGAGCGTTACGGCAGGCTGACCTATCGAATGCTAGATATTCTCACTGAAGCAGGCTATCTCAAAAGAGAAGAAACCGACTGGGAGGTGATTCAATCTCCGGGTCCAGAAATGGAACCGAAGCGTCTGGCAGTGGAGTTGCAAGGATTACTGAGTTGTTATCCCGAATCGCGCGGGCAATTGACTTTTACCGGTCAATGCGGAGAAGCATTGAGCAGGGTATTGACGCGGCAAAGAGGACCCGCTTTCGTTATTATTCCCCAACGGTTCGCTTGAACTCACCGAACTGCTTTATCGTGAATCGCCACAACCCCGTATCTTCAACAATATGGTCAACAAAGGGGTTCAAAAAGTTCTGGCAAATCTACCAATAAGCAGACCCCTGCGTATCCTTGAAATCGGAGCCGGCACGGGAGGCACCACGTCGCTATGTGCTCCCCACCCTGCCTTCTGAGCAAACCGAATACTTCTTTACAGATATTTCACCGCTCTTTTTAAGCCGCGCCAAGGATCGCTTTTCCGAGTTCAATTTTGTGCGTATGAACTATTGAATATAGAGAATGATCCGAAAATTCAGGGCTTTGAGCACTGCAATCTTTTGACATTGTGCTGGCTGTGAATGTACTTCATGCGACCTCCGATATGGCAGAGACACTCGCACATGTGAAGGAGTTGTTGAAGCCCGATGGGCTCTTGATATTGGTGGAAGGTACCGATCCCGAGAACTGGGTGGATATTACCTTCGGCTTAACGGATGGCTGGTGGCGGTTTACTGATACCGAACTACGTGCGAATTATCCGTTGATGTCGCGGAAAAGTGGCAAGGTCTTTTGCATCAATCCGGTTTCAGAAATTTTGTAGCGCTTCCCACAGATGAAATCCCGGTTTCAACAGGCGTTGATTCTCGCACAACCCATGCCCGTCACGCCTGGTCACTGGTTAATTCTGGCTGATGAGTCCGGTGTGGGTCACACGCTTATTGAGCGTCTCACCGAAATCAATCAAACTTGTACTATTGCAACGGCAGGGAAAAATTTCAAGCGTGATGGCAACTGTTACACCATTAACCCCTCCTCGCCGGAGGACTTCAAACAATTACTCAATAATATAAGAAACAGTCCTCATGGTCCGTTGCGCAGTGTAGCCTATTTATGGTCCCTCGATTTGACAAAGCGCGCCGGCGATCACTCGAGCCAGATCAAGCTGTTGGGCTTGGCGGAGCCGTTTATCTGACACAAGCTCTCGCGGCTTCTGAACTTGAACCCCCGCGTCTCATACTCGTAACAAAAAACGCTCAATCTGTAACCAAAAGAGAATTTCTCGCCATTGAAGAATCGCCATTATGGGGGTTGGGGAAAGTCACCCAACTTGAACATCCTGAGTTGCATTGCACTCGGATCGATCTTGATGGAAGCTTAACTATTGAGGCGCAAGCCAGGTCATTGCTGGCAGAGATCTGGCACCTGGATGAGGAGGATCAAATTGCCTTGCGCGAGGGACAACGATATACTGCGCGCCTCAAACGCGCTGCCTTGATTGAACCACAGAATGTCACGTCGCAACATGATGGACAAACAATGATGCAATTGCAAACATCAGAGAGTGGCATTCTGGAGGAAATGACCTGGCAGCCCGCCGCTCTTTCCCAGCCGGGAGCTGGAGAGGTGGCAATTGAAGTTCGCGCCACCGGACTTAACTTCCGCGATCTAATGAATGCACTAACCATCCGTTCAGATGATGGACCTCTCGGTGGTGAATGCAGCGGCGTTGTAACCGCAGCCGGACCGGGTGTGACCAGCTTTGCAGTTGGGGATGCTGTCATGGGAATGGCGCAAGGCAGTTTCAGCAATATCGCAATTGCTGATGAGAGATTCATTGTCCATAAACCGGAACAATTGAGCTTTGCTGAATCAGCTGCTCTGCCGATCGCTTATTTCACAGCCTATTACTGTCTTCAACACATCGCCAAGCTTAAAAAGGGACAACGGGTGCTGATCCACGCTGCAGCCGGAGGCGTGGGAATGGCTGCGGTACACATTGCATTGCGAGCAGGTGCAGAGGTGTTTGCCACCGCCGGCAGTGAGGCAAAGAGAAACTTCTTGCATACACTGGGTGCACAGCACGTTCTGAATTCCCGCACACTCGACTTTGCAACCGAGATCCAGACCATTACCCACGGGCAGGGCGTGGACATTGTTCTCAACTCCCTTTCCGGTGAATTTATCACGCACTCAGTGTCCACGTTATCTGAGAAAGGGTCATTTATCGAAATCGGAAAGCGTGATATTTGGACTGCTGAGCAATTTACCAGGGAAAAGCCGCGGGCGAATTACCACATCGTGGACCTGGCAGCAAAAGTCGCAGATGAACCAGCTGCTGTATCTCCCATTTTTAGAGAAGTGATGGAACTGATCAATTCTGGTGAATTGAAACCCGTTCCAATCAAAACATTTCCAATCAGCCAGACAGCCTCTGCCTTCCGCTATATGGCACAGGCCATGCATACGGGAAAGATCGTCGTTACGCATCACTCCTATCGCATACGGCCTGATGCCACCTATTTGATCACAGGTGGCCTGGCCGGGCTGGGGCTATTAACTGCACGTCACCTCGTGGAGCGTGGGGCGCGCCATTTATTACTGGTTGGGCGTTCAGCCCCATCGTTGATAACGGAAACAGCCATCCGCGAAATGGAGGCGGCCGGCGTCCGAGTGGCAACCCTTCAGGCAGATGTATCAAAGTCGGAAGATGTCCGTCTCGTATTAGGTTTCATAAAGGAAAAAATGCCGGCTTTGCGCGGCATCATCCACGCGGCAGGTGTGCTGGATGATGCAAGCCTGTTGCGACAGGAGTGGAGTAAATTCGCTCGAGTGATGGCACCTAAAGTAGACGGCGCCTGGCATTTGCACACTTGTACATTCCACCTTCCACTTGATTTCTTTATTATGTACTCTTCTACTGCAGCTCTTTTGGGATCGTCCGGACAATCCAATCATTCGGCGGCAAACACGTTCATGGACGCGCTTGCTCATGAACGCCTGTCGCGCGGGCTGGCTGCATTGAGCATTAATTGGGGGATTTGGTCCCAGATCGGTTCTGCGGCAGAGCGCAAGGCGGATGAGTGGATGTTCTCGCAGGGAGTTGGTGTCATCAAACCAGAACAAGGGCTTGAGATCCTGGATTTGCTGTTCGCGCAGGATACTGCACAGGTGGCTGTCTTGCCCATAATTTGGGAAACCTACCTGTCGCAGTTCAAGAGTTCTCCCCTGTGGCTTTTGGCCTTTTCAAAAGAAGTACGTGAAAAAGGTAAGAGAAGCCATTTAGCGCCTACACATCAAGCGCAAAACAAACCGGTACAGGCAAAAGCGGCAGACTGGCGTCAGCAATTGACAAATGTCCCACCCAACCAACAACGTCAGTTTTTGTTGGAACACATCCACGCACAGGTGGTCAAAGCCGTTGGACTAGAGCCCGGTCACGAAATTGATCCCCGCCAGCCGCTCAATGAACTGGGGCTCGATTCACTCATGGCCGTGGAATTGCGCAATATGCTAAAGGACAGTCTAAGTCTGGAGCGCAACCTGCCAGCTACACTTGTCTTCGACTATCCTACCATTGATGCACTGACAGATTTCCTGGCACTGGATATATTGAAGATTGAAACGAAAAAGGTCTCAAAGAAAGCTCCGCCAGCAGGCGAGACCGATTTACTAAAAGATATCGAGAACCTTTCAGATGCAGAAGTAGCGCGTCTTATTTCCAACACGTAGCAGATATCTGGATGGGATTTGCATTTAGTAACCTCCAATTCAAAGTTTTTGAGAGCAGAGTGTCTTGATGAAAGATTTCCTGGAACGGATCCGTAACCTTACACCTCAAAAAGTTATGCTTTTGGCAGCACAACTGCAAGCTCGTCTTGACGCGCTTGAAAACCAACATAGCGAACCCATCGCAATCGTTGGTATGAGTTGTCGTTTCCCGGGCGGAGCTGATAATCCAGACCTATTCTGGAAGCTACTCAAGGATGGTGTGGATGCCATTTCAGAAGTACCTCCCGACCGCTGGAAAATTGACGATTACTATGATCCTGATCCTGAAAAACCCGGAAAGATGTCCACCCGCTGGGGCGGATTCCTAAAGAATATAGATCTTTTCGACTCCCATTTCTTCGGCGTGGCTCCGCGTGAAGCAATGAGCCTTGATCCGCAACAGCGCCTCCTGCTGGAACTAAGCTGGGAGGCATTGGAAAGAGCCGGGCAATCTCCCGATCAATTAATGGACAGCGACACTGGCGTATTTGTGGGTGTATCTGGAAGTGACTATCTTCATCTGCAACTACAAAAGGATGACAGTCTCGAAAACCTGGATGCATATTTTGCATCGGGAAATGCACACAGCACCGCCTCAGGCCGCCTCTCCTATCTCTTGGGACTGCATGGACCAAGCTTCCCCGTGGATACTGCCTGCTCATCATCGCTTGTGGCAACCCATCTTGCCGTACAAAGCCTGCGAAATGGGGAATGCAGATTGGCATTGGTGGGTGGTGTCAATCTTATTCTGGCGCCTGAAATAACCATCACACTTTCCAAAGCCCACATGCTTTCGGTAGATGGAAAATGCAAAGCCTTTGACTCAAGGGCAGATGGCTTTGTTCGCAGTGAAGGTGGCGGTGTAATTATTTTGAAGCGTCTCTCCGATGCGCAAGCTGACGGCGATAATATTCTGGCAGTGATCCGCGGCACGGCTGTAAATCAGGATGGTCGCAGCAACGGATTGACCGCGCCCAATGGACCGTCTCAAGAGGCGGTGATTCGCGCAGCTCTCGCCAATGGGCGCGTTTCTCCACAACAAATTAGTTATGTGGAAGCGCATGGAACTGGCACATCGCTGGGTGACCCGATAGAGGTCCAGGCGCTGGCCGCGGTGTTGGGAGAATCTCGCAACGAACCATTGATGATCGGTTCAGCCAAGACCAACGTCGGGCACTTGGAATCAGCGGCGGGAATGGTCGGTTTAATCAAAACTGTGTTGATGCTCCAACATGAACAAATTCCTCCCCACTTGCATTTGCAGACGCCCAATCCGCATATTCCCTGGGCTGAACTGCCTGTCACTATTCCCACAAAGCTCACTCCCTGGCAGAATGAAAGCGAGAAATTTGCCGGTGTAAGTTCATTTGGCTTCAGCGGGACCAATTCTCATATTATCCTTTCCAGTCCGCCCACCTTGGACGAAAAGGAAGCTGCCATCGAGCGGCCTGTTCATTTATTCACCCTATCAGCCCAAAGCGAAACCGCCCTTAAGCAGCTTGCCGCAGGTTATGCCGAGTATCTGTCACATCAGAATGTGGATATCACGGACCTGACATACACCGTCAACGCTGGACGTTCTCATTTTGCATATCGCCTCGCACTTGTAGCTGATAAGATAGACGCAATACAAGGGGGATTATCCGCCTTCGCAACTGGTCAAGAATCAAGTAATTTGATCTATAAAAAGGTACAAGGGAAACGTCAGCCCCGTATTGCGTTTCTATTTACTGGACAGGGATCGCAATATAGCGGGATGGCGCGCCAACTATACAACACTCAACCCACCTTTCGTGCCACGCTTGACAAATGCGATCAACTTCTGCTCCCGTATTTAAATCGTTCACTCCTGTCTGTTCTCTTTGCTGACAATGGTTCAGAGGCGGCCCTGCTCAACGGAACGGCATATACCCAACCGGCGTTGTTTGCGATCGAATATGCACTGGCCGAACTGTGGCAATCCTGGGATATCCATCCTTCGTTCGTGATGGGTCATAGTGTTGGCGAATATGTAGCCGCTTGCATAGCCGGTGTCTTTACTCTCGAAGATGGTTTAAAACTCATCTCGGAACGGGCCTGCTTGATGCAACAACTGCCATCGGGTGGGAGCATGGCGGCCGTATTTGCTGATGAGAAAACTGTTGCAAAAGCCATCGCGTCTCATATTGATCAGCTTTCCATCGCTGCGATCAATGGGCCGTCCAACGTGGTGATTTCAGGTGCAGAGGAAGCACTATCGAATGTGTTGGAGACACTCGCACAGCAGGGAATAAAATCACGTCGCTTGACAGTGTCGCATGCCTTTCATTCTCCGCTCATGGAAACGATTTTGGATGATTTTGAACAAACGGCAGCCTCGGTTCAATATTCAGAACCCGGGATTGGGCTACTTTCGAATGTCACCGGACAGTTGACATTCTCGAAGCAAGTCACGGATCCCCGTTACTGGCGCGATCACGTTCGTTTGCCGGTGCGCTTTGCAGATGCGATGGCGCACTTGAACGAATCAGGTTGTGATATTTTTATAGAGATTGGCCCCAATCCAACGTTACTTAGTATGGGCCAGCGCTGCCTCCCGGATGGGACAGGCACCTGGTTACCTTCGCTACGTCAGGGAAGAGATGATTGGCAAACTCTCCTCAGCAGTCTGGCTCAACTCTATACCATGGGTGCGGAAGTGGATTGGAAGACTTTTGACCGCGATTACACCCGCCGAAAGTTGATCCTGCCTACATATCCATTCCAACGCGAACGCTACTGGGTGGAAGCAGATACTTCGAGGCGTAGTAAATTTAGAAACAACTCCCAGCAAAGTGAACATCCACTCCTTGGCAGACGATTGAACAATGCCGGTATAAAGGAAATCATTTTTAAATCACAGATCGGCGTGGAAGATTTTGGTTTTTTGGCAGATCATCGCATTCACGGAAAACTTATTCTGCCCTCCCCTGCCTACATGGAGATGGCGCTTGCCGCGGCAAGTATACATTTCGGACGAGGCAATCACTTCCTCAAGGACTTGATTATCCACGAGGCACTATTAATCCCCGAACAGGATGCCTGTACCGTACAAACCGTCCTTACGCCTGAGGCCGAGGGAGTCTCAGTACAGATATTTTATGAATACGAGGGGGCATGGCATTTGAGCGCCAGCGCTCAAGTTCAAAATGCCACTGCCTCGACATTTGCACAAGATGAGTTATCCGCGATACAGGTTCGTTGCAATGAAGCGATTACCGTGGAAGCCTGTTATGAAGGCCTGGCAAAATTGGGTCTGGATTTAGGCGAAAGATTTCAAGGGATTTCCGCCATTTGGCGTACCGATGGCGAAGCTCTGTGCCGCATGGAATTGCCACAATCGTTATCAACAGAGGCTGCTGCCTATCGCTACATCCACCCTGCGTTCTTAGATTCTTGTTTCCATGCACTGGGCACGGCTTTGCCGGGAGCAGGTACCCAACTTCTGGAGGCCTACCTGTTATTGGGTCTCGAGCAGATCAGTTTCCTGGAACACCCTTCTTCAAGATTTTGGAATCATATAAAACTGCGCGGTGACCTTTCCAAGGTTGGCACCCAGGAAACGTTTACCGCGGATATTCATCTCTATACGGATTCCGGTCAGCTATTGGCTGAACTGAATGGGATTTCCCTCAAACGGGCCCGTCCTGAGATGCTTTTCCGTTCACACCTGGCCCGCATCCAGGAACTTCTTTATGACATTGAGTGGCAACCTCGGCCTTATCCGATTCAGGAAGACCAGATTGTTCTGCTTTCACCCGGAGAAATTGAAGAGCGTCTCCTGCCTCGCGTGGATAAGTTGAGCGTAACGAATCAAATGTCGCTTTATGATGAAATGCTCCCTCAATTGGATAGACTGGGAGGCGTGTATGTGGCAGATGCCTTGCAAAATCTGGGGTTATCCTTTGAACCCGGGAACATCTACTCAACTGATGAACTGATACAAAAGCTGGGAATTGTCCCCAGGCAACAAGCGCTCTTCGCGTGGTTGTTGGAAATGCTCACAGAGGACGGCGTCCTGAATAATACAGATTCAGGATGGGAGGTGTTGAAATCACCCGATGTCCATGATATGGATTTACGCTGGGAATTGTTGACACAGCAATACCCAATGTTCAAAGTAGAGTTAACATTGACTGCCCGCACTACACGCGGTCTGGCAGGGGCATTGAGCGGCAAAACCGACCCTCTACAACTGATATTTCCTGGTGGTTCGACCTCTGACGCTGAAAAGTTGTATCAGGATGCACCCGTTGCCCGTACATATAATACCCTGGTCAGTGAAGCTGTGACGGCTGCGTTGCAACGCCTCACCTCGAAAAGTATCATCCGCATCCTAGAAATCGGCGCGGGGACGGGAGGTACCACCTCTTATATTCTGCCCACGCTTCCCGCCAAACAGACTCGCTATGTCTTCACGGACATTTCGCCGATGTTCACTCATCAGGCAGAAAATAAATTCAATCAATACGATTTTGTGGAATATCAAGTGCTGGATATCAGCCGCGATCTGTTGTCACAGGGATTTGAACTACATAGTTTCGATCTGGTTGTTGCTGCCAATGTCCTCCACGCCACCCCCGACCTGCGGCGTACCTTGGAGAATGTCAATCTGCTGTTGGCGCCCCAGGGAGAATTGATCCTGTATGAAGCCACCAGTAAACAACGTTTTTCTGATTTGACAGTTGGCCTGACTGAAGGCTGGTGGTCATTTACAGATAAGAAGCTTCGTTCAGATTATGCTCTCTTGACCCACGACAAGTGGCGTCAGGTTTTGGATGAGACAGGCTTCGCCGAAACAGTGGCAATTCCCGGTTCGGAAAGAAGCGGGATCCTGTCTCAGCAGGCAGTCTTTGTGGCACAAGCATCCAATGCCAAATCTATAGCGAAAGATGCACAGATTCCGTGGCTCATCTTTGCTGATCGAAATCAAATGGGAGGACGAGTTGCGGCTGTCTTACATAGCCGCGAGCACCCCAGTGTACTGGTTGTGCCCGGCGAAACATATAAAGAAGTAGATGCGCAGCATCTACAAATCAATCCCGGTCAGCCAGAAGATTACGCTCGTCTCTTACAAGAAAAAACCTGTCGCGGAGTAATTTACCTCTGGACATTGGATAACAAATTATCTGAAGACATGACAGCCGCCACCCTGCGCGATGAACAGCGGCAGACAACAGGCAGTCTTGTGCTCTTGACGCAAGCGATGATCAAAGCAAATAAAACGGGGCTGTGGCTGGTCACCCGCGGTGCGCAGACGATGAATGACGAGGCTAAACCAGTCGAAGCGGGTCAGTCGGCGGTTCTGGGACTTCAGTCGCAGCCTGGCACTGGAGCATCCCGAGCTGAATTGTAAACGAATTGATCTTAATCCTCAGCTCATTGACGATGATATCGAAAACATGGTCAATGAGGTTTTATATGGGAGGGACCACGAAGATGAGATTGCGTTCCGGGATTCGCGTCGGGTCAGACGATTAGTCCGCGCAAAGACAGCCAGTACCGCTCCTCTGGCGTTCCAAAGCAACGCCAGTTACCTGATCACCGGAGGGCTGCGAGGGCTGGGACTGTTTGTGGCAGAATGGATGGCAGAACGGGGTGCGAGGCATCTGGCGCTCATGGGCAGAAGCGGGGTTTCAGCAGAGGCACAGGAGGTTATCAACGGGTTGGAGCAGGCAGGCGTTCACATTTTCGCCATGCAAGGCGATGTTTCAAATGAGAATGATGTAATGAAACTCATCACTGAAATCGAACAAACCATGCCTCCTTTAAAAGGTATTATCCACTCTGCCGGAGTGCTGGACGATGGTATGTTGTTGCAACAGGATTGGTCGCGCTTTGAAAAGGTCATGTTGCCAAAAGTAACTGGGACATGGCGCCTGCATAGAATGACCCGCCATATTCCCTTGGATTTCTTTGTGATGTTCTCCTCCGGCGTTTCACTGCTGGGGTCGGTGGGACAGGCCAATCATGCATCTGCAAACGCTTTTATGGATGGTCTTGCCGCATATCGCCGCGGATTGGGACTGCCGGCCATAAGCATCAACTGGGGAGCATGGTCAGAGATCGGCGCAGCGGCTGACCGTCGTCTGGCAGAGACAAGGAAAGTTGCAACATTCACTCCTCAGGAAGGGTTGCAAGCTCTTGAATGGGCAATCCAGCAGAATGTAATTCAACTGGGCGTTTTGCCGGCCAACTGGAGTGAGATCCTGCAACCGTACGCTCCTGGTGAAGAGCCGGCACTCTTCCGAGAGATTGCCCAGCAGGTACGTCGACAAATGGCGAAACCAGAAAAGAGCATTCCGAAAGTATCTCTGGTTCAGCAACTGACAGAAACTGTTCAAAACAAGCGACTGCCCTTTTTGACGGCACATATTCGCCAACAGGCAGCTGATGTACTGAAGACTGCCAATATAAATACCATTGACCTGTATCAACCCTTACAATCCATGGGGCTCGATTCTCTCATGGCAGTGGAACTGCGAAATAAGCTTGGAGAATCAATTGGCCAGACCCTGCCTGCCACATTACTATTCGAGTACCCAACCGTGAGCGACCTGGCTGATTATTTGGCAGACAAGATATTGGTATCAGATACAAAAAGCCAGCCCGTTGCCCCATCACCGTCTACACAAGTTTCACAAACCGATCCATCAAAAGAAACGACAGTGCTGGACGATCTCTCTGAAGACGAGCTCGCCGATATGTTGAAAACAAAACTGGGAAAGATCGATCTGGAGTAACGCATGAGAATGGCAGCAATTACAACGAGGATCACAAAACTGGATTCTTTCCGTATGGGCATTCTATTAATCTGCCTGGCAAGTTTCGTCTGGGCCCTGACGGAAGTTATCATTCAGCATATTCCAGGCGGGTACTCCCTTTATCAAGTTGTATGGGTACGCTATGCAACCCATATACTGTTCATGCTATTGGTGTTCTTCCCGCGTTATGGCATGAAATTGGTAGTCACGCGGCGGATCGGTCTTCAATTATTAAGGGCCGTCATGATGCTGATCATGCCCGTCTCCTTTATTCTGGCTGTGAAATACATGTCGGTGGGAAACATATTTACGTTGTTCTGGCTCTCGCCACTGATGATAATTGTTTTATCCTGGTTGCTGCTCAAAGAAAAAGTTTCCTGGGTGTATTATCTGGTTTCCGCTGTTGGACTGGCGGCAATGGCCTTACTTTCTCACCCTAATCGTTCTTTCGATATCACTGGCGTGATTCTTTCTCTGGCCATGGGGTTGAGCTTCAGCCTTTATTTGGTGATGACACGCATGCTGCGAGATGAGCCTATCATGACCAGTTTGTTCTACACCGCCATCGGTGTTCTGGTTCCTCTGAGTACCAGACTTTCAACTTTTTGGAAACCATTAACCTTACACAGCGGACTGCTTATGGCACTTGTTGGTTTGTTGGGATTTGTTCTGCTCTGGTCGTTGGACAAAGCGCTTGAAATGATTTCAGCTGCAGTGAGCGCGCCGTACCTTTATTCAGAGATGCTGTGGTTGATCGTGTTAAGACTAATTACGATGATCTTGTAAGGTTCAAAAGGGATTTTAGATGAGTCAAAATTCTCAAAAGAATGATTACCGTGCCTTATTACAACAGGCCCTTGTTTCATTGGAACAAATGGAGAAAAAATTGCGGGCGGCCGAAGGGGCACAGCACGAGCCGCTGGCGTTGATCGGTATGGGCTTCCGTTTTCCAGGCGGAGCGAATGATGCTGCATCCTACTGGAAATTGTTATATGAAGGCGGCGACGCAATTACCGAAGTTCCCCCAAGTCGCTGGAACGCAGATCGTTTTTATGACCCCGACCCGGATGCTGTTGGAAAAATGTATACGCGTTGGGGCGGATTCCTTGACCATGTGGATCGATTTGATGCCCAATTTTTTGGTATCTCGCCTCGTGAGTCAATATCCATGGATCCGCAACAACGGCTTCTGCTTGAAATCACCTGGGAAGCCTTGGAAAATGCAGGACAGGCATCCTCCAAATTGACTGGAAGTCGTACGGGGGTCTTTGTGGGAATGGTTGGCAGTGATTATGCCAATTTGAAAATGATTTCCGGCAGCACCAATGATATGGATGCTTATTTCGGTACTGGCATCTCACGCAGTGTTGCAGCCGGACGCATAGCTTATACGTTCGGGTTGCATGGGCCGGCTGTTGCCATAGACACCGCATGTTCATCATCCGTGGTGGCTGTCCATCAGGCCTGCCAGAGTCTGCGCATGAAGGAATGTGACATGGCCATCGCCGGGGGGGTGAACCTTATTCTGGAACCATCCGGTTCAATCAGCACATCACGCGCGCGCATGATGTCGTTCGACGGACGTGCAAAACCTTTGACGCGACAGCCGATGGCTATGTACGCGCCGAAGGCTGCGCCATGATCGTTCTTAAACGATTATCGGAGGCGCGGGCAGATGGCGATCATATTCTGGCTGTCATTCGAGGCACGGCCATCAATCAAGATGGACGTAGTAACGGTCTCACTGCACCCAATGGCAAGGCGCAGGAAGCTGTTATTCGTGCGGCATTGGCCGACGCGCAACTCCAGCCAGCCGATATCAGTTATGTTGAAACGCATGGGACCGGCACTTCGCTTGGTGATCCGATCGAAGTACGGGCGTTGGGGGCTGTCTTCAGCGAGGGGCACCAGGCGGACAATCCATTAATGATTGGTTCAGTGAAAACGAATGTTGGGCATCTTGAGGCCGCGGCTGGGATTGTGGGCCTGGTAAAAGTTGTTCTGGCTTTGCAAAACAAGACCATTCCTCCGCACCTCCATTTGAATGAACCCAACCCTTACATTCCATGGGATGAACTACCAATTACGGTACCAACGAAACCAATTCCCTGGTCGGTTCCTAATGGGCATGAGCGAATCGCAGGGCTGAGCTCATTCGGCTTCAGTGGCACCAACTCTCACGTGATCCTCGCTGAGGCACCCACCCCAACCATTCAGGAAGCACAAGTTGAGCGCACTGTCTCATTTATTCACACTATCTGCCAAAAAAGAAACTGCGCTCAAGGATCTTGCTGAAAAATATGAAACATATCTTGAGCAGAATTCATCGATTTCGCTGGCTGACGTGGCTTATAGCCTCACTACCGGGCGTTCACATTTCGACCATCGTCTGGCCTTAACTGCCACCTCCCTGCAAGGAGCACAAGAAAAATTGGCCGGATGGATTGATAAAGAAGATCCAGCAGGCATATACTCCGGGACTACAGTGGAAAATGGCAAACCTGAGGTAGTCTTCCTGTTCACAGGACAGGGTGCACAATACCCAAACATGGCCCGTCAATTTTTTGAGACCCAACCTGCTTTCAGAAAAAGCCTGGAACAATGTGATGGGATCTTGCGCCCTCATCTAGAGAAGCCGTTACTCTCTGTCATTTATCCCAAAGATAACAGTGATGAGGATTTAATTCATCAGACAGCCTACACACAACCTGCGCTTTTTGCCATTGAATATAGCCTGGCAAAGTTATGGCAATCGTGGGGTGTGGAACCGGCAGTAGTGATGGGTCATAGTATTGGAGAGTATGTGGCGGCCTGTATTGCCGGAGTGTTCAGCCTTGAAGATGGATTGAAACTTGTCGCCGCACGTGGACGATTAATGCAATCTCTGCCAGCCGGCGGGATCATGGCCGCTGTGTATTCAGATGAAAAGCGCGTCCGGCTCGCGATTGCTCCTTACGAGAATAAGGTTTCGATTGCAGCGGTCAATGGCCCAGGTGCCATTGTCATTTCGGGAGCAGAGTCAGCTGTCGGCGTGATCATTGAAGCGTTGCAAAAAGACGGCATCAAATCCCAACAGTTGAATGTGTCGCATGCATTTCATTCACCGTTGATGGATCCAATGCTGGATGAATTTGAACAGGTCGCGAAATCCATCCAATATCATTCGCCACAGATCGGTATAGTTTCCAACGTAAGCGGGAATTTGATCACCGATAATAGTATCGCCAACGCGCCCTATTGGCGGGAACATGCCCGTCAGACCGTGCGTTTTTCTGATGGAATTAAAGTTCTACACGAGGAAGGCTATCATTTCTTTTTAGAGATCGGTCCTGCCCCCATCCTGCTGGGATTGGCGCGTCGTTGTGAACCGGTCAATGCACAGGATGCCTGGCTGCCATCGTTACGCCCCGGTCGCGCTGATTGGGATCAAATACTCGAAAGCCTTGCCCGACTTTATGTGAAGGGCATGGACGTGGATTGGGATGCTTTTGAGAGTGCTTACAAGACACAACGCAGACGCGTGGAACTTCCGACCTATCCGTTCCAGCGCCAGCACTACTGGCTTGATTTTGAACCTGCCGTCAGTGCGTTTGAAACAAAAACGGATCATCCGTTATTGGGCTCGCGCCTTTCCACAGCCATGCCTGTCTTCCAAAAGCAACTCAGCGCAAAGAAGCCAGCCTATCTTGAAGATCATCGCATTCACGATATCATCATTCTTCCCGGCCGCGGCCTATATAGAGATCGCACTGGCCGCCGCGAAAAATGGGCTGGATGGCGGGCCGTACACGCTCGAAGATATTTCCATTCATGAAGCACTCCCATTATCGGAAGATGCAGATTGCACCACACAGATCATACTGACTCCGAATACAAATGGCGCATCGTTCCAATTTTTCAGCCGCACGGATGATGCGGAACCGAACGCCTGGCGTTTACACGCCAATGGAGGCATTCGCTATCAGCAAGTCGGAAGATGCGTCCAAAACGATTGATCTTGAAGCCTTGCATGCGCGTCTTTCTCAGCCGATGTCTGTTGAGGCGTACTATGAGCATTTAGCCTCCGTCGGCGCGGACTACGGTCCCTCATTTCGCGGTATCCAGGAAGTCTGGAGAACAGACGGAGAGGCGCTTGGAAGGATAACGATCCCCGAGACATTTTAGATGAGATCGACAAATATTTCATCCACCCAGTTCTGCTGGATGCCTGCTTCCAACTTACCGGAGTAGCCCTGCCGAACGCAGACGATATCGACAGCCCAGAGAACCAGATCATCTATGTGCCGGTGGGTTTACATCACATGCGAATTTATGGGCCAGTGGGAAGCACCATTCAATGTCATGTTCAAATCCGGAATGCAACAGAACAATCCAACGCAAAAACGCTCGCAGCGGATCTGACTCTCTTCGACGAAACAGGGAAAATTGTTGCGGTCGTGACCGGGCTGCTGCTCCAACAAATTAACCGTCAGGCCCTTCAGCATTTATTTCAAGTCAATGTTGATCATTGGCTGTACGAAGTGGATTGGCCTGTACAATCGAGAGACACATCACAAGGGGTGTCGCCAGATCCAGGGTCCTGGCTGATTTTTGCCGATGAAGGTGATACAAGTAAAAATCTGAAAGCGCGCCTGGAAGCAAAAGGTGAAGTCTGCCATTGTGTTTACTCTGGTGATGGCTTCATGCATAAAGATGCGAACCAATGGCAGGTCGAACCGTTGCAGTTGGAGAACTTTCATCAACTACTGACCGAGATCAACACAAATACAGACAAACCTCTGCGAGGCGTTGTCCATTTGTGGAGTTTGAAAGATACGCTCGACGACAAAACAGACCTTGACACCTTACATTCGGTACAAGCGCGGAATTACGCCAGTGTACTTCACATTGTTCAAGCATTGGCATCTCAAAAGGGAAAGATGCCGCAGTTGGCGCTGGTGACAAAAGGCGCACAGGCGCTGCCCGGAGATAAGTCTGTCAACCCGGCTTCATCCACGTTATGGGGGCTGGGCAATGTTATCGCGCTGGAGCATCCAGACCTGAAATGCGTACGGATCGATCTCGACCCAACAAATGCAGATGTTTCTTTCCTGTTTGATGAAATCTGGGCGTCTGACAAGGAAGATCAAGTAGCATTTCGTGGTGATAGCCGTCATGTAGCTCGACTGGTCCATAGCCGCATGAAACCATCGGAAAACCCCGCAAGGTCTTCTATCGCCAACAGTGATGCTCTCAAGGCAGATGCCACCTATCTGATCACAGGCGGCTTGGGAGGGTTGGGACTGGTTTGTGCAGACTGGATGGTCGAGCAAGGAGCACGTCATTTAGCGCTCGTGAGTCGCAAAAAACCGACGAAACAGGTTTTGGAAACACTGAACGAGCTGGAAGCACAAGGAGTCGAGATTTATGTTGGACAGGTGGATGTCTCCCAAAGGGAGGATGTGGAAAATTTAATACATCACATTGCGGAGAACATGCCGCCGCTACGGGGTATCATCCACGCAGCAGGCATATTGGATGATGGGATTTTGTTGGATCAGACATGGTCTCGGTTTTCAACGGTAATGGCTCCGAAAGTTGATGGGGCTTGGAATCTTCATACCTTGACTTCGACCTCAGCCCTTGATTTCTTTATCCTATTCTCTGCCAACGCGTCGTTATTGGGTTCCCCTGGTCAAGGGAACTATGCATCTGCCAATGCATTCCTTGACGGCCTAGCTCATTACCGCCGATTGCAGGGACTGGTCGCGCTCACCATCGATTGGGGTGCCTGGGCCGAAGTAGGTATGGCTGCCAAACTCGATGCTCAAAAACAACGTCGCTGGGCCATGCAAGGGATAGTTCCGATTAAGCCCGTCGATGGAATGAGGGCGATGGCGCGTTTGCTCGAACGCGGATCTGTCCAGGTGGGCGTTCTTCCGATCAACTGGACGAAGTTCGATCGGCATCAGGATGATGCTGAAGTACGTCCCATCTTCCGCCTGCTGGCGAAAGGCAATACGCCGGAAGCGAAAGCGGGGCATTCTGAAAATCCCGTCTCATTCCTTGAACAACTCAAGAAAACAGCACCGGAAGACCAGTTCAAATTCCTGATCCAATATGTGCAGGGCGATGTGAACAAGGTGTTGGGATTGGATGCATCCCACTCTTTCAACCTACGTCAGGGATTCACAGACATTGGACTGGATTCGTTAATGGCTGTCGAATTAAGCAACCGCCTTCAAAAAGACCTCGAGCGCTCCCTGCCCCCCACTTTGACATTTGAATATCCAACACTCGAGGCCCTCACAAATTATCTAGCCTCGGAGGTCCTTGCAATCACCGTTCCCGCCACACGGGCAGAATCTGCACAAGAGATCGAGAAACAGAAACAAGCCCTGGCCGCTGAGATAGAGGAAATTTCCGAGGACAAATTGGAAGATGCTTTGCTCAATGAGCTAAAGGATGCCGGCTATTAGTTTTGCCATTCGTTCAACGAGGATGAAACATCCCTGGCATAGATTCAGGTCGAACAATGGTTTTTCCCCATTAAGGGAAATTGCGAAATTTATGAGGATTTTTATATGATGATCCCTGCTGAAGAATCTGAGAATACTCCAGCGTTGAAACGCGCTCTTTTTGCCTTAAAGGATATGCGCGCCAAACTAATCGCCGTGGAACGCGCTAAAACGGAGCCTATCGCGATCATTGGCATGGGCTGTCGTTTCCCTGGCGGAGCCAACACCCCGGATACCTTTTGGAAGGTATTGAATGCCGGAATCGGATGCCATCAAGGAAGTCCCTGCAGATCGCTGGAACATAGAAGATTACTATGACCCCGATCCAAATGCATCCGGCAAGATGTATGCGCGCAAATCCGGATTCATAGACAACGTTGATCAATTTGAACCTGACTTCTTTGGCATATCCCCGCGTGAAGCAATCAACCTGGACCCACAGCAGCGTCTGCTGCTCGAGACAAGCTGGGAAGCGCTTGAATTTGCGGGGGTCATACCCGGTACACTGGCAGGCAGCCAGACTGGTGTATTTATCGCAATGAGTTCAAGCGATTATGGTAGTATCCAAAATAAAACCAATGACCCTTCATACATTGACGCCTATATTGGCACGGGTGCAGCGCTAAGTTTCGCGGCCGGACGTATATCGTATGTGCTTGGACTAAGTGGTCCAGCCTTGACGGTGGATACGGCCTGCTCTTCTTCATTAGTTGCCGTGCATCTGGCATGTCAAAGCTTGAGGAGCGGGAAGACCAAATTGGCGCTCGTAGGCGGGACGAACTTGATTCTGGCTCCAGAAGGAACCATCGTCATGTCGAAAGTACAGGCACTCTCTCCGGACGGATCGTGCAAAGTGTTTGATGAATCAGCTGATGGTTACGTCCGAGGCGAGGGCTGTGCTGTCGTTGTCCTAAAACGTTTATCAGATGCACTGGCTGACAAGGATAATATTCTAGCTGTTGTCAGAGGCTCCGCCGTCAATCACGATGGTCGGAGTAGCGGCCTCACGGTACCAAACAGTCAGGCGCAGCAGGCAGTCATTCATGCCGCCCTAGCAGACGCCGGGAACATCGATCCTCTCCAGGTTGAATACATCGAAACACACGGGACGGGAACGCAGTTGGGAGATCCCATTGAAGTCCGCGCCCTGGCCGCTGTTTTGGGAAAAGGCCGATCAAAAGATCAATCCCTGGTGATCGGTTCCGTAAAGGCAAACATAGGACACCTGGAAGCGGCAGCCGGTATGGCCAGCCTTATTAAAGTGGTACTTGCGTTACATAATGAAAAAATCCCTGCCCAAATACATTTCCACGTTCCCAACCCCAAGATCGATTGGGAGGCGCTTCCCATCAAAGTCGTGGGCGCAGAACATGTTTGGGCCCGGAGCGATAAGCCCCGCATCGCCGGGGTAAACTCTTTCGGGTTAAGCGGCACCAACGCGCACGTTGTGCTGGAGGAAGCACCGCTGCCCTCAACACAACCCGCGGAGGTTGCTCCTCATCGGCATATCCTTACCCTTTCTGCGACCAATGAAAATGCATTGACCGAGCTTGCTGCTCGTTTCGCGTCTTATTTCGAAACTCATCCAAATACATCCTTAAGTGATGTGACGTACACAGCGAACAGCAGGCGTACCCTATTCACGCACCGACTTGCGGTAATCGGCAACTCAGTGGAACAAATTCGCGAGAATTTGAACAGTTACGCCAGCGATGGTGACACCAATCGCGTCATTTCAGCACAGGCACAGCTCGCCTCAGACGCACCAATTGCGTTTCTATTTACCGGGCAGGGATCGCAATATCCAGGGATGGGCTTGCAACTTTACGAGACCCAGCCGGTATTTCGAACTGCATTGGAAGGTTGTGATGAAATACTCAGATCATATCTTGAACAACCACTATTGTCTGTTTTGTTCCCCAATCCAGATGAAGCGTCGCCCATCAACGAAACCGCGTATACTCAACCGGCATTGTTTGCGCTTGAATATGCGTTGGCTAAGCTTTGGCGCTCATGGGGTATTACACCGTCAGTGGTCATGGGCCACAGTGTGGGAGAGTATGTCGCGGCTTGCGTGGCGGGTGTATTCAGTCTCGAGGATGGTTTAAAGCTTATTGCTGCGCGCGGACGATTAATGCAGGCATTGCCCCACGATGGAGCCATGGCAGCGATTTTCACCGATAAACAACATGTGGACGAGGCAATTTCAACATATTTGAGTGAAGTATCGATAGCCGCCATCAACGGTCCTGAGAACATCGTAATTTCTGGTCGTGCCCACGCGGTGCAGGCGATTTTGGATGGCTTGGCTAAAGATGGCATCAAAGCCAAGCGTTTATCTGTTTCCCATGCGTTCCACTCGCCTTTGATGGAATCAATTTTGGACTCCTTTGAGCAGACTACCGCATCCATTACTTTTTCAAAACCGAAAATTCCTCTCATCTCAAACCTGACTGGTAAGCTGGCCACCAACGGCCAGGTTGATACACCTTCCTACTGGCGGGCCCATGTGCGCCAACCCGTACAGTTCCAAGCCGCGATGGAAACCTTGCGTGATCAAGGTTACGAAGTATTTCTGGAAATCGGACCTCAACCGATACTGTTGGGCATGGGTCAGCGTTGCATTTCGACCAAAAATAATGTTTGGCTGGCTTCGCTGCGTCAAAACAAAGATGAAGGGTCACAAATGCTGGAAAGCCTGGGAATGCTATTCGTCCATGGTAACCATGTCGATTGGGAAGGCTTCCATCAGGGTTACTCTCACAACCGCATCCCCTTACCCACCTATCCATATCAACGACAACGCTACTGGTTTAAGACGGGCGGAAAAACCAAGCACCTGGAACGATCAATGCTCCACCCGTTATTGAGTCACAAGCTCCGTTCGCCAATGTTAACCGGGGCCATCTTCGAAACGGAATTAAGCGTTGACTTCCCCTCATATTTAAATGACCATCGCATTTACGGAACGGCCATCCTTCCGGCCAGTGGCTATATCGAGATGGCTCTTGCTGCCGCACAACAAACATTTGCCGGTCAGCAATGTTCCCTTGCAAATATTGCCTTTCGTGAGGCACTTGTATTGCCCAATGAAGGCGAAAAGACCGTTCAAATCGCAGTCTCAGCTGCGGAAGCAGACAGGGCCGCCTTTGAGATATTCAGTCTGGAGGAAGGCGCAAATCAACCGGAAGAATCATGGAAGACTCACGCCTCAGGGGTTATTCTTCTTAATTCGGCACCGGACGAAAAAACCAACCTGGTTGATGTCGAACAGCTAAAAAGAGTTTGCCAGGAGCCAGTAAACGTTGCCACCTTTTATCAACAACTGGCTGATTTGGGTATTGATTATGGACCTGCCTTCCAGGGTCTTTCTCAAATCTGGCACGGCACCGATGAGGCACTGGGTCTGATTACTCTTTCACCTGATCAGGCAGCGGGAAGCGCGAACTATCAATTGCATCCTGCTTTGTTGGATGCATGTTTCCAGCTCTTGGGAGCGGCAACCCCATCTTCGGTGCAGCAGGAGAATGAAAAGGTTTATTTGCCAGTTGGCCTGCAGGCGTTGAAGGTTTATCAGGCCGGCCAGTCTCAAGTTTGGGTTCATTTTTCATTTTCATCAGCGCTCACCAATGACAAGGGCGCATTGAAAGATTCACTCGATGGCAATATCAAACTCTTCAACGAGGATGGCACATTGATTGCTGAAGTGGCCGGCTTACAGATCAGGCGCACCAGCCGTGAGGCCATCCGCCCTACGCCGCAGAGGAAAATTGAAGACTGGTTATATGAACTCAATTGGCAGTTATCGCCCAAACCAGCAACAGGCGGATCAGTAAAGGTTGATAAATGGCTGATCTTTGCAGATCAAAGCGGTCTTGGCGAGCAACTGGGGGATAAGTTGAAAGCTCTCGGAGTTGAAGCAATGCTGATCAAGCCGGGAGACAAGTATCGGCAGATTGACGGGACCAACTGGCAGTTAAGTCCGACCCGTCCCGAGCACTTCCAGCAATTTTTGTCAGATCTGGAAAAGTTCCTTAACGGAACGCGTCCTGGCATTATCCATCTATGGAGTTTGGAAAACATTTTTGATGGCTCGGGTCAAAAAACAGATGCTCTTCTGCACGAGGCGCAAAACCAAACCTATGGAAGTATCTTACATCTGATCCAAGCGTTGATGGAAAAATCCGTTTCGCCCGCTGGTGTCTGGGTGGTGACTCAGGGAGCGCATGCGATCAAACCAGAGGATGATTTACAGAGGCTCGTTCAGGGAAGTGTCTGGGGATTAGCACGGACCATCAGGCTTGAATATCCAAATTGGAATTGCGTCTGTGTGGATATTTCACCCGACAGTAAAAATCACTTGCTCGAAGAGATTTTAGGGCAGGATGATGAGGACCAGGTGGCATTGCGCGGTAATGAACGGTATGTCGCGAGGCTTGAAAGATCCCAAAGCAAGAAGCCTGCGGAAGCTGGCGTTACACAGAGAGATGAGGCCGCATTAATCCGTAAAGATGGCACGTACCTCATCACCGGCGGCCTGGGAGGCCTGGGGTTAGTAACGGCCCGCTGGTTGGTCGAACATGGAGCCGCTCATCTGGTCTTGATGAGTTGCAGCAAGCCAACTGAGCAAACAAGCAAAATCCTGGCCGAACTAAGAACATCCGAAACGGATATCATCACAGTCCAGGGTGATGTGTCGAGTAGAGAGGATGTTGAGCGAGTCATCCAAAAGATCGAACAGGAGATGCCATCGTTGCGCGGTGTGTTCCATGAGGCTGGCGTGCTGGACGACGGCATATTAAGCCAGCAAACCCTGTCACGCTTCGCGCGCGTAATGAACCCCAAAGTGTTTGGCGCATGGCATTTACACACGCTTACGCAAAAAATGCCGCTTGATTTCTTTGTCCTTTTTTCGAGCGCTGCGTCGATACTTGGTGTGGCCGGACAGGGGAACTACGTTACCGCCAATTCCTTCCTCGATGGGTTGGCCCATTATCGCAGGGAACAAGGCTTGCCGGCCATGAGCATCGATTGGGGTGCGTGGGCGGAAGTTGGTATGGCAGCAGGTTTAGATGCTCAAGGCACGCAGCCCCGCGTATCGTATGACACGGATTCGATCAAGCCTGCAGACGGTATGAAAGTATTGGAACAACTCCTCGTTCAAGCGCCCGTTCAAACAGCCGTTTTATCGATCGATTGGAACAGGTATGGCCAGCACAACTACGGAAGGCCAATTCAGCCTTTGTTACGGCACATTGTTAAAATGAAGGCAAAAGCTTCCAGTACATCACCAACAGAACTGATACTTCAGAAATTAAAAACCCTGTCATCGAGTGAACGAGGAGATGCTCTCCAGGAATATACCGAGCACCAGATTATTCAAATTCTCGGCCTTGATTCTTCCCACCAGATCAATCCCCTTAGGGTGTTGACCGATCTTGGCATGGATTCGTTGATGGCCGTCGAACTAAAGAATAAAATTGAGGGCGACCTGGGCATCAACATTCCTGTCACCTATTTGCTTGAAGAAGCCACTGTCATGGATCTCGCGAAAAAGTTGGATCATGACTTTGGCAATGGCACAGAGAATGAAATCAAGGAAGGGCCCGATGATATGGTCGATGCTGAAACGGCGAAGAAGCTCCTTGCAAATATGGATCAACTTTCAGAAGATGAAATCGATTCCCTGTTGAATAGCCTGCTAACCAAAAAAGAGGATTCATGAGTCCGCGACCCACATCCCCCAATGAACTTTCCGCCGAGGAGAAGCGGCAACTTCTGGAAAAACTTCTCAATGAGAGGGCATCTCAGGGAAACAAGGAAGCAATTCTGCCGGGGATCATTTCACACGCGGAACAAAGTCCAATCCCGATCGTGGACCGTGGTCAGAAATACTTTCCGCTATCCTCCGCCCAAAGACGCCTATGGCTTCTTGATCAACTTGACCCCGGCAACCCTGTTTACAATATATCGCTCCTCCTTCGATTTAGAGGAAAACTAAACATTAACGCGCTCGAACAGAGCCTTGTAAAGATCATGGAGAGGCAGGAAATTCTACGCGCTAACTTCACCACCCTGGATGGCGAGCCAGTCCAATTTCTGACAGCGGAGCATACTCTGCCCTTATCCGTGACAGATCTGACAGATATGCCTGTGTCCCTGCGCCTTGACAAAGCGGAAGAACTTGCAGAACACGAAGCAAAGCATTCTTTCGATCTGTCTCATGAAGTGCTGGTTCGAGCAAACTTATTTCGCCTTACCGAGGACGATCACCTGTTCCAGTTCGTCATTCATCACACTATATTCGATGGATGGTCGCTTACGATATTTGCTACGGAACTGACCTCTTTCTACACAGCCATATGCAAACAGGCAGAGGCTGTCCTCCCGCCTCTGCCCTTCCAATATATTGACCTTGCAACCTGGGAAGCAAACCAGTTGAAGGAGGGGTTTCCCGAAGAACATATCAATTATTGGAAAAAACAATTAGGCAACAACCCGCCAGTGCTGGAAATGCCTCTTGACAAGCCGCGGCCGGATATTCAGAGTTTCAGTCCCGGAATGGTATTGCTTGAGACTTCGCCTTCATTAACTCAGAAACTCCAGGCCTTTAGCCGGCAAGAAGGCGTTACGTTGTTCGTAACGATGTTGTCGGTATTCTACGTGCTGCTGGCCCGCTACACGGCGCAGGAAGATATCATTGTTGGTACTCCAATTGCGCGAAGAGTTCGTACAGACGCGGAGAAATTGATCGGCGTTCTCATAAACAATCTTGCCTTGCGCACGGATCTTTCCGGCGGCATTAGTTTCCGTGAACTATTGAAGCGCGTACGCCGGACAGTGCTGGACGCGTTCGCACACCAGGAAATTCCATTTGAGAATCTGCTGACTGAATTACGCGTCGAACGCGACCCAAGTCGCACACCCTTATTTCAGGTTTTCTTTAACTTGCTCGACTTCAGGAAGGGATTAAAGCTGGAATTTCCAGACATTGCAGTTGAATCACCTCCGCCTCCTGAGGTTGGCTCGCTTTTTGACTTAACCCTTTACGTGCAAAACTGGGGCAACACTCTGAAGCTTAAAGTTGAGCTATAACGCCGACCTATTTAGCCAGGAGCGAATGGTGGAGATGGGCCGGCAATTAGAGGGACTTTTAGCACAAATAACGGAATCGCCGGACTATTCTTTAGATCAATACTCACTGGTAACCACTCCAGCGCGGACAAATTCTTCCTGATCCAAAGATCTCTCTTGCCGAACCAGAGCAGGTCTTGCTGCCTCAAATGATCAGGGAATGGGCCAAACAAACACCCCACCAGATCGCTCTTACGCAACATGGACGACATTGGACCTATGCAAAGCTGGGTGAACAAGCAGAGAGGCTGGCACAGCTGCTGATTTGCCAGGGATTGAACCCCGGTGAGGTGGTGGCGGTGTGTGGATCACGCAGTTTTCCACTGGTCGCCAGTATGATCGCGGTGCTCCTCAGCGGCGGTGTTCTACTGTCTATCGATCCAACATTGCCAGATCAAAGAAAACAGCTGATGCTGCGGGAGGCATCTGCAAAAGCCTTGATCTTCATCGGAGACAGAAAGCCGGAAACCTTCACATGGGCTGATCAGGAGAATATCCTGTTTTTGGAGGCAGAGGCTGAAGATTTGCTGGCTGAAGAAGTTACCGCGGACTTATCTTCCATCATTATTCCTCAAATATCCAGTGGTGACCCGGCGTATATCTTTTTTACTTCTGGCACAACTGGCATACCGAAAGGGGTGGAAGGTACCCACAAAGGCTTGAGCCATTTCCTTTCATGGCAACGAGCTGCCTTCAGTATTCAGCCATCCGACCGCGCTGCCCAACTCACCGCGCTCTCTTTTGATGTGGTGCTGAGAGATGTCTTCCTGGCTCTGGTAAGCGGTGCCACCCTGTGCCTTCCACAAGACAACATCCAACTGGATGCTGAAAAGACATTAAGGTGGTTACAAGAGACCGGCATTTCCATTATCCACACGGTGCCTACTCTTGCTAAAACCTGGCTGGCGAACATTCCCGCAGGAATCACCCTCCCTGACCTACGTTGGATCTTCTTCGCCGGGGAACCTTTGCAGGACACGCTCGTTCATCAATGGCGAGCCAGCTTTTCGCATGGCGATCTCGTCAATTTGTATGGCCCAACTGAAACCACCATGGCGAAATGCTTCTACAAGGTTCCAGAGGTTCCTTCCCCAGGCGTCCAACCCATTGGCTCCCCTTTACCACAAACCCAGGCGTTGGTGCTGAACAGAAACGGTCAGTTATGTGGTGTCGCAGAACCGGGTGAAATTGTTTTGCGCACCCCCTTTCGTACCCTTGGGTACATCAATGCCACGCAAGAAAATCTCAAAAAGTTTGCCAGGAATCCCTTCCGTGAGGATGAACAAGATACAGTTTATTACACAGGCGACCAGGGACGTTATCGACCAGATGGCCAGTTGAACATTATGGGAAGAATGGATGGTCAGGTCAAGATTCGCGGAATTCGTATTGAGTTGGGAGAAATCGAATCAGCTTTGAACCGGCATCCGCAAGTGAAACAGGCCGTGGTCAGAGTTTGGGAGCCGGAGCCGGGCGATAAACGTCTCGCGGCTTATGTAGTGACTCGGCCACCTCACTCCCTTCAATTTCAGCGAGTTACGCATTTTCGTCAAGCAGTACCTGCCTGATTTTATGATTCCTGCATCGTTCATTCCCATCGACGAAATTCCGCTCACTCCCAATGGCAAACTCGATCGCACAGCTTTGCCCGTGCCTGATGGTGATCCCAATCTGGATACAACCTTTGTGCCTCCACGCAATGAAACCGAAAAAGTGCTCGCAGCTATCTGGGCCGAGGTTCTGAAATTGAAACGTGTCGGGATCCATGACAACTTTTTCGAGCTGGGCGGTCATTCGATCCTGGCTACCCAGGTAGTCTCACGAATCCGCAAGAACTTTCAATTCAATTTATCCATCCGTGATTTCTTTGTGGCCCCTACCATCGCTCAATTGGCCAAAGTTGTTGATACAGTTACATGGGCAACGCAGGGCCAATCCACTGCATCAAGCCGATCCATTGATAATGGTGAGGAAATAGAATTATGACTAGTACCATTGAATTTTTAGCCAAGCTTCATGAATTAGGAGTAGAGTTACGAGTAGACGGAGAACGTCTGCGCCTTCATGCTCCCAAAGGGGTAATATCCGCGACATTGAAAGAGCAGATCGCAGACCGTAAAGAAGAGATCATCCTCTTTCTGAGAAATGCCAAGCCGGAAGACCAAACCGTCTCATCAATCCCGGTATATGCAAAAGAGGGTCCTTTGCCGCTTTCGTTTGCCCAGGAACGGTTATGGCTTCTGGAACAACTCTCGCCTGGCAATTATGCCTACAATATGTCCGGTGCCATCCGGCTAAAGGGAAAACTCAACCTGGCAAGCCTGGAACAAACCTTGAATGAAATCCTGGCACGCCATGATGTATTGCGTGCAAATTTTGTGACTGTGGATGATCAACCGACGCAAATCGTTGCATCGCGCCAATCCTTACCCTTGAAAATCATTGACTTGAGCGAGTTGCCAGCAGAAGAACACACAAGAGAAGTTAGTCGTCTAACCGATGAAGAAGCAAAGCGACCGTTTGACTTGAGTAAAGAACTACTCGTGCGAACGACTCTGATAAGACTAAACGCAGAAGAATACATCTTTTTGTTGACGATGCACCACATCGTTTCGGATGGTCTATCCGTCTCAGTCTTCTCTCGTGAATTCGCTACTCTCTATAGCGCTTTTGTAAATGGCCAACCCAATCCGCTTCCCTCACTTCCCATTCAGTATACGGATTTTGCACAATGGCAGCATCAATGGTTGAAAGGTGAGGTCCTGGAAAGACAACTGGCCTACTGGAAAAAGCAACTGGCTGCTCCATTACCTGTTCTAAATCTGCCTACTGATCATGCCCGCCCAAAGATTTAAACTTTTAACGGAGCAAAGGAGTCTCTGGCCCTATCACAAGCCCTGAGCGAAAAACTAAAAAAACTCAGCTACGAGGAAGGTGCCACCCTTTTCATGGTATTACTGGCGGCCTTCAATGTATTGCTCTATCGCTATACGGGCCAGGCTGACATCGTAATCGGTTCACCCATCGCGGGTCGCAATCGCGCAGAGTTGGAAAACCTGATCGGTTTTTTTATTAACACATTGGTCATGCGCACCAACTTGGAAGATGGCCCCAATTTCCGTGAACTGATCAAACGTGTCCACGAAGGTGCCCTGGAGGCTTATGCCAATCAGGATATTCCTTTTGAAAAATTAGTGGAAGAGTTGCACCCTGACCGTGACCTAAGCCGCACGCCAATCTTTCAAATCTTCTTCAATATGCTCCTCCAGAATGAGGAGACTGTGGAACTTCCTGGTCTCACTGGTGAGCTTATTTCCCGCCCTGATGTGGAAGCAAAGTTTGATTTTACGCTCTACGTAAGAGAACAAAATCAACGGCTACAACTGATCCTCATCTACAATGCCGACTTGTTCAGCCAGGCACGCATGGCCGAGATGGTTCGGCAAATGGAATGGTTACTACAACAGATTGTAGAGGCTCCGAACAAATCAATCGATGGCTATTCTTTGCTGACACCTGCATCACGCCCCGTTCTACCCGATCCGACAATTGTTCTTGCTGAACCAAAGCAGCTTCTGTTACCTGAATTAATCACAACTTGGGCCAAACAAACACCAGGGAAGGTTGCGATTGAGAAAAATACTCAAGTCTGGACCTACCAGGAGTTACATGAACAGGCATCCTTGCTGGCACGTCAACTGATTGACAATGGTCTGAAACCCGGTGATGTGGTTGCCGTAGGCGGCTCGCGGAGCTTCAATCTTATCGCCAGCATGCTGGCTGTTTTCATCAGTGGCGGCGTCCTCCTTTGCATTGATGATAACCTTCCAGCGCAAAGAAAGGAACTGATGCTCCAGGAGGCCGAAGCAACAGCATTGATACACATTGGAACTGAGAAGGCGACAGAACTTACCTGGGCCAGCAAACTCACCGCTGAACATGTATTGATCCTGGAAGAAGCCTCAACCGTTCTTTTCCCGGACAAAAATTTCCCGGACGCGTTTCCCCAACTCTCAGGTGATGATCCGGCTTATATCTTTTTCACATCTGGAACAACAGGTGTTCCCAAGGGGGTAAAGGGCACACATAAGGGATTAAGCCATTTCCTCAACTGGCAGCGAAACAACTTTGATATCCAGCCAGAAGACCGGGCTGCACAACTTACAGCGCTTTCCTTTGACGTGGTTTTGAGAGATGTTTTCCTCGCGCTGGTCAGCGGTGCCACACTATGTTTGCCCGAGGATAATATCCAATTGGATGCCGATGAAACGTGGAAGTGGCTGAAAAAGACAAATATCACCATTATCCACACAGTGCCAACGCTGGCTCAATCCTGGTTAAATTCTCTGGTCGTGCGTGCTGCCCTGCCTGATTTACGCTGGGTGTTCTTTGCCGGGGAGCAGGTTAAGGATTCATTTGTACATCGCTGGCGGGAAACCTGTCCCAGGGCGCGGATTGTGAATCTTTATGGGCCTACAGAAACCACGCTGGCAAAGTGCTTCTACCAGGTACCAGAGACCGTTCTACCCGGCGTCCAGCCTGTTGGCCAATCCCTACCCCAGACGCAGGCTTTGGTGATCAACGCCCACGGACAACTCTGCGGAATCGGAGAACCCGGCGAAATCGTCATACGAACCCCATTCCGGACGCTCGGCTACATCAATGCTCCGCAAGAAAACGATACCAAGTTTATTAAAGATCCATTCCGTGATGATGATGAAGATAAGGTTTACCATACAGGTGACCAGGGTTGCTTTCGGCCTGATGGTAAGCTTGATATTTTGGGTCGTATCGACGGTCAGGTAAAAATACGCGGCATTCGCATCGAACTTAGTGAGATCGAGACGGCCCTCCAGCATCACCCTGCGGTAAAACAATCCGCGGTAGTCGTGCAGGAGGCTTCGAATCAAGACAAACGACTGATTGCCTACATTGTGCCAAATGCTCTGGAATTTCCTAAAACGCATGAATTAAAAGGATTCCTCCAGCAAAACTTGCCGTCTTACATGATACCTGCCAGCTTTGTTCTGCTGGATGTCATTCCCACCACGCCCAATGGCAAACTTGACCGCAAAGCTTTGCCCGAAGCTAACCTGCAGACCGGGCTGGAAACAACATTTGTAGCACCGCAAACACAACTCCAAGAGCTGCTTGCAGGAATTTGGGCGGATGTGTTACGGCTTGAACAAGTTGGTATCCAGGACAACTTCTTTGATCTGGGCGGACATTCCCTCCTTGCAACTCAGATCGTATCACGCATCCGGCGGCTCATTCGGACCGATTTGCCTGTCCGTCTTCTATTCGAGTTTCCCACGATCGAGGCATTGGCAACAGAGGTAGAATCATTGCAACGCGATCAGACATTGGAGGTTCCCCCCTTAAGGCCTTATGCGCGTTCTGGACCTTCCCGGCTCTCTTTTTCCCAGGAACGAATGTGGTTTATACATCAGCTTGCACCTGACAGCGCCGCGTACAATATCTCCAACAGTGCACGTTTCGAGGGAGAGTTGGATACCAAAATCCTGGAGCAGGCTTTCAACATCATCATTGATCGACACGAGATCCTGCGGACAACATTTGACATTGTGGATGGGGAACCGCGGCAGATCATTGCACCGTCCAAACCAATTTCTATGCCCATTAGAGATTTAAGTTCTCTGGGCGAGGTTGAAAAAAACAGCGAGGTAAAACGGATCATTGCCGCGGCGGCACAAGAACCCTTCGATCTGGTCAACGGACCCGTCATGCGAGCCTTTCTCATCCGCCTTAGCCCGGATGATCATGTATTGTTCACGTCCGTGCATCATATTGCATCCGATCAATGGTCTGGTGGTGTTTTTTCCCGTGAACTGGTTGCCATCTATAATGCCTTATGCACCAACTCGCCGATACCGCTGGCCGATTTATCATTACAGTACGCGGACTACAGTCTATGGCAAAGAGATTGGCTAAAAGATGATGTATTACAGGCAAAACTAGCCTTCTGGAAAAAGCAGCTCGATGGCATTTCCGTGCTTGATTTGCCAACCGATTTTCCGCGACCAGCCATACAAACCTACCATGGAACGTTTGAAGAAATTCCCATTCCTGCTTCCATCATCGCAGCCATTAGAAGCCTGTGCCGCCAGGAACAGATCACACCTTTTATGTTCTACCTGGCCATCTTCAAAATTTTGCTTTTGCGCTATACCGGCCAACAAGATATCGCGGTAGGTGCCCCCATAGCCAATCGGAACTGGTTTGAAACAGAGAATTTGATTGGAACGTTTGTAAACACGGTCGTCCTCCGCACCCAATTCACAGATAATCCTACATTCAAGGAATTTCTTCACTATGTCAGGGAACTTTCATTGGATGCGTTTAATCACCAGGACTTTCCCTTTGAAAAACTGGTGGAAGAACTTCAGCCTGAACGAGATATGAGTCACTCGCCTTTGGTACAGGTTCTGTTCAACGTACTAAATGCTCCCCAGACGCTCCCGCAATTTCACAAGAATCTATCTCTACTTCCGTTAAAGGTTGAAAGACGCACTGCGCAATTCGATTTGGCTTTGTCCGTCAGCACTGACTTCTTCCCTCGCGTGAGAATAGCCTACAACACAGATCTATTTAGAAGAGAAACAACCCTGAGAATGTTGGGGCACCTGGAGGTACTCATCAAAAATGCACTGGCGGATCCAGACCAACGATTATTGGATTTACCCATGCTGACCCGGGCGGAACGAGAACAACAACTGGTCACCTGGAACAACACACAACTTGACTATGCACGGGAACTCTGTATCCATCAATTGGTGGAGGCGCAAGCTCAAAAAACGCCGAACGCTGTCGCGGTGGTATTCAACCATCAGCAACTAACCTATCAGGAATTGAACTCCCAGGCCAATCAACTGGCCCATTATCTGAGAAAACTTGGCGTCAGTGCGGAAACGCCAGTTGGCATATCCATGGAACGCTCCGCAGAAATGGTCATTGGACTATTGGGTATTCTCAAGGCGGGAGGCATCTTATATTCCGCTCGATCCGCTTTTTCCACAGGATAGACTCGAGTATATGCTGGAACACTCAGAAACGCGCTTCATCGTAACGCAGGAACGGTTCCGTCCCAGTTCCGTGAGAGACGATCAGCGCGTATTTGTCCGCCTGGATACCGACAGGCAGATCCTTTCGCAGTATTCGACGGAGAACCTGTCAAACATCAATCAGCCTGAGAATCTGGCGTACATCATTTTCACATCCGGATCGACCGGCAAACCAAAAGGGGTTCAAATTCCACATCGGGCTGTGGTTAACTTTCTGACTTCGATGAGGGCAGGAACCGGGCCTGACTGCCAATGACAGACTGCTGTCTGTAACCACATTATCCTTTGATATTTCCGTTCTGGAAGTCTTTTTACCTCTTTCCACGGGTGCCTGTGTGGTGGTCGTACCAGGGGAAGCTATCTATGATGGTATGGCACTGATGCAACAAGTGGAAACGAACGATATAACGGTGATGCAGGCCACTCCCGCCACCTGGCAAATGCTGATCGCTGCAGGCTGGCAGGGAGATAAACAGCTAAAGGTATTATGCGGTGGGGAAGCAATGCCAAAAGATTTGGCAAAGTGGTTAACACAACATGTGGGCTGTGTTTGGAACATGTACGGTCCTACGGAAACAACTGTCTGGTCCACCATTTGTGAAATTACCCCTGATACCGGCATGATCACAGTTGGTCTTCCAATTGCCAATACCCAAACTTATATTCTGGATAAGAATCTCGAACCGGTTCCGGTAGGAGTAGTGGGTGAATTGTATATAGGAGGCGATGGCGTCACGCGCGGATATTTGAAGCAGCCAGAACTCACTGCCGAAAAATTTATTCCAGATCCATTCTCGGTCAGGGACGGCGCAACCATGTACAAAACCGGGGATCAGGCACGCTTCCTAACGGATGGACAAATCGACTTTTTGGGACGCGTCGATTTTCAGGTAAAGGTACGTGGCTATCGTATCGAGCTGGGAGAAATCGAATCTGTGCTCAATCACCACCCTGATATTCTTCAAGCGGTAGTGATCGTGAGAGAAGATATACCGAATGACAAAAGACTGGTTGCTTATCTAATTCCCAGGGCAGAGACTCAACTGGACACGGGAGAACTGCGTCAGTTTGTCAAAACCAAATTGCCAGATTACATGGTTCCATCGGCGTTTGTACTCTTGGAAGAATTTCCAATGACGCCGAATAGAAAAGTCAATCGGAAGGCACTGCCAGCCCCAGATACCGCTTTGGTCAGGACCGA
>CAWAGT010000012.1:0-115419 GCA_963781625.1 uncultured Chloroflexia bacterium | reverse complement strand
GGCTCACAGAAATGAGCACGGATGAATTGCGCCGTGTGGTCACGTTGAGGAGGCAGTGATGTCCTATTTCTACTTCAAACCGACCAAAGCCATCAAGACCAAAGATGGAATCAAAGCCCAGAGCAAGCACGGATCATTTGCAAAGAATTGGTGGGCACAGAGATGGATTGCCGCGCTGGAACGGCTGGTAGATTCAGGTCGTCTCTCACGCGGACGAAGTTACGCGCGCCAAGGTCAGGTGCTTTCGATTGACGAGACCAAAGACGGGATTGCGGCGCGTGTGCAGGGTTCGATGCGGACGCCGTACAAGATCATTATTAAGATGAATCACTTGACCGACGCGGAATGGGACAAGGTTATTGACGTGCTGGCGGAGCAAGCCATCTTCACCGCTCAACTGCTGGCGGGTGAAATGCCGCAGGACATCGAGCAGGCGTTCGAACGGGCAAAGGTCAGTTTGTTTCCGTCCAACCACAGGGATTTGCAAACGGATTGCTCCTGTCCCGACTATTCCAATCCGTGCAAACACATTGCCGCGGCGCATTACATTTTGGGCGAACGATTCGATGAAGACCCATTCCTGATTTTCCGCCTGCGCGGGCGGACGCAGGAACAAGTCATGCTGGAACTCCGCAAACGTCGCGCGGGAAGCGATGAAATCGAAGATGAAGTGGAAGAAACGGAAGTAGTCATTCCGCTCGAAGAACAGATCGAAAACTTCTGGGATTTGCGCGCGCCGCTGGAGGGATTCGCCGTGTCGATTCGTCCGCCCATTATTGAAATGCCGTTACTCAAACGACTGGGTGAGGCGAATTTTGTCCCTAAGTCTGGGCTGCAAAGCATGTTATCTGCCGCGTATCAGGCAGTCAGCCGAAAAGCGATTCAAATAGCATTTAAAGATATAAGCGAGGAGTCGTAATAGAATAGTATGTTGGCGGAAAGGTTGGAGAATCAAGTCGAGATCCATAAGGAGGCGTTGGGTTGAAATCGTCTAACCTGCAATTATCATTGCATCAATTTGCCATTTATGGCATAATAATTGCATGAAATTTGATGATTTCCTTTCCTTAGTGGGAGACCAACCTATTTTTGAAACAGGCTTACTACTTGTTGGGAATGTGGATCCCAACGATGTCCGTCGCCAACTCTCGCGTTGGACGCGTGCGGGCAAAATTCGTCAACTGCGTCGCGGACTTTATGCTTTCGCGCCTCCTTACAGTAAAGCCGTGCCACATCCATTTTTAACTGCCAACTCACTGATTACTGGCTCATATGTCAGCGGGACATCAGCCCTAGCACATTATGGCTTGATCCCTGAATATGTGCCCCGCACTTTCAGTGTGACATTATCGCGTCCTTCGCAATGGGACGGTGGGTTTGTCTTTCAGCATCTTGCTCTTCACTTATTCTTTGGCTATCAGTCGATTGAAGTTGCCAAAGGACAGTTTGCTTTCATTGCCCAACCTGAAAAAGCGATTCTCGATCTCGCACACTTGACACCGAATTCAGATTCGAAAGAATATCTTACACAGCTCCGGCTACAAAATCTGGAAAGGCTGGATTTTAAATCGGTTACAGGAATTTGCAGAGCGCGCAGATAAACCCAAGTGGAAACGAGTTGCCAGTCAAGTTGCATCATTGGCATTACAGGAAGAAGCTGAATATAAGGAGTTACTGTGAAGGAATATCTGGCAGCATTGATTCGACCAGTTCAGAATCCAAACGAGGCCCGCAACCTGACACGGGAATATTTACAGGCACTGATCTTACAAAGCTTGCAGCGAGCAGGCGCTATGACCACACTTGCTTTTCATGGTGGCACGGCACTGCGATTTCTTTTCTCGCTCCCACGATTTTCCGAAGATCTGGATTTTGCGCTTGAAGGAAATCCTTCTACTTACGATTTCCGTGCATATCTGCAATCCATTCGGAAAGATTTGGAGGTGCAGGGATATACCATCACGCTCAAAGTGAATGATGGAAAAACGGTCCACAGTGCCTTTGTGCGTTTTCCCAATCTTTTGTTTGAGTTGAGCCTGTCGCCCCATCAGGATGAAATTCTGGCTGTGAAAATCGAAGTTGACACCGACCCGCCTGCTGGAGCCAGACTGGCAACCTCGCTGATCCGCCGCCATGTATTACTTAATCTACAGCATCACGATCAGTCATCCCTGCTGGCTGGCAAACTCCATGCAATTTTGCAGAGACCTTATTTCAAAGGGCGTGACCTGTACGACATGATGTGGTATTTAAGCGACAAGGAATGGCCTGTTCCCAATTTGGACTTGCTCAACAATGCGCTGAAACAAACCAGTTGGTCTGGAGAAACTTTATCGTTACAAAACTGGCGTAAAGTAGTGAGAAAGAAAATCGAAATCCACACCTTGGGAACAGGCAATAGATGATGTCCGCCCGTTTATCGCCTCACCAGACGATCTTGAAATACTAACAAGAGAGAGTTTGCTTAATCTTCTCAAATAGCTTACTTGTTACACAGTCAAAACGATACATCCGGCGCGGTATATATCATGTATATGGGTATAAGTTTAGACCGCGTTTAGCGGTTGCATAAATATGGAACTCCCCGGCGTTTCAAAAACGTCGGAAAGTTTTATATCTTGACAAAGCTTGCATCTCTTTCACTTAAGAGTGGTTATCGGGCGGCATTGCAACAGATACAACTCACCACCTGCATAAGCGCATTCGACATCAACCGGGTTTTCCATCGTGGCTTCCAATGTCAGTGCAAGTTTTGCCATCTCGACAATCTGCTCGTCAGTTAGACATGTCTCGGTGCGCAGGAAGCGAGGCACCTCCACTTCATGCGTGCCATATGGTGCAGAAATTGTCATGTGTTGTTTATCTGCAACCGTACGCTGCATAATTTCCGAATCCGACTTGCGCACGATAAACGTATCTGGCGTGACCGTCCCGCCGACAATGCTCTCGCCCAATCCCCAACTGGCGTTGATCATGATTTCATCACGACACCCGGTGACTGGATTAGCGCTGAACACGACTGCGGCAACATCCGCGGCAACCAATTGCTGCACGAATACAGCGATTTGTGGACATTCCACTGACAGCCCCTGCTGGCGACGATACTCCAAAGCACGTTCCGAGTGAGCGGACTCCCAACAGCGTGTCACTGCCTGGATGATGGCATCCGCACCGACGATGTTGAGATAGGTTTCGTGTTGCCCCGCGAACGAGGCGGTTGCTCCATCTTCATCCACAGCGGAAGAACGTACAGCGGCGATAAAATCTGGGAGGCTGTGACAAGCCATCAGGTCCGAGATGGCGGCGGTGATTTCATTACGGAGATCCAACGGATGTACCTCGTCCATGACTGTCACCGGCAGGGAGAAACCATCCGGTACGCGGTGATATAGGCGGGCAAGGCGGCTGAGATTGGCCGCCTTGCCACCTACCAGCGATAAATCGAATGACTTTGGATCACCCAGCCAGAGCAGGTTCATGAACTTGTTCCTCAACAACCACACGCACCGTACCAGCATCACCATCCACTTCGATCAGTTGCCCATCTTCGAAGGTCGTGGTTGCGTTACCGGTGCCGACCACCGCGGGAATGCGATACTCGCGGGCGACAACGGCGCTATGCGACAGCACCCCGCCGCTATCGGTGACAATGGCTGAGGCAGTAGCGAACAGCGGTGTCCACGGCGGTTCCGTAGCGATGGCTACCAGCACGTCCCCCGGCTGCAATTTGCCTGCTTCTGCCAGCGAGCGGATCACCCTGGCGGTGCCACGCGCCACCCCTGCTGAACCAGGCAACCCTGTTACCTTGTTCGTTTCAGTGTTGCTGGTGTTGGCTGGGCTCATTTCGCCCTTGAACATTGCGCGGACCATAGAACCGCCGTCAGTCATTTCAAAGGCCGGCGCTGCGCCCAACATCGGCGGCGGAGTCACGTGGCTGAAGTGCTCCATTTCTGTTTTGCGCTCCTGTATCAATTGTTTCATCGGAATATCTCGACTGTTCTGCAGTTCATCCGGGGTCAGATAGAACACATCGTTCACCGCATCCAACATTCCGGCTTGTGCCAGACGCCCTCCAAATTCCAAGATGACCCGCCGGACGTGATAGAACAGGCGCTGATCGATCCAGAAATTGTGGTCTTCATGAACAATGGTTGCAACCTGTGCCGCCTTCAACAAAGTTTCAAAGCGCGTCACAATGGGCTGTGGATAACCCGCGAGTTTGGTGCGCGCCTCAGCCATTGCTTTTTCACGCTCAGCGACCAATGCGGCTGGCTCCATTCCAGGTCGCAGATCGGGCATCGCAACATACGCCTGCAAATTTTGGATGGCGGGTGTCGGATCTTCGATCCAACTTGGCTGGTCAAGTGCAAAGACAGAGTTAAGACGTTGACCATAATAAGCCAGCCATTTGTGCAGGTCAGCCAGGAACGGCTGACTCGCGGCTGATTTTTCCAGAGCAGGGATTACCTCACCCGCGGCATGTTTGGATAGAAACTCACTTACTTCTGGTATCAACCGGGCAGCACGGCTCAAACGCCAAAGTGCGCGGTCGCCTTCCATGGTTTTGTTGTCAAAGCCCTGGGTAAGTCGCAAAGCGTCCAGTGTGCTGGCACCTTCGAACAACTCGCAATACAACTCCTCGAACTGGCTCATGGCATACAACATCGGCATGATCACCCCGTGCAGGGCCGCCATACGCTCCACACGCTTGAGTGTTTCGGACAGATGTCCGCGTAACTGGTCGAGGCTCATGCCGCGCAAGTCGCAACTTTCGAAGTAGGCGATGTGTTGTTTGATCTCCGGCAGGAATTCATCGTACCAATAGGCATCGAATCTTTCGATGATGGGATTGAGGGCAGCCTCTTGTTGTTTTGACATTCCAGCCCCCACCTTGCCCATCATCATCTTGAACATGCCCGGCGCGGCGCGGTTGATAAACCCCATGGCTTTCATTACCGCTTCCGGCGGTAGGGCTTTGGGTACCATGCCCATATAGAAGTATGTGTTGATGCGGTTCAGGTGCATTTCCATATCCAAACCTGCCTTCTCAAATCCGACACCGGCGCCGACCATAAAAGTGCTAACCACGGAAAAAATCAGTTGCGGAACAGGCGTTTTGTATGCAGGAACTCGACATCCAGGTGATTTTCGCGTCACGCGGATTTTCCCGATTAATTGGGAAATCAGGCGATGTGGGAATGCGTTGACCGGGCGTTGGTGCTTGCGTATCTGAATTAGACATTTTAAACTCCTTTACTCTAATTAATTTCACACAGTATATTTCGCAAACATCCAACTCGCATCGGTAACTTACCTATTCTGCTTGCCTATTTGGCTTGCCTATTTTCAGCATCGTTTGGGTGCAGTTGGACTGCATCCCGCTCGCAGTGCAACTGTTCGCGAACAGAAATGGTTGAGTAGGACGAAGGTCCGTATCGAAACCAAGCCGAAAGTTGTTCGCCGCTAAATCAGTTTTTTCTCGCCTGCCACACGGATCGCGGCGTCGCGGGATTTGACACCGAGCTTGTCGTAGATCGAGCGCAGATGGGCATCGACTGTGCGGCGGCTGACGACGAGTTTCTCTGCGATTTGCGGGTTGCTCAAATCCTGGGCGAGCAGGCGGAGTACCTCGATCTCGCGCGTTGTCAGGGCTGCGCTAGAGGCCGAAACCGAAGCGGCAGGGGCAGGCGTGGATTCTGGTGGGTGAGGAATCGCCAGTATATCTTTCAGCGTCAGTTGATGGCCCGCCGCGAACTCGCGGGCAAAGGCTTCATCACCCAATGTGGCGCGTAACTCGGCGTGAATGTCACCGATACCCAAGAATCGCCTGAAGACTTCTGCAATCCCTTCGCCACGCGTTTGATAGGTCCCGGTCAAAGCATCTGTCAGGCCAAAAATCCGTGCCGACCACACATCCTGACCTTGCTCATGCAGAACGACAGCCAGCATTGGCAGCCACATTGGCAACTGATGGTCACCTCGGTTGGCAGCCTGCTGGAAGGTGTCTTGCAGGCGGCGGCGCGCGGCGGTCAAATCGCCTTTCTGCATATCAAGCAACATGTGCAAGCTTGCCAGGCGGCTCAGGATACGTTCATCGCCGAGTTCCAGTGCCAGGCGCTCTGCTTCGTCCAATTGGGAGACCATCAGAGTGAAATCTCCTGTGAATAACGCGCTACTGCCTTGACGGGCGAGAGCCAACGCCAACCCAGCCGGGTTGTTTAACGCACGATTAATACGTACGCTTTCAGTCATGTAGCGGGACGCCTCGGGGGGAAAATGAATGGGGCTAACATTAATATCCAACATGACAGTAGCCAGCTCTGTGTAGGCGTACGCTTTCATGACGGTATCGGGCAAGGTTTCAAGCAGGGAGGCGGCTTCTGTTAGAAAGAGCTGCTTTGCCGTTTGATCCTCTTGAAAGGCAGTGATGCGGCTCAATTCCACAAGCGCTATGAGCACCCCGGTTTTATCGGCGAGGGCACGATACAACGTCAGGCTTTGTTCTAATAACATCCGCGCCCGGGCAAAGTCGCCCTGAAAGCGAGACAGGGCACCTGCCCCATACAGCGTCTTGGCACGGACAGCAGGTGCCAGCGCTCCACCCGAGTCCATTGCCAAGGATCCTTCCAGCCAACGACGTCCCTCGCTCCAGTAACCGCGGGTAAGCCAGAATATCTGTAAGGCGCCAGCCATGCGCTGAGCCAATTCACCCTCTTGATGTTCAATCGCCCAGTGAAGCGCGGAGCGCAAATTATCCTGCTCATGATCCAGTCGTTTAATCCAAGTCTTTTGGTCGGTCCCCGTCAACTGTTGCTCGGCATCTTCTGCAAAGGACAGGTAATATTTGGCATGAGCACGGCGCGCGGCTTCCAGTTCATGCGTGGATGTCAACTCCTCCAACCCAAACTCGCGGATGGTTTCCAGCATGGTCAAACGTGGCAGGCCATCCATTCCAGTTTGACGCACGAGGCTCTTGTCCACCAGAGATTCGAGCATATCCAGCGATGCCGGAGCCCCGATTACAGACTGAACTGCTTCCAGTGTACATCCGCCTACAAAGACAGCCAGCCAACGAAACGTATCCTTTTCTTCATCATCCAGCAGGTCGTAGCTCCATTGAATGGCACTGCGTAAGGTTTGTTGACGAGCGGGCAGATCACGTGCACCGCTTGTGAGCAATTGCAGAGGAAACTCTTGCAGTTTTTCCAACATCGCTTTTGGCGGGAGTAATTTGATGTGTGCAGCTGCTAGTTCGATGGCCAAAGGTAATCCATCCAGGTGCGTACAGATCTCAGTTACAGCTGAGGCGTTCTTTTCAGTTAGAACGAAATCGGGTTGGACTGTTTGCACGCGTTGCATGAATAGCGCAATAGCAGGAAATTGCATCAAAGTGTTGGCGGATCGATCCTCAGAGCTAATTGTGTGATCATCTAATTCAAGTGGTGCTAGAGGAAACTCATGCTCGCCTCGCAAACGCAAGGCTTCACGGCTTGTGACCAGTATCCGCAACCCGGCGCAGACGTTCAACAACTCTGTCAATAACGGAGCGGCAGATACGATCTGCTCGAAATTGTCGAGCAATAGCAGCATTTGTTTTTTGCGCAGAAAATCCTTGAGGGTGTCAAGCAACAAGCGGGTGGGAGATTCGGTAACGCCGAGTGTCTGTGCGATCGTGGGAATAATAAGGGTCGAGTCGCTGATCGCTGCAAGAGAAATAAAGAAGACACCATCAGGAAAGGCATCTTGTAAATCATGGGCGACTTGCAATGCCAGACTTGTTTTACCAACACCACCGGGGCCGGTGATCGTGACGAGGCGTACTTCGCGGGATTGCAAGAGTTGGCATAAACTCGCTATTTCTTTCTCGCGTCCGAGGAGCGTGGTCAGCAATGCAGGGAGGGTATTTAACATTACAGGTATTATATGCTTTTTAGTGAACGTGATTGTAAAATGGTAGAAGAACTACAATATCACCAATAATTCCCTAGTGGGGTACAAATCTGGTCTACGGGTATAAATTTAGGCCTCTGCTTTATGCCCACTAAATGAAGAATCACACTGCAAAATGAAAAAACGTCCCAAGATCTTGGGGCGTTTTTATTTAGGCGTTCCTATACACAATCATGTCAATATTCCCCCTGAAAGCCAGCGACGATAAATTTCTCTATACGAATGAGCAATACGAGAAGCGTCAAAGCCAAACCTTTAGCAACTATCGCTTTCGACCAGGAAATTCAAGAAGAAAAGGATACATTCTTTATCCTGTTCAGGCTCTGAATATGCAGTGAAAGGCGTTAGTAAAACAGATAACCGTGTGATGGATAGGTAGTGAGACAACCTATCCATCACATGCGACATCCTCATTCAAAAACTTAGCGAGGCCGCGCCTAAAGCCAGGTATTCGACCGCGTTGGCAGCAGTGACAATTTGGGCTCCCTCCACCAGGTTCGCATCGGTGATACCACGTGGTTTCGCGCAGGCACCACAAACCCAGATTTGCCCACCATTGCTGACAAATGACTGCATGACTTCCCGTAATGGTTGGAATCCTTCCTTGCAGATGTCGTCAGCGTAGCCGCGGGTGGCATTCCATACTCCTTCAATCGTCAGCAACACCACGGCCTCCTGGTCGGCGGAAGCCGCTACATTCCCAACTACGAACGCCAACGTGGCGCGTTCAGGATCGTCTTGGCCATGCGTACAGTTAATCATTAGCTTTGCCATCTTAAAATCTCCTATTCTCCAAGCGGATCATTTTTTCTTAACAAAAAAACGCAACTCCGGCCCCTCGTTATCAATCACTTTCAAAAGTTGATTCCCCGAGAGGCGGCACCATGCCTCAAGATCGCCCTTCGCGGATGGGTCATCGACGCGCACTTCGAGCACCTGCCCGCTTTGCATCTCGCGCAGTTTCATTCTGATCGCGGGTGTCAAAACTGCGCAGGTTGAGCTGGCGTCCGATGCGTCAATATAGAATTCTAACAACTCGTCACGCCCAAAATCTGGCTCCCCCATGTTTGCTGGATTTGGGAGCACAACCAAACCATTCCATTCGGCTGGCTGGAACCCGCTGCACAGTAGCTGCAATTCTTCTACACGACCACCTTTCAGAATGCTGTACAACTGCTGTTCGATCGTAAACCAGGCCTGATGCTCCCGAAGATGAAATCGATAGAAGATTCCCAATCGCTCACCGACCTGATCGATGCGACTCGCCTCCACCTGGATATCGGTGCACTCACCGAACCACTGCCGATACTTTGTCACTAGGTCAACTGCATTATCCAATGTTACGAATTGTTTGGGTGTGAGCACCTGGCTGATGATTCCTGGCTGGCAAAATTGTTGCAGTTGTTCCAACCTCCCATCCGTAATGGCTTGAATCCAGGCTTCTCCCAGCTGTTGTGAATGCATTCGTCCAAAGGATTCCTTTTCTCTTTTCGTCTGAAGCATTGTTCCGTCTTCCTTTTGATCTCTCGTGTGAAATACCAATTAAAAACAGAATACCCGAGAAAACCTTGAAATGTCTCGGGAGAAATCCCCATATTAGGGAATCACATTCCCTATTTTAGAAAGTGAGAATTAGAGAATATTCTTTTGGCGGGCAACCGATATTGCTTCCAAACGACTGTGCACCTCTAATTTGGTCAGAATGGCTGATACATGATGGTCCACAGTCTTCGGTGATATGAAGAGCTGTCCCGCAATTTCAGCATTGCTCAATCCCTGTTCCAGCAGAGATAGGATTTCCATTTCACGCGCGGTCAATCCCTCTGGATTGGCGCGAGTGGAAGCCCGTGCTCCACGTGGAATACCTCGCTCTCCATGCGCCTGCATTTTCTCGCGGAGCATTCGTGCCGCAGGCACCGCACCCAATTTATCAAAGATTGACAATGCTTCACGTTGGGCATCCGAGTCGCCCTCAGAAAGAGCAAGTCCACGCTCGAAGGGACATCCGATACTTTCCCATGTATCGGCTGCCATTCGCCAGTCCCCTTCTATCATTGCCCGGTACACTGGCGGAATTTCACTCACACGCATGACAGTTCCTCTCGTCCGCCAAGTCCAATATACCAGCGCACCCAGTTGATAATTATTCTTCGAAGGATAGGCAACTTTAAATGCTACTGCGAGTTCTTCCAATACCCTGGCGGCTTCGCCATTCCACCAGGCGGCTTCTGCGCGGGCCAAAGCTACCGGGCAGATTCGCTGGAATTCGCCCGTTGGCAGCGCCAGATCCCGCGCCTGATCGAGCCAATGCGGCGCATCCGAATCACCGCGGCGCACTTTCAAATAACTTAGGATCGTGGTTCCGGGCAGAGCTATCACCGCCGAGCCGGGGTGTCGACGCAATACTTCCTGCGCTTGGGATTCTGCCTCAGCCCAGCGCCCCTGTTCGAAGAACCAACGCGCCCGCCAGCCCTGCAAATAGACACCATAGGAGTCCATATCGCGAATGGTTGTATAAGCAAGCCCATCCTGCAAGTAGTGTTCCCCACGAGCATAATCCTTACATTGGATAGCATAAGTGATCAAATTTGCGTAACAGCGAGCGACATGGTCATGCATTTCCTGTTCTTGCGCCATATCCAAAGCTCTTTCCACTCGGGCACGGCCACTTTCCTCGCCGTTAAGCAATTCTGCCGTTCCAATGTTGGTCAAAGCGTGGATGATGATCTCTGCTTCGTTTAGAGTTTCAGCGAGCTCCAACGCTTTTTCCCCCCAGATGATCGCCGCATCATTTTCCTCAGACAGCATGTGCAACTGTGAACGATTGCTATATGCCATCGCCAGTTCCTTGCCCGGTATTAGGGATTCCAAAAAGCCAATCGCTTCTCCAGCAAAGCGATCTGCCATCGCTTTGTCGCCATTAAACCAATACAAACGCGATAGCCAGCGCAAATCATCTCCCACCTGTTTCAACTTGACCACCTGCCGCCAAAGATCGACCGCCTCTTGTCGAGTTTGTATGGCTGCTTCGATTTGCCCTGTCAGATAATATTCGAATGAGATGTTGTCCAGCAGACGCGCTTGTTCTTCCGAGGGAAGATTGTGACGGTATCGCAGAGCCGCTTGATAATAACGGACTGCTTCCCGGTGCGCGCCTTGTCGGCTGGCTTGCTGCGCTGCTTGTGGCCCGTATTCAAGTACCATTTCCGGATCTGATGCTCCCTCCGCGTGATGGATCAACCGCGCTAACGGAATCTCCCCAAGTGGGCGCGTGCGTAATGCCACGAGAACACTTCGATGAAGATCTTTTGAACGACCCATCGTCAGGGATTCTTCGATAGCTAAACGGACCAACTCATGGTGAAATGTCAATAAGTTATCGGAAGGGACAAGAAACCCTCTCTCGATACAAACATCCAGTATGGATGTTGTCGGATGAAGAACCATATCCAGCAACCAGGGCTCTATTGTTCCCGGAATGATTGACGCCAGTTCCAATAGATCACGAGCCGAAGAGGGTAAATGTGTCAGCCTTGCCAGTACTGCGTCTCGAACTGTCGCTGGAATGTCACCGGACTCGTTACGAAGTATTTCTGTGACGAAAAATGGATTACCGTTTGTTGCTTCATAGATACCCTTCGAAGGACGATTTATTTTCCGTGCTAATATTGCAACCGCATGCTCAGAGAGTGGTTCAAGTTGCAATCGCGTGGTGTGTTGCGGAGGCAAGTCGCCCAGCATCGCGCGCAATGGATGTTTACTTCCAGTCTCATCCTCACGATATGTGAGCAACAATAGCGTTTTGGTTTGATGGGCGCGCCGGCCCAGATATTTAATCAGATCGAAGGTAGCTTCATCTGCCCAGTGGACATCTTCGAACACAAGCACCGTTGGATCTGGATTCTCCAGCAAGTTCTTGTGCAATGCCAGAGCCACGGCAAGCCAGTCTGCTCCTGAATTCAACAAATTGAGCAGCTCTGGCCGATGGCTCATAGCAATATCATAAATAGGACCTAGTGGACGCGGAGTAAACAACGGATCGCAAGCACCCCAAAGCACTCGCATACGAGGTTCGACGGAATCGGTCACTGCGGTAACAAACGTGGTTTTTCCGATCCCAGCCTCACCGCTTACTAGAACAATCGCACCCTCCCCGGCAAGCATGTTCTTGATTACCGCATTCAACCTCTGCCATTGTGTTTCACGTTCAAGTAAATCCATTTAGGTCCTCAAACGCTTGTTATTGTAAACCTCTTCATAATACAACAAGTACATTGCCGCCGGCATTTCGAATATATGCTACACGAATACCTTTCAACTCAAACAGTATTTCGATCAGGCATGTAGAACAGTCCTCATTATATGTCAATGCCGACCGCTGAAATAATATAGGGTCCGCCTTACTCCCTTCTTCAAGAAATTTCCAACTGTCTGTTTTATAACGCTATCGGAATCATTTCCTCCTTGGCATATATCATGTAAACGGGTATAAATTCAGGCCACAAAACTTTGTACCCACCAAATAGAGAACAAAAATCTAAAAACGGCAGTACCGTATAACTTACTCCGACTGATCCTCAGCCCTCCAGAAAATGGCTTTTTGCGGCATTTTTCCAGCAAAAGTGTAATCATCAGATAAAGGGCGAACAGTCTCATTGTTAGCTTTTTAGGCAATCTCCGAACCAAACAAAGGTGATTTCACCGCAGAAATTGCTCAAAGCGCCAGAATTTGTGTTCGGGCTATTTCTGACCAATACATTTTTCCAGCAAAAGAATGGCAGATTCGGCTAAAACGGGTGACGATCATTGGTCCAAGAGTAACTTATACGGTATTGCTAAAAACGAATGAACACCCCCACGTATAGGGGTGTTTTCGTTTAAAACATTTCCATAAACAATCAATCCATTTTTTGCTATCTACCGACATTTTGTCCGATCCCGGAACCTGCGTGTTTTATACTGATCTTGTCAATTCATCACTACAGGCAGGTTCCTATGCAGAATTACTCAACCGTTCTAGATCAAACCACATGGGGAATCCATCTCAACTACGATGTGTTTCTCGCTTCCCCACCGAACCATCCCCTTTGGCTTACTCAACTTCAGCAGCAAGACTGGCAGCGACGAGGCATTATCCTATGGAATGCAGACCTTCGCATCGTTTCTCATTTATATGCAAGTTATGCGCTTGAACTTCTTGAACACCTGTACAACCATATGTCGTGGAAAACCGAAGGCTTTGTCATCGGCTCGCCAGCTTTCCAACTCTCCAGCAGTAATGCAAGCACTCCATCGCCAAAGCTTGGAGGAGAATGGGTGCTGAAAAACCAAATAAAACTTAGCGCAGATCAAGCACAAGCCTTTGTTGAATTTCTCTCAGCACAGGAAAGCTTGTTGGAACGTATTTCATCGTATGACAAAGAAGATGCGAAACAACAAGCCCTCAGCAAGGTTTATCAGCTTATCGCTGCATATGGCAGACAAGTTCGGGAAGGAAAAGGAACCAGAGAATTGCTCGAAACTGGGGAACCGAAGGTTATGCCCACGTCAATCCCTCACGGCAGTTATTTCACGGTTTATCAAGCTGCACAGGTTTGCCACGCTACCTCAAAACAGATCAGGGCCTGGATCCGCAAAGGCAAACTTGAAGCGCTCAATCTACCAGGATTGGGGATCATCGTTGAGGCTGGAAAACTGAACGAATTCTTATATCAAATCAGGTCTATTCAGAATTCTCCAACGCCTGAAAGATCTCATAAGCCATAAAGACCCGGTTGCGCGCGTATCCGGTAGTTTCCTGCAACACGCCTGCTTCCACCAATTTGTCGATATACCGTTTTGCAGCCATATAGGGTATATCCAAAGCAGACTCCAATTGTCTCAAGGTCAGAATGGGACGTGAGAACATAAAGTCGATCACAGCGGTCATACGTTGGGAATTGCGATCTGCCAGCACCAACTCTTCATAGCGGGTACGGATACCCTGAAGCCGGGTCATGCGGAAGATACCATCCTGCGCCTGAGCCGTGATGCCACGCAAAAAGAAACGCAGCCATTCCTCCCATTTACCACGCTGGGAAACTGCCAGCAAATGATCGTAATACTCCTGGCGATAGCGTTCAAAATAAGCGCTCAGATTTAAGAGAGGTTGGGATAGAACACCCCATTCGCGCAACAACAGTATTACTAATAATCGCCCCACCCGTCCATTCCCATCCAAGAAGGGGTGGATCGCCTCGAACTGGTAATGGATCATGCCGGCACGCACCAATGCCGGAAAATCAGCATCGGCATGGATGAATTTTTCCATTACACCGAGCGCATCAAGCATCTCATCAACTGGAGGCGGAACATACGTGGCAGTCTCTATAGTACTGCCCGCTGGACCGATCCAGTTCTGCGTTCTGCGAAAATTACCAGGCGTGAGTTGCTCGCCCCGCACCCCTTCCAATAATCTGGCATGCAATTCACGGATCAGACGCAGGCTGACAGGCAGGGTCTTCAAGCGCTCCAACCCATAACCCAATGCCAGCACATAATTGTGAACTTCCCTTACATCGTTGTCCGAATCCAAAAAAGACAATTGGGCAGATTTGTAATTGTACAGGTTCGTCAGGGAAGCGCGTGTCCCTTCGATGCGGGAGGATGATACCGCTTCGCGTCGGATGAAAGGCTGGACAAGCAGGCGTGGAAAAGGGAAATTGCCCGCCAAGGTAGTTAATCTGGCAAGCTCACGTTCTGCATTAGAGAGCGCGGCGATCAGAGTTGATGTCCAATCCAGATCCGGTGGCAGTGGCGCAGGGATGAACGCCCAATAGCCATTAAGGGTTCGAATGGCTTGACCAGCCTTACTACTGTAAATATCTTCTGGCTTCATAAAAATACCTGTGGTTTGAGTGGTGTGAATACAGTTTACCATAACACCACTTTTTAGGTAAAAGTGTTAATAAGGGCGTTTGTGTACTCACTATCTGCACTTGCTTGGTTTTCCACATTGCTGATATCTGAACCCCCTACATAACCTGTAACTGTTTATTCATGACCTCATCCGTTTGCCAGATTAACGGAAGGGCGGTTTTTATTTTCTGCGAACGAAGTTGTATAATGTCGGCATCCCAATCATTGGAATGTGCCATGTCCTCCATTCCCCGCATTAAGATATCAGATGTTATCAACTGGACAGACCACGCCTATTTCAAACGCGGACAGGGATATTATGCAAGCGGAGCCATTTACGAACAACGCCGCGAGGGGATGAAAATAAAATCCAAGTGTTCAGGATCACAAGCGCCGTTTTATCGTCAGGAAGTGATATTCAACAGCAAAGGCATCGAATTTGCTGAATGTTACTGCCCCGTCGGCGATGGCGGACACTGCAAGCATGCCATCGCGTTACTACTCACTTGGGTTAATGATCCCAATTTATTTCAGGAAACCGAAGCGCTGGATGCAATTCTTGATAAACGCTCCAAATCTGAATTGATCGCCATTATCAAGGAAATGCTTGAGCAGAAACCAGACCTGGAGTCTCTGCTCGATTTGCCAATCATTGGAGAAGAAAGCAAACCAATTAACATAAAAGTAATTCGGCAACAGGCGCAACGGGCATTTCGCGACGTGGATTACGAATGGGGATACACAGAAGAAATCAAACGGGATTTGAATCCGCTCCTGAAACTCGCGGCAGGCTATTTGTCACGAGGCGACGCGGAAAATTCGGCTTTGATTTATATGACAGTCATCGAAGCCATCCTGGATAATGAAAACGCGGCTATGGGTGATGAGGAGGGCAGGTTGTTGGGAGTTTCATATGATTGTGCCGAGGCTCTCGGAAACTGTTTGCCATCAATCAATGACAGGAAAAAACGTCTTGAGATTCTGCAAGTCCTTTTCAGCGTATATCAATGGGATACTGTCAAACTGGGCGGCGTCGGCGCGGCGGACTGTGGGCCAAAAATTCTCGTGGAGAAAACAACCCCCGATGAACGTATCGAAATTGCAAAGTGGACCCGTGAGATCATGCCGAAAGGAGACAGTTGGAGCAATGGATATCATCGCGAAGTTCTAGGAAGATTGTTGCTTGACCTTGAAGCAGATACCCTTGACGATGAAGCCTACCTGAAAATCTGCCGCGAGACAGGTTGCTTAAATGATCTGATTGCTATTTGGTTTTTCAGCACCCAATTTCCTCCCAGCTTTGGCGATGACGCAGCTCAACTCGTCGGCAAGAGCCTACCATCGCGGATTTGCGGGAAGTGAAGAGATCCAATCTGTGATCGCCAGAGGCGTTGCACGCCTCGCAGTAGGTCAAGGTTGAGGATGGCATAAACTCCGCCGCTTTAGAAACATCACACAATTGCGAGTCTCGCTAAATTCACTTCGTCCATCTTGTCAGGTCGTTGTCCAGCTCATTCAATGTAAGCAACCGCATTCCTGTGGATACCCAGTTTTCTCCCTGAACCGGCTGCCGATTGATCTCTTGTTGATAGGCAAGCACACCTGATGTCCAACCGTTGCGTGAAAAACCCAGGAAATAGATCTTCCACTTTCCCCGCGCCGGGATGATCTTTGCAAATCTCTCCTCGACGAGTTCAGCCATTACCTTGCGCTCCTTGCCCGATAGTGTCCACTTACATTCACCGATGACAAGTGTCTTCTCCATCGAATTAATTCCGACGACGTCAACCTGCGCCTTCGAATTCCAGGAACTTCCGACGTGATCCGACATTACGGGCAGCGCGCCCGAGGCACTGGCGCGTAGAACCCACTCCCGACACAATTCCTCCCAGGTGTATCTGCCAATAAAATCGATCATATGACGGGTGATTTCCGCCAACGCGATATCCTGTGCCCCCAATGCCAGTTGGTCCTGTCTGTTGGCTAGGAAACGGAAGTAGAAACGTAGGTAAGGATCTGTAATGTGATAGCGGCCAGCACGGGAAGGCCCAGGTTCCGTGACCGGCACGCGTCGCTCGACAAAGCTGGTCGCGGTCAATACTCCAAGGTATTTCGACACATGACCACTGGGCAAGCCCGTGATATCGGCGATTTCTTTAATGATATGTGCTCCATTTGCAATTGCACTGAGAATGGATAGATAGTTGTGCGGATCAGAAATGAAATCCTGGAGAAGCAGTCTTGGCTCCGACTGGAGTAAATTGTTCGAAGTCAATAGATGCCGCTTGATGTTCCAGGAGATTGACTTCGACGAATCCACCCGTTCCCAGTAGGCTGGTACTCCTCCAAAAATGGAATACAGGGCCACCCGGTCGACCGCTGAATAATTTGGGAAGAAAGCTCGCGGATTGACCCAAAGTAGAAAGGTTGTAGATGGATCTGTGCAGATGCCCTTCCATACAACGGTGCCTGATAGGAGAGAAACTCGCGTTTCATCATGCCCCGATGGGAACCTGAAAGGCAAAGGAAGATATTGGTATTCTTCAGAACGTGATCCCAGATGTTCTGAAGCAGGCCTGCAATCGTGGGGTCCACTTCCAGAAGATAGGTGAACTCATCTATGAAGAGTGCCATTCGCACGTCTTTTGTCAGCCGGGCAATTTGCCGGAATGCCTGTTCCCAGTTGGCATACGTGAAGCCGTCTGGGGCAGGCAGGGTTGGGTTCTCAAAGTTGTAAATAGCCTGTGAAAAGGAACGCAGTTGGGCCGTAGCAGAGGTTGGGGAAGCAACCCAATAGAGGGCGCGGTTCCCGGTGCGCCGGATCCATTCGGCCAGCAACGCCGTTTTGCCAACTCTTCGGCGACCATACAGGATGAGGAATTCTTCTTTAGATGATGCCCAAAGTCTATCCAATTCTTCCATTTCTCTTTCGCGGCCAAAAAATTCATGTCGCATCTGTCAGCTCCTGATGCGTTAATAATACAGCAATTCTAAATATGGCAAAAAGCATATGGTAAGCTAGAGGGATGAAAGCATCGAAAGTATTTGATGAACTGATCAAAGTGACGGGGCAAAGCTTTGAACAGCTGGCAGATTATCGGACAGGGGAAAATACCAGGTATGAGATCAAAGATGCGGCGGTGAGTGCCTTTGGGATTTTCTTCACGCAATCGCAGTCATTTCTAGCCTATCAGCGGATGATCGAAAAAGCCAAAGGGAAAAGCAATGTCCAGAGTTTGTTTGGGGCAGAGCATATCCCCAGTGATGCACAGATCCGCAATCTGCTGGATGCGCAGGAACCGGAATTACTGTATGGGGTCTTCAGGAAGGGGCATGAGTTAGTGAGGGAGAGCGGACAAATGGCAGGCTTTGGCAGTTACGGAAGGCAGTACCTGATCTCCTGCGATGGGACCGGTACGATCTCCTCGCAACAGATCCATTGTGAGAATTGTTCTCAGCGAGAGTTGAAGAATGGTGAGGTTTTGTACATTCACTATGCGATCCTGCCGGTGATCGTCAAGGCCGGAGCAAGCCGGGTACTGGTGCTGGAGCCGGAATTCATCCGTCCGCAAGATGGGCATGAGAAACAGGACTGTGAACGGGAAGCCATCAAGCGCTGGATCCAACGCAATGCCAGGCACTACTCGAGCCATAGATACACGCTGTTGGGAGATGATCTGTACGCCTGTCAACTGATTTGTGACTTGTTTTTGGAGAATGACTTCAATTTTATCCTGGTGTGTAAGCCGGATTCACATGTGGCGCTCTATGAACAGGTAGAATTTCTGACCAGGAGTGGGGAGGTGGAGCAAGTCCGTCAGCGACGCTGGAACGGACGGTACGCCGAGATCGAGCAATACCACTTTGTCAATGAAGTTCGCTTGCGTCGTGGCGCAGAGGCTTTAGCGGTCAACTGGGGTGAGATCACGATCACCCGTGAAGATATCGGCAAGCAGCTATATCACAATACCTTCATCACCAATCACATACTCAACCGCAGGAATGTGGGTACCATTGTTCGCGATGGTCGCGCACGTTGGAAGAGTGAAAATGAAACCAACAACGTCTTGAAGACCAAAGGCTATCATCTGGAACATAACTTTGGACATGGACAGCAGCACCTGGCAAACTTCATGCTGACACTCAATTTGTTGGCTTTTCACTTCCATACGCTCCTGGAACTGCTGGATGAACAGTATCAAGCTGTGCGCCAGGAGTTGGTAGCCCGTCAGGATTTCTTCAATGACTTGCGAGCCCTGTTACGTTACATGGTGTTTGATCACTGGCAGCACCTGATGCATTTTATGTTGGTGGGTCTGGAACTGATCCCGGATACCTGAACAAGTCTCGGTCGCTTGAGGGGGATCTGCCTAATCGCCAAAATCGCTTGGCGCTGTTTTCGGTTTGTGCTGACCAGCCGAATAACGATCCCCTATGACCGTTTCCTTGCTGGAGCCATACTCCCTCGTTTTTTGAGCCCGCGTGGTTTTCTTTCTCCTTCCCGTCTCATATTTAGAATTGCTGTTAATAATAAGTATTATACTTCAAAGTATAATACTTTGAAGTATAACGTGGCCGTTTATCAGTCTTTCCACTCTAACTGCCCATGCCAAATACAACAAGAAGCGGTTATGTTACACTTACACTATTCCAATTCATGTTGGAGATTCTCATGCCTCGTCCTCAGGATAGTGCTCCGACCTACGATCAAGTGATCGAGAACATCCTGCGTGAAGCGTCCGCACCGATGTCAGTGTTGGATCTGGCGCAGAAGATTTCCGCTGCGCGCCTCTCCACCTCAAAAGACCCGGTCAAGACAGGAGAGAAGAAAATCAAGGAAGCCGTTGGGCGGCAATTGGTTTATCTGGATCCCAGTACCATCCTGCCGCTGCGGATCGCGTGGCAGGGAGCCCGCTCTCGCATGGACCTGAGCCGCGAAGAAGTGAACAAGGGCTTTATTGATGCTGGCCTTGCGCTTTCTTTTTATTTGCCAAACGGATTCAACCTGGCAAACCTGCGTTACAAGGGTTGTGTTGAAACGCATGAAAGCAAAGATCATTACGTGGAAAAGATTCTGTATTGATGAACCCGACGCCTGATATTCGATTAACGCCCGTTGACGAATCCATCTTCAAAACGATCAGCGCGGGGAAATTCGCCAGCCGCGAGGTGTATCGCCTGCGCCTATGGGCGGAGTACGCGCAGTTAGTGAGCGGGTTTGACGAGTTGATCTGCCTCGACCAGTTGAGTTTTACGCCGTTCGATTATCAAACCCGTGCAGCGCAGATCATGCTGCGGCGTTTCCGCGGACGTGGGATGTTCTGCGACGAAGTCGGTTTGGGTAAAACGATCGAAGCAGGTTTGGTCATTAAGGAATATCTCGCGCGCAATATCGTCCAGCGTTTGATGGTCGTGACGCCTGCCTCCCTGGTGGAGCAATGGCGTGAGGAGCTCGCGGTGAAATTCGGATTGACGGGATTCGTCACGACTGCTGACGCGGAATTCCGCCTGGCCGGATTGGAGGCCTGGGAAAAATTTCCACTGCTGATCGCTTCGCTCGCCACCGCGCGCCGCGCCGAACATCGGGGGCGGCTTTCTCAAATCCCGTTTGACATGGTTGTATTGGATGAGGCTCATCATCTCAAGAATCGCAATAGCGCCTCGTGGAAGTTCGTCAATGAGTTACAGCGTAAATATATTTTGCTGTTGACCGCCACGCCCATCGAGAATAATCTCGACGAACTATATAACCTGATTACACTGCTCAAGCCCGGGCAATTGAAAACACCGCGCGAATTCCGCAAACAATTCGTGGTCAGCGGCGACCCGCGCCTGCCGAAGAATCGCGGCCAGCTGCGCGAACTGCTCGGCGACGTAATGGTGCGTCACACGCGCAGCCAGGTGAACATCAACCTGCCGTCGCGACAGGCAACTACGGTGCGCTTGAATCTCTCGGATGCAGAAGCGGAGTTTTACAAAGCGGTGAGCGACTGTGTGCGTGGATTGCTCACGCCCGCAGCAATCCGCCAGACGGATCGCTTTGCGCTGCTGACTCTCCAGCGCGAGATTGGCAGCAGCCCAAAGGCAGCCGAAGCGACTCTGCGGTCGCTTGGCGCTCGCCTCACCGATGACGAAAGCCGACAGCGCTTGCTCGCTTTGGCAGACCGCTCCACTCAAATCCATTCATGGGCAAAAGCGGACGCATTGGAAAAATTGCTCAAAACGATCTTGCGCGATCCGATGGAGAAGGTCATCATCTTCACGCACTTTCGCCGCACGCTGGAAAAACTTGCCGAACTTCTGCAAACGATGGACGTGGATTTTGTGCAATATCACGGCGATATGGATATGCCCTCCAAGAATCAAGCCATCGCGGATTTCGAAAGCCGCGCGAATATTTTGCTTTCCACCGAAGCAGCCGGCGAAGGGCGCAACCTGCAATTTTGCCGCACGATGATCAACTTCGACATACCGTGGAATCCCATGCGCATCGAGCAACGCGTAGGACGTATCCACCGCGTGGGACAAACGCGCGACGTGCGAATCTATAACCTGTCCGCGCGCGGCACGGTGGAAGATTACCTGCTTGAAATCCTCGACCAGAAACTCAACATGTTCGAGTTGGTCATCGGCGAAATGGATATGATCCTCGGTCAAGTCGAAGATGAGCGCGACTTTGAAGATTTGCTGGTAGACGCATGGCTTGGCGCGCAAAACACCGAAGACCTGCGCGCGAACTTCGATCAACTCGGCGCTAAACTGGTTGAGGCGCGCAAGTCACACCAGAAAACGCAGGAGTATGACGAAGCATTGTTCGGAGAGGATTTCTCAGCCGAATAACTATGGTTCAAGATTCAACTTCCCTTGAAGGACTTGTGTTGGGGTATTTCCGCCAGGTTGGCGCGTTGGTGGAACCGCCTGCTTACGGCGCCTATGAAGTCCTGCTCCCCGATGAAGCGGCGGCGCGCTGGGGAATCTCCCCGCACCAGAAGATTGTCTTTGAGGCGGCGCACCAACAGGACGGTGTGACCTTTTTGCATTATGGACACGCGCTGATCGAAACGATTGCCGAAGAATTACGCAGACAAAGCGCGAATGGGCAATTCTTCATTAATAACGTCAGGCCCGAAAAGCCTGGCTTACCCTCCGAGATCGAAAAAGCCTTTTCGCTGCCGAACGCGAAAATCTTTTTCATCCCCGCCGAGAAGGAAAAAATCCGCCATCACCATTACGTGCGATTCAACTTCAAGGTGAGTCTGGTCGCCGATGAAAAGCGCGAGTTGGTTTTGCCGGTGTGGATGGATCTGCAAAACGGCTATCCCGTCAACGGGGCGGAGATCGAGCGGCTGGGGATTCTCGACGAGGAGAATAAATTTCTTCACGTACCCTCCGCGCCGGCATTTTGGAATAACCAGCGAAGCACTATAGCCCCGGCGCTTTTCGGGGGTCCTGCGGATGAGGCTGCCCTCAGTCCAAAGACTCTTTCCGCCCTTTTGGAACGCGCACGTCAGGCCGTCCCGCATGAATTGGGCGAAACCTTAGCGAACCTGCAAAAAAGATTGGCGCGTTTCCTCGAACTTGACCGGGCGCGCTTAAACGACTATTACGCCGATCTGCTCAAGGACGCGCAGAGGCGTTTACAAAAAGCAGATGAAGAACGCCGTTCCGCGCTGGAAACAAAGATCGAGCTCATCAATACGGAGCGCGCATCAAAATTGCTGGACGTGGAGCAAAAATATCACCTGCGAATTCAACTGGAGTTGGTCAACCTGGCTATCATCGCCATGCCAAAATTGGATTTGACGGTGGAGATCCGCAAGCGCACAGCTACGATCAAACGCACGGTGACGTGGAATCCACTGCTGCATACAATCGAGCCTTTGTTGTGCAACGTCTGCAATCGCGGTGGGAAGACGCTTCAGCTCTGCGAGAACGGTCATCTGGTTCATACGGAATGTCTTGCGCCGCAGTGCGTGGAATGCAAGCGAACGTATTGCCAAATTTGCGCGCAGGAAGTGAGCGAGTGTGTCGTATGTGCGCGCCCGATTTGCGTCCACAGTTTGACGCGTTGCAGTGAATGTCGGCGTGTGACTTGCGCCGAACACGCGGGTGAGTGTCACGCGCTGAACGGCGAGCCACGCAAAATCCTCGGAGTCGAGAAACAAGCCTGGCCTGAGCAGGGTCGCAGGGTCGAAGAAGCAAAATCAAATGCGGGAAAGAAAGACGCATCCGCGAATGCGGTATCCAATCCGCAGAGTGTTACTAAAAAACCGGCACACAAGGAAATCCAAAAAGCGAAACCGATCTTGCACAAGATCGCCGCGCCGCCCAGGCCACTTGCAGATTATGTCGAGGTGTATAGCGATCCCGCAGAAGGGACGATCACCGCCTATATGATGCGCAGGCAAAGTGAATTAGCCGTGCGCCGGTGGGCGATGACCGGCGAGGGGATTTCCGTGAATTGCCAATGTGAAAAAATGTGGAACTGCAAAGAGCGCGGGCTGGTGTACTATCCGTGGGATGATTTAGAAGCGCAAATGAACGATCTGCTCATGCGCTTCCGTGCAGAATATAACCTGCCCGATAAAAAGACGCGCTATTTTCATATCCGCGTAGGAAAGCCCTTCGAGGAAAAGAAGTTGAAGATCCCTTCGGGCTGGCGGGATGAGGCGCTGCTGCAAAAGGCAAAGAAAGGGTTCGATGAGTTGAGCAGGAGGAAGTGAGCAATGGAATCAAGCCATGAAACTGAGGCATGATATCCGAGTTCTTACCAGACTCACTGCACACAGATTCGCCTGAGGTGACGAAGACTTTGAATTCCATGAAAAGATTTCCTGTGGCAGCGATATGAATCCCGAAAAGGACACTGTTTCGCGCTACAGAGTTTTTAGCAATCCTTTTCCTAATGGTGTGAGGCGGATTTCAGCAAGATATTTTGATGTATAACCATCGCTTGTTCTTTCTTTGTACTCGTATTCCAGTATGCCGAAACCAGCCAGGGGATAAATCGCCATGCGGGCCATGGCAGCGCGCATCGTGCTGTTCACATACGTTTGATCGAGGCTGGGCCAGGTAAAGCGCGTCTCATTTATCAGTTGATCGGCGAACGGTTCATAGGCTATTGATTTGCCAACCGGCAATTCCAACAGACGCTTGAGAATGATCTTTCTGAAGTTAACTGGCAAGCCCTGATTCAGACCCGAGACAGGAAAGGCAATCCGCCAATCCTCGTAATGCCACCAAACATCAAGCACAAAACCGAGTTGAAGGGGGAGCGCGGCGTTCAAAAAAGCTTCGCCGCTCGATGTTAATTTCCAGGCACGCGCCTGCCCGCCTGTAACCAATCCGCCGGTGTTGGCAAGCATGTGAAGATAGAACGTAACTGCTAACGACTTTTTCAGAAAAATGGTGTTATAGAAAGCATGATACCGGAGAAAACAAAATCTCGGATAGAAGAACTATCACGCGAGGAGTTGATGGCGCGGGTCTATGAGTTGATGAATAAAGTTCATGAACTGGAAGAGAAGTTGCGCATAAAGCAAACACCGCCAAACTCAAAGAATTCTTCGCAGCCGCCATCGCGGGACCTCAAGAGTGAGAAGAGGAAACGCAAGCGCAGCAGGGGAAAAGGGGCGAAACTCGGTCATGAAAAATGGGAACGCGCATTGGTGGAGAAGCCGGACAAGGTAATTTATGCGCTGGTAGAGAATTGTGAAACGTGCAAGATTAACTTGTTGGATCAAGTACCGGTGAAAAGCATTCGCCGCCAGATTACCGAAATACCAGCGGTCCAGCCGGTGGTGATCGAAACGCAGCCATATGAAGTGGTCTGCCATGTTGTGGGGAAAACCAACGCGGGAAACTGCCAGAAGGTCTGGAAGCGGGACGTTACTTTGGTCCAGGCCTGGAAGCGGTTGTAACCCTATTGCATCACGAACACCATATTGGGTTTGAGCGGCTGGTTCACTTATGCAACGAGATATTCGATCTGTCGATAAGCGAAGGCGGCGCAGTAGCCAGGGTCAAGCGGGCGGGCAAGGCAGTCGTAGATGAAGCGGAAAGAATTGGCCAGCAAGTTCGCCAGAGCAAAATCATTGGTCGCGACCAAACATCGGTGCGCGTGCATGGCAAGAATTGGTGGCAATGGGTCTTTGTCAGTGAGACTGGTGAATACCACTTGATTATGCCCAGTCGCGGTTACGATGTGATTGAGACATGCATGTGCGAGTGCGAGGCGGAAGTTTGGGTGTGTGATTGCTGGAAAGCGCAATTGAACGCACCTGCAAAAACGTGCCAGATCTGTTTGGCACACCCAATTCGCAACTTGCAAGGCTTGATTGAGAAACGTCCGCATTTGACATGGGCACAAGAAAGGCAAGCCTTGTTTCGCAAAGCAATTCATCTGGGAAAGCGAAGAACGCAAATGACCGAAAGAGGATACCAAAGGCAGGTCATCAGCCTTGAGAAAAAATTGGATCAACTGCTGAAACGCAGGTTCAGCGGATTAGGAACCAACCTGCTGGATTGTTATCGCACACGGCGCGATTCACTCTTTACCTGCTTGCATCGTACCGATGTGCCTGCGGACAACAATGCCTGTGCACGCGCCTTGCGTCCGTCCGTGATTCATCGCAAAGTCATGGGTAGTTTCCGCTCTGATTGGGGCGCACAAACGTATGCCGCTTCAGCCACCGTCTTGAATACAGCAAAACGCAATGGCGACAATGTTTTTCAGAAACTGGTGCAGATCATTGGTGCACCGGTCTTGCCTTTTATGCTTCAATCAGATTTTGCCGTGTGAACAGTTACCTCAGCTTCAACAGCAAGATTGGCAGCGGTGAGGCATTGTCGTATGGGATACAAATCTTCGCGTTGTTGCACATCTATACGCAGGATATGCGGTTGAACTTCTTGAGTATATGCAAGGCAATGATGCATGGAAGACCAATGGTCTGGTCATCGGCTCGCCAGCTTTCCAACTCTCCACCAGCAGCACTGACAACCTGTCACCAAAGATGGGAGGAGCTTGGATACTGGAAAATCAATTGGAACTACGTTCAGATCGAGTACAAATCCTTATTGAAATTCTGAACACACAGGAAAGCTTGCTGAAACGTATTTCATCATATGACAAAGAAGATGCAGAACAAGCCATCAAAAAGGTTTATCAGCTTATCGCTGACTATGGCAGAAAAGTTCGGGAAGGAAAGCAAAGTGACAAACTCATTGAGACTACAAAACCGAGCATCCGCCTCATTTTCATCTCACGCGGCAATTATTTCACCGTTCATCAAGCTGCCCAGATTTGCCATGGAACGTCAAAAAAGATAAGAGCATGGATCCGAAAAGGCAAACTTGAAGCACTCGATCTGCCAGGACTAGGAATAATCATCGAGGCCGGAAAGCTCGATGAATTCGTATGCCAGAGAAATTCTTAGCCGAAATAGATGAAGACAATGAATCCTTGCGAGTGTGAATGGATGCGAAGGACCGCCATCGGCATGCTGGCAGATTTTTTGGAGAAACAGGTCAAGGTCCAGAAAGAAGCGTTAAGTCGCAGAGATATATGCATGGTTACATCGTACAGTCCCAGTATGGGGGTTTCCGTCGGTGCGGAAATGATTCGAACTGTTGACTTACGCTTGGATCAAGGGTAAGATCAATCTAGTCTGTCTAGATTGAAAGGAAAAAACATGAATGAAACTTGGCAAATCCAGGATGCGAAAAATAAATTAAGTGAAGTGATCACACGTGCCTTAAAAGAAGGCCCCCAATTGATCACGAAACACGGCAAAAAATCCGTGGTGGTTATTTCATATGCAGAATACGAAAACCTGCGTAAATCCCAAGGGAAACTCTCCGAGTTTTTTCAGGCATCTCCCTTGGCTGGACTTGAACTCCTTCGAGACAAGTCCCTGCCACGCAAAGGGCTCGAATTATGAAGTATCTGCTTGATACGTGCGTCATCTCGGAGCTTGTTGCCAAGCATCCGAATCCGAAAGTTGTAGACTTTGTTGATTTGCTAGACTCTGATGATGTTTTCTTGAGTGTTATCACGATTGGAGAAATTGCCAAAGGTGTTGAAAAATTATCCAAATCGAAACGAAAACACGAATTACATTCCTGGCTCAAAGAAGATCTATTGGTGCGTTTTGATGGAAGGGTCCTTCCATTAGATATAGAAGCCTTGATGGAATGGGGAGTTCTGATCGCACGCCTGGAATCAACAGGAATCACATTACCTGCAATAGATTCACTTATTGCGGCAACAATGTTGACACACAAGTTAACACTGGTCACTCGAAACGTCGATGATTTTAGCGGTACACATATTGAAATATTAAATCCTTGGGAGTAAACTAACCTTTACTTGCTATTAACTGAGTCTTTCGACTCGCGGGGATGCCGGAAATTATCATCGCCATGATTGATGTCTTTGCAAAACTTAAAGCCGGGTTTCCAAATTCGCCGCGCAAAAGCAAGAAGGGCGTGAATTGATATTAGCGAGCGTCAGAATAGTTTCGTTTTATTGTCTCAAACACACGATAAAAATAATTGGCTTTTATTTCAATTGACACCTTGCCTGACTCCCCATACAATCCAGCGCATGTCCATTCCCAATTTATTGCACGAGATGTGTGCCGACCTTACCGAGGCTGACCTGAATGCCATTCGCAAGGCGCGCGGCTTTAGTTCCAGCGAAACAGCCTCGCGCACTTCATTTGCCAGTTATTTCGTCTCGTCCATCGGTGTGGGGGAAGCGCTGCAAGACCTCAGCGTCGAAGAAATCATCACGCTGCACCTGCTTCATCAAATTGGCGAGGTTGACGTATCCTTCTTCGAGCGTCTGTATGGCAGCGCCGCGCAAAATAACAAGCACTACTACGGCACGTTCACCCAGCAATACAAATCCACTTTCGACGCCGTCAAAAAGAATCTCGTGCGACGCGGAACTCGTCATCATGGCTGAAATCAAAATGCGCGGCGACACCGTCCAAATGGAACGCTGGCGTTTTGCCCTGCCGCCTGAATTCGTTCCCTATCTGCCGCCGTACCTGTCCATCGTCACAAGCGACGAAACTGGCGAAACAAGTGATCACGCCGTTCGCAAAAAACTGTTGCAGTTGGTCGGCGGCGATCCAGCCTTCCCCAATGACCGTACAAAAATAGAAATCAAAGACGGCACGATTGGCCTCGATGACCAACCCTTTTCCGCCGGGTATTTGCAAGATTGGCAAAAGCGCGCCTGGTGGTTGTCGCTGAATGTCATCAACTCCAATGTTCCCGCTTCGCTCTCCCTCACCGAAGCCACCATCCGCTTGCTGGCGAGTCTTGCCCCTCGCGAATGGACGCGATCCGAAAGCCTCGACCCCGCGTTGAAAATTTTCTGCTTTGGCGGGGAGAATTCTGCCCACAGAAAAAATCCTGCATCAAGGCTGGGAATTGGGACTTTTCTCGCGTCTGAAAGCCGAAGGCGCCGCGCCCCAGTATCGCCTCGCGCTCAACATGACTGCAACCGCGTCCGACGACTCTTTAGCAGATACCATTCCTTGGATAAATCCATCCCCAAAGCGGATTTTGTCAAAATTGATTTGCGGCTGATTCCAATTCAACATCTTGAACTGTTCAACATCCTAACTCATCTGAGCGTGGAAAAAGATAACTTGCAATCTGCGCCCAGCCCCATCAAATTAGGACGCGCAACACCGCAACAGCGCAATTCCCCGCTCTCGCTCTGGCTCGCAAAGCATGTCCCTGCCTTTGACAAAACCCTCGCCGCAGTTAATGAAAAATGGGGCAGAACCATCCTGCATGAAAACCTGTTCATCGCCCGCGTCCGTGATTTAAATCTGCGCGTCCAGTTAGAGCGCGAACTCGCGGGAAATCTCGTCTTGCTCGACGAACAATTCATTGCCTTCCCTTCGGACTTCCGCTCCACTGTTGAACGAACGCTCAAGAAAACTGGCTTCGTCGCAAAAACTGTTAAACCGTAATGAGTCAAAAGTTGAAACTTCGCACATGAAACTTACCCCGCTCGACCCGAAAAAACTCCGCATATTCTCCAATGACCGCGACCTCCTGCACGACCTGTTCATCTACCTCGATTACATCGGCGAACATAGCGTCAAGCGGATGACGCGCACGAACGAAATTCCCCGCGCGGATTCTGTCCGCATCGCCAAACTCATGGGCGACCCAGAATTGGTCAATGCGTCAAAAGAAACTGGCGGCGCGCAATGGATTGACTTCATTGATGGACTCGCTTTGCAATTAGGATTAGTTCGTTACGACATCAAGGGCGTCTATCGCGGCTACACCAGTTCCGAGCCGTCATTCGTGGAAAATTTCATCATAGTGAATACCACCCGCTTGGATAAGTTTCATGAACTCACGCCCCTCAAACAGGAAAAACAAATTCTGGATACGCTCATCCACGCCAAATCGTTGGATGAATATCACAATTACAGCAACAACGAATTTTACAAAGTAAGCGTTCTGGGTGAATTAGAACCATTCTATCAATGGGGCGCGGCGACTGGCATTATGCCCACGTTGAAATTTTCCGAAGTTCGCTTGTTCCTGTTGGATGTGTTAAAGAATTGCCCGCCCAACGAATGGCTGAGCGTCGAGTCGCTCATTGCACATCTCAAAGCCAACCATCCCGATTTTCTCATTCCACAGAAGGCGCCCAAAGCCGACAAATGGGGACACGCCATAGTCCGCTACGGAAATTTTTACGAAGGCAAAGAGACTTGGTCGCATGACGATAAACCCATCCCCGATGACGCCCCCGATGGCTTCGAGCGCGTCGAAGGCCGCTACGTGGAACGCTTTCTCGAAAACATTCCGCTCACTATGCGTTTCGTAGACGTGGCCTATCACCCCGCGCCACACAAGGGGATACTGCCCTCGCGAGGAAGGCTCAAGTCGTTTCGCGTCAACGAACGTTTTCTGCGCCTGATGAGCGGCAAAGAGAGTCAGCCGCACCTCACTGTCCAGCCCAACTTTGATGTTGTCATCGAGTCCGATTTTTATCCCGCAAAAATTATTCAACAGGTAGCCGCATTGGGTGAGGAGGTTTCCAGCCCGAACAGCGGACACAGCGCCTATGTGGGCATCTTCCAACTCAAGAAGATCCTCGTCGCCGCCGAGCAAATCCGCCAGCCCAATCTGGATGTGATTGCCCTGCTGGAAAAACTCGGCGGACGCGCTCTGCCTCCCAATGTAAAAGTGGAATTGGAAGAGTGGGCGGGTCATGCCGACCAGTTCACGCTGTACCAAGGTTTTTCCCTGCTGGAAAGCGCGGACGAGATTCCCGACGCAGATAAATTCACCGCCGAGCGCATCTCTCCGAACCTGCGATTGGTGCGCGCGGGCGAGAAACTTTTTTCCGCGCTGGAAGTGAATGCCCACGCCCCGTTGCGAATCCAACACCTCGCGGACAAATTCGCCCCGCTGGCAAAATCCGCGGTCAGTCTGTTTCCTAAAACGCGAGGGGAGGATGTGTCCGATAGACAACCGAGGTCGCTCAAGTTAAGTCAAAGTGTCTCGGTCACAATTAAATTCCCAGACGAGGAAATCCTTCGACGCGTTTCGCAAAACGTTGGCTGAGTTGCGCTGTCCCTTCCAATCCGATTTGAAAACCCGCGCCATCAGTTTCGACCAGCAACACCAGCCGAAGTTCGAGGAAGCGATTCTCAAATTGCAAGATACATTTTCCATCGAAACCGAATAACGAAACACGCAACAATATGCCATCCCCCTCCAATCCCCTCATCGTTCAAGGCGATAAAAGCATCCTGCTCGAAGTGCAGAACGAACGTTACGAAGAAGCGCGCGACGTGCTGGCACGTTTTGCCGAGTTGGAAAAGTCGCCCGAATATATTCACACCTATCGCATCACGCCGCTTTCATTATGGAACGCGGCTTCATCGGGATTGACCGCTGCGGAAATTCTGGCAGGATTGGAAGCATTCTCGAAGTATGGTCTGCCCGCCAACGTGACCCGCGACATCGAAGAATACGTGGGGCGGTATGGTCGCGTGAAGTTGATCCGCGAAGGGGAAAATCTCATCCTCACCAGCGACAACAAAACGTTAATGGTGGAAATTCTCAATCACAAGAAAACGCAAGGTTATTTGCGCGAGCTGCTGGACGCGCATCGCGCTTTGGTCGCTACGGACAGGCGCGGACATTTGAAGCAGGCGCTTCTGCAAATCGGTTATCCTGCCGAGGACTTGGCAGGATACGCGCCTGGCGAGGATTTACCAATTACACTGCGTCCATCCACATTGAACGGCAAACCTTTTACCCTGCGGCATTACCAGACCGAAGCCGCAGAGGTCTTTCACGCGGGCGGATCGGCGCGCGGCGGCAGCGGCGTAATCGTCCTCCCCTGCGGCGCGGGCAAGACGATTGTGGGCATGGCTACCATGTCGCAGTTGCAAACGTCCACGCTGATTTTGACTCCCAACACCGTTGCTGTGCGACAATGGATGAGCGAGTTGGTGGACAAGACTTCGCTGACGGAGGATTTGGTCGGCGAGTATTCTGGATTGCAAAAAGACATCCGCCCAGTAACGGTCAGCACCTACCAGATTTTGACCTATCGAAAACGCGGCTTGCAGGAATTTCCGCACTTTGGGTTGTTCAGCGCGCGTAACTGGGGATTGATTATTTATGACGAAGTGCATTTGCTACCCGCACCAGTCTTTCGCATCACTGCTGAAATTCAAGCGCGCCGACGATTGGGGCTGACCGCCACATTGGTGCGCGAAGACGGCATGGAAGGCGATGTCTTTTCGTTGATCGGTCCGCAAAAATACAATGTACCGTGGAAGGATTTGGAAAAACAAGGCTGGATTGCCACCGCTATCTGTCATGAAATCCGTGCGCCATTGGATGAAAGCGCGCGCATGGAGTACGCCGTTGCACCCCAACGCCAAAAGTATTCTGTTGCCGCGCACAACCCGCGCAAACTCCCGCTCTTACGGGCTGTCTTAAATCGTCACGTGGGCGAGAGCATTCTGGTGATTGGCATGTACCTCGACCAGTTGGATGAAATCTCCACGCGACTCGGCGCTCCGCTTATCACCGGCGAGACGCCAGTACGTGAGCGCGAAAAACTCTACGAACAGTTTCGCGCAGGAAAAGTAAAAATCCTGGTCGTCTCGAAAGTCGCCAACTTCAGCATTGATCTGCCGGACGCCAGCGTCGCCATCGAAATCTCCGGAACATTCGGCAGCCGTCAAGAGGAGGCTCAACGTCTTGGACGCATTCTGCGTCCTAAAACTGATGGCTCAATGGCACACTTCTACACCATTGTCACCCGCGAAACCGCAGACCAGACCTTCGCCGCTAACCGCCAAAGATTCCTAACCGAGCAGGGCTACAAATACGAGATACTATACGAGGATGAAGTATTGTGAAATCGTATCATTTTACGTGAAGAAAATTAGGCTGTTCAGAGTACCATAAAGATCTGTCCAGCGCGGTACATATCTGGTATACGGGTATAAATTCCGACCTACTTCACTACATACCACAGCATAGCCCCCCAAATATGGGTAGAAATTTCAAAAACAAGCATAAATTGAGACTGTAGCAGATCAACCGATGGGCAGGCACAGGGAGGTTGAACTGGCTTTCGTCAAGTCTAGACAAGCCTTCCTGGAAGTAATTCCAAGGCAATATCGCCAGAATCTGGCCAGAAATTGCACGAAAAACAGGAACTGGCCTCGTTTCGCATCCAACGGCACACAAAACTTGCAGTTTTTTTGAAAGATGCCTCTCCAAGTCGATACCTGTGCTACAGTGTCCTAATAAAGTGATTTTTTTTGTTCTATCATATAAATGACTTATGGCTTTATAGCCAAGCCTCTCCTTCTTTCAGCGTATATAACGTAGACTATGTTCGGATTTGCCTTATGCGACCTAGAAATGCAGAGGCGATTAACACGATGGAAAATGGGATGAAGAATTCGGGACGTGCATTTCCATGGGATCCTATGTAATCCAGTTGCATAATTTTATTCATGGGACCGAGATACCAAATGAGCATATACAGGATCTCAAATAGCTTGCTGGTTCCGCTCCAGACACCCGAGGCCAATGCCAGGGATGGGATGAAAAAAGCGCCTGAAAGCAATGCCAGCAAGCCAACGCTATTGCCGTCCACTGTAAGGCGGATGATGGCGCCGATGCCGACCAGCAAGGTGACGATAAATCCAGCCAGCCACTGCGCGGGGAGTTGTCTTAATAGTGGGGATGCAGAAGAAAACGTCATCTGCAGGACGCTGTTATGAATTTCACGGTTGCCAATGGCAGACCAGATCAGGATCGGCCAGACCCATGCAATGGGAAGCACGAATTCACGTACAGCAATGGACAGGTTGACTAGGCAGGCGATGATAATCCCAGCCATGATTACATACCACCGCCAACGCTGTCCCTTGAGCAGAAGTTTTATTTCAGCGATTAAGACATTGAAGAAACTGAATCGGTTGGCGGCTTTGTTGAGAGGAGTAAGTTGAACATTAGGTAACGCCTGGGATGTTGTGGCAGGTGACAGGTCCGGTTTTGATACGCCAGGTTTCATTCGCTTTGGTTTTGCCCGCGAGGGATCAAACCTGTCGAAGAAAAGGGCAGCGAAAAAGATCAACAGGGCGGAGAGAGCAAGCAAGGAGAAGCGGGCTAAGATGATTTCAGGTGTCCATTGGACGCCGTTCCAGGTGAATACCTTGGTTGCCACACCAAATCCACCGCCGAGTGAAAAGTCACCGTTGTATTCGGGATAGATCGCGGTGACCGCTTTACCCATTTCGCTTGCCAATATTCCCAGCCCTGTTGGTTCAAAAGGCGGGTATTGTTTGAGCGTAGGATTTTCCATGAAAAGCGGCAGAAAGGTGATAAAGGCGAAGAAATAGACGATGTTTCCGAAACCACCCTGTAAAAAAGAAACTGCTTCAAATAGTACTGCAGCTGCTGCAACCAGCGCCATGAGCGGCATGACGATGAAGACGAAGGGGGATAGGAGTGCGAACAGATTGATCTGCGTATTTTCGCCCTGCAAAAATTGAATGACAATGGCGCCCACTGCCAATACCGTGACCATTGACATGAGCACGGCAAAGTTGCTCAGCCATTTGCCAATCAAATAAAGCGGACGAGTCAGCGGTGTGGTTGCCATGATCTGCCCGACGCCGGTTTCACGGTCGCGCGCAACCGAGCCTTTGACGAGATAAAAGCCGAACCAGCCGATGAAGAATGTCGCGATCAGCGACATCATCGCACCGACCCACGCGGAATTAAATTCGCCGCGATACAGACCCAGTTCCAATGCCATGTTTCCAATGGCGGTTTGGTAGCCGAGGAATACCACCAATCCGAACATGACCAGAAAACTATAACGACGGACGCGTTCAAAAAAATCGGCGCGCGCTAAATGGTAGATGACGTGTACGGATTTCATTTTTTACCACCGATGAAAAACAGATAGGCGTCTTCGAGATTTGGCGATACATTTTGTGCGTTGGAATCAGGCTTGTCTGCGTTGACCACGCGCACTTGCACACCGTCACTGCGACGGATGGTTCCACTGATAATATGTTTTTGTTTGAGGGCGGACAGGTCATCGCTCTGGACAGTCCATTCCCAAACCTTATTTTCAAGTTCGTTGAGCAAGTTCTCCGGCGCGGCTTCACGCAAAAGCTGACCTTTGTTGACGAGGGCGATGTGCGTGGCGGTTGCTTCCACATCTGAAACGATGTGCGTGGACAAGATCACGATTCTTTCTCCCGATAGATCTGATAGCAGATTCCTAAACCTGACTCGCTCTTCAGGATCCAACCCGACAGTGGGTTCATCCACAATGAGCAATTGCGGATCGTTGAGCAACGCCTGTGCAATGCCCACTCTTTGCTTCATTCCGCCCGAATATCCGCCCAACGGTCGCTTCGCGGCTTCGACCAGGTTCGTGAGTTGAAGCAGTTCGTCAATTCTTCTTTTTGCAGTAACTGCATCTAATCCTTTAATGGCAGCCATGTATTCGAGAAATTCAATCGCGCTAAGGTTCGGGTAAACACCAAAATCCTGCGGCAAATAGCCAAGCACATCGCGTAAAGTCTCGGGTGATTTGACGATGTCTGTACCGTTTCAGGTTATTGTCCCATTAGTTGGTCTGGTGATGGTTGCGAGCATGCGCATGAATGTCGATTTACCTGCGCCGTTCGGTCCCAGCAAACCTAGAATGCCGGGTTTGATATCAAGGGAAAAATCTTTTAATCCCCAAAAATCACGTTTATATTGCTTGCCGAGATTATTAACTGTAAGTTGCATACGCGGCCTCTTGATAAAGTTGGATGGTATATCCGGCTTGTATTATATTCCGGGGTACGTTCATCTGACAGGATGCCGTTTCTAGGTGATGACCACATTCTCTTTTTTCGACTTCAAACTATGGCTGGGTCCGAAAAACGCTGTGTTAGATATACACCTGTAGCAACTAGCCAACCAATAATCCGAATAGGTAAAGACCCACGCCAAACGCAGTATGATTTTCATCAAACTACGAAGTCTTGCCTGCGTAGGATTTGACGTCTTTGCTGCAGCCAACCCGAGCCCAAACGAAGGCTGCATGATGAAGAATGGCGCCAAGACTGTGACGACCCGAAGACGATTGCAGGAATCAGTGTCGGATGTTGAAGCCAATTGTTGCCTACTAATGCAACGAACGCGATGGCGAACGTGATGCCAATCAGGTAATGGGCGATCCATCCCACCGTGCATTCTGCGCTCCTCTGTGGAGCAGATGCAATGTTCGAATGTGTAAAGGTTCCTTCTGGCATGTATCGAGGCCAGCGCCCGACTAGACAGTAGTTGGGCGCTGCAATCTTAAACGCACGCTTGAGAAGCAGCGCCCACAGATCCGTGATGAGAGTTGCGCCAAGTCCAATGAAGATTGTGTTAATGAGGGGCAGAGCCTGATTATTCATGAGGCACCTGTTTATTGATTGTTTATGCCTAATACAGGTTTGACAATTGGCGCATCTGCCTGATTGGGATTAACACGATTGACGGAGAGCAAGGGCATTCCCAGATCGCGCACTTTTTTTAACAATCCGTGCAACGCAGCCTGATCAATTACTGTGCCAGTCAGGAGCGTATTGCCGTCCTCTTCCAGCGTGATGGTCAGTCCCTCAAACCAGTCTGTCCATTGACTACTCAGATGACCCTTGATCCTGATTTGATAGACGATTGGCTGATCTGCATGGCTTTCTGGGCTGAGTTTATTTGACATTCTTCAGTTCCATGGTGATGAGGACTTTTGTCTGGATTGGGCTGCAACAATCGCTTTCATTTTAGAGTGAGCGGAGTGGATGGCAGAGAGGGCATTCAGGCTTCTCTGCCATCTCTATTCCATATCTATGCTGGCTCTGTTGTTTTTGCAAACAGGGAAGCGATGGCAGATGTGTTGAATCCCTTGACGGTGAGCCAGACGCCCAGCGAAAACTCAAATAGCGCGATCGGGAGAACGCCGATCCCCGTCAGCAGATAGAGCGGTCCAGTCGTGATGCCGAACATAACGACAATAGTGTTAGCGATAAGCAGGGGCGCTCCGATGATTCCAAGCAGGGGAAGAATACGCGGCACCAGGCGCGACTGATAGAGCAGGGAGCCCAGTAACAGGTCGTTTACAGCCGGCATGAGGTTTTGTCCGAGGCGGAACAAGCTATATAAGACAACCAGCATCTTGCCGGTGATCAACGCATCTGCTCCGACTCCAGCCCGCCGCAAGGTCACGATCGCCAGCAGGCAGACAACATCAGCGAAGATCGTGCCAGCTTCCAGAACCCGAGAGCCGATGAAACCCAGCGCCATCCCTTCGTTCTGCTTCTTGACCACCGGGTACAACGCGACAGCGGTACCAATGCCGGCGAGCGCCACGATGATCTCCAGGATGCCGCCGATGATGACAGCAGTATCCGTGCCAGAGCCGACGATGTAGTTGGGGTCGTTCAACACAGACATGTAGAGAAAGCCGATCGGGATTGAGACAAAGGTGAGCAGGTAGAGTATACCCCCCGCTAATGAGGCTTTTCTCGATGAGTCCATAGGCGTGACAGCCTGCTGATTAGTATTCACAAGTTTTATTTCTTTACTGACGTTCATTATGTTTGTCTCCTTTTTGAACAATAGGGATGGAGAGATGATATTGGGTACTCTCTGCCATCCCTATTCATCTTCATGCAGTTTCCAGCGAACTTAATCGGCTCCAGTTTGGCTGAGCTCTGGGCTTACCTAGCCAAGCACGGGTTCCGAGACTGGCTCTCGACGTTCAAAGAAGAGTGCAAATCCCAGCCAGATCAGAGCGAACCCCATCGGCATCGCCGCCAGCCGCGCGATTTGGTGCGGAAGCATCGACATGATGAACGCTATAGGCCCCGATACGGCCAGCAGGACTGCCGCCCAGCGCGACAGGATGCGGGCGCGGAAGATCGCGATGCCAAACAGCAGGAGTCCGAGCAAATACAGTACCGATATGAGCGAATATACTGTTACGAGTGCTCCGAGGTTCATCGGGCCAACGGCTCCACTGGGTATCAACAAGGCGCTTGTCACAAAATTCGGCGCTACGGTCGCCAACAGCGGCAGGATTAAAGGTTCGACGAATGCAAAGCACATTTGGATTGCATAGAAGATGGTCAGCAGCAGATAGCCGGCCAGACCCAGCCAACCAGTCTCTTTCACTTGCCTGGCGTAGAGCCCGGCAATGCCGAAAATGCCAAAGAGGCACATCACCGTCTTAAAGGAGGTGATGGTAATGAATGCGCTGGTGGTGACAGACGCAAGAACGTCCGGTGGGTGGATCGGCTGAATGACCGCAAAAATGGTGCCTGCCACTGCAGCGGATAAACCGGCTGCGCGGATGAGGCTCGGGGTGGTTACTTTCATTTTGCTCTCCTTGATCGCGGTCTGTGGGTTGGTGTTCGCACGTTTTGCTTCTTTACTGATGTTCATTTGTTTGTCTCCATTTTTGAACCATACGGATAAATGTCAAAGGATGACACCCGGCATAGCTGCCTGTTCGGGTTCAACTAGATACAATATACAAATGAATGTGGGGAGATGTCATCCCCATATGTGGGGACTTCGTATGGGGACATTTAGAGACGCTGGCAAGCGTGTTGGGGAAACAAAAGCCCCGCCGGACAAGTCATGAAATGCTGGTTTGCCTGGCAGGGTTAAGTGAAAGCATTATTTGGGCGGTGCTTCTGCACAACTATATTCGATATTATCTGAACACCCTACTTACATCTTCTGCAGCTGCATAACTGCTATTATTTAAGAATGAGTGGAATGGATGGAAGATAGGGCATTCAGTCCTATCTTCCATCCATAATCCATATCTATGTCGCGCTCAACAGCTCGTTCGTCGCTGTTTATTCAGACAGGGAAGCGATTGCAGATGGATTGAACCCTTTCACAACAAGCCAGATGCCCAGCGAAAACTCAAATAGTGCGACCGGAAGTGCGGATAGCGCTGCCAGGGGGGCAAGTCGGCCGATGAGACCGAATAGTATGGCGAGGTAACCAGCGACGAGGATAGGCGCTCCGACGATTCCGATCACGGAAAGAGCCCGGGGCACCAGGCGCGACTGATACAGCAGGATTCCCAATAACAGGTCGCATATGGCCGGCATGAAACTTTGCCCGAGGAGGAAGATGCGGTCATAAAGTGCGGAAAGCGTATGGCTGGTGACCAGTGCATCTGCTCCAGCTCCGACCTGCCGCAACGTCACGATCGATAAAATGAAAGCCACGCCGACGAAGATGGTGCCAGATTCTAGAATTCGGGCGGCGACAAGGCCCAGCGCAAAACTTTCATTCTGCTTCTTGAGCACCGGGAATAGCGCAATGGCGGTGCCGATACCGGCGAGGGCCACGATGATCTCCAGGATACCGCCGATCACGGCAGCAGTGTCCGGTCCAGCGCCGATGATATAGTTCGGATCGTGTATCGAACTATAGAGAACGACTGTCGGGATAGAGACGAAGGTAAGCAGATAGAATATGCCCGCCGCTAACGAGTGTTTTCTTGACGAGGCCACAGTTGTGGCAGCCTGTCGATTTGTGCTTGCCAGTTTTACTTCTTTGCTGATGGTCATATAGTTATCTCCTTTTTTGAACCATATGGATGTTGTTAGATTGGGGTTGAGTCCATTATGAAACTTCTACCTGCGAGTGAGACAAGCGTGTCTCACTCGCAGGTAGAAGTTTCCAGCGACCTTAGGACCTTTCCGAAAACTGTCTGAGCAATGTCATTCTGAGCGACCATCAGGAACGAAGAATCTCTTTCACAACCACAATCACACTTGGAAATGAGATTCTTCGTCGCTATGCTCCTCAGAATGACATTGCAGTTAAGAATTTTCGAAGAGATATTTACTTGACCGCGGTTGGGATGACCTGGGGTTTTACACTGCTAGGTGCGAGTTCCGAAGCTGGCGCTCGGCGTTCAGCAAAGAGTGCATAGCCCATCCAAGCCAAAGCTAATCCCACCGGTATCGCTATTTTCGGCTGAGACGCGTTGGGAAGCAGCGCAGCTATAGGCGCCATCAAAGTCCCGACGGCAAGCAGTATACCCGTCCAGCGAGGCAGGATGCAGGCACGGAACGTCCCGATGCCAAAGAGCAGACCGCCGAGAATATAGATGGGACCAGTCAGCGTCCACAGTGTTGGCATGACTCCGAGATCGAACTTGCTGGCGGGGCCGACGAGCATTCCCATCCAGCCCTCCACGAACGCCGGCACCGCGCTCGCCACATGCGGCAAGATGAAGGCCTCAACAAAGGTGAAGCCCATGACGAGCACAAACCAGAGGCTGAGCAGGACAAAGCCAACCAGACCAAGCCAACCGGACTCCTTCACTTGTCTAGCATAGAGCCCTGCCATGCCGAGTACGCCGAAGAAGCACATCGCGCAGGCAAGATAGTGAACAACTACCCACTGTGTGGTGATGACCGACGAAGCAACGTTTGCTGGATGAAACACTCCAACGAGCATGTAACATATCCCCGCTATCATAGCGGATAGACCTGCCCACCGGATGAGGTTTGAGGCTGTTGTCTTCATTTGATTGTCTCCTTTTTTGAACCATACGGATAAGTGTCAAAGTTTGGTATCAGACATAACTGCCTGCTTGGCTTCAACTGATTACACTATACAAATGAATGTGGGGAGCTGTCATCCCGATATGTGGGGACTTCGTGTGGGGATATTTGGAGACGCTGGCAAGCGCGCCAGGGAATCGCAAACCCTGACCAACAAGCGATTAAATACTTGTTAGTCAGGGTTTGTGGGGTGTTTTTGGTAACTATATCAAACCAAGTTCGGTTGCCCGTTTGACAGCCGCCCGGCGATCATTGACGTTGAGTTTGCTGTAGATACTCTTGGTATGTGTACGGACCGTACTCAAGCCGATCACGAGTTGATTGGCGATCTCGGGACCGGAAAGCTCGGTCTTGAACAAGCGGAGAACTTCCAACTCACGCTGGCTGAGCGGCTCGATCAAGGTTTGTGATGTAGGGATAGTGAGGAGGGAAGCTTCACCTGCATTCATCTGTTCATCGGCTTCAAATGCCGACAACAGTTTGCCTGTATAGTCTGGCATGATACCGTGAGCGGCTACTTCGTGAAGTAGTTGCGACATAGGTGTCCCTTCATCCAAAAACATTCGGATGTAGCCCTCTGGTTCCGCAAAGGTTAAGGCTTGCTGTAACGGGATGAGAGCAATGGATATGTCGCCTTGCGCATGGTAAGCAAGTGCCTGCAATATCAGGATTTCGATCACGCTTCCCGTCCTCCCCCCTTCTTGCGCGGCTTTCAATAAGCGCTCCATTAACCCGATCGCCTCACGAATCGCATTATCTGTATGGTCGCGTCTATATCGAGCCAAAAGTATTCTGACCAGCGTGATATGCTCGAACTCGTGCAAGTAGCTGAGTTCATCCTCAGCAGACAGTTCCTGGTTACTCGCCCAACCAAGAGCTTCACCCAGCTTGCCCTGCGCGACCCAGACACGTGCCTTCCACGCAGTGATCGGACGCACATTTGGGGAAAAGTCACTCATGTACACGCGCTCTGCATCGTCGAGCAAGCCCAGAGCATCATCCAGTTCTCCCTGGGTGAGTTGAATTCGAGCCATAGCTACTCGCCAACGATACGGGTGTTGCGGAAACCCAGTGTGCTCACCCTGCTCCTTGCTCCTCAGCAGATTTTGTATTGCAGCGTTCAGATCGTTAAGCTCACGTTCGATTTCGCTAATTCCCACATACATGTCTGCTGTTCCGCGCAGTACTGGTGTACCATGTTCCACTGCCAATTGCAAACCCCGCTTGTAAATACGCATCGCATCGTGGAGACGACCTTGTACCATTCGTATATCCGCCAAAACGATTCCGCCACCGATGGCATCCGCGATATTACCCTCCTTTTGCAAATGAGCCATGCCATCGGAATATGATTGATACGCGGCATCAAGATCCCCAATCGTCCAGGAGGCAAGTCCAAGCAGCGCTGCTGCCCCTCCACGCAGGATGTGATCATCCGCTGGCACAAGGTCAAGCACCTGCCGGGCATATGTTATGGTGTCTGGCACATTGCCCACCATCAGGGCAAGTCCGGCATGGTACATAGCAATCGACCCCGGAAGGCGGCGAAACTCCTTCTCATCCATGACAACCATTTCACCGACTGTACGCGAGTCGGATGTCGCATCCAGCCAGCGTTCAGCGTTCATCAGGTGGTTTTCAAGTCCCTCGAGCTCGCCATTACTCAGTAGGGCTCCAACATACTCAATGCTGAGCACGGGCCTAACCCTGAATAGCTCGTCAGGTAGCGCCTTCATCCAACTGAGCAACATGGCATCCTGTCTACTTCTGCGCATGGTTGGTGCTGCCAGTTCGATTAGACCTGCCGCCCGCTCGAAATCCTCGCTAGCCAACGAGTGGCGGATCGCATCTTCTGCCGAACCATTCTGCTCATACCACTCACTCGCGCGTCGATGCAAAGCAGGCACTTGATCGGGCTGCTCGGCCATTAAGTGCATACGAAGAACATCCGCAAAAAGATAGTGATAGCGATACCAGTGACGCTTGTTATCCAGCGGAACGATAAAGAAGTTACCCCGCTGCAATGTTTCTAATTGCGCCTTGCCTCCTGACACGTCGGTAATGGCATCACAAAGTGGACCATTCAAGCGGTCAAGGATGGCGGTCTGGAGTAGGAAGTTTCGAAGCTGTTCAGGTTGGCGTTGCAGGACCTCTTCGACCAGATAATCTACAATATACTGGTGATTTCCGGCGAATGCCTGGATGAATCCGGGAACATCCTGGTGTCCTTGCATCGAAAGTGCGGCTAATTGCAGACTGGCAATCCAGCCTTCGGTTTGGGTTTCCAATGCAGCAACCTCTTCCATCGACAGGTTAAGGTCCATCACCCTATTGAAAAATTCGGCGGCTTCAGATGGAGTAAAGCGCAAGTCGGAGGCGCGCAGTTCAATCAATTGATCGCGGACTCGCAAACGGGCCAGAGGCAGATTTGGATCCTCACGTGTGGTGATGACCAAGTGCATCTGTGGTGGTTGATGCTCAACCAGAAAGGTGAGCGCATTGTCAACCGTTTTGGAATCAAGCATGTGGTAATCATCGAGGACGAAGATAAAATTGTCGGCGATGGCTGCGATTTCATTTAGCAGAGTGGTCAGAATCGCTTCGATTGGCGGTGGCTGTGAAGATTGGAGTATGTCCAACAACCCTTCTCCAACATTCGGCGCAATTGTCTGCAGTGCACTGACGACATAAATCAGAAAACGCGTCGGATCGTTATCCCCTTCATCAAGCGATAGCCAAGCAGCCTGCCGCTTGCCGCTGGCCAGCCAGTTACTGATCAGCGTAGTTTTACCAAAGCCGGCAGGGGCAGAGATAAAGTCAACTTACGACCCGAAAGGAGACTCTCATTCAACCGCTGAATCAGACGAGGACGGATAACAACTTTAGCTCGAGGTGGCGGGATGAAAAGTTTAGTAGCTAAAATTGGTGTGGGCATAAATTCATTATAGTCTGTTGCTTACGAAAAGGTGGGCAATAAGAGATAGTGGTAACCGCAAGGGTAACATTTGACCTACTATTTTTATTGAATTTACAGAACTAATGCGAGTTTGTTGGCGAAGTCTTCAAAGATGGGCAGGGAGAGGGATATACTGCGGAGGAGTAACCAAACTCGAGGAAGTGAAATGTTAAGACCAGACTTTCATCCCGAAATTCCCGAGGAAACAGTCAAGGTGGCAAGAGCCGCCTTTCCGAATAGGAATATGTATGTCAGCTTGCGCGACACATTAGGAGCGATCGTCGAAGATGAAACCTTTCAAGATCTCTATCCGGCTCTCGGGCAGCCTGCGGAAAGTCCGGGACGCCTGGCTTTAGTCACGGTGATGCAGTATGTGGAAAATCTGTCGGAACGGCAGGCTGCCGAAGCTGTGCGAAGCAGGATCGACTGGAAGTACATGCTCGGGCTCAGTCTGGAAGATCCAGGGTTTGACTTTTCGGTCTTGAGCGAATTTCGGCAGCGTCTGTTACAGGGAGAGGCAGAAACACTGTTGTTGGAAAAACTACTGGAGCGCTGCGAAACGTTAGGGTTCCTAAAAGGGAAGAAGAAGCAAAGGACGGATTCTACCCATGTTCTGGCTGCCGTGCGAGCGCTGAGTTTGTTGGAACTGGTGAGAGAAACGATGCGACGGGTGCTCGATGAAGCGGCCCGTCTGGCCCCCGAGTGGCTGAGAGGGCAGATGAAAGAAGAGTGGAGCAAGCGCTACGAGCGCCGGTTTGAGGGGTATCGTTTACCCACCAGCCCTGCCAAGCGAGAAGAACTGGCGGTGGCGATTGGAGCAGATGGATTTTACTTACTGCAAGCCATTCACTCCGCGACCTGTCCTCCAGAATTGAAAACATCCGCGAAAGTGGAGCTCTTTCAAAGGATCTGGATCCAACAATATTACTGGTGTGAAGGAAAGGTCCATTGGCGGACGAAGGAAAAATGGGGCCAACCTCCCGCCGGGAAAATGATCGCTTCGCCGGATGACCAAGAGGCGCGCTATTGTGTCAAACGTAGTACAGAATGGACCGGCTACAAAGTTCACCTGACCGAAACATGCCAGGAAGATGCTCCGCGCCTGATCACGCATGTAGAAACAACCCCGTCTACCATCCATGATACTAAAGTCACAACCCGGATCCAGGCGGCTTTAGCGGCCAAAGACCGATCCCCCCAAACACATCTTGTGGATGAAGGCTATATGGAAATAGATTTGCTCCTGGAGAGCCAACACCAGGGAATTGATCTCGTCGGTCCGGTCCCATCCAGCAAGAGCTGGCAAGACCGCGTCGAGGGTGCGTATGACCACACCCAGTTTTCCATTGACTGGGAACACAGACAGGTCACCTGCCCGCAGGAAAAAGTGAGTATGCGCTGTTCTGAGCGTAAAACCTGGCGTGGAACACCCAACTTTGTCTTCACGTTTGACAACAAAGACTGCCTGCCTTGTCCTGTACGGGAACATTGTTCCCGAGCCAAAAATGTAGGTCGCACCTTAACCCTCTATCTCCAGGAACAATATGAAGCGCAGCTGGAAGCTAGAAAAAGACAGCAGACCGAAGAGTTTAAAGAGCCGTATGCACAGCCAGCTGGGATTGAAAGCACGATCTCCCAGGGGACGCGACGAACAGGCCTGCGATCTGCCAGGTATATCGGCCTGGCGCGCATCCATTTGCAGCATACTGCTTCCGCGGCGGCGATTAATTTTGCTCGATTATTTGAGTGGCTGCGGGGAGAGCGCCCAAAGGATGCCTGGGTGCCTCCCTTCCTTGCACTCGCTATACCAGCATGACTTCGCCAACAAACTCCTAATGCTGCACTACTGGTCGGGAAGCACCTACGTCAAAGGGATGTTATTATCAGATTTGTGCCTAAAAGTGCTTATGCTTAGTTTCAGATCTGCACAAAAATCTGCCCTGCGCGGCATATATCATGTATATGGGTATAAATGCAGACCCGCAGTCGCATAAAGCCTTCTGAAACATTTCGCCCCGATAATTCATCGGGGCGATTTTGTTTTATGAAATGCCTGTGAAGGGTATACTTTGCGTATGTCGTCCCTGACCCCGCAGCTCATCGAAAGTTTTCCCTTCTCTCATTACGCCGACCCTGGTTCCATCCAACGCGGACGCGCCTACTACAAGGATGGTCGCGCCTGGGATGTGGAACTGGTCAGTGCCAGAAAAGCCGTCATTCTTGTGGATGGCAACTCAGGTGAGTACACCGTTGAAATCGAAGCAAACAAAAAAGGAGAACTGCTTTTCGAATGCGACTGTCCCTACGCCGACGAAGGCAACTTCTGTAAACACATGGTTGCCGCCGTGCTTGAACTAAAGGATTATCTCAACGAAGAGAACGATTACGATGACGAAGAGGATGAGGATGAGGATGAGGAAGACTACGTTATCCGAACGGTTGTCCCCGTTCCGCCTCCTCAAAACTGGCAGAAAAAACTCAGCGAGACACTCGCCCTCGTGCCCCGTCGTTCCGCCGCGCCAAACCTGATGCGCTATGTGGCGGTCGTCTTGATGACCCGTTCCCAAATGGGCTATTACGGATACGGGAGCAATGCCCACCCAAGCTACTATTATTCGCTTGAGCCGTTCATCATTAAAGCCAGGGAATGGTACAAACTTGCGGGCGCAGAAAATAAATCCGCAATCGAGATCAACGAGTTTCTCGACACAAACAAAAAATGGGTCGGAGACAGCGAGCACATGTACCAGCAGGTGGACCCTGCAGGATGTCTGAACCTCAATACTGATGCCGCCTCCTTCATGAACATCCTATGCGACGCCGCACGCTTCGGAACGGGCGCCGGCAACCTGCCCATGTTCCTCTCCATGCTTGCCAAACTCGATATCCCCGTCTTTCTCGGAAAGCGCTATCCCGACAAAATAGATCGCCGTGTCCACCTCTTGCCCGAGCCCATCGAAATAAAAATTGACCTGCAAAGCGACGAGACCAAATTCGCCCTGCGTACAGGCTACGAGCAAAACGGAAACTTCATCCACCTCAAAAAGCCTGCCGAAACGATCTCAATCACCCCGGCCTGGATACTCATGGATGACACGATTGCCCAACTCCGCAACGCGCAATCGCTTGCCATTCTCTCCTCCTTCCCCATCGAGATCCCCAACCAGCAAGTGGATGTGTTCCGCGAGCAATACTTCGCACGCATCGCGCAGGCATTTCCGATCAAGGGTCAAACCATCCAATGGAGCGATGTCCATGCCGACCCCATCCCGCGCCTTTACCTGCATGATGACAAGCGCAGCAGTCCTGTGGACAAGCGTAGTAGTCCTGTGACAAACAAGGACAACACTTTACGCGCCGACCTCCGTTTCAGTTACGAAGATCACGAATTGCCCGTCACCAAGACCGATGAGAAATACACCGTTGAAACTGTCCCCGATACGTGGAACTTGATCCGCGTCCATCGCAAACCCCAACGCGAGCAGGAGATCATCCAACTTCTCACAGACCCTGCCTACCGGCTCAAACGCGGTGATAATCGCCAGCCCGCAGGCACATACGAACTGCGCGCCCGCGCCCATCCCTTCGACTTCCTCATGCACTCCATCCCGCTCCTCACACAGGCTGGCTTCGAGATCTACGGCGAACAAGACCTCAAACTCGGTCGCATCAACCGCCACACTGCCACACTGCGCGTCAGCATCACTTCGGGCATCGATTGGTTCGACCTCAAAACCTTCGTCGAATTCGGCGACCAGCAAATCTCCCTGCACGACGTTCGCAAGGCCCTCAAGCACGGCGAGAATTACATCAAACTCGCCGACGGTTCCATCGGTCAACTCCCAGCCGAATGGCTCGAAAAATACAAACACTTATGGGGATTGGCGGAAGAGACCGAAGACGGATTCCGCATCAGCGATATTCACCTGCCCCTGTTGGATTCCCTGCTCGAACAGGACGCCACGCTTCTACCTCCCCCAGACCTGATCCAGCGCCGTGAGCATCTCCGCCGCTTCGAGCGGATCGCGCCACAACCGCTTCCCAAAGGTTTCACCGGCGAACTTCGTCCCTACCAAAAACATGGCTACGACTGGCTGCATTTCCTCCGTGAATACAGGTTCGGCGGCATCCTCGCGGATGACATGGGCTTGGGGAAAACAGTCCAGGTGTTGGCTTATCTCCAATCGTTGAAAGAACAGGCACAGGCTGAGTCAGCAGCGCTGCTCGTCGTCCCAAAAAGTTTGATCACCAACTGGCAAAGAGAATCCGAAAAATTCACACCTGCTCTGAGCTTCCTGGAATACATGGGCAACTTCCGCAACAAGGATACGGCTGTCTTCAATGATTACGATGTGGTACTGACCACGTACGGCACCATGTTGCGAGACATCGAGATTTTGCGTAAATACACCTTCCATCACATTGTTCTCGACGAATCGCAAGCCATCAAAAATCCGCTTGCAAAGAGCGCCAAGGCAGCGCGCCTGCTCAAGGCTGAACATCGCATTGTGCTGACAGGCACTCCCGTGGAAAATAATACCTTCGAGCTATGGTCACAGTTTGCGTTTCTCAACCCAGGCTTGCTTGGCAACATGGATTACTTCAAGCGTGAGTTTGCCAATCCCATCGAAAGTGCAGGCGATGAAGAGGCTGTCGCCCTGTTACAAAAACTTGTTTACCCGTTCATCCTGCGCCGCACGAAGGAACAGGTCGCGCCAGAATTGCCGCCGCGCACCGAACGCATCATCTATACCGACATGGATTCCGCGCAGAAAAAATTGTATGCACAAACCCGTGAGAGATACCGCGCCGAACTGCTGGGTTTAATCGAAAGCGACGGCATCAACGATGCGCGCTTCAAGATTCTTGAAGGGCTCCTGCGCCTGCGGCAGATCGCCATTCACCCTGCGCTCGTGGAGAAAAAATATCCGGGTGGTGCGCCCAAGTTCGAGGTCCTGTTTGAAACACTTGAGACTCTGCACTCCGAAAATCACAAGGCGCTCATCTTCTCGCAATTTGTCGAAATGCTCAAACTCGTCAAAAAGGAACTCGACGCGCGCAAGATGAAATACGTCTATCTCGATGGAAAGACCACCAACCGTCAATCCCGTGTGGATTTGTTCCAGAATGATTCGTCGTATCCGTTCTTCCTCATCAGTCTGAAAGCGGGCGGCGTGGGCTTGAACCTAACCGCCGCAGATTACGTTATCCATCTCGACCCCTGGTGGAATCCCGCTGTCGAGATGCAGGCCTCCGACCGCGCCCATCGCATCGGGCAGGATAAACCGGTCTTTGTCTATAAGATCATCTCCCGCGGCTCGGTGGAAGAAAAGATCCTGCAATTGCAGGAGAGGAAGCGGAATCTGGTAAAGAACCTCATCACAACCGAGTCGAGCTTCTTCAAATCACTGACGAAGGATGATGTTAAGCTGTTGTTTGAGTAAAAGCAGTCAGGCCATTAATTTGATAAGTTTTTTGTCCGCCTTTCAATCTCCAAGCGAGGAACCATGAATGCAAAGAAATGCTCCCCACTTTATCAGTGGGAGCGGGAGATGATCGACGCCTACTACGATGATGAGTGGCATCAAACGCTTGATCCGCTTTATGACAAATTCCAACTTTGCAGATCAGGCGAGCTTTCGCATGACGAGATGGATGAAGCCATTCACGAAACCCACAAATCCTGCCAGGATGTTTACAACCTGTTTACCACCAAACGTGATCTTTTGGAAGGATTGTTTCACGCCCACCCGCTCTTGTCTATTCAAAAGATAGATGTATCCTTTATGACAGTTTACCGTTTACAGTTTCATTATCATTTGGTGGACTGAGTCCTGTGTCCTGTGTTCCCCGTTGACTTTCGCTGCAGCTTTGTGCTAAACTCAAAATCTATTCTGAAAACCAATTAGAGGTGATTAGATGCAGTTCAAGGGAGAAGTGACAATACCAGCGCCACGCAAAATGATTAGGGACTTTATGATCGACGCGATTCAGACCGGTCAGTGCGCACCAGGGGTCGAGAAGATCGAAACCATCGAAGAGATGAAATGCTATCGTGGGGTAATTTCGGTTGGACTGGGTTCAGTGAAGGCCCGTTTCAACGCAGAGGTCAAAATCCTTGAGTTGGATGAACCAAATCGTGCCAAACCAAAAGCACATGGAACCGCCACGGGTTCCGCGGCAGATGCCCTCAGCGAAACGATGTTGAGGGATGGACCCCATGACGCAGCCATTGTCAACAGTAATAGCAATGTTAACTCACGACCCAAAACTGGATGATTCTGCGTTGAATGTCGCGTCGAACAGCCCTGCTTTTTATGCAGGCACGCTGGAAGTAAAACGACACATGCAAAACGAGTGGAAAGGTTGTTGAGCGATGGTCCAAGTGGTCACAACTGTCCCGATTGCATGCTCCCATCGGACTGGACATTGGAGCACAATCACCCGAGGAGATCGCGCCGTTCATCATGTCAGAAGTAGTGGAAACATATCGGAAGCAGAATCAAGTGTCGGTTAAGAAGGAAGCGGATCTTTATCTGCCAAAGGAAAATGCTTAACGATGAAACCTGTCCCATTTGAATATCATTCCCCAGATTCGATCGAACAAGCGTTGGAATTAATGAGCCAGCACGCGGACCAAGCCAAGCTCCTAGCGGGCGGACAAAGCCTTGTGCCCGCGATGAATTTTCGCATCGTTCAACCAGGTATGTTAATCGACTTGAATCGGTTGGAAATGTTAAGCCATATCGATGAAGATAGAGAGGTGATTCGAGTCGGTGCAATGACGCGCGAAAGACACTTGGAATTTGATGCTTCCATCGCGGAACGTATTCCCTTGTTGCATGAAGCCATGCCTTGCATCGCGCATCCGCAAATCAGAAATCGCGGGACGATCGGCGGGAGCATCGTCAATGCAGACCCTGCCGCAGAGTTGCCCGTGTTGATGATCGCTTCGAGCGCGCGTTTGAAGGCACGCAATGTTTCAGGTGAGCGATGGATCGAAGCACAGGATTTTTTCGCAGGTATGTTCACGACCGCACTTGAGCCTGACGAGATTTTGGTTGAGATCGAATTGCCATTTATGCCAGCACGGACTGGCTGGTCGTTCATGGAGGTTGCGCCACGCGCAGGAGATTACGCATTGATGGGGGTCGCAGTACTGGTGACTTTGGAGGAAAACGAAAAATGCAATAGTGCGAAACTGATTTATCTAAATGCCGGTGATGGACCTGTGGATGCAAAAGAAGCCGCAAAACTTTTGGAAGGCGAAACGTTTAGCGATGCATTGATCCAGGCTGCGGCAGCTCATGCGAGCGAAAAAGAGATCACTCCATTTGGGAATGTGCACACATCGCCGGAGTTCCAGCAACATCTGGCAAACGTGCTGACGATGAAGGCCCTGAAGCAGGCATCCCAACGCGTGGGAGAAATTCAATGACCCAATCTTTTTCCATCACTGTCATGGTCAATGATGAAGAATATACGCGCGCAGTGGAACCTCGACTCTTGCTGAGTGATTTCCTTCGTCACGAACTCGGACTTACAGGAACACACGTTGGATGCGAACACGGGGTCTGCGGAGCTTGCACGATTCTGTTCGAGGGCGAATTGATGCGCTCATGTTTGATCTTTGCTGTGCAGGCAGATGGTCACAAGATCACTAGTGTCGAAGGGTTGGCGAAAGACAAGGATGATTTGCATCCGCTGCAGCAATCTTTTTGGGAAGCGCATGGATTGCAATGCGGTTACTGCACGCCAGGCATCTTGATGACCTTGATCCCGTTTTTGAGAGACAACCCTGATCCCACGGAAGATGAAATCCGGCATGCGTTATCGGGAAATCTCTGTCGGTGTACTGGCTATCAGCACATTGTGGATGCGGTGAAGCTTGCCGCAGAAAAGATGAAATGATCGATGGAAGTTTATTACCCATGAATTATCGTCCGCTTCTTTACCGTTCGTTGATGGACGATTTGCAATCGGGCGTTCTTCAACTTTCCGACTTCTTATCGCAGGTGGAAGCGCGGTTTACGGAGTATGAACCTGCAGTGCAATCATTCATCCCTGAAGTTGATCGCTTTACGCGGCTGTTCAATGATGCGGGGTCACTCGCAATCAGTTATCCTGATTGGAATAAACTTCCAGAGCTATTCGGAGCACTTGTCGGCGTGAAGGATATTTTCCATGCAGAAGGTTTTACGACACAAGCGGGGAGCCGCTTACCCTCAGACATTTTACAAGGCATGGAAGCAGAAAGTGTGACCCGACTCAAGAATGGTGGCGCGCTTGTTCTCGGAAAAACCGTAACAACCGAGTTTGCATATTTCTCGCCTGGCCCAACGCGAAATCCGCATAACTTGGAACATACGCCGGGCGGTTCAAGCAGTGGCTCAGCTGCCGCGGTCGCGGCCGGCTTATGTCATCTTGCACTCGGCACACAGACCATTGGCTCCATCATTCGTCCCGCTGCGTTTTGCGGCGTCGTTGGCGTCAAGCCCACCTACGAACGCATCTCCCGCCATGGTGTCATTCCTCTTTCTCCATCACTCGATCATGTAGGATTTTTTACACCCGATGTCGTAACTGGAAAACGGGCTGCGGATGTGTTGATCAACGATTGGAAATTGGATACTCCGAATTGAAAGCCGATACTTGGAATTCCCGACGGACCCTACCTTGCCTGCGCTTCAAACTACGCCCTCACCTGCTTCAACGCAACCTGCGATCTACTCGCTGAGGCGGGGTATGAACTAAGACGCGTCCAGGTGATGAACGACTTTCAGCAGATTTGGAATTGTCACGATGTCATCATGTCTTTCGATGCGGCCACCGTTCATAAAGATTGGTTCGAGAAATACGAAAACCTTTATTCATCCAAATTTGTTGAACTCATCGAACGCGGTCGATCCGTCACCAATGACCAATACAAAGATGGACTTGCAGCTCGAAGTACTTTTCGCGAACAGATGACAGACCATATGAAAGAAGACGACATCGACGTTTGGATTTGTCCTCCATCAACAGGTCCTGCACCAAAAGGGCTGGGGGCCACTGGCGATCCTGTCATGAATCTTCCCTGGACGCAAATTGGTTTCCCTGCGATCAACATTCCAACAGCGAAGAACGAAGAAAATCTGCCCATGGGATTACAAATTGTTGGAAAATGGAACTCCGACGAATCCTTGCTTGCCTGGGCGGAAGACATCGAGAAAGTTGTGAGAAAGATATGACGGTTGTCAAGTGGAATGTCCGCCCAGGAGCATATTACGACTTGGTTGTGTTGATGCAGCTCCAACGTGGATTATTGGAATTAAATGGCATAACAGATGCGGGCGTGGTAATGGCGACCCAGGCCAACCGCGATTTGCTCTCCGCAAACAATCTTCTCCCAGAATCCGTCACTGCCAATCCAGACGACTTGTTGATTGTTGTCAAAGCTGATGACGATTTTCTGCCAAGAACGCGATTGGGCAAGTGGATGAACTACTGGCACGCAGAAAATCCTCTGCTGCTTCACAGGATTTTCGTCCACGTAGCTTGAGCGGTGCGGTAAAGCAATTGCCGGTAGCGAACTGGGTGTTGGTCTCGGTCCCCGGTCGTTATGCTGCTGGTGTGGCACGGGAAGCCCTTGATCTAGGGAAACACATTTTCCTGTATAGCGACAATGTTTCATTGGAGGACGAAATCGAGTTGAAAAAATCCGCCAGGGAAAAAGGTCTACTCGTGATGGGCCCAGATTGCGGGACAGCCATCATCAACGGAATTGGGTTGGGATTCGCCAACCGTGTTCGAAGAGGTTCAATTGGCATAGTTGGCGCGTCAGGGACTGGCACGCAAGCTGTCACTACACAAATCCACAATCTTGGCGCAGGCATTTCCCATGCCATTGGCACGGGGGGACGCGACTTGCAATCTGATGTTGGCGCGATCACCGCACATCAGGCTTTGGATTTACTGGCGCGCGATGATGAAACGAAAGTCATCGTTCTTGTTTCAAAACCACCGTCACCCGAAGTCGCAACGAGTCTTATCTCTGCTGCGCAACGGACCGGCAAACTCATTGTTGTTTATTTCATCGGCTATCCACCTCCTGCGAGGAAGATTGGCAATATATATTTTGCGATCAGTTTAAGTGAAGCAGCTGAAATTGCTGTAAAACTTGGAGGCCAAAGACTAGAGACTACTGAAAAGTCTCCAATCTCCAGTCTCTATTTGCGGGGTTTGTTCTCAGGCGGAACCCTTGCATATGAAACATTGCTTGGATTGCAAGCAAGCCTTTCTCCCATTTATTCAAATGCGTCAATCACTGATAACCAGATGCTAAAGAACCCTCTCAGGAGCGAAGCCCACACGATCATCGATCTCGGTGATGAGTTCTTTATGGTTGGACGTTTGCATCCAATGATCGATAACGATCTTCGTATTCGCCGCATGAAACAGGAAGCGGCTGATGGCGAAGTTGGGATGATATTGTTCGATGTGGTTTTAGGGGAAGGCTCACATATGGACCCTGCGAGCGAACTTGTCCCTGTTATTCGCGAGATTTATAAAAAACGAAAGGAAATCGATTTCGTTGCGATGGTCATTGGCACAGATGATGATCCGCAAGACGTTCAATCTCAAATTAACCAATTGAACGATGCAGGTGTTAATGTCTTTCGCACAGCGTCAGAAGCCGTGGAATATATCAGCCTGCGGTTTGGTGTTTCAAAATCAATTGAAGCGGCTTCAGTCAATCTCGAACAATTGAAACAACCTCTTGCCGCCATCAATGTGGGCCTGGAATTGTTTTACGAGAGTTCTCATATCACAAGGAGCACAAGCTGTGCATGTGGAGTGGCGTCCACCCGCGGGTGGGAATGTGAAGATGGCTGCACTGCTGGCGAAGATGAAGAAGTGAGAAGTAATTGGTAAATGGTAATTACCAATTACAAATTACACGGAGAAGAACATGGACATAGAACAAGCCAATGCCACCGCTATTAATCGTCTGATGGAATCACGACCCATCTTGAAAAGTGTTGCCGCCGCACGGGATGTTATCCCCGGGATGGAGGATAACCTGTTTCTCCACGCGGGTCCGCCGATCGAGTGGGCACGCATGTCGGGTCCGCTACGCGGGGCAATTATCGGGGCAATGCTTTTTGAGGGGTTAGCCAAATCGGAGGCAGAAGCAGTTTCGATGGCAGAAAGAGGCGAAGTCGAGTTCGAGCCATGTCACCATCACGGCGCAGCTGGACCAATGGCGGGAGTCATATCCGCTTCGATGAAAGTCTATGTGGTTGAGAATGTCGAACATGGAAACAAAGCTTTCTCTGGTCTCAACGAGGGCTACGGAAAGGTTTTGCGTTATGGCGCCTATAGCGATGATGTGTTGAAAAAATTGCATTGGATGAATGATGTACTTGGTGTTGCTTTGGCTGATGCGCTGGCATTATCGAACGGCATTGACCTTCGAGCACTGATTGCTGAAGCACTGCACATGGGCGATGAAGGGCATAACCGCAACAAGGCGGGTTCGCTGATTTATTTGAAACTGATCTCTCCCTTGATCGCGAAAGTGGTGAAGGATGATTTGGTTGAGTTGGAAATATTGCAATTCATTGGAGATAACGCGCTAAGTGTCTTGAATCCCGTGATGGCGGCTTGCAAAGCGATGACGGATGCCGCACACGGCGTGGAGGGCAGTACGATCGTCACCACGATGGCACGCAACGGCACCGACTTTGGAATCCGTGTGAGCGGACTGGGCGAGAAACAATGGTTTACGGCTCCTGCCGAAATTCCAGTTGGTCTGTTTTTCCCTGGCTATTCTCAAGCTGACGCGAATCCCGATATCGGCGATAGCGCCATTACCGAAACCGCAGGTATCGGCGGCTTCGCGATGGCGACTGCGCCTGCGATTGTCACATTTGTGGGCGGCACGCCAAAAGACGCCATGAACGCCACGCTTGAAATGTATGAGATCACTTTTGCTGAAAGTAAATACTTCACGATGCCATCGTTGGATTTTCGCGGCACGCCGACTGGGATTGATCTTCGAAAAGTCGTTGAGTTGGGAATTACACCGCGCATCAACACCGGGATTGCGCACAAGAACGCGGGGGTTGGTCAGGTGGGCGCTGGTTTGGTAAGACCGCCGCTTGCCATTTTCGAACAGGCCCTGCTGGCATATGCTGAGAAGTATGAGTTGTAGTTTGGTAATTGGTAAGTAGTAACTGGTAATTGGAGGAGCGAGATGTCTGCGACGTTTGAAGACCTGCGAGTGTTGAAGTCTGCCGAGGAGATTGCTGACTCGGTTTGGAGAATTGTTGTTCAGTGGGATGAGTTTGCCAAGGCTGTTGTAGGAAGGCAGATTGCCAGGTCTGCCGATTTGGTGGGAGCAAACATTGCCGAGTTGTTTGGAAGATTTAACTTCGGAGAGAAACTCCCATTTTTATATTATTCTCGCGCAAGCATCTTTGAGACCAAATATTGGCTAAATCGAACACGAACATGTGGCTTGATGGAGCCGGATGAAGTGGAGAAATATGTTCAGCAGTTGACAGAATTGGCAAGACAATTGAATACATTTGCTGATGGCCTGAAGGCTGCTCGTTCGGAATACAAATCAAGGCCTGCCTCTATCCACGAATCTCAAGCGGAGTATTTGACCCTTAATTCAGATGAAATCCCCGATTCTCCCTTTTCTGAAGATGATCTGAATTTTCTCAACAACTTATGGCCAATTACGAATTACTCACTTACCAACAACAAAGGAGTTCCCCATGACCAAAATCTATGATCTATCCCAAGACCTCAACCAGGATTGTTCCTTCTGGCCTTTCTACCCGCCGTTTGAAGTGAAATATATCAAACGCAAATCGGAGCATGGCGTCAATGCGCAATATATCCAGACTTCGAATCACATGGGCACGCATCTTGATGCACCGCGTCACTTTGTGACCAAAGGCAAGACAATCGACCAGATCCCGATCGAATGGTGCTACGGACCAGGTGTGATCGTTGACCTGAGTGATATGCTGGATGATCTCCGTCTCTTCACACCTGAAGACATTGAGAAGCGCGCGGATGTGCAGGAAGGCGATATTTTGTTTATCCACACAGGTTGGCATAAATATTCTTTCTTCAGCGAAGAGGCGGATGAAGAACGCTACATCCAGCGGCATCCAGGTCCACATTTCAGTATTTGTGATTGGCTGTTGAAGAAGAAAATCCACATCTGGGGCGTGGACATGATCTCCACCGACCACCCGATGAACCTGCCCATCGGTCGTTTCCTCGGCAAAGGCGGATTGGAACATTGGCAAAAGGTCCGTGCGAAAACAGAATCAATTTACGGCGCCGACAAAATGGATGAACTGTTCCCGGATTCGGCTTATCAACTGACGCACAATGCGTTGTTCCCGCACGATTGCATCCACGTGGAGAATCTTGGCGGCGATATCGGATTGAAGGAACTGCACAACAAGCGCATCACGCTCGGCGTCTTCCCGTGGAAGTTCAAAGGCGGCGAAGCGGCGTTCTGTCGCGCGGTGGCGTGGGCCTGAGCACTCCGTTGGTTGAGTAGCCTTGTCGCGCTGAGCGATAGCGAAGTCGAAGCGTGGCGGGGCGTATCGAAACCAACAGGTAGGATTTAAACTTTAAGTAACTTGAAAACGTGGTGGTTTCGATATGGGCTTCGCCCACTCAACCACCGAGGAATGATGGTTATGTCAACTCGATACTTTGGCGAACGGATCAAACGCAACGAAGACCCGCGTCTGCTTACAGGGCAGGCCTTATACGTGGACGATGTGGACTTGCCGTACATGCTTCACGCGGCATTCCTGCGGAGTCCGTATGCGCACGCGAAGATAAATAACATTGATGTTTCACAAACCTTAAGACGCGAGGGCGTTGTAGCTGTATACACCGCGAACGATCTGGGCGATTACTGGAAGCCTGGTCCGTTGTTGGTCTCACCGCCGCCGGTGAAAGACATTCTATTTAATGAGAAGACTCAGGTTCCACTCGCGAAGAACAAGGTCAAGTTCGCGGGAGAACCGATCGTGATGGTGCTGGCGGAGAGTCGCTATATTGCTGAGGATGCGCTGGCCGATATTCAAGTGGATTATGAACCACTCGAAGCCGTGGTGGACATGGAAAAGGCTTTGCGAGAAGACAGCCCATTGATTCATGAAGAGCTCGGTTCGAATGTCGCCGCGCATGTGGTGCAGACGAAGGGCGATGGCGATTTTGAATCGATCAAGAAGGAAGCGGCATTGACCCTCAAGCGCCGATTCCATTACGAGCACGGATGCGCCGCGGCGCTGGAGAACCGCGGCATCGTCGCGCAGTGGGACAGGCGCGCGGGGAGATTAACCGTCTGGGATACGACTCAGGCTCCCGTTTTTATCCGCAATGGATTGGCGGGCATGCTTGGTTTGTCGGAGCGGAATGTGCGCGTGATCGCGCCGTTCATCGGCGGGGGATTCGGTCCGAAGATCATGATGTTCTATCAGGAGGAAGTGCTCGTCCCGTGGGCGGCGATGAAGTTGAACCGCCCCGTCAAATGGATCGAAGACCGTGCTGAAAATTTCGTCGCCACCACGCACGAGCGCGGACAGATCCACGATGCGGAGGTCGCGTTCGACAAGGACGGTCGCGTCCTCGGCGTGCATGATGTCTTTTTGCACGACACAGGCGCGTATGCTCCGTATGGCTTGACCGTGGCGCTCAACGCGCAAGCCAACGTGCTCGGACTATATGACATCAAAAATTATTACAGCGAGTTCACGGCGGTCTTCACCAACAAGACCATCGTCACACCGTATCGCGGCGCAGGACGCCAGCATGGAGTCTTTGTCATCGAACGGATGCTCGACCTTGCCGCGAAGGAACTCAAGATTGACCGCGCCGAAATCCGCCGACGCAACTTTATACAACCAGATCAGTTCCCGTACAACAACGCGATCATCTATCAGGACTTTGTCCCGCTGATTTATGACAGCGGCAACTACGAGCCGCTGCTGGATGAAGCGCTCGAAAGAATGGACTATCACAAGTTCATCAACGAGATCCAGCCGAAGCTGCGCGCCGAAGGCAAACACGTTGGCATCGGTATCGTCGCGTATGTGGAAGGCACGGGCATTGGTCCGTATGAAGGCGCGAAAGTGCAGGTGATGGGCAGTGGACGCGTCTCGGTCGTGACGGGAGTTGGCACGCAGGGACAGGGTCACTTCACGAGTTACGCGCAGATCGTCGCGGAACAGCTTGGTGTGGATGTGGATCAGATCGACGTGGTCACGGGTGACACCGACCAGTTCTATTGGGGCGCGGGCACGTTCGCCAGCCGCGGCGCAGTCGTAGCTGGTAACGCCGTCAACGAAGCCGCGAAGGTTGTGCGCACGAAGATCCTCAAACTCGCCTCCGAATATTTCAACGCGCCCGAAGAGGAGCTCGAACTCGCCGATGGAGAAGTAAAGGTGCAGGATATTCCGCGGCATGTCCATCTCACTGGGCGAACTGGCGAACATGGCGAACCCGATGCGCGGCGCGGTCAAGCCTGGGGCAGAGCCTGGTTTGGAGGCGACGGAGTATTTCGGTCCAGAAAGAGGCGCCACGGCCAGTGGCATCCACGCCATGATCATCGAAGTCGATCCCGAGACGATGCAGATCAAGATCCAAAAGTATCTCGTCGTGCACGATTGCGGGGCGGTCATCAATCCGCTGATCCTGGATGGGCAGATCCACGGCGGCGTGGCGCAGGGCATCGGCAATGCATTTTACGAGCGGCTCGTCTACGACGAGAACGGGCAACTGCTCAACGGCACGTTCATGGATTATCACCTGCCCACCAGCCTGGATGTGCCGCGCATCGAAACGGCGCACGGCGAAACGCTTTCGCCGCTCAACCCGATGGGCGTGAAGGGCGCGGGCGAGGCGGGCGCGATCCCCGTCGGTCCACTGTTTGCGCAGGCGTTGGAGGATGCGTTGTGGGATGTGGATTTTGAGATCTTGGAAATCCCATTGAATTCGAATCGGCTGTGGGAATTAACAAGAGCAAACCATGGTTGAGACGCAAGCAGTCGAAACCACAGAGTAATTGGTAAATAGTAATTGGATGAAGTGCTGGTGGTCGAGTAGTCCCGCATCATTTTTGCGGGACGTATCGAGATCCCCGCTTCATGCTAAGCCGACGGTTGGTTCTGACCATCGGCTTTTTGTTTGCTTATACCGTGTGAACTATCACCCATGTAAGATTTTAGCGTATTCATTTCTCCTGTATTGGAAAAGCAATACAGACCTTAACATTGCAGCTTATAATCCAACCTAGAGGAAAAATGAGCAAAGTAAAAAACGGAAACTTCATTTCCAAGATATCAGGGCTAATGAAAAGAGGATTGGGTTTGACCTTCAAAACAGAAAATTCACAACTTCGAAATGCTACATCAAGTTCAGAAGATAGACAAAATATGTTGGAATACTCTGGATTGATTGGTATTGCTGTGGCGACCGTAGCTGAACAAAGCAGAGAACAAATGAAAGATTCTGCTGCTTCCTATTTGGAGAACAAGAAACAAAATTATACTGGGCTGGCATATCCGGAACAGCTTGAAAAAAATTATTTTTACTTAGACCGTTGTGTTGCGGCAATGATCGACCATATCAATATGTATTTGGTTGGGTTGGAGAAAGCGCCAAGTAGAGATAATGTGAATGCGATGCTTAATCAGATTAGGCTTACCCCTAGTGGCGCGTTTGAAAAGTAATTCAACATAGTCGTGACACCTTGACGACCTTATACTTCTCATACAACATCTTTCACGGAGTTTTGTATGAGAAGACGGAAACCAAAAACCGTACGACTGAGCCAATCCGCTATCCATGAAATCGAGCGATTGCTAAACGATGGTCGAACCGAACAACGGAGCGTGCGACGAGGGCGTGTGTTGTTGGCAATGAAAAATCCGAAAACATTGGCCAGCGATTTGTGTCAGCAAGTGAGCAAGACGCGCTTTGGCATTTGGTGCATCAGTCGTCGGTACGAATCAGTTGGCTTGCATGCCCTTTACGATGAACCTCGCTCGGGTCGACCTCGAGAAATCACAGCCTTACAACGTGTGTCGATTGAACAACTGGCTTGTTGTGAGCCCAGTGGCGTGGGTCTGGAAATGACACACTGGTCGACCCGGAGTTTGGCAGAAAACGCGGTGCAGCGAGGTTTGGCACCGCATATCGCTCATGCCACTGTGTCGCTCATCCTACGCCATGCGGACCTGCAACCGCATGCTCATCTGGAGTACGCCCACACTGAACGCAGAGTTCCTACAACGGGCAGGTTGCATTTTGTGGTTATATGAAAGGATCGAGGCGCGCCAGGCGAAAGACGAGATTGCTTTAGCCTTGGATGAAAAGCCAAACATTCAAGCCCTCCAGCCAGTGCATCCGACTCAACCCATGCGCTCAGGTCAAATTGAACGCCAGAAGTTTGAGTATGAGCGGCATGGTATCGTCAACTTTCTGGTCCTGCTCAACATCTACAACCGACACCTGCGCAGTTGCTGCTTGGATAAAAACGATGGTGAGCACCTGTGCCGAGCGTTGCCCAGCTTGCTGCAACCTTTTCACTCATTTCGACGCGTGCACTTGATTTGGGATGGCGGTCCCAGCCACATCTCGGCCGCAACGCTTTCCTTTCTGAAATCGCATCATGACTCACGCCTACGAATCTTGTTTACGCCTGCCCATGCTTCTTGGCTCAATCAAGCTGAACTCCTGCTGAAAAGTTTTGATGTGCGTTATTTGCAACGCGGCAATTGGACCAGCCGCCAACATCTGATTGACCATCTCTATGCCAGTACACCAGAACATAGTCGCTTATGGGCTCAACCCATCAACGGGTCGTGGACGCGTCGCGACTTGCACGTCTGGGCAACAAAAAAATCATCAGGACTATGTTGAATTACTTATCATACATTCCACTAGCTCGGAGTGTGACGCACACATGAAGTACCTGGCTTTTGGGTGTGATGGATGGGATTACCACAATGAGCATACGCGATATAGCAAACTTAGAGAGCTTCGCCTAAACGATGCGAATGCTTATGTTGAAGAGCTAGAATTTCGTTGTTTATTCTACAAGGCAAGTTTAACGCTTAGTCAAGTCTGTTTGAGTTATGTATGGGATGAAAGCAATCGAGAATCTGCCGCTGGAAGAATAAAATGGGATAAGAGAAAAATGAATGAATTATTATCTTTATACATAAACCATGTAACGTCTTGTGTCTTAAATAATACACCTTTGTTTGACCAAAAAGGGGAGTTGGTGAACTTTATTGTCCTAAAATACTAATTGTGGAGTGATTAATGGAGAAAAATGAACTAGTCGAGGAATTTGAGGGGTTTAGAATAGAAATCAATCGAATACACGACAGACGTTTCAATGAAAACGACTTTGACAGAGGATTTGGGTGGGCATTCCAAGTTTTCGCTCCCAATGCGAACACAGTGAAATTTTCAGTCGTTATGAAATCGCTCGCAGGCAAGCGAGAAGCTACCCACATACAGAAAGCCCGCGAACTTGGTCAGGGTATTGTGCATAAAAGAATAAAAGAGCATCATTTTGATGAAATGGGAAGCTACTGCTATCGTTGGAAACCTAACATTATGCCCCTCACTGAAGTTAATCGTCAGTCGATAAATTCCCGCAGATTCGATTATTGAATGTAAAATGGAACCGATTTACATAGCCTAATATTTTTTCTTATCCGTCCTTTTTTGGTTTTTAGCGAGTTTCCATTTCAGCGGCAACAGTTATCACCACATTTCCCTTTTTCTGATCTGATTCGACATGTTTGACCTCACCTTTGAACCCTCTCCTACAGGAGAGGGGGTATTCACCTCAGAGAGCGTTCTAAAAGTGGTCGAGTAAGATTGGAGAATGACCAAATTCAACCAAACCTACTCAACCGATCTGAAGTATACCGAATGGCAACAGATTTCGGAGTTCTTTCCAACTTGCCGAATGGGCCGTCCACCCAAATGGGAAAAATGGCAGGTGATCAATGCGATTCTGTACGTCAATCGTACCGGATGCCAATGGCGGATGTTGCCCGTCAATTTTCCTCCGTGGCGAACAGTGTATTTCTATTATTGGAGTTGGCAACGCGACGGTGTCTGGCAGCGGATCAATGATGAATTGGTGAAGCAAGTGCGCAAGAAAGCCGGACGGAATGAGCGACCGAGTGCAGCCGTGATTGACAGTCAGAGCGTAAAGACTTCGGAAGGTGGGGAAGAACGCGGCGTGGATGTGCATAAGCAAACACCAGGCCGGAAGCGACACCTGGTGGTAGACGTTTTGGGATTGGTGTTGCTGGTGGTCGTGCATAGCGCCAGCCTTCAGGATGGAGCCGGAGGCCTGTTGACCTTGCAAAAACTGTTTGATCATATCAAACATAACCTTCATAATCGTTGGTGTCGCTTGAAACTCATTTGGGCAGATGGCGGGTACCCTTCGATCATCGATGCCGTTCGCCAACGATTTGGTTGAACCTTGCAAATCGTGAAACGTTCGGATGATGTCAAAGGTTTTCAAGTGCTGCCTCACCGCTGGGTCGTCGAACGAACTTTCGGATGGTTAGGCCGTTATCGCCGTTTGGCGCGCGACTATGAGCACACCACATTTTCCAGCGAAAGTATGGTGTATATCGCCAGTTCGCGACGCATGCTGAAATTGCTCGCAACATGACTATTAAAACCCTCTCTAACAACATCCTTCTCAAGAACTGAATTTATGACTGCACGAGGCAGAATGGGAACGAATCAATCCACATGACCGTCCAAAGATAAACATGACTCGCGAGATCAACGAGTCCGTTCGATATTTCCCGAGGAGCGATTCCATGAATACAAAATTTGTGATGTTTCGAACCCTTATATCCCTTGTTTTTCTTTCTGCCTGCGCATCCACTGTTCCCGAACCTACAGAGGCAATTCCTGTTGTTGTAGCTACCGATCCCATCCCAACCGCGGAACTCGTCGTTATGACTGCCACAGAATCAATGCCGACCACCACGGCACCACCAAAAGGTCCCAGATATTATCCTCTCTCCACGCGGACTGGTATTGCGGATATCGACGCGGTTCTTACTGCGGTGGAAAGCGGCGACTCGCAAGAACTGCGCGATCTGGTCCGCTTCACGACAGTCGCTTGCACTACCGCGGAAGGATTGGGCGGTCCGCCCAAATGTCGGGGAAACGAAACAGACGGCACGCTGGTTCATGTTTTGCCGTTTATTGGATCCGAGGGAAGTTTCCTGCGCGAGTCCGAGTTATCGAGTTTCCCCGGCGTGAAAGTGATCGGCTTGTATGCGGTCTATAGTGTCTCGGCCTCAGCGTACTCCGAGGAGGCGTATCCGGCAGGCGACTATGCGGTCGCGTTCAAAGCCGGAGAGAACCAGCCAAGCGTTGTCATCCAAATTCAGAATGGAATCGTTCGGATGGATTTTCTATATCCACCCACCTCATTGGACGAAGTCATCCAGCGTGACGCTGCGGAGTTGATCCTCGCACCGAAATAAGAGGGCGGGACTACTTTCAAGGCGTTTCGGGCATTGTGCCCGGACGTGATGTTTATCACCACATTTCCCTTTTTCTGATAGGATTCGACATATCTGTGTGCCTCGGCAGGGACCTCACCCTGATTGTGACGATTGATCGGCATGTCGGTTTGACCTTTCCCCCTGCCCTTCCCAATCGTCTTCGGCGCGCTTCGCAGTGGGAAGGGGGCCTGTCGGCCGATGGGGTTGTCGAATTTCCAAGTCAATGGTTTGTTTGAGTATCACCACCTCGGCGTGACATTTTGTTTGACACAAATGCAGTTATCGGGACAATTGTGATAAACAGTAATGATATCGGGGGAATGGCAACAAACAAGAAAGCATTCGCTGCCCCTGCGGGTTTTACATTGATTAGTCCGCTATAAATTGCCAAAGAGACCAATGCCACGATGAGTTCCACAAAATAAAGCGTACCTCGCGTCAGGGCTGACCAGCGGCTCGATTTCGTGTGTGCCCAAAAAAGAGCTACGAACGGAAAGAGTACCCAGATCGTGAAAAGAACTACCAGAAGCGGAGGGGGATTCCGAGCTGAACGGAACATGAAAACGAGGGAGCCTGTCGCGCCGATGATCAGCACGATAAGAGCCACTATACTCAAAACGCCAAGAAACCCACTTTCGATCTTTCCTTGACTTGCCTCAGCTGTTATTTGATTGCGACCATTATCGCTCATTGATCTCTCCAAATATTTGATTTTGTGATTCTATTCCATCCTGATAACTACATTCCCTTTTTTCTGATCGGTTTCGACATATCGGTGCGCCTCAGCAGAGACCTCACCCTGATTGAGACGATTGATCGGCGTGACAGTTTGCCCCTTCGCGAAGCACCCTGTGGGCTCCAAATGGAGAGGGCATGGGGTCGGCTTCTTTTCTAGCTGATGGGTTTGTTGAATTTCCAAGTCAACAGTTTGTTTGAGGAGGGTTAAGCCTCTCCCCTTTGGGGAGACGGGAGAGGGGTTTTGGTTCTTCCAACAAAAAATCCGAAGTCAATTGCACTGGCTTCGGATTTTCGAGTTATACCTCCACAAATTCCGCAACCGCGACAGGTCGCTTCTTTGCCAGATTCTTTCGGTGGGTCTTGATGTGCTCGATCTCGTACAACGTCTCTGCGGTGAGATAACTCTCTCCACAATTAGGACAGACCACTACAGGCACATTCTCAAAAATCAGCAAATTCGCACCTTTCCCGTAGCTGCGCGTCACATGGCGGACTTCCGCGCCCTTTTTGCCGCAAATATCACAGATCATAGTTTCATGAGAAAGCGCTTGTCGTTTATGCTGCAACAGGCACAAAGATATTGGGCTTCCATTTTGTCGCGTGTGTATTGACGCGCGCAAACACGATTGGCTTGCCTTCGCTTCCGTATTTATCCAGCAAGTCCAAATTCAACATGCGGACCTCGGGGTCATCTTCGGGCAAAAGCACCAACTCGAATTTTTCTGGCAAAACATCCAGTATTTTGGGATTGTTCAAAATGTACTTGGTGATCTCGCCCGTCAGGCGAACATTGCGCTCGACAACTTTATCGTCTACTTTTCTCTTAGCCATTCTTCGTATCTCCTGCGATAATCATATCGCTTTTCGACAATGTCATCCATTGCAATTGTAAGAGCCTCGTTGTAATCCTGCACTGACATTTCAGTCTTTTCTTCCTTTTCGGTTGGGTGCATGATGTCACGGTGGGCGTATCCATGAGCGGTGTCATACCTGGCAACGGGAAGCCACTCGCCATCTTCCACAAATTGACACTCCAACTACACAACAAACCGAAGGATTTGTCCGCGCTCCGTTTCGAACATCACGCGCAGGGCGTTGTCGTAATCCAGTAGGCGACGGAACTCAACGATGCGCATGAGTTAATTTTACAACTTTCATGCGCCAACCAACGGCAACTCGACTTCTTCCACACGCCACGCGGCATAGGTCAGGGCTTCGCGAATATCCTCTTCTTCGAGATACGGATAAGCCTTGAGAATCTCTTTGTTATCATGTTCTGCGTCGATGAGACCGATAATCATCCCCGCCGTCACACGCAGTCCGCGAATGGTGGGCTGGCCGCCCATCACATTGGGGTCAAAAGTAATGCGTTTCAGGTTTTTCATATTCGTACTCCTGCTTATATTTTACACTAACCTTATATTTCTTCTCATCCGTCCCTTTCAATTTTAAGCAGCAACAGTTATTACTCCATTTCCCTTTTTCTGGTCTGTTTCAACATATCTGTGCGCCTCGGCAATTTGCTCCAAGGGATAGCGCCGTATAGTTCGGGCTCACCACGCTCGAATGCAATTTGTCACGAAGCAGCCCTCTACCGATTTCCCAAAAGGTCTACAACGACCTGGTCAAACTCCAACGCATTGCCCCGCTCCCTTGTCGCGTCATAGGTCTCTGTCGAAAGCTCAGTCTTTAGCGTATCAAGCAGTTCCTGCGCGCGGTCCCGAACGGTCCCGCCTCCCAATCGATGCAGACGGCTGGCAGGTTGCTTTAGTACCACTGCAAGCAATTCCACTGCCCCTTCCAAACGGTTCTCTGCCATCCGCACTCTGGCGATATCGCACAGTAAATTAACCTGATCCCGACCCATACCTGTTTCATCCGCGATCTTGAGACTTCGAAGAAGGTAGATTTCAGCTTCTGCGGTTTCATTTAATGATAAGGCCATCTGACCCAGATACTTGCATGCGTTTGCAATTCCCCAACGATAGCCGACAGTCTCCGACCTCCTTAGACACCGCAGATAAATTTCCCTGGCTTGCGCATGCTCACCAAGGGCAAATGCTGCATGTCCTAGCGTCACGAGAGGTCGATATCGAGACCATCGTCTCGCCAAGTTCTTCGAAAAGGTTTACGCCGGCTTGTGCGACGCGTCTCATTTCAACATAATCCTGCTTCGGGGGATTGGCCACGCTTACCTTATAAAGTGTACAGGCCAGCAGCCATTTATCATCTTGTTGGCTGGCGATATCAAGCATTTTTCGGGCTGCTGCCTCTGCCTCCTCATAGCGGGTGAGAAAGTCAGCAGCCAAATTCAAACTACCCAATGCAAGAGCCAACTCGAAGGGATGGTCGAGTCGTTCGAGGATATCGACGCTTTCTTTTGCCAGATTGTAACCCTGATCTGCAAATCCCAGTATATGTCTTGAAAAATCCCTGGTAAGCCAGCGCAAGCGCCTTAACAGAATTCAGTTTCCTCGTCTGTATGCTCTAAAGATAAGCTCGTTAACCGCTTCTCTGAATAGCTCCTCACCCCCATGGTTCCAACCATGAAACCAATAGACGAGCCAGAAACTATTGACGAACATCCGTATCTGTAGTGCATTAGCTTGATCGATACGATAGCGCCATGCGGTCCTTATATTCTCCAGGTCGGCGTCGATTTCAGCCAGCGCTGCTTTTTGCCTGCGATCTCTAAGATGCTCCCAACGCTGCTCCATGAATTTCGCGAAGTAAGCAGCATGTGCTTCCAGGGCGATGATGCTGTCCTCTGGTGTCTCTTCAAGCTGCTCCTGAGCGTACTGCCGCAATAATTCATGGATCTCGAAACGGCCGGAGGTCGGATCGTGGCGGATGAATGATTTGTTGACAAGTCCGGCCAGCAACTGAAGCGAGGCTCCCGTAACCGCCTGCCCTGCCTCGCGGGTAAAGCCACCCCGAAACACTGAAAGGCGCATGAACGTCACTCTCTCGGTCTGGTCCAACAATGCCCACGACTGGTCGAACACAGCTCGCATGCTATGGTGGCGCTCTGGTACATCACGCATCTCTGAGGTCAGGATATCCAGACCCCTTTGAATCTCACCGGCCAGTTCTTCAGGTGACAAAACGTTGATCCAGCCTGCCGCCAACTCAATCGCGAGCGGCATTCCTTCCACCAACCGGCAGATACGGGTCAGTTGTTTTAGATCGTCCGGGCTGGGATTGAGTTCGGGCTGGACGCGGCGGATACTGTGCAAGAACAATTCGATGGCGTCATGCTGCTCTGCGGGTCGGTGGATGTTCTCTGGGCAGGAGAAGCCCATACCTGTGACGGTTGAACACAGTCTCGCCATGCAACTTCAACTTCTCCCGCGAGGTGGCGAGAATCTTTACATTAGGTGCCGCTTGTAAAATCTTCGCAACAATATCCACATCGTTGAGCAAGTGCTCGAAGTTATCCATTACCAACAGAAGTTGTCTTCTTCGCAAGTAGGTCAGCAACTGATCTATGGGTGCCTCTTCGGTTGAAAGGGGGAAACCTATCGCTTCAGCGATGGTCTGAACGATGTGCTTGTCAGAACTGATTGGGACCAGCGATATGAAGAAGACTCCGTTCTCAAATTCATCGCGCAGATCGCTTGCAGCCTGCAAGGCAAGGCGTGTTTTGCCGATGCCGCCGGTACCTGTCAGGGTTAGTAATCGTGTCTCAGTCAGAAGACGATGGATCTCAACCAACTCATCAGCCCGACCGATAAAGGGCGTTGGTTCAGCAGGCAGGGTATGTGTAGACTTGGGCGCAACTTTCCTATCCGTGTCCAATAGGCCAAGTTCTGTGGCGCGTTCAATAACCTGCCGGCGGTTCTTCACACCCAGCTTGTTGATGATATTCCCAACGTGACTCTTCGCCGTAGTTTCAGCTAGATGGAGGCGGTCGCCAATTTCGCGGTTGGTCAGGTGCTCGGCAAGGAGCATTAGCACGTCCTGTTCACGCCAGGTCAGGTCTTCAACAGGCACTTCATCGGAAGAATGGTCATTCAAGGCAGATGTCCTTCAAATTAAATCCAAAGCTTACGAATTCCACCAAGATTATATCTGACAAGAGGCTGTCACATGCTTATCTACTTTTTTCATACTAAAAGAAGGATGACAACCTTCTTACGCAGGCTTATAGTGAAAACACGCTTTCAGAATGATCTTATTTACAAGGAGATATAAAATGGCTACACTGTTTGTTCATCACAAAGTTAAGGATTATGCAACATGGCGTAAGATCTTCGACGATTTGACCGCGCTGCGCACCGGCTACGGCTGCACCGGTCACAGAGTTTTTCAATCACCAAGCGATCCGAATGAGATCACCGTACTCTCGGAATGGAAGAGTGCTGACCAGGCAAAGGCCTATTCCAATGCCGATGAACTCAAGGAGGGGATGAAGGATGCGGGTGTCATCTCCCAACCCGACGTGATGTTCCTCGCCGAGGCTTGATTCTCGGAAGCAGATCAAAAAGAACGGCGTCCCTCAATCAAGACGCCGTTTCTAATTTCCCCACTTCTTCCAAGTATTTACAGAATGCGCCAACAGCCATCCATTTGGATTCGCCTATTTTATCGGTAAATGGAGTTGCTATTATGCAGAACATCTTAAGCGAACTCTCTACAGAAAAATCAGTGAAAACCGCCATCGTAGCGAACTGGAAAGATTACCATTATTGCCTGGGGAATTCACCCACCGTTGAACTGTCGATTGGTCGCTACCTGACGTGGCTGATGACGGACTTACCGGATCACTTTATGAACCTGGTTGTGTGCACCCAATTGCCATCCGATGGGGTCGACAATCTCATAGAAAGCGCATTGGCTCACTTCAGGTCTATGAATATCAGGAAACTTTCTTGGCTGGCGCAAGAAGAGGTACCGGCAAGTGTGATCAATACGGTTCTGCTTGCACATGGTTTGACCTTTAGAGAATCGTTTGCAACTGAGATGGCTGCCGATCTTTCATTGTTACCGGATAATCTGCCCACACATTCTGATTTGAGAATCGTGCTTGTGACAGGGGAAGATGCATTGAGGCAATGGATCCATGTTGCAAGTATTGGTTTCAGAATCAGTCAGAAGTTCGAGCAGATTTGGTACGATTTTTTCGCAGATGCAATCTTTAATCCGCAGTTTCGAACCTACCTCGTTCTATTGAACGGCAAGCCTGTCGGCACATCGCAGTTATTCCTCTCCGAGGGGGTGGCAGGAATCTATAATGTCACGTGTATTCCAGAGGCACGCGGGCAAGGGATTGGCTCGGCTATCACATTAGCCCCACTGCTCGAGGGCGCGTGAGATGGGCTATCGAATTGGTATTCTACAAGCATCTCAACGGGGTTATGGTGTATATCGCCGCCTGGGATTTAAAGACTTTGGCCAATTGAGTCTTTATCTCTGGGAAAATGATCCTGGCATAAAACAGGCGATTTGATTAATTCAAATCATCTGATCTAGGAGATTGGTGAAGTATTCGTGCACGCTGCTGTATTTTCTTGTCCGTGTTTTTCGGTTTTCAGGAACCTTGAGTTTTAGACGTAACGGTTATCACTACATTTCCCTTTTTCTGATCGGTTTCGACATATCTGTGGGCCTCGGCGATCTGCTCCAAGGGATAGCGCCGATCAATGACAGGTTTTATCGTCCCTGCCTCGATCAAGTCTTTGAGCCTAAGCAGGTTTTCGGTTGTATAGCCTGCCTCCCAGGAAAGAAACTTTTTATTACTTTTCCCTTTAGTCCATCCCATTTGAAGCCTCTGAATCATTTTTGGGTTTACATTTAGATAGGTTCCGTTCTCTTTGAGCGATCGGACACTCCCTGCAAACGGACTTCCGCCAATCGTATCCATGATGACATCGTACTTCTGTCCGTTCTTTGTGTAATCCTCCCGCGTGTAATCGATCACGTGGTCCGCGCCGATCGAGCGCAGCATATCCAATTTTCCGCCGCCGTCCACGCCTGTCACTTCCGCACCGTAATGTTTGGCAAGCTGGACGGAAAAGGTGCCGATACTTCCGCCCGCGCCAACGATCAAAACTTTCTGCCCACGCTGGATGTTGACTCTGTCAAGGGAATGCAGGGCTTCGAGTCCGCCAAAAGGAACCGCGGCAGCTTCCTCGTAGGTTATGTTGGTCGGTCTTTTTGACATCACACCTGCCAACGCAGTAGCTTTTTCTGGCAGGCACATATATTCCGCATAGGTTCCCATGCTTAGACCCGTGTATCCATAGACTTGGTCGCCTGTTTGATATAGGGTCACATCCTTGCCGGTGGCCGCGACCTCTCCCGCAAACTCCGTGCCAAGGATCCTGACTCTGGTCGGTCTCAAGACTCCAAGATATATTCGAATGGGAATCGCAAACAAGAAAGGGAGTTTCAACCTGCGGAATTCTGTGTCCGCTCTTGAGGCGGTTGCCGCATGTATCTTGATCAACACCTCATTATCTTTGGGCGTTGGTATTTCCAGCTCTTTGAGTTGAAGTCCATCGGCCGATCCGTACCTTGTCCATATGATTGCTTTCATAAGATTCATCCGAGACAGCTTCGCTCACTTTGCCATCGGGATGAGCGCATTATTCACTTCTGCATAATCCCAGCCATCAATATCCGGCGGAGTTATTCCCAGAGCGCTCATCATACTTTTGATTTGTTCGCGGTGTTCTGTCGCATGGTTAATGGCTTGAAGCATCACAACCCACGGTTTTGTGTAAAATCCGTCTGTTGTTGTAAGGCGGGAATCAAAAGGTTTTTGCCCGCCTCCTGCCAGCTTCAATAACCCTTCCCCGCTGTGGCGAGCGGACTCACTGAACTCGGCGAAAGTGGGCGCGTCATTAACTCGTTGGTCAACCGGTGTGGTCAGGAGTAACCAGTATCCCTGTTGTGAATGGACAAGATGCAACAAGGTGCGGCGAATATTGCCTTTTGTAACGGAGTGTGGTTCCGCAGCCAGTTGCTCGTCACTCAAAGCATAACAGGCTTGAATGATTCTTCCGTTTGCCCAAATATTATGTTCGAACAGTTTTTCAAGAGAGTTATCGGCCATTTTGCTTTTCCTTTTGAGATGGTTTACTCGACTTGTTGCAATTGCCAGTTGGGCAAATTATTTTCCAAAGAACTGAATCAGATTGCCTTCGTTGTCCCGTTTGATTAAGTTGGCTCTTTGTTCTGCAGTTGCCGGATAAGGTCCAAAAGCGATTTCCACGTTTCGTTCTTTGAGATTTGCCACCAGCTTGTCAAAATTATCAACAATAACTCCTGCTTTGACAATGCCATGAACCAGCGTCCTGTCTTTTATGGTGGGGGCGATCTCGCTCAAAGATTGAGCTTCGTCATTTTGAATGAGCTCGACGATCAGTCCGCCTCCTTCGAGTACAATGACGGTGGATTGATTCTCTTTCGGTGGCTGCATGACGATCTGCAAGCCCAGTTTTTCCGAATACCACGCCGCGCTCGCGTTGACCTCCGAAACGGATAGAGCGAAGAAAGCTCCACTGGCGTTTATGAGAGATGCATCATCAGAAGGATTTGTAGGCGTTACTTCGGGTGAAGGCGTCGCCGTTGGAGTTGGCGGAGGGTTCCCAGCACAGGCAGTGAAAACACTTCCCAAAATGCAGACCATTAAAATCATGACAGACATGCTTGGCTTTGTCATTCACTCTCCTCTGAGATCAACAGCATTATACGCTTTACTGATGTGGTTTATGAGAAATGATTCCAACGGTGAACGGGTTTTATTGATACGATGATCCTCCTCACGGGCGCTGGTGGTAAAACGGGCAGGACTCTGGTGAAGTCACTCTCGAAAGCGGAGAGCGTACGTGCGCTCATTCATCGAGAGGGGTCTGTTTCCGTCATAAAATCCATGGGTGCAACTGAGGTCGTTGTCGGCGATATGCGCAATACAGCGACAATACACGCCGCGCTGCAAAATGTAAGAGCGGTCTATCACATCTGCCCGAACATGAGTCCTGATGAGGAAGTTATCGGCAAATTAGTAATTCGTGAAGCCAAGCAGACAGGAGTGAACCATTTCGTTTATCACTCGGTTTTGCATCCACAAACGGAGAAGATGGCCCATCATTGGCAAAAGCTGCATGTGGAGGAAATGATTTTCGAATCAGGGCTTCCTTTCACCATCTTACAGCCCGCGCCGTACATGCAGAATCTTCTTGCAGGTTGGAAGAGCATCATTGAAGAAGGTATTCTGCGCGTGCCGTATTCTGTCCACGCGAGGTTCAGTTTTATTGATTTGGAAGATGTTGCTCAAGCTGCCAAAATCATATTGACCGAGCCAAATCATAAAAACGCGATCTATGAGCTTGTGGGTACAACTCCGATATCACATATGGAGGCGGCTGAAATATTCAGCCGATACTTGAAACATGCTGTCCACGCAGAGTCAGAGACAATCGATAACTGGAGGGCCCAAGTAACTGGGATGAGTGGGTTCGCACTTGAAAACTTGATCAAGATGTTCGAGTATTATGATAAATGGGGATTATCAGGAAATCCAAATGTGCTGAAATGGCTGTTGAGCAGGGAGCCGACCACAGTAGAATTGTTTCTTGATAGAATTGTCAAAGAAAACCATGCCACGAATTAATGCTGTATCCAGTACTTCTGCTGTGGAAGATTGGCTGGCGAATTCTCGTCATCCACGAATCTTGCATGTCTTTGATAATGCCTGCAATCTAATCAATGAGCGCAGGGCTATATTATCCACTGTCGTATCGCAAATTGGAAACGGACCGTTTAATCTGGTGGTAGACGATAAGGTTGTGTTCTCTGAACATCTCAATGCCGAATCTCCAATCTCCATTTACGATACCCGACTAAAACTGGGGGGTTTGATCATCAACACTACAAATGCAGAATCATGGAGTCCACGCCCTGACTGGACGAGACTCCATGATTATGGAGATATCATTCTCAATCGGTTGCTATCTTCACTCACTTCACTTTACCAACTACAATTACCTGCTTCCCTCATATCGGATTTCATCTCCGCACTTATCAAGCAGAACCGTTCGTCAATAAAAGCATATGCAGCTCAACTTGCCGGTTTGGGTCAAGGGTTAACTCCCTCAGGCGATGACTTCATGATGGGTGCAATGTATGCGGCGTGGATCATTCACCCGCCGGAAGTTGCAAGCGTGCTCGCCAAAGAAATCGCGGAAATCGCCGCACCGTTGACCACGTCACTTTCGGCTGCATGGCTCGGGTCCGCAGCGCGGGGCGAAGCAGGGATCCTATGGCATACGTTTTTCGATGCATTGACTGGTCATGATGCTATGGAATTACCAATCACCTGGTTACTCTCTGTAGGTGAAACTTCTGGGGCAGACGCGCTGGCAGGCTTCTTTGGTGTGATGACCGCATTCAAAGAACGTATAATTGACAGATGTCCTTCCTAAATTCCTTTACAGAAAACGTTCGCAAATATCCTGATAAGGTCGCGGTCGAATTTATTGACCCGCCGATTTAACGTGTCACGTATGCAGAACTGGATCAACTGGTCAATCGCGTTGCAGGATATTTGCAAAGCCTGGGGGCACAGCCTGGTGACCGTGTCGCGTTGCAACTTTCCAAATCTCTTGAATTCATTCTTCTGCATCTGGCAACTGTCCGTTTGGGAGCGATCACTCTGCCGCTTAATTTGGCGTACCCACCTGACGAGTTAAAATACTTTCTTCAAGACTCAGGGACGAAATTATTCTTTGCGCTTGAATTTGCCAGGGATAAGATTTCAAGCGCTTATCCCCGAGCTTCCTGATTTACAGGAATGTGTTTATCTCGATACGACAAAGCCGGATGATTTCAATTCTCTAATTTCCGGTCTCTATACGCCCAGCCACGAACACGCAGGGTTACTCGACCACCAAGATGAAAACGACACTGCGGTCATCATCTACACCTCTGGCACAACAGGGCGGCCCAAAGGGGCGGAGATCACGCATCGGAATCTCATCTCCAATCTCGATGCATTGCATGAAGCCTGGGGTTGGCAAGACAATGATGTGCTTCTTCATGTGCTTCCCATCTTCCACGTCCATGGACTCTTCGTTGCATTACACGGCGCGCTTGATGCGGGTGCAACTACGAAGATGATGCGTGAGTTCAATGCGCAAAGGACTCTTGAGTTGTTATCGAATGGACAATGTACGGTCTTCATGGCGGTGCCTACCATTCATAAACGTTTGCTCGATGTATCCGATGCGAAGCGATTTAATCTGTCCCAGGTCCGCCTTATCACCTCTGGCTCCGATCGTTTGCCTGATGATCTCTTTACTGGCTTTCAAAAAACGTTTGGGTACACTTTACTTGAGCGTTACGGCATGACAGAAACCGGTATGAACTGTTCGAATCCGCTGAAAGGTGAACGACGTATTGGCTCAGTGGGACATCCACTGCCCGGTGTGGAAGTGCGCATTGTCCATTCTGAAACAGGTGAGATTCTTTCCGATGGGGAGATTGGCGATGTGCAACTGCGCGGGCCGAACGTATTCAAAGGTTATTGGCGTCAGCCCGAAAAGACGTCCGAGTTTTTCACCGCCGACGGCTGGTTCAAAACCGGAGACCTTGGATTCCGCAAAAGCGACGGATACATCACCCTCTGCGGACGCTCCAAAGACCTGATCATCAGCGGCGGACTCAACATCTACCCTCCTGAAGTGGAACGGGTGCTGGTCGAGCATCCTGCGGTAAATGCCTGCGCGGTGATTGGCTGTCCTGATGAAGAGTGGGGGGAAAAAGTCACGGCGGTCGTGGTGCTCAAGAAGGGCGAATCAGTTAGCGGCGAGGAATTGATCCGCTCTTGTCGTGAAAAACTTGCAACATATAAATCTCCCAAGTCAATTGTCTTTAGAGATGAACTGCCACGCAACGCTATGGGCAAAGTGCAAAAAGCAGAGCTTCGAAAGAATGCCTGCCCTTAATTGTTCGATGCCTGCTATAAACATCTGGGACAGCCGTGGTTCAATCGTTGCCGGCCGTGTGGATGTGCCCGAACAAACCCTGATCATGGACGGCACGACGCCCGTGGTCGGCTTTACTTCGCGCAAAAACGATCTCACGCATCTAAAGATTTTATTCAACTTGGCCCAACGCGATATCGCTGAGGATTTGATCGTCAGTTTTTTTCTGAGTATCGCTTCGGGCCGCAAGACAAAGATACGTGTCCATTTTGCGGGGAAAGTGAAACACGTGTACAGAGAAAACATCCCAGTCCCATCAGCGAAACTGACGCGAGAATTTTGTTTAATGCAAAATGAAGTTGTATGATGCCTACATCTTATTCTTTGGAAAGCTCTATGACACCCATCCCACACATCACGGAATCTGATATTGTCAATTGGACAGATGATGTCTACTTCAAACGGGGACAATCCTACTACGCACATGGAGTCATATACGAACAACGCCGCCAGGGAATGACACTTACTTCCAAATGTTCAGGATCACAGGCACCGTTCTATCGCCAGGAAGTGTTATTCGACGCGCAAGGAATCAAATCCGCGGAGTGTTCCTGTCCTGTTGGTGAAGGAGGATATTGCAAACATGCTGTCGCATTGTTGCTGACATGGATCAATGACCCAGATTCACTCCAGGAAGTTGAGGCGATTGACAGGATCCTCGAGAAACATTCCAAAACCGAATTGTTCGCCCTCATTAAACAGATGCTTGAACAGGAACCTGACCTTGAGTCCCTGCTGGAACTACCGCTTGTGGCGGGGCAGGAAAGCAAGCCCATCAACATCAAGGACATTCGCCGACAGGCAGAGCAGGCTTTTCGCGAGATGGACTACGGATGGGGTTATACAGCGGAAATAAAAAGGGATTTGAATCCGCTGCTGAAACTCGCCGCGAGCTACTTGTCCGGAAAGGATTCGGAAAATTCCGCTGTGGTGTATGAAACCATCATCGAAACCATCTTGGACCATGAAAATGCTGCGCTGGGAGATGAAGAAGGCAGACTATTGGGAGTGGTCTATGATTGCGCCGAAGCGTTGGGGAATTGCCTGCCAGATATTGTCGATTCAAAAAAGCGGACCGAGGTTCTGCAGGGCCTGTTCAGTGCGTATCAATGGGACTCCATCAAATTAGGCGGTGTTGGCGCCGCGGATTGCGTACCTCAAATTCTTATAGAGAAAACCACATCTGAAGAACGCGCCGAAATCGCAAAATGGACGCGCGCAATCATGCCCCACGGGAATAGCTGGAGTGACGGCTATCACCGCGAGCACCTGGGAAGATTATTGCTGGATTTGGAAGCAGATATTCTCGACGATGAAGCCTACCTGAAAATCTGCCGCCAAACGGGGCAACTAAATGAACTCATTGAACGCCTGCTCGAACTCAACAGAATCAAAGAGGCTGAAGATGCAGCCAGAGCTGCAGAGGATTATGCACTGTTCAAAACACTCGACATCTTCACAAAACACAAACAAGCCAGCCTCGCCGAAAAACTCGTGTGGGAAAGATTGGTAACGGATAAAGACAAAGATGTGGATGAGAGATTGATAGAGTGGCTTGCAGAGAGGCTCAAACAAAACGGCGATTTGGCTGGTTCATTGAAACTGGAAGAGCACCTATTTTGGAAATATCCCAATCTTGAGAAACTCAGGAAACTTCATAAACTGGCGAAGCAACTTAACTGTTGGGATCTTCTGCGCGCTCAGATCATTTCCGAATTGGAGAATAAAAAGAACTTCGATTTTCTCATCAGTCTGTACCTGCATGAAAAAGATGCAGGGAATGCGCTTGCCATATTGGAAAAACTACCAAGAGGCTGGAGAGATCATTCTCTGCACATCGAAGTGGCACAGGCGGCAAAAAGAGAATATCCGCAGGAAGCAATTCAAATATTTGCCAAAGAGGCGGAAAAATTCATCGCCGCTCGTGACCGGGGCAATTATTCTCAAGCGGCGTTATGCCTGCGCGAGATACGCGGCATTTACCGCGGTTTGAAGGAAACGCAATCCTGGGAGGAGCTCATCGGCGATATTCGCGAACGTTACAAAAAACTCCCTGCTCTGCAGGATGAATTGAATCAACTCAAGTTATGACAACGCTCAACGGTGAGGCTAATTTGAGCACGTAAAAGTGCGATCATAAAACAGGTGACAATACTAGCCCAACTTTGGCATCACACCCAGTTGCGTCAATAGCCCAAGGCCATCTTCCTCGCCCCAGTGTTCGACAATCTTACCGTTCGCAATTCGAGCAATGTAAATCCCGGTAAATTCAACGTGTTTTCCTGTAGGAGGAATGCCCATGAAGTTCCCTGTGTGCGTGCCCGTCATCGTAATACGTGCCACAACCTCGTCCCCTTCCGCGATCAGATCATCAATCACCGTTTGAAAATCAGGGAAACCTGCCAGCATAATGTGATGCGCCGCTTTTGCACCTTCGATACCAGAGGGGATACCCATCATGATCTTTGGCGTCAGCAAATCTTCTGAAAGGACCTCTGTCAAGGTCTCCAGATCATTGCTGTTATAAATTTCCTGATAACGGCGGACGAGGGTTTTATTTTCTTCATGGGGCATGGGAACTCCTCAGCATCATGGACTCAGGGAGCCGGCTCCTGAAGTACGCCAGCAAGTTGGCTGATTCCAAATTTACCGCATCACTTTCTGAACCCGCGGCTGATTCAAAAACGATTCGGCGAGTCCCACCTCGCGCAGGGATTCAGCGATCTGCTCGACGATCTCACGCGCCTCTGCCAGACTTGCTTGAGCCTCTTTCTCGTTCCCAAGTTCGGCCTGGATATCTGCAAGACTTGCCAGGGCAGACCAAAGCTGAAGGTTGGCACCCATTTCCCTTGCCAAAGAGCAGGCTGCGGTTAAGACTCGGAGCGCTTCGTCGAGTCAATTCACTTCCCGTAACGCCATTCCCTTACATCGCAAAACGTCGGGTATATCCACATGAGTCAACGGAGTCACTTCATCCAGCAACTCGTCTGATAGTTTCAACGCCCGATCGTAATCTCTTTTTGCAAGCGCAAATTCAATATTTGCAAGACAAACGAAGATGGTATAGCGGGCATACGGGATGGTCGTCGGTGGAAGAGGCGTGTCCCCAATCGTCTCCGCAGCCGCTTGAAGATCATCCTTTAACAAGTACATACGCGCCTTGCTTGCCAGAGGGAACGATCTCCAGGCAGGTTGTTTGGCATCCGCAACTCGTAAAGGCTGATCGGCAAGAGGCAGCCCTTTTTCAAACGCGCCACAATACGCGTAAACCCAGCCCAACTCGGAACGCAGGCTGATACTACTGGCGATCAACCCTGCCTGGTCGGCAAGTTGAACGCTGTGTTCGGCAGTTTGAATGCCGCGCCCCAACTCTCCCTTCTCAAAATAAACGAACGACATTAACATGGTGTCATATGCCCGCCCCCAGAGATTATTGATTTCTTCGCTGATCTTCAGCGCCTTTTCACAGCACTCGAAAGCGAGTTCAAATTCCCCGCCATTCAAATATGCTTCCGCCTCTGAACCCCAACTATCTGCCAGCATGACCTGATTATCCAGGGATTTCCAAAGTTCACGGCCCTCCAGAACAAAGGCATGAGCTTTTTCGAACTCTCCCCTGCATGTATGAAGACGGCACAAGTCATTCAAAACAAAAGCCAGATATTCCGTATTATCGGATTTGCGAGCCAACTCAAGCGCGGCTTCACCATATGGCAGGGATTGATCGAGCCGTTTGGAGAACAAATATGTCAGCATCAGATTCCAATTCAGACGGGCTTGCGCGGCGATATCGCCAATTTCTTCTGAAACCTCAAGAGCCCGAATTAAGGTCCTCTCGCTGAGTTCCGGGTTATGTGCTTCGGTAAAGGTGGAATACACTGTGGCTTTCGCCATGAGTGCGGATAACTCCATCGCACGCTCATGGCGTTCAGTCGCAAAAGTCAACATTTTTTCATAATTCGACAATGCCTGTTGATACTTCCCACTTAATTCCAAAACCGAACCAAGTTGAGTGTACAAATGAGCAATCTGACTCAAATCGGCGTTCGTTCGCTTGGCCACCTCCAGCGCGCGGCGGAAGTGGACCGCGGCTTCCGCATTGGCATACAACCGCGCTGCCTTTTCGCCCGCGATCACATCGAATTTCAACGAACGTTCGTCGCCGGCCCCGTAGAAGTGATACGCCAGCAATGGCGCAAACTCTTCGATGCGATCTGCATGCAGCTCTTCCAGCGTCTCACCGATTTTGCGATGAAGCGCTGCCCGCACCTTGAGCAGAATCAATTCGTAGGCAGCCTCCTGAATCAGCACGTGACGAAAGGCGTATTCTTCGCTCATGGCCTCGATCAGACTGGCTTCCTTTAAATCTTGGATCTGCGCGTCGAGTCTGCCATTCAGCCCGGTCAGTCGTTTCAAGATACGCAGATCAAACAGACGACCGATGACGGCTGCATTTTGCAAGACGTGCCTGGGGCTTTCCGGCAAACGGTCAATGCGCGCGCTGAGCACGCCGCGCAATGTATTTGGCAAGGTGATCTGCGTCTCTTCGCTGGCCGCACGCCAATGACTGTTTTCGCGAAATATCTGTTTTGTCTCAATTAATGAGCGGATAATTTCTTCCACAAAGAATGGATTTCCCTCAGCTTTTTCCACGATCAAATTTTTGACGGATTTTGGCAAATCCATCACGCCCAGTAAATTACCGAGCAACATCTCGGTTTGATCCACCTGCAATGGTGCAAGTTCAATGGAATGAAAGCCACTGCCAGTCTTCTCTGCCATCTTCCGCATCGCATCCCAACTGGCAGCCGTCTTGTCAGGGCGTAACATGCAAATGAAAAAGATGGGCTGCGTCGCGCTTAAGTCTATAACGTTGAGCAACAAATTCAAAGAGGCTTCATCTGACCAGTGCAAATCATCGAACACGATCACCGATGGGCCTTCCAGCACCAATCCGCTTAGAAGTCCACGGGTGGCTTCGATCATTCTTTGATTGAGCGCGTCGCCTTGAAAGCCCATCACGGTCTTCGCACTCTCTTCACTCTCTACTGCGAGTATTGCTTCGATAAAAGGCAGCTCGTTTGCCGGAACATGGGTAAGCTTTGTGCGAACGCGGGCGGGCGCATCATCTTCATTGGCGTGAATGGACTGACGGATGATCTGCCTCCACGGGTAGTAACTAATCGAACGCGTGTAGGACAACAAGTCCCCTCTCAGCCATAGGTAATGTGAAGCAGACTTTTTCAACTCATTAATTAACGTGGACTTTCCCAGTCCAGCCTCCCCCACCACACTGACAACGGATCCTTTCCCGGTATCCAAATCATCCAATTGCGCATGCAACAAAGTCAATTGCGATTCTCTACCCACCAATGGCGACGACAAACCTTCCAGGCCGCGCAGTTGTCCAGGGGCTTGTTTCACACCCAACGGACGATAAGTTTTGATGGGTGCGGACTTTCCCTTTACCTCCACCTCACCCAAAGATTCGAATTCAAAGAAAGGCGCAACCAATTTGTATGTTTCGCCAGAAATTTGAATCGTTCCGACTTGCGCGGTTTGCTCCATGCGCGCGGCCAGGTTGATCGCATCGCCGAGGGCGGTATATTCCATTCGCAGATCGGAACCGATCTCGCCGACAACGACCAGACCGGTATTGATTCCGACGCGCAGGCCAAACTCCAGTCCGTGCTTGAGGCGGATCTCATCCACGTAGGGCTTGATGCCCTGCTGGATTTCCAATCCCGCCAGCACCGCGCGCTGCGGATCATCCTCATGTGAAATCGGCGCGCCGAAAAACGCCAGAATGGCATCGCCCATCAGCCGTGGCACCATGCCTTCATATTTATAGATCGGGCGGATCATATACTCGAAAGCACCGTTCATGATGTCCGTCCAAATTTCGGGATCCACTTTTTCGGCTGCAGCGGTGGAACCTTTTACATCACAAAACAACATGGTCAGCACGCGTCGCTCACCCACCATCGTATTGCGTGAGCGCGCCGCCTGGAGTTTCGTGATCAATTCCTGTGGCAGATAACGTTCCAAATTAAATTGAGATTTTGTGTCAGCCTGACCCGCCGCTGTTTCACCCATCTTTGCAGCACTTGTCAAAGGAGTCCCACAATTCATGCAAAACTTTGCACGGTCGGGGTTAAGCTCCTGGCAATTGGGACATTTCATATTTCACCGATAAATTCAGGTGATTGTAGCATAAGCAGCATTTCGATGCCATTGACCACGGTCATAACCTCCCTTAAAATCGGGAAACAAAATCATATATGATCGTAAGGGCTCTCCGGAGGAAGTGGCAGAGGCGCTTCCCTCCGAGCTGGAAACTGAATTCGCAAAAATAGAGATTCCCGCCCTGCACAGTGATGCCGTTAAATGACTCCCCAGCATACAGTGATTCTCCAACCCTCAGGCCGCCGCGGAAAAGTGGAGGCAGGCACCTCCGTCCGCGCCGCGGCGCGTGAACTGGGCGTGGAGATCGAATCGATCTGTGCCGAGAACGCCACCTGCGGGAAATGTCTGGTCCTGATAGAAGAAGGTCGTTTCGAAAAATATGATATCGATTCAAAAGCGCGAACACCTCTCCCCCGTTACTGGTGAAGAACGGGATTATTTTGCGCACCGGCCAAACCTGCTAACGTCAAAAGGCTGGGAAACAGGCCAAGCCCGTCTTTCGTGTCAAAGCAAAGTGCTGGGCGACGTATTGATCAATGTCCCCGAAGAAAGCCGCGGCAATAAACAGATCGTCCGCAAATCGGCCCGTGAACGCGCCATCGAGATCAAACCTTCGGTCCGCAAATATTATGTTTCGATGACCGCGCCCAATCTGGAAAGACCCATCGCAGATTGGGAACGACTGGCAAAGGGACTCGAAACAGCCACGGGACTCGTCCGACGCGGCGAGGAAAAATTACCAAGATGGTTTGACTTCACGATCGATTATCAATGTCTACGATCTTTATCTTCCACGCTGCGAGAAGCAAGATGGAATGTAACTGTTTCCGTTTGGCAGGATAGGGAAGTGATCGCGGTTCAGCCTGGTTATGTGGAAGATGGCTACGGCGCGGCGGTCGACATCGGCTCGACGACCGTCGCCTTGTATCTATGCAATTTGCGGACAGGTGAACTGCTCGCCGCGGAATCGGAGATGAATCCGCAGATCGTCTACGGCGAAGATGTGATGTCGCGCATTCAGTATACGATCGAGCACAAGGATGGTTTACAGAAATTACACAAAGCTATCATTGCGACGTTGAATGAATTATTGAAGCAAGCGGTGAAGACTGCGAACACGGCATCCCAGGCATCGTCCGCCAGGGCAGGTGTGCGAGCGCAAGCCGCGAAGCAATCTTCTGACGTGCAAGAAGGGTTCATCAAAGAGGGGACTGCTTCGGGAACAAACACCCCGCGCAATGACATAAAGTTGGAGGATATTTTGGAAATGGTGTTGGTTGGCAATTCGACGATGCATCATCTCTTGTTGAATTTACCTCCCAGGGATTTGGGACTGGCACCGTTCGTGCCGGCAATTCATAAAGCAGTGGATGTCAAAGCACGTGAACTTGGTTTACAGATCAATCCATCCGGGAACATTCATGTGCTGCCGACAATCGCATCTTTCGTGGGTGCGGATACCAGCGCAGTGATCCTCGCCGAAGAACCACACAAGCAGGACGAGAACTGGCTGTTGATCGACGTTGGCACGAATGCCGAACTGGTGCTGGGCAATCGCAAACGATTGGTCTGTACGTCCACACCGACCGGTCCCGCGCTCGAAGGCGCGCATGTGGAATATGGCATCCGCGCCGCGCCCGGTGCCATCGAACACATCCAGATCGACAAGACCACGCTCGAACCGAAATACAAAGTCATCGGCGTGGATGGTTGGAACACCGATCATGTTGAATTCAAAGGACTCGTCAAGGGAATCTGCGGCTCAGCCATCATCGACGCGGTGGCAGAATTGTTCCAGGCAGAGATCATCAATTCTCGGGGCAAGTTCAGGCGCAGGGGCGGGATGACCCCGCTCATACTGGAATCGAAGCGTATTCGCGAGGGTGCGAGTGGCTGGGAGTACGTTATCGCCTGGGCCGAGGAAACTTCCATCGGCAGAGACATCCCCATCACCCAACAGGACGTGAGACAAATCCAATTGGCCAAGGCGGCATTGTTCACTGCGGCACGCACCCTGCTAAAAAGAAGTCATCTGGAGGCACCCGATAAAATTATTCTGGCGGGCGGATTTGGCAGTTATATCGATAAAGAGAAAGCGATGTTGATCGGGCTGATTCCCGATTGCAAGCTGGAGAATGTATACGCGGTTGGAAACGCGGCCGGCGACGGCACGCGTATCGCGTTGTTGAATGTGGAGAAAAGGAAAGAGATCGAATCAATCACGCGTCGTGTGGAACGCTTTGAGTTGCCGACTGATCCTGAATTCCAAAATCAATTCATGCTGGCGACAAGTTTTCCGCACATGAGCGAACCCTTTGAACACATCGCCCATTTGATCCCGCCTCGTCAGGCAGATCCAATGGCGAAGTATTTTATGAAATAACATATGCGGTGGTTGAGTAGCCCGAATGATCCTTGAGGGTGTATCGAAACCACCAGTAAGTAAAGCATTTCTCATTGCAAGATCATTTTTGAAAACCTGTGGTCTCGATACGTAGCGCGTACAGCGCCACTACTCGACCACCGACAAGGAATGAATATGAACAAATTTCTTAAAAGATTGAATGGAGGGGAAATCCTGGTTGCGGATGGAGCAACAGGATCGAATTTGCAAAAGATGGGTCTCAAACCCGGACGCCCGCCGGAAGACCTGGTCATCGATGATCCAGACATCATTTTGAAACTGGCTTCCTCTTTCGTCGAAGCCGGCTCGGACATCATTTTGACCTGCACCTTCGGTGGGACGCGTATACGGATGAAGGATTCAAAATATCGGGATCGCGCGCCGGAGGTTAATTTGCGAGCTGTGGAATTAGCTTGTCAAGCTGCCTCGGGGCGTGAAGGAGTGCTGGTCGCCGGTTCGATGGGACCCGTCGGCGCGCTGATTAAACCTTACGGGCCGCTCGAAGCGGACGAAGTCAAAGCGACCTTTGCCGAACAGGCCAAGGCGCTGGCTGAGGGCGGCGTGGATTTGTTTTTGATCGAAACAATGTTTTCCTTCGAAGAAGCCACTGCCGCGTTCGAAGGCGCGCGTTCTGTGAGCGATCTTCCCATCGTCGTCTCATTCAGCTATGACCGCGGCACACGCACGATGATGGGCGTCAAGCCGAAAGACGTCATCAAAAAATATAGCGAGATGGGCGCGATCATGGTCGGCGCCAATTGCGGGACAACTTTGGAAAACATGGAAGCTGTAGTGAAAGAATACGCGGCTACCGTTCCGAATTTCCCGCTATGGGTAAAGCCCAACGCTGGTGTTCCGCGCCTGGACATCGAAACCGAACAGGGAGTTTACGATGTATCTCCCGAAGACATGGGGACTTACGCAAAGAAATATGTTCAACTGGGCACGCGCGTGATCGGAGGCTGCTGTGGGAATACGCCTGACCATGTTGCCGCGATCGCGCAGGCCGTGAAGAATTAACACAAAAAGCCCTACAGAATCAGAACGTCCCACAGTTTTTTGGTTGCGGGACCTTATTTCAAATAAGATTCGAATGCGCCTACAAATAGTTTCTGGCGACGAAAAGCGCGGCTAAAGATTTGGCATCTGGTATTTCCCCATGCTCAGCCATTTCAATTGCTTTTTTCACTGGAATCTTTTCCAACTGTAGAAATTCATCCTCATCCGCATCCAAAGGATTCTCCTTTAATTCTGTTGCCAGAAATACAGCCATGTATTCACTGGAATATCCAGGAGCCAGATAGAACTCACCAATCTTTTGCAGCTTGCCTGCTTCCAGGCCGGTCTCTTCGCGGATCTCGCGCGCCGCGCAGGCTTCGTAAGGTTCATCGCCCTCGCGCGTTCCAGCCGGCAACTCCAGTAAATCCTTCCCTGCCGCATGACGATACTGACGCACAAAGAGCATATTACCATCCTCATCGATGGGAATGAGTACCACTGAGCCGCCATGCTCAATAATTTCGTATCGTGTTTCGCCGCCATCCGGCGTTTTAAGAGTATCGCGCCGAATTTTAAAGGCGCGCCCTTCCAGAAGCGTCTCTGATCTGATCAATTCGAAAGGCATGGTATGTTCCTACGCGTGGACAAGAATGTTGCTGCATTATAAAACAAAAGCCCGAGCAAAAAGCCCGGGCTTTTCTTCAACATCAATGAACTACGGAATACTCAGAACTCTGTCCGGCAGCCAATGCCGCATCGACTGAAATTCCATTTGCCTGTGCGATCGCAGCGGGATCGACATCACCGAACTTGCAAGCCACACCATAGACTGTTTCATCAGAGGCGAGAACCGTATAAGTCGTTGGGTGAGGCTGCAGGGCTCGCACACTTGGAAAACCTCCGGTTTGCGGAATCGTCAAAGTCAGGTTGGGATAGTAAAGATTTCCGCTGGGAAGATTATTCACCGCCAGCAATTGATCCGGATTCACATCAAAGCGGCGCGCAATGCAGTAAGGGAACTCCCCTTTATGCAAAACATAGGTCGCCGGCCGTGAGCCAACCGGAGCTGAGGTGGGCAGCGTTCCACTCACCGCCAGCGTCGCGGTAAGAGTCGGGTTTAAAGAGATCAATGGGGTTGGTGTTGCGGTTAGATCTTGTGGTGTTCCGTCTTCCACCATCGGTGTGCCCGTTGCCACAGCAAGTGCTGTGCCTGTTGCCATGGAGGCCACATCGCTCATTTGTGTAGCAGTCCCCAATGGTGTAGCAAACAGACTGTCCGGGTTGATCGGGGTATTGGTAACGCTTGGCTGCTGTGAATACGGCATCTGACAAGCCGAAGCAATCATCGCAATCAAGGTAAGGGTGAAGGCAACGATCACGCCTCGATTCATACTTGCCATAAGCATCTCCTCAATCTCGAACAAAAGTTTCAATGATGGTAGCACATCCCGTTTAACGCGTCAAGTTTTGGAATAGGATATTAGAGGCATGTTAGCGCGCGCACTGGAACGTGGATAACACCTGCTCAACGCGCGGATTTGTTTCGCCTCGCGCCCGACCGTCAGCCTGAATCCGTTTCCAAAGCTGGCACAACCCACGACGGACTCCGTTATCGCGCGCCAAGGCATCCATCGATACTTTCTGCGCGATATCGATGTTTCTCATCATGGCCTGCGCTTCGATATACGTCAGCCATTCCAAAGCATCCTCCGGCTGATAGCCGAGTGAAGTTGCTTCATCGATGAGATGGATCACCAACTCCCAGTCACCTTTTTGGCGGGCCAATTCGGCCCTGTCAAGGTAATAACACCAGGTATGCGCAGGCTCTTTTAAAAATGACAATTGGGGGACTTCAGGGCTATCCACAACGATCCGTGAAGGATCGGATAATGGGATGGCATCCACTAACAGCTTTGGCAATTGGTTATAGGTGACTTGATCCCCACACGCGGGATCTAATACCCGCAGGCAGCCATTTTTCGGCATATAAATTACGATGGCTTGTGAAGTCGAGCCTTGAAATGACACCGTTCGCATATTGAGGTTCATCCCGGTATTTTTCTCCAGAGAAGGCAGGGAGGCGCTGCCAAGACGGATCTGAGTGAAAAGAAGTGCGTATGGTAAATCGTTGCCTTGATAGTCAGGCGCGTACATCCAATTGACCGGCCCGGTAAACGACAGATCAGTTTCGTAATCAATATACAGTTCATCGGTGAGAAGAGCTGTGTTCGGTTTCATAGCTGGGATGCGCCAGGCCAGTTGCCAGTAGATATCCTGCTGCCTGGCCCAATCTCTCCGAAAAATGTTCGCGTTAAAAAACTGCTGCCCAACGCCCAGCGCGATCAACAAGGCAAATAGAAAAGTTTTGGCTTTTAAATTCCAAATCAGCAATTCAACCAGCCCCGCCACAAAGAGGCTGGCCGCCAGCATCATCGAAATCATAAGGCGATCAAAGCTGGATTGCAATGTGAGCGGCAGACCAGCAGCAAGTGAAGGAACGCGTCCCAGCAATATCCCAGCGAAACCGATCAACAACGCAGGAATCGCGAAAGTCTTCGTGCCGGAGTCCGCAAAGCCAGATCGCGTGAGATAGAAAAGAAAAAAAATAAAACTGATACCGATTAGCAGGAAGGTCAGTAAGGAGGTCGGTGTCACAATAGCTTTTGAGGTTAATACCAACACCTGTCCCCAAATGTAAAACCCGGCTTTCCAAAGCGCGTCTCCCAGTAGGGAAAAGGCTTGCACCAGCGTCAACGGCTCCCGAACCACCTGGACATCATAAGATCCATAGCTTCCCAAAGTATAGAAATAAGCTAGCCAGATGGCGTTCGCCAGCCAGATGAGCAGATACGGCCACCAGCGTTTCAGGGTTTGAACAAATCTTTGCCAGAAGTCATCCACTTCTGCAGAAAGAATGACCCAGATGAACAGAAAGCGCAAGGGTTCGATACTGACAAAATATTCGGTGGGAAAAACGCCGACGATTAATAAAAGCAGGGCATAAATCGTGTCTCTGCGAGAAGTGGTAGATCGATTTCGCAAGGCACGCGCGGTGAATCCGAAAGACAGCAGATAAAAAATAAATGGAATCCATTCCTGGTTGATATGTGTGAATGTCACCCAATGCTGGCTATAGCCGGGAAATACCAGAAACAACAATGAGGCGATCAGAGTCTGTCGCTGGTAGCGAGGCCAAATCTGTTTTAACGCGAACCAGGCCGAGAGTCCCGAAGCGAAGCGAATCACGAGCGCGAAGATCTGCCAATATAGGGGAACCGGCGGAATCAAACTCGTTGTCACAAAGAAGATCGGACTCAAAAAAGGACGGACCGCGGCGAAGGCAGGAAAAAACTCCTTCGGTCCCTGAAACTGCGCGATCCAGGCGAAGGGCCAGTCGTCCCAATAAAATCCGGTCAGAGGGAGGAGCAATCCGTAGGCAACTACGGTCACGATGGCAAATAAAATTGGAACGCTTTTGTCGGAAGAGAGAATTGTTTTCACTCCCTCAATTATATAAGGAAAAGCCGCCTTATTAACGCTGGTGGCTTTCGATGATCCCGAGGACGAATCGAATCATTTATGCTTCGGCCGGTGCCGTACGTAGATCGCGCATTACCTGCTGATCGTAACCTGCAAAACGGGGCAATTCATTGATGCTTGAACGGTTAAGGCGTTCCGTCATCTTGGCCAGGAAGATCGCGCCCATGGCGGGATTGCTCATCAGACCCCGTAGGGCCTGCGCTGGCACCTGCATCAGCGTGGTTGACTCGGAGGCGACCACGTCAGCAGTACGCACTGTTCCCGTCAGCGCGGCAATCTCACCAAAGAAATCACCAGCCATCATTGTCGATAGAGAACGAAGATTTCCTTCTTCACTGGGGATTCCCGCAATGGCCCTTCCGGAGAGAATAAAATAAGCAGCATCCCCCGTTTCCCCATGATGCAGAAGGGTGGTTCCGGCAGATGCATCCATCACCCGCGCCTGATGGAGCAGACTATCGCGTGCTTTGGCGGACAAAGTCGAAAGAGAGGGTAATAAACCCAATAGCAGATCGAAATCAGCGGGCAGAGCCGCGCGTCCCTGACCCAGACTGGAGGCACTGGGAGCCGTGCGCAGAAGGCTGAGCGCCTGGCGCCATTCGGCTCCTTCCTGACGCAAGCCGGGGAGCACCAAAACAAGGACGCCTCCAGCCAGGAGAATCAACGCGCTGACCAGATACATCAGGCGCACATCGATCAGATCTGCCAGGCCGGCGGCTCCCATTCCAATGAGAAAGAGCACATCCCGCGAGACAAAAAACACACTATTCACGCGCCCTCGCATTTCGCGTGGTGTATTTCTCTGCACGACAATGCGCCGCCCAATGGAGGAGGGCGCATTGAAGAAGCCTGAAATCGTGATGATCAAGATCGCCATTGGAACGGAGAAAACAAATGAATAAAGAATACCTACGACAGCCATGCCAAGATAGCTGACTGCAATCCACGCACCTTCCTGGATGCGATCAAAGATGTTGGCCATCAACAGACTTCCGAGCACAAAGCCAATGGAGGTCAATCCCTCCTGCAATCCATATTCAAATTCCGTAGCATGCAAGGCGCGTAACGCAAATGGCAACAACAGAGCGTTGGATAACCCAAACGCAATCAAGACTGGAACCTGGGCGGTAAAGAGTGAACGCAAAATCGGCGTATCGAACAGTTGTCGCATCCCGGCGCGCAGGTTATTGACCACGATGGATACGCTGGTCTCCTCTTCAACAGAGAAGCGCTTGATGCTGATAAGGTAGATGCAGAAAGCGGAGAAAATAAAGGTCGCCGCGTCGATATAAAACGCCCAACTGATATCTGCGGCAGCTGCAATGAAACCCGAGGCCGCAAAGCCGATGGCTGTCGAACCAAAAGAACTGATGGCCATCAAGGAATTGGCCGCGGCCAGTTCTTCATCGGTGGCAACTTCCGGCAAAACGCTTTCATGAGCGGGATCGAAGAACTGCCCAATGGCACTGGTGAGCATGACGATAACATAAAGCCAGATGACATTTAACGGAACCAGGAATGGAATCAGGAATACCAATACGGCTCTCAGCAAATCGGCGGTGATCAGAATCTTCTTACGGTCGTAGCGATCCACGAACACACCTGCAAACAGGCCAACGACCAGGCTGGGGGCAGCCGTGGCCATGAGCATCAGTCCCACGCTCAAGGCCGAGTTGGTCAAGCGGAATACATAGATCGAAGCGGCCAGTGACGTCAGCGCGGTACCGATCGTCGAGATGAGTTGACCGGACCACATAAGAGAAAAATTTCGGTTGCGGAAAACAGCAAACGGGGAGAGGGAAGCGGGTGGTGCCGCGTTAGTCATCGTGGGTCTCCTTGGGCTAGTTGCTCGAGTTCTGCAATCATCGTTTCCAATACATCAAATCCAGCCTGCCAAAAATCAGCGGAAGAGATATCCAGGCCGGCTTCGTTCAGGATCTTCATCGGCGCTTCCGAACCGCCATAGGCCAGGATTTTCAAATATCTGGGAATAAATGCCTCCCCTTCAAGCCGGTATTGTTGATACAAGGCCAATACCAGCAACTGACCAAAGCTATAGGCATAAGTATAAAACGGAGAGTGATAAAAATGAGGAATGGCGATCCATTCCCATTTGAAGTCCTCGGATATCTCCAATGCATCTCCGAACTGTTCCTTGAGATTATCCAAATAATGTTGGGTTAATTCATCCATGGGAACATTATCCGCAATCATTCGATGCGCATCTTTTTCAAAGATGGTGAAGTAGGCCTGGCGCATTACAGTAATATAGGCATCATCGAGCGCATTGGCCAGCAGATCGCGGCGTACGGAGGGATCCTTTTCCTGTTTTAGCAATCGATCCGTCAATTGCATTTCGGCAAAGACCGAGGCGGTCTCAGCCAGTGGCAAAGAAGCCTGCTGCGTGAGCACCGAATGATGATTGGCCAGCATGGCATGAATGGCATGACCAAGTTCATGTGCCAGTGTGGCGATGTCGCGCGCCTGTCCGTCATAATTGATCATCACCCAGGGAGTCAGTTCAGGAAGGGCCGCATAACAGAACGCCCCACCACGTTTTCCCGCACGGATTTCTGAATCGAGGTGGTTTTCATCGAAAACCTGTTTTGCCAGGTTCATGACTTCAGGTGAAAAAGCATGATAGCTGTCGAATACCATTTGTTGCGCGACCGCGTAATCGAACCGCTTGGTGGAAGCATTCAAAGGGGCATAAATATCGTAACGGCGAAGTCGCTCCAGTCCCAGCCAGCGCGCCTTGAGTTTGAAGTAACGCTGGAACAGTTTCGCATTCTTGCGACAGACGGACAAAAGGGTATCGACCACCTCATCGGGCAGATCGTTTTCCACATTGCGCGCCGAGATGGGAGACGAAAACCCGCGCAGTTCGATTCCTTCCGTATGCCAGTCGCGCACGCGATGAATATACATCTGGGCCAGGACAGTCGAGTTCGCTGCATACACTCGATACAGTGCCTGATAGGCCCTCTCACGCACCTCAGCCGAAGTACTTTGAAAATAACTTCCCAGTTGATCGCGAGTCAGTGAATGTTTTTCGCCATCCACCTCCAAAGTAAAAGTGAATTGATTGGTGATCATCTCATACAGATCGACCATCGCATCGATTCCATTTACATCTTTTAAATTGATCAAGGTCTCTTCTTTTTCGCTCAAGGTGAATGGCCTGAAGCGCCTCATGGTCTCAAGAAAATAACGCGGGTCACCACTTGGCTGCATCAATTGATTTGCAACTTCATCCGGCAATTCCTTAAACCACAACTCAAAGAACAGTGCCCGGTTGCTCACCTCCGTTAGAATCTGGTCGACGCGGTCACGCAGATTCAACGCGGCGGGGTTCTGTGTATCCTCGGCAAATGCGAGATCTGCATATGCTTCGATTCGACTTTTCAGGAGGTTGACCGCTTCCAGATCCGCCAGGATTCTCTGGAAGTCTGATCGCGAAATCGTATCAGTGAGCGAGCCGCGGCTCGCCTCAAACCGACCGACGGCCTGATCCAGTTTCGAAAAGGCTTCTTCCAGCGACTGCTCGACCGGTTCGGAAAGCAGGTCGTTCAATGACCAGCGGGTGGGCTCTTCCATCCATGACCTCTTCATCGATTTATTTGCTTTGTCTCTTCGTATTCGCCGCGCAGGCCAGCAGCACCGTCTTGACCTGGAATGATGTCAACTCCGGATGCTTGGAACGGATCAGCGCGGTGATGCCCGTAATGTGCGGCGCGGCAAAACTATTGCCCGTGCAGGATAAATATTGTTTTTTGTTCCAGGCCACTTCCACATCGATGCCCGGTGCGCCAAATTCCACCGGTGGATTGGGATTGTAGTAATACGTAAATGGGTCTTTGCCTTCATGCGCAGCCACTGAAATGACAGAGGAATACAAGGATGGATAACTTGGTTCCGGAATATTATTGACCGCCGAGACCAGATTGATATTTTTGAAATAGGCCTGATCTGCCAGGTCATGAAAAAGACCAAAAAATTCATCCAGCGAGGTGCTCAAGCTGAGATTCACCACATCCATGTTATTTTCAATCGTCCAGTCCAGGCCCGCCGCGAACTGAATGGCCCGGCCGCTCATGTTTCGTCCGAGTACGCGTACGCTATGGATCTCCGCCTCGGGCGCGATCGAGTGGATGATACCGGCGCAGGCAGTTCCGTGTCCCGAAACATCGATCGGCTTGTCGTCTGGTTTGATGCGATAGTAATCCTTGGCTTTGGCATCGTATTCAACGATCACTCCCCCGCGCACAGAGTCATCCAGCGCGGGATGATCATATTCCACACCACTATCCACGACCGCCACGCGGATACCTTTACCGGTGCTTTCTCCCCAGGCCCAATCCGGAGTGATCCTGGCAAAAGGGCCGCGAGCCAATAATTCCTGGATGGCGTCTGGTGTAAAGTGTTGGGACCAGGCTGGACGCAATTCTTCTTCGGACATTTATCGAAACCTGCGCGAGGAGGATATCGAACGGCGATATTCAGCAAACGTGTTCAGGATTTGTACGCAAGCTCTTCGCTCTGCCTCCCCCAGCGCGCTAATCTCGTTGAACAGATCAGCCAATTCCAGCAGGTCCGGGACGTGGCGGTTCTCATCCAGGCTTTCTTCCAATGTGGACAACAACTCTTTCGAGTTCGTTAACGCCTCAGCGTTAACCAGTCTCTCCAATCCCAACACCAAAGCTTTTTCGATATTCTCAATTTGTTGCGATTGGTCGATTGCGAGTGCGGCCTGCTGGGCGAACATGCCCATAAGTTCCATATCCTGCATGCCGAAAGAAGCCGCGTCGATCTTATCCAGAACCTCCATCACTCCGATAATACGGTCCCCCGAACGCAGAGGCGTGGCCAGAATGGAATCTGGCACGTAACCGGTACTTTTCGCAAAATCCTGATCGAACCTTGCGTCCTGATTGACATTGGAAGTTGCAATCGGCTGGCCCGTCATGACCACATAACCAGCGATGCCCTTATCCAATGGAAATTTTTTGCCGATCAGGTCACTATCAGAGGGACTGTAGGCAACCTTGAATTCAAGTACCTGTTCTTCTTCGTTGACCAGCAGGATGGAGGCCGCGGCCGCGCCGAAGATCCTGGCTGCCGCTTCCACGATAGAATTCAACAGGGCGTCATTGGAACCAGGCAGGACAGCCCGTCCACTCGCCTCAATGGAAACCAACAAACGTTTTAATTGTTCAGATACTTTTTCATCAAGGTTATTTGGCTCTGATTTCATCAATGCCTGCCGTTCAAGAAGGATATACTGAAAAGTGGATTTTCCGCCTGTATATCACGCAGAAAATCCACTTTTATTATTTGATTGAAAACTATTCCTGGATTTTGTATTCTTCTGAATTCGGGTCGAATGTAATGCGAAACGTGGCCCGGTTGGTGGCTTGGCTGGTCGCTTTTCCGCTGGCTTTGTTGGTCATCTTATGAGCGGCAACCTGTGTAGCCTTGTTCGTCGCCTTGCCTGCTGCTTTGCCAATCGCCTTGCTGGTCATCCTGTGGGCAGCCACTTCAGCAGCTTTGCCAGAGGCCCTGGTAACTGCCTTACCGGTAGCCCTACTGGTCATCTTGTGAGCCGCGACCTCGCTGGCTTTGTTCGTTGCTTTACCCACTGCCCTGCCAGTTGCCCGGGTGGTCATCCTGTGGGCAGCCACTTCAGCAGCTTTGCCAGAGGCCTTGGTAACTGCCTTACCGGTAGCCCTACTGGTCATCCTGTGAGCCGCAACTTCAGCAGCCTTGCCAGAAGCTTTGGTCACTGCCTTGCCGGTAGCCCGATTGGTCATCTTGTGAGCCGCAACTTCATTCGCCCGGTTGGTGGCTTTGGTCACTGCCTTGCCCGTAGCCCGATTGGTCATCCTGTGCGCTGCCACCTCGCCAACGATCATGCTATCGAGAATGGCTCGTTCTTCATTGGAAAGAGTTGCGCGTAACGCCGATAATTTCTTGAACAGTCGTTTGGATGCTTGTGATTGAGTAGTTTTCATTTTATATCTCCTTTGTGCTAGAACATATGGATATCGTTGGTCTTAATATACAACTTTCTTATTCGCCTGTCTGTCACTTCGGCGACATAAAGTCAAACCAATAAATTGCTCTCCAAACCTTCCAATGCTTTTCTGTTCAAAATCAAAATGCGCCCGCGACCGGTGATCAGCCAGCCCGCGCGCCGCCATTTGCCGAGCGCCTTTGCAACGGTCTGACGAATCAAGCCGGTACGATGGGCAAGCTCATCCTGGGATATAGTAACATATCCCTTGTCGTGCGCCTCTGCTTCCAGGTCCAAAAGCAGCCTTGCCAGGCGGGCCTGCGCGTCGAGAAAGGCCAGCGCGCTTTCGCGTATTCCACTCATCTGCAAGCGATTGGCTGTCATCTCCAGAATGAGACGCGCCAGTGAAGGTTCATCTTCAACCAAACGCAGGAACACATCCCGCGCGATGACAAACAACTCGCTATTCGACTGTGCGACCGCGCTGGTGGATCGCGTTTTTTTCGTCAGGATTCCCAACTCGCCGAACATATCACCGGCATGCATTTCATTGATCACCATTTCGCGGCCATCGGGACTGGTTAACACGATGGAAATATTTCCATTGCGAACAATATAAGCACATTCAGACGGGTCAGATTGAAAAAAAAGAATTTCGCCCTTGGCAAGACGCTCAAACCTACCTGAACGCGCCAGCAACAACCGGGACGGCTCGCTCAAATCGGAAAAGGATCGGACGCTCCCCAGAAATTTCAATATCTCGGACAAATGATCTGAACGCGCCATCATGACACTGAGAATACCTCCACCTCGATGGTCTTCCCTTTCAACTGTATGGGGCCATGCGACTCAACCTTAAATAATTCGTTCAAAGCCGAGCGCGTTTCGCCTTCGATCAAAATCGGCCTGCCAATCACTTTGGTCTGGGTTTCAAGACGCGCCGCCAGATTGACTGTATCGCCAACGCAGGTATAGGTAGCGCGATGTTGCGTACCGGTAAAACCTGCGATCACGGTACCAGAAGCAATTCCGACCCCAATCTTGAGCTGCGGCCGATCCTGGACGGCCTGATCCTGATTGAACGCTTCCAGCAGCTCAAGCATTTCCTTCGCCGCGTTGACCGCGCGTTCGCAATGATCCTCGTAGAAAACCGGCGCGCCAAAGATGGCCATCAGCCCGTCACCGATCATCTGATTCACAGAACCACCGTGACTCGTAATCGCTTCGAACATGAGCGCGTAATAATCGTTCAGTATTTCTATGATCTCCGCCGGCGGGCGAGATTCGGTCAAGGTTGTGAAGGAACGGATATCCGCGAACATCACGGAGGCATTGACAAACTTCCCGCCAAGTGAGAAGCCTGTCTTCGATAATTGCTCCGCCACTTCCTTGGTGGTAAAGGTGCGAATCAACTTTTGCTGTTCATCGCGCAGACGCTTCTTTTCCAGGCTGGCGTTCACGCGTGCCCGCAAAAGGATCGGATTGATGGGCTTGTTCAAATAGTCTTCCGCACCCATTTCCACACATTTGACGACACTCCCTATCTCGTCCAGTGAGGAAGTCATGATGACAGGCAGATTGCGTAGATCATCATCCTGCAGGCAGGCCTCCAACACCTGATAACCGTTCAGCTCCGGCATTTCGATGTCGAGCAACAGCAGATCATAAGTGCCACGCTTCAACATCTCCAAACCCTGTCTGCCATTCTCAGCAGTTTCAATCTTGTGACCATCCTGTTCGAGGCCGCGTGCCAGCAGGATGCGGTTGACTTTATTATCGTCAACGATCAACAGATGACCCGGTTCATGGGCAGACTTCATGCGCGCATTCCATTTCAATTCTTCGGCAACCGTTGCATACGATTCCTTCAGGATCTCAAGCCTGTTGCCGATATCCATGTTATTTTCCTTTGCCATGAATTCCAGTTCTTTTGCCAGCGTCCCAAGTTCCATTGCGCCAAAGGTGTTCGCATTGGATTTCAAAGAATGAGCATTTCGGCGAAAGGACTCGACATCATTTTCTTTCAACGCTGTTTCCATGTTATTGAGCATATTCGGTGCATCGTCGAGGAAGGCATCGATCAATTCGTTGATGAAATCCTCCCCGGAGATCTGTTTGAGTTCATCGAAGGTGGCCTGGTCAATTACAGACATTTTGAATTCCTTTTTGGAGTTCGCCAGCAAGCTGGCGCACGGGGAACAAGTTCCTTGATTCCATGACTATTTTCTTTCTACCTTCAATAAGGCTTCGATTAATTCATTGACACGGATCGGTTTGCTAATGTAATCATTCATCCCGGCGGCCAGACACATTTGCCGGTCTCCTTCCATGGCATTGGCGGTCATGGCAACGATATGCGGTTGTGTGACACTGTCCAGCTTGCGAATGTTGCGTGTCGCATCCAAGTCCGTCCATCTCCGGCATCTGTACATCCATTAATATCACATCATAGAGCTGCCGTTCAATCGACTCTACTAGCTTCTAACCCGTTCGAAGCAATATCGGCGCGATATCCCATCTGCTCGAGGATGCGCAGCGCCAGTTTCTGGTTGACCTGATTATCCTCCGCCAGCAGTATGCGCAAAGGATGTTCCTGGGCCATCTCTTTATCCATGACGGCTTTAGTCGAAGATTCAGGTCTCGGCGGAGACAAGGTTCCGGGCGAAGATTCCGGCCAGGGCATCGTACAGAGCCGAAGGCTTAAGGGGCTTGGTCAGATAAGCAGAGAAGTGTAATTCATCCGCGCCGAGTTCGCGTCTGCCCAGTGACGTCAGCAGAATAATGGGTAGTGCTTTTTCATCCTGCAATTTTCGGATCTCACGTGTGAGCATAAGGCCGTCAAGTTCAGGCATGTGCATATCAGTGATGATGAGGTCGAAGCGTTCACCGTCCTGGATCCACTGTAAGGCCTCACGCGGAAGTTCTGTATCACGGGCGGTCATGCCCCATTTTTCGCTCTGGATCTTTGAGGATACGGCGGTTGGTAGCATTGTCATCCACGATGAGCACACACTTATCCTGCAAGGCCGGTTGGATACCTTTGACATCGCGGGCAGTTTTGCGCTCGGCGACTTTGAACAGGCTCGGCTATAATCGTGAACATAAATCTGGCACCCTTGCCAATGCCATCACTTTCAGCATGCATGCCACCGCCCATCATTTCGGCGAGGCGTTTGCTGATGGCGAGACCCAGACCAGTACCACCGAACTTGCGCGTGGTGGACGAATCGGCCTGTGAGAAGGACTGGAACAGGCGGCCCATATGATTCTTCGGAAATGCCGATACCCGTATCGCGGACAGTAAACAACAATTCGTTTTTGGCTTTGCCTTTCTTGATGGTGAGGACCACTTCACCTTTTTCAGTGAACTTGACTGCGTTGCTGAGCAAGTTTATCAGGATCTGTCGCAAGCGTGTCACATCGCTCTTGATGCCAGCCGGCACGTCATCGTCCATGATGTAGGCGATGTCGAGTCCTTTTTCGATGGCGCGACCCGCTGTCAGGTCCAGCGCGGATTCGACACATTCGCGCAGGTCAAAAGGCTGATATTCCACATCCATCTTGCCGGCTTCGATCTTGCTGAAGTCGAGGATGTCATTGATGATGGCAAGCAGGGCATCACCCGAATTGCGGATGGTCTCGGCGTAGTCACGTTGTTCCTTGTTAAGCGGTGTATCCATGAGCAAACCGCTCATACCGATGACTGCGTTCATTGGCGTACGGATTTCGTGACTCATCGTGGCCAGGAAGGAACTCTTGGCTTCATTGGCCTGTTCTGCCGCGGCGCGCGCTTCCTGGGCTTCATTGAATAGCCGCACGTTCTCAATGGCGATGACTGCCTGGCTGGCAAAAGTTTCTATGAGCAAAGCCTGTTTCTCGTTGAGAAGATTGGGGTCCAAGCGCCGAATGGTGATGGCGCCAATTGCCTTTCCTTCACGCAGCAACGGTACACTACAAGTCATCTTGTAATCATATCTTTGCGCCCATTTATCGCCCTCAGGGAATTCCGAGTCTTCACCTATGGGTTGGTGAATTGCCTGAAGTGTATGTCTCACCAGGATGGCACGTCCGGCCACGGAGTCGCGATTGAGCGGGATCCCCTCGCCCACTGGAAACATGGGAATGTTCCCGTAGTGTGCAGCAACGCGCAACATTCCTTTATCCTCGATGTCAATCAGCGCGTCATTTGACCCCGAGAGCTGCGCGGCACTTTGTGCAATGGCTTCCAGCACAGGCTGGATATCGGTCGGAGAACTGGCGATCACCTGAAGGATTTTGCTGGTGGCGGTTTGTTGTTCCAGTGTTTCAGTTGTCTCGGCAAATAACTGCGCGTTCTGCACCGCGATGACTGCCTGCCGGGAAAGGTTGTTAAGGAATTCCAATTCATATTCTGTAAAGTCAAGTCCCCTGCCTGTGCGCCAGATCCCCATCAGGCCCTTCAGTTCTTCATTGGCAAGCAATGGCACAGCCATCAGGTGCTCATCCTGAAGATCCTCAGTACCTGCGATCTGTACACCGCGTGGATCGGCATTCGTATCGTTGACAATCTCGCCTCTTTTTTGCAGGGCAATGTTGCCTAATATGCCTTCGCCTAATATGATTGTGTCATTGCGAAGTTCTTCGGCGACCTCACCAACTGCGGCAATGGCGCGGAAAGTTCTACCATCAGCCTCAGGCAGGAACAGAGCACTCGTATCTCCGTTAAGCAAATCTTTTGCATGTGTGGCAATCCCTTCCAGCACTGTTTCTGCTTCGAGGCTGGATGAAATGTCACGCCCCACCTCCACCAACGCAGACATTTCACGAGCGCGGCGCTGGGTTTCGAGATACAGCCTTGCGCTCTCAATGGCTATGGCGGTCTGACGCGCCACACTGATGAGAAAGTCGAGGTCGGGTTGGGCGAAGAGGCTATCTGGATGTTCGCGCCAGACCATGATCCCACCGATGGTCTGACCACGTGAAATCAACGGCGCACCCATCAAATATTGTTTCTCATCCTCTTCCACCGGCGTGCCGGGCACATGGATGACACGCGAGTCGTTGGCGGGGTCGTTCACAAATTCAGCCTTGCCGCTTTGAAGGATGTGACCTGTCAGCCCTTTGTTTGGTGTGATTTCAACAACCCGCAACTCAGCCATACTTTTTCCAAGTGCCACGTGTGCGCGAAAGATATCTTTCTCAGGGTCGCGCAATAAGATGGCGATATCGCGCACGCGCAGGATTTCCTTGGCATGCGAGGCGATCTTTTCGAGAACAGGCTCGAGCTCGCGGGAAGCGGCGATCTCATTGCCGATCTCTGCCAGAGTGGACATTTCACGTGCACGACGTTGCGTCTCGGCATGTAATTGTGCGGTATGGATGGCGGAGCCCGCATTGGCAGCGATAGTCGTCAGCAGGCGCAGGTCATCGTCATCGAATACACCTTCCTCGGTAACACTTTGAACGCTCAACACGCCAATTGTTTCCCGCCCTGATTTGATCGGCACACCCAGATAGGAGAGCGATTCCTTTCCCACCAGTGTGGCACCCAATTGTCGCGCGACGTTCCTTGATATCCTTATTGATCAGCAAGGGTTCGCCCGATTGGATAATCTTGCTGGTGAGCCCTTCACCCAGTTTGAGTGACATGAAATTCTCGCCATACTGATAGGGGAAGTTGATGATGTTTGCTTGGGAATCGAGCAAGGCCAGATAGGCGATATCCGCGTGGAATGTATCCCGCGTTTGATTCCCGATGAGTTGGATCATGGAAGCCAATTCTGTTTCCGCCACCAATGCCTGACTCACGGTGCTGATCGCCGCCAATTCACGGGCACGTTGCTGCTCGGCATTGAAAAGACGCGCGTTCTCGAGCGCGATGCCCATACTACCTGCCAGAGTTTGCAGCAGGCGGACATCTGAATCGGAAAAGGCGTTTTCCCGATCAAAGTTTTGCAGGCTGAAATAGCCATTCACTTGCGTACCCGTTCCAAACGGAACGAAGATCAAGGATTGGGCTTGTTGTGTTCCTTCTACGATTTTCAATCCATATTGTTTTGTTGCTTCAACCGCATTTTCATTGATCACTACAGGTTGTCGAGTGGAGATGAGATGTTTGTTCATCGGGCTGAACGGCAACAACTCATCATCAACAATCCGTTCGCCATTTTCAAAGCCGTAATCCAATCGTGAGACCTGTTTCTCGTGATCGAACGAACTGATTAGAACCGATTGTGCATTGAACATGCTCTGGATCTTATCGCCGACCAGGTCGAAGATGGCTTGCATATCCAGCTTGGATGCCAGCCCCTCCTGCACGGAGTTGATGATGGCAAGTTCCTGTGCACGTTGCTCGGTCTCGTTGAGCAGGCGATTGGTCTCCTCAAAAAGTTGTGCGTTCTGCAAAGCGACCGCCAAACTGGAGGCAATAGTTTTCAGCAAACTTACATCACTTTCCGAATAGGCATACTCCCTCTCGATGTTTTGCAGGGATACCACTCCCACCACTTCATCACCAGCGATCATGGGAACGCCCAGCCAGGAGAGTGGGATGTCGTCGTCGGCAACATAGGTCGCGCCCAGCTCGCTTGTGCGCCTGTCTGCTTCTATGTTAAATAAAAGGGTTTCGCGCGTTTGAATAATGTGACCTGTGGGGCCTTTATCATTAGGATAGTTCCCATCAATTGCTACGCGATTTCCCTGGTGCAGATAATATGGGATATGAAAGGTTTTCGAACCCTTATCATGCAAGGCGATGTAAGTTGTCTGTGTATCGAACACATCGCGAATTTTGTCCCCGACCAAATCGATGATGGCTTGAATGTCAAGCTTGGAGGCGAGCCCCTGCTGAACACCATTGATCAATGCCAGTTCTGCGGCGCGTTGCTCGGTCTCTTTGAGCAGGCGCTGGGTCTCGTCAAAGAGCCGCGCGTTTTCGAGGGCGACACTCATCGAGTTAGTGAGGGTTTCAAGAAGACGCAGATCGGAATCGCTATAGGCATGTTCGTGTTCAAGGTTTTGAATACTGATCACACCACGCACCACCCTGCCTGCAATCAATGGAACCCACATACCTGATTTGGGAGCATCTGTACCGGGGATGAGTTCCATCCCAAATTCTTTTGTGCCATTTATCATATCCTCATTGATCATCACAGACTGTGGCGTTTGAATCATGTGGCGCTCAAAATTGGATAGAGGCGTAGATTCGGGATAGAACCGTTCACCATCTTCAAAGTCATATGGGATGATGTCTATCCCAGCTTCGTGATCAAAGACGGCTATGTACAGGGATTGTGTGTCAAAAATTTCACGGATCTGGTCGCCGATCAGATCATAGATGGCTTGCATCTCCAGTTTGGAAGCCAACCCGTGTTGTACGCTGGTGATGACTGCCAGTTCGGCGTTGCGTTCCTCGGTCTCTTTGAGCAGGCGTTGGGTCTCATCAAAGAGGCGGGCGTTTTCGAGCGCCACGCTCATCGAGTTGACAAGGGTGGTCAACAGGCGCAAGTCTGAATCGGAAAAGGCCTGCTCCCGGTCGATGTTCTGAAGCGAAATGGTTCCCTTGGCTTCGCCGCCCACCAACATGGGTACATCCAACCGCGATTTGGGATCTTCGCCAACCATGGGTTCCTGCCGGTATCCAAGAATTTCTTCTTCGCGCTCGTTCATATTTTCGTTGATCATCAAGGGTTGGCGGGTGTTGATGACGTGGCCGGATATACCTGTTAGTGGGCGCGGTTCTGGATAGTATCGTTCTCCTTTTTCGTAATTGTATGGAAAGGAAGCCGTGTCGCTGTCAGAGTCATACATCATAATGAAAATAGATTGTGCGTCAAATATATCCCGAATCTTGTCACCAACCAGATCATAGATACCTTGCATATCCATCTTGGCGACCAGTCCCTCCTGCACGCTGTTAATAACCGCCAATTCCGTGTTGCGTTCCTCGGTCTCTTTGAGCAGGCGTTGTGTCTCGTCGAAGAGACGGGCATTCTGAAGTGCCACCCCGAGATTGGCGGCTAGGGTCGTCAACAAACTGACGCTGGATTCGGGGAAGGCGTGGGGTTGGTTAGCGTACAAGGTGATATTACCGATCACCTTTCCTGATGACCAGATGGGAGCGCACACAACACTCTGCGTGAGATCGGGTTCATCTTCATCGCCGATAACTTTTGCCTCCAAACCAAGATCAATCCTTTGTTGAGCGATGTTCTCGTTGATGACCAGGGTCTTGCGGTTTTTGATCGTCCAACCCGCAAACCCGTAATTCAATGGAGCGGGCTCTACGGGATAGCGGTCACCATGTTCGATGTAATACGGCGTGGTCATGATGTTGCTGTCCGCATCGTACATGGCGATGTACATGTCTTCGACCTTGAAATCCTGTCGTATCTTCTCGCCTACCAGATCGATAATAGCTTGGAAGTCCAGTTCGCGAACCAAGCCTTCGCTGACGCTATTGATGATCGCCAATTCCGCGGCGCGGTCTTCGGTGATCTTAAGCAGGCGCTGGATCTCGTCGAAGAGGCGCGCGTTTTCGAGCGCAACGCTCATCGAAGACGCGAGTGTTTGCAACAAACGCACGTCAGATTCGCTAAATGCGTTTTCGCGTTCCGAATTTTGAAGCGATATTCCACCGAGCAATTCATCTCCGATGAACAAAGGCACACCGAGACATGATTTGACTGCATCCTCGACCGGTGCCTTGTACAACTCTTCCCAGCGGCGTTGGAAATCCTCATTGATCAATAGAGGCTGGCGGGTACTGATCCAATATTCTTCGACAGGATCGTAGGGCCCGGTAAGGGGTTCCATGGTTATGCGTTTGCCGTTCTCGATCACATAAGGAAAATAAACCTGCTGGTTTCCCTGGTCGCGAATTCCAAGAACAACGATCTGCGCGTCGAAGATCTCCCGGACCTTATCCCCAATTGCATCGTAAATACCCTGCATCTCTAGTTTCGCGGCGAGGGCGGCTTGCGCACTGTTGATAATTGCCAGTTCGGCGACGCGCTCCTGCTCGGCTTTGAACAGGCGCTGTGTTTCATCGAAGAGACGCGCGTTCTCGAGGGCGGTTCCTAACGAGGCGGCGATGGTTGTCAGCAGCCGCAGTTCGGATTCGCCAAAGGCGTTCTCGCGCTCGAAATTATCGATTTCAATACTTCCAAGTGTGTGGTCGTTGCTGACGATTGGAACACTAATCATTGATTTGCTTTGATCAGTGCCAGGGAGTATCCGGACTCCAAAAGCTAGCATTTCGGCAACAGTATTTAAGATAAGAGGTTTTCGCGTTTTCAGAATCTTTTGAAATGTCCCGCCCGCACGTGGTGGTGCTGATGGGATTTTCAATCGTTTGTCGTGTTCATAGGTATAAAGGAAATGCAACAGGTTTGAGTTCTCGTCATACCAGTTGATGCCAAGATCTGGCGTATCGAACACTTGCCGTAACTTATCGCCGACCAAATCCACAATTGCCTGGAAATCCAACTCGGCGGCGAGCCCCTGCTGAATGGAGTTGATGATTTGCAACTCGGCGACGCGTTCCTGCTCGGCTTTGAACAGACGTTGGGTCTCGTCAAAGAGACGCGGCATTCTCGAGGGCGGTTCCCAATGAGGCGGCGATGGTGGTCAGCAGGCGCAATTCGGATTTGCCGTAGGCATTCTCGCGCTCGTAGTTTTCGATCTGCAAAGAGCCTGTGAGGCGGTCACTCGTAATGATGGGAACAGCGATGATCGACTTACTCATATCTGTTCCATCAATAATGGTCCCACCTGTTCTTGCCGCCAATTCGGGCGTATTTGCAACGATGGGTTGACGATCCTTCAGGAATAGATCGAAGGTTCCACCTGGGTTTGGCGATGCTGGGGGAATATCGAGTCTGACACCATGTTCATATTCATAGAGAAAATGAACCAGATTGGTTTTTTCATCATACCAACGGATACCAAAATCTCCGGTATTGAACACCTCACGCAACTTATCGCCGACCAGATCTACGATGGCTTGGAAGTTCAGCTCGGCGGCGAGTCCCTGCTGGATGGAGTTGATAATCTGCAACTCGGCGACGCGTTCCTGTTCGGCTTTGAACGATTGCGCGTTTTGGAGTGCGATGCTCATCGAGTTGGCAAGCGTTTCCAGTAGACGTACATGTGAGTTTGTAAAAATAGTTTTGCCATCCACGTCCTGCAAAGTTAAGTACGTCCTCCTGGTTGCTCCCTTTTTATGATGAACGGAAACGATCAGCAAAGACTTGGGGAACTCTCCGCTTGGAACTTCATAATCTGTGAATTGCGCGGCAAATTCTTCCCCGTTGCCATTAAAAACAAGCGTTTTGTTTGTCTTCACAATATGTTCATACAAGGAATTCATGGGGACGGTGACCTGTTCGAGTCGTTGACCTTTCTCGAAGGTATATTCCACGGTCATCGTATGTGCTTTCAAGTCGGCAGTGTAAATGGAGACATCCTGATAATTAAATATCTCGCGCAGTTTTTCACCGACCGCTTCGTAGATTCCTTGAAAATCCAGTTCCGCGGCGAGAGCGCCTTGCACAGCATTGATGATGCCAAGTTCAGCAACCCGCTCCTGCTCGGCTTTGAAGAGGCGCGCATTCTCAAGGGCAACGCCCAAGCTTCCAGCCAAAGTTTGCAACAATCGTACATTCGAATCGTTGAAAGCATGCTCGCGTTCCCAGTTCTGAATTGTGAACCCACCAACAACTTCCTCGTTAATAATGATGGGTACGCCAAGCCAGGATTTCGGATTAGGTCTTTCAAGACGCTGTTCCATATTTGAATTGATTATCAGCGGCCGGCGGGTTTTGACTACGGTTTCAACCAGAACTCCATTCGCTAATCGGGAACTCAAGGTTCTCGATTCTCTTTCCGTTTTCAAAAAGGTATGGAACTTTCATCATGCCGCTGGCTTTATCTAAAAACCCAATGCCAACGTTTTCGACTGAAAATATTTCAGCAAGTTTGTCGCCCACTGAATTGACGATCTCCTGAATGTCCAATTTGGAGGCAAGCGCGGCTTGCACACTATTGATGATGGCGAGTTCGTCCACACGGGCGTTGAGTTCTTCGGTTCGTTCTTCGACCTTTTGTTCGAGACCTTCCACTAAACCCGCATTATCCAAAGCGACAGCACCCTGGTTCGCCAACATGCCGAGCATGTCACGGTCGGTGTCGTCGAATGTGCCGTAGAGGAAATCCATGTCCGTGTAGAGGTAGCCGAGGACCTGGTTTTGGGCTATTAATGGCGCGATGATTCTTGAACCGCTAAGAGCGCTAAGACCGCCAAGATTCTTTTTGGTTTTCTTTGCGCTCTTCGCGGGCTTGGCGGTGGAAATGCTCTTCGAAGGCTGAATCAATTGAACGGTTCGTGTGAGGTGGGCTTGATCCAAATATTTACCGATGCGCTTCAACACATCCTTGGGGTCTTCGGCTTTTTCGTAGCCTTTTCCAGGTGCGTACGAAGGCAGGGGCAGGATGGATTCAACGACTTCTCTCGTAGTAGTCGTTTCAGCCGCTTTGTTTGTGGGACGACTAAAGTCGTCACTACGTTTTTCAAGGATCAACATCACGCGCTCGCCGCCGCTCAGTTCGGTGGCTTCTTCGACGAGGAAGGTTTGGATCTCTTCGACGGTGTGCAGGGCGTTGAGTTCGAGGCTGACCTCTGCCAGCCGCTCGAACGGCTCTCGCAAACTGGATTCGACCTCAAGGTGCGCGAGACGGCGCTCTTTGGGCAGTTTGCGTTTCGCGGCGTATTTCTGCCATGCCCGCAATATCTCGCGATTCATCCTGACCTTGTTGAGATAGTTGCGGCGCACACCATCATCACGCAGGCTGGCGATGCCCTTTAAAAGAAAGTCATACGCCATTTCGAGCGCTTCGTCGGCCTCCTTGTTCTTCTTGTTGGCACGTAATGCCTGTGCGTGCCGCCACCAGATATTCTGTGAAGGGTGGTCGTCAAGTCCTGGAAAGTTCAGTTCACGGTGCCTTTTCACAGCATGTGAAGTCGCTTTCAGTGCGGCTTTGAGATCACCTCCCGCTAGATGTGCCTCTCCAAGTAAGGCGAATTCGCCGATTTCAAGCGCCAGCCCTGTCTCATGAAATTGACGTATCGCTTTTCGAAAATACTTGGCGGCAACTTTAGGCTTGCCTTCTATAAGGGCAATTCGCCCCGAAAACTCATCTGCAGCTGCAGTGATATTCTCATCAAGCTCGAGTGAGCGCAATTCTCCAAGATGCTTACGAGACACATTCAGTTGACGCAATTCAATTTCTATGTCAATGATATTACTACGTGCATAATAGTTTGAAGAGGCAAAAGACAAACTCTTCTGATAGTAATGCAAGGCGCGCGGATATAAACCCAGAAATTCATAAATGATGGCAAGGTTGTTGGCAATCCCAGAGAGAGGGAAGTAAATATCCCGCAGCTTCACATACCTTGTAAGCTTGCTTTTTTAATCTTAAATCTTTGGATAATTCCCCTGCCCATGATAGTAAATCCATGGCACGGCTTTTGCCCAGGTTGTCCCCAACTTGTTCACAGAGTAATAATGCTGTTTGTGCGGTGCGCTGTGATTCCTCCATTTTTCCCGCACGCCTATATGCATAAGCAAGACCATTCAGGGCGCGTCCCGTTCGGGCTTGGTCTCCGAGGGATAAATACAAATCAGCAGCTTGTTGATAAGTTTTTATTTGTAATTCGCCTACCTGAAAAAATCCCTGCCAATACAGACTCTCGGCTTCAATGCGTTTGTCTTTGCTCTGGCGTGCGGCTTTGATGGCGTTGGATAGAGTTTTCCTTGTTAATTCGATCTTATTTTTGTGCCCATACATCACCCCTTTCCAAATCAGCTCTTGTGCTTTCAGCGCAAGTTTTTTTCCTTTGCGGGAGGGTGGCGCGGCATTCGCGATCCGCATCATTGAGTTGACGTCTTTTTGCAGAGCATCTAAATTCAACAATGCAAAATTGCTTTCGGCGCGCGTGTCAAGCAGGTGCGTCTGCAATTCTGCGGTACGGGAATTTCCCTTGCCAATTGCATCTAGCACCTGTGTACAGAGGTCTATCGCCTTGACATGTTGACCCGTCCATGCAAGTTCGCGGGCCTGAGTCAATAATTCTTTAATTCTTTCTTCGGAAAGATTGATAACAGTTTTTGCACCGCGTTTTTTGTCTTGCTTCGTTGCAGCCTTTGGCTTCCCCGCAGATCTCTTAACGGCCTTGTTTACGGCTGATGACTTCCTTGTCATATCCGTCACTCCTCGATCCTCTAGTGTGTCGTCGAATAAGGTTATTATACTGGATTGAAATTTTGTGAATGTCACAAAAGCGACATAATTTTCCCGCCAAGATACCAATGTCATTCTGAGGGAGCAAAGCGATCGAAGAATCCCGCCGAAAAGCGGCGGAGACCCTTCGCTATGCTCAGGGTGACATTAACCTTTTTATGTTCTGGATGGGCGTGGATGGCACGAGATCACAACCCGGCCAGACCGCATCCACGCTCGCCCCCTTCGCCTGGCGAACTGCTTCCGTTATATCGGCCTCATCTCCCCTCAACAACGTTGCAACCGGATCGAGATTTCCGAACAGGAGCCTATCTTTCAATGCCTCACGCGCCGTTTTGAGATCCGTCACTTGATCTACAGAGATAGCGTCCGCGCCAGTTTGCGCCAACCAATGCAGTGATTTATTCATGTTTCCGCACACTGACAACACAGTTGGCTTCGGCAATTTCTCAATCAAGTCTTTCTCTGATGGGAACACGAACTGTTCATACTTCGCTGGTCCAATGAACCCCGCTGAGCCTCCCATATCGTGGATCGTGATGAAGTCGGCGCCTGCGTCGCGATAGGCATTTCCAATCTCTGCCAGAAATAATGAAAGATGAAACAGCGCCTCAAGTACGGCATTGGGTTCACGTTTCATTTCAGCGAACAGACCGCCTGGCTCGATCAGATATAACAGGAATGTATAGGGCCCGGGAATCATCCCACTGATCACCGCCTCATCCCCAAGCTCTTCTTTTACCAAACGAATCGCCTCTCTGATAAGAGGCAATCGCCCCCTGTTGTTAATCTCCGCACTTTGAATATAAGCATCGTCCAAATATTTTGTTGAAGGAAATAAATAATCTCTCACTTGCGGAAACTGAATCTCCCCGACTGCATAGAAATTCAATTCCGTCCCCAACGCTTCAGCAGGCGCGCACAAATCCAAAGGTAAGGTCGCAGATGGCATCCCAGTCAACTTGAAGGTACTCGCCGCGGCGCGCGCCATCTTCTCCGGGTCATGATGAACCTCATGCAGCGATAATTCATCCTGTGCCAAACCTTCAGCAAGAACCTGGATCAAGCCAGTGAAAGCAGGAGGTGAGGACGACTTTTGTCCATTGAAGAGCGAGAGAATGGTTTCGCGCGTGTTCATAACATACCTGAAATAAATGGATTATCTGCGTAAAAACCAATAGCGAATCTCGCGCCACAAGGGATACAAAGGCAACAGATCAGCACGATAGCCTTTCCCGGCATAAGCCTGCATCAAATTGGCAGCTTGCTTGAGCACCTGCCGATCATCTTCCAAAGGCAGGGACAGCAACTCGGCAATGACAGGATGCGGCTGCTTCCCCGTCAGTTGATGATATAAACGAAACTGCAACTGCCAGGCTTCCAATTCGCCGTAAACAGACAGGGCCAGGATGAATCCCTGCTGCAAATGTTTTACTTCATAAATCAGCAGTGTCAGCAGACCAACATCTGAAACATCCATCTGATAGGAATAGTGCCGCGAATTAAAGTGAATGGTTCGGAATATTGTCCAAAACGCGCCTACATTTTTCCGAACTCGCCAGAAACCAATGTAGGTATGATGCGCGCGCAGATAATCGGCTGTCTCACGTCCCGGCCTACCCAGTTTAGAGAGTTGCGCCAGCAAATTTTCCTTCCATCGTCTGCGTTCTGTTTTTGATAGCACTTGATAGCCTCACAGATTACAATTGCTGGAGTATACCGCTGGTCTCACAAGTCAGGAAACATGATGATCATACGGCATACAGCAAATCATTTGAGGCAAAATGAGAAAAGTAGCTATTCTTGGAATCGGACAGGTCAAGGTTGACGAACATTGGGATCTATCCCTACGCGAGATCGGAGGGAACGCGGTCTTCGCTGCCATGCAGGACGCCGGGATAGAAAAGGTCGACGCGCTGTTCGTAGGTAACATGCTTTCGCCGCTGGTCAGCGAACAGAATCAACTGGGAACCTTCTTTTCGGATTGGGTGGGACTCTGGCAGAAGGAAGCCGTTAAAGTGGAGGCAGCCTGCGCTTCAGGCGCGGCAGCGCTGCGCGCGGGGCTGATGGCTGTTGCCGCGGGCGAAATCGAATCCGCGCTGGTTCTGGGGGTTGAGAAAATGACCGATAAGGGCGGTCACGATATTACCGCCGCGCTGGCCACGGCCGCCGATGCGGATTACGAGGTGGAACAGGGCGTTTCATTCGTGGGATTGAACGCCTTGATCATGCGCCGCTATATGCACGAGTTTGGCTGGAAGCATACAGACTTCGCGCCCTTCTCGATCAACGCCCATGCGAACGCCATGCACAATCCCTTTGCACGTTTGCATCAAAGGATCAATGAGAATCAATTTGAAAAATCCTCCATGGTCGCTACGCCGATCAACCTGCTAGATGCCTCACCGGTTGGAGATGGTGCCGCGGCAGTGATCCTCGTCCCGGCGGAGCGCGTGGCCTCAGTGAATGGAAGGCCGCGGGTCACGGTGGCAGCTTCGGCCTCCGCGACCGATTCAATCGCTGTCCACTCACGCAAAGATCCGCTATTTCTCCTGGCTGCCCATGAATCATCCAAGCGCGCTTATGAAATGGCCAATATCGAACCGAAAGATATCGATGTGTTCGAATTGCACGACGCGTTTTCGATCATGGCCGCGCTATCACTCGAAGCCAGTGGGTTTGCCGAACGCGGCCAGGGGGTGAGGCTCGGACTCGATAACGAGATCAGCCCGAATGGACGCGTGCCCGTCTGCACGCGCGGCGGATTAAAGCGCGTGGGCATCCCGTTGGTGCAACGGGCATGTATCAAATCGTGGAGGTGATCCAGCAATTGCGCGGCGAGTGTGGCGCGACGCAGGTGGAGGGCGCCAGGATCGGTATGGCTCAGAACATCGGCGGATCAGGCGCGACGATCATCACTCATATCCTGCAAGCCGAATAACGATTTATTGAATATTGAGATGTCCCATGTAATGGAAATTCGAGACAATGATCAGACACAGCAAAGCCAAAATGGGAAGAAAGGTAAGCGTGGTCAATATCCCGGCCAGCCTGTCTTTCTTGCGAGCATAAGCGATCCAGGAGGCGACGGCAAATCCAAGCGGCCAGACTGGATAGGCCCAGACAGCTATCACAATCGTCCAGGCTTCCGCCGTTACTCCCGAGTCGAAGGCCATGACGGATAAGCCCGCCATCAGCAGCCAGAATAACAAGGAGGCCAGGGCTTGTAGTTGTGAAAAGAGGAGCCAGATTAGGATAGGCTTGCGTGAGACAGGTTGTGCTTCCAAGGCAATAAGTCCTCCAAATCGATTTCCGTCCTGCAAAGAGAAGCGAATTTTACACTACCCTACTCTGAATTCAAAAACGGATTTCCATATATAGTATTCAATTAACTTATGCGCAAGATATGTAGTGTTGATGACGTTTTGAGGTAATTTTCATTTTCGTTAAACTATTGAATCTCAGCCCAACCTACTTTATACTTAAGGCAGAGAAATAAGGAGAGAAAGATGGCTGACAAGCGAAAGATTGGACGCCGTGATTTTACTTATTATGTGCAGGTCACGGATGACGCAACCAAACAATTAGTGGGGTATCTTTCGGATATAAGTATAGGTGGTTTTAGACTGGATACGCAAAAAGAAATCCCGCCTGGGCAGGATTTTCGCCTGCATATCGAACTGACGCCCGAGATTGCCGATAAGAATTTTATGGTTTTTATTGCACGCAGTAAATGGTGCGATCACGATCACGTTGACCCAAACACATATAATGTGGGCTTTGAGATTATCAATATCGCACCCAGTGACATGGCGATCTTCCAGCGCATGTTCGAAAAATATGGTTCAGAGAATACCATGCGGAGCCGAAACTCTGACGATTATTTGTGGAAATGAATGCTCTTACGGTCCCAACGGGCAGCCATGCGATGACTGCTCGTTTTTTATTCACCGGACTCCGGCCAAAAAAGCGGGACTTTGTGCTGGCCTTGTTGTAAAATTGGCGCCATGCAATATAGAACATTGCGCTCCATTGTCCGCTTCTTCATGAAGATCGCCACCGATATTGAAATAACGGGCCTCGAAAAGCTGCCGCACAGCAATTTCATCATTGCAGCCAATCATCTCGGCAGATTGGACACCGCCGTCCTGCTTTGTGTGATAGATCGTGAGGACATCATTATGGCCATTGCCGAGAAATACAAGAACCATCCCATCTTCGGGGCATTGGGACGGGCTGCCAACGGCATTTGGTTGAACCGTTTCGAAGTGGATCATGCCGCCATGCGCCAGATCCTCGAGAGGATGAAACAGGGAGGCCTGCTCGTCCTGGCACCGGAAGGGACAAGATCCAAAACAGAAGCCTTACAAGAGGGGAAACCGGGGATCGCGTTTCTAGCGAGCAAAATTGGCTATCCAGTTTTGCCGGTGGCCGTCACTGGCACAGAAGACCGCCTCGTCGTCGACAACCTGAAACACTTCCGTCGCTCGAAGATCACGGTCACTGCTGGCGATCTATTCCAGGTCCAGATTGCAAGAGGCAGAGGACGCGATGAGGCCATGCGTCAGGCAACTGATGAGATCATGTGTCGTATCGGGGTCATGCTGCCGGAAAAATATCGTGGTGTATATGCGAATCATCCACGCTTAAAAGAATTACTGGCAGGACAATAAGCGGATCATGCTGCAATTCCTACGCTTCCTGATTCGCATCCTGCTCAGATTGATCACGCGCTTCGATGTGCACGGCGCGGACAACGTGCCTCCTTCGGGAGGAGCCATCCTCACCTCCAATCATATAGGCATCCTGGATATCATCATGGTTTATTTCGCCATTGACCGCACGGATCTGTTTATCCCCGTGGCCAAAAAGTGGGAGGAGATCGGCTGGATTCGCTGGCTGGGGGAACAACTCAATTTTCTTTTCGTGGATCGCTATAACCCTGATCTGAAAGCCCTGCGAAAAATGATCGCGCTGATGGAACAAGGTAAATGTCTTGTTATCGCACCGGAAGGAACTCGTTCACGCACCGGCGGGTTGATCGAAGGCAAACCCGGCGGCGCCTATCTGGCGGCGCGTTCGGGCTACCCTGTCATCCCGGTGGCAATTACCGGCACAGAAGACAAAGTCCTGTTGAGCAACATAAAGAAATTACATCGATCCTATATCACACTGACCGGTGGGACACCGTACACCATTCCCCCGTTACCAAAGACAAACCGCGATGAAGCCCTGCAAAGATATACAGATGAGATGATGTGCCAGATCGCGGCGATCCTGCCCGAAAGGTATCGCGGCATATACGCAAACCATCCCAGGCTGAAAGAGTTATTGTCCCAGAAACAAGGCTAGACGAAGGGAATCGGTCTCGTTTATAGGATTCGTTCGAACTCACCGTTGAGGTGAAGATAATATTTTTCCACCTCCAGGTGCATGGACTTGACAACATGTTCGGCATAAGCCAGATCGCTCATATGGCGTTCCTTGGTTCCTTGTTGCCCATACGCACCGCAATCCTCATGATTGATCAGGATTGCCTTTTTTACACTGTGAAGCCGGCGTGACGTTTCTATCTGGGTTTGAATCAAAACAAATTCCCTGACGCCGCCAGCCCATGAAACACGATCATAGTTCTTTATGCCAAAACGCTTTGTCAGCCAATCGTTGAGAAAATGCTGTAAGCGAAAATCGATACAATGGACAACGACCGCTTCGCACGTATGATCAGACATGGCAACCTCCTTTTATATAAAAGCGCCCTGTTCGCGTTTCAAAAACCGACCATCCCCGGCCTTCCCTTTCCATTCATCTCCATCCACGATCAACTGACCGCGAAGAAAGACCTTTTCCGGCATGCCCACCAAATCCCAGCCCTCATATAAGTTATAGTCCGTACGCTGATGTGCGAGTGAAACACCATGCTTCACTTTCTTTTCGGGGTCCCAGATCACGACATCCGCGTCGGAGCCCAGGAGCAGCGCACCTTTGCGCGGATACAACCCAAAGATCTTCGCCGGATTCGTGCTGGTATAAGCCACGAATTGATTCATGTTGAGTTTTCCGGCGCGTACACCGCAGGTCCATAACACTGGTAGACGATCCTCCACGCCGGGCAGTCCATTCGGAATTTTGGTGAAGTCATTCTTCCCCAATTCTTTCCCAGGGATGGCAATCTCGCTTCCTTCATAAACGATGGGCCTGGTTCCGTTATAAAAGAACGGACAATGGTCCGTGCCGACCGTCTGCAAAATCCCCTCCGATAAGCCTTCCCATAGGCGCGCGTTATCCTGCTGCGTACGCATCGGCGGGGAGCAGATCCATTTGGCGCCATCGTCACGGCGCAAGTCATCGATCGTGAAGAACAGATATTGTGGACAGGTTTCGCCCATCACTTTGACACCGCGTTCGCGCGGTACTTGAGCATATCCACCTCCCCGCCCACGTTCATATGGACGATGTAGACATTCGTATCTGCTGCGGCAGCCATCCCTGCCACCCTTAACGTCGCGTCGACCGCGCCCCAGGCAGGTCTCGTTAACGCGTGCCACTCAGAAGTCGTCTGTCCTGCGGCCAAGGCCTGTTCTGTGAGCGTATCGATCACATCGCCATTCTCACAATGTGCCATCACCAACATGCCATTGCCTCTGGCGATTTGCATGGCTTTGAAGATGCTGCCATCATCGATGCGCAGGCGGCCGTTGTAAGCGGTAAAAACCTTGAGGGTGGTAATCCCCATCTCACGCAGGGAGGGAATATCTTTGGCAATCTTGTCGTTGAATTAAGTCAGGTTCATGTGGAAGGAATAATCGATGGCAGCTTTTTCTGCTTTTTTCATCCACAAATCAACAGAATAGCCAAAGCCTTGATCTTCCAGGGCAACAAAGTCCATCACTGTCGTTGTGCCGCCAAAGGCCGCAGCTTTGTGACCGGTGTAATGGTCATCCGAGGAAACCGTAGCGAACATGGGCAGGTCAAGATGAACGTGTCGATCGATGCCACCCGGCATGATCAGTTTGCCAGTTGCATCGATGATCTCCGCTTTGGGGTGTTGAAAATTCTTCCCAATTTGAGCGATCGTTTCCCCTTCAATCAGAATATCAAACTCAGATGTTTCCGACGCGGTAACCAACGTTCCATTCTTAAGCAAAGTAGCCATTTGTCATCCTTTATGGACTCAGCCAGCATGCTGGCGTAATTCCGCAAAAGCAAGCTTTTGCACTCCAAAAATCATTCATAGTCGCCTTGCATATCTTTGATGCCCAACAAAGCGATCAATACATCCGGCGGGATATCCGCTTCGGGGAGATCGGTTTTGTAAAGCTGTTCGTTCTCGGCGCGCTCGCCAGGGAACGCCACAGGACGATTCGCTGATCGCCATCCACTACCAAATCGTTGAGCGTTCTGGCCTTGAGAGGTACTCGCCTGTGGTGTATAAAAATGTAATTCTCTTCCACTTCTCTGCAACGATCCGTTCATTCAATTTTTCCAATCCCCCCGATCTGGACCTTGTAATACTCTTCCCGGGCGCGGGGATGGTCTGCTTCATCTTTCAGCAGTTCGCCACGCGTCGTCAGTTCATGTCCATGCACCGGGGCGACGAATTCGGTCTGTCCGCCACGCTCGCCGAAAGCCGAGGGCTGGTAAAAAGCCAGGTAGTCCACCGCGACAACTTTCGGCGCCGTGCGAAGCGGGATACGGTGCCAGCCC
>CAWAGT010000011.1:0-15721 GCA_963781625.1 uncultured Chloroflexia bacterium | reverse complement strand
CTCGAGTAAATGCCATGGCATTTCGAAATATTTTACATTTGGCTGCAGTTTTAGCCTCTTATTTAAACGATTAGGCGTGGAGTCGAGCTTGCGGTCCAGTGCAAGAATAGCCACATGCCCTTGTTTATACCGCAAAATGCGGTACAATATCGGGTGTGAAAGGGAAGCAGATTAAACAAGCTACCAGTATCAGACTTACGTGAAAAACGGCAAAGCATCTGATGGCTGTGCTTGCAAAGAAGCTGGGCATCAAGCCAATCTGCTGTGCTCGAGTTAGCCATCCGTCAATTCGCCAAAAACGAGGGTATCAAGGATAATGGAGCCGAAAAATCAATGAAACTTCCATCCGCACACGCTTGAGTACGCCAATCTGTTGCATTGCGTAGTCTTCCTGCGCGCCGCCAAGTGGTTCCGTCATAATTTCACGAGGAGCCCTGTTCCAGTTCGTGGCACTGGACCCTCATATGGCAAAAAAGCCAATACCTTTCAAAGTGATCAAGGGAAATATCTACTCGGTTCCATTGTGGGATATCAGACCGAACCCATATCAGGTGCGAGTCGGGTTGGACGATGACTATGTCGCCTCGCTTTTTGGAGTCTCCGCGCGAACGAAATCGTGCAGATTCCGAGGGAACATTTCTGCCCAATGGAAAAGTTCAACTGATTTTTGGTCACAACCGTCTCGCCGCTCACAAGCTCCTGGGCGGGAAGGATGCAAGGTACAAATTGATGCCTGTTGAGATCGTTGCCGAGGTTCCAACGAGACGATGTTACACGCACGATCGCAGACAGGTGCCGCGGCACACTAGAAAGTTCAACCAAATTCACATCATCGAAACGGCGAAAAAATTGAATTGCACGAGCGAGGCAATAGGGGAAAAACTGTTGAACATGTCCGGCGCTGCAGTCCGCACGTTGTGGCGCCTGAAAAACCTATCTCCTGCGATCTCTCTCTGGTTGATGATGGGCGGATCTCCCAGGTGGTTGCCCGCCAAATCCTGAGTGCCGCCCAATTCCTGGGCGACCCTGACACCGTCACAAGAAGGATTTTGTCACTTCCGAATATGACCGAAGCCAACATCCAGGAGGCAATCCTTCAAGCATTAAGATGACGGGGGAATCCAGACATTGAACTTGAGTGACAGTACTCCGACAAAATGCGCGCCGACTTGGATCCACCGAGAATTTGAACCCCGGGAGTCAAGTCAGGTGTCGACCGCGTTCCCCTCCGTGAACTGGATAAGGAAACATTCAAACGACTTCTTTCTGAAGACCCCAACCCGCAAGGCCGCTACGAACAGCTCGCTCTCGAAATGTTAATTCATATGCGGGCGCCGGGCCCGTGCAAATCCTGTCCATTCTCGATCAGTTTGTACAAAATCACTTACTGTTCCATTTCGTCTTGTTACCGGATGAACAGGATCAGCTGGCCGACCACACTTTGGTGCGCTAAAGCCAAGAACTTGGCATCCATCCATATCGAGAAGACGATGGTCCAGATACAGAGGTGGAAGCGCCGTTCTATGAAGCATCCAGGGAAGTCGCCAAAACCCTGAAAAAGAAAAGCAAGCTGCGTCTGGTACGTGACGCCAACCTGGCCTATGCCCACTTCTATACAATTCACATTGGGCGAAGTTGGTGTGGGTTGGCCAAAAAGCAACACAACCCGTAGCCGCGCCACCGGATGCGATTTGAGCAGGAAGCCAATCAGAGGAAGAATTTCCCGGCGCGGATATAAATGGGTTGATCGATTACGCCACACCCATTTTGTCCATCTGGCTGAAGGACCACGACGATTTCATGACAGTGGCATTGGCGTTGCTGAAAATCCCGATCACGCAACGAACTGATCACGTTGGCCTGTGAGATCACACGCAGGATCATCACGACTGTTCTCGATCAGTATGATGGCGCAGCTACGCCGGAGTATTTGGCTGATCTGGCGGCCGGATTTGAAATCCCTCTGCCCAAAGACTGGGAGAAGAAGACTGCATCCTTCGGATTTTCCAAGTCCAGAAAATCGCAAAGCGCCTAGTGATTGCACTGGTAGGTCATCAAAAACAGCGAGATCATAAGGAGAATGTGAATGCAAAGTAACAAGGAATGGGCTCACTTTGAGGGGACCAGGTACACACCCAAATGCTTCATCGAAGAGGCAAAGTTGTATGGGGTATCCCGCAACATTCCGCCTCCCAACTGAAAGGAATGAATTACGGGGATATAGTCAATCTCTTGCAATGGGGTGGGGAGCAGGCATCACTTTTTTGCGCAGTTTACGGTTTCCCGTGTTCTGATTCGGGATTCTAAAATGTGCCAGGTTTTTTGGAACGTCTGATCGAAGAGGGGCCGCCCGTAACAGCAATTCGAATTCTGGAGGCGGCGGCGGCAGTGTCGTACGTGAATGTGGGTATACGATGTTTGCGGGCGCTGATCGTAGACGATAAATCTGTAACGGTTAGTGAACTCGTAGGCATGGCCGAGGAGTTCAGTGGAGAGCTTGGAAGAAAAGTGAAATTCATGGTTGGTGGATATATCGGTAGTGTCCCTGTAACGAGTGATGACAAAAAATGATGTTTGTGTTATGTCGAAAATCTATTATTCTCGAAACTATCAAAAGTTTCGAGGAGCAACGGAATGGATTATACGACATGCTACTGTCAGTCGCGGCGATGTTCTATGTTTGGGAAAACAGGCTCATCGGCTCAACTCAAATTACATGATTGGCAACATGGTCAGCCGCGATTTCGTTGCCAAATATGTGGCTCAATTATTTCAGCAAGTAGCGGTACAGCGTATGCAGGTATTCGCACAGATTTGGAAATCTATCGACGTGGAACAAAAACGCTGGCAGAAGGATTAAGTATTCGCGCTACATCTCGACTGATAGAAGTAGACAAAGACACAGTCAATCACTGGTTGCCAACTTTGGGAATTCATAGTCAAGGAGTGATGAATTATTTTTTCCGTAATCTGCATTTGGAAGAATGTCAGTTGGATGAGTTGTGGACATTTATCTACAAAAAAGAAAAACAACTGACCGCATTGGAAAAATTAGCCGAAGTGTACGGCGACGCTTGGGTTTGGATTGCCTTTAGTCCAATATGTAAGATCGTGCCTGCTTGGGTGGTGGGAAAACGCACCTTATCCCATGCGCGCAGGCTGGTTTTTCGGCTAAAATCGGCTTCTGACGGGCAAATTCCGTTCTTTACCAGCGATGAACTGCCTCATTATGCGGATGCGCTCTTGGAGGTGTACGGAGAACAAGTACAACCATTGCGCAATGGAACGCGGGGACGTTTTCCTAAACCGTACCGTGTGCCGCCTCCAGATTTATGCTACGCAGTCGTCGTTAAAAAACGTGAGCAAGGACGCGTGGTGGAAGTCTCCACACGTATTGTTTATGGCACAATGCAGCAAGTTGAAGCGGCGCTTGAAGCATCGCCTGTCAGCCGTGCAATCAATACTTATGGCGTAGAACGTAACAACTTGACTATCCGCCAACATTCAAGACGAATGAGTCGCAAGGTTAATGCCTTCTCAAAAGACCCAGATTATCTTGAGCATCAATTGACATTGGCTTTTGCCTATTACCACTTTGTCATTCCGCATCGCGGGCTTCGCCAACGTTTACCGCACGCGATGCCAACCAAAGGACGCAAAGGTTCGTACAAAAAATGGAAACAGGTAACCCCTGCGATGGCGGCTGGTTTGACCGATCATGTTTGGACAATGGATGAATTGCTTAGTTTTCGCGTACCGCCAAAATCACTATGGAAATGACCTTTCACTCGTTACAGGGACACTACCTAATTTTTGAGACCCCTATGTTCGTTGACCGCACTTAAAAACCCGCCGCAAGCCGCCGTCCCTTTAGGGCACGCGGAGTGTCACCTAAAGATGATCGAACGGACACTCAGGTAATTTTCCGCCAAGTGAGCAGGGGAAAAGTGCCATCACCTCTCTGTGAGGGGTTTTGGCTTCCGGTCTTTTATGCGTGTAGCCGATAGCAGCGTCTGCTACTGGCGAGATACCCAGGGTCGGAGGCTCGGACTCTTTACTGCCCATGAACGACGAATGGAATACAGAAGGCGCGGGAAATCCCCATCTGGCGTGATCGATGGCGTCTATAATGGTATAAATCGGGAGGGTGACCGTCCATACAGTGATATGGATAGGGATTGGGATGCCGATGCATAATTTATTTATGAAGTCTATTATTTCGCAGTGCGAAATTTCCAACCTGGAGAAATTCTGGATCTTGCGTCATTGTTTGGGTAAAATATCAAGAAGGCGATTTGGCTGGCGAAACCGTTCCAGGGTGGGAAGAGATTATCGCTGAACAAGTGAAAAACTCTGCCATGACCACCCGGCAATTCTACGATCAGGTCGTTGAACATCACCCAGGACTGAAGGCGGATGGTTATGAGTTCAAGGAAGGCAAAACTTACCTATTGCCTGAATGTCAATGATGTGAAAGCATCGATCATATTGTAGAATATTATTGATAGGTCAATAGCCCATGTCCGACCCAACCTCCCTCCAACAAGAGATCGAAAAGATCGAAGCCCTGATCGCCTCCCTGCGCGAGACGCTTTCGGGTGATGCTCTTGCTCAGGCACTTCTACCGGTCGAGCAGAAGCGGGATCTGCTGATGGCCCAGTTGAAGGGAGCAGGGGCAATTGCACAGAATGGTTCCAAGGCTGTCGGGCAGCAAGGCGTGATGGTGGATGGGAATGTTACCGGGGATATTGTCACCGGCATCAAAGCTAAAAATGTATTCATCCAAAAGGAAATCGATAAATCCCTTCCCTTTCAGGAAGCACTGGAACGGTATCTTGAAAACATCATTGCCACGCATCAGCATTTGCACTTGCAGGGGATTCGCGCTGGCAGCCAGCCCTTGAGTGTGTCATTGGAGAAGGTGTACGTCTCACTGACCGCCATTGATAAGCAAGCCGGTGAACAACGGTCCAAGGAATTGAACATTGGCGAAGAGTCTCTGCGCCGAGAGTTTGGCTACTTGACCGTGGGCAGGGTGTTACAACGTTATCGTCGGTTGGTCATTATCGGTGATCCGGGCTGCGGCAAGACCACTTTGATTTCCTATCTCGCCCTCACCTATGGCCGCACCCTTTCTGGGATGGAAGACTTGGTGCAGGAGCGTTTGGGGTTGAAGGAAGCCAACGCACTGCCTGTTGTCCTGCCTTTACGAAATCTTGGCTATCATTTGAACGAAAAGCATTCCAACCCTGGCAAGGATGGCCCAGCTGTTCTGTTGGATTATCTGCGAGAGTATTACGAGGCTCAACAGATTCCCCTGCCAGAAGACTTCTTCAGTACCTATCTTAACCAAGGGGAGGCTGTTCTGTTGTTGGATGGCATGGATGAAGTCGCAAATCCCGCCATGCGGCAAAGAGTTGCCCGACTCATTGAGATGTTTGCTCTGCGATTTGGAAAATGTCGTTTTGTAGTGACCAGCCGTGAGGTCGGCTATGAGGGCGCATCCCGCATCGGAGCGGAGTTTGGCCTGGCAAAGGTGAGAGAGTTCGACCCGGCAGAGGTTCGTCAATTCGTCAGGGACTGGACGCGCGTGGTGGAAACCACCCTGGCAGGCGATGATTCCCTCAGCGTCGTGAGAATAGCCGCGGAAAAAGCGGAGAGTCTGATCAAATCCATCGAAGGCAATCCGAGGGTGGCCGACCTGGCGATCAATCCCCTGCTCCTGACTGTGATCGCCCTGGTACATCGTTATCGCGCCCAATTCCCGGAACGCCGTTCAGAATTATATGAAGAAGCTGTTGAAGTGCTGTTGGGTCACTGGGATCAGGCCAAGGGTCTGGAAACCGGTGCGCGTATCGCTGGACGAGAACTGGATAGTGGAGACCGCCGCAGTCTGCTGGAACCGGTCGCCTTCTGGATGCATGAACGGCAAAAACGGGAGATCGAACAGGATGAATTGAGTTCTCTTTTGAGGCCTGCGCTATTGAATTGGGCAGGCGATGAAGCCAGTGCAGGCAAGGCGGCAAAAGCCTTTATCAACCTGATCAACATGCGCAGTGGACTATTGGTGGAACGTGGAATGGGTGTATATGGTTTTGCCCACCTGACCTTTCAGGAATACCTCACGGCCAGAGTCCTGGCTGACCGCAAGGATTTGATCGAATACACGTTGAAGCGGCTCCCAGATCCGTGGTGGCGGGAGGTCATCCTGCTGGTGGCAGGATACCTGAGCACACAGGGAAAACGGCGGGCAACGGAATTTATTCAGGCTGTGATCAATGCGGATCGCGGGAATGAGCCCGAGCCATTCCATCATTTGCTGCTGGCCGCTGAATGTTTGTACGATGTCGGACCGGCACGGGTGGAGGGCGACCTGCTGGGAGAGGCCCGTAAACAGTTGCAGAAGGAGGCCGATGCACCCTTCAAGAAAGACGACCGGCAAGCGCTGCTAACCAGGATTCAGGCGACCAATGCCCTGGCCCGCATCGAAAGTGGAAAGGTGATAAACCGATTTTGGAAACCGCCCTATGGGGAACCAGAATGGATGACGATTCCAGCCGGTGAGTTCTGGATGGGCAGTGAAGGAGGCTACGCTAATGAAAAACCTTTACACAAAGTGTACCTGCCTGAATTCAAGATCTCGCGGGTACCAATCACGAATGCTCAGTATGCGATCTATGTTCAGGACAGTAGCGTGAAGCCGCCTGATCACTGGCGCGGCAGAGAAGTACCAAAGGGCCTGGAAAATCATCCTGTTGTGAATGTCAGCTGGCAGGACAGCATCAACTATTGCAAGTGGCTGGGAGAGAAGCTTAACAACCGGTCACTCTGCCGAGCGAAGCCGAATGGGAGAAAGCCGCGCGTGGAAATACTGATAAACGGGAATATCCGTGGGGCGATTGGGCAGAACTACATTGTAATTCGACTGAACTTGGATTAGGAGAAACCACACCAGTGGGTTTGTTCCTGAACGGTGCGAGCCCATATGGTGTTCTGGATATGAGTGGCAATGTTTGGGAGTGGACACGCAGCATTTACGGCAAGTGGAATAATAAGAAGAATGAACCTGAAGAGGTTTTTACCTATCCTTATATCCCGGATGACGGCAGAGAAGATTTGAGCAAGCCCGATGACTTTTTGCGAACTCTCCGTGGTGGTTCCTTCTACGATGATTCGGGGGATGTGCGCTGTGCGTATCGCTACAGGCTCGTCCCGACTACAGGGACGACCGCCTCGGTTTTCGTATTGTGGTCTCCCCGAATGCTTCTCCCCTAACTCTGGTCTCTGGAAACTCTGTACTCTGGTACTCTGAGATTCTTGTACTCTGGCTACAGCAAATCGTGATTATCTGTAGAAGGACGATCCCTTCCGCCCGAAGGGCGGTCGCGGAAAATAGAAAAAACAGGAGGCATACCATGATCGATATTGCTTTACTCGCTACCGGTGCCTGGACGGCCATCCAGCCCTATCTGCCTGTCTTTGCTACGAAGGCAGCGGAGGAGATTCAGAAGAAAGTGCCGGAAGCCGTTGACAAGGTCTGGCAGGCCATTACGAACAAGTTCGAAGCCAACCTGCGGCACAGGAAGCACTGGAGGATGTGCTCAAGGCTCCAGAAGATGCGGACACGCAGGCCGCCTTCCGCCAGCAGTTGAAGAAGGCCATGACCGAGGATGAATCCTTTGCCACGGAGTTGAGCAAATTGCTGGAAGCCGCGGGTGATTCCTTCAACGCCACACTTACCGGTGATGGCGCGATTGCCCAGGGAGCCGGAGCCAAGGCAGTTGGCAAAGGCGGCGTGATGATCGGCGGGGACGTCAGCGGGAATTGGTCACCGGCGATCACAATACGGTCAACAGCGAGAAGAAGAAAAAGGAATGAGCAACCCCGATCCACGCGCTGAGATCGCCAAGATCGAAGAGACAATTCGCAACCTGCAAAAGCTGAAAGAGCAGGGATGCTGCCAGCGGAGCAGGCAGATGCCAGCATTGCCGCGTTGAAGCACCAGCTTGCATCCTATCTGCCAGTTGGAAGGTGATGGCGGACTTGCACAGGGGGCAGGTGCAAAAGCGGTCGGCAGGGATGGTATTCTGATAGATGGCGATATGGCCGATAGCGTCTTCATCAAAGGTGACGGCAACGAAGTCAATGTGGGCACGGAACCACGTGCCAAAAAGAATCGCTGCGTGAAGTCCTATTTGAGTTATATGGTTGGCTTGACCAGTCCGCTGGCCTTGAGTGGCGTGGTAAAACAGTCGGCCAGTGAAGCCGAGACGCGCATGAACCTGAGCGCCGTATATACGGCCTTGCTCACCCAGGGAGGTCCGGATGAATTCCGATCTGCAGGGAGAATTGCAAAACAAGCTGAGAACGGCTATGCTCTCCGATGAGAGGCGTGAGAAGAAAGACCTCTCTGTGGTCGAGCAGATCAACAAGCACAACAGGCTGGTACTGCTGGGCGACCCCGGCAGTGGCAAGAGCACCTTCGTCAATTTTCTGGCTCTGTGTATGGTGGGTGAAGCGCTGGGCTTGCGGAGGCGAACCTGGCAGAATTGACCAGGCCTTTGCCGCAGGATCAAGATGAGACGTAGAAGGATGCGGGTGAGGAAAACAAGCAGGAGCCTCAACCCTGGGATCACGGCGCCCTGCTGCCGGTTCGCATCATCCTGCGCGATTTCGCCGTGCGTGGTTTGCCGGATGAGGGTGAGCCGTCTCGGCAGAGCACATCTGGAAATTCATCGCAGAAGAGCTGAAGGCGCGGCCCTCAGCGAATACATCCCCTTGCTCAAGAAGGAATTGCGCGATCAGGGCGGCCTGCTCTTGTTCGATGGGCTGGATGAAGTGCCCGAAGCCGAACAACGCCGTGAGCAGATCAAGCAGGCCATCGAAAGCTTTGTGTCATCCTTCCCGCGCTGCCGTTTCCTCGTGACGAGCCGCACCTATGCCTATCAAAAACAGGACTGGAAATTGCACGGCTTTGACCGGAAGCAACGCTCGCTCCCCTTTACAGAAGGGCAAATCACCCAATTCGTGGATCGCTGGTATGCCCACATCGCGCGGTTCGCAAGCAGAATGAAGCAGATGCAAAAGGGAAAGCCGAACTGCTGAAACGAGCGATCCTCTCCAACGAACGCATTGATGGGTCTGGCAGAACGACCGCTGCTGCTCACGCTGATGGCCTCCCTGCATGCCTGGCGCGGCGGGACACTGCCAGATAAACGCGAGGAATTGTATGCCGATGCCGTGGACCTCTTGCTCGATTGGTGGGAGAGCCAGCGCGTGGTAGAGGGATGGCAAAGGGAATGTGTTGATGATCCAGCCCAGCCTGGCGGAGTGGCTAAGGTGGACCGCAAGAAGGTACGCGACCTGCTGAACAAGATCGCCTATGATGCCCATGCCGGGCAGACGGAGATCATCGGAACCGCGGATGTGCCCGAGAGCGCCCTGATCACCGGCTTGATGAATCTGAGCCAGAACCCGGATGTAAAACCGGCCCGCCTGATCGAGTATATGCGTGACCGTGCCGGGCTGCTGATCTCACGTGGCGTGGGCGTATACACCTTTCCACATCGCACTTTTCAGGAGTATCTGGCAGCCTGTTATCTCACGGATCATGATTACCCGGATCTGGTGGCGAAGCTGGCGCAGGAAGGAGCCCAATCGCTGGCGGGAATCGGCTCTGCTGGCCGGGGCAAAGGCCAGCTCTCCGGGGCTAGCCGATTTCGCCCTGTGGTCCCTGGTGGATGCGCTCAGCCCCGAGATGAAAGTGGGATCGGGTGATCTGCGTTGCCTGGCAAGATGCCGGGCAGGCTGGGGTGGAGTTGCAGGAGATCTGGAGAACCTGGTGATGGATACGCAATTTCCGCAGAGACCGCTGAACGGCTTCGCAACGCCTGCTGGATATTATGGAAGGAGATCGCCTGCCTGCCGTGGAACGGGCGCAGGCTGGGATCAACCTGGCTGCGTTAGGCGACCCACGCTTTGATGCCAATCAATGGTATCTGCCCAAGGAACCCTTGCTTGGTTTCATCCCTATCCCAAAGGCAAATTCCTGATGGGCAGTGATCCGAAGAAAGACAAGGAAGCTGATGAGCGTGAACAGCCTCAACATGAATTGGATATTCCTTACGACTATTACCTGGCGCGTTATCCTGTGACCGTGGCTCAATATAAATTCTTCGTTGAGAAAAGCTGGATATAAAACGACTGACGAAGACAGTCTGAGAAGGATCTCCAATCATCCAGTGGTATATGTCACCTGGTATGATGCACTGGAATATTGCAAATGGCTGGATCAAAAACTAAAAAAGTTGAGTTCACACAGAGTGAAGGAAGTTCAGGATAAAGATCAAGTTGCCTTCTGGCAGGGACTTGCAGAAGACAAACTGCATGTAACTCTGCCCAGTGAAGCCGAGTGGGAGAAAGCGGCCGCGGCGTGGATGGAAGGATTTATCCCTGGGGAGATGAGTTCGACCCAGACAAAGCGAATATGAACGATACAGGCATTGGTTCAACCAGTGCGGTGGGATGTTTCCCAGCTGGCGCAAGCCCTTATGGTCTACTGGATTTGAGTGGCAATGTGTATGAGTGGACGCAGGAGTTTTTGGGGCAAGGATTTTTCGAAACCTGAATTCAATATCCTTATAATTGGAAAAGAAGCGGGAGGATTTGGATGCATCAAGAGAAATATTGCGCATTCTCCGTGGCGGTTCCTTCTTCGATGCTTCGAGGGATGTGCGCTGTGCGTTTCGCGACTGGTTCAATCCCGACTACAGGGACGGCAACCTCGGTTTTCGTGTTGTGGTCTCCCCGATGCTTCTCTCCTAACTCTGGTCTCTGTTCTCTCTGAACTCTGGGGCTCTGAATTCTGGTACTCTGGTTATCGCAAGTCGTGATGATCTGCAAGAAGTGAATTCCTTCCGCCCGAAGGGCGGTCGCGGAAAAAAAATTTTTCAGGAGGTATCTCGATGAGTCAGGAAATGCCCATCTTCACGCGCACGTTTGATTTCCTCACCTGGCTGCTGCCGGTCAGCAACCACTTCCCTACCGCTCATCGCCATACCTTCACACGCCGTCTGCTGGATGCTGCCTTCGACCTGCGCGAGCAACTGGAGACTGCCAATCATCGCAAGGGCCAGGCGCAGGTCGGAACAGTTGGCACTGGCCGATGAAGCCCTGGATAAGGTGCGCACCTATTTGCGGCTTGCCTATCACTGGAAATGGTTATCAGCGGGTCAATACCAGCACGTGTCGCGCATGACGAGCGAGATCGGCAGACTGCTGGGTGGCTGGACCAAAGATCACGCATTCGTAGGAGCAGAAAGACTTCCTACTGCGAGGGATATGCCCACGGACTACGTGGTGGTTCCTTCAACAATGAATCAAGGAATGTGCGCTGTGCGTATCGCAACAGGAACAATCCCAACAACAGGAACAACAACATCGGTTTTCGTATTGTGGTCTCCACAAGCTTCCCACGCTGCGCAGTTGCCAAAAGGGTGGTACGGGCATCAACCTTTACCATTGAGGCGCCCAATCAGAGAGAAGCATGGCCGGGCATATTCCTGGTTACCTCCTTCCGCCCTGCTCACGGCAAAGGCGGGAGAGGTAAGCAAATAACAACCGCCCCGCGCCCTGGGATCACTTCTCTGGCGCGGGGCAACTCTTATGATGATGTATAACAGAACTCATTTCGTGGGACAACCTGCTGCTGGCCTATCGTAAAGCGGCCAAAGGGAAACGCGGTCAGCCCAATGTGGCTGGCTTCGAATATCATTTGGAGGACAACCTGCTGGAGCTACAGCAGGAATTGCAGGATTCTACCTATCGGCCTGGAGCGTATACCAGTTTCCACATCCATGAACCGAAGCGCCGCCTGATCTCTGCCGCGCCATTCCGCGATCGTGTGGTACATCATGCTCTGTGCAATCTGATCGAACCGATCTTCGAACGGGGTTTCATCTTCGATAGTTATGCCAACCGGGTAGGCAAAGGCACGCATCGTGCCCTGAACCGGGCGCAGACTTTTTCGCGCCGCTATCCCTACCTGCTGCAATGCGATCTCCGCCAGTTCTTTCCCTCCATCGATCATGCCATTTTGTGTAATATCCTGGCCTCCAGGATCGCAGATACAAACGTATTGTGGCTGTGCGATCAGATCCTTGCCAGCGGCGCTGGTGTGCTTTCGGAAGAATACGAGATGGTGTACTTTCCAAATGATGACCCTTCGACACCTTCGGCAGGGCAGGGTTTATTTGCTTCCCTGCGTTCACGCGGCTTGCCGATTGGGAATCTCACCAGCCAGTTCTGGGGAAATGTCTACTTGAACGGGTTCGATCATTTTGTGAAGCGTGAATTGCGCTGCCCAGCCTACCTGCGCTACGTGGATGATTTTCTACTCTTCGGGGAAGACAAGGACACGCTCTGGAGATGGAAGGATAAAATCGAGGAAAGAATGGCAGCCTTACGGCTGACGCTCCATCCAGCACATCCCGCGCCGGTGAAGGAGGGATTCTCCTTTCTGGGCTTTCGCATCTTTCCGAACAGGAGACGGCTCAAACGCCGAAAGGGACTATACTATCAAAGAAAATTGCGCAGCATGTGTCATGATTACCGCGCGGGCAGGTTATCCTTTGAGCAACTGTCGGCCAGTGTGCAGGGCTGGGTCAATCATGCGCGCTATGGGAACACCATAGGTTTGCGAAAAGCTATATTGGGAAAGTTGATCGTGCCAAAACGCAGGGAGTAACCATGTCATTCAATCTTCCAACTTGGAAAGCAGAATTTCAAGATCGCTTGCAAGGCTGGAAAAAGCGACTGGACCGGGCAGGAACAAACTCGATCTATTATTTCCTGGCCGCCACCTCCCTGGTGCCGATCGTTCAGGCCGCCCATGGCGGAGACTGGGGCTCACTCGTCGTGTTGGGCACTGCCCTGGGGGCGCGGTCAGTACCAATTTGCTTGCCAACATGGTGCAGAAGTTGAAAGATAAAAGTGACACAGAAGTAGCACGCGAACTGGAACAGGAAACGCAGAGTAACCCGGTGCTGGGGTTAGAGATAGATGCTTTGCTTGGCGCTCTCGATGCTCTCAAACAGGCTGAGAAATCCCTGACAACAGAAGATAAATTCTGGTTCGAGACCACGATTCAGCGCGAACTAAAACAGATTGGCAGTGGTGTAAAGTATCACGCTACGTTGATCGGCGATGGTGCCATCGCGGAGGGAGACGAGGCTGTTGCCGTGGGGGCAGGGGGAATATATGTGAAAGGTGATTATGTTGCATCGGGCGGAGCCAAATTCTTAGCGCCAAACGCAGCGGAGACAACACATCAAAAAAATGCGAAAGCACGAACTTCTTATCTTGAAAAATTGAGGCGACATTGCCAGGTGCTGCCATTGGCCGCGCTGGGCGGCGAGGAAACTGCCGAAGAAGACATCACGCTGGACAGCGTCTACATCGATCTGGATACCACACTCAATGTAAAAGCTGAAGACCTGGAGCTGGTTCGCCAGGGTAAGCAGAAGAGTTTCAAGGATATTGATCAGGTGAAGGAAAATCTGGAATTCCCGGTCCCTTCCCGTGATGAGAAGAATAAGGTCCTGCCTGTACCCGTTCTGGATGCCGTGATTGCCACATCAAAGGTTGTCCTGTTGGGAGATCCTGGCGCCGGGAAAAGCACTTTCGCCCGAAAGTTATTGGGGTTGCAGGCCGCGGTTCAACTGGGTCAAATTCAAGCCATTCGCGGGATTTCCGCCGACCTCCTGCCCGTGATGGTGGTTCTCCGGGAACTGGTTCCTTATCTGTCTGAGGTGAGTATTGATGAGTTGTCCGGTGATAAGCAAAAAGAAGCATTATTGGAGGTAATCCTTTCCTATCTTGCGGATGAATTGAAGCGAAACAATACTGAGGATTTCGTTCCTCTCATGCAGATGGCATTGGAAGAGTGGCAAAGTCTTGATGGTTCTGGACGGATTGGATGAAGTACCTCAGGCATTGCGTCTGGTGATTTGTAAGGTCGTATCGGCGCTGCTGAATGAATATCGCCTGGAGCGTTTGGTGATCACCTCACGCGTTCGTTCCTACATTGGAGAAGCAGTCTTCGAGAGCCTCCCCAGCTTCACACTGCGCGAATTCGATCGAGATAAGATCAGAAATTTTGTCGGCGGATGGTATCGTATTCAGGTGGAAATGGGACGTGTGCTGGAGAAGGATCGACAGGATCGCATCAATGACCTGTTCAGCGCTGCCATCTCAGCCGATCTGCGTGAGATTTCCAGCAATCCGATGATGTTGACCAGTATGGCAATTATTCACCAGAAGGAGATTGGCCTGCCGCGTGAACGGGTGCGGTTGTACAAATTGGTTGTGGATGTGCTGATCACCCGCTGGCAGAAGTATAAATTGGGCGAGGGCAAATTGACGCCATCGAAAGCCCTGCTTGAATTTCTCAAGGATGAGAATTGTCTGCTGAGCGCGCTGGAGCACCTTGCTCATCAGGCACAGGCTGCCGGGAAAGAAAACAAGAAGACTGCCGATCTATCCGCAAGGATGCCCTGGATATTCTGGAAGCCCGGGACTATCTGGGCGACCCCGGGCTGGCTGGCGAATTCCTGGATTATGTTGACCAGCGTTCGGGTCTTCTGCGAGGCAACGGTGGAGAACTGAACAAACCAACCAGTTATAGTTTTCCACACCGCACCTTCCAGGAATACCTGGCGGGCTGCTATATGATACGGGAACGTAATCCAGCCCGTGAATATTATCAACGTGCGGCCGAAGGCGATACCTGGGCGCTGGCCGCCCAAGTTGGCGCGGAAGAACTGTATTTCAATCGGCGCGGGCGAACGTTATGCTGACCTGGCTTATCAATTGCTACCACCTAAAAAGTCAAAGAGAGAGCAGGATGCTCGGGCCGATTGTGGTCCGGGATGGTGGCACGCATCGCTGGCACCAGGGAAATCCAGGTGGATGTGAAAAGTCCGGATGGCGGTGAAAAGTATCTTGCTCAACTAAGACCTCGTTTGCTGTCCCTGCTGAATAGTTCGCTTCCAGCCATTGAAAGAGCCGAAGCTGGACGCGTGCTGGCAAAATTTGGCGACCCACGCCCCGAAGTGTTGGATGTCAATGCCATGCAATTCTGCTTTGTCCCCGCTGGAAAATTCATCATGGGGGAAGGCAAAGAGCAAAAGCAGGTGGACCTACCCGCTTACTGGATCAGCAAATATCCCATCACGAATGCGCAGTTCCAACAATTTGTGGAAGCAGGCGGGTACAGGCAAAAGGAATTTTGGGGGGAAGCGATCAAGGAAGGGTACTGGCAGAATGGCGCGTTCAAAGGGCGATACGATTATGAACCACACGACCGTCCTGTTGACTATGGTGAGCCCTCCGCCTTGGGAAATCACCCTGTAGTCGGAATCTCGTGGTATGAGGCCCTGGCGTTTCCGCGCTCAGCTAGAGGCCTCCTTCAAAGCGAATTCCAACACGATGCTACAAAAGGCAAAGTCAGAAGAAGACAAAACATTATGGGAAGGATTGGCGTCTGGTCGTGTGCACGTGACCTTGCCAACCGAAGCGGAGTGGGAGAAGGCCGCGCGGGGCACAGATGGGAGAACCTATCCCTGGGGCGAAAAGGCGAACCCAAACCGCGCCAGCTACAATGAGACGGGAATCGGGACTACAAACGCGGTAGGTTGTTTTCCGGGTGGCAGGAGCCTGTACG
>CAWAGT010000010.1:0-303704 GCA_963781625.1 uncultured Chloroflexia bacterium | reverse complement strand
CAATTGATTGGAAGGGCCGCTATCGCATCGATGGATCCGCATTCGTTTACATCGATCGAGAAACCGGAAACCTCACCACCGTCCACGGATACCCGACGCACAAGCTAACTCAGATGACATGATGCTGAAAATTTCAAATATCTTTGGCTAGCCTTCTAATTCCGAACCACCGACGCAATTGTTTCATCGACCACAAATAAATGCGTGAGCACCCTTCCGAACCAAAAGGCTTGTCCCAATTGATTTTACTTGTGACCTGGACCGCCATGTCCATCGTGACTTTGAAATCGAAATATGACCACCCGTGGTCGCGCCGGAGAGCGTCTGTCAGGGAGATAAAGCCATGGTCCCGCCAGAGAGTGTCTGTCGGGGGGATAAATTGGAGTAGATTGGCGGTGCTTTGGCTATGAGAAGGCCGGCCGGACCTTTTCCATGAAAGCAAATTTAGCGGAAGCACCTGCCGGGCTCCGGACCAGGGGCGCGAACGGTGGTCCGGGGGGTAAAGCGTAGCCCTCCCCGCGGGCCGAGGCCCAAGCAACAGGCGGCAAGCCTGGTCAACCCACAGACAGAGCTTCGTTAGCCAAGGGAGGATTGGCGGCCACAAGGTACGAGCGCGCGCCAAAGCAGGCAACCGGCTCCGGCCGTTCCCCACCGAACGATCGCTCAATCGCACAGCAATTCGGACATGTCCTGAATAGGATAAGCGAGATGGCGGCGACCTGGCCGTGTTGTCTGCTCGCCATCATCGAGATTATGCGCGCCGAGAGAATATCCCTTTCTGCCAAATACTCAGTAGGACGTTGGGTTTCAAGCGCGACGGCGGTCTGCGTGATCGACGAAGTGGGCGCGGTGCCGTCTGGTGAGGCGTTGTGGACGCGCATCCTGAGGTGATTTCGGCGGCACTATGGCGGCGCGGAAAGGACTTGAGAAGGGTAGGGCTCGAAGAGCGGATCAGCGCGCCTTGTTGGTTGTGTCCATCGTGCGCGGCGTGCGGTGCGGCCGATGCGATGAGGTCGCGGTGGGTGAAGTCGGACACGGCGGACGCCTTGGCCCGCCGGCTAGGCGCGCCGCCGCTGTGGCATCTTGCTAGGTAGTTTTCCCTTCCGGGGTCTACCGCCAAGCTTCCCGTTGGCACGCGCGGCTTTCGTCTTGGCCTTGCTTTTCACTCTTCCTCCGCTGGCTCCCAGTCGAGCGGCGATCCATTTCCTGGACCCGAAAACTCCCTCTAAAAGAGCCGGCAGCCACAAGTCGGCGTCGAGCTTTGGGAAATGCAATCCAAATCCTGACGGGCTGATCTCGATGACGGCCAGATCAGAGGGCTTGGCCCGCTCCAACCCCTGGGCATGGTGCGGCGGAAACGCGAGCTTGTCGCCCGTGCTCAATTGGATGACCACACGGTCCCGGTCTTTATCGTAATGCGCTGCTACAGCAGCCGGCTCGGAATTCCGGCGACGCTCTGCACGCTTGGTCGCTAGCTCAAACTCGTCCATGAATTCGCTCCCATAATTTGCACAGCTCGTTCACATGCTCAGCCAGGGCGGTCGCCAGCCGCCTAATGTCTTGGCGCGAACAGCTGAAGTTTTCCCGCAGCTCGACTGGACCATCCGGACAGTGCAAGTCAAACACCGCCTCGCGGCCTCCGCCGATGACGTGGACATGAGCCGGACGATGATCATTCGGGTAGATCACGACCCGCAGCCCATCGAGGCGCAGGACTGTAGGCATCTGGCAGATATAAGCGAAGCGCTTAGGTTCTTCAAGAGCGGAGTGCGCCGCGAGTTTTTGCCGAATCGCGGCCTCCGCCGATGACGTGGACATGAGCCGGACGATGATCATTCGGGTAGATCACGACCCGCAGCCCATCGAGGCGCAGGACTGTAGGCATCTGGCAGATATAAGCGAAGCGCTTAGGTTCTTCAAGAGCGGAGTGCGCCGCGAGTTTTTGCCGGGTCAGGTCGCGAATGCGATTGCCAATCACTTTGATCCGACTGTGTACGCCGCGGAGGCCCTCGGTCTGGCGCTGGCAAGAAATACGAGCTTCAATACTAATTTCTGAGTGTTACGCAGTTCGCGCAGGCGGTCTCTACCTTGACTGGCGTGAATGCGAATGCCATCCAACAATTCGTTGCTAACTGGACTGCCTTTTACACTGCCAATCCTAGCGCTCACCCCGGCTTGAGCGTTACCCAGGCGGCCTACGGAGCGGCTTTTGGTGACTCGACCGGCGTTGCGCTTCTCAATCATACGACGGCCAACCTCCAGACTGTTTTTTCGACCAACACAAGTGATCCGACAAACACCTTTAGTCCGAATGTCGTTACCGGATCGGTCGCGAATGCGCTGATCGACGTCGCCACCGGGCAGTACACAACTGGTGCGGCGCTTGGCGCATTGCCGGCGCATACTCTGCTGCAGGGTGAATTCACTCCAGGCGGCGTGGTTATCAATCTCACTCCTGGTAAGGATACGGTCGTTATTAGCCAGAACAACACCACCGTAAACGGCACCCTTGGCGGTGCGGGTGCGACGTGGACACCTGGTGACACCATAAAGGCCAACCCCGGTATAACCGGCAACATCTTCAACATCACGGGCAACGGAACCGGCCTCGGCGCTATTAACCCCACGGCTGTAGGTCCGGGGAACGTGGTTTCCGGCGTTGAGACTGTCAATGTTAATGCCGCCACCGCCTTGGGCGCACTTTCGACTACCGCGGTCCAGGGTAACTTTACGGCGACAGGCCCGCAGGGTGAATGGACTGGCTTGGAGCAGCTGAACATCACCAGCGGCGGCAACTTTGCGAGCGTCGATAACGTGACCGTTGGTGCTGCGACAGCGGTTCTAATCAATGACACCCTCTTCGCACCCACCACCAATGCCATGACGGTCAATGGCAGTTCGACCACGCGGAAGCGGGACGACTGCCGTTTCGATCACGCAAACGGAGATCGTTTTCGGCAGCGACGGTGCCGTCAGTATTGTGGACGCGAACGGAGCCAGCCCGACAGCGGCGGGCACTATCACAAAGATCACGCTGGATGGACTCAGCCATACTGTAACGTTTGGGCCTTTCCCGCCGGGGGCAGTGGGCTCACCAATCCTCAACAAGATCGTCGACAATGCGCTGACCGATCTGACCATTAACCATAGTGATATCTTAGGCGCGGCCGTCAGCATTACCGACAATTTGACGACGCCGACCGCCACGACGTTAAATCTCAGCCTCAGCCACGATGGGGTCGACGCCACAGGCTTCGCTCCTGCGGCCGGCTCCGCATTGATACTGGTCGACACCAAGAATGAGATTTCCACCATCCATCTCAGCTTGGGGAGCCAAAATTCTTTCCTGCACTTGGTCGACAATGGCCTACACACGTTGGACACAACGACCGCCGGAACTGGGGCACTCGTCGGCACGGCTGGCGGTGGAAGTTTCTCGACTATCCACGATAGTGGTGCCGGTGCGGTGAATTTTGATTTCAGCGGTCTCAACGGGGCGAACAATATCCAAATCGACAGAGTTGCCGGCGTCACAATGACGTTTACACGCTGGGCAATTTCGGCACGGATGCCTTCGGCCTTTCACCGTTCAGCACAGCCCAGCATCTGACGATTTTCAATGCCAACGTTAACAACACGGACACGATCAACTTTGGCTCCGGTGCATACGACATTACTGATTTAGCGCACTTCGGCACACTCAATCCTCATCATTACATCGACACGGCTGCAAACGGGGCGGGTTTGATCAGCGGGTTCCCCACTGCTTCGCAGTGGGCTGCTATATCGAACTCGGAGCCCAACGATACGGTGCTGTTCCAAGCAGGCGCCGTGCAAAACACGGTTAATACCGGTGTCCATCTTCTCACAGTCGGTATTCTTCTTGGGCTGGCGGCTCCGGCGGGCACGGCTACAGTTTTCCAGAACTCCCGCCGGTGACACGTACATTTTTGACCATCAGGGCACTTCGTCGATCAGTATATCGCCAAACGACGCGCTCATTGAGTTAGTAGGCCAAATTTACAATGCCGTTCATACCAATCCTGGCGGTGTGCTTGTTCTCGCTTGAGGGTGGCGAGCGCTAGGCGGTCTGCGAAGGAAGGCAACACCGGCGGCGGGGGCTTCGGCTCCCGCCGCTGAACTTTAGGGTGCGCCCATTCAACAGTGAAGTGCAACGGGCAGATTTCTGGCGCTGAAGAAAATCTCGCGAGGGGTTTGGTAGCCGAGTATCTTTCTGGGGCGAGAGTTGAGTTTGTCCTCGACCCTTTGGACATCGGCATCGGACAAAATAGAGAAGTCGGAACCTTTTGGGAAGTACTGCCTGAAGAGGCCGTTAGTGTGTTCGTTGAGGCCGCGTTCCACGAGTGATAGGGCTTGGCAAAATAGGATAGTGCCCCCAGCGAGGTTGCGATTTGGGCGTGAGAGGCGAACTCTTTTCCATTGTCGTAAGTGATTGTTTCGATTTGGTCAGCGAGCGGCAAGAGCACGCGTGCGCAGGCCTGCACGACAAAGTCCGCGTTCTTGTCCGGCAGTTTGGCGAGCTTGGTGTATTTGGAGGTTCGCTCGACGTGCGACATGACAACGCCTTTGTGATTGGCGCCGATAATCGTGTCGGCCTCCCAGTCTCCGATGCGGCTTTTTGCGGCGACAATAGGAGGCCGCTGATCGATATCGACGCGGTTCGGAATCAGCCCGCGCCCCGAATTCTTGCCCTTGCGCCTGTTGTATTTTTTGCCGCTGTGACGCAAGTGAAGATACAGCGTGCCCCCGTCTTTCTTGTCTTTCCAGACATGCTGATAGATGCGCTCGTGACTGATAAAGGCGACGCCATCCTTCGCCAGACGCCCGCTGATCTGATCGGGACTCCACTGCTCTTGCGTCAGTTTTTCTTCGATCAGCTCCACCAAATCTGGCGTCATTTTGCGCGGCTTGTCCGAGGCCTCTTGGCGTCTCTGCGAGGCCTTCTCGTGCGCTTGCTTGAAGCGATAGCCGCGCGCGCCGGTGTTGCGAACAAGCTCGCGGCTGATCGTCGACGGATCGACGCCGATTTGCCGCGCGATGTGGGCTTGCGAGTGGCCGCTTTGCAAGAGCGCGTAAATCTGGCAGCGTTGTTCGCAGGTCAGATGGAGATAGCCTTCGGGCATTTTTCCTCCGTGAGATGTGCTGTCCCACGCAAGGATAGTCTTCCATCTGACCGCCAGAAAAACCGGCATACACAACATGGCAAAGTCTGGCGGGAGAAAACGTCGGCCTCAAGGGTGCTCGCTGCGCTCGCATCGTCTCCGGCGACTAAAGCCCTTGACCCCGACCCTTTCCCCCGCCACTCACTCCGCCATGCCGTCTATGCTGCCCTGTTGCACTTCGGATTTGAAACGGCGCACAACTTCCCCGCAGCGCGGATGAAACGGATAATCAATCCGCTCACCGTCGCCGTGATACCCGGCAGTATGTCGCTGCTTCGAGCGGCACGGGCAAGACGCATGTCGCTCTGGCGCTCGGGCTCGCCGCCTGCCAGAGAGGCTTCTCGGTCGTCTTCACCACGGCGGCGGCGCTGGTTCATCAACTCATGGAAGCGCGCGACGAGAAACGCCTTTTGCGGCTTCAGGCGCAATTGGACGCGACCAAACTGCTCATCGTCGACGAACTCGGCTACGTTCCGTTGTCGCAAACCGGCGCCGAACTGCTGTTCGAAGTCTTCAGCCGCCGTCACGAACGCGCTTCCACGATCGTCACCTCGAACCTGCCCTTCGACGAATGGACGAGCGTGTTCGGTAATCAACGTCTCACCGGCGCGCTGCTCGATCGCCTCACGCACCATGTCCATATTCTGGAGATGGACGGTGAGAGTTATCGCTCAAGCAGTCGAAGACGCGTCGGCGCAAAGACCCCGCGCCCGCCGACGTGCAGCATCAATCCCGAGACCGGCGAAATTACCCCGGCATAGCCAGGCGAAAAATTTTCGCCGCCAACATGCAAAGGGGCCCGACGGGCCTCTTTCCGTGGCGCTGGCTGATTGCCTGGTTTTGCTCCGCCCCGGCGGCCGGAAATCGCCCCGCCATTGACACTGGAAGCTGCCGCATCGAGTTCATGACGAGAATGGAGGGCCAGGCGTTCGTTTGATAAAGAAAAGCTCCTGAGCAGCAGAGCTGATCTGCGCGAAGCCGCGGTGTGGCCTCAACCAGGGTCGCAAGGCGATAGAGATCTTATTCGTTTTAGAAGTGGGCCTGCGTCGACCAGGCGACGCATGAACTGGCAAGCAATGACGATCGATTGCTGGAAGCGGCGCAAGCACTGGAAATAGTTCCGGCATTTGCCCTCTTGCCCGTGCTCAGAGCGTACGCTCGATGTCGTTCGCGATCCGGCACATTATCGGAAGGGATTGTTCACTACAAGCCCCTCGAACGTGCGACCATGGCCCATGTCCTCGGACAGGACCTCGCAGCAGCCCACAGCCCGGGCGGCCGCAATGATTGCGGCATCCCAATAAGACAGACTGAAGGCACGTTTGATTTGAGCGCTTCGATCATTACCGGGACGGTGATCGCCTGCACCTCGAAGCGCAACCAAGTGCGGATCAGCCCAACCGCGAGGTCATGGGCGATCGCGTCTGGCCGCGTAACGCGGGTGGCCTGACGTCAAACTCCTGCAGCACCTGCACGGAGAGCGCTAGTCGTCTCGTTCAAGGAGCTCAATGGAAATGGCGCGCTTGCGAGTTTCGGCAGGATCGCGGCTGATTGAGTAAAGCAGGATGTTGGTATCAGAAAGAGCTTTAAAGAGGCCCAGCTCATTATCGAGCTGTAGGTTCGAGTATCTCAAAACGACTATAGCTGAATCCAAAGCCAAAGGGGTCACCAGCGGCTCCTCGTTCATGTAACGATAGGTACGTCCCCTTTCATGCTGTAATCATCGAAGGCCGGAAGTTGGTCCAGTGATTTGGGAAACGTGATGGGGAGTTTGCCGGCGGGTGAAACGCGCCAAAAAACATCCGCCACTGCCCGGCCACCCATCCATGCCGGGATACCAGACAAAGAAGAAAATCGCATCCACCATGTTCTCCACCTCTCCCAGCGAAATGGGGCTGCCGCCGGTGAGAACCAGCACGATCTTTACGCCATGGATGGAAAGCTCCTTGATGTAATTTACCTGGCTCTCCGGCAGGGAAATACTATCGCGGTCCCCATTCATGGGAGAAAGAAGCAATTCGCCTTCTTCTCCTTCAAGAAAGGAGGAGAAACCTGCACAGACAATTGCAAGATCTGCTGACTGGGCCATCCCTGGCGCCCATGTATTCTTGATTTCACGCGGATGCTTCAACAAGGCTCCCGAAGTATATTCCATCCCCATCCCCTCCGGGATGCGTCCGGTAATGCCTTCCAACAGAGTGATCATCTGATTATTAAAACCGTAATAATTGCCGAGCAGCACCTCCAGGCTGGTGGCGGTGGGGCCGGTAACGAAAATCTTTTTTGTGGAGGGTTTGATTGGCAGGATGTTATTCTTATTCTTCAACAAAACCAGCCAACTCGGTTGCCGTGCGATACGCCAACTGGCGATGTTCTTCACAAGCCACGACGTCCGTCTGGACGTGGCTGCGAAGGGGACTTCTTCCGGTGGGTCGAACATACCGAGCTTGAAGCGTGTACCAAGCGTACGCTCGAGAGCACGATCAACCAACGCCTCGGTTGTATTCGTCCGCGTTCGAATGGCTGTAGGGAATTTCATTGAAGACGTGATCGCAGCCCAGGTCACATCCATATTTCAGAAGCAAGCGCCGCGGAATCTGCCGCATCTTCCGTGACTTTGTGATTGAGATGGAAGTCTGAAAGCGCCATACAATCTGACACAACATGACCTTCAAAGCCCCACTCGCCTCGCAGACATCCTCAAGCAAAAGCTTACTGCCACTGCAAGGTTCACCGAGCGTACGGTTGTAAGCCCCCATCACCACTTCAACCTTTGCCTCAGTGACGAGTTTTTTGAAAGCGGGCAGGTAGGTGTCGTATAACTCGCGTTTGGTTACGATTGCATTGAACGTGTGCCGGTCTTTTTCCGGCCCCGAATGGACAGCATAATGTTTGGCACAGGCCGCGGCTTTGAGATATTTGGGATGGTCTCCCTGCAGGCCTTTCACAAAGGCGGAAGCCATCTCGCCCGTCAGGAAGGGATCTTCACCCCACGTCTCCTGCCCACGTCCCCATCGTGGATCGCGAAAAATATTCACATTTGGCGCCCAGAAGGTGAGACCCTGATACTGATCGGTGTAGCCGTTGCGACGCAGGGCGGCATGATATTTGCACGGCCCTCGTCACCAATGACAGAGGCCACCTGCTGGATCAATTCCCTGTCCCAGGTAGCTGCCATGCCAATCGCCTGTGGGAAAACGGTGGCACGTCCATTGCGGCCAACACCATGCAGCGCCTCACTCCAATAATTGTAGGCAGGGATGTTCAAACGCGGCACGCCCTGGGCGGGATGGTTCATCAGGCTTACTTTTTCGTCAAGTGTCAAACGACTCACCAAATCCCTGGCTCGTTCAGCAAAAGACAGAGATGTGTCGAGGTATGAAAGTTTTTCCGATATGTTCATGGCACTTATCAGGTGCTCCTTTGAAATAAGTTCAGCGTCTTTAGCGCGAGGTATAGATCTTGAAATTTCCGCTCACGTGCAACATCCCAAGCATGTATAACATGCCATCATAATAACGCCATTTGCCGGATGGAATTTGCGTATCCCAAAGTGCCTGGACGAAGGGTTTGCCTTTTTCAGAGTCGGCAGCCAGGGCGGCCACAGCAGCCATCGATACCAGTCCCGTTGAATGGTCAGCTGAAAGCGCAGTGCCATCCAGCGCAAATTGATTCGGGTATAAGTCCATGCCTTGTGAAGCGAGGAAATCCAGCACACGGTTGGATTGTTCAACCTGCCATGGGTCGGCCGCGAACCAGGCATAATCCACAGCTACATTGGAAAGTGTACGCCAGGCATCGAAGCGGAAATCCTTGTGTTCATTCGTGCCGTAAGGCGTACCATCAAAGTTGGCGTAATCCGGCATCAGGCCGGTTTTCGGATCCGCGGCTTTCTTGAAATATTCACGGCTTACGCCGGCGGCATCACTCCAAAATTGATTATCCTGTGTTGCCCAACGTGCCCATAACTCATAATATGCGGGAAGATGATAGGAAGGGTCGCTGAAGCTGGAATCGCGTCCAATCGCGCGGCACAAACACCACCTGCTTCTGTTCGAGATTGAACATGTTGGTAGCCAGATCGCTCTTGGTATCTTCCTTGTGCAGCATGGTGTTGAGGATTGCCTGGGCTTGTTCCTCATAATTAAAAATCCCTCACCGTCACCCCAGCGCGCAGAGGCGAAGAGCAGCGCCGTGGCAAACCATTCCTCTCCATCCGAGGCAGGATTGGCATCCAGCTTATCGCCCTCTGTTGTGCAATGCCAGGCAAAATAACCTTGATAGGGCGCCTCGCTTTGATACATGTAGGTCTTGGTCCACTTCCACAACCGATTGAATTCTTCCTGCTTGTTCATCTGGACCGCGATCATCATCCCATAAGACATGCCCTCAGTTCGGACATCGTTGTTGCCGATATCCGTTATATAAGCCATATCTTCGCCGACAGGATAATAGACGCGTTCCAGTTCATCGTCGCCATAGAAGAGTTGGTTCCAGGCCGCATCGAGCTTGGCCTGCACCTCAGCATCCGACTTGCCCAAATATTCCTGAAACAGATTTCGGTACGTGCCGCTTTCGAACGCGCCAACCACAGGCTGCGGGGTGGGCGTTGGAGAAGGAAGGGGAGTGGCAGGCCTGGCAGTATCCGTAGGGACAGGTGTACTGGCTGGTGCACAGCCGGCGACCAATGCGCCGATCCATAAGAAAATAACACCTGACATAAATCGTATGCTTCATCGAATAACTCATTTTGCTGCGACGATCAATATCAGTTTTCATCAAGAGCCAGATATTCGAACCAGTCAAAGTCTGCATAGTTGCTGCTGGGTTGACCGTTGCTGCTGGCATACATGGCAATATAGGCGCCGACAAAGCCGCCCGCAACAGGGGTGCTTAGAATACGGCCATCCACATTTTCAGCCATTGCATACCATTCATCGGGTTGATTTGCGAAATAAAAATTATAGTCTTGCTCATGGGCTTCCACTTTGAGCTGGACCTCTCCGGCTTGAACAGGCTGTTCTGCCAGAAGCGTTTCCACGCCCTGCGCGCGTTTGATCAGTTGCACAACGGGATTACTCGTCTTTGTTACGACAAACAGAAAATGGAAATTATTGTTTTGTATCAACGCCAACCCGGCACACTCATTTTCGCTTTGAGGGGTGAATTCCAGTTTTGTCTGGGCGGTGAAGTGAATATGTTGTTGCCTCCTGCCCACAAAACTCGGGTTGCTTTGTTCTGACAAAGCTTGCGGGCGCAACCGCAATCGCAGATAACCCGGTCGCTCACTGAAGCTACGAAACTCATCTAGAGGGGTAACGCAGGAAATTCCATTGCAGAGCCAGGCGTTGGTGAATCGAAATTATCGCGGGCAGGCAATTCGGGCCAGGTTTGTTCCGGCAAATTCGGCGCCGGATAGCTAAACTCGACGTGCCCGCTTCCTGGACTCACGATTGGCCAATCCTCCTCCCAGCGCACGGGCGCAAGAAAGGTTTCGCGGCCGAGATTGTAGAAATATCCGCCATAAGGACGCATGGCCAAACAAACCATCCACCATTCGCCGGAGGGCGTATCTACGAGATCAGCATGACCCGTCCCTACAATGGGATAGTCCAGCCCAAGATGACGATGTGTCAGTATTGGGTTGCCGCGGATTGGGTTCATAAGGCCCGGTGATTTTCCTGCTGCGAGCGATGGTCACGGCATGGTCGTGCGCTGTACCACCTTCTGCGATCATCAAATAGTAATATCCATTGATCTTGTAAATATGCGGTGCTTCTGCCCAGATCGCCTTTTTGAGCGCGCCATCCCAAAGAACTTGCGGCTGACCAATCAGACGCATTTTTTTACGTCCAATTCCTGGAGCCAGATCTCGGTATGTCCCTGGTATTGACTGTGTGTCGCCATGCGATTGCCCGACGTACCAGGCCCGCCCATCATCATCGAAGAAGAGGGAGGGGTCGATCCCCGGCGCGTTGTCGAGCCAGTATGGTTCCGACCACGGTCCGGCCGGATCGGTCGCGGTGACGATGAAATTTCCTGATTTTGTCTTGCCCTCCACCAATGTGTTGATCACGTAAAAGACGCCTCTCGAATAACGGAGTGGTTGGCGCGTATAACCCCTTGGAAGCTGTTATCCCCTCGAGAGGTAGTTGCGAGGGCACGCTCCAGTACGTGACCGATCTGATGCCAGTGGATCAGGTCCCGGCTGTGAAAGATCGGCAATCCGGGAAAATACTCGAACGTGGAAGTGACCAGATAATAATCTTCGTCAACCCTGCATATGGAGGGATCAGGGTAACATCCAGAAAGGATTGGGTTGCGAAAGGTTTGTGGCATTCAAGAGCTATCCCTTGACAGCACCTGCTGTCAGACCGGAAACAATTTGACGCTCAGCAAACAAATAGAATATGAGCGTAGGCAAGGCAGATAAAGCAACAAACGCTGATACCAATGCCAAATCTTGCCCATATTGACCTTGGAACTGCATGACACCCAGAGGCAAAGTCCATAACTTATCACTGTTGAGCACAACAAGTGGAACAAGCAGGTCATTCCAACTCATGATCATAGTCAGGGCCGCGACCGCTGATAAAGCGGGACGGGCCAAGGGCAACAAAATACGCCAGAAAAAGTCAAAGGCGGTGCAACCGTCAATATAGGCGGCATCCTGCAATTCGGCGGGAATGGCGGTAAGAATCCCCGCAGGATCATAATATTGCCAGATATTTGAAATGCGGTTTGCACCAGGATTACCCCCCAGAGATTATCGTATTAAATGCATTTGGCGCAGTACAAAATAAACCGGCAAAATGGCCACATTAATGGGAAACATCAGCCCAAGCGTAAAAAGATTGAAAAACAGCCCTTTACCGCGGAAATCCATGCGAGCAAAGACGAAGGCAGCCAGGCTGCAAAGGATGACCACACCCACAGTTACGACAAGCATTACAGTCATGCTGTTGCGCAGCATCGGCCAGAAGGAATATGAAGCTTGACCTAAAATTTTGGTAATATTTTCCCAACGGGGTGGGATAGGTAAGGCATAAGGATGTGATAAAAGCTCACCGCTCGTTTTAAGCGCACCAAAGACCAGAATCACAATAGGAACAAATACAATCACAACAATAATCAGTAGAACGAAATATTGAAAAAATCTTCTCGTATATTTTCCCCAATTCAAATGTGGTGAATAGGTTGTTTTCGTCATGAGTTTATCCTTTTTAGAGACCTGTCAGATAATCGGGCTGACGTGTCAGGCGTTGATAGATCAAGGAAAATATCAGACATAGCAAAAACATGTAGATTGCCACGGCAGAACCATATCCTAGCTGGAAGCGCACAAATCCAAAACGATACATATAAGTTGCCATGGTCTCACTGGCATTGACAGGTCCACCCTTGGTCATGATCCAAACTAAGATAAACTGTTGGATCGAACCCAGCACCGACAAATAGACTGAGGTTCGAATTGTGCTGCTAAGCAGCGGCAGGGTAATGTAAAAGAAGTTCTGGAAAGAATTCGCGCCGTCAATGCGACCGGCTTCTTCGATCTCAGTCGGAATATTTTGCAGCCCGGTCATGAACAACAACATGTGATAACCAAAGTACTTCCACGTCAACGCCGCAAAAATGGCTGGCATGACCAGACTTGTATTCCCAAGCCAGGCCTGTGCTTTCAGGCCTGGTATAAGAACCAGTACCGCGTTGACAAATCCGCGGTCCGGGTCAGGGTTTAAGATGAACAACCACATAAGTGCGGCAATTACCTCGGAAAGAACAAAGGGCATAAAAAATATAGAACGAAAAAAGACACGGCCGGGCATATCACGTCCTACAAGCACAGCCAACATCATAGACAATGGCAATTGAAGAAAAAGGGAAAACGCGATGATAAAGAGACCATTGCGAACCGCAATCAGAAATACCTTGTCACTCAGGATATTTTTGAAGTTATTCAGGCCGACAAAATCAGTGGCAGGGCCAAAACCTTTCCAGTTAAAAAGACTGTAATAAATGGATTGAATAATGGGATAGACCACAAGCAACAGGAAAATAATAATGGCCGGCAGCAGAAAAAAGAAAATGGTAAGACGATCTTGTACGCGCTGAGGGAGCTTGATGTTGACCTTAATTTTAAAAATATCCGGAATGGCTGGAAGTTGCATGAGGAACTCCTAACTCGCAAACTATAGATCGATGTGAGGATTAGGTACAGAACCTAATCCTCACACAACTATTCAACGTAACTTACTTTAGTTCCTGTTGAGCTGAGTCTTCGATCGCTTGAGCAGCTTGTTCAGGGGTCAATGTTCCAGCAAAAATTCCCTGCGTGCTGTCGTTGATGACAGAGCCCATGGCCGGAGGCAGCGCCTGATCATAGTACAGTTGGAAGTACTTCGCAGCTGCGAAGGTCTTCTGCAACTCAATCATGAGCGGATCGCTCAGACCAACCTCGCCGCCCTTGACAACCGGGATGGCTACACCCAGCTTGGCCAAAGTGGCTTGATTTTCTGCGCTGGTAAGGAATTTGACAAAATCAATCGCCTCGTCCGGGGCGTTCTTGCCAATCGCGAAGCCGTTTCCGCCACCGACTGCGTCAGCAGGATCACCCTTGCCTCCCTCAACCATCGGGAAGGGGAAGAAGCCCAGTTTGTCGCCAATGCCCTGTTTGTCCTCACTGTTGTCCTTTTCAACGGCAGGTGCCCATTGCCCCATGAGTTCCATGGCGGCTTTGCCATTGCCCATCGCTGTCGCCTCATCACCGTAGGTTGCACCCAGGAAACCATCCTGGAAGGGTTCGAGGGCGATTAATTCGTTAAGTTTATTTCCAGCTTCAACGAAGGGTCCATCCGTAAAGGAGCCAGTGCGCAACAAGGCACCCTCGAAGTCGTCCTTACCGCCGAGGCGGGTGACCAGATAAGTCCACAAATGCATGCCGGGCCATTTGTCGCCCTCACCCAATGGAATCGGAGTGATGCCAGCAGCTTTGAGGGCCTTCACATCGTCAAGAAATTCAGTCCAGGTAGTAGGTGGATTGTCAATACCAGCTTTGGAAACAGGTCTTTGTTATACCAGAAGCCAATCATACCCATATCCCACGGCACACCATAATTCTCGCCTTTGTAAGAATACACACCCAACGCACCGGGGGCGAAGGTGTTTTGCCAGGCGCCACCATCCGCATCGAGTTCCGGCAGTGATATCCCTGAACAAGTCCAGCTTGGCGTATTCATTGAAACGCCACCGCCCCAACTCTGGAAGATGTCCGGGGGTTCGCCGGATTGCATCACACTGGTCAATTTGGTCTTGAAGGCTTCATTCTCCAGACTGTGATCTGAATGTCTACATTTGGATGAGCAGCCATGTAATCATCCGCTTCCTTCTGCCATTCCGCCTTATGGTTATCTGCGGTCGTAATATGCCACCAATTGATGGTGACCTTTTCACCAGCCGGGGCTTCGGTCATAGCAGGCGCCTCGGTCATGGCAGGGGCCTCTGTCGCTGCAGGGGGCTGGGTGGCTGGAGGGGGGGCCGGGTTGTCGCCGGGGTGCCACAAGCCGTCAGCGCAAAAGATACGATGAGCACAAAGCTCAATAAGGTGTAAAGTTTACGAGACATATTTCTTCTCCTTTTTCAATCAAACGTATTCAAATTGTGTTAACAAAACGTACGGAAATGAGATTAGCGTATAATTTGAATGTGTTGGTACTCCTTTCTTTGACCAGGGGTTCCACATCGGCAGGCAGAGTCAGTCGACTTCAGCAGGTTAGCTGGCTCTGTCTTTTCGTGATAAAGTCGAGTTCGCGAACAATCAACTGAGTGGGTAATTCGATCCGACCGATCTCTTTTTCCGGATTCTTCAGCTTATCAATAAGCATTTGCGTGGCAATTCGTCCCATCTGCTCCAATGGCTGACGGACGGTCGTAAGGGCAGGATGGACCATGGCCGCCTGGGGAATATCGTCAAAGCCGATCACGGAAATATCTTCTGGAATGCGCAGGCCGCGGGTTCGAATGGCGTCCATGGCGCCCATGGCCATCACGTCATTCGACGCAAAAATTGCAGTAGGTGGTTCCTTCAAAGCGAGCAGGGTGGCTGCACCGGCATAACCATCTGGTTGGAAAAATGTACCTTCAAAAATCAAGCCGGGATCCTCGGAGAGGTGATGGAGGCGCAGCGCCGACTTATATCCGTCCAGGCGATCGTTGGCAGCACCCAAGTCCATGGCGCCAGTGATAAAGCCGATACGGGTGTGTCCCAGCTTGATCAGATATTCGGTGGCATTGTATGCACCCTGCCAATTGGTCGCACCCACGGAGGGACAGGGATTGCCCGTCCCTTGATGATCGATGAGTACAAAGGGAAAATTACGGCGGGTGAGCGTACCCATATAGTCTGTCGGGTTGCGGGGTAATACCAGCAGTAAGCCATCCACCATGCCCTGGACCATATTCGCCACATAGTTGGCTTCCTTGACTGCCGTACGGTGAGTGGTGAAAAGCATCAGATCCAATTGAGTTAATACCAAGTTCAGTATCGATGCCGTGCATGATTTCCCCGATGTAGCCCGTTCCCAAATCAGGCACTAGACGCCGATCACGTTGGTTCTCCTACCCTTCAACCCGCGCGCTTGACGGTTGGCAACGTATCCCAATTCCTGCGTCACGGCCAGGACGCGTTCGACGTGTTTCTGGGGCCACATGAATATCATTGTTCATGACACGCGAAACAGTCCCGAGTGAAACACCGGCTTTTTCTGCCACTTTCACGATAGTCACTTTCGAGGGGACTGCTTTTTTGCCATCGTTTGGAAACGTTTACACGAATTCGTCCACTTTTTTACAACTTTTCGCTCTCCAGAGACAAAATTGCCTATTTTCTACTGGTAAAGATGGGGATAAAACTATCTAGTACATACTGGCATAAATAGCTAGGCGGAAAGTGCCCTGCCTTTGTACGTCCACTTGAAAGGCTTTGCCATGGTACGATTGTAATAGGCGATGAAAGCAAAACTTGGCGTTTAAGTCATCCAGCGAGCGGAAGTTGCCTTTGAGTAGCTTACGGGCCAGAATGCTAAACCAGATTTCGACTTGATTCATCCACGAAGCGTGTTTGGGTGTGTAGTAGAAAACGATGCGATGGGCTGGGTTGGCTTAAAAAGTCAGAACGGGTTTGCATGGAGTGCAAAATGCCCGACTTTCCTTTGACACCAGTCTATGTCGAGGTCTGACTCTGCGGCGACATAGCGCACCAGTGAGTCAGAACATGAATATTGAGATTATCCACGACTAAATGCCAGCGCTTGATTTCAGGATGCGCCCCAACCATCAGGCGGACGTGGGCGACATAATCCTCTTCCGTCCGCGTGGGACCTGAGGTTACGGAGAGGCTACCGCCAAGCGAGACATTGAAAGATACCATGAAGGATAACGTGCCATGTCGAATATACTCGTACTCGATCAGCCGCATCATGCCTGGGGCGGTTGGGTGTTCGAGGGTGGCCCGCTCCAGTGCTTGTACACCGGTCATTTCTATTGGCCACCACGATTTCGTCCTGTTCTGCCAGTGCAGAGGCCTGTTGATATAATTCATTGATGGCCTGGCTTTTCTGCATTGAAGGCTTCATCATTAGGGCCATTGAGCCAATAGCGACTTTTATGCGGGTTAATCGCAGCTTCTTTTTAAAAGCCTCGCCGCATGTCGAGGAGAGATGGTTGTCAACGATCTTGCGCTTCTTCATTTCGGCGGCAATTTCACGCGCTGTCCAGTGTGTAATCGGTCCACCATGATTTTTCAGGCTTTTCACATGCCAGTGCCTCTATCTGACAACGTTGGTCTGCCGTTATCCTAGCTGGCGCGCCCGGACGGGGTGCATCTTGTAATCGATCTTCAATGCTCAGGTCATCGAGAGCAATATCTTGTAACTTTACCCAGCGATTACGCCACAGTCTGACTGTGTCTAAGGTGACGTTCGTATGCCTGAGCAATCTCTTTGTTCTTTAGTCCAGATGCCGCAGCCAAAACGATTCTCGCTCGCAATGCGGTTTGCTGACCAACTTGATGCCGCTTGATCAATTTCTCTAAACCGTTTCGTTCGGCATCCGATAGGTTCACGACTTGTGCTTTCGGTATTGGCATTTCTAGCATCTCCTTTAAGTGTTTGCCTTATCCTATACCAAAGCCTCTATTTATGCCAAGATGTACTAGTAAGAAGTAAATTTGGAAACGTTTCCATGATTTTAGCAAATTCGCATTTGAGAATGAAGTACTTTTCGCTTAAAGAATTTGGAAAAAGGGTATTTTGGTACCCGTTTGGCTTACACCCTATGGGTAATGTATTGTCCTGGTTGGAGGATGAAGACCGCGGTTCAAACGAACCTCGTTCTGCTTCCGTCAAATCAATGTCTCCTCCCCGCAACACTTTCCAAATATTGTCTACACTACGTATGGAAGATAATATAATGGTGTTCGATCCGCTATAACTTATTGAAATCCAAAATCTTATTTTCAGAAAGGATGGATCTGAATGGCATATTGTTTGTTGGGACGTTCTGGAATCCTTGTTTCGCCATTGTGTTTGGGTACCATGAATTTCGGTGGGCCGACCACAGAAGATGATTTAGTGACGATCATGCAAAAGGCCATGGATGCGGTATCAATTTCTTCGATACGGCAAATGTTTATAACGTGGGGAGAGTGAACGTATCACCGGGAAATTCTTGAAAGACAACAATTTACGCGATCAGGTGGTGCTGGCAACCAAGGTTTTTGGACAAGTAGGTGAGTTGCCCAATCAAAGTGGCGCGAGTCGTTATCACATCATCAAAGCCTGCGAGGATTCGCTGCGCCGCCTGCAAACTGATGCCATCGATCTCTACCAGCTTCACCGCCCCAACCCACATATCCCCGTGGATGAAACCTTGCGTGCCTTCGACGACCTGGTGCGTTCTGGCAAGGTGCGCTATATCGGCTGCTCCACCCACCCGGCCTGGATGGTGATGGAGGCGCTGGCCACCAGCGAGCGTTTCGGATTGGCGCGCTACATCAGCGAGCAGCCGCCCTACAACCTGCTCGACCGGCGCATTGAAAATGAGCTCGTCCCGCTGGCCCAGAAATACGGCATGGCGATCATTCCCTGGTCGCCGCTGGCGATGGGCATCCTGGCCGGGCGCTATCCCCTGGATGGCAGCCTGCCGGCCGATTCGCGCGCCGGCCGCTCTACCTGGGCCGCCGCCCGCGAGCGGGTGTCGCAAGGCGGCCTGCAGGTGGGCGCCCGCGTGGTGGAGATGGCCGCCGAACGGGGGGTGACCGCTGCCCAGCTGGCGATCATCTGGTGCAAGGACCAGCCCGGCATCACCGCGCCGATCATCGGCCCGCGCACCCTCCAGCAGTTGGAAGAATTTATCCCCGTGCTGGGGATGAACCTGGCCGATGCCGACCGGCCATTGTTCGATGCCCTGGTGCACCCCGGCAACGCGGTATCGGATTTCTTCAACAGCAATGAGTGGATGAAGGCTCGTGTCAGCGCATAATCGCATCCATGAATTCATTGTTCAAACTCTACGGCAAAGTCCTCGCTCTGTTTTGCATGATGATCCTGGGTGGACTGTTGCCGCAGTTCCACGCGCTCTCGGTGCTGATCCAGTACATCTTGATGGCGATGTTGTTCTTATCATTTCTGGATATCGACTTCAAGCCGGCCTCGTTTCAGAAAAGCATGCTCTGGGTTTTATGTGCAAACGTGCTTTTGGCGTTTATCGCCTATTGGGTTCTTTCGGCCTTCGATCTCACCCTGGCCCTGGCCGCCTTCATCACCGCCATTGCACCGACTGCGATCGCCGCACCCGTGATGATCAGTTTCATCGAGGGTCGCGTGGAATATGTCATTGCCGCAGTCTTGTTGACCAATGTTTCAGTCGCTTTCGTTGTTCCATTGACGTTACCCTGGCTGTTGGGAGCGACTGTGCAGGTCTCCGTCTGGCAGGTGTTGCAGCCTGTTTTGCTGGTGATGTTCCTGCCACTGATTTTGGCGCGCCTCGTCTCTTACTTGCCATCCGGGCTACAGAGGTGGATTCGCAAAGGCAAGCGTTATTCGTTTCCACTTTGGTTGTTCAATCTTTTTATTATTAGTAGCAAGACCGCTGATTTCATTCGGAATGAACATTCTGGTTCGCTCGTGCCTCTGTTCAAGATCGCCTTGATCTCCCTGGTCATTTGCATCATCAGTTTTTCTCTTGGCGCGTTGATCGGTGGACGTGCCCATTGGCAGGAAGCCAGTCAGTCACTCGGCCAGAAGAACAATTCCTTTGTAATTTGGATCGCCCTGACCTTTATCAATCCGCTGGTCGCCATGGGGCCGACGTTTTATATTCTTTATCATAATCTGTATAACTCGTGGCAGATTTATCTTTTCGAGAAACGCCGGCGAGGTTGATGATGGAAGACATGTTTTGGAAAAGATATTTTGACTGAACGAGTTTCCAATCCTACACCGCAATTTTACGAAGAAAGTCAAGCATGGCATTATTGAATTGTTCAGGTCGTTGTAACGGGGCAAAGTGACTGACCCCGGGCAGGTAGATGAATTCGGCCTGAGGAATGCTATACGCGAGATATTCAGCATGTTCGCGCTTGATAAATTCATCATGTTCGCTGTGTACGATCGCAACTGGCACGTGGAGGCGGGCCAAATCCTCCGCAGAGTAATTGGGCTGCGTTTTTTGCATCAGGCCGACCGCCTCCGCAAACGCGTCGAACTGATCTGGTGTCGCTGAGAGCCGTTCGTAATCCTTCCAGTGACGGCTGACGCAGCGCTGAAGAATTGTAGTGAATTCGATTTCCCTGGTGCCGCTTGGGTCCATGTTGCAGGCAAAATAAAAGACGCCAGCTACTCGTGCAGGGGAGGTATCGGCCAGGACCAAAGCCGTACAAGCGCCATCACTCCACCCAACCAAAGCCGCCTTTTGAATCTGCAACTTGTCCATCACGGCGGCAACATCCGCAGCCATCAACTCATAAGCATAGGGACGCTCGTCACGCGTGCTGCGGCCGTGACCGCGGCTGTCGATAACGACCGCGGGTAACCGTTCGCGATCAAAGCCGGAACCTGATAGCCCCAATTGCCACTATTTCCCAATCCGCTGTGCAACAGGATGACGGGTCGACCGGAGCCGTAGGCTGCGTACCAGATGCGGGCGTTGTCGTGTTCGACGTAACCTTGTTCCTCTGTCTCCGGCAGCGGCGCGGCGCCCTCCGCTTCAAAGCGGATCAGTTCATCATCATGTGTTTCCAAATTTATCTCCTTGATCTGTATCGTTCTTCAAGTGTAATGCAGATGAACGGACGAATCCAAACATGACTCTTTTGGGAGTATCTAACCTCGCGGTGATAAAGGGCTATGTCTCACTGAGCGAAGCGAAGTGTCTCCCGAGAATTTCAGCCGATCCGCTGAAATTCTCGGGAGACACTTCACTCCCTTTGGTCGTTCAGAATAACATGATCATTTTGACTTTATATATTCTTACTCTTTTTATGGATAGCACTCTTTGAAAACCAAAACCTGCAATTTGGTAAAATGCGGCATGGACAAAAATTTTCAGACCATCGTTATTGGCTTGGGCGCCATGGGGAGCGCGGCGGCCTATCAGCTTGCGAAAATGGGGAATAAGGTTTTGGGAATTGATCAGTTTTCTCCACCTCACATTTATGGATCGACTTATGGAGACACCCGGATCACCCGCCAAGCCATTGGAGAAGGAGCCGAATACGTGCCGCTGGTTCTTCGGTCTTATGACCTCTGGGCTGAAATCGAAAGAGAAACCGGCAAGAAACTTCTCACTATTACCGGCGGATTGATCATGACCAGCAATGCAGATGCCTTGCGGCATGGCAATCATTTTTTTAATCAAACCGTTGCCTGTGCCGAAAAATACGGCATTGCTCATCATGTTTTGGGGGCCAGCGAGATCAAAAAGAGGTTTCCGCAATTCAAATTACAAGGGAACGAGACGGGTTACTTCGAAGAAAACGCAGGCTTTCTGCGGCCTGAACTTTGCGTAGAAGCCCAACTGCAATTGGCCCAGCGATATGGCGCGCAACTTGCCTTGGATGAAAAGGTTCTTGAATTTTCTGTATCTAATAATCACATGGCGATTGTGAAAACGAACATGGGCGAATATGAAGCGGAGAAAGTGATTCTTTCAGCTGGTTCATGGATCTCTCAATTGTTGGGTGATGAGTACGGTCAACACTTTCCTGTCTATCGCCAGGTCCTTTACTGGTTTGCTTCCGATGGACCGATCTCACAGTTCGAGGCACCGAATCTTCCCATTTGGATCTGGGAATTTGGCATGACGCCTGAAGATTTTGTATATGGATTTCCGGCTATCCATGGCGCGCAAGGAGGCATCAAGATTGCCACTGAACAATACTTGAAAGCCACCGATCCAGATGCGGTTTCCCGCGAGGTATCGAAGCAGGAAATTGAAGAGATGTATAAACGCTATATCCAGCCGCACATTGCAGGGGTAAGTGAAACATGCCTCAAGGCCGTGACTTGCCTCTATACTGTTACGCCAGATCATCATTTTGTGATCGATGTCCATCCTGATTTTCCGCAGGTCATCCTTGCCTCGCCCTGTTCGGGGCATGGTTTCAAGCACTCCGCTGCCATTGGTGAGGTACTGGCGCAGCTTGTCACCCGCGATCACAGCGAGATTGATATCGGGAAGTTTTCGTTCCAGAGATTTGCGGAAAATAAAAAGCCTGATTAACGATTTATTTCTGCTAACTCATCAAGCATGGGGAGGGCTTCTTCGCGGTTTTTTCCAAGGACGGTCAAGATAATCCTCTGGACGCCGGCCGCTTCCATTTCTGCCCGGGTCTTTTCATCAGGGATGGATCGCTCGAAAAGAGAGATTTCCAGGGAATTCGGATCGCGTCCATTTGCCACCGCGCGTTCTTTTAATTCAGCGATGGCTTCTTTGGCCTTTGTCCATTCCAAGGCCCAGGGTGCCCAACCGTCACATAATTCAGCCGCGGACTCCAACGCCTTTTCACCGGATCCACCCATGATGAGGGGAGGATCCGAACGCTGGTAGGGCTTGGGAAATGCTCGCAGCTTATCGAAGCTGACGAATTTGCCGTGGAACTCCGATTCTTCCGTTCCCCAGATCTCTTTGACCGCCCGAAGTTGTTCTTTCAACAACTGAAACCGCGTCCGGAAGACCACGCCGTGATCCGCCAATTCTGATTTCGAGCCAACCCGCTCCCACGCCGAAAATAAGACGTCCCTTCGAGATGAGGTCCAGGGTTGCCGTTTCTTTTGCCAGGTGGATCGGGTCACGTTCGATCACCAGCGAGACACCGCTTCCGATTTTGATGTTTTGGGTGACAGCCGCGGCCAGAGTCATGGCAACGAAGATATCGTAAGTCTGCCAGTAATAATCTGGGAGCGTGGGACCACGCCCCGGCATCGTCAGGAAGCGGACCGGGATATGGGTATGTTCCGAGAACCACAATGATTTCAGTCCGCGCTCTTCCACGGCGCGCGCCAAGTCATCGGGTTGAATGGAATGTTCTGTTGGGAAAATATGAATACCAAATTGCATTATGCCTCCGATTCACTTTGTTGCAAAAGCCAGGCGCCGATCACGTTGACGATGTATCCCTGCTCGTCCGCGGTGAGTGCCCTCCCTTTCGGAATCTGATGCCATTTTTGCAAGCAGCTTCGACAGCAGGTGGCGGTCGCATGTTGGGCGACAAAGACAGGATGATTATGCCAGGGTGTTTGTTTCCCGTCATTGGTAGGCGAGGCCGGCGCCAATCTCTTTTCGACGAATTCAGCCGCGTGTTGGAGAACCTCGCTCATGCCTTTCCTGTGGAGATAGTCCAGTTCTTTTTTTCCCAAACGAATCCGACTGCGAAAAGATGACTGACGGAGCCTGGATAAAACCTCCTGTACCTCTTTCATGAGCTAATTGTAAACTCCTCCCGGATCTCTGGAAAAGGAAGCTTGGGCGCCTCCTTTGGGCTGTTGATGATCAGTACCTATATTCTACTTTCGTTATTAGCATCCAGGATTTTAGTCAAAATTTACACCGCTTGTGCTATCCATCATGATATGCCATCCTCGTGTCGTCTGGGATTCCAAAGCAATGGTGATCCAATTGCGACACCAGCTTTCTGAAAGAGAAAGCGAAAACATATTGTATTGCTGTGAGACCCCTCACGGCAATTGTCCGACATGGAATCAAAAGGAGATCATTATGGGACAGTATACAAAATGGATTGAATATAAAGGCCAGCGAATTCTGTTCACGAATTGTTCGAAACTGGGCTTCAACGAAGCAGAATTTCTGAAGGCGTTGGACGAATCGATCAAGGAACTCAGCCTCTTGCCTGAGAAGAGTATTGTGCTTACTGCGACGGACGCTTCTGACTCACGCACCACACCGGCCATCACCAGCCGATCCAAGGAAATGGTTAAGATGTGAAAGAAAAGGCCTCAATGTGGTTGGCGCAGTCATTGGTATTGACGGGATCAAGAAAGCCCTTGCCCAATTAATCCAACCAGATTCTTATTACGCCGCCAATCTCGACGAAGCCAAGGATTGGCTAGTTGCGCATGCCAAATGATCATTCGTTGGCATAAACGATTACAGATCAAGCCGCCCGACAATAATGTGCCGGGCGGTTTGCTTTTAATTTTCGATCATGGCTTTCCTGGGTCTAACTCTTGGTGGGTGGTGTGTGTCCAAAGAGCATGGCGAGTAACAAGAATGCCACGGGGGCTACCAAAGCGTAGCCTACGATCCCGATATTGCGGACGTTCGCCCAGAAGGCTACATTCATGTTTGCCAGCGGAATGCCCAGGATCCCGATCAGGCTCAGGACACCGCTGATAATCATGAGATACCGAATTGTATTCTCCATTCTGTCTCCTGTGAACATAGGCGCGGCAAAGAGGACCGCCAGGGCAAAGAACCAATCCCAGGCCAGCACATCCAGTGTATAAGCGACGGATGGCCAGGTGAAGGAAAACAACAGCGGAGCTCCTGTCAATCCCGCGGCCGCGACCTGACGGCTGACCGTCAGAATGGAGAAATGAACGCTGGAGGTAATGCCGGTCATAATGATCATGAAGATAAGCGCCGTAAAACTGTAAGCCTTGACTTCCCGGGAGGCGTAGGCATGAACCGCTACCATGCTGACGACCATCAGCGGCGCGATGGGGAGAATAAGCAATTCCATCAGAGTGAAATATGGATCACCAATGGGATCCTGTGGTGATTTGAGCGAGAGAAATCCAAGGATGGTTGTCACCGCGTAGATGATGGAAAGGAAAAAGACCGCCCAGCAGGCTGTCCTTCCGAGGGCGCGGTGCTGTGATGTGAATCCTTCATGCGACATTGTTTTACTCCTTTTATTTGGTTGATGGGTTACGATGTTCGTCATCATTTCGCGAATGTACCTCGACATAGTCATGCTGGTCGATCACCGTGAAACGAAAGAAGCTTGTTTATGAAACCGTTAAAGGAATAAAACGCGTAAAACCGATACCCTTTCTTTATCGCTGTTCGATCGTTTTCACCAACCCCAGGCCGCTGATGACAGATAAAATCTTCCCATCGCCCCTATAGTTGTTCTTGTGTTCCTGGAAAACGACTGTGAACTGCGCTGTGTCCATGCCTCCACCCTGATGAACGAAGATAAGCATTTGCAGCTTCGCTTCCCCGATGTACACTGTTAAAAACGATAAACAACCCGGCAAAAAATAATACCAGGAAATGACCATGAATAAGGCTCTGTTATCGTAACCCCATGGAATGATAGACATGACATTCCTATCCGCTTTGGCTTATCCTATTCATCAATCACCAAACCACGCTCAGTTATCTGCGCCCCCGCCTGGCTGGACGCGTTTTGGATTGCAAGCTATTGGCCGAGATGCAGTCCTGAATCTCGGCAATGGCCTGAGCATTGTTTTTGAAAAGAATGCCATGCATGCCATACTCAAGCGCGGCGACTACGTTGGGACCCGCGTCATCCAGCAGAATGATTTCATCAGGTTGCATTTTTAATCGCTGGCAGGTAAGTTCGTAAATGCGCCGATCCGGTTTGGCACAGCGGACTTCATGCGAATAGATGATTTGGTCGACAATTTCTTCGAAGTGATACGCTTCCTGCTCTTTGGCACGTGCGCCGATAAAACTGTTACTGAGGATGGCAGTCCGGTAGATGGGACGTAAACTCGCACAGAAATCTGTCATCTCATGGTTGAGCGTGCCAAGATACCAGTGCCAGAGATCAGCCATGAATTCATCGGTTTGTGCTTCACTCATGCCAGTTACTTCACGCAGGCCCTCGATCCATTGTTCTTCGGAACATGTGCCCAGAGATCCATTCCTGCCCATTTGATTAACTTGTTCAAAGATTTCACCTAAATCACGCCCAAGGCGGTTTCCCCATTTTTCCTCCCAGCCGGTTTCCGGGTTGATTTCAAGTACACCACCGATGTCAAAGACTACTGCACGGATTGTCATTTTTTTACCTTTCGAACATCAGCTTTGTGTAGGACTCCAATTTGGGCATCATAGATGTTATTTCGTATAAGAAGCTTCATACTTTGTCTTACTATAAAATTATGACATGCAATCCGCGCTTTGGCAATTGAACAATGTTACTATTTCCTCTATCAGCATGGTCGCGATCTACATACAGCCTGGTTGTATAAACAGCGGGTCGCGTTCATGTTTGCCCAAATATGTTTCATCTTGTACAATCGGAGTGTATAGGTACCCATTAAAATGTGAGGTGAGAGTGACAGTGGATAGGATGGACTCGCTTCGAGCAGCTGGGAAGTTTTCCGAATGTTCGTGGTACAAATAGCTCAGAAGATGCGCATGTACCAGTTTTCGGGCGTAAAATTGAATTGGCAAAAGGATGAATGATCATGGCCATCCTCGATCCGATCCACGCGACTCCCCTGGCAATCCAATTGATTCCTCAAGTGGATCGGAATTTCGCGGATCACCTCAAGCTGACTCCCGATCAGCGTTCCATCGGCTTGCTCAGTGTGGATAACGATCATGCCACTTATGTATCCATTGACGAAGCCACGAAGATGGCCAACGTGGAAGTGATGTATGCCAGATCGTTTTACGCCGGCGCGAAGCATTCCTCGGGAAAGCTCTCGGGTGAGATCATGGCGATCCTGGCGGGACCAGACCCCGCCGAAGTCCGAGCCGGACTCGACGCCGCGGTGAGTTACTTACAAACGCAGGCAATCTGGTATTCGGCCAACGAGGATGATTCGATTGCTTTCTTCCCACATGTGATCTCCAGGACCGGGACTTATCTTTCCAAAGTTTGCAGCCTCCCTGTCGGTACGCCGATCGCTTATCTGATTGCGCCGCCGAATGAAGGCTTGGTGGCGCTGGATGCGGCGCTCAAGGCCGCGCAGGTTACGATCGTTTCCCTGACCATGCCGCCGTCGGAGACCAACTACATGGGCGTGATCCTGACGGGAGATCAGCCTGCCTGTAAAGCCGCGGCAGTTGCTTTTCAAGATAAAGTGCTGGAGGTTGCGAGTCAGCCGTTTAATTATTAAGCGCAACCGCTGGTTGAGTAGTCCAGCATGTTCTTCGCGGGACGTATCGAAACCAGCAATGACTGGCAAATTATTAAGTGAGTGGTTTCGATACAGGCAGGAAGAACACCTGCCTTACTCAACCACCGAGGTTGAAAAACTATGGCCGAATTCGATAAAGATTTACTGTCCATTCAGGAAGCCCGTACGCTGGCCACACAGGCGCGCGAAGCACAGCGTCAATTCTTACATGCCACCCAGGCGGAAGTGGATCGCATCTGTGCGGCAATGGCGCAGGCCGCCGCAGAGGCGGCCGTCCGCCTGGGAAAGATGGCCACTGAAGAAACGGGTTACGGTGTTCCCGAACATAAAACGCTCAAGAATTTATTGTCATCACAAATATTATGGGAAGCCATCAAAGACATCCCCACGGTGGGCGTGATTCGTAATGATCCTGCCAAACGGACATACGATATTGCCTGGCCGATGGGCGTTGTGGCCGCGCTGACGCCTTCGACCAATCCCACCTCAACGACCATGTTCAAGACTTTGATCGCGGTCAAGGCGAAGAATGCGATCGTCATCGCGCCGCATCCGTTCGCGGCGAAATGTTGCGCGGAGACCATCCGTATCATGGCGGAAGCGGGGGAGCGGGCCGGGATGCCCAAGGGACTCATCTCCTGTATGACGTATGTGACTTTGCCCGGAACCCAGGAATTGATGAAACATAAATATGTGGCATTGATCCTGGCCACCGGCGGCTCGGACATGGTGCGCGCTGCGCATTCGGTGGGCAAGCCGGCCTATGGCGTGGGTCCTGGAAATGTGCCCGCTTACGTGGATCGTTCGGCGGATGTCGCCCGGGCGGCGAAATATATCGTCGCCTCGAAGGCTTTCGATCATTCCGTGATCTGCGCGACCGAACAATCTGTCGTCGCGGACCAGCCGATTGCCGCGCAACTCGAAGAATTGATGAAGGCCGAGGGCGCCTATTTTGTGGGAGACGATATCAAACAAATCCTGGCGAAGAATCTGTTCGTTGGGCATTTGCCGAACCCCAAAGCTGTGGGACGCAGTCCGCAGCAACTGGCGCAGATGTATGGATTTAGCGTGCCGGATTGGGCGCGTATTCTGGTGGTCAAACTCAACAGCGTTGGCAGAGAGGAACCACTCTCCGGCGAAAAGTTGACCACCGTCCTGGGCTGGTATGAAGCGGATGGTTGGGAAGCTGGCTGTGAACGTTGTATCGAATTAATTAATTATGGCGGACGCGGTCATTCGCTGGTCATCCACGCCCAGGATGAAAACGTCATCATGCAGTTCGGACTGGAAAAACCGGTCTTTCGCATCGTTGTCAACACCTTTGGCACACTCGGCACAACAGGCTATACCACCGGTTTGATGCCATCGATGACGCTTGGCTCAGGTGGTGTAGGCGGCGCCATCACTGGTGATAACATTACGGTCCATCACCTGTATAATGTTAAGAGACTGGCCTATGAGCTTCGTACTGCACCCGAGGCCGCCTTTGCTCCCGGCTCGACCGATAGCCTCGGACAACGCAGCGCAGTTGCCGGCAATGCGAGTCCCTTGCCATCGAATTCGGTCGATGCGCAAGTGGAAGAGATTGTGAAAAAGGTGCTGTTGGAATTGAAGAAATAACTGTGGAGTCAACGACTCCTGTCGTTGACTCCATAATTTTATTTGACCTCCGATGTCCAATCGGAAACTTTACCAAAAGGAGAGTATGACTATGCCTGTAGATGTTGCAATGATTGCTCTTGGAATGGTCGAGACCAAAGGTTTGGTCGGCGCGATCGAAGCAGCCGATGCCATGGTCAAGGCCGCGAATGTCACCCTGATCGGCAGTGAGTATGTCGGCGGCGGTTACGTCACGGTGATGGTGCGCGGTGATGTCGGTGCGGTGAAGGCTGCCACGGATGCAGGTGCCGCGGCGGCGAAACGCGTCGGTGAGCTCGCCTCGGTGCATGTGATTCCGCGTCCACATTCGGATGTGGAGATGATCCTGCCGCAGAACACCAAGGGCTCCTTCGGCGGTCGCGGAAGCGCGAAAGAAAAGTAGACAGATCAATCAGTATACAAGTACAAAAGTAGACAAGCAGACATGTGAAATGTGTTTCCCTGTCTACGTGTATACGTGTTTACTTTTTCCTCATGCCGCGTCAAATATTCACTGCTGACGATATCCGCCGCCTCGCGCTCGAAGGATCCAATGCTCTTGTTCTAGGGATCGATGATATCGTCACACACGAGGCCACCGATGTCGCTCTGGCCTTGGGCGTCAAGCTGATTCGCGAAACGGAATCCGATTTCTGGCTTCGCGACGAATCGCTCTGAGGCCGCCGGGACAAATCCTTCCAATCTGCCTCCGTTGAAAGTGAGTCATCTGGCAAATGTCCAGTTGGATCGTTTGCGGGAAGCGGAGACCACGCCGGGCACAAATGCCTGGTTGAAAGATGTGGTCCTCACGCAGGGATCTTCCCCGATACGCGCTGGCTATATGTCGCTCGACAAAGGCGAGCTGAAACGAACGTTGGCCCATAATGAGATCGAGATCGTGTTGGAAGGCGAATTGGTAATCACTCGTGACGGTGAACAGGTGCGCGGCAAAACGGGCGATGTGATTTATATCTCTCAAGGATCAAGCGTGATCTTCGCTACGCCGAACTGGACGCGTTTTGTGTACGTGGTTTTTTCTGCCAGATGAATCCGCAACTCTCTACCCTCCTGACTCAAACCGACCGTATCATGTCTGGGCCCAATGGCTGGCACCCGGAACTGGATTTGATTCACTCCTCAAGTGAATCGCCTCGCATCGTTCACGTGGGCGTCGATCTGGGAACGGCTTATACGGTGCTGGTCGTGCTGGATGAGCATCATCAGCCGCTGGCAGGCAAGTATCAATTCGCAGAAATCGTGCGCGATGGTTTGGTGGTTGACTTCATCGGTGCGGTGGATTTGTTGCGCAAGATGAAAGCAGAAGTCGAAGAGCAGCTTGGATTCCCACTGACCTCCGCCTCGACAGGATATCCGCCGGGCGTGCCACAAGCCGAAGTGCGCGCAACGGCCCACGTGCTGGAAGGCGCCGGCCTGGAATGCAGCGGACTCATCGATGAACCCACTGCGGCAAATAATATTTTACAAATCGAAGACGGTGCCATCGTGGATGTAGGTGGCGGCACAACCGGCATTGCCATTTTTGAAAATGGCAAAGTGGTATACACCGCCGACGAGCCAACTGGCGGAACGCACTTTTCGTTGGTCATCGCCGGTGCGACGAACTCCACCTTCGAAGAAGCAGAAGTACTGAAAAAAGATCCGGCACAGCAGGCGCGTCTGTTTCCCCTCATTCGTCCGGTGATGGAAAAAGTTGGCACCATTGTGCGCCGACATATTAACGGAAAAAAAGTCGAACGCATTTATCTGGTGGGCGGCACCTGTGCGTATCCGGGTATGGATGAAGTGGTACAGGAAGTGACCGGCATCGAAACTCTTTTGCCGGGTAACCCTTTATTTGTCACGCCGCTTGGAATCGCGATGAATAATTAGTAATCCGCTGATCGAGTAGGTCGAGTGTTCTCCGAGACCGTACACTTGCGCCGCACTGCGTTCGGTGCAGTGCAGGTGTCGAGACCAGCGTGCAACAAGAATAATTTTGCTTACTGGTGGTCTCGATATGCCCTTCACAGCGAACGCTCAGGGCTACTCGACCGCCGAGATCATGGAGCATCATGGCTAATCAATTTTCCTTAAGAGTCTATTCCTATCTTGATCGCATGCAGCCGCAGTACGCGGCCTTTGTCGGCACGATCACCCAGGGCGACCTGCCTACCGAAGGGATGGCTTCTTTATATATCGAAGTCGCGCCGGGCAATGAAGTGTTCCGTCTGGTGGACATCGCCGTTAAGTCCACGGAAGCCAAACCGGGCGCACAATTGGTCGAACGCGAATTTGGGATGTTCGAGGTGCACTCGCGCGCGCAATCAGAGGTGTTGGAAGCCGGGCGAATTGTCTTGGATCGCCTGGGATTGGATATTGCCGAGCGCATCAAACCTGCCATTGCTTCCGTGCAGATCATTACGAACGTGGATCCCTATCAGGCGCAGTTGTTGAACCGCTTCCGTCGCGGCTCGATGCTGGTTCCCGGTGAGACCATGCTCGTGCTGGAATGCGCTCCGGCGGCCTATATCAATTTTGCGTGCAATGAAGCTGAAAAAGGTGCCAATATCAAAATCCTGCACGTGTCGTCGGTGGGACGTTTTGGACGCATGTGGCTCTCCGGTTCGGAGGCGGAAATCCTGACGGCGCGCAACGCGGCGGTCAAAGCACTGGAAGGCTTGGAAGGCAAGTCGGAGAAATAATTCGCATCGCAGCAACGGAGGCTGATCCATGCCAAAAATCTTCTACACCGAACGCGATATTGATGATCTCAACGCTCGAGGCGTCAACAGCCTCGATGTCACCAATCATGTGGTACTGACCGATCTTGCGCTCGAGCGTGCCATGAAGTACCAGATGAAGATCAATCGCGTTGAACAAGCCGCGCCGAAAGCGACCTATAGCCCTTCGGTGAATATCTACGCGGCTTATCCAAGAGAATCTGCAACGCGCGAAAATATTACCGATGCTGAGTTGAAGCAAAGAGTCAAAGCTGCAGTGTTGGCGCGGCTGGATGAACAGGTTGACGAAGCATTATTAGACGCGGCCATCACACGCGTCATGGCGGGGATGAAATAAGTTTTGTTGTTCTCGCGAGCGGGGTGATTGATCAGGCTGCCATGCTCATGTTTTTTCTTTCAAGCGGATTGTCATAATTTGATAGGGTTTTAGGTTCAATTGGATCGAATCGTTTTCTACGCGTAGAGCGGATTGGTTTTCCTCCAGCAGATTCGTCTCCCATGCCGCTTCCACCCCGAATCCCGCACGAAGCTGAACCTGTCCGCGTTTCCTCTGACTCTCGTACAAGCGGAGGATGATCCCGTTTCCGTCTTCGGCGCGCTTGACGGTTTCGACAATGACGTTGGGTGAAGAGACCGAGATAAGAGATTTGAGACGGGAGACTGGTTGTTCTGATTCCTGATCGACTTCTTTGGGTTGGTAAACAATGATGGGATCATTTAACAAATATGCTTCGCGTTGAGTCTCTTCATTCCATGGGCCCATATGTGGATACAAACTGTATTTGAATTCATGTTCACCAAAGTCCGCTGTGGGATCGGGCATGGTGGGGGAGCGCAGCAAGGTGAGGCGCAATATGTTATCGTGGATATCATGCCCATATTTACAGTCGTTTAAAAGACTGACGCCATAAGCACCTTCACTCAGGTCCACCCATTTGTGCGCGCAGGTTTCAAAACGTGCCCAATCCCAACTCGTATTTCGATGGGTTGGCCTCTGTACATTGCCCCATTAGATCTCATACGTCGCTTGCGAGGCAAGCACGTCCACTGGGAAGGCGACCTTGAGCATGATATGACGTTCATTCCATTCGATATGCGTAGCGAAGTCAAGGCGCGGGGAATTGTGATTCAGGGAAATACGCTGCGTGTAGAAACTATTCAAGATGCGACGTTGAATCTCAATCGTTTGACGCAACTCACCGTACTCGATCATCTTAATCGATGAGGCGGGTTCAGCCAGCCATAGCTTGTCATCGTAGAAAATATCCACATCCCAGGCGTCCCAGCTTTTGGGGCGGTCTTCGAAGGCTTGGAATTGATTCCCAACGGAATCTGGCGCAAGGACTTCACGCTGGGCTTTTTTATCGAGGATGCGTGTGATGTCGCCGTCATCATTGAATTCAACGCGGAGATAATTATTCTCAAGGAAATTGTTTGAGGGTGCTGTCTCGTTTCGCCCCGCTTCGTCTTCCACTTCGACTGCGCTCAGTGTCCGCTCAGCACGAGTGGGAGAAAGCGCAATCAGGCTGTAGGATGGGATTTCACCGGCGTCAACCCAGAGGCCCAAATCCGCTTCTTGAATGGGAACAACTTTCCCTTCGCGAGTGAGGCGTTGCAATGAGTCGCCCGAGATAAGGACCAAACCCGGTTGCGTAAATGAAGTCGCGTTGACGAGAATCACATCCCCATCCAAATTTTGAGCAAGCGCAGTCAGCGCCTCATTGCGAAGCTGAGTCACATTTTTTGTGAGTTCGGCATATTGTGCCTGCAACTCTTCGTAGACGGGACCGATACTCGAGCCGGGGATAATGTCGTGGAATTGATTGAGACAAACCGTACGCCACGCGTTTTGAAACTCGGAAGTCGGATATTGGTAATGAGTTCAGCATGGACGCATACGCGGCGATGAACTCGGCATCGTGCAAAAGAAATTCGCTCTTGCGATTGGCGCGTTTGTTGCGCGCCTGAGTGGTATACGTGCCGCGATGATATTCCAGATACAGCTCGCCATTCCAAACCGGCATCATTTTTGATTCGGTGGAAGGCGCGATGGAGTCAAAGAAGGCTTTGGCACTGGATTGTTTCACTTGTGGCAATGCGGGGAAGTGCTTCATCACTTCGATGTTTTCCAACATCTCGCGCGTCGGTCCTCCGCCGCCATCACCGAAGCCATAAGCCATCAGCAAATCTTTGTGCAATTCTTTTTGCTGGAAGTTCTGCCAGGTGCCCAGTGCCTCGCGCGCATTGGCCATCGCATTGTAGGTGCTGGCGTAATTGCCGGGATCGGGCACGGTACTGAAATGCGTGAGTATTTGTGTGCCATCGATCCCTTGCCACATGAAGGTGTCGTAAGGCAGGCGGTTGTATTGACTCCAACCGATCTTGATGGTCATAAAATATTTCAAACCTGCCTGTTGGATGAGTTGCGGCAGTGCCCAGGCATAACCAAACACATCCGGCAGCCACAGGATCGGAACTCTCTGCCTCCTGGCCGAAGTGCTCGCGGAAGAAGGTACGCCCCAACAAAAATTGACGCGCCAAGGCCTCCGCGCCGCTGAGGTTGCAATCCGCTTCGACCCACATCCCGCCGATGGGTTCCCAGCGACCTTCTTTTATCTTTTGTTTGATGGCTTCAAATAATGCGGGCTGATCTTCCTTGATGAATTGATACAACTGCGGCTGGCTTTGTGTGAAGTGATAATCTGGAAACTGGTCCATCAAACGGATCACATTGTAGAAAGTGCGTTCCGATTTGCGACGCGTTTGTCCAAGTGTCCACAACCAGGCCACATCGATATGTGCATGACCGGTCGCATGGATCATTACCTCCATTGGTGCGCCGGATTTTTCGAGACGCGTTTTCAAAACTTCACTGGCATGCTCCACACTTTGATAAAAAGCATCTCCGTCCAAAGGATCACGCGTATCCAGTGTATTGAAGGCTTCATTCAACGCGTTGAAAACATCATAACGGGTAGGATGGTTCTCATCCAAGTTTTGCGCCGTTTCGAGAGCAATGCGCGCCAAAGCGATAAAGTCGCGCGTGGGCTGGTGGATTTCTACCAGCGTACATTGTCGCATGAAAAGTTTTGTAAAGAAGACACCATTCGAGATGCCGCCCAGGCCTGTCCAGCCGTACAGCGCGAGCGTATGTGCCTTCCCATCTGCCCATGCGGACCTCAGCAAGATTTCCTGATGATGGCGGTCGCAGGCACCGAACGGTTTGCCGTCGATGTATGCCAGAGCTTCCGGATGACTGAAGTCCCCGGCTTCGCCCAAAGGTAAGTACAAAGCGATCGCTCGAGTCGGATCCCAATCTTTAGGGACTGTAAACGTGGTGCGCAGCACAAAGTTTTGCATCCATGAGCCCCAGTATTCCTGCGCGTCGATTTCCTGCCAGCCGGAATCATCCGCATCGATGCTGATGGGCGGAAGGGTCAGCGCATTGTCCAAATTCCGATGGCGGAAGGATGGTAAAGCTTTTCTCTTGATATAAATCAACGGGGCGATCAAGTCCAGTCGTTGCCTGATCTTTTCAGGTGTCCAGCGGATGCGATGATACATTTTGTTTATCCATTCAATATGTGAATTAAGAAACGTGTCCGGTGTGCTGCCTGATTATATTCAAATCTTTTGGGTCTCGATGGGATGGCGATTACAAGGTGTCAGCCCGCCGTCTTAAGAAAGTTAGATGGGAATAGGCAAATTACGCCGTATGAGCTCCTTTTGCCGCTTTTATCGGGATTCTTTCGGGATTATATCCGGCCTGGCGCGCCGCGACGATGATTCCAGTGCTGGCATTGAAATACGAGTGAAGAAATTCTTTCTCTGCCAGGTATCAGGGTGGGAACATATGCCGATGTTCCCACCCTGATTTTTTATTCCTTGAATAGGGGATTACCCATATAAGTAGGAACTTCCCCCATTGATGCGAACCTTGCTCACTTTTATATTTGAACCACCCTGCTCTTGAAGCAATATGCTTCCAGAAAGGATTTTTAGAAGTAAGTCCGGAAAGCCATGATCTTGCATGGCAAAAATTTATGAAGGAAAAGGAGAAAAAGAATGAATAAGAATATTCTGGAAGGAAAATGGAAACAGTTGAAAGGCGAAGTCCGCAAACAGTGGGGCAGCCTCACCGATGATGAACTGGATCAGATTGCCGGCAACTACGAAAAGCTGGTCGGTAAGCTGCAAGAGAAATACGGCTATACCCAAATGGAAGCCGAACGTCGAGTGAACGAATTCACGGAGAACTGGGACGTCCGTAATCCCGCATAAGGTTCCGCTGGCCGACGAAACTAAAGGAGAATAAGTATGAGTACCATTCTATTGATCATTCTGTTTCTATTGGTATTGGGAGCGTTACCTGTATGGCCGTATAGTCGCAGTTGGGGATATGGTGGCAGTGGCCTGGTTGGCTTCCTGCTGCTCCTGGTGATCCTGGGCGTTCTGTTTAGATGGTTCTAGGCTAGAGCCGACCCAGTCAATGAAAGTGAGCGCAGCAATTTGCTGCGCTCACTTTGACTTAATATCGATTGGTGATTGTGGAGGCATTTCCTTAGTCTCTTTGGGAAATTTCCCCATAAAAATATTTCCTTTTGCTTTTGTAGTTGACGTTATTGGAGAACAGAAGAAAAAGGAGATTAGCATGAACAATTACCCTCGTGTTTTACCTGCCAGGAAAATTACCGGCAGTAAAGTTCTTAATACTACCGGCGAAGAGCTGGGCAGCCTCAAGGACCTGGTTGTCGATCTGGATGAGGGGCGTATTACTTATGCAGTCTTATCCTTCGTACAAATCATTCCTTGCCAGTAGCCCTTCCATTTTCGTGCAGAGCGAGTGCGACGATGATCTCATGAGTCTGTCCATCATCCTTGAGTGGAATGCTGCCTTCGGTCAAAGTCTCACCGTCCATGATAATTTGATTTGAAGCATCGTTGTGGTAACCATTTACCTGAATGTGATACGTTGCAGTGCCGAACCGATAATTGATCTGGTACGAAGGCCAGTCCTTTGGAATGGAAGGATGGATTTGCAGGCTATCTCCAGAGCGACGCAGCCCCAAGAGCATTTCCAGGCCGAGACGATACATCCAGCTTGCTGAACCGGTGTACCACGTCCAGCCGCCGCGCCCGATATAAGGCGCGACGCTATATATATCCGCCGCGATTACATAAGGTTCGACACGATAACGTTCTGCTTTTTCCAGGGTGTCGCTGTGATAGACAGGATTGATCAAGTGAAACAACTCGGTGGCACGCTCACCCTGACCTAGTTGAGCAAAAGCCCAAATTGCCCATAGGGCGGCATGCGTATATTGTCCGCCGTTCTCACGGATGCCGGAAGGATAGCCTTTGATGTAGCCGGGGTCGCGCGCCGTTCGTTGGAAGGGTGGTGTGAACAATAGAATCAAACCATCCTCCGTGCGGACGAGTTGTTTATAGATGGCTTCCATGGCCAAACTGGCGCGCTCCTCATCCGCATTGCCTGAGATCACCGCCCAGGATTGAGAGATGGAATCGATTTTGCATTCCTTGTTTAGCGATGATCCAAGTGGCGAGTTATCATCATAATAGGCGCGCAGATACCATTCGCCATCCCAGCCATAAACTTCCAGCGCTTTATGGAGCACATCGGTATGAGCGCGATACTCGTCCGCCTGTTTGTGATCGCCCATCAAGTCGCAGATCTCTGCAAATTTGATCAGCGTGGCAGAAAGGAACCATCCCAGCCAGATGCTTTCTCCTTTTCCCTGAATTCCGACGCGATTCATGCCATCGTTCCAATCATGCGCGCCGATCAGGGGAATACCGTGTATGCCGGCCGTCATGCCTTTGGTGATGGCGCGGCAACAGTGTTCGTAGAGCGTCTTGACTTCTCCGGTTGGAAATTGTCCATACCGTTCCTCCTCGCCGGATTTCAACGGTTCCGCATGCAGGAATGGCACTTTCTTGGCCAGGATGGAGCGATCACCGGTCACGCGCACATAATGCGCGGTGACGTATGGCAGCCAGAGCAGATTGTCGGAACAGCGAGTGCGGATCCCGCGCCCCTCGGGCGGATGCCACCAGTGGAGCACATCCCCTTCCTCGAACTGGTGACTCGCGGCGTCCACAATATGCTCACGGACGAGGTCAGGCCGCGCATGTACGAAGCCCATCACATCCTGCAACTGGTCTCGAAAGCCGTACGCGCCGCTGGATTGATAAAAGGCTGTGCGGCCCCAGAAACGACAGGATAAGGATTGATAAAGCAGCCAGCGATTCAACAATATATCCATGCTGGGATCAGGCGTTTGCACTTGCGTTTGGCCGAGAATATCATCCCAGAATTCCTTTAATTCCTGCCAGGCGGTCCGAACGTTTTGAATATTTTGAAAATGGCTGACCAACCGTTCTGCATCCGTGCGGTCGGTGCCCTGCCCTAGTAGGAAGGTAATCTCTTTTGTTTCGTCAGGCTGAAGCCAGAGCAGGGATTGCAATACCGCACATGGGTCCACGCCGGATTGCAGGCGCGGTGTAAGGCCCACGCGTTCCAAGGCGGCGGGCCGCGCATAACTGCCCAGATTACCGAGGAATTCCGTGCGATCGGTGGTGAGGCCGCTGGCTTCACGCGTCGAAGCCAGGAAAGCCACACGTTGTCCAAAATCTGTGTTGTACACATTACGCGCCAGCAAGGCAAAACAATCCGAAGCAAATTCCGGTACGATGTACGGAGCAGTATGTTGATGCCCGGTGCCCAGCACCCACTCTGCATAATATGTGACATTGACGCGGCGCATGCGTTGGGTCGCATTATGTAGTTTCAATTGAACGATCTTAAGGGACTCTTTGGGATGAACAAAGATTGTAAGGTTCTGTTCCAAGCCGTGGCTGGCGTGCTGAAACATGGAATATCCCGCCCCATGACGGATCAAATACGGTGCATCGGAGCGGGCCGGCAGAGGCGTGGGAGACCAGACCTGGCCCGTATCTTCATCACGCAGGTAAATGGCTTCTGCCGGCGGATCAACCACCGGGTCATTACGCCAGGGCGTCAGACGATTCTCACCGCTATTCTGCGACCAGGTTGTGCCCATGCCTGACTCGGAAACAAGACAGCCGAATTCCGGTGTGGCGATCACGTTGATCCACGGGGCAGGAGTCCAGCGATCCGACTCGAGATAGATCACGTATTCATGTCCGTCCGGTGTGAAGCCACCCAGGTCATTATCAAAAAGTAAATCCATTGGGCGTTGCACGTTCGGCAGCAGGTCGGCGGGCGGTGCTGATGATTCAATGGGGATAAAGCCTGGCAGGCGCAGGGGACTCGCATCCAGCCTGGATAACTGTCCTTCGAGCGGACCCGCTTCTCCGTCCAGCACGACGCGGGCCACCGTCAGCAGAAGAGTCCGTTCCGCATCCTGCATCTGATCCTCATGCAGGATGAAGAGACCTCCACGTTTATTGATCCAAGTCTCGCTGGAAGTGCGTTCGATCAGTCGATAAATCCTTGCGGTGTAATCCTGTTCATAACTGCTGGCACGTTGGATGAGCATGACCAGATCGATCATCAAACCGCGCTTGCGCCAATACGTATGGGCGAGCAATAGATCGTTTAGCAGATCGAGATCTTCATCCCGTTTCAGGTGTACCAGCAGGATGGGATAATCACCCGAAATGGCAAACGGCCACAAACCAGATTGGCCCAGTGTATTGGCGGCCAGGATGGCTGGGTCTGCACGCAAGGCATTGGATAGATACAGTAGGGGAGAAAGAAGTTTTTGGAATTGTTCCACCTTGTGTGAGGTGAGGTCGAGTTGTGCAAGTTCAGTTTCGACCTGGGCGCGCATCTCTTCATTTGCCCGGTGGAGCTGTAACCAGCGATGGTAGCGACGCGCTGTCTCGAGGACTTCTCTGCGCGAGCGAGCCGCGATCGTAATGAAAGCGATCTGCGCTGTTTGATAAGGAGAGAGGACAACTTCGGCTTGCAAGGCACAAATAGGATCCAAGGTTGCTCCGGTGGTGCCGGACAGGATGGAGGCTTGTGTGGAAACTGAAAAGGACGCCGGACGACGCGTGCTTCCGCCGCGGCCCAGGAATTTTGCCCGGTCCGTTTCATAACCGGTAAGGCTGACCTTTTCGTGATCGCTGGTGAAGAAGTGTGCCAGATAAACAGGCTGTTCCTCCGCAGAGCGCGGACGGCGATGAAAAAGCAAGAGGCCTTCCTTCGCCAGGAAATCGCTTTCGATGAATAATTTGTTGTAAGCAGGATGACGCTGATCGACCGCCTGTTGATTGAGGATGATCTCGGCGTAGCTGGTGAGCGCCAGCACCCGCGCGTGATGTCCATGATTCGTGAGGGTGACAAGCCGAATTTCCACATCATCCTCAGGCGCAACGCTGACGATGGTGTGCAAAGCGATATCGCCGTCCTGTCGTTCAAATTCGACGTGCTGAGGAGAAAATTTCACTTCGCTGCGATCGGCCTTAACCAAGGTTGGTTGTCTGGTGGCTGACCATAACTGTCCATTCAGCCGATCTTCCACGTAAATCCAGCTTCCATCGTTGTTCAGGGTGGTGTCATCCCGCCAGCGGGTCAAATCGATATCTTCCCAGCGGCTGAACCCGGATCCGGCTGCGCTGATCAGCAGACTATACTTTCCGTTCGAGAGACAATGGATCTGTGTGTAAGGGGCATCCGGCGAAACATTCCAAGGTGTGAGAGGAATCGCCTCGTAGTTCTCGCGTATTGCTTCGACTTGCTGATGGCGCGGATGTTCGGTCGGCGCGCGACTGGCAGTTTGTTCCTGCAAAAGTAGTTCAACACTTTCGATGCGCGGGTCTGCATGAAATCGCTCGACCATGCGCTTATTAAATAGAGAATTGCATATGGACAGGAGAATCATGCCCTGGTGATGAACCATGTAAGAACGGATGATGGCATGGTCTTCACCGGTCTTCAGGCGTTTTGGGGTGAAGTCCACGGATTCGTAGAATCCATAGAGGCCCAACATCTTGAGATTTTCAAGTTGCGTAAGATTTTGCATGACTGCCTGAGGAGCAAAGGGCAGCGCCAGGATGGATGCATACGGCGCGACCACCAGTTCCTCGGACAGACTGCGTTTGTAGCCAAGGCTGGGAACGCCAAATGCCTGGTATTGATAGATTTGCATGGGATCAAAGTTGTAATAGGCGGCTTCCGAAATACCCCAGGGAATATTTTTTTCCGTGGCATATTGAATTTGTTGCTCAACAGCCACCTGGTCACTTTGATTCAACAGAGTGTTCGGATAACTCTCCATGAACAAAGTTGGCATGAGATATTCGAACATCGTGCCGCTCCAGGAAAGCAAGGCGCGTTTTCCATCGATTTCGGTCAATGGGCGGGCGAGATAGAGCCAGTGATTCTTCGGCACATCCCCGCGCGCAATGGCGATCAGACTGGCAATGTTCGCTTCAGAAGCCATCAGGTCATAGTAGTTCGGGTCCAGTTGCCCTGACTCAACGTTATAGCCGATATGAAACACGCGGCGCTGTGGGTCAAACAGAAAGCGAAACGACATAACCTGGAAGTCGGCTTCTGCCCTCGAGGCAAGAACAGAAAAATTATCCAGCAACGAGGCGGCGTTTTTTTGTGAGGACTTGAGATCATAGGCCAGCGCGTCGAGCCATTCGATGGTGGCTCGCTCACTTTCCCCCAATAAGCCAATGATCCGTTCAATGATTCTGCAGGCCTTTTCGCAGATTTCCGGAATCTCGCCCAGCAGAGGATGCAAAGAGAGAATTGTTTCCAGTTCCTGCCAGGCAGAGCCGAGTTCGGAGTTACGAGTTGCCTTCTGAGCAATGCGTGGTAGATCGGCCAACAGCAGCCAGGGAGAGAGTACCTGCAGATCGATGCGCATGCGTTTTAACTGAGAGCGGACTCGATCGATCCAAACTGACAGTTTGCGCAGGGCCTCGGCGGAGGCTTCCTCGTCTGATTTTTGAATCGCTTCCAGGAGCATGTTTTCCAGTTCGAGGCTGCCTTCCTTGAAAAGTTTCAACAATAAAACGGGCTTAAATTTGGCGGGGTCGCCTAATATATTTATCTGGTCGCGAAGCGAAGCGATCACGTTTATTAATTCATCCACATGGCTTCGCAGATTGGCTTCTTCCACAGCCAGTGAAAGCACGCCGAGCGTATCCAGTAAGCCTTCCCAGGAAATCACCGGGCTTTTTGAAATCTCCTGGCATCCCTGGTGCAGTGTCAGCAGAGAGGCGGCCAGGTTTCCGCTATCCACCGTGGAGATGTAACGAGGCGGAAGAGGCGCGAAGGTGCGCGTGTCGTACCAGTTAAGAAAGTGACCGTGTACTCGTTCGAGCGCATCCATGGCATCGAATGTATCGCGCAGGCGCAGCGAGAGTTCCAGTGGACCGATATAACCAAAATCATGTGCAGCCAGCGTGGAAAGCAGAGTCAGGCCGATGTTGGTGGGGGAGGTGCTGTGTGCGGCCAGGCCGCGCGGGCTTTCCTGAAAATGATCCGGAGGCAGCCAGCGATCCTCCGGGCCGACAAAATGTTCGAAGTAAAGCCAGGTGGAGCGCGCCAGCAATCTCAGTTTGTGTTCCTGGCGGGGCGTCAGTTTTTGGACTGGTTGTCCTTCGGGTTGGCTGATGTTTGCCGCGATAAAAGGCGAAACGATCCAGCCAAAGAGCAGGGGAGAGGCGATAAAGAAGATGCGTTCATCCAGGTTCAGCAGCACAATAGAGAGTGCCAGGGCAAATAGGGGCGCAACCACCATGGCACGCCAGGCTGACCTGACCTCCAGTTTTCTGCCGAAGAGATTGAGCGTATGTGCAGCGCTGACCCATTGCAACATTCTTTTGTGTGTGAACAACAATCGCACCAGAGTGGTTACAATGGCGTCCGTGATAATGAACGCTTCGTGAGGCAGGAAGATGATCTCGAACAAGGAACGCAGTGCGGCCAGACGCGTCGGACGCGTAGCCGGGCTGGAGACATCTCCAGAGAGCGTTTGGCGCAAGCCGGCCACAAAATTGGTAACAATGGAAATCAGGAAAGGCGAAAGCGCGAGAACCATCCATGCCAGACCTGAGCCAGGTAAAAATATCCAGCCACTGATCAGGAGAATCAAAACCATAGGCGGGAGTAAACTGCGGCGCAGATTATCAAAAATTTTCCAACGGTCGATCAGCGAAAGCGGGTTGGGAACTTTGCCTTTGGTACGATGCGGTACCTTGCTGCCCAGCCAGGGAAGGAGCTGCCAGTCTCCGCGCACCCAGCGATGTAAGCGGTCGGTATAGACTAAATAATGAGGTGGATAATCCTCGAACAGGACTATGTCGGTCACCAGGCCACAGCGTCCCTGCATCCCTTCGAAAAGATCATGACTTAGCAGACGATTTTCGGGGACGCGGTCTTGCAGACTCCTTTGAAAGGCGTCCACATCATAGATGCCTTTGCCCACATAGCTCCCTTCCTCGAATAGATCCTGATAAACGTCTGAAACTGCGCGGGTATATAAATCAAGAGACGAATCCCCCGAGTAGACGCGTGTGAAAAGCGATTGATTGGCCGCCACCGGTTTTACCTGCACTCGCGGCTGAAGCACCGTATGACCGGCCTTGATCTTACCGGAGGTCTCGTCAAACTCCGCCTGATTCAACGGATGCGCCATTGTCCCGATCAAGTCACAGGCACTCTCACGAGGTAATAAAGTGTCCGCGTCCAAGGTGATCACATAACGAATGGTGGGCAGGACGCGCAGCTCTCCGATTTGAACCGCAAAGGTTGTCGAGCGGCTGCCCCGCAATAACTGGTTGAATTCTTCCAGCTTGCCGCGTTTGCGTTCCCAACCCATCCAACGATCTTCGCTTCCGTTCCAGACACGTTGGCGGTGAAATAAGTAGAAAGGTTGATAGTCATTGTTTCCATATTTATTATTCAGACCTTCTATTGCGGCCCTGGTGTATGCCACGGGCTGATCATCACCCGGCATCTCTTTTTCGGGCGCATCCGGGAGGTCGGTCAACAAAGCGAAAAAAACATTTGGGTCACTGTTTGCCAGAAAGTGACGTTCGATCTGGTGGAGCAGAAACGGGGCATCGCGCTCAGTCGCCAGCAGGGAGGGGATCACCACCATGGTTCGATGATCCGCTGGCACACCTTTCTCGAAATTCAATTTGGGTAAGGCGCGCGGCGAAATGATGGATATGACCAATCCATTGATCAGCTCGATGGCGATGGAGGAGGATGGCAACAGGGCCAGTATCCCTGCTACGAGGGCTTGCAAAAGATCTTCCCCTACCAAACTGGCATAAATGACAAAGGCGGAAGCAATGAGCAGGGTAAAGACAATAATGCCTCCCAGGTAAACAACCGTTGCATGCTTTTGCAGGAAATGGATTACCCAGTTCGAAAATTGCGGATGGTAGTGGATCTGTTTCTCAAGTTTTTCCGATCCCGGTCCAATAAGATAATAGCCAACGTGTCTTTTGCGCGTTGTCGTTCCGGTTTGTGCGAGTTGAATTGCAAGTGAGGCAACCTCGGCTTCATCTGAAGTTGAACCGCGCGCCAGTTCCTCCACCACATTTCGGCAGCGGTTGCGCGTCTCAAAATCCATTTGTCCATAAACATTGGCTGGATCCTCGTGTAAGGTTTTTTCCAATACACTGGTCGATTCGAAAAACTCCTTCCAATCCTGCGTTGCCAAAAACCGTAAGTTGAGGATGCAACTCGCTACCATGGCTTCAGCAGCCGTTTTGCCAGGGACCGTATCGGGGGCGCGTAGATCAACTGAAGTGGAGTTTTCCAACTTGCGCAAGACTTCAGGAATCGGTGTCTGCTCCCACCTTTAACTTTGTGATGCCTTCCAGGGCCTCAGCCAGGGATTCCATTACGGTCAGGCGCAACATCAAGGGCAACGCCCAGAGTTCGCCCACGCTCAGCGGAGTGAGCTCCTGAAACGCCTGAATGAAGTTCTTGATCCATTCGATCTCGAAGCGGGTGTTCTTCCCCAGAGTAAGCGCCCGTGCCACGATCTGGATACGCGTCCAGCCCTCCCCAGTTTTTGGCAGACGGTGGTAGTAATCCGCGGGCATATCTCTTTCCACCTGGCGGATGGCCTGCGCGAGTACATAGAAGTTGTCCAACAGCCATTCCGCGGCCGGCGAGGTGGTGATCTGCGCTTTGGTGGATTCATCAAGGTAATCGTAAGAAGACTGGAAGAAGAGCGTGAATTTCTTTAGTCGATCCCGGACGGGAAAACTGCTGCGACGCGGCGCGCAGGTGATGAGTTTTTGTGCCAACTCAACAGCCAGGTCTTCGAATTCATTCTGAGTTGTAGGGGACTCTTGCATTGCAGGGCCGGCCCGATCCATTCCCTGTGCGGTGTCTGGCATAGATCAATGTCCCTTGGCTTCTCTTGCTGCAAGTTCGGCATATGTCGATTGGATATCGTCAGCCGATAGATCCTGCATGATCATCAGCGGGTTGTTGCCATAGGCGATAAAACTGGTGGTCACACTACCATAGGGCCAGCGTCTCTCTCCCGATTGCCCGTGTGCCACCAACATGACCAGATCGGCATTGGACTCCTCAGCCATATCATGCAGAATGGCTATAGAATGCCCGCCTACGGAAATATGGGTTTTAAGATTCAGTTCCTTCAGGGAGAACTGTGTCAGCAGTTGTTTGAAATAATGAGAAGCTGCTTGATGATTCATGCCCACCAGTTGGTCGATCAATTCTGTCTCCTGATTGGGAAGAGGCAAGCGTCCCACTACGCGGGGTTTCTCCACTACAGTTTCGAGGATCAGTTGGGATTTGTGGAATTGTGCCAGGTTGATCGCAATCGGAAGTATGTATTCTGCCCGCGCGGAACAATCCAGACCGACAAACAAACGTTTGTAGCGGATCCTGGTCGCGTCGGTTGCCGGCTTCTGATAAGCCCGGATCAACAATGCAGACTTGTAGGATCGCAGCAGGATCTTCTGAACCACACTACTGACATTCCACCCGCTCAGTCCACTGAGGCCATGCGTACTGATGGCAATCAAATCCACATCATTATTGCGGGCAAATTCAATGACGCCGTCTGCCGGGCTGCCCTCAACGATGTAGTGCTCGACGCCCAGTCCAGCCTTCTCCAGACGGCCGGCAATTTCTTCCAGGTATTTTTCTATCTTATGTTTGTGCAAATGCCAGTCCACCGGGTCGATGGCAGAGTTTTCCTGAGGATGTTGTGAACGTTCCAGTACGTGCAGGAGAGTGACATGCGCGTTCATTGCTGGAGCCATAGCCAGCACGTGCGGCAATACGCATTCAGCCAGATTGGATCCATCCAAAGGAACCAGGATGTGATTCAACATACCGTCCATCCTCCATGCCCCTGAATTTAAAACGACAAACCTTTGGCTGCAATGAGAGTGTTTTACGGCCCGGTGATTCATTTCCCCCGGCACCTTGATTATATTACAGAAACCTATTTGTTAAATGAGAGGTTCCCGGTGAACTACTCGATCACCTGGAAGAACAGTTCAACTGCCTGGGGATCGAAGTGCTTGCCGGATTGCGCCCGAATATAGTCCAACGCCTCCTGCTTCGACCAGGCCGGGCGATATGGGCGATCGGAGGTGAGCGCATCCCAGACGTCCACCACCGCGAACAGACGCGCGGCCGCGGGAATCTCTCCATCTTTTAGGCCGCGCGGATAACCGGAGCCGTCCCACTTCTCGTGGTGGCAATAGGGGATGTCCAGGGCCGGGCGCAGATATTCAATGGGATTGAGCATCTCATACGTGAACTGCGGATGCTTGCGCATGATAACCCATTCCTCCTCTGTCAGCGCACCGGGCTTGTGCAAAATGTTGTCAGGGACACCCAGTTTGCCCATGTCGTGCAAGAGCGCGCCGCGCCGCAGATGCAGGATTTCTTCATCGCTCATGCCAAAGGCTTGCGCCAGTTTTACGGTCAGCTCAGCCACACGTCGACTATGGCCTTCGGTCTCCCGGTCGCGCAGATCCATAGCGTGAGACCAGCCTTCAATGGTGGCTTCATAAGCCAGGAGCAGTAGGGTGTTCGCCTCCCTCAACTTGGTGCGTTCTTCGAGCAGCTTACGGTAGCGATTGAGACGCGTAATGCCCACCAGACGCGCGCGCAATTCGTAGCGATCGAATGGCTTGGAGATGAAATCATCTGCGCCGGCCTTCAGAGCCTCCAGCAAAGAGTCGCGGTCATCCAGAGCAGTCAGGATGATAATGGGAATCTCAGCCACTTGAGGGTCATTACGAATGCGCCGGCAAACTTCAAAGCCGGTCATACCTGGCATCATCACATCCAGCAGGATCACATCCGGCAGGAAATATTTTGCTTTTTCGATGGCCTGTGGGCCGTTCTCGGCCATTTCAAGTTGATAGCCTTCTCCCTCCAGTATCGATTGCAGTGTCTCACGACCTGCGAATTCGTCGTCAACGATCAAGACCATGCTCATAAATGCCTCCTTGTTTTTAAGCATCGCGGTCCACAAGGTGATATTTAACTGCCAGACGAACCAGTCCGGCCAGATTGCGAACATTTAGCTTTTCCATTAATCTGGTGCGATGTTTTTCAACGGTTTTTTCGGTAATAAACAAAATCTTGCCAATTTCTGCACTGGTATGTTCCTCCGCGATCAATTGCAGGATTTCCTTTTCGCGCGGGGACAAATTTCCAAGCGGATCACTATCCTGGGAAGCCGCCGGATTTCCGGCGCTTTCAACCACAATCTCTGAAATTGGACTGCTCAGATAGGTTTTGCCACTGGCAACGGCGCGGATGGCCCACAACAGTTCGTCACTCACGGACGATTTCAGAACGTAGCCCTTTACGCCCGAATGTAGCGCCTGATGCACAAAACCCGGATCCGAATACATGGAGAGCAGCAGAATATTGGTGGGGAGTTTCAGCTCGTGTAAATTTGCCGCAGCCTGGATGCCATTCATGCGAGGCATCATAATATCCATGACGAGTACATCTGGTTTGAGTTCCATGGTCATTTCTATGGCCTCCTGGCCGTTGGAGGCTTCACCCATTACATGAATATCTCCGGATTTTTCCAGCAAGGCCCGAATCCCTGCCCTGACCATGAGATGATCTTCAGCGATCAATACGCGTATCATATGACTTTTTGTGCAGTGTCATCGTTCGAGAGTGGAAATTGCGCCGAGAGAATAGTGCCGCGTTTTGGCGTGGAACTAATAGTGAGTTTTCCTCCGGCGATGGTCAGTCGTTCACGCATGCTTGCAAGCCCAATTCCATTGGACGGTTCTTTCGTTTCAGGTATACCATGGCCATTGTCCTGAATGGTTAAGCTAACGGTATCCTCTTCCAGGCTCAAGTCGACCCAGGCCTGCGTCGACTGCGCATGTTTGACGATGTTGGTCAAGGCCTCCTGTAGGACGCGATAGAGGGTGATGTTGTAGAGGTCAGGGAGCACAGGCAGGGATGGATCAGCTTCAAAGACGATGGGTAAATGTGTGCGACGAGTAAATTCACTGCAATAGGTTTGTATGGCTAATTTTAACCCAAGCGCATCCAAAACGGGCGGTCGCAGATCCTGGGCCAGCCTGCGAATCTTCACGAAGATCTCATAGGATTGTTCGTACAGGGCCTGAAGCCGTTCAAACATGGTTTCCACGGGAATGGATAGGTCGTCCTGTAAGTTGTGCAGCCCGAGCAGATGGGTGGTTAACGCCTGCCCCAGGTCGTCGTGCAGTTCACGTGAGATGCGCTGGCGTTCCTCCTCCTGCGCGACAACCAGACGTTCTGCCATTTGACGCAAATTCTCGCGTTGTTCCACCAAAATATGGAAACGATTCAAACGCGCGATGGTGCGGACGCGGGCCGCCAGTTCGTAGCGGTCAACTGGTTTGGTGAGGAAATCGTCGGCGCCGGATTCGATGGCATGCAGGAGGGATTCACGGTCATCCAGAGCGGTGAGAATGAGGATCGGCACCTCAGCAACTTTCGGTGTGGCACGGATACGGCGACAGACCTCAAAGCCATCCATACCGGGCATCATCACATCCAGCAGGATCAAATCCGGTTGGTTCTGCTCGAGCATGCGTAAGGCCTCAAAGCCATCCCTGGCCAGTTCAAGTTGATAATCCTCCCCTTCAAGCATGGCCGTCAGAGTCTCTCGGGCGGTTGGATCGTCATCCACAATCAGGATCGTGCTCATGAGGGCTTGAGTTCTTCGTTTGGAAAAAGAAGGAGTTCGATCATTTTTGTGAGCGCCTTCAGGTTAACGGGTTTACTCATATACTCGTCCATGCCGGCGGCCAGGCAACGTTCGCGGTCACTGGCCATGGCCAGCGCGGTGAGGGCGATAATGGGCGTATCCTTGAAGTCGGGTTCACTTCTCAATTTCCGCGTAGCTTCCAGGCCATCCATGCGTGGCATTTGCACATCCATCAGGATCAGGTCCGGATGGGAGAGTTTGGCCTGGGCAACGCCTTCGACGCCGTCCTGTGCAGTAATTATTTTATACCCTGCCAGTTCCAAATAGTCCGCGAGCATCATGGTCACTTCTTGTGTGTCTTCGATCAACAGGATCGTTGGTTTATTTTGGTTATCCAGCTTAACTGCCCGAAACTTTCCGGTATTTCTCAATCTGGTGGCCGTATCCGTGGCTAAAGCAGGCTCCCAGGGCAGGATGATCGTGAAACGGCTGCCCGTGCCGCGATGACTGGCTGCCTCGACACTGCCACCATGCAGGCGCGCCATCTGTGCCACCAGTGCCAATCCCAATCCTGTGCCCGTGGCCTCACGTGCCAGGCCCGAATCCAATTGGACGAAAGGTTGGAACAGCCGTGGAAGATCGTTGTCACTGATCCCGATGCCGGTATCCCAAACGATGATATTGACCCGATTTTCCTCCGGGTTGCCATAAATCTCCAGCCCGATTTGACCAGCTTCCGGCGTGAACTTGACCGCGTTGCTGAGCAGGTTAACAATCATCTGTTTTAATCGGCGTTCATCCGCGTACATCAAGCCGAGTCCTTCGTCGATCTTGAAGATCACTTCCTGATTCTTTTTCTGTGCGAGTTGTTTGATCATGCGCAGACTGGTTTGGCAGACAGATTGGATATCCACCTTGTTGATGTCCAGCGTAATCTGACCGGCCTCGATCTTGGCAAGATCAAGAATATCGTTGATCAACGATAATAGGTGATGTCCGCTCTCGCTGATGGTCGTGATGTATTTGTATTGCTTATCGTTGAGCGGCCCAGCGATCTGCTCGGCGAGACTTTCCGAAAGTCCCAAAATGGCATTAAGCGGCGTGCGCAGTTCATGGCTCATATTGGCCAGGAATTCATCCTTCACACGCAGGGCGCGCGCCAGGTTTGAGTTGGCACGGATAAGATCAGCAGTGCGTTCATCCACACGCTGGGCCAGTTGATTACGCTCCTCAGCCAGCGCGTCCTCCATTTGTTTGCGTTCGGTGATGTCCCAGGCATAGTCCGCTAAACGTTCGGCAATTTCGAGATCCTGGTGGGTGTAATCCTGAGGCTTGTTGCCAATGCCCATCACGCCTACGATCTTTTCATTGCGGATGATCGGGATGACCATCTCGCGCACAATCTGGACATGACCCTGGGGTAAATCCTTCTTATCCATCAGGAAGCCGTAATCGTTGTGGATTTGTGGGTGTCGCTGACGGGCCGCTTCTGCCCACACCCCGGCCCGATCCAGCGGAAGATGCGTTCCCTCTCTGGTAGGAACGTTGAACAATTTCAATGCATTGGTAGACCATGTCTGCATACCCAGATTGATCTGATCCTGATTTACAAAGTGGAAGAAGCCAATCATGCTTCCGGTCAATTTGCTTACTTCATCCACTATTTGTTGCATCACTTCACTCAAGGTATGATGCGCGGAATATTCCATCAATTCAAAACGCTTTTGTATAATGGTCTCAGATTTTTTACGGTCTGTTACATCTTTCGCCACCACTGATACGCCGCGCATGGATGGATAGGCATTGATCTCGAAGGCGCGCTGCTGATCGATTAATGTCAGGGTCGTTTCGAAGGTTTTGGGTTGACTGGTTTGCAGAACATCTTCATAAATCTTTTCAATCCGGGTTTGTTCCTCGGTATCACCAAACACTTCCCGCATGGATTTGCCAAGCACATCTTTTGTTGACGCGCCGGTCAGTCTTTCAGAGGCGCGATTCCAATAGGTGTAGTGCAGGTTTTGATCCAGTTCGAAGAAGATATCGGTTATGCTATCTGCCAGTTCCCGGTAATGGGTTTCACTCGTACGTAGCGCGTTCTCGATGCGTTTCCGCTCCGTTAATTCCTGTTGGATGGATTGATACAGCCGGGCATTTTCAAGAGCAATGGCTGTCTGATTGGCAAATGTCGCCAGGAGTCGTTCGTCCTGTTCTGTAAAGGCATCGGCAATTTCACTCTCAACGCTGATCACGCCGATTATCCGTTCGCCTATCTTAAGCGGCATGTACAGACCCGATTGGATGCCCTCATCCAGATCAACATATTGTGGATGCAGATTGACATTTCCCGTGCGCATCGGTTCCCCGGTTTGAACCACCCAACCGCTCATGCCCTGGCCCACTTTTTTAATGCCCGAAACATAACGTTGTTCCACCGCGGCTTTCTCTGCCTCTTTCATAGAGGGCACAGCAAAAGCGATGAGTTCCAGTTCGTCGCTTTCTTCATGCCTGAGCCGGATGGTCACATGATGCCAGGGCAGATAATGCGAAAAAGTACTGATAACACGCTCGCCGATTTCGCGTGGCTGCAGCAGGCGACCAACTGCCAGGCCATTTTCATACAGAGCCTCCAGTTCCGCCAGATGGCGGCGGGTCTCAATTTCATTTTGCTTGCGCTGGGTGATATCGTCTTTGACAGCAATGAAGTCCGTTATTTCTCCAGCTTCATTGAGAATGGGGGAGATGCTTGCATCCTCCCAAAACAACTCGCCATTCTTTTTCCTGTTCAATAATTCTCCATGCCATTCCTCTCCAGACAGGATCGTTTTCCATAATTGTTGATAATCTTCCCTGGAAGTGAAGCCGGATTTTAATATACGCGGATTCTGACCAATCACCTCAGTGGATGAATAACCCGAAGTCTCTGTAAATTTTGGATTGACATATTCGATGTTCCCCGTCAGATCAGTGATAATAATGCTCGATGTGCTCTGTTCGACCCCGCGCGACAGCTGGCGGAGTTGGGCTTCTGCCTGCCTGCGTTCAGTGATATCACGTAGAACAACGGTATAAAGATGCTGACCAGCCGCTTCTATGCGTGATATGGAGGCTTCGATCGGGAATTCCTCTCCATCGGCGCGCAACGCCTTCAAGATTCCTGGTTTTCCCATACTGCGGCTGGTCATACCAGTCAGCCCAAAGTTGATGATATGTTCCTGATGCTCAGTCCGGTACCGGTCCGGGACGAAGCAGCCCAGTGGTTGCCCAATGGCGTCCGTAGCCCGGCATCCAAACATGAGTTCAGCAGCCGCATTAAACAACACAATCTGCTGTTCCTCGTTCACACTGATGATGGCATCCAACGCGGAATTGACGATGCCCGCGAAACGCGTCTCACTGTCGCGCAGTTTATCCTCCGCCTGTTTGCGTTCGGTGATGTCAGCGGAGATACCGGCGATTCTTTTTACTCTTCCAAACTCATCAGAGATCGGAAAGGCGCGGTCCCAAATCCAGCGCACAGCCCCATCGGGTCGTGAGATGCGATATTCTATTTCTGACTTCCCGCCTTTTCTTTCCTGTTCTATCGTCTGCAATACCATCGGGCGATCCTCTGGCAGAACGCTATTGATGAAAAAATCCGGCTCGTTTAAGAATTTGGAAACTGGAAGACCCCAGATCGTCTCCGCAGCAGGACTCATGTAGATTTCCTGACCGCTCTCTGCATCTGTGATCCAGAACGCTTCCTGGATGTTGTTTGCAAGTTGAACGAAACGTTCTTCCGAAGCGCGTAGCTCCAATTCCACCCGTTTCCGTTCGGTGATATCCTGATAGGTGCCAATGGAGCCGCGTGAGAACTCCCTGTTCATCGCGCAACTCCACAGCTGCTTCGAAAACCCAGTGGATTTTCCCATACCGATCACGAAGACGATGCTCGCATTTCCAGATCGGGTTTTTACCTGAACGGACACGTTGGATACCCTCTGTCAGAGAGTATCCATCCAGTTCTTCAACGAGATTTACATCTTCCACTAGTGAATCCCATATTTTTGCATTGAATTCCTCGGGTCCATAACCAGTGATCTGTCGGATGCCCTCGCCGATGAATTCATATTTGATCAAATTGCCATCCCCATAATACGATTCATAATAAGGAACAGCGCCTGCGACCTCAATGGCCTGCCTGTAAAGTGCTTCTGATTCGCGCAGGGCCTGCTCTGCTCGTTTGCGCTCGGTGATATCGCGATCGATTCCCAGGACCACCTGGCGTCCTCCCAGTGTAATCAGACAGGTTGAGACTTCGACAGGAAAGACAGCCCCATTTTTATGGCGATAGGAAGTCTCATAGCGCAGAACCCCTGCCTGGTGAATTCTTTCCATGTAATCTATGCGTTCACCTGGTTGCACTGGCGTTAGGTTGAGTATGTCAATGGATTGTCCGATCAGTTCCTCGCGTGTAAAGCCGTTCATGTGACATGCCGCGGTGTTGCAATCCAGGACAGGCCAATTGTCATGAGGATCGATCAGCATGATTGCCTCTGGAGAGGCCTCGAACAATGTGCGGAACTGGAGATTGCTTTCCAACAGGGCCATTTCGGTTTTCTTGCGCTCGGTGATATCACGGCTGATGGCTACGACATAAGCCATATCAAGCTGGGTATATTTCATGTTGAGTTCCACCGGAAATGTTGAGCCGTCTTTCCGTTGGTGGAGACTCTCCATAATCACAAAGCCGGATTCTTGCAGCGCTTGGATAAACTCAGGCGATGATGAAAACTCGAAGGTGGGATCAATATCGAATATGGTCAGAGACAGAAGTTCTTCCCGGCTATATCCCAGATCCTGGCAGGCTTTTTCATTTATATCAATGAAACGAAATGTTTCTGGATCGAACACTTCGATCGCGTCGTTCGAGCGGTCGATCAAGGTTCGGAATAATTTGAGCGACGCTTCACTTTTCTTCCGCTGGGTAATATCATTGGTCGTGACGATGACTCTGGAATAATCATTCTCATAACCAGGGGCAACTGACCAGCTCAGATTTATTTCCATTGGATCGCCTGTACAGGTTTCATCGCTCCCTTCCCAACTATGGCTGAGCTCTCCATCCGCAATCATGATCAGGTCGTCAAGATTGTTTTCTTGTTCTCCTTTGCTTGGTTCTCCATTTGCGATTCTGATCAGTTCTTCCTTACTATTTGCCTGAAACATTTCCACGGCTGCGTTGTTTACATCCAAAACCTTGACCATATTCCCACATTGAATCGCGATTTCAGGATGGGAGGCAAAGTACTCGCGAAAGTCCGTGACACCTTGTCGTCTTAAGGAATTGAGATACTTTTTGACTTGTGAGAAATCCTCCTCCCAAATGGCAATGGGCATATCTTCGAATAGGACCCGATATCGTTTTTCGCTCTCGCGCAGAGCGGTGCCTGCCTCCCGGTGTTCAATGGCCAGGGCAACCTGGGTGGCAATGGATGCCAGAAAATTCCGATCGTGCTCCGAGTAGCGATTTGGATGCTCATAATCCTGCATTGCCATCACCCCGATCGTCCTATCCGATGTTTTCAGAGGGGCTCCCAACCAGGATTTTGGATTCGTGCCGAACAATTCGATCTCTCCCTGCTCAACCAATTCTTCGCGGCGTGACCTTGTCAACAGGAGTGGCTGGGCAGATCGGAAGACATAAGATGTAATACTTTTCTCTAGTTTGGTTGGCGGTTGAGGCGGGCCATGAGAATCGACAGAATAGATGTCTTCAAACAACCCGGTTTTTGGGTTGTAAAAGACGACAAAGAAATCCTCTGCCAGGATCATTCTGGAAATTGAAGCATGAACAAGTTCGAGGAGTTCCTGCAGGTCAGTTGTGTTAGCCAACCCCTGCATGATTTCCAGAAGTACCTGACGTTCCATCTCGGCTTGTTTGCGTTCGGTAACATCCTGCACTGTCCCAATCAGCAATAAATGTTTCCCACTGGGATCGTATTCGGCCTGCCCGAGGTTCGAAAGCCAGCGTACTTTCCCATCCGGCCGAATAATGCGAAACTCCTCCGCGAATAACGTTTTTTCAGATAGGGCTTTTTGCGCAGAGGTTTTTATGCGATCGATATCAGCAGGATGGATCAAACTGGTCGGGGATGCGAAGGTTCCACCCGATGCATTTTGATTTATACCTTCGATCTCGAAAAACTCTGGCGACCATGAAATGTCATTCGTTTGCAGATCCCATTCCCAGACGCCCATCTGGGCCGCGGATAGCGCCAGAACCAAACGCTTCTCGCTCTCGCGCAACGCCTCTTCTGCCTGTTTACGCTCGGTTATGTCGCGGTAGTTGACGACGATGGCCGAAACGTTTGGATCGTCCAACATATTACTGGCAATCGCCTCGACCCACCGCCATTTGCCATTCGAATGACGCAGTCGGAATACGCCATGTTGTTGGCCCTCCGGATCCTGCACGAGTTTCACAAACAGGTTGCTGACCCACTCCATATCATCGGGGTGTACTAGCTCAAAAATATCATGCCCCAGGAATTGGTTATGTTCGTAATCGAGAATCCGGTAGGCGGCCGGACTTTCCCACAATAAGGCGCCATCAGCCGCCAGGAGCGAGATGCTATCCAGACCATTTTCAATTAATGCACGGAAGCGTTTCTCATTATTTTGCAGCGCCTCTTCTGCCTGCTTTCGTTCCAATAATAAATGTCTCTCGTCCAGGGCGTGAAGGATAGCGGGTACCAGACGCTTGATGTTATTCTTCAGCACGTAATTGTTCGCACCGGCTTTCATACAACTCACAGCCACATCTTCACTCAATGAACCGGTCCAAATGATCAATGGCGTCAACGGCGTGTGTTTGAGCGCCAGTTCCAGTGCGGTCATTCCATCAAAACTTGGCAGGTGATAATCAGAGAGAATGAGATCAGGCCGAAAGTTCTCCAACGCGTCCAGATAATCTTCGCGTGTTTCCACGATCCGAAATTCACAATCTTTCACTGCCTTGCGGATTTCATGCTCGGCCAATTCAGCGTCGGTTATTAAGTCTTCCACCATAAGAATGTGTGTGGGCTTACTCATATTTTGTATTCCTCTAAGTCTTTGCGTCATTATTCTGTACAGGCAGAATAAAGAATTCCTTCTTATTTATACTGGAGGATGATTCACCAGCAGCCAGTAAATGCCTACTTTCGTCATTGCCTCGATAAAGCCATCGAATTGCACAGGCTTGATCACATAGCTGTTGACGCCCAGATCGTAGGCGGCTTTCATATCCGGATCTTCGGCTGAGGAGGTCACCACAACAACAGGGATTGTCCGCAAGTGTTCGTCATTCTTCATGGTGCGTAAGACTTCCAGCCCGTCCACTTTGGGCAGTTTCAAATCCAGCAGGACCACCTTCGGTGAAACCGCGTTGCGACGTCCTTCATATTTCCCTCGTCCAAACAGGAAGTCCAGGGCCTCGGCGCCATCCTCCACATGATAAAGTTGATTAGCGAGATTATGTCTTTTGAGTGCACGAATTGTTAGCTCTGCGTCCCGTGGGTTATCTTCCACCAGCAAAACTTCCACAATGGCCATATCACTCATGCTGTTTTTCCTTTCGGGGAATGGCAAAATAGAAAGTTGCACCTTTTTCCACTTCACCCTCTGCCCAGACGCGTCCACCATGCCGATGGATCACGCGCTGCACAATTGCCAATCCCACGCCGGTCCCTTCGAATTCTTTTTCGCTGTGCAGGCGTTGGAAGACGCCAAATAACTTGTTGGCATATCCCATATCGAAGCCGGTGCCATTGTCGCGCACGTAATAAATGGATTCGTGCTCACCTTCTGTATTTCCCACTTCGATGACGGCGCGTTCCTTTTTGGAACTGAACTTGACCGCGTTGGAAAGCAGATTGACCCATACCTGACGGATCAATGCCGTATCTCCCGTTGCCGAGGGAAGGTTTCCAAGTTGAAACTCCACTCGCTCCCTTTCTTTGTCCACGATCAATTCGTTATAAACCGCCTCGACCAGCGAATGCATGTCGATTGTGGAGTCACGCATTTCCTTGCGGCTGAGTCGGGAGAATGAAAGCAGGTCATCGATCAACTGTCCCATGCGCTGAGCTTCGCGACTGATAACGCCGCAGACACGTTTGCCTTCATCATCCAGTAAGGCCTCGTAATCCTCCACGAGGATACGCGTGAATCCATCGATGGCGCGCAAGGGCGCGCGCAGATCATGTGAAACGGAGTAGGAGAAGGCTTCGAGTTCCCTGACCGCGGTCTGCAAATGCCCGGCTTGTTTTTCCAGGTTCGCATTGAGTTGTCGGATAGACTCTTCTGCAAGTTTGCGTTCCGTGATATCGCGTGAAATGCCAAAAAGACCGATGATCTTTCCCTCCGCGTCTGGAAGAGGTACTTTCGTCGTGGAGACCCAGGTCTCCCGTCCGTCCGGCCAGACGACATGTTCTTCCAGATCCACCAGCGGTTGACCTGACTTTATGATTTCCTGTTCTTCGGCGTAGGAACGCGCGGCATGAGGAAAAAAATCAAAATCGGTTTTGCCAGCTGCTTCAGCAGGATCGCCAAGTCCCAGCATACTTGCCTGAGATCTACTGGTTCTGATAAAACGGGATTGAGTATCTTTGAAGTAAATATGATCCGGCATGTAATCCATGAGCGCCTGGAGCCAGGCATTCGTCTGTGAAAGCGCCGCGGTCCGTTCTTGAACCTTAAATTCCAATTCATCACGGGCTTCCTGCAATTCTTTTTCTGTTTTCTTGCGTTCAGTGATATCTTGAAAGATACCCTGTACCTTGGTAACTTTTCCTTCTTCGATGATTGGCAAAGCAATTGTTCTTATCCATTTGTGGACATTCCTGGCGCTCACCATTTCCAACTCTAAATCGTATGGAATGCCAAGTTCGATGGCTTCCGTTACGGCCTGTTCAATTTTTGCCTGCGATTCATCAACATAAAAACTAAGGCCGATTTCAACGTTCGTCTCGTCAGCAGGATCAAGGTCATGAATCCGGGCAACTTCATCTGTCCAGGTTCCCTTGAGCGTTTTTGTGTCGAATTCCCAACCGCCCACCTTTGCCATTTCGCTGGTCAGGCGGAGTAACTCATCCTTGAGACGAATGGTCTGTTCGGCTTGCTTTCGTTCCGTGATATCGCGGTTGACACTGGCATAGCCAATAGTGTTCCCTTTTTCATCATGCATGACAACCGTACGTGTTTCGATATCGACGCGGGTTCCATCTTTGCACAATTGGCTGATTTCCGCCGAAAATTTTTCACTCTCCTGCAATTCCTTTACGGCCTCGGCGCGGGTCGTGCTGAAAAACTCAGTTTGCAGAAGATGCTCACCAGTTTTTCCAAGGGCTTCTTCTGCGTTCCAACCGTAGATTTTTTCGGCACCCTCATTCCAGGAGGTGATGACGAAACTTTCGTCCAGGATAAGTACCGCATCATTGATCTGAGCCAGCAAATTCGCTTGCTGATTGGATTTTCCTTCTGCCTGTTTGCGTTCCGTGATATCCTGGGCGGTCGCCACCCGGTATAGTAATTCTCCATCCTGGCCGAGCACGCTCACCACATCCATTTGAACGGGAAAAGAGGAATCATCCTTACGGGTCATCTCAGCTTCAAAGCGAACGTGTCCGATCTGGTCTGCTTTCTCCAGATAGCTTCTCACTTGCGCTTGATATGAGGGTGAGTAGACGTTTAGTATAGCTAAGCCTACCATTTCTTCCGGCCGACATTTGTGCATTCTTGCAAAAGCCGGGTTGCAGACTACAACGCGGTTTGTATCCGGGTTGGTGATTGCAATCCCATGTGCGCAGCCCTCAAAAGCATCTGCCCATAGACGCAGTTCCTCAGCGACTCCCTTCTGAGCAGTGATATCTAGTGCTAGCACAAAGAAACCTTGTACTTTCCCGTCATTTCCAAAATCAGGCACGTATGTGGCGTTGACAAAGCGTGCTCCACCGTCTTTATAAGGTATTTCTGTTTCATAATTCACCAGCCTTCCCGCCAAAACTTTGTCTACATTTCCTGATATTTTCCTGTACGTGGATGTTCCCAACACTTCTTCAAGATGGTTTCCCAGCGGCCTGCGCCCAAACCATTCTTCATAGGCTTGATTGGCGAATTGATAATGCCTGCTTGCATCCACATAGGAGATCAATACAGGCAGGGCATTTGTAATCAAGCGGAGCTGTTGTTCGCTTCTGCGCGTCGCTGAAGTTTCACTAAGGATCAACCAATATAAGAGTATGGCCGTAACGAGAACATATCCCCAGCCTTTGTAAAGGCTGATTACGGTCAGCATATTCGGATCGTTCGTAATCCTGGCAGCTATTTTGTCGGAGAACAGAATCCATAAACTGCCGATCAACAAATAAAGCCCAGCAATTCTAAGAGGCCCACCTCTGAAGTGATCGACTGAAGGGGAGAGTTGTTGATGATCCATGAAAGCCTCACATGATATGCAATTTACGCATCCGACGCCTCAAAGTTGGCGAAGCTGCCCTTATTGGTGCATTTTCCTGCCCCTGCTTCGCTATGCACATGGGGGGATTCCCTACCGTTGCAGCATGTGTTTTTATATCTTTTCCAGTGAAATTCTATCCGAAAAAATACAATACTATTCCAATCCCCTGTGATCTTACAATTATGTAAGCTGAGAGAGTATGTTCTCGATCAGATTACAAATTGTGACCAAGCGTCGCGATGGTACTTTCATTTCCCTCCCGATAAGCTGTGTAGGCGGGTGACATGATTTCCACGCCTGCTGAGTTGAAGTGATCCTGAATGTTTTGATGCAGTTCGGAATAGATGACAGCCATGCGCTTTGGGTTGACGGTATATGCGTTGAGTTCGTAGCTCACATAATAATCATCCAGCGAGGTTTGTAAAACAAATGGTTCCGGTGAATGTTGAATGTAGGGTGTGGCAAGAGCCGCCTCAGTCAGCAGGCGATACACTTCACGCCATGGAACGTCGTAACCAATCGTTACCGTGGTATGCAGGATCAGGCCATCCCTTGATGAAACTGCACTGTAATTAACGATCTCATTATTTAGTACCATGCTGTTGGGAATACTGATGACCACATTTTTAATGGTTCGGACACGGGTTACAAGCATCGTGCGTTCTACCACATCACCTGTCGTAGAAGCGATCTTGACCCGGTCGCCAATCCTCAATCCGCGTGTATAGGTCAAAACCACGCCAGATACAATATTGGCGACAAGCGCGGTTGAGCCCAGGGAAAGTAGGAATCCAGCGAAGATGGTAATGCCGCGAAACACAGGTGAGTTGGAGCCGGGTAGATAGGGATAAGCTGTTACCAAAGCCAACGCGATCGCAAAAAAGCGTAACAGCTGATATGTGGGCTCTGCCAGGTCCTTGTGAAGTCCGAAGATTTTGATTTTATTATTTTGTACACCCTCGTAAAAAAAGTGTAGAAGCTTTAGTGTGTAGCGGGTCATCAGGGTGATGAATACCAGAGCGATCAGATTGGGCAAAAAGCTCAGCACGGTCGAACTAAAGCCGTACAAAATTTCGGCTGATTTCTCAATAATGCTAATGGCAATACCCTGGGTGCTGGGAAAAAACGATAACGTGTAGGTGAGGCCTGTGAGCAGCAGGATCAGCGTCAGGCCATTTTGGATGTAGCGGGTTAACGAAAGGAGAAAATCGGTGATTTGGTTCGGAGTGACCAGTTCCATGCTTTTGAATTTAATCACATGAAAGCGGGTCTCACGCCAGCCCTGCACAAGTGTGTCAAGGCGCGGAAAAAACTCGTTGGTGAACACGATGGCTTGAAAGATAATAAAGATACCCAGGGTAACTCTAAGATTGAAGAACACTGCGTTGATCAAGGTTTTGGTTAGTGTGAAACTGATAAAGCCCTGAATAAAGGTCTTTAATAGTTTTGAGGTTGGTTGGGTGTCGAGCAGCATGGACAGTAGCAGGGCAATGCCTACCAGGATCATCGAAAAGAAAAACTTTCGCAGATTTCTAGCTGGAACTTTTCCTGCAACCGGCCGGAATACCCGTAGAACCGGGACGTTGATCAAGCCCGTTGAGTGGACCAGATAGGCGGTAGGCACGGCAAACAGGTAGGCAACTGTCCAACTGAACAACAAGGTAACGATGCTAAGTAACAAGGCAAGCATTAGATTCCTTTCGTCTCGACAACAAGTGAAGTGATATATGCCAATCCAGTGGGAAGTCCATGACTGCGTTGTCGAGACCGGGGATATTATTGAGGGTGACCATAACCCGCTTTGAAACGATTAGGTATGGGGCTATGGTACTAAGTAAACAGGGGGGAGAGGACTTTTGGGTGAATTCCTTACTATCGCTATTGTTAGGTCGTTGACCCTTCAAGAATCCCTTTTGTGCGGCGATTGCGAGGGAGAGGTTGAGATTCATGGCATTGTTATGAATAATGTAACCCGGACAAGGGATGGTCGATAGTTGCAGGCGGCTACGTTTCAGCCTAAAATGATAATGATCTCATCTGATTGGAGCAAATTCTGCATGTCTGAAGGATTGCTTAGGACAAAATTATTTGCACCGCCGGCTCGCCCTCATCAGATTCGGCGCCAACGTCTGCTTGATAAATTGAATGCTGGCCTACAGGCAGGGATACCATTCACGCTGATCTCGACTCCGGCAGGGTTTGGGAAAACGACGCTGATCGGCGACTGGTTAAGAAATAATGGACACCCCGTGGCCTGGCTTGCGCTGGATGAAGGCGATAACGACCCGATACGATTCTGGCGCTATGTGGATGCGGCGCTCCAATCTGTTGACGATCGGCTGGGTGAAAGTTTGCGCCCAGCTCTATTCTCAATGCAGCCACCTGCCATCCAGCAGATCATCACGGGCCTTATTAATGATGTTGTGAAATCTTGGCTTGGAGTTGACACTGGTATTGGAAGATTATCATATTCTTGAAAACGAAGAGATCTATATTGGCGTTAACTTCTTGCTCGACAATCTGCCACAGGGCCTGCATGTGGTGCTCACCACCCGATCCGACCCGCCGCTGAACCTGGCCCGGCGACGCGGGCGCGGGCAGATCAATGAACTTCGTGCGGCAGATTTGCGCTTCACGCCTGAGGAAACGCTTTTCTTTCTCAACCAGATCATGCAGCTTGACCTGGCCGATGAAGATGTGGCTGCCTTGAGCAATCGCACAGAGGGCTGGATTGCTGGCTTGCAAATGGCGGCTCTTTCCCTTCAAGATGAATCCGACCGGCACGTTTTTGTGAGGGCTTTCAGTGGAGATGATCGTTATATTGCTGATTATTTAATTGAAGAGGTGCTCCAACGTCAGCCGCTGGATTTTCAGCGCTTCCTGCTTGAAACATCCATCCTTGACCGCCTCAATGCTCCGCTCTGCGATTTCGTTACCAATCGTCAGGATAGCCGGGCGATGGTCAATGCTCTCGAGCGTGCCAATCTTTTCATCCTTCCGCTCGACAATCGGCGGGAGTGGTTTCGCTATCACCATTTATTTGCTGAACTTTTGCAACGACGCTTGACCCAGGTCGATGGCGAAGAGGCAGTAAAGGCTTTGCAGCGCAGGGCGGTGGATTGGTTTCATACCAATGGTTATTTCAATCTGGCCATTCAATATGCACTCAATCTTTCTGATTACCAACTCGCGGCAAAACTGATCATCTCCACCGGCAACAAGTTCTTCATTGGCAATGAACTGAATACATTGTTGAATTTGGGAGCGCGTTTACCGGCTGAACAAATTGCAGGGAATTACACGTTGGGTTGTATGCTGGCATGGGCGGCTCATGCCACTGGACATCCGCAAAAGGCGGAGGAATTTATCCATCAGATTGAAAACCAGGCTGGAAAGCGGCTTGACGACTTAATCGGCCAACAGGATGATCCGCATCTTGATCCGCACCTCAGGGCTGCCTTGATCGAAATGAGCGTCGTACGTGCCCGGATCGCTGTGGACCGCTTCGAGATTGATCGTACCTTCCGTCTCGTTGAGAAAGTCCTGCCTGTTCTGGTTCCGGAACGCGATCGTGAACCATTTGCTTTTAATCCTCCCTCACAGTTGCGCGGACCGATGGTTTTCATTCTTGGCCTGGCCCGGAAGTTGCATGGCGACATTAGCCTGGCCGCTGAGGATTTTGCTGAAAGTGTGTCCGAGGGCAGGCGCGCGCAGAACCTACATATCGTTGCACTGGCTCTGGGACACTTGGGCGAAGTCCAGATGATTTAGGGGAATCTGCGCGAAGCTTATAGAACCTTCCATACGGCACAGGATTTTTCACTCGAGACTCTGCAGGCCTCGGTTTTCTTTGCCCTATCGCGCGTTGGACTGGGGAGCCTGGCTTATGAGTGGAACGATCTCAAAACAGCCGTGAAGCATTTCCAGGCCGGAGTTGAACGAGGTCGACTGTGGAGCAGTTGGGAATGTTTATTGCCGGGTTATTTGGGACTGGCACGGCTCCATGCCGTTCAACAAAACTGGCAGGCTGCCTTCGATGATCTTGCTGAATTACGTGCCAATACCGTTGAGAACCTGGGCGTTGTACAGGCCAGTGTTGAATCGTTCAGGGCATTGCTGAATCTCTGGAGCGGGGATTTGCCTGCAGCAGCGCGTTGGGCGGATGATTTTGAACCTGAACGACCGCGCGATTACCTACTGGCCTGGGAGCGGGACGCGCTTGTGCGTTGTCGCATTTGGATTGCTCTGGGTGAGGCCAAAAAAGCCGAAAAGCTTCTCGTACGTATCATTGGCGATGCCAGGCAGGCCGGGCGAAATCGACACTGGCTGGAAGCCATGTGTTTGCGCGTGGTTTTGCTCGATCTGAATCGTCGGCAGGCTGAGGCCCTCGATGAACTTCGACTTGTACTGGAGTTTGCCGAGCCGCAGGGTTACGTTCGCCTGTTCGTCGAGGAAGGTGAGCCAATGCAGAAGGTGTTGAGAAGCGCAGCAACCAAATGGGAGGCTGACCAACGCCTGGGTGCATACCTCGGCAAATTGCTTGCAACGTTTGAGACGCCCGCTCGAATACCGCATCAGGCTGAGGGGTTGGTCGAGCCGTTGTCGGAACGCGAACTGGAGGTGCTGAACTATATCGCGGAAGGGTTATCCAATCCGGAAATCGCCCGTCGTCTATATTTGTCGCCTAATACGCTCAAAGCTCACTCCCAAAACATCTTCATGAAGCTGAATGTTCATAATCGTGTGCAGGCGGTGAACAAGGCGAAGGAACTCGATCTGATCGAATAACATTAATCCCACCAGGTCCCGGCGAAAAATGCCGGGAATTTTTATTTTCCGGAATTAATCCGGTCGATTAATCCAATCGTAGGATGCGGGGAATCCATAAGGCGCGATATAAACAGTCTGGAACAAACGGAAAATGAGTAATGATGAAGCAATCTTTGAGTGTTACTGAACCTACTGCCTACAGTATTCGCGTTTCAGGCCGCGTTGGCAATGGGTGGTCAGACTTCATGACCAGCTACGAGCAAACTGTTGCATATGAAAACGGTCTGACCGTTACAGTTATCACCGGTATCGTCTCTGACCAGGCCGCGCTTTTTGGAATGTTATGTCGGATCCGCGATCTCGGCCTGGCGCTGGTCTCTGTTGAATACCTGCCTAATTTGAATCAAGAAAAAGGAGAAGACCATGAATAAGAACCTGCTCACAACAATTTGCAACGGCATCGCGGTGGCGATGGGCATCGCCATCATTGTCATGAATATCGTCAACCCGCTTTCGCTGACCGGTGTGACCACCTTGTTGGCGGTGGGGGTCGCAGCGCTGGGGATCGCTGGCTTACAAAAGGAGGCATGATGAACGCCATTGAAGTTGAGCATCTGAAAAAATCATTCGGCGATTTTCAAGCCGTGCAGGATGCAAGTTTCTGCGCGGCAGCAGGCGAAGTGCTCAGTTTGTTGGGGCCGAACGGAGCTGGCAAAAGTACAACCATTTCCATGCTCTCGGGTTTGCTGGCGCCGACCGATGGGGATGCCTGCATTATGGGACATTCCGTGATCCGCGAGCCTGAAGCCGCGAAAAAGAGTCTCGGCGTGGTGCCGCAGGATATTGCACTTTATCCCGATCTTTCGGCGCGCGAGAATTTGGTTTTTTGGGGCAAGATGTATGGTTTGCGCGGCGCGGCGTTGAAGTCACGCGTGGACGAAGTGGTGGAGATCATCGGGCTGGCTGACAGGCAAAAGGATCACGTTGGCAAGTTTTCGGGTGGGATGAAGCGGCGGGTCAACATTGGCGCGGCGCTGTTGCACAAGCCCGATGTTGTCATCATGGATGAGCCGACTGTGGGCATCGACCCCCAAAGCCGCCGTCATATTCTCGAGAATGTGAAGGAACTCAATCAGCAGGGCATGACTGTGCTCTACACGACTCATTACATGGAAGAAGCCGCCGAGCTTTCGCGCCACATTGCCATCATGGACAAAGGCAAGATTATTGCCTATGGTACGCATGATGAACTGATCAAAATGGTCGGTGAGCAGACGCGCATCGATGTCACGTTCAACTCCGAAGCCGGGAAAGTTCTGCCGGCCTGGCAAAAAACCGATGGTGTTTCGAAAATCGATGCAACTGATGGTAAGGTCACAGCCTTGGTGGATGACTCCAATCGTGTGTTGCCGCGTCTGTTCGAGGCTGCCTCGAAAGTCGATGTGCGTATCACCTCTGTGGATATTCAGGAACCCAATCTCGAAACGGTCTTCCTGCATCTCACCGGGCGTGCGTTGAGGGACTGATATGAAAATTCTCAACATTGCCTTCAAGGATTTGACGCGCTCCTTCCGCAGCGCGTTCGCTATCGGCATGATGCTCGTCGCACCAATGATGCTCACCGGATTGATCTACTTTGCCTTCGGCGGCACTTCAAGCGACAGCCCGAGCATGCCCACCATTAACGTGGGCTTCGTCAATTTGGATGTTTTACCTGCTGATCCCCCCTCGAGGCACCACTCGGCGACAACATCCGTTCCATGTTTTTTGATGACAGTGTGAAATCATGGATCACTGCCTCTGATTATCCTGATGAAGCTTCCGCACGCGCCGCGCTGGATAAACAGGAAATTGGCATCGCGGTTGTTGTTCCGCAAGATTTCACAAAAAGTTATCTCAGCGGGGAACAGGATGTGCAGGTGTTGATCATCAACGATCCGACATTGTCGGTTGGTCCTGCCGTTGTTCAGAATATGGTCACGATGATGGTGGACGGAGTCTCGGCTGGTGGGATTGCTCTTCAAACGATCGTGGAACGTGCCCAAGCCAATGGCATTGAACCTGATCCTGCGCAGTACCCAACATGGATTCAGCGCTTCGGAAATTGGTACGCCGACTTTCAGCGCAATCTTTTCCATCATCCTGAAAAAGCCGCGTTTGTAGTCGTCGCGCCATCAGCAGGCGAGACGGTAACAACAAATCCTGTTCAAAAGGTGATGGGATTGGTGATGGCTGGGCAAATGATCTTCTTTGCCTTTTTCACAGGTGCGTATTCGATGATGTCTATTCTTAGAGAAGATGAAGAAGGAACGCTGGCACGTTTATTCACCACACCAACAAATCGCACATCCATTCTTACTGGCAAGTTCGTGGCAGTATTCATAACGGTCATCTTGCAGGGATTGGTATTGATGGTCGCTGGGCACTACGCCTTCGGAATTAATTGGGGTGAACCCATTGAAGCCGCGCTGGCTTTGACAGGTCAGGTTGTTGCGGCAACGGGCTTGGGTGTGTTGCTCATTGCATTCGTGAAGAACTCACGCCAAGGTGGACCCGTCCTTGGCGGCGGGTTGACTGCGCTGGGTATGCTCGGAGGTTTGTTCACCGCAAATATACCGAATGCCATGCCTCCTGCGATGGATGTGATCGCCAACTTCACGCCACAAGGCTGGGTGCTGAAATCCTGGAAGATGGTGATGGACGGACAATCCGCGAGTGACCTGCTCATCCCGTTCGTGGTGATGGTCACGATGGGCGCTGTGATGTTCGCCATCGGCTCGATGATGTTTAGGAAGCGGTTTGCATAAATCGTAGGGGCGGGGTTCTCCCGCCCTGGGGCGAGAAGACCTCGCCCTACGGAGAACAAATTATGAGAATTCTTGATTTAGCCCTCAAAGATTTATCCCAAATGTTTCGTGACAAACGGTCGTTGTTGTTCCTGGTGGCGATGCCGATTGTGTTCACGTTCTTTATGGGATTTGCCTATCGCAACGCAGGAAAGAACCCAAACGCGGACAACCGTATTCCGTTGGCAGTGGTGAATCCTGCACCGGAGGCTGTTCTGAACCAGGCGCTGCTCACGCGACTGGAGACATCCGGCTCGATGCGCGTCGAAGTTATGAATGAACCTGAGGCGATGAACACCTTGTATAAAGGCGATGCCGCGGGGGTGTTGGTCATTCCTGTTGGGTTTAGCGAGCAGGCCTCGGCGGGGAAGGAAGCGCAATTGAAGTTGATCGCCGATTTAACCTCTGCAGATGGGCAGTCCCTCTATCAGTTGCTGCGAGTCCCGGTATCCCAATTGATGAGCGCGGTGGAGATCAGCCGCGAAACGGCAGATATCGTCGGCGCGTCGAATCCGTCCGCTGAACAAAGTGCCGCGTTTGATTTTGCCTGGAGCAAATGGACGGAAGCCTCTAAGGTGTCCTTGGTCAAAATCGAACAGGCAGTCGCTCAAACATCATCCGACTGGACCGGCGGCAATCCTTACAACCAATCATCGCCGGGTATCCTGGTGCAGTTTGCGATCTTCGGCCTGGTGACTTCGGCGCAAATCCTGGTGCAGGAGAAAAAATCACGCACATTGCAACGATTGATCACAACCAACATGAAGCCGTGGGAGATCGTGGCGGGACACATACTGGCGATGTTCACGATCACGTTCTTGCAGACCGCCATGCTGGTGGTCTTTGGTCAATGGGTGTTGAAAGTGGATTATTTGCGTGAACCGCTGGCCGTGTTGTTGGTGTCGGTGACGTTGGGATCGTGGGTCGCATCCATGGGATTGTTGATCGGTGTGATCGCCAGAGAAGAACAACAAGTGATTCTATATGCCATGATCGCCATGTTCCTGTTCTCGGCGTTGGGCGGCACCTGGTTCCCACTGGAAACGACAGGCGGTGCGTTCGCGGCGATTGGAAAAGCCATGCCCTCGGCCTGGGCGATGAATGGTTTGCAGAATATCCTGATCCGCGGCCTGGGCTTGGAATCCGTATGGATGGCAGTTGGGATGTTGTCTGCGTATACGATCTTTTTCTTCGTACTGGCAGTATGGAGTTTTAGAAAGATCGAGGCGTAACCTGTCCATTTGGACAGGTAAACCCCCTTCTTATACATGAGGCATTTTGCTTCTGATAGCGTATACTGTACTATGGAAGCCAGAAGGAGGTTTCTCATGAGTATTAATAAATCAAGTCTCTTTTGGGGCATCTTGTTGATTGGTGGCGGTGCGCTGGCGCTTGCCCAACAAATGGGTTATATCAACCAGCTCTCAGGGACGATATGGGCGTGGGTCTTTGCCCTGGTTGCCCTGTTGGCTTTCCTGAGTTATGCGCTCAGCGGCTGGCGGGAATGGGGCTGGCTCTTCCCGGCGGGCATCTTCGGCGGCCTGGCGGTCACTATTACCCTGGCCACGAACAACGTGGACAGCGCCGCCGTTGCTACACCTTTGTTTGTCGGTTTGTTGATCCCGTTTGCAGCGGCGTATCTCATGGATCGTGCACGCAACTGGTGGGCGCTCATCCCCGGTGGGATCATGTTGTTCCTGGCCCTGGTTACGCTGCTGGTTGGTAACGTCGGCGGTGAATGGGTCGGCGCCTTGTTTCTCTTTCTTATCGGCCTCAGTTTCTTCGTGGTGTATTTGAATAATCGCACGCGCCTGTGGGCTTTGCTTGTGGCGTATATCATGGGCGTATTATCCATTGCGCCTGCCCTGGCTTCCGGCGGAGGAGACACGGCAGCTTATTATGGCTCCATCTTCCTCTTTGCAGTGGCCCTGCCGTTCTTCGTGGTTTACTTCCGTTCGGCCGATAACTGGTGGGCGATCATCCCGGCGGGCATATTGACGGTGTTGGCGATCATCGCCGGTTTGGCGATCGCCGGATGGATTCGTTCTACGAATCAAAGCGGATATGTAAACGCTCTTTTGATGGGTGGTTTGGCCCTTACGTTTGGGACCGTTTGGCTGAGACATGGGAAAGACTGGGCAAAAGTAGTCGCGATTGTTCTGGCATTGATCGGGATTGCCTCCATCTTCTTCGTCAGCTATTACGAGGTCTTCTGGCCTGTGGCCATCATCCTGGGCGGCGCTTATTTGCTTTATACCGCGCTGCGTCAGAGGACAGTTTAACTGTCCATGTGGCCAGTGTGAAGACTCCCCTCCTGGCGGGGGAGTTTTCTTTTTTAACGTGTATTCTCCTGCCAAAGGAGTTCAAAATTTGAAACCGGATAACCAGCCTCAACGCGAAGAGAAATACGATTATGGTTCCATATTCCTCGTCGCCATTCTTTTAATCGGCGCCAGCCAGGCAGTAGAAAGTATTCAAACACCTGTTGGAGACTTCTTGCGAGGCGTGGCCGTTGGCTTGTCTATCGCGTGCAGCATGATTGGCCTGATCCTGTACGTGCGATCTCAAAAGAAATAATGCTTTGTCGCATCCAACCTCATACGCTCTGGGCGAAAGAGAACCTATTTCGAGCCTTTCCGCCCAAGTGCCGTACTTTATTTTAAGAAAGAAAAGAATGAAACCCATAATGCGGCCTTACCAAACTGAACAAGACTACTGTCAGGTCCGTGAGTTTCTGCGCGAAGTTTCGTTGCTCAATGACCGCCATGATTACGCATGGTCGCTTCTGCGCTGGGATTACTGGGTCTGGCATGTCAATATGAACATCTTTCATTTCGAGTTACCAGAAGTGATTTACCGGTGGGATGCAGACAGACAGATCGTGGCCATGCTCAACCCGGATGGAAGGGGCGAAGCGTTCTTCCAGCTGCATCCGTCTTATCAGGCTGCGGAACTTGTATCCGAAATGCTGAATGTAGCTGAAGAAAAACTTCCCAATCAGAAAGAAGATGGCAAAAAAGAATTGATTGCCTGGGTCAATGCAGGGGATGCTCTGCTGAAATCAATTTTTACTGAACGTGGATATGTTCGCTCGAAGTTTTTAGCCGAACATATGCGCCGCCGCTTCTTCTCCCAACCGATACCTGCTTCAACACCTCCAAGCGGATACTTTGTCCGCGCCTTGGGTGACGAGAGCGAGTTACCCGCACGCAGTTGGCTTTCGTGGAAGGTATTTCATCCGGATGAGCCTGACGAAAAATATCAAGGCTGGGAATGGTACAAGAACGTGCAACGCATTCCCCTCTATCGGCGTGATCTGGACATTGTCGCGGTGGCACCCGATGGCGAACTCGCCGCGTTCTGTACGGTTTGGTTCGATGATGTGACTCGTACTGCGGTCTTCGAGCCGGTAGGGACACATCCCAACCATCAAAAACGCGGACTCGGCAAAACCGTGATGAGTGAAGGCTTGCGCCGTGCAGAAAGACTTGGTGCAACACTGGCAAACGTCAGTTCATATGGTAAAGCCGCTCACGCCTTATATATGTCCATGGGGTTTACAGAATTTGATCTGTTGGAACCGTGGATCAAGGAATGGTAACCTGTCCGGTTGACCACACTAGCCGAGTGGCCAGCGCAGAAACTCCCCTAGGGACAGGGGAGTTTTCTTTTCCCTCCGGATAAGATGAATGTTGAAAGGAAAAATGAATTCCATGAATTCCTCTGTGAAAGAACGTCGTTATGACCTGGACTGGCTGCGCGTGCTGGGTGTGTTGTTGCTTGTCCCATTCCACGTGGCGCTGATCTTTGTGCTCGATCCGAACAGCATCATGTATATCAAGGATGTGGTCAACAGCCGCGTCCTGGATGAAGCCGCCGGCTTTGTGCATATGTGGCATATGCCCATGCTCTTTATCATTTCCGGAGCAGCAACCTATTATGCGCTTGGTTTTCGTTCTGCCAGGCAATATCTGCGCGAGCGCCTCCTGCGCTTATTGGCGCCCTTCTTGTTTGGCGTGGCAACGTTTATTCCTTTCACCACCTATATTCATTTGATCGGAAAACCGAATGCTCCCACCTTCCTGGAGCATTATCTTGGTTTCTTCAGAATTGACCCCAACGATCTGGCAGGTTACAGCGGTTCGTTTACCCCTGCTCATCTTTGGTTTATCTTCTTTCTGTTTGTCTTTTCGCTGGTCGGGCTGCCTCTGTTTTTGATACTGCTTTCGGACCACGGCAAGGGTTTTGTTGAGACTCTGGCTGGTATTACAAAGACTCCAGTGGTTTTGTTTATTTGGGGGATCCCACTGGCCCTAATCGCCTCCCTCGATCTGCTTGGTGATAAGAATCCACTTTACTACTTCGCCGTCTTTTTCTTTGGCTATGTGTTGGCCAGCGATTCACGTTTTCAGAGATCCATCGACGGTCTTACCTGGATTGCGCTTGCCTATGGCGTATTCGAAGCGTTTTTTCGCGTTCTCGTGCCGCAGTGGCGTTATGTCGAATGGTCACTGCCGTGGATGGCCTTTGGTTTGATGTATGAACTGGGACGCTGGTCTTTGACATTGGCCGTGCTTGGTCTGGGTCATCGCTTCTTGAATTGTACGAGTACCCTGTTACGTTATGCGGGTGAAGCAGCCATGCCGTTCTATCTGTTGCATATGACGTTCAGTGTATTGGCAGGCTACTTTGTCATTCAATTGAACGCGCCGGTCGTGGTCAAATATCCCTTGATTGTCCTGCTGGGGACTGGAGCAACCCTGGTTGCCTATGAATTATTGGTGCGACGCTGGAACCTGATGCGTTGGTTATTTGGCATGAAAACAATCCACGGAAATATAGCTGTCCCATCCGGGATGAAGCTGGAGAAACGACAATCGTAAATTTAGGATGCAACATTCTGCAAGATGGGTGATTATTCATAACCTCTATGGACCACCCTAGCCGAGTGGCTAGCATAAGACTCTCCCGTTGGTGGGGGAGTTTTTTTATTTTGAAGATGTATATATGATGAAGATAGTTCTTTGAAACCAGTTCGATTTTCTTGCGTAGGTATATGTGATGAAAAACACAATCTTAACTCCTAAAATAGCCCCTGCTATTACGAAGGCAGCCAGCAAACAGACGTATTACACGATCCGCTTTTTGGTCGATCATGACCGTGTAGAGCATGCCTATCGCGCGTATGCATATTTCCGTTGGGTGGATGACACCCTCGACGCGGGATCAAGTTCAAGCGTAGAACGAAGCGCTTTTATTGACCGTCAGAAATTCCTGCTCGAGAAATGTTATCGTGGTGAGTTCCCAGAGGATGTCTCTGTCGAGGAAAAGATGTTGGTTGATTTGATTCAACATGATCCTCAACAAAATAACGCCCTTCCACACGCCCTATCGGGCAGTCAGGACAGCGGATTGCAAGCCTATCTCCGCAATATGATGCAGGTGATGGACTTCGACGCGAGTCGGCGTGGACGATTGATCTCGCAGGCTGAATTGAATGAATATACACATTGGCTGGCGAGCGCTGTTACCGAAGCTTTGCATTATTTCATTGGGTATTGTTGTGCTGCACCGCACGATGAGACGCGTTACCGGGCTGTTTCCGCCGCGCATATCACGCATATGTTGAGAGATACTTTTGATGATGTCCGGGCCGGATATTACAACATTCCGCGCGAGGTGCTCGAAGCGAATCATATCGGTCCAGACGATATCCATAGCAAGGCATACCGTGGCTGGGTGCAACAACGCGTCGCATTGGCGCGCAGATATTTTGAAGCTGGAAAGGATTATTTTACGCGCGTTCAGAACCCGCGTTGTCGCCTGGCAGGTCATGCCTATACAGCACGTTTTGAATGGTTGTTGAATACTTTTCAAAATGAGGATTATTACCTGCGACCTGCCTATAGTGAGAGGAAAAGTCTGGGTACCGGCTTACGCATGGGATTGCTGACTTTGTCCTCCGTGATCAATTTGCGAAGCAATGCCTTTCCAGCGCGGACGATAGCTTCCCAGCCGCTCAAGGAACCATAAATTCGCAATACAAAGAGTATGGTGAAAGGAACGATGAAATCGAAATCTGTGATTGTGATCGGTGCAGGAATCGGTGGCATTACCGCCGCCACTCATCTGGCCAGACGTGGCCTGCACGTGACCGTGGTGGAAAAGAACGCGCGTCCCGGTGGGCGCTGTGACCGCTTTAGCCGTGACGGCCATCACTTCGACACCGGTCCAACTTTGCTGGTGATGCGGCTCTTATATGAAGCGGAATTCCGCGCCCTGGGTACTCCCCTGAATGAGAGATTGGATCTGGGACGTGTGGATCCGACCTATCATCTTGTCTTTGACAAGGGCAGTCAGCTCGCCTTGACCTCGGATATGAAGTCCATGCAGGAACAACTCGAAGCGATGGAGCCGGGAAGTTTTAATGGCTTGTTGCGTTACCTGCAGGAGGGAGACCGGCATTATCAACTTGGCATGCCGAAACTGGTCAATCGCGATTTTCGCAAGGCCTCGGATTTCTTCACGCCTGACAATCTAGCCATGCTGTTGCGTGTGAAGCCGTTGGTCAATCATTATCGCAACATGTCAGCCTACTTCGATGACCCGCGCCTCAAAGCGGCTTTTACTTTCCAGGATGTATACATGGGCTTGAGTCCCTTCGATGCGCCGGCTACATTTTCGCTCATGCCTTATACCGAACTGGCACACGGAGTTTGGTATCCACGCGGCGGCATGTACAGTATCGTGGAAGCGTTGATGGATCTGGCGCGTGAGGCTGGCGTGGAATTTATTTTCGATGCCGCTGTTGAGCAGATCGATGTGAATGCAACGCATGCGCGCGGTGTGGTGTTTAAGAGTGGAGAACATCTTGATGCCGATGTGGTGCTTGCCAACGCCGACCTGCCGTACGTGTATCAGAATCTGCTTCCGCACGCCCCGAGCGGGCGTGGTATGGCCAAGGCTTTGTCTCGCAAACAATATTCCTGCTCGGTGATCAGTTTCTTCTGGGGAGTCGACAAGACTTATGAGATGCTTCCGCCTCATACTCTTTTCCTGGCGGATGATTATCGTGAGAACTTTGTGAGTATCATTCGTGACCTGGGCCTGCCTGCCAACCCCAGTCTTTATATCCACGCCCCGGTGCGGCTCGACTCATCCATGGCTCCAGATGGACAGGATACCCTGATCGCCATTGTCCCTGTGGGGCATATGAATCCGAACGGAGAGCAGGATTGGGCCGCTATTCGCGATGAAGCACGGGGACACGTGTTCCGTCGTTTGCGCACTTTGGGAATCACCGATCTCGAAGCGCACATCAAGTTCGAAGTGAATTACACGCCGCTCTCCTGGTTGAAACGTTATAACCTGGTGAAAGGCTCCACGCACGGTTTATCGCATACTTTGACGCAACTGGCTTATTTCCGGCCGCACAATCGGCATGCGCGTTATCACAATTTGTATTTCGTCGGCGCCAGCACCCATCCCGGCACAGGCATGCCAACCGCCATGGTCTCTGGTCGTTTGGCTGCCGAGCGCATCATGGACGAGTTGTAGAGTTGATTCGGAAAGATAAAGCGCTTGCCGCGTTTCAACTATCCACTTGACCAGTTCAAAACTCCTCCGTTGGCGGGGAGTTTTTCTTCCTCCAGGTATATGATGCAGAGGTAAGGAAATGCTGCCATGAACGCGATTCGAGTTATCTGCACTTTCGCATCCATCATTTTATTGAGTATCACGGTGTTTGCTTCGGCGGTGAAAAGTATTTTCACAAAAGATGAACTCGATGACATGGGTATTCGTATCGACTCTGAGGTCTCGTGAGGCTGATAAAGTCTGGCCTTTGCCACCTGTCCGTTTGGACATACTAGCCGAGTGGCTAGCGTAAAACTCCCCCGAGGACAGGGGAGTTTTCTGTTTCTGAAATGTAAGCTTAGGAAAGAGATCGAAAGCTGTTATCCCTTCCACTTTGGAGAACCTATGGCTGACATAGTTGTACAACCTGCCGCCAACCCGATGAAGCGCGTACTCGCCGTGCGTGATTTTTTCCTATTGTGGGTGGGACAAAGCACCTCCCTGCTGGGTGACCAGTTCCATTCCATCGCTGGCGCCTGGCTGGTATTGAAGCTCACCGGTGATCCGTTGGCGTTGGGTACAGTGCTGGCCCTGGGTGGCATTGCCAGTGCTGTTTTCACGGTCATCGGCGGGGCCATCACCGATCGTGTCTCACCGCGCAAAGTCATGTTGACCGCAGACATGGTCCGCCTGATGCTCTCGGCTTTGCTGGCTACACAGGTCTTTACGGGCACACTTCAAGTCTGGATGATTTATGTTTACAGTTTGATCGAAGGCATTGTCTCAGGCGTATTTGCACCTGCCTCCATGTCCATGGCGCCGCGGCTCGTTCCGCCGGAAGAGCTACAGGCCGGGAACTCGGTCATGCAGGGGAGTATGCAACTGATCCGTTTTGTGGGACCCGCTGTGGCCGGTGGTCTGATCGCAGCCTTCCCCCGGGAAAATCTTGGTGTGGGTCTGGCGCTGGCCATCGACGCGCTTACCTTTATTACCTCCATCGTCACGCTGTGGATGATGAAGGCTGCAGGTGAAGTCCTCGTATCCGAATCGTCTCAACCAAAGAACAACGTCTGGCAATCGATTGTCGATGGTTTTCGCTTTGTGGTCCGCGATCCTTTCATGCGCTTTCTCTTTGTCCTGATCGCAGTCGCTAATCTGGCTTTTGGCGGCGCGGTAGCCGTGGGTATTCCTTATCTTGCCGATACCCGCTTCCCGGAAGGCGCGGCTGCTTATGGTTTGATCCTCTCTGGTTTTGCGGGAGGAAACCTGTTGGGCATTGTTCTTTCCGGTTCACTGCCAAAAATGTCTGCAAAAATGATCAAGATCTTTTTCGTAACGCTGTTCCTCGTGTTGACCATCGGTGTCAGCGCCATCACGTGGATCAACGTAACCTGGCTGGCGACCATGGATCTCTTCATTCAAGGTGTGCTCAATGGTTATCTCGGCATTTTGCTTATCACCGGGTTGCAACAGAACACACCCAGGGAAATGCTTGGACGGTTGATGAGCATGGTGATCCTGGCGGGCACTGTGTTGATGCCGCTTTCCCAGGCCCTCAGCGGCGCGATCCTGCGCTGGAATGTTCCAGTCTTGTTCCTGGGTGCGGGCGGGCTGCTTTTCGTCTGCGCACTGTTTTTGATGAAACCGGATGTGAGTTCAATGGTGAGCACTCACTTAATGAGTGTTCCGGCGGAAAGTAGTTGAGGTGAAGCCATGAAAGAAATTCTCAAATTGCTTGGTACCCTGACCGGGCTTGGAGTATTGGCCGTGGTTCTGATGATCCTGCTCATGCCGTGGATGGATCGTTGGGGTGCGACGACAGAGGAGATCGCCGCCTCTTTCCCGGGTGATGAGTTGGTCCCGTCACCGCGCGTGATCTACAATCGGGCGGTGACCATCCATGCGGCACCAACCGAAGTCTATCCGTGGATCGTGCAATTAGGCGCGGAACGCGGCGGCATGTACAGCTATAGTTGGTTCGAGACCAACATCCTGCAATGTGAACTGATCAATGCCGATCGCATCCACCCCGAATGGCAGAACTTAAAAGTTGGTGACAAAGTCAAGATGTGCCCTGGCGAGGATTGGGGTCCCCCTCCTTATGAGGTGGCGTTGGTGAAATCAAATCAGGCCGTTGTCATAGGGCATCAGGAGAATGGCACCTGGGGGGATGTTTGGCAGTTCATTCTCGCTCCACAAACTGATGGTACGACGCGTCTGATCCTGCGTTCTCGTGATACCAAGAGCGGCGGTTTCTGGGATGTAATACGTCCCGGCGAGTTCATTATGTCGCGCGCTATGTTGCTGGGCATCAAAGAACGCGCCGAGCATTTGGCAGAGACTGGAGGCTTTCCAGCAGCCCCGGAATTCACGCCCACGCCGGAGATTTTCAATCCTCTGAGTCCTGCTCCAACGCCCTCGAATAGCACACTGCCGCTTTCCTGTCAGGTTACGGACTTGAATGTTTCGATCGATGCTGCTGGTCGATACTGTTTTGCCTATCCCGAACGTTTTACTTTAGGTACCGAACCATCCTTCAATCTTCCAGCCGTGATGGGACCCGCGATTGGAAGCAGTGCTGAACCGGTTCATGCCATGTTTGCTGTTGAAGTAACGCCCTATCACTCCGATCAATCACTCGATCAGCAGGTGGATGAATTCTTGCAAGGTTTCACAGTCGCCGCGCCAGAATCCCTAACCCGCGCCCGGAGGATTGTCGGTGGCGAGACGGCTGTGTTGGTAGACGTAGTGCCCGTGCAATTAAGCTGGCGGATCGTTTTTGTGCCACATGATGGACAGCTTTATCGATTGATGTACTGGCCGGTCGATGTTCCTGAGGCAAAAGCCGATGTGGAAGAGCTGTATCAAACCACGCTTAACTCATTTGCCTTCCTGCCGAAAGGGACACAAGCTCATACTGTATTTTGGTCTGCCTTTGGGCAAAATATCTCTGTATCGTATGAACCCAGCCTGGCTACTTCGATGGAAACAACCACAGTGCCGGCCGTGCCACCTGACAATCAGAGTTTGTTTTCTGGATGGCATCCAGCCTATGCACAAATCCGCTTGCTCGGATTTCCAGCGGACAGCCTCTATCAACTCCCGTTCATCGACCCGGAAAATAATGTCCCGCGGATCATGCTCTTTCAAACGAAGGATTTCCCCGGCTATGGGGACGAACATCCACAAGGCTTCATAAATCAACTTCAGTCTCTGACCAGGCTATTGAAAGCAGGCGTAAGTCCGAATCAGTGTGCCAAACCTGTAGCAGATTATGAATTGGCGCTTCCCTTCCTGCCCTGGGTCAACATGCGACAAACATTTTGTGCCCAGCCGCAACTGATTGAATTTGCGGGTGGCAAAGGCATCCGTTATGTGACCTACTATGCACAAAGTCCGGAACCTGTGCTGGAGCAAAGAGTTTTTTACACATTCCAGGGTTTGACAAATGACGGAACACTTTATGTCTCGGCGCTATTTCCTATTGAGACAGGCATCTTTCCCAAAGAGCCATGGCCTTGTCCAAAGTGCGGTGACCCGAACTACGATCCACTCCCGGAATGGACTACATTGCTTACCGAGCAATTATCGCGATTGAATGCCCAATCAGCGGATGGTTTTGCGCCTTCCTTGGCAACCTTGGATAAGCTAATCGAATCGATCGATATCCAACCAAGGCAAAAGTAAAGAGTTGATATGTATAAAAAGATTCTTTCCTTGATAACGATCGTACTGTTCGTCGCGCTCTCAGCCTGGATTCTGCCTGTGGCGGCCGCGCCAACTGCGAGTGGAGTCGAAGCGTTCGGACTCGATACGGTTGCGCTCGACGCGTATATCACAGCTCAGATGTCCAAGCACGGGGTCAAGGGTATCTCGCTGGCTGTCACCTCCGGGACAGAGATACTCCATCTTAAAGGATATGGCACCGCTGGGAAGGGTTGTCCGATGACTCCTCAAACACCGATGTATATTGGTTCGCAGAGCAAATCTTTTACAGCTTTGGCAATTGCACAGTTGATCGAACAAGGCAAAATCAATCCGAACGATCCGGTGCAAGAATATATCCCCTGGTTCAAAGTGGCGAATGAGGAAGCCTCGCAGAAGATCACGGTCAATCATTTGCTTCATCACACCAGCGGACTCTCGGAAGCGGGCTTCACGGTAGTCCTGCCAGATGACGCCACGAATGAAGAGGCTGTACGTGCCCTGGCGGGTGCCACACTGACAGAACCTGTGGGCAGAAAATTTCAATATTTCAACGTTGGCTACGATGTGTTGGCCGTGGTCGTTCAAAATGTCAGCGGCATACCCTACGAAGAATATTTGCAGAAAGATATTCTCGATCCGTTGAAAATGGCGCATACCTATACTGACCCTGTTCTTGCGCGTGCAAACGGACTTTCGCAGGGCTATAGTCGCTTCTTCGGATTTACGGTTCCACAAAACCAACCGCATCGTGTTTTTGAGGTCAGCGCGGGTTATATCATTTCGACCGCGGAAGATATGGCGCATTATGCAATTGCAATGAATAACAATGGTCTCTATGAGGGCCAGCAGTTGTTGTCAGCGGAAGGGATGCATCGAATCTTTACCCCGGTTCAAGGTTATGGCATGGGCTGGTTCATCGAAAACGGACACATTTACCACGGCGGGGCGAATGAAACCTTCAAGACTTATGTTGATCTTTATCCGTTACGCGATCTGAGTATTGTGTTGCTCATTAACCAGGGCTATATGTTCGATCACTATATCTCTGCGCCGCAGATCTTCAAAGGGGTGGAGGCCATCGTGCTCGGACGGACTCCGCCTTCGGTTTCAGATGGCTGGTCTGTGAAATATTTGGGCTGGGGCTTGCTGGCTTTTGTGATCGCCTTGAGCATTTTCCAGATTCGAAATTTGTTCTCCCTCCGCGGTTGGGTGGAACACGCCCGAAACTGGTCTGGAGCGAAAATGACCTGGGATGTGTTCTTGAATTTCCTCATCCCGACGGTCATCTTGATCGTGGTTTTTAGTCAGGCGAAAAATTATTTTGGCTATCGATTCAATTTGACGTTTCAATTGCTCAACATGTCGCGTATGTTGACTGATATCACCATTCTGATGATCGTCGGTACCCTCCCTGATTACCTGCAGGGATTTGTCAAGTTGTTCTGGTTGGTGACAGGCAAAACCAAATTGCCTTCGAGTATCTTGTCCGCTTAACCACACTATCCATTCGGATAGTGAAGACTCCCCCAATGGCGGGGAGTATTTTTGTCTTCTGGAACTATCATGTAAGTATCAAAGAGATCTTGATTCAAAACTGGAGACCAAAATGAACACAAAAACTGAAGGTACATTCGCGATCATTGCAGCATTGATCGTTCTCTTTAGTGCCATGTGGAATCCGTACGTTTCAGCCGCAGTTTCCCTGGTTGCGCTGCTGGGATTCGGTATGTATAAATTTCTGCAAAAGAGTGGTTAGAAGTAGCAAGGATGAACGCATTGCAGGCAGGTGTTCAAGGAGATCGTTCGCGTACCTTTTTGGTGCTGGCGACTCCGATCATCGTGGTCATCGTCGGGCACTTCGCGGCGCGTTTTTTTCTTTCCTTGTTCGGTGATTGGGCATGGCTGGGAAGCTCTCTCGTCTATTGGGGAAGCATGGTTCTGATCATTTGGCTTTTGGGTGACAAAAGGGCGCTCATTCGCTGGTTCAGCCAGTCGCAGGGCAGTCAATGGTGGATAGTTCTTGCGTGGGCAATGGGGCTGATCTCATTCCCACTGCTCTTCTTCCCGAACATTTCAGTGATGAAACCAGTCGGACTCATCATTGCCTGGTTCTTGTTTGCCGTGATCAATTCCATTTGTGAAGAAGTTTATTGGCGCGGCTTTCTGCTGGACGAGACGAACCATTTGCCGCGTGCTTTTGGCGTGCTCTACTCCACAATCTTCTTTACTGCAATCCACCCGTTAATGTTGGGCATATTCTCGAAGATCAATGCCTTTGATCCTGCCCATCCAACCGCGTTGATTCCGTTTTGGATCATTTTGGTGATTCTTTCTCTGTTGTTTTCATTGCTGTATCTAAAGACCAGGAGTTTGCGGTTGCCTGTTCTCTCACACTTTTTGTCTGACCTGGGCAACCTATCCATATTCCTGTTCATGAATATGGTCACGATGTAAAAAAGAAACATGCATCGCAACCGACTCACCATATTCTTTATTATGTTGGGCGTTTACGCCTTTTGTGCATTTGCCACCTATGCCTTTTTTACAGACGATCTGACGGCTTTGGCAGGCGAACGCTACATGAAAGATGGGTTGGTGGTCGCATCCGGAGTTCACTTTTGGACGGATACGGTCTTCCATGTGAGCTGCGGACTGTTTTGAGCCACCTATCCACTCGGATAGTAAAGACTCCCCCAGCGACGGGGGAGTCTTTTGTCCGACGAACGTATTATCAGTATGGAAAGAACTAATCCTAAACCAAGCAAGAAATGGACTCGCTGTCATGGAAACTTCAAATGTATCTGGTCAAACAACGACTTTTTCTAGGAGCCTGAAACAGATGATGCGGGGGCATCCCTTGTTTTCGTACTTCTTCCTGGCGTATGCGATCTCGTGGATTCTGAGCATCCCCGTTATCCTGTCAGAGTGGCACATTCTAACCAAAAACGCCCTCACTTTTTACTTTTTCTTCACCATCAAATCGTTCGGTCCATTCCTGGCTGCCTATATCATGACCCGTATGCTGGAAGGAAAAGAAGGTTGGCTAAGCCTGAGAAGCCGCTTCAGATTAATGCATGTGGGCTGGCAGTGGTATGCTTTCATCCTGCTGGGCATTCCAACGCTCATGTTGCTCGGAATCTCTGTCTTGCCAGGTGCGTTGGCAAGTTTTCAAGGTTTTCCACCCAATTTTGCGATAACCTATCTGATAAGCTTTGTCCTCATCTTCTTCGGGGGTGGTCCATTGGGCGAGGAACCTGGATGGCGCGGCTTTGCGCTGCCGCGCCTGCAATCTCGTTACGGTGCGCTACCGGGGACCCTGATCCTCGGCGTCTTGTGGACCTTCTGGCATTTGCCAGACTTCTTTACATCGGCTCAAAAGGGGGGGCCAGGCACGGGTTTATATCCCTTCTATAATGGCTTGCCTGTTTTCCTCCTGGAGGTTATGGCGCTGGCTATCATCTTTACCTGGGTTTTCAACAACACGAAAGGCAGTATCTTCATTGCCATCTTGTTGCATGCCAGCTATAACGCGTTTGGTGTAATGCAACCCCTCTTTTCTGCTCCCATCGTAACCAGTACAGATCTGCCCTTCGTGATTAGCACAAGTGTGCCAGCTTTGCTGATCATCATCCTGACACGCGGCCGACTTGGTTATCGGTCAAGCCAGGAACAATCCGCGTCTCAAGAAGAAATTGCACAACCTGTCAGGTGACCATGTTTCTATCTTCTCAATGATTTGATGGCTGCCTATCCACTCGGACAGTAAAGACTCTCCCAGGGACGGGGGAGTCTTTTGTTGGAGATTGCTATCATTGCAAAGTAAGAGTTAATCATACACACACATTCTTCAAGGAAATCGAGAAATTTGCCAAACTTGCGATCATCAACGAAATCATTTGCGCGAAAGATGGGAGATATTATGCTGATATCACTCTCTGTTTTGCTGGTGGGCGTATTTATTCTGATGGGTGTGTTGCTGGCATGGAGTCCAGGAAAGCCTGAGCTTTTCGTAGATGGAAATGGAAAGCCATTGGCAGGAAGTATTTCAGAAAAGGTCTTTGTAAACATCAATGACGTGCAACAAGGTATGTTCATCAAGAGTAGAGATGTAAATAATCCTGTGTTGCTCTTTGTGCATGGCGGACCCGGTATGGCTGAATATTGGCTCACCCAGCGTTGTCCGACCGGGCTTGAGGATTATTTCACGGTTGCCTGGTGGGAACAACGCGGCGCGGGGCCTTCCTATAATCCCAATATTACAGCAGAGACAATCACAGATGACAGCGGGACAATTCGTTTCCGATACCCTGGAAGTGACCAATTACTTGCGCAAGCGTTTCGGTAAGGAAAAGATTTATCTGATGGCACACTCCTGGGGCAGTTATATCGGTCTCCAGGTCGCCGCGCGCGAACCAGACTTGTTTTATGCCTACCTTGGTGTAGGGCAGATCTCTCATCAGATTCAATCGGAACAACTGGCATATCAGTATGCGCTGATATATTACGAAGAGAATGGAAACATGAACATGGTGCGAAAACTGCAAGCCGCACCGCCAACGCTGATGGTTCCCCTGCCAGCCGCCTATGATACACTGCGCGACGCATATATGCATGGGGCCGGCATTGGCACAACCCGTGACATGAAATCCGTGCTCACGGGTATCTTTCTGCCATCCTGGCAATTCCGGGAATATACATTGGGTGAAAAGGTAAATCTATGGCGAGGCAAGATGTTCTCGCGTAGCTTTGGTCTGTGGGATAAGATGCAAATCACGGATCTGACTCAACAGGTGACAAAGCTTGAGCTGCCTGTTTATTGCTTTCATGGTTTGTATGATTACACCTGTGCCTACCCTCTCGCAAAGGATTATTTTGAGAAATTGGACGCGCCGCTCAAAGGCTTTTATACATTCGAGATCTCGGCTCACAGCCCCATGTTCGAAGAACCTGAAAAAATGCAGAAGATCTTGCTGGAAGACGTACTCAACGGAATAAACAATCTGGCAGATTTGAAGTGATGGGCTGACGAGGTAATGCATGCAGGATTAAAACGGCAGAAGTGGTTTAGATGACAAAACATAAAACCAATACACATGCGCAGGTATCGTCAAACCATCTAGTCAACCCGCCGGTTTTAACAGATTTCGTGGCCCGAACGCAGACTGGACTGGAACGAATTGCCTTCTTCAGTGATGCGGTCATTGCCATCGCCATTACTTTGCTGGCGCTCGAAATTCGCCTGCCGGACCAAGCTATTTCTTTATCGAATCTAGCCGCTGTATTGCTGGCGTTAACGCCCCGCTACCTCAGTTTTTTTATCAGTTTCTTCGTGATCGGCCTGTTTTGGATAAGTCATCACCGTGTATTTGAGTACATCCATACCTATGATAGCGGATTGATCTGGATCAATTTGGTCTTCCTGTTCCTGGTGGCCTTCGTTCCTTTTCCAACGACCGTACTCGGGCGGTTTCCAGCTGAACTGCCGGCAGTAGTGCTGTATGCTGTCGTCATGGTCAGTTTATCCCTGGTGCGCATCTGGTTCTGGTGGTATGTCTACTATCGAGCGAAATTAGTTCGTCCAGAAACGGATCCACGGTCAGGGCGCTATGAATTTTCTCGCGCCCTGTGGACGGCGGGAAATTTCGGTATTTCGATTGTCATTGCCTTCTGGAGTCCTGGTTGGGCGATGGGCTTTTGGTTCTTGTTGCTTCCTATTACGATCCTGATCCGTTCCAAATAGTCATATGAAGTAAAAATAAATCATTTCCTTGAACACATCATTGTCGATGAAATCAGCTTCCGAGCAGGGATGATTGGCAGACAAGTGACCTGGGGCGCGCTAAGGTACCTGTCCAATCGACCACACTAGCTGAATGGCTAACACAAAACTCTCCCATCGACAGGGGAGTTTTGGTGATGGCCTGCTATCATGTGATCAATTCAAGACTAGGAAGATCAAAATGAGCATCAAAAGTGAAGTTATGTATTTTATGATGAAGCACCGTCACCTGCTGCAGGGGCGTCTGAAACCTGAAGTCTGGGACGAGCACACCTCCGTCGCCGCGTTTCGCGAACTGGCTGAAGCTGGCAATCGCAGAATGGCGAACATGCTTCCAGACGGGCTCAAAGTCGAACCGTTTGATCTGGCGGGAATGCACGCGGAATGGTTGATTCCCGCTGAGACAAAGAAGGGTAAAGTGATTGTTTACACCGTTGGAGGCGGTTATGTCAGCGGCACGTGCAGCGACCATCGCTCATTGGTGGCCAAAGTGGCGCAAGCGACGGGTGTGGCGATCTTGATGTTCAATCATCGCTTCGCACCAGAGCATCCATATCCGGCTGCCCTGGGAGATTCCCTCAGTGTCTATCGCTGGCTAATGGATCAAGGCACTGCGCCGGAAAACAGCCTCATCATGGGAGAATCCGCGGGCGACGGATTATGTCTCGTCACCTTGCTGGCACTACATGACCAGGGTCTGCCTCTGCCTGTGGCAGGAGTGGCGCTTTCCCCCTGGACAGATTTGAAACTGACCGGTGAATCCTATCGCACCCAGGCCAGGGTTTGCATCTCTCCACCGGGGATGGCACAAATATGTGGCAAGTACTACTACGGTGATCATGATCCCACGGAGCCGTGGATCTCCCCGCTCTATGGTGACTTGCACGGTTTGCCACCGCTGTTCATCAGCGTGGGCGACTATGAAACGATGCGTGACGATTCGACGCGCTTCGCTGCCAAAGCCAAAGCGGCGGGCGTGGATACCACCCCGGTGGTCGGTAGGAAGATGATCCATTGCTATCCCTTGATGTCCCCCATGTTTCCAGAAGCCACCCAGGCATTGAACGAAATTTGTGCTTTTATCAAAAAGCATTTGGGCAAAATGTGAAATCAAACATCCAAAGCTATCAGGGCTAACTGTAAACCACCTGTCCATTCGGACAGTAAAGACTCCCCTCTTGGCAGGGGAGTCTTTTTCCTCTCAGATGTAACATTAGATTGAAGGAGTAGGTATGAAAGACAAGCGTGTCTTGATGGAAACACTGATCGTTACAACAATTTCATTGGGTGGGATTCTGCTCCTGCCGCAACTCAAACTCATATTCTCTCTTCTGCCAATCGCCTATCTATTGATCGAACGCAGCCTGCGTCATCGCACCTGGGCTGATTTAGGATTCAAGTTCAATACATTTTGGGCAGACCTGCGCGTCAATTGGTTTTGGTTTGTGCTGGTGGGAATTATCAGCCAACCCGCCTGGTTCTTGGTTGAGCGCGCCATCGCTCCTGATATTATCAATCATATTGTGGAACGTCTGCCTTTTCCTGCGACGGCAGGTGGCTTATTGGTTTATTCCCTGCCACTCGCCATTGTTCTAATCGGCGAAGAACTCACTCACCGCACCCTGATCCAGGGACGATTGACTCCAATCATTGGTGTTCCTGCCGCGATCGCAGTTGCTTCGCTTGTGTTTGGCCTAAGTCACTATTCACCAGGCTCTTTCTCTGTCGTGGCGCTTGATATTAGCAGTATCATCTTTGATTCGATTCTGTTTGGAATCATGTTTGCCCGCTCGAATAATATTGTGCTTACCTGGACTGCCCACCTCCTGGGCGATGTCCTTGGACTGTTGTTTCTCATTTCAGCGATGTAGGAGACTATTCATGCAAACAAGCATATCCAACTCCGGTTCGAAGCCTGTCTCAAGTTCGGGGATAACCGTAGTTTCCCGTCCCTGGCTCATGCTGATTTCGCGTTCTGCGTTGTTTCTCTTCTTTCAAGGGTTGATTGCGCTGATTCTGTTTGTCGCAGGCAGGGGCTCCGCCTGGAATGCCTCGGCAGAATTATGGACACTGGTTGCCACGCTGACGAATATCGTCTCCATCTATTTGTTGGTGCGCTTGTTTCGGGCGGAAGGCAAAGGCTATTTCGAAGTCATACAGTTTTCACGTGCGACGCTCAAGTCGGATTTACTGTGGTTTTTCGGTGCGGCCATTCTGGGTCTACCCATGGCTGCGGCGCCGATGAACATCCTGGCACTGGTACTCTTCGGCGATGCGATGACTTCTACCAATATGTTGTTCCGTCCGTTGCCGACCTGGGCGTTCGCGCTGAGTTTTCTTTTCCCGCTGACGATCGCCTTCGCAGAACTGCCAACTTATTTCGCCTACGTGATGCCGCGGCTTGAAGCACAACTCAGGAATGGCTGGTTGGCATGGTTGCTGGCGGCCTTCTTCCTGGGCGCGCAGCATATGTTCCTGCCTTTGCTCCTGGATGGACGCTTCATACTCTGGCGCCTGGGGATGTATCTAGCCTTTGCTCTCTTTGTCGGATTGGCGCTCAAACTCCGCCCATCGCTCCTGCCTTACTTCATGATCCAGCATGCTCTGATCGATGTCTCGGCTGTGCTGGTCTATTTGATGATATAACTCCGTTCTTCGAGGAACTGATAGTTGATTCCGTTATCAGAGGGGACACCTCTACCTTGAACGGAATCAACTTTCCCTTCGTAGGAGAGGCGCGGGCCTCCTCAGATTGCGTCAACTGATGCGGTACAATCTCCTCATCACTTGGATGATGAGGAGTGCCGTTATGTTTCGATCTGATTTGTTTGGTGGAGGCGAATCCAAATTTACCTCCCTCGAAGAATTATTCGCTGAAATGAAACATATGCGTGATGACCCGTTGGCGAAAGCTGGTACGAACGTGGTCATCAGTCGGGGAAATCCAAAAGCGAAATTGATGCTCGTTGGCGAAGCACCCGGTCCGGAGGAAAACATCAAAGGCAAACCGTTCGTCGGGCGTGCCGGACAGTTGCTCGATAAAGTTTTACAGGCTGCGGATTTTAATCCCGAAAAAGATGTCTTCATCACCAACTCGGTCTTCCGCATGCCGCCCGGTGAAGATGGCAAGGCTTTTCGCAAACCCACCACGCAGGAGATCGATTACTATCGTCCGTATGTGTTCGAGATCGTTCGGTTGGTCGCTCCCTTGGTCATGTTATTGACCGGCAACGTGGCCTGTGAGTCGATTCTGCACAAGACTGGTATTACCAGCCTGCGCGGCAAATGGACAGAGATGCAGGGCCGCTGGATCATGCCGATCTTCCATCCTTCCTATCTGTTGCGTAACCCGGCGCGTGACCCCGGCTCACCCAAGGCATTGATGTGGGAAGATATCAAGAATGTCCGCCAGAAATATGATCAGTTGCTGGGCAGGTAAACGAGTTCGCCTTTACACCTCAAATATCACAAAATGCCGAAGCTTTCTTCCTTTAACCAACCGAAACTAATTTCCATTCTGTCCAAACGAAGCCTGGCGATCTCACGCGCTCGCGGCAGCGTGAAGCGATCTTGAATCACCTCCATACGGGACAGGATACGCTGATGGCAGGCCGCTACGTTTTTCGGACCACGCGCAAAGTCACGTGCCATGCCGATGATGCCCAGGAATTCGAGCATATCTGCTTCGCGCAACAACAGGGCTTCATTGGACTGCGTGGGACGGAAATCGCGATAATCGTGCAGTTCGATGGTTTCGAGCAGGATCTCCTTTTGCGCAGGTGTCAAGTCCAGGCGATAGATGATCTCTGTTTCCACCACTTGACGTGAACGGATGGCATGTTCCACGCCTTTCTGCATGTGAACAGGAAAGGCACCCCAATCGTGCATATACGCTGCCAACTCCATCACCTGCACATCATAGGGCAGGCCCGCGCTGATCTCTTTGACCAGTGCGATCAAACGCCTGGCATGGGCAATCGCCCAATTTTCCCCAACCTGCCTGGTCATTTCAATGATGTCATCAAATGACAAACTAATCGTTTCCATTGGTTAGCTCCTCGCTTTGAGTAATTTGCGATAACGCGCTTCGGTGTACATCCAGCCCATTAATGAAATCATGGCGAAGATGCCTAGAAAGATGGCACCCAGCGTGTCTTCCAAATGAATCGGCTGGTAACTACCTGAGACCTCCAGAACTGCATTTTCTCCCAGGACTGGATCTCCTTCATTCGTTGACATGTGTTTCTCCTTTCATCCTGCGCAGATGCGACAGTTGAGACTGACCTGCTGGATCCATCGATTTACCAGGGTCTGCCCGGCAGGGGTCTTCCAATCCGTTTCAAGATCGGCGTGACAGTTCTTTCCCCAGCCGCAGCGTGCATGATGGCAAAAGCGACATTCCAAAGGTTGATAACCTGTTCCATGAAGTTCGCAGCGTTCATTCTTCAGGAAGGTACAGCCGTTTTGTGCGGACTGATTCGTTGCGAAAGATCTTTCGCAACCCTTAAAAGCTGGGGAAAGCACACCGAAGGTCAGTTCAGGTGCCACCTCCAACATCATGCGGTTGCCATAACCTGCCTCCAAGGCACGTTTCGCTTCCTCCACCGTCCACCAACCCGGGCGCGCGCAATAACCTAAACAGGTGTCACACGTACACGGCTCGGAAGGCGGGTATTTCTCAGCCAGGGTTCTCTTAAGCTTTGACTTTCTTTTTGTCATGCGAAGCGCTTTCATTTACCGGTACCGTCTGCAGGTTTCGGCGCTGGTAGTTTCCCCAAAACCCAACCAGGTTGGGCCAGATGATCCAGGCGGCATAGGCAAAGTACACGTTCAGGAAACCGAGCAGGATCGAAACCAGCCAGCCCAGGGCGATGACGAACCAAACCCGCGTTGTGATCGTCAGCATACGTGGGTCGGATTCGCTGGCGAAGTGCTGATGATTCTTCAGCACATACCCCCAAAAGATCCAACCGGTCAACGCCTGGAGGAAGCTGTTGACTGAGAAGCAGGCCGCGGCCAGCTTTTCGCCGGGGAAGCGGCCCACGATGGCGGTGCTGGCAGGGATCAGCGTGATGAACAGTAATCCCAGGATGGTCAACCAGACCAGCGTGGTATCTCCGCCCGTGATGTGCCGGAACATGCGTTGATGCACCACCCAGTGGTTGGCAATGGAATAAAAAGCGATCAGATAAATATACAGGCGCGGCAGCATCCCAAGCAGACTTGCGGGAAGGGAGTCGGTACCAGATTCTGGTGGACGCAATTCCAGTACCAGCAGGGTTAGGGTAATGGCGAACACGCCATCCACCAGAAAGGTCAGGCGTTCGAGATTGACGTAATGGGTGGCTTCACTCAAGTTGGCGGGCTTCTTTTTCATCTCAGGTTTTCGGTTGCGTTAATCATGTTGATCTTGAGCCTTTGATGATAAGTGGCTCCCCGCCGAAGATCAATTGTTGCACGGTGATTTCCAGTTCGTCACCGCGGAACACAAAACGGAATTCCGTTTCTGCCAATTCACCCAAGACGGTGCCACCCGCGACGGGATAGGGATAGTCGATGATGAAGGTTTGACCATCCGCCCAATGGCCGCGTAGCCACAGCTGGCCAAACGGATCCCCGGTGGAGAGACGATAGATATTATCCAGGCCGATATCCAATATCGGATAATCTTCCAACTGAAGTTGTGCGGAATTCGTTCCTTCTGCAAAATCAAATACCAGAGTCTTCCAGCCCAGGAGATTCTCAGGGAAAGTATAGGTGCTTCCCGAAATATTTAGAGCTGTAATCGGCAGAGAGGGGACCGGTTGTATAGGATTCAACGTGCTTTCCGTATCCGCTTGCAAACGCGCAAAGGCCGCCGGGTTTTCTGCGAGCGGCCCCTCGGATTGAATGGATGGCAGAATGTAGTCATTGAGCATGCTTTCGATCTCAGGCGCCTCGGCAAAGGCTTCGAGCGAGGCGCTTACGATGACGATCAAATTCTTCGCCGGGTAGACATGAATTTGCTGCCCGCCCAGTCCCAGCGCGGCGTAGTGACCCGCCTGCGGATACACAGTCCATAGATAACCGTATGCGCTCCCATCTTCCTTCTGAACCTGTTGCGTTGTGGATGCGTCGACCCATTCTGCCTCGATGAGTTGTTGATTTTCCCACTTCCCCTGATGTAGATATAAGAAGGCCAACTTCGCCAGATCGATGGGTCTCAGATGCAAACCGTAGCCGCCAATGGTGATTTGTTGCGGGTCGCCTCCCCAATCGGTTTCATCAACGGATGGAATTCCCAGCGGTTCGAATAATTCCTGATTGGCATATTCACGTGCGCTCATGCCGCTGGTTTTCTCCAGGATGGCCGATAGTAACTGGGCATTGCCGTTGCAATAATCAAAAGTCTTCCCTGGCGTACTTGTCACCGGCAAGTCCAGCATGAACTGTACCCAGCCCGTGGTCTGCTCCATGCCTGGACCAGAAGAAAATTCCTGGCAATCGAATCCGGAAGACATGGCAAGTAAGTGTTTCAGTTGAATGGAATTTTTCCTGGAACTGGGATTGGCGAAAATGCGATTCTGATAGAAGTCCAGCAGCTTTTCGTTTTCACTCTTGATCTGTCCCTCATGGATGGCTTCCCCAACCAGCATGCCGATTACACTTTTCGTGACCGATTGAATGTGAACTTCTGTATCACGCGTGTAGGGCTGGAAGTATGCCTCTGTCACGAGATAGCCATTACGGATGACCAACATCGAATGGATGCTGGTGTGATCGGTTGCGATCTTTTCCAGCATTTGCGCCAATGACGTGGAATCCATGCCCTGGGACTCGGGTGTGGAACTTTGCCAGCCTGACGTTGGCCAGTAATCAGGTTCAGGCAACTGTACTGACACGGATCTTTGCGGTGTGCAGCCATTGCAGACCAGCATGAAGATGATAAGCCAGCCGAGCAGGATTTTTTCATGAACAGTTCCTTGATGATTTTTGATCTGCTCTCATCGTATTTCCAAATGAACAAAAACTCCCCCGTCATTGGGGGAGTTTGGACCTATCCAAGTGGACAGGCTATTGGAACCATTGCATTTCCTGCCACATCACGCTCCACGGTCGGCGCGGCTCCCGGCAGACATACAAACCCGTATGGCGCGTGGTCTCTTCGTTCTGCACATTGTAGGAATTTTTCACCGTACCGCTGACCTGACATGTCTTGAAGAAATATCTTGCAAAATCTCCTTCAAAACCAACCACAATCAAAGTCTCGGGTTCAGGATGGCCGTAGCCGCGATACCACATGCTGTTCGAGCCGCTAATAATGCGCGGCAAACCATACTCATCGCCATACAGATCCAACGCGCCCGCTTCACCATAGTTGCCCGCCAGAATCACCGTGTGCGGCTTTTCGGATTCGGGAATGGACTGATAGATCTCCGCCACCTGCTTTGTCATATCCTGCCAGCCGACCATTTCAGTAAACAGATCATCCGTCACGCCAGTTGTGACATTCCAGAGCGCGGAATTGATCGGTGCGATCGGTTTCATCAGGATGATTCCGATCAGACTCCCGATCACCTGCATCGTCCACAACAAGCCGTATCCAACCTGACGCTTTTTCCCGCCAAGCCCTTCAAACCGATTTGAGAATCAGACACATCCCGCCGCCAACAACATCACATACGCTGGACCGTGTAATAGCCGCGTCCCTTATTGATCAGGAACAAGGCAAACGTGACAACGAACATCCAGCCCAAAGCACGGAAACGTTTCATCGCAGCAGAGAACAGGCATAGGCTGAGTCCGACCGTCCAAAAGGGCAGGGAAAGGGGGGTGGTCGTGAGATAAAGTTGTTCGGGTAGAAATTCGTTTGCGCGTCCCCATTGAACATCCCGCGCATGAATGGACGAGAGATAGTCAAAGGCGATGAAATCATGTTGATACTGCCAGATCAGATTCGGGAGAAAAATGAGGAGCGCCAGCCCTGCGCCCAGATACAGCCATTTCGACTTTAGATATTTTCGTGCAGGTGTGACCAGCACCGCCAGGACCAGACTCACGACGAAAAACCCCATCGTGTATTTGGTCATCATGCCGAGACCAATGCCCGTGCCAATGCCAAGCCAATAGCGTGGATCATCTGTGGCGAGCAAGCGAACCATGAAGAACGCGACCAACACCCACCACAGATAATCAAAGGCGAAATACATGATGACCGTGCCGCCAAACAGGGACACGGGCGTAATGAACACTGCGAAGGCAGCGAGAATTTGCGCGTTACGTTTACCACCCATGTCGCGCGCCATGAGACCTGCGCGATGGCGGGCAGCACGCGCAGTCCACGCAATGATTCGCCGAACAGTTCAAGCCCGATACGTGCAAATAACGGTGTGATCGGTGGATACGAAACATAGCCCCAATCGAGTTGGCGGGCATTCATGATGAAGTCAAGTTCATCGCGATGAAAGCCGTATTGCCCATTGAGGGCGATATGGAAGATGACAGCGCCAAGCGCCATGAGGAACAGGATGAGATTGTCGGTTTTGTTTTCCTGGGTCATGATATGCCCTTTTTATTTTTCTTTATTGTTTTGCTGAAAAACAGCTGCAGCAACGAACCATCCGATAAAGGTACCGATGAGCGTGCCGGTGCCCAGCCCTGCAAGCGGATTGTTACTTGCTGACCATATCCGTCCCAAGAAGGCTCCAATTAACGCTCCACCGAAAACAAAATAGCCAAATTTTTTGACACTGTAGCACAGATACTGACTTGTAAAGGCATCTTTCAAAAAAACTGCAAGTTTTGTGTGCTGTTGGATGCGAAACGGGCTAGTACATCTTGGCATAAATGAGACTTTGGAATAATATAGGGTAAAGTTTTAGAGGAGATGCCAAAATGCGAGGAGCCAAAGCACAAGTGGTAAATCTGTCGGATGCTGAAAAACAAGGTTTAGAAAGCGTTTTAAAAGTCAAGTTGCGACGATTTTGAGCATGCGCCGGATGCTGGCGATGTAGACCATGCTCTCACTGGAGGAGGTGGTGTGTTCATAGTCACGAGCGAGGCGGCGGTAACGACCCAGCCAGCCGAAGGTTCGCTCCACAACCCAGCGATGCGGCAGAACCTTGAACCCTTTGACATCATCGGAACGTTTGACGATCTCCAGCACCCAGCCGAACTGTTTGTGAACCTTCTCCACGATCGATGTGTAAGCGCCATCGGCCCAGATCAATTTCAGGCGGCAGTAGCGATTGTACAAACTATGTTTAATGGGCTCGAACAATTTTCGCAAAGTCAAGAGACCTCCTGCTCCGTCTTGGACGCTTGCGCTATGCACCCTAACCAGCAACACCAGCCCTAAAACATCTACAATCAGGTGCCGTTTTCTGCCGGGTGTCTGCTTATGTACATCCACGCCGCGTTCTTCACCGCCTTCCGATGTTTTGACGCTTTGGCTGTCAATCACTGCTGCACTGGGCTGCTCATTTCGTCCAGCTTTCTTACGCACCTGCTTTACCAGAACCTGATTGATCTGTTCCCACACTCCATCGCCCTTCCAGCGCCAATAATAGTAGTACACGGTTCGCCAGGGCGGAAAATTGACCGGCAACATCCTCCATTGACAGCCGGTGCGGTTCACATATAGGATCCCGTTGATAATTTGCCATTTTTCCCATTTCTGCGGACGCCCAAATGTGGCGCTGGGAAAGAATCCCGAAATCAATTGCCATTCGGTATACTTCAAGTCAGTCGGGTAGGTTTGGGTGAATGTGGCCATTCCCCTATCTTACCCGACTACTTTTAAAACACTCTCTTAGGGAAATTGATCAAGCGGCATCAAATTGGACAACAAATTGCAAAACGAGCCAGGATCGTTTTGGCGGGAGCACGCGGACAAAAGAACAAAGAAATTGCTCAAGCATACAAAGTAACTTTGGATACGGTCAGTCTATGGCGAAATCGTTGGGTAAAGTTACAGAGTATTTCTTTCGACGACTTGAGCATTGAAGATCGTTTACAAGATGCGCCCCGTCCAGGAGCGCCAGCCCACATTACGGCAGACCAACGTTGTCAGATAGAGGCGCTGGCATGTGAAAAGCCTGAAAAGCATGGTAGACCGATTACAAACTGGACAGCGCGTGAAATTGCCGCTGAGATGAAGAAGCGCAAGATTGTTACAAAGATTTCTCCGCGACATGCGGCGAGGCTTTTAAAAAGATGGCAAGATTAAGCCGCATTTGAGCCGCTATTGGCTGACCCCTGCCTATGAAGAAGGCTTTGATGAAAAAGTCGCAGCCATCAACGAAGTCTACAAACAGGCTTCCGAACGGGCAAAACAGGGACAACACACTGAAAGTTTGGATGAAATGACGGGTGTACAAGCGCTGGAACGCAAATACCCAGACCTGCCGCTGTGTGCTGGCAAAGTAGAGCGGCGTGAATTTGAAGACCTCCGACATGGCACGTTGTCGTTGACCTGCAACTTTGATGTGGCGCGTGGTGAACTGGTGGCCTGTACCGCCAGCCAGGCACGCAACGAAAAGGACTTTGTCGAACACCTCCAACCTCGCATCGCTTCGGACCCACTGGCAACCCAATGGCATTTTGTCAGCGATAATCTCAATATTCACCTGTCTGAATCTTGGGTGCGTTACGTAGCAGAAGAATTTGACCTTGATCTAGATCTGGGTGTGAAAGGAAAATCTGGCATTCTGAAATCCAAAACTTCAAGATCTGCCTTTTTGAGCGATCCGACACATCGTATCGTTTTTCACTACACACCCAAGCACGCTTCCTGGATGAACCAGATCGAGATCTGGTTTAGCATTCTGGTTCGCAAGCTTCTCAAACGAGGCAACTTTACTTCGATTGATAATTTGAAACGCAAAGTTTTAGCCTTTATCGAGTATTACAACCGCACCATGGCAAAACCTTTCAAGTGGACGTACAAAGGCAGGGCACTTTCCGCCTAGCTATTTATGCCAGCATGTACTAGTTCCTGTTTTTCGTGCAATTTCTGTATTGGTCAGAAATAGCCCGAACACAAATTCTGGCGCTTTGAGCAATTTCTGCGGTGAAATCACCTTTGTTTGGTTCGGAGATTGCCTAAAAAGCTAACAATGAGACTGTTCGCCCTTTATCTGATGATTACATTTTCGTGCAATTTCTGGCCGGATTCTGGCGATATTGCCTTGGAATTACTTCCAAGAAGGCTTGTCTAGACTTGCCGAAAGCCAGTTCAACCTCACTGTGCCTGCCCATCGGTAGATCTGCTACAGTCTCAATTTTTTGTCCATTTTGATTCTCCTTTACTCCGATTACAAATCCAGGAACCATCTACCCATGGATGCAACGACTATCGCAGTCCCCAGACCAAAGTACAAGATCTGCATAAAACGCGTGGGTCCAGCGGGCGAGCCGATGACCAGCACTTCAACGAATTCGAAGAACATGATGATGATCCCGGTAGTGGTTGCAAACAATATCGAGAATTTGCTTTTACGAAACAGCAATACGGCGGCGAAAGCAGCGCTCCCACCCACGATTAACCCCAATGCCAAACCGGGGATGGCGAAATCCTTGAAGACCGAACCATGCAGCATCTCGACTGGCGGTGCGTAGGTCCCTTCCACGAGTTGGATGCAGCCTGCGAAAGCCGTCAGTGCCAGGAAGATGGTCAAGACGATCAGGGCAACATAAAGGAAATTTTTGAACGGTTTCATTATCAATTCTCCTTGATTTTTTTCAATTCAATCATATGCCTACCGAAAACAAAACTCCCCCGCCACTGGGGGAGTTTCCACCATCCGAGTGGATAGTGTGCAAGTCAACGATCAGTACCGACTGGCGAACTCATAGAACAAGTGGAACCACTCTTCCGATGGAATGCCATACTCGATGCCGTTGCGCACGATGACCAGATTCTTGAGCGATGACACGTATATGAATTGACCCTTGTTTCCCTCCGCTGTGAAATCATAAGCACCTCCCTCACGCTTCATTCCCCACCACATGTATGTGTAATAAGCCTGCCCGGGAAGCGACTCAAACCATTCGGGATAATACGTAGTATAGTGCTGTGGCAGGAATGGGCGGGTTGATTTATCCACCCAGGCTTTGGAGATCACCTGTTCACCCTGCCAATTGCCACCATTGAGGAAGAGCATCCCAAACTTGGCGAAGTCCAGGGCGCGGGCATTCACACCCGTTTCCATTTTTTCAAAGCCACTTGATTTGCTGTCGGTGGACCAGGAGCCATCAAACTCCATTCCCAATTTGTCCCAGATCCTGGTCTGTAGATATTTGGTAACCTGCATCCCAGTGGCGCGTTCCAGGATCATACCCAGCAACTGCGGATGATATTTGTTATATCGAAAATATTGGCCTGGTGAGTTGATGATGTGTGAATTCTCCACAGAGATCTTGCGCTGGTCAGGATAATAGGAGGTCAGAATATCATCGCTATTGAAAAGCAAAGGACGAAACTCCTCATATTCCAGGCCGGAGGCCATCATTAACAGGTGACGGATGGTGATGTCATTGAAACGCTGATCACGTTCCGCCAACTCGGGCAAATAGTTCGTGATGGGATCGTTCACGCTCTTGATATAGCCTTCATCAATGGCAATACCAATCAATGCCGAAGTCACAGATTTGGCGGCAGAAAACGATGTCACGATTGAATCGTGTTGCGTACCATTGAAGTAGCCCTCATACACGATGGTTCCGTCCTGAATGACGATAAAAGACTGTGTATGGTTTTCTTCCAGAAACGCATTCCAGTCATCTGCGCCGCTTACTTCTTCGAAGACTTCTTTCATTCGCGGATCGGGCGCTTCTGCAAAGTGATAGGGGTTGGCGGAGGCGGTCAGCGGGTGATTAGGGAATTTTTGCCAGTCGAATGCATCTGACCCCTGCCAGAATACAGTGCGGTAAACGTATATGGGGGAATAAACCAGTATTGCAATTCCAAGCCATAGCAAAATCACACTCAATATGGCGATACCAAAATTGCGAAGTATCTTCATTAATTTCATACGGAATCTCCTTCAGTTGAAAGCCTCGATCCGGCTGCAATAAATCTCACATGATGCAATGATCTGTATGGACCGAATCAGAGCATCCAATTGACCGATTATGGGAGTAAAAGCCTCAGTGGGTGTGGCACCAGGGACACGATGCTGAATGGGCAAAGGAACAACAAGGCTTTTTTCAGGCTCCTATTGATTCTTTCATGATCTACTGATATTCAATTATAGCCATCTGACATGGAACCCCCCCTTGCCGTTGGGGGAGTTTTTCACTGGTCAAACGGATAGGTATTGTTGAGCCTGAGATGGGAGGTTAAGCATGCCCATCCTGTTGTGCCGGTTTAGCAACCTCTGTGTAAATTCGATATACCGCAACCTGAAGCGGCTAATGGCGTTAATCTAGTCAAGGTTCCAGTTCTTTAGTTGGTAAGGGTATGGCGGCCGTGTCCGGCGGTCAGCGCGAAGGGAGAGTGGCTATGAACCTGTATCTCATCATGAAGTTGCTGCACGTGCTGGCGGCCTTCTGGTTTGTCAGCGGTGTGGTCGGACGGGATTTCACTTTCTGGCGGGCGGGTCAAGCCACGCATGTGCGCTCGGTGCGTGCCCTGTTGCAGGCAAGTGATTTCTTCGAGCGTTACGCAGTCATCCCGGTTTCGATGGCCGTGCTGTTATTCGGCCTGATTGTCACCTTGATGCAGGGCTGGCCGCTGTTTGGCTTTTTACAGGGTGCTCCTGCCAATTGGCTGCTGGTTTCCTTTCTGCTTTTTATACTTCCGTTGGGAGCCATTGCGCCGTTGCGTATGACGGCTCGCCGCAGGGAACGGAACCAGGCTTTGAAAGAAGCCCTGAACGAGAACGCCATCACGCCCCTGTTGACCGCCGCGCTCAACGACAAGGTGGTACTCGGCTTCCGATCAGTGGAGTTTGTTCTTTTGATCGTGATCATTCTTTTGATGGTGGTCAAGCCATTTTAGAACCGGCATGCCTGGATGATGTGCGTAGGGCGGTATCAAAAATCTCATTTTGGCGTCATGTGGGCGACATCCATTTCAAAGAGTGGGTCATCTGCTGAACAGCTCGCCACATAGTCATTGAGCTTTTCCTTTGTTTTTTATCAAGCTCCGTGATCTTTGTGGCTGATAAAAACTCGACTTATCCTTTTCCCACATCGATGATGAAATCATTTGATCAGGAGAATGCCACCATGAACAACTCAGCCAACTCCGCCCTGATGACAGACCCGGATCATCCGCCTTCACAGGGCGCGTTCCCGGTTTGGAGCAAAGTCTTTACCAAACCCAGCGTGCAAACCTTTGTCGAGATCACAAGTCATCCGGAAGCCAGAGCCCGAACTGCCTACATTTGGGTGTTTCTGGCCGGAACCCTCGCCGGATTGATCAATAGCCTTACCCGCTTCATCATCACACTCATTGGCTTGCGGCAGGTGTTACCAGACGTCGGGCAGCAGTTGCCGGGAGCGCCCGCCGTGTTGGGCTTTGGCGGCTTGTTGACGGCGATTTGCAGCGCGCCGCTTACCGGCCTCTTCTCAGTCATCAGCTTTGTGATCGGTGTGGCGATCATCCAGGCCACCGCCAGATTCTTTGACGGGCAGGGGGGCTTCGATAAGCTGGCCTATGCCTTTGCCGCCATTGCCGTACCCTTTTCCCTGATCTCGGCTTTGATGGTGCCCTTGAATGCCATTCCCTTTGCAGTGTTTTGTACTCTGCCCGTGCTGCTGGCACTGGGACTTTACAGTGTATTTCTGGAGTTGACTGCCATCCGGGCCGTTCACCAATGCGGCTGGGGTGAAGCCGCAGCCGCATTCTTCCTGCCAGTGATCTTGATCAGCATGCTGTGTGGTATTACTTTCCTGGGGTTAATGAAACTGGTTGGACCCTCGATCAACGATATCTTCCAGCAATTACGAAGTTTGCAGTAATTTGAGAAATGACGGTCACCGAGCGGGTGACTGTCATTTTATTTGTTCTCTTCGCTGGGTATAATCAATTTTGTCGTTGCTTATCGGGATGACCTGTAGGCGAAGGTCAATGCGGTGTGGGAGTGGTAGTAGCCCCGAACGCTCTTTGAGGGCGTATCGAGACCCAATCCGCGAGCCTGAAAGAGTTACGAGCACGTCCACTCGTAAGGAAGATAATGAATTACAGGTAGCGAATGAGTTTGCTCTGGCCCGGTTTGTTTTACTGTATAGGCTTGATTCCATTGATCCTGGTGGCCTATCTATGGGGTTCCCATCACCAGAAACGCTATGCAGTCCGTATGTCCAGCCTGTCTCTCGTGCGAGAGGCTGTACGCCGTCAATCTCGATGGAGGCGTCATCTTCCATTCGGTTTCTTTCTCATTGCCTTATTCAGTCTGATCGTCGCAGTATGTCGGCCGGTGATTACCATCAATGTACCGGCGAGGCAAGGGACCATTGTCCTGGCATTGGACGTATCGAGGAGTATGTGCTCGACTGACATCCAACCCACACGGCTGCAAGCGCTGGAAACCACCCTGTTACAGTTTATTGCTACTCAAAATGCCACCACAAGAGTTGGCGTCGTTACATTTTCAGATTTTGCTGAGTTAATCCAGCTTCCTACAAACGACAAGACAGCTCTGGATCGCGCCATCAAAAACATGATGACAGGCTGGGGCAGGGCGATCGGGGAGGGTATCTCTGAGTTGCTGGATGTGATCGTGGGGGAGGAAAATTCAAACTTGTCGCGTGATTTCCTATTCGATCCCAGTTCGCCCAGACGGATATGCACCGGCTATTATCATCCTGGTGACAAATGGCATCAACAATGTCGGCCCATCGCCTCTGGAGATGGCCCGGTTGGCTGCCGAACGAGGCATTCGAATTTATACTGTCGGATTAAGCTCCTCAAGCGGTCCCATCGATACCAGTTGTCAGAGCAGCGATCCATCTGGCTTCGGCGGAGGTCTTCAACACGGTGCGACTGAACCAGGTGGAATGGATGAGAAAACCTTGAAGCAGATCGCGGCATTGACGGGCGCCAAATATTTCCCCGCGTTAGGCTTATCCGGATTGAAAAATGTTTTCCAGGCTGCGCAGCTCCAACATATTTTGGTCAGCGAGAAGATTGAAGTTGCCGTGGCCCTTGTTGGCCTAGGAGTATTGTTCATTATCATATCTTTCTTCATGGCACTTTTTTGGAGCCCGCTGCGATAAAAGACCGCGTATATAGATTTACTCAAATGATGGAAACTCGCGCCATCAACTTCTTGTTCTCAGGGCTCGCAGCGAAATTGAAAATGTGGATGATGAAGTAATGGGATAGGTTCCCTGCTATGAGAGAGTCCTAAAGGTTTAGCAACTGAAGCAGTCTCTCGTTCTTCAGAAAGATCACCCGGTTTTTCTTCTTCGAATAATCCAATCCGGTTTCACCAGCGATGTGTTCAGCCAGTTCGTACACATCGGCTTCATACTTATCGAGCGGTGTGGAGATCATGATCGCTTCCGGCCCCACATGGATACCCAATCGCGATTGGAGTTTGGCAAAGCCGGCCGTGCCATCGAAGATCGGGAAACCCTGGTAGAAGCCCAGTAGCCGAGAAGGTTCCAGCATACGCGCCAGGAGTTCTTCTGGCAGCGGGAGAGTTCTGATGATTGTTAAGCAGAAACTCTACCGCCAGACGAATGACTGGTTCCCGTTCAGGGTAATCCAGTTCATCGGTCGAGAAGCGGTTATAGTAGGCCGCCAGCTTCGAGGGCTTCCAGTAGAAGGTGATATCGTTCTGCGACTCGACCACGGATCTTTCATCGAAGTAGGGCGCATAGGGAATCGCCAGCGTTCGCAGCGCGGGAATCAACGTACTGGTGTTGGTGGACATTTGCAACTCGATCTCATCAGCCCGCAGGTTGCGGGTCTGATCATAGATCAAGACTCCGTCCCTGCCGGACACATACTCCTGTCCCTGAATCCGCAACCCATGCAGATCCGAATCAAAGATCAAACGTTTGGAATGTAGTTCAATATTGAAGCGCATACCTCATTGTACCAATGTGTCTGTCATTGCGAGCAGTGACGCCGAGCCTTACGCTGTGGCGACACAACGAAGCATTCTCTTGATGAGTGGGTCGGAATGCCACTTCTGTCTACTTTTAAGGAACGGGCGGCAGCCCGAATTATAATTATCCCATGCGTTTCCGACGTTTCCTGATTTTGGGGATCATCCCAATTCTGCTCCTCACCCTGGGATTGGGCGCTTTCCATCCCGTGGAAGCCGCCCGGGCCGAAGGAGGCCAGCCGGCCCCAGCGGATCAGGTCAGCGCCTATGAGTTGATCCTGGCCATGAACACCTTGCGCGTTTCCTATGGTCACCCGGCTTTGGTGGAGGACGCCATCATCGATGCCGTTGCTCAATCGACAGCCGCCACGATGGCAGCCAACAACATGTCCTGGCATATCGGGGATGTGCGCGGCAGAATCGCGGCTGCCGGCTACGGTAATGGCGGCACCGTTTGGGCCACGGAAAACTTTGCGGTGAGCAGTGTGGGTATGGGCATCGATGAGATCATGGCCGTCTGGTCGGACGCGGATCACATGCGTCCGGCGGTCGAAGCGGCGTATTGTAATATCGGCGCGGGGGTGGCAACGGCCAATGGCAAGACGTATTACATCCTGCAAGCCGCCTATGTGTCCGGGCAGGCCTGTGGCAGTTCCTCCTCATCAGGTGGCACTTCCTCATCGGGTACGGAGTCCAATCCCCCAGTATCGCAATTGATCGTGCCGGTCCATATTGCCACTCCCGACGCGGATGGCAAGACCTATCATGAAGTTCAGGCAGGCCAGTCCTTCTGGTCGATCGCCATTGCCTACCAGATCACCATTCATGACCTGGAGGTTTGGAACAACCTATCCCGTGAGATACCGTTGCGGGCCGGCCAGCGCTTGTTCATCCCGAATAAGAATACGGAGGGTTATGCCACGCCCACGCCGGTGGGCATGGTCGTGACCCAGACCCCGGATGCAGAGGGCAAGATCATCCACAAAGTGCAACCCTATCAGGCCTTGATTCCGATTGCGGATGCCTATCACGTTTCGGTGGATCGGATTTTGCAATTGAATGGTCTGCAGGCGGATTGGCCCCTGCAAATTGGAGAGAAGCTCATCATCTCCCCCGGCAACATTACGCCCAGCGCGACCTTGAGTCCCATCCAGAAACTCACTCCTGCGGAGGATGGCAGGTACTACCATAGCATTCAGAGCGGCGAGACGCTTTCCTGGATCGCCGGGCTGTATGGCGTTTCGCTCTCAGATCTGATGACCTGGAATGGATTGGATAACACCTCCATCATCCGTCCGGAACAAAAACTGCTTCTGCTGGTGACCCCGCCTGTCACGCCGACTGGGACATACACTCCCAGCCCGATAGCGCTGACTCCTTCTCCCAGCCCTTCCTTCACGCCAGTCCCAACAGAGACTCTGCCGGACGCTGCACCTCAATCTCCGCGTACATCCAGCTTGGGTCTTATTTTAGGCTTGTCTACGCTCTTGATCGGTGGCTTGCTCTGGTGGAGATATTCGCGCAAGAATTAGAGTTGGCTTGCTTACCTTATTTTCATTTTCAACCCTCGATGAGAGATTGCTTCGGGCTAGGTCTCAACGCAAAGCGTTTCGACCATCAGCCCTCTCAATGACAGGACAACTGCTACCACCCACTAGCCCGGAACAAGACCTGAAACAATGCGTTCGCCTCTTCAAGAGTCATTGGGCGGGAGCGGGCATAATCCACGAATAGAATTGGCAGCAACTCAGTGCTGATATAGCGCCCATCATAAAAAACATGATGGTCGATCAAACCTTGACGACAGGCCTCACACAGGCTGTATTGGTCGAAGAATAAATTCCCCAAACCATAATGAATGAAGGAGTTGTTCAGGAACTCCATGCCTTGGGGTTGGTGTGCCTGACTGCCGCTGACGATGTCGGCTCCGGCACCCGCCATCTGACGGAAGTCTCGCTGCTGATCGGGCTGCGGTTCATAGGTATAGTATTCCTGATGTTGAAAGGTGGCGATCACCAGATAGTCTGCTGTCTTGAGACGAGTGATCTCCCCTGCCATCCAATCCATATCACAAGCAGCCGCGCCCGGGTTCGTCTCACTGGCCTGGGCGAAGGAACCGCCTTTTTCATTACATCCGATGAAGGCAATGCGGTTGCCATGATCTTCCAGCAAGAGAGCCTTTCTGCCTTCGGCGAGATTCGCGCCTCCACCATAATAGCGCCAGCCTCGGGCTTGATACAGATCGAGGGTGTGGAACATCGCCTCCGTGCCCCAATCCGAGAAGTGATCGCCGGTTAATTCGACAACATCCGTACCCACGTCTTCCATGAGTTGGATATAACTATCCCGGCTGCAAAACCGGACGTCGGCCTGGTTCGGGTTCGGATTAGGACAGTCTTCCGCAAAGGGCACCTCATTGCTGATGTGCGTGATGTCTGCGTTCCGCAGCAGGTCGCGGATATCCTGATCCGGATAAGTGATGCCGTGTCTTTCCATCTCATAGGCGGTGGCGCGTACCAATGCTGTCACCCCGGTCAGGTTCACCACCGTCATTTTGTTCGGGTCGAAGTTGGAAGCGGGGATGGAGAAATTGTCCTGGATCAATTGGATCAACCCCGGGTCACCGCTCAACGAGACCGGGATGCGGAGCCGGTAGCTGTCCGGGTCGAAGTCCTTGTGAATCGGCGAGAGACCATCCACCGGGAGCACCTTCCACCGCGGCTCGAGGGCCTCGAACGGGACGATCGCCAATGCCGGCTGATGCGTCCAGGCATAGTCGAGCAACTCATCCCTGGCAACTACCTGTACGCTCGAACTCCCCGCCAGGCCCCAGGCAGCAGTCAACATATCATAGGTGTTTGCATCCATGAGCAGTGAGGGGCCATTCGTCTTACCCTGCCAGCGCGCGAGGAATTCATCTCCAGAGAGTCCTTGTAACAGGGAAGAAAAGGGCGTTACCAAAGCATAGATCCATTGGCTGACCGGGATCTCACTGCCTACTTCGAACTTGACTTTGGCGGTTGTTTCATCCGAGGCGAACAAACCCTTTAACGAGTTGTCCAAAGCCCCGCCGAAGGTTTCCTCTAAATATGGTGGCATCCAGACGGAAACGTCCAACGTCTGTGAGTTCGGCAGGGAGGCCTCCACCGGCGTGGCTTGCGCGGGCGGAACTGGCTGAGTAGTCCCCGGCTTGGGGATGGAAGCAAAAGCCATATTGGAAGGAGTTGACGTAGCGGCTCCTCCACAATTGAAGGAAATGAGCGCGCACAGGATCAGAATGAAAATATATTTGGGAGGCTGGTTCACAGGTTTTTCCGTGAGGTGATTATTGTATCAGGGGCAAGTCTACCATGTGCGCAGGTACTCTCGCTCCCGCAAGAACATAGTCCTGGATGCGCTGTAACTAAATGGTGATGTATTTCATCTTGTATCTTTGAAAGTACGTGACCTATAATGAAATCGTCAAAATTGTGCAGGCGGAAAGACTTAAATTTCAATTGGGAGGAAAACTCCCGGGGAGAATGCTGATGTTCACCAAAAGTTGTAAATTTTTCGTGTTTCGTTTTATTCTCGCTCTAATGCTTTTTATGGAGCCGCTCGGGATACTACAGGCCCATGCGAGTGTAACCATACGTTATGTTAAATGGAATGCAAGCGGGACGAATAACGGCTCTTCCTGGACTAATGCTCATACTAATTTACAATCAGCCCTTTCAGCAGCCTCAGGCGGAGATGAGATTTGGGTTGCGGCAGGAACCTATAAGCCAACTACAGGCACGGACCGCACAGTTTCATTTGATCTAAAAAATGGGGTGGCGATTTATGGTGGTTTTGCAGGCACAGAGACATCGCGCACACAACGCAACCCTACAACGAATGTAACGATTTTGAGCGGTGATATTGGCGTTGTCGGGAACAATGATGATAATTCGTATCATGTTGTCAGCGGCGTGGATATAGATAATAGTACCGTCTTGGATGGCTTTACAGTCAGCTTTGGGAATGCATCTCAATGTGGCGGCGAGGGAGGGGGATTATATAACTTGCATAGCGATCCCATATTGAACAATCTAATTTTTAGTGAAAACTCTGCAGCCCAGGGCGGTGGAATGTCTAATTACAGTAGCGATCCGAGCCTGTTCAATGTTGTTTTTAATAACAATACTGCTGTTGCTGCGGGGTGTGCTGAGGGCGAAGGTGGGGGTATGTACAATATTGGTGGTAGCGTAACAATGACAGATGTTACATTTATAAAAAATGACGCCATAACAGGTGGAGGTATCTATGCTTATTTTGGCTCTTCTGTGATACGCAATACGACTTTTAGTAATAACTCAGCATCTGTTGGAGCAGGAATATACAGTAAATCGAGTGACATTGTCTCGTTGGAAAATGTTACTTTTACTAATAACTCAGCTGGTTCAGGTGGGGGGATATATAACTTATATGGAGAAGTAAACTTAAATAATGCTACCATGGGTGGCAATTCTGCTACGAATTGGGGAGGGGGAATATACAACGATGGCACTCTTACTGTGAAAAATACGATCCTGTGGGGAAACAGCGCGAATGATGGGGCACAGATATCTGGTATTGTTGGTGGAGGTGTTTACTACAGCGTTATTCAGGGCGGTTGCCCTATTGGTAGTATCTGTGTTGGTGTCCTGGATGCTGACCCGCAGTTGGTTATGCTAAGCGATAATGGTGGTCTGACACAAACAATGACACTTCCTGCCGATTCCTCAGCAATTGATATAGGAGATGACACGACCTGTTCGTCTACAGATCAGCGTGGCATTCTGCGCCCTCAAGGTACGCATTGTGATGCCGGGGCATATGAGTACGAATATGAAGCAGTAGTCCGTTACGTTAAGTGGAATGCGAGCGGTGCAAATGATGGAACCTCTTGGGCAAACGCCTATACCAGTCTGCAAGCTGCGATTGACGCTGCATCGAGAGGCCATGAAATCTGGGTTGCTGCGGGAACCTATAAACCAACTACAAGTACGGACCGCGCGATTTCATTCAATTTGAAAAATGGCGTGACGATCTATGGCGGTTTTGCAGGCACGGAAACGCTGCTCACACAGCGCGATCCTGTTGCGAATGTTACAGTTTTAAGCGGTGATCTTGGTCTTATAGGAAATAATACTGATAATTCATATCATGTTGTTTTAAGTGAAGATATCAACTATACAGCGATCTTAGATGGCTTTACTATTACGGCTGGAAACGCAAATGGGACTCTAACAAATAGATATGGTGGTGGTATGTATAACACTAGCAGTAGTCCCATTATTAATAATGTAATCTTCAATAAGAATTCTTCCCTTATTAACGGTGGTGGAATGTCTAATTATGCTAGTAACCCGTCTTTGATGAATGTGACGTTTAGCGCTAATTCTTCTAGTTATGGCGGTGCGATGTATAATTCCAATAGTAATCCGAGTCTGCAAAATGTAAATTTCGATGCCAACTCGGCGGACTATGGAGGGGGAATGACAAATTATTCTTCTAGTAGTCCAGCCCTCACAAATGTAGTTTTTACCGCTAATGCTGCCACTGCGTCTAGTGAAAGCGGAGGTACAGGCGGAGGCATATTCAACCTGGATGATAGTAATCCAATTCTGACTGATGTAACCTTTCATGCTAATACTTCTGCCGGATCAGGTGGGGGAATGTCGAACGAAAACAACAGCGGTCCGACCCTGAAAAGCGTGACATTTAATAATAACTCGGCTATTGATTCTGGAGGAGGCTTATTTACTGACAATAGCAGTGGCTTGCTAGTAATAAACTCCACATTTGCATTCAATACGGCTGCTAAAGGTGGGGCGATAGCGAATTTCCTTGGTAGCCCAGTTTTTTCGAGTGTAACTATTAGCGGGAACATTGCTTCGACTGGCGGCGGAATCTATAATGAGGAGGGTAGTCCAGAAATTATTAACAGTATTTTATGGAACAACTCTGGAGGTGAACTCTTAACTTTAGTTTCAGGATCCCCCGTTGTTACTTATAGTATTATAAAAGGCGGATATGTTGGAACTGGTAACTTGAATACAAATCCTCTTCTTGGCTCTCTCCAAGATAATGGCGGTTTTACTTATACAATGGCGCTAGACGCAGGATCACCTGCCATTGATGCAGGAGATGACGAGTGTCCATATGTAGATCAGCGCGGGGTGACGCGCCCACAAGGAAATCATTGCGATATTGGTGCTTATGAATACGAGTACCAGACATCTCCATTCCTCATTGCGCCCACAGATGGTCATCATGAGATCACCTTGCATCCCAACTTCGATTGGGGGGATGTGAGTGGTGCTACCAGTTACACTATCCAGATCTCGAAAAGCTCTGTCTTTGTCAGCAGTAAGAAAAAGAAGTCGAACACCATTATTCACAGCGCCACTACAGTTGCTTCCAATTACACCCCTGCGACAAACCTGCCAGTTGGATCCTTGTTGTATTGGCGGGTCATTGCCAACGGAACCAACGGCCCCGGCGACTGGTCAGAAGTCCGCAGTTTCACTACTGCCAATCCTCCTGAGGCTCCCGCACTGACCTCTCCTCCCAACAATGGTTTGATTTACGATTACTCGCCGTTGCTCACTTGGGGTATGGTCTCCGTACCCACGGGCACGGCATTCGATCACTACCAACTCCAGTTGGATGATGATTCTGACTTCGCTTCACCATTGGTGGATACTTCTATCTCCTCCTTAAACACCACGCAATATCAAGTGTCACCTGCTCTGCCGGATAATGCCACTTTCTACTGGCGGGTTTATGCTTTCAACACAGATGGTGAATCCAATCTCTCCCTCACTTACTCCTTCCGCACGGCGCTGACCCAACCGATCCTGGTCGCGCCGGCTTATGGACATCACGAGATCACGCTGCTACCCAGCTTCGATTGGCAGGATGTCTCAGGTGCCACCAGTTACACCCTCCAGATCTCGAAAAGCCCTGCCTTTGTCAGCAGTAAGAAGAAAAAACTGAATACCATTATCCACAGCGCCACCACTGTTTCTTCGGACTACACACCTGTCACAAACCTGCCGGTTGGATCTTTGTTGTACTGGCGGGTGGTTGCCAACGGAACGAATGGTCCCAGTGAGTGGTCGGAAGTGCGCAGCTTCACCACCGCCAATCCTCCTTCTGCTCCCTTCCTGACCTTCCCCGGCAATAATGCGTTGCTCACCGACTATGCCCTATTGCTCACCTGGAAGGCAGTTGCTGTGCCCACCGGTACCACCTTTGACCACTACCAACTCCAGTTGGATGATGATGCATCTTTTGCCTCACCCTTGGTGGATACTTCCATCTCATCACTGATTACTACCCAATATCAGGTAACACCTGCCTTGGCAGATAATGCCACCTTCTACTGGCGGGTGTATGCCTTCAACACAGATGGTGAATCCAATCTCTCCCTCACTTACTCCTTCCGCACGGCGCTGACCCGGCCGATCGTGAATGCGCCAACAGGTGGTCAGCATGAGATCACCCTGCTGCCCAACTTCGATTGGCAGGATGTCTCGGGTGCCACCAGCTACACCATCCAGATCTCGAAAAGCTCTGCCTTTGTCAGCAGTAAGAAGAAAAAACTGAATACCATCATCCACAGCGCCACTACGGTTGCCTCAGAGTACACACCGGCCACCAGCCTGCCTGTCCGCTCGCTGTTGTACTGGCGGGTAGTTGCCAATGGCACGAACGGCCCCAGCCTGTGGTCAGAGGTGCGCAGCTTCACCACCGCCAATCCCCCTGGTGCTCCTCTCCTGACATTCCCCGGCCATAACGCCCTGCTCGCCGATTACGCACCCGTGCTGACCTGGAGTCAGGCCATCGTTCCTACCGGTACCACCTTCGATCATTACCAGCTCCAGTTGGATGATGATGCGAACTTCTCCTCTCCTGTAGCGAATACAAGTATTTCATCGCTGACTACCACTCAATATCAGGTGTCACCTGCCTTGCCGGATAATGCCACCTTCTACTGGCGGGTGTATGCCTTCAATACAGATGGTGAATCCAATCTCTCGCTCACTTACTCCTTCCGCACCAGCATGCTGCCGGTGGTTCTGACTGCTCCGAGTGAAGGAACCACCGTGGGTTCTCTCACGCCGCGCCTTCATTGGCAGGATGTAAATGGAGCCACCAGTTACACCATTCAGATTGCCACGGCTCCCTCCTTCGCCAGCAGCAACAAGAAGAGCAAGAACAAGCTCATCCTCAGCACCACGGTGGTTGACTCTGAGTACACTGCCTTGAGCAATCTTCCATCAGGTGTGACCCTCTACTGGCGGGTGTGTGCCAATGGACCTAATGGACCCACGGCTTGGACCACTGGGACTTTCATTTCTCCCTGATATCAGCATCTCCCTCTGGCTAGAGGGAGATGCTGCTTTTCATGCACAAATGAAAAAAGAAGTTTGACTATATGGGATTTGCCTAAACCATTCAGCCTTGCTTATTGGGGGAGACTGAATAAATTGTAAAGTCTATATCTGCCAAAATTGGAGTACACTACATATCGACACAAAGACAGGGAGGCAGTTTCAAGTGTTCTTCCACAAACCATCACAAAACAACAAGCTCAGTACGGGATCAGTACAGGATGCTTGAGCAGACAAGCAGATCATAAGGAGAAGACAAGGGGAAGCGGAGAGTTTTATTGCAGATGTATTTCTATCTGCGGATGGCGAAAATAATCAGATATGATAAGGCAAATAAACCAGCCATGATACGGGAAAGGAGCCTGTTACCTATGGCCACAACCTATTTTCTTCCCCCATTGGAGCACGAGTTCGACCCAGCCCCTGATCGTCAGGTTCACCACCTGGTACCGTGAAAACCACGAAGCGGTCAACGACCTAATCATTCTCTTCATCCTGTCCCTATTGACTTACTTTCTATTCACGCAGGTCAATATCACTGAGGCTTTTTATCAGTTCACCCAAACGTACGAAGCTCTGCACATAGATGACCTGATTCTGACGCTTGGAGTGGCGCTTCCCATCTACCTGCTGGTCTTTGCGCTGCGCCGCTGGAGAGAGGCAACCCGCCTGCTTCATCAGGCCAATACCGACATTCTTACCGGATTATTCAACCGTCGCAAAGCCTGGGATGTGATGGGATTGGAGGTCGCACGCGCCAAGCGCTATGGCCGTCCGCTGTCGTTGATCATGCTGGATATCGATCATTTCAAGTCAGTCAATGACTCACAGGGTCATCTCATGGGCGACCGCATCCTGCGTGAAGTTGCCAAAACGATCCGGGCAGAGACGCGCAGCATCGATACCCTCATCCGCTGGGGCGGGGAGGAGTTCATGATCATTTCGCCTGAGACGACCTACGAGGAAATGCGCCAGATGGCGGAAAGACTGCGCAAGGCGATTGAACGTACCGCCCTGCCACGGAACCTGCACATCACGGCCAGTCTGGGGATTACCAGCGTTCAGAAAGATGATGATATCAAATTCTTCTTCGAGCGGGCAGATCGCAAACTCTCTGCGGCGAAAAATGCAGGCAGGAACCGAGTGGCATAAGATGGAAGCTTTATGAATGGATCAGCCCTGCGAAGACCGAAATCCTTCGGCTACGCCTCAGGACAGGTTTTCGCAAGGCTGTGGATATGATCAAAGTTTTATTGTATCTGTGCAATGGCCGTCAGGAACAAAACCAGTAGACCACAGATTGCCATCAGGTTCGAATAGAGACGGAAGCGACTGGTCGCCAGGTCCACGCCGCTGTTCGAGCTCATCATGGGTCCGACCCGCAGAATGGCGTTGAACCAGAACCCCAGCGCGATCATGACCAACACAACAACGTGCTTGACCAGCATGACGATGCCCCATACATTCCCAAAATTCATGAAGCCCAGATAACCCGTATCGATCAACATCAGGTAGGTACCGGTGAGGATGAAGATCAGCAAGGAGAGATACAACCACGGCCGGCTGCGCTTCGAGATTTCACTGAGCAGGGCGGGATTCTTCGGCGCGAGCACCGGGATATAGATCAGAGAGAGCAGCAGGTAATGTCCGATCAGGATAACTGTTCCCAGAGCGTGCAGCCAGATGGATAAAGCCAGCAGAATTTGTGACACGATGAATAAGCTCCTTTCAATGTTGTATTTAGGCCTTGCGGGGAAAGAAGGTATAGATCGTGGCGAAGCCCAGGCCAATGACCAGGACCAGTCGCAGCCAGAGCGGCCAGGCGCTTTCCCAGATCCATAGTCCGGCAGTCACTGGCAGCAGGAGCAGCCATACCGCTATCTGCACCGCCAGCGGTAACGCGCGCAATGCCTGCCAGATGGTATCCAGCAGAGCCTGGTTGAATACCAGCGCCGCTCCGAAGCCAAGCCATAAAAGTGTCAGGATGGCAAACGCCCCAAGGTTGATGATCATGTTCATGCGATATTCTCCTGTTTTCTGGAAATCATAAAATGAGGAAAATGAAAACTTCCCCGTCAATGGGGGAGTCTTTGGACTGGTCAAGTGGACAGGTGTATCAACCATTACCAGCCAATGGAACTTTAGCGCTGAACAACGAACAGGTAAAAAAGGCATAGTAACCAGGGATATCCAGAATAAATTGCGGTGAGGCAGGTTTGCACAGTTGTTGATACTGCCTCCAATCCTCCGGCGAAGTTTCGGGTTGTGGTGAACCCCAAAGCATATCGAACACTGAGATTAGAGCGGTCCGTTCACTGCTGCAAAGTGGACTCTGGACGTCGCGCACCAAGGTTTGGCACTGCACTGACTCCAGACCAGCTTATTGAAGCCAATAGCAAGCGCGCCTGAAATTCTCATCCGGGCATTTCTCTTTGAAGAAGGGAACGTAACCCGAACAGGTGGCATTCAACGACGCTTCCAACAAGGGATGCCCGGGGAGTAATTGCTGGGATGACCAACCGAGCAGGACGATCGCGCCTCCAGGCCTGACCACTCGAATCAACTCTTGCAATAGTGAGGCCCATTCCCCGGCGGGATAGCCGATGCAATCCGCACTCCAGACCCAGTCAAAGCGATTTGCTTCAAAGGGCAGACGGCTCACGTCTCCCTGCCGAAAGCTGATTCGCTCCGAAAAGCCGGCCTCTTCCACCAGAGTCTCACCGTATTCCAACAACTCGTGCAGGAAATCCAGGCCGGTGATGTGTCCCTCCGGGCCAACAGCCTCCGCCAGTGACAGCGTCTGCAGGCCGATGCCGCAACCAGCGTCCAGGCCGCGGCTGCCGGGAGGTAAGTTCAAGCTTTCGATAGCGGAATCAAGCAGCGGCTTGCGCAAGGGATCCGCCTCCAGTAAGCGTTGGATGTAAAGATTTGTTTCTGTCATTCTTGTAGTGGTAGTACCTTATGATGACTCTGCCTCGTGATCTTCCAGTTGCAGGGCAAGCCGAGGAAGGATCATATCCTGTGCTCCGATTTCCGGCGCATGAAAATTCGCTATGGAGTGATTCGTATGGATTGAATCAGCAAATCCAATTGACTGATCGTGGGAGAAAACGCCTCGGGAGAGCTGGCATTCAACAGGTCTGTGACAGAGGCGTAGTAGCCTGGGAAGTCAGGGTTGGCACTATTGATGTCAGGGTAGGCAATTCCTCCGTTAGGCAGAGGTGCCCCAACATCGCTTGTATCTGCCAGCACGGGAACAGTGATCGGGAAGATCGCAACGATGTAATACTCGCCATCCTCGCTGAAACCTTGAAAGTGATAGATCAGTTCATGGTTATTGACCGGTGCGGCATATTGGGCATATTCCGTCAGGAAGCGCACACCGCTCCCGTTTTGGAAAGAGATGGGTTGCATGTTGGCAGCAAAGACCTGGGCGGCATTGAAGAAAGGTACCGCAGGCAACTGATCGACACTGGTCGAACCTGGGGCATTCATCAAGTTGCGTAAACGATGCATACTTTCGAACGCGGCGGGAACCAGTTGGGCATATTCCAGTGCCGGGTACACGTAAATCTGTGGCTGGTGGAATTTTCCTTGCAGGAGATATCCTTCCAGTTTGGCAACCATATGACCGGGCGTCAACTCCCAATAGGGGAGGTCCGGTCCATCGGCGCGTTCAACCTGACTGCCGCTGATGCCACTCGCCAAACCTGTTGGCAGAACCAGACTCAACGATCCGTAGGACACCGGCACTCCATTTGAAGCTGGTATCGGTGAAGCGGGAGGAACTGTCGCGGGAATTGCCTGTGTCAACGAGATGAAAACTTCAGGCGTAGGCGTGGGAGGGTCAATCACGGAGACCGATGTGTTCGCAGCAGTTGGAATATCATTTGTGGGCGCGATATTTACCGACACGTCGCAGGCCAGAGTCACGATCATGAATAGAGAGAGGAACCAGAAGATTTTTTTCGTTGTAGTGCTGTACATTTTTGAATTTCCTTTTCTCTTCAATCATAGCCATCAGGAAAGCAAAACTCCCCCGCCATGAGGGGAGTTCTCACTATCCGGATGGATAGGTTGTTTTTGCGCCTTTCCTTCCAAGGTCATCACAGCCTGGTGAGTCCGCTCTTTGGCATTGATAGTTACAACATCTCCGTCAAAGTGCAATTCCAAAGCGTAGGCGTCGTGATTGGCGATTGTATCGTATTCAAAGAGAAAAGTTTGTGGATCTACCCAACTGCCCCTCATGCCCATGAGAAGATCGTGTTCGCCAATGGGATACATTCTATAGACGCCATCCATACCGACAAGGAGTTCGCGGTCAGGTTGGTTGTAGAAGGTCACAAACAACTTGGCTTCGGTTGAGTCGCTGAATTCCCAACAGATGGTCTTGAGATCAAGCGGGGAAAAATCAAAAGCGTAGGTTTTGCCTGACACGTTGTACGCAGTTTCGGGTAAAGGAGGAACCGCTTGCGGTGTCGGAGGTTGAAGGATTGCTGTCAATGTCGCGTTCAGTTGATCCAGTCCAATAGAATTGGCAGGAAGAGATCCAGTAGGATTCACCATCGCAGGCACGAGCAACGGCGTGATGTCATTCCACTCGAAGCCGCCGCCTGTTGTGACGATGACCATGTTCAACTGAGGCAGCACACGGATATATTGTCCGCCGCGCCCTTCTGCGGCAAACTCCACAAACTGCGTAGGTGGTGGCACCCACCAACCATAACCATAGTTATCGCCCCTGCCCGTTTTCTTTTGCAGGCTGGTCGCCTGCGCAACCCACTCATTGGAGACGATTTGTTTTCCATCCCATTGACCTTGATGCAGCATGAGATAACCAATCTTTGCCAGATCGCGTGGATGAAGATACAGCCCTGCCCATCCATCGTTATAACCCTGTGGGTCGGACTCCCAAAGGAAGTCTGTGATGCCAAGCGGCTCAAAGAGATTGACACGCGCAAACTCGGCGGCCACCATGCCCGTTGCTTCCTGAAGTATGGTAGAGAGCACATGCAACCCTGGACTGCAATATTCGAAATAGGTTCCAGGAATGTGCTTGACTTTGAGATCGAGTGTGAACTGCACCCAATCGGGAGCGCTTCCCATCTCCGCCAGGGTCTGCTCATCGTTTGCTGATACACAATCCAACCCTGACGTCATTCCCGCCAACTGCCTGACAGTGATACGGTTCTTCCAGAAACCGCGGTTGGCAATCGTGCGGTTGGGGAAGAACGAAACCATTTTGTCGTCGAGGTTTAGTTTGCCTTGATCAGCGGCGATCCCTATGAGGGTCGTTATCACGCTCTTTGTCACGGATGCTATTTCATGATATGTCCCGCCATCGTAGGGATAAAAATACGCATCGAGGAACATCTCGTCATTGCGAATGATAGTTAAGCTGTGAATGTTGATGCCGTCACCGCGCATGGCTTGCAGACCTTCTGCCAGTTTGGCAGAGTCGAAGCCTTGTTCTTCAGGGGTATTTGTGTGCCAACCGTGTGTAGGCCAATATGTTGGCGATGGCGCATCTATATGTGTCTCTTCGACGGAGCAGGCGGGGATAATCAACGATGCAATCATCAGAATGGTGAATAGTGTTTTTTGCATGGTTCACTCTCCTGGTACGAACCTTGTGTTTCCAGTGTAGCGACGGAATAACAAAAACTCCCCTATCACTGGGGGAGTTTATAACTAGTCAAGTGGATAGGTGGGTTTTCAAGGATATCGTTTCCTCTTTGATATTCATTATCAGTAACATCGCGGATACCAGATTAAGAAATGTCAGAACCAGGAAGGGGACCATGATCCCCAGACTATCCGGCACTCCTCGCAAGGCCATGGTAATAGCCATCGTACTGACCGCCAATGCCATGGTCAAGCCTTTGAGTACCGCCACCGAAGCCAGCAGGTAGCCCCAGGCGTTGCGCCGCAACAAGAGAATGCCTGAGAGGATGGCCAGAGGCGCGATCAGAGTCAAATCCATGGCCTGGATGACGCGGGTCGTTGTGTTCTCCAAAGCGGCCGGTGTTTCAGGATGAAGCAATTCCGGTACCGCGCGTCCGATCCAGGCCAAAAAGAGAAAACCTCCCACGGCAAACAAAACACCCACGATCCAGCCGCGCGGCAGCTTCTCGGAGAAGTGATGCGGTAGTTCATCCAAATTGAAAGACAACATGCACAGGATGAACGCGTATAAACCCATCGTGAACAGCGCCACGTATACGAGGAACAAAGCGTTGTAAGCCGTCAGGATCGACATGGACATATATGTATAAAGGAAGAATCCCAGCGTACCAGTCAGGAGCAGGCGACCACGTAGCGATCCGTGAAAAGCCATCCAGGTAGAAATGATCAATAACGGTAATCCCACAACAAGTGTGATGATGTCATTTCCTTGCATTTGCGCGGCTGTGCTGACAGTGTCGTAGTAATACAATCCATGCCCATTGATCATGACTTGTTCGCCACGAAACGATGCGGTCGGATAGGGTTGACCGGGCGTGTCGTAGAATAATCCCATCACGACGGCAAACAAAGCGAGAATTCCGATTAACGGAATGAGCCATTTGAGCGCTGATTGATAGTTCATTTTCAACCTTACTGAATTTGTGCAAGAGCAGTGATGAACAAGACCAACACACCACATACCGCCATTGCGTTGATATATTTTCGGAAGCGGACGATTGCCTGCTCTGGATTATTTGAACTCATCATCGGACCAACGCGCAGGATGGCGTTGTACCAGAATCCCATGCCGATCATGGCCAGAACAAGGATGTGCTTCACCAGCATGACGATGCCCCAGAAGTTGCCGAAGTCCATAAAACCCAGGTAGCCCGAGTCGATCAACATGAGGTATGTCCCAGTGACAATGAAGACGATTAGGGATGCATACATCCACGGACGGCTTCGTTTGGAGATCTCACTGAGTGCAGAGCCATTCGTTCAGAGAGCAGGAATATAAATGCCTGCGAGCAGCACGAAGTGCCCGATAAAGACTACAGTTGCAAGAGCATGAAGCCAGTAGGACAAAGAGATAAAAACTTGTGTCATTATCGTTCCCTTTCGCCATTTATCTTATCGTCTCATAAGAAAAGACTCCCCCGCCAATGGGAGAGTCTTACACTGGCCATGTGGACAGGTCTGGAAATTGTATGTGTTGCCAGTTGTTTTCACCTGCTTCGACGGTCCAAGGCAGACCCAAAGACGAGACCGATAAAAGCCCCAAATATCAATCCGAGCGCTGGGCTACCTAGCACATTGCCAATGATCAAGCCAACTATCGCGCCGAAGACAAACCCGAGCGAGGCTTTGATAACAGGTCTGCGCTTGACGTTACGTTGCTGATCGGATGTTATTCCTGATTGGTTTTTCATGATTTACACTCCTTTCTTAATTGTGCGATCAGATTTTGACGAACAAGCTGATGATTCTGCTTATTCATTTTCTCTTTTCGATTTTGATCTTATCCTCAGTTCGAAAAAGACTCCCCCGCCGATGGGAGAGTCTTCAACTAGTCAGATGGACAGGTTGATAGATAAGACTAAATTTCAGAACTTTGTTATCAATTCTCCGCGGCGAAAACTCTTGCTGGCAAACCATAGCAAAACGGCATCGATTAACCAAATCACTAGTCCCACGATCATTACAATGCCAAGACTGAAATACATCACGCCGGAAATCTGCCCGACCATGAGAAGGATTACTGGCAAAACCACCAAGCCGCCCGTTTGATAGGCATCCTGAAAACCCTGTGCGCGGGCGGAGGCAAATACCATTACGACAAGTCCCAGCCCTGCGACCGCAGGCGTGACCCATACCACCAAGGCGATCCACATCCAATTCGGGAAGAAGATACATCCGATACTTTGCCAGCCAGCGGCATTCGCCATGACGGCATAGACGACAAAACTCAACAATGCGACTACAACTGCCGCAGTCCATGCGCCCAGTAATTTGGCAGTGAAGAGTTCCCTGTCAGTGGTGGGGGTATAGAGTAACGCTTCCAACGTTTTGCGTTCCTTCTCTCCAGCGAAGCTATCTGCTGCAAGCACAGAGGAAACCATGAGAGGCATGATGAGGAACATGGGTGCCAGCATATAGACCAGAGTGAAAACTGTCAGTTGTTGGTCATGTGTATATCCACTTAGTTCATTAAGCAAACCCGAAGGCATGCGCTCCAAGAGTTGGCCCATGTTGCGGGCTGAAGTGCCAGTCGCTTCGGCGAGAGTTGAAGCATAGACCATGACCCAGGGCATGATCACGAACAAAACCAGCGGCAGAATAATGATCGGTAATACCACGCCTTTATTTTGTATAGCAACTTTCAAGTCCTTGCGGACGATGGCTAGAATGGCGCGTGTGTTCATTGTGAATCTCTGTGCAACGCAAAATAAACTTCTTCAAGATTGGCTTCCTGTGGCGCGAGGCGATAAACCTGTAATCCCTTTTGCACAAGAATGTTCAATAGTTCAGGGATGGCTTCCCGCCCAGAAAGGGTCAACGTGAGGATTTCCTTTTCCCGTTTTGGGGACCCGATCACAAGTTGGGGCAGTCCCTGCAATATCGGGAGAACAAGTTCCATTTGAGCGGGATCAACTTCAAGGTCCACATCGAGGCGTTTGACATATTGGCGGGTCAATTCTGAGGGCGTGCCCAAAGCTACGAGATGTCCGTGTTCCATCACAGCCACGCGGTCGCATAACTTTTGAGCTTCCACCAAATTATGTGTGCAAAGAAAAACAGTACAACCTTCGCGACGTGCCAGATTTTCCACCAAGTCATTGACGTGTCGCGCCGCCACAGGATCAAGACCAGAAGTCGGCTCATCGAGGAAAAGAACTTCTGGCTTGTGGAGCAAAGCGCGGGCGAGCGCGAGGCGCTGCTTCATTCCCTTGCTATAACCGCCAACCTTTTCATCGGCACGGTCAGCCAATTCAAATTCTGTGAGCAGAAAATTTACACGCGTGGGAACATCTGCGAGCGGGACATTATACAGATCGGCATAGATGGATAGATTGTCGCGGGCTGTGAGACGTTCATCGAGCGAGGGCGTTTCAGTGAGCACACCCGTTCGGGCGCGTAAGGCGGGACCTTGGGTCTGCGGATCCAGTCCCAGAACTTTTGCATCCCCGCTAGTGGATTCGAGTACGCCGTTGAGCAAACGCACAGTGGTCGTTTTGCCCGCGCCGTTATGACCGAGAAAGCCGAAGATCTCGCCAGCTTGCACATCGAGCGTTAGTTGATCGACAGCATTGGTTTCGCCAAAGCGCCGCGTGAGGGATGAGATTTGAATGACAGGTGATGACGTAAATATCCTTTGATCGAGTATTATGATTATTTTATCTACAAAGAACAATAAGACTCCCCGCCAATGGGAGAGTCTTCACTGTCCACTTGGACAGTATATTTATTTCCTCAATTGACCTAATTGTTATCGGATTCTTCGGTACACCTGACAGAGATCAAGGGGATGACAAGACTGCCTAGACGGGAAATGACCCCATACACGGCTGCCATATCTGGCAGTTTTCCGCTGAGGATGGTTTCACCGCAGGCATTCTCCTGCAACTGCATTTCCCCAAACCAATCCGACCATTTTGGATTCATATTTCCTTTGACGTAAATTTCAGTATGATACATGGACATATTCTTTACCTGTGCCAATCCAGGCTGACCGTTGTCCCTTGTCCTTGCAAACTCACAACCTGTAATTCGGCGTGAATGGCTTCGGCACGTTCGCGCATGATGCGCAAGCCCAGACTGGCTGGTTTGACACAAGCCTGGTCGAACCCAATGCCATTATCCTTGATTTCCATATGTACTTGATTTGCCTCAAGCCTGACCTTAAGCTCCGCCCGGGTGGCGCGAGCGTATTTGGCCACATTGTTCAAGCTTTCCTGGGCGATCCGATACATCTCAACTTTGACATCACAAGGTATCTCGCAATCTCCAACCACATCGAGGCAGATCGGGAGACGCTTCCGTCCCATCACTGCCTCGCTCAGCTGTTTGAGCAAGTCAGGCAAACGCGCCTGCTTCAGGGCAGCCGGGCGTAACTCGAAAAGCAGGGTCCGCATCTCGGCCAGGGCGCCGCGGGCCAATTGGCGCAGTTCCTCGGTGGATTTGTGCGCTTCCGCTTCGTCCATTTCCCATAAGTCTGGCAGCACTTCGGCGATCAAACTGGCGGCGAAGAGAGTTTGGGTGACCGCATCGTGTAATTCGCGTGCCAGACGGTTGCGCTCCGCTGTGATCGCATATTCAACAGCTTGTGCGATCTGTTTTTCTCCGGTTTGCTGGAATTCCATTGCGCCGGGGAAATGTGCCGCTCCATCCCAGGATTGTAGAGCTCCAGCATGCTGATCATAAACCCCATTCCAGCAAGCGATTGTTTCGAAATTCGTTGGATAGGATATGTCATGTTTCTTTGGTGAAAGAATATATCCGGATTCTGCAATATCATAGGTGTTGTACCGGGTTGCTCGATTCAGACCAAAACTGTCGTATTTGGTGGGAATAGGGGACTGGTTCATGCTGACTTCCTGCAATTCATGGGCACTTATCCGTTTTTCTCTGTTCCTAATTTATCAAACCAGTGGAACTACCACATCCTCCAACAGGATTAATTGCAGGGATTAATTATGACAATGAGCGTTATATAATGGAAAAGTCTGAAGATGACCGATATTCTCCGGTAAAAGAAGCTGCTCATGCCATACCAGGTATTGTCGACAAAGCTATATATCCCCCCGATCCAATCGAGTCTCGTTCAACGCCCGAGGCTGGTACAACATCTTGAACATGGATACCTGTCCGGGAAACTTGTCTCACTTATTTCTGCGCCTGCAGGGTTTGGCAAAACAACCGTCGTGCGTGAGTGGATCACGGATGCGAAGCTGGGGAAACCATTTGGGTGGCTGTCGCTGGATGACGGTGATAATGACCCGGTTCGCTTCCTGATCTATCTGGTCTCTGCCATTCAAAAGGTCAATGCAAGGATCGGGAAGACCATTCTCACCTCCCTGAACTCCTCACAAGTCCCGCCGTTAATGGATTTGGTGGAAACACTGATCAACGAAATCTCACTCGAATCAAAACCCTTCCTGGTCATCCTGGACGATTACCACTTAATCAAAAAAGTGGAGTTGCATTCGATCCTTCAATTACTACTGAAGCGCCAACCCAAGGCATTGCATCTGGTCATCATCACGCGCGAAGACCCGCCGTTCTCCCTCCCAAGGATGCGTGTCCAGGGGCAGATCACGGAAATCCGTGAGCGGGACCTGCGCTTTACCTTGCCAGAGACGCAATCGTTCCTTGCGAAAACCATGAGACTGGAACTTTCTGCACATGACATCGATAAACTGGAAGAGCGTACCGAGGGTTGGGCGGCAGGAATGCAACTGGCTGCTTTGGCAATGGAAGAACTTTCCAATGACAAGGAACGGCGGGATTTCATCGAGGCTTTTGCTGGAAGCAACAAGATGATCGTTGATTACCTGATCAGCGAGGTGCTACAACGTCAAACCGAAACGACGCGCCGCTTCTTGTTGCGCACGTCAATCCTCGAACGGTTCTGTGCCGAGTTGTGCGACCATGTCGTTTTTGACGATCACGAAACGGGCAGCAGTCATTCCGTTGTGGATATTCTGGAACGGGGAAACATGTTCCTGGTGGCGTTGGACAATCAGAGTCAATGGTATCGTTATCATCATTTGTTCAGCGAGATGCTTTTCCATTCCCTGCGTCGTTCCTCCCCGGAAGAGATTCCCATATTACATCGGAAAGCCAGCGAATGGTTTGTCTCCAAGGGATTTATCCCTGAAGCAATGAAACATGCCTTGGCAAGCAGGGATTGGGAGTACGTCAACATTTTGCTGAACAAACATGCCCTGCCGATCATTTTCCAGGGATATGGCAGTCTCGTGATCGAGTGGTGCCGGGAGATTCCCAAACCTCACATGGAAAAGTCACCGGATATTTGTATCTATTATGCTTGGGCGCTTATATTGACCTTTCGCAATGACTATCTGGATGCAGTGGAAGAGGAACTGCAGATCGCGGCACGGGCAATCGAAAACCCGGAACTGCCCGAGTATGCAGAGGTTGGTCAGAACATGGCTCGCGTCCCTTATAAAGACTGGATCATCGGCCATACGTGTGTTGTTCGCAGCCAAATCTTGCTGGCGCGTTTCAACACCTATGTTGACCCGCAGGAATTGATCGACCTCAGCCTCAAGGGCTTGGAACTATTACCAGAAGTGGAATACACCTTCCGGTCACTTTGCAAGATCAATCTGGCTCATGCCGAGTTGATGCAAAACAACCCGGTGAGCGCTCAGAAAGCCTTTGAAGAAGCGCTCCCATTCATGTTGAACGCAGGGAATTTCCTGGGCGCTGTGGCGGATCTTTTCTACCAGGCAAGGCTTGCTTTTTATAAGGGACACGCAGACGATGCTGAAGTGATCTGTCAGGAGTGGAAGAAAAAGTTTGAGACAATGGCAAGTGCATCTGAAATGAACAACCAGTCCCCGAAAATTCCAGCGGCACGCGGACTGGATATTGTACAAAGCATCATCATCCTCGAACGCAATCAGGTCGAAGAAGCCGAGCGGGTGTTCGTTCAATCCCTCGACATGTTAGGTTGGGGCTCATGGATGGAACTGCATGGTTTCGTTGAACTAGCTCGATTGCGCCATCTGCAAGGCAATGATACGGGTGCCCAGGAAGTTCTCCAACGCATGAGCCGCCTGGGACCTCAACACACTACCTGTGCCGAGGCGCTAGAAGTTTTGTTTGAAGTAAAAAAGTCCCCGGATGATCCGCAGGTGCGGTCAAAAGCGGAAGCCTGGACAAAAAAATATAGGCCTGATCCATCCTATCCCTTTGCGCTGGGGATCGGTCCATATCATCGCGATGCCGAGTATTTTTGCAACTTGTTCTGGGCGCAGGTACAAATTGCTCTTGGACATTTCAAGGATGCATCCACTTTTGTAAGCCCCGCCTTGCAAATTGCCAGGGAGTGTGACCTGCCCTTCCGCGTTGCCGAACTCTCAACAATGCAAGCTTTGATCCATAACGGATTGGGAAATTCGTCTGCTGCGCTGGTTGAACTGGAAAAAGTGCTCGACATTTCGCAGAACTGCGGGTATACCCGTTTTTTCGACGACGGTCCGGAACTCAACCACATGCTTCAAAAAGCTGTGGAGAAAAACATCCATGCCGAATACGCCATACAATTATTGGACTCCTCCCGCTCGCGAAAAAATGGCATAACAACTCCCACGGCGGAATTGGGGAACTCAAGTTTGACCACCCCTTTAAGCGAGCGTGAATTGGAAGTCCTGCGGCTGCTGGCAACTGGTCTGACACCGGCGGATGTGGCTAAAAAACTGTTCCTTTCTCCCTATACCCTCAAAGCCCATACTCAGAACATCTATACCAAGCTGGATGTTCACAGCCGCATCGAAGCGATAAACAAAGCACGCGAGATGGATTTGCTCTAGCCTTTTCAAAGCAATGGCAAACATATGAACAAAGGCTCCCATGCTGTTGGAAGCCTTTGTCATATGAGTAAGCGGTATGCCTAGAATTCCTGTTTCTGGAAAATCCACAAAGCGAGACCAATGAAAAGGACCATGGCAATGATGGCAGCATAAAGCGGCATGAAGGAAGGCACCGCGATGCCAGCCATCAGGTTCACGGCAATCGATGGGTTTGCCGCGCCCTTGGCAGGCATGGCAAGCGTCCAGGGGATGTAACGGACCAAAGCCGGGAAGAACGACATGGAGATGTTCTGCACGAACAGGAAAGCGATCGATATGCCGATCACAGGACCGGTATTTTCAAAGATCGTACCCAACATCAGAGTCAAGGTGAGGTAGAAGAGGATATTGACAAAGTGGACGCCCAACGCTGCGAGAAACCCCGGGACCGATAGCGAGAACCCCAACATGAAGGTGGAGATCAAATAGGCGATCAATCCCTGCGCGAGGATCATTGTCACCACGATGCCTGTACTGTTGGCGATCAACTTCGCAACGGTGAAGGCAACCCGTGATACCGGTTTGGAAAGTACCCAGGCAGCCGTGCCTGAACGTTTTTCTCCCACCACCACGGTCTGCATGAGGATGCTGACGCCAACCCCATGAAGATGTTGAAGAGCATCAAGGTTGTATCCATCGAGACTCTTCCTTTGGAGTGGAAAGCGCCACGATGAAGAATATCAAGTTGATACAGGCTGCCCAGATGATGATCGGCCTCCACCAGCGACTGGTCGAGAACCAGCTTTTCAACTCGCCGCGTAAGACATTGTTTAATCCACGTGCCCAGCCAGCGCCGAGGAGGGGGGCATGGAATTATTTCCGATTGACATTTCGATCTCTTTCCACAATATTCAGAAAGACTTCTTCCAGTTCATGTTCCTTGCGATGGAAGTCCGTTACGATCACGTTTTGGTCACCCGCAAGCAGACGGAAGAGATCATGTTCGGCAACCGCGCCATCAGTGACCTTGACGACCCATTCAGTGGAACCGTTATGCCCTTTGGCTTGAACCGCATTGACCCAGGGTTGGGAGGCAACCTTCTCGTACAGTGATTTAGGCTCACCCTTCAACCCAATATGATAGGCGATCCCATCACTGCCTGCCAACAGCGATTCAATGGAGCCTGAGGAAACCAATTGGCCGTGATTGAGGATTGCCACCGTGTCACTGACTGACCCGCTGCACGTCATCCAGAATGCGCGTGCAGTAGAAGATGGTGGTGTATTTGCGCAGCTGTACCATCACTTCCAGAACGTCGCGGCGACCCATCGGGTCGAGTGAGGCGGCTGGTTCATCCAAAATCAAAAGGTCGGGATAATTGACCTGTGCCTTGGCGATCCCCAGTCGCTGGCGTTCATCGCCTGAAAAACCTTTGATCGGTCGGTCGGATTTATCTGCCAACCCAACCAACTCCAGCGTTTCGGATACGCGTCCGTCAATGATCTTCTGCGGACCCTTGAAAAGGAAATGAGCGGTGTATGTAATCCAGCACTTCACGCGCAGACATGTACTCATAGAAGCGCGGCTCCTGAGGCAGGTACCCGATCCGGGCACGGATGGCGACCGAGTCACGCACCGAGTTCAGACCGAAGAGGCTGGCCGCGCCGGAAGTTGGCTTGATCAACCCCAGGAGGAGTTTGATCGTGGTTGTCTTCCCCGCCCCATTCGGACCCAGAAATCCAAAGATCGAGTGTGGAGCAACTTTCAACTCAAGCGACTTGAGCGCCGGACCCTGACGGTAGTTCTTCGATAGATCCTGCATGTGGATGATCCATTCTGTTGATTCCAAATGCAACTCCTTCTCAAATGCTTTTGAACCATATCCATCTTATTTCTTCACGCCGTTTTCTCCCTCTGTCGATGGGGATGATTTTGCCTGTCTGATTGGATAGGTTGATAACGCAAAAGCCGTTCTCTCATTCCGCCAATTGCCTCCTCAACCATGTGCCGACAATTTCCAGCAAACGGACATCCACCGGTCTCGTAACCTGTTCCTTATAAGTGTCCGATGTCGGTTTGCCTGGATCGGTCCTAAGCATATGGGTGACATCCGAAAGCAAATGGCTTTCATACTCACTTTTCACCATTTCCTTCATGCGCGACAATTCTGCCGGGTCGACCTGAATATCCTTCGAGCCGGTGATCGCCAAAATGGGTACGGTTATCTTTACCAAATCTTCCGCAGGTGTGTATTCCAGAAACTCCCGCAGCCATTTGGCGTTGATCTTCACATTTAACTGCCGGTACCAGTCCTTGGTTGACTTTTTGATCTTTGCATATTGTTTCAACTGCGCTTTACGAATGTCAATATGCAATATTCGGATCAGCCAGCCGTTAAGTCCCTTCATGTTCGGAACGACCTGCTCAGCCTGCCAAAGAAGTATCTCTTCCGATTTCCGCGCCCAACCCGTCAACAGGATGATGCCTGCCACATCGGCTCCTGCGCCCGCCGACCTCATCGTGAGCCCGGAGCCCTCGCTATGACCCAGCACGAAAACTTTCCTCGACTGAACTTGATCATGTTCCTTGAGCCACGCCAACGCCGCTTTCGCATCCTCAACGCGGTCAAAGAAACCGGTTGAAAAATAATCACCTTCACTCGCGCCAACACCGCGCTTGTCATAGCGGAATGTGGCAATACCCAATCTAGCCAGGTACACGGCAATTTCACGCAACACATTGATCGCCAGCTTTGGAGCGTTTTCGTTTCGGTCTACTTGACCCGATCCCGGCAGTAAAAGCACCGCAGGGAATTGACCCTCCGTGCTGGGCAGCAACAGCGATCCAACCAGTCGAAAATTTTCCGATTGAAATGTAACTTCATGTTCAATGGGTGTGTTCATATTTTTCCTATCTCATTATTTGTTTCAGTCGTGTCACTTCATCACGCCAACCATACACGTGACGCAGATTTTCTTCCAACTTCGCGGCATCCTTCTCATAACTCTTTGCCAACTCCGCAAGATGCTCATAATAGCCAGCCAACTTAGCGAATGGCAATGAAATGACCGCGCCATCACTACACAGATTTTCACTTAGCCTTTCCAGATTCGACAGCCATTCTTCGACGGGCATGCCTGCCGTCTTTTTGAAATCACCGATGACCCATTGACGTTCGAACAGCGAGCGACTCTTCCAGCCTTCGGATTGTTCTTTGAGAGTGACGAGTACCGCTTCACACAAAGCCTCAGCCTGCTTCCGTTTATCCGAACTCATCTCGGCTGATTCGTTTTCCGCTTCCGTGCTGCCATAGTTTATATCCGCCGCCTTCAGCGCCCGCATGGACGAAATCTCCTGCCCGCGGAATTTCTCCGCAAAGCGGACCGATAACGCAAATCCGACACCGGCTTCCTCCACAGAAAGAACTGCATCTCTATTGATCTCAAAGAACTGTTCAACATTCATTCCCATCTGCGGTGCAAGTTGACCGATTGCTTTAGATGCTGTTTCTGTCGGAACAAGGCCGGGACCTATTGTGTACACAATAACATTTGTGCCTTCAAGTTCGGCATCGAGCGTATTCGCCAGATGCATCTGTGCAGCCTTGAAGGTTTCGTAACCGCCGAGGAAAGCTGTCCCTGTGGAGGAGACGCAGGCAAAGACGCCATGATTCCGTTTGAGCATATCGGGCAGAAAAGTCCTTGCCATCAGCACAGGTCCGCGCAAGTTGACGTGATAACTCTTGTCCCACTGCTCAATAGGTACATCCACTACATTGCCAAGCACAGCAATGGTCGCGTTATTGATGACCGCGTCCACTTTGCCGAAGGCAAGGATGGAGAGTTTATATAGTTCCTTCACCCTGGCTTCATCGCCAACATCTGTAGTGACGAACAACACGCCTTCCTTGCCAAATTCTTTTTCCAAAGTGACTTCTGCCATGCGTCCGTTTTGCTGGTTGATCTCGGCAATGACCACGTTCGCACCGAGCCAGAGCAGGGCACGCGCGGCTTCATAGCCAATCCCGCCGCCTGCGCCAGTCACAATGACTGTTTCGCCGCGCAGAGCGTCAGGTTTGAGTCCAAGTTGAGAAATAATCATGGCGCCCTGCTTTCGTATTGCTATAATCCCAAAGAGATCATCCACGAACTAAAAGATAATGTGTAACTGCATTCATTACTTTGAGGCCTGCCAGAATAGCGATGGCAATGAGCGCCTGTTGATCGTTTTGGATATAGGGAAGCTTCCAGCCGACAAAGACAGCTAATGTGATCAACAGGATCAGGCCGCCGAGCAGGTACCCGAGAATCGAAAATGGGTGCGTCCATTGACCGGTCGCGGCGACGCGCCCAATGCCACCTTGGGTACACATGGTCATCCCTATGATGACCAGCAGGACAATGTCCACACGAATATTGGAGAGCAACGGTACCCGTTTGCTAGTGGCACCGATGAAGACCACCACAGCCGCGAGCAAGGCGAGCAGGATAATGCTGGGTGTGATCACAGTAGGTTGGGAAATGGCTTTCATGGTAATTCTCCTATTGCCAAGATAAATATAGCCCTGACAAACCAGCGACTCCACTGTCGATGGGTGAGTTTTATGCTAGCCATTCGGCCAGTGTGGTCAAGTGGATGTTTTTTGAGCGTGTCAGCAAAATCGAAGTGGAGTAAATCTCAAAGATAACCTGGCTGCAAGGGCTTTATTATCATGCTTCTGAAAATTCATGCTTACAACAAAACGATTGCTCCTGCGACATTTCCACATGCTGGATAGCGAACCCATGTACCAGGTCTTTGGGGACGCGCAGGTTATGCGCTTTGGTGATGGTGTGCAGTCAAAAGGATGGGTTCAGAACTGGATGCGAACCTGTCTTGAACACCACTATCGAACCTGGGGCTTTGGCCCCCATGCTGTCGTTGAACATCATAGCCAGGATGTGATCGGCTAATGTGGCTTATTCCATTTTCCCGATGTAGGCGGCCAGCCCGAAGTTGAGATTGGTTATCGTTTGATGCGTTCAGCCTGGGGCAAAGGTTATGCCACCGAAGCCGCCTCGGCTGTACGCGACTTTGCCTTCGGGATGTTGGGTATCAAACGGCGGATTGCCATGATTGACCCCGCCAACCTCGCCTCCATTCGCGTGGCGACGAAGATTGGAATGAAATATGAAAAGGAGGCGATTTTCGCAGGCTATACTCATCCGGATCATGTTTATGCAATTACATGCGGTTCATGATTTGTTTTTTTATTTTCATACCCTATCACATCGATGGTTTTTATGAAGTTTCCTGCCAGGAGTTAGCCATGGGAAGGAGAAATCCTTCGGCTTCCCCTCAGAACATGCCTTCGCAAGACCGATCGACTGGATCATGTTATGGGAATTGAATTGTTTCTCCGACGCGTACAAATTGATAGGCATCTGGGAAGGCCGCTTCAATGGCCCTAAGCACTTCGGGACTGCTATCATGTGGTGATAAGGCGACCAGTTTCGGCTGGCGCGACTCAAGGAATTGGATGTGCGGCTGCAACTTTTCCGGGCTGGACTGTTCATAATGCAAACCACCGACTACGCCAATCACGGGCTGGCCGAACAACGTTTCGGCGCGTGAGACCAATCTTTCCATGGTAGGATGGCCGCAGCCAGTGATCATGACCAGACCTTCTCCCGCAACATTGATGACCAGTCCCTGTTCCTGTCCTTTCGGCGAGAACAGGAAGACAGGAAAGAGCTCGGGATAAGAGATCGTGCCGGTTGTAGCAATGTCTTTGCCGATCAGGGTCGGCTCTGGCGAATAGATGATCTTCCCGCTTGAATATGTCATGGGGATGGGAACATAAATCGGCATGTCGCCCAGATCCCCTGTATAATCGCCGAGCGAAATGGTTTTGTTTCGCCAGGCCTGGACACCACCAACGTGATCCGGGTGCGGATGTGAAATGATGATCGCATCGAGATCCTCCAGGCTCATTCCCAGCGCTTGCATATTCTGCAACGCAGGCAGTGATGGACTTTCGTCAGGGTTGTATCCAAGATCCATCAGGATGGTGGCTGAATCAGTCCGAATGAGATACGAGACACCGTGTCCCAACTCAAAGCTTTCGCCCGCGCCGTCGGCCTCGTAGATGGGCAGGATTTCCAGGCGGCTGGTCGTTTCCAGATCCAGAATGGAGGTGGGGACCACCTGCCATTCGCGCTCGACCTGAATACGCGCCAGCAGCTGGCGGCCCCCAAAGAAGAGGAACGTAAGTGCAATCAAACCGGCGAGCGTCCCAAAAAAGTAGATGAAGAATTTTTTCATCTTAATCGTCTCCTGAAGTTGTTTCTTTCTCAATCATAGGAAAATTAAGCAAAAAACTCCCCTGTCGATTGGGGAGTCTTTACTGTCCGAATGGACAGTATGGTCAAGTGGATAAGGCGTCTCGTTTTGTCGCCAGTAATTTCATTGCCGTTGCAAAGATCCATATTTCGTAAGAGCCGATCGTGATCCGCTCGAAGAGACCGAACAGGTGAATATCTTGCCCTGCAAGGATGACACCCGTCAGCCCAGAGACAAAGATAACAGCCGATGAAATAAAAGAATACACTGCATAACTGCTGAAGCCATTCAACTTCCGTAATCCCAACCCCATCAACAACGGCATGACTATGGTTGCCATTGCTACCACGCCGCCAAGCACATTATGCATGGTTCCAGCAAAGGTTGCTTCAGCGCCCAAGGGATCCATTGGGGAAAAAACCTATGAGAAGGATAATACTTGTATGCCGATCAAGATGCCCATCGAAATCTTGGAAATGCGAGGGAAATTTTTCATAGCAGAGTAAGCGCCAATCGCAAACATCAAGAGCAAGACATTGTAAATATTGAAGACCACGTCGAGGACGGCTTTGTTGGGCGCTCCATTTGAGAGCAGTTCACTGATTGCATTCACAATATGACTGTAATCAGGGCGTAAGGCAGCGCCTACAACGGCTGTGATCACGTATAGAATGGGGGCTGCAATGCCGCAAGAGACAAGGACTTTTCGAAGCATGATGGTTTCTCTACGATTTGAACTGATATTCAATGCCATCAGGCTTGTTTGGGAAAGAAGGTGTAGATCGCGGCGAATCCAAGCCTGAGTACGAGGATGAGGTGTACCCAAAGAAGCCTGGATGATTCCCAAATCCACAAGCCGAGTACAAACGGGAGCACTAGGAATCCAACGACTACTTGAATGGCAATCGGCATACCGCGGAAGTACCGCCAGGCTGTATCGAGTAAGGCCTGATTGAAAGCCAAGGCGGCTCCAAATCCCAGCCACAAAATGGTCAGGATTGCAAAAGCAGAGATGTTGATGAGCATGTTCATTCTGTGGTCTGCATGAAGAAATTAATGAGACAGTTTTGTGTTTGTTAAGTGAATGGGTTGTGAGTTCCGATCTTCATGCTTGAAGGTTTTAGCTCCGAAAAAGACGAGAACGAGGATCGCTACTACGTAAATCAATCCAATCGCATATAGAAGAGGTTGTTCACTACCTGCCACCGAAGGCATGACCGGTAGAATCGTGATCGTCAGATTGAAAGCCGCGTGTGCCAGCATCGTCATCCAGACACTTCCATCCGTGTTATTGAAAATCCATGTGAATACAACTGCCAATGCTAGGTCATGAAGCAGGAAGGGGATAACCGGCAAATTATGTTGACTTGACCACGGAATTAGAAATGCAGGCAGGTGCCAGAGGCCCCAGAATACTCCAACAATGACGCTGGCGGTAAGTGCATTGTAGTGTTTTTGTAACTGTACAATCGCGAACCCGCGCCAGCCGAATTCCTCTTGTAGTGGACCTCCCAAAAACATCCCGAAGATCAAGGCGATAGGAATCAGGAACCATTGTTTTGCGAATGCTGAAAAATCAGGTGCTGCGCCACCAAACAATAGACTCAATCCGATCCCTCCTAAAACGACAACTGCGGGGAAAAACAATGCGATGAGATACCAACCGAGACCAACTCGCCACAAAGTAATCCGCTTCCACAGCGACTTGACTTCTTCCCTGCCACCACAGACTGCAGAAACCACAAATGCCATCAAAGAAGGTCCAGCAGCACCGATCACGAACGGAAGATATCCAGCTCCCATGGATAGATTCAGAACGTAGATCAATCCCCAGAATAGCCAGGTAAATCCAAAGGTCAATACAAAGAAGGAAAGAACGGGATTCGACTTGATAAAGGTTTTCATTTTCTTAATTCCTTTCAATCAGTGATTTCACTTCATCATAAAACTGGATGAAATGAAACTCCCCCGCCGATAGGGGAGTTTTGGACTGGTCAAGTAGACAGTGTGGTTAGGCGGCTTCGTTATTGACAAGCTTGAAGTCCCTTATACAACCGATTAGCTTTTTCACAGTTACCTGATTTTGGCAGGGTATCAACAAGCTCATATCTCTGCAAAGATATGATGGGCTGCATAATCTTTGAACCTTGCAAGCAAATGCCCATCTCGCTCACCTCATCAGATGAGAAACACGTGTCGAGTACTAATGAAATAAAAGCGACTGGCAGGAAAATTGAGAGAATGAAGATGCTGGCAAACATGACGGGCTCCTTGTTTTGTCGCTTGCAATCTTACGTGGATATAAACAAATACTCCCCCGTCAGTGGAGGAGTATTGAACTGGTCAGATGGACAGTTTTATTACTTGTGAGTGATGAGACCGATCCATTCACTTGTTTATGTATGATGCTCGCCTGTTATGTTACCCCACACGCTTTCAACTAAGAAACCACATTGTCGCTTTTGAAATAGATTTAAGCTGGCGCTCAACAAACAGATTTTTATAAACCTGGAGGACATTGAAAACCCTCAGTCACTTGCGTCAGTTGTTGTGCGACGGCAAGGAGATCCATATCTCTCCAACGTCTGACAACAACTTGTACACCGATGGGTAATCCATCCTTGGTGTGTGCCAAGGGAAGAACAACAACCGGATTGCCCGTCAGATTGAAAACGCCCGTGTATACGCTGGTTGCCAGAACATAGGGTATCTTCTGGCCATCGACATCGACAGTTGCGCTTAATTGTTCAATGGGGTTCCGGGTCTGAATGTGTGGATATGCTGGCAATGCGGCGACAGGACATAACCACGCATCCCAATCTTTCAGGAAATGTTCCATCCTGGCAATAAACATATCGCGCTGAGAAAGAGCGGTGGCATAACCTTGCAAGTTGGTTCCCACTCCACGCAACAATCCACGGGCAGTAGGATTTGAATTGGGAATCAATTCAGATATTGTTCGCCAAATGAAACGAGGCAGATGCATCGGTGAGGATCGAACCGCGAAAGCTGCTTCCTTAAGTATTCCATATACTTGCAGAGCCTGGGCATAATCAAACTCTGGCGGAGCGCAACGCTCAACAAAACATCCCTGCTTTGTTAATTCTGCGGCGAAGTTTGCCAGGGCGGTTCGTATCTCGGTTGAAGTTGGAATACCAAAATCATCGCTCCAGGCAATGCGCAATTTATGCAAATCCCGTTCAGGCGTTGACTGAAGCGGAACCGGTGGCACTTCCCATTCGCGCTCATCCGGTCCGGCAATGATTGTCAGAGCCAATCGCAAATCTTCGACCGAACGGGCTAATGGTCCCGGTGTAAGAAAATAACGTAAGAGCCCTCTTCCTTTACTTCCCGGTGGTGGGGGGATATGACCGGTGAAGGGAACTCGATAGTCACTTGGCTTGAGGCTGAAGACCCCACAAAAATGCGCCGGGTTGCGAACAGACCCACCAATGTCGCTACCAAGATCCAAAGGTGACATACCGCTGGCGACCGCTACTGCACTGCCACCGCTGCTCCCGCCGGGAGTACGTTCCAAATTCCACGGATTGTTGGTACGACCAAATATTAGGTTGTTGGTTTGTTCATCACCTGCCATTTCAGGCGTATTGGTCTTCCCCATGATGACCGCTCCCGCTTCACGCAGTCGCCTCACAACTGTGGCATCTCGTTTAGGTATATAAGATACGAGAGGTTTAAATCCGGATGTTGTGCTCATCCCTTTCGTCTCAAATACATCTTTGATCGTAATGGGCACGCCGTGAAGGGGTCCCCAGATTTCATCGCGTGCCAGTGCCTCATCAGCTTCTTTTGCCCGTTGACATGCCCCTTCTTTATCCAATGTAACGATGGCATTCAAGGCTGGATTATGTTTGGCAATGTGACTCAAGTGCGCTTCCAATACTTCTTGAGATGATGCACGATGCTCGCGAATGAGACATGCCAGCTCTGTGGCTGTAAGAAAAGTTAAGTCTTTCACTTGGTTAGTTCCTTGAGGTCACATCTTTCTATTTCTCTTGATTTGAAGCACTATCCGCGTTCAGGAGGTTACATAGTCTCAGTTTCTTGTTGTTATGTAATACTTTTCGAATTCATTTAGGTATGGCATCTTCACTTGCAATCGCTCGCCCTCGCGTATTACATCCTCATACTGACAACTGATCTCTTCCATGCCATGTTCAATATTTTCTTCAAAGAACTGTTTGATGGATGAAGCCTTGTATTGCATCTTCACCAAAGGTGTTAGTATGAAAACCGGGGTACTCTTGATGATGCGGATATTGGCAGGCGCGGCTTTCTTGAAATCGATCCCGCGTGCTTTGCAAATATCCAGGCTCTCGCGCGTGGCAAGAATGGATTCTTTGATCAGTTCTGAACTTCCAACAAAATCATCGAAAGAGCCTGCTTTGAGAATCCCACCGATAACACCCAAAAATTCCACATAATGAATTGCCAACCAACCAAGAATATCTTCGCTAATGACAGGTTTGAGATTTGCTTGTTCAAAAACGTTTTGCAGATTCTTCAAGCGCGATGTTATTTGTCCATCCCGTTCTCCCAACATCGTGACCAGTTCGGGATTGTCGAAGATGATACAGTCGATCTTATTCTCTGTTCTCCAACCACCAACTAATCTTGAAAAACCAAAGAGATATTTTTCAGCAGGCAGGAAGTTGCGAATTTTTTCTTCGCCCTGCCAGTTGTTACTAAAGAAAAGAATATCTGCCTTGCCTGAATATTTTCCAAGCAATGGCAACACATCTTCCAGTTGGTAGGCTCTTACGCTGACAATGATCAGATCGTAATTTTCTCCTTCACATATTTCATCAACAACAGCGGGGCGATAAGTAACTTCTATGGGTTCAGATTTCTTCTGTCGTTCATCTTTGCATCGAATAAGGAATCCACCCCTTTCGATCTTTTCTTTCTCTTCTGCCCGCACAAAAAGAGTGACATCATTTCCCGCGTTCGATAATTGCCAAGCATATGTTGTGCCAATCACACCTGCGCCTAGAATAAGAATTTTCATTTTACTTCTTTTGTTATCTTTGTAGATTCTAACGAGGGAATAGTAAAGACTCCCTCGCCGATGGGGGAGTCTTTACTATCCATTCGGATAGGTGTTCGTTTACTTATCGCCAGATTTGCTGATACTACCCACGCCGCTGACCTGTTTGGTCACAGCGGGTGAGCCATAGTAATTGACAGAACCGACACCGGAGACTTGAGCATTGAGTTCATCGTCTACCCAGACAGTGGCACTGCCTGCTCCGCTGAGGTTGACTTGGGCATTTTTGTTATGCAGTTCTTTGCCGTTAAAGCCGCCGAAGCCGCTAATGGTCAGGTTGAAGTCATCCGCTTCGCCGATGGCAGTCATATCTCCTGCACCGCTTAAGTTCACGGAGAATTTCTTTGCAACAAGATCACTTACTTTCAAATTCCCGGCGCCGCTGAGTGAGATATCCAGGTCATCGGTTTTGACTCTTTCGACAGTCAGGTCACCGGCGCTTGAGAAATCCACACTGGACAAGTTCTTGACCGTGATGGTGATCTTGACCAGTTTCTTCGGGGTGACATATTTGCCGCTGTCGTTCTTGTAGAAAATCTCCAGCGTGCCCCCGCGCACGCGTGTCTGTAAGCCGGGCAGCAGGTTGTCTTCTGCTTCGATCTTGACCGATTCCGAGTCGCCCTGCCGGATGAGCACCTGGGCCGGATAGCTTATTTTCACGCCCTGGAAGCCGCTGACTTCGCGCGTCTGCGTAATTACATTGCCTGAGCCGGGTTCGCTGGGGCCAAAGAATGGGCCGCCGTGATCGACAAAGGTGAACATGATCGGCGTGGCCCAGCCCAACCGGGGCGCATAAATGATCGCCAGCAGCGCGCCGCCAATGAGGATCACATCCAACAAGATGGATGTATATTTCCAATAGGGTCTTAACATGATGCCCAGGCCTGCTGCGATGAGCAGGAAGGGCCAGATATGAGTCAGCGCCCAAAGATTGGCCGAGGGGATAACGCCCGATTGCACGAGCAGCCAGATTACGCCTGCTCCGATAAGCAACAATGGGCCGAATAAAGATACTCTGTGTTCCATAACTTCTCCTTCATTACCTGTTTGTCGTTGCAGCACTGGAATACACAGTTCTCCTCGCAACAACAATATAGTAACTAACCTACCGGTGGGACCACATCTTCAGAGGATGTGTCACCTTTCCTGCCACCGAAAAGACCGGAGCGACTCAAAACCAGATACGCGCCCAGGGCGATCAGCAGCAGCGGGAAAACGATGTTGCTAAAGGATGAGAAGATCATCTCGAAGAACGCGCCGAAGATCACGAACAGGATGAATCCGATCCTCATCACGCGCAGCCCGGAACGCTTCTGATTCTCATCGCCGCCGTACCAGCCCATGAGGTAGATGCCTGTACCCACGAACATGATGATCAGCGTCCAGAAGTAGGACATGGATTCCCAGTGATGGGTGATGTTCTGGAACAACAGTATCAATCCGATTCCGCCGATGATACTACCGGGAATGGCAAATGCCGCGCCGCCTTTGCCGCCTGCGAACATGGCTACGAAGAACAACGCCCCGAACCCAATCACCGTGAAGGGCCACAGAAAACCCCAGTCCACGGTGCGGAAGATCTGGCCCGCCAGGGCAAGCAAGCCGAAGGCGATCATGATCGCGCCTCCAACCAATGCGCCAACATTCGAACGATTTGTTTGCATTTCCTTTTCTCCTTTCAAGTTACGCGATGGATACGTCTGGCTTTTCGCCTAACACGGTCAAATTCGGCGGGCCATGGCCCGCTTACCTCAATATACTATTCTTTACGTAAAAGTGCGTGCAACGTAGCAATCAATTCGTCGGGAGATGCACCCTTGTAAACAAAATCCGCGCCTGCCTCCCTGGCCGCGGCCGCGTCGGCGGCATCCACACTGAGCAGAACGATCTTCAGACGAGGATAGGCCTTTTGAAGCAGGTGGCAGGTTTCGGGCGCGGGAGAACCGTAGAGCTTCCAATCCAACAGCAGCAGATCTGGCGGTGTACCTGCCAGTGCGCGAATAAGAGTCTCAACGTCTCCAACTTCAACAACGCTCCCTGTGCCCATTTTGCGTTGCAGCAAAAGAGTGAGTGCCTTACGTGTTGCAGAGTCAGGATCAGCGATAAAGATACGAATCATATGGGCCTCGCTCCCAGTCTATGACAAGCGAGGCCCTTTTGTATCTGCCTTTGGTTAAGTATTTACCTAGCCGGACGGACAGGTACGCATCCCCTCCACTGGGGGCTACACCAACTTCTGTTCGATCGCAAGTTTGACCGCCTCCACGCGGCTATCCACGCCGAGTTTGTTGAAAATGTTCGAGATGTGGAACTTGACCGTGCCGAGGCTGACGAACAAAGTTTCGGCGATCTCGTTATTATTGCATCCATCCACCATACACTTGAGCACTTCGCGTTCACGGTCGGTCAACTGCTCGCCGGGAATCTGTGGCTGGGCAACAGATTGGGCCAGCACTTGCGCGGCTTCGGGCGAGAGAGTCATTTTCCCGGTGCAGGCTGACCGGATGGCATTCGCCAATTCCTTGGCCGTCACATTCTTTTGCAGGTAACCGATCGCACCAGCCTGCAGCGCGCCCTGTACCATGTTTTGCTCGGCAAAACTGGTCAACGCGATGACTTTTACGTTCGGATATTTCTGATGGATCTCGCGCGTGGCGGCGATGCCATCGATGCCTGGCATCATCAAATCCATGAGCACCACATCCGGTTTATGCAGTGAGGTCATTTGAATGGCTTCAGAGCCATCCGAGGCTTCGCCCACCAGTTTGAGGTCTTTGTTTACCAACAGAAATTTGGACAGGCCGCTGCGTACCACGGCGTGATCATCTACGAGAAGGACTTTTATGGTCATGGATACTCCTTGGCGTGTGCTTCCTCAACAGAAATGCTATAAGACTCTGAGCTTTCGATTCGGGTCCTCGTTCCAGATCACCTGGACGCAAGTGCCCGAGCCTGACTGGCTGGTAATGGTTAACTCTGCGCCGATCGCTTCAGCGCGTTCCCGCATGATGCGCATGCCCAAACTGGTTGGCTTGATGGTCGACATATCGAAGCCAATTCCATTATCACGCGCCTCAAAGCATACCTGCGTAGGAGAGAGAACCAGGTTGACTTCCACTTGTTTGGCGCGGGCATATTTGAAAACGTTGTTGAGACTCTCCTGAGCAATTCGATAAAAAGCAACCTGTACTTCCGGCGGAAGGATGCAATCGCCGGTAATGCTTAGGGTGATGGGTAAACGCGAACGGCCGATGAAAGCTTCACATAATTGCTTGATCAGATCTTTCAGATGTGTCTGCGTTAGGGTGGCCGGGCGCAATTCAAGCAGAAGAGTCCGCATTTCAGCCAGGGCCCCGCGCGTGAGCTGACGCAATTCCTCGGTGGAGTTGCGAGCTTCCTCGACGTCCATTTCCCACAGGTCAGGCAGCACCTCAGCAATTAGACTGGAGGAGAACAATGTCTGCGTGACGGCATCATGTAAGTCGCGCGCCAGGCGGGTTCGTTCAGCGGTCACTGCCTCGGAAGCGGCCTTCCTTGCCAGTTGTTCTTCGATGATCTGGCGCTGCTCCATTTCTTCTTTTAATCGCTGATTGGCTTCTGCTAATTTGTGTGTACGTTCCTCCACGCGCTGCTGGAGCATCAGCAGGTAATCAGCTTCCTGTTCGGCGAGGCGTTCTGCCATGCGTTTCTGTTCATCGATATCTTCGATCATACCGATCAGGTAATCAGGCCTGCCATCCGGGTCGCGCACCAGGGAATAATTAATGCGCGCCCAGAAGATACGGCCGTCGTTGCGCCGGTAGCGACGTTCCATCACATAGGAATTGCGTTTGCCGTCGATCAAATCCTCGTAGAGTTTGGTGTCCACTCCCTGATCTTCTGGAACGGCCAAGGTGCGAGCATTGATACCTCGTAATTCATCAGCACTATACCCGATGATGCTTTGTGCCATTGCATTGAAAGCAATTGGCTTACGATCGAGAACTCATCACCGCGACGCCCACCGCCACGTTATCGAAGACTGCTTGGAAGCGTGCCCGTGATTTACGCAGTTCTTCGGCTGCACGCTTTTGCGCATCAATATCAATTACCATGCCGACCAAATACGATGGTTTGCCATCCAGGCCACAGACCACCGACATGGTCACATGCGTCCAAAATGCTTCCCCATTCTTGCGGACGTAGCGGCGATCCATTTCATAAGAATCACGCCGCCCTTCAACCAGCTCATTGAATAATTGTGTGGATACAGGTTTGTCATCCGGGTATGTTGCTTCAGCCGCGGTTAAACCAATCATTTCTTCGCGTGTCCTGCCATACATGCGGCAAATGGCAGGGTTGGCATCGATGATTCTGCGATCCAAACCCAGAATGCCAATACCAACTGCAGAATGTTCAAACATGGCGCGGAATCGTTTTTCGGATTGTTGCAGTTCCTCGGCCGCACGCTTTTCCAGTTCGGCCTCGGCATATTTGCGTTGCTCGACTTCTTTTTCCAGTAGACGATTGGTTTCACTCAGCTCCGAGGTTCGCTCCGCGATCTGCGTTTCCAACTGGATGTTCTGTTCACGAATCGTGCTCAGCCGCCACCTGAATCCGCCAGCGAGGAGCGCACCAAATACGACGACCAGTAATCCGTTGAACCACCAGGTTTGCCAGACGGGTGGGGTAATGAAGACCGGAATCGCTGCGCCCGTTTCATTCCAGGTGCCGTCGCTATTGGAGGCTTTCACGCGGAACACATATTCTCCGCCGGGTAAATTTGTATATGTGGCATAACGACGGTTCCCGGCCTGGATCCAGTCTGTGTCGAAGCCTTCAAGCTGATAGGCATACTGATTCTTCTGCGGCGCGTGGAAATCAAAAGCCGTAAACTCGAACGAGATGAAGTCCTGTTGATAGGAAAGTTGAATGGGTTGGTGGCCGGAAAGGTCCGCTTTCAATGGTTCGTTGAAGACATCAAATCCTGTGATCACGACTGGAGGCGGTACGGCATTGGGCCGAATATTGGCCGGGTTGAATAGATTGAAACCGTTGACGCCACCAATATACATGATGCCCTCACGGCTGCGGTAAAAAGCGTTGGAATCGAATTCATTGCTTTGCAGGCCATCGTAAGAGTTGTAGGTGATAAAGGTTTCCACCTGTGGATCAAACTTTGCCAGTCCGTTATTGGTGGTCAGCCATAGGTTTCGCTGATCATCTTCAAGAATGCCCAGCACTACATTGTTGGGCATTCCCTGTTTTTCGGTGTAATGTACGAACGTTTTTGATTTTGGGTCAAAGCGATTCAACCCCATCTGTGTGCCCACCCACAAGTATCCGTCCGTGGCTTCGTGGATGGCCCAAACCGAGTCTTCGCTCAAGCTGGATGAATCATCGGCGTTGTGACGGTAATTAATCAGAGTGGCGCGCCGCGGGTCCGCCTGACGCGCATCGTTCAAATTCAGTTCGTTTAAACCGCCCCCCCAGGTTCCGATCCACAGGATATTTGTTTTCGGATCAAGATATAGTTGAACAACCTTGTTTTCGCTCAAGCTGTTTGGGTTGTTTGGATCGTTGACATAATTCGTGAAGGTGTCCCGGGTCGGATCATAATGAGATAAACCGCCGAAGGTCCCGATCCATAGGCCGCCACTTTGATCTGGGGCGATCGCAGCGATGCTGTCGTCCGCAATACTGCCTGGATTTGCAGGATTGTGAAGATAATGAACCACATGGCCTGTTACAGGCTCCAGACGATCCAGACCTTTGCCCAGCGTGCCTGCCCAGACCATGTTATATCCATCGACATATACATCCATCAGTAAATCGTCTGAAACACTGTCTGGATTATCGGGGTCATGACGATAATGTGTAAAACGCCCGCTGCGCGGATCGAAGCGATCCAGGCCGCCACCCCAGGTCGCTACCCAGATGTTCTTATCGCGATCTTCGGCGAACGCGCCGATTGCGTTCAGGCTGAGGCTGTTTGGATCACTCGGGTTGTTTCGATATAAACTGAATTGACTGGCATTGGCAGGCAGTTTATTGATGCCGCTATGTGAGGTGCCGATCCAGAGGATGCCAGAGCGGTCCTTATAAAGTGACCAGATTTCATCGCCACTCAAACTATCCGGGAAGAATGGATCATTCTTGTAATGCAGGAAATGGCCCGGACGGGAAAGATCCATAATATCCAGGCCATTCGACCATGTGCCAATCCATAGCGTGCCATTCGCATCTCCCCATAGACTCAACAGCTCATCACCGCTCAGACTATCGCCAATGTTCGGGTTGTGGGAATAATGCCGTGTGACGCCCGAACGCGGGTCAAATTGATCGAGTCCGCCGCCGGACAGGCTAAACCCGCCGGTGGCGATCCAGAACGTGCCATCAGGCGCTTCGTAGATGGAGGCGATGTTATTGCTGGAAAGAGTCAGGACTTTGGATGGATCGTGTTGATAGCGTTCGAAGGTTTTGGTCGTGGCATCGAAGCGATTTAAGCCGGTTCCTTCGATGCCCAGGACTCCCGTGCCGATCCATAGCTGATTGTGTGAATCTTCGAAGATGACCGAAATGGCGTTGCTGCTCAGGCTCTCTGCATCATTGGGTTTATTGCCGAAATGGTCAAATCCATTTGTCGTAGGGTCAAAGCGATTCAGCCCATCGAGGGTCCCTACCCAGAGCGTTCCACTTGAGTCTTGTTTGATCGCGGTGACCGTATCATCGCTCAGGCTGGCTGGATCATTTGGATCATGCTGATAACGGGTGAAGGTTTCTGTGATCGGGTTATAGCGGTTTAGTCCGCCGCCCCACGTTCCAATCCATAGTGAACCATCTTTATCCTCGGCAATCGCCAGAATGCTGTTGTAGCTCAGTGAGTTTGGATCGTCCGGATCGTTTTTGAAAACCTTGAAGGCATATCCATCGTAGCGATTAAGCCCATCCTGTGAGCCAATCCAGAGATAGCCCGTGCTGTCCTGAAAGATTGCCAAACCCGCGTTCTGTGAAAGACCGTCATCGATGCCGAGATGCTCAAAACGGATCAGGCTCCCGGGCGCAATGTTTAAATCAATATCAAAAGCCGCACCCATTGAAGGCGCGGCCAGTCCTGTTGACAGCGATGAACCGAACAGGACAAATACTATAAAAATTAGCACCGCAATGATGCGTTTCATGATGACATGTCCGGTCTGAACAACCAGAATCATTTTAGCATCCAAATTTCAGAACTGAACAAAAATAGTGACATCTTACAGCCGAACGAGGATGAATTTCATACCAGTTGTTAACAAACGGTTAGCTTCGTAAACACCTCATATCGTTTGTAACGAAATCGGACAAAAGGGCATATAATTCCATGGATCAATAAATCAAAGGAGAGAAAAGAATGCCAACGGTACGAAACGACTTTTTTAAACTTGGCGATACCTTCGCCACGATTATCGGTGACGATGTGAAGGTTGGTGACCCGGCTCCTGACTTTACTTCCATTGTTACGGGGTGGGGAACAGTCAGCCCGCTTCAGGAGTCCAAGGGCAAGGTCATCATTCTATGTGCGGTTCCCTCGATCGATACCCAGACTTGTGACATCGAGACGCGGCGTTTCAATGAAGAGGCTTCCAAGTTGAGTGACGATATTGTGATTTACACGGTCAGCACGGATTTCCCTTTCGCACAGAAACGCTGGTGTGGCGCCAGCGGCGTGGAGCGGGTCAAGCTGGTGTCCGATGTGATCGACGCTGAGTTTGGTGTCAAGTATGGAGTGTTGATCAAAGAGCGCCGCTATTTTCGTCGCGCGGTCTTTATCGTTAATCGGGAGGGCAAACTGGTCTATGTTGCATACATGCCCGTACTCAGCCAGGAGCCGGATTACAACGAAGTCATTGCAGAAGCAAAGAAAGCACTGGGGTAACCAAGCTCACAGCCCTCGCGATTGCGGGGGCTGTGAGCTTCTGTCATTGCGAGGGCGGTGTTTTTCCGTACGAAGCAATCCCGATATTTATGAGGAAGATTGCTTAATCACCGCTACACTACAGTTCACAATGACAGGTTATGGTTATAATGCGGAAATTTTATTGCAGGGAATTTCCATGAATTTGAATCAACAGTTTGAACTCATTCGTCAATCGCCCACGGTCGCCATGTCCGATCATATCAATGCCCTCAAGGCCAGCGGGCGAAAGATCATCGGCTTGCAGGTGGGCGACCCGGATTTCAGAACACCGCAAGCGGTTCTGGAAGTGGCTTTCAAAGCCTTACAGGACGGCTGGACTCATTACGGCCCCAGCCGCGGATTCCCGGAAACGCGTCGCGCCGCGGCCCTCAAACTGGAACGTGATAACGCCGCTTCCTTCGACCCGGAGACTGAACTGCTGATCACCCACGGCGGAATCCACGCCTATTACCTTGCCATGCAGTCCATCCTGAATCCGGGCGATGAGGTGCTCGTTCCCGACCCAACCTGGGGGACGCATGCGAATATGGCGACCATGCTGCGTGGGAAGGTGATTCAGGTCCGGGCGCCCGCGGAGAACGGATTCATCCCTCACTTTGAAGCCTGGGAAAAAGCCCTGACGGCCAGGACACGCGTCATCGTGTTGAACTATCCCTCCAATCCGACCGGCGCGTATCCAACGCGCGAGTATTTGCAAAAGTTGCAGGATTTCGCCGCCGAACATAATTTGTGGATCGTTAGTGACGAAGTCTATGAAAATCTTTATTATGGCGAGAAGCCGACCAGTGCCGCGGGATTCGATAACGCGAAAGCGCGTACGATTATCGCTGGCAGCCTTTCCAAAACCTATGCCATGACGGGTTGGCGCGTCGGTTATTTGGCCGCGCCGCAAGCAGTGATCGAAAATGCGTTGAAAGCGGGACAGAACTCCATCACCTGCGTCGCCCCTTTTGTGCAAAAGGCCGCGGCCTTTGCCTTGACCGATCCTTCCGTGGGACAGGCCGCGGCGGAAATGCGCGCAGCCTACGCGCGTCGCCGTGATTTGGTCTTGCGATTATCATATGAACTCGAAAGCGAAAGGGTTTTGGTGACACCACCCCAGGGAGCCTTTTACTTCTTCCTCGATTTTCGGCCATTGAAGATGACTTCCATGGAAATTTGTGAGCGCATCCTCAATGAAGCCGGCGTGGGACTCGTTCCTGGCTCCGCATTTGGGGAGCAGGGAGAAGGCTTCGTCCGCATGACGATCGCAGCTTCGGATAAAGATGTGGAAGCGGGTTTTCGCGCCATCGTGGACTGGGCGGAGAAACAATAAGAGATAGTCAGTCAAAGAAATGGGTGTGGTCGATAAAGTATAATCTCGCCACCAATCCTTCTGAATGAACGAGGCTTATTCATGAGTGGTTTGCTCAAAAATGACTGGACCATCTTTGTCATCGCTCTTCTTGCCAGTATCTCAACCGCTATCCTTACGTTTGCAGGTGCCAATCCGATAGTCACCTTTTTGATCAGCGCGGTTGCGATGGCGATGCTGGCCAGCGTGGTGGGACATGCCACCGAGCAGCTTGGCAATTATCTGGGTCCCGGCGCGACCGGCGTGTTGCAGTCAGCGATTGGCAATCTCCCTGAATTGTTTGTCAGTTTTTTTGCATTGCGCGCGGGTTTGGTAACTGTGGTGCAATCCGCGCTGGTGGGTTCGATTCTTGCGAACAGTTTGCTGGTGATGGGATTGGCCTTTCTTTTTGGCGGCATTAAACAAGGCACGCAAAAATTCAGTCGTGAATCACCGTGTGCCATCGTCATGCTGATGGTGCTGGCAATCTCGGCCCTGGTGATGCCAACCCTAGCACATTCGCTGCACACACCCGCCTCCGCTCATGAAGTGACCTTGAGTGTTACCAGTGCCCTGGTTTTGTTGGTGGTCTTTTTTGCCAGCATTCCCATGTCCCTGCAAGGCGGACCCACGGTAAAAGCCGCGCATCAACCGGGTGAAAATGAAAGGCCCTGGTCGCTGGCGCGTGTCATCATTGTATTGGCAGTGTCAGGGATCTCTGCTGCGATGGTCTCGGATTGGTTTGTGCAGGCGCTTGAACCTGCGATTGAAATGTTGCATATCTCGGAAGCTTTTGCCGGATTGGTTATCGTTGCAATTGCTGGCAATGCTGTGGAGAACATAGTGGGAATCCAATTGGCGCTCAGGAATAAAGCGGACTATGCCATCAGCGTTATCCTGAACAGTTCCCTGCAAGTCGCTCTCGCGCTGACCCCGATCCTGGTTCTGCTCTCCTTCTTTTTCACGCCCGTCGTTTTGACTCTCGTCCTGCCGCCATTGCTGATAGTGGCCCTGTTGTTGGCTGCTTTATTAAGTGTTTTGATCGTATACGATGGTGAGTCCAACTGGCTGGAGGGATTGGCATTGATTGGTTTATATGTGATGATCGCCACATCGTTCTGGTGGGGATAGGAATATGTTCGGTGGTTGAGTAGTGGCGCTGTTTATGGGCGCCACGTATCGAAACCATAATTGCATATATACCGGAAATATGAAATTAGATGGTCCTTGCTGGTTTCGATACAGGCAAGACAATCACTTGCCCTACTCAACCAGCCGAGTGATCTCGAATTTAGGAGTTATTATGAAAGTTGCATTTCAAGGCGAACCCGGCGCCTATAGCGAACAAGCCGTCTTCGAATATTTTGGGGAAGTGGAGACTCAGCCGTCAGAGTTGTTCGACGCGGTTTTCGCGGAAGTCACCTCCGGGGTGTGTGACGCGGGGTTGATTCCGATTGAGAATTCCCTGGCTGGCAGCATCCATCAAAATTATGATTTACTCCTGCGTCATGATTTGCACATCATTGGCGAGTATCCGCTGCGGGTGCATCACTGTCTGATCGCTGTACCCGGCGTGTCCAAGGCGGACATCCAAAAAGTGATCAGCCATCCGCAGGCGCTGGGACAGTGCGCAGCTTATCTGCGTGGACTTGGGGTGAAGATCGAATCCGTCTATGATACTGCGGGAAGCGTGAAGATGCTCAAAGAATCGGGTGCGCGCGACAAGGCGGCGATTGCCTCCCGCCGCGCCGCTGAGATCCACGGCATGCAAATCCTGGAGGAGGGCATCGAGGACAATCCCGAAAATTACACCCGCTTCCTGGCTATTTCAAAAGTCCCACAAAGAATGAACGGCGAAGCCAAGACCTCCATTGTATTCACGTTGAAGAATCAACCCGGCGCGTTGTTCAAGGCCCTGAGCGTTTTTGCTCTGCGCGACATCGACCTGACCAAGATCGAGTCACGCCCCTTGCCGGGTAAGCCATGGGAATATCTCTTTTACATTGACTTTATCGGTGCATCCGAGCATGAGACCGTTCGCAAGGCCCTGGATCATTTGAGTGAATACGCCTTGATGGTGCGGGTATTGGGCTCCTATCCACGCCATAAATCATAAAATTAAAAAAGACTGTAAAGCCTCTTTATCCGGTATCTTGCCATGTATGATCTCTCTCATACTGACGCAGCAGCGTAACAAATCGGCTGGCTATTCGTTTTGAAACAGTGGAAGGACTATTCGTCACGCGTTTGACGAGCTGGTCGCAGGTGCTTAAATTTAAAGTTTATGTATGAGATGAGAGGAGTTTATATGGCTGACAAAAACCTTCGTGCTCTAGATGAGCATGCGAACAAACAGGAAGTTGGCAGGATCAATAATGAGCATGGGCAACATTACAACCTGGATCAAGAAGTACGCCCAGAAGAAGTCGGCAGGCTTCACAATGAACAGACGCCCGGCAAAGAGGTCCCGGTCGAGGAACGGGTGGTGGGTAGAATCAATAATGAACAAGAACCGCGCGAAGAGCAGGAAATTCCTATTGATGAGCGGGAAGTCGGCGTCGTTAACAGCGAGAAGCGTGACTAAGTGCGAAAGATAAAGTTAAAGGAAAGACTGGCAAGTCTCTGTGACCTGCCAGTCTTTCCTTTTATAACAAACCTCTATCTTTCATGGCCTGCTGCAAATCTTCATGTTCCATGTGCATCACGATCTTTGGCAGATCGCCCTTCATGAACAGAAAGTACGTGGAGTCAATATTTGCTTCCACAACTTCGCCGGAAGCTTTCTTGAACTGCATTAGAAAATGCGCTTTGACCATCATATACTGATCATCGAGTTCGCGTTTCGTCCAGTGCTAAAACCTTGGTGGATTGATGCCCTATCGATTTGAAGAATTCCTGCCGCTGGGGGAGAAAGGCCAGGAATTTTTGTTTTTCAACAATCCGCGTGCCGTTGGGGTCGGCAAAGATGAATTGATCGGCAAATTGCGCGTCGATGAGATTCAAATCGAGCGTATTGCTGGCCAGCTCAACGCCTTCAAAGAACTTTCTTATTTGGTTGTCAGATTTCATGGGGGTTCTCCAAAACCAAGTTTTGGTATCTTATTATACCACATGCCATGCGTATAAGCAAATCGAGAAGATGTCCCTGTTTGAAGTGAAATTCAGCCTATACTTTGCTTGATGAAAAACGATCCCTGGTTGGACAAATGGCTGAACCAGATCAAGCAAAAATCCGCGCATGGACTTGTGCTCGAACTTGGTTGCGGTAGCGGTTGGGATACGTTTGAATTGGCAAAGGCCGGATGCAAGGTCATCGCCACGGATCTTTCTACGAGAAATCTGTCCGCCACCAAATTGACCGCTCCGGACGCTGATAGGTTCAACTGGATAACGGCAAACCGCTCCCATTTGGGGCTGCCAGCATAAACGTGATCGTTGCCAGCCTCAGCCTGCACTACTTCACCTGGGCGGTCACCCTGCAGATCGCCTCCGAACTCAGGCGCTGCCTCAAAGCGGACGGCATCCTGCTCGCCCGTTTCAACTCCACAAACGACATCAATTACGGTGCAGGTTATGGCTTGGAGATCGAGCCAAATTTATGTTAGGTGGAAACTCGCACCAAACGCTTCTTCGGCGAGAAAGCCGTGCGGACTTTGCTCCAAGGCTGGGACATACAATTCCTGGAAGAAAACATCATTCATCGTTATGAGAAGCCCAAGTCCGTTTGGGAGGTGATAGCAGTTTGCGGTTGATAAGTTTGTTTGACAGGTGTATTACAAATATGCTATTTTGTAGATAAAAGAGCCAAATATGCGAAAGATAAAAACAAACACCCATGGCCTCCGCAAATTGCTGAAAAACGCTCCGATTGTTCGTAAACTTTCGGGAATGCTTTCGCAGAATGTTTCGTTGGCAGACTACAAAAAACAGCTTGAAGAAAAATATGGTGCGTAGCGCTGAGATCATCCACCGCTACGAGAAGCCCAAATCCGTGTGGGAGGTGATGGCGGTTTGCCATTCCATGTGATGTAGCTCTTTTGTTTCTACCTCTGTGAAAAGTTGTATTGCTGTTGGCAAAGTGCTACAATGGATTCGTAAGAGTGACAAAGCATAAATGGGGGTATTTACTGTGCCAATCACGGTTTCGAAAGGAGCTTACCATGAATAGAAGAAATCCACTATTGGCGGGTCTTTTAAATATGCTGATTCCAGGGTCGAGCCATTTGTATGTGAGCAAAAATTGGCGTAAGTTCATCCTGTTCTTGATCGTTTACAGTTTCATGATCTTTTTTGTGATCATGATAGGCAACAACATCCAGAACATACGCGAATATACACTGCCTCAAGGACTGTGTACGGGCATTCTTTTACTTGGGGTGTATGCGTTCCTGTTCTTTAACGGCATGAAAGAGGCATCCACTCGTGATAGCGAAATCGACAGCGCTGCCCATTATCTGTCCATGCGCACTGACACTTCCAAAGGCGATCCGATTGCAAAATTGGCCAGGATCCAAAGACAGCGCGATGAGGGTTTGATCTCAAGCGAGCAACAGGATGCCAAAAAGGCTGAGATCGAGTCGAAGGAGGAATGACAAGCCAGATTGTGCGTTGAACAGGCATGTTCATGTGACGTGCCTGTTTTGCTATATACTATTCCTCCAAGGCTGAGATATTCAATTCCTTGAAGAAAAGGTCAATCACCGTTATGAGAAGCCAAAGTCCGTGTGGGAGGTGATGGCGGTTTGCCCGTCTTTATTTTGTTGAATACTTCGATTAATCAATTGAGAACTGCGATGATGCATCTATGCCACTATTTGAGATTTCAAATCAAAAGCTTTCCTTGCTTGAACATACTAATTTCTCATTAGAGAAGAATTTACAAACTCTCATGGAGAAAAACCTACAGACGGTTTTTAATTGCCGATTTGTGGCTTCTGAATTTCCAACAGGCATTCAGCATTCAGGGAGAATTGATACCCTTGCATTATCCGAAGATAATAACCCAGTCATAATTGAATACAAGAAGGTTAAATCTTCTGAGCTAGTTAATCAGAGTTCATATTATTTAGCATGGTTAATGGATCATCAAGCAGATTTTGAACGGGCAGTTCAAAAGGAATTAGGACATTCAACTGAAGTTGATTGGTCAGATATACGGGTTATTTGCATTGCTCCCAATTATAAAAAGTATGATCTTTTTGCTGTTCAGGTTATGGGGGCAAATATTGAATTGTGGTCATACAATCTTTATGAAAGTAAATTCCTGTATTTAGAACGCGTATTACAAACAGCAGTATCAACTGATTCTGTTGGCAATAACGATCTGAATGGAAAAAATCCAGTTATGGTCACGGCTGGCAAAAAGGCTGCGTTGACCAGAGCAACAGGTGTATATAGCTTTGATGAGCATCTTGAAGGAAAAAAATGAAGATGTAAAAGATTTGGCGTTGGCGATACAAGACTTTATCACGGGTATAGATTCTCTAATTCAGGAAGTTCCCAAGAAAAACTATATCGCCTATAAATCATCTCAAAACTTTGCTTGCATGGAAGTTCAAAATCAACGTGTCTTATTATTCTTAAAATTGAATCCAAAGGAGGTCGTTGATCCGCCTAAGAATTCAAGAGATATGACAGGTAAAGGACATTATGGTACGGGTGATTTTGAATTGTCTATAAAAACTATGGATGACTTTGAAGCATCCAAAAAATATATTGAAATGGCGTATCATAAAGTTGGTGGTTGATTCTCCTCTTGACAACCTCCTCCCTCCGTCATAGAATACCGACCAACATACAAGTAAAAACACTGACGAGGACGAGTACGTTTCAAAGCGATTACCAGAGAGCCAAGCACGCGGTCGGGAATGACCGCAGTCTGAAAGCAAGGCAAAAGCGCAGAAACGGAATGGACCTCCGAGTTGAACGGGCGAAAGTTGGTCGGGTACGAAGGTATCGAGACCAGAATGAGTAACCCAATTCGGGAGCTCCCGTTATAGAGCAAGGATATAACCACGATAAGTGGCGTATCTGAAAAGAGTGACGCTGGCTTATTCTCCCTATTGCATCATATAGGGAATTTTGTTTAATTAGCGTTAACTTGGGTGGCACCACGAGAACTCCCCTCTCGTCCCAATGGACAGGAGGGGATTTTAATTTAATCAACGTGGTAGTGGTAGGGGCGACCCGTCAGGGTCGTCGAGCGTCACCATCAAACATGGCGGGTCGCCCCTACGATTACAAGGAGCATTTATGGTATTAGAAGCCACCACAACCCAAACCACACCTGCACTTGCGCCAGGTGCAAGTGTTGTCCGCGAAATTAGCGCGGACCTCGAGACACCCATCAGCGTGTACATGAAACTGCGCGGCGAGGGCGCATCTTTTTTGCTTGAGTCCGTGGAGGGCGGTGAGCGGATCGCGCGCTATTCGTTTATCGGTATCAAACCGGAGGCGCAGTACATTATCCGTGCGAATGAGGTCGAAGTTGTTGAATCCGATTCGTCACGCGTGGTCACGCTCGATGAGAACACTGCCCCCGCATATTTTCTGCAACAGGAAATGAGTCGCTTCAACTTTAAGGCGCAAGCGGGTGTGCCGCGTTTCATCGGTGGGATGGTGGGCTATCTCGGGTATGAGTCGGTTCGTTATTTTGAACCAATTCTAAAGTCGAAGATGAAGCGGGGCGCGATCCCCGATGGAATTTATTTGCTCGCCGATACCGTCATCGCCTTCGACCATGCGCGGCGCAGTCTGTCGCTCATTGCGAACGTCCTCGATGGTGGCGCCCCAGGCGCCATCGCATCCGCGAATCGCAAACTTGATGAGATCGAGTCGCGCATCCATCAGCCGCTGCCGTCGGTTGAGAAACGTGAGGTGAAACCGTCGAAGACGAGCTCAAACATGACGCAGGGACGTTACGAAGACATGGTGCGCGATGCGAAGGAGCACATTGCGGCGGGCGATATTTTTCAGGTGGTGCTTTCGCAACGCTTCACACGCGAAACGAATGTCGAGCCGTTCGATGTGTATCGCGCGGTGCGACGCCTGAACCCGTCGCCGTATATGTTCTTTTTTGATTTCGGACTCGTGGATGATGAGCCGTTGTTCATTGTTGGATCGTCGCCTGAGATGTTTGTGCGTTTGGAGGGACGAACTGCATCCATCCGGCCGATTGCTGGGACTCGTCCACGAGGTGGCGATGCCGCCGCTGACGCTGCGCTCGCGCAAGAACTGTTGGCTGATCCCAAAGAACGCGCCGAGCATGTGATGTTGGTGGATTTGAGCCGCAACGATTTTGGTCGTGTGTGCGAATATGGCACCGTGAAGGTTTCGGATTTCTTCACGATTGAAAAGTATTCGCATGTGATGCACATCGTCTCGCACGTGGAAGGCAAACTGCGGCCTGAACTCAATGGCTTCGATTTGGTGCGCGCCGCTTTTCCTCATGGGACCGTCAGCGGTGCGCCGAAAGTCCGTGCCATGGAAATCATCTCTGACCTCGAACCCGATGCGCGCGACGCCTACGCAGGCATGGTCGGTTACTTCGGCTTCGACGGCAACATGGACACCTGTCTCGCCATCCGCACGATGGTTGGACATGGCAATACATTCAGCGTGCAAGCAGGCGCAGGTATCGTCGCTGATTTAGATCCGAGCACGGAGTTTCAAGAGACGGTGAATAAAGCATCCGCAATGTTGAAGGCAATTGAAATGGCTGAGACGAATAGTTAACATGTCGTTGCGAGCGAAGTGAAACGAAGCGAAGCAATCTCCCAATAGTACTCATACTCTTGTATCGAGGAGATTGCTTCGTCGGGAAGAGTACCCTCCTCGCAACGACATATGAAATGTAACGAAAGGATTAACTCATGACAAACAAACCTCGATTATTAACAGGTGACCGCCCGACAGGACGACTGCATCTTGGTCACTACGTCGGCTCACTGGAAAACCGTGTGCGATTGCAGCATCAATACGAATCTTTCTTCATCATTGCTGACCTGCACACGCTCACCACCAAGCCCGAGCCGCAATATATCAAGGAAATTCCAACCTACATCAAGGAAACCGTGTTGGATTACCTTGCCGTTGGCATTGACCCCGATGTCAGCACGATATTTGTCCAATCGGCGATCCCTGAGACTTATCAGCTGAATCTGCTTTTTGAGATGCTGGTCACCGTGCCGCGCCTGGAACGCATGCCCACGCTCAAAGATATGGCACGCGATGCCCACATCAACTCCATGCCGTTCGGTTTGCTTGGCTATCCTGTCCTTCAAGCCGTGGACATTTTATTGCCCCGCGCACAAACTGTCCCTGTGGGGCGTGATAACCAATCACACGTAGAACTTGCCCGTGAGATGGCGCGTCGTTTCAACAATCTCTACGGCGAGACGTTCCCTGAACCTGAATCCATCATCGGTGATGTCCCACTCCTCATCGGTACGGACGGACAAAGCAAGATGAGTAAGTCTGTTGGCAACGCCATCTATCTCTCCGATGATGCGGACACCGTCAAACAAAAAGTGATGAACATGTACACCGATCCGAAACGTCTGCGTGCCACCGATCCAGGGACAGTTGAAGGTAATCCTGTGTTTGTTTATCACGATGCATTCAATCCATCCAAAGCCGAAGTCGACGATTTGAAGGAACGTTATCGTGTTGGCAAAGTCGGTGATGTGGAAGTCAAGGAGAAACTCGCGGTCGCCATCAACAACTTCCTTGAACCGATGCGCGAGAAGCGTGCTTATTTCTTATCGCATCCACTGATTCCAAACGACGTACTTGCGAACGGAATCAACCGCATGCAATCCGAAGCCAAAGCCACCATGGACCTCGTCCGCGAACGAACGGGTTTGTCCTATTCACTTGATTTGTTTGTCGATCAGGTGGATATCTTCGGAACAGAAGGATGACAAAACCTAACCACGGAGTCACAGAGTTCGCGGAGAAATTAACCGCGAAGAACGCTAAGAGCGCGAAGATTTAGGAAGGTTTTGCTTAGCGACCTTCGCGTGCTTGGCAGTTCAAAAAACTCAGTGTCTTTGTGTCTCAGTGGTTAAACGGTTTAGAGACTTTCTAGGTAGATGATTGTGACGATCGGAATGATCCACGCAACAGCTTGCAGAGCAAGCACGATCAATGATTGCTTGGGTTGTCTTGGCAGCCACTTGACCGCAAAGTAACCAGCGATGGGCAGTTGCGCCAGCATGATGAGTTGAAAGATGCGAGCAGGTGTGCCTTCATCACCGTTACCAGAACTGGCGAAGCCATTGATCGCCACGTAGAACAGGATCATCGCCAGCGCCGCAAGCGACATCGCTAAAGGAATCCATGCACTGGGCTGTTTGAACAACGAATTGTTTTCTGAATTAGTCATGACAGCTCTCCTTTCAAAGGAAATTATATGACTTACGACAATCAATTTCAATCAGAGACTCTCATGCTTTACGAGAAAGGATGACCTATGCTCGTACTTATCGATAACTACAACTCATTCACTTATAACCTCGTCCAATACTTCGGCGAACTCGGCGCGGACATCAAAGTCTTTCGCAACGACCAGGTCACGATAAATCAACTCATCGCGCTGAATCCAAGTCATCTTGTCATCTCGCCAGGTCCAGGCGAACCGCTCAAAGATGACGGCATCTCCTCCGATGCCATCAAATACTTCGATGGAAAAATCCCCGTGCTCGGCGTCTGTCTCGGGCATCAAGCCCTCGGCGCCGTCTTCGGCGGCAAAGTGGACCGTGCCCAGCGTCTCATGCACGGCAAGACATCCAAAGTGACTCACAACGGGCAGGGCATTTTCAAAGGCGTCCCTTCGCCGTTCGAAGCGATGCGCTACCACTCGCTCGTGGTCTATGACCCCGTCCCTGCCGAACTCGAAGTCACCGCCATCACGCCCGAAGAAGAAATCATGGGACTCAAACATCGCGAGCATCAAACCTATGGTGTGCAGTTCCATCCTGAATCCATCCTCACAGAACACGGCAAACAAATTCTCAAAAACTTTTTAGACTTGAATCCCGCTCCCGCGAAAGGAGAACAATCCATGCTCAAACCATTTATTGCCAAAGCCATCAATCGCACTGATCTCACCGATGCTGAAGCCGAAGAAGCGATGACCATCATCATGACAGGTCAAGCTACGCAGGCGCAGATCGGTTCCTATCTCACCGCGCTCCGCATGAAAGGCGAGACGATTTCTGAAATCACTGGCTCTGTCCGCGCGATGCGCAGTGTCTCGGTCAAGGTCAAACTCAACACGAATGAACCCATCTACGATATCGTTGGCACGGGCGGCGACGGCGCACATACCTTCAACATTTCCACCGCCGCGGCGTTTGTCCTCGCAGGCACGGGACGCAAAGTTGCCAAGCATGGCAATCGCGCCGCCTCATCGCATTGCGGCAGCGCCGATGTCCTCTCCGCGCTGGGTGTCAGCCTCGACCTCACGCCAGAACAAATCGCGGGTGCCATCGAGCAAATCGGCATCGGTTTCATGTTTGCCGCCAAGTTTCATCCTGCCATGAAGCATGCCATCGGTCCCCGCAAAGAGATCGGTCAGCGCACCATTTTCAACATTCTCGGTCCGCTTACCAGATCCCGCAGGTGCCAACATCCAACTCACGGGCGTGTTCGCTCCTACCTTCACCGAGCCGATGGCGCAGGTGCTTAACGAACTCGGTTCCAAAGCTGCGATGGTCATTCACGGCGCCAACGGTCTCGACGAGCTCAACACCACAGGACTCAATCGCATCAGTCATCTCAAGAATGGCGTCGTTGAAACCTACGACCTCAATCCTGCCGACCTCGGTCTCGCACAATCGACTGTGCAAGACTTGCCGCGGTGGCACACCCGATGAAGCCGCAGTGATGATGCGCGACATCCTCAGTGGCAAGCTCAACGGCGCGCGACGCGATGCAATTCTCCTGAACACTGCTGGCGCCCTCGCTGCTGAGACTGGTGATTTCAAATCCGCGTTGGAAGAAGCGAAAGAATCACTTGATAGCGGCAAAGCCCTCGCCAAGATGAATGAGCTTGTAGAATATTCACAGAGTCTTCAACCTGCCTTGTAGGGGCACAGCATTGCTGTGCCCAATAACCATGACAAATATTCTTTCAACAATCATCGAACACAAGAAGACTGAGATTGCGGCGCTCGACGCTCAAGCCTTACGTCGCGCCTCAAACTCTGCGCCTGCGCCCAGAGATTTTCTTGCCGCACTCAAGCGCCGCCGCTTCGGGACTCGCCCGGGCCTGATCGCTGAACTCAAGCGTGCTTCTCCATCGAAAGGCATCCTCGCTCCGCACCTTGACCTCTTCCAAGTGGCAGACATTTACACTCAAAACGGCGCGTCTGCCATTTCCGTGTTGACTGATGAAAAGTTCTTCATGGGCAAACTGGAAACATTGCGTGAATTACGTTTTGAACGCAAATCCGAATTACCGTTGCTTAGAAAAGATTTCACCATCGACGAAGTCCAACTCTACGAAGCGCGAGCCAACGGAGCGGATGCTATTCTCCTCATCGCCGCGGCATTAACTGATGATGTCCTCTTCGCTGATTTACATGCTTGTGCCCTGAGCTTGGGATTAACGGCATTAGTTGAAGTTCACAATGAAGAAGAAATTGAACGCGCGTTGAAATTGAAAAATGTGAAGTTAATCGGAATTAACAACCGCAATCTGGCTACATTTGATGTCACACTCGAAACGACAGAAAAACTCCGCCCGATGATTCCCGCTGACATTGCCGTTGTCGCTGAAAGTGGAATTTTCACAGCCAACGATGTAGATCGATTAGCAGAAGCCAATGTGGATGCGATCCTTGTTGGTGAAGCGTTGGTGACTTCGGATGATATTCCTGCGAAGGTAAGGGAGCTTTCTGGTGCACGGGTCCCCTCTCCCAATGGGAGAGGGCTAGGGTGAGGGAGAAGTCGTGACCAAAATAAAAATCTGCGGAGTCAAAACCCTTGACGATGCGCTTGCCACCATTGACCTTGGTGCGGACTTGATCGGATTTAACTTCTATCCGAAGAGTCCACGCTGTGTAGAAGTGGGTGTGTGCCGCGGGATTATGTCCAAGGTGCGGACTATTGGACGCGTGACTTGTGTGGGTGTGTTTGTGAATGCGACTGTAGATGATATCCACGCGACGATGGATACGTGTGGCTTGAGTCTGGCACAGTTGCATGGCGATGAAACCGTGGAGTTTATGGAAACTCTTGAAGAGAAATCGTTCAAGGCATTCCGCGGGATACCTGCTGATGTGAATGGTTTTGCAAGAGACGATGCACCTGCATTTTTAGTGGATGCTTCTGTCAAAGGTTTGTATGGTGGGAGTGGCGTGACTGCCGATTGGGATGGCGCGGCGGAGTTGGCGACGAAGTATCCCTTGTTGCTGGCGGGTGGGTTGACGCCAGAGAATGTCGCGCAGGCGGTTAGGAGAGTCAAGCCGTGGGGTGTGGATGTGGCTTCGGGTGTAGAGTCAGCCCCCGGGAAGAAAGATCCGGGCAAGATGAGGGCGTTCGTGCAGGCAGTGCGCGATGCTGAGAGTCAGGCTTGAGTGTAGATAAAAGTTTGGATCATCCAAAAGAGAAGGAGATTGCTTCGCCTTATCGGGCTCGCAATGACATGAAATTATGACAACTACTTTATTGCCACACAAGTTTGGTCCGTATGGCGGACAATTTGTTCCTGAGACTTTGATGCCCGCGTTGATCGAGTTGGAAGAAGCGTTCGTATCGGCAAAGGCAGATGTTGAGTTTCAAAAAGAGTTCAACAAATTGATGGCGTCGTTCGTGGGACGACCAACACCGTTGACATACGCAAAACGTCTCTCGGAAAAATTGGGCGGCGCGCAAATCTATTTGAAGCGCGAAGACTTGGCACACACGGGCGCACACAAGATCAACAACGCGTTGGGACAGGCGCTGCTGGCGAAGCGGATGGGGAAGCGGCGCATCGTGGCAGAGACGGGCGCAGGGCAGCATGGCGTGGCGTCGGCAACGGCGGCGGCATTGTTGGGATTCGAGTGCGTGGTGTACATGGGCGAAGTGGACATCGCGCGTCAGGAGCCGAACGTGTTTCGGATGAAACTGCTCGGCTCGGAAGTGCGACCCGTGAGTTCGGGGACGAAGACGTTGAAGGATGCGATCAACGAAGCGATCCGCGATTGGGTCACGAATGTGCGCGACACACATTATTTATTGGGTTCGGCGCTGGGACCACATCCGTATCCGACCATTGTGCGTGAGTTCCAGTCAATAATCGGGACGGAAGCGCGCGAACAAATGCTGATGGATGTGGGACGATTGCCTGACACAGTCATTGCCTGCGTAGGTGGCGGCTCGAACGCGATCGGTGTCTTCAGTGGATTTATCGGTGACGATGAAGTTGAATTAATCGGCGTTGAAGCAGGCGGAAGTGGAATTGCTTCCGGCAAACATGCCGCGCGTTTTGGCGATCCATCGAAGGGACGTATTGGTGTTATTCACGGTACGCGCACATATGTGTTGCAGGATGAAGATGGTCAGATCGCGGAGACACATTCCGTTTCGGCAGGCTTGGATTACGCGGCGGTCGGACCTGAACACGCGTTGTTACGGGATTTGGAGCGTGCCTTTTATACATCAGCAACGGATACGGAAGCGTTGGATGCGTTCCAAATATTGTGCCACACAGAGGGAATTATCCCTGCGTTGGAATCGTCCCATGCGGTGGCGGAGGTCATCAAACGTGCGCCGACGATGAGGAAGGATCAGGTGATTCTTGTGAATTTTTCAGGGCGTGGTGATAAGGATTTGAATACAGTTACCAAGGAATTGGGTACGAAATAGTGAACCGCGAAGTAAGCTAAGGTTGCAAAGAAAGAAGAAAGATGAAAGAAGCGGTACGGTGGTTGAGCGTAAGCAGTCGAAACCACCAATAAGCAGAATACTCTTGTTACAGAATTACTTTTGAAACTTGTTGGTTTCGATATGGGCTTCGCCCTACTCAACCAACGGATTATGGATGAATGGAATTATGAACCGAATCGAAAATGCCTTCAAAAACAAACCTATCTTCATGCCCTACTTCCCGTTGGGTTACCCTGACCTGGAAACATCCATTGACGTGATCAAAGCCTTAGCAAACAGCGGCGCGGACTTGATCGAGGTGGGGCTGTCCTTCTCCGATCCGCTCGCGGATGGACCTGTGAACCAGCACGCGATGCAAATTGCCTTGCAGAAAGGTATCACGGTTAAGAAGTCGCTCGAAGCTGTGAAGGAATTGCGGGCGCGCGGCGTGGACATCCCATTGATCTTGATGGGTTACTACAATCCCATGCTGGCGTATGGACTGGAGAAATTTGTCCGTGAGGCGAAAGAGGCCGGCGCGGATGGATTTATCATCCCTGATCTGCCGAGGGAGGAATCAGATGAATTCGTAGGGGCGAGTCATGACTCGCCCCTACCTCTCATACCCATGCTCGCACCGACCTCATCCCCTGAGCGCATGGAGATGATCGCCCGCAATGCCAAGGGATTTATCTATCTCGTTTCAGTGACAGGGATTACAGGCGAACGCAAGTCGTTGGCAGAAGGACTTGGTGAGTTGATCGCGGAGGTGAAGCAACACACGTCCGCGCCTGTGTGTGTGGGATTTGGAATTGGCACACCCGAACAAGCCAAAGAAGTTGGGAAGATGGCGGATGGAGTTATTGTCGGGACGGCTTGTGTGAGAACGATTGGGAATAGCGAAAAACCAGTGGAAACGGCGAAACAGTTCGCGGCGGAGTTCAGAAGCGCACTGCAAGAGTTGAAGAAATGATTCTCGAAGCCGCGATCCTGAATGTGATCCCCGGTCAGGAAAAGGAATTCGAAGCCGCGTTTGTAAAGGCTTCTCCTATCATTGCGAGCATGAAGGGATATATTTCGCATGAATTACAGCATTGCGTCGAGACGCCGAATTGTTATTTGTTGCTCGTGCAATGGGAAACTTTGGAAGCGCATACCCTTGGTTTTCGCGGCTCTGAACAATATCAGGAATGGAGAAAACTTTTGCATCATTTCTATGATCCATTCCCGATGGTGGAGCATTATGAATTGTTTCAGGACTATCCAACATAGGAGGCGCATTTTTTGTCGTATACTTGTAAATTAATAAATGGAGATTCTCATGCATCTTATAAAATTGATCGAACGTCGTTTCCCAAATCGCAAAGCGAGCCTCACCGTTACATTGCTGCTTTTATCTGCCAGTTTGCTTTTGTTGGCCATCGGACTGTTGTTTGTGCAATAACAAATAACAGGGGGGTGCGAAACCATTAAAAAAGAGCGTGCCTGATACGGTATGCTCTTTTGTTTCATCAAAAGGAGAATTGCTTAAATGAAATATATCAAAGTCCCTGACACAGACATGAATGCCTCAGAAATCTCATTAGGTTGCATGCGGATCTCCGGCTTGACGAATCAGCAAATATCCACGTTGATCCATACTGCGCTGGACGAGGGCATCAACTTTTTTGATCATGCTGATATTTACAGAGGTGGAAAATCAGAGGAGAAGTTTGCCGAAGCTTTGGATTTGAACGCCAGCCTGCGGGAAAAGATGATCATCCAAACCAAGTGCGGCATTCGGGAGGGCTATTCCGATTTTTCGAAGGAACATATCCTGGAAGCCGTGGAGGGCAGTTTGAAGCGACTGCGCACCGATTACATTGACGTGCTCCTGCTCCATCGTCCGGATGCGCTGGTGGAACCGGAAGAGGTGGCGGAGGCGTTCACCATATTGGAGGGCAGTGGCAAGGTTAAATACTTTGGCGTGAGCAATCAGAATCCGATGCAGATCGAATTGCTGACCAAATTCGTCAAGCAGAAAGTTTATTTCAATCAGCTTCAACTCAGCATCACGAATTCCGAAATGATCGATGCGGGAACTCAATGTCAATATGCAAATTGACAGTTCCATTAACCGGGATGGCGGCATTCTGGATTACTGTCGGCTCAAGGACATCATCATTCAACCCTGGTCGCCGGTTCATTATACGGGTGGCATCTTTTTGGATAATCCAAAATTCCCGGAACTGAATGAGAAACTTAATCAGATGGCCGCGGCCAAAGGCGTGACCAATACTGCCATCGCGATTGCCTGGCTCTTGCGACATCCGGCTCACATGCAGCCGATCATTGGTACGACCAACCCACAGCGGGTCAAGGATTCCTGTCAGGCTTCCGGGATTACTCTTTCGCGCCAGGAGTGGTATGAGATTTATTTGGCCGCGGGAAATCAGTTGCCGTAGATTGGAGAAAGTGAAATTCCCGTTGAAAAGGTGAGGTGTTCGCGAGGGGTTTTAGAGAGGCGTTGAAATAAATTACAACGAATAACTCAATTTATGCAAAACCAGCTCTTTGGTTTTCGTTGTATACTCGAAAACTAAGGTGCTGATATGGACAAGTACATTTTTCTTGATAATTGGGTGTTTTCAAAGCTTTTGGACGATTCTTTTCTCGCCGTCTCTCTAATTTTATCAAGAAAAGAAACTATACCATTTTGCTAACGCGAGAGTTAGTGACTTAACTATACAATCCTATGTGGCAAGAAGTGGGCGACCGAGATAGAGGGCTTAAAGTAGCTAACTTAGTTGGTAATTGCCCAAGTGTAATTGTCCATCCTAAAAAAGTGTATGACGCGGAGTATCTCCATTTCCCTAAAAATATTAACATCATTCCTGTTGAACTTGGTTTGAAACCAAATAAAGATGGATCTCGATCGGAAGCATTGTTGAGCGTTCTTCATCAAGACCCTTTACTTCTTGAACAGGGAATTGACATTGGAAAATGGAGCAATGATCTTAAAGCCGATAAAGACTCTTGGCTAGATAAAGCAAGCCAAATTATTGACAATGCCTTGCAAAATGGAACACTAAAACGGAATGAAAAGGGTGGTTTTAATATAGAAGATGAGGAAAAAGAAATTCTATTAACATCTTTGGATTTGAGAATCTATGATGCTCCAGATGTTGATTTGTTCCTTAAAAAGGCACTGAATCGTAAAAGAAAAACGGGGAAAACGCCTCGCCTGCGCGGAACTCGCATTATATCGTTGTGTCATTGGTATGCTTATGTTGAAGTAGATAGTGCAAATAAATTAAAACAGCAAGACTCTGATATTGTCGATTACTATCATATGGGACTCATACCATATTGTTCTGCTTTTACTCTTGATACCAATATGTATCGTCTCCTTGAATATGTTTCTAAGGATATGGATATTAGCCGTTGCGAATTGTATACACCTAAGAAACTTGAAGAAGCTATTGCTCGATATTGATTTTTTCAGTCTTCTCTGCAATCTCGATCGTTTGCCCCGCTGCAAAATTGTCTGTAAATCTTCTATACGCTTCTTCTCGATCTGCGCCGCCTTCATCGGTGGATAATAATTGTTCTGCATAGGCGGCTAGATCTTCGATCACGCGTTCGTAGCGATAATATGCCATGACTGTAAAATCGATGTCCATTTTTCCATAGCCTTCATAAAAAATAGCTTCGTCCCGTTTACTTTTCCAAATGTCATCGATCCCACCGCCAATGAACATCAGATCACGTTCTTTTGGGGCAAGCAGGGGAACGTCCCAATCCACGATATAAAATTGGTCCTCATTCGTAATTAAAATGTTGCCGCCATGAATATCTGTATGACACAAAACAAATCCATGAGATTGGGCTTCAAGCTTTGTAGCAAGTTCTTCTGTCCGCTTGATAAGACGATCAATTTCATTCTGTTTGGATTTGATGAAATTTGCCAGCCTGGCTGCATTCAGGTCACTGAAAGTTGTGTTCTCAACCTGCCTCTGAAATTCCTGCACCTGTTCGCGATATTTCGCTGAATACGTCTCCTGTGGAATCTGTTTCTTGAGTTTTGGCGGGAGCTGGACGCAGTGAATCGCTTTGAGCGCCGCGCCGAAAGTCCGTTTATGGGAAGCGGATAACTCCATCTCAAATCCATTTTTGCCTTCGATGAACGGATACAGGATCATCTTGTACGCGCCGAAATCCGCCCAGCCGCGTTGGGACTTCGTCTCAAACGGAGCGATGATCTCTTTGATTCCCTGTGACTTGAGAAAGAGCGGAACGGTCACGCTGATTTCATCAAAGCCTTTGCGGAGTTTGAGGAAGTACGCGGTCCCATCGTCCGCGATGACGCGATAGACGGCAGTCCCCATGTCCGCGCCGAGAGGGAGGAAGGTCAATGATGAAACATGTAAATTGTATTCTTCGTGCAAACGGGAAATGATGAGTTCGTCAGGGATGTCCGGTTTTGTGAGCATAAAAACACCTCGCTGGTCGAGTAGACCGAGGCGATAGCCGATGGCGTATCGAGACCACACGTTATCAAGAAAAATCTTGTAACAAACACTGCTTTGCTTAGTGGTGGTTTCGATACGTGGCGCCTTAGCGCCACTACTCAACCACCGAGTTGCCAAATGCCTTAATCGCCAACCCCGCGACCACACTACTAAACGAACTCGATTCCTTTACTTTCTCCGCGCCAAAGATTCTCTCCAGCATTTCTGTAAACAACGGAATATTCGACGAGCCGCCTGTTTTTACAACAGCATCGATCTGTTCAATATCGAGACCAGATTTGGCAACTGTCTCCAATAAAACTTTTTGCACATCCAATAAATAATGCTGGATATCGGCTTCAAATTGATGGCGCGTGTATAACTCCCAGAGCGCGATATCTTTATCTTCCAGGCTGATCACAGTTGCGCCTTCGCTCGATAAAGCGATCTTCCCGGCTTCGACGCGGTTGTAAAAAGTGAAAGCCAGGTCGTTATAGATCAAGCCTTGCAATGCTTTCAAACGGACAGGTGCAATTCCTGAGGTAATGGCTTTCTCCAAAATATTTTTGTTGATGGGGGTGCCAAGTTCAGGTAAGGCCATCCAATCCGGGATGGCGTGGATCATGTCCATGATCTCGGGATGATGTTTGACCTTACCATAGCCGAAGTGTGACAGCATGCGCTTCTCGATGATCTCGCGGTCGAAGTCGCTGCCGGCGATGTCCACGCCGCCGCTGGCATAAACTTTGCGACTCTTCTTATCGCCGAGCCGCATCACGGCGATGTCGAGCGTGCCGCCGCCGAAGTCAAAGATGACGACATTCTGCGGTTCCGAAATCGATTGCTCGTAATACAAGGCCGCGGCGATGGGCTCCAGTTCAAAGTCCACTTCCTTGAAGCCGGCTTCCTGGGCAGCCTGGCGAAGAGTCTCTTCCGCTTGATGATCCTGTTCCGGTGACTCGGAAAACTTGACCGGGCGTCCGAGCGTCACGGCCTCAACTGAGTCTCCCAATGCCTCCTCCGCGCGTTCTTTCAATAAAGTCAAATAAGTCTTCGCCAGCTCACCCACGCTGTAATAACGTTCAAAGATTTGCGTGCCTTGATAGCCCTCCTTGCGCAGCGCAGTCTTGAGATATTGCAACAAACGTCCCGGCTTGAGTTCGTCCACGTACACATAAACATCATGGACATAATGTCCGAATTCCGCGCCATACACATCGATCTCGCCCGCCCATTGTTTTACAAAGCGTCGTTGGCGATTGACATTGTCGCGGTAATAATTCTCCACCGCTTCCTGCCCGATGGAGGTGCGATAATCCTTCGTGATATACAACACGGTCTTGATGACTTCCGGCAAAACATTTTTCGGATCCACCGGCAGCAGTTTGACGCGCTGACCATCATAGACCGCGACGCCTGAATTGGATGTGCCGAAGTCAAGACCAACTTTGAGACTCATCGATTCACCTCACGCCTCAGCCTGGAATCACGCCGATGGACACGGCTTCGCCAGTCAAGCCCTCGGCTGCGATCGAACCGGCGCCGATCATTGTTTCCGTTGTGTGAACGGAGATGCCTCTCTTGGCATCCAATACCGCAATCCGATCCTCAGGCCGAACGGAGGCTGCACCGATAAAACGGACTCCCTGCGCGAGCCGCGTAGGGGAGATTAGCGCCTGTCCTTTTGCCAGCGGCGATTTCGACAATTCCAGGCTGCTACTTTCACGTTGAAGCACCTTGCCCGTTTGCGTGATGAACAACATGGTTTCTTCTGTATGAGGCGTAAACGAGGCGATCGCATAATCACTGGCCGTCAGCTTGATGCGTTCCTCCGCGCTGTAGGGAAGTTCGTTGACGTCCACGCCGATCAACTTGCCTTCCAGTGTGACAAAGGCGAAACGGTCTTGCTTCGAGCAAAGCGTCAGATTAAAGGGCTGGTCCGATTTTTGCAGCGCGCCCTTGCCGAGATAATGATTACTCAGAATGGACTGTGCCATGGAAGTCATCGTTTTCTTTACGCAGCCGCGCCGACTGACTTGCAGGAAGAAATCAGAGAGGGGCAGGCGCGAGAGCGGAGTGATGCAGGCCAGCCATTCTCCGGCGCGCGGCTCATCGGGCAGCGCCGCCTCTTCCCAGGGCCATTCGCCTCCGCTTTGTACCGCGGGGATGTCCGCTGACCGCGCAAGTGCTGACTCGTCCAGAAGTGAACAATAACATCACTTCTCCATTGGAGGGAATGCCAAGCAGCCGCGGCTGTTCCTGGTCATTGAGTATCTCGCTGGTGATGCGTCCCACATGCTGGGCATCTTCCTCCAGTTCGACGCGCAGGATGCGGCCATAGGCGTTGTAGGCCAACAGGCTCAACGTGGACTCTTCTGCCTGACTGGTTGGCAGTTCGGCCAACGCGGTTTCATCCGCACCGAAGCGGCGCTTAAGCAAATCCAGTTGATACTCCAAGTGCGCGATGCGCTGCTGATACTCCTCGACGCGCGTGCCGTTCTGCAGGGCGATATTTTCGGCCAGCAATTCCTCATCCCGCTCGGCCAGCTCGCGTAAACGTCTGGCGATCAGCTTCACGATTGTCACCGCCGACTCAGGCCGTTCTTCGGCTTCTTTCATCCATTCGTCAATTTTGGTTGTGAAAGACATTTTTGGAATTCCTCGAACCGGTAATTATACTTGAAGCTTTTTAAAAGATGACCCTTGACGCATCCACTTCACTGTCATAGAATAGCGCCTAATATGCTTAAGTCCACGCGTTGGTTTGCTTATTATTATTTTTACGGCTCCCGGAATTCGGCTGCCGTTGGTGGCGCTTAAGTAGACAGAAATCACTCTGTATGCAAAAGGGCGAGACCACACGGTCTCGCTCTTTTATTTTATCTAACCCCTCACCCGTGTCCTCTCTTCCGGAGGGAGAGGGGGACACAAGGAGCCATTATGCCAATTCGTGGAATTCGTGGAGCTACAACTGTCAACGCTGATGAGCCAGACCTGATCCTGCAAGCGACGCGTGAACTGTTGGAAGCCATGCTCGAAGAGAATGAACAGATGCGGCCCGAAGATGTGGCCAGTGCCATCTTCACTGTGACCGATGATCTGCTTTCCACCTTTCCGGCGCAGGCCGCGCGTCAGATGGGCTGGGGCCTAGTCCCGATGTTGTGTGCGCACGAGATTCCCGTACCGGATAGCCTGCCGCGCGTGATCCGGGTGCTGGTCCATTGGAATACAGAACTGGGGCAATCCGAAATCAAACATGTGTATTTGCACGATGCAGTCAAACTAAGACCCGACTTGGTGGCTGCGCAATAAAATCCCGCTGGTTGAGTAGGGCGAGTGTTTTTCTCGCCCGCATCGAAACCAGCAGTTATATGAAAAAGAAAAGATTATTTTGAAACGCGGTGGTTTCGACACATGCGCTGGCGTGCAGTGCCAGTGTACGCCCCGACGAACACGGGGCTACTCAACCACCAGAGTACAAACAGGAGAAATCATCATGATGATCATAATGAAAGCCAATGCCACGCCTCAACAGGTGGAAGCGGTCATTGGGAGAGTAAAAGCGGAAGGATTGAGTGTTCACCTGTCACAAGGAGTCGAAGCCACAATTATCGGTGCCATCGGCGAGACGCACAGCATTCCCACCGAACGCTTTGAGGGTCTGGATGGCGTCGACATTGTCCAACGTATTACCCAACCTTATAAACTGGCCTCCCGCCAATTTCATCCGGAGAACACCCTCCTTGCATTGGACGGATTTACAGTCGGGGGTGATGAGATTGCTGTCATCGCGGGACCGTGTTCAGTGGAGAGTCGCTCCCAGATCATTGAAACAGCCCAGGCTGTGAAAGAGGCGGGAGCCTGCGCCTTGCGCGGTGGCGTCTTCAAACCGCGTACTTCGCCCTATTCCTTTCAAGGATTGGGCGAGGCGGGACTCGAACTCCTGGCCGAAGCGCGCGAGAAAACGGGCCTGCCCATAGTGGTCGAGATCATGTCCCAAGTGCAGGTCGAGGTGATGGTCAAATATGTGGACGTGTTGCAGATCGGGGCGCGCAATATGCAGAACTTCAATCTTCTGCGCGCGGTTGGCGAGACGCGTACCGCCGTCCTGCTCAAACGTGGACTCTCGGCCACCATCGAAGAACTGCTCATGTCTGCTGAATATATTCTTGCCGGGGGAAACCAGCGTGTGATGTTATGTGAACGTGGCATCCGCACTTTTGAAACGGCCACACGCAATACCACCGATATTAATGCCATTCCTGTTTTGAAAAACTTAACACATCTGCCTGTCATTCTCGATCCGTCACATGCCACCGGTCACGCGGATTATGTCACTGCCATCGCGCGGGCTGGCATCGCCGCCGGTGCCGATGGATTAATCGTCGAGGTGCATCCGGACCCAGCACATGCCGTCTCCGATGGCAAACAATCCCTCAGACCTGAGACATTTGCCACGATGGTCAAGCAAGTTGGACAGATCGCTCAAGTTATGGACCGCAGGCTGGCTGTTGTTCAACGTGAAGTTGTCAAGCAAGGTTGGGCGTAATCTTGTAGGGGCGGCGTTCTGCCGCCGTGGATGGATACAAAATAAATTGGGCAGGAAGACCCTGCCCCTACATTATCAAACAAAAAGGATTTCTTCATTATGATGATCATCATGCACCCCGGTGCACCCAAAGAACAGATCGACGCCGTCATTGCCGAGATCGAACATCAGCAATTATCCGCACATCCCATCTTCGGCATGGAGCAGACCATCATCGGGGCAGTCGGGGATGGTCATTACGTCGCCAAAGGAATTTTCGAGGCCTTGCCCGGTGTAATGGAAGTCCAGCGTATTTCCAAGCCTTATAAGCTGGCCTCACGCCAATTCCACGAACACGACTCCGTGTTTCAACTGGATGGCTTCACAGTCGGCGACAGGGAAATTCCCATCATCGCCGGTCCCTGCGCGGTCGAATCACGCCAACAGATCTTGGAAACCGCGCAAGCCGTCAAAGAAGCGGGTGCCAATGCATTGCGCGGCGGCGTCTTCAAACCGCGTACTTCCCCCTATTCCTTCCAGGGACTCGGCGAAGAAGGGCTCGAGTATCTCGTTGAAGCGCGTGAAAAGACGGGTATGCCCATTGTGGCAGAAGTGATGGGCGTCTCTCAAATCCCGATGATGGAAAAATATGTGGACGTCTTCCAACTGGGCGCGCGCAACATGCAGAACTTCAACCTGCTGCGCGCCATCGGCGAAACTCGCACACCTGTGCTCTTCAAGCGCGGCATGTCGGCTACGATTGAAGAGTTCCTTATGGCAAGCGAATATATTCTCAGTGGCGGTAACACGCGTGTGATGTTGTGTGAGCGTGGCATCCGTACCTTTGAAACGGCCACGCGCAATACCACTGATATCAACGCTGTGCCTGTCCTTAAAAAACTTACCCATCTGCCGGTCATCATCGATCCGAGTCATTCCACGGGTGATTCCGATTATGTCCTGGCAATTGCCAAGGCTGGCGTGGCGGCCGGTGCCGATGGCGTTATCGTGGAAGTGCATCCCGATCCGGCACACGCGGTTTCGGATGGCAAGCAGTCGCTTACGCCGGAGGCCTTTGCCAAAATGGTGAAACAAGTCAAGGCGGTGGCCGAAGCGGTGGATCGTCGCTTGGTTGAGTCCCATCGCGCTGAGCGGGCACTGAGCCAAAGCGAAGTGACAGTCGAAGCGGGGTGATGGCAAATGGATGAGCCTGGCTTTAATCTCGCAGAGTCGAAGATCGCCATCCTCGGCTTGGGTCTGATGGGCGGTTCGCTGGCATTGGGTTTGAAAGGGAAATGCGCCGCCCTTTATGGGATCGATCCGCATCCTCCCACGCTCGAGCTGGCGCTGTCCCAACATATCGTGGACTATGCTGACAGCGATCCCGCCAAACTCATCCCCGAGGCGGATCTTGTGATTCTCTCCGCGCCTGTCCCTGCGATCTTGACTCTGCTGGAAGGACTCCCGGCGCTCATGCCAAATCCCTGCATCCTCATGGACCTGGGTTCCACGAAAAAGCTGATCGTTGACTCGATGTCGCGCCTGCCTGAACGCTTTGACGTCATTGGTGGGCATCCGATTTGTGGAAAGGAAAAGCTTTCCCTCGCCAATGCCGAACGGACTCTTTATTACGCCGCACCGTTTTTATTGACTCCACTCGAGCGTACTTCGCCGCGCGCGCTATCTGCCGCGCATCAAATCATCGAGGCATTGGGTGCAAAGGCGACCATACTGGATGCAGTTGAGCATGACCGCATCCTTGCCTCCACGAGCCATCTGCCTTTTCTGCTGGCTTCCGCGCTGGCGCTCGCCACGCCAAAAGACTTTTCTTCATTTATCGGGACCGGTTTCAATTCCACGAGCCGCGTGGCCGGGACATCTTCCTCCATGATGTTGGGCGTCCTGGGATCGAACCGGGAAAATGTTTTAAATGCCCTTGTTGAATTTCAGAACCAAATCGCCGAAATTAAATCCGCACTTGAGAATGAAGACTACTCGACACTGGAAACCATTTTGAACGCATCTCGTTCTACTTACCAAACTCTCATCGGGAATTGAAAATTTCTTTCATGTTAAATACTTTACCTTCCCTCCAGATCACTCCGATCAACCATCCGCTCAATGCCACAGTACGCGTTCCCGGCTCGAAATCATTGACGAATCGGGCGTTGTTGATCTCCGCCCTGGCAAACGGAAAGACGCAGCTGAGGAATGCCCTCTTTTCGGATGATTTGCGTTATTTTGCCAAAGCCTTGCAAACCCTCGGTTTCAACGTCCAATTGGACGAAGAGAAACTTGAAATGACGGTCATCGGCCTGGGAGGCAAAATCCCTTCCCGTAAAGCGGAATTGTTCATCGGCAATGCCGGGACAGCGGCGCGCTTTCTCAGCGCCTTCCTTACCTTGGGCAATGGAGAATATATCCTCGATGGCGAGCCGCGTATGCGCGAGCGTCCGATTGGCGATTTGATCCAGGCCCTCAACCAACTGGGCGTGGAAATAAGTCCCCTCTCCTCGCGAAGCATCCCCGTAGGGGACAAGCGGGAGAGGGCGGAGGGTGAGGGTGAAGTCCACTCAATCTGTCCACCCGTTGAGATTTTCGCCAAAGGACTTTATGGCGGGAAAACAAAAATCACCGGGAATATTTCAAGTCAGTTCTTATCTGCTTTATTAATGGTTGCTCCGTATGCAAAATCTCCTGTCGAGATCGAAGTCACCACGGAATTAAATTCCAAGCCCTATGTGGACATGACCATCTCTGTGATGAAAGAATTCGGTGTGGAGATTGAGCGTCAAGGTTACCAACGCTTCATTATTCATCCCGCATCTTATTTACCAATTGCCAATTACCCCATTGAATCCGACGCCTCGGCTGCTTCTTATTTCTTTACCGCGCCTGCCATCTGCGGCGGGACTGTGTGCGTCGAAAATATTTCACGCAAATCGAAACAAGGCGATATCGCTTTTCTTGATGTTCTTCAGGGGATAGGCTGTACTATAAATGAAGGAGATAATTTTATTGGGGTGACAGGAGCAACGTCGTTACACGGTATCGACGTGGACATGCGCGATATTCCCGACACCGCCCAAACCCTCGCGGCGGTTGCACCTTTTGCTGATTCGCCAACGAGGATTCGTGGGATTGCCTCCGCCAGAGTCAAGGAAACGGATCGAGTCTCTGCGACCTGTAATGAACTCAAGCGGATCGGTGTCCGCGTGGATGAACATGAAGATGGTATGACTATTTACCCCGTTGAAAAGCCGCGTCCTGCGTTGATTCGAACATATAACGATCATCGTATGGCCATGGCCTTTGCCCTGATCGGTCTACGCGTTCCTGGAATTGAGATCGAAAACCCATCTTGTGTTTCCAAAACCTTTCCTGATTTTTTTGAAGTATTGAATACATTGCGTACTTCGTCTCTTTCTCGTGCTGAGCGGAGGGCAAAGCCCGAAGTCGAAGCGGGCCGGGGTGAGGGAAAATCCATGATCTTTCACCTTGGCCTCATCGGATACCCTCTTGGCCATTCCCTCTCGCCCAAGATCCATACCGCGGCTCTGCGTGCTTGTGGATTGGAAGGAGACTATTCCCTCTTTCCCATTCATCCTGAGGATCAACAAGGCTTGAAAGATTTGCTGGCTCGCGTCCGTGCGGGCGAACTGCAGGGACTTAACGTGACCATCCCGCACAAACAAAATGTCATTCCATTATTGGATGAGTTAACTCCGATGGCTCGATCCATCGGTGCGGTCAACACGATTTATTTACGCGAGGAAAAACTCATCGGTGACAATACTGATGTTCCTGGTTTCCTATCTGATCTTAAACGTGCCTTTGATTTTTCATCTTTCCGTCTTCCTCCTTCTGCCTTCATCCTCGGTGCTGGCGGCTCTGCGCGCGCGGTTGTCTATGCTTTGCTCAACGATGATTGGCATGTTACCATTGCCGCGCGGCGAGGCGAACAAGCGCAAGAGTTGGCAAACTCATTTGCTGATGATCAATTACAGATCGTGGATTTTTCTTTCTCGAATATCGAATTGTCGAACATATCACTGATCGTCAACACCACGCCTCTTGGTATGACTCCAAACACAGATTTTTCGCCCTGGCCTGACAATGTATCTTTTCCGCCTCACGCCGCAGTCTACGATTTGGTCTACAATCCACGCGAAACAAAATTACTGAAAACCGCGCGGGCAAAAGGATTGCATGCCTCAACCGGACTCGGTATGCTCATCGAACAAGCAGCTTTATCTTTTGAACTTTGGACTGGACATAACCCTCCAAGAAATATTTTGCATACCTCGGTGGTTGAGCGCAAGCAGTCGGAACCAAATAACTGGAGACTTCATGCTTAGATTTCTCACTGCGGGCGAATCTCATGGCCCATCATTAACTGCCATCCTGGATGGGATGCCCGCTGGACTCGCCATCACGCCTGACATAATTAACAAAGAACTTGCACGCCGACAAAAAGGCTATGGCTCCGGTGGGCGGATGAAGATCGAGAAAGACACGGTGCAAATCCTCGGCGGTGTGATGGGGGGCGAGACAACCGGCGCGCCGATTGCACTACTCGTGCAAAATGATGATCATATTAAATGGAAAGGCAAAGCCATCGAGCCGATGACCGCGCCGCGTCCCGGTCATGCCGATCTAACCGGCGCGGTGAAATATGGTTACAAAGATTTACGTCCCGCGCTGGAACGCGCCTCGGCACGCGAGACGACCATGCGCGTGGCCGTCGGCGCCGTTTGTAAACATTTTCTGGCTCAGTTTGGCGTCATGGTTGGCGGCTACGTTTCCTCTATTGGGGAAGTCCAGACTGATTTTGGTGATATGCCTTACGAAGAGCGTTTTGTCCGCGCTGAAGCATCCGATGTGCGTTGCCCGGTTGCATCGGATGCGGAACTGATGCGCGCTGAAATCGAGAAGATCATTCATGGCAAAAACACTTTGGGCGGCGTATTGGAGATCATTGCTTTGAATCTTCCGATTGGCCTGGGCAGTTTCATGCAATGGGACAAACGTCTCGAAGCGAAACTGGCGATGGCCGTCATGAGCGTGCAAGCGATGAAAGGCGTCGAAGTGGGGGACGCCTTTGCCAACGCCCGCTTGCCGGGCACGCAGGCGCATGACCCGATCCGCTTGGATAATGCTCAGGTTCAGCGATCCACGAATTGGGCGGGAGGAACCGAGGGCGGAATCTCCAACGGACAACCGATTGTGATCCGAGTTCGCGATGAAACCGATTGCCACCACGCTGCTTCCCCAGCCGACCGTTGATCTGGCCTCAGGCAGCGAAGCTCCCACCAAATATGAGCGCTCCGATTTTTGCCCGGTGCCACGCGTGGTTCCCATCCTCGAGGCGATGGTCGCCTTCGTCCTGGCCGAGGCGCTGATCGAAAAAATCGGCGGCGATTCCATCGCTGAAATGCAACCGCGCTTTGAGTCCCTGCGTCGAGCGCGCCTGGAAGACTTGCCAATGGATAACACATCGCATATATTTTGGGAGTAAGGTACACTCAGAGATACGCATGATCTTTGCCCCGCCATCCTATGGGCTCGCTGGCATTGCCGCCCTGTTCGCGATTCTGATAATTTTACGGAGGAGGAAGCGCAGCGGAGCTTATCTTTTTTTCTTTTCGATCTTCTGGATCTATCTTCTGTTTGTTTTTAGTGCAATCATTTTCCCGATTGCTCCCTTGCCTGAAAGTTATTCTGGCATTTTTCGGCCAAGCATCAATCTGACACCTTTTTATTTTGGCCCATGTTCGATGCCGGAACATTGCTTTGAAAACATTGTTGGCAATATTCTGCTAACCATACCTTTTGGCTTTGGAGTAAGTTTTGTCCTTCGATTAAAACCAAAAGATTTTCTCTGGTTGGCGATCCTGCTGGGACTCGTCTTTGAAACGGTTCAACTCATCATTTCTTTTACATTTCGCAGTTCCTTTCGAATCGTGGACGTTAATGATGTCTTACTGAACGCCATCGGCGTCTGGATCGGGTATGGCCTCTTTCGAGTATTTGGTTATCTTTATTTATCCTTGATACGGAGATTTAAAATTCGTCCTAAACATTTGTTTGCCTTCATTCAAGAAATTGTCCATCAAGCTCAATAGGAATTCTTTCTTTGCTTATCTCTCATGAGTCACATCTTTCTCTACGGCCCACCAGGAACAGGTAAATCCACGATTGGAAAAATCCTTGCGCGCAATCTGAATTTGCGCTTTGTGGATTTGGATCGTATCATCGAAGCCAATGCTGCCATGTCCATTCAGGATATTATGGATCAGCAGGGCGAGATGATGTTTCGCGACTTTGAGACATCATCTTTGAAGATGGTCGTCCATGAAGAGGAAAGCGTGATTGCCTTGGGCGGTGGAGCCTTATTGCGTGAGAGTAATCGCAAAGTGGCCGAGAGTAATGGCAAAGTGCTCCTGTTGATGGCGAAGGTGGACACTTTGCTCGAGCGTTTGAACCATGATGCCACGAAACGCCCGTTGTTGGCAGGAGACCTGCGCGAAAAATTACTGGCTTTGCTGGTACAACGGGATGACCATTACGGTTCATTTCCATACCGGATGCATGTCGATGGGAAAACCGCCAGGCAAAATGCGCAACAAGCGCAAAATACCCTCGGACGCTATCACTTGTCTGCCATGGGGAAGTATGAAGTGCTGGTGGAGAACCTGGATCAAGCCGGGCGGCTACTTTATGAAGCAGGATTACAAAAGCCAATCGTTGTCACCGACAAAAACGTGGCGGGCTATCAGGCGGAAAAAGTACTGGACTCTCTCCGGCGCTTCTATTCCAGCCCGGGCCTGTTGACCGTTCCCGCGGGTGAATCCTCCAAAACGCTGGAGACCGTTAACCTGCTCTGGCACGGATTTCTCGGTTCAGGCCTGGATCGCAAGAGCACCGTTGTCGCTCTAGGCGGCGGTGTGATCGGTGACCTGGCGGGCTTTGCCGCCTCCACCTATATGCGCGGCATCAACTGGGTTGCCATGCCCACCACGTTGCTTTCGATGGTGGACGCCTCGTTGGGTGGCAAGACCGGGTTTGACTTACCCGAGGGGAAAAATTTGGTTGGTTCTTTCTATCCGCCCAGGCTGGTGTTGGCTGATCCGCAAACGTTAAATACCTTACCTGAAGCGGAGTTGCTCTCTGGTTTGGCAGAGGTGGTCAAGCATGGCGTTATTTCTGATCCCGAATTATTCCAGCAATGTGCACGTGGATTGGACTGGATCAAAGATAACCTGGAAGATGTCGTCAAACGGGCGATGGCGGTCAAGATCAAAGTCATCGAGGAAGATCCGTACGAAAAGGGATTCCGCGCCGCGCTGAATTTGGGCCATACTGTGGGACATGCCGTCGAACTGGTTAGCAAGTTCCAGTTGAAACATGGCGAGGCGGTGGCAATCGGGATGGTGGCCGAGGCAAAACTGGCGGAACGTTTAACGGTCGCGCATCAGGGCCTGACGGATCAGATCTGCGAGGTGTTGACCGGCTTGAAGTTGCCCATCCAGACTCCGAATGAACTACCGCGGACAGAGATCCTGCGCGCCATGAAAGTGGATAAGAAAAAGAATGCCAGCGCGATTCGTTTTGCCTTGCCTGCGAATATCGGCAAAGTGGAATTGGTGGATGTCACTGATTTGGAAATGGTATTGGAGGAATTGTGAAAATCCTGATCTTGCATGGACCCAACTTGAATCTGACTTGGCAGGCGCGAACCGGAGACCTATGGCTCCATGACTTTGGCAGATATTAACGCGAAGTTGACCGATCTGGGCAAAGAGTTCGGCGCGGAATTAAGATTCTTTCAGTCGAACCATGAGGGCGAGTTGATCGATGCATTGCAGGAAGCGCGCACATCGGCGCTGGGCGTAGTCTTCAACCCAGGTGGATACACCCATACTTCTGTTGCCTTGCGCGACACGATCGCGGCCATTGGAATTCCGGTGATCGAAGTGCACATCTCGAATGTCTACGCGCGCGAGGAGTTTCGGCATCATTCGATGATGTCGGCGGTGTGCAGGGGCAAGGTGGTGGGATTGGGTTGGAGATCCTACACGATAGGCCTGCGGGCTTTGCTGGAAATTCTGGATGAGTTTCAATCTGCCCCGCGTTAAGCGGCAAGGTCAACGGGGAGATGTGTTAAATTTCACGGAAGCCAGCCGCGGCTTGAACCGAAGCGCTTGTCTGTTATCCAGTTGAGTAAGCATTTTCCTGTTCATTGCGTCAGCAAATATAATCAATTCATACTCTCCCATAGTTCCATAGTTTTCTCATATTGGTCTAATCGTAAATTTCAATATTTGCCTGTAATATTAAATAAAGGTTCTCCAGTTATTTCTTAGCGAATGGAAGGCAATTGAACGAACAATCTGTTTCAGCGATGGACAAACTACGGAGCCGTTTCCAAGGTTTACGTGAGCGCGCCAGGAAGACGCTTCCATTTGCCTCTGGAGTGGCAGCTGCTCTTGTAGCTCTACTGGCTTATGACCTTCTTTTCCCCGGACCACAACAATTGACCCCGAAGCAGGTGAACGATGCTGTTATCAGTGCAATGGCATCTGCGACGCCGCGCCCGGCTTATTCTGCGGCTGTCTATCAGGTGATTCAGCCTTCACTTGTTTTGATTCAAACTCAGGGCACCGACAGAAGTGGTCATGCCGAAAATGGCCTGGGCAGTGGAGTGATCATCGATCAGAACGCGGACATCTTGACCAGTTTGCATGTGGTGGCGGATGCAAAGAAGATCACCGTGACCTTTGCGGATGGTACCTCTTCGACTGCCACGGTCTCTTCCCAACAGCCGGAAAACGATATTGCTGTCTTGCAGCCACTCAAACTTCCGCAGGATTTTCGGCCTGCCACGATTGGCAGCGCTGGGTCGATGCGCGTGGGAGATGAAGCCTATGTGGTGGGTAATCCGTTTGGGTTGTATGGTTCCATGAGTGCGGGCGTCATTTCGGGATTTGATCGTACGTTCCAGCCGCCCAATGGTACGCAAACCTTAAAGGGATTGATTTAGATCGACGCGGCAGTTAATCCCGGTAACTCAGGCGGCCCCTTGTTGAATCGCAGCGGGCACGTGATCGGCATCGTTACCGGCATTGTCAACCCAACCAACGATAGTTTCTTCGTTGGAATTGGTTTTGCCGTGCCCATTGGCGCGGCCGCTGGTGGGGCGGGGATGCCTCCCTATTAGTCATATCCGTTCTTGCCGTGTTCCCTACTGTGAAGAATTTTCCCCAATGGAAGGAGAGAATTGATGGTTCAAAATTCGAAGACCGAAAACCGGACACCCATGGAGAAGGTTTTATATGAAGTAAAGAAGATCATTGTTGGACAGGATCATTTGCTGGAGAGGATGGTTGTCGCGTTGTTGGCGTGTGGACATATCCTGGTGGAGGGTGTCCCGGGATTGGCGAAGACGATGGCGATCAAAACCATGGCCGAGTTGATCGGCGGGGAGTTCAAACGCATCCAGTTCACGCCTGATCTGGTTCCCGCTGATCTGGTCGGGACGCGCATCTATAACCAGAAGACCGGTAAATTCGATACCTCGCTGGGTCCTGTTTTCACGAACTTGTTGCTGGCTGATGAGATCAACCGCGCACCGGCCAAGGTTCAAAGTGCCCTGCTGGAGGTGATGCAGGAGCGCCAGGTGACCATTGGGCGCGAAACGTTCAAGGTGCCAGATCCCTTCCTGGTTTTGGCAACCCAAAATCCAATTGAGACCGAAGGTACGTATGCTTTACCAGAGGCACAAGTGGATCGTTTCATGCTCAAGGTCTTGATCGGTTATCCAACCCCCACAGAAGAATTCGTCATCGTCGAGCGCATGACCAGCGTCCTGCAAGGCGTGCAGCAAGTGCTTACCACCGAGCAATTGCTCAAGCTGCAAAAAGACGTGGATCGTGTCTATGTTGACCCGGCGCTGATGGATTATGCCGTGCGCATGGTGACAGCCACCCGCAATCCGCAGGAAGTGGGGCTGAAGGAACTCCAGCGCTATATCATGTTTGGCGCCAGTCCGCGCGCTTCCATCAATCTGATCCTGACCGGCCGCGCTCTGGCCTTTGTGCGTGGACGCAAATATGCCTTACCACAGGATGTGCTGGATATGGCACTGGACGTGATACGCCATCGTATTGTGCTTTCTTATGAGGCGCTCTCTGATAATGTGACCGGTGATGATATCCTGACCAAGATTCTGGATCGTATTCCAATCCCCGTGGTGCCTTTGCATGAGCATGCCAACGTCCGTAGCAACGCCTGAAAGCGTACTGCTCCGTCTCGATTGGCAGGTAATCCGCCGGCTGGACGGACTGTTGCAGGGAGATTATCGCACGCTGTTCTACGGCTTTGGCGTGGACTTTGCTGATCTGCGCGAATACCAGCCCGAGGATGATATCCGTTATATTGATTGGAATGTCACCGCGCGCATGAATATGCCCTATGTACGACAATATTCTGAGGACCGCGAGATCACAGCTTGGTTTCTGTTGGATCTGAGTCCGTCTGTAGATTTTGGCACCGTCGAGAACTCAAAATCAGAAGCGGACCATGCTGATTGATTTTGTGACGGTGCTTTCCCGCCTGCTGACGAGACATGGGAATCGCGTCGGGGCGATGATGTTCGGGGGAAATCTCCCACACACAATCCCGGCACGAGGCGGACGAATACAGGTGCTGCGCGTGATCAATGATTTGATGAGGCAGCCCCGTCTGGCGCGTGCACCTTTTACCGATCTAACCTTGTTCTTGAATGGCGCGCTTAACTCCATCCGCAGGCGTTCGCTGATCTTTGTGATTTCAGACTTCATCAGCGCACCAGGCTGGGAGAAACCGCTCAGTTTGTTGAATCAACGTCATGAAGTCTTGGCCGTGCGCCTATGGGATCCGCGTGAGGTGGAAATGCCGGATATCGGCGTGGTGGTGATGGAGGATGCCGAGACCGGTGAGCAGTTACACGTGGATACGCATGATCGCAAGTTTCGTCAGCGTTTTCATGCCGCGGCGCAGCAACGGGAAGCGGCGTTGAATGAAACCTTTAACGTGCGGGTGTGGACGCGCTCCCGCTCTCCACGGACGAAGACCTGGTGCGCGCCATCGTACGTTTTGCGAAGCGGCGTCAGCGGCATCGCAAGTAGAGGCAGTTTTTATCATGTCATTTGCCTGGCCGACTCTTTTGTTCACCCTGCTTTGCATTCCGCTTTTGGTGCTGTTGTATTTGCGCATCCAGCAGCAGCGGCATAAATTTGCCACACGTTATGGCAGTTTGGCGTTGGTGCACGATGCGCGCGGTTCAAGCGCCGGTATGCGGCGTCATGTCCCGGCTTTGATTTTCCTGGCTGGCATTACCATTCTGCTGGTCTCGATGGCTCGCCCACAGGCGACTCTCAGTTTGCCAAAGGTCGAAGGCACCGTTATTTTGACGTTTGATATTTCGGGAAGTATGGCGGCGGACGATGTCCAGCCGACGCGGATGGAAGCGGCCAAGGCAGTTGCTCATGACTTTGTTGAGAAGCAGCCTGGTGGGGTATCGGTGGGTGTGGTCGCTTTTAGTGACGGTGGCGTTGCAGTCCAGCCTCCGACTGATGATCGAGAAAAGACTTTGTCCACCATTGATCGTCTCGTGCCGCGGCGTGGGACTTCGGTTGGAAATGGCATCCTGGTCGCCTTGAACTCGATCGCGGTGGACGCTGGCGACCCGCCCATTTTGAAATCGAGCAATCCCACTGATACACCGGAGACTGCCACCCCTGCACCGCAAGGCTGGTATCCCTCGGCGGTGATCGTGTTATTTTCAGACGGAGAGAATAATGAATTGCCTGATCCAACTGCCGTATCGGACCTGGCCGCGGATTTGGGTGTGCGTGTCTATACGGTAGGCGTCGGCAGTTTGAGCGGCGCCGATCTCAACATCGAAGGCTTTACTGTGCATTCCCAGCTTAACGAGCAGGTGCTGCAATATATCGCCTCGAACTCCGGTGGTGGATATTACAACGCCAGCAATAAAGAAGATTTGCAGAGGATTTATGCTGACCTGCGGCCCAAGTTAACCATCAAGCCGCAGCAACTGGAAATCACCTCTCTTTTTGCGGCCATTGGACTTCTCGTGTTTTTGACGGGTGGAGGACTTTCGATGCTTTGGTTTGGCCATGTGCCCTGATGATGTAAGGAGATAAGCAATGAGTTCTTATGGCCCGGATTTCTCGTCCTCTTGATTTTATTGCCACTGTTGGTGGCAATCTATCTCCTGTTGTTAAGACGACGCAGAAAGTTTGCCGTCCGCTATTCAAGTCTTTCTTTGGTTCGAGAGGCGGCTGCGCAGCAATCATGGCTCCGCAGGCATCTGCCGTTCATTTTGTTTTTGTTGGCGCTGGCCAGCCTGGTCCTGGCGTTGACCCGTCCGGTGGCGACGGTGATCGTTCCTTCCAATCGAGCAACCATAATTCTGGCGATGGATGTTTCGCGAAGTATGTGTTCCAACGATATTCCACCGAATCGTTTGGAAGCGGCCAAGGATGCCGCCCTGGATTTTGTTGACACGCAGAGTGCGGGCAGGCAGATCGGCGTGGTGGCTTTTGCCGGTTTTGCAGAATTGATCCAGCCACCGACCAATGATCTGAAATCGCTGGAACGCGCCATTAGCGATTTGATCCCGGCTCGTCGCACGGCCATTGGTAGTGCCATCCTGCGTTCACTGGATGCCATTGCTGAAATCGATAGCCGGGTCGCGCCCACGAATATCAGCGCCCCGGGAGATGGGGTACAGCCATCCACCGCTCCTGATGATTACGTACCTCATATCATTGTGCTGCTGACCGACGGCGCCAGCAATGCCGGTCCTTATCCATTGACGGCTGCCCAGCAGGCAGTGGAGCGCGGGGTGCGAGTGTATACCATTGGATATGGCACCACCAACAATAATTCCTTCATGGATTGTGGTGATGACTTTGGCGGGCCGGATGCGTTCAATGGGTTTGGTGGCGGTGGCGGTGGCGGTTTTGGGTTTGGTCAAGGATTTGGTGGTGGCGGAGGTGGTGGATTTAACCGCGATATCGATGAAGTGACCTTGAAACAGATTGCCGATCTGACCGGTGGAAAATATTATTCGGCCACCAGCGCTGGCGAACTTCGCAGTGTTTTCCAGAACCTGCCCAATTATGTGGTTACCACCCGCGAAACAACGGAAATCAGCGCCTTCTTCACAGCCTTTGCTGCACTGATGATTATCGTAGCCATCGTTCTTTCCTTCTTGTGGCATCCCATGTCTTGAGAAAATCCATGTTATTCGTGATGACAGTCACTTTATTCACAAGGTGACTGTTTTCTTTTAATATGCTATAGTTCGCGGCGAACAAAACACTCTTTGGGAGCATTCCTCCATGGCATCAAAGGATCGCAGTGTCATTGTGATCGGCGCGGGCCTGGCTGGTCTCTCGGCCGCGTACGAGTTGCAGCGCGCCGGTTGGCAGGTTACCGTACTCGAAGCGCGTGAGCGTGTCGGTGGACGTGTCTATAGTCTGCGCGGTTTCTCGAACGGATTGGTCGCGGAGGGCGGTGGTGAATTTATCGAAGAGAGTCATACGCGTCTGATCGCGCTGGCCAAGCAATTCGGCTTGCAATTGGGCAGCCTTGGAAGCTGGCGCGGACAACAGGGCGATTGGGGTTCGTTTGGCGGAAAGGCCGGTCCGTTGGCGAGCGTGGAAGTTTGGGGTGTGAATTTGCAAGCGGAGATCGATCAGGTTTGGCAGGCGATGGATGAACTATCGCAATACGTGTCGAACCCGAACCAGCCTCAGGCGGCGCCTGAAGCGGAGCGTCTCGACCAGCAATCCGCTGCTGATTGGATCCAATCCCTGGACGCGCATCCGCTGGCCAAAAAATATTTCATCCAGCATATTCGCTCTGAATATACCTGTGAGCCGGAGCGCCACTCGCTGCTCGACTTGGCGCGCAATGCGACCATGTATTACACCGTTCGAACGCGGGGTGAATTATCGTGTCATAGGTGGGAATGATTTGATCCCGCTCGCCCTGGCGGAGACTCTTCCGGATGTGCGCTTGAACGCTCCAGTAACTTCATTCCGCGTCCTGCCGGATGAAGTGGCTGTTACCTTTAAACAGAGCGATTTGTATCTGACGCTTTCCTCCGCATTTGCTATTCTGGCGATTCCGTTAACCACTGCGCGGCTGATCGAGTTCAAGCCGACTTTGCCTCCTGCACACGAACGTATGGTGAATCAAATTTCCTACGGCGCGGTCACCAAAGTGCTGATCGAATATCGGAAGCACTTTTGGGATGAGCGCGGCTGGAGTGGACGCCTCGCAACAGACGCGCCGATTGTTTATATCTGGCACGCGACCAGTCATGTTGAACATGAACACGGCATCCTGACCGCTTATACCGGTGGCGAACCGGGTGCGAAATTGGCCGCCTTATCTGATGGAGGACGTATGCGCTTGGCTGTTGCCGAGATCGAAAAGTTATTTCCGGGTTCTTCTGATCTGATCGAAAACGTCGCTACCGTTGCCTGGCCGAACGAAGCGTACACGCGTGGTTCTTATATGGCGCTGGCACCCGGCGAAGTGACCGCACATTGGAAAACGTTATTCGAACCGGCGGGTCGTTTGTTCTTTGCAGGCGAACATGCGACCCCGATTCAAGGTTATATGGAAGGCGCGGTGGAGAGTGGTCAGCGTGCGGCGCGGGAGATCATGGGAACTGTATGAGAGAACAAGCCAAATTTTTTTGGGCAGGTGTTCGATCTGAAATTCCGCTGCTTATCGGTGGTTTTCCCGAAGGCATGATCTATGGCGCGTTGGCGCTCAACGCGGGACTTTCCACCGCGGCCGCGCAGATGATGTCATTCATTGTTTTTGCAGGGTCGGCACAATTCGTCACAGCGCAGCTTGTGCATGATGCCGCACCGGGCTTTGTCATTGTGCTGACAATTGCTGTTGTGAATTTGCGGCATATGCTGTACTCCGCATCACTCGCCCCGTATCTGGCTTCTCTTTCGACGCGTTGGAAAGCACTGCTGTCTTATCTTCTGACAGATGAAGCATATGCCCCAACGATCATCAGGTATGAAAGAGAAGGGATAACGCCATATAGTCATTGGTTCCTGTTTGGTGCGGGGTTCTCGCTTTGGACAACGTGGCAAGTTAGCACCGCGCTTGGAATATTTGTGGGCGCTGCCCTTCCCGAATTCATGGTCACTGGATTTTGCCCTGCCGTTGACCTTCATTGCGATGGTTGTGCCGGTATTGAAAGGGAGACCCCATATTGTGGCAGCATTATCCGCTGGCATTGTCGCGTTATTGGCATATTCATTGCCCTATAAACTCGGATTGATCCTTGCCGCGTTGGTGGGCATTGTAGTAGGAACATTTCTGGAGGAACATGAGTCATCGAGGAGAACGTCATGAATATCTGGCTGGTGATGTTCTTCGGTGGGTTGATCACGTTCGGGATGAGGTTCTCGCTCATTTATTTGCTCGCAGAGGGCAGGTTCCAGATCCCGGAAACGATGCGGAAGGCGTTGCATTACATCCCGCCTGCTGTGCTGTCTGCGATCGTTTTCCCTGAATTGCTACTTCGTGACGGAGCGTTATATCTGTCGTTTAATAATTTTCGTTTAGTGGCTGGGATCGTTGCAGTGCTGGTGGCGTGGTTCAGCAAGAATACATTAGTTACCATCATTGCAGGGATGGCCGCCCTGTTTCTTTTGCAATTCTTTTTTTGAGCTTTCAAGAAAGGTGGTATGGACCTGACTGCTGCCGTTTTGCTTGGCGCGTATAACCGCTTCTTTTGCCTTTTCGGGGAATCTCTCGGTTTTCGTGAAGTACTGATTATCAATATCCAGCGCGATCAAACTCAATGGAGCCTGGGCGCGACGGGCGCGTTCCAGTTCTCCACCTGACAGCGTAATGAATGCCGTCTGGTTCAAGGTATTGGTCAGCGTGCTGTGGCAACCATTCTGACAAACGGGGGTTGAATCATTCAAGTTGGGTAAGCTCATCTCGTATTATCAGTAAAATATCGCTTTAAAGCAACGTCTTCGCCTTAAGCATGTTCTAGAATTCCAACATCCGCCACCTGTACACCTGCCTTCCTGATGGTGCAGGCATTCCATTTCCCTTGTAGGAGTCTATGAAACTACACTCCAAAAACTTCTGGGCGGGCGTTCGTGCAGAACTTCCGCTCCTGATCGGCGTGTTTCCATTTGGCATGATCTATGGTGCGCTGGCGCTCAATGCGGGACTTTCCACCTCCGCGGCGCAAATGATGTCCTCGATTGTCTTCGCAGGCTCGGCACAATTCATCACCGCGCAACTGGTGCGTGAGGTCACGCCCGGACTGGTGATCGTATTGACCATCGCGGTCGTCAATTTGCGGCACATGTTGTATTCCGCCTCCCTCGCCCCGTATCTGGCTTCCCTGCCGACGCGTTGGAAAACGCTGTTAAGTTATCTGCTCACCGACGAGGCTTATGCCACGACCGTCATCCACTACGAGAAGGAAGGCACGACGCCATTCGGTCATTGGTTTTTCCTGGGCGCGGGAGTCTCGCTCTGGCTGACCTGGCAGATTAGCACCGCGTTTGGTATTTTCCTCGGGACTGCCATCCCGGATTCCTGGTCGCTCGATTTTGCTTTGCCGCTCACCTTCATTGCCATGATGGTGCCCGTGCTCAAGAATCATGCGGCGGTCGCCGCAGCCTTATCAGCGGGCGTGGTGGCGTTGGCGGCGAATGCTCTGCCGTATAAGCTGGGCTTGATCCTGGCGGCGCTGGTTGGGATCCTGATCGGCACCTTCTTGGAGGGTAGAAAACTCTCGAAGGGGAAAGAATGAATATTTGGCTGGTGATGCTGTTCGGCGGATTGATTACCTTCGGGCTACGCTTTTCGCTCATTTACCTCTTCGGCCGGTTCCAGATTCCCGAGACGATGCGCCGGGCTTTGCATTATGTTCCGCCGGCAGTGCTCTCCGCCTTGATCTTCCCGGAGTTGTTCCTGCCCAATGGCACCATGGAGTTAACGTTAGGCAATCATCGCTTGCTGGCGGGCTTGGTGGCGGTGCTGGTTGCCTGGTTCAGCAAGAATACATTGATTACCATCCTGGCGGGAATGGTTGCTTTGTTCCTGTTGCAGTGGGTGTTGTAAATTTTTCTTGTCATTGCGAGGAGAGTGTTCTTCTCGAGGAAGCAATCTCTCACATAGTTTGCGATTTCCCTATAGAACATGAGATTGCTTCGCCCGCTTCGACTGCGTTCTGCGCACTCCGCTCAGCGCGAAGGCTCCCAGTGACGGAGTTCGTCAAACAAACATCACATGCACTTGATTGCCACCCTGACGTTTGGCCTGTGAGACGGCCTCTTGGGCGTGTTCGATCAGCGCTTCGATCTCGGTAGAGACGCCGATCCGCGTTGAACAGACGATGCCCACGTTCAAGCTGACGTTGACCGCCGTCCCATTTTGTAAGGAAATGTTGGTGTTGAGGATTCCCTTCAGGATGCGGTCGGCGATCTTTTCGGCTTCCTGCCCGATGATGCCGGGAAGCATGATCAGAAACAGGTGATCTTCGAAGCGGCCAATCTCATCATAGGGACGGCTCTTCTCACGTATGCTATGAGCGATGACGGTCAGGATATCTTTGCCAATCGCCTCGCCATAATGATCGCTGATGGATTGGAAGTTGTCGACGTCGAGGGCGATCAGGCTCAGGGGAGATTGCGCCCGTCGAGCACGTTCCAACTCTCCGTACGAGAGAGCGAGGAAAGACTTCTGGTTCAGCACCTTCGCAGAGTCATCGAACATGGCGTTGCTTTCGAGCGTATCCTTGGCCTGTACCAGATGATCCCCCAATCCCAGGATGCGTTCGCCGATGTGCACGCGTGACTTCAGTTCCAACGGGACGATGGGTTTATGTAGATAATCGTCGGCGCCGGCACGCGGTGTCGTGATGTCAGTATCCTGCACCTTGGAGGCGATCAAGAGGATGTAGATATAGTAGGGTGCCTTGGCCTCACGTACACGCTGAATGAATTGTTTTTCGTCGATGTCGGTGGTGACACGGTCGGCAATGATGAAGCGTAGCTCACCCTCCTGGAGAAGCTGCATGGCGGTTTCGCTGTTCTCAGCCGCAATGATCTCATGCCCGTTATGTTGTAATACCTGCTGGATGACCGTGCGTTCCATTAAGTCATTGTTGATGACGAGGATCTTCATGGTAGGCGCGCCTCCTGTCCTGATTATAACCTTCCGAAGGCCTGCTGTGAGGTGAGGCACATTCAAGGACAAAGCCTTCGCAAGGTCGATACATTTGTTGGAATGTTATGTTGACAAACCCATTCTCCCATAGTAATATTTGCGGCGCCTTTCCCATGCCGAGGTAGCTCAGTGGTAGAGCAGGGAACTCATAAGCCCTTGGTCGGGAGTCCAAATCTCCCCCTCGGCACTAAAAAAATAAGTGGGGCACTCTTCTTATATATGGTGGTCTCTAGACGACGGAGGTCACCATGTATGCTTTAAAATCGCAAGACCAGGGGCTTATCACACTTTCCCAGCAAGATTATTTGCCCATTCTGGTCAAATCTTTCCTGATCGACCGCAGGTCGCAAGGGCTATCTCCCAACACCATTGAATTCTATACCAAGAAGTTACAGTACTTTCAAAAGTATTGCGAGAGACAAGCACTGACACAAGCCTCTCAAATCACCCCGGATTTTATCCGCAGGTATTTGCTGGAACTCTCCGAGACGCACAATCCCGGCGGTGTGCATGCCTGCTTTCGTCCCTTACGGACCATGTTGTATTGGATCGAGGAGGAAGAGATTATGCCTACCGGCTGGAAGAACCCAATCCGCAGGGTCAAAGCACCCAAGCTGCCAACCGATCCTATTGAACCGATCCAAATCGAGGAAATCCATGATCTTCTGAAAACCTGCCAGGGAAATTATTCCGGAGTCCGTGACAAGGCGATGATACTGGGGCTATTGGACACAGGGGCGCGTGCGAAAGAATTCCTGAACATCAACCTGGAAGATGTGGATTTGGCAACCGGAGCAGTGATGATCCGTCAGGGTAAAGGGCGCAAGAACCCATCATTCAAATCCGTTCATAATTATGTGCGCCTTTCGCAAGGTCCTGTTTGAGATTTTCGATCAGTTCGGCGGACATCCGGATCAGATAGGATGTCTGGAAAACAGGGTGGCGGCGAATGTCGGGAGGGGGGATCAATCCATTGTAAATTCTGCGCAAAATCGAGGAACGATTAACCCCAATATGATTTGCTAATTCTGTCACGGAAAGGAAACCATTCAAACGGATGCGCGGCGCAACTTTAGTCGGTTGGTTTTTCCAATGATTTTGAAGACGGATCCTTTGGACAGTAGCGGGATTCATTGGTAACGAGCGAGGCGAACGGAAGCCTTCCTGAGACAGCCGGGTGGCAATTTCGTGATCTGTCTTTTTTAACTCCCACAGTTCATGGATTCGTTCGGTCATGCGCTGAATGTCGGGCAAGTCGCCGGTTCGATAGACCGCCGGATGAGCCGCCACGACGGTGTAGTGGCCAGAAACCCAGACGATCTTGATCTCAATCGAATTGGCTGGCTGGCGGGTGGAGAATCACGTGGGAGATCAAGCTGCGCAAGAGTTCCTTTTTCTCTTCCACCGTGATCTGATCATTCTGCCAAAGCTGCGGCAGGGAAGAAGAAAGGGTGCGAAATTGCTCGCGCAATTCGGCGGGAATCGCAAGGGCCACTGGCGTCTGGAGGAAACGGTCATACGCCTCCTGCGTCTCTCGCAGTTGGCGTAATTTCTCTTCCCAGCGCCTCTCCAACTCAGCTGCCACCAGACGGTTGCTCGGATCCACAGCCTGATACTGATGTTCGGCCAGCCTGGCCTCATATCTGGCGCGTTTGAGCCGTTCTTCCCAATGCCGGATCAATCCATTGCGTTCGGTTTGTTGCTCAGCCAGCAAAGCTTCCAACGCATCCAATTGCGCGGGCTGGATCGCAACCAGAAATTGTTCCACCACCAGAGGATCAATCGCACTGGCAGGAATGGATTTACAGGCCGGTACATCCAGGCGCCTGCCCATTTCCCGACGAGAATAGCAACAACATACTGGTCTTCAAAGGCGGGACAGCCATTAAGAAAAAGGTAACTGCTCACGCAAAATCTGGTTGAAGCAGGAAAGGCAAGATGGGCGTCCCCATCAGATGCACCAATTTTTGAAAGGCGTTCTCGCCGTTGCGTTTGGCAGTGTTCAGGACAGTGGCTAAACCAGCGTAGGTCTGAGCGCCCCAGTCGGAACGGAAACTTCCCATGACTTTGCGATAAATCACAGCTGGACGCAAGGCGCGCTCACAGGCATTATTGTCAGCTGGCACATCGGCACGGTCCAGGAAAAGGAAGAGCAAATCGCGGCGCTTTCGATAGCGATCCAGCAGGTTGGTTCCCAAACCGCTGAACCTGCGCTTCAGCAGTTGATCCAATTTCTTGTTGAGGATCGTTACCTGCCTTTGATATCCTCTTTCAGTCATTTGCTCCCGGCGATTTCCCAGATGGACCGCTTTTCGGAACAAAGTTTGCATCTCTTTGGCCCATGCCAAGTGCGGACGTTTCTCAATCAAACCTTGCAAGTTGCGGATTTGATGCGCCATACAAATCTGACACATTTTCGCAGGTGCGTTCAACTGCGGCTTCCAACAGTCGCACACCCAAACTTCCGCTTCGCGATCGCGCATGAAGGTCTCAATCACATCGTAACCGCGGCTGGGCATCATCAAGTGATATTCGTAATTCCCGCTGACAAAGACCCACTGCCACCAATTTAATCCGTGCACACGTGCGTGGGTCTCGTCACTGCCAACCACCTTGCCATGCCGAACTTTCTCGCCGATCTTTTCCGCTTCGCCGAACACGGCTTTACCCGCCCGCTTGAGGATCGCCACTGCTCCGCCTTCGCTCAACGGTAGATTAAATATCTCACCGCATACCTCGACGAGCCGTTCAAATCCAAGATGATGTTCGTGATGTAACATCGTCACCGTGGCTTCCAAACGCGGACCAAAATAGCGCCCCGCTGCCAACCCCTCAGGCAATTTCCCACGTTGAAGTTCGCCGCAACACGGACAGAGCACTTCGTATTGTTGCGTTTCGATCACCACAGGTTGAATCTCTGGCAATTCCGTGAGCTGACGGCGGATCACCTGCACGGGTACCTGATCCAACAAGTTGATGTGACAGGTTTGACAATTGTCTACAACTGCATAGAGCACTTGGCTGGGATTATCAATCAGGGCGCGTTCGAGTTTTTCGTGCCCCATTTTGGCGCCTTTCTTTTTACTTCGCTTGCGCTTCTTTTTTTCCGACTTGAAATCCCACGATGGCGGTTGTGACGAATTCTTTGAGGTTGTCGGTGTTTGTTTCAAACGCAATTTCTCTTCCAATTCATGAACTCTGTTTGTCAATTCGTAGAGCAACCCAATTAGTTCTTCCCACGAAAGTTCCTCTATCGGTGTCTTGACTGTCTCTGGTATCATGTCGGTTACAACACCATTTTTCTAAAAAAGTCGTGAGCAGTTACAGAAAATGTATATACCCGACTATCGCTTTTCAGAAGATTTGGACTTCACCTTGATGCAATCCCATATCACAAATGCCGATTTGTTGGTAGCGATCGAGGAAGTGTTTCCCTGGCTGGCACGCGAAGCCAATATCACATTGTCCACTCGCAAAGTAGAGGAACATGCTGGCGGTAACCCAACCATCTATTTAAATTATGTTGGTCCGTTACAGGCAGACATCAATAGCCGTTTTCTGAAAGTGGATATCTCTCGAGACAAAACCCTCGTTTTTCCTATCAAGAAAAAGCCAGTCAGATCATCATATAGTGATTGCCAGACACGGCGATCTGCGCTTTCGGTTTATTCGTTGGAAGAAATCCTGGCGGAGAAATTACGTTCCCTCCTCACCCGAACCGAACCACGCGATCTGTACGATATTTATTTTCTCCTGACCAACCAAATGGTGGATGTGGAACAAATGTCTTTTAGCCTGGCTCCCAAGTTTGAAGCAAAAGGGTTGGTTGTTAGCGATTTGAGAACCATCCTGGGACGCAAGCAACCCACTTTTCAGAAAATGTGGAAAAGCCGGCTGGACGGGCAAATGCCCATCATCCCCGAATTGGAAGATGTGGTTCGCGAGACGAACCGGATTATCCAGAAATACTTTTAGGAGAAAGGTGACCATTTGCATCGCTGGTTTATCAAAAAACAACAAATATTTCCGGGCCGCCTATAGAGTCTTGCAGGCATTGGTTGTACTGCACCAAACCATTTTCGTAAAACGTCACTTTTTTGAAAAAGTGACGTTTTACGAAAAGTATTGTTATGAGAGAAATTACATCTTCCAGGTTTGAAAGCCTATTCATATTATTCCTACTGTACGGAGCAAGGCAGACAATGTCTCTGGGGATTTCAGAACCTTGCGGGCGGCTGTGCTATTCAATTGATTCAGGCGGGCAAGATTCAACAATGCCCCGTAGATGCCATTTCCCGCCTTTGTGCTGAACAGCTTCGCCTGTTTCCTCATAGATAGGTTGGCAAATTCAGGTTCAGAATATAACTCCAACAGGATCGCATTGGCTCTTTGGCTGGTTTCGCCAATAAGGTGGAGCAATTTTTCCTCATCGTTTTCACTCCACTCCACTTCTTTCCTTATGGGTGCAGATGGCATTTTCGTCTCTGAATAAGTTTGCCGGACTTGCGCCCAGTAATTTGCCCGGCTGGGAACTGACACAATCTTGAATGACGGTAAAAGGAGTCCGGTCAAAGCCTTGCCAGTGACACAGTCAGTATCCAAGCCAAAGACGCGATCCTGATAAATGAAGGGTTGATCTGTATTTGAATAATTATGATGACCTACCAGCAATGGTTTATCGCCATCATACAATTCATACCAGGGGCGATCATAATGTGCACGCAAGTGTTTATCCCCACCCATTGTTCCACATAGCACCGTTGCAAGTTGTTGCGTTAGAGAAAGACCGGGTTCAATATATCCATGCACAACCAAAGCATCTGGTAGATCAAGATACAACGGCAAAGTGCTCATGAATGTCAGAGCATTTGGGTATGTTTCCCCAAATTGAATTTTGCTGATTTTCTGGGACCGTGCCAGTTTGACTTCATGCCTGTCGGCGCGTACATGCTTGCGTTCGTGATTGCCCATGATCAGGAAGGTATTTGGCTTTTGCTGGAAAAATCTTAATACTGCCGGCGTGTCGGGACCTCGATCCACACAGTCTCCCACTGAGACAATTGAATCGTCCTCAGTCAGACCCACCTTATCCAACAAGGCCTGAAACTCGTCAAAGCAACCATGAATATCGCCGACCACCAATGTTTGCATTGGACGATTATAGCCAGGTTGAAACGATTGTGCCTTGAAAATTCGGAGTTCAACGCCGAATTTTCAAGGCACATATTTCGACACAATCTATTTTGCAATGCAATATTTTTGGCAAGAGAACGCAAAACTTTTTATTACTGATGTGTTTTTTTCGATAAGTCTATGCAGTTTCCTCATAGGATAATCATGATTATCATCATCGCGATTATCTTGTGGAAAAGTCCCGTTTTTTGTATTGAGTTGCTCCCTGCACTTGGGCGCGGAACAGATCGGCTTGAGGTCCATCCCCATCCCACACGGTTTCCACCAAGCCTTTGCCTTGGTCATGTTGCGCAATGGCATGGATATTTTCGCCCAGCAGAAGCTAATGGGGCATTCTGACCTGCAGATCTTGCGCCGCTAGCTGGCGCAAACTGACAAGGACATTCATACCGCTCATATGCGGGTAGTCCTGTTGGAGCCCCACGGGGTGCTTCGCGAAGGGGCAAACCGACACGCCGATTAATCATCTCCATATGGGTGTAGGTCCCTCACACAAAACAAAAAACACTGACCTTCCTCAGCCCAGTGTTTTCTCGTTACCTTCTTGAATATTTAGAATACAGTTGAGGTTTATCCTCCGCTTGGCAGGTGGCGGGACTTGAAATCCTGTTCAATCCGTTCCTGCAAGAATATCTTGATCAAAGATTGATATGGCACATCGCGCTCGTTTGCCATTTGGCGTAAGGCATTCAAAAGGGATTCGGGGAGCCGTAAAGAAATCGCCTTGGTGGAGGGTCTCAAATTCGGGAACAGCACCCGTTCGGCGCTCTTCCAGTCCAGGTACTCAGAGGAATCGTTTTCACTCCAAAAGTCCCGTTCTTCGTCTTCGTTCTTGAATTTAGGAATTGGCTTGCTCATAGAATTTGCGCTCCTTCTTGCTCATGTCGCGGGCAGAGATCACACGTATCTTATCTTCACGGACGGTGAATGCAATGAATAAACGTCTGCCAGCGATGGTATGACCGAGTACATAATATCTGGGCTCTTTTTGGGAATGAGCATCATCGGACTGGAGCAAGAGGGGTAGATTGAAGAACACTTCTTCACATTCACCCGCCAAGACCTCATGCTTTTCCCAGTTCTTGTCACGGTCGCTTTCGTCCCAATCAAAGCCAACGAGCTGACTCAGGTCAATCATGATTGTATATTACCACAATATACAAAAGAAGGTCAACTATCTATTTCGTTTTTCTACTGCATCTTTCATCACAACCAGGGATAGCAACTCCTGCTAACAGGCACCGCCCTGGCTCGAATAATCTTTTGCAATTGCAATGAGCGCCTCCAATATAAACAAAAAGTCCGTATTCGTTCTCATTTTGCACTCTTTTCTATGTGTATAAAAATACATTTTATGCGCATTGTACAACCATCCCCGGCGTGCAAACTTTCCGGCTTATATTTTAATTCGCGAAGGTAGTGGGAATATAGTTATGGTATAATAACCGAAATATTCGGTTATATAACCGAATATTTCGGTTATACATTTTTCGAATGGAATAAAAATGCTAGCATCACTTCTTGGATCTAAAGGTTCCGAAAAAGTCTTGATCTTCATTGCAACCCGTGGTGAAGGGTATGCAAGAGCAATATCTCAATTCTTTGATGTGGATATTTCCACTATTCAAAATCAACTCGATAAGTTTGAACTTGGCGGTATCTTAGTAAGCACTACCAAAGGACGAACGCGTCTGTACACATTTAATCCAAGATATCCGTTTCTAAAGGAAATGAAACAACTATTGGATAAAGCACTTTCCTTTTACCCTGAGGATGAGCGGGAAAAACTTGTCATGGAAAGGCGGCGACCGCGACGTCGAGGTAAACCAATATGAAAAGCATAGGCAAAATGACCCAAGCGGAAGTGGCGGCATTCGTTCAATCCCACTTGCGGAAATATGAGATTTATGTGACCTTGTCCGGCGGAGCGGCCGTATCTATTTACACAGTCAATCGATACGTTTCCGCGGATGTCGACCTGGTGGAGGACACATATGTTGACAGAAACAGGATCAAGATCGCAATGGAGGAGATCGGCTTTCGCGAGAAAAATCGATATTTCATTCATTCGGATACGTAACATATCGTCGAATTTCCGTCTGGTCCCCTTTCTGTAGGTGGAGAACCAATAAAACATATCAAAGAGATACGGTATGCAACCGGAATTCTACGGGTAATATCACCTACAGACTGTGTGAAGGACAGATTAGCAGCTTATTACTTTTGGGAAGATCAACAATCCTTAGCCCAAGCTGTTTTAGTAGCCATACACAATCGCATTAATATCAGCGAAATTAAAAAATGGTCACAAGCAGAAGGGAAAATTGAAGGATTTAAGAAATTTCGTAAAAGGTACAATGACGAAAAACAAACCCCTCAGAGATAACTACAGTCGCGCGAGTTGATTTTGCAGCGCCGGCCTTCGCTTGTATTTCTCCCTGGTTTCTTCCAGATACTTCTTCCATTCATCCGTTTTCCCCAGCAACTTATAGGCTTGTTTCGCGCGTTTGAGCCAGGCTGCGGCAATCGGATAATTCTTGCTTTTGGCCTCGGACATTAAGCGTTCCGCGTGCTTCATACTGATTTTGGCGACCCATTCCGGACGGTGATGCATGACGCCGTCAGCCACGGTTTCAACAACGGTATACCACGCGTCACGGCCCTCGGCCACTTTGATAACATCATCCCATTCTTCTTCCAGTAATAGCACTTCGGCCAAAACCTGCTTGTCATATGATTTGCGAAGTTTTGCTATCACCTCCGAGCGCAAATGTTCCCACTCTGACTCGGCTAATCGCTTGATCGTTTTATAGGTTGCCAACGATGGATGCTCTGGAAATGCAGCCATCCATGCTGCCAGTGCTTGTTTTGGCCGTCCCTGGGCCTCTTCCACTGGCCCTAACCATTCGCCCAGACCTGCCTTTGAACCCTTCAGGTTCAGGCCGTGTTCGCCAATTTCAACGGCTTCAGCCACCTGGCGTGATTCCCGCAATCGCTGCGCCACTTGCCGGATCTCTTCGGCAGAGGTCAGATGCTTCCTGGAATATTTCACGGCTTCCGTCACTTGTTTGAGATCACACAACTTAAGCGCGTAACGCAGATGACGCTCTTCTTTCTTGCACAGAGCAAGATACTCCTCGGTGCGGCCCTGTCGGTCGAGCACATTCAACTTGGCTTCGATGAGATCATGGAAATCGGCCATAGTTGGCCGACCCAATTCACGAAGCTCATACTCAACTTCATCGTCCCAGTCCCCGTCTTCATCCGAATCATCCCACTCATTGTCCTCGTCGACTTTGGACACTGTCCTTCGAAGGTGCGTTATCTCCTCAGGGATCTCATCCCAGCCAAACTTTGCGGCTTGAATGGCAATATCCAGGTTGCCTTCCGTCCCGTAATCGCCCGCATAATCAGTCAATTTCTCAAGCCTGCGGACCAGCCTTGCCCGTTCGATCTGGCTGAGTTCCATGCTTAGGATTGCTTCTGCCAGCGGTGTGCCCAGTTCACTCACGAAGCCGCCCAGCTCACCGTCTGAGTCGTCAATATATTCAATGGCTCGGCTGGACTCTTCCAGCAATACGAGCAGAATCTCGAGCGCGGTCCCGGCATCTCCGGCATCTAAGAACTTCAACGCCGATTCCTGGACTTCGCGCAATTGATTCGCCAGCCCGCCCACATGCCAGTACGCCTCCGACATTCTCATGCCATTCAGGCTGTGGACGATACCGAGAATATGGTGGCGGTAAACTTCGATATCCACTTTTTTCTTGCGCTGCTTTTTGGATTTCGAGGGAACGGATGTCATGGCTTCGATCCGATCATATAGATCGGGTTGTACCTGCACCAGTTTGGTCAGAATCGCGATGAGATCGTTATGATCCAGATCAGCCAGGAGTTCCGCGGGCGCTTTGCGCACGGTGAACAATTTCGGATGATGCAAATAGGCGAGCAGCAGGGCGACGATGTGTTTGCAGTAGCCGCCATATTCGTAGAGACACGTACAGGATGCATTGGTAATGCCCGCCTCATCCAGTGCCACTTGCACCCGGTAATAGGGTGCATGGGTGCCGGCGCACTCGCCGCTCAGCAGGGCGCCTTGAACGGTGGTATTCGAAATCGCGCCTTCTCGATAATATTCTTCGCCGCGCCGAAAACTTTCCGGACTTGCCCCCGCGCGGATCATACTTTCTGTGATTTTAGGTAATATCATTTTGTCTCTCAGCTATATATATATAGGGCGGATTTTACCGTAAGTCGACTGTGCACGAGAGGGATGCTATTCATCCAGTTTACGGAGCATGGCAGACAACATTTCCGGGGATTTCAGAACCTTGCAAGCTGATGTGTTATTCAATCGATTCAAACGAGCGAGGTGCAGTAATGCTCCGTACATGCTGGTGTCCACCTTTGCACTGAATAGTTTTGCCTGTTTCCTCGCAGACAGATTGGCAAATTCTGGTTCGGAGCGGAGCTCCAATAGGATTGTATAGGCCCTTTGGCGGATAGCGTCGATAAGATATAGCAACCTTTCCTCATCCTCGGCGTTCCATTCTATTGCTTTGCTTGTAGTTGTGGATGGAGACTTTGCCTCTGGATACGCTCGTTGGATTTGTGCCCAGTAATTTGCCCGGCTGGGAACTGACACAATCTTGAATGATTGCAACATAAGTCCGGTCAACGCTCTGCCAGTGACACAATCCGTATCTAACCCGAATACACGATCCTGATAAACGAAAGGTTGATTTGTGTTTGAATAATTATGGTGTCCCACCAGTAATGGCTTGTCGTCATCATATAATTCATACCAGGGACGATCATAATGTGCATGCAGATAGTTGTCTCCACCCATTGTTCCACATAATACCGTTGCACGCTGCTGTGACAGGGGGAGACCGGGTTCAAAGTATCCATGCACGATCAATGCGTCAGGCAGATCAAGACACAGCGGCAACTCATTCAGGAACGCCAGGGCATCTGGATAGGTTTCCCCGAATTGAATTCTGCTGATTTTCTGGGAACGCGCCAATTTGACTTCATGCCTGTTGGCGCGTACATGTTTGCGTTCATGATTCCCCATTATCAGTTTGGCATTTAGCTTTTCCTGGAAGAATCTCGATACTGCAGGTGTGTCGGGACCTCGATCCACACAGTCTCCCAATGAGACAATTGAATCGTCTTCAGTCAGGCCTGCCTTATCCAGCAGAGCTTGAAACTCATCATAACAACCATGAATATCACCGATTAACAGTGTCTGCATGAGGTGATTATATATGCAAGTAGGGTGTAGGGAGACACATAAGCCCTTGGTTGGGAGTCCAAATCTCCCCCTCGGCACTATAGACCACCATACGGTGGTCTTTTTCCTTGTATTGTGGATGCGAGTCCTCTTGGCGCTCAGCACAGACAGGCATTGGCGCTTTTCCGTCTAGGCTATGACCATCCCGATGTTCAGCTTGAGTATTGGGAGCAGGCAATTGCTTTGTTCCGGGTAGTGAATGACCTGGATGCTGCCGCCAGTCTGATGTACGTGACCGCCAGGTTTCGTATGCTTTTGACAGGTGACGTTGAGAAGGCGTAAAAAGATCTGGCTGAAGCTGCTGAATTTGGTCCCTTGAGAAGCCGAAACTTCAACGGGTTGTGGGAGGAGGCGGCCTTTGCCAACAGCCTGATCGCCCTTATGCGTGGCAACTATGGGGAGGCTGCCACTATTCTTGAACCCCCCTGATCCTTGCCGAGGAACTGGGAAACCGGATGGGGTACTTCTGGGTGCGCGCCAATTTGGGATATATCGCCTTGTGTGCAGGCGACCTGACTCAAGCGCGTAGGATTTTTACGGAAACTCTCCACAGCTTTCGGAAGGATGGCAGCACTATTGGCACCGTTTTCACGATCGAAGGACTGGCCGGACTCTCGCTGGCAGTGGGAAAGCCTGAACTTGCCGCCCGCCTGATCGGCTGGGCAGATGACGCCCGAGGGCGGATCATCAATCCTCGCCCGTTCCTGGAGCAGGCAAATATAGATCAGCCCGTCGCGGGTTGTCTTGCCAGAATGGGAGCTGTGGCTTTTTGGGAGGCCTATGAACAGGGCAAGAAGATGACCCTGGACGAAGCGGTTTCTTATTCGTTGGCCGGCGGCTGAGGAGGCACATATCCTGAATTAATCAATCACAGGCGACGAATTGTTGTTCGATTTCGAGGCGAGCGATTTCTTCAGGCGTGGCCTGTTGTCCCGGCAAGGTGATATTCAATACATGAGCAATTTCCCAAGCATGCCCGAAAAACAGGACAGCAGAGAAATCTAATCTGGAAATGAGACTGCCTTACCGTGTTGTCTTTCCTGATTACATGGCGAACAAGTTTTACTTTTGTACGAGATCATGTTGAGTTCCTCAGGGTGTATTGACACTTTAAACCCAGCAGCCCCAAACCAATTGGTTCGGGGCTGCTTTTGAGGAGGAGAAGATGTTACGGATGAGCAGCTAAGGTTACATCGAGAGTCTGCTGCTCGCCATTCCGCAAAATGGACAAGATAACTTTTTGACCGGGTTGAGCATTGCTCAGGAAGGCTTGCAGGTCATCCATGGAGGTGATGTTGGTTTTATCGATAGCGGTGATCACGTCTCCGCCGACCAGCACACGCTGACCGTTGATCAATACCGGTTTGTAACTGCCGCGCAATCCTGCATCATCAGCCGGGCTACCAGCCTGGACTTGTTCCACCAGGACGCCAGTTTGGTTATCGGGCAGGTTCATTTCCTGGTTAATCTCAGGGATGAGGGACTGTCCGTAGATGCCGATCCAGGCCGGGGCCTGGTTCTGAGGCTGCGTGTTCCTCGCCTGAGTCGTCGCGTTGTTTGCCGGGCGAGCTTCGAGGGTCACATCGACAGTTTGCTCTTTCCCGTTGCGTAGAACAGTAAGGGTGACTTTCTGATTCACCTTGGTATGATCGGCGAGATAAGCGATGATATCGTCCATGGATTTGACCGGTGTGCCGTCAACGGCCGTGATCAAATCGCCGCCCACGTTCACATCCTGACCATCGATCGTTACCTGGCGTGTGCTGCCCTGTAAACCGGCTTTATCAGCAGGTCCGTTCGGCACCACTTCTTCCACCAGCGCACCGCGTTGGGTTGAGTCTAGTTTCATGGCGCTGGCGATATCAGGGGTGAGGGACAGTCCACTGATGCCCAGGTACGGATGTTCGAATTTTCCAGAGCTGATCAATTCAGGGATCACGTTCTGCACGATCGTAGAAGGGATGGCGAAGCCGACGCCTGCATTGGCACTTACCGGGGACTCAATGGCTGAGTTCACACCAATCAAGGCACCCTGATCGTTCACCAACGGACCACCAGAGTTACCGGGGTTGATGGGCGCATCCGATTGGATGATGTCCGGGATGGAGTAGCTGGTGCCATCAGCGTTGGTCTGGTCGGCAGGCAGGGTGCGGCCCAGTGCGCTGACGATACCTACCGTCATGGTGTTTTCCAGACCAAACGGATTGCCGATGGCTACGGCGATCTGACCCACTTTGACGCTGGTTGAATCACTGACGGTGATGGGCGTCAACGCGAAGCCCGGGTTATCCACTTTGACAACGGCCAGGTCACTATCCGGGTCGGCGCCAATCAATTTGGCAGGGACGGTGGTGCCGTCAGAGAAGCGGACTTCGATCTTATTGGCGCCATTGATCACGTGATTATTGGTGACGATATAACCGTCCTGGCTCCAAACGAATCCGGAGCCAAGTGCCTGGCTATATTGCGGTTGGGCCGGCTGATTATTGTTCTGATTGGGATTGCCGAAGAAATTTTGGAATCCGGGGATGTTGAAGAATGGGTTGTTCGAAGTGGTCGTAGAAGTGTCCTGTTGCATAACCACGCGAATACTGACCACCGCTGGATTGACCTGCGTATAAATGTTCTCAAGCGAAGTTTCATACGCGCCCAGGGAGGTGGTTACGCCGCCACTGGTTACATTCTGTTGCGGCTGGGCTGGCTGTGATTGTTCCGGGGCTGTTACTGCTGGGAGCTTTTGTTGCTCCTGGATCTGTCCCCCGGGGAAGGCGAAGCTTCCGCAAGCCGCCAGAAGCAAGCTGGCAATCAATACAAATAAACTGACTTTGAACGTTCGTTGTTTCATAAGAGAACCTCCTTCATAAATTCTTGTCCCTGAGTATATGAAGGAGGCTCTGTTTTTGTCTTTATGGGAAGAATAAGGGAAGCTTAAGGAAACCTTATGGTAATAAAGTCAACGCTTCGACTGCGGCTTTTGACGTTTACGTCCCAATCCTCCGCTCAGCGCGATAGACTCTCAGATAGTGGCAACGATATTGTAAACTCACTGCCCTGGCCCGGCGTGCTTTCCAGAGAAATCTCGCCGCCATGCGCAAGTACCAGTTCACGCGCAATGGTCAATCCCAAGCCCATACCCTGTTTGATGCGCCGGCCAGTATCGCCGCGATAGAACGGTTCAAAGATTTTTTCGCGTTCGTCCGCTCGCACACCTGCGCCGGTGTCCGTCACCTTGAGTTGGAAATGCTTCTCGTCACTCCCGGCGATAACCTGCACGCTGCCGCCCGCGGCCGTATATTTGACCGCGTTGCTGACGATATTTCCCACCACCTGTGCCATACGCATCGAATCAACCGAGAGGGAGGGCAGCGCGTCAGGAATATCTTCCTGCCATTGGATATGTTTCTCCTCTGCGGCGGCCTTCCAGGAAATTAGCACGCTGCGCAGCCAGGCCGCGGTCTGAAATCGGTTTTCGATCCAGCTCCAACCTGCCCATGGCTTGATCATACAGATTCAACAGTTCGTTGAGCAGATATTGCAAACGGGAGGTTTCCTGATCCATTCCCTCAGTTAAGTCAGCCAACAGTTTGGGATCATCCGCCGCGCCTTTGCCCAGCGCGTGGATGGCCGAACGCAAAGCGCCCAAAGGTCTGCCCAGTTCATGTACGATATTGGCCAATAACTGTCGGCGCGAGGTTTCGAGACTGTGCAACTGCTCGACCAGGAAATTGACCGCGCGCGCCTGCGAACGTATTTCTTCCGGTCCGCGTTCCTGAATGGGTTCGCGGCGCTGCTCAGTGGCGAGGCTATAGATCGCCTCGGTCACTTCTCGCACCGGGCGGCTCAGGCTGATCGCCAGCCAGGTACCAACCAGCGCAGCCAGCAGTAAGCCCAATCCCAACGCGATCAGGATCTGCGCACGGAGTTTGTTGAAGATGTCATACAGCGATCCCAGGGAGTAGGTCAGGCGCACGATGCCGATCACCTGCCGGCTGGCATTGATAACCGGTTCGTAGACATCCACTTTGACGTTGCTCAGATTCAAGATGGAGTAGTTGGTGAGGGCCACCTCCTGCCCGGCCTGGGCTCTTGCCAGCCCGGGTAGGGCGAGTGTAGTGCCGATACGAGGCAGATCATTTGAATTACTCGAATACAGCACAGAGCCATCCCCATTCAGGAACATGACTTGAATATCCGGATCGAGTTGCACGCGTGAGATCAAGCTCTCGAACAGGATTGGATCACCCCACAATTCGAACTCCGCACTGCTGATCTCTGCCAACAGGCGGCCATCGTTCACTAGATTTTTTGCCAATTGGGGAATGAGTACCTGTCCCTCCAATGTGTAGATGAGCAGCACGCCCATCAATGGCAAGGCCAACAAGAGCGGAAGGATCTGACTCCAGATCAGTCGCTGACGCAAAGTGCGAAACATCAGACGCCTCCCATCAGTTTATAGCCCACGCCACGCACGGTCACGATGCGTTTGGGATGATCAGGGTCCTTCTCCAGTTTTTCACGCAGCCAGCGAATATGCACATAGACCACCTGCGGCTGGCCGACAAACTCTGCACCCCAGACGCTTGCCAGCAAAGCATCCACGGAACGGACGTGGTTGGGATCCAAGGCCAGCGCGTGCAGAAGGTTGAACTCCCGTGGCGAAAGCTGGATATTTTTTCCGGCGAGACTCACGCTGTGCGCGGCGGGGTCGAGGCTGAGGTCACCGATGGTGATCGGCGCATCAGGAGCGGGGGAATCTGATGCGGTTCTTCTTCGTCGCAGGACCGCCTTGATGTGCGCGATCAACACGTCCACATCGAAAGGCTTGGTGATGTAATCATCCGCGCCGAGTTCGAGGCCCAATACTTCGTCCAGGTTGCGGCGGCGTGCGGTCACGAAAATGACCGGGATCTGAAATTGTTCCTTGAAACGTTTGATGGCATCCAAACCATCCATGCCGGGCAAACCGATATCCAGCAAGACCAGATCGGGTGGCGTTTGTTTGGCAATGGATAGCGCATCTTCGGCGTTGGCAGCGGCGCTGGCGTGAAAGCCGGCCTGTTCGAGATTGAACGCCAGGCTGCGGCGCATGAGCGCATCATCATCGACCAGCAAAATGTGTCTTGCCATATCGTGGAGTATATCGCAAATGAAAATCGCCCTGTCGGTTTACGGCATGGCGAATACAGTTTCAACTCGTATTGTGGGAAGTGCTAATTTCGCAGCGCCTTCCACACTTCCAGCTTGGTCTCGACGCGCTGAATCACTTCATCGGTGAATTCGGAAGTCGATAGTCTGCCGCCGAGATCGGTGGTGGCCTTCCCTTCGTGGACGGCTTCGAACACTGCTTCATAGATGGCGCGCGAGGCCTGCTCTGATTGTGGAGTCTGAATGTTGGAGAGAATGGCTGCACCGGCCAGGATCATTGCCATTGGGTTGGCGATATTCTTGCCCTCCAGCGCGGGCGCAGTGCCGTGTGGCGCTTCGGTCATAACCACTTTGACGTGCATGGCATCATCGAAGGCCAGCACCTGACTCTCGGACCCGGCAATGCTGCCGAACATCTGCAGAATCATATCGGAGAGCAAGTCACCGTCCCGGTTTAGTGTGGGAATGACTAGTGCATCTCCATCGATCCGCATCAAAAGCGCCAGAGTGGCATCGATCAGCAGAGGTTCATAAGATACATTGGGATGACGAGCGGCAGCCGCATCCATTTCCTCTTTGAACATACCTTCATATATGGGGCTGACGGTGTATTTTGGTCCGCCGAAAACGCGCGCGCCGTTACGCTCGGCCAATTGGAAGGAGAATTCAGTCACATCGCGACAAACTTTCCGGCTGATTCTGGAAGTGCGATACGCCAGTTCGTCTCCCTCAGAAGTTTTCTCCCGCCATTCCCTGGCGCCATAGGCATCATCCACGGCCATACGTACGATGGAAATGGGAGCATGCACACCTCCCACCGGGCGTACGCGCGGGATGCGTCTTCCGGTGCGCAGAATCACCGTGCCATTGATCTGTTCACGCAGGATGGCGTTGGGACTACCCACGTCATTTTGTTCCGGGGGCGTGATCGTAGCTGCCTTCATTCCCAGGCCGGTTTGCAGCATCGCCGCAGCCGCCTCTTTGACTACCGCGTTTTGCGTGGCACGTCGATTTCTTAAGCTGATATCAAAGTGTTGAAAGTCCAGTTCCAAGCCGATCACGCCCGGGACGAGAACGCGTAGCGCTTCCAGAAGCAATTCTTCGCCGGTCTGATCGCCGTGCATGACAACCACTGTACGAATTTTTGAATCAGATGATGCAGACATCCTTATCCTATCCAACTAAATCAATCCTTGAATGGCCAGGATGATCATGGCGCTCAACATGTATAACGAGGCATAACGGAACAACATGAAGTTCATCCGATCTGTGTGGATGCGCAGCGTGGCAAAGGCCAGGACCAGCATTACCGCGGTCAGCACCGCGATCAAACTCAACAAGCCGGCGCTCAAACCGATCAACACACTGGCCCAACCGATGGCAATCGCTGCCAGTATGGACGAGACCGCAATGGTCATGCGGGTGAAGAGTTCGTCATAGGTTTCAGGGAAGGTGGGCACACCGGCATTCTTGTAATCCTTGCGGAACTTCATGGAATAGGTGAGGGTGTGTGTGGGAATCCAGAAGAGGATGGATAAGGCCAGCAATATTCCCACGAAGTCAATCGTGCCGACTGCCAGGGCGCGTCCAGAAAGGATGGGCATGGCACCTGAAATGCCACCCCATAAAATGCTCCAACAGGTGCGGCGTTTCAACCAGACCGTGTAGACGACCACATCGAAGAACCAACCGGCGAAGACCACCAATCCATATAACGGCGCAATCAGGAAGGCCAAACCAATGCCCAGCGTGGATGTGACGATGGCAACAGCCAATACTTCGCGATCGTTCAACTGTCCTGAGGCTGCCGGGCGCATATGCGTACGCTTCATCCTGGCGTCGATGTCGCGGTCATACCACATGTTCATGATGGTGCTGCCGCTGATCGCCAGGAATAGAGTGAGCGCTAAACCCAGCAAGATGGGAATGTCAAAAGGCGGGCGGGAACTCAGATAGCCTGCAATGCCTGTGGCCAGGAGCAAACCGGTTTGCAATGATTTGATTAGCGGCCAATACAAACGGATTTTCTGAATCATTGTCTTCATCATTTACCTTTAACGGACTTGTACTACAGCCGCAAATTATACTCTCATCATCAAATCTGGTTTTTCAAAAGATCGTTTATCGTCTCTCTTTGAAGGATCAATTTGGCATTTCCCTCTTCCAGCAATAGCACAGCCGGCCGCCGCGCACCGTTGTAATTGGAAGACATGCTCAAATGATACGCGCCTGCCATCGGGATGGCGATCAATTCGCCTTCTTCGACTTTTGGCATGGGCAGATCTTCGATGAGCACATCTCCTGATTCGCAATACGGCCCGGCGATGGATACACTTTCGCCTCGCTGGCGGCCGAGGCCCGATACCGTTAAACAAGAATAGCGCACCCCGTACAACGCGTGACGCGGATTATCGGCCATGCCGCCATCGATGAGCAACCAGGTTTTCTCGCCGTGCGGTTTCTTCGCTCCCACGCGATAGATGGCAACTCCGGCGCGTGCGATGAGGCTGCGCCCTGGTTCGAGGTGCAGCTGCGGCAGGTCGAGTCCACGCTGCTGACAGCCTTCGATCACTGCTTCTGCGATCCCGCGTACATAACTTTCAATGGAGGGATGCGGCAATTCGTCTTCGTGATACGCCACGCCCCAGCCTCCCCCAGGACAGAAATGCCACTCGTCTTTGAAGCCAATCTCCCGGGCAAGATCGAGGGTCATGTCAATGGCGGGAATCAAGGGTTCGGGGTCGCGGAAATTCGAGCCTTGATGGAAGTGGATGCCTTTTAATGGTAACTGGTTTTCTTTGCAGAATTTTGCCGCCTCGAGAATCTCTGCCCGCGTCATGCCAAATTTGCTGTTGTGCTGGCCGGTTTGGGTGTAGGAGTGATGAGTAGTGACTGCCACGCCAGGCAGGAGGCGGAGCCAGATTTGCGTGTTATCCTGAGCGGAGCGAAGGCTCTCGCCGTTACGCGGCGGGATTCTCACCTGCACTTGCGTGTGATGCAAGTGTCGGTCGCTGTGCTTCCTCAGAATGACAGAGAGTCGATGAAGTTCTGTAAGATTATCCACTACAATCGTTCCGGCGTGTTGAATGGCTGATTTCAAATCGTCGATGGATTTATTCACACCATGCACAAGGATATCTTCACGCGGCACATTTCCCGCGACTGCAATGGCGATTTCACCTTTCCCCGTGCAATCCACGAAGAGATCATGAACTTGAGTCCACTCGGCGATGGCTTTGCAGAGAAAGGCTTTGCCGGCATAGGTGATGTGAGAGGGTATGGGGTAATAAGCTCGTAGGATGGAGCGATATTCTTCCACAGCCGCGTCCATGGTGGCGCGGTCGTAAACATATAACGGAGTCAGGTAGTGGTCTGCGAGAGAGGCGAGGTCACAGCCTGCAATGGAGAGCGAATCGTCCTGGATGCGCGTGGAATTGGGGAACAGCGCGAGCCGAGCCTCGATTTGGCTTCGAGATAGGGAGTTATCTGGCATGGGGTATGTTATGCTTTCTGGATTGTATCCATGGGTTTCGACGCACAGACGCGATTCTTGCCGAGCCGTTTGGCATCCAGCTCCGCGTTATCCGCCGCCAGCATCAGATGATAGACCGTGCCTGCATCCTGCGGAAAAGTTGCCACACCCAGACTGATAGTATAGCCAGAGATGGGGCCGTCCGTGGAACTTTCCTCTGGCGCCTCGGCTTCGGCGGCGACGCGCAATCTTTCCGCCACCGCAATCGCGCCCTCCTTGGTGGTGTTCGGCAGGATGACCGCAAACTCCTCGCCACCATAGCGGGCGGCGATATCCGGCTCGCGGACTTTTTCATTGAGCAAGTTGCCAATCTGGCGGATGCGTTCATCACCGGCAGGATGTCCCCACAGGTCGTTGAACTCTTTAAAAGAATCGATATCCATAATGATCAAGGAAACGCGATGGTTATAGCGTTGAGCCCGCAAGACTTCTGCGTCGAGCAGATCGTCAAAGGCGCGGCGGTTGGCCAGTCCGCTGAGCGGATCGGTCAACGCCATCCGTTTCATTTCAGCATGCAGATGGGCGTTATCGATGGCAACCGCCACGGTACCTGCCAGCGCGTTCAACAAACTTAGGTCGTGTTCATCCAGCGGCACTTCTCCGTTTGACTCCACATTGATCACACCCAGTACAAGATTCTCTTTGAGCAAAGGCACGCATATTTCACTCTTGACCTCAGACGAGGCCCGTAGAAAATCTGGATCAGCCCGAACGTCGGGAATGAATTGAGTTTGTCTGGTACGAGCTGTACGTCCGATCACGCCTTGACCAACTGGCAACTGATGAATGATCATATCCTGTGCATACCCAATTGAAGTGCCCAGCCGCAATGCTTCTCCCTCCAGTAAATAAATGCTTAGATAGTCATAGCCGAAGGAGTCTTTGAGCAGTTCGATCACATTGTGCAAGATTTTGTCCAACTCGAGTGAGGAAGAGACAGCCTGTGACACAGATCTTAACGTGGTCATCACATGCAGATGGTATTGTGTGCGCGCATATAAACGTGCCTTTTGAATGGATGTGGCAACCTGGCTTGCCAACGTTTGCAGGGTTTGCACATCACCAGATTTCAGCGCGTTCTGAACGGAACTCTCGACGTAGATGACACCCAGTAATTTATCCTTATCGAGCATGGGTGCGCCAATGGCAGAGCCTCTGCGGTCTGCGGAGGAGTAGTAATACGGGTCGTTCGAAACATCCCCTGCCAGATGCGGTGTCCTGGTTTCGGCCACATGCCCGATAATGCCCTTTCCGATTTTTTGTCGGTATCCGGGCCGATAGCCAAAATCCTGGGTGCCGGAGATGGCGGCCACTTCCAGCGTGTCGCTATTGATCAGCAAACTGATGGCGGCTTCGGCGTAACCGAACGTGTCCACCAGGGCCTGCAAGGTATGATCCAGAATCTCCCTTTCATTCAGACTGTTCGTGATCTTTCTGCCAACCTCTTCCAGCAAGCCGAGTTGAGCGGAGCGTCGTTCTTCCATCCAGCGCAGAGATCGTTCGCGGGCAACTTTTTTTGCCAGCCGGACCTGTTCCCGTTCGATGGCGCGGCGGTTATAGCTGGAAAAGCCGATCAGTGCGCAGAAGACAACCAGAAAAACAAAGATATCGTCAGTACTGGGATTCCTTAATGAAATGCCAAAGACACCCGTCAGGATCACCGCTGCGGTAACAAGATAGCCGCGCATCGAGAAAAATAATTCACTCATCAGGACCGCGATGATCAGATAATAGAGAACGGAGAGATTGCCCTCCCCTTGTAAAATTCCGAGGATCACCGTTGCAAGCGTGGCGGAGATGAACAGCCCCACGGTCAGGATGGCAGAAAACTGGAAGGCCCCTCTACGGTTACACACATAGGCCAATACGAGGACACCCACCATAGGCAATACAAGCAGATTGTCCGTTGTAGATGGGCTTTCAATAAAGCGATACTGAATCTCAACCAGAATTCCCCAGAGGAGCAGCATTAGCAGGATGATATTTAGAATACGTGAAAGACGTCGTTCACGTGCATCCCCAATCCAGGCAGGCTCGACTAATCCTTCCCAAACCTCTTTAAACTTCCGCATCATGACCTAACCCCTATCATCGTATTCCGTTCACGCTTCTAACGCAGACTAAATGGAACCAGGAAGATCGAAAACTTTTCTTATTCACCAAAAAATAAATTCCACCATACTTCCCAATTTGCCATGGGTGTGGGCGCCGGGACGGGCGTGCTGGATTCTACGGGTGCGCTGCCGGACTCCGCGATTGGCACCACGGGCAGGTCACCATCCTGAATGTAATGACCATCGGTGCGTGCCCATTCCTCCACCGCGGCAGTCGAACCGGCGTAGGCGACCTGAGTCTGCAAAGCGGCCTGGGTTTGAATGGCCTGCGTGGCCTGCAGATGGACCAGCTCATCCTGCCTGGTCAACATGTTGAGTTCTTCCAGACGACGATTGAATTCAAGCACAATAAAGACCAGCGCCAGAATGCCAATCATGACCGCCACGCGACGCAGGTTGATTGGGAGGTTGAACATAGGCTAATCTTAATCGTTATTGAATTCTCTGACAAGCGACTATAATCAAATTGTAATATAGCAAGGCTAGTTACCTTTATAAAATCAAAGAATTATTACCAATCCGGAGCAATCTATGCCGAAAGTCAAACAGATCAATCACGTTGCCGTGGTCGTCGATGATATGGAGAAGGCCCTTTCCTTCTGGCGGGATGCACTGGGGATGGAGTTGCATGAAATGCGCGACGTGCCCGCTGAAAAATCACAGGTGGCCTTCCTGCCGCTTTCGGGCTCGGAAGTGGAATTAGTGCGGCCCACGACCGACGATTTAGGAATCGCCAAATACCTCACCAAACGCGGACCCGGCATGCATCATCTGTGTTTGGAAGTGGATGATATCGAAGGCATGCTGGCTCAATTGAAATCCAAAGGCGTACGTTTGATCAATGAAGAACCGCGTACCGCTGCCGATGGAAAGAAATATGCTTTCGTCCACCCTGAAAGCACCTCGGGCGTCTTGGTGGAGTTGTATCAACTTTTCAATGCTTGAAAACATTCAATCCATTCTCAGCGATCAATGCGGACTCAATAAAGATCATCCCATCATTGCCGGGGTCTCTGGCGGCCCTGATAGTTTGTGCCTGATGGATGTCTTGCGCAAGACCGGTTATCGCCTCATCGTCGCGCACTTCAACCACAAGCTGCGTCCTGATGCGGATGCCGATGCCAATACCGTTGAGCAGACGGCCGCCCGCCTTAATCTCGCTTCCGTGATCGAAAGCGGTGATGTGCGCGCCTATGCCGATCAGGAAAAGTTATCTCTCGAAGAAGCGGCACGTATTATGCGCTATCGTTTTCTCATCGAACAGGCCCATCGCTTCAAAGCCCAGGCCGTGGCTGTTGGTCACACTGCTGATGACCAGGTGGAAACGGTGCTCATGCATTTTATCCGTGGGGCGGGGCTGTCTGGGTTGAAAGGTATGAACTATCGTACCATCCTGCACATGTTCGACCCTGAGATTCCCATCGTGCGCCCTCTGTTGGATACTTGGCGCGAGGAGACGATCGTCTATTGTGCCGCCAATGGTTTCCGGCCACGGCATGACCCCAGCAATGCCTCCCTGGACTTCCTCCGCAATCGCCTGCGCCATTTGCTGATTCCCTCGCTCGAGTCTTATAACCCACGTTTTCGCGAAGTAGTCTGGCGCACCTCCCGTTCGCTGGCCGGTGACTATGAAATCCTCTCGAATGTTTTGGATGAGGCCTGGAAGAAATGCATTACACAGAAGAGCGAGGGATTCATCGCCTTTGACTTGCTCGCGTTGATGGAGCAGCCGCTCGGACTCCAACGGAACCTGATTCGCCGGGCGATCGAACGCCTCCACCCCGATGAGTTTGACGTTAGCTACACCATCCTGGAGCGCGCCGCGCATTTCATTTCCAACCAGGATGAGCATCGTCGCATCCGTATGGATTTGATCGGCGGGCTGCATTTATTACGTGAGGGGAAGTTGATCTATGTAGTAGCGGGACATATCACTTTACCGATCGAACGCTGGCCGCAAATGCCAAATGAAAGCGCGACCATTCCCTTGAAGGATTCCCGGTTCGGTGGCGCTTTCCGGTGGCTGGAAGTTGAATTGTGAACGGTGGAATATCGCTTCATTGGCGATGGAACAGGCCAAATCCAACGAGGATCCCTTTCAGGTTTGGCTGGATGCGAATGGCATCTCAGACGCGCTGGAGTTGCGCGTGCGACAGGATGGTGACCGCTTCGAGCCGTTGGGCATGGACGGTCACGAGGTGAAGATGTCTGATTTCTTTATCAATGTGAAATTGCCGCAGCGGGCACGTGATCGTTGGCCTTTACTTTGCATGGGGGAGAAGGTGGTCTGGGTGCCGGGCTATCGCCCTGCCCATCCCTTCCGCTTGACGGAGTTCACACGTGCCAGGCGTTGTATTTTTCGATGATAGAGGTGAGAACGTCATTGCCAGGAGTGGCGTTTTGATGCCACGACGACACTTGCAGCGTACTGCGTTCGGTGCAGTGCAGGTGAGCAATCTCAAGTAACCTTTAAACAAAAGTTTGCACGAGAGAGGAGATTGCTTCGCCATCCTTCGACTACGCCGCCAAAGAACGGCGGTTCCGCTCAGGAAGGCTCGCCATGACAGGTTAACTTCCCCCACTCAACTGCTTCAATTTGATAAACAACTCACGCCATTGAATTTTCGATACGCCCAGTTTCTGGCGGATCTTGTCGGGTTCCTCACCGGAACGAAAATCGTTCAGCGCGCAGGTCCAGCGGCACATGTCGAAGGAGAGATGTTTGTTCAACCCGGCCTCGTTGCCGATATCCTCGAGCAGGTACTCCAGCCGCCGGGGGGACCAGGGGAAGAGTTGCTCTGTCGGGCGGTATTGAGCGAGGTACTCCTGATAGGCGGGAATCCAATCGTCGGGCAGAGCCAACTTTCTCTCTTTGTATCGATTTGCCGGGGTCGCATAACGGATAAAAATCTGCGGGCCAGTCGGCGCCTCCAGTTCGATGTGTTCGAGTTGGATCCCCAACGTCTCGCTCTTCTTGATGCCGGTCGTTAACAATAAGATAGACCAACGCATACGGACGCGCATCCGGCTTCTGTCCGCGGCGGTGACGGTCTGCCGCCAGCAGGGCGGCATCATACTCCTCGGGAGTCAGCACAGTGGGGAGGGGACTGATGGCCGAGCGCTGGGCGACCTTCTCAGCGGGATCGATCATCAGCACGCCGAATTGGTGCAGCCAGCGGAACAGGGACTTGGTGGCGGTGATACGCCGCGCCAGTGTTTTGGGACTGCACGGAACTTCGCGTTCCTTTTCCATCCATTCGAAGTAGCGGTTGAGGTCTTTGGTGGTGATCTTGCCGATGGTCACATCTTCGGGGAGGAAGGTGGTCAGCAGGCGCACATCCGAAAGGAAGGCTTTGATCGTGTTGGGCGAGCGGCCCTTATCCGCCAGATAGGCTTCCCACGAACTGATGGCGGCCGTCAACGGCGAATTGGCTGTTAAATGTGAAGGTAAGTTTAGTCTCAGGCATAACATCTCCTGTTTTTTTCTCTTTCGTATAGTTTAGCGAAAAATGAGGGAGATGTCAACAGGATATTTTTACTGCTCCAACGTCAGCGGCCCAATATCATAATCTTCTCCCGATTGAATCAACGTACGCTCGGAGATGATGCCATATTGGTCGATCAGTTGCGCCCAAGTGCCATCGCCAGTCTCAGTGACGACCACGTAGTAACCGGCGGGGACATCTTCAAATAGGAAGGCCCCATCCGCATCTGTTTTCGTAGAAAGGTGGAAGGGTTGATCGGAACAGGGCGTATCGCCGGAGAAGGAGGTGCCTAGTGTTTCGACACAGATTTCCACTTGCGTCTCCGCTAATGAGTTGCCGTCCGCGTCTTTGATCTTTCCGGTTAGTGATCCTTTTGCTTTTTCTTCTAAACCTGGCAGGGTTGGGCCATCGTTTGTTACAACGACAAAGGATATATCGTTATCGCCTAGGCCAGAATTGCTCATTAGAAAAGTCTGCCAGCTTGTGCCGTCGAAGACGCTCAGGCCGTAGGTGGTGCCGAACCAGACGCGTCCACCGCTGTCAGCCGTGATAGATGTAACGTGGTTGCTCATTAACTTTTCCGCAGCACGGTCATGATGAGACCATGAATTGCCATCGAAGACATAGGTACCATTGCTGAGCGTTCCCAGCCAGACCTGACCCTGGGCGTCAACGGCCACGCTTTCGGGCGTGTTGTAATCTGTCTTGCTGAAGGATTGCCAGGTGCCGTTCTCGAAGAGGTCCACGCCTTCACTGTGCGCGGCCCAGGGACGGCCCTTGGCATCCAGGGTCAGCGCGTTGAAGAAGCGGCTACCTTCGAAACCTTGTCCCTCCTGATAAACGGTCCATTTGTCATTTTCGAACACAGCTACACTGCGAGAGGTGAGTACCCATACTTTTCCATCCGGAGCGGCGGCAACATCATACACCAACTCGTTGGCGGATTCGCCGCTCGCCAGGTTTTCGGAACCGTAGTCCGTCCATGCACCATTGGCAAAATGACTCACACCTTGAAAGTGTGCCACCCAAATCCCATCGTTCGCTTCACAGGCGATGCCATCCGGAGAGGAAAGCGCATCCGTTTCGGGAAGCTCAGTCCAGGTCTTTCCATCGAAGAGAGTCACGCCACTGATGTGAGCAATCGCGATCTTGCCATCCGGGCAGATCGCGCCGGCATAGAGATAGTTATTGGGCAGTTCGGAATTTTCGTCAGTGTAAACCTGCCAGCCGTTCTCATCCAGGCAGCTTAATCCGGTGCTCGATCCGGCGCAGAGAATCCCCGCGCCCTTGGATGTCACAGTTGCGGGCTCTATGGATGTTTGTGTTGGAACCTCAGTTGGTTGAGGTTGGATAATATCTTGTTGAGGCGTAGGTGCATTACTGCTCTCAGTGGGCTGTGCGTTCGTCAAGGTTTGGCAGGCCAGGCTGGAAAGGGTCAAAGCCAAAATTGCTAACATGAAAGGGGAATGTTTGAGTCTCATTCTGTTCTCCGAAGGTACCTGATAATTAATGTGTATTCATCGTCCAATAAGAGGCTCTTTGTTCGGACTGAACGTTCTTGTCAATGCCACAATTCGTTGCTGCATGTAAAATGATTTATGGGGAAGATAAATAAAAGGGAAGGTGTCTCGCGGTTTATTGGTTCGCTTTGCGAAACCGCTGGATACGCGTCTCTACATCTGCAACGATTTTTCGAGCTTCTGTCATGTCTGTTTCATTTAGGTATTTGCTCAATTCTGCAAAGAGTGGTTCAAGCTTGGGTTCGAAAGCATACATGAGGGTAGCAATATCGTTTTCATAAATTCCCACGCGTTCAAAACTACCTTGACGGTATAGTGAAGGCAAGGCGAACAATTTCAAGAGAAGCAGTCCTTCCACTGTCGCGCAGCGAATCTTACGATCCATGAATTGCTTGGTCGTCGAGTAATTCTTTTCAACTTCAGCGAACAAAGGATTCTTCGTCAGTAGAATATCAATTTGCAACTCGCCAAATTTCCCGCGTACGAAATACATATCCTGACTTTCCACTTTAATTTCAGGAATTTTTGACAAGGATGGCAAAGCCATAATGAGATCAATATCCTGTGTATTGCGTCCTTCCACATAGGTTAGCAAGGCAATGCCCCCAACCAGCACGTAATCAACCTTATCAGCTTCAAGTAGATTAAATAGTTGCTCGACCTGAGCCAGTAGGGAGTTTGCGTTCATAATGACCTCAGGGGAAATTTTGAAATTGAAGGCGACAGCGTTTCTTAAAACACCGCCGATTTGAGAAATGCTGTGGATCGTCATGTTTGATTATTGCATGGCCGTATAAACATGAACTTCGCGTTCCAGGCGATTTTGCAATCTTTCCTTCTCTGTTTCAATAGTATAGCGCGTTTGTAAATTCATCCAGAACCTTTCGGAAAGGCCGAAATATCGTGATGAACGCAAAGCAGTATCGGGTGTGACAGCGCGCTTTCCCAATACAATTTCGTTGATTCGACGCGGAGGTACACTAATATCTTTGGCAAGCCGATATTGACTAATGCCCATTGGCTCAAGAAATTCTTCTAAAAGAATCTCACCAGGATGAACAGGAGGATATTTGTTAGCCATTTCCTCATTCAATGTCGCGTGGATCAGTCACCAGCTTAATCCCATCTAGAATCTGTCGCATGCGTTTTTTGGATAGTTTTCCAATATATTCTCCCAAATCTGATTTGTCTACGGTGAAGATTTGAGAAACGACTATTACGCTTTGTTTGGTCAAATTGGCTTCTCCTTCATCAAGTAAAATATTGCCTGGCGCCTCGGTGCGTTTTACGTTGGATGTGAGTGCGCAGACAATAACTGTGTTAATTCGGCTCAAATTGAAGACATTGTTTTGGATCACAACGTGTGGATGGAGATAACCAGGCGCAGATCCAGATGGTTCCCCGACATCAATCCAGTAAACATCCCCCTGCTTGATTACCATTCACCCTCAACGGTCTTCCGTTGTCGTTTTTTCATGGCATCCAAGCGCACTTTGTCCACCTCATCGGGAGTATCCTGATACGCCTGATTGATCTTTTCCAACAAAGCCTGATTCTGATGGCGGCGGATGTAATCTTCCAACGCCATCACGAACAGACGGCTGCGCGAAACCTTCATCTCGCGCGCCATGTTGTCAACTTGCTCGAAAAGTGATTTTTGCAGGGAAATCGCTGTTTTAATATTCGACATTTGTTATACCTTTTTTTATACTATAAGTATAACACAGCCTGCGCGCAAGTGCGTTGCATCTGCTTGCTAAGAATTCACCGCTTAAACGGATGTGTCTGCCTGTTTGGTGCGAAGCAACTATCACTGCTCCAGCGTCTCCGGCCTGAAACATGGCTGATAATCGTATCCCAGGATTAACAAATAATGCGCGGTGCTGTTGGCGTCTGGCCCAGAGATGAGACTGCCTGGTAGCATGCCCATCACATTTAAGATGGGAGCACTTTGCGTGGGATCCTGCGCGGATGTTTTGTCGATCAATACAGAATAAGCGTAATCCTGCCGATCGGAGGGGACAATGTGCGTTTCATAGCCCGCGTAGTTGAGACGGGAAGTCGCCAGGGCTTCATAGCCAGCGATGGAGGTGCCGTTCATCACATCGATGACGGTGGCCTGTTTTTGAACGGTTTTCGTCGCCGGTGAAAGCGCTTCCGTTAACATCTGCTGGAGTAGATCCTGATTGGGCGATAGGACATACGCGCCACCGTCCGTGATCCAGGAGTTCACAATGGGCGGACGGATATAGTAACTGCGGATATCGGCATTGGTCATCTTGGGCGCATAAACGGCCAGTTGCAAAAGATCGGCCAGGCCCAGATCTGTTTCCACGGTATCTTTTAGATTGTTATAAAGTTCAGGGATATGTGTGAGCGTCCCAGCTTTGAGCGCCTGCGTGAATAAGGCGCGCAAGACTTCCTGTTGTCTGCGGCCGCGGTCGAAGTCATTGGATTTCTGGCGCGAGCGCGCGTACCACAAAGCCAGGTCTCCATCCATGTGGACCAGACCGGGACCCACGGTATACAAGGACCAGTTATTTTCATTTTCGGGATCATAACTCGGATCGATCAAATGCCAATCTGTGTAAGGACAGGAAACCGGGACATCCACGCCGCCGAGGGTGTCCACAATCTTGCGGAAGCCATCGAATTCCACCAGCGCAGTGTGGTCGATGCGGATGCCGAGGTTGTAAAGGATCGTCTCTTTGAGCAGTCCCGGTCCACCACCGGGATAGCCCACAGAGATCCCGTGTTGATAGGCCGTATTGATGCGTTGATTCTCCCAGCCCGGAATGGAGACCCATAAATCACGCGGGATGGAAATGAGCGAGACCTGTCCATCATTGGGACGCAGGACGGCAATGACCATGGTATCGGTCCGAAAGGAACTGCCGGGCCTTTTGTCTGAACCGATTAAGAGAAAATTGACGGTCTCCTGTCCGTTGTTTAGGATTTGACTTCCGGAGGGGTCAATGGTCGGCAGCGGCGCGACGGTGTTGATCAACAGATTGGCGTCCGCAGTAGGGAGCTGGGTTTGAGTTGGCGCGGGGAGAGTCGTAGTAGCTGTCGCGGAATCGGGCGCAGGCTGGGAGAGAAGCGTGCCGGTCGGCGTCCAGTCGAGAGGTTGAAAGGGCGTGGGAGTGGCTGTGGCATTCGCTGGCACGGTCACCAAGGGAAAGGGCAACGCAGATTGTCCTGAAGGGAGCGCGGCTGTCCCGCATCCGGCCAGTAAGAGGCTCGCGAGGAAGATCACGTGAAGACAAGCTTTCATGCTTTATGGAGAGGTAGTGCCTGGCGCTGTCGAGGTAAAGGTGGGCAGTGGAGTGGGCACAGATGTTGAAGTAGCAGCAGTGGTAGCGGTAGCAGCGGTTGTGGAGGTGGCCGTTGGTGGAAGCGCCGTAGAAGTTGGCATGGGTGTATCGGTTGGGAAGGTTGGAATGAAGGTCACGCCGGGAACCGGTGTGAGCGTGGGAACATTGGGCACCCAGAGTATTTGACCTGCGTAAATGGTAGTGGAACTTCCCATGCAGTTGGCACGCTGCAATTGGGGATAAGTGATGTTATAGGATAAGGCAATGCGATATAAATTATCGCCGGCCTGTACCACGTGTGTTTTCACCCAGCCCGCGGGCGGGCCACAGGGAATGACAGTAACCGTCGGTACAGGTGGAACGTAGATCGTATACCCGGCCGGCAACTCAACGGATGAAAGACAATTCGCCGCGCTGAGTGCATCGGCTGTGGTTTTATAACGCTGCGCCAGAGAATACACGGTATCACCTGCCGCCACAGTGATCCGAATCCAGCCGACAGGTGGTATGCAGGAGGTGGGCGCCAATAAGGTATTCGTGCTGGAGGGTACGACTGCTGGTGGTGTTTCCGTTATGGTCGCTGTCCCTGTTTCGGTTTGTGGGGCAAATGAGGCAGTGATCGTAGGCGTGGGAAAGCTCAGTGGCAGGGTGGGAGGGATCGGCGTTGGTGTGGCGCGTTGAGGTAATGTTTCGGCCAGTGCCAGGGAGATGCCACCGATGACCAAAACGACCGAGACAATGGCGATAATGACTCCGCTTCCCAATTGGCGCAAAGATTGCATGCTTACTGCTCCGTCGCTTTCCCGTTCGAACTCTTGGCAATCGGCAGGAGTACACTGAACGTTGCCCCAACACCTGCTTCGCTATCGACCCAGATGCGTCCCCTCTGCGCTTCGGTGAGAGTCTTGGCGATGGAAAGTCCCACGCCGGTATCGCCCACGCCCTGGATTAAAACATTGTCCGCCCGATACAGACGGGTGAAGACGCGCTGCAGGTCTTCGGCAAGGATGCCTCCGCCCGAGTCGCTGACCTGGATGAGGACATATTCCCGATGCTCCTCCTCCTTTGTCTGAACCTTCAAATAGATGGTTCCTTCCACTGGTGAGGCGGCTCCCGCGTTTTGGAGCAGGTGGATCAAAATCTGCTGCAAGGCTTCGCGGTCAGCATAGATGGATTCCATGTTCTTCGGCAGGTCGAGATGCAAGGAGATATTCTTCTCGCGCACCTGACTACTCGTATAAGACATGGCGTTGTCGATGATGGTGTTCAAGTCTACCGGTTCAGGCTTTAAGTCGTTGAGCCCGGTTTCCAGAGTTGTGACCTGGATCATATCGTCGATCAGATTGCCAATCCGCTCCGAAGAAGACTTGATACGTTCCACGAATTTACGCTGCAACGCGCCGAGGATGCCCACCGACTCACCCAACAGCAGATCGGTATAGCCCACGATGGAGGACATCGGCTGGCGAAGTTCCTGTGAAATGGAAGCGATCACTTCCGCTTGTTCCGTGGAACGCGCTGCTGAAGTTCCCTTTTCCAATTCCATGACGCGCGTATTTGCATCCGCCAACTGATTTTGCAAACGCGCCACTTCTTCGAGCGCGAGACGTAGCTCACCTTCGGCTTGTTCTGAACTGGCTGTGAACAAGGCCTTCTTGGTGCCTTTGTCTTCTTTGGTTGTGCGTAGCTCTTCGTTCTCGTGCTTCAGGCGTTCGATGACTCTTTGGGATTCTTCCTGCATCTTGGTGAGCGCCGTGAGATTCTCCGCCTGCACGAGTCCTTCCTGTGCATCGGACTTTACTACATCCATTTGTTTGAGCAGATCATTGTTGCGCTTCTCCAGGTCCTCAATGCGGGCTTGCGCCGCATCCAGTGCTTGTTTGGTCTGTTCACCGCGCTGTTCGAGGGAGGTCATCTTTTGCCCACGTTGGATGATGGGCACCAACGAGACAGCAATATTTGCCAGGAAGGCCTGATCCTCCGCGCTCCACAAGCGATTCGAATAGGGCGAAAGAAGCAGCACGCCGCCGATGGGATCTTTTTCCGGAGTTATGATTGGTACACTCAAAATATGACCAGGGTTGGCCAGACCGAGCAAATCGCTTAGACCCTTGATGTCCGCTGAGGTGCTGCTGGATGGCAAGCGCAAGGGACGTCCACGCTGCAGAGCGTTGGTAAGCATGGGAATCAAACTCTTGTTCATGCTGCCGCCCTCGAGCGTCTCTTCACGGATCAAATCGTAGCCGCTGGCGATCTGCATCTGATTCTTATTGTCGGTGAGATAAATGAGGAAGCACAAGTCAGCCAGCATGGTCTGCGCGATGGCGCGGGTGATGGCCTGACTCAGTTTATCCGCGCTGGATTCACCGGCCAACGCCAGCAAGGCGTGGAAGGTCTTCGGGTCGGTGCTGTATTTACGTCGCTCGCCAACAGGCGCATCCTGTTGTTTAACGGTGGTCAGGCTGCTCGTCGGCGCGGGGAAACGCTGAGGCAGAGTCATCAGAATCGGGTAAGCTGCAATGTAGGCCAGTCGTACCGCGCCGGGAAAATCCCCGTCTGTACGGCCAACCAGCAAGTAAAGCAGATGTCCGGCAAAGCTAAGCAGGAAGACAGCAGTTCCGTATCCCCAGCCGTTGGGACGGCGCGCCAGCAAAATGAACAGGCCCAGGATTGAAAAGCCCAAACTGGTATATTGCCAGATACTGTCGTAAGTTGTCAGGTTGTAGGAAAGGCGGGAAGGCTCCTCAGAGTACGCAGCGAGACTCAAGCCGAGCGCCGCGATGACGAGCAGGGTCAGCAGCCATGTTCCCGCATCTGCGGGGCGGCTGGGTTCCGGAAAGCCCCATAGCCAGATCAGCCAGATAAGAGAAAAGAGCGTGACCGCGCGATCCAGCGGAGGCAGGAAGATAGCCAGATTAACCAGTCCCTGTGTCCCAATGCCGCTGACGATAAAAAGCCCGATCTGCGCCACGAGCAACATCCCGAGCCCGAACATGGTCCGCCGCGCCTGTGGGAATTCACTGGACCGCCAATGCACAAAGGCTGATTGTAAAGCGCCTGCGATGGAAAATACCAGGATAAGATGATAGATCAAGCTGCCGGCAGGCTCTGTAAGAATATTAAAAATCTGGCTGAGAGATGCGCCCATGTTGTCTGTGATTATATTCCACTTGACGAATTCTGTCCGAAATCCGGGGTTACAAGTATCAAAATCATGTGATTTTCAAAGGATTAGGTTTCCCGAAGTGAAAATTTGCGCGACAGTGAATTATCCCTCACCTTTATAATGAGCTTCATGTCCCGTAATGGATTGCGCATTTTCCTGATTCTGGTTCTGATCTCGCTGGCAATTTTTCTACCTTTGCTTTTCTCCGGTTACGTCGAGCTGCAGAAAGCTTCAATGGCAGGTTCTTATTCTGAGGCCGCGAAGCATTATCGATCGGCGGCGCAGCGCATCCCCTGGCGGCCGGATCTCTATGAACTGGCGGGGCATGAATATTATTATGCCAAGGATTATACGGCCGCGAACACCGTTTATCAGCAGGCCTATCGAAGCCATGCGCTCTCGCCCGATGGGTGGGTGGCGTGGGGCGATGTCAATTATTTGCAGAACGATGTGCAGCGCGCCTTTGAAATTTGGGAACAGGCTCTGGGACAAGAGAATCCGTCCGAGCATTTGTATTCGCGTTTGGCCGAAATTTATCAATCGCAGGGCAAGTATTCCAAGGCCGCGGAGTATTTGCAGAAGTATGTGGCTATTCACCCGGAGGATGCCTCCGCACATTATCGTTTGGGACTCTTGGTGACTTTGTCCGACCCTGACCGCGCCTCATCGGAATTGATCAGCGCTTCGCAATTAAATCCTGAGCTTGATCCCGCGGCACAGACTCTGCGCACCGCCTTGAATTTGGCTTCGATTAACCAGTCCGAATCCGCGCGCTTCCTGATCATCGGCCGCGGGCTGGGGTTGGTTGAGGAATGGGTGTTGGGGCGTGCGGCCTTCGAAAAGGCCGTCCATGCTGATGAGAAAAACGCCGATGCGTGGGCCTGGCTTGGGGAAGCGAAACAGCATACGGACGAGGATGGAAGCGCAGAGCTGGATCAGGCTTTGAAGCTGAATCCAGACTCTCCTACAGTACGCGGGCTGCGTGGACTCTATTTCCAACGTGGAGACAATTTCCGTCAGGCTTTGACGGAGTTCCAGGCCGCAGCGCAATTGGAACCGGAGAATCCAGCCTGGCAGGTGTCGATCGGCGAGTTGTACGCCAAGTTGGGAAATCTCATCCGGGCGCTGGGCGCTTATCAGAAGGCGACTACCCTGGCGCCGGAAGATGCTCATTACTGGCGTCTGTTGGCGATCTTTTGCGCACAGAATCAAGTGAATGTAAAAGGTATCGGTGTGCCCGCCGCGCAGAAAGCTGTAACTCTCGCCAAGGATGATGCCGATGCGTTGGACGTATTGGGATGGTCGCTCTTACTCGACGCCCGATATGAAGAAGCAGGGAACATATTGACGCGCGCACTTGCCTTGGATTTACAAAATGCTTCCGTGCATTTGCACTTGGGGATGTTACATTTGCAGACGGGTGATCGCGTCGCAGCATATGACGATTTAATTCAATCGCGCGATTTGGGAAACAGTGAAGCGGATATTATTTTGAAACAGTATTTTCCGTAAGGCTATCACCCTCGCGCTGAGCGGAGTCAGGGGGCCTTTTTCGCTCGAACGCAGACGAAGCGCGCGCTGGAGTTCGGACATCGCAACACTTGTGCCGCACTGCGTTCGTTGCAGTGCAGGTGTGATGTTCATAATTCTGATAAAATCGCCCCATGAAGTTCTTTCTTCCTTCTTTTCTATTAAGCCTGCTTATTCTCTCGGCCTGTGCACCCTCTTCGACTCCTGCTCCCATCCCGTCTGCCGATCCCGGTGCCATGTTGTATCAGGATGAATTCGAAGACAATGCCAGTGGCTGGGCACGTATCTCCAACGAGAATGGCATCATGGACTATGATGCTGGCGGGTATCGCTTTCTGGTACAACAGCCGGGATTCAATCTGTGGTCCACCCCTGAAAAGAATTTCGGCGATGTGCGCGTGGAAGCAGATGTAACCCGACTCAATGGTCCCGATGAAAACCGCATGGGATTGATCTGCCGCTATCAGAGTGGCAACTATTATTTCTTCATTATTAGTAGTGATGGCTTTTATGGCATTGGAAAATTTATCGGCGGTACTACACTATTGCTCGGCCAGGAAGAAATGCAGGCCTCCGATATGATCCAGATGGACGCTTCGAATCATTTGCGTGCAGATTGTGTTGGCAAGACGTTGACGCTTTACATCAACTACAATGAAGTTGCCTCCATCTCGGATAAAGATTTGTCCACTGGCGATGTCGGATTGCTGGTCGGTGCATTTTCCCAGGCTGGCGTGGATGTCTTGTTCGATCATTTTGTGGTGATACAACCTTGAGGATCCCGTCATTGCGAGGAAGCCCGAAGGAATGACGAAGCAATCTCATTGCTTACATGGAGATTGCCATGTCGAGCTACGCTTCGTCTTCGTTCCTCTTCGCCAAGCGCAGGGCACTCCACTCAGCGCGAGTTCTCCTCGCAATGACAGATGATTTTATATGAAGATCTACCTCGATACAATTGGATGCAGGCTGAATCAGGCGGAAATCGAAAACATGGCGCGGCAACTCCGTGCGGTGGGACACGAGATCGTCGCCGCTCCCGATGCGGCAGAATTGGCCGTTGTCAACACCTGTGCAGTGACCAATGAAGCTGCGGCTGACTCGCGCGGCAAGATTCGGCAAATCGCCCGTGCAGGCGTGCATGAAATTGTGGCAACAGGTTGCTGGGCAACCCTGCAGCCCAGGCAAGCAAGAGAGTTGCCAGGTGTTTTACAAGTTGTGACCAACGGCCACAAGGATCATCTTGTTTCTGAAGTATTAGATCTCCCGCAAGAATCATTCGATCTCGAGCCGATTTCACGCCAGCCTCTGCCGGGACTGCATCGCAGGACACGCGCTTTCATCAAAGTGCAGGACGGCTGCGATAATCACTGTACGTTTTGCGTGACCACCGTGGCGCGCGGCGAGGGACGTAGTCGTCCCGTCGCGGATGTGATTCTCGATGTGCAATCAGCCTTGGATGGCGGTACGAAGGAGATCGTTCTCACGGGCGTGCATCTCGGTTCATGGGGACAGGATTTCGGCGCGCATCTCAAAGATTTGATCCAGACGATCCTGCGTGAAACGGATCTGCCGCGTCTGCAACTCTCCTCTCTGGAGCCCTGGGATCTGGATGCGGACTTCTTTTCGCTTTGGGACGCCTCAGCCTCCCGCCTTATGCCGCATCTGCATCTGCCTCTGCAATCCGGATGCGAATCCACGCTGAGGCGGATGGCGCGCAAGACCACGCCCGATTCATTTCGTCAGCTGGTCTCGGACGCGCGGGACGCGATTCACGGCGTTGCCATCACCACGGATATTATTGCGGGCTTCCCCGGTGAAACGGAAGAGGAGTTTGCCGAGACCTTGGATTTTGTCCGAGAGATCGATTTCGCGGGCGGACATGTCTTCACGTATTCGCTGCGTCCAGGTACCGGGGCGGCAAAGATGAAGGGACAGATCAAGCCCGAGCTTAGAAAGAAGCGGAATCACATCCTGCACGACGTTCTGCAAGCCTCTGCGAAATCTTATCAGCAGAAATTCATGGGAAATAAAACATCTGTATTATGGGAATCCATGTCTGAGATGGGAGAATGGGGCTGGCAAATGGAAGGCCTGACGGAAAATTATGTTCGTGTGCAGGCCCTTGCCCCCTCGCCGCGTTGGAATGAGATCGATACGGTGCAGCTAGATGAATCGGGCCCCAATGGGTTGAAAGGTGTAATCCTCAATATCGGATGAGTGTCACTGTAAGAAACGAGGGTGGAGTTGTAAAATAAAAGTCATCTCGAATAAGGAGAAACTATGACTGCTCAAATCATCGATGGAAAACTGATTGCACAACAAGTGCGTAAGGAAGTCGCGGTGCAAGTGGCGGAGCGTACCGCGGCCGGTAAGCAAAAACCGACCCTGGCGACCGTGCTGGTCGGAGATCGTCCGGATTCGGCGGCTTATGTCGCCTCCAAGGGAAAGGCTTGTCAGGAACTTGGGATGGGCTCCATCAGCGAACACTTGCCGGCGGACGCGACTCAGGAACAGGTGGAGTCGCTAGTCAAGCAATTGAATGCCGACCCGGAGGTCAGTGGCATTCTGGTGCAATTGCCCATGCCGGCTCATATCGATGAAGAGCGCGTGCTTTCCCTCATTAATATCGAAAAAGATGTGGATGGTTTTTCGCCACTTAATATTGGTCGCCTGGCGCAGAAGGGTCGTGAACCGCTCTTTGTGCCGTGCACACCGTATGGTTGTATCTATTTGCTTGAACAAGCAGGCGTCAAGATCGAAGGTGCTAATGCGGTTGTGCTGGGACGTTCGAACATCGTGGGCATGCCGGCGGCTTTGTTGTTGATCGGCAAGAACGCGACGGTGACAGTTTGTCACTCGCGCACGAAGGATTTGGCAGGTACCGTCCGCCAGGCTGATATTTTGATCGCAGCCATCGGTAAAACGGAGATGGTGCGCGGTGACTGGATCAAACCAGGCGCGGCGATCATCGATGTGGGCATCAACGCGGTCCCGGATGCCACGAAGAAAAGTGGCCGGCGCCTGGTGGGCGATGTGTGCTTCGTCGAGGCAAAAGAGGTGGCCGGATTCATTACCCCGGTGCCCGGTGGCGTTGGTCCCATGACAATTGCCATGTTGATGAAGAATACGCTCAGAGCAGCGGAGATACAGAATCCGTAGGTTTCTGTGATTGCGAGCCACTCCGCTCAGCGCGATGGCTCGCAATCACAGAATGACTTAAAGCCTCGCATTACGCGGGGCTTTTTTCATGGCCAATCTTTTGCGGTGTATTTATCGGAAATTGGCAGCGAATTGCAATGGCAATCCTTGATAAAAATTACGTGGGTATTTTGATATACTTAGCCCATGTCACCCGATCAAGTCGGCAGATACAAAATTAAATCCGAGTTGGGACGCGGCGGGATGGCAACAGTTTATCGCGCCTTTGATCCCATCTCTAATCGTGAAGTGGCAATAAAAGTTCTGCCGCCGGAGATGATGCACCAGTTGATCACGCGCGCACGCTTCAAGCGCGAGATGAAACTGATCGCTTCTTTGGAACATCCGGCCATTGTGCCAGTCTATGATGTAGGGGATGAAGATAATCAGCCTTATTTTGTCATGCGTTACATGTCCGGCGGCTCCCTTACCGAGCTGATCAAAAAGGGGCGATTTTCTCTGCGCGATGCCGCGCTGATCATCGAACGCCTGGCGGCTGCCCTTGACCACGCACATTCGAAGGGAATTATTCATCGTGATGTCAAACCGGATAATGTGCTCTTTGATGCGAGCGATAATCCCTATCTTTCCGATTTTGGCGTGGCAAAACTCACAGAAACAGCTGTCTCTGTAACAGAGGCCAATGCCAACGCCAATGAAGCGATGGGCACTGCGGCCTATCTTAGCCCCGAGCAGGCGCGTGGCGAAAGTGTGGATGGCCGCGCGGATATTTATGGACTGGGCGCCATCCTTTATGAGATGCTGACTGGCGAACCGCCATATCAAGGGGATACTGTTGTCGGTGTGGCTGTAAGACACGTCAACGATCCAATCCCGGATGTTCGCAAGCTTAGGCCCGATCTGTCTCTTGAAGTGGATGAGATCATCAAAAAGGCCATGGCAAAAGACAGGGAGGATCGCTATCAGACTGCGTTTGATCTGGCACGCGCGTTGACCAAGGTTGCCTTCGGTGAAGAGAGGACAATTCCTTCCTCCGCCACCATGCTGGATAGGCAAGGACCAGCCAGTTCATTGTGGAGAAGAGGTGGCCTGTTCTTTGTCGCTGTGGTCCTGCTCATTGGTGTTTTGGGATTGTTGGGTTGGCGGGGACAAATCCCCTTTTTCTATGGCGGCGCAGCAACACCTACAGTGATGTCTCCGGTAGTTTCTCCAATACCCATGCCAACGATTACCCTGACACCCATGCCCACCTCCACGTTTACGGCCACTGCCATTCCAGCCACGCCGGTGGCTGCCACGCCTCCGGGCGGCGCGGCTCAGGTCGCCTTCGTTTCAGGCAACGACATGTACCTGATGAATATCGATGGCAGCAACTTGATCCAGGTTCGAACGGAGAATTCTGCCAAATCCAATTTAGAATGGCTCGCGGATGGACGCCTGATCTATATGTCGAGGAACTGTGCCTATGCCTTGGACGCAGAAACCAGGCAAACGCAGCAACTCGTCTGTTTTAATCAAAATGAATTGCTTGAAGGCTTTCGCGTGTCGCCGGATGGAAAGTATGTTGCCATTAGCATTCAGCGCACCTTGAATATCCTTCCGTTCGACCCTGACAAGTTGAAAGGGTTCGACACCAGATTTAGCCTGGTTACTCTGCCAGAAAACTGTTTCTATAACCAGTATGCTTTTCGAGATGTGCTTTGGTCAAAGAATGGGACACAACTGGCCGCGCACGTGGTAGATACCCAATTGGTAAGTTCGGATCAAATCTTTGTTTTGAATGTGGATATTCCAAATTGCACGACTGTGGGGCCAGTCCGTGTGGATCGTTTCCCTGGCGCGCGTATCGAATTCGACAGTGAGAGTACAAAACGGATCGGCAGTTACGACTGGGATGGGAACCATTTGTTCCTGTTGAACGATAACCTGCGTAATGACGGATTTGGCAATCTGTATCTCTATGATACCGAGACGCGCCAGGGCGAAAAGATCAATCCCATCAATGGCTTATGTTGTTATCGCGATGCGCGCTGGAGTCCGGATGGACATTATATTCTTTTTGTGTTCCAGCGCCTGGGCACTAACGGACTTGAATTCTATTACGTTCCCTATGCGGAGTTGGGGGATGGGGCCAACTGGCAGCCGATCCCCATTCCGGAGAGCGTGTTTTCAACGCCGCGTGAGAAACCACAACCTGCTTTGCGGCCAGCTCCATAGAACAAAGGGTCCCGCCTCAACGCGGGACTTCTTGCTGATACCGTTATCTCGACCTGGTTCTCACTCGTAGCGGAACCGCCAAACGCCCACGCTGAAAAAGATCACTGCGAACCCAAACAGGACTCCTGCTTCCGGTAGTATATCGATTAAGCCTTTGCCGCGCAGTACCAGATCCAACAATCCCTGCATAGCCCAGGTGGTGGGGAGAATCTTCACTGCGTGCTGGATTGCCGGTGGAAATAATTCCAGCGGATACCAGCAGCCGCCCATCAAGGCAAAGACCATGCCGAACAGGATGCTCAATCCGTTGGCCTGACCCTCCGTCTTGATGAAAGTACCCATCATCGTGCCGAACGCCGCGGCGGCCAATGCGGAACAAAACAGTATCACGAACAGAGCAAATGGTTCGCGTGCCCAGGTCAGGCCCAGCGCCAGAATACCAAACCCAACCAGCAAAAGCATTTGCACCATTGCCATCGCTACCTGACCGGAAATCGTTCCCAGCAAAAATGTGGCTTTGCTGGATGGCGTGGTTAATAGGCGGCGTAAGGTTCCTTGCTGGCGTTCATAGGCAAACAAAGCCGCAATCCCAAATAAAGGAATAAAGACCCAGGTGATCAACTGTCCCGCAGACGAATTCGCGCGCGGGTCATATTCAACTTGATCCTGGGTCGAGCCCTGGACTACAGTGACGCGTTGAGGTGCATCCTTTTGAAGCGATTGAGCCAATGCAAGTGAATTCTCAAAATATGCCTGCCTATCTGCCTCAGAAGCTAAAGGCTGAATCAACTCACGTTGTTTAACGGCATTCTGTGCCGCGGAGATCGTACTGCTCACATTACGGATGGCTGTCATCACGGCACGCTCGGCAACAGTAGCATTGAGGTTGTTTGGCTGTTGAATAAACTTCACTTCAGCAGATCCATTTTGCAGCGAGGCGAGATCGATATCGGCGGGGATGAAAAACACTGCATCGGCGCGCCGGTCATCGAATTGCTTCTGGGCTTCGTCAGGCAGAGTCGCCTCAGGACGAACCGCTGTGGAATGAGTCAACTCATCGATGATCTGTGCTGAAATGGAGGTATGCGCCTCATCGACGACAACCAATGCAATGCGTGGGTCTTCATTTCCCGAGGGTGTCCCACCTGCCAATATAAAAGTGAAGACAATGGGGAGGATGATAAAGAAAATTAATTCAGATGCGCTTGAAAAACGGACGATGGTATCTTTCCAGGCAATGGCAAAGATCTTTTTCATTTTTGCACCAGTCCACCGCGATTAAATAGCATCACCGCAATTCCAAACAAAACTGTACCCATGATCAACAATGCTGTTATCGGCTCTGATAAATTTTTCAACGTGCCGCCCAGTGCCAGCGTAGTGAAGCCATCCAATCCCCAGGAGTTCGGCGTGATCCTGCTGACCGTTTGCAAAAATGGTGTTTGATGTATGTCAATAAAACTGCCGCCCAGAATGCCGAAGATCAACATCAAGGCAGAACCCACGCTTCCGACTTGTGCGGGCGTGCGGGCAAAGGCAGTGATCAGCATGCCCCAGCCCGTCGCACCGAAAACTGTTACGAGGATTAACACGACGAGTCCCAGCGCGTCACCCCATTTCACGCCAAAAAACAATGAGCTTGCCAAAATCAAGATGCCAACCTGCGCCACGCCCGTGAAAAAGATACCCAAGACTTTTCCACCAAGCACCTGGGCGGTCCCTGTTGGTGATATCAGTAAGCGCGGTAATGTGCCTTGCGCGCGCTCCGCCAGGATCGAACGCCCACCATAGGAAACGGTATACATCAGAAACATCAACGCCATGCCCGGCGCGAGAAAAGCCAAAATGTCAAACTGAACGGCCTTCGCACCCTCATTATCTGTCTGGAGCGTGATGGCAGTGTGCTCGTCGTTATCCATATTATTAAAGAGATCACTTGCCTTTGCTTGCAGTTCCTGTGGAGAGACCACACCGCTGTTGATCAATTCCGTGATCGATGTAATGCCACTCGTGCGCCCTTCCTCCAGGCGGGAGACGAATTCATCCACGATGGCCTCCACCACTCCCGCACTTGTGGGTCGCGACGGGTTTGTGTACACTTCGATCCTGACCGGCACCGGTTCAACATAGCCTTGATCGAATACCGTGTCTGGTGCAGGGATGATTGAACGCGTGAATCCTTGCGGGATGATGACCGCGGCCGCGGCCTGGTCAGCGTCAATTAATTGGCGCGCCGCTGCGGGGTCGGAGGAGGCGGTTGGTTCCATTAGATCGGCCAGATCCTGCGAAGAAAAGACATCCGCCAATGCGTTCCCCAACTGTTCCTGATCGAGATTAACGATGACCACGGGAATATCCGAAAGGCCATTGGCGCCACCGCTGAAGCGACCAGTGACGAAGCCCATGCCCACGGTCAGCAGGAAAGGCGCCAACAGCATGATGATCAGCGCGGCGCGGTCGCGAAATACCAGCTTGAGATCTTTCATGCCAATCAGTAAAAGTTTTTTCATAACTATTTTTTGGAGTCAAAGTCTCCTGACTTTGCATTCAACGACAGGAGTTGTTGAGTCCACAATTAATCCCTGAGTGCTCTGCCTGTCAGATGCAAAAAGACGGCTTCGAGATTCGGCTCGCGAAGATCGATCGAGCGAATCTTGATGCCGCGTTCGTTGGCTTTTGTCACCACCGCGGCCAGGATGTCTTCCGCCTCCCGGGCAACGATCGAGATTTCGTGATCGGTGACATTGGCTTCGATAATATCCTTGATGCCCTTGAGCGCATTGGCCAGAGCGTCCGGGTCATCGTTTTCATCAATGTGCAAGATGAGCGTTTCTGTTTCACCAACTCGTTGGGTGAGTTCTTTCTGCGTGCCCAGCGCAATCAGTTCGCCGTGATCGATGATGCCAACACGGTCCGAAAGTTCCTGTGCTTCCTCCATGTAATGCGTTGTGTAAAGGACAGTCATGCCTTGCTGATTAAGATCTTTGACCGTGTCGAGAATGGCGCGGCGCGATTGCGGATCGATGCCAACGGTGGGTTCATCCATAAAGAGCAAACGCGGCTTGTGCAGCAGACCTACGCCGATGTTGACGCGTCGCTTCATGCCACCGGAATAGGTCTTGACCCGGTTTTTGGCTTTCTCTGTTAAATCTATCTGTGCCAGCACTTCATCGACGCGCTGATTGAGTTCTTTGCCGCTCAATCCATACATCTCTCCCCAGAAGATCAGATTCTCACGCGCCGTCAAATCTTCGTAGAGGGCAATTTCCTGCGGCACGACACCGATAACTTTCTTGACCGCCATTGGATCTTTTGTAATGGAATGACCACCAATGACCGCGTCGCCCGCTGAAGGCGCGTATAAGGTTGAGAGCATTGAGATGGTCGTGGTTTTGCCGGCGCCGTTGGGTCCGAGCAGGCTGAAGATTTCCCCTTCTTTAATATCAAAGGTAATTCCTTTGACGGCAGTGAAGTCACCGTAATTCTTGGCCAGATTTTGTACTTCGAGAATCGATGACATGGATCTCTCCTTCCATAAGTTCTTATTTGTTTACGAATACTATTAATGAAAGTCGCATAAAGCTGGATTATCAGGTTTGATTACAGCTGCTCTTCCAATGTACTGATCGTTTCATTCAGCCACTTTACATACATTTCTTCAAACATCTCACCAAAGCGCCGGGTGGCTTCCCAGAATATGGCATCTTTCTTGAGCGAAGGATGCTGAGTTACGGCTTCCTGAATCACTGAGCGCGTCTCATTTTGATGAAGATCGAATTGGTGCTGACGTAGTGTCTTTTGCAATCTCAATTGTGTCAGAGCCTGTTCTTTATCAATTTGCGCTGCAAAAAAAAGTCTGAGCAAAAAGACATGTTTTTGCTGGGATTGTTCAATTTGTGGCTCGGCCAGCCAACTTTGCAGGTTACGTTTCCCCTCATCGGTAATCGTGTACACGCGCTTATCAGGTTTATCTGCCTGAGGGTGAATGGTCGAACTGACCCAGCCCTGCTCCTCAAGAGATTTTAGCGCCGTGTAAATTTGGCTAAGTTTTGCGTTCCAGAAATTGGAGGTTGAAACATCCATGTTTTGTTTTAGTTCGTAGCCGCTCATGGAAGTGTAGTTGAGGAAACCAAGCAGGGCATATTTCAGCATAGATAATTCCTTATATATAATAATTTATATATTATCATTTATATATATGGGCGTCAAGCGTACTGAGAGGCGATGTTTCCCCTTATTGTTTTGGATATCTAGCGATGGGCCAGGGTGCTTCCCATCAATATCCCGTTCGCCCAATAGAAGCCCGTACCTCCGGATGGCAAGAGATCATAAGTAGCGGTTCCCCGATATGGCAGGCGTTCAACGCGGATAACCTGCGCACCATCCAGGAGTTCACCTGTTTTCAGATTGCCAAGCTGACGACCATCCGCGGTTGGATGTCCGGGAGAGGCCCATAGTTCACGTCCATCGCTCAAAATAACGTGGATAATTCGATGGCTCACGGGAACGGGAACGAGGGAGGTTCTCAAAATCGTGGCAGCGACGCGTTGCCCTGCTTCATTCATCGTCCAAACCGGATCCCCTTTCCGTAAGTCTTCCACAGCGACGGCGCCGCGCGGCGTATCGATGAGAGTCCCCGCGGCGAGACAGATGGGGCAGGTCGGAACAGTGGATTCCTGATTTTGGACTTCGATGGCGCCATTCCCATCAATGGTGGCCGTGATAACTGAGCCCTGTTCTCCGTCTAATCCAGTCTGGATTTGAAATTGATACTTACCCTCCGCCACGGTGAAGTAGATGGCGTTTAATTTCTTATGTTCCTGATAGATAAGTAATTCCTGTTCATCGGTAAAAGTTGTGGATCCGGCCAGCCCGTTATGGGCCAGTATGGCCTGGAATTCTTCCTGATTGGATTGCAATTCCTGGAAATGTTGTTGAGCCAGGGTCATTTCATCACCGTGCGCGACGGGATAGAAATCAGGATCGCAGAAGAAGAAATCCGGGAATTGATCCAGAACCTCATATTTCAATTCAGTTGGAGAGAGTGCGGAAGAGGGGAGAGGTCGGATCGCCGTTGGCAGTTCGGAGGTAGGGAGGGAAATTTCCGTCCCGGGAGGAGCCAGTGTGCTGGCAACCACGGTACTCATAACAGCCGTGATGACAACAGGCGTGTATATGCCATTGCCGCTCTCGGGGATGATTGGCGCACACGCAGCCAGGAAGACCGCGAGCATAATCGTCAAGGCACTCAGTTTTTTCATGCGAGGCTCCTTCTCTATTATCAGTACTTCACGAAAGCCGGGAGATTCACCTCTTCTACTTGTGCAGGGCCTTCTTGAGTTCATCAGGATCAAACACGGTTGTAATGTTTCATCAACTCCTGCAGCTTATCATGCGGCAGGGCTTTGACCAACAGCCCATTGCGCCCCGTCATATCTTCCGCCGCGATCATGGAGTTGATAATGGCTTCCTCTGTCGCGTAGGCAGATGCACCAAGCAATGGGTCAATGAAGTTGTTGCTCAACGACTGAAGCGGAGCCAATCCTTTTTCGTTACCGTGTGCGGCATTCGGATTTGCGGTAGAGAACGCAAGGAAGATATCGCCTGAGCCGTTGCCGCCCAGTGAGCCTGTACGTGCCATTCCTAATGATGCCCGTTTTGCGAGACGTTTGAGTTGATGGGGGAGAAGCGGAGCGTCGGTGGCGATGATGACGATCAATGAGCCTTCATCTTGTTTGAAAGGATTTTCGCCATTTGTCCAAACCGCATCCTCTTTCAAGTGCTGACCAACAGGAACTCCCGCAACTGTGAATTGATAACGTCTGCCGAAGTTTGTTTGTGCGAACGCGCCAACTGTCCAGCCGCCGAGCTGTTCGGGGAGTTTGCGTGAGGATGTCCCGCTGCCGCCTTTGAATTCGTAACACAGCATGCCTGTCCCGCCGCCAACGTTCCCTTCATCAAGTGGACCGGAGGTAGCGTTATTCAAGGATTTCATTACATGGTCGGGTTTCACGAAGAAGGCATTGATATCGTTCAACCAGCCGTCGGCTGTTTCGGTGACAACCGGACAGGACCAACCCTGAAAGATCTTATCCTGTTCCACCTGCCATTGGATGATCGTGTCGCGTACCACGCCGACAGAGTGTGTATTGGTAATGCCGATCGGACCTTCGAGGAAGCCGCCTTCCTCCACCCAGGCGGAGCCCGTCATTTCGCCGTTGCCATTGAAAGGAAACCAGGCTGCGAAAACGGGATCGTGATCATGCTGTCCACGCGGATGGATTATGGTCACACCCGTTCGGGCTGAGTCGCCTTCGATAACGGTGGCATACCCAACGGTCACGCCCGAAACGTCCGTAATCGCATTGTATTCCCCAGTGTTGCCCTCGAATGGAATACCCAGATCACGGGCGCGTGCTTTTGTCATGATGAGGTCTCTTTTGCCAATCGGACAAGTTGTCGCGCGATTTCTGTCATGACTTCGTCGGGCACGCCATCCACCGCTTTGGAGCGCAGACGCGTGTCGATGCCATCGTTGACGTAATCCACTACAACGAATTCCTCCAGGGTCAGGGCGATCTCGGTGGAGAACCAATCCAGTTTGCAAATCGAAGCAATGCGTTGGGTAATATCGTGCAGGGGAGAGAGCTCATACTTGTGCTCTTCGGGCTGTGTGACGGTGGCAAATACGTGGGTCAGAGGATGCCACCAGCATGGAAAGGTTTTTCCAACAGCGTAAAACACGCGGAACCAGGCCGGACGCGCCTGAATGGTACGCGGCGTAATGGTGGCTTGCACCAGGTATTTCTGGTCGGGGAATTCCATGCGCGCTCGCAAAATCTGATCGTAGGAGGAAGCTCCCAGAATTACACCTTCACCGCCTCCACCGCGAGCGGGCTTGATCACAAATTGTGCTCCCAGAGGCGTTAGGTCGAATGATTGCAAGACCGGCTGTTCGATGAACGGAGCCAGGAAAATCGTGTGAGGCGTATGGAGGCCGGCACTGATCAGTTCAAGATGCATGGTCGCTTTGTCTTCGGACCAGGCCGAGACTTCCGATGGGTTAATGCGGCGTACATGATGGGCGCGCGACCAGCGATGGATGGGCTCGAAGCGCGGCTCGTACTGTGAGCGGTCGAGGATGGTGCGGAATGTTTTTTCGCCTTGATAGAGCGCTGTGATCGATTCGAGTAGATCGTTGGTGGTAATCTGCCAGAATGACACCTCTTGCTCGTGACAGGCGTGTTCAACCAGATTGACAAAATCCAGATCGTATTCCCAATACCAGGGAAGGCAGAGATCGTAATGCATCGGTCAATTGTAAAGGCTTGTGCCGAGATTGTCGAAGGGATGAGGGCAGTAATCAGGCGGTGAACAGCGGAATGTAGAGGAATGCCAGGGAGTGGAAAAGGTCTGTTGAACAGCAGCAGGTTTCGGCTGAGAGTGAAGCGGATGTCGAATCAAAAAGATGGATGCGCTAACAACGCATCCATCTCTGTATGGATTACTCTGATGCTCCTATTCTATTTGGCGATACGGACTCCGTCGGCAATTTCGCCAGCAAAGCCGTTCGCTGAGCCATCCCAGTAGGGACTGTATGTGCATGATGTTGTGGAGCCAAGTGAACCTGGAGTGCAAATGAAGATATCCGCTCCATCACCACTGACGCCAGGTACTGAGAAGTTCCCCAAAGTTGTGAGATAGATCTGGTTGTTCGCCGGATCGATCCAGGCGCCGTTGACATCTTCGGAGGAGGAATTATTCAAGCCTACATCGGAACCGTCAAAATATAGTGACCAGGTACCACTGGTTGTTGATCCCAGAGAGGTTGGGGAGAAAGCAACCAGATCCTCATCGTTTCCTGATGCGCCTGTTACACTAAAAGATCCCACAGTGCTAATGACGAGTTTTCCATCCGGGGCAAAGCCAATTGTATCCAAATCCTCGTTGTTGGTGGTCAGGCCGACATCCGATCCATCGAAATACCACGCGAAACTGCCTGCCGTGTTCGCGCCAAGGGATGTGGGTGTGAAGCGGATAATATCGGAATCGTCCACGGTTCCCAACCCGCTGACATTTGCCGCGGCATCGAGGGAGAGCAGGATACTGCCATCGGCCATAAAGGCAAAGGCATTAACGTCGCCCGTGATGCCAACATCCGAACCATCGAAGTACATTGACCACGTGCTGGTCGACGTATCGTATGCAACAATGTCTTCATCGTTGAACGCCACGCCGCCCGCATTTCCATTGGTTGTCGAACTGAGATAGATCACAGCACCACTGGCGGGCGGCGGAGTATTGGTTGAGGTCGGAGGAATACCTGTGTTGGTCGGTGAAGGTGGAACCGTTGTGTTTGTCGGCGTTGATGTTTTTGTAGGAGACACCGAGGTCGGTGTCGGGGTTGGACTACCGCCTCCACAACCCGGTAACTGGAACGAGCCTATGCGCGTTCGCCAGGGCGATGAACCGGTGGTTTGTATATATTCATTGGTGTACCAGAAAGTACAACCATCTGCTGGATCCACAGCTAACATGCTGTAGTCGCCCCACCGCGAGGCTGAATGGGTTTGTGCGCCAGTTCCAGCGAAGAGCGTAGCCTCGCCCTGTGATAATGTTCCAAGTGGGTCACTGGCCAGGCGACCTGTGTATCGAATGGCTGGATACATGGTGTTGCTGGATGCGGAATATCCAATGGCGATATTTCCACTGGCATCCATGGCGGCACTTCCCATCCAGCGACTGGTCGCATCTGGGGAAAAAGTTCCCTGCTGGCGAATGCTCCAGCCCGAACCTGAATTGCGTAATTCATACCAGCGAATGCCTGCACGATCCGTGTTATTGACGTCAACGGTATGATTCGCAACAATGGTTTGATAGGAACCAAAGTTTCTGTATTGCAGACGATACATCAAACGATCGGCGATCGCATCCAGACGGCGGGTGGTCCCTTGCTGACGTACGCAGTTGCGACTGCCGTTGCACATGTTTGAGTCAAAGGCAGCCGTCGCGAGGTTGGTAACATGGGTGAAGGATGAGGCCGATGGGTTTGACCAATTTACACTGAAAGCCCACATTTCAAGCTGATCCTGGGGGAAACCATAACCGTTGTCATCCGCTTCCATGAAGTAGTTGGGCGTTCCTGCCGGAGGCGCCTGACCATCAAGATCGGTGGGTAACATACCACCCAAATTCTGATCAACGCCATACAGGTCGAAATACACAGCTTGAGCAGGTTGGCCCAATAACATCTTTTGACGTTCGAAGGCAACGGCTCCCGCGCCGCCCCAGTTGTTTCCGACGAACTGGTTGATGGACATATAGTAGCCATCGGGCCAAACGCCAAAATGTGGATAATCGTTCAACTTTGTAGCACTGATTTGGAACTGATAGCGGTACCAGGCTCCGGTTGGATCGCCCGTTTGGGATACAGCAATGCATTGATAGAACGGCCCGCTTGGATAGTTCGGAAGGGCGAACTGGCTGACCATCCAGCGATCCGCCAGATGATCGTATTGCGCGATCGGGTCGCCGTCGTTGGATGTCTGGCAAGGACCGCCAAAGCCGGACCAAAGTGTATTGCCCGCGGCTGGCCCATAAAGCAATTGGCCGCTCTTGCTGTAAATTGCAAAGGAGAGGTTCACCCATTGCATGTAGTGATTGGGCCCAACATCACCATTGGTATCTGGAGGCAGGACTCCATTTACATTGTTGACCCCTTCGAAATTCTGGAGAGGACTTGGGATATTGAGTGTGGGTGCCAGAACACGTTCACTCTGTAGGGCCGGGTCAACAAATTGACCAGGAGGGGGGTTCCTCGGACTACCTCCCTCGCGCTTTGGCAACGGACGGAGTTCGTTGAGATCCGGGTCGGGCCGCGACTGCTTCGGCGGGATCACCTCGATCTGTCTCAAGGGTGCCGATTGGTCGTTTTGAATGGAGGCAACAACGACGGGTCCTTCACCGCTTTGTTGCAATATGTCCTGTACCTCCGCATCTGATAGTTCGCCTTCCGGTCCCAGACGCGCGAACCTCGACACCTCCTCGAATGCATCGGGCCCTTTTTCCCTGAACATCAGAACCGCCGCGGCAAGCACGGCAAGAATACTTACCAGCACAATTACCACGCCTTTGCGTTTCATTTTTTATTCTCCTCATTTAGCGAATATAAAAACTTGATTTTGAAATGATATGGGAATTAGAAACACGCCCATGCGAGGAGGGGATCGTGAATTGCGCCACTGAAACAACTGGAGCGATGTGAGCATATCGTATTCTGCTGGTCTTTTTTGTTGCCCGCAATTGTCTTGCTATTGCTAGATCAAGACCTCATGCGGCAACAATGCAGAAACAAGATTCCTGAGTGTTTTGCTCATATGCGCCTCTCCTCAAAGTGGTTGATCTTGAGAAACACTAATCTACGCAATCAATGTTTTGCACAAGGTTTGCATTCAAATTGTCAGTCCATGGATCAGGGTAAATTTGGTTGTCGCATTGTACTCCTGTTCCCAGTGCTGTCAATGATTTCATAACGCTCTTGTGGGTGAGAAAATTGGACTCCAAAAAAACGGTTACAATGGGGCAAATTTACTGGTTCACTAAAATTGATAACCAGGCTTTGAAAGGACACGTAATGAGTAAAGATTCCGTACAAAAAGATGTGGTGGTTTCCATGGAATATACATTGCATGTGGACAATGAAGAGATCGATTCCTCCAAAGGACAGGATCCTTTGCAGTTTCTGGCAGGTTACGGCAATGTCATCTCGGGTTTGGAACGCGAAATGATTGGTATGAAAGTGGGAGACAGCAAGGAAGTGATAATCGCCCCTGCAGATGGTTATGGCGAATTCGATGAAGAAGCATATCTGGATGTACCGCTTGATCAGTTTCCGAAAGATATGTCGGTTGAAGAAGGATTGGAACTGACGGTGAAAGATGAGTCAGGTCAGGCGCGTTATGCCCGCGTGGATAATGTGGCCGAGAATACTGCGAGGCTAAATTTCAATCATCCATTGGCCGGTGATGAATTGCATTTCAATGTCAGGGTTGTGGATTTGCGCGAGCCGACTGAGGAAGAGCTTGAACACGGACATGTCCATAATGGTGGACATCATCATTAGAGTTTTCCCTCACCCCAACCCTCTCCCAACGGGAGAGGGAACAGAAAAGGGAACGAGCAATCCCGTCTTTAGACGGGATTGCTCGTTAATCGGTTGTGGCTGCGAGTGGCATGGATTCTTCCCTGGCGGGAGCAAATTGCGGTCGCGCGCCGAGGCGCAGATGAAGAAAGTAGTAAGCCAGTACGGAAAGTCCGCACAAGGCGCCGCCAACGAACCACAGCAGGTTCGGATTGTAATTGTCCAACAAATAACCCGCCGCGCCGGGTCCAATGGTCTGAGGAATGGCCCACGAGAGTCCGGCAATCGCCATATAGCGTCCGCGTTTGTCTGCTGGTGCGAAGTTCGCAACCAAATATTGACTGGTGGGGACGACGATCATTTCGCCAATGGTGATGATGACAATATTGAGCGCAAACAAGAGATAGGCGGTGAATACGCCAAAGAGCACAAATCCCATCATGTAAAAGACCGTGCCAAATGCCATCATCAAGAAGGGCGGCCGTTTCTTGATCAGCCGCGAAACCCAGAACTGAAAGAGCACCACAGTGATGGCACTGGTTGTCATCAGGAAGCCGTATCCCTGTGGGTTGATGCCATGATAGTCGCGTAGGTAAACGGAGAGTGTGCCATACATTTGTTGATAAACGATCAACATGAGGATGTTGGCGAAAATGAAAGCCATGAACGCAGAATCTCGCAAAGCATGACGATACCCAATCACCGTTTGCAGGAAAGACTCACTCTGGGCATGAGCATGGGGCTCGGGCCTGGTTTCCGGGATGCTGCGAAAAACGATCGCGGCGACGAAACAACTGATGACTGAGTCGATCACGAATAGATAGAAGAAATCGATATTCGCCACAAAGCCGCCGATGGTGGGTCCAATGATCCAGGCGAGATTACCAACCACGCGCAGAATTCCAAAACCTTCCTGCCTTTTCTTCTCAGGGAGGATATCTGCCACCATGGCTTCATGCGCAGGCTGGGCAATGCTGGAAAGTGAACCAACCAGGATTGCCAGCGGATACATCACGCGGATGTCGGTCACAAAGCCAAAGCTAAGTGTGCTGACCGCGCTGAAAACCAGCCCGAACAGAATCAGTTGCTTGCGCCCAAATTTATCCGTCAGCGCGCCGCCAACCATGCTTCCAATCAAGCCGAAGAGAGAGAACATGCCCAGCAGGATGCCGGCCTGCGTCATGCCGACGTTGAACTTTTGTGTAATGTATAGGGCGAAGAACGGAAAGAGTAAGGTGCCTCCGAATTCCATCCACAAAGCGGATGCCAACGACCGTCCAAAACAGGGAAGGGAACTCGCGATAAATTTTTCTAAATCGGGTGAGCATTTGCTTCCTTTCGTAGGGAGGTGCTATTATAGAACGTATATTCTACTTCGCAAAGGCGACAAAAGTACCGCCTCTTTCCAAAGCCTAATGCTGACCCAGCGTCCCCAGCTTGCGGACCCGTCGTTCAAGGGAGGCAAAGGCCCAGGAACCAAACCAAAGCATCACGACCATGAACACCAGGAGCAGGACGATCTCCCAGGCTAAAGGCAAAAGAGTTTGGGTCTTAATTAAGAAACCGCGCAGTGCGTCCATGCCGTAGGTTAACGGTAAAACCAGAGCGATCGGCAGCAGCCACTTCGGCAGAACCGTGACCGGGAAGTCCGTGCCCGAGAAGACCTGTACCAGGAACGCGCTCATATCCACCATAGTGTTTGCCTCACGCACGATCATGACCAAAGCCGCAAAAGCGAATCCAAAACCGTACAGTCCAATCAGCATCGGGAGCATCGCCAGCACCGCGGCGACCACATCGCCGGTGGGATGGAAGCCGAAAACCAGCGCGCATACGATCAACATGCCCAGCGAGGTGACGGCGGTGACCGTTAAATTGGTCAACGAACGACCGACCAGAATGAGCAGACGCGGAACAGGCGTCAGCCAGTTCGATTCCATTACACCCGCGTCCATGTCATTTTTCATGGCATAGCCCATACCCCAGAACACCGCGTTGATGAAATTTCCCATTACCGCGCCCAGGATGATGAACGACATAAAATCCACTGTGCCACTGTATTGCGCAAAGCCGACCGCCTGTCCATCGGTACTGAAGGTTTTGCCCATGAAGTATACCGGCGCCAGCCAAATAATCGGCTGAAAAACTGTTGAAACCGCATTGAGGGGATAACGCCAGTATTGTTTCCAATCCTTGCGCGCAATGGCGTATAGCGCGCGCAAGTGAGAGGAGAGCGTGGGATACGACAGGGATCGAAAGGTTGTAATTGACACGGCACACCTCCACATCGTTATTCAATTGCGAACTTGGGCTTTTCCAAATTCATTGTATACGCCAGGCGATGACCAAAGAAATCTTTTTCACGAAAGCCAATTGTCTGCGCCAATCGTTTGACCGCCTTGGAGTTTTGAAAATGCGGATCGAAGATCACTTCCGTTACAGATAACAAACCACCTGGACGGATAGCATCAAAGAGTTCCTGCATCGCAGATTTTTGATCCGGGATTTCGCCCAGTACCGTGACCAGCACTGCGCGATCAAATTGATTATTGCCCAATTTGCCCTGCCCCGCCGTAGCTTGGACAAAGCGAATGTTGTCAAGAGACTTGGCACGCGCTTTTTCCTGTGCTCGTTGAAGCATACCGGGCTGGAGATCGACCGCTGTCACCTGGCCCTGCGCGCTCGACTCTCTCAGCCATTGGAATTGTCACTCGTCCCGGGCCGCATCCGAAGTCCAGTGCCTTCATGCCGGGTTTGAGATCCAAGTGTTCGATAATCACCGCGGCACGATTGGTTCTTGTGAATGGATTGTCCATTTCAACCATCCAATGCAGCCAAACAGGACAGGGTAATTCGCGGCGATGCGAAACGAGCCGCCACACAAGGAAAATCAAGACGGTGAGGCCAATGATTCCCAGAACGATGATCAGCCAACTCATTTTGATTCCTTTCGTAATTTGCCAGGCATCAATATTGTCCGATCGCACCGGTTTGACGGGCACGGCGTTCCATCCAATTGAAGACCAGGTAACCAACGATCAACCAGAAGATGCCGAACAAGGCCAGGGCCAGTAGATCGCCTGAGACGGCGGAGAACCCTTCGGTGGAGAGCGAGGCGGACCGGACAGCGTGGATGATGTACGTCTGTGGCAACCATCTTGTGATCGGCTGCATCCAGCCGGGCAGAATACTGATCGGGAAAGTGATTCCGCAGAAAATCATCACGATGCCGCGCACGAGAAAGACAAAGGCGTTGGCCTCCTTGGCGGTGATGACCAGGCTGGCAAAGGCGAAGCCCAGTCCGTAAATCGAAGGAATCGCCGCCAGGATCACCAGTAGGGTCAGCCATAAACTTCCTTGAAACCGCACACCGAAGAACAAGATAAACTCAACCGCGGAGGTGGTAAGGAACATCAACATCGAAAGTAATTGTGGCGCACTGCTGCCCAGCAGATAAGCGAAGCGCCAGGTGGGGGAGAGCCAGTTCGATTCCAGCGTGCCGCGCAATTGTTCGTTCCGCAGGGAAAAGCCAACATTCCATAACACCACGTTCTGCCACATCCAAATGGTCGTGCCAATGGCGATATAGCCCATGTAATCGGTCAAGCCGGTCGCAGCTTGGAATTGTGCCATGCCGACACCATCCCGGCCTGAGAGGGCCTTGGCCGTGAGCACATAGGAAAGCGGAAAGATGATTGGCCAGATGAACAAGGCGATATACCAGCTTGGGTAGCGTACAAAGATCAGCCATTCGCGGCGTACTACGGCCCATAGCGCGCGCAAACTTGACGGTGCTCCAGGCTGACCCAGCGAGCGGGAAATAACGGTCATTTCAGCATTCATGTCCGTCTCCGTTAATCGCGCAGGGCTTTGCCAGTGAGGTGAATGAAAACATCTTCGAGGGAAGGCTTGACCACGTTCATGTTTAGCAGTCGCGTGCCATTACCGCTGATGTACTCGACCACGCGTGGCAGCACGGTGCGACTGTTACCTGCCTGCAAATTCACTTCCCACAAATCCGCTTCACTTTGCTGGTGCGCGTTCAGATGATCTACGCCGGAGACAGCGCGAAGTTTTTCGGCGATCTCATCCTGCCAGCCAGTCACTTCAAGCCGAATGATTTCCTTTTGATGGATGCGTTGTTTGAGTCCTTCAGGCGTATCGAGGGCGATGATTTTGCCGGTGTCGATGATCCCGATCCGATCAGAGAGTAGATCCGCTTCTTCCATATAGTGAGTTGTCAGCAGGATAGTGTGGCCCTCCTGCTTGAGTTCGGCGATCAACTCTCTTAAACGGCGCGCAGCTTGAGGGTCCAGTCCAAGCGTGGGTTCATCTAGAAGAAGAATGGGTGGCCGCGCCAGCAAGGCCTTGGCGATGGCGACGCGCTGTCGCATCCCCGTGGAATATTTTTCAACGAGTTCATTGGCGCGTTCCTTGAGTTCCATGCGCTCGATCAATTCCTCGACCCGCTGTTTGGCTATCGCGGCCGGGATGTGGTACAACGCCGCGAAGTATTCCAGGTTCTCGCGGCCGGTTAATTTCCAATAAATGCTGCGTTCACCAGCCAGCACGGTTCCCAGACTGCGCCGCACATCGTTGGCCTGCTTGACGATATCGTAGCCGTTCACATGGGCGGTCCCACTGGTGGGCTCGAGCAGTGTGCATAACATGCGGATGGTGGTGGATTTGCCCGCGCCGTTTGGCCCCAACAGGCCGAAGATCTCGCCGCGCTCGATCTGTAGATCGACACCGTTCACCGCGGTGAAAATCGCTTTGGGCTCTTTTTTGCCAAAGGGCCAGAGCCGGCGCTTTTTGGCAGATTTGACTTCACTTCCAGCCTTTTTATCGCCCGTGCCAGGTCGGGCGGGAAACTTCTTGACCAGTTGGCTGGCTTCGATTGCAAATTGGGACATTAGATGCTCCTATTTAAGCTAGACTTTAAGAAAAAGAAGGCCATATTTAAATAAATTTACGTTTCTCTTCGTAATTTTTCATATATTACGATAATTTCTTCTGATTGTCAATAGTGGTTTTAAAAATATTTATATTTGCCTATAGAATTCTCAATCTAAAAATCCCGCAGAGAGCAGGATTTTTAGATTTGAACTTGAGGAGATTTATCTGGGTTCGTTTGACGCTGAAATCAGGTAGTGACCATATCCTTTTGCGGGGTTGCCGGTAAAAATCGTTCCTGTGTTCCCAGTTTCAAGTGTAAGGCAAAATATGCTGTAGCGGAGGCCAGGCATAGAAAACCACCGATGTACCAGAGGAGGTGCGGATCGAAATTATCCAGGATATAACCTGCCGTACCGGGACCAATGGCATTGGGAACCGAAGTCATGAAGCCTGCAACAGCCATGTACCGGCCGCGCATTTCCTTGGGCGCAAACCCCGCGGCAACAACCTGGCTGGTTGGGAAGTAAAGCATCTCGCCGATGCACACGATGACCGCCGCGACGATGAACATTGCGAAGCTCGTTACCACCCCATACATGAACATGCCAACGGCGAATACCCCCGCCCCGAGCATCAACATCAGGAACGGCGGACGAGCGCGGATGATGCGACTTATCCAGAACTGGAACAGCACAACCTCCAGCCCGGTGATGGATAGGATCAGACCGTACCCGATACTGTCGATGTTATGAACATCCCGCAAATAAACCGCCAGCGAACCATATTGTTGAATATACACGATCAACGCCAGCATCCCCGCCATGATAAACGAGACGAATGCCAGATCACGGATGACAACTCGATAGCCTCTGATCGATTCCCAAAGACTATCCTCCTTCTGCTCCGCTGCTTCCCTGACCTGTGGCTTGGTCTCCGGTAATAGGCGATAGAGTACCGCCGCGGCAATGCAACTGACAACGGCATCAATGATGAACAGTGCCAGGAACGAACGCGCGGCGATCAATCCACCCAGGGCTGTGCCAAAGATCCACGAATAGTTGAATACCACCCGCAGAATGCCATAGCCTTCCTGTCTTTTTTCTTCGGGGAGAATATCTGCCAGCATTGCTTCGTGAGCCGGGTTGGCTATACTGGCAAGCAGACCGACGATGACGATCAACGGATACATCATTTGAATGCTAGTAGCCAGTCCCAGCGCGAGACTACTCAATCCGCTGAATACCAACCCAAACAGGATCAGCCATCTGCGTCCAAACTTGTCTGCCAGCGCGCCACCGGCCATGCTGCCTGCCAGAGCGAAGAATGAATTCAAACCCAGAAGGATGCCGGCCTGGGTCATGCCCACACCGAATTTATGCGTGACATAGAGAGCGAAAAAGGGAAAGAGGAGCGTACTGCCGAACGCATCGATAAAACGCGCGATGACCACGATCCAGAACAAACGCGGGAATTCGTCATAGACCTTCCTGATATTTTCGAGAAGCTGCTTCATAGTCTATTCCTCACCTTCCTTAAGTATTTTCCAAGATCTGGCCTGAGTAATGCCCGAACACCAGTTTCCTTAAGGAGTGGTTTGTGGAGGCCAGGGGATTTGGACAGGACCGCCATACCCGTGCTTTTCCTGCACATAAACATCCCCGTGAGAAGGCTCGCTGCAGCCAGTCTCGTCATTTTCCACAGTGATATAGGGAAGGTTGGTACCCAGGGTTTCGAAGATGATCTGTCCGCCCTCGCAGCGCCAGACTTCGATGATGTATTGGTGCATGGAGGGGCTTTCATATTTCCCCGGGCTGATGGGTACCGCCTCCCAGTAAATTTCAACGGAATTCCCTTTGCGTGTGGCTTTAGCCCAGCGCGGACCCGGGTAGTAAGGCGATACCGGGAGTTTGGCTGGCACCGGATATACAACAGGAAGACTTTGCGGGTTGCCGTTAATCTCAAGATATTTGGCATTCACCCAGCATTTGTTGGGACCATCCACCCAAACCCAGTTATTCGCGTCCGTGCGGCCAACCAGTTTTATGATTGCGGTGGCGTTCAAGGCATAAAGATATAGATATTCGGCGCCGGGCCCATAGCGACAACTTAATTTGTCGGGGGTCACTTTTGCCTTGAGACTCTCCACGGGGGGAATCGCTGTATCTGTGGGAGGCAGTGGCGTCTCCGTTGGGAGAGATGTTTCGGTGGCGGTCGCGGGAACAGGTTGCGTAGCAGTCGGCGCGAGAGGCGTAAAGGTTTCTGTATCAACGTTTGGGCCATCCGTAGCTGTCGCGCTTTGAGTCCCGGTCGGCGTGGCAGAGAAATTACATGCCAGCGTAATGAGAATCAGTAAAGTGGGAAGAAAAATTTTCTGAATCATCTACTAATGTGGTTCTCCTTTTCCCGTATGATAAAGCCAAACACCGCGGGGTTCAATAGTCCCCTTGGAAGAAAAGAAACATCCCCGCAGATCCTACGGGGATGTTTGAATAGATCTCTCGGAAAGAAATTATCAATGTCTGGCAGTGCTCTTCTGTTCGTTCTCTGTCTTCCATGTCAGGGCTTTCAATAGCATGATGGCCGTGGCTTTGCGTTGCGGGCCTTGGATGTTTTTTGCAATGTGGATCAATTCGTCCAGACTATCATCATGATCGGAATTCTGAGGAAGCAAACCGGCTGTACGATGGACGGCCTCAATCGGTTCAGTTCAGCAGAACGCGCCAGGTCGGATTGTGACCAGCCACGTTTACTCATCTCCACCGAGAGCCACTCGAAAAAAACAACTTTTTGACCGTGAGACATTTATGACACTCTCCGTCCTTGGAGAAGGCAGATTGTCGCATTGATACGGCAGACTATTGATAAATGCAATTTCACCCTGTTGCGAACATCGCTTCGAATGATTGATGGCCCGCGCCCTGATTATGGCAACGCAATCTACTTCCTCAATTGATCTGCAAAATTGTCTTCATTATTATGACCGAGTCAAGAGAGATAGTATAGGCATTTCTTATGCCTGGCTGGCCCCGTTAAATAGTCCCGCCCAGCCTGAGGGGGGCAGGCTGAGCGGAACCAATAATAGTTTAGCATATTTGTCTTCTTTTAGCAACTATTTGTTGCCAGAAAGCGACCGGTTAATTTTTACTTTCAACTCACAAATATGTTTCTTTACCTTTTGTTTTCCAATACTTTGACTGCGGCCTGCTTCATATGACCTAATACACCAATGAAGCCATTGATGCGTTGCTGTGAAATGGCCTCCTGCAGATTCATGGGTAGAAAGAAATCAGCCGGGACCGAAAGTATCTCTTCCGGTTGCGTGCCGTCCAGCCCGTTGGCTAGGATGGCTGCCAATCCGCGTACGGTGGGCGATTGCGGAGGGATGTCGAAGTAGAAGAGCATTCCGCCATTCGATCCTCGTTCGCCGTGCAGAAAGACGGGTGTCATGCATTCCGGTACGGTATCCATCTTATCGCGTTCTTCTTTTAGCCGTTCCGGCAAAGGCGGCAGGGACTCGGCGTATGCGATCAGGGTTTCCAACTTTTCTTCGCGTGTCATGCTGGCGAAGTCATCAACGATCTCTTGCAATTTGAGAGGTAGATTCGACATATTGTTGATTTGCCACGGAGTTCACAGAGAGCTTAAGAAAACCCTGTGAACTCCGCGGCGGAAAATTATTTCTCGATGGGAGCGTCCACCAGGTTGCCCCATTCAGTCCAGGAACCATCATAGTTCTTGACGTTGGGATAACCCAGCAGGTATTTGAGCACGAACCAGGTTAGGGAGGAGCGTTCGCCGATACGGCAGTAGGCAATGACCTCGCCGTCTGGCTTGATGCCCTTTCCTTCATACAGGGCACGCAGCTCTTCGGCAGACTTGAACGTGCTGTCGGCCTCGTTAACCGCCTGAGCCCAGGGAATGCTCACTGCGCCGGGGATGTGTCCACCGCGCGTGGCGCCCTCCTGTGGATAGTTCGGCATGGAGAGCAATTCGCCAGAGTATTCCTTCGGAGAGCGGACATCCACCAGGGGTTTCTTCGCGTTGCTCTGCTGGCGTACCTCATCGCGGAAGGCGCGAATGGAGGCATCCGCTTCCTGCGCATGATAGGTTGTTTTCGAATATGACGGCACTTCCTTCACGAGGGGCCGATTCTCCCTCTCCCATTTGGCGCGTCCACCGTTCATGATCTTGACGTTCGGATGGCCGTAGTATTGGAAGAGCCAGAGCGCGTAGCAGGCGAACCAGTTGGATTTATCGCCATAGAAAACAACGGTTGTATCATTGGTGATGCCAAGGCTGGAGGCTACTTCTTCGAACTTTTCCCTGGTTAGAAAATCGCGTCGTAGTGGATGCTGCAGGGTGCTGAACCAATCCACCTGCACCGCACCAGGGATGTGACCGGTAGCGTACAACAAGGCATCCTCGTCTGATTCGATGATGCGGACATCCGCGTCGTTGGAATGAGCCGCGACCCATGCGGTATCTACCAGATATTCGGGGTGTACGTAAGACATGATAAAGTTTTCCTTTTCGCTAAAATTTTTCAAAATAAAAGCAGCCAACGGACAAAATGAAAGGACAGCGAACCATCCTGCGCCGGTACACGATGTGCGCGGGGCCGTTCCACTGTCCTGAGTCGTTGACTGCTTACCAAAAAAAGGGTATCTCAGGCGGTGGTTACGAACCCCGCCCTGGACACGAGCAATAGTTAAAGGTCATCATATGGTTGCCCGCTATTTTACAATTCTTACTTAATTTGTCAAGTTAAATATTCCTGCGGGAACCAAAGTCTTCAGCGCGATGACTCTCAGGCTTCGAAAAGCCGTGCAAACCCAAGATAGGGGATCAAGGGAATGATATCGAAGGGATATCGAAGGCCATCAAACCGGCTTTTACCAGTGGCAGAGATCTCAGCGCCTGCTGGGCTGCTTCCAGGCCTGCACATTCCAGCATCAAGACAGCCTCTGAACGATCCCCGCGAAAATACAACTCACGGATAATGCCACCCTGATATAGCTCCCAGACGCGTCTTGCTTCCGCTTTGTGATGCAGTGCAAACTGTTCTTCGATTGTCCGCTCAGTTTCGATTTCCATGGCCAGGAATTTCATATCGTCCTCCGGAAGGCATTATAACTTTTTATGTCAGTGCGAGTAACCATGTCGCTACTCACACTGACAAATCGGTCATGGCGCTTGCTGCACCTTTCCATAAAGTTGCACGTGCAGCAGCTCCATATCCTCCAATTTCAATATCTCAATTCCGAGCATCCGGCAGGTGATACGGATTTGTTGGCTCAGTGAAAATGAGGTCTGGAAAATTTCCATAATCCTATCCGGAAGATCATCGGCCGCGCTGCGATTGATGGATAAAGTTTTGCATTCCACACATTCGTGGATCAACATCAACTCGCCTCGGGCTTCCAGTCGGTACTTGTTCCTGCTCTTCTTCATGGTCAACCCGATGGGTTTCATCAGTGCCTTGCAGGCAGATAGGCGATCTCCCGCCGTGTATAGGTCAAGATGACAGGACCACAAACAGTAAGGACAATGGTTGCGGTTATTTACGCCAGAGATCAACTGCACGGCGGGAACTATCATATGACAGTGCGCACACCTGAAATCCCCAAAGGAGGAAAGATGGTATTTCATAGTTCCTCCTGCAGATTCATATAACTCTTGTAGCGATACGGGCTGATGTCACCTTTTATCACGGCTTTTCGAATAGCGCAACCGGGTTCTCCATCGTGATGGCAGCTCAGGCCAAATTTGCATTGGCCGACGTATTCAGCCATCTCCGGAAAAAGATAGGCGAGTTCTTCGCGTGCGATATTCCAAAGGCCGAATTCGCGCATGCCGGGTGTATCGACCAGAGTACCGCCAAGTTCCAGCGCGAACATCTCGAGATGTGTGGTGGTATGACGTCCCTTGCCGAGTTCACCGGTACTGACGGCTTTGACGTACAATCCCAATCCCGGTTGGATGGCATTGAGCAGGGATGTTTTTCCCACGCCGGATTTTCCAACCAGCACGGACATGCATCCATGCAATGCCTGCTTGAGTTCTTCGATCCCTTCGCCGCTGAGGGCGCTGACGGTAAGCACCCTATAACCAATGCGACGATAGATCTCGATATCTTCATCAAGCTTGGGATTCTTCGCGCGCAGATCGTATTTGTTGATCACGATCAGGGAGGGCAACTCTACGGCTTTGGCGGCGATGAGATAGCGGTCGAGCAAGCCCCACTTCGGCGTGGGATTCGCTACGGAGAACACCGGCAGGACCTGGTCCGCGTTGGCAACGATCACCTGTTCGAAGACGCGTTGACCGGGGACCGGCGTGTGTCGCGAGAGTTTGGAACGCCGCGGCAGGACTTCGGTAATCAGGCCGCGGCCCCCACTTGCGCCCACAAAACGGACGCGGTCGCCGATGGCAATCGGATCCACGTGCTCGATCTCACGTACAGCCTGCACTCGATGAGGCAGGGAGGTGGGGTCAGCAGTGCGATAGATCAATTGTTTATGGATCAGGGACGAGAGCGAGCAATCGAGTTCTCGTCCGTTGTGCTGGACGGTGTAATGTCCAAGTGCTTTTCGAAAGACGATGCCGAGATCGTCTTCTTCGTTGGTATTCATTGTCAGGGTTTCCTGTTAAACGTGCTCCAGCTCGGTTTTTTGTGCAATGGAAATGGGGCACGGATCATGTAAAGAAAGATTTGCGATACATACCCGTCTTCAGTTGCGCGGGCGGGGAGGATATCATTTGAATAAAAGACTCGAGCCACTTGTGCCAACATGAAATTTTTTCCTTTCTGTAGAAAATAAAACCGGCCGACGGAAATTTCCGTGGCCGGTGAAAAGTCACTAATCGCTTCCACGCCGATCGCGTGCTCCCTGTTCAAGGTCCAGGCGAAGAGGCGCGGTTCTGATCAGTTAAATAAAAAACCACGGAGTGGGTACGTCCGTGGCAGAAAAGTTGATTGGAAGTGAATCAAAAGACTGGCTTAACTGCTATGCAGAGACGCGCCCATGGGATTGTTCGCGAACGAGCACCGATGCTAATTTAGACATAAAACAACGCGTCTCCTTTCTTTAGAAATGAATTTCGGTCTGAGTTTACCAATGGCTCACAAGGCTGTCAAGGTAAGTACCAAAAAATTACACCGAGAGATCCCGAGCATCACCGGCGAACCCGAGCAGTGAGGCCATGCCCTGCACGATCAAACTGCCTCCGTAGATGACCATATGGAACTCGATGTCACCCGTGACTAATGCCAGGTGAAGAGTCCACACGGTGGCTGCGGTCCCCAGAGCTACCAGGAACAAACTGCACAAGGACATCAGGCTTGGGCTGATACTCCGCGTGTTTCCCAACCAGGTGAGGATACCGACCAGGATCACAGAGGCAGCGGCGGATACTTTGATAAGCAGCCACCAAGCCACAGCTTGATAAATCTCACTGCCCAGAAGACTGGCTGCGATGAGCAGGCCAGCCAATAACGAATTGATCAATGCCAGAAAAAAGGATATCGTTTTCATCACAGTACCTCCTTCGAGATTTCCTCCAGCATACGAAGCGGGAACTGTCAGAGTCTACAAAAAGACTCTCAATTTCTACAAAATCCCCCCGAAATTTTTATGGTCGATGAAGGCGCGTTAGCTGATACAAAAAAATTGTCGAACCAGCGTGCAGCTTTTATCTCTTGATTACCTTGTGGCGGGCGCCTTCCAGCACTTGACGAAATTTTTGCCCCTCCTGTGCGGAGTTGAGCACGATGAATGTGATCCCGGTTTTGTTTCTGTTGGTATAGCGTCCGGTAATGTTGAGTCCCTGGTCTGGACTGATGGCGTAGCTGGCGGTCGTCTGGTAATCACGCACGTCAATGTCTTTCAGTTGAGCCGTACCGACTCCCGCATCGTTTCGATCCGTGCTATCCGCCCATACCAGCCATTTTGGAGTTACATAGACGGCAGACAAAGTGGTCTTGGTTCCCCCGAACAGTCCTCTATTCTCACGGATGGAGATGGTCTCACAGCACATTAAAATATCGGATTCAATATCATTTAATCCATATTTTGTCCCATGGCCGCGTATCGCAGCCTTCAAATTCCCGTCCAGGGTTTCCAGCGTACAAGCGCGGGTTGTACGAGTTGTTGTAATCATGCTGGCTCCTTTTATACCCGTACGATAGATGGATAGGTGGAGAAGGTTAGCCATTCAAGAATAGCTGGCAGAGCACCCCCTGGCGTCCGGAAAATGGGACCCAAATTCAAGAATTAACAACCTGATGCGATTCCAGAAGATTCTTTAAGATCGCGAGGTTTTCCTTGAATTGTTTCTTAACCTTTTTCTCAACGATGACCTCATTCGTTTTGAAAAGTTCTCCTGGATTCGCCTGAGTCGTTACATTAACTCTCGTACTGCTTCCCGTCATCTCGAATGTAAACAATGTATATAAATCAACCGGTCCGGATCGCGACTTAAAGCCAAATTTTTTGTTTGGCTCGAATTCTGTAACTTCATAAACACTCTCGATCCGCTCTCCCATAAAGTGACCCAGGGTGCGAAAGAGTGTTCCTATCCCCATCTCGCCCTCGGATATCTGAGTTGATGCCAGCGTTCCGTACTGCCATTGAAAATCGTTCTCAGGGGTGGTCACGAAATTAAATACATGCTTCAGAGGACGATAGATTTGCGTATGTAAATCGAAGCTAATCATCACATTCCCCACCTCAATTGATCGTATCGAATCCGCGCTGTTCCCTCGGCCTGGCCAGGTCCACCTTTAATTGATGATCGTCCAGAGAATAAGTATTAAACATACTGACGGCCTTATCGGCTTCGCTTTGTGCACTCATGGTGACAAAGGCAAAACCCTTGGACTCGCCACTTTTTCGATCGGTAATAACATTGACCAACGTAACCTCTCCAGCCTTTGTGAACAGGGTATTCAATGCCTCCTGTGAGGTGGATTTGGATAAATTCCCTACGTATACTTTGACTTCCATTGCTACTGCTTTCTCCGGTCCCACCGGTTAACGAAAGAACCGCCAGCCCATAACAGGGTCGGCGGCTGATACACCACACAAATCCAGTTATTAATCGCTCAACTGTTCAGTTCAGTGTACCACATTTCAGCGCGAGGGATAATTTATCAGGTGTGATATAATCAAATTATCTTATAAAAGGTCGAGTGTGCTTTTGTTGCCGTCAACCCTTATTGGGTTGGCGGCTTTTGTCTTAATCACCCACGGCTGTAAAGGAGTTCGGTATGGAAGCAAAATTGTATGTTGGCAATCTGTCTTACGAAACCACTGAACAAAGCCTCCGTGAGCTTTTTATGCAGGCTGGGAGTGTGACCTCTGTGGCTTTGATCAAAGAGCCCGGGACGCAACGTTCCAAAGGCTTCGCCTTTGTAGAGATGGGTTCACCAAGTGAGGTGCAAAAGGCAATCAGTATGTTCAACGGTTATACGCTGGATGAGCGCCAACTGACCGTAAATGTCGCCCGTCCACGTGAGGAGCGCGGTGGCTTTGGCCAGAAGCGTGGTGGTGGATCCAACAATCGGCGCCGTTATTAGCGGTTGCCTCGCAATGTTCAAGATTGGTGACCAGGTTGTCCATCCTCAGTACGGGGTCGGCCACGTGGTCAAATTGGAGGAGAGAGAGTTTGAACCGGGCGTCATACACCGGTATTATGAGATTTCCATTCCCGGAAGTACTCTGTGGGTACCATTAGATCTGCCAACATTTGGGTTGCGAAAATTAGCGGCAAGAAGTGAGATTGCACGCTGTCGTCGAATTCTGGCTTCACGCCCCTCGCCTCTTGCGGAGGATTCGCGTTTACGGCAATCTGATCTGTCAGTTCGTTTAAAGAGGGAACGATCGCGGCTCACTGTGAAGTGGTCCGCGATCTATCTGCCTATTGCGCACACAAGCCGATTAACGGGACCATTGGCGCTTTTCTACGCAGCACGCAGGATGTGCTCAGCCAGGAATGGGCTGCGGTGGAAGGAATTACAGTAGATGAAGCCGCCGTTGAGATCAGCCTGCTGCTTGAAAAAAGCAAACTGACATTGAATGCAACGGAACATAGTTAACCACGAGGGGTGTGCCAAACCTTTGGGGGTGTTTCAAAAGCCTAACATTTACCTTTATAGAGCGATCACATGGCTTCGATTTGTCCGTCCACCAGACTTAATTTTTCGAACCAGATGAAAATTAGATAGCCGATGCCCATGTAGATCAGGCCAACCAGCAATTCGCTCATGAAAAGCGATCGGACGGCTTCCCAGCCGGCGCCGTTCATCGCCAGTCGCGCGGCCTGAATCCCGTGCGTAAGCGGCAGGCTATAAGAGATGGCTTGCAGCGCGTGGGGCAATACTTCGACAGGAAAATTGACCCCGCTGAAGATGTACAACGCCATGACCACCATGGACGTGATCGTCCAGGCTTCGCGTGTCCGCAGGGATAAACTGCCGAGGATCAAGCCCATGCCGCTGGAGGTGAAGCAAAGGAGCAGAATGCATAGGACCGTTATAGGCAAATTAGCCTTGCTCAGGTCTACGTGAAAGAAGAACGCGCCGAGCAGTAAAGCCATGAGCGTGGAGAGCAATCCGTCAATAATATGAACCACTGAGCGGCCAAGAAAGAGTGGTCCGCGCGGCGCCGGGCTGGCGATCAAGTAGGGGAGTGTCCTGAAATCCCGTTCGCCGCTTATGGTCATGGAGACGCCCGAGACACCATTTGTGGCGGGCAACAACAGGATATTCCCAATCACGATATACAGCGGATCCTGCAAACCAGCCAATCGTCCCATAAAAAGAAAGAGCAGCATTTGCGCCAGCGGAAATGCAATCTTGACCGAAACATAAGGCAGAAAACTTTGCCAGGTGTACAAGGCACGATAGGAATACCATGCACTGGCAAAATACAAACGCAGATTGCGATACAGTTCTTTGATCATACTGAACTCAATTCCCCGCTGACGCGGATCATATCGTGGACGCGTTTGGACAGTAGATAGGTAACCACCAGATAGGCGAAAGAGACCGCCAGCGCTGTAGCCCAGGAGGGCCAAATGGCTGCAAAGCCTAACTGTGCCTGAAAGGAGGAATTCAATCCAGTCACACCCCAGCGGACTGGAATACTATCCGATAGCCAAAGAACCGAGCGTGGCAGGTATTCGATGGGGAACATGAAGGCGGCCAGGATGGATATGGGTAATTCAAGATAATTGATGAACATCCCGGTGACGCGTGACCAGACGCGAAAATGTGCCAGAAAGAGTCCCATGCTCCAGAAGCCGAAAAAAAGGATCAACAACGAAATCAGGATAAGAGGGCAGGTTATATACGGGAATCGAGAAATTGAAGAATAATTTGGCTGCCACAAATGAAAGCAGCATCGAGATGGAGCCGGTCAACACGTTGGTCATCGTCTTGACTGCCAGCACGGTGGTAAAGGAGGTGGGACTGCCAACGATCAACTCCAGTGTGCCCTCGCGGCGGTCGTTGCTGATGTCATAAAAAGAGGTGAATACCAGACTACTCCACAAACCCATGATGCCGCCGCCGATGATCACATGGATCAGGTCCGGCGTGGATTTACCGGCCATGCGTGCCAAGAGATAGCCCACTGCACTGAAGACCCCCGGCTGAAAAACCAACAAACCAAAAGAAAAGAGCGACAAGGCCCGCATACGGAATTGGATGTTCATCTGTTGCCAGATGAATCCACGCGGACTAGGCCTCGGTCTCTTTGATGATCTGGACATAGACATCCTCCAGGGTTGCATTGCGGACTTCGATGTTTGTAATGATATTGCGTTCCAGCAGTGGCGCCAGCGCGTTCAACACAGGGGAAGGCTTCTTCGTATGCAGGGAGATGGTCTCCCCGTTGCGATGGATATCGGTCCCGGCCAGGTCCAGATACCGCAGTTTCTCCTCAAGCAGCAAGGGATCGCCTGGCGTTTGAATGACCACGACACTATCGCCGGAGGAACGGCGCTTCAGTCCGACCGGTGTATCCAGCGCGATGATCTGACCGCGATTGACCACGGCGATCCGGTCACATAACTCCTCGGCTTCGTACATGTAATGGGTGGTCAACAGGATGGTCGTGCCCTGCTTCACCAACTCCTTGACCAGTTGCCGGATCTCGCGCGACCCGACCGGGTCGATGCCGACCGTTGGTTCGTCGAGAAAGATCAGTGGTGGGTTGTGCAGCATGGCGCGCGCCAGGTGCAGGCGTTGCTGCATCCCGCTGGAGTAAGTCTCCACGCGGTCATGTTCGCGGCCGGTCAATCCGACCACCTCGAGCAGTTCCTTGATTCGACCCGAGATTCGCTGCGGTTCGAGTTTGTATAACTCGGCGAAATACTTCAGGTTATCCAGGGCGCTGAGGCGGCTGTAGAGTCCCTTGTTGCCGCCGAAGGTGAAACCAATTTTCGGTCGGATCTGATTCGTATCCTTCTGAATGTCCATTCCGAAAATGCGCGCTGTTCCGCTGGTAGGCAGCAGCAGAGTCGAAAGCATCTTGACCGTGGTTGTTTTCCCGGCGCCGTTCGGACCCACCATACCGAACAATTCTCCTTGACGAATGGAGAAGGAAATATCTTCGACCGCCGTGATGGGATGGCGCTTCTGCCGCCAAAAGCCTTGTATGGAATAAAAGACTTTATGGAGATGATCGACTTCAACGGCGATTTGGTGTGGGTTTGGCATGGGCTTTCCACCTCGCGACTCCATTATAAGGGATATTTTCAGAGACAAATAACCCTACCTAAGTTGGAGCGCAGACCTCTCTTTACCTGCATACGCAGAGCGGGAGACACTAGGTCTCCCGCTCTGCGAAATATCCTACTTGTGGTATTTCTACATGATGATCAGATAATAATTCTCCACCTGACATAGATGACTGTTCGGCAATTGTCTGGAAATCGTGGGAACTATCTCAGACGGTGGTACGACTCCGATGCGATAACCCATTTCACACGCGTCCAGCAAAGGCCGGAGCGTGAGCGCGGAACCGAAGCCTTTGCCGCGCGCCCGCGGCAGCGTGGATATGCCATAGACGCCGGCTGCATCTCGACCCATAAAGAGACTGGAGGCGGAAACCGGTTCGCCATCGTAATATCCCAGATAATTGCGCAGAGGAAAGTCGAGTCCCAGCTTCATCCACACATCAAAGGTGAGAGGTTCTTGATCTGGCGCCAGGTCATAGCATTTGACCAATACCTTTACCCAACTGCGCAGCGACTCTTCATCTTCCACGACGCGGATTTCAAGGGCATCCTCTGGCTGCGTGGATTCGTTCAATTCGTGCAAGTCCATCGCCAGGCCAGATATATTCCTGTAAAAGCCAAAATTATGTTTGGATAAAACGGATTCCCAATCGGAAGGATTTAAATGCGGTGCGGTCCACCAGGTAAAAGTGTCCACCCCTTTGTTATGAAAATATCCGATGGTTTCCGAGATGAAGGAACGTGCATTGCTGGTGGGCAGGTCTGAGGCAAGGACGCCACTAAACCAGAGATGGGGAAACGGCGTATACCAGCGGGTGAAATGTTCGTCTTCGAAATGTTCCCTGGGATTGCTGCGGCTGATGTGGCGGAAGAAGTCACACATGTTGGTACGCAAGGCAGTAACGAGGGCTTCTTTCAGGAGAACGGTTTGAATGGCTTCCATGATCTGTAATCCTTTGTGTAGGATGGTGGAAATTCTTGGTCAGACCAACAGTTTCGCGAGCTGCGTTGGCGGAAAATGCTCTGAAGCAAATACCAGGGATCACAAATTTGCGTGTACAAGACGGCATAAGATAGGTTCCAGTTACAAAGAATATCTTTTTTGAAAAGAAGGTCAGCTCTTGTTGGAATCAAAAACCCCATCATTACGATGAGGTTTTCATAAATAAATGGGAAGGAATTTACATGGCTGGTGGTTGGATGCCAAGCTGGCCCAGGATCGCCATCAAGCCCGCGCCTTCGGTTTGCTCCACGGCCCAGGTTTTGACTTTGCCATCCTGCACGACTGCCTTTCCATGTTCGTGCGCGGCGGCAAAGGACTTGTTTGTCGGCGGGATGACAGGCATGCCCATTGCGGTCAGGTCGAGGTTTCCTGTATGTGTGCCCTTGAGTTGGGCCGAGATGCTCACTGTATTACCGTCCGCACCTTCCACCTTGAACTGATAGTCAAGGTCCGGGAAGGCGGCTTTCAAACTGGCGCTCATGCCCAGCCAGGCCGGCCCACTGATCGGTTCCGGCACGGGCCCGCTGAATTGAAAATCATCTGTGAGAAAGGATTGGGCTTTTGCGAAGTCGCCCGCTTGCACAGCATCGAAGAGGGCCTGCACGGTTGCTTTTGGATCCATACGTTTAACTCCTTTACCAGTAAAGTGGATTGCGCGAGAACATTTTCACCTGATATATTCTTATTCAGCTTCTCGCGGGTTCAATCATGAACGTTAGTCAAATACTATACGACCGAAGTGATGGGATTACAAGAGGTGAGTTTTGATGCTTAAGACTTCCCCTGCGCGGCGAAAATTATTCGCCCGTTGGTTGAGCCGCAATCGTCTTGTTTTTTCCCGCTGCTTTTGCATTTTTCAATGCTTCTTCAGCATTGTTTATCAGTTCATCGACTGTGCTGCCATGCAAGGGATATTCCACCACTCCGACCGACACCGTGACCGGAAACATCCAGGCTGTGGAGGTTTCTTGTATGGCCGCGCGGACTCTGTCGGCTGCATTGACCGCCTCTTCAATCTTTGTTTGAGGCAGGAGCAGAATAAATTCATCTCCAAAGCGCCAGCGGCCGACGAAATCACCTGGACGGATCACTTCCAGCAGGACGGAGCCAATTTGACCGATCAGTTTGTCACCTGCGGCGTAGCTGATGGTGTTATAGCGTTTAAGATCATCGCCATCGATCAGGCACAGGCTGAAGTATCCCTGCTTTGCGTTTGTTTCTGCCAGCGTCAGATCGAGCGTACGCTGGGTGGCGATCATATTCGGTAGATTGCCGACCGGATCAGTATAGGCCACCCTGAAAGTGACATTCAACATATAGCCGAGGGAAAGGATACGCTCGGCCATTAATTCAATGGCCCGGATCATTTCCTGATTGTCTGGCAGCGGTTTCGCATCGAAAATTTTGAAGGGCTCTTTTCCGTCGATCAGTTCCATCCAGTCATTCAGGTTTTTCCATACCAGGGGAGTGCTCAATGGGCTGCCCACCGCAAAATGAATGACTGCCATGGTAACGACCGGTATTTCCATGCTAAGCTGCTGAGCCTGGTCATTCAGACGCTCGAAAAGATTACGCGCCCGGCTGTCATGCTCCCTGGTTGAGCCCTCCTTGACGATAACGACAAAGGCTTCTCCGCCAATGCGATAGACCCTGTTATCGATCTCATCACGCAGGGCAATGCCCAGCCAGCGGAGTAGTTGATCTCCGCGTGCATAGCCATGCAGACGATTGACGCGCTTGAGCTGATAGACATCGATCCCGATCAGGGTTATCGGACTTAACGTCTCGTGACCAAAATTATTTTGGATGCCTTTCGCGAAACTGACCAGATTCTGACACCCCGTAAGAAGATCGATTTCGGCAAATTGAGCTTGCAAATTCTGTTCCATAGGTTATTTCTTTCATAATAAAGAATGGGCTGCGATGATCAATTCATTATAGCTGGAAGGCCGGAAGTGTGGTGGCAAATGAAAAACCCACGCGGTGGGGCGGGGTTCATGCAAAAGAACCAATGACTTAAGTCATCCGTTCTATGATGAGACAGGCTTCCTGCCGCGTACCACGCGTACCGGCGGGAACATCCAAAAGCTTGGACCCGACTTCTGGATCGCCTCCCAGCCTAGGGCTTGAAGAGAATCGAGATATTCTTCGGTCGCCATGCAGTCCAGCAGGGCGATCTGTCCACCGGGTTTTAGCACACGATGGATTTCCTGTATGGCTTTGGCACGTCCTTCTTTATCAGTAATATTATGAATGGACAAACTTGCGATCACCGCATCGATCAAATCATCCAGCAAAGGCAATTGGCGCATATCGCCGGTCTTGATCTCCACGCGATCGGTGACTCCTTCTGCTCGCGCATTCTCCAGCGTGACCTCGGGTTTGTTTCCGGATCGATCCACTGTTTGCCACAGATCGACGCCGATGGCTTTTCCGTCGGGAAGATGTTTGGCGGCTTCATTGAGCAGTAGACCGCGCCTGCAGCCAACATCTAAAACAGTTTCATTTCCTGTGAGTTGTAACGACTCGATCAAGTTTTGGCGTTGGCGAAGCTTGCCCACTTTACTGCTCCAGATCATCAGCAGGGAAGTGAGCAGCATGCTGCCCCCGCAAAGAGACCCCAATAGCCGAGGATATACTTGGGCCAACGCGGTTCCGAGATATATCGAAAGACCAGGATTCCAAAGATCACAAGCGCAATGCTCCCCAGGGCCAAATTGCGGACCACAGGCAGTGCATCGATTCCATAATCGAGCGCGGGACATAAGTCCATCCTTTCCGTTATTAGTAATGACTTGCGTTTCGTTTTTGCCGCCAAAGTACGATCAGCAGGGGAATGGTCAGTAGTGCAACGAGTACGCCTGCCGGGAAGGTGGCCTCCATGATCATGGTGGGTCGGTTCAATAGTGCATGCACACCAACGGCCAGGAAGAGATTTCCTGAAACCAAATAAGTAATGGTGAAGAACAATCCCCAGGTGAAGAGCAGCGCAAAATCCGCCGGAATGTCGGCCAGTGTATATCCTGAAAAAATGCGGTTGGGAATGTGTGAGAACATAAACAGCACCAGCATGGCCAGGACGGCCCACCTCAAGCGCCACTTTTCATTCCCTGTTTTGAGTTTGAGATAAAACTGACTCAGGTAGAAGCCGCGGTATTGCATCTCTTCGAAAAGGGCGTTGCCCAATAGTTGTGCGATCAATGCGCCGAGTACCGTGGTCACGCCGCGTTCATTCCACAGGGGATCGAGATGGATATCGCCGTTGATCCAGTTGATGAGCAGGATGATTGCCTGGGTCACAGTCCATAGCAGTGTGGTCAGTAATAGCGCCTGTCCCAGTTTGCTCCAATCCAGAGCTACATCTTTGGGACGAAGCTTTCCCCAGCCAAAGACGATCAGGCTAAAAATTAGAATGTTCAGCAGGTTGGCTTGCAGCGTGGCATCGATCAGGCCGCCGGTGGCCCGCTCAACGGGCACGAAGAACGGACTGGGAAACAACACCAGATTGACGAGCGATACCATCAGGATATCGACGACCAACAGGACGAGGATGAGTTTCCAGGAGGCTTCTTTGACGTTGAACATAACATTCTCCCGTGTGGGGATCAATGGCCGAATTATAGTTGAGGTCTGTTCCGGGAGAGATCAAAACTACGTCGGAAAATCAGGGTATGTGGGACCGCCGGCCATCTTGAAGGATCACCTTTCCTTTTTCCATTAACTCTTTTAATTTGGACAGGTTTTCCCGCACGGCAGATTTCACATTACCGGCCGCTAATTTCTCCAGCAAGGCTGGCTTTCCGCTCTCCAACCTCCAGCGATCGATTACCAGAGTCTAGGTGCCCCTTTCCTGTAAAGTTAGATCCATATCAAGCTGCGGAAATGATTCAGAGATGGTGGTGACGTTGATCTTATGTTGTGGCTTGAAATCAACAACTTTTAGCATTTGTTGGTCATTTTTCGAATCTGATGATAGGTAGTGCCGATGCCAGCCGGTCCCTCCGATACTTTTGTTACTCGCGTGACAAAATAGTTCCATTTCGGCAGGTTCGCCAAATTGGAGAGAAATGTGAAGACCTCACCGATCGGTCGTTTGATTTGAACCGTATTCTCGAATTCAATCATGATTCTCCTTTCGTGAATAATTTTGACCTGTAAGCCCCTTCCGATGAATAGTTAATCAAAGATGGTTCTTAGTGGGTAGAGATAGAGATGAAAACGCAATGACAGAGAAGTATGGATGCAACCGTCCTGGCCCCATGCATGCATAACTTATAACATAGGTGAATGTATATTTCAAATTTGGATGTTTTGGCATCTATACTTTCTACGGCACTAGCAAATCCCAAAGAGTACGCGGCGTAAAAGCGGAGAGGGGATTTGCCACCCCGTAACAAGCGTCCACCACGAGGCGTTGGAGGTGTGGCCTCCCTCCGATGCGCTGCAAGGCCCGATCAAGCATGCCATCACGTAAATACACGCGTTGGATCAGATGACTTAGCGCAAACAGGAAATAAAACTTTGCGTTCAATGCACGGCGATAGTCTCTTTGAATCTTATCTATATCCAAATTCCTGTTGTAATTATGAAGGACGGCATTAGCCGCCAGTCCGGCAAATTCGAGCGCGTAATCGATACCCTCGCCGGTGATCGGGTTGACCAGCCCGGCTGCTTCTCCTATCACCATGATTCTGCCTCGGCCACTCAAGGCCGCTGAAAAGTCGGTGCGCAAGGGGTGGCCCTTGATCGGTCCCACTTGGCGGGCGTGCTTCAGAATGCGCCGAAGATGTGGATGATTTTCGATGAGATTCCGCAATTGCGTGGTTTGAGGCGTTTGGCTATCGAAGAAGACGCCGCAGCCGATGTTGGCGCTATCTGAGGAGGTGGGAAAGATCCAGCCATAACCGGGACGTTGGATGCCATCGAAGAATAACAAGATCGAAATCATCCAGCCCTTCCACGTTTTCGAAGTAAGCGCGTGCTGCCAGGTTGGGAGGCGGAGCCTGCTTCAACAGGCCAATCTTCTTGAGCAGGGCCGTGTTCGCACCGGTGGCGATGACGACCAACTGACTCTGAATGTTTTGGCCGTTCTCGAGTTGAAGGGATACAGCGCTATTCGTTTCTTCGCTGAGGTGCTCGACTTTGGCATGTGGAACGAACTTCGCCCCCGCGTTGATGGCATGCCTCAACAACATGTCATCCAACATCAGGCGAGGCAGGATCAAGATATGGGGATGAGACATGTTCGGTCGCGCAAAGTCGAGCCGGTAGGTGACCTCATCCGAGTTGCGGACGGTGACTCCTGAACAGCGGAAGGCTTGCTCTTCCACTCGCGGCAGGAGCTTCATATCATCGAGCACGGATAAGGCACGCGGCGTCAGTCCGTCGCCGCAGGTTTTGTCTCGGGGGAAATCGAATTTGTCGAGCAGGATAACGTGCAAGCCGCCGCGGGCGAGAAAATATGCGGCGGCTGATCCGGCCGGTCCCGCGCCGATCACTGCCACGTCGTAGGAAGGAAGCGTCACGAGGACACCTGCTGATTTATGCGGCTTTCATTTCATCGTAACGGACGTGCAAATCCAGCACGTAGGTTTCCACCTCCCCCAGATATTCATAGGATTCCGTCTGCGTGCGGAAAGTCGCTTTATCCGTTTGCAAGTGTTCTAATCCTTGCTGGGTGAACAGTGCGTAGCCCCGCCAGCCGGTCGAACTCGGAGACATGGTTCTTCGCCAGCCGGTGGATGAGATTGACGTCGGTGCCCAGCAAATCTTTGATGCCCGCCACTTGCTGGATGATGAAGTCGCCGTGATGGACCATGAATTTCAGATCGAGCGTGGGAATTGCCTGGCAGGCTTTGCATGGACAGGTGGACATGGCGAATAAATCCTGCGCTTTATTCCGAAAAGCCCGATAGGTGAGATCGATGAGTTCCAGTAGGGATTTGCCTGCGGGTAATTGGTCCGCCTCGCAGTAACAAAAGACCGCGTCGCCCTCCAGTTTGGAGATGGTCAGGCAGCCGCCCAGAACTCTCCACGATGGTTTCGAGCAGGTAGGAGAGCGCGATGTCGGCGTGTTCGATCTCCGTCTGCGGGACAAAGGAGGTATAGCCGGAAATATCCGCCAGCACCAGATATCCTTTCTGTGTTTTTCGCTCCATGGCTTGCTCCTCGAGGATTTCTAACTCTCAAAGCGATTGTAATGTGATTTGGATGATTTCTGTTTGATTTAGCTGACTTCCGGTGTGCCAAAAGTCTGTAAAGGGTTTTTGACACGCGGGCGGAAGCCACCGCTCAGAACATGTAAGCCATTGCGGCAAGCTCGATGCACCGCCTTCGGACTGGGGCAGAACTTCGCGAAGCATTATGCGGGTTAGTCCGCTTTCGTCCACGCCTAATATAGCGCTCCTGTTGGGCCCTGCTACACCCTTGGATATCCCAGGGAATGCCAGGGGGAAGGTCTTATGTGGGTTCAGGGAGGGTAAGGATTTCCTATATGCTGCCCATAAGCTGCCTATATCCTCCCCTTAAGTTTTCTATATGCTTTTGGATCGATCTGTTTTGGTGTTCCCCCGTTTGTGGAGAGTGCTCCCACCCGATGAATAGATGGATGGGGCGTGTCAGAGTATATCTGTTATTCGAATGTTGACGATAAAGATGAAAGGCTTTTATAAACTGAACCTGATCCGCACGGGAATAAATCCCCGTGCTCAAGGCCCAAGCCCGTGGACTGACCGACAAAAGCAATTCAGGCAGACTTTCCTTCGGCGATCTGCTTCCGCGCCTCACGAGCGGCAGAGACCAGTTTGTCTTGCGACTTTGCAAACACTGAGCAACCTCTCCTCGTCGCGCGGGCGGCACTGTTGGACTAACGAAGCGTATCGAGACCGTGCGAAGTCGAGGCGAAGTCAAATCAAGATCCTGCCTTGTAGGGTATAGGATAAACGCCTCGAAGTTCGGGGCAGTTCAATCTGCTGCCTGGCTCTCCGGCTCCTTTTTGCGGAAAACTTCGGTCCAATCCACTTTTGCAGTGAGTTGCATCATGATGGCCAGAGTCAGGACAGCACCGATGGTGATAACCAGACCGGTATAGCCTTCAAAGAAAAAGGCATATGAGAATAGCACCAGGAATACCAGTTGTGCAACGCCCGCCCAAACGGCAAAGCGACCGCCAGCCACCCGATATAAATAGGTGACAACGAGCGCCAGCGATACAAGCGCCGCGATAATGAAGGAAAGCTCCAGTAACAGATGATCCACCAGATAGGCAAATAGAATGTGGAACGAAAAGAAACTGGCTCCCAGAAAGAAATAGTGCATTGGGTGCAAATTCCGGTCCGTTACCGCTCCCAACACGATCAGGGTAGTGAAAAAGAATAGCAACGAAACCGGTGCAAAGTAACTCATCCGGCTGGCGAGCGGACCCGGGTTTAGTTTGCTGGGCATCTGTATGCCAATATCGAAATCAGAAACCAGGTTATTGAATGTCCACTCCAGCATCCAGCCGTTTTGTGTCGAGGTCTTCGTAGAGGGGGAGATTGTCTGAGGCGGGAAGTCGTATTCAGTGAAATCAGTAACGGCCTTTAGTGAAAAATTCTTGACGGTGGTGATACCATCCGAGAAACTATATTGCCAGCGATCCAGACCGCGTGACTTGTAAGTTACCTGGATCGGTACTTCGCCTCCGGGCGGAACCTCGACCACCGCCTCAATCCCTTCATCACCGTTGTTTTCATTGGGCGTGATTTCCAATTCGTCCACGCGGAATTCAAAGGCATCATAGATCGAGGCGGAGGCCGGGAAGAAGAAGACTACGGTTGCTTCTGCGCGCTGGGCAAGCGGATTCTTGAACGTGTAAGCTGCGTCGAAATCCACATCATATGTGGAATACCACAGCAGCCCTTTTCGGCGCTGTTGTAACCGGAGCTCCACCTGAATGTTGCTGGATTCCAGTTCGACGGGCGTAATGACTTCCTTCTCTTTATCCCCATCCTTTTGGACCGTTTTCAGTGTAACGGTTGGAGCCTTTTGGTAGTGTTCTGACCCCCAGAGACCCTCGACCTGCTGGTTGAGTTGAGCGTAGCCCGAATCCGTTCGCACCGTGATGCTCGCGCCGAGGATGGCCCAGGCAATTGTAGTGCAAAAGAATATGAAGATGATCCCGATCAATCGCCAGACAGTCATTGTAGAATCTCCTGGTTGACATACGCCAATCCTCACTCATCACCGATAGCCATGGACTGGACGCACTCAGTCTATTCCTTACGAGAAGTTCCCAAATCATGGTACACCCCATCTCGCTCGCGGACAACCAATGAAATGCCTATGGAGATTATACGATTTTTTACGGACTATTCCTGGCAATCTGATGTCAAACCAAAACCCCGCCGTGTGGCGCGGTTGGCTTTACGCACAAATAAACCTATGCAGATTCCATGGTCGGGGTTTCGACACGGAGTTGCTCAAGGATCGCCATTGCGCCTGCGCCCTTGGTTGGCTCCACAGCCCAGGAAATGATCTTGTTGTCGCGGACGGTCACGTTTGCGTTCTCAAGCCCAACGTGGAAGGCTTTGTTCGTGGCTGGGATCACGCCCAGATTCATGAGCGTCAAATCAAATGGACCGCGGTGGGTCCCACTCAATTGTGAAGTAAGTCTTACAGCATCGTTTTCCTCACCGACAATCCTGAAATTGTATTGCAGGTCAGGGAAGGCAGTCCTCAGACTGGCGCTCATTCTGAGCCATTCTTCGACATTGATAGGAGTGGGGATGGGGCCACTAAATTTAAAATCATCGGCAAGCGAGGATCTGGCGTTGTCAAAATCACCCTTCTGGATGTAATCCATCAGAGTCTGGACAAATTCGCGCTTATTCATATGGTTATTCCTCTCTACTAAATCGAGCTATTTATGATAAATGGGCTCGGCAGTTAATGGATGTTGCTAATGGAACATCCTCCATTCCCCCGGACAATCAAACACATCGTTTCGTAATGTGTCTATATCTTTAGTTTCCGCTAAAGGCGGATGACGAAACAGCCGGAAAGATATCCCGGGCAAATCGAACCTTAGCAAATGAGTTTTTTTTTGCTTCAGACGGCTGCAGATTGCGGGGAAGCCGCCATTTTTCGTCTGTGAGCCAGCATACCCTTGGGCAAATGGTTGGTCAAGGAGTTCTTTTTGCGAAGTTGCTCAGGCCAAGGGATAACTTTGTGGAAATGGCTTGCCCATGAGCATGCGGCGGAAGCGTCCGGGAGTGCGTTTGGGCTGGCGATCCCAGAAACCAGTCGGCGCCAGCGGAGAAGTGGCGGCCAGGTAGCTCAAGATGGAACCGGCCAATAAGGCCAGTTCGGGGAGACGCTGGATACTTTGCTCGGCGTGGACAAACTGGCGGTGGGTCCCCACCATTTGTTTGGCCGCCAGCGGGATCTGCTCCACCGGCCAACGATCGTGATACATGGCTTTGACGGTGGCGGCTTTCAAGTTGAGCGGCGTTGCCAGAAGCCAGGGTGTGGCATAGGCCGGGTCATGGATGGCATACACCCGGAATGGTTTGGCATGCTGGCCTGGGATAATCCCTGGCAGGATCACCTCTACCCAGATGTCAGGCTGCAGCGTGACGCCATTGTCTGTCCAGGTTTCGACCCGATCCGGGCTACTGGTCGCAATCGTCTTGCCTTTGTACTTGCGCGCCAGCGGGCGAATGCGCTCCCCGTAGACCGGGATGCGTCCCTGGCCCGTGTAGGGCGCTGGAACATTGCGACGGGCGGTGAAGTTTGTCGCCAAACGCAGCACATAGCGCTCGACCCCGGCTGCCTGCACCTCGGCCAGTTTGACCCCCGCATCCATCACAGCCACCTCATCGGCCGCCAGATGGCGCTTGACCCACTGCAACAAATCCTGCCACAAGCGGCTTTCCCGGCTGTCTTTGGGCTGGACCCGCTCGAAGGCTAGGGGACACGCCAAACGTTGTCCGCCAATTTGTCCGACGACTCCGATTACTCCGAAAATCACCGCAGGCAGCGCTCGATTGGCGGCCGGATGATAGTGTTTGCTCGGACAGTTGCGTAAAGCCGGTCGCCAGAAGGCCGTCACATCTACTGTGATCGCGCGATAGCCTTCATGACGATGTACCTGCCAACCAGGTAAGCCTTCGATCTGGGCCTGCCACAACCGCAGGAGCACGGCGGTTTGCCACACGCCTTTCCGAAAAGCAGCCCAGGCTCGCCGGGTGGCCTCCGTTGACAGACCCGTCGCTTGGAGCGCAGGAAAGAGCGCACCGCGCTGCGGCAACAAAGCCCCGCTGACCAGCATCCAGAAAAATTGTAAAAGTGCCAAATTCGTGCCAACCGGCAGATCGCAGGTCAAGGCAATCAAAGCGTTCATGGTATGATCGATGGCGGTAATGGGCTCACCTCATGGTTTGCGGATGTTTTTCGCAAAAACAAGCTTACGATGTTCGCGGGCCCATTGCCCCTTAATTCGCTCGATCATTTAGCGGAAAGTAAAGTGAGAGATAATCCTCGTTGACATCCGCCCTTTTTTTTGCTACACTAGAGTTGTCAGACAACTAGACCGATTAAGAAAGACTGGTTCCTGGCCACGCACATGACAACTCTTCTCGTCAAACACGCCCACGTCGTCACCATGGATGACCATCAACGGGAATTTCCCGATGGTGGTCTTTTTATTCGCGACGGCTTCATCGAGCAGGTGGGGCCGAATGACGAATTACCAATTACTGCCGATGAGGTTCTCGACCTCACCGATCACGTACTCCTGCCGGGTTTGGTCAACACGCACCATCACTTCTACCAAACCCTCACGCGCGCCGTCCCTGCCGCGCAGGATGCCAACCTCTTCCACTGGCTGACGACCCTTTATCCCATCTGGGCACGGCTTCAGCCGGAAGATATCTTCACCTCAACACAGACCGCTCTCGCCGAACTGGCGCTTTCGGGCTGCACCACTGCTTCGGATCATCTCTATCTCTTCCCCAACGGCTCCAAGCTGGATGATGAGATCGCCGCCGCTCAGGAGATGGGGATGCGTGTGCAGGCGTCGCGCGGTTCGATGTCCCTGGGCGCCTCACAAGGCGGACTGCCGCCTGATTCCGTGGTGGATAGTGAAAAGTCCATCCTGAAAGATTCCCAACGCCTCATCGAACGGTATCACGACTCCCATCCCGGCGCCTTTCTCCAGATCGTGTTGGCGCCCTGTTCGCCCTTCAGCGTGACCAGCGACCTGATGAAACAATCCGCCAAACTGGCGCGCGAGTATGGCGTTCATCTGCATACGCATTTGGCCGAAACAGAAGACGAAGAACAATTCTGCTTGCAGCGCTTCGGTCATCGCCCTGTCCGGTATATGCAGGAAGTGGATTGGGTGGGCGAGGATGTCTGGTTCGCGCATGCCATCTGGGTCAATCGCGAAGAGATTCAAGTCTTTGCGAAACACAATTGCGGCGTGGCGCATTGTCCGTCCTCGAACATGCGCCTTGCTTCCGGCATCGCGCCGATCAGGGAATACCGCGCCGCAGGCGTGAACGTGGGCCTGGGCGTGGACGGATCCGCCTCCAATGACGGGTCACATCTACTCGCCGAAGTCCGCCAGGCCATGCTGCTGCACGCGTGTCAAGGAAGGGATCACGGGATTCTCTCTGTCCGATGACCCGAACCGCAAATTGATGACCGCCCGCGAAGCCTTGTATCTCGGTACACGCGGCGGCGCGGCCGTTCTCGGAAGAAAGGATATCGGTTCGCTCGAAGCCGGTAAATGTGCGGACTTCTTTGCTGTAAATCTCACCCGCATCGGTTTCGCCGGGATGCATGATCCCGTGGCTGCCATCGTGTTCGGTCAATCCGTCAATGTGGATCACACCGTGGTCGGCGGCAAGTTTGTGGTCAAGGAAGGACAGTTGGTCACTGTGGACGAAGGCAAGTTGATCGAGAAACATAATCGCGCGGCGAAGAAATTACTTTCATAAATCCGCTGGTCGAGTAGGCGGCGGATTCGATACGTCTTCGCACACTCGACCAGCGCCGCCGTATCGAGACCACGCGATAATAAAGAACCATGCTTAATCTCATCCTCACTATCTTCGTTGGCTGGCCGGCCATCCTGGCGACGGTTGTGCTGGCCATCCTGGGCCTGGCCCGACGCGAGTATCGCTTTCTGGTGGCCGGGGCGCTCCTGGCCTTTCCGTTCTCCTGGGCGCTGAGCGGATTGCCGGCCTTTGCCATCCCGGCCTGTTTGAATGCCTTCCTGCCCTTGATCCTCTTCGCCGCCGGCTTCGCCATGTTTCGCGGGCGCGAAATGATCGCCTGGATTGTGTCCGTGCCATTTTTTCTGGCCGTCTTAATGTTGTTCTATGTGATTTCCGCACAGTGAAAGTGCCCTGCGCATGAGATCGCCCATGAATGAAATCCTCGTTCAAATCATCTTTGGTTGGCCGGCGATCATCGCCTCCATTTTGCTTTCGGTGGTCGGCGTGTGGCTGAAGAAACCGGCCCTCTTGATCGCAGCCGGAATGGTGTGCCTTCCTTTTACTTATTATCTGAGCGGATTTCGCACACCCGCGGCTGTGCTGCCGTTGTTCCAATTTGGTTCTGCCTATGCAGTGGCGCGCCAGAAAAGCTGGCTTGCCTGGCTGCTGCTTTTACCGCTCATCGTCATTTCTGGTCTGCTGGCTTATGCTGTTCTGACACAATAACAGGACAGCCATCATGGAGAATTCATGCCTGCCTCTACAAAATTAACTCATGCTCTGGTTGACGTTGCCATGGGACGCCTCCCTGCTGACCTGGTCATCAAAAATGGCAAATGGGTCAGCGTGCAATCGGGTGAGATCCTCCACGGTTCAGATGTCGCTGTTAAAAACGGGCGCATCGCCTATGTAGGCGAAGACGCCTCACACACCATTGGAAAGAAAACCAAGGTAATCGATGCCAAAGGCCGTTATCTGGTGCCCGGCCTGCTGGATGGACATATGCACGTTGAAATCGGGCATGGTTACGGTCACCGAATTTGTGCGCGCCGTGGCAGTGCGCGGCACGACCGGCATGTTCGTAGACCCGCATGAGATGGCCAACGTTTTTGGACTCAAAGGCGTCAAGCTGATGGTGGATGAAGCCCAGAAGCAGCCCATCCACGTTTGGGTGCAGATGCCCTCCTGCGTTCCCTCCGCTCCCGGCTTTGAGAACTCCCGGCGCCAGCCTCGGTCCCAAGGAAGTGGCGCAGGCGATGAAGTGGGACGGCATCATCGGTCTTGGCGAGATGATGAACTTTCCCGGTGTGTTTATGGGTGATAAGAACATGCTCGAGGAGATGTCCATTACTCACGCCCATAATAAAACCATCGGTGGTCATTATGCTTCGCCCGATCTGGGTCTTCCCTTTCATGGTTACGTGGCGGGCGGCGCCGAAGATGATCACGAAGGGACGCATCTCGAAGATGCAGTCGAGCGCGTGCGCCAGGGCATGAAGGCCATGCTGCGTTATGGCTCCTCCTGGTATGACGTGGCTTCGCAAGTCGGAGCGATTACGCATCTCGGTTTGGACTCGCGGCGCTTCATGCTCGTGACTGACGACTCGCACGCCCAAACGATTTCCTACGATGGACACATGGACCGCGTCCTGCGCCATGCCATCGCGCAGGGACTGGATCCCGTTACAGCCATCCAGATGATGACGATCAACACCGCCGAACATTTTGGCCTCAGCAAGGAAATGGGCATGATCGCTCCCGGCCGCTGGGCGGATATCATTCTGGTCAAAGACTTAAATCGTTTCAAAGCGGAACTGGTGATTGCCAAAGGACAGGTCATCGCAGAGAAAGGCGAGTGGAAAGTTTCTTTACCGAAGTTTACTTATCCTGCCTGGGCAACGAAATCGGTTCATTTGAAAAGAAAATTGAAAGCGGATGATTTTCGATTGCAAGTTCCCTCACCCCAGCCCCTCTCCCCTTCTCGCGCTGAGCGGAGTGGCGTAAAGCGCCATGCAGACGAAGCGGATTCAAAGGTAAAAGCCAATGTGATTGGCGTGATCGAGAATCAAGCCCCCACGCGGCATCTAACTTTTGATATAGTGCCCGTCGAAGGCGAGATCAAGGCCGATGGAAAACGCGATATCGCCAAGATCGCGCTGGTCGAGCGTCACAAAGGCACCGGCGGGATCACCATGGGACTTGTCTGCGGCTTCGGCTTTAAAAGTAAATGCGCGGTCGCTTCCACGGTTGCACATGATTGTCATCACATGATCATCGTCGGCACGGATGAAGAATCCATGGCTGCCGCCGGTAACAGCCTGGCAGGCAGCGGGGGAGGCCAGGTAGTCGTCGAGAACGGCAAGGTCATCGGAAAAGTCGAGTTGAAGATCGGCGGCTTGATGTCCACCCAAAAAGCCAATGTTGTGGCGAAGAAAGCCGAAACGATCCTGAAAGGTTTTCGTGCTTGTGGCTGCAAGCTGAACAATCCAAACATGCAATTATCGTTGCTCGCACTGGTGGTCATCCCCGAGCTACGCATTTCAGACAAGGGTTTGGTGGATGTGACCCAATTCAAATTCGTTCCTGTCCTGGAGGGCTAATGGCTAACTTTCCTTTTCAACGTTTGCAGGCCGACCTGGCCGCCTTGATCGCGGACACTCCCGCTGGTCACCGTTTGATCTCTGAACCCGAGCTGGCGAAGCAGATGGGTGTCTCACGGGCTACATTGCGAGAGGCCATGCGCACCTTTGAAACGCAAGGCCTCATCCGTCGTCGCCAGGGGGCCGGCACCTACGTGGTGGGCAAGGTGCCCGTGCTCGATGCCGGACTCGAGGTGTTGGAGAGCATCGAAACCATGGCGCAGCGTTTGAAGCTGCAGGTAACGGTCAGTGATCTGGATGTCGAGTCCATCGAAGCGGGGGCCGATCAAGCGGAGGGGCTGCGCGTTCCTGAAGGGACGCGGCTCACGCGCATCCGACGCGTGATCCGCGCCGATACGCGTCCGGTCGCCTACCTGGTCGATACCCTGCCCGAGGAAGTGATCAAGCTGGAGGCGCTGCCCCAGGGCTTCAGCGGTTCGGTGCTGGACTTCATGCGTGAGCGCGGCGACGACTTGCGCATCTCACGGGCGGCCATCAGCGCCACCAATGCAACTGCCGAGGTGGCCAAAGCGCTGGAGATCCAGCGCGGCGATGTGCTGCTCCAATTTGTTTCACAGCTCTATACCGCCGAGGGCAAGATCGTGGACTATACAGTAAGCTATTTCATCCCAGGATATTTCAATTTCCATGTGGTGAGACGCATTGGAAATACGTAGAAATAGTGCTCCTGCCGCCGTCCGCGGCGCTGCGAGCATAAACAGGCCAAAGAAGGACGCTTGAGGCAGCATTTGGAGAAATTTTGACGTCCAAAATCAAATAATTTAATCGGAGGTTCATATGCGTAGTTTTGCTGGTCGTGACATTCTTTCGCTCAAGGAGTTCGAGCGAAACGAGTTCTTCCATGTGTTTGATGTGGCCGCGAAGATGGAACCCATCGCCCGTGCCCGCAAGAACGTGGATCTACTCAAAGAGAAAACCCTGGTAACGGCTTTTTATCAGCCCTCGACGCGCACGCGTCTGGCTCATGAGGCCGCCATGCATCGCCTGGGAGGCCATGTCACCGGCTTCTCGGATGCCAAGATGACGCGCGCCGGCGACTTCTACCAGGAGTCCATCAAGGATACGGTCAAGATGCTGGAATATTATGGCGATGTGATCGTGATGCGCCACTTCCAACAGGGCGCGCCGCAGGAAGCCGCCAAGTGGGCGAGTATACCGATCATCAACGGTGGTGACGGCTGGGGTGAACACCCAACGCAAATTCTCACCGACCTGTACACGGTGCTGCGTGAGAAGGGCCGCCTGGATGGCTTGAAGTGGCTGGCGGTGGGTGACATGCGCATGCGCACCATGCATTCGCTGGGCTATGCCTTGAGTCAATTCGATTGCCCGATCACCTTTGTCGCGCCTCCTGAAATGAATCTCACCGATGACTTCAAGAAGGAACTGACTCAATACAGCGTGGACTTCCAGGAAGCTGATCATGTGGAGAAGGCCATTGCCGATGCGGACGTGATCCTGGTCGAGCCGGTGGTCCAACCCGATTACACCAAGTCCCGTGATGAGCGCACCGGCGAACTGGATCTCACCCCCGCCAATTACAAGATCACGCGCGAACTGTTGACCACGAAGGCCAAGTCTGATGCGATCCTGCTGCACTCCCTGCCGCGCATGGATGAGATTCCCACCGATGTGGATATCACCAAATGGTCTCGCTACTGGCAGGAAGCCTTCAACGGCGTGGTGATGCGCATGACGTTACTGGCGTTGGTCCTGGGTGCGATGGAATAAAGAAAAATCGGTACACAAGTAGATAGGTAAACAAGACTTGTATACCTGTTTTCTTGTTTACTTTTCACAAGGAGATGAATCGTATGCAAACAGATTTACGTCGCCGCGACCTGATCGGCGATCTTGATTTTAGCAAAGAGGAAGTCGAGACCGTCCTGGAGGTGGCCTTTGACCTGAAACGAAAACGCGCCCTGGGCGAATTACAGCCCTACCTGCGCGACAAAGTGCTGGCCATGTTATTCTTCTTTAGCAGTACCCGCACGCGCGGCTCATTCGAAGCGGGCATGGCCCAACTGGGTGGACACGCGGCCTTCATCGAAAGCAAGACCACTCAGATCGCCCATGGCGATACACCCGTCGAGATCGGTGAGATCTTCGGCCGCTACTACGATGGCATCGCCATTCGTCATGTGGATTGGAAGGTTGGCAATAAATATATCAATGATGTGGCGAAATACTCGCGCTCGCCCGTGCTGAACATGCAGTGCGAAATCTATCATCCCTTCCAGTGCCTGGCCGATCTGATGACCATTATCGAGAAGAAGGGCCGTGACCTGCGCCGTAAAAAGATGGTGGTTTCCTGGGCTTACGCCGCTTCCTATCAGAAGCCGATCTCCGTTCCCCAGTCTTTGATCCTGCAAATGCCGCGCTTCGGCATGGATGTGGTGCTGGCCCATCCGCCGGAGTTCAAGCTGATGCCTGAGATCATGGACGCCGCACAGGAGCAAGCCAGGAAGTTCCACACGGGCTTTGAGGTCATCTCTGACCCGGACGGTATGGAGAAAGCCTTCAAGGACGCGGATGTAGTGTATGCCAAATCCTGGGGTGCCATGTTGACTACGGAAGATGCCGACGAAGGCGCCAGGATTATCAGTCAATATAAACACTGGATCACCGATGCAAAGAAGATGAAGGCTGCCAGGGATGATGCCATTTATATGCATCCTCTTCCGGCGGACCGTGACGTGGAGGTCACCAGTGAAGTAATGGATGGTCCGAACTCGGTGGTCTTCGATCAGGCCGAGAATCGTCTCCATGCGCAAAAGGCTGTCATGGCCTTGACGATGGGGTGATCCGAATCCGTCATTGCGGGCGAAGCGCAGCAATCTCTTTAAAGTGATACTTGGATTGCTGCCTCGTCATGTTTTTCACAATGACATATATAAGGAGTTTCATTTATGGCAAACAAATTAGCGGTCATCGCGATCGGCGGCAACTCGCTGATCAAAGATGCAAAACATAAAGCGATTGAGGATCAATACCAGGCTGCCAGGGAAACAACCATCCATATTGCGGACATGATCGAAGCTGGTTGGGATGTGGCGATCGGTCATGGGAACGGGCCGCAGGTCGGGTTCATTCTGCGGCGTTCTGAGATCGCCGCGAAAATGGAAGGGATGCATGAGGTCCCGTTGGATGTATGCGGCGCCGATTCCCAGGGCGCCATCGGTTACGCTTTGCAGCAAAATTTGCAGAATGAACTGTATCATCGCGGCATCAAGAAGAAAGTGGTGACAGTCATCACGCAAACCCTGGTGGACAAGGATGACCCGGCCTTTAAGAATCCCACCAAGCCGATCGGTAGTTTTATGGAGGAGGCCGAAGCTCAACGCCGCAAACAGGAGCAGGGTTGGTCGGTGGTCGAGGATGCAGGCCGCGGCTGGAGAAGAGTCGTCGCTTCGCCGCTGCCCAAGGAAATTGTCGAGCTGGAGACCGTCGAAACTCTGCTCGAACGCGGCATTATCACTATCACGGTCGGCGGCGGCGGCATCCCGGTCATCGATCCTGGTGACGGGAATTATTGCGGCGTCGCGGCAGTGATCGACAAGGATTACGCTTCGAGTTTGTTAGCCCAAAAGGTGAGAGCGGATCTGTTCGTCATCTCCACGGCAGTGGAGAAAGTTGCTCTCAACTTTGGCAAGCCGGATGAGAAGTGGCTGGATAAAATGACCGTTGCTGAAGCGAAAGCTTATCTGGCCGAGGGTATACATTTTGCCAAAGGTTCGATGGCTCCCAAGATTTCAAGCCATCATTTGGTATCTCGAGAACGGAGGCAAGCAGGCTTTGATCACCAATCCTGAAAATATTGGCCGTGCCCTGAAAGGCGAAACCGGAACCTGGATCGTTCCATAGAGCGTAGAGACGAACCCTTGCGGGGGCCCCTCTTGAGGCCCAACCGAAGGATCTCAGACCCTCGCAAGGATTTTCACGAATTCGCGATTTCGCTACTATAATTGCGCCTTATGTCTGTCTCTCCCCGCGTTCTACTAAGTATCGATTATGAGCCCGTCTTCGCCCTGTTTCGTTATTACGATGGTTTGAGTGATCCCAAACAACGTTGTGAGTTGGATGATGGTTTCACCATCCACGCGCTGGATCCCATCCTGGAAAAGCTGGGCGAGGCGAAGGCCAGTATTTATCTGGTTGGCGAAATCGCGGAATGGTATCCCGAGGTGCCACAAAAGATTGTTGCCGCGGGGCATGAACTTGGTTTACATTGCTATATCCATCGTCCGCTGGTGAACGTGGACGAGCTGGCGCAAGACCTGCGCCGCTCTGCTCACTGGTGCCAGCAATATCACGTACGCGGCTATCGGGCGCCCATGGTTGGCATCCATGAGGCGGCCTATCCACTGCTGGCTGATTCTGGCTTCTTATACAGTTCGTCCATTTACGCGCCGGCGGGTATGCTCTTGCAAAAGGGGAAGGTCTGGGAGATCCCGGTCAGCACCTGGCGCCTGGGTGGAAAAAACGGAGCGTATACCGCGCCGCGCGATTTTTCTTTCAAGCTGCTCTTCGGTGGAGAGATTCCCTACGGATCGAGTTTCAGCATCGGCTTATTGGGCAAGGGTATTCTGAAGGTGCTGGAAGGCGAATTGAAGCGCGGTGTCAGTCCAACGATCATCTTGCATCCGTACGAATTGGTGACGCCGACTTTCTCGCCCCGCCTCACGCGGGACCTGTCACTGCATCCGTTATTTTTGCCGTTCCTTCGCAACAAGTCTGGATTCCTCGCCGAGCTCCTGCGCAATTTCCCGGTCTCTCCGCTGGGCACTTATCTCGACGAAAAGTTGAAGATGATGGAAGCAGGATGAGTCCCGAAGCCTCTGCCCGAGTTCGCCTGCTGCAAGAAGGAGAATCGATTGCGTTGCCCGAGTCGCTAGCTTGTGCGACGGGTTTTGTAGGCTTGGAGCCGTGGCTTAACTTTGGTAAAAAAGTTTATAGATTGCCGGCCTATCGTATTCTTTCCCAGGCAGAGAATGAGATGGATGGCTGGCTGGCGCTCGTGCACATCAAACATCCCATCTTTGGTAATTTTCTCATTACTTCTCCATTTGCCTCTTACGGAGGTTTTGCTTATTTATCCATCGCGGCGCGGGATGCTTTGCTGGAGCGAGCCTGGACGCTCGCGAACGACCTGGGTGTGGAGTATATCAACGTCCGTTTTGAGGCGGGAGAGGAGACCCCGCCCGAAAACTGGATTCAGCACCCCGTTTACGCCACCTATCGCGTCGATCTATCAACCGAACCAGATACTTTGTTCAGCGCTTATAGCTCCGATCATCGAAACCATATCCGTAAATCGTTGAAAAAAGGATTCTCGATCAAGTTCGGTCATCTTGACCTGTTGGGGGATGCCTATGAAGGCTTGGCGCGCAGCATGCATGAACTTGGCTCACCTTACCATAACAAATCGTATCTGCGCACCATGACAGAATCCCTGGGCGAGGGGTTGGAGTTCGCGGTGGTATATGATCTCCATGGTGAATTGGCCGGTACGGGAGTCTTTATCCTGCAAGGCGAAGTGGTCACCAATCTTCACGCAAATATTCTCCGTCGTTTTCGCTCTGATTACGCCGGGGAATTTTTATACTGGTCAGCCATCGGACAATATGGCCGCCAGGGTTTGAAGGTCTTTGATTTGGGGCGCAGTTTGATCGGTTCCGGCAATGAAAACTTCAAGATGAAATGGAAACCTCGCAAGCGGGCATTGGCTTATTGGTATGGGTTGATGCCTGGTCACAGCTTGCCGGAGTTGAACCAGAAGAATCCCAAGTTCCAAGCCGCCATTTGGACCTGGCAACGCCTGCCAGCTTTTATCGTCCGGCCGCTGGGTCCGTTTCTGATCAAAGGCCTGGCTTGATGAGCCTTGCGCAGGTTAATTCGTTCCACCTTTGCAAGGTTCACCCTGAAAATTATGGATTATGAGCTTGTTACGGTCGCGCAACTGAATGATGAACAGCTAAAGCAATTAGCCAAGTTACACTATTCCGTTATGCACACGCTTCTCTCGGATCTCGGCCTGCCGGTGGTTTTGCGATATTATCAAATTGCGTATACCGATCCAACTATCCAGGGAATTTGCCTGGTGTCACCTTCGGGCGAGTTGCTTGGATGGGCGATGGGTTCACCACATCCAGATATGATTAATTCAAAATTACGAACACCGCTTCCCTGGTTTCTTCTGCAAATGCTTCGCCTGGCGATTACACATCCTTTGATTCTGTGGCAACTGTTGACATCGGTGGTTTCATCATCCAATGAGTTGGCGATGGAAGCTGGTGCGATCGAGCTTACGTATATTGGTGTGGCAGCGAGTCAAAGAGAAAAGGGCTTGGGAAAGCAATTGTTGGCAGCATTTATCGAAGCGAGCCATGCGAACGGTTATCATTCGGTCGTGCTCAGCGTCGAAGAAGCAAATGCGCCTGCGATTGCCTTGTACGAAAAGGCAGGCTTCAAGATTATCAAGACCTTCTCTGAAGGCCGTTACCAACGTCAGCGCATGGAATTAACCCTGGCATGAAGACTCGCTTTGAAAGGTTCAAGAACGCTTTATGCTTGCCAGACATCGAGCCGTGGTTTTTGTTGGCCGCAGCTATTCTGGCATACGGTTTGTTCCTCTGGCAATATGGCTTCTACTGGGATGATCTTCCGATCTCCTGGATTCGCTATCAGCTTGGAGCGGAGGCCATGACGGTTTATTTTTCAACCAGCCGCCCGGTGTGGGGAGCCTTGTATCAAATCACCACGCGCTTGATACCGCAAGTGCCAATCTACTGGGAGATCTTTGCGCTGCTTTGGCGTTGGCTGGGCGCCGTGATTTTGTGGGCGATCATCCGGCAGCTCTGGCCAGACCGCCGTCAAATGGCGGTGATCGTCAGCCTGTTCTTTTTGCTGTATCCCGGCTTCAACTTGCAGTGGGTTTCTTTTCTCTCCAGTCATTTTTTCATCGTTATTTGTATCTTCCTGTTTTCGTATCTGCTGATGTTGTGGGCCCTCAAGCGGCCGGATCGCTTTTGGCCGTTGTCCCTGGCCGCGCTGCTCTTTTCCGTGCTCAATCTATGGATGATGGAATATTTCTATTTCCTGGAACTCATCCGTCCCTTTATTATTTTTTATACGCTGTATCAGCTTGAGCAGCAGCCTCGGTTTTGGCGAATTGTGCGCCGGACCTTCGTGATCTGGTTCCCTTATTTGCTGATCTTTCTGACCAATGTGTTTTATCGAACTTTCGTATTCACCAACGTGGCCTACCAGAATGAATTGATCGCCAGCCTGCGCGCTGATCCCTTCCATACCCTGCTCGCGCTCCTACAACAGATCGGATCCGATCTCTGGCTGGTAAGTGTGGAAGCGTGGCAGCAAGTTTTTCATTTGCCGGTGGCGGCGATCAATGGGCCGCTCACGACACTGTTGTATTGGTTGGTCGTGGCCGCCGTTGGTATTCTGATTTTTGTTTTGTTATTCCAACGTCGAGATGAACGCTGGAGTTATCGTCCAGCCTTGTGGGCGATAGGCATCGGTTTCGTTGCCATGGTTCTGGGCGGCGGCCCCTTCTGGCTGGCGACTCTAAAAGTAGGCCTGGCTTTTCCGGCCAGTCGCTTTACCATGTCTTTCATGTTAGGCATTAGTCTGCTCTTTGCGGGATTGCTCGAATTGATTCCTGCGCGGGTGCGTTTGTTTTTTGTGGTGGTGCTGGTTGCACTGGCAGCGGGCAAACATATCTTGTTGGGCGATGAGTTTCGCCGGGATTGGCAGGTGCAAAAGAATTTATTCTGGCAAATGGCCTGGCGTGTGCCGGGCTTGAAACCGAATACGTTGGTATTGATGAACGAGGAGTTGTCCTATTATGCGGATAATTCCATCAGCGCCGCGCTCAATTGGATCTTCGCCCCTGACAATCATAGCAGTCATATAGATTACGTGCTCTTGTATCCCACCAATCGCTTGAGGTCACCATCCCTGCCGGCTTTGCAACCGGATCTTCCAGTCACGTTCGGCTATATCGCCGGTCAATTTAATGGGAATACTTCGCAAACGCTGGCAGTATATTTTTCTCCACCCGGCTGTCTGCGTGTGCTTGACCCGGATATCGAAAGGTTGAATCATTTGATCCCGGAGCCCAGCCTGATGCGCTATGCGGCACGTCTTTCCTCCCTCGATTTGATCACGCAACAACAAACGGCGCGTATGCCGGACGTGTACAATCCTGAACCTGCGCATGGATGGTGCTACTACTTCGAGAAGGCGGACCTCGCCGGTCAGTTTGGTGAGTGGGAGCAGGTGGTCAAGTTGGGCGACCAGGCCTTTGCGTTGAATGACTTCCCCAATGATCCGATCGAACGATTTGTGTTTATCGAAGGATATGCCCATGCAGGGGATTGGGAGCGTGCCATAAAGCTGTCGCGCCAATCGTATCAGGTGTCGAAGGATTATGTTGGGCCGCCTCTCTGTCGGCTGTGGAAACGCATAGGAACGGAGACATCAGGCGGCGTAGAGAGAACCGAGGTCTTAGATGAAGTCCAGAAAATGTTCGCTTGTAATCCATAAATCATGCAAAAGTGTACTTGTGCTTTATGCCTTGTTCTCTGTAAAATAAAAGAGGCATTTCAGCCCAATGTTACAATTTCGTTGTGTAGACAAAATGTTGGATGGAGAATTGAAAGGAGGCCGTTGTTAAGGAAGAATTACCTTGCCGCTTGTCCTATCTAATCACATCAATTACAAAGAGGAGTAGAAATGCGTAAATCACTTTTGCAAGTCTTGATCGCACTGGCAGTTTTTGCGCTGATCCTGTCAGCCTGTGGTCCCGCCGCAACACAGGCTCCGGCCATGACCGAAGAACCTGCAATGACTGAAGCGCCGGCTGCCACGGAAGCATCCGCCGCTACAGAAGTCCCTGCTACGGGTTTTCAAATCCCTGATATTCAAGATGGAAAATTCAATGTTGCTGTTGTATTGATCGGTTTCCATGCGGATGGCGGCTGGTCGCAGGCGCATACCGAAGGAGCACAGTGGATGGCAACTCAGGATTCCAGTATCAATGTTCAGTATGTCGAATTGGTCAACCCAGGCCCCGATGCTGAAACCGTAATGCGTTCATTGGCACGCAAGGGCTTTGACCTGATCATTGGTACAACATTCGAATATGGCACGACCATGGCGGCGCTGGCCGAAGAATTCCCCAATGTCAATTGGCTGCATGTTTCCGGGTATCAATCCAACGGTACGAACTATGGCAACCTGTTTGGCTCAATGGAAGATATGAAGTATCTTGCTGGAATGATTGCCGGCGCGCGCGCCAAAGAAGATGACAATACCAAGCTCGGATACGTTGCTCCCTGGCCGCTGCCAGAAGTAATTCGCCTCGGTAACGCCTTTATGCTGGGTGCCAAGGTAACCTGCCCGGAATGCACGATGGAGGTTCGCTGGATCAACACCTGGTATGATCCCGATAAAGAGAAACAGGCCGCGCAATCCCTGCTGGATGCGGGTGTGGATGTGATCCTCATTGGATCTGATACTCCCGGTCCATTGGTCGCGGCGGCGAATGCCGGTAAATGGGCGCTCACGTACGATTACATTGATTCATGCTCACCCGCTCCGGATCAGTGCCTTGGCGCAGAATATTGGAATTGGGGTCCGGTGTATCTGGACGTAGTCAAACAAATCCGCGCCGGTACATGGAAGGGCAGCAATGTTTGGCTGGATGCTGATTCCGGTATTGTCGGTCTCTATGGCTTCATGGAGGGCCAGACGCCTCAGCCAGGTGTACCTGCCTCGGTGGTCCCCATGGTCCAGGCGAAACTTGCCGATATGCTGGCTGGCAAGTTTACCGTTCAGGATGTCTTCAAGGGCCCGATCAAGGATAATACCGGCAACGTGGTTATCCCTGATGGTCAAACGCTCACTGTTGAAGATCTATTTGGTATCGACGCCGCTACGATCCAGTCCATGGATTTGACAGGGCGCACGGCTTGCACGATCTGTATGAACTGGTTGGCGGATGGAATTCAGGGCTCCATTCCACCCATGCCCAGTCAATAGTAAAGTAAAATTCGATTTAGAGTTGTTGGCGTGGCGCCTTGGCGCCACGCCAATGTTATGGCAAGAGGACTCATGGAAACATCACCGAACGCTTTTGAAATGCGTGGCATTGTCAAACGTTTCCCCGGCGTGCTGGCAAACGATCATGTTGATTTTTCATGCCAGGTTGGAGAAGTACATGCACTCTTGGGAGAGAATGGGGCGGGAAAAAGCACGTTGATGAATGTGTTGGCGGGATTATATCGTCCCGAGAGCGGGGAGATATTTGTGAATGGAGAGCGCGTTTCATTTCATTCACCGCAGGATGCAATTGCGCACGGGATTGGTATGGTACACCAACATTTCATGCTGGTTCCCTCTCATACGGTTGCCGAGAACATGGTGTTGGGTCTCGATCGTCCACGTTTCTTTCTCAACTTGCCACGCGTGGAGGAACAAGTGACAGCTCTGGGGGAACAATACGGACTGAGTGTGAATCCGCGCGCCAGGATTTGGGAATTATCCGTTGGGGAACAACAGCGCGTCGAGGTGCTCAAGATGTTGTTTCGTGGGGCCAAGGTTCTGATCATGGATGAGCCGACCGCGGTTCTGACTCCACAAGAGGTGGATACTCTCTTCCAGACCCTGCGCGACATGACACAACGCGGGCATACGATTGTTTTCATTTCACACAAGCTTGATGAGGTTGTCGCGATTGCGGATCGTGTCACTGTTTTGCGTCGTGGTGTTGTCACGGCATTCGGCGAACCAGCCAAAGGAACGACAAAGGCGCAGCTTGCCAAGTTGATGGTGGGACGCGATGTTTTGTTCATGGTTGAAAAGAAAAAGGCACAGCTTGGTGAGACTGTATTATCTGTGGAAAAGCTGTGCGCACTAAATGATCGCGGACTTCCTGGCTTGCGTGACCTTTCATTGCAAGTACGGGCCGGAGAGATTCTGGGCATTGCAGGCGTGGCAGGCAACGGTCAGCATGAACTCGCCGAGGTGTTGACCGGATTACGCAAGCCAAGTTCCGGTAAACTTCTTTTGGGGAACCAGCCTTTGGATGAACATACAAACTGGATGGAAGTGGGGAGGAGACTGGCGCACATCCCGGAGGACCGTGCCGCGGTTGGCAGTGTCCCCGGACTCGGAGTAGGAGAGAACCTGATCCTAAAACGTTTCAATCGTCCCCCGATCTCCACGCACTGGTCCATTAATTATGCTGCGGTCCATGAAAATGGCGTACGTTTGGTGGATGCCTACAAGATTTCCACGCCGAGTGTGGAGACGCCGGTCCGAATGTTGTCCGGGGGGAACCTGCAGAAAGTCATTCTGGCACGGGAAACGTCAGGTCAGCCTCAATTGATGATTGCGGTGCATCCCACCCGCGGTTTGGACGTGGGCGCCATTGAAGGTATCCATAAACTCTTGATTGAGATTCGCGATCAAGGCGCAGCGATATTGTTGATTTCAGAGGAACTTGACGAATTATTCTCACTGGCTGATCGTATCGCTGTGATCTATGAGGGACAGATTGCCGGTGAGACTTCACCCGACAAGGCAAATCTTGAAATTGTTGGTTTGATGATGGCTGGCACGAAGGTGGAACAATGAAGCTTCCTGGCACCTCGTATCGTTTGAGATTTGAATCCCGTTTGGATAATCCTGCCTGGATAGGGCTGGTTTCTTCCATCGTTGGAGTCTTGCTGTCTCTTATTGTGGGTGGCTTTGTTCTAAGAGCGGCAGGGGCCACCAACCCGATTGCAACCTACGAAGAGATCTTCAAGGAGGGATTTGGTACCGTTGCTGACTGGCAGGCGGGGATTCATGCCCTGATGACCAACACCGCCTGTCCCAAGGGCATGTTATGTTTTGGACCTCTTTCTGATACCCTGGTTAAAACCTCACCCATTCTTCTCACCACGCTTGCCTGTATCATTGCCTTTCGTATGAAGCTCTGGAATATTGGCGCAGACGGCCAAATGTTCCTGGGTGCCTGGGCTGCCACTGGGGTCGCCGTATTTGTTCTTCCTAAAGATACGAATCGTTTGGTGATGTTGACGGCGATGGCATTGGCCGGAACCTTGGCGGGGGTTATTTATGGTGGGATTCCCGGATTTCTCAAGGCCAAGTTGAATATCAATGAGATCATCACAACCCTGATGTTGAATTATGTTGCCTACAAATGGCTGGAATATTTTGTAGTGGTGGGTCCGTGGAGTATTGGCGACTTTAAATCAACGGGACGCTTCCCTGTCTCGGCCACCTGGCCCCGCCTCACGGAACTTGCCAAGCAATATCCCATTACGGCAGGCCTGACCGTGCACCCGGGCATCTTTCTGGGCATTATCGCGGCAATCTTATTGGCCTGGATTTTGTATCGCAGTCGATGGGGCTATGAGATTCGAGTGATCGGGAACAACCCCAATGCGGCGCGTTACGCCGGGATCAATCTCGCACGCAATATTCTTTTGGTGATGTGCCTGTCTGGAGGTCTGGCGGGGCTCGCCGGGATGAACGAAGTCGCCGCCTTGAGGGAATTGACTGGACGTTTCTCCCGTGGCTATGGCTTTACAGGCGTCATTGTCGCCTGGCTGGCGCGTTTGAATCCAATCGGCGCGATTTTTGTCTCGTTCTTATTTGGTGGATTATTAGTCGGCACGAAGCTTATTCAACCACAGGGGATCGCCTCCATGCTGCAGGGTGTGATCCTGTTTGTTGTGGTTGGCACGGAACTGCTCTTTCATTATCGTGTTCAATTGGAAAAGGTTGAGGCTGTGGTCGTTCAAAAAGTGGAAGGTGCTTCATGAGTGCGCATGAGTTGACGTCTTTGATTATTACCATATTGTTTGGCGCGTTGATCAGTGGGACGCCTCTGCTCTTTGCAACGATTGGTGAGATTTTTTCTGAACGTGCTGGGGTTATAAATCTGGGCATAGAAGGCATGATGCTGGTGGGTGCCATGAGCGGATTTGCTGTCTGGTTTCATACCGATAACCTCCTGCTTGGTCTAATCATGGGTATGATCCTAAGTGGATTGCTTGCGTTGTTGCATGCTTTCATCACGATTACTTTACGTGCCGATCAGGTTGTCAGTGGATTGGCGGTGACCCTGCTGGGTGGTGGACTTTCCAGCATATTGGGGCAACCCTATGTGGGCCAGCGCGTGCCTGTGCCGTTCACCATCGATGTGCCGCTTCTGGGGAATGTAGCCGGCCAGGAACTGACATTGGTTCTTGTAGGTTTGGTCTTTGCCCTGCTGGCGTGGATCTATGTCAACCGCACGCGTCCCGGTCTCAACATGCGTTCTGTGGGAGAATATCCTTCTGCGGCGGATTCTCTGGGTATCAGCGTCTTTCGCATTCGATATATCTATGTGATCTTTGGTGGCGCAATGAGTGGTTTTGCCGGCGCCACCATGAGCCTGATCACTGACCCGGGCTGGGTGGACGGTAAGACCTCCGGCTTGGGCTGGATTGCGGTTGCCTTGGTGATTTTTGCCTCGTGGGATCCAATGCGGGGTATGTGGGTGTCTTATTTCTTTGGTCTTCTTCGCCGCCTGCCACTCGATCTGCAAAACCCGGCGCTGCCCTTGATCTCCACTGCCAATAATCCATCCATTGGTCGTTTGATGGATATGCTTCCGTATCTTGCAACGATTTTGATCTTGATCATCGGCTCACGTAAATCCATCCGCAAACGACTTGGCGCACCGGCTGCGCTGGGTACGCCATATATACGCGGTGAGCGCGGCTTATAGCAATATACGTCATTGTGAGGAGTGCAAGGCACGATGACACTTGCACTGGCGGGCAGTGCCAGGGAGTGCAGGTGAGTAACCTCCTCATAGTGACGGATTAATCCGTCGGTTCTGTTGTTCTGCCTCCATAACAGTGATGGAAGTGAAGGGTGGGTTGTTGAATGCGGACAATTATCATGTAGTTTCTATTACAAAATGTCTGACAACACTCCCCTGCTTTCAGTATACTGATAAAACAGGAGAGTGAAAGTTGGTCGCGAAAAAGTTATTTCAAAGCGAATGGGTTTCGCGTCTCGTTGATGCACTTTTGCCTGTCTTTGCCACGTTGGCGGCCCTGTTGATTGGCGCAGTGATGCTGCTATTTCTGAAGGTAAACCCGCTTGAGGCATATCGGGCTCTCTGGGACGGGGCATTCGGCACCTCCAATGCGTTTGCAGAAACGCTGGTGAAGGCCACTCCCTTGCTTTTGGTAGGGCTGGGAATCTGCATTTCTTTTCGCGGCGATGTGATCAACATTGGGGGAGAAGGTCAGATGATCATCGGCGCGATCTTCGCCACCTGGGTTGGCCTGACCTTTACCAGCCTACCAGGATGGCTGGTGATCACGCTGGCAATGTTGGCGGGATTTTTAGGCGGAGCAATTTGGGGTGGAATACCCGGATTTCTTAAAGCTTATTTCAATGTAAATGAAATCTTAAGTACGGTGATGATGAATGCCATTGCAGTGCAGTTGATGAACTTCCTGCTGCGAGGCCCAATGATCGATCCCGCCCAGGCTGAGCGGGCTTCTAAAATTCCTCAAACTGCGCGTTTATTGGATGCATTTCACTTGCCTCGTCTGGCGCCCACACGTTTGCATCTCGGTGCTCTGATTGCGGTCGTCCTGGCCGTTCTTGTTTACATCCTCTTGTGGCGTACCACATTGGGGTACCGCATCCGCGCCGTGGGACAGAATCCACATGCATCGCGGTATGCAGGTATTAAAGTACCACGATATGTTGTACTGGCTTTGTTGTTGAGTGGAGCATTTGCGGGTCTGGCCGGCGCGACGCAAGTCTATGGCGTAAACTATCGCATGATCACGGATGGTTCTGCCTCTGGCTTCACCGGTGGCGCCGGGTTCAATGGAATTGTTGCCGCGTTATTCGGGCAACTGCATCCCATCTGGTCGATCCCTGCTTCAATTCTGTTTGGCGCGCTTTTAGTAGGGGCCAATAGCATGCAACGAGTAGTGCAGGTTCCTTCGGCGTTTGTCACTGCATTGAATGGCCTCGTAGTGGTCTTTGTTGTCAGTAGTGAGATCTGGAGACAGCGGAGGCAAAGACGGAGGCTGTCTGCTACCAAGCAGGATGAAGATTCTCCGCCGCCTGCCATGATCGAAAAGATGCAGTCGCTGGAGAAAGTTCAATGATTTCAGATCTTTTCTCTGTGACTGTTTTGGTTGGCATCCTTTCCTCAGGCATACGTCTTGCCACCCCATATCTATACGCGGCGATCGGTGAAACCTTCAGCCAGCGTAGTGGTGTACTGAACCTTGGCGTTGAGGGTCAAATGCTGTTAGGTGCATTTGCGGCTTTCTACATGACACTTACCACCGGCAACCTTTGGCTCGGAGTGTTGACTGCCATGCTGGTTGGCGCCCTGATGGGGTTGGCCATGGCTTATGTGACCGTGAACCTGCGGGCCCAGCAAGGAATCAGCGGAATTGGTTTTTACCTCTTCGGCCTGGGGATGAGTGATCTGCTCTTCCAGAAATTGATGGGAGCGGTGGAAACTGTACAGGGCTTTCCGAAAATTTACATCCCTGGTCTGAGTGACATCCCGGGTATTGGTGAGATTTTCTTTCACCATAATCTCCTGGTCTATGGAGCATACCTGCTGGTGCCCATCGCCTGGTTCGTTTTGAACAAGACCACGCTGGGATTGAAAATCCGTGCGGTGGGTGAGAACCCTGATGCTGCGGATTCGCTCGGGGTGAATGTGGGGCGCATCCGTTATTTCACCATTATTCTCGGCGGGACGCTTTCGGGAATCGCGGGCGCTTCGCTATCGATTGCCTTATTGAACGTTTTTCAACAAAACATGACCAGCGGCCAGGGCTTTATTGCTGTAGCGTTGGTGTATTTTGGCGCGTGGAGTCCTGTCGGGGTGATGGGCGGCGCGCTGTTATTCAGCATGGTCAATTCACTGCAGTTATGGATTCAGATCAAGAATATTCCGATCGCTCCCGATCTTGCCGTAATGATGCCTTATGTGCTCACAATTTTGGTCCTGGTGGTCACTGTATCCAGAGTCCGCGCACCATCAGCGTTGACAAAACCCTTCGAAAGGGAGAACTGATTTTGAGGAGGTGTAACACTGCCAGCTCATCGAAAATAAGCATCGCAACAAAATCAACTGTCCCATAGAAAGAATCGTATCCGTTTAATCAAGGAGAAGAAGATGAAAAGGTTTGCATGGTTATTGACTCTTGTTATCGCGCTTTCGCTTGTATTGCCCGCCTGTGGCGCAGCCGCAACTCCCACTGCAGCTCCTGCTGAGAAGTTCCGTGTCGCCGTTGTCATGCCGAGCGCCATCAATGATCTGGCATTCAGCCAGAGCATGTATGATGCCCTCATCCGGATTCAAAAGGACATGGGCGGACCTGATAAATTTGAGTTCGTCTATTCCGAGAACATGTTTGTGGTGGATGATGCTGCTGCTGCCATCCGTGATTACGCCACCAAGGGTTATGACCTGGTGATCGCACATGGCTCACAGTACGGATCATCCCTGCAGGAAATTGCTCCCGATTTCCCCAAGACCAGCTTTGCCTGGGGCACCACCGTGGATACGTTCGGTCAGCCGAACATCTTTGCGTATGAAGCGGCCTCTCAGGAAGGTGGTTATGTCAACGGTGTGCTGGCAGCCATGCTTTCGAAAAGCAAGGTGATCGGTGTGGTGGGACCGATCGAGACCGGCGATGCCCAATTGTATGTCGATGGATTCAAAGCCGGCGTTGCCGCGACCAGCCCGGATGTGCAGGTGAACGTAAACTATATTGGTTCATTCTCTGATACGGCGCTGGCGGCCGAGGCTGCCAACACTCACATTGCAGCAGGTGCCGATGTCCTGACCGGTACTGCGCAGATGGTGGTCGGCGCAATCGGTAAAGCGCAGGAGGCCAATGCATTGTGGTTTGGTACCCAGTCCAACCAGACCTCTCTGGCTCCTTCCATCGTGGTGGCCAGCCAGGTGTATCACTGGGAAATCATGCTCAAAGAGATGATTGGACTCATTCAAGGTGGCACACTCGGTGGGAAGACTTTCACGGCCAATCTCGCCAATGGCGGCGAATTAATCGAGTACAACCCCGATTATGCCCTGCCCGCGGATGCCAAGGCAGCAGCCGAGACAACCATCAAGGGAATCACCGACGGTAGCATCAAGATCACGCTTCCGCAGTAGTAATTGAAAGGACCCCGGAGGTCTCAAAGACCTCCGAGGTCTGATTTTCAGGATGATTCCATGACCGAATTAAACAAGCTTCCCTCCGGTCGAACCCGCATCGACAGTCTCGAGATGCAGGGCATTACCAAACGATTCCCCGGCGTGCTTGCCAGCGATCACGTGGACTTTGATGTGAAGTCTGGTGAAGTGCATGCTTTGTTGGGAGAGAACGGCGCGGGCAAAAGCACGTTGATGAAGATTTTGTATGGCTTGTATCATCCTGACGAAGGGGAGATCCTGTTGAACGGCAGGACGGTCAGTATTTCCTCACCGAATGATTCGATCAATCTTGGCATTGGCATGATCCACCAACATTTCATGCTCGTCCAAACATTGACCGTAACCGAGAACGTCGCACTTGGGTTACCGTCCACGCGCGGCGTATTGACCGATCTGGATGTTGTCTCCAAACGTATTCTTGAACTGGCTGATATCTACGGCTTGAAGCTTGACCCGTCTGCCTACATATGGCAGCTTTCAGTGGGTCAACAACAACGTGTGGAAATTATCAAAGCTCTTTATCGCGGCGCGGCTCTGCTTATTCTCGATGAGCCGACCGCGGTTCTCACTCCACAGGAAGTGGATGAACTCTTCCTTATCATGCGCCAGATGGTGAAGGATGGTCATGCGTTGATCTTTATTTCCCATAAATTGCATGAAGTCGTGGAGATCAGTGATCGCGTCACTGTCTTGCGCGATGGACACAAGATTGGAACACGCCCCACTTCAGAGACCACCAAACAGGACCTGGCCAACTGGATGGTTGGACGCGAAGTTGGTTTCGCTCCAGATCACGATCAAGTTGAAATCGAGGAAGTCCGCTTGCAGCTTGATCGGGTTGCCTGTGGCAGTGACCGCGGTACACCCGGGCTGCGCGGCGTCAGTCTCGAGGTACGTTCAGGTGAAATCCTGGGGATCGCTGGCGTATCCGGCAACGGTCAAGGCGAATTGGCTGAATCCGTGACCGGCCTGCGCAAAATCACAGGCGGCAAGGTTTTTCTCGAAGGCCAGGAGATCACCAATCTTGCTCCAGGCGAGATCACAGACCGTATGCTTTCATACATTCCCGAAGAACGCATGCGCGACGGCATGATCAATGAATTTACCATTGCTGAAAACATGATCCTGCGTGAACATCATAAGCTGCCGTACTCGCGCCATGGTTTTCTCAACCTGCGCGACATCTCCAAACATGCCGACGATTTGATCAAACAGTTCCATGTAAAGACCCCTTCACAGGAAACCCATGCCAGAAATCTTTCCGGTGGTAACATTCAGAAGGTGGTGCTGGCACGTGAGATCTCTCGCAACCCGCGCGCTATCATTGCGGCGCAACCCACCCGTGGACTCGACATCGGCGCCACTGAATATGTACGCGAACAGTTACTGGTCGAACGCCGCAAGGGCGCGGCGATCATGCTCATCTCTGAAGATCTTGATGAGATACTTGCTCTCTCCGATCGCATTGCGGTCATCTATGAAGGTCAGATCATGGACATTGTCCGCCGCGCGGACGCCACCCCTGAGAAACTTGGCTTGTTGATGGCAGGTGTTCATCCTGATGAAAATGTGCCCGCCCGATAAAAAAGTGTAATTTGTCAGACTTCCAGAGTCGCTGACAAGGCAGTACAATAAAAACATAAATCCATCGGTTCGGTGGTCGTGGCAGGAGTTGTCACGGCGTTGGGCAAAACCCCATCGAAAAGTGCCGCCGTCCAAGAAAGAAGGCGCCACCCATGAACCTTTGGCAGAATTATGTGCGACCCAAAAATTTATCCGAGGCTATGGACGCATTCGCACACGCGCCGCGTCCGCTGATGCCGATCGCAGGGGGAACCGATCTGTTGCTTGACCTTGGCCAGGGTCACCATCCGTCCGTCCAAACTTTGGTAGATGTGAATTCCATTGAAGAGCTGACTTTCCTCGAGTTACGCGGAGAGGGACTCTTTATTGGTGCCTCCGTCCCGGTCAACCGCATCGTGCATGACCCGTTGGTTGGCGCGCATGCCCAGGCTCTGGTCGAAGCCTGTGACCTGATCGCGGGACCGCAAGTCCGCAACGTGGCCACTCTGGGAGGCAACGTCGCGCATGCCCTCCCCGCCGCCGATGGGACGATTGCTTTGCTTGCCCTGGATGCTCGAGTTGAAATTGCCTCGCTGAGCGGAGCCGATGGTCGAGACGGAAACGTCGAGACCGAGCGAAGTCGAAGCGCCGTTATACGAAGAATTCCCTTCAAAGAATTATTCCTTGGTCCAGGCAAATCCTCGCTCAAAAACGGTGAAGAACTCATCGTTGGTTTCTATCTGTCACTTTCTAAAAAAGGACAAGCCTCCTGCTTCAAGCGCATCATGCGTCCACAGGGAGTGGCGCTTCCCATCTTGAATTGCGCTGTATGGCTTGAACGCGGGCATGACAGTCTCAAAGATATTCGCATCGCTGTGGGTCCCGGCGGTGGGACTCCCTTCCGTGCCACTCAAGCGGAAGATACATTACATGGACAATCCATCAACGAAACCACATTTGAATCCGCTCTCGAAGCCTTGCTCGCCCAAGCCCAATTCCGCAACAGTGCACGGAGGGCGAGTGCCGATTATCGCAGGCACATCGTTGCTGGTTTATTCAAAGACACGCTCGAGTTCGCGTGGGACAAGGCGAAATAAAGTGTCAATCGGCACCGCTGGTCGAGTAGTCCCGCGGTGCTTTTCGCAGGACGTATCGAAACCGGAAATGTCAAGCAAATATGGAATTGGTGGTTTCGATACGAACTTCGTTCTACTCAACCACCGAGAACTTTAGGAAATATAAAATGAAAAATCAAATCTCTCTTATCGTCAATGGACAACAATATACCCTCGATGCCAAATCGAATGAAACGCTATCCGCTCTCTTGCGCGAGCGCTTGCGTCTCACCGGGACAAAGATCGGCTGCGATGAAGCCGAGTGCGGCGCGTGCACAGTCCTGGTGGACAGTGAGCCTGTGCTTTCGTGTATCTATCCCGCCGAGCGCGCGGATGGGAAGACGGTGTTGACGATCGAGGGACTCGCTAGTGAATTTACCGCGAAGAGCGCAAAGAATTTAAAAGATGAAAGAGGAAAAAGTCTCCGCGACCTTAGCGAGCTTGGCGGTTCAAACGCCGCCCTCACCCCTAGCCCCTCTCCCTCAGGGAAAGGGGGTCTCCATCCCCTCCAACAAGCCTTTGTGGAGCATGGTGCTGTCCAATGCGGATTCTGCATCCCCGGACAGATCATGACAGCTTATGCGTTGCTCGAGCGGAATCCCAATCCAACACGCGACGAGATTCGTTTTGCCTTGAAGGATACGCTTTGTCGTTGCGCGGGGTACCTGACCATCGAGAATTCCATCCTCGCCGCGGCGGAATCCTTGCGGACAGGTGAGCCCGTCAAGAAGCCAAGTATTCCCGATTCAATTCATCAACATCAAACTGTCGGACATACACACTTGCGACCGGACGCGGTCGAGAAGGTCAACGGCAAAGCCATCTATACGGATGACCTGATCTTCGATGGCATGTTATATGCCAAAGCCAAACGCGCCATGATCCCACATGGGTTCTTAAAAGAGACTCGATATATCCAAGGCAAAGGCATTAGAGGGTGTCGTCGCCATCTTAACGGCAGAAGATATTCCGGGCGAACACAATCATGGATTGGTCATCTATGATTGGCCCGCCATTATCGGTGTGGGAGAACGCGTCCGTTATGTAGGGGATACGATTGCGATCATTGCCGCGGAAACGCCTGAGATCGCCGAGCAGGCCTCGGCTTTGATCGAGGCGGATTTCGACCTCCAGCCTGTCATCACGAATCCGGTAATGGCGCGTCAAGAAGATGTTCCACAAATCCACGAGAAGGGAAATCTGCTCAAGCACATCAAGGTGCGTAAGGGCGATATGGAGCAGGGCTTTGCGGAAGCGGATGTGATTTTGGAGCATACGTTCCACACGGCGATCACTGACCACGCCTTCCTTGAACCCGAATGCAGCATCGCCGTGCCATTGCCAAATGGCCGCATGGAAATTTATTGTGGCTCGCAAATTCCGTATCAGGATCGAACACAGGTGGCGCGCGTAATGGGTTGGGATGAGTCGCGGGTGCGCATCCTGGGACAATTGATGGGCGGCGGTTTCGGCGGCAAGGAAGATATCGCCGGGCAAATTCACGCCGCGATGCTGGCAAACGTGACGGGGCGGCCGGTGAAGTTGTTGTTCGATCGTCATGAAAGTTTGCTGGTGCATCCGAAGCGACATGCCACGCAAATTCGAGTCAAGATTGGTGCGAAACAGGATGGTCGTATCGTGGCATGTGAGTCGGAGTTATATGGCGATACGGGCGCGTATGCGTCGCTCGGTGAAAAGGTGATGACGCGGGCCACCACGCATTCGGCGGGTCCCTATGACATCCAGCATGTGCGCGCCGATTGTTATGCCATGTACACGGACAATCCGCCGGCGGGCGCCTTCCGCGGATTCGGCGTAACCCAGTCGGCATTCGCAGTCGAATCAATGCTGGACATGCTGGCGGAGAAATTGAATCTCGACCCTGTTGAACTGCGTCGTATGAATGCCTTGCATGTCGGCAGCATCACCAACACGGGGCAACTGTTACGTGAGTCAGTGGGATTGACAGAGTGTATCGATAAGGTGTCAAGCGCCATGTGTCAGGTGTCAGGGTTGTCACGGAAGGAGTTGTTTAAACCAAGATTCGTTTCTGACTTAACCGCGAAGAGCGCAAAGGACGCGAAGGATTCGGAAAAAGAAGAAAGAAGAAAAAGCCTTGGCGTTCTTCGCAAGCTTGGCGGTTCAAATCATTTAGTTCGTGCGTGGGGCTTTGCCGCGGCCTACAAGAACACGGGACTCGGCGGGGGCGCGCCCGATATTTCAAACGCCGAAGTCGAACTCTATGACAACGGTATGTTTGAAGTCCGCAGTTCCTCCGCCGAAATGGGACAGGGACTGGTCACCGTCATGCAGACCATCGTTGCGGAAGAGATGGCTGTCCAACCGAACCAGGTGCGCGTGCTGGTCATGGATACCGACCTGACTCCCAACGGCGGACCCACGACCGCCTCGCGTCAAACCTACGTGACGGGCAATGCCTCTCGTTACGCGGCAAAGACTCTACGTGATGCGATCACTGCCACGATGGCCGAGAAGTATGATGTGCGCCCCGAACAAATTCGCTTTGAGAATGGCATCGTCCACGTCAATGGACATTCCATGAACTATGCCGAAGTTGCCAAAGAGATGAAAGCCTCAGGCCAAAAGCCGCGCGCTTTGTATGAATACGAAGCGCCAAAGACTCAACCTCTGGGCACAGGTGGCGACATGCACTTCGCCTTCTCGTTTGGAGTCCAGGCCGCCGAAGTGGAAGTGAACAAGCTGACCGGTGAAGTGCGCGTGCTGAGAGTAATCTCTGCCAATGACGTGGGCATGGCGGTCAATCCGCTCGGCTTGCAGGGACAGGTCGAAGGCGGCGTGATGATGGGACTCGGCAATGCCCTTACCGAGGAATTCATCGTCGAGAACGGCAATGTGGTCACGGATCATTTGGCGCGTTATCGCATTCCGGGCATCATGCTCACACCGGAGATCACCTCCATCATCGTGGAACATCCCACCGCGGAAGGACCCTACGGTGCGAAAGGTGTCGGTGAGATCAGCAGTATCCCGACCACGCCTGCGATCACGAACGCGATTTACAACGCGGTGGGTGTGAGGATCGATAAGTTGCCTGTGGATCAGCAGGTTATTGCGAGGGAAATTTGGGAGAGGAAAGAACGGCAAGGATGACTGCAGAAGGATGAATGCTTGCCCTGAGTTTGTCGAAGGGATGAAAACGGACTCTCAAGGTTTCAAGCGTGGGGTCTGTTTTCGGTTAAGGCATCTCAAATCTTTGTTTGGGGGTTTGACTATTTGTCAAATTTATTGACAGCTCATAAGTTCTATGTTTTAATATGGTCAATTGGCAGAGCGTCCCGCTCTGAAGCACCTTAATAGCTAAACTTCCCTTTGGCACTAGTCCGCATGAGTTTGCATTAGGCTCTGGCTTTCTGATTGCTGGAGAGCCGAGGGCAGCGGAATCTGCACATGCACCCAGCGCAGCGAGTTCAGCGTTTTAGACGCTAAAACGTGCGACGGAGTTCGCGAAATTCTTGGTTTGGAGTTCCCTACAGTGTCCCATTTCGGTGCCAAATGTAGATTGCGACGGATTGCATTTGGCACTCCAAATCTATTATGAAAGGAGGTTTTTGTTCATTATGAACACACAGCTATTAAGGGACACTCTCGATATGTTGAAAGACGTTCGAGCAGAAGTCAAAGGCACTGTAGAGAACAGTGTAATTGATGACCTAGATCGTGTCATCAACATGTTGGAAGATGCGTCAAATAGTCCATCCATCAATATTGATCCATTGGATATATTGATGTTCCTGGCGAAAGTAATTGCAAATCTTCCTGAAATTGCTGATGCTATCAAGCATTTAATGCATAAGTAGAGCGGCAAACAGTACACACCAAACCATTTATTTTGTCTTATCAGGTGAATTATGAACTTAGGAAAAGTAATTAGACTTTGTAGAAATCAAAAAGATATGAGCTTGGAAGCCTTATCATCTAAGGCAGGGATTTCAGTTTCTTATTTGTCACTTCTTGAACGGGGAAAACGTGATCCAAATTTTTCAACACTTGAAAAAATATCTCTTGGACTTGATGTGCCAGTAAGTATTTTAGTTTTCTTGGCGGCAAAGGATGAGCTAAATAAAGTCAGCCCAGAATTAGCGGACAAGTTAGCAAATATTTCATTAAGTTTAATACAAGCTTCAACATCTCAATATGAATAAACCAGTATCTAAAGTTGAAAGAATTGAAACAATCGATGAATTGGCTTAGAAAGCGTTTTAAGAGTTAAGTTGCGACGATTTTGAGCATGCGCCGGATGCTGGCGATGTAGACCATGCTCTCACTGGAGGAGGTGGTGTGTTCATAGTCACGAGCGAGGCGGCGGTAACGACCCAGCCAGCCAAAGGTTCGCTCAATGGTCTGATCACAAATGACAAGTTTTGCATGATTCGGAGTGTGCGAATCCAATTAAGACAGCCTCCCAACTTTCCTCTCTGCTGGCAGGTAGAGCAGCGATCTAAAGATCAGTATCCTCCAGATGAGAAATCTCATTGCGGAGGTGAGCATGAAACGTCAGTGGCATATTCGTCGGGAGTTCAAAGCCCATCCGGATGGGCAACAACGATGGGGTCGCGCATACCAGTACCTCCTGCAATGGACTCAGAACCGGGTGCCGATGCAGAACGAAGCATCCGCGACCAAGGATCAACCACAGGAGGTACAGGATGAGAACTGCAGTCTATGTGCGAGTATCAACCTCACGGCAGGCGCAAGCACAGACCATTGAACAACAGCTGGAAGGCCTGCGAGCGCATTTGGCGTCGCAAGGGTGTCCGTTGGCAGACGAGGACATATTTCGGGATGATGGTTTCAGCGGCAGCACGCTGAAACGTCCTGGTCTGGACCTTTTGCGTGATCGGGTAGCGGCGGGCGAAGTGGAGCGGGTGCTGCTCACCGCCCCGGATCGTCTGGCGCGAAAATATGTACATCAGGTCCTGCTGATCGAGGAGCTTCAACAACATAATTGCCAGGTGGAGTTTCTTGAGCAGCCCATGAGTCAAGATCCTAATGACCAGTTGTTGTTGCAAATCCGCGGTGCAGTGGCCGAGTACGAGCGAACCTTGATTGCAGAGCGAATGCGCCGAGGACGGCTCAGTAAATATCGCGCCGGAGTGTTGCTGCCTTGGACGAGACCGCCCTATGGATAGCGTTTGGATCCTGATCATCCCCGCGATCCGGCGGGCGTTCGGGTGGAAGCAGCCGAAGGGGCCATCATCACCAAAATCTTTGCCCAGTATCTGCGAGACAGCGTCAGTCTGTTCCAAGTCGCAAGAAACCTTTATGAAGCTGGGATTCCTTCGCCCACTGGACAAAAATACTGGTCTACAAGCAGCATTCGTGATATCTTGACTAATCCCGCATATGCGGGGCAGGTCTTTGCCAACCGGATGAAGTGTCGCCCGCCGAAGATCCGACGTTCCGCCACCCATCTCATGGGACACTCCCATCCATCCGAGCTGCTCCGACCGGCGGAGGAGTGGATCCCGGTGGCCACCATCCCGGCACTGGTGAGTGAGGAGCAATTCAACTTGGCCAAAGCAAAACTGTCTCAAAACAAATCGTTTGCCGGGCGCAATAACCGAGCCCATTCGTATTTGTTGCGCGCCCTAGTGAGCTGCGGGATTTGCCAGCTAGCCTGTTTTGGGCGGACGTTGTCCAAGAGCGCTTCCAGCTACTACGTATGCCGCCGCAAAGATCGTGCTATCGCGGGTCGTCTCCCGGAGAAATGTTTGTCGCGCTACACTCCCGCTGGCCAATTAGATGACCTGGTCTGGCAAGACCTGTGCCAGTTGCTCTTGCAGCCTGAGAACATTAATTCCTGTCTCAAGCGCGCCCAAGGCGGAGCTTGGCTACCGCAGGAACTCCAAGCTCGTCATGAGAATTTGCGCCACACTCATCTTCAATTGGAAGGGCAATTGAATCGCCTGACGGAAGCCTACTTGAGTGGAATCATCCCCCCTCAGCGAATATCAGCGCCGTCGCGTCGACTTGGAGCAGTGCATGGCCAATTTGGATGCTCAAGCAAATCTCCTCGCCTCCCAGACGGATCGTCAGAAAGAACTGAGCGGATGGACCAGCTCCATCACAGATTTCTGTGGGCGCGTTCAAGGAGGTCTTGCCAACGCGACCTTTGAGCAGAAACGTCAGTTGGTTGAGTTGTTAATCGATCGCGTGGTCGTAACCGGTGAAGAAGTTGAAATTCGCTACGCTATTCCCACCGGTCCCGAAGGCGAACACACCCGTTTTTGTCAATTGCGTAAAGACTATTTCCACGGGCCATCTCATTCCGGTCAGGTGCGTCAATTCTTGCGTGGGGCACTCCTGAGGTGCGTTGCTCAAATAAAACTTGGTTTCCGGTTGTGCACCCAGCGTGCGACGGAAGATCGCCCAATCACGCGGCCCCGGCAACTGGTCGCGCAGCGGCGTGACACGCACGAAGGTCAACTCGACCAGAATCGGACCTTTGCTGCCCTCCTTGATCTTTCTGCGATGCCAAGCGGCTCGATCCAGTTGAGCCAGCAGGGTTCGCATTTCAAGTGGCCGTGGGGCGGTCAGCTTTACGCGCGGATAGAGGCGCGGACGCCCGGAGGGGCCGGGTCCCGGCGGTTCGACGGGCGGGGTGCGCAACCGTCGGCAGGCACCTCGGCCAGATACCATTTGCCCAAGGCGGCGCTTCCGTCCAAAAATACGGGTATTTTCCCGTAACTTTCATCGCAGGCGAAGGAACTACCCCGCGTTGCCGCAGAGCCTCAATCACACCGGCCCTGGCGGTCGGTGCCAGGGTCTCCAAACCCAACTCCGGTTCGGTGTGGAAGGCCAGGCTCGCTGGAAGTCCGCAGGCTTTCCAGCTCTTTCGAGATGCATCAGCAAACCACTCGGCTGGCACAGCGCACTGGCGTACGGCGCAAGTGTAGGCCAGGAAGACACCCTCCTGGCAATTGGCGATCTCCACAATATTGGTGAGCCACGCCGACCGAGTGCCTCCCTTCTTTAGGAAATCCACTACCATCCACGATCACGACTCCATCGTCTTCACCTATCCAAGCGCTCACCAAACTTTGCGCCTGGATGATCAGAGAACCTGCGTCCCATTCTCCTTGTCCGATAAATTGCTGCAGCCGTCGAATGGCGTTCAAGTCCGGACCGATCAACTTCAGCACCATCGGTTCAACAGGCTTGCGCTCCAGATCCGACAATCGCCCGCACACATACAGCCAGGACTCCTTCCGCTGCTCCCAGCGTTGAAACAAGGGCTGGAATTGCTGGTGAAAAATTTGCAACCCCTCGGCACTCATCGTCACCTCCCCTGCGCTCAGTCTGCCCGAGGGTTTGCGCCCGCTCACAGGTGGCCTGCGCGAGGCACGGTGTTTGATGCTTTTGCTTTTCTGAACTCATGGCGATCTCCTTCTCTATTTATCACTCGCCCATGCGTCTAAACCTTAAAGTCTCGTTGTAATAACCGAAATCTCGTTGTAATATGAAGTCTCGTTGTAATATTAGGAATGGGCAAAGAAGAATACGAGAAAATGTTTGCTAGTGTACGAGGAAGAGTTGCCGTACTAGAGAAGTTTCACCCCAATCAAGCGAAGAAATATTTGGAAAGGCTAGAAAAGATAAAACCCAGCACGATCAACAAAACACAGATAAAAGGACTTTCAAGGTTTCAAGCCTGAGAGTCCTTTTGGTCGAGAGACCTGATGATTAAAACTCATCATCCTCATCTGTCGTTTGAATTTCCTGATTGATCAATTCTCCCCATAGCTTCATCACTTCTTCCCCCGCGTTTTCTGCTCGAAGTTGTTCTGCGACCAATCCATCCCTGCTCTTTAATTCGGGAAATGCCAGCAAAAGCATAGCGATGTCGCGCCAATCGGTCCCTGATTTTGGTTGTCCGCGTCGCAGGTGATAGGCAAAGACTTTTAATGCAATAAGTTCTTCTGGTGAAGCGACGAGCACTTCCGCAATTCGTCGTGAAGGCGGCAAAGTTGGAACAAAGCGAATATCAACCAAATGACGATTCCCTGATTTTTGAACTTGGTAAAGTCTATAGCCGCGTCCAGTGGCTACCTTACGTACCCGCACTGCAATGTGAAATTGGTCACTGAGATGAGAGCGAAGTTCCTCTGCTAGTTCTGCGGCGCGTGGCGAAAGCAGGTCAATATCCTGGCTCATGCGCGGCTCGGGCACATAAGCATTCACAGCCTGAGCGCCAAAGATAATGACATCGTCCCGCCCGCGTAAGAATTCCAAAACCGCCTTCTGAACGCTTGCCAGCGGTAATGATTCGCTCATGATGAACTCCTGAAAGGTAAGAGAACCTGTGTCAAACATAAGACCATTGTAGCATAATTATTCCATGCTTAAAAAAGCCCCTCCAGGTTTCAAGCCTGAGAGTCCTTTTTGGTTTCCATAAGAATTTCTTTTTATCTTTCCATGAACTGTTTCAATGCCAGGCAATTTGCTGACAGCGCACCTTCCAACATCTCCACCGCCTCATTCGCAGGGATGCCATCAGGCTCAAAAGTGGCAGACCACTCCAATTCAACCAGCTTGGGAGCCAATTCACATATCGTCATCGTGGTTAAGCAGTTGCGGAAGGGAGTGTCGGTCAGCAGAGTGTAACCTAGCTGGTGGGCAACTTCATCCAGAGTCTCCAGGCGCTCAATGATCGTACTGCCATCCGCGCTGGTTAGCGTGCGTTGAGCGCCGATTCCCTCGCCCTCCACCGTACAGGTGACGACGCCGTTGAGATACTGGCCCGCCGCGCCGAAATCACCGATCACCAGCCAGATGGCGTCAGCAGATTTGTCGATCGTGGTCTTGCAGGAAACTTGCGTCATAAGAAGATTTGTTGTTCATCATATAAAACTTCAAGCCATAGAGTTCGAATTCTATGGCCTGTGTTGTATACAATCACTCTGAAATCGAAGTAGCAACCGCTCAAACGGTAAACTTTTGCAAGTCCGCTACCTCGCGCCAGCAAAGGTTTCCGCAGTTTTTCATCTCTCGATAGGTGGTTTTGGGGTTATTTTAATGATCTTACTATAATTCTTATGGGTGGTAATGTTCCCAAGATTGTCCCTTTCCTCACGCATTAATTTCACCCAACCTACCTTCCACGAAGTTCCATGGACACTGCCATTTACCCCATTCGGTGCTTTCCCGGTACCGTGCACTACCTTCGCCCAACTTGTATATTTTGATTTTTCATTTGGGTCCGGATGGCCATCACTATCCTTCGGCCAAATATCATCGAATTCCCACTCAGAAGCAACCTCAGCTACATCTACATCCTTTGAAGTATCGTCATGCTCAGCGAAAATATATATCTCCGCCGGAGTATATGTTTTATCTGCATTAAAATGTGTTGCAGTAACCTGCAATTTTCCTAGTGACATTGTTTTCTCCTTTATGATTTAATCAATCTGTTTGAACTAACTACATTCATCGCTCTATTGGTGGGGAGCCGCCTTTGGCGAGTTTCTCAATAATAAACGCGATAAACCCTGTATTCCATTCAGCTGTGAACTCCTTATGACCGGGAAGTGAGTATCCGAGTTCGATCGCAAGATTACGACGGGCCGTGGTTGAAGTCTGGGAAGCCATCCCCAAGACAATTAGCAGGTGCACAATTGATACATTCCAAGTAGGGTTCTCATTACCAGCTATTGTCTTAAGCCTGGCTTTGACATCTTCTATACTTGACGGATCATTAAAAGATTTTTTTATTATGTTATCCAGGGAACTCATGGCAGATCCTTTCAAGACGGGTTGCAGGGTTTGACTTGTCAACGAATAGCGAACCTCCTCTCAGCGCAGAACTGATAATTACAACATACACATCTTTCTGCCACCAAAAAGATATTTATAAGTAAATACTATACCCATCTCAGACACGGCGCTAGACATAAACTAACCTACTTCTGGGGCAAATTCGCTACAATAATTTGTAATTCGAAAAATTTGGGGAGAGCGTTACGAGAGAGGTTCGTCTAACATAGCCCAGCCCTGGCGCAGGGCATACAAGGCAGCCTGGGTGCGGTTGGCCACGTGCAGTTTTTCGTAAATAGTGCGCAAACGGTTTGCTACGGTATAGACCGAGTAGTTCAGTGCCTTGGCGATGTGCTCGTTTTCCACGCCTTGAGCCACGAGGCGCAGGACTGCCATCTCGCTCTCGGTCAGCGGCTCAAGCTGTGGCATTTGGGAGGTGGGCACATGCAACTCGCTTAACACACGCGCCGCGATGACTGGGTCAATCAGATAATCGCCGCGTTGTACGGCTTCAATGGCGGAAAGCAAGTCGCCTGCATCCATGGTTTTGAGCAAATATCCGCGCGCGCCGCGCGGACAGCATCCAGCATGAACTTTTCCTCGCGGTACATGGTTAGCGCGATAATGCGGGCGGAGGGGGTCTCGTTCAGGATCTGGCGGATGGCTTGCACGCCGTCCATATCGGGCATGGCGATATCCATCAGGATCACATTCGGCTGTGACGTTCGCGCCAACTCCACCGCCTGAACGCCGTTCTCCGCTTCAGCCACAACTGTGAAGTTGCCCAGTCCCTCACAAAGCTGACGCAAGCCCTGACGCATCAGTGTGTGGTCATCGGCGATCAAGATTCTAACGGGACGCATGTACGGTTCCGAGTGATGGTAAAGTGACGAACAATTCCGTGCCCTCACCCAGCGCGCTGCGAATATCGAATGTGCCTCCCCGCTGAAGGATTTGTTCACGCATTTGGAGCAGGCCAAAATGACCTGCCTGCTTTTCCGTGCCGATGATACCGGGGTCGAAGCCGCGGCCGTTGTCGCACACGGATACGGCAACGCCTCCAGCTTCATCCACGGCGAGACTTACGGTGACTGAATCTGCGCCTGCATACTGACTGATGTTATTCAGCCCATGCTGGATGATCCGGAACAGCGGGAGTTCGTAAGGCTGAGGAAGTGCTTCTTGGGTTCCGGAAACATTCAACTCGGCAGTCAATTGGTTCTGGTCTCTAAAATCTGTCACCAGTTGGGCAAGTGCTGGGAAAAAACCTACCGCCTCCAGATCCACAGGGCGCAATGCGAAGATGGCGCGGCGGATGTCGGCGATGGCTGCGGCGAGGACGGTTTGTAGTTCATCCAGCGCGGCGCGCATCTCGGGCGGCGCAGTCTCCGCGAAATGTGACCAGAGTGCAGATTTGAAACGCAACCCGCCCAGGTTTTGCGCCACGCCGTCGTGGATCTCATGGGCAATCCGCAGGCGATCCGCATCAATCGCTTCTGCCTCGCTTCGGCGTTGCTTTTCGGCGGTGATGTCTCTCGCCGCGATGATCATTTGACTACTATTGTTTGGATCGAGTGTGGCAACCACTCGTACAGGAAAGATCGTGCCATCGCGGCGCTGATTGTTTATCTCGGTTGTTACCGTTTCGCCCTTCTGGACACGTTGCAGGATACCCTGTATATGCTCTCCTGAATTTTCCGGCACCAATTGGGCGAGTGGTACTCCCGCCAGTTCTTCGGCTGGATACCCATAGATCAGTCCTGCCCTACGGTTCCCATCCATGATGATGGCGGGGGTCGCGGTCAGGTTTATAGTGAAAATACAGATGGGCAGGATCTCAAACAAATGACGATAACGTTGCTCACTGGCCTGACTGACGAAATTGTTTTGGTTGGTGACCATTAATGTTCATCCCTTCCATCCCCATCCACCGCGAGTTCTGTGGAAACAAGCGAAGCTGAGCATGTGACGATTATACGCTGTCCCAACAAATAACTCAATCTAATCCACCGTCAGCATCTTGGACAAGTTCCTCGGGAAATCGGCGTCGAGGCTATTTATCATGTTTTTGTAGGTTGCTATAGAAGAACTGGTCAACGCCGTGTCAGAAGAATTGGCGGGTTTTCAACCCTGAGAGTCCTTTTTGTATGTCAGGTTTCTACGAGCAGGGTACAATTGGGTTAACCAGAAGGAAATCCTATGAGTAAATTCATTGGCTACATTTGTTCATTGTGTCAAACGGAATATGCTCCTGACGAAGTCACTTACACCTGTCCGAAAGACGGCGGCAACCTGGACGTGGTGCTGGACTACGATGCGATCAAAAGCAAGTTCAAACCGGAAGATATCCTCTCGCGGAGCGATCCGTCGCTGTGGCGTTTTCTACCGCTCCTGCCGGTGCGCGAGCCGCCGGGAGAAGACACGCCTCTACACGTGGTGGGCGGAACTCCCGTTTTCGGATTGCCGCGTTTGGCGAAGCAGCTTGGTTTGCAAAATCTATGGCTGAAAGATGAGTTGCGCAATCCCACGGCCTCCTTCAAGGATCGCGCCTCTGCCATTGTGGTCACACGCGCCCAGGAGATCGATGCAGCGGTGGTGGTCACAGCTTCCACCGGTAACGCGGGCGCGGCGCTGGCAGGTATGGCCGCGGCCATTGGTCAGAAGGCGATCATCTTTGCGCCCAAGTCTGCGCCGCAAGCCAAAGTCGCGCAGTTGCTCATCTTCGGCGCGCAAGTCATCCTCGTGGATGGAAGCTATGATGACGCCTTTGATTTGACCATCAAGGCCTCGAATGAGTTTGGCTGGTATTGTCGTAACACGGGCTACAATCCGTTCACCGCAGAAGGGAAGAAGACCGCCGCGCTGGAGATCTGGGAGTGGTGGGAAGGCACACATCAGAAATGGCATGAGCAAGTAGGCGCAGATTTCGATCACGCGCCACTGACTGTTTTTGTCTCGGTCGGGGATGGCAACATCATCTCTGGCATTCACAAAGGTTTCAAGGATTTATATCAATTGGGCTGGCTGCCGCGCGTTCCGCGGATCATTGGGGTGCAGGCCGAAGGCTCGGCGGCGGTGTCGAACGCGTTCCACGGGAACACCGAGACGATCAAACCCGTCTCAGCCAAGACGATCGCTGACTCGATCTCTGTCGATCTGCCGCGCGATGGTGTACGGGCCGTCCGCGCCGCGAAGGAAACGGGCGGGACGTACGTTAATGTATCAGACGCGGAGATTCTGCACGCCATCGCGGAACTCGGCAAAATGGGCATCTTCGCGGAACCAGCCGGGGCGACCGCCTACGCCGGTCTGGTCAAGGCAGCCGCCTCCGGCGTGGTCGGAGGCGAAGACCCGATCCTGGTCTTGAATACCGGCAGCGGTCTCAAAGATGTCCGCGCCGCCATGCAGGCTGTGCAGCCCGCACCGATCATTGAACCAACCCTGGAGGAGCTGAAGAAGATTTTGCGAAGTGCTGCGTAAATCCTTTATGAGAACCTGGATCAAACAAAACAATTCAAATATTTCCCGGATACCGAGGGCAGTATGAGACCGCAGTGGGATATGCCAATCCGCTATATCGTTCTCATTTTTTTGCTCATCCTGGTCATTGCCGCGTTATGGTATGTGCGTGAGATCTTTCAGCCGTTGATCACGGCTGGCTCTGATCGCGTATTTCCTGAGCCCGGCTGTAAACTTCTTCGTGATCCGTTTTCGGTTGCGCAGAAAAATCGCAGCCAATCTGGTTTACTTTTTGTCACTGACGCTGATCATTGGCTTGTTGGTATCAGCTGTACCGCTTTTGGCTGGTGAGGTGCAATCGGTCGTTGTAGATCTTACCCTGGCTTTGAAAGAATTGGAGACTGCGCTGCACAGTCGCCGATCGTCATCGGTGGTCTGCCCTTTCAATTCGGCGCTTTGATTCCTGCCATCCGACAAACCGTGAGTGGCATGGCGATCCCCAACCCGGAAGGCGCAATGCGCCTCATCCAGGTGACCTCACGGAACTTCCTCTGGCTGCTGGTGATCATCGTAACGGCGTATTATCTGATGACCGATTGGGATCGCTTGAGGAAGGGCGTGATCAACCTCGCACCGAGTGATGAACGCTCTGACCTGGAACATTTGTATCGCGAAATACGTGCCGTGTGGATGGGTTACCTGCGCGGGCAGCTTCGCTTGAGTTTTATCCTGGCAATCATGTACTCGTTGGTGTGGGTGTTCATCGGCTTGCCGGGTGCGCTGGCCTTGGGTGTGCTGGCGGGTTTGTTGAATTTGCTGCCTGAGATTGGGCCCTTTGCCGTGGCGGTACTGGCCACGGTGATCGCCTTCATCGAAGGCTCGACCTTCATTCCGGTTTCAAACTTTTGGTTCGCGGTCATCACGCTGGGCTTGTATCTGGTGCTCAACAATTTCAAGACCATCTGGCTGCAGCCGCGCATCCTGGGGCACAGCGTTTTTCTGCATGAAGGTATTGTCTTTGTGGCGATCATTGCCGCGATTGTTTTGCAGGGGGTGCTTGGTGTGCTGATCATTGTTCCTTTGTTGGCAACATTTGTGGTTCTGGGACGATATATTCGACGGCGACTCCTTGGACTGCCTCCCTTTGAAGATGATGAACCGCGCCTCTTCAAGCAGCCTGCTCGCAGACCTATAAGCCGAACCTGGGCCTCAGCAGATGACTGCTCAGGAAGAAAATTCAAATGAAAATCACCTACTCGATCGTTGCTCCAATCTATAACGAAAAAGAGAACCTGCACGAACTCTATCGCCGTATCAAGGATGTGATGGATTCTACCGGCGAGCCGTGGGAGCTGGTCCTGGTGGACGATGGCTCCACAGACGGTTCGACCGATATGATCCGCGCACTTGCAGATGAGGATAAACGCGTCCGCCCGGTGATCTTTGCGCGCAACTTCGGGCACCAGATCGCCATCACCGCCGGCTGGGATTACGCCCGCGGCGAGGCGGTGGTCATCATCGACGCCGATTTGCAGGATCCACCGGAACTCGATCCTCGAGATGGCAAGGAAATGGAAGGAAGGCTATGAAGTTGTCTTTGCGGTGCGCGCCGAACGGGAAGGGGAATCCTGGTTCAAGTTGTGGACGGCATCGCTGTTCTATCGCATCATTTACCGCATCACCGATGTGAAGATTCCTCTCGATACCGGTGACTTCCGCCTGATGGATCGAAAAGTCGTCGATGTGCTCAAGCAAATGCGCGAGCGACATCGCTTTCCGCGTGGCATGTCTGCCTGGGTGGGATTTAAACAGATCGGCGTGGAATACAAACGTGCCGCCCGCGTGGCTGGGGAAACGAAATATCCATTCCGCAAGATGTTCCGTTTGGCCCTGAACGCCATCACCAGTTTTTCCTATTTCCCCTTGCAGGTGGCCACTTTCTTTGGCTTCGCCTCTGCAGGAATTGCCATCCTCGCCATCCCTGTTGTTGTGATCATGCGCGCCAGTGGTTCGCAGGCATTCCTTGGTCAGGCCACCACGTTGATTGCTGTGCTGTTCCTGGGTGGTGT
>CAWAGT010000009.1:0-914891 GCA_963781625.1 uncultured Chloroflexia bacterium | reverse complement strand
AATTTTCCCCCGAACCAACCACCGCTTGCGCCAGTCCTTTTTTGGATTCGATCATGTCATCAATCATCTCTTCCAATGTTCCCGTGGTGACGAACTTATGCACCTGCACGTTGCGTTTCTGTCCGATGCGGAAGGCGCGGTCGGTGGCTTGATTTTCGACGGCGGGATTCCACCAACGGTCAAAGTGGAAGACGTGGTTGGCGCGGGTTAGGTTAAGCCCGTGCCGCCCGCTTTCAGCGACAGGATAAATATTGGCGGCGCGTGTTCATCCTCTTGGAATCGCTTTACCATCTGGTCGCGCATCTTCGCGGACGTGCCGCCGTGCAAAAACTGCGTCGCCGCGCCGAATGCCTTCGGCAGGTAGTCTGCCAGCATCTCGCCCATCTCTGCAAATTGCGTGAAGATCAATGCGCTGTCTCTCTCTGCTAGGTATCTCTCTGATCAAGAATCAAGACAAATGAGTCAACTTTTCATGGGTGCGAGTTGAGCGTTGGCGACGAGTTTATCCAACTCATTATCTAGTTGGCGAAAAGCGTTTGCGAGTTGGGATGGCAAAGCGATGGTGGTATCGAGAGCGGAACTGGCCACGTCAAAAATGCGTTGTTTTAATTTGGTCATCAAGTAGACCACCTTGCGACCATAGGTTGTGAGGATATAGGTATGCTTGCCCGCTACCCGTGCGATCAAGCCCTTCAAGCGCAAGCGGCGCAGATCATAGCTCATCTGGCTAGGGGTATAGGCCTCAGCGGGGAGGCCCAAAAGGCTGGAGACGATCTCGCGCACCTCGGCGTGGCGGAAGCCATTCAAGCCGGGCGCGAAGCGGCACAAAGCCGCAAACAAAGCCATCACCCGTGGATGTCCAAAACGCAGGCCGGGAGCACGCTGGCCCGTTTCGGTGGTGGTGGGTTGGGAAAGGCGCTCAAAACTTTCACAGGAGAGCAGGCAGTCCTGGCTGACGCGCTCAGTCGCTAGCAGACGGCGATTGATAGCCGTACCCAATTGTCGCAGGAAGACCCAGTTACGGAGACCCTTGTCCACGTCAAAATCGTGTGGGTTGTTAATGGTCGTTTCGGTGCGCAGCGCACGGTTCTCTTTGAAATACTGCTTGACCCCGGAGTGTTTATAGGTCACCTGCAGTGTGGGTTGCACGCCACTCTGCAGCAGCTGGGTGCGGAATTGACTGGGAGTGTTACGGCGCACCTGCCGGCCAAAGATCAGTTGCACCCGATCCGGTCGACCCAGATCCAGGTTCTCACGGATCACCTGTTCAAAAAATTCGCGTCCCCGCACGGGTCGGGTAAACACTTGTGTGCGACTGATTTCCATTTGCCAGATGGACAAACGATGGTGATAGCCTGCTTTTCGGTCTTCGGCGGTCAACGGCCAAGGCAGACAAGTTACCCACTTGTCGAAGAACGCTTGCACCAGTTCGGACGCCAACTGGTTGCAAATCGTCTGCAGGCGCTCCGGCTGACTGCACTGCAGAAAGCCGTTATCCAGGGCTTCAAAGGCCAGCCCGGCTTGCTTCATTTGTTGCTTGGCCCACTCATGCCCGTTGAGATATACCTTGACCGGATAGGGCGCATATGCTCCGATTTTGATGAAGGCTGGCCCGAACTCCCGATCCTGCAGATAGATATAATAGTGTCGCACAAACACTGACTGTTGTGAGAACTGGAACCGCACGATCTTCCCTTGGGTTTCTTTCCGCGCTTTCCACCCCATCATCTTCTCCTGTGCCACGCCAATGAAGACCACGCCTTCCTCCTTCGTATACTTCCGTCGGAATCTCGCCGCAACCTCGTCTTTGCGTTGGCCCTTCTGAAAATGTACGATCGGTATGCTTTCCTGTTTGGCAAACGCTTTCACTTGTGAGGCAAAGCTTTGAGTGATCTCGCCCAATAAGGCGGGTCAGGCAATCAGTTGTCCTCGATGATGTTCCAGAAAGTACACCAGCCCTCCTGAGGATTGCAAGCTCGGCATGTACCCATTCAAGTACACCCGATCCACACACTCCAAGTCCAACGACACATGCTCACGCAGGAGTTCCGGAATAGTTATCATGGACCAATCCTCCACTACGGAGGATACTCTCTTCGCGCAGCCTTGGATAGTACTTCAACTTTGCACGACCCGTTTACTCGTCGGTTTGAGGCGAAGCTTCGTTAGTATTTCTTCAAGCAATTCGCCGAGACGTTCCAATTTTCCGCTGCGATTGTCGAGCGAAACATCCGCGCCAGCTTTGCTCTTTTGATGAAGATATTGCACGGGATGATTGCAAATCTGCTTCAACTGCATCATCATGCTCAACACCAGCCCGCGCCGCTTCATACCTTCCTCTTCTTCGATTTGCTTCATTACATCTTGCACCACCGCTTCGTACAAAGTGGCTTGCTCTTCGGTCAATGTGCAATAGACTTTTGTTTCCACTTTTTCGGGCAAATCTGAAATCACACGCGGATCAGTCTTGACGCGCCGCAAAATGAACGGCGACGTCAACTGCTTCAACTGCTTGATCGCTTGTTCATCATTGTAGCGTTCAATGGGCAATGAAAAATTCTCGCGGAAAGATTTTCGCGCGCCGAGATAGCCAGGGTTCAGGAAGTGCATGATCGACCACAACTCGGACAGGCGGTTTTCCACGGGTGTGCCTGTCAGCGCAACGCGGAACTCCGCGTCAATTTTGCGGATGGCTTGCGTCTGCTTTGCTTCAGGATTTTTTATATTCTGCGCCTCGTCCAAAATCACCGCCAGCCATTTTATGGATTGAAAGGATTCCGCGTCCAGCCGCGTGATCGGATAGCTGGTCAGCACCACATCCCGATCCTTGACTGCCTCCCGCATCTCCTCGCCCCTCAGCCTGCTCCCTCCCCGATGAACATACGTTTTCAACCCTGGAGCAAATCTGCCAATCTCCCGTTCCCAGTTGGTCACCACCGATGTGGGCGCGATCAGCAACACAGGTGCAGGCAGTTTTTTCTTCCTTCCTTTCTCGTTAACAACAATGAAATGGTCTGGATTGTTTTTCCAAGTCCCATGTCATCGGCGAGACACACGCCCATGCCCCACTTCCGCAAAAACGCCAGCCACGAATAGCCGTAAAGTTGGTATGGTCGCAATTGACCATCCAAGCCTTTGGGCTGTTGTAATTGTTCGAGTTTGTCGGCTTGCTCGAACTTCTTTAGCCAGCCAGTTAACCATTTATCCGATTCGATTCCATCAATCGGCAATCCACCAGCTAATGTTTCTCCTCCCAAACCAAGTTTTATTGCCTCAAGCAGGGACATCTCACCTTCAAGTTGATTCTTCTCCCAGAACTTGATCGCCGTTTCGATCTGTTCCGCGTCAAGCGTAACCCACTGCCCGCGGATTTGCACCAGCGGCGACTTCAACTTTGCTAATGCTTTGAACTCGGCTTCTGTCAATTCGGTCTCGCCCAGTGATAACTTCCACTGATATTTGACCAAATTTTCCATAGACATTCTGCTTTTGGCGTTTGCTTCACCGCCCTTTGATTTCATCTTTACCTTGACGCCCAGCCGCGCGCCTTTTTTGTTCCACCACGGCGGGACGAGGATCCCAAATCCCGCGCCTTCCAGTAGGGGAGCGGTCTCGCGCAGGAAGGTATATGCGTCATTGGTATCTATTGCCAACTCATTGGGACGTTTGCTTTTCAGGCTTTCGGTCACGGGCGGGAACAGCCGCGCCGCGAAGCCCAAACCTGTCAGCAATTTTTCCTGAGGCTGCTCGAAGCGATGACCGAGATGAGTCAACGCGCCTTTGGTTTTCTTCCACACCTCATCAGCGGGGATCAATAAACTTGGGATCATCCTTTGCCTGAATCAGATAATGCAATTGCCAGGGTTGCTGCTGCAAAGCGGGCGCTTGTAGGCGAAACGCAATTCGGAATGCCGCGTCGCCCGCGACGTGCAGGTTGCGCATCCATGCCTTGTAACTCGTCGCCAGGTTCTGAGCCTGTGCTGGCGATAACTGGACACGGGCGTTTTCGCTGAACAACGCTTTGATCCAACGGTGTTACCACAGTTAAACGTGGTCAAATAGCCCACCTTTTGGACAATGCAAGCATAGCCTGGGAAGGTCTGCCGCGCTGAATAGGTGGGTTCCAACGTGGCGGAGGTACTTTGAAAGCGAATAATTCTGAATAAGTCCATCGGTGATCGGTCAGTTTGGCGGCAATAGCGGGTGTGCGCTGGATCCAATGATGACCGAACGAACCCACGGAGAGTTTGAGACGCAAGCTGTGATGATAGTCGCAAAAGTTATAGAAGCACCCAGTAATATACATGCCTGCCACCAAGGTTTCGGAACGGCGCACCAATGTGCGGGTTCGTCGCACCAGGTTGTTGAACCGCAAGCGAAACGTGGCATTGAGCCGTTCAATGAAAGCAGTGTTGATTACACCTTTGCCATTTTGAGTAGCTTGAATCAAGCGTTCCACCATTTCTTGGCTGCCTTGGACAATCCGCCGCTCAACGGTCAGGATACCTGCCACACGCTGTTTGACAACCTGCACAATGGCGATGTCTGGCCAGGCAACCAGCTTGCAACGACCGATTTCGCCTCGCCAGTGCGGTACGGTACTGCGAAACGCCATCCGAAAAGCAGTGACATAACTTGCCAACCCATCGGCTGCCAGGACCAAAGGCCGACAAAGCGCAATCGCACGTACCTTGTCTACTAAAGCTTGGATCAAATCCAGGTCGCGCTTACGACTGACCACTCCGCCTAACCATAACCGGCTAGGAACTGCCATCGCCAACGCCATCCAGTAGGACCCTAGCAAAGTCTTGACCTTGATTTCATCCGCTTGCACTTGCTGTAAATCTTGCTGGCTCTTTTCGACAATCTGCTCATGGACCTTTTGACAATGCTTCCCTGCTCGCTCATGCCAATCCCTGACAGTTCGTTCATCCAAGTCGAAAGCCTGGACGATGGCTTGCAGCGGACAGCCATAGGCCAGCAAGACGATCACACACAGCACAATTTTTGGATCGTGATGAAGACGATAAAAAATCGTACCCTTGCTCGTTGTAAACGTTTCCTGGCAAACATCGCAAATAAAGCGCTTGTCTTTCTGGCTGTGAACGTGAATGTTCCCTTTTCCAGTTTGACCTCTTGCCGGACACTCCATATTCGGGCAAAATATCTCTTGTGGGTTCATGGGCAGCTCTCAAGGATTTGGTAGTCCTATGAGTTTGCCTGTGAGCCCCATTTTTTGTCAAGTTCCTGCCTCTCCACGTTTTAGTGGGGCGACACCGATCCAACTCACGGCGGGTAAATCGTCATAATATTTCGGCGCAGCGGATTTTCCCCATTCCCGTGCCAGCGCGTCGCAAAAGGTATCGAGGAAACTGGTCAGTAATTTTTTTGGCGAAACATCATCGAGCGTGGCGCGGCACACGGCGGGCATTGCTTCTTCGAGTTGTTTCAAGCGCGCCGCATCTTTGGGTAAATCCAGCACGGGCAGCCAGCGAGCGAAATAATCCCTGCCTTCGTTCAAGATGATAGGAAGAAGTTTGTGCGCCGCGAGCGTCTCCAAACTCAAAGCGCTGACCATGCTCCAGAAACGGGTATCCGCTGCGGGCGAGAGCGAAGCATCCGTTGGTTGGACGGAAAAAGCCAGCAGCGTGGATATCGCTTCGAGGGGGTGCATCCAAATCCCATTCACAAGAAATGGGGCAAGTTTTGGCTTTTTAGAATCCAAATCCCAATTGTGAATCAACTGCGACGACGGGAGCGGAATCCCTTTGACAGCAGGCAGGCGCAGTGTGACGGTTTTGGACGTACCCTCGATATTGAGCACGTGTTTGAGCGTGTCTGTATCTGCGCAAAATGGGTGCAGGCGTGACTTTTCTTTTTTTGCGGAGCGTCCGTTTTTGGGCGTGGGTTGGTCGGATGTTTCCATCCAAAATAAAATGCCGCCCGTCTGGTTCGAAGCTTGAGGGGGGTGGTAATGTGCATGAAGAGTGTTCATGATTATCTGTTTGCTGTTCATTGTACAATAAATTTGTGTCAGTTCGTTCAGATTAGCAAGGTAACAAAACGAGGTTGGACTGTGATCTTATTCATTGAGGGAATAATTTGTTGAGTTACCGTAATATCCACGCGCGCAGGGATACATGGCAGCAATGATCGGAATTTCTTAGCGGCACTTCAACACCACCCATCTATTATTTTCGGTATAGTTGAACCGGTAGTTCCATATTTTCTTTCTGAAGGTAATCAAATGTCTCGCAGAGCAGTGATTTACATCCGTACCTCTTCAGAATCACAAGGGGCAAATTCCAGCCCAATTGAGCAGGAAACAGATTGTCGGCGTTTGGCAGAAGAAAAGGGATTGCAAGTAGTTCATGTTTATCGCGATGTGGAGAAATACCGGGTGGGCAATAGGCTGGTTGAACCATCAGGTAGCCGCTCAGACCGACCTGGGTTACAAGCCATGCTCAATGACGCCGCCAGAGACGAGTTCGATGTCATCCTTGCCTGGCGCGAAGACAGGTTGTACCGTGGAATACGAGCGATGTTAACAGTCTTGGAAACCGTCCAAGACTATCAGATCGAGATCCTATTGGCAAAAGAAAACTTCGATACCAAGATCGCTCCAATCCGTGCCTGGGTGGCACAAATGGAATTGGAAGGGATGAAAGAACGGATGGAGATGGGAGTGAAAGCGCGGCTGAAAGCAGGAAAAGCAAACACAGGACAGGATCGCTACGGATATGTCCGAATTGGCGAACAGATCCACATCCAAGAAGAAGCGAAATGGGTACATCAAATCTTTACATGGTACATTCAGAAAACACCCCTCATGCAAATTCGAAAGCGCCTGATCGCCGCGGACGCTCCCCAAAAAGGGAGCAGCATTCCCCGACACATCCAATGGTCCCGATCCAGTATTCAGGCTATACTCAAGTCTGCCAGAGAGTATGCCTATGGCTTCAAAACCTATTCCCGTGCAGGACAGACCTTCCAAATCCTTGTTGCACCCATTATCGATATATCCACCTATGAATTGTTTATGAAGATGCGAGAAGAAAACAAAACCTATCCAAAACAACGCAGGCAAAATGATTACCTATTATCAGGAAATCTAAAATGTGCCTGCAATCTAACCTGGCGGGCACGCACCGCAACCCACCGCAACAGCCGCAAGGGAGAGTGGGTGGAGCGCAAAACCCCGATCAGTACCTATTTCTGCCTACAACCCCATAAGGAACTCAGACCGCCTGAATGTCCCAAATCCGTGAGCGCCAAGCGTGCAGAAACGCTGGTCTGGGAGAAATTGTATGAGTTTGCCATGAACCCGGAATTCCTGCATGCGCAGGCCAAAGACCTGGTCAAGCAACTCCAGCAAAGGTATGAACACTTACAAAAAGATCGGGGACAGATTCTTGAGGAACTGGAAAAAGAGTTCGTCAAGCACCAGCAAGTGATCACAGAAGCCCGTAAAGCACATAGGAATGCCCCTGGTTTTGATAAGCAGATGCGTGAACTGAATACTATCGAAGAGCGATTGAAGCGCAGACTTACAACCATAGAACAAGAAATAGACATCTATGCCAGATTGGATTGGGAAGAAAAAGTCAATGATTATGTGGCGGATCTTCAGGCAGGGATCGAAGAATTGAACAACGCGACTCCCCGGACTGCCGAAGAGCAACATCGTGTCTTTTTGTTGAAAAAGCAACTGGTAGATGAACTTGTAGCTGAAGCAATGATCAATGGCAAGCGGGATATTCAAGTAGAGTTTCGAGCCAAAATCATGGATCTGGCGGTGAGTAAACAACTACTGGATTTTCCGAATGATGGAGAAATTGTAGTTCGGCTATAACGAACAGCCTATAATGAAAAAGAAAACGCTTTGACAATCCTGCAAATATTGTCAAAACGTTTTTCCATTAAATACACACTCTTCGATGAAAAGTGCGGCATGATCGTTTATGAGCAAAATCCCTATTCCCGTATACAATCATCCAACTATATAGAGAACTTTACGCTATTTTTAGCATCCTGTCTCCATATATAGGAGCAGGGTGTGGTATGTATTAAACGTGGTTCAATGTGGGTCGGAATTTATACCCATACACGATCAACCCACGCTCATCGCCATCGTTGCGCATTTTGCGGGTGACCATCTCGACGGGCATGCCGATTTCCACGGCATTATTATCTACGTCAGTCAGTTGGGCGGTGATCATGGGGCCTTCATCCAGTTTGACAAGGGCGACTGTATACGGTGCACTGCTATCGTATCCGCTGGGGGCCTCGTAAATCGTCGTGTAGGAATAAACCTCACCTTTGCCGCTAAATGTATAGAGCTCTTTGGCTTCGTCGCCACAGTTAGGGCAAACATCACGCGGCGGAAAAATCTTGAAATCGCAATGGGGGCAGACCTCGCCGACCAGTCCATAGCGTTGTTGCTTTAGTCTCCAGTGTCTCGGAATTTCCATAAGTGAGTTCCTTTCTTCATGGATAATTCTATGCTGGGAGACTCTCAAAACCTCTCAGGCTTCATCCTTTCGAGAGTGTAAGCAGGGTAGGGTTAACGCTTGTAGGAGAGATATTGAAGCAGGATCAGGCCAAGGCCGAGAAAAAGCGGAACGAGGCCTCCCAGCATCCACGGTCCGAGATGAAGTGGATAGTTGTCGGGAGAGCTGAATCCGATCAAGTAGAGGCCGAGTGTAAGAGCGAGTCCCAATGAGCTGATTATCATCCCCCAACGCAGCAGCCCGTTATTCAGTTTTGAGTTGGGCCGTGTTAATCCTTTTTCTGCAAGAGTGATCGTTTCCTTGTATCTCATGTAGCGGAGGAAGGCCAGAAAGCCGAAAAAGATGGCAAGCGCGCCTACGATACCGAGGCAGGGAAAGATATCACTCATGTGAATTCCTTTCCCTCGATGATAGCATAGAAAAGAATCAGGCGGCCGTTACCCTCTGTCGCCTGATTCTTACAAGTTATTTGCTGGCGTGAATCGTGATGCTTCCGCTATTGGTCTTGGCCGTGAATTGCTCACCGCCACCATTGATATTGCCGTCGATCCGGTCGCCAGCGGAGTTTGAACTGCCATTCAAAACAACGGTAATGGGCAGATCTGATTTGATTTTTCCGAGACCGGTCGAGAGATCTACGTTCAATTTCGAGTCGGCGGGTAGCGTCAAGTCAATTTCACCGAAATCAGATTGAACCGTGTGTGGACCTGAACCCAATGAGCCGATAAATTCCACCGTCCCGCTCTTCGTCTGAAGATCCAAGGTGACAGCCTGGGCATTGTCAATTTGGATGCCTCCAAAATCGGTATAGGCCGTCAGTTTGCCTTGGGCGCCATCAACGGTGATGGAACCGCTATTGGCCCGCAATTCATAGGAAGCAGCCAGGGCTTGCTCCAGGTTTAGATTTCCGAAGCCGCTCTTTACAAAAATTGCCTTATCGATTTTTATTTTGCTCAGGGAAACTTCGCCGCTGTTGGTTTCCATATGCAGGGAGGCGGCTGAGCCGTTCTCAAAGGCTGTATTGCCGAAGTCTGTGCTGGTGGTCAGATCGCCCGTCGCGCGGACTTCGCTCAATGTAATCTTGCCGCTGTTCGAATCGAGGGTGACATCTTTAGCATTGGCGTTCTTCAAACTGATGGTACCAAAGTCTGAGCGGAGTTCGATGTCCTCGCTGCCTGCGACGATGGAGGTTGCAGTTACTTCGCCGCTATTCGTTTGAACCGATAGGGCACCGTCGATGTTTTCGATGCTTACGCTGCCAAAGTCATGAGTGACGGTAACATTGCCCAGTGTGCTGGAGACACTGACCTTGCCTATTTTGCCATTCACGTTTACGGCAACCTCATTGGGAACAGTGACCACAAAATCCACGGTGTTCACTTTGTTGTCGAAGTTCATGGATTTGGGCAGTTCATAATTGAGATCAATGGTATTGCCGTTTTGTTCGACAGTGTATTTGATGCCTTTCACTTCCTGATCGGCGCGGGCTTGTGTCGAGTCATAGGCGGTCTTGACTGCGTGGACTTGCACCGTTTCTATATCCGCACCTGTGATGGTAACATCACCCGCATCATCGGACACTTTCAAAGTCAAAGGTTTTTCCGTATCCACTTTGAGAGTCTGGGTTTGCTCTATTGAAGAAGGGACATTCCGTACATCGAAAGCCTTGTTGCGTGGGAAGCCGCCGTTGACCGCAAAGATGACCACCGCGGCAATGCCAGCCAGGACAAACAGCAATGCCATGGTCAATAAAACAATAACAATGGGCCTTTTCATTTTCGTTCTCCTTGTATATGATGCTTTTACTTCGTTTGACAGACGTTTTGAGAAAAAGTTTCACGCGGTTTCTGTCACACCTGCACTGGCGTCTTGGGTAAGTGTACGTGCCGGTGCAAGTGTTGCGAGGAGGAGCAGAGTAACGACGAAGCAAGCCCCAAATTGTTAGGAGATTGCTTTGCCCTACGTTACGCCTTCGTTTGCGGCTTCGCTCAACGCGATAGGGCTCGCAATGACGGATGATTAAATTGAAACTTTTCCAGATTTTTCCTGTCTAACCCAGTGAAGGAACCGTTTGTGGATCACGAAAAACTCTCATCCAGCGCGCGGAGAAAGGTGATCACGAGGCTTTTGCCGTGCTGGTGGATGAACATCAACGCTATGTTTACAACCTTGCCTTGCGCGTGCTGAAAGATGAAAATGAGGCTCTTGACCTCACGCAAGAATCCTTTCTGCGCGCCTGGACTGCGCTTCCCAACTTCAAGGGACAGTCACAACTTCGCACGTGGCTGTATCGCATCGCGACTAATCTTTGTTACAACCGGCTTCCCAATCTACGGCGCTCTTTGAATGACCTTGGCGATGAGGCGCTGAGCGAAATCCCTGAACCGAATTTCAACACGCCCGCACATGAATTTGAATTGAACGAAACGCGAAAACACTTATATCGCGCGATTGAAAAGCTGGAAGAGAACTACCGGCTGCTGATCACGCTCCGTTATCAAAACGAACTTTCCTATGAGGACATCGCCTCGACTCTCAATCTGCCGCTGGGCACCGTTAAAACAGGCATTTTTCGCGCCAAAGAACAACTCCGCAGATCGCTCGCTCAACTGGAGGACACATGGATTACCAGCTAAAACAGGATGCACAAATCGAAGATGCGCTTAAGTCTTATCCATTTGCACAAATGCCGCGCAGCATCACTGCCGATGTCATGGCCCGTATTCAAAAAGACGCGCGGCCTGCGCTCGTTACCTGGGATGATGTTGTTTTGAGTCTGGTCCTGGCTTTATCGATCGGTGCCTTGTTTTTCGCGGCGCAAAATCTTCCGTCCCTCCTATTAATCAAACTTCGTATTCAATTCATCCTGTTGTATCAGGGATTTCTCGTCAATGCCCGCTGGTTGATTCCCACGTTTTTCTTCGGACTGGCCGCTTTCCTATCCGCGTTGACCATTCCTTACCTGGGAAGAAATCTTTTCGCGAAGTGATCTGATGGCTAACGTAACGGTTGTGCAATCAGAGGCGATTCGATAAAAAACGGTGCAAGGCATCAAAAAAATGTTTGGGTGGAAGAACTTGTCGTCCACGAGGTAAGTTGAGCACTTTGCCTGCAAAGGCGCTCTGCTCACTGAACTTTAACAACTTACCATCTGAAACTTGGATAACTTGTGCGGAAGCGTGTGCACCGACGAGGAGCTGTCGTTTGATGCCCAAAGACGAAATGTCCAAGGCCTGGGCCGTGGCCTGGGCTGGTTGAGCCAGCCAATGGCTCGCCCAGCGAATGAAGTTTGCTGCAAATAACACAAAGCATTCTTGCAAGAAAATAGCGGGTTCGGAACGCACTTTGATGTGATGCAGGTAGAAGACCTGTTTGCTTTCTTTGATGCCTGCTTCGATGGTCTGCCTGCCGTTATAGTGTTGGAACCAGGCAGGCAAATCCTCTGTGACCGGGTCAGCCCCATAGTGAAACAGGGCACTATGCTTGATGGTTTTGCCGGTCTGGAAGCGCTCCAGGGCCACATCCACAGGGTAGAGGCTGTTCTTGAGTTCCATAGCGCTCCAAGCCATCAGTTCCGCATTCGCACCCACGCCCGTCCAGTGGGTTTGCTGATCGACTTTCTGCCGGAGTGCGGTCACCACTTGCTGACCATAGGGCTTGGTATAGACCTCGTAGCCCATCTCGATCAAGAGGGCCACATTGGTGTAGGTGCCAAATCCGGCATCCAGGCGAAACTCGGCAGCCAGAGGGTCAGGATTGGACATATTTTCCTGTTCAAAACGGGACAATCGCTGGTACAGGCTGGTGCACAGGATTGTCTGTTCTTGCCAGTGCGCCTTGGTTTTGTCCAAACGGGTTTGCGCTGCTCGCCAAGCTTTTTGGCGGTTGACCAGACGTTTTTCAGCAGCCTGCAAGCGTTTACGTATCTGGGCCAGGCGGCTGGTGGGTCGCTCTTTACGCTGGCGCTCCTGATAGACCAACTCCAACTCGGCCACTTCTTGCTGTCTAGCCTGCTGTTGCTGCTCGGCCTCCAGCAGTCGTTGTCTGGTTTGTGCAAACTTGCGTTCCTGCGTTTCCTGGCGTTGGCGGGTGGCCTCCCTCTGCTGCTCAAACACGGCGATGCGCTGGCGCAGCAGTTCGGTCCGGCGACGGGGCCGCAAGCCGGTGCGTGCTTCGGCTGCCAAAACCAGCCCCTCGGCTTGGGTGCAGGAAACCGTATCGCCGGGATGATGCGTGCCGGAAAGCCATAAACGACCATACCTCAGGCTTTCCATGCTGACCACGGCTGCCTGATACCCCAGACGAACTTCATCGTTCATGTGTCCAAAGGCCGCATTGGGGTACGTCCGGCTGGTGTTGGAAACCGGCAATCCAGTCAGGTCACCCTCCAGTCGCACACGCTTACCTTGCGCACGCAGTTCTTTCAACTCCCCATCAATGTAGGGCTGGCTGACCTGATCCAAGACTCGCACAATTTGCCGGACTTCCTCCCAACTCAACCCGCTCAAGCTCCGGCTCACACCGCTGTAATCTGCCCAGCCTGCCTGTCCCCAGGCTTCTGCCACGGCTTGGTCTTTGTCCAGTGGATGGGCAGCCAAACTGATCTCTTGCAAATGTTTCGAACCAGCCAGGTTGCTTACCAGAAATTCCAGCACTTTGCCCTGGGGCGTATGCCGATAGCATTTCTGCTTCAATGGGATTGCCTGAATCTTTTCTGGCAAACCAAGTTGTTCCGCGAAGCTACCCCAGGCAACCAGAAAAGCGTGCTGCGTTTTTTGGGTATCGTTTCCGTTCTTGTTCATCACCATTCCTCTTTCGAGTGCTATTGGTGACGAGCATACATGTTCCGGATTCAGTTGGTAAGGTACAGAAAATCTTTCTTTTTTATGCCGCTTTTTGCAATTCGGCTTCTGATTGCACAAAACTTACGCTAACCGCGGCGAGGGGAGCATAAAACATAATATAATGACGGCCTGTCAGGGTCTCTCCCCTTATGAAAATCTTACTCATCAATCAATCTTTCGTTCCACCCGATGAGCCGGGGCATACACGCCATTTCGAGATGGCGCAATACTTGCGCGAGTGCGGACATGAGCTGGTGATCGTCGCCAGCGATTCGAACTATCAGACCGGTCTTCGCACCGTTGAGCGCAAGCGATGGTTCATCGAGCAGGTGATCGACGGTGTGAGGGTTTTGCGTGCTTATAGCGCACAGACACTTCATCTCAGTTATCCCGGGCGGCTTATTTCCTTTTTTAGTTTTATGTTCAGTTCGGTATGGGCAGCTCTACGAGTTCAAGGACCTGGATCTCGTTATGGGCACCACGCCGCCGATCTTTCAAGCGGTCTCGGCCTGGTTTGTTGCCGTTTTGCGCAGAAAACCCATTTTGCTGGAGGTGCGTGATCTCTGGCCAGAGTTTGCCATCAGTATGGGCGTGATTAAAAATCCGGCCATCATTGCGCTGGCACATTGGCTCGAAAAATTTTTGTACACGCACGCCACGCACATTCTGGTTAACTCGCCAGCCTATAAAGAATATCTGCTGACGAAGGGCGTACCTGAGACGAAGATCACTTTCATCCCGTATGGAACGGATATTAATATGTTTAACCCAGATGTGGATGGTTCATCCGTTCGCGAAAAGTTGGGGTTGCAGGATAAGTTTTTCGTGCTGTACGCGGGCGCCATGGGACAGGCGCATGATCTTTACACAGTGTTGCGCGCTGCCAGGCGTTTGAATGAGGAACCGCAGATCCATTTTGTTTTCTTTGGCGCAGGGAAAGAGCGCGACAATCTGGAAGCCGAGGCAGAACGGCTCGGATTAAGAAATGTTTTGTTTGCCGGCATCTGCCCGAAAAAGGAAATGCCACTGGTGATCGCTTCAGCGGATGTTTGTCTTGCCATCCTTCAGAATATTCCCATGTTCCGCACGACCTATCCAAACAAGGTCTTTGATTACATGGCGGCCGCGCGCCCAACCGTTTTGGTCATCGATGGTGTTGTCCGGGAGGTGATCGAGGCTTCCCGTGGGGGAGTATTCGTGGAACCCGGAAATGATGAATTGCTGGCGAAAACGATTCTCGAATTGTCACATGATCCGGAACGAGTGAAGCAGATGGGGAAAAATGCGCGTGCTTATTTGGTGAAACATCTTGACCGCCGTGACAAGCTGGCGGAGACGTTGCAGTTGCTCGAAACAATGGTAAACAAGTGATTTTTTGTAGAGCTTTTTGCCGCTTAATGAGGGAAGAATATTTGAGAAGAAGAACAGGTTCTCGTTTACAATCATCCTAATGATATCCATCATCGCTTTCGTTTTTCTCACCCTCCTCTCCTATATCAGTGTCTTTTACATCCGTCGTTTGGCGCTGCGCCATCAAATTATGGATCATCCCAAGGAGCGCAGTTCGCATTCCCTGCCGATGCCGCGCGGTGGTGGCCTGGCCATCGTCATCCTGGTTTTGGGAACAAGCATTTGGGCCGCGCATCAAACTGAATTGGATCGCAGCCTGATCTATATTCTCCTGGGAGGCATCCTGGCTCTGGTGGGTTGGCGTGATGATCTCTTCTCTTTATCTCCGATCTATCGCTTTGTGGTGCAGGGATTGATCGCGATCATCTCCATTCTGGTCATGGGATATTTCAAGGTGGTCCGTATTCCGTTAATTGGCGATGTGGACCTGGGCGTGATCGGAATCGTGCTTACCTTTTTCTGGATCATCGGCATGATCAACGCCTATAACTTTATGGATGGGATCGATGGCATGGCCGGTGGCGTAGCATTAAGTGCCGGCCTCTGTTGGATGGTGCTTTCCTCGAATGTGAACAATCTGTTTGTGTTTTGGGTGGCCTTGTCCATTGCGGCCAGCAGTCTGGGCTATTTGCGCCACAATTGGCCGCCCGCCAAAATCTTTATGGGCGATGTTGCCAGTACCTTCCTTGGTTATAGTTTTGCCGTCCTGCCATTGCTGGCCGCGAATCAAAGCGGCGACGCCTTGACGATTGGTACTTTATTGATGTGGACCGTCATCATCGACCCAGGCATGACTTTCGTAGGGCGTTTGCTCAGGCGGGAAGATGTTTTTTCCCGTCACCGTTCTCACTTGTTTCAACGTCTGGTCATCGGCGGCTATAAACAGGCCACTGTCAGTTTGTTGTATATTTTATTGACGCTGCTGGCCGGCTTTCTTTCTTATGAATGGTCACATGGCGACCAGGTCGCTCCGCTGCTCATCTTCTTGGGATTGCCGTTGATCTGGATTTTGTTATCCATCCATGCGGCACAATTGCAACGTGCTGAATAAAATCCGAAATTTTCTGTCTCTCTTTCGCTCACAGGGCGCGCGTTGGTTGGTGTTTCGCCTGACTTATGCTTTACGCTTGCGAACAGGGCTCATTCGCTGGCAAGTCCCTGCATATCGTTGGGAAGATCGTCCGCTTGAAACATGGTTAGAAAAAGGAGTTCCTTCAACGCCTGAATCGTACGCAGAATGGCGGAAGAAGAATGCGCCAGAGTTCCTTTTTAAAAAAGCCCAATTTCCCAATGCTGTTCCATGGAATTCAAAACATGCCGTTGCTGAGGCGGAACTCGTGCTAAACGGCGAACTCAAATACTTTGCTCACAATTTTATTAAAACTGGATTCCCCCCGATTGGCATACAGACCCTGTTTCAGGAATTAAGTTGGATGCCAAAAAACATTGGTCTGAAATTTCAGATGACGGAGCGGTGGATATTAAATTCATTTGGGAAGCCAGTCGCTTTAGTATGGTCTATTCTCTTGCCCGGGCTTACGCCTCGACGCGGGAGGAGAAATTTGCCGAGGCGTTCTGGGAACTGGTCCAGGCTTGGGCGGTGTCGAACCCGCCTGACACGGGACCCAATTGGATGGATGGTCAGGAGGCGGCCCTACGTCTCCTGGCCTGGACTTTCGGCTTCCAAGCCTTCCTGGATTCGCCCTCCACGACTCCGCAGCGGATGGCGCAATTCACCCTGATGGTCGCGGCGCACGCCGAGAGAATATATAAAAATATCGCGTACGCCATTTCCACGCGCAGTAATCATACGATCAGTGAAGCCTTTGGTTTATGGCTGGTCGGCCTTCTTTTCCCTGAGTTGCAGGAGGCACAAAGATACTTTTCATTGGGGCGAAAACTGTTGGAAGAAGAGGCGGTGAAGCAAATCTTTCCCGATGGCAGTTATTCGATGTATTCGTTGAACTACCATCGCTTTATTTTGCATATATATCTTCTCGCAATGCGCCTGGGAGAACTCAATCAGGTTCCGTTCTCAAAGCTCGTTCATCGAAGGGTTTCCTCCTCCATTGATTATCTTTATCAATTGATCGATCCCCAGACCGGACAAATGCCGGTCTACGGTTCCAACGATGGCGCGCTGGTCTTGCCTTTGAGTAACTGCGATTTCACGGATTACCGTCCGCTTTTGCAGTTGGGATGGTATCTGACGAAAAATGAATTGCTGTTTAAACCTGGTCCTTGGGATGAAGACATATTTTGGTTGTATGGAGGACAGGCCCTCACCCCGCCCCTCTCCCAAAGGGAGAGGGGGCGACTCCCTTCTCCACACAGGAGAAAGGTAGGGGTTGAGGGAGAAACAAATGGGGGCGTATGTATCTTGCCTGGCGCGCACAGCAAAGCGGTCATCTGCTGCACGGATTTTCGTGCACGTCCTTCGCAGGCCGATCAGTTGCATGTCGATTTGTGGTGGCGCGATAAAAACATCGCTTGCGATGCAGGAACCTATCTTTATAGCGGCAAGGGGATTTGGCGCAATGGCCTGGCCCACACGGCGGTTCATAACACGGTCATTGTCGATGAGACCGATCAAATGGAAATGCTCAGCCGTTTTACCTGGACGGATTGGGCGCGCGGAAAAGTTCTTCAGCAGGCTGAAAATCTTTGGCAAGGCGAGCATAACGGTTATCAAAAATTATCGGATCCCGTTACGCACAAACGCACTGTGTTGTCATTGGAGGGAGACCGCTGGTTGATTGTGGATTATCTCGCGGGCAAGCAGACGCATCATTACGCATTGCATTGGCTGCTATGTGACGGTAATTATGAAAAGGTTGCTTCTACAAATGGGTTGTGGCTTATTCCTGCACTTATGGACAGCAAGCTGTCCAACTCCAAAATCTTCATACAGATGGGATTATTGGAAGGTAATGGAAGTCTCTCCACTGTACGTGCCGATCCCAATTCGACGCGCGGCTGGCGCTCTCGATATTATGGCGAGAAAGAGCCAGCCATCTCAGCGATGTTGGAAACCGATCAATCGGAAGTTTGCTTCTGGACCTTCTTTGGCTTCGAGGATGATGTAATTCAAATTGCGGAAAAAACATTTAAACTTATCTCTGGTGTATCAACCACTACAGTCGATCTCCAGTCTCCAGTTCTTTAATCCTCACGCGATAATTACAACTTACCAATTACTGAAAGTCTTACACCGTCTCTCCGAAACAGTCAGACAGTAAAACCTGCAGGCGACGCTCAAGCATGGAAAACGAGTAATAGCGGCGCGCCAGTGCATAATTGTGTTCACTCTGGCGCCGGGCTTCCTCAGGGTGAGTGAGGATGTGGCGCGCCTGCTGAATGGTATGGTCGCTGATGAAGCCGTCGAACTCGATCACGTGGAATCCCTTGGGCTTGATATCAGCCTCATAGATCGAATAGTTGTTGACCAGCAGCGGGCGTTGATAATAGACCGCCTCCAGGAAAGCGTTCCCGAAGCCTTCCATGGAGGAAGGATAGGTGACCAGATCCGCCTGCGGATAGATATCTCCCAACGTATAGATTTTTCTTCCATCGGGAGTCAGACCGCGCGTGTCACCCACGATGGCAGATTTAAAATTAACCTGGACTTCCAGCAAGGTCGCGAACTCGCGTACGCGTCTTTCATAGTCCGTGCCTTCGTCACCAGCAGCGTGAGAAATAACCAGTTCCGCGGGCAGTCCCAGACGCCGCGTCAACTCGATGGCGTGTTCGATACCCTTACGCTGGATGATCCGCGTCGGCTGGAGAATCAAATATTGACCGGAATCCAGGCCGAGGTCCGCGCGAGCCGTGAGCGTGTAATCATCCAAAGGCGCCGGAATGGTATCGAAGTCCATCACGTTGGGGATTAACATGGCGGCGATGCCGAAGCGCGAGGCGAGCTCATGAGCCTGTACGGAGTTGATCACCACGTGCCGGATGGAGGGCAGATCAGGCGGGAAGGCCGCCGCGATGTAATCGCGCACGCTGTTGTTCATGAAGCGCTGTCGTTCCCAGTGGAAGTCGTGGTGATGCGCGATGACGGGGTAACCTGTTTCAGCGATGAACTCTGTGATGGCGAGTCCCAGAGGAAGGTTGAGGGGAATTGTCAGTGCGTTTTCGACGATGAGCAATTCAATTTTATATTGGTGCGCAAACTTATACAGTTGTTCCTTGATATAAAATCGTAGGGTCTGAATTTGCTGAGTGATATGCGCGGGACGGATGTAAACGGAGAAAAAATCCTGGTGAAGTTCCCGGATTTCAGGATGTTTTTCACGCCCTTCGTGCAGGGTGCCCCAGGTACCCGCGTACGCAAAGCGATTGATTTCATCTATCACCGGATGACGGTAGAACGCTTCTTCGACCACATAACTTTTTTCTGGAGGACGATCACACACGCCGCAAAAATAAAAACATTCATGCCCCAATCTTTCCAGAACACTTGCCCACTTGACTGTTTCGAGCGAGACGCCATCTGTGCCTGCAAAGCGTGTAGAGATGAATCCGATGCGTCGTGAAGGGGTCATAACCTGTCTCCTCATCGATAAAGTTAATTCGTGCTCGTATGATCGTGTGGACTTTATACCATAAAGGAAACAGCTCATATTCGCGGCTGTAACCATCTCCTCCTACATGTAGATTTATCATTACTGTTATTTAACTACAAGGCATGACAAGAATCAATTTTTATCGTTTTATTTCAGTAGAAGTTGTACGGTTCGTTGATTTATATTTGGGATAGTCCATGTAACAATGAACTCTTTTCATCCGATGCAATAAAAAACCTTATAAGTGATGGAGTTTATGCAAATCGATTTTCAGTCCAAACCAAAAACGTATGTGGTCTTGAATCCGGTGGCGGGCCTTTCGCAGCTCGAAACGGTCCGCGAAAAAATCGGATCAGCTTTGAAGAGCCGGGATATTTCTTTTGAAATTTATGAAACCACCGGCAAGGATAATCTTGTAAAAAAGATTCGCGAGGCTATCGAAGAGGGTTATCAACTTTTCATTGCTGCGGGTGGGGATGGTACGCTCTCGGGCGTGGCGGATGGCCTGGCTGGTTCACAAATCCCCATGGCCATTCTTCCAACCGGTACGTGGAACGCCTTGGCACAGGCCCTGGATATCCCTCTGCAGATCGACGGGGCCATTGCCCTGCTATTTCAAGAACATGAAATTCGTACCATCGATGCCATGCAGGTGGGAGAGAAGTTCTATGTCCTGGGCGTGAGTTCCGGTGTGGCCGCACAGACCATGGCAGCTGTGGAACGACAGGAAAAACGTCGCTTGGGCAAGCTGGCCGATATATTGAAAGGCTTATCCAGAATTTCGAAATTTCGTTCGTTCCGCTTTGAAGTCCAGATCGATGGAGTGTGCAATCAATTCCGAGCTTCGGAACTGATGGTAACCAATATCTCGATTCTAAGTCTGAAAGTTCTGCAACTCGATCCAAGCATTCGCATGGATGACGGAAAGGTGAATGTCTGCCGTATTTATGCCGATACATTCACCGACTATTTGAAGTTGATGGCGAGCTTGATACGAGGCGGCCAGCATAACTGGAATGTCCTGTGTGTGGAAGCCTCCCATGAAATTGAGATTCACTGCAGGGAAAAATTGCCTGTCCAGGGAGATGGCGATGTGATCGGCCATCTCCCGGTAAAGATCAAGGTTTGTCCGGGAGCTGTTCATATCGTCGCGCCGATTCGTCAGGAGAACTGATTCTTCAGTCCAACCTTTGCAGAATATGACTGACCGCGGTCGAGGCCGGGCCGCCCAGACATTGGATCAGTGCGGTCTTTGCTTCCGGGACTTGATTCGCCTCTGCCTGACCTCGCAACTGGGTGACCGCATCGACAGCTTGATACACGCCTGCCGCGCCTCCCGGGAAGCCGCGCGCCTTCATGCCGCCCATCGTGGCGCAGGGGATGTGCCGTGCGGAGTCAAAGTCTCCCGACATCGGATTTAATCCAATGAAACCGTCCGCGGCGAGTTTCCAGCCTCCACCTTTAACCGCGAAACCGACCGCTTCAAGCTGCAAGGCAGCATAGATACTGAACACATCGTGATATTCAAGCAAATCGATGTTTTCGAGAATCATATTGGCCTGCTTCATGGCCTTGCCGGCGGAGAGCTGCGCGGTATCGAAGAACAACATATCCTTGCGATCATGCAATGCCAGAGTATCCGAGGCTGAGGCGGAGCCGGAAACTTTTACGAGTGGATGTTGAAAATATGAGGGGAGCAACTCGCGGCGAGTTCAGAACGAGCGCGGCAGCGCCATCTGCGTTGGGAGCCATATCGAACATGTTGAGCGGATCACTGACCATTTCCGCTTTGGCGTAGGTCTCAAGTTTGATCGCTTTGCGGAACATGGCCTGCTTATTGGCGACACCGTTGGCATGCGCGGTGATAGCAAAACCCGCGAAGCCATCTTTGGGTACGTTGTTCTCATGCATATAGCGCTTCATCAGCAGCGCGGCCTGGGCGGTGAGCGTCATGCCCTGAACGGATTCGAAATCGGAATTGCTGGTCGTGGCTAGCGCGGTATCCACGTCCGAGCCGATCTTGTCAGTGAACTTCTCCACGCCAACGACGAGCGCCACATCCACCATGCCGCTGGCAATGGCGAGATAACCCTGTCGCAGTGCTGCACCACCCGATGCCCCCGCAGCTTCGATGGTGATGGCTTCAATCCCGAGCAAGCCTGCATAATCCGCGAGCAGTACACCGAGGTGCGCCTGGTTGGATAGATTGGGCGCGAGCATGTTGCCAACGAACAGAGATTGTGGCTTGAGCCCGCCAGCATCTTGCACGGCATCTTTGATGGCAGCGAAGGCAAGCTCGCGCAGACCAATATCCCAATGCTCACCAACTTCTGTTTGTCCAATACCTGCGATTACGACTTCTGTCATATTTCCTCATTATCCGTCATTGCGAGCAGGGCGGAGCCCGACGAAGCAATCCCCTCGTTGTGGGGGAGATTGCTTCGCCCCGATAGGGGCTCGCAATGACGGAGTTGTTGTTTTATTTCCAAATATTCTTCAAGAACTTCAATTTCTCAACCATCTGGTAACTTCTACCGCCTTCGTGTTCGTTGTAAGTGTAGACCTTGATGTCCTTTTCGCCAGCCCAATGATTGTATGCGGCAAAGACTGTCGAGGGCGGGCAGGTTTGATCCATGAGACCGACGGAGAATAGTGCTTTCGCTTTTGCTCTTGCTGATAAATTGACTCCATCGAAATAGGAAAGCGTGTTGAAGACTATGTCCACTTTGTCGCGGTGAGTATTGAGGTAATCAGCGATCTCTTTGTAGGGATAGGTGTCCACGATTTCGGTGGCGCGGCGATAGTGACAAAGGAACGGCACATCGGGCATGGCGGCGACCACATCAGGGACGAGGCTGGCTGCGGCAATGGTGATGCCTCCGCCTTGTGAGCCGCCGGTGACGGCGATCTGGGTTCCGTCCACGACTTCGTGAGAGCGTGCGGCGTCGATGGCACGCACCGCATCCGTGAAGACGCGGCGATAGAAGTAATGCTGCGGGTCGAGGATGCCTTTGGTCATGCTGCCCGGTGAATGTGGATTGCCACCTTCGGCATAGAGATCGGGAGTATCGCCATTCGACCAGTTGCTGCCTTGTCCGCGCGTGTCCATCACGAAGTGAGCGTAGCCCGCGCTGGCCCAGAGCAGCCAGTCAATGGCGAAACTGCGTCCGCCACCGTAGCCGATGAATTCAACAACGCATGGTAGAGGCGAACGGCCGTTCGCCCCTGCAGGCAGAATGAACCAGCCTTTGATGGGTTGTCCGCCGAAACCACTGAAGGTGACATCGAAGGTCTCTTGCGCGGCGAGTTCGTAGTCCACTTTTTCGAAGGTGGCATTGAGGGGATGTTTCCGCGTTTCGTCGAGGGTGGATTTCCAGAACGAGTCGAAATCGGGTTGTTCGTCACGTGCGGGGAGGTAAGTCTTGAGTTGGTCGAGAGGCAGGTCGAAGAATGCCATGTTATATCTCCCGTCATTGCGAGGAGGGCGTAGCCCGACGAAGCAATCTCCCTCATCGTGTTGGGGATTGCTTCGGGCGGCAGAGCATCGCCCTCGCAATGACGATAATTTGGTTTTTTTACTTCATCTGCAATTTGCCGCGGAACCGCACATACGTTGCGTAATCGATCTCTGAACGGCGGGCAATGTAATCTTGTGTCTTCATCGCGAGACCTGCGCGGAGCGGAGCGGCGTCAGTGACGGTGATGTCGAAGGCGTCGGAACCAGCCCCACTTCCGAAAGAGACGACGAGAATCCGATCTCCAGGCTGGGCGATGTCGAGAGTTGCAGTGAGTCCGATCATTGCCGCGCCCGTGTACGTATTCCCAATCACCGGGACTAATAGCCCGGGACCAATCTGTTCCATCGAAAATCCGAGTTGCCCCGCGACACGTTGTGGGAACTTCGTATTGGGCTGGTGGAAGATCGCCCACCGATACTCCTTGGCGGTCATTCCCATCGCTTCCATCAAATGCGTGGCGGCCTCGGTGATATGTTTAAAATAAGCCGGTTCGCCGGTGAAGCGCATGCCGTGTTCGGGATACTTCGCGTCGGAGCGTCGCCAGAAATCGGGCGTGTCGGTGACGTAGGAATACGAGGCGTTGATGATTGCCAGCGATTCTTCGGCGGGACCGAGAATATACGCGCCGCCGCCCGCGCCCGCGGTGTATTCGAGCGCGTCGCCTGGCTTGCCTTGCGCGGTGTCCATGCCGATCGCCATGGCGTACTTGCCCATGCCCGAGCCGACCAAGCCCATCGCGGCGACGAGCGCTTCGGTGCCCGCTTTGCAGGCGAACTCCCAATCGGCGGCTTGCGTGTTGGGGACCGCGCCGATCGCTTCAGCGACCAGGGTGGAGGTTGGTTTCACCGCATAGGGGTGGGAACTCGGACCCGACCCAGACCGCCCGCAATTCGGTCGGGTCGATTTGGGCGCGTTTCATGGCGTTACGCGCCGCTTCGATGGACATGGTGATGACGTCTTCATCCAGCCCAGGGACGGCTTTCTCCTTGATGGGGAGTCCGCCTTTGCCGCCTGTCCATACGCGCGCGACTTCCTTGGCGGGCAGACGATAGCGCGGCACATATGCGCCGTAGCCGATGATGCCAACGGGCTTGTTCGGTTTGAGGAGGGTGGGGGAGTGTGTGTGGTTGTGTGGGGTTGTCATTCGTGAGCCTTCATTCTGATCTTTCATTATTTCTTCTGGATTTATGTTCTTGTATAACTTCAGGATTATCTAAATTCACTTTTATCTCAAGCCATTCTATTTTTCTATCTTGAACTGCATTTCTTACATATCTTTCTCTTGTTGATAAGCTTGATGCACCTGTCTTTATTTCGACAAATACAATTTTTCTTACTTCACCATCTCCTAAACCGTCAAACACGACAAAATCAATTGGGCTTCCTATAAAACGTGCATCTGAAGGATTGAATCTGAATCCAGGTAGATATGGAACCAGATGCTCAGTCATTTTTCCCATTGTGACAGATTGGCTTTTGTCAATTGCATCTTGTCTAATTTCTTTTTCATTCTCAACCTTCCATTGCTCAAGTGTAACTGTTGCTTCTTTGGTAAGAACTTGCCACATTTGGCTTTTTGCATTCTCTAACTCCCCACTTCTCCATTTTACAAGTTGTTGCTGTGCCTCTTTTATGGCTTCACCGCGAACACCTTCTAACATTTGCTGTCGAATCTGCTGAAGTTCATTCTGCTGCCAATTTCGAACCTGCTCTTGCATTTCTTGAATTGCTTGACCTTTTGCTGCATCGTAGATTTGTTGTTTAATTGTGACTAGCTCTTGTTCTTTCCAGTTTTGCAACTGTTCCTGCGCATTTTTAACTGTTGCTTCATTCTGTTCTTTCAATTTTAGAAGAGATGATTTTGCTGTTGATGATGCCCAAAAATAGCCAATTGCTAATATTATTGCGAACAATAAGACAACTGCGAATACTAAAAGCAAAATTGTTGTGTTATCCATATGTCACCTATACGGTTTCCCAAACGTCAATCGCTATTTTGCACATACCAAAACCTTGATGTTAATCCTGCCTGCTTGAAAATCTTCGGTGTGCGGACTGAAGTCCTACCTCAGTGCGTGGAAGCCTTGCGGGCTGTCTGGCGAGTCGGCTTTTGCCGACTTTCATGAGCTGAGGCAGGGATTTATCCCGTGCCGTGCCGACCAGCTTGGCGGGTTTGAGTAAAGTGGGGGAGTGAGTGTGAGGGGTTCTCATTTGTTTTCCTGGATTTAGATCAAAAAATTTAATGGCGAAGTTTTGGAAACCTTTTGCAAAGAGTTTCTAAATCCCATTGAATTTGTTTCTTGCTTGGACCATCTGGATTCAATTCAAGTGCACGCTCAAACCACCGAATGGCTTGAGCTACTGCAGTCTCTAAAGTTAAGCCTGCTTTTTCCAGTTCTTGTTTTGCTAATTCAGGATCTATGCTGTTATATCCAGTTAAGCCATATGTTGTATTTCGCGTCTCTGCATCTTCTTTTGTCCACCAGGTGCGAGTTAACATATTGTATGCGGTAGCCAATGCATAAACAGACCTAATATCTTTAGTCCGTTGTTTCATACTTTGCCCAAGCACTTTAATGCTATCAACATATCTACCCAAGTCTAAATACTTGGTGCCAAGCGCATACAAAATCACCCATTCGTTTGGAGATTTCTTTAAAGCCCTTTCTGCTATTTCAATGAATTCTTCTGCGGTGTAGTTTTGGCGATCGCTAAGGTGATTTCCAACGGCTTGAGCAAGCTTGTATCCATCAATAAAGGAAAGTGCACCTTCAATATTGTTCGCCATATAATCCTCCAATTATTTCTTCAACTATTCTCAAATTCCTTCTTGTTATACCAAAACTTTGATGTCAATCCTGCGTTCACCCTCACCCGCTGGGAGAGGGGACAGGCTGGCGGTTATTTTTTGTGTTTTTCAACTTCATCTTTTGCTCTTGCGAGAACTTGATTCCACATTTCCAATGTTTCCTGTCCAATGCGTGCGGCTTCTTTTTTGATCAAGTCATAATCAATTTTCGAATCGCCAAAACCACTCAAATCAAATGTGACCATAACGTAAATATCGTTTGGATGTTTGTTTGACCTACCTTCTTTCCATGCGTATAACTTTCCAATGATGATGTCGGCTGGCTGGGCAACCCAGGCTTCAAATTGATTTCCAAATGGGTCTATAAACTCACGTCGAATACGACGGTCAAAGGCAAGTTGATAATCGGGTTCACGTTTTAAAGGAACAAGATCTGCTTTGATGCCTTCGTTTGTATCAATGATATTGAACATGATTCCCATTTGGACTGAATTTCTCATCATTTCAGGGTCGGCATAGTAGCGCGGCAACGAAAACTTTTGCGATAGCGCTTCAAAGTCCTCTTCTCGTAAATCCACCAGGATGTCAATGTCGTACGTTGCACGTGCAATTCCAAATGGATACCCGCCGAACGCACCGACAATCATATAAGCTGCGCCGATTTCATCTAACGCTTTTACAACCTGCACATAAAAAGTGATGGCAGTCATTTGGTTTCCATCCGTACAGGGGTAAGGTAAGCCAGTACTTTCATGTTGATTTCGGGCAAGGATAATTCGGGAAAACGTTTGTGAAATGTGCCGCGTAAACCTGCCATTGAAAATTCCTGCGCGTGCAAAGCGGGGATGATTCGCTTCGAGGGCGGCATCCTGGCAATCAATTCCATTTGTACCCAGTCAATAGGGTCGAAACCGCGCACGATTTTGGAAATGTCTTCGGGTGTAAGTGTTTGTTTTTCAGCCATAGTTACCTTTGAATATACCAAAAATCTGATTTCAATCCTACCTGTTTGAAAATTTCTGCAACCTGTTCGATACTTCGCCCATGATACTCCAGGGACAGGCGGCTGTCATACCACAATTTTGAAAGTTCCCAAACTTCGTTGAGGGTGAGAACTTCTCCGCGTGCGAGGTTATTGCGCTGGCACCATTTGTCAATCCATTCTTCCGACTGGAAGAGAAGCATTGTCGCTCAAGTGAAGACGAGGTCATCGTACCAGCGGCAGAAGGGAAGAGGGAAGTGAATCAGTAAATCGTAATTGGTAATTTGTCCGTCATTGACCTCGAGTTGAACCGTTTCATTGCTCTCTGTGAATTTCGCTTCGATGACCGCGTCCTTGTGGAGGGCGGCGGGGATGCCGAGCAGGTCCCAGGCGCAGTTGGCGTAATAGGTTCTGCCTTTGGCGTGGACTTTGAAGTCCGTGGGAATCCCTGAGAAGGGGTTTGCCATGCGGACTGTCAAGGTTTCCAAGTCAAGGAAGAAGGCATGGCGGTTGTGGAGTTCTTTGTAGTATTCACCTGCTTCTTCGGTGGAGATGTTAAAGTACGCGGCGGTGACATCCACGCTGGGAGAGTGGGTTGTGTCCGCGAAGTGTTGGTAAACGAAGTGGCGGATTTGCCAGAGGAGGGAGTCGTTCATTTCTCGCTCACCCTAGCCCTCTCCCGCGGGGAGAGGGAACTCGTGGCGCGCCGATTTTGGTTTCCCGTTGTGTACTTTGTGTCCTTCGTGGTTAACCCTCCTGCAATTCTTTCAAAATCTGTTCCGCACGATCAATCCGCACAACCTTTTCCACCACCATCTGACTTGCGACCTTTTCGATCAATTCCCCGCTGGCACCTGCCGCGACGGCGACCTGGCGTGCGTGTAGCGACATGTGTCCACGCTGGATACCTTCGGTGGCTAAAGCTCTAAGTGCCGCCATGTTTTGAGCGAGTCCCACCGAGACGATGATCTCAGCCAGTTGGGAGGCGGTCTTCACACCCATAAGTTTCACCGCGGCTTGTGCGGCAGGGTGAACCTTGGTCGCGCCGCCGACAATGCCCACTGCCATCGGCATTTCGAGCGTGCCAACGAGGTCACCATCCTTGTCCTTGCCCCAAGCGGATAATGAAGCATATTTGCCAGAACGGGCTGCATAAGTGTGCGCGCCGGCTTCGATAGCGCGCCAGTCGTTGCCCGTGGCAATGACGACCGAGTCCACGCCGTTCATAATGCCTTTGTTGTGAGTGGCAGCGCGGTAAGGGTCCACGGCGGCGAAGGCGTAGGCGGCAATGATGCCGTCACGGACTTCTTCGCCTGAGAAATCGTCAAATGCCAAGTCCTTTACGGGAATCGTGCATCTTGCTCGTGCAATGCGCCGGTCGGCGAGGTTGGAGAGGATGCGGAGGTGGACTTTCCCGCCTGTGATAGCGTCAACCTTTGGAGCTAATCGTTCACAAGCGGTATTCACCGCATTGGCTCCCATCGCATCGCGGACATCATAGATGAGATGAACGACTAAAAATCCACCGATAGGGGAGTCCTCGATGATTCGGACTTCCAGGTCCCTGGCGCCGCCGCCGAATTTTTTGAGGATGGGGTCGATCGAGTCCGCTTCGGCGAGAAGATCCACTTTGTGCTCGTATAGTTTGAGCTTCGCTTCATATAAGTTGGTGACGTTGATAACTTGCATCTGTCCGATCATGAGCGGCTCGGTCGTGGTGGCACTGAATCCGCCTCCAGCGCGGGCAAGTTTTGCCATGAAAGAAGCGCCCGCCACGACAGATGGCTCTTCGAGTGTCATCGGGACGAGCACATCGCGTCCATTGATCTGGAAGTTGAGTGCGATTCCAAGCGGCAGACTGTACAAGCCGATCACGTTTTCGATCATATGGTCGGCAGCCTCGGGGGTAAGTCCACCGGTAATAAACGGAGTCAGGTTTTCGGTAGTCTGATCCGCTGCGTCTGCCAGTTTGGCGCGTCGTTCTTCTATGGTCAAGTTATAAAATCCGGAGATGCGGGAGTTTGTCATGGCTTCACCTTTACAAAAATGATTGTATGTTGCTCTTCTGCCAAAATCTATCACATTTTATGAGATAATAGTACCGAGGTGTCATTGAATGCTGTTAACGCGTGAACAACTACAGGAGCGTCTCATTGCCCTGCATAAGGCCAGCCTCGAACTGATCAAGGACGTTTCCCTCGACCATTTATTGGAACGGATTGCGGCAGTAGCTTGTGAACAATCCGATGCACGTTATGCGGCGCTGGGGGTGCTGGACGATCAAGGCAAGCTTGCCAAGTTCATTACCGTCGGAATGACAGACGAAGAAATCAAACGCATCGCTCACCCGCCCCTGGGGAAGGGGTTGATCGGTGAATTGATGAACACTGAGGTTCCTTTGCGCGTGCCCGCAATCCAGGAGCATCCGCACTCGGTGGGGTTTCCGCCGCATCATCCCAAAATGGTTTCTTTTCTGGGAGTACCGATCCGGGCGGCCAATGAGCAATTGGGCCAGATCTATCTCACCGATAAGATCAACGCGGCGGAATTTACCGCGGATGATGAGAAAATCATCCAAATGCTGGCGGCGTATGCGGCCGCCGCCATTCGGAATGCGCAGTTGCATGAGAATACGCGCCGTCTGGCGGTGCTCGAAGAACGAGAACGTATCGGCATGGATTTACATGATGGCATTATCCAATTCATTTACGGGGTGGGGCTCTCGTTGGAGAGTGCTTTACACGCCATTGAAGAGAATCCGGAAGAGGCCAAAAGTCGCGTCCAGCATTCCATCGAGGGGTTGAACCAGGCCATACGCGATTTGCGCTCCTATGTTTTGGATTTGCAGCCCCGTCAGATGGGAACGGACGGGCTGGTAAGTGGCATCAATCGGCTGATCAGTGAGTTTCGTGCCAACACACTGGCTCATATACAAGCTTCCGGCTTGGATTTGGATATCCATGAACTGCCTCTTGCCAATTCGATAGCGTTATTCCATATCTGCCAGGAAACCCTGGCAAATGCGGCAAAGCATGCCAAGGCCAAACAGGTGGAAATTTCACTTTGGGCAACAGAAGATCGCGTGTTGATGGAAATTCATGACAACGGAAAGGGCTTTGACGTGGAGAAGATGAGCCAGAGTATTGGTCATGGATTGGCCAACATGCAAACGCGCGCCCGTTCAGCCGGCGGCGATGTGGATATTTCTTCAACAATTGACGAAGGCACGACGGTGCTGGCCTGGGTGCCTCGTTCCGCGCACGGGTAAAAGTGGGGATTCAAATTTTTCCTAATCTTGAAGCACGGAATCTTGAGTCTCACAAATTAGGAATCGAAGTGTTATCATCGCGCGGTTCTTTAAGAGGGGCACCCTGTATTTAGAGTTATCCAGTTAAATTTGGAATTTACACCCTATATATGGGGGGCAAAAATTTTCCGCAGGGCGTACGTGGCTGAAACGTGTGTTCTATAAAAAGCGACGTTTCCATGTTATTCCGATAACAAATCTTTAACATTGAGTGACCTTAAAAAAACGGAAGTTTTAAAATTAGCGTAGGCTTTACGTGTTGTTATTTCCCATATATATCTGCTAGAATGTGTGCACGCTGAGATCCGGATGTGGTGAAGAATACCCGTCGCAAGTCCCACTAAATCTCATAAGAATTTATAAGTACTTTGAAGCAAGCCGCCGAACAGGCGGGTTAATTCAATATACTCAATTTTCGTACGGTGGAGTGATTATGAACGCAGAACAAGCATGGCAATCAGTACTTGGACAACTCCAGATGGAAATGCCACGCGCTTCTTTCGATACATGGGTACGTGACACCAAACCAGTTTCCTACCAGGATGGAACTCTGACCATTGGTGTTCGTAACGCGTACGCGCGCGATTGGCTTGAAAGTCGTCTTTCCAGTACTGTGAGCCGTTTGCTTGTTGGTATTGCAAATGCCAATGTTGCGGTCAACTTCGTTGTGAATGGGAACGAGATGGAACCAGTGATAGATGAAACACCTCAATCCCTGGCTTTGGGCCAGATGATGGTCGACGATCCGGCCCAGACTTTACCTGTGGATGCTTACGATACGCCTGCGCGCCCCTCAAACCTCAATCCGCGTTATCTCTTCGAGACGTTCGTGGTAGGTTCGGGTAATCGTTTGGCGCATGCCGCCTGCCTGGCCGTTGCCGAGAAGCCCGCCCGCGCGTATAACCCTCTCTTTCTATACGGGGGAGTGGGACTGGGCAAGACCCATCTCCTGCATGCGATCGGCAATGCCTGTCATGCACGCGGTTTGAACGTTTTATACGTTTCCTCCGAAGAATTTACGAATGACATGATCAATGCCATCCGCACGCATACCAATCAGGCCTTCCGCGAGAAGTATCGTTCCGCAGATGTCCTGTTAGTGGATGATATTCAATTCATCGCCGGCAAGGAATCCACGCAGGAGGAGTTTTTCCATACCTTCAATACCCTGCATGGACAGGACAAGCAGATCATCGTTTCCTCTGACCGACCGCCGAAGGCCCTAAACACTTTGGATGAACGCCTGCGCTCTCGCTTTGAGTGGGGATTGGCCGCCGACATCCAACCGCCTGATCTCGAAACGCGTCTGGCGATCCTGCGCTCGAAAGCCGAGCGAACTGGGCGCCAAATCTCGGATGAGATTCTGGAGGGTATCGCCCGACGTGTGCAATCCAACATACGTGAACTGGAAGGTGCCTTGAACCGCATCCTGGCTTTTGCGGACCTAAGCGGCACGGCCCTGACGCCGAACCTCGTCGAAGTGGCGCTGGCTGACCTGCTCCCACAGCATAGTGACATCGAACCAACCAAGATCATCGAGTTGGTGGCAAAGGAATGGCAAACGACGGTTGAAGCCTTGCTGGGGCGCGACCGTTCGCATAAAATCGCCCAGCCACGACAAGTCGCCATGTACCTGCTGCGTAAAGAGACCGACGCCTCTCTGCCGCAAATTGGTGAAGTGTTGGGTGGGCGCGACCACACCACCGTTATGTATGCTATCGAGAAGATCACCAACGAAATTGAAACCAAGACCGACTTGCGCAAACGCGTGGTAAATATCAAGCAGCAGCTATACGGCCAGGGCGCCGTGATTTAGCTTGAGAGAATGCTCTGAGACTTGCGATGTTTTACAAGTCTTTTTTATTGGAACCAACTTTGGGCTGCGTGCGAAGCGAGAATCTGTATTTTCCATGATATAATCTCGCCGCTTCGCATCCTTTCGGGGTGAGAACATATCTTGCCTGGGACGGGCAATAAGCGCCCCTGGGTGGGTCCGAATCCCCACCAAACTCATTCCGTTCCACGACAGTTTGGGATCTGCTCGCTGGAGAACGGCAAAGTTTAGGAGAAACCATGGCTGTAATTTCTATGAAGGCCCTGCTTGAGAGTGGTGTGCATTTTGGACATCGCACCAACAAGTGGGAACCCCGCATGAAACCGTACATCTTCACCGAGCGTAACGGTATTCATATTATCGACCTGCAACAGACTTCCAAGTTGTTGAGCCAGGCCTACAATGTGATCCGCGACCTGGTTGCCGGCGGCGGCACCGTGTTGTTCGTGGGTACCAAGCGTCAGGCGCAGGAAACCGTTGCGGAAGAAGCTGCCCGTTGTGACATGCCTTACGTGACCGAGCGCTGGATGGGCGGCATGTTGACCAACTGGTCCACCATGTATGCTCGTATTCAGGAGCTCGAACGCCTCGAAAAGATGCGCGACAACAATGAACTGGATCGCCTGACCAAGAAGGAAGGTTTGCTGATCGGTCGCGAGATCACCCGTTTGGAAACCCGTCTCTCTGGTACCCGCAGCATGAAGCGCCGACCGGATTTGCTCTTCATCATCGACGTGGGAAGGGAAGCAGCTGCGGTACACGAAGCCAACTTGTTGAATCTTCCGATTGTTGCGCTGGTGGATACCAATTGCAATCCTCAGAATATCGACTACGTGATTCCTTCCAACGATGACGCCATCCGTGCCATCAAGCTGCTGGTTTCCAAGATCGCCGACGCGGTGCTCGAAGGCAAGGCAATGCGCAAGGAAGAAGATATGGAAGAAACGCAAGCCGAACAGGCTGCCAAACCGGAGAAACCCGTTCGCAGAGCTTCCAAGGTGGTGGATACTGACGAGGAATTGGCTGATGATGACCTGCTGGGTGAAGCGACACTTGCCAAGATGAGCGCGGCGCGCGAGGACATCCCAGAAGCGCCTGTGGAGGAAAGTGCTCCCGCACAAGCTCCGGCGCCCGAGAAAACTGAGGCCGCCAATGAAGCCTCAGCCAATGAAGCAACGACCAGTGAAGAAGGCAAGCAGGAAAGCGTCGAATAATAGTTCGATGCAGGATGAGGAAAATATAAGTATGGAAATCACAACTGAAATGATCAAGGAATTGCGCGCCGCGACCAATGCCGGTATTTTGGATTGTCGCACGGCGCTGACGGAGGCAGACGGCGACTATCAAAAAGCTGTGGATTGGCTGCGCGAAAAAGGTATGGCTACGGCTGCCAAGCGCGCTGATCGTGATGCTTCACAAGGCGTGGTGGAACTGTATTCCCATGGCGGCGGACGCGTAGGTGTGATGGTCGAGGTGAACTGTGAAACCGATTTCGTGGCTCGCTCTGACAAGTTCCGTGAATTGGCACATGAAATCGCCTTGCAGATCGCCGCTTCGGCGCCGCGCTATCTCAGAGAGGAAGAGATTCCGGCGGAAGTCCTGGAGCATGAGGCAGAGATTGCCCGCGCCCGCGCTAGAGAAGAAGGCAAGCCAGACAATGTCTTGGAAAGAATCGTGCAGGGGCGGCTCGATAAATTCAAGGACGAGGTCATCCTTTCACGTCAGGCTTATATCCGTGATGAATCCATCACAGTGGAAAAGCTAATTCTTCAAACGGTGGCCGCCATCGGCGAAAATGTGATCGTGCGCCGCTTCCAGCGGTGGGAGCTTGGCGAGGAATTGACCAATTAAGTGGAATGACCAACCTTCGGGTTGGTCATTTTTATAAAAAGGAGCATTATGAGTGGCGCATATAAGCGAATTCTTCTCAAGCTGAGTGGTGAGGCGTTGTCCAGCAAATCCGGTTTTGGGATCGATGTGGACGAGGCTGAGGCCATTGCCAGCCGCATCAAGGAAGTGCATGATACTGGCGTGGAGGTGGCGGTGGTCATGGGTGCCGGGAATTTGTGGCGCGGCAAACAAGGCTTGGAACGCGGTATGGATCGTGTCACGGCTGACTATATGGGCATGCTCGGTACCGTGATGAACTCTATGGCCTTGATGGACGCGCTGGAACGCATAGGCGTGTATACACGTGTTCTCTCTGCCGTTGAGATGCGTGCCGTAGCCGAACCTTATATTCGACGCCGTGCCATTCGCCATCTCGAAAAGGGGCGGGTAGTGATCTTTAGCGCCGGTACTGGCAACCCATTTTTCTCCACCGATACGGCTGCCGCTTTGCGTGCCATGGAGATCGGCGCGGATGTGGTCATCAAAGCCACGAAGGTTGACGGCATCTATGACTCGGATCCGAAGAAGAACCCCGAGGCCCAGAAGTTCGACAAAATGACCCATATCGAGTTTTTGAACCGCCGCCTGAGTGTGATGGATAGCACGGCAGTCACCCTGTGCATGGAAAATAACCTGCCCATCCTGGTATTGAACTTGTGGGATCCGCACGCCTTACTGGCTGCCCTGCGCGGGGAAGCGGTTGGTACATTAGTAAACAGTTAGCCGTTTTTATGAAATATGAATAGGAGAGGCCTGCCTCTCCTATTTTTAATTATGAGAGTCTCTCGTATTTCTTCAAATACTCTCATGCATTCCCTTTTATGTAGCGTTTTTCGTAGTTTTGGTGTATCCTTAATGTTGAAGATATTCAGCCCTCCAGGAGGTTTTGGTGATAAAAGACATCCTCAGCGACGCCGAAGGTCGCATGCGCAGCGCCATTCAAGTTCTTCATGACGATCTCGCTACGATTCGGACGGGACGAGCAAGCCCGGGGTTGGTGGAAAGGTTGGCAATCGAATATTTTGGTTCGCCCACGCCACTCATGCAATTGGCTTCGATCAGTGTACCGGAACCGCGCACGCTGACCATCAAACCTTATGACGGCAGTACGCTCAAGGCGATCGAGAAGGCGATTTTGACTTCGGAACTGGGCCTGAATCCCAATAATGATGGCAAGGTCATTCACCTCAACCTGCCTCCGCTAACGGAGGAAAGGCGGCGCGACCTGGTGAAGCACGTGCATCACCGCCTGGAGGAGGCACGCGTTGCAGTCCGCAATATCCGTCGTGACGCGCATAACGATATGCGCGATTTTGAAAAGGAAAAATTGATCTCGGAAGATGATCTGGAACGTGGCGAAGCTGAACTTCAAAAGTTGACAGACCGCTACATTGAGGAGATCGGCGAAGACGGACAAAAGAAGGAAGCCGAGATCATGGAAGTGTAGTAACGATCCAAATCGTTGCTACCATGTTATGGTTCATGCCCAAATCCCCGACGAACATTCCCGTCAATAAACTTCCACGTCACGTGGCCATCATCATGGATGGCAATGGACGTTGGGCGCTTGCGCGCGGCCTGCCGCGCCTGGCAGGTCACAAAGCCGGGACCGAAAACCTGCGCCGCGTGATCCGTGCCACTGTGGAATTTGGCGTCAAGTATCTGACCATTTATGCCTTTTCCACAGAAAATTGGGGACGCCCGCCGGAGGAAGTCAAAGGCCTGATGTACATCCTCGAAGATGTCATCGACCGGGAATTGACGGAGTTGCACCAGGAAGGCGTCCAGTTGCGGCACATTGGGCGGCTGGAACGCCTGGCGCCTACACTCCAGGAAAAAGTGTTGGATGCCGTTGACCTGACCAAAAATAACGATCGTCTGACCTTGAATGTAGCTTTTAACTACGGCGGGCGCGATGAGATCGTCAATGCCATTCAAAATATCATGAAGGATGGCATCGCTCCCGAAGATGTGACCGATGAACTTGTAAGTCGTTACTTATATACCGCCGGTGTGCCTGACCCTGACCTGATCATCCGCACCTCAGGTGAGCTGCGCGTCAGCAACTTCCTCATCTGGCAGGCCGCTTATGCGGAGTGGTATGTGACGCCCACCTATTGGCCGGATTTTGATAAAGAGGAATATCACCACGCTTTGGAGATATTTGCCCAGCGTGACCGCCGTTATGGCAAAGTTTCATCAAAAGAATATGAGGCCAGCAATGCTTAAGCGCGCGTTGACCGCTCTGGGAATCGCGGCGGTTGGCTTGCCTGCCATTGTTTTCGGTGGGGTTTTTTATTATCTGGTCATGACCAGCGTGTTGGTAGGGGGAGCGTGGGAATACGTCCGTCTCTATCGCGCGGTGCAATATGAACCGCATGAAATCGTCACTGTCGGAGGCGTGCTGATCATCGCCACAGCACGCTTCTTTTTTGCAGAAGCAGCCATCCCCCTGTTTGTGGCACTCGTGCTACTTGCCATGACAGTCCATATCTTTGCCTATGAACGCGGCCGCGATCAGGCTGCGCTTGACTTTGCCATTACAGTGACCGGTCTCGTGTATCTCGGCTGGCTGGGTTCTTATCTGCTCGACCTGCGTATGCTGCCGAATGGCGGTTGGTGGTTGATGTTGGTATTGCCGATCGTTTGGGGAGCAGATACCGGAGCGTATGCCATTGGAGCCGTGTATGGCAAACATAAAATGTCGCCGCGTCTCAGCCCCAGGAAAAGCTGGGAAGGATATTTTGCCGGCATCTTTACCTCGGTCCTGGTGGGGGCCTTTTTTTCGTATGCCTATGCCTCGTTGGGGCCACAGCCATTGGCGGGTTTCATCACACCACTGGCCGGCGCGTTGATGGGCTTTGTGATCAGTGCTCTCACGCCGCTCGGTGATCTTGGCGAAAGCATGTTTAAACGCCAGGGCGGCCTCAAAGACTCCAGTAACGTCCTTCCGGGTCATGGCGGCTTCCTCGATCGCATCGATTCCTGGATTTGGGGCGCGGTTCTCGGTTATTTCATCATCCAATTTTTTTTCCTGCACGGATGAAAGGAGAAGTCATGCAGAATCAGGCTAGTAGCCCAACTCGAAATCTTGCCTTGGAGCTGGCGCGTGTGACCGAAGCGGCGGCAATGGCGGCAGGCCGCTTGATGGGCCGGGGTGATAAAGAGGCGGCGGATCAGGCCGCGGTCAACGCGATGCGCATTGTTCTCGAAACGGTGGATATGAACGGAATCATTGTCATCGGAGAAGGGGAGAAGGATAACGCGCCGATGTTGTACAACGGTGAGAACGTGGGCAACGGTTCCGCACCGGACGTGGATGTGGCCGTGGATCCCATCGACGGGACTCGCCCCCTGGCCTTTGGCCGCTCGAACTCGCTGGCGACGGTGGCCATCGCGCCGCGCGGTACGATGTTTGACCCGGGGCCGTTTGTTTACATGAATAAACTGGCTGTGGGACCCGAAGCCAGGGGCATGATCAATATCGAAAAATCCATTACCGAAAATCTTAGGGCCATCGCAAAAGCCAAACGAAAAGACGTGGAAGACCTGACAGCCATTGTGCTCGACCGCGAGCGTAACCAGGCAATGATCGCGGAGATCCGACAGGCTGGCGCCCGCATCCGTCAGATTCCTGATGGCGATGTGGCTGCGTCGCTGATGACGGCCTGGCCGAACTCGGGTGTGGATGTTTTGATTGGTATCGGCGGCACGCCGGAAGGTGTGATTTCGGCCTGCGCCTTGCGTGCCATGGGCGGCGAGATTCAGGGCAAGTTGTATGCGCGCGATGAAGATGAATTACGCCGTGGCCGCGAAGCCGGCTATGACTTCGACAAGATTCTGACGATGGATTACCTCGTTTCATCGGAAGACGTCTTCTTCGCCGCCACGGGTATCACGGATGGAGAATTGCTCAAAGGGGTGCGTTACTTTGGCGACGGCGCCAGCACGGACTCGCTGGTCGTGCGCGGATTGACCGGCACGGTGCGTCAGATCACCGCCACGCATCGCATTGACAAACTGCGCCATTTCGGCGCGGTGAGGTATTAGTCTCGAGCCCGTCATTGCGAGGAAGTGGCACCGAGGGTTGAGACGCTTCGCGTCGAAACCTGGCGCCACAACGACACTTGCACCGCACTGTGTTCGGTACAGCGCAGGTGAGCAATCTCCTCCAACGCCGCTGAACTTACAACACTGATTGCGAAATATTGCTTGACACACTCCTCCCTTAAGGTATAATCCCCGTCGCCTTCCTCGCTAGCTCAATTGGCAGAGCGGGCGGCTGTTAACCGCTAGGTTCGAGGTTCAAGTCCTCGGCGAGGAGCTAAAGACCTCAGCATGAGGTCTTTTGGTTTTAAATGTACCTGCAAGCTCACCATGGTTTTCTTCTTCGTTCTTCATTATCAAGATGAACGAACTGTTTCCACCTCGTTTACTGAGCTGATGTCTTTTATTAAGAGCGCTCAATGTCGAGGCATTCTGAAAACATAATAGCTTATCTTTTATGTAACTTGTTGGAGGACTGAGAAATGGGATCTGAATTGACTCCGGCGCTCGAAAATTGTATAGTATGAATAGTGAAAGGCTTCACCGGTGAACAGGAGGAGGAGCGATGAACACTTCAGCAAGGGTTTTTGCCATGTTGGTGTGGCTGGGCGCGCTGGCCGTCGCTGGATCGATCGTTCTGGCGTTGACCGCCGCACACGTCGGGGAACACAGATCGAGTACCTACGGGCAGGCTTATGTCCAATTTCAGGATTCCTGGGGCGGAGAGATCGGGATCATTCCGCCGGAGTTTACCCTCCAGCGGACGTACACCGAGACGGTTTATAACAAAGATTCCAAACAATATGAGGAGGTCCAAAAGACCGAGCGCTTCACGCTGGTGCCCAAGTCGATCGACATTGCCTCGCAGATTCTCTACGGTGAACAGGAACGCGATTTGTTGCCCTTCAATGCCTTCGAAGCAGAAAACACAGAAACGTATGTGCTTACAAATGATACGCCCTATGCCGGGGAATTGTTCGTCAAAGTGACCAAACCGGAAAATGCAAACTTGTTATATGACTACACCATTGGCATTCCCTCGGCAGGGAATCGCGTGGTCCGCCCGGTGATGGAAAAGCCGGTCTCCATCCTGCCGGCGCTTGAAAAAGGAGAGCAGATCAACATCGTCATTACCTATTCCACCAAGGGCATGGACGTTTTCAAATACAACCTTTCGGCTTATCAGAATAACGTGATTCAAGGCTTGAAAGCGGATGTCAAACTCAACACGAAGGATTTTGAGATCTACCGTTTTGGTTTGCCGCATGAAACGAGCTTCACTCCCGATGGCGCGGAGATTCAATTTTCGGTCGATGATTTCTCCACGACTCAGGATTTGGGCATCACCTTCCTTTCGAAGCAGAGATATCTCGATCAGATCCAAAGCCTGATGGCTTATTCGCCGATTTCCTTGATCCTTTTCCTGACGGTGATCTTCTTCTTTTCGCAGATCTATGCGGTCAGGTTCAACGCCTTCCACTATCTGTTCCTGGGGATGATCGATGTGTTCTATTTCCTGTTCGTTTCCTATTTGGTGCGTTTTATCGGCATCCTGCCGACCTTTTTGATCTCCATCGCGTTGACCGCCATCATGTTCTTTATGTACGTTCCGAATGTTTTCGGCTGGCGCTTCGCCATGCGGATCGCGGGCGTGTATTTGTTCCTGCTGACAGTCGTTTTATCGTTGATCTTCATGATGCCCATCTTCCGCGGTTTGTTGTTCGTCATCCTGATCTTCCTGATCTTCATGTCGATCATGATCTTCGTCAGCCGTTCAGACATTTCCAAGTGGCCGATCATAAGTGGAGGAACGTCTGTTCAGGCTGAGGAGTAAAGCAAACCAATATTCAGTTCATGAAAACAGTATCCAGTTCTAGAGTGACTGGAGGCTGTTTTTTGCAGGGTCGAAGAGATAAATTCAAGAAGCAGTATAATCGCCTCGCTGATCCAATTTCATCCCACCTTTCGAGGAGAGTGCATATGGGTTCGTTCAGTTTTAATGACGCCGTACGTTTCCGGTTGGCGACTCAAGCGGATGATACCGGCGCCAAACTTCAGGTATTCTTCGGCGTGTTTCTAGGCGTGGTTGTACGCTGGCTGGTAGTGGACGTATTCAGGAATCAAACGCACTGGAGCATTGCTGTGCTCATTGCCCGCATCGTTGTCGCTCTGATCGCCAGTATTTTTGTTTTTTCCGGCTACTGGGAAAAGGTGAAGGATCAATCCCCCGGAATGCGTTTCCTGAATGCATTGGTCTATGGTATTTCCATCGATGCGCTCGTCGGCCCGTGGATGTATTAGGAGGAAAGATCATGAATTCATTCAGTTTCAATGATGCCATCCGTTTCCGACTGGCGACCCAGCAGGAGGACACCAGTGCCCAGATTCAGGTTTTCATTGGCGTTTTTCTTGGGGTCATGCTGCGCTGGATTTACAGCATCGCGGTAAATGTGATCAAGACCAATACCCCCTGGTGTTTCGGTTCCTGGTTGAACATTGTGATACGTGTCGTAGTTGCGCTGGTCACCACTTTCTTCGTGTTTTCCGGTTACTGGCAGAAGGTCAAGGATCAACCTGCCAGTATGCGTTTCTGGAATGCGCTGGCCTACGGCATTTCAACAGATGCAATCATCAGCGCCTTCCTGCCTCCCTCTCCCTGCGGCGTATCGTAATAAGTAAATTCAACATTTCGCGAATCCGAGGGATTCCCCGAAAATAGGAGTGTGGCCATATGGCCACACTCCTATTTTCGGGCTTCTTTTGATTCTTTCGTAATATACTGAGATTCAAACTATCGAAGTAAATAAAAAAAGAAGGTGCAAACCTTCTCTTTTTTTACTCACTTTTCTTCTCGCTGCTCTTTGTTTCGCTTTTACTTTCTTCCTTCTTTTCAGCCTTGCTCTCGTGAGACTTGCTTCCCGAGGAGCCTGCGTCTCCCGAAGGCGAGCGATGATCGGTAGCGTAAAAGCCCGAACCTTTGAAAATGATCTTGGTCGGCGTGATGACTTTCCTCAATGATTTTTTCCGACATTCCGGGCAGATCTTCAACGGCGCATCCTGGAAAGATTGATGACGCTCGAATTGCACACCACAGGAATCACAGCGATAAGTATAAATGGGCATTCTTTCTCCTTGCTAATCAACCAACAAGATATTATAGCGCGCCCAGGAAGTGAAGGCAAGGGAACGCCCGTAAGAAGTCTGTTAACGCCTAACGAATGCCGCTGTCGTAGTTTACGGTGATCTGTGTGTATTTACCAGCCTCGATTGCAAAGGATTGATCGCCTGCAACCGGGAAACCGTTCGGTGATTCGGGATGCAGGATGTATTCTCCGGGCTCCAGTGGAATCTTGAAGCGACCGGTTTCATCCGTCTGGAATTGAACGACCTTGCTGCCAGTCAAGCTGTTGACCGTTAAGGTAGCTTGATACGGTCCGTCAGGACATGCCTGTCCCAACTGCACGACAGGACACATGGGCCCAATGACCACCTGCCCTTCGATGCCACTTTCCCTCGGCGTGGGATTGTGGACGGAGTAGGTTGCCAGGACCAGGATCAACACCCCAATCAGGAACTTCACTTTCATGGCTCTCTCCTTTCTCTTCTCTTTGACTATCAAACTCTTCGAGAGCCAGATTTGTTCCCTTCACAAGATAGGAATTTGCTCCTACTTTTATATCATTTGATTTAAGGCACGATTGTCATCGCTGGTAGATTGTCGAGGTCTTCCCGCCAGGGCAAGCGCAAAGCGAAGGATCGTAAATCATCCATACCCAGAATGGCCTGCCGCGATAAATAGAATAAGTTCTTATCGTTTTGGGAGGCTTTATTGCCAAGTCCCATTGCAGCAACGTAGCCAGCGGAGTGAACATAGGCTACCGAATCTTTATCGTACGCGCCGAACGGATAAGCAAAGCTCATGACCGGTACGCCAAGCAGTGCCTGCAGTCTTTTGCGCGATTCAATGATTTCCTCCATTTGATGGGCGGAACGCGCCGTCAGGTCTGTGTGGCTGAGGCTGTGGCTGCCAATTTCCCAGCCATTTGCATATAACGTGCGGATTTCGTCGGCATCCATATAATTTTTGACGCCGATGTAGTCGTAAACGATGTAGGAAACGCCGGTGAAGTCATACTGTTGCAGAATGGGCAGGGCATCTGTATAAGTTGTTTCACTGCCATCGTCGAAAGTCAAGATGATGGGCTTGGGCGGTAAGATCGCCCCCTGCTGAATGGCTCGCACCAGCATCTCCACTGATATGGTTTGATATCCCCATTGATGCAACAGTTCCATTTGCTGTTCAAACGCCTGCGGAGAAACATAGTAGGTCGTATCGCTATGCGAGAGGCCAATGTGATGATAAAGCAGGATGGGTACCACAACCTCTCCTGGTCCCTGTAAATACCATTGCGGCGTCGGAGTCGGTGTAAAGGTGAGGGTTGGAAGAGCTGTTTCGGTGGGCCAGGGGATGGCCGTGTCAGTACCAGGGAGAGTCACGGTGACGGAAACAGGCTGAAAGGGAGTAAGAGACGGAGTCAGTGTCCAGGCGGGTTCGGTTGACAGAGAAGATGGGGCGATCAGGTTGAGTCCCCCACAGCCAGGAATAAGAAAACACATCACTGCCAGGAGCAAGTAAATGGACCGACGAAGCGGCGCTGTGGCGTCAGGGCGACACAATCTCATAGGTTATGAATTGTTTGGTGAAAGTGGAGATTGCTTTGGGCTGGGTTTCGATATGGGCGGCAATGCATCGCCTTGCTCAACCAGCAGCCCTTGCAATGACATAAGCTCTATAACGGGTGATTGAGATCCCAAATGATGCGCAGGCCGTCCAGCGTGAGCCAGGGCGCAATGATTTGAATCACATCGGTTTCCTGCGCAACGATCGTGGCGTGTCCACCCGTGGCAATCACTTTCATCTCCTGACCAAGTTCCGCACGAAAACGTTCGACCATGCCTTCCACCATACTCACGTAACCGAACAACAAACCAGATTGCATGGCATGCACAGTATTGCGCCCGATGATGGAGGGTGGGCGTTGCAGGTCGATGCGTGGAAGTTTCGCGGCGTGTGTAAAAAGCGCCTCAGTTGCCAGCGTAATGCCGGCCGTGATCGCGCCGCCAAGATATTCACCTTCCTTGGTGATGGCATTGAAGGTGGTTGCGGTCCCGAAATCGATCACGCAGGCCGGGCCGCTATAAAGATACATCACGGCCACGGCATCCGCCATGCGATCCGCACCAACTGCCTTGGGATCTTCATAACGGACGCGTATACCGGTCTTGATCCCAACGTCAACAATGAATGGTTCCTGCTCCAAATATTCCCGGCAGGCCTGAACCACGCGTCCGGTAAGTTGTGGTACCACCGAAGCCAGGCAAATGCCCTTCAATTCTTTTTTTGAATGTCCCGCGTTTTGCAACAGCCCCAGGAACTGCAAACCATATTCATCCGGCATACGGGCGTGATCAGTCGCCAGCCGCCAATGCGCAAAGAGTACATTACCATCGTACAGACCGAGCGTTAAGTTGGTGTTGCCGATGTCAATGGTAAGCAGCATGAGACAAGTATACAGGGAATAAGTGGACATGTAAACAGGAAAACGCGAATTTGTGTAGGTGTTTACATGTTTACCGGCTTACGGATTTACCTGCTCGATGATCTCCGCCACCATATCGTACTTGTGGAACTGCGGCATGATGTAGACGCCTCCGACCCAGGCCTTGAGCTGATCGATCAACTCGACTGCCACCTCCACTCCAACTTTGACTCCATTTTCGCCTGCCGCTTCGATCCTTTTCCGCGTCTGCTCCGGGATGGATACACCGGGGACCTCGTTATGCAAAAAGTTTGCATGTCTTACGTTGACGAGCGGCAGGATGCCCGCCAGTACCGGCTGCCGAAGTTTTCCATGTTTGGCTTCATAGGCTTCGAGCAGTTTTGGCCCGTCATCTGGCGTGTAGACGGGCTGCGTGAGGAAAAAGTCCACGCCAGCCTTGACTTTACGCTGCACGTTCTTGATCTCGTTTTCCATATCTGGCGGGCATAAGTTCAACGCTGCGCCAACGAAGAAGTTGGTTGGCTGCCCGATACTTGCCCCTGCATGATCCAAACCTTCGTTGAAGCCCTGTTTGATGAGTTTGATCAGGCCGGAGGGGACCAGGTCGTAATTGTCCATCGCTTCAGGGTAATCACCGATGGCGGTGGGATCACCCATCACCACGAGCACGTTACGAATGCCGAGCGCATGGGCCGCCAGTAAGTCTCCCTGTACGCGCAGCAGATTGCGTCCGCGCGTGGGGAAGTGGAGAGTTGTTTCGACGCCAACTTTACGCTGCACCACATCACATACTGCCCAGGCAGACATCCTCATGCGGGCCATCGGGGAGTCGGCCACATTGATCACGTCCGCGCCAGCCTCCGCCAGGAGAGACGCGCCGGCGATTAATTTATGTGTGGAGAGGCCGCGCGGTGGATCCATCTCCACACAAACCGCGAAACCGCCGGCACTCAGTTTTTGTGCGAACTTCGTCGGTTGATCCGGTGCGGCCTCTGTGATTTCATCTTGAGGAAAGACTTCAATGTGGGCTGGATCGATTGGCGGCGCGCTATCCAGTGCCCGGCGCATGGAGGCGATATGTTGCGGCGTCGTACCGCAGCAGCCACCCACGATGGATGCGCCTATTTCCCTGAACGAGAGTGCGTACTCGCCGAAGTACTCCGCATCTGCGGGATACATAATGCGCCCGCCGACCTGTTCAGGCCAGCCTGCATTTGGCTTGACCCAGAACTTTCCACTGGGCACGGCCTGGCGCATTTGTTTGAGAATGCGCAGAAGCTGCGCAGGGCCGCCCGAACAATTGACCCCGATCACATCCGCGCCGGCTTCCTCGAGGATCTGCGCCACTTTGGTTGGATCGTCGCCTAGCAGGGTACGGTCATCGCGCGTGAAGGTGACCGAGGCGACAACAGGCAGGGTACACACCTGCCGCGCCGCTTTGATGGCCTCCTTGATCTCATAGAGATCGCTTATCGTTTCGATGACGATCAAGTCCGCGCCGGCTTCCGCCAAGGCGCCGATCTGTTCGGCAAACGCGGCGCGCGCCTGTTCAGGCTGGACGCGTCCAAAGGGCGCGATGCGCACGCCCAACGGACCGACATCGCCTGCCACCAACACCTCCTTGAATGAGGCGGCCACGACTCGTTTGGCCAAATCCACACCAGCCTTGCTCAACTCGACAACTTTATCTCCCAGTCCATGCTTGCTCAGTTTAAAGCAATTCGTCCCGAAGGTGTTCGTGATGATCAGCTGCGCGCCAGCCTCGATATACGCGCGATGAATCTCCGCCACCGCTGAAGGATTGGTCAGATTGAGTTCATCGAAACATTTTTCGAATCCCACCCCATGTCCATGCAGCATGGTGCCCATGGCGCCATCGGCCAGCAGGGTCTGATTTTCCAATAGATCTAAAAACTTGTTTGCCATATTTATCCAATCGTATTGAGTTGAGGTTGTTTTATTTGTTGAAAACCAATCATCAGGGTCACAAGCAAAAGAAGAGAGGGATAGAGATTCCACATGAATGGATACCAATCTTCTACATGTCCGGGCTGTATCCAGTTAAAGGAAAGCAGGCTGATCCATGGAAGCCATAACAGGGTCAGGGTGAGCAGCGTTCGTCCGGTGGGGATGAATTCTTTTTGTTCGTAAATCCAAAGGATCAGTAACATGAAAATAATGAGGTCATAATCCGCGGTATGAGGTACGAATAGCGCATTGAGCGCAAAGGCGGAGGCGAGTATCAAAAGCACATCTTTGCGCAGCCAGCCCAGGGTCAAGAGAGAGCCGGAAAGAATCAAGTTCAGGATGCCGGGGATGGTCAACATGTGTGACACGTTCCAGGCGGTCTGGTTTTCGAATGAATAATGGGCAAGGTCTGCCAGAAAATCCGGTACCCACCATCCCAGCAAAATCGTGGGCGGGATAAACAGAAAAAAATTTGCAGCCAGAAAAGCTATGATCAGGTTTTTTGTGCGATGGTTGAACACCAACAGCAAAACTACAGGCAGAAGCGAAAGGGAAGGTTTGATCAACGCCAATGACAGAAGGATACCGGCCGTGACATTCCACCTGCGGCGGAGACACGTCCATGCCGCCCAGGTTGCAATCGTGCAAAACAAAGCGCTTTGCCCAAGGATATAATTTGAAAACGCCGGCCGAAAGAATAACGCTGAAAGCAGAAGGAGCGCCATAATGATGGTTGACTTTTCTCCTGCTTTTATGATCCAAAGAAACGCGAATGTTACCCACAGTGCCCAAAGCGCGGCGCACCCCAACATCGCCGCTTGTTTGACAGAAATACCGAGAATAATGAATGGAGCGAGCAGTGTCACAACGGAAGGTGGATAGTAAAACCCGAAGGGATTTCCAGTCGGTGTATTGGGGCTCCCGTAGATCGCATTCCAAATTGCATGACGAGTTTCCAGGCTGTAGGGGCTTTTGCCATGTAGGGCAATTTGCGAGCCTACCCAGCGCGGATAGATGTCCACGCCGAGGGTAAGTGTGGTGCCTTGCAGGGACTCTTGAAGATAGCTCATAAGAAATGCCCCACCTGCAAACAGGACGAGGAAAGCGATCATTGCAATATTCAGGGTGTTGGTTTTCATGAGATGAATCTTATGATTACCACAATCCACATTCCGACTACTGCTGCTGTTGCTTCATACGGTAAAGGGGCCAACGCTAGAAATGCCCCAACCCATGAATGCAGAATGACATATGGCGATAAAAATGGTGAGGCTGCCATGGAATACCGTATTTCATTTTTTCGGATGGAGGCCATCAAAAGGGTCAGACCTATAGGAATGGATAGTGGCCACAGGCTGGAGTTCGCACTCAGGTTAATATCCTGTGAAATGGAAAGGAACCAGGGCCCAAAAATAAGGACAGAAAGAATTAGCGCAACACCAAATGGCGCAAAAGTTTTTATGGTTTTGATGAAGCCACCATCCCGCCAGGTGGAGATGAAAAGGAATAGCATGGCCGCCATACCAACCTGGGGTTTGATCATCAGAAAAAACAATCCAAGCCAGGTTGGCAGCACAAATCCCAAAGCGGCCAGCCAATCGATATTGCCATTCAATATGCCATGCATGACTGGCGGCGAAAGCAACAACAGGCCGATTGTCAACTTATTAGCGCCCAGTTTGTGGGCTACATATGCATATGAAGCAAGCGCCACAAACACCAGAATCGTCCTCCCGAAATTCTCGGGAAGGATTGCAAACGGTATTAAAAGGGCTGCTGCCCAGGGTGGATTGAAATATCCTTCAGCATTGTAGGGAGACCGCCCATGGATGATTTCAAGGGCGGCGGGCCGAAAGGCTCCATGATAATCCACCGCGGTTGGCAGGATGTTTGATAACAATCCAGTCAGCAACACAAACACCAGTATGATCAAAATGATTTGCATCCATTGATTTGTTGTCAACTTGAGGTTTGTTGTATGCATGTCTATCCTGAATTGCCTGTAAAGAATATCGCACTAGGGGTTTGGTCGATGAATATTCATTTCATCAACTGTTCAACGCGCGACTCGCCGACGCTGTAGTATTTCGCTTTGGGGTGATGCACGATAATTGCAGCCGTGGATTGTTCGGGAATCAACTGATAGGCAGTAGAAAGCGTCATGCCAAGTTCCGTTTCCACCGCGGGCAGAAGTTCAAAAACCTTCTTGTGGTCCTCCAATTCGGGTATGGCGGGATAACCCCAGGAATAACGCCTGCCTTGATTCTCAGGGATGCCCATTTCGCGGCGGATGTGTTCGTGCAAATAATCGGCGGTCGCTTCCGCGGCCTGGACGGCGAGTCCGTGACCAAAGTAGGCTTCAGTGTAATCGTGCGCAGATTGGAGTTTGTCGAAGTGTTCAGTCGCTTGCTTACCAACCGTCACAACCTGGAAAGCGACCACATCCATTTGACCGGATTCCACAGAAGCGAAGTAATCCGCTAGCGCCAGATGATCGTCGTAGGGCTGGCGCGGGAAGGAGAAGCGCGTCAGCGTTTGGTCGAGGTTCTCCGGATTGTAGATCACGAGTTCGTCACCTTCCGCCTGGCAGGGAAAGAGTCCATATACGCCCTGGGGCACGAGCCATTTGTAGCGCAGGGCGTCCTTCTTCATTTTTAGCAGGCGCTCATCGAATTCAGCTTTCAACTTATCCCATTCCTCGCCATGCGTATTCTTTGCGCCCCAGGAGAGTCGATAGAGTTCATTGATATTGAGATGGGTCAGGACAATTTCCAGCGGCATGTTCTTGACGACGCGTTCACCAAACTTTGAAGGAGGCAGGATCAGAGGCGCGGGCTGTATATTGGAACGCTGCGCGTTGGAACGCTCGGTCACTTTCACGTTCGCGCGACCCAGCTCCATTTCCAATTCGGCGCGGGTGCGTGCCAGGAGCTCTTCGCGCTTTGTCGGCACGATGATTTGATCCATCGTTTCCAGACCTTCGAATGCATCCTTGCAGTAAAAGACGCCGGGATCGTAAAAGTCTCCGCTTTCAGTTTGGAGGATCCGCCGCCCAAAGCGACGGTTGATCGCCGCACCTCCGATCAGCACCGGAAAGCTCAAGTTGCGGCGATGGAGCTCATTCACGATCAAAGGCATCTGCTTGGAAGTGGAAACCAGCAACGCCGATAGCCCAATGGCAGTGGCATTGACTTCGACGGCCTTGGTGATGATGGTCTCTGCCGGGACCTGTTTGCCGAGATCGATCACGTCATAGCCATTGTTGGCGAGAATCGTTTTGACGAGATTCTTGCCGATGTCATGCACATCGCCATAGACGGTGGCAATCACAACCAGTCCCTTGCTGACGCCTTCCTTCTTTTCAAGATAATTTTCCAAATGTGCGACGGTCTTCTTCATCACTTCCGCGGATTGCAGTACGAAGGGCAGGATTAATTCGCCCGCGCCGAATTTGTCGCCGACTTCCTTCATGGCAGGGAGCAGAACGTTGTTGAGGGTGTGGACGGCGGTTTCGTGTTTGGTTGGGAAATCGCCACGATTAATAATCTCATCGATATCCGCTTCGACGCCTTCCTTGTGACGATGGACGATCTTCCAGTGCAGGCGCTGTTCGGGAGTCATGTCTTCGGTGGGATTCGCCGCGCCGGCTTCTTCGCTGGGCGTGACCTTTTCGTAATATTCAATGTAACGTTGTAGTGCATCTGCGCGGCGGTTGAAGATCAAGTCTTCGGCCAAATCCTTTTCTTCCTGGGGAATGTCCGGGTAGGCGGTGACATGCGCGGGATTGACGATGGCCATATCCAGGCCGGCTTGCATGCAGTGATAGAGCATGACCGAATTCAAAACGGGACGTGCATGCGGCGCAAACCCAAAAGAGAGATTGCTCACACCAAGCGAGGCCATCACGCCGGGCAGGTTTTGTTTGATGAGCCGAATGCCCTCGATGGTCTCAATGGCAGAGTTGACGAATTCTTCATCGCCGGTTGCCAATGTGAACGTCAACGCGTCATAGACCAAATCTTCGGGCTTGAGACCGAAGTCATTGACGGCGATGTCATAGATTCTTTTGGCGACCTCGAGCTTTTTCTCGCGCGACTTGGCCATGCCGTTTTCATCAATCGTCAACACGATGACCGCGGCGTTATGTTCTTTTGCCAAAGCGAACACTTTGTCAGCTTTGGTGCGACCAGCTTCGAGATGAGTCGAGTTAATCAGACAACGCCCGGGTGCAGTCTTGAGCGCGATTTCGAGAACATCGAGTTCAGTTGAGTCAATCACCAGGGGAACATCCACGCCCATCTCAAGTTTTTTGACCACCTTGCGCATGAGTTCGGCTTCATCGGGACGTTCGGTGACAGCGCAGGATATATCCAGCGCGTGCGCGCCGCCGTTGACCTGGTCGCGCGCCAGTTCGAGGATGCCGTCGTAATCTTCTTCGAGCAGCATCCTCTTGAATTTGCGCGAACCCTGTGCGTTGCAGCGTTCGCCGAGCAGAGTGGGGGGTGGATCCTGTCGCATGGAAATGGCCGACATGGCGGAAGCAAGCTGAGGCGTCGCCTGACTCGGGCGGTCCGGATGTGGATGCGCGTTGAGTTTATCCACCAGCAATTTCAAATGTTCAGGAGTTGTCCCACAACAGCCACCGACGATCGAGATGTTATGTTTGGTCACGAATTCATACAGATCGTTCGCAAACGGTTCAGGCTCCAGCGGATAGACCGCCTGTCCATCCACGTTTAGCGGAAGCCCGGCGTTTGGAATGCACGAAACGGGCAGCGTGGAATTTTCGCCGAGCACGCGGATCGGCTCACGCATATGTTCGGGGCCGGTGGAACAGTTGAGACCGATGACATCGATGCCCATGCCCTCGATGATCGTCAGTGCGGCGTTCACGTCGGTGCCGAGCAACATGCGACCAGTCGTATCCAGCGTGACTTGGGCCTGGATCGGTAAATAGATTTGAGTCTCGTCGAAAGCTTTATGGATGCCCGTGATGGCGGCTTTGACCTCGAGAATGTCCTGCGAGGTTTCGATGAGCAGGAGGTCCGCGCCGCCTCGAATCAGACCGACGGCCTGCTCGCGAAAAACATCGGACAGTTCATCGAAGCTGACGTTGGAGAGATCGGGGTCATTGGCAGAGGGCAGTTTGCCGGACGGGCCGATGGAACCGGCTACAAAACGAGGTTGATTCTCTGAACCGCGAAGAGCGCTAAGTTCGCCAGGACTTTGATTTTCCTTCGCGCTCTCTGCGTGCTTGGCGGTGGAATACTCATCAGCGAGTTCTTCGAGCGAGGTGCGCGGCAGTTTCGTTAATTTCGATAACGCGCTCCTGCAGGCCGTATTCCTTCATCGTGATGCGGTTCGAGCGGAAGGTATCGGTCTCGATCACGTCCACGCCGACTTCGAGGAAGGAGCGATGGACCAGTTCCACGGCTTGCGGATACGAGATGACGAGAAAATCGTTGCAGCCGTTGTATAGTTCGCCGCCGAAATGCTCGGCAGTGAGATTTTGGACTTGCAGGCTCGTTCCCATCGCGCCATCGAAGACGAGCACTTTCTTTTCGAGGGCGTCGAGGTAACGGCGATTGGTATATTTACGATTGGTCATTAAATTGGTTCTCCTTATCAAACATCAACAACTACTTGATGCTTGTTACTTTCATAATCTTTTGAATAATATATGAAGCCATCAATTACTCCTTCAAGATTTCCATCTGTTAAGGTAACCATTGACTTGTAAGTAATGGGAAAAACTTCCCCTGAGCCTTTATTAAGAGACTTGTAATAGGCTGAGATATTTTCTTTTGATGGTTCTTGAATTCCATGCCAAAAACTAACTTGATTATTGTCCACAATAATTATTGGTTGAATATTGCCGATTTTCCTTTCAGGCGATGGTGTCAAATATCCTTTCATTTCTGTTCCATCGGCGAGTAAGAAATTTGTTTGAACTATAAACATCCCTTCTCTTGGGTCAAGAGGAGGAGTAAATTCAAACGGTCTTACAATAGCTTCATCTTGTCTTTCTTCATCTTCCTCATCCAAGGCAAATTCCCATGCTGCGAAATCATTGATATCAGAAAGAGTTCAATTCATAAACTTGTTTATGAATTTTCATGGTATTCCTTGTCTATTGTAAAACTTCCAATTCTTGTAGATCTATCAGCTCGGTCCGGCGCAATGAATTCATGCCTCAGTTTGTGGAAGTCTACTCAGTGGACTTCGTTTCCTTGAAAAATTACCAAAATCGTTGTACAGTATTCCTTAAAGTTGGAGCCAATTTATGACTATCGAACTTTCCTATTCTAGTGTTCACAAAGAACTTGCTACCTTACTTGACCGTGTTACCAAAGATCATGAAGTTATCATCATCAAGAGGCAAGGTTCTGAAGATGTAGCCATGATTTCCGCTGATGAACTTGTCAGTTTGACCGAAACCGCCTATCTTCTGCGCTCACAACAAAATGCCAGGCGACTTTTGTCGGCTTTAGCACGTGCCTTGAAAAACGAAATTTAGTTCTAAAACTTATCACATCGCTATCGCCTTTGCCTCCTCCAGCGCGGACTTCGCCCAGGCGGTGATGTCTCCGCAATAGACCTCTGCATTCTCCGTACGGACATCCAGGATCGTTTTCTTCCACGTGGTCTTGTCGACCACAGGCTGGCCGTCCTTCGATTTGAATTTGAAAGTCCGTTTGCCACTGGCAACTAACTCCTTGTTTTGCTTTCTAATATATTGAGGCGGTTTCTTCTCGACGAGGAATGCTCTTAATAACTCCCGTTCGTAAAGCCAGCCTTTCTTGCTCATCCTGCTGGAATGTTGAAGCATGAAGGTCGCGACGGTCAGGTTGTGGACGGCGCCATATCCGGGATCGGTAAATTCCAAAGCCAGAAATTCGTCGAAGCGCGTTTGACAAAGATTGTCAATTACACCACATTCAGGACAGTTCATAATAATGCCTTGTTAAAGAACCCGATCACGCGTTGAGCGTATGCACGAGAGTCCTGTAAAATCGCCGCGCCGTGTTTGCCGTCCGGAAGTTCCCATATTACTTTCGGTTCCCTGGCGGCATCATAAAACAATCGGCTGAAGTAAATGTCCTTTGGACCGCTGGCGATCAACAGCAGGGGACGAGGCGAGATTTTGTCAATGACGTCCAGAACGCCGGAATCCTTTCCTCCGATCATGAAGTAGTACACATGATAATAGATCCAGTTGGCCGGATAATTGAACCATCGTAACAAAGTCTTAGGTCTGCCGCCGTGATCTTCCAGCACAGCCGGGCCGAGTCCTTCCAGCACGAGAGCGCGTAGCTTGTCCGTTTTCAGCGCGCCGCGTAGCGCAGCCTGCGCGCCCAGCGAGATTCCTAAAGCGCCGAGCCTGCCTCCATTGACGTCGACGCGGCCGCATAAGAAATCGATGGCGCCAAGGACATCGTTTGCTTCGTGCAAGCCAAAGGTGGACGTGTCGCCGTCGCTGCTGCCGTGCGCGCGCAGGTCGAACAGGAAGACTCCGTAACCGGCGCTGACGAGAAATTCGGCATAGATCAACATATCGTTGGTTGCACTTCCCAATCCATGCAGTAAAAGGATCGTCGCCTGATTCCGGGACGGGATAAATCGTCCAAAGAGGGTCAAGCTGTCGCCAGATTGAAACGTCACTTCCTTGAACTCCAGGTTGTGTGGCGGCATCCAGCCGAAGCGACGCGAGGGATGCGCAAAGACAAAGGCGTTTTGTACGGGTGTTCTGATCATCCATAACAGCAAAACGAGAATCCAGTAGAGCGGATGATACAGTGCGTAGATGCCGGCTGCGACCATGCAGAGCAGCAACAGGACGAGAAGGGATAGATCACGATAGTAATGCCAGCCGCGTCGATACATTGTTAAGTTCCTATTTGAAATCGGATGGCAGCGTTGCGAGACCATGTTCCGTCATCTTACCTGCGGCGATCATCTTTCTGGCGCGTTCCTTGTTGGTCTCTGTCCAATTCGATTTTGGCCGACGGGGCGAGAAGCGCAAGGCAAAACGTTCCGCATCCATGCCTTTTTCGAGGTTGTCGATCCAGCCGAAGCAAATGGCTTCTTCCACCGCCTCCACATAGTCCATAGACGGTTTCTTTGTGGTTTTCTTATACCGAATCAACCAGATTTCTTTTTTTGATTCGTGATTGTCTTCCAGCCACTTGCGAAATTCCGCGGGCGTGGTTATGTAGATTGTTTCACCGATTTGCATAGTTCCATCCTGTCATTGCGAGCGGAGCGAAGCAATCTCAACTAATCACCAGACATGAGATTGCCGCGTCGCGGCTTTGCCACTCCTCGCAATGACGTACACACAACAAAATCGCCTCTCGTAATGAGAGGCGACACGCACAGCGCATATCATCTCTCATCTCTCAGACACAGAATGGTCTGCCGAAATTGGCACCGTGTCCCACAAGGCGGGATGGTTGCCGAAGCGTCACAGGGTCGGTCCCTCAGCTTCTCTGGATGAGTCAATCCGTAAATTGTTATCGGTTTATAACATAGGCAAGGTGGATTGTCAATTTACCAGGGCAGGCTCATTGGCTCCGATTCGTTCGTTGCCAGTATAAACGTTGAAACGATTTCCACGTAAAAAGCCGATGAGCGTAATGCCAAACCGTTGGGCGATATCCACTGCCAGGCTGCTTGGCGCAGACACCGCACAAAAGACTGACACGCCGGCTACATAACTTTTCTGCAAAAGCTCATAACTGGCACGCCCACTGACCATCGCGATTTTATCGTGGAAGGGAAGTTGATCATTCAATATGCCCCAGCCGATCAATTTATCCAGCGCGTTGTGACGTCCCACATCCTCACGCACAGCGAGCAAATTCCCATCGGGGTCGAATAAGGCTGCGGCATGAAGTCCGCCTGTGGAGTCAAATAAATTTTGGGACTGGCGGAGCTTATCGGGTAATGAAGTGATGATGGAAGTATCGACAACAGGTCCAGACGGAATGACGGGAATATCCCTTTCACTTAGCTCATCGAGCATGGTCGAGCCGCACACACCGCAGGCACTGGTGGTCAAGAAATGCCTTTCGAGATGTTTCAGCTCGGGCATGGCATCAGACATCAACTGAATCCGAAGCGAGTTGTATTCCTGCTGATTTCCATCCACGCAATAGGTCATGCCAGAGATCTCGTCTTTGCGAAGAAGGAGCCCTTCATTGTGGAGAAAGCCTGCTGCCAGTTCATAATCATTGCCCGGTGTGCGCATCGTAATGGCAATCGTTCGTTGCTCTGAGCCAACGCGCAGGAGGATCTCCAGTGGTTCTTCCGCGGCGAGAATATCCTTGTGACGCTGCGGCTCTCCGTTTTCATAGGTCCAAATGTTTTGTTTTCTCTGATTAAAGCGGGTCATGCATACCTTCGATTCACAACTATTAAGGAAATGGAGACCGGCGACTCACCCGGTCTCCATTTTTGACTTTTTGTGCGGGGGGTTTCTTACAACGGTTCCACCCGCACCGTGCACACCTTGAGTTCGGAAGTGTGCGTGGTTGGGTCGTAGCCGGAGCCTGTCAGGACGTTGACCGGTGTCTCTGCAAAGCTGAAACTTGCGAAGACCGTTCCTTTCGGGGAACGCGGCGTGGCTTTGACCTTGATCTTGATCTCACCGCGCCGGCTCGTGACCTTTGCCCAGCCGCCATCCGTCAGCCCCCACTTCCTGACGTTATCGGGATGGACTTCCAGGTATTCTTCCGGCGCGAGGAATTCGATTCCGGCAGAACGCCCGGTTTGCGTGCGGGTGTGATACGTTTGCAGGCGCCTGCCCGTGGTGAGCCAAACTGGATACGTGTCATCGACGGTTTCAGCCGGGTCGCGGAAGCCAATCACTTTGAAGATGCCTTTGCCGCTGATGAAGCTGCCCTCATGCAAGCGTGGCGTGCCGGGATGTCCTTTGTACGGAATGGGCCATTGATATTGACCATCTTCCACCATGTCCCAATCGACACCCGAATAGATCGGCGCAACGCTGCACAACTCATTGAAAATTTCCTTCGGCGAGTCATATTCAAAGCCGGGGATGCTCATCGCGTTTGCCAGCATGCTGAGGATTTGCCAATCGGGTTTGGCTTCGCCGGGAGGGGGGACCGCGGCACGTACACGTTGGATGCGGCGCTCTGTATTGGTAAGTGTGCCGTCCGTTTCACCCCAGGAGGTGGCAGGTAGTACAACATCGGCCATTGCAGCAGTTTCCGTGAGGAAGATATCGATCACCACCAGATGATCAAGGCTGTGCAATGCGTGTTCACTATGAGTGCGGTCCGGGTCAGAGACGGCGGTATTCTCGCCATCGATCAGCATGGCGTGGATCCCATTTCCGCTCGTCTCCAAGGCTGTGACCTTGGTGATGCCGCGCTCCGGGTCCAATTCGCGACCGTATAACTTTTCAAATCTCTCTTTGATTTCCGAAATGGTCACGGCTTGATAACCGGGATATACGTTCGGTGCCGCGCCGGCATCACCTGCGCCCTGGATGTTGTTTTGTCCACGCATTGGGTTGACCCCGCATCCTTCGCGACCGATGTGACCAGTCAGCAGGGCGAGATTGCTCAAGCTCTGCACATTGTCCACGCCGCAGATATGCTCGGTGATGCCCAGTGTGTAATAAATGGAGGCTTTGGCAGCCGCGCCATACAGGATGGCAGCTTTTTCAATGTCCCTGGCGGGCACGCCTGTGATCTCAGACGCCCATTCCGGCGTGAACTTCTTGACATGTTCGATGTATTCCTCCACGCCTGTGGTGCGCTCTTCCACAAATTTGTGATCGATCAGATTTTCACGCACAATGACATGCGCCATCGCCAACAGCAGGGCTACATCCGTACCGACACGCAGTGGCAGATACAGATTTGCCAGTTCGGCCAGTTTGATATAACGCGGATCGGCAACGACGAGTTTTGCTCCGCGCGCCAGGGCTTTCTTCAACCGGGTTGCCGCCACTGGGTGGCATTCGGTCATATTGGTGCCGATGCAGAAATAGACATCCGCCTTTTCCAGGTCAGATAATGGATTCGACATCGCGCCACGTCCCAGGGTTGCCGCCAGACCGGCGACAGTGGGGGCGTGTCAGGCACGGCTACAGTTATCTACATTATGCGTACCAAACCCCGCGCGGATAAATTTTTGCACCAGGTAATCGGCTTCAGTGGGAGTACGTCCGCTGGCAACAGCGTAGATGGCCTGACGCCCATATTTCTGGACGGCGCTTTGGAATCCATCCGCCGCTAATTGGATCGCATCTTCCCAGGTGGTTTCATGCAATTTACCATCTTCGCGGCGAACGAGGGGCTTGGTCAATCGATCCGGGTGATGGACATAATCGTAGGCAAACTGTCCCTTCACGCACAGCGCACCTAGATTGGCAGGACCATCCATCGCAGGTTGGATGCCGATGATGTGGTCATCCCTGCTGAGAATATCTACAGCGCAACCGACGCCACAATATCCGCAAACCGAACGGGTTTTCTTCACGCCGGAGTCAACGAGTGGGAGTTCACGTAAACTTTGCATTGTTACCATAAGCCTTACTCCTTGTTTTCCTGCAATTGAATAATGGCATCTCTACGTATAACGCAGAGCTTTTTTATCTGCTAACGCACCGGTGGGACAGGTCTGCACACATTGACCGCAAAACGTACAGGCGGAATCCCGCAATTCCAGATTGAACTCGGTTGCGATCTGAGTCTTGAATCCGCGGTTCATTACGCTGATCGCGTAATCGCCCTCCTGCTCTGCACAAACGCGTATGCAGCGATAACAGGAAATGCACAGATCGTAATCGCGCAGGATGAATGGATCTTTGTCATCGAGTCGACTATGACCGGATTGCTTCCCCTGGAAACGTCCCGTATTTGCCTGATACTTGCCCACAAGAATGGATAGCTCCTGCGATGCAATGCCTCGTAACGGCGAAACAGCCAATTCACGATTTTCGGAAACAAGCATTTCAAGCAAGGTCTTGCGATGTTTTTCAAGCACTTCGGTGTTGGTGCTTACTTCCATGTTCGCGGTGGCAGCTGTCGTGCAAGAAGCGACCGGGTTCTTCATCCCTTTCACTTCCACTGCGCACAGGCGGCAGGAACCGAACGGCTCGAGGCGCGGGTCAAAGCACAGGGTGGGAATGAAGATATCGTTCCGTTGCGCGATTTCAAATACGGTTTCGCCCGGCGTGAACGAAACTTCCTTGCCGTTCAAGATCATGGTGAGATTGGAATTGTCAGCCATGGCTCACCTCTTCTCCACAAATTCCTGCACGCGTGCCGGGAACTGTTTGACCAGGCTTTCGATCACCAAAGGCGCAGCCATGCCCAAGCCACAGGCACTGAATGATTTCATCGCGGCGTTGATGTCGTTAACTTCATCCAGCCAAACCTGCAATTGGATAGGACCTTCACCGGACAATCGTTCGGTGAGACGCTGGGTTCCAAGCCGGCAAGGGAAGCACTTGCCGCAGGATTCATGTGCGAAAAATTCAATCGCGTTGTGAGCGGCTTCGATCATGTCGCGGCTGTCGTCGAGAACGATCATCCCTGCCGCGCCCAGCATCGAGCCTTTGCCGCGGATGCTGGGTTCATCGATTGTCGCAGTTTCCAAATCTTCACCCGCGAGAAAGCCGCCGGAGAGTCCCGCCATGGTCACAACCTGGAATTCGCGTCCGGGTTTGGGTCCGCCCGCCCAATCGTAGAGCAGGGTCCTCAGCGGCAAGCCGAAGGGAACTTCGTAATTGCCGGGGCGTTGGACGTCTCCTGAAAGGGAAACAACTTTGGTACCGGCCTGACCGTTCATTCCCAAGGATGGGTACCACTCCGGGGCATGTCGCATGATCTGCGCTGCCGCTGCTAGCGTTTCCACGTTGTTGACCACCGTGGGCAGATTTTCAAATCCGTGTGTAACGGGGAATGGTGGACGATTGCGCGGGAAGGGATGTTTCCCTTCGAGACTGTTCAACAGCGAACCTTCCTCGCCGCAGATGTAAGCGCCGCCGCCGCGCCGCACATACAATTCAAAACCAAATTCCGTTCCCAAAATATTCTTTCCCAGCAGGTTCGCGGCATACGCATCGGCGATGGCTTTTTCAAGCTGGAGATTCGTTTCAGGATATTCGTAGCGCAGATAGATGATGCCGCGCGTTGCACCGGTGGCATACGCTGCAAGGGTCATACCCTCGATCATAGCAAAGGGATCGTAATCCAAAATGGCGCGGTCTTTGAAACAGCCCGGCTCACCTTCATCCGCATTACAGACGATGGACTTCGGCTCGCCCGGCGCATCGACAACCGCCTGCCACTTCACCCCGGTGGGGAAGGCGGCACCGCCGCGCCCCGCCAGTTTGCTGGCTTTGAGGTGTTCAATCACATCCTTGGGCGTCATCTCTTTAATGGCGCGCGTCAACCCTTCATAACCACCTGTTCGGCGGTACCCGGGCAGTGTGCCCCGCTCCGGCTGGCGGATGGAGGCAAACACACACTCTTCGATATCCCCGGGGTTCTTTGGGGGAATGGGCGTGGCCTTGCGAGTCAGGGTTCCATGCGCATCGCCCACCCATTGCTCGTTCCCGATCAGTACTGGGACCGGCTCATCACAGCGACCTGCACAGGGCATTTCGGTCGCGCCTTGATCCGCCAGCGCGGAAAGGCATTCGTGTCCACCATTTAAACGACAAACGGGTCCCGTACAAACCCGAGGTTTGTGGAACCCGTTTTCTTCCTGGCTGAAGTGATGATAGAACGTGACAGTCCCAAACAGATCGGCGATTGGGATCCCCAGCCCATTCGAAATTGCATGGATGACACTTTCCGAGAGGTAGCCATCTCGTTCATGGAAGGCATGCAATATCTTGAGGAGGGGGGCCGGATCGTTTTGTTGTTGCTCAATGAGCAACATGTCTATTGCTTCCTGATTAATAGCCTGTACCATATGAGGATTCTACAGTAATTTTACCCATTTTACAAGAAATCTTATCAGCTTAAAAACCAGCTTGACTTCTGGTTGATGAATAAATAGAGTCAGGAAAAGATTTGAAGCAGGCTATAATTATTGATATTCCTGCTTGTTCGATTGCCATATCTTCAGGAGTTAAACATGGAAATTGAAATTTTGTCCTTTATCAACCCAGCCACGGGAGTCAAATTTGGTGAAGTCGAGGCGACTACTCCTGAAGGAGTTGCTAGCGCAGTGAATGAGATGCGCCAATCGTTCTCTGTTTGGAGAAGTAAATCACTAACGGAACGAATTCGCATCTTGCGTAAATTTCAAACCTTGCTGATCGACGAACGCGATGAAATTACGAATATTCTTAATCAGGATTGTGGGAAGAGCCGTCAGGACGGGTTGATCGAATTGTTCGTTACTGTGGATATGCTGGCGCAGTATTGTGCCCGGGCTCCCAAATGGTTGAAACGAAAACGTGTTTCATCCGGGTTATATCTGTTCAAACAATGCTTCGTTGAATATCGTCCGCATGGCGTGGTGGCAGTGATAGCACCCTGGAATTATCCTTTGCTATTGACGCTGCCGCCGGTATTGGCAGCTTTGCTGGCAGGCAATACCGTTGTGCTCAAACCATCGGAAGTCACCACTGCTACCGGCGTGTTGATCGAGCGATTGATCCAAAGTACGCCCGACCTGGCTCCTTTCGTTCGCGTCGTTCATGGAGATGGAAAAGTGGGCGCGGCGCTCACGCAAGCCAGGCCGGATTACATCTTCGTCACCGGCTCGACACCGACCGGAAAAAAGGTTCTGCAGGTGGCGGCTGAAAATTTTATTCCCGTTGCCCTTGAACTAGGTGGCAAGGATGCGATGATCGTTTTAGAGGATGCCGATGTTGAGGCTGCCGCACGCTGGGGCGTTTGGGGTGCCTTCTTCAATACCGGTCAAACCTGCATGGCAGTGGAACGTGTTTACGTGGTCGAGTCAAGGTATGAAGAATTCCTTCAGCGAACCATCCATTACACAAAAGAATTTCAGACGGGCTATACAACCCACCTGGATGGCCCGTATTGTATGGGCCCTGTCACAGATCCACGACAGGTGAAGGTGATCGAACGTCATCTCGAAGATGCTCTGGCAAAGGGAGCAGGCATCTTAACAGGTGGCAAAGAGCAGGGCGCTTTTTATACGCCAATGGTGATGGTCGATGTAGATCATTCCATGCTGCTCATGCGCGAGGAGACCTTCGGCCCGATCATGCCGATCATGAGGGTCAGGAACGAGGCAGAGGCGATCCAACTTGCCAATGACAATGACTTTGGACTTGGCGCTTCGATTTGGGGTCGGAATATCAGGCATGCCAAGTCCGTGGCCGACAGGGTGGAGGCGGCTTCGGTCATCATCAATGATAGCATCGCGCAATTTGGTATTCCGATGCTTCCGTTTGGCGGAATCAAAGACTTAGGTTTTGGTCGCATACATGGACAGGAAGGGTTGATGCAATTCACGCGGCCGTACAGCTACGCAGTGGGTGGCGTGCCCATCAAATGGGATATCGCCACGATCCTGCGAGAGAACGGTCACTATGATTTGGCAACTGCCATCATGGGTGTGATCTATGGTACTACGCTTAAGCAAAAGTGGGAAACGCTGTCGCAATTGTTTCGCAAAAAATCAGGTTCTTCGCCAAAACACGCCGGTCTGCAAAAGGAGGAACAAACAACGTAGGGTGTGTTCCTCTGTATATTCTTCAATGACAAATGGATCTAAAGCCGTTCCTTGAGCTCGCCTCCCGCGACCACAACCATCTGTGCCCTCGACAGGTTCTCGGTGTGCGCATCGGGCTGAAAGGCATGGATCTCCTTGGCTTTGAAGTCTCCCTTCGACATAAACATTTACTCACCATCGCGGAAACTGATGGTTGCTTTATCGATGGATTGATCGCGGCGACCCGGTGTACAGTTGGTCATCGCACGTTACGCGTGGAAGACTATGGCAAGGTGGCGGCGACATTTGTGAATACAAAAACGGGTCACTCCGTTCGCGTTGCCCCAACTTTGGATGTGCGCAAGCGTGCCGATGCCCATGCGCCGGATGAAAAGCGCCGCTATTTTGCGCAACTGCAAGCCTATCAGGTGATGCCCGATGAAGAATTGATGAAGGCGGAGGAAGTAAAGTTGAATTCACCGATTCGTGAGATCATTTCATATTCAGGTGCGCGAGTAAACTGTGAGCATTGTGGGGAGGAGATTATGAACGAACGCGAAGTTTTTTTCGAAGGAAAACCGTATTGTCGCTTTTGCGCTGAGGGAGGATATTATCGGTCTGAATCGTTTGAAGCCACAGCACATCACCATCTTTAGTGGAACTTGATTTTTTCAATGCTGGCTTGCCAGAATATCAAATTTCATATATACTCACTCAGTGAGTATATATGGCTCGAAAAGACCATCACACCACCAATCTTTCTCCCGAATTTGCATTACTTGGCTTCTTAAGCATCGGACCCAGCCACGGCTATGAATTGCACCAGCGGCTCTTGAAGGATTTGGGGTTTATCTGGAGCGTGAGCCAAAGTGAAACCTACAATATTCTCAAACGACTGGAAAACCAGGGATATATCAAAGTAAATGTGGTCGAGCAGAAAAAATTACCTGCCCGGCGTCTGCTGCGGCTGACCTCTGCAGGGCGGTCACACTTTGATTCCTGGCTTAATACTCCCGGTGGAACCAGTGCCCGCGCCATTCGCTTGAATTTTGTCACGCGCATGTATTTTGCTCATCTGATCGGAACCCCAAAGGTGCAGGCTATGCTCGATCTGCAGGCGGGCGAGATGCGCGCCAGTCTCAGGCAAATGGAAAGCATTCTGATCGATATGCCCATTGTGCAAACGTTTAACCGTCTTGGCCTCGAGTTTCAAATCTCCCAAACTCATGCCATGCTGGATTGGCTGGAAAGTTGTCGCCAGACTCTCAACCTTGAATTTTCCCTGGAAGAACAGACTAAAACCCTGCTTGAAATGGAGGACGAAATGAAATTCAGTGCAAGAAACGTATTGAAAGGCAAGGTACTGGCCATTGCGACGGGAGCTGTCAACTCGGAAGTTACCATTGAACTTCCTGGCGGCGAGAAGATCGTATCCATCATTACAAACACTTCCGTGGAAAGTCTAAAGCTGAAAGAAGGCCAGGAAGCATACGCCATTATCAAGGCCTCCAACGTGATGATTGGAACAGACGAAGCTTAGTTTCAGCCATGGAAATCAAATATCGTTCTTTATCCCATGGAGATGAGATGAAACACTCCCCATCGTTAGTCTTGCTGGGTGCTTTACTCCTGGCGGGATGTGCACTGGCCGCCACGCCGAGGGCAATGCCTGCCAACTCCGCACCTGAGCCGCGCACCTTGACCGTCTTTGCAGCCGCCTCGCTGACTGATGCCTTCACCGAGATCGGCAGGAATTTTGAAGCGGCCAATCCTGGTACGACCGTTACGCTCAATTTCGCGGGCTCACAAGCCTTGCGTACTCAAATCGAAGAGGGCGCGCCGGCAGATGTTTTTGCTTCGGCCAACTCAAAAGAAATGGATACGCTGGTCACAGATGGTGCAGTGGATGCCTCTGTGCCGCAGATGTTCCTCACGAATAGATTGGTGGTGATCCTTCCAGCTGACAACCCCGCCGGCATCGATAAATTGGAAGATCTTACGACCTCAGGTGTCAAGCTGGTCTTGGCTGCGCAAGAAGTTCCGGTTGGTAATTATTCACGCCGGGCGCTTGACTTGATGGCTGGGAAGTTCGGGGTGGATTTCAAGGAGCAGGTGCTGACCAACGTGGTATCCAGCGAAGATAACGTTAAACAGGTGGTTACCAAGGTTCAATTGGGGGAGGCGGATGCCGGTATCGTCTACACCTCAGACGCTTTCGCCGCGCCCGAACTGCAACAAATCGAAATACCAGATGATGTGAATATCATTGCTACTTATCCAATTGCGCCTCTCCTCAAAGCTGCCAACACCGATTTGGCGAAGGCCTTCATCGATTACGTTCTTTCACCCAATGGCCAGGCTGTCTTACAAAAATGGGGCTTCACTCCACCTCAATAAACTCTTTCGGCTGTGCAGGTCGCGGAAGGAAAACTGCCGCAACCTCTTTTTTGGTTTCATGAATAGATTCAGATCCTTTATTGATCGATTGATACTTGATGGTCATTTGGTGTGGTTTTTCATTATCCCAAGCGCAATTCTGCTGGCCTTGTTTGCGCTGCCTCTTTTCGCGCTGTTCGAGCGTTCCATTGGTCCCAATTTCTTCAATTATGCACTTTCAGAACAAGCGCTCAAAGCCCTGCGGCTCAGTTTGAGTACCAGCACGATTACCACGGCGATCACGATTATTTTCGGTACTCCCTTTGCCTATATGTTGGCGCGTTGGCGGTTCCATTTCAAGTCATGGGTTGAATTGATGATCGATCTACCAATCGTCCTGCCGCCCTCTGTGGCAGGTTTGGCCCTATTAATTGCCTTTGGACGCCGAGGTCTTTTTGGTTCTCTCTTGAATCTCCTGGGAATTACGCTGCCATTTACCACCGTGGCAGTTGTTATGGCGCAAATGTTCGTCGCCGCGCCTCTCTATATTAGGTCCGCGCGTCTGGGTTTTCTGAAAATCGATCAGCAATTGGAGGAGGCGGCGCAAGTGGAAGGCGCAAGTCAATGGCAGTTATTTACCGAAGTCATGTTTCCTCTGGCGGGCCGGGCTCTGCTCAGTGGCGCCGTGCTCACCTGGACGCGTGCCCTGGGTGAATTCGGCGCAACGATTCTGTTCGCTGGCAACCTGGAGGGTGTCACCCAAACCATGCCGATGGCGATCTATCTTGGTTTCGAACGCAACCTTGGAATCGCCCTGGCTTTGTCCGTGATACTGGTGCTCGTGTCTGCCATCTTGCTTGGGGTGACCCGGCAGCTGGAACGAAACGTTGATGATGGAGACTAAGTCATTGCCTTCCTATTGATCGAGCCTTTTGCCTCACATAATGAAGGGAAAGCCGGCTCTTTGATAAATCGTTCATTGGGTCTGATCTGTTTATACTTATATGACAAAACTGCTGAGTGGGCCTCACGCATCCCTGCGTGCGTTCCCGGGAAGCCAATGATATAATCTCGAAAACGTTGGAGGAACAATGCTGAAAATCGAGATCATTTATTGCGCGGTCTGACACTATACTGCCCGGGCCGTGAGCCTGTCAGAAGATTTGCTCAAAACTTATGAGCATTTGATCGAATCGATTACGCTTGTGCCGTCGGAAGGCGGCCGGTTTGAAATCACCGTGAATGGACAGTTGTTATATTCCAAGCTGTCCACACACCGTCATGCCGAACCGGGTGAAGTCCTGGGGTCGCTGAGGAAGCTGGTCGGAGAGTAGGAAGTAATGCACTGGTCGAGCAGCCTTCTCGCGCTGGTGGAGAGATAGCGAAGTCGAAGCGTGGCGGGGCCATCGAGACTGGCAAGTTGGTAGGAAATATTTTGATTGAATCAATCAGGTGGTTCCGATACGTGGCGCAAGACTCCACTACTCAACCACCGAATGATGAGGTTATCAATGGCAAAAAAAGGACGCGTATTTTCGGGAGCACGACCAACGGGTCGCCAACATTTGGGAAATTATCTGGGCGCGATCCAAAACTATGTGGCATTGCAGGATGATTATGATTGTGTCTACTGTATCGTGGATGTTCATGCCCTGACAACGGTTGAGACAACTCAGGACTTAAAACTAAACACGCGAGAGATGGCGCTCGATTGGCTGGCGGCAGGAATCCGTCCGGACGAGTCGATTGTCTTCGTACAATCGCATGTGCCCGAGGTGATGGAACTGCATACTTATCTCTCAATGGTGACCCAACTAGGCAAACTGACCGATCTGCCAACCTTCAAGGAAAAAGTGCGGCAACAGCCGGAGAATGTAAATTATGGTTTGTTGGGTTACCCCGTTTTGATGACAGCGGATATTGTGCTTTACAACACGGATGTCGTGCCGGTTGGTATTGACCAGGCTCCGCATCTGGAATTTGCGCGCGAGATCGTCCGTTCCTTCAATTATCGCTATAACACGAAGGTGTTGATCGAGCCGCAGGTCAAACACACCGAGGTCAAGAAAGTACTGGGCATCGATGGCAAGGAAAAGATGAGCAAAAGCCTGAACAATCACATCGAGTTGGCCTCCACACCTGAAGAGACCACCGCGCGTGTACGCGAGATGGTGACTGATCCGGCGCGCATGAAACGTACTGATCCCGGTAACCCGGATGTGTGCAACGTGTTTACCATGCACAAGATCTTTTCCCCGGGGACAGACGTGGACATGGTCAACGTGGAATGCCGCCGCGCCGGCATCGGTTGTGTGGATTGCAAGAAGCTTCTGGCGAAAAATCTGAATCAGCACCTGGAGCCGTTCCGCGCCAGGCGCGCAGAACTGGCATCGAAACCAGAGTATGTACAGGAAGTATTAAACGATGGGGCGCAGCGCGCCTCTGCCATTGCCAGGCAAACCATGAAAGAAGTGAGGAAAGCAATTCATTTGCCGTGACGTCTTTTTAACAAAAGGCGAGCCTGCTGTTCCGCAGATTGGAAATATTAATGGTGAAGCCTCTCCAGTTGAAAATCTTGTTTGTGATGATTGTGTTTTTGATCGCCTCCTGCGCGCCGGCGGCACCGACCCCCGTATCTCATTCCACCTTTACTGACTCAGATGAAGAGATGGCGGCTGCAGTGAGAAAGGCGCAGGATAGCTTGTATATGATGCGTCAAGCCCTGCTTGCGCCGAAACCTTCTTATTCCTTTCTCAGTGTAAAAGTCCGCTTTAGATCAAGTCGCGGCACGGAAGATATGTGGACTGTGCCCGTGGATTTTTTCGAGGAGAAATATGTGGTGCGCATGGTGGAGGGAGTTACCCTGGAAAAAGGAGCGCATCCGGACCATATCGTTGAAGTTACTCCGCAGGATGTTCTGGATTGGATGATTCTGGAGAAAGATGGTACGGTAATCGGCGGTTATACATTGCGTCTCGAGTATGAGCGTATGACACCCGAACAGAAAAAACGATTCGATGAGGTAACCGGCTACAAGTTCAAAAAGCAATAATTGAGAAAGCAGTGGACTCTGTTTATGCGAGCGCTATTACAACGAGTTTCCGGGGCCAGTGTAACGGTTGAAGACAAGGTCATTTCCCGGATCGGGAACGGCCTTGTTATTTTGCTTGGCATCGGTCATGGTGACGGGGAAGAGCAGGCGGCTTTCCTGGCAGAGAAGATCGCCAATCTACGCGTCTTGGAGGATGAACAGGGCAAGACGAATTTGTCTGTTCTGGATCTGAAAGGAGAGGCGATCGTTGTTTCGCAGTTCACGCTATATGCGGATACTCGCAAAGGACGCCGGCCCTCCTTTACGGATGCCGCGCTACCTGAGGTTGCCGAACCGTTGGTGAATCGCTTCGTTGAATTATTGCGCAGGCAGGGTGTCCCGACACAGATTGGTCAATTCGGCGCACACATGTTGGTCGAGATCCATAACAATGGGCCGGTGACCATCTGGCTGGAAAAATGAAACGCACATTGTTTCTCGCCCTTTGTCTATTGCTCTTTGCCTGTTCATCTGCGCCAACTCAAGTTCCCGTATCAACTCCTACGGAACAGTCAAATGAAGATGTCGAGATGCAGGCCGCCTTTCAAGGTGCGCGGGATACATTGGATACCTTCATCCAGCGGATCGGAACGCCTCAAATGGACCGAACCCTGGTGGCCGTTAAAGTCCGTTTTGTTCTGCCCGATGGCTCCTCGCAAGATATTTGGGTGGACAGGATTTCCTACAGGGATGGCGTTTTCCACGGGACCATGGGAGATGACATTCCTCAACTGAAATTATTTATCGATGACAAAGTTACCATTGCAAGAGAGGATATTGTGGATTGGATGGTTGTGGAACATGGGAAATTAATTGGCGGCTATACCATTCGACTTGCATACCAACGGATGTCCTCCGAAGAAAAAGAACGCTTCCTGAAAGCGATCGACTATTCCATCGAAGACTGACCCCCCCAGTTAGAACCCCATAACGCCGCGTCTAGTTGAACTGCCAGCGCGCCGGCCGCGAGCATGGCCTCGAAGTTTTCTTTCGTCCACACGCCGCCCGCGGCGATGATCGGTAATCCCAATCTCGCCGCAGAATAGACGGTTTCAAGTGCGCGCGGAAAAAGCGAAGGACCGTATAAACGACCGGTGGTGATTTCTGCCTCCCCTTTCGTGCTGAGCGAAGCGGGAGCGTAGTCGAAGTGGGGAGAGTTTGCCGAAGGCGCGGATGTGAGGGGCAAAGCCCCACGCGGCGCGGAGATACTGATGGCCTGTGCGCCTTCTTGTATCAAGCGCGGCCCTAAATTCAGTACCTGCTCGACGGGTAAAGAAGAGATCAATGGCAATTCACCCAGGCACATTTGAAGTGTGAGCAGTAAGATGTCGTCTGCCAGCAGCGGCGCGAAGCCGAGTTCAGCGGCCATCACATTCTCTCTTGTTTCCAACAAACGTACCATGCGCTGCGTCTCTTCGGGGCGGTCTGCCATCAAATGCACGATGACTGGCAAATTGGAACGCGACCATTTCGCGGCATATTTTTTCAAGCCGGCATGGAAACCAGGATTTGGCAAGCCGGTGTGCAATAGAAATCCGCCCGGATATTCGATCACGCCCGGTTGCGCGGCCGGGGCCCGCGGACGAAGCGAGAACGGGTTCGTCACGAACGCGCCCCAGTCATTCAACCCCACCAGGTCTTTAAGAGTTCGCGAGTCTGGCGCGAATCCCAATGATCCCGCCGCGTTCATCAACGGTCTGTTGAAATATAAATCGCGTTTCATGCGAAAAAATAACCCCTCTCAAAAAGAGAGAGGCGAGCGTCAGACCGTCATGGTCAGGCCAATGGCCTGTAGCATATCTTCGTTGGTGTTAAACTTGAATTCTTCAAGGCCTCGCTTTTGCGCTTCGGCAGCTTCCACAGCCTCCAGTTTTTTAACATCCTCTTTTGTCACAACTGGTTTATTCAGGCCTTTTACTTTTTCTTCCACGGTTTTACCGTTCGGTTCCACGGGCTGTTTGCCCTGTAAATATTGCCAGACCACTTTGGCCGCATTCGTGCCATCCTTGCGCGCATAGCCAACCAGACCAGTGCTGGCCTGACGTGACCAGCCCCCGACAAAAACATCTTCCGCCGGAGATTCGTAGGAAATGCCTTCCATGGGGAAACGCGGCTGTTGATTTTTGACGAATTCGTTCCACTCGACCGGCAGACCAAAGGAGTCATCTACCTTATCGCCAATGGCGAAGACGACCGTCTCCACATCCAGCCGGCGCTTATTCCCGGTCCCCTTGGCTTTTGTATTGCCATTGGCCTCGACCAGGATATTATCTTCGATCTCCACCTGTTTCAAGTTACCATCCCCGTCGCCGATCATTTGAACAGGGGAGGCGAGAAACTCGAAACGGAAACGCGTGTCAGATTCTTTGGGTAATGCTTTCGGCAGGGCCGCCAAAATCGAGTCGCGCGCAGCTTGCGGGTCCTGATGAACCGCCTCCATGATGGGAGCCACGCGTTCAATCTCGGCATCCAATGTGGTTACGTCCAGACTGGCGATCACGTATTCCATTTCCTTCTTGTCGAATTTGACTTCTGCCGGACCACGTCTCACCACCGCGATAACCTCATCCACTTTTTGTACCCGGGAGAGATAATGAGTGATATCGAGCATAACATTACCCGCACCGATCACCGCACAGCGTTTTCCAAAGCGGAATGATTTTTGACTGAAAGGCGGCAGCTTGTTATAAAAGTAAACTACATCCTTGGCGTGATATACACCTTCGAGCTCTTCGCCGGGCAGGCCCAGCCATTTGGTGCCTTGTGCGCCAACGGTGACCAGCAGCGCCTGAAAGCCCAGTGCACGCAGATCGTCAAGGGTGAGATCCCCGTGTGTGCCCACAGATATGTTTCCATAATAGTCGAGGTTGGGCAGCTCCAGTATCTGGCGGAACTGCTTGCGCAGGCCGTTCTTCATAATGTACTTATCCGGATAAATTCCGTATTCTGCCAGTCCGCCCGGTTTGACATCCCGGTTGAAAAGAACAACGTGTGCGCCTTGCCTGGCAAGTTCACGGGCACCAAACAATCCCGCCGGTCCCGCGCCGATGACAGCAACAAAGTATTGGTTATTCAAAATGCCTCCAAAAGTCCTTTGCGGACCTAATCTTCACTTGATTATAGCTAAAAATAAATTCATGGACAAGACGCTGGAATCATTCTTTAGGTAACACTAACATTTGTCTCGCGCGCCATAAGTTCGAATATCAGTACTTCACGAAAACCAAGAGATTCCGCTATCTTCGGGCTTCTTTTGACTCTTTGGTGATCTACCGAATATTTTTAAAGACCATAACTGGAAATTCCATATCTATGTTAAGATTGGAGGATATTTCACAGGTACACTAAACTCTTACCTGAACCTGGACATCGGTGCATGAATTGGGCAATCAATAGCCCCGCCACGAGCACGCGGGATCTTCGACAATAACCTGCACGAGGAGGTCGCATGACACAACCTGCTTCCGATCCAAACCAGACCAGCAAAATGAAGAAGTTGTTGAACGGCAATGTGAATGAATCCATTAAGGCGCGTCTGCCACGCGCCAACGGACCCCATGGAACAATTACGAAGCAGCCGGCCCTCCCTGCTGCTACTCCGCCCACGGCTGAGACATCTGATACCAGGCAGCCGCGTTTTCGCTTTCTCCCGGCCTTTTGGACCATTGCCAGTTTGCTCTCGATCGCGGTTAATATTATATTGATCGCCATTTTGTTGATTGCACTTCAGATGCTCGGCACCCTCCAGTTCACCGCCAATGATCAGGCTTCTGGTTTATTGGGAGGCCTCTACAATAATTTCGTTAAAATGGATCAGGCCAGTATCACCACCAATATCCATGTGGAGAAAGAAATTCCGGTTCAATTTAGTCTGAACGTCAGCGGCCCAACAACTGTTACTTTGAGTCAGGATGTTACGATCAACGGTGCGCTGGTTACTGTCGGAACGGGCGGCCTGAACATCGTCAACGCGCGAGCAACCATTGTGCTGCCTCAAGGCACAAACCTGCCTATCAATATTCAGAACCTGGTAGTGCCCGTCGACCAGCAGGTTCTGGCGGTGTTGGATGTGCCGGTGAATATCCCGCTCAACCAGAACTCAATTACATGAACCGTTTGTCGGTCTGCAAAAAGTGATCGAACCCTGGTATTGCCTGGTGGAGCCCAACGCGCTGGTGAACGGCGTACAAATTTGTTCTCCTGTTTCAAATCCCGTATCGACGGAGCTTCCTTCTCCATGAAAAATAATCATACAGAAACCATTCTTTCCAACGGTCTTAAAGTTTTGCTCAAAGAGATTCATACGGCGCCCATCATTTCGTCATGGGTCTGGTATCGAGTTGGCTCGCGCGACGAAGTGCAGGGTCACACTGGCATCTCGCACTGGGTCGAGCATATGCAGTTCAAAGGAACAGATCAATTCCCTCCGAACATACTCGACAAAGCCATCTCGCGTGAAGGCGGCAGTTGGAACGCGTTCACTTATGTCGACTGGACTGCCTATTTTGAAACCATGCCAGCCGATAAGATCGACCAGGCACTACGCCTCGAAGCGGATCGCATGGTGAACAGTCGCTTCGACCCGGAAGAGGTGGCCTCCGAGCGCACCGTGATCATGTCCGAGCGCGAGGGCCACGAGAACGAGCCCTTGTTCCAGCTTGGTGAGGCTCTCCAACAAACTGCTTTTCGGGTGCATTCCTATCATCATGAGGTTATCGGCGATATGGCTGATCTGCGTACCATGACGCGCGACGATCTCTATAATCATTATCGTAACTTCTATCTGCCCAACAACGCGGTGATGGCAGTGGCTGGTGACTTTGATAAGCAAAGCATGCTGGCGCGAATTAGAGAATTATTCGAATCCGTCCCTGCGGGAAAGGAACCGCCACGCCTGAAACGTGCGGAACCGCCTCAGAATGGCGAAGTCCGGCTCTCGGTGGAAGGTCCCGGCGCAACTTCCTACGTGCAGGCCTGCTACCGTTTCCCCACGGCTTCCCATCCCGATTTCTTTCCGCTAAGCGTGCTCGACAGTTTACTGGCCGGGCCGAGTAATCTCAATATGTTCAGCGGTGGCATTTCCAACAAAACCTCGCGTTTATATCGCGCCCTGGTGGATAAGGAATATGTTGTCAGCATACACGGCGGCTCGCAGGCGACGATCGATCCCTTCCTGTATACGCTCACGATGACTGTTCATCCCAAACGCAGGCCTGAAGAAGCGCTGGCCGGGCTGGATCGTGAAATCCAACGCGTGCGAGAGGAAAAAGTTTCCAAGGAAGAAATTACACGTGCCATCAAGCAGGCACGCGCCTTATTCGCTTATGGCAGCGAAAATATTACCAACCAGGGATTCTGGATGGGCTATGCTGAGATGTTCGCTGATTACAACTGGTTTCAAACCTATCTTGATAGGCTCGCAGCGGTCACGGCAAAAGATGTACAACGAGTCGCCAATGAATATTTCAAGCCAAAGAGCCGCGTGGTCGGCACTTATATTCCAGTAGAGGGGAGGGCGTAATCATGCATCGAATCAATTCCTCTTTGCCCGGGCCAAACGACATTTATCGCGAAGTATTGCCTAATGGTGTTACCATTCTGGCGCGTTCGAATTTCAACAGCCCCTCTGTGGTGGTGAGCGGATATTTCGATGCTGGCGCGCTGTTCGATCCGGATGAAAAACTGGGCCTGGCGGATTTTGTGACGTCGGCGCTGATGCGCGGCACGCAGAAACGAACGTTTGACAAAATCTATCAGGATCTGGAGTCGGTCGGCGCGAGCCTGGGCTTCAACACCGGTGTGCATCGATCCGGGTTCAATGGCCGTTCGCTGGCAGAAGATTTGCCGCTGCTTCTCGATCTCCTGTCTGAAGCATTGATTGCTCCCAATTTCCCGAAAGTGGAGATGGAAAAACTGCGCGCACAACTGCTTACCGGTCTGGCCATCCGTGCCGAGGATACTTCGGATATGGCTTCGATGGTCTTTGATCAAATTTTGTTCAAGGGTCATCCCTATAGCCGTCCTGATGATGGCTATCCGGAAACGGTTCAAAGCATCACGCGAACCGACCTGGTGAAATTTCATCATGCCTGTTACGGGCCGCGTGGATTGGTGATGGCAATCGTCGGGGGGGTGAAACCGGAAGAAGCCGTCAGACAGGTGAAACGCGCCTTGGGGAATTGGCAGGTAAAGGGTCAGAAAGAATCCCCGGAACTTCCTCCTTTGAAGCCGCTGAAAAAGACGGTCAGCAAACATCATCGTATCGCGGGTAAATCCCAATCTGATCTCGTGATTGGGACGAATGGTCCCATGCGCCGTGATCCGGAGTTTATGCCTGCCTTGGTGGGGAATAGCATCTTGGGTCAGTTCGGGATGATGGGGCGTATCGGTGAGGTAGTGCGTGAAAAATCCGGACTGGCGTATTATGCATACTCAAGTTTGAGCGCGGGGATTGGGCCGGGATCCTGGGAAGTAAGTGCTGGCGTGAATCCGCAAAACGTGAAGAAAGCCTGGAGTTTGATCGTAGATGAGTTGAAGCGTTTTGTGCAAGAGGGTGTTAGCGGGGAAGAATTAGCGGATACCAAGGCCAACTTTGTTGGCCGCCTGCCGATTTCTCTGGAGTCAAACGGTGGCGTGGCAGGCGCATTGTTAAACATCGAGCGACATGACCTGGGGCTGGACTATTATCATCGTTATGCAGATCTGGTCAACGAAGTCATGGCTGATGCGGTGCTAAATACCGCCAGGAAATTTATCGATCCGGATAAACTGGCGATTGCGGTCGCCGGCCCATAATTTATGAAACTGGCAACCGGTGTTGATTTGATCGAGATTGCCCGCATTGAGGATGTCATCGCGCGGCACGGAAAACATTATCTTGAACGCATCTTTACGCCTGCAGAATTGGAGTATTGCGGAAAACGAGCTGAGTCTTTAGCGGGTCGTTTTGCTGCCAAGGAAGCGGTGGCGAAAGCGTTGGGTTCGGGAATTGGTGATGTTTCCTGGTCAGAGATCGAGATCCTGGGCGATGAGCAGAACGCACCGAAATTGACCTTATACGGTAACGCGGATGCCAAAGCAAAAGAACTTGGCTTAACAAACTGGTCTGTGAGTATCAGTCATACGCAAAGTCATTCGGTTGCTTTTGTCGTGGCAATTGGTTAAAAAAGTCCTCCCGTGGGCCAGTTCCACGGGAGGGTTTGCAAGGGACAGGGACTCGACTCAGTTTTTGTCCTCGATGCCAATCCATATGTGGCCCGGCAGTACGGGCCGATAGGGGCGAACCGTTAATTTGTCGATCTCGAGTTGTGATTCATTCTTTTCCAACATGCTGGGGTGCACCAGACACAGGTCAGGAACGTGACCGTATTTCTTGTGATAGTAGTCCACAGCTTTTTGGATTTTGATGTTGAGTGCCGTTTGAGAGTTATCGAACCAAAGCATGCCAGTGTGCATATTCATCTCCTTGTCTAATAAACTATGCTTGGTATCCAAAATCGAAGCCAGTGATCTCCTTCTCGTAGAGTGAAGTGTGAGCCGCCATGCAGGGAGTCCAGCTCCGCATTTTCAGCCTCCAGTGTATGGATGTGTTCCGGGTCTTGTATGGTTCCAAAGACGCGCGTGTGAAAGGCATCCAGCCAGGGCAGAATATTTTCCGACCGTTTCGGGTTGAGTGTAATGATCGGCCAGACGCGGCGTGCAGGTCCACGCAGTAAAAGCCAGCGGAGATTTTGCCGCGCATCGAAATCAAGATTAGCGGCGGCCTCGAGATCATCCAATAAGAACAAGACGGATTGTCGACTGGTTTTATTGCCATGAGCCCAGGAAGCCAAAGATAAAATGAAATCTTCAGCCGATTGGTTATGAAGAGGGAAGATTCCCACGTTATTGGGTACTTGCTCGATACCGTTCCATTCGTCGGGATGGTTGGTAAGAACACCAAATTGCAAATCGTCAGGTTGATGCATGATCCCGGCGGCCAGCGCGATGGTTTGTAACAAAGCAGTTTTTCCTGCGCCCGGATCGGCTGCGATCAAGAGGGGACCGGGTACCGGGTCGTGCAAGTTGAGTAACACCGGGAGTTTATCCGGAGCGACACCAAGGAAAAGCGCTTCCCGAGGCATGGGACCGTAATCAGCAAGAACCTCGTTCAGCGGGGGTTGGGCAGGCTGAGCCTTGAGCTGACGCGCAGAATCGATCTCGGGTTTGAGTTCGTTCAGCGCTTCCATCATTAGGGCATAACGATTGATTTCAGTCATGGATCACCTGTAATTGAACCTGGTTAGAACAAGTGTTCTAAATATACATGCAACTGGGTTATATGTCAAGAGGTTTGTTTAAACTTCAAAGTTTGCAATCAATCTGTCATTAAGCTTGACTTACCCTTTGAATCCGGTTAAACTTTCTTGCGTGCTCCCTTCGCGCGGGAGCAATTTAATTGCCTTAAGTTGACTTCCCCTTTAAGTATGGCTTTGGTATAATCGCTCTGCTTAATTGGGTGTGCCGACGTAGCTCAATCGGCAGAGCACCCGCCTTGTAAGCGGGCGGTTACGAGTTCGATTCTCGTCGTCGGCTTTACAAGAAAATTGGTGCGAGTACAAAGGCATCAATTGATAACAACCAAATATGCGGGCGGTTACCCAAGCGGCCAAAGGGGACTGACTGTAAATCAGTTGTCAGAAGACTTCGGAGGTTCGAATCCTTCACCGCCCACTATCCCAAAGTTATTGGGACAGCACGTATCGCCCACATAGCTCAGTTGGTAGAGCACACCCTTGGTAAGGGTGAGGTCACGAGTTCAAGTCTCGTTGTGGGCTCAGTTGCTGAAAAGTTCTGTTTCCAGGAGAAAAGGAGAAGGATCAATGGCGAAGGCAAAATTTGACAGGAGCAAGCCGCATCTGAACGTAGGGACGATGGGCCACATCGATCATGGGAAGACGACCTTGACGGCGGCGATTACGAAAGTATCGCAGCTGATGGGCAAGGCGGAATACCGGGCCTATGATCAGATCGACAATGCGCCGGAAGAGAAAGCCCGCGGCATCACGATCAACATAGCTCATGTGGAATACGAAACGGACAAGCGGCACTATGCTCATGTGGATATGCCGGGACACCGGGACTACATCAAGAACATGATCACCGGGGCGGCGCAGGTGGATGGAGCGATCCTGGTGGTGGCAGCGCCGGATGGACCGATGCCGCAGACGCGGGAACATGTACTGCTGGCGCGGCAGGTGGAAGTGCCGAGCGTCGTGGTGTACTTGAACAAAGTGGATCAGATGAACGACCCGGAACTGCTGGAATTGGTGGAACTGGAGTTGCGAGAATTGCTGACCAGCCAGGGGTTTCCGGGTGACACGACGCCGATCGTGCGTGGCAGTGCGAAAGAGGCGCTGGACAGCACCAGCACCGATCCGAATGCGCCGGAATATGAGAGTATACGTGAACTGTTGCGAGTGATCGATGAGTACATTCCGGAACCGAAGCGTGAGACGGACAAGCCGTTCATGATGAGTGTGGAAGATGTGTTCTCGATCAAGGGTCGTGGGACGGTGGTGACGGGACGTATCGACCGCGGTCTCGTGAAAGTGGGCGATCCGGCGGAGATCATCGGCTTGAAAGAGAAGCCGACCAGCACAGTGGTGACTGGAGTGGAAATGTTCCACAAGCAGTTGGATGAAGGCATGGCTGGAGACAATGTAGGCTTGCTGTTGCGTGGCATTGAGCGGACGGATGTGGAACGTGGACAGGTGGTTGCCAAGCCGGGGTCGATCACGCCGCACAGGAAGTTTTTGGCGGAAGTGTATGTGTTGAAGAAAGAGGAAGGTGGGCGGCACAAGGCATTTTTCAGTGGCTATCGACCGCAGTTCTATGTACGCACGATGGATGTGACGGGGGACATCACCTTGCCGGAAGGTGTGGAGATGGTGATGCCGGGCGACAATGTGAACCTGACAGTGGAGTTGATTGTGCCGGTGGCGTTGGAGCAGGGATCGAAGTTTGCCATCCGTGAAGGCGGTTTGACCGTCGGTGCGGGTGTCGTTACCCAAATTATGGAATAGCAGAAAGTTGGGAAGTTAGAATGGCATCGAAGAAGAAAGATGTTCGCCCGGTCATTACCCTGCAGTGTAGTGACTGCAAAGAGCGAAATTACACGACAGAGAAGAATTGGCGTAACGACCCGAATCGTCTTGAATTTAATAAGTTTTGCCCTCGTTGCAGAAAACATACCCTGCACCGCGAAACGAAGTAATTTGTTGGTTGGGTGGGTTAATGGTTTGTATAAAACATGAAACTGCCCAACCAGCTGTCTAGGCCAGTAGCTCAATTGGTAGAGCTCTCGTCTCCAAAACGAGCGGTTGTGGGTTCAAGTCCTGCCTGGCCTGTAGAGTTAGAATTGGCAACGCCGCTGATCCAGGGCGGCGTTTTAGCCGAATCATGAAGGAGTCAAACTTGGCTGAAAGAGATAAAGGCAAAAAGCCCAATGCAATCCAGTCATTTTTCCGTGAGACTACGGGTGAGCTGCGTAAAGTGACATGGCCCACCTGGCCAGAGGCGCGGCAGCTGACAATCCTCGTTTTGCTGGTGATGGCTGCGATGGGTGTCCTCCTTGGCATTACTGATGCCGGCGCTCGTGCTGTATTGAATTTGGTATTGGGCTTGTAACAAGAGGAATTCGAGATTCTAATGTCTGTGCAGGAACCACACGATCAGTTCGACCACGATGCCGTTGAAGATGAAATTGAGGAAGTAGTGAATCCCTCGGTTGAATCTTCGTTGTCTGATTCATCTTCCCAATCTGAAGAATTGGACTCTGTTGGTGTTCCTGCGGATGAAGCTTCTTCTTCCGTGTCTGATGAATCTGGTGATTCCTCTTCGGCGGATGAAGCAGAGGGAGCGGACGTTTCTGCCATTAAGGAACTGCCTTTATCTTCATCGGATGAATTGTCTCCTGAACCAACCGAAGGACCCGCGTGGTATGTGATCCACTGTTATTCCGGTTATGAGAACAAAGTGCGTCATAACCTTGAACAGCGTATTGAAACCATGGGTATGAAGGATAAGATCTTCGATGTGGTTATCCCGACCCAGGAGGAGATCGAAGTCAAGGATGGGAAGCGCCGTACGGTGGAACGTCATATCTTCCCAGGCTATGTGCTGGTCAATTTGCAATTGACGGAAGAGTCCTGGTACGTGGTCCGCAATACACCAGGTGTGACAGGCTTCGTCGGCATGGGAAACAACCCAACGCCTTTGCGCCCCGAGGAAGTGGCCCAGATCGTCAAGCGTATGGAAGCTGAAGCGCCGACGGTCAAGGTCACCTTCAAGGTGGGAGAACGTGTCCGTATCATCGATGGACCGTTCAACGATTTCCGCGGTATGGTATCCGAGATCGACATGGAACGCACCAAGGTACGCGTGATGGTTTCCTTTTTCGGTCGCGAAACACCTGTCGAGCTGGATTTCTTACAGGTGGAGAAAGCGTAAATTAAACGGTAACAGGTTGCGGCTTGCGCGAAGCGTGAATCCAAATCCGCAACCTGATGCAGTGGGAGTGGCAATCAGATGCCACGCTAAAACCACGAAGGAGTAAAAATGGCAAAGAAGTTTAAGGCAATTGTTCGTCTCCAGCTTGAAGCTGGAAAGGCCAATCCTGCGCCTCCGGTGGGTCCGGCATTGGCAGGTCATGGTATCAATATCATGGCTTTCTGCAAGGAGTATAACGCCCGTACATCCAATCGCCCGGGTGAAGTGCTTCCGGCAGAGATCACCGTATATACCGATGGTTCGTTCACCTTTGTGCTGAAGACCTCTCCTGCGGCTGTGTTGTTGCGAAAAGCCGCGAAGGTTGAAAAAGGTTCAGGTGTGCCGAACAAGGAAAAGGTCGGTAAGGTGACGCGTGCACAGGTAAAGGAGATCGCGGAATTGAAGATGAAGGATTTGAACGCGATCAATCTGGAAGGCGCGATCAAGCAAATTGAGGGTACTGCCCGTTCGATGGGTATTAACGTTGTCGATTAATTTTTGTGGGAGTGGCGTGGGTTTTGGAAAGGCAAGCGGAATGTTTGACCTTCACAACCCATCAGCGCCACGCTTGCACCACGGAGGATAAAATGGCTAAACACGGAAAGAAATACAAAGCAGCTCTGGCTAAGGTGGATTTGAACAAGGAATATACTCCTCGCGAGGCAGTCGCGCTCGCCAAGGAGACCAGCACCACCAAGTTTGATTCAACAGTGGAAGTTCATCTGCGCACGGCGTTGGACCCGCGTCAAGCGGACCAGCAAGTGCGTGATGTGGTTGTTTTGCCCAACGGTTTGGGCAAGACTGTGCGAGTATTGGTCTTCGCACAAGGTGAAGGTGCCGCGGCTGCACGTTCTGCGGGTGCCGATATGGTTGCCGACGACGACGAGTCTTTGAAGAAGATCGAAGGCGGTATGCTCGACTTCGATGTCGCGATCGCTACGCCTGACGCGATGGGCCGCGTCGGTCGTCTGGGACGTGTGCTCGGTCCACGCGGTCTGATGCCAAACCCGAAGGCTGGCACCGTTGTAGGCGTAGAGAACCTACCGCGGGCGATCAAAGAAGCGAAAGCTGGTCGTGTCGAGTTTCGTCTCGATAAAACGGCGAACATCCATGTATCGGTTGGCAAGGTTTCGTTTGATGCCGATCAACTCTATGAGAACTTTGCCGCCTTGATGGATGCAGTCCATAAGGCTCGTCCTGCGGGTGCCAAGGGTGAATATATCAAGCATATCACCCTGACAACAACCATGGGTCCCGGGATTAAAGTGAATCCCAGTGACACGTCCAAATTGGAAGGAATCGAGTAAAATAGCTCAGTAGCCCTGTAAGTAAGCCACTTCGCCAATGAAGGCGGGCGTGGCGCATGGTCAATGACCAGGCGTCCCTTAATTTCCTGCTCAGGTGAAGACCACAGCAAGTAACGGTCATGCCGTATCCCTCCTCGGGGTTTGCTCAAAGTCTTTGCCTCGCGCAGCGAGTGGCAAAGACTTTTTATTGAAAGGAGGTGAATGTCCCTTGGCAATAACAAAAGAACGCAAGGAAGAAGTACTGTCCCGGTATACGGACTGGATGAAACGCAGTCAGGCCGTAATTCTCGTAGAATACACCGGTGTGAAGATGAAAGATCTGGATAATATCCGCGCCAAGATCCGTGAGACTGGTGCGGAGTTCCACATAGTGAAGAATACACTGGCGCGCCGCGCCTTTGCAGATAGTGGTATGCAATTTCCCAGTGATTATCTGGTAAAGAGCACAGCCGTCTCTTTTGCCTTCGAAGATCCTGCTTCGACTGCAAAAGCGTTGAACGATGCCACCAAAGGCCTTGAATTTATCAAAGTCAAAGGTGGATACATGAGCGGTCAAACGTTAAGTGCTGCACAGGTCAAGGCGTTGGCAGATATGCCGCCGTTGCCGGTTGTGCGTGCACAATTGTTGGGCGTTTTGCAGGCTCCGGCTGGCAAATTGGTCCGTACCATTGTCGAACCCTCACGTGGTTTGGCTGCCGTGCTCAAAGCTTTCTCTGAGAAGGCACCCGCTGCGGCATAAATGAAATATTCAAAATAAGAATCTATCTCTATGCAAGGAGTATTAAGCAATGGCTGAACTTAATCAAATCGTGGAACAACTTTCCACACTCACCGTTCTCGAGGCGGCTGAATTGGTAAAACTATTGGAGGAGAAGTGGGGCGTCTCTGCTGCCGCGCCTATGGCCATGGCGGCCATGCCTGGTGCCGGCGCTGCTGCCGCTGAGCCGGTTGAGGAAAAGACAGAGTTCGATGTGGTCATCAAGGATGCGGGCGCCAAGAAGATTGACGTGATCAAGGTCATTCGTCAATTGACCAGCCTGGGACTCGGCGAAGCCAAGACCATGGCGGAGACCGCCGGTGGTAAGGTGCTGACGGGTGTGGGCAAGGATGCCGCAACTGAAGCCAAGAAGAAACTCGAAGAAGCTGGCGCAACGATCGAATTAGCGTAAATTCTTTCGGGTAACCAAAAGGGACGACCCTTTTTCGGGTCGTCCCTTTTTTTGCATTTAAGCAAGGTGATAGGCAGTACCTATTTCTCAGGGAATCCAATTGACTCTCACTTTAAAATTTTCTATAATGCATTCTGTTGGTCTGACCACCATACCACAGAGAGAGCTATGAAAATACAGAAAATTTCTCACAAAACATTGGCAGAGACCGCGGCTGGAAAGCTGGCCGCCTCACTACTGGAAGGAAGTCTGGCACAGGGAGCGCAACTTCCCCCCGAACGCGAGTTGATGACGCAACTGGGAATCAGCCGCGCCACCCTGCGGGAAGCGCTGAAAGCCCTGGAGGAAAATCATCTCGTGGAATCCCGGCCTCACGTGGGCTGGTTCGCACACAAGATCGATGAGACCAATATCACCCAGGCCAAGGAATTGGCAGGTGGCGTGGAGCGTCCATCTTCGGCGCCAGCGGCAAGTGAGCCGCTCACCGGACCGCGTCGCATACCAGTTTCGCCGGAAAAGCCAATCCACATTCCCAACTTGCAGAAGGACCGTCTGGGAACTTTCGAGTTCATCTCGTGGTGGGAGCGAGACAAAGTGCGGCAGGCCAAAGTACTGGTGATTGGCGCTGGCGCGCTGGGCAATGAAGTGATCAAGAACCTGACGTTAATGGGTGTCGGAAATATCTTTATTATCGATTTTGACAAGATCGAGGCCGCCAATCTTAGTCGCTCCGTATTGTTCCGAGAGTCGGACAATCATCGGAGCAAAGCGGAAGTGGTGGCGGCGCGCGCGAAATCCATCAATCCAGAAGTACATGTCCAATACTTGAATGCCGACGTGACGACCAGTCTTGGCTTGGGAATTATTCGCCGCATGGATGCCATTATTGGCTGTTTGGATAATCGTGAAGCTCGTCTGGCGGTCAATCGCTTTTGCTATTGGATGAATAAACCCTGGGTGGATGGTGCCATTCAGGAATTGCTGGGTCTGATGCGTGTCTTTGTGCCGGGCGAAGGTGCCTGTTATGAATGCACTCTTACGGAGCAGGCGCTGCGCGATCTTTCCCTGCGTTATTCATGCCAATTACTGGCACGACAAAATGTGTTGTTGGGAAAGGTTCCCACCACACCGACGATTGCTTCCATTATTGGTGGCATGCAAGCCCAGGAAGCGCTCAAGCTGATTCACAATATGCCGGTTGAGCCAGGCAAGGTTGTCCATTTCAATGGCCTGACGAATATGATGCATACAACTGCATATGTGCCGCGCGAAGAATGTGAAAGTCACTGGACTTATGGGGAGATCACTGAGTTGCCGGCGCGCGCCGAGCGGACAACCCTTCAGGATCTACTGCGCATCGCCCGTGCTGACCTCGGACCACAGGCGGTGATCGAACTCGACCAGGAATTGGTCACTTCTCTGGAATGCCCCAACTGCCATACGATAGAGCAGGTTTTGCGGCCGATGAGTGAGACTACGTTCGAATCCGGGCATTGTCCTACTTGCGGGATTTTGCGTGAGGCCCAGTTTACTCATATGATCACTGGTGATGAGAGTTTCCTGCACCATACATTGGGCAGCGTGGGCGTACCGGCTCTGCACATCCTGCGTGCCCAAAATGGAGTCGAGTATCGTTTCTACGAGCTCACAGGCGATTTACCGGAAGCGCTTCATTTTCGACATTTTGAACACAACCTGCCTGAACAAACCCAGCCAGTCAGTGACCGAATTCGCCTCAAAAGCGAAGAGCCCTCGGTGGATTCAACTCCGGCCCAGTCGCTCCGCAGTCGGATTCGCCTCAAGGAAGAGACTTCGAAAAGTATAGTCATTCCGAAGCCCGCGACCAGCAAAATCAAATTCAAGCAGAATCAGAAAGAAGAAAAAAAATCTTCCAAGCGGTCCGATCCGGACTCCAAACAGATCCGTTACATGAGCGCGGAACGTTCCCTTCGTATTAATGCGCGACTGGGACGCGGTCATATCAAAGTATGTAAGTTATAGGCAGACCGACCATGGCAATGCGCGCGGCAACGATGAACTCGATGAATCCGGTAGATGTTACGGCAGGCACCCGAGAGTCCGATTCTCTCCTGCGTAAACTGGTTTTACTTCTGCTCTTGATCATCGCCTCTGGCCTCTGGATCGTGCTGCTCTTCAAGCGGGCAGGCAACTTTCCCTTGTTTCTGTCAACGTTTTTTGCAGATACAACTCTGGGATTGATTGCAGGATTTGGCACGCGCTTTGTCTTGCGACAACAAAGCCGGTACGTCCGCTGGTTGGTTGCCATCCTGGCGGCGGTCATTGGCATGCTCCTGCTGGGTTCGCTCAGCCATGCAGTGCTGGGTGTTGGGCCAATCCGCTTCGATCCAAACCTGGCAAGACAGATCCGCGACATGCGCCTGGGTGATATGCCGAATGAGATCGGTTCATTACAAATTGATGCACGCAGATTGTTTGATCTCAGCAAAATGGACTGGGCCGACCCGCTTCATCTTGGAATCAGTTTACTAATGGTTGTTCTGTCGTTGCAGGCCTGGCCTTCTGCACCCATAAGTGTTACAGAACCCGTGGAAATTGTGCCTCTGCCTGTCTCCTCACCTGCGGTGACGCCGCGACGTGAGAGACGCTCGACCGGTTCTTCGAATGGAAGGGCACGTGTCAAACCAGCCGGAAGCGGGCGTGCGCGAGTGAAGTCTGGGGCAACGCCTGGAACGAGATCCCGCTCAAATAACGGAAGCCGGGCCTCGGTTCTGCGGGATGCGAAGAAGAAAAAGGATTCTGTGGTGCGTCCCAAGCGCAAGCGCTCCTCGCAAAAAGCACATATCCAGTTTGCGCTGGTTGAAGAGCATCGTTGCCCTTATTGTCTGGAAACGGTCACCCGCAACGATCCACGCGGCGTCAAAGAATGCGAAGTTTGTCACACATTACATCACGCAGATTGTTGGGCGATCACTGGCATGTGCCAGGTGCCCCATCTCAATACCTAGCGAGAGGTTGTCATTATGCCTGACCTGAACGTAACTTTTGTCCTGCCCAGTGGTGGCGCTCGCAGCGCTGAAGTTCCCGACGATGTACTTGTCCGGGATCTGATGACCGAGCTGATCTCGATGTTGAATCTTCCCACTATTGGACCCGATGGACGCCCGATGGCGTATCGGGTGGACAGCAAAGCTCTGGGCCGCGAATTGCGAGAAGGTGAGACTCTGGCCGAGGCGAGCATCCCGGATGGCGATCGTCTGATGCTGACCGCCGATATCACAGCAGGTGGCATGTCCGTGGGCGAGACTCCTCGTATGCGGCGTTTACGCGGCGATTATGAGTTGATGCGGGAGCTGGCTTCGCGCAGTGATCTGATCTCTTTCCACGCCACCTCCACGAATCCCAATCTTCCACCGGAACGCTATATCGTTACGTTCAAGTGCAAAAGCATCATTGCGGTGGATCGCCAAGGCAAGCCGAAATATGGCGAGCATCATCAGGTTGAGATCTATTTGCATAACCAATATCCACATCGCTGGCCCGGCATGAAGTGGTTGACGCCGATCTGGCATCCGAACATCAATCATTTGAACGGCAGTGTGTGTATCGATGCGGCCTGGTGGGCGGCCAGTCGATCTTTGGACCGTTTGGTGGTGATGCTGGGGGAGATGTTGCAATTCAAGAACTATCATGATGATCCCACCAAACCACCTTTTCCCTGGGATGCGGAAGCTGCGCGCTGGTCCCGCGAGTATCGCAAAGTGCATCCGAATATTTTCCCAGTTGACCAACGTGAACTATTGAGACCCGAACGTGTGAAACTGACCACTTCCGCTTCTGGAAAGCCACAGGCAAAACCGCAAGTGAAGCTTAAGTCAGAATCGCCGGCGAAAAAGAAACCCAAGATTCATTTGCGATAACTTGCACTTTGCATATGCAAAATATCCCTTTTGGCTGCAATCAGCCGACCACTCTTTGAAAGGAGTCAAAAATGGCAGACATTCCCGTTACGATCATTTTACCTTCTGGAGGTAGCCGCAATGCTGAGGTACCCGCGGAGGTGCCGGTGAAGGAGTTGCTCCCCGAGTTAACGACTTCGCTTGAATTGCCGGTCACTGGTCCGGATGGCCGCCCTATGTCTTATCGTTTGGACAGCAAGGCACTGGGTCGCGAGTTGAAGGAAGAAGAGACCCTGTCACAGGCCGGGATCCCCGAAGGCGACCGCTTAATGATGACGGCCGACGTTACCGCTGGGTAACCATCCATCACCTGGGCTGCTTCGGGAAGCCGGGGTAGCCCAGGAATTTTATCAACTCAAAATCACCGAGAGAATTTTATGTCTGGTTTCAAAATCCGTATTGCACCGCCCGAAACGGCTCAACCCGAACTCTTGCCACCGCCGATGGAGAACGCCCTGCGTTGGGATTCCCAGTACGACCAAGGCGGGCTGCAACCAAATGTTTCCGTCTTTGTGACCCAATCAGCCTATATCCGTATCTGTGTACACGCCTGTAGTGCCGAAGTGGAAGTTGGCGGCGCGTTGATCGGTTCGTGGTGCATGGATGAACAGACCGGTGAACAGTTCGTTGTAGTGAAACATGTTCTTCCCGCCCGCCATACCAGGCAGGGCAGCGTCTATCTGACGTTCACCCAGGATACATTAGTGGATCTCCATGAGCAGATAGACAAACGCTATGAAGATGAAAAGATCGTTGGATGGTTCCACACCCATCCGCGTATGGGAATATTTCTTTCCCATTACGATACATTCCTACATAACAATTTCTTCCCTGAACCCTGGCAAGTGGCATTGGTTGTGGAACCATTTTCCTCCGTTGCCGGATTCTTTATTCGTCAGGCGAATGGCACGTTTGACCCTACCCGGTATTTTGGCTTTTACGAAATAGATGGTGCCCTCGAGCAAAGTATTGTTCGTTGGCAAAACTTGCAGAAGGTTGAAATCGAATCCGAAGGAGGTACAACCTATGAATAGACGTATGCGTTCCTATTACTATGCACTGCTGGGAGCGATCGGTGGACTGGTGAGTTGGCAGATCAGTGATCTGCTGGGTCTCTCATTTTCATCGAATTTATATCTCAGCGAAGCGTTGGTAGGTGCCCTGATTGGTTTAAGTGTGGGCTTGTTTATCGGTATTACAGAAGGTGCACTGACGCGCAATCCTGTTCAGGCCGTGAGATCTGGTGTGTTCAGTGGCTTGTTGGGATTGGGGGCTGGCGCAATTGGCCTGCCGCTCAGTGAATATTTGTTCCAGTTTGTCGGCGCGGGCGTGGTTGGCCGCGCCCTGGGTTGGGGAATCTTTGGCCTGCTGCTCGGCTTGGCCGAAGGCGTGGTCGGAAAAACCCAGGCCTGGAAAGGCATGCTGGGAGGTTTGATTGGCGGTGTGCTGGGAGGCGTTCTGCTTGAGTCAGTGCACAACTGGCTGAGCGATCCGTTGACTGGCAAGGCAGCCGGGCTCGTTCTGCTGGGTGCCTCGGTGGGTGCGTTTATTTCCCTGATTGCCGTGCTGCTGTCGCGTGCCTGGCTGGAGGTTAGATCCGGCAAACTCAAAGGTACTGAGTTTATGCTCGATAAATTCATGAGCAAAGGTTTTCCTTCCGTTGCCATTGGCAGCTCGCCTTTGAAGTCTGAGATTGTATTGCCCGATCCTGACATCTCTCCTCAACATGCCATGCTAACCGGGGATGGAATGGCCTTCAATTTGAAAGATATGAGTCTCTCCGGCACGTTCATTAACAACCGCAGGATCGAACGTGTGCAATTGGCCAATGGCCAGAAGATCCGTATGGGAAATACGGAACTGGTCTACCACGAAAGAAGGTAATCATGCGCAAGTTCAACCTTATCATCACAACCCTGGTATTTCTTTTGAGCAGCCTGTGGCCGTTAGCGGTGGTATCCGCTCAGGGCGAGGAAGAGCCGCAGATCCGTATCACGCAGGTGGACAATTCCAATTTCCCGAATGTGACGGTGTACGTTTCCGTTACGAACGCGGCTGGGGAGCCGGTTGGCATCGATCCCTCTACCATCGAGATCCGTGAAAACGGCGAAGTCATGCAGTCTGTCAATATGCAGGGTGGTGGCGAAGTTGGCGGAGAAGCCATCCCCGTAACGACCATGCTGGTGATGGATATTTCTGGCAGCATGGACAAGAATGATAAACTGACCGCGGCCAAGGAAGCGGCCAAAAGTTATGTCAGCCAGATGCGCTCCGGTGACCAGGTGGGGTTGATCGCCTATGATACCCAGGTATATACGGTCCAGCCAATTACAAGCGACACAACCGCATTGACCGGCGCGATCGATGGATTGAAAACCGGCAGTGACACCGCCATGTACAATGCACTGACCGAAGCTGAAAATGCTTTGGAAAGTATATCTGGAAGAAAGGCCATCATCGTACTGACAGATGGTCTGGATAATAAGAGTCAAAGCACCGCCGATGATGTGGTCGCCGGAATTGGTCAGAGTGGCTTGACCATCTCTGCCATCGGCTTTGGCGATGTTGGCACAGTGGGGCAGGCTGGTTTGAATGAAGAAGCCTTGAAATCCCTGGCGGATCAAACCGGGGGTGTCTATGGCTTTGTCACGGCTCCCGATGCGCTACGCGGACTGTATACTCAACAAAGCCGTGTTTTGCAGAGCGAATATCAAATCACTTATGTTTCTCCCTCCACGTTGCGAGACGGCATCAATCGCGGCCTGACGGTCTCATTGATGAGCAGCAGCCCTGTTTCCACGGAAAGTACCTACAATCCTGGCGGTGTCTTACCTGAAGTTTCAGGCAGATCATGGTCCACGTTTGTGGTCATTTTGCTGGCGTTGTTGGTTCTCCTGTTTGTTCCAACGCTGATCGGGATGGGTGCCCGTTCGTTGAGCGGGCTGAAACAGAAGGCGAAGCCTAATGGACAGCGACCCATTGGCAGGTCACCACAACCGGATGCCCGAGGCAGAATCAAACTCAAATGAATCAAAAAGAGACGATCCGAAAGGGTCGTCTCTTTTTTTATCAACTGTTACTACACTGCCAGTGGCTTATCCAGTCTGCGGATGACCATCACCACTTTGCCTTTGATCTCCAGCGGCTCGCTTCTCTTGATGAAGATGGGTTTCATGGTGGGGTTGGCAGGCTGCAGGCGATAGCGATCTTTTTCTTTGAAGAAATACTTCAGGGTTGCTTCGTTATCACGTGGCAGCCAGACTGCTACCATTTCACCGTTGCGCGCATCTGAAGCCGGTCGGAGTACCACGATATCGCCATCATTGATCATGGCATCGATCATGGATTCTCCCTTGACTTCGAGCGCAAACAAGCCATCGCCCTTTTCCTTTGCGGGAAGCAGACTGCGGGCAATGTCTACTGCATTCGCTTCGCTGTCTGTCATGTAACTCACGCTTGGATCAAGCTCGGGGAGGGGGAGACCCGCCGCAATGGGGCCAAGGATGGGCACGCGGAATGTATCCAAAGAAGCATTCGCTCCGGCAAGGCGCACGCCGCGTGAGATTTTGCGGATCGCGCTCGATCATGCCTCGCTTTTCCAACTGGTCGAGGTAATAATTCACGACCGAGGTGGAAGTGATTCCTGTTTTCTCACCGATCTCGCGGATCGAGGGCGGATACTTATTCGCCCGCTGGTATGCCTCCAGAAAATCCAGGATTTTCTGGTGGCGTTCCCCCAGACCTTTACTTTTACGAACCATCATCATAACTGCCTCCTGCAAAAAGCACTGGCATGGATAAACATTCTTCGCTCATTTGTGCTATGAATGATAACCGAACGTCTGTTCTGTGTCAAGTGTATGAAGGTTACTTAATTCAGGTTCGCGGAGTGGCTAACGGATTTGTTGGGAGGAAATTCCTCTAACCAAAGCCGCCTCGTTTGACAAGATCAGTCCGAAATTGTAATCATCAGATAAAGGGCGAACAGTCTCATTGTTAGCCTTTTAGGCAATCTCCGAACCAAACAAAGGTGATTTCACCGCAGAAATTGCTCAAAGCGCCAGAATTTGTGTTCGGGCTATTTCTGACCAATACAAAATCAGTCCGAAATCGATCGTTAAAGAAGTTATTAATTTGTTAAAGTGGAGGGGAGAAACGTTCTTCAAAAGGAATTTCTATGAGAATTGTCTTTCTTGATCTTTCAGGATGAATTTCTTAACAATATTTCAAACTTGTTAAATAATATTGAAAATATACTTGACAAAATAAATATTCCGCCTATAATACTTGTATAAATTGACTTGTGTTTCAAGAATCTGGAAAATCATCGATTTGATGATGCATCTTTTCAACAAGTGTTATTCGATTTCTGTGGAGGCTCTTTATGTACACTGCACCAACTCGTTGTCCTGTCTGTCACTCTGAACTAACAGTGAGCCGTTTGCATTGTTCTTCGTGCGACACTTCCATTGAAGGACAATTCACGGGCGGGCCTTTTGCAAACTTGACTGAGGAATATTTGGATTTTATCGTTACTTTTGTTCGCTGTGAGGGCAAAATCAACCGCATGGAACAGGAACTCGGTCTTTCCTATCCGACCATTCGGAACCGTTTACATGAAGTCATCCGTGCCCTGGGCTATGAACCCGGTAAGGATGAAATAGTTGAGATCAGCCCCGAAAAGCGCAGTTCCGTGCTTGAAGATCTGGAGGCGGGGAAGATCTCAGCTGATGAAGCCATGCGTCTGTTGCGCGGAGAAGAGGAGTAAACCATGTCTCAAATCATTTCTGCTGGCAAATCTCCAACGATCAAGATTGAAACCGTGGGTGGCGACCTCAGCGTGGTAGGCTGGGATGGAGAGGAAATTCTCATCAAGCCTGATGACGATGATGAATTAACCCTGCAACAGAACGGCAATGAGGTTGTTTTTTCCTGTGGCGATGATGTTGCACTGCGCCTGCCTAAAGATGCATCGCTGTTCATTCAAACGATCGGTGGCGACGCGGCCTTCCGTGGCGTAAGAGGTGACTTGGAAATCAAGGAAGTCCATGGCGATCTGTCGATCCGCGATGCCGGCTCGGTGGTGATTGATGCCGTCCAGGCTGATTTCAGCTTGCGCGGTGCGAAAGGGAATCTCTATGTGAAAAACGCCAGCGGAGATGTCTCCATTCGTGATGTGGAAGGAAGCATCACCCTGGACTCTGTTGCCGATGATCTGGCCTTGCGCGGTGCGCGTGGAAATATCAAGGTCAATGTTGGAGAGGATGTGGTGGTCTATCTTGAGCCGAAGGTGGACGGTGAATATTCCATCGTTGCCGGTGATGATATTCTGCTGGTCTTGCGTCCCAATGCCAATGTGACGCTGACCATGCAGGGCGATGAAATCGAAGTGAATTGGCCGGGTGTTAACAGCGATGAAGATGCAACAGAACGCGTTGTGGTCCTGGGCGACGGTTCAGCAAAAGTCACTTTGAGCGCCGGTGGCGATATCCGTGTGAGCAACGATGCCAATGCCGGGAACTCGGCTGAAGAGTTCGGAAATTTTGCGGGCCTCAATTTCGATTGGTCTGGATTTGGCAATCGGATTTCGCGTCAGGTGGAACAGGCCACGCGTAAGGCCCAGCAACGCGCGGCAGAAGCTGCGCGCCGTGCTGAACGGAACGCCGAACGTCACTCTCGTCGCTGGCGCGCCAATGTCAACGTAGGCCGCTGGAATTGGGAGGTGAGTCCGAAAGGCGTGCCAACGCCGACACCGCCTTCGCCTCCTTCCGAGCCGGTGGCGGAAGAGGAACGCATGACGATCTTGACAATGCTGGCTGAAAAGAAGATCACTGCCGAGCAGGCGGAACAATTGCTCAAGGCATTGGAAGGAGGCCAGTAATGTCTTCTGAAGAACGCAGGAAAATTTTGCAGATGGTGGAGGAAGGCAAAATCTCTGTAGAGGAAGCCGGGACTCTGATGCGCGCCCTCGAAGCCGATGCGGATGAGGCCGAGGTTGAAGTCATGGAAACGGAGTCAAGTCCGGGCGCGGAAAGAGGTGAGGCTCCTGATTTTGAGGGCGTCAAGGCGCGGGCGCGGCGCTTTGCGATGATTCCCCTGTGGATCGGCGTCTTTATTGCAGTGTTGAGCGCCTGGGGCATCTATTCCGTCCAGCAGAGCGCAGGCGTGAATTTTTGGTTCTTTTGTTTGATCTTTCCGTTGATGTTGGGTGTGTTATTGATTACACTTGGAGCCGGTGGACAGAGTTCGAAATGGATTTATGTAAATGTGGACCGCCGTCACGCCGACGATTGGCCGAGGAATATTACTCTGGGTTTTCCACTGCCCTTGAGCCTGACGGCCTGGTTCCTGCGGAATTTTGGTCACACGATACATGGGATGGAAAAAACGAACGTAGATGAAATTATCCAGGTGCTCGATGCAACGGGTAAATCTGGTGAGCCATTCATCGTTGATGTTCATGACGATGAAGATGGCGAGCATGTGCAAGTTTATATTGGGTAAGGAGGCCTGGGATGGCTAGCTCTGAAGAACGCATGAAAATCCTGAAGATGATCGAAGAGGGGAAACTTAGCGCGGAAGAAGGAACAAAACTGCTCGCAGCTCTGAGCGAGAAACGAATGCCTGTTTCGCCTCGCCCTCCGGGAATGGCTGGCGCGCCGCGCTGGCTGCGCATCCGTGTGACGGATGTACGCACGGGCCGCTCCAAGGCTTCTGTACAAATCCCGCTGGCCTTGGTTGATGCCGGCATGAAGATCGGCGCGCATTTCGCACCGGAAGTGGAAGGTGTGGATATGTCTAATGTGATGGAAGCATTGCGCTCAGGCGTCACTGGCAAGATCATTGATGTGACCGATGAAGAGGACGGGGAGCACGTCGAGATTTATGTGGAGTAAGGCCAAGGAACATAAATTGATTGCGTGTGTGCAAGTCAAACAACCCCGTGCTACGCGGGGTTGTTTGATTCCCGGAGGGCTTCATTCTGCCTCGAAGTTGAAATAAAATGGCTTAGCTTAAGGGTTGTCTTACTTCAATCGCTGTGTTATGCTCCCCATTATCAGCGATGAGGAGACCACAATTTTCCTTTCAGCGCCCCCGTGGATTGATGGGACTTTTCATCATCTGGCTGGGCCAGATGATTTCGGGGATCGCTTCGAACACCACAACTGTTGCACTACCAATCTGGATATTTAACATTACCGCCAGCGGGGCCGCAGTGGGGCTCTTGGAATTCTTTTTCTTCAGCTCATATCTTTTGGTAGTGTTGTTTGTGGGCGTATTGATCGATCGTTACAGCCGAAAGATGATGATGCTGGTCTATGACTTTACCTCGCTTTCGGCTGTGGCGATTTTGTTGGTTCTGCAAACTTCAGGGATCTTGCAGGTGTGGCATTTGTACGTGGCGGCGGTCGTCCAGGGAGCTGGCTTTGCGTTTCAAGCGCCTTCGTACGCGGCGGCCATCACCACCATGATGGGGAAAAAGGAATATGTGCGTGCCAATGGCCTGATGTCCCTGCTTTACGATGTGCCGGAAATCTTCGGTCCGCTCCTCGCCGGCACCCTGTACCTGGTCATCGGCTTGGGCGGGATCCTGGCACTGAATCTGCTGGCTTTTGTGGTTTCCATCGGTGCTTTGCTCTTTGTGGAGGTCCCGTCAACGCCTCACACACCGGAAGGGGAGGCGAGTCCTCATAAGTTCCTGAGGGAAGCGATCTACGGAATCAAATATATTTTCAAAAACCCAGGCCTGCTTGGCCTGGAGATGATCTTCTTCACCGGCAACTTGTTTTCGGGGATCGCCTTATCGATTGCTGCGTTGTATCCCATGATCCTGTTGCGCAGTGGCAATAATACGGAAGCACTTGGAACGGTTCAGGCGGCGGGAGCCCTGGCGGCGGTGATTGCCGGCGCCTTAATTACAACCTGGGGGAACATCAAGCGTCCGATCCGCGCCATTCTGGCCGGTTGGATTCTTTCCAGTCTTTTTGGATTAACCCTGCTGGGGACAGGCAAGGTTTTATGGATCTGGGCCCTCGCCATGATCATCGATTCCACCTTTGAACCGGTGGTCAATGTTTCGATCGAGACCTTTTTGCAAACCAAAGTGCCGCCTGATCTACAAGGACGGATCTTTGCGGCCAGCGACTTTATCGCCCAGGCGATGATTCCTTTCACGCCGTTGCTGGCGGGCTTGTTTGGAGATCGAAATCTTTGAACCAGCCATGCAGGAGGGAGGTGCCCTAGCCCACACGTTTGGCTGGCTGGTGGGAACCGGCCCGGGTGCCGGTTTTGGTTTATTGATTCTGTTGTGCGGAGCGGCGGGAACGATCGTGGCACTCTCAGGATTTTTGATCCGTTCGATCCGTGATGTGGACAAGCTGTTGCCGGATCATGATGCGGAGCTTCCCGGCGAGATCGGGAAACGAATCCGGCTTCAGCCCGTGGAAGTGGGCCCACAGGAAACCTCTACGGATAATCACAAGTCCAAAGGGATCATGTTTAAATCCACGAAAAAAGAACCGCGCATTAAGATTACGAAAAAGACCCACCCGAAAAATCCAAGAAGGCCCGATGCTTGAAATTCATTCTTCGTTTTTACTTAACCCAAGTTGCTACCTTGGGATGAAGGTTGACAAAAGTCGATGAGATTCATACAGTTGGGGTATCCCAACCACCAACAGGAGAATCTCATGGATACCCAGATACTAGTAGTGTTTTGTTTATGTGTTGACATGCTCAAATCCTTAGATCATTACGAGGATCCCCAATGTCGTATGAGTGACGCCGAAGTGATGACGACGGCGATCATCGCCATGTTGTATTTCAAAGGCATTTTTTGTCTGGCCAGTGAATATTTGTACGAAAACCACTACATTCCAAACATGTTGAGCAGGAGCCGTTTCAAGCGTAGATTGCATCGGATCGCCGATCTGTTCTTGACCTTGTTTCTTCGCCTGGGTGAAACCTGGGAGAAACTGAACGAGAAATCGGTCTATGTGATCGACAGTTATTCCGTTGCGGTGTGTGACAACTACCGCATCAAACGCTCGAAAATCTATCATGGAGAAGACTTTCGCGGCTACATTGCCAGTAAGAAACGCTATGTTTACGGTCTGCGCATCCATATTCTGGCAACTGAACACGGTGAACCTGTGGAATTCTTCCTGGAACCGGGAGCCTTTAGTGACAGCAGCGCACTGGGCTTGTACAACTTTGATCTTCCTGAAGGCTCATTTGTCACAGGCGACAAAGCCTACAACAACTACACGATTGAAGATGTGATGCGGGAAGCGGCTCTTGAACTGAACCCCTTACGCAATAAGAACTCGCTTCGACCTGTGCCGGCTTATATGACTTACTTCCAAGCTTGCATTCGTAAGATCATCGAAACCACTGCAAGTTTGATTGAACGTCTCTTACCAAAATCCATTCATGCGGTCACTGCTAAAGGCTTTGAAATCAAAGTCGCTCTCTTTGTGCTCGCTTATTCCATCAACTTCCTTTGGTAGGTCGCAACTTAGGTTAATTAATCAAAAAAAAGCACCTCTGTGAATTATTTTTCACAGGGGTGCTTTTTTCATGGGTTATCAGGCTATAACAGATCTTCCATCAATTCGATCGGTACGACCGCTGCGCCGACGATGCCCGGACCGGTATGCACTCCCAGCACAGGCGAGATGCGCATCACTTCCATTTTGGCCACGTTGAGTTTTTCCTTGAACTCCTGAGCCAGCGAGTTGGCTTTTTCGGCAAAGCGGCCATGTAGAACTGTGGTCCATAAAGGTGTCGTCTCGTATTTCTCGACCAGGTAATCGGCCATGGCGGTCATGGATTTGCCGATCGTGCGGGCTGTAGTCACGGTGCTATATTTCCCGTCGGAGGCCACGTGGATGACGGGCTTGAGATTCAGCAGGGCGCCGGCCATGGCCTTGACGCGTCCAATGCGTCCGCCGCGTGCCAGATATTCCAGCGTATCGAGCGTGTAGATCACTTCTGTTTTTTCGCGAATGGCAGACATCCTTTCCTGGATCGCATGGAGCGCCCAGCCGGCTCTCGAGGCCAGCGCCGCGGCCATCACCTGAAAACGTTCCCCGCCTGAGAGAGTCAACGTATCCCACAAACTTACATTGGCATCTGGTTTGGCTTGTTCACTGCCAGCGCGCGCCGCGTTGATGGTACCGCTCAAGCCGGAGGAGATGTGGATCGAAAGAATGTCTTTTCCCTTTTCTGCCATCTTGCGATACAAGTCGGCGAACAATCCTGTGGATGGCATGGCCGTGGTGGGTATATTGGGACGCATCGCCTCCAGCCGATTGTAGAATTCGTCCGCGGAAATGTCGGCGGAATTTATTTCACCTTCGGGGAACTGAATAAACAGGGGTGCCTGTGTGATGTCGAGTTCTTCGAGTTCTGCGGCGGACATGTCTGCTGCGCAGTCGGTGATGATTTTCATGACGCTCCTTTTCTTGAACATGTTTTACTTGCGAAAGAGGAGCCTGTCAAGTGATGGAGATGTTTAGCAGGTAGTTAAGGCCGTCTGCTTTATTTCGATTTATAGGCGGTGATCTTTGCGCTGTAAACCGCTTTATAGACTTCGTCGGGAGAAACGGTCTTTAGTTCAATTGAGTCCTCCAAATCTCCAAGGGCCGAGTCTACGGTTTCCTTATCAAAATAAACTGGCGTGATCGTTACATCGGTAAAGCCTGCGTTTTTCATCATACCAATATAGTCTGCCGCCTCCACCGCACCGGCGACACATCCCGCCCAGGCGCTCAGGCTCTTCTTGATCGATTCGGGCAGCGGCCCATCGGTGACGATGTCCGAAACAGCCAGTTTACCGCCAGGCTTCAAAACGCGAAATGTTTCTGCAAACACTCTGGATTTATCAGGGGAGAGATTGATCACACAGTTCGAGATGATAACATCCACCGTGTTGGATTCCACGGGCAGCTCTTCGATATAGCCCTGACGAAATTCCACATTCTGGACGTTCAGCCGCTGCGCACTGGACCGAGCACACTCGATCATTTCCGGAGTCATGTCCACGCCGATCACTTTTCCTGCCGCGCCGACTTTCTTCGCCGCGAAGAAACAATCGAGTCCCGCGCCGGAGCCGAGATCCAGGACAGTCTGTCCGGGTTGCAACGAGGCGAGGGTGATCGGGTCACCGCAGCCGTAACTGACCGCGGATTCACCGTTGGGGAGGGTGGCAAGCAACTCCTCGGGGTAGAGATTGCTGTCGGTGCTGCAACAGTTATCGGCTCCGCAACATGAGGCGCCGTCCTGAGCTTGTCGAAGGGCGTTGTTCTTGATCCGTTCTGCATAATGTTCGCGCACCACTTCATGAATGGGTGTGAGGGTTTGAGGCATTTCATCTCCTTTGATATAGATGATCGTCTATGTATTTCTTTAAAAAAATTTTTTTACCGATAAGGCCTCTCTGCTCATCAAAGGATGAACAGAGACTTTTACCTAGCAGCAACCAACGCCACCGCAGCAACCGCCCTCACATTCTTCACAATCACAACTGTTCAAAACGTTCAGTTCGTTCAAGGCTCTCACCTCCTTTCATATAGACATTTGTCTATGAATATAGGCAAAAAAAAGAAACGCTTAGGTGTTGACCACTTTGATCACCGCTTCTGTTGCCTTCTCTTCCGGCGCGAATTTCAACATGATCTGACCACAGCAGACTGCCACGCGTTCCTGGTTGAGCGTATAGAAAGTTTGCTTGCCTTCCTCCTGAATGTTGACCAGACCTGCGTCGCGCAAAATGGCTAGATGATGTGAAATGGTGGGCTGGCTGAAGCCAACTTTCTCGACGATCTCATTGACCGATAGCCAACAACAACAACACTCGCTCATGATCTGCTGGCGGGTTTTGTCAGCAATGGCCTTGGCAAAAAGTACCGGGTCAAATTTCATATAGACGTTCTTCTATTTGATATTATATCGAAGCTTGTCCATTTGTCAAGAGATTCAAAATCGTAGGAATAGCGAATTAAGTGTAGCCACAGAGTTCGTAGAGACCTTTGAGATTTCTTCAATCGTTGACAAACAGGAAAATTCATTTATAACAGCAGGTATTCAGCCAAGGAGGCAACCATGAGCAGTGATGCGGTTCGAGCATTGATTCTTTCCGGCGGCGGTGGACGCGGCGCGTTTCATGCGGGGGTCTATCAATATCTAATGCAGCCTGAAAAGAAGAATGTGGATTTCAGTCACGCGGGCACTTGGGAGCCGCAGATCATTGTGGGCACGTCCATCGGTGCGGTGAACGGCGCGGCGATCGCGCAAGGCATGACCGCTGATCAACTGGTGGATGTATGGAAATCCCTCGAGGAGCAGGATATCCAGGGACTGCCGCCGGGAATGCGTGGGGTGGCACGTTGGGCTGCGCGTACCATCTTCGGTGAGATCATGGACGCGAGACTTCCCCAGATCCCGCCGCAGGAAGCAACTTCTCCCATACCCAAAGAATATTGGCCGCCGTTACCTTTGCTGCCGCGCTGGCTGGCTGAAAAACTGGTGGGACGCTGGATCAACCTGTTGGATACAGGTCCGCTGCGCAAGACATTGTTCACCCGCTTCCGCCTGGATGAGGAAAAACTGGCCGTCAGCAAGAAGGATTTGTTGATCGCGGCCACCCAGGTGCGCACCGGTGAACGCGTCCTGTTCAGCAATCGAGATGTCTTCGATCATAAACGCGGCGAACCGCGCCGCGATGTTTTCCCCGGCATCACCGCCGATCGCATCCTCGCCTCCTGTTCGATTCCGTTGATCTATCCATGGACGTTCGACCCAGCGACTGATGCTTTCTATTGGGATGGCGCGCTGGTGGCGAATACGCCTCTCGGCGCGGCCATCGATATGATGGGCAAAGATGTGGATGTGCCAGCAGAAGTGGTGGTAGTTATGATGACGCCCTGGTGGGAAAGCGGGGATCCCGCGCCGGAGAAATCAGAGACGGAACCCAAATCCTTCGGTGACGCCATCACCTGGATGCTGGACTGGATGTTGCTCGCCTCGTTTCGCGAGAACTTGAAAATGATTCGCGCTTTCAACGAATTGGCCCATCGCGAACGGAAGGAAGGGAAACCACCTTATCGTTATCGCCTGATCACCCCGTTGATTGTTTCTCCTCTGGAATTTCTGCAAGCCGAGCGCATCATCGATTATGACGGTGATGTCTCTGCAAAATTGATCGATGAAGGCTACAAAGCCGCACAATCCGCTTTCGAGAAAACCTTCCCGGCTTCTGCGAGTTAATTTGAAGTCTGTCTGGCAGAGACATGCAAGACGCGCACCTCGATGGGTTCACTCTTGCCTTTCAACTCCAGTTGACGATGTTCGAGTTCTCCAAGGTCGATATTGGCAATGGCATAGGCCGCCTCACTAATCAGAATTTCCCCAGCCCCAGCTTGAGAAGCGAGCCGTGCCGTGATGTTGACGTTATCGCCCAGCGCGGTGAAATCGGCTGGATGATCCTCGCCTCCCACTACGCCAACGAAGGCTGGTCCGGTATGGATGCCGACGCCCACCGGAATCCAAGGTCCGTTGGCATCGCGGTGGCCTGTCAGTTTGAGTAAATTTTGCGCGGCCTCGATTGCCTGGCGCGGATGCTTCGCTCCGGCAAATCCTGGAACATACAAACCGATCGCTTCATCTCCCATCAAACGGTCAACGAGCGCATCGGTCTGCACCAGGACATGGGTGGCTACGGTATAAAAGCGGTTGATCAATTGACTAAATTCCAGTGCGCTCATCTGCTCGGCAAGCTGTGTCGAACCGCGTACATCTGCGAACAACATACTCAGAGGCACTTCCGCGCCACCAGGGTGATCGAATTGTTCGCAGGCCTGACAGAAACGGGGATTGTATTTGGATTGGTCTCTACCAAGCAGATGCATGAGAAACCCACCCCAGCCTTTGAAAGGCGAGGCGCACAACTTGCAGCGAGGATCGGAGGGGAGCAATCCGTAAAGATGATAAAGATGACGATTGATCGGCTCGCCCTCGGTCAACATTTTGTACCATTCTTCTTCCGTTGTTGGTTCCGTGGGCATGACTATCTCCAAACATTATTATACGGTCTATTTTGGTCCCCCTTCCTCTATTTCATTCTCTGTGCCGCATATGAAAGAGAACAAGCCCAGGTTTTGCTGGCGGGCTTGTTCTCTGGGCATGGTATGTGAATTTGATGGTGAAATGAATTTGATTTTTTAAGGATCAATAGGGTCGATATGCGGGTTCGTAAAGTAAACTCCGAACTGATCTTTCACCAGCATCCAACCCGTGGTATATCCTTTGACCGGCGGATAGAGTAAAACTTTCACCCAGACTTTCCACTTGCTGTCTACATACACGGAACTGGGAATGTACCTCCATGAAGTCTCATTGCGACCGGAAGCGATGATCGTGCCGCCCGGGTCGCTGCGCACAAACAGTCCATATTCATAGGCAATTTTCAGCGTGGAATACTGATCCACAGGAGCAGGGGTTGGACAGTTGCAGGGAGTGGTGGGCGGAGGATTATGAATTGGAGGGGGAGGAACATTAACGCCGCTGGGCAGATTGATCACCTGTCCCACGTAGATCAGGCTGGGATTCCAGATCTGCGGATTGACAGCCAGGATCGTGTAAACGTTGGTACCGGATCTGCCGGCGATCTTTCCGAGCGTATCTCCCCATTGCACCACGTAGGTGTTGTTGGTTACCGGCGGATAGTTTGGCTGGGGATTATAGCCGGTCGGGATGTAAAGCACCTGTCCGGTGTAGAGCCACCAGCCGAGGCCCGGATTCGCGGCGCGGATGGCGTCGACCGTGGTCCCGCACTGGACCGCGATGCCGCTTAGCGTGTCGCCCCATTGAACGGTGACATAGCTGGCGCAGTTTCCCCAGGCGTTCACGCCACCCGCAGAGGCAAACGAAGCGATTACCATGGCGGGAACAAGTATTAATTGTAAAATCCTCTTCATCATGTATTCTCCCATTTGCTTCCAGTTTGGAAATGAGTACACGTGACTGGAGCAAGATTTTTCGACGATTATCTATAGAATACTCAAAAAAAGTCCATTGTCAACTGGAAATTGTGGCAATTTGCACACCCCATTTAGGGGATATACAGGCGAATATAACGCATTTTTAGATGCTTTTTGCCTCTCGGGGCAAGCTTCTGATGTGCTGCAGATAAGCTGTGACGTTTTTGTCGTCTTGTCCCGGATAGTTAAACCCGAAGTGTTCGGCAACGGCTCGGCCCAATTCACGAAATAAATCGTTCATTGTAAAAAGCGAGTCCCAAATGTGCTCCGGTTGCGCGTCAGCATAGGTGTTTTCGAGCATTCCCCAGAGCTCCGGCTCAAGCGATTGCTTAATGTATTTTCCCATCTTCCCGGGGGATTTTTTGAAATCCGTTTGGACTCCGAAATACCAGACCAGCATTTTCATCAATTGTTCGCGCACATAGAGGTCGAGTGTCTGTTTTGCGTACGTTAACTCCTCCCGCCATAAGCCTTTGGCAACGTACGGATTGACCCACCAGAATTCGTTGCAGCAATCGTCGAAGAATTGGGCGGTCGGCTTTTGCGGCAGATAGCCGCGGTCGCTGGGAGGCGAAAGTTCCGGGATCAGGTCATCTTTGTCGAGCAGGAGCACGGTCAGGCTGTCTGCAACGCACTCGTTGATACGCTCCAAAGAATATAAACTCAGATCGATGCGGTTGCCGTCCAGGAATTGCATCAGATAGGTGTAATGCCCATCGCTCTGCGCCGGCGGCTCGATCATATCCTCCGGCGTCTGCATGATCATCAGCTCGCCGAATTGACTCACGAAGGCCCGGTTTCTTTTATAAGGTTCGAGCTCTTTGACGAAATAAACAATGTCGAAATCCTGAAACGGATCCTTCTTCACATTCGGGTTGACGCGCGAACCGTTCATGATGACCGCCCGCACATCCTCGTTGCTTTTTGCAATATTCAAGATGAGATCGAGCATTTCTTTTTCGCTGCGCATGAGTATCACCTTTTCCTGAGTCGATTTTACTCCTGCTCGAACCATTCGCAGGTCGATACTGCGAAGATGTTTATTTCACAAAACCTAAATTCTTGGCGAAGATATGGTCCAGGAAACGCTTGGGCAGAATGGACATGGACCAGCTTAGGAATGGATGCGGCAGCACCGTGTAACGGACGCGCGGTTTTACGCGAGTAAGTGCCTGATAAACTACTTTGCCAACGTGCTCAACGGACAATCCATTTCTACCGTGGGCGATCGCGTATTTCCGGAACTTGATCCCGGCTTCATGGTATTCGGTCTGTTGATATAGATGGGTATCCATCTGCTCGGCTTTATCCCAGATCGGTGTGGCGATGGGTCCGGGCGCAACCATGATGACATCGATACCATATAACATCAGTTCCCGGCGCAGGGATTCGGACATGCCCTCCAGCGCGTGTTTGGAGGCAGAGTAAGCTCCCAGGAATGGACTGCCATTCCGGCCTGAGACTGAACCGATGTTGATGATCCGACCGGGCGCTCCTTTCAACGAACGGTCTGCTCCCAGGAAAGGAGCGAATGCCTGCGTGACGGTTAATTGTCCGATCAGATTGATCTCGATCTGCTGGCGAAACTCCTGGATGGGTTGATACAGCAACGGGGCAGGGGAGGCGATGCCTGCATTGTTGACCAGCCCAAACAAGGTTTCTCCGTTCAGTGCCACACGGACTTGCTGCGCCGCCGCATGGATCGCATCTTCATCAGTCACATCAAATATCAGGGGAATGAAGTTTTCCCCAAACTCTTCCGAGAGTCTTTCCGCATCTTCCTGTTTGCGCAGGCTGCCGTACACGCGGAATCCTTTTTGGATGAGAACTTTCGTTACTCCCCAGCCGATCCCAGTAGAGACGCCGGTAACAATGACACTTTGCATAACAACTCCTGAAAGAATTTCTCTATCTTGCAATGATGTGATTCAAATCATCGATCATTGTTGTCCGGCATCGATCACTTCGATTTCTCTCCACGCCACCCAGGAGGGACTGATCACGGTCTCCACGCGAATGGAGCGGATTTTTTGGAGGGGTTCTTCGGGCTTGAAGACCAGAACCTGTCCATCGCTGGTATTGCCGTCGAATTTGGTCAACTCCACAAATTGACCGGCTGCGCCTCTTCCCAAAATACGATGAATGGTCCGTCCCTCAGGATATTGACTGGTGGTAAGCGAAACTTCCTGAATATTGTATTCCGCGCCGAGATCGATTTCGATCCATTGCGTGGCACCGCCGCCTGAGTTCCATAATGTTCCCAGGTCGCCGTCCACCGCCAGCGCGCCAAGATTGTTCTCGAACTGGCCCGATACGCGGACAGACTTGTCGAGTGCCAAATTCGCCCCTTTGCCTTCGCGCTTAATTCCCAATGCTGATTTATCATTGAAGTATGTATCGACGAAATTTGTAAAAGTATAGTCTGTTGTTTCGGGCAGCACATGATCGGGTTTGTCGTTCCAGGATTGGAAGAGGATATGATCCGGGCTGGTGTTCTTCTCAAGCTCCAGTTTTTTTACACGTTCACCTGCGGCGGAGAGCCAATCTTCATCTGTTTTATCAAATGCATTCCCTGTATAAATGATGCCAACCGGAACATTGATCTCATTCCCGTGCTCCTGAATCGCGATGACTTCGTCTGCCCATGCCGGACGGCTCCAGTCGATATCCATGTGCAGGAAGGCAAGGTTATAACCGTTCAAGGATTTGAACGTATCCAGCCAACCTATATATGCCTGGGCGTCTGCCGTGCCTGAAAACGGTTCTGTATCGCCGATCATTACGTCTGGAAATACGTTCTGCATGGTTTGAACATAATCATCTACTTCTTTTGCGATCTTTTGGACATCCCAATGACAGGCATTGGGACCGTCGTAAACATGCGCGAAGAAATAAGGTTCATCCAGCGCGATGAAGGTCAGGGTCCCGTCCGCATTTTTGATACGTTGGGCGATCTTGAGTCCCTCTTCAGTTCCGGCGAAGCTCTCCACTCCCTGGCCACAATCCGTTGGCGCATTGAGTGGACCTGCTTCGACAGCCAGCGCAATGCCGCGTCGTTGTAGATCTTCCACCACTTGTTTTAGTTGTGCATCGGTGGCTTTATAAGCGACCCATTCGCCATACAGCTTGAAAACTTGAATATGTTTGGCTGCTGCCTGCCAGGGCGCATCCGGTTCGAACAAGTTCATGAAATCATCCGAGCCAGTGAAGTCCCGCCCATCTGTGATCGCCAGCGGCGGGAGTGGCGCAAACCATACTAACGGCTCGGCGTCGAGCGACAGTGGCGAAACTGTATTGGTAAGAGTTGGTTGTGGCGACGGGGTATTTGATGGTAATGGTTGGGGAATTGAGGTGGCACTTGGCGTATTGACGGGCGAGCTGCAGGAGCAGATCATCAGGAGCAAGATTAACCAAACTGGATGGATTTTCATGACAGATTTTTCTTCAAGATATCACGAAGCAACTACATCAAGACCGATCTGGCCGATGGTTTCGCCATAAGAGGCGGTTAGTTTCCAGCAGCCTGCTTTTGGAAAATTAAAACCTGTTCCCCATTCTTCCCCGGGACGTTCCCAGGTGGAACTTTCATGATATTCTGGTCCCCACACGGGAGAAATGATGGTGCCTTCATCATTTTGGGCTTGAACGGTGAAATCGCCTCTGCTTCCTGTAATTCTCCAAACGATTTTTTCTTCCTTGCTGACAACTGCTTTGTTAAAAAACAGCAAAGCCCACAACTCGCCACCTGTTTGCATACTTCCCTGGATTTCTGGAAAGGAACTGGAGGCAGTCAGGATTTTGGATGGGGTACAAACGTGTTGTGTTGCCGTAGGCGTGGTTTGTGTGGGAATCTCAGTTACCATGTTGACTGCCGGCGCACAGGCCGCAAGCAGGAGCGGAATGGCAATCAACTTGAATAGTCGATGTATCTTGTTAACTAACATGCAGTGATTTTACTATTTATGACAGGGATATGAAATGCAATGGGTATGGCTTAGTCTGCTACAACGGTTTCTGGTTGAGCATTCTCATGTCTGTGCAGATTCTTTCGAGTGGTCAGGAAGAAGACCATCCAAATCATGAACACAATTACACCGAGCCATCCAAACGTAGACGAGACCTTGATAAGCGACCAATTAAAAATATCCTGTGTGTATCCTGCTGCAAAAACAGACAATGATCCCATCAATGTGAGCGCGGCAAACTCAAAGCCGAAGACTCGGCCCTTGACCACGTCTGGCACCATGATCTGTAACAACACTGCGGAAAACACCCAAATGGTTCCCGTGCCAAACGTTCGCATAAAAGTCGCGACCAGATAGGCGGGCAGGTTGTTGACGAGACCAAGCGCGAGGATACCTGCGGCTGTGAGAAAGAAGCCGATGGAGATGCCGAGCATAAGGCGTTTTGTGGTGTCGCCCAACCAGCGGCGCATGAGCAATGGTCCCAGCCCGGTGCCGAGTCCGCTTGCCACATAAATCAATCCCAACGTGGCTGTGCCGCCATTGTCAATGGACAGCCAACGGGTAAACGCGGTAGTTGATAACGGGTAAACAATATTGGCGTACGAAACTTCCAAAACGTTGATGGCTCCCCATACAAAGGACCCCGCCGCTTTGACAAAACTTATCACCAATAAAAATGGAACATGCCAAAGGTAACGAATCCCCTCCTTGAATTCGAGCCAGCCTCCAGTGGAGTCTGAAGCGGTTCTCACGTCGCGTTTTGGTAAGACGATGTGGCTGATCATCCAGGCTGAAACCAAAAAAGTGCACGCGTCCATCGCAAAGGCGGTCTGGTTGCCAAACAAGGTGGCGATGACTCCGCCGAGGAAGGCTCCCAGGGCGAACATCGTGCTCCAGGTGAAACTATCCAGCGCATTGGCAGTGACCAGGTCTTTTTGCTCGACGATATTGGCCAGCGCCGCTGAACGGGCAGGGACGAACAGCGCGCTCGAGGATGAATTGCGTGGCTGTCAAGGCGTAGAACAGCCACAGTTGATTTGAGGTATGAATGAATAGAAAACCTAACACGGTGACCGAACGCAGAAGGTCAGCAATAATGAGGATCTTCTTGCGATCGTAACGGTCGGCGATGACGCCCGCAATGGGACTGAACAGGAATTGCGGAATAAAACGGACCAGGAACAGGTAACTGATCGCCACCCCTGAATTCGTCAGTTCGGTGACAACCGCCGCGGAAGCAATGAGATTGAACCAGTCGCCCAGCAGGGAGATGACATTGCCCCACCACAAATAACGAAAGTTTTGATTGCGTTTTAGGAAGTCAAGGTATTCGCCCATAAGATCCTACGCATCGTCTGGGACTGCGCCCAGACGATGCGTAGGATCTTATAAATCTTTTTATCAGGATCTTTCGTTATATCTTGATTACCATTCCTAATCTTTAAATCAGGATCACCATCCTTAAATTGAACATTACCAAGCTGGGTGTCCGAAGCGATGATTAATGTAAAAGGGTCATGAGTTTGAGACATATTATTTCTCCTCATACAATGGATTTTACAGTAGCTGATACCAGAGCCATCAACTGGATAACGAAAGGCGAGTTATTAAGTCATGTACAAAGTTGGCGCATCATAAAATCCCACTGACGCCGGTTTCGCTGCTGGCTATCCAGGAACCCCGCAAAGAGTATGCGCAAGCGACCAATAAAGGTCTCCTGGATCATTGCCCATCAGATTTTTTCTTTATACTAATTCTTGTCCTAATTGTCAAGATTGCTTGAAGAATAATTTTTATGATGAATGCAGAGTTGATCTACAAAAGAATCAAAAGATCATGCTGCTCTGATTTAGGATTCCCAAGTGTGATTTAGTACTTCAATCCACCGTCAGCGTCTTCGACAAGTTCCTTGGGAAATCAGGGAAGAACCCCTCTCCCGTCTACCACTTACTTCTTAAACCAATTTTTGCTATGGAAGATCAACTGAGTATCTTGATGATTGCTTCGCGAATCTCGCTCAACTTTTCTGGTTTTAGAGTCCCCTCAATGGAAATGATCAATCCCTCATTTGCAGTGAATAACTTTGAAGGACGTGCATAACTTTGCAGCCGAAGCATCCCGGATTTAAAATCAGTTTTATCAATGACCACCGCCTGAGCATCTCCGTAAGGATTGCTCGTGATCTGACATAGTATCCAATCGTTTTTTTTTGTTGGCGCGTGCTAACACCACCGCAGAGCGGACTTTGTTCTCGGAAAGATCGGAAAATGGGAAGGGCAGAACTACGACCTCGCCCGCTTTAGGTATGACCATGCTTCATCCTCCTCAGGTCTCAGCCAATCTTCGGCAAGCGCGGCTTCGCTCAACAATGCCGTTTCAGCAACAGGCAATGCAGGTTCATCGAGAACCACGACTAATGCGCGGCGCGCGCCTTGAAGCGGAAAAGGCTGGAGAATTTTCACATTCCCATTTTCATCAATCACTGCTTCAACAGTAAACATGGTTTCTCCTTACATAAAAACGGCTGAATTCAATAAAGATATTTTATCACTACCTAACCACACATTCGTTATCCGTTTGTCCGTTTCAAAGTCCGCTGCCCTCTAATCCACCGTCAGGGTCTTCGACAAATTCCTTGGGAAATCTGGATCAAACCCACGCATCACGGACATGTGATACGAGAGCAGTTGCAACGGCAATACGCCCAGCAACGCGCTGATTTGCGGGTCGGACTTGGGAAGCACGATCAGGTCATCTCCATTGGCGCGCAGGCGGGGATCTTCTTCGGCGATGACGATCGTCCGTGCGCCGCGTACTTTCACTTCGTTGATGCCGCTGATGATGAGCGGATTTGCGCTGCCATCCGACACGAAAATAATGGGGAAGCCCTTGCTCACCGCGGAGAGCGGTCCGTGTTTGAACTCAGTTGAGAGCATCCCTTCGCAGTGCGCATACGTGATCTCTTTCAACTTCAACGCGCCTTCGAGCGCGATCGGGTAGGTCGCTCCGTAACCGAGACAGTACATGTCGTTCCATTCGTTGATGTCTTTCGCAATCGCCTCAACCTGTGGCGCGACCATCTCAAGAGTCTTGTCCATTAGATCAGGTATACGGTCAAATATATCTTTCAATGAACCGCTGGTTGAGTAGCCTTGAGCGTTCGCTGCGAAGGGCGTATCGAAACCAGCCATCTTATACGCCAGATACAAAAAGGTTACGACCTGGTTGGTAAATGTCTTCGTGGCGGGAACGCTGATCTCGTATCCGCAACATAGGGGTAGAGAGAACGAAGCGCTCTTTGTCAACGTCGAGCCGACTACGTTCGCCAATCCGAAACACGCCATGCCGCGCGCCTCTGCCGCTTCCAACGCGTTGAGCACATCCTTGGTCTCGCCCGACTGGCTGACGAAAATCCCAACATCCTCATGATTGACCGTCGGCGCATATTGCGGGATGAACTGTGGCGCCAGCACAGGGATCACGGCGCGCCCAGCCAGTTGCGCAAAATAGACCGCGCCCACAGACGCCGCGTGATAACTCGTGCCGCATCCGATGAAATACAGATGACGCGCGTTCTTCATCTTCTCGACCAGCGACTCGACTTCGCGATTTCCATTCAACACGTGGGATAACTCACGGGCGACTTGTGCCTGCTCATGGATCTCTTTCAACATAAAATGCAGATACCCGCCCTTCTGCACCGCGTCCATCGACTCCGTAACTGTTTCGGGCATTCGATCAATTTGTTTGCCATCTTTGACAGACCGCACCTCAACATGATCCGCCCACAACGTGACGATCTCCCCATCCTGCGGGCGGATGACTTCGCGCGTCAGCGGCAATATCGACGGTAGGTCAGACGAAACACAGGTGAAGCCTTCGCCGAGTCCCACCACCATGCCTGAACCTTTTTTGAAGGCGTAGAGTTTATCGTCATTCGCGCGCCCGATGACAAAGGCATAATCGCCTTCGAGATCACCATACGCCAAACGGATTGCGTCGATGAATTCATATCCGCGATTGATATATCTCTCCACCGCGTGGACACATGTCTCCCCATCATTCTGTGAACGGACGGTCATGCCTTCAGCGATGAACTGCTCGCGCAACTCGACGTTGTTCACCACATTCCCATTATGCGCCCCGACCATATCCCCATCGGAGTCAATGTGCGGCTGGCTGTTCACCTGCGACGGCTCCCCAAACGTTGCCCAACGTAACTGCGTAATCCCGCGCTGCCCGCGCATCTCAGCGATGTTGTACTTCGCAGCAACAGCATCTACCTTACCCATATCCTTGCGCAAATCGATATTATCCCCGCTGATCGTTGCAGCCCCTACCGAGTCATAGCCACGATAGGTGAGACGTTCTGCTGCTTCTATCAATATAGGACCTAGATTTTCTTCCTTACTTGTAACGTACCCGAAAATTCCGCACATGTTTATAAATTCCTCGTAGGTCACGTTTTCAACGTGAGATCTTTCGTTCTTGGCGATTGTCATGCTGCAAGCATGACCTACATGCGCCGTTGTATAATTTCTTCATGAACTTTCATCGTTATTATATCCCTGGCTCGGCGGTATTCATCACGCAGGTTGTTCAGGATCGCGAGCCTGTTTTTCGCGAACATCAATACCTGAATCCGTTGTGCGAAACTCTTCGCAAAGTCAAAGAGTTACATCCCTTTACCATGCTGGGATATGTTTTCCTGTTCGATCATTTTCATATCCTTATTCAACCAACAGGGAAAAGTAATTTCAGCGCCATCATGCATTCACTCAAACCAAACTTTACCTAAGAATACAAGAAGCTTATAGGATTATCGTCATCTAAATCCATGAAATTTTGGCAGAAGCGATTTTGGGATCATGTCATTCGGAACGACAAGGATTTTGAAAATCATCTGTATTACATTCACTACAATCCCGTCAAACATGGATATGTAAGAGATCCCCGTAATTGGAAGGATAGCAGTTATACCGAATGGGAAAAACGAGGATTGTATCCGCCTGCTTTTGATTGGGATGAACCCAATGATGTAAATTGGGGCGAGTAGGTCACGTATTTTACGTGACATTCCAAATAACAAAAACGTCACGCTTCAAGCGTGACCTACGAAAACATAGGGAGACCTTATGTCAGTTCGCGGTGCATCAAAACAAATCGTAGATACATGGCTCACGTGGAATGGAATCAAAACCCACCCTCACCGCTTCGGCGGTACGGAATTTCGCATCGGCAAACGAGAGACCGGTCACATTCACGGTGACTCGCTGGTGGATATTTCCTTTCCGAAGAAAGTCCGCGATGAGATCGTTGCAGCAGGAGAGGCGAGTCCGCATCATATTTTGCCTGAGACGGGTTGGGCCAGTTTTTACTTGCGTGAAGATGGAGACGTGGAAAAAGCTATAATGCTGCTCAATCGTTCCTACGAAATCACTTTGAAGCAGAAAGCGAGATCATGACCTCAAATAGTCGTGCTGTTATTTTTGATATGGATGGCATACTCGTTGATTCCGAACCGCTCATCAACAAAGCGGCGATTGCCATGTTCAAGGAAAAAGGCCTGGATGTCCAACCCGATGATTTCATCCCTTTTGTGGGGGCAGGGGAGGAGCGCTATGTCGGTGGTGTGGCCGAAAAATATCATTTTCCGATGGATGCCGCCGCGGCGAAACAACGAACATATGAAATCTATCTGGACCTGGTTCCGACAAAGCTTGAGATATTTCCGGGTGTTCGTGCACTGCTGCAAACTTGTCGGCAGGCAGGCCTCCGTTTGGCTGTGGCTTCCAGCGCTGACCGCATCAAAGTGGTTGCCAACTTGAAGAAAATCGGTTTGCCAATTGAATGGTGGGACGCAGTGATCAGTGGTGAACTCGTCGAACACAAGAAGCCCGCGCCGGATATTTTTCTCCTCGCCGCAAAAACTATCGGTGTTGCTCCTGGGGAATGTGTCGTCGTGGAAGACGCGGCGAATGGGATTCAGGCCGCACGGGCGGCTGGGATGCGCAGTATCGGCGTGGCGCATACCCTTCCCGCTGATCATCTGAAAGCCGCCGATGTCGTACGAGAAAAGATCGCTGATATTCAATTATCAGATCTTGCGCCGGGCCTAACTCTCGATAAATAAGGGAAGGTGCAATGAACGGAATTTCGTTGAATGATATCTCCATCCGCACTGAACTTCGAGCAGGTGATCTGGGCGGCATTCTGTCCATGCATGGCAGGTTGTATCACCAGGAATATGGATACACCTTTCAATTTGAAGGTTATGTGGCGAGTAGTCTTGCCGAATTTGTCGAAAAATACAATTCCGAACGGAATCGAATTTGGATTTGTGAGCACAGGGATCATATGATCGGCACTTTGGTCTTACTGGATCGCGGTTCAGCCGCGCAGTTGCGGTATTTTCTTTTCGAGCCGGAATACCGCGGCATGGGTCTGGGTAAAAAATTGATGGACTCTTACATGGAGTTTTTGCGCGATTGTGATTTCAAGTCATCTTTTCTTTGGACGACGGAACAGCAAGTGACTGCGGCAAGGCTGTACAAGCGCTATGGTTATCAACTCACTGAAGAAAAGCCCTCCACGGCTTTTGGCGTTCCGTTGACCGAGCAGCGCTATGATCTCGTTTTACCTTGACCCAGGATCAAGCGAGTTTTAGATTCCCGTTTTCATCGAAGGGGAAGAATGGATTGTATGCGACTTCCCACAGATAGCCATCAGGGTCGGCAAAATAGGAACTGTATCCACCCCAGAAAACTTTCTGCGGTTCTTTCACGATCTTTACACCTTTGGCTTTCAAGTCGGCGATGATCTCGTCCACCTCGGCTTCACCGCGCGCGTTGTAAGCCAGAGTGAAGCCTGAAAAGCCGGAACCTGCAGACGCAGCCATCGCATCTTTTGCCAATTCTTCGCGCGGAAAAAGAGAGAGCACAATACCCCCGGCTTGAATGAACGTCACTCCTTCATTGCCTGCGCCAGACGCCTGCCAGCCAAGAATCTTTGTATAGAACTCAGTTGACTTCTTGAGATCCCGTACACCCAGTGTAACAATGTGAAGATGTTGATTCATGATCAACTCCTTTTACACCGATACATCCCAGGGAGCGACGCCGCGGCTGCATTCGCCTCTCAACGACCCTTGAATGGTTTCCGCCAAATCCGGCAGCACCTCCGCTGTGGCCGCCAGTAGACCGAAGCAACCCGCGATCATCATGTCCCCGAAGGGCACCGCGAAATAAGGGCGGAGATTCCTTGTCGCGCTGAGCGGAGCCGTAGACGAAGTCGAAGCGGGGGTGAGGGCGAACATGCTCCTCCTTGGTCCTGTTACCACTACATCGAAATCACCCTTTCCCAATTCAAAGGCTTCATCCGAATACATCAACGCACCGTGGCCCATATCATCAAATACGTCCTGATGCTTCAAAGAACCGTCCGCTAATTTGCGGATCAGCCCTTCGAGTTTTGCCAAATCGATCTCACCGGTGTGATGTTCGAAAACTCCCTCGATGCCCTTTTCTCCCAAGCGAAACGCCAGCGTATGGAAGTTGCCCACATTACAAATGATCTTTTGTTTTCGTTTTGCAACCACAGGATCGAAATTTGCACCCAACACCGCGGCCGGCGCGGTATCCATCACCACCAGCGGACACGGTAATTCCCCTGCTGAATCAGCGACTGCCTGCAAACGAGTCATAATCATCGGAATTTCATTGGATGGATAAGCAAAGGCAGAAAGAGAATTCTTTGCTCGAATTCGTTCATCCAGATAATCAAATCGGAATTGCCGGTCTGAGATTCCAGCTGGCGCGTTGCCGTGATCGAAGACGGCCACCGCGATGGCTGTCAAATCATCCAGCGAAACGCCATAGTCTGCAAAGGTTTTTGAGATCAACTCGAAGTCGAAATCTTTCAGCTCGATCCGGCTGACGACTGCCTGCTGATGACTTTCTTCGTCCGGGATAACCTTGATGCCCAGTTCTGCAACTTTATCCAATTCATCGTTGATCGTCGTTGCTGCATCGGGGGTCATGTAGACTGGAATCCCTGCCCGTGCGGCTTCTTCGATGGCCCAGGCTGAAGGTCCGCCTCCCATTTGATGACCAGTTAATAGGATCGGTGTCCGTGTGGGCAGCAAATGTTTGATGTGACGATGGACCATCATGGTGGGCGAAGGCAGGACGAGCTTGAAGCCGTTCTCTATATCCAGATTTGAATCGTAAAGGAAAATATCCTGTGTACCCGTACCAATATCCACTGTTAAAATTTTCATGATTTTCTTCTTGACTCTTCAAATTCTTGATCAAATCTTGTGGCAAGAGTGATGAATTCATCTCCCCAGCCAAGCCCTAAACTTACCTTCTGGATTGGGCCCGTAGGCGAAAAAAGAGCACTTGAATTCAGTGATTGCGGTTTCTTGAAATTTTATGACTGGTTTAGGGATCTCCTCAGAAAGTTGCATGGCATTCTCCATAATCTGTATTGTAAGCCATTTTGCATGTCAGACTTCCATTCCTGCCTTGTAACTTTAACATGACAATTGGCATAAAATTTGATATGCAAGAGCAATTGCACGACTTGACACAATGTCGTATGATTTCGAAATCAACATACCAAGGAGGCAATATGAAGCGCAACCCTACCCACCCTATCATACTCTTTATTCTGATACTCGTTTTGGTTTCCGTTGCCTGCGGGACTGCTCAACCAGTTCCCACCACTACGCCGCTCCCACCCACGGCGACGGCTACAAAGACAACGACGCCCACAAATACTCCCAAGCCGACTTCGACACCCAGGCCCACCAAAACGCCCAACCTCGCCGCGACGGGAAGATATGAAGGATTCAACGAAGAAGCCCAAAAGTATTTCGATCTAGGTTATTTGGAGACCACCGACGGAAAGTTTACCGAGTTCGATGACTTTAAAACCGAGTGGGCACAGATTGACTGGTATCGCTGGTATCCTCTCAGTAAACGGGCAAGCGACTTCTACTTCGGCGCGCATTTCCGTTGGCAGAGCGCTTCCCAAACACCGAATAAATCCGGTTGTGGAGTGGCGTTTGCCGTGCAGAATGACGGAGAACATTATGCCGTATTTCTTGATAACAGCAAGATCATTTTTTTGGATGCGGATAATAGCTACGCTTATTCCCGTTACGTGGGTCTCACCCGCGGCACAGGTCGTGTGAAATTGGACAGCCCAGGGGAGGCAGATTTTGGTCTCATTGTCAAAGGCAACTATGTGTACGTGCTTGTGAACGATGAAGTGGTCGGGGAATATACCCTGTCCCAGAGCCGCGTTTTACGCGGCGATGTTGCACTCACCGTCCTCTCCGGCACCAACAAGGATTTCGGCACGCGCTGTGAAATGACCAACATCCATATGTTCATCCCGAACTAAGATATCAACCATCAAATTCTGACACAAACCTCCGTGAGAAATTACGGAGGTTTATTATTTCCTCCCATTTGGATCAGAGTAAGGTATCATATCAGGCACTATCTGACAATCGTCGACATGGAGCTATTTTCATGCCCATCCCCGCGCTGATGGAAGTCCTCGCCAGCTATGTGCCGAAATTGATTCAAAATCGCGTCGTGGCCAATCCCTCTCCAATCGAATCACCAGTTGCAGAGGAATTACAGGCCGCGATTCTTTTTGCCGATATTTCAGGTTTTACCCTGCTTACCGAGAGTCTGGCAGAGAGGGGACCCACTGGGGTCGAGACTCTGGCGCGTATCCTCAATGAATATTTCGGACAACTCATCGATATCATCCATGACTACGGCGGGGATGTGGTGAAGTTCGCGGGCGACGCGGTAATCGCGGTCTGGCCGATCGTGTCAGATGCGATTCTCGCTACCGACCCAGGGACAACTGATCCCATTTCCCGGGCCGATCAGTGGCAGTGGACGATGCGCGCCGCCGAATGCGCCCTCGAGATTCGCAGGCGGCTGACCAATTACAAGGTCGAAGATGCCAACCTTTATTTGAAACTCGCGGTCAGTTCGGGGAGGATTTCCTCCGTACATGTCGGCGGCGTCTTCAATCGCTGGGAGTTCCTGCTCACGGGAAATCCATTGGTGGAATTGGGCATTGCCAACAACCTTGCCCATGCCGGCGATATCCTGGTGACGCCCTCAGCATGGAAACTGATTCGGAATGATTGTTATGCTGAGCCAATCGAATTCGAATTGAGAGACACCATTGCCCAGGCCGGACGCCTGGATGATCTCAACAAGCCCTCTTCCATTTTCTGGATGCCGGAAAATCCTGTGATACCAGAGGGGTCAGAGAATTCACTGCGTCCTTATATCCCTGGTGCGATCATTAACCGTCTCACGGCCGGGCAGGGAAGTTGGATCGCGGAACTGCGACGCGTGACCGTGCTCTTCATCAACCTGCCGGATCTGGATCAGCATACGAAGTTGGAAAACGCCCAAAATATCGCCCGTCTGATCCAACGCTCGGTCTACCGTTACGAAGGCAGCATCAACAAAATCAACGTGGACGATAAAGGTATTACCATTGTCGCCGCATTGGGACTGCCGCCGTTCTCGCATGAGGATGATCCGGCGCGCGGGGTGCAGGCCGCGCTGATGGTCCGCAAGGAGTTGACCAATCGTGGTGTTCATAGTTTCATCGGGATCACCACCGGGCGTATTTTTTGCGGATCGATTGGAAATGATTCTCGGCGCGAGTATACGATCATCGGCAATGCCGTCAATCTCTCCGCGCGGCTGATGGGTGCGGCCAGCCAGCAACATGACTTGATCGCCAGACAGGGCATTCCAATATTGTGTGATCACCTCACTTATGAGAGCGCAAAGGATGCGGTGGAGTTCGAGCCGCTTCCACCTCAGCGGGTCAAGGGTCGCGGCGAACCGGTGGAGATCTTCCACCCTGTTGAGTTGAAGAAGAGCATTATCCGTCCGAAGACGGAACTGATCGGTCGTCAGGAAGAAAAAGCCTTGCTCGCCAATGCGTTGCAGGAATTGACGCGCGGCGCGGCTTTTCAAACAATCATCTTGCAGGGTGAAGCGGGAATTGGAAAATCGCGTTTGTTCGAGGACCTGGTTCGCCAGGCGGAAACATTGCACGTGAAAATGTTCAATGGCGGAGGGGACGCCATTGAGAAATCCAATCCTTATCATGCCTGGCGTCCAATCTTCAATGCGGTTTTTGGTATAGAAGAGTTGATGGTAAAAGGAGACATTAGTGAAGGCGCAAGTAGTGTAATTCGAGACAAGGCAACTGCAAAGTTGATGGAGATCGACGCGGATTTGGTGCGTTATACGCCGTTATTGGATGTTGTCCTACCCATCCGTATCCCGGACAATGAGTTTACCTCCGCGATGTCTGGCGAAATACGCGGTGGGAACATCCGTGAATTATTGACACGCCTGCTTTCATTCGAGGCGCAACAGGCGCCTCTGTTGATCGTAATGGAGGATTTGCACTGGTTCGATTCGGCTTCCTGGGCCTTGCTGGTGGATGTACAACAAAAAGTGCGGCCCATCTTATTGGCACTGAATACCCGTCCGCCATCGGACCCGATTCCACAGCAGTTTAAACAGATTGTCGATACACCGAATACACAACTCGTCAGGCTTGAAGCGATGATGCTGGATGACGTGGAAGCCCTGGTGTGTCAGCGTCTGGGCGTCAAATCCGTTCCGCCGCTGGTCGGCAGGTTGATTCGTGAGAAGTCTGAAGGTCATCCTTTTTTTGCAGAAGAATTGGCTTATGCATTACGTGAATCAGGAATTTTGATTATCGAAGATCAGGAATGCAGAGTGAGTTCCCGCTTCCTGAATTTCGAGAACCTGACGCTCCCAGATACGCTTCAGGCTGCCATCACGAATCGTATTGATAGCCTGAACCCCTCACAACAACTCACGCTGAAAGTTGCCAGTGTGATTGGGCGCATCTTCGCCTTTCGTGTTCTGCAAGCAATTCATCCGATTGAAGCGGACAAGCCTGCTTTGCAGGAATACATGGATACGCTCACGCGCTTGAGCCTGACGCTGGTTGAATTGGAAGCGCCTGATCTGGCTTATATCTTCAAACATGCCGTTACCCAGGAAGTGGCCTATAACCTGATGCTTTATTCCCAGCGCCGGCAGCTGCATCAGGCCGTCGCAGAATGGATCGAGCGGAGCAACCAGAAGAATCTCGATTCCTATTACACATTGCTTGCCTATCATTGGGCGCAAGCCGCCGAAATGCCGGATGCTACTACCAATCTTCACGCCACCAAAAAGGCCGTGGAATATTTGGAACAGGCAGGCGATCAGGCCATGGAGAATTACGCCAGTGCGGAAGCCATCCAGTTCTATCAACAGACTTTGGCGTGGGAAGCCAAACTGCCGAAACCAGGAAATAAGCAGGAACTGCGCGAGCAACAGATGCGTATGGCGCGCTGGCATAGCAGAATAGGATTGGCTCATTACGGCCTGGGTTCGCTGGCCGACTGCGATGTGCATATTCGCGAAGCGTTGCATTTACTGGGTCATCCCATTCCGAAATCCAAGGCGCAATTTGCTTTGGGATTGATTCCCCAAATTGTACGCCAGGTGTTTCATCGCTATTTTCCTTCCCGGTTTATTGGCTCGCTGAAAGGACAGGAACAGGAACTGGCGATTGAGATCTCCCGCCTGTATGAATTGATTGGACGCGTGTACTTTTATTCCCAGGAAACTCTTCCTGTTATGTATTGCATTCTACGCTTTGTCAATGAAGCAGAAAAAGCGGGAGCCTCTGCCGAATTGGCCTCTTCTTATTCCGGAATGGCCGTTCTGGCTGGCTTTGCGCAATTACATTCACTGGCAGACATCTATGTTGAGCGGGCGCTGGCCATTGCAGAGGAAGTCAACCAGCCATCCAATCTCATTACCGTGGCTGTGGTGACCAGTGTGTATCAGATCGCGGTTGGGAAGTGGAGGGAGATCCGTGCCAGAGCCGAGAGGGCCAAAGCTCTTTGTGAGCAGATCGGCGATTATCGTCAGTGGGGCGATAGCGCCGTTGTGCTGGCCGAGAGTGCCTTGATCGCAGGTGATGTCGAATACGCGCTGAACATCCAGAAAGTATTATTGGAGGATGCGCGCCGGCGGCGGAATCCCTTGCAGGAGGGCTGGGGATTGTTTGGGGTGGCGGCGAACAACATTCGGCTGGGAAAGGAAGCGAGCGCCATCCCCATGCTGGAAGAGGCGCTTCAAATCCTGGAGGAGATTCCCAACCTGGCCTCTTCCATTAACACCAATGCACAGTTGGCGCTGGTATATTTGCGTTTGGGTCAGGACGAAAAGGCGCTTACGTATGCGGATCAAGTTTTGGAACTGGCCGCCGATATTTCCCCGACAGTCTATTCCTTGGACCTGGGCTTTGCGGCTGTTGCGGAAGTATCTTTTGAACTCTGGGAGAGAGTGCTTGGAGATCCTAGCCGGAGATTAAATCCTGAAATATATAAGTTGTCCGCAGAAAGGGCGATCAAACTCCTTCAGGCTTTCCGCAAGGTTTTCCCGATTGGTCAAGCCTATGTTCATTATTATCGCGGCTGGTATGAGGAATTGACAGGCAAACCTCAACTTGCTCTCAGGTCCTGGCGCAAGGGATTGGAAGCTGCTCAGAAATTCCAGTTGCCTTATGAAGAGGGATTGCTCCGTGTGAAACTGGGTACACATTTACGCGCGGATCCACAGGCTCGTAGGGAACACTTTGCACGCGCTCTTCAAATCTTTGAGAAGATGGGGGCAGCTCGTGAATTACAACTCCTAAAAATGACCGAGATATAAAAATATTGAATTCTGGATTGTCGGCTGTGTCAACCTGACTTACGAAAAGCCCCACGCAAATCCCCTCTCCTCAGCAGGAACCAGGTAGCGCCCAGGCAAAGAAACGTCATACCAAAAAGCACGCTCCATGACAGGATCAGTTGTGTATCCCCATAAGGGAGCAATAAGTTTTCTGTCGCTTCCGGGTAATTGAAGCAGATTGTTTTCAACGCGCTGTTGGAATCAAGCGCATTCTCCGGCGTGTCTTTGCAGAGGATCGTGCTTTCCACGATTTTGTTCAAATTGATCGTCACACCCAGTGCAGTCGATGACCAACGTGTGGTGGAAAGATACGACAGCGGCTGGAAGATACGGCCGCGCAAATCGAAAATTGCGCCGGCGAAAAGTAGCTGGAAAAACAGTGCTATTGCCAGAAAAGAGATTGCCATCTCTGTGGATTTGCTGACCGCAGAAATGATCAGCCCCAAAGCGATGCCTGCCATCATGGTCAGATAGAGCGTGATGAAAAGTTCGACATAACCATTGAAGTACAGGCCGTGCGCGGGAATGCGCACACCCAAAGAGATAATCAGCAGATATAGTATGACTTGCACGATTGCGAACGCACTGTAGATCAGGATTTTGCTCAACAGATAAGACAGTGCTCTGAGGTTGACCATGTGTTCTCGTAAAAAGATCGAGCGTTCCTTGACAAGATCATTCGATGACATAAGGAGACCGGTAAGCACGGCTTCCAAGCCCATCAGGAAGATGAACGCATTCGTAGGCGGAAAAGGCGTATAACTTTCCAGCATGGTCTCCGCTGCGGCGACGGGATTGGCCAGGATGGCAAGATTGCCTGTCAGAACGTCAGGCCCGGCGATGATAAGTTGAAAGATCGCAGTAATGGGAAAGAGGCAAAGCATCAAGAAGAGGGCCATCCGCTCACTGGTCAGGACACCTGCCGAGCGTTGAGTCAACAGACGCAATTGACGGAGTAGATCTGTGATGCCAAATTCCACCTTGGGCAGTCTGTGTTTCGGCAGGGAGGCGAGAGCCTGTTGCCGATCCTGAACATATTTTTTATGTTGGGCAGGTTTCTTCTCATGAAAGACCTGCTGCCATTCTTCGCCCTTGCGATCGATGCGTTGGTAAATATCAGCAAAGTCTTCAACCTCAAAGAAATCCAGAGTCTCTTCCGATGGACCGAAGTAAACCAGTTTTCCTTCTGATAGAAAGGCAACGTGATCGGCTTGCACGATATTATCTGTCGCCTGCGTGGCCAGGACGACCGTGCGTCCCTCATCTGCCACGCGGCGCAGGGTATGCATCATTTTCTTTTCGAGACCGGGATCGAGGCCGGAGGTGGCTTCATCGAGATAGATCAGTTTGGGATCAGCTAATAGTTCCACGGCGATGCTAACGTGCTTGCGCTCTCCAGCAGAAAGATCCGTGATGCGTGTCTTGCGGACGGCATCCGTATTCATTGAAACAGTATTGAGCACCGCGTCGATGCAACTCAGTCGTTCGCCCGGAGTCAGGTTGGCAGGGAGTCGCAGGCTGGCCGCGAATTCCAGCGCTTTTTCCACCGTCAGGCTGGGATGCAGAATATCCGCTTGTGGCACGTATCCAAGTTGTGAACGGAGGTTTTTGTAGTTCTTATAAAAATCATGTCCGTTGAGTTGCACCTGTCCTTCGCCGCGTTGGCTGCCAATCAGCACATCGAACAAAGATGATTTTCCCGCACCGCTTCCCCCCACCAGCGCGATGAATTCGCGCGGCAGAATGGAAAGATTGATATTATCAAGAATGCGCCGTTTCCCATTCTTTGTATCCACATCTTTTGACAGGTTGCTGAGGTCCAGCCGCATACCGGTGCTTTGATAGGGGATCAGCTCACCATCCTGAAACAGCAAAAGGAATTTGCTGATCTAAATCATGTCACCGTCATGTAACACCATTTGCTTGACCGATTTGTCGTTGACGAAGGTACCGTTGCTGCTGCCCAAATCCTCGAGTAGATATTTGCCATTGACTTCCCGAATGAGTGCGTGCTTGCGTGAGACTTCCGGGTGGTCAAGGATCAGGGTGTTGGTGGGCAGGCGGCCAATCAACACATGCTTGTCTTTGGTGACCTGCGTGGCCGGTGCGGTCTGCAAAAAGCCATCCATGCGCGTAGCTTGAGCCTTGGGATTGATGAAAGTGAAACCGACCGAAATCCCGTATGCATCGTCGGACACGCGGATGATCGCTTCATGACCCAGCGGATAAAATTGTCCGGCCTGCATGAGTTGGTTATTCAGCAAAGTGCCATTCGTGCTATTCAAATCGCGAACAACAAATCCTGACTCTGTCTTCAGGATCTCAGCCTGTTGACCGGAAACGAAGCGCAAAGTCTCGGGCACCCGCAGGTCTGTTCCGGGACCGCGGCCGATGATGGTCTTTTCTTTTTAAATCGGGAAGTAATTTGTTTTACCGTTGTGCCAGCGGATTCTGAGATGCGCTTTGTTCGAGGGCGCTTCGCTCATCAGGTCTGCGGAGGCTGGCAGCGTGACGTATCCTTCGGCCGCGAACTCCGGGATGAGAGTTTCACTTCCCAGTTGAAATTCGATGCGGATCTCTGTCCCCTTTTCATCCTGCCCGATGCGAATTTCGTCGCCATCCCGGAGATATGTATCCTTGGCGTAGATCCCGTTGACGAGCACGCCATTACGGCTGCCTAGGTCCAGTAACCGATAGCCATCTTTTTCGCGGCGAATCTCGAGGTGCTGCCGGGAAACAGACTGAAACACCTCAGGAACGGGAATCTCGTTCCCGTTATTGCCGCGCCCAATCCGCGTTCGTTCACCCAGACGAAACGATTCGGTTCTGCCGTCTGTCCAGTGGATGACGATTTGGGTATGTGTGTGTAGTAGTGTGCCCTTGTGTTCCGCCAATGTCGCCTCCGCGCCGGTTGATGCACGATAATATTACACGAGTTTTAATCCTTCCAAAATCACAAAGAGATTGCATTATCGTCGCAGAATCGGAGGGTAGTGCCATAAAGGAAGGCGGCGCGAAGCACTTCGCGTAAACATTTTCCCTTTTGAGAGTATGAAGGTGGCGGCGTGATTTTGAATGCTTAGCTGAATATTCCCAGCCATAATTGGTACAGCCCGAAACCAAGCAATGCGATTGCCGAAAGCCCCAGCAAGACGCGATTTACTTTTGGTCCCAGCTGCCGCGCCGTGCCGAAGATCACGACAATGCCCATCATGCTCAGGATCATCATCAAATAGAAACTGGCGAGAAACCCAATTCCATGGAAGGGAGTCTCGCGCCAGGCTGCCAAAAGAATCGGACCGGTTACCAGACTCCAGAAGATGTAAGGATTCGGGTTCAATGTATTTAATAGCGCGGCTTTAAGGATATTTTGTTGCGTCTTCGGTTGTTCGTAAGTAACACGGGCTTCAAAGCTTTTCCAGGACTGATAAGCGCCAAAGGCTAGATAAAGCAGGAATAATCCGCCAGCGATGTAGAGAAACCGTTGAAGCCAGGATGGAACCTGGCTCAGCACGAGCAGACACAGCGCGATGATCGGCCCGTCGCTGATCAGTGGTGCAAACACGACCGGCAGCGTACGCTTCCAGCCTTTGGTCAGGGTTTGGGAGATGAGATACATTTGAAACGGACCCGGCTGGACGGCTCCCGCAAATCCATAGCCGATCCCCTGAACGATGTACAGCCACATTTAAGATTGTCCCACCACTTCGTAATGGATAACCTTCGGTTCGAATTCGAGGAGAAAGTCTTTATCTTCAGGATAATATTTGGCGACTTCTATGTCCTCACCAGCAAAGCCTTTGATGGATTCGAGATCCTTCCAAAAGGTGAGGGTGATAAAGTGGGTGATGTGGCCTTCAGTTCTTTCCAATATGTGAACACTAAGATTGCCTTCCACAGATTGATAATCCGGGATGGCGCGCCCAATCGTGAACTCGCGATATGCTGTTGCTTTGGAAGTCGGAACTTGGCCATGCCACATTCGTACGATCATGTTTTACTCCGTTTCAAAAACAAACTTGGTGGGGTCCTCATTAAATGTTGACCAGGCAATGCACTGATGCGGTGTGAAGACATATAATCCGCCTTGATCCCATTGATCAGGCTTCGGCGAATATCCATCTTCAGCATATTTTGCACTGATGGCTTCGGCAAGCCAATTGGCTAATTCAGGATCAGGCCGGCCCGCAGTCTTGGCTATGCCTTCCAGGATGATTGCTTGTCTTCCGCTTTCGAGATGAACGGAAACATGCGGGTTGGACTCGATATTGCGCGCGCGACGCGTTTCGGGACTGCCGTCCTAGTCAGATTCTTCCGTTGAGGAAAACGCCCCAGCGCGGGACCACATGTGGACGTCCATCTGGAGCCTCAGGCATAGGGGGCGGACGGAACACATCCAATAGTGTTTGGATTCCGTCAATTGCGCGGCGACCCAGTCCCAGGTCAGGAAAGAGGCGGGTCTGTCCACGTATCCGGGCGGAAAAACAGGTCTGGTATTTTTTGTCGGTTCCATGTGTTGGACTATAAAGCAATTTCCGCCAATCTGCAATTGTCACCGATCATTGTATGGGCAGGATCACCGCGCGCACATCGTTTGTATAGTTTTCCAGATCATCGAGGCGTTGATTGATCAGATCAGCATCCAGGGGCAACCTTTGCGAAACTACGCGGGAAGTATCCAGGATGTTTCGCCGCGCCATCTCCAACAGCAGAGGCAGCTCCTGTAAGAGATGATCGTTCGAGCCGATGATCTCGGCTTCCTTGCCCAGCAACTGCAAATAGGTATCGATCTCAACCGGCTGCTGATTCAGTCCCACCAGGACTGCCCGCCCGAGGTTGCCCAAACTTTCAATCGCCTGTTCCATGGTTTGCCGCAGCCCGATCATTTCCAACGCGACATCCACACCTTTGCCACGTGTTAACTTGCGCATCTCATCCACCGCGTCCAGATGGCTGGCGTTCACCGGGATGGCGCCATATTCAGAAGCCAGTTCAAGTTTATCCATTTTGATGTCCACCGCGTAGACCTCGACTGCGCCAAAAGCCTTTGCCAGTTGGATGGCAGACGTACCGAGTCCGCCCACGCCGAAGATTGCCACCGTTTCACCGGCTTTTACGCGTCCTTTGCGCAACGCGTGCAGCGCCGTTGCGGAGGCACACATCAGTGTGGCGCCTTCTTCATAAGAGATCTCATCTGGCAGGCGGATGGCGTTCCGCGCCGGCACTGCGACATATTCTGCATAACCGCCGTCCACGTGATGACCCAGCATTTTTACCTGACTGCAAAACTGTTCGTTGCCGGTGCTGCAATAATAGCAATCTCCACAGGAGAGGTTGTAATGCAAGCAGACGCGTTCACCTGCTCTGATGGTAGTGACCTGCGAGCCAACGAATTCAGCTTCTCCTGCGATCTCGTGACCTAACGTGATCGGCATCTGGCCCATACTCGAACGGCCGGCGCGGTAATGGGCGTCCGAGTGACAGACGCCCGCGGCGTGGACGCGTACCAGAATATCCTTTTCTCCGACAGAGGGGATGGGGATATGCTGCAATTGCAGCGGCTCGCCAGACTCGATCATACGGACGGCTTTCATCTTTTTCTCCAAATAATTGTAGGGGCGAAGCACGCTTCGCCCCTACAGATGGTTTCTTGCCCAACCTGATATCACCCGAATGTCCTCGGGCGTTGTGCGACAACAACCACCGATCAAGCGAGCGCCCGCATCGTACCAATCCTTTGCATGTGCGCCAAACGACTCGAAAGTGGGATCATGATTCCAATCCATTTTGTCCGGGCTATAGGACTCGCCGGAGTTGGGATAAACCAGAATCGGCTTATTCGTCACTTGTTTTGCATCATGGATCAAGGAAGGAATGTACTCGGGCGATGTGCAGTTAATTCCGATTGCGACGATTTGAGAATCCTCTTCCAAGCGTTTTACGCAATCCACAAATAACTGACCTTCCGAAATATGTTTTTCATCGCGGGCAGAAAAACTGATCCAGGCCGTCATGTTTGGAAATTCTTTGAGCAGTTTTGCAATGGCTTGCGCTTCGATCAGGGAAGGAATGGTTTCGCAGGCGAGCATATCCGCGCCAGCTTCGATCAAGGCTTTCATGCGCGGGCGATGAAAGTCCATCAGTTCTTTTTCGGTCAACCCATAATTTCCAATGTATTCCTCTCCATGGGCAAGGAACGCACCGTACGGTCCTACTGAGCCGGCAATCAACGGTTTTGACCTGCCAACGCGATTCAATTCATCGGCCCAAAACTCATCGCGTGCTGCGATGGCAAGCCGCACGGATTTTTTGATCAAGTCAATGGCTGGTTCCTCGTCCAGGCCGCGTTTCATAAATCCTTCCACGGTGGCTTGATAGCTGGCTGTGATGACGCAATCCGCGCCGGCTTGGAAGTAATCGTAGTGGAGTTGTTGGATGGCTTCAGGTTGTTCCAGTAAAATCTTTGCGGACCACAAATCATCTTTCAGGTCATAGCCACGACGTTCGAGTTCGGTGGCGAGCGCCCCGTCTATAACGAGAACAGGCTGACGGTCCAGAATGGAGACAATAGGATTCATCATGTTTGCGAGGATACCATTAATCCGTTCATTGACTGGGAAGGGAAAGTGTCGGATTATATATCATGTTACGATATATCAATAATTGATTATTAGGATGATTCCGATGTCTCTTGACCCATTACCTTATCTGCCTCTCACCGAACCAACATTTTACATTTTGTTGAGTCTTGCGCCCGGCAAAAAGCATGGGTACGCCATCATGAAGGATGTGAAGGATTTGAGCAATCAGCGCGTTAACTTGAGCACAAGCACGTTGTATACGGCCGTGGGACGGTTGCTCGATCAGGAATTGATCGAACGACTTTCCAATGATAAAGCGGAGGTACCACCTGGCTTGCCGCGTAAATCCTATGCGTTGACCGATTTAGGGAGACGCGTGCTCGAAGCAGAAACAAGTCGGTTGCAAGGCATGCTGAAGGAAGCGCGCTTGCGGTTAAGGGAGGGCGGGGTGTGAGGAACGATCTAACTTCCATTCGTAAGTTTTATGGTTTGCTCTTGAATCTTTTTCCAAGGAATTATCGTCATGAATATGGAGAGGAATTGCAAGCGGTCTTTGATGCGTTGCTTGCGGATGCGGCAAAAAAAGGGAACATGGATGTTGCGAGGTTAATGTTTTGTGAATTGGTTGGGCTGCCCAAGGCGATCCTTTATGAAAGCCTGCGGGAGATGAGAAAGGCAAAGATGAACAAAGGATTTGGTTCTTATTTTGATTTCGCCCGACGGCTCATCGAAGGAATTTCTGATAGCACTTTTTCCTTTTTTCCCGGCAGGCGGAATCATGCCATTGCTGAGCTATCTGGGCAGGGAAAGAATTGTCTCTGGCATGTTTGGAGCAGTAATTGTGCTTCTCTTGCTTGGCTCGTTGATTCTTCTGCTTGTGATTGGCGTAAAGAAGGGTTTGCCACAATGGTCCCTGCCTTATCTTGGCTTTTTGTTGTCCATGCTCAGCCTTTACTTATTTTCAATCGTTTTTGGAGCGCCGATTTATCTGCTTTTGCGAAATCTCCGTGACCAGTCCATACTTTTTATAGATATTCTATGGGATGGTATTTTTTGGTATGGATTGTTATTTTCGATTCTCTTTTTGGTCCTATTGAGCAGGGTTTCTCCTGCATTCCAGCGGTTTAAAAATGATTGGACACTCGCTTGTTTTGTTTTATACGGAGGCGTACCTTTCGCTTTGTGGATCGCCTTTGATGAATATGTGGGAGATGAGCCATACACACTTCTGGCTTTTCTTGTTTTGGCAGTAGGAGCGTGGCTTTATTTGCGCAGCACCAATGAATGGCCACGCTTTGGAACGTTGTTGATTGCCATGACCTTGGCAATGTTCATTGTGGCTATGGGTAAAGTGCTGCTGATTCCATCCCAAACCTGGCCCATAAGCATTGATGGAGGTCTCACAATTAAACAATCGATCATCATGTGGGGATGGTATGCATTGGGTATGATGATTCCTCTTGCCTCCAGGTTTTTGTCGCGTTCGAGTGATTCGTCACAGGTATCCTTATCTGAGGAATGAGGCAAATGGACGTTCGGCAATTCCTACGCAGTTGTTATGGCCTGCTCTTAAACTCTTTCCCAAAAACATATAGAGAAGACTATGGTGAGGAATTGCAGACCGTATTCAACCTGTCACTTGATGATGCAATGAAGTTGGGAATGATGGACGTTGCCGGTGTTTTGTTACACGAGTTGATCAGCTTGCTCAAAGCGATCGTTCACGAGCATCTGCGCGAGAGGAGAAGAAAGAAAATGACTGGAAAATTCGCATCCCGCTCCGACTTCGTGCCTGGTTCGTGGACCGAAGCCTTCGCGGCGCTGGCTACGGACCAGATGATGTGTATGGCTGACAATGCCCAGCCCATCCACCAATCCCACCTGCCTACGATGCCGAACAGAATGCCGATCAAGATCAGGTTGCCAGAAGTTTCGCGTACCAACCAACGGATGGCAGCTGCCTTGACTTTGGGGTTTTGTTTTGAATTTATTTCCATGGTTCGATGCTGCCATGAATCGGATTGGCTGGCCGTACGTTTATTCTTTGATTGCCAGAAGTCTTCCGCATGAATTTATTGTACAGCAAAAGAACCTTGGATGTTTATCCGACCTCCGGGTCGCAGCTTGTGACACGTTGTAATGTAATCTTCAGATGCCTTGTCAACAAACCTACTGCTGTTTTTTGCATTTCCTGCTCATGATATCCTCAACACATACGCTCAGCTTTCCACGCGGAAGCGCTTTTCCGTACCATCCAGGATTGCCTCCCAATCGATCGTTTCCGCCAACTGTTTGCCATATTCAACAAGTTCATCGATCTTTCTGGAATCATCGAATTGAATATCTTCCTTCAATTCGGTATCGATCCGATAGAAGGTCATTTCGGGAAATTTCCGCCGCGTGATCTCCGTTTGTTGTTCGCCTGGCGATTCAAGCAACTCGGCCAGGACCCAGTCCAACCAGGCCCCGATCCATTTCGGTTCCTTTCTATTTTTGAAGACACCTGTGCCCAAAGAGACAGTCAGCGTCTCTTCCGGGTTATAGCCGGGTGTGTAATCAAAGGCTTCGACGCAGGCTTGATACACCGGATTGCCTGTCACACCTACGCCGCCATCTACGAGCTTTCCTATCGGACCACATGGTAGAACGGCCGCGGAATCATCGGTAATCGTCCAGGGCTGAAAATAGGTGGGTGCGGCGGCTGAAGCGGTGGCGCAATCTACGAGTCCCAGGTGACCTGTACAGCCTGAATTCCTGGGGTTATCCCGAACAAAATACCATGGCAGGCCATCAGAGATTCGTTTGGCGGTGATGAGCAGATCGACGGGCGCATCATTCAACTTCCAGGCTTGTGCGGAGCCGATCTCTTCGGCGATGATGTCATGTAGTTTTTGCGAGGAGTACATCGAACCAACGATGATCCGTTTGAGGAGGTTCCAGGGATAGCGAGGAAAGATCTCTTTGGTTCGATGGATGTATAGATCGAGAATGCGCCTGGCGGGGATTCCCGCCGTGATGGCGGCGGTGATAATGGCTCCGGTAGATGTGCCAGCTATAAACGAAAAAATTTCGCAAGTTAACTTGCCGGTCGTTTTTTCCAGTTTGACCAAAGCGGTCGCGGGGATAATGCCGTGTATGCCACCACTGTCGATGGAGAGGATGGAACGTCGAGACATGGGAACTCCTTACGTGAACCGTTAATATGTTTATGGCAATAGACCGAGTTCATCCAGCGAGCGATGCAGCTCCGCCGGATCTCGATACACGCGGAAGGCACCGGCGCAACTCAATTCATCTTCTCCATAGCCGCCGCTCAATAAGCCGATGCTCAGCATGCCTGCCCGCCGCGCTGCCAATAAATCCCATACCGCGTCGCCGACGATATAACAATCGTTCACCCCGATGCCCATTCTTTGCTGGCATGCCAGGAAAAGATCAGGCTCCGGTTTGGCGCGCGCAACGTTGCCGCGTTCCACAATGACGGTGCCTCCGTGAATGCCAAGTACGTCGAGGGATGAATTGATCTCCGGGCGACGACCGGAGGTGGCGATCCCAAACAGAATATCTTTTTCGTAAAGGAATTTGATCAATTCCACAGCGCCGGGCAGGGGACGGCGATCCGGCAGGAGTTGAGAGAATAGCTCCCCGTGTCGTCCTTGCAGCGTCTCCTCTTCCTCAGGGCTGAGGCCGCGTCCCAATTCACGGGCAACGGCTCGCGTAAAGAGTCCGCCGCTCATCCCAATCCGACGGTGGATGCGCCAGCCATCGATCGCCATCCCCGCCTCAGCGAGGGCTTTCTGCCAGGCGAAGATGTGGGCATACACCGTATCGACGAGCGTGCCGTCCAAGTCAAAGATCAATGCTCGCATAGGTTCCTCCAAAAGTATTCACAACTCGTGCGAACCAGGATGATAGCTATGTTGTTACAGGTTGAGTTGCCGCTTATATCACGTATGTTTCACATGCGTAACTAAACTCTTTTCACCGTTTTGTAGGCCGCTATCAAAACTTGAGGTTTGGCGAATTATGCGGCACTCTGTATTTTATCAAGTCGAAGAGTTTCGTCCGGCGAACTGGCTGATGAGGAAAATACTGACCAGCAACAGCACTACGATACCATAAGCTGCGCGGATGCCAACCCCATCGGCCAATCTACCGAGAGCCAGGGGCAGCGCCAGGATCGCGGTGCCGGAGGCAAGCGTGGCGCGCGCACCGGCCTGGATAGTGTTGCCATTGGACGCGTCAATCGCCAACGAAAGAATCAAAGGATATAAATTGGCAACACCCAGACCCGTGAGGAAGAGTCCGCTTAAGCCAAGCCAGATAACCTGTGTTCGCCAGAAGAGCAGGAAGCCAATCCCTGCAACGATGATTGAGACAATGATCACAGACCGAGTGCTAAAACGTTGGACGAGACGACTGCCAAGGAGTCTTCCCACGATCATGGCCGCCAGAAAAAAACTGACCGCCTGTGCCGCCTCTGCCTTGGGCATGATCAGCACCTGTTCCATGTAGTTCGCGCTCCAGAAGACCATACAGAATTCCACAGAAACGCCCAGGACGATGGCCAGCCAGTAAACCCAGAAGAGCAGGGGAAGTGGCCGTTTGTTCTGAATCAATTCATCGGTCGGAGAAGGAGCGGCGACGGGTGCAGAATCCTTGCTGAAAATCAGATAGAGCAAGAGGGGTATAAAAGCCATCGTTCCCAAAGCCCAGCGCCAATTCCCAAGAGACCACGCAAACCATCCCACCAGCAGCGGCGCGGCGGTGGCGAACAGCGAGGCGATCACGTTCGCTTCTGAAAGCGCGACCGCTTTGAATTGACCGTGCTGTTCGGAGAGCGCGGCTGGGATGATGGCAAGGATCAGGGAACCAACCAATCCCATCAGGAATGAGGCGCCGATGGTGACGATCGGATTCCGACCAGCCAACAAAAGTAAGGCGCTGAAGCTCATGCCGCTCAACCCCAGCCAGAGCGAGCGCGAAGTGCCAATGCGTTAAATCAACAGATGCCCGCCCAGACCAATGAGCAGAATACCGATGGCAAAAGCGGTAAAGTGAAAGCCGCTGAGGGTATAGTTGAGTTGAAGTTCTTCTTTCAGGAAGGGTGTGATGGGGCCCAGTACGTTGAGAAAATAACCGTAGCATGCCAGCGCTAGATACGCCAGCCAGGTGAAGCGATCTCGATGAAAGGTGCGGCGCATGATGATGTTTTCCTGTTTGGTTTTCAGGGATGGATTGTATCGCGCTTTGCCCCTAGACTTCCGAGTTCTTAAAGAACTCGGAAGTCTGTAATTACGGCCTCCACTGCAATTTGTCGAGACGGTAATCTGCATTGGAACGCCCGGTTGGCAGATCACCCAATAACAAAGGTTTGGATGTCCCTGAAGATGTAACAGCCGTCAGATCCATTAGAAACACTTGTTTATGGCTGATGTGGGCCAGGCAGTGTCCATCCGAAGAAATGGTGGGGGCGTGGGCGGCGTCGACGGCCTGGACCAACTCACTTCCATCCATGTGCGCAAGATATATCGCGCTGGTATCCGCGCTGCGCCCGAATTCAAAGGCTAGGGTTTTTCCATCCGCTGACCAGGTCAGGTTTGCAATATTCGGGATGGACGAGCTTGATCCCTTGGGGATGGTCAAGGTCGCGAGTGTAGTTTTGTTGCCCGAAGCGAATTCTTCGGCCACAAGGCGAGCTTCCCCTAATTCTCGATCGATTTCAAAGTAGGCCAGATATGCGCCATCAGGTGAGACTGCAAAGCTATCATCTTCGACCAGATCATCGATCGTACGAATTTCTGTATCACTTAAACTCAGCTTCGAAGAGACCTGCTTGGGAAAAGTCTGCTCCATAAAAAAGAATGTTTTTATTATCCGGTGCAAACTGTGGAATTGAAGAGATATACATGCCAAGTTTTATCTCGCGCAGCCCGGTTCCATGCAGGTTCATCAGATACACAACCGTATTGTCTTGCACTGACCAGGTGAGCAGTTGCTTCCCGTCTCGTGACCAGGAGACTTCCATCAGGTAAGGCAATTCGGAATTCGAAAGCACAGGCGTGAGTTGAGCATTGCTTAAGTCGGTCAGATAAATATTGCCACTTCCAGTGGTATTGCCGATGATCGCCAAATGTTCACCATCCAGTGACCATGCAAACGAACGCAGTTCGCCGATATTTTTTTCTTCGTCGAGCGTGATAAAACCGGTCTTATCCTGGTTGCTCAACGATACTGCATAATTATGTTCGATCGCCAGCGGCCCACCGCAGATATTTCCTGCTTTTACTTCCTCTGCGAATGTCTTTTCAATATTTGGCGTACTCCCCGGGACAGGTGGTTGCTCAAGTCTGAGTGAACTCACTATCCAGTTCAAGAAGAAGATTGCGCTCACTGCCACGATCGCCCAGCCTATTACGCTGATGATTTTTGTATACGAGCCTTTTGCCGGCTTCGGTTTTTGATAGGCTTCCATTAATTGAGACTCCAATTTCCATTGAAAGTTTTGTGGCACCTTCATCTGTTCAGCAGCGGAATATAGTTTTGAGGCGGCGGGCTGTTGCTCCGCCTGCAATTGATTCAGCAAGTCTTTATTCATAGTCCACATCCATTGCGATCGATGTTCGAGTACGTAGATCTTGTAGTCCGCGCGAAACCAGCATTCTGACAGCCGCTTCACTTTTGCGGAGCACCTGTCCCGCTTCACGAAAGCTGAGTCCGCTGAAGAAACATAGGATGAGCGCTTCTCCGCGGTCGCGGCTGAGTTGCTGGATGGTGCTGATGATCTGTGCCTGCTCGAGGCGCTGAAAGGCTGATTTGTCGGTGGGCAGGTTCGGGGTTGGGACGTGAAGCGCCGCTTCCAACGAGACCTCAGGCTTGTTCCCGCGGAAAAATCTGGCGCGTAGTCTGAAAGCGATTCCCAGTATCCACGTGAGGTAGGGCGCCGTCCCACGATAGGACTTGATGCCCTCCAAGGCGGCCATGAAGGTTTGCGAGGTCAGGTCCTCGGCATCCTTTTCGTTTGCCGTATGCGCCAGGTGATAGCGAAAGACGCTGGCGACGTGACGACGATACAGCTCGGCGAAGGCCTCCGGCTCAGAGCGGGCGAGACGCGCCAGACTGGCATCGTCCATGGACGGGTAGTTGGGAATATTCATAAAAGAATGAGGCGTCTCCTGGGATGTGGTGCGCACAGTGGTAAGTGCCAGGAGGGAGTGGAATCATAACAGGGAAATTAAGGAAAAAAGGCTTCCGAAGTTTCGCCGCTCGTTGGCGCTTCGGAAGCCTAAAATTGGACCGTAAGTATTTTGACTGATATCGAACTTTACTCAGCCGCGATTCTCTTTGATCTTCTTTTGCCCAAACCTGAAAAATGAAAAGATGTTCGAAGCCTTGCGGTTGTTTGGAACATCCATAGGCATTATGAACGCCACCATGTCTTGCCTGACGGCGCATCCCGCGGGCATGTATTGGTCCTGGCAGCTTTTGTTTTCAGTTTCTTCCGTGCGGCTGGAAGGTAGATTGTCACCGTATCGTTTCATGTTGAGCTCTTTGATTGCTGTGATTATGAGACCATTTCCCTGGCTGTTGGTTTACGAAGTCTTTACCCTTTGCAGCGCAATTCTTAGATGTTGTGTCATCTGATTTACTGTGGACGTCTGCATTTGCATCTCGTAGCAGAGAGTATCTCCCTCCAACTCAAACCTGCGCGCGGACGAGACCATGCGCGGGTCATTCGTGATCGTCTTGCTCACAAAATGGATTTTGAAAGAGGAACCGTTCGATTCAATCGTGCCAGTCAATACCTCACTGCGTCCCATCTGCGCGTTAATTAATTCCAACTCGCCATTTTCAAGGATGCGGATGAATCCATTCTCCCAATGGGACATGAGCCACTCGGTTTGACCATTGTAACGCTTTTGCGCACGTTGTTCATATGCCAAAGTTTTCTCATCGCGGCGCGTGAATGCCAGTGTTTCGCGGTAATCGAAGGACGTTACCGTGGGAAATCCCCCGCGTCCTTCGCCGGTCCATGTGCCTGCGAGGAGATCAAATAATGGAGAACTAATATTTGATGGTTTGTTCATGAATTGATGATATGAAAAGAACCTCAAAAGACTTTGCCTGCCGAACGCTCGAACTAGGCAGGTTCGGGCTGAGGCTCCTGATCGGGAGATTCCAGGAAAAAAACGACCACCTCCTCATACGTGACCGAGCCAATATTGACACCGCGATGCACTTTTGGCTCCGGTTCGTCCCAATCCGCCATTCCAGCCTGGACAGGGATTCTCTCAATGTTGCATGTATCGCGAAACTCGATGCCCAACACATCCCCGCGAATGACCACCGAATAGCGAGTACAAACATCAGTATGCCACGGCATGACTTCTCCCGGCTCCAGAATCATCCGCCGAATAAGGGTGTTATCTCGTTGGCTGAGGATTTCTTTTTTCATGCTTTGATTTTACAGCAAAAAAAATTGCCGCGGTCTCAAATATTGTCCGCGCCCTTCGCCCGTCTATGTGCCTGCGAGGAGGGTGAAGGGTTAAAGAATTTTTGTCAGTTTTTTGCTCATGAATTTGTTTTACATATTATTCACTGCTAATGTTGTAATAGGTTGGTACGGAACGCTGATGGATACTGATCTCTTGAGTTTGGATTTCAATATCGGTTGAGAGAATCGCCACAGTTAGGATAAATTCGTTACGAGTATCTTTTACTATACTTGCTAGCTGATGGGTTCTGAGTTTCTTGACCTCTTTATCAACGGCTACACTTTTGAACGTTATACCGTGCAAGCTATGCGCGAAAAGATTTCGAATTTGTCTTATTGTATTTAGATTATTGTATTGAACTTTATCCATAAGCCCAAGGCAATAAGCCGCCGTGATCCTGGCTGAAAATGTACCTAGGGGTGCGTGCGGAGCTTATTGGGGGTCTATTAATTTCTCGACAGCCTTGTTGTCATCTACTAAAAAGTTGGTTATTAAATTCTTCAGCAATTCATCTATATAGGCTGCACTTAAGACGGCTGCCGCTCTGTCGCTTTCGCCGGCAAACTCAGCAAAAAACTCTTCCCAATCTTCTCGTAACTTAAACTGTTTCTTTTGAGTAATGTTCTTGTTCATCTCAACACCTTTTGAAACGCGCGTTACGAATCTTTGTCAAAATTATAGCATCTGGATTCCTTTTCAAAAAACCCCATACATTATTTCTGTTGCTTTTTATTTGGCAGAGATTTATCCACCCTACCAAAACGGTTACGCGTTCATAGCATATCCTTCAGATAACCAGCCTCGCGTTGAGCTTGGCGAAACGAATACGACACCAACTCTCTCGCGGCTTTGACCTCGTCCATGCGACCGAATTAAAAAGCATAGTCCCATTCGGTCAGTTGTCGATATTTACAATCCCATCAGCTTGGGATATTTCGTGCATCCCCAAAAATTTTTACCTTTACGTTCTCCTTGTTTAGCGGTTCTCAATTTCATTTCACTTCCACATTTGGGGCAACGTGGCGAAGATTCTTGAACTGGCTCAGGTTGTTTGTTGACAAATTGTTTGTCCGATAAATAAGCTGACAATTTAGACTTCAATTCACTTTGAGAATAGCTTCTTTGCACCGACATATGCATCAATGGTAATTTTGTAGCTTCAAAAACATGATTGACAAAATCATCGCGCTCCTGTCGGTCAGCGCGTTGGTGGCTTTTGTCGTCGAGTTCAATACCGAGAATTGGTTTTAGGGTTTTCGGATCGCACAATAGAAAGTCAACGTGTTTGCGGTCAATTTTGTTTGTGTATGTGCGATTCTTTCCAAAATCACCAGTTTTAGCGTAAAACAAATCGCTGAGTTTTACTTTTGAAAAAATCTGAGCCGAATCCCCAATGGCTGTCTTGAGATTGAAAAAGAAATTGAGTTCAGCGGCGGTAATGAATTCATCAACCAAATGATACGGATATTCGATTTTGGATGACTTCTCGTCTTTTTCGAAAAGCAAATCGGAAATGAAATCGATCGTTTTATCGATTGCTTCATCAGACAAACCTAAAAACTTTAGAGGACCTCGAATAATGGAAAATTTTTCGTTCGACATACATAACTCTCCATAAATTGTTATGTGCTTAGATCGTATCCTTTAGGAAACCAGCGCCTTCGGCAACACCAACTCTCTCGCCGCTTTCACATCCCTGCCAATTCAGGGATTGTCTCGTTCTTGTCATAAAATGTGACGCCGACGCGTGGAATATGCTCAATCACATCGGGGTCGCTGATTGTGTCATAAATGGAAAGGTCAATGGTATAGGGGAGCAGTAAATCGTCAATCGTGGTCATAATCTTGTAGAGAACATGCATTGTCAGGTCATTTCCGCCGTAGAGGGTCAGGTCAATGTCGGAACCGTTTTTGTAATTGCCTTTGGCTCGTGAGCCATAAAGAATTGCCTTTTCCACCTGAGGGTAGTGACTGAGAACAACACATATCTTCTGGATAGTGGATTCTGAGAGACCGTATTTCATGCTCCGGCCCCTTTTTTCAATCCCTCAAATTTAACGCGAAGTGCTTCGAATTCCGCATGGTAGGTTTTACGAATGGCGGAAACGATTTGTCTGGCTGTGCTTTCTTCATAAGTGTGCGAAGTCAGGTTGCGGCTTTGAATCATGTTCATCCACGCTTCGCCATTCTCTATCAGCCCCGTTTTGAAGGCTTCACGCGTTGTATCTCTTGATCCATATAAATCCTAAACGCCGCGTTCTTCCAAAAAGTCCTTTAATATATTCCATGCCAATTCATGAGTAAATTCGAATGCCTGAATCAGCCCTTGCTCTTCAAGTTTTGAGAGCTGAGGCTTCTGTGCCAACTCAACTGCTTCTTTCAGTTGGGATAAGGCTTTGGCAAAATGATTAAAATCTCTGAACCCAACGGATGTCTTTCGCGGTCATGTAAATAATTATACAGCAAACAAAAAACCTTGGAACATTTGCGCTCCAAGGCTTTCTTTATTGTTCAGCGATTACTGTTTACTTTTACCCTTCCAAATCATATCCTTCGGGCAACCAACAGCATAACACCAACTCTCTCGCCGCCTTGACCTCGTCCATGCGACCAAATTTCGTGGTGCTGGGGGCGTTATGGAGCAGGTCGGGTTGGGTTTTGGCTTCCATGGCAATCTTGATCAGCGCCTCGGTGAAGGCATCGAGCGTGTCCTTGTTTTCGGTTTCGGTTGGCTCGATCATCAGCGCTTCGTGTACGATGAGCGGGAAGTAGTTTGTGGGTGGATGGAAGTTGTAATCCATCAGGCGCTTGGCGATATCCAATGCGCGAACATCGCTTCCTTCAAATCTACCCTCGGCGACGAACTCATGCATGCAGATGCGGTCGAAGGGAACCTTATAGGTATCGCGCAGCTTGGCCTGCAAATAATTGGCGTTCAACACCGCATACTGCGAAATATCCTTGAGACCATCAGGTCCGTGCATGGCGATGTAGGTAAAGGCGCGCACCAGACCGCCGCCGAAATGTCCGTGGAAGGCTTTCATGCGACCGATTGTCCTGGCAGGTTTGACGAATCCATAAAGTGGAGGAATGTCATCTTCCGCCTCTTCGACGATGCCGACCAACGGCTCGGGGAGGAAGTCCGCCAGATGCGCGGCGACTCCGACTGGACCTGAACCTGGTCCACCGCCCCCGTGCGGAACAGCAAACGTTTTGTGCAGATTGAAGTGCATCACGTCGAAGCCCAGGTCACCGGGTCGGACGATGCCGAGTAGGGCGTTGAAGTTGGCGCCATCACCGTACATCAAGCCGCCGCAACCGTGAACGAGTTCGATGACTTTCTCGATGTGTTCATCGAACAGGCCAAGCGTATTTGGATTGGTAAGCATCATGCCGACGACGGTATCGTCACAGGCGGCTTCGAGGGCTTTCAGGTCAACGTTGCCGCGTTCATCGGATGGGACTTGCACAACCTGCAAGCCCATCATGCCCACCGAAGCAGGATTGGTTCCATGTGCGGCATCGGGGATGAGCATCTTCTTACGTTTATCATCGCCGCGTGATTTGTGATACGCACGCATAATGAGCACGCCTGTGAATTCTCCGTGTGCCCCCGCCGCGGGTTGTAACGTCACTGCCGCGAAGCCGGCAATCTCGTTCAACCATTCCTGCAGTTGATACATCAATGCCAGGTTGCCTTGCACGGTTTCGACAGGCTGCAATGGATGTGTGAACAGGAAGCCAGGCAAGCGGCATGTATCTTCGTTGATCTTCGGGTTGTACTTCATCGTGCATGAACCCAGCGGATAGAAGCCGCTGTCCACGCCGTAGTTGAAGGAAGAGAGATGCATGTAATGACGCACCACGTCCACTTCGGCGAGTTCGGGCAAAGGCAGGTCTGAGCGTAGCAACGCTTCGGGAGGCAGGGCAGTTTCGGGGACGTCTGAAGCGGGCATCGTCACGCCAGTCCGCCCTGGGGAAGATAGGTCGAAGATGGTCGGCTCGACGATCTTCACCTCTGTCGCGCTGAGCGGAGAAACAGTGTTCGTCTGTTCCGAAGTCGAAGCGTCTTTAATCATGATCCACCTCCGATAACACTTCCACGAGCGTATCAATATCTTCCTTCGTGTTCATCTCGGTCACCGCGATCAGCATGTGATCCTTGAGCGCAGGATAATCCTGACCAAGATCGTATCCCCCGATGATGCCGTGCTCGAGCAAATGCGCGTTGACTTCATCGACGGGGCGATTGACGCACAACGCAAACTCATGGAAGAACGGCTCGGTGAAACATAGACCCATGCCATCGATCTTGCTGAGTTCCTGCGCGGCATAATGCGCCTTTTGATAGCAAAGATTCGCGACCTGCCGCAGTCCCTTCTTGCCAAGCACCGAAAGATAGACGGCTGTGCCGAGCGCGATCAGACCTTGATTGGTGCAGATGTTGGAAGTGGCACGTTCACGTTTGATGTGCTGCTCGCGCGGTGAGCGTGAGGACGTAAGCGCGTTGCCCACGATTATCAACTGTTTCGCCGACGAGACGCCCAGCCATCTTATGAACCATATTTTTCCGCGTCGTGAAAAAGCCGACGCTTGGCCCACCGTACCACATCGGGATGCCCAGCGGCTGCCCATCGCCGACGACAACGTCCGCGCCCATCGAGCCGGGAGTCTTGAACATGGCCAGTGCTGTGGGATTCGCAACAATGCAGACGAGCGCGCCTTTTGCGTGGACTTCGTCAATGAGTTTGGTGTAATCGTAGACACGCCCGAAGAAATCGGGGTATTGCACGATGACGATACAGGTGTTGTCATCTACAAGATTGATGAGGTCGTTAGGATTTGAATTGAGATCGGCGTTGGTATCATCACCCGCCACTTCAAGTTCCATGCCCTGTGTGTACGTGCGAATCACTTCACGATATTGTGGATGCAAAGTGGGAGAGACAATCACCTTCCTGCGTTTACCGCGGAATTGGGCATACGCAAGATTAACGGCTTCGGCCGTGGCAGTCGCGCCATCGTAGTGTGATGCGTTGGATACATCCATGCCAGTGAGAGCAGTCATCAACGATTGATATTCAAAGATGGCTTGCAGTGTGCCTTGTGATATTTCAGGCTGGTAGGGAGTATAGGCCGTATAGAATTCGCCGCGGCGCAGAATGTGATCAACGACGGATGGGATGTAGTGGTTGTACATGCCCGCACCGAGGAAGGAGATCAGGTCAGTGCGTACGTTTTCGTTGGCCTGCGCAAGATCTGAGAGTTCATCCATCGCTTCCATTTCGGTCAGCGCGGGGGGAAGATTCAAATTCGGAAAGCGATGTTCGGTGGGTACATCTTTGAACAAGTCATCCAGTGACTTGACGCCGATAGTTTCCAGCATCGCATCGCGTTCTTTGGGGGAGATGGGGATGTAGGTCATTTAAACTCACTTCCGTCATTGCGAGGAGTGGCAATCTCATGTTTGAAGGTTACTTGAGATTGCTTCGCTCCCGTGGTCTCGATACGTGGCGCGTACGGCGCGACTACTCGACCGGGGGTTGCTCGCAACGACATAAGATTAGTGTTCTCGTTCTTGGCAATACTTCTCATACGCCGCGGTATCCATTAGGTCACCGGCCGCGCCGCCTTCGAGCTGGATCATCCACGCTTCGCCGTAGGGATCGGAGTTGAGCGTCTCAGGCTTGTCGGCTAGTCCCTTGTTGACCGCGGAAACTTTTCCGCTGGCGGGTGCATAGATTTCTGCGGAAGCCTTCACCGACTCGACCGAAGCGATGGCTTTACCGGCTTCGATCTCATCGCCTTCATCCACCAGGAGTTCAACGAAGACGATGTCGGAAAGCTGGGATTGGGCGAAGTCACTGATCCCTGCCTTACCGCTTTCAGGATCGAACCATTCATCAGACTTGGTGTATTTCAAATTGGCCGGGGCATTCATGAGTGCTGTCTCCTTTGGAAGTTGTGTGTGGCGAATTAAAAAGGCGCACGGAATTTATCGTGCGCCTCTGTATTGGACCTGAGAGATTGCTGTTCTTCGTTGGTTTCGATACATGGCAGTTTACAGCGCTACTACTCAACCAACGAAGAACGCTTACACCTTCGGTATCCTTTGCAGGATTTTCCAGAGTTCGTTCGAGAACAGGGTCCTTTTGCCTGAGAGTTTCATCTGGTTTCGCCAAATCCCAGACTTGCACCTTCGGCGCCCCGTGAGTACGCGGGGTCTCTTCCCTGTTGCCCGTTAATTTGTAACAGTTACATTGTATGAGTGTGGGGGATGAGAGTCTAAGAGGATAAATATCCCTGATTTCAAACAGAACTCCGAGGTTCAGCCAGTGGCAGGACCCCGGAGTGATTGCTTTTCTGTTCTAATTTTGTCGAGTTTGCTTGGCAAGTCAGGACTGCAGCAAGGATGTGGGCGTTTCAGGAAGGGCAGGTGTTGCCGAAACGAAGATCCCATTTAGTTTGGCAAAATAATCCTTGACTGCCAGATCGTTATAGAAGACCAGTGCCAGAACACCAACGACCGTGGAAAAAACATTCCCTGTCAAAATACAGGCAACTTCGATAACGGCAAGATTGGTCGACGGCTTGACGGTCTGAGGTGGGTTGCTAAACAGTTTCGCCGCATAGATGATCTCAAAGATGCCCAAAACAGTCGGCAGAATGGTGAACGGAGTGCAGACGATGCCGACGAGCGTCAGCAGGACAGTCAGCGAGAGGCCCAGTCCCCAGAATAGATTAACTATGCCGCTGGCGAGTGTCGTCCAGGCGATCACGTTGATCAAGGCAGGTTTTTGTTGATTTGCGAATTGTGTATTCATGACGTTCTCCTAAATGGCAGCGCGCTGCAAAGTGATAATCTCACTTTTTTATACGCCGCTTCAGGAGAGAGGTTGCAGATTTTCGATTGAGAAAGAAGGGGACGGCGAGTTTCTAGAAAAATTGATAGACAAAACGGGAAAGATCGTTGCTAGTGCCGGTGAAGAAGAAAAATAGAATGATGGCAATTGCTACGCTCCATGATTGTCTGGCGACCGACCATTGTCTGGGGAAGGATAAATCTCTATGGTGTTGTTCCTGCCAATCCAGCCAGAGCGAGAAAAAAACAAGCAGAAGGTCTGGCAGAATCAACAAATTGAATGAAGCAGAATAGGGCGGTAATAAACTGATAAGGTAACGCCCGGCGGAGCGCACGCTGGGCGTGTTAAAAGGAATCCAGGCAAGCGTGATCGAAATAAATACGAAAAGGCCATAAAGGCGCGCTTTCAGTCCGGCCTTTGGAAGCAACTTATATTGTTGTAACAATTGTTCAAGCACCAGATACGCCCCGTGCAAAAAGCCCCAAAAAAGAAGTGCCAATGAAGCTCCATGCCAGAATCCACTCACCAGCATGGTGAGCATGGGCGGAAGGACCAGGGCGATCCAGCCACGTCGAGGAGGCAACATGCCCCAGCGGCGCGCGGGATAAAAGATGTAGTCTCTCAACCATTCAGATAAGGTAATATGCCAGCGCGCCCAAAAATCGCTGAAAGAACGTGCCAGGAAAGGCTGTCGAAAATTTGGGGAAAGTTGAATACCAAACAGACAACTTATCCCTCTGACGATGGATGTGTAGCCGGCAAAGTCGTTATAGAGAATAAAAGCAAAAATGAGTAACCAAATGAAGCGCTCCAGCGAAGTGTAATTCTCCGGCACAGAGAAAATATCGGAGGGCTGTATTTTGGACAGATGATCTGCTATGACAATCTTTCTCAGGAGGCCCAACAGGATGAGATAGCAACCCTGTTCCAGGGTATTCCTGTCAACTGTACGTTCATGTTTTAACTGGGGCAAAAAGCTCTTCGCCCGTTCGATGGGCCCGGCAAGCATCTTTGGAAAATATGCCAAATACAGAGAAAAATGGAGGAAATCTTCCTCTGCTTGAATCTGGCCGCGATAAACGTCCGTCAGGTAGGAGAGGATCTGGAGCACATAAAAAGAAAATCCGATAGGCAGCAGGACTGCCGTCAGTGTACTCTCGTTTGCCCGCCCCAGGATGTTTGCCCCGTATGGACTGGTCAGCAGCTTGAGCGAAATGAGCGAACCGGCATTGATGATTATGCCGGCCAGGAATAAGGAGCGCGATTTTCTCCTTTCGATGTGACGCGCCAAAATAAAGTTCAGAATCGTGGAACTCAACAGAATCGCAAGATAAGACCAGCTCCACGAAGCATAGAAGAACCAGGAAACCAGCAGCAACCAGATCGTCTGTGCGCGCGGCGAGAGGAGATAATAAATGGTAACTGCCACGAGAGTGAGAATAAAAAAATCGCCAGAGACGATTTCAATCGGCTTCATTTGAAAAAATCTGGGGGATAATTCTCAGACAGCTGTTTTCCCAGCCATGCACTCATGGTGGGAACGCCTTTTTCATTTAAGTGCTGCACATCGTACCAGGCATCAGACGGAATGCTCATGGATAGATCTCTGGTCAGCCAAAAGGGAATTCCAGGCCCGCCAAATGTGCTCTGCATGGATTCGATGTATGGCTCGAAAACTTTAGCGCGGGAGGCTTCATAGTAATCGGGTCTGAGTGGGGCATCGACGACGAGTAGATTGGCACCATCACGTCTTAATTGCAGGAGCTGGTTCAAGCCGTTTTGAATAGCCGGATCTGTGATCCGAAAACCTCGCCGGGATTCGGTGATGTCGAACTTCCTTCCATAACCATAAAGTGGCGTGAAGCCTTGCCGTGTTATATCGTCCCAGGCGTTTACAAAACTTTTGCGATTTAATGGATTCAACCAGTACTGAAGAAAAAGCGCATAACGATAGCCGTAGAACGAGTTGACAGCCCAGCCGCGCAAGGATCTATTTCCGAGGTTCTGTTGAGTCCAATCGGAGAGGGCCACATGACGAAAGGCCGTGCCATAGGCCGCGCCAAAATCGCGAGCCGACAAAATAAAAATGAGCAGCCGCGGATGAAATCGGTTGTTCAACGCCGCAGCGAGTGGACCGGAGGCGTCCAGCGTCAAAGCGGGCATGCCGAAATTGAAGCAATGCAGCGGAGAGCCGGTTTCCGTGTGATAGGCTCCTTCAATCAGTTTGGGATCCGGGCCGTCATTTGCCATGGAATCCCCAACGATCAGACAATCCAGTCCGCCGCGCTGACGGATGCTTTGTTCGAGATAATATACCTTGATATCAAATTCAAAAGAGTCAGCGCCCACACTTGGAGGCGGCAAAGAGTATCCCAACTGTGTGCGCGCAATCAATTCGGTTAACAAAACCCAGGCGATGATTAAACATATCAGAGCAAACCCGCTTCGCAGGATGGGCAACGCCTCCACATCTTTTAGCTTGAGGGTTTGCGGTCGAAATATTTTTTTCTGCAAGGTTCTCCGGACAATGGATTGAACAGTACGGCGATGTGGTATATGAGTCCTTTATCCTCAGTTGCAGCACCGTTTGGCTGTTCCATCCATTGACTTGAAGGGCATAAGTCAGAAAACTAGGAAACGCTCAGTTGATTTTGCCCGAAAGCGATCATCCCAAACTGGCCAAACAGGTGAGCATAGACAGCGGTGATGTAGACGCTGGAACCAAGCGACAAGGCGAGGCCAGTGATCCACCCGATACAGGGAATCCATCCCACGACCGCGTTGACGAGTCCTACTACGAGGCCCACACCCAGGCTGGTCAGCAGGCTCACCCCCCAGGCAGTCAGGAAGGGCGCCGAGTTTTTGCTGATCAAATCAAATACCTCGCGGAACTTGAAGCAGGAGGCAAAGGTTCCTTCACGCGTGAACATGACCAGAATAGCTGGATAAATCACCGACAAGGCAATGGCATACAGGATGACGAGGCCCACCAGACAGAGCAACAGCACACTGCCTGCACCAGCGATGGAGCGGGCGGCATCCTCCAGATTCTGGTTCCCAGAGAGGACGCCCGAGAAGGCGATCACACTGAGAGGCAGGCATATCAGGATCAGTGCGGGCAGGGCGTAGATCAGCCCCGCGGCAAAGAGAATCAAGCCGTCCGTGAATTTCTTGCCCAGATCATCCCATGTGGGGAGAGGTTCTGTGGCGTTGTTCATAACATTGCGGATGATCCCCACCATATACCCGGACCAGGCAAAATTCAAAATGGGCACGAGTGTGATCACCACGCCCAAGCCCAATTTACTGATCCATTCTTTATCTTCGAACGGGAAGCCAAATGACCTTCCGATATCCATGCTTTCCTCCAGAACTCAAGGTTATGATATTCATATTCTACAACAAATTTTCGGGCGCGACCAAGAATTCGCGAATTAATAACAAAAGACCCGCCGCAAGGCAGGTCTTTGATTTGTTGAGAGGAACCTATACTACGCCCAACCCTGATTCTTGACGAAATCTGTTAACACTGGAATGTTAAACATACTTCCCTTGGTTGGCTTGAACGCCCCAGTAGATTTGCAGAATAAGGCCAATCGGCCAAATGCATAAGCCAATCAAAAAAAAGCTGGTTATGGTTACAATAATATAGAAAACAACACCCCACGCCAAGGCTTGGGCATTGTGGGCCCGGATGAATGGACGATTCTTCTTGTCTTCCATCAACAAAATAATGATCGGTATCAGCGGCGTAAAAATGTACGCCAGCAAAGCCCACAGTTTATCATCGCTGGTGATATCAGGCGACATAGGTTCTTGAGTCATGAGTTCCTCCGGGGAAAATCTGAGTTTGGATTTTCGCTATTGTACAACTAATCATGACAAAAATCAACTAAATTCCCCGATAAACGCCCATCAACGAATGAAAGTTTGCCCTCCTTACTGGTAAAATGACTGCGTGGCAAACACGTTCGCTACGCTCAGTGCAAGAATTGTCTTTATGGGATCTCCAGGTTTTGCGTTGCCAAGTTTGCGCGCCTTGGCAGCTGCGCATCAGGTCGTCGGTGTGGTCACGCAGCCCGATCGTGCTTCGGGGCGTGGGCGGGTCCTCAAAGCTCCGCCGGTCAAACTCCTCGCACAGGAACTCGATCTGCCTGTGATTCAACCTGAAAAATTGCGTCTGCCTGAAGCGTTGGAACAACTGCATACCTGGGGGCCCGACTTGATCGTGGTCGCGGCTTTTGGACAAATTCTCAGGAAGGATGTATTGGCTTTGCCGCGCGCCGGATGTATCAACGTGCATGCTTCCCTGCTGCCGCGCTGGCGCGGCGCCGCGCCGATCAACGCCGCGCTTCTGGATGGGGATGAGGAGACCGGCGTAACGATCATGAAGATGGACGTGGGCCTCGACACGGGGCCGATGCTGTCTCAGCGATCGATTCGCCTCACGCGGGAAGATACGGCTGGTTCCGTGACCGAAACGCTTTCTCATCTGGGAGCGGATCTGCTCAGCGAGACGCTTCCCAAATACTTATCCGGCCAGCTCCAACCCGTGCCTCAACCGGAGGAAGGTGTGACCCAGGCGCCCATGTTAAAAAAGAGGCAGGTCGACTCGACTTTACGGGAGAAGTGCATGAACTCGAGCGACGTGTGCGCGCCTTCAATCCATGGCCCGGCGCGTTCATGGATTTTGATGGGACCTTGCTCAAAGTTCATCGCGCGCATGTGGAAACGGGAGAGGCATCAGTGGGGCAGAGGTTGGTTTATCAGGATCGGCCTGCGGTCGGCACGCGCGGCGGACTTCTCATTCTCGATGAAGTACAGCCCGCGGGAAAAAAGTCCATGACTGGAAAATCTTTCCTGGCAGGCGGGCGTCAGTGGTCGTAGCGCGTAGTGCCCGGTGGGGTTGTACGTCTTGCACTCAACTCAAATGGAGGATGTATGTTCAATTACAAAGTGTTCGTGGCTGAATTTGTTGGCACCTTTGCCCTGGTGTTTGTGGGCTCTGCGGCGGGAATTTATGGTCAGACCCTTGGCCTGTTGGGGATTGCCCTGGCACATGGATTGACTTTGATGGCCTTTCTGTATATGTATGGAAATATCTCCGGAACACATATCAACCCTGCGGTGACGCTGGGTCTGGCGCTCAATGGTAACGTGAAGTGGATCGATGCCTTGGTCTATTGGGTCGCTCAGTTCGCCGGGGGAGTTCTTGCGGCAATTGTGCTGCGCACGATTATCGTTGTTTTGAATGAAAATGCCTTTGCGGGCGCGGCGTCGTCAGGTCTGTTGACCGATATGACAAAGTATCCTTTTTATTATGCCATGGCCGTCGAGGCTTTGCTGACGTTGTTTCTGGTCACTGCCTTTCTACATACTTCGGTCGGGCAAGATGCAACTCCGTTTGCAGGGATCGCCATCGGTTTAACGCTGGTGGTTGCCATCCTGGCGGGTGGGCCCCTGACGGGTGCCTCCTTAAATCCCGCACGTTCGTTTGGCCCGGCGTTGTTCACCTCTGCTCTTGACGCCAGTCGGCCCGATTATCAAAATCCTTTTCTGTACGTGATCTTTTTCGTCGGACCCCTTTTGGGCGCGGTGGGCGCCGTGCTCCTGCATTGGGTCTTTAAGTTTGAACCACGAGTTGATGAAGAGATGGAAGATGTGGAAATAATAGAAGAAGTGGAGGAAGTCATCATCCTCGAAAAGCCGGAGGAACAGCCAGCCCGTAAGCCTGCCCCACGGAAATCGACGTCTCGTAGGAAAACTCGTCAAGAGGAAGAATGATGGATAAGTCTCCACCAAACTGGTGGAGACTTTTGTTTTACAATTACGGAAAAGCTTGCTATCAAGATGGAATGCAGGTGATGGAACGTGTGAATGAATCGTAACGAAATTCTTTCTTCCCTGAAAACAAACCCTGAAATCTCCGTGCTGATCATTGGCGGTGATATCAACGGCATTGGCGTCTTTCGAGATCTGGCGCTGAACGGCGTGGATGTATTGCTGGTCGAGAAAGAGGATTTTTGTTCTGGCGCCAGCGCGGCCTCTTCACTTATGGCGCACGGAGGGATTCGTTATCTGGAAAATGGGGAGTTCCGTCTGGTACACGAAGCGGTGAGCGAACGGAATCGTTTATTACAGAACGCGCCGCATCTAGTCAAGCCCCTTCCCACCACCATTCCCATTTTCAAACGTTTCTCAGGCTTGCTCAAGGCACCGCTTGGATTTTTCGGTATGTTGGATCGGCCTGCAGAACGCGGTTCGCTGGTTATCAAGCTGGGCTTGATGCTGTACGACACCTATGGCGGTGGCAAGCGGATGCTGCCGCGCCATCGCTTTGTATCTCGTGAAAACTCGCTGGGAAATGGAAGCAGTTGAATCCGGGAATCATCAATACGGCCACCTACTATGATGGTGCGATCCTTCATCCCGAACGATTGGCCCTGGAATTAATTCTGGGTGCTGAAGCTGACAATTCCAATGCACGCGCGCTGAACTATGTGAGCATGGTGGGTGGCAGCGAGAATCTCATTATCCTGCGCGATGAGTTAACCAATGAGTCTTATGATGTGCGCCCCAGGTTGGTCATCAACGCGGCGGGACCCTGGATCGATTCTGCGAATCGCAAACTTGGCTTGTCCATGCGTTTCATCGGTGGAACGAAAGGTTCTCATCTTGTGATCCAGCATGATGAGCTTCGTCAGGCGATCGGCGATCACGAATTTTTCTTTGAAAACGAAGATGGACATTTTGTGCTGATCTTTCCATTTCATGAGCATGTGTTGATCGGCTCTTCGGATATCCCGGTGGAACATCCAGACGAGGCTTATTGCACGGAAGAAGAGATCGATTATTTTTTGGAGATGACCCAGCGGGTCTTTCCGAGCCTGAGGTTGACGCGGGAAAATATCCTTTTTCAGTTCTCAGGCGTTCGTCCGTTACCCCATTCCACCGCAAAGTTGACCTCTCAAATCTCGCGCGACCATAGCATCGAAGTCCTCAGCGGCGATTGGACGAACCTGTACTTTCCCATCTATTCCCTCGTGGGCGGCAAATGGACTTCCTATCGCGCCTTCGTGGAACAGGTGACCGATAAAGCGCTTGCGTATCTGGACCTCCCGCGTAAGAAGGATACCCGCGCTTTGCCGATCGGTGGTGGACGCGGGTATCCGCGCGACGAAACAGAACTGCAGAGCCAGATTGAGGTCCCTCTGCCTGGACGGGCGTGACACGCAAAAAATTACGGGTAATGTTTGAACGATATGGCACGCGCGCCGCAGCCACTGCGACTTATATGAACGGCGGAACCGATTTTATCTTGAAGTCCATGCCTGATTACTCGCGGCGCGAACTCGTTTTCCTGGTACAACACGAAAAGATCTGTCATCTCGATGACTTTGTGCTGCGACGTTCTCTACTGGCCATGCTGGGTCATGTCTCGCGGGCAACGATTAATGAACTGGCCGAGGTCTTCGGCAACGAGCTTGATTGGGACGCGGAACGGAAACAGGCCGAGGTGGTCTGTACGCTGTCCATATTGGCGGACAGACACGGTGTCTGGTTATAAGGTGGGTGGTAGAATTGCGTTCCGTATGAATTTATCCATCGTTGTTCCCGTGTATAGGGGTGAAAAACTGATCGAACCCCTGGTTGAGCGTTTAAGCAAAACTTTGCCATCTCTGGCTGATAAATATGAAGTCATCCTGATCAATGATGGCAGCCCCGATGGCAGTTGGGAGGTCATCGAGCGGCTCGCGAAAAAGTTTAGGTGGGTGCGGGGGATTCGGCTGATGCGGAACTATGGTCAGGATAATGCCACGCTGTGTGGTGTGCGTCAGGCGCAATACGAGGTGATCGTGACCATGGATCAGGATTTGCAACATCCCCCGCAGGAAATTCCCGTATTGTTGGCCGAGCTGGATAAGGGATACGATGTGGTATTCGGCGCACCGAAGAAATTGCCTCAGGGATTGGTTCGCAATTTTCTGACGGCCAGCATCAAAACCATTCTGGCCAGTGTCATGGGTATTCCCTCCGTCAAAAATATTTCAGCGTTCCGCGTCTTTCGCGCACATTTGCGACCCGCTTTCGAGAATTTTCAAAGCCCGGCCGTGATCCTGGATGTTTTGCTTTCCTGGGGCACGGCGCGCTTCACTTCTGTGCCGGTGGAGATCGAAGAAGCGCATGGCTCAAACTACAATTTTCGCTCGTTGGTGGATATGACTCTGTTGATCTTGATTTGTTACAGCACCAAGCCACTGCGCCTGGCAAGTTGGATCGGTTTTCTCATGACTTTATTTGGCATCGGCGTTTTTGTCTATGTGTTGGTGATTTATTTCAGCGTCGGTAGTTTGCCTGGCTTTCCGTTTCTGGCCTCTATCATCGCTTTATTCAGTGGCGCGCAGCTCTTTGCGTTAGGTATTTTTGGCGAATATCTAGCCCGCATGTTCGATCGCAGTATGGACCGGCCTCCGTATATCATTCAGGAAATGGCGGGGAAATGAACGTTGTCATTTTGCAACCCTCTTATATTCCGTGGCGCGGCTATTTCGACCAGATTCGCCGGGCAGATCTGTTCGTCTTTTATGATGATATTCAATATGATAAGAATGGCTGGCGTAATCGCAATATCATCAAGACACATCAGGGGCAGAAGTGGCTGACAATTCCAGTTCACACAAAAGGTGTGACGGGAGGAAAACTGATCAAGGACGTCAGGATCGATTGGTCAAGGCCCTGGGCTAAAAACCATCTCAAGTCCATCACGATTTCTTATTCCAAGGCGCCCTATGCCAGAGAATATCTGCCATTAGTAGAGTCTATCTATCAGCGTCGCGATGAATATCTGGCGGATTTCACCATCGCCACTTCCATTCTCCTGGCGTGCGAACTGGGATTTACCTCCACGCGTTTTATGCGTTCTTCCGAAATGTCCAACCTGCGCGGCCAAAAGACGGACCGTGTCATCGATGTGCTGCAGCGGGTCGGCGCAACGCATTATATTTGTGGCCCCCTGGCCAGGTCCTATATGGAACCTGAAAAGTTTGCGACAGCCGGAATTACTTTCGAATATATGCAATACAACTATCCGGAGTATCCGCAGTTATATTCTCCTTTTGATACCCATGTTTCCATCCTTGACTTGATGTTCATGACCGGCAAAAGAGCCGCGGATTATTTTTTTCAGGCAGAGGTAAAACTCAATGAGCCTGGATGATGCCCGCAAAAAATATCGGGAATACTTCAACGAAAAGATCGAAGTGTACGGCGAGACACCCAAAGGCGCGGACTATAACGGGCTGGAGGCGTGGTATATCCATTTTGAACAGTTGGTCAAAGTTATCGATCCAACCCTCCCGTTTACTCTGAGCAATTATGACTGTGGGTATGGTGTGCTGTTCGATTTTCTTCAAGCAAAAGGCTGGCGGTTTGAATAGTATGACTTTGTTTTTCTTTGATTACTGCAAGCGTAATTTTTCCAAGAATGTCGCCCTCTTGCGGAATTACGGCTTATATGATTTCACCGTCCTGGTCCGCAAGGATGTGTAGGCGCCCATGCAGATTGTTCAGGCGCCGCGCGCTTCGACCATCCTTTACAATTTGCTGATGCATCGCGAAGCTAAGCTTCCGTGGTTGTTGCCGGCCAATATTTGTCCCATTGTACCGATCACCTTTCTCAAAGCAAAAACTTCCTTCGAATTTGTGGATATTTCGGCCCAAACTCTGCACATGGATTTGGCACAGGCCGAGTTGCAGGTCAGGACGCATAAGTTCGGTGGCTTGTTGTATGCACATACCTATGGAGAATCTTCCACGCCAAACAAAGTTCTTAACGAACTGAAACAACAGGATGAGTCGATCCTCTTGATTGATGACTGTTGTCTATGTATCCCTGAACTGGAACCAGATTTAACAAATCCTGCGGATGTACGACTTTACAGCACCGGCTACGCCAAGGTCGTGGACCTGGGTTTTGGCGGTTTTGCTCTTCTCAAGGATGGTCTTTCCTATGAAGCCACTCATTTATCATTTGACTCCCAAGCTCATGAGAAAATCGAGAGGGATTACAAACGGGCCGTAGAGTATCGCCTCCCGTTTGTCTATCAGGATAGCGACTGGCTGCGAACCGACACGCACTCACCATCCTGGGACGAGTATTGCGGACAGATCAAATCTGCGCTGAAGTTGTCACTGGCTCACCGTACGCGATTGAATGAAATCTATGCAACGCGATTACCTGTTGAAATCCAATTACCGACCGAATACCAGCAGTGGAGATTCAATATCAGAATAAGAAACAAAGCCGAAGTATTGAAGGCGATTATCGATGCGGGATTGTTTGCCAGTTCGCATTATGCTTCCCTTGCCGGTATCATGGCTGAGGGGCAGTGTCCGCAGGCCGAAGTGCTTGCTGATGAAGTGATCAATTTGTTCAACGACCATCATTTTGATGCACAGAAAGCCGAGAGGGCGTGTCAAGTCATTTTGGAATACCTAATTTAACGGAGTCGAAAGCAGCGCTGAGGCGCCGTGCCGACATCTCCAGACTTTGAGCGCCAACATCGGGAGATGTTGGATTCCATAACGGAACCAGGCCCAGCGTCCAGCCTCGAGGCGGGTGGTAAAATAATTGCCTATGTCGCCGAAAAAATCCAAGCCGAACGTAGACCTCGTCATCCCGGTTTATAACGAGGCGGGGGTTGTCGAACAGACCTATGCTCATATTTGCCAGATCATTGACCCTTTGCCGTACCAGTTTGCCATCTATTATGTGGATGACGGTTCGCAAGACGGCACGCCGGACTCCCTGGCCGTGTTGGCGCAGAAAGATAAGCGCATCGTCGTGCTGGAGCTTTCGCGTAACTTTGGTCATCAGGCTGCCTTGACGGCCGGGCTGGATGCCTCAAGCGGGGAGTTCGTGATTTCGATGGATGGGGATGGGCAGCATCCGGCCGAAAAGATTCCGGAGATCATCAGCCTCCTGGAACAGGGCTACGACATCGTCCAGACTCAGCGAATCGAGGATGATCGATCTTTTTCCTTCAAGCAAGTCACCTCGGCGAGTTTTTATACGTTGATCAACCGCATCAGCGGGACGCGTATCCTGCCGGGCGCGGCTGATTTCCGCGGGATGAACCGTCGGGCGGTCGATGCGTTGGAGTCCATGCCGGAATATCATCGCTTTTTGCGCGGCATGATCTCGTGGATGGGATATCGCAGCATCATTCTGCCGTATCACGAGACCAGCCGCATCGCGGGGAGATCGAAGTATTCGTTCGGCAAAATGTTCCGTTTGGCAATGGACGCCATCTTTTCGTTCTCCCTCATGCCGCTTTACCTGGGTATGACCCTCGGGGGAATCCTGCTCTGCCTGGCGGCTGCGCAGATCATCTATGTGCTTTCATTCTGGCTGACAGGCCGTTCCTCGGAATTGGTATCAGGGTGGAGTTCGCTCATGTCGGTCACTCTGGTGATCGGCGGCGTGGTGATGATCCTGCTGGGGTTCATCGGAGTTTATGTCGGTTATATTTTCCAGGAAGTGAAGCGTCGGCCAATCTATCTCATTAAGAAGGATCAAAAGTGAGACCTGTAGACAGGCCCGTTTACACCTTCGTATTTTTGCGCCATGGTGAATCAATTGGCAATGCCGAATCGCGCTGGCAGGGACAGTCCGATTACGCGCTCACGGAAAAGGGTCGTTTACAAGCGTGTGCTCTGGGGGAGAGATGGAAGGCCGAAAGTGTGAAATTCGATTCGATTACGACCAGTCCCTTGGTGCGCGCGAGAGAAACGGCTGAGATTGTGGCCTCTTACCTGGGCGTAGAAGTGCAGTTGGATTCCATCTGGATGGAACGGGACATTGGTGAGATGGAGGGGTTGACCGCCGAGGAAGTTAGAAGATTGCCGCAGCCTCCCTACACCACTCCTTATGATTCCATCGGCGGCGGGGAAGGGGATTGGGCTTTGTTCCTGCGCGCCGGCCAGGCGTTACATGATCTGGTGCGCCGGCCCCCGGGCAATTACCTGATCGTTTCACATGGCGGTCTGCTTAATCAATTGATGAACGCGATCATCGGCATCGCACCGCATGTGGATCCATCCGGAGTGCGATTCCGTTTTGAGAATACCTCCTTTGCGCGCGTGACCTATTATCCGTATCGGCACCGCTGGGCGATCGAAGGGCTCAATGATCACGCGCATCTGAAATCTCTGAATTCAAAGTAAAACATGGCCCTATCTGAATCGTCGAATCACTTCAATGGGAAGTCACTTGCACCTGGCGTGCACCGTCCTGACGTCTGGAGCCAGGGAGTGCAGGTGTGAAAGTGCTGGCCTTCGGTGCAGGTGCGATTGGAACGTACATCGGCGGGAGCCTGGCGCTGGCCGGGCATCCAGTTGTTTTCGTGGAGCGGCCGCTGGTGGTGGACGAGTTGCGTCAACGCGGCCTGCGGCTCGATCTGACATTGGATAAACGACGCCAAACGAAGGACGCCTCCCGCGTGGATCCGACCGCTTTCGTGATCGTTTCCACGCTGGAAGAGGCGCTTCAATACGGACCCTTTGATGTGGCTCTGTTTGCCCTCAAGTCTTTCGACACCCAAGCCGCGCTGGAAGGGATGCAGCCCTTCAAAGACAAAATGCCGCCGGTGCTGTGTCTCTCGAACGGTGTTTCCAACGAGCCTGCGATCGGCGAAGCTTTGGGCGCGGAGAAGGTGATCTATGGAACGGTCACTTCGGCGATTGGCCGCCGCGGCGCGGGTGATATTGTGCTTGAGCGTTTGCGCGGGATGGGTGTGGCAAAAGGGCATCCCCTGTCTGAGAGATTGAACAAGGCCCTCAACATGGCTTACCTCAATTCACAGCTATTCGATGATGCACTCAGCATGAAGTGGTCGAAGATGCTGACCAACCTGATCGCCAACCCGACTTCTGCGATTTTGGATATGACCGCACGCGAAGTTTTCGCGAACAGGGATTTATATGAACTTGAAATCAATATGCTGAAGGAATGTCTGAGGGTGATGGAAGCACAGGGTTTCAAAGTCGTTGATCTGCCGGGAACGCCGGTCCGTGCATTGGCGTTTGCAACGACGCTGCCATTATGGCTCTCCAAGCCTTTCCTAAGCAGGGCCGCGGGCGCCGGGCGCGGCGGCAAGATGCCCTCCTTTCACATTGACTTGCGTTCCGGCCGCGGCAGGAGCGAAGTGGAATATTTGCATGGTGCCGTGGTGTATGCCGGAGAAGAATGCCATGTGCCGACTCCCATCAACAAAGCCTTGACCAAAACCTTGCTGGCGCTGACAAAAAAAGAAATTCCTTTGGAAGAGTATGCTCATCACCCTGAGAAATTATTAGCGAAAATATCCTGAGCAAATTGCTGGTTGAGTGGGCCGGGTGTTTTTTTCGACCGTATCGAAACCAGTAGTGACCAAAATTCGATATAAATTTGAAAGAGGTGTTTTCGATACGTGCCTCGCTGTGGCTCAGAACTACTCAACCACCGAGTGTGATTAACCATGAACTCAAAATTTAGTCTCGTTTCGCCACGTTCAACCGTGGAGGTTCACTTGCCAGATGGGCGTGTACTGTCTGGTCCGCGCGGGTCGCGGGTGGGAGAGTTCCTTTCTGCGGTCCAGCATGATTCGCAGCTGGTCGCGGCAATCGTGAACGGCGACTTGCGCGAATTAAGCTTTTCGATCGAAATGGATGCGCGCGTCACGCCGGTGACGATGACCTCCCACGATGGCACGCGCATCTACCGCCGCTCACTGACCTTCCTGTTGGAGATGGTATTTTCGGATATGTTCCCCAATGCAACGCTATATATCGATCATTCGGTTGCCTCGGGCGGATATTACTGTCAGGTCAAGGGACGCAAGCCCTTGTCTACGTCTGAACTCGGCCTGCTGAAAGTTCTCATGCAGAAATTTGTCAGGGATGATCTTCCTTTCGAGAGGAGGGAGGTCCCATTGGTGGAAGCCATCCAATACTTTCTTTCACGCGGCGAGGAAGATAAGGTTCAATTGCTGAAATATCGCCGGAAGAATTATCTTACACTCTACAGCCTGAACGAGCGCATGGACTATCACCACGGCTACATGGTGCCTTCCACGGGCTACCTGCGCTGGTTTGATTTGGTTCTTACGGAGGGAGGGTTTACCTTGCTCTATCCGGGCAGCCAGGAACCCAATACCATTTCGCCGATACAGCAGTATCCGAAGCTGCTGGCGACCTTTCTGCAATATGGCGGTTGGCTCGAAAAACTTGGAATTGAAAATGTCGGCGCGCTGAATGAGACAATTGAAGCCGGGCGCGCGGATGAGATCGTGTTGGTTTCAGAAGCTTTCCACGAGCAGAATTTATCGAATGTGGCACGTACCATTGCAGAAAGGCTCGATAAGAGTCATCTCGTATTAATCGCTGGCCCCTCCTCTTCGGGTAAGACAACTTTCTCGCGTCGCTTGACTGTGCAGTTACTGGCGTTGGGAATTTCACCTTTCCCACTCGAACTGGATAATTATTTTCTCGACCGTGATAAAACCCCTCTGGGTGAGGATGGCCAGCCTGATTTTGAAACGATCGATGCGCTCAACCTTCCGCTGCTTTGGGAACAGTTGCCGCGTCTGATTTGGGGAGAGAAAATTCAATTGCCGCTCTACAACTTCAAGTCCGGAAAGAGCGAAACGGGACACATCATCCAGTTGCGGCACGGACAGCCGATCATCCTGGAAGGCATCCACGGCATGGACCCGCGACTCATCCCGGAGGACATAAGTGGCGAGGCCTTCCGTATCTATGTTTCGGCTCTGACTCAGTTGAACTTGGATCGCCACAACCGCGTTTCCACCACTGACACGCGCCTCATCCGCCGTATCGTGCGGGACGCGCGTGAGCGCGGCTACACTGCGGCACAAACCATCGGCCGTTGGGAATCCGTACGACGCGGTGAAAAGCGCCATATCTTTCCGTTCCAGGAAAATGCAGACGTGATGTTCAACTCGGCGTTGGCTTACGAACTCGCCGCGCTCAAGCCTTTTGCGGAACCGCTGTTGAGACAGGTTCCCCACGGCACGCCGGAATACATTGAAGCGAAACGCCTGCTGGCATTTCTCGAATGGTTTCTGCCTTTGGATATCGATCTGGTTCCTGAAACGTCGATTGTGCGCGAATTTTTGGGCGGTTCGATCTTAAAGAACTTCACGATTTGGAAAGAGCAGGAGCCGTTGGTTTGAATCTTGCGTGTGTTCGTTCATACGCGCTGCCTCTAATGAAGTGTGATTTGCATTGACTCACTTAAGTATAGGGCGCTGATTCTTGCTTATGGATTATTACGTCATCGCGATAACGATCTTCCCGCGCGCGTGTTCCTTTTCAAAGTGCCAGAGTGCCTGGGTTGTCTCGCTGAGCGGATAACACTGATCTATCACCGGGACAATTTGACGAGAATCGAGAAGTTCGCCGATAAAAGCCAAATCTGTATTGTTTGTCGATGCCATGCCCATCATGCCAATTTCCTGATCCTTGGGCTTTGCCACCTGCGGCCCCAGCAATACGATGTGAATCATCTGAGGCATGCTCGAAAACCCGGCTAGGACGTATTTCCCCTTGGGAGCCAGCACGCGCTCGTAGGCGAAAACTGAATGGTTTGCCGCCACATCGAAGATCAGGTCGTACTGTTTTCCGTTCCTGGTGAAATCTTCTTTGGTGTAATCAATAACGTGATCCGCACCGATCGAGCGTGCCATTTCCAGATTCCGCGTACGGCAGACGCCAGTCACTTCGGCTGCATAATACCTGGCGATCATTACGGCGAATGTTCCTACACCACCAGAGGCGCCGTTGATCAGGACCTTTTGCCCGGCTTGAATGTTTCCCTTATCGCGCAGTCCCTGCAGGGCGGTGAGCGCGGCCATGGGGGTCGCTGCGGCTGCCTCGAACGAGACACTGGCAGGTTTCAACGCCAAATTCTTTTCCCGGGCGCAGACGTACTCGGCATATCCTCCAGCGCTTACACCTCCATACACTTCGTCACCCGGCTTGAAGGATGTGACTTTACTGCCAATCGCTTCCACTGTCCCGGCGATGTCTGCACCGAGCCGGGTGTCATTTGGCTTGAATAATCCGCCTCCCGTGCGAACCAAAAACGGCTTTGCTCGGATGTGACGCCAATCATACGAATTGACGGAGGCCGCATGAACTTTGATGAGTACCTGATCCGTTTTTGGAGTGGGCTTCTTTGTTTCGATCAGTTTCAGCACTTCTGGTGAACCATATTTGTGATAGATGATTGCTTTCATAGATTTTCTCCTTCACCAATGTTCACGATCTTTGAGAATGGATTTTCCATTCAGAACATTTGGCGGTGCGTATTTGTCCAAATAACATCGTTTACAATCAGTACTTCACGAAAACCGAGAGATTCCCCTATTTTCGGGCTTCTTTTAATTCTTCCGTGGATCTACTGACAATGAGAGTCTACATGCCTGTGATCCCTTTCGTTTCCGCTTTTCAGGCAATTGCAGCACGTTTTTGCCATTCTTCAACATTTACGCCCTTGATCAAAAGCCATAAGGGCAGTAATACTTCTCCAAGAAACGTAAATTGACTGATGGTCACGCCCAAATTTGGGAATAGGGCGTGAGTGAAAAAATCTGCCAGATAGCCAAAGCCTCCGATGATCAACAGGATTCCCAAAATTCTGGGAAGGAAACCTGATTTGAAAACCAGGTATCCCATGGGGAACAACCAAAGTCCCCAGAAGATGCTGGCGATATTGATTCCTTCTTCGTGCAAGTCCAGAAAGAAAGATGTTAAGGCGTGTAACTGATCTGTTGTAAATGCGAATGGCAATTCAGCGCCTTTCAATAGAAGCAGGACGGCGAAATTGTTGATCTCGCTGAGCATCGCAATCGGCGCGCCGAGCAAAATAAATATGACCATCAGCAAGGCCATAGTCTTGTTTACCGGTTTGAGAACCTGATATAGAGCCAGAGCTACAAAAATATTTACGATCTGGACCATGAGCGCATTTACGATGCCGAAGCGGAATAATGATTCGGAGGCCATAATATTGCCCGCGGTGGTTGCCACGTCTCCGGGCACAACAAGCGTGGAGCGAACCAGGAGGAGACCGAAGATACCCAGCGGTAGGAGGAGCAGATATAGCGCCCCTGCAATCCGTGCGGTTTTGTTGATCGAATTCACGTTTTGTTCCTTAAGACACTGCTGTAGCCAGCTTGTTCGTGTTTGTTTTTGCGGACGTGGAAGCGAGCGCGGATGCTTTGAACCCTTTGATGATCAGGTACACAGCCAGGGTCATCTCATAGGAAGCCACCGGGAGGGCTAGAATGCCTCCCCAGAGGGAAACTTGAAGGATCACGCCGAACATCTCCAATAAAGCGGCTGTAAAAATGGACACTGCGCCCACAAGTCCCATGACGGCAATTGGTCGTGGAACAAGTCTTGTTTGGTAGAACAGGGACGCGTACAGCAGTGTGTTGATACCCAGCATGAAATTCGGTCCAAGGATGAACGTCCAGTCGTGGATGGCGATCAACGTCTTGCCGACGGTTTGCAAAGTGGAAATATCCAGGGCGGTTCCGCTCTCAAATGTCTGCCGTAAGGTCAACAGGGATAACATGCTGATCAAACCAATCACGATGAGAACGGCTTCGAAGGTTCTGAAACAGACATACCCAAGAGCAACACTTTCATTCCGCTTTCTTAGGTATGGATATAACGTGATGGAAGTACCTATAACCGCTGCAGCAGTAATCAGCTCAAAAAATGCCCCCAGAGCAATTTGGTTTCCACCTGTTGGGCCATTAATGAGGTAATCAGGATTTTTCAAGATAGGGTCATAAGAGACGAGACCAAGTATTGACGCAGCCGCCGCGACGATGAACAATACTCCAATGATCATTGCATTCCTTCTGTTTGAATTCATTTTGCATCTCCTTCTTTTTCTTGGAATGTTACAGATATGCGGCAATTCCCGTATTAATGTTCTATTACTCATTAAACGGTTAATGAATGCAATATATTCGGTCGAATTTGGGATGAATTGATACCTCCCCCATTGACCAGGTCTGTTACTTTTAACTCTTTTACCATATCCCTGATCTTGCAAACGGTCCGCCAGTTGCGATCCGTCATGGGGACGCCGAGCGCTTTTTCGGCGCTGGCAGCAAGCTTTGATCGGCCAACTCCCTCTGGTGCATGCAAATAGAAAACCCTATCTTTCAGAACAAATCTTTCGCTATCCGTTTTGAGGCTTTTGAGTTTCTTTAGATCAGGATTTTTTGGTACGGAGGCCAGGAAGCCAAGATGCAAGGCCTTCGGCTCAGACTCCGCCTCCGGAAACGGATTCCCTGTCATGGCCCTTTCCAAATCCTCGACTTCCAATATCAGGACATATGGCTCAAAGCCGCGACTCTTTTTGACCTCAGAACTGATTCGGCTTGCGAGTTGCGCAGCATCTTTCTCTTCGTGCTGAAGCACTACATTCCCACTTTGGATGTAGTGCTTGATATTCCGACAGCCAAGCAACTCAAGCATCGCAATCAGTTCCTTCATCGGCAGGGAACCCCTGCCGCCTACATTAATACCTCTAAACAGAGCAATATAAGCATTCATCGCATCACCATCCAACTGGATTCCATTGTTCTTATGAAAAGACGCCTAAATGATAAACGGTTTATGGTGTCGTGGGTACTCTGAAGATCAAGCCGACTACATAACCAGCCAGCGCACTGATCGTACCGATAATCGCCATCTGCATTCCACTGCGGAAAGGTCTGCCGATGGTCACGCGCGCCTTGTAGACGCCGACCGTGAATAAGGTCAGGGCGGCGATTACGATCGAGATCCAGATGCTCAGGCTCACGCTCAAGAAAAAGAACGGGAACAAAGGGATCAGGGAACCGATCAGTGCTGAGAATCCAACCACGAAGGCCGAACGCAATGCTCTTGATTTTTCCGGTGGCGTCATCTGAAATTCTTCCGACATCATCACGTTGACCCAGACGTCCGGATTCGAAGTAATGACTTCGACGATCTTTTCCAGCGTTTCACCTTCGAAACCTTTATTAAGATAGATGTCTCTGATCTCTTCTATTTCCACATCAGGGGCCAGATGAATGTGGCGATACTCGCGCTCCCTTTCGCTGAGATAAAGATCATCATCTGCCAGGGTGGAGGTATAGGCCACTGCACCCATCGAAATGGATTCCGCAAAGGTGGCTGCCAGCCCTGCGGCGATTACGATCCGTGCATCCTGCGTCGCGGCCGCGACTCCCAGGATCACACCGAGAACGTTGACCAGTCCGTCTTGTCCACCCAAAATTACATCTGAGAGGCGTGAGGTGTGTCGGTGCGGATCATGATGATCGTGCAGCCGTACCTGTTCGATGAGTTCGCCTTTTGACAATGGAATGTTGGTCTGTGTCATGAGAGTCTCTTCTTTCTTATCAAGCGTTCGCAAGCTCGCTTCCCCGGAAGCGCGCGCCTATTGGTCTCTATCCAGATATATGTCTTCCATGGAGAGTTCGTCTTCCGCAGGTTCCAGATGAGTGAAGACCGTAACCACGCCGCCCAAGCTTTGGCGAATCTCAAACTCGAAGTCCTCTGCGAGGTGATGCGCATCGTGCACGGTCCAATCCCCGGGAACCAGAATATGCACCGACATAAACCTGCGCGCCGCGGCTTGACGCGTCCGCAGTGCATGGAAGTCTACTCCCTTTTCGCGATACTTTGCCATCACGGAGGCGATGGCTTGCTGATCGCTTTCTGGGAGTGCCGCGTCCATGAGACCCGCAACGGAACGGCGAATCAATTGGAAGCCGGTCCAGACGATATTGAGCGCAACAATGATCGCGAGGAGCGGATCGAGAATATCCCAGCGTGTAAAGCCGGCAACGGCAACACCCGCGATCACGCCTACGGAGGTCCACACATCGGTCATGAGGTGGTGGGCGTCAGCTTCCAGGGTAATGGAATGACGCTGCCTGCCTGCGTTCAATAGGACGCGGGCAACAACAAAGTTGATCAGTGAGGCGGCTATCGAGACTACCAAACCGATGCCCAGTGCTTCCAACGGACGCGGGCTGACCAGTCTTTGAATGGCTGTCACCAGGATGCCCGCTGCCGCGCCGAGGATGAGTAGCCCTTCGGTACTGCTGGCAAAATATTCCGCCTTGCTGTGACCGTAGACATGGCTTTCGTCCGCCGGACGCGCCGCGACCGTCAGCATGATCAAGGCCATGATGGCCCCAGCCAGATTCACAAATGATTCGATGGCATCCGACAATAGACCGACGGAATTCGTCAGAAGATAGGCTCCAGCTTTGAGGACAATAGTAGCAGCCGCCGCGCTGATGGAAAGCCAGGCAAAGCGGGTCAGTGAGGCGCGGTTTTTCATCAAGTCATTGTGTTCGGGTTGCATATGTGGCATAAGGACATGATACTTGCACAGCTGTAACTTGATAAGGGATGAAAGTCATGATTAAAAAAATTTGAGACAATCATGCGATTGTCTCAACGGTATTCCACACGCTCAAGTTGGATCGGGAGCCCTTACATGCCAATACCCCGCGCCATCAGTGCCGCCGAAAATAGGATGACGACGATGCCGAGCACTTCCAGCCAGAGCAAAACGCGCGTCCGCTTGAATTCAGCATCGTTGATCTCAGGCGCCCTGTTTTCTTTCACAGTTTTATTCCAGCGCACGTAACGAATGGTCGGATCAATGGACAACAATCCCACGATGGCGAAAGAGATCATCTTCAACCAGAAGAAAGTATTGTGACTGTAATAGACAGGGCCTTTTTCGAAAAAATAAACGCGCAACAAGCCGATGACCAATAAAAGTCCAGCTGAAATTCCATAGGCCAGATCAGCGCGTTGGATGCGATGTGCCTCTTCAGGCGTCAGTCCTTTGCGGAAAGCGATAAACTCATAAACTACACAAGCGACCAACGTAAATGCGAACACGTGATGTAGAAATGCCATGAATGCAGATGCCATTTTTATACTCCTAAAAATACGATGTCATTGCGAGCGACCATCGCGCCGACATCATGCCCGAACGGTAGCGGAGTGACGCCTTTGCGTCACGAAGTCGAAGCGCGGGAGCGAAGCAATCTTAAAGTATCAACCACTTATTACTTTTCTGGATGACTCTTATACCAGGCCACTGTCTCTTTGATCGCCTCGCGCATGGGGGTGGCCTTCATGCCAAATGTATTTTCGAACCTGCTCGAATCGACAATAAATGGTTGTTCGAACTCATACATCATCTCCACGGCTTCCTTCGCTTCCGGGATGAACAAGCCGCCGATCCACATCATTGTTCTGCCCATGGCGCTCACTTTCAACGGAAGCCCCATTTCTTCTGCGATCATCCCCGCCATCTCGCGCTGACTGAGGCGCGGTGAATCATTTGGTACATGCCATGTCTGTCCATCCGCTTCTGCCTGCTCGCCCAGGATAACAAGTGCCTTTCCGAAATCTTTTGTGTAGGTGTGCGTATGCGGCATGTTTATATTTCCAACCAAATTGGCAGCTTTTCCTTTCAGCATTGGGTAAAATGTGCGTTCGCCCATCGCCGTGGTTCCCAGCCCCCACGGACCAAAGAAATCCGAGCCACGCCCGGCGGTCACTCGCAGTTTCCCAGCGCGATGGGCTTCAAAGGCAGCTTTGCTGATCTCGCTGCGCGTCCTGCCTTTTTTAGTATGGGCATTGTGCAGCAGATCTTCCGTGAGTGGTTTACCGTTCGTATCACCATACATGTATAAGTTTTCAACGAGAACCAACTTCGCGTGGCTGCCTGTCAAACCATCGATGATGGATTGCTGTAACGGGGGAAATTTCTCAACCCATTGGTTGTAGTTCGGCTGGGAGCATTGATAGACCACTTCGGCTCCTCGCGTCACTTCCCGGACTTTGGCCTGATCATAAAGATCGGAGGCGACCACTTGCGCTTCAGCAGCACCCTCATCCATCTTCCCCGAACGATTCACCATGCGAACACTTTCGCCGCGTCTGATGAGTTCTTCTGCGATCGCGCGCCCGATCGCGCCGGTACCCAAGATGATGTGTTTTGCAGACATTCGAATTTCTCCTATGAACGTTGAGACCTACGCGACTATTTTTTCGTGGCGTGAAAGTTTTTCTGGCTTGAAAATCACGATCACCCCAAAAGCCCAAATCATAACGAGTGTACTGACAACGGCTGCCAGGATTCCCTTGCCTGCATCCGAGGCTGATATAAAGTTGAAGCACCCATGCCAGATGGCTACGATGAGAATGCTGCCATTGGAACTATTCAGCAGCCAGGTAAATACGATTGCACCTGCTAACAATCCGATTGCCCATCCAATTGCAATGGCTGGATCAAACAAATAGAAGAATTGCGGAAGATGCCAGAGCGCCCACAATACAGCCAGGATGAAAGTCGCTCCGAGGGCGCTGTATTTTTTTTGAAAATGCGGCAGGGCGTAGCCGCGCCAGCCTGTTTCTTCACCACTTCCAAAAGTGAATATCCGGAGAAACAATGCTCCAATTCCCAGCGGTGGAAGAAAACTCACATTTCCCAAACTGGAAATGGTAATCTTGTTGCCCGTGGCCAGGTTCAATACCAAACCAACTACGAAACCGATGATCACTGGTGAAAGCGCTACGAACCACCATATCGAATCAACCTTCCACATGACCATGCGCTTTCCCAGAGCTTTCAAGCCCGTTCGCCCTTGAGTTACCAGGGTAACATCAAAGCTGAGAGCAGGGGACCGTAGGCCACGAAATAATGTGCCCAGCGTGGCAGGGTGGGCTGAATGATTCCTTGTTTGCCTAATGCCAATGGAACTGCAATTGACTATAAAATGAGATAGGCAATAACGAAATATGCAATGAGGTGCTTCGTATCCCTGGATGTAGATGTTTCATTCTTCATGATAGACCCTTTGATACAAAGAATTTTTTGCTTTAACCTGGCATGGATTCGGTAAGTCGATTGACTTCAAGTCTCTTCCTGGCTGTTTGGCGGCGGCCAATGGCTTCCACATGTTCCATCGCGGCACCGAGACCGAAGCGAGGCATATTTCCGTACAGGCTTTCGAATTGATCAGGGGCTACGGTATACGTCTCGTGCCAGATACCAACGCTGCCATCCGCGCCAATAGCTTGATTGAATTTCTTCCAGGCGCCAAGGTGTAAATCCGTTGGATTGCGGGCGAAACGTTCCAAGTCCTCGAAAGAACGCCAGTATTGGATCAACACCGGTCCGCTGAAGTTCCAGAAGAACTCGGCGTGCAGGAATCCTGTTTCAGGATGGGTGAATAAAGTTGTCAGCATCGGTGTCATGGCATTTGCCACGGGAATCCACTTGTCGAAGCGCCACCATTTGTTGATGCGCATTCCAATGAGAAAGACAACGAAGGGTTGGTCTGTTTTGGCTGTGTAGCGACCGTTAAAGATTTGTGACATGCTAACTCTCCTCAAGATATGGTTGCCTTTTCATGATCTTGTGTACGTTAAATCCTTTGGCTTGCTGTTGCCAGCCATATTTACCCATGAGCGTATACATCCAGGCCGGAATGACAGGTTTGGCCAGCAGATCACGAGCAGACTGAGGAACAGGCTGTCCGTTTGCCAATGCTTCGGCGGCCAGATCGAGTGCTCCTTTGAGCGGAACGGCGCGTCCATCCAACTCGTTGAGCGGAGTGCCATGAACGATACCCTCTCCGGCGCCGAGGGCGAGTCCGCCCATCCATGCAAAGCCATTTTGACGGGCAAATTCGGAGCAGATCGCCAGGGCTGTGTCGTTGTGGTTTGCTTCGGGGAAGCCGCAGTTGGCGATGGCGGAAAAACGAATGGGTGAATCTTTTTGCTGGCGATGTTCGGCAATCTTTTCCAGCGCGGCGATCACCGGTGCGGGGAGACTGTCCACATAGAGGGGAAAGGCGAGTACCAGGAGATCCGTGTTGTCAATGGCATCAAGCATGGCCTTCATGCGCTCTTGAGACTTGAGCGAGGTGTAGATTTGAATGGTCTGTGTCTCGAGGCCGCGCGCTTCCAATTGCTCGAAAAGATAACTGCCAAGTGATGCAGAGGTACTTTTCCTTGTACGTGGACTGCCCACCAGCAGGACTGCACGATGAACCGAAGATGCCTCAGGGGAGGAAAAGGTTTGGGTTGGCAGGGCAGGCGCGGGGAAGGATGATCCGCTGGCGACAGCTTTGAGCCAGACTTCAATTTGCCCGTGCAATTCCGCTTCGGGTTGTTCGCCGATCACCAATCCGCAAACAGAAGTCTTTGCGTACATGTTGAGGCCATTGCGATGGACGAGGTGATGGAATATGGCTTCAGCTTGTGGGTCGGGTTCATTGATCCAGCCGATCGTGAGCAAACTGGGATAATGCTTGTAGCGTTTTTGATGATGGATCTGACCGTTGACCTTGGCGAAGAAGGGCGAGACATTTTGAATTTGGTGATCCACCATGCGTTTGAGCTCGGATGCGTATCCGCCAAAGGTGACGGGCGTGAGGTAGATGAGCAGATCACTGTGTACAACTTTTGCAGCGATGATGCGGTTGTCATCATCTGTATTGCACAACCCGGGACTACGCACCCAGCAGAAGAAATCGCCCGCACAGTTGCCGATCTTTTGTTCGCGCAACGTGATCGTTTCTGCCTCTGGAAGCTGTTTATGCAGCGCGTTGAGGAGATTGGCTGCTTGAGGGTCATCGGCGTGAGAGCCATCGAGAATAAGTGTTTTCATTTTTTACTCCTTGATGAATTGCCTGGCCATGGAGTTCATCTCGTACAAGTACAAATCATCACCATTTGGGCCAAAGGGTGGCAGATTGCCTGCGATTTCGAGCGAAACGATGCCATGGACACGCGCCCAGAGGATCATGGCAACAGAAAGCGACAAAATATCCACATCGCCGCCATAGGTTTTCCATACTTCAAAGTTTGCTTTGTATTCTTCTTTGACTTCGGGGAAGGATTTGATATTCAATTTTCCAGTCACACGTAATTGTTCCACCACACTGACAAGCGCACTCAATGAACGTGCACCGAAAGGCAATACTTCCATGAGAGGAGCTTCGTATCCCGGGATAGGTGTTCCGAAGATGAGTTGATAACGTTGTGGGTACGTATGCGCCCATGTTCGATAAGCCAAACCAATCGCCATCAGTCTCCCCAGAATGTCATCCATTGGAACGGCATCACGCGCTGCAAGCTGTGAGTCACCAAAGGACCTGTAAGCGTCGATGATGAGCGCAGTAACGAGCGCGTCGCGGTCGGGAAAATAGTTGTAGATGGCTGGCGCGGTGATCTTGAGTTCACGCGCAATCGCTCGCAGGGACAGGGCAGGGGCACCGAATTCGGCGATCTGTTTCCAGGCCGTCTCCTTGATGGCATCCTGCAAATTTGGAATTTGTTTTTTCTTAACGGGTCTGACCATATGTGTCTCCAATTAACTTTACACTGTAAATATACGGTGTAAAGTTAATTTTGTCAAGAGGTAAATCAAAGACTTCCGAGGTCTGAGACTTCGGAAGTCTGGTTCGTTATATAATCTCTTCAATGGATCTACACTACGATGCCATCATCATCGGCGGGGGAGTTGCCGGCCTCACCGCTGCCCTCCATCTGGCTGAGCGCGGACTCAAACCGATCGTTCTCGAAGCGGATGAACGCGCCGGGGGGCGATTGTCTGGCAAGGAAGATATCATCGTCGATGGTTATCATTTTTCAAACGAACATGGCGTGCATGGCATCTGGTCCTCGTATGTCAATCTCAAATATATACTTAAGAGACATGAAATCCTGCCAGATCTAATTCCCGCCCAGGAAGAACAATGGATCTATCGTACCGGAAATTTCATCGGACGTGCACCGATCGGTTCAACAATCCGTCATGGCAAACTTCCCGCGCCTCTTCATTACATCCAACTCTTTTTGATTCCTCAATTTTTGTGGATGCTTGATATCCGTGATTGGTTGGGCATCTTCAGCGTTTGGTCCACATTGCTCATGGCGATTGGCATCGATCCTTTCGTGGAGGATCAGCCCCTCGAAGGCCGCACTTTTGGCGAATCGCTCAAACGTTGGGGACCTGCCATGCGCGCCCTCTTCTTTGGTCTCACGCGCAACGGGCTTTCAACGGATCCCGATAAAGTTCCGTTGGCCGGCTTCCTTGCATTCCTGCGCTTTTATACCGTCATGCGGCGCGATGCCTGGGCGTTCGGCTATTTTCCCAACGGAAGCAGCGAGATCATTGAGAAACTATCAGCGAAGATCAAAGCATTGGGAGGCGAGATTCGGTATCAGTCCCGTGTGAAGCGAATAACAAAGTATGGAGATTGGATTGCGCATTTCGAGTCGGATTCGTCCCACGATAAGATCAAAGCTCCCTATGTAATCCTCGCTTCAGAACTCACCCGCGTCTGAATCCATTATCAAGAACAGTTTCCCCGCTGATGTTGGGGCAGGGTCACCCCGCCCTTACTTTTTCCCCCATGGACTGGCCCACGCGGTGATTCGTTTGTGGTTTGATGGGACACCGCGGAAGACTTCCCGAGTCCGGAATCTTCAGTGGCGAATTCATCATGCACAATTTTTTCTGGCTGCATAAGATTTATGACTCGTATCGCAACTGGCATGACGAGACCGGTGGTGCGTGCATCGAGGTGCACGTTTATGGGCCCGATGATGTGTTGCGGCAATCGGATGCGGTGCTGGTGACGAATGTACTCAGGGATTTTTATCGGGCCTTTCCTGAATTGAAGGGACATCTTATTAAGCCACATTTGCAGCGCAATACTGCGACGCATACCTTGCCGGCTCTTGGTTCACGCGGTACGCATTTGGGCGTGGATACCCCTTGGGAGAATTTCTTTTGCGCCGGCGATTGGGTCTGGCTGCAAAATCCATCCTTCTTTTTGGAGCGTGCTTGTGTGACCGGACTCGAAGCTGCCAATCGTGTATTGTCTTTATGTGGGAAGGAGACATTTGAAGTGCAAAATTATCCGCCGCCCGAACCGCTCGCAGCGTGGATTGAGGCGCTGATTATGAGAGGGAGGAAGAAAAGACGACAACGAATGTAGGGGTGGATCAATGTGTTCACCCTCATTGGGGCAGACATCCAGGTCTGCCCCTACCGGTTTATTGGTCACAATGATACCGTGAAAATGGTTGGGCATGACGATAAATGTGCCGAAAACCACATTTGGAAATTTGTTTGATAATTCATTCCACCATTTGAGAATCATCTGTCCGGCGTCGTTTAGGATTATCTTTCCATCGACAATTTCTCCGAGTAAATGTTCCCGTCCTTGTGTCACGATCGTGATGTAATACGCGCCATTCGAGGAATAATCATAAGGGTGCGTTTCATTTGAGTTATAAAGTAATCAGACGGCCAAAGGTAACGGGCTAGGCTTGGTGCGCCTGCTTGAGACAAGCGCTCGGAGGACGGGCCGAGAATTTATGGCTTGGGATTCAAGGGCTTGCATGTTGGGTACAGATCGTCTGTATAAACGGAGTTGTCGTTGTTCCCTGCGATAAGCATAGTATGCGGCCCCATCATCGTTTTCAGCCACAGCGCGCCGGCGCAGCAAGTTTTCAGCGCCGGTTTGCAGCCAACGCATGCCAGACAGTTCAAAGCGATCTTTAACAAAGTGAGGACAAGCGCCTTGGATGGCGCCGGCTGCGATCGGATACCCCTTGGCCAGATAAGTTTGATAATCCCTGTAAGGCAAGTTGCGCTCAAAGTAGTTGGCTGTTTTGTGGAGTTGTGTTCTTTGCGCCATTTTCGTTTTTTTGTTTTTTGCAATCTGGCGCAATTCTGCAATGACTTGTGCAGTCTGTCCAGATAGGATTTGGAGCGTGCGGCTTGTGACCCATGCCAAGCGTTGCTCGCTGGCTTCGCCCAGCAAACTATTGGCGACGTCCCATAGATATTCGTTCGCATGCACAAAGTCCAGGATCAGAATAAAGTCCTGAAATTGGAGAACAATGCGCGATTGGAGGGCTTCACACCCATCGCACAAAGCAACTCTGTGTAGGATATGCGTGCTTTCACGCAACGCCACTTGTATGCTCAGACGCGAGAGTGCAACATCTTTTCCATCCAAGGTGGCCCAGATATACTTGTTTTTTGGCTTGGCATCCTTTTTGAAGCTCTTTTCAGGCTGGTTTTCTTTGAAGAAACTGGCGGTCACTTCTGATGGAGTGCGCGGCGCGGCTGAGATCGTGTAAATTGCGCTGACCAGGGCCTCCTTTTTATGCCCAGGCTTTTGTCCTTTACCAAGTCGTACCTGCGCCTCAGCCACTTCCTCTTCCTCCAGCACCATCGGAACGCCTTTGCCATCTGCCTGAATGACCAGAATTTCGGCTTCACTTTCAGGGCAGGGCGGCGACTTTTGAGCATAATACGCTTCCACACTCTCACTATCTTCCGCAACATTTTGTTGTAACGCCCGCGTAGATAGACTGAAACCGAATAAGCGCTCCATGAAATCGGCGTTGGAACCACCGTACCCATGATAGACCGCAAGGTATTCTGTGGTTTCTCGCAACACATCGGAATAACTGTCGTCACCCAAACCCAATTCAGCATCCAATGGGATTTGTGCACCAACTCCTGGTTGGTAAAAGTATGGACGTTCGATGAACACCTTGTTAAAGATCGAGAAATATATGCGCTCAGTATCACCCTGGTATGGCAATACCTGTCCGTTTTTGCTCTGCACTGCTTGTCGTGAACAAATCTCAGAGCGCATGGTAAAAAATAGTTGTAATAGTTTTGCGCCCAGTTTCAACAGCATTTTGAATAAGCCTCGCTCAATATTGTCTGCCTGCGCCGTGCGCGCCTGTTCTCCTGTGACAAAATCCAATAGCTGCTCGAATTCTGCGCGCACATCTTGTATAATCTCTTGTGAGTTGAAGGTCATGTGATTTCTCCAGAAGTGGTTGGCTCAAACTCGCTTTACCAGAAAAACGTGACTTTCAACTCAAATGAAACACACCCTAATCATATTCCTTCAAACGGATGGATCGCCGATGACGTCTCTGTGGATCGAACTCGGATTTCATTATTTCTGATACACCCGCACGTAATCCACCAACATTTGCTGTGGGAAGAGTGTCGTGCTATCCGGGTAACCGGGCCAACCGCCTCCCACTGCGACATTGAGAATGATAAAGAAGGGATGATCGAAAACCCATTCGCCAGACACATCGTCTTTCGTTACTTTGAATGTTTGCGTATCATCCACATACCAACGGATTTCGGTGGGTTCCCACTCGATGGCATATACATGAAAATCATTTTGCGATGTCCCTTGCGGCAGATCTGTATGTGAGCCTATGCCTTTCGCACCGGAATATCCGGGTCCATGCACTGTGTTGTAGATGGTATTCGGCTCCTTGCCGATAAACTCCATAATGTCGATCTCGCCGCTATTAGGCCAAACCGTCGTTTTATCGATATCGTTACCCAGCATCCAAAAGGCGGGCCAAATGCCCTGGCCCTGCGGAAGTTTCATCCGCGCTTCAACGCGTCCATACTGCCAGGCTTGCAAGTCTTGAGTCTTGATGCGCGCTGAAGAATAACCATATCTGGCAGTCTCCTCCTGGCGCGCTTCGATGATCAAATTACCATTTTCCACGCGCACATTCTTGTCTGTATATTCTTCCAATTCTCCGTTGCCCCAACCGTTCGCACCGAGATCGAACTTCCAATTTTGTGAATCCAGCGTGTCACCATCGAACTCATCCTGCCAAACCAGATTCCAGCCAGGGCGTTCACCTTCGGGCGTCGCGCTGGGTTCTGGAGTGGGCGTGGATGGTTTCGGCGTAGGCGGTTCAGGTGTGGAGGCTGCGCAGGCGGCCAAGAGCAGGGCGGTTGGCAGGATGAAGTGAATCATTTTTCGCATGAGGTTTTCCTTGGTGTTCGTTTTATGCAGAGTGAAGTATCTACTTAGAAATTACTGAATCACTCCCAGCTTTTTCCCAACCTTCGCGAACGCATCCAACCCTTTGCCGAGATCATCGTTGTCATGTGCGGCGGAGATCATGACGCGGATGCGCGCTTTGCCTTGCGGTACAGTAGGATATCCAATAGACATCGCAAAAACGCCTTCGTTGAACAACGCACGGCTGAATTGTTGAGCCAGCGGCGCTTCACCTAGCATCACGGGCGTAATGGGTGTTTCGCTCTTGCCAGTGTCAAAGCCAAGTTTTTTCATTTCCTCCTTGAAGTATTTGGCATTTGCCCAGAGTTTATCAACGAGTTCGGTGGATTCCTCGAGCAGGTCAACGGCTGCCAGGCATGCCGCGGCATCTGGCACGGTGACAGCGGATGAGAACAGGAACGGTCGTCCGCGTTGTTTGAGCCATTCAACGATGACTTTCTTTCCTGCCACCATTCCGCCGACTACACCAAAAGCTTTCGACATGGTGCCGACTTCCACATCGATCTTTCCGTGCAGATTGAAGTGATCCACAATGCCGCGTCCGCCTTTGCCAAGCACGCCTTCGCCGTGGGCGTCATCCACCATAAAGAGGATGTCATATTTCTGCGCGACCTCATATAGGGCGGGAAGGGGGGCGATATCGCCGTCCATGCTGAAGACGCCGTCCGTGACGATCAACGCGCGACGGAAGTTGGAAGCGTGTTCCTTGATCGCCGCTTCCAGCGCGCTTGCGTCGTTGTGTTCATAGCCGATGATCTTCGCGCCCGAGAGCCGACATCCATCAATGATCGAAGCGTGATTCAAACGATCCGAGAAAATCACATCTTCTTTTCCGACCAATGCGGGAATAGTGCCCAGGTTGGCGGTGAAGCCCGATTGAAAGGTGATGACATCCTCTGCGCCTTTGAATTTGGCGAGGCGTTGTTCGAGTTGTAGGTGCAAATCCATCGTACCAGCGATGGTACGCACCGCGCCGGGACCCACGCCGTATTTCTTTACCGCTTCCTGTGCGGCCTGGACAAGCCTGGGATGATTTGCCAACCCGAGGTAATTATTTGAGCAAAAGTTGAGTACGTTCTTTCCATCAACCGTGAGCCAGGCGCCTTGCGGTGAGCCGATCGTGCGGATATTATTGTACAAGCCTTGTTCTTTCAAGCCATCAATTTCCTGTGTGAGCCAATCGAGTTTGGACATGGGATCTCCTTATACAAGACTGTCATTGCGAGCGACCTGCAAAGCAGGGAGCGAAGCAATCTCTGACGCAATGACGGAAACAATTTGTATTTTCATTATAGCAATCTTGCACAAAAACGACAGTCATAACTTGCCAGTGACAACTGCCATGATTACCAGCAGAAACTACACGATGAATCGGTTTAGGACATGACGAATGCAAGATTTCAATTTATAATCTGGTCATTCGATGACTGCCAAATCTCTGCAAGAGCAAATCTCTGATATCCAAAAAGCCATAGAGGCGCAGGATCGCATGCGCTCGATCCTGGGAGATTCTGTAGTGGGGACAACGCTGGCTGTCCTGCACGACCAATTGGCTGTACTGGAAAGACAGTCGGCCCAGCAGGATGGGACGAATCAAACGCGCCGAAAGCTGGTGACCGTTTTATTTGCGGATATCCCCGGCTTCACTGCCTTCTCCGAAAACAGGGACGCAGAAGATGTGGCGAACCTTGTCAATCGTCTCTGGACGCGAGCAGATTGGATCATTCAGGAATATGGCGGCCGCGTGGATAAACACATCGGGGACGCGGTCATGGCGCTTTGGGGAACAGAAACGGCCCGCGAAGACGATTCTGAGCGCGCGGTGCGTGCCGCCCTCCAAATCCGGGAAATGTTCAAGGATGGCGTTGGACTGCTTCCCATCCACTTGAAGGTGGGAATCAATAGCGGGCAGGCTCTACTTAGTCAGATCGGCACACAGGGCGAATTCACGGCCATGGGTGATACGGTCAATACAGCCAGCCGACTGGTGCACGCGGCCAATGGCGGCGATATCCTTGTTTCCCATAGTACCTATCAACTGGTGCGCGGTATCTTCGATGTGCAGAAACAAACGCCGCTCATGGTTAAAGGCAAGACCGAACCCTTGCAGACTTACGTGGTCAAACGGGTCAAGCCGCGCGCATTTCGAGTGGGTAGACGAGGCGTCGAGGGTGTATCAACTCGCATGGTCGGACGAGAAACGGAATTTCAAACCATACAAAATTCCCTTGAGCAATGTGTGAGCAATGGCCATGTTACCGTGGTCATCCTGAAGGGGGAATCGGGTCTGGGGAAAAGCCGCCTGATCTATGAATTCGAAGCCTGGTTGGACTCTCATCCAACTGACTTTTATTTGTTCAAGGGCCGCGCCGATGAAGAGACAATGGGTTTACCCTATAGCCTGTTGCGCGATATCTTTTGTGAGCGCTTTCAGATTCGAGACAATGACTCGCAGGCAGATGCACGCCAGAAGTTGCTGAAAGGCATGGCGGCGCTGATCAAGGTTGGGAGTGAAGAGCGAGCCTGGTTAATCGGCGAATTGCTTGGGTTTGATTTTTCTGACAGCCCGTTTGTGCGCGGCATCCGCAAGGATGCGCGTCAAATCCGGGATCGCTCCTTCAACAGCATTACACAGTTCTTTACCGAACTGACTTTGGATTCGCCGGTGATCCTTTTGCTGGATGATATTCACTGGGCAGATAGCGGCTCGCTTGATTTGATCGAGCATTTGGCAAAGCAGGAAACCACTTTACCAATTTTCATCTTATGTGCTACGCGCCCGAACCTCGACGAATCTCATCCAAACTGGGGTGGCAACTTCCCACTTTGTACTACCATCCCGATCGGAAACCTTGATCTGGCTGCCAGCCGCGAGTTGGTCGGCGAAATTTTGCAGAATGTATCCAATCTGCCTCACGATCTGGTGGAGACGGTGGCGAAAAATGCTGAGGGCAATCCTTTTTATCTGGAAGAGTTGATCAAGGTCCTCATCGAAGATGGAGTGATCCTGAAAGGCGAGGAAACCTGGCAGATCATCCCACAGCGGATCACCCAGTTGCGCGTGCCTGCTACATTGACCGGAGTTCTGCAGGCACGTCTGGACCGACTCCCTTCCGCGGAAGGTGAAGTCCTTGAACGCGCTGCAGTGATCGGCCGTACGTTTTGGGACGCGGCTGTGGCGGCCATTCATGGATCGGGAGCTGCACAGATGCTCACCGGTGGGGAGGATGTTCATTCGGCATTAAGCGCGTTGCGAAACAAAGAGCTGGTGTTTCCGCACTGGCCCTCCACGTTTGCCAGCGCGGAGGAATTCATCTTCAAGCATGCCATTCTGCGGGAAGTTACCTATGAACGCGTGTTGAAGGCCAAACGACGACTTTATCATCGCATGGCGGCGGACTGGTTGATTCAGCAAAGTGGAGAGCGGATCGATGAATACCTGGGCTTGATCGCCCAACACTACGAATTAGCGGGCGAGACCGCCCACGCAGTTGAATTCCTGGAGCGGGCTGCGGAGAAATCGATGCGTCTCAGCGCCTACCGCGAAGCGCTTTCTGCCGGAGAGCGTGCATTGACGATCCTGGCCTCTTCGGAAGATATCAACGCCGCCACACGCGCCCGTCTTTTGCTGATCATCGGTTCGGCGCATCTCTGGCTCACGGAGCATCGCACCGCGGCCGCACGTTTGGAGGAATGCATTGCCCTGGCGCGCACTTTCCATGACCGCGGGCTTGAATCCAAAGCCCTGGCGCGTTTGGGCCGTATCGGTCTGGAACAAGGCAAGTTCGATCAGGCTGAAAAGCATTTGAAGCATGGCCTGGGTATTGCACAGGAATTAAATGACATTGATGGGATCGCTTATACCCTGGCTCAACTCGGATATATCAGCCACTATCAGGGGAATTATGCCGAGGCGCAAAGATATGGCGAGGAGAGTTATCAATTTGCCAAACAGGCTGGCGATGCGATTGCACAAGCATTCTCGTTAAACATGCTGGCGATGATCAGCGTGAACAATGGTCAATTCGAGCAGGCGCATGATTATCATCTTCAGGCCATCGAAATCTGCAAAAGTGCCGGCGATCGCTATGGCTTCGCACGAACCTATAACAATCTGAGCGAGCTGATTCGCGTGCAGAGAAAATATGCAGAGGCCAAACCCTATACTTTGGAAAGTATCAGGCTGGCACGCGAACTAGGCAATCGTTATACTCTGCCCATCATGTTGATCAATCTCGTTTATTCGCAAGTGGGCTTGGGTGAGTTCCGTGAGGCGTATGCCTCCCTGACCGAAGCTCTGCAGCTCAACATGGAAAACGATTCCATCTCGTGGGTACTGTTCTCGCTCGTCGGCCATGCAAACATTCTCGCGGCGGAAGGCAAACGCAAATCCGCGCTGCAAGTTCTCGGGTTGTGTCTGCATCATCCTGCCACGAACAGCGATACGCACCGTGATATTCAGTTGGTCCTCGAAGATCTAAGGAAAGAACGTTCAGATGATATTGAAGTGGAACTTGAACGCGGAAAATCGCTGGACTTGAACAAAACAGTGGTGATGGCCCTGGGCGGCTAGTCTGAAGTCACTTCCGTAAGCAACCCCAATTCAGTGAAAGCTTCCACTACTTTTTGGATGGCTCCGCTTTTGACAACCACCGTTGTAGGGCTTAACACTTCCCCCAGAAATCTCGCCGCTTTCGATTTACGCATCTCTTCCAGGATCTCTGGTTTGCTCACCTTTAAGATGACCTGAGTCTGCACCCGCGCTTCCGTCCCGTTAACTTCCCAGCGTTTGAGCGCCCTGACCAATGAGGGCGGAATCCCGGCCTCGGTATGTTTTGCCAGCAAAGCCAGCAGATGCTCAACTTTCAGTCCTTGCTCTTTGGCTTTGGTCAGCGAATCCGTGGAAACTCTGTAGCGGTAAACCTCATCTTTGGTCTCAATACGCGGCGCCGCTGGCGCTACTACTCGACCAGCGTCCCATTCGCAAAAGCGTGAAATCTGATAGCGCACGACGCGCGGCGCCAGTCGCGGTACAGCAATCAAGCCCTGCGAGGAGATCTTTATTTTTTTATCTTCCTTGCTGGTGATGTGTGTTTCGGCATTGAGGATGCGGAAGGAGGTTGGTTCTGCAGCCCCTTCCGGAATACACAGGTCAACCTCTCCCAGCCAGAAGAGGATGCTTGTGATGAAAAACTTGATCAGCGCGCCGTCCACTTGATCCCAATAGGAGAAACCGCGCAGGTATTGTCCGTCGGAGGCACGCTTGATGAACCACGAGTTGTAATCACCTGATGGGCGTTGGAAATCCGCATATTTTTGTTTGACGTCACGGACAAAGGCATGGATGCTCCACCATTTGCCTTCAGGAATCGCATCCAATAGATTTAATAAGAATTCGCGCGTTTCAAGCACCGGGTTGTTCCATTCTCCTTCGCAGAGAATATCCGGTATGAGTTTGAGTTCATTGAAGGACGCACTTTCGAGCCAGGCCTCTTGCAGCATCTTCAATGCCTCGGCACGGGAGGCCTCCAAAAACTTCTTAACCGCTTCAGTTTGTGGTGTGTTTTTCCTGATTAGCCTTGCGGTAGCTAATAAGGCGCGCAACTTTGGTTCTGACGGCCAATCCGATTTTCCCATTCGCAACGCGGCCAGTAAAGTTGTGGCCTGGTCAAGGATGGAATCATTGGCGAGGACTTCCCCTCCTTTTTCGCCGGGAGAGGCCGCGCGGCCCAATGGCTCGATATTCCCAACAATTTCTTCCTTCTCCGCTTCTGGCTCTTCCCGGTCTAAAAGAGAAAGTAAATCATCGGGGATATAAGCAAATTCCTGGGGACCCTTTTGGGTATCGAAAAATGCGCGGGCGAGAAGTCCGCGATAGTACAGGATTTCTGCAGTGGATTCCGGTTTGAGATAGAGCTTTTCCCGATCGCGTTTACCGGCGCCGGCTTCGCGTACCTCGCCGTATTTGCGCGTAAAGGTGGGCCAGGGGATTCGTCCGCCTGAGTTGACGAGGGCGGTGATGGCCGACTCTGCTTCGGGTGGCAGAGCGTCGATGATCTCGGCGAACAGGTCCGGTTCGAGGAGAGAAACGGCGAGCGCTTCCAGCGTGCCTTCCACACTGGGAGAATTCAACTCGAGTCCCCAAAGTTCCGCAATGATGCGCAGGTGTCCCAGATCCTGTTTGAGCAGGGAGTGAAAAAGATCAGGCATGGGTACAAGTATAAAAGCAAACAGGTAAATGCTGGCAGACGATGCCGGTACCCAGATATTGTACCCGTTTACTCGTCTGTTTCTTTGCCGCGTACCACTTTCAGTGCATCCGGCAGCACCTCAAAGGTCACATCACGGACATCGGTGCCAAAGCCCGAATAAATTTCACCATCGGCATGGATATACATGGGACGATCGGCGCGGATAGCCATCTTTTGGCACGAGCTGATCGTCACCTGTTCGAAGCGGCCATGCGTTCCATTCATGACTTCAGGAATCAGCCGAAACATCATGGGACGGCTTACACTCTTGATCATCGTATAATGCAAAATACCATCATCGATTTTTGCCTCGGGCGCGATCATGAAGCCGCCGCCTTCGCGTGGACCGTTACATATGGTAAGCAGTAGATTACTCTGCTCCCATTTTTGTCCATCGGTTTCGATCTGCATCTGGATCGCGTTGTGGTTGAGCAGGATGGTCTGAATAACCGCCGTCAGATACATCAGAAAACCGTGTACCACCGGGAGTTGGTGTGATCGAATGGTCACAACCGCATCAAAGCCAATGCCAACGGTATTATCAAAATATTCCTTTTTTTCATGTTTATCGATCATGACTCCCAGGTCGACCCTACCCGGCTCGCCGTTGAGCGCGTGCACAAGGGCGTGATCTGATTTTGATGATGCACCGATGGCGTGCGCAAAGTCATTGCCAGAACCAGCCGGGACCACACCCAGAACGGGACGTTTATCTGCGGGCACTTGCATGATGCCGTTGATGACTTCATGCACAGTACCATCGCCTCCCATGGCAACAATCATATCGTAGCCCTGCTCCCCTGCCTGTTTCGCCAACTCGATGGCGTGACCCGGATACACTGTGCCGCTCCAGTCGACCCCTCCGTGTTGTTCTGTGATTGAGCGCAGGTCGCGTGCCACGCGCCAGGCGTTTCCCATATCTGCCATGGGATTCAGGATGATTTTGACTTTACGATGCATGCTGTGTTCTCCGTGATGTGCAGTGACAGTCACCTCGCGAAGAAGCCAACTGTCACTTTAGAGTTTGAAGATTATAACCCCCGTAAAATGAATTCGAAGCTTTATTCATCCCCAATTTGATAGGAAGAGAGTGGTCCAGTCATCCCGCGCGCTACTTGAAAGGTTCCCCGGTAAGACTTCTTGGCTTGATATAGTGCCGTATCCGCGGCACGCAGGAGGTCAGGTCCATTGCGCGCATGGATGGGAAAGAGTGCTATTCCACCCGAAATTCCGATTCTTAGCCCGCGTCCATCCGGGAGTCTATATTTGACTTTTTTCATCCCCTCCACGATTTTTTCCGCGACAATCTGCGCCGAAGAAATTTCCGTCTGGCTTAAGATGAGAGTCAGTTCATCGCCGCCATAGCGCGCCAGAAAGTCCGTATTGCGGACGCCGCGTGCCATCTGGCTGAAGACGATCCGTAATACTTCATCGCCGATTGCATGGCCATAAGTATCGTTCACCGATTTAAAGCCATCCAGGTCCATCATGATGACGGCAAAGGAAAAGCTATTTTTCCGGGCAGAAGTCACTTCCTCCTCCAGCCGTTCATCCAGAGCGCGGCGATTGGGCAGGCCGGTCAGCGTGTCGCTATAGGCCTGTCTGCTGATCATTTGATGCAGGCTGGCGTTGGAGATCGCTACCGCGGCCTGATCGGAAAGCAGGCTGAGCAGCCGTAGTTCCGAGGCAGTGAAACCGCCAACCGTGGAGCGTGAAAGGTTCATCACGCCCGCCACCGTCTTTCCCACTTTGAGTGGAATGCCGATGATGGAACCTACCCAGGTGTTGGGGACATTCTGGTAAAGCGGATGGTTCTGCATATCTTCAATGATGATCATTGTGCCTTCGCGCGCGACCGTATAGGTCAGACCGTTGGAACGAGGCGTTGACCAGGGCTTGTTGCGGGTGCCATCCGAATCCAGCGCCGCGCCGAAGGTTAAGCTTGTGATTCTTATACAGAAAAATATTGATATCGTGTGCGTTCTTGATCAGACGCATCGCTTCCGAAACGACCGCGTCCAGGACGTCGGGCAGATCGAGGCTGGAAGTAAGATTAATACTCAACTTCTTGAGCGTATCCAGTTCATCGGTCTGTTGCTTGAGCATGGCCAGCAGGACGCGGTTGTTGATCAACTCGCGAGCCACCTCTTGCACACCATAACTTTCTTCGGAGGGAAATTTTTCCACAGAGATCGCTAGAATCTCAAGCAATTTAAAAAGAGACTCACTTTCGATTTGTGACTGACCCTCTTCTTCCAAAATACGACGCGCTTCTTCCAGGATTTTGAGTCTGCTATCGCCCATTCTTCGTATTCACACTGCCGCATTAGCTACGTTTCGGTGAAACATTATTTGGCCCTTTTATGCGGTCATTTGTAACATCGGATTGACAATATCGCAAGACCCAAATGGGAGATTATTACATTCCTGTGACAAGCCATCCAAATGGATATGTTAAAATGGCATAAGTACCCTTTATGGAGAAAAATGTGACAGATGCCCCTCAATCTTCAACCGCGTCCGGTGGAAGTGCGGGTCAGAACTCCGACCAGGCCTGCTCCCGCTACACCACTGAATCCCCGCCGACGCGGAATCATCATCGGCGCCTCCGATGGAATCGGCGCCGCGCTGGCGCGCCGCCTCGCCCGCCAGGGATACACCCTTGCACTGGTAGCGCGTCGCAAAGAAAAACTTGAGCGACTGTGTAATGAGATCAATCAGGATGCTCATGAATTGCGTGCTTCCTTTCATGTTCATGATGTGGCTGACCATCAAAAGGCACCGGAGCTTTTACGAAAGATCGTGGCCGATCTCGGTGGCCTAGACCTGGTCCTCTTTGTAGCCGGCGTGAATTATCCGCCCGGCGGCATGGACAGGTACAACTTTGAGAATGACCGCCAGATGATCGAGATCAATCTGATCGGCGCGATGGCCTGGCTGACGCCGATTGCGGAAATGTTCCAGTCGGCCAGGGCCGGGCAGATCGTTGGTATCTCTTCGGTCGCCGGTGATCGCGGTCGGGTTGGCAACCCCGGTTACAACACCTCCAAAGCCGGGCTGGATACCTATCTTGAAGCGCTGCGCAATCGGTTGACGCGTCGTGGTGTGAATGTGCTGACGGTAAAACCAGGCTTTGTCCAAACGGCCATGCTCAGAGCCGCGCCGGGGCCCACGCCTTTTCCCATCTCCCCGGAGAAGGCCGCGGACGATATTTGGAACGCCATGCGCAAACGCAAGCAATTGATCTATACACCGTTCATCTGGCGCTGGATCATGCTGGGAATTCGAACCATGCCCTCGTTTATTTTTCGAAGGTTATCTTTTTAGATGATTGTTCAAGGCGGAAGTTTTTCCGCCAGGTAAGGCGGTTAAGTTCACTATGACCACTCCGACTCTCCCTCTCAATAACTTTATCATCCTTGAAAATTTTGGTTACTCCTTGCGTGCGCCAGCCTATTGTTTCCGTCCCATGCGCGCCGCAGAAATTCAGGAAGTCTTCCAGCTTGCGAAGAAATTAGGTATGAAGGTCACCGCGCGTGGCGCGGGTCGCAGCTATAACGACGCCTCCCTGAACGGCGGCGGCATCGTGCTCGACATGTCAGCCATGAATCAGATCCTCGAATGGGATTCAGCTTCCGGCGTGGTGCGATGCGAACCCGGTGTCACCATCGAACAGTTGTGGCAATGCGTCGAACCGCTAGGTTGGTGGCCTCCCGTTGTTTCGGGAACGATGAAGACCACCCTGGGGGGCTGCCTCAGTTCGAATATCCACGGTAAGAACAATTTCAACGCAGGCACGATCGGTGAACATGTCCTTGAATTCAGTGCACTGCTACCCGCGGGTGCGGAAGTTATCTGCACGCCCAAAAAGAATGCAGACCTTTTCCATAGCATGATCAGTGGAATGGGCATGCTGGGCGTCTTTACTTCGATCACATTGCAAATGAAACGCGTCGAATCCGGGCTATTAGAAGTTCATGCCTGGCCAGTCCACGATCTTCATGAACATCTTTCCTTTTTGTTGGAGAAGGCGCCAGACTACGATTACGTTGTCGGTTGGATGGATGCCATGCACGGGGGGAAGAGCCTCGGCCGTGGTCAGATTCATGCTGCAAATTATTTACATGCGGATGAAGACCCGAATCCGCAGAAGACCATGCTGCTTGAGAATCAAAACCTGCCCAGCCGCTTGTTCGGTGTCATGCCAAAATCCCTATTGCATTATTTCATGACCCCATTCGCGAATAATCCTGGCTGGAGGTTGGTCAATACGGCAAAGTACATTACAAGTTTGCGTGTTCACACCTTTCGACAGTCTCACGCGGCCTTTCATTTTTTGCTGGATTATGTTCCCAACTTCGAACGCTCCTATGGCAAGGGTGGACTGATCGAATACCAGTCGTTCCTGCCCAAGGAAACAGCAGAGGATGCCTGGCGTGAGATGTTGAATTTTCTCTCAAGCATGGCTTGCCCTCTTATTTGGGCGTATCCAAACGCCATCGCCCTGATCCTTTCCTGTTGACTCATGCGGTCGATGGATTCTCACTGGCATTGGATTTCAAAGTCACGGATGGCAATCGCACGAAATTGAGCGCCATGTTGCAGGAGTTTGATCGTATTGCCCTGGAGGCGGGTGGGCGATTCTATTTTGCAAAGAACAGTGAAACCACTGCTGAGACCGCCCGTGCCTTCCTTGGAGATGAAACGATAGTAAAATTCAAGAAACTAAAGAAGCGCTGTGATCCAAATAATTTACTGGAATCGGATCTATATCGCAGAATATTAGGATGACCATTGACAGAGAATTATGATTTGATCGTGATTGGTGCCGGACCAGCCGGGGAGACAGGCGCCTTGAAAGTAGCCCAGTATGGCAAACGGGTGGCACTCGTCGAGCGAGCGCCATATCTGGGTGGCGCAGGCATTAACACCGGAACAGTTCCATCCAAAACATTGCGCGAATCTGCCTTGTATTATTCTGGCTTGCAGCAACGCGGCCTGTATGGCATTGACTATTCGCTCAAGGAGAATCTGTCCATCAAGGATTTCATGTACCGCGAGCGGATCGTGGTCGAAAAAGAACGTGAGATGATTGGTCAGAGTCTCCAGGATGAAAACATTACGATCATCCATGGGGAAGGCTCTCTCAAGGATGCGCATACAGTTCATGTGAATTCGGCGGATGAAAAAGACATTTCCGGGGAGACCATCCTGATCGCGACCGGTTCCTCTCCGCATCGTCCACCGGAATTTCCCTTCGACAAGAAATTAGTCCTCGATTCGGACTCCATTCTGAACATAGATCATATTCCCAAAACGATGGCCGTGGTGGGAGGCGGCGTGATCGGTACGGAATACGCCTCCATCTTCACCGCCTTGGGCATCAAGGTGACACTGATCGAGCCGCAGGGACGGATCGTTGGGTTTGTGGACACGGAAATCGGCGACCGCCTGGCCAAACAGCTCTCGCAATTGGGACTCAATTTTATTTTCAATGATAGCGTAACCACGATCGGGCCGCGTAACGATCACATCAGCTTAACACTGAAAGCCGGTGGTTTGAAGGAATTCGAAGTTGCATTGATCGCCGCGGGCAGGCAAAGCAATATAGAGGGCCTGGGGTTGGAAGAGCTTGGCGTTCAACTCGGAAAACGCGGATTGGTGATCGTCAATGACAAATATCAGACCGACGTTTCCAACATCTATGCCGCGGGCGACGTGATCGGTTTCCCGGCGCTGGCTTCCACTTCGATGGAGCAGGCGCGCGTGGCCATGGCGCAGGCTTTTGATATGCCTTTTCAGGAAAAGATATCTCCCGTGCTTCCATTTGCGGTGTATTCGGTTCCTGAAGTATCCATGGTGGGTTCTACCGAAGATGAATGCAAGGCCAAAAATATTCCATACATTGTTGGACGCGCCTATTATCAAAGAAATGCGCGTGGTCAGATCATCGGCGATATGAGCGGCATGGTGAAACTTTTGTTTTCTCCTTCGGACAAGAAAATACTCGGCGCGCACATTATTGGCGAGCAGGCCGCTGAATTGATCCATATTGCCTCGCTCTCCATGATGACAGGCGGGACCATGGATACTCTGATCGATGCGGTGTACAACTATCCAACCCTGGCGGGATGCTATGAGCAGGCGGCTTATGATGCCCTGGCGAATTACCAGCAATGGCAGGCAGCCAACCAGTAATGCAGCTCGAAGTCCTTGATCTTGGTTTAATCGAATACGAAACCGCCTGGAAATTGCAGGAAGAGTACGCGGCATGACATCGCCGCGGGAACGCGTCCGCCAACTTTGTTGTTACTCGAACATCCTCACGTTTACACCTTTGGTCGGCGCGGTAGGCAGGAGAATTTGTTGTGGGGTGCGTCACAACTCAAGGAAAAAGGCATCGCCATCCATTGGGTGGATCGAGGCGGCGATGTCACGTATCATGGCCCCGGTCAGTTGGTGGGGTATCCCCTATTGCCTTTGGGCAGCCCTCATCCCCAGCCCCTCTCCCACGGGGAGAGGGGAGTACGAATTCCCAGATGCCGATTATGTTGGCTATATCCGTAAATTGGAGAAGACGCTCATCACCGCGCTGGCGCGGCTGGGACTTGTCTCCGGGCAGCGGCCGGGGCTAACCGGTGTATGGATTCAGGCGGACCTCCATTCGCGTTGTTCGCGCTGCAAACCCGCAGATCGCCAGAAGCCGGCCAAGATCGCGGCCATCGGCGTCAAGGTGGATGTGCGCGGCATCTCACGTCACGGCTTTGCCTTGAATGTGAATCCCAATATGGAATATTGGGAGGGCATCATCGCCTGCGGCCTGCAGGATGAGCCGATCGTTTCGCTGGCGGATTTATTCCAGAAGCCGCCTTCGATGGAACGCGTCAAAATGGAAGTGGTGAAAGCCTTCAGCGAAGTGTTTGAGTATGCGTTGAAATAACAAGACAGGCTTCGGTGTGGTAGAACCGAAGCCTGTTTCTGTTTAAGGGAACCTATTACTTCTTTTTGGTTGAGATTGTCTTCTTTGTCTTGGTCACGCGGCGATAAGGCGGCATGTCGATCACGTATACCTGACATTTACTGGCATCCAGCATTTTATTCCAAAGGCTTGGATAACTCTTGGAGAAACTGTCCGGGTCCAAAGTGGACGTGATGACAGTTGGCAGGTCAGCATAGTAGCGATGATTTAATATCTGGTTTAGTTTGTCTTCTGCCCAAACCGAACTGATTCCGCTTTCTTTTAGATCGTCTAGCATGAGCAGGGGCGTGGTCCGGATCTCATAGGAACGCCGATCAAAGGTTACGTCCGAATTGGGACGGAAGGTGGCTTTCAAATAATCCAGTAAATCAGCGACTTCCACCAGGATAGCCTGTCCACCAAGTAGCAGACGATAATTCCCGATCGCCGCTGCCAGATGTGTCTTGCCACTATAAGATTGACCAAGAAAGACCCGCCAACCGCTGGGGTTTTCCGCAAATTGTACGGCTGCGTTCAAGGCATGATGCAAACGCTTGATGTGCTGCTGGGTGACCTTTTCGTGAACGATTTCCTTATCCTTGAAAGGTCTGCCGTATTTATCCTGCCGCTCTTTGACAATGGTGGTGACCACCTCTTTGCCAACCTCTTCATCGCGTGTCTCAAAATTCCCGAAAGACATTTCCTTGATATAAGGCAGAGACAACATGGAAATACCCGGGTTGCTCGTTTCCTGCGGACGACGAAAATCCGGCGCAGTGATGCGCAGATATTTTACAAAATCAGCATCCTGCAAGCGGGAGCGGATGCGACTCTCGATCTCGTCTAGAATCAGATTGGTGGTGATCACCGTTGGAAGTTTATTGATGTAGCGATAGTTGATGATCTGGAAAAGCTTTTCCTGTGCCCAGGGTGTAGCATTCTGCGTACCGAAATCGTCCATCACCAACAACGCCGCATTGCGAATATCTTCGAAGCGCGCTTCGAAGGTGGTTTCCGGGTCGCGGTAGGCGAAGCGCAGCGAATCCAGCAGATCAGGGACGGTAATAAACAACGTGGGCACGCCGTTCTGTACGGCATGATTGGCTATCGCCGCGGCCAAATGAGTTTTACCACAACCATAAGAGCCTTCCAGCAGTAACCAACCTTCCAAGTTTTTTGCAAATTCCTCCGAAGCATTAAAGGCGTCATGCAGACTGGCGACTTCCTGTGGGGAAACAAATTCCGCTTTTGGATTGCCGGAACGATTGAAGTTATCGAAGGTCAAATGACTTAACCGTTCCAGGTTGCTCATTTCATACAATCGCTGGCGTGCATTTTCTGCGACTTCATTGGCGCGGCACATACACACTTCCAGCTTCCCGAATTTCTCATGACCGACTGGCACATCCACGCGTAAAAAACCCACGCCACCGCAGTGTGGACAATCCGGTTTTCCCAGCATGGGTGTGGACGCGTTAGTCACGTTCGAGATATTCTGTGAACTCGCTTTTTGTGTATCGTTCTGAACCTTTGACAGCGTCCTGCTGATCTTTTTTTCCATGCTTTCCTTCTTCTTTCCAACGCTTTAAGATCGCTTCCACATATTTCCAGTTGCGCTTATTGTTTTTGACTGTGATGCTCAAGGCTTCTTCGATCCATTCCGCTTGATAGGTCTCTTCCGCGTCTTTGAGCATGTCTGCGATCAGTGGCGTCAGCGGACCGATATTTTCCTCGTACACTTTGAAAATATTCGGACGTTCCAGCGGCAGCGAGGAAATTGACTCCGCTGGATGCCACGTTCCGTTTTCAATCGCCTGGACTCCAGCCCGGCCGCGCGAAGAGTTCAACAGGAAATAGTTCACCGCTTCCTTCTGGACCTGCAACAGGCTGCCGCGCTTCACGGCTTTTTCCAACCCGGATTTGATCTCTGCCGCCGCGAGCCCCAACGCTTTGACATCGAAATCCATTTTGCTCAAGGCCCGGAACGGTCCATCCATGTGTTCGGCGCGCCACAGAAAATATAAAGTAACCTTCAGCTCCGCGGGGTCTTTGATCTCCTTCAATAGTTGATGAAAGAATGAATCAGGGAGTTGCGTGAATGATTCCGGGTCGGTAAAGCCTTTGAAAGTTTTCATTGTTTTCGTCATGTCATTGCGAGCGCAGCGAAGCAATCTCCTCAGTTACTCGGGGATTGCTTCGTCGCCCTGGTTTCGACACCTGCATGATTTGCCAAGCAAATCACGTGCGGTGCCAGTGTATGCCCTCGAAGAACGCTCGGGCTACTCAACCAGCGGCTTCTCGCAATGACGCTATTCATTCGGCCGAAACACGCGTGTGGCGGCATTCTCGAACTTAGCCAGTTCATTGCGGAAGACCAATTCCACACTTCCCACTGGACCGTTGCGATGCTTGGCTATAATGATCTCGGCCACGTTTTGTTTGACCGTATCTTTTTCATATTGATCAGGACGATAGATGAACATGACGATATCCGCGTCCTGTTCCAACGATCCCGATTCCCGCAAGTCCGATAGCACAGGCCGTTTGTCGGAGCGTTGTTCCACGGCGCGCGATAACTGCGCGGCCGCCAGAACCGGCACGTTCAATTCGCGTGCCAGCACCTTGAGATTGCGCGAGATATAAGAAACTTCCTGCACGCGATTGTCGGTGCGCGAGTCCCCGCCCATCAACTGGAGGTAATCGATAATGACCAGATCCAGACCGAACTCCATATGCAGGCGGCGGCACTTCGTGCGGAGTTGCAACGGCGTGATGGCCGGCGTGTCGTCCAGATACACGTGCGTATCACCGAAGACCTCGATCGCATGTGTGAACAGGGGCCATTCTTCGTCTCGCAGTTTCCCTGTTCGCAAGGTTTGCGAGTTGATGCCGGTTTCCTGCGAGATGAAACGTTGTACCACCTGCTCGTTCGACATCTCAAGCGAGAAAATTGCCACATGTTTCTTGTGGATGAGTCCCGCGTTCTTTGCTATCGAAAGCAGGAAACCCGTCTTACCCTGGCCCGGGCGCCCGGCGATGATCAACAGGTCGGAGGGCTGCAAGCCGGTCAACATTTTGTCGAGGTCGATGAAGCCTGTCGGCACACCGTAAAAATCCTCCGGGCGTTTTGCGAGGTCATCGATGCGGTCATAGTATTCGCTCAATACGGACGAGATCGGCTGAAGATCGTGTTTGAGGCGCCGTTCGCTGACGTTGAAAACAGCCTTTTCCGCTTCGCCCATCACATCTTCGACATTGGTCTGCTCGTTGTACGCGATCGAAGCGATCTGATTGGCGGCGTTGATCATTTTGCGGCGGATCGAATGTCCCTCCACGATATGTCCATAGGATTCCGCGTTGAGCGAGGAGGGCACCTGGTTGACCAGCGAGGTCAAATAGGCGGGTCCGCCTACTTCGCCCAATTGGCCGCGGCGATCCAATTCATCAGAAACAGTCAACAGGTCGACGGGGACGCGCTGTTCGTGCAAGCTGGTGAACGCCTCCCAGATCCACTTATGGCGGTGAATGTAAAAATCGTCGGCAGTCAAAAACTGCGCGACATCGTAATAGACTTCCGGATTAATAAATACCGCCCCGACAACGGCTTCTTCGGCTTCTCGGCTGTGAGGGACTGCCGTCGGCGAGGCGGGGGCGGTGGTGTCTTCAGGTGGCAGGTAATCGGTCATTTCTTCTTTGGTTTTTTCGGCTTCTCGGGTGGCTCATCATCGTCGGGCTTATCTTGATCGCCCGGTTTATCGAATTCGAGTTTTTCCAGAAAATCTTCGAACACGGACAAACGCTCGGTTCCTTCCTTGGATAACGGAGCGGGTTCGCTTTTCTCTGGCTCTTCACTTCCCTCCGGCAGGTCTTGATCTGGAACGATGCCGGCTTCATCCATCACGCTAAAGTGGACCAGGATCGGCACATGCGCGCGTACCGATAAGGCGATGGCATCGGATGGGCGGGAATCGACATGGATTTCCTTTCCGTCCACATCCGCGACGATGCTGCCGTAAAAGATTTCGTTTTGCAGTTTAACGATCTCGATACGCGTGATACGGGCGTTGAAGGCGCCGAAGACATTTTTCAACAGATCATGCGTCAGCGGGCGGATCATTTCCACTTCCTGCAAGGCAACCGTGATCGCTTCCGCCTCATAGGGTCCAACCCAGATCGGAAGATAGCGATCGGAGCCAATTTGTTTTAATACGACCAGACGCTGTGGCGTCATTAAATGCACACGGACGCTGTCGATTTGTACTTCAATCATTTCAGGCATGGGAACTCCAACAAATTACTCGCATGGGTAGCGTAATTTCTAAATTCTTTAAATCTCGTAAACGTTAGGCGAGTATGAAAATCTCCAGATTAACGTACTCCTGTGTATTTTAGCATAATCGAGGGTGAATGTCATCGAGTTGCCAGATTGAGAAAATGAGACTATAATCTCTTTTTGCCAATCGGGGCGTGGCGCAGCCCGGCTAGCGCGCTTGCATGGGGTGCAAGAGGTCGGAGGTTCAAATCCTCTCGCCCCGACTGAAAAAGGGCTCTCGAAAGAGAGTCTCTTTTTTTCTTCGGCTGGCGCGTGGCGCCACAGGCGCCAAGGTCGGACGTGCCGTGCAACTTCCTGTGTCCCCACTGAAAAAGGGCTCTCGAAAGAGAATTCTTTTTTTCTTCGGCTGGCGCGTGGCGCCACAGGCGCCAAGGTCGGACGCGCTGTGCAACTGTCCCGACTTAAAGAAACTTCAATATGGAGTTCTTTTTTATGAAGCTCTTTGCGATGCAGGGAGTAAACTTTTTAATAAGGAGAAGTCAGTATGAAGCTCAAACTTGCCGTTGTTGCTTTATGGGCGGAGGATGTAAATCGCACGGCCAATTTCTACCGCGATGTTCTAGGTTTGCCACTTCTGACCATCGACCGCGGTCGGCCTCACTTTGATTTGGGTGGTGTCTTTCTGGTGATTCTGCAAGGGCGGCCACGCGGCGCTGAAAATGCTGTTCCACCGAGATTCCCGCTTTTAGCATTTGCGGTGGATGACCTGGAGGATGCCATTCAGCAGTTGGAAGCTGGCGCGGTTGAGATGCCTTGGGGTATGGAGGAAGAGGATCATTCGCGCTGGATTACGTTTAATGATCCAGCTGGTAATTTGCTGGAGATCGTTATGTGGAAAGAGTTAACTCCGGCGTACTCCCTGAATTTCAAAACCTGTGATGGGCCATGTGGTGCTATAGGCACCAAGGTTGGCGTGTGGCGCAAATCCCCCTGCCCCGGTAGAATAGGCGCTAAAGATTTTCAAAACCTTTAGCGCCTTTTTGAATCACATGATTGAACCCATCCCAACTCCACCGCTCAATCGTAAAGCCCTGCTTGGCTTTCTAGCCTCGCTGTTGGCGTTGTCCGCTTTGTGTATTGGAATCGTGCCCATCCCCTTGACCGCGTTGATCTGTTTTCCACCCGGGGTCTTGTTCGGCGTGGTCGCTCTTGTCTTGGGGTTGATGGCGCAAGGCGAGATCCGAGCGAACGGTGAAGGCGGAAAGACTTTGGCGTGGATTTCATTATTTGTTGGAGGATTGACCATCCTGGCTGTATTGTGCATGATCAGCGCGGGAGTATTATTTCTACCGCGTATTTATGCATGGTTGGCACAGGCCCTTCATCAGCCCCGACCTTAACTCTTGCTGATAATCCTTCTTGCAAAGCCACCATCATTCGATTATCCTTGCAGGTGGGAGTGGTTAAGTCCCGGTGGGCTTCCTGGTCTTCAAAACCTGTGGCGGGTCGCGTGGCGGGCCGCGGTGGGTTCGACTCCCATCCACTCTCGCCTAAAATAATCTGTGCAGGTGACAGTCATTTTCAAAAGTGACTGCCGCCTCCATGAAGGTGAATAATGTCATTTCCTGAGATTGATGTACTTACCAGCCATGTTTCCCGAGTTTTTCGTATCGAAGATGTTACGATGGGTAATCCCAAAGAATGGGCGGCGCGCTATCGCGGTCATTTATTGAGTGAGGACACAGTGGCGGCCTATGACCAGTTGACAGAAGCTGTACGGCCGTATGATCTCACGCCACTTTTCCGCAAGGACGGTGATGCGCAAATTATTTTTCTCGTGCCGAGTTTGGTCCCACCCAGGTCCTTTGCACGGCCCTATATTAATCTGATCTTATTTATTCTCACGATCTTCAGTGTAATGTTGACAGGGGCGGATGTACCGGCGAATAGTACCTCGCTGGTTTCCATCCTTCTCTATATCTTTACCGGCTGGCCATTTGCCTTGAGCATGATGGGCATTCTCTTTGCGCATGAAATGGGACATTACCTTGCCTGCCGGTATTACAAGGTACCTGCAACGCTGCCTTTCTTTATCCCGGCGCCGTTGATCAGTCCCCTGGGCACCTTCGGAGCTTTTATCTCCATGCGCGGCATTCCGAAAAATAAACGCGTCCTGTTCGATGTAGGTGTGGCGGGTCCACTGGCCGGACTGGTGGTTGCCATTCCTTTCTTATTCCTGGGCTTATCGCTTTCCCATTTAGGGCCGATAGAACCCTCTCCTGCCGGAGCTTTCGGTATCCTGGAAGGCAATTCCTTGGGATATTTATTTGCCAAGTATCTGGTCTTTGGCAAATTGTTACCACAGCCTCTCAGTATGGGTGGATTGTCACCTGCGGTCTATTGGTTGCGATATTTCTTCACTGGTCAGCCCATTCCACTGCATGGGCTGGATGTGCAATTACATTCCTTTGCTTTTGCTGGCTGGGCCGGATTGCTGGTCACCGCGCTCAATCTCGTCCCGGTTGGCACACTGGATGGTGGGCATGTGGCCTATGGCTTGTTTGGTGAGAAAGCCCGCAAGATTTTTCCGATTGCCGTTGGTGCGCTGCTGGTGTTGAGTGCTTTGCCATCGCTCTTGACTTTTTCGCTGGGCGCCTTCAACTATAGCTGGCTGTTGTGGGTGTTTATCTTGTTCTGGCTGGGGAATGTCCGCACCCAGCCGCTGGATGATATTACGCCGTTGGACGGAAAACGCCGCGCCTTGGGTTTCTTCGCCCTGTTTCTATTCTTTTTGCTTTTCACTCCCATTCCTCTGGTCACCTACTAATGCTCGATTCCCGCAGAATTTACATCGCTCTCTTTTGCGCCCTGTTTATATTCTGTGCATGTACACCTTCATCTGAGTCATATACGCCCACGTCGCCCGTGCAGGCGACGCCTTCGGCAAACGCCTCAGTGAAGAATACGCCAACTCCCGCGGTCAGCCAATTAAACGTCGAGAAAGAGGCGCTGCGCGGAGTCCAGGTCAAGGTCTGGCATCCGTGGTTCGGCGCGCAGGCGAGTCTGTTTGAGTTGCAGGTCGCCAGTTTCAATACCGGGAATGAATGGGGGATTGTGGTCAGCGCGCAGAGCAAGGAAAACTATAGCGAACTTTTTTCAGAGACCGATGCTGCATTGCAAGACTCAAGCTATCCACAAATTGTGGTTGCCCTCCCCGAACAAGCCCTGACTTGGGATGAGCATGTGGTGGATTTGGGGCCTTACGTCAGCGATCCGCTCTACGGCTGGAATTCTTTTGAAGTCTCGGATTTTCCGCTCGTGGTCTGGCGGCAGGATGAGGTGGATGGAAAGCGATATGGCGTGCCTGCACAACGGACAGCCCGTCTCCTGCTCTACAACCAAAGCTGGGCGCGTGAACTTGGGTTTGATTCTCCGCCCGCGACTTCCACCGACTTTGAACAACAGGCCTGTGCCGCGCACAAAGCCCTGGGCACGGACTTCTGATCCAAAGAACGATGCCTTGGGCGGCTGGCTGATCGATACCGATCCCATGACACCGCTTTCCTGGTTGCTGGCTTTCGGCGGGGGCGTACAGGAGGAACAAGGGTATCGTTTTCTCAGGCCGGAAAATATCGACGCCTTCAAGTTCGTGAAAATGTTGCAGCAGAAGAATTGTGCCTGGGTGGCTTCCTCTGATCTCACAAGCTTCGATCGCTTTGCCATGCGGCAGGCGCTCTTTGCCACCGCCAGTCTGGAGGATTTTCCCGATCAGACGCGCGCGTTTTCTGGAGCGAAGAATAAAGATGAATGGACAGTGTTGAAATTCCCAGGCATGGAGAAGAGCGCGCTGGTGGTTTACGGTTCTTCCTTCGTCATGTTCGATTCAGACGATGCCACGCAGCTCGCCTCCTGGCTGTTCATGCGCTGGATGCTTTCGGCAGAGAATCAGGCGCGTTGGGTGCAAAGTACGGGACTCTTCCCACTGCGTGATTTAACAGGGGAACAGCTTGCCAATTATCAGGCGAGTCATCCTCAATGGGCGGAAGCCGTCAAGTTACTGCCCGAGGGACAGATCACTCCACAACTGGCTTCCTGGCGCTTGGTGCGAACGATGTTGGGCGATGGTTTTAGTGACATGTTCGATACCATCCGCCATCCCGACCTAACGGAGGGACAGGTGCCATTGATTCTGCGTCAGATGGATTTAACGGCGGAAGAATTGAATAAATAACTTTTGTGTGTTATCTTTAAGAGCGTGGGGAGTAAGCTGACATCATAAAATATTACGGAGGAAAAATGGAATACACCCAACTGGGCCGCACCGGCCTGAAAGTATCGCGTCTTTGCCTTGGCACCATGAACTTTGGCTCGGAGACGAATCAAGAAGATTCCTTTGCCATTATGGATAAGGCATTGGATCAGGGCATCAACTTTTTCGATACAGCCAATGTCTATGGCTGGAAATTGGGAGAAGGCGTCACCGAGCAGATCGTCGGTCGCTGGTTTGCGCAAGGCGGAGGCCGGCGTGAGAAAGTCGTCATTGCCACCAAGGTTTATGGTCGCATGGGCGATTGGCCCAATCAATCGCGTCTCTCGGCTTTGAATATCCGCCAGGCGGTGGAAGGTTCGCTGCAACGTTTGCAAACGGACCATATCGATCTCTACCAAATGCATCATGTGGATCGCAATACGCCCTGGGAAGAGATCTGGCAGGCCATGGAAACCCTAGTCCAACAGGGGAAGATCCTTTATGTGGGCTCTTCCAATTTCGCCGGTTGGCATATTGCCAGGGCCAATGAGCAGGCCAGGGCGCGTCATTTCCTCGGATTGGTCTGTGAACAGGCTTTATATAATCTGAAAGACCGCATGATCGAACTGGAAGTGATTCCAGCCTGCCGCGAGTACGGAATGGGATTAATCCCTTGGAGTCCACTGGCGAGTGGCTTGCTGGGCGGTTCGGTGTCCGCCGCGAAAACGGGTCGCCGCGCGGATCGAGAGGTGAAAAAGGATGCCAAAGAAGCTGCGGCACAGCTCTCAAAGTATGAAAAGTTCTGCAAGGGAAAGGGAGAAACCCCGGCAAACGTGGCACTGGCCTGGCTGTTGGCGAATCCGGTCGTGACCGCGCCGATAGTTGGTCCGCGCACGATGGAGCAGTTGACCGGCAGCCTGCGCGCCTTGAAGATCAAATTCAGTAAGGCGGACATGGCAAAGTTGGATGAGATCTGGCCCGGTCCGGGTGGGGAGGCGCCTGAGGCCTTTGCCTGGTAATTTTCGTAGATAAAGTAATATCGCGCTGAGCGGAGTGGCGCCTTGGCGCCACGCAGTCGAAGCGTGCAGGAGTTGAGATGCCCGAATCACAATATCGCGCCCGACAAATTGGCTCAAAGACCCAGGAGGTGATTGACTATCATCGGGACCAATCCGTGCCCGGGAAGCCGCTGCATATCCTCATCCCAGGCGGATTTGTGGCTCTGGCTGCTCTGGGGGTGATTGTTTTGATCGCCTATCAGACCTGGTTCAACGGTCAACTTGATCAAAGCACCGGCCTGGTGCTGATCGTCCTGCTGGCTCCGTTCTATATCGGCGGCGTGTTCCTGTTCAGTTATGGCTATGAACTGTATAACATCCCGCGTGCCTTGCGCTTGACCGCCATCATTGTCTTTTTGACGTTGGCGGCTGTGGTGATCGTGGCAGTCTTATTCTTTGTGCTGGCTGGCGGCAAAGAAATGCCGGGCTCTTCTTCGAATAAAAAATCCTCCGGCGGCAAACCGAAGGCACAAGTCAAGAGTACTTCCTCCTCTTCTTCTTCGAGTACCGTGCGCGGACCGAACCTGGGTCCCTTCGTTTTCTTGGGCGGCATGGGCGGACCCACGCGCAGGCGCGAAGTGATCAAAGAGAAACAAGTCGAAGTCCCGGTCGCACCGCGCTCTGTGCATTGTCCTTATTGTGGGCGTTCCTATGTGCCTGCCAACGAGAATTACATTTGTCCTTCCTGTGGCGCGGCTACACCCACGGAATTGATCGACGAGTTGCAGGAGCCGAGAGATCGAACGACTTCTTAGGGCAATATCAACCGACACAGCTTTGACAATCTGAAACCGTCCCGAAGGTTTGATTTGAATAGTTCCGCTATTCTTCAAGAGAACCTTCGGGACGTTGTTTTTTGATGTATTATCCAGGTTATTCTTTCTAACCAGTGAAAAAGATCCTTAGGCGACTCAAATCATCATGAACAAGATCGCGCGGCTTTTGCCTTTGCATCTCCGAGGAGAATTCGTTGAAGAAACTTAGCCTGTCACAACTGCTGGTGCTCAATGCGTACTGGGTTGGGCTTTCGTTCATGTGGAACGCCTTGCATCCCATCCTGCTGCCGGCCGTCCTGCTCAACTATGTTCCCGATGCAAAGAAAAATACCTATCTCGGTTTGTTGACCTTTGCCGGTCTGATCATCGCCATGGTGATTCAGCCGATCTCGGGCGCGCTCTCCGATGGTTGGAAGTCACGTTTCGGGCGCAGGCGTCCACTGGTGGTGGTTGGCACGCTGTTTGATTTTGTTTTTCTCTCCATGCTGGCCTTGGCAGGCGGTTTGACCTGGCTGTTCATCGGCTACATCGGTTTGCAATTCAGTTCGAACATTGCCCACGGCCCGATGCAGGGACTGCTGCCCGATCGCGTCCCGGCGAGTCAGATGGGAAGTCGCTTCGGCCTGGAAGACCTTCATGGATATGTTCTCGTTGATCATCGCCTCGCTGCTCGCGGGCCGAGTGCTGGATCCCGTTACCCGCGACCCAACGGCCATCATGTTGGTCGTGATGGGACTGTTGGCAGTCGCGGCGGCGATTACGATCTTCGGCGTGAAAGAGGAGTCAACTCTTCCTCACGCTGAGCGGAGGGCACGGCCTGCAGTCGAAGCGGATCGGAAATCTTTTTTTGCTCAGTTCCGCGTGGACTTTCGCGAAAATCCTTCCTATTGGTGGTTGATCGCAGAACGGACTTTGTTTCTGATCGGCATCTATGGGGTGCAATCGTTTGCGCAATATTATTTGCAAGACGTGCTGCGCGTGCCCGATCCACCCAGGCAGACCGGCGACCTGTTGGCCACGTTGACCATTACTCTCATCATTCTGGTACTCGTTGGGGGCTGGCTCACGGACAGATATGGCGCGAAACGCATCCTTGCGGCGGGCACGTTGATCGCTTCCGGCGGCATGCTGCTGATGTTATTTGCCAAAGATATGGGCGGATTGCTGATCTTTGGCAGTGTGCTCGGCGCAGGGATAGGACTCTTCCTCACCTCCAATTGGGCGTTGGCGAACGGACTCGCTCCCGAGTCGGAAGCGGGGAAATATCTCGGATTCACCAACCTGGCGACCGCGGGTTCGGCAGCCATCGCGCGTCTTGAAGGTCCTGCGCTGGACTGGTCGAACGCGGCCTGGCCCGGCGCGTGGATCGGTTACAAGGGATTGTTCATCTTCGGCGTGTTGTTTATTTTTTTGAGCCTGTTCTTGTTGCCGAAGATTTCAGAAATCGTTGATCGAAAAGAATCTGCGCCTGGCAGCGTCTCCGCGACCAACGACGGCGGCTTGAACTAAAGATCTTATTCCTTGTAACACAAATTGGTTTACAGTAGTAACGACTTCAGTCGTTATTTTCAGGTAAAGAGCGACTGAAGTTGCTAATACAATGTTAGGTACTTAAGGTCACTCTGATAATGAAAATATATGGCGTTGACTTTACCAGTGCTCCCAGTTTGAAAAAGGCGATCACGTACGCGGAATGCTGGCTGGACTGGACGAAAATCATCTCGTTCTGGAAAAACTCCGCCGCCTGACTTCCATTGACGAATTCGAAGGTTTCTTAAAACAACCCGGTCCCTGGATGGCAGGCATGGACTTTCCCTTTGGGCAGCCGCGTAAACTGATTCAAAATCTCCGCTGGCTGAAGAGCTGGGCGGGTTATGTTCGTTATGTATCTAGCATGAGCAAAGGGGAATTCGTCGATACGCTGACGAACTATTCTCAAGGCCGCGCCAAAGGCGATAAACATCACTTACGTCAGACGGATCGCCTTGCGAAGTCGCGCAGCCCGATGATGCTGTATCGTGTCCCGGTGGGGAAGATGTTCTTCGAAGGGGCGTCGCGCTTGTTGAAAGCAGGTCTCAACATTCCACCTTGTCATGTACGAAACAACTCACGCCTGGCCCTAGAAGCGTATCCCGCTCTGGTCCCCCGGCGCTGGATCGGGAATCGTAGCTATAAAACGGATACAGTAAAGGAAACTCTAGCACAACGTCAAGCCCGTGAAGAGATTCTGCGCGGCCTGCGTTCAAAAGAAGCAAAAACATATTTCGGGTTCAGAGTTTCTTTAAAAGATAACGAAGCCAACACGCTGATTCAGGATGGCTCCGGCGACTTATTGGATGCTCTGTTATGTGCCCTCCAGGCTGGCTAGGCGTATTCGCAGCGAAAGCGGAATTTCGGTATCCCTATAGATTGTGATTCGCTCGAAGGGTGGATTGTTGATCCACTACTGTCATAGTAAGAGATTGCTTCGTCGTCGCTTTGCTCCTCCTCCATTAGACTGGAGTAGTATTGGGATTGCCAAACGAGGGCTGAACAAGTCTAGAGCTCCTCGAGAGCAGTTGCTGAATCAAACTCAAATTGCGAAGAAGACCCAGCCCTTGTTGTGAATGAAGTCTAAATCAGGATTGCAGTCGTGAGAGACTATTATATGGAGAAAGCCCGTTCACAAGTTGGCAAAACCAATACACCAGTCCAGAGAGGTTCATAATGACATTGTTTCAATCCTTTGTAGGTGTAGATATAGCGTCCACTTCCTTTGTGGCGTGTGTTGGCACAACGCCTTGGAAGTTGACGGTCAAGCCAGTCAAATTTGAAAATGACGAAGAAGGTTTCGTCTCCTTGCTCGGCTGGCTAAAGGAACACAACCTGTTATTCGAAAAGACAGTGGTGTGCATGGAAGCCACAGGTGTGTACAGTGAAGGACTGGCATATTTTCTGTAATCCAACGGCTACACGGTCGCCGTCGAGCCGCCCCTCAATATTCAACGCAAGTTTCCAGCCCATGCCTCCAAAACGGATGAACTGGATTGCCAGTATATCGCCGAGTATGCCTGTCGGTACGTGGATAAACTGTCGTTTTGGCAGCCCAGAGCCGAGATTCTAGAGCAAGTGAAGGTGCTTTTGACCACACGCCAGCATTTTTCCGTTCAGTTGACTGGACACGAGAATGCGCTCCATGCCGTCAACGGCAAGAAAGTCTCTTCTGAGCTTGCCAAGCAGGTTCACCAAAACATGGTGGAGCAGATTTCCAAGTCCATCAAGGCGATTGATAAGGAAATCCGCCACCTGATTGACAGTGACCCGACTTTCAAGCAAACTCTGCTGTTACTCTTGTCCATGCCAGGTATTGGATTGCAATTGGCATCCCATTTGCTGATCACCATGCAGGAAACGCTCGATCCAAAGGTCTTGGCGGCTTTCATTGGCATTTGTCCGATCCAACATGAAAGTGGTTCTTCGCTCTGCGCAACTCCGACTTCTCGGCACTACGGTCCTTCTGTCCTGCGCAAACTACTTTACCTCGGTGCCGGTACAGTTCGAACTCACAAGAAACATTTTCAGCAATATTTCTTTCGTAAACTGGCGGAAGGCAAACACAAGAAGCTGATCTTGAATAACATTCAGAATAAGATCCTCAAGATCGCCTGTGCTGTCGTCCGCTCCCAGCAACCGTATATTCCAAACTATGTCTCCGTCAATCCACTGGTTTTTCAAAAAACCTTGACTGTCTCATAGTATTCTCAATGACGGTTTATGGTTGTGGTAAAATACCGACCGACCGCGGGAGTCGCCAAGTGGTAAGGCGTCAGCCTTCCAAGCTGATATTCGTGGGTTCGAATCCCGTCTCCCGCTCTTTTTGGCGGTTAGCCATTGGCGTTTAGCGGAAGCGCTAACTGCTGATGGCTAAATGTTAATAGCAATCAGGGCCCATGGCGCAGTGGTTAGCGCAGGCAACTCATAATCGCTCTGTCGCTTGCTCTTAAGCCTTGGGTTCGCATAGATACTGGGGCCCGTGGCGCAGTGGTTAGCGCAGGAGACTCATAATCCCTTGGTCGCAGGTTCGAATCCTGCCGGGCCCACTTTTTTACCTGGTTTTTCAATCAAAACAGCCTATTTTCAGCTGAAAATAGGCTGTTTTAATTCTTCAATCGAACATGCAAACATTTGGTCTAGCTTACAGAGTAAACCATGATGAAAAAATGCGATCATTTATTGCGTGAAGACGCTGGTAACCCTTATTGATTAGGGAAGCGATTTTTACTCGCTTGGTCGTAAGTTCAGATCTTCCCAGCCCTCTGATTTTGCCGCGTTTTTGAAGAGAATTAGCCTATTTTCAAAGGAAAGTAGGCTATGTTGAGCCTAAAATCTGACGATTAAAGATTATAGTATACCTTACAGAAAAACATGACGAAACATGTAACCACTGGGGAGTTTACAGCGATTGGGAAGAGTTTAAAGGTTCAGTTAGGGACCAAAATCTCTCCTCTGCCTACTTGCAGCGCAGGCAGTTCGATATACTGAAAACCACGCGGTTCCGCCTGATCATGTTGTGTAACGGAGCGGATATCTTCGCTCTGCAAAAGTTGATGGGCATTCAGATCTGCAGGTATTGCGCCGCTATCTGGTATAAACCGGCCAAGATGTCCATGCTGCACATATGAGAGGCAGCCCTGTGGATAATAATCTTTAAACGATCCAAAGGATGATTTGTATTTTCTGTTAGCAGTTATGCATATTTTCTGGTATAGTAGCCTTGTTTCGTAAAACGGCACTTTTCCATAAATAGTGCCGTTTTACGAAATAGGTTACTATGAAAGATATTTCTACTCAATTGTATCTCCCGGAATTGAAAGCCACCTTTTCTGAGCGTGTTTCCATTGCCAAAAATGAATTGAGGAGTTTTTATCGAATCCGTACACAGGATTTCAACGAGCGATTTTTTCGGCGCGTTCTGTATGCTCTGGAAAAGGAACAAATCCTCGTTCCTCTGGGATCTGGGATGTATGCATTTAAAGGAAAAGAAGTTAACAAGGGAAAGTTTCTTCATTCACCTTCTAAGGAACTTTCTTCAATCCATCAAATTCTTCAAAAAACATTTCCATACCTGGACTACTTATGCTGGGAAACTAAAATCCTGCATGAGTTCATGACGCATCAGCCCGGGCAAAACTCGCTTATTGTCGAATCTGAAAAAGATTCTTGCGAATCGGTTTTTAACCGATTGATTGAAAAATTTGCAGGTCGGGTTTTTCTGGATCCTACTCGAAGCCTGATGGAAAATTATGTTCTTCCACAAGCAAGTCCAATCATTGTGTTGCCTTTGATTTCAAAGTCTCCTCGCACGACGCATAACAATATTCCTTTTCCAAAACTGGAGAAGATCCTTGTGGATATCCTGGTAGATGAAAACATATTCTTTGCCTTTCAGGGTGTGGAATTATCAACTATCTACGAAAATGCTTTTAATACCTATTGGTTAAATCAAAGGACTATGTTTCGATATGCCCGCCGTAGGAATGCCGAGAAGACATTACAGGAATTTATACAGACTAAAACAGGAATACAACTTGAAACGAAACGGAAAAGCGGACAATGATATCGAATCAATCCCGAACCAAAGAATGGATCATGCAAACTCGGAAGATCGCAGCCGGCAAGGATCCAATCTTGATCGAAAAGATGATCATGGCTCTGACCTTGGTCGAAAACCTGCGATTGAGTGGGCTGGATTCATTTTTAAGGGCGGCACATCCCTGACACTGTTGCTTGGAGAGCCCAGCCGATTCTCCATCGACAATGACATTGTTCTCGCCAAATCCCAGAACCTCCTTTCGTTTTTTGAATCAGTCGTAGATCAGGGGGTTTTTTCAGCTATCAACTCGTTGGGGTTGAGAATTCCAGATGATATTTAGTTTGTGGGTTTGGCAGGGGGACGTTGCCGGATCTGAATTAACTCAACTCCAAAGCGATCATCTGATGTCCAACCAATTGGGGTACCATAAACTCGACACGCCCATCCTTTTGTTCGTGTGGCAGCGACTCTTGTTCGGGCACGCTCATCACATCTTTGATCTTTGGCAGTTTGATCGAGATTTTTACATTGTAGAGCGGGATCACATCTTCGATGATGTCGATCTCTTGACTGCGTCGCTCCGGGATATAGTGTAGCAGGTGGACGACCCACCAATTCTCATCGGGTTGTTCGTTGACGGTGACCTGCAACGTTGTTGGACCATCGTGCCGGACGAGCGGATCGGGCAATAACAGATCGAGCGCATTCAAGAACAGTTGCTTTTCCCAGCGCGGTGCAACGGCGTTGTATTCCGAGAAAATAGGATTTGCAAAATATATGGCACGCCCATTCTTAATCACCGCGGGTCCGCCGACTTGTCCAGATGAAGGCGTCTGCAGATGTGAGCAAAAATGTTGGTAGGTACGATCAAAGTAGGCTGAGACTTTGTTCGCCAGTGTTTCAGACCCGGGTTTGGCTTCGACATCCATGCCGCGAGTGTACAACACGTATTCGGCCTGCGCTAAACCCTTGCCCAATAGTCCCGGCAAGATGTATTCGACATAATCGTTGCATGGAAAACGTCTGCCGCGAACCAACTCGCCGTTCAAATCACGCGGTCCTTCGCTCTTGAGCCGGATGCCCAGCACTTGGCGGGCGAATGTACTGGCATCCGCATTCATGCCTGATTCAAACGACGCAATCAATGCGCCGCCACGATCAAGATAGGCTTGCAATTTCTGCGCCAAATCTGCACCGACTGGAATCTGATCGGGCAGGATAATGACTTTGTAGCCCGACAAGTCACTTGCAGAATCAAGGATGTCGAATTGGTGTGCGCTGGCTTCCAACATGCGAGTAATACCCATCAATGCCGGCGGCAATTCGCCGATTTCAGCGCCGTAAAATTCTTCTGGCGTCAAAACTCCAATTTCGGTCACGGGCTTGACGTTCCGGCACCACGGCTCCTTTTTCTCGACCTCGCGGTAAACCGATCCCACGAGTTCATACGCTTGCGGGTCAATCTTGCCCACGGGATGAAGCTGATCGCCGACACTGCACTTCGCCCCCAGCGCCAACATGCGAAAGCATTCGTACTGCAATGCCTCGCCATTCTTGTAAGAATGAAAATCGCCCCAGGCGGTATGGAATTTGCCGGTCTGTCCTAGACATTCTTTCCCCAACGTACGCGCATAGCGCATTGTAAGCGGAAAATGTAAATAACCCCAGTTGCCGCTTGGCAGACTCTCCAACTCAAAGTGCGAGTAAGCATCAGTAACGGCACGATGCCGTGTGCCAATATGTCCCGCATTGTAAAAGATCGAACACTCGGGATCGAGCTGCCATACAAACTGTGTCATGTCTTGCATGAATTGGTTGAGAGTTTGTAACGCAAACTGTTGGCGCGCCCTCGTATCGGAGAAATCGAGACCGGCAGTCTCCATTTTGGCGCGGCAGTGGCGGCAGGCACATGGCAGTGGACGCACTGGGTCCAGAAAGACCCCGTCGGCTTGAAGACCCTCCACGATTTCCCGCAAATGTGGTTTGAGAAAGGTTTCGACGTAAGGGGAGTTCAGGCACAAGTCGCGGTAAAAGCCAGCCTCAAACGGCGACGCGCTCAGGAAGGAGCTGATGTTGCCCTTTTCATCCAGGGCAAGCCATTCCGGGTGCCGGCTGGCCGTGTAGTGATCCCACTGTACAGAGGTATAGATCGGTACACGGATATTGCGGGCATGACAAGCATCAATCTGTGCCTTGAGAAGGTCGATTGTGAGATGCGGATGTTGTCGTTCTGGATTTAATTTCGTATCGTAATAGATCCAACCGTGGTGACAACGGGCAAAACAGGTGATCGAATTCACCCGGGCTTTTTCGAGGGTCGCAGCAAATTCCTCGGGGTCGAACTGCGAGCCAATGCTGTCGATGAACTCACTCGTGTGAAAATCAAGGTGGATCTGGCGAAAACGCAAATCGAATTTGTCCACTTTTTGTTCTCCTTACATTTGTGATTTGATGGAATACACATTGACAAAAAATATAGTTTGTGAGAAACTGTAACTAGTTACGGTATTAGTTACAAAATTATAATATAGAATATGATTGGATGGCAATGAAAAAAAATGCCAATATTCGAGATGTTGCCAAAGCAGCAGACGTGTCTGTAGCCACGGTGTCTCGGATTTTGAATAACAAGCCAGATGTCTCAAGAGAGACGCGGCAGAAGGTTTTGGGGGTTATCGACGAACTGGGTTATGTGCGCAGTATGCAATGGAAGCAGATAACATCGGGCAAAACAAGAGTGATCACTTTGCATTATCCCTATAAGTTGGCTATATCCAATCAAGTATCTCTCCATTTCATAACAGGGGTGACGACGGCTTGTGCAGAGCGTAGCTATTCTCTGCAGTTAGTAACTCAATCTCTTGATGAAACCAGCCTCCTGGATTTTTATCGCACAAACCAGAACGATGGCGTAATCCTGATGGAAGTTCGAATGGATGATTGGCGCGTAGAATTGTTGCGCCAGCATAATTTGCCTTTTGTGATGATAGGGCGCTGCGAAAATAATGATGGGGTGAATTTTGTCGATTTTGATTTCGAATCTGCCGTGACAGTGGCGGTTGATCATTTAATAGACTTAGGGCATCAAAACATCGCGTTTGTTTCGGTTATCACTGACCCGGAACGAAATCACTATGGTCCTAGTGTCCGGGCTTTGGAAGGATACGAAAAAGCATGTGCCCAATACAATATTCCCAGACTCTATTGCGAGGCTGATAACGGTTTTGAAAATGTAAAGCTTGCTACATTGAACCTCATGAGAAGGCATCCAGAAATAACAGCAATTATCACTATCTTTGACACAGCAGTTGCGGGGGTTTTTTCAGCTATCAACTCGTTGGGGTTGAGAATTCCAGATGATATTTCATTTGTGGGTTTGGCAGATGCGCAAGGGATTGAGTTGACATCACCTTCACTTACAGTATTACATTTCCCAGCATCATCCATGGGTTACGATGCAGCCAGGATCATAATCGATGGATTGGAAAAGAGTACGAAAACCAACGAACAGATACTAGTTGAACCTAAACTGGTTATTCGTTCTAGTACGGGATTCGTCAGAAAACCGAAATAGCATGGTGAATTTGATAAAGTAACCAATTTGACCTAGAAGGAGGTGGTGTATTTGATGATTTGTGAAAAAAAATGAGAAGTGCTCCTCAACTTTCCAGGGAAAGAAGCACTTCCCAAATGTGTCGACATACTAGCCAGGCTAGTACGTTTGACACTTAAGTATAAACCATTTCAGTAATAACAAACCCTATTAATCTACTTAGTAAAGAAGGAGAGATTTCATGAACAGCAAGAATATGCTTCTCAAGTTATTGAGTCTAATGATTGTCCTCAGTGTGCTAATCACAGCCTGTGGCGCTTCCGCAACTGCAACCCAAGCGCCTGCTGCTGAGGCGCCAGCGGCCACTGAAGCACCTGCCATGACTGAGGCCCCTGCTATGACTGAAGCACCTGCCATGACCGAAGCCCCTGCATTTGCACCAGGCACTACGCTAACCTACATTGCTAGCCAAGACTGGATTAGAGATACAGAGCAGGAACTGGCTAAACAATTCGAAGTAGAAACCGGCGTTCACATCGATTTCCAGATTATCCCGTCCGATCAGTATTTCAACGTTTTGGAAACCAAGCTTGAGGCTGGAGGTGAAGGGATAGACATCTTCGGCGGTCAGAGCGGTAAGACCGACATCAAACTTCAATTGAATGTTGAAAAGAATGCAGTGCCTTTGACTGACCAAGAATGGGTCAAGCGAATGAACCCACTATCTGTAGAGCAGATTAGTCTGGATGGTGTTACTTATGGTCTGACGGTCTGGGATACAGTAGGCGGTTCCTGGGTGATTGTCTACAACAAAAAGATGTTCGCTGACAACGGTATCAGTGTGCCAAAAACCTATGCTGAATTTGCCGCTGCCTGCCAAACCCTCCAGGATGCCGGAATTACTCCTATCTACGAACCATTTGCTGATGGTTGGCACCATGTCTTGTGGTTTCTGGAAATGGGTCCGGTCTATGAAGCCGCAAACCCGGGCTTGGCAGACGCCTTGAATGCAAATAAAGCAACGTTTGCAAATAATCCCACCATGTTAACTGCCTTGAATCAGCTCAAGGAAATGTATGACAAGGGTTATTTTGGCAAAGATGCTCTCTCCAATGAATTTGCGAATACCGAGGCATCCATGGCTAGTGGAAATTATGCCATGACAGTAAATAATTTTGGCCTGCCGGCTCAGATTCATACAGCTTATCCGGATGTGCCTGAGGATAATTTTGGTTTCTTTGTAATACCTCTGGCTGATAATCAGATCTGGAATGTTAACCCGGCCGCTCCAAGCAAGTTCATCTATTCAGGGTCGAAGAATATCGAGGCTGCCAAAGCTTACTTCGAGTTTCTGACCAGGCCCGAAAACCTGCAATATATGCTTGATAACGAAGCTAGGTTTGCCATGCTCAATTTTGATGGTGTTAAAGCTGAGTTGACGACAGACCAGCAGGCGTTCATTGATACGTATAAACAGCAGGGAACTGTTTATCAAACCGCAGTGAATTATGTCAATCCCCAATGGATGGATGTTGGTCAGGTCCTAACTGCAATGTTTACGGGTGCAGCAACTCCGGAACAGGTGTTGGAAGACACTGATCAGCGCAGGACTGATATGGCACAGGCTGCTGGAGACCCAGCCTGGAAGTAATGGCTTATTGATCGAAATTGTTGTGGGTCTGTTAGGCTTCAACATTTATTAGAAATAAATGTGAGCCATTCAGACCCACAATCATATATGCCCTATTTTGTCTTCTGTTAAGAGAAGAAAAAAATAAAGATGAAAAACAAAATTTATCCACTCTATTTTTCTGCCGGGGCAATTATTTTGTATTCTTTGTTTATGGTAATTCCCGGACTTTTAGGTTTTTACCTGTCCTTTACGGATTGGAGCAGGTACTCATCAGAAATAAACTTTATAGGTTTCCAAAACTTTGCGCTGATCTTTTCTAAACAAAACTATTGGCATAGTATCAGTAATACACTAATTTTTACAGTGGTCACGATTGCATTGAAAACCGTGATTGCATTGATGTTGGCTTTGCTTTTGTCCAAAGGGTTAAAGCGATTTGCTAATTTCCATCGTATCGTTATTTATCTGCCGGCGATTCTTCCAATGATTGTGGTCGGTATCGTGTTCAGGTCTATTTTGCATCCTGCAACCGGTGTGCTAAACGAGTTTCTCAGGGGCATCGGCTTGGATTTTCTAACACAGCAGTGGCTGACCAACCCAGATCTTGCGCTCTACTCCGTAATTGGTGTCGATACCTGGAAGGGGATTGGATATATTATGGTGATTATGATTGCCGGTCTCCAGGTGATTCCTGCCGAGTATTATGAGGCGGCTCGAATTGACGGAGCGAATGGGTGGGATGAATTGTGGAAAATAACGCTTCCTTTGCTGATGCCTACACTTACAGTAACCACGGTATTGAATCTTCTGTACGGTTTAAAAGTATTCGATGCTGTTTACGTATTAACCAACGGCGGACCGGGATATGCTACTGAAACGGTATACACAGTGGTCTTTAAAGAGTTCTCCAAAGGACGCTATGGCGTCAGCACCGCACTTTCTACATTGTTATTTGTGGTTATGTCAATCTGCGGGTATTGGTTGCTCAAAACGATGCATACAAAGGAATTGGAAGCCTAGCCGACACGTGCGCCGATTGTAACAACTTGTCTTGATTTTGGATCTTTAGGAGATTATCACGTTGAAAACAAAATTATTTAAGCGCATCCCCGCAAATTTACTGGCTATCCTAATCAGCCTTGTAATGTTCGTGCCTATCTATTTGCTTTTTGTGAATTCTCTGAAGGATGAAGTCCAATCCAGAGCCATGGGAGTGGGATTTCCCACAAGTATTCATTTGGAAAATTATTTGACTGTTATTGAACAAGGCAAACTGGGGGACGCTTTTGTAAATAGCCTGCTGTATGCCACAGGGGCAACAATAATCGTTGTGGTCTTTTCGGCCACAACAGCATTTGTGTTGTCACGTAATCGGTCCCGCTTAAATCGCTTCTTGTATTTATTCATCACTTTGGGGATTGCCATGCCCATAAACTATGTAACGTTAACAAAGGTTATGCAAGCAACACATCTGATCAATACAGTAGTGGGAATCATAATCCTGTATGCGGCTACGAAAATTCCCTTTGGGGTTTTTCTAGTCTATGCGTTTATCGAATTGATACCGAAGGAAATCGATGAGGCGGCAATTATTGATGGATGCAGCCCGCTTACGCTTTTTTCCACGATCATCTTCCCTTTGCTCACACCCGCCTGGGTGACGACAGCCATCCTAAGCTTTTTGGACTTCTGGAGTGAATTTATCCTTCCCTTATATTTCTTGCAAAGCTCAGCAAAATGGCCAATGACCTTGGCTGTCTACAATTTCTTTGGCATGTTTGAACACAAGTGGAATTTAGTTTCAGCGGATATTGTTCTAACGATCTTGCCAGTTGTCATAGTTTATCTACTGGGACAGCGTTATATCATCTCCGGAATGACCTCCGGGGCAGTTAAAGGATAGGTATTGATATTCATGAAATCACAAAACAACCTACTGGCAGATCTACTTGATTTTGATACACCAGAAGCCTCGCAGGATATTTTATGGGCCGCAGGTGTACCGCATGCTGTAAATGTATTGGATGGATATGTTGGAGTTGAATTAGATTTCATTGCGCAAACTTTTAATGAAGAGGGGATCGTGCCAGATGGAAACATCCCGCCTAAACGGCACACCTTGTGGGTGAGTGCTTATGGCGAAGATATTATTCGATTGACGATAAATTTCAACGGCAATGATTTGCCTGCTGACAAGAATAATCTGATGTTGGATATTGATGAGACATTGAAGCAATTGCCTTTGTCAATAGATCAAAATTCAAAAGGTTGGAAGGTTCTTGACCCGATGGGGAAGACGCGCATGGAGATCCATAATCAATCCCCAGCCATCAAACACTGGAGTGACCTAATTCCAGCCCCACCAGAAACGTTGAATGCAATCATCTACCCCGATGGCTTGACCTCTGTGCCTCTTGAGGCATACGACATGTTTAAACCAAGTCAACACGAATCTTTTCCACTTGCCTATATTGAACGTAACCAACGACCTCACCGGGCTACATTTGCTTTCCATGCTTCTCCAAATGAAAAAATTGCCGGGACAGGCGAACGTTTTGCGCCCATGAACCTTTCGGGGCGGACATTGGTCTTGGAAAATGATGATGCGTTGGGGGTCAATAATCGGCGTTGTTACAAGAATGTGCCTTTTTATGTTTCCAATCGCCCATACGGTCTCTTGATTCTGACTTCTGCACATACGCGACTATCCCTGGCTGATATTTCCACCCGGGTCAATCAGGCAATGATTGAAGATGGATTGGTCGACTTATTCGTAATTGGCGGCAGGAATGTTGAACGTATTTTGTATAACTACCGTTTATTGACCGGCTTCCCACGTGATGTGCCTTTGTGGTCCTATGGTATCTGGATGGGACGAATGACCTATTTCACCGCTGACGAAACTCGTCAGGTTGCCGCTCGGTTGAGGAAAGAGTTGTTTCCAAGTGATGTAATCCATGTTGATACTGGATGGTTCGATAAGGATTGGATTTGTGAATGGGAGTTTAGTCCAAGAACATTTCCTGATCCTGAGAATTATCTAAAAGTGATGCGTTCAAATGGTTTTCGTATCACATTATGGCAGCTTCCGTCAGTAAGCGTGCAGGCAGACCTGTATACATCAGCTCTGGAGAATAGGTACATTGCCAGTAAAAATGGAGCAAAAAGCTCTTCAAACTTTGGCGGGATTGGGAACGCCGCAACAATTGATTTCACGAACCCTCATGCGATTGAATGGTATCAGGGGTTGTTGGAAAAACTGCTAAGAATGGGAGTGTCTGCAATCAAAACCGATTTTGGCGAGAACATTGACCTTCAAGCAGACTATCAAGGGATGGATGCAAAACTACTGCATAATCTTTACTCTTTGCTATATCAACAAGCAGCCTTCGAGATCACTCAGAAAGTCACTGGAGAGGGTTTGATATGGGCTAGAGCTGGTTGGATTGGTAACCACCGGTATCCGGTGCATTGGGGAGGCGATACCGCTTCTACATGGGACGGGATGGCTGGTTCGTTACGAGGTGGCTTGCATTTGGGTTTATCGGGCTACGCATTTTGGGGACATGATATTGCAGGCTTTCACGGTTTACCCAACTTTATGAATAGTTGGCCTTCCGATGAGTTATACATGCGTTGGACTCAATTTGGTGTATTCTCTTCCCATATTCGGTATCATGGCGCTTCCCCTCGTGAACCATATGAGTATCCAGCAATAGCCGACTATGTAAGGCAATGGTGGAACTTGCGCTACGCACTTATTCCCTATCTGGTAGAGCAGGGGCAGCAGATCATTAATACTGGTTTTCCCATGTTGCGAGCGCTGATTTTCCATCATGAAGACGATCCCATGTGCTGGCATATTGACGATCAATATTACTTTGGAAATGATTTCTTAGTTGCTCCAATTATGAATGATGACGGCGTCAGGGATGTTTACCTTCCAGCAGGCAAATGGATCGATTTTTGGACAGGGGAGGTATTGGAAGGCAACTGTTGGCTTAAGACTATTAAGATGTCATTGGAGCATATGCCAATCTACGTTAAGTTTGGATCGCAGGTGCCAGTATATCCACATAGCGTTCAGTGTACCGATGAAATGGACTTGACCAAAGCTGTAAAAATAGTTTTTGACGACCAATATCACGGATTACAAAGTTCCATTTTAGGAAAGGTTGTCAATTTGTAAGGGTAGTCAATTAGTTTATTTATGAGGAACTTTTCTGCAAGGAGTAAAGATTTATGTTGATTGGAATATCGCCCTTAATTTCCCCTGATTTACTGGCACTCTTACACCGCATGGGACATGGCGACGAAATTGTGCTGGCGGATGCACATTTTCCCGGTGAAACCTACGGAAAACGCGTATTGCGCGCCGATGGAGTAAAGATCCCCGATTTGTTGAATGCAATCCTGCCCCTTTTTGCTTTGGATACCTACGTTGAAAGTCCGTTGATCATGATGTGCGCTGTTGCAGGAGACCAGCTGGATCCGGCGGTAGAAACAGCTTATAGGCAGGCTGTTGACAAACACTGGCCGGACACCCCGCCGATTTAACGTATCGATCGCTTTGAGTTTTATGAAAGGGCCAAGCAATCTTTTGCAGTTCTTATGACTGGCGAGACTGCAACATATGGCAACATCATCCTGAAGAAAGGCGTAACCCCAATGGTCTCAAAATAAGATGGGGTGTTAGGACAGTATTTTTATGAGCGGATCTCTGGAAAGGATTGACCCTGGTCGGGTGCCATATAGAACATTGTACACGGGCGCCAAAATTCCCGCAGTGGGATTAGGCACATTCGGTTCAGATCGTTTTACCGCCACGGAGATCGCAGAAGCGGTACTTGGTTCTGCGGCAATCGGATACCGCCATTTTGATTGTGCAGCCGTATATGGTAATGAAAAAGAAATCGGACTCTCTCTGCAAAAGGTAATGAACAGTGGTATCAAGCGTGAAGAACTGTGGGTTACATCCAAACTCTGGAATGACAAGCATGCCGAAGAGGCAGTCATTCCTGCTTGTCAACAAACGCTCAAAAACCTGCAACTTGAGTATCTTGACCTCTATCTAATTCATTGGCCCTTTCCGAATCACCATGCTCCTGGTGTGGATGTCAATGCCCGCGACCCACATGCTGTTCCATACATCCACGAGAATTATATGAAAACCTGGCGCCAACTGGAAAAGTTGGTCGAGATGGGTCTGGTGCGCCATATCGGAAGTTCGAATATGAGCGTCGCAAAAATAAAGTTGCTGATGCGAGACGCAAAGATCAAACCTGCCGCGAACGAAATGGAACTCCACCCTCACTTCCAACAACCGGAACTATTCCAGTTTTGTTGGCAGAACCATATAGCGCCAATTGGCTACTCTCCCATTGGTTCTCCACGGCGTCCCGAACGAGATCGCGCTCCTGACGACACGGTGGATATTGATGATCCTGTTATCATAAAGATCTCCAATCGGTTGAAGGTGCATCCGGCAGTGGTATGCATAAAATGGGCCGTCCAGCGTGGGCAGATTCCGATTCCCTTTTCCGTTCGTCCGGAGCAATATTGGAGTAACTTGAAGGCAGTAACAATGAACCCTCTTACGGAAGAAGAGATGCGTGAGATTGCCTCCCTTGATCAGAACAATCGTTTGATCAAGGGACAAGTCTTCTTGTGGGAAAACGCCAAAGAATGGCAAGATTTATGGGACTTGGATGGACAAATCGCCTCTTAATGAATCAGGGCGAACCAGAAAACTATGGCATCTCGATATATCATTACGGTGGACGTGGGGACTTCCAGCACAAAAACCTCTTTATGGACGGAGGCGGGTCAACTGCTAGCTCATGCTTCCTCTCCTTACAATTTGCATCGTCCAGAACCGTTATGGGCTGAAATCGATGGAGACGTTTGGTGGCGGGCTGTCTGTGAAACGATTCGAACGGCTCTCGCGAAGGGCGGAGTTGATCCTGCTTCGATTGCCGGGATTGGTGTCGATGCCGTGGGCTGGACGTTGATCCCGGTGGATGGCGCTGGCAATCCACTTCATCCGGCTGTGATTTGGTTGGATCGTCGAGCTGAACAGGAAACGAACTGGCTCAAGTCACTACCGGAAGCTGACAGCCTCATGAACCTGAACGCCAATCCTCTGGACGCTGCCTACATTACCCCCAAGTTGATATGGCTAAGGAGGAACCATCCCGGCATCTTTGATTTAGCGTATAAATTTCTCGAAGCCACTGGTTTCATCGTATCTCGATTTACAGGAGAATTTATTTGTGATTTCACCCAGGCCTACGGCTACCATTTTTTTGATATTAGAAATGAAAAATGGGATCAACAAGCTGCTCAGGTAATCGGCATTCCAATGGAGAAAATGCCGCGCCTAACTCGCAGCACAGAAGTTGTAGGTGCTGTCACCGAAAAAGCAGCCGAGCAAACTGGACTTAAGCCTGGCACGCCGGTCATCGCTGGTTGCCTGGATGCGGCAGCCGGTGCGTTAGGTTCGGGCGTGGTCAAGGCGGGTCAAACCAACGAACAGGGAGGGCAAGCTGGTGGTGTGGGAATCAGTCTGGATCATGTCCTGGTGGAACCACGCTTGATTTTTTCACACCACGTGATTCCCGGGCAGTATCTCCTGCAAGCTGGAACTGTCGGCGGTGGATCGCTCAGTTGGTTCAGGGACCAGCTCGGGCACCCGGAAGTGAACGCCGGAAATTTGATTGGTCAAAGTCCGTTCGAGCTGTTCAGCAAACAAGCTGCGAGGTCCAAACCCGGAGCGAATGGCTTGATCTTCCTGCCCTACATGGCTGGCGAACGGACTCCCTTATGGAGCAGTATCGTTCGCGGAGTGTTTTTCGGCCTGACTTATAACACGACACGGGCGGACATATTGCGCGCCATCATGGAAGGATGTGCTTTTGCAGTGTACGATAATCTTCAAATTGCCGAGGAACATGGAGTGAGAGTAGATGAATATTTAGGCTCTGGCGGTGCGGTTCAAAGCGCTGTTTGGTGTCAGATCAAAGCTGATATTTATGGGAAACCTTTTATTGTTGCCCAACTCGCAGATGGCAACGAAGGTGGTCATAGTTTGGGGCTGTTTGCCATGACCGCTTATGGGATTGGTTTGCACAAAGATATTGGGGTTTGCGTTTCTGATCTGCTTTCGATCCGAAAGGTTTTTGAACCAGCTGTGAAAAACCATAATTTATATCAAGAGTTATTCGGAGTTTATCGAAGCCTGTCTCGAAAATTAATGGATGATTTTGCAAGGTTGGATTCGATCGTGCAAAACGATCTCGAATAATATAAGTGGAGAATTGAAAATGAAAGCCGTTGTACTTGAAGACCGGAAGGTCATTACTTATAAAGATGTTCCAACCCCTGAACCGGGTCCGGGACATATGCGCCTCAAGATAAAAGCCATTTCGATCTGTGGCTCGGATATCAAACGTTACGTGGATGGGCATCGCATGTATCCCCTTATCCTTGGACATGAAATTTCTGGTGTGATTGATCGCGTGGGCGAGGGTGTTAGCGAGAATTATGTGGGCAAACACGCTGCCATTGTTCCTCTGGTGCCGTGTTTTGAATGCGAAGAATGTAAGCGGGGCTATTACTCGGCCTGTCACAACTATTCATTTATCGGTTCACGCCAATCGGGCGGCTTTGCCGAGTATATGGACCTTCCGGAGAAAAATGTTTTCATTCTGCCAGATAATCTGCCCTTCGAACATGCCGCGCTGATCGAGCCTTCGACAGTTGCAAGGCACATGTTGGCTTTGGGAGATTTCAAACGTGGACAAACAGCGGTTGTGCTGGGTGCCGGTTCCATCGGTTTGATGATCGTACAATGGCTCCGCATCTTGGGCGCAGATCAGATCATCGTTACCGATATTTTAGAGGATAATTTGGTGATAGCCTCCAAGGTCGGTGCCCATGTTACACTCAATCCTTTAGAAGTTGATGTGGCAAAAGAAGTGCAGAAGCTGGTCGGGGATGGCGCCGACCTTACTTTGGAGGCAACTGGTGTTCCTCAGGTCCTGGAGCAATCCATCTCGCTGACACGTCCGCACGGGAAAATTGTCCTGGCTGGAAATCAACCCTTGGATAAAAGTCTTCCATTAACCTTCATCGAAAATTTGATGCGCCGGGAAATCAGCCTGATCGGTTGTTTTATGTCGTACTCGGCGCCGTTTCCCGGACACGAATGGGTGGAAACTCTGGCAGCGCTATTGAATGACAATTTGGATATGGATACATTGATCTCTCACCGCTTTCCGCTTTCAAATGCGCCGGATGTGTTTGAGAAGATCGGTGCACATCAGTTGGCCCACCAGAAAATCATCTTGAATCCTGAGGAAGTTGCATGACTCTACAAAATGTACTGCCCTGGATTCTTCGCGCCCAACGAGAAGGCTGGGCGGTAGGCGCTTTCAATGCAAATACAATGGAACAAGTGCAGGCAATTGCCTTCGCTGCCCAAGCTGAAAAGGCGCCTGCCATTGTTCAGGTCAGTCATCGCGCCTTGAAATATATTGGCAACGGCAATGAAATCCAGGGCCTCAAATATATTGCGGCAATTGGGAAGATCGCCGCGGCGAGTGTCACGGTGCCGATTGCCCTGCATTTGGATCATGGCACGGAAAGTGAAGTGCTTCAATCCATCGCTTTGGGCTTTACCTCTGTAATGTTCGATGGCGATGCTCTTCCTTACGATGAGAATGTATCAACCACAAAAAGGTTATGTGAAACTGCTCGCTCGAACGGAGTTTGCATGGAAGCAGAACTGGGTGAGGTACCTAAGCCGGATGGCAAAGCTTATGATGAATCGGCTATTGCTCTTACCCAACCGGATGAAGCCGTTCAGTTTGTTGAGTCTACGGGAATTGATACGTTTGCCATAGCACTTGGTTCCGTGCATGGGCTCAAAACAAAACAAATCTCATTGGACCTGGACCGTCTCAAAATAATACGCGAATGTGTGTCTGTCCCACTCGTCCTGCATGGATCCTCCGGTGTGTCTGATAAAGACATTAAACAAGGCGTAGCCATGGGGTTGTGCAAAGTCAATGTTGCCACGCAGTTGTCGCAGGCATTTACCGGCGCAGTCCGCGATGTTCTTGGCAAAGATAAAGAGTTGGTTGACCCGCGAAAATATCTACTCGAGGGGCGCAGTGCACAGGTTGAAATTGTGCGTGAGCGAATTCGCTTCCTTGGTGCATCAGGTAAAATAAACCAATTATGATTCTTTGTCTAAATCTAAATGCTGCAATTGATAAGACAGTTGTTGTTTCATCGTTTGAAATCAATCAGATCCACCGACCTGAGTCTGTAATTGCATTGGCAGGTGGAAAGGGTTGTAACGTTGCCAGAGCGCTCAAAACATTGGGGGAAACTCCGGTCGTATCTGGCTGGGTCGGCGGCTTTGCCGGCCAATTTATCGAAAGGGAACTGCACGAAGAAGGGATTCAGACCGCTTTCATCCACACCGACTTTGAATCCCGAACTTGCACATCCATTTTGGATCGTGAAAACCAAACTATGACGGAGATCTACGAGAAGGGCGAGGCCGTTCCCGCTGAAGAAGTGGAGCAGTTGCGAGAGCATATTCGAACAACCATCGGAAAATATAAAGCGGTAACTCTTTCGGGGAGTCTGCCTCCCGGTGTTCCTTCTGATTTTTATGCAGGGGTAGTTGAGATCGCCAAAGCGGCAAGCGTATTGACATTCCTCGATACCAGCGGCGACGCGCTCCGTCTAGGATTGGAAGCAGAGCCTTTCTTTGTCAAGCCGAATGAGACAGAAGCGAAATCTCTTTTGAATGTCACAGTAAGCGACTCGCTGGACTTTGCGCAGGCCGCAGTTGAGATCTCTACGAGGTATAAGACAAACGTAGTCCTTTCCATGGGAGCAGACGGCGCAGTTGCAGCAAAGGGACACGATGTATTCATTGCGAAAAGCCCGGGTGTGGAGGCGAAAAGTGCCGTCGGGTCCGGAGATTGTATGCTTGCCGGTCTCACGTATGGGTTTTTGCATGGATTTTCATTTGAAGAAACGATTGCCCAAGGTGTGGCTGCTGGAACTGCTAACACGCTGACAATAGGAGCGGGTCAATTCAAGTTGGAAGACTTCGAGAGATCGTGCGCTCAAATTCAAATTCTGCGGGAGTAAACGCGTTTGCCGAAGATCGACAAGCTATTAATCTCTTCTCTTTTGAGTCGCTTATCGACAGCTGGTGCAAGGCGAGCCACTGTCTGAAATTGCTGACCGCCGGCTTCACTTCACGACCAAGGGGTCTCTCACACAACATCGCAGAGATTCTTCAATTCGTTCACTTGTGCTGCAGGATGGTGCAGGCAGAATGACATAACAAGATTATTTCAACTAGCTCAAATGCTTATCAAAGTGTGCTTTCAAATCATCAAAATAAGCCTCATCGTGTTTGACAAGCGCCGCCTTCAATTCTACGCCATATTGCGCCAGCGCTGAACCGAACGTGACATGCAATACTTCGCGTGCGTGGAAATCATTTAACAACGAAGGCAAGTCATCGGTCTGTGGTAATTGATTGAAAGCAGCCGAAACGTGATAAGTCTTCTTGTCTGTCTCATAGCGTTCACGTCCCAATGCATAAATCTTCAAGAACGGATCAGGCTCATGCACCGCCAGCACACGCAGCGCTTCGAGATAACTCGTCCCTGCCGTCTTCACATGTAGGCGTTCACCCCAATGCTTCGCCACCAGCAGATACGCACTGAACTTGTCCGAACCCGAATGCAAACTCAATTTATACGAACCGAAGTGTGCGGTCACCGCCGCATGTTTTGATAACTCCACATTGAGTGCGTCCAGGTCACCGACGTAATCCACGCCCTTTTCAAAACGACCGATGAAGCGCGGTGCCAGCGATGTGAAGCGCACCCCCAGACGTGTCAATTCGTTTGCGATGAAAAATTGTTCCAGTAGCGTGGTAGGCGAATCCGTTTCATCCACAGAGACTTCAAAATCGAACGCATCTGTTAATTCGGACAAACGCTTGAACATGGATATTGCATGTCCGATAGCTCTGCCATACTTGGCCGTTGCCCGCCTCATTGACTCCGTCTCAAACTGACCCCAAACCTGCACGCCACTCCCAGACAGATACAACGCTGACAGTTCGTCCCAGTTCAGACTGGCGACCTTTTGTTTCAACGCTTCGACAGAATCAGTATCTGCCCCATTGTCCACATGTTCACCAGGGTCAACGGCGAAGAAGGTATAGCCCGCCGCGATAAACGGTGGAATATCATCGACAGACTTCAGTGATCGGCATCCGCGCCCCACGGAGCGTCCCACTTCGCGGCCTCGACCGCGCGTTTGGCATCGTCCATGACTTGCTGAGCGGTGCGTCCCGTGCGGGTATTCTCACGCACGGATTGTTGTGCAAAGATCGGTGCAAACTTTGTGCCTTGGACCGCGGCGATATGACCAGGCGTCGCAAGTCCAAGTCGGTTGCCGAAGCCAAAGGAGGGAGATAAACCAAGAGGTGAAAGCATAGTTATTTTTCCGTTTCATGTGAATGAATCCGAAAAGCATCGCGCAGCAGACGAGCTTTCAAAATACTCTGATGACTTCGGGATCTGGTTGTTTTCTTAATAAATGATCCATCTATCAAGACGGAGGTTGGAGCAACTCCAGGGTAATCCCATCCGGGTCAGTGAAGTAGATGGTGAAGCCACCCTTATTCACACCGGCTTCAATCGCAATGGGGGTATCAGCTTTGAACTGTACACCTAATGCTTTAAGTCTGTCGAACTCCGCGTGGATATCGTCGACGATGAACGCCCAATGACCCACACCAGTGCGGTTGGTATCCAGAGGAATATCCTCCCCGCGTGGATGAACGTACTCTACCAGCTCGATATGATGATGCGAGATCGGAACGGGCTGACCCGGTACACATAACTGCGCCACCTTGAGATGGGCATCAGGAAATGCCACCAACTTGCTGGTGTATTCATTGTGCTGAACCTGACTGCGCGCGAATTCCAAGCCCAACACTTCAGTGTACCATTTCACCGATACCTCCAAATTGCTGACCGTGAAGGAAACATGCCAGAATCCGCAGATCATGATAATACCTCTTGCACTTTTTCTTGCATGAGAAACAAAGCCTCTTTGGGTCTCAGTTTCCCTATGATCGCCTCCTGCACACCAGACCATAAAATATCTTCGATCAGGGGATACTTCGCAAACTTTGGCGGCACCATGGCATATTGTGTAACGGTCTCTTCCAAGACTGCCATTCTTTTCGCGTCCCGCCCGGACTGTGTTGACTTTATTTTTTCAAAAATGGACTTGCGTACGGGCGTATGACCACTCACACTTGCCTCGTGCCATTGGACTTCTGGGCTGGTGAGATACTTTGCCAATGTCAAACCACCTTGCGGGTCACGAGCAGCTCTGGGAATCGCAAAAGAATGCCCCCCAGCATAGGATCTACGGATTCCTGCTGGTCCTAGTGGGTACACGGCAACATCAAATTCATCGAACACTGCGCAGGTTTCCCGTTTCTGATACAAACCATAGAAACCAGGAAAATCCCCCACCATTAAGACATCGCCATCTCGAAAACGCTTGGAGATTTCATCGTAATACCAGTTCGCGAGCAGATCGGGCGGCGTTACCTGATCAATTGCATATAAACGATGGATGTAACTTAAGGACCATTCACCCGCTTTGCTGTTGAAAGTCGGGTTGAGTTCGGCATCAAACAGATCGCCGCCCGCCATGCCCAGCATTTCATAGAACGTGCCGAACAAACCGGAGTGACGACCAGGAAAGGCAAAGCCATAGAAACCATCACGCTTATGTTTAACCATTAAAGCTTCAGCCTCATCCCAGGTTTGAGGGGCGCTAATCAGGTCTGCACGATAAAAAAGTATGCGGGCGTCAAAATTGCGGGGCAATTGCATCAACCTCTCGTGAGTTTGATCCGATCCAATTGGGAAGAGGCACAACTCCAACACGCGCGGCACAAAGTCGCTTAATTCATCCGCGCTTACCAGATCATCCAATGGCTGTAAATAATCGGCCTGCGAAGGCGAATATTTCGTATGGGTGGAGATGAGATCATAGCGACCATTCTCAGTGCCGAGGTCTTTTGCCATGCGCTCGTTCAATTCCACATGCGGCAGGCGCACATCCACATACAGTTGATATCCGGTTTGCTGTTCAAAAGCCGGCAGCAACTTCAGCAAACCATCGTATTGAGGACCACCGATCAAAGCAAGATGTAATTCCTTCATTAGAACATCGCCTCTATTGCATGGACGATGTCATCGGTTTGAGGCAGGACGGCATTTTCCAACGGCTCTGCCACCGGGATGGGGACATGCTTCGCTCCCAGCCGACGGGCGGGCTGAATCAAACTATCTGGAGCTTGCTCCCCCACCCTGGCAATGATCTCGGCACCCAGCCCACAATTGCTGTGAAACTCATGCACAATGAGCAGACGACCCGTTCCCTTGATGGATTCAAGGATCGTGTCCATATCGAGCGGTTCGATGGTACGCAAGTCAATGACTTCCGCTTCGATGCCTTGCTGGGAAAGAATCTCGGCGGCTTCGAGCGCGAGCAACAATGTGCGAGAGTATGACACAATCGTGATATCGCGTCCATGGCGCTTGATGTCCGCTTTGCCAATGGGGATCACTTGCTCATCAGCTGGCACTTCGCCTTTGGTGTTGTAGAGGAGTTTATGTTCGACAAACATGACCGGGTTTCCCGCGCGGATACTGGTCTTCAACAATCCCTTGGCATCTGCGGGTGTGGAGGGCGCCACAACGACCAACCCAGGCACTTGTGCTAACCACGACTCAAAGGATTGCGAATGTTGTGCACCGTTCCCGCGTCCGCCGCCTTGTTGGGCGCGGATCACAATGGGAACTGAGACTGTTCCCCCCGACATATAACGAAGCTTGGCAGCCTGGTTGATGATCTGATCCGCGGCGACCAGCACAAAATCCATAAACAGAAGTTCAACAACAGGTCGCATTCCAGCCATCGCCGCGCCGATGCCGACCCCTACAAAAGCCGATTCGCTTATGGGTGTGTCGCGCACGCGGTCTGCGCCGAATTCGTCAATCAGGTCTTTGGTCACGCGAAAGATACCACCATGGTGTCCGATATCTTCACCCATTACAAAGACACGTGAGTCAGCACGCATCTCTTCACGGAGCGCTTCATTCAAGGCTTGGGCATAGGTTATGGTTGGCATAAGATTCTTCTACCTTCGTAAGACGGGTTGGCGACCCAACCCACCTCATATCAAATGAATACATCCATCAATGCATCTTCCGGCTGCGGCATGGGACTGGATTCGGCAAACTCTAGCGCGTCCGCGATCACAGCTTCCGCTTCGCCATCGAAGTGACTTAGATCCGAATCGCTGCAACCCAGTTCGATGAGTCGCTTTCCCAGGCGGGCGATGGGTTCGTTCTGACGAGCCATTGCCACTTCCTCTTTCGTACGATAGATTTCGGGGTCGCCCATCATGTGCCCCCATAAACGATAGGTCATCGCTTCGATATACGTTGGTCCGCCTCCTGAGCGCGCCCTTGCCGCGGCTTCTTCGACAGTCTGATATACTACTTCAATGTCATTCCCATCAATTTGAACTGCCTCAAACCCCAACGCCGCGGCACGTTTGTACGTCTCCACGTTGGAAGTCGTTTCGCGAGAGGGGGTCATCTCGGAATACAAATTATTCTCGCAAATGAGAATCAGCGGAAGTTTCCAAATTGCCGCAAGGTTGAGTGACTCGAAAAACACGCCTTGATTTACCGCCCCTTCTCCAAAATAAGCCAGCGCAACGTTATCTTTTTGCTGCAATTGAGAAGCCAATGCAGCCCCCGCAGCATGTGGGATTCCCGCCGCGACGATGGCGTTCGCGCCGAGCAGCCCCACCGATGGATCGGTAAAGTGCATCGAGCCACCTTTGCCTTTGGAACATCCCGTTGCCTTGCCCAACATTTCCGCCATCGCGGCGCGAACGCCGAGACCTTTGGCAATCGCCTGTCCGTGCCCGCGATAGGTACAGATCATGTAATCGTCTTTTCGTAGCGCCCAACACCCGCCCACAGCAGTTGCTTCCTGCCCCACACACGGATGGAAGGAGCCGCGGATCTTTCCCTGTTGATATAAATTGCGAATGGTTTCTTCAAACTTGCGGATGACCAGCATTTGACGATAGGCATCCTGCAATCGTTCTGAAGTTAAAGGCATGAAGTTTTCTCCTCAACGTTTTAGGCTGTGATTTCTGACGGACTAACGCTGCGCTTCTCATTCATGGACCGATAGGCTGCTTCCACCGCGCGCAGCGTGCCCAGATTATCTCTCGCTGACGTAACCGGCTCACCGTCAGTTTGAATCGCTTCCATCAAGGATGCCATGGGTCCGTAGAAGGCATCGGGAATCCATTTGCCCGGCAGAGTTGCCGAAAAGTTCCGTTCGGGATTTGACCGGCTGGTGCACTTGATCGTGTCGTTGCGACCATCTGGGTAATCGTAATTGGTGCCAATGGTGCCCTCGATCAGCCCATCCGTGCCGAGCACGCGGAAGAGCGAATAAAAACCTGGCGACCAATCGAAGTGACAGACCGCAATCAGGATTTGCAGTCCACTTTCATATTCCCAAACCGTGACCGTTTTGGTCTCGCCCTTTGCCTGTTGAGTAGGGTGTTTCGTGTGCCGGCTGGTGACAAGTGCTGGGTCACCGAACAGGAAGCGCAGTAAATCCAAATAATGGATGGAGTGATATAACACCTCAAGGCGCGGCCGACTGGCAAGCCAGGGCCACATATCCCAGGGAGTATGGATGCTCACTTGTAGCTGCACATCGAGCAGATTGCCCAGCCAGCCTTCCCTGAGTAGCGCCCGCGTCGCACGAATGATCGAACTCCAGCGAAACTGTTGGTGGACCGCGATCTTTCGATTGGCTGGCTGTGCCAGGTCTGTCATCTCAACCGCCTCGGCATAATGATCAGAGAAAGGTTTCTGACAAAGAAGATGTTTCCCCGCCGATACTGCCTTCGCAACGATCTTCTTTTGCTCCCAGGGTAGTACTGCGATATCCACGATCTGCACCGTTGGGTCAAGTAACACCTCATCAAGTGTTTCATACACTTTTTGCAAGTTGTGATCCCGTACAGTTTTTACGGCAACTTCCTGATTGATGTCATAGGCGCCGATCATGTTGAAGCCATGAGCTTTGTAAGCAGGAATATGTCCATAGTTGACAATCCCTCCACAGCCAATGAAGGCGATGCCGTAATCAATCTTGGGTGGTAATCTATGCTCGAGCGCAGATTGAACAATGATGGGCATCGTATCCATTTGAGATCAACCTTTGACTGCACCAATCAGCAATCCGCGCGTGACATATCTTTCGAGGATAATAGCGATGACGATTACAGGAACGATCATGATGAGGATTAATACAGACATATTCCACCACTGTGGGCCACGAGTGGCGTTTTGGGCAGCAATGGTCAGGGGTAGTGTTTGCGCCTTTGCACTTGAAAGGAATAAAGCCAAAAGATATTCATTCCAGGTAAAAACAAGAACAAAGAGGAAAGTGGCTACCAACCCCGGCACAGCAAGGGGGAGAACGATCGAACTGAAGATTCGATAACGCGAAGCACCATCGATGGAGGCACATTCTTCCAATTCGATCGGTATCGTGGCTACATAATCCCGCATTAACCAGATTACGATCGGCAGATTACTGGCCACGTAAGTGACAATCAATGCAGTATAGGTATCTAATAAATGCAACTGCTGAAACAAGATGTATATCGGGATTACCACCGCTACGGGTGGCAGCATACGCTGGGAAATCATCCAAAAAGCAATATCATTGTTGCCCAAAGAGCGTTTAAAACGACGTCCGATGGTCTGCAAGAGAAGGAAAAATACCACGACAGAAACAACGAGAGCGATCTGCCATGAAATACCCATGACAATCATAACAATGCTAAACGCCACACAGCCAAGGAAAGTCAAAACTGCACCAACCCGAGGACGATAATCAAACCGAACAAGAGCATAAGCCGATGTGGAGCCAAGTATCAGAGCCAACAAAGCGCTGACAGGGGCTACAATGATGGTGGTGGTAAAATTTCGAAGTGTGTCATTGCTAAGGTCCCCTATCAAAATATATTTCCAGGCATCGAGGCTGGGTTTAAAATCAACGAAGGGGATATAGAAAGGGCCCTCGGCGACTTGGCTGGAGATCTTGAATGAAGTTATGATCAACCAATACAGTGGAAACAAGATGAGCAATGCCCAGATTCCCAGCACCAAGTAGGACAAAACCGCGCCTACCGGCGAAGGTGTGTTGATCGATTTTAATTTGGAACCAACGCTTCATAATTCCTGCTCCCAATTTAAATAACTATAGAAGTTAAATTTTACACACTAAAGTGTTTCCACCGTACGCTGACGAATCATGTTTACAAAAATGATACTAAAAAACGTTACCAGAAACAGCAGCATGTAAGCCACCGCGGCCGAACCACCCAAATTAATCGCACGCCAATTAATATAGGCATGGTAAGTCAAAGACTGCGTAGCTGTACCCGGACCGCCATTGGTCATAACGTTGGGCAAATCTACGATCTTAAAGGCCTCTATCATGCGGATCAGAATTAAGGTCATACTCACTGGCAGGATTGCAGGCCATGTAATATGTTGAAAAATTTGCCAGGAATTTGCCCCGTCTACAGTAGCGGCCTCGATAGGCTCAACAGGCTGGCTCTCCAATGCAGCAACCAATACGATAAACATAAAAGGCGTCCACTGCCAAATGTCCCCAATCAAAATAGCAGTTCGCGCGCCCCAAGCGTTGTTCACCCATGAAAAATTAATCAAGCCGAGTGTTTCCCAAATGGGCGTAAATGGTCCTTTACTTGTATCAGTAAGCATCCGAAACATATAGGCAACGCCAACCGGTGTAATCATCATCGGTAGTAAAAACACCACTCGAAAAAAACGTCGACCCGGCAAATGTTGAACGGTTAACATTGCCAGACCTAAACCCAAAATATATTGAAAAAAGATCCCAACAAAAACATAAACGATAGTAACACTCGCAGTGCCCAATCGACCATCGCCCCATAAGGTGTGGACAAACATCCAGGTGATTGTGCCGAATCCCAGGGCAAACAATATCCGTCCTACCAGGCCACTGATGGAAACCCGGGCGCTCAACAAATACCGAGCCAGAAAAATAGCCAGCATTGTGACAACCATACCGAACACTATCCAGGTCAAAGGCGTACTGGGGGCAAATTTCCCGAGGAAATGATCCCTTTCAGACCCAATAAATAACTTTTCGTAATTTTTCAATCCGACAAAGGTGAGTTTATAACCACCTTTGGCGATATCGAATTTTGCAAGGGAAACATACAGTGATGCCACCAAAGGGAAGATGGATAGGAATAACAAAGCGAGAACCGTGGGTAAAATGAATACTGACCCGGCCAGACGGTCAGCGGCACCTGAAAGGATCGTGTGAAGGCGGATGGGTTGAAGCTCTTCGTGTTTAGTGTCCATGAGTATCGGTCCAACAAAAGGCTCAAGGCCCAACCCAATTAAAATTGGGCCTTGAGGATCTGGGTCAACCTATACGAATCGAACTATTTTTGTCCAAGGGTTCCCTTGTAGAAGGTAAGTTGTGCATCACGGCCGGCTTCCTCAGTGATCGTTTCCCAAGAGTCATATAACTCTTGCGCGGCTTCATCCTTGGTTAAATCTCCCGCGATGTATTCGGAAAGAATGCGGTCAAGTTCAACCTGAATGTATTCATGATTCTTCGGAATTCTCAGATCTGCCGCCATATTCGGACTATTCAGAACTCTCTTCGATACCACTCAGATATTGATCGGCAGCGGCCTGACTAAAACCTGCATCAAGCCAGGCTTGCTTGTTTTGAAACTGCGAAATGCGGAAGGGGTTATATCCAGTCTTGCCAACAACCACGTCGGCATTGGATTGCGCGGGTTGAGCCATGTAGGAGAAGAAAGCGTAGGTAGCGTCCTTCTGCTTTTGATCCACCGCTGCGTTTACCGCGCCAGCCCAGCCACCAAAGGAGGCGAACGGAGCGTGATTCACGCCATCGACTGCGTAGGGGCAGGTTGTTGCATCACAGGGGACGAGTTTACCCGTATCCCAATCCAGAACTTCAGTAGAACCAGGATTCTCGATGGCGCCGGTCTTATCAACCACCTTGGAGTTGGCAGCGTCAATTGCAAGCGGACCAATATCGCCCCAGTCCATGGTAAGGGCGCAGCGGCCGGCCAGGAACAGACCACGAGAATCCCCCACGCCTTGATTGGTTTCATCCGGGGGACCATACAGCCCAGTTTCCTTATATACTTCTAAAGCGCGTTTGAAGGCCTCATTGTTCACCAACGGGGTCATATCTTTGGTGTTGAAGAACGGACCTTGGCTGCTGCCCTGGCTTTGAATATAAGGAGCGGCAATGGACCAAATCCACCAATACGATTGCTGAGCTGGCGCCTTCGAGATACAGGAACCGTAATCAGGTTCACCATCACCGTTCAGATCCTTGCCGTTAAGAGCTTTGGCAACGGCCAGATAGTCATCCCAAGTCTTGGGAGGTTCAAGACCAGCATCTTTGAGGGAGTCAATACGATAATAGACCATATGCATATCGCCATCCAGCGGAATGCTGTACACCTTGCCATCATAGGAGTTGAAATCGCGGAAGAATGGTGCAACATCGTCCCATTGCAAGTCCTTATCCTTCGCTATGTAAGGTGTCAAATCTTCGATCAAACCTGCTGGGGCAAAATCGACTATCCAGGCCGGCGCGAAGAGATAACCATCATATGCATTTGTACCGGAGGTCGCGTCAGTCAGGACCTTTTGATATAACTCGCTGTTCGGCACGGTAACGATATCAACCTTTGCGCCAGTGAGGGCTGTAAAATCCGGTCCACGCCGCTGCAGAGGTTCGGCAACCTGGGGTCCCACAAACGTGAGGATGGTGATGGTCACCCCATCATACATCTTGCCTGCGGGTGCTTCGGTAGCGACAGGGGGTTCCGTTGCGGCAGCGCCACCACAAGCTGTGAGTAGCACACTGAAGACGATCATCAAACTCAATAGAGTGAAAACCATGTTCTTGGGGTTCATGAAGTCTCTCCTTCTTCTGTTGAATAACAGTATGTGACTATTGAAATCGTTTACAATTGGATGGAGCGGTACATGTCATCAAATCAATAGGCTACTTCCTTTCTAATACAGAAATGATCACCTGCGTCCAGCGGGTTCGTATCTGCGGCAAGGATTTGGTACTATGATTCTGATATGTGCCGCTTTTTCGTTAGCTCTGTGGGGGAGTAAAAATGGTTAACAACTCAACGACGGTATGTCCTTCATTACGCAAGGCATGTTCAAGCCCAATGGGAATGGCGATTATTTGTCCATCTCTGAGAGACACCTCCTTCTGATCTAACGTCAGAATTGGTTTCCCTTTTATGACCCAGACTGTTTCAAATTGTTGCACATGGCGATGAGGGCCAATCACACCGCCAATTGGGACTTGAACTGCATTGAAAGTAGCTAGTGGATTATCCGATGTGTTCAAGAGAACTTGAACATAAATACCAGGAAAATGAGCATGCTCCTGCCACTCTCCAGCATTTAGATCTGCAACACGAGGCAGAGGCATTAATTCATTTCCATTCCACCGTCGACATTAAGCGATTGGCCGGTGATATATCCTGCATCGGACGAACATAAAAATGAGACTGCGCCAGCTACATCTTCAGTCTTTTCAAGCCGGCCCATCGGGATTTTAGCGATCATACGAGCTAGAGATTCTTCTGGCGTGATGCCTAGTGCGTCGGCTCGAATCTGATGGATGCCTACGGTCATGGGGGTATCGACCACGCCAGGGCAAACTGCATTAACCGTGATACCTTGTGATGCAAAGGCAAGTGCGGCAGATTGAGTGAGGCTGATGACTGCACATTTTGCAGCCGCATAATGCGCTTGGTCGGACCGCCCAGAACGGCCAGATATAGAGGAAAGATTAACAATTCGCCCACCGGCACTCATCTTTGAGACAGCGAACTGCATGGCAAAGAAGACGGCCTTAAGATTTAACTTCATAATGGCGTCCCACTCATCCTCAGTAATTTCGAGAAACGGGGTAATGAGAACACGGCCTGCATTGTTTACCAGCACGGTTATTTGTCCCCACTCCGCAGAAAGATTGATTGCCTTTTGAATTTCATCCAGCTTTGTCAAATCAGCCGTTATTGGCAAGACGCTTGTCCCTAGATCCTCCATCTCCCTTTTGACCTTATCCAAAGCATGAGCATTTATGTCCACGATCGCAATCGCGAATCCATCCTGAGCCAGACGTTGTGCAATGGCCCTGCCAATTCCCTGACCTGCACCAGTGACTATGGCAACCCTTGACCTGAAGGGGTTATTCTTCATGCTTGTCATCCTTGCGTGCTTTGGATATGTCTTCCAAAACCTGACGTGAATAGAGGAGGTGTTTCAACATGGCTTGACGCGCGCCTTCCTCCTCTCCGCTCGCAACGGCAGACACAATGGCTTCATGTTGATCAAAGACCTCATTAACTGGACGAGGAAAGTCCTCCCATGTCAATATGATCTGGTCACGTAACTGATTGATTAATGGTGCAAGCAACACTTTAAACAGATCGTTTTGGGTGGATTCAGCCAGGGTCGTATGCAAGCGAAAATCGAGCTCAGCCATCTCTTTGGCTGCGTGCTTGCCTGTTCGCATCTGTTGACAAATCTCATGCAACTGTGCCACCTGATCAGGAGTTTTCCGAGCCGCAGCAAGTGCAACCATTTCCACCTCCAGTACTCGCCGCACCTCGTTAAGACGGATTTCGAAGTCGTCCCGGTTGGCAAGTTGCATATAAGTTTGCAGAGACCGAGACACAATATTGAAGTCAACGATTCGGACGGAGACACCACTTCCTGTAGTGGACTCAAGTACGCCGCGGGCTTCTAGGGCCTTAACCGCCTCCCGCACAACAGTGCGACTCACGCCAAAGGCTTCAGATAGTTCGCGCTCTGGCGGCAGGTGATAGCCAGGGCTCCATGTTCCCGATGAAATAAGCTCCAGTACTTTATCGACTACCCGTTCATAAAGCCGCTGTTCGCGCCCTAAGGGCTGGATTGCTACTGATTCAGGTGTTGATTTATGTGCGTCATTATCTTTTGGCATGTAAACCTACAAATATTATGTTTTGTATGATGGTATTCCATATTATGGTACACTGTACTATGTAGGAACTAATTTGTCAATAGAGGTCTAAATTCTCTTATTCGTTTCGATACTTCAAGCAAATTGCACGCTATAATTGAAATTAGGAGAAAGAGTAAAACTAGTCGTCTGTCAAAACTGAGTTTTTGGATACAAATGCTTTAGCTTACCCCGAGCATCGCCGTTGTTAACACGCCAATCAATCTTAACAACCGAATCATTGCGTTGCTTGGCCCAATCTTGAGCTTCGGCGTTCAAGACCTTCATCCGTGATCCGCCGGTTCAAGCATTGTCGAACCAGCGCACTCAGTTCGATTCCAGCCATGTTGAGCCAGCTGCCATGCTTGGGTGTATAGTGAATTGCAAATCGTCGGCTCAAGCGATGTGCCTCTTCTGACTCGCAGATTTCATAGAAGGAAGCCAGTTTGCGCGTATTGAGGTTATCCATTACCATGGCAATCTTCTCGGCCTGCGGATACAGTTCATCAGATAACCTCTTCATCACATGTGTCCAATCGACGGCTTTGCGATGCCTATGGGATTCAATGTAGGCGCTTCCCAGTAAGTGGCTCAAACAACATGAAGATGTTGGAATTACCATGCCGTTCATACTCGTAATCCTGGTATGCTACTTGTCCAGTTTGGATCGGTAAGGGTTCATACTTCTCCGCCAGCAGTTGTTTGGGCATCTCATCCAGGCAGATCTGCGGTCGTTTGAGATCATACGGACACTAGCACACATCCAAACCATCCTTTATCTGACATACAAAAGCCGCATCCGCTTTCCGAAGAATGCACCACTCTTCTTTCAGCCACAGCTTGAGCACGTTTTTTTCAGAACCGATAAGGCGTGCGTACATCATTGGGTGTTGAAACTGGCACGCGCGATTGCAGATCTGGGGCAGTGATGACATCGAATCCGCGAATCTGGCAGAGACATTGCAATACCGTCCAAAGTTGATGATGGGGTAGTAGCGTTCTCTTGATGTACTCGGGTTGCGTCACGGATAATAATCATTCACCATTGACGCACTTCCGCTTGGTATGTTAAACTGAAAGTGCTTTCAATTTTGCTTTCATTGGAGAAGCTCTATGCCGGTGTTAAAAAAACCTACGATCTATGATGTTGCAAAGCGTGCTGGGGTAAGCATTACAACAGTCTCTCGTATCCTGAATGCCCCGGACAAAGTTAATTCCAGAACTCGAGAGCGGGTACTTGCAGCGATCGATGAGTTGAGTTTTGTCCCAAAGGCGGAAGCTCGAGCCCGCGCCATGCAACATACTGGACGTATTGGTGTAATTTCTCCCTTCTTTACTGCGCCCTCTTTCATACAACGGTTACGGGGGATTGCCGAAATGTTATCCCCCAAGAATTACGAATTAGTGATCTACACCGTTGATTCCAATGATCGACTACAAGAGTATCTATCCAGCCTACCACTAACCGGAAACTTGGATGGGCTCATCATTCTTTCCTTGCCAGTGGATGATGCTCAGGTACGCCGCTTGATCGATCATGGGTTACCTACGATTCTCATTGAATATCCACATCCCAAGTTGAACTGTGTTGAGATTGACGATATTGAAGGTGGGTATATGGCAACTACCTATTTGCTGAGGAAGGGTCATCGCAGAATCGCTTTTTTAGGCGACACGGATTTACCAGAGTATTCTATTCATCCTGTAAGCTTGCGTTTGAGTGGATTTCGGAGGGCACTGAAAGAGGCTCGGATTAAGATTCCTGACATGTTCGTTCGTCTTGCCCCGTATTCGCAGGAGCAAACTCGTAAGGTGGCCAAAGAACTGTTGAATTTGCCTGAGCCGCCGACTGCTATTTTCGCCGCGACGGATTTTCAGGCATTGGGAGTACTCAAGGCTGCCCGCCAATTGGGATTCAAGGTGCCTGAACAATTGGCTGTTATTGGCTTTGATGATCTTGATATAGCTGAATATGTTGATCTCACAACCATTTCCCAGCACTTGGACGAGTCGGGTAGGCTCGCGGTGGAAATATTACTTGCCCAGATAGCAGCGCCCTCCAGACCGCCAAAACATGTCAAACTCCCCGTGACATTAATAGAACGTCAGACAGCGTAGAAATTGGACATTGACTCGACCGTTGAAAACTTGTATACTTATTATGAAAGTGCTTTCAGGATACCACTAACATAAATATTGCATATTTTTTCAGCATTCAGACATTAGGAGGTCGGACTAATATGTAAATCCAAAAGAGAAAAACACTAGCTATCTGTCGGATCCATACTCAAGCTCATAAAGGAGAAAGAGAAATGAATAGGAAATCACTGATATGGTCTGCGGCCAGCCTATTGGTTTTGGCTTCGCTGCTTCTGTCTGCTTGTGGAGCGCCGGCTACAACTCCTGCTCCAACTGCGACGGAGGTCCCTGCCATGACCGAGGCTCCTGCTGCAACCGAAGCCCCTGCAATGACTGAGGCTCCTGCTGCAGGCCCAAGTTGTGGAACGGATCCTGCCGTACTCAAGGCCTCCTTCGAGACCGGCTTCGATCTGCCCTTCAAACTTTCCGAAGAGTTCACCAAGCAGTACCCGAATGTCACCTGGGACATCAGCCAGGACCAGTTTGCAAACCTGATCAATTCGACACCGCTTGTACTCGCGAGCGACAATGCGCCAGATCTGCTCCGGTTACCGACGATGGTCTCATTCGCCAAGGATGGGTTGCTGCTGAACCTTGACCCCTACGCCACTGCTTTCGGATGGAATGACTGGCCGGTGCCGCAGCTTAACCAGAACCGCATCGACGCCGATGGCGTGCGTGGCTCCGGCACGCTCTATGCCATGGGACTCAACTACAGCCTGACCGGCGTCTTCTATAACAAAACACTTGCAGCGCAGATCGGGATGACTGAGCCGCCCAAGACGGTTGCTGAGTTCGAGGATCTGCTCGCCAAAGCCAAGGCAGCAGGCCTCCAGCCAATCATGGAATGGGGCAGCGCCAAGAGCGGCATGGGGCTTGCTTTCCCTCTCCAAAACCTCATGGCAGCCTATGGCCCGGTTGGGCCGATCAACGACTGGATCTTCCAGAAGAAGGGTGCCACGATCGATACACCGACGAACCTTGTCGCTGCTCAGCACCTGGAGCAGTGGATCAAGAACGGCTACTTCCCAGCTGACATCAATGCCATCGAGTACACAGATGCAGCCGCCCGCTTCGGCAAAGGCGAGGGAGTCTTCACCTTCAATGGTGACTGGCAGAATGCCGGGTACGACACGGACCTGCCCGGAAATGTTGGATTCTTCCTGATGCCGCCTGCTGAGGCCGGCGGTGGCTATGCAGCCATGTCCGCTCCATTGACCTTTGGTATAGCGGCTAAGGCAAAGAGCCCGGATTGTGCTGCATTCTTCCTTAACTGGGTGGCCACGAACTCCACAGCTCGCGAGATCGATGTTGCTGTCGGCGGCTCCAACCCCGGCGGGCCGGCGGATGCCACGATGCCTTCCGTCACTGCTGGCTCGGTCACAAACGAGACGCTCGCTGCCGGACCGGTGATGGGTGCAGACGGCGGCGCGATGGACTTCATCGCCAACGCGACTAGCTCCATCTTTGCCCAAGGCTGGACCCCTGAACTTCAGAAGATGGTCGGCGGGCAACAAGACGCTGCCGGTTTGCTCAAAGCCGTTCAAGCAGAATACGAGCGGGAACTCGCCCAACAGTAATGGTGAGTGCCGCAGGGTGATACCTGCGCCTGCCAGATAGGTGTGAGATTATGACAGTAGATAATCGTCCTGCGGCTCTCCCAGCCTCCCGACGGACCCACCTCAATACACAGGCCCGTCGGGAGGCCTTTGTTGGCTGGCTGTTCGTCCTGCCCGCGTTGCTTATGTACGCGGTCTTCGTGCTCTTGCCTTTCCTGCTGACCATCCTGTACTCGTTCTACAAGTGGAACGGTACAGGTTCTATGATCTGGGTGGGGTTGAAGAACTATGTGACCGTCTTCCAGGTTCCCAACCTGATCGGGACGGTCTTCAACGCATTCTGGTTGGTCGTGTGGTTCAGCTTCATTCCAGTGGGACTCGGCCTCGTTGTCGCGAGCGTGATCCACCGCGTGGCAACCGGGCGGTTCGGGGAAATCACTCGGACTGTTCTGTTCCTGCCCCAAGTCATAGCGCTCGTTGCTGCTGGCATCATTTGGGGTTGGCTGTTTTCTCTTTCGGGCCTAGTCAACCAGATACTCCAGTCCATCGGGCTCGGGGCGATTACCCGCGCCTGGTTGGGTGACTTCAACTGGGCGCTCTCGGCCGTCGGCATCATCGGGATCTGGGTGTTACTTGGATTCTGTACCGTCCTGCTGTCGACCGGGATGGGGAAGATCGACCCTGCCCTCTATGAGTTCCGCGAGGATCGATGGTGCTGGCTGGTTTCAGGAGTTTGTCGCGATCACCATCCCGCTTCTCCGACACGAGGTCAGCGTGTGCCTGACCGTCACGGTGATCGCCGCTCTCGCCGCATTCGACATCGTTTACGTCTCGACGGCCGGTGGTCCCGGCAACTCGACGGCGGTCCCGGGGCTCCAGATCTACATACTTGCGTTCACCCAGCGAGCGGTGGGCCTGGCTTCTGCTCTGGCCGTTATACTCATGGTCCTGGTGATCGTGGTAATCCTCCCGATCCAGCGGCTAAGCCGAGAGGAGAGTGCGTAATGAGGATTGGACGGGGCGAACTCTTTGCGGGACGGGCACTGCTCGTGGCGCTGATGGCATTCACGATCCTACCCTTCATCAGTATCTTCATGACCGCACTACATCCATCGGGGACTGTGCCCGGCGGACTCGAATGGCCCGCGGATCCGCAGTGGGGCAACTTCGTGGAGGCATTCAAGGTTGCGCAGATGCCGGCGCTTGTCATGTCGAGCACATTCATTGTGCTGGCCGTGGTGCCGGTTGCACTGGTTATATCGACAATGGCCGGGTTCGCCATCGGACTCCTCCGGATCCGTGGCGCGAACGTGCTTCTCTTCCTGTTCGTATTCGGGCTGACACTTCCGTTCACGGGGATCATCATCCCGATCTACTTCTTGGAGCGGGCGATGGGGATCTATAATACCCGGCTCGCGATTCCGTTGCCGCTGATCGCCTTGTACATGCCTTTTGCGGTCTTCTGGATGCGCGCCCACTTCGTCAACATGCCCGGCGAGATCTCCGAGGCGGCCCGTGTCGATGGCGCCACCACCTGGGACCTGTTCTGGCGCATCCACGTACCACTCGCTCAGGCGCCGATCACGTCGCTCGGGATCCTCATGTCCATCTGGACGTGGAACCAGTTTCTCCTTGCGCTGGTGCTGGTCGAGGACCCAACGAAGCGAACGATGGCTGGTGCGCTGGGGGCGTTTCAGGGTCACTACGCGACCGATATCCCTCTGCTGTGCGCCGGCACGATCCTGATTCTGATCCCTACCCTCGTTGTCTTTGTGCTGTTCCAGCGCCAAATTATCATGGCGCTGCTCCAGGGCTCGGTCAAGGGATAAGTAGAAAACTGCAGAACGTTGGCAGACCGGCTTTGGGTTCAGTATGACGCGTATTAGTCACGCCGCCCAGGTACAACATTCCAACATAGATCGCTATCATGAAAAATAAAGTACAACTCATTGCATACGCAGATCGTCTGGGTGGAGGTGGCATAACAGAATTGCATCGACTGCTCAAAGGACCATTGGCTGGGTTATTTGGTGGCGTCCATCTTCTCCCGTTTTATTATCCCATTCATGGTGCTGATGCCGGCTTCGATCCCATCGATCATACTCAGATCGACCCCTGCCTGGGGAATTGGGCGGACATCAAAGCACTGGGGCAGGATGTGGATCTGATGGCAGACTTGATCGTCAATCACGTATCGTCTTCATCTCCACAATTCATGGATTATTCTGAGATGGGTGATGCATCTGTCTATAGTGGCATGTTCCTGACCATGAATAGTATTTTCCCGACCGGTGCTACCGAATCGGACTTGTTAACTATTTATCGCCCTCGACCGGGTTTGCCTTTTTCCTATGTTACATTGAAAAATGGTAATAAACGTCTGCTCTGGACAACCTTTACCAAACAGCAGATTGATATTAATGTAAATCATCCACAGGGTCAGGCTTATTTGCAATCAGTGCTGCAAAGCCTGCAGGAGAATAATATTCGTATGGTGCGGCTGGATGCGGTTGGATATGCCGTTAAAAAAGCCGGGAGTAGTTGTTTTATGATCCCGGAAACCTTCGTCTTCATAGAAACTCTCGCTCAACAGGCGGCAACCCTGGGGATCGAAGTACTTGTCGAAATTCATTCCTATTTTCGCAGGCAGATCGAAATTGCCCGTCAAGTGGATCGCGTCTATGATTTTGCTCTGCCGCCCCTGATATTGCATGCGATATTCAATCGTACCGCTCGTTATCTCAAACAATGGCTTGTAATTAGTCCGCGCAATGCCATCACCGTACTGGATACACATGATGGTATCGGTATAATCGACATCGGCGCGGATGGCGCAGATCCACAGGATCATCCCGGTTTGATTCCCCCCGACGAGCTGGATGCCTTGGTCGAAAGAATTCACAGGAACAGCAATGAGCAGAGTCGACAGGCGACCGGCACAGCAGCTTCAAATCTTGATCTATACCAGATCAATTGTACATTTTATGATGCCCTTGGACGTAATAATCGTGACTATTTGCTCGCACGCGCCATTCAATTTTTTGCTCCAGGTGTACCGCAGGTGTATTATGTTGGCTTGCTGGCAGGTGAAAATGACATGGCTTTACTGGCAAAGAGTGGCATTGGACGCGATATCAACCGGCATTACTACACAGCCGAAGAAATCAATCAAACTCTTCAACGACCTGTAGTTCAATCCTTGTTTGAGTTGATACGCTTTCGTAATCGGCATCCCGCGTTTGATGGCACATTCAGTTTGTCCGAAACCGGGGAATCGGAAATTACTTTGCGTTGGGAAAATGGTGCTGCCTGGGCGATGTTGGAAGTCAATTTTGTTTCAGGTTCATATCACATTTCCAGGAGTCCATAATTTCATTCTCACGCGGCATGTGTATCGCAGTTGTTGGATGCGCTCGCCGTCCACGCGCGGATAGGGAGAAATATATGAAACGCAACGGTCTCAGTTACATCAAAGGACGCGTCTATCAAAATCTACGGGAACTGATTACCTTCTCACTTTTTCGTTCTTTATTCAGCGCGAAAAAATGTCCGCTTGTGTCCAGCCCTGTCCCTGCGGCTTCTACGGTGATTAGCAAAAAGCCTGTAGCTGTGCGCCCGCGGTCGTGACGAAATATCAAAAGCGAATTTCTGGTCCGCTATTGGATCGTATTGATATTCATATTGAGATTCCGCGCGTGGGAGAGTAAAGCGATGGCATTTACGTGTGTGCAAGCTGTGTATGCTATACAAAATAGACACTTTTCCAAGAGAGAGATACAACCTTGGCTTGAGCAATACACACACATTCAGGGCTCCGCAATCGAAGAGGATCGCTTCCGTATTAGAGCCTATGGCTTATCTAATGCCTCTCACCACTTGATGGGCATCCTACCGTAATTTCAAGTATGATGATGGGTGATGAATTGCTCACTCCTTTTTGATTAGTTCCTTCGCGTTGCTCTTGGCGGTTCACTGGATTCGAACGCACGATCATTCATCTCATCACGTTATCTATTAACTCTGTTCAATACTGTCTTACCTTCTTGGGCACGCTACAATACTTACTTTCATGTAATTCCTGCTTGCGAGAGGAAGTAACCACAAAAATGGATGATCTGATGAGTTAGGTATACCTTGAGTATCCCTTACACAATAAAGCACATTGTAAATGTTGGACAGAATGGTCCCGAAATCGGCAAATTTCGTTATTTTTTAGGCGCAATTGGATGTAAAATACACATTGGAGCCTGAACCTAACTTCTCATAATCGCTTGGTCGCAGGTTCGAATCCTCCTGGGCCAACAAAATGGTCAATACGTTGGGGACTTTTTATGGGCGTTGGGCCACCCGACAAAGTGAAATGACAGATCTCATATAGGAAAAAATAGGAGTAAAAATGCAATCCGAACTTGGCAAGTATCTGAGTGCGCTCGAAAAAGGCGATAAGATTTCTTTGATCCTGGCAGGTATCATTGTGGATGGAACCTTCGAAGAATTGGTCGATGATTGTGTGGTGTTATCTGATGCGACCTCCCCGATTATCAAAAAGAAACATTACAGCCTGAAGGTTCCGACCGATAGTATTTATGCCTGGGGCAAGAAGGATGGAAAGAAAGAAAAGAAAACGAAACGAGCCATCAAAGAGAAATAGACCCTGCGATACACGTTTATTGGCATCGAAATATTGTTTCATCATGTAATTGATTCAACTGGGCTTGGCAGGGGTGATTGAGAGTCGCTTAGGCTCGGGATTGTCCTGCCAGGCCTGTCCTTTGTATAAAGATCGAGGTGGGAATATCCAAACGTAAAATCCTACATCTATGGATTGTCAAAACATAAGAAACACGATCGAGGTTTAAAGCCATGGCAAAAGAGAGAACAATTCTTGTTACCGGTTCAACAGATGGCGTGGGCAGACTCGTCGCCGCAAAGCTGGCAGCTCAAGGCGCGAAAGTACTGATCCACGGTAGAGATCATCAGCGCGGCGAAAGTCTCCTGGCGGAAATCAAAAAAAGGCAGGTGGAGAGGCCCTTTATAATCCGGCGGAGTTTTCATCTCTGGAAAATGTGCGGGGACTGGCTGAGGAGGTAAAACGAGATCGCAGCCATCTGGACGTGCTGATTAACAATGCCGGGATTGGTCCCGCAGATTCAGAAAGGCAGACGAGTGCAGATGGGTATGAATTGGGCTTTGCTGTCAATTATCTTTCCGGCTTCCTGCTGACCTATCTTTTGTTACCACTTTTAGGGGAAAGTGCTCCGGCCCGCATCGTCAATGTAAGTTCCTTGGGACAGGCAAAAATCGATTTTACGAACCTAATGCTGGAGCACGATTACAGTGGTTCCCGAGCTTACAATCAGAGCAAGTTGGCGCAGATCATGTTCACCTTCGATCTCGCCGAGGAACTCAGAGGCGCAGGCATTACCGCAAACTGTTTGCATCCGGCCACCTATATGGATACAACCATGGTGCGTCAGGCTGGCATCTCCCCGATCAGTTCAGTTGCAGAAGGCGCTGAGCCCATACTTTATCTGGCAGTATCTGATGAACTCAAAAACGCGACCGGGCTTTTCTTCAATCAGAGGCGGCCAGCGCGGGCTCATAGCCAGGCATATGATCCGGCTGCCCGCCGAGAGCTGCGTTTACTGAGCTTCGAATTAACCGGTTTGCCAGTCAGCGAAGATACACAGCCTTTTTATGCTGAGGGGGAAATCACAACCGGATATCCGTAGTTTCCATTTTCATAGTCCGGGGTTTTAGACCATAAATCTATGGAGCTTCCATGAATTCCTACTATGCCACAATCTTCACCTTCATTATTGCCCTTGCTTTCCTGCGCCTCATGGACTTCCTTGCCCAACGCGGGGTGATCGAAAGCAAGCTGAGTCGCAAGCTGATTCATATCGGCACGGGCCCGATCTTTGTTCTGTGCTGGCTGATGTATCCGGACGTAGACATTGCCCGCTGGCTGGCGGCACTGGTTCCGCTGGTCATTACCGTGCAATTCGTTTTGGTCGGTACGGGTGTGATCAAAGACGAGGCAGCAGTCAGAGCCATGACGCGGGCAGGCGACCGACGCGAGATTCTGCGCGGTCCGTTATTTTATGGGATCGTCTTCGTGGCATTGACGCTGATCTACTGGAAGGATTCATTGATCGGTATCCCTGCGCTGATGATCATGTGTGGAGGAGATGGGATCGCCGATATCGTCGGTCGCCGCATCTCTTCGCTGAAATTGCCCTGGTCCCGGGAAAAGAGCGTTGCCGGTTCCCTAAGCGTCTTCGTCGGCGGCTGGTTGACCACCATCTTCATCTTCGCGGTCTACGTCTGGATGGGTTCCTTCAGCGGACCGATCACGCGTTTCATGCTGCCACTCACCTGGGTGACGTTGGGCGCGACGCTGGTGGAATCCCTACCCTTCAAAGACGTGGACAATATCACCGTTACGCTAGCCGCCGTGCTGATCGGGCATCTTGTGTTTGGGATTTGATCCTTACTCAAGGTGGGTTTATTTCTCAACGTAAATAGGGGGCAAGTTCCTCTGTAAAAAGCCTGGAAAATGACTTCTTGCCTGCCGATGAAAGATGCAGGGCATCGGCAAAGTCAGAGTCCTGAATCCGTGTGTCTGCTGAGAAGTCAAGGTAGATTACATCGTTTTGCTGGAAGTACTTTTTTAAATCGTTTCTATAAGACAGGAGCGCTGGCGGAACCGAATCATATTTTGAATACCTTAATGTCTTCATCTGCACTGCTACCAGTTGAATATGATTTTCTCTGCATAGACGGATAAATTCCGGCAAAAAAGAAATATCGACCTGGTGAGAAAAGTCCAGGGACTTGGCAGCGTAAAGATAGTCATCGCTGGTATTGATTGCTTCGTTGAATATGGCGGGATCTCTGTTATTGTCTTGAAACAGGTCAACGAAGGCCTGGTCTGTGCAAGTTTCGGAACAGCCAGGAATGTGCTCTGGAAGCAGGTAGCGTATGAAGCTATCCAGGCTGGTACGTGTCTGTCGGCGAAAATGAAAGGGAGGCAGGAATTTATCCGCTGCCAGCTCCAAGGGATTCATCAGAAACAGGAAGGCGCGTTGAATAAGAAGATGGTCGCGTGGAGAGGCATATTCGTCGATTTGTTCAAGATACTGGCCTTGCACGCGCAGCCCGGGTACCGTGAGTTCGGAGTCGCGAAAGAAGACAATCAAGTAGGCCGGGGGAGTGGATGAGCGGACAATGTTGTTCTTCAGGATTAAATACCAAAGCGTGGAACCGGACCCAGGGAGGGCGATATTGAGGATCTTTTTGTCGAGACCCTGTTCCAGTTGATGAAGATCGATTCCGCGTTGCAGCATGGAATCACCCATCAAGACAATATCAGGATGGGTCTCATCGATGCGGTTCAGGAATTTCAACCGGATATGTTTGTCGAACTGTGGGCCGGGTCGGTATGGATAAGCGGTATTCCCATCAGAAGAAAAATAGAGAAAAAAAGCCAACGAAATTAAAAAAAAACAAGGAAAGATATCGCAGAAATGATTTCATGGTCTCAGAATTGGGGAGAGATAAAGTTCGGGGTTGATAGGTTGCATTCGTTATTCATCAAGCGTTTTGTATCCTCAGGTTTTACTTCAGGGTATCTTTCAATGCTTCCGCAAGCATTTCTGTGAATAGGATCTTCCCCTCTTGGTTAAGATGAAGAGAATCGGCGTAGTCTGCCTTCGTAAGTCGTGGATCAGTGCCGAAGTCCAGGAATAGGACGTCTTGTCCCTCAAGATAAGCGGAAAGGGCCGCCGTATAACGTTTCACTCCAACGGTTTCACGCTCACCCAACGTCCAGTTTTTTAGGCGCACCAGGATCAATTGAATGTGATTTTCTTTCGCCAGTTGAATCATATCAGGAAGAAAAGAACGATCTACCTGCGCCCCAAAATTCAGTTGCGCTCTGGTGTAGAGGTATCCTTCTGCGGAGGCGATCGCATTCTGCAATTCACCGCGTTGCAAGTCTCCGCCCTGAAAGACCGCATACATGCTGTCGTTGTTACATTTGGTATCGCAGCCAATCCAACCGGGGAGTGAATAACGTACCAGGGCGTCGATTTTCTGACGAATCTGTACCCGCGCGCTATACAAAGGAAAATATGCGTCTGCGGCTTTTTCCAACGGATTCATCAGGTTGAGAAAAGCTCGTTCGAGAAGAACGGGCTCTCTGCGCCTGGCAAATTCATCCACCTGCGTAAAGTAGCTGCCCTGGACACGATAGCCTGGCGCAGTGAGGATCGAGTCGCGAAAGACGATGATCAGGTATTTGGGTTTGTTTTCGGATTTCACGATGTTGTTTTTCAATACTACATACCAGAAGGCGGAAGCAGAACCCGGAACACCGAAACTCGAAACGTTCATACCCATGAGGTTTGACATTTGAGCGGGGTCGATCGCGTCGGCCAGGGTGGAATCACCCAGCAGGAGGAGCTCCGGCTTTTCGTTTTCCAGCCGGTTGATATACACATCCCGTACCTGATTGTTGAAGGTTGGACCGGGCGTGCGTGGAAATTCAAGGCCGTACGCCCGTGGAATTCTGATCCACGTGATAGCGACGATGATAAAAAAGAAAAACAAGTAGCGGAGGAAGGAGTGCATGAGGTCAAGCTAAAACTGGAAGTAGATGAAGTCCGGCGACGAAGAACTGAGAAAAATAATGATCAGTGTGGTTGCAAGCGCGTAATACGCAGAGTGGAACCAACTATCTTGTGAGAAGTGATCCAGGGTGAGTTTGATCAGCAGGGGAGAGGAATAAACGACCGTCATCGAGAGTGCGACCAGTCCAACGATCATGTCGCTTTGGGCGCGGATGAACGGAGTGTGAAAGAGAACATTTCCAAGCCATGTCAGGGAGGAAAGCACGGAAGATTCCCCAGCCAAACGTGATCAAGAAGAACATCACCAGCCATGCCAGCCCTAGCAGGATGGGTTGCTTTGGTTTCCAATCCCCGCGGATACCGATGAATTGGTAGGCGCTGATCAGCACTCCATAGTACAGTCCCCAGATAACATAGGTCCAGCCGGCGCCATGCCATAGGCCGCACACGAACATGGTGACGATCGGCGGGATGGACAGGATCAGCCAACCGGGGAGACGGACGCGGCTTCTCATCAGGGCGCGGCGGATCGGGAAGAAGATGTAATCTCTCAGCCAGGTCGAGAGAGTGATGTGCCAGCGATTCCAGAATTCTGTTGGGGTGAGTGAGAGATAGGGCAGCTTGAAATTCTCGGAGGTCTCGAAGCCCAATAGCAGCGCAACGCCGCGGGCGATGTCGGTATACCCCGAGAAATCAGCCAGGATTTGGAGTGTGAATGCCAGTGTGCCTGCTGAGAACAAAAAGAGAGAGGGGTTGGCCAGTGAAAAAATTTGATCGACGATCACTTTGATGCTGTCGGCAATAACGACTTTCTTGAAGATGCCCATCAGGAGCAGCGGCCAGGCATTGTAAAAGAAAGCCGCTTTCCACCTGCGCGTGTTTTCGATTTGCGGTAGTAATTTCTGTGGGCGATCAATGGGCCCGGCGACGAGTTGGGGAAAAAAGGCCACATACAGGGCAAAGTCGACCAGCGCTTGCGTAGGTTTGAGCGTGCCGCGCGACACATCGATCATGTAACTTAATTTCTTCAACGTGTAAAAGGATAGTCCGGCGGGCAGCAAAACTTTAACGAGCAAAAAGTCATTCTGCATACCGAGCGTGCCGATCAATCTGGCGAGATCATCGCTGAAAAAGTTGTAATATTTACAAAATGCCAATACCCCCAGGTTGAGCAACAAACTCAGCCTCATGAACCAGCGTGTCCGTGCAGGATTCGAGCGTATCCCTTGCGATAGGAAATAATCGGCCAAAGTGGAAGCAGCCAGCATGAGGGCCAGCCACGGGGAAACCCATCCGTAAAAAACATAGCTTGCAACCAGCAATAGAATATTCTGCCAGCGCTGCTTACGGATGACCCAATACGATGCGATCACCAGTACCAGAAAAACCCAGAAATCCAGGCTGATAAAACTCATTCCTCTTCCCCATCCTTTTTCAAGATCATCACCTTGTAGCTCTCGGCGTATTTCAGGTCTTTATCCTTGGATTCCTCTTCTGCCCATTCATACATCCACTTTCCCACTTCCTCGGGGTCGATCTGACTGATGTGTTGTTGCAGGGCCTTGACCTTGAGATCCAGAGTCTCGGAGATGTCGACCCAGGTATCGACTTTGTCCGTGCCGTGGATGTACAGTCGTTTGACCTCGTGCGGTTCATACCCAGCCGGTAACAGGTCGGCGAAAATAAGTCGGCTCCCTGCGGAGGGGAAGGTCGCCTCACAGGCGGCTTGCGCCGCGGCGCGGTGGTCGGGATGATTGACATAATCATCCCCGTAGAACCAACCCTCAGGATTCCCGGTCACAACGGTATCCGGTTTGAATTGGCGGATGAGGCGGGTCAACTCTTTGCGCAGGGGAATGGTCGGTTCCAACTCTCCGTCCGGGTAATGTAGGAAGATCGTCTCCTTGATGCCCAGAATTTCATTGGCGGCGAGTTGTTCCTTCTCGCGCAATGCGGCTAGGATGGGTTTATAACTCCCATCCCGGGCAGGATCGTTCGAGCCCGAGTCGCCGCTGGTGATGACAATGCAGCTGATCTCACAGCCGGCTTTTGCCCATTTGGCGAGCGTGCCCACGATCGTAAAATCCTGATCATCAGGATGCGCCTGAATGCTCATGGCACGCTGAGGGATGTATTCGTTATTCATAAGGTTATTTTCTCCTTTTTCCAATCACGAGCATTTTATTTTTGATCTTAAATCGCCAGAAGAAAGCTCCGACCGCGGGCAGGGATAATTTGACCAGGACTTCTGAGCGCAGCAGTTTTCTTAGATAGAACTCATAAGGAAAAGATAATTCGTGAAATTTTTGCAGATGGATAATCTCCAGTCCGGCTGCTTCGTAAAGTTTTTTCATTTCCATGGTGGAAAAGATTTGTTTGTGACCGAACAAATGCGACGAATACATGGCGTTCAAAAACGTGGGATATTTGCCGCGCGATAAACGATAGGTGAATTCACCAAATTGATGATAAAAGCTATCCCGGCAGGGCGTGTCGATGAAGAGCAGGCCATCCTGCTTCAAGACATTGGCTGCCGATTGCAGTGTCTGCAAGGGATAATTGACGTGTTCGATCACGTCCCATAAGGTCACCGCATCAAAATAATCGGCATAGCCTTTTTGCCAGAAGTCACTTTCAATGGGATATTTATGGATTTCCAAGGCGTGTTCCATGCTGGCATATTGGGCGCGGCTGTCACTCAACTCAATGCCGGTCACTTGTGCGCCGGCTTTTTTTAACAGGGACAAAAATAATCCACCGCCACAGCCGATATCCAGCACTTTGGCGTTTTGGAGGGGAAGATACGTATTGATGATATCCGCTTGCTGCTCGAACTTTTGTAAATTCGCCTGGAGCTGCGTTTCGATATAGGTAGCTTCTTGCTCAGTTAATTGTGAGCCGTGGATCTCCGGTAAGATCTCCGCCACCGGGTCGAGATAATCTATAAAGTGATACCCCTCGGCAGAAACATACACATTTGCATTTTTCAATCGATACGTGGGGGGCATTTCCCTAGACAGGTGTCTCTTCCGCGCGTCGATATTTTCTCTGTCCATAAGGTGTGATTTTACCCCAAAGGAAAAAACGGAAGCCAACCTGCTTCCATTTTTTCTTTCCTGTAACTTCTCTTATGGAATTTGCGTAACTCTCATCTATTTTGTCCGTCTAGTATTCGAATCATGAGGAGAGCTGATGGTCAAACCCTTTGCCTTGATAATTGAAGATGATCGTGACATTGTCGCTCTATTCCGTCACGTTTTGGACCTGGCAGGCTATCGTACGGAGATTGTTTTGCACGGGCAGGTGGCGGTCGAACATCTGGCGCAAAGCACGCCGGACATCGTTCTTTTGGATCTGGGTTTACCGGGCGTCCCGGGGACGGAAATCCTTGAGATCATGCATAATAATGAGCGTTTGAAAGAGGTCCCGGTGGTTGTGATCACCGCCCATTCGCATCTGATCGAGACGCTGGCTGTGACTCCGCAACTGGTGCTGATCAAGCCGGTCAATATCGAGCAGTTGAGCAATCTGATCCAGCGCATTTGCCCCACCGAGAAGGCCATGGAAAGTCTGCCGTGGGATGTGCTGACCGGCGTATACAACCGCTCGTTCTTTTTGACCCGCCTGGCATATGCCCTGGAGCGTTCCAAACAACTCCGCGAAAATAAGTTCGCAGTTCTATATCTGGATTTGGGGAGGTCGAGCAAGCTCAATTATTTATTCGGCAAGGAATATAACAAACGCGTCCTGCAGGGCACGGCGGCGCTGCTCAAGACAATTCTGCGCCCAACCGATACGGTGGCGCGCTTGGGGGAAGATATCTTTGCGGTGTTGATCGAGGATGTGACCAATCACAACACGCCCATTTTGGTTGCTTCCCGCGTCCAGAGTCGGATTCGTAAATATCTGGCCAAGTCAGAGAACGAATTACAGGTGCGGGCCAATGTGGGTATCGTACTATGTGGCGAAGAATACGAAACGGTCGAACAAATATTGCATCAGGCCGAACAGTCACTGGAACTGGCCAGGTCGAACCGCAGGAAGATGTTGCAAGCTTTGCGGGATACACCGATCAGTGCCAGTACGAACATAAATACTTCTCCCGTTCTGCGCTAGGAACAATCCTTGAGATCAAGTATTCCATCCAGCCATGCGGCTGGATGGAATTTTTTATGTGGAAATCCTCCTGAGCCATCCCTACATACGCTTATCATCGGCTAAATCTCCAGTTCGGAGTTCTAATAATACGAAGTAAGACTTTTGGGAACTCGGAGGTCTAATCCTTGTTGCCGGGGAACATGCAAGCTCCCACTTCTATGCGTGTATAAAAATCATATTTTGTCGAAAGGTTTTACTTAAGGTATGAGCGTCGAAATTGCTGCCAGTAACCAGCCGCGCGGGCTGGAACAAAAGTGGAAAATCCTGATCTCGGTCATGTTCGGTATCTTCATGATCATCCTGGATTCCACGGTCATCAATATTGCCTTCCCGACCCTACGGCGTGAGTTCAATGCGACCCTGGCGGACGCACAATGGGTGCTGAGCATTTATGTCTTATCGTTGGGTGTCACCACACCCGTTTCTGGCTATTTAGCCGACCGTTTCGGGATCAAACGCGTCTATCTTTTTGGCTTGAGCGTATTCGTGCTGGGTTCTTTTTTGTGCGGTCTCGCTCCGTCGCTGGGATGGCTGATCGCGGCGCGCGCCTTGCAAGGCTTCGGCGGCGGTGTGGCGCAGCCCCTGGGGCCGGCACAACTATATCGTGCCTTCCCACCCAAAGAGCAGGGGACCGCGCTCGGATATTTCGGTATCGCCCTGGTCTTCGCACCAGCTCTGGGACCGATCCTGGGTGGTTGGCTGGTGGATGCCAACCTTTGGCGGCTGATCTTCTTTATCAACATTCCCATCGGCATCCTGGGCGTCTTCCTCGGCTCACGCTTCCTGCTGGACTATCAGGTGGAACGCAAACCGGGTTTCGATCCTCTCGGCCTGATCACCGCTGTGATCGGTTTTGGTTCCGTGTTATATGCGGCCAGTATCGCCGAAAGTGATGGTTGGACTGGGGCGGTCACCCTGCTGACCTTCGCCACCGGCATCATCGTTTTGACTGCACATGTGGTGATCGAATTACGCATGGTGAAGGATCCAATGACGAGCCTGAGCCTGTTCGGTAACCCTGCCTTTCTCAATGCTGCCCTGGTGGGTTATGTTGCCACCATTGCCTTGTTCGGCGCGGAATTCCTCATGCCGGTCTATCTGCAGTCCTTCCGCGGCAGGACAGCGCTGGAAACGGGTTACATTCTCTTGGCGTTGGCGGTCACTTCAGGCATCGCCACGCCCCTGGCCGGACGCCTGTATGACAAGATTGGTCCGCGTATGAACCTGGTGGTGGGTTTTGTCATTCTGTGCATCAACACCTGGCAGCTTTCCAAGATCGAAGGCGATACCTCGATCTCATATATTCTCTTCCTGCTGGCTTTGCGCGGACTTGCCGTAGGGCTTACGTTGCAAACCTCTTTCGTGGCGGCCTTGAGCAGTATGCCGCTTGATCTCCTGCCGCGTGGCTCCTCGTTGTTGAACAGCACGCGCTTTGTGGTGCAGGCTGTCTCTGTGGCGGCCCTGGCTACCATCTTTAGCTCGTCCATCTCGGCGAATATTCGCGCCCAGCAGGATCAGCTGCAGGAAACGCAGACGTCTGCCTCTGTTCGATTCGGCGTATGTGAGACGCCTGGAGTAAGTCCAGAGGCAAACCTGCCTCCGGGCACTGAGGCATCGCTCGCCTCTCTATCCCCGACGATGGCCGCCGCGGCCAAAAAACAGATTTCATCCGTCCTTCAGGCGGCCTGCTCTCAGAGCGTTAAAGGATTTGAGAATGCGTATCGTGTGACGTTCTTCGCCGCCATCGGCGCATTGTTCCTGGGAGCCTTCCTGCCCGGCTGGCCGGGTAAGTGGGGTGGACGCGGTTCCACGCAAGGAGCCATGCCGATGATTGAGTAGGATCATTAAATAAATATCCCGAAAGGTTTCGGTAAACGACCCTTCGGGATATTTTCTTAAATTTCCACTGGACGCGTTTCATCGCCCATCATCTTTAGGAAGGCCTCTGCCACCTTGGGATCGAAATATATGCCGGATTGTTCTTTGATATATGCCAGGGCTTTTTCCTGGGACCAGGCTCCCCGATAGGGGCGATCGCTGATCAGTGCATCCCACACATCGATCACGGAAAAGATGCGAGCCGCCAATGGGATTTGTTCTCCTGTTAATCCTTGTGGATAGCCTGTCCCATCCCATTTTTCATGATGACAGTAGGGAATATCGATGGCCGCTGATTTGAGATAGTCAATGGGGGAGAGCATTTCATAGGCGAAGACTGGATGCTTGCGCATCACATCCCGTTCCGCATCATTGAGCGGGCCGGCTTTGAACAGCACTTCATCCGGGACGCCCATTTTACCGATATCGTGCAAGAGCGCGCCTCGACGGAAATGTACCAGTATGTCATGGGGCAGGCCCATGCGTTGTGCCAGTTGCAGGGTCTTCTGGGTCACGCGGCGGGTATGTCCTTCCGTTTCCTTGTCGCGCAGGTCCAGCGCGTCGAGACCAACCCTCGATAGTGGCTTCGTAGGCTTGCGTCAATTCCAGATTACTCATTTGCAAATCATCAAATAACTTTGCGTTATCAATCGCGATCGCAGCCTGCCCGGCCAGCGCTTCGAGAAACTCTAGCCATTCAGGGTAGGGTTGCAAAGGCATACGGTGAAATACCTCCAACACCCCCTTGACCTTGCCCATGGTAATGAGAGGCACGCCAAAGTAGGCAACGAAATCTTCCCCGGCCAGCACGGTGCGCAGGAAGGTATCTGCGGGGTGATCCCTCAGATTCTCGATTTTGATCAATCGTCGTTCGCGCGCAACCCGTCCGGCATAACTATCGCCGAGAGACAGTTGTGTGGTTTCAACCGTTTGGGTGCGAAAACCTTTGCTTGCCACGTATGTCAGCGTCTGTTCTTCCAGAATCTAGAACCAGAACATCTGCTGCGTCCACTTGCAGCTGCATGAGGGTTTGTTCGATGACCGTGCCCAGCGTGGAGCGCATATTGAAGCTCAAGTTGATCGCCTGATCGATCTTGCGCAAGGCTCTGAGCCGGTTCACTTGCTGGTGGATCTTGATCTCTGCCAGCTTGCTCTCTGTGATATCCTGCAAGGTTCCAACGAAGCGCACTGGTTTACCATTGGTATCAAAGATGAGCGCGCCGTTGATTTGCAGGTAACGCAATTCCCCATTTTTGTGGAAGATACGAAAATCCAATCCTTTGAGCTGCCTGGCGGCAGTGATGGAGTCCATCCATCGGCTGAGCTCTGGACGGTCTGAGACATAGACGAGACTTAATAGACCATCTTTCGTTGGTGTCCATTCTTCCCTGGAAATATCCAGCAGACGGTACATTTCTTCCGAGAATTGCAGAACATCATTGGCGAGATCGTAACTCCAACTACCCACGTGACCGATGCGCTGCGCCTCGGACAGGAGACGTTCCTTCTCCTGTAGGGCCCGTTCAGTCTGCTTGCGCTCGGTGATATCGCGCAGGACGATCAAAAACAGTTTACGATCGTCAAACTCATACTGGCCACCATGGATTTCGACCGGAAAATGTTCGCCATTGGCGCGTATGTTGATGGTTTCAACGGCATGTTCGAGAGCATGACGCGGGTTGTCCGGAATATGGACCATATTCTTATCTGAGGGAATAATGTCAGTCACACTCTTTGTAATGAATTCATCATGGCCATAGCCAAAGATTTCACAAGCCCGCTGGTTAACATCGATAATATTCCCGTCCAGACTTTCGACAAAAATTGCATCCTGCACGCCATCGAAAATACTGCGATACTTCTTTTCACTCTTTTGAAGAGCCTCTTGTGCGCGTTTGCGCTCGGTGATCACTTCCGAAAACAGGATGATGCCACCAATCTCTCGATTGATCTCGTACCACGGATGGATTTCCCAGTGCACCCAGTCCAACTTTCCGCTGGCACGCGGGAAGGGATCTTCTTCCGCTCTTTCGATGGCTCCTGCCAAACAACGCCTATGGATATCACGCCAGCGATCGGGAATGTCCGGGAAGACCTCATAATGTGAACGCCCAACCAGATCCTGTTCTCCCAGTTCATAGTCCACCAGATAACGATGGCTGGCAACAATGTATTTCATCTCGCGGTCGAACATGGCAATGGCCGCTGGTGAATTTTCCACGAACAGCCGAAGTACCTGCTCATTGCGTTGGAGCTCATCCTGCGTGCGCTTCTCTTCCGTGATTTCTCTGCCATAGAGGTTAACGTAGCCTCGATCAATAACCGGGCCGAAGGTTATGGAGTAAATCAGGTCCTTGCAATTCACCTCCACGGATTCCCTGATATTGGTTGAAACAACTTGAGCAGTTAATTCCTTCCAAACGGATGGAAGATCATCGCCGACCTTGCAATGCCACTCTTCCAGCAACAGGTCACTGGCTGAGTTGGCATAAAGAATATTTCCATTTGCCTGAACGCGTAAGACGGGCTGAGGGTTTTCCTCCGGGAAACGTGATAGATCCTTGATCGCCTCCTGCGCCTGCTTGCGCACAGTGCTGTCTACGAGCGTTGCTATGACCAATGTGCCATCTGGCGTTTCGAGAGGAGCCAGGCCAATCTCAAGCGGGAACTGAGTTCCGTCCTTGCGAAGTCCATACAGGTCGCGTCCTTTGCCCATGTACCGAGCCTGCGGTTTAGCCTGAAACTCTGCACGTTGATTCAGATGCTGGCTGCGGAAATGTTCGGGAATCAGTTGTTCTGCAGTTGTTCCCATCAGCTCATCGTGAGTGTAGCCGAAATACTGCTCGGCCCGCTGGTTGGCAAGAACGATCTTCCCATTATGGTCAAACAGGAGAAAAGCATTCGGCGCTAACTCAATCGTCCGGCGGAACTGTTCTTCGCTTTGACGCAGTTGTGCCCCTGCTCTCTTGCGTTCCTCTTCCTTTTCCATTGTATCCAGGGCAAAGGAAATATCCAGGCTCATTTCTTCCAAGAGGCGCAGCTCCTCCTCAGCTTCGAAAAAACCTGCCTGATTGGAGATCAGGTTCAGAAGTCCGATGGTCTTGCCTTTCAATCGAAATGGAACGGCAGCTGAAGAACGGTAATCATATTTTTGAAACAGTTCGGAACGCTCTGTCAACCTTTGATCGGTTTGCATATCTTTGCTGGTGACCACCTTGGACGAGAGCAGAGCAGAAGCGATCAGCCCATCTTTCATAACGCCGTTGTAAATATTGACAATGGGGAAGGGCCACTGATTTACATCCAAGCCTTTGGCGGCCGCAGGTCTGATTTCTCCGGAGGCTTCATCCAGGAGACCGATCCATGCCAGCGAGAATTCGCCGAATTTCACGGACACATCACAAATCGCCTGATAGAGTTCGCCCTGCGCTTTGACACGCACAATCGTCTGATTCACCTGGCTCAATGTGGCGTACAGACGCTTCATCTGGAGGATTTGTCTCTCCGCCTGTTTGCGTGCGGTGATATTGCGCGCCACCTTTGATGCGCCTATCACGTTGCCTTTGGCATCTTTGACCGGGGAAATCGTAACGGATACATCGATCTGTTGCCCATTCTTTCCGATCCGCACCGTTTCAAAGTGATCGATGGGTTGATCCTGTTTAATTTGCTCCAGGATTTCGGTCTCTTCGTGTACCTTCTCCGACGGGATCAGTCGCAGAATGGATTGTCCAATCATCTCCCGGGCGGTATAGCCAAATGTAATTTCTGCACCCTTGTTCCAGCTTGTGATGACGCTATTCAGATCTTTTGCAATGATGGCATCGTGCGAAGATTCTACGATGGAGGCCAGATAGGCCCTGGTATGTTCTGCCTCCATGACCTCCAGGGCAAACGATATATCCTGACCCATTTCTGTCAGCAGACGCAGTTCATCAGGAGCCTTGAAGAATTCCTTCTGGGACGATCCCAGGCTCAAGACGCCTGCGGTTCGACCCTGGAGCTGGAATGGGATGGCTGCGACGGAATGGAAATCGTACTTTGGTCGGTACTCGAACAAGTAGCTCGTTCTCTCATCGGTCTGGATGTTGTTACTGATCGTAACTTCGGAGGTCCGCATGGCAGTGGCTGCGATCCCGGTATGACCGGGACCCTGTTTGTAGTTGATGGGCGGAAGCGGCCAGTTATCCAAATCCATCCCTTCCACTGCCGTCGGCCGTATTTCCCCGGAGTCGTCCGGGATTCCAATCCAGGCAAAGGATAGTTCCCCAAATTGAACGGCAACCTTACAAATGGATTGATACAATTCATCCCGATCTTTGACGCGCACGATCGTTTGATTGACCTGGCTCAGGGTGGCATACAAGCGCTTCATTTGGAGGATTTGTTCCTCTGCCCGCTTGCGTTCTTCCAGTTCCCGGTTGACGCGGCTTAGGGCATTATTGACCAGCCGAAGCGATAAAGTCAGCATTACGCCGGCCATCAGTAACAGAATACTTTCCAAAATCCAGTAGTAGACCCTGCCATAGACCGGCGCCGCAGGAAGCCACCCGAGAGAATCCGCTCCAAGCAGCAGCATTCCGTATAGAATACTGAGCATCATCATGGCGATGGCCGTCTTCCAGCCAATCAAGATCCCTGCGAACAAAATAACAATGATCAACCCGCTGAATTCTGGCGCCTGAACGCCGCCATTCGTAAAGATGGAAACAACAAAAACGGCAGAGATTCCCACCACCAGGACGATGGATGCAAAGCGAATAAAGCCGCGTTTCATCGCCAGCCATACCATGAGAATCAACCCAATGGCCAATACAATATATGGGGTCCGTTCCAGGGATGTGAATGGAAGATAAAGTAAAGCTGCCAGAAGGGAACTGAGCACGATCACATTCAGCAAACGGGCGATGCGGGTTTTCCCCTCATCCTCTTCAAAGGTGGGTGCGGTGAAGATGATTAGAAACTTTTTAATCATTGATGTTCATCCTTTCCATCAATGGCCAATTATTCTTGCGATCGTGAGCTGATCGACGATTATGGATGCGAATTTGAATGCTGCACCCAGTCTGAACGTCAGCGATGTTGCCTTCATGGTCAGCCTATCCGACTAGTACCCTTCCTGCCTTGTCAACTGTAAATGTAGTTAGTGGACCTTTTATGTACGGAAAGTATAGTCTTTTATTATTTGTGGATGAAGTAATCTTCATCCTGTTTCTTTTGTGATTCTTCCGTCGGCTGAAATTGAGCCTGACAGTGATGATGTTATCTCTCTTCCGCATCTGACGGAAGTAGCGCCTCTGGTCAGGCGTACCGCCCAAGTTCTGGTATGCAGATTGGCTCTTTTATCTTCGGCATGGGTTCGATGCTCCTTCGATGCTGCTACATGCTGTGCATAAGCTGGCTTTATGCTGCCTATGTGCTTTTCTCTACTGGCTTGTCTGACTTAATGTCTGTTGCTGACCGATGTGACCTTCCACCAGTTCACCGCCGATGATTCCGGTCTTTCCTCATTGTAGTTCGATGTGTCCCTGCAAAACTTTGGAATCAGCTTACAACGTTCGAAGGGCAAATGACAGTAGAAAGGGATTGGGTTATGGCTTCCGTGCTAGGCGGGGCAAGTTTTACATCTGTGTTGGATGCCAGGTGATCAGCTTTAAGAACTCTTCCACGACGTGTGAATCGAAATGTTTCCCGGATTGTTCCTTGATGTAGTCCAAAGCCTGTTCTTTCGTCCAGGCGTGCCGGTAGGGACGATCGCTTGTGATGGCATCCCAAACATCTGCAATCGCAAAGATACGCGCGGGCAGTGGAATCTGTTCGCCCTTCAATCCACGCGGATAGCCGCTGCCATCCCATTTTTCATGATGACAATACGGGATGTCCAGTGAGGCTTCCAGATAAGTAATCGGAGAGAGCATTTCGTAGGCATAAGTGGGATGTTTTCGCATGATTTGCCATTCAGCTTCGGTCAGATCTTCAGCCTTGAGCAGGATATTGTCGGGCACGCCCAGCTTTCCGATATCGTGCAACAATCCGCCGCGACGGATATGCGTCAGCCCGGCCTGGGGGATGCCCATTTGCCGAGCCAATTTCAAGGTTAGTTCCGTGACACGCTGGGTATGGCCCTCTGTCTCTTTGTCGCGTAGGTCCATCGCATTCGACCATCCTTCCAGCGTGGTTTCGTAAGCCAGGCTCAATTCGAGGTTGGAGCGTTGCAGATTCTGAAACAGCGTAATGTTATCGATCGCCAACGCTGCCTGCCCGGCCAGAGCCTCCAGAAATTCAATCAATTCGCGGTCCAGATCAAACTCGGCGCGATGATACAGTTCCAGGACACCCGTCGTTGCGCCTTTGGCGATCAATGGGACGCCGCAATAGAAGACAAACTGCTCCCCGGCCAGAATACGCTTGTGCGCCTCTGCCGCTTGTTTGGGACCATGAACGAAAATGGCTTTGCGTTCCATCACAACCTGGCCGGCATAGTCCTCGCCGATATGCAGGGATGCGTGCTCGATGGCTTGCGTGCGAAAGCCGAGACCGGCTGCATACTCAAGCCGATGAGTAATGGGGTTGAGCAAAAGGATATCTGCGGCAGTCACCCTTAGGTGGGTCAGGGCATGCCGCAGAATAAATTGCAGGGAGAGGTGCAGATCCGTGCCAGCTGTGATGGTGATATCGATCATGCGCAGCGCCCTCAGATACTCAACCTGACGTTGGATTTGTTCTTCAGCCTGTTTGCGAGCCGTGATGTCCTCCTTGATGGCGATAAAATGAGTAATCTCTTTCCGATCGTTCGAAATCGGCGATATCACTGCAAATTCCCAGTACAGATCCCCATTTTTCTTTCTGTTTTGGAACTCACCCTGCCACTCCCGGCCGGACGTGATGGTCTCCCACAGTTGTTTGTATTCATCCGGCGGCGTGTGTCCGGATTTCAGAATGCGCGGATTCTGCCCCAGTGCCTCCTCGGACGAGTAGCCAGTCACCTGTGTGAATTTGGGGTTGACATATTCGATCTCTCCTGTCGTATTGGTGATGACAAGACTGGCCGGGCTTTGTTCCACGGCTCGCGAAAGCTGGCGTATCTTCTCATCCGCCTGCTTGCGCGCGGTGATATCCCTTCCCACGCCCAGCACGCTGATCGCCTGCCCGGTCAGGTCGCGAAAGAAACTGAACTTCATTTCGACCCAGAAGGTGGAACCGTTCTTGCGGCGGTATTCCAACTCCAGAACACGGGCATAATTGGGATCAGGCTGAGGTTGGGCCGCGGCAACTTCCTCCCTGAAGACTTTGAGTCCCACTGCAAAAGACTCTGGCGTCAGGAATTGTTCAGGCGTGGAAGCCAAAATTTCATCCGCCGAATAGCCGAGGATGCGCCCGGCCGCCGGGCTGACGTAGGTGAGCTTCAGTTGCATATCCATCGTCCAGATGATGTCTTCAGCATTCTGGGCAATCAAGCGGTAATGTTCTTCGCTTTTTCGCAACGTGTTTTCCGCCCGCTTGCGTTCGGCCAGTTCATTCCATGACTGCGCTAGGGCCCGCTGCAGCGTTCGCTCATAGAGCCAGATGGTGATCGCCATCATCCACCAGAAAACCAGTGAGCTCGGACGAGGCTCAGCCGCCGGAGCCAGGACCAGCCGTGTCCCGATCAGCAGCAGCGAGTTGACCAGGGCCAGGCCTGGCGCCGCCCATTTGTCTACGAGCCCTCCCGCAAAAAGCACCGCCAGTCCCATCAACATCCACGCGGTGATCTGTGTACGAAATGCCTCTTCCGCTCCCAGTTCCTGAACCAGCACCAGGAATAGCCCGTAAAATCCAAAATTCACGATGAGGGTAAATACCGCTCCGGCCAGGCGCGTTTTCCCGGACCAATTCAAAAACAGAATGATTGGGTAGGCGGGGATTGTGACGATAACCAGATAGATGAACTGATTGCGCTGTTCCGGGAAGATCGGCAAGCTGATCAGTGTTAGGATCCCGAAGGCCAACCAGCCGCGATTTAGATACCGCAGGAACAGGCTGCGGCGTTCCGGGCCGGTGGTGATTCCCGATCGATCCTTTGGCATGTTTTTACTCACCGAAACCTCTGACCGAGTGGGAAGTAAATGTCAAAATCGTTCCATATCAGTAGCCCGGGAGTATAGCAATATTCGTTGCCATGCACAATAGGGTGGTGGACAACACATATATGGATCAGCCGGAACCATCTACCCAACGGTCACGCGATTTCGTCCCGCTGCCTTACTCCGATACATCAGTTCATCGGCACGGCGGATGATGGATTCGGGAGTGTCGTTCGAGTAGGCGCGCGTGGCTCCCAGGGAAACAGTGACTCTCAGCTTTTGACCGTTTAGATCGAGGTGGGAGGCTTCGATCAGCGTACGCACTTTTTCGGCTGTTTTGAAAAGCATTTTGTCATCCAGGATGTCGCGTAATACGGCCACGAATTCCTCCCCACCCCAACGCCCAATTGCATCCGTCGCGCGCAGCGCATTGCGGAGCGTGCTGGCAACCATATGCAACGCCTTGTCCCCCACGTTGTGACCGTAGGTGTCGTTGACTATTTTGAAATGATCGATGTCCATAAAAAGCAGACCGGTCGGGTTTTGCATATTTTCGGACTCTGCCAGCATGACCCGCAGCCGTCCTTCGAGATGGGCGCGATTCCCAATCTGGGTCAATTTATCGGTGCGTGCGATCTCGCTCATTTCGCTGATTCGGCGGCGGGCCGTGACCAGTTTGGAGTTGTTGCTGAAGGATTCGATGGCGCCGATGATCTTCCCCGTGCTGTCATGCAGGGCGGTGGCGCGCACCAGCACCGGCAGGCGGTGTCCATCGGCATGATGCAGAAAGACCTCCGCCTCCCTGGGCTTCCCATCCTGCATGACCGCCGCCAAGGGACAGTGATTGTTGCAGAGCTGCATGCCGCTGGCGGTCACATGGTTGAGCAGGTTGTCGCGGCAGGCGCGGCCGATGGTTTGCGCCGCTTGATAGCCGGTGATACGTTCCGCGCCCTTATTCCAGTAGATGATGACGCGCTCACTGTTTACAAAGTAAACCCCATCATAAAGGTTATCGACGATTTCCTTATAGAATTCTATTTCGTCGGGCATGGGAACCTCCGGACATCGGTTATCAATGAACAGAATTGGCAACCTGACAACAATTCTCCTATTTTACCTATGATGTCGTTTGACCGAGGTTGTGTCTTTTGTTGTGACTTTTCCCCGAAGAAAGTAACTGATTCGCTAACTATTTTCCCTCTCCCATCTGTGTATCGCATTTTGCAGACAGATCAAGCGGCTCGCACCAGGCTGGAGCTGTTTCTCGTACTCGATCAGCCTCTCCGCCACGGACCGTTCCCCGCCAACTTTACGAAGCAGGTCGTCGAACAGGATGGCTTCCTTCATTGCGCCGGTGAACAGTTCCTCGGCGGGATGCGGTTCCCCGCGCAACTGCCGCAGCACGGACTCGAGCTTCAGCGCCAACTTCCCCTTCGGTCGAGAGGTGGAACGTTCCTCTTCGGGCTCATCCGGCTCGATCAGATACACGCCGCAATTGGGACACTTCACCAGGTCATGATAAATATACGCGCCGCAGTTGCCGCATTCGACTTCATCATCTTGGGGTGGGGGAGTGAGGCTGGTGGGCATGAGGAAATTGTATCAGCAAAGATCTCCAGATGAGTCTGCTCCCTTCGCTGTCCTCGGCGAAGGACTTACTTGTGGAACGCCGCCGTCTCGAAGAGCCGCAAAGCGGTGGACGGCGTCTTGAGCCTAATTACTAACAAATTTTGAGTGCTCACGCCACGTTAAGATCAGAGAGATCAACCGTGCCTGCCCGGGCTGGCTTTTTCCCAGACCGAAAAAAGCTCAAACGGCGGAGAGAACTCCTGTTGGGTTACATTGCCTGCCAGGTCGCGGGCCTCAACGTGAATCCGTCCCTTGTGCGTTGCCTGATACTCCCACCAAATACCCATCGTCAGTTCCGCCTCGCCCTGTTCCAGATGTTGCCCTCCCTCATCCAGATCCAGAATGGCTACCGTTACTCTAGCCACCCTGACGTCGTCGTAGGCGCCCACCAGCACCTGTCCCGCGTGCCATTGGATGCGGTCGATCACCGGTGGATGGAACCAATCCCCGAGAGCGATATTGTAGGCGTTCCTGGCTGTGCCTTCGCAATACCCCATAAGTTACTATTGACTTGAAGAAGAGGGGTTCTCGTGGCAAACTTTGCTCTTGCTGAGAAAGGAAGAGAGCCATGAGAACCCGACAGGAATTGTACATCGGAACGGGGGTGATATACACGTGCGAATTGGAGCAATGTTCCAGTTGTCATGAGAGGTTGCGAATCGCGTACACCAGTAAATTCAAAACTGTGCAGACGATGGAAGAGCGGCTGCAGATTGCACAACGCGCGAAACATTGTATCAATCCAGATTGTGCGCTGCATGCCGGAGCATGGGGTTCCATCAAGTGGAGACAGATTGCGCCGGTTTCGTGTGGCTATGGATATGATGTGATTGCCCAGATTGGGTGGCAGAGGCAAACGCTGCAGCGGCCTTTTGCAGGGATGCATAAGGATCTGCAAACTCAGATGGGGATTTGCGAGTCGCAGGTGCGGGCGTTATACCACTACCGCTACCTACCCTTGTTAGCGTGTCACGAGCGGCAACAATTGGAACGCTTGAAAGGAGTGGCGGAGCAGACGGGATTGATCCTGACGCTGGATGGGCTGGCTCCGGAAGGTGGCGAACCGCAGTTATGGTTGGTGCGCGAATTGCTGAGTGGGGCGACCCTGCGCTGTGGTTGGATGAGCCAGCAAGACCAAGCCGCCTTCGCAGCCTTCCTGCGACCGATCGCTGACTTGGGTCTGCCGGTCAGCGCCGTGTTGAGCGACAAGCAGAGCGGCCTGTTGCCTGCGATTGCCGAAGTCTTTCCGCAGGCAAAACATGCGCTGTGCCCAATCCATTATCTTCGTAATGTTGCGGCACCGCTGGCCGAGGCCGATGAAGCTATGAAAGTGAGAACTCCGGCAAGGGGTTCGAGAAGCCCTTGGGGAATGGATTCGGCAGGAAAAAGGCGAAGAACAGGGTGTTTTGACCATCACCGGAATGTTGCCTTCGCCCGTGGAGGCGCAAGCGATGGCTCAGCCCACCTGCTCGGTGGAAAAGGCCACGGTCCGAACGCGACGCGAATCCTCGCGATCTTTGCCGTCGTATTCGGTATCTGCTCACCCTCAAGGGGAATCCGCCCTTGCGCCTGGCAGGCTTGGAGCTGTATGCCCGCCTCAAGGAAGTCGAGCAATGCATGCAACGTCTGATAGCTCATCAGGCCACCTCCCAGTTACTGGCCTTGCAACAAGGACTCCACGCGAGCCTGAATTCCGTTCAGGCCACTTATGATCTGGTACGCGAGGCTGGGGATTGGTTGGAACAGATCTCGAACTTACTCGATCCGGAAGAAAAGCCGGTGCGCTCGGGTCATCAGGTTCGCCAGGAACTGTTCGCCCTTCTGAATCAAATCCAGAGCACTCGAACCTTGGATCCTTTCCTCCGCGCCTCTTTCGATAGCATCCAAAAGACTACTCTGAATTATGCCCCCGGCTTATTCCATTGTTACGATCTCCCCGGATTGCCTCGCACCAACAACGATCGCGAAAGTGAATTCCGCGATCTCTACCGACGCTTACTCCGTACGACCGGACAAAGGGGACTTACTCGCCGCATCCTTCAGCGCGAAGGTGCTTGGGAACTTCTGCCTCGCCCAGAAACCTTGCAGATAACAATCCGAGCCCTCTCACAGATTACCCGCAAAGATTACCAAATCGAGCATCAGCGCATGCGCCAACATCGGAAGCGCTTCAGACTTCATACTCGTTCGGCTAAACAATCTCAGGCCCAACTCCATCGCTTGGAACAAGACTGGATTGCTTTACCTCCTGATAGCTCATAGTAACTTATGCGGTATTGCGTGCCTTCGGCTTTTTTCACATATATGGGATTTTCTTTTGATGCCTTTGCATATGCGGCTGCCTGTTTCATGCGGCTCTGGTGGTTGAGCTGTCCCTCACTAAACTGTCGGTTGCGAAAATCAGGCTTCGCACTGATAATCGTCCTGCCGTCACGCGTGACCCGGGCGTAATGATCCTGGCCGAGTGAACCGCTCAATCCTGATACCATCATGTTGTTCTTTACCTACGCCATCCGCTTCCTGCTCCTTTTCCTGTTCATCCAAAAATAACCTGCCAGGCTGGGTATATCCTGCCCATATCGCGGATATAGTGACTCTATCTGACTCCTAACTTGACGCTGGGATTGTACTTTTATACTCCTCCCAGGCTCCTTGGAGATAGTTTACAGTTGGACGATAAGAAAGACCTCCGAGGTCTTCAAGACCTCGGAGGTCTTATTGCGTGTAAACAAGGCGGAGACTGGCCCAGTCTCCGCTTCATTAAATAACCTAAGTTGCGACCTACCAAAGGAAGTTGATGGAACAAGCGAGCACAAAGAGAGCGACTTTGATTTCAAAGCCTTTGGCAGTGACCGCATGAATGGATTTTGGTAAGAGACGTTCAATCAAACTTGCAGTGGTTTCGATGATCTTACGAATGCAAGCTTGGAAGTAAGTCATATAAGCCGGCACAGGTCGAAGCGAGTTCTTATTGCGTAAGGGGATCAGTTCAAGAGCCGCTTCCCGCATCACATCTTCAATCGTGTAGTTGTTGTAGGCTTTGTCGCCTGTGACAAATGAGCCTTCAGGAAGATCAAAGTTGTACAAGCCCAGTGCGCTGCTGTCACTAAAGGCTCCCGGTTCCAGGAAGAATTCCACAGGTTCACCGTGTTCAGTTGCCAGAATATGGATGCGCAGACCGTAAAAATAGCGTTTCTTACTGGCAATGTAGCCGCGAAAGTCTTCTCCATGATAGATTTTCGAGCGTTTGATGCGGTAGTTGTCACACACCGCAACGGGATAACTGTCGATCACATAGACCGATTTCTCGTTCAGTTTCTCCCAGGTTTCACCCAGGCGAAGAAACAAGGTCAAGAACAGATCGGCGATCCGATGCAATCTACGCTTGAAACGGCTCCTGCTCAACATGTTTGGAATGTAGTGGTTTTCGTACAAATATTGACTGGCCAGACAAAAAATGCCTTTGAAATACAGCATGGCGATGATCGCCGTCGTCATCACTTCGGCGTCACGCATACGACATTGGGGATCCTCGTAATGATCTAAGGATTTGAGCATGTCAACACATGAACAAAACACTACTATTATCTGGGTATCCATGAGAATTCTCCTGTTGGTGGTTGGGATACCCCAACTGTATGAATCTCATCGACCTTTATCAACCTTCATCCCAAGGTAGCAACTTGGGTTAAATATTTTCCCATTTTCAATATCGCTATCTGGTTGTTTCGATAATATGACTTTCAAGATACAACGTGTCATAGCTTAGGTCTATCTCGCCGCTCCATTCGACCGAGCCGGCCACTGCGCGGGCAGTCTTAAAAGAGCAATATTTCGTAAACGCGCGAATACCCCCATTCCTAAATAAGGCTTTAAATCGAAAATACGGTGTTCGCCATTTTCGAATGTTAGCGCCAACAGGTAATCATCCAGGGGTTGAACAGATTTAACATAAGGATTCATTTTTCTCTCCTATTTCAATGGCTCAATCTTGAACACTTCTTCACCATTAACTGCAAGTTGCCAGTTGGCGTTGAGTTCTTCGCGATGGATTTCGATCCACGCCTGAACGAGTCGGGCTTTGTTGTTTGTGAATTTGCCAGCCAGGATTGTTCCGTCCACAATACTGAATACCGCTTTTTCCTCTGCATATTCGGCGTGGATATGAGGAACGTGATGTTGTTTATTGTCAGCAAAGTACATGCGGATAATGATGCCGTAAAACATGGATAGAATGGGCATGGTTGATTTCTCCTGCGTTAAATTCTATTCCCTTTTTGTCGCTGAATTTCTGTTGGGAGTACAACTCTTGAAAAATTCGATCTGGGGTAGCCCATGACCATCACCCTCGACGGAACCTCCCTCACGATAGAAAAACTCATTGCGATTGCACGAGATAACGAGAAAGTGGAACTTGCCCCCGAAGCATTGGAGCGCATCAGGGGTTGCCGCGCCACATAGGGACAGAGTCGATCTCCTTCTGACTGAATACTCCCGTCTGCGCTGTGATGTCGTGGATTTGTGAAGCGTCGGCTTCGGGGAATCTCTCGGTTTTTGTGAAGTATTGAATATTTCTGGAAATCATAGCCTCCCTGTATTTCCTGTTTTCATCAGCCTTCAAAGGACAACCTGATATTTTCTTTAGGCAATGATTGACGAGCAAGATTGTATATTACTCATTCTGGTTGTTGTGTTGTAAAAAGGTATTGATGGTTTTCAACAGACCTTTCAAACTGACCGGTTTGCTCATATATTCATTGGCGCCGGCTTCGATGCAGCGTTCCCGGTCACCAGGCATGGCCAGGGCGGTCAGGGCAATGATCGGCGTTTTATCGAAGCGCGGGTCTTTTCGCAAGTGCTGTATGGCCTCCAAACCGTCCATCGCGGGCATTTGGATATCCATCAAAATAATGTCGGGTGGATGCGTCTCGGCCTTCTCCAATGCTTCCACACCATCATGTGCAACAATCACCTGATAGCCATTGCTTCCCAGATAGTCACCCACGGTCAGCACATTGGACATATTGTCTTCAGCCAATAGAATGGTTCCGTGCGTTACGGGTTGCGCCACAGATTTATCCAGTGCTCCCGCCGTTGATCTGGTAATGAGGTGGCCGCCCAAATCGAGCATGGCTTGTTGGGCTACAATGGCCTGCCCGATGGAAAGGTTGACTGTGAAACGACTGCCCTTCCCAGGTTCACTTTCTACATCCACACTGCCGCCATGCAGGTCGGTCAGTTTTCGAACGAGTGACAACCCCAAGCCGGTGCCTTCGTACTCACGAGTCAAACTACTGTCCACCTGTTGAAAAGGTTGGAATAGCTTTTTCAAATCTTCGTGCGCAATCCCAATGCCGGTATCAATGACGGAAAACTGGATGCGGTCCCGTTCTGCATCGGCGCGTACCTGCAAAGTTACCTGCCCATGATCAGGGGTGAATTTGACCGCATTGGTTAGCAGGTTTACCAGGACCTGTTTGAGGCGGCGCGGGTCGGCGTAAATTTTTGGCGTGGTCCTCTCCTGCTGATAGTCAAGAGAAATGGATTTCCGGTTTGCCTGCTCTTTTACAAAACCCAGGCAGTTCCGGCACAACTCTTCGACAGGAACCACCTGTGGGTAATAGTCCAACTTTCCGGCCTCGATCTTGGAGAGGTCAAGAATGTCGTTGATCAACTCCAGCAGGTGGGTTCCGCTGGATGCGATTATCTGCAATGATCTCCGCTGATGGTCGCTCAAGGGATCGCGAATTTGCTCAAGGAGCGTTTCTGACAACCCCAAAATGCTGTTGAGCGGGGTGCGGAGTTCATGGCTCATGTTGGCGAGGAATTCATCCTTGGTGCAGTTGGCGTGTTCCAATTCGATATTGGTTTTATGCAGTTCTTCGGTGCGCTTCGCCACGCGCTGTTCAAGCTCCACGTTGGCACGCTGCAAACCATCAAACAATTGAGCGTTGTCGATCGCGATGGCAGCCTGCCCTGCAAGAGTCTCCAGAAAGCCAAACCAATCCTGATCGCGTTCAATGCTGGTTCTGTGAAACACCTCCATTGCACCGATGACATTTCCTTTAACGATCAAAGGTGCGCCATGATAACTAATGAAATTTTCGTTCTTCAGAAACCATGTCGGAGTTAGATTGTTGGCGTCATTTGCCAGGTTTGGAATCTGCACCAGACGATGTTCAGCCGCTACGATGCCTGCATAGCTTTCACCTAATTTAACCCTGGTGGCATATATCGCTTCTGTTTGGAAACCATGCCCTGCTGCATATTCAATGAAATTTGTAATGGGGTTAATGAGTAAGATCGCTGCGGCATCCACATTTAATAGTGTGGTCGCCCGGGAGATTACGATATCCAGGGTTATTTGAATATCAAAGGAGGACGCGATCGCTTGATCAACTTCCCGGAGGGCGGCAAGATACTTGACCTGGCGGTATATTTTTTCTTCTGCCTGTCTGCGTTCGGTAATATCGCGGATGTTGCATTGGATCACCTTTTGGCGATCGACTTCATAGACGTTGCTCACGAACTCCACATTGACATGCTTTCCATGCGTAGTCTCCAGCGGCAGATTTTCGTAACGCATGTATTCCTGCTGCTGCAATTCCAGGAAATTTGCCTGGTTAGCCAGGATATCCTTGAAGAAGCCCAAATCCCAAATATGCTTTCCAAGAAAGTCCTCTTTCGAATACCCCAACAGTGAGGTCAAAAACGGATTCACGTCCAGGATCATTCCCGTCTCAGCACCCAGGATCAGGATGCCGTCTTTGGCAGACTCAAAAAGGCGGCGATACCGCCTCTCTGACTGGATCAATCTCTCTTCTGCCTGCTTACGCTCTTCCCGCACTTTAGCCTGGGCGAGTTCCCGTTTCACAGCCGGGACCAGGCGCGCCAGATTGCCTTTCATCAGGTAGTCGTGCGCCCCGGCTTTCATCATGGCTACCGCGGTCTCTTCACCAATGGTGCCCGAGACGGCAATGAACGGAATATCAGAATGCAACTCCTGTAAGAGCGCGAGGGCGGCGGTGCCGTCAAATTGTGGCAGGCTATAGTCCGAGATGACAATATCCCAGTTCTGCTGCTCCAGTGCGGCGCGCATTTCCAGCGCGGTTTCGACACGTTTGGAAGTAAGCTCATAGTCCGCATTGCGCAACAAACGGAGGATCAATTGAGCGTCACTTTCCGTATCCTCAACGATGATTACAGCGAGCGGTATCGACATACTGCCTCACAATCAGAGCGGAGGTTGTTCGTTCATCACCAGCCAATATAAACCTAAATGTTCCACTGCATTGGCAAATTGTATGAAATCAACGGGTTTGCGGATATAGCTGTTGGCGCCCAGGTCGTAACTTTGCGCCATATCCTGTTCTTCACTGGAGGTGGTCAAAATGACAACGGGCAGGCGGTGCGTGCGTGGGTCGGCGCGCACCCGGCGTAGGACCTCCAGCCCATCCACGCGCGGCAATTTGAGATCAAGCAGGATCAGCGCCGGCAATTCGTTCACATCCCGACCGGTATGTTGTCCCGCTCCAAACAGGTAGTCCAGCGCCTCCTGTCCATCTTCAGTCACGACCAACTTGTTGGTAATATGGCTTTTGGCGAGCGCCCGCTGGGTCAAGCCAATGTCGCTGGGGTTGTCTTCGACCAGTAAAATAATTTTCGGTATCATTTGTTAACCTCCAGGGTAAAGTAAAATGTTGCGCCTGCATCAACCACAGACTCTGCCCATATCCGCCCACCGTGACGATGAACGATACGCTGGACAGTCGCCAACCCCACCCCTGTGCCGGGAAATTCAGAGGCCTTGTGCATGCGTTGAAACGGACTGAATAGTTTCTTTGCAAAAGCCATATCGAAGCCGGCTCCGTTGTCGCGTACGAAAAAGGCGTGTTGCCCATCCATTTCAGTTTGTCCAAACTCTATGCGTGCTTGTGGAATCTTGCCGGTAAACTTGAAGGCATTGTTTAACAGGTTGGTCAGTACAACTTCCAACAGCCGCGGATCGCCCCAGGCACTCAGGTTACTTTGAATCGCAAATTCAATCTGTCGTTGGGATTCGCCTTCCTTTAAACGCGAAGCAATTGTCCGGGTGATGGCGCTGAGATCGACCTGCACTTTGTTCATGTCAGCGCGCGTAATACGCGAGAGTTCCAGAAGATCGTCGATCAAACTACCCATCCATTGGGTTTCGGAGCGAACACGGTCGAGGTATTGATGCGCTTGTTCATCCAGTTGCGCACCGTAATCTTCCAGCAGAGCCTGGCTCCAGCCGTCAATGCCTCGTAAGGGTGCGCGCAGGTCGTGCGAAACGGAATAGGAGAAGGCTTCCAGTTCCTTGTTGATTGCGGCAAGTTGCGCGGTCCGTTCGATGACACGCTGTTCCAGGGTCGTGTTCAGTTTCTGAACCTCTTCCTCGGCTTGTCTGCGCTTGGTGATATCTTCGACCACCGAGATGAAATTTCTCGGCACACCGGATTCATCGCGTACCAATGACATGGTCAGGTTGATCCAGATTATGGAGTGATCCTTGCGGATGTAACGCTTCTCTATAGAGTACGTTTTGATCTCATCCGCCAGTACCTGACGGACGAACCTTAGATCAGTTTCGAGATCATCTGGGTGGGTAATATCCTGAAAGGTGAGAGCGAGCATTTCTTCCTGGGTGTACCCCACCATGTTGCAGAAACGCTGGTTGATGCGCAGGAATTTACCCTCGATGGAAATGTGCGCGATGCCGACCGCGGCTTGCTCGAATGTGGAGCGGAAGCGTTCCTCGCTTTCGCGCAGGTTTTCCTCCGCCCGCTTGCGCTCGGTGATGTCACGTCCATAGAGATTCACGTAACCCTCGCTAAAAACAGGAGTGATGATAAAAGAAAAAATCCTATCGGATATCGTGACGTCAACGTCCTGTTGAGATCGGATTGTCAACGCTTCATCAACTTTCTTAAGCCAGAAGGCTGGTGCTTTCTGACCAATGGCGCTTTTCCATTCCTCGAGTATTGGCTGGCTGGCTTGGTTGGCGTACAGGATGATGCCATTGCCATTAATTCTCAATACAGGAAAAGGATTTTCATCAGGAAACTTGGCTAAGTTCCTGATCTGCTCTTCCACCTGTTTGCGTTCGGTGATATCTCGCATAATCTTTGAGGTACCCACCAGCTTGCCTGTCGAATTTTTTACAGGTGAGACCGTGAGAGATACTTCGATCTGTTTTCCATCTTTCCCCAACCGCGCCGTTTCAAAATGACGGACGGGTTGATCCTGCTTGATTCGATTCAGGATCTGTTCCTCCTCTTCCACACGCTCGGGCGGGATTAGACGCTGGATCGATTGACCTATGATTTCATCGGCTGTATAGCCAAAAATACCTTCTGCACCCTTATTCCAACTTGTAATGATGCCATTCAAATCCTTTGTAAGGATGGCGTCATTCGATGATTCCACAATTGCCGCCAAATAAGCCTGGGTCTGTTCAACTTCCATGTTGTCCAGTGCGAAGGAAATATCCAGTCCCATCTCTTCGAGCAGGTGGATTTCCTCCTCAGCCTTGAAAAATCCAATTTCTGGCGAAACGAGGCTTACGATGCCCATGGTTTTGCCTCTCGAGCGGAAAGGGATGACCGCGGAAGAGTGATAGGTATATTCTTCAATTTGGTTGTATGTATTCTGTAATCGTTTATCCGTTTGGATATTCTCACTGGTTACAACCTTTGAAGTACGAATGGCGATGGCAGTCAGTCCATCCTTCAAGGCTCCCCTGTGGATATTGATCGTTGGGAAAGGCCATTGTGTAATCTCCAGTCCATTTGCCGTCACAGGTCTGACATCGCCTGAAGCTTCGTCCAACAAACCCACCCAAGCCAATGAAAACTCGCCAAACTTCACAGCGATATCACAGATCGAACGATATAGTTCATCCTGGTCTTTCGCATGTACAACGGTTTGGTTCACCTGACTTAATGTAGTATACAAACGATTCATTTGAACGATTTGCTTTTCCGCCTGTTTACGTTCGGTGACGTCTATCGAAAGAATGAAAACCCCCTCTGGGACCGGTTGGATACTGAGGTCGAACCAGCCAATCGCTCCATCAGGATAAACAAACTTGTTTTCCAGACGGCTGGCAACCCGTTCTTCCATGCATCGTTTAATAACGGCAAACACATGCGTGGATTCAATGCCAGTCCACACATCCATGTATTTGTTGCCCAACAGTTCCTGGTTCGGACGGCGGTTATTTACTTCAGCGGCTGAATTCAGGTATAGATAGCGCCAGTCATGCCCGATGATCTGGCAACCTTCCAGCATATTGTCCAGGGTGGCTCGATAAAGTTTGTCGCGTTCGCGCAAAACTTCATCCTTCTGTTTATTTTTATTAATACCAGCCCTGTTTTTTATAACCGCTTTCGACTTTGCTTTCATATCATCGCTCCTTGGGGTCTCCAATAAGCACTGACTTGTGAATAGGATGATTTACCGAATTTTCTAGCCGCCCATCTCTTGAATGTAGGAATTAGACCATACAAGGACAAGAATAGTATAGCACCTTTGTTATACTTTGATGCAGTTACAATCATCGCGGGATGCACTAAAAAGTTGTTAAGAAGGGGAGGAAAAAGAGAGCCAACCTGTTAACAGAGAGGTAACAGAAACCCAAGTCAAAATAGGAGGCTCAGATGGAGTGTAGCACAAAAGCGATCGCAGCGATGGCGGAGATCCTGGTCAAGGAGCTGGAGCAGGTTGGGTTGGAAGATGGAGACATTCGGGCAATCGAAACTGGGATGCGAGCAATCCTGCATGTGGTCGGAGCCAAAGCGTTGGGGCAATATTTGGAACAAGAGTATGAAGCAAAAAAAGAGGGAGTGGTCTGTCAATGTTGTGGGAAGGAGATGGAATACCAATTCAAACGCGAGGCGAAGATCTTGAGTGTGTTCGGATGGACGAGCTATCGGCGCAGCTATCATACCTGTGTTGAGTGTCCTGTTGGGCAGGCGCCGCTAGATAGACGACTGGGGATTGCGGCCGGGCAAGTCACGGCTGGGCTGGCGGAACTGTTGGCGCTGGCAGGCGTGGAGGTGGCCTTTGAAGAAGGAACACGCTTCCTGGAGCGCTTTTTATTATTTCAGGTGAGTGGCAATACCCTGCGCAAGGAGACCGAACGGTTTGGACAACTGCAGCAAGAGCAAGAAGTCATCTGGCAACAACAGAGTCAGGAGGTGACATGGTTACAGCAACGCCAGCGAGAAATCGGAAAGCAGTCTGGGCGTTTGTATGGTTCACTGGATGGAGTGATAGCACCCCTGAAGGGCGAATGGCGGGAATTGAAGAATATTGCTTGGTATCGGGTAGAAAAAGTGAAATCCTACCAAAAACGGCGGCGGCATGGATAGCACATCGGGGAACAAAAAGATCTACAGGCGCAAGACATCAGCTATTCCTGCGACTTCAAAACTGGCGAGGAGTTCAGCGATCTGTTTTGGGCCAGTGCCTGCCAGCGCAAGGCTGACCTGTATGAAGAACTGCTCTTTGTCTGCGATGCGGCGATCTGGATCTGGAAGTTGATCTAACGCCATTTCCCGCACGCCGTCCAGATCGTCGACTGGTATCATGCCTGTGAATATTTGTCTCCCGTGGCAGAAGCTGCCTTCGGCTCGAACACGCCTCCATATCATGCCTGGCTCGAAAACGCTCGCAGCTTGTTGTGGGAAGGCCAGATCGACAAGCTGATCCATGCTTGTCAACAACTGTCTCAGCATGCTTCCGCAGCTACCGCCATCCACAAAGCCGTCACCTACTTCACCAACAATCGCCAGCGCATGGAGTATGCCCGTTTTCGCCAGCTGGGATACTTCATTGGCATTGGTACTGTGGAAAGTGGCGGCAAACAGATATCCGGACTGGGTCTCAAACGCGCTGGAGCGCGCTGGACCGAGCAGGGTGCACTCCTAACTGCCAAGGCGTGTGCTGCCTGGCTCAGTGGAACTTGGGACGTTTTGGCTCCCAGACGTGCTTCTCTACCCCTGGACTCCTAACAACATCTTTTGAGTGCTCCCATCATCGCGTTTCTGGGTGATTTTCCCACAATCTGTATTCATGAGAAAAGGGTTGAACAATAGAGTAGTATATAAGGATGAAAGCAAAACGTATCTACTTTCCGCCAAGCACTGCGCAGCAGCGGAAACTGCAGTTTGAAATCTGGGAGCAAACCGACAACGTTACAGTGGCTTGCCAAAAGGCGCACGTTGGGCGGACAACTTTTTATTAGTGGAAGCCCCATTTTGACAAAGAGGGGTAGGCGGGTTTAGAAACTTATCAAAAGACGGGGGTACCGAAAGGAACGGGGCGGGTTGCGGCGGAGGTCGAAACGAAAGTCTTGGAACTGCATGACCAACACGCCGAGTGGGGTCAACATGGTTTGGTCCATGAAATCGCCAAAGCCAACAACTGGGTGCCGTTGGTCAGCCCGAATACCGTGCGGCGGATCCTGGAAGATTCCGGGCTATGGCAGCCGGGAGAAAACTGGGTAAAAAAAAAGTAGCTTTGCTCGGCTGAGTTGGACGGCTGAGCAGCCCGGTCAGGCGCTCAACGTTGACCTATGTTTTGTGCCGGTCAGCCATCGGGTAGATGACAAGTTGCCCGCGGTCAGCGGCTCCTCGGGTCACCTGGTAGTCGAACGCTTGAAAGAACCCGGTCAGGAGCCAGACTACCCTGGCAAGGTATTTGCCGATCCGGAACTGGAGTACGCCGAAGCCGTTCAGGCTTTCGTGCAGGCCTCGCGACCGCAGTTTGGTTCAAGGAGCGAGCCGGTAGCCGTTGAAAAACCATCTCCACAGGCTGAAATCCAGCAATTACGCCAGGAAGAAGCTCAGTTATGTAGCCAGCGGCGCAACACTGGTCAGCACCGTAAACTGGAAGATGCAGCTTGGCCAGCGACCTGGCAGCAACACCGCCGTGAGACATCCTCTGCCGCCAAGAATGCGAAACCCAAACGGCGTGCCCGCTGGGGTGCTCGCAAAGCCCAAGACGAACAGCGCCAAAACTTGCGCCAACAACGTCGTCAACAGTCTCAGCAACGCCAACGCGAAGACGAACAGTGGCGCTTGCACAGAAAAAGTTTACGAGAACAAATGACGTTGTTGCCCATTGTCACGGCCTGGATTGCCGTTTTGGTGATCACCGATCACTGTACCCGGCAGTGCTTAGGCTTGCCGCTCTTCCTAGCTGGTTCGCATGTTACGGCCGAGATGCTCGTAGCCGCTTTGCGGGTCCTGTTACCTGCCGATTTGCAATTCCTGATTTCCGATCATGGCACCCACTTTGCTGCGGATGCATTTCAACAGTTTGCCAAAGAGGCCGAATTTGTGCACGTGGTCATTGCGCGCCACCGCCCACATCAGCGACTACCTATTCCGGGATTGTCTCCCAACGAATTTGCCAAGCGCATCTGGCTTGTGTAACTCGTACTGTTCAACCTTTACCTGATGAATACAGATTTTCCCACAATCTTGTTCTGGTTACCTTACCCCTATATTTTTAACGCCACACGCCTGCAAAGACACGATTTAACCGGTGTTACTTCGTGTGCATTTGTTACAGTGAGCATCCGATAGGCGGCATGGCAGTGTTGGTTATGTATGGAGTGGTGATGTTACAAGGTGGGTGGTGAAGTGAAATCAGTTGGCATGGCGAGATTTATCCATGAGGGACCACTCCCATACATCTCATATGCTATTTTCCTTTGGAGTAAAATACTCTTATCTCACTTAGGAGCCTGCCCATGACCAGCACATTGAACGGATTATCCAACTAATAGACCTCCAAGTTCTGTCATAACTTGGAGGTCTGGGAGCAAGCACCCATGCCTCGCAGAGAAACGCCCTTCGTTCAAGGTTTGTACTATCACATTTACAATCGCGGTAACAACCGCCAGATTGCTCCCGCGGATCTGACCTTCACGTGTGAGGGTGAAATAGCCCACCGGTGCGAAATCATATAGATTGGTATATTGGTCCAGCGCCGCTTCAAGCTCAACACGGGCTGCGATCAACTCCTCCTGCTGCATTTCCAATTCGATCTGGTGTACTTCCAATTCATGCACGAGGCGCAACGCATTCGCCTTGCCGGTCTGCGTGGCCGGTCTTTTTTTCTGGCGTTCCTGTATTTTCAATTCCGCCGGGCGGCGTAATTCAGCAGGGCAAACAGCGGGCTTCTTGGTCATGGAACAATTCCTTGCTCAGCCAGATCAGCGGTCAATTGCTGTCGTTTCCGGCTCCTAACTCCGCCTCCAGCCTTTTGGAAGCGGTGCTATCTGAAAACGTGATGACTACTCCGTTGATCCGGTTCTCGAGGGTGCGATAGGGCAGGATCCGCACAGAGAACCAACTCCCATCGGAGATCGCCATCCGCTTGATAAAGAAACGCTCGAGCCGCTCCGCGGAAACATCGGCAGCGATATTGGCGGGATACATACCCTCTGCGTCTATGGCATAGCGTGGCATCCCGCAAATTTGGCAGAGGCTGGTTCCTGCACAAAGACCACGCCCGCTTTTTCCTGGATGGCGCGTAAACCCAGTATGCCGTCTGAGCCCATGCCTGATAGGATCACACCAATGCCGTGTTCCTGCTGGTCTTCTGCCAGTGCGCGGAAGAAAAAGTCATTTTGATGGGTTGGGTCGAGGTGTTGGACGATCACAAACGCCATGCCGCTCTCAGCCGGTACATTGGCAAGGAAGGCTTCCAGCGCCGCCAAGCCCCCGGCTGAAGCGCCAATACCTACATTGGGAAAGCCTGGCGTTTCGCGTCCATCTTTTACAGCCGCCTTTTTCAGCTCTGTAGCCGAGCCTGTCTTTTTTGCTGCTTTCTTTCTTTGTCCCATTTCTTTGCCCAAGTGTGTGCCCAGTTCGAAGAAAAGGTGTGCAGTGCATATATCGTAACAATGCTGTTTTTTTCACCAGGCCCACGATAATATATTCCCCCGTCAAATTCAACAAAGTTGAGCAAGTCCGGTGTGGATTGGTTCATATTCAGTATAGCACCCTCTCCTTGAATTAAGATTACAATTCAGACACCACGAATAAGGAGCCTGCCCATGACCATCACCCTCAACGGATCATCCCTCACCATTGAAAAGCTCGTAGCAATTGCACGAGATAACGAGAAAGTGGAACTTGCCCCCGAAGCATTGGAGCGTATCAAAGTCTGCCGCGCCATGCTGGAGGAGAAACTTGCCAGGAAAGAAGTCATGTATGGCACGAATACAGGCATCGGTGAGTTTTCCGAGACCATGTTAAATGACGAGCAGGTGAAGGAATTTCAGAAGTACCTCGTCTACAACCATGCGGCGGGTATCGGCGACCCCGCGCCCATCGAACATGTCCGAGCGGCGCTGGCGGGGCGCATCAATGTCCATGCGCATGGGAATTCTGGTCCCAGACCCGAGATCACCCTGACACTGGTGGAGATGCTGAACAAAGGCGTCACACCAGTTGTTTGTCAGAAGGGGTCGGTGGGCGCGAGCGGTGACCTTGCTCCGATGGCGCAGGCCGCTTTGCTGCTCATGGGTGAAGGTGAAGCCTTTTTCGAAGGCGAGCAGTTACCAGGTCAGGAAGCGATGCGGCGGGCGGGTATCGAAGTCCCAGGCTTGCAGGCACGCGATGGTCTTGCCACCATCAACGGATCCAATCTGCTGACCGCTGTGTCTGCCCTGCACATCTACGATATGGAACGCTTCCTCAAGCAGGCCGAGATCGCGGCGGCGATGTCCATTGAGGCGCTGCTCGGCAACCTGAAACCGTACACGGCAAAACTGCATGAACTGCGGGGCTTTAGCGGCGCGGTCACTTCTGCGAAAAATATCATGAAGGTCATCGAAGGCTCCGACCTCACCACGGGCAAAATGAAAACCAAAGTGCAGGACGCCTATTCGATGCGCTCCACGCCGCAGGTTATCGGCGCGGCGCGGGATGCGATTGCGTATGCAAGATCGCAAGTTGAAATTGAATTGAATGGCGTGGGGGATAATCCAATATTTATCCCCGAAAATAAATTGACGTTGACCGGCGCAAACTTTCAAGGGACTCCCGTTTCATTGCCGATGGATATGGCGGGCGCCGCGATCACGATGGTGTGTGTCATGTCGGAGCGGCGCATGAACCGACTAACGAACCCGGCTCTTTCTCAGGGACTGCCTGATTTCCTCGCCCATGAGCCCGGTTTCTACTCTGGAATGATGCTCAGCCAATACACCGCCGACCACCTGATCGTCGAACAAAGAATTTTATCTGCGCCTGCCAGCGTTCAGTCCATCCCTGCCGCCGCAGACCAGGAGGACTTCGTCTCGATGGGCATGAACACCGCCATCAAGAACGGACAAATCCTTGATAACGCCTATGGTGTCATCGGCATTGAATTCATGGCTGCCGCACAAGCCCTCGACTTCCGTGAGTACACGCCCGGGAAGGGATCGCTCAAAGCACGTGAAGTAATTCGCAAGTATGTTGAACACTTAAATGTGGATCGTCCGCTGTATAACGATCATAATGCGATGAAGAAGCTGGTGAAGAGTGGGGAGATTTTGAGTGAAGTGGAGAAGGTGGTAGGAAAATTGGAATAAAACTCTCGCACTGAGTGCTTCGCAATCGAAGCGGCGGGAGAAGGAACAATCTCATAAGAAAAATAATGTTGGCCAGTCGAGATTGCTTCGCCTTTGGTTTCGGTACGCTCGCTTCGCTCGCGCTCAACCAACAGGCTCGCAGTGACAGAAGGGCAAATCATGATCCTCAACGAAGTTAATTTTTTTTCTGAAGCGCTGACCATGCGCTGTACGATGAACGTGTTGCTGCCTCAACGAACCTTGATGGACGCGAAGAGCAAACGCACACCGAAGTATCGCACGCTGTACCTTCTGCACGGGTACTCCGACGACCACACTGCCTGGACGCGCTGGTCATCCATCGAGAAATATGCGCAGGGCTTGAACTTGGCTGTGGTAATGCCGACCGTACATCTCAGCTTCTATACCGATATGGCACACGGCGGCAAGTACTGGCAATTCATCAGCGAGGAAGTGCCCGCAGTAGTGCGGGATTTGTTCTCGCTCTCTACCAAGCGGGAAGATAATTTTGTGGCCGGCCTCTCGATGGGCGGATACGGCGCATTGAAGCTGGGATTGACTTATCCCGAACGATATGCTGCGGCCGCCTCTCTTTCAGGTGCAGTGGATATCCGGGACGTGGTTCGCGAAAAAAAGCAGGATCCATTGAATAAAGATTGGCTGGTCCAGATGCGCAATGTCTTCGGCGATTTGAACAAGGTGCCTAACAGCAGGCACGACCTGTTCACCCTGGCGAAGAAGGTTGCCAAAGGAAAGGTCAAGCCGCGCTTATATCAATGCTGTGGCACGGAGGATTTTCTCCACGCGGATAACGTCCGCTTCCGAGAGGCGATAAGCAAACTTCCGCTTGACCTGACCTATGAGGAAGGTCCGGGAGATCATAATTGGGCTTATTGGGATCAGATGATTCAGACTGTATTAACCTGGATGCTCCCCGGAAAGAGAAATCTTGATGGGTTGGTCGGTATCTGAGTTATGAAGCGATTCGTGTGTATATCGTTTGTGATTCTTCTGATACTTTCGGCTTGTGAGCAGCAATCTGTCACACCTACGCCGATGTTGCTTTCCACTTCCACTTCCCAGCCTACGGAGACGGCCATGCCACCCACCTCTCAACCTGAACCAACAACACCTTCCAGCGAACCCGTCGTTTTGCGCCGCGGTGTCAACCTGGGCAATATGCTTGAAGCGCCGAATGAAGGCGATTGGGGACTCTATGTACAGAAGGAATATTTTGCCCTGGTGAAGGAAGCAGGCTTTGACTTTGTCCGTTTGCCGATCAGTTGGGATGCGCATGCCGATGGAACCGAGCCGTATACCATCGATCCAGAATTCTTCTTCCGTGCCGATCAGGTGGTGGAATGGGCCCTGGTGCAGGATCTCAAGATCATCCTCGATTTTCACAACTATGATGACATGATGTCGAATCCATGGGGCAATAAAGATCGCTTCCTTGCGACTTGGAAACAGCTTGCCGAACATTTCAAGGACTACCCTGCAAGTGTCCTATTCGAGTTACTGAATGAACCGAACGATCAACTCGACGCGGCGCTGTGGAACGAAGATGTGAACGCGGCTTTGCAGATCATCCGTGCGAAGAACCCCACGCGTGATGTGGTGATCGGCCCCGTGAGTTGGAACGCCTATGATTGGATTTCCACTCTCGATGTGCTGAATGATGAACATCTCATTGTGACCTTCCATTACTATCTGCCCTTTCAATTTACACATCAGGGCGCGGAATGGGTGGATGGCAGTGATGCCTGGCTCGGAACCACCTGGGATGGCACCGAAGATCAAAAAGCAGAGATCATCAACAATTTTGATTCCGTAGCCGAGTGGTCACAGCGACATGGAAATGTCCGTATTTTGTTGGGAGAGTTCGGTGCGTATTCGCGTGGCCCACAAGACTGCACGCGTCCGTTGGACGAAATTTGTCCGCGAGCAGGCGGAAGCGCGCGGGTTTGCCTGGTGCTATTGGGAACTGGCAGCTGGCTTCGGCGTATATGATCCGGATGCTAAAGTGTGGCGGGATGATTTGTTGAAGGCGTTGATACCGTAAATCATGGAAGGGGCACAGCAAGACGAGTACTCGTCAGCATCTTTAAGGATCCGCTGTGCCCCTACGATTAAGGATAAATCGATGAATCAGATAATCCAAAAACTCAAAGGCGCCAACATGGATATCGATCTGGCCAGTCCACAGGACAGTATCGCCTGGGAACAGGATGGATGTCCGTGGAATCATGCCGAAGGCACAGATGCTCATAAATGCGCGGTGAAGAATGTTTCGATCTGTCCGTACTTTTGCGGCGTGGAATATCTGGATACCCTGTTATGTTGTTATCCCAATGAAAATCCATGGGCGAAACGGAACTGAATATAGAATGCAAACGAATTGGTGGGAATATCGGAATTGATGTGAGATTAGGAAGGATTTATCGGTACAATAAGGCGGAGGTGAGATGAAAATAAATTTCCATGTGCCCTTATTGGATCGCTTGCAGCTTTCGGAGACGGCTGTCTCGTTGGGGACTGCCATCATGGTTGGGGCGGGGACAGGATTCGGTGCAGTTGCCTTTATCAAGTTAATCGCGGTTGTTCAACAAATCTTTTTTGTGGATGGGGCGGCCTGGCTTTCGTTCCTTGGGCGGGGTCTGTTCATTCTCGCGCCGGCCGTTGGCGGCTTGCTGGCGGGTCCGATCATCGCCTATCTCGCGCCTGAGGCCAAGGGACACGGTGTGCCGGAAGTGATGCAGGCCATGGCCCTTAAGGCAGGACGCATCCGCCCGGTGGTGGTGGTGGCCAAGGTGGCGGCTTCCGCTTTATGTATCGGGAGCGGTGGCTCGGCGGGACGCGAGGGACCCATCGTCCAGGTAGGGGCGGCGCTGGGTTCGAGTTTCGGGCAGTGGCTGAAGATGTCCGAAGATCGTTTACGCAACCTGGTGGCCTGCGGCGCGGCGGCGGGCATCGCGGCCACATTCAATGCGCCGATCGCCGGGGTGTTATTTGCGATCGAAATTATCTTGGGTGAATTTCAAATGGTGGCATTGGGAAACATCGTTGTATCGGCGGTGACAGCTTCGTTGGTGGCGCGGGTTTTCCTGGGGCAGGAACCCGCCTTTTCCATTCCACGCTACAACCTCCAGACCCCGTGGGAAGTGATTCTGTTCCTCATTCTGGGAGTCTTCGCGGCCCTGGTCGCCGTGTTTTTTATCCGTTTACTTTACTGGTTCGAGGACCGCTTCGATGATTGGAAAATCCCCAATGCGCTCAAGCCTGCCATTGGTGGAGTTTTGCTGGGTGCCCTGGCGTTTTTCTATCCAACCATTCTTGGATTGGGTTTTGTCCCTGCCAGTGGAAATCTGTTTGGGATTGCGCAGTTGGGTCAGATTCCTCAGATCTTCGGCTCCGGATTTCCGGTCATCGAAAGCGCGTTATTGGGACAACTGCCTCTCGGACTGCTCTTCGTCCTGGTCTTTCTCAAGCCGCTCGCCACTTCCCTTACGCTGGGTTCGGGTAACTCGGGTGGGGTCTTCGCTCCGGCGCTGTTCACCGGGGCGGCGCTTGGTGGCGCGTTCGGTCACGTTGTTGAGTTCGATCTTCCCCGGAGCGACCGCCGGCGTGGGTGCATTTGCGATCGTGGGCATGGCCGCCGTCTTTGCGGGCGCGGCACGGGCACCCTTTACCGCCATTCTGATCGTCTTCGAGATGACGAACGACTACAATTTGATCCTGCCGCTTATGGCAGCCGTGATCGTAGCCATGTTGGTCGCAGAACGCCTGCACCACGAATCCATTTACACGCTCAAGCTCGTCCGCCGCGGCATTCACATCAGAAGAGGCCGTGATGTGGATATCATGGAATCGGTGCTGGTCGAGGATGTAATGATGCAACAGCTTGTTACCGTTACTGTGGATACGCCGGTAACCATCCTGGCAGCAAAATTCATCGAGACTGGCCGGCATGGTTTTGCCGTGCTCGATCGTCAGGGGAAACTATTTGGCATTGTATCTCTTGCAGATTATCGCGACGCCCTGGAAAAGAATCCCAAGCTGGATGGGCTGACGGTTGGCGATATTGCTTCGCGGGCCATCACCACGGTGTATCCTGATGAGACGGTCGGAGTCGCGTTGCGGCGGATGGCGCCACGAGACCTTTCACGCCTGCCAGTGGTCGACCGCGACGATCCGCATAAGCTGGTGGGGATGGTGCGCCGGAATGATATCGTGCGCGCCTATGAGGTGGGTGTAACTCACCGTGAAGAAGCACGTTTGCGGACCAGCGGCAAGCACATCCGCGACGCGAGCGGATTCGTGACCACCCAGATTCGCGTGGAGAGAGGCTCGGCCTGCGAAGGTCATCGTATCGCTGATATTCAATGGCCGGAGAAGTGCATCATCGCGGCGGTACGACGGCGCGGGCAATCCATCATCCCGCACGGCGGTTACACATTGGGCGCCGGCGATATCATCGTGGCCGTGACGGAAGGCATGGCACTCCAGGCAGTACTCGATCTGTGCTCGTCGGCAGAGACGACGGCTCAAGAGCAGTGATGATCTGGAGCCCGTGCTTCCTCTGAAAAAAATTATGGCTCTTGAAAAACAGTGATGATATCCGGGCTGGCGGCCCCGGTCAGCCCGGGCCAGATGGAATGGCGCCCTTCATCCCATGAATCGAATTGTCTTAGAACTTCCAGGCCAAACCCCTGGCAATATTTGCGCATTGCGGCATCTGTCATATCGCTTCGCCACCCGGCCCTGCTGCGGCTTTGTCTGGCGTGATGGATCAGCGCGCGGCCCCTGGGACGCAGCACCTGGGCAATGTGGCGAACGTATTCCCGAATATCTTCAGGCGCAATGTGAACAAAGACATCCCATGACCAGACCCGCTCGATACTGGCCTCAGGGATAAAGTCCAGTGATTTGCCATCAATCACGTAAAATTCAATGCTTTGAAACTCTTTGAAACGCTCCTGACAGATTTTTATGCAGGCGGGTGTCAGGTCCACAACGATTAAGTGCTCCGCGCGTGGAACAAGATATTCCGTCCAGCGGCCGGCGCCTGGCCCAATCTCAAGCACTCTGCTCCCCATAGGTACATGTGGCTTAAGCACATACTCGATCAGACTGTCTTTCCATTCAGGGGTGTTTGACCACTCCTCTCCCTGGTTGGACCAGTTATATGCCTGCCAGGTAGCCAGATTGTTGGATACCGAATTATGTCTCTGCGGCAAATAGTTAAGTGCCTTTCGTAAGATTGATTCCAGGGTTTTGTTCTTAAGCATCGTGAATTCCGGTCGTGGCAGATAACACCAAATTTACCATACTCCCAGATGAATTGAAGATATCCTAGGCAACCCAGTAATTGAGGGCAAAGAGCATCGCTTCCAATCCCATTAGTAGTGTACTGAAGATTGTCCAGGCACGGTCGAAGACCGGGTTTTTACCCCAACGCGCCAACATGATGAACACCGCAGGCGCGCCGAGAATGTAGCGTTGAATACCCTGCGCCGGACCGCTGCCCCAGGAGATGACGAATACTGCGATGCTGAACCAGGCGATCTCAGGATAGTATTTGAGACAGGCGATACAAGTGACGATGCCGATCACCAGCCCAATAAACTCCGTCAGGAAGTAAGCCGTGCGTTCCGGGTCGCCAGTGAGCATGGATCTGAATGCATCGCTCCACGCAGAAAAGGCGAAGTCCAACTTGAGCACGCCTCTTCCAAAATTGTGCGCTTCTACGTAATCAAAAGCAAGCCCCAGATAGGAAAACTTCCAAATCAGAAACGTGATCAACGGCGCAAAGACCAGGATTGCCTTGCCCAGAGTGCGCCAGGGAATGCCCTGTAGAAAAATCTGACGCCATTCGAGGTCGAGGTCCATCCATTCGCCGCTACGGATCCAGGTGATCGCCATCGGGATGACCAGCGTGATGCCAACGGCGCGCGTTAGTGTGGCGGCCGCGCCCAGCAACGCGGCATATAGCCAATGACCGCGCTTGAGCATGGCGAGACAGCCGAAAGCCAGGCCAACGAACAGGCCTTCAGTATAGACTTGCACGAGGAAGAACCCCGTTGGAAAGATGAGCAGATAGAAGGCCGCGCGCATGGCGCCATCTTCACCGAGCGACTCTTTCGTCAGGTCATAAAGTGCGATCATCGTGCCAAGGGTTCCCAGCGCGGAGACGATCACGCCAGCCAGGGTGGAAGTGGCAATTGGATTGAGGCCCAAGATTTTCAGCGGCCAGGCGATCAGCCAGATCATCCATGAATAGAAGGGAAAGAAGGCATAGCTGAGGGAGTAATTATCTCCGGCAGGTACCGACCCGTTTGCCGGGATTAGTACGCCGCGTGAGGTCAGGTGTGGAATGTGCGGATCATCATAACCGCCCGTCGCGGTGCCGAGATAATATTCCGAATCCCAGGCGACCTGGTCATTCATGAAGGGGTCAAGCAGATAGACATGGCCCTGTTGATATGTGCGGCTGGTGTATTCTTCGGTCCACAGCTGGGCGCGGTCCGGCCATTGTGGCAGGAGACGAGCCGTGGAGAGTGCCTGGAAGCCAATCACGATCAATACCCAGGCCAGCCAAATCAGGATCAGATTGCGAAATGGAATCTTATTCATGAGAGGGTTACTTTTCCAGGCCGGTGATGACCATGTCCTGCATAAAGAATTGCTGAGAGAGTAAGAGTACGATCACCGGAACAACCAACAGCAGCAGTGTGCTGGCTTGCAACAATTCCGGTGTAAAACCAACGGAGGGCGTTACCGTGGCGGTAAAGGCCATGGTCTGCAAATCCTGACGAATACCGAGATACAAGCTCGAGACGCGCAGTTCGTTCCACATATTGAAGAAGTGCAGGAGTGCAACGGTTGTCACTGCCGGAATGGATTGCGGCAGAATGATCGAGATCAGAATGCGCAGTGGACCGGCGCCATCCAGCATGGCGGCCTCATCCAGGTCGCGTGGAATGCTTTTGAAGTTCTGTCGTAGCAGAAAGATATAGACCGCGCTGCCGAAGAAGGGTGGGACGATCAACGGCAAATAGCTTCCATTCCATCCCAAAATTCGTGTGAAGATCACAAAGGAAGGAATGAGCAGAATGCTATCGGGGATCATGATCGTGGCAATCAGCAGGACAAACAAGAACTTTCCTCCGGGAATACGAAAACGTGAGAAACCGTAAGCCACGGCGATGGAGGATAAGAGCACGCCGATCCCACTGACGATCACGACAAATAGCGTATTGCGCAGAACATGAGGATAATCGATCACCTTCCACAGCTGGATGAAGTTCTCGAAAGTGATTTTTGGTTTGTAAGCCCGGCTAAAGCCGCGATAGAAGCCTTTCTCCTCGATCAGGCCGGCTTCGGGATGAGCCGGATCGATATACATACTAAATTCACGATGCGGTTCCACCAGGGCCAGGTTTCGAATCCCGTTTTCGGTTGGTACCCGGTAAATAGGATAGGTTTCTCCCTGATAAGTAAACGTTTCCAATTCACCGGGCCATAGAGGGGATTTGCCATCCTGTATTTGTGATCTGGTTTTGAGAGACGTCACCACCATATAGCTGAGCGGTGAAAGGTAGGCGATCAAAAGTACAAAAATAAAGAGATTCAACAGCGCGGTGCCGGTAAACTCCCACAGCCGCAAGGTGAGCGTGGAGGCTTCGCCGCGTTGTCTTGATCTAGATTTCTTCATTTTCGGCCTCCTCGGGGTAATACACCCAGTAACGCGTCGAGCGAAAGAGTGCCAGGATGATCACGATCACGAAAACAAACATGACCCAGGCCAGCGCGCTGGCATAACCCAGATCAGTGCGGGTGAACATTTGAAAGTTGATGTACGATTCCATGGGCGCCAGACTCTGACTGAAAGGCAGGCCGCGGTCCAACAAGACCACGCCTCCAAAGGCGTTCGTGATGTTGATGATCAGGCTGAAGAAAATGGCCGGGGAAATCATCGGGATGGTAATGGCGAAGAGGCGCATGATCGGTCCGGCGCCATCCACACGGGCTGCCTCATAGACCTCCTTGGGAACTCCCTGCATGGCGCCCAGCATGATCAAAAAGCTGGGCCCGATACTCCATAACGAGAGCAGGATCGGAAAGATGGCGGAAAACTGGATCGGAGGCGTGCCCTGCGAAGCAAAGATGCGGTTCAACCAACCACTGCCCGGGTCTGTCAAACCTCCGATGATGACGAAGATGCCCAGCGCGGGGATAATGCTGGGTAAGAAGAATAAAGTTCGCAGGATCAATTTGCCGCGCAGTCGTTCACTCGCAAAGATGGCTGCCAGTCCCAAAGCTGCGATCATCTGGATCGGCACCACGAAAAGGAAATTTCCGATCGAGGCGAACAGGCTCGCACCTGCCTGCTGGTCATGAAGGATGTCGATGTAATTTGTCAGGCCGATGAAGCGAGTTTGCTCCGGTTCCAGCATGTGAAAATTGGTCAGGGAAAAACCAAGAGCCGCCAGGATCGGAATCAGTTTCAGCAGGATGAAACCAACCACCCAGGGCAAAATAAACAGAAAGCCCACAATGGCCGAGTAACGTGCCAGCGAGCGATGTCGCGGTTTGAACATTTTGGACTCCGGCATATCGCGGGTTTGACGCATATTCAAAAGAAGCCTCCTGCAACACAAAAGCTGACAGGTATGGTTGAAAAACGGAAAGTTTGTTCTAGTTTGCCTAGAATACCACAAATCGAAAGCTTTGTCTTGAGAAACCCTTCCAGAGAGGGATTGGTTCTTAAAAAGGAAACTGCGGTCATCATGTGATGACCGCAGTTTATTCCAACTCCCAATCGCTTTACGGCTCTACGCTGACCACGCCCCCGAGCGCATTCAGCTTCAAGTTCCAGGTGCTGCCTACACTGAATTGCTGGAACTCAGAGATGGTACCCGGCGAATAATCTTTTTGTTCGCCATCATTGGTTGAAAAGGTGACAGTCAGATCCTCTGATTGATCGCCCAGTCGTTGATCCGTGGAATAGCTTGGATTATTGTAGACAGGCTGCAAGTCATTCCCTTCGAGCGTATAGGTTTGCACGGTCTGCCATTCATCCACGGTGTAGGAACAATATTGCTGGGTTACCGTATGACATTCTTCGACAACTTCGGAATAGCCGTTGCCTTTATCGACCGTCTTTTGTTCACAAACATCGTGGCTATCATCGTGACAGGAAACATCATAGGCATCCGAAGGCGGATTGCCGCTTTCATTGGAATAATTGACCGGTTCGAGTGCTTCGACTGGCACGGAGGTCTGCCAGTGCACATTCGTTACCGTTGCCTGAGTTGATTTCGTGGGGAAGAGGAACAAGGCTCCGATCACCACACAGCAAATCGCCAGCACGCCCACGATGCCACCCACCAACAACCAGTTGGTCTTTTTCTTCGGGGCTGGTTTGACAGCGTTCGCTCCCCGGACGGGCATGGGAGCCACCGCCGCGGCCGAGGCGACCTTCGGTAACGGTGATCCGCAGTTCGAACAGAGCGAGTTACCCCCCGGGTTTTCGGTGCCACAATTTTGACATTTGACAACTTTCGGCTGTGAAACGGGAGGTGCCTGCATTACCTGGCCAGACTCTCGGAGCTTGCCCTGGCTCAGATCCGCACCGCACTGTGAGCAGGTCCTGGCAGTGGCCGGGTTGCGCGTACCGCAGAAGGCACAATGGATATCCGCGCCCGCTTGTGCGGCTTTGATGGAGGCTTCGTCTTTTACAAATTTCTGTTCCGCTGAAAGTTCAAACTGTATATTTTCAGGTTGTGGCGCGCCACAATTCTCACAGGTTTTCAGGCTGCCTTTATTGCGTGTGTTGCAGTTGGGACAGGTCCATTCGTTCTGAACGTAACCAAGAGTTCTTCTACTTGCCATAATCCGTAATGCTCCTTTTTCTCAGAGCATAATTATAAAAGATGACCTGCCAAAATACATGTCATTAATGGATTTGTAATTCTCGCTTGATTAGAAGCCATGCCACTGGATGATTTCTGCGATGCGCGATTCGCAATCCGGTTCGTGGTATGGATTGGGATCATGCGCTTCGGACTCCCCTTTGCCTGTCGCGGCGATAAAGGTCGCTTCCGCGCCGTTGGCGACGTTCAGCGGATCATAGCCACCTTCGAGCACGAAGACGAGTTTGTCCTCACAATATTCTTCCGCCAGCGCCAGGACCTTTTTGGCCAGCATCAAATAACCTGCGGTGGATAAGCCGAGCATGGTGATGGGGTCATTCCAATGCGCGTCGAACCCGACGGATACGAAGAGCATTTGCGGTTTGAACGATTCAACAAAGGGAAGAAAAATCCGATCCGCCAGTTGTGCATAGACTTGATCTCCGGCACGTGCCGGCAGAGGGACATTCACGATCCGTTTTTTCGCATTGGGGGCATCTTCAAGCCAGCCGGTGCCTGGATAAAACCCGGCTTGATACTGATGTGCGGATAAAAATCCAACACGTTCATCGTTCAGAAACGCGGCCTGTGTGCCGTTGCCGTGATGCGCGTCGTAATCAATCACCGCAACGCGTTCCAGGCCCTGTTTCAAAGCCGCGCGCGCGGCAATGGCTACATTGTTGAAGATACAAAATCCCATGGGGCGCTCCGGCTCGGCGTGATGTCCCGGCGGCCGCACGATCGCAAACGCGTTTTTCGCTTTCCTGTGAATGACAGCACGCGCACAGGTGATCACTCCACCAGCGGCCAGTAGCGCGTCCTCAAAGGAAGAAGGCGTAATATAAGTCGGCGCATGGTCAATGATCCCCGGCGCCTGCTCACGACAGGCTTTTTCGAGCGCTGCAATTAACTTGGGTTGATGCACATTTGCAATCTCTTCACGAGTTGCGGGCTTTGTTTCCAACAACTCTGATTCGAAAGATTGCAGACGCGGCTCCAAAGCTTCCAGCCGCGCGGGTCGTTCAGGATGATCTGGAAAAACATGTCCTGGGGAGGAGACAAAAGTATAAACCGTCTTCATGCTCAAATTATATCCCGGCTATTTCGCGCTGAGCGGAGAAAGCGTCGCGACCGAAGTCGAGGCGGAGTAGGAAGTGCGAAATAGAAACCGCCGTCCCGTCAGCATGGGGGGGGCATGCTGACCGCAGACGGCGGATAGACACCTAATACCAGTAAAGGGAGGGCAGGTGTCGATAACTTGAATATACTCCCGAATAAAAATGGTGACATTAAAAAATGATTAGAAAGCTGATAGTATTCATCCACTTTAATCCCCCAAAGGGTTCAGGCTTATTTATGCTTTCTTTCTTCGAACAACTTTAACCAATCATCCACTTCGTCCTTGGAAAGTTTTCGCTCATTGATTGGTTTGGGTGTGGCATTGCGTACTCGATTGATGAGTCCGGCAAAGGCTTCTGATGAAATCACTTCTGCGCGGGCTGCACGCGTATCTGCCTGTACTTGCCGGTCTGATGAAACAACGCTCCAGTTCTTTGCGCTTCTTCCAAGTTTCTTCAATCGATTACGGATGGCTTCATCGGCAGTCGTTCCCAGCGGCACGAAATGCGCGGTAACGGCACTCAACTTCCGGGTCCCGGCATGAGGCGCTGGCGCGCCATCGAAATATACCTCCACCGGCTTGCGTTCCAACCTGCAAAATTCCTGCAGGATGTTGATCAATTCCATTTCATCATCCAGGGAAGCCAGACGCAAGCCCACTTTTGGAATCAGGTTATGTCCATCAATCAAATAGGGCATTCACAGATTTTACCTTGTTGAGTAGGATACGGGTGTGTTCTGGGTTTGCTACTCAAAAATTAGTTTTTCGTAAGTATTAATACAATGTGATTGGAAAGCCCTTCCCATGTTTTATAATGTGTTGACGATTCCATCCCCTTTACTGTTGCAAATATCCAGTTCGTATGGAGAAAAATATGGCTGATAAAAAATCCCGCAAGATCGTGGTGCCTCCACAGGGAGGCATGGTACGTGACTTTGTAAAACGCATGAAGTTGATCCTCAAACTCATGGGTGATCGACGCGTCAGCCCCTGGGCCAAACTTGTTCCGGTGGGGGCGCTGATTTACCTTATCTCTCCGATCGATTTGATCATGGGGATTCCGGGCATCGATGCGTTGGATGACGCGGCAGTGCTTTGGATCGGTTCGACTCTCTTTGTTGAACTTTGCCCGCCGGGCGTTGTGCAAGAGCATATGCGCGAACTCGACAGCAATCTGGATGATGGTTCGGGAGAAATAGTGGATGTTGAGCCTACGGATGTGAGCGATCATTCGTGATGAAAAAAATAATACTTTTATTGGTATTGTCCCTGGTAGCCTGCAATGGAACCAGTACTGTTTCGCCGCCTTCGAGTACGCCGACAGTAGTTCCCGCTACACAAACCTTCATTGCACCGACAACCGTTCCCGATACAGCCACTCCCAATTCGATCCCACCTACCAAAACCCCTCCCAGCACAAGTACATTTCCAGATCCGGAGGCTTATCAATGGCAGCCCATTTTGTCTGCTTTGCAGCGCCCGGTGAATTTGCAAGCTGATGGCTCCGGACGATTATTCGTTATTGAAAAAGTGGGCAGGATTTGAATTATCCAGAATGGACAATTGCTCGACGCGCCTTTTCTGGATATAAAAAGCCGTGTAGGCAGCGGTGGCAATGAAGAAGGCTTGCTGGGGCTGGCTTTCCATCCTGAGTATGCCCAGAATGGGCGCTTCTTTGTCGACTATACGGATACCAACGGTGATACGGTCATCGCACGCTTCCAGGTTTCCAGTGATCCGAATATCGCCGATCCAAACAGCGAGGCGAAATTGTTGGGTGTGGATCAGCCGTTCGCAAATCACAATGGCGGCATGTTAGCGTTTGGACCGGATGGCGATCTTTACGCGGGCCTGGGCGATGGCGGCTCACAAGGTGACCCGCATGGAAACGGTCAGAACACCAATGCCCTGCTCGGAAAAATTCTCCGCCTGGATGTGGACGCCGGTGATCCCTATGCTGTGCCCGGGGATAATCCCTTTGGAAATGAGGTTTGGGCTTATGGCCTGCGCAATCCCTGGAGATTCTCTTTTGATAAAGCTACTGGCGATCTCTATATTGGCGATGTGGGGCAGAATACCTGGGAGGAGATCGATTTCCTTCCCGCGGGCTCTCCCGGCGGCACGAACTTTGGCTGGAACATTCGCGAAGGTGCTCATGATTACAACGGCGGGAATACACAGGGCCTGACTGATCCGGTGGCTGAATATAGTCACTCAGAGGGGGGGTGCTCGATCACGGGCGGGTATGTCTATCGTGGTTCCATGGCCGAATGGAATGGCATCTATCTTTATGGAGATTATTGTACAGGCTTTATCTGGGGCTTGATGCGTTCTGATAACGGCTGGCAGGTTCAGCGGTTGTTCGATACGGATGTCAATATCACTTCCTTTGGTCAGGATGAATCCGGTGAAATCTATCTGGTGGGAGACGGTGGCGGCGTTTATCGTCTAACCAGGATTTAATAGTGCAAATCAGGTAAGTTCTATCCACTATAGGTGGATTGTCATATCAAGTCATGACGCCTGTCACTGGCAGGCGTTTTTTCTTTGTCATACAATGGCGGCGTAATCTGGAGGTGTTATATGGCTGAGAAGCGATGGTTCGTAAGCAAGGTCCGTTACTGTGAGCACGTAGGTCATGAGATCGCGCTGGAAACCCAGGTGGTGCTTCCATCTGAGTACTTGCCCGAACAGCCACCGCGCATCGTTGCACGTCGCTGTTCCAATGCGCTCGAGTGCAATGGCATAAACAAGCCGACCTGCGCATGGTGTGGCACGAATCCTGATTACCGTCCTTTGTAAACTTAGTTGGCGTAATTGAACCGCCCACTATGCTAAAAACTCTCTCCTCCCTCTGAGTTGGTCTTTGGCTGCCCCGCGAGTGATCGCGGGGTAAGCCGTTAAATGCAAAGGGGAAATGTCGATTTGGCCTTGACACAAGCCCTGTTTCAGAGATAATTACAAGCAATTAAATAAGAGCGAAGACAGAGGAAAGTAGACTGGCAGAGGTCGCCAGAGAGATGCAATCGCCACCGGCGTGCTGCAAGTTGCATTCTTCCAAGATCAGTTGAAGTTCCCTCTCGAGCTGTGAAGGTGAAGAACGTGTCAATTCATTGTGCCACGTTTGGTAGTCTGAACCGTATTCTCAACGTTATCAGAGAGGCTGATGATGGTCAGCACAGAGTGAATCACAAAAGTGATTAATGCGGGTGGTACCGCGGGAAGCCAATAGCGCCTCTCGTCCCATGGTGGATGAGAGGTTTTTGTTTGTGTGATCGTCATTGCGAGGCGGGCTCGCACTGAGTAGAGAGAGTCGTTCGAAGAACGAATACGAAGCGTGGCCCGGTGAAGCAATCTCAAGTGACCAGCTAGGAAATGCTTCTGTAGAAACACAAGATTGCCACGTCATGGCGCTAAGGCGCCATTCCTCGCAATGACAGAAATAGATTGGAGGAACGAATGTTGGATCAATTGAACGAGATCGAGAAGAGCGCACTGGAAGACTTGAATAAAGTCCATGACCAGGCCGCGTTGGAAGCCTGGCGCGTTGCCAATGTAGGTCGCAGTTCGCCGCTGATGCAGGTCTTTTCCGGGCTGGGGAAACTCTCGCAGGAGGAGCGCCCCGCCGTCGGCGCGGCTGCCAACCGTGTCAAGACCGCCTTGGAAGCTGCTTTGACGGAACATGCTGAGGCAATCAAAGCGGCAGCTTTGGCGAAATCCCTGGAGGAGGAATCTCTGGATGTCACGTTGCCTGGACGCGAAGTTCATCTGGGACGTCTGCATCCATCCACCCAGCAACTGCGCCGCGTGCTCGACATTCTGGCTGATATGGGCTTTCAGGTTTACACCTCACGCGAAGTGGAAACCGATGAGATGAATTTCCAGTTGCTGAATTTCCCGCCGCATCATCCGGCGCGCGACATGCAGGATACATTCTTTGTTGAAGCTGGCGAGCGCGGTGATAATCCGATTTTGCTGCGCACACATACCTCACCGGGGCAGATCCATGCCATGCGCCAGTTCGCCGCGTTGAATCCGGACAACCCGCCGCCAATCCGCATCGCGCTGCCCGGGATGTGTTTCCGTTATGAGCAGATCACGGCGCGTTCGGAGATTCAATTCAATCAGGTGGAAGGGCTTGTGGTGGGTGAGAATATCACCTTCGCGGATTTGAAGGGTACGCTGATCGATTTTGCGCGACGTATGTTCGGTCAAAATGTACAGACCCGTTTCCGCGCCTCTTATTTCCCCTTCACGGAACCCTCCGCGGAGATGGATGTGGAATGTTTCGTTTGTGGCGGCAAAGGCTGCGCGGTCTGTAAGAATTCCGGCTGGCTGGAGATCCTTGGCTGCGGCATGGTGCATCCTGTCGTATTGCAGAACGGTGGATATGATCCGGCGCGCTACTCCGGCTTCGCCTGGGGTATGGGACCCGAACGGCAGTTGATGTTGCGCTACAGGATCGATGATATTCGCAATTTCTGGGGCAACGATCTTCGTTTCCTTGGGCAGTTCTAGTTTTAGATAAGATCGGTGGTTGAGCAGCCGAAGGCGGATCGAAACCACCAGTAGGCAGAATAATTTTTGTGACAAATATTTGTACGTTACTTGTTGGTTTCGATACGCTCGCAACGAACGCTGGCTACTAAACCAACGGGTTGTTCATAAATGGTGAAATATGAAAATACCTCTCTCATGGCTAAAAGATTACATTGACTTGGATGGCCTGTCCATCGAAGAAATTGCCCGTAAGTTGACTCTCGCCGGGTTGGAAGTGGACGAGATAAAATATGCCGGTTTGCCCATGCCTGATGGGGCCGCGGCTGATATGTATTCCAGTGAGCGCCATGAATTCAAGACCAGTGGCCTTGGTTGGGACCGCGACAAGATTGTCGTGGCCGAAATCCGCGAGGTGAATCCGCATCCCAACGCGGACCGTTTGACTCTGCTCGATCTATACGATGGAGAGCAAAGCCAGGTGGTATTGACCGGCGCGCCGAACATCTTCCATTTGAAAGGCACAGGCAAACTGTCCAATCCGATCAAGGTCGCCTATGCCAGGGAAGGCTCCCTCATTTACGATGGCCATGCCGATGGCCTGGTGCTTACGACCCTCAAGCGCGCCAAAATCCGCGGCGTGGAATCCTATTCGATGGTTGCTTCTGAAAAAGAGCTTGGCATCTCTGAGGCACATGAAGGCATCATTATCCTGGATGAAGACGCGCCGGTCGGAATGCCGTTGGTGGATTACATGGGTGACGCTGTGCTCGACATCAGCATCCTGCCGAACATGGCACGCAACGCGAATGTGATCGGCGTTGCGCGCGAACTCGCCGCGCTGACGGGACGTCAGCTAAAGCAGCCAACGATCGAGTATGAAACCTCCGGTGAGTCCGTGGAAGATTTGGTTTCCATCGAGATTACCGACCCCGAACTCAACCCGCGCTTTGTGGTTGGATTGATCCGCGACGTGGACATCAAACCCAGCCCCTACCAGATTCAGCGCCGCTTGAGATTGGCGGGGATTCGTCCCATCAATAATATCGTCGATGCCACGAACTATGCGATGCTGGATCTCGGTGAACCTTTACACGCCTTCGATTACGATGTGCTCAAAGAACGCGCCGGAAAAAATAATGTGAAGATCATCACCCGCGCAGCGAAGGATGGCGAGAAGCTGACGACACTGGATGATGTAGCTCGCAAGCTGACCGTCACGAATGTGCTTGTCTGTGATGAGAAAGGACCGCTTTCCCTGGCGGGTGTAATGGGTGGCGCGGAAAGCGAAGTCTACGATGCCTCCAAAGAAGTATTGGACGCAAAAGGCGTTGAGTTACAAGTCAATGAAAATATGACTCAAGGCAAAGCCAGTGTACGCAGCACCAGTACCACGAATATCTTGCTCGAAGGCGCGGCCTGGAATTTCATCAATATCCGTCGTACGGCCAAGCAGCATAATCTTCCCTCGGAAGCCTCTTTCCGTTTTTCACGCGGTGTGCATCCTACTTTGGCAGAACCAGGCGTCAAACGCGGATTGCAATTCATGGCCGCCTGGTCTGGTGGTAAGGTCGCGCCCGGTCTGGTGGATGAATATCCGCTCAAGCCGAAAGAATCAATTGTTACTGTCACAACGAAAGATGTCAAACGCTGGCTGGGCATCGATCTGACTGCGGAACAAATTGCTGCCCTGCTCACTCAGCTTGAATTCAAATGTACCGTGGAAAAAGATTCGGTAACGGTGGAGACTCCCGCACATCGGCTCGATATTGGCCAAGGCATGGTCGGTGTGGTCGATGTGCTCGAAGAAGTGGCGCGTAGTTATGGATACGACAACATTCCAGAGACGCGCATGGCCGATGCCCTCCCGCCGCAAATTGGCAATCCTGTTTTCGAATGGGAAGAGCACGTGCGCGATCTTCTTGCCAACCTGGGTTTACAGGAAATCGTCAGTTATCGCATGACTTCGCCCGAACGCGAAGGCAGGCTTGTCCCACACGATGAATACGTGACCCTGGCGAATCCGATCACGCCTGAGCGACGCGTAATGCGTCGCAGCCTGCTGGCTTCCGTACTTGAGTCTGCGGAGAAAAATGCCCGCGCCGAATTGATTGCCATGTTCGAACTGGGTCCGATTTTCGAACCGCGTCAAAATGACCTGCCTGACGAACCGCGCAAGCTGGCCCTGCTGATGACCGGAAAACGTATTGCCGCTGCATGGGATGTGAAAGACTTGTCCTTATTCGATTTCTACGATATGAAAGGGCGCCTCGAACTCCTTTTGAGTGGCCTCCATTACACGGACGTTTCCTATGCTCCGATAGACGCTGCGACTTCGCCTACGGCTCCGCTCAGGGCGAGCCTGCACCCGGGCAAGGCCGCCGAAGTTACGATCAATGGTCAGGTGGTGGGCGTCTTCGGCGAGCTGCATCCGTCCGTTAAAGAAAAATATGAGGTTGGTGATGCGCCGCTTATTGTTGGAGAGTTCGATCTGGAGAAATTGCGCGCCTTGAGTCCGACCTATGGTATCGTGCCTGTCTCCGAGTTCCCGCCGGTCTACGAAGATATCGCTGTCATCGTTGATGAATCAGTGCCGGCGGCGCGCGTCGAAGCGTTGATCAGCCAGACGGGTGGAAAGAGCGTGACCGAGGTTCGTCTCTTCGATGTCTATCGCGGTGAGCAGATCGGTTCCGGGAAAAAGTCACTGGCTTATAGTCTTACGTATCAATCCGACAAGACCATGACAGATGCTGAGGCCGCTGCCATCCGAAATAAGATTGTGAAGCGATTGGAACATGAGGTTGGTGCAAAATTGCGCAGCTAAATACGTGGCTATGATGCCTGCTTGTGATTTGATTGTATACTGAGTAAACACGGATTCACTGCTTTACTTTTAGGAGGTCAACATGAATAGAACAACAGCGATCATCGTCACCGTGGTATCAGCTTTGCTATGCGGCTGCCCTGGCCTGCTGCTCGTTGGCACCGGTGTCCTGGCTGTCCTGGGATCCCAGATGCCGGAGGTGATGGCGGACAATCCCAGTTCTCCACAGAACGTACTGCTGGGATCGGGGGTTTTCCTATGCGTGGGCGCATTGTTAATTCTAATTCCCATCCTTGTGGGAATATTTTCCCTGCGCTCGGCCAGGCCTAGTGAACCAGGCTTCGACGAGCCAATTCCTCCGGCTTCATAAAAAAATTACAGCGGCGACCAAACCTGGTCGCCGCCGTTCGTTTTCGAACGTATCAGTCTGTTTCTACCTGACATTAATGGTCAAGCTCATCGTGCAGAAGTTAGTGTCACCAGAACGCAATGTCCAGCGGGTGGTATAGTTTCCCGAGTTCTTGGGGGCTTTCATATCCACGGTCAGGATGATGGACCCGCCGACCTTTACATCCTTGCTCAGATCATAACCGGAGACCTTGTGAAACTTATCGCCGCTCAAATAAACAAAATCGATGGAGTTTCTGTCCCATGCATTTTTCCCAATATTCTTGACGGTCCAGGTGGCGTCGAAGTCAGCTCGAGAATTATAAGATGTGCCATTGGCTGGCGACAAGCTGAGTATCTCACATGCCAATTTATCAGAACTGGTCCCTCCGCCGACCGGAGTAAAGGTTGGAACGAAAATCGGAGTGGGACTGGACAGAATGAATATGAATGTGGAGGTGGCCGTGGGGCTGGCTGTCTCTGTGTTACGAGGAGTCGGGGTGACCGTGTTGGTCGGTGTGGCGGATGGTAAACTGGCTGCGGTCTGTGTGGATGCGGCCACAACGGTCTGCGCGATGAAGGTATTGACCGCTACGGGATTCGGCGTTGGGACGGTTGCGGTAAAGGATGGAACACAGGCCATCACTAAGCCAAAGGTGACCATCCAGAGAAGAAGTTTTCTTTTACGGGTTAACATATTTCCTCTTACACATCCGAAACACTGACTGGACCACACCAAAACATCCCGGGCACAGAAAATATCACTCCTATCTTTCCACTTTAATGGCAGCGTATGGATAGCATAACTGACCTTCCACAACCCAGGTCATGATATAGGTGCCTGGTTTGTGTGGAGCAATCGCGTCAAAGATGATTTCATATTGATCACCGGGTGCTATTTCGGGAAGTTCTCTCCGGGTAGTATTGGTCATATTTTCGCCACTCGAATATTTTACGTCAGTTCCGGCGAGGATGGTACGTGTCCCAGTATTGACGATCGTCCACCGGATGTCAAAGTCGGCATCCGGACGGAAAACAGTATTGTCATATGGGCGTCTACTGATAATCTGGCACGCGTAAAGCGGTTTCGGAGTCGCGTTGGCACCCCCACCACCCGATGAGGTCGTCGGCACGATCACCAAAGCTGTCGCAGTTGGAAGCACAGGAGTGGGGGAGAAGATGTCACCAACCTCAGTCTGTGTGGGAAGCATGGTATTGGTCACTTGTGGCGTAGGAGATTGGGCGGCCCGTGTCTCGGCATTTTGCGCAGCCACGGTCAACGCCACAGCCGTCCCAACTTCAGCATCAATATTCACAGCATTTTGGGTGGGCTGCGCGGCCGGCGCGCAGGCTGCCAGCAGGAAGAGTACCACCATTATCAAGAATAGTATTCGTTTTACTGATGGATTCATTCTTGTCTCCTTCGATTGCTTATTGCTCAGAATGGGTGGAAGAGCCATCACCGATTCCCAAGGGCTGCCATTTCTTCTCATCTTTGAGACGATGCTGGATGCCGTGGCGGTCATGGGTTTCATCGAAGCCTTCTGGTTTGATGAACATTTGATCGCCGTCCAGCAGGCCATGGACGCCCGTTTGTCCGGGTTCGGGCCTTTTCTCGCCTTTGAATTTGGCAGCGTCACTTGGCAGATAATCGGTAGGTTCTTCGTATGTGGTCACATAGCCTTCGTAATTACGCAAAATGATTTTGTGATCTGACATGCTTAACAAATAATTTGGCATCACGGGAATCTTGCCGCCGCCGCCTGGCGCATCAATGATATATTGCGGAACAGCATAACCGGAGGTATGACCGCGCAGGCCTTCCATGATCTCGATGCCCTTGGCGACCGGTGTGCGGAAATGTCCCGCACCTTCCACCAGGTCGCATTGATACAGATAATAGGGGCGTACGCGAATCCGGACCAGATCCTGCACCAGCTTGCGCTGGATGTGAACGTTGTCGTTCACACCGGCCAGCAGCACAGACTGGTTGCCGAGTGGAATGCCTGCCCTAGTAAGACGGTCGCAGGCCTGCTCCAGTTCCAACGAAATCTCGTTGGAGTGGTTGACATGAATGTTCATCCAAAGCGGATGGTACTTGGCGAGCATATCGCAAAGTTCCTGTGTAACCCGCATGGGCAGGAACACGGGGACGCGCGAACCGATGCGCACGATTTCAATATGCGGAATCTCGCGCAGGCGGCTGAGGATCTCTTCCAGGATTTTTGGCGCCAGCACCAGCGGATCGCCTCCGGACAGCAGTACGTCGCGTACCTGCGGCGTGCGTTTGAGATATTCAATCTGCATATCGAATTCCTGGCGCGAAAAGGTTTGTCCAGGATCGCCAACGATGCGCGAGCGAGTGCAGTAACGACAGTACGAGGCGCATTAAGTCGTAACCAGCATGAGCACCCGATCCGGATATCGGTGAACCAGCCCCGGCACGGGAGAGTGGCGATCTTCCGCCAGCGAATCCTCCATCATCGCCGTAAAGGACTGCATCTCCTCCGAGAGCGGAATCACCTGTTTGCGGATGGGATCATCGGGATCTTTCGGATCGATCAGCGAAATAAAGTAGGGCGTGATATCGACACGGAACAAGCCACTGGTCTGCAGCGCCTTCCGCTCAGAGTCGGTTAAGGGCAGGATCGTCTCGATCTCTTCCACTGAATTTAAGCGATGGCTCAACTGCCAGCGCCAATCATTCCACTTTTGATCGGGAACATCAGCGTAGACGGGAGCACGTTTGGAAATAAACGGGGTAGACATGTTATTTTTTCCTCCGAATAGCTTCAAATTGGATCAACACTAAAATAACAGAGATGGGAGTACATCTTGCGGAGGATCGTGATCTGGCCGAAAAAAGCCAGCAAACTTCAATTTCATACAGGTATTGTAAGAGCAAACAAAAGGCAGGTCAATGACTACTTTAGTGGGGAGAATACTCAGACCATTGTGTGAATAATGTCACAAAGTTGCCTGGCCTTGGATTCCGTAGACACTCAGCTCATTGATCGGCATTTGTATTTGCAGTGAAAATGGGATAGTTATGCTGTCCGTTTTGGATTTACAGAGTGCCGCCTAATTTACTTTATGTTTGAATTTCGGCCCACGCATGTGAAAAGTAAAGTTAACCATAAGTAAGACAGGCGGTAAATAGGTTTTTACGATATATTTGCCCTTGCTTCGAACGCATACAAATTAACGAGGAGAAAAATGCAAAATGGATCCCGCCTCCACGCACGGACTTTGGGCTGACCTGCATCGCCCGGACATTTCTTCCGCTGAGGCCGATTTCACGGTGATCGGCGTCCCTTACGATGGAGCCGCCTCAGCACGGAAGGGCGCGGCCCTCGGCCCGGAACGAATACGCTTCTGGTCCACGCATCTGACGCCGTTTAGTGAGGATCGCACACAACTTGGTGATATCCGCGTGGCTGACCCGGGCGATATTGCCATCAACGATCAAGCGCGGGACTTTGAGGCGCTGCGCGGGAAAGTCGCGGCTCTGCCCAATGTTCCGATCATCCTAGGCGGGGATCACTCGATCAGTATTCCGGTCTTACAGGCGCAGCGCGAACGCTACCGGGATCAGCGTCTGGGCGTGTTGTGGGTGGACGCACACCCTGATCTGTGTGATGTGTTTACCGGTTCCAGACTTTCTCATGCCTGTGTGTTGCGGCGCGCGCTTGAATCTGGCATCGAACCTGAGGATGTTTGTATGGTGGGATTGCGTTCCTGGGAGGATCAGGAAATTAACTTGATCGAAAACGGCGGCCTGAATGTTTATGCCGCGGCGGAGGTTGCGACGCGCGGGATGAAAAGTGTGGCATCCAGCGTATACAGTAAGTTAAATCTGTGTGACGCTGTCCATATTTCGCTGGATATCGATTGCCTGGATCCTGCGTTTGCGCCCGGTACCGGTATCCCCGATTCGGGTGGTTTGACTTCACGTGAGGTAATCACACTGATCCAATCTTTGCAGCGTTTGCCGTTGGTTGGCCTGGATGTGGTCGAGGTGGCGCCGCCGCTCGATCCCTCGGAAGCAACCGTCTTCGCGGCTCTTAAGGTCATTATGGAGTTTATTGCGCTATTTGCACGCGAGAAACAGCGGAATGAGGAGCCTCATTCGATATGAAAATTGATGTTGAAAAACTGGAAGTAGTCCATCATCCGGAAAAGAACCGGTTTGAAGTATGGATCGATGGGGAACTCTCAAAACTGGATTATCTGCTGAGTGGCGATACCATCGTGATGACGCATGTGGGCGTTTATCCCGGACATCGTGGACAAGGCGTGGCAGGTAGGATCACCGAGGTTGCATTGGATTATGCCAGGAAACATTCCCTGCCGCGTTATCCCCATGTGTTCTTATGTTGCCGCGTATGTTCAAACGAATCCGGAATATATGGAATTGACCAAGCAGAAGAAACGAGCATGACCCATAGTGAGATCGCGTTTCGGATGGCAACGCGCCAAGACCTGCCATGCGTTGTTCGTTTGCTGGCTGAGGATGATCTGGGAAGCGAACGTGAGTGCTACATGGAGCCATTGCCGGCCTCTTATTATTCCGCGTTTGAAGAAATCAACAACGATTCGAATCACGAACTGATCGTGGCTGAACTAAATGGGGAGGTGCTTGGAACGCTTCACCTGATATTCATTCCATCCATCAGTTACCAGGGTGGGCTGCGGGCGCAGGTCGAATCGGTGCGAATAGATCAAAGGTATCGCAGCCAGGGAATTGGCCGGGAAATGATGATGTGGACAATGGAACGCGCTCGAGGGCCACGGGCGCGCATCTTGTTCAATTGACTACCCATAAATCACACGTCGGCGCGCATCGTTTCTACGAAAGATTGGGATTTAACGGGTCACACCTGGGAATGAAGTTAAGTTTGAAATAATCACGTTTGCTTTGTCAAAACTGTTTCCTTTAACATATCCAGGATAATTTTTGCCGCCAGAGGAACGGCGCGGGCAACCGCAGGGGAAAGTTCTTCACAAAAATCATAGATGGGTTGTATCGCGATTCCAACGATGGTCACGTCCTCAGGCAAATACGCGCCAAGCGACCTGCCCAGTTCGATTGCATTTTGCAAGGAAGTATCATGTGCGGCGGCGATATGAAAGGCAGAATAATTGGGCAGTTGATCCAGCTGCAGGACCGAGAGCGAACCGATCGGTTCATCAACAGCAAAGGCATCGGTCAGAATGGCGCGATCATAACCAATCAGCCGTTCCATCAGGCTGATCCCACCCAGAGAGGCAAAATCTACATCTATTTGCCTCTCTTCTACTTCTGGGAGAGGGGCCGATGGTGAGATTAGCTGTTTTCTGACTTCATCGGCGACTTTCCATCCAACGCCATCGTCTCCCAGAATAGGGTTACCTAGACCAATCACCAAGGTTTTCATAGGCTCCAACTCCGTTTTTCTCCTGGTGGTTGAATAAAACAAAAGTCTGTTTCGCAACCGGGCCCCAATCTGTCTTGTTTAACAAAACTGTTTCAACACCTCAACCGGATTCCCTTCAGCATCATGAATGGTGATTTCCAGTGGCATCTGCCCGGGCAGGGAATGGGTCGCACATCCGAAGCAGGGATCGTAGGCGCGGAATGCCATCTCGACCATGTTGAGCAAACCTTCGGTCACGTTCCCATCCTTGATCAAACTCCGCGCGGCTTTGTTCGTGGACATCTGAATCGGGGCGTAGTTATTGGTTGTGCCCACGATGAGATTTGCCCTGGTCACGATGCCCCGCTCATCGGTCCAGTAATGATGCGTGAGAGTCCCGCGCGGCGCTTCGACAATGCCCACGCCTTCCGTCGGAGTTTCCATCGGCTTGGCATGAACATCCGGTGATGTGATCTCGGGATCAGTTGCCAACTCCACCCAGCGTTCCGCCGCGTACAGTAATTCGATCAAGCGCGCCCAGTGCGTGGCAAGACGTTGATGCACAGGTTTGCCTCCCAGGGTTGCGTAGAACTTTTCGTAATGTTCCTGCGCAAGAGGAGTTGCCATTCCGTCCGCGGCGTTGAGGCGCGAAAGCGGTGTTGCCATATATACGCCTGAGTCTTCGCCGTCCACAAAACCTTTCCAGCCTACTTTTTTAAGATAGGGAAATTTGAGGTAGGTCCATGGTTCAACGTGTTCCGCGATCCATTCGGTGTAATTATCGGGACCATATTTGCCGATGCGCTTGCCACTCGGTGAAACGACACTGACCAAACCATCATAAAAGTTGACCTTGTTTAACTCATCGACCAGACCGATGGAATAGGTTCTATGAGTGTAAACATCGCCAAGGACAAGATCGACATACTCTTTGTTCTCGAGCACAATATCGTTGAATAGTTTGAGGCTAAATTGCGAAAACTCGATTGCCCAACGCCCCATCTCCTCGATCTCTTTGCGTTGCTCTTCTGTGATACCCTTCGTCATTCCACCCGGGATCGAAGTGCACGGATGTACTTTGCGCCCGCCGATCATCTCGACCACCGTATGTCCATACTTGCGCATCTGGATGACCTTGCCGCCAATTTCCAGACCAACCTTATGGATCACGCCCAGGATGTTTCGTTCGGCGACAGGCGCATCGGGTCCCATTATGAAATCGGGTCCGCCCAAGGCGTAGAAGTGAGTCGTATGGTCCGTGCAATAGAATCCCATATACAGTAGCTCACGCAGCAGCTTCGCTGGGCGGGGTGGGTCAACTTTGTAGACCCTATCCGCGGCTTTGGAGGCCGCCATGTGATGTGCCTCCGGGCAAACGCCGCAGATGCAATTCGTGATGAGCGGCATCTCTTCGATGGGGCGTCCTACCACAAATCGTTCGAAGCCGCGCAATTCAGGGATTTGGAAATATGAGTTGGCAACATTACCCTTGTCATCCAGGAAGATCTCGATCTTGCCATGCCCTTCCAGACGGGTAATGGGGTCAATGCTAATTCGTTGTGTCATGATTACTCCTTTGTCCAGGCGGGTTTTGCGGCTTTCATCAATGACCCGGGCAAGCTGAAGCGATAAACCTGTCCGGTAGGGTCGGGAATGCCATCGAGAATTTCTTCGATTTCTTCCGGATCCTGTGCATCAATAACGGAAGCAAAGGCGGTGATCAACCGCGCGCCATAATCCATGACGCCCTCTGCCGGACCGTAGCAACCGATGCACTGCGCACCCGCTTGTGGGCAACGCGCGTTACAGCCGCTCGCGTGGCGGGGCCGTTACACGGGATGCCTTGCTCGAGCAGGCACAACGTTGGGTCAACCGGCGCTACATCTTAAATCCGTTTAAATTCCTTGATCGCCTTGACATTCCTCGCACACGGACACTCGTCACACACTGTTAAATCGCCAACACCAATGACCGAGCCTTTGGGCGGAAGCTCTGCCTCACCCCTCACAACTTTGATCACAAGATCAACCACTGCCGCGATCTGATGTGATTCGGGAGGACAGCCCGGCATGTAATAATCCACATCCACAACCTGGTCCAAGGGTTGGAGCACCGGTGCGAGTTTTGGAATGCGCAACTCACCTTCCGGTACATCGTAGGATGTGCGCGGATAAATCTCATGCGGGTTATCGGTTGTAATGGTATTGAAGGCTGTGTGGACGATCTCGCCCACCTGAGCTAGATTTGCCAATCCTGGGATACGGCCCTCACACGCGCACGAACCGAAGGCAACGAGTATTTTGGATTTTTGCCGCAGAAGCCGGGCGATGTGTTCGTTCTCTTCGTTACGAATGCCGCCGTTAAAGAGCGTGAGCAAATCGAGCCATCTTCCATGGCCTCCACATCCTTGTATTTTGCATCCATCGCCACGGGCCAGAAGACCACATCGAAGTTCGCATCCACATCCAAAATCTTTTCATGGATGTTCAAGACGGCAATCTCACAGCCGCCACAGGAGGCTGCCCAATACATCGCAAATTTTGGTTTCTTGCCATTAACTGTCATGCTGGCACCTCCTCTTGCACTGGTTCCTCGATTTCTTCTGCCGCCTTAGTAAACTTCCCCCAATTCAATGGACCCAGTTTCCAAATCTCTTCCACAAATGTGGTTGTTTCACTGGCAAACTTTGCACCTTCTGCCGCGCTTGCCCAAACCAGCTTCACACGCTCGGGTTCGACACCCAAGCCTTTGAGCACACGTCGGAGCAGGAGGAAACGGCGTAGTGCCTTATAGTTTTGCTCAAGGTAATGGCATTCACCCGGGTGACAGCCTGTGATCATGACACCATCTGCGCCGTTTGAAAGCGCGCGCAGGACAAAGGTCGGGTCGAGGCGTCCTGAGCACATCAAGCGGACAAGTTTCACATTCGGCGCATACTTCATCCGCGCAGTTCCTGCCAGATCTGCTGCTCGATAACTGCACCAGTTGCAGGTAAAGCCAATGATCGTCGGTTCAAATTGGTCAGTCATAGAATTCTCCGTTCCGTCATGGCAAGGGCGCTCTTGTTCTTTGCCCGAAGCAATCTCCCACTCAATAAAGGGGATTGCTTCGTCGGGCAATTGCCGTCCTCGCAATGACGAATTAGGCTATTACAAATTCAAGATCACGTAGCAACAACCCATCGATCTGCGCCATGATCTGATCATCGCTAAAGCCCGTGCCACTGATCGCACCTGCCGGACAAGCCGCCACACACGTACCGCATCCCTGACACAACGCGGGATTGATGTAGGAGACTTTGTCGTCTTCGATGAACGAAATAGCGTTGAACGGACACAGCCCATTGCAGATACGGCAACCTGAACATTGCCCTTGATCCACAGTAGCTTTGATAGGTTCGAGCGCGACTTCCTTTTGCAGGATCTTATCCAGGACACGCGCCGAAGCTGCCGCGCCTTGCGCCACAGTGGAAGGAATATCCTTCGGTCCCTGCGCACAACCTGCAATGTAAATTCCTTCGGTCATCGTGGCGACAGGATCAAGCTTCGGATGCTTCTCCGTGAACCAGCCATCGGTGGAGCACGAAATACCAAACAGCTTGCCAACTTCCTTCGCATCATGACGCGGCTGTAAACCAATTGAGAAAATCACCATATCCACAGGGACACGCCTTTGCTTGCCAGCCAACGTATCTTCCACCTGAATGATGAGCTTATCTTTTTCACGTTCATTACGTGCCGCATTCGTTACTTCGGCAACTTTGCCGCGCACGAATAATGTTCCTTCTTCGAGCACACGTTGATAGAACTCATCATAGGCTTTGTATGCGGTACGCATGTCAATGTAGAAGTTGTAGACCGTCGCACCTGTGCGTTCATGAACGAGGTGCGCGAACTTCAACCCCTGCATACAACAGATCACCGAGCAATAGTTATTGAAGTTCTTATCGCGTGAACCCACACAATGGATGATGCCCACCGCTTTTGGCGTGGATTTGCCATCGCGCAAAACGATATTTCCAGAAGTAGGTCCTGCCGCGTTGCTCATGCGCTCGAACTCGATGCTCGTGAATACATTCGGCAAACGACCATATCCGTAATTACTCACCTGCCGCGCATCGAACAGATCATAGCCAGTTGCAAGCACAATATTTCCGACATCAATATTGATCAACTGATCTTCCTGTGTGAAGTCAATGGCATTGGTTGGGCAGAATTTCTCACATGCCTTGCAAGTGCCTTTGATGAAGTACGTGCAATTCTCCTTATCCATCACAGGGAAGTTCGGCACAGCCTGCGCAAACGGCGTATACACCGCCTTTCGGTATCCAAGGCCTGCCTCATAAACTTCATCGATCACTTTCTTCGGGCACTTCTCCTGGCAAATCCCGCAACCCGTACAAAGTTCCTCATTGATAAAGCGCGCCTTCTTTTTGATCGTCACATGGAAGTTCCCCACATAGCCCGCCACATTCACAACTTCACTCCACGTCAGCAACGTGATGTTCGGGTGCGTCCCCGCCTCCACCATGCGCGGCGTCAGAATACAAGCCGCACAATCCAGCGTCGGGAACGTCTTATCGAACTGCGCCATATGTCCGCCAATGGACGGTTCACGTTCGACAAGATAAACATGAAATCCCGCATTTGCAATTTCCAACGCAGATTGGATTCCTGCAATGCCGCCGCCGACGATCAATGTGTTTGGATTGATCGGAACTTTGATCTCCTCTAAAGGGACATTCTCGATCACGCGGGATACCGCGCCTGCTACAACAGCCTTAGCCTTCCGCGTGGCGACAGCTTTATCCGCGTGCACCCATGAGACTTGCTCTCGGATCGAAGCCAGTTCAACGAGATACGGATTCAATCCCGCGTTCTTCGCCGCTATGCGGAATGTTTTCTCGTGTAAATGCGGTGAACATGCCGCGACGACAACACGTGTGAGTCCGAGCTCCTTGATATCTTTCTCAATCAACTCCTGTCCGAGGCTGGAGCACATGAACTTATATTCGCGCGCGATGATCACGCCTTGATGTCCAAGTTTCTCTTTCGCCCAGTTGGCAACATCCACCACATCCACCACGCCCGCAATATTTGTACCGCAGTGACAGATGTATACTCCAACACGCTCCTGATTCTGGTTCATTTCACCGCCTCCTTGCCCTCATGCTTCGTCCAACGGCGCGGCATCGGCAGGCTTTCATCTTTTCTGCGTGGAGTTGCCGGAGGTTGCGTAACAGGCACTTCCACGCCAATGTTTGCCAATGCCTCGCGCGAGCTGACCAGTTCCACGCCAATGCCCAATTCATCAGGTTCTTTTCCAAATGCAAGACCCATCAACTGCGTGAAGAACAGGACAGGCATGTGATAGTCCGTGCCAAAGAAATGATTAGTCTCATCCTGGTAGGCATCGAGGTTCATCTGGCACATTGGGCAAACTGTGACCATCATATGTGCCCCGCGTGCATCCGCGTCAGATACGAGTCGGCGGATTAATTCGAAGGCAGTCTCAGGTCCGATCTGAGTCATGTGCCCGCCACAGCAACTGGTCGTGAGCGGATAATCGATCACGTCCGCCCCCAGCGCCCGTAGCAGATCATCCAATTCCGTCGGATGTTCATGATCAGACCAACGATGCTGATAATCAGGTCGCGGCAACATGCAGCCCATATACGGCACAACCTTAAGCCCAGTAAGCGGACGAGTTACCTTGCTACGAATGGCTTCCAGACCAATATCGTAAACAAGAATGTCGATCAGGTGACGTACATCGAGCGTGCCGGCCTTATATTGCAGTCCACCTGCTTGGAGCGCCTCGTTTACCTTCACTCCAAGCGATGGGCGTTCCTGCATATAGTGATCCGCTTTTGCGAGGTTGAGGTAACAAGCTGAACATGGGGCAACCACCGTGCGTGTACCGTTCATTTGTTTGGCTGCCAGAGCGAGATTGCGGGCAATCAACGAATAAGCAGGGATGAGGTTAATACCGAGGTATTCCGTCGCCCCGCAACAGTTCCAATCTTCGATCTCTTCGAATTGGAGTTCCAGCGGCTCAAGGATGGTGTTCATCAACTCCATATACGCCTTTGCGCTGGATTCCATCGAACAGCCCGGATAAAAAAGATATTTGTTCATGATGTCAACTCCAGTTGCTTGGCGTGGTGCAGGATCGTTTTCAATTGATCCATGTTCTTGATCCTCTTCGGCGTGATCGCCATGCGACCTTTGGTGATCATGCCGAAACCCATCGGTGTCATGCTGGGCAACCGCAATGGGAAGTGTTTGAGATAATGCCGCGAAGCCAGCCCAAATTCATAACTGCGACCATACATCTCGACCATATCCACAAACGTCTGTGAAAAATCGGGGGCGGTTGAATCACTGTAAAGCTTGGCTTCCACTGCCATGCTCTTCAGCGTGTACATCACATCCGCGATATGCACTTCCTGCGGACAACGTACCACACAGTGGTAGCACGAGACGCATATCCAGGGTGTGTTACTGCTCAACACCTCCTCGCGCATACCCGCGCGCAACATGGCGAATAACATGCGTGGCGTGTGATCCATATCCTGTGCTACGGGGCAGGAGCCCCCACAGGAACCGCACTGGATGCACATCTCCAGATGCGACACCCCCGCAGTCTTCATGCTTACTTCATTCAAAAGAGATAGATCTTCCTCGTGAGGTATCCCCGCTCGGACTCTCTCGTCAGTCATATGAGGCATAGTCCCTCCGTTTGTCCTGGCGGGCATATATTCTTTTCCCGCAGAAAAACAGTTTCAGACATTTGCGTTGTTCAGCCTTCGAACAACCTCAATCCGCGTCTATCCCGCCTACCTCCATTATTTGTGCATTTATTCACAAATTCGAGTGGAGAATGTCATCATCAGCAGTGTATATTGTCATAATCGTTTATGTGCACATTTGAAAAACAAAAACGCGTCTCCGCTATTCGCGGGAACGCGTTTTCCTGTGTGGCGGGGAGGACAGGATTCGAACCTGCGACCGAGGATTTCGCCCCGGTAACCGCTTAGCAGGCGGCCCCATTCAACCACTCTGGCACCTCCCCAAAATTCTGTTTGAAAGTTTTCAGGCTTGCATCTTGACAGGTTCTGTCTGCAACCTGAAAACCTGTCAACGTGCCAACTTGCAACTCTCAGCGGAGGGAGTGGGATTCGAACCCACGTTGGTGTGACCCAAACATGTTTTCAAGACATGCGCCTTCAGCCGCTCGGCCATCCCTCCAGGCTGGAAGATTTTACCATAACCTGATGTTGTCGCGAGCACTTCAACAAGCCCCGTGTAAACTTCGTGAGGCAATCTCCCAAAACATGAGATTGCTTCGTCATGGCGTTGGCGGCGTCACTCCTCGCAATGACAGAAAAGATAAACTTGGTATAATTCCGAGCCTATGAAATATCACATCTGGACTGAAGGGTGCCAAATGAACGTGGCCGATTCGCAGCGGGTCGGCTCGTCGTTGGAGCATCTGGGATATACCTATACTGATAAAGCTGAAGAAGCCGATGTGATCGTTTTAAACACCTGTGTGGTGCGTCAGTCTGCGGAGGACAAGGCGCTCGGACGCCTCTCCAGCCTGCTTCCGCTAAAACGGCAGAATCCGAACCTGATCATCAACCTGATGGGCTGCCTGGTGGGTGTGCGCGGCGCGGAGAAACTGCGTGAGCGGCTTCCCTATGTGGATGTCTTCTCGCCTCCTTCCGACCCGGGGCCTCTCGTTTCCTACCTAAGTCAGGGCGAAATCCGTTCGATAGAGAATTCCGAAACAACACGTCGCTTCCTGATGATGGATGACGAACTCATTCTCCCGCAGCACGAACGCGGCCAACTTGTCAGCGCGCATGTGCCGATCGTCTATGGTTGTTCGCATGCCTGTACCTTCTGCATCATCCCCTTTCGACGCGGCGTCGAGCGCAGTCGCCCGGTGGGCGATATCGTGGCGGAAATCCGTTCGTTGGCCGCGCAAGGTGTCAAGGAGATCACGCTCCTCGGTCAGATCGTGGATCGGTACGGCAAGGACATCCCGGATGGGCCGAATCTTGCCGCGCTCCTACGCGTTGTGCATCAAGTAGATGGTATCGAGCGGATTCGTTTCCTCACTTCCCATCCCAATTATTTTACTGAAGAACTGATGGACGCGGTTGCAGAGTTGCCCAAAGTCATGCCGCACATCGAAGTTCCCATCCAAGCCGGTGACGATCAAGTGCTTCTTGACATGAAGCGCAGCTATACCCAGCAACAATATCGTGACCTGGTTGAAAAAATTCGCAACAAGATTCCGGACTGCTCCATCGCCACGGATATCATTGTCGGCTTCCCCGGCGAGACGGATGAGCAGTTCATGAAAACCTATCGCGTCTTATCGGACCTCAAGCTGGATGTCGCCCATCTGGCGCGTTACTCCTCCCGTGAAGGGACCGTTGCCACGCGCCGCATGGACGATAACGTGCCCGAAGAAGAAAAGATGCGCCGCTTCCGTATGTTGGAGGAATTACAGGAACCAATTGTCACGGAGATCAACAAGAAATATCTAGGGCAAACGGTGGAAGTATTATTCGAAGATAAAGTGAAAAATCGTTGGAAGGGACGTACGCCAACCAATAAACTGGTCTTCCTGGAATCGGAGGAAGACTTGAAAGGAAAAATCCTGCCCGTTAGTGTGACATGGGCGGGGCCATGGTCGATGCAGGCAAATCTTGCAGGTGTACATTCGCAAAAGCAACCAGAGTTAATTTCGTTGTAGTTGTGTTGGTCGGGCTGTCAACCCGACCTGTTTTTGGAGGGAATATGTCAAAGAAAAAGAGAAGAATACGCCCGCTGGCAATTTGTGTATTTCTCAATAAAGATCGCATCCTTGTGGTAGAGGGATATGATCCGCTTAAGCAGCAGACCTTCTATCGTCCCTTAGGCGGTGCGATAGAATTTGGTGAATACAGCGAGCAGACCGTCCATCGGGAATTGATGGAAGAGATCGAGGCAGAAGTTGGCGAATTAAGATACCTGGGAACGTTGGAAAACATTTTCGTTTTTAATGGGACTCCCGGTCATGAAATCGTGCTGGTTTACGATGGGGCGTTGAGAGACTCGAAGCTGTATGATCAGGCTGTGATCGAAGGAATCGAAGCGGAGGCGGATGAATCCTTCAAAGCTGTTTGGAAAGGTCTTGACGAGTTCGGAGAAGGAAAATCCATTTTATACCCTACTGGCTTGCTGGAATTATTGGCAAAGTAAATACTGATTGCTCTGTAATTCAATTTGTCGTATAGTGGAAGAAACAAATTTCAAAAGGAGTCTACTATGCGTTGGGATGAATTAACAAGCGATCTTTTTCCCGAGGAGGTTCAAAAAGCTGAAGGGGTTTGCCTGCTGCCTTTGTCCTGCGTCGAACGGCATGGACATCATCTCCCTTTGGCAACAGATATGTATATCGGGCGGGAAGTATGTGATCGTGCCGCGGCCCTGGAGCCTGCCATCGTTTTTCCCGATTATATTTTTACGCAAATTCTGGAAGCGCGTCACTATCCGGGTTGTATTGGCATCGACCCTGAGTTGACGATCAGACTGCTTGAGAATGTGTGCCGCGAAATTGCGCGCAACGGACTTAAGAAGATCGTCTTTGTTAACGCGCATGGTGGCAATGACTATCTCATTCATTATTTAACTCAAATTCAACTGGCCACTCCGCGTGATTATGTGGTCTATGTTGTGACGCCGGATTTCAACGAAGAGGACGAAGCCATGATCCAGTCGCAATGGGAAACAACGGTGGACGGGCACGCGGGCGAAAAAGAGACGAGTGCCATCCTGGCAATTCGCCCCGATTTGGTACATGGCGATGCGTTACCGAAAGATGGAGAAGGGATGCCGTTGGGACGATTAAAACATCTTCGTGATCTGGGGGTGGACGTGGGCATCTGGTGGTATGCTGATTACCCGAGCCACTACTGCGGCGATGGCATCCCTGCAACGGCGGAGAAAGGTAACAACTGGCTGGATGCGCGGGCGCGCGCCTTTGCCAAAGTGATTCGCGCCATCAAGGATGATACCGAAACGAAGCACTTACAGGATGAATTCTTTGGAAGGGTCGAACAACACTGAGTGGATTGCCTATTAAAACGAAAGGACTCGCTCGAAATGTGGCAAGTCTTTTTCCTCTATCAGTACAGGTAAATCACTTTCTTGCGGGAAACCAGCGTTGAATGTCGCGCCGGTTCCAGAGAAATACACCGATCATGATAATGAGCCCAACAAAATAAATAACGAACGGCAGGTAGACCGCGAGATTCGTTGTGTCAGTACCGGTAATGGCTTCCACCTCATCGGCGGCTGCGAAAGCCAAATCGATCTGCCAGAAGAGCAATATGCCGATGGCAATAAAACTCAATACCAGCAAACCGAAGGAGGAGAACAAGCCTTTGCGCGTGGTCACGCCGCGAATCACGAAGAAGGTCAACGCGCAGAACAATATGATCTGGATGATCAGCCCGAGGAAGACATTTCCCAGGAGCTCGTCTGATAAATTCAACAGGCTGTCCATGGAAGAGATGAAGTATTTGAATGAACTTCCTACAGTGAACGCGGCCAGGTAAATCATGAAGTAGTAAATGGTGGTCACGATGGGAGAGTAGACGGTTTGCGAACTGACCGGGCGCATGCCCAGTGCCTTGAGTAACTCTGTGGGGTTATCCAATAGTTTGGCGATCGCATCCAGTTTGCGCACGCCGGGACGGAAGTCGATCCATTGGATCTTGAGCAGTTCAGGGGAGATATTATCGTTGTATTGCAGCATCACAGGAAAGACGACCTGTTTCTCGGGATCAGCCTCGGTATCCACTTTGAAGCGTGAGATCACCACCAATACGGTGTGTGCATTTTCAATGCCCTCTGCCTGCGTGTGCCCACATTTCTTAAGCGTCTCGATCAGATCTTGCGCCGCGACGCGGTCGTGTTTTGCGTAGTCTACAAAAAATGATACAGGCTTGGGCGTGATAGTTTCCACGCTGTATGGATTTGCATATCTGGGTATGGTGGCTTCCGGCTTGCCCCATCTTTGTAATGCGGCAGAACGCAGAATAAAGAGCAACGAGAGACCAGCTATCAGCGAGATCATCATGATGCTGAAGATCGTATCTGCTTGTTGGTCGAGGTCGGCGACGATCATGGAAAAAAACAGGGCCAGTGGAAGCATGATCAATGCAGCCTGGACTTGGGTAAAGTTGTAATCCCGCCTGAGAATTCTGTAGGGTAGGGGAATCAATATCCAGGGGAGGAAGATCGTCCAGATGACGTATAGCGATGAGAAAGCAACAATGACGCTGACGACGAACGCGATCCATACCATGGCTGGCATTTTAAATCCTGCTTCGGGTACTGGATGCTCCTCCTGGATGGGCTGTTTGAGTTGCGAAAATAGTTCTTTCAGTCCTGCCTGGTAATTACCGCGGAAATCCACCCATTCATATTTTTCGAGCTCTTTTGGGATGTCCACCGCTTCGAAGATCAGCAGGATGACGCGTTGGTTCATGTCCAGGAAGTGTTGCCATTCCAGGGCGACATATTGCGAGGCCATGGAGGCTTTGGATACAACCAAAAGAACGGTATCCGAATCATTCAAGCCTTTGGCGATCTGTCCTTTCCACGGTGTGCCGGGAATGAGCACACGATAATCCAGCCAGACGTTGTAGCCTTCACCTTCGAGTTTGCTGACCAGGTCATCCACAAAACCCAGTTCACGTCGAGAATAACTCATGAAGATGTTTTTCGTCATGATGACCTCCTTATAAACACGAAGAAAGTTTTTATGGAACGAAACCCTTTTGAAAGGGTTTCGTTCCGGTCTTAATGATTTATGTAGGACACTTTGACCTTGGAAACTCCATCCCTCTCATTTATCCTTGCGATTGACGACCTGATTAACAATGTAGGCGGCATCTGTGCTTACGCCGCCAAGTAAAGAAGAGGTCAGTGCCGTCTGGAACAGCAGGCCGATAAAATATAGACCTGGCGCTTCCTCAACACCTCCTCGCCAGTGTTTGGGATGACCATGTTCGTCAAAGATGGGCAGGTTGATCCAGCCATAGTCCGGATGAAAGCCAGTAGCCCAAATTACGCCGTCCACAGGTAGGATGCGTCCATCTTCCAATTGTGGCTTACCAGATTGAATGCCGGATACACGCGGAATCAAATCCACACCAGCTTGTAAAATTTCCTGCCGTGTGGCGCGTCCCAGTGGGGTACCGTGGCGAAGTTCTCCCGAACGTATTTTTCTTCCAATTGGAGTTTTTACGTTTAGAACATTGCCCATGATCCACCAGATCAACCGACCGTCGAAGGCTTTACCCAGCGGTCCATTCGCTGGGATGCGACCCACATCGCGTCCGGCTAACCAGACCTTCCGGCCCGCTCGCGCTAATTCAAGTGAAATCTCAGCTCCCGAGTTGCCTGCTCCAACAACAAGGATTGACTGGGCTGGGATCGATTGGGGGTTGCAATAGGAACTTGAATGAAGTTGCAGAATGGCCGGATCCAGTTCATTGGCAAAGGCGGGTGTGTATGGCTTCTGGAACGGTCCAGTGGCGATAATCACATTTTCGGCAATGAAGTTGGTGGTGTCTGTGGATAGGTGATATCCCTGACCATTGTGGCTGAGTTGCCTGACTTTGACACTGTGTAGCATTGGCAGGTTGAACTGATTGGCATAATTTTCAAGATAATCGGCAACTTCGTTTTTAGTAGGGAGGTAGTCTTTGGGCTTTGGAAATGGCATTCCCTGGAGCCCATTGAATTTGCTGGGTGTAAATAATCTCAGACTATCCCAACGTTTACGCCAGGAATCGCCAGTTCGGAGGTTTTCATCAAGGACCATGAAGTTCACACCCAGATTGGCAAGGTGGTAGCCAACAGCCAGCCCAGCCTGTCCACCACCGATCACGAGTGTATGAAAGGTTTCTGTTTTATTTTCCAAACCTCTAATTGAGTTTCCAGGCATATTCAACTCCTTCTATTATCTTTGGTTAATAAATTGACCTTAATTTAAATAAAGTAAAACTATATTGAATATATATATGATACAATCGTTTTGTGAAGGAGTCAAGGTATCATGGCAAAGCAAAAACCCCAAAAGCGCAAATATGACTTCATCCCGCCGTAAGGAGCAGGCCCGCCAAACGCGCCTCCAGATCGCTGAAGCCGCTCGTGAATTATTCTTCGAACGTGGATATGCAGGTGCTACCATCGATACCATTGCCCAACAAGCTGGGGTGGCACAGGAAACGGTCTACTCCATTTTTGTTAATAAACGCAATATTCTGGCGTTTCTGCTCGATATTTCCATGGGAGGGGACGACCAGCCTGTTCGTATTTTGGAACGCCCTGAACCACAGGCGATCATGCATGATACAGATCAAAGACGACAACTAGCAGGATTCTCGCAGGGAATTGCAGAGATCATGGTGCGCGCTTCACCTGTATTCGAGGTAATGCGCATGGCAGCTAAAACGGAGCCGGAGATCGATGCACGCCTAAAACACCTATACAAGGAACGTCTTGACAATATGATCACCGTTGTCAAGTCTGTTGCTGCGAACGGACCTCTGCGAGATGGAATTAACATAACAAGTGCAGGGGAAATGGTTTGGGCACTTTCCAGCCCGGATCTTTATAGCCTTCTTATAGGGAGACTTGGCTGGTCAAACGAGAGGTATGGGCAATGGTTGACTGATACATTGGAGAGGCTTCTATTACCATAACCAAATGGTAATGTACGCTTTTCGCTATAAAAAACAGACCGATACGAACGTATCGGTCTGTGGCTCGTTACTGACTTTCTTACTTCACCAAATTTCTCAACACGGTATGAAGGATGCCTCCATTGCGATAGTAATTGACTTCCACTTCAGTATTGAGCAGGGCAGTGGCTTTGAATTCGATGATAGTGCCATCCGCTTTGGTGGCTTTGACGGTCACGATGCTTTGCGGAGCCGTCATATCGTTCAGGCCTGCGATGTCGAAGACTTCATTGCCTTTGATACCTAACGACTCGGCGTTCTGACCCTTGATGAACTTGAGAGGCAGCACGCCCATACCGACCAGGTTCGAGCGATGAATGCGCTCGAATGATTCGGCGATCACGGCTTTGACTCCCTGTAGCAGAGGACCCTTCGCGGCCCAATCCCGGCTGGAGCCGGTGCCGTATTCCTTGCCAGCGATCACAATGGCAGGGATCCCTTCGCTCTGATAGACCATCGCCGCATCGTAAATACTCATCTCCGCGCCATCGGGGAAGTGTTTGGTCAGGTTGCCTTCCTTGGGCTCGACCAGCAAATTCTTCAGGCGGATATTCCCGAAGGTGCCACGCGCCATCACCAGATCGTTGCCGCGCCGCGAACCATATGAGTTGAAATCCTTTGGCTGGACACCGCGTTCCTGGAGATATTTTCCTGCCGGGCTGGTCGTTGCGATGTTGCCCGCCGGAGAAATATGATCGGTTGTAATTGAGTCGCGGAACATGCCCAATACGCGTGCACCCTTGACGTCATTTATCGATGGAACGTCAAGCGTCAACGTCTGGAAATAGGGCGGATGATGAATGTAGGTCGAATCTTCGTTCCATTCATATATATCGCCGCCGGTGACCTGAATCTCCTTCCAGGTATCTGAGCCTTCGAAGACGCTCGCGTAGCGATCTTCGAACATTTTCACATCCAGGCTGGAGGCGATCGTTTCGGTGATTTCCTTTTGTGTGGGCCAGATATCTCTTAAATAAACGGGACCATCTATCCCTTGGCCGAGCGGTTCTTTATCGAGATCGATATCCACTGTGCCCGCCAGTGCGTAGGCAACGACCAGCGGGGGAGAGGCGAGGAAGTTGGCTTTGACCAAAGGATGGACGCGCCCTTCGAAGTTTCGATTCCCTGAAAGGACTGCCGCGGCGACGAGGTCGCTCCCGGTGACGGCCTTCGCTACTTCTCCCGGAAGAGGGCCCGAGTTGCCGATGCAGGTGGTGCAGCCGTAACCAACGAGATTGAATCCGAGCTGTGCCAGCGGATCGATCAGATTGGCTTGTTTGAGGTATTCCGTCACGACGCGCGAGCCTGGCGCGAGGCTGGTCTTCACGTATGGCTTAACGTTCAATCCTTTTTCAAGTGCCTTCTTCGCCAGCAAACCTGCGCCGACCATCACACTTGGATTGGAGGTGTTCGTGCAGGAAGTGATTGCGGCGATTACCACCGCGCCGTGCTTCATCTTCATTGAGCCGCCATTTGTACCGAAGGTGGCTTCAGTCTTTACGGCTTCCGGTTGGAGTTCGAAGCCACGCTCTTTCACCGGCGCAACGAGAGTCTTCTGAAATGTCTCCTTCAAATCCGACATTGCCACGCGGTCCTGCGGGCGTTTGGGTCCGGCCAGGGAGGGGACCACAGATCCCAGATCCAGTTGCAGCGTATCGGTATATTCAGGTTCGGGCATGCCGGCCTCATGGAAGAGGCCCTGCGCGCGCATGTAAGCCTCGGTGCGTTCGATCACCTGCTTGGGGCGGCCGGTCAACTGCATGTAGCGGATCGTCTCTGCATCCACAGGGAAGTAGCCCATCGTTGCGCCATATTCAGGAGACATATTTCCAATGGTGGCACGGTCGGGCAGGGACATCCAGGCGAGTCCCTCGCCATAGAATTCAACGAATTTGTCCACGACACCTTTCTTGCGCAGCATTTGCGTTACTGTGAGAACAAGATCGGTGGCGGTGACGCCATCGCGTAATTTGCCGTAGAGTTTGAAACCGATGACATCTGGTAGAAGCATATCCATCGGCTGACCAAGCATGACCGCTTCAGCTTCGATGCCGCCTACGCCCCAGCCGGCTACACCGAGACCATTGATCATAGTGGTATGCGAGTCGGTGCCAACGAGTGTATCTGGGAAGGCCACCTTAAAACCTCGCGAAGGTTCTGAACCTTCGCGAGGTTCATCCTTTGTTCTCACAACTTCCGCGAGGTATTCCAGGTTGACCTGATGAACAATGCCGGTCATCGGTGGGACGACGCGGAAATTGCTGAATGCTTTTTGTCCCCATTTGAGGAACTCATAGCGTTCGCGGTTGCGCTGGAATTCAATTTCGGTGTTGCGCGTGAGCGCATCGGGTGTGGCGAAGAAATCCACTTGAATGGAATGATCGATCACCAAATCCACGGGCACCAGCGGGTTGATCTTTTTCGGGTCACCACCGAGACGTGCCACCGCCGAACGCATGGCGGCCAGATCCACAACCGCGGGCACACCGGTGAAATCCTGCATAATGACGCGGGCGGGCAAAAAGGGAATGCCCGGGCGGGCACCGGTCGGCATCCAGGCAGCGATATTTTTCACATCGTCCTGGGTGATCTCTTTGCCATTGCATTGACGGAGGGCCGCCTCCAGGACGATGCGGATCGAAAACGGAAGCCGCTTGAGGTTCGTCAGCCCCGCTTTTTCCAAAGCGTCGAGGCGATAAATAACGTACTGTTGATCCCCAACTTTTAATAAGTCACGTGCATTAAGAAATCTTTCATGTGGAACTCCTTTGGTGATGAGAATTTCGCAGGCCAGGTCTCAAACCCGACTTACGCTCACACCACAAAATCACCAAAAATACAAAGGAGCGCCTTTGCTACCCTTGGGGTCTCTGTGGTGATGTTTACAGTTTCAGATCTTTGTGAAGTTGTTTTACTAATATTTCCTTTTCGTTCTCTGGCAGAAAGCCGGCCTGCGCGGCTGCCAGAATTCGTTCTCTCAATGTATTTTGCGGCATATTCAGGTCTTTGCAGGCTGTGTAGTATTCGTGGCTCAAGGTGATGCGTGAGATGCTGGGGTCATCCGTGTTGATCGTGACATTAATACCATTCTCGAGCATCTCCATCAATGGGTGCGTATCCAGTGACTGAACCACGCCGGATTGATAATTGCTGGTCACACACACTTCAAACGCAGTCCCGCGTTCACGTGCCAGAGCCACAGTATTTTCATCTTCCAACACGCGCACACCATGACCAATCCTTTCGGCGCCCAGATCTTCAATCGCTTCTTTGACGTGCTGTGCGGGTCCCCATTCGCCAGCATGGATGGTCACGTGCAGGCCAGCCTGTTTGGCTTCCTTGAAGATGCCATAGAACGGCTGGGTGGAGAACTCGGCTTCATTGCCGGCCAGATCCAACGCCACCAGTCCATCTTTGATGTGTTCGGCTGCCAGCCAGGCCACCTGTTCAGCCAGATCTGTACTCTCATGTCTGTTCACGGAGGCGATCAACTGTACGATGATGTGTTGCTGTTTGGCCGCTTCATTGGCGCTGGTCAACACCCAATCGATGACATCATGCAGTGGAAAACGCTCGGCGCGGCTGAGAGCGACCGGCGTGAAACGCAATTCCACATATTTCACGTTGTCCCTGGCTGCATCTTCGATGGCCTCGCGTGTGATGCGATGGATGGCATCGGGTGAGCGATAGAACAAACGCAGGGTATTGAACTTGGCGAGAAAATTCTGGAAGGTGAATTTGTCTTCTTCCTGTACCTGTACCAGCGTGCTCAAGCGCAGGACATCGGCTGGAATGGTAATGCCATGCTGGCGTGCAATCTCCAGCATGGTATCCAAGCGCAAGGAGCCTTCCAGATGACGATGCAGTTCCACCTTGGAAAGGGCGCGATAGGTATTGAGAGAAGCTGTGACACGTTCTGCCATACTTCTGCCACTTGTTACATCAACCACTCAGCTCTCTAAAAGGAATTAACAGTAAACATTGGCCAGCTGTGCATGAATTATTTGCGGCACTCCGTAAAAATTTAGTGTCGTCGCCGTTTTTTCTTCTTTCCAGTATTTGCCGAATCAGCCTGCGTTATGGCAGGCGGCGCATCTGAGGTTTCCACAGGTGTGATCTCGACCGGCCTGGGCTGGTAAGCGAATACCCGGCTGATTACCAACCCTCGAATATCTTCTACAAGTTGTGAGAACATTTCGGAGGCTCTGGCTTTGTATTGTACCAGCGGGTCACGTTGGGCGTAAGCCTCCAGCCCGATCGAAACGCGTAGCGCTTCGATACGTGTCAGATAATCCACCCAGAGTTCGGAGGTCGCACCCAGCAACAACTGCCGGTGGACTTCGTTCAAGGCGTAGGCTCCGACGGCTTCGATCAGCGCTTCCCGATCAGACTCCCCGAGGCTGGCCACCGGCTCATTGAGTTTTTCCTCGCCGAAAGCCAGCTTGGCTGCCACGCCGAAATCTGCCAATCTTTCGGCATTGGCGGAGAGACGCGGCATACTCGCGTTGACCCCAGGCATATTGCAGCGCTTCCTGTGCCTCGTCCAGATGCTCAAGGACATCGTCGATGACATCTTCTGCTTTTTGATCTTCCAGCAGTTGTGCAATCAGAAAAGCATAGCTGAAACGGGCAAACACTCGTTTGATCTGACGATGGGTCTTTTGGTCAAAGTCTGTGCGGGCACCCTGCGAGAGCGAGAGCAGCAACTGGAGTTTAGTCGTATCATTCTCCTCATGCGGCAGCAGGCTCTCGATATCTCGCGCGATCTGACCATGTTCTCCAACCAATCGTTCGCGGCGGCGGTCCAGGGCTTGTCGGGCAGCCTCCGTGATCTTATGGGTTGCATCCTCCCAGTCAGCAAGCTCGAACTTTTCGCCCAGCGGTTCACCAAAACGATTCTGTACAGCCGCAATGACGCGCGAAGCATAGACCAGGGTTAAATTTCCGACGAATGCGTTTTGAATATCTTCTTTGATATCTTCCGGGTCCTCGCCCAGGGTGCGCAGTTGCTCATTGTTCAATCTTAACTGCATCCCGAGCAGGTTGTTCATTTCCTCCAGCATTTTTTGTGGACGCGGGCGGGCTGTGTCTTCCATCTCATGCAAGCCATCGAAATAGGCATCCAACGTGTCTTCACGGCTGGAGATTTGCGATTGGAGACTTTGCTCGGTTGTCTCGAGCAGACTCTCGATGGCGTGCAGGTTGTGCGCGTTCTCGGCTTCGATGGCGCGGGTGATCAAGTCCAGTGTGGAATGACCCAGCGGCTTCCGCCAATCCGTCGCGGAGTGATCAGCTTGGTTAAGTTCCTTCAGCAGCAGGGACAGGCCAAAGCTGGGGAAGAGGCGTTCGCCGGTCATGAAGGGTGGCTGCACCTGTTCGAGCCAGGCGATCAACTTCCACGGACCCTCTTCATCTTCCAGTCCGGTTTCGACGCGCTGCTTGACCTCCAGTTCCAGCATTTGTTGAACATCATCGCTTAGATCTTCTTTGACGAAGATGCGGTCGCGCTGGCCGTAAATTTGGGCACGCTGCTGATTGAGCACATCGTCATATTCGAGCAGGTGTTTGCGCACATCGAAGTTGGCGCCCTCGATGCGATGCTGTGATTGCTCGATGACGTTGCCTACCAAACGGACTTCGAGTGGCAGCGAGTCATCCACTCGCAGACGCTCCATCAGGTTGCTCACTTGGGAGCCGCCCTGTAAACGCATCAGATCATCTTCGAGGGAGAGATAGAAACGAGACGAGCCGGGGTCGCCCTGACGTGCGGCACGACCGCGCAACTGGTTGTCGATACGACGCGCCTCGTGGCGCTCCGAGCCGATTACGTGCAGACCACCCAACTCTTTGACGCGTTCCATATCCTTGAAGTATTGCAGGAAAAGTTTGACCTCCGCATCGTAGATGCTGTAGTTTGCCGGATCAACATTCTGCAAGGCCTGACGGCGTTCTTCCTGCGTCATGTCGAAGGGATTCTCATATCCCGTTTTGCTCAACACACGATTGACGGCGGTGATCACTTCTTCAGCCAGTTCGCCGCCCAGTTTGATGTCCACGCCACGGCCGGCCATATTCGTAGCGATGGTCACTGCACCGAAAGCACCCGCATCCGCAATGATCTGCGATTTTTCCGTATGTTTGCGCGCGTTCAATACCTGATGAGGCACGCCACTTTGAAATACAGACTTAAGGCGGTCGACATCTGTTTCGTTTAAGTGCAGAATGTCGAGAACAATGTGAATATTGGAGGGATCTTCAGGACTGATGTTGGTTACCCCAAAAGGCTGGATGAATTTGCGCAGCAAATCGGGTGAAATCTTTTCCAGTGGTTCATTGAATTGTTGCAGCTCTGGAATGAGACGACCGTCCTCCTCGCGCTTGTTCTCCTCCATCCACACGTGTCGGACGAGCGCGATCTGCAATAGACGGCGAATAGGCTCCGCCTTGAGTTGGTTCGAGAGTAGCTCAGAGGACTTTACCGAGGTGGTACCCACCAGCAAGGGACGTCCGCGTACGTGTTCGCGGACGATCTCCAGCACGATGGAACGTAGTTTTGCCTCGACCGATTTATAGATGACATCTGGATAGTCTTTGCGGCGGAAGAACTGTGCCAGCTTTTCCGGATCTTCACGCCTGGTGAAATAGGAAAAGGAATAGCCTTCTTCATCTTTTTCTTTTACCTCGATCAACGGTGCATTGTTACCAAAAGCCTGATATTCAAGATTCGAGGGGATGGGCACGACCTCAAGCTCATAGATCTTGCTAAACTCCTCCGCCTCGGTCAGTGCAGTACCGGTCATGCCCGAAAGCTTCTGATACATGCGGTAATAATTTTGCAGGGTAATGGTCGCGTAGGTCACGTTTTCCGGCTCGATCTTCACGTTTTCCTTGGCTTCCACCGCCTGATGCAAACCATCACTCCAGCGGCGACCCGGCATCAAACGCCCCGTGAACTCATCCACAATAAGGACCTTGCCAGCCTGCACCAGATAATCCTTGTTGCGCTTGAAGACGAACTGCGCACGCATGGCCTGCTCCAGATAGCCGCGCAAGCGTGCCTGTTCAGGAGTTACATCTTCAGGGCGATCCGGATCCATCAGCGGTTGACCCAGCAGTTGCTCAACGTGCGCCAATCCCACTTCCGTAAGCGAAACGTTGCGATCCTTCTCGTTCAATTCATAATCTTCCGGTTTGAGTTGTTTTACAACCTGTGCCATCTTGCCATACCATTCCAGGTTGCCCGAGGCAGGCCCGGAAATGATCAATGGCGTGCGCGCTTCATCGATGAGCACATTATCCACCTCATCGATGATCGCAAAATGATGCCCGCGTTGTACACGGTCGTCCAAACGCATGGTCATGTTGTCGCGCAGATAGTCAAAGCCGAATTCGGCATTGGTGCCATAAGTAACGTCGGCTTGGTATGCCAGATCGCGATCCACCAGGCGCAGATGATCCTGATCTTCATGCGGAGACTCGCGTTCGAAATCAACCAGAAAGGCTTTCTTGCCGTTTTCAGTTGCGGCGGCCATTTGCAGAACGCCAACCGAAAGCCCAAGCATGTGATAGATGGGCGCCATCCAGCGCGCATCTCGCCGCGCCAGGTAATCGTTAACTGTAACCAGATGAATGCCCTTGCCAAGCAGCGAGTTGAGATAGATCGGCAGGGTGGCGACCAGTGTTTTACCCTCACCCGTGCGCATCTCGGCAATGGAACCACGATGGAGCGCGACGCCTCCGATTAACTGAACGTCGAAATGACGCAGCCCGATCGTCCGCTTGGAGACTTCGCGTACCGTCGCAAAGGCTTCCGGCAGAACCTCGTCCAACGCCTCCTGCTGAAGCTTGAACTGCTCCTTCTCGTCAAGCCCTTCCAAGTCCCCAACGGCTTCCGTGATCCTGGCCCGGAATTCATCCGTTTTGGCGCGCAGTGCTTCGTCACTCAAGCTTTCAAATTGGGGCTCAAGTGAATTGATCTGCTCAGCAATTACGCTGAACTGCTCTATTGTTTTTCTGTTGGGGTCTCCCCCAAATATTTTTACGAAGTTTTTCAGCATTATGTACCTTTTCGGGGAAAAATTATACTGCCTCTTCTCCAAATTTCTGCGTCTGTTTTGCCTGGTACGGACAAGTTTAGCATGAGAGTATTAGTAAAATGTAAATGGGAGGCATGCTGGCCTCCCATTCGGTTAATAAATCCATGGGCCGCTGTGCGTGATTGATTACAGCAGCGTTATTTCTTGGGTGTTTTTGTAGGCTTGCTTTCCCGGTCCGGTCTCTTCGTTCTCTCTGGTTTGGGTGTCTGGCCATAGTGATTGCCATTGTTATCTTTTGGCACCGGCGTGGAAGTGAATCGCTTCTCTTCTGTGGTATTGGCGACCTCAGCCGGGACTACGGGGAGAGGTGTGTCCGTCAACGTGATCACCGCTGTAGAGGTGGAAGTAGATATGGGCGTGGGAGGCTCCAGCGCGGTAAAGGTAATCGGCGGCAAGGATGAAGCAACAATCGAAGGGGAAGTGACTTCCGCGGCGGAAGACGAAGAAGGAGATTGGATCAACTTCGCTTGGTCGTGGTAGAGATAGGCAAGTGCTCCTGCTTCCGCAGCGATGGCGGTTGCCAGAAGGATTTCCAGGGTTTTACTTTTTAGATAGGAATGAATTGAAGTGTTTCCATTTTCCCCGTTGATTAAATTCTTTAGTTTTGTACCAATGCCAATGCCAATCGCCACTTGAATTACCTGCCTCAGAAATTGATCTCGACGAATTGCCAGTAAACTTCCTGGATATTCAATTTTTATGCTTTTCAATTTCGTCAGCAAATCGATAATTACTTGATCCCTGGGATCATATTCCATAACACCTACCAGTCTTCATCGAGATGAAGACCCATGGCTTTCCTCAACTTGGCAATGCCGCGATTCTGGATCACCTTAATATTATTAACCTCTTTACCAATGATCTCTGCGGCTTCTTTCAGGCTGAAATCCTCGAGAAAACGCAGAATGATAACGTGTCGCTGATCTTCGGTCAGTTCGGTGTTCATGGCTGAGATGAGAGCCTCCATCATGACGCGTTCTTCGATCTGTGATTGAGTGGGTGTGAATTGTCCTTTCTCGTAAGTACCCACGGCAATTTCCAATGGAGCGTTATGACGATTATCGCGCGAGCGGTCCACCACCAGGTGGTAGGCAGTCTGGTAGAGGTAAGAGCGCAGGTTGGTGCGCGGTCCCTTCCCGGCCGCGAATTGTTCCAGGAGTTGGGCAAATACATCGCCGACGATGTTATCCGCCACGATGGGATCATGACAGAGCCGCAGTGTATACTTGTAAATTGCGGGGGCGAATTCATCGAAGATGGCGGTCAGCGCTTCTTCGTCAAGTTTTTGGGCAGCTTTGAGCAGGGAGCCTCCATCCTTCATGAGGTTCCTTGTCTCTCTTTCTGCGCTCTAAGGGGGACCATAAAAAACAAAATGAAATCACTTAGTTCCATAGAAATTGTGCCCGCTACACAATATTATTATAAACCAGACTGAGCGTCCAGACCTTGTTGTAATGAAAAAAATACAAAAGCCGGTTTCTTGTCAGAAAATTGCTCTTTTGAACTTCTTACGTGACCAGTGTAACAAAATATTTCCTGTCGAGTCAAATTTGTGCTGCTATTGTTATAATTTGTGAGAGGAGATTTTATGTTTTCACCATTTGAAGGCCCTGATCGTCGCAAGGAAGAGGAGCGCGTCCGCAAAGAGGGGCGTCTGCCGCCCGGACAGGCTTTGACGTTCAAGTTCCCTGTTCTGCATTATGGCCCTGTGCCGCACTTCAACCCGGCCACATGGGATTTTCGCGTCTGGGGGCGGGTGGAAGAAGAAAAGACCTGGAATTGGAATGAATTCAATCAGTTGCCACGTACAAAGATCCAGATGGACATTCATTGCGTGACGCGCTGGAGCAAGTTCGATACGGTTTGGGAAGGCATCTCGGTCAAAACGTTGGCGGAAAATGGTCTGATAAAAATCAAGCCGGAGGCCACTCATGTCATGCAGCACGCCGAATATGGTTTTACCGTGAATCTCCCGCTCGAAGTGGTGTTGCAGGATAATTTTCTCATGGCCACTCATTTCAATGGGGAGGCGATTTCATCTGATCATGGCTTTCCATTGCGCGGGGTGGTGGGGTTCATTCCGAGCCATTCTGAACTCGAAACGCCTTATTTGTGGAAAGGCGCCAAGTGGCTGCGTTCCCTGGAATTCATGTCTGGGGATAGGCGTGGTTTTTGGGAGCAGGCTGGTTATCACAATCGGGCCGATGTGTGGCGTGAAGAAAGATTTGGTTAAAAAACGGGCGGCAGTTCGATTTGCCTGGCAAATCGAACTGCCGCCCGTTTTTTTATCCAGGACGTGTGCCCAAGGTGATCGTGATATCCATTGACTGACCATCTCGGAGGACGGTCAGCACGACTGTATCGCCAGGGGATTTGGTGGTGCTGAGATAACTGAGTAGCTGATCAAAGGTATCCACAGGCTGGCCATCAAAGGCGGTGATCAGGTCGCCGCCCGCGTTCAAACCCTGCAAGCTGGTAGGCATCTCACCGGCGCGGATGCCGGCCTGGTCCGCAGGGCCGCCGGGGGTCACGCTGGTCACATAGGCGCCTTTGAAGGTATCCAGGCCAAGCGCCTGTATGGCTTCAAGATTCAGGTCCCCTGAGGAAATCCCCAGATATGGATATTCATATTTCCCATCGCGGATCAAGTAGGGCACGATTTGTTAACCAGGTTGATCGAGATCGAGAACCCAACCCCTGAGTTCACTGCATTACCTGTCTGATTGTTAAATGTATCTGTTCTGATGGATTGATTGATACCCACTACTTCACCATCCAGATTGAAGAGTGGACCGCCGGAGTTGCCCGGGTTGATGGCCGCGTCAGTTTGAATGATGTCGGCCGTGATGTAATTGCCTCCAGTGGGAGCCTGGTGTGCAATTTGCGTCCTTCCAAGACCAGAGACGATTCCCAATGTCATCGTGCCATTCAAGCCAAAAGGATTGCCAATCGCGACCACCGGCTGGCCGACATTCAGTGTGCTTGAATCGCCGATGGCCAATGGATGGATTTCCTCCGCTGGTACATGGTCCACCTTGATCACCGCCACATCCGCATCCGAATCCGTGCCGATGACAGTGCCATAGGCTTTGTAGCCAGATGAGAAATCCACCTCAACTTCACTGGAGCCTTCTACCACGTGTTGGTTGGTGACTACATTTCCTTCGTTGTCGTAGATAAATCCAGACCCCAAACTCGTTCCCTGTTGAGTTGAGTTTACGATGAGAACCACCCCGGGCAGGACCTGCTGGTAGAGCACCTCCAGTGTGTCCGCCTCCTGCGGCAGCGCAATCGGAGTCGGCACGCTGGGAGGAGTGATCTGGTTGGATTGAACCGGTGTTGGCTGGGTGAGAGTCGGAACACTGCTCACCTGACAAGCCAGCATGGTAACGAGCAAAAGAATCGAAAACAATAAAACAGAGCGCTTCATCTTTTCCTTCCTAGGACTTAAGCCGCGAGGCTTCTTCCAATAATCCACGTTGTTTTTGGGAGAGGTGTTTGGGGATTTGTACCTTCAGGCGAACGTATAGATCGCCTTTCTCATTTTTATTCTTAACCTGAGGCATACCTCGTCCGGCCAGGCGAAAAACCTGTTCTGGCTGGGTTCCCGCAGGGACATTAAGTTTGACCTTCCCCGCCAATGTTTCCACATCGGCTTCGCCACCGAGAAGGGCGGTGAAGACGTTGACAGCTGCGGTGGTATGCAGATCGTTGCCGCGGCGTTCGAAACGACTGTCCTCCTGCACCTGAATAATCAAATAAAGATCGAGTCCATTAGGCCCCGCGCCGGCCACACGCACCTTGGATCCGGTGCGCACTCCCGCGGGGATGTGAACCTGCTTTTCTTTGCCATCCGCTTGCAGACGACGGGTTGCGCCTTGATAGGCCTCGTCCAAAGTGATCATGAGATCCTGTTGATATCCCTGGGTCTGTGGGTGGGTGCGTGCTCGGGTACCCACGCCTTCGCCACTCATGCCAAAAATGGTGCGGAAGAAATCTGAAAACCCGCCGCCGAACATGTCATTGATATCACCAAAGTCGACGCGTGTCCCCTCTGGAACGCCCTCGTACTGACCCCAGTTAAAGTTACCGGGCGCGCCGCGTTGCTGCCAGTTGGAATAATCGCTACCCAGCCGGTCGTAATGGGCGCGTTTCTTCGGATCACTCAATACCTGATAGGCTTCATTGATCTCCTTGAAGTGCTCTTCGGCTTGTTTGTCATTGGGATTGCGATCGGGATGATATTGCTTTGCCAGTTTGCGGTAGGCGGTGCGGATACCATCCTCGCTGGCTTTTCGATCTATGCCCAGGATTTTATAGTAGTCTTTATAGTCCATAACTTAATATTTTCACACTGCGCCGAGTGCAAGTCAAGCATCCGATGGGGTGATTAACATAATTCTTATTCATTTTCATTAACTTTGGATGAACAAGGGCCTGCAAGATGTTTGCTGTGTTTGCGGGAAAGCACTTCATGCGCCGCCGCAGCTGGGCGCCGTTAGGGCGCGCGGTTCTGATCCAACTCTTCGGACAGGCTCTTGCAGGGTTGTCTTACTCCAGGCTTTTGGTCAGATAGAGTTCCCCGCGCTTAAATCCGCGCCCCAGGTAGTACCCGCGTGTGCCAACTGCTGAAATAACCGCCATCCGTCCGAACCCACTGGCTTTCGCGACTGCGTCTGCTTTTTCAAGCAGACGCGTTCCCAATCCGGCGTGTTGTGCCGCGCCTTCTTTCTCCGCGCCGACCGGCAGCGACTGTCCATAGACATGTACCTCACGAATCAGCGCCGCGTCATCCAGATCAGTTATGCCCGTTTGCAGAGAATCGGGTCCCGGCAGCGATAAACGCACAAAGCCGGCCAGCTTGTCATCCGGCGTCACGTAGGAAATGAAATGCTCTTCAGCCGCGCCTGCCTTGTAAACTAGATCATCAAGCCTGAGCGATTCCGTCTCGACGGATTTTCCACGCACCTCGCGGCAGCGAACACATTCACAGTGTGTGCCGCGTCGTTTCATCTCCTTGTGCACATCTTGCCGCAGACTGGTCCTGCAATTCCCATCTACCACATTCGTTGATGGAATATCGCGGATCACGCAATTCACCCGGCAATAGCGCGGAATGCTTGGCTTGACATCCGCGATCAGGTCGATCAATTCCTGCGTGGTGTAGGGTTGGAATTCGCCGCGCTGCCAGTATTCATACAACTCTGCATTGGCCAGCAACTGGTTGGGATAGATCTTGATCTCATCCGGGCAGAAGTCGTTCCACAGCCACGCGAAATCTTCGCGATCTGATTCGGGCGTGGCACCTAAAAGATTGGGCATCCAATGCAGGACGATCTTGAAGCCCGCCGCGCGTAACAGGGCTGTTGCCTGACGTGTACATTCCGCGTCATGCCCGCGCTTATTGATCTCGAGAATGTGATCGTCCAGGCTTTGCGCGCCCATCTGCACTTTTGTCACGCCCAGATGTCGCAGCCAGCGCAACTCATCCGGTGTGATCTCGTCAGGACGCGTTTCGATAACCAATCCCACGTTGCGGTGATGTGTCGTCTCGTTGATGGAGTGATCGTTGATGAGATTGACATTTTCTCCCTCACCCGTCCTGCGGACACCCTCTCCCAATGGGAGAGGAATAGGGGTCTCATTCATCGCATCGAAGCAGCGCTTGATAAACCATTCCTGGTAATCTCGTCTATAAGATGACCAGGTGCCGCCCAGTATCAACAGCTCGATCTTATCGGTGGGATGCCCGAGCGACTGAAGTTGTTCAATCCGCGAACGGACTTGCGCGTAGGGATCGAACTCGTGCTCGAGGCCGCGCATGGCACCTGGCTCATCGGGCAGATAGGATTTGGGCATGCGCACGTCGGTGGGACAGAAGATACATTTACCGGGACAGGGATACGGCTTCGTGAGAACCGTGACCGTCGTCACGCCGGAGAGGGTGCGCATGGGCTTCATGCAAATCCTCTCCAGCAGATGCGCGTCCTCGTGAAGCTCTCCGGTTGCAACCATCTCGTAATAAATAGAAACCAGCATGGATTTGTTCAGATACCCACCGCCCTCGAGCGGATGACTTCGCAAGGTTTTTGTCACATCACGCCCGCGTCGAATCTCCTCCAGCACGAGGCGTGCCAATTCTTTTTTATCTGCCGTAAGCAGATGAGTTAATCGCCAGTTTTCCTGTTTCTCTGTTTGCATGCCAAGTAATCTGTTTGCGCGTTCCTTTATCACGGATATGTTCGAAGATTATACCCGTTATAATCGCGGCATGGATTCCAGTACCGCCTCACGCCTAATTGAAATTAATCGCGATTTCTATACTCGCTTCGGCGCTGCTTTTTCGGCCACGCGTCATCGCCTCCAGCCGGGGATTCGACGGTTGCTCCATAGGTTCAAAGGAGACGAATCCATTCTGGACTTGGGATGTGGCAACGGAGAGCTGGCACGCGAATTAGCGAAGCGTCGTCACCGCGGTCCGTATCTGGGCATGGACTTCAGCCTGCCTTTGTTGCAAGATGCCGAGTCCCGGCCCGGCGATTTTTCTGTCAAATTCATGCAGGCAGATCTTACCCGCTTGTCGGAAGCAAGCGATCAACTATTAACAAATGGCCCTTGGTCTGTAGTGACGGCCTTGGCGGTGCTACATCATATTCCTTCCACGAAATTGCGCCTGGAAGTTCTGAACACCGTTCATGGACTGTTAAGACCGGACGGAAAGCTGATCCTCTCCAATTGGCAGTTCTTGAACAGCGAAAAGCTCAAGGCGCGGATTCAGCCCTGGGAGGCCGCGGCAGTTCAAGGCTTGGAGGTGGAGGCGGAGGATTATCTACTTGATTGGCGCAGCGGCGGGATGGGTCTGCGCTATCTCCATCATTTCAGCGAGCAGGAACTCGTATCCCTCGCAGCCGAAAGCGGATTCCACGTCGATAAATCTTTCTATTCGGATGGCGAGGGCGGCCGGCTTGGGCTCTATCAGATCTGGGGGATAGTCAACCAGCGCGACTGATGTAAGAATCCTCAAGCTGATCCAGTCTGTTCTAAACAAATGTTCTATATGGGAGCGTAGTATGGCAGTCGAGATGTATCCACGTATCCAACAAAGTTTGGAAGAAAAGCGCCACAATGTCCATGAGTTCCTCGAGGAGGCATCGAGCGAAGAGAAGAAAATTTGCTTGTGCGAGGGCGAGGCGGACGTTCACGCGCATCTGGAGGTAATCGAGAACAGTCTTGAGAAAATCGAAGAGAATACTCTGGGAGTCTGCGTAATCTGTCATGAGGCGGTAGACCAGGAACTCTTGCAAATGGACTACACCACCAGCGTTTGTCTGGGTCACTATAGCGAAGCGGAACTGCGCCAGCTGGAAAGTGAACTGGAACTTTCACAAATCATCCAGCGCGCCCTGTTGCCGCAGCAAATTCCCCAGATACAGCGAGTGGAGGTGGCTGCCTTCCATCGTCCTTCCGAGATCATCGGCGGCGATTATTTTGATTTTTTCCACTTCCGCGATGGGACGCATGGACTGGTTATTGCAGATGTGAGCGGCCATGGCGTTTCGGCCGCCATGCTCATGAGCAGTTTGCAAACCGCCCTTCGCACGATGGCCCCGGAAACGGACTCGCCGGTCGAGATCCTGGAACGGATCAATCGCTTTTATATTCATAATATCAACTTCACCACATTCGTGACAGTCTTCCTGGCGCGGTTTGACCCGGCGAGCCTCACGCTGACTTATGCCAATGCAGGTCACAATCCACCTGCAGTATCGCGCAAGGGCGATTCCAAAATCACCTGGCTGATGCCCACGGCGCCCGCGATCGGATTGGCCGAGGCGTTCCATCCAAACATGGAATCGATCGTGTTTTCGGAAGGGGACTCTTTGCTGCTTTATACCGACGGTGTGACGGAAGTGTTGAATCTCAGCAATGAACAGTTCGGACATGAACGTCTGGCTGAGTTGGTCAAGCAGAATGCCAATGCGACCGCGCCCGGCCTGGTTCAAGCAGTGCGTGAGGCTGTCAATGTCTTTGGTGGGAACAAACCGCTGGAGGATGACACTACATTGATCGCACTGAGAATTGGAAGTTGAATTTTTCAGTTTTATCAATATGAGCAATGTATTCATGGAGCGGGATGTTTTACGAATCCCGTTTCGTTATTTGCTCAGTGCCACAGAATTTCTCCCCTGGTGCTTGGCAATATACATGGCCTGATCTGCACGCGCAATCAGAGTCTCTCAGTTCACGCGTATATTCGTCTTTTTGGGCAACCCCGATACTGGCGGTTATTCGTATTTCGTGACCCGAAACGATGATGGGAGTTTCTGATATTTTTGTGCGGACGCGTTCTCCAACGTACGTCGCTACGTTCAATTCCATTTCAGGCAGCAGAATAATGATTTCTTCGCCACCATACCGTCCAACGAGATCGACTTCGCGCACCGAACTCTGACATCGTTTTGCAAACTCCTGCAAAACCTGATCGCCTACCGGATGACCATACTTGTCGTTGATCTGTTTAAAGTGATCCAAATCAACCATCATGCCACAAAAGGGACGTTCCATACGCTGTGCTCTGGAAAACTCGATGCGGCCCAGCTCGAAGAGGCTGCGTCGATTCTGTAAGCCGGTCAGAGGGTCGGTCAGGGCAAGGTTCTGTACTTCCTGAAAGAGACGGGCACGTTCCAGGGAAATTCCAATCTGCTTTGCAAAAATGGACATGATGGGTAAATCTTCTTTTGTCAGCAGTTGGCCCCACACCCACAAGATTCCCAGCAAATGCTCTTCGAACATCAACGGGAGGCGCAAGACCTCAACCTCGGGATCGACTCCCACTTTCTTAAGGATGTTGGCATAGGCTCTGTTTCGCTCACTCCCAAACAAAAACCCGACCTCCTGGGCATGATCGTAAACCACACTGGGTTTGGAGAATTCATTGATTTGCAGACGAGATTTCAGATCGTCCAGGGAAAAGGTATACCTGACCAATGGCATGCCCACCCTGCTCTCCAGTTTTTGGAGGCGTTCCAAATTCAGGGAGGTGTAATTGGTGGCGAAGATTTTTTGATCCGCATCATATTGCGCCATGATGCAGGTTAAATTGATTTCCTGTAATGCTTTTCCAAGAGTTTCGATGATCTCTTCGGCGTCGAGCGCTTTTTCAATATGCGTCGTAATATGTGCCAGTGCATAGATCAGATCATTGGAATGTGCGAGCTGATTCAACCATTTACGTTCGGACTCCGCCGCTCGCAGGTGTTCCATGCTGTTCGCCAGTTGGCCCGCGAATGTATCCAGAAGCAGTTCATCATCCGGGGAAAAGGCTTCCCCTTGAGTGCTTTCTGTATTGATCACACCAAGTACGTGATCTCTAAGCTTGATGGGCACACACAACTCGGAGACTGTCCTGCCGTCTACATCCAGATACTGTTCGAACTCCTTCACGTTGTCAATACGAATAGTCGCTCCAGTCTGCGCGACTTGACCAGTGACACCTTCCCCCAGATGAATAAATTCCGGAAAGGAATTTTTATTCGAAACGAAACGATAGGATGGATGTGGATGCAGGAGGCCTTTCTCTTCATCCAGGAGCAGGATGCCGAAATTATCAGGAAACAAATTCCTGCCAATAATTTCAGTCACCTGGTCGATTAGCTCATCTACGCTTCTGACCTGCGTGGAGATCACCGCGACCTCATGCAGGGCAGTCAATTGCCTCACCTGCTTCCGTGCATCCTCGAGTAACTGTATTTTCGTCACTACCAGCGCGATCTGTCGGGCAACCATTTCAGCATGTGCAACCTCATAGTGATCGAAGGTACGGGTGTTGTTGTATCCCAGAATGAGGGTGGCTAGTTTGCGATTTTCGGCGATGAGCGGCAAACCCAGCATGGAACGACCTGGAAATTCTGAGGCAATTCGTTTGCTAACATAAGGAGAGTTCGCGATATCCGGAACGGCCAGCGGGTGTCCGAATTCAATGATCGCGGCCGCCAGACTTTGTTCTCCGGGCATGAACTGTACGTTTCGATAGGTATCACTCGTAGACCCATAAGCCACAATGGGGATGGGAGCTTTGTTCACTGGATCCCAAAAACCAAAAAAGCCGTGATCCGCCTCAAAAAGCTCCGCCACATGTTTGACCAGAACTCTGAGTGTGGCTTCCACACTATCGGCTTTGAGTGCTGATCCGGTAATGTCATTGAGCAATTCCAGGAAACTCAGGCGGATGAGATTGTATTTTTCAACTTTCTCCAACTCATGAATAAGGCGTTTCCGCTCACGCGTAACGGTCGCCATTCTCCCGACCACCAACGCCACGAAGACAAGAGATAAGTCGCCGATGATTACGTCAGGTGTGCCGAATAAATCCAAATATGGCTTGCCTGAAGATATTCGCAGGAATGCCATGGCAAGAAACAAAATAATGGCGGTCAGCATGCCGCCCCGGATTCCGAAGTACCAGCTTCCAACAATTACCGGAATCACCGCGAACGGCGCGAGCGCCAGCCCCAATTTCTCTTGATACAGCGCGAAGATCCCGACAAACACGCCATAGGCGATTACAACAAAAGCATAAGAGAGAAATTTGTGAGGCGGGTGGAAAAATCTATTCATTAACTGCTGTTGTCAAAAGAGAAAATCTGCCTGGAGGAGCACTAAATCTGATCGCTGCAGACCCTTTCTTTCCTTACAAGATTTGGATTCATGAGGTACTGCCACCAGTTGTTAGCAATCCCATTTCTACGTCCGGCGGCTTTCGGAAAGTGTTCGAACCACCAAATATGATGCTTGCGAATATCGCCATACCCCCAGTCGGTGGCAGTGACCAGGCGCTGCTCACCTTTGAAGTCTGGAAAGTTCTTCAACCAATCATCACATTCACTGATTACGGAATTAGGATTGTTCCAGTCATAGTCCCTTTGGCTGTTTGGCGCAAAATGGATGTTACCGACCGCTGCCTGCCCCGGATGTGTTTTATCATAGCGAATGAAGCGTTTCCACAAGCTGGCTTCACCTGGTAAGCCTTCAAAGGTTTTTTCCATGATCAACTCGGCGCGGTGCCCCATATTCTCGAGCATCTCGCCGACGCCGCGTTCGTAGGAGAAGCCCATGATGACGAAGCGGCGCTCCGAAGCATCCGTATTGCGGAGCGGGGGTGCGTTACACCAGAAAGCCTGGGGGCCGCCCATGATGGATTCGTAAAAACCTGCATGTGGAAAGTTGAAGATCCATACTTCGTCAATTGCGTTCGTTGCGACCAGTGACAGGATATTGAAGCGTTCGATGATGGCGTAGTAGTTGGCTTCCTGTGGCAGGTAGGCAGGCTGGATGCCGCGCAACACATTGAGGTAGGTTTGCGCATCGTAGACATATCCATCCACCTTGGCGGGAAAAGCGTCCACATCGATACGCTGGACGATCTGATAACGCGCCAGGCCCCCACTGTTTTGCAGGATATCGGTCATGAATCCCTTGGCCAGATCTTCGACACGATTCCAATGCATGTATTGTGAAAGGGTTTTACCCGACCCCGGGCCGACCACGGGATCATAAACGACCACCAATGTCTTGAGGCTGATCGGCTGTGGAACCTCGGCCGGGTCATCGGAAGCGACCGCCCGCTCAGTTGAAGCGGATGGTGAGGTTTTCTGTTTACGGAAGAGCGAGTCTAAAAATTTCATATCCAAATGGACTTTGCCGGCAGTGCTTTCATCGACACGATATGAGAAGCCAATCACTGCCTGGAGCGCATCTCTTCTTATGGAAGATTTGTCGCAAAGTACACCTGATTTCCTATGGCAAGATATAACACATAATTGGGACTGACGGCCATGGCACTGATCGAACCGCGTTGGAAGGGATTCCCTTTTCCAGCGTGACCGCTCAATTGATTCTGCAATTCGAACGAGCGCGGTGAGAAACGGAAAACGGATTGACCGTCGGCATCCAACAAGAGCAGCACCGTATTGGGGGGATTGGTGATGGACATCTGTGTGAAGTGCGCCACCTTGAAAATATCGAGGTCGCGATGCGCAGGATAGTTATCGATGCGCGTCACCGGGTCCTGGCAGCGCGTCGGCGTTGCGGAAATGCGACTGAAGGTGCAGGCAACAAGATGACCATCGGCATATAGCATGTAGAGATCATCGCCACTGACAGCCAGGTCGATGGCATTCTCTGTATTGGGGATCTGATTGCCGAAATAAAAATAAGGCGTGTCAAGGAAGCTGCCATCTTTGCCGACAAACACCCAGACGGCACGTGACTCGGCATCCAAAACGTATAAGTTGCCGCTGTCCAGTGCGAAGGCGGTGATGCGTCCCCAGTTCGTATTAGGCAGGGCGGGCAGGGGAATGGCTTGCGGAACCTGGCCCGGCGCGCAATAGAGCAAATTTCCGTTCAGGTCGATTCCCAGCACAGCCGCGTTCAGCGCGTTGATTTTCGGCAGAGCAAGCATATCCACGATGCTCCCAACCTGATAGCCCCCATAGGGACCGGGTTTGCAGTCGAAGGTATTGTCCAGCGTCAGGCTGCGACCTGTGAAGGATGCGTGAAGAATATTCCCTGCGTCCGCATCCAACACGTAGAGGTCGCTTTCGCTGGCGGCCATACGGCTGATCTGCTTGTTGCCGAGTCCGTTGGTAAAAGCCGGCACGAATTCGAGTCGAATCACTCCCATCAGACTATCAAGATGAATTTGGGCTTCGTTTCTTAGTGTTTCCAATTCATTTGTGTCACGATAGTCGTCTGCCTTGTTAAGATAATTCAACACGCTTTGCCATTCATCACGTTGGAGCGCAGGATCCGGCTCACTGAGCGCCTGTGTGCGGATATTGTTTGCCTGGGCATATAGCTCATCGTATTGGATGCTTTGTCCATAGCGGAAATAGATCAGGCTGGCAGCTGTTACAACCAGAACCGGGATCACGACCGCGATGAAAACCATCAGATAGGTTGGGATGCTAAAGGGCTGGTTGGAATCAACGCCAGGGAGCAGACGCGGCACGAATGCCTGCATGAACGTTCCCACGCGTTCGTTCACGCGCCGCCCGATCTTGAATCCACCAACCATGACTTTTGCCACCTGCCGCGTCGCAACGGCACTTGGGCGGGGACCCTCCCTTCGCGTCCTTCGAGGCCGAGGCTCTTTTGCCGGAGGCAAATCTTCCGTTTCTATTTCTCCGTTTTCCTGTTCAGGCTCCAATTGAACCCTTTGTTCCGAAGGCCTGGCACGCGGTATGGAGGCGGGAAAGCCGCGCGATCCACTGGCAACAGCGGCTTCCTCTTTTGGTTTAGGAACGGCACTTTCCGGTTGTGGCGGGATCGCGTACGCAGAGGGCTGTACCATGTGTGCAGCGAAATCCACCAGGGAGTCCAGTTCTTCTTCTGTAATTTGAGGGGTATCTTCGTGATCTGGTCCCTCGGGAATGGGAGATACTGAGTTTGGGGAGATAGAAACTTGAGAATCGGAGACTGACGATTCTGAAACTGGAGCTTCCTCGCGAACTTCATTCGCTGAGGATCCATTTTCCGGGGAGGAGGATTCCAATGGTACAGGAACAGCTTGCGGCTGAGTTCGAAGCGGCGCGCGATCGGCGAGTGTCCGGTCGCAAAACGGTGAGGGTCCCCTGTCCGCCGTGCGCCTGGATCAATACCCCGTTCAGGTCGCCTTTGGTAAAGGTCAATTTACGATAGCTGGCGTCCAGCGAAGCCGGCGGACGTTCATTCAACAGATCGGCTTCCCAATCTTGCGGGAATTTTCCACACAGCACCAGCAAATCCTGTGGGCGCAATTCGACTTGTGAAAGATAGGATGTCATGCTCTGGCTGGCACCTAGTCCCTTACCCGAAAGCGCGGGATCGTGAATGTGGCGTGACTGTCCCTCGCTCACCCAGACTGCGTGGGTAGGTCCGCTGAGCAACAAGGTGCATTGTGCCTCACGCAGCGCGGCCAGCACCAGCAGACCCAACGCGTATTGCCCGCGTCCCGTCGTGGATAGATTCCGTTCAAGCAGCGCCGTGTTGATATCATCAGCGACTTTGCGCATGGCAGAAGTGAGTGAGCCAGACGATTGATAAAAAGAAGCCACCGCGTTGCCTGTCAGTTGGGTCAGTTCTGCGCTGGAGAATGTCGCATTTCCGGATAAGGTCAGATATAAAATCAGGTTATCTTTTTCACGCCCACGTGCGCATCGACGCGGCGGCGTAACGGCTAGCAAGCCGGGAATTTCAGCCAGATCCTGACCGTTGATCCTATGAATGGGGAGAATATTTAGATCTAATGTAGTCACGGCGTAAGAATGTCGAAAGGGTTGCTATCATTATACTGGTAAAATTTCACTGCGGGATGCCAGCCGATACACACTGGATCAAGGACTGAAAACTTTTCATGAATTTCATATTGCACAACGATTTTTCTGAATTTTCCGCGTCCACTTGGAACGCGCTCGTCGAACAGAGCATTGCCGATACGCCGTTTTCACGCTATGAATATCTCAGCGAGTGGTGGAAGACTCTGGGAGGTGGGGAATGGCCCCACGAACAAACTGAACTACTCATCATCTCCGCAACGGAAAATGATCAGCTCATCGGCATTGCGCCGCTTTTCATCACTGAATACGATGGTCGACAGGCACTCATGCTGGTTGGCAGCATCGAAATATCGGACTATTTGGATTTGATCGTACGCGAAGGAGATTTGCCGCGTTTTCTATCCGGACTCTTGGATTTTCTCGCCTCAACTACAACCGATCACTGGTCTGCCATCGATTGGTATAACCTTCCCGATGCCTCTCCAACGCTGGCAGCTCTCAAAGCGGAGGCTGAACAACGCGGTTGGACTTATCACGAAGAGATTTATCGTCCCACGCCGCGCCTTCTCATTGAATGGCTCGTTCGAAGATTATCTCGCTGGAATTGATAAAAAACAGCGCCACGAGATTCGCCGCAAGATGCGCCGCGCCGCAGAAAGTGGACGCGTCAGTTTTTACGTGGTGGACCAAAACGCAGACATCGAACCCGAATTGGAATCCTTCTTTCATTTGATGGTCCAGGAACCCAATAAGGCGATGTTTTTGCGGGATGTCATGCGCGATCAGATGTCACGCTCCCTGCGCGCGGCATACTCTTACGGTTATCTCTGGCTGGCCTTCCTCGAAGTGGATGGAGTCAAAGCCGCCGCGAATCTTTGCTTCGATTATGAAAATAAATTATGGGGCTACAACTCCGGCGTCAGCCGCGACTTTATGGAATTCTCCCCGGGCTGGGTTTTGTTAGGTCATGTCATTCAATGGTGCTGCGAAAATGGTCGCACCGAATTCGATTTCATGCGCGGGGATGAAGAATATAAGTATAGATTTGGAGGGGTGAATAAATATGTGATGAGGGCAAGGGCAATAAAGCATCAATCATAATATTGAGTAGATAAAAAACTAGAGCGGCTTTCAAGCTTCAAGCTGGATTTCGAATTCCAACCGCACTGCGCGTGATGGATCGTTTTCATCACTGCTCAGCGCGCGGAGAATGCAAAGATTCCAACATTCTTCATACGCGGCATGAGTAGCTCATATTTATAGCTTGAGCGGGATCGTATATTCGAAAGCGTTTGCATCGTTTCATAGCTTGAAGAGGTATGGCTGTTTGGTAAAATCAAATTGATCTTTTTATGAAGCATAAATAGGAGAGACGACAAGGAATGTCGGTATTCAAGCATGACCGTCCAACGATAGGTATCTTGCCCGGGTGGTCGGGACTCGCGGGTATTATTTCCGATCGCTACCTGATGTCTGTTCTGGAAGGAATCCGCTCTGCGGCGCGTGTCAAACAGTGCAATCTGCTGCTGGCATGGGGTTTAGGACGGGTGACTGACACCAGCGGTACCTTTCCAGCCTGGCCTGTTGTCTCTCCCGATGCCGATTTTGTTCCCGTTGGCCCCTGGAATACAGATGGCTTTATTGTTTTTGCGCCCCTGCGACATGAAGCTCGTTCAAAGTATCTTCAGGAGTTAATTGATGATGGGTTCCCGATTCTCTTCATTGCTACGGGAGAAAATGGACCTACGATATCAGTAGATAATGAGGGTGGAATTTATCAAGCATTGGCTCATCTGGTGGATCATGGGCATCGTCGCATTGCCTTTGTTGCCGGTGATCCCACCGACCAAGGAGACAGTGAAATCCGGCTGCAAGCCTATCATTTTGCATTGACAAAGCATGGGTTGGAAACGGATCCAGCATTGATCTCTCATGGCTGGCACACTTTTTCGGGTGGGTACGAAGCGACACAAAAGATCATCAAATCGGGAGTCAAATTCACGGCTGTGATCGCAAGTGACGATAACTCAGCGGTCGGCGCAATGCAAGCCATTCGAGAAGCAGGTCTGGAAATTCCTGGTGACGTTGCGATCATTGGCTTTGATGATCAACCAGACACCATGGCACAGGTGCCACCTCTGGCAAGCATTCATGTTCCCCTTGCCGCGATTGGTGAACAGGCGTTAATGCTCATGTTTGACCACCTAATAGGGGAAAATGCACTTACATCGATCCAAATACCGACGCGTTTGGTACCTCGTCAGTCCTGTGGCTGTCTACCACAAGCTGTTTCTTCTGCAGTTACAAAGGAGACAGATATCCAGATGTTCATCAGCCACTCGGATGAGGAAAGTCTGGATTCCGATGTGATAATACAAAAACTTGTAAATGAAATGACTGCCACGCTTTCTCCAGCTTCACGCTTTCCACTTGGGGAATTGACAGATCGCCTCTCTACCAGCCTGGTGACAGACTTTTACACCAGCCTGAAAGAAAATAGTCCCATCCATTTTCAAGTAACTTTGATGAGAATACTTCAAGAGTTGGAATTTGTGGAAGAAAATATAGACGCCTGGCAAAATATGATCTCGATACTGAGACATGAGATGACTCAATTACCAGGCATATGGGCACGACCTCGAACCCACCTTCTTGCAGAGGATCTACTCCATCAAGCACGAACCGCAATTAGTGAAAGCGTACGGCGACAGAATTATCGAGGTCAATATCAAGGAGAGGTTCAGGCTCAGGCGTTGAGCGAGCTTACAGCCCAACTGAATTTGCTCTTGGATGAACGACAGGCTGTGGAGGCTTTGGAGGCACGTTCGCCTAACATCGGTGTTCGACATGTCCGGGTTGCACGTTTTGAGGCGGAGCAGGACGATCCGATTGGCTGGAGCATTACGCTCAATCCGCATTCTGAGGCTTCTAGTCAACGTTTCCGTACTCGTGAGTTTCCCCCTCCAACGCTCTATTCAGCAAATGAACTATTGAATCTGACGCTCATACCCCTTGTGTTCCAGGATGAGCCTATAGGGTATGTGGCCTTCGATGCCGAAAACCTTGGCTCTTGCGTAATTATTGCAAGGCAACTTACAGCTACCTTCAAGGCTTCTCAATTGCATGCCCAAGTTCTTGAGCTTTCGCTAATAGATCCACTCACCGGCATTCATAACCGACGTTATTTCGATTTGTTTCTTGCCAATGAGATTGACCGTAGCCGCAGGTTCGAACGCGACTTGAGTATCCTCATGTTGGATATTGATTACTTTAAACAATATAATGATGCCTTTGGTCATCCGGCTGGAGACAAGGCTTTACAGTTTGTCGCCCTATGCCTGTTACAGGAACACCGCAACTCAGATGTGATTGCCCGGATTGGTGGTGAAGAGTTTGCACTCATCCTTCCTGAAACGGATGCTGGCGGTGCAATAAAAGTGGCAGAGAATATTCGAACCAAATTAACCAAGCCATCGAACCTCCAGCGTCCTCTGACATTGAGCATTGGAATCAGCGCACTGCGTGGGATCAACATAGAAGCAGAAGAGATCATCCAGCAAGCAGATGCGGCACTTTATCAGGCAAAGAGAACGGGGCGAAATCGAATTTGTGTTTTCGATGAATAAGGATTAGTGAGTCTTTACAACTCGATGGTCTTTATCAGGCTGTAAAAAGATAGAATGTGCAAGGCGATTCCGTGATGACAAGGGATAATTGCCATTTTTATGTTCTTTACAATCCCGGTGTGTATTTTCTTTCCCATTCCGCGATGGCGGCGCGGATGAGGGCTTTGATTTCCGCATCCGGCACAGAGTTCGATGCCCTCATAGCGGTCGATCCCCACGTAAACGTTGACGCCACCTGACGGAGATTCTAGCAACGTCACACCTTGCGTTGAAAACTTCGTGTTGACAATGTGTGCCTGTAGGATCTCGTTGATCTGCCCCACCATGGTCATCGGCGCGGCCTCGGCTTTCTCGTCCTTCTTCCTTGCAGGCGGCGGAGAAGAGACTGGCTTGGGCGCGGCAGGTGGTGGAGCACTGACCGAATCCAGGCGAGAGTCGACAGAGGCACTGGCACTCTTTGTTGGCGCTGGGGCAGATTTGCTCTCCAGCCACGGGCGCATCACGTTCAATAGTTCGATCAGCCGCTTGCGTTCTTCTGCCGATAATGAAGAGGTGTTCACACGTGCGCCGTCGAGATCCAGAGATATAGATCCATTTTCATTTTTTATGCGCAGGAGGCCAGGATCGTCCACCATGACTTTCTCTGACTCGGCAGCAGGCTGTTGCCCCTGCTTATTTTGCTTTTTTTCCTCTTCTTCCTCGGCTTTGCGCTTTTTGTATCCCTGGCCGCGGCCTTCGAATATGCCGAACACATAAACAAAAATCACAGCTGCGATCCAGGCAAGGATCGTCCAATTGAATTGCATTTCACGTCACCTTAAAAGATTGGCATTTCGGACAATAATGCGTGCCGCGCTGACCGACGGTCATGCGCACTATTTTTGTACCACAGGTGGGACAGGGTTTTCCTTCACGGTCGTACACCCGGAAATGATTCTGGAATTCACCACCGCGATAAACCCAGTCGATGGAGGCGCCGTTGCGACGAATGCCTTCCTTCAACACTTTACGAATCAACTCGTGTAACGCTGCGGCTTGCTTCACAGTGATCGAATCGGAAGCCGTCAACGGATGTAGTTTGGCGAGATTCAAAAATTCGTCCGTGTAGATATTACCCAGCCCTGCGAGAAACGTCTGGTCGAGCAATAAAGGCTTGAGTTGGCGATGTTTCTTACGCAAAGCTGTATAAAGCCACTTGGATGTGAATTCCCTGCTCAATGGCTCGGGACCGAGCCTGCCCAAGACTTCTTCAGGATTTGCCGTTAACCAGACGCGTCCGAATTTGCGCGTGTCGTTGAAGACTAAACTGCTCAAATTGCTTTGCGTTGTCCCAGAGGCGGGGAGCAGTTTTAGAATCAAGCGATCATGTTTCTCTGGTTTAATGTTACCGGCTTTCACAAAGAGGTCACCACTCATGCGCAGGTGAATAAGCAGTGTGAAATCGGTCAAGCGCAGCATAAGGAACTTGGAGCGGCGCGAGACTTCTTTGATCTTCTGTCCCTTGACCTGTTCCTTGAATTTTCTTACCGAGGGAGAAGCCAGCGTACGTGCCCAGCGTAAATCAGCTTCCTGGATGGTTTTGCCAAGCAGGTCTGGTCGTAATTTTCGCGCAATCGTTTCAACTTCGGGGAGTTCAGGCATGGTTTTTGTTATTCATTGAACATTTCGCCCACACTGCGTCCTTCATGTGCGCGGCGAATGACTTCTCCCAAAAGGGAGGCGATGGATAGGATCGTCATGCGTTCCTCAAGCGGCTTTATTTTTTTGGCCGGGATGGGAACTGTATCCGTCGTAATAATACGTTCGAAGGGCAGGTCCGCCAGTCTTTGTGCGGCGTTTCTGGAAAAGATTGGATGGATGAACGCCAGGTAAACGGCACCCGCGCCCTGTTTCTTTACCACCTCCACGGCCTGCGCCACAGAACCGCCTGTGTCCACCTCATCGTCCACAATGATCACATCTCTGTTTTTTACATTACCGATCAGGGACAAAGCCTCGGCCTGAGCCTCATTGCCGCTCCGTCGTTTTTCGATGAATGCAATGGGCAGGTCCAAATCCAGCGCGTAATTGCGGCCCTTCTTGGCAAACCCCAAATCTGTGGCGACCACCACGGGATCTTTCATCTTGTGAAGCAGGTTATCCCGGATGTGATCGGCGATCATGTGCGCGGCGGTCAATACATCCCCGGGGATGGAGAAGAAGCCCTGGATTTGCCCGGCGTGCGGATCGAGAGTCATATAACGATCTGCGCCGGCACTTTCGATCATGTCTGCCACCAGTCGAGCAGTAATTGGTACGCGCGGCTGATCTTTTTTATCTGAGCGGCCATAGCAGAGATAAGGCACCACTGCCGTAATGCGCGCCGCAGAGTCCAGCCGCACGGTCTGAATCATGATCAGCAATTCCATCAAGTTGTAATGGACGGGCGATGAAGTTGTTTGGATTACATATACGTCCTGCCCACGCGCACTGTCGTTCAACCGGACGAAGATATTTTCATTCGGAAATTGAATGACCTCCCGCGGACTCAATGGTTGTTCGAGATAACGAGCGATTTTCTGTGCCAGGTTGGGCGAGCCTGAGCCCGCGTATAACTTGATTTCCCCATACATCTTGATTCCATAGGCAGATTGCGACATCATCGCTCCTTGTTTCCGTTCAACAGAGACTTGACAGCTTCCGAGGGCGAGAGGTCTCTGTTTACGACTCTCTCGAGGACTTCATCATATTTCTCTGGCTGGATGTTATCCAGGAAACGATTCATTAACGCCTCCCGAAGCGACGCCTCCAATTCGGACCCCAACCTGACGTGCTCACGAGCATCCCAGTCTCCACTCTGACGCAAGTACGCGCTGTGTTTCGCGATGGATGCGGCCAACTCAGGGATACCCTTGCCTTCTGTGGCCACGGTCTTGTTGATGGGAGGAATCCATAACGCTTGGTCAACTTCCGGCCCAGAGACGGGCATGCTCTGGCCGTGATGGCGGGCCACGCGTTTCGTCGGATGAGCAAGCTCGAGCGCAGAGCGAAGCGCACGTTCCGTGCTTTCCACGCCGGGGCGATCCGCTTTGTTGACCACCAACACGTCGGCGATTTCCAAAATCCCAGCCTTGATGGCTTGAATATCATCGCCGAATCCGGGCGCTTCGATCACGAGAGTAGTATGTGCCAGGCGGACGATATCCACCTCACTTTGTCCCGCACCGACCGTTTCGATCATGATGAGTTCATAGCCCGCGGCATCGAAGACTTGCACCAGGGAGGCCGTCTTTTGGGCAATGCCTCCCAGTGAACCACGCGCCGCCATCGAACGGATGAAGACACCGCTGTCACCCGCGAGATCGCGCATACGCACGCGGTCACCCAGCACGGCGCCTCCCGTGAATGGACTGGATGGGTCCACCGCCACCACGGCGATTCTTGTATCCTGATTTTTTCGATAATATAGAGCGAGTTGATTGACCAGCGAAGATTTTCCGGTGCCCGGTGCCCCGGTTATCCCGATCAGATGTGCCTTGCCGGTATGAGGAAAGAGCTCCGTCAGTGCCTGTTGGCCTTCGGGTGAGTCGTTTTCCACCTGCGTGAGCAGGCGGGCCAGTGCGAGTCGGTCTCCATCAAGGATAGCTTCTGTTAGCGACATATTCCTCTTGATGGAAGAATTACGCAATACGTGGTCCGTATTGCGTAATTCACTTCACCGCCTCACGGACATCTTTGATGATATCGTCCGTCGATGAGCCCGGGCCATAGATACCCGTGATGCCCAGCTCCTTGAGACGTGGCATATCTTCATCCGGAATAATGCCTCCAATAAATACCTTGACCTGATCCTGCCCGTTGGCTCTGAGCAATTCCAAAATACGAGGAGCCAACGCCATATGTGCGCCCGAAAGAATGGATAAACCTACCACATCCACATCCTCTTGCAGCGCGGCTTCAGCGATCATTTCAGGGGTCTGTCGCAGGCCCGTATAAATCACTTCCATTCCGGCATCGCGCAGGGCGCGCGCGACAACCTTGGCGCCGCGATCATGTCCATCCAGTCCTGGTTTGGCAACGAGAACACGGATCTTTCTTTCGGTCATGGTTCCTCCATGAGTGTATTCTATGGTCATTATACTATGGGCGTTGTATACGAAAATGACCTTTTTATTTCATTAATTTCGCAATGAGCCTGATATTTCCATGACTTTTTGGCGAGTTGGCCCATCCTCAAAATATGCTATACTTCATCCATGCAATCGCGTGCAAACTGGTCGCAATGGGCTAACGCACTACGGCGTTTGAAACTGGACGGCCTGGCTTCATGGCTTTTGGATGCTGGCGCACCGTTGACCATCTTGGGCGCGCAGGCGCTTTACTTTAGTGAGCCATTCATGGGGGAGAAAAGCTTGTCCTCACTTGCTCACATGCTTGAAGAAGAGGAAGAGACGCAGGCCTTTGCGCGTTATCTACGCGGGGAGACTGTATAAAAGATGGCCCTCATCTTGTTGATACTGGCTGCAGTGCTGCTCTTGGGACTCACGCTTTGGCGAAGGAGGTCCCCAGCCGCCTTGCGCCCCATCGACGCATATGAACGTCTTAATCATTCCATTGGACTTGCCGTAGAAAACGGTACCCGGCTGCATGTTTCGCTGGGACGCGGTAATCTCATTTCCACACGTGGCGGTTCGGCGTTGGCGGGTTTGGCGATGCTTCGTCGCCTTGCCGAGCGCACCTCCGTCAGTGATCGTCCGCCGATTGCCACCTCAGGCGATGCCTCGCTGGCGATCCTTTCACAGGATACGTTACAGTCCGGATATCGCGCCGCCGGTGTGGAAGAACAATACCGCACCACGACTGGTCGTTTGACCGGTCTTTCTCCTTTCTCTTATGCGGCGGGTGCTATTCCCGTGGAGAGCGATGAGGATGTCTCTGCAAATATTTTTATCGGTGATTTTGGCGCGGAGTCTGCATTGATCGCAGATGCTGCAGAACGAAAAAATTCGAATCTGATCGCGGCCAGCGATAATCTTTCTGCGCAGGCTGTTTACTACGCTGCTGCGCAGGATCCGTTGATCGCGGAAGAATTGTTCGCAGCAGGCGCCTATGTGGGAGCGGGCGCCGCGCATGAAGCCAGCTTGAATGTGCAGGATATTTTGCGTTGGTTGATCATCCTGGCATTGATCATCGGTTCTGGTTTAAGGGTGTGGGGAGTTTCCTTCTAATGCGCATCATCACCGCCGTCTTTGCCATTGCCTTTGGTTTGATCGTTCTGCTTGGGTATTTCGTTACGGTGGGTCAGTTGGCCAATCTGAGGCTGCTCTTCATTGATTGGGCGATGATCATCGCTGGGATGGCAGTACTGGTTGGTATCTTCAACATCGCAGCCGTTCAACTCGAGAAGATTCGTACTCGCCAGAAGGGCAGTGTCTATGGTGCATTGCTGGTCATGGCACTTCTCGTCACATTTTTCGGGTTTGGTGTTTTTGGGGGACCTGAAGATCCATTCATGCGCTTTGCGGCGGATGCCATTATCGTTCCCGTGGAAGCCGCATTGACGGCGATCCTGGCAGTGACGCTGGTCTATGCCAGCATCCGTCTCTTACGCCGCCGCGTGGATGTGATGTCGGTGGTCTTTCTGGTGGCTGTGTTAGTGTTTCTAAGCGTGCCTCTTTTGGGGTCGCTTAATTTCCCTTTGACAGATCGTTTGATTGACATTCTCGATGTTTTGCCAAATGGCGGCGCGCGTGGTTTATTGATTGGCATTGCCCTCGGGGTCTTATTAACGGGGTTGCGCGTTTTGTTTGGTATCGATCGTCCGTATGGCGGGAATTGAGTATGGCTGAGATTACCTGTCCCAAGTGTGGACAATCCAACCCCGACTTTCTGGATGCCTGTCAGTTCTGTCAGACTCCCTTGAAATCAGAGTCAGCATTTCAAATCGGTGATAAGCCCACAAAGAAAAATACAGGCGAGTTGGAATCCATCCTGCCGGATTGGTTGAAGGGTGTGCGTCAGCAGGCGAGGGAATCCGCGGAAGAAAAGGTTGCACAAGCGGCAGCCCAGTCAGAGGCGGGGAAGGATGATGCGTCCGACCTCTTGTCGGGATTGGCTTCTCAGCAGGAGAACGCGGAGGAAGAAGATATTCCCGATTGGTTGGCGAGCATCAATCCTGTGAAACCTTCCGAACCGGCCACGCCTCCAACTCCTGAACCGGAAACAGATTTCTTTGCCCAGTTTAAGCAGAAGGAATCCCAAACCTCCCAACCTGATGAGCCTGCCCAGGTCGAAAATGAAACTCCGGCGCGCATGGAACAAACACCCGCTTCGGAAGAGAAGGATGAATTATCGGAATGGTTCCCACAAGCTTCCGCAGGTGAATCCGTCGAGTCCGAGCCCACCGCCTCAACCGGTGAGATGGACTGGCAAAGAGGTTTTGACTTCTCTGAAACACCTGAGCAGGAGCCCGCGCCCAAAGAGCCAGAAGATCTAAGCTGGCTCCATGATCTGGAAGAGGAAGCGAAAAAGACAGGAGAGCTTTCCAAGCCTCAGCCAGACTTGGGCTGGACTGGGAACTTTGAAACACAATCGAGTTCTTCTGAAGCTACAAATGCAACTTCTTCGGATGACTTGAGTTGGCTGGATAATCTTGGTAGAGCTTCTGATTCATCGCCAGCATTTGAAACGAGCCAGAAAGAGGCTGATTCTGAAGTCACCCTTTGATGCATCCGATGATCAGTCCTCAAGTTCCAACGATGATTTGAGTTGGCTTAACAACCTGGGTAGCCTGGCTACAGAGTCGCCTTCGCAAAGTGAGACGCCTTCACCAATACAAGAGAAGCCCGCCACTGAGGAGCCATTTGCATTCGATGAAGATTTAAGCTGGTTGAGCAGGTTGGGTGGCACCTCCGAGCCATTGGCCGCTCCGCCGTTTTCTGAATCAACACCGGAAACGCCGGAAGAGCAAAGCTCGCAAACCGAGGAAGATCATCCGTCCACGATTCGACCTTTTTCGGTGCCCACGACCGCGGAGCTTCGTAAAAATACCGGCGACCTGATGCCCGATTGGCTGAAGAGCGCGACCGAGGAGCCTGAGATTCCACCTCCGGGGGCTGTATCGATGGATTGGTTCCGCGAGGCCGAACAGCCGGCGGATAAAACGCCGCATCTTCCCAAGCCTGAGCCTGCTTCGATGGAACCGGAGCATCCCTCTGTCCCAGAGGAATCTGCTGCGCTGTCCAATCAAGAGGTAGACGATCTATTCTCCACGGATATGCCGGACTGGCTCTCCAAGCCGGAGACGGGGAAGACAGAAGCCGCGCCACAACCTGTGGAATCTTCCAACATCGATTCCCTTACCCCGGCCGATTTACCCTCCTGGGTACAAGCCATGCGACCGGTGGACGCTGTCATTTCCGAAGCTACATCTGACACAGAAAACCAGGTCACCGAAAGTGAAGGGCCCTTGGCAGGATTTGCCGGTGTTATCCCCGCGGCGCCCATTGGATCATCCAGGAGGCCCAAGGCGATTTCATTGATGCTCCAGGCAACGGATGAGCAGCAAAAAAGTGCGGCCTTGTTGGAACAGATTCTGCTTGGCGAAACAAATCCACGGCCATTGACTGGCTCAGTTTCACTTGTGTCCCAGCGCATGTTACGTTGGGGCTTGACTGCCTTGTTCCTTCTGGTGCTTGGCACAATACTGGCTTTGGGTTCAAAAGTTATGCCGATTTCTGCCATACTGCCAGAGGCTGTCAGCCATGTATCGGATGCAGTGGCGAATATCCCTGGTGGGGCAAAAGTGTTGGTGGTCATCGACTATGAACCATCCCTGGCAGGAGAGATGGAGGCGGTTAGCGGTCCGTTATTGGCTCATATGGTTTTGTCACGCCATCCAACTTTTTCTTTCCTTGCCACCTCTCCGAACAGCTCCGCGTTGGTGGAGCGCCTCATGACGGATACAAGGATCAACCAACCCGCGCCGGCTGGCTTGGAATATCAAGCCGGAACGAAATATTTTAATCTTGGGTATTTACCTGGGGGCGCAGCAGGTGTCCTTGGCTTCCTTGAATCTCCGCAGGCTGTATTCCCTTCTGCTGGCTTGGAAAACATCGGTATAGGAAAATTTTCCGATTATTCAGCCGTGCTCCTGTTGACCGATCATGCGGAATCGGGCCGCGTTTGGGTGGAGCAATTCCAGAGTCTAAGAGAAACCGATCCTTTGTTTCCTTCATTGACCAATCAGCCTTTGATCATGGTGACCAGCGCACAGGCAGGTCCTTTGCTGCAACCCTATGTATTATCAGGACAGGTCACTGGGATGGTCAGTGGCGTTGCCGATGCAGCGCGTTATGAATATAAAAATAATGTGCCGCCTGGCATTGCCCGAAACTATTGGGATGCCTTTGGCATTGGTCTGATGATGAGCATTGTATTGATTGTGATCGGCAGCTTGTGGAGTCTTTTCACAGGAATACGTGCCGCGCGTACAGGAGCCCAACAGGGATAAATTCCATGTCCATTGAATTGGTCCCTGCCTTGGTGGGCTTTCTCCTTACGCTAATGATCTTCAGCTACCTCATTGGGGATAACCCTCTGTTTCGTATTGCCATCTATCTTTTTATCGGCGTGGCCTCGGGTTATGCGGCAACGATTGTGTGGCATTATGTTCTGCTTCCCAAATTGTTTCAACCATTGACGTCAACGGATCCAAATCAGTTATTGCTTTTGATCATTCCGTTGGTCTTGAGTGTTTCCTTGTTGACCAAATTCTTACCACGCATTGCATGGATCGGGAGTTTCGCCATGGCCGCCCTGGTGGGCGTCGGCGCGGCTGTGGCAATCGGTGGCGCCTTGCTTGGAACTCTCATTCCACAAGTTCGGGCTTCGGTCAACGCGTTGGATCTGACCTCTGCCGGAGGTGGCCTGGATTCGCTTCAAAAGTTTGCCGGGGGAGCGGTGATGTTGCTTGGCACTGTCTTCACTCTGGCATCCTTCCATTTCAGTGCAGGACGGGCACCAGATGGTACGCCAAAACAGAATATTATTTTTGAAGGGATTGCCTGGGTGGGACGCCTGTTTATTGCAGTTACGATGGGTGCCTTGTTTGCCGGTGTCTTTATGGCGGCACTGACAGCTATGATCGAACGATTAAGCTCGATGATCGATTTCATTAATTCTCTTAGACAATTGGTTGGAATATAATTTATGCCTGCATCGTTGGTTCAGAACGAATCCATTCTGGCAATTGACGTTGGCACGGCGGCCACACGCGCCGTGCTGTTCGATGTGGTCGAAGGGCAATATCGCTTTGTCGCCGCGGGAAAGGCCCCTTCCACTGCCGAAGCTCCGTTCAAGGATATTGGCATTGGCGTGCGTGAAGCGATTACCAATTTACAAAATATCACCGGCATGGTTTTGCTTGGACAACACGATAATAATCTGATCGCGCCTGCCCAGGCGGATGGCTCCGGCGTGGATGCGGTCGTCGCCACAATTTCCACTGGGCCTGCCGTCAGAACGGTGGTGGCAGGCTTGCTTGCTGATGTTTCTCTCGAGAGCGCGCGGCGTCTGGCCCAATCAACCTATAGTCGCGTGGTTGAAACGCTGGAATTGTCCGACCGTCGCAGACCTGACCAGCAAATGGACAGCATTGTACGTTCCCGTCCGGATCTGGTCGTGCTGGCTGGCGGGACAGATGGCGGTGCAGCCCGTTCCATCGAGAAGATGCTTGAAGCAGTGGGGTTGGCTTGCTATCTGACACCGATGGAAAAACGTCCAATGGTATTGTATGCAGGCAATCAAAAACTGGCGCATGAGGTGCAGGAATTGCTTGGTGGCCACGCGGGGAAACTTCAGATCAGCCCGAACGTGCGCCCCTCGCTGGAGACCGAAGATCTGGCACCGGGTATGCATGAACTTGCCTCACTCGTCATGAGTCTTCGCCAGCGGCAGATCAAGGGCGTGGATGAACTCAGTATCTGGGCCTCAGGCAACATCATGCCCACTGCGTATGCGCAGGGACGGATGATCCGTTTCCTGAGCAAGCTATATGATTCGACGCGTGGTCTGTTAAGTGTGAATGTGGGTGCCTCGGCAACCTCCGTGGCCGCAGGCTTTGCCGGTGAATTGACCCTGGGCGTATATCCACAATATGGGTTGGGGGAGAACCTGGCGGGCATCCTGCAATATACCCAAATCGATGATATTATGCGCTGGCTGCCACTTGATCTTTCATCCAACACGGTGCGGGAGTATTTATTTCAGAAGGCGTTATATCCCTCATCGATCCCGGCGACAAAAGAGGAACAGGCGATTGCGCAAGCGATCGCACGTCAAGCCCTATATCTTGCTGTACGAACTGCGCAAAAGGATTTCCCGGCCAGTGCGCGGGTTGCCGGCAGCGGCGTGATGCCTCCACTGGATCTAATTCTTGGCAGGGGAGGCGCAATCAACGAGGGGACACCGCTAGGGCAAAGTCTGCTCTTGTTGCTGGATGCAATTCAGCCAGTTGGCATTCTGCCGATTTTGCTTGATCAAAATAATTTGTTGCCTTCCTTGGGTGCGGCGGCCTCTCGCAGTCATTATCTGCCGGTACAGGTAATCGAGTTCAGGCGCATTCATCGGCCTGGGTACGGTTGTCTCTGTCATTGCCTCGGCGAATTTTGGTGAACCGGTGCTACGCGCCAAATTGACTTATAGTGATGGAACAGAAGCCCATACGGAAGTCAAATTTGGCGGATTGGAAATCCTGCCCCTGCCTAATGGGCAGAGCGCGAGTCTGAGCTTGCAGCCGCTTCGTCACGCCGACGCGGGCCTGGGTGCGGGAAAAAGCGGTGTTATCACAGTCACGGGCGGGGCCATGGGTGTTGTGATCGACGCGCGTGGGCGTCCGTTGCAATTGCCCGGTGATCCGGTACGGCGGCGTGAATTGATCAAGAAGTGGTATTACACGGTGGGAGGTTAAGATGCTGGCGCCGATGTTGCATATCCTGCCGCTGACTACGATTGTACGTGAACGAGTATTGCCTGTTTCTGGTAAAGTCAACGCCCACATGGATCAGAATGTCAACCCGACTGATGTCGTCGCAGAAGCAAATTTTGCACGTGAACATGTATTATTGGATGTGGCGCGTACTTTTGGCGTTTCTGCCATCCTGGCTGATAAGATGATCAAGGTGCAGGAGGGCGACCGCGTGATGCAAGGCGCACTGGTGGCTGAAAGCGGAGGATTGATCTCGCGTTCGATCAAGGCGCCGCGTCCAGGTCGTGTAATGGTCGCGGGCAGCGGACAGGTCTTGATGGAAGTGGGTGACGCGCGGATCGAGTTGCGAGCCGGTTTGCCTGGCATGGTGACCAAGGTTCTTCCAGGACGCGGGGTGGTCATCCGCACAACTGGCGCGTTGATCCAGGGGATCTGGGGAAATGGCCGCATCGATAACGGTAGCATGGTGAGCCTGCTCGAAAAGCCGGATGAGGTGCTAAGCGCCGAGCGTCTGGATGTAAGTTTGCGCGGTTCCGTCATTCTTGGCGGGCAGGTGCGAGATCTGGAAACGCTGCGGGCGGCTGCGGAACTGCCGGCGCGCGGTTTGATCGTCTCCAGTTTGCCCTCGCAATTGATCGTTTCGGCCTATCAAATGCGATACCCGATCATTGTGCTGGATGGCTTTGGTTCCATGCCGATGAATTCAGCCGCGTTCAAACTGTTGACCACCAATGACAGACGCGACGTGACAGTGAATGCTGAGCACTTTGATCGCTATCTTGGGAATCGCCCCGAGGTCATTATTCCTTTACCTGTCTCCGCTGGAGAGCCTGATGAACCGAAGGATTTTGCGATCTTTGCCGAGGGACAAATGGTACGCCTGCGCCGTGCGCCCAATGCGGGGATGATTGGTACGCTATCAATTTTGCGCCCGGGGCTGAGTGAATTGCCCAGTGGTTTGCGCGCCCCAGCTGCGGATGTCAAGCTTGAAAACGGTGAAATTGTGCTTGTGCCTTTAATAAATATGGAAGTTGTGGGATAATAATCAACTGATATGCAATGAAGAGGAGAGTGCACCATGACGATGTTCGATGACGAAAATGCAAATATGGAAGAAGCCGCTCCGCCCGAAGAGTCCGGTAACCGAACTTTTCTACTCGTAGCTGGCGTCCTGGGTGGACTTGTTTTGCTTGCCATCCTTTGTCTGGTTGCATATTTTATTTTTTCCAATGCTACAAATCGACAAGCAGCCTCGACTGCCAATGCGCTGGTGACTCAGCAAGCCGCGACAGTTCAGGTAGGGGTTTCTCAGACCGCGGTTGCACAGGCTCTGGCTGAAACCGCTGCGGTAACATCCACCGTACCTCCTACCAATACCCCCGTTATCGCTGAAGCGACCTTGACACCCTCACCGACCTCCGATCCCGCAACGATGACGGTGGCTGCCGCCTTTACCCAGTTGGCCGTCTCTACGCAAACCGTGATTGCAACCTCCACGGCTTTACCGACCACTGGTATCGGTGATGAAATTGGAGCACCGGGTTTGCTGGCGATGGCGGTAGCCCTCGTGCTTGTGATTTTCCTGGTGAGAAGATTGCGCACCGCACCATCGAAATAAGTTTTGGAGAAAGACTTTAGACAAATCCGATGAGTTGAAAATTCATCGAATTTGTTTATTGTAGGAGAGTGGAGTAGGTTATCGTGAGCCTGACCTGTATGAAAGCAGGAACAAAAGGCTGCTGTCAGCTACATAGAGACTATACAACGCTCTCCGCGATCTGTTCACCGTATCCCAACAGTGCTTTGACCATTTCGTGCGTTCGGCCTTCTGCATAGACACGCAGAACAGGTTCTGTTCCAGAGGGACGGATGAGCAGCCACGAATCATCGGACATGATGTATTTGATTCCGTCCCGCTGACTGACCTCACAAACCTTTTCGCCTCCGATCTCAGCCGGAGCCTGTTTCGTGAGAAAGTCGGTCATCTCTGCCTTGGCCACTGGCCGACTCAAGCGCAAGTCGACGCGCTCGTAGAAAGCCGGGCCTACATCATCGAGCAATTCTTCCACCATGGTGTGCAGGGTTTTTCCGGACTCGGCGATCATTTCCACCAGCAACAAGCCCATGATGGGACCATCACCTTCGGGAATATGTCCTTTGAATGAAATGCCCCCCAATTCTTCACCGCCGATTAGCACATCTTCAGCCATCATATAGTCGGCAATGTGATTGAAGCCAACCGGCGTCTCATGGAGTTGCAGGCCATAACGATTTGCCAGTCGATCGATCATGCGCGAAGTGGAGACTGTGCGCACCACGGAACCCGTCCAACCGCGTTTCTCCACGAGATATTGCAATGCCAATGCCATGATCTTATGCGGATCGACGAACGCGCCGTGTTCGTCCATCGCGCCGATGCGGTCGGCGTCGCCATCAGTGACTACTCCGAAGTCTCCAATCCCCGAACTTACCGCGGAGGCCAGCGCGCCGAGATATTTTGCGATCGGTTCCGGATGTACACTGCCAAAGCCGGGATTCATCTCGCCGCGAATTTCCGCGATCTCGCAGCCCGTGCCTTGTAGGAACGATTTGATCGCGCCGCGACCTGCACCATACATGGCATCGACAACAAATCGTCGGGGGTTATCGGCGATGATGTCCGTGTTGATCAGCGTGTGCAGATGATCAAAGTATGCCGGCAGGGGATTGAACTTCTGAATCAGTCCCGCTGCGCGCGCCTTCTTGAAATCCATGAGATTGGGACCGCGTGCCTGCCGTTCATTATCATAAATATATACTTCCACGCGGTGACACTGTTCTGGCAGGGCCGATCCGCCAAAGGCGCCTTTGAGTTTGACACCGTTATAACGCGGTGCATTATGTGAAGCGGTGACCATCACACCGGCAACGGCGCAGTGATGTTTTACTGCATAGGAAATGGCCGGAGTTGGCGCATCCGATTGAGCGAGCAGAACAGTGAAGCCGTTCGCCGCCAGGACGCGGGAAACTTCCCCGGCATAACGATCTGAGAGAAAACGCGTGTCAAAGCCAACCACGATCTTCTTGGGATCCGGGCAAGGTCCGCCGTTTCCGGCTTTATCCCAATGATCTGAGGCAACGGCGTCTGCAATGGCTTGAGTGACAATGCGTAAGTTGTCGAAAGTAAAGGTGTCTGAGATAACGGCTCGCCAGCCGTCGGTTCCGAAGTGTATGGGCATGGTGTTTCCTTAATGAGAGTCTTCTTTCTGTCTTTGATTGATATTCGAGAGGGAAGTCTTCAGGGGCCGGACGCTGTCGCAGAAGGCTGCCAATCTGCAACCGGTGTGGCAGTTTGCAGCAGCGTTTGGATGATCCAACCTTCCACACGCTCATCGTTGACAACGGCAAACACATGGGTCCAGATCACCCCGTTGACATCCTGTAGATCATTTGGGATGATGGTAACGGTGGAACCGTTGGCAAGCGTCACCAATACTTTTCCGCCCGGTTTTTCACGGATGAACGCACCACCTCCTTCCGCTGCATGAATAATGGCGAGAATGGGAGTTGGCTCTGCTGTTACTGTTGAGGTGGATGTTTCAGTCGTGGGAAGTGTTGCCAGGGTGGAAGTAGGCCCGGGAGTCTGGGAGGGCGTGCTGGTGGGAACGCCGATGATCGCTGTTGCCGGCTGGGCTTTCGGCGAGGGGGTCATAGTTGGAAGCAGCAAAGGCGTAGTCGTCGATTGGATAACCGTGACCGGCTCAGGCGTGATCAGACGGGCTTTTTCCATCGTCCAGTTACCAAAATCCGTCAGCCAGATGACCACGCCGATCACGGCGATCAGGATCAGTGCAGTAAAAACGAATCCGCCAAAAGAAGTGGGGTGAAAGCGCAGGAAAAAAAGGGTGACCAGGCCGAAAAACGTTGCCCAGGCAAAATGCACGAAGAAAACCAACAATCCTTGCGGCCAGATTTCACCTGCCCCAACGCCGCTGCCCAAGCCGAAGCCTGCCGCGCAGAGGGGCAGGAAAAGCTCGTAGGCCAGGAGCGCGCTGGGAAGATATGGTTTTTGCTCGGAACGTACGAAGGAGATGGTAAGCAGAATCGCACCGATGGTCAAGGCGGTCAGGTCGGGCCACCATAAACGACTGTGGATGAACGCTTCGTTGAAAGTGAGAGGCTGAAAGGTACGCGAGGCAAAGCCGGCCAGCCATCCGCAAATAAAAGCGAGTAATAGACTAATGAAGAGGGCGATAAGGGTTTGGAAGAAAAGACGCGGCGCGCTGGCGACAATGGCGAGAGATAAACCGATCCAGGGAGTCAGTAAGGGCGCGACCAGAATACCAAAGATCAGCAAGGCTTGTGCATTGAAGAAATATCCCAAACCTATAATGGCACCCGCGGCCAGAGAAAAAACAAAAAGTTCGTAGGAAGGGAAAGCGCGGTGGGCCAGGTGCGCAAATAGAGCTGCGCGTTCTTCCTCATTGGTGGGGAAAGAGACGCGCCGCTGAGCGCGTCGTCGGCGCGCACGGGCAGAGACAAACTCCGGCGTTTGTTCAGGTTGCGGCTGGAAAGCGGGTTCCGAATCACTCATTCGATTTCATCTCGCGTGAATCTTGCCGCTCAATTATACAGGGAAGTATGAAATGGTGGGAAACGTGTCCCCGTTTCTGTGAGCATATCCTCGTCCGTGATTGTTCGGATGATTATTCCAAACTAATCCGAGCATGAGAAATGTTGATCACCCCAAACTTTAATTCATCCAAGTATCAATGTTATTCGATTTCCCGTATGGCAAACTAATGTGATTTTCGGCTGGAGGCAAAACTTAAATGGTTAGAAAATAAAGTATTCTTTAGGGATGCGGATTTCCCCTGCCCGGAAATGGCACAGGGGAGACCTTTTTGGAGGAGAAGCGTACCCGGTTAGCGAGCCAATTTTCCGCTCGTAGATGCATAGTACTGGTGCTCAATCGAATAACGCTTTTGGAGCTTTTTGCCGAGCCTGACCAGCCAACCACCCAGACTTTCGGCCATGTGAGCGAGGCGGCCAGGGTTTGAGATAGCTGCATCGTTGAGTAATCGAATATTCTCGACCTCACGATTCAGCTCCCGCATTTCCAGGGAAACCATCTTTTCAGCGTGCCAGTGATAAAGATTGTTCATGATATTCTCCTTTCTCAAATCACCTCTGGATTTTCGTTGATGGCCTGTTTCTTACAAAATCCAGATGGCTTCTGTGCTTGGATACCAGTAGTGTTCCTGGGGCAGATCCAATGCGAAAGCCGCGCCTATATTTATATTTTCATAAACGGTGGTTTGGAAGGATTTCCAGCGTGGAAAGTCATGGTGAGTTACGATTTCAGGATTTTGTGCAAATGTTATCTATCCAAAGTTCCTGTCCACCGATGGCAAATGAGTTAACCTTCCCGGACAATTGGAGATATCCTGTGTCGTTCCCAAAGCCATTGAGTACAGAGACATTCGCTCCACCGATGACCAATCTGTTGATTTCCGCGAAATTCTCAAAGTTGCGGAAGTCGCCGTTAACATCGATATTCAGGTTGCCGCCATACTCGCCGAAAAGAAGCGAGAGATTGTTCACGGGGCTCCGTAAGTTAAGGATCATAGTTACGTTGTTTACCTCCATCTCCATACCAGAGCCTCCCGCAGATTTCCCTTCTGTAACATACCCAAACCCGCTATTGGTTGGAATCCCGTTTCCCCACACAAATGGTCCGACAGTGATATAGATTCCAGAAGCCGTGAAGGTTTCTCCAGTTTTATGAGCTGTGCCTGGTTTCAGATCCTCAAACTCGATGCAGGTTACCGGGATCTCGGTTGGGGTAGCTGTTGGAGTTTCGATTGGCAGACGGGGTACGTATAGAAATTGTCCGGCATCGATCCGGTCGTTAGGCAGACAATTGGCCAGCATGATTTCCTTTACGGTAGAAGCTGTGGCAACCGCCAAATATGAAAGGGTATCGCCGCGCCGTACCCGGTAAATTGGCCAGGAATAGTGCGGAGTGCAGGGCGTTGGACTCGGTGAGAGAGTCAATGTAGAGGTTGGTGCAATCGTGTAAGTGGGCGTGAGCCTGGGTGCTTGTGTAATTGTGTTAGTCGATGTAAATGTATAGGTGGGCAGAAGGCTGGCTGTTTGTATGGGGGTATCACCAGGAAAAAGAGTTGCGGTGAACTCAGCGGTCGCAGCTAATGAAGAATGGACCGATATCAATGTGGAACTTGAAGCAGTCGACTCAGGAGTCAATGCGGGAGAGACCGCAAATACGGCACCGATGATAAGCAAATTTATGGTGCTTGCGGCGGTCAGGATTATTCCAATCGTGCGACGCAACGTGAGTTGAAAGCAGATCCTTTTATTTTTCAGCATTGGTTATCTCTAGTCCTCAGTTTTGGGCCATTGATCTCCGGGACAAAACTCAAAGATGCCCTTCTTGGCTTGATCTACATCCTGTTCAGCCTGTGTCCGGCGGTGAATTGCCTTCATGCTACGTAATGTACCCCACAAGAGGATTAGCAGAAAAGCGGCAATATAGGCGTCAAATGTGACGAGTAGAAATTCCCTGGATAGCTGAATTTTGTCATGTGCAATGTTAATGACGGCCTCAACAGCTGTCACTGTAGTGAGTGAGGCGGCAATCACGGCCACCGTCTCGCCAAGGTCGCGGTCTGCCCGCTTTAAATGATCCATCGCCTCCTGATAGCTGCGCCGATATACTTTGCAAGCTCGTACGCCGGCTTTGGTTTGCAGGGTATCCTCTGGCAGATTGTTTTCAATGGTTCGGTATCCATTCAGATTGGGAATCTGACGAGTTTGAATTGCGGGTGTCATGAGAACGTTAATCCGGCTGGGTATCGCCCTCTCTGACGTAGCACCACGATCATTGCCATTGCTTTGATTCAGTTGTTCCATAGTTGCTCCATTCATAACCTGAGGCCGTACTGGAATGATGCGCACAAGTCCGCAGCACACCAGCATCCATTCCTATTCCCTTAAACGAACTGCCAGCTAATTTTTAAGCACCCAAACAGCTGCGACCTCTGATTTCGATCAGAGGCCGCTGTAGACTGAGCAGACATATTTCGGTTTGAGCTCTGCTATTTGATGATAATTCTTGGCGTTATCGTTATCGGCGGCGGTGCGATGGTTACTGTTGGGGAGATGGTAATGGGCGGACGAGGAGGCCTGCTGCTGCCACAAGGCAAAAGCGACAAATCCTGATAAACCTTGGAACGTAGCAACTCTCCATTTTGGGTCTGTATGACGAACTGATAACTTACAGACACTTGCGTTGTAAATCCACTATTTCCGATCAGAGAGTCTCCATTTACGGAAAGAGCGTAAACGCCTCCGCCCGGCGTATTCATCGAAAACCCCTCGGACCAACCGCTGTCCCTTCCAGTATCAATCTCGTGCATTCTGTGAAAGAAGACCACAACCTTGATACCAGCGGGGTGCTTGGCTGCGACTCGAATCGTAATACGATTTGGATCGCAACTCGTGCCTCTGTAATAAATCGCATTCGTTGAAAGTTGTGGATTTCCCATGTTGGATGGCTCTGATGTGGGAGAGGGTGTAAAGCTCATCGTAGGAGAATTCGTGGGTGTTTGGGTTGGCGTTTTCGTTGGTATGTTGGTGGGTGTCATAGTGCGAGTCTCAGTGGCCAAAGAAATTCGTGTTGCCGTTGGGCTCCTGGCTGTCGATCCTGTAACAGGCAAAATCAATTCAGATGCAGGCACGGAGGAACTTGGAAGAATTCGCGAGTAAAGTGCATTGACTGCGAAATACCCACTGACCGCCATCGCAGTTCCGATCACGAGGGTCTTCAAAACCAGGTTGAAAGCCTTGTTCGATATAGAGGGCTTGCCGGTCGGTCTGTCGGGCGGCTGGCGGTTATTGTTGCTTGGTGGTGGAGGCGGGATCAGCAGATCCAGGTTGTGCTGGGTATAGGCCATCCCAACCGTGTCACCAAGCTGGCCGCGTAAACTAAGCGCTTGCTGTAGAAAATCAACGGCTTGACCATTCGACCCGATTCCAATGGCATGCGAGCCAAGTTGGTGAAATGACCAGGCCGCTTCAGCGCGATTGCCAAGCTGGCGTGCAGACTGCAGCACATTCTCAATCACCTCGTGCCAGGCATCCCACAGGCCGTGCAATATGAGATATGGATCAATCGCGCGGCCCAGCGCAATTACATCACTCCAGCGTCGTTGTCCTGCGGCCCAACTGATCATACCCAAAATATTGCCTAGTTCATCTGTGCAATATTCCCAATCCAGGGAATGCTTCCGGAGCATGTTCTCAAGAAAGTTGAGGAACTGTTCTCGAAGGGAGATTTCATCTGCGCCACTGCGGGCAAGAGCACGGATACCCGGGTCAATACGCAAGCGTGGATTGTTGGCAGTAAGCAATCCCATCGCCTGCAAGCGTTTCTGAGTATGCTCTGCAAGCGCTTCATCTCCTGCCATTTGATGGAGAAATTGCGGGTCAATCGAGATGCCCGGTGCGAGAGCTGCCGCGGCCAGCCATTGTCGTTCAAGATCAGTCAATGTCGAATGAGCCAGTGCAAACGCTCGTTCGATCCCGATTTGCCCGGCTTCGGTAGATACGGGTTTGATCGAATTGAGTATTTGGTGAGCGCGCATCAGTGAAAGACTGTTTTCGCGGATGGTGCGGGCAGTAATGACAATCGCCAACGGTACGTCAGCCAGAAGTGCGCAAATTGAATCAAGGAGTAATCCCCTTTCATCCGCTCGTGCGAGATCCGCCTTGGTTGCCAGCAACTCCATCGCTTCGTTTCTCGGTAGGGCGCCCAGCCTGACTTCTTCACTGATGTCATCATCCAGCGATTGCTTGGATTCGATCAGTATTGCCCCCTGTGGGAATAGATCCGGCATTCGGGAAAGTGAAATGGTTGGAAGATCCAGTCCGTTCAAAACAACCAGTGGCTTGAGGTTACTCAGATAGGTTTGGGCGATATCGAAGTTGACCTTAAGGTGTGGCTGGGATCTCGAATGATTTATCGAACAGACGCTGGATCACGTCTTCCATCCCCAACCTCTGTCCTTGTTCATCAATCCCCTCCATAAACAGGACACCATCAGGAAGAGTTCGGACCGCTCCGCTGTTTACAGCCTGCTTGAGCAATGCTGACTTGCCAATGCCATCCATACCTTGTATTGTTGCCACCTCACCTGCCGCGATGATATGCTCCAAGCGTTTCAATTCGTTGGTGCGATTAACGAATCCTCGCAGTGGACGCGTCGGCCGCGGCACCGCACCGCGTTTTTGGACCCGAGGCGGGGCATCATAGATATTTACGATTGCTCCGTGATCAGCATTCACTTCTATCTTCTTGTTGACGATCTGAATATCGCCTTCAACGTTACCCTGGACAAACACTCCCCCCGCGCCAACGCTTAAATTCTCCTGAACTGCAACCATGCCAGATTCGACGTGACCACCTAAGTCAGAATCAATTTTATTTGATGTGATCAATTCTTTCATGGACCGCCTCCTTCGGACGGGTAGCTGCTCTGCGTGTTACGGATGTGGATACCGCCTTTTACATCCCCCGCAACTGCTACACCACCTTCACCAACCGCGACACCTCCCCGGGTGGCCATCACATTTGACCTCACATTCGGACTGAATGCACTTTGACTGGCGGCCTTCTTGTATTCAACCAGGAAGGTTGACAGTTGGGCAGCAAAGTTCGGGTCGGATTCTGCTTTTTCGGCGATCGCATCAGCCATGGGAATCTGATAGCCATCCGGATTCTTTTCGAAATGAGCGGCATTCCTTGCATGAGTTGGATCATCTTTCAATCGCCTCATCACGAACTCGGCGAGTTGAGACGCAGCCTGAGCCGCAAACTCACCAACCTCTTTGACCAGGGTTGCGCCCTCGTCAACAATATATTTGCCAAGAATTTCCACAACTAATACAGCCAATGCATCAATGGTCATGAGCAGCCTCCTTCTCTGGTTTGATCAATTGCGTTTACCTCTTAAACGCATGATGAGTTAAATTTCAAGCATTAAGAATAAATAAGCCCCTGGCAGGATGCCAGGGGCAGGCGATTAAATAGAGGCTGTGGGCTTGTATATTTCGCCAAGCGGTTATATCACAATTGATTTACCCTTTCCACGCCATCTTCCTGATCGGGTGTCAGAGCTAATGCAATGCCATCCAATTCGTACATTTTATCGATTGCCTCTTGCGTGCTAGCACGGTGAGTTGGTTGATTGAGATCACTGAGCACAGCCGCTGTCAGCCCTGCAATGATTGGGGTGGCAAATGAGGTCCCGCACCACCACGCCCAATGACTTTTATTCTTCGGGCGAATACAATTCCCCCACAGTATGGTGAAGATGACCCACATAATGGGGCGGAGCCAGAGCGTGTATTGCTCCAGTCTGTACTTCATATCCGGAAATTCGCCGATATAAAGCCCAAGTACCCCGTGCCCTTCTCCAGCCTCTCCACCGAAGGTGGTAACGCCGATTTCGTTTTTCGCCGTTCCAGGTTCTGGCTCATCCGAAAGGTTTGAATAACTACTTACTGGATATAGGCCTGTTGCTGTATCAGGGAGCGCGTTTTTCGGAAGGGCTCCAATTCCCAGAACGCTGTCAAAACCGGCCGGGAGGCCCGGATGCGGCCTTGGAGGGGATTCTTCACGTTTCCAGTCATTACCCGCCGCGGCTATCACCCGGGAGTCCCGGGAGAAAATATGATCGCAAATCCATTCAATTGCTGCTCCCTGGCGAGCAAGCCACTCTTCGCCCTCTTTACTCAGCAAGTCAGGGGTTAACCATTCCATACCGTCATCTTTTTTATGGTTCTCCCAATCCTTGACAATTTTGGCCATAAGAGCGGGATCGAAGTCAGGTATGGGATGGTTGATGCGTGGGATTTTCAACACCAAACTGGCGTTGATTACGAGCGGTTCTTTCGAGAAGCGATTAAATACTCTCCAAAGTCCATGAGCAATACTTAATAAATCACCTACTCCCTGAGGATTCAGCACTTCATAAAGATGGATTTCGGCTTGTGGTGCAAGACTGTGAATTATTCCGGCTACGAATAGACCGTGATCAGCCATTACATAGTTATGGTCTCTCAAATGAACAGCTCGCATCCTCAGCAGTTCTTCATAGGTGGCCGGGTGTACCACCAGGGGCCCCTGCGGCCTGAGCAAGCTTTCAATCAATGGATGATGTTCCCCTTGATTTTCGGGGGTGACCTTGTGATAGCGTTCGTAGACATCTGCCAGATCGTGCAGGCACGGAGCCGTGTCGAGAATCGCCACCTTGACTCCCTTCCCTTCCCTGCCAAGCGCTGCTTGAAGATGGGCCTTGTGTGACAGATCGAAAGGATGCAGGTTCTCAGGAGTGCCCGAGTAAGGTTGCGGGATGCCGCCGGGCCCGCCTCCACCGCCGTACTCGGAACAAGGAGTTGATAACCAATTGGGCGAGACCGCTTGAAGCGTGATCCCATTTGTCTCGAGGGGCTGGTCTTTTCGGGCATCATCGAGTCCGATCACCAAATTTGCCAGCTCGGAAGTTTGAACATATCCATTTGGGTTTCCCTGAGGATCCCCATCCAGCCGTACTTCTGCCGGAATCAGGGAAAAAGCACCGTGCCGCCTTGCTTTTGGTGGATGATTTTTCTTTCCGGCCTGCGAATCCTGGGTCGCGTTTATTGGCTGCGCTTCCCCAAGCATACCTGGAAAATGAATTTCTCTTTGTTTGACGCGTGAAATAGTCAGGTTGGAATTTATTGCTTTCGCTATCCCATTACTCCAGTCGATCAATGTCTCGATTTTGGTATCGTATGGCACATTATCCTCCGCGGCACTATTGCCATCTTTATCATCATATACGTCGCTATTTTCAGAAGCAAACGACTCATCAGGTTCGCGAGCTTTTTCTATTGCATAGATCAACTGATTGGTCTCAGGGTCCAAGGCTTTGGGGTTGATGGGCTCATCGCGTTCCTGGCTGATGAAAAAAAATATCTCACCCGGCTGGAAGTATGTGTAAGGTTCCTTTTTGGTGCTCATTTTCTTCTCCTTTGCTATCTTTCATTCACTCAATGGTTGTAGAGAGGGGTTCGGCATTACCAATGAGTTGAAACGAACCCCATAGGGCGGGATGAGCCTGTGGGTTTTCGGCGATAAGGGACCGCTGGGCATCTTTTAGCGCGGCAGCTTTGGACCTTTTACCACCATATAAAGCACCATACATGTGTTTCATAAAGTTGAAGGTTGCTTCATCCGCAATTCGCCACTGACTAACCACCAGTGCCCCGGCGCCACCATACAAAAACCCGCGCCCAAGTCCGATGAGTTCATCACTTGCGGCCACAGTGGCGCGGCCCGTTTCACATCCGCTCAGAGTGACCAACTCATAGCTTAGGTCTTGCTGCAGCAAGTCATCAGCATACAGTTGACCATCGCCAAGATGCAAGTACGATAGGTCAGGCTCATCCAGGCGATGTTGGCCATGTGCGGCGATGTGCAAAATCTGCGAGGGTGGCGCCTGCAATACTTTGCGGTTGGCTGCCTCCTCTGCATAGAGTTCACCACCGAATAGATGTTGAATCAGCTGCGCTTCTTTCAGGGTGTTGGGTAATCTATTCTCATAAGAGTGAGCCAGAATCAGTGCCCCGGGTTTCCGCTTGGATACGGTACGAGGCACGAGACTGGCTGTCGGCACAATGACAACCTCATACTTTTCGATCAGGTATTGTGAACCATCATATAGCAAATGGAAGGGAAGCGAATGCAATGAACCATAAGGCACAATCACAAGGCGTTGGGGAGCATGTGTTTCAAGAGACAATGGTTCGATGAGTAGTGAATATAATCGCTGCAGCATACGTTTTGCCAGCTGGGTCAGGTGACGATGTGCTGGCGAGTTCGATGGCAGGCCGAGTACAGCACGTACGTTCGTTTGCAGTTGCACCAGCAGTTGATTCAGGGTCCCGATTGCCAGGGGCAGGCGGTGGGTTTCAAGTGACAACTGATCCAGAACGAAAGCCCATAAACTCACGCCGTCGTTGTAGAGCTCAATCAATAGGCTTCCATCATTCAATGCCTTTTGAATATCGTGCAGGCATGTTCGGGGAACCCGGTTCAGTTGCTGATCATTGCCGTTATGAAGATATAGTTGTTCGGTAATTGCCCGCATACGCCGCTCACGAGTTGCGAGCTCGACGAGCGCTCGCTCGGGAGGGATTGAACTTTTGCCTCCGGGCTGGCCAGGTTGGGTATGTGCCAGGCGATAAAACCATTGGTGCTCAGCCCGCAACTTACTTAGCTCATCAATAAGCGAACGAGTCTGGGTGGTATCCTGGGCCCAATGTAGATACTCCCGATTTAAGAGATAACCAAGCAATACCTGGGATTTGGAATTCTCGACGCTCTCGAAGGCTCTCTCAGCTTGTCCGCTTCGCAGGTACAGAGCGGTCAGCGCGCGCGAAGCCTCCACTTTATCTTCCAGAAAGCCTGGGCGCAGGGTGATGGTCAAGCCTCGTTGGACGCGTTCGATGGTCGATGCGGCGGCCTGATATCTGTGGGTTGCACGTATGGTGTTATGCTGGTTCTCCGCGATTTTCCCAAGCAGCAAATGGCTGATATAGCGCAAGGATGGCACATTGTGCTGTTGGGCAACACTTAATGTTTTGGCGGCTACCCTGGTTGCAGCGCCAAAATCTTTCCGGGCGAACAATACCTCACCCTGGAGCAAAAGAGCTGCTGCCCAATTAACTTTTTGTCCAACCGATTCGAAGTCTGCAGTGGCAGACAAAGCCTCTTGATATGCGCCTGTTAAGTTCCCTTGCTTCAAGATGATTTCGACCTCGTCTGAGGTGGATAGTCGCGCGCCAGGAAGTTGCTCCCAAAGCCACGAAAATCTGTTCGGCTTCCTCCAGAGCAGCGTGCGCCGCCAAAAAATTGCCCAGTTCAGCTTCTGCTGTCGCAAGGTGTAGCAATCCGCGGCCCGTCTCGTAAGCCGCGTTACGATCTCGATAGCCGGAGATGACCTCCCGAGCCATATCACGGGCTTCTCTATAGCGATTAAGGTTTAGATAACATTCAGTCATATCCCGCTTGATCGCGAGATATTCCATGGGAAATTGTTCGATACCCCGCTCCAGGAGGCTATGCAAAAGATGAAGAGAGTTACGGTAATGCCCTTGTGCTTGCGCAATATAGGCAACGTTCAGATCGGTGAGCGCAATATTTCGGATTTCATTCCGGGCATTAAAAACCGATTGAGCATGTTCATAATATGACAACGCCTGGGAAAAGTCTCCCAATCCTTCATAGGTGACACCAATATTCATATACAACAAACCCAGGTGCTGTTGACCGGCTTTGCCTAACGATTTGGCCATGACAAGCGCCGAATAAAACAGGCGTAGCGACCGGTGCTTGCTACCCAAGGATCCATAAACGACCGCGCGAGCGGTATTCAGTCGCACCATTAACTCGTATTCGCCATGCTGCTTGAAGATTTTTCGGGCTTGTTTTCCATCCAGAAGAGTTTCTTCAACATGATTGAGTTTCACAGCCAGGTAGAGTCGGCCAATCCGCGTTCTGGCCCAGCCTAATTCATTTCCAACAGCCTCAAACATGTTTCCTGCCTGTTCAAGTGTGTTCCAGGATTCCTCCATCTGACCTGAAAATCTCAAAGCATCACCGCGGGCCATCCAGCCCAGAGCTGCCTGTGCTGTATCATTGCGTGCGTTACCTATGGTAATAATGCGATTAGCGAATTCAAGGGAGCGTTTTGCGTCGGTAGCCCACTGTCGATCAGCTTCCCGTTTGAGATGATCGATGATTTCCCATGCAAGCCCATCGGGCAGAGGTTTGGATAGAACCTGTGGAGAAACCTGGTCTCCCGTAAACTGCTCGAGGTTGACCTCAATTTCTTCCATTAATCATTCCTTGTTTTGACTAGCTGGAAACTTCAAATGTCGGCACAACTGCTACAGTGCCATTCCTGGCCACAATTTGTAAATCTATGGAACCTGGCAGGATATCCTCACAATGAAACGCACCCAGATCATCTATGGTGGTCGATAAATCCAGTAAATGATCTTGATGCCATCTCACCAATGCTCCTGTCCACTCATCCTGGTTATCGGCCGCAACCTGACCAAGAATGGTCAGGTTGTTTTCGGCCAATGATTGAACATCGATCACAATGATCATGCCGTCGACTTCGAAGGTAAGGGGCTCTCTTCCTTCACCCCGAAGCGCAAAAGGCATTTCACCCGCTGTACTAGTTTTGTTTCTTCCTTCAACCAAACGGGCAATAAATACTTTGGCTTGCTCAAGCAAATTCCTTTCCTGATCCACTGCAAGATCGCTCAGGAATTCCTTTAGCTGAAGGATCTCATGCGTACAATGTGGACACGCTCGCAGATGCTGTGAAACAATCAACATTTGAGCAGGCGGTAACATACGGAGGTAAAACTCTCCCAAATCCGTGGCTGATGGACAAGTTAGCCGGTATAAACGAGAGGCTAAAACATCCTGCACGTGAGCCAGAGTTTGGGCTCTTTCCCGGCAGAAAGCACACTCTTGAAGGTGAAGCTTCGTTTCCGGATCAGGTTCACTGTCCAGATAAGCCAGTAGTTGATGATCCTCTGGCCCTGGTGGTGAGATACAATTCATAGATACCTTTCATAGATACCTTGACTTTCTAACTACATAAACGATGAAAATGGCGTTTTTTAATCGTCTCCGCCAAAAAACCTACGGAACTCAGAATCCCGGCGTAGGCGTGCCAGAATGTTCTGCTTGATCCGGTATACTTCGTTTACATCCGTAAACAGATGCTCGTAATGATCGCAAAGCTCGCGTGGTTTAAGATCCAAAACAAACACACCCTGAACAACAATTCGCTCCTTTTCATCATGTAGCTTCTCACTGATCCACACCCAAAAGGTCTGGCTATCCACGCGCTCGGATACCTCATCCTCGATGGCGGGTTCAGGCGACTGCACCTGTGTCTTTACTTCCTCGAAAGAAATGTTTTGATTAGTGCGCTGCACCACGCGGTTATAGTCAGTGATTACACTATGAACACACATCTTCAGATAATACAATAGTGACTGGAGATCTGAAAACCTGTTAAATTTTTCTGCTGTCAGAATTTTTGAAATTTTTCCGAATGCGCCTATGACAAAATATTGCACATCCTCCCCAGTGGCAACAAGGCTCTGGTGCTGCTTAACCCAGCCGGCTACCAGCGACTCATATTGGTTGTAAATTAACTCCCACGCGTATTGATCGTCTTCGCGGATTGCCCTGCGGAACAACTCAAAGCAATACGCAGGATCATGAATTTGGCGTTTGAAAAAACGTTCAGTCTCTTGCGCGCAAAGATCAGCAAGATCGGTCAAGCTGAGTTGCTTGGGATTGCTTTCATGCGCCATGCGTATCCCTATGTTTCTTAGGGCTGAATGCACCCCAGAATTTGTGAGATTTTACCCTATTATGATAAAAATAGTATTCACGAATTGCATTACGGAGGGGATTCATTTGCCGCCCCCTGCTGAGCTTTATTCGCAGTACCGCAAAACTTACTCTAAGAAGTATCTGCAGGCAAGGCAAGCCAACGTTGTTCCAAGTGCAGGAGTTGAAGTTGAGAAAGCCTGGCAGAACGGGTATGGAATTTGAAACGGTTACGATGCAATAGCAGTCGCAACCGCTCGCGATGGAAATCATGCGGGGACACCTGGGAGACCGCCTGAATAGTGGCCTGTAGTGAGTTGAGAAGAGGGATCAGTTCCCAGGCGCCTTCGCGCTGGAGGATGCGATGCGGCGGGTGAGACCTTTAGGCCGGTCGTGCGAAGCGGGCGGCGATGCAGGTCGCGAAATTCGCTTTCGCGGTCGTTATTGGTGCGTGGCAAATCAGGGATATCGTAACAGTGAAATAAGCCGGAGGCATACCGGAGAGTGGTTTTGAGATTGGCGTTGAGCGTGCGGCGTAGAAAGGGATCGGGGGTAGGGGTGACTTGGATTTCCTGCAGAAAAGCGAACAATTCCTGGCGAACCTGCTGACCCGAACGAGGTGGTTTCCCATCGGGCTCAAGCAGATGGGCAATCTGTTTCAACCATGCAGCTGCCTCGCTGAGCAAGTTGTGGGAGGCCTGAACCGAATGCAGGATGGACTGGAGCCGCTGGTAGAGGGTCAACAAGGGCGGTGTGGTCTGGTGTGCGATCAGGTGCTCCAGGCGGTGCTCGACCTCGGTTAAGCGTGCCACCATCTCCAGACCGGCCAGGCGAAAAGGCGGGCGTGCTTTCAAAGTCAACAAATAGCGTATCCGTCGGCAAAGATCCTGAATGATCGCATCGCGTACTGTTGTGAAGTTTTCTTCCGTTGCAGATGGGAGGGCCGCGGGCTGTTCCTCCAGCAACGAAGGCAACATCCCGGTAACCGTCAAAACACCGGGCTGTTCTTCTTTTTCCTGGCGAATCCATTCTCCCAGACTTTCCCGAATTTCCTGCCGCACCCGCACTTTCAAAGCTTCACCCGCTTCCGCCAATGGCAGAGCTACGTTTTGCAGATAATGCATCTGGCAAAACGCATGAGGAGCTTCGGGGAAGACCTCTGCCACGGCAGGCAGGAGACCAGACTGCTTGTCGCTCAGGATCGCCCGCACTCGCAGTCCTAGATCGGCGATCGGCCGCAGAAAATTCACAAATGCGGTTTGATCCTGTTGGCTCATCCAACCACTGCGCAGGCTCATCCCACTCAACAATTCCCGTACGATCCACAGTTGCGGTTCACCTCCTTCGGGAGCCAAACCATCAAACGTGAGAAGTAATCCGACCTGCTGAGCTATCCTTTCCAATTGCTCTGTGTGCTGCCGTTCATGGCAGGCCAGCAAGGGCAGGTAGCGCTCGTGATACAAGACACGCACTTGTGCTTCACTGATCTCAACCCGGGGCTGCAACATCTCGTGGATCACCGCAAAGGGTTGTTGCAATGTCTGCCGCTGCCATCCAATCTGCGCAATCACATCATACCCATACGTACATCCCGGCGGCGCAAGCTGCCTCCATTGCATCGAACCCCAGATCTCAGCGCACACCTCACATTCCGGATTGATACAGTGCTTCGTCCGTTGCCCGATCCGCAGTACTTCAGGCATCGTTTGCACGGTTTTATATTTACTGGTATTGGCGGTCTGCATATCCCCATCACAACCTGGACAACGCTCCAATTCACAGGGCTAGATCACCCCTGTTCCCGAGTACAATATCCGTTGGGTTCTCATGGCTTGCTCCTTTCTCACCAAAAGGTAGTTTGCCATGAGAACCCTTTTTCTTCAACTCAACAGTAACTTTTGCGGTACTGCCTTTATTCTTCTGAGCGGTCATATATATGCCAGCAGGCATAAGTCAAAACGAAAATTCCTCAAGAATCTGGGTAGGTTAATTTCGTTCATGAATATTCCAAATGCATCTTTTTGATCTTTTCCCGCCAGGGCGCGAGTTGATCGGCGAGGATGCTGATCCACGATTTGATATCACCATCCTCCGGGGGATCGGGAACCGTCGGTTCTAACAAATGAACCATCCCGGGAAAATCATAATTTCCATTGTCAACCGGTTTCCCTGAAGTTTGAATGATTTGCCTTGCCAGTTTCTCACCCTGCGCGTCGAATGCCAGCCAGAAATCTGCGTATTCGGCGTCCACTGAGGCCGGGTTTGCGATTTTCGCCGCGTATTTTTTGGGCGTCGCATTGGGGATCATTGCCCGGCAGGCATTGATGAATTCATCCCGGCAGGCGTGGTAGGTCGATACCGGTTTTACGGTCAGGTAGGTCATGGTCAATATGGTGGAAGCCGCGACCACGATCTCGCCACTTGCGGCACCGCGGTCACTAATAATTGCGATGGTCATGATTTGATGCATGTTAATTCTTTCTCTTCTTAAATTGAATGAAACAGATAATCTGCGTATTGACACCCCTGCCCATGCTCGTATTGTATCATGTGTTTTCACGCGCCGACCTGATAAAGCCTGGCGAAACCGTGATTGAGAATGACTCCTATCTGGATCAGGATGGAGGACGGGAATCACTTGCAGGGTGCATGGAAGCGCTCGTTTGTTGTTTGAGGCTGTACTTCTCGGGATATTAAGGGAATGCTTACGTTGAGATAACGAGTTGTTAATCCAATTTTCAGGGTGAATAATATACTTTTCCATATGGCGATACGAGAGAAGCAATGTTAGATCAAATCTATCTCGAAAGGGAAGCAGTTGAAGGGTATTCGCAAACCAGGCAGCGCCGATTGTCTTTTTCCGGCGCCAGGAAATTTCGCGACCTGGGCGGATATCAAACCGCAGATGGGAGAACGATGCGCTGGGCCATACTCTAGCGTTCCGACAGCTTGCATAAATTGACCAATGCCGACCTCGAGCACCTGGCCGAGCTATCTCTGGATCGAATCATCGATTTTCGCGCCGAGCATGAGATCGCCGATCAGCCCGATCACCTTCCAGCGGCGCTGGGCATCCGAACCGTCCGTAATCCGATCCTGGATAGCAGCACCGAGATCTGGCGCGATGCCTGTGAGCAGTTTGTAAAAGAGAATTTTCCAAATGTTGATCCTGCGCATTACATGATCCAGACAAATATTGAACTGGGGACGCGCTTCACCCCACAGATGCAGAGCTTTATTCAGGAATTGTTCTCGGCTAATGGACGCCCTGCGCTCTTCCATTGTGCGGCGGGGAAGGACCGTACTGGCTTTGCTGCCGCCATTCTCCTGCGGATGCTGGGCGTTCTGCAGAAAGTTGTAATGGAAGATTACCTGCTTTCCAATCAATATTATTTATCTGCTCACAAATGGGACCCGGCTCCGCTGCAATTGATCAAGGGAAAAAGATTCGCAGGAATCGTGAAGGGGTTTCTGGGGGTGCGCAGCTCCCATCTGGCTACGGCCTTCGAAGCGCTTGAGCATAAGTACGGTTCGATCGAGAATTATGTTCACGTTGGGTTGGGGCTTGCGGAAAAGGATCTTGCGTATCTCAAGCTGTTGTTTTTGGAAGAGCTCACGTAGTTCTTAATGGCTTATTTTCGTGGCTCCTGCCTCTCTAATAATCTCGACCAATAATCTGTTCTGGATACGTTTGTACGTTCCAGTTCCCTCTGTGATAGCCCCGCGCAATATACCTGGGAAAGTTTTTCGGGCAGTTCTGGCCACTCATTCACTGTAATTGGAAGGACGTCAGCCTGTCCAGCCGCTTCCATGGCCTTGAATTCATCCTGATGGAAGAACGCAAAGTGAGTTCTGGAAGAATTCGAATTCTTTAGCACTTTGCTAACTTCCTGGTCGGCAAAGGAAAATCCGACAAAAATCAGATGGCAACTTTCGATGGCATCCTCCAGTTCATAGAATGCAAAGCCTGCATTTTCTTCTGTTGGGGGATAGGTGCGCCGATAGTCAGCTTCGATAAGGATCAGATCACGGCCCCCTTTTTGAGAGTAAGGCAGGTATCCGTGCAGATATATGATCGGATGTGCGCTGCCGTGATCAGTGGATTTTGACTTGCCTGTGCGTGGCCACCATGATTCCTTCATGGATGTGTAACGCGGCCAGGCTGCACCAAAAAAGAAATCATAGTTTGTGGTCAACACACGGCCCACTTTTGGGTTTCGTCTCGTGCTGTATTTCTTTGTTGTCTTATTGATTGCCGCGGAGAATGCCACGACCGCGCGCAGGGTCTCCATATTTCGGAATACTTTCCACTCGAGAACTTTGTGTTTGGCGGCCATCTCCGTTCTCTTTTCAGGGTGAGTAAACGTGTCTCTGTAAATTGCATGATCTATTTGATCCAGTACGGCTTCCCGGTTCTGTTCGCCAAAGAGGCTTGTCCCCGCTTTGACCCAGTCATCGCGGCTCTCTTCAAGAATGATGTCTATCACGTTTTGCTGATGGAAATGTCCGGCTACTTCTTTGAGCAACTTCGGCCAGCTAAAACAGGCTGGATGTTCCCTGGCCCATTCTCCTCCGTTCACACCTGCGCCAAGAAAAAGAGCGAAGCGGTCTGCCTCCGAAGTTCGATAAACATTAATCAAGTGATCAAGGTTTTGGTCAGATTGTGTTTGGTTCATTTTTACTTGAAATTGATGCCATCATCTACTTTGGGAAGGAAGACGATCAAGAATACGACCACAGCGATGTAGATGACATAACTCGCCAGTGGAAGCGGATGCGCCAACAAAATCGCACAGAGATACAAAACATTGACCACGATATAGTTTGGTATATGACTGCGCAAATATTTTTTGCTAAAGTCAGGGACAGCCAATTGTGGATGGCGGTCCACATAGACCAGCATGATGTATCCAACAACATTGGAGATGATCAAGGTGACGCCATAAATCATGATCGGGCCCGCCTGAAAAGGAAAACGACCCAACAAAGAAGTGGGGAAGGGGATGAAACTCACGCACAACAAGAGCAGGATGTTCAACCAGAGGAAACCACGATCTGTTTTTCTGATGGCATGCATGGAATTGTGATGCACCACCCAATACAACCCGATGATGATAAAGCTCATCACGTAGGCCAGGATGCGCGGTACCAGTGAAGCCAGCGTCCCCCAAAATTGACTGTAATCCACTTCGGGAAAACGAATATCGAGGATCAACAACGTGATGACGATCGAAAACACACCATCGCTGAAGGCTTCAAGTCGGGATTTTTCCATAGTGTGGATTATACGGGGAAATTACTGTAATCATGAAAGAGTGTAAGAGATTTGCATGAGTCGTCAAACCGGACAGCTAATGGTTTTATACTAAATGTAGAAAAAATTGGAGCATACGTATGGATAAACAATGGACTGTACAAGACATTCCCGATCAACAAGGACGGGTGGTTATCGTCACTGGCGGAAATAGTGGAATTGGATATGAAGCCGCGCTGGCGTTGGCAGGTAAAAATGCGCAGGTCGTGCTGACAACACGAAGTTTGGATAAGGGTGAAGCGGCGGCAAGTGGCATCCGTGAGAAATATCCACAGGCAGAGGTTGTAGTCATGGAACTCGATCTGGCAGATTTGAAAAGCGTGCGAAATTTTGCCCAGGCATTTCTGGCGAAATACAAGCGTTTGGATATTCTCATTAATAATGCCGGTGTGATGGCATTGCCGCAACGTAAAACCGTGGATGAATTTGAAATACATTTCGGTACCAATCACCTCGGACATTTTGCGCTCACCGGTTCGTTGTTGCCCATCTTGAGGGCGACTCCTCATGCGCGAATTGTAACCGTCAGCAGCGGTGCACATGTTAGGGGTGACATTCACTTCGATGATCTGCAATGGGAAAAGAAATATGACCGTTGGGGCGCGTATGCGCAGAGCAAGCTGGCGAATTTATTGTTCGCTTATGAATTGCAACGCCGACTTTCGGCCACGGGTAGTTCCCTCATCAGCGTGGGATGCCATCCCGGCTATGCCGCCACCAAGCTACAAGCGGCAGGTCCGCAAATGGAGGGCTCTGCCATCAAACTTTGGATGATGAAGATCAGCAATACAATCCTTGCACAGGGACAGGACATGGGCGCATTGCCCACGTTGTACGCCGCAGCCGCCGCGGATGTCAACGGATGTGACTATATCGGCCCGCAAGGCGGAATGCGCGGCTATCCTGCCAAGGTAATGTCCAATGACAAATCCTATGATGAAGCGCTGGCAAAGCGTCTCTGGCAAGTCTCTGAAGAATTAACAGGTGTGGTGTACGAGTTTTAGCGATCGATGTTTCAAGTTCAAACGAAATCCCTCGTTACAATACGGTTGTGAGTTTTTTATTTTTGGATAAACAATTCAAAGGCTTCTTTATAACTCATGTGTCCGTATTCTTCATAAAGGTCGATAGGGGCGGAGTTGCCTAAAATTGTTTCATCTGCAATGATTATTCCAAAGCTTTCAGATAAAACCCGTAGGGATTTACTTCGCTTTTCAGAATCTTTACTCCATAGTGACTGAAGCCATCGCGGGCTCGCACTATCATCTTCTGTAAAGTGTAGTCTCAACGCATCTTCTAAATAACGTCTTAAGTTCAGTTGACGGAGAAATACGCTATCTAATCCTTCTACGAGACGCTGTGTTGCAGTAATTAGTCTTGCTACCTCTTTGAAAGTTGGTGATTTGTGCTTCAGCTGCATGTTCATGAGCAAGGCACGGATGTCCAGCCCACGATATTCTTGACGAATAATATCTGTGTCGTTAATGAGTTCCTTTTCAATCTCACTGGCAACGTGGCTATTGGCAAAGTGATGAGCTAAGCGATTACGCCGTACGATTGAGACTTCTACTAGCAGACTTTCTAAGGGTTGAATATCCGGGTAATATTATCGTAGTTTACGGAGTTTACGAAAAACGGATCTTTCGGTGTCTCGAAAATCATCCCGAGCGTCCGTCAGCAACAGCATCCAGCCCAACAAGGATTGTTATCAAAAAATGATTTGTCTGACCGAGCAACCTCTTAAATTTTTTCCACTCTTTGCTCTCGACAATTGTGAGTATTGACATAACTAACTTTTGTTTATATGCATCCGACACGACTTGAACGTGCATCTCTCGCTTTGAGAGTGCCAATTTCTGGCACGATGAAGGCAAGCGTCTTATCCAGCCGACCTCAGAGGCGAAGAATTATCAATAGGTAATTATAGCAATGAAATTCTTTACTATATCATTGTATCCTCCTTTATAATTGACACATTAATAACTAACTTTACTTACAAACCCTCCTGACCCCTATGACCCAACTTATCGAATGTATCCCCAACTTTTCCGAAGCGCGGCGACCGGAAGTGATCGACCAGATCGTCGCTGCCATCCAATCGGTCAGCGAAGTCAAACTGCTCGACCGCTCCTCCGACCTCGATCACAACCGCACCGTGCTGACCTTCGCCGGTCCGCCGTTCGCGGTCGAGGAAGCCGCCTTCCGCGCGGTGCAGACTGCCTCCGAGCTGATCGACCTGAACAACCACACTGGCGCGCATCCGCGCCTCGGTGCGACGGACGTGATTCCCTTTGTCCCGCTCTCGGACGCCACGATGGAAGTCTGCATCGCCATGGCGCAGCGGCTGGGGGAACGCGTCGGTAACGAACTCAACATCCCGGTCTATTTATATGAAGCGGCGGCGACGCGTCCCGAACGCATCAATCTCGAGAACATCCGCAAAGGTCAGTACGAGGGACTCAAGTCCGAGATCGAGTCGGATTCCGAACGCAAACCCGATTATGGTCCCGCCAAACTGGGCCCCGCGGGCGCGACCGTCATTGGCGCACGGGCTCCGTTGATCGCCTTCAATATTTATCTCACCACTGCTGAGGTGGATATCGCCAGGAAAATCGCCAAAGCCATCCGGCATTCCTCGGGCGGGCTGCGTTATGTCAAGGCCTTGGGACTGCTCGTCGAAGGCCGCGCCCAGGTCTCGATGAATCTCACCAACTATCGGGAAACGCCCGTTTCGCGCGTTGTGGAAGTCGTCCGGCGGGAAGCGGCGCGTTATGGCGTTGGCATCCATCACAGTGAACTGATCGGTTTGATTCCCCAGGAGGCGCTTACGGATGCCGCGGTCTGGTATACCCAATTGGACGCCTTCGACAAGGCTCAGATTTTGGAGTCGCGCCTGTTGGATGGTTCCACTTCTGCGCCGCAGCCGAAACCTGTTTCCTTTATAGAAGAGTTAGCCTCCCCGACCCCAACTCCCGGCGGTGGTTCCGCGGGTGCCTACGCGGGCGCCATGGGCGCCGAACTCATCGCGATGGTTGCGGGCCTGACCATCGGCAAAAAGAAATACGCGGCGGTCGAAGCGCAAATGCAAGCCATCCGCGTGATGGCGGAGAACCTGCGGAAAGAATTGACTCAAGCAGTGGAAGATGATTCCGCGGCCTTCGAGGCCGTGATGGGCGCCTTCCGACTTCCCAAGACCACGGAAGAAGATCAAACCAAGCGCAACGCCGCCATCCATGTTGCGACCGTCAACGCGGCGCGCGTTCCCTTGCGTGTGGCGAAGGACGTGGTCAAAGTGATGGAACTGGCTTCCAAGTGTGCGAAGGAAGGAAACTTGAACGCGATCAGTGATACCGCCTCTGGTTTTGCCATGGCGCGCGCCGCGCTCACGGCCTCAGGTTATAACGTGAAGGTCAATATCAATTCCCTCGAAGATAAATCGGTGGGGGAGAAGATGCTGGAGGAGTTAAAAGAACTTGAGACGAAAGCGGACACGTTGGAAAAGGAAATCCACCAGACAATGGAGATCCGCGGCGGGATTTGACTTTGGAATCGGGGCGCTTGCTCCTGTAAGACGCCAGCAAATGTCGCCATGGCGCCACAGCCATGCTGGCTGAGTCCAAATTATTATGAACTGTATTTTTTTTATTCTCCTCTTTTTCCTCACCGCATGCGCACCGACGATTCAACCTACCATGACCGCGCCGCTGCCGGCGATCACTCCGACTCCACTGATAGCGACTCTTGAACCCACTGTTAAGCCAACTCTTGCGCCAACCGTCACTGCCACCGTTTTCCCTTCACCGACCGTCACGCCAATTCCGTGTGATCCCTTCAACGTGGATTTTTGCATCGTCGAGGGCCACTTTATTTTGCAGCGACCCATCCACGCACCGGGGAATGATACGGTGGAGCCCACCTATCGTTACGGTTCCACGCAAAATGGGACGCGCGATCCGCATCATGGCGTCGACATGGAGAACCCCGCGGGCACACCGGTCTATGCTGCCGGGCGAGGACAGGTTGTCTTTGCCGGGCCAGACAATAAAGTTCAATATGGTCCGCAGCCGAGTTTTTACGGAAATGTGATCGTCATCAAACATGATAATGATCTATTTACTTTATATGGACATCTCTCGAAGGTCGATGTCGGGGCAGGCTGGGAAGTACAAGTCGGAGAAAAGATCGGTGAAGTGGGGAGCACCGGCGTGGCAATCGGGAGTCATCTCCACTTTGAGGTCCGCCGCGGAAAGGATGGAAAAGATTATTTTTCCACACTGAATCCCGAACTATGGATGGTCCCCAAAGTCGATGAAAATGGAATACCTTTTGGTGCGCTGGCAGTTTCTGTCCTCACCGAAAATCATCAGTTTATTAGACGTGCAGAATTAACGATCAGTTATTATCTCGACCGCAACGGTCCGGTCGTTCAGTTTTATTATGGCGTCAGTTATCCGCTTAACATGGCGAATGAAGATGAAAACGCAGCGCTGGGTGATCTGGGCGCGGGATATTATCGGATTGCTTTGAGGGTCAATAATCAGATCTATGAACGCTGGGTTGAAGTAGAATCAGGGAAATTAACAGAGGTTGTTTTTGTGGTGAAATAGAAGTGAGCGCGAACGCACCCTCATCAAATCACTTGGAGAGAAACTATGGGACTCAAGCCTGATCACTGGATCCGCAAGATGGCAACAGAACATAAAATGATCGAACCATTTGAAGAGAAGCAGGTCCGCAATGGAGTCGTATCCTATGGCGTTTCGTCCTATGGATATGACGTCCGTGTGGCGGATGAATTCAAGATTTTCACGAATGTCTTTTCCGCCACGGTAGACCCAAAGAACTTCGATACGAAGTCCATGGTTGATTACATCGGCGATGTATGCATCATCCCGCCGAATTCATTTGCCCTGGCACGCACCGTGGAATATTTTCGTATCCCGCGCAAAGTGCTGACGGTCTGTCTGGGAAAATCCACGTACGCACGCTGTGGGATAATCGTCAACGTCACGCCGTTCGAGCCGGAATGGGAAGGTTTCGTGACTTTGGAAATTTCCAATACGACGCCTTTGCCGGCCAAGATTTACGCCAATGAAGGATTGGCTCAGGTTTTATTCTTTGAAGCGGACGAGGAATGCGAAATTTCGTATGCCGATAAGAAAGGGAAATATCAGAAGCAACAATCCATCGTCCTGCCGAAGTTGTAATTCATAACGAAATGGGGAGGCCGCGATGAAATCACGCTTTACCCTCTCTGAAGAAAATCTTGTCCGGATGATCGCTGTCCTCACTGCTGCGATGGGAGTCCTTAACGTTCTCTCGGCAGTGACCCCTTCTTTAAGATACAGGCTTGGCTTGCTGGAGAAGTATTCGCCTTTCTCAGTCATCAGGGGTGGACACTTGACGGCGGCGCTGGCGGGTTTTGCTTTGCTCCTATTGTCGGTCAGTCTTTTGCGCCGTAAACGCATTGCCTGGATTCTGACTCTCAGTGTGCTCCTGATTTCCATTCCGGTGCATCTCTTCAAGGGTTTGGATTATGAAGAGGCCTCCCTCGCCGCACTCTTGGCTGGTCTGCTGATCTATCTGCGCCCACACTTTCACGCCCGCTCAGACCCGCCCTCCCTCCAACAGGGATTACGGGTGCTATTCGCCGCGCTTCTGTTTACACTGGCCTACGGTGTGATCGGATTCTTTCTTCTCGACCGGCACTTCCGCTTCACCTTCGGACTTTGGGCTGCCTTCCGTCAAACGATTGTGATGTTCACCCAGTTTTATGATCCGGGTCTTCAGCCGATCACCAGTTTTGGCCGTTATTTCGCGTATTCGATTTACATCGTCGGTGGGGTGACATTAAGTTATGCAATGTTCATGCTTTTACGCCCGGTGTTGAATCGTCGACCTGTCACTGAAGATGAAAGTCAGCACGCCTGGGAGATCGTTCGCACATACGGGCACACCTCACTGGCTCGCTATACTCTGCTTGACGATAAGAAATGCTTCTTTAGTTCTGGTGGATCCTTGATTGCCTATGTGGTCGAGAATCGTATCGCCTTGACTCTTGGTGATCCGATAGGACCCGTTGAGGACGTTTCTTCCTCCGTAAAAGAATTTCAATCTCTGTGTGATGAGAATGACTGGTTGGCTGCGTTCTATCAGGTAGCACCATTACATATCGAAGTGTATAAATCTTTTGATTTCGATATTCTGGCACTTGGCCAGGAAGCCATTGTGGATACGTTGGTTTTCACATTGAATGGTAGTGAAAATAAGACCTTGCGGAACAGCTACAATAAAATGGACCGCTTTGGTTATCATTATGATGTGGTCCAGCCTCCGTATTCCCCGCGTATGTTGCGAGAGCTGAATACGATCAGCAATGAGTGGCTCTCCACGCGCGGTGCCTCGGAGATGCGCTTTTCGCTTGGATGGTTTGATGAAAATTACCTAAACACTTGTCCCATCCTGCTGGTCCGCGACCGCGAAGGATTTATCGAAGCCTTTGCCAATATTGTGACAGAATTCCAAGCCAATGAGGTGGCTGTTGATTTGATGCGGCATCGCACCAGTGTCGAATCTGGCTTGATGGATTTTCTCTTTGTGTCCCTTTTTCAATGGGCAAAAGAAAGCGGATATACAAAATTCAATCTGGGGTTGAGTGCGCTGTCGGGAGTTGGGGAGCACTCTGAAGACCTGGCCATCGAACGCGCACTCCATTATATTTATCGCAACATTTCGCGCTTGTATAACTTCCGTGGCTTACATGCTTTCAAAGAAAAATTCCACCCGGAATGGTCACTCCGCTATTTGGCTTATCCCGGTGCTTCCAATTTACCTGCCGTCAGCGTGGCTTTATTTCAAGCCAGTCTGGGCAGCGGAATCTTTTCCCTTCTTCGCCGCAAATAATTTGTTGTTGGTTTTGAGAAGACCGGGGTGTTGCGCCTCGGTCTTTGTTCATGACTGCGTCGTGTCATACTTTTTCACATCATCCATCGCTTTTTTAACATTGACGAACGGCAATATAAGCAGGCCAGCGATGAAGTACAAAATCAACGAGATTATGCCATAGCGCAGACTGCCAAAGAGTTGATTGGCCAGGCCAAAGACCAACGGGCCAGTCCATGAAGTGCCGCGATCGCTGACTTCATAGAAGGAATAGAATTCCGCCTCCCGGCCATCGGGAATCATTTGTGCGAAGAGACTGCGGCTGATAGCCTGACTGCCTCCCAGCACAATGGCAATCACAACCCCAAGCAAAGTGAATTCAAGCGCACGTGCTTCACTTCTTAAGCCGAAATATGCGTAAAAGACCACACCTGCCCAAATGACAAGACTGATCAGAACGGATTGCTTTGCCCCCACCCAACTTGCCAGTCGTCCCCAGAACAAAGCTCCCAGGAACGCAACGAATTGAATGATGAGAATAACCTGTGTCAAAGTACTCAAATCAAGTTGAAGACCTCCCGCCAGAAGTGGAGCAGTGGCAAAGGTGGAGGCCATGGCAATGACTGTTTGGATGCCGTCATTGTATAGGAAGAATGCAACCAGGAATTTGAGCGTTTCAGGGAAATACTTTAAGTCTTTGATGGTGTTGCCCAGTTGTTTGAAGCCGATACTTATATATGTTTCGTTTGCAGGGAGTGGGCGGCGGGCGTGACGTGGACGAAGTCGCGCCCAGGTAATAAAGGAAAATCCGAGCCACCAGACACCTGCCGAAGCCAGGTTGATGCGGATGGCCAAGGCCTCCGGAACGCCCAGTCTGTCATGAAATTGGTAGAAGGCCAGGTTCAAAACCAATAATAGAAAGTCCCCCAAATAACCCATGGCCCAGCCAAAGGAAGAAACGCGGTCGCGTTGGTCCGGGCTGGCAATGTCGGGGAGATAAGCATTATAGAAAACGATCGCCGCGCCGAAAGCAAGGTTGGCAATGATAAATAACAATCCCCCCAACCACCATACATCTCCTGTAGAGAAAAACATCGCGATCGTTGCTATGGCACCGATCGTGGCAAAAATCTGCATCATAAGTTTGCGGATGTGGGAATAATCAGCGATGGCCCCCAGGATGGGAAGAAAAAAGACCTGAAGTAAAACGGAAATCGATGTACAGTATCCGATGAAGGAATAAGGTGCAATCGGAATGCCCAACAGATGAACAATCAGTTGCTGACCTTCCGTCCAGGGTACTCCTGTTCGAGCCAGAATTTCAGCTTTCGCGGCGCTTTCTGCGAGAGCACCTAAATATGGGGCGAGAAACACCGTGCCGATTGTTGTGCTGAAGGCTGAGTTTGCCCAGTCATACATGGCCCAGCCGAAGATCTCACGTTTGTCGTTGATTGTTGCCTCAGGTGTCGCCATGCTGCCTCCAGGAAGGATTTGGTTCTGCTGATTCTATCAGGCAAAACCCCATTTGTCTCTCTTCAGTTGCGGAAAATTGGGAATGTGATAGAATCACTCCGTTCCTGAATAGGGCAGGGGATGAAAATAAAATAAAAGAACCCTTGCGTATAAATAAACATTGGTATATAATTACAGTTTGCTATCCCGCCAATTTGTCGCGGGATGGATTTGTGTGTATACCACCCGTTGCATCGTCTCTAATGTGAAATATCAACTATATAGAAACCAATTTTAGGGACTGATGCGATACTGTCTACCCAACTCACAGACCCCAGGTCAGGAGTGAACCGAATGTCTTCTTTACCCCGGAAAAGTTACGCGCGTATCCCCGTCAATATCAAACTCCCCAATCTAATTGAAGTTCAACTTGACTCTTTTGAGCGCCTCAAGCGCGAAGGGCTGGGCGATCTCTTCCATGAGGTTTCGCCGATCGAATCTTATAACAAGGGTATGAAGTTGTATTTCCCGAGCCGCAGTCCCGAAGCAAAGCAATGGGGACTCAAGTATTGGTTTGGCGAACCAAAGCATAATATTGAGGAATGTGTTGAGCGCGATCTCACCTATGCCAGTCCGTTGTACGTTTCTGTTCTGCTGGCCGGGCCCGATGTGCCTGAGCCGATCAAACAGGATATCTTCCTCGGTGATTTCCCGGAGATGACCGATAAAGGTACCTTCATTATTAACGGCACAGAGCGTGTGGTCGTCTCTCAGTTGATCCGCTCCCCAGGCGTTTATTTCGAAGCGCCCACGGACCGCGCCACCGGCCGCCCGCTGGCCATGTCCAAGCTGATCCCCGATCGCGGCGCCTGGATGGAATTTGAAACCCGAAAATCGGATTACATTATTTTGAAGTTTAACCGCAAGCGCACCGTGCCGATCACGGTGTTTCTCCGTGCTTTGGCGGCTGTGGATGATGGCGCCAAAGACTCAGTGCTAAAGACCGGCAGTGATGAAGAATTGCTGTCTCTGTTCCAGGATGTGGATAACAATCCTGAGCGTCTTTTCATTGCCTCCACGCTTAAGCAGGAACCGGAGTGGGAAGTCTCAGATAAACAGAGCATTGCCGAAGCGGCTTTGATCGAGTTCTTCCGCAAGATGCGACCAGGCGATCCGGCCACGCTGGAGAATGCCCGCCAGTTCCTGGAGGAGCAATTGTTCGATCAGCGGCATTACGACCTCGAGCGTGTGGGCCGCTATAAACTGAATCAAAAACTGGATTTGGAGGTTCCGATCCCGCATCGCACCGTTACCAAGCAGGACGTGATTCGACTGCTGCGCCGCATGATCCAGATCAACAATGGAGTCGAGCCGCCCGATGATATCGATCATCTGGGCAATCGACGTGTCAAAACCGTGGGTGAGTTGATCCAGAATAAATTGCGCATCGGCCTGCGACGTATGGAGCGCGTGATCAAGGAGCGCATGTCCATTCGTGATCAGGAGCAGTTGTCGCCAGTGACACTGGTTAATATTCGCCCAGTGGTTGCAGCGTTGCGTGAGTTCTTTGGTTCCTCGCAGTTGTCGCAATTTATGGATCAAACCAACCCGCTCGCCGAGTTGCGGCACAAGCGTACACTTTCTGCATTGGGCCCTGGTGGTCTACGCCGTGAACGTGCAGGCTTCGATGTCCGCGATGTGCACCATTCACACTATGGACGTATTTGCCCGATCGAGACGCCAGAAGGTCCGAACATTGGCTTGATCGGTCGTCTGGCCTCCTTCGCCCGCGTCAACGAATATGGCTTCATTGAAACGCCCTATCGTAAGGTCTTCAGGACGATGGAAGCAGATGATGATCGTTTGGAAGGTCGTACTCTGCGCGAGAATGTGGTCGATCCGAAGACTGAAGAGGTCTTGTTTAAGGCCGGTGAAGTGATCGACTCCAAAATGATCAAGAAGATCGCCAAGACCGGAGCGCCGGCCGCCATCGCGCCTTACGTGTCAGATCAGTTTGATTTTCTCTCGGCGGATGCTGAGGATAAATACGTGATTGCGCAGGCGAATGCCCCCCTAACGGATGCAAAGGAGTTCGTGCGCGAACGTGTTTCCTGCCGTTATCACTCCAGCTTTATCTTCTCGGTGCCCGAGTCCGTGGACTACATGGATGTTGCACCACATCAGGTGGTGGGAATCAGTGCCGCGTTGATTCCGTTCCTGGAGCATGACGATGCCAACCGGGCTTTGATGGGTTCGAACATGCAGGCGCAAGCTGTCCCGTTGGTTCGCCCGGAGATTCCGCTGGTTTCAACCGGCATGGAATATCATGCCGCGTTGGATTCGGGTCAGGTGGTGGTGGCGGACGCTGACGGTGAGGTAACCTCGGTAACAGGCAACACCATCACCGTCAAGGAAAGAGGCGGAAGCCATACCTATCAGTTGCGGAAATATCAGAGATCCAATCAGAGTACCTGTATCGATCAGCGTCCGGCGGTTGTCAAAGGACAGAAGATCAAGAAGGGCGATATTATCGCTGACTCTTCTTCCACGGAAAGTGGTCAGTTGGCGCTCGGACAAAATGTGGTTGTTGCTTTCCTTTCATGGGAAGGCGGCAACTTCGAGGATGCCATCCTGATTTCAGAACGTCTGGTTCAGGAAGATCGCTTTACCTCTGTGCATATTGAAAAGTATGAGGTGGAAGCGCGCGATACCAAATTGGGCCCCGAAGAGATCACGCGTGATATTCCCAATGTCGGTGAAGATGCCATCAAGGATCTCGATGAGAACGGCATCATCCGGATTGGCGCGGAAGTCGGCCCGAATGATATCCTGGTTGGCAAGATCACACCGAAAGGTGAAAAGGAACTGACTCCGGAAGAGCGCCTCTTACGCGCCATCTTTGGCGAGAAGTCGCGTGACGTGAAGGATACCTCCCTGCGTATGCCGCACGGCGAACGCGGAAAAGTAGTGGATGTCAAAGTGTTCACGCGCGAAGAAAATTCTGACCTCTCTGCAGGTGTGGATATGATGGTACGCGTCTCGGTTGCACAACGCCGAAAATTGACGGCAGGCGATAAGATGGCCGGCCGTCATGGAAATAAGGGCGTGGTCTCGAAAGTTGTTCCAGTAGAGGACATGCCCTTCCTGGAAGATGGGACGCCAGTCGACCTTATCCTGAACCCATTAGGTGTGCCGGGTCGTATGAATATCGGTCAGGTGCTGGAAGTGCATCTCGGATGGGCGGCCAAGCGCTTGGGATTTCGTGCGGTCACGCCTGTCTTTGACGGCGCCTCTGAAATAGAGATCGAAGCTGAACTTGCCCGTGCCTGGATAGTGGATCAGGCATGGAAAGAATCGGCGGTCGCGGCCTGGGAATGGATCAAGCAGCAGGAATATGATCCTGAATCCATTCAGGACGATGATGAAGTACGCAGACTCTATCTGGAAGAGTGGCTGGGCGAGCGTAGTTACGATCCCTATGAATTGCATGAGGTGGATGTTGCACGTAAGGCTACGGCTGTGGAATGGCTGCGCGATCACGACTATGATCCTGATACGATCTTCGCGCCGGAAAACGTCGACCCGCGCGAGCGAGGACAATTTACAACAGCCGCGATCAATGCCTGCCTGCGCCTGTGGATCGAAAGCGAAGGCCACTCCGGCAGAGTCGCTGAAGCACGAGTGATGGAAGTAGCGCAGGAGATCACCAACACCACTGGTCATCCGATGCCTATTCTGGGCAAGCAGATGTTGCGAGATGGCAAGTCTGGCGTGCCTTATGACCAGCCCGTAACTGTTGGTGTAATGACCGTGTTGAAGTTGCATCACCTTGTTGAAGATAAAGTGCATGCGCGCTCGACGGGTCCATACAGTTTGGTTACACAGCAGCCTCTTGGTGGTAAGGCGCAGTTCGGTGGGCAGCGCTTTGGTGAAATGGAGGTATGGGCACTGGAAGCCTACGGTGCGGCTTACACCCTTCAGGAAATGCTGACCGTCAAGTCAGATGATGTACAGGGACGCGTCAATACATACGAAGCGATCGTCAAAGGTGAACCGATCGAAGAACCAAGCATTCCCGCCTCCTTCCGTGTGCTGGTTAAAGAACTACAATCACTCGGCCTAGCTGTTGAGGCGATCAACGAAGGCGGAGATGTGGTTCGCTTTGGGAAGGACGAGGAAAAACAGCATCCACCCAGGTTGGATACTGGCTTATTGGGTATCGGTAATAACCTGATTACAAAACAATAATCTTGACGGCAAATGGAGTGGGTGATAAAATCACCTCCCGTTGCCAATAGAAAAAGCGGCGATGAATCCCGCAAAAAGGCATGGCACTAAAATGAGGCCATCAGTGTGTTGTGATGGCCTCATTTCTTGCGAAAAAATATTGAAAAGAAAGTAATAATCGGAGGCTGATCGTGCCGACAATCAACCAAATGGTCCGCAAGGGCCGCAAGAACAAGAAGGTAAAGAGCAAAGCGCCTGCGTTGCAATTCACCTTGAACTCGTACAAGCAACGTCGGGTACGCCAGGATAAAGGCGCACCGCAAAAGCGTGGCGTTTGCACCATCGTACGTACGATGACCCCCAAGAAGCCGAATTCTGCTTTGCGGAAGATCGCCCGTGTTCGTCTAACGAATGGCATTGAAGTAACTGCTTATATTCCGGGTGAAGGTCATCAGTTGCAGGAGCACTCCGTGGTGCTCGTCCGTGGTGGACGTGTGAAGGATCTGCCTGGTGTGCGTTATCACATTGTGCGCGGCTCTTTGGATACGACCGGGGTTGCTAATCGAAAGCAGGCCCGCTCAAAGTATGGCGCGAAGCGTCCCAAGTAATAATGGAGTAGTGATCTATGCGTAGAGCAAAACCCGAAGAACGGGAAATTCTTCCTGATATTCGTTATAACAGTGTGAACGTTCAGACCATGGTTCAGCATGTGTTGAAGCGTGGCAAGAAAAGCGTAGCCATTGGCCTGGTTTATGATGCCATGGATCTGATCCAGGAGCGCACCCAGAAGAGTCCGATAGAGGTTTTCGATGGTGCTCTCAAAAATGTCTCTCCAGTCATGGAAGTCCGCCCACGGCGTGTAGGTGGCGCGACCTATCAAGTACCGATGGAAGTTTCGGCGGACCGCCGCACCACACTGGCGATCCGCTGGATTTTGTCTGCAGCCCGTGAACGTTCCGGAAAATCCTTCCCGGAAAAGCTGGCTGGTGAATTAGTTGATGCATTTAATGAAACCGGTTCTGCCATTCGTAAGCGCGACGAAACTCATAAGATGGCAGAAGCAAACCGCGCCTTCTCGCATTATCGCGTCTAGGCCGTTTTAGCGGAAATAATAAAGGTATTTTAGAGAATGGCCCGTGAGTATCCGCTCGAGAAATATAGAAATATAGGGATTATTGCCCACATTGATGCTGGTAAAACGACAACTACCGAGCGTATCATGTTCTATACGGGTAAGACCCATCGTATTGGCTCTGTTGACGACGGCACGACCGTAACCGACTGGATGGTTCAGGAACGTGAACGTGGCATTACCATCGTGTCTGCTGCGGTTTCGGCAGAATGGAAGGGTTATCAATTTAATTTAATTGATACTCCAGGACATATCGATTTTACGGCTGAAGTTCAACGCTCGCTACGCGTTTTGGATGGCGGTGTCGTTGTTTTCGATGCGGTGCAAGGGGTGGAACCGCAAAGCGAGACGGTCTGGCGTCAGGCAGATCGGTACAGTGTCCCGCGTATTTGTTTCGTCAACAAGATGGATCGCGTCGGCGCTTCCTACGACCGGACGATTGCTTCCATTAAAGAACGTCTGGGTGCCAACCCAATTCCCATGCAGTTACCTATTGGTTTTGAAGCTACGTTCCGTGGCATCATTGATCTCCTGGAAGAAAAAGCGATCCTTTGGGAAGATGATCTGGGTAAAGAACCGAAAATTGTTGCTATCCCTGACGATCTAAAAATAGAAGCGCAGAATGCACGTGCTTATCTGGTCGAGAAGATTGCTGAACTGGATGATGACCTGACTCATAAGTATTTGGAAGGGCAGGAAATCAGCGTGGAGGAATTAAAAACTGCTTTACGGAAAGCGGTCATTTCCAACAGTGCAGCACCAGTTTTTTGCGGCTCTTCGTTGAAGAACAAAGGTGTCCAGGTTTTGCTGGATGCGGTCGTTGATTATCTGCCTTCCCCGGTGGATGTGCCGCCAGTGAGGGGAACAGACGTCGATCGTGAAGAGACCATCGAACTTCCTTCGAAAGATGATGCCCCGCTGAGCGCATTGGTTTTCAAGATTGTTACGGATCCGTACGTTGGCCGCCTGGCTTACTTCCGCGTCTATTCTGGTGTGCTTTCCCAGGGTCAAATGGTGACCAACACCAGCAAGGGGAAGCGTGAGCGTATTGGTCGTTTGATCCGTATGCACGCCGACCGCCGCGAAGACATTATAGAAGTACGTGCGGGTGATATTGGTGCTGTGCTGGGTTTGAAGGATACCTTTACCGGTGATACGCTTTGTGATACCAAGAAGATCATTCTGGAAAGTATTTCCTTCCCTGAACCAGTGATTTCCATCGCAATTGAACCAAAGAGCAGTGGCGATCAGGAAAAAATGGGGGAGGCGCTCCGCAAATTAGCAGAAGAAGATCCAACGTTCCGTGTCCGCTCTGATGAAAACACGGGCCAAACGATCATTTCCGGCATGGGTGAGTTGCATCTCGATATCCTGGTCGATCGTATGTTGCGTGAGTTCCGTGTGCAAGCCAATGTTGGCAAGCCGCGGGTTGCGTACCGCGAGTCCATCACTCGCTCCGTCCCGAAAGTGGATTATAAGTATGCTAAACAATCGGGTGGTCATGGTCAATATGGTCATGTTGTGATTTCACTGGAACCAGGTGAACGAGGTAGCGGGATTATTTTTGAAAATAAAATCGTTGGCGGCGCCATCCCCAAGGAATATATCCCCGCTGTCCAAAAGGGTGTCATAGGAGCCGCGGATAGCGGCGTGTTGGCTGGCTATCCGGTTGTAGATATGAAGATTACCTTGTTTGATGGTTCCTTCCACGAAGTGGACTCCAGTGAAATGGCTTTCAAGATGGCTGCCTCCATGGCCTTCAAGGAAGGCGTGCAGAAAGGTTCGCCTGTTCTTCTCGAGCCCATCATGAAAGTGGAAGTTGTTGTACCTGATGAATACCTGGGCGATGTGATTGGTCAATTGAATAGTCGCCGCGGTAGCATTCAGGGCATGGAAGTGCGGCACGGTAATGCCCAAGCACTCCGTGCCAATGTGCCTCTGGGTGAGATGTTCGGCTATGCTACCGAATTGCGCTCGGGAACACAGGGACGTGGTGTCTTCAGCATGGAATTCGATCACTATGCGCCAGTTTCGCAAGCTGTGGCGCAGGAAATCTTGAAATAAAGAACTAACGCTTTTCATTATCTAGAAGGAGAAGGATCAATGGCGAAGGCAAAATTTGACAGGAGCAAGCCGCATCTGAACGTAGGGACGATGGGCCACATCGATCATGGGAAGACGACCTTGACGGCGGCGATTACGAAAGTATCGCAGCTGATGGGCAAGGCGGAATACCGGGCCTATGATCAGATCGACAATGCGCCGGAAGAGAAAGCCCGCGGCATCACGATCAACATAGCTCATGTGGAATACGAAACGGACAAGCGGCACTATGCTCATGTGGATATGCCGGGACACCGGGACTACATCAAGAACATGATCACCGGGGCGGCGCAGGTGGATGGAGCGATCCTGGTGGTGGCAGCGCCGGATGGACCGATGCCGCAGACGCGGGAACATGTACTGCTGGCGCGGCAGGTGGAAGTGCCGAGCGTCGTGGTGTACTTGAACAAAGTGGATCAGATGAACGACCCGGAACTGCTGGAATTGGTGGAACTGGAGTTGCGAGAATTGCTGACCAGCCAGGGGTTTCCGGGTGACACGACGCCGATCGTGCGTGGCAGTGCGAAAGAGGCGCTGGACAGCACCAGCACCGATCCGAATGCGCCGGAATATGAGAGTATACGTGAACTGTTGCGAGTGATCGATGAGTACATTCCGGAACCGAAGCGTGAGACGGACAAGCCGTTCATGATGAGTGTGGAAGATGTGTTCTCGATCAAGGGTCGTGGGACGGTGGTGACGGGACGTATCGACCGCGGTCTCGTGAAAGTGGGCGATCCGGCGGAGATCATCGGCTTGAAAGAGAAGCCGACCAGCACAGTGGTGACTGGAGTGGAAATGTTCCACAAGCAGTTGGATGAAGGCATGGCTGGAGACAATGTAGGCTTGCTGTTGCGTGGCATTGAGCGGACGGATGTGGAACGTGGACAGGTGGTTGCCAAGCCGGGGTCGATCACGCCGCACAGGAAGTTTTTGGCGGAAGTGTATGTGTTGAAGAAAGAGGAAGGTGGGCGGCACAAGGCATTTTTCAGTGGCTATCGACCGCAGTTCTATGTACGCACGATGGATGTGACGGGGGACATCACCTTGCCGGAAGGTGTGGAGATGGTGATGCCGGGCGACAATGTGAACCTGACAGTGGAGTTGATTGTGCCGGTGGCGTTGGAGCAGGGATCGAAGTTTGCCATCCGTGAAGGCGGTTTGACCGTCGGTGCGGGTGTCGTTACCCAAATTATGGAATAGGTGTATGCATGACCAAACAAAAAATCCGTATCCGGCTCAAAGCCTACGATCATCGTGTCCTGGACCAGTCTGCCAAGCGAATTGTCGAGACGGCTGAACGCAGCGGCGCTCACGTAGTCGGGCCTGTACCCTTGCCAACCAAGCTCGAACGGTTTACAATTCGGCGCTCGACTTTCATAGACAAAGACTCGCACGAGCATTACGAAATTCGCACCCATAATCGCTTGATTGATGTTCTTGACCCGGACTCGAAAACAATCGATATGTTGATGCGGTTGAATTTGCCGGCGGGCGTGGATATTGAAATAAAAATCTAATTGGTCGTTACTGGAGAGTAGAGACTGATCGCATTTCTCTACTCTCTAATTTCGACAGCGCAAGAATAGCACTGCCCGGGACTAAAAAATACTGAGCGTCCCAACAGACTATTTACTGCGTTGCCTGGAGATGATGCAGTCGCAGCCCCGACTGACAGTCTCGCTAAATTTCTTTGAAGGAGAAAACAGAGTATGTTAAAAGGGCTTATTGGAAAGAAGATCGGCATGACCCAGATCTTCGATGAGCAAGGCGTCGCTTATCCTGTGACGATCATCGAAGCTGGGCCATGTTACGTTACCCAGGTTCGCAATCAGGAACGCGATGGGTACGCGGCGATCCAGCTTGGTTTTGGTGAGGTTCATCCCAAGAAACTGGCTGCTGGTGAACTCGGGCATTTGAAAGCCAGCGAATTACCTCCTCTGCGTTTTCTGCGCGAGTTTCGTTCCAAGGAAACGGCCAATGTAGGTGACAAGTTGACAGTTGATGTCTTTGCCATTGGGGAACATGTGGATGTAGCTGGTACCAGTAAGGGGAAAGGTTTTGCCGGCGCAGTGAAACGCTATCACTTTAAAGGTGGTAAGAAAACTCATGGTCAGTCTGATCGACATCGTGCGCCCGGTTCGCGCTCTTCGGGTACCACGCCTGGTCGCGTCTTCAAGAACTCGCGCGGTGCTGGGCATATGGGCAGCGAACGCGTGACCGTTCAGGCCTTGAAAGTGGTGTTGGTGGACACTGAACGGAATTTGCTGGGTGTCCATGGTGCTGTTCCCGGCGGTAAAGGTGGTCTGGTTGTCATTAAAGAAGCTCGAAAGCAGTAGTGCCGGAGAAATTGGAACAAGGTAACTATGAAAGTAGATGTTTTGAACATACAGGGTGAGAAGCTGCGTGAGGTCGACCTTCCCTCCGCAGTCTTTGAAGCGCCCATCAATGTGGATTTGATGCACCAGGCCTATGTCCGCCAGATGGCGAATGCGCGTTTGGGTACACACCAGACGAAAGTTCGCAGTGAAGTTTCCGGTGGCGGTGCCAAGCCGTGGAAGCAAAAAGGAACCGGTCGTGCCCGTCAGGGATCCCGTCGGGCTGCACAATGGGTGGGTGGTGGCCGTATTCACACTCCGCACCCGCGCAGCTATGCACAGCGTATGCCGAAGAAAATGCGCCAGGCAGCCCTACGATCTGCCTTATCTGCCAAGGCTGCTGAGGCCGGTGTAGTTGTAGTGGATGAGCTTGTGCTTTCGGAAGCCAAGACGCGCGTAATGGTCGAGACTCTGAATAATCTCGTGGGTACTTCGACCGCACTGCTCGTCCTGCCGGAAAAAGATCAAGCTTATGAAATAGCCATGCGTTCTGCAGATAATCTGTCGGATACGAAGGTATTGCTGGCAGGCTATCTGAACATTCGCGATTTATTTGGATACGATAAACTGATTTTGCCGGTGAAGGCTTTGGATGCCCTGGTGGCGAGCCTGGGATAGGAGAATGAAATGACGACTATCTATGATATCCTTCGCCGTCCCCTGGTAACTGAAAAATCCAGTTATCAGTCCGGCAAATTGAATCAGTATTCCTTTGTTGTTGCCAATGAGGCCACGCGGCAACAGGTCAAAGACGCGATTGAAACAATTTATGATGTCAATGTGGTGCGCGTGAATATTATCAATGCACCTGCGAAACGTGGCCGCCGTCTGCGAAGTCGCCGCCTGCTTATTCGTAAGCCAGGCTTTAAGAAGGCTGTCGTCACGTTGGCGCAGGGGCAGACACTTCAAATTTTTGAAGGGGTGCAGTAATGGCTGTTAAAAAATATAAACCGGTAACGCCGGGTACTCGCGGCATGACCGGTCATACCTTTGAAGAAATTACAAAGACCAAGCCGGAACGTTCGCTGCTGGTACCTTTACGCAAAAGTGGCGGGCGTAATACTTACGGTCGCGTCACTGTTCGTCACCGTGGTGGTGGGCACCGTCGCTTTATCCGGATCGTGGACTTCAAGCGCGACAAGCGTGATGTACCCGCCAAGGTGAAGGCGATCGAGTATGACCCAAATCGAACGGCCCGCCTCGCACTCCTGACCTATGCTGATGGCGAGAAACGCTACATCGTTGCACCGGTCGACCTCAAAGTTGGCGACACAGTCATGGCCGGTGCGGGAGCCGAGATCCGTTCAGGGAACGCACTGCCGATTGCCAACATCCCGGTCGGTACGTTAATCCATAATATTGAGTTCAACCAGGGACGCGGCGGACAGTTGGTTCGTTCGGCTGGCGGTGCGGCGCAGTTGCTGGCCAAGGAAGGTGACTTTGCCCAGGTGCGTATGCCTTCAGGTGAAGTCCGCTTGATCCGTCAGGTTTGCTACGCAACTGTTGGTCAGGTTGGTAATTTGGATCATGGGAATGTGAAGCTTGGCAAGGCTGGCCGCAGTCGCCATAAAGGCGTTCGCCCCACCGTGCGCGGCTCAGCCATGTCTCCACGCGACCATCCTCATGGCGGTGGGGAAGGACGTCAGCCTATTGGTTTGCCGGGACCGAAAAGCCCGTGGGGCAAGCCCACGCTGGGTCACAAGACCCGTCGTAACAAGAAGACCGATCAGTTTATTGTGCGTCGTCGCAGCAAGACGAACCGCTAATCGATATAGAGGTACGATATGTCAAGATCATTGAAAAAAGGCCCGTTTATCGAGCCAAAGCTTTTGAAGAGAATTGAGGCGATGAATCAGAAGGGCGAGAAGAAAGTGTTACGCACCTGGAGTCGCGCCAGTGTGATCTTCCCACAGATGGTTGGTCATACCATCGCCGTGCATGATGGACGCCGCCACGTTCCGATCTATATTACCGAGAATATGGTCGGTCACCGATTAGGCGAATTCGCCCCGACGCGCACCTTCCGCGGCCATATGGCCGGTGAGAAAGCCGCAGCCTAGGTGTAGGAGAGAGACGATGACTGATATTCATGCAAATTTGCGTTTCCTCCCCATGTCTGCCCAAAAGGTTCGCCTGGTGGTTGATCTGGTGCGAGGCAAAGATGCAAATGAAGCGTTGGAGATGTTGCGCTTTGTACCCAAGGCTGCTGCGGTGCCGGTTCGTAAGTTGCTCGCGTCGGCGGTGGCGAACGCGGAAGAAAATTTCGGCGTCAGCCGCGATGATCTGTATGTTGCCAAAATTTTTGCTGATGAGGCTCCCACTCGCAAATGGCGTCGTTTTGGTGCCCGTGGTCGTTTCAAGCCGATATTGCGCCGCAATGCCCACGTGACTGTTGTCTTGCGCGAGCGTGGGGCGTAGAAGGTAAGGAGAAATTATGGGTCGTAAAGTTCATCCAATTGGTATGCGTCTTGGGATTAATCAAGGCTGGCAGGGCCGCTGGTTTGCTGAGGGTGCGCAATATCGTGAGCAATTGCATCAGGATTTTGCCATCCGTGGCTTGTTGTTGGGCACGGAGTCCAAAGGCGGCGCGGCTAAGAATGCCGATGTGCACAAACTGCGCAGAGAATTGCCGGACACTATCAAGAATGGCCGGGCCGGTGTCTCACGCGTGGAAGTTGAGCGATATCCGGGCAAAATTCGTATTGCCATTCACACGGCCAAGCCGGGTATTCTGATTGGCCGCAAAGGCGAGGGTGTGAAGAAAATCCGCCATGCTCTGGAGACACTGGTCGGAAAGAAAGTGGATCTGGATATTAAGGAGATCAGTTCCCCCGATACGGATGCCACGTTGGTTGCACGCAACGTTGCCGATCAACTCGAACGCCGTATTGCTTATCGTCGAGCCATGAAACGTGCCATCCAACAAGCCATGCGCCAGGGTGCACAGGGTATTAAGATCATGGTTGGTGGCCGCTTGGGCGGCGCGGAAATGTCACGCGATGTATGGCTGCGCGATGGACGAGTTCCTCTACAGACGCTGCGCGCCAACGTGGACTTCGCCAAGTCGGAAGCCCACACCACGTACGGTCAGATTGGCGTGAAAGTCTGGGTCTATAAGGGCGAGGCCGTGCCTGAAACTGAAGAAAAAGTGGAGACAACTGAAGGCGTATACGTGAGCGAATAGCTCCGTAGCGAAGTTGTCTCTTGAAGAGGTATTGATATGTTGATGCCAAAACGTGTAAAGTGGCGCAAGCAAATGCGCGGTCGTATGAGGGGTAAGGCCCTGCGCGGCGCGGAAGTGAGTTTCGGCGAATTCGGTTTGCAGGCCTTGGAGCCGGGCTGGGTCACTGCGCGACAGATTGAAGCAGCACGCAGAACAATTGTCCGCGAAATGAAGCGTCGTGGTAAGGTCTGGATCCGGATTTTCCCGGCAAAGCCGTATACCCACAAACCGCCGGAAACGCGCATGGGCTCCGGAAAAGGTAATGTTGAATATTATGTTGCCGTGGTCAAACCCGGGCGCATTATGTTCGAAGTTGGCGGTCTGGATGCCTCAACTGCCATCCAGGCTCTAAAGAATGCCCAGTACAAGTTCTCGATCAAGACCAAGATCGTTGCCCGTCAAGCTGCAGGAGAGCAGTTATGAAGTCTACCAAAACCAGTGAACTGCGCAACCTGCAGGCAGGTGAAATTGAAACAAAGTTGTCGGATGCCCACGAAGAATTAATGAAACTTCGTTTTCAACAGGTGACCGGCCAATTAACCGATACGAGTCGTTTGCGCATTTTGCGCCGTGAGATTGCCCGCATGCAGACTGTTCTGCGCGAGCAGCCAGCGACCAAGACAGAAGGTGAGGCATGAACAATCGTCGCCGCATGACTGGTGTTGTCACCAGCAATAAAATGACCAAGACCGTGGTGGTGGAAATCACACGTGTCTTTCGTCACCCGCTTTATCGTAAAGTTGTGCACTCCAGTAAACGCGTGAAGGCTCATGATGAGGTCGGTTGTGAGATTGGTGACCAGGTTCAGATCGTTGAATCGCGCCCGATCTCGCGGGACAAGCACTGGGTGGTGGAGAGCGTGGTCAAACGTGAAATCCGTACGGCTGATACCGGCGTGGCCGACCTAAAGATGGAGGACTCAGGCGATGATTCAGCATGAATCCCGTTTAAAGGTCGCTGATAACTCCGGAGCTCGGGAACTGCTGGTGATCCATGTACTTGGAGGTTCCACGCGTAAGTACGGTAGTATTGGTGATGTGGTGGTCGCCTCCGTGAAATCTGCATCGCCTCAGGGCGCTGTGAAGAAAAGTGATAAGGTACGCGCGGTGATTGTGCGCTGTGCAAAGGAATGGCGGCGTGAGGATGGCTCTTACATCCGCTTTGATGATAATGCCGCAGTGATCCTGGATGCAGATGGCGTCAACCCCAGAGGTACCCGTATTTTTGGACCAGTTGCCAGAGAGCTGCGTGAAAAAGGATTTATGAAGATCGTTTCACTGGCTCCAGAAGTGTTGTAGGTTGAGGAGTTTTCAGGTATGAGAGTCAAAATTCGCAAAGGCGACACCGTGGAAGTGATCAGCGGACGCCTTGAAGATAAAGGCAAACGCGGTGAAGTGATCAACGTGTTATTGGATGATCGCCGCGTGGTGGTCCAGGGTGTGAATATTCGCATCCGGCACCAAAAACAGGTGCAGACCCAGATGGGTCGTAACATCAATCCTGGTCGGATCCAGTTCGAAGCGCCGGTCGATATCTCGAACGTAATGCTGGTCTGCCCGAAATGCGGTGAACCAACGCGCGTCGCAGTGCAGCGCGATGAGGATGGGGCTCGTCGTGTGTGCAAAAATTGCCAGGCGTTGATCGACTAGCTGCGGAGTGATGGCTATGAATAGAATGCAGGAAAAATACAACAACGATGTCGTTCCCGCTTTGGGTAAAACGTTCGATCTCAAGAACATCATGCAGGTGCCGCGCGTAACCAAGATCATTGTGAATATTGGCATGGGTGAGGCATTGGATAATCCGAAGGCGCTTGAATCCGCAGTCTCTGACCTGACCATTATCACCGGTCAGAAGCCGGTCATGACGAAGGCACGCAAGAGCATTGCAAACTTCAAGTTGCGCGAGGGCCGCTTAATCGGGACCAAAGTCACCCTGCGTGGTGACCGAATGTGGGCCTTTCTGGATCGTTTGATGAACACGGCTCTTCCACGCGTGCGCGATTTTCGCGGCGTTTCTGCGGATGCTTTCGACGGTCGTGGAAATTACACACTGGGTTTGCGTGACCAGTTGATCTTCCCGGAGATCGAGTACGACAAAATTGATAAATTGCGCGGTATGGAGGTCACGATTGTGACCACTGCCAAAAACGATGACCAGGCACGTATGTTGTTGCAGTTGCTTGGTATGCCGTTCAGCAAGAAGGAAGCATAAATTATGGCAAAGAAGGCTATGCAATATCGTGAAGCTCGTCGGCATTACGCCACCCAGGTGCGGAATCGCTGCGTCCGCTGTGGGCGCCCGCGAGGTTATATTCGCCGTTTTGGTTTGTGCAGAATTTGTTTTCGTGAATTGGCGCTGCAGGGCAAGATCCCTGGTGTCGTCAAGTCTTCATGGTAAGCGGGTGGAGGTATTAGCATGACTATTATTGATCCAATCGCTGATATGCTGACCCGCATCCGCAATGCTGTGATGGCAGGTCACACATTGGTTGCCATGCCAAGCTCAAAACTCAAGATTGAGATTGCCAAGATCATGAAGGACGAAGGTTATCTTGAAGGTTTTGATGTGGCTGAAAATGAACAATCAAGCCAGAGAGTTTTACGCTTGAAAATCAAGTACGTCGGGGAACGACGTGAGCGACGTCCAGTCATTTCCGGAATCGAACGCGTCAGCAAACCCGGACGACGTGTCTATACCAAGAAGCAGGATATTCCCTGGGTGCTTTCAGGGATTGGCGTTGCCATCCTCTCAACACCCAAGGGTGTAATGACCGGTACACGCGCCCGTCAGTTGGGCGTGGGTGGCGAGATCCTTTGCAAAGTGTGGTAGCAGCAGGTAGGAGGTATTAAGTGTCTCGCATTGGACGTTTACCAGTGGCCATCCCGAGTGGAGTACAGATCAATGTACAAGGTTCGGATGTCTATGTGAAAGGGCCGAAAGGCGAATTGAAAAGAACATTTTCTCCGCTGATTGATATCGCGTTGGAAAATGACCAGGTGGTGGTCACGCGTAAATCGGATCACCCGAGAGAACGTGCCTTGCACGGCACCACCCGGGCTGTGATCGCAAATATGGTGCACGGCGTCAGTACCGGTTTTCAGGTTGTCCTGGAAGTGGAGGGTGTGGGTTATCGCGCCGAGCTGCAGGGCCAGGATCTGGCATTGTTTGTCGGTTATTCCCACCCCGTGAAAATGGAACCACCGACCGGTATTTCCTTCGAAGTGGATCAGAAGACCCGCCAGATCAAAGTGCTGGGTTATGATCGTGAAGTGGTCGGACAGACCGCATCCGAGATCCGACGCGTTCGCCCCCCTGAGCCATATCATGGCAAGGGCATTCGTTATGCTGGCGAGAAAATCCGTCGTAAGGCCGGTAAGGCTGGGAAAGGAGCCAAGTAAGCCATGGCAAATAAGTCTCGTTCCGTGGCGCGCATACGTCGTCATGAGCGTGTTCGGAAATCTTTAGTGGGAACAGCTCAACGTCCACGTTTGAACGTTTTTCGGAGTTTGTCCGCCATTTATGTGCAGGTCATCGACGATCAGACAGGGCAAACCTTGCTATCTGCCTCAACTGTGGACCGGGAACTGCGCGAAAGGATGAAGGGCCTGAAGAAATCCGAGCAGGCCAAACTGGTTGGTCAGACGGTTGCTGAGCGGGCCAAGGATAAAGGCATTCAGACTGTCGTTTTTGACCGCGGTGGTTATCGTTATATCGGACGCGTCAAGGCGTTGGCTGATGGCGCGCGCGAAGCCGGCCTTCAATTTTAGGCTTGAGTGGAGACAGAATGGCAGAATACGTAAATAGCGAACAACAGAATTTTGAAGCGCAGGAACAGTTGGAAGAGCGCGTCATTGAGATTGCGCGTGTTGCCAAGGTTGTGAAGGGTGGTCGCCGTTTTCAGTTTCGCGTGACCGTAGTGGTCGGCGATAAGAAGGGTACCATCTCGATGGGTGTGGGAAAGGCCAACGCAGTGCCAGATGCCATGCGCAAAGCCTCGGAGCGCGCACACAAGAATTTGCATGTGGTCAACCTGGCAGGCACTACCATTCCTCATGAAGTTCTGGGCAAAGTGGCTGGTGCCCGTGTGATGTTGAAGCCTGCCTCCCCCGGTACCGGTGTGATTGCGGCCGGTGGTGTACGTGCTGTGCTCGAAGTGGCTGGCGTGCGTGACATTTTGACCAAATCCCAGGGTAGCGCGAATGTTTTGAATGTGGTGCAGGCTACTTTCGATGCACTTGAGCAGTTGAAGTCACCGCAGGAAGAAGCAGCCCGCCGCGGAAAGAACGTCAGTGAATTGTTGCCGTTCTGGGAACGGAGGAAGCAACATGCCTAAGCAGGAAACTGGCGGTAAAACCGTGCGGGTTACACTGGTTCGTAGCCCGATTGGTTATACCAAGGATCAGAAGAGGACTGTGCTCGCATTGGGTCTACGCCGCATGCATCAAACTGTTGAACACGAGGACAATCCTGCCTTGCGCGGGATGATCCGCAAGGTGATTCATCTCGTTCAGGTTGAAGAGTAGGAAAGAAAGATGAAACTAAACGATCTTGTGCCCAATCCGGGCTCGAAAAAGAATCGCAAGCGTGTCGGGCGAGGAATTTCCGCGGGCCAAGGCAAAACAGCCGGCCGCGGTACCAAAGGTCAGGGCTCACGCTCCGGCGAAGGCGGAAACCTTTATCGCCAGGGCGGTAATCTCCCATTCTATCGCCGTCTGCCATTTATGCGTGGACAGGGATTTACACCCCGCAACCAGGTCGTGTACAACGAAGTCAACCTGGATCAATTGGCCGCATCCTTCACAGCCGACGCTGAAGTGACGCCCGAAACATTGGACCAGGCCCATTTGTTGCGCGACCCGCGTAATCCGGTGGTTGTCCTGGGTCGTGGAGAAATGAAGGTCGCGCTGAAAGTGCGTGCCCACCGTGTCAGTGCTGGTGCCAAGGCGAAGATCGAAGGCGCCGGTGGCAGCGTTGAGTTGATCGGTTAATTCTGAGTTGATAGGAATATCCTGATATGCCTGAAAAGAAACAATCGGCGTGGCGCTTTCTATGGCGTTCGGAAGATATTCGGAAGAAGCTGCTCATTACACTGGGCCTCTTGATGCTCTTCCGTGTGGCAGCGAATGTGCCGGTGCCTGGCATTAACCGTGAGGCTCTGACAACCTTCTTTAATACCCAAGGGTCGGGAGGCTTTCTGGGTTTTCTCAATATGCTGTCTGGCGGCACGATTCGACATTTCTCCCTGCTGGCCATGGGTGTGTATCCATACATCACTGCACAAATTATTTTGCAGTTGCTTGTTCCGATCATTCCATCCTTACAGCAGCGGATGCAGGAGGATCAGCGTGAGGGCCGGCAATGGATGGAAAGATGGACTTATTATCTGTCTGTTCCGATGGCTGTACTTTCAGCAATCGGCCAGATCAATATCTTCAATTCACTGGCTCAAACACCCATCATTAACTTTGGCTTCACTCAGAGTCTCTGGTTGCCATCATTGACCATTCTGCTGGTAATGACCGCCGGGACGATGTTTGCGATTTGGCTGGGTGAATTAATCTCCGAGTATGGTATTCGCGGGCAGGGCCTCTCGCTTGTGATTTTTGCGGGGATTGTGTCACAAATTCCCGCAAATTTTCAGCAACTCTGGCTTGACGAACAGAATCGCTGGGTATTGCTGATTGCCATGGTGATTGTGATTGTGGTGACGGTGTTGGCAATTGTGTATGTTCAGCAGGGTCGCCGTAACGTTCCGATCATGTATCCGCATAAAGTCAGGTCTTTTATGCGATGCAGCGCGGCAAATCTGTCAGAATGCCTCAGCCAACTTTGCCGTTGATGGTCAATCTTTCCGGCATGATCCCGCTGATCTTTGCCAGTGCCATCCTGCAGTTCCCCGCGATCATTGCCAGTTATTTTGCCCAGGCACAGACTGCTTGGGTGAGTACATTTGCCACCAGCGTGCAAAGCTTCTTTAATCCCACCGGTGTAAATTCCTGGGGATACTGGGTATTGTATTTCATGATGGTTGTGAGCTTCACTTATTTCTATACAACCGTGATCTTTGAACAGCAGAATTATGGTGATAATCTCAAGCGTTCCGGCGCCCAGATTCCTGGTGTGCATACCGGGGCAGCGACCCAAAAGTATTTAAGCCGCATCCAGAGCCGTATTACTTTGCCGGGTGCATTACTGTTGGGAACGGTGGCCATTATGCCGTTCTTTCTGCAACTACTCTTGCCTGCTGCTTCCGGGAGCGCAGGATTGTTCCTGGTTTCATCCTCGGGCTTGCTTATCGTTGTGGGCGTTGTGCGAGATGTCTTTATGAATATTGAGGCTGAACTTAAGTTGCACGGTTATCAGGAAAAACTTCTTATCAGCTAGGAGTGCACATGGCGACCTTCATAGTCATCCTTGGCCCCCCGGGTGTTGGCAAAGGTACGCAAGCTAAAATTCTATCCGAACGGACGGGGCTGGCTCATATCTCTTCAGGTGACCTGTTCCGTGAGAACATTAAAAACCAGACCGAGCTTGGAAAACTTGCTCAATCCTACATGAACCAGGGAAATTTGGTTCCAGATGACGTGACCATCGCAATGGTCAGGGATCGCCTCAGTCGCCCCGACTGTAAAGCTGGCGCCATTTTAGACGGATTTCCCCGCACCCCGGCGCAGGCCGATGCCTTGGAAACAATGCTTCAGGAGTTCGATGGTCATGTAGATGTTGTGCCGTTCATCAATGCAGATGAGGATGTACTGATTGAGCGTTTGGGTAGCCGCTGGACTTGCCGGGCGAATGGGCATGTCTTTAACGAGAAATCGAACCCACCCAAGAAACATCTTAAGTGCGATTTTGATGGATCGGAGCTTTATCAGCGGGATGACGATAAGGCTGAGACAGTTAAACGCCGGATCGATGTTTATCTGGAGCAAACCTCGCTGTTGATCTCGTATTATCGTGATCATGGAAAATTGGTTGAAATAGATGGGACGCAGCCCATAGATCAAGTGTCAGATAACCTTTTGGCTGCGTTGAAAAAATAAATGTTATGAGTTGGTCACGTCAAATCCATATTAAAAGCCCTGCCGAACTAAATTCGATGCGTGAAGCAGGTAAAGTCAATGCGAGCATATTGGCAACTGCAAGAGAACTTTTAAAACCGGGTGTTTCCACTGCCGACCTCAACGCGGCTGCTGAGGAAGTGCACAGGAAACACGGCAGTGTATCGCCCTTCAAGGGATATGGTCATCCGCCATTCCCCAGTTCGATCACGGTCAGCATCAATCAGGAACTTGTCCACGGTATTCCGAGCAGGAAGCGCAAGCTCAAAACCGGCGACATCGTCTCGGTTGATTGCGGTACCATCCTGGAAGGCTGGGTGGCCGATTCTGCGTTTACGGCTGGTGTCGGAGAGATATCGTCCGAGGCGCAGAAACTCCTTGATGTCACGCAGGCGGCGCTTGCCGCAGGCATTGATAAAATGCGTGTGGGTAATCGTACCGGTGATGTTTCGGCGGCGATACAGAATTATGTCGAAAGCCGTGGCTATTATTTGACACGTGAATATACGGGCCATGGCGTCGGCAGACAAATGCACGAGGGTCCACAGGTGCCGAACTACGGAAGAGCAGGAACCGGCATGCCCCTGCGGCCAGGTATGACCATCGCCATTGAGCCGATGGTGCTTGTCGGTACGGCAGAGACGCGAGTTCTTCCCGACCAGTGGACGGTAGTATCTGCAGACGGATCATTGACAGCGCATTTTGAACATTCGATCGCTGTCACCGAAGGAGAACCTCTCATCCTGACTGCCCTGTGATCCTGCCGTCGGATTTCGTGTAAGCTGGACGAATGAAAGATGAAAGTGTATAATCAAAAACTTGGCTATATAGCGAAAGCAAGTTGGTAAGGAGTGTTCTCATGAAAGTTTCTCCGTCGATACGGAAACGCTGCGCCAAATGCAGAATCGTGAGGCGCAAAGGCAGAGTATATGTCATCTGCGAAAACCCAAAGCATAAACAGCGACAGGGATAATTGAACTATGGCGAGAATTGAAGGTGTTGATCTGCCCCGCAATAAGCGGGTCGAAATAGGCCTGACCTATCTGTATGGGATAGGGCCGACTCGCGCGCAGGAAATCCTGGCTCATACCAAGGTCAATCCTGATACCCGGGTGAAGGACCTTTCTGAGGCTGATGTGGCTGCGATCCGCGAGTTTGTCGGCAAAAACTATAAGCTGGAAGGTGATTTGCGCCGCGAAGTGCAAATGAGCATCAAGCGTCTGATCGAGATTGGGTCTTACCGCGGCATGCGTCATCGCCGAAATCTGCCCGTTCGTGGTCAGCGGACGCGAACGAATTCGCGTACTCGCAAAGGGATCAAGAAGACTGTGGCTGGACGCGGACGCCGCCGCGGCACGAAGAAATAAGAGGTTGAGAAATTATGGCTCAAAGTGTACGTTCCACACGCCGGAGTTCAGGTGCCAAGAAAGACCAAGCGCTCTTTGTCTTCCGGACAGGTGCATATCTTTGCATCTTTTAACAATACGATTGTTACCGTGACAGATACGGAAGGGAATACGGTTGCCTGGGGTAGTGCGGGTTCGGCTGGTTTCAAAGGCTCCCGCAAAAGCACGCCCTTTGCTGCCCGTCTGGCAGCCGAGCAGGCGATCAAGGCCGCCCAGCAATTGGGAATTCAGGAAGTCGATCTGTTTGTAAAAGGCCCTGGTCCCGGACGTGAAAATGCCATTCGTGCCGTCCAGGCCCTGGGACTGCAGAGTCCGTTCCATTTCTGATATCACGCCGGTTCCGCATAACGGCTGTCGTCCGCCGAAAAAGCGGCGCGTGTAATTTGTTCTATAGGGAAGTAATCTATGTCGAAGCATCTTAGGTCCGGTTTGTAAACTCTGCCGGCGCGAAGGCGAAAAACTTTATCTGAAAGGCGAACGCTGTTTCACTCCAAAATGCGCGTTCGAACGACGCAGCTTCGCTCCCGGTCAGCATGGACGCACGGGAAGCCGCAGGCGGGAACCGCTCTGGTCGTGAGTCCGATTATTTGCGCCAGTTGCGCGCCAAGCAGCGCGCCCGACGTGTCTACGGCATTTTGGAACGCCAGTTCCGCCGTTACTACGAAGTTGCTCTCCAGCGCCGCGGTCTGACAGGTTTGAATCTGTTACAGATCCTTGAGTTGCGCTTGGATAATGTCATCTACCGTCTCGGGTTTGCTGCCAATCGCGCGCAGGCCCGTTTGTTGGTTACCCACGGTCATTTCATGGTGAACGGTCGTCGTACCGATGTACCCTCCATGCTCCTGCGTGAAGGTGATGTAGTTGCTGTGCGCGATGGCTCACGCGGCCTGGAATATTTCAAGGGATTGGGCGATCTGGCAGATGCCCGTTCCATCGCCAAGCTGGTTGAATCGAGACACGAAGCAGTTGTCGGGTGCTATTCAGCGTCTTCCAGAGCGGCCTGAGATCGACGGCTTCTTGAATGAACAGCTCATCGTCGAATATTATTCACGGTAGGAATTGGTTTTGCTATGGTCGTACTGATTTTCTTTTACAGGGAGAGGTGAACCGTGATGGGTATCACGAATATGGTTATGCCAAAAATCGAGCGCGAGGCTGAAGCTCGGAATTATGGCAAGTTTGTTATCAGCCCTCTGGAGCGCGGGTACGGTGTAACGCTGGGCAACGCGCTGCGCCGTGTGCTGCTTTCTTCCTTGGAAGGCGCGGCGGTATCATCCATCCGTATCGCGGACGTATTGCATGAGTTCAGTGAAATCCCTGGCGTGCGCGAGGATGTCATCCAGGTGACTTTGCAGGTCAAACAACTGCGCCTGAAGTTGGATGGCGTGGATACGACCCGTATGCATCTGGAAGTGCGCGGCGAAGGCACGGTCACGGCCGCGGATATTATCACGCCGGCCGAAGTGGAAATTGTCAACCCGGAGCTTTATCTTTTCACGGTGGACAATCCCAAGACCAAGCTGGATCTTGAATTTACTGTTGAGCGTGGTCGCGGGTATTCACCGGCCAACGAACGCAGTGGACACATGCCCATCGGCGAACTGCCGATCGATGCCATCTACAGCCCGGTCAAGCGGGTCAATTGGGAAGTGACCTCGGCACGCGTGGGTCAGAGTACCAACTATGACAAGTTGACACTCGAGATCTGGACGGATGGAACCATTTCCCCTGAAAGATCGCTGAGCACGGCTGCAAAACTGGTAATCGACCACTTGCGATACATCGCCGGTGTCAGTGAAGAAACCCTCGCCATTGCTGTCGAAAAGGAAGTAGGCAGTAGCCGTCTGACCAGTGAACTGGCCGATACACCTGTCGAGGCGTCTGGATCTTTCGGTGCGGGTCTTCAACTCGCTCAAGCGTACGGGAATTACCACCGTCGGAGATGTGCTCGACCTCCTTGAAAAAGGCGAGACAGCCGTGATGTCCATCCGCAATTTTGGTGAGAAGAGCCTCGATGAACTGCGCCAGAAGATGCATGAAAAGGGCTACATGAAAGACGAAACAAATTCTGCGGAGTAATTTGCAATGCGACATCAGATATCTGGTTACAGACTTGGAAGGACGACCGGCGCGCGTGTGGCGCTGCGTCGCAACCTCATCAAACAATTTTTTATACACGAGCGTATCCGCACCACGCGCACCAAAGCGGCTGCGATCCGTGGAGAGGCGGAACGCCTGATCACGATCGCGCGCAATAGTGCCTCGGCCGATGATGTGGCCAAGGTAAATGCCCGCCGTTTGGTGGCTTCACGGCTGGGTGATAATCAAGTGATCAAGCGTCTCTTCGATGAGATCGCCCCGCGTTTTGCCAATCGCAATGGTGGTTATACGCGTATGTTGAAGCTCGGTCCCCGCATGGGCGACGCGGCTGAGATGGTTATTTTGGAATTGGTTGAAGAATAAGAGTAGTAACGGCTTCAGCCGTTCTTCTGAGCGACTTTAGTCGCTACTACAATGGCACGTTACAAATTGACTCTTGCCTACGAAGGCACCGACTTTTTCGGAAGCCAGCGGCAGGCGACCTCCCGAACGGTGCAGGGCGAGTTGGAAAAAGCCTTACGCCGACTGGGATGGACCGGACGCTCGGTGATCTTGTCCGGGCGGACGGATACAGGCGTTCACGCAACTGGACAGGTTGCCGCGTTTGACCTGGATTGGGCTCACGCTGACGACGATCTTATCCACGCCTTGAACGCTGCCTTGCCCGCTGACATGGCCGTGCACCAGGCCAGGACGGTAAATGCAAAATTTCATCCGCGCTTCGATGCCGTGTCCCGCTGCTATCGCTACCGGTTGTTCTGTCAGTCATTGCGCGATCCGATTCGAGAACGCTTTGCCTGGCGGGTCTGGCCTCCAATCGATGAGGCGGTGATTGCAAGCACCGCACAACTCCTCCTCGGTACCCACGATTTTTCCGGCTTCGGTTCCCCGACCACTCCCAAAGGCACCACCGTGCGAACCGTGATGAAAGCCGAATGGACGCGGACCCGCGAAGATGAATGGTACTTGCAAGTGCAAGCCGACGCCTTTTTGTATAGAATGGTACGGCGCCTGGTCTTTGTCCAGGTGGCGGTTTCCCAGGGAAGGATCTCAGCGGAAGCCGTTGCCCGTTCTTTAGCGAAGCAGGCTCCGCCTGAGTTTGGAAGCGAAAAACTTCCCTCCGGACTGGCGCCCGCACACGGATTAACGTTGATTGAAGTCGCGTACGAAGAATAAGAGTCAATTGTCAAAAAGATGAGAAACGGAGAATCAGAAAGTGTACAAGTCGTACTATCCGAAAGCAAGTGAGATCGAACGCAAGTGGGTATTGGTGGATGCCAACGGTCAAACCCTGGGGCGTATCGCCACGCGCATCGCCCATGTTTTGCTGGGCAAACACAAACCAACCTTCACGCCCGGCGTGGAGATGGGTGATTATGTGGTGGTGATCAATGCTGAGCGTGTGACCGTGACCGGCACGAAGACCAGCACCAAGATGGAAACCAAGCTGTATCACCGCCATTCGAATTACCCCGGCGGCTATAAATCCATCTCGTTGCGTGATCAGTTACAGCAGCATCCCGATCGTGTGTTACGCGCCGCGGTGTGGGGTATGTTGCCACATAACCGCATGGGGCGTGCCTTGCTCAAGCGGTTGAAGATCTATGCCGGGCCCGATCACCCGCATACCACCAACCATCCCAAGCCCCTGGCATAAAGTAGAGGAAAGAAATTATGGCACAATATTATGAAGCAGTTGGTCGTCGCAAGGAAAGCACCGCCCGTGTGCGCGTGGCAAGCGGCGCCGGTACCTTTACTGTGAACGAAAAGGAAGCCGCGGTATATTTCCCCCGCGTTGGCGACCTGCAGGATGTTCTGCGCGCCTTCAATGCGGTTGGCGAGGATGCCGGCAAATATGACGTTTCTGTCAAAGTGAACGGTGGCGGCGTGACTGGTCAGACGGGAGCTGTTCGTTTGGGGCTCGCCCGGGCGCTTATCCTGATCAACGTTGAGTGGACCTCCGCTCTGCGTAAACACGGTTTGCTGACCCGCGATGCCCGCGTCAAGGAACGCAAGAAACCTGGTCTGAAGAAAGCCCGCAAGGCACCGACCTACACCAAACGCTAATTTTCAAAGAACAAATCATCATGTGAAATGCGTAATTCGTAAGCTGGAATTTGCGAGTTACGTTTTTCGCTATTAACAGGAGATTCTTATGGACTTTACCGATATTGCTCGAACCTTCGATGTGCTGCGCCTCACACCGCCCTCCAGGTTGACTCTGCTCGAAGCCCGGACGCTTGCATCCGCGCATGTCCCGCCTTTCCCGCCCGATATCCCAGCCCTGTTGACAAATGTTGATTCGCCTGAACTGGCTTCGCATCTACAAGAAGTCTTGTCGACGACTTATCCAAAAGATCATCTGGTTCAGTGGGTGATTGAAGGAAAAATGAAGGAGGAAAAAGTGGGGAATGTTGCGGATGATATTTTTTCCAATGCGGCTCATTTATATATTCCTGCTTTGGCTGAAGGAACCTCTTTCGAATCCTTTGTTGAAATTATTGCTCACTTGCGTGCACCGAATGGTTGTCCCTGGGACCGAGAACAGACGCATGAGACTCTGCGCAAGCATCTGCTGGAAGAATCCTATGAAGCGGTGGCGGCCATCGATTCGGGAAACTTCGATGATATGCGCGAGGAATTCGGTGATCTATTATTGCAGGCAGTATTACAATCTCAGATTGCCAACGAAGAGGGACAGTTCAATATTCATCAGGCGATTCACGGCATTTATACAAAGCTGGTCAGGCGTCATCCGCATGTGTTTGGGGATGTGCAGGTGGACGGAGTTGGCAACGTGTTGGCGAACTGGGAAAAGCTAAAAGAACAGGAGAGAGGGCAGGAAGAAAGAGGATAAAGGTATATTGGACGGAGTCCCCCTGGCGTTGCCTGCTTTGAGTCAGGCGCAGGAATATCAGGACCGCGCCGCGCGTGTCGGCTTTGACTGGCCTGAAATCGAAGGCGTGCTGGATAAAGTGAGGGAGGAGATTGAGGAGATCAAGGAGGCTGAGTTTGATTTTGAACTTGCCTCCGAAATTGGGGATTTATTCTTCGCGCTGGTCAACGTGGCACGCTGGAAAAATGTGGATGGCGAGGCGGCCTTACGCGGAACGAATATGAAATTCAAGAAGCGCCTGGCTCACCTTGAGACAACCGCGAAAGCACAAGGCAGGAATTTATCCGATTTGTCTTTGGATGAAATGGAATCCTTGTGGCAGGAAGCCAAGCAGAAGGAAAGTTGACCGATTCCTTTCGAAAAGCGTTTGGGTTTGAAACGCGCTGAGTTGTGAAACCCTTTTTCACTACAAGTCCTGGTTAAGTGCCAGTTTTCTGTGAAAGGATCGCGAGCAAACCATTCTGTGATTTGCCTGCTGTCTCGCCCAAAGCAGCATGGAAAGTGATTTTACCAAATCCACATTCGGCTAACAGTGCGCGGTATTCTTCGTCCGTGTAAGCCTGCGTGCTGGATGAATGGCGGGTTACTTCACCGGTCGCAGCCTCGATGAGATAGAAACGTTCAATCGCTACGTTGTGTTTCGCATCCCAGAAATTTTCCTGGAGGCACAGGTGTGGTTTCGCTGAAAACAGTCCCTGCTCTGTGGTGTACCATGAAGCGGGTTGTTTCCCCATCTCGAGGACCTTTTCAAGAGTGTGCGGCTCAAGTAATAAATAACCATCCGGCAAGAGCACCTCATAGGCTTTCCGAAGAATACTTTTCGCCTCTTCAGGACGAAAGACATTGAACTCCCCAAAGATGGACATCACCAGCCCGTAGCCATCGCCATAGTCTGCTGTCCGGATGTCTTGATGAATATATTCACATGCAAACCCAGCTTGTTCGGCTTGTTCCTTGGCATAAGCGATGGAAGCCGGCGAGAAGTCGATGCCCACACAACGATGGCCGAGTCTGGCCAGCCGATTCGTATATAGACCGGGTCCACAGCCCAGGTCCAGAATCCGAGTTGGATTTCCCTTCAAAACCTGCTCATGAATCCAGTTCACATGCCGATCGATGATCTCGAAGCGCCGACTGGCGGCATTGTGTGCCTGCGACAAATGCTCATTCAGCATGCGTTGACTGAAATCGGGATCATTCCACGGAATCTTTTCCCCTTCGACCCAGGGCTCGGGAACGCTTTGTCTGTGAATGAGATCGATTAGCTTCAATGCGGTTTTCATGTTGGTAATCCAAAACCCGTTTGAAGTTTTTTTACAAGATCGTCGACAAACCTTGCGGCTGGAACGCCGTCGATCACGTCATGATCGATCAATATGGTCACATGCAGGATCTCTCTTTTTTGGATTTCGCCTCGATAAATCGCCGGTTGTTGATTCAATGAGCCGAGCGCCAGGCAGAGCGGATGCATACCAAAGGGAATGATCCAACCGCGGGTGTGTCCCACCATGCCTGCAGTTGTCAGCATCACGGTTCCCATCATGTCTTTTGTTCGTCGAGGATGATTGAGTACCAGCACCCGCATCAGAATCAATCGCAGCCATTGTGGAAGCCGGACGAACAATTTCATGCCCATTGTGCTTTGCGCCTCGCCTAGCACATAGTCCCCTTCACTCTTGATCGTCTGGGATTTTGCCGCTTCGATCTCATCCTGAATCTCATATAACGTCTTCTGGTCTGCCTTGCGGATCACGTAAGGCAATGGGACGGGTACTCCGTTTACGTTCTTCTCCACAACAATCGAGATATCCACATCTTTAAAGACCAGCACTGTATTGTTTTTTGCATGATTGATTCCGGCGATCGGTGGATGAAGAGCAACACAGTCGGCAATCACCTTGACCAGCCAGACAAAAAATGAGATCTTCCGGTCGTCGATTCGGTTCCGTTTGATAATCCTGCGTGCCTCCGTGATATCCACTTCGAGCAGTGCCTTAACGTGATGCTTCCCCAGCCCCACTTTTCCCACGTCGAAGGTTAATTGTCGGCTGGATGGATATTCGATTTCGTAGACCTGGCTCTCAGACATTGTTTCCATTTCTCCTGGCTGATTTCGCTGCATTAATAAAATTGTGTCACGTTACGCGGGCTTGTACAATTGACAAATATCATTATTTACCCTCCCAATGTATATTAATCTTTTTTGTTCAGATTTTTCCCATTACTCAGCTTGATGGATCACGCCCAATTCGGCCGCCAGATCGTAGTAGCGTTTTGCTTCGTCCAGGTTTCCCAGCAACTCGTAAGATTGCCCCATATTCAAAAAAAGGGACGGGTAAAATTCCTGAACACTTTCATCGTTCACGGCCTTCGCCTTTTCGAGCGCGATTTGATTCCAACGCAGCCGTTCCGCGGGATGCTTTTGATGGCGCGCCACATAATGGGCCGCGATACAAGCCTCATAGTCGTTTTGAGCAGCATCCCAGGCCTGTTGATACAGGGACCGTGCTTCGTCGATCCTTCCTTGAAATTCGGCTTGCGTCCCTTCCACACAAAGTTTAACGACGGGATTATCCAGATGCATGTTTTAAGATCTTTTATCCAGGTAGGATATTTGTCGTTGCTATTTTATCGTTTCCACTTTGAATACCGGATATTTTGCCGCGATTTTTTCGAACGCTGAAATTGGCGCATCTTTGTCGACGGGGATGTGCGGTCGTGCTCCGGGTGCAATTTTTAAATAGGCTTTCAAGATCGGCGCTCTCTGGTTGATCTCCACCTCTTCGAGCAGAACCAGTTCGTGGCTGCCATGGATCAATCTGGCCTTTCCACCGGCTGCGCGTACATTCCGTACCCAGTTCGTATCCTCGCCCAGCATGGACACCAGGTATTTCTCTCCATTCATTACGGTCATTGCCAGAGGAAAACTGACGGTTTTGCCTGATTTTCTGCCGAGGACTTCCAGCGTGACAAAACGCTCGGGAAAGATTCCCGCCGAGTGAAGGATGGCCCAACCTCGATTTAGGATTTGAGCTAGTGCATGGGGCCGTCCCCCGCGGTACAGCCAGCGCTTAAAAGCAATTCTTCCTCCGGAACAAAAAACGAAACTCAAAGCTGCGTGTACGAGGTGCTATGGTGTTGTGTTCCTTACCCTTGGGCTATTTTTTGGAAAGCCAGTTTGATAAATTTTTCTTTACGCGGTCTAATCTTTCAACAGAAACCTGACCTATTGCCCCGAGAAGCGTCTCTCCCGACACAACAGCTAAACGGCCAACTCGGATTACGCTTGTAATTTTTAATCCACTTTCCCCAAAATCAACATCATTGTCTTGTACGATCTCATCAAACCCTGCAATATATTGGTGAGTTTGTGATGAAATCATACAAATTAGCCAATCATCATAGTCCCCGGGTAATTTTCCTAATAAAAGGGCAGGGCGTAACTTTCCTTCTTCAAGGTCGGTTTGTGGAAAGCGAAATACAACGACCTGGCCTGCCTCTTTCATCCAAAGCTCTCCCGCACGTCAGAGAGATCGTAGACAACCGCCTCATTTTCCATACCGCGCATAGCCGAAGACAACGATAAAGAACTCCAGTCTTGCTTTTCTTGTTGTTCGGCTTTCTTTAGTAAATACTCGGCGTAGTCAAGCAATTCTTCCTGAAAGGAACGCGGTAACTTTTGTATGTATTGGTAAATTTTCTCGTCAAGTGTCATGGTTTATTACTCCGCTGAACCAATATATCGTCACTTTGATTTTACCCCAATAAGGAAATGTTTAGAAATTTCAAGTCAGTGCTGCACTTCTTCTTGGAATTGTTATTTCCTGCCAAAGATAATACCGACCTTTCCCAATATCTTGGGATGGTTGAGGAGCATCGGTATGGCGATGAGCTCTCGCAGCCGCTTGTATTCAAAGTGAGCCAGCTTCAAGTCTTTGAGAAATTTCTCAAACTCTACTTGATTTCCATAATACTTTTCATCATGGAAATAATCAATGAACGCGAAAGTACCGCCGGCTTTGACGACCCGCAAGGCTTCTGCCAGGACATATTTCTTTTCTGCCACAGACTTCACTTCATGGAAGGTCAGGTTGCTTGTAGCTCCATCGAAGGTCTCATCTGCAAAGTCCAGTTTGGCCGCGTTGCCTTTTTGAAACTGGACACGCTTTTCGACTTTGGCGACCCGTGCATTTTTCTCACACACACTCCTGGAGTATTCCCAATCCTCTCCCCAATAATCCATGCCCAGGACTTCGACTTGGGGATGCTGTTGAGCCACTTTGACAGCCAGGACTCCATTGCCCGAGCCAATGTCCAGGATTTTGCCGCGCACCTCTTTTCCCAGGTTCTGAATGATGAGATGATAGAATTTTTCCTGCAGCCTGCCTCCCTTTTGGGAGAACATCATATAGGCATACAGCGGGAACAGAAAACTGACCAGGAGGATCACGAACAGGACCGACACAACGAGGCGATAAACGGCCCCCAGCGGGAGAAAGATCGGTATGCCGATTCCCAGCGCGCATAATCCCAAAATAAGCAGATTCTTTTTTCGGATCCAATTTCCATAATCTAATGGCGCTTCCATATTTACCTCAAGGTTAAATTTGTATCCAGTGGAAAGACGGGCACGGCCCTCGCCCACGAAATGGAGGAAACCCAGGGCCGCGTACACGCCGCGCGGCGAGGCCGTGTTGGGCAGTTTATTATCTTCAAGCTGTGTCTGCCGTTTGCTTATGATAATTGCAAAAACACGTCTGGCTTTTGCTCTGCAATGCGGAGCAATGCAACTGCGGGACCACTGGGCTTGCGCCTGCCTTGTTCCCAATCTTGAACAGTTCGTAAACTTACACCCATTAACCCTGCGAAAGCCGATTGTGATAACTTTAACCTTGTCCGAATTATTTTTGGAGGAGATGGCTCTTTCAACGAGTGAACACGCAAAGATTTTTTGCCAGCCTTGTAATCTTTCACTTCACGAAGTCCATCGAGAATTTCTTGACCAATATCACGTTTAGACATTTTCAATTTCCTTTGCGATCTGACGCAGAACATGAGCGGGAATGCTTTCTACTTCGTTCTTACTGTAAATGGTCAACAGCCAAATTTCATCATCCTGTTTCTTGAAGTAGTAGATCACCCGCACGCCACCGCTTTTCCCTTTGCCCGAGATGGCCCAACGGACTTTTCGCACGCCGCCAGAGCCACGAACAATCTTGCCCGCTTCAGGGTTTTGGAGCAGGAAGCCTTGTAAACCCAGGTACTCTTCTTCAGATAGGTAATTGTAGACATACCTGGTAAAGGCGGTGGCTTCAATGAATTCCATAAGACCATTATACGGCAATGCCGTAGAGCCTGCAAGTACCCCGTTCTGGCGCTCTCAATCAGTTAGACTTTGACGAAACTGCCAAACGGCTGGTGTCGCCAACGGCGAGACAAGTGTGCCCTCGCCCACGAACTGGAGGAAACCCAAGGCCACGTGCAGACTACAGTATAAGCGCTCATCCTGAAATGCAAACTCCATACCAAGAAGACATTTTTGTACTAACTCCTTCTAGGATTTCTTGGAATTCTTTTTCACCAACTTGAGAGCTATCCAACCAGCGACCATATACTTTTACTACGTATACTCCATATTGTGCGATATATGAGCAGCCTGTCATTGGAGGATCAAAAGTTGATTTTTCGCACGAGAGATAAGAATACATAGCAACTTCACTATCATATTCTGTTTCAGGCAAAAAAGCGATCCATCCGTCATCGGAGTTTGGCGCGGACGTGAGCCTGCTAAATTCTTCTGAATAATAATTTTCCGAATTATTACAATTTCTGAATTGGTATATGTCTTGTGTGAGACTTCCTTCCAGCGACGCGTAAGTTATCGTTGCCGTATGGGTGGCCTGTCGTCCGCCTAATGGCCCCTGCAGTACGGTCTGAACTCCTTCACCTTGTATTTTCCAATTGTGAAGAAAGGGTGTCATATCTATCAATAGATCTTTAGCCTGTGGATACGGCAATAATCGATTGATGTTGATTGCCACCAACAGAAAAAGGGCTAAACATATCACCAACCAACTTTTGGATAGTTGCTTTCCCATTTTCTCACTTCATGATTTTTTTGAAAGACGAGTACGCAGATACTTGCATTATGACCGCACAGGGTATGGCGGGACATCCATATTCTCGCCCGCAAAACGGAGGAAACCCAAAGCCGCGTGCGCGCATTGTTAGCCGTTTCCTACTTGTGGCTCTGGATCGTCAATTTGTGCCTCTGTAATCTCGCCTGCACTATCATTCCATGCATCCAGCATCCAATGAGGCAACTGATCATGGCGTTTTACTGATACTCTAGCATTTGCATAAGGCATTTGAGGCAGTAAAACAGTGCGAACAATTAGGGAATCCGGGTTTACTTGAATAGGTGCGATTAGATCTGGGGCTAACGTGATATTCTCGCGATTTTGCATGTAGAGTGGCACGAGATAGTTCATTTTGCCAAAAATACCAATAAGGTAATTCAAGTCCACGATTCAGTGCCCATGGTATTGCGCCTGAGACTGCACACATTTGAGAAACTGGTGGAGTTTGACCTAAAAATGGTACTCGACCTGCATTGTCTTGAAGTATGTGCTCGTGAAGCATGACTATTTCAACGCCACGCGGAATTTCTGGTGGTTCTGGAATATCTGGTGACCGCGGCAACTCTGGTGCAGAGATATCTGAGCCACAGTGAACACAATATAGGGGTTGCTGACCAGGGTTTTGGTTCTTTTCAAAGATCATATAGATAGGAGTACCATAGCGTGTTTGTAAATGACCAGCAGTAATAAATAATTGATTATCACTGGCAGTGTATCGTTGCTGCTCAATACTCCATGCAGTATGTACAGCTAGATATTTCTCTAACACATAAAGACTATTTCCCCAATTCTCATTTAATGCTGTGGTAGCAAGCGTTTGAAGATGTGCGTAGGGAATATGCGCAAGGGTTCTCAATCGACCAACGGCATGGTTTGTATATGGCGTACCTGGAGCGTCAATAAGTTCTTCTTGAGTAACTTCCACCATTAAAAACAGCTAACCGCTCTCGTTATGCCTTTGCGCTGCTGTCGGCTGGACAGATGTGGACCCGTCCACAAAATGGAGGTAACCCAAAGCCGCGTGCACGCTGCGCAGTGGAACTGTGTTGGGTACACTTACGGACCACAAGACTCGAAGCCTAAAAAAGATGCAACTGCAAATCTGAGAAAAATTTGAAAACAACTTTGCCTTGACGACACCCGTTCACCCAGCAGTGGCACTGACGGTCGCTTTACTCTTTTTTGCCTGACCGCCATATGAAACGACAATAGCTTGTTTACCTTTGAACTTCAAAGTCCAGGGGTGATTACCTTTGCCCGTTTTTCTTGTAGCAAACTCAAATGTACTCAAGTCATCGGGCTTACTTATACTATCTGGCCAAGATAACAATGCGTCTGCAATAATACCTGATGGTAATTCGTCTAGCTTGTAGACTGCAAATTCACCATCTTTTGTGGTTACTATATTTGAGGGTATGTCCGAGGGTTCAGGCGCAGATTTTTTGATTTCTACGGGTGCCTCACTACGATTTTGTTCTGGTGTTTCAAGAAATTGTCTGGCTTTTTCTCTCGGATTGATTGTTTCAGCAGATAAATTGCCCGCTGCAACTTTAGAAATTAGCAGACCGTTTACCGCAAACAACAAAAGAGATAGTCCCCCAACAAATATAGTTACAAAGGGAATATTTATGTCAGCCTGATTTGTTGTAGTCTTAATAATTTTTCCTGTACTGTCCAATTCCTGTATGGCGCGAACCGGAGGTGAATAAACCAGCCAGAATGATGAAAATATGAGGATAATAGCAACAATGCCTGAAAGCCACCTCAGTCCCATCGGTATATAGAGATTCGGACTGCTTTTATCCATGAGCGTTTACTCCATGATTCTGACGAACTTTACTTAAGCACTTGACTATGTCTTATGCGAAGTATCTTCGCTTAAGAGACTTTCTGCTATAAAAGCGGAGTTCAACTTCATCATATCCCTCGACCTCTCAAACTACCATTCCAACACCATAGCATCATTATAGAACCCTGACCTGCGAAAATCAATAGCTCGCGGGTCGGTAGGGAAAAATCCAAAATAAAATCCCCTCCTCTTTTCAAGAGGGGACTTTGTGAAACTCTATTTCTTCCTGGCTTTCCTTACCACTTTCTTCTTCGTCGCAGGTTTGCGGCTGGGCGCTTTCCTGGCTGTCTTCTTGGCGGTCCTGGTCGATTTGCTCGCCGCGCTTTTCTTTGCGCCTTTCTTCCCTCGTGAGGCGGTCTTTTTTGCCACGGCTTTTTTCTTTGTGTTCGTCGTTCTTTTTGCCGGCGTGGGGGCCGTTTTGACTTGCGGACTGGCCATCAGCGCGGCCGCGCTTTTGGTGAAGACCGCCCTCTGTGGCAGGGATTGATACATGGCCGCGATGGCGTGACTGGCGTTCTGTTTGGGGAACATCACATCATGATAGATGTTGTACATGGTGAAGGCGAAGAAGGATTCGGGGCTCAGTTCGATCAGTGGATAATCCACGCCAAAGGCATAATTGGCGATGGCCATGGCCGAGATCAGCGCGCCTTCCTCCGAATCGACCGTGGTGTTATTGCCGGCGAAATACACGTTGGTATACATCTGGCCGTCATAAGTGATACTGCCCTTGCCCTGGGCCAGGTATAAATTCGTCTTCGGGCCATCCATCGCCGAGGGCGTCCAGCGGCCGTGTGTCCAAGGTTCCTGGAACAAAAAGCTTTTTGGAACCTTGTCACCCTTGGCCGGGTCCGGAATATATCCATACATGGTCAGGTACAAATTCTCTGCCGCGGGATCGTTCAGCACATTTTTCTGAATATAGGTGGTGAACGTTTTGCTTAGATCATAATTTCCATTTTCCGTGCCCGGCGTGTAATAAGCGTTGAACTGCAGGGTCTCCTCCTGCTCCATCAGATCTGGCGAGAGCATGCTAGCGTCGCTGTGGATGTAGCACTTGCCCCACATCAAATCCCAGGTGACCGGGTTGCCGAGCGGGTTCATATTCTGGTCGCGGCCATACCCGATCGGATATTTATAGGCCGGGCTGTTGTAGAGATTGTTCCAGAAATAGGCGTTCTGCGGGTTGTTCAGAATGGCTGAATTGGTCCACATGTCTGTGGTCAGCACGACCTTATCGAACACGCCGGAATTCTGCTGATTGTTTTGATCCGTCCATTGCACGGTGACCTGTCCCGTCGATTGATCGGTCCAGACCGCCGTAACGTTGGATTGAAGAATCAACGTCGATTGGAGGTAGGACTGCGCCACCTCATTCATCGCCTCCACCCAGGACTGGGCGCCGTTTGTGAAGCGCTGCCATCCCGTACCGGGCTGCGCAAAACTCCCCAGCGGAGTCGGGAAGCCCCACGAAGCGGGCAGCGGCAAGACCGAGAACAGCGGGAACATATCCATGAACGTGGTCTGATCCAGCAGCGTGGCACCGTAGCCATTGATGATGCTCAAATAAGGCGCCAGGATATAGTTGATGAATTGATCCTGGTTTTGATAGGGCGTGGGCGGGTTATCGAAGTATTGTTGCAAAGTTTTAAACGCCCAGCCATCTGCCAGTGAGATCTCGATGAAAGCCTGAAACTGACCAATGTCGGCTTGCATCGCCTGACTGTAGAGCGCGAAGCTAGGCCCCGATTGATAATCAGGGAAGTTACCCCAGTTCATGGGGTTGTTGTTCAAGCGCGGGAAAGCGGCGGCGATCTTCAATTGATCGTAGTCTGTCATTGGTACGCGCGAACTCGAACTCGGGCCGATCCACCATGATGTGCACGTTGGGATATAACATCGGCGAGATGAACTGCACACCGATATCGATCGGAAAGGTCTTGCCATTTTGCGTCACGGGATAGGTCAATGAATGCCCGCCCACTGTGGACTGATTATGGATCAGGGTTATGTCCCAATCCTGCCGGGCTTGCGCGTCCTGTGAGAGTGTCCACAGCAATGCCACGCCCGTCGCGCCGCCGCCTACAATGCAAACCTTCTTTTTACCTGCCATAGGGAGTCTCCTTTAGCAGCCCGGGACGCTGCGCGCAGCGTCCCGCACCACTCTATCATGATTCATTCTCCGACAATTCATCCAATAACTTTTTTGCTTCTTTTAGATCAGGCGTGTCCAATCCTTCGGTAAACTGCGCGTACAGCGGAGCGAGTAAAGCTTCGGCCTCGTCCCCGCGTCCTTGAGACTGGAGCAGCCGTCCGAGGCGCGTGACCGCACGCAACTCCTGCGTCAGCGATCCGCATTTTTGGGAGGCATGAATCGCCTGGCGATATCCATCCTCCACGACCTCCAGGTCCGGATTGGTTCCCTGCCACGCAATGTCCGCGCGCACGCGATGCAACTCCGGAAGGTGCATCTCCTCTTCCGGTGCGGCGCCGAAGGCATCCTGAATGGTGGCCAGCGCCCCTTCGATATCGCCTCCCAGCGCCTGCGCCTCTGCCAGCAGCGACAAATATTGTCCCAACGAACTATGCGTACCCGAGGCGAGATACTCGGCCAGTCCATTTTTCAATTCGGCTACACCTGTCTCGGGTTCGCCCAGAAACGCATGACTGATGCCTCGATACATGTTTCCCCAGGCCAGGAAGGATGGCAGTTGCTCTTCTTTGGCGATCTTGAGCATGGCCTGCGCGCTTTCGAGCATGGCCTCTGAATCGCGCAGATAGATATATATACAGCAGGCACTTAAATGTGCCATCGCCATGTTGGCCGGCGGCAGTGTACGCGCATGTGCAAAACTCTCCTGCAGCACTTCGCGGGCGCGATCGATCTGACCGAGATGCCACAAGGCTAACGCTCTATGGTTGAGCACCGTGACCTTGGGATCGAACGGTGCCCAGGAGAGTTCCTCGGCATTGTAGTTCGGTAACATTTTTTCGATCCACTTTTCCACCTCTGGAAATTGACCCAGTTCATAACTATCCAATGCATGCACAAAGTATGCCCATACCAGATACATGGACTGGTTTTCGCGTTCCGCGATGCGCAGCATTTCATCGGCCAGTTCCTGGGAGGCTTTGATGTCCGAGCGGCTGTTGGCGGTTGACCAGAGTCCAACCAGGATGAAAAAGAATTGTGGCGAATCATCCAGTCGTTCGGCGATCTCGCGGGCGCGCGAGTAGGTCTGTCCTTCCTCCGCCGAACCAAAGCCTTTGGTGGCAGTCACAATTTGTCCCAGTGAAATTTGCAAAGGTAGTTCCATTTGTGCGCGCTCGGGTAAATCCGGCAAGGTCTTGAGAATCTCCAAAGCCTTGTTGTAATGCAGGCTGGCCTCCACCAGCGCGGCGCGGGCCAGCGCGAAATCACCAGCCTCCTGCCAGGCCTCGACGGCTTTCTCGGCCTCACCGGCTTCGGTGAGGTGATGCGCGACCAGTTCCGGTCTTCGTTTGGCAAGTTCGTTAAACTTTTCGTTGAGCGCCCGGGCCGTTGCGCGATGGAGTTCCCGCCTTCGGCTTTTTAGCAGAGAGCCATAGGCCGCTTCCTGAATGAGCGCGTGTTTAAAAGTGTACGTGGTTTCGTTGGGCGTCTTCTCCGTCAACATCAGTCCGGAGACGATCAATTGATTGAGCGCCTGGCCCAATTGTTCCTTGGTCTGTCCCGCGATCGCTGAAAGCAGGGAACGCGAAAACGATCTTCCCAGCACGGAGCCGATTTGCGCGGTCTCCTTGGCAGAGCCCAGATAATCGAGCCGTGCCATAAGCAGGTCATGTAATGTGGAGGGAATCGGCTGGCTGGCGGAGGCCACGGCGCGCGACTCAGCCATAGTTTGAGAGAGCTCCTCGGCGAAGAGCGGATTGCCATCTGTCCGCGTTACCAGGGATTCGATGGTTGGCTGAGACAGGAGCAGCCCCAACAAATTACTGATCATGTCACGGATATTGTCAGGCTCGAGACGATTGAGCGTGATCAACGTGTGATACGGACGGGTGGGCCAGGGTGGTTGGAATCCGGGCCGCGCCGTAAAGACCAGCATGGCCGGTACATTTTCGACCTGTTCGCTGAGCATCACGAATTCTTCCAGCGTGGACGGATCGGCGAAATGCAGATCTTCAACCACCAAGAGAGTCGGCTGCGTGCGCGCCGAGCCGATCACCCAATTCACCAGCGTTTGCAGCAAATGCAAACGTTGTTGTTCCGGCGAGAGCAGCAGGGGAGGATAGTTTTTCTCGGCGGGAATTTTGAATCCCAGCAATGAAGCCATGAGCGGAACAGATTTGGCCGGGTCGATGTTTACCAGGACGAAGGAGCGTTCCAGGTCCGTGATCTTCTGCTCGGCGGAAGTTTCCCCGGTCCATTGAAAGGCGTTGTCCAATAGATCCACGGTTGGGGCAAACGGTGTATCCTGCTCGTAAGGAGAGGATTCGCCTTCCACCCAGGTATACGGCATGGTGCCCAGGTCATCCTTGAACTGCTGCAGCAGGCGCGACTTGCCGATGCCCGCCTCGCCGGTGATCATCACCAGTTGTCCATTGCCTTTTTGTACCTGCCTCCAGCGATTCATCAGCAGGTTCCTTTCCTTTTCACGCCCGACGAAGGGAGTCAGCGCGGCGCGGGATACGGCTTGTAACCGGCCGCGCACGCCGGAGACACGTTCGACGCGATACAACTGAAGCGGTTCCGCTACACCTTTCAGGATGTGCGCGCCGAGATCCTCCACCAGGAAGAATCCGGCCACCAGCCGCTGTGTGGCCGCCGAGATACAAACGGAATCCGCTTCGGCCTCCGCCTGGACGCGGGCCGCCACATTGGGCGCTTCGCCAAAGATGTTACCGGATTCGCCTGCCTCGGGGCGCACCATCACTTCACCGGTATGGATGCCGACGCGCACCGAGATGCGTTTTCCGAATTCTCTTTCCAGCGCGTCGTTCAGGGATTTGATTTCATCGATCAATGTCAAGCCGGCCCGCACGGCGCGTTCCGCATCGTTCTCATGCGCCTTGGGATAACCGAACAGAATCAAAACGCCGTCCCCCAGGTAATTGTCGATATGCCCCTCGAATTGTTTCACCACGCTCGCCGCGGTCTGATGGTATTGCGTAATGATATCGTGCCAGTCTTCCGGATCGAGTTGGGCTGATAACTCGGTCGACCCCACCACGTCTGAAAAAACCACAGTGAGTTGACGCCGCTCACCATAGGAAGAGGAAGCCGTTGCCATCCGATGAATCCTTTTTTAGGCCGTCAAGCATGAATTGTCAAACTTGCCAAAAAATAAAAGGCAGTCGCGTAGACTGCCCAGTGATCAAGCTGATTTGCCGTACTTGAAATATTTTCCCATCCCCAGGGCCGTGCCCATATCGCCGCTTACTTTGACCTTGCCTTTCATGAAGGCCGCGGTGGCGTCCAGCTCGCCGGTCGAGATCTTGATGTAATCCTCCGAGTCAACCGTCATTGTCATCTTCGGATTGGGATGCAGGCCCTGCACCGATTCCACTTTTTGATCTTTGATGATCACATACCATTCGGAGGCTTGCGCGCCCGTGAACTTGAACTGCACCACGGCGTCAATTCCCGCGGCTTTTTCGGGAACGAAAGCCGTTTTAATGGTCTCGGTCATCAACTCAGTGATCGTAGGCGGCATGGCACTTCCTCCTCTTGATTATGGGTGAATATGTAAAGCGCAATTGGATAATTTAGATAGAGTATAGCATACAGATGAAAGAGAGAGCATATTTTTTCATAATCCCTATCCCGCCGCCATTCCATCGACAGCTTGCTTGGCCTCGGCCAGCCCACAGTTATGGATTTCGCGATAGATCTTGATGGCTTCGAGTTTGTTGCCTTGCCTCAACATCTCGAGCACGCGCGAATCCCCGAGGCTGGTATTTTCTGCATACGCAATTCCCAGATGTTCATATAAGAATTCGACGCGGCCTTCCAGTTCTGCGACACGTGCTCGTAAGGCCAGGGTTTCCGACTCGTTGGACATGGCAATGCTCCTCAAGGTTTATGTTGTTTGGGCCCTGCGATGGTTGAAATACTTTAGCTGTGCATGACTTTACGGCCAGCCTTCGCCAGGCTTTTCTACTGGTCGAGCGAACGTGACATCAAAAAGAAATCGTAGTATTTGCCCTCATGAAAAAGGGCGCGCGGTTCCGTCCCATGGGGCGAGAAACCACAGCGCTCGTAACAACGGATCGCCGGTTGATTCACCGTAGTCACGCCCAATCTCAGGATGACGACCTCCCTGGCTTTTGCCCAGGCGAAACAAGCATGGATCAGTGCTTCAGCGATGTGCAGGCCTCTCCATTCGGGCCGGAGATAGACACCCCAGATGTCAGCGGCGTGCTTTGTTTTGGGTGAACGGCCGCGTACGATGCCTGTCATGCCGATCAGACGTTGCTCATACTCGGCGAAGAAAATGCTGGCATCTTCATCTTCCTTCATTCGATCCTGCCAGTAAGCTGCTGGCTGCATGGCATTCATTTGATAGTCCGCACTGAAAGCCAGCGGACTGTCCTGTAAAGCATGCAGACGCAGCTCACGAAACTGCACCGCGTCTGCGAGGCTGGCTGGTCGAATCAGCACCTCGCCGCGAACGGTATGGAACGCTGAGTTCATCGGTTGCAGGTAAAGCGATCGAGTGCCGCATCGAACAGGGCCCGCGTGTTTTCAGCGTTTGGGCTGTAGACCTTCCAGGCAAAGACGCGCTCACCGCAGGTCCAGGCTGCGGCCGCGCCGTATGGCAGCACAGGTGAAACAGTGCTGGTGATCGGGGTGTAGATCACATGCATGTCGCGAACCAGGCTTACATCCGGCGTGCCGGTGCGGGTATCCACGCGCCTGTCCAGGATGAGATCGAGCATGAATTGTGGATCGGACGTGCCTGGTGATACCTGCCAGATGGCCTGGATAAAAAGAGCGGCGCTGTAGGAAGCGATCAAGCCCTGCGAGTAGCTGCTCGGCGAACCGGCGTTCTGCTGGGCGTGCACATCGAAGAAGGCCATATTGTTTGGATGGCCGATGCAGAATTGGTACTCGCAAAACAGTCCTTGCAAGCTGAAGGCGGTTGGCGTCGGGAAGGGCGTCGGCAGCGGCTTGGAGGTTGATGTGGGGATCGATGATAGCGTAGCGGCGACTGCCTGATTGATCTCCGTGCTGGGATCGGTCTTCTGTCCACAGGCTGTTACAATGAAGCCCAGGACAACGAATAAGGCAAGATAACGCATGCGTCCGATTATACTTATTTTCGGAACAATTTTCATGGGCTAGGCGTCTTCAAGTCAAAAGGAGTGAGAATGAGAAGAGTTTTATTTGGCATTACATTGTTACTTTTGCTGGTGACAGCCTGTGCCCCAGTAGCGGCGACAGAGCCCTCGGCTACTGATGTTCCAGCCACCGAAGAACCATCCCCTACCATGCAAGAGCCTACGCCGACTCATATTCCGGTGGATATTACGCCTGCCCAACGTTCCGCTCTTACGACCCTGGCTGATAACCTGGGCATGTCTGTTGATGAAATCATCCTGGTCTCCACCGAGTCGGTGATCTGGCCGAATGGTTGTCTGGGTGTCGTAAAGATGGGTGTGATGTGCACGCAGGTTGAGGTCCCCGGATTCCGGATCATCCTGGAAGCCAACGGAAAGCAATATGAATTTCACACCAATGAGGCAGGCAGCAATGTCCAGTCTGTGGCCGGCGCACCTTCTTCCGATGAGCCCGCGCAGGCGGTCGTTGAACAATTGGCTATGAACCTGGGCCTGGACGAAAGTGATATTACAGTTGTCAGTAACGAGGCCGTTGACTTTGGCGATGCCTGCCTGGGTGTTTCCATGCCAGAGATCATGTGCGCGCAAGTGGTCACGCCCGGAAGCATCATTGTTCTGGAAGCCAATGACATTCAGTATGAATATCATACGAGTGAAGATGCCAGTCGGATTCAGCCAGCCAGCACGGCCTTCATCTGGAAGCGGGAAGGCGGCATCGCCGGTTTCTGCGATACCCTGACGGTCTTTCGCTCCGGAGAAGTATATACCAGCCAGTGCAATTCTTCTGATGGCAGAATGGATACTTTTGCAAATTTGCTTTCGCCGGATGAACAAGTCCAATTCAACGATTGGATGGATCAGTTTGGCGAACTGAACCTGGATGCCTCTGATCCTGAAGGCGTTGCGGACCGCATGACGGTCACGCTCGATCTTTTTGGAACCGGGGATAAGCAGCCAACGGACTCACAAGAACAGGCATTGTTTGAATTTGCACAAAACATGTATCAGGACTTGATGCAATAATCAAAAAGGCCGGCGACTCACCGGCCTTTTTGATTCCATTGCTTTGGTATTAGTGCCCGCTACCAGGCGTTGTTGTGCTGTTGTAAATCTCGGGATTGTCTGGCCCATCCACTAATAGATACCCTGCCAGGCCGCGTTGCAGACGTGCAAGTGCATGGTCCACCAGAATGTAACGTCCCGGCACTTGCAGTTGAAATTCAACTGCGGTTGCTCCACCCGGCGGAACGAGAGTGGTTTGTACCTCGGTCATGGGCGGTGTAGCGAGTGAGCCATAGTTGTATACATGGTCGAACATTTCGCCGATAACATGGAAGGAGGATATTAAATTCGGTCCGCCCACGCCGAAGAAAATGCGTACTGTCTCGCCAACTTTTGCCTTGAGTGGGTGGGTGGTGGTTAGTCCGCCGACTGCGCCATTGAAAACGAAATACTCTGGTTTCTCATTGAGCAAAGCCTGCACGTTTTCTGTGAGGTGCCCGGTGGAACCAAACGCTTCGTTGGTATAGATTTCGCCTTGCATCACATAGAACTCACGATCTACTGGGGGCAAGCCTCCTTCTGGTTCGACCAGGATCATGCCATACATACCGTTGGCGATATGTTCAGCGACCATGGGCGTGGCGCAATGATAGACAAAGAGACCAGGGATGAGTGCCTTGAAAGTGAAAACAAACTCTTCTCCGGGCGCGGTATTGCTGTATACAGCACCGCCTCCAGGACCCGTTACTGCATGGAAATCGACGGAGTGACTCATCGTGCTGTTCATCGTATTTTTTAGGTGTACTTCGACTGTATCACCCACGCGCACACGGAAGAAGGGTCCCGGCACCTTGCCATTGAATGTCCAGTAGGTGTAAGTTGCTCCATCCGCCAACTGGCCTTCGATCTCTATCGCTTCAAGATCGATCCGCACAGTTTGCGGCTCGCGATCGCCAATGGGACCGGGCAGGTCAGTGGGGTCACGCACAATATCCGCGCCTGTTGTGGCTGGATTGTTGACAACGATGGGTCCGCTTGCTGAAACAAAATTCCCTGCCGCGGGCTAAGTCGTGGGGGCATTGCTGGCTAATGAATCTCCACTGACTTCGAATTTTCCTTCCATTCCCGCTTCGCGGTGTCCTGGCAGCGTGCAGAAATAAACGAATGAGCCGCCTTTGTCAACCAGGAAGGTTAGCGTGGTGCTTGATCCCTTACCAACGACATGTTCGGAGGTGGCGTTGAAATCAGGGAAGGAAATGTCATGTTCGGTACCATCCCCGCTGGTCAGGGTGACTTTGATCGTATCTCCTGTATTGGCACTCAGGACCGGGTTTTGGATACCGTCTATTCCGCCTCCGTCTCCAACAAACGCCATCTTGCCGTCCAAAAGGGCGGCCTTCAGTGAATACTCAACGGTTTTGCTGTTGCTGTCATTGTTGGTATTTTTTGTGGCGCTGGCACAAGCTGCCAATAAGACTGCGAGGATCATAAACAGGCTGAAGAGTTTTAACGAGTTTTTCATTGGGACCTCCTTTGAATATGGTCGGTTGCTGATGCATGTTTTTCCAATTCTCCAGTTAATTTCTGAAGCGAGAGCTGGTATGTTTCGGCGACATCCTGCAGTGTGCAGAATCTCTGAAGGAAACAGCCAATACATTTCGTTTTCATGCTCATAAAAACGGAATAGGTGTCTGGCCAGTTTTGCAGTGTCTCTGCCACAGTTATCTTGGTCTGGAGAATGGTTATCTTGTCCATTTGCCATAAAAATACTCCAGATTACGAATTCCCTCTTTGCGCTGGCGCAAATAAGGAAAACAAAAGGCACGCGGGATGCGCGTGCCTTTTACGCCTCGTACTTGACCGGTTACTGGTCCAGCCCTTGGGAGATTTGCACCAGCCCATGCGGATTTCGAATCACCACCCGCTCGCGGCCTGCTTCCACCAGACCCTGCCTTTCCCAATCTGCCAGCACACGGCTCACAGTGAAGATGGTGGTGCCTGATGCTTCTGCCACATCCTGCCGTGAGAGCGGCAACTCGACCATCGTTTCATTTTCTTTTGATCGCTCGCCAATTTGTGATGCGAGTCTGAGCACGGTCAAAGCGATGCGCCGTTCGACGCGTTCTGTTGCCAGCTCCCGATACCGTTCCTGCATTTCCTGGATATAACCCGTCATCAGTTGCATCAATCCGATATTCAAATAGGGCCGGGTTTGTATGGCCTCATGTAGAAAATGGCTTTCAATGGCCAGGGCTGTGCTGGGTTCGAGGGCCTGGGCAGTGGCAGGATAGGTGGCATCCGGGCGGACGGCCCCCAACGCGCCGAACATCTGCCACTCATTGATGGTCCGCAAATTAACTTGTTGTCCCGCCGGGTTGGATTGTAATAACTTTGCTCTTCCTACAACCAGAACATAGAAATAAGTAGCCGGGTCGCCTTGAAAAAAGAAGAATTCGCCTTCTTCGATCGTACGCAGGATGGAATTCTGTACGAACAACTTGAGGTCCTCGTCTGTGGCTTCTTTGAAAACACTGACATGCCTTAGATCGGAGGGATTGATGTTCATATTAACAATTCTACTCTTATACGACGAATCTCATCCATATTCGTGACATTCTTCAGAATGGCATGACTTGACATGCTGCGGTGGTTTGTTTTATCATAGATGTACCCATCCCCCCTGGGGGGGGTAAGAGAAGCAACTCGACTTCAGTCAATATATTAGAGGCAATCATGGATAATGAAAATACACTCAAACGCTTGAAAACGATCGAAGGCCACCTGCGCGGTGTCATCCGCATGGTGGAAGAAGATGCCTATTGTATTGACGTCATCCGCCAAATCCAGGCAGTTGAGGCGGCGCTGAACAAGGTCAGTTCCAGGATTCTGGAGAACCATTTGAATTCATGCGTGATCACGGCCATTCAGGGCAATGACAAAAAGGAACGTGAACGGGTTCTCAAGGAAATCACTGAAGTTTTTGATATGTCAACGAAAGTGTGATGATTCGGTGGTCGAGTGGTCCCAAATGCTTTTTGAGGGACGTATCGAGACCACCACATATAAATAATCTCAAGGAGAAATAAACCATGACCACAGTAACTTACAACGTCCCTGCCATTCATTGCGGACACTGCACTCACACCATCGAAATGGAAGTCGGTGAATTACAGGGCGTCCAGTCCGTCAAGGCCGATCAGGCTAGCAAGCAAGTTGAAATCACCTTTGATGTGCCAGCCAGCGAGGAACAGATCAAAAGCCTGTTGGCTGAGATCAATTATCCAGTCGAAGCATTACTCACGTTATAACTATCCAAGGAATTTAGTGCGAACCTTGCGAAGGCCTCGATGAGTTCGAGCGAGGCCTCGGCAAGGTTTGTATCAGAATTATCAATGGCTGAAACAAAACAACTTACTCTACCAATTACAGGCATGACCTGCGCGAATTGCGTGGCGACGGTCGAGCGCAATCTTAAAAAACTCGACGGTGTACAAAGCGCGGTCGTGAACCTTTCCTCTGAGCGTGCTACTGTGGACTTCGAGCCGACGAAGTTGCAGCTCACAGACGTGATCGCGCGCGTCAACCGCGCGGGGTATGGCGTGGCCACCGGCGAGGCAGATCTGATCATCAAACGACTGGCCGATGCGAATGATGCGCGCCGGCTCGAGAAGGCGTTGTCCAGTCTGGAAGGCGTACTGGAGGCGCAGGTGAATTACACGGCTGAGAAGGCGCGCGTGAAATACGTGCCTACGATCATCACGCAAGCCGAACTGCGCCGCGCCGTGGCGAGTGCAGGTTTCGAAGCCGTCGAATTGGGCGGGGAGGCGGAAGACGCTGAAGCCAGGGCGCGTGAACACGAGATCAATGAGCAAGGACGTTTGTTGATCATCGGTTTGATCTTCACCGTTCCACTCTTTGCCTTTTCCATGCTGCGCGATTTCGGTCTGCTGGGTATGTGGGCGCATGCCGCCTGGGTGCCTTTCGCCATGATGGCATTCGCCACGCCTGTCCAGTTCTATGTGGGCTGGCAATATTATGTCGGCGCGTATAAATCATTGCGTAATGGCTCGGCCAACATGGATGTGCTGATTGCCATGGGATCGTCCGTTGCCTATGTCTATTCGATCTTCATCACCTTTGGTGCGATTGCGGGACACGTTTATTTTGAAACCTCGGCGATGATCATTACCCTGATCCGCATTGGGAAGTTCCTGGAAGCGCGCGCCAAAGGACGCACCTCCGAGGCGATCAAGAAATTGATGGGATTACGCGCCAAGACCGCCCGCATCGTTCGTGCGGGGGCCGAAGCTGAAGTGCCCGTCGATGAGGTGCGCGTCGGCGACGTGGTTCTCGTCAAACCTGGCGAGACGGTCCCGGTGGATGGAGTCATTATCGATGGGCGCAGTGCAGTCGATGAATTGATGTTGACCGGCGAGTCGCTTCCGGTCGAGAAGAAACCCGGTGATTCCGTTATAGGCGCGACGCTCAACAAGCTCGGCTTGTTAAAATTCGAAGCGACCAAAGTTGGCAGGGAAACTGCCCTGGCACAGATCATCAAATTGGTGGAGGATGCGCAGGGCAGTAAGGCTCCCATCCAAAAACTGGCGGATCAGGTTTCGGCGGTCTTTGTACCGGGTGTCATCTTCATTGCTTTGCTCACGTTTGTGGGTTGGTATTTCTTTGCGCCCCATATTGACGAGCAATTTACGCGTGCCCTGATCAACATGGTGGCTGTGCTGGTCATCGCCTGTCCCTGCGCGATGGGATTAGCAACTCCAACCGCCGTGATGGTCGGCACGGGTAAAGGCGCGGAACTGGGTGTTCTATTCCGCGACAGCGAAGCATTGGAACGTGCTGGCAAGGTCAATGTAGTCGTCTTGGACAAGACCGGTACGATCACCAAGGGTCAGCCCGCGGTGACCGATGTGGTAACCGGCCATCAAGTGTCGCAGGAGGAACTCTTGCGTCTGGCAGCCTCTGTAGAGAAGGGCAGTGAACATCCTCTCGGTGAAGCGATCTGGGCAGAGGCCACCACGCGTGGGTTAAGTTTGGCGGAAGCGGCCGGGTTCAAAGCCGAGCCTGGTCACGGTGTGCAGGCCGAGGTAGATGGAAGAAGAGTTGCAGTTGGTAACGTAAGAATGATGGAGGCACAGGGCCTCTTCTTAAACGGTCTTCAATCCGAAGTGACGCGTCTCCAAGGCGAAGCCAAGACCGCCATGCTCGTGGCGATGAACGGAAAGGTGGAGGGGGTGATCGCTGTCGCCGATACGTTGAAAGAGGGTTCCAAGGCCGCGATCGAAGAATTGCATCGCATGGGTTTGAGGGTTGCCATGATCACGGGCGACAATCAGAAGACAGCGGATGCGATCGCGCGGCAGGTTGGCATCGATGTGGTGCTGGCTGAGGTTCTTCCCGAAGGAAAGTCCACTGAGGTAAGGAAACTGCAATCAGATAAGAACGTGGTCGCCATGGTGGGCGATGGCGTGAATGATGCACCCGCCCTGGCACAAGCCGATGTAGGCATTGCCATTGGAACCGGGACTGATGTGGCGATGGCGGCTGCGCCGGTGACCTTGATGAGCGGTGATCTGCGCGGTGTGGCGCGGGCGATTTCTCTTTCGCAACAGACCTTGCGTACGATTAAGCAAAACTTGTTCTGGGCGTTTTTCTACAATGTGATTCTGATCCCCTCTGCCGCGCTCGGATATTTGAACCCGATGTTTGCGGCGGGTGCGATGGCCTTTAGCAGTGTGTTTGTGGTGAGCAATAGTTTGCGTTTGCGCCGGGCAAAAATATAATCGATCTCTGATAAATGGATTGATACTGGGCCACAGAGGCGGGTGAGAAGAAATTTTTCTCAGGCTTCTCTGTGGCTAAATATTTTCAGCAAATCAATTACTCGGGTATTCCTTTGACTTTTGTGGTCTACTGATTTTAACTAAAAGCCAGGAATTGATACCAGCCGTCTACGTCTTCCTTCAAAGCTTCCAAACGTTGCTTTAAGGCTTCATGCAACTTGGCGTTCTCTATGGCCATGGCACCCAAATCGGCGACCGCGACTGCGAAATTAATTTCTTCCGAGGTGAAATCGCGCACTTTTCCGGAATATAAGCGCATAACGCCGATGGTTGTCTCTTTGACGCGCAAGGGCAGGACGAAGACCGAGCGGATGCCTTCCCGGCGCGCTTCTTCGGGGTATTGAAAGACGGCTTCTTCCATGAGGTCAGTGATCGTGACTGGCTTACCCTCCTGTAAAACCTGTTGATCGATCGGGCTTTGCGCGACCTTGACGGCTCCCTTTTGTAAATATTCCTGGCTGAGGCCATTGGCTGCTGCCAGGTGCAGGGTCTCACGCCTTTTTCCGAGCAATCGGATGGAACCTGCTTTGACGTTCAACTCGGTGACCGAGATCAGCAAGAGCTTGGTCAGAACCTCTTTCAGATCAAGACTTCGAGTTGACGTTTTGCGCGATGTGCTGGAAAACTTCGAAGAGGCGCGAACGTTGAATGGCTTGGGCGCCCAGATTAGCGATGGCAGAAATGAATGCAATCTCTTCTGGGCGAAACTCATGAACCTCAGCCGTATAGAGATGGAGCACGCCAACAACCTGACCAAAGATGCTCAGCGGAACGGCCAACATACTTGCCAGTCCCTCTTTCATGGCAGCCTGCGTATATTGAAACTTGCTTTCATGTTTCAGCTTTTCCACCACAACCTGTTCACCGTTGACCACTCTTTGATCGACGCCGCTTTTGTTCACGTCTACGCTGCCTTTGTTCAGGTATTCCTGACTCAGGCCATAAGCAGCTTTCAGGTTTAGTTGTTGATATTCCTGGTCCAGGATGCGGATGGTCGCGGCCCGATAATGCATATCGGTAACGATGCGTTCCAGCAAAATATTTAGCGCCTCTTGCTGACTCAGGCCGCCGTTGATGGCGCGCGTAATTTCATAAAGAACTCGCACCTCGGGGTGCAGCCAGGTTTTCTCATCCATAACACTGCCTCCTCAAACGATCCAATAACTTAACCTTTACCCAATACGATACTGAAGATGACGACCAGTAATACCACAAACGTAATGCCTGCATAGCGCCAATCGCGTTCGTAGATAAAAGCGATGAATGAGCCAATCACGCGCAAGACAGGTGTGGCGATGAGCACCAATAGTCCCAGCGCCAAGAAACCGGAGGGTCGAAAATAGATCACTCGCGTGAAGACTTCGCCGAGGTCCGGAACGGAGGTGGGAACAACTCGCTGCAGGACAAGGTCAAGGAACAAACCGATCAGCATCAATGATGTACTGATGATCAGGCCAACGACCAATAGCTTGTGAATGGTATGGTCGAGACTCCGTTGTTCCTTGACCCTTTCTTCCTCCTCGAACGGAAGCGCGATGCCCGCCAGGAGATCCGACAGATTCGGTTCCACGCGAACCCGTTCCTTCTTTGAAGGCTTTGCCACTTCGGGAGATTGAGCCGGAAGAGGTTCTCTGGCATCCTCTGGGACATTGACCGTCACCACCTTTTCTTGATCAGTCTTGTCCTGCCTGTTTTCCTCACGATTTGCTTCTTCCATAAAATCATTTCCTCTTTGTCATGACTCAGCCGGTAAATGCTTTGATAAACATCTGCGCGGCAAAGATGAGCAATACCCAGCGAAAGATTTGTTTCAACCAGGCACTGCGCACCCGACCCCCGACGCGGGAGCCAATCTGCGCTCCCAGCAGGATGCCCAGAGCTGTGGGGATGGCAATCGTCGGGTCAATGTAACCATGCTGATAATAAATGATGGCGCTGGTGGCCGCGGTAATGCCGATCATAAAATTGCTGGTGGCAATGGCAGCTCGCAGCGGGATTTTCATGATCAGGTTCATCACCGGCACTTTGATCACCCCGCCGCCGATGCCTAATAGCCCGGAGATGTTTCCCGCCAAAAAACTGGCGGCCATACCGGCTGGAAAATTGCGGACTCCATAAGAGACCAGCTCGCCGGAAAGCGGATCGGTATAACTGGTATTCAACAGCCTTGAGGGAGTTGATGTCGTTTTGCCCTGATACCCTTTTCCCATGCTATAAGCCACATAGAGCAGCACCGCACCAAAGATTCCCGCCAGGATGTTGGGGCTGAGCAGAACCGCAGTGATGCCCCCGGCCAAAGCGCCCAGGGTGGTGGCGATCTCAAGGATCATCGCCAGGCGGCTGTGAGTCAGCCCGCGGTCGATGTAGACCGCGCCCGCCGCGGAGGAAGTGGCGATCACGCTGACGATACTGGCGCCAATAGCGGTCTTGATGGGCAATCCAATGATCACACTCAGCAACGGGATCAGAAATACACCGCCGCCAATGCCCAGCATGCTGCCCAGCACACCGACGATGATCGCAACCACGAAGATCAAAAGAAATAATTCCATTACACTATCATTGGTGATCAACCGATCGGCATGATGATTGGAAGCAACACCAACAGGATCACCACCAGCAGGATGGTCAATGGAATGCCAACGCGGGCATAATCGCGGAAACTATAACCGCCTGCGCCCATGACCATGATGTTGACCGAGTGTCCCAATGGAGACATGAATGCCATGGATGAAGCCAATGCAATGGCGAGTGCCACGGCGCGTGGTTCCATGCCTAATTTTTGTGCGGCGCTGATGCCAATTGGGGCCAGGACGGTTGCCGCGGCTACACCGTTGACTACCTGGGTCAACAACACGGTCAACAGGACCAGCGCGGCCAGCAGGACAAAATGCTCATGGCCCTCCACTCTGACCAGGATTGCGTTTGCGATCAACGCCGCGCCGCCGGTCTTGGTCAGGGCAATGCCCGTGGGCAGCATGCCTCCGACGAGAAAAAGACTCCGCCAGTCCACGGCGCGATACGCCTCATCCATGGTCAGCGCGCCGATCAGGATCATGCCTATTGCGCCACTCAGCATCATCTCCTCAATAATAGCCGGGAATGCAACCGCGAGCATCAAGGTGAGTGCCATGATCAGAGTCGCGATCCAGCTTCGTGTGGTGATCCGTGTCGAGCGCGTGGGCTCCGCCAGCAGGATCAACCCGGGCTCTGTTCTCAGGAGGTCAAGACTCTTGGGCTTTCCATGCAGCAGAAGTGCATCGCCGAATTGGAGAGGCAAATTCGCCAGGCGGGTGCGGATCGAACGACCCTGTCTCCAGATCGCCAGAACTTTTGCATTGAACTTTTGTTCAAAATGGATTTCCTGCAGGGTTTGGTCGGCCAAATGGGAACGCGGCGCAATTGCTGCTTCGATAAACCTGAATTCTGGCATGGAAAGCAAGTCTTCCTGCCAGCTTCCCAAAGGCAGGATTTCCAAAATATCATGCAGCACTTCCGGCATTGTATCTTCGGGGCGACCAACGATGAGTAAATCATCTCCACCTCTCAATACAGTTCTTGTTTCGATGGGTAAGGTCTGTTTGCCGCGATGCGCAGCAATCACATTCAAATGAAAATCTTCCCGCAAGCGACTTGCTCCCAGTGATTTTCCTTCCAGATCGCCTCCCGAGGGGACACGGCCGCGTACGAATCTTTCGTTCATCTGATAGGTGTTCAGTAATTCCCTGGTTTCATGCTCCTCGCTCATTTTTTGTGCAGGTGATTGGGTGGGCAGGAATCTATATCCAAACAGGGAGATGAACAATATACCTGCCAGCGCAATGGGCAGGCCGATCGGCGCGAATTCCAGCAAACCAAACCCGGGCAGATTTACATCCCCCAGTAGGCCGCTGACGACAATGTTTGTGGTCGTCAAGAGGGTGGCCATGCCGCCCATAATCGTTCCAAAGGCTAATGGAATAAGCAGGCGTGCCAGAGAGACCTTCGAGCGACGGGCCACCCCCGATAAAGCCGGGAAGAGCAGAGAGGCCGCGGCGATGTTGTTCATAAAGAGGGAAAGTGTAGCCGCAGCGGTCATGACGCCAAAAATCAGCCAACGTTCCCCCTTCCCAAAGAAACGAACGATGAATTCGCCCACATGTTCGGTGATGCCGGAACGCCTCAATCCCTCCGCCAGGATGAAGGCTGAAAACATAATGACCACTGCAGAACGGCTGAATCCCGAAAAGGCTTCCTGCGGCGTCAGGATGCCGCTGAACCCCAGGCTGAGCAATAAAAGTATCGCAACGATGTCGGGTCGCAGGATATTTCCGATCAGCATCAGGGTCGCGACGGCGAGCAGAACAAACGTAATCTCGATTTGATTCATTGCACCAGTCATGGATACATCGATAAGAATGATAAAAGCCTATCTGAGTATACTACTTTGGCAAGGTTGGCTTTTTTGTTGTTTTTTTTACAGGCTTGATGTCTCACTTGGTCGGTAATAAAAATCTTTTCGGAAAAATATACTGTGTATTTTCATCCTTGAGCCAATCGATCAGTTTCAGGATGCCGATCACATTAAGCGCCACACCCAAAATGACGCCCACTATCCAATCGGCGAGCGTGGCCAAATTCCCTTGAATGAGGAGATGTCCAAAATAAATGGAGATCGGTGCGAAAAGAAGGATGGCCGTGAACATACCGGGGTTATAAAAGGTCTTGCCCTTTAGATTGAAAAGGAAGGTGTGCGCGACGAAGTTACCCACGGAAACCAGGATGCTCGCTATCGCCAGCCAAAGGGTCTTTTCGCCGAACATTGCCGCCAGCAAGTAAGTGAGCCATCCGATGAAAACGTTGACGATGAAAGCGGTGTTGCTGTTGAGCGGATACCGGTCAGGCTGCTGGCTTAAAAACATTACGCTATTCATCATGCCAGGGAAATAACCCGGATAACGATATTCCTCAAATTGATGCAGGAATAATGAGATCAAACTGAGCCAAAGCACGAAGGAAACGGGAGTGAAGGTATTCAACAGCACAAACCCGCCTGTGAGAAAAGCCAGCCCCAAACCCAGGTCAAACCAATGCAGCCGCATGAAATTCATATCTGTTCCTCGTCGAAAGTTTGTGGTTACCAGATGAAAACGGATTAGCCGAACTGAACCTCCACATTCGGAGTTTCCAGGAAGCGACCCAAATCCTGGGCTTCGTCCCGGATGCCAGCAGTCACGCTGCGCGGCAGGGACCCGAACTTGGTCACCGTTACACGGAGCCGCTTTCCCTCCTGCGCGTGTTTCCAGACCGCCGCGACGCGGCCATTCACCAGGACGACAGGCGCGATCCAACCCTGCGAGCGGTATACCTGTGGTCGATACTGCGCGGCGAGCAGGTGCTCTCTTTCCTTGTGGCCGAGCAAAAAAGTGTCGAAGTATGGCAGCAGGCGAATCAGCGGAGGCTCGAAGCTGGCTCTTTCCAATTCGGCGAGATCCTTACGTAAAACGGTGGCGGACCAACCCTCGACGTTGACAGAGGCGAAGTCCTTTTGTTCACGTGCCCAAGCGCCACGTGCTTCGGTCAGCGTGATACCGCTCCATAAGGCAAAATCCGTGGCGGTGGCCGGACCAAACGCTCTCAGATAAGCACGTAGGAGCAGGCTCTCTGCTTTTTCCCGTGATACACCCTTCCAGTTGGGAATCCAGGCATCGGCCCGCACGAAGGTTGCCTCGTTCCCACGATAAGGGCCATAACAGATCACGCCGCGCGCCGCGGCCAGGTGGAGCAGGTCGACAATCGGATAGGTCAACTTACCGACCGGCACACCTGCGAGTTTCCGGCGGCTTCCCCAGCCTCCGCCGTGGATGGCCCGAGTTTGCACACCCAGAATCCGGCTGGCGCGTTCGGCGATCTCCGGCCGCGTGCGCGGCTCATCCAGGGCTTCAAGCGCTGCATCGATAGCCGCGTCAATGAGGCGTTCAGGCACGCCTTTGCCCAGCGCCCAGCGGATTTCCTTTTCCGCGCGGCCAGCTGTTCCTCGCACAAAGACCGCCAAATCCTTGGCAGGGACGAGAAACAAGGTACGGCGCATACAAGCCGCCTTGACCAGTTTTCTTTGATCGAGTGCTTTTTCAATCTGCGCCATATCCAGATCGCGGACTCTTGTCCAAAGCGAGAGTTGCGCGGCGGAGAGAAGTTGCGCCTGTGCCCCGGTCATATCACTGACCACCGATATAAGATTCTTCGCGGGCGCGCGCTCCAAAAGATGATGCCGCGCCAGCCGAAAGGCCGCCACTTGGTTCCAGGTTACTGAAAGTTGTTTGGGTGAGTGTCTTCGCATTCTGACTCTACTCGCCGCGACTTATCAACTGGGATGGTGCATGAAGAGCCGATTTCGTCCAGACCGTTTCGCCGAGTACATGGCTTGATCTGCATGATCGAGGAGCGTGGCAAGTTCGTTATCACTTCTCCGATCAAGTTCGGCAATGCCAATGCTGACGGTAAGCGAGAAAGGACCCTGGTCAGAATTGAATGAGTGCGATATGAGCTTTTCTCTGAGACGTTGGGCGATCTGTTTCGCTTTTCGCTGAGCATTCCCTGGCAAGGCGATAGCAAATTCATCCCCGCCGATGCGGCCTACGACTTCTCCTGTTCGAAGATTGTCACGCATGATTTCGGCGACAGCGGTTAGTACCTGATCTCCAATCGCGTGGCCGTAACGATCGTTGATCGCCTTGAAATAGTCTATATCCAGCAAGAGGGCGATAATGGCTGCTGTCTTTGAAGCGTGTCCTGGACCTCCTTTTCAGCGAGGACGAAGAATTCACGTCTGTTCAGGATTCCAGTCAAGGGATCGATAGCCGCGAGTTGTTCAAGGGCTTGTTCAGTTTTTTTGCGCTCTTCAATTTCGCGTTGCAGTTCTATGGTTTTCAAGTAATGAATTTCCGCGTCTCGTTTGGCAGTTTCCACCTGATGGATTACCTGGAGATTGGCAATTCGCTGGGCAGTCGTTTCATTGTAGACGGTTTCCTTCACCTGCGCGAGCAACTTGAGGCGAGCCAGCGCTTGGTTCAGATCGCCTTGCTCTTCATATATCTGTGCGAGAAGTTCATGGCAGCGCGCTTCTTCTGAACGAAGGCCCACTTGCTGGACAATATCGAGAGCCTGAGATAAATAAGCGACAGCGGATGTCTCGCGGTGTTGTCGAAGATCCGTTTCGGCTAATAAGATGAGCGCCCAGGCTTCGTCGCGTTTGGACTCAGCCGTCCGAGCAGCCGTTAGATAGTCTTGTAGATATTGACTGGCTTGAGCATATTCGCTTATCGCCAGGTACGTCTCGCCCACCGTGCCGGTCGCAGTCACAATAAGATTTGTAAAATCGGTTTCTTTGGCCAGGCGTAGTGCTTGAAGGCTGGCATCCAGCGCCTGTTCATGATCACCATGCGCATTGAGCGCCAAAGTCATATTGTTCAGAGTCAGCCCTTCGTATCGTTTTCGACCCAACTTGCGGTTGAGCTGAAGTGCCTGGCGGAATACGCGGAGGCTCTCGTCTATGTTCTTGGAATGCGAATAGATGACGCCTATCGAAATGAGGATATATGCCTCGCGCTCTCGATCCCCAATGGATTGCACCAAATGGAGTGCCTTGAAACCGTACTCGAGTCCCTCGGCATAACTGCCTAACGAGCCCATGCTGATGGCGATGTTCTGCAAGATATCAGCTTCGACACCTGGCAAAGTAGCACTCGCGAGGTGTGTCAACGCCTGCGTGGACTGCGATAGGGACTCAGCTAGATTGCCGGCCCGTCGATTGGCGTAAGCCAGACCGCGCAAACTCATGACCAGTCCCTGACGATAAGGTTGCTTGTCGAAGGGGGCAGAGGTAGCTAATTGGTAGGCGGATACGCTCAGGGCCTGCGACTGAGTTGGGTTCGTGTCTCGTAATTCCCAGGCGCGCTCATTCAGACGATTGATCTCGGTCTGAAGATCCGTCGCATTGGTCCGGTCGATTTCAACCTCTTGGCTCTCGTCAGTCATAGACAATCCATCTTAGCGCATTCCCGGGCAGCTGCGCAGTGTGCGACCGTTATCCTTTCCGTCCGTCAATACGAAATTTGGTTCCGTGAGGATACCAATCACTGTAGTTCACGTTCCTCGAGGTCTCTTATAGGCAATTCGCCAATCAGGTAGCGAAAGAAGAAACCCCGATTTTATCCATATTGTATGTCATGATTATCTTATCATAACCCCAACGGCCGGCGGAAATGGATTCAGCTTGGGAATGGGATTCCCTTTGGACGCGGAAACAGCCGGGAACTGCGCGCGAAGTGGTAATTCGTTCTTAGCTAATGCTTTTCAAAGTTTACTTCAGGATAAGGAGAAGTTGCATCTTGTAGCAGATCCGAATCAATATTTTTTAAATATTGGTCGAAGAAAGCCACCAGATAGGCGTTGGAAATTTCCAGACCTCTTTCCGGGCGGATCGAACCGATATAACCCACCTTGTTGAACAGGATGCGTGTCAGCGGTGACAAACGCAAGGGCAGGTCACTAAAGTTGAAGTGTCCTGTGTCCTTGATCGAAAGATAATAAGCCGCGCTTTTCGAGTCGGAAAATGATTGATGCATCGTTTCGCAATTCTGCCCGCAAGCATCTTCCGTCATGAACATAAACGGACTCTGCAGCGTTCCGTTGGATTGATAGGTAAACAATGTGCCATCCAGATCGACTCCTGCTTTACAGCGCGCGTCTGTTTTACAAACGCTGGCTGCCGTGGCGCCACCAAAGGAATGCCCGAAGAGTCCGAGATGTGCGAGATCGAGTTTGTGATGGAAAAGGCCGGACGGATCAGCATCGAGGCTTTGAAGTTGGTCCATCACGAAGAGCGCGTCCTCTGTCCAGACCTTCCCGATCCGGCCTGCATCTGCATCGGTGGCCGCCGCGTTATCGCTGTCGGGAATGGTTCCCTTTTCGGTGCGCGGAACCACGCGTCCATCTGGAAAGACAATCAGATTTGAAGTGTAGGTCTGATTGATGCCCACCACAATATATCCGTGACTGGCCAAATTCTCGGCGAACACAGTGTAATCCGTCGGTACCGGTCCCATCCCAGGCTGCATGATGATCACCGGATAAAGATTCTGTGATTCCGCAATGGGAACATTTTCAAAGGAATGAGTCTGGATGGAGGAATAATTGCTCTGGATATATTTGCCGATACCGGCATCCGCCTCCTCAGCCTTGGCCCAGGCCGGCGGCAAATAAGGAGCCGTGTTTTTTTGTTGAGCAACCTCTGCCGGATACCAGATCCAAATCAGGAGTTCTCGTTTTTCATTTGGATTCATGGAAAACGAGTCAGTGCGCTTGGTGTCAACCCAATCGTATTCAGTTCGTCCTACAGGATATGAACCCGTAGGAGACGGCAATACAAGGGCCCGATGATACGAGATGACAAAGTATCCGATCAGGGTGGCGACAAAGGCAACCCCACAGAGGAATAGGATGCCGAGGCCTTTGACAATTTTTTTCGTGAGTTTGGGTAGGAGTCGAGCCATCACTGATTAAATGCCGCCCCGGTGGATTTTGAGACACAAATCTTTTGGTGTCGATCTTTATGGCAAGTTAGGGCCCTTTGGATTTTTCCCTGGACCAGATAAAGTTCTTGGATTACGGGTGGCTTCAATTATCGTTGGAGCTGAAAGAATTAAAAAGACTAAAGCAAGCAATATGCCCCCAAGGATTTGTGTTCTGTGTTCGATCATCCATACAGGCCAGGAATCTGCCCCTGTTTTAAATATGAGAACAAGTGCAGCGATAACCAGCGATGTGATCAGTATGACCAGCCCTTGTCTCATGGCTTGAACAATATTTCTATTTTTACCAGCTTTTTTATGCAATCTTGGTTTTTTAGGCATCTGATCGACTTTCGATATGCTCGCGTTGTTTGGCAAGCCGTGTTTTCACTACTTCGTATGTTCCAACCAAAGTTTCATATCTTCCGCCTTCACGGCGCGCTGCCGCCTCATGGAGTAGTGCATTCAAACTTCGCCTGCGCCTGAACGGAGCATTGGCTGGAAAATAAGATTTCTGGCAAAGGCGTGGGCTGATCGTTTTGCGAGATATTAAAACAGGGCGACCAGCGCTGGATCAGGAATCTTTCAGAAGCATTCAATTCGTTCTTTACCATATTAAATTGCTCGGATTGTGAACTCAACAATTCGATGGTGAAATTCATCGATTTGGGCCAATTACACCAGATGAAACGCCCGACGATCGAGTGGCCTTTGAAGCCGCTGAGCAGATGTTCCCAGACGCGCGCAAAGGCCAGGTGGGATTGGCCGACATAGAAGACAACCTCTTCATCGCGGAATAAATAGAGATCGAGTCCTTTCCAGGATACGGGATATTGTTCGATGAGCAGGAAGCGCTTGAGCGAAATCGCGACGTTCTCAGCGTTCATCCGTTGGTTTCTCAATAGCAAAGTGCCTATCCTGTGCCGTGTTAAGCGGATGGATCAGGGCTTTATTGCTGTAGGTCGCTTTGTCGAATTCACGGATGTTGATCGAAAGAATGGAACTATCAGGAAACATTTCATTCAAGCGCTCGATGATCTTTCTGGAAAGGTCCGCTTTTTGTGCGGTGCTTCTGCCTTCCATGATATTCCCAAAGATGTGGACGAAATCCTTTTTATTTTCGCCCAACTTGAAATATTGGTAGGGACGCAGCCGCACTTTGATATCGTTGGGCGCAAAAAGCCCTGAAGCCTCGGCCACCTCGTAAACCGCTTCCATGATTTCGTCAGGGGATCTTTGCTGAATAATATTTTCTGAACAGTCAATGATGAAGTGTGGCATGGTGTGATGATTATCCCTTGCTCAACTCTGGCTCAAGGACCACGGCGGTACCGTAAGCCAATACTTCGGCAACGCCGTCTCCTATTTCGTTGGCATCGTAACGCATACCGATGATCGCATTGGCGCCCATTTCCCGGGCATGTTTTACCATGAGTTCATAAGCTTCTTCCCGGGCGGCTTCGCACATTTCAGTATAGAGGGAAATATTTCCTCCGACAATCTGTTGCAGTCCGGCACCCAGTGAGCCGAAAATGCTTCTCGAGCGCACGGTAATTCCACGGACCACACCCAAATGTTTCTTGACCTTGAAGCCGTCAAAACCAAAAGTTGTCGTTACCATTTCAGCCTGTGTCATGATCGTACTCCCTTCTTTATAGGTTTAGTTTGGTCCTTCTTTTTACCTACACATTGGTATACGGTTTACCAAGCCGGCAGTTTCACCCTGGCCTTCCTCGTTGATAACCGGGATGAGACAACGCCACTTTGACGGGACCCGCCTCAGGCTTAGTGCGCTGCGGCGAGGATCGGGTCGATGACGGCGGAAAATTTGTCCATGGGCGCCATGCCGACGATCACCACCTTGTCGTTGATCAGGAAGGTTGGCGTGGCGTGGAAGGATCGGATCAGCGCATCTTTGTAATCGAGGTTGACCTCCGCCGCCTTGACTCCGCTATCCAGGCATTGATCGAACATCGCTTGATTAGTCCCACGCGCTCGGCGTAGAGTTTGAGAAAGCCGGTTTCTATGCCCTCATAGTGGTTGTACACGTAGTCTTGATATTCCCAGAACTTGCCCTGGTCGTAGGCGCAGCGTCCCGCTTCGGCGGCCTTGGGCGATTCCAGCGTGATGACCGGGAAGTCCGCCCAGACGAAACGCAGTTTGTCACCATATTTATCCAGCAACTGTTGACGCATCCCGGCCGCGGCCCAGACCATACAGCTTGAGCAGCCATAATCTCCGAATTCGACGATGGTGACCGGCGCGTCCTTCGGCCCGATTTGCGGATTCGGCCTGTCGAGCATCGCCACCGCTTTGGCCATCCCCTGCGGCTGTACGATCAGGGCGATCACTAGAAACAAAAAGATGTGGCCCGCTAATCGCAGTAGCGATCTGCTTCGAGAGACAGTGCCTTTGCCGGTGTTCTTCTGTTGATCCATTGTATTTGTTTGATCGAGTGACATCTCCAACTTGAGCCTCCAGATATGTTTTTACGGATAAGGACTGGGTGACCAGGGTTCCGCTGGCTTTCAGGATTGCCATACAATAACAATATTTTTATTGTTGAACTTTCAACTTCTCGAAATCTTTACGTTGGAGAAGACGAAGGACAAATTGCTGCAGCGGCGAGAAAGCAGCCCTGCCAGTCTCAGTGTCGATGGGCTCGATCTGATCGATCACAAATTCCCTGCCGTGCCGAAGTATCGTACAGCCTCCGGCGGCCAAAATATTTTTGTGCCAATCAACATCATGCCCGTACGTCAGTTCAATTACAAAACCATCTGTTACGGGGGCTACAATGATCGGCGTTTCATAAACTTTGCCACTCTTCCGTCCAATGTGCCGGACAAGTGCAAAAGGTCCAAACGAGGAGCGTGCCAGCCGACAGGTGAGCGGATTCAAAGTATATTTGAGAACGATAAGAAAGCCTCGCTGGAGCTGCTGCTTTATGCTCAATACTCATCTCCAATCTTAATTAGACGGACAAAACTCAAGACTGAGTATAAATCCGATTCTGCTGCTGCTCAGTCGTCTCGTAATTCAATGTCATAAGACCGGACTTCAATAGGCATTTCGAAAGCTGATACTCCTGATTGCTCTTCCACTGAAGATAAATATATTTCCTTGTTCTTAATTCTTACACCAAAAAGCAGTTGAATATTTGACAAATGGAGATTATCTTCCATTTTACAATGGGCAACATTCTTAATGATTAATCTGCTGTTGATTAATTCCGATGAGACCAGTTTATAACTTTCTCCGAGAAGAAGGCGCTTTCTTTCGTAAGATTTTCGCTCCATCGGGATCGTGATCTCATTTCGAGACTCGTCAACAACGATGTCTGCTAATGTCACCTTGGCGGTATTGGTCAATAGCTGCAATTCCTTGAACAAATCCACCGTCTCGGAATCGGACTGTATAAGTAATCTCATGGTTTCCTTCTGGTGTGTCACCCACGAAGCGGACAAAACCGAAAGCTGAATATAAAGCCAATTTGGTGGTGTCCCGCGCAGCGAGGCTGTGGTGGGCAGCTCTTACGGATGAACATCTGCTTTTATAGCAATCGGTCGCACATATCGAACCAAACTTCTTAACGTTTTGCCAGGTTCTTCAAATGGAATGAGATGAGCCGATTTCTCAAACCAAATCCCTTTCTTATAAGGTGCTTCTATCTTCTTAAGCCAATCAGCTGTTAGTTTGGATGGCGTATAGTAATCATGACGTCCCATGAACATGAATATCGGGATTGGAAATACAGTAAGATTCTTGAAATCCACATTAAGTAATTCGGGTAAAACCTGCTCCAACGTAAAAATACTGCTTTGGTCGAGAGTGGACACGGCATTGTGATCATATTCAGGTGAAAGAAGCGGTCCGGAAAAATAATAATTCGACTCAGTTCTAAATGCTCTTAAACCACCATAATATTGTATCCATTTTCTCGCAATAATGATCCGTTCGGGCGTCAGTGGCGTTTGACCGGGATAGGGGGCAATGGACTCCAGCTCAGAAAGTGCTTTTCTATTCCTATGCCTTTTGGCTGCCGATACTGCAAAGTCAAAACTGACTCGTTCGTTATCCATTGTATTGATCACCTGCCCAATTCCAACATATGCGCTAAAGAGTTCAGGACTTTTTAATACGGCCCTGAGTCCAATGACCGTGCCCCAACTATGCCCAATCAAAATAACTTTTTTCGTGCCATATCGGCGATTAATCAACTCTGTGAGTTCAAGGGCATCGCTGACATATTGCTTTATTCGTAGAGTGTCACGCAGCGACTCGGGATCTGCCTCCAGAAACGTCCTTCCTGAACCGCGTTGATCCCAATTTACAACTGTAAAGTATTCTTCGATAGGGCGTTGGTACATCCACATCAATGGTGACATCGGTGAAGCCGGTCCACCATGAATGAACAAAATAATGGGATTGTTTTTGTCCTGCCCCCGCGTGTAGATCCATTGCTCAACACCGCCAATCACGGTCTTGAAAGTTTCCTGGATTCCTGTTGGATTTACAATTTTTTCAAGATCGGAAATAATTTGTCTTGCTTTTGGTCGGCTCATGGATGATATTACCTTTGCTGACATGGATGTTGAAAAACACAGGCTGCAAAGCAGAAAATAATCAGTACATCAAACTCTTACTGTCACCCGGCGGCCCGCGTCGCTCATGAGCAAAACCCTTTTGCTCCATTTTATCCCAGCCATAAGCGGGGTTTGCCAAACCGGGTGTGCAGGGATCAGTTTGTGAGAGCCGTACGCAAGGCCCAATTTGTGGTTCGCGCCACAAGCAGCGCTATCGCAACAAACAGCACACTTATGAGTGGCAGCGGGGGACCCCAGACCAGCGAGGAGAGCCCGGCCGCTGTCGCCAGGGAAATCTCCCAGATGTCACGGACTGGCGGAGCCCATCGGCGCCACCGGAAGCATGTCAGCACGACGAGCAGGCTCAGAAACCCACACTCGAACTGCGCTATGGTCTCGACTTTCTGACCAACCGTGCGTGAGCGATGTAACTGGCGAACCGCTCCTGAGAGTGACTGCCAGGCGAGCCATATCAGGAATAGTATGGCGGAAACCAGAAGACTACGTCGAACAACCAGTCGAAGCCTCAATGCATGCTCCTCGCAGCCTAATATTCATGCAGGAACGTTTTAGCCGAGTTCCTCTGCGAGCCCGATGAGAAGTCCTTCGGGACCGCGAATGTAGCAGAGCCGATACGAGTCCTCATATTGGACTACTTCGCCGACGAGTTGCGCGCCGCGCTTGTGTAACCTGGTGAGCGTCTTGTCGAGGTCGTCCACGGCGAACATGACGCGTAGGTAGCCGAGCGCGTTCACCGGGGCATTCCGGTGATCGGCGACTGGAGGCGGGGTGAGAAAGCGCGAGAGCTCGAGCCGGCTATGGCCGTCGGGGGTGACCAGCATGGCGATCTCGACGCGTTGGGAACCCAGTCCGGTCACGCGTCCGGCCCATTCTCCTTCGACCAAGCCTCGCCCTTCGAGCTTGAGGCCAAGCTCGGTGAAAAAAGAGATGGCGGTATCGAGAGATTCCACCACGATGCCAATATTGTCCATCCGTTTGATTGTCATATGATTCTCCTACATTGTTGCGGGTGCACCCGGTAGCTTCTCAAGTGAGCCGCAAAACTGTTAGATAGGTGCAGGTGAGAAGACCCGATTGCTTGTAGAAATTAATGACTCACTAACGGCGATTTTCTGAGCCATTTTTTCTCTGTTAATTCCTTCAATATGAAATCAGCCCCATCTGCACGAGAGAGTTGTGTGCCTGAATCTTTGCCCACAAAACCAACTCGGTAGTCGTCAGTATGTTCCCCATCCACCAAACGAGGAAAACGTACAATCGTCCACTCTAAATCCGAAGCCTGAATTGTTTTCACATTTTCGGCAGAATCAAGCACTACATCTTTTGTCAAAAAGTTTAGCAAAAAAACAATGAAACGGTCAATGAACTTCGGTTCATCTTCGGGCTGATGAACCCCGGCACCCGTGGTTGAAACGAGACGATGGACCCCATGTTTTTTCATTGCCGCCATAATATTGATTGCAGAAGTCTCCATCATGTGCGGAACTGGCGGGCGAGTTGGACCCAACGCACTGACAACCGCTTCATGTCCTTCCATCACCTTTTCTACCGCGGCGACGTCCATCGAATCGCCTTTGAACACGGTTAGATTTGTATGTTTGACATCAAACTTTTCAGGCGAGCGGACAAATGCCGTAATAATATGACCTGCTTCTAAAGCCTGCTTTATAACCTGCAATCCCAGCCCGCCTGATGCTCCGAATACAACAACCTTCATTAACTCTCCTTTGCGCCAAAATCATTTTGTGATGAAAAAGTATTTGCGTAAGAAAGAAGCAAGCACCCAACGAGACTGTCGAAAAACCCAAGGCTGAGTATAAAGCCAATTTGACGGCTCGGAGTGTGCAACCTCCGGACCGTTTTTGTTTCTTACTTCCCGTTTTGACTTCCTTGAAGTTCATCCCTTGACACTGCTGTTAATCGGTGGCTTGCCTCATGGTCGGATGCCCCAGATTCTTATTGTTCCATCAAAACTGCTGCTAATTAAGAATTTTCCATCATTACTAAAAATCACCTTTGATACGATGTTTGTATGTCTTAATACAGCAACTCTTTTCCACGAGTGTGTGTCCCACAAATAAATGGTGCCATCCGACGCACCTGAAGCCAATAACAATCCATTAGGGCTAAAAGCGATACTGTCGATTTGCGGGATTGATGCTCTGGCCTTCTCGTGAGAAAGCGTTTGTTTTTCTGCCTTTGTGCCCATATCCCAAATAGAGATAACACCTTCTGCATTTCCTGTCATTTCGCCTACTACAAGAGTTTTTCCATCTGGGCTTATGGCAATATTTTCAACAGACTTATCAAGAAACTTACCGGCCGTAATTGTATAGTTTTGTTGTCCCGTAATAAAGTCGATCCCAATTATTTGATCCAGTCCACCTACAATCAATTCATCTCTTACAGTATTGAATATAACATCGCTCACAAACAAGTTGCCCATAACAGTAATTAATTCCCCGGTTTTTATATCCCATACTTTAACGTTCTTCGTCTCTTTAGTAGCCTGCGTCTCCGTGCGCCCATCAGCCGTTATAAGAAATTTTCCATCTGGACTGAATAACACCTTTACGGGGTCTGTGGAATTTTCACCCACATCTATTGTTTGTAAGGTTACCAATGATCGAGAATCCCAAATTAGCACATTGCTTCTCTGGCAATAGCCGAAGTCATTCATTTCAGCACATCCTAACGATGCAGAATACTCACCAGTTGGGCTAAAAGAAACGCTCTCTTGCCAATCAATACCAGTATCTATTCTTTTTATTAATTGCAAGGTTTCAACATCCCACACGTCAACACCCTGCCACCCACTTGATAAGATGGTTTTTCCATTGAAATTCAATGCAATATCGAGAATGTAATTTGAAAAACCATCTAAAGTTTGTAAATGCTTACCCGACTTGCCGTCCCAAAATCTAAAAGTCCCGATCCTCACTGCCGGAGATTAGAGTTTTTCTATCAGGAGAGTAGGAAACCGCTGTTACGGCATTGGTATGGTTAGCCAAAGTGTAAGCCAAATTTCCATTAGGGATATTCCAAACTCGTACTTTGCCATCATCACTTGCTGACGCCAGCATAGCGCCATCAGGACTGAAAGAAAAACTCGTCGTTCGGTCGCTTTCCCCGGAGAATAAGATTTTTTCCTTATCTATATCCCACAAGGTAACTTTACCATCATTCCCGCTTGAAGCTAGATAAGTGTTAGTAGGGCTAAACGTGAGAGCCATTACCGCAAATTCACCCGGCGCTACCAATGTCTTTATAAGTTCACCTTTGCCTGGATTCCACAACTGGATAATTCCATCTCTACCACCGGAAGCCAACATATCCCCGCTATTGTTGAAAGTGATGCTTTCGATTCTCCTTCCATCGGCATCGATAATCTCTATCGATTTCCCTGCTTGAATATTCCAAAAATATATTTTTCCATCCGCGCCACCGGCTGCTAACGTCAAATCTTTCCTGCTAATAGCAATGCAGTTTATTAATGGCAAATCTGCGCCCAAGGTTCTGATCAGTTTGCCAGAGGCAACATCCCACAGCTTAATGTTTTTTGCCGGGTAATCATTACTGGTAGCAAGCATTTTGCCATCAGGACTATATGCAATGCTCGTCACTTGCGAGCCAGTGTCAATATAAAGAATTTCCGAATAAGAGGTAGCATCATAGAAATAAATGCCAATGGATGTAGCTACTGCTATGTTCTTTCCATCTGGTGACCATAATATTTGCTTAATGACACCCTTTCCCAGTCTTGCTAGTTCTGAAACATCACTTGCATTTGTAGGGGAAATTACGAAACCTCTTGGTGTTGCGGGTGGAATAGGAGCAGTGGGAGAGAATGTGGGCGTAGGAGGAAATTTTGTATTGCCCCTTGGCAATTTACTCCCGGGTGTACAAGCAACGAGCAAAATTGCAAGAATGATATGAAACGTTTGTCTTTTCATGTTTTTACTGATAGAGCAAGCCAACGAGACTGTCGAAAAACCCAAAGCCGAGTATAAAGCCAATTTCCTTCCTGCCTCGACGGTGTTACTCATCGGTGGGCAGTGTGCATTGCCATCATATCATCTAACAAAAGCGATGTCATCGATGCAGATGCTTTGCTTTTCATCATTTGCTGCTAGGGTAAAGTAGATATCCGCTACGCTTTTTACTGAGGACGGCAAATTAGCAAAATCACGTAGCGGAATGCTTGCCAAGCGCCATTCAGATGCACTTATCTCAACATTTAGATCTGAAGTTGATGACGGATCTGCTTCATAAGCCATCGAAATCCCAATAGTGACATTTTCGTGGCCTGATTGTCCTTTTATCCAAAAATTGAGGACAGTGAATTCTGATGTATTAAACGGCTCGTTTGCAAAACCAATAACCCAATAACCACCCCATGAATGCGGTTTAGTATTGACAATACGCAATCCATACTGCCCACTGTGCACACACTCTGGATCAGATGTAACTTCGCCATACTGCTGCAGAGGAATTTCTCCGTATAAGTTTGCCCGTGACTTGTCAGTCGACTGTTGAAAAATATCGTCCATGATAGAAGATGGAAGCGGTGTAGTTGTCGACAGTGGGGTAGAAAATAGAGTTAACTCCGAAGTTTCCACAATATGCGGAACTGGTGTCAATGTTTCAAGGTGGAGAACAATTGGAGTTTGCGTTGATGTCACCATAGGCACCGTGGAGCAAGAACTACAGAACAAACATAAAAATATGGAAAACAGTTTTGCTTTCATACCGTATCTACGATGAACTGCCCAACGGTTGGCGTTACCGGCGAGTGGGCGAGATCGGATTCTAATTGGTGTCAGGATTCCGCGAAGGCTTGAACAATGCCTTTAAACGTGGCAGAATCCCACTCGTCCGGTGCACGCTTTGTTGGGCTGATTTTGACTCATCAGGTGTATAAGAATTGGAAGACATCACGATCGAAAACTTCACTGCCTCATAAAGTTTTCTTGTGACATTTTCATATTCCTTTTGGATTTCAGGTTCTTTAAACCCTATGTCATTCCATGACCCCATGCCGCCGAAAACATAGGATTGAGCTGCAGAAGCCAATACTTGACGTGCCTCTAAACTATAACCTGAAGCAGGAAGCATATCGGGATGGAATGGTGCAACGGGCGTGGCAGAATCAAGGATTTCTAATGATTTAGAAAACCAGGTTGCCCAGTTGTTTTCATGGACATCAGAACGTTTCGCAAATTGTTCAGCCTGTGAAACAGCCTGTCGAAGATGATTCTTTACACTAATCATTTCTTGCACAGGTAGTGTATGAGAATTGGTAAACATTAGGTCGCGGTATTCTACCAACCAGGGCTTCTTATCCCCACCACCTGTTTTCCATTGGGGATACCAAAGTTCAAAGCCATTCGGTAAATCGGCTTGAATAGCTCTTGGAACGCCACCTGAAAACGCATCGGCAACATGTTCTGGTAGATCTTGCCTTTGCCACCCAAAAGCTATATTCCATAAACTGCGAACCGACAGTGGATCGCTTACGTTCAGCCGCCAGTGCATAGCTGACTCTTTCCTGGTTTGAACCGCCAGTGCATGGCTGACTCTTTTGGCGGTAAGAAATGACCTGCCAACATAAGGAACAGATTGTAGTTCTTAGATTTTCGATATAGTTGCTCCGTGTGACAATCGCCATCAATTTTCTAACGGAGAGAACTATGGACAATGAACTTGCCGATCGCCAGCAAGCGATCAAACTACGGCTGGCAGGTAAGTCTGTCGTAGAAATTTGTCAAATTCTGGGTCGTTCGCACGATTGGTTTCATGCGTGGTGGCGCCGTTATCGCGCACTTGGCCCGAATGGATTGTTTGAATTAACGCGAGCAAATGCGCAACCCCGCCGGATACCACCCGACTTGGAACGCAGCATTCTGAACATTCGCAGACGTCTTATCTCACAAACCCATCCGGGCACACGCTATAGCCTGATTGGGGCTGGGTCCATTTTAGCCGAACTTCAAATTTTGCACATCCGTCCCTTGCCAAGTTTGCGTACCATTGAACGGACCTTGGAGCGCAACGGGATCACGACTCCCAAAGTGCGCCTGGCTCCTTATTTGTCTCGTGCCACCTACCCGAAGCCAGAGGTAAATGCGTCCAACCAACTTCACGAGGTGGACGGCGTCGGTCCCATTTATCTGAAAGGCAGTCGCCAGCGCTACTACATTTTTGTCTGCAAAGACGTCTACGACGGCTCCGTTTGCCTCAGAATCTACCGTTCCCGCAAAATGGAAGTCATTTTGGACTTCCTGGGAGAGTGCTGGAAGAGTTCGGGGCTGCCTGAACAAGTGCAATTCGATAATGCCCGCGAAGTCGTTGGCTGGGGTCCGGCGGCAAAGTACCTCTCCCGTGTTTTGCGTTTGTGCTTGCGCTTCGGCGTCGAACCGCTCTTGATCCCGCCAGGTCGTCCACAACGAAACGGCAGTGTCGAGAACTTCAACGGCTGGTTTCAACCGCCTTTGTTTCAGCGGCATTACTCTCAAGTTGGCGCTCTGAAACGCGAACTGCAGCGACTGGAAGAGACTGTCAATACGCAACATGTGCAACCCCGTTTGAACGGCTTGACCCCTGTGCAATATCGCAGACGAACCAAACTGCGAAAACTGCCATCCCAGTATCTGATCCCGCATGCGCCACTTCCCGTGGCTGCTGGGCGAATCAGCTTCTTCCGTCAAGTCACAAAACACGGCAATGTGCATCTGCTCAGCCAGACCTTCTTTGTTGGCCGACGGCTCAAAGGTGAATATGTGAAAGTCCTGCTCGATACGAAACGCGCTCACCTGACTGTTTATCGCCACGGCCACATCTTCAAGCGCTTTCCGTATCCTTTCTTGAAGAAGTAACCGTCATTTCTGTATCCACCCATGGCGGTTGTCACACACTTTTCGTAAGCCATGCACTGGCGGTACTTTCACTATGCACTGGAGTCAGCTATGCACTGTCGGTTCGCAATAAACGAGTTACTTTATTTGACCGCAAAAAAGCAAGCCAATCAGAAACACTACTTGCTATTTCCACACCTTGCTTGTCTTGGTTACTTTTATAGCGAGCAAACTTAACCGAGGAGACATACTGAAAGGTCGAATTTAAGGGAAGATCAACGTTTTCACCATGCAAATAAGAATTTCCGTGCGCTACTAAGGCAACGACTTGAGCCGCTTCACCATTCATGTGGATTTTCTATCTCCCTTCATTTATTCTACAAAGTATTGTCAGCCCAACAAATTATTATATTACTGTGCAGGCATAATATCATAAATCCTCAATGGAAAAGGATTTTCCTCATCCCTCAAACCGAACCAATTTCCCTCCCCCGGGGTTTTCCCTAAGAGAATGTTTCTTAAGTAATTTGAAGCAATGTTAAACGCCTTTCAGACCATGTTCAGCCACGAATTTCACGGATTTACACGAATTTTGCCCATTGAACGTCAATCCTTCGTGCTCTCTGTGTCGTTTCGGCAGGCTCAACGCATCGCCTTTGTGGTGAATTAAGAAACAGTTTCTAACGAGTTAAACACGGACGGAGGTCCCTTTTCATGGAACAAGGCAGTTTCAAAGTTTATTCGTATCGTTGGGTGGTATTGATCGCCTTCATGGTCATCGTGGCCATCAATCAGTTGTTATGGATCACCTTCGCGGCCATCACCACGGAAGCCACCGGGTTTTATCACGTTTCCGAACTGAGCATTGGCCTGCTCTCGCTCAGCTTTTTGATCGTCTATATCGTGGCCTCCTTCCCGGCGTCTTGGGCCATCGATACCTATGGGATTCGCGTCGGCGTGGGCATCGGGGCGGCCCTCACCGGAGTCTTCGGTCTGGTGCGTGGATTGGTTGCCACGAACTACACCTGGGTGCTGATCGCGCAGATTGTCATTGCCATCGGGCAGCCTTTCATCCTCAATGCCATCACCACCGTGGCGGCGCGTTGGTTTCCGATGGAAGAACGCGCCACGGCGGGCGGGCTGGCTTCGTTGGCCATTTATCTTGGCATCCTGGTCGGCATTGCACTGACGCCCTATCTCACGGCGCGTTCGGGCATCGCCTCCATGTTGATCGTGTACGGCGTCGCCTCCCTCATCGGGATGCTGATCTTTTTCGGGCTGGCGCGCGAACGTCCGCCCTCACCGCCGTGTCCGCCCGAACAGGAATCCCGCTCCCTGATGCTGGACGGTCTCTCGCAGATGATTCGTCAGCGCGACTTCATCCTGCTGCTGATCATCTTCTTCGTTGGCCTGGGCGCCTTCAATGCCATCACCACCTGGATCGAACAGATCCTTGCGCCCCGTGGCTTTTCCTCCATTCAGGCGGGGAACGCCGGTGGCGCCATGATCCTGGGTGGGATTCTCGGCGCGCTCGATTCTGCCCATCCTCTCTGACCGCGCCCGCAAACGCGTTCCCTATTTGATCGCGGCCGTGGTGGGCGCCATGCTCGGTCTGGCCGGACTCATCTATCTCTTGAACTATGGCCTGTTGATTCTGTTTTCCTTTCTCTTTGGATTCTTCCTCTTGAGCGCCGGCCCGCTTGGGTTCCAGTATGGAGCCGAGATCACCTATCCCGCACCGGAAGGCACCTCCAACGGACTCCTGCTGTTGATGGGACAAATCTCCGGGATTCTCTTCATCCTCGGGATGGACGCCTTCAAATCCCCGGAGACCGGCTCGATGACTCAGCCGCTAATTGTTCTGCTGATCCTATTGGCGTTGTGCCTGCTCCTGGCGACGCGCCTGCGTGAGGCTTCCGGTAAGTCGTCGTAGAGCGAGATGCCAGACATCGAAAACATGTCATTCTGAGTGACCCGCTTTGCGGGGAACGAGGAATCTCGCCGCTGGTGGTCGAGTAGGACGTAGTCCGTATCGAGACCTGGCGGCGGGGACTCTTCGCCAAACCCTTCACTCCATTCAGGGCTTAGGCTCAGAGTGACATATCTGTCTCACAACAAAGATATAATAAGCCGCATGCCCCATTACTTTACCCTGCAAGAAGCCAACGAAACCTTGAACGCCATCCGCCCGTGGATGGACGAAGTGCAGACCATCCGCCAGAAGATTCTGGCGAACCAGCCCGAAGCCTGGCCCGCGCTTGAAAAATCCGTGGGGAATGGCGGCAACCGCGCCCTGAGCAAAATGATCCAGGACTTCGAGAAGTTGGACGCGCTGGTGCACCGCATTCAAGATACCGGCGCGTTGATCAAGGATATCAACCTGGGACTCTTGGATTTCCCTGCCTTGCGTGAGGGGCATGAGGTCTATCTGTGCTGGCAGTATGGAGAGGGGGAGATCGCCTTCTGGCATGAGATCGAAGCGGGGTTCGCAGGCAGACAGCCGATTGAGTCATTTTAAATCAACCGTGCGAAGGCCTGTCCCGAGACGCAGTCGAAGGATCTCTCTGCCTTCGCAAGGTTCACCCTACTCGACCACCGTGTTTTACAGGAGAGTTATGAACAAAGGAATCCTATACGGTATTGCCGCGTATATATTATGGGGAGTCTTTCCAGTTTATTGGAAACTGGTGCATGAAGTCCCGGCCGTGCAGGTCATTGGTCATCGCATTGGCTGGTCGTTCATTCTGCTCATTCTTTACATTCTGCTGACTCGACAATGGCAGGCTTTTCGTTCCGCGGCGTTGACTCCCAAGACTCTCGGTATCTATTCCATCGCCGCGGTCTTGTTGACGATCAATTGGCTGGTCTATGTGTGGGGTGTCAATGCCGGTTTTATTGTGGAAACCAGTTTGGGCTATTTCATCAATCCATTGTTGAGCGTCTTGTTGGGCGTCATTTTCTTGCGCGAACGTTTACGCCCAATGCAATGGGTGCCGGTCGGGCTGGCAGCCGCCGGCGTGATTTATCTGACGGCCGTTTATGGTCGTTTGCCCTGGATCGCGCTCACGCTGGCTTTTTCCTTTGGCTTATACGGTCTGGTGAAAAAGGTCGCTCCGCTCGGTTCGTTATATGGACTCACTTTGGAAACCGGGATCGTCTTCCCCATTGCCATAATCTATCTGGCTTTTGTTCAATTCAACGGCTCGGGCGCCTTTATGCATGGCACTCCACTGGTGGATGCGGTCCTGGTCGGTGCGGGCCTGGTGACCATCATTCCGCTGCTCATGTTCGCCTCGGCGGCCAGACAAATCCCTCTGACGTTAGTTGGCTTGTTACAATATATCGCGCCGACTCTGCAATTCCTGATCGGCGTCTTCATTTACAAAGAAGCCTTCGATCATTCACATCTGATGGGTTTTGGCATTGTGTGGATTGCGCTGATCATCTTCTGGCTGGAGAGTTTCTTTGCCCATCGCTCCGCGGCCCGGCCGATCCCGGAATTGGGGGAGGATTAAACTCTCCCCTCGCGCTGAGCGGAGCAGTGCCCGATGGTTGAGACGCTTTGCGTCGAATCCGGCGCCGCGCAGACGAAGCGCTGAGAAGATTTAGAAGCGTACCTATGGACTCCAACAGCTTGCTGTTGGAATATACGGGAGCAAGCTCCCTGATTCCACACTTAAGGAGTATCCATGAAATTTTTGTTCATTGGGGGCACAGGCATCATCAGTTCGGCATGTTCTGATTTGGTCCTTTCACGCGGGCATGAACTTTTTATTTTGAATCGTTCGACATCGACGAAGGTTCCCTTCCCGAAAGGTGCGACTCTGCTGAAGGGCGATGTCCACGCCGATGAAGCGCATCTCGCCGCGCTGATCGCGGATCACCATTTCGACGCGGTGGTGGACTATATCGCTTTCACCGCCGACGATATCGAACGCGATCTGCGTCTCTTACGCGACAAGACGGATCAATTCATTTTTATCAGTTCCGCTTCGGCCTATCAAAAGCCGGTACAAAATTATTGGATCACCGAAGAGACTCCACTGGAGAATCCTTACTGGGAATATTCTCGTGACAAGATCGCTTGCGAGAAGCGACTCATGCAGGCTTATCGGGAAGAAGGTTTTCCCACTACGATCATTCGTCCCTCACATACGTATGGGCCCATGCAAATTCCTTTCGCGGTTTCAAGCTGGCAGTATCCCTGGACGGTGATCGATCGCATGCAGCGCGGGGAAAAAGTCATAATCCCTGGCGATGGGACTTCGCTCTGGGTGCTGACCTGGAATGAAGATTTCGCCAAAGGCTTGGTGGGTTTATTGGGAAATGAAAAAGCCATCGGTGAAGCCTTTCAAATTACCTCGGATCAGGTGCTCAGTTGGAATCAGATCTATCTCGAAGCGTATCAAGCCCTCGGCCTGGAACCGAACGTGATCCACATCCCCTCAGATTTGATCGCCGCCTATCATCCCGATTCTCTCGGCAGCCTGATCGGTGACAAGGCCAACAGTGTGGTCTTCGACAACAGCAAGATCAAACGCTTCGTGCCGGAGTATGCCTGTGAAGTCGATTGGGCGGAGGGCGTGCGGCGTGCATTGGCCTGGTTCCAATCGCATCCCGAATTCCAAATTGTTGACGAGCCGATGAATGCCGTTTGGGATCGGGTTATCAGTGCCTATGAACGTTCGCTCCCTTAACTTTTAAGATAATGCTCCAGAAACTTTCTGACAAATGTCAAAGCCGAATTGCGGTATAGTGGATATAATTTATCTCATACCAATCAAGGAGTTGTACGATGAACTTTGCAATGTGGCGTAAAGCGCTGAATGTCATCCCCGAAGTTTCGAAATCCGAGTGGGATCAACTGGACGTGATCTCGAAGTGGTTGATCTCGACCCGCGCTGCGGTGCTGATCATGACCTTTATTTCAGCGGCTCTTGCGGGACTGTTTGCCTGGCGCGACCACTCGTTCAGTTTCCTGCCCTGGCTGGCGCTTACGCTTGGCTTGATCCTGGCTCATGCCTCGAACAACATCTTCAACGATTTCACCGACTATACGCGCGGTGTGGATCAGAACAATTATTATCGCACGGCCTACGGCGCGCAGCCGATCGCCAGCGGCCTGATGACGCGACGACAGCACCTCACTTATTTTCTTGTGACCGGTGGGCTGGCCTTCCTGGCCGGACTCTATCTGATCTTTGTCAACGCCAATGACCCCATCATCTGGTTATTGATCGCGTTGGGCGCCTTCTTCGTCTTGTTCTATACCTGGCCGTTGAAGTACATTGCCTTGGGGGAAGTCGCCGTGTTGTTGGTGTGGGGACCCTTGATGATCGGCGGCGGCTATTACGTACTGGCGCATCATTGGAATTGGAATGTGGTCATCGCCAGTCTGCCTTACGTACTGGGTGTGACCACCGTGATCTTCGGCAAGCACATCGATAAACTGCAGCTGGATAAGCAAAAGAAGATCTTTACCCTGCCGGTCTTGATCGGTGAGAAGGCCGCCCGTTACAGCATTTTATCAATGATGATCCTCTCGTATCTCTTCACCTTTTATCTGATCGCCACCAAATTCTTCACGCCGGTCATGCTGATCGTCTTGTTTGCATTGCCCACCTTTTTTCAGATTTATCCCACTTTCCTGAAGCCCAAGCCGGAACAACGCCCCGAAGGTTATCCCGATGGGGAGGGTGGCTGGCCGCTTTACTTCGTGGGCTTTGCTTTCATCAACAATCGCAAGTTTGGCTCGCTCTTCATGTTTGGCCTGCTGATCGATGTTGCTTTGCGCTTGCTGCCTATGACTCAAAACTTCTGGCGCTAAGTCAGTACCGTGGGTTGAGTAGAGCGATGCTTTTCGCTCGTATCGAAACCAACTCAAGAGCAGGATTTTTTTCCTGCTCTTTTTGTTTAATTCCCATTCAGACCGTTTGTATCCAATTTCACAAATCAGTAGTATAATTTTTCTCCAGAGAGTTATTTACGGCGAGTGCGTCGCTGATTATTCCAACTTAAAAGGAGAGAAACATGCACATCAATTTCGCAATGTGGCGAAAAGCCTCATGGCAGTTGATCAAGATGAACGACAAGAAAGAGTGGGATTCTCTGGATGTCGTTTCCAAATGGTTGATTGCCACCCGCTCAGCAGTCACGCTGGTTACGGTCTATTCCTGTGTCATCGCGGGATTACTTGCCTGGCGCGACGGCAATTTTTCCTGGATTCCCTTCCTCATCCTTACCCTCGGATTATTCATCGCTCACGGTACGAACAATATCCTCAACGACTACACCGATTACTCACGCGGGCTGGATAATGGCAATTATTTCCGCTCCCAATACGGAGTTCATCCACTCGTGCAGGGATTCTTTACCAAACCACAGCAGATCCGCTGGTTCATCGTCAGTGGGGTACTGGCAACCCTGGCAGGTATTTACGCCTTGTTCTTTACGAACTTCCATCCTGCGGTGATCGGCCTGTTTGCCTTCGGCGCGATTGTTTTGCTGGCCTATACCTATCCGTTTAAATATTGGGGTTTGGGCGAGCTGGCCATCTTCCTGATCTGGGGACCCGTGATGATCGGTGGCGTTTATCTCACCATGGCGTTGATCAAAGGCGGTGATATCAGCAACATCTGGAATGTGGTGCTGGCCGGGGTTCCGTACGGTTTGGGCGTTGCCAGCATCAATATCGGCAAGCATATTGATAAACGCGAGGATGACAAAGCCCGCGGCGTGGGCACCTTCCCGGTCCGTGTGGGGGAGGCCTTCGCCCGGCGCGTGAATCAATTCGCGGTGGTGATGATCTATGTCGTGATCGCCTATCTGGTTTTCGTGACCCGTTATTTCACGCCTGTGATGCTGATTGTGTTCCTTGCCATAAAAGACGCCATTCCCTTCATCAAAGTGCTAAATCAACCCAAACCTGCCAAAGCGCCTGAAGGCTGGCCGGCATGGCCTGTCTGGTTCTCTGGTTTTGCTTTTCAACATAATCGCCAGTTTGGCGGCTACATCTTATTGGGTTTGATCGTCGACACGCTGTTACATGTCATTCCCTTCACCGCGAATTTCATCGCGCATTACTGGCCCCCGATGTAAGTTCAACCAACTTCAATATCTTTGACTTCCAACCACGCGGGTTCGGGGTTTTCCAAAACTCCGAACCCGATTTTTCCCTCGGGGGTAAAAGCCGCGTACTGATTATCGATCCAGATGACCAATCCCAGCGGTGACCGCGGACTTACAGACAGACTCCCATACGTGGACATTATCCACTTCGAATGCGACTCGCTTCTCGCGCCACACGAGCTTGTATCTGTGCCATTGAGTCGGGTCTACGCTTTGGAGTGCAGGAGCTTGCTCATGCGTATCACGGGAGTCAGCTTCCTGATCCCATAGTTGAATTGCATCCTCATCCACAATGCAACTCATCAAGCGCCGCGTCATCCTGCGCGAAAAAGGGAAGACCAATCCAGCCAGAATCAACAGCGGATGAAACCTCGGCGAGCGAAATACCTGCGAGAGAAAACCATTGGCTGCCACCTCACGCAGAGCGGAGCCGCCGCTTGTTGGCGGCGCAGTCGAAGCGTCCCTGAACGATAAATAATTCTCCTTCGACGCGCCGAAAAACCAGACCGCATTTGGCAAAGCCGGCAAGCGCCACGGTTTGCCGCCAAACCCAATCGACATACCAAACGGATCATTCCAAAACCCGAATCCCCATGTGCCGGAAATTGAATCGCTTGATACACGTGCGGAGAGGGTCAAGCTGGCAGGGGAATGCACAGGCAAGCGGCCCCTCGTCTTTTGCGTGTAATCATCTAATTGCGCGAGGCGATATTTTCCCGCCGGTCCTGATGGAATCCATAAACGGTACGCATCGCCGCGATTCTCCTGTGAAATTTCCTCAACTCGCGAGCCAGACGTAAAGTGTGGAATTAGTTTCGTGTAAGCCATCTGTAGTAATGACCGATAGGTTTATTTGTCCACCCAAAACTTAAAGAAAGAAAACACAAGATACCTTTCACCAAACACGTTTGAGTTCATACGCATCAAACACAGGATCTGCACTGACCAGAGTCATATTTTCAATTTTCGACTGAACAGCAATGAAACGATCAAACGGATCGCGGTGATGAAAGGGTAATGATGCAATTGCTGATAAATGGCTGGGAATCTTCTGTTTCAACCAAAACCCGCGCTGATTGACTCAAGCGCGGGTTGTCATCAACAAACCACAGAAAGACATGCGTATCCAGCAGGATGTTCATGGTGTATATTCGGCAAAATCTTCGAGCGGCGCGTCGAAGTCATCTGACATTTTGATCATGCCTTTTGCACTGCCCGCTTTACGTGGATGCAACATTTGCTTGAGTGGAACCAACTGTACAAGGGCTTTATCGTCACGCTCAATGAATACGGGTTCGCCGCGTAATGCCGCATCGATGAGTTTCCACAATTTCTTGGGAAGTTCACTTTGCTTGATTTGGTAGATCATCGTAGCCTTCTATCTGTTACTTTTAAGTATAGCATATTCAATGCTATGTATACTCTCCAACTCTCTCCAACACCTTATACGGATCGAACGCATCGCGCAGGCCGTCGCCGATGTAGTTGACCGAGATGATGCTGACGAAGATCATCAAGCCCGGGAAGATCGCCAGCCAGGGATATTTGGTAAAGTTCTCCTGCGCGTTGGTCAGGAGATTGCCCCAGGAAGGAGTCGGTGGTTGAATGCCGAAGCCCAGAAAGGACAAGCCTGATTCCTGCACAATGGCATATCCCATTTCAAGCGTGGCCTCCACGATGACGGGACCGATCGAGTTGGGCAACACGTGTTTGAGGATGATGCGCAGGTCTGAGCCTCCCAGGCTGCGCGAGGCGGTGACATAATCCAGTTCGCGAATGGTGAGAAAGGCCGCGCGTACGAGGCGCGCAAAGGTCATCCACGAAAGGATGCCAATTACGAAACCGATCGTCCATACGCTGTTGCCTTTTAGAAATGGCAGACTGCCTTCGCTGATAATCGCGCCGAGCAAAATCACCACCAGAAAGGCTGGCAGGGAAAGAAACACGTCCGTGAAGCGCATCAGCATCGTGTCCAATCGACCGCCGTAGTATCCGGCCAGGGCGCCGATGGGAACGCCGATTGCCAGCGCGATGCCTACCACGATCAACCCAACAGATAAGGAGATGCGCCCCCCATATAAAGAACGCGTCAGCAGGTCACGTCCCAGCGCGTCGGTGCCCATCGGGTGTTGAAGCGACGGCATTTGCAGTCGGATTTCGATACTGGACTGATCGACCGGATAGGGGGATAGAAAGGCAAACATGGAGGCCAGAGCCAGGATGGTAAAGACGATCGTACCAACCACTGCGCCGGGGTGGCGACGAAAGCGCCGCCAGACCTGTCCGCCCAGACTCACCGACGCGGCAACAGGTTTGCGATATTCAGGATCGCCCGGTACCTCAATATTAAGCGGATGAAATGAATCTTGGTCTGCCATAACTTATTCGTACCGCACGCGCGGATCGAGATATGCATATAAGACATCCGCAATGAGATTGGAGAGGATGATAAAGGCCGCGCCGATGATTAACACAGCCAACAACAGGGGATAATCGCGGTCAATGGCTGCCTGATAATACAGACGTCCCATACCGGGCCAGGCAAAGATCGTTTCGATAAAGACCGCGCCCATAAAAATATACGGCAGGTCGAGCGCAATCAATGTTACCAAAGGAATCAAGGCATTGCTCAGCGCGTGTCGATACAAAACTGAGCGTTCAGGTACGCCTTTAGCCCGCGCCGTTCGTAGATAATCCAGCGGCAGGATCTCGAGGATGCTCGAGCGCAGGAAACGTGAATACCAGGCGATCCAGCCCAGCGCGCCGGTGGCCACTGGCAGGACAAGGTGGCTGATGCGATCCGAAAGCACGAAGCCTGGCAATGAGGAGATGCCTCCCGATGGGAGTAATGCGGCACCTGTCATTGGATTTTTCAACCAGGCGTAAAAGACCAGAATCATGAGCAGGCCAAGCCAGAACTCCGGTAACGCCTGGCCTGCAAATGAAAATGTCGTGGCAATCAGATCAAAAATGGAATACTGCCGCGTGGCCGATAAAATCCCAATTGGGATTGCCAGGACCAGGGCAAGGATGAAAGTGATCGACATCAGGTAAATGGTGTTGGGGAGGCGCAAACTGATTTCATCGAGGACCGGCTGGCGGGTGCGGAAAGAGAAGCCGAAATCACCGCGCAGGATTCCGCGGCGGGTTCCATATCCATCGGGGATGCCGTCACCCGTGGTATCCACTTTCATCCAGTCATTGCCGACCAGCCAGATCACATATTGAACCGGCAGAGGTTTATCCAGTCCGAATTGCCGCTTGAGGAGGGCGGCTTTTTCAGGTGCAATATGCCGGCTCTGCCCCTGCCCCGCGAGGGGTCCGCCCGGCGCGAGGTTCACCAATCCGAAGAGCAGAATGCTCAGCAAAAAGAGCAAGCCGATGGTTTGAATGATTCGCCTGGTTATATAGACGGCCATTTTTGAGGGAATTCCATATTTAGACGCGATAGACCGCAGCCAAAGTCCTCGAACAGCACTTCGACTGCGATCATCTTTGGGTTGTTCGGTGCCTCGCGGCAGAATTTCACTGTACGAGGCAGACTATTTGACAATTTTCCAATCCGCAATATTCCATGTCACAACATCATTGGCAGTCGACTGCACTCCATCCAGGCGGACAGAATATGCATCGGCATCAATGGTGGTAAACATCAAAATATCGGGCACCTGTTGATCAAGGATCTGGGCCATCTTGCAAAAATCTTCCTGACGCCGGGTTTCATCCAGTGTATAGGAGTCGGCGAGCAGGTCATTGAACCCCGGATCGTTCCAGCGCGAGATGTTCCAGCCGCTGTCGGGTTCGATCGAATCCGCGGAATAGTATTGAGCGATGAAGTCCGCAGGATCGGTACCCGCGTAACCATCGTCCCACAGATCGATATCGAAATTGCCATTCATCTCGATGCCGCCGCTGGCCGAATCCGCCCAGAGCACGCTCCCTTCTGCGGTCGCGAGATCGAGCTTGATGCCGATCTTTGCCAGATCCTCAGCGATCAGTTGCTGCGTCAGCAAAATGGGTTCTCCATATTCCTTGTAAGTCAGCAGTTGCATCTCCATCGGATAGCCGTCCGGCGCGCCGGTTTTGCATCCATGACATGCACGTGTGCCAGTGTTATCGGGGTCGGTCCACCCGGCCTGATCCAGGAGTGCTTTGGCAGCCTCCGGGTCGTACTTGGGTTGTGGGATATTGCACTGGTTATAGGGCGGGCGGAAGAACTCTGTCCAGACGGGCTTGCTGAACCCGAGGAAAATCTGTTGCGCGATCGTGTCCACATCGATCGCCATGCGGATGGCCTGCCGCACATTGACATCTGAGAGGATCGGATGGGGATTGGCCTCAGCGTCGGTGTTGCCTTTGGCCGCGCCGTTCATGAAGAGGCGCATCACGAAGCGATCATTCGGGCTGATGCTGACCTTCACGCTGGCTTCCTTCTGCAGGTCGGCCGTGACTGTTTCGTTGGTCCACATATTGATGTCGGCGTCGCCGTTGATCATCATTTGTTTGCGGACGGTTGCATCGGGCACTATCTTCACAGTGACTTTTTCAATATCGGGTTTTCCCGGCTGATAATATTTATCGTTTTTGAGGAAAGTCAGGTGATCGCCCTCCACCCACTCACTCAGGACAAAAGGGCCATCGCTCAATGGCTTACGGCCACAATCCCAGGAGGAAAATCCCTGGGATGCATCGCAATAATGAGCCGGCCAGATCGCGACCTGCTCACCGCCGAATAATGTCAGATAGGAAGGTGTAATGGCACCGTAATTGACTTTGAAGGTGTAATCGTCAATTTTCTCGACGCTTTCCACCGCATCAATTCCGGGAATCCAACTGCCCTTGTCAGGATCCGTGATGGCGTTGTAAGTGAAGATTACATCATCGGCCGTCACCGGCTTGCCATCTTCCCACCGAACATCCTGGCGCATCTTCCAGGTGACTGACATGGTGCCGCCTTCTTCATCCTGCACCACCTCACCGTTTTCGATGGAAGGCAATTCAACCGCCAGCTCCGGATACACATTGCCATCTGGATCGATGCCGGTCATGCCAAGCAGGGTCAATTTCATCACCATGGCATCATAGCCGGTATAAGCAATGACCGCATTGAACGAAGGCGGATCCTCGGGAATGACGATCGTGATTTCCTTATTTGTTTGTGTGGAAGAATATGCGGCCGGCTGAGTTGACGTGGGCGCGCTGCTCTGTGTTGTATTGGCCGAACCACAGGCACTGAGTACCAGACTAAATGTGACCATCAAGGTCAGAAAGAACAACGTACGCCTTCGAGTGGACATTGGTCCTCCTGGAAACCGTTAATTTATTAAACGCCCCGATTATTGCACGTTTTCGCCATGCTGTTAAGGTTTTTGTGTAATCAATTTCCCCGGAAACGAGGGTAAAATATTTTTATGCGAACTGTGTTCTGGGAAGATAATCAACTCAAGATGATCGACCAGCGGATTTTGCCCGGCCGGTTTGAAGTCCTGGCTTATCGCGATCATAAATCCGTGGCGCGTGCGATCAAGGATATGGTGGTACGCGGCGCACCGGCACTGGGAGCGACGGCTGCGTTTGGTCTGGCATTGGCAGGATATGAATCCGCATCTTCATCAAGCCGGGACTTGATTGCCGATTTACAAGCCGCGTCTGTTACCCTGAAAGCTGCGCGCCCCACCGCGGTGAATGTAGCTTGGGCGTTGGATGGGATCATGAAAAAGGTTTCAGATAATTTCGTGCCGAGCGGAGCGACCAATGGGAGTGCAGACGGAGCGGCGAACTCCATCCGACAATTCATCCTCAAGGAGGCCCAACGCATCGCCGATGAAGATGTAGCGATCAACAAGCGTATGGCGGAACACGGTGCGACCTTGATCGATGATGGCGACACGATCATTCATCACTGCAATACGGGTGCCTTGGCGGCGGTGGATTGGGGCACTGCACTGGGGGTCATCCACACGGCGCACGAACAAGGCAAAAGGATCCATGTGTTGGTGGACGAGACCCGTCCGCGTTTGCAGGGCGCGCGCCTCACGGCCTGGGAATTGGAACAATATGGGATTCCCTATGAGATCATTCCCGATAACACCGCTGGATATTTTTTGAAAGCCGGGAAAGCGCAGAAATGTTTTGTAGGTTCAGATCGAACTGCTGCAAATGGTGACGTGGCTAATAAGATCGGTACCTATATGCTGGCTTTGGCCGCGCATGATAACAGTGCGCCATTCTATCCGGTTGTGCCGACTTCTACTATCGATCTATCTTTAGCACATGGCGATTTGATCCCCATTGAGGAACGCGACCCCGAAGAAGTGCTTGGCTTGGAATTTCACGGGGAACGCGTCGCACCGCAAAATGCCAAAGCGCGCAACATCGCTTTCGATGTGACGCCGCATCGTCTGGTCACCGCCATTGTGACCGAGAACGGTGTGTTTTATCCGCCATTTGACCTTAATTTAAAGAAAGCCGTATTGGGTAAATAAAAATCATGTTCCTTTTTCAACCTCCGCCTCCTACTCACTATGATCTTCGTTTTAATGTCCTGGGGATTCCGGTTCGTGTGCACCCCTTGTTTTGGCTGATAGCGCTCATCCTGGGTGCCTCAGGTGATGTGCTTTTGATTCCCATTTGGATTTTGGTGATATTCATTTCCATCCTGATTCATGAAGTGGGACATGCGCTGGCCTTTCGTCGCTATGGCCAGCGCTCCTCGATCATCCTGCATTTCGCGGGTGGGTTGACCGTGCCTGAGCAGGTCTCCTGGGGCAGCAGTTTGGCCAATGTCGCGCTCACGCCCAACCAGCAGATCTTCATCTCCCTGGCTGGACCGGGCGCCGGGTTCTTGCTGGCCGGGCTGGTCATCGCCGGTGTGGTGGGTATCGGCGGTGCGATTCTTTCCACCAGGTTATTGGGCTTGATCCCGCTGCCTTTGACCGCCATATTACCGTTCAGTAATCGAGTGATCAGCGCACTGGTTACCATGTTGCTATGGGTCAACATCTTTTGGGGACTGATCAATCTCATGCCCGTTTATCCGTTGGATGGCGGCAATGTCTCGCGCAATATTCTCATTCAATCCAATCCCATGGATGGCGTTCGCCGATCTTTATGGGTTTCCGTCATTGCTGGGGGATTGATTGCCCTGGTCGGTTTGCTGGTCTTTCGCAGTATCTATATGGCGCTGTTATTTGCCATCCTGGCGTTCCAAAGCTATCAAATGTTGCAAAGTCGCTATTGATTTTATCGATCCAGGTATGTGTTTGTTGCCATAAATTTGCAATCTTAATTCTAGACAATACGATTAGGCCGTGATAAACTTTTTCCTGCAGATATTGGCGTGGCGCTTGAGCGCCACGCCTTTTACTGCGAGTTAACACCATCGCGCTGAGCGGAGTGGAGCCCAAGGCGCCACGCAGTCGAAGCGTGATTTGTGGTGCAAGAGGTGAAATGGACATTCTTCTTACCGGCTCTGTAGCATACGATTATCTCATGACCTTCCCGGGTCACTTCAAGGAACAAATTCTTCCTGAACGTTTGGCCTCGATCAGTCTCTCATTTCTTGTGGATGGCATGTCGAAGCAGCGCGGGGGTATTGCTCCGAACATTGCCTACACCATGTCCCTGCTGGGCGAAAAGCCGCGGGTTATGGCGACGGTGGGTGAAGATTTTTCTGATTATCGGAACTGGCTTGAATCGATCGGCGTAGACACCTCGTTGATGAAGGTGATTCCCGGTGAATTCACTGCCTCGTTCTTTGCGACAACGGATCTGGCTTCTGCCCAAATTGCCTCTTTCTACCCCGGAGCGATGGGATATTCCGCTTCGCAGTCGCTGAAAGAGTTGGATAAGAAACCGGATTTGGTCATCGTCTCTCCAAGCGCGCCCGACGCGATGATGAAATTCCCGGCAGAGTGTCGTGAGCTGGGAATTGATTATCTTTATGATCCCAGCCAGCAGGTGCTGCGCCTGGAAGGGGACGAGTTGGCGCGTGACATGGAAGGCGCACAATTCCTGTTCTGCAATGATTACGAGTTCGGGCTCATCTCCAGGAAAACCGGTTGGAGCCTGGATCAGATTCTCGAACATGTCAAAATCCTGGTGATCACGCGCGGCAAGGATGGCGCCGACCTGTATGTCGGAGGCGACGCGGTTCACATTCCCACTGTGCCCGAGAATCAGATCACCGATCCGACCGGTGTGGGGGATGCCTTCCGCGGCGGCTTCCTGGCCGGTTACTCGCGTGGCTTCGATTGGAAGTTATGTGGCGAAATCGGTTCCCTCGCTGCCGTTTATTGTCTGGAACAAAAGGGACCACAGAGTCATACGTATACAAGAAAAGAATTCGTGGAACGTTTTCGAAAACATTTTAATGACGAGAGGAAGCTGGATAGTTTGTTGTAAGGGCAACACCGTTGGTTCAGTAGCGGCGGTTTTTTTCTGCCCCGTATCGAAACCAACATGCAAGGAAAATTCATTTAGTTTTGTGATGGTCCCGGTACGTTCTTCACTTTGTTCGGAACCACCCGACCGTCGAGCAGGTAAACAATAAAGGAGCAATAATCATGAGCAATTACGATATCAAAGACCTCAACCAGGCAGAAGGTGGACGCCGCCGCATGGATTGGGCAGAACACGAGATGCCCGTCCTGCGTCAGATCCGCGAGCGCTTCAAGAAAGAGAAACCGCTCAAGGGTTTGCGCGTTTCGGCGTGTCTGCATGTCACCACTGAAACTGCCAACCTGATGGTCACCTTGCAGGAAGGTGGTGCGGACATTGTCCTCACTGCTTCCAATCCGCTTTCCACGCAGGATGATGTGGCTGCCGCGTTGGTGAATCAATTCGAGATTCCCACCTACGCGATCAAGGGCGAAGACAATGTCACTTATTACAAGCACATCCGCGCCGCGCTGGAACATCAACCCAATATGACCATGGATGATGGTGCCGATCTGGTTTCTTCCTTGTTCTTCATCGAGATGGGACGCTTCGAGAACTCGAGCCTTCTCTCTCTTCCTGGGCGCAGGGACTTGGCGATGACGCACGCAAGAAGTTGCTGGCCAACGTGATCGGTGGTACCGAAGAAACCACCACGGGCGTCATCCGCCTCAAGGCCATGGAAGCCGATAAAGTGTTGAAGTTCCCGGTGATCGCCGTGAACGATGCCATGACCAAGCATTTCTTCGACAATCGTTATGGCACGGGCCAATCCACGATCGACGGCATTATCCGCGCCACCAACGTTCTGTTGGCTGGAAAGAATTTCGTGGTGGCAGGCTACGGCTGGTGCGGACGCGGCCTTGCGTCGCGTGCACGCGGCATGGGCGCATTGGTCATTGTCACCGAGGTCGATCCGATGAAAGCGCTAGAAGCAGTCATGGATGGTTTCCAGGTGATGCCAATGGAACAAGCCGCGAAGATCGGCGATTTCTTCTGCACGCTCACCGGCGACATCAATGTAGTCGACAAACATCACTTTGAAATGATGAAGCACGGCGCCATCGTTGCCAACTCCGGTCATTTCAACGTGGAAATCAACATCCCCGCTCTGGCCGAGATGAGCACGGGCAAACCGAATCGCGTCCGCCCGTTCGTGGATCAATACACCACCAAAGACGGACGCAAGATCAATATCCTTGGCGAAGGACGCCTGATCAACCTCGCTTCTGCCGAAGGGCATCCTGCTTCCGTCATGGATATGTCTTTCGCCAACCAGGCCCTATCCGCTGAATACATGGCCAAGAACGCCGATAAGCTGGAAAAGAAGGTTTACTCCGTTCCTGCTGATATTGACAAGGAAATCGCCCGCCTCAAACTCGAAGCCATGGGCGTTAAGATCGATACCCTCACCGAACAGCAACAGCATTATCTCAATTCCTGGGAAGAGGGAACATAGATCAAAGAATGAATTCAGAAGAATAAAGTATGAAAGCCTTGCGAAGAAGTATGTGCGAGGCTTTCTGATTTATGGACATGTTTGCATGTGTAGATACTGCTGGCATTCTTCGGTCGTGAATGAGCGCGTCAGGTGTGATCTTGCCAGCGCGACAACATCTTCAATAGGCAGAGCAAAAATGTAAATTCCTGAGTAACCGCCAACAGCCAGTCGTTTTCCATCAGGGCTGAAGGAAACACCTCCAACACTATCGCTGTCAACTGGCAAGGTTAATAGATTTTCGCCGGTAGTTGCGTCCCACACTCGAGCAGTGCCATCTGTGGCAGCAGTTGCAATCATCTTCTCATCTGCGCTGAACGTGACCGCGTTTACCCAGCCATTGTGACCCTTCAACGTAAGTAACTCCTTCCCTGTGGAGGCGTTCCAAACTTTGCTTATACCACTGAGTCCGCTTGTGGCAACCATTTTCCCATCCGGACTGTAAGCGACAGCTACGATCCAAGCTTCATTCTCATGGTGTAGAGTAAATACTTTTTTTCCGCTCGTCGTATCCCAAATTACACCATTTGCTTCTTTATCGCCTGTGATGATGTGATTTTCATCTGGAGCATACATCACTGATGTAACGCCCTTGGCATACCCTTGCATTGTCAGTGAAGCTTTGCCGCTTCCCAAATCCCAGATTATGATTGTGCCGTTATCATCGCTAACGCTGGCGAGGTGGGTTCCATCTGGCGAGAAAGATGTATGACGGATTAAACCATTCTGCCCGAGGAGCGTCATGCCTCGTTTACCAGTCTGCGCATCCCAAATAATGATCTTGCCGTCCTCACTTCCAGCGGCGACCCACTTTCCGTCAGAACTATAAGAGGGTTGGACTGCGTCCGTCGGTAGACCATTCAGTTGCATCAACTCTTTACCGGAAACGGCGTCCCATACTCTAGCATTGCCATCCGTATAGTCTGTCAGCAACCGTGCCCCATCCGGGCTATAGCTAAGCCACTCATTCCAGCTTTTGTCAGGGTCGGCAAAAGGAATAAAAAGTATTTCTTTCGACGGTGTAATATCCCAGATACGCACGGTACCATCCAGACTGGCAGTTGCCACACGCGTACCGTCTGGGCTAAATATCACGCTGTTGATCGCCTGGCTGTGACCTGAGAGTGTGTACAATACTTGCCCGGTGGTGCTATCCCAAACTTTTGCCTTTTGATCATAACCGGCGGTTGCCGCAAGTTTTCCATTCGGGCTGAAAGCAACCGCACGCGGTGGAACAGAATGACTGAGATTTCCACGCAATAATACTTTCCCTGTAGCTACATCCCAAATAATCATTGGATAGCTGCCATCATTGGCCAGGGCGAGGCGTGTACCGTCTGGGCTAAAGGCGAGGCCATGAATCTCCGCACTGGTCTCGGCGGATAGAGAGAGGGTTTCTTTTCCCGTACTTGAATCCCATATCTTGACGAACCCATCAAAGCCACTGGAGGCGATACTCTTTCCATCTGGACTAAACGCAACGTCATACACAAAGGCCTTGTGGCCCGAGAAGGTGAGCAATTCTTTACCAGTCTTCGCATCCCAGACTTTTGCTGTCCTATCTATGCTGGAAGTAACCAGCCGTGTGCCATCAGTACTAAATCTGATGTTAATGAGCGGAGCCGTATGCCCAAAAAGTTTAAATAATTCATCGCCCGTGTCTACATCCCAAATGCTCGCCGTATTGTCATCAAGCGCAGCCGCAATCCGCGTTCCATCCGGGCTGAAGTCGATGCCGTCGACAGCTCCGCTCTGATCCAGAGTCATTAAAAGTTTTCCGGTCTCTGCATCCCAGATTCTCGCTGTGTGATCCTCGCTGCCTGAGGCAACGCGTTTGCCGTCCGGGCTAAAAGCGACGGTCCAAACTTGAGCATCATGATGTAGGACCAACTTCACCCGCGAAGCCAGGATCGCACGATGCAAGGCATTTTCCGCTTCCACAGTATGTGTTGTTGATACAGCCTGTAATGCAAGCAGGAGACTTCTTTCAGGGTCAACTTCCAGATTGCTGATCGCCGCGGCTGCCAACTCACGCGAGGTTGCTGTGACCGCGTTCCGTCTTGCCTGAACTTGAAAAAATAATGCAAAAACCGCTAGCACGAGTGCAAGTACGAATGCTCCTGTGAGAAACATGGCGCGCCGCCGTAGTTGTCGTGCGGCACGGCTTTCGGTCTCCGCCAGTTTTTGAGCAGTTTCCAATTCACGCCGGTGTTGCATTTCACGCTCTAACGTCTCGTGTTGTTCTTGCTCGTTCGAAGCCTTGAGGAAGGCATGTTCTGCCTCGTTCAACCGTTCTTCATTTATAGATACCCATTCACGCGCCTGCACTAAACGTGCCCCGCGATATAGCTCAGCAGGATCGCGCCCGCGTACGTCCCATTCATGCGTAGACTCGGTGAGATGACGATGTAAGAGCAGACTCTCGCGATCTTGAGTCAGCCACTCGTGCAGCCTTTCCCATTCACGAATCAACGCTTCATGTGCGACTTCAGCGCTGTCCTCGTTCAATGTGATCAAACGTGCCTCAGCCAGGGTATTCAGCACCGCTCTCAACTGAGTCGCTTCTGCAGATTGGCGCACCAATTCATTCAACGCTGCACGCCTGCGAGTATCCTCGGTCCCTTCGCCCAATTCGGTGAGGCGCAAAAAGACGTCGCGAGCGAGTGACTGTTGCTCTTGATTCAACTGGTCATTGAACACGCTCTCTGCCGTTTCTGCAATCGCCCCACGCACAGCGCCAGAGGCGCGGTAACCATCAAGAGTAAACAGACGCCCACGCCGCCGTTCCCAAGTCGCAAGCAGCGCGTGCGAGAGCAGGGGAAGCGCGCCAGGCTCCGGTTCATTCGTTCCCTGCGCGCCAATGTCATTTAATAAGACATCCACCAGACCGGGTTCAAATTCCCAGTTGCCGCGTTTGGCGGGTTCTTCGATGGCGTGTCGCAATTCTTCGGTGGTCATCTGACCGATGTATTCCTGTTCTGCGGCGACTGCCTGACGTAACAAAGGATACTGCGCGCAATGAGAGTAAAAGTCTGCACGTAAGGCAATCACAACAGTCGTTTTCTTCGGTCTCTCTTGAGCAGAGAAGAGAAGCTTTTCAATAAATGCGATCCGTTCCATTTCATCGTGGCATAGGATAAACCCTTCTTCAAATTGATCGACAACGATAAGAGTTCGCCCTGCATCTTTTGGATGCACTGCGTTGAGATTCGCGTACAGCATTTTGACAGGATGGGCGGTAGGCGTGAACACACGTGTGTCCCATCCCGCGCGCTTGAGTGCAACAGCAAGCCCGGCGCGCACAAGCGAGGACTTACCACTACCTGATGCGCCAACCACTGCTAGGAAACGGAAACGCGAGGATGAATCCTCCGCGAGGTCCATGACATGCTCAACTAGACGGGCAGTGAGCGCTTCGCGACCAAAGAATAAATCGGCATCTGATTCATCGAAGAACAGCAAGCCCTTATAGGGCGCAATCCCTGGCGTGGGAGCGTCTTCCTGCCGCGCAGATTCGGCTAATTGCAAAAAGTGTTTTATGAGTTCCGGTTCGTTTTCCAGATGTAAAGCAGGTACAAAGAGCGCCTTGAGAGCAGTGAGGTCAGGCAGACGCTGATTTTTTTCCAGGCGGCTGATCTGCGCTTCGCTATAACCAACTGCAATAGAAAGTTCAAGCTGAGTAAGGCGTGTGCGGCGGCGCAGGTATTTGAGCAAATCACCAAAGGTTGTCAATGATTGTGGGGAGAAAGGTTGAACAGACATATGTGTGGAAGGCTGTTCCCATTGTATAGCCGCTTATTAGCAAATTCAAGGGATTTTCTCTCTTTGGCAAGAAATGTCATCTTTTAGTGGGGTTGATGTCGAGAAATGTCATATTGAAAGCAGATAGGTTCTGTAAGATATGAGCATGTTCAAGCCAATTCAAAAAGGAGATCAGAATGTTTACCAATCGTTTCTTTTACGTATTCTTGGTTTTTACCTTATTCATTGCTGCCTGTACGCCGCAAGTTCCAGCTACATCAAATCCCACATCTTTTCCTGTCATAACACCCACTACTCAAGAAAAACATATTCTCTTGCATTTAGCTGTTGCAGATGCTCAAGGGAATCCTAGCGGACCGTATGCACTTGAATTCATTCAACAGGTAAAAACCCTATCCAACGGGATGATCACAATTGAACCTGTTTGGCAGGCGGGCGATGATACGGATGCCGGCTTTGAAATTGGCGTGATCCAGCTTGTGAAGAAAGGCGATATGGAGTTGGGCCTTGCTGCTTCCCGCGCTTTTGATAATGAAAGCATCACGAGTTTTCAAGCCCTTCAAGCGCCTTTCCTGATCACAGATGACAATCTAGCAAAGGCCGTGGCAACCAGTGACGTCAGTACACGGATGCTTGACAATCTGAACCCATCTGGGTTCGTGGGCCTGACGCTTTGGCCCGAAGACCTGCGTCATCCCTTTTCCATCATGCCTGGCAAACCTCTTACTTCTCCCGAAGATTTTGTGGGATTGAATATTCGCACGACACCTTCCCTAGCATCCAATAAGTTGATGGAAGCCCTTGGTGGAAAACCCATCTATGCAGATAGTGATTACCAAGGTGCTGAAATCGGGTTTACGTCAGGGATATTCGTTGACAGGCACTCCCACAGCAACCGGCAATGTCACCTTCTTTGCTAAGTATCAGGTTTTGTTCGGAAACAATGACGCCTTCGAGAAACTCAGCGATTCTCAGCGTGCAGTGTTACGTCAGGCTTCTATAGCTACGCAAAAGAAAGCGCTTGCCGAACATCCCAGCGAGACGGAGGCTGCGAGGGCTTGGTGCGCCGATGGAGGCAGTATCGTCCTTGCCAGTGATTCGCAGGTGGCTGCCTTCGAGCTGGCTGCCCAGCCAGTGTTTGATTCGATCTCACAAAATGCATTCAATGCCGAATTGATCGCGGCAATCCGTGAACTCAAAACCAATACCCAGGCATCAGTCAGAGTCTCGGATTGCGCGCCTAAAGTTGCCCAGCCTACCACCGGGACCACGACTGAAATCATAACCCCTGCAGAAGGATTGCCCCCCAACGGTGTTTGGCAGGTAGAGCTAACCGTAGAAGATTTTGCCAGGATGAATGTATCGCGAACCAGGGCAGAGAAATGGGGAACAGGCGTGTATACGTGGACGTTCAAAGACGGCAAAGCCCAATTGGATTGGAAAGGTCACGCCACTACGCCGCCGTATAACTCGTATAGTTGCCAGGCCGACGCCACCGTAGCTGGAGATGTGGTGCGCCTGACCTATAAATCGGGAGTGTGTGAAGGCATCGAAGAGGTACAGTGGTCACTTGATGAGAGCGGGACTCCACTTTCACCTGGTGAACGCTCCTGATGCTCCCTTGGCAGAGGTTACGGCCACGTACGAAGCCAAGGCTTGGCAAAAGGTAGAGACATGGTCTGAAGGTCTACCGCCCAACGGTACCTGGACGGTCAATCTGTCCTTGGATGATATCGTCGGTATGGGCGTGCTGCAGTCCAAGGCGCCATTTTGGGCAGGTACGTGGACTTGGACATTTCAGAATGGCAAAGCGGTCGTACGCGCGCAGGTCGATATAACTTTTGAGTGTGAAGCCACCTATAAAGCAGTCGATGACTTTGTCCGTTTTACTTATGCAGATAGCGAAAATTGTCATAATGAGGTGGATGATATGCAGTGGCGGCTAGACGGTGATGGTCTCCACCTGCACCTCATTGCCATTCAGGGCGCTGCCCTCGCAGAGAATAAGGCCTATCTCGAAGCCAAACCTTGGCAGAAGATGGCGGATCAATAATTGACAGTCCTTCTCAACTCAAAGACAAAAGGCTAAACGAGGAAAGCCTCGCGGACAACTCCGCGAGGCTTTTGTTTCTAATATTCACTTTTTTCAAACTTCATTTACTGGGAAGCTGCCTGTTCCTTCTGGATGTATTTTTCAGGGTTCTTATCGAAGGCTTCCTTGCAATCCAGTGAATGGAAGTAGTAGGTTTGTCCCTTATACTGGGAGCGAGCCTTGGCCGTGTCATAGGTGATTTTCGCACCACAGACGGGATCTATTAGTTGATCGAGCATTTTCTCTCCTTTCGTCTCATACTATAGTTAACGTCCCTGCCTTGAAACTGTTATATATAGTTAGGGAATGCGATAGACCGAGTAAATTCCATCTGGTGTTTGAGCGACCAAGTCAAGATGCGCCAATGTCTCCTGGAGCGCAGCCTGATCTGCGGAGGTGAAACGGCTGGCGGGAGCATTGATCAAAAAATCCAGACCTCGTTCGTAGAGGATGATGTAAGTATAACCTTCGGATTTCCAATGCTGGATGATTCCCGATGACGAATGGTACCGATATACATCATCCGCAAAGTTAAAGAGGATGGCATCTGGTTGAGTCGGACGCGGCAAGTCATAGGAGCGGGGTTCGAATAGACTATATACTTGTGCATTCACCGGCAATGTGTCCATGAGTAGTATCAACGCGGCGTAGGAGGGATTGACCCGTGCGACGTAACTCGCACGGGATTGAGCGCCCAGCGCGACTGCCAATGGATTGCGTTGCAAGACAAATACCGCATTATCGAAAACAGTCAAAGCAATCACCAACGCGATCAGAATATTTGAGAAGAAACTAATCCGGAATTTCGAGTTATCCAATTCTTTCAAATGATCCCAGGCGAGCGCGGTTGGAATGGCAAAAGGGATCAACGCGGGAAAGAGTAAACGAGTCTGCCAGAGCCCGGAAGATTTGATCACGCCGAAGGTCCAGGCGGAAAAACTCACCGCAGCGAAAAGGCCGATCGTTTGCAATGACCAGCCGCGGTCTGAGGCTTGAGGCGAGCGGGAGAGCAGAATCCATAGTGCAAAGGGGACCAGAATCAGGAAGAGCGGACCCATCCTGCCATCGAAGAAGTTCGCATCACGATGTCCCAGAACCGCGTTCAAAGGAAGTAGAAAGATTTGAAGCGGATTCCAGCCAATCCCGGAGCCTGTTCCCGCATACCAAGCTCCTCGGAAAGCATCCCAGTAACGTCCGCCAAATGCAAATGGGTAGAATGGGTTACCCATGATGATCGCATTACGCGCATACCAGGGCAGGGCAATCACGAGCGCGATCAAGCTGAACTGCGCAGCACGCGCGAGCGCTTGAGAGAAAGTTTTTCTTTGCCAAAATAGAATCAATAGGCCACTCGTCAGCGGAATCGTGAAAGAGGTATATTTGACCGACATGGCCAAACCAGCCATGACTGCCGCCATCCGCAACCAGCGTATGGAGGCCAGCGTTTGATACACCGTCAGTGCATAAAGAGTTGCGATTGCATAAAAGATCAGGGCCATATCTGCGTAGGCCCAGGAGGCCAGCATGGGCAGCGATGGAATGGCTGCAAGCAAGAGCAACGCTTTCCGTCCATTTTCGACGCCCCACACTTTGACAGCCCAACGCCAGAGCAAAAGCGCGGAAAGAGTTCCCCACAGGAAATGGATGATCTGGGCGACGCGCTCACTGCCCAGCGCCAGTCCCCACAAATATACATTTTCTGTCAAACTGGGAAACCAAAACTGTGCAACATCGAATGGACGCAAGCCACCATCCTGCAGTACCCGGACGGGCTGTGTGAGATGGTACAACAAGGCATCGAAGGCTTCGAACGGCGGTGTCAGCGTCAGCAAAAATGAAAACAAAAAGGGGAGGATAATTGCGGCTTTTGAAAACAGATTGTATTGACTGAAGGAGAGATTCCAATTTGCCCCAAAGGATTTGAAATCAGCGAATAGATTTTGAACCTCGTGTTTGAAAACAAAAAAAACAGTCAAACCGGTCAAGAGGAAGAAAAAAATCAGCGGTTTGGCAATTTGCGCGGCGGAAATGCCCAGGCCGAGCAAACCGAAGGCTCCCAGGCCGAGACCACATCCGAGCAGGAGACGGTCTATTTCTTCAATGGAGTTCAATCCCAGCCAGGAAAGGATTTGCCTGCCAAATGCGTACGCGTTAAAAAGAAGCAGTGCGGCGACGATGAGAGTCCATATCGTATTCGCCAAACCCGCAAAGGAGTCCAACAGGCCCGGTTTCTGGACAACATAATACGCGCTGAGAAGGATGCCTGTCCACAAAAGGAAGAGCAGGACTGCGATGGAGCGCTTCAACTAACCGCCTTTGAGATAAATCCCATGTGGGTCGAGTTCTTTGCGCAAAATTCTCAATTCATTTTCGGTGACAAGTTCTGTTGTTTCTAAATGAGTGGCAACCTTCAATTCCCAGCCTGTACTTTCTTTGGCTTGTTCGATCGTCTTACCGGGATGCAGCGCCGTGAGAATCATCTCACCGCTCTCATCCGGTTCCAGCATGCCAATATCGGTTACCACTGCCAGCATGCCTCCGCCGCGCAGGCCGGCGTGTTCGCGATCTCCCTGGCCGTTGATGAACCCGGCCGAAGTCATGAAATCCACTTTTTCGGGGAAGCGCCGCTTTTGGTGCGGGGTCATAATGTAACAACGGTTGGCCCAGGCGGCGATCTCCTGTGAGCCACCAGAACCGGGCAGACGCACTTTGGGGTGCTCGTATCCGCCGATCACGGTGGCGTTGATGTTGCCATATTTGTCGATCTGCGCGCCGCCCATGAAGCCCACGTCCACGTTGCCGCGCTGGAGATAGTTCGCAAAAATATCGTACATGCTCACCACTGAAAGCGCACCGCTGACGAGCGTTGGATCGCCGATCGATAGCGGTAAGCGCGCTGGCTCCGCGCCGATCACGCCCGCTTCGTAGATCATGACCAGATTAGGCGCGTGTGTTCGCTTGGCAAGATTGCAGGCCAGATTCGGTTGACCAACGCCTACAAATACGACATCGCCATCACGCAACAAACGCGCGGCGTTGATGATCATCAATTCGGCGGAGGAATAATTGATTTCGTTCATGGTGTTCCTCATTATGAAGTCAAGAAGCTTGCTTGTCGATTGACTCCAAAGATTTTAGAAATAATTGCATTACCTCAAAAGCCTCGTGTGGACGTTCCAGCGGAAGCAAATGCGTGGACTGGTCCAGCGTTGCGACCCAAGCCTTGGGCTGTTTCCGTTTTACAAAACTTGCCGCATTCTCCAGAAAAGTATCCGTTTCGACGCCACGCAGGAAGAGAGTCGGCACCTGAAGTTTGGGCAGCTCACGCCAGATGTCAAAGTCGTGCATATTGGTGCGATAGATTTGCGTTTCCCATTCAGGCGAATATACCAATTCATAACCGCCATCCGGTTTTGGCTGGGTAATGCCTTGAATGTATGCTCGCAAACTTTCATCACTCATATAGCGGAAGACTTTTCGATTGCGATACCCTCTAAAGACAGTTTCCAAATCATCGAAAGTACGTCTGCGTTTTTTGGCTCCCGTAATCAACGGATGGAGTCTATCTCCCAATCCCAATGTACGGATGAGGTGCCATTGCATCATGAATGTTGGAACAAACAAAACAGGATCAATCAATATTAAAGCACGGAATTTGCCTGGGTCGCGCAGCGCGGCGCGTAACGTCACGATCGCGCCGAGGGAATGTCCCACACCGATAACGGGAACAGGTTGAGGCGGCGCGATGAACCGCAACAAGTCCTCCGAAAGTGGACTCCAATCCCGGATCTCATTCGGATTTGAGTCTGGCCACAAGGGGCGCAGCAGCATGCCGAAAACGTGATACTGTGTTCCCAAAAGTTCGAGCAGAGGCTGATAGCATTCGGGTGGGTAACCGTTGGCGTGGAGAAAATGGAGCGGTGCTCCATCTCCGCCAAAATCGAATTTGGGAATCTTCATGGCTTAACCACAAGGCGGTGGTTAATAATCACCATAGTTGATTTTTTCACTGTGGCGTGGCTTGACTTTCAATCTTTGGTGGGTCTCTTCGCCGAGTTTCTCCCAATATTCATTGCGGTCCTTGACGCCGAAGACCCATTTATCCAGATATTGTTTCACGGCCTCGTGGGTTTCGCTGACCTTATCCCATGATAGATAGAACTTGTTATCGCGGTCATAGTATCCCTGCGCATAAGAAGGATGACAGGCAAACGGAACGTGACAAACCGCGCTGGCCAGGAGGCCGGGGAATATCGTGCGATTAGGGTCTGAGCGAATAACCCCTTCATCCACAATTTCTTCGGCTGTCAGGATCACTTTCCTGGCGGCAAAGGCGGCTTCCTTCTGTTCGCCGATGATGCCCCATAATTGGGCGTCCCCATTTTCATCCGCGCGCTGCACGTGGACAATCGCCACGTCAGGATTGAGAGCCGGCACGACGATCACATCTTTCCCGCCATAGGGATCAGGGATGCGCTTGATGTTGGGGTTGGCATTTTCCAAATCGGTTGCACCAGTTTGGTTCATGGGGAGAAACGGCAAACCGGCCGCGCCAGCCTGCAAGCGGGTGATCATGCCAAAGTGGGAATATTCCTCCCATTCGAGTTTCCCCTGCTCGATGGCTGAACGGATGATGCGCAGCGAGCCGACGCCCGGGTTGCCCATATAGGAAAAGATGACTTTGCGCGCACATCCTGCTGCAACCATCTGATCGTAGATCAAGTCTGGTGTGGCGCGGGCCAGTGACAGATCCTTCTTTCCCTGACGCATGATTTCGTGGCCCGCGGCAAAGGGAATGAGATGAGTAAAACCGGCGGCGTACACGGTGTCGCCATCGTTTACGTAGCTCGCAATGGCTTCGGAAAGAGAAACGAGTTTGTTCACTACTTCTTTCCCTGCTGTTCTTTTTTGGCTTTGGGCATCATCTTTCGCACTAAATTGAAACGATCAGCTGGCTTGATGGATTTGCGATATTGGGCGCGAAAGATGAATCCGACGATCAATAAAATGGTCGATCCGCAAAAGTAGCCTAATGTGGCTTTTTGTGCAGCCTCAGAAAGGATGAAGAACACGAACAATCCAATCCCCACCAAAAGAAAGAACGTGCCTATGCGGTAAATAATTTCCTTGCGATCGTAGCCTTGAGGTTCGCCCATGAGTTGTCCACGCTGGTCGAGTAGTGGCGCTCAAGCGCCGCGTATCGAGACCACATAAATCTGATTGAGTAGTGATTTTTCCGCAACTCGTTGGTCTCGATAAAGCCTCGCACCATCCTGGCGTACGGCGTCAGGAAAAATCATTCGGCTTACTCGATCAACGAGGGTCTTCCGGCCGAAAACAACGTTCGGCGGAAAGGATAAAAGACGGGCTTATCGGGCAGAGCGGCGTGCATCTTTTCGCGGATGACCTGTACGAAGGCCTCCTTGTGTTCGCCGAGTCTCTCGAAGTAGGGAACAAGCGCGGTACCTGAAATCCATTCTACCACCGCGTCTGAGTTTGCCAAAACGTGAGCATAGATCTTTTCGAAGACGATAATCTGCTGTGCGCCACTATCAAATAGCATCTGGGCATACTCATCGATGGAAAGCACCGGCGCAATTCTTTGAAATCCCGTCAAAATGGATTTGAAAGGTTTGGTATCTGCGACCTCGCGGTAGATCTGATGCGAGATGTGGTTGTGATTGGATGGGACCTGCACAGCAATTTGTCCGCCGGGAGCAAGCTTGTCGTAGAGATGGGGAATCAGTTCCGTATGATTCTCACTCCATTGCAGGGCGGCGTTGCTGAAGATCAAGTCCCATTCGCCTGTCAGTTGAGACTGATCGCCTTGTTCAAAATGCAGGTTCGGGCTTGAATAAGAGACAGATTTTTCCAACATTTGTGCGGAGGAGTTGAGACCGGTCACGCGGCTGTCGGGAAGCTTCTCCGCCAGTTGACACGTCAATTCACCCGTTCCGCATCCCAAGTCAACAACTTTAAGATTAGGGCGCACTTCGACCAGCGCCAGCAGATCGAAGAATGGCGCAGCACGTTGGCTTTGAAATTTATGATATTGATCAGGATTCCAGGGCACCGCATCACCTTGTTATTGCGAGGAGGCGCTGGTTGAATAAGGCTGGACGTTCTGCCCAGCCTGTATCGCCACCACGCCGACGAAGCAATCTCCTGTAGAATGATGGAGATTGCTTCGTCGGGTCAGTGGTTTCGATACGCCAGAAGCGCACTGTCTACTCAACCACCGACCCTCCTTGCAATGACGGGAAACAATAAGGCTGTGAGAATTATTTACGTGTTGTCGTCTTTTTTACGATCTTTTTGGGAGCAGCTTTCTTTGTGCTCTTTTTCGCAGTTGCCTTGCCGTTGGACTTGGCGGGTTTGATCAACGTACGGATTTGTTCGTGCATGTAGAGCTGAACATAGTAATATCCGCCGCCATTCTTACCGCTCGCGCCGGAGCCTTTCCAGCCGCCGAAGGGCTGGAAGCCAGGCCAGGCACCCGTCGTGGCGCCCTGCGGACGGTTGGCATAGGTGACGCCCGCTTCGATCTTATCGAAGAACCAATCGGTTTCCTTAAACGAGCCATAGAAGCCAGCCGTCAGGCCATAGTTCACATTGTTGGCAATGCTCATGGCTTCGTCGAGATCACTTACTTTGCCAACCGTGGTGATGGGCAGGAACATTTCATATTGCCACAAACGATGATCGAAGGGCAGATCGGTGACCAGGGTCGGTTCACAGAAATAACCTTTATCGAAAAGGCCACCGGTCTTCACATGTCCGCCGGTGAGGAAGCGACCACCAGCCTGATCGATCTCTTCAGTGAAGTTCTTGAAATCGCTGTAGGAATTCTGATTGATGACCGGACCGAGATATGTGGCTCGTTCGGTTGGGTCGCCGATGACGAAGGCTTCGGTCTTTGCCTTGAGTTTGGCAAGCAGTTCATCGTAAACCGGTTCTTCCACGATGACGCGTGAGGCTGCCGAACATTTCTGTCCCTGCAGGCCAAAGGCCGAGCGGACGATGCCGGTGGCCGCGTCTTCGAGATTGGCATTCCGCGAAACAATGGCCGGATTCTTGCCGCCAAGTTCGAGCACGATCGGCCGGACGTAATTGCGGCTGGCAAAGTCGCGGTACATTTTCATGCCTACATCAAAGGAACCGGTGAAGGTCGCACCATCCACCTCGCGGTTATCGACCAGTGCCTGTCCGAGGGTCGAGCCGGGGCCGGTGACAAAGTTCACCACGCCGTCCGGGAAGCCGGCGTCGCGCAAACATTCAGCGTAGAGGCGCACGATCCAGGCGGTATCCGTTGCCGGCTTGATCACGACCGTGTTCCCGGCCACAAGCGCCGCACCCGTGGGACCTCCGGTCAACGCAAAGGGGAAGTTGAATGGGCTGATGATCAGCCAGACACCATAAGGACGCAGCACAGACATGTTCGTGGCATCGTATCCGATCAGCGGGTCCTTGCCCATCGGCTTGATGAAGCCCTCATTCTCTTCCATCATCTGCGCTGAGAAATACATCAGGTCGGCCGTCTCCTGTACGTCGCCCAGCGACTCCATGCGGTTTTTGCCGACTTCCAGGGCCATGGCCGCGCCGAGCTCGAAGATGCGTTTTTCGAGCAGAGAAGCAGCCTTGCGTACCAGTTGCACGCGCTTTTTCCACGGCGTATGACTCCAGGCGGGGAAAGCTTTGCGCGCTGCGGCAATCGCCATATTGGCGTGTGTAGCGTTGCCTTTCTGCATACGTGCCAGCACCCAGTCGGTATTGACCGGGGAATGGTCCTCGAACTTATCGTTGGCAAAGGCATCCTGACCATCGATGAACATCCCGTATTCCTGCCCGAGATTCGCTTTTAGTTTGGCAACGGCTTTGTCGAAGCCTTTGTGAAGCTCTTCGGGAGGGTTGAACATCGTGGCGTACGTGAGTTTGAAACCAGCCATGTGAACTCCTTTATTTAATTAGGTAGTTTTGGGTTAGTAAATTTTTGTTTCGTCTTGATGCGGTTGAACTGTTGTGTGTACATCGCCATGCAACCATTCAACGAATGGACTGGACCTAGTATAGCGTAGGATTTTACGAACGTCAAAGATGAGCATCTCGATTTCTGTGTGACGAATGACTGTATTCGGGAGAGACTGGAGGCGATGATTCCTGTAATATTTTGGTAAGGATTTCGTGTTATAACTTTTTTTGACGATATGTTGAAGCTCCGCCTCTTTCCAAGCCCTTCGACTGCGCTCAGGACAAGCCTAAGCCTGCTTGCCGTACTATTGGCCTCCTGTGCCGCCCCCGCGCCTGCCACGGAATCGGCTGCCCCTTCGGCGGCGGTTCAACCAGGCGCCAGCCTGACTCTACCAGATGAATCGCCAACTCCATCGGCATTCTTAACCGACGCCCCTGCTCTTGAATTGCCATCTGCCACTCCCGCTGGGGATGCTCAACCCATTGCCACCTCGCGTGGACCCAATCTCGAAGCATCCGATCCCACCACGGTCAATCTGGCATCCGGGCAGATCCAGTTCGTTGAGTTTTTCCAATTTTGGTGAACGACCTGCCAGCACATGGCTCCCATGGTGCATGGGTTGGAAGCAAAGTATTTCGGTAAAATCAAATTTACTTATCTGGATGCCGGTGATCCGCACACACGGAAATTTCAACGAGCACTTGGCTATTACGTTCAGCCAGAGATTTATCTGCTGGATGGAGATGGAAACGTGTTGATCAAGTGGGCTGGATATACCACCCAGGAGCAATTTGAAGCTGGCTTTGCACAATATTTTCAATAGCAAGAGTCTTCGCAATCAAAGAGATCATGAATAAATTTTGATTGCACCCCTTGCCAAAAATAAATATTTATGATTAAAATAACGTTGCTCCGCACAGGGTGCCCCCCTCACTCTGACGGAGCATTTTTTTATTTCTATCCATCCCCAAACAATTACAATTTATCCGGCTTTATCCAGGTGAACTATGTAGGCCTCAACCATAAGCAGGTTCTTTTCGCCGGCGCGGCGCACCACGCTCAGCAATTGATCCATCTTGTTGATCTCTTCGAGCTGTTCGTCCACATACCATTGCAGGAAGTTCTGTGCCAGGTAATCATTTTGAGAGACAGCCAGATCCATCAAATGGTTGATCTGTTCAGTGACCTCCTGTTCCCAGGTCAGGGCGGCCTGTACGGCTTCCTCCGCCGTTGCAAAGGTTGGCTGGGGCTGTGCGATGGCCGGGATGCGCAACTCGCCCTGGGTATCCAGCATGTAGTGTACAAATTTCGTGGCATGTTCCTTTTCTTCCTCCGCCTGCTCGAAGAAGAGTTTGCCAAGCAGGGTCAGCTTTTGCACATGGAAGTGCCCGGCGATGCTGAGATATTGCATACTGGCGCCGAATTCGCGCCCGATCTGTTGGTTGATGGCTTCTGCCAGTTCTTTACTGATTAACATTTTGACCTCCAGGGAAAGTGAGTTTCTTTAATGGGCCTATGAAAGTTTCTCCATGACTTTGTAATTGTATCCGCATTTAATTGCTTTGGTTCTGAATCTGTCTTTCCTCCGTGGTTTTCTCAGGAAAGGTTGACAAACCCATCATTTAATATACGGAGGACACGGACAACACGGTTTCTCCCGCGAAAAGACGGAAAAGACTCCGTCCAATCCGTGAGTTCCGTGTACCAAAGATCGAACCTGCGGTTCTTGAGAAAGCCATGGTCTTTCCTCAAGCCAACCTTTCCGCACTTGTTTTATAATCCCAACATGTTCCTGACCGACTCGGCGCTATATCCAGTTGTCTTCACGGCAGGATTACTAACCGTCATCCTGACCCTCTTCTCGGCGCTTTCCACCTTTGTCCTGCCGCGCGCGGCACGTAGTCAACTTAACCGCCTGGTATTCGGGTTGTTGCGGCGAGTCATCGATTTCATTCTGCTCTTTGTGAAAACATATCGCAACAGGGATGCGGTCATGGCATATTACGCGCCGATCGGGTTGATGCTCCTGGTTCCCACCTGGTATGTCCTGATCTCGTTCGGATACGCTGCCATGTATTGGGCGTTGGGTGTTGGCGATTTCCTGTCCGCCTTTCGCCTGAGTGGCTCATCGCTCTTTACCCTGGGTTTTATCACACCTGCCTCTTTTGGAATCAGCGCCCTGGCCTTTACTGAAGCCATGATCGGTCTCATTCTGGTGGCTTTGTTGATTGCCTACCTGCCAACCATGTATTCTGCCTTTTCGCGGCGTGAACAGGTGGTCAATCTCCTGGAGGTGCGCGCTGGCAGCCCGCCGTCAGCATCGGAGATGCTGCTGCGCTTCCATCGCAATCAAGGATTGGCGAAATTGGCCGATTATTGGGCCACCTGGGAGGCCTGGTTCGCAGACATCGAAGAAAGTCATACGACACTGCCTACGTTGGTGTTCTTTCGTTCACCGCGTGCTGAGAATTCCTGGGTGACGGCTGCCGGCGCTGTTCTGGATGCAGCTGCAATCACACTTTCTGCGGTTGAGATTCCTTATGAAGTATCCGCGGCGTTGTGCATTCGTGCCGGCTTCCTGGCCCTGCGACGGATTGCCAATTACTTCGATATTCCCAGTCCACAGGACCCACATTATCCTGCCACGCCCATCTGTATCGAACGCCCCGAATTCGAGGCTGTGCTGGACCAACTGGCTGCCGGGGGAATCCCTCTCAAGAAAGACCGCGAACAAGCCTGGCGTGATTTTGCCGGCTGGCGGGTTAATTACGATCGGGCTCTGATCCTGATCTGCGGGTTGGTGATGGCACCGCAAGCGCCGTGGTCGAGTGACCGTGCACCGAAGTTTATTATTCCGCCCATGATGATCTTCAAGAAACCTAAACTTCTTCCCAAAAGCGAGGAAGCTTGAAAGACATTGCCTGCCTGACGTACTGCATCAAGGAAAAATGTTACTTTGGTGGTAACGTTGCATCAAGCAGAAATGTTACCGAGAGATTTTCCAAAGTTTGGCGGTTTTCTGGTCAATCCGGCGGCGAAGTTCGGCTGGATTGAGTTGAAGGTAGATGTTGATAAGCCTGGCTTTGGCTTCCCATGAAACATCTTTGCGCTCTAGAACACGTTGGTAAGGTGTCTTGGCGGTATCATACCGTTTGCGAGTTCGATTGGCAATGCGCTCTTTGGCAATCAGTTTGAAGGAGGGCCGGAAGAAGTTGATGTAGAGGCGTACATCCTCATAAATACTTTCCAACATAGCCAGTTCCTGTTCAGTTTCCCAACGATCGTACCCGACGGTATGTCTCACCACGGACCAATTCTTCTGCTCGACATGTGGCTGATCGTTTTTCTGGTATGGGTGGGAACGGGTAAACGTGATCTTCTGATCCAGGCAGTAACGATTTAAGGTGTCATTGATGAACTCACTGCCATTGTCCGAATCGATGCCCAGCAGAGAGAAGGGCAGATGTTGGCGCATCCGCTGAATGGCTGTAGAGACTGCCTGTTGTGAACGGTGTGCCAGAGCCGTGACTTCTGTCCAACCTGTCGCAAGGTCTGTACAGGTCAAAGTGTTCAGGTATTGCCCTTCGGTGGTGTTTCCCCAGTGTGCTACCAGGTCAATTTCCATAAACCCAGGCTGCTCTTCGTCCCATTCGGTAAAGGTGCGTACTGGAATCAGTGCTTTGAGCAGACTGCCAGGCTTGGTGGTGCTCAAGCCATGCTGCGACTTACAACGGCTTGGGCGTAGGTAACGGTCTATACTGGCAGAACTGATTTTCAGGAGCAATGCTTTGGTTTCTTCGGAAAGCTCAATTTCCTGGCAGCGCTCCAGCACTTTGATCGCTTCAGGTAATATGGGTTGCAGTCGTTTGGAGCAGATCTGTCCATAGATCTCCCAGATTTGTTCGAGTGCCTGTACGACTGCACCGCCGTACAAACGGTTGTAAGTTTTGTTTTTCCCTTTCAGGTGGTTTTGAACTTGCCTTTGATTTCTCAAAACACGGATGGCGTGTTTTCGATGATATCCTGTGGCACTGCTAAATTCGTCCAGTATTTTTTGTTTCTCAGCTCGACTCGCTTTCAGGTACCGGGGTTGTACAACTTCCAATAATTCACGCTTGCTTTTTAGGCTCATCATGTTGCTCCTCCGACCGGCTTTTTCGCCTATCGGAAAGTAACATTTTCTTTGACGCAACGATCTCCCCTTTGGTAACATTTCCCCTGATGCAATTCGCTGATGGGAGCCCGCGAGGTTGTGGAAGTATAATACTCTCATTCTATTTCCCAGGAAAACTGCATGTCTGCGTCCCCTCTCATTGTTGACAATCTATCTTTTCGTTATCGTGACCGCCAGGAATTGGCGATCCAAAATATTTCTTTCGAAGCACAACCCGGGGAAATCCTGCTCATCGCTGGGGCAAGTGGTTGCGGCAAGACAACCCTGATCCGTTGTATCAACGGGCTAATCCCGCGTTCTTACAAGGGTGAGATGAATGGGCGAGTAACTGTCTTCGGTGAAGATACCAAAGACTGGAAGCTTTCCCAAATCTCACAGAGAATTGGTACGGTATTGCAGGACCCGGAACGCCAGATCCTTGGCACGCGGGTATTGAACGAAGTTGCCTTTGGGTTGGAAAATTTAGGCATGCCACGCGAGGAGATTTATCAACGCGTGCAGACTGCATTGGAACTGTTGGAAATTACGCACCTGCGCGATCGAGATACGTTTACGCTCTCCGGCGGAGAAAAGCAGAAAATCGCGCTGGCGGGTGTGCTTGCCATGCAGCCTTTCATTCTCTTGTTGGATGAACCTCTTGCCAGCCTCGACCCGGCCAGTGCCTTGGATTCTCTCAAGACGATCCGATTGCTGGCGAACCAGGGCATGACTGTATTGATGGTGGAGCATCGTGTTGAAGATGTTCTTCATGTCCAACCGGAGCGCGTCATGTTCATGGACGAAGGGCAAATCCGTTACCTTGGGAATCTTTCGGGGTTATCTAAAGTAGTGAATTATCATGATGTGAAGCTGCCTGCCCAGGAAATCGTCGAGCGCGCCAAACAGGACCCGCCTCCAGCGGAGATACGCATCCTGCCGGGTGCGGCCAGCTCGGAGGGTGGGGAGGAGGCGTTGGTCAGGTTCGAGAATATCTCCTTTGGTTATGAATCCGAGGTCGAGGTGCTGCACGGCATCGATCTCGAAATCAAACGCGGCGATGTCATTGCCGTGTTAGGTCCCAACGGTTCAGGCAAAACCACCTTTGTCAAACATGCGATCGGTTTGCTCAAACCGAAATTGGGACGAGTACTGGTGAATGGCCGCGATACCAAAGAGGCCAGCGTGGCAGAGATTGCCAGCACCTTGGGTTATGTGTTTCAGAGCCCGAGTCATATGTTGTTCGCACCAACTGTGCATGAAGAGCTGGCCTTCGGACCGACCAATATGAAACATTCCAAAGAACAAATTGAACAGGAGGTGAAGGAAGCCCTACGAATTGTGAACCTTTCTGAGAAGGAGCAGGACCCACCGCTGGCCCTATCATTCGGCCAGCAAAAGCGTGTGAGCATCGCGGCGATCCTGGCCATGCAGTCGCGCATCCTGGTGATGGATGAGCCGACCGCCGGGCAGGATTATCAGAATTACATGAGCTTTATGGATTCGATTTTGCAATTGCCCGGGTTCGAAGCCATTTTGTTCATTACACACGATGTTGACCTGGCAGTCATTTACGCGAATCGTGTGTTGATCATTGCTGATGGACAACTCATTGCTGACGGCAAGCCGCAGGACGTCTTGCACGATTTCGATCGACTCAAAGCCAACCGCCTCGTGCCCACCTCATTGCTGGCTCTGAACCTTCAGCGATTCGCTACTACGGGCCGCTTCATGAGGGCGGAAGCGTTGGCGCATATCTAATTTCAAAAGAGGAGAAGAATGATGAACAAGAGTCTTATGTCAATGCTCGGCACCCTGATAGTCATCTTCGCGATTGTGGCGCTGGGTATTTATTTTATTGACCCGAACCTGCAATTCCCGGTTGAACGAGCTACGGTTCCATTGCGTCTATTGTTTGTCGGGATCGGACTATTGATCGCCTTTGCAGTGTATTACGCCACCAAAGAGAATAACGCTTGGGAAGTGGGCACCCGTCAGGTGGTATGGATGGCGATCGGCGCGGCACTGTATGCTGTGTTTTCGTGGTTGTTTAACGGCACTGTCTTCGTTGTGCCTTCCTTGAGCCAGGTTTCGTTGCGTCCTGCCATCGCGATTCCCATGTTCTTTGGTTACGCCTTTGGTCCGGTGGTTGGGTTCTTCACTGGTGCAGTTGGTAACATGTTCGGTGATGCACTGACAGGCTTCAGCCTCTCCCCGCAGTGGAGCATCGGCAATGGACTTGTCGGTTTCGTAGCAGGTATGCCTATGTTGTTTGCTGATAAGAAGAGAAGCATGGACATTGTTCTGTGGGTGAGCGGTGCACTGGCTGTGTTGGCTGCCATCCTCTTCTTCATGAACAGCAGCCAAGCCAACATGATGTTCTTTGACGCTGATAACAACATTTTTGGTGATGCAGCAATTTCTGTCTTTGCCGGCGTTTCACTTGTCATAGGTTTTGTGTTGGTGTTGATAGTGCGTTATGCCTTTGGCTCGAATGAAAATGTTGCTGCGGCAGTGACATGGGGCATGCTGGGAAATATCCTGGGCATTGGCTTTGCCGCGCTATCCGACATTTGGATCAATGGTTTTAGTTTTGCCGCTGCCATGGTGGGAGAATTCCTTCCTGCGGCTGGACCGAACCTGATCTTTGCCGCAATCCTTGTGCCTCTGTTGGTTGGTGCCTACGCATCAGTGCAGAGACAGTCTGGTAGGTAAATATTTATTTGCTCATCGGGGGGCTTGACCCCCTGATGAGCGGAGTTGCATATGTTAGCCGCCTGGCGTTATCGGAAAAGCGATAAATCAATCATTCAAAAATTTGACCCGCGCGCGTGGTTCATTTTCTATGCATGTGTTTTGGTCTCAACCCTTTCCTTTTGGGATGTGCGCTATCTTTCGTTCTTTTTCTTTATTTCGATGTTCTTTTTGGTTACAGCAGATGTGAAGTGGAGCGAAATTCGCCGGGCATTTTTATTCATTGTTGCGTTCGTCATTTTCTTTGCCGTGCTGACCTTTATCACCGGGCGCGGAGGCGCAGAGGTCTATAAAGAGGAACATCTCATCCGTGAGTTCAAAGCCTCTTTTTCCCTCCTTGGTTGGACTCCCACCTTGAAGGTTACAGTGGAACGTGCTTTTTTTGCCGTGAGCCAATTTGCGCGTATTTCGAGCATTGCCATCATGACGGTTTTGATCCCGTATACGATTAATCCCGCCTTGTATGGCGTTACCTTCAGGGGCCTCGGGCTGCCCGATAAATTTGCTTATGCCATGGATTTGACGATGCGCTTCATCCCGACCTTTGGCCGCGACTTCCAACTGACGATGGACGCCCAGCGAGCGCGGGGTTACGAACTCGAGAAGATCAGTGGTGGTCTGATCGAACAGGTGCGCAAGATGGGACCCATCTTTGTGCCTGTCGTCATCCATGCCATCATCGGCAGTGAAGATATCATCGATGCCATGGACTTGCGCGCCTTTGGTGTGGGGCCGCGTACCTGGCTGCAGGTATTGGAACGTGATTTCAAAGACCGCCTTTTGATCGGCTTCGGTGTCGCGATTCTGGTTGTGTCGATTACGATTGGATTGTTTGGCTATGGACAATTCTGGGTGCCGGAAGCTCTAATTCGCCTGGTCGGCGGGTAAACGGTAAATCAGCGTTAAGGAAAAGATGGGATGACAACTCGATTGTCATCCCATTTTGGTTTTAATGGGTATGTCCGGGGTAAAGCTCACCTGCTTCGATGGGAACCTTTAGATGATTTTCCGGCGGTGGAAAGGTGCAGGTGGCATAATCGGTAAAGGCACAGGGCATGTTATAGGCCTTGTTGAAATCGATAATAAATTCCTGGCCATCCTGATAGACATCGCTGTAATAATAACGACCAGATGGATACGTGGACTCACTGTTGGTCAAGTCCATGAATTGGATGAAGAGACGCTGATCGGGTTCCTCGCTGGCGACCAATTCATATTTTTGTCCATTCAGTACAAAGGTCACATAGCCGTGCACGGGCTCATCCAGGATGGCGCCAAGAATATCGGGCATCTTCACAATCCTGGGAGTCTCATAACGGATATAGGTCGCGGGGAGATGAAACTCTTCTTTGATGGGATACCATTCCCGGGGTGGGAAGAGACGGCGTTGCTTGCGTGTGTTATCCCATAAACGGATGCCGACGCCCTTGGAACGACGCACGACGACCATCCGCATCTCGCCAAAGGTGATAAAGCTTGGCACATCTTCCAAATCTGTATCGAGCTGGGCAGTCCTGGCTTCCATGCCATTGACTTCGACCAGTATCGCCGCCTCCACCTGCAAAGTGACATGCTCTCCATCGAATTCAAAAACGCCGAGTCGAGCTGGCGCACGTTCTGGCAACAGGATGTCGCTATCAGGATGGGAGCCAATGATATTCCGCCCTCTACGCAGCCAGAACAAACCGGCCAGGGCCAGCCAGCCATTTTCGCGGCGCAGGTTGTGATCCATTTCCTCACGCCATTTCATGATTTCCTTCTGATAGGCTTCGTTTACCATGCCTAGGTGATTTCCTGGTAGATCTCACCCGCTTCCACGCGGAAGGGCAGGTGATTTTGCAGCGGTGCAAAAACACAGGTCGCGTATTCTGTGAAGGCGCAGGGCGGGCTATAAGCGTAGTTAAAATCGATCACTACTTTTCCATCTTTCACGGGTTCGGTGTAATAATAGCGGCTGGGCGGATAAAACTCTTTGCCGCTGGTGAGATCCTTGAACTTGATGAACAACCGGCCGCTTTTTGTTTCCGTGGCATCCAGTTGATACTTGATCCCCTCGAACTTGAACGAAACATAACCATCCATGCGGTCTTCGACTGTTTCACCAAAGGTATCGGGCTGCCCCGACTCCTTCGGGACTTTATAACGCGTATATCGTCCGTTCATGCGAAAGCGTTTGTCGATCGGAAACCATTTCAGGGGCGGTAGCGAGAAGCGCTCACGTCGCTGATTATCCCAGATGCGGACGGCGTATTTGCCAGCGTGTTCGTGCAGTACCAGACGTAGATCGTTCCAGGTGATGTAACTGGGCTTCGCCTCCTGGCTGGACTTGAGAAATGTCTTCCTCTCCGGGCGGCCATTGATCAGCACCGGCACACCGGCTGCGGCCTGGAAACGGGCATTTTTGCCTTTTAATTCTATTACCCCAAGAAAGGTTGGGGCACGCTCCGGCAGGGTGATCTCGCACATCGGGTTGGAACCGATCAGGTGCCGTCCCGGATTCAGCCAAAACAAGCCAGCTAATGCCAGCCAGCCGTTCTCGCCAACAAGGGCGCCATACCTCTGCGCCTGCCATTCGGATATTTGGGCTTGATATTCCTGTTCTTTCATTGCTTGTAATTATACATGGATAAAGAACGTTGCAAATTTGCATTTTTGTTATACAATGCTCATAGTTTCATTTTGAGGGATTGCCATGCCAAAACGAAAATATCAAACTCCGGAAGTTTTGCACGACGCGCCACTTACTGACAAGAAAGCCGCGGATTTTCACTTCGATGATTTCGCGGCTACATTGGCTCGCTTGATTGCCAGCCCTGCCACCGAAACGCCGTTGGCAATAGGGATCAATGGTTCATGGGGCTCGGGGAAAACATCATTGTTGCTGCGCGTGAAGAATATGTTGGATAAGCCAAAGGGGGAAGGTGGTAAAGGTGAACATCGTTTTGCCGAAAGTACAGAATCATTTCGGAAATGCAAAACCGTTTGGTTCGATGCATGGAAATACAACGAGGAAAAAGAATTACTGGTTGCGCTTGTGCGCGTTATTCTACAGGCCATGAAAAAGGATGGCTTGATCAATAAACTCAACGCTTGGTTCGAAGACCCAGATCAGCCTTCCTACGATTCAGTGGCGATGTTTATCAGTGCCTTCGAGTTTAGCTTTGGTGGATTGGGTTTGGGATTAAAGTTCAAGGCTGACCCTCAGAAATATGAGAAGCCATCCAAGTTTGAACAGCACACTGCTTTTTTTGATTACTTTTAATGAAACGTTTGAAAGATTGCTGGCAGTCTGGGTACATGGAAAGGGTAAAGTCACTGAGATCAATGAGAGCCAAGGGGCGCTGGTTGTCTTTGTTGACGATCTTGACCGCTGTTTGCCAAGTAAGACTGTGCAGACATTGGAGGCCATCAAGCTTTTCCTCGATAAGAGTGGCTGTATTTTTCTGCTGGGTGCCGATACCAGGATCGTACAAGCTGCGGTAGAAACACATTATAAGAATGCGGGTATTACTGGAGAAAGCGCAAAAGATTATTTAGAAAAGATCGTTCAACTACGCTTCGACCTACCGCCCATTGTTGATGACGCGATGAAAAACTACCTCCGTTCACAGGACAAAACCAAGGTGGATGAAGCCATGCTCAAACGTTGGCAAACACTGGTTGCTGCGGCAGATGCCAACCCGCGCCGCGTGAAGAATGTGATCAATGACTTGAATTTGCAGTGGTTTATGGCGGTCAATTCAGGCCAAGCTGAAGACATGAATCGGGATGATTTTATCTGCTGGCAGGCACTCATGCGCGCTGCGCCCAGAGCTTTTGTTGATCATATCAAGGAAACTCTCAAAGATAACGAACGCCGTCACAGTTTTGTTATGGATGCTTTGAAATGGCAGCAAGGAAAACATGAGGACAGAGAACTGGTCAAAGGCTATTTCAGTGCGTACGAAGATAAAGACTCCAAACGCCTGCGCGAAGTATTGAAGCAAATATCCTTCAGTGATAAATTTACGCCCGATGTGCTTGATGCAATGATTTATTTAGTTGCACCGCCTGTGGCGCTAATTGCTGAACATATAACTACTGGGACACCTGTTTTAGGCAAGCCTTCAATCACAAGCGCAGAACCTGAGCCAGTTGTAGTTCAGCTAAATACTGCCCGTCTAAATGTCTCTGGACATCCTGCCAAAGTGCACATTGAAGGCAAACCAGAACAGAAACTTGTAATGGGAGGAATTGAATTTGTGCGCGTGCCAGCAGGTAAATTTGTGATGGGTAGTGAAGATGAAAGTGAATTGGCTAGTGAGGATGAAAAGCCACAGCATATTGTGGATATTCCTTATGATTACTGGATAGCAAAATTTATTATCACCAACCAACAGTTCGCTGAATTTATTAAAGTTACAGGGTATGTTACAACTGCTGAGAAAGAAGGTGGCTTTAGCTCCAAGTTGGCTGATTTTGTAAAAGGAATAGACTGGAAACACCCCATCGATCCAAATGACAAATGGGAGGAGAAGGAAGATCATCCTGTTGTGCAGGTTTCTTGGAATGATGCTATAGCGTATTGCAGATGGTCTAGTGAGACATTCAAGAGCGAATTGGATAATCTGTTTTTACGTTTACCTACCGAGGCCGAATGGGAGAAAGCCTCACGTGGCCCTTATAGCAATGAATGGCCATGGGGAAATGAATTTGATAAAAATAAATGCAATTCAAGTGAAGGAGGCAAGATAGGCACAACGCCTGTAGGTTATTACTCTTTGGCGGGTGGCGATTCGCCCTACGGTTGTGCAGATATGGTTGGCAATGTCTGGGAGTGGACGCATAGCTTGTTCGCAAAATATCCTTATCGCGCAAATGATGGCCGTGAAGATGAGGAAAATCGTAGCTCTTGTGTCTTGCGCGGTGGCTCGTTTAGTAGTGACTATCGTGGCACGCGCTGCGCGTTTCGTGCTAATTATAGCCTTGGTTATCCTGAAGGCCGTAGTGATGCTTTTGGATTTCGCGTTGGTGCTTTTCCCATCATATCTTTGTAATCTGAATCACTATAGAAAAAGAACTCCGAGATTTTTGCGAAGCAGATCTCGGAGTTCTCTCATATTACTCTTCCAGCGTGCTCACATCACCTTCCGGCAGGCCTTGCGCTCTGGCTTTCAACACACGGCGCATGATCTTGCCTGAACGCGTCTTGGGAAGTTTATCGGCGAACTTCACCTCCTCAGGCCGGGCGATGGGACCCATATGCGTTGCGACATGCTGGCGTAGTTCTTCTGCTAACTCAGGTGTGCCAGCAATGCCGGTGCGCAGCAGCACGAAAGCATGGATGCCCTGTCCCTTGACCTCATGAGGCAGGCCAATCGCCGCGGCTTCGGCCACAGCCGGGTGACTCACCAATGCAGACTCGACCTCCGCGGTACCCAGCCGGTGACCGCTGACCTTGATGACATCATCCACGCGGCCGATGATCCAGTAATAGCCATCTTTGTCGCGCTTGGCCGAGTTGCCGGTGGTGTATTTGCCCGGGTTCTTCGACCAATATTGATTCACATAGCGTTCGTCATCGCCATAGATCGTCCGCAGCATGGAGGGCCAGGGATTCTTCAAAACGAGATAGCCCTCAGTATCGTTTGGAACGGGATTCCCTTTCTCGTCCACGATCTCAGCTTCCTGCCCGAAGAAGGGACGCGTGCCCGATCCCGGTTTGAGCGGCACGGTCGGCGTCGGCGTGATCATGAACATACCGGTTTCGGTCTGCCACCAGGTATCCATGATGGGGCATTTCTCCTTGCCGATAACGCGGTAATACCACTTCCAGGCTTCGGGGTTGATCGGCTCACCAACGGAACCCAGCAGGCGCAAGGAGGAAAGATCGTGTTTATTTGGCCAGGCCTCGCCAAAGCGCATCAACCCGCGGATGGCGGTCGGCGCGGTGTAGAGGATGGTGATCCCGTATCGTTCAACACATTGCCACCAACGATTCGGATAGGGGAAGGTTGGTCCGCCTTCGAACATGAAGGAGGTCGCGCCGTTGAGCATGGGACCATAAACGATGTAAGAGTGACCCGTCACCCAACCCGGATCGGCGGCACACCACCAACGATCTTCATCCTGGATATCAAAGACATATTTCAAGGTGGCATACGTACCGACCATATAGCCGCCGTGCGTATGGAGGATGGCCTTTGGTTTACCGGTCGAGCCGCTGGTATAAAGAATATATAGCGGATCTTCAGCGTCCATCACCTCGGTGGGGCATTTTCCATTGGCGATGGGCAGCGCCAACAGATCGTGATACCAGTGATCGCGTCCGGCTTCCATCTGGACCTCATGCCCGATCCGTTTGACGACGATCACGTTCTCCACGGTTGGGCAGCGCTTAAGCGCCTCGTCCACGGTGCGCTTGAGCTCAACCACTTTTCCGTTGTTATAGCTGCCATCCATGGTGATGACGAGCTTGGATTGGCTGTCTTCGATGCGCCCCTGCAGGGAGTCCACGGAGAAGCCGCCGAATACCACCGAATGGATGGCACCGATCTTGGCGCAGGCCAGCATGGCAAACACGATCTCTGGCACACGTCCCATGTAGATGGTGACCCGGTCGCCTTTTTGAATGCCCATGGCCTTGATGACGTTGGCCATGCGGGTCACTTCGCGGTTCATCGCAAAATATGAAAATGTACGATGATTTTTTCCGTCTTCACTTTCCCAGATCAGCGCCAGTTTGTTTTTGCGATACGTTTTAAGATGACGGTCAATGCAGTTATGTACGATATTTGTTTTCGCCCCGACGAACCATTTGAAGAAGGGCTTGTTTGAATCGTCCAGAACCTTGTCCCACTTTTTAAACCATTCCAACTCTTCGGCTTCTGCGGCCCAAAAGCCTTCCAGGTCCTTGCTGGCTTTTTCGGCGAGCGTGTCCCAATCTTTTACGCGCGCCTGCGCCACGACTTCCTCGGATGGATAAAAAACTTCGCCATTCATTTTTTGTTTCGTGTTTGCCATTAGTTTTCTCCTTTAAAAGATTTACTGTAGTTTCGCCAAAGTTGGTGCACGCACCTTAACAAAGCCATAAAATACGGTCATTGCATCAGCCACTGGCATGGCAAAGCCGGAAGGCTGGCATGCGCCTTCCAATTGTCATCCATGCCAAACCGATCTCAGACAATCGCCCAGGGCGATACCGAAAACACATCCTGTAAGCAGGTCTCGATTTGTTGTGCGGGCGCAAAGGGCTGGAGGACCGAGCGCAACAGATTTTGAAAATGGTCGAGCCTGTGTTGGCGAATAAAGTCTGCCAGGGAAGTCTTGGAAAGGTTCTGGCTATAGGCCAGTGCCATGCGATATTGCAGGTAGTTGATGGCCAGCATCACCACGGCGAACCATTTCTGAGTGGCTTCCAAGGATTGTTGACGGAAATCACCAAGTCCGAGGGCGTTTTTCAAGTAGGTGTTATCGACTTCCACCGGCCAGCGCTTCTGGTAATATCTCAAGACTTGCCGCACCGTCAGGGTCAGGTCAGTGCAGACGAAGTACTTGGGGCGTTTATCCCCGGGGCATTTTTTCGCGACGATGGCATGGACAGGTTCAGCAAAGTCTTCCAAATAGCCCTTGATAAAACGGGTGTAATACTTGGGTGCTTTGTGCTGTTCGTCCACAGCCTCGAGCGTGATCGGCTCATAAGGCTTGTGCCGGAGCGCCAGGTTGTGTTGGTCAACACGTACTTTGTCAATACGTCGGTTTGACTTGAGGGCACAGATGACATGCCATGTCTGCCGCCGACAGAATTTGATCAGCTTTTGGGAGGCATACCACGAGTCGAAGAGGACATAGACTTTGTGACCTTTCGGCAAGAGGCTCGCCAGGTCCACCAGCATCTCACGTGCCAGAGCATATTTGCTGCGATAGCGTAACCGCTGTTCGGCAGATCGCTTCCGGTTGAGACGCCGCACCGTCTTTTCTCGCAGGAATAGACGCGTGTCGTATAAAAACCCAAACGGCCCAATTTGCAGATGCACTTCCACATACACATAGCCATTGGTGTACCCTTGCCGCTTTCCGTATGCTTATGATGATAGTCCACGGCTTCCCGATGTTTGGGCGCTTTGCCTTTCTTACCCAGACTATCGTCAATCCCAATGAAAATCTCAAACGCCAGGTTCACTTTACTGGCCAACTCAAGAAATTTATTGACCATCCAGCGTTTGCGTGAAGAACTAATGTCTTCCGCTTCCCACGGGCTTTCCCGGAGAAAGTCTGCACCGCTTTTCGGGTCAGGCTGACCCTTCAAGAGCCGATACAGTCCGCTGATAGTTTTGGTGTCGTTGCTGGTGAGCAGCGCATCCACCATTTAAATCAAATGTCGTATTTGTGGTTGGTAAAGTGCAATGTTCAAAACAGTGATAAATGCAACAAGTTCTTGCGTGTGTTGTACAATTGCTGTGAGCATTGGCTTCCTCTGGTTTCTGGATTTGTTCGCAAACCTATCCTACCAGATTTCCAATGCTCATTCTATTTTGGCGAAACTAAAGGATTTAAATAGGTTCTGAAATCGCAAGTCAAAATAAAAATAATTTCATACGAAAATCAAAAACGAAGCACATACACCTCCAGCAAGGTGGTATATTGCTTCGTTTTATACCAATCTTTTTTATCTCTCACCGCAAACCACCGAATTCCCACCAGCGTCAAACAGGTAGCCACAATTACTGCATAGAACGTATGGGTATCCATGCTCCTCCAAATCTCCTTTGTTGGCTATGCAATTTTATCAGATTTATATCACGAGTTCATTCGATCCAGTCCAAAATTTTATGCCAGGCCCCGGCGAAGGGCAGAAACCAGGGAAAGCCGTTATATAAGCCCAATGGCGCGCCGGGAAAAGTAAATGAAGCAAAAGGATGTTCTCTGATATTTCCGTTCAGCATCGCTTCCGCCACGCTCTTCCCCAGATAGCTCGCCATAGCCACGCCATGGCCTGCGTATCCCAGTGCATAATAAATTCCCTCCATTTCACCGGCATGGGTCATCATATCAAAGGCAAAATCCAGCGTGCCGCCCCAAACGTATTCAACCTTTGCATTTTTTAATTGCGGGTATACCTGAAGCATATCCTGTCGCAGGATTTCGGCGCTACGCTGGATCGTGTTCGCGGTTTCAGGGAAGAAAGCCGCGCGTCCCCCAAAGATCATTCGCTGGTCCCACAGCCGGAAATAATTTAAATAGTGTTTGTAATCGAAGATCATGCGGTTGTGCGGAATCAGTTCTTTGATTAGATCGTCGGATAACTTTTCGGTTGCGATAATAAAAGAGCCGATGGGGATGATGCGTCTCTGTAGTTTTTTCGTCGCTGGCCCTGTATATCCAGATGTCGCTACCAGGACGGATTCCGCACTTAAGGCGCCTCTCTCCGTTTCGATCAGGAAGCGATTCTGCCTGCGCTCGAGCTTGTTCACGCGTGCCCGCGCCTGGAGTGCCGCCCCAGCCTTTTCCGCCGCGCCTGCCAGCCCGACTACGTATTGCGCCGGATTCAATCCACCACTACATTCATCCAACAGCGCGCCGTGGTATAGGTCGGAGCCGATTTCTTCGCGTTGTTCCGTTTCCGGAATGAGGCGTACCTGGTGATCGAATTCCTTGTCCATGAATTCAGCTTCTTCTTGCAACGCCTCATAATGTTTGGGTTTGTTCGCCGTCAGCAAATGACCGTAGCGTGCAAAGCCACAGTCGATGTGCTCTTCTCCGATCATCCCCTCCACGGTATCGATGGATTCGAGGGAACATTGAAATAATCTTCTGGCTAATTCCCGCCCATATTTCTTCATCACCGTTTGCATGTCCAGCTTCAGTCCGGTCAGGACCATCCCGCCGTTGCGAGAACTCGCCCCCCAGCCGATCGTGTTTGCCTCCAACACAACAACCTTGATGCCCTGTTTTGCCAGGGTGCGGGCGGCGCTCAACCCGGTATAGCCTCCGCCGATGATGGCCACATCCACTTTTGGGGGTAGTGGAATCAACTTTAAATTGTCGGGCATGGAGACGGTTGTATGCCAGTAGTTGTGTTGTGCGGGCTTCATGGTCATGTTGTTTTTATGCTTAACTTGTAGTTGCCATGGCTCTTTCGCGGCGTAGGATGGAACCTTGAATCAGCACGCCGGCGATAAAGAGGGTCAGGAACAATGCTCCACCCGCGGCGCGCGTGGAAAACAAGGATTGCACCACCAACCCTGCGCCAGCCAGAGAGGATAAAGTAATCAACGCCCAATCGAAGAGGAAACTCACCAGGATTACACCAAGCATGCCGCCAATGATGTACACCATCCATGCAGTTGTAGCGGTAACATCCAAACCGATCATCCCTGCCAGCACCGTGAGAATATATCCACCAATTAAGAATCCTGCTACGCCGATCAAGACGGCTTGCAGAAAAACAGCCAGCAGCGCAAAAATCACACCTATCACGAGGCCGACGATGATTGCCAGCAATTCAGATCCCTGCCAAAAGTGCGTGGCTAATTGAATACCAGTGACAAAGCCAGCCGCACCGACAAAGAGCCAGAATAATTTTCTCCCCGCAACCAACAGCGCGCCACCCAGAATTAAGTTAATTAGACCAAGCATCTCAACCTCCTGAGTTGGTATTTTCCAACTCTCAATTTGTAAAGATGGTGACAATCTTCACCTGTATGATGCTTAACGTTCGTCAACAAATTTCGTACGAGGCTGTGTGCCGCTTGAAAGCTCCATTCCCTAATCTTTTTGCATGCGCATCAAAATCACCTGAGTCAGCGCGCCGATGATAAACAACCCGGCGCCCACCAGAATTTGGGCAGTGTAGGTTAATCTGAACAGAGTAGTGACGTAATAAGCACCGGCCAGGGATGAGACAATGATCAGCGCCCACTCGGTAAAGAGGCCGATGATCAATGCACCGATTACGCCGCCCACGATAAATGGCAGGATCGGCAGTATCAAGACCCCGGGCGCGAAATATTCCGCCAGGAATGCGGCTCCGGCAAAAAAGCCGGAGATGAAATAGCCCGCGCGTTCATCCAGCAGGGTGAGCACCGCGACGATCGCGGCCACACCACCGATGAAGGCATAGTCTGCCCAACCGGGCCATTGCCCCGGGAGCAGCGGAGTCAGTCGAAGCGCGATCCAGGCGGCTGTGGCGGCTGCGAAAAGGAAGTTAAGTTCGCGCCCAAGGAAGAGTAGTACTCCTGCAATGACACCTCTTGCAATTTGCATGAAACATCCCTTTCCTGATTATCCAGATAAAAAAGAGCTATCTTGTTCTTGTTTTCTTTCTTGCCAGGCGGAGCATCTCCCGCAGACTGGCCTGGAGTTCCTGTGGCAAATCCGCTGACATGCGCCGCAGAGCCACTGATAGCAATGGACTCTTGGTTCCTTTCAAGAGCTGCTGAAGAAAGTATGTAGTCTCATCCGGCGAGGCTTCATATAAGGTAATGATCAATTCCTGCAAATCATATTGCAACGTGGCTGGTGAAGCTTTAATGATTGGTTCTACAGCTTCGAAAATGGGCGGCAGGTTGTCGAAATCGGGGGATGAGATGAGAGGTACGAGTGCCTGAATGCCGTTGGACCACATGCGTTGACGCGCGGGATGCAGCCATTCCTTGACCAGGATCAGGAACAGGTCGGGAGTTTCCTTTCTCAGACGCGACAGGCTGGTCGTGAGCAGAGCGGCGCGTACTTCCGGGTCGCGCACGGTCTGGGTCCAGGCGGTAAGGCGGGCCAATAACCTTTCCTCCTGGGGTGGGATGCGTCCAAGCAGAAAGGCAGCCAGCAATTTTGTTTCCAGCCAGCCTTCATCCCATAAGGCATCGGCCAGTTCGAGCGCTTGAATGGGCTGTTTTTCGGCCGCCGAACCAAGTTCCGTTTCAATCTGCCCAAGGACGACAGCAGGAGTTCGGTACGTGGGCAGCACAGAAGAAGGAGCAACGCTCAGACTACGCAACGAGTGGTTGACGTAGAAATCCAGGATCTCCCGCACCTCGCGCAAAAACGCGGGCGGCTCGCCGAATTTATCAGCCAGCTGTGCAGTTTGTTTTTTAAGTCGTGCTAGATCGATCGCAGGCATGAGAATGTACAGTCATTGCAAGTGGCGCTTTGGCGCCACTTGCAATGACGAAGGATAATTAATACGCTTTCCCGAAATAAACTTTCTTATCTGCTTCCCTGCCGCAGACAATGCATTGGCCCTTCCCGTCGGGCTGGCCTTCCAGAGGGATACAGCGGGCCGTGGCCCTGGTATCTTCCTTGATCTTTGCTTCGCAGGCAGGGTCACCACACCACCATGAGAACGCCCATCCATGGGCCACGACTTCCTTGAGTTCCTCATAGGTTTTGGGATCGTGGATGTTGGCATCGCGAAACTCGGTGGCATGCTTGAGCATGGAGTCATGAATCTCGGACAGGAGTCCGCTGACAGTCGCGGCCAGACCCGCTTGTGAGACAAAGGATTTACCGGCGCGTCCGGGCCTATCCCGTCTTGCCAGCGCGACCGAGCCCTTTTCCACATCCTTGGGGCCGATCTCGATGCGTACAGGAATGCCGCGGAACTCCCAATCATTGAACTTGAACCCGGGCGTTACCTCCGTGCGATCGTCCATTTTTACCCGGATGCCCGCGGCTTTGAGTTCAGCAAAAACCCTGTCTGCAACCTCCATCACTTTGCCCCTTTCGGCATCGCTCTTGTAAATGGGCACGATGACCGCCTGCGTGGGCGCAAGTTTGGGAGGCATCACCAGTCCCTGGTCGTCACCATGAGTCATGATGATGGCACCGATCACGCGCGTGGAGAATCCCCAGGAAGTAGTATTACAGTATTGCAGCGTATTGTTTTGATCGAGGAACTTGATATCGAAGGCCCTGGCAAAGTTCTCACCAAAGAAGTGCGAGGTGCCAGATTGCAAGGCGCGCTTATCCTGCATCATGGCTTCGATGGTGGTGGACATCACTGCACCGGCAAATTTTTCGCTTTCGGTTTTGATGCCTTTGATCACAGGGATCGCGGCGTCGTTGATGGCGAAGTCCTCATAAACATCGAGCATGCGGAACGTTTCTGCTCTGGCTTCCTCAGCCGTGGCGTGTGCAGTGTGACCTTCCTGCCAGTAGAATTCTGCCGTGCGCAAGAAGAGTTTGGTGCGCAGTTCCCAGCGCAATACGCTGCCCCATTGGTTGATCAGCACAGGCAGGTCGCGATAGGACTTGATCCACTTGGCGTACATATAACCGACGATCGTCTCGGAGGTGGGCCGCACAACCAGAGGCTCTTCCAATTTTTCGCCGCCGCCGTGCGTGACTACTGCCAGTTCAGGAGCGAAGCCTTCCACATGTTCCTTTTCCTTTTCAAAAAACGACATGGGGATGAGCATGGGAAAGGCCGCGTTGACGTGACCAGTCTCTTTGAAGCGGCGGTCGAGTCCCGCTTGCATGTTCTCCCATAACGTCCAGCCGTAAGGTTTGACCACCATGCAGCCGCGCACGGGAGAGTAATCCGCCAGGTCAGCTTTCAGGACGAGTTTGTTGTACCATTCTGCAAAGTCTTCCGCTCGTGTGGGTAATTTATCTTCAGCCATTTTTCCTCTTTGGTGTTGTCATTGCTTCGGGCTGGGTTTCAACGATTGCGTTTTAACCTTCAGCCCTTGCAATGACGGGTTATTCCAGCATATCTACAGCAGTCTGCACATCCTTCGCAAAACTTAATATCTCGCGTTGATGTGCGGGGATATAGGCATTCAGCCCCTGGAAGAACTGATCGAAGGCGGACTGCCAGCCATCTCCGATCAGTATGAGCGGCCTCCGGTGCAGGGACTCCACGATCATCAAATTCCAGGTCAGGGTAATTTCCGTCAGCGTGCCGGGTCCACCGGGGAGGGCGAGTGCCGCGTCCAATTCTCGGATCAAACCCTCCAATCGATCGATCAGTGTTTTCTTTCTGATTTCTTCCTGTACCCAGGCGTTGGCCTTGATCGGACGCCAGGCTTCGATATCTTCACAGGTGACACCAATTACATGTCCGCCCGCTTCGCTGGCGCCGCGCGAGACGGCTTCCATCGTGCCGATGTAGCCACCCGTCAGGACCGTATGTCCGCGTTTTGCCAGCAGCTGGCCGAGTTCCTTTGCCTCAGCATAAGCCGCGTCGCTCTCTTTGGGTTGCGAACCGCCAAATACACTTGACTCTCATGCTTGATCCCATTCTCGCGTCTTGTTAATTTCCAATTTCTTCAACATGGCTTGTTCCAAATCGATCCCTGTGACTGAGGCCAATTCCAATAAATATAAGGTCACATCCGCCAGTTCGGAAGCGAGTTCTTCCTTATCCTTGATTTCCTCGCCCCATTGGAAGTGCTCCAGGATTTCAGCAGCTTCCAGGGCCAGCGAGATCGACAGATTGCGCGGCGTCTGTGGACGCTTGCTGGTTTCTTCGTACCAACCTTTCGAGCGGACGAAACGATTCATCTCTTCAGTCAGTTCTTTAATATCCATAATAGTCACAACCTTGGAAAAATCTCAATAAAAAACGGCTCACCAGAGTCTGGGAGCCGCTCATGACACACGGAACTGAACCTTATCCAGACCAGGCAGGTTTAAACATAACAGGGAACGGCAACGGATTCAGCATGATGAGTCAATTATACACAAATCTGCTTGATTGAGAAGAAGCTTGGGGTAAAATTGGGAAATGCCCCCCTTGTTGCAGTTTATCATCCGCCGCCTGTTTTACGCCATTATTTCCTTGATTGTGATCACCATGGTGCTGTACGCAGGCGTGATGTTAACGCCTCCTGAAGCGCGCGCCCAGCTCTATATTCCCAAGGGGAAAGGTGGTGAGCGTATTACAGAAAATTATGTACTGCGGTTGATCAAAGATCATCATCTGGACGAACCCTATCTTGTCCAATATGCCTATTGGGCAAAATCCTTATTGGAGGGAAAATGGGGATACAGTCCCACGCTGCACGAGGATGTATTGCCCTCCCTGTTGCGGCGCACCCCGGTGACGCTTGAGTTGGCATTGTATTCGCTCCTGCTCCTTATTCCATTCGGTATAGCCAGTGGTTTGGTCGCGGGTTGGAGGCCCAGGGAGGCATTCGATAATACCTTTCGTTCCCTGGCGTTCTTTGGGACCTCCATGCCACCGTTTATCTTTTCCTTTGTATTGATTTCATTGTTTTATATTAATTTGAAATGGTTTGCCCCAGGTCGGCTGACCTATGGATTCACCTTGGAAATCGCCAAGAACACCTTCCAGGGATACACGGGCTTGCTTACCATCGATAGTTTGCTGAATGGCCGGCTCGATATTTTCTGGGACGTGCTCAGGCACCTGGCCATGCCGGTGATTACGCTCTCGATGTATCATTGGGCAACGCTGGGACGCATCACACGCGCAACGATTATCACCGAGCGGGGCAAGGAACATATTATTGCGGCCAGGGCGCGCGGTATCCCCGAAAGAAAATTGATGTGGCGTTACGCGTTGAGAAGTGTGTTGACATCCTCTCTGACGAGCGTGGCGCTCTCCGCCGCGGCGATCATGACCGGCATCTTTGTGGTGGAAATCATTTTCGGTTTGAAAGGAATTTCATCGGTGCTGGTTGTATCGATGAGTAGTGCGCCCGATGCGCAGGCAGCTCTCGGATTTTCTGTATACAGCATCCTGCTGGTTATTAGCTTGATGTTTTTTCTGGATATTGTCCAGGCTATTGTCGATCCTCGTGTACGGGATGAAGTGCTGAAAACATGAGACCCTGGAAAAGATACTTCTCTCATTGGGAGAACTGGGTAGGCATATTATTGTTTCTGCTGTTCATAATTGTGGCAATATTTGCACCAGTGATTTCACCGCAGGATGAAAAGAATCCAGGGGCTTTTAAGCAGGTTGGTCGTCCCAGCGACTTTAGTCCCCACCCGCCGAGCGAGGATGCCATCCTGGGGACCCTGCCATATCAATACGATGTTTTTCACACACTGGTCTGGGGAACGCGCGATGCAATGGAGTTCGGCCTGCTGGTGGCATTCGGTTCCTTTTTCGTGGGCGTTTTGTATGGGTCCATGTCAGGCTATCTGGGGGGGGTTGGCAATAGTATGATGATGCGGGTGGCAGATGCCTTCCTCACTTTTCCGCCGCTGGCTGGCGTGGTATTTTTACAGCAATTGGTGGGTATTACCATCACAGGACTGGGTGGTGTTTATTATTTCACCAGTCAGTTCTATGGACAGGTGATTTCATTTGAAAACACACCTTCAGCCTTTGTGGCCCTGATGAGCAAAGTGGATCCGGTGATGATCAGTTTGATCATCTTTTCCTGGGTTCCGTACGCCGCGCCTGGTGAATTCCATTGTGTTGACTCTCAAGGGGACGGATTATATTCAGGCCGCGCGGGCCTTGGGCGGTAACTCAAGCTGGGTAATCCGTCGCCATCTCATCCCAAATTCGATCGCCCCCGCGATTGTCCTCGGCGCACGGGATGTGGGTGGTGCTGTGATCCTTCAAGCCACCATTACTTTTATCGGGCTGGGCGGCGCCTCTCCCTGGGGTACTTTGCTTTCCATGGGACGCAACTTTGTCATTGGGCCCGGCGGAAGTCTCCTGACACACTGGTGGGTCTTTTTACCTGCCACCCTGGCCGTAATCCTGTTTGGTGTGTCGTGGAATTTGATCGGCGATGGCCTCAATGATCTTTTGCATCCGGCAACACAGGGAAATCTTCGTAACTAGCTGTCTGAAAAGCGGACCATAAAGGAAGACACTTGACGAAGCCCAACTTCAAGGATTTGCTTGAAACTTCTCTGGATGCGCCACTGCTGGAATTGTTGCGTCTGATCGCTTCTCAGGCGAGCTTGCTGCGGATGCCGCTTTACCTGGTGGGTGGTGTTGTCCGTGATATTCTTTTGAGACGTGCCGTAAATGATTTCGATCTGGTGGCAGAGGGGGATGCAACTGAATTGGCAAAGCTTGTGATAAAGAAAATTGGCGGGCAGGCTGTTTTTCATTCTCGTTTTGGAACAGCCAAATGGGTTTTGAATGAAAGTGTTTACCAGCGTTTGCGCGTGCCTGCCTTACGCGCTGATGAAGTGCCGGCTTCACTGGATCTGATTTCGGCGCGTTCCGAAACATATTCTGAACCTGGCGTCCTACCGACGGTAACCATGTCCACGATTAAGGATGACCTGCGCCGCCGCGACTTTACGATCAATGCAATGGCTCTCAGATTGGATGGGAATTATTTTGGCGAGTTGATCGATCCGCTGGGCGGAGAATCGGATCTACGCCGCGGCTTGATCCGGGTATTTCATCAGCGTTCCTTCCTGGACGATCCCACGCGCTTGTTGCGTGCAGTTCGCTATCAGGTGCGCTATGAATTTGAACTTGAGAGCAAAACCCTGACCTTGATCAACGGTGAAGCGTGTCAAATCCTTTCCCAGTTGAGTGGTGAACGCTTGCGGCATGAATTCGATTTGATCTTCGACGAGCCGAACCTACAAAAGATATTGAAACGTTTGTCGGAACTGGATTTACTTAAACCGATTGATCCTGCCTTGGTGCTTGCCAATGCTCATCTGCCAGCCTTGGAACCGCCGACCGCTGACTTCGGTGAATTTGCCCTGCCTGATATTCTTTCCTTTCGAGAAGCTTTGGGTTGGGTCGCGTGGTTAATGCCTTTATCTGTTTCTGATATTGATTCACTTGCCAAGCGCCTGGATTTTCCTGCGTTGTTGACCAAGGCCGCGCGGGCTGCCTCACAGTTGAATGATGAGATATCTTCCTTCCAAGAATGGAAGCCCAGCCAGTGGACGTTTTATCTTGATGAGTTGCCTGCGCTGTCGGTATATGCTGTATATCTGGTAAAAAAAGAAATGGCTCTGCGCGACTACCTGGTGAAGTGGCAAAACGTCAAACCAACGCTTACAGGGAATGACTTGAAAGGACGCGGTCTCGAGCCGGGACCCAGGTTTGCTGAAATTCTTCGTCGCCTGCGCACCGCCTGGCTGGACGGGGAGGTGAAGAATGCAGATGATGAAGAAAGTTTGTTAAAAATCTTGAAACCTAAGCCTTGCGAATGGCCTGTCCTGAGGCGCAGCTGAAGGATCTCAATCCCTCGCAAGGCTGGGTAAATAACTCCATGAACCTCCAACCCTACCTCACCTTTGCACGTCAACTTGCGTATCGAGCCGGTCGCATCACGCTCAATTATTACAACACAGGGATTCAGCATGATCTAAAGTCGGACGAGACTCCGGTTACCGCCGCGGATCGGGCCGCGGAGCAATTCATTCGCGGCGAGATCGAGAAGACTTATCCAACTCACGCGATTGTCGGAGAAGAATTCGGAGAGTCAAAATCCGATATCCGTTCATCCGTTTCTCCATCCGTTGATACCTTCCGCTGGATCGTGGATCCGATCGATGGCACCAAGTCCTTTTTGAAGAGCGTCCCCTTTTATTCCGTGTTGATCGGGTTGGAAATCGAAGGTGTCTCACGCGTGGGCGTGGTCTGTTTTCCCGCGCTGGATGAAGTCCTTTCTGCGGCAGATGGCCTTGGCTGCTGGTGGAACGGCAAACGGGTGCATGTCTCGGAAGTCAGTAATAGGAAGCAGGCTGTTTTTGCATATACAAGCTGGTCAGGTTTTCGCACGAAGAAACGCCTGCCTGTCTTCGAGCGCCTTCACAAGGAATTTTTCTTTGGACGCGGCTGGGGCGATGCCTACGGCTATCATTTGGTGGCGACCGGACGCGCCGAGTTGATGCTCGATCCAGCGGTTAGCATTTGGGATGTGGCTCCCTACCCGCCCATCTTTCGCGAAGCGGGTGGTTTCTTTGGGTCGTGGGATGGCGAAGAGGGTCACACTCAGGAAGAGGGGTTGGCTTGTAACACCGCGCTCAAGCCCACAATCCTCGAACTGATCCGTGATCCGTTGCAGCCATAATCAGCAGGTCACGAAAGAATCAAAAGAAGCCCAAGAATAAGGGTGCGGGCGTACGCCCGCACCCTTATTCTTGGGAAATCTCTCGGTTTTCGTGAAGTACTGAAAATATATCCTGCTATAATGGAGCGGGAATGTAAACATGCCAGATCATAAACATTTTCTCGTCAAAGAACAGGATCAGCGATTGCCCTATCGCCTGCGCGAGAATTTCATGTCCACGACTGAACTGGCATTGTTGCGTGTTTTGCAGAAGATGGTGGGAAATCATTATTGGATCTGCCCGAAGGTGTCGCTCAACGATATTTTTTATATTGTGCGTCCCAATGAGAACGTGCACTTCTTCAACAAGATCTTTCGCAAGCATGTAGATTTTTTGTTGTGTGAACCGGAGACGCTTAAGCCGGGGATCGGCATTGAGTTGGTGAAGCCCGTCTTCAAAACGGAGACGCGCGAAGTCGATCAATTCATGGCTGACTTATTCCTCAGCGCTGGCTTGCCGCTGGTGCATGTTCAGTCGGGGGAACGCTATTCGGAAGAAGATTTATCGGAACTATTGGAACTGGCCGTGATGAAAGTGAAGGAGTTGAAACCGCTGCGCGCGACGGCGAAAACTGATTCCGTGCCGATGTGCCCGGTCTGCGGTCGGATGATGGTCCTCCGTGCCCAGCGAGACGGTGCGGATGCAGGGAAGGAATATTACGGCTGTATGGATAACCCTCAGTGCCCTGGGGTGGTGGAAATTGGTTAAAAAAGTGGAGATGAAAATCTCCACTTTTTTTTTAATAATCTTTCTTTCAAATTTTCGGTAGTGCAGTCCGAGTATCTCACATATACCGAAGGGGAACCGATATACGATGAGTCACCCTGAATCGTGCGGGATGTGCATTCGAATGGGTGAGCATCTTGTTTCAGCCTTGACTTAAGTTCCCATCTCATACTATACTTCACAAAATATCATAATTTGTGCAGTATGTGTAAAATGCCTTCACGAGAGGCTGTGAATGTCCGACAATAACGAACGCCAGCAACAGATTCTCGATGCGGCCGCAGCCGTCATCATCCGATTGGGATATGACAAGACAACCATGAGCGATATTGCAGAGGAAGCAGGCGCGAGTCGTAGAACAGTCTACCTGTATTTCAAGGGAAAAGAGGAGCTTTTCGAAGCGCTCCTATACCGTGAATATATGCAATATGCCCAGACCTGGTTGGAGCAAATCGAGGCGGACCCGCGCGGTGGGACGGTTGGTGGGTTCTACCGGGCGCTCTTTCACTCCGTGAATAGTCGTCCCTTGATCGCCGCCATGATGCGACGTGACACGGCGCGTGGTCGGCAACTACCTTCGCAAGCGAGACAACCTCTTCGCCCAAATGTATTCCGAGGTGAACACGCCCGCTTTCTTTCAGGCGCTGCAAGCGGCGGGGGCGATTCGCCAGGATATCGATGCGGCCGTGATCTTACACATCGTCGAAATGCTGTCGTATGGCCAGTTGACCATCGGGGATTTCAAACCGCCTGACCAGTTTCCGCCCTATGATGCGGTCATGGAAGCCCTTGCCGACATGCATGGATCGCGCGCTGTTGCCGGACAATGGCGGCAACAGCGAGGCGGGTAAAGCCATCGTAAGGCAAATTACCGCGGCGGCACGAGCGCAGCTGGAGCAAATCAAACAGGCAAAGGACACAAAGCAGACGATAAACCCGGGAGCGACCAATGACAACCGATAAGATCCACTTCACAAAAGAAAAAGAAACGATGCTCATGACCTTGAGCGGTCGAGCGACTTCAGAGCCAGTGGAAGAATCCCATCTTGCGTGATCCCTGGGCTGAAGAAGCCATGCGGCATATCGATTATGACCTGAGCAAGCAATTAACGGGAGTGGCTTCATGGAGCATGTGGAAAGATATCGGACCTACCATCATCGCCACGCGCGCCGCGACCTTTGATCTACTCACGACCCGCTTTCTGGCCGATCACCCGGACGCGACCGTCCTCCAGGTGGGCTGCGGGATGGACAGCCGCGCCTTCCGTGTCGATCCGCCTGCCGGCGTCCAGTGGTTCGACGTGGATTACCCGGATGTGATCGACCTGCGCCGCCAACTGTTTCCCGAACGGGACGCCTATCACCTGATCGGCGCGCCGCTGGATGATTTGCGCTGGTTGGACGATGTTCCACGGGATCGGCCCGGGCTGCTGATTGCCGAGGGAGTGCTGCACTACCTGAGCGAAACGGAAGTGAAAGCGCTGCTCAATGCAGTGGTCGCTCACTTCCCCGGCGGTCAGATGATCTTCGATATCTGCAATTCGTTGATTGTGAAAAGAGCGGGCTCGAACGTCGGGGGCACGGGTGCAACCTACAAATGGGGGCTTGATGATCCCCAGGACATCCAGCAGCTTGAGCCGAAGCTTGAACTGATCAAGGAATTCAAACCAAGCGAACTGGTCGCGTTTTCCCGATTCCCGTTATGGTGGCGGGCCCTTTACCGCATCCAGGAGCTCAACCCCACGCTGCGTAGGATGGAACGTACGCTCGTCTACCGCTATTAAGATGCAAGATCGGAATCACGATCCTGAGCAGTGTGAAACGGAATATTACGGCTGTATGGATAATCCTCATTGTCCCGGGGTTGTGGAAATTGGTTAAAAAAGTGGAGTGTGTCACTCTGAAGGATGGGTGCTTTGCAGCGCGACTGACACTTGCGCCTGCGCACAGTACAGGTGAGAGTCTCCGCCGCTCTACGGCGAGATTCTTCGCTGCGCTCAGAATGACATGATTTTGGCGCCTACAATTCATAAAAATCTTTCCTTTAAATTTTTGGTCGGAACCATACAAACCTCGCGCTTCCCGAACCATTGATAACGATGTTCTGCGATCTGTCCATAGACCCAATCTCGAATGAACTTTGGAACGAGGAAGCCCGCCTGCGATAAAAACGACCAGGGGAATTTAAGCGTCTGCCCGATTTTCAAGGCAGCCGTCGAACCGAGATAAAGTTTTCCTCCCTCGATCAATAATACGGTTTGATTGTAGTCTTTGGGCAAACCATACTGTTCCAATAATTCTTTCGCTGCTGCGGACTGAAGTGCAGCAAACTGGAAGACGGGTTGCTTTTCTCTTTTTAGAACGAAGAGCACGGTTCCGTTACAGAGATTACATACGCCATCAAAAAGGATGACGTGTTGTTGGATTGGATCATTCAGCATAATGCATTAATCTTTAGTTTCCGCTAAAGGCGGATGACGAAACAGCCGGAAAGATATCCCGGGCAAATCGAACCTTAGCAAATGAGTTTTTTTTTGCTTCAGACGGCTGCAGATTGCGGGGAAGCCGCCATTTTTCGTCTGTGAGCCAGCATACCCTTGGGCAAATGGTTGGTCAAGGAGTTCTTTTTGCGAAGTTGCTCAGGCCAAGGGATAACTTTGTGGAAATGGCTTGCCCATGAGCATGCGGCGGAAGCGTCCGGGAGTGCGTTTGGGCTGGCGATCCCAGAAACCAGTCGGCGCCAGCGGAGAAGTGGCGGCCAGGTAGCTCAAGATGGAACCGGCCAATAAGGCCAGTTCGGGGAGACGCTGGATACTTTGCTCGGCGTGGACAAACTGGCGGTGGGTCCCCAGCATTTGTTTGGCCGCCAGCGGGATCTGCTCCACCGGCCAACGATCGTGATACATGGCTTTGACGGTGGCGGCTTTCAAGTTGAGCGGCGTTGCCAGAAGCCAGGGTGTGGCATAAGCCGGGTCATGGATGGCATACACCCGGAATGGTTTGGCATGCTGGCCTGGGATAATCCCTGGCAGGATCACCTCTACCCAGATGTCAGGCTGCAGCGTGACGCCATTGTCTGTCCAGGTTTCGACCCGATCCGGGCTACTGGTCGCAATCGTCTTGCCTTTGTACTTGCGCGCCAGCGGGCGAATGCGCTCCCCGTAGACCGGGATGCGTCCCTGGCCCGTGTAGGGCGCTGGAGCATTGCGACGGGCGGTGAAGTTTGTCGTCAAACGCAGCACATAGCGCTCGACCCCGGCTGCCTGCACCTCGGCCAGTTTGACCCCCGCATCCATCACAGCCACCTCATCGGCCGCCAGATGGCGCTTGACCCACTGCAACAAATCCTGCCACAAGCGGCTTTCCCGGCTGTCTTTGGGCTGGACCCGCTCGAAGGCTAGGGGACACGCCAAACGTTGTCCGCCAATTTGTCCGACGACTCCGATTACTCCGAAAATCACCGCAGGCAGCGCTCGATTGGCGGCCGGATGATAGTGTTTGCTCGGACAGTTGCGTAAAGCCGGTCGCCAGAAGGCCGTCACATCTACTGTGATCGCGCGATAGCCTTCATGACGATGTACCTGCCAACCAGGTAAGCCTTCGATCTGGGCTTGCCACAACCGCAGGAGCACGGCGGTTTGCCACACGCCTTTCCGAAAAGCAGCCCAGGCTCGCCGGGTGGCCTCCGTTGACAGACCCGTCGCTTGGAGCGCAGGAAAGAGCGCACCGCGCTGCGGCAACAAAGCCCCGCTGACCAGCATCCAGAAAAATTGTAAAAGTGCCAAATTCGTGCCAACCGGCAGATCGCAGGTCAAGGCAATCAAAGCGTTCATGGTATGATCGATGGCGGTAATGGGGCTCACCTCATGGTTTGCGGATGTTTTTCGCAAAAACAAGCTTACGATGTTCGCGGGCCCATTGCCCCTTAATTCGCTCGATCATTTAGCGGAAAGTAAAGTTAATGCATCAAACATTATTACCTTTGCTGTATATGGCAACAATGCCATATTTGTTAAGAAAACTTTCGATTTCATGAAAATTCAGAAAATTGATACAAGGGAATGCACCATATATCGTTATTTTTTCTGACAAGATTTTTTGTGCAAGAAGGACAGCTGGTGTGGCAGCAATTCGCGGACCGTTTGCGACTGCCAGTAATCCAAGTGATTTAGTTATACCAGTCCTATCTGTCACCCAGACCATGATGCTTCCCGAATAAGAACCGAATAATTGGAATAACCTGCTAGCCTTAACTAGCGGCTTTGCCAGAACACTTAACGGCAAGCGAGCAAAGTATTTTCGCAATCTTGCCAAAATTGACAGGGCATAGTTGAAAACCGTCAATTCAACACCTGCTTTAAAGATGACATTTTCTGCATGATAGATTTGTGGAAAGAGTTCAAGGCCGGGTACATCACATAACTGAACACGCCTCCTGCCAACCGGATTCGGAAAATTAATGAATTCTCCCATGCTCCAGCCATCATAAGATACCCGCTGGCCGTTTTCCCATACCTTTATTGCTTTTCCGGCATACGACAGAATGGACGCAAAAGTAGAAACGCCAGCTTTATTCTTATTTCCAGCACTCATGGCAATTTTGATGGATTTAGCAGAGTTTGTACCTTGAAGCAATTCGAAAATCATTGCAGATGTAATGGCAGGCGCAGTGCTCGCGCCAGCGCAGACGAACACCTTTTGCTTTACAGCTTTTTCGTGAAGCATATGTATGCTGGACACGTATTCTCTTGCATCGGAGATATCAATATAGTTACGGCCTTCATTGATACAGAGTTCCGGAAGAGAATAATCATTTGTTTGGAAAGGCCCGGAAGCATTAATCAATTAATTCCAATCCATTAAAAATTTTTCTCAAGGCTACCTTATCTGTGATATCGCATTGAATAAAATGTGCACCAACGGTTTTGGCATATTTTTGTCCCTCGATATGATTGCGACCCACGATGACAACATTTGCTGACTCGACTAGTTGGTCAGTAATCAGACTTCCGAAAGTGCCGTGTCCACCAAGTATTATAACTTTTGGCTTTTGCATAACTATTTGTAGTGTTTTTTTATCTCCGAGGCATATTTCGCACCGACTTGATCTTTATTCTTTTCCAGCCAATCCGCGAAATGTGTCTTGCCGCGTGGCGATTTTTCGAAACCAGGAGACCGGCCATCAATCCATCTACTTCTTCGGGCGTAAGTATCACGTCGCCGACGAAGAGACTCAGGAATTTGGCGGCGAGCAAAGCCAAACGCGGCGGCACGGAAATCAGCGGTCGCTTGGCGCCGATCTTTTCTCCGATCAAATTCACCATTTCCTTGAAAGTGAAAATGTCCGGACCGACCGCGTCGATGATGTAATTGTCTTTGCGGTAAACGCCTTCCACGGCAAGTTCGGCAACATCGTCCACATAGACGGGCTGCAATCGATAAGAGCCATCGCCAGGTAAAGCAAAAATGGGGAAACGTTTGAGCAGGTAGGCAATGTTATTGATCAGGATATCCTCGTCGCCGACCAAAACCGTGGGACGCAGGATGGCATAACTCATGCCGGATTCGATCACTGCTTTTTCATTGGCAGCTTTTCCCCAGAAATACGGCAAATGCGATTCGGCGGAAGGATTGGTGATGCCGGTATGCACGATCCGTTGGACGCCCGCAGCTTTAGCCGCGTCGACCAGCACCCGCGTATTTTCCACGGCGCGCGGCTGGGTGTTTTCGCCGCGATCGAAGCGCACCCAATAGGTGTTGACCAAAACATCCACGCCCTGCAAGGATTGAGTCAGGCTGGCCTGGTTGAAGCCCAATGGATAAGCCTTCACTTTTCCATCAAATGGATCAGGACGATGCGGATGGTTGGTCAGGGTAATGACTTCTTCGCCGCAATCCAATAAACGTTTTGTGATGTATTTGCCTGAATAGCTAAATGCACCGGTGACCGCGATTTTCATTTCTGAATCCTTGCTCCTGCCGCCGTCTTCGGCGGCAAACTCTAAGATCCAAAGCGCCGAGGATGGTGCTTGGAGTTTGAATAGTTATTTCAATACACCCAAAATCTTTGTCACATTCGAGATTCCCAATCTTTCCAGTTTTACAACTGCTTTAGTCAGGCTATCAATGGCGTCGAAGAATTCCTGCAATGCCTGGATGCGCTCATATATGAAATTCCATTCTTCGTTCTCGACCCAATTCTCTTCCATGGTTTCGAGCGTCTCTTTGACGGAGCGGACGGCGCGGTCGAATTCACTGTTCTGTCGTTCCTTCAAAATGGAGCGGATGGCCGCGTAGAAATCCGTTTCGGCTGCGTAGTAATCCTTGCGGTCACCGAGTTTGGTGGAGCGATGCACCAGGCCCATGCGCGCCAGTGCGCGGATCTCCGTGCTGATGGCGCCTTTGGTGAGACCCGTCTCCTGGACGATCTCATCCAGCGAGAGGGCGTGGGGGAGAGATACAGCACGGCGAAGATGGCGCCCATGCCCTTGGGAAATCCCCAGAAGCGGCTGATCTCGCTTAATCCCTGCGTGAAGTCTTTTTTGATGCTAGTGAGCGAGGTAGTCATATTTTATATGTTATGTACATTTAGTGTTTACTAAACGAAGTATATGACGAGTGGGCGCGTTTGTCAAGAATGAAAAACGCCGCCGAAGATGGCGGCAAAAAGCAGGAGCAAGCTTCTGCGCTCCAAAGTTGTGTTATTGGGGAGTTTGTAGGGATTGATGAATTTTGGAATTGCTCAAACCTGTTGGCAAGGCTTGGTATTGGTCCACATAAAAGTTGATGAATGATTGATCGACGCCAGATTGGAAAGTAATGGTGACCCGTCCCGGCCGCGGACCAATGATTTGTTCCATCGGAATATTTTCTATGACGCCCATCACTTTGACGATCCATTCGCCGAGGTCAGATTCATTCGATAGATCATCCACATGCACAGTGACTTCGAAATCCGTTTCCATGGCGCTGAAGCCCGCGACGCTGCCATCTGCGCCGAGGCAGTTTTCGCCAAATACGTAGGCTCTGGCTGTCGCTCCCGTTTGCAGTTCTTGAATGGATTCCTGAAAACTATCCGATAATTTGGGCAGTTCTTGATTTGCCCATTGATATCCGCAATCTTGCGGATTCGGTGGGGTGGCAGTAATCTCTCCGTCTGGCGGCTGTTCGATGTGCGGCGTGCTGACGGTTGGAAGCAGTTGAGGAGCCGGGGTGGTGGGAAGAGGAAGAGTTTGCGGGGAGGTAACGCTGGGGGAACAGGCGTACAGGATCAGGCTTGTGAAAAGAAGCGTATGGAAAATCCTTCGCATATCTGTTTGACGGAATCCAGTCTAGAAAGGTTCCGCGCTCATCTCTCGCTTTTCCTCTTCCATGCGCATCACTTCGCGAATGAAGAAGCCTGCCAGACCAATCAAGACGCAAGTGATGCCTGCGACGCGAAACCAGAGTTGGATGCCGAGCGCGTCTGAAATGGGACCGGCGATGATCAGGCCGAGCGGCGAAACGAGATTCGCGGCGCTCATGATGAAGGCGAAGACGCGGCCTTGCATCTCAGGCGCAATGACTGATTGAAGGATGGCGCCGAAAGACCCGTTCGTAATGGGCAGGACCAGGCCGGTCAGCGTGTTGGCGGCCAGACCCAACCAAAAAAGTTCCGGTGGGGTGAAACCAATGATCGTGGTGCCGAGGCCGAGCAGGATCAGACACGATTGGGCGGTGACAACCTTCCTTTTGAATCCGCCCCAGGCGCCGAGCAGGACTCCGCCAATGATCGTGCCGGTGGCAAACATGGCCTGCCACCAGCCTAATTGCTGCGCGTCGCCCTGGAAATGTTTCGAGATCAAAAGCGGTGTCAATGATTCGGCCGCGCTGTAGAAGAAGTTGATGACCATCACCATGAGCAGTACGATCACCAGGCCGCGCCAGGCGATGATATAACGGAAGCCCGCTGCAAAGTCCTGCCAGAACGTGGCTTGGGTCGTGGTACTTTTTTCTGGTTGGGGAATCGGAATAAAGAGCAGGATGGTGATGGCGATCAGCGCGGTAACAATATCAATGGACAGAATGCCCTGCATGGGCAGCAGCGCAAACAGGAAGGCGCCGAGCGGCGCGGAGATGACATTCAGCCCGCCATACAAGGCCTGATTAAATCCCTGCACGCGTGCCAGCTGTTCTTTTGGTACGAGCAGGACAACAGAGGCGCCGAAGGCGGATTGATGAAAACCTTCCCCTACAGACCGCACAAAAAGCAGGGCATAAATATGCCAGATCTCGGCACGGCCCAACGCGAATAAGATCACCAGGACCAGCGTAGCCATCGCAACGGTGCCGTCTGCACTGATCATGATGGCGCGCCGATTTCCACGATCCACCCAGGTGCCGATGAACGGAGACAGGATCACCTGCGGCAACAAGCCCATCAAGGAGGCGATCGCCAGAGCTGTGGCCGAATTGGTGGCTTTGGTCAGATACCAGATGATGGCGAATTGAACGAGTTGACTGCCAAACAGGGAAAGGGCCTGCCCGGTCCATAAGGTGTAAAAACGGGGTGCCCATTTTTCGTTTGTAAAGCGCGCCGAGGCTGTCATGAATTCTCCCATTTTTTAACAATCAATGCTTCACGAAAACCAAGAGATTCCCCGAAAACAGGGGTGTGGGCGTATGCCCACACCCCTGTTTTCGGGCTTCTTTTTAATTCTTTCGTGATCTACTGACAATGAGTGATCGCGAAACGAAAGCTTGTCAACTGTACCGTGCTTTTCATTCCCTGAGATGGCGCGGGGGAGGGATTACGAAGTAGCTTGTCCTATGACAAGGGAGCGCATGATTCAGTTCTGAAGAACGAGGCGGGCGCCTTGCAAAGAATCGCCCTATCGATTAGCGTGCGTTGAGCAGATCGACGGCCGCGGCAGCCATCAGTGCCGAGCCGCGCATCAGGGCCTCTTCAGCGAAGTCAAACTTCGGATGATGATGTCCATAATCGAGATGGCGCGCGGCATCGTTCGAGCCGACGAAGAAAAAACAACCCGGGACTTTTTCCAGCATGAAGGCCATGTCTTCGGCGGTCATCGTTTGGTAGCCGGAATCAAGATCCGCCTCCGGCAGGATGCGCCGGGCGGTCCCTTGCACTTTGGCGGCCACGTCTGCATTGTTGACCAGCGCGGGCGTGATGCGTTTGATCTGGACTTCGGTCTGACAGCCCATCGCCTCGCCGACGCCGCGCACGATCTCTGCGAATCGTATCATGACCTTTTGCCTGACTCCGCCATCGAAGCTGCGGATCGTCCCCTCGAGCGCCACCTCCTGCGGAATGACGTTGAAGGCGGTGCCGCCGTGGATGTTCGTCACGCTGACGACCGCGCCCTCCAGCGGAGAGACATTGCGCGAGACGATGCTCTGCAGCGCGTCCACGATATGGGCCGCGGCGATGATCGGGTCCACTGCCATATCCGGGATGGCGCCGTGCCCGCCGCGACCGGTGATGTACACGTTGAAGATTTCTCCGCCGGCCATGGTCGGGCCGGGTGTGACGCCGATCCAGCCGAGCGGTTTTTCATTCCAGAGATGCAGCGCAAGAGTCATATCCACCTTGGGCGCCTCCAGCACGCCGTCGCGCATCATCGACTCATTGCCGCCGGTTTCTTCGCCGTTGGGACCTTCCTCGGAGGGTTGGAAGCAAAACTTGATCGTGCCGGATAATTCATCACGATGAGCGTTCAACATTTTCGCAACCGTCAAACCAATAGCCGTATGACCATCGTGACCGCAGGCGTGCATCACGCCCGGATTTTGCGAAGCATATTCCGCGCCGGTCTCTTCCGTGATGGGGAGGGCATCCATGTCGAAGCGCAGTAAAAGTGTGGGACCGGGCTGCCCGCCTTCGAGCAACCCAACCACGCCGGTTTTGCCGATGCCTTTGGTCACTTCAATGCCCAATGCTTCGAGTTCTTTCGCCACAATCCCGCCTGTGCGGATTTCACGGAAGCCCAGTTCGGGATGCATGTGCAAATCGCGGCGCATGGATTGGGTATAGGGAAAAAGTTCTTTGGCTTCGTTTAGAAAGTCGGTCATGATTGGAATGCCTTTCGTGGAGGTGGTAAGAGAATTGGAGATTGGAGACTAGAGACTGGTCAGTATGAGCCCTTCGATGATTTCTGCTCAACAGGGCATTTGGCCAGCCAAACCATCCCAAGCTGCATGCAGTACAGCGGATTATAAAGTGTATTCTGTAAATGAGAACTGCTAGAAGAACATCGTGAATAATAAGCAGCCTAGGTTGTAGTAGAAATTTTAAGGTTAATCCCCAGGCCGTCCTCTTGTATTGACTCGGATTTCCATACTAAAATCCCATTACGTTAGCACTGTATGTACGGGGATACATAGCTTTAACGCTCAGATCTGGCGGCTACAAATGTTCTAAATTAGGAGCAATGAAGATGTCCAAGAAAGGCAATGTATGGGTTACGCCGCATAAAGATGGCCGGGCAGTCAAACGGGAACATGGCGAACGCAGTATTGCAGTTACTCCCACTAAGCAGGAAGCCGACAAGATAGGGCATGAGATCGGCAGGAAAGACAAGGTGAGTGTAATAACTCAGCGTAAAGATGGGACGATCCAGAGTAATGACAGCTTTGGTAATGATCCAAATCCACCGAAAGATAAAGAACACTGATTTGCTTCCGTTTCGATGGTATGGACATGCGGTATTTTTTGACGAAGAGAATAGCGTTCGTAAGGCAGTGTACCCAGTGCGACTGGAACTGCCAAGCGGACGAACGCCAAGTTTCTCATTGCTTGCGTTGTACAACTTTTCACGCTCCTCGTGATGCTGACACTAGTAATGTCAAACACCCTGTTTCTTGCTTTGAGCGCGCACACTTCACTCAATGTCATGAGGCCGATCAGCGCTCAAAGCAAAAAAATTTAAGAATGCCCAGACCTAAAACTCTGTTGGGGAAAATCTCAACAAGAAAAAACCTTGAAAATGCATGGAAAGAAATAAGCCAGTTTGCATGGGATTCTTCTCATGGCACTTCTAATGAGACGATCCAAGAATTTCGCTCTAATCTAAAGCACAACTTAGAACTTATCAGGAAGCAACTGCTTAATGGGGAACATAAATTTCGCAAACTCAGGGCGGTAACAAGGTTAAAGAAAGGCAAGAAGAAAAAGAGACCTCTTAAAATAGCAGATATTCGGGATCGGGTAGTTCAGCGTGCGTTTGCCAGAGTTCTTGAAAGGCAATTAAAAGACGTATTTGATTTGGATAATGATGCAAGTATTGCGTACCTCAAGGGAAAAGGAGTTAGGATCGCAATCAGGCGATTGCTCAATTGTCATCAGAATGGATGTAATATAGTTTTCGAAGCTGACATTGAAAGCTTCTTCGGTACAGTGAACGTTGATGACTTGCTATATCGATTGATTTTTCCCAATCTCCAGGACGATACCATAAATACTCTGATTGAAGATGCATTTGCTATTGAGATCGGAAATAGGGAGGAGTTATCGGATGAAGACCTACTTCTATTTCCTGAGGAAGCCATGGGACTACCTCAAGGGGGATACTTGTCCCCATTGTTATCCAATATTTATTTATCCAATTTTGACCACGTAATGCTGGGTAATGGTTTTTCACTGATTCGCTATGCCGATGATTTTATCGTTATGTGTAAATCTGCTGACGATGCTGAAATTGCATATAAGCTTGCAAAACAGCTTTTAGAACAAGACCTTGGCCTCAAACTACATCCGAGGAATGGCGAAGACAAAAAAGCAAAAACCCGGATAATTGAGTTGGGTAAACAAAAAATCAAGTTTCTTGGCGTTTTATTCGATGGAAAGCGCATACTACCGGATCCCGATAAGAAACGTGAGTTGTCTAATAAATTGACGGCTATTCGTAGTGATTCTAGAACCGTACTTGATTTGCTTAGCCGAACACGAAATTTGCTTGATGGTTGGATTTCTGCATATAGTTTTACTAATCTCAGTGACGATTATCTGAATTCAATTGATGCTGAGGTGAACAAGATACTTTCGTATACTCTGACAGGCCTCGAATGGCGTCTTAAGCCGAGGGGCCAACTAAGCATGGTACAAAGGTATAACTCAGGAGTGCATCCCGTAGCTTGGCACTTGAATAAAGTAAGAGAAAATTACAGCGCAAGTGATCGTAAACTATTAGAAAAGTACTGGATTAAAAAATAAGCAGAAGCGCACTCACTGATCAACTTTCTCGCGGGGTCTCTGACCCAGCAGCATTCCCGACAAAATACGGCGGTCAGAGACCACCTTCGAGCGGAAATGGAACCAAATAGAAATATGTCTAAAGCCGAATCCATTCTTTGGCGCGGCCTCCTCTTTCCCGGCCATGAATCTTGTCAATTGATTTCTCAAGATTCACAATGGAATTTGGGAGGCACCGCGGTCTTCTCCCACGAGGAACAACCTTGCCGACTCGATTATCAGATCGTCTGTGATATAGCCTGGCGGACTTTTTCCGCGAAAGTGGAAGGCTGGGTTGGGGAAACCCTTATCGATATTCAAATCAAAACGGATGCCAGCGGAAGTTGGTGGTTGAATGAAGTCGAACAACCCGAGGTGATGGGTTGCATCGATGTGGACCTCAACTTTAGTCCGTCAACCAATTTGCTTCCCATTCGCCGTTTGGGTTTAGCTGTGGGGGAATCGGCAGAGGTCAAGGCAGCGTGGCTGCGCTTTCCGAGTTTCAAGCTCGAGCTTCTGCTGCAAAAATATCAACGCCTGGACGAGACAACTTATCGTTACGAAAGCGCGGGCGGTCAGTTCGTTGCGGATCTCAAAGTGAATCGATCTGGTTTTGTGATCGATTATCCGGGGATTGGGCAGGCCGAGGCGAATAGTTAGTTTGTTCTCACGAGTATCCAACACCCGAAACACACTGTCATTCTGAGTTCCCGAAGGGGACGAAGAATCCCGCCGCCTTGCGACGGAGACCCTTCGCCAGACCCTTCACTCCGTTCAGGGCTTCGGCTCAGGGTGACATATCATTTCCTTCTTTTTCACTCACAGTATAAAACCTGTAATACTACCTTGACAGACATAGTAATATGCCGTACAATGCTGATGTGGAGATAATACTATGAGTGAGAACAAAATCACGTCCGACCTGCTGCGCGGCAATACTGATACGATGATTTTACGGCTCTTATGCGAAGCGGATCGTTACGGCTACGAACTCGTCAAGCTGATCGCCGAGCGCTCGGGCGGCGAATATGAACTGAAGGAAGCCACGATGTACTCCAGCGTTCGGCGGCTGGAGGCAGACGGTGATATCGAGTGGTACTGGGGCGATGAATCTCAGGGCGGACGGCGTAAGTATTTTAGGATTACTAAGAAGGGTAAGTCCACTTATGCCAGCAACAAAAGCAATTGGGAGTATGCCAAGCGCGTACTCGATAAATTATTGTAAGGAGATTTGATGTCATGAATGAGAAACTGACAAGCTACTTGAACGGCGTTTTTGCGCCTTACGAGGGAGTAAAAAGCGTCGCCGAACTCAAGGCTGACTTGCTCAACGATTTGCAGGAGCGGTTCCGTGAACTCAAAGCCGAAGGCAAGGACGATGAAACGGCCTTTGCGATGACCATTGACAGCATTGGCGACATCGAAGAAACGGTACAGGAGATGACCAACCTCTCTCGTTCGTTGGAGCGGCAGCTACTGACAAACTTTAGCGCCAGCAACCTGCCACAGAGCGACTTCGCGGGCGTTACTGCACATCAAGGAAAATTTGAAGCGAGTGCGCTGCGCGGCTCAAACTTTTCAGGCGCGGATCTGACCGGCAGCTCATTTAAGGCTAGTGATATACGTGAAGCGAATTTTAACGGGACAAATCTGACCGACTGCAACATGTTTGCCAATGATCTTAGGGACGCGAGCTTCATAAGATCCATCCTGGTACGAACTAACTTCAGCACGTCGGGATTGGACGGAGCAAAATTCATCGGTGCAAAACTGACCAATGTCAAGTTTAACCAGACCGACCTTAGAAAAACAACCTTTGAAAGCTGTTCCTTTAACGGCGTAGACTTCAATCAATGCGACCTGCGCGAGGTCTGTTTTGACAGACAGACCTTTATCGGCGTCAAGTTTGACGAGGCAGCACTGAACGGAGCTACGTTTAAGGGGGCGACGCTCAAAAATGTGTCTTTCCATGCGGCCTGGACCTGGCATAGCTGGTCTAAGAAATATTATCGGGCCATCAAAACGATCTGTTTTGACGGCGCGACGATGGATAAGCTCACCTATGCCGCACTCAAAGGCATGGAAGCCGATTTATCAAAGGTTACTGTTATATGAGGAATCAAGAATATGCAAAACGAAGCAATCCAGGTGAAGGGGCTGCAAAAGTCCTACGAGAAACTTCAGGTTCTGATGGGTGTGGATTTTGAGGTGAAAAGGGGCAGTATCTTCGCCCTGCTCGGCTCCAACGGCGCGGGCAAGACAACGATCATTAAAATCCTCACCACGCTACTCAAACCAGATGGCGGAACTGCCACTGTCAACGGCTTCGACGTGGCGACAAAGCCGGATGATGTGCGCCAGTCGATCAGCCTGACCGGGCAATTCGCCGCCGTGGACGAGATCTTGACCGGGTGGGAAAACCTGGTCATGATCGCCAGGCTGTGGCACCTCAAAAATCCGCGTCCGGTCGCGGACGAGTTACTGCACCGCTTCGGCCTGACCGGGGCCGCCGACCGCAGGGTTTCCACCTATTCGGGCGGGATGCGCCGCCGACTCGACATCGCCATGAGTCTTGTCGGGAAACCGCAGCTCATCTTCCTCGACGAGCCGACCACTGGGCTTGACCCTGAGGCGCGCCTCGAGGTTTGGAAGACGGTCAAAGAGCTTGCTGCGAATGGCACGACGGTATTCCTGACCACGCAGTATCTGGATGAGGCCGAACAGCTTGCCGATCGAATTGCCATTCTGCATGAGGGCAGGATTATCGCCAACGGCACGCTCGCGGAACTGAAAAAGTTGTTCCCACCCGCAAAGGTGGAGTATGTGGAAAAACAGCCGAGTTTGCAGGAGATCTTCCTGGCAATCATTGGTAAGAAAGAGGTAAAGGTACAATGAATAAATACTTTCGCGAAGCAAGCGATATGAACGTTATGCTTGGACGTTCCATGCGCCATATTTTCCGCAGCATGGACACCATTATTACGGTCACCATCATGCCGATTGCGTTTATGCTGCTGTTTGTCTACGTGTTCGGCGGTGCCATTCAAACCGGCACAGATAACTATGTAAATTATCTACTGCCCGGCATCCTGTTGATTGCGATTGCAAGCGGCATCGCCTATACGGCTTACCGTCTGTTTATGGATATGCAAAGAGGCATCTTCGAACGGTTCCACTCCATGCCGATTGCGCGTTCGGCCGCGCTATGGGGGCATGTGCTGACCTCCCTGGTATCCAATGCGATTTCGGTCCTCGTGATCATCCTTGTGGCGCTCATGATGGGCTTCCGCTCGTCGGCAGGCGTATTGTCATGGCTGGCTGTGGCCGGTATCCTCACCCTGTTTACACTGGCCCTAACCTGGATCGCGGCGATTGCCGGACTGTCTGCAAAATCGGTGGACGGCGCAGGCGCCTTTTCGTACCCGCTTATCTTCCTGCCATTTATCAGTTCGGCGTTTGTGCCCACCGAATCGATGCCGCCAGTCGTCCGTGCTTTTGCTGAAAATCAACCGGTTACCTTCATTGTCGATGCGATACGTTCTCTGCTCGCCGACCAGCCCGCGGGCAATGACATTTGGGTTGCGCTGGCGTGGTGTGTTGGGATCATGCTGGTGGCTTATGTCTTTGCGATGCGGGCGTATAAAAATCGGGTGTAGAAGAGGAACACCCTTGTTACCCCATGCTCACGCGGGGTCTGCGACCCAGCAGTGTGACCTGTAAAACCCGGCAGTCACACCGCGCCGGCGCAGGGTGTCGGGGGAGACCGCCTTCGAGTGAAAACGCGATGCAAAGCATAATTCTTTTCTCTATCCTCTTCCGTGCGCGGGCAAGATCCTGGTGATCTTGTGCTGGTAAATTTTGTCCCAACTGGCTTTGGTGATTTGATCTTCTTCGGATACCATGAAACGCGGGGATAAATCACCAGTGAAGGCAAAGCCTTCGTCGAGGATGAGAGTCACACTGTCGTCGCTGTGGCCGGGTGTGGGGATGATCTCGCCGTTCAAGCCCAGCGCGTCGAGAAATTTTCGGCTATCTTCAAATTTCAAAGGGAGGTTATTTTCTTCGGTGATACTAAATTCAGAGAAGTTTTTTGTCTTCAAAAAATCATTGAGTTGGTCGGGAAAGCCTATCTGACTTTCCACGAGCAGCATCTTTGCGCCGAGTTTTTTGAATTCTTCCACGAGGCCGGCGTGGTCAGGATGAAAATGCGAAACAAGGATAAATTTGATTCCCTGAAGAGGGATCCCTTTGCGTTTGAACTCTACGGTGAATTGAGGTAAGGTTCCGGGCCAGCCGCAATCGAACAACAGAAAGCCATCCTTGATCTGGATGGCATAGTAATGGGTAGATTGGTAGCCAAGATTGACGATGTTCATTTTATAAAAAATGCCGCCGAGGACGGCGGCTGGAGCAAATTACTTATATTTCACAACCTTGAAGCTTTCTTCATACCTGGGATTCTCATCCGTGCTGTCGTCGGTGTGGCGCGACTTGAAACGTTCGACCAGTTTCTCGGCGTCCTGCACCTGGGTGGTGTGTTTGAGAATGGCTTGCAGTTTGATTTGCCAGGTTTCAGTGACGTCCACGGTCGTGGTGGGTTGCTGGGTGAGTGAGCACCAAACTTCCTTCGGCGTGTGTGGCTGGAAGCCTTCCGCCAGTAATTCCGGGAAGTAAACCAGATTGCCCGCGGCGGGGAAGACAGCGTCGATCACCACCTGTCCCGCGGCACGATGATCGGGATGATTGATGCCGTAGGTGGCAAACAAATTTTGCGGATCGCAGGTGACGAGGATATCGGGCTTATGACGGCGAATCTCGCGGACGACTTCGCGACGCAGAGCCAAATCCGGGACGAGGTAGCCGTCGGGGTGATCCATCATGTGAACGGATTCGGCGCCGATCACCTTCGCCGCCTGGGCCTGTTCCTCGTGCCGCAGCGCGCACAACTTTTCGGGAGTCATGTCCGGTTGAGTGGCGGGGTTGAATCCCTTATCACCACAGGTGAGCAGCACGTACATGATGTGATGTCCGGCGCGGGCCCATTTGGCCAGAGTCGCACCGCAGAAGAATTCCGGGTCGTCGGGGTGGGCCAGGATGACGAGAATGTTTTGGGGGGAGTCCCAGATGTCAGCTTGTTCCATGAGGCGTGTTCCGTTCGAAGATAAAATTTATGAGGCGGAAGAAGTCTTCGCCAAAGAGGCGCGTCCAGGACGGAGTTCCAAAAAAATCTCCGCCAATGCTGCTTTACGCGAGAATGTCAGTTGGAGTTGTTTTTGCGGGCTTTGCCGCAGGTGCAGCCACCACCGTCGTGACGATCGCACGGGGCTTCGGATTTGCGTCGCAAGGCTTCCAGTTCATCCCAGGGTTGAATATCTTTGCGCTCGAATGTTTCCGTGAAGCGCTTGCCTTCCTCGTTTTCGAGCAGCACCGTGATCTGGTTGCTCATCGGCAGGATGTCCACCACCTTGCCTTCGCCCTTTGGCGTAACGACACGCTTGTTGCGTTTGGGAAGTTTCTTGCGAGCCTCCACGTACTGCTCGTATTCATAGATCAGACAACAGCGCAAACGTCCGCACATGCCGGTGATCTCATTCGGCGTGAGCGAAATGCCCTGTTCCTTGGCCATCTTGATGGAGATCGGACTGAACTCCGTCAGGAACATGGAGCAGCAGCGCTTTTCCAGGCCACAGGCGCCCATGCCACCGATGATCTTGGCCACGTCGCGCGGACCGATCTGCCGCAGCTCGATGTGAGTGGTCTGATAAAGATTTTGCATATCCTTCTTAAGCGACTTCAGATCAACTTTCTCTTCGCTCTCAGTGCTGAAGAGGAAGGCGAGACGCGAACCATCGTAGTTGTATTCAGCCGCCACGATCTTGACGCCCTCGAGCTGCAATTCGGAGGCGCGGGCGCGGCAATTGATCATCGCTTCGGTCTGTTGGGACTGCCAGGATTGGAGCAACAACAGATCCCGGGGCGTGGCGCGTCTTTCCACGGACCTCCAGCCGCCTTCCGGTTTTCCGGGCGTTTCCTGCAAGAGTTGGACGACTTCGCCCAGATGCCTGCCACGGGATGTATCTACAATGACGTGCTCACCGACTCCCACATCGGGGATAGTGCTGGAATTCGAAATGGTAAATCTTACCGATTTTCGTAAAACGTACACCGATAATATTTTGATTCATAAGATGAATTATACCGTACCTTAAGTACCCAAATGGGTGACCTGACCCACAAAGAGTATCTAACATCAAAATGATCATGTCCTTCTGAACGACCAAAGGGAGTGTAGAATCCCGAGAATCTCAGCCAATCGGCTGAAATTCTCGGGAGACACTTCGCTTCGCTTGGTGTGACATAGCCCTTTATCACCGTGAAATTAGATACTCCCACCCACAATGAGTGGTAATTATCATGTTATTAAATGATCGGGCAGGTAATCCGTACGATTGAGATAGGCAACCGTGATCTCATTTCCGTGAATGTCGAAGCGACTGATGGCGCAATTATTGAGCACGAACCAGGACCTCAGATCGTGTGAGGCCTGTCGCCAGGGCAGTTTGAGGATGGCGGACAGCAGGCGCATGAAAAAACCCCCGTGACTGACAAAGGCAACTCGATGTTGCGGCTGTCCCTCCTGATCGCGATGACGAGCCAGCAGATCGGCGAAGACCTGATCGGCGCGGGGCTGGCGCTCCGCTTCGGTTTCGAAGGGACGATTCCACCAGCCGAGTTCATCCAATTCCTCGGGAAGGGTGAGCGCCGGGAAGTTTTGAACAAAGAACGAACGCGGCCTGCCGGGTAAACCCATCACCTTGGATTTATCCGCAGGACTGCTTCGCTTGTCCTCGCGGCTGAAGATGCCGCCCTCCTCATGGATTTCCTTCCATACCACCAGCGGAATTTCCAGCGCCTTCGCAATGGGCGCGGCAGTGTACACGGCTCGCTCCATCATGCTGGTGTAAATGTGAGTGAAACCAAAGCCGTAGCGATTTTGAATATTCCAATCCTGTTCGTTTCTGATGGTGCGATTCTTCTGTAGAAATTTTGCCAGGATGTTGACCTGTGCAACCCCGAGCTCTGTTAGTGCAGGGTCGGGACTTTCTTCATAATCCGGATTATTCCAGTTTGCATTGTTTTGTGATTGCCCGTGACGAATGAAGTAGAATTCCATAAGCTATATGTTTGCCTCTTCTTATTAGTTTTCCCGCCATTATAGCCTGAAGAAAATCGAGTGATGGCGCGTGAGAGTATCCGCTTTTTCCTTCAACGAATCGTAAATTGTAGAATTCTCCAGGGAAATAAATTATGTGAGTTTGATCTTCAAGAATTCCAGAATGTCCTCAGGCTTTTGGGAAATATCGATGGCGACGATCTTGTTCTGCAGTGTGATCTCATTTGCCAATCGTCCGGTGCCGCGCATGACGAAGGCCGGACGGTCTTCCAGGATGCTGTATTCCACGTCGGTTCGGGAGATATTGCCGCCGTTGACGAGAATCGTGATGGATTTGTGATCTCCAGCGAGGCTGGTGGCGATCTTCGAGATCCATGCTGATTCATCTCCCCAATTATCACCTGGAATGAAGAAGAAATGCGTATGATTTGGATCTAAGACAGAACTGGGCTCTTCCTTCATCATCAAGCTGTCGAAGACCACACCGATCAGCGGAAAGGAAAATTTATTCTTCTTTCGCTGTTTACCGATTTCGGTCATGATGCCGGCCTGTGTACCACCGTCGATCACAATGGAGTGAGTCGCCTCCGCCAATTGGGCGACGATACTGATCGCTTTGCGCATGGGAAACTTATCCATGAATCCGATTCCGCCTGCGCCGCCCACCAATACGATCACAGACTTTGGAGGTGGAATGTGCAGTTCTGTAATGGCTTTCTCAATATCCATATTGTCGGAGATGTAAGCGGCGGGAGCAGTATGTTTCCCCTGAAAAGAAATCTGACTGATATTCATTTTCTCTCCTACGCATAAGTATGTTTCCCTCGTGTGTTACTGATTATACCTTGTTGGATAATAAGATTAAGAATAAGCGTACCTGAAATGAAAAATTTAACAACTTATTTTATGGGCTAAATAGGGCAAGGCAATCGCAATCCCACCCCAGATGAGGAGATTGCTTCGTCGGACCAGGTCTCGATACATGGCGCCCAGGCGCCGCACTCGACCATCAGCCTCCCTCGCAATGACGGAAGCATTAAAAAAGACCTGATAGGAATTTGTCCTATCAGGTCTCTCAATTTCCAAATCCTATTCCACTATATTGATCGGCATTTCATTCCTGGCGCTCAACGCTGCTACGCTGACTTGCGCGGCCAATTTTTGGGCGATCTCACGCAGGGCGTTTGCCACAGGTGAATCGGGATAGGATACTAAAATCGGTTTGCCGCTGTCGCCACCGATGCGCACATTCTGATCGATCGGAATTTTCCCCAGGAAATTAGTCTGCGTGGCCTGAGCCAGTTGCTCGCCGCCACCTGAGCCGAAGATATCCATGCGGGTGCCGTCAGGCAGATCGAGATAGGACATGTTCTCGACGATGCCCAGGATGGGCACTTCCAGGGTGCGGAACATGTTCAAGCCGCGGCTGGCATCTTCGAGCGAAACCAGTTGCGGGAAAGTCACGATCACCGCGCCGCTCAAGGGCAGGGCCTGCGCCAGTGAAAGCGAGGCATCGCCTGTGCCGGGCGGAAGATCGATGATCAAATAATCAAGCTCGCCCCATTCCACATCGCCCAGGAATTGACGGATGGCGGAGTTGAGCATCGGCCCACGCCAGATCAGTGGTTGTCCGGGTTTGACGAGCAAGCCCATCGAGATCATCTTGATGTCGTAGGCTTGAGCGGGGATCAGGCGTTGGCCCTGCGGCGGCGGAAGTTTGTCCACGCCGAGCATGGTCGGGACGTTGGGGCCGTAGATATCCGCGTCCATGAGACCGACGCGCGCACCACTCTGTGCCAGCGCGACCGCCAGATTAACGGAGACAGTGGATTTGCCAACGCCGCCTTTGCCGGAACCGACGGCGATGGCATTGCGGATGGGCATACTGACCAGCCCGCGCATGCGCCCGTCGTTGGGAACATCTGAATCCAATTTGAGGTCAACGGATTTGACGCCTGCAACGGATAGTACAGCCTGTCGCGCTTCCTTTTCGATCTGGGTACGCAGCGGGCAGGCTGGCGTGGTCAACATCACGGTGAATGAGACCTTGTCATCTTGAATCTGTAATTCGCGGATCATGTTGAGCGTGACAAGATCCTGATGTAATTCAGGTTCCTGCACTTTGCTCAATGCAGCGAGGACTGCTTCTTTTGAAATTTTTTCAGTCATTAGGTTTTACCAGTGTTTTCCATATCATCACGAGCAGATAGTTTTTTAAGAGATTGCTTCGTCGTTGGTGCTCAAGGCGGCACTTCTCGCCTTGACGAACTATGCGGCGGCCTTGGCAGCGGCTTTGGCAGCTTTGGCGGCTTCCTTTGCCTTGCGTTCATCATCATTGATCTTATAGTTTAGCGGGCGGATGGCCTGATAATAGGAGGCCGGCTTCAGCAGTTTTTCCATGTTGTAAATGTTGCGCGTGTACGACGCGATTTCAAAGTCGTGATCCATGATGATGGCGTCGAAGGGGCAATACTCGGCGCAGAAGCCACAGTTCATGCAGATGTCCGCGTCGATGTAGAACTCGGTCGGTTCCGGGATCGGGCGACCAGTTTGCGGGTCGTTTGATCGAACGATCCAGATGCATTGCGGCGGGCAAACCTTCGCACAAATGCCACAGGAGGTGCAGCGTTGTTCCTTCTTACCGTCCGGGCCTTCATCATACACCAGGAATGGAAGATAACGCGCTTCCTCGGGTGTGATCAATCTTTCTTCAGGATACTGAATGGTGAAGATGCCTTTTGTATCCTTGCTCGAACGATGTTTGATGCCCTCTTCAGAGTAGTAGCGCTTCTTGCCGCGCAACAGCCAGGCCAGGTCATCGATATACGTATCCCAGAATCGCTTCCAGGTGACGCTCAATCCTTTAAGAATACCTTTTCCGTACATGTTTTCTCCTTTAGCGATCCACTTCGCCCATCACCACATCAAGGACACCAAACAATGCCACGAAATCCGCAATCTTTGTGCCGATGCACATCTGTTCGAGTGGAGTAATGTTGACGAATGATGGGGCTCGCACGTGATAGCGCCAGGGATTCGGTTTCCCGGTCGAGACAACGTAGTAGCCAAGTTCACCCTTTGGGGATTCGATACGACCATACGCTTCACCTGCGGGAACCCGAACCTGATACTGCGGTTTCTGGGAATTGACCGGCCCCTGAGGAATTTGCTTGATGGCCTGCTGCAAGATCCGTAAAGACTGCCAGATCTCATCCAGGCGGATCAGATAGTTATCGTACAGGTCGCCATTCTGACGCATGGCTACATCGAACTCAAAACGTTCGTAGACGCTATAAGGGTCGGCACGACGGATATCGTACGGCACGCCCGCCGCGCGCAGGACGGGTCCGGTCACCGAATAACGGATGGCGGTTTCACCGTCGATCACGTGAATGCCCTTCAAACGCGAGACCAAGACTTCGTTCTCCGTCAGGAAGCGATCCATTTCCTCGGTTTTTGCCGGCAGACGTTCGTGGACCAGATCTTTGATCTTCTGCATGACATCATCGGGCACATCGCGCACCACACCACCGAAGCGGAAGTAGTTGCACATCATGCGCGCACCCGAGACAGCTTCGAAGATATCGAGGATCAGCTCGCGTTCTTCGAAAGCGTAGAGCGCCGGCGTATACATGGCGCCCAGATCATTGAGCAGGTTGCCAATGAAGACCAGATGGTTCTGCACGCGGGTAAGTTCCGCCATGATGACGCGGATGTAATCCGCTCGTTCCGCCACCGGAATATTCATCAGTTTTTCAACCGCCAGGGCATAACCGAAATTGTTCGCCATCGAATTGAAGTAATCGAGACGGTCGGTATAAGGCATATTTTGCAGGAAGGTATTGCGCTCGCCGATCTTGTCATGATTGCGATGCAGATAGCCAAGCACGGGCTTGAGGCCCATGATCGTTTCTCCTTCCACGGTGAGCGCGGCGCGGAACACACCGTGTGTGGAGGGATGCTGCGGCCCAAAATTGACCACGATGCGGTCGGTGCTCAAGCCGCCTTCGTTCTTGATCGTATAACGGGCGAGGGAGCCATACAACATGGCATCGCCTTCTGGAATCCATTTTTCGGGATCAAAATCCTGCGGGAAGTTCAGATTATCCTTGTATGGATTTTTTCCTCGGCCATATAAAAGTTTCCATCCGGCCAGCGGCTTTTGAAGGGTTTGTTATCTTCCTCGTAGAAACCCTCTTTCCAATCCTTGCGCATGGGATGGCCCTCAAAGCCCTCCCACATCAGGATGCGCCGCAAATCTGGATGGCCGGTGAAGCGAATACCGAACAAATCCCAGGCTTCGCGTTCCTGGAGATCCACGCCAGGCCAGATATCGATCAGGGATGGCACTTCGATCGGGTCTTCGCGCGGCACCTGGACCTTGAAGACCAGACCGGGGCCGCCGGTGGTTTTATAGGCGTGATAGACCACCTCCATCTTGTTATCTGGAAGATAATCGACCGCCGTGACAGAGGAAAGAAGATCGTAGCCGAATTCATCGCGCAAGGCCGTGGCGACTTCTACGAGATTCTCTTTGGGAACGATCCAGCCTGCATAATTGGCGCGGCCATCCGCAGTGACCAGATCTGGGAAACGAGTGCCCAAGTCAGAGGTGGAGGTTTGAACCGGAGCAGTCATCATGCACCTTCCTTGGCGGTCGCGGCAGCGGCTTTGATCTCTGCATCGCGGCGTGGATCGATCAAATCGGGTCCCAGGATGGGTTCCGGGATGGCGACTGTGTCGGCGCCTTTGCGATACCAGCGCACTTTTCTGATCAATTCCTTATCGATCTTTTCCTGCAATTTCATCAGTCCGGCGATAAGCGCTTGTGGAGTGGGAGGGCAACCAGGGACATAAACATCCACCGGCAGGAATTTATCGATACCCGCCACCACGTTATAGCCTTCCTTGAAAGGACCGCCGCTGGAAGCACAGGCACCCATGGCGACCACATATTTCGGCTCAGGCATTTGATTATAAAGGCGCACGATGGCAGGTGCCATTTTCTTGGTTACGGTGCCGGCAACCAGCATCAGGTCCGCTTGACGCGGGGAAGGACGCATCACCTCCATGCCGAAGCGGGCGAGATCATAACGGGCAGTCTGGGCCACGATCATTTCGATGGCGCAGCAGGCCAGACCGAACATGAGTGGCCAAACCGACCAACGCCGTCCCCAGTTGTAAATCCGGTCTAATGTGGTGACCGAGACCACATTCTGGATATCTTCGGGGATGTCGTATCCAGGCAAATTCAGTTTTTCATTATCCATTGATGTTCTCCTCGAACCATTCTTGGTAAATTGCGTAAAGGATTTCGTCATTCGCTAGCGAAGGATCATCCTCAAATTCCGATAGTTGCGTCGTCCAGTCGTAGATTTGCTGCAGTGTCAGCTCTTCGATGTTCGCCTCTTTGTGCTGCCTGCGTAACTCCATGGCGATGGCGTAGGAAGATTCCCAGGTTAAGGTCATTTTGTTTCAAACGGTCTTCCAATTTTATGTTTACTGGTTATCACTGGTTTCGACACCTGCACTTGCGTGCGGTGCAAGTGTATGCCGCTTCGCAGCTACTCTACCAGCGGGGTTATTCATCTCTATTATCGATCTGGGCGCGTTGCAGCTTGCCTGAGTAATCCACGTAAATGGATTTCCATTCGGTGAAGACTTCCAATGCGGCCTGCCCAGCTTCGCGATGTCCGTTGCCGGTGCCGCGCACGCCACCAAACGGGAATTGAATTTCTGCGCCCGTTGTGCCATGATTGATGTAAACCAGGCCGGTGAAGATATCGCGCATGGCGGTGAAGGCGCGGTTCACATCCTGGGTAAAGATCGAAGTGGATAAGCCATACTGCGAACGATTATTGACTGCGATGGCTTCTTCGAGCGAGTCCACTTCGATGATCGACAACACCGGACCAAATACTTCCTCCGCCTCCAATGTGGATCCGGGCACGACTCCGTCAAACAGAGTTGGCGCGTAGAAGAAGCCTTTATCAACGGATGAAACAATGGATTCTAGCGGATGCGCGGATGGGGCAACGGATGGCAATGAATGCACGGAAGATGAAGCAGATAAACGGATGATCTCGGAAGCGGAGGCGATATTGCCGCCGATCAAGAGGCGGGCGCCTTCTTTTTGTCCAATCTGTACGTAGCTGTGGATTCGTTCGAGCGCGGGCCTGTTGATCACCGGGCCAACATCCACTTTGGGATCGAGGCCATCACCGAGTTTGAGTTGCTTGGTTCTCTCAACCAACGACTCTTTGACTTTGCCCGCGATGCCTTTTTGTACGATTAATCTGCTTGCGGCTGTACAGCGTTGCCCTGCGGTGCCGAAAGCTGCCCAGAGGGTTGCATCCGTGACGAGTTCGATATTGGCGTCATCCAACACAATGATGGCATTTTTGCCGCCCATCTCCAGCGAGACTTTCTTATTCGAGCGCGCTGCGGCTTCAGCGATCGCGCGTCCCGTGGCGGTCGAGCCGGTGAACGAAATCACGCGCACCCTGGGATGATCCACCAGAGCTTTTCCGATTTCCGCGCCGGGTGCGAGTAACAAGTTGAATACACCCGCCGGTAAACCTGCTTCTTCGAATACGCTTACGAATGCGGCGGAGATGGCCGGAGTCTCCGCAGAGGGTTTCCAGATAATCGTATTACCCGCGACCAATGCGGGAAAGATCTTCCACGAAGGGACAGCGATGGGGAAATTCCAGGGTGTGATCAATCCGACAACGCCAGCCGGGTCACGCACGGCCATGCCAAATTTATTTGGCATCTCCACGGGCGCGGTGTAGCCGAGCAGACGACGTCCCTCACCGCCCATGAAGTAGGCCATGTCGATGGCTTCCTGCACATCGCCGCGCGCTTCAGCGATCACTTTACCCATGTCGCGTGTAAGCAGTTGTGCAAGTTCTTCCTTTTTCTGCTTGAGCAGGTCGCCGACTTTGAAGAGGATCTCTCCACGCAGCGGAGCAGGGAGCAACCGCCAGGATTGGAAAGCGGCTGTGGCGGCTTGAACCGCGACCTCTACATCGGAGACTTCGGCCTGTGCAATATCGGCCACCAATTCCTCATTGGCAGGATTGATGGTTCGGAACCTGTTTTTTCCTGCCAGCCACTGGCCGTTGATGTAGTTTTGGAATTCCATCGTTGCCGTAGTTGCGTTCATCCGGTTAGGTTCTCGTTTCGGAAACGCGAAAAAATAAGGTGCTAAATATCACAATTTGTGATTATACTCCTCGAAGTCTGAAAGTCAACGGAATTATGTAAAAATATTTATATAAAATTAAGAAGTGAGTATAATCACTGTACGGTTATGACAACAGCACGGCAGAAAGTTCTTGGGTATTTCAATAAGTCGCGCAGGGCCTCAGCCCGTGAGATCGCCCGCGCGACAAAGATGTCCCCGGCAACAGTGCGGCATCACCTGCGGGTGCTAGCGGCAGATGGTCGCCTGGAGATGGCTCCAGCCCAGGAGCGCGAGGGGAGGGGACGGCCTGAGAAGGTTTACGCGCTCCCTCAAGCCGCGTTGGGCGATAACCTCTCCGCGTTGGCGGAGGCCCTTTTAGCGGAGGCAGGATCGAGCCTAAAAATGGAGGCGGTGGCAAAACATATTATCGGGGAGGCAAATCCTGCGAGTCAGCCGATCGCAAAAAGACTCAATCTGGTCATCGAAAAACTAAACCAGATGAATTATCATGCCCGTTGGGAGGCCGGCGCGAAAGGCCCACGGATCTTATTTGGTCATTGTCCGTATGCCGCCATTATTGCAATGCACCCTGAATTGTGCGAAATGGATACCAGGCTGCTTTCGCAATTCGTCTCCCAACCCGTGGCGAAGGAAGCAAAATCAGAAACACAAAGGAGTTGCGTTTGTCCTTATGTGTTTCTGATTCGATAATTATCCTGTGGCGCAGGCAGCGTCGATCAAGGCCGGCTTGGGGGTAATGGTGGGAAGAGCAACTGGTTCGTCGGGCGTCAAGACGACGGAGGCGAGCAGCGCTTGAAAATCAGGAGTGTCAATAATGGTTTGGGGAATCGGAGCAACCAGCAACAATGTGCCCGGTGTAAGACGGAAAACAAACATTTTGGTATTTGGATCATCGGTGTTGACCAAATTGGAAAGCGTCACTACGGTCGCGGTATGAGCGCCAAATTGTCCCGACTCAGCCGAGACCAGGCCAGTCATGGTTGGATCGGCAAATTGCATATAGGCATCTGCGTCTGATTTGGCAGGATCAACGCCTTCCATGACCACCACATCCACCTTCAAGGCGCCGTTCGGCCAATTCCAGTAGCCCTTGTTGGAATGTGCGTTGAAATAGGCTTCATCATAATTCTTGACGGTCATCACGCCGCCGAGGCCTTCTGTGGGGAGCGGATCCACAGGCCACCAGCAGGGCACCGCCAGCCCGAAACCGTAGCGTGGATCACGCACTTCTTTCCATGCGGTTGAGTTTTCGCTGGTTTTTTCAGGCTGCACTGGAAGTTCCGTCGCAGCGATAGGATGCGTTTCCTGCGTGGCGACAGCCGCGGGTAAAGTTGATATCGTTATTGAACCACATGCGCTGGCGGCGAGCGCAAGAAGAATGGAAACAATAAGAATTCTTTTATTCATGTTTCATCTCCTGAATACTTGGTAGGACGGATTTCAGGAGATAAAAGTTTCCCTGGATGAAGGACCGCTTCGGACTCAGCCGCAGGTTGCTTCCGCTTAACTATCGAAACCCAGCCCGAGCCAATCCATGGCGCGTAGCCAGAGATTCTCGCGTCCGCCCTTGCGGTCCACGCGTTCCATGGACCAGCGCGTGAGATGAATCCCCAGCGAGCGGAACGGTTCAGGTGGGAAGGGAAGTGGCTTGGTTCGAACAAACTCCAGATCCCTGCGCGGGCTTTTCCGGTGATAAAGAATATCGAGCATGACATTCGCACCGAAGCGCGTGGCTCCCACGCCCAAACCGGTGAAACCCATGGAGTAGGCCGTCTTGCCGTGATGTGCCGTTCCCCAAAAGGGACTGAAGCGCGAGCAAGTGTCGATGGCGCCGCCCCAGGCATGGGTAAAACGCAGCCCTTCGAGTTGCGGAAAGACCTGGAAGAAATGTTCGGCCAATCTTCCAAACATCAATACAGATTGTTCAAAGCGTGGTCCAAAGCCGTTGTTCCAATAATAGACTGCATCATAGCCACCGAAAAGAATCCGTCCATCGGCGGTGGTGCGCGTATAATGAAACTGACGGCTGGCGTCGCTTACACCCTCACGTCCATGCCAGCCTATGGATTCACGTTGCGAGGGTGTAAGCGGTTCGGTCATCAAAGCATAGTCATAAACAGGGACAACATAAGATGAGAGACTTTTAACAATGGTGGAAAGGCATTGGTGGCAAGCGCCAGATGCGCGGCGCGTACGCGTCCATGTTGTGTGTGGGCAAGCACGTACTTGTTATCTTCCTCCAGCTTTGTCACCGGGGAATTTTCATACAACTGTACGCCAAGCTCGAGACAAACTTTTCGCAATCCCCAGGCAAGCTGCGCTGGATTGACCAGTGACGTATCGGGTCGCCTCAAGCCTGCGATAAAAATGGGAGATTTGACAATCGCCTGTACCTGTTCTCGATCCAGAAACTTAAAGTTCGTTTGATAGGGGGCAGCAATCCCCAGTTCCTCCTGCATCTCCTGGATGTGATGTGGATCGGTTGCCATGTCGATATCGCCGGTACGGATGTAGTCACAGTCGATGTTGTAGCGGGTGAGAGTCTCTTCGATCTCTTTGAGATTTTGAATTCCCAGGGCAAGCAAATTTGGAAGTTCGCCGGGCCAGCGTGAGAGGCCGTTGCTGAAGCCATGGGTGATGGATGAGTCCATGAAGCCGCCGTTGCGGCCAGTGGCGCCAATGGCGACCTGGCTGGCTTCCAGCACGATCACATCGCGCGCAGGTTCTTCCTGCTTGGCGAGCAGGGCGGTCCACAGGCCGGAGAAGCCGGCGCCAATGATCAGGAGGTCAGTAGCTGTCTCTTTGGTAAGAGCAGGCGCAGGCGTAGGGCGAAGCGGGTCGTCCAGCCAGAAGGGGATAGGGGTTATGTCAGCAAGTGATTTGCGGGATGCAGGTCGTACATTGTTTGAATAAGGCATGCTATCAAGGTGCTTTATACCACGTGGGTAGTTTGTGCTTCCATTTTACCCGTGAGTGCAAATTCCATGCTACTTTTCCAGGATCGTTGCGTACATATTATCAAAAGTACCAATAGGAGATTGAAAATGACTACACATCAAAAACAAGCACTGCGCCGTTCACGCCGGAATCGCGTGGTGGCGGGTGTCTGCGGTGGATTGGCGGAATTCTTCGGCATCAGCGCGTTCTGGTTCCGTTTAGCGATGATCATTGCCTTTATTCCGGGCGGCGTGCCGGGCTTGCTGATCTATACTCTGCTCTGGCTCGTCATTCCAAGTGAATAATACATTTTGCTGTATCTTAAAAAGCCGTGCTTCATTGCGCGGCTTTTTCTATATAACCTCTTTTAGGTGGTTTAGTTCAATTCTAACTGATCGAGTTCTATATTGGCGGCTTTGAGAAAATCCAAGGCATTTTCATCTGCACGATAGGTGATGTGGTAAACAATGCGGGAGATACCAGCATTGATCAGGGCCTTGGTGCAATTGATACAGGGCAAATGAGTGACATAGCAGATCGCGCCCTTGGTGGAGACGCCATGCAAGGCGGCCTGGATGATGGCGTTGGTCTCTGCATGGATGGTGCGCACGCAATGTCCATCCACCAGCAGGTGACCGACTTCATCACAATGTGCCTGCCCGGCAGGTGAACCGTTGAAACCTGTCGTCAGGATGCGTTTATCCAACACCAGCACGCAGCCGACCGGGGCGCGGTCACAGGTGCTGCGTTCGGAGACTGCATAGGCGATCTTCATGAAATAAGAGTCCCAATCGGGGCGCATAAGAGGTTCCTCTACGTCAGATGAGATTGGGCGACATTATATCGCGTAGAGGTTGGAGAAGAAAATCATCAGTAGGAAGTTTTTTTACAGGATCCTTCTGCAAGAAAAAAGAGGAACAGCAGAATGGCTGTTCCTCTTTTTGCAGAATTACGGGATGGTATTAGTTACCAGGCTCATTGACATCCGGGGCATCAGAGGGCTTTACGCACCAGCACTCGTTATTGCCACCATTGTGTCCACCATTGTTGGTGGTGGTAAGCGGGATACAGACACCTGAACCCTGGAAGAAGCTACCGGCCCCATTATCCGTGTAGGTATTGCCATCCTGGGTAAAGGAGTCAGTGATCACACTGAGACCATAGTTATTGTTGGTCGCAAAAGTGCTGTCAGTCACCAGGACGACATTGGCACAAATCCGGGCGCCATTGTTGGTGTTGTTGGAAGCAGTAACATCGGTCAGGGATACCGAATCTGCACTGGCGATGAACAACCCAGAGGCCTCCTGAGCCACACCGTTGTTGCTGTAATCGCCGCCCAGGATTTGAATGTTCGCATCCGTGCTTAAGACCACGCCACTGGCACCGTTGTCCTGTGCTTCCACACTGGTTCCCAGTGCATCCGGGCCGAGCAGGATGTCACCGGTGGAGATAACCTTCAAACCATAGCCGCCGCCAACGGTTCCCTTGCAGTCCGCGCCATATTCAACATTTCCGGAGAAGACACTGTCCAGCACAGTGACAGTACCCTGTGCATTGACCTTCGTTCCGAATAACTGGTTCTGATTTGCCTGAACCGCATTGAGGAGTGTATTCCCGGTGCTGGTGACCTTGAGACCTTTGCCAGTGGGGCTTCCATCTTCATTGGAACTGTTCATGCTGAAGACGCTGTTGAGCGCTTCCACATAGGCACCCGTCAGAGAGGCACCGAATGTGTAATTCTCATTGGCCGTCACGTTAGACAGATAAATATCGGAAGTGGTGACCACCTGCAAGCCATAGCCATCGAAGTTCTTGCAATCGCATTTATCGAGGGTATAGGACTGGTTGCCGTTGAAGACACTGTTATTGATGTTCACAATGCCATTGGCAGTGATATTGGCGCCAAAGACCTGGTTGTTGCTGGCGGTCACTTGATAGAGCGAAACCTGTCCAGCGGAACTTTCGATCCGCAAGCCTCTACCAATGTGATCGGATTGATCGTCTGTGCCATTGTTGCTGAAGGAACTAAAGGCCACTGCCGTGTCAGTGCCAATCAGGTAAGCACCATAGAGATAATTCTGTTCTGCGGTCACATCGTTCACCGAAACCAGATTGGTGGTGACCACCTTCAATCCATAGCCACTGAACTTCTTGTCATTGCCGCTCATGCTATAGGACTGATTGCCATTGAAGAAGCTGCCCGTGATGGAGACAATGCCATCGGCGGTCACTGTGGCGCCCGCGATCTGATTGTCATTCGCCTCGATGCTATTGAGCGAGACCGTGCCTCCACTCTGGACATCCAGGCCCCTGCCGACACCTTTGTTCAATTGACCTGAACCATTGCCGTTGAAGAAGCTGGTGGTGATGGCGACATCCAGACCACTGAGACTGGCGCCATAGCGATAGTTGTCAGAGGCCTCGACCGTATTCAAGGCGAGATCACCAGCGGAAACGACCTGCAAGCCATAGGCGCTGCTGGCGGCTTTATTTCCGGAGAAGAAACTGTTGGTAATGGAGGCATTTCCCACCACCTGGACATTGGCGCCAAACAACTGATTGTTGTTGGCTTGTACGCTGTCCATGGAGGTATTGCCCTGGCCGATGACTTCCAAACCTTTGCCAGTCATCTTGTTGGAACCAGAACCATTGTCATTGAAAATGCCGCTGAAGATGGAAATGTCCAAGCCTTCCAGGTGAGCCCCTGTTGAGTAATTGTTGGAAGCCGTGACACTTTCCAAAGAGATGATGTCAGTGCTGACGACTTGCAAACCATTGCCACCATTGGCTTGCTTGTACAGGGTGTTTCCGGAGAAGAAGCTATTGCGAACAGTGACCTGACCCACAGCCTGGATATTGGCACCGAACAGCTGGTTGTTGTTGGCCTCCACGCTGGCCAGGCTAACCGTGCTGCCACTGTTGACATCCAAACCCTGGCCCTGATTGCTGCTGGAGCCATTGTTATTGAAGCTGGTGTCTGAAATATCGACAGCACCATCCGTGGTGATCTTCACACCGTTTTTCTTGTTCTTTTCGAATTTCGATTGTTTGATGGTGACGTTGCCATTGGCATTGAGATCAGCGCCACTCTGAGAGTCAGTGATCTGCACATTGGAGAGGCTGATATCGCCCTGGGAATAGAGGGTGAGACCAGTCTGGTTGTTCACATTGCTGATGATGATGTTGCTGATGGTAAGTGAACCGCCCCAGGGATTGCTGCCGCTGCCGATGATGATGGGCACATTCAACTGCGTGGTATCGGCGGGATCGAGACTGTTGTCTGTGGTATCCCAGCCACCATGCACAGTGAGGTCGGAGTTCTTGATGTTGTTGAGATTGTGATCGTTGAAGTTGATGCTGGACTCACCACCGGTATAGGTATCCTTCTGGATATAGATGGTACCGGCACCCTGATAGGATGAATCGTTATCCAGGAGGGTGAGCAGGTCATCAAAGCTGGATTGGGCTGGAGTACAGCCATTCTCGCCGGGAGTGGGAGACTGACCAGCTGGGCACCAGATCGGGTCACTGGAGGTGGCGATGGCGTCGGCGGAGTCTTGGGAGGCGAGAGGCTGAGCCTGGCCCTGTTCATCCACCACGGTGACGGTTGTTTCGTCCGGCACCTGTTCCAGGATTGGAGCCTTCTCATCTGAAGAAGACTTATCTTTGTTCGCAGAAGAGTCTGCTGAAGGAGTAGCTTCCTCTGGTGTCGAGGTCGCCTCTGGAACTGGCGTTGCTTCTTCGGCTGTGGAGGTGGCCTCGGCAGTTGCATCGTCAGATGGGGATACGCTTTCCGTCGCGGTGGAATCAGGAGCAGGCTGCGTTACTCCGGTTTCAGAAGAATCGCTGCCCGTGCTGGTTGTAGCCGTGTCGGCTGTTGAGCTGGTTCCTGTCCCATCATCGGCGTATACGCTGGTCGTCCCAACCGCGCTGACGACTAACACTGCCGTGATGGTCAATAAAAGAAAGAATACACGTGATCGACTGAACATTTTTCTCTCCTATCCTCGATTGAAAAATGGATAATAAATCTGCCTATTACGGCCACTCCATTTTACAAGTCCGTACAACCTAAGTCAACTGCTCAAAGGTTAAGAAAGGTTACAGTTGTCAGGGAATCTCAGCTGAAAATATGCAAATTTCCAAACTTGGTTTTCTCTGAAAATCCTTCATTCATAAAAAAAAATGCCTTCAGAGTAATGGTCACAGGATGACACTTCTAATGATCTAGTTAAGGATGAACATTCTCCGCTGCCTCTGCCGCGAAACAAACAATTGATTTGATTGGATCGTATGATCAGGGTCAAGCTCTAGGCGAAATAGATAATGATTGACTACTTTCCCCATGGCATTATGGAAGTGTTGCAGCAGTTTCTCAAGTTGAAGATCATAATTAGTAACGTAGATCTTTTTTTCTATGCAGCCTCCTGTAAGAGATTAATTACAGTTATTAATCTATTATATACGACTGAAAAGGTTTCACAAGCGGACTGAAACCTTTTCATTTGGACTGGTACTTTTGGGGGAGAAGAAAAAAGCCCTGGAAGCATCCGAAAAATTGGAATGCTTCCAGGGTTTAATCCAAACGGAATCAGCTTTCCATGCGCATGAAGCGCTCTGACCACCCTTACGCGGCTTGGTCCTGAAAAATGTTTTCTTTACGGTGCTGGCGTGTCGGTATCGAGGGGAAGAATAGTGGCTGGGACAACAGTCAACCCCAGCACGCGAGCCAGCTCCAAAGCGTACTGATCATGCTGCTGTCTAGCCAAGGCAATGCCCTGATCCACCACCTGCTGATCGGTACCACCCAGAAAAGCGATCAAAGTATTGATGACCGTGTTCATATGGGCGACTTGATAAGTCTTGAGATCGGTCAGGCAGGGAGGCGCGGGTTGATCTTCAGCCTCTCGTCGAATCCGCTGTAGGTCAGCGATGGCATCCCCGAGTTGTTCTTTGGGACGACTGGCAGCCAGAGAAGAGGTATCGTCAAATTCGCGCATGTGGATGTGGATTTTTTGGACCTCCGCTTCGATGTTTTCAGGTGCACAAGGATCAGGAGTGTCAGTGATGGTGACGACAGCCGTTGCAGGTGGAAGAGACGTATCCAGCTGAGTGACTGGACTATTGCTGGGTACACAAGAGGCAAGGAGTGCGAGCAAGGCCGTTAGACACAAGAGAATGGAGGATGTTTTTTTCATAAGAAAAGTTTCCTAAAAATAGAGGAACAGCACTAGGCTGTTCCTCTATTATAGTATAGCATTGTCAAAATGTTGAACAGGATCTGTGGCGCAGCTTTGTCTTGACTAGTGGCATCGTTTGTAGTGATAGTACCATGATGGACATCCGTGGCTGCTGCCATGACCAGAGCCCGATCCATTGCCGTGGCCGTTTCCATTGAGGTTGCCGCCATCGTTGTTGCTGGCGCAGCCACTGGAATTCTGGAACACATTGCCGGAGGGGTTATTGAAAAATGTCTGTGTGCCATCCAGGGTCAGTGCAGCGTTGGTGACTTTGATGCCATACTTATCATTGTCTGCGAACGTGCCCCCATTTACAGAGACAGAATTGGTGCAAACACCGGTAACATCCACGCCATCCAGTCCGTTCCCACTGGCGGTCAGATTGTCGAGGGTGACATCGCCGTTCGCCGTAACAGACAGACCATTGGCACCGTTGTCGTAGAACGAGCCGTCTGCAACGTCCACATTGGATTTTCCTTCGACGATAACTCCTTCGGCCCCATTGTCATATGCTTCAACACCGAAACCTGGATCATCAGGGGTGGCACCGACGAGAACATCGCCTCTGGCCACAACCTTCAAACCATATCCGCCTCCCGTGCTGCCTTTGCAGGGAGAATAGGTGTAATACTGATTTCCCGCAAAGAGGCTGGTGAGAACATTGACTTCACCATCGGCTTGAACGTTTGCTCCAAATAACTGATTGTCGGTTGCCTCTACATATACGAGCAGTGCATCGCCAGTACTTTTCACCTCTAGGCCTCTGCCGATCGGATCCTTGTCAGAACCGGAACCGTTGGAATTGAATGAACTGTTGCTCACCTCAACGTATGAGCCGCTGAGCGAGGCACCAAAGAGGGCGTTATCACTCGCTTCGACACCATCCATGTAAACATCGGCGGCGGCCACGACCTGCACACCATAACCGTCATAAGTTGTGCCTTTGCAGTTGGATGAGCTATAGGACATGTTGCCGGAGAAAACACTATTATTGATGGCAACAACACCATCAGCCTGGATATTGGCGCCAAAGAGCTGATTGTCGTTGGCCGTTACCTCATAGAGGGAAACCTGGCCAGCAGAGCTCTCGATCTCCAGCCCTTTACCGATATGATCTGATAATGTATCAGTTCCATTGCTGCTGAAAGAACTGAAAGCAACGGCTACATCGGTCCCTTCCAGGTGAGCGCCAAACACATAATTGTCGTCGGCGGTCACGTTGTTCACAGAGACGAAACCCGTGGTAACCACCTGCAGACCATAGCCCTGAAAGCTCTTGCCTTTGCAGGAAGAGGTATAAGCCTGATTGCCATTGAAGAAGCCGTTCGTGATCGAGACAAAACCCTGGGTTGCGATTGTCGCACCGGCTTGCTGGTTGTCATTGGCTTCAACGCTGCTCAGGGAGACAGAACTGGAACCCTTAATGTCAAGGCCTGCCTGGTTATTGTCGAAGAAGCCGTTGGTCAGGGCCACATCGGATCCGGTCAAATGAGCGCCATAGAGATAGTTGTCCGAGGCTTCCACATTGTAGAGGGAAATGGCGCCATCCGTAACAATCTGCAGACCATATCCGCCGCCGGCGACCGAACTCTTGCCTTTGCAGCCATAGGTGTAAACCTTGTGTCCATTGAAAAAGCCGTTGGTGATGTTTACATTTCCCTCTGCCTGAATGTTGGCGCCGAACAATTGATTATTGTTGGCTTCCACATTGACAAGACTTACATTGGCTGTGCTGTCGACTTCCAGACCTTTGCCCGTCAAATGCTGGCTCGATCCAGATCCATTGTTGCTGAAGGTGCCATCCACGATGGCAACATCTGTTCCCTCCAGATGAGCGCCGAACAGGTAGTTATCCGTGGCAGAAACGTCATTCAGGAAAATACTATCGTTGGAGACAACTTCGAGACCATACCCGCCGTTGCTGGAGCTCTTTCCGCAATTGGTATAGGAATAGGATACGTTGCCGGAAAAGGCACCGCTTAGCACGGTCACTTGACCTGAGGCATTGACAGCGGCGCCGAATTTCTCATTATTGCTGGCGATCACTTGCATAAGAGTCACACTGCCCAGGCTGTCGACCTCCAGGCCAAAGGCATCATATTTGCTGGACGTGTTGTTGTTGAACTGACTGTTTGTGATTTGAACATTGCCGCCGGAATTGATCGATGCGCCAAACTTCTTGTTGTTGTTGAACTTTGAGTTCTGTACATTGACATTGCCACTGGCATTCAAATCAGTTCCGCTTAGGGAATTGCTCACTTCCACATTCGAGAGTGTAATCTCGCCTTGGGAAAACAGGGTCAAACCGGTCTGATTGGAGACATTGCTGATGCCAATATTATTGAAGGTTAGCGAACCCGCCCAGGGATTGGAACTTGTCCCAACGATGATCGGCACATTGAACTGACTCGTGTCTGTTGGTTCCAGACTGTTATCCACTGTATCCCAGCCGCCATGCACCGTCAGGTCGTAATGGTTCAGATTGTTGAAACCATAGTTGTTGAAGTCAATGCTTGGCTCGCCACCCGCATAGGCACCCTGTTGCACATAAATGGTGCCGGATTGCTGATAGGTGGTATCGCCTTCATTGGCCTTCAGGAAGGTAAGCAGGTCGGTGAAACTGCCATAGGAGGTGGTACAACCATTTGCGCCTGGGGTTGGGGATTGACCCTCCGGGCACCAGATCGGATCGCTGACAAGAATCGCATCCACCGACTCTTGTGAAGTAAGAGGTTGCGCTTCACCATCCTCATTGAGAACGGTGACGGTAGTGTTATCGGGAACTTGTTCCAGCAGAACGCCTGTTTGCGCATCAGACTCGTCCGGCGACTGTTCCTCAACTACGGATGTTGTTTCGCCTGATACGTCCATCTCACTTGTTGTGTCTGCCGACTGATCCTCTACTGCGGGTGTTGCTTCATCTGAAACGCTTGCCCCGCTGGCTGCGTCCGATGACTCTGTTGTTACAACAGGCTGTTCTCCAGCGCTGGAGGTGCCCTCAGTGCTGGTCACCTCAGTTTCTGTCGATCCTGTTGTGGTTCCATCGTCTGCATAGACACTGGTCGTGCCTACGGCACTGACGAGCAGCACCGCGACGATGGTGGATAAAAGAAAAAATACTCGGAATTGATTGGACATGTTTTGTTCTCCTTTGTTCGCTGCATAACATTCCAAAAAAAAAGAGGCGCCTTATAAGGCACCTCCATTATTATGAGTCTGGATGAGCACGTCAACTATACGACAGCCAAAATCACTTTCGCTTTTGCAAGTTGTAACATTAAAAGGTTACAGAGAAGGGCTGCGAAGAAAAGTTACAGAGATGCGTACTCACGACGTCTGAAAAATAGAATGGTTACAGTATCTGTTCACGTATCATGCTACTCGCTCAATTCAATCCCCGGACTGCTTTCATCCGGTGGGGTTGGGGGAGCGTAATTCTCGCTAGCCACAAAATAGATATCGGCATCTGTGTTGCCGTTCACTGTGAACGTATATCCAATGATTTGACTGTGAAGCTCAAAGTTGACACCACCATTGAATAGGACCGGGGATCCAGGAACCATGAACGTACCCGTCAGATGGATGTCCGAACCTCCGTTCAAAGTAATGCCACTCGTGTTCGAGAAAGGTTTATGGATCAGCAGTCCGCCGAACGGATCTCCCTGTGGGGGGGCATGCAGGTTTAGGATGGAATTACCATTCCAGGTGATGTTGCCCTGATGTAAATAGAAATATGCATTTCCGGAAGTGACTTCCGAATTACCGTTGACGACGAAATTACCACTGCCTGTAGAGAAGTAGCGCAGGCGATCTGCGCGGAAGATGGCGCCACCATTTAATGTGAAGCTGGCATTATTGCCATAGATCTCAAGATCGTTGAAGTCAATGGTTGTGCCGCCATTCAATAAAATGCTTTGGCTTTGCAGAACAAGTTGCACTCTGCCATTCGGCCCACTCAGCGTAGCGCCACTATTCAAATTGAAACTGCCGCCAATGCAATAGACACCGGGATTCATCACCACATTGTTACCGCTGTTGATCGTGATGTTCGTGAAGTTCCCTGGCGAGTATGTATTACCGGAGACAGAGCCATTTCCACTACAAGTGGGCGGGGGTTGGGTTGTGGGAACACTGGAGAAGTAGCTGGCATCAAATGTTTGTGAGGTGCCGCCATTGACATCGCAGGTAATGGGATCATAGTTTGCGCCGCCGTTGGTGGCGAAGCAGCCGACTACCTGACCATTGGAGTCCATATTCAGATCGGCGCCACCATTTAGGAATATGGCCTGACTATGGCTGCAGTTGATGTAGATTCCGCTGTTATGTGTATAGAGATAAGCGCCGCCATTCATCAGGAAACACTGGGAGTAATCCCCGCCTTTGGTAGCCACCATCGCAGAAGTGCCAAAGATGTCGCTCGACGATCCAGTGGTGGATGATGAAGTTCCTTCTGCCCGTGCCACAGCCTCGACAGTATTTTTCATTTCAGTTCTACCGATAACACGCGCAAATGTGGTTTTCAGATAGGAAGTAATGACTACCTGGATGTATTGATCACAGGTGGATGGGCTGTTCGCGCAGGAATACTCACCGCTAATGGGCGGGATGTGGACTTCCACAGTATTGTCCGTGCCGTCATTATCGTAGCCATTGCTGGCGGCGCGTTCCAAAGCCGCGGCCTCTGCGGCGGCATTCCGAGCAGCCATATCCGGGTTATCTGATGCCCTTATTTTTGCCAGTGCCGCAGCCAATGAAGCTGTATCCGCTGCATTTTGGGCGTGACGCCGGTCAGAAAAGGTTCTCCCGGTATCAATAGCCAGAGCAGTAAACCCAACCAACCCTACAATTGCAAAGGCAATCAGGATCAGGGCTTGTCCTTTTTGGGATTTTATCCTGTTCATGCGCGAACTCCTTTTTGTACTAGCAGACCTGCCAATTTGTATCTACATTATATAGGTACAAACTTGAAATTTCAACTAGCATATTTGTCGTGCAGGAGTGGTTTCCAACTCGTGCACAGAGAGATTTCTTTTTTGCCTTCAAGCTAATTTTAGCCTTCCCTGCCCAAAAGGTTACTTACACCTTCGATATGCTCACTGCCCCTTTGGTACTACGATATATTAAAACCAAGAGCGATGCTGGGAAGCATCGCTCTTGGGCTGGTTGTTCTTGCTGTAACTACTGCGGATAAGGTTAATTGACCAGCTCAATACTTGCACCAGGTGTTGGCGTGTCGGTTGGACCAGCGGTTGGAGGAATGGGTGTGTGAGTACTCGGTGGAGTTGAAGTCGGGTTCATTGGAGTAGGATTGCTGCCACCTGTCCCTGAGTAACTACCTGTGTAGTTCTCACTGGCTACATAGTAAATATCAACATCTCCGCCACCATTGGCAATGTATGTGTAGCCGATGATCTGGCTATGAAGCTCGAAGTTGACACCGCCGTTGAATATGACCGGAGAAGCTGGAACCATGAATGTACCTGTCAGATGGATGTTCGAACCTCCATTCAATGTAATTTGCTGTGAGTTTGACCAGGGTTTGTGGATTAATAGGCCACCAAACGGATCTCCCTGCGGAGGGGCATGCAGATTGAGGATGGAATTGCCATTCCAGACAATATTGCCTCCATGCAGGTAGAAGTATGCATTGGCAGAAGTTACTTCAGCATTACCATTGACGATGAAGTTGCCGTTGCCCGTAGAGAAGTAGCGCAGGCGATCTGCACGGAAGATGGCGCCACCGTTTAGTGTGAAGCTGGCATTATTGCCATAGATCTCAAGGTCGTTGAAGTCAATTGTCGTGCCACCATTCAAATTGATACTTTGGTTTTGGAGCACGAGTTGGACTTTGCCATTGGGACCACTTAGCGTGGCACCACCGTTCAGGTTGAAATTGCCATTGACGCAATAGACGCCAGGGTTCATGACTACATTGACACCACTATTAATCGTGATGTTTGAGAAATTGCCCGGATAATAGGTATTGCCTGAGATGGAGCCGTTTCCACTGCAAGTGGGTGGTGCTTGTGTAGTGGGCACGCCGGAGAACGTGCTGGCATTGATCGTCTGCGAGACACCACCATTGACGCCACATGCAATCGGATCGTAGCTTGCCCCACCGTTGGTGAAATAGCAACCAACGACCTGACCCGTGGCATCCATATCCAGATGTGCGCCACCATTCATGAATATGGCTTGACTACCGCTGCAGTTGATATAGATTCCGCTGTTGTGAGTATAGACGTCAGCGCCACCGTTCATCAGGAAGCACTGGTTGTAATTGCCGCCTTTGGTCGCGATCAGCGCCGCGTTGCCGAACAATGAGCCACTGGTGTAAGTGACAGTGGTGCTGACCGGCGTGACAGTAGGTAGAGGTGTGTCTGTAGGGGGGACTGGAGTATCAGTGGGTGGAACCGTTCCTCCAGGTGGATTTACAGCTGCGGAGACACCTGGCAAGTGTGCTCGAGCAATGGCTTCCGTGGTATTCGTGAAAGTTTGTGTACCAAAGACACGCGCAAAGGTGCTGGGAATCGTGGATTTGACCGTGACCTTAATGTATTCTCCCTTTTCTGCTGCCGATAACCCAGCTGGCAGTCCCTGACACACAACGTCGGGCTCATTGCACAACTGAACTTCCACAGTGCTGGTGACACCATCGTTGTTGTATCCATTATCGTTAGCGAGTTGCTGGGCTACGACTGTGTAGTTCTCGCCTCTAACTTTGGCTAGCGCGGCCGCCAGGACAGCAGTATCGGCTGCGTTCTGCGCGTGACGCCGGTCGGAAAACTTTCGGCCGCCATCCACTGCCAATGCAGTGAAAGAGAATAAACCTATGGCCGCGAATGCGATCAGGATGAGGGCCTGTCCCCTTTCGGTCATTTTGAATTTCATAATGAGGTCTCCTGGATGAATAGCTTACGACAGGTACATGACGAACAATCTTTATTTTGGGTACAATGCGATACCATACAGATTTGAAAGATGCACTACAAAGACAGCTTTAAAGGTGCGATTCGTCCACTAAGATTAGGTGGCAGCAAAAACGAGCCCGGGTAGTAAAGGCCAGACTCGTTAGGATTAGTTTTAATTATTATAGGCAAGATTGTTTATTAAGCTATCATCGTAGCCTTACAGAATCATTGCATGAAGTTACATATGCGGATCCCTTATTCGACGGTTACAGATTTTGCCAGGTTCCTCGGTTGATCCACGTCCAGGCCGCGCAGTGCCGCGATATGATAGGCGAGTAGTTGCAGCGGCAGCACAGTGACGATGGGCGACAACATCCAGGGTGTTTCAGGAATCCACAACACATAATCCGCCATGCCTTTTACCAACTCATCCCCATCAGTAGCGACTGCGATCACTATTCCGTCACGTGCCTTGGCCTGCTGGATTTGCGAAACCATTTTATCGCGCCACGGGTCCTGGGGGACGAGACAGAGCACCGGCATCTGCTTATCGATCAAGGCGATCGGCCCGTGCTTCATTTCGCCCGCCGGATACCCCTCTGCATGTATATAGGAAATCTCCTTTAGCTTTAGCGCGCCCTCATAGGCAATGGGCATGTTGATTCCCCGTCCCAGATACAGGAAGTCGCGAATATCCTTCAGGGTATGGGCGATAAGCTCCACCTCATCTTCGCGTTCCAGTGTGCGCCCGACCAGATCCGGTATCAATCGCAGATCTGCGATCAGTGCCCGGCGCGTCTTTTCTTCAATCGTGCCGCGCAGATCGGCCAGTAAGATGGCCAGCATGTACTGATCGGCCAGGGGGGCGGTAAACGCCTTGGTCGAGGCCACTCCAATTTCCGGCCCGGTCTGCATCGAGATATATCCGTCAGCCACGCGCATGGCCTGGGAGCCGATCGCATTGACGATACTCCACACGAGCGCTCCCTTCCGGCGTCCTTCTTCCATGGCGGCCAATGTATCAGCTGTTTCACCAGATTGCGAGATGGCCAGCACGACCGTTCGTTCATTCAAGATGGGATCACTGTAACGAAACTCTGACCCGATCACGACTTCGACTGGAATGCGGGCGATCTTTTCGATCAAGTATTTTCCGACCATACCGGCATAGGCCGCTGTCCCACAGGCCGTGATATAGATCTTATCGATCTTCTTCGCCAGTTCTTGCGTCAGGTTCAGATCGGGCAAGCGGATTTTCGCGTTGGCAAAATCCACGCGGCCTGCCAGCGTATCGGTGAGCGCGCGTGCCTGTTCATGGATCTCCTTCTGCATGAAGTGCCGATACTCACCTTTTTCAGCGGCGATTGGGTCCCACGAAACAGTATGCACCTGTGGTCTGACTTTCGCGCCATCCAGGGTCTGGATGGTCACGTTGTCACAGGTGACCACGGCCATTTGTCGTGATTCCAAAAAGATTACCTGACGGGTATGTTCCATGATGGCCGGCGTGTCGCTGGCGATCAAATTCTCGCCTTCTCCCAGGCCCAGCACCACGCCACCTGCATTGCCGATGCGTGCCGTGATGATCTTATCTGGTTCATCAGCTGACATCAGTACCACTACGTTTGCCCCTTGAATTTGCTTGAACGTCTGGCGCGCAGCCTCGACCAAATTCAGCCCCCCGGCAAGATAATGTTCGACTAGATGGACAATGGTTTCTGTATCCGTATCTGATTGGAACTCGACGCCCTCCGCAATTAATTCATCCTTGAGTTCAAGGAAGTTTTCAACGATGCCGTTCTGCACCACAACTACGCGTTTTGTCCTTCCGAAATGCGGATGTGCATTGCGCGCGTTGGGCGCGCCGTGTGTTGCCCAGCGCGTGTGACCAATGCCCGGCGCGCCGTTGATCGGCGATTTGCCCACTAGATCCTTAATTGAGATAACTTGCCCGCGTCCTTCCGGACCTCAAGCTGGCCCCCGTTTAAGACAGCCAGCCCAGCCGAATCATAGCCGCGGTATTCCAGCCTTTGCAGGCCATTGAGAATAATCGGCGTCGCATCACGCGGCCCGATATATCCGACGATTCCACACATGGGGATCCTCCGAATGTTGATGTTATGTCATTGCAAGCCTGCGCGGCTCGCAATGATGGGTTGATGGCCACTCTTTGCTTCTTTGTCCGCGCGATCACTCGCGCGGTGTTGTCGCAAAGTTTTTTATTCGGAGGGAAAGAGAAACGGGTGATGGTGCACCCGAAGGGCTTCCGCTGATCTTTCGATTTTCAGACACCGCTGGTTGAGTAGGACGAAGTCCGTATCCAAACCGCTGGTGTCCTTAGCTCCATCTTCGCGATGGAGAACCCTTATCCTCGTCAACCCCGCGTCGCGGGGTCCATGCGCTATCCTTCCCAAGACAAATTGTCGGTGCACCTCCTTTTGATAATCAGTACTTCACGAAAACCGAGAGATTCCCGTGGTTTCGAGCTTCCTTTGATTCTTTCGTGATCCACTGGTAATGGAAAATGTACGGCGAGATTATACCTGATTTGACGGCACCCAGCCCGAGGCGTTTTTGAGGCGCATTATTCTGATAACTGTACTTCAGGCATATCCATCGCGTCGAAGTTGAGTTCATCCTTATAGACGATCACTACATTGCTTTCCCCATCCACCTCAATGGTATAGCCAATGATCTGACTGCGGTATCCGTAGGAGGAATCATTCCCATTGATCAGTACAGGCGAGGCGGGTGCCAGGATGGTGCCTCGGATCACCGAACCTGTTCCTCCATTCAGCACCACCTTGCTATTGTTCTTCATGGGCAGAAAGAGCAGTAACCCGGCATTGTCACCGGTGCTGGGAGCTTCCAGGATAATGGTTGGTTCCTTGTCGAAACGTACATTGCCATCTTCGACATCCAGAAGAACATTGTGTCCCTCGATATCGTGTTTGATGGTGATGCCATCATGGAGGCAGTATACGCCTGCCTTGAGATGCGAAACACCTTCCGGCGGAAATTCATGATTCCATTTGCCTGGACTCATGGTGGTCCCATCTTCGCTTACTCCAGCCTCTTTGCCGCCACAGCCGATATTTGGCATGAGAAATGGCGGTGGATAGGGGTACGGATTCGCCAGGACGGGCACCGCTGGTGTTAGCAATTGGGGATGCTGGATCTGGGCGCTGGCGCCGGCCACCATATTGATCGAATATCCTTCGCTTAAGCGTATGCTTCCGCTCGCTTCCTGTAGAAAAGCACAGGTTGGATTGTTGGAGTTTACAAAGACACCGCCGCCAATGATATTTAGTGTGGTATGGCCGTGCACCCAGAATGCCTTTTTGTGATTACAGTCACTGGTGGGGGCCAGGCTGATCACGGCATGGCCATCCAGCAATTCTTTGATTTCAGGAAGCTTGGTACGCGCGGTTGCTGCGACGGTGTTGGTGATTTGATCTCTGCCAATCACCTTGGCAAAATAAGTATTAATATGTGAAGTAATAATAACCTGCATGTATTCGAGATCACCGGCGAATGGTCCATCGCTGGGAGGGCTGTATACTGCCACAAGGTTTGTCACGCCATCATTGTCATATCCATTCTGAGCCGCGGAGGCAACAGATGCCGCGACCCAGTCTCCGGTTCCCTTGATGCGGACGTATGCCCCAGCCAATACGGCGGCGTCAGCCGCGTTCTGGGCGTTGCGGCGATCGAGAAAGGCACGGCCTCCGTCCACGACCAGCCCGGCCATACCGATTAAAGCCACCAGGACCAAAGCGACAACGATCAGCGCCTGGCCGCGTGGGAGCCGCCGGTCATTTTTTTTCTTTCTCTTTTGTCCAAATGGAATGAACATCAACCAGATCGATTTACGCATTCAGTAACAGCCACCCCGTGCCATTTATGGACAGGCCGGCTGTAGAATGGTATCTGTGACCTCTGCGTTGAGTTGAATGTAGTCGCGGCCGATGAATTTCGTAACAAAGGGCATAAACACCTGATGCTGATACCCAAGTTTCACCCGTACGGTATGTCCTTCACAGGCCGTCACAGTGACGTGCTGATCTACGCCATCAACCCAAACCAATGTGTCATCGATATAAACTTCCACTGTGGCTGGATTGGGTGCCGCCAGATCAAGATCGACCGGCGAGGTGGATGCGCCGCGGGCGCGACCTTCGATGTTGCTAAAGGCTGATGGGAACATGGAACCAAACAGGGCTCCCTCCTGGGCCGCGTCGCGCAATTGTACAAATTGGAAGAAGGCCATGCCGAACTCTACAACGCCTGAGAGCAGGTAGACAAGGATCGTGATGCTGATCGCCAACTCCACCAGGCTTTGCCCGCGTTCATTTTTAGCGTGTTTCATATGTGTTCTCACTTGCCTAGTCACTGGAATCAATTGGATAGGCCTGGCATCCGTTGGTCATAAGATTGAGATAAATAAGTTCCGTGCCGTTTGTTCTATTGTATGTTTGGTGGAACGTAAATGTGAGAGTTGAATCACCGGTAGGAATATAGAGCGAAGGTGGCGTGATGGTATAGCTGGAGGCATAGATGCCGGTTGCACTGCTAAAGAAGACACCATTCAGGCTCGCCTCCATCAAACGCAGGGTATGGTCCGAACCGGTTCGATGACCTGCTCCATTATTCCAATGCACCGTCACATCCTGAACCAGGATGGGCACCCCCGTCGGATTATGGATGGTCATACTCATCGTCGAGAAGGATATGGAAATCGGACCGTGCGTAACAAGGTTGCAGCCAGTGATGGGTGTGGAGGAAGCCGTGGGAGTATAAGAGGCCGTGGGAGTATAAGAGGCTGTCGGAGTATAGGAAGGTGTCGGTGTATTGGTGGGAGGTCCGCCAGTACCTCCACACGAGATACCGTTCACCGCGAAGTTGGTGGGATCGGCGTTCGTACCACTGTAATTGGCATTGAAACCGAAGTTAGTGCTGCCACCATTGGCTGAGATGATGTTGTTATAACCCAGGTTCGTAACCGAGACAGAATGACCATTCTGTGTGTATGAACCATTCCACAAACCCGTAATGCTCTGATTGCCGGGGAAGGTCCAGGTCAGGTTCCAGCCATTGATGGCCGTGGAACCGGTATTCGTAATGGTAACGCTGGCCGTAAAGCCGCTGCCCCAATCATTGGAATTGCTATACGTCACAGAACAGAAGCTGGTTGGAGTGGCGGTAGGCGTGGGCGGGAATGTTGATGTTGCCGTGGGTGGTAATGTAGGTATGTTCGTGGCAGTTGGTGTGCTGCTGGAAACGCTCGTCAGAGGAATCTCGGTCGGCGTGCTTGAAGACGTAGGCGTACTGGGGTTCAAATCGGGCGTATCGGTGATCACAATATCGATTCTGAGCAGGATGGTCCGCGCACTAATACCTTCAATTGGATTGCCATTGCTCACTGTCCGTGAGATAAAAGGCACGAAGTTGGGAACCAGTGGATTGAAGTCACCGTCAATATCGACCACTACACGATAGCTATTATCCGTTGGATTAAAATTGGTATCGGTTTCTGCGCCTCCCGTACAATACGGTGTCTGGGTGGTAAGGGGTCCCTGATCGTAATAAATGTGAATATTCTCATCTGAAAAGGCGTGCAAAAAGTCGGCCCGATTTGCAGTGGCTCGAATCCCCGCGCAGTCTTGATAATACGGCACGCCATTATCCCCGGTTCCAGTCGCAGAGCCATAACGGACAGCCTGCCGGCTGGCGGTCACAACTGTCGAATAAAGGAATAGAAACCTCCCAGTCTCCAAAACCCCGTACAATAGCGCAAGCAAGACGGGCAAGGCAATGGCAAACTCAACAACGGCCTGTGCCTTGGTCTTTTTGTGGCTTAGTTTCTTCAATATCATGATAACAAATCCTGCTTTCTAATAATCCTAATTATTAGTTTAACGGCTGTATCATTCTGTCCAATAAGACATTCGTACTAGCGTAACCCCGCGCTTTCACTTTTGTAAATTATATTATACAAAAAGCAGGTAAAACGCGCTGATGATGAAGTAAGGGCCGTAAGGAATAAAGGTCATGAAAGCGTCGCTGGCGTAGCGGCGGCGCGCCAGGAGCATGAGCACGAACAAGAGACTGACAACACCACCCAGCAAGGCGCCCAGGACTATTCCATCCCAGATATATGGCCAGCCGAGCATGAGACCGAGTACGCCAGCCAGATAGATATCTCCGCCGCCCAGGGCCTCTTCATCATCCTCTGCCTGTCCTGCGGCTCGCATTTTGCGGGCGCGCCAGCGCGCCACCAGCGTGCCGAACTGGTAAAGCAGGTACATCAATCCAAAGCCGAAAATTCCTCCAAGCAAAGACTTGCCCACGCCGAGCAACAATCCGTCCGCGCGGCTATGGATGACGGTTCCAACCACAACTCCCAAAACCGCACCTGCAATGCTGGTGGGGAACAGGATCAAACGGTGTTCGAGGTCGATCACCGTTACGATGCCGAAATAGATCAGCACCAGCATGCCGAGCGGCATCCCAAATGCTTTCGGCGGGAACAGCCAAATGTAGAGGAAAGCCGCGACGGAGAGAATCTGTACCAGCCAGATACGCAGACTCCGCTTCTTTCCACAAATTCGACAGGCTCGCAGAGTCAAATAATCTGTCCATGCAAAGGGACTTCCGCACTGACCGCAGACGGGCCTGCCGAAGCGACACGTCCCAGGCAGCACGTCCGAAACATAATTAATGAAGAGTCCAGCAACCCAGCCGAGCAGAACGGGAAAAATAAGCGTGAGGGACATTCATCACATTATAGTCGAAAGGGGTTGACGCAGACTGTCATGTACATAGCATGTAAGTCAACTGTAATGCGCTTGTCGATGTGCACAAACTGCCTTACAATCGCGCCGATATTTCTTTGGAGAGGAACATGGACAAATTCATCATAGAAGGTGGGGTTCCATTGAAAGGGGAGGTTACGCCAGCCGGAAACAAGAATGCAGCCTTGCCGCTGTTGGCCGCCTGCTTGCTGACAGATGAGCCGATCATTTTGCGCAATATGCCTCAGATCGAAGATGTGCATGTCATGCGGGAACTCATCGAAAGCCTGGGTGCGCAAATTGAAAACGTGGATGACACTTCGTGGCGCATCCTGGCGCGGGATCTGCGGCCCGCGGATTTAAGCGCGGATCTTTGTCGTCGTATCCGCGCCTCCATTCTGGTGGCCGGACCGATGGCGGCGCGGATCGGTGCCTTCAAGTTACCGCCGCCCGGTGGAGATGTGATCGGCCGCCGCCGGCTCGATACGCACATCCTGGCGCTGCGTGCCCTGGGTGTGCAGGTAGAGTATGAGCGCGGCTTTACCTTTCAGGCGGAAGGCTTGCGCGGCGCGGATTTTCTGATGGATGAGGCCAGCGTGACTGCCACGGAAAATGCCATCATGGCCGCGGTCACCGCGAAGGGAGATACCATCATACGTAATGCCGCCTCTGAGCCTCACGTGCAGGAGTTGTGTCATTTCCTGAATTTTCTGGGCGCGCAGATCGAAGAGATCGGTTCCAACACTTTGCGTATTCACGGTGTCTCTAAGTTGCATGGCGGTGAATTCACCATTGGTCCCGATTACCTGGAGGTGGTCAGCTTTGTCGGCGCCGCGGCAGTAACGCATGGCAGTGTGCGCGTCAAGAATGCCGGCGTGAATGATCTGCACATGATCGCGCATGTGTTTGAGCGCATGGGAGTCAAGTGGCAGGTCGAGGGGGAGGACTTGATCGTTCCACCTGGCCAGGAACTGGAGATCATTCCAGACCTGGATGGTGCCATTCCTGAAATCAAAACGAATGTATGGCCTGCCTTTCCAACAGATTTGATCAGCATCGCCATTACGGTTGCCACACAAGCCAGCGGCTCGGTCATGTTCCATGATTGGATGTTCTCGGGTCGCATGTATTTCACTGACAAGCTGGTGGGCATGGGCGCCAAGATCATTTTGTGCGATCCCTATCGCTGTTTGATCCAGGGACCGAATCGTTTATATGGTGAGAACCTGGAAAGCCCCGATATTCGTGCTGGCATGGCGATGTTATTGGCCGCCTTGGCTGCGGAGGGAAGATCCACGGTGCGCAACATCGGCCAGATCGAACGCGGTTATCAGGATGTAGATAAGAAATTACAGGCGCTCGGCGCGAAGATCGAGAGGATCAAAGGGTGATCAGTTATTGTGTATCTTGCACCCTTCATAATGCACCCTGATTCCCTTTGATGACGGTGGTGGGCTTTCGCCTTGCAACTTTTCGGCTTTGTGAACATCTAATAAATGTTAACACGGTAAAATACTGCCAAATCACAGCGTCTTGAACATGGAAGGAAATTTCAAGCGAGGAAACGACGAAGCTATGTCATCGAATGGTAATGATAAACACGTAAAAGTTTTGGTATTGGGGTCGGGGCCAACGGGTTATTCCGCCGCCTTGTATGCTGCGCGGGCGGAACTCGAACCTGTTGTTTTGACGGGTATGCAATTGGGCGGGCAGGCCGCCTTGACGTATACCATTGAGAACTATCCTGGTTTTCCCGAGGGAGTTGGTGGGGCGCAATTAGGTGAACTATTCCAGAAGCAGGCCGAACATTTCGGCGCGGTCACGGAGTTCGCCTCGGCCAATTCCGTGGACTTGTCGCAGCCTCCTTTCAAGGTTGATTCGGATAATGGTGAATATCTTGCCGATACGCTGATTGTCAGCACAGGTGCCAGCCCAAATCATCTTGAGATTCCCGGCGAAGTGGAATTGACTGGACGCGGTGTTTCCTACTGCGCTACCTGCGATGGTTGGTTCTTCAAGGATAAAAAGGTGGTTGTTGTGGGTGGTGGTGATAGCGCCCTGGAGGAAGCATTATTCATCACACGTTATGCCTCTTCGGTGACCATTATCCATCGCCGTGAGGAATTGCGGGCTGGCGCGATCTTGCAGAAGCGTGCCATGGAACATCCCAAGATCAATTTTATTTGGAATACATTGGTCACCGAGGTGATTGGCACGGATAAGCTCGAAACATTGCGACTAAAGAATGTCAAGACTGGTGCAGAGACCGCCTACCAGACCGATGGCTTGTTCATCTTTATTGGTCATACACCCAACACGCAAATGTTCAAGGGCCAGTTGGAGATGAGTGATCTGGGTTATATTAAGATCAACGACAAAATGGAGACGAATATACCGGGTGTCTTCGCCGCAGGCGAGGCGGCCGATCCGCACTTCCGTCAAGTCGTCACTTCGGCCGGGATGGGGGCCGCGGCAGCCATTCAGGCGACGCGCTTCCTGGAAGCAACGGAATCAAACTGAGAGCTTGGAAAGAAACGGACAGTGGCGCCAGCGGCGCCACTGTTTTTGTCTACAATCATTTCAAAAAGATGACAAATTGTACTAAAAGAGCCCGATTTTTTCGGATACAATCTACTTAACTTGACTTCCTGGAGGAGCAATGAACAAAATCTCGATCGTCGGCGCCGGCATGACGGGTTCCACCGCCGCTCACTGGCTCGCCGAACGTGAACTGGCAAACCTGGTGCTGGTGGATATTGTAGAGGGAATGCCCCAGGGTAAAGGGTTGGATATGTTGGAGGCGATGCCGATCATCGGGAAAGATGTGGCGATCGTCGGCGCAAATGATTATGCTGCAACCAAAGACTCTGACATCATTATCATCACGGCGGGCTTGCCGCGCAAGCCAGGAATGAGCCGTGATGATTTGTTGTCTGCGAATGCCCAGATCGTTGGTACGGCCGCGACCGAAACCTTGAAATATTCGCCGGATGCAATTTTTATCATTCTGACGAATCCGCTGGACACCATGGCTTATCTCACGCTGAAGAAGACTGGCCTGTCGCGTGCGCGCGTCGTGGGCCAGGCGGGAATCCTGGACTCAGCGCGGATGCGCGCCTTCGTGTCGCTGGAGACCGGTGTGAGTGTGGAGAATATCAACTGCTATGTACTGGGCGGACACGGCGATACGATGGTTCCGCTCACGCGTCATTCGAATGTCGCCGGGATTCCGTTAAAGGACTTTGTCCCAGCCGATAAGTTGGAGGAAATCGTTGCCCGCACGCGCAAAGGTGGTGGCGAAATTGTCAATCTATTGAAGACAGGTTCCGCATTCTATGCGCCGGCCGCGGCCTGCGCACAGATGGCAGAAGCGATCCTCAAGGACAAACATTTGATCGTTCCCTGCGCGGCATACATGGAGGGGGAATATGGATTGCAGGATATGTTCTTTGGTGTGCCGGTCATGCTTGGTCGTAACGGTGTGGAAAAGATCATCGAATACAAACTTGATCAGGAGGAAAAAGCAATGTTCGACAAATCTGCCACAGCCGTGAAAGAAACGCATGAGGCGTTGAAGAAGTTGGTGAACATCTAATTGGAGGTCAATATGATCTTGCACGAAAAAATCTCTGCGCAATTGCCTGAACGGCGTGAACGCATCAAGGTCCTTGCGAAAGAGCATAGCGAAGTCAAGGTGGGGGAAGTAACCGTCGGGCAAGTGATTGGCGGTATGCGTAGTATCAAGTCACTGTTGACCGACGTGTCCTTTGTCGATCCTGCGCACGGTATTCTGTTTCGCGGGTCAACCATCCCTGAACTCCTCAAAAAACTTCCGAAGGCGCGTGGCAGCAAGATGCCGCTGGTGGGTGGTTTGTACTATCTCTTGATGGTTGGAGAGATACCCACCAAGGAACAGGCTTCTGAAGTCGAGGCCGAGTGGGCGAGGCGCGCCACCGTCCCTGATCATGTTTATAAAATGCTCAAAGCCATGCCGAAAGAGACTCACCCCATGGTTCTCTTTTCCCAGGCTGTGCTGGCATTGCAGAATAGTTCGGTCTTTGCACAAAAATATCATGAGATGTCGAGGGATGAATACTGGGAAGCGGCCCTCGAGGATAGCCTGAACCTGACTGCCAAACTCCCGATGATCGCGGCGTATATCTATCGCATGAAATATTTTGATGAAAGCGGAAAGCCAAAATACAATCCGAAGCAGGATTACGGTATGAACTTCGCCCGTATGATGAAGGTCGAGAACAAAAAAGGCTATGCCGATTTGATGCGCCAATATTTCATCATTCATTCAGATCATGAGTCCGGCAATGTTTCCGCACATGCGATGCATCTGGTCGGGTCGGCTCTCTCCGATCCCTACCTGTCCTTTTCGGCTTCGTTGAATGGTCTGGCCGGTCCGTTGCATGGTTTGGCGAACCAGGAAGCCCTGGCCTGGTTGCTGGATGTCAGAGATAAGTTTGGTGGCGTGCCGTCGCGCGAGGACCTGCGTCAATTCGCCTGGGATACGTTGAACAGCGGCAAGGTGATTCCTGGTTATGGTCACGGTGTGCTACGCGTTGTCGACCCGCGCTTCACTGCACAAATGCAATTTGCCAAAGCTTACTTCCCGGAAGATGAGATGATTCGTTTGGCTGATTTGGTGTATGAGGTTGTGCCAGAGGTATTGAGAGAACAGGGTAAAGCCAAAGATCCTGCGCCGAACGTGGATGCGGTCTCTGGCACGCTGCAATATTATTACGGTGTACGAGATTTCCAATTCTATACTGTGTTGTTTGGTATCAGTCGTGCCCTGGGCGTGACAGCCAATTACGTCTGGTCACGCGCCTTGGGCATGCCGATCGAGCGTCCCAAGTCCGTGACAATGAAAATGCTGGAAGAGGTTGTCACAAAAGCGTCGCAGCCTGCCTAGCGAATAAAGAAGATGGAACTCCCGAAGCATTTTCAGCTTCGGGAGTTTTTGTTTAATAACACAATTTCCCCTTGCCATGACTATATCCCGGATTTCTTCTCAAAATGACCTTTCAGCAAAATATATGGTTCTGGTAAGATGCGGACTGGCAGACAAAACGTACTTTTATCAGTGGAGATGTAGAGATGAGGAAGGTATTCAAATGGATTGGGATCGTGCTCGGCTCGTTGGTTGGTTTGATCGTCATTGTTGTTGCGTCGTGATATGTTATCGGGAATGCCCGCCTCAACAAAACCTATCATTTTCAGCGATCGAATCTCACCATTCCTACCGATGCGGCCAGTATAGCTTACGGACAGCATCGCGCCGAGATTCTATGTCAAGGCTGTCACGGGGCAGACTTGAGCGGTATTGATAACTGGTTTGACGCCGGTCCGCTTGGCACCGTAGACTCTGCCAATTTGACCGCCGGAGCCGGTGGCGTGGGACAGGAGTTCGTCTCGGATGAAGATTATGTGCTTGCCATTCGTCACGGTGTGGACCCACAGGGTAAGCCCCTCTTTATGCCTGCGGTGGTATCCACGGCACATTTAAGCGATCAGGATTTGGGGGCGATCATTGCTTACCTGAAAACGATTCCGCCAGTCGATCATAAGACGACTGGACATAATTTCACGCCACTGGCAAAAATCATGCTGGCGGCGGGCATGTTGGGTCAGTTGCCTGTTGAGTCTGTGAGCCATGCGACACAGGTTGTGGCACCCGAGCGCGGCGTGAGCGTGGAATATGGCGATTATATGGTCAACATCAACGATTGTCATGTATGCCACGGGCCGCAGTTGAAGGGCGCGAAATTCCCGGATCCCACGGTGGATGTGATCACGCCGAATCTCACGCCTGGTGGTGAGGTGGGCTTATGGACAGAAGATCAGTTTTTCAGTACCATGCAAACCGGTGTGACCCCGCGTGGACACCAATTGGATCCGGACCTCATGCCCTGGCCGGACTACAAGAATTTAACTGACGATGAATTGAAAGCGATCTGGTTGTATTTGCAGTCTTTGCCCAAGTTGTCACAATATACGAAATGACCCAATCAATCCCTTGAATCAAAAGGCGACGCCGTTGTTGCGTCGCTTTTTGATTCTATTTAGTCGCTGTGCTTTTTTGAACGGCTGCCAAATTTCTCCAGTTTTATGATACGGGCCTTGTTGCGGATGCGCCAGGGAACGATCTGTTTGGCATGTTCCCGATTATCCGTCTCGATGATAGCCCAGCCGCAGTGCACGCCGTCGTGACAACCCCATTCAAAATGATGCAGGTAGCCTGCAGCGTGAATTTCCTTGATGATGTCATCACAGTCACCTGCGTCGTGTGGGGATTCGACCAGATAGCGATCCATTGTGCCTCTTTCTGTAAAAGTAATGATTGTTGTCGGAATTATATCCCTTTCACTGCATGCACTTCAAGAGCATCATTCGTTGAACACAACCGATCGATCAGGAAGGCGTAATCTTCAGCAACCTCCTTTAGGTGATCGTAACGACCGGAGGCTCCGGCGTGACCAGCAGCGAAGTTGGTACGCAGGAGCAAGAGGCTATTATCAGTTTTCATATCACGCAGCTTGGCCGCAAACTTGGCAGGCTCCCAATAAGCCACACGCGGATCGTTGAGTCCGGTGGTGATGAGCAAGTCTGGATAGGCAGCCGCCCGCACGTGATCGTAGGGTGAGTAGGATAGCATGTATTCAAAATGCTCGCGGACTTGCGGATTACCCCATTCGTCCCATTCCAACGCCGTCAGGGGAATGGTGGGGTCGCTCATCGTGGTTACCACATCGACGAAAGCAACTTTGGCGATGACCGCTTTGAATAGATCCGGGCGCATGGTCAGGCAGGCAGTCACCAACAGTCCGCCCGCTGAGCCGCCCAGAATGGCGAGTTTCTGTTTGGATGTAAAGCCTTCATTGATCAGATGTTCGGCGCAGGCAATGAAGTCGGTAAAGGAGTTTTTCTTCTTGAGCATTTTGCCATCGTCGTACCAGGCACGGCCCATCTCTGAGCCGCCGCGAATGTGTCCGATGGCAAAGACAAAACCTCGGTCCAGGAGGCTGAAGCGGTCGGAATTAAACTCCGCATCGATGGCCGCACCATAGGAGCCGTATCCATACATCAAGGTAGGATTATTCCCGTTCTTCTTCAAATCTTTTTTGTAGACGATCGAAACCGGAATCTGTTTGCCATCGGAGGCCGTAGCGTAGATGCGTTCGGATGCATAATTGGAAGGGTCGTAGCCAGGGATGACATCCTGTTTCTTTAGTTCCCATTTGCCGGTATCCATGTGGTAATCGATCACCGAGGGCGGCGTGACCATCGATGAATATTTAAAACGCAGGATGTTTGTATCGTAAGCCGGGATCGATTCGATTTCAACACTGTAGGCCGCTTCATGAAAATCCACATAATGAACGTTCTCCATCACTTCAGGCGCGCTGATGCGAATCTGCCTCAGCCCGTTCCGGCGTTCATAAAGCACCAGGTAATTCTTGTAGGTTTCCACATAATCGATCAGCACATCGGCACGGTGGGGGAGCACTTCCCGCCAATGCTGCATCTCGGGTTCCTGGACGCGGGTCTTCATCAATTTGAAGTTTTGTGCTCCGTCATTCGTGGCGATGAAGAAATGGCCCTCGTGGTGCGCAGCGTAGTACTCGATGCCTTCTTTGCGCGGCGAAAGTATGTGTAGCTCGCTCTCCGGCGCGTCCGCGAAAAGGAAACGCATTTCGGTGGTCAAGGTACTGTGATGGTTCGTCATGATATACGTCTCATCATGGGTCTTGAAGATAAAGAGAAAATACGATTCATCTGCCTCGTGAAAGATCAGCGTGTCTCGTGATGGTTCCGTGCCGAGTTTGTGCCGGAACAATTTGCAAGGTCGTTGTGCATCATCCAGGGTGATGTAAAATAACGTCTGGCTGTCGTTGGCCCACTCGACGCCGGTATGGAAGTAGACACTACTATAAGTGTTCGGGATGTCTTCGGGAGAGAGTGAATTACTGTTTAGATCTTTGATATACAGAGTATATGTTTCTGCACCTTCATAATCTACTGAGAAGGCCAGCTTGTTTCCATCCGGGCTGACCATCAAGGCACCCACACTGCAGAAGGATTTCCCCTCGCCCAAGATGTTCTGGTCCAGCAGGATTTGCTCAGGGCTTTCCATGGTGTCTTTGCGGCGGCAATAGATGGGATACTGTTTCCCCTCTTCGGTACGGAAATAGTAAAAGTATTCGCCTCTTCTCTCAGGGACGGTTGAATCCGTTTCCTGAATGCGGGCCTTCATCTCGGCGTATAACCGCTCCTGGAGAGGCCTGGTGTGCCCCATGATCTCCTCCACATAATCACTTTCTGCGCGCAGATACTTCATAACTTCCGGGTTTTCACGGTGACGCATCCAGTAGTAGTCGTCGATGCGGGTTTGACCGTGCTGAGTGATGGGATGAGGATGTTTGGGGGCAATGGGGTAGGATAACATATATCGTCTTTCTTAAATTGAATATAAAGATTACCTGGTGGACCGGACAATAGATTGGGGTTTGCCCGAGAAGGGCAACGGGGTGGCCATGATTATATCTCTGTTCCCCCAGCTTCTGAGGGTTTAATATGCAATTCTTCGTTTGCTGTAACCTTTGCTCATGTGACCGCTGTTTTTTCGTGTAGCGACATGGATGGAATGAAAAATCCAAGCTTCGGGCTTTCGAAGCCGGGGGGCGGATGCCGGTATGTCACACTATCGCGTCCGCTGCCAGGGTTATGCTCAGCGCGTCTCTTGAGTCCGATAGATCTTGGCGATCACTTCTTCGAGCGGCGGGTCGGAGATGGTGATATCTACCACGCTGCCCGCTTCTGTCAGATGCGATAACACTTTTTCCACGGGAGTCCGGCTGGTATCAAAGCGCAGCTTGACCCCATACTGTCCGGTCTTCAATACCTCGGCACCCTCGACCTGAAAGTTCTTGGGGACTTCTTCTCCATACCTCACCTCCACCAGCTTGGAGGTGAGGTATTTTCGCTTCAGGTTCGAGACCTTATCTTCGTAAACAATCTGTCCGTGGTTGATGATGATAACGCGCTTGCACAAGGCCTCGAGATCGCCGGCATCGTGGGAAGTTAATAAGACGCCTACGTTTTCGAGACGAGCCATGTCGCGGATCGCGTCCCGGATGTGCTGTTTGGCCACCACGTCCAGGCCAATGGAGGGCTCGTCGAGCAGGATCAACTTCGGGCGGTGGAGGAGCGAGGCTGCCACCTCACAGCGCATCCGTTGGCCGAGGGAAAGCTTGCGCACGGGCGTCTCCAGCAGATCCTGGATTTCGAAGGTTTCTGCCAGTTGGGCAATACGTTGTTTTGTATCGCGGTCCTCCATCTCATAAACCTTTCCAAAGAGAGTGAAGGTGTCAATGGCAGGCAGGTGATACCAGAGTTGCGGGCGCTGTCCGAAGACGGTACCGATGTGATACGCCAGCTTTTGCCGTTCCTGCCAGGGCACGAAGCCCAACACCTTTGCCTCGCCACCCGAAGGATGCAAAATGCCGGTTAGGATTTTGATGGTGGTGGATTTGCCCGCGCCGTTCGGCCCGATGAAGCCGAGCAGTTCCCCCGCTTCCATTTGGAAGCTCAGGCTGCGCACCGCATCAATGGAACTATACTGTGGCTTGAAAAGGGCCTGTACCGAACCGCGCATCCCGGCGGCTTTGCGTTTGGTCTGGAACGTTTTTTGGAGGTTGGTAACTTCGATGGCAGGCATGGTGATATTTTAGCTGAATACGTTTTTCGCGGGTATCAGAGCGCGAAACTTGTTTTTTGTTGTCGTGGTCCTACTTTGCAAAAACATTACTTTGCTGTGGCGAAGGCCTCAGTAATAGTACAATAAAACATAATATGTGCAAAAGTTTCCATGGAGAATATGTCAACAGGCTCCAGCAATAGCACCAACACTCCACAAGAGTCAGTTCGTCGCGTCCGTGTTCCGCTCCGAATCAAGATCACTATTCCCTATCTGATTCTATCTTTGATTCTGGCATTGGCAGCGGCCTATCTGACAACGCAATTGGTGATCGAAAATATTCAGGAACGGTTTGACCGGCAACTATATGAAGCCGGGAAAATATCCTCTGAATTGCTGGTCGGCTATGAATCGCAACTCCTCGAAACGGAACGATTATTGGCGAATGGGGGGGGTATCTCAGATGCCATCCGCGCGAATGATCCAAATGATTTGCTTTCGCTGGCATTGGGTATTGTAGTCAACGATCAGCAGGAAGCCGCTGAATTTTTCGATATGACTGGTAATCAGGTGTTGTCGATGCGGCATCGGGCTGGGGGAAATCTGGAAGACTACGATGTTTCCACAGGCGGGCGGACCAGTCTGAGCAGTCTTGATCTCGTGCAATATGTTCTTACAAAGAAAAGTGATTCACAGGGGAATAAGTTCGCCGATCTGGTGATCACGGATGCTGGAGATTTCCTGTATGTGTCCGGGCCTGTTTATGACGCACAAGGAAACCAGACAGGGGTTGTGTTAGTGGGGCGTTCTCTATCTCGATTAGCTAGTGACTTGCGCACCAAAACATTTGCGCAATTAACTTTCTACGATCCCGCCGGAGAAGTGTTGTACAGCACGTTACCCTTTCCGGAAAACTTGCCCGCCCAAACGATGGCAACCACCACGGATTTACAAGATAGCAACAGTCCCAAGCGCGATCTGTTGGTAGCTAATATTCCCTTCACAGAAGTCATCGGCGTATGGAACGTGCGAGACAATTATCAGGTGGGTTTTTTAGGCGTGGCGCTCAGCCAGAATGCTGTCGTGCAGGCCTCTACAAGTTCGCGCTGGCGCATCTTTCTGTTGGTTGCCTCTGCCATCTTTTTGGTGATTCTGGTAGGTATTAACCTGGCGAATGTGATTACCCGGCCTCTTGTCCAATTGGTAAAGGCAGCGGTCAAGGTTTCGCGAGGCGATCTCGATGTTCGAGTGAATACTCATACCAATGACGAGTTTTCCATTTTGACCGAATCGTTCAATGCGATGATCCATAGCCTGAATCAGTCGCATCAGGAATTGATTCAGGCGCATGACAGCACGCTGGAAGGCTGGGCCAAGGCGCTTGAGTTGCGGGACAGTGAAACACAGGGTCATTCGGAGCGAGTAACCGGCCTCACGGTCCGGCTGGCGGAAGCGATGGGGATTCGTGGAGAAGCTTTGCAAAATATCCGCAGAGGTGCCTTGCTGCACGATATTGGCAAGATGGGCATTCCCGATTCCATTCTCTATAAGAACGGCCCGCTGGATGAAGAGGAGATGCGTCTGGTTCATCTGCATCCGGGTTTCGCGTATAACATGTTGAAAGGCATCGATTATTTACAAGAGGCACTGGAAATTCCTTATTGCCATCACGAGAAATGGGATGGGACCGGTTATCCGCGCGGCCTGCGCGGAGAGGAAATTCCGATTTCAGCGCGCATCTTTGCGATCGTGGATGTGTGGGATGCCCTGGTCAGCGACCGCCCTTATCGAAAAGCCATGCCGCCTGATGAAGTTATTACCTATCTGAAGAGTCGGAGCGAATCACATTTTGATCCCCGCGTTGTGGAAGCTTTTTTACGCATTATGACTCCCAACGGATTGGAAAATTAAAGTGAAGGAAAGAACTCCGGCGCATTCGAAGTTCGAGAAGAAGATGGGTAGACCAGTCTGGGGCCACCTCTTAAATCGCCGCATTCATCTGCCATTGCTGATCTTTCTTTTGTTTCTTATCCAACTATTCGACCTGATTTCTTTCAGTGCTGAGGCCCGGGGCGGGGATCTTTTATCGGTTTCCATTCGGGCTGAGTCGCGGGCCGATTATAAGCAGGAGTTGGGAGCCTTTAACATTCCAGTCATCAGCGGACGGATACTGTACCAAATCATTCAGGATGTGCCGAGTACCGAGAGTGCCACGGAACGACTGGCTACCTTGCAATCCTCGTTACTCTCACCCGTGCCAAGCATGACGCCCAATGCTCAGCAGACTCTGCTACCCACATCGACCTTGGGTTTCACGACGACAACTCCGTTGAGTTCTTCTCCTACACTACCCGCTTCGAGGACGCCCTCGGCGACAGCCACTCCTTACGCCAGCGCTACGGCGATTATGGTTCCTACCAATACCAATCCGCCGGTGAATCCGACCAATCCTCCAGCGGTTTCCACTCCGGTGCCTCAAAATACAAAGAAGCCACATCCAACTCATCCGCCACATCCAACCAAAAAGCCATAGTCCCCGGCTGGGTATGCTCCAAGGAATCATGTCAGAAAGGATATGTTGACCTCGTCTGGAATAATGTAAGCTTGGGTGGGTTACTTCGCAAGAACCTGCCTGAATGATTTGTATTCAAATATTAAAGGAGTAGCTCATGCGTTTACAAGGAAAGAAGATTGCCACGCTGGTGGCAGAGGGGGCGGAAGATTTGGAATATTATGTACCGTTGATGCGGTTGCAGGAGGAAGGGGCACAAGTGTTTACCGCGGCGCTGGACCTCAAGCCGCTGCATGGTAAGAATGGCTTGGAGATCCTGCCGGATACCAGGATCGACTCACTCAATTCCGATGAACTCTTTGCTTTGATCCTGCCGGGCGGCTGGGCACCTGATAAGCTGCGCCGCCATGCAGTAGTAAAGGATCTGGTCTGTAATATGTACGAGCAGGGAAAGATCGTCGGCGTGATTTGTCATGGCGGATTGGTTGCCATTTCGGCGGGAATCGTACAGGGCCGCCGCGGGACCGGTTCTCTGGGCATCAAGGATGATTTTGTCAACGCCGGTGGTACCTGGGTGGATGAAGCCGCCTTCCGTGAAGGAAATCTGGTGTGGGGGCGCGTGGTGGCAGACATCCCTGATTTTTGCCGCGAGTTGGTGACGGCCCTGGTGGAACAAGCCGCTTAAGAGTTTGTCTCGTTATGGCAGGCTCTCACAGGCCAGGCCATCAGTGTCATTGCCGTCCAGCCGAAAAACGTCACCGTATCCAGCGGCGCGACAGTAGCCGTAGCAACTCTGGGCAGACGCGTGCGAGCTGAAATCCTTACAATCCAGATCTGGGCCGCTGCAATTGCAAGGCACGTCTGCACTAGTGTTGCCGTCTGGCGGCAACGTGGGGGCGATCACTGCCTGGGTTGGCGGAACAGCCCACAGTCCAAGTCTAGAGGCGAAGGCCCGTCTTTCTGCGGCTTGGAAGTCCGGGATACAGGCAACGTCGGGTGGATAGGAGGCGGTGGTGGCGTAACCTTGCGCGACCAATTCGTAATTAACAAAGACGCCGTCTGCGATCACATAGCGTAATAGTCGTCCGTAGCGATCAGTCTCGGACACATCCTTGATCAGGGTGACCAATTTGCCTTCAACGAACTGACTGTTTGTGGCTGTTGCCTCGGGTCCAAAAGCTTCCACTTGTGTAGTATCTTCCGGTGTATCCATGCCAATGTAACGGACGGAATAAGTGCGTCCATCCTGATCGAGAACCACTTTGATGGTATCTCCATCCACTACCTGTACGACCCTTCCAGTTTGAGGAGGGTTGGCTGGGATGCAGGAGCCGCCTGTCACCGGGATGGGGAAGGCCAGCGGGGTAGCAGTTGCCCTCGGAAGCGCGGTATTCATAATCACCGCAGTTGAAGTGGGGCTGGTAGGTGTTTTGGCCTGAAATTCTTGGGTGGTTTCGATGGCCAGATCGATGAAGGCGTTTGTTTCCGTTGATGGAATGGGGGTAGCCGCACTGGCCATACTGGTCAAAGCAGCCGTGCCGATAAATCCCATACACAGAATGCCGACCAACCCAACAGCGATCAGGCACCCGGGTGGAAATTTAAAAGGATTTGGGTTCTTATTCATCGTCTCTCCTCCGCCTCCCGACGATAGGCGATATTGCTTGGTCCAACAAATTCAAGACGAAGAAATGGCTCTTACGTTACCTCTCGAACCTCTACTTGTTACTTTTCCATCACATTGGCTTAATTTCAGAAGCTTGATCAACCCCGCGATGCTCGATGCGGAACCACTTGGTAAAATTCTCCATCGCCCCTAATCCGTCTCCTTCTGGTTGCACCCATGGTGTTGTGTGGCCGAGGAATACGCACTTCTATTTTATGTTACCCATTCGTGTGCTGATTTGTCCTATGAAGATCTATTCATATTTCTGAAATCTGGTGCTCTGTGCATTAAGTGGCATTGTCATTTTATCATTGGATTGGGAGGCTTTCTTTTGAAGATAATTCTTCAATGCTGCAGAGCCTTTGCTGCTCCGGTGTGGGCGCCGGTCTACCCGAATTTTTATTCCGTTGTAAAATTCAAGTGACCCCCGGTAAGGAACCGGATACCTTTCCATGAGGCCAAAAAATAAACTCAAAGATCTGATCCAGTTATTTCATGCGGGAGTTTTTTTACCTCCGTTGTTTGGGCTGGTGGTACTCCTTTTGGGGCAGGTTATCGTTGAAATAAAGCCATAACGAAAAAGATGTAAAATTTATTCAAGGATGGTATGTCCAGACGACGCATTTTCTCCCGTCGAAATCAAGCTCCGCGCTTTCGCCTGCCTTTAGGACTGATCCTGGTAGTGATGGTCATTGTCCTGTGCGTCTTGATTCCCTCGACGCCGATCAACCTCTCCGCCATCAATGTTTCCAATAAAGGCCTGCCCACACCTTTGGGAACATTTACGCCTCTTCCCGCGCCGACCAAGGAACATATGGGGCGCATTATCTTCACCTGCACGCGCGGCGATTACAATCAGTTGTGCACCATCAACGCCGATGGGACAGGTTATCAGCAACTGACAGATACAGAGGCACACAATTACTATCCGGTCTACTCACCGAATGGCGCTGCCATCGCTTATTCTTCGAACCAAAACGGCGGCGCCTTCGATCTTTTTCTATTCACCTTTGCTGACTCACAACTGGTGCGCCTGACGAACTTCATCGGCAATGTGGTCTCGCCCAGTTTCTCGCCAGATGGCAAACGCATTCTGTTTGCCAATCGTGCCGGAGAGGGTCCCACTTCCTTGTGGACCGTCGATATTACCGGGGAGAACCCGGACCTGCTCTATGCGGGTCCGAATACCATTGTCGGTGCGGATTGGTCGCCGGATGGAAATACGATCGCTTTTGCGATGGCTGTGGATCAACCCAATGCGTACGAAATTTTCCTGATGAACAGCGATGGCACAAATGTACGACAGTTAACACGCGGCCTGCCTGGAATCGGTGGTAGCCTAGACTGGTCACCGGATGGGAAATATCTGTTGATCAGTGCGGGTCCCGCAGGAGACAAGAACATCTTTCTGGTCGATGTCGCCGCGGAGACGGCTGCCCAGTTGACAAATGGCGGTAACAACGCGGCCAGTTCCTTCTCACCGGACGGCAAATGGATTGCGTTCAATTCGTTGCGTAATAACGATCAGGCTGATATATTTATCATGCAGAGCGACGGGTCGAATTTGCATCAGGTGACGGACAACCCCGAGCCAGACTGGCAGCCGCAATGGCAGCCGTAAGTTCTCCTCACAGGGAGTGGCGCCGCTGCAATGGTCAGACCATACAAGGTGTTTTATGAAGAGAGCTTTTTTTGCTGTTCTAATACTTTCTCTCCTGGGCGGATGTTCCGGCGACCAGACGATCCAGCTTCCGTTCTTGCAAACCTCCACGCCGGTGGAGCTGGCTTCCCCTCAGCCCACCGCGACACCATTTTCATTGGCTCCAACTAACACCGTTGATCTGTTTGTGCTCAACACACAGGCGCCAACCACCACGCCTCCCACTGTGACGCCGATTATTACAGATACTCCTGTGCCAACCTTGACGCCCACGGTGCGCCCTACGATCACACTGGAGCCCCTCGACCCCAGTCTGTTCACACCTTCACCCAATCTTTTCTTATCAGTTCAGCGTTCCACCAGTCTGATTGTCTGGGGGAGTGCCTGCGATGGCGATCGCTCGATCTTTTTTAAGGCCCAGGTGGTGCCAGCGCGCCGACTGCACTATGTCACGCTGTGGTATCGTTTGCAGGATAAATATAGTGGACGCAACACAGGTTGGATGGGTGGTGCCATCCTGAGCGATAATGACCAGGGTATTTACTTCTACACGATCAATTTGGATCAGATCAGTCATTATCGTTTTTATGAGGATGCCTGGTTCCAGTACCAATTCGTCGCCTCCACTGTAGGTGGAACCGTGCTCGGGCGTTCTGTGGTTTCCCGCACTGATGTTTCATTGACGCATTGCAATGTGATCAACCCTGGATAAACCTCAGTCTTCTTTCTTGTTAATGATCAACGCAACGGAGTCATGCAAAGGGTTTTCCATGAATAATAAGCTTTCCATATTGATGCTGTTTATCTTTCTGGCAGGATGTTCCGGTCTGCCAAACCTGCCTGCCTTGTCCATTACGGCGACTCCGTTCGTTCCAACTAAGACACCAACGCCACTTCCCAGCGGAACTCCGGCACCGACGCAAAACCTCTTTGCCACCTCCACCAGTACACCGCTTACCTTTACGCCTACGGTAACTCCCATCGGCGCAGAGTTGTTCACGCCCACCAATACGGAGACCCCTTTCCCAACTCCTGGTCTGCCACCAGCAGTAATCAACGGGGAGTATTTCACGCCCACGAATATTGGCTTTCGTGCGGTTCTGATCTCGAACAATACCATCTATTGGAACGAAGGCCCCTGTATGCCGCGCGATATCAAAGTCTCGGCCTTTGTCGAAGATTTGGCTAATACTCATCAGGTGCTTTTATTCCTACGCCTGCGGGAGAAGAAAAACACCCTGAATGTGACTGATTGGGGCGCCGGTGCGATCATGAATTTGGGTGAAAATGGCGCGTTCAGTTATGATGTGCATACCTGGAATATCCGGCACTATTTCTATTTCACGGATGCCTGGCTGGAATATCAATTGGTGGCTGTCAACGAAGATCAGGAAGTGATCGGGCGGACGCAAATCTACGATAGGAACATTTCCCTGGTGCGTTGCAAGCCGGTGCCATGAATTTTCCTGCGGAACTCGTTGCGCTTCTGCGCACAGGGAGTCGGTTGGTTGCCCTGACGGGAGCGGGAGTCTCACAGGAAAGCGGATTGCGCACGTTTCGTGATGCCCAGTCGGGAATCTGGGAGCAGTATCGGCCTGAAGATCTCGCCTCGCCTGAGGCATTTCGCCGTGACCCTAGGTTGGTGTGGGATTGGTATGCGTGGCGGCGTGAGGCTGTCAAAGGGGTGAGACCCAATCCCGGTCATTATGCCTTAGTCGAGATGGAAAAACGTGTTCCCCAATTTACCTTGATCACACAAAATGTAGATGGTCTGCATCGGATGGCAGGTAGCCAAACCGTGTTGGAACTGCATGGCAATATTCAGCGTGTGCGTTGCGCCGATTGTTACACATTTACGGAAACCTGGGATGAGAATGCCGAGTCCGTGCCGAGATGCAAAGTATGCGGCGGCTTGCTGCGGCCCGATGTGGTCTGGTTTGGAGAGGCCTTGCCGCGGAATCAGCTTGAAGCGGCAGTCGAAGCGGCGCGTTCCTGCGCGGTCTTCTTTTCGATCGGTACCTCCGCTGTAGTGCAGCCGGCTGCCTCCTTGGCATATGCTGCGCACAATCATGGTGCGATCATCATCGAAATTAACGCCGAAGCAACACCGCTCACGCCGAAAGCAGATTATGTCCTTCACGGCAAATCAGGGGAGATCCTGCCTCAACTGGTGCAAGCTGTCTGGGGATAGGCGAATCTTTTTACTGGAGGACAACTCCGCTGCGAGCCGGGATGGTGAACTTCAAGCGCTGCTCACTGGCCTGAATTTCAGTTGCTTCGCCAAATATGGCTTGTGGATTCTTTTTCGCTTCATACGCCACCTCAGCTTGCCGCGGCGATCCTGAGGCATTCAACCCGATGATCAGAGTCTCTCCGTCCAGGGCCCGCGAGAAAACGTAAGTACCATCCACGGACCACAGTCTTCGGAAGTCACCACGGCGCAGTGCGGGATGCTCCTTGCGCAGCCTGATCACTTCTCTGGCATAAGACAACAGATTTTTATCCCACTTGCTTTCCTCCCAGGGGAAGGACTTGCGACAATAAGGATCATGTTCACCATCCAGGCCGATCTCATCACCATAATAGATGCAGGGCGCGCCCGGGTACGAGAACATGAATAACCAGGCCAATTTCAAGGCGTTCTTATCACCACCTGCGCAGGATAGGAAGCGCGGCGTATCATGGCTATCCAGTAAATTCAATTGAGCGTAGGTAATATCGTTCTGGTACAGTTGCAGGTTGTGGTCGATGCGGTTGGCAAATTCATGTGCGTCGATCGCGTGTTGGATACCATGATAGTTCGATTGCTGGTGCAAGACTCGCAGATCCAAATGGCTATCCGGGAAGAAGGCCAACACTGGCTTCGTGACATCATAATTCATAATGGCGTCGAACTGGTCTCCCTGTAGCCAGCGTTGTGACTCGTGCCAGATCTCGGCCACGATATACGCTTCGGGATTGACCTTTCTGACACGTGCGCGGAACTCCTGCCAGAAGGAATCATCATCGATCTCTTCCGCTACATCCAAACGCCAGCCATCGATACCAAACTTGATCCAAAACTCAGCCACACCAAATAAGAACTCACGTACCGCCGGTGTCTTGGTGTTGAACTTTGGCAGAGCTGGTAAATTCCACCAGGCGCGATAACCAATGGCAGTGACGCTGTCTTCATGTTGCAACGCCTTGATTTCTTGGTGGGTTGGATAGGCACCCCAATGTTTGTGTCCGTTTAGTCGTTCGTGGTCAAAGAAAAACCAGTCTCTGTATGGTGAGCCATTCCCGCATTCCAGCACATGATGAAATTGCCAGAAGCCGCGCGAAGCATGATTGAACACACCATCCAGGATCACGCGCATATCTCTTTTGTGAGCCTGTTCCAATAACTCTTGCAATGCCTGATTGCCACCGAGCAGGGGATCGACGTTGTAGTAGTCAAAGGTGTGGTAACGATGGTTGGAGGCGGAGGCAAAGATCGGGTTGAGATAGATCGCCGTGATTCCCAAATTCTTTAGATAATCCAATTTTTCGGCAACTCCGTACAAATCTCCACCTTTGAAGCCATGTGAGGTGGGTGCAGAGTCCCAGGCTTCGAACGGCAGGTTGCCGGAGGGATTACGCCTGCTTTTTGCAAATCGATCGGGAAAGATTTGATAGAAAATAGAGTCTTGTACCCAGTCTGGTGTTGTCATGGTGAAACCTCGTTGCTAGATTAAAAGTAGGACAAGAAAATCTTGTCCTGCAGGACGGATTCTACATCATTTCATTCTGGAGGGTAAAAATAACAATGGAATTTCTATGCATTGGCGTGGAATCCTTTCAGAATTGAATAGAAAAAGCCTTACAGATTATTTTTTGGGCGGATTCATGATGATAAGCGCAGAGTATGGTAGAATTTGCCGCCGAGCGTTGTACCCTTCGCTCCTGAGGCCACCACCATGTGAGGCCGAAGTGCCGCAGTAAGCGGCATACCTTACGAATGCCAGAAAGGGCTTAAAACATGAAAGTATTATTGATCAAGGACGTTTACAAACTAGGGCGTGCCGGTGACGTAAAGAAGGTTGCCGATGGCTATGGACGCAATTTCCTGCTCCCACAGAAGTTGGCCGTGCTGGCCACTCCCGGCGCGCTCAAGCAGATCGAAAAGATTCGCTCACAGGCCGAGGTTCGTCGCACGGAACTTAACAGCGAGTTGAAAGATCTGGCTGGGGGCATTAGCGGTGTCATTTTGGTCTTCGCCGCCAAAGCGGGGGAAACTGGCAAACTCTATGGTTCGATCACCACACAGGATGTGGCGACCGCACTCCAGGAAAAAACTCGCTACGAAGTGAAAAAACAGCAGATCGATATGCAGCCCATCCGCAACCTCGGCGAATTCACGGCTCACGTTCGCCTCACGATGGACCTTGTACCTGAGGTAAAGATCATCGTACATCGTGAAGGAGAGGCGCTTGAAGAAGAGGTATCTGCTGAAGAGGAAGCTCCACAGGAACCGGTGGAAGCCTCTGCAGAAACAACGGAAACTGTCGAAGCTTAATCAACCTTCGCCTGAAATGACATCACCAGTCATTCCCGATCGATGGGGCTGGTGATGTTTCGTTATTTGCACTTGTCCCGTTTCTCCGCAGGATTGCCGTGCTTATCATGACGCAAACCATTGGCCAGAGACTTAGAGAAGAGCGCGAGGAACGGCACCTCACACTCGAAAAAGTTTTCGAAGCGACCCGCATCCGCGTTCCCTATTTACAGGCTTTGGAATCCGATGATTTTAGTGTGATGCCATCGCCTGTACAAGTGCGCGGTTATTTGCGTAACTATGCCGAATATCTGGGTCTCGATTTCGAGCAACTGCTCAATGAATTGCGCAGTATTAGCACGCAGCCAACCTCTGATGAATTGATCAGTCCTGTGGATGGAACCGTAACCGCGCTACCTGTGGTTCCAGCCCGGGACGGCCTTCAGTCTCCTCACTCCATTTCGCAAGAGGGAGAGACAATCGAAGCACCTCACGAGCAGGCGCTGTCTGCAGATGAAATGGATGTGGCCTCGTCGATACCATCGCTTCCCGCCAAGCCGAAGCCTGCTCGCCGTAAAAAAACGGATGTCCGTACCGGTAAGCCTGTCTCCGCCTCGAAGGAACGGACAACCAAACGGCGCAGCCGTAAGAAGGTTGACCCTGAACCTCAGCCGGCTTCCGAAACGGAAACGGAGAATGTCGAACCGTCACTTCCTTCACCACAAATGCAGATGGGAAGTTCAGCAGAGCCGCCTCCTCTTCCTGAGATTGATTCTCTCCCCGAACCCCTCGCCGAAGGGCAGGCTGTCGAATCAAAGGAAACAGCCAAATCCACCACCCTCAGTGATGAACTCTGGCGGGCCTGGCTAAACCGATTGGGCTCTGTACGGAGGAGACGGCCAACTCCAGTTGCACCCCTATCGGAATCTTTAGAATCCGAATCTAATGGTGGTTTGACAGAAAAGAGATCCGATGCGGAATTGCAGGAAGACTTTCTTGAATCTTCTGATGAAATCTTCAAGGAGATTGGTCGTAAACTTCGGCAACAACGCGAGTCGCTGAGTTTGCACCTGGATGAGGTGGAACGCAATACCCACGTTAAAGCGCATTATCTCGCCGCTCTCGAAACAGGGAACATGGAAGAATTACCATCGACAGTGCAGACGCGCGGCATGTTGACCAATTACGCCACTTTCCTCGACCTGGATGTGGACGAGTTGCTGCTGCGTTTTGCGGATGCGTTGCAGACACGACACCGTGAGCGTAATCCAAAGAAGCCCATTCGTAAATCTGGTCAACCCATCCTTGCCAGTGTTCCTGCCCTGCGAAATTTTATTGCTGGCGATATGATATTTGGTGTGGGTATGGTCATCCTGCTGGCAGCCTTTGCCATTTGGGGTGTGAGCCGCGTGCTCACTTTGCAAAGCCAGCGTGATGTACAGCCCACCGCACCCTCCATCTCTGATATCTTACTTGTCTCCCCTGATCCGTCTTTATCGACTGCTACACCAACCCTGGTAGCGCTCGAGTCTATTCCAGGTGTGCCTACTGAAACGGTGGTGATCCCGACACAGAATGTTGATGTCAATGTGCAGTTGAATCTGATCGCGGTTGAACGCACTTATCTGAAAGTAGTTGTGGATGGAGAAGTGGCTTTTGAAGGACGTGTCCTGCCTGGGAATGCCTATCCTTATGAGGCCGAAGATCAAGTGGAAGTGTTGGTGGGAAGCGGCGCGGCCATCCGTGTTGTTTATAATGGACGTGATCTGGGTTTGATGGGCAGCTTTGGTCAGGTCGTGAATAACATTTATCGGACGGATGAGATTATCACGCCCACGGCGCTGCCAACTGCCACGGCCACAAATACTTTGCCGCCAACCTCAACAGTCCCGCCCACGGCCACTGTGCCGCCCACGGCGACACCCAGACCATCCGCTACACCTTAAGGTTATAGGAATTTAATCGTGTCTAAAAATACTTTTCATCTTGTTTCCCTTGGCTGTGCGAAGAATACGGTCGATTCTGATTCGATGGCGCAGTTGCTTATCCGTGATGGTTACCGCGCCGTGGAAGATCCCTCCCGCGCCAATGTGTTGATCGTGAATACCTGCGGGTTCATCGGTCCAGCCAAGGAAGAGTCGATTAATGTTTTGCGTGAACTGGCCGGAGCGAAACGCCACAATCAGCTTTTGATCGCGGCGGGCTGCCTGACCCAACGCTACGGCTCGGAAGTTGCGGTAAAAGTCCCCGGTATTGATGGGGTATTGGGTACGCGGCGTTGGATGGATATCGTCCAGGTGGTGCACGAACTTCGTAAGGCGCCCCATCCTGAACCGTTGTATCACTTGCCGGATGAGGCTATAACTGTTGGAACGGATGAAGCAAATGCATTACGCGCCTCCGTAGCGGGTGCGAGCGCCTATCTCAAAATTGCAGATGGCTGCCGCCGGCCATGTGCCTTCTGTGCCATCCCGCTCATCAAAGGGACGGCTGTCTCGCGTCCGCTGGGAGCCATCATCGCGGAAGCGCGGCGTTTGCGTGATTCAGGCGTGCACGAACTGGTGTTGATCGCGCAGGATACAACCGATTACGGTCATGATCTGGGAATAAAGGATGGCCTGGCAGTTTTGCTGAAGGGCCTGACCGATGCCGTGCCCGATATGGATTGGATCCGTATCATGTACGCCTACCCCGGTTATGTCACGGATCGTCTCATCGAAGTGATGGCCACTCGCAAACAGGTTTTGCCGTATCTCGATATGCCATTGCAACATGCGCATCCCAAAACGTTATACCGTATGCGCCGTCCTTCGAACATCGAGTGGGTGCATCGTACCCTCGGTAAGATGCGTTCAGCGATTTCGAATCTGGCCATCCGTACAACCTTTATCGTTGGCTATCCTGGCGAGACGGATGAAGAATATCAAGCACTATTGGATTTTGTGAAGGAAATCCGCTTTGACCGCGTAGGCACCTTCCAATTTTCCTTCGAACCGGGGACAAGTAGCGAGCCGCTGGGCGACCCCATCCCTTCGGAAGTGAAGCAGGAACGTTATGAACGTTTGATGGAGCTGCAGCAGGGAATCTCTTTACAAGTGAATCAATCCTATGTGGGGAAGACGCTGGACGTTTTGGTGGAAGGTCGCGACGAGCGAAGCGGCCCTGTGGGTCAGGGGATCGCCATTGGCCGTTCCTATCGCGACGCGCCGGAGATCGATGGCATGGTCTTCATCGAAGGCGATGCGAAGATTGGTGAAATCGTCCCGGTGCGAATCACCGGTGCCATGGCCTATGATCTGACCGGTGTCCCGGCCCCAGAGTTGATCAAGCTATAAATAACGGAAACAGCCCATCTCACGAAACGGGGCGGGCTGTGTTGGGTCTCGATACGTGTCGCCAAGCTGTCACTACTCGACCTGCGTTTAACTTATGCGGCGCGTGCGAAGGCTGTGGCTAACAGGATCAGCATGGCCAATCCAAAATTCATGCGCAGCAGAAGCACTTCGCGTCGACGCAGCGCATCCAGTTCTTCTGCGTTCTGAATCTTCTTGGATTTTACAATGGCGCGGTGAATGGCGGGAATCACTTCCCAGGTCTGAATGGCGCTGACCACCACCATTCCCATTCCCAAGAAATGTTTCGTGAGAATGGCCGCTGACCACTGTGTGCTAATAGATAGAAAACCATCATAGTGTGGATTGACACTCATTTGGAACAAGCCGGTCATGACCAGGAGACTCATACTAAACCATGCGATCGGTTCCAACCGCTTTTGGATGGCTTCGATGAAGACCAGTTGTGTATCAGGCTCGAGGGTACGTTTCATGGCTGGCAAAACCAAAAATGACATTGCAGCCAGGCTGCCTACCCACGTGACGGTGGCGAGCAGATGAAGCCAGAATGTGAGAGCCAACGCCCAACTGGGTGGAGTGAAGTTCATGAGCTCGTCGTTGCTTCAGGTGTATTGGTGGGTGGCACAGGTGTATTTGTAGCGGCCGCCGGAGCCTGCGTGTTGGTGGGGGCACCGGTGTCGCTGCCCGCTGTAGGTGAAACCTCCTCGACCGGTGCCGGCGTGGCTGTAGCTGGATAGCACTGTCGATAAGATTTATTGTAGCCTTCAGCCGCGGTGTTATCCAACGGCGCAACTGATTCTGCATTCTTATATTGATCTACGGCATTACAATAATCCTGCGTTGCGAAGAGTTGATCGCCATAGCGCATGGAGGCATACCAATAGCGTTGCGCGGCAGTCTGTGTTCCATCCCACAGGTTGGCGTATCCCGAGTAGACTTGTTGGAAATAATCCACCGCCTGTTTCCAGTCCAATTCCCAGAACGATGCCCCGATAAGATAGACGCGTGCACCCTGGCGTAAGGCATTCGTGTCACGATCCAACATGCCGAAACGCTCTGCCAGGGTGATCTGATAAATTCCGCCTTCAAGATTGCCCTGTTTGGTGATCAAATCATAGCCATAATTGCGTAAGGCAAAATAATACATGCCATCGACCAGGGAAGTCTGATACGTTGGGTCGAGTTTGCGCATCTCATCCAATGCCCCGATCGCACCGGGCCAATCCTGCGCGGTGATCAACTGTTGGGCCTGTGCAAAAGCCTGTTCCGCACCGCTGAAATCGGGTGTGGGTGTGAGCGAGGGAGTTACGGTAGGTGTGGGCGCGTTCATTGACACCAGCACCTGTGTCAGCTTTTCCTGCGCGCCAGGGAAGCTGGGATCATTGGCGATGATAAATTGCAAACGTTGCTGCGCATTCTCGTAGCGCCCGAATTGAATGTCAACCAGTGCATATTCGTACTGTTCGCCAAGTTGTTGTGAAACCACCGAGGCGCGGTTTTCCTTGCGGATGGAGAGTCCAGCTTGGTAGCCCCCGAAGATGGCTAACGCCACCAGGACGATCAAGATGAGGGCATTCAGCAGGAACCGTCGTCCGCGCCCACTCTTTTTTATTTTGATGTTAGGTTGAGTGTTTCCAAGATTTTCAGACATAAGTGTAATTATATCCTAAGGGTATGAGTCGAGAATTAACCCTTGTGGCGGCCAAATCCCGCGCAAGGAGGTTTGATTTTACAGATTGATGAGCAATTTGACTTCTGACCAGATGAAAGGGAGGCAGACCAACCCGCCGAAGATCATGCCCAACAAAGCGGTCAACACGGCGGAGCCGGGCACGATCATAGCCAAGGTGTAAGCTGTTACGCCTCCGAGCAGAGCGGCGGCCAACCCTTTGAAGACCGCGCTCCAGACATGCAGCGGTTCATGCATGCGTTTGCTTAACCAGATAAACAGCACAATGGATTCGACCAGCAGTGCGATCTCTGCAAAGGCGATGATGGGTGCGCCGACCTGTTTGAATAAGGTAATGCCCAGAATACCTATCCCAAGAAATATGGCAAGCCGCACAACGACAGTATAAAGTGGAAAGAGCGGCTCTTTGCGCGCGTAGAAGGAACGCGCTGCAACCTCCTGAATGGCAAAACCTGTCAGGGTGAGCAGATAAGCGCGCGTGGTCCAAGTGATCAATGTGGAGGTAGCCTGGTCAAAGCCAAAGACTGCCCGTACGAGTGGATTGATCCCAGCCGCCATCACAGCCGCAATCGGGATGGTTAACGCGATCAGGATGCGGACTGCCTTCTCGATGGTTAAACGGAATCCGCTCCAATCCTGGCGGGCGGCAAGTTCTGCCAAAGTGGGGAGCATGGCGGTGGCAATGGCCGTTCCCAGGAGAGTCTCGGGTACTTGCATGATCATCCAACCATAGGTGAGGGAAGTCACTGCACCAACTTGATTCAAGCGGGAAGCGAGATTGTCGCGGGCGATAACAATTAGCTGAATCCCGAACATGGTCAGCAGTCGCGGCGCCAGCAACTTCAAAGCTTCGATCAGTCCGCTGTGGCGCAGGTCGAGTGCGGGTGTCCATTTAAAGTTGTATTTCACCATGGCGGGAACTTGCACCAGCAAATGCAATGCCGCGCCGATGATCACGCCATACACCAGGCCATGAATGCCGAAACGCGGCACCAGAAAGATTGCCCCGAAGATCTGTCCCAGGTTATACATGGTGGGTGCCATCGCCGGTAAAAGGAAATGCTGGTTGGCTTGCAGGCTGGCCATCACTAATCCACTAATCGAAAAGATCACTGTACCAGCCAGATTCAAGCGCATAAGTTCCGCCAGTAATTGACGTTGATCCGCGCCGAAACCGGGAGCAATGCCGATCTCTCCGTTCACAATCGGATTGGCAAAGATGGCAATAATAATAGCGATGGAACCTGTGACCACAAAGGCCAGATTGGCGACGCGCGAAAATAAATCCCAGGCGGCGGCGCGGCCTTTGGTGGTGAGATAGTCGCTCATCAAGGGAATGAACGCCATGGCCAACGCGCCGCCGGAGATCAGCGCGAACAGAACATCTGGCAAATTATTTGCGGCGTTGAACGTGTCGAGCAGTTGAACGGAGTTCGCAAATTGACGTGAAATAATCCCCACGCGTACAAAGGCCAGGGTCTTATCAATGAAAAAGAAAAAAGCGATCAATATGGAGGTACGCGCCAGGAAGGATAATTTACTCATGGAGAATGGTTTTCGGTTTCCAAAGATTTAGGTTGTGGAAATGATGAACAGAACGGGGACGCTGCATTGTAAAAATGATTTAAGATTTTGGTCATATCAGGGAACGTAGGGTGGCATGTCCATGACAAGGAAATTTCCCTCGGACGTTTTCATGACCCTATATTCGAATTGAGAGACGGGTGGCATGTCGGTTTCATCGGCTCCGCAGCAGGGCCCTCGTACAAATAAACTGCCGTCCGGGTTGTTGAATTCTACCTGAAAAATGAAAGCCTCGCCTTGTTGTTCCTCGATGGTTGCATTGTGAACAGACAAACACACCAGACCATTTAGTTCACAGCCGTGCCTCCATAGCGTGACATGATCGGATGGATCAATATCAGGATTGTATCCTTGTAATTGTTCGTAACTCCCGCCAAAGTGGGTTTCTGCTTCGGCATAATCCCCAGCATTCAACAAAGCGAAAAATTGGATCAGGACATCCTTTGCTTTGGCTGTATCAGAGTTTATTTCCGTGGCCGGTGCTGGTGTGGCACAACTTGCCGTCAACGCGGCGAGAAAGAAAAATATCAGAATATGTTTCATTTGAATCAGCTTTTCCAGTTTTAGGAATGAATGCGCGATTTTTGCTCGTCCCTTAAAACATTTCAGGTGTTCCGTCGGTTTCATGGATCAGTGGCATGAAAAAAATAAAGCCACCCAGGCTAAGGCGTCAACTCGGTGGCTTAGGTTTAGAAAACAAATCGGCACTATGGCATCAGCAGGATCTTGCCTTTGGATTGACGGCCCTCGAGATAACGATGCGCCTCGGCTGCCTCTTGCAGTGGAAAAGTTTTATCGATTCGCACCTTGAGTTCGCCGGCTGCGATCCAGTTGAACAGGTCATCTGTTCTTCCTGTCAGTTCGGCGCGATCAGCGGTGTAATGTTCCAGATAGGGACGCGTCAGGAAGAGTGAGCCCTTCGCGTTCAACACTTGCGGATCAAGTGGAGGCACTGCGCCGGAGGATGCACCAAACAAAACCATATATCCCCGCTTTCGCAGACAATTCAGGCTTTTGTCAAAAGTATCCCTGCCCACGGAATCATAGACCACATCCACGCCTCGATTCTTTGTGATGCGTTTGACCTCTGTTTCAAAATCGGTTTGTGTGTAAAAGATGATTTCGTTCGCGCCCGCTTCACGTGCCCGAGCAGCTTTTTCCTCAGTGGAGGTTGTCCCAATAACGCACGCGCCACGTTGTTTGGCGATCTGTACCAGCAGTTGTCCGGTCCCGCCGCCCGCGGCATGGACCAGCGCGGTATCGCCCTCTTTAACGGAAACGTGCTGAGGGTCAGATAATGAGCCGTCAGGCCTTGGAGCATCACCGCAGCGGCTTGTTGCGCTTCCACTCCGTTTGGGATGGGAACGAGTCGCCAGGCCGGGGCCACCGCATATTCGGCGTACGATCCTTGCACGCTGGCGTAAGCCACGCGATCTCCGGGTTTGACCTCAGTCACGTTCGGTCCGACCGCGTCCACCGTGCCGGCTGCCTCCTGCCCCAGAGTGAGAGGTAACGAACCACGATAGCGGCCGATGCGATGGTAGATATCGATGAAGTTGACGCCAATCGCCTGGATCTTGACTCGAGCTTGACCCTCGCCCGGCTCCGGCATTGGGAGTTCCTCATACGTCAACGCTTCCAAGCCTCCATATTGATGTACGCGTACAGCTTTCATAAGATTATTCTCCTTAAAGGACTTCTATTTTCTCTTCTATGATGTCTCCATCCGGCCAGTTTCTTTCCACCCATTTTGCGACATCCTGCAACGCGGATTCCAAAGGGGCATGTTCACTTCCAATTATGGCACAGGCAATGACTGCCTCCTGCCATCGATCCTGCAAAGCCACTTCTGCCACAGAGATATTGAACTCGCGCCGCAAACGTGAGATCAACGGTTTGATGCGGCCGCGTTTTTCCTTCAATGAAGCGCAGGCGGGAATGTGGAGATGAATAGTCAGAGTGGCAAGCATTTATCTCATCGCTTCACGTAATTGATTCGCCAATGTGGCCGCCTCTTCGTCCCTGCACGAATCATCGCCGGCGAGGAATTTCATGCCTTTTTCGGAATCATCTTTTCGATGCGGCACCAGCCAGGAATGAAAATGCGGCACGCCTTCCATCAAGGTGACTTGATAGACTCTTTCCGCCCCGCTATGTAATTTGAGCGCCTGATAGATTTTCCTCATCACAATTCCGAGTGAAGTGGATTCTTCATCCGTCATTTCGGCATAATCCAAAACGTGCCGCCTCGACTCGATGAACAAGGTACCCAACGGACCCAACTTCCCCGGTGCGTGACAGACCATCCAGTGCTCATCTTCATAGACATAACCACCAGGAGGCGCGGCCTCTTGTCCTTTGTGCTTGCGGCAGATGAAACAAGTTTCCATATTTATCCTTATGATTTACGAATTACTGATTACGCTTTACAATCCCTCGCATGTCTGACATTGAAGTTCAATATAACAAAGCTCTTGATTATCTCTACTCTTTCGTAGATTATAGCCTCAAACATATCTCCGAACTTGCCAAAGCAGAGTTCAACCTCGACCGCATGTTCGCCTTGATGGAAGAACTTGGGGATCCGCAAAACAAGTATCCCATTATTCATGTGGCAGGGACAAAAGGGAAGGGCTCTGTCTGCGCGTTGTGTGCCTCCGCGTTCCAGGCCGCAGGATATAAAACAGGTTTGCATACCTCTCCACATTTGTGGGATTACACCGAGCGAATTCAAATCAACGGTGAACCGATTTCACATGCGCAACTGGTTGAATTGGTGGAAGAAATCAAACCTGCGGTTGCAAAGATTCCAAAACTCACAACATTTGAAATTACTACTGCCATGGGTTTTCTGGCTTTTGCAAAAAATGATGTCAATGCCGCGGTGGTCGAGGTTGGACTTGGTGGGCGATTGGACGCGACCAACATCGTCAAGCCGAAAGTTTCCGTAATTACCTCGTTATCGTATGATCATATGGCAGTTTTGGGAAATACGTTGGCGCAGATTGCGGGAGAGAAGGCCGGGATTATCAAGGAAGGTATACCGGTGGTCTCCGCGCCGCAAACGGAGGAAGCCCTCGAAGTTCTGGAACATATTGCCAAAGAGAGAAACTGTCCGTTCATTCTGGTTGGAAAAGATGTAAAGTTTGAACGGCTCGCCTCATCCATAGACGGACAGGAATTGTCCATCGCGCTCCCGCAAGAACAGCGGGACGATGTGAGCGGAAGGTCGAAACGTTCCGTTGAAAACCACAGTCGAAGTGCAGATGTTGAATTAAAAATACCACTGCTCGGTCTTCACCAAGTTGAAAACGCGGCCATTGCCTACACCGCCCTGAAAACGAGCGGCATCGAAATTTCAGATTCAGGGATCCAAAAAGGATTCTCTGAAGTAGAATGGCATGCTCGCTTCGAACTGCTTCGACGACAACCACCGGTTATTATCGACTCGGCCCATAACAGGGATTCTGCCAGGCGTTTGCGCGAAACCCTCGATGAATACTTTCCAGGTATCCCTGTAATTCTGCTTTTCTGCGCCCTGGAAGATAAGGATATTTCCGGCATGTTGGAAGAACTAAAGCCGCGGTTGGAAAGTGTGGTTACGACACGCGCCGATCATCCGCGTGCCCCGTCCGCGGAGTGGCTGGCGGAGCAGGTGAAAAAAATTAATATTCCAGTGGAAGCCATTACTTCAATCACTGCTGCTTTGTCTCGCGCGTTGGAGTTGGCTGAAGATAAAAAAATTGTCCTGTCAGCGGGCAGCGTTGCTTTCGCAGGGGAGGTCAGTGGGGCGTGGCATAAGAGAGTAGGAAAAGATTGAAAATCGGAATCAGGTTTGGCTGTGGTCCGAGACGCTGCCTCCCATCGAATCCACCTGCCGGAAGGATGACACTCTAAGATCAAACAGGAGTTTGGACGACTGGCTTTTAGCCACAGACACTTGCACTTGGCGCCAGTGCAGGTGTTTCACGGATCTTCACAGAGAATGAAAAGAAAAATTAGTGCAGATCAGTGTCAATCTGTGGCAAAAAGCGAAGGTTCGAACTTATGTCCGAAGATCAGGAACGCGTGTTGGAATTATCGAAAAAAGATGGTAGCATTGCCTTGAAGCCAAGAAAGTAAGAAAGAAATGTCACATATAAAAGACTGGAACGAAGAAGAAGATAACTTTGATCTGACCCTCTCGCAGCGCACAGAGGAGTTATATCGTATCCCCAACCGCGTCATGGATGCTGAGGGCATGATCGAAGCCGCGGTCCTGCCGTTGCGCGATCTGGTGGTTTTCCCGCGCATGGTTTCGCCAATCTTTGTCGGACGCGAGGCTTCGCTGCTGGCCGTACAGGAAGCGCAACATAAAGAGCAGACCGTCATCGGTTTGACTCAACACGATCCCGATCTCGATGATCCCGGACCCGGTGATTTTCTGCCGATTGGTGTGGAGATGGCGGTGGGCCGGCTGTTACAGATGCCGGATGGCTCGCACTCCGCGCTGGTGCAGGGACGTCGGCGCGTCGAGGTCGTGGATTTTATCCGTACAACTCCGTACCTGATGGTGCGAGCCCGCGTCATCCTTGAGCCGCAAACTGCTGACCGTCAAACGCAGGCACACATGCGATCGGCTTTGGACCTCTTCGAGCGCTGCGTACAGCTTGACCGCTCGATTCCTGAGGAAGCACATCTCTTTGCCTTGAACATCTCCGAGCCCGGTTGGCTGGCGGATATGCTGGCCACCTCGCTCTCGTTGAATGTGGAGGCCAAACAGAGCTTGCTGCTTTTACCTGAGCCGCGCGGACGTTTGCAGGCGCTGAATAAAATCCTCGCCCAGGAAGTGGATGTGCTCGAACTTGAGGATGAAATCCACTCGCGCGTACAAAATGAAGTGGATAAGAGTCAACGCGAGTTCTATCTGCGTGAACAGATGCGGCAGATCCAGAACGAGTTGGGCGAAGGTGATATCTTCACGCGTGACGTGAGCGAACTGCGCAAGAAATTGGAAGCGGCGAATCTTCCCGAAGAGCCCAAGCTGGTGGCACTCAAGGAACTTGAGCGTTTGAATCAGATGCCGCCCATGGCCCCCGAAGTTGGCATCATCCGCACCTATATTGATTGGATCCTTGACCTGCCGTGGACGAATTCCACGCCCGATAATTTGGATGTGAAGAACGCGGCCAAGATTTTGGACCGCGATCATTATGGCCTCAAGAAAGCCAAGGAACGCATTCTTGAATATATTGCCGTGCGTTCATTGAAACCGAAGAAAGAGCGCCAGCCTATTTTATGTTTCGTCGGCCCTCCCGGCGTGGGCAAGACCTCGCTGGGACGTTCGATCGCCGAGTCGCTGGGGCGTAAGTTCGTGCGTGTGTCGTTGGGCGGTGTGCGCGACGAAGCCGAGATTCGCGGTCATCGTCGCACGTACATCGGCGCACTGCCTGGGCGCATCCTGCAAACCATGAAGCGCGCCGGGACAGCCAATCCGCTGTTCATGCTGGATGAGATCGATAAGTTATATTCCGATTTCCGCGGCGATCCGGCTTCGGCCATGCTGGAAGTGCTCGACCCCGAACAGAATTTTGCCTTCAGCGATCACTATTTGGAACTGCCCTTCGATCTTGCACACGTCATGTTCGTCACTACTGCGAATACACTCAGCACGATTCCACCGGCACTATTGGATCGAATGGAAGTGATCGAGTTCCCCGGTTATATCGAGGAGGAAAAGCTCGAGATTGCCAGCCGTTATCTCATCCCGCGTCAGATCGAGGAAAACGGTGTGCAGGATTTCAACATTGTTTTCGAGCCAGATGCGGTGCGGCGCATCATCCGTGAATATACCTATGAAGCTGGTGTGCGCAACCTGGAACGCGAGATCGGGCGTGTCTGTCGTAAGATCGCGCGCATGAAAGCCGAAGGCAGAAAGTATCCGACCACGGTGACCGCGGAATTGATTGAAAAATTCCTGGGCCCGCAGCAGGTTTTTCAAACTGAAGCGGAACGTAACGATGAAGTTGGCGTGGTCACCAGCCTGGCCTGGACGGAAAATGGCGGCGAGATCATGCCGGTCGAAGTAGCTGTGCTTGAAGGCAAAGGCGGATTGCAGATGACGGGTCAGATGGGCGACGTGATGCAAGAGTTCGGCCAGGCCGCGCTGACCTATATCAAGTCGCGCGGCGCGAACCTCAATATCGATCTGGATGTGTTCGAGCGCATGGACATCCACGTGCATATGCCTGAAGGCGGCATTCCGAAAGATGGCCCTTCAGCTGGCATTACCATGGCCACAGCCATCGTCTCAGCTTTGACCGGACGACCTGTTTATAAGCACGTTGGCATGACTGGCGAGATCACCCTGCGCGGCCGCGTCCTGCCGATCGGCGGTGTGCGCGAAAAAGTTTTGGCCGCACACCGCGCCGGTCTAAAGACGGTCATCCTGCCGGAAAAGAATTTGAAGGATCTCATCGATTTACCGAAGACGGCCAAATCGGAGCTAAAGATCATCCCGGTTAATCACATGGATGAAGTGCTGCAGATCGCCTTGGCGCCGCGCGCCGTGATTGAGCCGCCGAAACCCAGAAGACAGCCCAGGGAAGAAACCGCGGAAGACGGCGAATAAGAGTATGGCATGGAGTTCGAACGCTGGGCTTCCAGATTTCGATTCTATAGGAGATCAGAACGTTTCGCTACAGTAATATCTTTTGACCTCCTGGTGATCAAAGTCCGGAGACTTTGGAGTCCTCATTCTTTGGAATTTAAAACGCAAGACACAGTTCGTGTCTTGCGTTTTTCGTGATACGATTCATAAAAGTCATGGCAGCCTCTCTCAACGGAAAAATTGTTTTGATCACCGGCGCGTCGGCAGGTTTTGGTGCGGATGCAGCGCGTCTCTTCGCACAGGAAGGTTGCAAAGTGGTGCTTGCCGCGCGTCGTCTGGATCGGTTGCAAGCGCTGGCGAAGGAAATTCAGGATGCGGGTGGGGAGGCGCTCGTTGTTCCAGCTGATATCAGCCAGCGAACTGAGATCGATGCCATGGTACTGCGGGCGCTCGATGCGTATGGAAAAATCGATATCCTTTTCAATAATGCCGGCTTCGGCGCGGTGAACTGGTTCGAAAATCTTAATCCGGGGCGCAGCATCGAGGAGCTTATCCAGGTGAACCTGACGGGCAGCATGCTGGTCACCCGCGCAGTTCTGCCACATATGCTCGAACGTCGTCAGGGACATATCATCAATATGGTCTCAGTAGCGGGTTTGATCTCTCCGCTTTTGATCACCACCTATTCCGCCAGTAAATATGGCTTGCGCGCCTTCACCGACGCGCTACGCCGTGAGGTTCATCCATTTGGCATCAAGGTGTCTGGGATCTATCCGGGTCCGGCAGATACCGAGTTCGGCACCCGGCTGGAGAGGAATCGCAGCCGCGACAAAGTCAACAGAGTCGGCTTGATGCACATGCGTCTGAGTTCCGCATACGTTGCGCGCCGCGTAGTGGCTGTGGCCAAACATCCGCGGCGCAGTCTGATCATTCCCTGGTGGTATCGCGTCGTCACCACCTTTGATACACTCTTTCCCGTGGTTGTAGATTGGATTCTCTACTTCTTCTCCAAACGGAATCATCAATTAGAATAAAGACCGGCTCCCGCTGCCGTCCTCGGCGGCGATTTACAATGGAATACAAGCGCCGGGGACGGCGCTCTGAGCTAAATATTTAGGAGACTGCCATAATGACTCGACCTCGCTTCGACAAGCTTAACGCCTCTCTCAACAACTCCGGGCTGGATGCTGTGATTCTCAATCCGGGTCCTACGTTGACGTATCTCACCGGCCTGCACTTCCATTTGATGGAACGCCCGGTGGTCTTATTCTTCGCCAAAGATCAAGACCCCGCTCTCGTCTTGCCGGAACTCGAATTGCAAAAGGTTGCTTCACTCCCTTATAAGCTTCAAGTGTTTGCTTACCCGGAGAATCCCTCAGAGTGGGATAGCGCTTTTCGCAAGGCGGTGCAGGCCCTGGGCCTGGATGGGAAGCGTATCGGCGTTGAGCCGCGTCAACTCCGTCTCTTGGAATTTCGTCATGTCAAGAATGGCGCGCCCGAGGCCGATTATCCTGATGGGAGCGAGGTGCTATCTGGTTTGCGCTTGAGGAAAGATCGGGCAGAAGTGGAGGCCATGCGCCGCGCAGTGAAGATCGCCCAGGAGGCCCTCGAAGCGACCCTCCCTTCGATCAAGATTGGGATGACCGAGAAGGACTTGGCCTCCGAGTTGGTTGTGCAATTGCTCAGGCACGGCTCCGATTCTGAAATGCCGTTTGCGCCGATCGTGTCCGGCGGACCGAATTCTGCGAACCCCCATGCTTCACCGACCAATCGTAAATTACAAGTTGGCGATTTGCTGGTTGTGGACTGGGGCGCGACTTATGAAGGATATATCTCTGACTTGACGCGCACTTTTGCCGTGGGGGATGTGGATGTTGAATACCGAAAAATTCATCAGGTTGTGCAGGAAGCCAACGCCGCCGGCCGCGCCGCGGCGAAGCCCGGCGTACCCTGCGCAGACGTGGACAAAGCCGCGCGCGGAGTGATCGAGAAAGCGGGCTATGCCATGTACTTTACGCATCGCACGGGGCATGGCATCGGAATGGAAGGTCACGAGGAGCCCTATATGCGCGGCGATAATATGCAATTGCTCGAACCGGGTATGGCTTTCACCGTGGAGCCCGGGATCTATTGGCCCGGCAGAAACGGCGTGCGCATCGAAGATAATGTTGTCATCACCGAAACCGGCGCGGATGTGTTAAGTGACATGCCCAGAGAGATTCGCGTGGTTGGATGATTTTTCCAGTACGAACACTTGCACCTGGTGCCAGTGCAGGTGTTTCACGAATTCGCGCGAAATTCTTAAACTGTTCGCGTCAATTCGAGTAATTCGTGGCTAATGATTTTGATATTATATGACCGAGATACTTTTTAGAGAATTGTCCTTTGCAGTTGTTGGAGCGGCCATGGAGGTACATAAGATTCTTGACCCGGGCTGCCTTAGTCAGTTTATCAGGCCGCGCTTGAAAAAGAATTAACTCTGTGAGGTACTCCGTTTGTTCATCAAGTCGAATGCCTGTTTCTTACAAAGGCGACTTTATAGGCATTTATAAGGCCGATCTCGTGGTTGATAATAAGATCATTGTTGAGCTCAAAGGAATATCCCGCCTCAATGCCTCTCATGAAGCACAAGCAATTCATTATCTTGCCGCGATCGGTCTGCAACTTGCCATTCTTATCAATTTCGGGATGAGTTCTTTAGAGTATCGCCGCGTGGTCAAATCCGAAAATAAAGGCTCACGCTAATTCCTGTTTTGTGACTTATGTTCCTTCAAATCCGCCGGGCTATGCCTGAAGAGGCAGAGGTCTTGTCTCATATTGCTTTTGCGGCCAAGGCGCATTGGAACTATCCCGAACGCTGGTTGGAAATCTGGAAGCCGCAATTAACTTTCAAGCCTGAATATTTCCAGGAGAATGAAAGTTGGACCGCTGACCTCGATGGTGCTCCAATTGCTTTTTACACTTTGCAGGAAAAAGATGGAAGTGCCTGGATCGAAAACTTGTGGGTGCTTCCCGAATTTATTGGGAAAGGTATTGGAAAGACACTATTCCTGCATGCTGTGAAATTAGCACGCCAACGCGGATATAAGTTTTTGCAACTCGAAGCAGATCCGAATGCGGCTGGCTTTTATGAAAAAATGGGGATGCACAGAATTGGGGAACGTCGTTCCGAAATAGAGGATCAACCGCGCATCTTGCCAATCATGGAGATAAGACTGTGAACCCATATTGCGATTATTGCATTTCTCATCCCGAGGATATTTTTAATAAGACATATCACGATACTCAATATGGCTTTCCTTTGCAAGATGATGATTTGCTCTTCGAGCGATTTATCCTTGAAATTAACCAGGCGGGACTATCCTGGATCACTATCTTGAAAAAGGCCGAGAACTTTCGCAAAGCCTATCACAACTTCAACATCGAAAAGATCGCGAAGTACGGCGAGAAAGATCGCGCCCGTTTGCTGGAGGATGCCGGCATCATTCGCAACCGGTTAAAGATCAATGCCGCGATTGTCAATGCGCAGAAGATTCTTGAACTGCGCAAGGATTACGGTTCCTTCCTCGGTTGGCTGGATGCAAATCACGCGCTTTCGAAAGAAGATTGGACGAAGTTGTTCAAGCGCACCTTTGTCTTTACCGGTGGCGAGATCGTCAATGAGTTCCTGCTGTCGACAGGATATTTGCAGGGGGCTCACGATGAGAGTTGTCCCGTGTATAAGAAAGTTGCCAGCCTTCGTCCCGCGTGGATGGGCCGCACATAGTCTATAATTCATCCTATGCCACAAATCATTCCGACCGCGGAGCCTTTCTTTCTATTGGGCGACCGTTCCAAACCTGCCTGCCTGCTGGTCCATGGCTTCACCGGCACGCCCAAGGAGATGCGCTGGATGGGGGATTATTTGAATCAACACGGCTATACCTGCCTTGGCGTCCGTTTGGCGGGACATGCCACCAGTCCAGAGGATATGATCCGTTCCCGTTGGACCGATTGGACGGCCTCCGTTGAAGATGGGTACCGCCTGCTATGCGGCATGACCGATAATATCGTTCTGATTGGGCTTTCGATGGGCGGTGTCCTTTCCTTGCTGATGTCGACGTGTTTGGATGTAAAAGGTGTAATGGTCATGTCCACGCCGGCGCATTTACCGAAGGAGTATCCCACCTGGTATTTGAAGTTGCTGAGTATGTTCATTCCCTATAGCCCGAAAACCAAAGAGCCGCCCGGGAGTGGCTGGTTCGATAAGGCGGCCTATGTGGAACATATTTCCTATTCGAAAAACCCGGTCCGCTCGGGCGTCGAATTGAAGATGTTGCTCCAGGCGATGCGCGCGGCATTGCCCAAGGTGAAAGTCCCTGTTTTGTTGATGCATTCCCAGGACGATCGCTATATCTCTCCCGAGAATGTAGAAACCATTTTCGCGGAATTGGTGAACGCGCCGGATAAGGAAAAATTTGTTCTAGCGGGATCCGGCCACGTGGTCACGCGCGACGCGGCGCGTCAGGAAGTATTTCAATCCGCACTTGAGTTCCTTGAACACGTCATTGCAAGCGGAGCGAACAAATCTCCTCTTGAATGAGCAAATCCCATAGGATGAGGGGATTGCTTCGTCGGGCTTTAGTCTCGATATGCAAAGAACGCTGCACGACCATCAGTCCTCCTCGCAACACTTGCACCGCAGTGCGTTCGTTGCAGTGCAGGTGTGACGGAAACGGAGTCTCTTGAACCGCAACCTTCTTTTTGTCGCGCTGGCTCTGCTCCTATGGGGATTCGGAGAAGGCATGTTTATTAATTTCGTGCCGATCTATTTGGATAACCAATTCCATTTAACGGAATATGAAATTGGCCTGGTGCTGGGGGCATTTGGTTTTTCGATGGCGATTACGCATATCCCGGCCGGTCGCCTGGCAGATAAGTTTGGGCGGCGTCCGTTATTGATCATTGCTTGGCTTCTGGGACTGGTTGCTGCGTTGATCATGGGCTTGACAGTGATCCTGGCGTTATTTTTAATCGGTTTGTTTAGCTACGGATTAACAGCCTTTGTGGCTTCGCCTCTGAGCAGTTATGTGACTGCCGCGCGTGGCAAATGGTCAGTGGGGACGGTGCTGTCACTGACCACCGCCACCTATGGTCTGGGCATGGTACTCGGACCGGTCACGGGCGGATGGGTTGGTGACCACTACAGTATTCGGATGAGTTTCCTGATCGCTGCGGGCGTGTTCGTTCTTTCGAATGCTTGCATCCTTTTCATCGAGCGGCAGCCCGTCGATATGCATGACCCCGCCGCCCCGCCGCAGACTTTGATCAACAATCAACGGTTTATGGTTTTTATGGGCGTGTTGGCCTTTGCCATCTTCTCGATGTATCTGGCACAACCACTTACGCCAAACTTCCTTGAAAAAATACAAGGTTTATCGTTGAGCAATTCTGGTATCATTTTCACGGTTGGTGCGTTGGGAAATTCGATCATGGCTTTTGGCTTCAGTCGTGTCGATCCACGCCGCGGATTTTTGCTGGCGCAGGCTCTGGTTATACTGTTTGCTTTTTTCATCTGGAAGGGGACAAGCCTGCCAGTCTTTGCTCTGGGATATTTTCTACTGGGAGGTTTTCGCGCGGGACGTCCACTGGCACAGGCGCAGGCGAGTGAACTGGTGCATGATTCACAGATGGGCATCGCCTATGGTGTGATGGAGACGATCAGCTCGGTGATTTTTGTCATCACTCCGCCGATTGCTGGTTATCTCTTTGAGCGTGATCCGAGGATTGTTTATCCGCTCGCGATTGGGTTGATCGTTGTTTCAATTGTCCTAAGTTATTTATTTTCTCCACGACAGGTGAGTTATGCTTGAGATTGTTTTATTTACGCTGGGGCCCGTGCAAACGAACGCGTATCTGGTTGCCGATCCTGAAACCAGGGAAGCCGCCGTGATCGACCCCGCCTGGGATGGACAGGTGATTTTGCAGGCTGCGCAAAAACGCGGTTGGCGCATCGCCCATCTCTGGTACACCCATGCCCACTTCGATCATATCGGCGGTGCGGGCGCCATTGCAGACGCGTTGAATCCATTGCCGCTGGTGGCCCTGCATCCCAATGATCATGCGTTGTGGCGCGCAGCTGGCGGCGGTCCGCTCTTTGGCTTTGACATCGATCCCGGGCCGGAACCGACAATTGATTTTGCTCAGGGACAAACCCTCAAACTCGGCTCGAATGAATTCGAAGTGCGCTTCACGCCGGGGCACACGCCGGGTCACTGCATCTTATATGTGGCTTCTGCGAAAGTCTGTTTTTGTGGCGATCTGATCTTCAATGGTTCTGTTGGTCGCACGGATTTACCGGGCGGTGACTGGGAAGCTCTCGTGAAGAGTATCAAGGAACAAGTTTTTACCATGCCAGACGATACGCGCCTGTTTCCGGGGCACGGAGCTGAGACAACCGTTGTTGAAGAGAAGATAAATAATCCATTTGTGGGAAGCAGATCGATGATTGGGTAAAGCCTGTCCACCTGTATACTTGTCTACTTTTTCGGAGGGCAAAATGAAGCGAGCAGTCAGTATCAGCTTGGGGAGTTCGAAACGCGATAAGAAAGTTGTAGTCAAGTTCAATGGGGAGCAGATTCAGGTGGAGCGCCTCGGCACAGATGGCGATGTCGCCAAGGCGCGGCAGATGTATCTTGACCTGGACGGCAAAGTGGATGCGTTTGGAGTCGGAGGTGTGGATCTATATCTACGCCTCGACGAGAAGGAATATCCCCTGCATGCCGCTCTCAAGCTTGTCTCCGGCGTGATGCGGACTCCGCTCTGCGATGGTCGCGGACTCAAACATACGCTCGAGCGACGCTTGTTCGAGTTGGCCGGGCCTCAACTGGATGATGTCCATTTCAAGCAGGCCTTTGTCCCGGTCGCTGTGGATCGGCTTGGTTTGGCACAAGCAGTTGCGGAGGTCGCGGAACGAACCGTCTTTGGCGATTTGATGGTCGCGTTGGGAGTCCCGATTCCAATTTATGGAATCCCAGCCTTCAAAAGAGTGGCGCGCATCATGCTGCCCATGGTTAGTTATTTCCCGATGTCCACGCTTTTCTCTGGCAGTGACGGCGCCGAGCACGAACCCAAATACGTGAAATACTTTGCAGAGTCCGATCTAATCGCGGGCGACTTCCTGTTCATGCGCAAATACATGCCCGGGAGTTTGTCCGGCAAGACCGTGGTGACCAACACCACCACCGAGGATAATATTGCATTGCTCAAGGCGCGTGGTGTGAAGACGGTCATCACCACCACACCGCGTTATGAAGGTCGCTCGTTCGGAACCAATATGCTCGAAGCCGCCTTGACTGCCTATGCAGGCAAGGGGTGACGTTTGAGGGATGAGGAGTTGAACGCGTTGATCGATGAGTTGGAGTTGAAGCCGACAGTCATTCAGATGTAAAAAATAATGGGCGGTGTTGGCCGCCCATTATTTCTAAAATCCATTCTTCTTGATCACGTTTTTATACCACTTGGCGCTGTCTTTGAGCGTGCGCTTTTGCGTTTCATAATCCACCCAGATGATGCCGAAGCGCTGGGTATAGCCTTGACTCCATTCGAAGTTATCCATCAATGACCAGACGAAATATCCGGCCAGCGGAACGCCCATTTGGATGGCGCGCTGCATGGCAACGAAATGGGTGCGCAGATAATTAATGCGATGGATATCTGGGACCTTGCCAGTTTCGTCTGGCGGCGTGGAATAGCTGGCGCCATTCTCAGTGACGTAAATTTTGGGCACCTGATAGTTGAAGTACATGCGTCCCAATACATTTGCCAAACCATCCGGATAAATCTCCCAATTCATTTCCGTCCAGTGCTCAGGACTCTTGGGTTGAGGAAAAACCGTCTGTGGATCGTTGTTCGGAACGTCGGCGCGGTGCACGTTGCGGGAATAATAATTCATGCCGATGAAATCCGTTGGTGTGGAGATGACCTCCATATCGCCTGCCTGGACGAAGTCCAGACCGTTGGGCAGCGCACCCAGCGCCGTGAAGTCCTCCACCTTATCGACGGGATAGCCGCGCCCGTAGAGCGGATCGGCGAACCAGCGGAACAACTTTCCGTCCTCCTGGCGAACCGCTTCCTGGTCGGCGCGACTATTCGAGGCAGGGACTCTCCAACTGATATCGAGGGTGATGCCCACTTCCGCGTTCTGGCTGTTGCGGCGAATGACCGGAATCGCCCAACCATGCGAAAGCAAAAGATGATGAGCGGCGCGTACACCCAGGGCATAATCGTGTAGGCCCGGTGCATGTTGTCCAGCGGCGTATCCAGTCCAGGCGACAACGGCCGGCTCGTTATGCGTGATCCAGTTTTTGACGCGGTCTCCGAGCGTGCGTGAGATCAAGTCTGCATAATCGACGAAGGCCTCAGCGATGGAACGTGCCGGCCACCCGCCTTCCTCTTCCAAAACCTGTGGCAGATCCCAGTGATCCAGGGTGACAAAAGGTGTGATGTTTGCCTCGAGCAGCGCATCCACCAGTTTGTTGTAGAAATCGAGTCCTTTTTGATTCACCTTGCCGCGTCCGGTGGGCAGGACGCGCGGCCAGGAGATCGAGAAGCGATAGGCTTGCAAGCCGATCTTTTTCATCAAGCCAATGTCTTTTTTCCACAGGCGGTAGTGATCGTTTGCTACATCTCCGGTGTGACCTTCTTTTATTTTGCCGGGTGTATGTGTGAACCGATCCCAGGTCGACTCGCCTTTGCCATGCTTGTTCCACGCGCCTTCAATTTGATAGGAAGCGGTTGCCGCGCCCCAGAGAAAATTTTCGGGAAAGATGATTTTATTTGCCATTCAATACTCCGTATATCTTTAAGTTTGGGAAAGTCTCTTGATGATTTCGCGCGCCCCTGCCAGTGTTCCCGGATATTCTCCGACGAGCACCTCCCAGGTTTCTTCATGTGTTACCGATTCGGTGGGGTTTAATTTCACCAGCGGTCCAAGCGTTTCCAACTCCAGACATGCATCTTTAACGTAGGCTTCCACGTTACAACCCAGGTCAGGATAATGCTCGCCCGCGGGAGGCTGGAATTTTTTAATAAATAACGCGTTCCCAAATGCGCCTGCCACCCAGCCATGCATATTGTAATTCCCGATTTTGCACGCCTCCTCCGCGGCGCGACCCTGGAGCAAGACCAAATCGTCTTGCCATTCTAGCCGCTGGTCGTTGATCTGGGAATAGGGCCAAAGTACAAGGCTGCGGTTGGGACCCAATCCATTCGCATTGGGCTGAGGCAGGATTGCCACACTGCCCAGTCGCAGTTGCGTAATGCCCCAGGGCGCAAACTCGAACGGCTTTTCGCCGTGCCATGTCACGCGATGAGTTACGTGTACCTGGTCTTCATGCAATTGAAGGGTAATTTCCTTTTGCAACGCCGAGGCATCGATGGGGCTTTTCAAAAGGACGCGATCTTCTTGTGCCTTGACCTCCAGACCCTCTTCAGGACAGTTGTAGAAAGAGTCTTCGGGTGCGATCCACAAGCGATGTCCGCCGCGCAGAAAATATTCTCCATGTGGTGTGGGCCAATGGACTTCCGGTGTTTCCGCAAACAGGTTTCCATCTGCTCCTTGTGCATACAAACCGACAATGCGCGGGCCGGTGGTCGTCAGATAATCGACGCGTAGTTGCTCGTTTTCAAGAGCGGCAAATGGAAGTGGGGAGACGCCCATGCTTATCCCAGTGTGACTTCCACGTTTACTTCGCTCTCGTCCGCATATGCGTCTGCTCGAATCAAACTTCCCTCGGCCAGTTCGCCGTTTACCATGACTTTTGCCACGCCTTTGCATACATGCTTCGGATTCTTCACCGTGATGTGATACGCGATCCCGCGATATTGGCGCGTGATTTGGAAGCCATCCCATTTGGACGGAATGCATGGATCAACGCGCAAGCCGTCATATTCCGCGCGGATGCCGAGGATCCATTGTGTGCCTGCCTGATACATCCAGGAGGCCGTGCCCGATAACCAGGAATTGCGTGCCAGCCCAAATTGCGGATGTTCATCGCCCAAAATATTTTGGGGATAAACATAGGGCTCGCTCTCATAGAGTTCGATCATGTCGTTCTTGCCCGCCGGATTGATCTGCGAATAATACTCGTAGGCACGGTCGCCGTTCCCGAGCATCGTTTCCGCGATGATGGCCCAGGGATTCGGATGCAGGAAGATACCGCCATTCTCTTTGGCTCCCGGCGGATAGGTCGTCACGCCGCCATATTGTGGATCAAAGCCATTGAAGCCGGGCGTGGAAAGTTTGAGCCCATATTTGGTGTTCAGCCACTTATAGACTGAATCCATGGCCTGCCGCGCACGAGCCGCATCCGCGTAACCTGAGAGCACCGCCCATGACTGTCCGTTCAAATGGATCTTGCCTTTTTCGTTCTTTTGAGAGCCGAGTGGCGTGCCATCGTAGTCGAAGTACATTACATACCAATCACCATCCCAGGCATGCTCTTCGACGCGTGCTTTCATGTCGGCGTAAGCTTTGTGCCATTCGGAGGCATCCTCGCCAAGATGTTCCAGCAAGGCGATGAACTCCCTCAAGGCGCGGCCATAAAGATGCGCAGAGAATAACGACTCCGCGCCTTTGGCCAGGTTGATGGTGTCATTCCAATCGGCGAAGCCGAGTAGGGGAAGTCCATGTGCGCCGATGTCGTTACGCGTGAAATTGAGGCCGCGTCCCATGTGCTCCAGCACGCTGGCGGATTCCAATGGATTTCCTTGTTTATCCACCGGACTGCTTCGCTTGTCTTTGTCATAGAACGGCACGACTTCATCTAAAAATGCAAAATCGCCAGTCTCTTTAAGATATGCCGCAACACCCAAAATGCTCCACAGATGATCGTCGCTGTAATAATGTGGACGGTCTTCACGTTCGAGGGAATCGCCGGCACTGCCTTCCATGGTCAATGGGTTGAAAAAGTGCATGGCAGAACCGTTCTGGGTTTGGAAGGAAAGCAGAGTTTTCAGAAAGGCTTTCGCCTCTTCAGGCATGGCAGGCGTGATGGCCAGCACGTCCTGTGATGAGTTGCGGATGCCGATCCCGCGCGCACCCAAACCGAGCTGATAATACGAAAGATAACGGGACCACGTGCGCGTGATGAAACATTGATGCGGATTGTGCACGTTCAAAATCGCGTTCATGGCCTCATCCGGGGTGTTCACTTGCAGGGTGGATAAATAAGATTCCCAGAATACAGCTAATTCATCCAGAGCTTTGCTCACCTCTTCCGGATTGCGCCAACGCTCGATGACCATTTGCGCGGCATCGAAGCTTGATTCCTGCCCGAGTAACGTGATCAGGCTCCAGCTTTCGCCCGCAGCGAGAGTCCCCAGATGGTGCATCAGCGCGGCAATGTTGTCACCGCGTAAGGCCTCGGTGTTGCTCAGCTCCTCCTCCTGCAAGCCGAGCGGATTCGCCCAGGTGCCATACTCATTGTCGCCCAGGAATTTTTTACGATCTGTTTCAAAGGAGGAGACTGCCGCGTTGGAGGTGAAGTAATTAACCTTGGTATCGCGGAACATAAAAGGAAATTGGATCAACGTAACGCAATCGCCCTCTTTTTCAGCTTTCGACTGCATGGTCTGCGGAATCCAATCGGCGTTGGTGAACTGCTTGAGCGCGTCTGGATGGGTATATTCCAATACTGGAATCACATCTACATCGATGGGCTGCCTGCCAATATTTTTAATTTTGACCTCGCGTACTTCCACTTCCGCGCCTGTGGGCACGAAGATGGTTACTTCGGTACGGAGGCCATAGAACTCGCTGATAATGCGCGTGTAGCCAAGCCCGACGCGGCACTCGAAGCGATCATAGGAATTGAGCGTGGGAACGAAGAACGGAGAGAAAATTTTGTAGCCTCCCTCACCCCTGCGCCCCTCTCTCATCGGGAGAGGGGATGGGGGTGAGGGGATACGGAGATAAAGGGTTTCTCCCTTGAAGTCGGACGAAGGCATTTGCTGGATGTATTTGGTGATGCGGTTGAAGGTTGGGTCGGCTTTGCAGATGAGCGCCCCGCCGGTGTGATCCACAAACCCGCCAAAGGCCAGTGTGCCGATGTAATTGATCCACTTCACAGGCGTGCGCGGATCGGTGATGACATATTCACGATGTTCGTCGTCGAAGTAGCCGTAGTTCATATTTCCTCCAATTATGGATTGCACTCCAAAATTTCAGGTGAGGGATCATCGTACGCCAATCCATAACCAAACGGGAATAGCGGTGCGTCGCAGCCGGTTTTATCCGCGGCATTGTTCACATTGATGGGCAGTTGGTCGTTCGAGCGTGGCCAGGAATAAGGCGTCTTGCCGGTGAAAGGATAATCTCCGAAGAGCACATCGGCGATGCCGGCGCCCTCGGTGCCGGGCAGCCAGGCCGCCACCCAGGCATCGGCCAGAGGCAATTGTTCGGTGATCACGCGCGGGCGGCCCGAGATTAGAATGACGATGACCGTTTGACTTTGCTTCTTCATCTCGGTGATCAACTTTGTTTCATCTTCGTTGAGCGAAATATCGGCCGCGTCGCCCACTCCTTCCGCGTAGGGTTGTTCGGCGAGAACGACAATGCCAGCATCAGCAATCAAGGCACTGTCATCCGCGTTTTTGAATTCACTGAAAATGCCCTGGCGGCTGAATTCGACGCGCGTATCAGAACTGACCGCCGCTTTGATGCCGCTAAAAATGGTTGTGCCTTCATCATCGTTGCCGGGCTGACCCTGCCATTGCAGAGTCCAACCGCCATTTTGCAAACCGATGTCGTTGGCACCTTCACCGGCAACATAGATGACAGGCGTATCCTTGCTCAGAGGTAAAACATTGTTTTCGTTCTTGAGCAATACCAAAGATTTCGCGCACCGCCTGGCGCGCCAGTTCAAAGTGCTCGCGCGAGCGCACGGTAGCTTGATACTTCGTATCAGGCATGGGATGTTCGAAAAGTCCAAGGGCGAATTTGACGCGCAGGATGCGGCGAACCGCTTCGTCCACGCGTGACTCGGGAATGTCCCCGTTATTGACCGCATCTTTCATCGTGTCGATGAATTTTGTGTAATCGTAGGGAACCATATTCATATCGATTCCGGCGTTGATGGCGGTTACCACTGAGTTGTAGTAATCATCAGGATAGATCTGGTCAATGGCCTGCCAATCAGAGACGATGAAGCCATTGAAGCCCAGCTCATCCTTGAGCAGCTTTGTCAACAGGGTTTGCTGGGCATGTATCTTGGTGCCTTTCCAACTACTAAAAGACGCCATGATGCTCATTGCGCCGGCATTCAACGCGCTTTGATAGGGAGGTAGATATAGTTTACGCACAACCTCTTCTGGTACCTGCATGTTCCCCTGATCCAACTTATAGCTGTCGGTGCGAGAGGAAGCCCAAATGGTGGCGCCGTCACCGATGAAATGTTTGGGCGTGGCCAGCACAAAGATGGATTGATCAGGTGGAGCAGCATCTGCCGCAGTTAATCCTTGCAGGCCCTTGATGTAAGCTGTACCCAGCGCGCTGACCAGTTCCGTCTCTTCGCCATAACCTTCGTAGGTGCGACCCCAACGCACATCCTGTACCACAGCCACAACCGGCGCAAAGTTCCAGGGAATCCCACTGGCCAGCATTTCTTCCGCAGTAGCGCGGCCAATTTTTTCTGTCAGCTCTGGATCGTTCGCCGCGCCCAAACCGATATTATGCGGGAAGATGGTGGCGTTCTGCATATTGCCATGACCGTGAACCGCGTCCACGCCATAGATGATCGGGATCTTCAAACGAGTGGCGAGTGCCTCCTGTTGGAAGCCGTTCACCATCGCATACCAGGCTTCCGGTGTATTCTCCTTTGGAGAACCGCCGCCTCCACTGAGAATCGAACCGATATAATATTTTGTAATATCCCCGGACTTGATACTGTTCTTTTCCACTTGCGTCATCTGCCCGATCTTTTCATCAAGCGTCATACGCTGGAGCAGATCCTCCACACGTGCCTCGATCGGCTGAGATGAATCATTGAAGATGGGTGTGCTGGCAATTTCAGTAGCAGGCGCGCTGGAGGCAGTTGGAACAGCCGACGCCGAAACTGCTGTGCCACAGGCAGATAGAATAAGCGAAGCCAGCAAAAGACAAAAGAGAAATCGTTTCATTGTGAGTTTGATATGACACCGTCTCTTAGAGTCAATACTTGATGGACATACGGATCCACCAATGGATCATGGGAAATCATCAACATGGTGATATGTTGAGTTTCCACCAGTTCACGGAAGAACGTCAGCAGCTCACGCGTGGTTTTGCTGTCGAGCTCGCCGGTGGGTTCATCTGCCAGGATCAATTCTGCATGATTTGCCAGCGCACGGGCAATGGCCACGCGTTGTTGCTGTCCGCCAGACATTTCGAAAGGACGATGGGTGCGCCAGCGACTCAATCCGACGATCTCCAGGCATTCCAAGGCGCGTTTATGGCGCGCCTCGTATTCATCGCCTTTGATACGCAATAGCAACTCGATATTTTCATACGCTGAGAGTGTTGGGAGCAAACCAAATGATTGGAACACCAAACCAATTTGTTCACGCCGCCAAACCGTCAATTCCTGATCGCTCATTTGCATCAGGTCATGCCCGAGAACGTGGACCTCACCGGAAGTTGGCCGGTCCAACCCGGCCAGGCAATTCAACAAGGTCGTCTTGCCGCTGCCGGAGCGTCCTTTCAGGGCAACAAAACTTCCCGTCTGCACATCCAAATTCACGCCGCGCAAGGCAGGAATGCCCTCGGCATTCATCTTTGACGGATACACGCGCCAGAGTTCTTTGGTCTCAATGATAGGTGTCATGGTTCGTCTCCGTTCGAATTTCTTGACGAACGCTTGAACCTGGATTTGAGACTCAACCAGGCCTTCTTCAGATTGGAGGAGGTCTCCAGCGCCTCGCGCTCTGCGTCAGCCGATTCCTGTTCGTCAGACAAATAGATGGAATCATGGCTTTGGTGTTCCTTCTCCGGCGGCCGGATAAGGATTCCCTGTTCCGTGGTTTCGATCTGTACACGGCGACGAATATTGAACTGTTCCAGATATTCACGTGGAATTTGCAGGCGGCCAACGGAATCGACAACGGCTAATTCCACCAGGTGATGCTCGTCGCTGTTTCCTTTTTGAACGCGTAAAGTTTCGCTTGCCAGTTTGCCATCCCGCACCGCCACCACGCGATCGACGTGCCGGGCGATGCCCGGGTCATGGCTGACGATTACCATGGTCAGGCCCAATTGTTTGTTCAGGCTGCGCAATAAATCATAGATCGTTTGAGCCGTGGCGGTGTCCAATTCACCGGTAGGTTCATCAGCCAATAGTAATCTGGGATGATTTGCCAGCGCAATGGCCACCGCCACGCGTTGCTGTTCACCGCCCGAGAGTTCATCCAGACGATGATGTATGCGCTCGCGCAGACCTACCAAATCCAGCAGTTCCAGCGCGCGTGCGCGCGCCGACTTGCCTACCTGCCCGGATAAGGTCAGCGGCAATTCCACATTTTCCAGTGCGTTCAAATACGCGATGAGATTGCGCGTGCCCTGCTGCCAGACAAAACCCACGGTCTTGCGCCGGTATTCATCCAGGGCAGTTTGACTCAATTGTCCCAGGTCCTGTTTGCCAACGAGTGCGCGGCCGCCGGTCGGACGGTCTAATCCGCCGAGGACATTCAGCAGCGTCGACTTTCCACTACCACTCGCGCCGACGATACCCAGCATCTCTCCTTCGGCAACCAGGATATCCATGCCCTGTAAGGCCTGCACTTCAACAGAGCCACCGGACTCCTGATTCAGGCGGTAGATCTTGACGAGGTTTTCACAAATAATCAAAGGTTCCATGTGTTTTGTTAAGCGAGATACCATCTCGCTCTACGTCGTTTCTCCAAGTTTAATGGCCTGGAAGATCTTCATCCGTACCAGCAAGGCCGAGAGCACGCTCAACGCGGCCACGAAAAGCAGCGCGAACAGAATGTAAATTTGTGCAATCGAAAGCCAGGCGATTTCGATTTGAAAGGCTGGATAGTGAGATTGCGTGCTGGCACCAATCTCCAAAAATGGAACGAACAACTTACTGGCAAAAACACCCAGCACCGTTCCTACACCGATACCCAGCAAAACCAGGAGAGCCAATTCAGCGGCAAGTAGGGAAGTCATCTGGTGAATGGACAAGCCAATGGCGCGCAACATGCCCATTTCAATGAAGCGGCGACGGAAGGAGAATAGCGCGTAGAGCAGGAAACCCAACACTGTTAGCAAAGCCGATGCAATGAAACCTACAGAAAGCAAGCCGAACAATCCCTGTCTTTCCGGCCGGCGCTGCTCAGCGCGAATGTTGAGATCAGCCGAAGACCAGTCCTGCACAATGGTATTCAATCCATTTTTCACGAGCTTCGATTGATCAGCGCCCTGGTCGAGCAGGATGCTGAAGCCACGTACGGCATAGACGATGCTCTCGGGATCCGCCTTGGCTGTTGTGGCCAGCCAAACCTCATACGGATATTCCGCGCCGGCTTGCAAAAAGATTTCATCCAGGTTGCCGACCATGATGATACCGTTCTCCGGGTACCAGGTTGGGAAAAGATCGAACGTACCAACGATCCTGGCCCGCAACGGAATGGATTGGCCTGCAACTCCAGTAGTGATGCCTACCTGGATCATTTCCCCGATCCTGAGCTTCTGTTTTTCCAGGACGCTGCCGGGGATGAGCACGCCGTTGGGATCGGCTGCCAGCAGGTTCATCAACGCGCCCAGCGATTGCGACGCAAAATCATTCTGCCAATAGGCAGCGGAGGGAAAGGTCAAGCGATCAATCCCAATGAACGTTCCCTGCATGGTGCCTCTGGGAATGATGGCCGTAAAGTTGTAGCGTCCCACGCGCGTGGCGGCGCCCACATTAGCGATACTGAGGTGATCTTCCACGGGTCCGAAGGTATACACCGGATTCGGATTTACCTCGTTGTAGGTGGTGCCGAGTTCGTAGATGTTCATGTCCGCGCCAACTTGATAATGCATCTGCTTGTTAAGCTGGCTGTCGAGCGTACGCGCCAGCGAGGCAGTAAACGCGGAGAGCCCCAACGTCAGCACGAGCAGTACGAGTGGCGCGCTGTAGAAGACTGGCGTTCTGGCGAGATAGCGCGCTGCCATGAGGAGACCGACACTCTTTGTCGGCTGCAACGTCCAAGAGAGAAAGGCCATTAGACGCGGGACAAGCCGGAGCGTGAAGAGCGCGACCGAGAAAATCCCCAGGGCCGGCACCAGCAACAAAAGTGGATTCTGCAAGGGGTCGGGAATCGCTTCCGATCCACTTAATGCTTGTTTGCTTTCCTGCATGAGTTGCCACAAACCATAGCCCGCGGAAATTAAGAGGAGTGCATCCAGCCAATACTTTTGCCACCACGGCACGCGGAAAGAACGGGCGCGTTCCTGCTTATAAGTGACGATGGTATTTTCTGCCGCGCCCAAGGTTGGAATGAGAACCTGCACGATCAGAATCAAGGCGATGCCGAGCAAGCCATAACCGAGCACTTCCGCTGTCATACTGATGCGCAAGCCACCCGTGGCGCTGAAGTCCAGAAAACTGCGTGCCTTACCAATGGAATATGTAATCCAATAACTGAGACCGATGCCACCTGCCAAGGCTGCCGCGCCGAGCAGAACCCCTTGTAACAAAGAAATACCAACCACCTGGATGGCGCTCGCGCCGCGGCTGCGCAGGATCGCCATTTCCCCGCGTTGCTGATTCACGAACAAGCCTGCCACCAATCCAATGAAAGCCAGGATTAAGCTGAGAATGGGAACGCTGAACGCAAAGAGTAAGTAGGTAAGAGTCGGCGCGTTTTCCTGGTAGCGCGCCAGTGCTTCGAGGGGCGAGGCAACCAGCTTGGTATCAGGCAACAGCACCGCCACTCGATCTGCAATGCTTTGGATGCGTTCTTCCAAACCGGCAACGTCTCTGGCGTGCAGGTGCGAACCATCTGCCATGATGCTCCACATGGCGTCACGTAGTTCATCGTGGACTCTGTCGCTGATGATGCCTTGATAGGATTCTTCATCCACGAACAACCACTGGTTGGAATTTGACTCCCAGAAGGGCGCCTTTGGATCGGTGGGTCGCCACAATCCAACAATGGACACGGGAATCTGACCGTTGTCTGTCCGCAGGGTATATATATCGCCCACCTGCACGCCGAACTTGGCCGCCATCTCCTCCTCGGCCATGGCCTCGACTGGATCGCCTTCTTTCAGCACATTGATATGTGGCTTTGGATAAGTTCCGGCGACCATCTGGATCACGCTGTCATCCATGGGCGTGATGGAGGCGAAGTTTGCCGAAGTCAACCAATACTGAGGAGATGGATCGTTCAAATCACGTGGAGGAAACATGTGATAACTATCCGTGTGAAAACGACGAATCAATTTCAGGATCGGCAAATCGACCGTGTGCAATGCGTCGCCCGTTAAGTAGGTATCCACATCAGTGACTTTTTTCCATTGTGGGCTGTCTTTTCCGGGCGCGGACAACTCAAAGACGAAAGAGAGCGGGGCGTAATCCGCAGGCCTTTGGGTTAGTTCAAGTTCATGACCCGCCAGGAGATCTTCGCGCAAGGCGCGAAAGTAGGTTGCATCTGCATACAGCGGCACGCTCAAAATAAAACCGGAGGCAATCATCAGTCCGGCAATGGAGGCCAGACTGAGAAAACGCTGCGTCAGCAGGCGCCTAAATGCGATCCCTGCTGTTGCCCAGATTCGCAGAGCAAAAGGAACCAGACCGGAATAGAATCTCATGGCCCGACGACAACCTGGCCTTCCGTAAGACCGGAAACGATCTCGACCATGTCGCGGGTTTGCAGACCGACCTCGATATCCACGCGTTGCGGACCGCTAGCGCTGTTGATGATCACGAACGTTCGACCACCTGCCTGACGGATGGCATCTGGCGGGAGCCAGAGTACGTCTTGTTTATTGGCGAGTTGGATGGTTGCACGTACTTTATCGCCCGTTTGATATGTACTGGCCGAGGGCGGCGTGGTCAATACAATATGAATGATGCGTTCGTCGCTTGGGCCCGTGCCATAAGGTGAAGGCAATTGACGGATGGTCCCTTTCAGGGTCACATCGGGCTTGTCATCCAGTGTGACTGTCACCGGCATGCCTTCGTACATTTCCTTGATCTGTTCATCCCCGGAATTGACATCCAGGTCAATGACCACTTCCAGTTTATCCGGGTCGCCGAGCACAAAGGCCGGTGTGGTAGTGGTGACTTTACGTCCTACATTCACCGCGGCGATGATCGTGCCGTCTGACGGAGCAAAGGCTCGCGCTTGGGCGACCTGCGCGTCCAATTCGTCTGTGACCGGTGCCTCCGGATCAATGCCCAAACTCTCCAGTGTTTCATCCAGATCCATCTGTGCGGATTCGACATTCAACTCTTGAATCTGAACCTCGTAGGTTGAGCGATTCTGTGCCCTGTATTCTTCGAGAGTCAACTTCGCAACTTCAAGTTTAATCTGTGCCCTGCGGATGGTGCGTTGCGTCTCATTGGCTTTGGCTCTCAAATCACGCGCTTCAGCCAATTCACCCAACAGTTGTCCGTCTTTGACAACATCGTTCACATTGGCATAGACCTCACTTACCTGTCCATTGATCTGAAAATAGACTGTCTGCAAGGCCAGTGGCGTTACACGTCCGCTGAACTTGGCTTCCACGGTGATATCGCCGCGCTGCACAGTGAAGGTTGGTTTCACTGGCGTAGGATAGGGAGTCGGAGTCGCCTGTGTCAAAGTTTCTCCACTGCCTCTACCGCATGCGGCGAGCAGCAGAACGAGGGCAATAAAACATACAAGTAAACGTCTTTTCATTAGCGAATAACAGCCTTTATCTTTACAGTCGTGGCATCTTTCTCGGGCGATGGGATGATCGTACCTTCGATCGGTTTGCCATTCACTTCAAGGAAAACGTCATTTCCCGTTCCCTCCCGTTTGACAGAGATCTCGTATCGGACTCCCCGATAGATGCGTACTGCTTCGAAGCCTTCCCACGCTGAGGGGATGACAGGTTTCACTTCCAGTCCATCCAGTGTTGGGTGAATCCCCAGGATGCTTTGCGTGATGGCGACATAGTTCCAGGCGGCGGTACCGGTCAGCCAGGAGTTCTTCGCTTCACCATGGCTTGGTGCGTCGGGTCCCGCGATCATTTGCGCGTACACGTAGGGTTCACAACGATGGATCTCAGAGATGTCTTCGCGCGCCGAGGGATTGATGCGCATGTAGTAATCCATGGCGCGGTCGCCATTGCCAATCTTGGTTTCGGCGATGACGACCCAGGGATTGTTGTGGCAGAAGATGCCTGCATTTTCCTTATAGCCGGGCGGATAGGAGGAAATCTCTCCCAGGTGAAGATAATACTTTGAATAGGGAGGTTGCTGCAAAACAATGCCATGTTGGGTGGCAAGTTTTTCATTCACGGAATCAAGTGCTTTTTGTGCGAAACCGTTTTCCAGGCCTACGCCTGCCAGCACGCAGAAGCCCTGCGGCTCAATATAAATCTTGCCTTCCTGGCACTCATCCGAGCCGACCTTGTCGCCAAAGTCATCATAGGCGCGCACAAACCAGGCGCCGTCCCAGCCATGCTGATAAATGGTTTGAGTCATTTCATCCGCAAGTTTTGCATAATATGCGGGTGGCTGAACTTCAACGGTTGGTTGATTTGCTTTGATCTTCGCTCCATAGAGTTCGGAGATCCTTACCATCTCGCGTGCGGATTCAACGAACAGCCCGGCGATGAAGATGCTCTCGGCAACTTTGCCTTCCTTGTTTGTAGTCGTTTGAAAACTCTGGCCGGGCGTATCGGAAAAACAATTTAGATTGAGACAGTCGTTCCAATCGGCGTGGCCGATGAGGGGGAGTCCATGCGGTCCGATGCGTTCCAGCGTATATTGGATCGAGCGTTGCAAATGTTCGTAGAGCGGCGTTTCGCTGCCCGGTTCATTGTCATAAGGCACGAGTTCATCAAGGATGCCCCAATCGCCTGTCTCACGGATATAAGCCTCCACGCCGAGCACCAGCCAATGCGGATCATCGTTGAAGTTCGAGCCGACATCGTTGTTGCCGCGTTTGGTCAGCGGTTGATATTGATGATAGGCACCACCGCTGGGAAGCTGGGTAGATGCAATGTCAAGGATGCGTTCACGCGCACGAGCTGGCACCATTTGAACGAAGCCCAGCAAATCCTGATTCGAGTTCGCGGAATCCGAGGCCGCGTCCGATGCCCGATTCGTATAGCGATGCGGAGCGGGACATATTGAAGGTTGCCATGCACTGATAGGCATTCCAGATGTTGACCATCCGATTGATATGCTCATCCGGAGTCTGCACTTGCAGGATGCCGAGCAATTGTTCCCAGTACAGACATAAGGATTCGAAAGCGGCATCCACGTTCTCTTTTTTGAGATATTTGGCAATGACTGGTTTCACGCCACGCTTGTTGATGGTTTGCGAATTGGGCGGGTCGAACTTTTGATCCTTGGGATTTTCCCAATAGCCGAGCACAAAAATGATCTGTTTTTGCTCGCCGGGTTGTAGCGAGACTTTCACATGATAAGAGCCGACGGGCTGCCAGCCGTGCGCCATCGAATTGCCTGATGCGCCGCGTTCCACCACGAGAGGGCGATCCCAGTTGCGGTAGGGTCCCAGGAAGGCTTCACGTTGCGTATCGAAGCCGGCCGGTTTTTCCGAGCAGGCAAAATAGGCGTAATGATCGCGTCGTTCGCGATATTCGGTCTTGTGATAAATGACATCCTCTTCGAGCTCCACCTGACCGATGGAGTAATTCCGCTGGAAGTTGGTTGAGTCGTCCAACGCATCCCACAGACAAAACTCGATGGCGGAGAACACTGACAACTCCGCCGGCGCGCTGCGTTGATTGGTGAGAGTCAGTTGCCAGATCTCCAGGTTCTCACCCAGCGGGACGAAGTAGCGCGTCTCAGCGCGAATATCAGAAAATGTGGAACCGATAATGGTATAGCCCAAACCGTGACGGCAGGAATAATCCTGCAATTCGTTTTGAGTGGGCTGCCAGGAAGGCGACCAATATTTCCCATCCGCATCGTCACGGAGATAAATATAACGCCCACCCAGATCCAGCGGGGTATTGTTGTAACGATAGCGCGTCAGACGGCGCAAGCGTGCATCTTTATAAAAAGAGTAGCCGCCAGCCGTATTTGAGATCAACCCGAAATACTCTTCACAGCCCAGATAGTTGATCCACGGCAGGGGTGTATCAGGACGGGTGATTACATATTCGCGTTTGGCGTCGTCAAAATATCCGTATTTCATAATGAAGTGTTCCCTTTCACGCGTTGTTTTAAGCAGCGTAGCTACTCTTCTTGATTCGAAAGTTAAGCCTGTTCGAGTTCCTGGTTGATCGTTGCCAGCAGCTTGGGCGTAATCGCACCGGGTACGGCTTCCGATATCTGTCCGAGCGTCATCTCCATGCCCATTTGGATGGCGGGATTATCCAACCAATCCCCGAAATGACGCGCCAGCACTGCATGCCCGGTCTGATCTGCCAGCAAAACGCGCAAGGTCAAGCCAACGTGAAGCTGACTGGCTCCGGCGGAAAGGAGCGTTACCTTGTCCTGCAAACGGATATCGCGGCTGGAGGCACCCACCAGAATTTCGAACTGGCCAGGTTCGGTATTCCAGCCATTCGTGACTGTATCGAAGTACCAGAAGGCTTCGCGGTCGAGCGTGAAAGTGACGGTCTTCTTTTGACCGGGTTTGAGACCAATCTTCTTGAAGGCTTTGAGTTCTTTTTCGGGCCGGGTGAATGTGGCTTCGACATCATGAACGTAAAGCTGAACAACTTCCCTGCCTTTCACTTTTCCTGTGTTGGTCACGTTCACTTTCACTGTCAATGCCTGATCGGGATTGATCCTTTTGGCACTCAGGCGCAAATTGCTGTATTTGAATTTGGTGTAGGAAAGTCCATAGCCAAACGGGAAGAGCGGAGCCACATCTTTTTTATCGTAATAACGATAGCCAATGAAGATGCCTTCGCCATAACGGACTTTGCCTTTCTCACCGGGATAATTGATGTGAGCGGGATTATCTTCCAGGCGAACCGGGAAGGTGGTCGGCAGTTTGCCGGATGGATTGACATCGCCAAACAACACATCGGCGAGGGCATTTCCTTGTTCCTGGCTGTTGTACCAGAGTTGCAACACTGCCGGTATTTTATCGATCCAGGGCATTTCCACGGCTGAACCAACGTTCAACACCACGATGGTATTCTTGTTGGCTTTGGTAACCTTTTTGATCAGTTTGTCCTGATCACCCGGGAGTTTCATGTTCACCCGGTCGAAGCCTTCCGATTCCCATGCACTGCCCAGGCTGGCGATCAGCACCACCACATCCGATTTCTTCGCCAATTTCACGGCTTCTGCTAGCATATCTTTGGCGTGAGGTGGCTGGTGCCCGATGCCCACAGAACGGAAGGCCGCATCGCCCTTGAAGAAGTATTCGAGTTTGATGGCATAAGCTTTTCCACCTTTGAGTTTCATGGCGGTGGAGATTTCCTTGCCGAGGAGTTCATCGGCTGTGTGGTCGAGGATCAGTTCGTCATCGAGATAAAGCTTGCTCCAGCCCATGCCGCTCAACGAGAGCGTGTGTTTGCCAGTTTCCTTCGGCGTGAAGAATCCCTCCAGACGCATGGAGAAGGATTTACGATTCACATTGGGGATCGAGTTGTTATACCAATCGAACTGGGTATAAGGCGTGACGATTGCGTAGCGGGGCGAACCTGCAAATTCGGTTCCGTCAAACAGGCTCAGGCTGAGTCCGAGGCGCCCATCGGCCGTGGAGAGGGTCTCAGGCGCGGGCGCGGGCGTGCTCTTGTAGATCAAGCAGCCAGGAGCCGTGTTCACCTTGATCTTTTTGCCAGCGTGGTGCTTGATTCCGTCGAAAGGCGAAACAGCATAGTGCGGATGGAATCCCGATGAACTGCCGCCGCCAAAGATTTGGGCGGTCGCGGCGTACGGACCGATGACCGCGATGGATTTGACATTCTTCAAGGGAAGCATGTTCTCATTCTTGAGCAGGACGATCGCTTCGCCCGCTGCCTCACGAATAATCTTGCGATGCTCAGGTCGATTCTCGGCGCGCTCTGGTGCATGCTGATCGTTTTCGAACAGCCCGGCCTTTTCGATGACTTTGAGCAGGCGGCGGACTTTGTCGTTCAATTCGTCCTCGGTCAGGCTTTCGTTATCAAGAGCTTTCTTTACAAATGATTCGGCCATCCAACGCGCGGTACCGGGGAATTCGATATCCAGGCCGCCAGACGGGACGCCTTCATCGTACGTGCCATTCCAATCTGAGATGACCGCACCTTCGAAATTCCATTCGCCCTTGAGAATATCTTTCAGCGTGTGATCGTTTTCGCAGGCATAGACTCCGTTGACACGGTTGTAGGCCGACATGATCGTCCACGGTTTCGAATTACGAATGGCGATGCGGAACGGCTCCAGATAGATTTCACGCAAAGTGCGTTCGTCCACCTCCGAACTGATGCTATGGCGTTCGAATTCCTGATCGTTGGCAACAAAATGTTTGATACAGGCTCCAATGCCCCGATCCTGCAAACCCTTTATATAGGCGGATGCCAGCATGCCATTGAGATAAGGATCTTCGGAAAAACATTCGAAGTTCCTTCCGGCGATGGGTGTGCGGTGGATGTTGACGGTGGGGGCCAGCAGGATATTCCCATTCTTGTCTCTGACTTCATCGGCCAGTACATTGCCGATCTTTTCCACAATGTCGGGATTCCAGGTGGCACCGAGGGCAATGCCCACCGGCGTGGCCGCGGAAGTGGGAGACATGCGACTCCATACACCGCGTACGCCATTAGGGCCATCCGCCACGTGAAAACGTGGAATGTTCAGGCGCGCTACGGGCGTGCTGTACCACAAGTCCGAGGCGGCCAGCATGGATATTTTTTCTTCGAGGGTCATTTGTTGCAGGAGTTCATCAATGTGAGACATGTGTTTTCTCTTTACAAAATGGAATTAGGAACTACAGTTCTGCGAAGCTGATCAATTGGATCTCTTGCTTTTGAATGGCTTCGTTGATCACAGGGTCGGTGATGATTTTCAATTCTCTTTCACGCTGAAAGTTGTAGATGGATTCTTTGGCGAAGGCTTCATCCACATGACCGGGATGGCACATGATTTCGGATGTGCCGTCGCCCAAGTTGGTGATAATATTCAATAGATGTTCCTGTGTTGCGCCTTCATCGTAGAAATCAGCAATGAAACGATCGGGGTGAGGAGGATCAAATTTGGCAATCAATTCCGGAACGTGTTGATTGGTTTCCTTTAATTCTTCCATAATGTTTCCCGTAAAGGGGAAACGAATCGCGCAGCCATACTCTTTGGCCAGCTCGAGCATGGCGTCGAATAGTTCAGCTGTGAAATAAGAGGAATGATGATGCGAATCAAGATGGGTTGGTTTGCGCCCTGCAGCATGGATGAAGCGTTCGATCTGCGCGCGCCATTCCATCTTAACCTCATCCAACTTCAGCTCCGGAAGATTGGCGGTGAGGGCAGCCAGTTTGAAAAAATTTTCATTTGAATCCATGAGAGATGAAACCGCCTCTCGCGCCAAGAGAGGCCTGCCCATCGTCAAAACCAGATGGACTCCCATTCCAAGCTGCGGTGTCTCCTTGAGCGCGAGGAGCACGTCATCGGCTGTTGAGGGGATGTTCATCATGCAGGTTGTGGAGGTCAGTACGCCGGCCAGATGTGCTTCACGAATGCCGCGTGAGATATCTGGCGTCCGTCCGTAATCGTCAGAGTTGATAATTAATCTTTTCATGTTCTGTTATTCATCCGTTCGACTGTGCTTTTGAAAAACTCATCAGGATCAATGCCGAGATACTGGGGATACAGTTGCATGATGTGCTGAATTGGATTCCCGTAATACTCATCGGGATCCACGCTGAGCTTTGCGTATTCAGGAAGCGGTTTAACCTGTGGATTGGTCCTGGCAAATTCCTGGATCACTTTGGTATGAGGCTTGAGTGATCCATCCGGGCGCACGAGCCCGAAGAAACGTTCGTGTTGCGCGTTCTGGCAGGGAGGTAGATCCCAAAGTTCAGGAATGTAATCGGCGTAGCACCACAACATCGCGCCGGTTGCGCCGCTATCCTGTAATTTGGGAAGCACAAGCCTAATATATTCAGCAAAGTCTTCTTCGCCTGCCATGAATTGCTGGCGTTCCCGCCCGTTGGTCTCCGTCCATTCCATGATGTGGGATGGTTCGCCGGGCTGCGCGGTACAGCCGCCGAATTCTTCCATGAGGACGGGCTTGCCGCATAACGCCGCGGTCAGTGCGCAGGTAAAAGGGACAAAATCCGGGTCGAGGGGTTGACGCGCCCAGGGTGTGTACATCGGATACGAATGCATCACGGCGACGTCCGTGTGTGCGTATACTTTATCGATGCGCAGTCCGTTATCTTGATGAATGTTGGCGCTGTGCAAACCGGACGTCACAGGATGCTGCGGATCGATCTCTTTGATTAACTGAACCATCTCATGCGTCCATGCCGCGCCTTCGTCCGATGAATGGGGCCAGGCAAACAAATCAGGCTCATTGCCGAGATTCCACATCCAGATGGCGGGATGATCTTTGAGTTGGCTGACTACTGTTTTGAGCAGCAGCCTCGAGGCATTCAAGGCCATCCCATCATGGAACATGTTACGGTAGCCTTCGGAGACCACCTTACCGCTGCTGACGATCTCCCGGCGCAGTCCCTGATAGGGATGATCTGTGCCACCGAGCAGCCAGCGCGGACTCCAGTTGGGTCCGCTCATATGGCCGGTGAAGAAAGTCAGGTCGATACCAAGTCCGTTTTCGGCGGCGATGTCACAGACGGTGGTCAGCTGATCGAGCGCAGTCTGTGAGACTGAGTCAGGCTCCGGTTGGAAGTCCTCCCACAGCAGGAAGAAACGGACAACATCCAGGCCAATTTCTTTGATGAGGCTAAATTCTTCGCGTACCTCGCTCGCGTCGAAATTATTCCACCAATACATGGCTTTGCGACGAGGCCAATAGTTCACACCCAATGTAAAAATTTGAGACATTCCTATGGTTCCGAATTCGTTTTTACAAAGTCAAGGACTTCATCTAGTTTGGCGAAGGCCAGCGCGGTCACAGTGTCTGCGCCTCCATAGTAGATGGCAATGCGGCCAGTGGGTTCATCATAGAGCGTAGCGCATGGGAAAGCGACGTTGGGTACATCACCCACGCATTCATAGTAAGTCTGCGGAGCAAGCAGATAGGGTCCGCCGCGTGCAATCACTTTCCAGGGCTGATCAAGATCGAGCAGCGCGGCACCATAACTGTACACAAATCCATTGCAGGAAGTCAAAACGCCGTGATAGAACAGCAGCCAACCTTCAGGTGTTTCGATCGGGACCGGTCCGGCGCCGACCTTGGTGGCTTGCCAGCCGCCTTTGGTGCCCATCACGAAGCGATGTTCACCCCAATGAATCATGTCCGGACTTTGGCTAAGGTAAATATCTCCGAAGGGTGTGTGTCCGTTATCAGACGGTCGGCTGAACATGACGTACTTGCCGTTGATCTTACGAGGGAACAAAACACCGTTGCGATTGAACGGCAACAACGCGTTCTCGAGGAAAGTGAACTTCTCGAAATCATAGGTATAACCTATGCCAATCGTGGGACCGTGATAACCGTTACACCAGGTCACATAGTAGCGGTCTTCGAGCCACAGCACGCGCGGATCATAGCGATATTGATATTTGCCAATCTCGGGATCATGGCATTCCCAGTTAATCGGATCATTCTCCAACTTCCAGTTGATACCGTCATCGCTGAAGCCGCGATGGAGGTTCATATCCCGTTTTTTGTTATCACAGCGAAAAACGCCGGCGAACTTTCCGTCGAATGGCACTACGGCGCTGTTGAATATGCTGTTCGAGGAAGGAATCAGGTTGCGTGGAATGATGGGATTGGCGTCATAGCGCCAGACGACTTCGGAATTTCCTGCGGGGCGATCCTGCCAGGGAATGTTTGTGAGAGTGTTGTTGGTCATGTTCGATGATTATCCTTTTGAGCAAGAATGGAGTAATGATGCCTCGTATTGCCTATCGGGGGCATGAGTAATATTTGTATCAATGCTATCGGTTGCATAACCCAGGATCATAAAAGCGTGGATGGAGCACGTAAGAGAGTTCATTGTGATCAATTAACGGGTTTATTAAAGGCGGAGCAGGCTGTCAATAAAACGGCGATCAGGCATGGGCTTGGAAGGAGACGCAGCATTTTAGCCAAGTGTCAGATTGAGACGATAAGCCAGCGAATCCATGGTCTCAGGCAAAAGCGCATCCAGATCCACATCTTTATCTTTGGAAAGAGTCTCGGCAATTGCACCGAGTTCCTTACCGAGCTGGTTTTCAATACGTCGCCACAGGGGAATGGCCCGATAGGCACGTCCAGACGAAACCAGCTGGATCATTACAGGACGCAGCGGATGTTCCGGAGGAATTAACTCGTCCAGCGCATCGACCCGCGGGTAGGATGTGAGAGCGGCGTCCAAATTCGAGCATGGTACTTTTGCGCGTCAGGAATTCGGCGAGTTTGTAGGCAGCCTCCAGCCGATCGGGGTAGCCATAAGTGTGTCGCCAAATCACAAGACTCCCGCCGCCTGTCCAGGGAATGCTCATCAGGCTGGCTGTGCCAATGTTCCTGGCCTCGGATAAATCATGGTGCAGATGGGCCAGGATGGCGCGTGCATCAGTGAGTACTGCGGCGGCCTGGCCCGCCATCAATGCACGCATACAATCGTCGGTGCTGCGTTGATCCGTTTGCGGTGTGCGGCGTAGAAGGTCAAAATAGAATTTCAAGCCGGCGAGTGTGGCTGGTGAATTGAACAGCACTTGTTTGCCGCGATTATCCATCAGGTGACCACCCGAACTCCAAATCCAGGAGGCGGCAGTATGTAAAAAGTCATTGTAGGGGAAAGGCACATAAGGCATCAACCACGGACATTCAACTGCGTTCAACGCTTCGAGTTTGCGAACGGTCGCATCAACCGCAAAGGGTGTGGCAAACGCAGTTGTGCTCTTTGGTCCCGCCTGCGCCAGCAAGTCACGTCGATAAGCAAATGTGTAGGTGTAGACGCTGAGGGGAATGGCCCAGGGACTTCGATCCTCCGGCACCATCACGCTTTCCCAGGCCGAATGCACAAAAAACTCCTCATTCCCAATCTTGGTGATCAGGTGAGCAGGAATGGCGCGCAAGGAATTCATGCTCACCAGACTGCTGACCCAGGTGGAACCAACATGGGAAATATCCGCGCCCTGACCGTGCGTCGAGATATTAATGATATGCGACCAGGCATCGGTCCATTCCATACGCGTGAGGTTGACCTCAACACCGGTCTCACTTTTGAAATCGGCCAATAGTTCGATCATGAGTTCATAATCGGCCTGCGTATCTGTAATGGCAGAGAATTCGATGGTAACCATGTTTACCTCACAACAACCTTCCGCAATGCTGAGACGCTTTCGAGCATATTCTTGCGCGTCTCGTGTGTGATGCTTACTCCAGCAGCTTCCATACCTAATAACACGGCACCAATCACCGGTGGAGCATTCAAGCGTACCAAATGAGCTTTCGGTGCGAGTTTATAAATCATTGCGCGCATGGGATCAATCAGCAAGGGTCCGCCTTCGAACATACTACCGGTCAGCACCACATCGAACGCCAGATGTTCAAACTCGAGTTGGCGAATCACAGCGTTGGCTATTTCGCCGAGTTCACTACCAGCCCAACGGATAAGACCGCGGGCGATTTCGTCACCTGCTTGCGCGAGACGAAAGACAAGGGGCGCCGCCTCCGCGCCGATCTGATATTCATAGGTGGTGTAGCCGCGCATCAAATCCTCAAGATCTTTTGCACCGGCATATTCAACCATGGTCTGGGCTAGCGCGGTAGGGGGCAGGCGTTTCGTCCATGAATATCCGATCAATTGCATGCAGCGATGCATGAGCTCTGCCCCGCCAGCACCTTCGCCCATCAGGATGCCATGACCGGTAACACGCCCTTCACGCTTGTGTTCACGATCCCAGCCGCGGCAATTGCAGCCCGTGCCCGAGACAATTACCACGCCCCAGCCTTCTTCTGCGCCGGCGACCAGTCCGGGAACAGCATCATTGACGAATTGATATGGAGCTGCCAGGCCAAGACGCTCGATGGCCGCAGCTGTAACTTCAAATTCAGACGACCAGTCGTATCCTGCTACGCCGAAGCCTGCTCCCGTGATATCCTTTTTTTGCAGGCCCGCGGAGCGCAAAGCCTGATCCAAACCATCCTGCAGAGTCTGGAACATACCATCGTAGCCAACTGTTTCATGATTTCCGGGCCCGCTCTCTCCAAAGCCCAGCGCGTGGCCTGTTTCGTCTGCAATGAGGGTATGAGTCTTCGTGGCGCCGAGGTCAGCGCCCAGATAATAGCGCATTGGTTCTAATTTATCTAAGGAGCGGCCCATGATGGTCACCCCATTCCTATCGTTGAATTAATTCCAGAATTGAGGCAGATACTCTTTTCTCGATTACTGTAGAATATATAGCGTAACTGAGTAGGGTGGCAAACTGATCCCATTCCCGTTTTCGAAGTCCGGCGGAGTTATCGTCTCTGCATTGTGCTTGACATCCAAGAGATAGGCCTCCGTAATTTTAAGGCCATCGCCATTTTCGATGCGAAGGGGTTTGCTGATTGCCTGATCGTTGTTATTGACAAAGATGGCAGTGACTGTGCCATCGTCCCGTTTGGCTGCAAACACTGACACAAATTTTTCCGGCGAATTTGCCACCAATAAGTGGTTTCCGAATCGTTTATAGAGCTGATAAACGTAATAAGAGGGATGCAGGTCAAAGGAAGTCATCAATCCGTGTCCTGCAGAATTGTTTTTCAACAGCCAGTATGCCAAAATATCCGGCTGTGTACGTATCGTACGTCCCAAAATGTCTGCCAGCCAAAGAGCGTTGTAGAAGCTATCGGTGGAAGTTTCCGCCCCCATGGCGTTAGAGGCATCGGAGTTGAATTCGGTAATCCCAACTGGTTTGTCGGTACCGATCGTTTCTTTTATGATGCGGCGTAGATTTGGGATAATGCGATCCCATTCGGGTTCATTGTCGCGTAGCTCCGTCCAACTTGGCACCCCATCTGTGGATCTCTTGGGAAAAGGATACTGATGTACCGCAACAATAGCCACGAGGTCGGCATTCACTTTCAAGAACTGGACCAAATAATCACGCTTGGTAACATCTAATTTAACAGAGTCTGCATAGAGTAACTCGCGCGGATCGAAATGATCTGTATCTCCAAGGAAGGCTGAAATTTCGGGTCCATAAAATTGAATGGTTGGATCCACAGCCTTCATAGCGAGGGCGAATTCGCGCCATCTTTGGGCATAAAATTCTGGCGTCCAGGTGCGGTCTCTTACAATGAACAAATCGGGTTCATTGCCGATGCTCCAATATTTGACGCCATATCCTTTCTCGATATTGGTGTATTGAACCATTTGCGCAGCTTGTTCGGGTGTACCGTCCAAGAGCCGGACTGTGATGCTGGGTTCTGCTCCCATCAAATGCGCCTGCAAAATGTAATTATCGATTTGATAATTTTGGACGTCATTCTGATCGCCCCAGTTTCCACCGGGCCAGCGCAGGAAGGTAATTCCGGCATTCTTAGCTGGTTCCAGATTCCCCGCTCCCAGGTCAGACCAAGGGCCGTGATTGGCACCCAATACAAACTTACTGATCTGGCCCAGACCTTGCGAAGGATCAATCCAGAATACACCCTCCGGCGGAGTGGAGGGTGCTTTTGGAATTGGCGTTGTGGTGGGTGCTCGTACAGTATTTGCAGCTCCCGCCTGACACGCAACCAATGTCACGATGATAATAGGATAGATAAAAAGGGCCAGTTTATGACTGGCCCAGTTTTTCGTCTCCATTACTTTTCGACGCCAGTGATCACGATACCCTGAACGAAGAAGCGTTGGGCTACAACGAAAATAATCAGCGGAATGATCAGCGTCATCAATGCTCCGGCCTGGATATATTGTGGGTAGGTGGCGTAATTTGTATTGTAGCGAGCCAGGGCGACCGAAATTGGCTGGCTGTCTGCCTTGGTTGCCAGATAGATCAAGGGGCCAAAGTAATCATTCCACGCATAGACAATATGGAAAACAGTGACAGCCATGATGGCTGCATATGACTGGGGAATGATGACAGACCACAGTATGCGCAATGGGCTGGCGCCATCTATCATGGCCGACTCATCCAGTTCACGCGGCAGGGTCAGGAAAAACTGCCGTAGTAAAAAGGTGTCATAGGCATTCGCAAAGAACGAAGGAACGATCAATGGTAGCCATGTTCCTGTCCAGCCAATCTTGGTGAAGAATGTAAAGGTGGGAATGATTGTCACAGTGTAGGGCAAGAAGATCGTGGAAATCATCACAATAAAAAGGAAATCCCGTCCAGGGAAACGAAAGCGTGAAAAACCAAAAGCCACCAGGATGCATGAAACTAAAACACCAATAGTTGTGGCAAACGCATAGAACGAGGTGTTCCAAAGCAGACGAGGAAAGTTAATCTGTTTCCACACGGCAGAATAATTTGACCAGGTAGGTGAAAATATCCACGGTCGTTTTAATACTTTGTAATATCCGCCACTCCAGAGAATCGGATCTGCCGAAGGATTTTGAGGGTCAATGAAAATCGCGTCCTGCTGATATCCCTGGATCAAAGCCATATTCTTGTTTCCGCTCTCCAGTGGGACGTTAAAGATTTCCAGCTCCTTACCAACATATTTATTCATATCGACCTTCTGGTCGGCCAGTATGCCTCCTTTATGGATCTTGAAAGTATATGTGCCTGTATTTTCACCGTTAAAAGTGAAAGTTGGAATGGCGGCAGGATAGATTGGACTTCCAAGGACAGTAAGCTGTTCCTTTGTCTTCAGTGAGGTAAGTACCATATATAGAAAGGGCATGAGAAACAGCGCTAATAATGCTGCGGTAAAGGCCGTGAGAAACAGGCTGTTGGCCCCATGTCTAAATTTTGCCTTTTTCAGGATTGAAGCAAAATTCGTGGCTGTTCCTTTATTGGGGCCGCCGTCCGTATTTTTTCTAAATAATGAAGTGATATCCATGGCGGCTCCTTTTTAGTTTTTCTCGCCTGCGTAATAGACCCAGTAACGTGCTGACCAGAACAGGAGCACTGTCACTGCCAGAATCACCATGAACAACAGCCAGGCCAGCGTTGAGCCGTAAGACATGTTATGATTTCCGAAGAACGTTTTGTATAAATACAAGTTATAGAACATCGTCGCGCCGCCCGGGTTCCCGGTGCCCGCGTTAAGCACCAGGGGCACGAGGAAATACTGGAACAAACCAACGATGTTAAGCACCAGGTTGTAAAAGATGACGGGGGAGATCATGGGAAAAGTGACATTCCAAAAACTTTGCCACGGATTCGCGCCATCCACCTTGGCAGCATCATACAGATCGGTCGGGACCCCTTGCATGCCGGCCAGCATGGTCAACATGGCATTGCCGATGCCCCAGATGCCGATAATCACGTACGCTGGATATACCCAATTGATATCATTCACCCAACCGGGCAGGCTTGCCTTCGGAATCCCAAAGCTTAACAGAATACGATTGACCCAACCATTTTCAGGGTTAAGTACGCCGCCCCATAAAAAGACGCTGGCAACAAAGGGGATAATATAGGGCATGTAGAACAATGAACGGAAGAAATTTTTTCCCACCAGATACTTGCTATTCATCAGGAGGGCAATGACTAGCGGGAGAAGAATACCTACTGGCAGGGCAATGATTCCGAAACGAAGTGTGATCCATAAAGATCCGGGGGTTGAATTGGGGCACGCGTTCCAAACCTGACTATCCTTAAGCATCGTGGCGTAATTGGTCAAGCCAGCAAAATGAAGATTGTTCATCACACCAGAAGTGAATTTTAGATCGGTAAATGTAAATACAAAGGTTGCCAATACGGGAAGGAATGTGAACACAATGAAACCAATAGTCCACGGCGTCAAAAAGAGCATTCCATTGCGGAACTCACGTTTGCCTAATGGGTGCATATTACGCAGGGATGCGATAGTGGGTAATTTGGGTAGCCGAGTTGTTAACTGCTCCATAATCAATTCTCCTTTGAGAGGATTGAGCGGGCCGGCTCTAGCCGGCCCGCTCAATAGTATAACCGAATCGAATTACTTGTTGAAGATACTTTGCAGGTCGTTCTTTAATGTTTCAGACTCTTTGTCAATATCAAGGTTAGGAGTATTCGACAACAAGTTGGAGAACGTGACCGTTCGTGCCCAGGCTTCATTCAAATTCGGCATGTAACCTTCAGCACTGGGGCTATCCGGGTAATTCAAACCTTCGACCAGGACATCCCAGTTGGTTACAGATGGGTGAGCGGCCTTCGAAGCTGTGAGCCATGAATCGCGCAAGCTGCTGTCGCTGGGGATGGCGCCATAAGCTGGCGGAGTATCGGGACTACCTACGACCAGTTTCTGGATACCAACATCAACCAGATATTTCAGAACTTCATAGGCTTCCTGCGGGTGCTGGGTGCCCTTCCAGATGCGGAAGGTGTCGGCATCCACACGACCACCCACTTTGCCGTTATAGGTTGGCATGGCGGCAAAGTCGAAGTGGCCGCCAGCCGTTTCCAGATCGCCTACACAGCATAGATACCAGGAAGGCATGTCAGCCATGCCCATCTTGCCACTGGCGAAGGAGTTGCCGCTGTCGAAGTCGGCGCTGCCTTCAACGGCACCGTTTGGAACGTAGGGCTGATCGCCCCATATGCCATCATAGTACCATTGCCATGAGGCTTTCCAGGCATCCGGGATGCGAGCCTGGTAATTGCCTGCTGAACCGCCGGGCACGAGGAAGGTGTCATCGGGCCCAAATTCCCGGAATGTACCCCAATAGGCTGGCGTGCTCTCCCATTGGAAGGTAAACCCATACTGCACAATGCTGTCCTTGTCAAAATCTGGATCAAGGGCGTTCTTGCCATTCGCGTCAATGGTCAGGTTCTGGGCGACCCACTTGACCGTGTCCCAATTCCATTCAGCCTCTGTGCCATCGGGCATCATATACTTGTCACCGTAATTGGCAGGAGGATAGTTCAAGCCGGCTTCATCGAATAGATCAGTGTTGTAGTAGATGGCGGAAGGATAGACAGCAAAAGGCAGACCAACGGTACCCTCTTCACTCTGATACATCTTCACCAAAGCATCCTCGAATTTGCTGGTGTCATAGTTATCTGCCTCAAGATAGGGTCCGATATCCAGCCATTGGCCATAGAAGGCATTGGAACCGATCCAACCGACCGGGCCAACGATATCGGGACCAGCGCCAGCCGCAAATTCAGTTGAGAGCGTATCCAGAGACGAGGCATTCGGAATGATCTCATCAACCAGAAAGATCTTATCCTGGGAAGCATTGAAATCAGCCACAACCTGGTTTTCAATCGGAATTTGGGCTGGATCAGTGCCAGTTCCAGCACCGATACTCCAGCGAATCAGAACCTTGCCTTCGGGTACTTCAACCGTTGGGGCAGCGGTCGCGGCCGGGGCTTCGGTCATCGCCGGGGCCTCAGTCGCGGCCGGGGGCTGGGTGGCAGCCGGCGGAGGCTGGGTGGCGGGGGTCCCGCAGGCAGCCAAGACCATTGAAGCCACCATCAACAGGGACAAAACGTACAAAAGTTTCTTCATGGTGAGTTTTCTCCTCATACTAGGATTTTAGGTTCAACAAATGTTGCGAAAGGGACATCTAAATTCGTGAAGGCATTCACCTCCTTTTCCGTAGAGTTCGGATAGATGCTCATGGTCATGATTGGCATCCACATGAGCGACGGATGATGATTTCAGTGGGGAGCAAAATCATCCCATCTGAAATATCCTTCTTTAATATGCCAAATAAGCGCTCTGCAGCCATTTGGCCTACCATTTCTGTGGGCGCCCGAACAGTTGTAAGCGGGGGAGTCACAAAAGCCGAGAGACGTACATCATCGAAACCAACCACTGCAATATCCTCAGGAACACGGTATCCAGCCTCATTAAGCGCGTCGATCGCGCCGATGGCGGCATCATCGTCCCCGGCGAATACAGCATCGAACGCGATCTGCTTCCCATTCCCCAGAAAATGCTTCAAGGAGTCATAGGCCATGTCGCGTTCGAAATTGCCATCCAAAACCAAATTTTCATCAAAGGGGATGCCATGCGCCTCCAAGGCAGCTCGATAGCCTGTTTCCCGCCAGTAGGAATCTTCCTGATGATGGGGACCACGCATGAAAATAATCCGTTTCTTGTGATGCACAGTGATCAGGTGATCGATCAGCTGGCGAGTGGCGAGCTTGTTTTCGACTGTAACACTCGGAATGGGAAATGAAGTCGGGAGGAGTTCGATGAACAAGCACCATGGGATACCCGCTCACATGGAGGTTCCGCAAATCTTCATCGGAAAGACTGTCTGAAAAAACGAGTAAGCCATCGGTGTTGTGTGGACCCAGTGGCGGAGCGAGATCGTCGCGATTATCGGAACGGTAGGTGGCAACCAGCAGATTGTAGCCATTTTTACGCACAACCTGCTCGATCCCATTCAACATGGGAGCAAAAAAGTCGTTGTTCATATTTGTGAGCAGGGTGCCAATGACATAGGTTTTTCGACTGGCTAGATGTCGTGCGGCTGCGTGTGGAGCATATTTCAGTTCGGCCATGACACGGTCCAATCGGTTACCAACTTCGGCGGATACCGGGGTGTTCCTGTTAATGTAGCGGCTCACCGTGGCGACCGAAACGCCTGCTTGTCGTGCCACATCTCGAATGGTAACGGATGATGAACGCCGTGTCATAGCTCAAATGTAAACGGTTACTGTAACCGTTTACATTATTTCACAATTTAAGTCCCTAGTCAATCAACGCTTTTCTTAAAAAATCGCCTCACCCGTTTGGCTACCTTTTCTGGCATTCCCTGTTATTCTTATTTCCCTCTCTACAAGCCCATCGTATCTCAACCAGGGTTACGGCATGACACTTTTGGGTAATGTCCGCGATCCAACTCTTTAATTATTATGTTGTTGTTTACCGTCCAGGTATTTCAGACCGGAACCGGTGTTGAATAGCACAATTCGTTCATCTGGGCGAATCCAGTTCTGTTGAATCAGCTGTTTCAATGCCGCCAAAGTCGCGGCTCCTTCCGGAGCAGCGAACATTCCTTCTGTCCGGGCGAGTTTTTCCTGGAATTCAAGGATCGATTCATCACTGACGGCGACGGCGGTACCACCGCTCTCATAAAGATCTTGCAGGATCAGATGATCTGCGAAACTCTTCGGAACACGCAGTCCCGAAGCAATCGTGTGTGCACCTTCCCAAAAATCACAAGAGGAGGCCTTTGCCTGGAAGGCTTTGACCACGGGTGCGCATCCATCTGCTTGGACAGAGACCAAACGCGGTCGTTTTGTATTTTTTAACCAGCCCAACTGTTCAAGCTCTGCAAAAGCCTTCCACATGCCCACCAAACCGGTGCCGCCGCCCGTGGGATAGATGATCACATCCGGCAATTCCCAATCAAAGGCTTCGGCCAGTTCATAACCCATTATCTTTTTCCCTTCCACGCGATAAGGCTCTTTAAAAGTGGAAACATCGAACCAACCTTCCGCACGCGCTTTTTCACCTGCCAGCGCAGCCGCATCACTGATTAATCCATCAACCAGAACGACCTGGGCGCCCACGATACGACTCTCTTCCATGTTGGCAAACGGTGTATCCTTGGGCATGAAGATATGTGCTTTCAAACCTGCCGCGCGCCGCATAAGCCGCCATGGCGCCACCGGCATTACCGGCGGTGGGGATGATCACTTTTTCCACGCCAAGTTCCTTTGCTTTGGAGATGGCAGCGGCCAATCCGCGTGCTTTGAAGGATCCGGTTGGGTTGCTGCTTTCATCTTTCACATAAAGATGGCGCAATCCCAACTCCTTTTGCAGACGCGGCAGGGAGAGAAAAGGTGTATCTCCTTCGCCGAGCGCAATTTGATTTTCCGCGTGTAAAACAGGCAGCAATTCCTGCCAGCGCCACATTCCCTTTTTACGAGCGCAGATTTCATCGCGATCGATTTTTTGCCGCGCGTTTTCCAAATCATATCTGGGCAGCAAGGTCGCTTTACAGTCTGGGCAGAATGTTTGTATTTGTTGATGAGAATATGCCTGATGACATTTCGAACATTCGAGGTGGGAAATGAAAGAGTTTGTCATTATGGTTCCTTAAATCGAACAGCGCGACCCGCAAATAGGTCGCGCTGTGATCGTTGTTTACTTGGCGATTTCTGTGGCACGTGTTTCTCGTATGACCGTCACACGGATTTGTCCCGGATACTGCATGGTCTCCTCGATTTTCTTGGCGACATCCCGGGCCAGCCTGGCGGAGGCCAGATCGTCGATCGCCTCCGGCTTGACGATGATGCGCACTTCACGCCCCGCCTGGATGGCAAAGGCCTGCTGCACCCCTTCGAATGACATGGACATTTCTTCTAGCGAGCGGATGCGTTTGATGTAGGCCTCGAGATCCTCACGCCGCGCACCTGGGCGCGCACCCGAGATGGCGTCCGCGGCCTCAGCGATGACCGCTTCCACGGTAAGCTGATCCACCTCATGGTGGTGCGATTCGATGGCGTTCACCACGATGGAATTGACACCATAGCGGCGACAGAATTCCGCGCCAAGTTTGGCATGCGTTCCCTCCTGGTTATGATCCATGGCCTTGCCGATATCATGCAGGAAGCCGCCTTGTTTGGCGAGTTCCACATTGGCACCAATCTCAGCGGCCAGGATGCCCGCCAGTTTGGAAACTTCCACGGCGTGGGCAAGCTGGTTCTGTCCGTAGGAAGTCCTGAATTTCAGGCGGCCCATCATGCGCAACACTTCAGGATGCAAACCGGTGATATTGGCATCATAAGCGGCCTGCTCACCGGATTCGTTGATGATCTTTTCAACGGCCCGCGTTTCTTCTTCGACGATCTTCTCGATGTGAGCGGGATGGATGCGCCCATCCAGGATCAAGCGGCTCAAGGAGCGGCGTCCAATTTCGCGCCGCACCGAGTTCGAAACAGGAGACGGTCACAGAATCAGGTGTATCGTCCACGATCACATCCACACCGGCAGCCTGTTCAAAGGCCTTGATGTTGCGTCCGTTGCGGCCGACGATGCGTCCCTTCATCTCTTCGTTGGGGAGGGTGACCACCGCGCGTGTTACTTCGGCCACGTGCTCGGAGGCCACACGCTGGATGGCATCCGCAATTAATTTGCGGGCACGCTTCTCGCCCTCTTCACGCGCCTCAGCTTCGATCTGACGAATGATGCGGGCCATATCGCTGCGCGCTTCTTTTTCAACCGCGGCGAAGAGTTCCTTCTTGGCATCATCTGGTGACATCTGCGCGATGAATTCAAGTTTTTTTACTTCATCTTCGTACAACTTTTCGATCTCGTTCCCGCGGCGATCGATTTGCGACTGGCGTTTATTGATCGTCTGTTCGCGCTGCTCGAGACGGTCCACGCGGTTGTCGAGTTCAGAACGGCGTTTATCAAGGCGTTCGGATTCTTTGTTGATCTCTATGCGTCGTTCTTTAATTTCTGCTTCGGCAGATTGCACGATCTTGAGCGCACTGTCACGTGCCTGGCTTTCGATCAAACGGGCCTGCTCGCTGGCTCCCTTGAGAATGTTATCGGCCTTTTCCTGTTGATTTCTGCGTGCAACCTCGACCTGGTAACGATGAAAAAAATAACCGGCAGCGGCACCCACGATCAAAAAAAATACACCTATGATCCAAGCGATCGGGTTCATGTCAAATCCTCTTCTTCGTAATATTGTTCATCTTTGTGCGCTTCATTCCAAATCTGTGAAACAATCGGCGCAATCACAGAATAAGAAAATCCGCGGCGGGCCAGGAAATCGCTCAGTTTCTTGCGAAACTCGTTCCATTCCAGCGCCTTCAATCTGGCTGCCCTTTTTTGAGCAGCTTCATAAGCGAGGGCCTCGTCATCCACTTCTTTGATCGCAGAAGAGACGGCCTCTTCATCGAGTCCTTTTTGGCGAAGTTCCAGAGCCATCATCCGACGGCTACGCGGGCGAAAAGCACTTCTGTTTTCCACCCACGCACGAGCAAATTGATGATCGTTCGCAAGTCCATCCTGTCTCAGCCGTTCAAGCGTCTGCTCAATGACCGGCTCAGGGATCTCGTGCTTGCGGAGATTCTGCCGGATTTCGGATTCGGAACGGGCACGATAGCTCAGGAAGAGCAAGGCCTGCTGGAGGGCTCGTTCACGCGCCTCCTCGGCTCGCAACTGTTCGATCTTTTCTTCACTCAGCTCCTGGCCAACCCTCAGCCACGCGGCCACAATACGGGTCAGCCCAAAGGCAAACTCTCCATCCAGGTGAATATTCACCCGATTCGGAGACCTTTTCTGTACCTCTATCGCTGTGATCTTTTTCATTAAACACACGCAGCCGAGTGCCACGGCAGAATACTGCCGGAAGCGGCCTCGGCTGTCGAAGATCCCGTGTCAGCGGGGTGAAAATATCTGGGTTGGTTGAGCAGGCCCAAGTCCCGCGAGAAGCGTGCAGGAGCGTAGGTAGGTCAAACCGCGTGACCGGTTCCTAAAGTCACGTTCGGCACAGTGGTTGTAAGGGAGAAGTCAGACAATTATTCAATTTGATCCTAAATTGACTTCACAAATTAACTCCCAAAACCGGGGGAGGTTCGTGCTCGAATATCCAGAGAAATGACAGCTTGGCCGCAACAGGCGGCAGAAATTTTATTCACAATCCTTGCGGACTTGCTTAATTATACATGAAATCTAATTTTTGTTAACTTAACTTTTTCATTGCGCATGGGTATTACCTTTTAGAAACTGGAAAGTTGTGACAAATGGAACTGGGGAAAGGCGTAAAGTCATGCCATAATATGAGAGGTCGAACTTAAAATCGGAGGCCGCATGGCAAAATTCACTCGTGAAGATGCTCTTGAATATCATCGTTTGAAGGGGAAACCTGGCAAGATATCAATTCTCCCTACCAAACCCATGGACACGCAGCGGGACCTGAGTCTGGCATATTCGCCGGGTGTGGCGGAACCGGTGCTGGAAATCGAAAAAAATGCCAACGATGCCTATGAATATACTTCGAAAGGCAACCTGGTGGCCGTGGTCTCGAATGGCACAGCCATTTTGGGTCTGGGTGACCGGGGCGCGTTGGCCAGCAAGCCCGTCATGGAAGGCAAGGGGGTGCTGTTCAAAAAGTTTGCAGATATCGATGTGTTCGATATCGAAGTGAATTCACATGATCCCGACGAGATTATCAAGGTGGTCGCGGCGATTTCACCAACCTTTGGCGGCATCAACCTGGAGGATATCAAAGCTCCCGAATGCTTCTATATTGAAGAGACCTTGAAAGGGATGCTGGATATCCCGGTTTTTCATGATGACCAGCATGGCACGGCGATCATCTCCTCGGCAGCTTTGGCGAATGCCCTGGAGATCGTTGGCAAGAAACATGAGGAAATTCGGATCGTCATTTCCGGTGCGGGCGCCTCTGCCATTTCCTGTGCCGAGTTGGCGATCCGTTGGGGCGTGAAGCGCGAGAACATCATGCTTTGTGACAGTAAAGGCGTGGTGTACAAGGGTCGCACGCAAGGCATGAACAAATATAAAGAACGTTTCATTGTGGAAACGGATTGTCGAACCCTGGCCGACGCCTTGCACGGTGCAGATGTGTTCTATGGTCTCTCCATCGCCAATGTAATGACGCCGGAGATGGTCAAATCCATGGCGCAGGACCCGATCGTGTTTGCCATGGCCAACCCCGACCCGGAGATCAAGCCGGAACTGGCACGGGCAGCACGTCAGGATGTGATCATCGCCACAGGGCGCTCGGACTATGTGAACCAGGTCAATAACGTGTTGGGATTCCCGTTCATCTTCCGCGGCGCATTGGATGTGCGCGCCAAAGCCATCAACGAAGAGATGAAGTTTGCTGCTTCCAAGGCGCTGTCCGCGCTGGCAAAAGAAGATGTACCCGACTCGGTGATCCGCGCGTATGGCGGTGAGAGCATCAAGTTTGGACGCGAGTATATTATTCCGAAGCCGCTCGATCCGCGCGTGCTCCTGTGGGAGGCGCCTGCTGTGGCTGAGATGGGGATGAAGACAGGTATCGCACGTAAAACAATTGATATCGATGAATACCGCGAACAACTTGCCTATCGGCAGGGCAAGGGCGAGCAGGTGCGCTACTTCTTCCAGAACAAGGCACGCTCATCCGGCGGTACCAAGCGGGTGGCCTTTGCGGAAGGGGAGGAGCCGAAGATCATCCGCGCCGCGTATCAGGTCAAAGAGGAAGGTATCGGAACGCCAGTGCTGATCGGACGCCAGGCTGTGATCGCGGAACGCTTGCAGACTCTGGGCCTTGAATATGAACCTCTAGTAGTCGATCCAGATAAGTTTGATAAGCTTGAAGCTTATAAGCAAGCTTATTATGAATTGCGTCAGCGCAAGGGCCTGAACATTGGCGACGTTGCAAAGCTGATCCACGAGCCCAACATCTTTGGCTCCTTGATGCTTAAAATGGGTGATGCAGACGCGTTTGTCTCCGGTCTCACCTATGACTATCCGGATGTGATCCGTCCCTCTTTGCAGATTCATCATACAGCTCCGGGCGCCACGCGCGCAGCAGGTGTGTATATCATGATCGTCGAAGACCGCGTCTATCTCTTTACGGACGCGACCGTCAACATCGACCCGACTGCAGAAGATCTGGCGGACATTGCCGGTCTCGCCGCGGATTTTGCCAGACGTCTGGAGATCGATCCACGTGTCGCTTTCCTTTCCTTCTCGAACTTTGGATCGACTCCGCACCCTCTCTCGGACAAGGTGCGACGCGCCGTTGAGCTGACCAAGGCTCGTCGCCCGGACATCCTGGTGGATGGTGAGATGCAGGCCGATACAGCTGTCGCGGCTGATATCGTGGAAAATCGGTACCCGTTCAGCGCGGTGAAAGATGCGAACGTGCTGGTCTTCCCTTCACTTGAATCAGCGAATATTGCCTACAAGCTACTGGCCCGCCTGGGAAAAGCAAAAGCGATCGGACCAATTCTGTTGGGCATGGGCGCTCCGGCACATGTGTTGCAAACCGGCGATGATGTCAACGCCATCGTGCAGATTGCCTCTGTTGCTGTCATGGATGCCATGGCGCGCGAAGAAAAAGCTTGAGAAGCTAATATTAAATAACAAAATGGACAAGCGAATTCAAACGCTTGTCCATTTTGTTTATGTGTTTATGAACAACAAATTGGAATTATGTGGATTGCATCCAATGTTTTCTTTGTAAGAGGATGGGCACGGTCACGATTAGCACGATAATGCCTCCCATGATCACAATCCCGTCCGTGGAGCCAACCTCCGATACGCCGGACGGTTGTGGTGTACTGGTTGGTTGAAGGAAAAGCGCTGACGTGGAGACGTTTCCCTGCAAGGCAGGCTGGGCCGAATAAGTTACCGCCGCACTAATTAAGGCCAGGACTAGACTTAATCCGATAGTGAGGATGGGGCGGATAATCCTTTTCATAGTTTTAGTATATCACGTGCTAATTCTCACCCAATTTTATCCATTATATGTACTTACCTATGCTTTTGCAGTATAATGCCCGCGTTGCCGGCGGGGTTCGGCAATGCGCGAGGAGAGATTTGAACTTCCTGTATTAACATGTATTGAAGCCATTACTCGTCCCATCATCTGCTGATGATAGGGGCGAGTTTTGTGTTGGCACAATCATCAGCAACAACAAAGATTTTCTTGGTTGGAGGTTATATTTTCCTGCTGACCGACCTGCATTTATGATGCATCACGCATTATTTCACGAACAAACTTCTTCACAGGAGCATGCATGATCAGGAAATCGTTTGAGTGGCTAACTCAGCCAATGGGGCGGATAGCGGCTTTGATTGTCGCATTATCGTTGTTCAGTCTTGTTGCGTTTGGCATCTATTACACCCAGCAGCCGCCTGAACAACCTATCCAGTTCACACATAAGCTACATGTTGGTCTGGGGATCCAATGTTTGTATTGTCACCCTGGTGCATTGCGTGGACCTTCTCCGGGCCTTCCCACGTTGTCAAAGTGCTGGGCCTGTCATCAACAGATGGAGATCACGAACACCAGTCCCAAACTGGCCGTCTTGAAGGATTATGTTTTGAACAACAAGGAGATCGCCTGGGTGCCTGTGGCGCAGGTGCCAGACTTTGTGCATTTCGTTCACCGTCCTCATATCGCCGCAGGCTTGAATTGCGAAACTTGTCACGGTGATATGAGCAAAGTGGAGATTGCTCAGAATCCGCAAGTGATAAATATGGGCTTTTGTCTTAAGTGTCATCGTGCCCGAACGGCTGATAATATTCAGAACAATCCGACCCGTGATCCCAAAGTATCGGCCATGCTGAGTGAGAAACGGACGAAGCTCACCGACTGCGGAACTTGTCATTACTAAACCGGGAAGAGGAATAGACTATGAGTGAAAAAATATCCCGGCGTGATTTTCTCAAACTTGCCAGTGTAGGTGCAGCCACCACAGCGGTACTGACCGGCTGCGGCCCTGCCTCGCGTTATGTAAAACGCGAGCCATATACCAAGATGCCGGAATATACCTATAACGGCTTGAGTACATATTACGCCACAACCTGCCGTGAATGTGCGGCGGGCTGCGGACTCATCGTCCGCACCATGCAGGGACGCGCGATCAAGGTGGAGGGTAACCCCGAGAATCCGGTCAATCTGGGAAAGACTTGTCCGCGCGGTCAGACCTCCCTGGAGGGGTTATACAATCCCAATCGCGTGCGTGGTCCAATCAAACATAAACGTGGTGAGGCCCTATACAATTCCAAGTTTGAGAATGTAGCTTCCAATATGAGTTGGGAGGACGCCATGCAAGTAGTGGCGGGGGCCCTCAAGGATTCCGCAGGCAGCGCTTTCCTGTTGGGGACGACCTCCGACCATCTCTTCGACCTGGTAACGGAGCTGGCAAATGCCAGTGGCGCACCCACACCTTTGCGCTTTGGCGTAGCGGATATGTTCGAAGCGCGCGCTACCTTGAGTCAGGCCGCGGAGCAACTTTTTGGTCAAGCAGGACTGCCTTTCTTTGATATCGGCAATGCCGGCCTGGTGCTCTCCTTCGGGGCCAACTTCCTGGAGACCTGGCTTTCCCCGGTGGCCTACATGCGTGAGTTCTCAAAGATGCGCCGTGGGAATCCCCGCAGACGCGGCTACTTCATCCAGTTCGAAGCGCGTATGTCCTCCACCGCGGCCAAGGCGGATGAGTGGATTCCGATTCGACCCGGAACCGAGGGTCTGGTTGCACTGGCAATCGGCAAACTCGTGGCTGAGGGGCGTGGCGGCGCGATGCCGGGTGTGTTTGCCAACGTGGATGTCAAAAGTGTGGCCCCGCAAGCTGACGTGACCCTGGAGACTTTGCAGCACGTCGCGCACGTGGTCCTCGATTCGGAACAGCCGATTGCCATCCCGGGCGGTTCAGCGTTGGGCCTGAACAACGGCTTGCAAACAGCGCAGGCTGTCTTGAGCTTCAACGCCCTGGTTGATAATCTGGGCAAGGCCGGGGGCGTGTTGCTTTCCCCGCTGGCGCCAAATGAAGACGCCTATCATCGCTCTGCCAGCATGAAAGAGATGGCTGATTTTGTCGCCAGGATGAAAAGCGGCGCGATCAAGACTTTATTTATTCATGGTGTGAATCCAGTTTTTGAAGTCCCCAAGTCGCTCGGGTTTTCTGAAGCGCTGGCGAACGTACAAACGGTCATTTCCTTTGCCACCTTCCCGGATGAAACGGCCGTCGCGGCGGATTATCTTCTCCCTGATCATCATGGGCTCGAAGCCTGGGGCTACCAACGGGTGGCAACTGGCACAAATCAATCCGTGCTTTCAGGCATGCAGCCTGTTGTTACCGGGGTCTATCAACAAGATTCTTCTGAACTGGTGTATGACTCGCGGGCCACGGCCGATGTGTTGATCGGCGCGGCCAAACTGGCTGGTGGTGGACTCGCCGCGGCTTTCCCATTCGATGATGAAGTTGCATATATTCAAAGCAAGCTGACTGATCTGGTTGGACAGTCTGGGGGCCCGTTTGTTTCTCCTGAAATCAATTCATTCGCTGCCTATTTCCAACAACATGGTGGCTGGTGGAAGAACGGCGAGCTGATGACGCTGCCTTCAGCATCCAGCGTGCTGGGCAGGAGCCTGAATGTGAGCGCAGCGCAATTTGCCGGGGAAGGCGAATTCTTCTTCAAACCGTATCTCTCGCCAACGCTGGCCGAAGCGGGCGCCAACAAACCCTGGTTGCAGGAACTGGCTGATCCTACCACAACGGTCATGTGGAATACCTGGGTGGAGATCAATCCGGAAACTGCCAAAGAGCTGGGCATCGAAGATGATGATGTCGTGCGGATCGTCAGCGAGGCCGGGGAGCTGGAAGCCTCTGTGTATCGGTATCCAGCCATTCGTCCGGATACGATCGCCATGCCTTTCGGGCAGGGTCACAGCGCTTACGGTCAGTTCGCGGCGAATCGCGGCGTCAATCCTGCTGACCTGTTGGGTTCGGTTTTCAATGAAGCTGGTGATCTGGCGTTTGCAGGTATGAAGGTCAAAGTGCAACCGACTGGAAAGAAACGTACGCTGTCGCGCCTGGAAGGCAAGCTGGGCGTGTATGGTTTTACCGAGGAGAAATAGGAGACTTTATGACTACTGATTTGGAATTGCCAGTCTTCACGAATCAATCCGAACAAGAGTTGGGCGGGCGCTGGGGCATGGTCATTGATCGCGATCTGTGCACGGGCTGCCAGGCCTGTGTGGCGGCCTGTTCGATGGAGAACAATGTCCCTTTCGTCGGCGAGGAGGACGCGGCCTATGGGCGAACGCTGCACTGGCTGCGGATCGAGCGTCTGTGGGATAGCACGGACTTTCCCGGCGTGAAAATGACAGCCTATCAGCCGGTGTTATGTCAGCAGTGTCATAATGCGCCGTGCGAGCCTGTTTGCCCGGTGTATGCCTCCGTCCACAGCATGTCTGAGGATGTCAATTTGCAGGTCTATAACCGCTGTGTCGGCACCCGTTATTGCGCCAATAACTGTCCTTACCAGGCGCGCGTCTTCAACTGGCGCGACTATCAGGATGCACGCATCCGTCCCTGGTTGACCACGCTACAGAATCAAATGAACCCGGATGTGACCGTCCGCCGCCGCGGTGTGATGGAAAAATGTACGTTCTGTATTCAACGCATCCATAAGGCCGAGGATACGGCGAAGTCTGAAGGAAGGGATGTCCGCGACGGTGAATTCACGACAGCCTGTGCGCAGGCCTGCCCGGCCAGTGCGATCACCTTCGGTCGCATCGATAATCCGGATACCGCAGTGAGCAGGGCCGCTGTGACCAATCGTGCCAACCTCTTACTCGAAGAACTCCGAACCTTGCCGCGCGTTACCTATCTCGAAGGAGGTGCTCAGTGACCTCGATTGCCGGATCCCTGCCCCGCAGGCACGCTGAGGAGCACGAGGACCCGCGTGAACATTTGATGCATGATCCGCTGCCACGCGGCGAAATGAACGCCATGGTTATGGAGGCCATGCACACTACCAGTTGGAAATTCTGGTTGGTGACTGGCTTCCTCACCGTTGTGGTGCTGGGATGTCTGGGTTACGCGTGGTATTACCTGATCATGCAAGGTTTGGGTGTGGCGGGCGTCAACCGTCCCGTGTTCTGGGGCATCTTCCTGGTCAACGTGGTGTTCTGGATCGGTATCAGCCATGCAGGGACGTTTATTTCCGCCATCCTGCGGGTGCTGAAAATTGAATCCCGTCGCCCGTTCACACGGGCCGCGGAGTTGATGACCACCTTCGGCCTGGTGCAAGCCGGTTTCAGCGTCTTCATGCACATGGGACGTGTCTGGCTGGCGTACTGGATGATTCCCATCCCCAACGAGCGCACCATCTGGCCTGATTTCCACTCTCCCTTGATGTGGGATTTCATGGCCATCACCACCTATTTATTGTGCAGCAGCATGTATCTGTTTTTGCCGCTCATCCCGGATCTGGCCATGGCGCGCGATCGCACCGAAGAAGGCTGGCTCAAGACTTTGTACAAGATTTTGTCGCTGGGCTTCCGCGGCACGGAAGGCGAGTGGAAAAATTTGACCACGGCCATGAATCTCTTCGCCTTTGCCATCATCCCGGTCATGTTCTCCGTGCATACCATTGTGTCCTGGGATTTTGCAATGGCGAGTCGTCCGGGGTGGTCATCCACCGTGTTCGGGCCATACTTCGTGATCGGCGCGTTGCACTCCGGTATGGCCGCCGTGGCGATCGTTTTATTCCTCCTGCGTTCCACCATGCTGCACTATAAATACTTCATCCGTCCTGAGCATTTTGACACCATTGGCAAGTTGATGCTGATGGTCTCCATGGCCTGGGCTTATTTCTACTTCAATGATTATCTGGTGCCGTGGTACGGTGGTGACGTTTGGGCCAAGTTGGTCCAGGAATGGGCTGAAAAAGGTCCCATGTGGTATTTGTGGTACATCATGTTGTTCTGTAATATTGTTGTGCCCTGGGGGATTCTATGGAATAGAAACTGGCGGAGGACTCCCTGGCTGCTGGCCAGTGCCGGAATCTTGATCAATGTTGGCATGTGGCTGGAACGCTATATCATCATCCCGGAAGGCCTGACCATCAACCGCATGCCCTTTACCTGGCGAGTTTATATTCCCGGCGTTGAAATCGCGCTCACGATTGGCTTGTTTGCTTTGTTCTTCCTGCTCTATATGCTGGCTTCGCGCGTAATCCCGTTGATACCGGTTTGGGAGGTCCAGGAAGGCCAGGAAGCTCACTTGATCCGCAAGATTGGCCGAGCCGAAATTCCAACGTTAAGCGATCTTGAGTAAAGAGAGGCCTGGTTATGACTGAAGTAGTTACTTTGCTTGCCACCTTCAAAGACTTCGAGCCCGCTGCCAATGGTGTGGAAAAATTACAGCAAATGGGCTTGAGCGATGATGATATGAATGTCATTTCGGGGATTCCGGTCAAGCACACCATCCTGGGCAGACCGGCTGCGTTGACCCACGTATCGCGCATTGCCATGTTTGGGGCAATCCTGGGCATGTCCTTGGGTATATTTCTGATTTACGGAATCCCTTATTTATATCCGTTGCTGGTCGGCGGGCAGCCGATCTTCCCGGTGCCGCAGGGGTTCATCATTACCTTCGAAATGACCATGCTGGGGCTGATGGGCTTTGCCTTCATCGGCATGTTCGTGGACAGTGGCTTTCCCAGTTACACCCCCAAGCAATATGTTCCTCAAATCAGTGATGGAAAGATTGCGGTGTTGTTTAGTTGCCCGAGCGATGAACAGCAGAAATTCATCGATGCACTCAAGGATGCAGGGGCGGAAGACATTGCCCCGGTGGAGGCGCGTCAATTATGAGTACCAGCCTCAATGTCATTCTGAAACGCCTGGGAATGGTATTCTTCGGAACTGCGGTTCTCTTCGGAGTCGTCTTGATCTTTTCCTATGATGTGATCAAGATCGATTGGCCCTCCTTTATGGAGATTCAGCCCTCCTTTCGGCCGATGGAACACCCGCTTCCACCTCCTGAACGTTCGATCCCGATCGAAGGACCGATTGCCATTCCGGGCATGGGCGCGCCGGAAAACCCCACGACCGCCGACGATGCCTCCGTTGCGCGCGGCGCGGAGTTATTCGCCATCAACTGCAAGATGTGCCATGGAGAAACTGGTGAGGGAAATGGTCCGATTGCGGCCTTCCTGGAGAATAAGCCCGCAAACCTGACCAGTCCACTTTTGCATGCCTTGAGTGATGGTGAAATTTTCCTGATTATCTCCCAGGGCGTTCCAGGGCGTATGCCCTCGTTAAACGAGAACCTGACCGTCCCTGAGCGCTGGGATGTGGTTAACTATATTCGCACGCTTAAGCCAACGCAATAGGGGAGGAGCGCTACATGAAAGATGATACTACTCGCAGAATGATTTATAGAACGATCGTTGTGTTCCTCCTGTTTCTTGTATTCTGGATCAGCTTTGTTTACGTCAATGCCTGTGGATTAACGCTGACGTGTGTGCAGGCTTCGCCTTTGGTTGTGCGGACACCCATTCCCACCCTTATCCCGGCCAAGCCGCTGGTGTTTCGACAGCCGGTCCTTCCCCTTACGGTTACCCCGGATGCATCCATGCAGGCAGATATTGCCCGACCCTCCAATCCCGGTAGTCCTGGTGAAGCCGTCACTTTGACCGGTAAAGTGGATTCTGGAAAGCAGATTTATGTTGATAATTGTCAGCGCTGTCATGGACCCGATGGGAAAAATGGTAACTTAAATCCTGGTACTGTCGATGGGACGGTTCCGGCGCTTAACCCGATTGATCCTACGCTGGCAAGTGCCGATTATCAAATTTTTGCAACCAATATCGATCTGTTTATCGAGCATGGCTCTACCCCGGCCGGGACCACTCCCAATCTTTTCATGCCTGCCTGGGGAGATAGAGCTGCCCTTAACTCCTCAACAGATTGCAGATGTGATTGCATACATCATCAGCCTGAACAAATAATCATCTAGCCCCGTTCAAGAAAACAGCCTCTGGCTTTCCAGAGGCTGTTTTCTTTTTATATGCGGGCCAAAAAATAGTAGAGGGTTTTGTTCTTAATCTTTCATACCTGATTCAACAACACGATCAGATCAATGTCACCTGGAGAGTAACCAAAACCTATCAGAATGGCGGCTGCTTCTGTCTTGTGCTGGGTGCGGTGGTTGACAAGATGCATCATGGACTCCCAAAGCAATCTCTCATGCGGATCTGCTTCGGTGGATACATAATGGAATTTGCGATCAAGGCTTTCATCCGTCAGGTTCACCACAAACTGCAGCAACTTCGATCCCTCCTCTGCCCAACGAGACCTCAACAATTCGAAAGTTGGAAACTCATCCTGTTTCCATTCCGGATTGATTGGATTCCCCTCCCAGCGTTTTCGCCAGACCCATTCACCAAACAAGGTATGCACCAGGGTGCCGCGCAGGCTGCCATGCGGAAAGGGAACCGCCTCAACGACTTGTTCCCTCGTTATATTGGACGCGGCGTTTAATATTTTTGCATTGGACCAGGCGTTATATTGAAAGAGAATCAGAATTTCCTGTTTGGACTCCTTGAATTAGGCAGCGATTCAGTTTGACTATATTCTATGAATAGCTTCTCTTTCTGCCCACCCAATTCTTGCTCTATATAGATGTTAGCAAAACTTCATTCAATGGCTCAAGCTGTCTGAATACTCTTGCTGTCAGTCGGAAGGTGCTTATATCATAGCCGCAATTGCTTGGACAAAGTTTCTTCAGAACCCATTGGCGTAGATACCTAGGGAAAAACATCCTACAAAGATTTTTTCAAATCCAGCGTCGACCTAAGAACCTGTGGCAACTTTCCGGAATAGGTTAGCACCAATCGTTGCCCTGCACGTGTAGCCGCCATGTACAATTTGCGAGTATTATCCCGGATCAATCCTTCGCGTTCTTCATCAGATAGCCGCAGGGATTGCTCTTCCTCAAATAACAAGCGCAGCCCAACCAGAAAAACAATCGGACTTTCCAGTCCTGGTCCTGCGTTGATTGTGGTCACGCGGACATAATCGCCCGGGTAATTGTCTTTTGGATCAAGCGCAGCGTTTTTTCCCAATCGATCATCTATTGCCTGGATGAGATTGTTCACTCCCCATCCATCGATGTGTAATAGGAGCAGATGTTTCCTTGGAAATCCCTGCTTTACCATACCTGCCACCTCATTGGCAACACGGGCAATTTCATCCTGAGGACTTCGTCAGGCTAATGATCTGCGGGAAGGCTCCGTTGGGCATATTGAGCAGATCCGGGACGAGGATATCATCCTCCTTTTCATCCGCTAGGCGCAGCCGATACAGCAGCGTAGCGAACTCCATGATCTCACGTGTCGTGCGATAACTTCGGCGCAGGTGATGTGTATGGCCACGCGCTTCCAGTCCTAGGGATTTCCACGATGTGCCGCGGCCCAAAAATCCCTGTGTTGGATCCGCTACCAGAAAGAGGTGTCCATTTTGCAGGTTGAGAGACTTTTGGATCAGCCGCATCCATAAAGGTGCGAAGAATTGCGCTTCATCAACCAGGATAATATCGTATTGGGGTAATTGAACCTGACCCGCTTCTGAGAAATTCCACAAGAGCCTTGGGACATCCCCCCAATCCAAAGCGTTATGCTTCTCCAAGGACTGCTGGTATGCCTCCATTGTATTGAACATACGTTGACGTTGTTCTGTATTCAGGGCGAAGCCCCGACCACGCCGATCGGCATTCAAATAGTCATCCCTCGACATGGGAACTTGATCCTTCACCCAGTCCACCTCGCTTTGGAGCATGTGCGGAGTGATGGTTGTATTCTGCAAGTGGGATCGCCATGTTTCTTCGATGATCTTTTTCCGTGCACTCAGCTTGAGGGGTTCGATCCATTTGGGCTGCTTGGTCCAGTGATGGTAGCACCAACCATTAAACGTCCGCCATTCGATATTGAGGGGGGAACGACCTTCCAGGCGAGTGAAGCGTCCTTCCATGTCCCGGTTCAGGGGACGATTATGGGTCAAGACCAGGAATTTTTTATTGGGGTACAGGTGAAACAACAGACGCAGGCGGTACAGCAGGATCAATGTCTTGCCACTGCCGGCAACACCGTTGATGATGTTGAGCCGTAGATCGTCAGGAAGTGCCTGATCGTTTTCCGGCAGTTCCAGATCCATCTTGACTGCCATCTCTTGGTCATAATCCAGCAGGTAATCCGTCAAGCCGGCTTCGATGCGCCGCTCGATGGGCGGACGAACGGTCATTTCCGCCGGTACTACTACTTCTGGCGTGAAACGCTGTCTCAGTTTTTCCAGCCAGATCCCATCCAATGGAGCGGATGGCAGATATTCATCCCATACCAGTCTGGTTTCCGGTTGGATGATTTCCCTTCCCACCCAGTGTGCTTCCAATGGACGGCGTTCCAGCCGGCTGGAGAGAACTTGCTTTTGCGGGATGTTGGGAAAGATCACTAGGGTGGCAGGATTCTGATCCGAAGGCAGATCCAGTTCACGCACAAATTTTTCCAACAGCACGTTTTCCTGTTGTCCTAACGGTGTGCGATCATCCTGGATCAGCAGCATCTGTGCGGCTGTGCTTGCCTGGTCGGATGCAGCAGAACTAACCTTGAGCAACAGCGCCTTGCCATGTTCATCAATCACCAAAAAATCGGGTGCGTTTGCCTGCCAGGGCGCCAGATGATGCCAAACATAAAAGGTATCTGGCAGGGACTTCAACGCACGAAAAACCCGCAGGACTTCCTTGGGCATCGTTTGAGGCGGGGTATCGGGCAGGATATGTGCCATGAGAGGCTTAGTCCAGAATCCCATCCGGGACTGTAATATGCTGGCAGCTCCCGATCAGGTCACGCAGTATATCCATCGTTTCCTTCTGGCTTTCATCGTATTGATCGGCATCCAGCATGTGATGGCTGCCCACCAGGATCAGTTTGGTACGAGGACGTGTCACTGCCACATTCAAGCGCTGCGGTTGAAAAAGAAAATCAGCCATTTGGGCGGCGAATTTGGCGCTGGCCGTGGCGAAAGAAACGATGATGACTTCACGTTCCTGTCCCTGCATCCGTTCCACCGTATCAACAACTAGATGCCCAGCGAGTTCGCTATCGAGCAGGTTCCTGCGGATCAAACTGCGGATCAAACGGCTCTGGGCGCGGTAGGGAACGACCACCCCGATATCTTCTGGCGATACATCACGCATAAACAATGAAAGGATGAGTTCGATCACCACATCCGCTTCCTTGCGGCTCCGAACAGTGGTGTTCTGGTGGCAAAGATCCAGGAAAACAGCCGGAATTTCGGGGTCGAGGACAAAATCCCAGCGGGTAGCTTCGGGGGACAGGATCAATCTTCGTTCGGCAGCCTCGTCACTTGCCTTCAGTTCGTTTCGGTAGAAGGTCCGGCTTGGCCAGTCCGTCAGCACATCATTTAACCGGTATGTCACGTTGAGCATAGTCTCGTTGCCATGACCTGATAGATAATTGAAGATGGAGATTTGAGTTGCCGCCTCTGCAGAAAAAGAGGTGACGGGAGGCAGTTGGTTTTCATCTCCGATGAATATGTATTTACTGCCAGCCAGCATTCCCATGATCGCCAAAGGCAGTGTGATCTGGGAAGCCTCGTCGAATAGAACAACATCAAACTCCACACCGGACAATCTCCTGGATTGCAGGGCGAACGGCGTTGCCCCGATCACATATCCGCCGCTGTTTTCACCAAAGCGCGAGCTGGCAAAGGTTTCGAAGTTTGGGACATCGAGATCGTCGATGTGGCGACCTTCGCCGATCTTGCAGACCGGAATGGTGCTGTCCACCTTTGGAATTTTGTTCAGCGCATTGTGGATGGCTCGATGGGTGAGAGCTGTAACAAACACACGTCGACCATCTGCCACCAACAGGCGCGCCAGGTGAGCGAGCATGAGAGTTTTACCGGTTCCCGGAGGTCCCTGAATCAGGTGGAGCAAGTCTGTGGCATATGACATGGCGATGGATTCCACCTGACTGTCATTCAGGTTTGCGCCTTTCAATTCCTCCTGTGCGCGCTCATAGCGTGCATAATCGATCTTCGGTGTAAGGGATCCCTGCAGCAGGGGAATGATAGTGGACCGCCCCAATTGCGAGTCGGCAACGGTGTTTAGTGCGTCCAGATAGAATGGGCTGGAGTCAAACCAATCCTGGTCCATGAGCCAGCCATCCGGTTGTAATGTCAGAAAATATTCATTGCCTCGGATCAGGCTCACTTCCAGGTCAGTTTCCCCATCATATTGCAGCTCACAGTGCAGGGCGTCCGGGTCGTGGGGATCTCCACGATGCAATAGAACCAGATCCCCTTCCCGAAAGCGGGAGTCGTTCGTCCCGCAGGAAAGGCGGGCAATGTCGTTTTTCGTTCGCTCGATATGCACCCCTTCAATCGCCCAGCCTTTCGCCACCCGTTCCTGAAGTGGATGCGACCATTGCTTCTCCAGCGCACGATATTGAGCGTCCGCCTCGTCCTGGACGAACTTTCTAAGCTTTTGCAGAAATTCCGGAGTAGTTGTTTTCATGCAAGGGGAACCCCTTTGATCGTCTGGTAGGCGTCTGTCTGTTTGAAGTATAGCAGGGTTTTATGCGACAGTTTTCTTTTCCTGCAATGTGGTTTTGAAAGATATTCCTAAAGAGGTAGCACCGGAAAGCATGAAAACTGTGGCGGTAGAGGCGAGAATGTACTAAATCTAATGTAAAACATGGACTTCAACTCCATAAATTTTGACAAATTTATGGAGTTGAAGTCCATTCAATGCATGTTTCGAAGAGCTTATGAACCCCTAGACGAATATCTTCATCCCAATAAGGTTTTGGTTATTTACGGCCCGCGGCGAGTGGGAAAGACTACGCTATTGCAAAATTATCTCCAACAAACCGGGATGAAGTATAAGCTTGATTCTGGTGACAATATTCGAACTCAACAAACCCTGAGTTCGCAAGATTTCAGCCAGATCCTGGCCTATGTGGAGGGATATGATCTTTTGGCTATTGATGAAGCTCAAAACATTCCAAACATAGGCATGGGTCTGAAGATCATCGTAGATCAAGTGCCAGGCATCCGGGTGATTGTGACAGGCTCTTCGTCGTTTGAATTGGCTGGGCAGGTCGGGGAGCCGCTCACCGGGAGAAAACTTACCTTGAGTTTGTATCCCTTGGCCCAGTCTGAACTTTTATCAGCGAACAACAAATTCGAATTGAAGGAAAAACTGGCCGAATACCTGGTGTTTGGCTCCTATCCTGACGTAATACAAGCAGGTAGTATGAGCATGCGGATTGAGACCCTAACGGAAATCGCAAACGCTTATTTACTCAAGGATATTCTTGCTTTTGATCGAGTTAAGAATTCCCGCGTTTTGTTGGATTTACTAAAATTGTTGGCTTTCCAAATTGGCAGCGAAGTATCGATCAATAAACTTGCCACGCAGTTGGGAGCGGATGTCAAAACCATTCAACGGTATTTGGATTTGTTGGAAAAGGCTTTTGTGATCATCCGGTTGGGCGGCTTTAGCCGTAATCTGCGTGAAGAGGTTGTGAATAAATCCAAATATTACTTTATTGATAATGGTATCAGGAATGCGGTGATTGCTCAGTTCAATGGGCTGGATCAGCGGAATGATGTCGGCGCTTTATGGGAGAATTTTATGTTTGTGGAACGCCTCAAATACCGGGCGTACCGTTCCCTGTATGCCAACATGTATTTTTGGCGCACCTATGATCGGCAGGAGATTGATCTGGTCGAAGAACATGGGGGCAAATTATATGGATATGAGTTTAAGTGGTCAGAAAGCAAGCCAGTGCCTACACCGAAGAATTGGGTGAACTCATATCCTGATGCGTCTTTTACAGTGATCAACGCCGGTAACTATCAGGATTTCATTTTTGACTAACAATGAAATTGGCGGACCAATTTATGGGGAGTCGAATGTGTGAATAGGTCACGGCGTTATGATTTTTAAAGCTCATCCAAATTCATTCCATTAACATGCCATATATGGCAAATTGTTGCAATGAAATTTTTGGGTCGTTGCCTGCCCTTTCACCCTTGGAATTGTTTTCAATTTGAAGTCATGTAATCGAGTTGTAAAAATGGTACAACAAATGGCACCATTTTCAGCAGCTAAAACTCTGCTCAATAATGACCTTTTTTCTTTCAACAGCCGAGCTTTCCCTGCTCTGTTTGGATTCGGTAAATTCCAAACCCACAACTTACTAAACAGGATGGAGGAAATCAGGGCTTCGCAAGTTGATCGCTTGCGCCAGCGTAACTACTCAGCCGGGGGTGAAAGACCGGACGCACCTTGACGTCGCCAGCAGGGGAGCTATAATAGATCAAATGTTCTAATTAGGGATCGCGCATCAGGCAATCCGCCTGCCGATGAACGAATCATTTATTGTTGAGGAGTATTGAGAGATGATTTCTGAGTTTGTCCATTTTCATGTGGGTGATTTCTCGTGTGTGTCACTTCCGGATGTTATCGAGACGCTTAGGGAAGTCGACATCGAGAGCATGTTTACTACCGATACCGAAAGAATGCTTGCCGCGTTTCGCGCCCTCCCTGAACCGTTGACCTTTTGCCGGAATATTCTTCTGGTGGAGACCGGAGAGAAACGGGTGCTGATCGACAGCGGTATGGGGCAATCTGACTCGAATGATCCCGGTCATTTGCTGGAACGGCTGCAAGCGGAAAACACCACACCCGAGTCCATTGATACGGTGGTGATCACGCATTACCATCAAGATCACATTGGGGGACTGTTGGATCAGGCGGGCAATCCGACCTTCCCCAAAGCACTATTGGTCGTGCCAGCCCAGGAACATGCATACTGGATGAGTGAAGATATTCTCGCGGGTCTTGATGCGCCTGACGCCGCCCGCCTCCGCCAAACATTTGCGGCTTATGCGGAGCGATTGACACTGATGGATGATACAGTCGATATCGAACCGGGAATTCACTATGTTCCTGCGCTGGGGCATTCGCCCGGACACCGCGCCGTGCAGATCGAGTCTGAAGACGCGCGGCTGCTTCACATCGTCGATACTATCCACATGCCCATTCAACTCAACGCACTGGATGCAGCGCCCTTTGATTGGCAGCAACCCGATATCGCGATTGCGACTCGGCGCGCGCTGCTGGCACAGGCCGAATCCGAGAACCTGCTATTGATGGCCTATCACTTTCCATTTCCCGGTCTGGGATGTGTCCAACGTCAGGGCGATCTGCTGGCCTGGGAACCGTACACCGTCCCTGCGCCGTAACTCTATTTTCATACCCGTTAAAACCAAAAGTCATTATCAGCGGTTTTGGATTGCATTATTATACTTATGAGATAGGACGCCATGGAGTTGTGCCAGCCGCTGCTTTTTCGCCACGTAAGGCTTACCTGACCGGCTTCTTTGGTCGTTTCCTCTGCGAGAAAACTCATAGCACTACTCACAAATGGAGGTTCGTATGGCTCACTTGATCTACACGACAAACACGTCACTCGACGGCTACATCGAGGATATGGATGGTAAGTTTGACTGGACAGACCCAAGTGATGAAGTGTTCCTATTTATCACCAATCTCATACGTGCAGACGGCACGCATCTCTACGGACGTCGAACGTATGAGAGCATGATGGTGTGGGAGACAGACCCCAACCTAGCCGGTCAGTCTCCACTCATGCGCGACTTCGCGCAGGTCTGGCAGGCTGCTGACAAAATCGTGTACTCCGGGACGTTGGAGGCTGCGTCCACACGCAAGACGAAAATCGAGCGTAACTTCGATCCAGAAGCCATTCGACGACTGAAAGAGCGCGCCGAACAGGATATCCACATCGGTGGTGCTGAGCTGGCTGCCCAGGCGTTTCGATCAGGGTTGATCGATGAGTGCCACCTATTCATCAAACCGATCATTGTGGGAGGTGGCAAAGCAGCGCTCCCTGACACCGTTCGATTGGAGCTTGAGCTTTTGGATGAACGCCGTTTTGGCAACGGTGAGGTTTACCTTCGTTATCGAACAAGGCAGGTAAGAGCGACCTAACCATGCCGCTAACGCGCGCCGGTGGGCGGCTTGTAAACGATCCTCAGGAGTAAAAAGTGTGGCAACTCTTCATCTGATGGTTGGACTTCCCTGTTCCGGGAAAACAACGCTTGCAAAGAAGCTTGAACAGGAACGGTCAGCACTTCGATTGACGCCCGATGAGTGGCAGGTTGCTCTATTTGGTCAGGATGCGGAAGAGCCAGAACATGATGCCCGACATAGTTTGATCGAGTCCATGCTTTGGAATATCGCAAGCAGAGCGCTGGAATTGGGAACGAATGTCATCCTCGATTTTGGTTTTTGGGCACGAGAAGAACGCGAGGATCTCCGGCAGCGGGCGAAAGACCTTGGAGCCAGCAGTGAAGTCCATTTTCTGGATGTGCCGAAAGAGGAGCTACTGAGGCGGCTTGCGGTCAGGAATTCGCAACCTTCACAAGTGAGCTTCCACATTTCCGAAGAGAGTATGATTCCCTGGATAGAGTTCTTCCAGAGACCGACACCGGAAGAACTTGAACGTAGAGAATAAGTAGATATAACAAAGCCACCTAACACAGCAAACAATTGACAAGCGAGTACAGGCCGCGTTTAGGGCCAGTTCCCTGGCTCAAAGTATTCCGTTGAAATCGCTTTACTTTGTTCCTCCCGCCAGTAAGTAACGACTACTCCAAACAAACGGCGTTCGGGTTTGTTATTCGCGGGAGGATTCAGCTTTTCCTGCAGGCGATCATTCAGGACAATTACTCCCGCCGGTCCGCGGTAGATGGGAGAGAGCACCTGGATATCGTGCACAGCATCCAATCCAAATTTCTGTGGGATCCTTTCTGTGACGATCTGGATCACCCAATCCGCCGCGCCGGCAGCATCCTCGGCGGAGAAGAGGAAGAAATCACCCTCGCCCTGAGAGAAGACCGGGAACTTGCCCTGATTGATCAGATGCGCATTAGTGATGATCATTGAATTCGCGGCTTGACGAAAGATGGTGCTCAACCTTGTGACCGGTGCGATATCGCTTTGGATCAGGTTGCGCAGGACATCGCCGGCACCGACGGAAGGGAGCTGATCCACATCACCAACGAATCACACGTGTGTGCCAGTTCTCACTGCCTTCAGAAGGTGATTGGTTAGAAGCAAATCTAACATGGAAGCTTCATCAACCACGAGAAAATCCAGATCGAGCGGGTTATTCTCGTGTAACTGCTCACGACTTTTTTAGAAAAATGGTGTTGTAACCGACATGATACCAGAGACAGTCAAGACACCGATAGAGGAACTAACGCGGGAAGAACTAATTGGGTTGCTCTACGAATTGACAAACCGAGTTCATGAATTGGAAGAGAAATTGCGTTTGAAACAAACGCCGACGACCTCAAAGAATTCGTCACAACCGCCATCGCGGGATTTCAAGTCGGAAAAAAAGAAGCGCAAGCGAAGTAAAAAGAAAGGCGCCAAAATGGGGCACGAAAAACTCGAACGCGCCCTGATTGATAATCCCAGCCAAGTGCTCTATGCAGTTGTAGACAATTGTCAAACCTGTCACATCAACTTGTTGGATCAGGTACCCGTGCAGGTGATCCGCCGTCAGCTCACGGAATTGCCAGAGATTCAACCTGTGGTGATCGAAACGCAACAATACGAAGTGCTCTGTCCGTGTTGCGGCGAACTTCAACGCGGGAAATTGCCTGAGGGGTTGGCAGCGGGGCGCTATTTTGGTCCGCGTTTGGAAGCCACGGTGACGATGTTACATCACGAACATCATCTTGGATTTGAACGGCTCGTCGAGGTATGCGGTGAGATATTTAATCTACCGTTGAGCGAAGGCGGAGCAGTGGCGATCCTCAAGCGGGCGGGTAAAGCCGTGTTCGGCGAAGCGGAAAAGATCGGGGAGAAAGTTCGGCATGGCAAGGTGGTTGGCAGTGACGAGACCCACGCACGCGTGCACGGATTAAATTGGTGGCAGTGGGTCTTTGTCAGCGGGAATTACGAATATCACTTGATGATGCCCAGCCGCGGTTACGATGTGATTGAGACCTTCATGCGCGAGTGCGAAGCGGAAGTTTGGGTGTGCGACTGTTGGAAGCCGCAGTTGAACGCACCTGCGAAAATGTGTCAGATTTGTATGGCACACCAGATCCGCAACTTGCAAGGTTTGATTGAGAAACGTCCGCACTTGGCATGGGCCAAAGAGATGCAAACTTTGTTCCGAAAAGCGGTCCATCTGGGAAATCGCCGGGAGCAAATGACTGAAAGAGGATATCAAAGGCAGGTAACGATCCTCAACAAGAAATTGGATCAACTGCTGAAGCGCAGGTTCAGCGGTTTGGGAACCAACCTGCTGGATCGCTATCGAAAGCGACGCGATTCGCTCTTCCTTTTCCTGGACCGTGCCGATGTGCCAGCTGACAATAATGCCTGTGAGCGCGCCTTGCGTCCAGCTGTGATTCATCGCAAAGTCATGGGAAGTTTCCGTTCCGACTGGGGCGCTCAGACCTACGCTGGTTTAGCCACTGTCCTGAACACTGCCAAACGCAACGGCGAGAACGCCTTTCAAAAATTGGTGCATCTGATGGGGACGCCCATCTTGCCTTTCCTGCTTCAACCAGATTTTGCGTGAGCAGTTACACCTAAAAAACAGAACATCTGATCGTAGGTTTGTCCTTAAAAAGTGAGAGCCCACTATTGCAGAGTGGACTCTCGTTTTGGGCAAACTCCCATATGTGAATATCGTAAGTTTACCCATCAGCGGAGAGGGCGGGATTTGAACCCGCGTTGCCTTTCGGCAAACACGCTCTCCAGGCGTGCGCGCTAAACCGGACTACGCGACCTCTCCTTGTAAAGAGCGACGGGATTATACCAGAAATATTAAACGATAAACCTTGCGCAGGTGATTTCAAAACGACCTTCAAAAGGTTTTTATTTAGTTGTCCTGTGCCCCTTGATTGACCCAATCGGTAATCAGTTGAAGCTGAGGCGGCGTCAGCTTGAGTCCCTTCTTGGGCATCTTCTGTTCGACGAGTAATTGAACCAGCAAACTGTCCGTGGCATCCCCCGGCGTAACCACGGGACCGTTCTTCGAGCCAGCCATCATATCGGTATACGTTTTTAGCACCTAACCCTCTTCGGTGCAAGTCCCGCCGTGACAGTTCATGCAGCGGCTTTCAAGAATGGGCAGAACCTCTTTCGCAAAACTAAGTGTCGCACTCTCGGCGGGAGGTTGTGTGACTGCCGTGGCTTCGGTTGGCGCGGTGGTATCGGAAGTGGGTTGGGGATTGGTCGGCGCCTGGGTTGTGGGAGCAACTGCCTCGGTTGGCTGCGAAGCAGGCGTGTCCGTGGTTTGACTTCCACAAGCAGATAGGACTCCCACGATCAAAAGGGTGATAGCGACCTTTACGAACGTTGACTTCATATTTTTTTCTTTACTCCTAGAAACCATATAGAATGATGCCACCTAAAAATGCCAGGCTAAAAGCGATAGCAAAGCTGGCGCCGTAGGAGGCCATGTATAGCCAGCGATTGGCTTTTTGAAACAAACCTGGATTGCGATGACGGACAAGGCTGATTCCTGCAGTCAGCAAAAATAAAAGCGTGGCTAGGATGATCTTCGCACCGGTGTTGGGTGCTGCACCATCATAATTTTTTATATTATCTAGGTAACCGGTAGCGTCCGCCGCGATCGTGCCCAAACATGCCAAAACGATATTGGCGAATGCTGCCTGCTCGAGCGACGAACTCTTCCGCCAATAAGCCAACAGGATAAAAAGAAAGGCCGCGCCCGTTAGAGCAATGGGAAAATGCACCAGCATGGGTTGCGTTGGATGTAATTCGGTCAGGGCGTGGATAATGCGAGCGATCAATTCCATCATCTCTCCTCTTGTATCTAATACAAAACCCTGGTCTCGTCTTGCCAGGGTTATATTAAATGTACGTTTGGTATTGCCAATCAGATGTAACAAAAACCGCGGTTATTACTCGACTTTTGCACCTTAAAAATTGAATAACCAAAGGGTTGCGCAGGGCGGATTTGAATGCCAGCGCTGTGGGCTTGGACAACACGAACCTATCTTGCCTGGGATTGGCCGGGCAAGATCACAACCGCTGCTGTGCGAATCATTTTCAAACTCTGCAGATGACCCGCAGGAACGGGTCCATGATCTCGCGCAGAGAATGACCTTGCGCCAAACCGGAACTAATCAACAAGCCCAGACACCACAAGCTTTGTGCCTGAACGGCTCGACGCCGGGAAGCTGGGTGAGCTTGCAAATTGATGTGAAGGATACGTTGAAGTCGTGCGCGAAGGGAAGGGTCATGTTGGGCTGCACGCAATAGCGAGTAGGCCACGGCGACCAGAGCGACATGTCGTTGAATGCCGCGGAAATCCCGTAGTTGATATTGGTCCAGTCCTTCTGCCTTGCCTTCCTCGTGATAGACTTCCACGGGCGAGCGGTGGCGTCGAATGCGGGTAATCCCGGCAGCCTGCCAGATCAGACGGTTGCTCATATAAAAGGTTGGCTTGTCCGAAAGATCAGCTTGGCGATAATTGATCACCAAGCGCTGTCGTCCGAAGTTGTGCAGACGGTGAGTGTTGCCATAGCTGTAGTAGGTTTCATGCGCGCCTTTGAAGGGAATGTTGATGCGCTGGAAGATCGGTTTCCGACTGTGGGCGACGGCTGCCAGATGTTCCTGCTTGAGACGTTCGGTGAAGTCTTCCCAAGGGATCTGCCCTATTTTCAAATTGATTTTGTCGGTGCCGGTCAGCGTGCCGACATAGGCCAACTTGAGTTGCTGGTCGAGGAAACGGCCGAAAGCGGGTTGGGTAAACCAATTATCAAAGGTGACCGGCCAGTGTGCCTCGGGATGCTCTGCCACCCATGCGGTAAGCATCTTCGGCACCAGGATCAACTTATTGTCGTAAAGTTCACGCAGCTCTTTATGCTTCTTCTGTTGCCTTTGCCACACCCCCAGTAAATAGCTACCTCACTTCTTCGGGTCACTCTCCTTCAGGGGCTTCTTGCTGGCTTTGAGCGAGATCCTAGCAGCCCACAGTCCCGCTTCCAGCTTCTCTAACTCTTCTGGTTCCCAGAGCTGGAAGAGCACTGGGTAGTCCGTCTCATCATCCCTGTAGTGGATCGTGACCAAGTCATGCGCCCAGACATAGGTTTGAGTCACATGATCGAACAACTTGGCGATCTTCTCAAAGTCCTGACCATAGTGGATCAGCAGTGTATCGTCGATCCCCAGCACTCCTTTTGATTTGATCTGGGTCCCTGACAAGCTGGCCAACATGCGCAAACGCGAGCGGTTCAATTTTCCAACGAAAACGGGCTTTCGCTCAACAGGCGATTCAGCGAATTCTGGTTCCGACTCTCTACTACGAACAAGCGGTTGATCCCATCCACCGTTTTATTCTCGGATACGATCAGCCCACTGACATCGCGCTGAAACTCAATGAACGCATCCGCTGAGAAAACATCTTGAAAGAAGGCGGCCTAATGTTTCACCAATTCATGAATTTCCACCAAAGGAATCATTCTGCACCTCCAGCCTGCGGATCCCGCCTCGGGATTGTACCGTTTTTCCTGCACTGGCTGTTTGGTTATTCAACTGTTAATGTGCTGCAAAAGTCGAGTTATCACAGGAACTTTTCTTAGAGTTTACTAACCTTCCGTTTTTGTAGAATTGGGTTCTATGGTTGTCTGACGAGTGAGGCGCCAGCCGCTCCTGGTGAAAAGCCAGTAGGCGAATCCAAAAACGAGCGCCAGCATGATGAGCCAACCCAGGATTCTAAACGGAGAGAAAAGCCCAAAGCCCATGAAGGGAAAGGCGCCAAAGCCGCGACGGAAACCCCGGCCAAAACGCGAAATCGCGCATCATCGGCATGTTCCGCGGATTAGAGTTATTGAACGGACGAACTGCTGGACGGGATGTGTCTCCGTTGACGGTGACCCGCATGCCCTGGGCATATCCCAGGCGATAACCTGTAAAACCGGTCACAGCGAGTAAGCCAACCACCAAAATGATGGCCAGCAGGGAAAGAATCACTTTTTTCATTGTTCACAACCTTTCTTTGACAACATTGACTTTTAACATACTGATATAAAAGCGCCATTTGAAAATTATGGGGAAATTCTAAAGATTCTTAGCAGGATCGCCCAACCAACTAACTTGTTTTCTTCGGCAGGCTGACGATCACCTTCAAACCTTTTCCCGCTTCAAACTCAGCCGATACCTGTCCACCGTGTGCCTGAACGATGGACTTGGCGATGGCCAGCCCCAATCCCGAGCCTCCTGACATTTCACCGTCACGTTGACGGGAGGAGTCCGTTCGATAGAAACGTTCAAAGACGCGTGCCAGCTCTTCGGCATCCAACCCCGGACCGCTGTCCTGAAGGGCCAGTTCGATCTGGTCATTCACCTCTTTTGCAGAAAGAACGATCCGTCCGCCGGCGGGCGTGTGGCGCAGCGCGTTATCCAGAATGTTCGTCAGCACCTGCGTCATTCGTCCGGGATCCACCTCAATGGTAGCCAGCGACGAATCAATGTCCAGTTCCAAAGCTATATCCTTTTGTCGGGTTTGATATTGATATAGCGAAGCAACTTCCCGCAGGAGTCGTTCCGGTTCAATGATCTGTAGACTGATGCTCAACTCACCGGCATCGGCCAGCGATAAGGTGCGCAGGTCATTGACCAGGTGTTCCAGCCGTCCGGCTTCGTCGCGAATGATCTCGAAGTTTTCGCGCGTAGGTTTGAGTACGCCATCGTGGACTGCCTCGGCGTGACCCAGAATGAGACTTAACGGTGTGCGCAACTCGTGAGCGATATCGGCCGTCATTTGTTTGCGCGCATTGACAGAACGTTGAAGTTCTGTGCTCATCTTGTTAAAAGCTTTGGCAAGCTCCCCCAATTCATCCTTGGAGCGAACAGGGACTTGTTGCGAAAGATCTCCTTCGGAGACGGCGTGAGTCGCGGCCGTCAGTTCGCGAATGGGGCGGGTGATGGTACGTGAGAGGAAGATACCCAACAACAGCGCAATGACCGCACCGATCAATGCACCGTAGAGCAGGGTGAGATTGATGCGCTGAATGAATTCCACTTCGCGCGGTCTTCCTTGAAAAGGAATGCGCATGGGAACCAGTACACCGATCACCTGATCGGCATTTGTAATGGGCATGCCCAGGTCGAGATCATCGCTGGACACTTTGTCACCGGCTTTGTATCTGTCGTTGGGAATCAGGACATTTCCCTGTTGGTCCGTCAGCACAAATGGTGTTGGCCGATTTGGTCCGGCCCCGGCTCCGCTCCCTGTACCTGTTCCAAAGGTGGGTTGCGCAGGATAGTTGCCTTGCTGGAAAATGATCTCCGCTCCCTGCCACGAGCCGTTTTGTGCGTAATAGTCAGAGAGTTCGGAGACGATCGTGCTTTTGCTCTGATCTGACAGAAATCGAATAAATTCCTCCCTTGTGTTCCAGCGCGCGGTTATCACAATGGCACCCACGCTGATAATGCCGATGCTCACAAAGGCGAGAATTAATTTGGTGGAAATGGAACGCATGCCGCTAGTCTCTCTTGAAACGATATCCTACACCATACACGGTTTCAACGTATTTGGGAGAGCGGGGATCATTTTCTATTTTGCTGCGTAGATTCTTGATATGGGTATCGATGGTGCGTTCGTAGCCTTCATAACGTACACCTTGTATGATATCCAACAAGTCGAGCCGCGAATAGACGCGTCCGGGGGAGTTCATCAGGGCGGTCAGGATGTCGAATTCCGAAGGGGTGAGATCCGTGAAGTGATCGGCAACTTTCACTGTGCGGCTATCGCGATCGAGGACGATATCTGCCGCTTTCAACACTTTGGCGGCCGGCTCTGAATCCCCGGCGCGGCGCAGGACGGCGCGCACGCGCGCCACCAGTTCGCGGGGGCGGAAGGGCTTGGTGATGTAATCGTCCGCGCCGATCTCCAGGCCGATCACTTTTTCTTCGTCATCGACGCGCGCGGTCAACAAGATGATCGGTGTATTGTATTCGGCGCGATGTTTGCGCATGAACTCGTAACCGTCCATTTCGGGCATCATCACATCGAGGACGATCAGGTCCGGCTGTTCGCGCCGCGCTACAGTGAGGGCTTCCTTTCCATTATGCGCGGTCACTACGTGGTAGCCTTCCTGAGCGAGATAACTCTCGACCAGGGAGACCAACCTTTTTTCATCGTCCACCACCATGATTGTTTTTGCCATCGATCACCTTCCCAGATCAGTGTATCAATATTCCATGTTCAGGAATTTGTTTTGCTTTGCAATAGTTTTACGAGCGCCTGGATCAGAGGAGTCGGTGTGCGGTTGAGACCGAAGCTGCCACCGCCATTCTGAGCCCGTCGAGCCTGGGCAGTGGCAATCTGTTGTGGGTTGAGATTCTGGCCCCCGCCACCACCAAATCCGCCGCCGCCGCCGGGGCCGCCACCCTGGAAGAAGTCTGGCCCTCCGCCTCCTCGTTGGAAGTTTCCACCACCCGTGGTTTGCCCGCCATTGCCTTGTGTGCTTTGCTGGGCGCCGTTGCCAGCTTGAGTTGTGATGCCTTGCTGCTGCATCACAGTAAAGACATCCTGTTAAGTCAGGTTCATGGAGTCGATCGCCTGGATCTGATTCGATGTCATGGTTTCCTGGATCTGGTCGGTCAGCGCACTGATCTCCTCCGGCGCGGCCGTATCACTGGTGCTCAAATCCACGTAAACCTGCCAGAGCGGAATAAGGTCGGCAGCTTGTTTGGCCGTAATGGCATTGTCTGTATCTTCGAGCTTGAAAGAGCCAATCGCCAGTTTGGAGGCCGCCGGCAGTTCACGGGCCGCGGTATTGGTCGATTGTCCGGGAAAGGTCTGCGTGGCGTTGGATGCGCTGCCACAGGCTGTGACGATCAATGCCAGAAGAATGATTACCGCGAACGTTGTTTTTTTCATATGTAATTCCTTTTTGCTCTTTATAAAAAATCTTATCGGTTTCCGCAGTCATACAGGGAAACCTGCAAGTTTCCCGCGAAACCGCCCAAGTTTGGAAAGATGCGATTATTTGGACTGACGGCAATGCCATCAGGATTCGTGCCGATCCCGTCCGGCGCACCGGCGTTCTGTGTAGCTGTATCGAAACCATTGACCAGAGTACAGGATGAGGTAACCCAGGAGGAAATATCGGAATTTGATCCCACGCCTCTGCCGATGGTATTCCAGTAAATGAAGCGCAGCTCGCCACTACTCACCAGGCGTGCCAGATCCGCTGCGGTGACAACTTGATCCTGTCCCATAAAGCCACCCATATAGAGCACAGGACGACCGGTTGCCAAAACATAATCTGCGCCCTGCATGGAGCTTGGGACCGCCATCAAATAAGTTGTATTTTCCGTATTTGCCTCCAGGTAATCCAACAAGGTCTGATTGACCTGCAAACCGCGTTCTCTAACTGGCCCGATCCGTCCGCCGGAATACGCGCTGGGCAGCGATTGATTCTGGCTGGCGCTCAAGTTTGTGAGCACAGACCAGATACCCGGGGTAGCAAAGATCGAGGCGGTTACCAGCCCAAATCCAAGAACCAAGCCGGCGCCTTTTCCTCGTGTCAAGGCAAAGAAGATCAATACACCGAGTCCAATGACCAGCAGGGCTATGACTCCCGGAAGCCACCACAAGTTTTGCACAAAGCTCCGGGCGGTGTGCGTTTGGAACGCCACCGTTCCTATCGCCGCGATACCAAGGATGGCAATGGCAAGCCAGGAACGCGTGCCTGCCAACCGCCATATTTGATACACACCAATCGCCACCAAGGCCACAAGTGGGGGAGCCAGCATCGACAGATAATATTCATGGAAGAAGCCCGCGACGCTAAAGAAAACTCCACAGGTGGCCAGCCAGCCTCCCCAAAGGACCAGAGCCTGATGTCTGGACGTGAGGGGCCATTCCAGGCGCGAAGCTGCGGCCAGCAGAAGGGCGCTGATGATCCCAAAAGGCAGGAGCCAGCTTACTTCCTTGCTAAGCGGAGGTACGAACAGTCTTACAGCACTGGCTCTTCCTATATTGAAGCCGCCACCTCCGAACCCACCGCCTCCCAAGCCAAATTGTGGAGAGGAATTGTTCCCCGGTCTGTTATTGTTATCGAAGCGAGGATTGTTCCTCTCAAAACCATCGAAGCCTTCTGCTGGGAAAGCAAGATTATTTCCATTGAATCTGTTCGGTGGAAGGGCGTTTCCATTATTCCCGTCCGGACGGTTTTGGAAAAAATAATTGCTGGATCCCTGGTTAGGCCCCTGGTTTTGTTGACGTGCCGCGAAGCCCCCTCCTGGCGGGCCGGAACCGCGGCGTCCAAACATACCCAGCAAACGGTCGAGACCGTTATAGACCAGAATCAGATTCGTTTCCGAGTTATCGGAACTGCTGCCCACATAGGGCCGCTGATCTGCTGGCGTCAGGTCAACAGCTACCGCCCATGAAAGAGAAACAGCCAGCAGTAAGGTGGAGGCGAGCAGAAGTTTCCCGATCTTCGGCCATATTTTTTCATGGGAGCCAAGGAAATACAGCGCGTAAAATGCGGGCAGAGGCAAATAAGCTTGCAGCATTTTGATATTGAAACCGATTCCCACCAGGGCCGCGCCCAATAGCAAATAGCGAAACTTACCTGTCTCCGTGGCTTTGATAAATGCCCAGGCCGCCAGGAGCAGAGTCAAGATCAGGCTGCTGTCGATCGTGTTGTTGCGATCGGTCGCAACTACGACAGGCGTGATCGCCAAAGCCAGTCCAGCGATCAATCCTGGAACGCTTCCAAAGGATCGCCGAACGAGGTAATAGATCAGGATCACAGAAATGATGCCAGCCAGCAGTTCAGGCAGGAGCACACTAAAGCCGCTCACGCCCAGGAAATAGGCGGAGATGACTTGCAGCCATAGACCCACCGGTGGCTTGTCAATACTGACCGAGCCTCCCGGTTCCGCGGCGACATAGAAAAAATTATCCCAGGATTTCAGCATGCTTTCCACGCCAGCCGTGTAGTAGTGATTTGCGTAGCCGAGCGCATCCAGATTGGAGAAGCGCAGCGCAGCGGCGAGAATCACAATTGCGATGAGCCCAGCCAGTTCCAGCTTTCTGTCGCGTGGAAACTGCAGAGTGTGTTTATCCGCCATTTCTAAAGATGAATTTTCTGGAAGGACTGAACTCATGCTCAAACTTTTCTCTGGACAGGATTTGCTTTACTCATACCTGAGTGCTTCGATGGGATCCAGTTGCGCGGCCTGGTTGGCAGGATAGAAACCGAAGAACGCGCCGACCACCGCGGCGGAGCCGAAGGCCAGCAGAATGGAACTGACCGAGACCACCGTGCGCATATCACTGAATGCGCCAAACAAATACGCACCACTGATGCCGACCACGACTCCGATCAAGCCACCAATGATGCTAAGCAGGAGAGCTTCGATCAGGAATTGCAGGCGAATGTCATTGGGCGTGGCGCCCACGGATTGACGAATGCCGATCTCGCGCGTCCGTTCGGTGACACTGACCAGCATGATGTTCATGATGCCGATACCGCCCACGATCAGGGAAACGCCAGCCACCCAGGCCAGCAGATTACGAAATGCGGCCGTAGTCGATTCCCGGGTATTGATAATGTCGCTTTGCGTTGTGATGGAGAAGTCTGCTGTATCCAGCGTTAATTTGTGGCGCTTGACCAGCAGTAGATTAATTTGCGTAATCACATCGTCAAGTTTTGCAGTGGGGTCCACCTCGACCGTGATCATAAAGACGCGGTTGCCCACGATACGTGCAAACTGCGAAGGTGTGAACTTTTGGAAGACCACCGTGATAGGCGTGTAGAGGCGTGCATCAAAGTCTGTGCCTCCCACGGAACCTTTTTCTGCCATCACGCCAATGACCGCCAGTTTGGTCGTACCCACGGTGACATATTGACCGATCGGATTTGTATCGCCGAAGAGCTCCTGAGCCAGGGTGTAACCAAGGACTGCCACCTTTTGTTTGCGCTGCACATCCTGTTCGTTAAAGTAACGTCCACTCGCAATTTCTATATCGCGCACAGTCGGAAGGCCTGGAGAGGAACCCACCACAGAAACATCATCCAATTGCGCGGTGCTGGATTTAATGGTCTCGGATGCGTTCTGCTCGACGACCACAGCTTTGACTCCATCCACCTGATCTTGAATGGCGGTCGCGTCATCATAGATCAGGCCGCCGCTTTGACTACCTCCACCGCCACGACCGACTCGCACGAAATTGCTTTGCACGAATAAAAGGTTTGAGCCCAGGCTGGTGATTTGCTCCTGAATGGTGGCTTCCGTCCCGGCGCTGATGGCGACCATCATGATCACCGCTGCTACACCAATAATGATGCCCAACATCGTCAAGACCGAACGGATCTTGTTCTTCAGAATTGCTTCCCATGCAATGCGCATGGCTTCAGAAAGATTCATGCGTGCACCTTCCTTCCATTGTGAATAACATTATTGACCAGTCCATCCATCAAGTGAATGGTCCTTTGCGTATGTTCGGCAATTGCCGGGTCATGTGTAACGATCACGATCGTTGCGCCATTTTCATGTAATTTGTGCAGAATATTCATGATCTCAACTCCGGCATGACTGTCGAGATTACCGGTAGGTTCGTCAGCGATCACCATGACCGGATCGTTGATCAGTGCCCGGGCAATAGCCACACGTTGCTGCTGTCCGCCGGAGAGTTCCTGTGGCTGATGGTCCATCCGATCAGAAAGTCCCACCAGTTCCAGCATGGCTTTTGCTTTTTCTTCTCCCTCGGCGATTGACATTGCTTTGGAGCTCGAGCGATTGTAGAGTAAAGGCAGAACAACGTTCCTCAATGCAGTCGTGCGGGCCAGCAGGTTGTAGGCTTGAAAAACGAAGCCAATCTTCTCATTACGAATGCGGGCCAGTTGTACCTTGTCCATATCGCTGACATCTTCACCATCCAGAACGTATTGTCCACTGGTGGGTTGCGAGAGACACCCGAGAATATGCATGAGGGTACTTTTACCGGAGCCGGAAGGTCCCATAATGGCAACGAATTCGCCTGCGTTGATTTCCATCGAGACGCCTTTCAACGCTTCCACGCTGGCATCGCCCATGCCATAAACCTTTTTGACGTCAATGGTTTCAATGATCTTATGGTTACTCGTATTCATTATTGCGTCTCCGTAATACCTGTAGTGACAACATCACCGGCTTCCAGTCCTGATTTGACCTCTGCGTGGGTTAGATCCTGAAGACCGACTTCGATCACGCGCAGCCGCGGCTTGCCATTTTCCATGACGAAGACCGCGTACTTCCCCGGGTCAGTCTGATGCAAGGCTTCGATTGGAATGAGCACCGCGTTTTTCGCGCGCCCACTGATCACGTCCACCGAAGCGGATGCGCCGACCGGCAGATCGGAGTCAACGGTATCGTTCAATTTGACGATGGCATGCACCAGCGAGGAGTTGGAAGAGGTGTCCAACGTTGGGTAGACGACGGTCACATTACCGATAAAAGTGTTATCAGGCAGTACATCGAAAACGACATCAGCCTCGTTGCCGACCCGGATATTGGACCAATCTTCGGCGTCGAAATAGGCGTCTACCGTATAAGGCTGACTTAAGTCCGCAACGGTAAGAATGGAAGCCTCGGTCACGTAATCGCCGACGCTGGCGGTCAGATCGGTCACGGTACCGCTAATGGGGGAGGTCAACTGGGTTGCGTTGAGATTCTCCTGGGCGGTCTGCAGCGCAGTCTGGGCCTCCACCAGAGTCGTCAGACTGCTGCCCGGAACATCTTCCGGCAAAGCCTGTCCATTGAGCATGTCGAGATAAGCCTGGTCTTCCTTCTGCGTTTCAATCGCCAGTTCATACGTGGCGCGCGCGGCTGCAACCTCTGCATCCGATGGAGCGACGGCCTCCTCATGCGTGTCTCCCGTCGCTTCATCCGTGACGGTGTAAGTGAACGTCGCGGGAACATACACGTTGACGTATCTCAAGTGCGCGGCGTCCAGATTGTTCTGGGCGCGTTTTAGGGCAGCCGTGGCATCATCGATTTTCTTTTGCTGGTCAGCGGATGGACTTGTGCCCCCATCCGCCTGCGCGGCAGTCAATGCATCCTGCGCCGCAGAAACTTGGCCTTCCCAGTAGTACACATCCGAACTGATCAGATGCTCCAGGGCGGCTTTGGCATTGTAAATGCTGACTTCGGCATCAGCGACAGCCTGCTTGGCTTGCGCGATGGCTGCCGGTGTGGTGAGATCGTCCAGATTGCGTTTTGCCTGTTTGAAGGCGGCCAGGGCTTCAGCGTTGTCGAGCTGGCCGATCCCCTGACCCGCGGTCACCGTATCGCCAACCTTGACGTTCAGTTCTGTGATCTGTCCGCTGGTGCCGAAGCCGAAACTGACTTCATTGGCTGGCGCCAACGTTCCCGTACCGCTGGCTGATATGACGATGCTGCCGCGGAAGGCTGTGGCGGTCTGGAGCGGAGTTTGTATTGGTGTGCTGGCCTTCGTGGAATTAGTGTAGTAATAGGTCGCGCCTCCCGCAACTGCCAGAATGACAACGCCCACGAGAAGCCAACGAATTCTTCCGGAAAAAAAGTTATTCTTCATAACATGATCCTTTTACGCTGTATGATTGCTGTGTGTATTTATTATCTTGTTTTGACTACGCCGGTGCTGACCACATCACCAGGATTTAAGCCGGAAGTAATTTCTGCTTTGGTCAGATCCTGCAACCCCACCTGCACAACACGTAATCTCAGTTTGCCATTTTCCATTACGAATAGCGCATATTGCCCATCACCGAATTCATGCAAAGCTTCGATGGGGACCAGCGTTGCATTTTCTGCCCGCCCGCCGATCACTTCGATTGAAGCTGCGGAGCCGGATGGAAGTTCATAGGGAATGGTCCTATCCAATTGTGCGCGGAAATGTACCAGTGCCGAATTGGATGAACTTGTGTCCAGTGTGGGATCGACCTCGGTTACGGTTCCCTTGTACACCTGGTCAGGGAGAATATCGAAAGTTACATCCACTTCGTATCCGATTTGTACCTGTCCCCAGTCTTCCGCATCCAGATAGGCATCCAGCGTATAGGGCTGATCAAGATTTGAAATGGTAACGATTGCAGTTCCGCTGGGGGCAGTATCGCCTACATTGACATCCAGCGCGGTTACGGTTCCACTGATGGGGGCAATGAGTTTCGTGGCATTCAAATCGAATTCAGCTTTTTCGAGCGAGTTCTTCGTCTGAATGTAAGTGACTAGATTCGCTCCGGTGGCGCCGTCAGGAATGTCTGCACCGTTCAATACATCCAGATAGGTTTGTGCTTCGGTGATGGAAGCTTTGGCCAGATCGTACTCTCCGCGTGCCATGCCGATCTCGCCCTCAGTGGGGGCGTAAATTACGTCGGTGGTTACGCCGGTAACCTCATCCGTGACCGTGGCTACTTTCGTTTTTGGGCCATGCCGCGTTCTGACTCTTTGGTATTGACTAAAGTTTTTCGGCACGTACGTTTCTTCATAGACGGTTTGAAAATACTTTAGTGAATTTTGCGCGTACTGTAAGGAAGTTTCGGCCTGGCTCACTTTTTGTTTGGCGGCATCTGACGAATCGGTCTGGGCAGCTGCCTGTGCATCGGTGAGAGTCTGTTCCCGCTCCGCCACCTTCTCTTCCCAGAATAGAACTTCCGGACTGATCAGGTAGCTGAGATTTTTCTTGACGGTGGCAAAGTTGGTCTGGTCGTCGGCCAGCGTTTGCTGTGCGGTTGCAATCGCGGCGGCAGAAGTCAATTGATCCATGGCTTCCTGCGCCTGTGCGAGAGCAATATTGGCATAGGAATCGTCCAGTTGTGCCAGTACCTGGCCGGCTTCCACGTGATCACCGACCTTGACATTGATCTGGCTAACCTGTCCGCTGGTATTGAAACCAAAACTGGATTCCGTCACGGGCATGATCGTCCCGGTTCCGCTGGCAAATATCACCAGGTTGCCCACGGTTGCCTTGGCAGTTTGCAGTGACTTCCCGTTGGTTGAACGCGCCGTGTTCTGTGAATGAAGCCGTGAGTAATAATAGTATCCAGCTCCACTTGCCAGGAGCAGCAGGATCACGGATACGGCTCGTATCACGAATGTTCTTGAAAAACGTTTTGTCTTCTGTGTTGTCATAAGATGCTATTCACTGCTGATAGTCAGTCGCATTTGTCAATACGATATCGCCACGTTGCAGACCCGATTTAACCTCGGCATTCAAAATGTCCTGCAGGCCGATCTCCACTTCCTGTTCAACCGCTTTGCCGGCCCTCATCAGATAAACAACGTAGGTACCTGAGTCCGTTTCCTTGAGCGCCGAGGTGGGAACCAGCAGCACACCGAGGGCTTGACCACCAGTAACATCCACGCTGCCGCTTGCACCAGCCGGTAAATCCACATCGATCTGATTGTCCAGTTGCACAAGGATATGAACCTGGGAGGTTCCTGAGGAATCATCCAGGGCTGGATAGACTTGAGTTATTTTTCCTGGAAAACTTTTGTTGGGAAGCAGGTCAAAGGTTATCGAGGCGGTGTAGCCAACTTTTGCTTTATCCCAATCTGTCTCATCCAGATAGGTATCGATGGTATAAGGCTGGTTTACATTAGAGATGGTGACGACCGCCGAGGTTCCCACATCCTGCCCCGCGTTCAAGTCGATGGAAGTCACTGTCCCGCTGATCGGGGCGATCAATTCCGTTGCATCCAGATCGGCTTTGGCCTGATCCAGTGCGATGTTCGCGTCTGTAATGGATGTTTTGCTGCTGGCAGGGACGTTGTCGGTTGTTTGCTTCCCCTGCAAAATATCCAGATAATTCTGTGCATCCGTTAGATTAGCCTTTGCCAATGCGTAGGCAGCCTGCGCACCTGCGATCTCCGCTTCGGTGGGAGCATCAAGGATTTTACGCGCCGAGGTTGACCCATCCGGGGTGATGGTGCGGAATCTGAAAGTCTGCAATGTATAGGTGTTCGAAAAATTGTAATAGGCATAGTTCAATGTTTCCTGGGCTTTGTCGAGTGCAGCTTGAGCTTCGGAGACTCTATGTTTGTTTGCATCAGAGGCGTCTTTCTGCGCCGTGGCCTGAGCCAGTTGCAAGTTATCTTTTGCATTGGCTACTTCTTCCTGAGCAACCAGCATTTCAGGACCAATCATGTACTGTAGATCATTTCGGGCTGTGGCAAAACTTTGCTTGGCATCCTGCACAGCCTGTTCAGCTGCAGCAAGCTGAGAAGGAGACGAAAGTGCTTCCAGACTTGCCGCTGCTTGTTTGTATTGCAGTTCCATCGTTGTGCTATCCAATCGGGCCAGCACTTGATCGGCTTCCACTTTGTCTCCCAGATTGACCAGCACTTCACTGACTTGTCCACTATTCTTGAAACCAAAGGAAACTTCTTCACCGGGAATGAGGGTACCAGGTCCAGTAGCCGACAGGATGATATCGCCGGTCCGAATGATCGATGTTTCCGGTCCGGTATTGTTGTTCTTGTTTGCCTGCAGCCTTGTGTAATAGTAATAGCCTGCGCCGCCCACAACGAGTACCAAAACAATCAGGGACACAAGCAGCCACCGGTTATTCTTTGGGCGTTTCAATGCGTGTGTACTCACCGCGCGATCCTTTTCCATCATCATTTCGTCACCACGGTCTCGCCTGCATCCAATCCGGACTTCACTTCGGCGTAAGATTCATTTTGCAGACCAATCTCGATTTTCTGTTCCACCTGCTGTCCATTTTGGATGACGCGCACCGCGTACCCGCCCTCGGCCACTTTATGGAGCGCATTCACCGGGACCAGTACGACGTTGTTCGCTTCGGCTCCGACCACGCTGATACCTGCCCCCGTACCCGCGGGCAGATCCTGGCTGATGGTTTTATCCAATTGAACGATAATGTGCACCAATGATGAACTGCCGGAAGCAATCAGTTCTGGATAGACGGTTTGTACAGTGGCAGGGAAGGATTGCTCGGGGAGCAGGTTGAAGGTGACATTTACTGTGTTTCCCACACGCGCCGTATTCCAATCGGCTTCATCCAGATAAGCATCCAGAGTGTAGGGTTGATCCAGTTGAGAGATTGTCACCACGGAAGATGTGTCGACTTGCTCCCCTACATTGAGATCAAGGGAGGTAATTGTTCCGCTGATGGGAGCGGTCAACTTGGTGTCGTCCAGGGCGGACTGAGCATGATTCAGAGCAACTTGTGCGTTATACAGATCAGTGAGTTTCTGGCCCGTGGCGTCGTCAGGGATTACACCAGTCTTTAATACTTCCAGATAGGCCTGATCTTCCTTGATCGTTTCCTGTGCCTGGGACAAATTGTTGCGTGCGGTGGCGATATCGTCTGCTGAGGGCCCATCAATCTTCGGAATAACTTCCCCCGTTCCAGGGTCGACATACGTTGCCAGAACGATCTTGGGATGGCGCCTGGTGCCAATGTTTTCGTACTCCCCGAATTCTTCCGGAAGATATACATCTTGATAATAGGTTTGGGCTTGGGATAACTTATCCATGAGATAGGCAACGGCCTGCTCATTCGTTTCCACGGCTTGATTGGCAGCCTCAGAAGGATTCGCTTTTTCTTGTGCCTGTGCATCAGCAAGTTTCTGCTGGGCATTGGCAAGATTTTCCTCAGCATCCAATACTTCCGAGCTGATCAAATAAGCCAGCCAGTCGTGTGCAGTGGATTCGGCATCTTGTGCGGTGCCAATTTCCTGCTCGACCGCCGCGATGGACGCAGCAGAGTGCAACTCCTGTAGTGCCTGCTCGGCCTCGGTGTAATCCATTTGGGACAGCGTGTCATCCAGTTGGGCCAATACCTGTCCCGCTTCCACCTGATCGCCAACTTTTGCATATACCTGAGTCACTTGCCCATTGGTTTTGAAACCGAAGCTAGCATCCGTTTTCGTAATCAACGTTCCTGTGCCGCTGGCTGATACAACCAAATCCCCTCGCCGTACCACCGCTCTTTGGACTGTCGAGGTTTGTGACGCTGCCTGTCGTGGCACGACAATTTTTGAATAGTATAGATATCCTCCTGCCAGGGCGATGATCAAAAGCATGGCCAGGAGCCCGAAGGCCCTGCCTTTTCTTCCTGAACCGGAGGTTTTTTTCTTGGATGACAACTGACGGAACCCTTTCATTGATGGTGATAATTACCCCGAGTATAGTGAATGAATGTAAAGATAAGGTCTGGGAATTGTGAAGAATTTGTGTGAATTTTCCCTTCAGGCACGCACCCTTTTTAAAGTTTCGATTTGCAAATAAAAAGCGTTTTTGTGGAAGATTCAATTTAGACCTTGATTATCGTGTATTTTTATCTTACAATTGCAATGACATTTGACACTGGGCAAGATAACCCGCTCGCGAGGAGAGACCGTGAACGAGAAACACATTCAGCAAGTACTTGAGATAGAAAAGCAAGCGCAGGAAATTCATGATGCAGCCATAAAGGAAGCACAGCAATTGCCTGTGACGGCCGAACAGGAGGCCCAGGCGTTGATTGAGAAAGCGCGCGCTGATGCCCAACAAAATGCACGCGAAATGGTATCCGAGGTGCAGGCGGACGAAGAAAGCGCCCGGATTTTGTCGAAAATTGAGGAAAAAAATAAAAAGTTCGAAGCACTGGCGAAGAGCAATTTTGATCGTGCGGTTACCTATGTGCTTAACCGTGTAATTGGTAAGGCTTAAATATGGCCAGTGGTGTTGCGGACTACGCGGCCATTAGTGCGCGTGTGAGGGCGATGTACGCCGATTTGCTCACACCGCAAGACACGATGCAGTTGAGTGAGACACCTGATTTCTTATCCTTGTTTAACTCTCTAAAAAGCACTGCATATGGACCCTATCTTGAGGGACTGAAAGATAAAGATATCAACCCACGGCGTGCAATTGTCCAGATTAAGAGAAAGTTAGCTGATTCTTATTACAGCGTTATTCAAATGGCGCCAGTCAAAACGCGTCCATTGATCAAGCAGTTATATCGTTATTATGAAATAGGCAATCTGAAGGCAGTCTTGCGTGCCATCGTGACGGTTTCAACATGGAACACGGAAACGGCACTTTGGGAAAGAGTGCGCGATGTCTTGTTTCCATTAGGCTCAGCCTCGGTACTGCCTGCCCAGGCCATGATTGAAACTGGCAATGTGACGACGGCAGTGGATTTGCTGCAGGGGACACCCTATGAAGAAACCCTTTCCTTCGCCATGAAAAGGTATTCGGCAGAACAGAACCTCTTTCCGATTGAGGTGGCCTTGGATTTGAGTTACTGGCGCCGCTTATGGTCGGAATCGCAAAAACTGACGGGGCAGGATCGAGAGCATAGTGTGCGCATTATTGGCTCGCTCCTGGACATGAATAACCTGATGTGGGCAATCCGCTACCGGGTTTATCACAAACTTTCTGAAGAGGAAGTCATTAACTATACTCTGCCTTTTGGGTACCGGGTGCATGATTCAGATATTCGGGCAGTTGCTGCTGGCGCCGATATTGCCTCTGTAATCACGCAGCTTTACCCAGGAATTCCCGATGTAAATGCCCTCCTTGAGAATCCTCAAACTGGCTTGCCAAAATTGGAGGTTCTGCTCAAGCGTCGGATTATGCAGGAGTGCCTGGCAGCTTTTGTGGGAAATCCATTCCACATTGGAATTCCGTTGGCCTTTCTGGTAATGCATGATTTCGAAGTGCAGGATTTGATTGTTCTCATAGAGGCAAAATCCTCAGAAATGCCAGAGCACGAATATCAGCCATTTTTATTGAAAACCAATTTGCTGCCTGAACATTAATGGGTACGTGTAACTGCCACGGGTTTGGCCGCTTAAGCGTAAAGATTTGCTGAGTTGCATTAATAATCTTGTTACCATGGAGATGATATGTTCTTTCCGGAAGCCATGACTGAAGTTGAGTTGATCGTTCCATCCAAGGATCTTTTGGTTGTGACGAAAATACTGGGTAACCGTGGAGTTTTTCATCAGATCGATAGCACCTATTTGGGCCTGGAAAATCTGGGCCCGAATACATGGCAGGAAAAAGCTGCCAGTTATTCCACACTGGAAAGACGTATCCAGATCATCATCCAGAACTTGAATCTGGAAGAAATATATACTGGTGCTTCTAATGTTGATTCGATTTCCGATTTGGAATCTCTGGAGTTTGCCGTTGACCGCATTGAAGGAGAGGTCAAGAGCACAAGTGATCAACTGGCCGCCGAAAAGAAGGCCTTGGAGCAGCTTGAAAGCCAACTCCACCAACTGGAACCGATAGCTGACACAAACTTCGATGTGGGTGCCTTGCGTAAATCCCATTATTTATATTCGGTGCTTGGGATTATGCCTGCTGACCAGGTCAGTAGGCTGGAAACAAGCCTTTCCAGAGTGCCTCACACCTTCTTTACGTTGCGTGAAGATCCAAAAAAACCTGTTGTTTGGCTGTTGGGGCCACGTAGTAATTCCGATATCCTTGATCGCGCTGTGAAAAGCGCTTATTTAAATCCTTTAACTCTGCCGGAAGAGTTCGAGGGTACTCCTGCTGAGATCAGCGCCTCAATCCGCAAGGCGATTGGGGCATCAAAGCAAAAAATTTCAGAGCTGAATAGCACACTGACTCAACTAGGCGAAACTCACAAGAAGGAACTGCTCAAATTATTGTGGGATGTTCACGCAAGCAGACTGATTGCAGATGCCATTGCGCGGTTCGGCCAACTTCGTCACACCTATGTAGTCGTAGGATGGGTTCCAACTGCCGATTTAGATGCCCTAACGCAGCGCCTAAAACAGGCCTCGAAAGAGATCCTGATCGAGGCAATTCCCGTAAAACCCACTGGTCATCATGCAAATGTTCCGGTTGCCTTGCGAAATCCTGGCATCCTCAGCCCTTTTGAATTACTGGTCAATACTTATGCGAGACCTCGCTACGAGGAAATTGATCCGACGGTTTTGATCGCGATCACATTTCCTTTGCTTTACGGAGCGATGTTTGGCGACGTGGGTCATGGACTCGTGCTGGCTGCCATTGGGTGGTATCTCTCGCGTAGGTCGACTCTCGGCGGATTGTTGGTTGCGTGTGGTTTGAGCGGTAGCCTCTTTGGTTTCATCTATGGCAGTGTTTTCGGATTTGAAGAGGTCCTGCCGCATTTGATAAAGCCAAGCGAAAGCATTCTCCAAATACTCGGCATTGCCATCGCTGCCGGCATGGTATTGATCAACGTTGGTATTTTGCTGAATCTTTATAATGCCTGGAGGGCGTGGGATTGGGGTAGATTTTTTTGACTCGAATGGACTGGCCGGATGGATTTTGTACCTGTCGTTCCTGGTGATATTTATACAGGGAATAGGTACCTTGATTTTAAAGATGACAATATTTCCGGGTTATGTGATGGTTACCGCTGGGGTTCTGATGGCGATCACGACCCTGATAGCCGTTGCCTTTTCTCATCCTTTACAACATTGGATCGAAACGCGACATTTCGAGATTGAAGGTGGCAATGTCATATTCGGTGTTCAAGCATTCTTTGAAGTACTCGAAAAATTCATCAGCATGTTTAGTAACACTCTTTCATACGTCCGGGTGGGCGCGTTTGCCATCGTACATGCCGGCTTTACCGGGGCTGTGTTTATCATAGCCAACCTGGTGGGAGGCGGGCAGGCGGCAGGGCCTGGCTACTGGACTGTGGTTGTGTTAGGCAACCTCTTTGTCATTGGTCTGGAAGGCTTTATTGTCACTATTCAAACCATGCGTCTCCACTACTATGAATTCTTCAGCAAGTTCTTCCAGGGTGGTGGCTCGCCGTATGAGCCGCTGGCCCTTGCGAGCGCGCAGAAAAAATAATAGCAGCACCTTTTGCAAATAACACTCAAAATCCAAAAGGAGAAGAAAGATGATCAAAATTGTTATTGTGGCACTGGCAACCCTTATACCACTGGCTCCAGTGGTGATGTACTTTGTGAGTTTGCGTACCAAAGATCCGGTGAAAGCCACAGAGAAGTTGGTATCCGGATTTAAGGGTTATAACGTGGTCTTGGTATTGATGGGATTGGCGATTGCGGTTGTTTGGCTCTTTTCGCCTCAGACAGTTCTGGCAGCCGCCGCCCAACAGGCCAGTGATGACTCTTTGGCCAGGGGCCTGGCATATTTGGCAGCGGCTATCTCTACAGGTTTGGCAGCCCTGGGCGCGGGCGTGGCTGTGAGTGGCACAGGCGCGGCGGCCATTGGTGCAATTGCTGAGAAACCGGAAGCCTTGGGTCGTTCGCTGATCTTCGTGGGTCTTGCAGAAGGTGTTGCGATCTATGGTCTCCTGATCTCCTTCCTCGTGTTGCCGAAGTAAGGGTTTTCATGAAGATCCTGGTGATTGGTCATCCTGAGGCGGTGCTGGGCTTCTCTATGGCTGGTGTGGGCGGGCGAGTGGCCAACACGGCAGATGAGGTAAATCAGGCATTGGACGATGCCCAAGCGTCGAAGGATGTGGGCATCGTGCTGGTCACGCAGGATGTTGCTGAACTGATTCCGGCCAGGATGGAGCATCTCAAACTTCGCAGCACCGTTCCGTTGGTTGTTGAGATTCCAGCTGCAGGTGGGGCACCGGAAGGGCAGGAGTTGCTTGGCGAAATTGTTCTCCGGGCCATTGGAATACGATTATGAATCTTTTCTGTGCTCTTCCTTGAGAACAGAAAATTAGATTGGACAGTTTATTTATGAATACTGAAGTAGAAGATATTGACATGCTGGAGCGTGCAATTCTCACGGAGGCACGGGATGAAGCGGAGCAAATCAAAGCTGAGGCAAAGGAAAAGGTGGAGGCAATCCGCAGGCGGGCTCAGGAAGAAGCGGAGCAGGACAGCAAAGCCATCCTTGATCGAGCCAGGCAGGACGCGGAGCGCCTCCGCGGTCAGGCCGTTGCAACGGCGCAATTGAAGGCCCGTTCAGTGGAATTGGTGCAACGTGAACAATTGCTTGATCGCATCTTCGAAGCAGTAAAAGAAAAATTGCCTGAAGTTCAAAAGCGCCCTGATTATGATCAGATTGCTGCTTTGTTGCTTGGCGAAGCTCTGGTGCAATTGCGGGTCAATAAGGCCGAAATAAGAGCTGATAAAATGACACAAACATCCCTGAAGAAAGGGGCGCTGGACGAAATTTCCAGGGAACTTGGCGGGAAATTCACCCTTGTGGACGGGCTTGATGAGGGCATGGGAATTATTGTGGATGCAGCCGACGGAAAATTACATTACGATAATACGCTGGAGACCCGGCTCAATCGATTGCAAGGCAGCCTGCGCGCCTCCGTTTATAAAGTGTTGATGGGAGAACAACCATGAGCGAACAAGTTGGAACCATAACGTGGATTAGCGGTCCCGTTGTCCGTGCAAGCGGATCTCGTCATATAGGTATGCTTGAGCTGGTCGAAGTGGGTGATGAGCACCTGGTTGGCGAAGTGATCGGTTTGGACGGCGACACCATCACCGCCCAGGTTTATGAAGAGACCTCCGGCATGCAGACTGGCGCGCCAATCTTTGGCACAGGTCTGCCCTTGTCCGTTGAACTTGGACCAGGCTTAATTCAAAGTATTTATGATGGGGTGCAACGGCCGCTTCCATTGATTGAACAAGCTCTGGGCTCATTTATCACTCGGGGCGCCAGGTTCGATCCTATCAGCCGCGAGAAGCGCTGGAAGTACACTCCCAAAGTAAGCGTTGGTGAGAATGTTAAGGGCGGCGCAATCCTTGGCATTGCCATGGAGACGGAAACTTTTGAACATCGTGTTATGCTTCATCCGGATGATTCGGGCATCATCACCTGGGTTGCCTCACCCGGTGAGTATACGGTGAGCGAACCCATCGCCAGGCTTAAAGTTGGCAGGGAAGAAAAGGAAATAGCGATGCTTCAGCGCTGGCCGGTTCGTCGGGCACGACCATTTATCAGGCGCCTGGGTCATCACATCCCGCTGATCACAGGTCAGCGCATTTTGGATATGTTTTTCCCTGTTGCCAAGGGTGGCGCGGCAGGCATTCCTGGCCCCTTCGGTTCCGGCAAGACAGTTACCCAGCACAGCATCGCCAAATGGGCGGACGCGCAGGTGATCGTTTACATCGGATGCGGCGAACGCGGCAATGAGATGACGGAAGTGTTGCAGGAATTCCCGCATCTTGTTGACCCGAGAACTGATCGCCCGTTAATGGAGCGTACTGTGCTGATCGCGAATACCTCCAATATGCCTGTTGCCGCGCGTGAAGCGAGCATCTATACCGGCATCACGATTGCGGAGTATTACCGAGATATGGGCTACAGCGTTGCTCTGATGGCTGATTCCACTTCTCGTTGGGCAGAGGCGTTGCGTGAAGTTTCCGGTCGCCTCGAAGAAATGCCGGCGGAGGAAGGATACCCCGCCTATTTGGCCGGCCGTCTGGCGGAATTTTATGAACGAGCCGGTCATGTTGAAAACCTAAATGGAAGCGAGGGCTCAGTGAGTATCGTAGGTGCTGTGTCTCCACCAGGTGGTGATTTCTCTGAGCCAGTTACGCAACATACGAAGCGCTATATCCGTTGTTTCTGGGCTTTGGATAAATCGCTTGCTTCGGCCCGTCACTTCCCGGCCATCAACTGGCTGGATAGCTACAGTGAGTATATTGAGGATGTTGCCGATTGGTGGCGTGAAAAGGTTGGCAAGGATTGGTTTGAGATGCGCAACCGCGCCATGGAATTATTAAGTGAAGAAAATCGCCTGTCGCAGATCGTCAAGCTCGTTGGCCCGGATGCCCTGCCGTATGCCGAGCGCATGGTTCTTGAAACAACCCGACTTATCCGGGAAGGAATACTGCAGCAGAACGCCACGGATCCGGTCGATGCATATTCACCGGTCGAGAAACAGATTCGCATGCTTGAACTCGTGCTCCATTTCCATGAGCGCGGCATGAACATCATTAAACGCGGTGCCCCAATTTCCGTGATCCACGATTTGCCGGTTGTGGATACACTGATCCGTATGAAATCCAATGTTGCAAATGATGAATTGGAAAAATTCGAAGATATCCAGAAGGCAATTGACGAACAGATGAGTCAATTAGATTCGGAGTACAGATGAGCGAAGCAACAGTACTTGGCGGGCAGGAGGTCATCGGCGTTGCTCGCATCGAGGGGCCAATATTAATCGTGGAGGGTGCGACAAACGTCAGTTATGATGAGGTCGTGGAAATCCGTGATTCGAAGGGCCAACTTCGACGTGGACGTGTGCTGGAAGTTGGAGAGGGAACAGCGGTTATACAAGTGTTCGCCGGTTCAACCGGCTTATCCATCGACGGAACCAGTGTCCGTTTTCTCGGCGATACCTTGCACATGCCAGTCGCTGAGGAAATGCTGGGACGCATCTTCGATGGTCTGGGTACGCCAATTGATGGCGGCCCTGAGCCGCTTACCGATCATTACGCGGATGTGAATGGCCAGCCGATCAACCCTACGGCGCGTGTCTACCCACGTGATTATATTCAAACCGGTATTTCATCCATTGATGGGCTAAACACGCTCCTGCGTGGACAGAAACTCCCGATCTTCTCGGGCGCTGGCATGCCGCATGACCAGTTGGCGGCTCAGATTGTTCGTCAAGCCACACTTGGGAGAGTAGCCGGAGCAGAATCGGATGCTGAGGCCGAACAGTTCTCGATTGTGTTTGCGGCCATGGGTGTGAAAAATGATGTGGCGGAATACTTCCGCCGTTCATTTACTGAAAGTGGAGCGCTAACGCGGGTGGCGATGTTCCTCAACCTGGCGGACGATCCGCCCGTAGAGCGTATCGTGACTCCGCGTGCCGCGCTGACGCTGGCCGAGTATCTGGCCTATGAGCGTGAGATGCATGTGCTCGTAGTGCTCACCGATATGACCAATTACGGTGAAGCGTTGCGACAAATCTCAAATATACGCGGTGAGGTTCCCAGTCGTAAAGGCTATCCTGGTTATTTGTATAGCGACCTGGCGTCTCTGTACGAACGCACTGGTCGGGTCCGCACCAGCAAGGGCTCGATTACACAGATTCCAATTCTGACGATGCCCAATGACGACATTACGCATCCCATGCCTGACCTGACCGGCTACATCACTGAGGGACAGATTGTACTCGGGCGTGAGCTCTCTTTTGCTGGCGTATATCCGCCTGTGACGGTTCTACCAAGCCTTTCCCGTTTAATGAAGGATGGAATCGGAAAGGGACGCACACGCGACGATCATCCCCACTGGGGCGCACAACTCTACGCCGCATATGCCAGAACACAGGATGTGCGTGCACTGGCCTCCGTGATCGGCGAAGAAGAATTGACCGAAACGGATCAGAAGTACTTGAAGTTCGGACGCGCCTTCGAGCAAGAGTATGTCAATCAGGGTTTTACCGAGAACCGATCGATCGAACGAACCCTCGAAATTGGCTGGAAACTGCTCTCCATGTTACCGAAGAGTGAACTTACCCGTGTGACTTTGGAAGAGATCGCGCAATATTACAAGGGCGAAGATGCCACAAATTAGTGTTGCTCCTACTCGCACAAATCTAATTCGCTTAAAGAAGGAACTTCGCTTTGCGCGGGAAGGTTATGAGATCCTTGACCGCAAGCGTGAGGCATTGACGGGTGAGCTGATCCGCGTGGCAAAGGAAGCGGATCTTGTTCAGAAGGAAGTGTGGACATTGCTTGAGACCGCTTACGATGCCATGGAGAAGGCCCGGCTGGTGATGGGTAGTGATCATGTTGAATGGGCAGCTCTGGCGGTAAATAAAACAGTTGATGTTCAACTCAAATTGCGCGGTATTATGGGCGTGGCGATCCCTATGATCACAGCAAGTGGCGAGCCGCCGAAACTGCTCTACAGTCCGGGTGACACGGCGGCCGTTTTGGATGAAGCCAGCACAGCCTTTCGCGATGTGTTGTTGCGCATCCCGCAACTGGCCATGCTGACAGCCACAGTATGGCGGCTGGCCAATGAATTGCGCAAAACCCAACGCCGTGTAAATGCACTCCAGCATATCTTTATTCCTCAATATCAGGACACAATAGCGTTCATTGTCAGTTCGTTGGAAGAGCGTGAGCGCGAGGAAACCTTCCGCTTGAAGTGGCTTAAGACAAAGCTGACGAAGCCAACTGCTAAGATTCACCATTACGAACTTGGACAAAGTGAGTTTGGTGGTTAAGTGTGCTGTGGTATTGTAAAATCTATGTGCCAGGAAGGATGCTAAAACAAAAATGAACATCGGTGTGTTGGGCACGGGTGTGACCGGACTAACGATCGGTACCAGGCTCGTTCAACTTGGACACGAAGTAATGCTAGGGTCACGCGATGAAGCAAATCCCCCGGCTGTCGCCTGGGCTAAGGATGCAGGACAACATGCCTTATACGGAACATTCATGAACGCGGCTGCATTTGGTGAAATAATCTTTAATTGCACGTTGGGATCTGCCTCTCTCCATGCGTTGAGCCTGGCTGGCGCTGAGAACTTGCAGGGCAAGATTCTGATCGATACAGCCAATCCACTTGACCGCATGACCGATGTCTGGACGCTGACGGTTTGCAACACCGATTCGCTCGCTGAACAGATCCAACGGACGTTTCCAGAGGCCAGGGTCGTGAAGACGCTCAATACGGTCAATGCCAATGTCATGGTTGAGCCGGATAAACTTATCGAAAAAACGGATGTTTTTCTGAGTGGAAATGACATTGAGGCGAAAGCGACGGTCAAGGCCATTCTGCGCGATTGGTTTGGTTGGAGGTCGATCATCGATCTAGGTAATATCACCACGGCTCGCAGTGTTGAGATGTATGTGCTGCTCTGGCATAGCTTGAGGAACGCCGTTTCTTCACAACGGTTCAATATTAAAGTTGTGACTTCATAAGCTTGAATTCACTTGAATGAGAACGAGAACGCGGATGCTCACGATGGAAGCATCCGCGTTTTTATTTTTCAGTGATGTTCTGCCTATCGGCTTTTTCGCTGATTTTCAGATCTGATCTCACGCGGCTCAACCATACCCCAGCGGGAGGCTCCGAGATAAAGAATATCCAGGATCAGGTCTTCATAGCGGATGTTCTCCGACTTGCTTTGCAGGCAAAGATCGCTGTAGTCCGGTGTCAAGCCGGGAAGCGTATTGATTTCCATGACGCGCGGGTTTCCCTGCTTGTCCAGGCGAATATCCGTGCGGGAAACATCCAGCGCATTCAAAAGTTGATGCGCGCGTAGAGCATAGTATTTCAATTTCTTCTCAAGCTCGGGTTCCATCTGTGCAGGGCAAAAATAACCCGGCGCGCCTTCCTCACCAACTTCCTTGGACTTGGCGGCCTGGCTGTAGACTGATGGCGTGACCGAACGAGAACTGTCCAGTTCCAAGATCGGGAAACGGTGAAAGCCATCTTTTTCGTACCATTCCGGGTGACGTGAATATAATTTTGCATCTGCACGCCCCAAAATACCGACAGTGAATTCGCGTCCGGGCAAAAAAGTTTCGACCAGGGCGGGCTGTTGGTATGTGTTGATGATATATCCGACGCGTTCGCGGAGTTCCTGCTCGTTTTTGACGATGGCTTTCAAATCCACGCCCATGCCTGTGCCTTCACGCGCCGGCTTGACGAAAAGCGGAAATTCCAGATCGGAACGTAGGGGCTCATCGCCAAGGTTGAACTCCTGAAAAGGCGCGACGGGCAGGCGGCGGTCGCGCCAGATGCGTTTGGTCAGTGTTTTGTCCAATGAGATCCCGTTGGTAAGCACTCGTGATCCGGTATAGGGGATGCGGAACATTTCCAGTAGGGCGGGAACCTGCGCTTCGCGGGCGTCTCCGCCCAACCCTTCGGCGATATTAAAACAGATGTCAGGTTTTTCTTCCCGCAGCGCAAACGGGAGATTCGTGTCGGCCTGGATAAAGAGGGTTTGGTGTCCATCCGTTTCGATGGCGGCCCGAATGGCCTCGACCGTCTCGATGTGATCGAAATCCGCGAAGGCGTCTGGGGGAACTCCTTCCGGTTTGCTTTGAGAGTCATCCTTGATGTTGGCAAGCACGGCGACTTTCCAATATCTCTTCGTTCGACGATTGAGAGGTTTATCTTCTTGGTGAGAAAGCATTTTTTCTCCTTATTGGATTAAAAATCGCGGTTAGTATAGTACAAGCTGTGCAATTGACAAGGTTTTGCGGATGAAAGCCATCTGTAACTAGACAATGATGAGCCTTTCAGGTATTATTGGCCCGATTGTGCTGCTCCTCACGAAGGCTTATCCCGGCTGGTATAGCCATATCGAAGGAAGTATAGGCAGAAAACCTTACATGGGCCCGGATAAAGAACTTATCCGGGTTCTTGTACGTAACACTTTGACATGGAGGAAATCGTGACAGACTTGATCAAGCAGATTACGGGTGATCTGCAAAAGCAAATCGAGGGATTTGAGCCTGAACTTCATATCAGTGATGTTGGTTCAGTGATCGAGGCAGGAGATGGCATCGCACGCGTGCGCGGGCTGGCTAATGTGCGGGCGCAGGAACTCGTTCAGTTTTCCAATGGCGTCATGGGCACGGCCTTTAACCTTGAAGAGCACAGCGTTGGCGTAATCGTCATGGGGGATTACGGGGGCATTATCGAAGGCATGACAGTACGCGGCACAGGCCGTATCGCGTCCGTGCCGGTTGGGGATGCCTTGATCGGACGCGTGGTGAACGCCTTGGGCGAGCCCATTGATGGAAAGGGGCCGATCGCTACCACTGGTTTTCGCCCCATCGAGCGGATCGCGCCGGGTGTGGTTCAGCGTCAGGATGTGGATACGCCGGTTCAGACCGGTATCAAATCCATCGACGCCATGATTCCGGTGGGACGCGGCCAGCGCGAACTGATCATTGGCGACCGTCAGACCGGGAAAACGGCCATCGCCATCGATACGATCATCAATCAAAAGGGACAAGATCTTATCTGTATCTATGTAGCCATCGGCCAAAAGAAAGCGGCGGTGGCACGTACCGTTGGCGTTCTCGAACGCTATGGCGCGATGGAGCATACCATTGTAGTGGTTGCTGCCGCGGATGAATCTGCGGCCTTACAGTATATTGCTCCTTATTCAGGCTGCGCCATCGGTGAAGAATTCATGGAAATGGGAAGGGATGCTCTCATCATTTATGATGACCTTTCAAAACATGCCTGGGCTTATCGCCAGGTTTCCCTGCTTCTTCGTCGCCCGCCAGGACGTGAAGCCTATCCTGGTGATGTGTTCTATCTGCATTCGCGCTTGCTTGAGCGCGCCGCGCGCCTTGCTAACAAGTATGTGATCGTAAAAAAGGATTTTGGCGAATCGCTGGCCTCTGAAAAGGATGCTACCGACGGAAAGGTATTTGTTGGTCCCACCTCGAAGGATGATGCCGAGGCGGCTCGCAAGGGAATGAACAATCCTGATGATCATAAGATTCTCAAGCTCCAGGGTACCGGTGGTTCGCTGACTGCGCTGCCGATCATCGAGACGCTCTTAGGTGACGTTTCCGCTTATATTCCCACGAATGTAATCTCCATCACGGATGGACAAATCTATCTGGAGTCGAATCTGTTCAACGCCGGTATTCGCCCCGCGGTGAACGTGGGGATCTCCGTTTCACGCGTGGGCGGCGATGCACAAACCAAAGCCATGAAACAAGTGGCTGGTCGCTTGCGACTCGATATGGCGGCCTATCGTGAATTGGCAGCCTTCGCTCTGATGGCCTCTGACCTTGATAAAGCCACGCAGCAACAACTCGGACGTGGTCAGCGCATGCAGGAAATCCTCAAACAGCCGCAATACCAGCCCATGCCACTTGTTGATCAGGTAATTGTTTTATTTGCCGGCACAAATGGTTATGCCGATCAGGTTTCTCTATCGAGCATGGCGCCATGGCAGACAGACCTGCTCCGGTTTATGGAAACATCCTATCCTGAGGTCGGGCGGGACATTGTCGAAAAGAAAATGATCACGGATGGCAACCGGCCCAATTTGACCAGGGCGCTGGACGCTTTCCGCAATTCCTGGCAGGCATAGACAATGGCATCCGGGCGTGAGATGCGGTTACGCATCAAAAGTGTAAAAAACATATCGCAGGTGACGCGCGCGCTTGAGGCGGTCAGTGCCGCAAAAGTGAGAAAGGCCATCCAGGCGTTGACAGCCACTCGCTCGTATGCAACCAAAGCCTGGCAGGTTCTGACCCATATTGCACATCAACTCGGGGGCTCCAACCTGCATCCGTTATTAACGGAGCGTGCCAATCCGAAGAATGCCCTCGTGATCGTGATGACAGCCGACCGCGGCCTGGCTGGTGCCTATAACACGAATATCGTCCGTTTTGTGCTGCAGCACTTTGACAAATATCGCTCCCCGGTCAAATATATTACTGTCGGACGTAAGGGTCGCGACTTGCTCGGGCGATTGCGAAAACCCATCATGGCAGATTTCAGCAACCTGCCTTCCAATCCGAAGTTTGGATCTGTTTCAGCCATTGGCCGACTGGCCGTCCGCGAATTCATTAGCGGGGAAGTGGATGAAGTCTTTTTGGTTTATACGGACTTCGTCAATATGGCGCGGCAGGTTACGACGATGAAAAAGCTCCTGCCACTGGACATCAAAAACGCGGAACATCTGGTTACAGATTTTGGTCCCTCTCATACCGCGCCAGCCGCGGCTTATGAATTTGAGCCTGATCAGAATGAGATCCTGGATGAAATGGTTCCCCGCTTTACGGCGTTGCAGGTATATCAGGCCGTGTTGGAATCGCAGGCCAGTGAACATGCGGCGCGCATGGTTGCCATGCACAGCGCGACCGAGAATGCGAAGGAATTGGTGGATGCCTTGCAGTTGTCTTATAACAAGGTACGCCAGCAGGGCATCACGAACGATATCTTGGATATTGTGGGCGGCGCTGAGGCGCTGTCTGCTGAATAATTGGAGAAGAATCATGGCAAACGCAACGGGCCGTGTGGCACAAATTCTAGGTGGGGTGGTGGACGTGGAATTTCCCGAGGGTGAGATTCCCGCCCTTTATGAAGCGATTCAGATCGATCGCCCCGGAAAAGAGCCGCTAATTCTCGAGGTGCAAAAGGATCTTGGCAACAAACATGTCCGCACGGTCGCCATGGACGCCACCGACGGGCTCCAGCGCGGAGTTCCCGCCCTGGCGACCGGCACGCCGATTCTTGTGCCCGTGGGTTCATCCACGCTGGGACGCATCTTTAACGTGTTAGGCAAACCGGTCGATGAGAAGGGTCCAGTTGATGCGGCAACTCTTTATCCGATCCATCGCAATGCACCTGCTTTTGAAGACCAGGCGACGCGCGTCGAAATATTTGAAACTGGCGTGAAGGTAATCGACTTGATCGCGCCGTTCACCAAAGGCGGCAAGACAGGCATCTTCGGTGGTGCTGGAACTGGCAAGACGGTCATCATCATGGAACTCATCCGTTCGGTGGCTACCGAGCATGAAGGCAACTCTGTGTTTGCCGGTGTTGGTGAACGCACGCGTGAAGGTACCCAGCTTTATCGTGAAATGCTCGAATCGGGCGTGATGAAAGATACAGTGATGGTTTACGGGCAAATGAATGAACCTCCGGGTGTGCGCTTGCGCGTGGCACTGACCGCTCTCTCGATGGCCGAATATTTCCGCGATCATGGCAAGGATGTTCTGCTCTTCATCGATAATATCTTCCGTTTTTCGATGTCTGGCTCAGAGGTCTCTGCGTTGCTGGGGCGTATGCCTTCAGCGGTGGGTTACCAGCCGACTCTGGCCACGGAGATGGGAGAGTTACAGGAGCGCATTACCTCGACGCGAACCGGTTCGATTACCTCCATGCAGGCGATTTACGTTCCGGCGGACGACTATTCCGATCCCGCGCCGGTGGTGACGTTTACCCACCTGGACGCGACCATTGCCCTCGAGCGTTCCATCGTGGAAAAAGGAATTTACCCGGCTGTGGATCCTCTCGGTTCCACCTCCCGAATTCTTGATCCCAATATCGTGGGCGAGGAACACTACCGGACCGCGCGCGAGGTCCAACGTGTGCTGCAACGCTACAAGGATTTGCAGGATATCATCGCTATTCTGGGTATCGATGAATTGAGCGAAGATGACAAGCTGGTGGTGGCGCGCGCGCGCAAGATCGAACGCTTCTTCTCCCAGCCGTTCTTCGTCGCGGAACGCTTCACTGGCATTGATGGCCGTTATGTGCCGCTCAAGGAAACGGTACGCGGCTTCCGTGAGATCCTGGATGGAAAATGCGATGATTTGCCTGAGCAGGCCTTCATGATGACGGGTACAATTGAAGATGTCCGTGAGAAGGCCGATAAGATTGCGATGGGTGCGTAATCATATGTCATTGCGAGCCTTCGGGAAGCAATCTCCCATTAGTTATCAGGTTGCTGCTTCGCAAATGGCACTCATCGAAATGACGTGGATGCAATCATGACCATTCGCTGTGAAATCGTTTCTCAAGACCGCACCGTCTTTCAAGGTGATGTGGATATTGTCATCCTGCCTGGTGCATTGGGCGAGATGGGCATCCTGCCTCATCATGCCCCGGTGTTGGCTATTCTTAAATATGGTGTGATCAAAATCCGCCGGGGCGGCAAGGAAGAGTTGTTCACTGTGGCTGGTGGCCTGGCTGAAGTCCAGCCGGATATCGTGACCGTCCTGGCCGACGCCGCGGAAAATATCGAGGAGATCGATGTGACCCGCGCAGCGGCCGCCAAGAAACGTGCGGAGGAGGCGTTGGCCAAAATTCCGCCTTCGGATCACGATGCCTACCTCACCATGGAAGCTGCGCTGCGCCGTTCCAATTTACGCCTGGATGTCGCGCGCCGTTATCGAAAAGTAAGGGAACCTCATTCCGAACACGACGCGTCAATGTAGTTAATGATCAATTCATGAATGGAAGATCTTTCATAGAAAAGTAGGCACTGTGGCAATGTTTTCGAGAGACCTGGGCATCGACCTGGGTACCATGTTCACTCGTCTGGCCGATAGCACACAGGTGCTTTTGGAAGAGCCGACCATTGTTGCGATTGAGGTGGCTGACCAAAAGATGGTGGCCGTGGGACAGGAGGCGCGCGACATGTATGGCCGCGTCCCTGAAAGTATCGAGGTCTCACGCCCGCTCAAGAATGGTGTCATCGCTGATTACGAGATCACGGAAACACTGCTATCCTATCTGCTGCAACGCGTCAGTGGCTCCATGCGTATTTTCCGGCCGCGCGTCATGATTTCGGTCCCTTACGGTGTCACCAGCGTGGAGCGCCGCGCCGTGTATGAGGCCGTGTTGGAGGCTGGCAGCCGCGAGGCTTCCCTGATCCAGCAGCCGCTAGCCGCCGCGCTCGGCGTGGATCTGCCGATCAACTCTCCGTCTGGGAATATGGTCATCTGCCTGGGTGGCGGATGCACCGAGGCGGCGGTGCTGGCCATGTATGGCATCGTCTCGGCGGAAACGCTGCGGGCCGGCGGGGTCGATCTGGATGAAGCCATCGTCAATTATGTGCGCCGAAAGTATGGGATCGTGATCGGCCAGGTGACGGCGGAACAACTCAAGGTGCGGATTGGAGCCGCAGTCCCCCAGGATACCGAGAACAGTATGGAGGTGCAGGGACAGGATCAGGTCACGGGTTTGCCGCGTCCGGTCACGCTGACGACGGGCGAGATCGTTGAAGCGCTGCAGGAGCCACTCAAAGCTGTGATCGAAACGGGCCGCCGAGTCCTTGAAAAGACGCCGCCCGAGTTGGTGGCTGATATTATCGACCGCGGTGTGGCCCTGTGCGGCAGTGGCGCACTTTTGCGTGGCATAGATAAACTGCTTACCAAGTCTTTGGGCATTCCCGCTTATCTGGTGGACAATCCCTCGACCTGTGTGGTGGAGGGCGCGGTAAAGTCCATTCCGATGTATAACATTTTGCGGCGAAGCTTGCCGCAGGTATAAAACCAAAACGGTCACGTACAAGCGTGACCGTTTTTTGTTAAAGAAAGCAGCTATGTCAGCGGTTCATCCATCGTGCGCATCTGTACCTCGATCAGGCGCGAGCCCGGCGACTGTGTACAAGCCAGCAGGATCACGCCCGCCACATCTTCCGGATCGAGCATGCCTGAATCTGCAACGCTTTGTTCGGTTCTGCCTTTGCCGAGGGCGAATTCCGTTTTGACGCCGCCCGGGCAAATCGCGCCAACCTTGATACCGTGTGGACGCAGTTCCTTGTCCAGCGCCTGGGCAAAACCCACCTGTGCGAATTTGGTGGCGCAATAGACTGCTTCGCCGCCAAAACCATAGACGCCTGCCATGGAGGAGATCATCAGGATCGTGCCGGAGCCTTGTTTGATCATGACCGGCGCGGCATAGCGTGTGAACAAAAATGTGGAACGCACATTGCTACCCATCATCTCATCGTATTCTTCGGCGCTGGTGTCTACCAGATTTTTATAATTGCCAACGCCGACGTTGTTGATCAAAATATCCAGGGAGCCGAACTTCTGGACGGCGAGATCCACGGCTTGATGCGCGGTTTCTTCATCCCGGGCATCTCCAACCAGACTCATCGCCCTGCCGCCTGCTTTTTGCGCGGCTGTTTCCAATTCGGTCAAACGTTCCTGCCGGCGCGCCGTGACCACCAGATTCGCGCCCTCTCCTGCCAGTGCCAGTGCACTTGCCCAACCGATGCCCGCGCTGGCGCCAGTGATCAAGGCCGTCTTCCCAGATAATTTTCCGCTCATACTTTCCTCCGTTGTTAGTTTGATATTTGCTCTCATTATAATATTCCCCCTGAGCGCGGTGATGAAGACTATCTGCTCCTTGAAAGATGCGGGCTCAAATCATTGATCATTTGGTGAGCCTTTTCGGTTACATGGTGTTCGCCTTTGAAAGCCAGCTTGTCCAATGCTTCGTCAAAACCGACCCAGCGCGCTTCCTCGACCTCGTGATCGTGATTTAATACATCGCCACCAAGATATTCCAACAAATAAAAATGGACGAACTTATGAAACCTTACTGGCCTGCCGTATTGAGTCGCTCGATACCAATACTCGATGGTTTCGATCAAAGCCAACAGATTGGTCTCTACACCCGCCTCTTCTCTGACCTCTCGGACGGCGGTAACCTGCGGCGCTTCGCCCGGGTCAACGATGCCTTTCGGCAGTTGCCAGCGTTCAGGCTTCACAAGAACGATCGCCATCTCGAGCCTTGCATCGCGTCCACGGAACGCGACACCCCCGGCCGAGATCGGATCCAGCGTTTCGATCCTTGTTTTTTTGACCGGCTGGCCGATCTGTTTCCTGCTCATTTTAAGCGATTTAAGGCAGCCGAACGCTCAAGCCGGAGTTGGCTCCGGAAGGGACGCCGAGATTCGGGATCTCGTCCCCGGGATGCACGCGTAAATCCTCCAGCAACTCTTCAGGCAACAACGCGCTTTCCAGGCGCGCTTCCGACTCAGGCCGCGGCTGGTTGACCGCTTTGGCGCGATAGACAACCAACTCCAGAATCCCCTCTTCCAGGGCGCGACGCGCCAGCCCGCGGATGTAATAGCGATTGAATTCGCTCTCGGCCAGTACCTCTGCCGCGTTCCCCGGCGTGGAGGCAATGGTATAGCCCCCGCTGGATTTGCGGCGGGGCAGAGTCCTAATCAGCCGCCGGTGCAGGCTCAGGTCGCGCGCGAGTGTTTCGTCGTTTCCGTTTTGCAGGGCGTTCTGTAATAGATGGATATAGTCTCTTTGGCCCTGTCCGCTCAGAAAAGGGCTGATGTGCAGTTGATCGTGCGCGATATCGTAGTTCATCTCATCCAGCATGAACTGACGGGTGGGGTCGTCGAGATTCTCCAAATGAAGAGCCATATTCTCACTTCCTTGATTTAATAAACGTCCCCTGGAGAGCCTTGTTACTGGTCGTTAAATCGCCACAGTTATCTGTCGGTGAGACAGGTATTCTATGGGGCGTGATGCAAATTCAAAGTTGTTGGCCCAAGGGAAAGTACTTGTTAAGCGTTCAACGAGGGAAGGAGGCGCAGAGCCGAATTGCTGGAGTTGGACGAGGTAGTCGCGGAGCGGCATGGACTGTTGATGGCAGGTAACCAGAACACTGGAGAGGACGGCATGAGCCGCTGCGCCGTCTTTGGTAGGGTTACAGCCATTGGTCTTGCGAGTAATGAGTGCAGGTGGGAGCATGCGCTCTGCCAGATTATTTGTGGGCTCGAGGCCCTCGACAAACAGGAAACGCAGGAGGTGCGGCCGGTGCTTGCGCAGGCGTTTGGCAAAGCGAGCGTTATCCGCATCGGAGAAGCGCCGGGAGGAGGCGATCAGGCAATCCAGGCGCTCTTCAAGATTCTGAACCCGTAGGGAGAAGGTGGGAGAGGAGAGAGACGGTTTCTCTCGCTTCAGAGCCAATGCTTCCTGCAGCAGGTTGGTGGCCTGGCGGGCGAAGTGCAGCGCTCGTCCGGTTTTGGTCTCGTCCATCTCCTTCAGATCTTTCAGCAAGTGGCTGAGGCATTTCTGTTTGAGCCAGTCGTTCAGTCGGCGGACGTCGTAGGACAGCAGCCCATCGGAAGTCAGGATGCGGGAGAAGTGCGTGCCGAGGAGATCCAGGACGACATCGCTGCTGCGGTTGGTGCGGAGGGTATCGACGGTGAGATCAGGATGGGTGAAGCCCACAACCAGGCAGAGAGCGTCCCGATCCGCCAGCCGGTCTCATCCGCCTTCACGACACTGCATTGCCGGATGGCTTCCAGCAGTTCTTCGTAGATGGGTCGAGCGGTGCGAGCCAGTTTCTGATCCGCCTGGCATCAGCCGCTGCGGCTGACAGAGAGACCAAAGGCATCGTTGAGCACACTTCACTGACTTTGCCATACGAGACCCCCAGGCGCTGCTTCAGGTCGGCAGCCAGTGCCTTGGCCCGGGTCGACCTGACACCCGCAGCTGCGGGTGTCTGCGAGGTCTGCTCGGGAGGCTGCGAGCGCACCCGCTTCTGGCAGCATGTGCAGTAACCGCTGTAGGTCACAAACCGGGTGGTCTTCACTTCCACCACCGGAAGGTCTGTGACGAATTGTTCGTGCTGGCGGATCGCCTGCAGCCGGTGGCCACATTCCGGACAGCCAGGCAGTTTTGCTTCTTTCGTCTCCAGGCTCTTCACCACTTTGGGCAGTTCTCGATGCACAAATTTCCCTTTGCCTGCTTTGCGTCCCAGACGTTTCGGCTTCTCTAGCCAATGCCGCCGCGCAAACGGCGCTGCCTGCCGCTTTCCGATCCGCTTCAGATACTCGGTCTCTTCCTGTTGCTGCTGCACCATCTGTTCCAACCGTTCGATTTCCTTCTGCAGCTTCCGGTTCCGCTCCAGCGCCTGCGACAGTGGTTCCTTCAGAGCCTGCATCGCTGGTGCTTTCGTTTCAGGAGCATGCCTATGCCGCTTACGTCCTTGGCTCATGTCATTCAGTGTACAGGCTTTCCCGCTTCACTGACAAGAGTCGTTTCGCCTGTCTTTTTCCGGACGTTCGACCCTTCTCACCCTCGTGCTTTCGCACGCTAAACAAGAACAATCAGGGGCGTTGGCAAGAATTTTTCCGAAGCTCCGGTGGGAGTTTGGACAACTGTTATTCAGCCACGGCTGTTTTCAGAAAAGAAAAAAGAAAATGTTCGAACTTCCCTCCTCCACAGAAAAGCCCGCCTTGTTGAACTATTTATTTTTGCGTTTGAACATGGTCCTGATGGATAAAATGACTCCCAGCCCGAAAAATACCAACCCGAACCAACCCAGACCGATGAGCAGCAGATTTTGCTCGTGGTTGTAAAACACGAGCCATACAGCAATTGCCACAAGGATCAGGTTAATCGAGAAGTAAAGAAACGCCTCCCAGCGCGCGTTCTTTTTCCTGATGGGAGGCAGAGGTGGCTTGAGGATGCGGGCCGATTCATCAAATGGCTTAAGATAATCGCCAAATGCCTCGATAATCTCTTGATTTGTTTCCTCCTGAAGGTAAAGCTGTCTTTCCTTGAAAAAAATGGTATGACCATCATGATAGGGAGAAAAATTTCTGCTCATATAAGTGAGCTTTTCCCCGGCTGAGAAGTAATTGTTATAGTGATCACGAAAGGACTTGGCTACGACATAAACTACGCCTTCTTCCAATGTGTAAATGCTGAGGGTCATAGGATCCTTCGGTAAGATCGTATTTGGCTTCCTTGTTTTCTTTTTACTAACTACCCTTTACTCTATGTACGCAATTTTTCCGAATCTCCTTTGAAGATCCATTGGACACCAAACCTGTCATAGAACTGTCCATAGATCCCAAAAGGCATATCATGCAACTCCTGAAGTCTTTCTTTTTCAGCTCCGTCCTTGAGTTTGTCAAAAACTTCTTTTAGCTCATTGTATGTTCCACCAATCACAAAGATGGCATACGTATTGCCTTGTTTTGGCTCAAATGCAGGAGAAGCCATCCAATCAGTTGCTGAGATTTCAATCGCACCACTTTTTAATTGAGCATTGATAATTCGATTATGTTTTTCTGGTGGAAACTGAGCTTTCATGGGAGTATCAGCAAGCTTTGTAAGAACAAGTTCTCCACCCAGGCATTTGTGATAGAAAGACATTGCCTCTGCACAATTACCATCAAACAGAAGAAATGGGATACAACGCAACATATTTCTATTTTCCTTTCTCTTTTTAGCCACAAATGATTATATCAGCGCCGTCACTATGAATGAAAAAGGTTCCTTATGCTGCGAGGTGCAGAATGATAAAGATAGGGTCACCTAAAAACACGGTGCCTACCCAAGTGGGTTGCGCGCCTTCTTGAGCCGTATTTATAGATGTTCCGGCGCACTCTAGAACTGATAACGCAACAGGCGAATCATATCGCGAAACCGAGGAACAAGCGCCATGGCGCGATAAAGCAAAAGATAACCTAGGGGAAGTTTTCCAATGAAGGGAGAGTAAAAAATGGACATTACCGTTTCTCGTTTCAGTTTCGGATCCAGAATGTCGACTTCCTGAATATCATTTACTTCCCATTTGTGCAATCCGGCGGTGGGCTCGTCCTTGGCCGATTTTGCCGATTGGATGGCAAACGAATTCATGACATCAAAGGTGATTTTGCCGTGTGAAATATGATCGGTCAAGCGGTTGAGGAGATTTTTTGCCTCTTCGCTCGTCAGATATTCCAGGACACCTTCTGCCACGATCAATGCGGGTCGGCCTGTTGGAATTTCTTGAAGCCAGGCAGGATCTGTGATCGAAGATTCGATCATTCGATAGCCTGGCTGCTCAGCGTAAAATGTTTTACGCAGTTGGATGACATCGGGGAAATCCACGTCGAACCAACTTATTGTTGTCGGTGGAGCTATACGCGTGATGCGGGTGTCCAGGCCGCAGCCAAGATTCAAAACAACACAAGCCGGATTGCCCCGGATGAATTCCTGAATCCATTCGTCGTATTGCTTCGCCCGAACCACGATTAAATTGTCATTGCCCCAACTATTTAGTTTTGTAAAATCGTAATGGATCATCCCAACCATTTCATCTGCTTTCGCATCGTGCAAAATGGAATTCTGGGAACGATTGTCGATTGCCTTGGCGTATAACGTAATCAGCAGAGTCTCTTGCACCTTTGTTAAATATATCTGCGTTTTATCGCTGGAGGTCATCTCAAATTCCTTTTCTGTAAATTTGACTCAAAATGCAGTCGCCGGATGGTTTGCGTTCCCAGACCGTTTTGATTCTTACTTCTCGTTTTGATCTGCTTGACGACTGCCTCTTCACACTGCTGTTAATCGGTGGGCGGTTTTTTGCTAAAGCTATCAATCTTGTCCAACATAATTTCGTCCTTCAGAACTTTCCAGCATGTCGTGATAAAAACTCATTGCTTTTGCCCAATGGCCCACTCGTAATTCTAAATGCCAGTTTTGATTGCCTTTTGAACCATAAAGATGAAAACTTCCGTTCCAATATTTAAACGTTACGTCTCCTATGGTTTTTTCGTTCCAAGAAGGAATGGATTTCTTCGCATGAATAATTTTATTGCAACTTTCACGTAATGTGAGTTCAAAATTTCCTTCGTCAATGATGCCAATATTTAGATCTTTTCGCGCTTCAAAATCTGCTTTTGCTAAGTCTATCTGCACTGTAAGGTTTTCTGATTCGGAGAGATAATCTTGAAAAATTCTGGTCTTGATTGCACAGTCAATGAGCGACTCGCTAACAATACCTTTTATCCAACCCCAGTACGTGTCAAATTTCCCTTTTCCTACATCTAGCTTTTCATTTCCCATCATTTCTTGCAAGCAATAGCCTTCACTTGCAAATACAAGTTGTTGTAGCAAAAATAATTCGTTATCAAGTTCATCGAAATTTATGAAGAATGACATTTATACTCATTACTGATTACTTGCCAACCGCCTCCGGACCGTTTTTGAATTTACTTCTGGTTTTGATCTTCTTGACGGCTGCCTCTTGACGCTGCTGTTAATCGGTGGGCAGCCCAAAAAACCTCTGGGGTTGGGTATAGTTCTTTTTGCCGGTGCAAATAATGCCGTAACAAGGCTCAGTAGGTGCAGACATCAGCAGTTGATCAACTCGAGTTGTAATTTTCTGCATTTCCAACGTGTGAAGATCTTCGGCTAGCGTACTCCGATAGTTGACCTCGATATACCAATGTTCCCAATAGACAAGGTACCAACATTCGCGAAAACCTTCCGGAAGCCTTAGCTTTCCGCTTCCACAGAACAGCAAGGATGCAGGCTTACCATCGCCTCTAACACTCGCCACGATTGGCTGGTCTTTGTAGGACGCGCTATCAAGTTTGTTCCAGTCGGCGGCAGCTTGCTTGGGGTCAGCATACCAGATTGCTATTTGGCTAATCCCTGCACTGTATGTATCGGTGTGAAGCTCCAGTTCGGTATGAAATTCACGCTTTTCCTGCCATGCCCACTCCGTTGAAATACCCAATGGTATGCCCACATAGCTGCCCGGCCAATCCCGCGCTGTAAGTAGCGGAGTTTGAGAAGCTAAGTTCGCGAAGGGATCGGGTATGGAGAACACAAAGATCAGCCCACCTATTCCTATCGCCAGAGCCAGCAGAATCCCGACCCTGTTCCCGAGAAGATTTCGATCCGTAATCCATCGGCGAAGAGAGAATCGTATCATTCAATATCCGTTCAGACCAGCCGTCAGTTTGCGAACCAATACGGGAGGATGTTGACCACGTACCAGATGATAAACGCCCCCATCGGAACGAAGAGGAAAAGTATGAGAGCCCGCCGCCATTGGACGCCTGTTAACCGCAACCATGCGACTGCAAGACAGGTGGGGCTGAGGATGGCAAGAATGTATGCAGACCAATAATAATAACCGGGTACTTGAAACGTAGGCAATAGAGTACGCTGCACATGATCATAACCCAAGAATGCGACAAACGAAGAGATGATGCAGCAAGCCCACCAGTTAAGCGATTTGAATGATCCCAGTGGAATGTATGATAAGTAATTCAACATAGTCCTGATGATTTTTTTGTTGCCCAGACGTGCAAGTCGCGACGCGTCCACGACCCGTTGATGGGTTGAGCCCATAAGCGATTATATGCTGGTGTACTGGCATAGAGATGGTCAATCAGATGTTGGCGGCTGGTCCAATTGCCGCGTTGCAAATAACGCACATCAAAACTTTTCAGCAGGAGTTCAGCTTGATTGAGCCAAGAAGCATGGGCAGGCGTAAACAAGATTTGTAGGCGTGAGCCATAATGCGATTTCAGAAAGGAAAGCGTTGCGGCCGAGATGTGGCTGGGACCGCCATCCCAAATCAAGTGCACGCGTCGAAATGAGTGAAAAGGTTGCAGCAAGCTGGGCAACGCTCGGCACAGGTGCTCACTATCGTTTTTATCCAAGCAGCAACTGCGCAGGTGTCGGTTGTAGATGTTGAGCAGAACCAGAAAGTTGACGATACCATGCCGCTCATACTCAAACTTCTGGCGTTCAATTTGACCTGAGCGCATGGGTTGAGTTGGATGCACTGGCTGGAGGGCTTGAATGTTTGGCTTTTCATCCAAGGCTAAAGCAATCTCGTCTTTCGCCTGGCGCGCCTCGATCCTTTCATATAACCACAAAATGCAACCTGCCCGTTGTAGGAACTCTGCGTTCAGTGTGGGCGTACTCCATGCGGTTGCAGGTCCGCATGGCGTAGGATGAGCGACACAGTGGCATGAGCGATATGCGGTGCCAAACCTCGCTGCACCGCGTTTTCTGCCAAACTCCGGGTCGACCAGTGTGTCATTTCCAGACCCACGCCACTGGGCTCACAACAAGCCAGTTGTTCAATCGACACACGTTGTAAGGCTGTGACTTCTCGAGGTCGACCCGAGCGAGGTTCATCGTAAAGGGCATGCAAGCCAACTGATTTGTACCGACGACTGATGCACCAAATGCCAAAGCGCGTCTTGCTCACTTGCTGACACAAATCGCTGACCAATGTTTTCGGATTTTTCATTGCCAACAACACACGCCCTCGTCGCACGCTCCGTTGTTCGGTTCGACCATCGTTTAGCAATCGCTCGATTTCATGGATAGCGGATTGGCTCAGTCGTACGGTTTTTGGTTTCCGTCTTCTCATACAAAACTCCGTGAAAGATGTTGTATGAGAAGTATAAGGTCGTCAAGGTGTCACGACTATGTTGAATTACTTTTCAAACGCGCCACTAGGAACGCTGGCTGACGTGTTTTGCGTTCGCCTTTTGATATATCTAGAGCGAAGAGTTTTGCGGATCCTCCAGCTGTTACACGGGATTTATGGTCTTTCTCCGGACCAGTTTCGTTATTTATTTTGCGTTCAGAATGGACGGTCATGAATGCCGCCAACGGCACCAGGGTAGATATGACCAGGGCAACGAGCATAAATTGATAGTTATCCAAGTATACACTTTTACCTTCACTATTCATCCTGTGACGAGGATGTAAAAATGGCAAAACCTGATCCAATCAGCGCCCCAAGGATTGTATATATCAGCAAGGAAATGGGGGCAAGAAGAATAGCTTGCGACAGATCATTTGTTAGAAGATTCACTGGGAAAGCAAAATACCCAATGATGTTGTAAGTTGGGTCCGAGCAGTACCATGACCAAGGCCGCGGCAGGGAAGATAAGCGAATTGAGAGGCATGATAGAGCCATTACTAAAACCCCAGCGAGGACAACCAGCCCAACAACAAATCCGATTATGGCTCCTTTTTTGATTGTGAGATTCATAAAACTCCTCTTGCGAATCCAGTTGTCCTTTGCTAATTTGCTTTGGACCCAGCGTCTTGAAGAGAAAATTATAGGGTTCTGGGTATCCAGGCGAATTTGCTTTGGTTGGTCGTACTATGCGCCGCCCAACGGGAGGCGGTATTAGAATGAACTTGCTTGGGACGTGGCATCGGCGTATCCTAGAGGAGATACCACTGCAGGGAGGCTGATGGGGTGTGAGTGTCTGGGTTGTCCGGCAGCCGCTATGGGACAGATTTCGCTGGAAGAAATCAAGAGCCCGCCGCGTTACCCAGCACCTGCGGTACTGGGCAGGTGTTTGGACACCTGCGGAACCTAATCTGGGAAGGCAAGCGACGCCAAACCCGAATCGGTAGCTGCAACTCTAACCCAACACATGCCCTGGCGGGCAGTGCCAGGGAAAACCACGTCCCAAACTACAACCATAAGGAGTTTAGCATGAAGTTCGAGAAAGATACAAGCGGGATAGAACAATACATTGCACTGGACATCCACAAAGAATATGTGCTGGTAGGTGGACAAAATGCACAGCAGAAGTGGGTCCTGCCACCGCGGCGAGTGGGGATTGAGAAGTTCCGCGAGTGGGCTGGTGCAAACCTGCGCACAGGAGATGCCGTGGTCGTCGAGACAACAACCAACATGTGGGACGTATACGACATCGTCGCGCCACTGGTGAGGTACACGATCGTGGCTCATGCGGGAGCAGTAAGGCAGATCGCGGAAGCATGGGTCAAGACGGACAAGAAAGATATCGAACGGTTGATTCGCTTGTTGATCGCAGACATCGTTCCGGAAGTGTGGGTGCCGCCAGTGGAAGTACGCGAACTGCGCGGGATGATCTCGTATCGCAGGCGGTTGGTGAAGACCAGCACCATGGTACGAAACCGTTTGCAGAGCCTGATTCACCGTCACAATCTGATCTTGCCGAAAGGCGCATTGACCGATCAGGCTTGGTGGGAGGCGCAGCCGGTCAGCGCGTTAGAGAAGATCCAAATCCGCCAGGAATTAGCCATGCTGGAGGAGATCGCCAAGCACAAAGCGGAAGTGGACACGGAGTTGGGACGCCAAAGCTTGGGAGAGACCTGGAGCCAACGGGCCGTACGGTTGCTGCAACTGTCCAGGTTTGGTGTGGTGATCAGCATGACGGTCTTGTTTGCCATTGGGGATATTAGCCGTTTTGAAAGCGCCAAGAAACTGGTGGGCTATGCGGGCTTGGGAGCTGGCGTCCATGACAGTGGGAAGGAACACATCGAGAAGCGCATTACCAAGAGCGGGCGCAAAGAACTACGCTGGGCGCTCGTGGAAGCTGCGTGGCGTGCCATTCGCATCTCGCCGTACTGGAAGGAACAGTACGAAAAGTACTTGAAGCGCTTGCGCAAGCCCAACCAGGCAATCGTAGTGGTGGCTCGCAAGCTGTTGATCGCTGTCTGGCATGTGCTGTCCAGAGATGAGATCGACCTTCATGCAAACGAAGAAGACCTGGCCTACAAGATGCTGGTTCTGGCATGGGACTTGGATGAAGATGTTCGCATGGGTTTGACCTACAAGCAGTTCGCCAAATATGCGCTGATGAAGTTGGGTGTCGAGACCGACATCACGCGCTTTGTACGCAAGAATGTACCGCGCCGGGTTGCACCCAGAGAGGAGGTGTTGGCACGCATAGACGATCTGGGCTTGACCTGCTAAAGCAGGATCGAAGGAAAACCAATCAGAGAATCTGCAACCCCGGTGCGAACGACAACAGTGACGGGGGTGGCGAAGTGTCGCATGGCGCCATGGCGACACATTCCCAAAAAAGAGAGCAGAGGCGGAAAATAAAAAAACGGCCGCATTCACAGCCGCGAAATATCATCACAAAGTCTTTACAAAGGATTGTTTCTTGCAGACCTTGACACTGCAAGTAATCGTTACTGGCGCTGGGGCGGGACGAGACGCTGCTTGGGAGCAGGAAAAACTCGAAGCCAGAAAAATGCCCGAAAATGTCGCAGAATCCCTAGCGTCCAGTGCACCAGAAAAGAGCGGGGAGCTCATTTTTCACGCCAGAAACCGTCCAGTTGAGCGAAGTATACTCCTGAGCGACAGATCTACAGGCCGTACACAGCAGTGGAGGTTTGCCGAGCAGGCAGCCCCGAGATGCACCGTGGTTACCGGTCCAATTGATTTATACACTGGTGGCGAGGGGGGAAGGACCCCGATGAGGAAGTGTCGCCACGGCGCCACGGCGACGCTAATCCCCATAAATGACCGGGTTCTGTCCATTATAAAGAGCAGGAGTAAAAGATGAAGAAAAAGAAGAGTAAACGGACGAAGGGAATGGAGGAAGCGTGACCCTTTGAAGGTTTGAGTAAAGTGCATCAGAATGCAGCCGGAGTAGACATCGGTGCAACAGAGATCGTGGCATGCGTGTCAGGGGGAGATGAGGTCCAATTGGTGAAAGCCCTTGGGAACTACACGGTGGACTTGCATGCGATCTGCGAGTGGTTTCGCAAGCATGAGGTCAAGACGGTGGCCATGGAAAGCACCGAGGTCTATTGGATCCCGCTGTTTGAAGAATTGGAGCGGCAAGGATTTGAATGCCTGCTGACACTTGCGCCGCACGCCAGTGCAGGTGTCAGTTCACGTTCGTTGCGGAAAGTGGCGGGGCAAAAGACGGATGTGGAAGATGCACAGTGGATCCAGACCCTGCACAGTTATGGGTTGTTGAAAGGGTCGTTCCGACCGCAGGCAGACTTGGTGGCGTTGCGGACATTGCTGCGTCATCGCGCGCAGTTAGTGGAACATCGCGCGCCGCACCCTCAGCATATGCAAAAGGCACTGTTACAAATGAACATCCAGTTGAGCCAGGCGGTGACGGATGTGACAGGAGTGACGGGGCAAAAGATCATCCGCGCGATTGTAGCTGGGCTACGAAAGCCGGAAGAATTGGCAACATTACGGGATCCGGGTTGCAAGCACAGCGAAGAGGAAATTGCGAAAGCACTGACGGGAACATGGCGGGAAGAGCATCTGTACGTGTTGGAGCAATCCTTGGAGTTGTACGATTTCTACACGGAAAAGATAGAAGCCTGTAACGCAGAGATCAGTCGTCAGTATGGAATGACGCGCCCGGATTGGGCAGGCGGGGAATTGCCAGGAGTGCCAGACAAGAAACGACACACGCACAGTAAAAACGCGCCGAAGGCTGCCAGGGAAATCCGCGAGCCTTTGTATCGGATCAATGGAGTGGATTTGAGTCTGGTGGACGGGATTGGGGTGTCGCTGGCGCAAACGGTGACAATGGAAGTAGGAAGCAACTTCGGGGAGAAGTTTCCGACCGAGAAGCATTTCAGTTCATGGCTGGGGTTGGCGCCCAAGCACGATATTTCTGGGGGCAAGGTGTTGAATAACAAAACGCTGAAGACCAAGAACCGAGCAGGGCAGGCGTTTCGAATGGCGGCGCAATCGGTGAAGAAGGCGGACTGTCCATTTGGAGTGTTGTACCGACGGTTGCGGTCACGCTTGGGACCGGCCCAGGCGACGGTGGCAACGGCACATGCGATTGCCAGAATGGTCTATAAAATGCTCAAGTACAAAGTGGAATATGACCCGTTGAACGTGAATGAATATCAAAAGCAGTATGAACAGCAGCAGGTCAAATACATGAAGAAGCGGGCGGCAAAGTTCGGTTATCAATTGATACCTGCCTAGGAGCAACAAAGAATTCCTCCTTGATTGGCGTCTGAGGGCAAGACGTCCGCTTTGCGTTTAATTATCTGCGAGATTTTTTGATGCTTTTTCGGTTGTGAACTGAAGGTGGACGTAATTCCCCATAGAGCAGCGCCCCGAATGTTATCATCTGGGGCGCTGCTAATGGAATGGTTTCTAAAAATCGCCGTGACTAAATCCACACAAAGAGATGTAACTAACAAACAGGTAGTAAGCAAATTCATAGTCATTTTCTCAAAGGCGTAGATAGGTGTAATGCTGCCGAACTCGCGTTTCTGAAGCCTGTATAATCCCTTATGGACGGTCCGTATAAAATCCCAACGATTTGGGATTTTATACGGCCAAAACCTAAGATTCAATGAGCACATTATAGCATCGCCTCAACACTACAAATCTCTGACTTTCTCCAAATGTTCCACTGCTAACTTCTCGAGTTCTTCAGGGTAATTAATTCCACGTGCCTTCGCCAGTGGAACTGCCAATTCTTTATAAAACTGAAGGAGCAGAAACGCCGCTTCTAACATTGCGTCCTTCTCAAATGGGGGATAGGTTTCTTTTAGCGGAGACAATATCTCAACCGGCAGTGCCTTTTCGATCTTGAAATACACTTCATCTTCCACTTCAGGGTCTGAAAAATCGTTCTTCAGCCGCGCCAAACCCACGCACTGGGAGCGCAGCACTTCCAATTGTCCCTGCGCCCACCAGAGTTGATCCCGCGCCAGGGCGGTGACGAAGTGCGAGAAGTCATGCCAGAACCAGGTAATGAGTCGTCGTAATTTTTCGGTTTGCGCGGCTTCGTCGAATCCCGGCTTTTTGGAGAGCACTCCCGCCATGATATTCTTTTTATCCAACAAAACTTCAAAGGGTTCATGGAAAACCTGCTTCGCCCTGCTCTCGCTCACATAATGGATTTCCACTTCCGAGCCATCGGCGAAGATCACGAAGACGATGTCCGGAATGTCAAAGTCTTCGCTGAACAATGGTTCGCCTAAAAGCCGAATGAAAGTCTCGCGGCTGGCATCGAAATCCTCATGCGCCTCATCCGTCGTGATGAGGTATAGATCAAGATCAGAGTGCTCGTCAGGAGTCCCTGTGACGGTGGAACCAACCTGAAGGGCGGCAGTGAGGCGTTCGTCCGTTTTACAGGCCCCGATAAAGCGATCCAGAATCCTCTGATGATTTGCGCTCAATTTCCCAGCCATTGGAATTCCTTTCCTCGTTTGACGTTACCAGGTCTGGACGATGTGTTCGGCCGTGCGAAAAGCCAGCGCCAAAATCGTGAGCACGGGATTGAACCCGCCATTGGTGACGTGCACCGAGCCATCTGCCACGAAAAGATTATCGTGCCCGTGGACGCGTCCCCAGCGGTCAACAACAGAAGTGCGCGGATCATCGCCCATGCGACAGGTTCCGGCTTGATGTTGACCGGCGCTCAAATACAAGCCCGGAGGTTGTCCCCATACCCGCAGCGCGCCCGAGGCCTCCAGCCATTCGCGCGCCCGCTCGAACATGAAGGCCGCCGTGCGGACGCTTTCCGCGTGCGCTGTGCCTGAGAGCCGCGCCACAGGAATCTCCCAGCGATCTCGTACGGATAGGTCGAGCGTAACGCGGGCATGGGGGCTGGGAATTTCCTGCACCGGACCCGTGACGCGCATTACGCGCCTATAGTTGTCGCGCATGAAGCGTTTGTTCTCCTGGCCCCAGCGCGGCAGGTCGGGCGGCAATTGACGCGCCCAAAAGATGATCGGCAGGGTGATGAATTCATCCGCCAACATTCCACCGCCGATGACATTCTCGTTGCCATGATTGAATTGAATCGTGGCAGTCGAGATGCCGGGGCCGACCCCATCATAGACAGGTTCAGGCATCAGCCCGATCGCGGCGGGATAGTAATGCCCCTGCAAGTGACGTCCCACTTGGTCGTATCCATTGCCCAGACCGCGCGGGTGTCCCGGGGAGGGTGAATTTAACAATAGACGCGCCGTTTCGATCGCGCCGCCCGCACAGATCACAATTTCCGCCTGCGCGCTTTGTTTTTGCCCGGCACGATCAAAGTAGGAAACACCGATCACGCGACCGGATAAATCGGTATCGATGCGAGCGACCATGGCTTTGGTGACCAGATCGCAGTTTCCCGTTTTCAAGGCGCGGGCGATGAGCGTATTGTGCGTGCCGTTCTTTGCATCCACGGGACAGGTGAAGCCAACACAATATTGACATTGAATGCAGGCGGGGCGGTCATTGTATTCAGCTGTATTGATCAGCGCCGGAATGGGCATCGTCTCCCAACCCAGTTTGGAGGCGCCGAGGCGTAAAACTTCGCCTTGTTTATTCACCGGCAGCGGCGGCATGGGGAAACCTGTATTTCGTTCCCAGTGACGCGCGCTGACCTCACCATCTCCGGCCACACCGATCTCCCATTCGGCGCGTTCGTAATAAGGCTCAAGCTCTTCGTAAGTGATGGGCCAATCGGCCAGCGAACTGCCTTCCGGTATTCCGTACAAACTCGCCATGCGGAAATCCTGCGGCAGAAACCTCCAGGCCTGCGCGCCATAGACGCGCGTCCCGCCGCCAACTACTGCTGCATTATTTTGGTATCCATCTTCATGAGGCTGAACGATGCGTTCTTTTCCTCCTGCATCCACTGTCACACGCGGATTCCCTGTCAAGTCCGGCCCGGCGTTATGACCGTAACGCGAGAAGCGTTGATGCCGGAGGTGATCATACGGATCATCCTCAAACGACAGCTTGGTCCCGCGCTCCAACAATAGGACGCGTTTCCCCGCCTCTGCCAATACGCCGGCCGCGACTCCGCCACCCGCGCCCGCGCCGACAATGATCACATCGTAGCGCGTCATGTGCGCCCCTCAAATCCGATCATGCGCCAGGCGATGGCATCGCGATTACCGCCGTTCTCGGGATCACTGTAATAACCCTCCATCACATGCTCGATGACCATGTGAAAGAATTTGGCCGGATCAACCTGCCAGGATAACGCAACCTGACCGGTTTCCAGGCAACTCAAAATCTCATCCTCCGCGGCTGTCTCCAATTCACTGAAACTTTTCCCAGTGAAGGCGCGCGCTTCTGCTTCCAGCGCTTCCAGTCCGGCGCGATATGTTTCCAGTTGGGGACTCAAGTCGTGCGCGAACTGACGCGTCAGATAATCACCCACGCCGGCCTTCCAGGCATCCGGGAAGTTGTCCGCCGGGATAATGCGATTCATCAAGGCGCGTAATGTATTCCAATGCAGAGGACTTAAATTCATTTGCCAATCCCGTCCTTAATGATCATTCTCCAATCTCTTTCCCATACCGATAACATGATCCAGCGAATAACCGATCGCTTTGTAAAACTCCACGACGGCGAGATTGGTCTCACGTACCTGCAAATTGATCTTGGCACAGCCCATCGCCTTGAGTTTATCCTCCACGGCGTCCATCATTTGACGTCCATATCCTTTTCTCTGATGAGACGGAGATACCGCCAGATAATTGACCCAGCCGCGATGCCCTTCATATCCGCCCATGATGGCTGCCACGATTTGGTTTTCTTCCATACCTACAAGAAACAATTCCGGATTGACCTTCAGTTTTCTTTGAATGTCTTTCTGCGGGTCGTTCCAGGGCACGACGAGATTGCATTCCTTCCAAAGCGCAATGACTTGTTCTTCGTCCCGGGGTTCAAAAGGCCTGATTTGCATCGTATTCTTTTTGCCTATGATATTTAAGGCGGTCGTTATTTTGGGAAATCCTTATCGCTAAATCACTTATCACCATTAAGTTTTATGGGGAAACTTTTTTCACCGCGTCTCCCAGGCGAATCGTCCCTGCCTGGACGACTCTCGTATTGATGCCTCTCAAATGTAGGCGTTTCCCTTCCGGCGAGTTGACGAACTTCAGCGCTTCGAGGCCGAACCGGGACGAAAACTTATCGCAGCCGGTATGGGGTTTGGCAGAGACTTCGAGGATGGCTGAACCGATGGCGAGCTGTGTGCCCGGGGGAAGATGATCATTGCTGAGATCAAAATCCACGTAGAGTTGATCTCCTGCCAGTGACCAGCGGTCTTCACTTTGCGCGACCAGTGCAGCCGCCCGGGCGTTCATCACCGTCACCTGGGCTTCGGCATTGATTGATCCGCCCTTGGCGCGTTCGATGGCGCGCTGTTTCCATAAATCGCCAACCAACCCGTCCTCCGTTGTGAGCTCCCCTTAGTCGATGATCTCTCTTTCATCCACCTGCGGGCGGCGTACGATGAGGCGTACGGTTCCCGCGTCCTTGGGCGCCTGCCGGATATGCTCCATGCCTGCTTCCAGTTCTGTGATTGATAAATGATATGTGTCCAACATGTTAAACCTCACTTCCAAGATTTTTTGTTCAGCTTTTTCTCAAGATCTTGTAGATGTTCCAATTCGTGCAAAGCCTGTCCGCGTGCCCGCCAGTAAACCAATTCTTTGCGTTGCTTTTTCTCTTCCTGAACACACCTTGACCATTTCGCCGGTGTGAGGGGTTCGAGCACGCTCAATAAGACCTTGCGGCGGATGTTGAAATAGGTCATCAATTCGCTGAAATTCAACTGGTCAAAACGGAGCAGCCTGCCCAGGTCCCGTTCAGCATGAATACTGACCAACAACGGCTCTTTCGCAAGCAAAGCTAGATAAATCAACTCGGCGGTCAGCGCTTCACAATTGATGATATGTGTCAGTGCCTCCATGAAGGAACGTTCTCCCATGCCGAGTGGTTCACGGTATTGCTGATCCGATAATCCCTGGCTCAATCTTTCCAATTGCCCCGGAGTCTCGGAGAGCAAGTGCAGTACTTCCTTGATGTTCGCGTCAGTCTGGTCGGTGGAAATTGGTTTCTTCTCTGCCATGGCTCCTCGAAAGAGTCAATTCGCAACAACATATTCTCGATCCATCTTTTGCCAAGTATAGCATTTCCTCCCCTTAATCGAACGAGTTCTCAACCTGTAATCCTTGTCCATTATTCGCTATTTGCCAATGATACAATACCTCCAGAAAATTATGGCAACGATTCAACTTCGTCATGTCAGCTTGAGCTACTCCGCCCCTTTGCGTGATCCTGCCAGTCAGTTGTTTGAAATCAGGCGAGAACAGGTTCAGGAGGATTTACCGGTCGAAACCAGAAAGGGCATCCGCGCCCTTGACGATGTGAATTTAATCATCCCTGATGGACAGACTTTTGTGGTGGTTGGTCCTTCCGGGTGTGGCAAGAGTACGTTGCTGCGTGTGGTGGCCGGGATTGCCAATGATTATTCCGGACAGGTGCTATACGATGGGGAGGATGTGCAAAACGTCCCACCCAAAGATCGCTATATTGGCATGGTCTTCCAGAATTATGCGCTGTACCCGAATTTCAATAATCAGGGCAATCTGTCTTTTTTCTTCAAGATGCACAAGATCGACGATGAGGAAACGAAGGAGCGCATTCGTTATACCTCCGAGTTGATGGGCATCGGCTTCGATGAATTGTTGCCGCGTAAACCCGGCACACTTTCGGGCGGGGAGAAACAACGCGTGGCGATTGCACGCGCCATCGTCCGTAGACCGCGGCTTTTCCTTTTGGATGAACCGCTTTCCAGCCTGGATGCGAAACTACGCGTGCAGACGCGCACCGAGATCAAACGTTTGCTGCATCGCTTTGCGATCACAAGTTTGTATGTCACGCACGATCAAGTGGAAGCGGTTGCCCTGGCGGATCAGATCGTAGTGATGCACGCTGGTCGCATCGAGCAAGTGGGCACCCATCAGGATTTGACGGAAAACCCGGCCAGCACCTTTGTGGCAGGATTTTTGGGATTGCCGCCGATGGATTTACTTTCCGGCGGTTCGATCTCAGACGGAAGGTTGATGCTGAACGATTATGCTTTTCTCCTCCCCAGGCATCTCATTGCGCGCGTCGAGAATGGACAGCCCATCACTCTGGGGATGCGGCGGGAAGCGGTGAACGTATCGGCGGGAGCTCCGTCTGGAAATGGGATTCAGTTTCGGGCGGAGGTCGAGATGTTCGAATCCGATTTCGTTCATCATCTGCAAATCGTTTATCTTCGTCTGGGGGAATTCACTTTTTCAAGCACCTGTCCCATGGACGTCAAACTTTATCGTGAGCAACTGGTCCATGTTCAGATCGACCCCGAGCATTTGTATTTTTTCGATACGAAATCGGGCCTGCGCCTATAACTTTTTCCACCTCGTAATCAACATCTTCACGCCCAGGCGCACGCGGCTGTCCGCGTCTCCCACGGCCCAGGCTGAACGCGTGGCGCGTTTGGTTTCCTCATCCATATCGATGAAGCCCTGCCACTCGGCCTCGATCCATTCTTCCAGTTCACTGGATGAGTCCCAGGAATAATAAAATGAAAAGAAATCTTCCTGCTCACGGATGAACCATCCTTTTCCTTCGGCCTCCACCATGGCGCGATTGGCTGCTGCGTCGTCTGCCAGTCCCAGAGGAAAATCCAGCATGCGTCCGGTTTGGCGAGTCTCACGCGCAGAGATCACTTCAATGGGCCAGCGGGCCAAAACGGGACGCAGGTCAACCAGGATGCCGTTTGGCCTGAGCACGCGTCAAATCTCATTCAGGGCATGAACCATACCCTCATGCTCGATGCATCACAGTGACCATGCCAGCAAAGCAATGTCAAAGGTTTCCTTGGAAAAAGGCTGGTATTCAGATTCCGCTCTTGCGAAGTGAACTTTACTTTCCAGGTCGAACGGACGGTCTAGCGTTGCCACGCGCACTGCCTCGGCGTCTAGATCGATGCCAATAGTGGAGCTTGTCTCTTTGGCGTATTTCCAGGTTAAGCGTCCTTCGCCGCAGCCGACTTCCAGGACGCGTTTGCCGGCGAAGTCGCTAAGCTGATGCAGATATTTTGTCTCGTTCCGTTCGGGGTCTTTTTGGATGGTCATACCCACAATACTTTGCCGCCGCGAATTTTTCCCTGTGTTAATTCCAGCAGTGCCTGATTGGCATCTTCCAAATCATATTCCTGAAAGTCAGGTTTGATATTTGCCTCTGCAGCCAATGCCAGGAACTCACGCACGTCTGCACGCGTGACATTCGCCACGGATTTGATTTCCTTCTCCATCCACAACTGTGAGGGATAATCCAATTTCAGCAGGACTTCCTTATCGGCTTCGATTTTGCGAATGGCATTGACCACGACGCGTCCTCCCGGATTCAGATGTTTCAGTCCCTCGGTGATCGGCAGCCAGACCGGGGTCGTATCGAGCACCGCGTCCATTTCCTCCGGCGGCGCCTCATCGATAGCGCCAGCCCAGGCCGCGCCCAGGGATAGAGCGAATTCTCTTTCATCGGGATTTCTGCTGAACACAAATATTCCTGAATTGGGATATTGATACCTGGCGGTTTTCAAGACGATATGATTCGAGCCGCCGAAGCCCATCAGGCCCAAGTTTTGCCCATCACGCAGATTGCATAACTTCAAGGCGCGATAACCGACGGCACCCGCGCAAAGCAAGGGCGCGGCCTCGGAATCGGAAATCGAATCAGGGATGGGATGCACAAAATCCGCACGGATTTTCATGTATTCGGCATAGCCGCCGTTTATATCGCGTCCTGTCGCTTTGAAATCGGGACAGAGATTTTCCTGTCCTGATCGGCAATATTGACAATGTCCGCAGGCAGAGGCAATCCATGCCACGCCCACGCGCTGACCAGTAGTAACCGTAGTAACGACTTCAGTCGTTGTTGAGCGACTAAAGTCGCCACTACTTTCTTCAATCGTTCCCACCACTTGATGACCCAAAATCACAGGCAGGTGTGCGGGCCGTATTCTCCCTTCGATTTCATCCAATTCGGTGTGACAAACTCCGCAGCGCGCCACGTGAATTAAAACTTCACCCTCATTCAGTTCGGGCTCCGGCATTTCCTCCAACAAAAGAGGTGTCGAATTCTGTTTGAGAGAAGTGATCTCTCGTAATACCATCGCTTTCATATCAAATTATTTTATTTCGCTGGAAGTGTCAAAGCAAATTCGACACCTGCCTTGACCCAGGAACCAACTTGTTTTGAAGTTTTGCATCCATCAGCTTCCACCATCAGCCAGCCTTTCATGGGTCTGCCTGTGAGGTCGAAAATTTTTGTGTGCGGTCTCTTCAGGAGTTTGTCGCGCTTCTCGGGCCCGACGCGCACTATCATGTTCTCCTTATGGACTCCACACGCCAAATTCCCGTTTACCAGGAAACCCACACCTCCAAACATTTTCTTTTCGACGAAAGGAACAGCGTTCAATTGGGAGCAAATTCGCTCGGCCAATTTAAAGTTATATGCCATTGCACCTCTATTTGCCTGCCTTCATTCTTTGATCAGCCCGCCGTGATAGATCAGTTCATAAGCGATCTCTACTCCGCGGCGAATCAGTTCACGGCCATGGAAGGAGTTCACGTCGCCTTCACTGGCATCCACGTAAGACAGATCGTTTTCCTTGTATTCGAAGCCTCCCAGGAAGCGACCCGCGATGTACATGCGTGAGAGGCTGGCTTTGATCATCTTCCCGGCTTGCGCGGCGGTGAGCAGATCATCGCGCAGGATGCGGCCGTAATAGTTCATCGCCCAGACGGGCTTCCCGGCAAAATAAACAACTTCCTCGCCGATAAAGTCACTGCCTCCGAAATAACTATCATGATAAGCCCACTCGCCATCCGAGAAGCGCAAGTCATGTGACCCGGATCTGCTCGGAGTCACATGTTCACCATCTCCAACATAGGTCCTAGCTTTGGACCGAATGATAAACGCATTTAGCGCGCTGATGTTCAGTGCCATGGACTATCCCGTTCCAAATTGACGGTCTCCCGCGTCTCCAAGTCCTGGCACAATGTAGGCGCGCTCGTTGAGATGATCGTCAATGGCGGCGATGTAAATGGGAATGTCCGGGTGCTGTTGCTGCATGGCCTGGATTCCCTCGGGTGCGGCAATCAGGCCCACAAACTTGATCTTCTTGACTCCCCATTTTTTCAATACATCCGCGGTGGCTGTCGCCGAGCCGCCGGTCGCCAGCATGGGATCAAGGATGAGACACACGGAAACGGTGGGTTCGAGCGGCAGTTTATTGTAATATTCGACCGGTCGTAAAGTATGTTCGTCGCGGTACAGACCGATGTGCCAGACCTCAGCACTGGGCATCAGCCCCCACACGCCTTCGACCATGCCCAGTCCCGCACGCAGGATGGGCACCAGGCCAATCTTCTCCTTGAGTTCGGAGCCGGCCATCTGGGCGAGCGGTGTTTCCAATTCACGCGGCGTGACTGCCAGATCCATGGTTGCTTCATAGGCCAGCAGCGCGGCGATCTCGCGCACCAGTTCGCGAAATTTCTTGGGTTCGGTTCTTTTATCTCGCAGGCGCGAGAGTTTGTGGGCAACGAGCGGGTGTGTGGATGCGAATACGTTGGACATTTCTCCTCCAGATCGGGTTACTTTATTATAGCCTTGATGAAGATTTTTGACCCATGATTTGCCTCTCCGAAATCCATTCTTTGTTGATTATTACGATGAGATTTGGCACAAGTCTGGAAGCATGACTATCAGAATGACTTTTCCATGATGTTTGACCCATGACGCGGGCATATGTTTTGCGTACAGTTAGAGGGGAAAAGGAGGCCGCCATGAAACTCGAAGGCCTGCATATCTTGTTGACGTATCAATGTACGTACGAGTGCGACCATTGCTTTGTGTGGGGGAGTCCGTGGCAGATGGGAGTACTTACATTCGAGCGGGTGGAACAAATTCTTCAAGAGGCCAAAGAGGCAGGCGTTACTTCGATCTATTTTGAAGGCGGCGAGCCCTTTTTATATTATGCAGTGTTACTGCGGGCCGTTCGCAAGGGCGCAGACATGGGCTTTTCTGTGGGGATTGTCTCCAATGCCTATTGGGCTAACTCAATCGCAGATGCAGAAGAATGGCTGCGGCCTTTTGCCGGGTTACTGACAGATTTCACGGTGAGCAATGATACCTTTCACTGCAATGAATATTCTGGCAAACACCCGCGTAACGCCCTGGCTGCGGCGCGACTGCTGAAGATTCCAACCGGTATGATCAGCATTGCGCGTCCTGAGGTAGACAAAGGGGTACGCCAATCCCGCGGTCAAATTGAAGAAGGGAGTGCGGTCCTGTATCGCGGCCGGGCGGCGGAAAAACTGGTCGAAACGGCAAGCCACCATCCCTGGGAAGGATTCGTATCCTGTCCACATGAGGATTTGCGCGACCCAGGGCGCGTCCATCTCGATCCTCTCGGTAATATTCATATTTGTCAGGGCGTGGTGATTGGCAACTTGTTCGAAAAGTCGTTGAAACAGATTTGTGAGGAGTACGATGCGGATGCACATTCCATTTGCGGCCCCCTTCTGGAAGGCGGCCCCGCCGCGTTGGTCACGGAATACAACCTTCCACACGAAGCTTCCTACGCCGACGCCTGTCACCTGTGTTACTGCGCGCGCATGGCGCTGCGACGGCGTTTCCCCGACATCCTCAAACCGGATCAAATGTATGGCGTGGTGGAATGATCGGAAATGATTTCGTAAAGTTTTTTAGTGCGCACTCCTTTCCGTATCTTTCTCGGTAATACCATGTTGATTAAGGTGACGGATTGTGGCAGTGCAAGGTAACAGTCAACCCCCGTGAATGATTATTGTGAGGATGGCTGCCATGGGTTATTTCCAAGCGAGACCGGACATGGTGGCGCAACTCAAAGAATGGCGCGAGTGTCTCTTTATTGTTGAGAGGCGGGGCGGTTAAAGCGGCGGCGAAAGCGGAGTTGAATGAAAAGGCGGTTGAAGCGCGTCTGTTCGACCACGTTCATCAACTTTCCAGGTCTGCGCGGGATCGGTATTCGCAAGGATCATCAAGGCCAAATGCTGAGGATATTAAGCGGGCAATGAAAGACAGAGTATTTGTAAAAGTGGAGCCGAGTTAACATAAGTGTAAAATTAGGAAATGCGTCACAAGTGTCGGATGGGGTAAAATGATTTTGTACGGCACGTATTCCAAACGGTTGCCCCGGCGACCGTTTTTGTATGTCTAAATCAATAAGCCTCCCTTTGGGGACACTTTAGAAATTTTGCTTCCAGAATCTCATATGTCACCTAACTCATCATCACAACCCTTGATCGAAATGCGCGATGTGGTAAAAGTGTATGCCACCGCGGCAGGGGAATTCACGGCGCTCAAAAGGATCAACATGCAGGTGGAGCGAGGCGAGTTCATCGGTATTATTGGCAAGTCCGGTGCCGGAAAATCCACTTTGCTGAACATGATTACCGCGGTCGATCATCTGACTTCCGGCGAAGTGCTCATTCATTCAAACGGTTCACCTGTATCCGTGCATGCGATGAACGAGGACCAGGTTGCCTTATGGCGCGGGCAAACCCTGGGCGTGATCTTCCAGTCCTTTCAACTTTTGCCCATGCTCACTTTGGTGGAAAACATCACGCTGCCCATGGATCTCTGTGGTACGTTCAGTCCAAAACGATCGCGGGCGCGCGCCTTGGAATTGCTCCGTCTGGTCGAGATCGAAGAGCATGCGAACAAGCTGCCCGCCTACATTTCCGGTGGACAGCAGCAACGTGTTGCCATTGCGCGCGCCCTGGCAAACGATCCGCCCATTCTTGTGGCGGATGAACCGACAGGCAGTCTTGATTCGGTTACTGCTGAGCATGTCTTTGAACTCTTTAAACATCTGGTGAACGACCAGGGAAAAACGATTCTCATGGTTACGCATGATCAGTCGTTTGCACCGCACTTTACCCGCACGCTGGGTATTACCGATGGTGAGTTGGACTCTTTGAACGGAGCGAGCAATGGCAATCGACAGGCAATGCTTTCGGCTCCGGTGGTGGAAGGGAAGCCTGTCTTATGAAGGCGCTTCAGACCAAGCCGAAGGCTGATCTCATGCAACACGCGATGTCCTCACCCGAGGCGATGATCGATCTACATGGCGTGGTCAAGACGTTCAAGAATGCGGCCGGGGAATTCACCGCGCTAAAGGGCGTGGACCTGACTATCAACCGCGGTGAGTTTGTTTCGATTGTCGGCAAATCGGGGAGTGGCAAGTCCACGCTGCTGAACATGATCACCGGCATCGATCATCCCACCCAGGGACGTGTGGTGATCGCTGGCACGGATATTTACACCGGTGTAACAGAGAGCGCCCGCTCAAAGTGGCGCGGAAGAAACCTGGGGATTGTCTTTCAGTTTTTTCAATTATTGCCCATGCTGACCCTGTTGGAGAACGTAATGCTCTCGATGGATTTCGCCGAGTTGTATGACTTCGATGAACGCCCGGGACGTGCCCTGGAGATGCTCAACCTGGTTGGCCTGGAAAAATTTGCGAATAAATTACCGGTGCTGGTCTCCACCGGTCAACAACAACTCGCCGCCATTGCCCGTGCCATGGCCTGTGATCCCCCATTATTGGTGGCCGATGAACCAACCGGGAATCTGGATTCGAAATCAGCCAATACCATCATTGACCTGTTTGAGGAATTGTCGCAGAAAGGCAAGACCGTTTTAATGGTGACTCACGATCCCTCACTGACCTCACGCACCACACGTAATCTGGTCATCGCCGATGGCTTGTTAATCTCGGATGGTAGAAGGGGAGAACTGGTTAAATAGCTGTGAGGGAACGAGCAGTATCTTTTAACCAGCGTTGAAAGCAAATTATGAAACCACGTTGGCGAAAAGTAATTCATGATCTGATCGATAACAAAGGACGCACATTGTTGGTGGTCTTTTCCATCGCGGTGGGTGTCTTTTCCATTGGCGTGATCGCGGGCGCGTATCAGATCATTTCCAATGACATGAGCGTCTCGTACGCGGCGAATCAACCTGCGAATATCGAAATGCGCACAACGGATTTCGACGAGGATGTGCTGTCATCCCTTCAAAATCAACGAAATGTGAAGAACGCAGAAGCGCGGCGTGTGTTCAACATGCGTGTGCGCGCACCCGGGTCTCAAAAATGGACAACCGTCGATGTAATTGCCTTCGAAAGCTTTGCAGACAATACCATTGACTTGTTGAAGCCCATTGCGGGAGCCACCGCACCTAATAAGCGCCAGGTTCTTCTGGAACAGGATGCGCTTCAAGACCTGGCTGTTGGGGTGGGCGGGCAACTTGAATTTCAACTACCCGACGGTTCCACCAAGACGATGCCTGTCGTGGGTATTGTGCAGGACACGGCGGCTGGCGCGGGTGATTTTCTCGCTGATCCGTTTGCTTATGTCACCACGGATACCTTGCAGTACCTGGGACAACCGAAACTGTACAATCGTGCCTATGTGACCGTTGAGGATAACGATGATGATTCTCTTCATATTCACGAAGTAGGCGCGGATGTGAAAGATAAGATCGAGAAAAGTGATGTGACAGTCATTCGTTCCCGGTATTCCGAGACACATCAACATCCGCTTGCCAGCACGATCAATGCCGTGCTGGGAATTTTGCTGGCGTTGGGCATCCTGATCGTCTTATTGTCCAGTTCGTTGATCGCGAACACATTGAGTGCATTACTGAACCAACACTTGCGTTATATCGGCGTGATCAAATTGGTGGGCGGCCAACGCAAGCAGGTCTTCCGCATGTACATAACGCTCATTATGTCGTTTGGTGTGATTGCCCTTGCGCTTGCCGTTCCCTTTGGTGGCTTGGGGGCGTACGCGCTTGCCGAGTACATCGCCAGCACGTTGAGTTTTAATCTGTTGGGCTATCGTATTGTGCCGATGGCGTTTGTTGTTCAAATAGCTGTGGGGCTGTTCGTTCCCTTGATCGTGGGACTTATGCCTGTTATCAATGGTTCGCGCATTACGGTGTTAAGAGCTCTCAGCGGGGATCTGGCTGAGGATGAGATTCAATTCAAAGACGGTGAGATGCGTCTTTCCTGGTTTGATTGGGCTCAGGTTAAAGTGACACGTCTGCTGGCGGGGCGCGGCATCCATATTCCGCGCCCGTTCATCATATCCTTGAGAAATACATTCCGCAGGAAGAGTCGTCTGATCTTGACATTGTTTACGTTGACGATGGGCGGCGCGATCTTCATCTCGGTCTTCAACGTGCGCGTGACTTTGCATGATTACATTGGACAGATTGGAAAATATTTCCGTGCGGATGTGACGCTGGACTTCGATCGGGCATATCGCCTGAAAGAGGTTGAGAACGCCGTGATGCATGTGGATGGCGTGATGCAGATCGAAGGCTGGCAGTTCGCAAGCGGTGAACTCATGGACGACCAGAAAAATGTGGTCGAGAATATCAGCCTGTTGGCCCCGCCTGCCAACAGTAAATTGGTCCAGCCGCTCCTGGTGGATGGACGTTGGCTGCGCCCCGACGATGTAAGGAAAATGGCAGTGAGCGAAGGCCTGCGGAAATCGTTCCCAGGTTTGAAGGCAGGTGACTTTGTCAACATGCGCATCAATGGACGCGATGAGGTTTGGCAAATCGTCGGCATCTTCAAGTTTGTCGATCAGCAGGGTGTTCTTGGTTATGCACCCTTTGAATATATTTCGGAAATGAATAACCAGGCGAATCGTTCCTCTTCTTACAGGATCGTGACACAACAACATGGCCGCGCTTATCAAGATGCAAAGGCCGAGGAATTGGACCAATATTTGCGTGACAAGGGCTATAAATTGCGCCTCGCTGAAGCCGGCAGCGCATCGCTGGATACGGCTGTGGAAAGCCTCGACATTTTGGTCGTGTTCCTGTTGATCATGGCGGTGCTGACGGCCATTGTCGGCTCGATGGGCCTGACCGGCACGATGGGCATGAATGTGCTGGAACGCACGCGCGAGATCGGTATTATGCGCGCGATCGGCGCGGATGACCGTGCAGTGATGCGAACCGTCATTGCCGAGGGCCTGGTAATAGGTATGATCTCTTTTGGGCTGGCGATCATTTTATCCATTCCGTTTACGTATGGGCTTTCAACAATCGTAAGCCTGGCAATCTTCCAGACACCCATCACTGTTGTCTTCACGTACCTGGGCTATGCCATTTGGTTGGCGCTTGTCCTGCTGTTATCCACGGTGGCGAGTATTTTGCCCGCGCGTAACGCTGCGCGTTTGACGATTCGTGAAGTCCTGGCGTACGAGTAAGTTCATCGTTTAGGAGTTTGGTTCCTGTTGGTCTCGATATGCCCTTGGCCAAAGAACGCTTCGGGCTACTCGACCAGCGCAAAATTCAAGGAAATAAAACAATGAAGAAGACATTCTATACATCAATCATATTTGTTACAGCTTTGGCAGTCGTGTTGACTGCCTGTGGGAATCAGCAGGCCGCCACTTCGCAAAATGGGGCGTCGGGAACCGCCGTCGCCACCGATACTGGGGTTTCCCCGGACGCCGTCATTGCGGAAGGACATTTTGTCCCGGCGCGCGACGCCTCGCTAAGCTTTCAAGGCGGCGGTACCGTGACACAAGTATCTGTGAAGGTAGGCGATAAAATCAGGGAAGGCCAGCTGTTGGCACGTTTGGGCGACGAATCGGATCCTGCCTATACTGCCGCCCAGCTTGAATTGATCAGCGCTCAGCAGGCATTTGATGATCTGCAGGAAATGCAGGATGAGGCGCGAGCTCAGGCTGTGATCGCTATAGATGATGCTGAAGAAGCACGCGATAAGGCTCAGGATTATTACGATTCCCTCTTCAAGCCATACAAGTACTATAAGATTTCTTTCAAGTATATATATTTACCGGGAAAAACAAAAAGGATTCCGGTGCTCAAGAAAGTGAAAGTAGATAAAGGCGATGATGAGAGCATCGCCGATGCGCAGGCTGACCTGGATCTTAAGCAGGCACAATTGGACGAAGCGCAACGCGTCTACGATCGTACGAAGGATGGTCCGGATACAAAGCAACTGGCGCTGCTCCAAGCGCGCCTGAATGCGGCGGAGGCAGGCGTGGCGGCGTTTGAGATCACCGCTCCGTTTAATGGCGAAATTATGGATATCAACGTGGCGGTCGGTGAACAGCTGAGCCCGGGGATGTGGGCTGTCAAGGTGGCCGATACCAGTGCCTGGTACGTGGAAACCAGTGACCTGACCGAGCTCGAAATCGTGGATGTTGCCAAGGAACAGAAAGTTCAGATTGTGGCGGATGCCCTGCCTGACATCGAAATGACAGGCACGGTCAATACGATCAGTCAGGCTTTTACCACTCAGGGCGGGGACATTCTATATCAGGTGAAAGTTCAGATGGATGACATCGATCCCCGCGTCAAGTGGGGGATGACGGTGGAAGCCACTTTTCAACCCCTGGCCAACGATTAGAAAGTATTTCGTTTACAGATAATCCTGTGAAGTAAAAGCAGGGATGATCGAAATGTCATCCCTGCTTGATTTACAGGGAATGCTGTCGTTGCGAGCCCATTCGCGCTGAGCGGAGCGGCGAAGCCCATAGATGAGGCACCGGCAAAGCAAACTCCCAATTAGCGGGAAACTCTATCTTAAGAATGTGGCATCATCCATTTTGGGGATTACTTCACGGAGAACGTTCGCAAGGACCTTTGAAACGGTATAATCGAACATATGACCACAAATTCTTCGTCACCTCCTTCGGGTGCCAAGCGGCCTCGTCCCCTGGATCCCGAATCCAAGCCGGATGATCGCGTCGATAACGCGCTGCGACCGCAAAAATTAGCCGACCTGATCGGGCAGGATCAGGTCAAGGAGAATCTTGCCATTCTGATCGCGGCGGCGCGCCAGCGCGAAGAAGCCCTGGATCATGTTTTATTTTACGGCCCTCCAGGCTTGGGAAAAACCACGCTCGCACATGTGCTGGCGAACGAAATGGGCGTCAGTGTCAAAGTGACCGCAGGTCCCGCCATCGAGCGTGCCGGTGATTTGGCCGCCATCCTGACCAATCTGCGTGCCGGCGATGTGCTGTTTATCGATGAAGTCCATCGCTTGGGACGCGTCGTCGAAGAGGTGTTATATCCAGCGATGGAAGATTTCGCGCTGGATATTGTCATCGGCAAAGGACCTTCGGCTCGTTCCATCCGCCTCAAGCTGCCGCGCTTTACCGTGGTCGGCGCGACGACCCGTCTGGCCCTCGTTACCGCCCCGCTGCGGGCGCGTTTTGGTGCAGTTTATCGCCTGGACTACTATGACCTCAAGGCAATGCAGGCGATTGTCTCGCGGGCCGCAAATATGCTAAAGGTCGAGGTCCAACCCGGTGGCGTGGAAGAGATCGCGCGGCGGGCGCGCGGGACTCCGCGTGTCGCCCTGCGTCTGCTGCGACGCGTCCGCGATTACGCCCAGGTGCGTGCCGATGGAACGGTAACAGCTGGGGTGGCGAAAGACGCGTTGGATCTCCTGCAGGTGGACCCACTTGGCCTGGATGATGTCGATCGCCGCGTGCTGAAAACAATCATTGAAAAATATAACGGTGGTCCTGTAGGTTTGAACACGATCGCCGCCTCCATCAGCGAAGAGCAGGACACCATCATGGATGTGGTCGAGCCGTATCTCCTGCAGCTCGGATTTTTGGACCGCACGCCGCAGGGACGCGTCGCCACCAAGTCCGCCTACCAACATTTGAATGTGGAATACCGCGACGAAGGCCAGCCACGGTTGTTATAGGGATTTATAATTGTCCTGATGCGAAAGGAAGTTGTCATGTTACAGGAAATTGTGATCAAATCAAATGCACAGGAATCAATCAAACCACTGGTGGAGTTGGCGATCCATAACCAGTTGAAGTCCTTGCAACACGGCATCAACCGCACGAGGGAACATATCGCTGATTTCGAAAAGAAAGCCGGTATGACTTCCGCGGAATTTGAAAAAAAGTTGGGCGATGGCAGTCTTGAGGAAACTCTGGAAACCATAGATTGGAATATGGAGCTTGCTGCCTTGCGTTTGCTTGAGTCGCAGTATCAATCGCTCAGCGAGGCAAAAATTGATTGTGGAGTATTTTTAGTCTATTCTGGATTTGCTTGCCAGCCTGCCATTTGTCCAATCACCTGATGTAAGTCTTGAAAAACGCGGGGAGTTAGTTGGATTTATTCGTGGCGAAGTAAGTTTTGAGGAGGGTGCCTCCCTATTGTTTTTTCGTGAATTGATTGATATGCGATTGCCTGTTGAAAGGGTCATGTATGCATACCACTATCAAAAAGTGGACGGTACCTTGATCTTTCGGTATGACAATACAGCGCATCATAAGTCAGTGCCTACATTTCCGCATCATAAACATGGAATAAATGGCGTGATGAATTCGGATGTTCCTTCATTAGAAGATGTGCTGCGTGAAATTGAAAGCTTAATTTTAGACAGTTGAATAAAGTGTAACTTGGAGACCCGGATGAAATATAGCGCCAGCCTGCACAATGTCGCCGGAAAGCTCGATGTGGTGATGAAAAAAGGGGAGGAGACCAATGTATTAAATGTTCCGCCACAGCATCGTGGATTCGGTTCGAGCATCAGCGGGGGCGAGATTCTATTCCTGGCGATCGCGACCTGTTATTGCAATGATATTTATAGAGAAGCGAAAAAGCTTGGTATCGTTGTGGATAACGTCGAGGTGGACGTGGATGGGGATTTCATGGCAGCCGGCGAACCTGCTACCAACGTGAAATGTACCATCAAAGTGACCGCGCAGGCGGGTGAAGAAGAGATCCGTAGACTGGTTGAGCACACCGATGCGATTGCCGAGATTCCCATGTCGCTGCGTAAAGGCACGGCTGTGAGCCTGACACAGATTGAAACGATAAGCAGTCAGTAAATGGAAAATATTGCTCGATATTTAATGATCGGGGGAGCGATTTTATTTCTTATCGGTGGGGGAGTGTATCTGGCCACGAAATTTGGGATTCCGCTGGGACGGCTTCCGGGCGATATTCATATCGAAGGTAAGAACGGCTCGTTCTACTTTCCGGTTGTGACTTCGATTGTGCTATCCCTCCTTTTGACGATCGTTTTAAATATCGTCATCCGACTCTTTCGCAAATAGGAAACTGTGCCGTGCTTATTAATATTTTTGGTATTCTGGTGGTCGTTGGTTTCTTTTTCATGGAGCTTGTTCTTCGCAGAGGAAGAGAAGCAAAATCCTGGCAGGCAGGTAAGTTTGACGGATCGAGCACGGTGTTGATCGTGATGGCTTACATCGTTTGTGGGATCGCTCTGTTGGTTGCCTCGCCTCTCAATAAATTAAACATCGCCTTATTACCGCATTGGATGGATTGGCTGGGAATCATCATTGCCTTGCTGGGCCTGGGATTTCGCATCTGGTCCATGAGTGTGCTAGGCAGGTTTTATACGCGCACGCTGAAAGTGAGCGAAAGCCAGACCATCGTTCGCACTGGACCTTATCGTTTGATCCGTCATCCGGGGTATCTTGGTTCGATTCTCATCTGGGTTGGTGTGGCGGCCTCGACTACAAATGGAATCATCTTGTTGTTTGTATTGGCCGTTTTTCTTGGCGTTTATGTCTATCGCATTCAGAGTGAAGAAAAGATGCTGGCGAATGCGTATCCTGATTATGCTGAGTATCGTAAGCACACGTGGAGGTTGATCCCGTTGGTGTATTGATAGCAATGTCAGCTGACCTACCAATCGCCTCAATAATGCTGAGCCCCGCGATTTAATTCGTAGTCGCGACTTTAGTCGCTTTTGGGGAAACGGCTGAAGCCGTTACTACAGAGTTGTATTCCATTTTCGAACCGCTAAAGCGGTTACTACGGAACTATGCTACGAAACCATGCCTTACGAATATAGAAAACTATCTCCAAAAGAACGCGAAGAAATCGTTGAGTTCCGCAAACAACAGGGATATCCGCTTCATGCACCGCCGCATCCATTCCGTGAAAAGGGAACATATTTACTGACTGCCGCAAATTTTGAACACAAGGCGGTTTTGATATCTCCTGAGCGAAGAACTGAATTTCAGGAGTTTCTATTGCGCGGATTCAGGGAAATCAAAGCTGAGATCATAGGGTGGGTGATGCTTCCAAACCATTATCATATTCTCGTTATCGTTGAAGTCATTAAACCTGGTGTCCGATCTTATTCAGCTTATTCATGGGAAAACGTCGCCTGAGTGGAATTTGCAGGATCACCTGACAGGAAAGAGGAAAGTCTGGTATCGTTTCTCTGATCGAATGATGCGTAACGAAATACATCTCAATGGATTACCCCGCCGCAAGCGGACGGGGTATCAAAGATCCCAACCCCGTAAGAACTTTTCGCCGCAGAGCGGCGGAGTATGTATCCCGACAAGGAATCAAACGCTGTTATTTGATGAAAACCTCCGACTTCGACTACCATCTCCCTGAATCTTCCATCGCGCAGACTCCCGCTGAGCCGCGCAATTCTTCGCGCTTGTTGGTTTTGCATCGCGATACAGGAGAACTCGAACACCGCATCTTTCGCGAAATTACCGATTACTTCAAAGTGGGGGATTTACTGGTTTTGAATCAGACGCGCGTCATCCCAGCGCGGATTTATGCCCGCAAGGAAACAGGCGGGCGCGTGGAACTACTGCTCCTGCGCCGCCGCGATGACTTGACCTGGGAAGCTTTGGTTGGAGGAAAGGGTTTGCGCGTAGGCAAGATGGTAAAAGTGGAGAATGGACCAGAAACTAAGATAATGGCAGTTCTCGAGGGTTCGGAACGATTGATCAAATTTTCGGAACCGATCGAGTCCTATTTTGCCAAAGTGGGGCATGTTCCCTTGCCGCCCTATATTCACGAGAAGTTGAACGATCCCGAACGCTATCAAACGGTCTATGCCAGGGAGCCCGGTTCCGCCGCCGCGCCGACAGCTGGACTCCATTTCACACCGCGCTTATTGGGTGAGTTGCAAGCCAGAGGCGTGAGGATTGCCTATGTCACTTTGCATGTTGGCCTGGACACCTTTGCTCCGGTGACCGAGGAAAATCCTGAAGAACATAAAATTCACAGCGAGTGGTGTCAGGTTTCACAGGAGACTGCGGATCTGATTAATCAAACCAAAATAGCGGGCGGCAGAATTATCGCGGGCGGAACGACTTCGGTGAGAACGCTGGAGTCGGCAGCGGCAGATGCAGGGCAGGATGCCATCTTGCCCTACGAGGGCGCAACTTCTCTTTTTATCATCCCTGGCTATCAATTCAAAATTGTCGACGCGCTGATCACCAATTTCCATTTACCAAAGTCTTCGTTGATCATGCTGGTCAGTGCCTTTGCCGGGCAGGAAAGGATTCTTGAAGCATATAAGACTGCCGTTGCAGAAGGCTATCGCTTTTATTCGTTTGGGGATGCAATGTTGATTTTGTAAAGACCTACACACACCAGCAATCATGTAAAAAGCTTGCTTAGACTATCAAGCGACATGCCTATCCCGACCGCCAGGATAAAGCATATTAGAATGAGGGCGATGATTGCGGCAAGCCCAAGCGTGCGAATAGTCATCCATTTTTTGGCTTCCTGATAGGTTTCCATGGCAGTCTCCTTTTTGAAGGGGATGGGTATTTTGCCAAGTGAATCAGCTTTTGCCATTTCCTTGGCAGTTTCAGCCAAGTCCGGGTCTGCTTCCAGATATTTTTGGACAAGCGCAGATGTGTCTGCACTGGCTTCCCCGGCCAGATACAATGGCAGTAAGTCCAAAATGACATCTTTTGTTACTTCATTCATGGTGATTCCTTTTCGATCGCATGCTAAATAATAATTTTCGTACTCGATGTACTTTTACTCTTACCGTCCCTTCCGATATTTGCAGGACGCGTGCAATTTCAGCATAGGGAAGATCGTATTGGACGCGCATGACAAAGGCAGAACGGTCGATCTCGGGTAGTGTCTGCAAGGCGGCGCGGACTTGGTCAAGTTCGTTCTTTGTTATAAGTGACTTCTCCAACGCTGGATGCGAGTCTGGATGGGCATTGTTCAATGGTTCGTGATCTCGATATTTTCTCAACGATTCAAGGTAGGTGTTACGTGCAATGGTAAACAGATAGGCTTTCAGGGTCTCTGTGCGTATCGTGTTGAAATTCATCCAGACGCGAGCGAAGGTCTCGGCGGTGATGTCTTCTGCATCACTCGAATTGCCGGAAAGCCAGGCGGCAAACCGGTACACATCAGGCGAATAGGATACATATAATTCCTCAAAGGTAAGCATGTATGCTCTATCTAATAATATGCAGGTTTTCACAAAGTGTTACAAAATCCAGTATACAATCAATCCATGGATGAATTGGAGAAGCTCAACCAGGAAATCATTGCCTGCCGCAAATGTCCGCGTTTAGTGGAATGGCGCGAGGAAGTGGCGCGCGTCAAACGCAAGGCCTATCAGGATCAGGAATATTGGGGTAAGCCGGTGCCGGGATTTGGCGATCCGCAGGCACGCGTATTGGTAGTGGGACTCGCGCCAGGCGCGCATGGCGCGAATCGCACCGGGCGGAATTTCACGGGTGATGCCTCGGGCCGGTTTCTGTATCCGGCGTTGTATCGCGCTGGGTTCGCGAATCAACCCTCGGCTGAGTCAAGAGCCGACGGTCTGACTCTAAGAGATCTGTATATCGCTGCCGCAGCGCGCTGTGTCCCTCCGGATAACAAGCCGACCTCGGAAGAATTGAACAATTGTCAATCCTATCTTGAACGTGATCTTGCCATCCTGAAACCGAAAGTGATCGTATGTTTGGGCAGGATCGCGTTCGAAAGAATCCTCAAAGTATTTGTGCTGCACGATAAAGCATTAAAATTCGGACATGGCGCTTGCTACCAATTGCCAACTACGGAATGGCTGCTATGTTCCTATCATCCCAGCCAGCAAAATACGCTGACGGGAAGGTTGACCGTGACCATGTTCGATGAAGTTTGGAAAAAGGCGAAGGAACTGATTCGAGATGACTAAATTGATCACCCCGGGCGAACCGGCTCCGGATTTTGAATTGAATGATGTACATGGGCAGCGAATTTGTTTATCTGATTTTCGCGGACGACCTGTTGTGCTGGCCTTCCTGCGTGGCTTTATGTGACCGTATTGCCGCGCGCAGTTGGCGCGCCTGCGTGAAGGATACGAGGAATTCAGGATCCGCGGCGCTGAGATTCTGGCTGTTGGGCCTGACAGAATGGGGGCCTTTCAGCAATACTGGAAGGATGAAAAAATTCCTTTCATTGGTCTGCCTGACCTGGATCATTCGGTCGCTAGGATATACAAACAGGAAGTGAATCTCTTTAAGCTGGGACGCATGCCTTTGAATTGTGTCGTTGATGCGCAAGGCTGTGTTCGCTATGCCCATTATGGGAACTCGATGTCAGATATTCCATCAAATCTGGATCTTCTGCATGTAATAGATGAACTGAACGCGGCATCCAAGTAACATGACACTCGGGCAAATCGCTTTTCTTGGTTCGGGGGAAACCTCTCTCGCGGGAGGTCGTATTTTTGAATCGCTGGCGCGTAAGATCGCTGGGCCGCTGCGTATTGCATTACTGGAGACTCCTGCGGGATTTGAGTTGAACTCTCCGCAGGTTGTCGGGAAAGTGGGCGACTTCATGGCCACCCGCCTGCAAAATTACAACCCGGTGGTAGATATCGTGCCTGCACGTAAAAAAGGTTCTGCTTTCAGCCCGGATGACCCGGAAATTATCCAGCCGCTTTTACATGCCAATATGATCTTTATGGGACCCGGTAGTCCAACGTATGCCATTCGACATTTAAGGGATACGCTGACGTGGGATGTGATCCGGGCGCGACATCGCCTCGGCGCGACGCTGGTCATTGCCTCCGCGGCGACGATTTCCGTCGGTGCTCAGGCCCTGCCTGTTTACGAGATTTATAAAGTTGGGCAGGATGTCCATATGGTGGATGGACTGAATCTCTTTTCCGATTTTGGGCTGCACGTTTCGTTCATCCCTCATTGGAATAATGCCGATGGTGGCGTGGATCTGGATACCAGTCGCTGTTTCATTGGCATGGATCGTTTTAAGGATTGGTGTGATCTTCTGCCGGCTGAAAATGAAACGGTGGGACTCGACGAACACACCGGCCTCATCATGGACTTTGAGACGGGTCAATGCGAAGTCAGTGGCGTTAGCTCCGTGTCGTTGGTGCGCGAATGTGACCCGGAGATGTTCCCTTCCGGTTCGAAGTTTCCGCTCAGCGAGCTGGGCGAGTTTTCAGTTCCCGATCCGCTGGGAAAAGATATTCCTGATCATGTGTGGGAGATGTGTTTGAACGCGCCTCCACTGGAAGATGACTCGCCGCCGGATGAAATCATGGCACTGATGGAAAAACGCGCCAAAGCCCGCGCCGATAAGAATTGGGCTGAATCCGATAAGCTGCGCGATGAGATCGCTGCCTACGGCTGGATTGTGCAGGATTCGAAAGAGGGATATAAGCTGGTTAGATCCTAGGCAGGTTTTTAGACAAGAGCAATATTTCGTGGCGCGGGACGCTTTGTGCAGCTCGCGCTGCCTTATTTAATGGGATAAAATACACGCGCAGCTTCTCACAAGGAGATTCTTATGCGCGCAGTCGATGTCATTATTAAGAAACGCGACAAAGGCGAGTTAACTCTCGAAGAGATCGAGTTCTTTGTGCGCGGTTTTACGAGCGGTGATATCCCCGATTATCAAACTTCTGCTTTTGCCATGGCAATCCTGCTCAATGGGATGACGTCACGCGAGACCACTGATCTGACTTTGGCAATGGCCAACTCAGGCCAGATGCTGGATCTCAGCGATGTAGTGGATCTGGCAGTGGATAAACATTCCTCGGGCGGCGTGGGCGATAAGACCAGCCTGGCTGTCCTGCCCATTGTTTCGGCGTGTGGATTGCCCGTGGGAAAAATGTCTGGCCGCGGCCTGGGCTTCAGCGGCGGCACGCTCGACAAATTGGAATCCATTCCCGGCTATCGCGTCGATTTGACCATCGAGGAATTTAAGGCGCAACTCAAGGCAAAAGGCATCGTGCTGACCGGGCAATCGCTCGACCTGGCCCCAGCGGATGGCAAGCTGTATGCGTTGCGCGACGTTACTGGCACGGTACAATCCATTCCTTTGATCGCTTCATCCATTATGTGCAAGAAGCTGGCCGCCGGCGCGCAAGCCATCGTGTTGGATGTCAAAACCGGTCTGGGTGCTTTCATGGAGACTCTCGAAGAAGCGCGCGAATTGGCGAATCTTATGGTCAATATTGGTAAGCTGGCCGGGCGCGAAGTGGTTGCTTTGCTTTCAGATATGAATCAGCCGCTTGGATGTGCTGTGGGCAATGCCCTGGAAGTGATCGAGGCCATTGAAACCTTACACGGCGGCGGCCCCAATGATTTTCGTGAACATTGTCTGCACGTCAGCGCGCATATGCTGGTGTTGGGAAAGCGCGCCCGGGATTTGGCCGCTAGCCGTACCATGGCTGAAAAAGCCATTGCCAATGGCTCTGCCTTTGAAAAATTCCGCGTGCTGGTCCAGGCACAGGGCGGTGATATTGCCTTTGTGGATGATGCATCCCGGTTCCCGAGCGCGAAATACGTGGAGGTAGTGGTGTCGCCGCGTAGCGGGTATCTGGCCCAGGTTCAGGCGCGCATCGTGGGAGAGGCGGCGGTCACCCTGGGCGCCGGACGCGCCAAAAAGTCGGATCCCGTTGATCACGCAGTCGGTTTCGTCATCCATCACAAAGTGGGGGATAAGCTGGAAATGGGAGAGCCTTTATTCACCGTCCATGCCGATGATGAAACGAAACTGGCAGAGGCGCGCGAGGCTGTGAGAGGCGCGCATACCTTTAGCGATGATCCTGTCCCGCCGCTTCCTTTGTTTTATGATGAATCATCCAATTAATGCTCGTAGGCTTGCATTAATTTTAGGAATGGGGCATACTTAATACAGGAGCAGACAACTTCATGGCGAAAGTATCCTTACGAGCATACAACCACGAAATTGAGACGATGATCGACCAGGGCCAGTTGGATCAGGCAGTGGCACATTGTCGGCATATTCTGAAGACCTTCCCAAAGCACCTTGAAACCTATCGCCTGCTTGGCAAAGCTTTCCTGGAAGGAAAGCATTATGGCGACGCGGTTGATATTTTTTCACGCGTGCTGGTTTCGGTTCCCAATGATTTTGTCTCGCATGTGGGTATGAGCATCATCCGTGATGAGGAGAACAAACTGGATGACGCCATCTGGCATATGGAGCGCGCCTTTGAGACGCAACCCTCCAATGCCGCTGTGCAAGGTGAATTACAACGCTTATATGCCCGCCGGGATGGTGTGCAACCACCGCGCATCCGCATGACGCGCGGCGCTTTGGCGCATATGTATGTGCAGGGAGAGCTATATCCGCAGGCTATTTCCGAGATCAGGAATGTCTTGAAGGACGACCCCGGTCGCAGTGACATGCAGGCGTTATTGGCGCGGGCCTGCTTTCAAAACGGTTTGAAGAACGAAGCGCTGGACGCTGCTTCCACATTATTGAACCGCTATCCTTATTGTCTGGATGCCAATCGCGTGATGACGGAAATCCTCGGCGCGGATAGGCCTGAAAATGCGCAGGCCTATCGTCATCGTGTGATCGAACTCGATCCCTATTCAGCGCACGTGACCGGTACCGTCTTTCAGTCGAATGAAGTATCTGATGCAGCAGTCAATGTGGAACATCTGGATTGGAACGGCCAGCCGGTGGGGATGGGTGCAGACTGGGAAACAACTCAGGCGATCAGTTTGGAAAGACCGCGGCAGCAGGCAGAACAGCCGGATTGGCTGGCAAGCGCGGATGTCGATACCAAGCCGCCCATGCCTTTCGATCAAACGCGGGCCAAGCCTGCTCCCACTTTCGATTCCTCTGCCAAAACTCCCGGCGAATCTAACGAAGATATTCCGGACTTCCTACGCGCGGCCGGCTGGAGCCCCTCCACTGGCGAGTTTGATGAAAGCAAGCCCATATTCGAGGGCGAGGATTCCATGGGGCCGGCACAGCCTCTGGAGCAGGGAGACCTGCCAGATTGGATCAAGGCCATGGCACCGCCCGAGGCCGCCCCAGCCGCACAACCGCCGGCAGAACCAACAGGAGAAACTGAAGAGGAACTTCCCGATTGGATCAAGAACATCGGTCCGGGGGCATTGGGTGCATCTGCCGCGGCCGATGAAACACCTGATTGGTTGAAGCGAGCCGAACCCCCGGCGGCTACTGTGCCTGAACCAACATCCGAAGAACAGCCCGATTGGTTGAAACAGGATGAACAAGCTGAGACAGGAACCTCGGCTCCCACCACTTCGGAGGAAACATTCGATTGGCTGAACCAGGCGGAAGGCACCGCGGCTCCCGAGCCTGAGGCAACATCAGAAGAGGGTCCCGATTGGTTGAATCAGGAGGAACAAGCCGAGGCAGAGATCTCAGTTCCATCTACTTCGGATGAGACTCCGGATTGGCTTAAGGACTTCGCCACCGAAACAGAAGCGACTCCATCCTCCGCAAAAAGCGGCGAAGTTGACTGGCTAAATCAATTATCTGAACAGAATGAAGCCGCACCGGCGGCTTCATCAGACACGATTGAAACCGGTGTTTTAGAACACACAGAGGACCAGCCCGAAACGATTTCATCCAATATACCGCTAGGCGAAGCCGAAGAGCCTGAACAATCCTCCGAACCTTCTACTCCTGAGGTGACGCTCACTGCCAAGGATATGGATACGTTGGGCAAGAGCGAACAGGAGCAGGATGATTCATTCGCCTGGCTTGAGAGTCTGGCTGCCAAGCAGGGCGCGAGTGAAGGGTTGTTGACCAAACCTGAAGAACGCATGGAGGAAGCACCGGAGTGGATCAAGCAGGCCAAGAGTCTTGGTGACCAGGCCCAACAACCTCCGGAAGAAACGCAAACTCCTGCTGAGTTAGCCCCTAATCTTGAAGAACTTGGCAAGAGCGAACAGGAACGTGATGATTCCTTTGCCTGGCTCGAAAGCCTGGCTGCAAAACAAGGCGCAAGCGAAGGTTTGCTGACCAAGCCTGAAGAACGCATGGAGCAGGAACCGGAATGGGTCAGGCAGGCAAAGGATCTAGACGCCCTTTCCTCACACGCCTCTGAACCAGTTGAGCAAGCAGAAGAAAGCCCTGAACCTTCTGCCTATGAGCCAGCTTCCTCCATGGATGATACGGTGGCCTGGTTGCAAAGCTTGGATGAACAGGAAACACCGCCTGAAACTGAGACCACCTCCACGGAGGATGAAACCGCCATATGGTTGAAGAGCCTGGATGAGCCGGAAGAGACTCAATCTCAGCCCACTCAACCTACTCAACCTGGGGAATCCGGGGAATTGCCGGCCTGGATGCAAAATATCGAGGCAGAAGAATCCTCTGAGGCAGAACAAGCGGTCCCAACCAGTGAGGCTTCTCCTGAGGTGAGCGCGGAGGAGGCGCATGAAGAAACAGTTGAACCGTCCTTTGCCCCATCTGCTGAAAACGCGGAAGAGGAAACGCCCGAGTGGACCTCAGTGGAAGAATTTGTGGAACAGGTGATTGTCTCCAGTGAAGAGACTGAGATTCCCAAGGCTGAAGCGGAAACTGCTCCCGATTGGCTGAACATACTCGAACAGGAAGAAGAACAGGCTGCCACGCCAACGAAAGCGGATGAGGATTTGCCCGCCTGGCTGCGCGATGAAACCGGTGAGGTCGTCGCCGAGCCGCTCAAGATCGAGCCGACGCGTCCCGATGAATGGCATCCGGTTAGGGAAAAAGAAGCGGCAGATGAGGAGCCTGAACTGGTTCCTGCTGCTGATTCTCAACCTGAGAAAAGCGAAAAGGCGGAGGAATTGATCGTCCCTGCCTCGGCTGTGGAAGTTCCGGAGCCGAAACCTGCCGGGAAAAATACTCCCAAGCCGCGCCGGGAAGCTGTTACTCGTAAGGGCACAGGGGCTGCCTCTCCAGATGTGCTTCTGGGAGAAGCGCGCACGGAGCTTTCGCGCAGTAATATTCCCGGTGCGTTGGACGTCTATGCCAAACTGATCAAGAAGGGACGCTTCCTCGAGGAGGCGATTCACGATCTGCGCGAGGCCCTGTACCGTTATCCGGTGGAAGTGAGCATCTGGCAGTCTTTGGGTGATGCCTATATGCGTTCCAATCGCCTGCAGGATGCTTTGGACGCCTACACAAAAGCGGAAGAATTACTTCGCTAATTAGACTTGACAGGTTTCGGTCAGTACATATGCGTGCTGAAAGAAACGCCTAATATTGGACGTTTGTCTACAATCTGTCAGGTCTCATATTTTCTATCTGGAGGAAATCTGTGGAAAGATCGCTTGTATTGGTCAAGCCCGACGGTGTGCAACGTGCCTTGATCGGGGAAGTCATCTCACGTCTCGAGCGCCGCGGCTTGCGTCTCGTTGCTGCCAGGTTTATGCAGGTGAGCAAGGAACTCGCCGAGACTCATTATGCCATTCATAAAGGCAAACCATTTTACGAGGGATTGATTGCTTATATTATCTCTGCACCGGTGATGGCGATGGTCTGGGAAGGTCCCAACGCGATCGCCGCCATCCGTCAGACGATGGGCGCCACGCGTCCGACCGAGGCCGCGCCGGGTTCGCTGCGACATGACTTTGCCCTCGAAGTGGGCCGGAACCTGACCCATGCCTCGGACACCGTCGAGAACGGCGAGAAGGAAGTCGCACTGTGGTTCAAGCCGGAAGAACTCGTCGAGTGGAAGCGCGAGGTCGATCGCTGGGTGTTCGAGAAATAAACGATCCTTGTATGTTGTAACATCCTGCAGATCATTGACTCTATGGGATGTTTTATTTAATTCCTGTCAATTGGGGACAGGTTTCTTTTTAAGGAATGGATTTCGCAGTTGCACGATGAGGGTGCCAAGCCCTGCGACCACCAATCCGAGTAGCTCTTTGCCGGTGAGGTTTTCTCCCAAAAACAGGATTGCCAGAATGGGAATCCAAATCAGCATCGTCCCGTTGATGATACTTGACTCCATGGCGGTGAGCGTACGGAGCGTGTGATTCCAGAGCGTGAAGGCAAAGGCTGTGTTGACCAGCGCCAGCCAGAGGATGATGCCTCCACTTCTAAAATTGATTGCAGGTGATTTTTCTGTAGCCAGTCCGATTAGCAACAGGACAATCGAACCGATGCCCATGCTGATCATGGTCACCACCAGCGGATGATGTGTCGCGGAGCGATTGATCTCTCTGCCCATGAGGGAAGAGATTGCGTTGGCTGAAATCCCGATGGCCGCAACCAGAACTCCATAAGTCTGATTTGCAGGAAAAGAGACCGGCGTGAAGTAGAGGATCGCTCCCAGGGTGGCCAATAAAATCCCACTCCATTGAAGCCACGTTGGTCTTTCAGATAACCAGAAAATCCCCAATAAAGCCACGCTGACGCTGCTGAAACTCCACAGCAGATTGACCGTGACCGCTGGCAAATAGGCCAACGCGACGAAGATCGCGCCCTGCGTGCCGGCATAGAAGAGCAGTCCGAGGGCGAGCAATTGCGCCCAGGTGCCTTTTGACAACTGTCTAATTTCTTTTTTAGAGTCGTGGAAGAGTAAGACGATCAATAGACAAAGAAATGCCAGAAAGTATCTCAGGCCCGCAAAGGTGATGGGGGGAATATCCTGTAAGCCGAATTTGACAAAGACCCAGGAGGTGGCCCAGAGGAAGACAACAAATAAGGCTTGCAGTACCGCGCCGAGATGGGGTTTCACTTGCAATTCTTATATCTTTGAATTTTGATTTATTCTATCTTATCCACGATTTTCATCACTTCAAGGTCTAACGCCTGATATCCCTGGGCATTCAAATGTAACTCGCCTCTGGTAATAGTCTAATTCCTACTGTACTCTCAACAATACTTTCCCATCACTCCATAGATCTTCCAGATCATAATATTTCCGCTGGTCGGGCGAGAAGAGATGCACCACCACGTCGCCATAATCCATCACGAGCCAGCCTTCCTGCGATTGCCCCTCGATACGGCTCCTTTTCTTGTAATCTTTCTTCAGGGCTTCCAACACGCCCTTGGCCAGCCCATCGAGCATGCGGTCACTGGTGCCGTTGCAAATCACGAAATAATCGGTAAAAGATGCGATGTCCTTAATGTCAAGCAGCACGATGTCTTCACCCTTTTTGTCCCCCAGGGCGTCGACGATTTTATGGGCAAGTTCTAATGCGTTCAGATATCACCTCTTTTATTGTAGTAACGACTTAAGTCGTTACTACTTCTTCAGTGGCGCAGAGTACAACCTCGTGTATACCGATCCGGCAGGTTTCAATTCGCTCTTGTACAGGTGCACCGAGTTCTACTCTGGCAGTTCCGAATGAGTCAATGCAATCTTGCTCCAGCGCGTGGCGCACCATCTGCTGGTTGAAGACGGTGGCGTTCTGTTTGACACGTCCCAGCGTCAAATGCGGGGAGAAGCTTCGGTCTTCAGATTCGTATCCGAGCCGACGGGAGGCGGATTCGATCCCGTGTTGGAGCGCTTCCAACTCAGCCGCGGCCCGTATGCCGATATAGATCACGCGCGGCCGCTTCGGGTTGGGGAAAGAGCCGAGACTCGTCAAACGGATATCAAAAATAGGACAAGATTCCGCTTCGGCGCGCATCATCTGAGTCAACATCTCCACACTGGCCGGAGAGATATCGCCGAGGAACTTCAACGTCAGGTGCATATTTTCCATCGGCACCCAGCGGATAAAGGAGTCCATCCCTTTGCGGAAGCCGCTCGTCTCACGCTGAATCGTTTGTCGAATCTCAAGGGGAATTTCCACAGCGATGAAGGCGCGCAGCAGGCCCATGATCCCTTGTTCAGGCCGGTGTGCCCTGACTGCCCATGGCGCGTTCGACCGCTTCCTTCAGGTCCAGGAAGCCAAAAGGCTTGGTCAGATACGTAAACGCGCCGGCCTCCATCCCTTTTTGGATATCGGCGGGCATGGTCTTGGCAGAGACAACCACCACGGGAACCTTCGCAAGCTGCGGGTCGCCGCGCATCTGCCGCAGGATGTCCAAACCGGAGAGTTCGGGCATCATGATGTCGAGCAGCACCACATCAGGTTTTTCGGCGTTCATCATGGCAATGGCTGGTGTGCTGGAGGAGGTCTTGATCACACGGAAGCCGCTGACGCGCATCATTTCGGCGAATAATTCTGCGGCGTCGGCTTCATCTTCGATGACCAGAACGGTCTTTTCAGGTGAGTTCATAGGGCAAATGATTGTAAATAACGATAGCATAAGACAAGGGAATTCGCAAGAGGTTTGCAAAAAAGCTTTTGTAAGGACCTGCTTCTCACAGGGATGAACAAAAGAATGGGCTTGTAAGAAACGCCGGCCCTTCTCTATCTAGAAAATTAGAAATGGAGATTTGATGAGTGAATTAACTGATTTTCGTAAAGAGAAAGATGATTTCTTTCAGCATAGTTTCCAGAGCCCGTTGACACCTGAACAAAGAAAAGCCTTTACCGGTTTGGAATATTTCCCTGAAAATCCTTCATTAAACCTGGAAGTACAAGTCGAGCCTTTATACGATCAGCAGCCGATGCAGATGCAAACCTCCACTGGCGGTGTGCAGATGTACGTGCGCACGCGGCGCGTTTCAAGTTTCAGGTGGAGGGAGAGGAAGCCGAATTGACGATCTATCAAAATGAGAATGGATATTTCCTGCCCTTCGTCGATTCGCTGGCTGGAAAAGAAACCTATCCGGCCGGCCGTTATCTTGAGCCGGAAGCGTTACCGGGTAACCGCTTGCTCGTGGATTTCAACCTGGCCTACAATCCGTATTGTGCCTACAGCGAGATGTGGTCCTGTCCCATTACGCCGGCTGAGAATCGCTTGAAGGTCGCCATCCGTGCCGGGGAGAAATTGTTCGAACATGACTAAATAAGACAGGGCTATTGGTTTGTACAATCTCTAGCGTCCTAACAGAAAGCAAAAAACGGCAGGTGCTCACCTGCCGTTTTTCTTAAGTTTCATCGGTGTTCTCGATTACATCGAGAAGCGCCTCGTACTCATCACAACAATCCGAGCATGTGTCGAGGTGATCGCGGATGAGCGGCATGAGTTTCGCCGCGTCTTTTTTATCCACTTCTCTTTCCACGTATTGATCGATCTTGGCATACACCTCATCACAGGAAGCTTCCTCTTCCTGCAAATTTTCAAGCACTTGCAGGAATTTTAAAACCGCCTCATTGGGAAAATCCTCATGGTGCGTAAATGTATTCTTGATCCTTTGAACGAGGTCTCGAATGTTCATGCTCTTTTCTCTTTGATGGTTGATCAACCACTAATCTTACTTTTGCTCAAAAAGGGTGAGCACTTCATTGGGTGTAATATCTTCCATGGAAAGCCGCCGTCTCAGACGCAGCCGGGCATCGTGCAGCAATTTATACAATGCGTTACGGTTGGTTTTCAATTTCCGGGCTGCATCTTCCATGGGCATATTCTGAATGCCCAAGAGGATCAGGGCCTGGCGCTGGCGTTCGGTCAGTTCTTCGTCGATAATGCGGCGGACACGCGTCAGCATGTCCGCGCGCTCGGCGGAAACCTCTGGTCCAGCCTGAGGATCAGCGAGCAGGCCGGGAGGAGGCGGAACGTCCTCATTTTCCGTAAGTTCATCCAGCGATGAATCGCGCCAGCGTTTGCGGCGTAACTCGGTCAGCGCGATCCGCACGGCGATCTTGTGTACCCAGGTCGTGAACTGACTGCGTCCTTCAAAGGTGTTCAGTTGGTCGAGCACACGCAGCAGTGTCTCCTGAGTCACTTCTTCGACGAGCGCATTAAATTGTGGCTCATCGGGGGAAAGCCAGCGCGAGAGCGCGTAAGGAAGACCCTTTTGAATGATGGCACGTAACTCTTCCAGCGCAGCCTCACGGTTGGGGCCGGGAGTCGCCAGGTCGGAGAGCCACTCTTCGTTGGTTCGGGTAGACATATAGTGAAATTATAAAGCAGAAATGAGATAATAAAACGAGCCTTGCGAACTCGTTTTTTGTCCGGCGTATTGTACTGAACTTGGATCTACATCTGGCATAAGTCGGAAGGATCTGTTTGCGAGAGCATATGCACAGCACAATGTTATGGCACGCCAAGCGTGAAACTGGCTTGCACATGCACGGTCTGGCGGGGAGTGATGGTATCCAGCCCGCGCATGTGGCAGAGACGTTGCAATCCAGACCGAAGATTAGGATCGCATGATCGCTATAGTTTCCTTGTATGCAAATATTCTCTCAACCGAATCAGGGATTTCCGTATGCTCTCATCCGTTTGCCTGGCTAACAACGGCTCGGCCAATTGAACAATTCCTGCTGCCTCTGATTCAACAATCCAGGTGAGTTTTGTTAAATCTTGAAGGTGTTCCAATAAAAATGTGACTTGGGATGGAAAAGGTTTTTCAGATTTCCAACCAAACTTTTTATTCTTTTCATACATGTTGCACGAGTTTAAAGTGACGAGCTTTTTTCCCAAACGGTCCGCGTTTTGTTCCCACTTTGTGCCAAGTTTGGCGGGGCCATCACTCAGGCTGACCAATTCAAGCAGTTCGTACATCCAATCCACGTGATGCGGAAGATCAGTGAGAACAGCGAAAATGATCTCAGGCCTGAAATTGAATGTATCAATAATTTCGACTTTCATCTCATAACTCCTGATCTCATTTCTTTCGTCTTTCCGTTATTGTTGATGCTGCGCCGGTCTGAAGGGCATGCAGGGGAGCGTCGATCATAGCACGCTCCCCTGCATTTGACATCCATTTTGGATGAGGATGGGATGTCCTTTCGGTGTTTGCCGGGGAACGCCGTTTCCTGCTGGCGCTCCCCTAAGCGGATTTGGATTTTGCTTGCGCTGAGCAGGTTACTTCCACCATGTGTGGGTCAGATGGTTATCGGCGCCCTGGGCGAAGCAATCAATGCGCTTGAGAACATTCGAATTCCAGGATGCCACCGCGGCGGGCACGCTGAATATTTTGTTGGCGCTGACATCATCCCAGGTACTTCCTGTTTGCCAACCGCCATAGCCGGGCACGGCAACATGATGCGCTATGATGATTTTGTCGCCAGGATGGATTAGGTTGGGATTCTTGATATTCGGGTTGAGGTTCTCCAGAGTTTGAAGCGAAATCTTATGATCTCTGGCGATTTTTGACAGCCGATCACCTGCCTGGGCTATATAGAACTCGTCACTCCCAGTCTGGCCGGCTTGCTGCTCAGCATAATACACCCGGTGTTTCAAGAGATCATCTGCACCGCCGCGCACGAAGACATCCACGCGTCCGTGATCGGCGCTGGATCCGGATACGGCCGCCGGCGCATCCTTTATTGCTATGTTGTCGATCTCCTTCCAGACGTCAGAGGTGTCGGCCTTATACCACGCATCCTGCAAATGCCCACTTTTGCCTCGGGCAAAGCAATCGATCCGTCCCGATTCCGAAGAGACGGCAGTAGGAGCGCTATTTAAGACTTCCGATTGTCCGCCAACGTTCTCCCAATCCTTCCAACCATTCCCCATGCGGGAGGTTGTTCCATTCTCCCAATATCTGCGGGACATATTGTTGTCCGTTGTGTAGACGAGGACATCCACGCGTTCCATCTTCCAGGAGGCAGCGGCTGGCGCATCATTGGTGGCACCGCCGAGTTCTTCTGTCCAGGAGTTCCAACTGCCATTCACACAGGCGCGATGATGCGTCTTTTGGTCCCACACGGCAAACAGGTCAATGCGGCTCGATCCCCAGGAGACTGCGCTGGGGGACTGTTCGAGCTTATGCCCATTCGAGAGCTCTTCCCATTTTGTACCCTGCCATTTGTCGTTCTCATACACTCTGTGATAAAGATGGTCGTCCATACTGCGGACGAACACATCCAGGCGGCCTTCTTTCCAGGACGCGACTGCCGGCGCGCCTTTGACTTTAATCCCCAATTTCTTCGGTCTGCCAATTGCTCCATGACATGTGAATCTCCTTTTCTCATTTCGAGAACTTTCTGAGGAGGAGCGCCATTATTAGCTGGCGCTCCCCGTACGTTCATCTTGCTTATTATTTGTGGACAACGATACTGCCGCCGCCCAGGGACTGTTGTGAACCATTGTCGTAGACGACGACCTCAAGACCATTTTCCTCAAACCGGATCTTGATGTGGAAGGTGTCGGGGTTGTCATTTGTCATCATCGTACTGATTTGGTTTTCACTTGATAATGGTTTATTGAGATATCCACTTGAGTGGACGCCTCGCTGGTTCAACCACCAGTGCCCATCTACCCTCTGAAAGGGAGCACCGATTCTCTGGTGCTCCCTTTCTTTCACAAGCATCCCGAGGGATGCAGGAAGGGATAGGAATGCTTAGGGAAGTTGGATCCTTGGAAGTTTTATCGCCCTGGCGGGCCGTATCTTGTTGTGCGCGACTGCTCGGAGTGGCGGAAATAATAGTCCGACATGCCAACTGCATGGACAGACATGTTCGCCTCGACATGGCGGGAAATGAAGTCCGTTCTGTCCTGAGTTGCTACTGCTTCCTGTTGGATGCCTTGCTCTGCATAGTACTGCGCCATGCTGGTATAACGATACGTTGTGGCTTCGGCAGCGTTGAGTGTCGTTAAATCGACCGTCTGCCCACCTTGCTCTTGATAGTATTTAGCCATGGCAGTGTAGCGGTATGCTGAGGCTTGAGCTGCGCTCAGTGTGGACAAATCCTGCCTGGCGGGTTCCGTGGTGGAAAATCTTGGTATGACTCCTGCGCCGTAAGCTGCGGTCCCCAGCGCCAATACGAGGATGGCAACAGCAGCCAGCAAATATGGATATTGAAGTTTGGTTTTGGTAGTGGATAACATGCTTTATTCTCCTTATTGATGCTGATAGATAATCTGGAGGCGCGTCCAAATTTCTTGTCTGCGCGCCCTGCCAATGATGGCACTGAATTGATCGTGCAAAGTGAGGTTTTTGCCTTATAATGATTCATTGTTCAAGAAATTCACCTCCAATAGATGATCTCATTTTGCGATTGCCAAATTAGATAATTCTGATGATTTCAGTCTATATGTAGGGCGTGACAAGAGCGTGACAAGAAACCAGGGGCGCTGGAGACGCTGGATGTCAAATGGTCTGGAAATAAGACTTTTGGGGCCGCCCCAGGTGTTTCAGGGCGGAGTACCCGTGAAATTTGCCGCCCGCAAGGCCCAGGCTTTGTTTGTGTATCTGGTGGTCGAAAGCGGCACCCAACCGCGCGAAAAGCTGCAAGCCATCTTCTGGCCTGAAAGCGAGACCCGCCTGGCACAGTCGGCGTTGCGCACCACGCTGGGGCGCATCAAGGATGCTCTGCGCGGAGTGGACGAACCCTTGCAGATGGAAGGTGACCGAGTGGGATTCAACACCTCATGCGCCTCTTTCCTTGACCTAAACCTGGTCACACAAGCGGCGGCAGATACCCAACCGATACAGATCGCGCCGCCCGTGCTCGTCTTGTTGCAAAACGCGGTGGAGATCGTGCGCGGTCCATTCCTTGAAGCCTTTTCCCTGCCTGATACGCCTGCTTTCAACGATTGGATCATCATCCAACGTAGCGCTTTTGGGGGACGTGTAAATCTCATCCACGACCGATTATCAGACCATCAACTTGAAACACACCTCATCGGAGCTGCAATCGACACCGTCAATCGCTGGCTCATTCTCGACCGTCTGAACGAAAGCGCCTATCGCCGTTTGATGCGACTGCACTTCCTAAATAATGATCGTTCTTCAGCATTGCAGACTTACGAAACCTGCCGCGATCTGCTCGCTCAAGATTTGGGCGTTGAACCCTCTTCCGAAACAGAACAAGTGCTGGCATATATCCGCTCTAGCGAAGCCCCTGTTTCGGAGTTTGAGAATCAAGTTGAAGCGCGGAGTGACCGGCTTTCCACCCCGTTTGTAGGGCGTGCAGAGGAATATCTAGCTCTGACTCAAGCCTTCCGGGCAGCCAAAAGTGGAGATCCGCAGCTTGCGATGGTGTCAGGTGAATCAGGCATGGGCAAGACCCGCCTGGCAGATGAGTTTCTCACGTGGGCAGGCACGGAAGGCGCGGACGTTCTGCGCGGGCGTACATACGAAACCAGTAGACATCTGCCTTACCAGCCGATTGTTGACGCCGTGCGTGAGCGAATGGAACGCGAGAATGCTCCAGAAGACTTACTCGATGATGCCTGGCTGGTGGTACTCACTCGCATCCTGCCCGAGCTGCGCGAACGCTATCCTGACTTGCCGGCCATCTCCGGAGATGAATCAACCGCGAAATCACGCTTGTTCGAAGCGATTGCCCGTCTTGGGATAGCGTTGTCCGGGCGCAATCCGCTTATTCTGCTGATCGATGACTTGCAATGGGCTGATGCGGGCACACTGGAGGTCCTCCACTATCTGGCCCGTCATTGGCGCGCCAGCCACAGCCCGATCCTGCTCTTGATCTTGATGCGGGAAGAAGCGCTGTCACACGGCTCTGCGCTACGCGACTGGACAAGCGGCCTGACGCGCGACATCCCTGTGACCCGCCTCTCTCTGTCGCCCGTGCAGGCCTCCGATATGCAGGAATTGGTTCAATCCCTGACAGGTGAACATACAGAAGGCGTGGCTGATCTCTCCGCCTGGTTGACGGCTGAAACGAACGGCCAACCCTTCTTCGTCGTGGAGACTCTCTCCTCACTTGATGATTACGGCGCATTGGTTTGGACCGGTGAAGAATCGGCCGCTCCTGTCCTCGACCCACTGGCAACATTGGCGAATCTGAAGAGCATGGATTCCCAGTCGCTGGCGCCCACGATCCACGATGTAATTTTGTCCCGTCTGGAATGGTTGAGCCAACCCGCTGCGTCGGTGCTGGCGGCCGCAGCAGTGATCGGTCGCAATACCAGCTTCATTCGCTTGCATCAAGTGGCCGGGACCAGCGAACAAAACAGCCTGGATGCCCTCGATGAATTGCTATCTGCCCGCCTCTTATCGGAGGCGCGCAACGAAGCCAGGCCGTACATTATTTCCCACGATCGTATCCGTGAAGTAGTTTACACACAGCTCAGCGAGGCACGCCGGGGGGTTTTTCATCGGCGGGCGTTGACTGCGCTGATGGAGGTCAAAGCCCCTTCGGCGGAACTGGCACACCATGCTGTATCGGCAAAGGAATGGGAACTCGCTTTTCAACACAGTTTGAATGCGGGAGACGAAGCGATGCGTCTTTATGAAGTGACGACTGCGACAGAACATTATGAATCTGCTCGTTCATTCTTGATTGAGTCGAAAGTGGATGTAGATACGCAGCGCTGTCGGCATCTCTATCTGCAACTTGGGAGAGCATACGAATTGGAATTCCAGCACCGCCAGGCAGTCGCCATTTACGAGGAAATGCAAGCGCAGGCCCTGGCCCGCGACAGCCGCGAAATGGAACTCGCATCGCTGGTAGCGCGCTGCGTAATCCTGCCTGTGCATTACGATACACAAGATGTGGATCTGGCACGCGAGTTGGCAGGGCAGGCTTTACCTCTGGCACAGTCGCTTGGGGATGTGGCGGCACAACAACAAATTGAGCTAAGTCTGGCTCGGACCTACAAATTCGGTGACAGGCAGATCGCACCAGCCATTGCACACTTCCGCGCCGCGGAAGAGCTGGCGCAGAAGGCTGGCCTGCGTGAGCCATTAGCCTGGGTGAGGTTGGAACTCGGAGTGGCATTCACCTCACTGGGTCAGCTTGAGCAGGCTGAGTTGGTCCTGACCGAAGCGATGGAGATCTTCCGCGAACTCGGTCAGTTTCCAAGAGTGTTGAGTTGTTTGCATAATCTGGCGATCATCCAGATGGCGATCGGGAATTTTGATGCGGCCCGGTCTTTACTGGACGAAGCCTACCGAGCTAACGATGCTCAGGGCAGCCCCACGTCAGCCTATGCTCTGGCAACTACGCACAATGCCATCCACATTCTGCGCGGCGAGTATGACCGTGCCTTCGCAGCATTACTCCCATCGTTGGAGTTGGATGAAGACCAGATATTGTCCGGGTTATGGATCGAAATCTTCCAGCAGTTGGCCTGGTGCTACTATGATCTGGGCGCCTACGATCGAGCGCTCGAGTATTGTCAAAAAGCGATCAGCCGTCAACATAACATCAACTCTACCGGGCGTTCTCCTGCTTTCGCTGTATTGGCTTTAACGCAGATACGGCGCGGGAATTTACAGGAGGCTGACGAGGCTGTGATGAATGGCTGGGATCATTTCGATCTTCAATGGCAAACCTATTCAGGTTGGTGGGAAACCATTTCAATTTTGGAGGCGGAAGCAGAGTTAGCGTTGGCGAAAGGCGAATTGGATCGGGCCAAACGTTGCACTGAACAACTACTGGCGAAATATGATGAACTGAAGTTACATCATTTCAAGCCAGGCATCTTATATCTTCGAGCAAGAGTGGAATTGGCGGCGGGAGATAAGGAAACGGCGAACCAGACGCTTTCTGATGCCTTGGCACTATCCGATGCAGTGGGCGCACATCGCAAGGTCTGGGAAATATGCGTGGCTCTCGGAAAGTTGGAAGAAGAACGAGGAAATGAATTGGTTGCCATCCAATTGAAAGACAGGGCATGTAACGAACTGAAGTTCATCGCCGATCATACTGGCACACCTGGGCAGCGTGAGACTTTCCTTTCACAGGTGGATGTGCAGCTGGTTATCGGTGAATCATAGATGGTTCGATTGGCCTGCAATTCATATGTCCCTATTATGGCATATCCGTTGTATAGTCCTGAATTACATTCTTATGATCAGTCATTTAGGTTTTGAAGCAAACAACGGCACATTTTGTGTGGGTGCGGAGGGACTCGAACCCCCGACTTCTACTGGGTGATTCTAAAAGCTCAAGTTCCAACGCCTCCAATACGTTCATTTTGTGTGTTTTGTTCAGTTTTTGTAATCATCAGATAAAGGGCGAACAGTCTCATTGTTAGCCTTTTAGGCAATCTCCGAACCAAACAAAGGTGATTTCACCGCAGAAATTGCTCAAAGCGCCAGAATTTGTGTTCGGGCTATTTCTGACCAATACAGTTTTGTTCCGTTTTTTGCATTTTTCAAGGGGGTAAGTTTCCAATGAGTTCAATATTTCAATTGCGTATTATCCTGATCGCAACACTTTCGCAACACCTAAACAGATTTAAACAAAAAAGCCTGCCCAATTTCGAGGGAGGCTCTTTTGTGTTTCGGCAATACACCGAGATTTTGGGCAAAATCACCGGTCTTTTTGTGGTCTTGGCGGGACTCGAACCTGCGACCTCACCGATGTGAACGGTGCGTTCTAACCAACTGAACTACAAGACCATACTAAAGACGCTACTGTGTGGTAGTAGCGCTCTAACCAACTGCGCTAGGCGCGCCCGTGGCGATGCAGATTATAGTCGAGAGTACTTCCTTCTGCAAGCGCTTGTTGCTTTTTGTAGTAGAACTTTAGGGCGGCGGTAATACATCCCAGGGATTCACCCAGGAGGAGATGGCTCGAATCTCAAAGTGCAGGTGCGGACCGCTGGAATGTCCGGTGGTGCCGATGGCGCCGATCACATCTCCCTGACCTACGCTCTGTCCACAGGAGACGTTTAACGCACTCAAATGCGCATACAATGACTGGAAATTATTTCCATGATCGATCATGATCATGTTACCGTAGCCATAATTATTCCAGCCCGCGTATACCACCACACCGGCGTCTGTGGCATAGACGGCTTCTCCCAAATTTCCCGCAATGTCAATGCCCCAGTGATTGGCACTGGGTGTGTAGTCAAAGCCAGACAGGTAATGTTTGTTGGCAGGCCAGATAAAAGTACCAAAGCCGACAGCCCCGCCGGTGACCGGATCACAAGCACCCGGCCCGAGCACGCGTGCCGAGGCGGGATTCTCGCGCGTTATCCCTAATGGAGCGCTCCATGAGATGAATTGACGCCGGCCGCCGGGGACCACCAGCCAGGTTCCCGGTGGGATGTTTGGATGGGTATAATCGCCGATCGTATCGGGATCCAAATGATTTCCCGGATAGTCGAGAATATCTTCTGGCTTGACCCCATAGTACTCTGCGATACCGTTCAGTCCCTCGCCCTCCTGCCACTGGTGGTAAGTCCCATCTACGGGGAGAATATTTAACTCCTGACCGGCTTGCAACGCATGTGGATCGTCCAATAGCACATAATAATTCCCCCACAAAATTGTCTCGGGCTGAAGGCCGAATTTTTCTGCGATTCCAAAAACTGTATCACCGTCCACAACAGTGTACTGGATCACATCTTCGCGCGGCCGCGAAGGGATGATGGTGTGTTCCTGTGCCAAACGCGGGATACCGGCGAAGGTTTCCTGACTCACCGGGACCACATCTCCGATCTCTGAAACAGCGAGGGTGGGTACCGCACCCGCGGCGTTCGCCACGTTCGTTGCCTGTGTGTTTTGTGTATAGAATAATCGTAGCAGCCAGATCACACCAGCCAATAGCAGAATGGAAAGCACTGTCGTCCCCGTGCGTAATAAGGATTCTCCCAGACCAATACTGAGCAGGGTATCCACCAGACGCCAGGGCACGCCGCGTGAGTTACGTTCTTGCTTCGAGGATGGTTTGTTATCCATAGATAAGTGCTTTCCAACCGGGCATCATAACATGGTCAAAAAATAGAAGTCAACCTGCGTTTCTGGACGCTAACCTGACGTTAAGCCGTTAATCTGCGTACATTCGGGTAAAACAACTGGATTCCCCCCACGCTGAGCAGGCAGATGAGCCCGCAGAGCAGGGAGGTGAGGGGCAAATTCCAGGCCTGGGTCATCCAGCCTACCAGCAGGCTCCCCAGAGGCGCGATGCCCTGGAGTGCCCATAGATAAATACTAAAGACCCTTCCACGCAGTTCGTCTGGTACTTGTAATTGGATCAAAGTGTTCATCGTGGCGAGTTGAGTCACAGAGCCCCAGCCCATCAGGGCAACGATTAGTGAGGCAGGTAGCATGGAAGTGATGAATCCCAGGCTGATCATGCCGAGTGTGTAAGCGGCCTCTCCCAGAATTATTCTGCGCGGATAGAACTTTGTTGAATTATTCATGGCAATGGAAAAGGCTGCGATCAAGGCGCCAGCACCCTGGACCAGATATAGCACACTATTGCGCGCATCGACGCTGGCTTCTGTGTCTGCAACCCTTGCCAGGACATCTTGTGCCAGCACCGGCAGTTGCTGGACAATGGGAAATGCAAACAAACCCAAGATGGCTGCGATCAGGACGATAAATCCCACTGGTTTGTTCTTCACAATGTAGCTTCGGCCTTCCATGAATTCGGGGATTAATGGTCTTTTTTCCATCAAAGGTGGAATCGCATATTTGGTGTTCACGAACAGTAAACCGATAATAATGGCAATGAAGCTGATGCTGTTGAAGAGGAAGATCCAGCCTTCTCCATTGGCTGGGATCAGCAACAAAAATATCGCCGCGAATGAAGGTCCAAGTACGCGTGAAAGATTGAAGGCCGTTGACTGGAGAGCGATGGCGTTGGGCAGGGCCTCGCGTCCAACCAGTTCGATCAGCATGGCCTGTCGGGCGGTGATCTCAAAGGCGCTGGCAATCCCCATCAGCAGCGACAGCACAACGATATGCCAGATTTGTACCATTTCAGATAAAGTCAACACGGCCAGGATAAAGGTGTCCACCATCATGACTGCTTGTAAGATCATGATGGTGCGTCGCTTATCCCAATGTTCGACCAGCACACCTCCGGGGAGAGCAAGGAAGAAAGTCGGCAGAGCCAACGCCGAGGCGATCAGCCCCAGGTCGAAGGGGCGGCCGCTGATGCGATAAGCCAGCAGCGGTTGCGCTGTATTTTGCATGGCTGTGCCGATCAGGGAAAGTAAGTGACCTGTCCAGAAAATAGTGAAGTCGCGCGAAGCCAGCGCTGGAAAGCGCTGGGCCATCGCAAGCTGAAATTTTGGCATGGAGCTATGAAGTGGGGACGACCAACTCCGGCATGTCGTTGGATGGCTTATTAACGAGCGGACTGACCGGATAGGCGTCCATCGCTTCGGCGGGATAAGGCTTGATCAATGGTTTCAATTGATCGGGAGTCTGAGGCGAGGGGTCCAGCCATTGGGCGTATTCGCGCGGATGGAGAATCGCCGGCATACGGTTGTGGATCAAGGTCATCAGATCATTCGGTTCAGTGGTGATGATGGTACAGGATTTGATCAACGACCCATCCGGGCTGTTCCAGGAATCCCACAAGCCTGCAAAGGCGAACGGCTTGCGATCTTTCATGTGAATAAAAAATGGCGTTTTGGTCTTGCGGCCGGGTCCACTTTTCCACTCGTAGAAACCATCTGCCAGGATGAGACAACGCTTGTATTTGAGACTGCCGCGAAAGGCAGGTTTCTCGGCCAATGTTTCCCCGCGTGCGTTGATCAAACGGTTGCCGATGGCCGGGTCCTTGGCCCACATGGGGATCAGTCCCCACACGAAAAAATCTGCTTCGTTTCTGTCATCGTTGGGGATGGCAAGTACAGGCTGGCTGGGCGCGATGTTAAAGCGCGGCGCAAATTCGGACGGAAAGGTATAGGCGCTGAAGTCTTGTCGTAATTCAGCGGGGTCCACGGTTAATGTAAATCGTCCACACATAAATGCTCCTTTTAAGGCCCCAGGCAGTGGCAAGTGTAATGTTACGTCTTTGCCCGGTCCTGATTGTACGCAATTCTTCAAGCTGCTTAGTGAATTCTCAGTTTCCTGAAATCACCCTCTCGCACAGTAATGCCTGTGCCATCCATATGTTCCAACAAAGCTTGAGCGTATTTTCGGCTGGCATGAAAAAGATCGCGCGTTTCGGCCAGCGTGATCCTGCCTGTTTGTTGTATCGTTTCTTGGATTCGGGCTACCATCGAATCATAATCCTGTTTGCGAAAAATGACATCCGGAGAAACCATCACCATCTCATTCAATTCGATCAAGGCATTCAGGATCTCTTCGCCAACTTCCGCCTGACTCTCTTTGACGCTCGGTGGACTGAACGGATTCTGCTCGAACTTGCGCATCAGCGCCTGAACCCTGGCCTGCTGACCGTTATCGAAGCTGATCTCGTGCCCTGGCTTTGCCACTAACGACGCGCGCTGAATCAGAGAGCCATCTGCGACGAGTTTACCGAACGTGGCGTTGAACACGCGCGCCGATGACTTAAGTCTGCTCTTCAGCTCTTCGCGCGGTATCCCGCGGCGCAATGGATATGCCTGATGATACGATTGAATGGTTTGCAACATTTGCTCGCGTAGCGCTTTCCAATGCTGCAGGGGAGCAACGAGGATATCACTGGTGATGGCAGGCGCACCTGCTTCCAGAGGAATCAATGAACCAGCCGTCAGCAAATCTTTCAAAGCAGATTCAGCCTCGCCTGTTTCGAGCCTGGAACGACTTACCAATTCCTTGATGCTGGCTGCATTCAATGCCAGGGCGGCTTCGAGCAATATATCGGCTGGTGTACCTTGAATCAGCGCTTCAAGTGAATTCAAGACTTTTTCATCGAAGCGTTTGTGTCGTCCCTTCGGCTGATGGTTAACGATCAAACCGCCTCCGAGCGTCTCGGCGGGTGAAGGTCTGCGCAAGATATATCTATCGTTGCGCACAGCCACGACCGGATTCTGCAGCTCGAGTTGAATCCAGCCTTCGTCACCAGGATTGAGTTCTTCCGTTCCCAGCAGGCGGAGTGTTGCGATTGTCTCACTCGCGCCGACAAAGAACTTGACTTCGCTGTTGTGTTTGAGCGGTAAGGAAACGTCTTTCAGCAAACGAAAGCGCGCGTCGAGGCGGCGTGTCGCCTGATACTGGCCCGGATGAATTACCACTTCGCCACGTTGAACGGATTCAGTCTCAATGCCTGATATGTTCACTGCGGTGCGAGAGCCGGGCACCGCAGTATCTTCTTTCTTTTTGTGAGTTTGCAGTCCGCGCACGCGTCCTGTTTGGCCCGAGGGCAAAATCTCGACCTCATCACCTAGGCCGAGATGTCCATCACTTAATGTGCCCGTGACCACCGTGCCAAAGCCGCTCATGCTGAAGACGCGGTCAATCGGTAAACGAGGGCGACCCAGATCTACAGGAGCGGGCCTGTTTTCAAGAATAGATTGCAGACTGGAAACCAGAGCATCGAGGCCTGTTTTCTTTTTGGCGGAGACGCGTAGGATCGGCGCGTCTTGCATAACGGTCTGGCTGACAGCGACGCGAATATCCGTTTCAACGAGATCCAGCCAGGCTGAGTCCGCGGCGAGATCGATCTTTGTTAGAACGATGAGTCCCGCAGGAATCTGCAGCAAGTCCAGGATAGCCAGATGTTCTCTGGTTTGCGGCATCACGCCTTCATCCGCCGCGATCACCAGCAGCGCAGCATCGATCCCTCCAACACCCGCCAACATGTTTTCGATAAAGTCCCGATGACCAGGCACATCTACAATTCCCACTTCTTCACCGTTCGGAAGAGTCAGCCAGCCGAAACCCAACTCGATGGTCATTTCACGAGCTTGTTCTTCTTTTAGACGATCAGGATGTATGCCGGTCAGCGCCGCGATCAGCGTAGACTTGCCATGGTCAACGTGACCGGCTGTGCCAATAACTCGCATAAATATTTTCCACTTTCCTCTCTCTTGAATGTGAAAGAAGAAAGAGGAAAAAGATAACCTTGTTCTGTACTACCTGTCTGATTATTTTTTGGTTTTCTTCGTGGCCTTGCTGCCGTGGCCCATGATCCGTTCGTACGCGGAAAGCCATTCGTGAGCAACGTTCATCAATTCCTGAAGCTGCTGCTCGGTCGCGTCCGTCGTTTGATGTAATTGATCCTGTGTGATCTGTTGGGAATCATCCAGTGTATTGATCCGTTCTTCCAGTTTTTGGACCGAACGACGAACATCCTTCGTGCCCTCATCCTGGGTTAAGGTGTGACCCGTCCAGCGTTTCTGGTCATCGGCCTTGAAGGTGACCCATTCCTGGCGTAAGCGTTCTTCTGCCAGCCTTTGCATCTCCGTCACTTCACTGATACGCCGTTCCAGTTTGACGTTAAGCTCGCCGTAGGTCTCCTGGGCGCGTTTTGCGGAACGCAGGGTTTCCTCCAATACCTGGACCTGGGAATCAAAGGTTTGGGTTTGTACTTTGATCGAGTCGAATTTTTCCTGCCATTCCTTGTAGGTGCGTTCGCGATCGATGTGGACCAGGGATTGTTGTTCGATAAAGTTCTTCTGCGCGGATTTTCGCTCAGATTCGGAAAGCATCATTTCCTTGATGCGATTATCCATGTTCTTGAAGCTATCGGCGTTCAAATCGGCTTTGGAACGGGCTTCCTCGATGCGCACGCGTAAGGCCGCCAACTCTCCATGAATATCGGCTACGCGTTTGGCTTCCTGCTTGCGGCCTTCGTCAAAGGCATGCTGGGCGAGCGCGGCTTCCTCGGCGATGCGCCTGGCTGCATCAATCGGTGGCCTTAATTCCAGAATCTCCTGACGCAGGCGGTTCTCTTCTGTGACGCGTGCTTTGATGTCGCGTTTGATCGGAGGAAACTCGGCGGCGATGGATTTCTTCAGTTCCTCGAGCGCCCTGGTAATCGGTTCCAGATCTGCCTGGTGTTGCTTGGAGACTTCCTTTTCGCGCTTTTGATGTTTTTTCTCGATGTCCTCGATGGCCTTGTTCATGTCCGTGCGCTGTTTGGCAAAAATGGCATCGAATTGATTTAAACGTGCGGCTGTGCTGGCAATATCCGCGATTTGTTTGCCAAGGGGCTTGATCTGCTTGGCCACTGCGCCAATATCTCCCTCCAAAGCTGACATGCGTTCTTCCAGGGTGATAATGGATGATCGTGTCTTGCGGTGCTCTTCGTCCAGCCAATCCAGGCGTTTGACGATTTGTTCAAATTCCATAACTTCCTCCGGCGGGTGTCAGTACGATTTCACTCGGTGCGAGTTTGGAGTGCATTATACCGCTGTGCCCAACTCATCATCTCAATGACCCAGATGCTCGAACATGAGAGGCAGATCGGTCAAGAAGGACTGGATGGATTGTGGAAATAAGCCCAGGCCGAACAGGCCGATAATTCCCAGCCCCAGCATGATCATCTGTAGATAACTTTCGCTCGGCTTCCAGGTTGCATATTCCTCCGCCATGGCGATAACGGCCAGCGAGCGGAAGGCGCTGGTCAGCAGACCGATAATGCCGATTCCCATCCAAAGCGCGGCGCCAAGGGAAACACGCGCTAACCCTTCCCAGAGGGCCAATTTCGCGGGGAACCCGGCTAGCAGTGGAAACGCGGCGGTAGACAACGTCGCGAGGATCATCCCCGCACCAGCGAAGGGCGTGACGCGCAGGATGCCGCGCGCCGAGCGAAATTGCATGGTTTCTGTATGGCTCTTGATGATGGTGACTGATAATGACCAGATAGCCAATCCAAGTGCACGTGCTGGAATCAACAAAAACAAAATCGGAATGCCCAGGGTTGAATTGATGCTAAGCGCCAGCAGCGAGAAGCCGATCTCTGCGATGGCCCCATAAGCCAGGATGCGCCCCAGATTTCGTTGAAAGGCAGCGAAGGCCCCTCCGCTGACCACCATCAGCAGGCCAACGTAACGCATGGCCACCAGTAACTGAGGAGATGAGCGCAGCCATGAGTACCGATCTAGGAACCCGGCGCCGAAGATGAGAGTGATGGTTGGCAGGATCCACAACAAAAAACCAGCCGCGTAGGGCGAGGCCTCCTCCAGCAGCATGGGCACCCAGTTGTAAAAAGGAAAGATCGCTAATAAAAATGCGAATCCCAGACCGAGCATGGCCGCGGATTGGGCCGCCAGCGCCAGGTCACCCGGGCTGGCCTCCACACCTCCAAGCAGCCAGCCAGCTAGCAAAATAAAGGGCATCGCCAGTGTTTGATAAATCAGAAAACGCACTACACCTCTACCAGGTGGAGTATTCAAGGAAGTTAGCAAAGGAATGGCAAGCAGGACCGCCATCTCGATGAACAATGCAGCATACAAGAAAGGTTGAACGGCAATCGATGCCACCATTAAAGCTGTGATCATGAACCCCAGGGGCACAAGGCGCATGGCCGTCTTGGATGCCTCCGCGCCAAAGAACCATAAGGCAGCAGCTCCATAGATCACCGCCAATAAGGGGCCGCGTTCAGGTTGAATCAGCAGCACACGTCCCAGAATGGTCAGCGAAGAATCGATCTTCAGGGAATAGGGTCCAAGGCGCATGGCCAGTTCGATGGGAACAAATTCCGCGATCATGGCCAAAGCGACCGCTACCAAGCCTCCCAGAATGCTCAAGGCGCGTTGGTTGTTCATAAACAAAAGCAACGTGCCAAACAGCATGGGCAGGATTATCCATAGCGTTGGCGCGCTCATCGGGACTCGACCTCTTCCACACTGGAGGCGACCAAGAGATAAGCCCCGACCAGGGCCAATCCCAGATTGACCACAGCCAACAATGCAGCTACCAATACTGAACCTTCCACTGCGGAATATAAAATCTCAAACCCGGAGAGCGTGGTGAGCAAGCCAATGATCACGCGCAGGATGGAAGCGCTAACGCCCAGGTGTAGTAATCCCATACCAATCAACAATAAACTGCCAGAAGTCACTGCAAAACCGGCATCGGCCATGATGGTGTCAGCCGCTGGCGTTGTTGTAGCAACGATGAAAATCACCATGCCAGCAGCGAACAGACGAAAGATTCGGCCGCGCGGCCAAATACCCACAGCCTGTGTAATCTCATCTGCCAGGCCGGAGCCGGTCATTCCCAAGATCGCCGCGGACATCCATCCGGCTACTACTTTTACGGAAGCCATGCCCAGTGGCCAGTGTTGCAGCGTAAGTACGAACACGCCCATGTATTGAATCGCAAGCAGGATAATGCTCCAGCGCCAGTCGCGCGTCAGGAGTAAGCCGATCGATGTGCAAGCGATCACAACCACAGCCATCCAGGCGAAAGTCAGAGCCATGAAATCAGGGAGACCTTTGAGTAAAGAAAGAGATGAAAAGTGCCAGGAACAGCAGCGTCCACATGATGCCGCTATTCCCTTCGAGCACAGTGGAGATCAGATTAATGCCTCGCCCGAGTTGATGATAGATGTTCCATATGCCTTGATACACACGGTCCAGCCAGGACACATTGGTGGGATGCACCCAGTGAGCACGGACCGGGTTCAAGATGCGTAAACGCGGGGTCAGCCAGAGCAGGCCCAGGGCGAGGGATGGGGCGATCAAGCCTGCGAACAAATTGCCAATCTGCAGGGAGCCATTCCAGCCAAAAACACCGAGCAAAATAATTATGAGCAGCAACAGAAAGATGCCGATCGGGTAAACGTTCCTGGCCCAGATCGGTTGATCTTCGTTGCTGGCGCGGGTGCTGATGCGCTGGCTCTGACGAATGAACCCGGCGATGAGCATGGCATGCGAGGCAATCAGGAAAGGCCATGTAAGCCAGGAATTTGTTCCGCCGCTGTTCCATCCGGTGGCGGTCAAAGAAAACGGCAATGCCGATATTCCCCAGGCGGCGATGAACAAGGAGCGCGACAGCCATTTGTTTTGTTCGGAGGATAGGAACAGGACTCCACCGGCAAGGATTAAGGCACATCCCCAGGCGGCCGCGCCAAGCGGATCAGCGCGTAGTGCCGCGGCGATGGCCAGTGAACCCATGCCGATCAGCCAGAATGGGCGGCCGGACAGTTCATCCCGCGCGCGCAACCACATCCATCCAGCGTAGACTGCGGCGAGCGATACCAGAATGGAAAGATAAGGTGTAAAGGATGATGCAAGACTGCTGGATGGAATGCGTGCCAGCAGGATCAAACTGGAGGCCGCGGAGACCATTTGCAGGCCGGTACCAAAACCACGCGGGATACCAGCTTCGTTTGGGTAGGGAAGATAAAGCGGCAAAATGCCGAGGCGTAGTCCCGCAGCCAATACGAGATACAAACCGGCCTGGGGCGAAGCGAGGCGAAAGTCCAGCACCTGTCCATTGGCCACACTGACCATATCTGCCCACAACAGTACCAGGATGCCGGCCACGCGCGACGCAAACGCCACCACAACGCGTTCGTTTAAGTTGGGATCTTCCGCGGCGCGCATCTGCGCGATCAATTCGGAAAGATCCACCGCGGCCCAGATTAACACGAGTGTCAATGGATTATCGGCGACCACGGCCAGGATTCCCAACGTGGTCAGAAGCAGCGTGCCCATCCAACTGAGGGCGCGGGGAAAATTGACACGTACGACCGCGGTCAGAATGATGGCGAGACACAATGTGGCGAGGCTGACTGCGAAAGCCCAGGCGATATCATCCGCGACAAAAGTGGGGGATTGAGAAAAGAGGAAAGTAGGCTGCCAGATGGAGAATTGCAGCACCATCGGCAATTGCGCCTGCCAGACGAAAACGCTGATCAGGCCGAGCAGCGCGCCACCGGTCGCCACCAGCCAGTGATAACGGAATCCCGGAATCATCAATCGCAATCCAAGCAAAACCAGCGCGGTAAAAGTCAGGATGGAAACCGTTATGAGAATAAACATGCAAAAGCAATTTTATCAGCACTTCGACCTGCTCAGTACAAGGTTTGCAGGTCAATCTGTTTGTTGTAAAATCAAGCACATGCCTTGGTCTCGTTTTAGAATTTTATTGGTTGCTGTACTCTTGCTTTCTTCATGTGACCTCAAATCGAAAAACTTTCCCTCCGGGGGGATTCCCTCCCCAACTCCTTTTCAGCCGCTGACTGCCAACGCCTCCGACCCACTCTATGCTGGTGAGGCGCCCACACCCATTTTTCTCCCGACAACCACTCCCGTGGCCCCAACACCTATCGCGGCTGCTACTCAATCTGAGACGCAGTCTGCTGATGTCGGTGCTGCAACGCCGACCGTTCTCAATCCGTTTACTGGTCTGCCTGCTGCTGACCCGGCGCTGATGAATCGACGTCCACTGGCGATCAAAGTGGCAAATTATCCGCGCTATATTCGTCCGCAATCGAGCTTGACGTTGGCGGATAACGTCTTTGAATATTACATCGAGGCGGGGTTGACGCGTTTCATCGCCGTCTTTTATGGCAACGATTCTGAATGGGTGGGACCGGTACGCTCGGGTCGCTATTTCGATGAAAATGTCCAGCGCATGTATCATGCCTTTCTTGTGTTCAAGTTTGCAGACCCGCGCGAACTCACTTATTTTCAAGCCAGTGATTTTGCGCCGTTTCTGGTTGTACCCACGCTGGGATCATGCCCTCCATTTCGCTTAATGCCAACTCGTCACATCGAGGTATATAACAATTCATACTTTAACACCATTCTGTGGAAAGATTGCGTGATCAAGAACGGATCGGATAACCGGCGCCAAAACTTTCGCAGTGAATTATTCAATGAGGAGGTACCCTCTGCCGAGTTGCTTGGCTTGCAGATGTTTACCTATTATTCCACGGATTCGTATAATTACTGGATCTATCAACCTGATACGGGGCAGTACGTCCGTTATCAGGAAACGGATGATACCCGGAATGGTAAACCGGAAAAATACGAGGCGTTGATGGATCAGGTCACCGGGGAGCAGGTGTACGCCTCCAATGTTGTTTTCCTGATGGCATATCATACCTTTGCCAATACATTTGACGAAGAAGATGAAGTCTATAAAATCGATCTGACCGGTTCCGGCGAGGCGTATGTCTTTCGCGATGGCGTTGGCATTCCGGCGCGTTGGGTCCGCACGAATAAAGATCAACCCCTTGTCTTGACGTATCCGAATAATTTGCCGATCGCTCTTCGACCCGGTATCACTTTCTTTGAAGTGTTGGGTTCGGCTTCTTACGTGGATCAGGATGCGGGGGAGTGGCATTTTCATCACGCTACTCCGTAGGATGGGACAAGTGAAACAGTCCTGGTGATACAATAACGCTCTGAGGCCTTCATGACTTTTGACCCCACCTTTGTCAGCAATCTCATCCTGGTATTGACCGGCTTTGGCGGTGCGTTCCTGGCTGCGCTTTGGATCGCGTTGGTTATCTGGACGTATCGCGACATCCGCACCCGGGCACGCGATCCATTGGTGCAAACGCTGGCCACTTTGCTGGTGGCGGTGCTTAATCTGCCGGGCGTGTTGGTGTATCTCATCCTACGCCCGCCGCGCACTTTGGAAGAGGAATATCAACGGGCTCTGGAAGAGGAAGCTTTATTACAGGCCCTCGAAGATTTGCCGCTCTGCCCGGGCTGCGAACGCCGTGTCAAAGATGACTGGCAGGTTTGCCCGAACTGTCACACCAAGCTTAAGAAGAATTGCGATAACTGCAATCGCTTGATGGAACTGCCGTGGAATATTTGTCCGTATTGTGGCACGCCTGCGGCTGGTATGCGTCGTGATGTAACCACCAGCATGGATGAAGCTCTGCGTGGTTTGAAGGTGAATGACCAGCCTAGCACGCCGCGCAGCGGCAGTGCGGACGAGCCGGGGGAAGTAAAGATAGAAGACAGCAGTTCAAATTAGATCTATGCCTCGTAGGGCAGGAGATTTTCCTGCCATCCTGCGTTACATTCCTTATTTTGAATCACAAACATGAAAATCGAATCAATTACCCTTCATCATATTTCGATGCCATTGGTTGCCCCGTTCGAGACCTCCTTTGGGCGCGAGACCGATCGTGAATGTATTCTCATTAAACTTCAAGCTGAAGGATTAACGGGTTACGGCGAATGTGTCGCCACGCGGGATCCCGGCTATAACTATGAGACGACTGGCACCGCCTGGCATATTCTTAAGGATTTCATCGCGCCGTTGATTCTTAGGCGAGATGTCCTCGAGGCGGAAGACTTCCAAAAACGTGTCGAGGGGATTCGCGGTCATCACCTCGCCAAGGCAGGGGTGGAGATGGCGCTATGGGATTTATGTGGCAAACGCGACGGCAAGTCGTTGAAGGAAATGTTCGGGGGCACGCGCGAGAAAGTCGAGGTGGGAGTCTCGATTGGGATTCAGGAATCGGCTTCCGCCCTGGTACGAACCGTCGACTCTTATCTCGAAAAAGGCTATGGCCGTGTCAAACTCAAGATCAAGCCGGGCCGCGAGATCGAAGAGACCTCCGCAGTGCGACGCGCTTATCCAGACTTGCGTCTGCAAGTGGACGCGAATTCCGCCTACACCTTGGAAACGGCGGAGGCGCTCAAGCCGCTGGATGATCTGGATTTGTTATTGATCGAACAGCCTCTGTATGAAGATGACATTTGGGATCATCGCAAGCTGCAGGCGGAGTTCAAGACGCCCATCTGCCTGGATGAAAGCATCATTACGCCGCGTCACGCGCGTTATGCCCTGGAGATGGAAGCTTGTAAGATCATCAACATCAAACCGGCGCGCGCGGCGGGGTTGAGTCAGGGAATCCTGATCCATGATTACTGCCGTTCACAGGTCATGCCTGTGCCGGTTTGGTGCGGCGGCATGTTGGAAACAGGTGTGGGTCGCGCTTCGAATCTGGCGCTTGCTTCTTTACCTGGTTTTATCCTGCCCGGAGATATTTCCGCCTCGGATCGTTATTACCAACGCGATATTACAAATGAACGTTTTGTCCTGAACAGCGACAGCACCATCGATGTACCAAATCGTCCGGGCCTGGGTGTAACGATCGACGAAGAGGCGTTAGAACAATTTACACTTTCTGAACTTACGCTTAAGGCAGAATAGTATAATTGGGCGCTGTCCTATGAAACACATTATCGTCATTGCGAGGAGAGGCTGGTCAAGACGTTTTGCGTCGAGGCCGAGCACCACGACGACACTTGCGCCGCACTGTAATCGTTGCAGTGCAGGTGAGCAATCTCTTCAATCTTTAGTGTTTCTCACATTAATATTTGCTTTCTTGCTTTCTGCCTGCGGGGCACAAGCCGTCACCTCCTCTTCCCTCCCACCAATTACACAAGAATCTGTTCCCGTCAACTCTGCCATTCAGGCAGTCACCGCCACGCCCGCATTGAATGGACTACAAATAGGTGAAGCGGTTCCTTCAGCTTTGCGAGAACAGGTCAGCAGTTTGGAACTTCCAGCTGGCGCCGGTTTATCCCTGGATGTTTCTCCTGTGACCGATTCGAATTCAAATGAGATTCAATGGGTCTATGCTTTAGTGGCGCCCTTCCCGACAGTCATTGACGATGTGGCTTCGGAAGAATTAAGGCTGGCCTGGGCACAAGGAACGGCTCCCGCGCCATTCAGCGGGCAACCGTTAATGATGGAGCAATCCACGCTGAAGGCGTTCACCGCTTTGTGGGGAGCACCGGCGGAGGGTGCAGTCCAGGTTCTGGACGCCGATCAGTTGTTGGATTTTGCCTGGCATAAGAGCGATTCGTGGGGCATTGTTCCATTTGAAGCGCTCGACCCCAAGTGGAAAGTATTGACCGTTGATGGTCAATCGCCGGTCCGTAAGAAATTCGATCTCTCGACTTATCCTCTCGTCATTGATTTTGCATTGCAAACTTCAGGGAATCTGGATGTTTCCGGTTTTTCCTCTTCAAATTATGATCCATCCAAACTCACCACGATTATCATGACCGGTGTGACCGCGCTGGTGCGTGCCACCGCGTTGACAATGGAATTAAAGGGAACGTTGTATCCTGGCGAAAAGATTCGTGACATCATGCGCGAAGCAGATATCACTCACGTGAGCAATGAGATTCCCTTCTTTACCGGCTGTACGTATCCCAAGCCTGACCAGGTCGCGCTGGTGTTTTGCAGCGACCCGAAATATATGGATTTGCTCACCGACATCGGCACGGATGTTATCGAACTGACTGGCAATCACTTTGCAGATCGCGGCTCTGCCGGGATGCTCGAGACGTTGGATATTTACAAGAAAGACGGCATTCCCTACTTCGGCGGCGGCGCAGATTTACAGGATTCCCTCAAGCCGGCTTTGTTCGATGTCAATGGAAATAAGATCGCCTTCATCGGCTGCAACAAACCTGACGTGGGTCGCTTTCCCACGGCCACATATTATCGACCCGGCGCGGCGCCCTGTGATTTTCGTTATCTGACGCGGGAGATCAGCCAACTCAAGGCTGACGGTTATGTGGTGATTTCCACCTTCCAGTGGAATGAAAGTTACGATCATCAACCCGCGCCACAGCAAATGAGCGATTTCCGTTTGATGGCAGATTCTGGCGCTTCCATCGTTAGCGGCAGTCAGGCGCATTATGCCCAGATGATGGAGTTCTATGATGGCGCCTTCATTCATTACGGGTTGGGTAATTTGTTCTTCGACCAGATGGGTGATCAGGATTGGATGCCGCCTGGCATCCGCCGCGAGTTCTTCGACCGTTATGTGGTTTATGATGGACGCTTTATCAGCGCTGAACTGATCACTGCCATGCTGGAGGATTATTCACGTCCACGCCTGATGACGCCTCAGGAGCGCGCGGGTTTTCTGCAGGAATATTTTTATTACAGCGGATGGATTCCCTTCAGCCCGACTCCGAATCCCACCATTACGCCAACGTTGACGCCGATGTCCATCCCGACTCTCGCCGGGACCTCGACCTTACAGCCGTCAAATACACCGACCGCTACGCCATAACTTTCCCCCATGCTCAAGGCGGCGTCCTCGCCGCTGAGGACGGCAGCTTGAGCTTTGTTTCTACGAAGGAGTTTGCCATGACCATCTACGATATTTCCCTGACGATCTCACCGACTCTCCCAACCTGGCCCGGTGACCCAAAACTGGAACTCATGCAAGCTGAATCCATGGACAAGGGCGACACGGCCAATGTCACCTGCATCAGTTCGAGCGTGCATCTTGGCACGCACGTCGACGCGCCGCATCATTTCCTCAACGATGGACGCACGGTTGAGCAGCTACCGCTCGAAGTGTTGACCGGTCCCTGTTATGTGATCCAGTTACCGGATGGGGTGGAGGCGATCACTGCCGAGGTGTTGGATCGGATCGAAATCACCCCGGAAATGACGCGGGTTCTATTCGGCACGCGCAATTCCCATCTCTGGGCCAAAGGCGAGGCAGATTTCCAAACGGACTTTGTCGCCATCACCGAGGATGGCGCGGAATGGCTGGTCGAACATGGTATCAAGCTCGTGGGCGTGGATTATCTTTCCGTCGCACCCTATGACGAGCCGGTGCCCACGCACAGTATTTTGCTCAAGGCTGGCATCGTTTGCGTGGAAGGGCTGAATCTTGCCAATGTGATGCGCGGATTTTATGAGCTATATTGTTTGCCGCTGAAGATCGCCGGCTCGGATGGCGCGCCGGCAAGAGCCATCCTGATTCAGTCATGATATTAAAACGGTCGTAGGAAAACGCAGGGGGTAAGATTCCCCCAATATCTCTGCAGCATGGGAGGCGGCATAATGAAACAGAATGGCAAATATTTTGGGATGACGACCATGCAAGTTGGAATCCTGGCAGGGTTGGCCGGGCTGGTTTGTATTTTGTTTGGCCTCGTTGCGTGGTTCATGCTTGGAAGAGTTTTCAGTCTTTCTTTTGCCCAGAAACCTGTTGATACACCCGTTCCGCGAATTATCTCTACATCCACTCCGTTTGCGATTCCAACAATCACTCCCACTGCGGCTCCCACACCCATTCCTTACGAACAGTTGATTCCTGAAGGCTGGAATCAATATCAAACTGAGCTTGTCGAACTTTGGCTGCCGCCTAATTTCAAACCGGAGAGCTCGAAGTCACTGGGGGACATCGTGAATTTTGCTGTTACAGAACTGATATTTTCTGGCACCACTTCGAAAACATCCTTGTATAGAATGATCGTTGCTGTTTTCTATGAGCCATTGAGCGGCGAATTGCTCAATAGTCATTTGGATTCCAAACTAAGGACGATAGTACCTGAAGTCAGGATGGTAGAGCGCAGAAATGTTTATGTGAATTCGACGGAAGCGGTTCGCCTGGTATTCGAGACGCGTAGTAATAATCTTGACATTAATGAGCTGGCCTATATTATTCAAGATGGAGGCACGGTCTGGTATGTTGAATACACCGCCCAGATCAATGAATATTACGATATGCTGCCCACATTCGAGGAAAGCATCCTGACTTTTCGGGTTGTGAGATAATGATGGTGGACGCGTGACACCTCAATCAAAATAAATGTTCAGATCGGAACAATCGAAACGGTTGCCACAATTGGGACAGGTCACTTTACAGTTCTCCTCGAACATCTCATGCCCGCAGCGGTCACAGACATAAACGTGCTTTTCTTCCGGTTGGTGTTCCGTCCATTCGACGGGCTTGAGCAGCGACGGATCCAATTCTGCAATATGTTCTGGGCCCAATCTTTCCACCTCTTTAATACAATTTCAGCATCCCTTCTTAATTTCCCCACTTGGATTCCCCGGCAAACCTCTGGCCAATCTTTCATCCACTTCAGACTGCGGCCATAGACCTTGATTGCACCGGGGTAATTGCCGCGCCGGATGTGCAAATAAACGACGGCAATCTGTAGAATCCCGCGATACAGATCACGGACTTCGCTTTTTTCCTCGTTCCAGGCTGCCTCCAGAGCTTCGTGCGCTTCGAAGTATTGTCCCGCGTTGAATAAACGGAGGCCTTCTGCGGCCTGCGGGTGGAGGGGGGCATTGCAAAGGTTTCTTGCAGATTCAGTCATAGCGAGGGTGTTTGTAATTATAGTCGTAATGGTAAAATTCCACGTCTATGATGCGCTCCTTCTTCGAACATAAACGCCTGATTTTGTTGTTATCGGTATTGGCGTTGGGGGCTTTGACGGTACTCGCCAACAGCTTGAATGATGTGCCCTTCCGCGAGGCACAGCATTTCGGTCAGAGCGAAGCGGCAGATGTTCCGATACCGGCGGAAAACGTGACACAAACCCTGGTGCAGGTTCCGCTCTGGAAACAATTGGTGCTTTGGGGACTGATCGTGCTGCTGGTCATTCTGGTGGCTCTCTTGCTGTCTCCCGAGGCACGCAAGCGTCTGTTCAGGTTGGCCATCCGTGTGGCCTTCACTGTTTGGGCTGTCTATTTTTTATTAAAGAATTATGGCCGTCAGTTATTTGCGTTTGGTCAACTGGGAGCCGCCCCGGCGCAGCCGGGCGATGCTTCGGTTCTGCCGCTTCCGGACTTCGAGCCGCCGCAAGTTTCCCCGACTTTGTCCTATTTGATCAGTTTCGCTTTTGCCTTGCTTTTTCTGGCCGTGCTTTGGGCCCTGTATCGCGGCTGGAAAAAATATGTAGCTCTGAACAAAAAGCCATTGGATGAGATTGCCCGGATCGCGCGTTCCTCTCTGAACGATCTTTCGTCGGGCATGGATTCCAGCGATGTGATTATCAATTGTTACTTGCGTATGGGTGAGGTCGTTTCCAATAAACGTCATTTGCGGCGTGAAATTGCCATGACGCCCAATGAATTTGCTTTGCGTCTGGAGCAATCCGGTTTGCCCTCCGACGCAGTCACGCGGTTGACGCGTCTCTTTGAAGGCGTGCGCTATGGCAATCGTAAATCTGGCCCGAAAGATATCAACGAAGCGGTGAGTTGTCTCACTACCATTCTGCACCATTGCGGAGAGACCGTATGACGCGGCTGCGGCGGAACTTTATTCTTATCGGCGCGTTGGTGATTGCTGCGTTGCTGGCCTTCCCGTTGCGGGAAACGATTCATGATAGCGTAGTAGTTCCAGCAGCCTTTATCGGGTGGAATTTGAGTTTGATCTATCGTTCGTTTTCACAGGGTATCTGGTGGTGGGTGATTGTTTTCGTGGTCTTTCTGATGGTCTTTGCGAGTTTCTTGCCGCGACCGAAATTTCAACGCCACATGGAGACGGCCTCGAAATCTCACCAGGGACAGGTTGAGGGACTGGCTGTATGGTTGCAGAAGGCGGAAGGTGGCGTTTATTTCAAATGGCTTATCGCCAATAAATTGGGCAAACTTGCGCATCAGATTTTGCTCTACCGTGAAAGCGGAAAGGAGCGCTCGGTCTTTGCTCCGCTGGTAGGTGTAGATTGGCAGCCGACACCGGAATTGCAGGAGTATCTGGAGAAGGGTCTGCACGGCTCCTTTGCCGAGTTCCCTAATACAAGACTTCCGTTTGGCGCGCGGCCTTCAACACCGCTGGACCATGACATTGTCCAGGCCGTTGATTTTCTAGAATCCCAAATCGAACCTGAAAGGTGACAGGCAGGCATTGGAGACGACAGTGACGGATATCAAAAAAGTTTCATCCCTGAGCAAACAAGTGATCGCGGAGGTGGAGCGCGCTGTGGTTGGCAAACGCGCCCTGCTCGAAATGATGATGGCCTCCATGCTGGCAGGCGGGCATATTCTTCTCGAAGATTTTCCCGGCCTGGGTAAAACCCTGGTGGCGCGCAGTTTTGCAACGGTGCTCGGCCTGGAATTCAAACGCATCCAGTTCACCCCCGACCTGTTGCCGGGCGACATCACCGGTGGATATATTTTTAATCGCACCAAGAACAAATTTGAGCTTCGCAAGGGACCTTTATTCGCCAACATCATCCTAGCCGACGAGATCAATCGTGCCTCACCGAAAACTCAATCGGCTTTGCTGGAAGCGATGCAGGAAGGGCAGGTGACGATCGAAGGCGAAACATTGGCTCTGCCCGTACCTTTCCTGGTACTTGCCACGCAAAACCCGATCGAATATGAAGGTACGTTTCCTTTGCCGGAAGCCCAATTGGATCGTTTCATGTTAAAGCTCACAGTGGGCTATCCCAATCTCGAAGAGGAAAAATTGATCCTCCGCCGCCGCCGTGAACGCAAACAAGATGATGTCATATTGCGCGAGATCACCAGGGCCAAACAAGTACTTGAAATGCGCGAGGAAGTGGAGAACATCCACGTGGATGGGGATCTGGAAAACTATATCGTTTCGCTGATCCATGCGACGCGTGGCGACCGGCGCGTCTCGGTCGGTGCCAGCCCGCGCGGTTCATTGGCTTTCCTCAAGATCGCCCGTGCCAATGCCGCGCTGGAAAATCGCGAATTCGTCATTCCGGATGACATCAAGCGTTATGCGATTCCCGTCCTCACGCATCGCATTATTTTGCAGCCCGAATACTGGATGTCGCGCCAGGTCACTGACGATGTCATTCGCGATGTGCTAGAAAAGACGCCGGTGCCTGTGGTGAAATAGCCCTCGCCCTAACCCCCTCCCATTGGGAGAGGGTTAGGGCGAGGGATTAATCTTATGCCCCGTTCCCTCCTGCTTAGTTCTCTTACTTATGCTCTCCTGCTCATCGGTATTGTGACCCGGCATGGCGAGTTCATCGCCCTGGCTTTGCCTCTCGTCACGTATCTGATCATAGGGTATTTGCAGAGTCCAGAACAGATTCAACTCCAGGCCACGCGTCAATTAAGCGCGGAACGCGTCTCGCCGGACTCGGATGTGAATGTGACGCTTACCGTAACCAATCATGGAGACAGCCTGGAGGAAGTTCTGCTCGAGGATTTGTTGCCGGCGGGGTTGACGGCCTGCGCTGACGCTTCACCTGCGCTTCGAACCAGCCGACATCTGTTGAGACTTCCGAAAGGAGCATCCTACACGTTTGACTATACCGTTGCCGGGCCGCGCGGCGGATACACCTTCGAGACGCTGTGGGTGAAGGTCAACGATCATTTAGCGGTCAGCAGTTCGACGGTCCGCGTACAGGCGAAGGGACGGTTGTTTGTCCTCCCGCCGTTGATGCGCCTTGGTCACATCGCCATTCGGCCGCGCCGGATGCGCGTCTACGCGGGTTCCATTCCCGCGCGGGCAGGCGGCAGCGGCACGGAGTTTTTCGGTGTACGGGATTATCAAGCGGGTGATTCGCCGCGAGTGATCAACTGGCATGCCAGCGCGCGACAGGTTGATAAGTTCTACGCCAATGAATATCAGCAGGAACGCGTCGCGGACGTAGGTATTGTGCTGGATGGCCGTTTGCGCACGAACGAGTTTTCACCTGGCCATTCGTTGTTTGATTATTCGGTGCAAGCCGCGGCTTCACTGGCGGACGCGTTGTTGAATCAGGGCAATCGCGTCGGATTATTATTGTATGCTTCCTATTTGGGCTGGACTTTTCCCGGCTATGGAAAGATTTAACGCGAACGGATTCTGCACGCCCTGGCAAATGCCAGGACTGGCGATAGCCAGGTGTTCACTGATTTTGAACATATCCCGACGCGTTTGTTTCCGTCCGAATCGCAACTTGTTTTGATTTCGCCTTTATCAGAGGAAGATCACATGCCTTTGATCCAGCTGCGCGCTCAAGGGTATGAAGTGCTGGTCGTCAGTCCAAATCCGGTAAAATTCGAATTATCGTATCTGCCTGCGACTCCAACGGTGGAATTGGCGGGCAGAGTCATCCGCATGGAGCGCACCCTGCTGTTGCAAAAGCTGGGACGCGCTGGTATACAGGTATTGGACTGGGATGTGACTGAACCCTTTGATCTCTTCGTCAAGCGCAGGATGAGTTGTGCGTCCATGTGGCTGCGCGCGGTTGGAAGGTAAATTGCAACGTTGGTTGGGTGGGCAGGGTTTGTCTGCCGCATCGAAACCAACAGTTTATGGTAATGCCTTTGCTTACGTGCTGGTTTCAGGATGCTCTCGATCGCTCAAGGCTGCTTAACCACCGAATAATTTGGAGTTATATGACGCTGATTGCCCTAACCTTAAGCATCGGATTGGGAGCCGGTTCACTGGCTTATGGATATTCGCAAACGGGATTTGCTGGTTTGGCAGGCTGGTTCGTGTTATTGGGAATCTTATGGTTGGCCGCGCAGTGGCGAAAATATTATTGGTTTTCTTCGCTGGCTTTGGTGATTGCCATTGTGGCCGCGGCTTATGGCGTTTGGCATAGCTTTCCTACCGTCTGGATGCTGCTTGGCGTGTTGGGTGGTTTGCTGGGGTGGGACCTGTCCGATTTCGCGCGCCGCTTGAGCTATGCCTCTCCGATGGATGATACACGCGGCCTGGAACGCCGCCATCTCGAGCGTGTCGGAATTGTCGCTGCGTTGGGATTCGGATTGGCGCTGCTAAGTTTATTTGTACACATTCAGCGGTTGGCATTCGAGGTTGCAGTAGGATTGGTGTTATTGGCTGCCCTGGGTTTGACGCGGTTGGTATGGGGCTTGAGGAAGTATTGATCAGAATACTTCATAAAGGTCATAAGTATTTCTGTAGAGCATGGGTTAATTCCCCCAAGTATGCAGTGCCTCCCACTTCGACCATGGCAAGATATCCATACATACGCCAAAGCTCGCGTCTTTCACTAAATCCCGAATCGATCGGCAGTTCAACCTGATACCCCCGGAAAACATCCTCAGGTACTGGTTGAAAATAATCAACATATGCCAGGTCCACTTCGGGATTTCCATAATAGATGGCCGGATCTATCACGACCGCTCCCTTCGCTGTGCTGATGAAGTTGTTTTGTTGAGCATCACCATGCAAGAGAGTTGGTGTTATTTCAGGGCCGCAAAGTTTGGGGAAACGTTCGATCAATTTTTCAACCTGTCGGATCACATCTGTTGGCATGTGCCCGGAATTGATGGCGCTCATCAGGCGCGGGTAGAGGCGACGTTCCGTGTAAAAAGTTGGCCAATCGCCCATCGGTCGATTGTCCTGGTAAAGTGGACCGAAGTAGTTATGCGAGTCCAAACCGAACTGCTTCCCTTTGACGCGATGGATTTGGGCGAGCGACCTTCCAATCTCTCGCCACTGTTGCGGAGTCCGCTCGATGGCCTGTATCGCTTCAAGCACCATGATGACTCCGCCTTCGACAGGAATGGTGCCTATGGGAATTGGCGTCAAGACAGCCGCGCGTTTAGCCAGGAGTTGCAGCCCTGCCAGTTCTGTCTCGAATTGTTCCAGTCCATTTGCGTCACTGCTGAATTTCACAAATACAGAATATGCATCATCCGAGAGGATGGCAGATGGGTGAGATGAGAATTCATTCATGTCTTTGAATTCTTTCACTGTCCAGCTTTTTCCTCTATATTCGGAAACCAGACGTTCTATTGGAAGCCGAAGTGCATCATTTAACAGCGGATTTGTTTGCAAGTGTTCTCACTCCATCAACTTGTTTATTCCAATGTTCTAGAGACCGTTCAGCCATTCATCCACTTCGCGTGGGTGTTTGAAGCGAATTAATTCTAAATGCTGATTTTCCGGCAATGATAGTAACTCGGGGTATTCGCGCTTCCTCCTCCAATATGTTCGGAACAACCAGTGAAACAGCGAATCCGTTGACCATAGCTTAAAATGCGTCCAGATGTTTTCGCGGTTGCCGTTCCAGAGTTCCTCCTGATACCACCATCTGCGCCAGGTGCGTTTCCATAAGCGCCCAAAGATCAACGGTAGAGAATAATCCAGCCAGATGACCGCCTCGGCTCTAGGCCAAATGAGATCGCGGGCGATGTGATAATTTCCCGCAACAGTCCAAGCTGGCGCCTGTGTCGCGTTTTCGACGCGTGCGCGAAAAATATCGAGCGGTGCCTCCTGCCAATTCGGCTCCCAGTGCAGCGCGTCGAGTTCGATAAAATGATAACCGAATCGATCAGCAATCTGCTGTGCGAGCGTGGATTTTCCTGCACTGGTGGTGCCGACAATAACAATGCGTTGATAGGGGAATGATGACATAAAGTTGTTTCACAACTGCTCGATCAATTCCTGCATGTGTTCAACATGCGAGCCCTTCCAGTAGATTTGTTGGCAAGCCGGACAGATTTGAAATGCGTCGAAATATTTTTTGGTCAGCGGCTCCAGACGATCCAGAATATCTTCCTTGCCTACCGGTTCCAAAGGATGATTGCAGCGCACACATCGATGAAAGGGAATCATTCTTTTTGCCAGATCAAAACGTTGAAGCACTTCCTTCAACTGCTCTCTGGGATCCAGGGAGCGGAGGCAATATCCGTGGATGACGGCCTTGCGCATGAGCAGACGCCGGTCGCGGCTGAGAAGGATGCATCCTTCCCTTTGTACGATGTCCGCTAATTCGTCATCCGCGTAATCATTGCGATACAGACAATCGAATCCCAGCATTCGTAAGTAAGTGGCCAGGCGTCCCAGGTGAACGTCCAAAATGAAGCCTGGCTCCGTAGGAAAACCGTCTAGAATCGGATGAATCTCAATCCGATCATGATCCTGTGTAAGGGCATCGAGCATTCCTGCCTGATTGTTGATTTGCACCTGTCCGATCTCTGGATGCGGCACTCCGAGCGACTCGGCCAAATGCTTCACCGATTGTCGTTCGCGAAATTCCACGCTAATGACCTTCCCTTTTTGGTGCCGCGGTAAAAAATCATTCAACCTGCCCTGAAAAGAAAAATCGGCCGTGCTCATGAGAAAATTATATGCCCGGTTTCCAGTACTTTTCGATAATTTCAACTTCTCCGTACTTGTGTTATAAATGAAATATGTGTGATTGATGATGGACACGCGGAGCGTTGGGATAGCTACGAAATACACAAAACCACTGGGCTTGTTATGGACGCTGGGATAAAAGGGAAGTATATGTCTTCTGCCGCGATACTCATTGTCGAAGATGAAAAAACGGTGGCTCTGGAATTACGAGAGCGGCTGGAGGCTTTGCGTTATCAAGTGCTGGACATCGCGCGTTCCAGCCCCGAAGCCATCGAAAAGATCGAAAAACTACACCCTAACATTTTATTGATGAATTTGCGTTTCATGGGCCTGGGCCGGGATACCCCGGCTGAGGGTTATATCCGTGAATATCGAGATACGCCGATCGTTTATCTGGTGGACCGCACCAGCCAGGCGACCATCCGGAGGGCAGGCACAACCGGTCCCTTTGGCTATATCTTCCGACCGTTCGATGATAAACAAATCTTTGCCACCATCGAGACCGCGCGTATCCGGCATCAATTGGAGAGCAAACTGCGGCAGAGCAGGCAGTGGTTGAATACCACCTTGACCAGTATCGGCGATGGAGTCATTGCCACGGATGAAGAAGGATTGGTGAGGTTTATCAATCCGGTTGCGATGGAGCATACCGGTTGGCAGCATGTGGATGCAATCGAAAAACCGCTGTCGGGTGTGTTCGCTTTGCTTGACGAAAACTCGCGTATACCCATCGATATTTTAGGTATCCAGAACAAACTCCCTGAAATGGCTTCACAACAGGGATTTCAAGGTCTTCTCCTGTCGAGAAGTGGAACGCTGACTCCGGTCGAAGCCAATATTACTGCCATCAAGGAGGGCAAGGATAAGATATATGGGATGGTATTGGTGTTTCGCGATGTGACCCAGCAACGCGAAGCCATGCAGGAGATCAGGCATCAGGCCAGCCGGGCCGAGGCGTTGATGCAAGTCGCTTCTCAATTGAATTCACAGCTTGAGTTGGAGACCGTGCTCAATACGATTTGTAGAATTACGAATCGAGCGATTCAGGCGACCGGAACGGCTGTGATGCTTCAAGATGTGCGAGGAACTGTTTTTCGGGATCGCGCGGTCATTAATCCGGACCCGGCTTGGAACGAGTTTCGCGAAACACGCTTTGAAATCCCCAAGGAAGATTTCCAGGATTTGTTATCGCGCAAGGAACCTGTGGTGGTCATCCAGAATATTCAGAAGGATTCCAGCCAGCCGTATTTTGAAATTTCCCAAACGCTGGATATCAGATCACTTGCCATTTCCGCCTTGTTTCGTGGGGATGAGTTAGTGGGCGCACTTATCTCCGCTTTCGCTCGAGAGACAAAAGAACTTGCCCCAGATGAACTGTCTCTTTTAAGAGGCCTGGCAGACCAGGCCTCCGGTGCCATCGAGAACGCGGAATTATTCGAGCAGGTTCGGGCGGGGCGCGAACGCCAACGAAAACTAGCCAAGAGTTTGGTGGATATTCAAGAAGCAGAACGCAGGCATATTGCCAAGGAATTACATGATCATTTGGGGCAGATCCTGACCGGCCTGCAGTTTATGTTGGAAACCACGAAAAATCAGGCGACCGGAAAGCAGCGATCTAATCTCGAGGAAGTGCAAAACGCGGTCAGTGACATTATCGATCAGGTCAGAGAGATGTCGCTCAACCTGCGTCCCAGCATGTTGGATGATATGGGGCTGGTGCCAACCCTGCTTTGGCATATCGATCGCTATAGCAAACAGACTGGTATCCACGTAAACTTTCAAAGTGATGAATTTCCGAATCGTTTCCCATTGGAGGTTGAAACCGCCGCCTATCGTATTGTGCAGGAAGCCCTTACCAACGTGGCGCGTTATGCTCAAGTGAACGAAGTTTTTGTTGGGCTGGTCGTGCAGGAAAGAACGCTTTGGGTGGAGGTGCTGGATAAAGGCAAAGGATTTGATGCCACCGCAGTTCTGGAAAAACCAAGCTCAGGCTTGAGCGGGATGCGGGAAAGGGCCGGTTTGGTGGGAGGTTATCTGGTGATAGATTCATTCCTTGAACAGGGAACGCAAATCCTGGCTGCGCTTCCCTTGAACGAACAGCCTCTCGAGAGGAGAAGATATGACCGTAACCGTGCTGCTGGCTGATGACCATCCCATTGTCCGTCAGGGGCTGCGGCATTTACTGGAAGCAGAGCGAGACGTGAAGATCGTTGGCGAGGCGAGCGACGGCTTGCAGGCTGTTCAACTCGCGGATAAGTTCAAACCGAATGTACTGATCGTCGATATCATGATGCCGGACTTGAATGGCCTGGAGGTCTTGCGGCAGGTGAAGGAACGTTCGCCCTCCACTTGCTGTATTGTACTTTCGATGCAGAGCGCCGATGTGTATGTGGTGGAAGCGCTCAAGGCGGGTGCGCTCGGATATGTTCTTAAGGAAACTGGACCAGGCGAGTTGGTCTCGGCTGTCCGGCAAGTGCTACAGGGCCAGCGGTATCTGAGTGCCAGGCTTTCCGAACGATTGATCGATGTGTTAATCGAGGGAAAGGAAAAGGCCGTTTCGGATCCCTATCAGACTCTTACAAATCGCGAGCGCGAGTTGCTACAAATGGCGGCAGAGGGCCTGACGACCGCTGAAATTGCAAAACGACTTTCGATTAGCCCGCGGACGGCTGAAATTCACCGGGGGAGGATGATGACCAAGTTGGGACTTCACAACCAAACGGATTTGGTTCGCTACGCCCTGAAACGTGGCATTCTTCCGATGGAAGACTAATTCTGTCTGACAATTTAGCGCATCATGCCAAGCCCTCGGTGGAACCGCCTCCGAGGGTCTTTTTTTTGCGTTCCCAGGCGTTAGAGGGATACGTATCCTTGATCTGTAGAAATACGTAGGATTACGTATTTCCATTGACACGAATTTGAGGAACAATGTATGCAGACCAGTCACAAACTGAAGGAGTTGCCAATGCCAAATTCGAAATTCTTCAAAACACTGAATCTCTTCCTGGGTCTTTTCCTGGTTACCAGTTTGCTTGGACCAGCATTGCCTTTGTCAGATGTTGGAGCGTCAGACGCTCAACCTATTCTGATCCAAATGGCTGCCAGTGACCCGGATCAGAAAGTCAGCGTTATTGTACAGAAAGCGCCGGGAGCGACCAATATGGAAGAGCAGGTCGTCGAAATGGGTGGGAAGGTCACGAGTGACTTGGGCATTATCAACGCCTTCGCAGCAGAGATGACCGCTGAAGCAGCGACACGTCTGGCTCGCAGCGAATCAGTTCGCTGGGTCAGTTTGGACGCGGGTGTGGTTTCCAACTCATCCGAGTTGCAATACACCACCTGGGCTAATGCGATTGGGTCCGCCGTCAGAAACCAATTCACTAATGCCAAGAACATGGTCGACAAATCAGGAAATGGACCGGATGGCGATTACGGCTATCTTACTGGCGATGGCGCTGGGTCTTTTACCGGTTTTCAGGCACAAATGAGCCCAGGCTATGCCATCACCAAAGTAGAGGCCGTATTCTACGCCTTTACGAACTCCTCTTCCAGAAGCGATCTCAGGATCCGAACGTATGTTAGTGGTGCCGAGATGGGCCGTGTGAGTGTAAAGAGTGATATTTTCAACGGTCTTTACGGTTCACGGCGCGCCGGTTTGATCTATGTAGATATCACTAGTGCCAACCACTGGAAATGGTCAGATTTTCAAAACAACCTGGAGCTATACATAGAACAGGACGGATTTAATAATTGGCAGAGAATTTACTACGATGCGGTCGGGCTGCGTGTGACCAGCACGCCAGGCACCGATACAAGCGCGAACGCACTTCCGAACACGAGTGTGCCCGACGTCTCGATTAGCCCTGATCCACTGACCAATGTGTACGACCAGGTGATCGGAGCTTCACAAGTTTGGAATCTTCCAAAGTCATTGCAAGGACAGGGAATTGGTGTCGCCGTGGTGGACAGCGGCATTAATCCAAGCGGCGATCTTTATACGGACATGGGCGTAAATCGGCAGATCGCGAATGTACGTTTTAACACTGATTACAACCAAAACACTTCGGATGGGTATGGTCATGGAACTCACGTTTCCAGCGTCATCGGTGGGGATGGCAGTGACTCAGGCGGCAAATACATTGGCGTGGCACCGATGGTCAACATCATCAATGTCAAAGTCAGCAACGACGATGGGAGTGCCAGAACCTCGGATGTCGTTCAAGGTTTGCAGTGGGTATTGAATAACAAGGATGCATACAACATACGTGTGGTAAACCTGTCATTCAATAGCACCGTAGCTGAATCCTATCATACCAGCGCATTAGATGCTGCGGTGGAAATCCTTTGGTTCAACAAGATCGTGGTAGTGGTATCAGCCGGTAATCAATCAACTGGTGTTGTATATCCGCCTGCCAACGATCCGTTCGTGATCACAGTTGGTGCGACCGATGACAAAGGCACATCATCACTTAATGATGACGTAATCACCTCTTTTTCGGCTTATGGCACAACAGAGGCTGCTACCCACAAGCCGGATCTGGTTGCTCCCGGCAAGAATATCATTGCTCGCCTGGTAAATACCAATATGGGGATGGCAGCTGCCCACCCAGGAAACGTAATTTCAGGAACGTATTTCAAGATGTCTGGCACATCGGTCTCTGCACCGATGGTAAGTGGCGCAGTAGCAATTCTGTTGCAATCAGAACCCAAGCTGACCCCCGACCAGGTCAAGTATCGTCTGATATCCACGGCGAATAAGAACTGGAGTGGCTACAATTCAACCAAAGCGGGCGCGGGCTATCTGGATATTTATGCTGCGGTAAAGAACCAAATCACAGGCTCTGCCAATACCAAGCTCCTACCCAGTCGGTTGCTTTCCAGCGGCTCCAATCCAATCACATTTGGAAGTGTTGGCTGGAATTCGGTTGGCTGGAACAGCGTGGGTTGGAATAGTGTCGGCTGGAATTCGGTTGGCTGGAATTCGGTCGGCTGGAACAGTGACTACTGGGATCGTTAACCTGAAACGATTTTTGATCAAATGCACCGGTAATTCGGAAACCACAAAAAGAAAAGGAAAAATAGCATGAAAAAATTAATCCAAATCTCTCTCATTGTTGTACTTGTTTTCGCGATGTTTCAGGCGGTGATCGCCAGCCCGACTGTTTCGGTAGGGGGGGTTGGCTCCCATCAAATTCAAACCATTTCTTCGACAGCGAACGCGTCTGCACAAGCTTCTCAGATGGCAACTTGCCTGGGAATCAAGGGTTTACTTTGTATTGTGCCCAACGTGGGATGGAATTCTTGATTTGTGCGTATGGAGAATCTGTCATGATCCTTCAAAGCATAATCCAAGCCCTGGCAATTACTCTTCTCTCAGCCATATTGGCTGCGTTTATCGCTGTCCAACGACTGTCGGCTCCTTTCCGTACCTTTTTGGCGACGGTCAGTTGGAATGGCTAATCTATAAAGGAAAAAGCGCATCAATGAGCAAATGGCTCATGACTGCTCTCCCCGCATCGAAATATAGAGATTGCTTATGAACAAAACCAACCGCATTATTCACCTTTTGATATTGGCTGCGCTGATTCTGATCATGCCTACAACTCACGCATCCGCCATGTTGACCAGATGCCGTACAGATCCTCATTTTAAGCTTTCCAACGGCGATATTGTCACGGTCACCCTGGATGTCGGCACAGACATTACCAACATTAAGGGTGTAGACTACATACTACATGTTCCGGCAGGGGTAACAATCACAAAAGTGACCTATACAGCGAGGGCCGACAAAAAAGCGGTAGAAGAATCTTACGAATTGCACCAGGATAGCCCGGTAGGAACCTACGCGACCGAAACCGTTGTAACAACGCAAACTCCGGGGCGCGTTGAGGTGACTGTCTTTACACGGGCAAATGGGGTTAAGGAAGCTTCCCTCTCTGGTTATAGTGGTCAAGCTGTGGTGATTACGATCAACAGCAAGAAATGATACTTATCGAAAACGAGACCACGTGAGTATGGAACAGGTGTTCGCTAGTGTGATCAAAGAGAGACTGGTGGCTGCCCTTCTTGCAATTGTGGGAAGCGCGGCCGTCATACTCTCGTTGAGGCAGACTGAGGTGACGGTTATTCACTTGCAGGAATATGTACTTGTTCCATTGTTTGCCGGCGCGATCATTCTGTTGGACCATTATCCGATTCATTTATTGCGCGGCACAAAAGTATCCCTAACCAACCTACCTATATTCCTGTCAGCGGCCCTGCTCTATGCTCCGCTCGCCTTGCTTGCCATCGGAGCTGGGCTATTGGCGGCAAACCTACTTGCCCGCGTAGAGCGGGGGTTACTGCCCAGGGATATTGTCTCAACCGCAGGCCAATGGCTGTTAACAGCTTATTTGGGTTATCGAATCGTGCACCTATTCATCCCTAGTCTGCATTGGCAGGTCTCCAGGCTGGGTTTACTCTCTTTATGTGCCCTCTCGTTTCTTCTGCTTGATTTTCTCGTTTTTTCGCTTTCCCAATCCTTCGTTTAATGAAGAACCGTTTCTTGCCACTCTAAAGTCGATTACTCAACAAGGTATTGCACTTGAAATCATTCAGTATTTGATCGGTATCTTGGGGGCACTGGCGGCGTATGAGGATGTATGGTCGCTGTTCCTGCTGATTGTTCCTATCTCCATCACTTACCTGGCCTTCAAGAATATCAAAGAGACGCACTACGAAACGGTTCAGATTTTAGAGGATCTGGCAGATACAGTGGATCTGCGAGATAAGTACACTGGCGGTCATTCAAAGGCGGTGGCTGATCTCGTGCATCAGACTCTCGTCCAGCTCAAGATATCTGGCCCCGAGGCAACCCTCATTGAAACAGCCGCAAGGCTGCACGATATCGGAAAATTAGGAATTCCGGACGGCATATTATTGAAACCAGGGAAACTCTTACCGGAAGAATTCGCAATCATGCATACTCATCCCCAAAAAGGTGCAGAGTTGATTGCAAAATATAAGGATTTTTCGCGCGGCGCCATGATAATCACACATCACCACGAAAGATGGGATGGAGATGGATATCCAAGTGGCTTGAAAGCATTTGAAATCCCATTCGGTGCCCGTGTCATTGCAGTGGCAGATAGCTTCGATGCCATGACATCCAATCGACCCTATCGCAAAGCCTTACCCGCTTTTCAAGCAATTCAGATCTTGCTGGAAGGCCGTGGCACACAATGGGATCCGTATATTGTAAATGCATTTGTGGATATGATGCTTAAGCGAGCGGATGAGAAATCTGAGCGATTCCTTTTAGTACGGCAAATTTCCTCCGCTTCTTCATAGGATATCTCGCGATAGGAAAAGAGCACACGATCATCGAACAAGGATTACCGAGATGAAAGATTTATCCTCCTCTACCAAACTGTACCTCTATTTCATCTATGCAGCCGGGATAGCAATTTTCATTTGGCAAATGAGCAGGATTGATTTAAGCAGCCCGTGGGTATTAGGCGTTCTATGCCTGCTGGCCTCTTTGGCTCTTATATTTAAAGTGGAAGGAGCCACGAATTGCTCTCATTACACATTTAGTTTTCTTGTGTATGGATTCACCTTTGCCGTATACGGAATTCCCGGAGCGGTGCTTGTTATCGTAGTGTCGAATCTTGCAGAATGGATTTGGAACAAGCCTCCCTGGTATATCCAATTATTTAATTCAGCCTGTTATGTTTTGGTTGCGCTGGTGGCTGGTCTCTTTTACCGTTGGATCAATCCTGATAATACACTGGTTTCCTGGCAGGCCATGTTGGCAATTGCCACCAGCATGGCAGCTTTCAATCTCCTGAATCATCTATTGGTAGGGATCGTCGTCTGGCTGGCGCGGGGCGAGAACTTCAAAAGATCGGGCGTCTTTGATTTCTTTCCTCTTATGCTCGATCTAACGTTGCTTTACTTTGGCGCCAGTCTTTCATTTGTTTGGGCGTACAACCGGTTTGCCCTCGTATTGTTCCTGGTCCCACTATATTTGATTTACAGCACGCTGAGGGTTCCTGCGCTTGAGCGAAAGACCGAGATCGATAACAAGACTGGGCTTTTCAATCACGAATATTTTAAGCAGCAATTTAACAGTGAGCTGAGCCGCGCAAATCGTTTTGATCATCCCCTGACGGTCATCATGGCTGATCTCGATTTGCTCAGGAATATCAATAACACGTATGGACACCTGGCGGGCGATGAGGTGTTGATCGGGATAGCTAGTATTCTGAAGCAGTCAATCCGCGAATATGATGTGGCAGCTCGTTTTGGCGGTGAGGAGTTCGCCATTTTGCTGCCCGAGACAACCATCCAGCACGCATATGACAGAGCAGAGTATATTCGCAAAACAATCGAGGATATGGAATTTACAGTTCCTACCAATGTTACCCCCATTAAAGTAACGATGAGTTTTGGCATTGCCTGCCGAGAAAGCTTTAGCCAGACAACCGACGAAATCATCCATAATGCTGACACTGCTCTCTATCATTCGAAACTGAGTGGGCGAAATCAGGCCCATGCATATGCCAATGAAGAATTTGTCAATTTCTCCAATGTTCAAAATAATGGATCACAGACGCGAACGGCTGATGAACCGATCATCCATACTACATCCGTGATGGATAATTTACACAAACTGGAGTGGCCTGTTGCGTCGGGAAGAGATAACGAGAAGCCGACCTTAGAATCTGACGTCGACACTGGGCCAGAACCATCTACTATGTCAACCAAATCCGCGAATTCGAAGCTTATTGTGAATCTCTACATTGGCTTCATTGCGCTGGCCGCCCTGGTCTCTTTTGCCGCGGTTTATCAGATGACAACCCCGGTGCACTATGCTCTGTCTTCATCGGAGTGGCTGACTTTATCGTTTATTTGTATTTTTATCGGTTTTTCTGAATGGTTCTCAGTAGGCCTTTATTTTAAGCAGACTGCGATTTCCACCTCAGCCATACCCATTCTAGTTGGCTATCTGCTCTTTGGACCGATTGGAATCCTGATCGTCAGTTTGACGGTTGCTGTCGCCCTTTGGACTAAATACCGGAGTCCGGTTAGTCGCTTTTTGTTCAATTTCAGTAATCATATCCTGGCTGGTACGATTTGCGCCTTTTTACTTCTCAGCAGAGGAGTAGATTTCCTGAAGTTGCCGCCTGTCGATCAAATTTTCCTCAGCCTGGCCTCGGCAGCGATCATGTATTTAGTCACCACTTGGTTGATTGCCACTGGAATGAGTTTCGACTTGAAGCAGCCCGCGCAACAGATTTGGAAGGAGCAATACGTCTGGCTGGCACCTTACTATATGGGCTTTGGTCTTATCGCATACACTCTTATGTTTGGGTATCGGTATGATGGCAACATAGGCATATTGCTGATGGTGATACCCATGTTTCTGTTGCGTCTGAGCCAGCAGCAATACATCAGTCGCACCAGCGAGGCAGTTGTGGCGTTGCGCGAGAAAAATCAGACTTTAAAGAAGAATTCTGCCCAGATCTTTGAACTGAACGAAGGTTTGCTGGAGACGTTGTCCGAAATTATCGATTTGCGCGACCCTTATGTACTGGACCATTCCAAACAAGTAAGCTATTTTGCCACGGAGATCGCCAGGAACATGAATTTAAACAGCAAACAGATAGAACTGATTCGGAAGGGCGCTCTCCTTCACGATATTGGCAAACTGGGGATCTCGGAAGATATACTGAAAAAACCGTCACGTCTGACCGCAGAGGAATATGAGACCATTAAGCGTCATCCTGTATTGGGTGCGGAACTGGTGGGCAAGAGTTCCTCTTTGCGTTCGTTGGTTCCCATTATCCGTCATCATCATGAGTATTTTGACGGGACTGGCTATCCGGACAAATTGAAGGGCAATCAGATCAATATTGAGGCGCGCATTGTAGCGGTGGCGGATGCCATAGAGGCCATGTCTTCTGATCGGCCCTATCGGAAAGCACGGCAACCGATCAGCATTATCAATGAACTTAGAAGATGTGCTGGTTCGCAATTTGACCCTGGTGTTGCAGAGGTGGCGGTGGGAGTCGTGGAAAAACAGGCTGGCTTGGCTACAACCGCATCTGAGGTCCCGGCCGAATTATTGCCCAGGCTAAGACCCATTTCTCCAAATTCCTGATTTTCCAGCATGTTCTTTCTGAAGTAGGCTTTTCCTGACCCTCTCTCGAACAGGGAGAGGGTCTTTTCTTATATTGAGCAACTAGCCTCTCGAGCTGATATTCCAACGCTGGAGGAAGATTGTATTCATGGATGGGAATTCACCACCCTGAAAAGATAGTAGAATTGTTGCAGATGTGAAAAGGAGTGGATCATGATGGCCAAATTAATTCCTGCCGCGGAACGAATCGTCCGTGCCCGGAAGTTGATCCAGGAGGCGCGGGATTTGCCTGTTCCCGAAGGAGGCTTGGGCAAGAGTGAACTATCTTATATTGCACAAGTGAAGGACTTGCTGCGACAGGCGCGCGACCTGGTCAAGTTTATCCCGCAGACAGCTGGCGTTTCTGCCGAAATGAAAGCGGACGTGAAAAAGCTGTTTGAAGAAATGGAACAAGCCAATCGCGAGATTTTGTATTAATCATGGCGCCGCCACGAAAGCATCAGCGTGGAGGACGCCCCTGCATTGGAATCAGGCTCAGGCTTGAGTAAGGCGGATAGTTCCATTAAAGCAAAAGGTGGACGAGCTGGCTCGTCCACCTTTTTATCTTTAGTTTTTATCCAACCGCCAATGCCCTGGTTGTGCTACATTTGGTGCAGGTGCTCTGTTCGCAGCTTTCGGTTTGTTGCTGAGAAATAGGATATTCCCAAACCTCGGCTTCGATGAATGCCGTACCCAGCGAGCGTGCTACAGAGACGCGGTGATGATCATCTTCAACGTAATAGCAATCTCCGACTTTGTGTACGAGAATCGGCGGCCAGTCATCACTCTCGAATGTGAGGTGAATATCGATCCAGCAATCGAGCAAATGCTTTTTAGGCGGACTGAACGTGTGATCGGAAACGCTCTGCCGACCGGTTGTGCCAACGATCTGTTCTTTGCGTGATTACCGGTAGAAGTTGATCGTGCAACCTGTCAAGAGGCAGGTGATAAAAGCAGAAATATTTCTTTTTCGGTCTGACTGAACTGGCCCAAAGGTAGCATTAATCGAATGCGGTCTCTTGCAAAACGTTGTAAAATGGGACGTAGATAAACCAAACTCAGCAGTGGAAAGGATGCTTTTCCATGACCAACCAGAATTTGCACGAACTTCTCGAACGATTGCGCCTCCAATTGGAGCAGACGAAAACTTTGGATGAAAAGGAACGTGAACAGCTCCAACATCTGAACGATGATATCGCTACATTGTTGGCACGCTCGGGAGGACAAGTCAACGAAAACCTGATGAGACGCCTTCAGGATTCCATCGATTACTTTGAAGTGGCCCATCCAACGCTCACCAGGACGTTATCTGAAATGATGACCATTCTCAGTAATGCCGGGATATAACTTTCTCCTTGATCCCCTGCCAGTGAGCGGACGACGCTTTGCGCTCGTCCGCTTTTGTTTCTTTTAAAATCGTGTAGAATCTTTCCATCTTGTATGAAGGAAATCAATGAACGCAATTGAAGTTTTACATCTTCGGCGCACGTTTAAGTCGAACATTGGTGTGTTCAAACGCACCACCAAGGAGATTGTGGCGGTCGATGATACCTCCTTTGAGATCGAAGAAGGGGAACTGTTCGGACTCCTGGGACCGAATGGCGCGGGCAAGACGACCACCGTCAAGATGCTGACCACGCTTCTCATTCCAACGTCCGGTTCTGCCTCCGTTAAGGGATTCGATATCGTGGCCCGAGCCGAGGAAGTCCGCCGGCGCATCGGTTTTATCTTCGGTGGTGAACGCGGCTTGTATTGGCGTCTCTCCGGCATCGATAATCTGCGCTATTTTGCCAGCCTCTACAGCATCGACCCGGATATCACCAAGACGCGGATTCCGTACCTGCTGGATATGGTTGGCCTAAATGGGCGCGGCGACGAAAAAGTGGAGGGCTATTCACGCGGCATGAAGCAGAGACTGCATGTGGCACGCACCTTGTTGCATGATCCCGCTGTGCTCTTCCTGGATGAACCCACTCTGGGACTCGACCCGGTGGGGGCGCGCGAGTTTCGCCAGGTCATTCTCCAGTTGCAGTCTGAGAAAAAGACCATTCTGCTGACCACGCATTACATGTTCGAAGCTGATGCCTTGTGTGACCGTATCGCCGTGATCAATCATGGCCGCATCATTGCTCTTGATACACCCGGAGGTCTCAAGACGCATGTGCGCGATTTGAATGTTGTTGAAGTGGAAACCTTCGGCGCGCCAGAAAGCGCCCTGGAAAAGCTGCGGGCGCTGCCCTTTGCTGATTCGCTCTCCATCGAGGAGCAGGGACAAAAGCAAATTTTACTGATCCAGACCGGGCGCGGGGCTGAAGCGGTTCCGGACGTGATGTCCGCCCTGGAAGGGTTGAAGGTTGGGCGGGTGATCGTTCGCGAGCCCACGCTGGAGGATGCCTATGTCCGTCTGGTGGGAGGTCAGGCATGAACATCCGCGTCCTGGCAAAATACTGGCGCACGATTTTGGTTGTGGCTGAGATGAACCTCCGCCAGCAAATGGTGGATGGCTTCGTTCTGTTCACCGTGTTGTTCCAGCCGATCATCATCGCTTTGTTGGGCTTGTGGATGCTGCAGGACAAAGGCGCGGACGCGGCCATGTTCGTGGTGGTGGGGAGCGGGTTGACTGGCTTATGGTCCAGCCTGCTGTTCATCTCCGGGAACAGTATCAACGTCGAGCGTTGGATGGGAACGCTGGAGTTCATCGTTGCCATTCCCACACCCTTTGAGGTGATCGTCTTCGGCAAGAATCTGGCCAACGTGCTTCAATCCTTGCTTTCGATGATACTTGGCTATCTCGTCGCGGTCATTGCCTTTGGCTACTCGCTTCAAATCCAGCAACCTGTGTTGTTTGTAATCTCCGTCTTTTTGGCGATCATCGCCTTTATCAGCTTTGGCCTGATCATCGCGCCGATCTTTGTGATGAATCCCGGTGTGCAAGCCTGGCAGAATGCCATGGAGTTTCCGGTGTATGTGCTGTGCGGGTTTCTTTTTCCGATCGCCTTGTTGCCCGGCTGGACCACTCCAGTCTCCTATTTGCTGCCGCCGTATTGGGCTGCTGTCGCCTTGCATGGAACCTCGACCGGCGGCGCATCTTTGAATCAAACTTTGTTTGCCTGGGCGATGATGTTGTTGTTTTCGCTGATCGATATCTTGATCGCTTCGCGCCTGTTCAAGGTGATGCTGTATAAAGCGCGCGCCGACGCGACCTTGGGGATGGAATGAAAACTTTTACCAACAGTCTCCGCCTCTTCTGGCAGGGCGCGGCCCTTTCTTATATCGCCCTCTTTCACTGGATGCGCCCGATTCAGTACATGGCTTCGAAGATCATCATGCCGTTGGCGCAGATGTTCTTCTTCGTTTATCTGGGGACCTTCGCCACCAGCGCGGATAATGCCACCTTCTACATCGTCGGGAATGCGCTTCAGATCGCGGCTGTCAGCGGAATTTACGGCATGACGATGAGCATCGGCGGCGATCGCAATAGCGGCACGCTGGGTTATATCCTTGGCACGCCAGCCAATCGCCTGGTGGTCTTCATGGGACGTGCTTTCATGAATATTCTGGATGGCGCGCTGGGCGTGGTCATCGCTTTTACCTGGGGCGTTCTCTTGATGGGCCTGGATCTTTCTCACACCAGCCTTCCCGCCCTAGCCTTGACGATCCTCATCACCACCATCAGCACCTGCGGCCTGGGACTCCTGATGGGCTGTCTGAGTCTGATCACGGTCAATGTGATGTTCGTGAATAACTTCGTTTATTTCCTGCTTTTGATCTTCTCCGGCGCGAATATACCGCTGAGTCAGGTGCCAGCCTGGGTGCAGGCTACCTCTTCCGTTCTGCCGTTGACGCGCGGCATCGCCGCCGCCCGCCTCCTGGTGCAGGGAGCGGATCTTTCTCGGGTTCTGCCTTTGCTGCTGGGCGAACTCGCCGTGGGTCTGGTGTATGGATTGTTGGGATATCTTTTGTTCGCGGTCTTCGAAGTGGAAGCCAAAAAACGCGGTACGCTCGAAGTGTTTTAACGGACCCTGATAAAAAGAACATCCCTTCTCGTCGAGAAGGGATGTTCTTTTATGGGGTCGGTGTGTCTGTTGGAGCAGAGGTGGATGTTGCTGGCGCCGGCGTATTAGTCGGGCCTGAGCCGCCTACCACGATCTGAACGTAAATCTCGTCGCCGAAGTATTCTCCCGTTGAAGTGGACATCCGCCAGTTGCCGCGGTAGGTGTCGCTATCAGTCGGCGCGACCATAGGCACGGAAAGATCATATTGCGCGCCCGAAGCCACGGAACTTGTCAGGGTGAGCGTGGAGCCGCTCATCGAGTCGCCGCCGACGAAGGCAAATTTGAAGCCGGAGTCCCAGGCGCATGAACCGGAGTTCAGCACTTTCCACGTTTTAGTGAAGGATTTGCCTGGCGTCATCTCCGTATCGTCAGGGATGGATACATCTTTGACGAAGGTCAGGCCATAACACGAGGTGGTCGAATTGCTGGCCGTGGTCGCCGCGCCGAGCAAGGTTCCGGCCGTGCTGGTGGGCAGTGCCGGGAGAGTGGGTGCTGGTGTATCGGTGGGCATCGGCGTATCGGAGGGCGCGGCCAGGGCGGTCTCGGTCAGGTTGATGGAGAAGGTCTCGACGGCTTGCGTGCGGATTTCATCGGGACCGAAAGTCGCGGTGGGCGTCAGGTCGGCCTGGCCCGCGCCACAGGAGGCGAGCAGCAGGCTGCCAATGATTAGAAATATTGGCATGTTAGTCATTAATCGAAATTTAAGCGTTTAATCTCCTTTCCATAGGAGGCGCTATTTTACTTGGTTTCTGTCCTGCGCTTTATGGATGAATACCCTACAAATTTCCTACCCGCAGTGTTTGAACAAATCGGCGTTAACGCGGAGCACGAATTTATCAACTCATTTGCCTGATTTTACAAACCATCTGAGATGACTTTAAGAATTGTCTGCATGAATTTACAAATCGCCTTAGATGATTTAAAAAACGATCTCAGATGATTTAATCGCTCGCTCGGCATGGGACTCTGGTAGCGCCTCGCCGGGAGCCGAAGACTTGCGTCGAATATAAAGTGCGAATAAAGTACTCAGAAATTTAACCAACCAAATGTTATGTGTTGAACTTAAATAACTACTGTTTTGTTGTCTGAGGCTTGTACCGGTGGCCGGTGTAAAAATCAACTTGCATAAAGAAATCGGCTGGAGGAATGTAGTAGATATTCCACCTGTCATAAATTTTTGTGGGGTTGACCATTATCAAGCACTTATTGTCCACCTTTTGTCGCGCCTCCTTGCCACCATGTTCCTCTGATATCCGAAGAGCATCATCGGCAGTAATGGTAGCGCCAGCTAGGTCAACACCCTTCCGTTTGTACAAGATTGGTTGCGAATAAGTTGCTCCACTTGCCGATATGACCATACTATAATAGGGATTAATTTCGACGTAACGTGTGGCGTAGACCCTGGCGCCATTTACATCAACTTCTTTAAAATCTGTGATACTGGCAGCATCAAAACCGTCGGGGTTGTTCCCACAATCCTTCCGAAAATAAACATCGTAAACGCTCCAGTGCCGGAGATCCATCGGGTCGTCCCATACCACTTGTCCCAAAGCCGCGACTATTTTCAGGATATCCGCTTGCGTCCAGGAAAAAGAAATATTGGTCAAAGATTCAACCGAATCCGGGTCTTCTTGTAAGGGCGTAAAGACATCAGCATTCCCTTCATCCAGGGATACAAGAATCGTTTTCGGATCAATCTTAAAATAATCTACATCTGGGTAACTGCTTAAACCGTTCGGCTTTCTACTATCCACATCCTGATCCAAATGATGATTATAAGCCAGTGGAATAACTGCAATTAATCCAAGAAGGATTATGATTCCTATGGTCAGTCGCTTGTTCATGGCTTAACCAGCTGATCACGAAAACGTAGTGACAACTTCAGTCGTCGGTAGAAAAGCAACTGAAGTCGCTACTACGAAAACCGTTTCGTGAAGTACTGATAGTTCTTTGAAGTATAAGTTTCAGCAAGTTGCAAATCATCTCCTCACCTTTTGTTTGATTCGTAACGCCTCGTAGAGATGCAGAAAATTGTGCCGGGTGGCGGGCATCAGCAGCAGACCGGCAATCGTACGGCTGCCCCAGTAGTTTGCGATCTCCATCGCTTCCGGGGTGACGGCTCCTTCTGCGATGATGTTTTTTAAACGCAGGGAGTCTACTTTCTGTTTCAGGGCTGTGGGCTTGATTTTTTTCACGATGGCGCGCGTTTGCCGTCCCACGGCTTGACGATAGGCGCGTAAGGCCTGGATAGCAATTTGTCCGCTGAGTTGGACAACGCTCGCTTCGCTCATTTTATTGGCCGAATGAAGGATATTCACGTTGAGTTTTCCAGCCCACTGATCGCGAAGGAAGAGTTGGGGCGTGCCGGCGACGAGCATGTTCATCGTGATATCTTCGACACGCGCAAGATGGAAAATGATCCAGGCGATGGAATGTTCGCCTTTTGGCGGGATACAACGGATTTGGTCTTCGGTCATGTCATTCAGAATCTCATCCTCAAATGACCAGAGCTTTGATCTTGAGACTTTGGCGGAATGGATCATGGCGTGCTGGCTCAAAAAAAGTTCCAGCGCTTTTTTGTGATCGTTAGTCGCCAGCGTACGCCGAAGTTTTTGATGTCCTTCATTCCAGAGTTTGCGATTCGGGTTCATACAGGGATGTCCTTTGAAGGTTGGCGGTAACGATTTGAGAATCGAGAAAATTATTATTAGCGGGAGCAGGATTGGGCTGAGAGGGAGGTATGCACATAATCAGGCTGGCAGTCCATCCACAGACCCACGAGTAAGAATTCCAAGGATGAGACGTACCAAATAAGATAAGCTTGACCGATTAAGGATGGATGAGAGTTTTACCCTTACATTGTACCCTTAACTTTTTTGCGGTACACTCCCACGAAATCGCGGTCCATCGTATTGATCATTCAAAGCAATTCTTGAGGTGAATTATGTCCACGACTGAGCTATCCCCCGAGGAGCAAGGCGCAGAAAATAAACTTCTGGCGATGCGCAAAGAAGGGGAGAAGAAGGCCGCCTCTTCCACCATCCGGGCCTCCACCGATTTTTACGGGGCGATTGGCTGGCTGGCCGGTTTATTCATCACGCTGGTGGTCTCTGCGCCCGTGATCTGGTATATCACCACCAGTGCGCCGCGCTCGTCCCGCGCCTCGCTTTTGGCGTTGGGCATCGGCGTGGCCTGGTGGTTGAATCCGCTCTCACTGGGTGCGCTCGGCTATGTGTTGAGTAATATCCGCACCTGGCGCTTATGGACCCTGGCAGGATTGTTCGTGTGGGCCTTTGTCAATGTGCTGGTCTCCGCCGCCATCGTTTCCCCCACTGCACGGATTATTGTCATCAATGGCTTGATCGTCATCGGATATATCATCTTCGCCTTGCTGTTCTTGTACGTGCAGCTGCGTGTGTTTATCTGGGCGGCTGCCGGGAAGCCGTTCCGCTTCTTCTTCGGGATTTTGGGTTGGGCCGCGGTCAACGGGCTGATCTACTGGGCGATCATCAGTCCCGAAGTGTTGAACGTCATCCTCGTTGTGCTTGGCTTTGCCTTGCAGATTGTTTTTCTCATTGGTTTTGTAGTGATCCAGTTCGTGGCGATCTTCTGGTTTATGGCGCAATCGCGCGTCGAGATCATCCGCCCCGGTGATCCCAAGCAGGTGACCTTCGATGATTACAAGGGCCAGCCGAATCTGATCAAGATGGTGCGTCAATGGATCTCGCTCCTTTCAGATCGCGGCAAATTCCAGAAGATGGGAGGTCAGTTCATCAACGGCTTGCTGCTCTACGGTGAGCCCGGTACCGGTAAGACTTTATTGGCCAAAGCGATGGCAGGCGAGGCAGGGATCGCCTTCATTTCGATCGAGGGTTCCGGCTTTCGTGCCATGTTCTGGGGCGTGGACGTGCTCAAGATGATCCGCTTTATTGGGCAGGCGCGCAAGCTGGCCAGGGAATATGGCGCCTGCATTGCCTATATTGATGAGATTGATGCGGTGGGTATGTCCCGTGGCGGTGTGATGGGAGGCGGTCAGACCAGCATGGGAATGGGGATGGGCATGGGCGGCATGATGGGTGGCGGTAGCGGTGCTCTTACCCGCCTTCTGTATGAGATGGATGGGATCAACGAATTATCTCGTTGGGAGAAGCTGCGCGCGCGTTGGTATCAACTGCGCAAGAAACCAGTCCCTCCGCGCGACTGGCATATCCTGTTCATGGGTTCCACTAACCGACCGGATGTGCTTGACCCGGCGCTGACGCGCCCTGGTCGTTTTGACCGCACTGTCGTGGTGAACAAGCCGGACCGTGCAGGACGCCGTGAAATGGTGAAATATTACGTTAACAAGATTAGAACAGATACCACCGTGGATATCGAAGCGATTGTCAGCGATACGGCCTGGGCAACGCCTGCCAGGATCATGTCTGCCATTACCAAGGATGCTGTTCGTCTGGCGTTGTTTGATGACCGTGAGAGTGTGGCTCAACATGATATCGAACTTGCTTTTCAGGAGCAGGCCATGGGCTTGGAAAATCCCATCGAAGAGATGGAGGAGGATCAGCGTCGGCAGGTGGCGTACCACGAAGCTGGTCATGCCGTGGTTCAATACTATCTTCGCCCGGATGAACGCATCGTACGCGTGAGTATTGTCCGTCGTTCTGAGGCGCTGGGCTATGTCTTGCCCGTTCCCAATTATGATATTTATGCCCTGCCCTTGCGTACTTTCCTGGCGGACATCATGGTTTCCATGGCCGGACATGTGGCTACGAAAATCTTCCTGGGAGAATATTGGACGGGGGCCACCAGTGATTTCCAGAATGTGCGTGCGCGCTTATGGCAATTGGCGCATTACGGTTATTTTGGTCCGCCGCTTGAATTGCAGATGCAGCCCGGTATGGCCGTTGGAAAAGAGAAAACGGAAGTCGTTGAGCGCTTTTGGAGGAAACTCGAAGAGCAGACTGAGCAAATCCTGATACAACATTCACCGGAAGTCCACGCGGTCGCGCAGGCACTGCTGGATAGAAATGATCTAACCGGCAAACAATGTATTGAGATTATCCGTGGTGCGGGTGGGGACGGTGCATCAATGGATAGTGAGCTGTTGCTCAAATCCATTGTGGATGAAACCATGGTCACTGGTAAGCAGGCAGACAAACCCAAGACAAAACGCAGGAGGACCTCATCGAAAGCAAAAGTGAAGGCCGAGTGAAACGAAAACTTGCTGGAGGATTTTCCTCCAGCAAGTTTTTTTATCAAATACCTTTATCTCATCACACCTGCACTCCCTGGCACTGTGCGGCTTAAGCCGTACCAGGGCAAGTGTGCGCCAGGTGCAAGTGTTGCGAGGGCAGTTGTCCTGAGCGGAGCCTAGCGCAGTCGAAGGATCATCTATCTGCTCGAAGCAATCTCATTTCCCTATAACTGTGAGATTGCTTCGTCGTGGTGTCACTCCTCGCAATGACGAAAAGTTGTGTTACTTCCACGACCAAAAGGCCAGATATCCTTGAGTCAGGATGCGCGGCTCCAGGTTCCCAGAGGCGGCCACGATCGCAATGCCCGGATTCCCTTGATCATCCACGAAGGACAAGACAAGGTTGTTGTTATCCGGCGACCAGATGGTCACCGATTGATGGTATTGATCGAAGTAAGGCAGGATGTTGATGAATTGCTGGGTGGGCCGATACGTGAATAATTCACGGCTCTTCCCAGAACCGACATCCAATACGTGCAGTTGCAGCCCGGTCTGCGTCTGGGCGTTGGAATTCGTGGAGCCGGAGGAACCGGTTGGGTTGATCTGTACGATCTTGAAGTAGGCGATCTCCTCTCCACTGGGAGACCAGAAAAAGGCGACGATATCATCGTCGACTGATGACTCCTTGGAGGTCTCCAGATCGTAGATGCGCAAAGGACCAAAGGTGCCCGCGTCCAGAGCTTGAGTACCGTCAAGATAAGCAAGCCGCGTCCCATCTGGGGCCCAGGCGAAGGCCGTTTTGCTGGTGAACGTGCCAACCTTCTTGGGGTTTTGGCCGGCCGCATCGGTCATGATCACTTGTTTTTCGCCGTTCGACTGACGCGTCAGCGCGATGTGGCTTCCGTCCGGCGACCAGGCCGGGGATTGGAAAGCGGCGAGCGTTTCATCCAGTCCATCCTCGATCACGTTTTCCTTGCCATCCACGCTCAGAAAGGCCAGATGCTCCGGAGAAGAATTGGCCGCGCCGCCGGCATGCACGATCATCACGTGTCCATCCGGGGCCCAGGACCAATAATAAGGTGAGCCGGTGTCGAGAATTGTCCGGCCCGTACTTTCTGATGAAACATTTTGCAGGATCAGGTTTTGTCCTGAAAAATTGCTGGAGATAAAACTGAGGTTGATATTGTCGGGTGACCAGTAAAGATAGACCGGTTGCTCATTATCACTGTTATAGACTTCGTTCGCACTTTCATCATCCATGTTAGCGATCACGACTTTTGATGCATTTGGATTCTGCGTTCCCTGTCCTTTCAGGCCAACAAATGCCAGGTGGCTTCCATCGTGCGCCCAGGTGGGGAATTGATAGATCAGATAAGGATCAGTTTGACTTTGCGGAATATGCGCATCTTTGGTCACCTGTACCAGATTTCCGCCTCCCTGATCTGAAACATACATGTTGCCATCGATGCCGAGATACACAATCAGGCCAGACTTGCGTTCCAGCACGGAAAGCAACGGGCTTTGTGGTACCTGCACATTTTGCGGCAGGCAGGAGGCCAGCAACACGGCGAAGAGGGTAAAGAGCATGAATTTTTTCATTGCTGTCCCTCCAGATATTCAATTGCCCGATCAAGCACGGGATCATTGTTGGGAATGACCTCATCCCAACCCGCAGCCACCGCGATGTCTGGCTTGACTCCGGTCACGCCCACCTGTGTGCCATCCGACAATAAGAAGGAGGTCGTTTCGATGAAAGCCTGTGACCCGTCCGGCAGATAGAACGCCGAAGTCGTTTCCACCGCGCCTGACGTTTGCTCTCCGATCACGACAGCCCTCTTTTGTTTTTGCAGGCTCGCGGCCAGGATCTCCGGAAGACCGCTGGTATTCTTTCCCACCAAAAGGATCAGCGGTACGGTTTGTGAACTGAACACATCTTTCCCGGTCACTTGGGCGGGCTGCTGTACGGCCCGGTTATAAAACTCACCGATGAGGCCATTGTAGAACATGGTGAACAAATCTTCCAGGGGCCAGCCTCCTGCGGAACCGGCGATGCGCAGGTCAAGGATCAGACCCTCCAGTTTGCGATTGGTGGTAAGAGTTTGCAGGCTGCTGTTGACATCATCGGACAGGCTGGCATAACTAATCGGAGGAAAGAGCATATACCCGTAATCTGTGCCGGAGATGATATTGGCTTCCAGTTTATCTGTGCTGTTCAACGTGCCGCGTTTGACCTCGACGGAACGCTCGGCCTTACCCGGAGACTGCACGCTCAAGGTCACTGAACTTCCGGCCGGCCCGCGCACCCGGTTCACGGCAGATATACCCTCTTCCAGGCGAACCGGATCACCGTCAATTTCAAAAATGCTGTCGTGGGCTCTCAGTCCGGCTTGCTCTGCAGGTGAACCCGCCATGATGGAAAGCAGAACGATATGCGGCATCGGTTTCTCGTCGAAGCCGACGAAAGCGCCAATACCTCCATACGTGGAAGTATCCGTGGTGTCTCCATCGATCCTTTCGGCGCGCGACTCGTAGAGCAGGCTTCCATCTGGAAGTTCTGTTTGCAGATCTTTCATCGCCTGGACAAACTCATCCTGGGTCAGACCAGACTGGATGTGCTTCACTGTCTGATCGTGGATGGAAGACCAATCCACTTTCGCGGTGTCGTAGTAAATGTAGTTATCCTGGAATTGTTTCCATAAGTCTTCGAAGGTCCGCGTCTGCAGATCGGTGAGCGAATCTTTCGGACCAAAGTCCCCGGTAGCCGGTTCTTCATCCAGGGGAAGAAGCCCGATGCACGCCGATAGAATAAAACTCAAAAGGAAAAACAATGCAGTGAGGAAAATAGCTTTTTTCTTCATGTGCTTGCCTCTTTCAATAAAACGCGGGCCTCATCAACAACCAGCAGTCAGTTTACAGGGATAGGATGTAGACTTCATTATAGCGGGTAACCTTACAGGCAGGTCCGGCCATTGTAATGGTTTCACATTAAAAACAACTATATTTTTTGAATATGTTTTGGGTTCAGTACTGAGATGGGACCGGTCCTTTTTTCAAGGCTGGCTGTTGCCTCTTCATCCAGTTGCACCCAATAAAAACTGCGATGCTCCGAGTACGGGTCGATGCGCACGACTGTCCCCTCGAACCAGCCCTCTCGCTGCCAAACTTTGGCATTCAGATGAATCTGTACCCGGTCGCCAACCTGGATGTTGCCTGCCATTTGAGTTTACTTGCGACGATTTCCCCACCAGATCAGCCCAATCCCAATGACGATCAAAATCCCACCGTTGATGACCCATTGGGGATCACCCGTCATATAACTGCCAGGTAATACGTTAATCCCTTGCAAAAAGAAAACTGCACCCGCCAGAATAAGTAAGACACCAATTCCGTTTAATACGATCTTCAAATTCACCTTCTATACGTCTCTAGATTACAGCATCGCCCGCGGCATGCTGCTTATGATAGAGATGATTATACTCTTCATGAAAAACATCGCCTCGAGCTTCGCCAGCCGATTACTGTTCCCGTTGGTCGAAATTGGTTCATTTCTTGAGCAGTCCGGCGTCTCCCGGCGCTGAAGGAGCCGCAGTCCGGAAACATTCCACGAAAACTTTTCGAAAACCGCAATCGTGATATAATATAGAACACCCGTTCTCCCTAAGATAAGTATATAAACTATGGAATTCAAACTTCACGCACCCTTTCAACCGATGGGCGATCAGCCCGAAGCGATTCTCTCGCTGGTGGATGGAGTCCGCAGCGGCAAGGATCATCAAGTCCTACTTGGCGCTACGGGCACCGGAAAAACCTTTACTATCGCCTCCGTGATCCAGCAGCTACAGAAGCCGGCGCTCATCATGGCACACAACAAGACACTGGCCGCGCAACTGTATGCCGAGTTTAAGGAGTTTTTTCCTGAAAACGCGGTGTCCTATTTTGTTTCCTATTACGATTACTATCAACCGGAAGCTTATGTGCCGCGGCATGATCTTTACATCGAGAAAGAAACTGAAATCAACGAAGAGATCGAACGTCTGCGCCTGGCCGCGACGACCGCGCTGGTCTCGCGCAAAGACGTGATCATTGTCGCTTCAGTCTCTTGCATCTACGGTCTGGGCTCTCCGGAGGAATTCGGCAAGGGAACCGTGACTTTGCAAGTGGGGGAGATCTATCGGCGTAATGCACTGCTGCGGCAATTGATCGAATCACAGTACCAGCGCAACGACATGGAACTGAAATCCGGTACTTTCCGCGTGCGCGGCGATACGCTGGAGATCATTCCGGCTTACGAAGATAAAAAAGGTTATCGCATTACCTTTTTCGGCGACGAGGTCGAACGCATCATGCAATTCAGCCCCTTGACCGGCGAAGTGTTCGAAGAGCCGAATGAAGTTTCACTTTATCCGGCCAAACAATATCTCACCGATGCCGACCGCTTGAAGGAAGCCATTCACAATATAGAAGCCGAACTGGATGAGCGCCTGGCGTTTTTCAAGGAGAGTGGTAAATTTCTCGAGGCCCAGCGCATCGAACAACGGACTCGTTATGATCTGGAAATGTTGAAGGAGGTGGGCTACTGCTCGGGGGTCGAAAACTACTCGCGTCATTTGGATGGCCGCACGCCCGGCACACATCCCTGGACGATGATCGACTTCCTGCCAAGTGACTATTTGCTGGTTATCGACGAGAGTCACATGACGGTGCCGCAGATCCGCGGAATGTATAACGGTGATCGCTCCCGCAAGGAAACGCTGGTCGAATACGGTTTCCGGTTGCCGAGCGCGGTCGATAACCGTCCATTGAAGTTCGAAGAGTTCGAACAGGTGATGGGACACACGATCTATACGTCTGCCACGCCGGGACCGTATGAATTGGGGAAAGCGGATCAGGTGGTGGAACAGATCATCCGCCCGACGGGGCTGATCGATCCCGAAGTGGAGGTGCGGCCCACCAAAGGCCAGGTGGACGACTTGGTCGGAGAGATCAAGGGGCGGGTCGAAAGAGGTGAGCGTGTCCTGGTCACTACGTTGACGAAACGGATGTCCGAGGATCTCTCCGAATATCTGCAGGAATTGGGGATGAAGGTTCATTACCTGCATTCGGAAGTGGAGACGTTGGAGCGCGTCGGCATCTTGCGTGACTTGCGTTTGGGCGTCTTTGATGTGCTGGTGGGCATCAATCTGTTGCGTGAGGGATTGGACCTGCCGGAAGTTTCGCTGGTTGGAATTCTGGATGCGGACAAGGAAGGTTTCCTGCGCTCGGGAACCGCGTTGATCCAAACGATAGGACGAGCCGCGCGTCATGTCAGTGGACGTGTGATCATGTATGCTGATCGCATCACCAACTCGATGAAATTTGCGATTGAAGAAACAAATCGCCGCCGTGCCAAGCAGTTGAAATATAACGAAGAGAACGGGATTGTGCCGGTCAGTATTCACAAGGCCATTCATGACCTGACGGAAGAATTGACGGCGAAGGCGGTAGCCGAGCCACGAGGCGAATATCGTGTCAAGGAAGTGGGTGGTATCCCGCGTAACGAGTTGCGGAAGATCATCAATGAGTTGGAAAAGCAGATGAAGGACGCTGCGAAGAATCTTGAATTCGAACGAGCCGCCGCCTTGCGGGATGAGATGTACGAATTGAAGACACTCATGGCGGAAGACAAATCGCTCAAGCCGTGGGAAAGGATCAAATTGTTGGCCGGGGAAGATTAGCTGGGAAAATCCTTCATCGATCTTAAGAGGTCATGGTTCTTGGTGCAAGGTTGGTCATTAATTTTTTACACCGCAACCCAACGAAACCAAAAAACTTCCGAAACTAAATTTCGGAAGTTTTTTTTGCAGGTTTTTTCTTTCCCCAACCTTCAAAGAAACTTTATCAATCCTTTACATTGCGGTTGTATCCTCTGGACATAAGTCAGGCAATATTTGAAATTCACTGAAAAGGAGTAAGAATGAAAAAGACAATTTTGATCGTTGCGCTGGTCCTCCTGGCGCTGGGTGGGTTGGGAGTTGGAGCAGCCTTTGCACAGGGCTCCATCCCTCCTTATGCGGGTCATGGTCCGATGGTTGCTAACGGCGCGGGTTGGATGCATGATTATATCGAACGGGCACTCACCTCCAAACTGGGAGTAACCGAAGCGCAGGTGGATGAACAATTCGCCGCAGGTAAATCGATGTATCAGATCGCCCTAGATAATGGCATCCAGCAGGTGGATGTGGTGAACTTCATCGACGAGGTGCATCAGCAGGCATTGGCGAATGCAGTCAGAGATGGCGTGCTCACACAGACGCAGGCAGATTGGCTGTCCCAGCGGATGCAGAACGCCGGACAGAATGGATATGGTTTCGCTAACTGCCCGATGGGCAACGCACAAGGCACTCAGTTTGGACTCCGGAGCGGGCGCGGCGGAGGAATGATGGGACGCGGCTTTGGCTGGCAGAACCAACAGGACAATCCATAAAGGTTACGCAAACAGTACGAAGGTTCAAAGCCTTCGCACTGTTTTTTATTTAGACGAATGTTGTGATTTCCCCCAGCGATTTCTTTCTGATGAGGGGGACTTGTGCATCATCCGCGGGGAAGCCTGTTACCAGCAAAAGAAACGGTTTTTCATCAGATGGCACGTTCAGGATGTTGTTCAAGAACCCCATTGGGCTGGGAGTATGCGTGAGTGACACCAATCCCGCGTTGTGCAAGGCTGTGATGAGTATGCCTGTCGCGATACCCACCGATTCGTTGACATAGTAGTTTTTCACCTTTCGTCCGTCCGGTAATGCACTGTGATTCTTGCCAAAGATGGCAATGAGATAGGGAGCGATTTCGAGAAACGACTTGTTTTCATCCGTACCCAGCGGGGCCAGCGCTTCCAACCATTCCTGTGGCGCGCGGCGATGATAGAACTCTCTTTCCTCCTCTTCCGCCGCCATCCGAATCTCGTGCTTGACTTTGGCATTCCTCACCACAATGAAGTGCCACGGCTGTAAATTGGCTCCATTGGGTGCGGTCCCCGCAGTGAGCAGGCATTCTTCGATGATCTCGCGGGACTGGCCGGGTTGAAAACTGACGGACAGTGCGCCGTCTCTGCATCTCCCGGCGGAAGGAAGTAGCGCGTTGTTTCATTTCTTCAACCGGGTATTCGATATATGATGATAAGGGTAGGAAGACCGCCTTTTGCATGGTTCTCTCCTTGTGGCAGGATGGCAGAATCAAAAAGACTTCGGGCAACCGAAGTCTTTTCGTACAGTACTGATTATGCCCACCCTAACAATCTGGCTAGGCTCGCGGTTGTAAACGTAACGAGGAACGCGATACCGAGCGTAATGACCGCGCTGAGCGTCGCCCATTTCCACGACTTTGTTTCCTTGAAGATCGTGAGAATGGTCGTAGCACACGGGTTGTGCAGCAAACTGAACAACATAAGGTTGACCGCCGTTAACATGGTCCAGCTGTGTTGACCAACCAGCAGTGTGTGCAGTTCGGTCAAACCGGGGATGTCCGTCATCATGCCAACGCCCATGTACATCATCATCATGGTTGGTACAACGATCTCGTTGGCGGGAATGGCGATGATGTAAGCCAACAGGATCACCCCATCCAATCCCAACAACAAGCCAAACGGATTTAGAAAGTTGGCCATATGCTGTGCGAGACTGGTCCCGCTGACGAAGATATTGCCGAGAATCCAAATCACTGCACCAGCAGGGGCGGCGGTTTAGATGGCGCGCCACAACACAAAGCTGGTGCGATCGATCAGGGATGTGTACAGAATTCGCCCAATCTTGGGGCGACGGTAGGGAGGCAGTTCCAAGGTGAAGGCAGAGGCTTCTCCCTTGAGAATGGTCCTGGAAAGCGTCCACGAAACCAGCAGGGTGAAGAAAACGCCGATCAATACCACGCCGACAACTGATCCTGCCGCCGAGAAGGAGGTCAAAAGCCGGGGAAAAAGAGGCTGCCACAAAAACAGTAGCAAGCAAAATCAAAGTCGGGAAGCGTCCGTTGCAAGGGACGAAGTTATTGGTCAGGATGGCGATCAGTCTTTCGCGTGGTGAGTCCATCACGCGCGTCGCGATAACCCCGGCCGCGTTACAGCCGAAGCCCATCGCCATCGTCAGCGATTGCTTCCCATGTGCGCCGGCCTTTTTGAAGAGCCAGTCGAGGTTGAAAGCCACACGCGGCAGATATCCCAGGTCTTCGAGAATGGTGAACATCGGGAAGAAGATGGCCATGGGCGGCAGCATCACCGAAACAACCCACGCCAGGCCACGATACGTACCGTGCCAGATAAATCCTGTGATCCACCAGGGGATGCCCCAACTGGTAAATAAGGCCGCGGCTTTGTCCTCGATCCAGAACAACACATTGGCGATCATCTGCGAGGGGATGTTTGCCCCTGTGATGGTCAGCCAGAAGACCAGTCCCAACAACAGCAACATGATTGGAAAACCAAAAATGGGTGACGTGACCAGTCGATCAATTTGCTGGTCGAGATCATATTTTTTTTCTTTTGCGGTTTTGACCGCTCGCCGGGCAATGGTTTCGGCCTCGGCATATAGCGATTTAACGATCTCATCGCGGAATCCTGAGGAAAGTGTGCCTCGCAGGGTTTCCGCTTTTGTCAAAATATCGTTTGGGTTGATTGTTTCTTCCATGGATGCCTCTATTGTCTTCCTTCCAATGCCAGCCTGTCGCTGAAACGCGTGTCTGCCTGTTGTTGGCGGGCAACACGTTGCACAAGCTCACCGGAGAGTAAGGCCTGTTGCACTTTCGCGTCGCCGTCCAGGAGACGGATCGCCAGCCACCTTGCATTTGGGACGCCAGGCGCCGTTTGCTCGATCAGGGGCACCAGTTCGTTCACGGCGCGCTGGAATTCAGGCGTGCCTTCCACGCGCAGGGGCTCGGTCGCGATCTCACCGTCGATCAGTTCGGCAACGGTTGCCAACAATGTGTGGACTCCCTCTCCGGAACGCGCAGTAATGGGAACCGCGGGAATCCCCAGGTCGCGGCTCAAAGAACGTGCATCCACTTCAAAACCTTTGCGTTTGGCCTCATCCATCAGGTTGAGTGCTACCACGACGTGGTCTGTAATTTCTATGACTTGCAGCACCAAATTCAAATTGCGTTCAAGAGCGGTTGCATCTGTAACAACAATGGTGCAATCCGGTTGCCCAAACAAAATAAAGTCACGTGCCACTTCTTCATCTTGCGAAGCAGACAGCAATGAATATGTGCCGGGCAGGTCAACGACTTTGTATTTCACGCCGTTGAACTGATAGCCGCCCTCGGCGCGTGTCACGGTCTTGCCGGGCCAGTTGCCGGTATGTTGCTTGAGCCCAGTCAGTGCATTGAATAGCGTGGATTTGCCCGTATTTGGATTTCCAGCCAGCGCGACGACACGGTCGAAGTTGCCGACCTTGAAGCCCATTTGTTCAAGGTTATGGAACGCCGGACATTCTTCACAATGTTCGGTTGGTAGATTTAATTTTGTGTCTGTCATACTTCCTCTTTATTTTTGCCACGAAGGAGACAAAGGTCACGAAGGATTCTTTGTAATGAAATAAAAACTTTGTGTACTCACCTGCACTCCCTGGCACTGCCCGCTCCCAGACACTGTCTCGTCCGAGACATGTGCAGGGCAAGTGTGCGTGCGGTGCAAGTGTCGTGCACTCTACGTTTAAACAGGTTTTACCCAAATCTGCGCAGCTTGATCCTTGCGCAGGGCGATCAATGTTCCGCGCACACGATAAGCGCGTGGGTCCTTGAAGAATGTGCCTAGTTCAGGGTAGATTGTGGTTCCGGGTGTCAGGCCCAGATCCAAAAATCTTCGGCGGGTAAATCCTTGCACGGCATCGTCGAGCATCACGATCTTGGCCTGTTGGTCATGTGCAAGATCGGCCAGCGAAACCGCGTCCGCCTTTGCGGTCACACTTTCGGGCAGCGGCGCAACACCCACATTTGCGGCGACTGTCGGCGCGAGACGATACTCTGTTTCTCCGTCGCTTAACACGATTCGCTGCGGAGTACGTTCAATGACTCGCACGATTTGTCCGAGTTTGAGTCCCGCCGCAAGGATCTGTTCAAACGCAATCGCCGGTTCATCCTCGATGTGTACGATCCTCGCCAGGTTTTCAGCCTGCCACGCCGTAATGGGCGTTACCTCAGCTGAGGCCATTTTCCCCTCCCGCGAAGGGATGGGATCCCCGTGTGGGTCGTGCGTAGGATGTCCCAGCGCGGCGTCAAGTTCGTTGAGCTGGGCCTCGGTTAGAGAGTGTTCACGTTTCTGTGCTACTTTGTGGATCTTGTTCAGGGGCATGCGCGCTTCATCCACAAGATAGCGCTCCCACAGACGGTGCGCGCGGACAACGTGCATCGCCCAGCGCGTTCCCTCCGCGGTGAGATGGAGTTGTGAGCCATGCGTCTCTAGCAGTCGCTGTGATTCCATGTCAGAGACGAGACGGGTTATTTTTCCGCGCGGCAGGTTCAAGGTCCCGGCCAATGATTCGGGCGAAGCATGCCTGCCACTTTGTTCACGGTCAAGAAGATGCTTGAGTGCGTCCTCCAATTGCTCGCGTTCGCGTGCGCTTCGCCAATTCTTATAAAGCGCAAGCATGCCGTAGCGCGGAACGAATATTGCGATCAAAAATATCGCGGTTAACCAAATCCAATTCATACGTTGCCTCCAGGTTTGGGAAAGAAGCGCTCGATGTGTTTCATGGCGTTGCTACATTCATCTCCGAACAGACTGTCTAAAATTTTTATAACGTTGATTTTCATACATCGCCTCTTATTCCACCATTGGACCAAAGACGAGCCCCAGTCCATATGTGATCAACGCCTCACCGAGTCCAATGATTGTCATCTCCATGCCGCTTCGCCATGGGCTCAAACCGGTGACAATGGTTTTGGCCGCGCCAATCACGAAATGAGCAATCGTGCTGATCACGAAGGAAGCGATGATCGCTGGATACCCATCTGTGAAGAAGAATGGAATGATCGGTATGAACGCACCCACGGCTGTGGATAAGGTTGCCGAGATGGCCGCAATCCACGGATTGGGAAACGACTGCTCGGACAACCCCAACTCCTCGTTCACAAGTGTTTTGAGGGCAAACTCAGGTTGTGCGATCAAACGCTCCGCGAGAGTTTTAGCTTCATCCTCAGGCACCCCCTTGAGTTGATAGAAGAGCGCCAGTTCTTCCTGTTCCTCTTCGGGATTTTCCTCCAGTTCCTTTTTCTCACGTCGAAACTCGGCTTCCTGCACTTCGCGCTCGGTTTTGGTGGCGAGATAGGCGCCCGAGCCCATCGACAAAGCCGATGCCAGCATACCCGCCAACCCAGCGACCAAAACAGCAGGCCCGCCAGCCGTCGCGCCGGCAACCCCTGAAACTATGCCAAAGACAGAACCTAATCCATCATTAGCTCCATAGATCGCCTGACCAATCCAGCCGCCGCCGCTGCGATGCCAACTCTCACGGTGCAGGATCGTGTCCAGCCGCGCCTGGGAACTGAGCGGTGAATTCGACGCGGCTTTCGTTGACTTCTGCATGGCTCCACTATGGACTTCCTCATCATGTTGCACTGAGTGGATCGCGATTGCATCCGCCTCGGTGGGGGCGGACTCTGCCAGCGTTGCATACATTTTGGTGTCTGATTCTTCGGCGCTCTCGATGCGCTTCAAGGCGTTATCCGTGCCGCTTTGCACCAATATCCAGCGCCAGATTCGTTCCCTTAGTGTTTCGCGGTCGGGAGGAATTACAGCGCCGAGTTCCTTCAAACGCGCCGCCCATCGTTCAGCATGGCGTCGTTCGGTCGCAGCCAGACCGGTCAACGCTTTTCGCCGTGCTTCATTTGTTTCGCGTCCAGCCAGGTCAAGATAGATCCGCTGGCTGGCCCTCTCTTTTTGCAAAGCCTCCTGCAAACCTTTGATGAATTTCGATGTGTCTTGATTATTCACGCATGTCTCCTTAAAATATTCTTATCCCTCGCCCCGCGCCTCCTCGAATGCCTCCCACGTTTCACGCAAGAGCCACACAAGAAATACGAGCGCGGCGATATTCTCGACCCACCACCAGCCGAATAGAGCATTGAACACCAGACCCACCAGTACCGTTCCAGCCATATAGGCGCAGGTAATCGATTCGACTGCATCGCCTGCCAGTGCCTCACTTTGGATGCGTCTCGAAACGCGGCGCTTGACCAGGGCAAGATAAGGCATGAAGATCACGGCAGCCGCAGAAACGCCAATGCCGAGCATGGAGCTTTCGGGTTTCGCGTGGACGAGCAAACCATAGATGGCGGAGATCAACACGTAAGCACATAAAAGCGCCAGCGCAATCGCCACCACCCAGGCTGCTCCGTGTTCTGCCTGCTCGACTTGTTCCACATCCCCGCCCCGACTTTCGACCAGAAGCCGCCATAGCAGTATGCCGCCGCTGATGAGTTCGATCAAACTGTCAACGCCGAACGCGGTCAGAAGAATACTCCCTGCGGCGATCCCTGCGCCAATCGAGACCGCCATTTCAATCATCATCCAGATCACAGTGATGACTTCTATTCTGACGCCTAAACGAATCTCTGTTGCTCGTAGCGTGTCCATAACTAAATGCAATCCTTATTCTGGAAGTGTAGCATCAGAAAACATTCAATTTCCCAGCGGCACGATGATGACGCTGGCTTTCACGTGATGGCGCAGATCATTAATCACGGCCCCGTGAATCAGATCGGAAACACCAGCATGTCCATGACCGCCCACGATCACCATTTCTATTTTTAACTCATTGATCATACTTGCCAAACTCGAAACGGGATCACCACTGGCAAGCCGCCATTCTGTTGTTACTCCGGCTTGTCTCATCATGTCAGCCAGCTTTTCCAGTCGCTCTCGGTCAGTCAGTGTCTCAAGGTCCTCACCCTCCTCGCCCAGGGTTTGTGCAACCGGGCTTTCGACCACGTGTAAAAGCATTACGTGTGCTCGAGTCTTATCGATAAAACGCAAACTTTCGGACAATAGTTTTTCGTCTTTGCCGGAGAAATCCAATGCAACTGCCACGCGCTCGTATGAAGCGGGTTGCACCAGTTCAGTTGATGTTCCCGCAGGTACACGATGAACTCCACCTGCGGGTAGGGTAATCTGACGAGTTCGTCCCCGCAACCATGGATAAAATGTAATATAGAGCAATAAGATGCCCAATACCAATGTAAGGGGGATGACCGTGACTTGCAAAACCCAGGCCTTATCCCCAGCCGCTTCAAGCCACGCTGAAATCTGATCCATGATCAATTTGATGTTGAGCGCCACGATGACAACTGCCACGAGCCAGGCTAACCCCTGAAGCCACGGGCCGATGCGGAACTCGCCCATCCGTTGTTTATCTGCGACAGCATGGATCAACGGGATGATCGCAAAAGGAAGTTGTAGTGAGAGGATGACCTGGCTGAGCACCAGCAAGGCGCTGGTGGCGTGTTCACCATAAAATACGATGACCAATATGGCCGGAATGATAGCCAGGAGACGGGTGATCAGGCGCCTTAACCAGGGGCGGATGCGCAGGTTCAAGTAACCTTCCATGATGATTTGACCCGCCAGGGTGCCCGTGATCGTTGAGCTTTGCCCTGAGGCCAATAGGGCAATCGCAAAGGCGAACGGCGCAATTGATGCTCCGAGGAGTGGCGCCAACAATCGATGGGCATCCTGGATTTCGGCTACATCGAAGTATCCATTGCGATAAAAGACCGCGGCTGCTACCACCAAAATGGCTGCGTTCACAAAAAATGCCAGGTTAAGCGCGATGGCCGAGTCGATGTTGTTCCAACGAATGACTTCGCGTATGTCTTCCTTCTTTTTGCCAATCTTGCGAGTCTGCACGAGGGAAGAGTGCAAATACAGGTTGTGCGGCATGACAGTCGCGCCAAGTATACCGATGCCGATGTATAAAGCTGTCGCATCCGGTAGCGAGGGGACGAAACCGCGTACAAGACCACCCCAATCAGGTTGGCCGAGGAAAATTTCGATTAGAAATGCCACGCCGATGGTACCCACAAGAGCCATCACCACACTTTCCAACTTGCGGATGCCTGCATGGGAAAGTAGGAGTAACAGCAATACATCCAGCGCTGTAAGGAGCACACCGTAGATGAGTGGTAATCCGAAGAGCAGTTGTAATGCAACGGCTGAGCCTAATGCTTCCGCCAGGTCGGTGGCAGTGATGGCGATCTCAGCCAACACATAGAGAGGAATATTGACTGCTGGATGGAATTCTTCGTGATTGATCTGGGCCAGGTCGCGGCGGCTGACGATGCCCAGTCGGGCGGCTAGGCTTTGCAGAAGGATGGCCATCATGTTGGACATGAGAAGCACCCAGATCAGGGTGTAATTGTACCGACTGCCTCCAGCCAGGTCTGTGGCCCAGTTTCCTGGATCCATATAGCCCACTGAGACCATCAACGCCGGACCGGTGATTGCCAGCCAGCGCCGCCATGAAGAGCCTCGCGAAGGTACCGACGACGGATTCGTGTACTTCTGATAAAGAAATGCCTTTGTGTACTCTTTTGGGTTGTTCGTTCATGGGTTTCCTCTTTATTTACAAGTAAAAATGATTTTTGGTTTTATTCGTTCGAGTTTTGGAAAGAACCTGCCCGTATGTTTCATGTACTTTCGATATTCATCTCCAAATTTTTCGATGAGATTGGCTTCCTCTTTTGGTGTGCGGATGGCCATGAGGATAAATGTAAGTATGCCCAGTATGGCGATGAACCAGTTGTCAGCCATCATTCCAAAGGAAATGAATAGCGAAGAGCCGATGGAGTAGAGCGGATGCCGAATGTAACGATAAATTCCATTCGTGACGAGCTTGTGTTCCTCGCGTGTGGCGCTGGTGGGTGTGATCCCGCTTCCAATACTGCTGAACAGCCAGTGGATCCCGAATACACACAGGATCCCAGTCCCAACGCCAAGCCAGCGCGCCCACTCGGGAAGCCCGAGCTTTGACCATGACATCCAATTGGGATTGATGAGATACACGAGCGGACTCAGCCAAAGGATCAGCCCGCCGATTTTGATGATGTTCATTATGACGGAGCCATCCACGTCACGAGAGATTTTCTCGCCGGAGTCTTGATCAGCTTTGCGGCGGAAGTAGATGGAGATGCCCATTCCTGTAAAGAGGACAGAGTCCAGCCAGTGTGCGGAATATATTTTCGTTCATTTGTTTACCTTCTATTTCCAGGATGTTGGCGACAGGTAGCCGAAGGCGCTGCAACCAATACTAATAAAATCACTTTGTTTTATCCTTTTGGGAAAAATTATGCCTCGTAGCCAGGTGAGTAGAATGACCAGCAATCCAACGGGAATCAACCATGAGAGGTGGTACCACGCACCTGCAATCATTAGCGCATAGCCTGCAAAGCGAATCGTTTCAACTGTGTAAGTCATATATTGACGGACATATTTTCCGAATGCAGACAATTTGTACTTGTTCAGATCCGTAAACCGTGTGAGTACTAACGATATATGAATGGATGGGATAAAGGCTATAAGAAACCCCATCAACATGTCGTGTCGCCAAAAGGGGTAAAGTACTATGATAGCCATGCTCCAATCGATGAAAAGTTTCAGCGGGTGAATTTGGTGATAGAGTGATTTCTCTTGAAAGGTCATCTTGATTGCATCCTGAGGTATTTCTGAATAAGGTAATTTTCCAACATCATGGCCGGCTGCTGGCTGTTAGAAATGCTTCGAGAGTCTCAATGAGGATATTGGTGTGTGTGAAAATCAGGAAATGACCTGCGCCGTCAATCATGTGTAGCTGGGCGTTGGGGATGCCTGGTGCCAGCATTTTTGCATGGGCAGGCGGCACCGCTTCATCCTCGGCACCGGCGATCACCAGTGTTGGGCACAGGATCTGATGCAGCCATTGGCGACTGTCAAATGCTTTCATTGCTTCAACTCCGGCGACCATGTTCGCTTTATTATTGGCGGCTATAATTTCTTCGAGCCAGCCCGCAGTTTCAGGAGATAGGTGTTGACCACCACCCATTTCGCTGGCGAGTCTGCCCATCCGACGTACTCCCAGAATGCGGACCAACCAGGGCAATAACATGCCCTCCAGTTGCTCACGGCGGGAAAGCATGTTGTAGGCAAAGGTGCAAGCCAGCACCAGACGGTCCACACGCTCAGGATATGTGTGCGCGAACTGCTGAGCTACAGCTCCGCCCTGTGAATAGCCTAGAACGTGAACCACATCGACCTGCAGCTCATCTAGGAGATGTGCTAGATCGCTGGCAAGCTGTTCCACGCTGTACGGTCCCGGAAGTGCACCGCTACGCCCATGTTCGCGTAAATCTGGCACAATGACGCGATGGTGACTATTGAGAGCAGGCAAGACGGGCTGATACATTGCTCCGCTTACTATCAGTCCATGAATGAGTAGCAGGGGAGGACCATCGCCATGCAGGTCAAGATACGCCAGGTGTTTGTCGTTGCCGATAAGGAAGTATTTCTGAGTCACTATGGCTATTCCTAAAGTCAGGAGTGATGACCATTGCCAAACCTCTTCGATATTTGCCAACTTTCCAGTCAAGGCACAGCTACCAGACATATGGGACAAGGCGGTATTTCACTTGCATCACATATTCGGCGTAACCATCTAATTCTTTTTGCAATGTGCGTTCTTCCAGCACTGCGCGCCTTGCAACCACAAACATGAACACCAATCCCAGTAAAACCCCATACCATGATCCAAGAAAGAGGGGTGTCCCCACGATGAAGAGCAGGAAACCGGCATACATCGGATGCCTCACATAGTGATAGGGACCGGTGGAAACTACAATATGCCCCCGGTCTTCCTGAATGCGTACTACAGTTGATAGGTATGAGTTCTCCTTGAATGTTAGAAAAAAGAGATAGAACGAAGTCAGGAGGATTACCAATCCAACCGCCTGCATCAAGAATGGCACCGGTGACCAGTGAAAGCGAACGGCATCCAGGGATATAAAAACCAACCAGGCAAAAGGCAGGAGAAGGAGTAAGGGGAAGATTACTTTATCCCATCCCTTTTGGTCAGGTCTGCTAAAGCTCATGCGCTCTTGTAACAACCCGGGATGGTTCTTATATAACCATGTGTTGACGCCTGTAAAATAGCTAAAGAACAACATCAGATAAAGCCAGCCGGCAAACCATGCCAGGGTGCCAGCGGGAAGAAATAGGGCCAGAGCAAAGAGCACAAATAAACCCACGGTTTGCCCAATAAGAAGTTTCATATTGACTTTCATCTATTGTTTCAACCTATTCTTCTTCGATAAAGATCTTGCTGGTGATATTCAAGCCAAGCACGGTGGTCTTGCGGCCAGTTTTGACGGTTAAGTTGTGGTCAAAAGGAGAATAATCCTTGACTTCGATCTGGGCGCCGGGGATCAGGCTGACGCTTTCAAGATAGCGGAGCAGGTCGGCGTCGGAGGCCTTGACCCGTGTAATCGTCGCAGTTTGCCCTGGACGCAGGGCGGACAGAGGTGTGGAGACATCGTCCGGCATCTTTAGGTCGGCTGTCGGGATGGGTTCTCCATGCGGGTCACGCAAGGGATGCCCCATCGCCGCCGCGATGCGCCGCTCGAAATCCTCGGAGATGACATGCTCGAGTTGTTCAGCCTCCGCATGGACTTCATCCCAGGAATAGCCGAGGGTTTGCACCAGCCAGGCTTCCAACAAACGATGGTGGCGGATCACTTCCAACGCGGCTTTCTGGCCGGCTTTGGTCAATGTCACGCCTTGATGTTTTTGATACTCGACCAGTGCCGGTTTGGCTGAGGCAAGTTTCTGTACCATGCCGGTCACAGACGGCGGGCTGATCTTGAGTTTCCTGGCCAGGGCATTGGTACTTGCAGATTCACCGTTCTCGGTCAGTTCATAGATGTTCTTCAAATAGTCTTGAATTGAAATTGTGAGAGTTTGTTCCATGCTGATCCCGGTTGGTTTCAATACTGTTCCGTTAAGCTAAAAAAAAAATTAGTTATGCCTAAATTTTAGACGAAAAAAAGAACCGCGTCAAGGGCTCGGCTCTACAAATCTGCAATCAATAATTTGATTTTTGGAATAAATTATCGTCTTGGCCTCAGCCATTTCCCGCCAGTTACCAATGAAATCAGCACAAAGGCCATGGCAAGCCATGTAAATGCAGTTTGATTGGTCGCGAAACCGATGACGAGAAACGTCAATCCAATAATGAGAAAAATTGTTGTTCCACGCTTGCGCGGCGGTCGTTTTGTCATACCTTGATTATACATACTAATCCTGCATTTTGACTGGATGTGAAACTTTTAATGTTCCAAAGTATTGTCATGGTGTGGGTTTGTGTCATAATAAAAACATGATCCAAGAAATGAAAGACCTGCGCGTGTGCATATTGACCGAGGCGGGCTATAAGAATTTCAACCCTGGTATGTACCTGGATGAGTACACATGGGAGATGGTTCATATGCAGGCGCCGGCTTTGCAGATGATCCGTGCGCTCGCCACGCGGGGCGGCTTCGATGTGTATCTAAACTTATGCGATGGGTATGAAGAATCGTATTACACCGGCTTGGAGGTGGTCCGTGCCTTGGAGATGTTGCGTTTGCCATTTACGGGTGCGGACAGTCATTTTTATGATCCATCACGCGACCAAATGCAAGCTCTTGCTGAAGAGCATGGAATTGGATTTGTCCGTGGAATCAATGTGAGTAAGGTCGGTGAACTGGATGCGGCGATCAAAGACCTAAGTTACCCATTGATTGTCAAGCATCCCCAAAGTTATGGAAGTACGGGCATGACCAGAAATTCCCGCGTGGAAAATATCGTGCGATTGAAACAACAAGTCAAACGGATGTGCCGGAGATTTGGCAGTGCGCGCGTGGAAGAGTTCATTGATGGTCGCGAGTTTACAACCTTTATTGTGGATAACGCTGATGACCTGAATGAGCCGTTTGTCTATCCGCCCGCGGAGTTAACTTTTCCACCGGGAGAGAAATTTCTACATGCGCAGGTCAAGTGGCAGGAATATGTATATCTCAAGCAGGTTGAAGATAGGAAGTTGGTCCAACGCCTGGCAGAGATGACCCGCAAAATGTATCTTGCCATGGGTGGTGTGAGTTATGCGCGTTGTGATATGCGTATGAATCGGGATGGCAAACTGTATATGCTCGAGATCAATCCGAACAACGGCATCCTTTATAGACCGGAAGACCTGGGTCCGGCCGATATTATGATGGAATATGACCCGGGCGGTCACAGCGGCTTTTTGGATCGTATCTTTCGTGCGGCTTTTATTCGTCATGGCCAACGTGCCATGGTGAAATAAATACACATATGAGGTGAAGAATGCGCGTTTGTGTACTAACTGATGAAGAAATAGAAGATTTCAACCCTGCACCGTTCCTGGACGGATTTGACTGGGAAATGGTCACGATGCTTGACCCGGTGAGGGATGTATTGCGTGAGTTGGCGGCGCGCAATGAATTCGATGTTTATTTGAATCTTTGCGAAGGCTATGAAATCGATGAACATGAACCCGGTGATCCCTATTATCAAGGCATCGATGTGATCAGAGCCTTGGAAGAACTAAATCTGCCGTTTACGGGTGCTGATGCCAAATTCTTCGACCCGACGCGCGAAGAAATGGAGGCCGCAGCGGAAACCCATGGCGTCAGCTTCGTGAAGGGGTATCACGTCAAGGGCGCGGAGGAAGCGGAACGGCTAGTCAGGAATTTGCGTTTTCCGATCATGGTCAAGCATCCCAAGAGTTATGGCAGCACAGGCATGTTTCGCGAATCACGCGTGGATAGTCCGGATCAACTTGCCGCGCAGGTGCAACGCGTCTGTGCAGAGTTTGGTGCGGCGCGTATGGAAGAATTCATCGTTGGGAAAGAATACAACGTTCTGGTGGTGGATAACCCTGATGATTTCAATCAGCCGATTACATATCCTCCTGCCGAATTGATCTTTCCTCCCGGGGAGGAGTTTTGGCACACCGATGTGAAATGGAACTATGATGTGATCTTCGATTTCAGGCAGGTAACAGAGCCTGAGTTGGTTGCCCGTTTACAGGATATCGCCGCAAGAATGTATCAGGCCATGGATGGCGTGGGGTATGGACGCTGTGACATCCGCATGAATGAGCAGGGTGAGTTGTTCATTTTGGAGATCAACCCCAATGGCGGCATCATGTTTGCGCCAGAGGAATATGGCCCAGCGGATTATATGATCCTCTATGATGAGGGCGGTTATAAGGTTTTCTTTGAGCGCATGTTCCAGGTGGCGCTTGCCCGCCACAAAATGCGGGCCGCGGCGGGTTAGCTGTTTAGCACGTTGCTGATTTCCTGGGTCCGCGCTGAAATGGACGAGGCGGTGCTACGGATGGCCTCCTCGTTCATTTTATCTGCGCCGATCATGGTCCCTTCAGCTTCAGCCAGGGCGGCGTAGATCTTGCGGAGTATACGTTTTGATTCGCTGGGTGGCTGTCCAATGGCGACCAGCGTTTTGTCAATCTGAATCGTGTGTTGTGCAAAATGTGCTTCATAACGATGCAGTCGATGGCGGATGGGGAATCTTGTCTTTTCCCAGAAGGTGGACGGCAGGTCCAGTTCCTGGTCTGTAATTTTGCTGAATTCTTCGACGATCTCTGAATGGAGATTTCGATGATATGTTCGCATCTCATCATATGAACTCTTCATCAGTTTTTGATATTCATCTCCAGTCATTTTGGAGACTCTCAGTTCATCCTCCTCCGACATCTGATCCGGTTTCCATGTGCCTGCGCGGTGCCCCTCGAGCGCGTAGCGGATCGTTGCCGTGAAGCCAATTTCAGTGTTGAGAATGTGAGTATAGACTTTGTGCACTGACCATTGGCCTTCAGCAGGTGGGTGCTGTGCATCTTCTGTGGAAACACCAAGGAGCGCGGCTTGCAGGTCCAGGTAAGCGGCGTGGTATTGGCTCAGGATACGGTGGGCAGCCTTTGGCTTGGAACGAAGTGTGGAAAGTATTACGGCCAGTGCGCGCAACTCCTGCAGCGTTACAAAGAAAGCGAAGCGAATCCCTTCTTCATCATGATCTTTCCACTTCCATTCGTGACCCAAATCCCTTTCTGAGAGTGGAAACATCAATGACGCGAAGTTTTCAACCGCGTGACCAAGCTGTACATTGAACATTGTGTTTATCGATTTGATTCTACAATGCTACACCAAATACTGCCACAAAATGAGCGGCGGCGGCCAGCATCACAAAGATGTGCCACATTTCGTGAAAGCCAAATATACCAGGAACGAAATTGAAAATCCTGGTTATATACACGATCGCTCCCAGAGTATAGATCACACCACCTGTGAGCAGCCAGACGAGCACCCAGAGTGGCAGGACGGCGAGCATCTGCCCAATCGCGGCGATGCACAACCAGCCCATCACCAGATAGATCCCTGCGTTCAACCAACGTGGTGCGCGAATATAGAACACCTTCACGATAATGCCGATCAGCGCCAGCGACCAAATGATGCTCAACATGCCCCATTTCCAGAAACCGGTAAAGGCGTTGACGCAAAACGGCGTATATGTTCCGGCGATAAGCAGATAGATGGCAGAATGATCAATCTTGCGGAAGACCTCCAATGCCTTATCTTTGACACGTACCATATGATAAGTGGCGCTAGCGGAGAACATGGCGATCAGGCTGATGCCGTAGATGGTCAACGAAATGATCTTGGCGGGAGTACTCCAGCCGACGATCAACAAGGCGATCAAGCCTGCCAGGGCCAGCGCCGCGCCACCCCAATGTGTGAGACTGTTAACGGGCTCGCGTAGCTTTTAAGCATGTTGTACCTCTTCCGGGATTTAAATCTTGGTAGCAACCAATATGAATACGAGACTTGATTTTACATCAATCTCATGAACTTCCACTTGCAGGCCGGCTTTAGCAAAAGGCTTTTTCGATCTTTCATGTAGTATTTCTGAAAGGTCCGGGGACGTTTGTCCTGTGATGCGAAATACCCAGGCCATGAAGCGTTCCAATAGACCACTGCCGGTGATCCGCGTGCCTGGGAGTATGACAAATCTGCCGGCGGCTGTTAATACACGTGCGGCTTCACTGAGGGAAAGTGGATCAAAGATATATTCCGCGGGAAAGGTCGAGACAATATTGTCGAAGCTTTCATTGGAGAAGGGGAGATGTTGGGCCAGGCCGCGGGTTAAATTAAATTGCGTATAGTCACTTTTGGCAAACGAGACTACTTCTGCTTGTTTAATAGCTCCGAATGCAGACTGGCGCGTGAGATTGCGTTTGGCGAGTTTACCCATCTGTGCAGATTCATCTAGTCCAACGGCCATCAGCCCTCGGCCTCGAAGGACGCGCTGCAAATGCCCGGGCCCATGACCGATCTCGAGGACTCGATGCCCTTGGATAAACGGAAGCACGCCCATCACCCAGTCCTTCCAGCGGTTGAATGAAACAGTCGCGGCGACGAGATCGTAGGTGAAGGCGAATTGATGATAGAGCAGGCGGAAGAAGAGTCGGAGCAGGGCCTTCATGAAAAAAAAGGGTTTGACTTTTTCCAGTCAAACCCTTGCCTCGTTGTGATCTTACTTGACTTATGCCGCGGTGCTCTCGCTGCTTTCGTCTGACTTTCGGCCGGCGGTCTTGCGAACGGCTTCCACGGCGCTTTTGCCGCGCTCGCGCATATCATCCACCACAACCTTGCCGCGTTGACGTGCGTCGTCCATCACTTCCTGACTGCGCTCACGTAATTGCTTGGCGAGTTCATCGGCGCGGGCACGCGCCTCATTGGCTGTCGCTTCGGCGCGGGCCAAAGCCTCTTCCGCGTTCTGCTGTGCCATATCGCGCAATTCAATGGATTTATCTTTGATCAATGCGCGCGTCTCTTCTCCGGATTGAGGTGCAAACAACAGAGCTACGATGGCGCCGCTTAATCCGCCGACGATGAAACCTACCAGAAACGCCCCAAACTCATCACGATCAGACATAGTAACCTCCTTATGGTTATTGTTTCGATTTGGTTACCCGGGAAATTCCCGGTAACTTACCAGATTATTTTTTCCGGATACCCATTAATTCTAACATACGGTATAGACCTGCAAGATAGCCATTAAGTTTGATCACAGGCTCTACGACGTTTTCCCCCAGGAATTCTGCTGTACCGCGCAAATTGTTGACGGTTTCGTTGGTCGCCTCGAGGATCGGGCGGACTTCATTTTGCAGCAAATTGATCAGGCTGGCGAGCTGGATTACCAGGATGATGACGGCCACGCCAATTACGAGCGACTCGAGCGCGACCACAATAATAAAGATATCACGGATTCGGTCAGTTGGCGTGGCTGGTTGAAGCAGGAAGAAAATCGCCAAGGCCAGCAGCGCTAATACCAGAATAACACCGACAACCACGCCAATCATGGCGCGTCTTGTATTTCGTTCCTGCTCACTTTGTGGATTGGTGTTTTCGGGGATGGATGGTTGGGAGGCAGGTTCAGGATTAGGAAGGGGTGTTGCCATGATTTTATTATAGCATAGCCACTCTGGTTATTTCATTCCCAACAGTTCCATTTCATCGTGAATGGTCTCTTCCCAACCTTGGTGAAAGGGATGTGGAGCATATCCCAATTCGCGCCTGGCCTTGCTATTATCTCCCAGGTATGTAACACCTGCGATGATGCGCAGTTCTTCGGATGTGTACGATTCAGGTAAGATCCCATCGAACGGTCTTGCCAAAATGGACATGACCTTTACGAGTTGATAGGGTGCAACCAGCGGCGCCCGTTTTCCCGCGATCTGACTGGCCAGCAGAAAAGCATCTGCGGTTTTATAGGGTTCACCAGCAATAATATAGGATTCGCCAACCTTGCCTTTTTCCATCGCCAGAATATGACCCCGGGCTATATCGTCTACATGTGCCCAGCAGAGCTGGGACTTGCTTGGCAGCATGGGAAGTTGACCTTTTAACAGGCGTATGATGTTGACTCGGATGGCGGATGTGTCGCCTGGCCCATAAATGGAGCCGGGCATAACGATCACAAGCGGTAATCCGTTGGCGATAAACTCTTTGGCAATACTGTGTGCAACGGCTTTCGTGCGATCATATTCGCTGAGGTGTTTGCCGTGGAAGCGATAACTCTCGTCCACGAGTTGACCATGTGTGTCTGAGTTGACCGTCAGCGTACTGGTGTACACACCCTTAGGAATCTTCAATTCTTGCATCAGTTCGAACACATTCCGTGTGCCCTCGACGTTGACCTTTTCTCCACCGCTCTTATCTTTGACACCAATCTTGTACCAGCCTGCGACATGAAAGACGCCCTCCACGCCGGTCATGGCTGCGCGCATGGACTCTTTATCTGTCACGTCGCCTTTGAACAATTTGACACCCAGGCCTTCCAATTCCCTGGCCTTTTCCGGGTTTCGTACTGAAGCGTGGACCTCATGCCCTTCAGCGCGTAATTGTCTTGCCAGAACGCCACCTACGAAACCAGTGACACCGGTAACGAAATATTTCATGGCTCACCTTCGATGGATATAACGGAGAGTCTATCACAGTTAGCCTTGACTTTCAAATTCTTATCCAGTATTATGACAAAACAACCGACCGTTCGGTAGGGAGCATTCGTGACCAGAGAAGATATTCTCGAAGCTGCTGCACAGGTATTTCGGCAGAAGGGATTCCATGGCGCCTCGATGAACGACATCGCCGAAGCCGTAAATTTGCAGAAGGCGAGCCTGTATCATCACGTCTCGTCCAAGCAGGAAATTCTTCTGGAATTGCTGGACCAGGCCCTGCAGTTGCTACTCGAAAGAATCTCAGTCATCTCCACACAAAACATTTCAGCCGATGAAAAATTGCGGTTGATGATTTGCGAGTATCTTCAGATCCTGGCCGATAACGTCGATCTTTCGGCGGTGTTGCTCTTTGAACATCGTGCCCTCGATCGTAAGCAACATGCACGCCACGTTCCCAGCCGCGATAAATTCGAAGCGCTATGGCGGGAGGTTTTGGCGGAGGGGGTGGAGAGTAAATTATTCCTTTGCGATGACATCGCCTTGACCGCCCGCGCGCTGCTCGGCTTGATGAATTGGACGATCACCTGGTATCACCCGAACGGTGAAAAGGCGATTCAACAGATCGCCGACGATTATGCCCATCTGTTATTAAACGGATTGCTCAAATGAGCGGAAAAACCACATTTACTTCTTTTGCAATTTCACCTGGAACGAAGATTTACCGCCTTCCACTCCAGGCCTTCCCGAATTTCTGGGTTTGCGCTTATCTCGTCCAAAGGCATGGCGATAATTATCTAATCGATTGCGGGTCGGGCATGGAATCATCCCATGAAGACTTGTTGCATGGTTTGAAAGAGGTGGGACTCTCACCGGCAGACTTGAGCTATATCCTGCTGACACATGCGCACATCGATCACCATGGAGGACTTTCCGTTCTCAAACCTTTGACCACTGCAAAGATTGGATGTCAGGAATTGGATGTGCAAACGGTCGCCTACTTCGCGGGGCACATGGCGCTGATGAGTCGCCGCCTCGCTTCTTTCTTGGCCGATACTGGTCTCGCTGAAGAGACGCGCGAGCAACTTCTCGGCATTTCCCGTTTTTCGCAAGCCTTTTATCGATCCGTTCCCGTTGACTTCACCTACGAATCCCGGAATATGCAGCTTGGTCCGTTCGAGATTATTCATTTGCCGGGACATTGCGCGGGACATGTGGCATTGCGGCTGGAGGAGGTTGTCTTCTGCGGGGACATGGTGGTGGAAGGAGTTACGCCGCATTTGTTTCCGGAAACGATCCAGGCATTTAATGGACTCGATCACTATCTTGATTCGCTGGTGCGCTTGGAAGAATGGTCAAAAGGGGCGAACCTCGTGCTGAACGGACATGATGATCCCATCCTTGATTTACGCGCCCATATTGAAGAAACATACCAAAACATCCTTCGTCGCATGCGGAGAGCCGTCGAAGCTTTGCGTGAGCCGCTCACCATTGCGCAGATATGCTTGGCGGTCTATGGCGAAGCAGATAGTTACAACAAACTGTTGATGATCGAAAAGACAGGCGCGTATGTTGAATATCTTTATGACCGTGGCCTGATCGAGATCACAAACTCTAATGAATTGGAAGAGGGAAGGCCTGCTAGGTATCTGAAGTTGCGCGAGATTGAAGATGAAGAAATATTGCCGAATAAGAAAGCACCGTGGGTCGAGTAGCGCGAAGCGCCCATCGAGGCCACAATGTAAGGAGAAAAAGTATGTACTCATTTGATCCAACAGAAGAACAACAAATGCTGATGGATGCTGTGAACAAGTATGCCGTCAACGATCTGCGCGTCGCCGCACATGAGGCAGAAGAAGGCGGCGAATTGCCCGGCAAACTTGTCGCCAAAGGCTGGGAACTTGGTTTGTTGCAAGCTTCCATTCCTGAGGCTTATGGCGGCTTCGGCGAACGTTGCGCAGTCACGGGCGTGCTGGCTCTTGAAGAGATGGCGTTCGGAGATCTGGCGGGCACCCTGGCTGTGCTCACGCCGAGTTTATTTGCCACGCCGATCCTGCTCACTGGCACCGAAGATCAAAAACAAGAATATCTGCCTAAGATCATCGAAGGCGATTGGGCTCCGTTTACGGCCGCAGTGATCGAATATGCTTTTGACTTTGATCCCCATGAATTAAGAACATCTGCAAAACTTGAAGGTGATCATTACATCCTTGACGGTGAGAAAGCCTACGTCCCATTTGCAAAAGAGGCGGAGGCGATTCTTGTGTATGCGAATCTCGATGGGGGTACACAAGGCTTCATCGTCCCGAAAGATGCGGCGGGCTTCAGCGTCAGTGAAGAGCGGGAAAAATTGATGAGTTTGAACGCTCTGCCGATGTATCGCATCCGCTTGGAAGGAGTCAAAGTCCCCATTGCGAATCGGGTAGGTGGCGCCTCCGGTATGGACTTTGAGTTGGTTCTGGCTTCAATGCACGTTGCCACGGCCTCAGCCGCGTTGGGTGTTGCGAAGGCAGCCTTTGAATACAGTATGAACTATGCCAAAGAGCGCGAAGTGTTTGGTATGAAGGTCGCGCAGAAACAAGCCATTGCCTTTATGCTGGCTGAAATGCGGACGGAGATCGAAGCCCTCCGTTTACTGACCTGGGAAGCTGCCTGGAAGCTTGACCAGGGACGCGAAGATGCTGCCAATGAAGCCTATCTGGCTTATACCGGCGCGGTCGATCTGGCGATGATGGTTACGGACCGCGCTGTGCAAATTTTAGGTGGACATGGCTATATCCGTGAGCATCCGGTTGAGATGTGGATGCGCAACGGTCGTGGTTTTGCGACGTTTACGGGACTTGCCATAGTGTAGTGTAGTGTCATTGCGAGGAATACTATGAGACGAAGCAGTCTCAGAGGAATCATCAAGTTTGAGATTGCTTTGCTGCGCTCGCAATGACGGATAATGGAGAAAGAAAATGCCAATCGAATTTGAAGCACCCAAGCCACTTACACAGGCACAGTTTGTGCTGAGGACTGTCGCTGAAGAAATGATGCGACCCAAGTCTCGTTACTTTGATGAGCACGAGCACGAAATTCCCTGGGATTATATTGAGTTTATGCATACTGCCATGAAAGCCATGGGTGGCCATGCTCTGGCCCCGCGTAATTCCTCACCCTCATCCTCTCTCCTTGAGGGAGAGGGGCACAAGGGTGAGGGAGGAAATGGAAAACGACCACCAATTGGTTATCAATTAATTGCGACGCAATTGGAGTCGTTATCCTGGGGTGACGTGGGGATGTATCACTGTTTGCCCGGCGGTGGCCTTGGGGCAGCGGCCGTCTATTCGGCAGGGACGCCTGAGCAACGTGCGAAATTCCTGGCGCGTTTCAACGAGGAGAAACCCACGTTTGCCGCCATGTGTATCACCGAGGCAGGTGCTGGTTCCGATAACTCTGCCATCCGCACGCGCGCCGTGTTGGACGAAAAAACCAATGAATGGGTCATCAACGGTGAGAAGATTTTTGTCACTGCCGGTGACAAGTCCTTCACGCAATATGAAAAACTGGGCAAGGGATTTATCGTCGTTTGGGCGAGCATCGATCCCTTTGCGGGACGCGCCGGATTGCGCGCTTTTGTCATCGAAGGCGGAACGCCGGGCGTGAAAGTTACAAAACTGGAGCACAAGATGGGGATACGTGTCAGTGATACGGCTGCAATTTCATTAGTAGATGCACGCGTTCCCTTTGAAAACATTTTAGGCAGCCCAACCGTTGAGACGAATACAGCAGGTTTTAAAAAGGCGATGGCAACCTTCGACGCGACGCGACCCCTCGTGGCAGCGACAGGTCTCGGCGTGGCGCGAGCCGCTTTGGAATTCCTAAAGGAAAAACTCGCTGAAAACGGAGTCCAAATCCGTTACGGTTTGCCGCGCCAAAAGTTGACCAACATCGAGCGCGAAGTGATCGACATGGAAGTCATGCTCAAGGCTGCCTGGCTGATGGTGCTCAAAGCAGTGTGGATGGCGGACAATAAAAAGCCGAACGCACTCGAGTCTTCGATGAGCAAGGTCAAGGCGGGTGATGTGACGACCAAGATCACGCAGAAGGTGGTGGAGATTTTGGGACCGCTGGGTTATAGCCGCGAGTTCCTTGCAGAAAAGTGGTTCCGCGACGCGAAGATCACAGATATTTATGAAGGGACAGGACAGATCAATCGTCTAGTAGTGGCGAGGCAGATCCTGGGCTATAGCGGGAAGGATTTGAGGTAAGAGAGATTTCGGTGGTCGAGTGTTCCAAGCGATAGCGAGGGACGGATCGAGACCACCTGCAACCAGAGAGTATAAACTTGCAAGTGGTGGTTTTGACTGCTTGCGCTCAACCACCAGAGTAGGAATAGCCATGACATATCAAATTCATAAAGCTGTCGTCATTGGTTCGGGGACAATGGGTGCAGCCATCGCGGCACATCTGACGAACGCGGGTGTGCCTGTTACTTTGTTGGATATTCCGGCGCAGGAAGGCGATAAGAACAAGATCGTCGATGATGGCTGGGATCGTTGCTTGAAAGCCAGGCCTGCCAACTTGATGGCTGATGAGTTGAAGACATTGGTCAAGCTGGGGAACCTGGAAGATGACTTCGACGCGGTTGCAGACGCGGATTGGATCTGTGAAGCCATCGTCGAGAATCTCAAGATCAAGCAAGACTTGATGGCGCGCATTGATGCAGTCCGTAAGCCGGGCGCGATCGTTTCGACGAATACTTCGGGCATTCCGGTGCACGAAATCGCAGCAGAGTGTTCCAGGGATTTCAAGAAGCATTTCCTGGGGATGCACTTCTTTAATCCGCCGCGTTATTTGAAGTTGTTGGAAGTCATCCCAACCAAAGATACGGCAAAGGATGTGCTGGAGTTTGTTACTTCCTTCGGGGAGAATTGGTTGGGGAAGGGCGTGGTCTGGTGCAAAGACACGCCTAACTTCATCGGCAATCGTGTTGCCTTTGGAACGGGTGCATTCGCGTTGGATTTCATCCTCAATAACGATTACACGGTCGATGAAGTGGATGCACTGACCGGTCCATTAATGGGACGTCCGAAGACTGCGACCTTCCGCTTGATCGATCTGGTTGGCGTGGATGTGTGGGATCACGTTGGTCGCAATCTTGCGCCGCTGATTCCACACGACAAACTGGGGCAGGAATATCTCAAAGCCGAAGCGCCGAATCAATTGATCGCCACTTTGATCGAGCGCAAGTGGTTGGGCAACAAGACCAAAGTTGGTTTCTATAAAGAAGTCCGCAATGCGGAAGGCAAGCGGGAATTCTGGTCTTTGGATTTCAAGAATCTCGAACATACCGCGCCGACCAAGCCACGTTTTGATTCGGTCAAGGAGGCACAAGATGTCGAGAAATTAGGTGACAAACTCAAGGTCATGTTGGAAGCGGATGACAAGGCGGCGACATTGGTCAAGGCGTTGACATATCAAGGCTTCCAGTATGCGTCATCTGTCATTCCTGAAATCGCAGATACACCCAAGCCAATTGACGACGCAGTCCGTTGGGGGTTCATGCACGAAGCAGGTCCGTTCGAGATCTGGGACATGCTTGGAGTCAAAGGGACCCTGAAGCAGATGAAAGCCGCCGGCTATCCTGCCGCCAAGTGGGTCAATGAGATGTTGAAGAACGGCGTTGAGACGTTCTATCAATACAAGCGTAGCACTCCTGCGGATAAGAATGGCGAGAAGGTCGGCGTGTATGATGTGGCGAAGGGCAAATATGCGAGGTTGAAAAAGCCTGAAGGTATCATCGTGTTGAAGGGACAAAAGATCGTGGCGCAGAACGCCGGCGCAGCGCTGCGTGATATCGGCGATGGTGTGGCATGTTTGGAATTCCATACAAAGATGAATTCGTTGGATGAAGACATCATGAACATGACCATCGAAACCTTTGAGCACCTCGATCAGGATTTCGATGGACTCGTAATCGGCAATGAAGCGGAGAACTTCAGCGCGGGCGCGAATCTCTTCATGATGGTGGTCGGTGCGCAACAGGGCATGTGGGATATGCTCGACGGCGCGGTACGCAAGTTGCAGGATATGAACATGCGCATGCGTTATTCGCCCAAGCCGGTAGTGGTTTTGCCTGCGGGCCTCACTCTCGGCGGTGGCTGTGAGATTGCGCTGCACGCTTCGCGTGTGGTCGCTGCGGCGGAAACGTATATCGGACTTGTTGAGTTGGGTGTGGGCCTCATCCCTGCGGGCGGCGGCACGAAAGAGATGTTACGTCGTATCGTCAATCCTGTGATGCGTATCGAAAACTCTGAAGCGCTTCCAGCGTTGCAGAAAGCCTTTCTGCAGATGGGACAGGCAAAAGTTGCGACTAGCGCTGAAGAAGCGCGCGGTATGAATATGCTGTTGCCGTCGGACCGCATCGTGATGAATCGTAGTCATCTACTGGCGGAGGCGAAGAAGGAAGTTCTGCACATGATCGCCGCGGAATACAAACCGCCTGCGCCGGAGCCCATCTATGCCGCGGGACGTGATGCGCTGGCTGCCATCCGCATCGGCGCTTGGATGTTTAAGGAAGGTCAATACATCACACAATACGATCATCACCTGGCGGGCAAGCTCGCTTACGTGATGTGTGGCGGCGAACTAACGCGCGGTCAATGGGTGAGCGAGCAATACATCCTGGACCTTGAGCGTGCGGCGATCTTGTCTTTGTTCGGTGAAGAGAAAACGCAAGCGCGCATGTGGTCGATTTTACAAACGGGCAAGCCGTTACGGAATTAAGGAGAAAACGATGAAAGATGCTGTAATCGTATCCGCAGTTCGGACTCCTGTCGGGAAAGCCAAGCGTGGGGGACTTGCCACGGTTCGTCCCGATGAGATGGCTGCCACCGTTATTCAAGAGTTGCTCAAGCGGACGCCGAATCTCGACCCCGCCGAGATCGAAGATGTAGTCATCGGCTGTGCCTTCCCCGAAGGTGAGCAGGGCCTCAACATGGCGCGCATGATTGCCTTGCGCGCTGGCTTACCTGACTCTGTCCCCGCTGAGACGATCAATCGTTATTGTGCCTCAGGTGTGCAATCCATTGCGCATGCAGCCTATGCCATTCAAAATGGACAAATGAAAGTAGGCATCGCCGGCGGCGCGGAATCGATGACCATGATTCCGATGACTGGATTTAAGTTCTCGCCGAATCCACATTTCGCACAAGACCTCCCGCACTATTACACCAGCATGGGACTTACCGCGGAGAATGTTTCTGTCAAATATGGCGTCAGCCGGGAGGATCAGGATGAGTTTGCACTAAAGAGCCATCAAAAAGCTGTGCAGGCTGTGAACTCTGGATTATTCGACCCCGAACTTGTGCCGATCGACGTGGAAGTGGTTGAATTCAATGGGCACGGAGAACCTGTCAGAAAGAATTTCAGGGTGAAACGCGATGAAGGCCCACGCGCCGATACGAGTTTGGAAGCGCTATCCAAACTGAAGCCAGCCTTCAAAGAAAACGGAGTTGTCACGGCAGGTAATTCCTCGCAGATGTCGGATGGTGCCTCAGCAGTGACCGTCATGTCTGCGGATCAGGCCGCGTCGTTGGGATTGGCTCCCTTGGCGCGCTTCGTTTCATTTGCGGTGGGTGGTGTTCCACCTCAGCTAATGGGAATTGGTCCCATTGCTGCAATTCCCAAAGCGTTGAAACTGGCCGGTCTCACGTTGAACGACATTGACCTGATAGAATTGAATGAAGCCTTCGCCGCCCAATCGCTGGCTGTCATCCGTACTCTTGAATTGGACGGGAGCAAGGTCAACGTCAATGGTGGCGCGATCGCACTCGGACATCCCCTTGGTTGCACGGGCGCAAAACTTACCACGCAACTCATTTATGAAATGGGTCGCCGTAAATCGAAATACGGCATGGTTACCATGTGTATCGGCGGCGGTATGGGTGCTGCAGCGATCTTTGAGAATTTACAAAATTAATATTGGAGGGCAACGCATGTGTCGCCCCTACTTAAGAGACAAGGAGAAACAAGAATGCCCCTCACAGTATCACAACTCATGGAGAAAATGCCCGGTGCGTTCATTCCCGAAAAGGCACAGGGACTCAACGCCGTGATTCATTTCAAGTTCACCGGTGCGGAAGCCGGCGATTGGAATGCGAAGATCGCGGATGGCAAAGTCGCAGTCGCTCAGGGTGAGCCCGCTGAAAAAGCCACCATGACCCTGACCGCCGATTCGGATGATTACGTCAAGATCTTCACCGGCGAGTTGGACGGGATGTCTGCCTTCATGCAGGGCAAGATCAAGTTAGCCGGTGACCTGAGTCTGGCAATGAAGTTGATGCAAATGTTTAAAATAAAGTAAGGGCAAATCTCGGAGATTGGTCTTGGAAATCTCCGAGTTTTTTATCTACATGAAGAGTGAAATGACCGAACCAATGGCATAGGTGATCAGGCAGGCGGAGATCAACCCAAATACCGTGGTGAGAATGCCGGCGATTTTGGACCGTATCCAGCCTGCCATGCCAATCCCCCCTACAAAGACATAGATCGCGCCGAACATGATCAATAGGGCGCCCACATTAAGATCATCCAGCTCGGTAGGGACCCTGGCCAATTCTGCCGCGGCGGATAATGATAGGACTGCCACGATCAATGAATACAAAAACATCACGGAAGCCCCGGAGAATATCACAATCCCTGCGGTGACCAATTTGCTATTGTTGGCTGTAAGCAGTTGCACAACCGCCGCAAGGGAAAAGCCCGCCATCACGCCGGCAAGTCCGGCTAGGGCCGCCGTTTCTGCCAGATAATTATCAACAGTCATTTTGCTCCTCTTATAGGGTTACATCAAAATATTCTTTTAATAAGCTATGATACTCTGCCTTGCTTTCCAATAGGCGTTCCGAGCGTTGACCATTTTTCGTGACGATTAGTCTTCCATCTTCGAGCGAGACGCGTCCCTCGGGTGTGGCCCGGCTGATGATGCTGCCGCGCGTGAACGGCGATTCCGTTGAAGTCTGGTGGTAATGACAGGCAGCCTCATATTCATCCGGGAAGCGGTGCGGCTGGAGATCAAAGAAATACTGCCGCTCCCATGTTCCATCATGGTTTCTTTGCCAGACAATAAAACCATCGGGTATTCCTTTCAACTTATAAGCACGTAAACCCTGCACCTGCTCTCCGGTTTCTTCGAAGCTCAATGGCTGGATAAACGAATCGCCGAAACCGACATCTGCCAGCCAGCGTTTAGATTGACCGGGAATCCCTACCAGCAGGGCCAGATGATCGAAGTCGATGCCCAGATTCCCGGCGTGGTCGAAGACTCGGGCATCCAGATAAGTTACCGCAAAGCCGATCCGCTTAAGCAGCCAGGCAAATAATCCATTAAGCTCGTAGCAGAATCCACCGCGTTTTCGGGTGACGATCTTATCCCACAGCGCATCTTCATTCAAATCGATGGGACGTTGCAAACCAATGTCCAGGTTCTCGAATGAAACATTTTGCATATGTGCCTGCTGTAACCCGTACAAAGTCTGTACGTCTGGTTTTACAGTGTCCTGGTAATGGACGCGGGCCAGGTAGGTGGGGAGATCCATTGCCGGATTATAACTGGGTCGAAATATACAGGTAAGATAAATTTGGAGATGATATTTTTATGGGAGTCCGCGATGTTCAAACTATCTGCTAATCTGCAAGTGACGCAAAGGCAATTTCAGGATATGAAAGTGCTTTTGACGAACATTGAAGGGGCTCTTTCACGCACCGGTGACCCGACCATCTCCGCCGCGATACAGGATTTTACCCGCCTGAATCTATCTCTGGGCGAACTTGAGCAGTCAGTCAATGAAAGCCTGAAGATCAAGCAGAGTCAGCTGGGAGCGCTGATGGGCGTGGGGCAGGCGATCAACTCCTCGCTGGGCAGGAAGCGGGTGCTCGAAGAGGTGATGGATACGCTGATCAAGCTCGTGCGGGCTGAACGCGGATTCCTGATGTTGCGTGATCCAGAGGATGGAGAGTTAAACCCTGAGGTCTCGCGTGGCATCGATCACGTGGATCTGGCCGAGGAACTCGCTCAAGGTCAGTGGGACGATCGTACGCCAGGTCAGCGAATCCGGCGTGCCGGTCGTGACGACCAACGCCCAACATGATCCGCGCTTTGGGAATCAGTTGAGCGTGGCTGCTTATCATCTGCGTTCCATCCTGTGCGTGCCGTTGAAGGTCAAGGACGATCTCATCGGTGTGATTTATGTGGATAACAAAGCGCGCGCCGGCATCTTCCGCCAGGAGGATATGATCCTGCTGGCGGCCTTTGCGGATCAGGCGGCGGTGGCGCTCGACAACGCGCGGTTGATCGAAGACTTGCAGAAGAGCAACCAGGAATTGGAATGGGCGTATCAAGCTACGCTGGAGGGCTGGGTGCGCGCTCTGGATTTACGAGACAAGGAAACGGTGGGGCATACACAACGCGTTACCAAACTGACAGAAAGACTGGCTCGGCACATGGGTGTAAGTGATGATGCGTTGCTGCATATGCGGCGCGGCGCCTTGCTGCACGATATTGGGAAAATGGCGATCCCTGATTCGATCCTGCTCAAGCCCGGAGAGTTGACGGAAGAGGAACGTGCCCTGGTGCGCAAGCATCCCGTGTATGCCTATGAAATGCTGTATCCCATTGAGTTCCTGCGTCCGGCCATCGACATTCCCTATTGTCATCATGAGAAGTGGGATGGGACCGGATATCCGCGCGGCCTGAAAGGGGAGGAGATTCCCTTCGCGGCGCGCATCTTCCCGGTGTTGGACGTGTGGGACGCGCTCGTTTCCAATCGTCCTTATCGCAAGGCGCTTCCGCACGATGAGGTGCGCAGACACATCCAAGCGGATTCAGGCAAACACTTCGATCCGCGCGTGGTGGAGGCGTTCATGGAGACAGATGATTGGTCAGTTTGATTGGGGGGAAAGAATATGCCTGATTATTGGAAGATGCAAATAAGCGCAGTTGCCATCGTCAGGAGACCTGCCAGCAAGAGGAAGGGGGGATTCAAGCCACGCTGCTCATATAGTTCAGCGCCAGAGTCCCTGACCCGGTATGTGTGCCAATGACAGGACTCAGCGGAGAGCAGATTGTTTCGGCAGGATTCAGTTCTGTGGGCGCGGCCTCCAGGAGAGAAAGCGCCTCTTTTTCGGAATTGGAGTGGGTGGCCGCTATACGGATCGGAGTCTTGCCTTTGATGCGTTCCGACACGATTTCGACCGCACGCTGAATTGCTTTCTGTTTGGTGCGGACGCGTTCCAATGCTTCGATCTGACCGGCGCGCATTTCCAGCACCGGTTTGATGTTCAGGGCCGTGCCCAGGAAAGCCTGTGCGCCGCCGATACGACCGCCGCGGCGCATGAATTCCAAGGTCTCGAGGATGAGGAGCACGCCGCAATTGGCACAGGCGCTTTCAGTTATCTTTTGACACTCGGCAAGATTCTCACCGGCTTGCGCGGCGTGTGCCGTGGTCAGGACCGGCCAGCCCATCGCCATGGTCGTCCACAGTGAATCGACCAGCGCGATCTTATGTGCCACGTTGGGTAACATCTCGCGCGCCTGCACCGCCGATTGGAAGGTGCCGGAAATCTTCGAAGAGACGAAGATGCCCAGCACATCGTATCCCTGCTCGACCAGGGATTGGAAGCTGCTTTGCATCGCCGCGGGTGTGACCTGTGAGGTGGTCGGAAGATCTTTGGAGGTTTCCAAACGGTTGTAGAATTTATCCGGCAGGATATCCACGCCGTCGCGATATACCTCGTCGCCCTAGATGAGGCTCAGGGGTGTGATGGAAATATTGTATTGCGGGATAGATTCTTCGGGGAGATAGGCCGTGCTATCGGTGAGGCTGGCAACTTTGTTCGACATGTCGTGGTTATTGTAATCAGGATGGTATGTTGTGGCAATAGAGTGTAACAAGTAACTGTTATTACTTGACCTACGAGTTGTCATTGATAAAACTCAATAACCTATGCTTTTTGGTTTTGTTGCCGTTTCAAGAACTGTCTTATATTTTTTTGAATATCCTGCTCAATAGTAGCCTCTCGAAACCGGCCAAATTCTCCATTCCACATTGAAATATTTTCTTTTCTCAAGAGAATAATGTTTTTTTGGAGAGCACAGGCGAGCCCTAAAAGAATAATACCGTTGATATCATGGTCATCTAACAGAAAAATGCATCTGCTTGCATTGCTGATTCCATATCCCTGGGCATTAACATAATCCCTTCCCATCAGTTCCGTTTCGTCAAAGGAAGTTGACTCAAAATTGTCCAAAATTTCATTTATGAGGTTGCGATAAATATTCAATGTGGATGAAATATATAGATATACACGCGTTTCATCGTAGGCGTTGGGAACATCTGAAAGCGCATCTGCAAGGATGGATGAATTGTTTTTGGTCACGTCCTCAAGTTGTCTAAGTGAGGGTTGTATGACTTTTTCGATTATGGCTTCATGGAACTCTTTTTCGTTACCCGAATCGAATTGCAGAATGTTAATCTTTTCAATTGTTCTTGGAAGTTTGGGGAATTTCAATTTTCCAAGCTTTTTGTCCCAGACAATAAAGGCGCGTTTTTGGTGACCAATCGATAAGCCGATTTCAAAGAGCACGCCGGGTTTGTATTCATTTAGGATATGTATTATGGCGGCAGAGTTCTTAATACGATCCTCAATCACGTTTGGAAAAAAACCTTCTCCACTTGTATTAATTGAGTAAGCAGTCTCCGTTGACTCAAAGTAGTGATCACATATGGTTTTCAGCGATTGATTTAAACTTTTGAAATACTCATCTTCTTCGTTGTAGGGTGATGATACAAAAAAGCCAAATTGGATTTGCTTTTGCCTACTTCTTTCATCTATGATTGTCAGAACAGAATCCATGGTATTGTACCTTTCCTTGTATGCTCTTGTTTGCCACTTGATCTGTGCCTTATCAACCTTCGCATACCAGGCTCCGTAATCAGGAAAGGTGACCTCATAAATTCCACCAAAGGGCCTATCGGAAAGCGCCTCCTTTGTAGCCAGAAGTTTTGCTCCGAGCGCCGTTGCAATTCCATGAATTCCGGCAATTGTTATCACAAAGAAGTCTCCTTCTGAAAAGGGATTCCTCGCTATTGAGAGAATTCCAAAATCGTTGTAAGACCTTAATGTGACCGCGTGCTTGATACCGTCTATGGGGTCGAAAATGCCTGTACGGTCAAAGTTGTGAATAAATCGTTTCCAACTCTTGTCCTTCAGCTTTAATTCCTTAAATTCCTTGTAGAGCTGATTGGATCTCTGCGCAAGACTTTCATGCTCTTGATAATCCATTAGATCTTGCTTGATGATTTCGTCAGGAGTAAGCCCTCTCTCAAAGATCTCTTTGTAAATAAAGAGATCCACCGGGTCATATCTGATATCATTAATAATTTTTTCGTGTTTCGATATGTCTTTGACCGCTGCATCCGGGATGTCAAAATAAAACAAATTCTGGCTGTTAACCTGTCTGGTTAGGAAATTTACTGCTGGGGATCCAATGGTGAGGATGTGCGTCTTTCCAAATAAATTTTGAAGTTCTTCCCGGTCAAGTAAAACAAATATCTTATCTGTGAGAATCCTTACCCGTTTTAATCCAAGATTTAGGAGATAGGTCAAATCAATATTGCTTAAAGAGTAAGCCAACAGATCGCCTTTAGATTTAGGCTTAGCCTCTCTTCTATCGCCAGTTACGACAACAAGAGGGTCGAATTTTTCTGGGAAGTCCACCAGCGATATGTTTTTCATGGTTTGTTTCCTTCTCGTTAATCTAGCTCGTCAAAAGAACGGCAGAGTTCATTGTTCTGCGGTTTGTTAATATTATAGGCTTTTTATGCTGAGGCGCAACTGTTTGAAAACAGTTCTAACATTATATTGCCAATCACTGTCTAGCTTCGTACTCGAAATTTCTCATCATCGCCAATTTCGAAATATAGCAATAGTCACGTCAAGAAGCATAAACACAGGTTTCCTCCGTCGTTATCCTAACAAAGCTGACAATCCTTTGCACGCGAATCTATGACAATTGTCACTACTGTGTTTTTATCGAATCCGTAGAATAAGACCAATCTCGCCCAAGGAGAATATAATGAAAAAATTGCTTGCCATTTTGTCTTTGTTCGTCATGCCTTTGCTGCTCCGACCAGCTCGCCTGCCGGCCACCGTTCAAGATCCCAGACGCTTCTCTCGCAGATAATCGAATTAGAGTCCCAGCCATCTTCCAGCTTCGCGCGCCAGATTCGTGGAAGGTCCCTGCCGCGCGGTACAAGGCGGTAAGGACTCGAGGAATAATCTCCCGTATTGTTTGGTCAACACGCGTCGATCTAGAATTGCCACTACACCGCGGTCGGATTGCGTGCGGATCAGGCGCCCGAAGCCCTGGCGGAATTTCAAGATCGCTTCCGGCAGATAATATTGACTGAACGAGTCTTCGTACATTTCAGAGCGGGCCGCGATCAACGGATCGGTGGGGACATCGAAAGGTAGTTTCGTGATCACCACAACTGATAGTGATTCACCCGGAACATCCACACCTTCCCAGAAAGATTTGGTTCCCAATAACACGGCGCGTTCCGTCGCTTTAAAAGATTCCAGCAAAGCGTTCGGCGAAGCGCCGTCTCCCTGTTCATAAACAAAAATATCTTCGCGTGCCAACGGTCCCGTGATATTTTTGGCGGTCTTCTTCAGCGCTGTATACGAAGTGAACAGCACCAGCATCCGTCCACCAGTGGCTTTGGCCGTGGCGAGGAGGGCGCGGTCCAGGGCCTGTTGGTAGCCGTTGACATTCGGCTCGGGAATATCGTTGGCGATGTAAAGCAAAGCCGCGTTCTCGTAATCGTACGGAGAACCAAGCTGCATCTCGTCCGCTTCATCCGCGCCCAGTGTATTGCGCATATATTGGAATTCGCCGTGCGCGGTCAACGTGGCGGAGGTGAGAATAACGGAACGCTTCTCGTGCCATAGATATTTTTCCACCAGGGAAGCCACACTGAGTGGCGCGGCATTCAAAGAAAGTCGGTTCCCATTGGGCTGGACTTCGATCCAGTACACCATGCCCTGATTCGGTTTACTGATCATGCCGCTGATGTTATTCTCAGCCTCCGTGATTCTGCGTGCCAGGTTGCCTGTGTCGCCCATCACATCTTCGAGATTGTCGAAGCCCTCCGCATATAACTCGGAAGCACCTTTGTATATCTCTGAAAGCGCGACCAACAGCATGCGCAAGGTCTCGCCGGTGGAATCCCAGGCGATCTCTATATCGTCCCAGCCGGGCAGGGTCCGTGTGGCTGGCAACACGCGTGCCTGCCAGTTGTAATTGGAATGAGGCTGTCCCTCGCGCTGAAGTTTGGCGAACTCGCCCAAAATGTTAAAGAACTCGCGGTTCATCTGCTCGATGCGAAAGGCCATGTCGGTGGCGCGACTCACTTTTTGTTGAAGCAGGCCGAAGTCTGCGGGGCGAAGCGCTTCCCGGGTCTCAGTGAGCAGCCGTCCCAGCACACCGGCGTTCGAGCCGCCGACTTCCTTCATCATGCGCTCCATATCGTATTGATTCAAGCGGAACGACAGCGCGTTGGTGGTGGCCGATTTGAGATGATGTCCCTCGTCGATGATCAGGTGCGAATATTCCGGCAGGACCTTGCTGCCCGTGGCGACATCCGATAAAAGCAGCGCGTGGTTGACCACCAGCACATGGGCGGATTGCGACATCGTTTTGGCGCGATGGAAAGGACAGGCGCCGCCCGTGCGCTTGATGCAGGTTTCGGTGGTGCACGCATCATCCTCCGCCGACATGCGTACCCACACCTCACGTTCGGTCGGTCCAGTCAGATTCAATTCGCTTCGATCTCCACTCTGATTGGTTAACTGCCAGACCATCACCTTCGCCAGCACGCGCATTTCATCGGCATTGCGCGGGCCGAAGTGGCGCAGGTTCTCCAGGCGGCGCGGACACAAATAATTTGAGCGCCCCTTCAACACTGCGAAGCGAAATTCAAGATTTAACGCCTGACATAAATTTGGCAGATCGCGCTGTGTGAGTTGATCCTGCAAGTTGATCGTATTGGTCGAGACGATCACGCGCGTATTATTTTGTAAGGCGAACAACGCCGCGGGCACGAGATAAGCAAAGCTTTTGCCAACGCCGGTTCCTGCTTCAACCATTAAATGATTTCCATACGAAAGTGCATTCGTCACTGCGCGCAGCATTTCCACTTGTTCCGGCCGCTGTTCGAATGAATTCAAAGTATTGCGAGAAGGGTCCGCCGTATTCAAGCACGGAGGCAACTTCATCCACATTGAGAGGCCCGGGCTCTGAGGGGTTTGCGAGTGGTGGAAATTTGGAATCATCGAAGCGCAAAGCGGCATTTTGTTTCCCGACCTTTTTGGCCTGGATTCCTTCCTTTGCGCGCACCCGCAGCACATCCTGGAAGAGCCAGCCCGCATCCCATTCGAGCGGCTCACTCAAGCGGACGATTTCCGCGATCACCTCGAGTGGCAATTCGCGCGCCATCTCGAATAAACGATTGAAAGCGGCCATCGTCACTCTGGCGTCATCCAGGGCACGGTGGGTGGCAGGCAGCAAGATGCCGAGCTGCTTTCCCAGCGAACCCAAGTTGTAGCGACTCGCCGTCGGTATCAACACGGAAGCCAATTCATACGTATCAATCACTTCGTTATAAGCAAAGAGCCCGGCGCGTTGTAAGAAGCCCAGATCAAAACGGACGTTATGTCCGATGACCGGCGCGTCACCGACAAAGGCCTCCAGGTCTTTCGCGATCTCGCCGAAGCGGGGTGCATTGCGCACTTCCACATCGCTGATGCCGGTCAGGTTGGAAATAAAGTCAGAAATGTGTCGATTGGGATTGATCAGCGACGACCACTCTTCTTCGACGCGATGACCCTTGAACTTCACCGCCCCGATCTCGATAATGGCATCGCGTTCTTCGCTCAAGCCTGTGGTCTCAAGGTCTATTGCGACAATGGATTGCATAATAGAACAAGTGTATCATGAATTAATGCTTTGTCATTGCGAGCCGTCCTGGCGCTGAGCGGAGGGCATGGCCCGCAGTCGAAGTGCGGTAACAGAATCGCCTCTGGCGCGGAGAATTGCTTCGTCGAACTGGATTTCGATAGGCCGCTGCGCGGTTACTCAATCATCAGTCCTGCTCGCCATGACGGAAATGGATTATTCTGGCAATGCGGCTTTCACGGCAGTCAGTTGTATTTGTCCGATGGGTTTTTCCTTGGCCTTCTGCCGGAAGAAATCCTTGGTCTGTTTTAAGTTTCATGGCCGGGATGGGCGCGCCCTCCGCGTCGACTTCGGTAGCGTCATTGGTGAAGACCATCAGCGCGTTGATCTCTGGAATTTCAGACTCTTCCATGTGCTTCGAAAAAAACTTTTTGAGCGAGCTGATTTCACTATCTGTTTCGATATCTGGCCTGCCAATGTTTTCCTGTCCGAAGATGCGCATATAGCCTTGCAGGAATCCGCCGCCGCCCATACGCCAGCGATTATTTTTATAGGTGACCTGGCCGCGCTGCTGATAAGGCATGACGATCCATACGCCGGCTGGGCCAACCAGCAGATGCGAGGCAGGTGTGGCGTAGTGATACATCACGAATTCATTTTGCAATCCCTTGAGTCCGGCATCCAGTTGTTGATCGAGGCGTGGGGAACGTCCATATTTGTTGCCCATGTACATGCCAACCTGCGTCAACGTGAAGCCCACCAATAACGAGGCCAGTGAATACATGAATAGATCAGAGCGGATGAAGGAGAGGTACATACCACCTCCCAGCACAGCCAGCGCGCCGATGCTGGTCCAATTGCCAATGGTTGCATTGCGTTTAATTAATTTTTCGTTCTTGATGATTTTCATGATAATCCTTGTCGCTCGATTACGCTCCCCGCGCCGTGCACGGCGCACGGTTTTTACCGCCGCGGTCGGCGGCAAAAGCGGGGTTGATTATTTATTTCTTCAAACTTGCCTCGATGGCAGATTTGATCGCCTCGAGTACATTAGTCTCAGCTGCATTCTTGGCCACACGCACCGCGCTTTGCATGGCCAGCGCATTCGAGCGGCCATGTCCGATGAACACCAATCCATTCACGCCGAGCAATGGCGCCGCGCCCTCTTCGCTGGGATCGAGCATCTTGCGGATCGAACCCAGCGCCGGCCGCACCAACAGCCCGCCGATTTTGGTTGGTAGATTGCCAGCCTTGAGTGTATCGCGGATTTTTTCAACGAGCAGTTTTGCAACGGCTTCCGTTGACTTCAAAAAGACATTGCCAGTGAAGCCATCGGTCACTGCCACATCTGCCATGCTGTTGAAGATTTCCTTACCTTCCACGTTTCCAATGAAATTGATCTTCGCCTCCGCTAGCAGCGGATAAGCGCCTTTGACCAGTTCGCTGCCTTTGCCTGCCTCTTCGCCGTTCGAGATCAAGCCGATCCTTGGATTTTTTATGCCACGCACTTTCTCTGCGAACACGCTGCCCATGAGGCCGAATTGCAACAGGTTCTCAGGCTTGCAATCGGGGTTCGCACCGATATCCAGAACGGTGCAGATGTTTGTGGCGGTGGGGAAGGGACCTGCCAGCGCCGGTCGATCCACGCCACGGACACGGCCCAGTCTGAACAAGGCCGTCACCATCGCTGCGCCGGTATTGCCCGCGGTGACAAAGGCGTCCGCTTCGCCTTCTTTAACCAGATCGATGCCGACGGCCATCGAGTTCTGTGCTTCCTTGTGGCGCGCTTTCATCACCAGATCTTCGCCCTTGTCGTGCATGGTCAGCATTTCGGGCGCGTGGATCACGCGGATGGGTAGATTTCCTACATCAACGGTATCAAGTATCGGCTGAATCTTCGCAGCGTCGCCCACCAGAATGATCTCTGCCCCGTACTCACGCGCGGCCATCACCGCGCCTTCCACATCCGGCGTTGGATAATTGTCGCTCCCCATCGCGTCCACAACAATTCGCGTCATTGATTCTCCTTATTATTGCCTTACAAAGGGTCAATGCCTTTGCAAGGCTGTTTGCTTGACAAGCAAGGCAAGCCGATTATAATACGCCGTGCTAAAGCGCTGGTGCTGGAACTGGCAGACAGGCATGGTTGAGGGCCATGTGCCGAAAGGCGTGGAGGTTCAAGTCCTCTCCAGCGCATCACTGACAGAAAAAATCCCCGTGTTATCGGGGATTTTTGTTGGTGGACTCTTCAAGAATCAAGCTGCAACAGGTTACCGCGCCCTCGGCTTTTGCCAGTTCTGAGACGTCAACTGCCAATACTTGATAGCCTCGCTCTTCAAGCTGGACGCGTGTCCTTGGGAACGCGGTCGGAAAGATAATTCCATCTCCTATTGGCAAACAGTTGGCCGCGAACGGCTCAGACGGATCAATTTCGATCAGCCCAAAATCTTCAAAGTAACTTGTGTCGACCCAGTTTTTATTGATCAGTAGAGTTTTGTCATCCACGCGTGTGACCGCGCTTTTTAAATGTAGACAGTCGTGTAATGGCAGACCTGTGACATTATATTCGTATTCCGAAAGTAAATCATTTAATTGATGGATTGCTGACTGGTTACTTCTTGTCGAAAGGCCTACATAAATATTTTTGCCGAGTACCAGCACATCGCCACCATCAACCGTCGCCGGTGCGTGGACCTGAACAAGTTTGATATATGGAGACAAGGTCTGAATGATGGTTTTCGTTTCCGGTTTGCGTGAATCCGCTCCGGGACGGGTGATGACTGCTACTTCCGATAGAATAAAAGCCGTATCTTCCACGAAGACCGAATTGGGTAAATCCACCCCGGCGGGGAGTTCGAGCACTTCACCGCCAAGCTGTCTGAGCGCATTTATATATTCATGATGCTGGGCACGCGCAATGTCTAAATCAATAGGCTCGCGCTCGATATGCGTGATCTCACACTCATTGAAGCGCGGACTGATCTCTCGCGTAATGGCAATGACCATGAGGGCTTCTAATTGCTTCCTGTGCGATATCGATCGATCAAGGCTTTGGTGCGTGGATCCTTGGGGTTACTGAAGAGGTTTTCCGGTTTTGCTGCTTCGACGATCTCTCCATCTGCCATGACGAGTACCCGATCGGCGACTTCACGCGCAAACCCCATCTCGTGCGTGACGACCAGCATGGTCATGCCATCCTTGGCAACCTTTTTCATTACATTCAGCACCTCGCCGATGAGTTCAGGGTCCAGCGCGGAGGTGGGTTCATCGAAGAGCATCACTTTGGGTTCCATGGTAAGTGCGCGCGCAATGGCGACGCGTTGTTTCTGGCCGCCCGAGAGACGATTCGGATATTCGTCCTTCTTGAATAGCAACCCCACGCTATCGAGGTTGAGTTCTGCCAATTCGATGGCCTTGGCGCGATCCATACGTTTCACTGTGACCGGTCCCTCAATGACGTTATCCAGTACACTCATATGCGGGAAGAGATTGAATTCCTGAAAGACCATGCCGGTTTTCAAACGAACTTCATGCACCAGTTGACGATGGTTTTTGTGCCTTGTCCCAGCTTCCACCTTTAAGCCATCCACTTCAATGGTGCCAAAGGATGGTACCTCCAGGAAGTTTATGCACCGCAGCAAGGTGCTCTTGCCGGATCCGCTGCGACCGATAATGCATACCACCTCGCGCGGCGCCACCTCCAGGGAGACTTTCTTAAGAACGTATAAACGTCCGAAATATTTATCCAGCTCTGTTACTTTTACGATTGGCATCATCAACGCTCTCCCTTGGAGAGACGTGCCTCGATGCGACTTTGAATGGCGCTCAGGGCGAGAGTCATGATCCAGTAAAAGATGGCTGCCATGATCAACGCTTCGAGATTATGGAATTGTGCGCGCCCCACTTTGGTCGCCCGCCACATCAGTTCATGAACGAAACCGGTCGCGGCGACCAGCGCCGAATCTTTCGTCATGGCAATAAAATCGTTGCCAATCGGTGGAATGGCGAAGCGTAAAGCTTGTGGCAGGACAATTCTGTTCATGGTTTGTCCCGGGGTCATGCCAATGGCCATGGCAGCTTCACGTTGACCCTTGCCCACGGAGGCCAGACCGGCGCGAAAGATCTCGCTCATATATGCACCATAATTAAGACCCAATGCAATCACGCCTGCCCAAAGACCTGGAAGAATAATGCCCAATTGTGGTAACGCAAGGAAGAAAAAGAAAATCTGCAGGTACAGTGGCGTGCCGCGGATCAAAGAAACATAAAAGGTGCTCAAGGCATAAATAGGTGGAACAGTAGAGAGACGCGCCAGGGCAGCCAGTAAAGCTAAAATGATGGCAAGTATTATGGAAAGAAATGAAATGCGGATCGTTTCCCCGATGCCGGCCGCGATGAAAACGAGATTGTCGGTGATAAAGGAGCGATCCAGTCGGATGGTTGAAAAGGTGAACGGGCCCAAAGAAAAACTTTCCCCACCAAATAAAAAGATCAACAATAAAAGCAACAGAGCCCAGGATAAGATCACATTGACGCGGAAGCGGCGTTCTCTGCGCTGCTGGGCCCGATAAAGCAATTCAGCCTGGGATGTGGCTGGCTTTAAAGATGCAGTTGAGTCAGATTCCATGGGTCTACCTCTCAAGCAAGTATGAAGTACCGCATTGCGGGTATTAGACAGAAATATGAAGGCGGCTGCAAGCCGCCTTCATATTTTCTTGGAATTCATCATTTCGGGGCTTGCGTAAGGTCAGATTGGAACCACTGATTGGAAAGCTGGCTTAGGCGGCCATCACTATGCATGGCGGTGAACAGTTTGTCCACTTCCGCACGCAAGGAGTCGGTGGGCAGACTGGAAGATTTATCGAATGCCGCGGCCAAATTTTCGCTGAAGACAGGACCGCCAAGTTTGACAACCGGGAAATCTGCGGCGATATTGGCATCCACAACGGTTTCTGAGGTCACATACCCAACGAAATCCTGGCGGCCTGAGGCAATGGCCTGTGCACATTCCTGATCTGTCTCAAGGGGAACAACGGTCACATTGGGAGCTTGAGCGTAGATGGATGATTCCGGTAACCCGAGACCCGCCATATCATGGTTCAGCCATTGTTCATAAGTCGTGGCGGCGCCGGCACAAAGCGCCTGGCCATCCAGACCAGCGAGATCAGTTATCCCCGCATCCGAACGTACTGCTACAACAGCCGGTGTGTAGTAGTATGGAATACTGAAATAGAGGATCTGTTGGCGGGCAGTGGTTATGGTCATGGAGCCCACACTTACATCCCATTTATCAACCCAATTCCCGGCAGTGATCGCGTCCCAGGCGGGGGTGGCGAAGCAGGTTTCAACACCCAGGTCGTCACCAATGGCTTTGGCGACATCCACATCGAAGCCTTGCATTTCGGCGGTGGTCAAGGCATCCGACGGACACTTGGTATCCGATAGGCGTTTGCCTTCCGTGTTGAGAAATGATTGAGGCTCATAATTTGGATCGGTCGAAACCAGAATGTAGCCGCGCTGCTTGATGGCCTCCAACAAATTGTCGGCTTTTGCAGTGCCTCCCCCACAAGCGGTCAACGCAAGAGAAGCAACGAGCGCGATGACCAAAACATTGTACAGTCTCTTCATTAGAATTCTCCTCCGGTTTTATGTGTCGAAGTGCATTTGTCTTTCAGCTTACAAAAACGAAGAATGAATCGGAATGCCGGGGCACCTCCTCTCACACAGAAAATATTCCTTTAAGCATAGACTATTTTTTATAAATGTGCAAGTACCCAATCACTTTATTTTTTAGAGTGAACATTGAATTGGATGATCGAAGGCATGATGATTAGCCAGCTGATTTTGATCTTATCCCCAGTGTGGAAAAGATCGCGGCAGAGATCCAAAACACGGGTCCCAGAATTCCGGTTAGAAAAGAAACATAGCCCGGAATCAGAACAAAAGTAACAAAGCCGATATCGGCTCCGCTGATGACGATTAGGTTCAGCCAATATCCGAGGCTGTCGTTTTTCCAGTTATATTTGATGGCAACCACGATGCCGAATAATGCAAAGAACACCAGGTCCCAGGCCTCTTGATTGATCTTTCCCCTCACCAGTCCCGGTTCGAGAGTGGCTCCCAGAGCGAATTCCTGATAGGCGGCCACGAGATGAAGCAAGGCCCATATGATGTATAAAACTGCTCCTATTTTTGCAAATTTCATCTCATCTCCTTTTTGAATCTACGCCAGGAATAAAATGTAAGTGTTGAAGAAAGCCATGCTGATTTTGATTGGGATCATAACATTAACTCATCCAAATCCATTCATCCTGTTCCTTTTTATCGAGTTTTGTCTTTCTTTTTGTTCGCGAATGACCAGCCATTGGCGGCCAGGGCGTGATGGAGTTGCTTCATTGGATTGGGGCTAATCCCATGCAATTGCTTGATCTCCTTTTCGCTGAATTTTGTCAATTCTTTGAGACTGTGAATACCTGCGCCGGCCAATGCACGGCGCGCGGCATTGGATAGCTTCGGGAAATCATCAACTTGAGGCTGGTCTTTTTTCATTCTCGCTCTTTCCTCTGTCGGATTTCGACTTTAGCCATTCATCCTTGAGAATGCCATAATATAGTTGATCCTCGAAATGGCCGCGAAAAAAATGCCGTTGGCGTAGTTTTCCTTCATAAGTAAATCCCAGCCTATGCAAAAGATTTTTGGAAGCCGTGTTTTTTGCCAGTGGATTGGCTTCGATGCGGTGCAGTTCCAGTTCGGTAAACCCAAAAGTAAGAATGGCCGACACGGCTTCCGTCATAAGTCCCTTTTTACTATGTGTGGGGTGAAGTTCGTAGCCAAGCTCGGCACAGTGAAAACCCGGATCGATATTCCAGAGCGTTGCAGCGCCAATCAATGTTTCTTCCCCTTTAAATGTAAGCGCCCAAACGATATCTTCCTGCGGCCCATACAAAGCCTGGATGCGCTGAATCCAATCCAATGTATCGTCGATGGATTGATGAGGTTCCTGCCCGTATTGTTGCGTCACGTCCAGATTGGACTTGATCGCAAAGAGTGCTTCCGCATCTCTTTGCTGAATTTGGCGGAGATGCAATCGTTCTGTGCTGAGAACTGGGAAGCGCGCAAACGCTCTATCTTTACCCATCAGACCCTCCCTTTGTCCTTAAGCAGCCTGTCGGGCGCGTGGCAATGGAGTTCTCCTTCTTACGAAACCTGGTTTGGGACTCAGTAATCACGAGACATTCTTTCATTGCTATTTTAGAACGCATATTCTAGCTGGTCAATGCAGAGAAGATGCGTGTGCTATCCTTCACGGAGAGTCTTGGATTACCGTATTTTGAAACGACTCAATGACCAATTCTCCATTCTTCTTCACCATCACGAAGCTTTGGATGGCGGTTGGCGTGATATCGAACTCATCCTCTCCAGCGCCAATGACCGCTCCAAGCGTGTGCACAATGAAAATATTTTCTTCAATGGGGCGAATGCTCTTGAGTTGGTAACGAAGTTTTGATCCTTTGAGAAAACTGTCGAATGCGGTTTGATGTGCATTGACAATGCCTGCTCGGCCTTGCACATGGATGCCGAAGTAAGGGACGAAGTCAGCTTCTTCCGTGAAGGCGCTGGCAAAGGTGGTACCGTCTCCTGCGGCCCAGGCGGCCATGAGCCTTGAGAGAACCTGATTGACTTCCTGTTCGAAATCCCTGGTATTCATCTGTATCTCCTTTTAACCAAATCCTCTATCATATAACGATGGACTTTCGAGGTGGGCTATGCGGTCAAAGTTGTGCATAAGAAAAATTGTACGTTCTTATTGGGAAAAATACAACGGTATACGGTATCCCTGCTCTCTTCACAGTCAATTCACAACCGAATCCTATACTTCGTTCATGAGTTCAAACAAAAGGAGTAAAACATGAACGGAAATAATATTGGTTTACGGATCGTTTCGGCTTTGGTGCTGATCGCCGCGATTGCCGGCATCGCCTACTTTGCCTTTCAGGCTGGCATTGGCCAGGGTTCGCCAGTGACCCTCGAAGCACCCTCAGGTCAGTCCGCGCCCGCGCCCTATCCATATTATGGTTGGGGAATCCCGTTCCATCATCCATTCGGATTTGGTTTCGGTTGCTTTGGGCCGCTGCTGGCGTTGTTCCTGCTCTTCCTGGCCTTCAGAGCATTTCACTTTCTATTCTGGGGACCACGTTGGGGCTGGAGACATCAGCGCTTCGGTCGTGGACTGTGGGGTCGCCATTGGGAAGAGGGTGTTCCGCCCATGTTCGACGAATGGCATAAGCGGGCACATGACAACCCCGCGGGAGACAAGGAGTCACAGGAAGCCAACGGCTAGCGAAGCATTCAAGAGGCTCTCCCGAGCAGGGATGAAGCACAAAAGGTGATGAAATGAATTTTTCGAATAAAACCTTAAGGAATGTGTTGCGTGCCATTCACCTTGTTGTTGCAGGATTGATCGTAATCTACATCTATACACCACTGGGCAATATGGAATGGTTCGGCAGCTTTGTCAAAGTTTCAATCCCCATACTCGGGATCACCGGACTTGTGATGTGGCAAATGCCAGTCTTTACCAAGATGCTCAAACGTCTGCCAGCATCCGGATCATAATAAATTCTCATTGCAGGGGCGAGCCAATAGCTCGCCCCTGCAAACATAAAATATCATGAATATATTCAAGATTAAACCACCCATGTATCTTTTGATTGTTATTATCGTTGCGATTGTTTTGGATTTCGTTTTACCTGTGACGACTGTTATCCCCTCGCCGTGGACGTTGCTAGGTCTGATACCACTTATCGCGGGCATTCTCATCAATCTTAATGCGGATGGAGCGTTCCGCCGGGCCAAGACCGCGGTCTGTCCATTTGAAGCCTCGTCTGTGCTGGTCCAGGACGGACCTTACCGTTTCAGCCGCAACCCAATGTATCTTGGCTTTGTGTTGATGCTGTTGGGTGCCTCAATTCTGATGGGATCTCTGACGCCGTTCCTCACTGTGCTTGTGTTTGCTGTCTTGATAGATCGGATGTTTATTAACATGGAAGAGCAAAAACTATCGCATGCATTTGGCTCGGCTTGGGAGAAATACAAAAGCCACACGCGGCGTTGGGTGTAGGAAAGTTATAATTGACCTGCCATGAAATCGATTCTGGTTGTGGATGACGAACCCAAGATCACCCAGCTCGTACGCGATTATTTGGAGCGCGCCGGATTTGGCGTTCTGGTTGCATATGACGGAAAGAAAGCTCTGTCTCTGGCGAAGACCGAAAGACCGGATGCCATCATTCTGGACCTCGGCCTACCTCAGCTCGACGGGCTGGATTTTACCCGCGAGTTTCGCAAATCCTCCAACGCACCGATCATCATGCTGACCGCCCGTTCCGACGAGTCCGACAAATTGATCGGCCTCGAACTCGGCGCAGATGACTACATGACCAAACCCTTCAGCCCGAAGGAATTGGTGGCACGCGTGCGCGCCGTCTTTCGCCGCATTGAGAACGCTGCCAGCACTGGTTCGGAGATGATCCGCGTGGCAGATTTAACCCTCGATATCCCGCGCATGCGTGTCACAGCAAAGGATCGCAAGGTCGAAGAGTTGACTCCTACAGAGTTTGAATTGCTGGCTACCATGGCGCGCCAGCCGGGACGCGTCTTCACGCGTGCGCAACTTTTAGATGCCATTCATGGCGTGGCTTTTGAATCTTATGAACGCGCCATCGACGCGCATATTAAGAACATCCGCCGCAAAATCGAACTGAAAGCCAGCGAGCCGGAATATATTCTGACGGTCTATGGCGTTGGCTATAAATTTTCGGATAAGGCCTGACGATGTCGTTTGATTCTCCACGTCCTGATCCGCCTGATTGGCCCAGTAGACGCCGTTTGCGTCGTCATCCTCGCCCGCCGTGGTGGCCCGAAAATGAGGAATGGCCGCCGCGTGGCCCACGCCGCTTTCAACGGATGGGCAGGCACAATCCTTTCTTTCGCAGATTAGGTTGTATGTTCGTGGCTTTTGGTCTGTTTGCCTTTCTCGGTTTTCTGGCTGTTGTCAGCTTTATTCTTGACTTCACTCCATCTGATCAATATTTCGTTTGGCAAGTTTCAAGGATTGATTCCCGCGGCTGGAATCGCCCTGGTTTTCGTTATTCTTCTATTGGCCCTCACCGCACAAAATTTGCGACGCGTCTCCACTCCCCTGGATGAGTTACTCAATGCCTCTGACAAAGTGGCTGAGGGCGACTACTCCATTCGCGTGGAAGAGAAAGGTCCGCCAGAAATACGTTCCTTGTTGGTGGGATTCAATTCGATGGCCGCGCGTTTGCAGGTTAATGACCAGCAAAGACGCAGAATGCTGGCGGATGTCTCGCATGAATTACGGAATCCCATCACTGTGATCCAGGGAAATGTGGAAGGAATTTTGGATGGCCTGTATCCCGCCGATGAGGCGCGCTTGAAATCCATTATGGAGGAAACTCAAATCCTTTCACGGCTGGTGGATGACTTGCGGACTCTTGCCCTGGCGGAAAGTGGTTCCCTTCAGTTGCAGCGTGAATCGACAAATTTAGGTGCATTGATTCGAGATATAGCCTCAGGCTTCGAGTCACAAGCCAGGGAAAAAGAAATCCAGATCGAAACTTCGCTTGAAGACAGCGAAGAACTGATGGTCGATCCGCAGCGGCTGCGCGAGGTTCTATCGAATCTGATCTCAAATGCGTTGCGCTATACGCCGCGTGGGGGAGTGGTAAAGATCGGTTTAGCGGAATCAGGCTCGGGTTTGGAAAGCGATGCGTTGACTGGTGAAGCCGTGTCGAAGCGAGGCGTGTTGGTCTCTGTCCAGGATAACGGCCCTGGCATCGATTCCGCTGATCTGCCGCACGTCTTCGATCGCTTCTATAAATCCAGTGATTCGGGAGGCATGGGTTTGGGGTTGTCCATTGCCAGGTATATTGTCGAGGCACATGGAGGAAAGATCTGGGCGGAAAGCGAGGTCGGCCGAGGAACGAAGATTACCTTTACACTTCCCAAGTAGGAACAGGGTTATCCTTGCATCGTGGTAAAATATCCGCCTGCGATTTCAGCCCGCATGCGGCCTTTCACGCACCTCTCTATGCCCGCCTGAAACGCAAAACATACTAAGGAGAAAAAGCAAGATGGTTCGTATTCGTTTACGTCGTATTGGTCTCAAAGGCCAACCCACGTACCGCATTGTGGCTGCTGATAAAGAGTCACCGCGCGATGGTCGCTTCCTGGAGATTTTGGGATTCTATAATCCCCGCACCGATCCCGCCACCATTCATGTTAAAGAAGAGCGCGTCTTTCATTGGATGAAGAACGGCGCCTTACCGAGCGAGTCAGTGGCACAGGTTTTCAGAGTGTCCGGCACGCAGGAACGCTTCGAACGTTTCAAGAAAGGTGAAGCCTTGGAAACGCTCGTGAAGGAAGCCGAGGAAGCTGAGACCAAGCGTGGCGCTTCGAATAAGACTGCCAGCAGATCACAATAATCATTACGTCAGAGATTGGTGTGAGGGTCCAACGCCTCACACCAATGATGGAATAATCTATGAAAGACCTCATTGAATATATTGCCAAATCGTTAGTAGATCATCCAGAGGAGGTTCAGGTGCGTGAAAGTGGAGGTGGTTCACGCGTGCGCATCGAGTTAAGCGTTTCAAAAGATGATATGGGACGCGTGATCGGGAAAGGCGGCAAGGTGGCTAATTCCATCCGCACCCTGCTGCGAGTGGCGGCGGAACGGGAAGGCAAGCAGGCCACCCTCGATGTGGTTGAGCCGGAATAATGGCTGAAAAGATAAAAACTTCAGGCTCGCCAGACGGCGAGCCTGTGTATTTGGTGGTCGGGTTTCTACGTCGTCCGCATGGCTTGCGTGGCGAAATGATTATGGATCTGCACACCGACTTTCCAGAACGACTGCACAGCGGCAGAAAGCTTTTGATCGGCGAAGAGCATGAGCTGGTCACCCTGGCGGGTGTGCGTCCACATGGCCAAGGGATGTTGATGAAATTCAAAGGCCTGGAAACACCAGAGCAGGTGGGCAAATTCCGCAATCAATGGGTATATGTAAAATCTTCGGAAGTGCCACCATTGCCCGAAGGCCAACTCTATCAACATGAGCTGTTTGGCGTTGCTGTGGTGGACGAGAATGATAAACCACTCGGTGTGTTGGTGGAAATCCTGCAGACAGGTGCGAACGATGTCTACGTGGTGAGAGATGAAGCAGGGAAGGAACTTCTTCTGCCCGCGATTCCCTCGGTCATTCTCGACCTCGATCCTGCTCGCCGTATCATGAAGGTTCATCTACTCGAAGGTTTGTAATGAAAATCGGTGGCTGAGTAGAGTCGAACGGAGTGAGAGTCGTATCGAAACCACACGTTTGATGCAAAATTCCTATTTTCAGATCATGTTTTGGTCTCGATATGACGTCAGAAAGGCGCTGCCCGCCACTCGACCAACGGATTGAGAATCATTTTTTATGGAAGATAAAAAATACTGGGTTGGTTTTAACTTGATCAAAGGTATCGGCGCGGTGCGGATGCAATCACTCATCCAGCACTTCGGCGAGTTGGAACTTGCCTGGATGGCGGCCCCGGCTGATCTGGCGGGAGCCGGCCTCGGTAAGAAATTGATCGAACGCGTCGTCCAGGCGCATGAAAGTATTGATCTCGAGATATTGTGGGCGAAGATCGAGTCGCAAGACATCAAAATCCTGACATGGCAGGATGAAGCCTATCCCCAGCGATTAAGGAGATTTACCAGCCGCCGCCCGTACTGTATATTTGCGGCGAATATCTGTCGGATGATTTATTCGCGGTGGCCATCGTCGGGACGCGACGTGTCACGTCTTATGGACGGCAGATCACGGAAGAAATCTCTGCCTTTCTGGCAGCAAACGGAATCACTGTCGTGAGCGGCTTGGCGCGTGGCGCGGATGCCATTGCACATCAAACGGCGTTGAAGGCTGGTTGAAGAATGATGGCGGTTTTGGGTTCCGGCGTGGATCGCATCTATCCGCCAGAACATCGCGGGCTGGCAGAACTAATGATGGCGCGCGGCGCGATTATCAGTGACTACGCCCTGGGCACCCCACCCGATGCATCCAATTTTCCGCCACGCAATCGTATCATTTCCGGCCCGTCGCTGGCCGTGGTGGTGATCGAAGCGGGTGAGACCAGCGGCGCGTTGATCACAGCCGAGTTCGCCGCCGAGCAGGGGCGTGAAGTATTCGCAGTGCTCGGTAGTATACTTGCGCCGCAGAGTAAAGGCACGAATAAGTTAATTCCAAAGAGGCGCTTTGACTTTAGTGAGCGTGGATGATTTGATGCAGGCCCTGGATCTCACGTGTATGGGTGAGCAGAAAGCCGCACGCAAGATCATCCCTGCGGACGAGACCGAGGCAAAGCTGTTGAGCATGTTGACCGATGAACCTTTGCATGTGGATGAAATTCGTAATCAGTGTGAGTTACCCATCGAAAAAGTTTCTGCGGCGCTGGCGCTTATGGAATTGAAGGGAATGGTTCGGCAAGTTGGTGGTATGAATTACGTCGCGGTACGCGAAGAACAATCGGACTATACGGCATAGGATGGAATATGGAACCTATTGAGGCTAAGCACACGTACGCGGTTATTATGGCTGGCGGTGGAGGAACACGACTTTGGCCGATTTCCAGAAAGGAGACGCCAAAACAATTGCTTCCCCTGCTTGGCAAAGAGACATTATTTCAAAGCACGATTGCACGTTTGGAAAAACTTTTCCCACCAGAAAGGATATTGGTTGTCACCGTAGCTGAGCAGGCGCGGGAGATGCAGGAGCAGGTGCCGTCCATCCCCAAAGAGAACTATTTAATCGAACCGGCTCCACGTGGCACCGCCTCTGTGGTAGGATTGGCGGCTGCGGTGTTGAAGAAGCGTGATCCGCAGGCGCTGATGGCGATCCAGACCTCCGATCACTATATCCGCAACCGCGACCTGTTCCACTATCTGATCCGCACTGCCTTCGATGTCGCAGCCAGGGATTATCTAGTCACGCTCGGGATTACACCGACATTTCCTTCCACTGGATATGGTTATATTCAGCAGGGAGAGCCACTGGATGGCGATTACAAATATCCGGTGTACATGGTCAAACGCTTCAAGGAAAAACCAGATGAGACAACCGCTCATCAACTTTTGCGGAGTGGAGATCATTCCTGGAACAGCGGTATGTTTGTCTGGCGAGCGGAGACTATTCTAAAGGAAATTGCAAGGCAAATGCCTGAGCTTTTCCAGGCCGTCAATCAAATTGCTGCTGCCTGGGGAACAGCCGATCAGCAGGAGGTGATCAAGTCGTGCTGGTCGGACTTGAAGAGTCAGACCATCGATTATGGCATTATGGAGAAGGCTGAGCGCGTGGCTGTCCTGCCGGCCGGTGGCCTGGGCTGGAACGATGTCGGATCTTGGGACTCGCTCTTTGATGTCCTCCTTCCGGATATGAATGGCAACGTTGTGACGAATTCGCAACACCTGGCGCTGGATACGCACAATACGTTGGTCTACTCCAACAACGAAGAACATCTGGTGGTGACCATCGGCCTGGATGACATGGTGATCGTGGATGCCGGTGATGTATTGATGGTCTGCAAAATCGATCAATCGCAAAAAGTGAAAGATGTGGTGGAGCATTTGAAGAAGCACCGCCAGGAGAAATATTTATAAAAGGGAAATGTATGGAAGCATATTGCATGAAGTGCAAGACCAAACGTGAAATGAAGGACCCCAACGCAACGTTCAATGCAAAGGGATCTCCGGTCACGATCGGCGTTTGCACCGTTTGTGGAACAAAACTTTATAGGATGGGAAGAACCGACGCGCATGAAGGTCTGACGCCGCCTGAAAGGCCGCCCAAGCCCGCCAAGGTGGAAAAACGCGCAGGCAAACTGGTCGTCGTTGAATCTCCGGCGAAGGCCAAAACTGTGGGACGTTTTTTGGGGAAGGGCTATAGTGTACGCGCCTCGGTAGGGCACGTGCGCGATCTGCTGAAATCACAGCTTTCTGTAGATGTTGAAAATGATTTTACGCCGAAGTACCGCGTACCGAATGAAAAGAAGGATGTGGTCAAAGAGATCAAGAAGCTTGCGCAAACAGCGGAAGAGATCTATCTGGCCACCGATCCGGATCGCGAAGGCGAATCGATTTCCTGGCATCTGATGGAAGCCGCGCAGATCGATCCAGGACGCACCAAACGCGTGGTCTTTCACGAGATCACGGAACCGGCCATCAAGGATGCCTTTTCGCATCCGCGTCAGATCAATATGGATCTGGTGGACGCTCAACAGGCGCGTCGTATCCTCGACCGATTGGTGGGATACAGCATCAGCCCGATTCTCTGGGAGAAGGTGCGCGGCCGTCTTTCGGCGGGACGCGTCCAGTCGGTGGCACTCAGGCTGATCGTCGAGCGCGAGCGGGAGATCGAGAATTTCGTCCCGGTGGAATACTGGTCGATCCATGCCGAGTTCCAGCCCGAAGGACTCAAATCCACCTTCGTCGCCAAGCTGGCCAAGATCGATGACCAGGATGCGGAACTGCCCAATGAGGAAACGGTCAAACCCATCCTGATCGATATGGAGACCGCAGCCTACGTTGTGACGAAGGTCAAACGCGGCGAACGGCGTCGCAGACCATTGGCGCCATTTACTACTTCAACGTTACAACAAGAGGCCTCGCGCCAACTCGGCTATACGGCAAAACGTACGATGGCCCTGGCGCAAGGATTGTATGAAGGCCAGGATGTTGGCAATGGCGGAACGACTGGCCTGATCACTTACATGCGTACCGATTCCACCAACGTCTCGACGCTGGCACAGGAGGAGGCGCGCCAGTATGTCCGTCATAAATATGGTGCAGACTTTTTACCCCCAGAAGCACCTCAATACAAGACTCGCTCTGCCAACGCGCAGGAAGCGCATGAGGCCATCCGCCCAACTTCGGTGATGCGGGAACCGGAACAGGTCAAGGAGTATCTGGAACCGGCGATGTACAAGCTGTATCGTCTGATCTGGCAGAGATTTGTCGCCTCGCAAATGGAGGCGGCAGTCTATGATACTTTGCAGGTGGAGATTACCGGTAAGACAAATGAACACGAATACCTGCTGCGTGCCTCCGGTTCAACAGTAAAGTTCCCCGGCTTTCTGGCTGTCTATGAGGAAGCCAAGAATGAGGATGTGAAACCTGAAGAGGAAGAGAACGTTCGTATTCCTCTTGAAGTTGCGGAAGGGCAGAAGCAGGAATTGATCCGGCTGATTCCCGAGCAGCATTTCACACAGCCACCGCCGCGTTATTCGGAAGCGTCGCTGGTACAGGCGCTCGAAGAAGATGGCATTGGTCGTCCTTCCACGTACGCGCCGACGCTTTCCACGATTCAGCAGCGCGGCTATGTGGTGCGCGAAGAGAAACGTTTGATGCCAACCGATATTGGGATTCAGGTCAATGACTTGATGATCCAATATTTCCCCGAAATTGTCGACTTGAAGTTCACCGCTCGCATGGAAGAGGATCTGGATATGATCGCCTCTGGCCAGGCCGAGTGGGTGGAAGTGATGCATGAGTTTTATCGTCCATTTGCCGAAGATGTGAAAAAGGCGCAGGCGGAAATGCCGGTCACCAAGAGCGAACCGGAACCGATCGGGCGCCAGTGCCCGGAGGATGGCGGCGAACTGGTCATCCGCTATGGACGCTTCGGTAAATTTATTTCCTGTGCCAACTTTCCGGCTTGCCGCTACACCGAAGCCTGGCTAGAGAAGATCGGCGTCAAATGTCCCAAAGATGCTGGCGAATTGATCGAACGCAAAACGCGCAAGGGACGCACCTTCTATGGTTGTGAGAATTACCCGAATTGTGATTTCACTTCATGGAAGCGGCCCCTGCCGCAACCCTGTCCGAAATGTGGCGGATTGCTGGTGGTCGCTAATAAACGTGAAGCACAATGCACAAATTGCCAGGAGACCTTCCACCTGGAAGAGGTCGTCCCTGAAACCGTTGAATAGGAGACATCATGCACTTCGCACCATTGCCATATCTTGACCCTGGCTCCGGCAGTTTTTTGCTCCAGATTCTGATCGCCGCGCTGCTGGGCCTGGGTGTTGCTCTGCGCGCTTCCTGGGGAACGATAAAAAAATGGTTTGGAGCGAAAACCAAAACTGACGAAGAGGATGACGACGCAAACTAGCGGACAACTTTCCGCTTCTTTTCGGGATCCGAGCGGGTTCCTGTTTTCTCGCGGCGGGATCCTCTATCGACAGGTCAACTGCAAGTACGAGCCGGAATATGCCCGGTTAATGGAATCAGGCTTGTATGAAAAGCTGACGAAGGTGGGGTTGCTGATTCCACATATGGAAGTGGATCAGCAACCGGCTGTGAGGGAAACGGCTTTTAAAATCATCCAGCCGGAACGGGTACCCTTTATCTCCTATCCCTATGAATGGTCGTTCGGCGAATTAAAAGATGCCGCGCTGGCGACTTTATCGGTTCAGCGGCGCGCCTTGAAAGTCGGCATGTCGTTGAAGGATGCCAGCGCGTACAACATTCAATTCCTGCGTGGCAAGCCGATGTTGATCGATACACTTTCCTTCGAAATGTACAAGGAAGGCGAGCCCTGGGTGGCCTATCGTCAATTTTGCCAGCACTTCCTGGCGCCGCTGGCTTTGATGGCTTTGAAAGATGTACGCTTGAATCAGTTGTTGCGTGTTTACATCGATGGCGTACCACTTGACCTGGCAAGCGAACTCTTGCCTGGGCGGACGCGCTTCAACTTTGGTTTGTTGACCGGTATTCATTTGCATGCCAGCGCGCAGAAACGATTTGCCGGCACCGATGTCAAAGCACGGCGGGGCACGATGAGTCGCCAGGCGATGATCGGCCTGATCGACAGCCTGGATGCCACGATCCGAAAATTGAATTGGAATCCCGGTGGCACGGAATGGGGAGACTATTACTCGATCACGAATTATTCCGATGCGGCCTTCGAGCATAAGAAACGGTTGGTACGCGAGTGGTCGGCGCGAGTGAAGTCCAGCATGGTTTGGGATTTGGGCGCGAACAACGGTGTCTTCAGCCGCATTGTAGGTGAGACGGGCTCCCATGTTGCTTCCTTTGATGTCGACCCTGCGGCGGTGGAACAAAATTATCGTCGGATGAAAGGTGAGAAGATTTCCAATATCTTGCCTCTCTTGCTCGATCTTACCAATCCCAGTCCTTCCCTGGGATGGGATAACCAGGAGCGGGATTCCTTCAGTGCGCGTGGGCCGGCTGACCTGATACTGGCTTTGGCTTTGATTCATCATCTTGCCATTTCCAATAATGTGACATTGCCGCAACTGGCGGATTTTTTTGGCGGGATAGGCAAATCGCTGGTGATCGAGTTCGTGCCCAAGTCTGATAGTCAGGTACAAAAGCTTCTGGTATCGCGCGAAGACATTTTCCCAACTTACAGTCGCGAGGGGTTTGAGGCGGTATTTGCCAAACGCTTTAATATCCGCCAGGCGGTGAACGTGCAGGAATCAGAGCGCGTGCTATATCTCATGGAAAGAAAATAAAGCTCTTTGGTACTTTCGATGGTTGTATTGTTCATGGGATGGTATATAATTGACAACAGAATACCGCGTCACATTTAAGCAGTAAATCTATTTTTGCCTGTACGCTGTTACACAAGTTTTTGTTGATTGGGCAGGCGGTATACCCTCAAAAAAGGAATAGGCCATGGAAGCTGTAACCGCGATCCTCAAAAATCTTCTTCAAAATACGAGAGCGACACTGATCCTGGGTGTAGTATTGGGTCTCCTGCTGGGCTTGATCATTGGGTGGGGACTTTGGCCGGTGCAATGGACAAATGGTACGCCGGAAGTCCTGCGAACGGATTTGCAGGAAGACTACATGCGTATGACCATCGAATCTTATAACCGCACCGGTGATATCGATGCCGCGGTGCGCCGTTGGGAGGATTTGGGCAAGGTGGCAGAACCGACTTTCATGCGTGTCCAACTGGATCCCGGTTATGTTGACCCGGCCGCTGTGCAGGCCTATGGCAGTGTCATCCAGGCCGCGAAAGGTCCGTTCCAGACCACGCCAGGCGCGGGTGGAGCAGGCACTTCTACAACGGGCTCGGTGGTGCTGGTTGTTTCCATTCTGGTGGTGCTTGTTCTGGCAGGTGTGGGCGGTTTGTATTTGTGGCGTTTGCTGAGAAAGAATACCGGGCCCGCCACGCCGGTCATGCAGGGCGCCGAGATCAGTCGACAGGTTGAGAGGACCGACTTCCAATCGATGGGGCTTGCGCAGCCCATCACTCAAACCATGACCACCTATGTGCTGGGCGATGATCTGTATGACGAGTTGTTTAGTATCGATACAGGCGGCGGCGAATTCCTGGGAGAGTATGGTGTGGGTGTATCGGAAACGATCGGCGTGGGGGAGCCGAAGAAGGTAGCTGCACTGGAGATCTGGCTCTTCGACAAGAACGACATTAAGACGGCTACGAAAGTGTTGATGTCCGAGCACGCCTACAATGATGCCGGCATCCGCGCGCAACTCGAGCCGAAGGGCGAATTGGTGGTGGTCAAGCCGCAGGAACAGGTGCTGCTCGAGACAGCGACTCTGCAATTGCTGGCCACTGTGGTGGATATGGAATACGGAACCGGTGCGATGCCGCAAGAGAGTTATTTCGAACGCATCACGCTCGAACTCGCAGTCTGGCCCCGCAGCGGACAGTAAATCTACCCTGAATCAAAAGAGACTGGCAGATTGGCCGGTCTCTTTCTTCTTAATTTCAACGTCCCGAAGGTTTTGTGAAATATGTTGTGGCGCCGTTTCAACCTTCGGGACGCTTTTTGTTATTTGATCTTCAGGATCTTGAATTTGATTTTGCCGCCAGGTGTTTCTGCTTCAACGACCTCTCCGACTTTGTGCCCCATCAGTGCCTGTCCGATCGGCGATTCATTGGAGATCCTGCCGTTACGTGGATCGGCTTCCTTGGCGCCGACCATGTAATATGTTTCGGGGTCTAAATCACCTTCCTGTACGGTGACATGCGAACCGACCATCACTGAATCGCCGCTTGTTTTCTCGATGATCACCGCCGTACGCAGGATGGCTTCAATTTCCTGGATGCGGCCTTCGAGGAAACCCTGGTCTTCCTTGGCTTTGTGATAATCTGCGTTTTCAGAAAGGTCTCCCATTTGGATCGCGGAACGCAGGCGTTGGGACAGTTCCTCGCGGCGCGGACCGGTCAATTCGGTCAGTTCGGCGCGCAGTTTGGCTTCGCCTTCTTTGGTTAGATACGTGGGTTGATTCATGGGTTACCTTGCCTTTCAGGGTTTCTCTGAGGGATTAAACAACTTCTGATATTCTTCGATCGCGTAACGGTCTGTCATCCCGGCAATGTAGTCGCAGATCGTACGCTCGAGGCCGCGCTTCTCGATGTCAATCTGGGTGGTATCTGGCAGCATCAACGGTTCGGCGCAGTAGGCGTTAAAGATCTCGGTGATGAGCCGTTCGGCTTTCATTTGCATGCGCGACACGCGATAATGTCGATACAGGTTCTTATAAAGGAAATCCTTGAGCTCGCGGTTGCGGCGCTGCATCTCTTCGCTGTAGCCGATCACATTATGTTTCAATTTCTGTAAATCGAGTGCGGACTTGGCCTTGCTTTCCTTCAGACGCTGGTCTGTGGCATTGATCATATCCGTGACCATCAGGCCGACCAACTGACGGATCATACGATGACGTTCGATGTCGTCCAGTTCCGGGCCGCGCCAATGATACGTTTCGCGCAGGATGCCCCACAGGGCGATGGTCTCCAACATCTTTGGCGTGATCATGCCGGAGCGCAGACCGTCATCCAGGTCGTGAGTCGTATAAGCCAGTTCATCGGCTACGTTGGCGATCTGAGTCTCCGAGGTTGCCGCGCAGATCGGGGTTGAATTCGCGTGCGTCGGAGATATCGTATTCGGACTCGTGCTTGACCATGCCCTCGCGTACCTCCCAGGTCAGATTCAGGCCGGGGAATTCCGGGTAACGCTGTTCGAGTTCAGTGACGATGCGCAGGGATTGCCGGTTGTGGTCGAAGCCACCGAAATCCTTCATCAAACGAGCGAGGGCGACCTCCCCGGAATGCCCAAACGGGGAATGACCCAGATCATGTGCCAGACAAATCGCCTCAACCAGATCCTCGTTTCCGCCGAGGGCGCGCGCTGAAGTCCGGCCGATCTGTGCAACTTCCAGCGTGTGAGTGAGGCGGGTGCGGAAATAGTCGCCTTCAAAATTGATGAAGACCTGCGTCTTGTATTCGAGGCGCCGGAAGGCCGTGGTGTGCAGGATGCGGTCGCGGTCACGTTGAAAAGATGTGCGGTAGTCCGGTTCGGTGTCGAGGTAGGCGCGACCCTTGGAGTCCTTGCTGCGCATGCCATATGGCGCCAGGCTTTTATCTTCGATCTCTTCGAGCTGTTGACGGGAAAAAAACATGGTCAACCTTTCAGATGCAAATGTCATTGCGAGGAGCTGCTGGCCAGGACGAAACTATCCAGACCAGACGACGAAGCAATCTCTCATAAGAGGAGATTGCCACGTGACACCAGGTTTTGATACCTGGTGCCACTCGCAATGACGTATGAAAAGTGGGGCGAGAGGGGGTCGGACCCTCAGGGTGTTGCCACCGACAGATTTTAAGTCTGTTGCGTCTGCCTGGACGTTTTCGCCTGCAAAGGGGCTGTATTTGCCCTGCGTACCGTTCCGCCCTTCCCGGTAGTGGGCAAAAGTAGATATTCCTCTGTACTAGAAGTATAGCGTGAGTTACGTCTGTGTCAAGATTATTCCAGCGTTGGGGACGTAGGCGTCTACAGCGTCTGCACAAAAGATATGTTAGCATTGAAGGAATGCCTACGTATGAAGATAAGATATCCGCTGAGCTTATGAGGGAACTCACAAGCCCGTTTGCGCCGTCTCACTTCAAGAATCGACGCATTCAATGATGGATGTCATACTTGAATATCTAAAGGCAGCTTGGTTTGCTGGGGATGACAGTCGCTGGGAAACCGGGCTTTTTGACCCATTGGGGAAGGGCGGGAATGACGGTCTAAACAAAGTAGAAACCGCCCGGAAGTAGGGCGGTTCTTTTGTGTTTGCTGCGGACTAGTAGGAACGCCATAGCCAGATCGAAGCTATGATGAAGAACAGCGCCAAGAAAACAATGACAACAATGGCAGCCACTGTAACCAGATCACGCTTCTTCCAGTTTTTTTCCTCGGCGCGTTGTATCTCCAATAGGTCCCAGGGAGCAGTTCTTTCCAAGTCACGCCCACAATAGATGCATACAATGGCCTTATCCTGGATTTGTGCCGCGCAATATGGGCATATTTTCATAGGCAGCATTCTAGCATTTTTATGTCCAGCCATACTTACAGTTCTATATCAGTTATGTGAGATTTTCCACGGCCGAATAAAAAAGTCTCTTGCGTTCGTGGGAACATAAAGCCCGCGCTGTATCCTTTCAGGAAGTCGCGCGGGCTTCCGTGTGCGTTCTGTGGGGCGAGAGGGGGTCGAACCCTCACGGTGTTGCCACCGACAGATTTTAAGTCTGTTGCGTCTGCCGATTCCGCCATCGCCCCGGCATGTTGCGCATATATTCTACCTTAATTTTTGTTATAGCTTGTTGGTTATGAAAATCTGCGTGGAAAGCGGAAAACCTTTTTATGATGCTCCTCTTTGTAAGAGAACTGATTGACAACTTGTCAACAGCCGACGAATAAAAGTAGTAAGTATGCAATGAGTCACCTGTTTGGGTAAAATGAAGTCACCACAGGAGTGTGACGAATGGAAAAGACCTTTTTGGAAATCATTTTCAAACCAGCATGGAAATGGTTGGTTGGTATGCCGTTAGAAGCAATTGGTCTATTAACCTTTATAAATCCAGATTGGGGAGATGCAATAAACTATCCAGCAATAAGTAAATATATTGCTTGGTATTGGTTTGTTATTGTCGGATTGATTATATGGGGAATTGCTACAGCATGGGAGGCCACGAGGAAGATTTCATGAAAAAGAAGGGCAACAGAAACCAAATTATCACAACGAAGTTCGTGGTGCTGGAATGACCGGAAATACAATTAACAATTCTCCAAACATAAATGTTGAAGATGCCGGTATTGCATCAGTAAATCAAAGTGGAGGCATAACTGGGAGTGTTTCGGGACAAGTCTTTCAAGGTGGAATTCATATTCACGAAAGTAGTAACACACAGCCCGTAAAAGGCGCGTCGATGGATGATTATGATGAAATTTTTCAACCCCGTCAAAGAAAAGAAGCCGAACCATGGGAATCCATATCAAGGGAATACTACGGGAGTGAAAAATTTGTAGCAAGAATAAGGGGTGCCAATAACGGAATTCTTGATCTTCCTCCCAAAGGTTCTCATATAAGCATCCCCCCATTCGTCTAATTTCGACCGTACGAGAAAATGGGAAATATTTAAGATTGGAAGTTGTGAATGGTAACCGAAAAGGGCCAGCCTATTGCAAGGCGGTTATTACAAAGATGGAACGGTTTAGGGGAGAGGGATGGCACCCAATTGATACATCCGAAAGCGGCGCACTTTCTTGGTTAAGGGGTGATAGTGATGGTTTCAAGAAGGTGTTCTTAGGTTCTGAATTCGTAAACATAGCTAGGTTGCCAAGTATCCCAAAGGAAATGAATTTATTCCTCCGCCAAAATATCGTTTTTACACATTTTTCAGAAGTGCCCCACAAAGCGGGGAAATATAGAATGTTGATCGAGGTTCAATATAGATTTGAAACCAAGACGAGAATAGAACAGTGGTTTGGTTACCTTGATGCAGTTGAAATAACCAACTCGGATAAACGCAAATTAACCATAACGGAGATGGAAGATCTCAACGAATGGAAGTAAGAAGAAAATGAAACCCAAAGATGAAAAAAAGTAGTCTCCGCGAAGGCAGATTTCCTAAAGACTTTAGAAGGGCTACGCGTCTGCTGAAGCAACGATGCATATTCTCTAGTCGTGAAGCGTTCTCGCTCTTCGTAGGGTTCCCGTAGTTCATTCGTATTGTATCCTTTTTGATTGCTGGGGGTCATGTAGGGAGTGAATGTCAGACATTTCCAACGAGGTCATCAACGATGAAACAATGTCCGTATTGCGCAAAGCAAATCCAGGAGGAAGCGGTTGTCTGTCCTTATTGCGAGCGCGCCTTGGAATCGCCCCAGGTCGCCGAAACAAAAGAGGCAAGTAGAGCTGTCGCATCTATGCAGCCCCCTATCTGGCGACAGGGAACTATCGGCGCCGCCGCCTTCACCATCCTGATCATTTTCGCCGCGATCCTTCAGCCTTCCGATTCGATCGTACTGGCGAAAAAAATAGTTTTTGTCATGCCGATCTATTTTCTGTTCTTCTGGCTGGTTTGTACTTTTATTGCCTGGGCATGGAGGCAGGCGGTCAAGCCTCCAATTTCAAAAACCGAACCACTCTCCAAGGAAACAGCAGTGAAATAAACCGGACACCTGCGCTGAACGCCGGTGTGAAGTTGTCTAGCCGCCTTATTTTGAAATCCTTTCGAGCCGGGAAGCATTGTCGCGATTCAAAAGATAGCGGTTCCGTAAATCGTTAATCACGAACGGCAGATAGAGCAATAACATGGATATGACCCCGATCAATTCCATGTATAAAATATAGATTGGCCAATCGGGAAGCAGATCGAGAATGCTGGGCAACTCTGGCTTATGGTTGATCATCAGATAGTTGCTGCCAATATATGAGTTGACGAAATAGATCGCGACGGCATAAAGGTTCATCCAAATCGCCACGCGCAGGATGGATTTCCAGGTTGGACGAAACCCTTCCACCGCGGTCATATATATGGCGGAGGTGACGATCAGTCCATGTGAGATGAAGGTCTGGAAGAAGCGAAAATGGGGGAATCCGTAAATTCCCAGGTCCGGTGTGATCAAAGCCTGGATGGCGCCGGCGATGCCCATAAAATACATGAATTCATAAATCCTATAATTCTTCGTAACCAGCATGAGCGCGCCTGCCCAAACCAGGACACTGCACAGATGCAATGGCAGCATGGTTTGGATGGTCCATAAGCCACTGATGTAATTCCAGTAATGCCAGGCGATTTCATTGACTATCAGAATCAGGGCCAACAACCAGCGGACGGTCTCTTTGGTCTCGTCACTGGCATATATAAATCTAAGCAAAAAGAGATTGAGAAGAACGAGAAATCCCAGTGCGGCGAGATGGGCTGTCCCCAGGAATTCGAAAGCAGGGCCTTGATATTCGGCAGTGAAGAACGTTGTGAGGAACGAGGGCACGTGTTCAATTTTACATCGAAATATGAAATTTCTCACCACGAGGACACTGAGTCACGGAGAATTTAAGTGCTCTATGTCTCCGTGACTCAGTGGTTCGAGAACATGGCCTCGCCGCGTTTGTTCTACTCGACGAGGAAAAGCCCTATTTCTCCAGCCAGACTTGAAAGCCCACGCCGCTGACATCAATCTTGCCTGTACCAAACGGAGTCTGGGCGATCATGGCTTTCATTTCGTCCATACTGTAGGCGCTTTTGAGCAGCATATGATCGAAGGTCCATCGCACCATGAAGCGATTGAGCGGGCCGAGATCCATTTTATTGACTTCGCGTTCGATCTCAACTGCGGATGCATCGTGGCGCATATCGACAATGACTGCCGTGCCTTTCGGTCTTAGCACACGGTACATCTCAGCCATGGCCTTCACCGGCTCTGAAAAATTTTTGAACGCCGCCTGACAGAAAGTGAAATCAAAGGCATTGTCGGGGAAGGGCATGGCGGAAGCATTCCCTTCGCGGAAATCGATGTTCAGTCCAGCCTGCGCGGCGTTCCCGCGCGCGATCTCCACGAAAGACTTGCTAATGTCGAGTCCCGTGATTTGGTAGTCCCCCAGCTTGGCGAGTTCGATGCAGAAGTATCCGGGGCCAGGCGCGATCTCCAATATTTTACCGTTAGCGGGGATTTTCTCGACCAGTCCTTTCGCCATTAGTTTGTGACGATTCAAATCTTTGAGAGTTGTCCTGGCATACCAACTGGCGATAACGCCTTCCATGGGAAGGCCCTTATGAGCTTTCGTAGTTTCAGTCATAGTTTAGTCTCCTGTTAATTCATTCGAAAGATGAGATGCAGTTTTCACATCATTTGAGTTGTTCGCATTTGTTTTCACTCTAACCTGCGTGAGCACGAGGCAGGCGAACGCGAGAATAAGCGCACCCATCCAATAGGGCGAGCTGGGCGCGACATGATCGTATGCGGCTCCGGCCCACAGTGGTCCGAGCATGGAGGCCAGTCCAGCCAGCGCCACATTGACTCCTGCCAGGCTCCCCTGTTCCTGTTCCGAAACATAACTGGCAGCCAGGGCCCCTGTCGTAGCCCAGATGAAACCGGTGATGCCGGTTTGCACGAAGGAGATCGGGAACAACATCCATAGCACGGGCGCGAAGGCGATCAATGGCCATCCGATCACACTGGCCAACAATCCCACCTGCGCCATGCGCTTCTCTCCATAACGCGGCACCAGCCGTTCGATCAGGGACGCCTGTACAAGGGCGGTGGCGATGCCCGCGGCGACCATGAGCAGGCCCAGGGTCAGGGGCGAAGCGGCGAACTTGTTCTTGATGAATACACCTGTTACGCTGTTGATTCCATCGAAACTGAAGTTGAACATGGTGACGATCAGCAGGAGGAGTCCCAGCCCGGGCTTGAATGCCATCTGTGCAATGGAGGCGAAAGGATTGAAATCATTCACGCGCAGCCGGGAGCTGACGCGGCGCTCCTTTGGTAGTGACTCTGGCAGGAGGAAGTAAACCGAGCGCGGTGCTGATGAGAAAGATGATGCCCGCGGCGTAGATCGGCGCATTCAAATTCCATTGGCCCAGCGCGCCGCCCAGGGCGGGACCAACTACGAAACCAACTCCGTAAGCCATACCGAGTAATGTGAAGTTCTTGGCGCGTTCTTCAGGTTTGGAAACATCGATGATGGTCGCGGAGGCCGTCGAGATATTGCCACCGGTGATGCCATCGATCAAGCGCGAGAGGAACAACACCCATAAGGCGCCGCCGATCCCGAAGACGAAGTAACCAAGGGCCGAACCGAAGACACTGACCAGTAGTACCGGCCTACGTCCGACACGGTCGCTGATTTTGCCGAGGGCCGGCGCGGCGAAGAACTGCGCACCGGCGTAAATCACCGTTAGCATGGTGACCATCAGCGCGTCTCCGCTGTAGCGTTGCACAATATACGGTGCAACCGGGAAGATGATGCTCATGCCGATCACATCCATCAATATGATGAAGAAAATGATATTAAGTATGCGTTTGGTTGTTTGTTTATCGAATTTCATTCGTAAAACTCCTTCTGGCAAATCGTCATTCCGTGCAATGACGGGTTCAAGTTATTTATCTCTCCTGGTTGGATCGCTATGGGCCAAAATCCAAATTCCCGTTGTAAGGCACAGGAATAAAATCCCCAGGTTGATCGGATTGAGCCATACTTGTAATAAGTTTTCCATTTGGTTTTCTCCTTTTGAATTTCCAGTGATGCCTTGCATGGTATCTTTCGCGGGGGTGAACTGGCTTCACCCCGGGCGGGTGATTGGGTGGGTGATTATGGAAAAGATAATTCCGTTAATGCACAGTTTACAAAAGTAAAGTATCCTTTCGTCTTATGGAAGGAAATCCATGAGCAAGATTCTGGTTGTGGACGATGATCCGCATATCCGTGAATTAGCCAGCTTATTTTTACGGAACGATGGTTTTGAAGTGATCGAGGCAGTGGATGGCATGGACGCGTTGTCAACGCTGGATTCGGTCAAGGTGCATTTGGCGGTTATTGATATCATGATGCCCAGGATGGACGGTTGGCAGTTATGCCAGGAGTTGAAGGCGACTTTCGATATTCCGATTCTGATGCTGACCGCCAAAGGTGAGACCAGTCAGAAGCTGAAGGGATTCCAACTCGGCACGGATGACTATCTGGTCAAGCCTTTTGAACCACTGGAGATGGTGGCGCGCGTCAAAGCCTTGTTAAAGCGCTATCGTATCGAATCATCCCAGACCATTCAGATCGGCAGGTTGACGTTGGATCGAAAGACATATCAGGTCAAGGTAGACGAAGAGCATCTCACGCTTCCGTTGAAGGAGTTCGAATTGTTGTTCAAGCTGGCGAGTTATCCCGGACGGACCTTTTCACGCGAGCAATTGATCGAAGATATTTGGGGATACGATTTTCGCGGCAATGATCGCACCCTGGATGTCCATATCAGTCGTCTGCGGGAACGTTTTCCTGAAGAGGGACATTCCTTCAAGATCACCACCATTCGCGGGTTGGGGTATCGTTTGGAGATCGAAGTCATGAAAAGCCGCAGGCGTCAGCGAACCATTGGCTTTCTGTGGTTTATCTTTGTATTGAGTTTTGTGAGCGGGATGATTGCAGTCGCTTTTTTGCTGACTGGTTACATTTATGAAGTCATTCGTTGGCAGCCGCCACTTATTTTCATTCAAGTGATCAATACTTTGTTGGGTTTGTTGCTTACCGGAACGCTGATTGGAGTGGTCGGGAAATTTGCACGGGCGCGCGGCTGGATCCCAGAGATGAACGTCTTTGCACCGATTCTTGATGCACTGGAACGAATCGCACGAGGCGATTTCAGCGTGCGACTATCGGATGAATTCAACGACAATCCCATGGTGGGTAAATTGAGCGATAGTGTCAACAAAATGGCGATCGAACTTCATCAATGGGAGAGTATGCGCCAGGAATTTGTTTCCAATGTGTCGCATGAGATTCAGTCGCCGCTCACCTCCATCCGCGGCTTTGCGCAGGCGCTCGAAAATGATCAACTCACCCCCGAGGAGCGACATCATTATCTTGGCATCATTGAAGATGAGAGCCTGCGCCTGTCGGGTGTCACAGAGGATCTACTCAAACTGTCTTCGCTCGAATCCGAGCAGCTTCAGCTTGAACCGAAGTGCTATCGATTGGATCAACAGATCAAGAGTCTGATCCTCGTGAGCGAGCCTCAATGGAGGGATAAGTCCATCAATATGGATCTCTCCCTCGCTGAAGTGGAGATCACTGCCGATGAGGATTTGTTGAGCCAGGTGTGGATCAACTTGATTCATAATGCGATCAAATTTACGCCACAAGCTGGTTCTGTTGAAGTGAGTTTATCTCCCCGTGACGATCAGGTCGAAGTCCGCATCTCCGATACCGGGATCGGTATTTCAGAGGAAGATCGGGAACGTATCTTTGAACGCTTTTACAAGGCTGATAAATCCCGCACGCCCGCCAGTGGTGGCAGCGGACTTGGACTTTCTATTGTCAGGAAGATTGTTGATTTACACAAGGGAACGATCGCAGTGGAGAGTCAACTGGACAAAGGCACAACGTTCACAGTCAGTTTGCCGATGAAGTGATCGTATCAAACCTACACATTATGCAAAAAACAAAGAGGACAAACACCTGAATGATCAAGCCGAACTCATACATACTGTCGCGATAACCGAAGTTATCAATCGCTACTTCGCCGCCCTGGATCAGAAACAGTTTGACATGGAAACCATGAGTCATATTTTCGCAGATAATGGAAAATCAATACGACCCCATGGAATAGTCACGACAGGGCCAAAAGAAATTGGCGAAAGCCATAGCCGGAGTTTTAGCCGATTTAGGGCTACGCAGCATCTAACCAGCGGTTTCATCATTACGTTGATGGACAGTATTACAGCCAGGTTCCGGGCGAACCTGGTAGCCATGCACCTCTGGGCTGAGGGCGAGGGTGACCCAAGCGTCGATCCAAACGACAATTATTTTCTGGCAGGCGGGGTGATAACCGGACAAGTAACCTTGGTTGCGGATAGCTGGCGGATTACCGACATCGCCAACGAACCGACCTGGCGGCGTGGTACCGGCTTTCAGCAGGTGCTCAACACCAAGTAACCCGCAAAACACAAAGAAAAAAAACAAAGCGAGTTCAAGATTTCCGATACGGGCATTGGTATCTCGCCTGAGATCAGGAGCATATCTTCGAGCGTTTCTACAACGCCGACAAGTCGCGCACGCGTACCAGTGGCGGCACTGGGCTTGGACTTTCCATCGACAAAAAGATTGTGGAGTTATATAAAGGAACGATCGAAGTAGAAATCGAACAGGACAATGGGACAATCATTACTTTCAGCTTGCCACAGGTGTGCACATGACAACCATTGATAAATTTCCTGTTTCCGGGTGGGCGGCGGGTGGCTTTGAGCCAGTGCGTGTTGCCTTTGAAAAGAATTTCGCCAGGAATGCCGAGATGGGGGCCGCGGTTCATATTACATTGGATGGTAGGCCGGTTGTGGATTTGTGGGGTGGTACGGCCTATGCCGCGCTTACACAAGCAAGGATGCCTGATACTATCGTAAATGTCTGGTCGACGACCAAAGGCTGTCTGGCGCTGGCGATCCATATGCTGGCTGATCGCGGCCTACTGGATTTTGAGGCGCCGGTCGCGAAATATTGGAAGGAATTTGCGAAACACGGCAAGAATAAGGTTCTGGTAAGACATATTCTGACGCATACGTCCGGTCTTCCGGCACCAGTATCAAAGTCGCGGATAAAGCGGTATACGAATGGGATACGATGATTCATGCCTTGGAAGAATCCGAATTGTTTTGGGAGCCGGGACCCAAGTGCGGTTATCACGCCGCGACCTTTGGTTGGTTGAACGGCGAAGTCTTGAGGAGAATTACAGGTATATCCGTTGGCGAATTTATCCGTACGCAAATTGCCGGCCCAATGGGCGCAGATATATTTGTCGGGTTGTCAGAAAGGGACCAAGCCCGTGCCGCCGAGAGGATCCCTCCTTCGAGCTTGGGAAATTTTATCTTTCGAACGGCGTGGAGGCTTGGCAGCCGCGTAAAACGCGATGCTTTTTGGAATCCGCCGCGGCCTGCGCGAGCAGCGAACACGCGTCGTTGGCGAGTAGCGGAAATTCCATCTTCCAATGGTCATGCCAGCGCCCGCGGCCTGGCGCGCGTTTATACACCGCTGGCCCTGGGTGGCAAAGTCGATAACACGCGTCTGCTCACTGAAGCCAGCGCAGAACGTGCTGGTCGCAAGCAGATTCATTGTAAGGGTGTCGTCACGGGAACCATGGAAAGACGCACACTTGGGTTTATGCTCCCGGAACCGGAACTCGGCGATCCGTGGTCGCTGACGGCTTTCGGTCACCCGGGTATGGGTGGCTCCATTGGCTTTGCCGATCCGCAGCAACGTTTGGCGTTTGGTTACGTGATGAACAAAATGATCATTGGGCTGGACAGCCGTTATGCCAATCTGTGCCGCGCCATTTATGGTTGTTTAACTGATGCGAAGACACACGAGTTGCAAAAGTAAAAACAATCTTCTCACATTCTCGCGCTGACGATGCTGGCTTTCCTCGGAACGGGCAAACCATCCTGGCGATCCTGCATGTAGCGTTCCGCGATCATTTCCGGGGTGAGAAATAAAATCCCCGAAAAACCAAGGTGTCGCAATTTTTCTTTCAAGTCCTCCGGCTGGAACTTGGTCAGCCAGGGTTCTCCCAACGCCTCCGCGCTTCTTTCGATCAGCGAGGGATGATTCGGGTTATCGTTAGCGAAGGTGAACACGATCTCGCTGGAGGGTGGCATGGATGCCACAAAACTCAAGAGGGAATCCACCGCCGTTTCCGTGAGATACATCAGCACGCCCAGACAGGAAAAGAACGCTGGCTGATTGAAATCGAAGCGACTGTGTTCCAACGCGGAACCAACGCTTTCTTTTTCAAGGTCCGCTTCCACATATTCCAGATTGGGCGGGATGGGAATATGGAATTCTTTCAGTCTGTGACGCTTCGCACTTTGACTGGCGGGATGATCGACTTCAAAGATCTGTAATTCGTTCGCCCAATTCGGCTGCCGATAAGCGAAGGTATCCATGCCGGCGCCCAGGAGGACGAACTGTCTGATCCCGCGCGTAACGGCCTCGGCGAGACGATCTTCCGCAAAGCGGCTGCGCAACAGGACGCGTGAGCGTAATGCCTGGGAGTGGGGAAGCTGATAAATCTCCGGCTGGTTTTGGATGCGGGAACGTGTCTCTTCATCCAGCATCTGCACCATAACCGGATCGTTCAGAATTTTCGGTTTGCCATCGATCATTTGATGTACCGCTCTCAATACAGCAACTCCTAAGGCTGTGTCACTAGCTTCTCGTTCGGCCAAAATCAATCTCCTTATTCGATAACTTTCCTTCGTTCAATGAAAGGTTAAAACTGAGTTTACATAGTTCCTTTATCCTTGTAACGTAATCATAATTTATCGCGGATAAAGGAAAAGAACAATGAACCTCTCGGCTGTTAAGGACACCGCTATTTCAAATGTCTCCTCTACTCCAGTGGAGTTTAGTACGAGTCAGTTGATTTCGGCGGATGGCACAACGATCGGTTACCGCCAAATCGGGCATGGACCGGGATTGGTTATCATGCACGGCGCGTTACGATCCTCTTTGCACTATCAACGCCTGGCCTCCACGTTGGCAGACAGATGCACAGTCTATATTCGAGACCGGCGGGGTCGCGGATTGAGTGGTCCTGTCGGAGATAGCTACAGCCTTGCCAAGGAGTGCGAAGATCTGGCAGCCGTCCTGAAAAAGACTCATGCAAGAAGGGTGTTTGGACATAGTGGTGGTGGCTTATTGGCTTTGGAGTCCGCGCTTAAGTTGCCTATTGATAAACTGATTCTATATGAATCGGCTGTTTCAATCAACGGCTCGTTGCCCCTATATTGGCTTCCTGATAATGAACGGGTCATTCTCCGTCAGGATTATACGGGAGCCATGGCTGTTTTTATCAGAGGTTTGCCTCTGAATTGGATGAGCAAACTACCATATTTTGTGCTCCGTCCACTGTTTTCTCTAATGTTGCGCAGTGACGAAGCTCGCGAGATCATCGAACTTTTGCCAACCGGTGTCCATGAAGCCCGGCTGAGTCAGAGTCTTGATTCAACGTACCAGAGATATCGACATATCGCCGCGGAAATCCTGCTTCTGGGTGGTTCCAAGAGTCCGGCTTATCTGCTCGACATCTTGCCCGTGCTGGCAGAGATCATTCTACACGCGCGATTGATCAATCTGCCGGGCCTGAATCATACGTCGCCAAATGATGAAGATGCGCCGGAGGCAGTGGCTGCTGTATTGAAACAATTCCTGGTGACGAAATGAGGGCTAATCAAACAAACTCTCATTGGCGTGCCCCACAGGCCGGCCTTGTAAAAACCGATGGTGATGAACTTTATTATGAGGTTCGCGGGAACGGACAACCTTTATTGCTGATTCCGGGCGGTGGCGGCGCTGGGACGGTGTATTCCTTTGTCGCCGATATTCTCTCGGATGAGTACAAGGTCATTATCTATGATCGGCGCGCCAACGCACGTAGTACAAAGAATGAGCCGCAAAATTTTGAAATCAGTCGGCAGAGTCGGGATGCGGTGGCTGTCTTACAGGCGGTAGGTGAAACCTCAGCATTTGTCTTCGGCAACAGCAGCGGCGCGGTAATTGCTCTGGATATGGCAAAGACGCAGCCGCAGGCTATTCGGGCGATTATTGTGCATGAACCTCCTTTGGCGCGGATACACCCACAATCTAAAAAATGGCAGCGCTTCTTTGCCGGTGTCTATAAAATGGCTTTTGACTTTGGTCCCATGATCGCCATGTTCCGTTTTCTGTTTGGTGTGGGATTGCCTCTGGGTGGGTCGGCACGGGCTCGAAATGCCGAGGAACGACTCAAGGAAACACACGAAGATCATGAAGAGCCGTTGCAGATGATGGAGTTCTTTATCAAGCAGGAACTGCTGCCCGTTACGAACTACATGCCCGATCTCGCGGCAATCAAACAAAATGGAGCTAAAGTTTTTATGGCGGCAGGGCAAGAGTCCCTGGATAAGAAGCGCTTCTATGCTCAGACCGCGCCAATCCTGGCAAAGCGAATGGATTGTGAGATGGTCATCTTTCCTGGTCACCATACCTCACATAACATTCAGCCTGAGGAATGGTCCGCTGTGTTCCGCGAGGTTTTACATCGAGCAGGGAATGTCGATCATTGAGATATGGAAACATTCCCCACTCGGATAACAAATAATTCAAGTCCATGCAGCTTTATTGTATTAAACAGTAAAGCTGCTTCTTGTTTTACATTTTCATCTTGACTCTGACCTTGGGTCAGACCTCATACTCTCGATAAAGGAGTGAAAAACTTATGCGTCTGACAGTCAAGGAACTCGCTGATTTGGCCAATGTGACCGTAAAAACTCTACATCACTATCATAAGATCGGGCTGCTGATTCCCAATGAGATTAGCGAAGCCGGTTATCGTTATTATGGGCAAGCTGAACTCGAACGCCTCCAGCAAATTCTATTTTTCCGGGAACTCGATTTTTCATTGGAGGATATTGCCAGGGCACTTTCCGGGAATGCTGATCGGAGTAGAATTTTAATCTGAACAACGCGATATGCTCCCGGCAAGGATGGAGCGACTTGAAGGCTTGATTCGAACCCTGGACGATTCGATTTCGCATGCTGTGCGGGGAGAAGTCATGGCAAAAGAAAAAATGTTTGTTGGATTAATCGGAAAGAGTGGCAGGAAGCCCTGGCAGAACAATCTGCCTATCTCAAGGAAAAATATGGCTTTGAATTGACTGTAGATGAACCTCAGGTGGATCGCCTGAACGAAGCGGCTCGGGAAGCCATTCACTTTCAGCAAACCTTGGTGCAAGCACTGCAAGAAGGAGTCTCGTACAGAGAGGAGAAAGTTGGAACATTATTGTCGGATCACCTCACTTTTTTGAATGCACATGGAAGCGAGATGAGTCCAAAAAGCTTCCTGGAAAACGCGCGTTTCCTGGTTGGCGATGATTTTCATAGAAAAATGCTGGAATCGATGCAAATTGGATTGGCTTACTACTATCTTGCCGCGGTGGAAGCTTTTGTCGAAGGATAAATTGATTTTTGGTATCTACCCTGGCGGCATCGCCCTTGATCTTCAAACGAGGACAGTTTCAGAGATGGTTGATGATCCTGTATCGATGAAGCGCGTAACAGAGGTATTGGATCAGCTTCAGCCTGCAGATCGACCATTTTGGGTGCGAGGCTATATGCACGATCTCGGTTCCGGAAAACGTGGAATAACCACGCCAATTGACCTGAAACAACATGTAAATGCCGGCCGAAAACTTGATTTGGCTCTATGTTATCGAACCGAAACTGGCGACATTGATGATTGGACTGATTTCATCAGAGTAGCCACCCGCGAATATGGTTCAACTTTGGAAAAAATCCAAATCGCCGAAGAACCGAATAATCCGGATGCTGTTTTCGGCGGGGATGGGAGTTTTCCAAATGTTCGCCGCGCCATTGTCGATGGTGTAGTGGCTGCAAAATATGAAATCGGAAAGAGAAATCTTCAAATTCAAGTTGGCTTCAACGCGGTTCCTTCCTTCAATCCAAATGATGATTTTTGGAATGAGCTTGCACAGATTAAGTCGATCCTCACTTTTTGGAATCACTTGATTATGTAGGCTTCGATTTTTTGTCCGGATGTATTCAGACCGTTGCCGGCAGGCATGACAATTCAAGAAGCGGTCAATGGCGTGTTGACTCAATTCCGAAACGTGAGTTTGCCAATAGCCCAAATCCCATCAACCTTGCCGATTCATATTACTGAGAATGGCTGGCCGACGAGCGAATCCCGTAGTGAGGAACAACAGGCGACCAGAATCGAGGAAGTGATTCGAACGATCGATCAAAAGAAGGATGAATTAAATATCAGCCACTACGAGTTTTTTGACCTGCTGGACGCGGATCATACGAAAAATACCGGACTTCAATTTGGCCTTTTGCATGAAGACTTTACTCCCAAACCGGCCCTCGAAGTGTTTCGAAGATTGGTCCGGGAACTGGGCGCAACGTAACCAGGCCTAATAATCATGAGATAGGACCTCACCATAAACATGGTGAGGTCATTTGTTCTCAGTCAATTCACACTCAGTTTACAAAGTCCTTTTATGATGTGCAATGAATTATGAATTAACTCGTAGATAAAGAAAGGCATTTTAAAGAATGCAAAATCGTTCCAATCATCGTCAGCATGAACGCCATCCGATGTTTAATCAAAATGAACCTGCGGTCTCATTCAAGGCAATTAATTGGGGCCGTCTGCTCAGCTATCTGAAGCCCTATTCGGGCAAGATGGGCCTTGCTCTGCTGGCTTTGCTGGCCTCCAGTGGATTTGGTCTGGCCTTCCCGCTGGTCATTGTCCGCCTGCTGGATTCAGTAACCAAGGCCAAGAGTTTTGCTCCGCTCAATAGCCTGGCATTATTGCTGGTGGGTATCTTTTTGTTGCAGGCGCTATTCACCTCCGCACAATCGTATTTGCTCTCCTATATTGGTGAGCATATTGTCTACGATTTGCGGACGTCTCTCTATACACAACTACAAAATCTCTCGCTTAGCTTTTATTCTTCACGCCGTGTGGGAGATATCGTCTCACGCCTTTCCAGCGATGTGACTCAAATGCGTACGATGCTGACCAGCAACCTGACCGGTTTTCTCAGTCAGATACTGACTTTGATCGGTTCCATTGTCATTGTTTTGACGATGAACACGCGCCTAACGTTATTTATCCTTGCGTTGGTTCCTGTGTTGATTGTGGTTGCTGGTGTGTTTGGAAGTCGTTTACAGAAAGCGAGTACGCATATTCAGGATGAATTGGCAGATTCGACGGTCGTGGCCGAAGAAGGTTTACAGGGCATCCGCGTGGTGAAAAGTTTCGGACGCGAAGAATACGAAGTAAACCGTTATAACAACGCCATGGAGAAGACCTTCCTCGCTTCTTTGCGTATGGCAGTTTATAGTTCAGCATTCCAAGCTTTGATGATGTTCCTCGGTTTCAGCACCATCGCCGCCATCATGTGGTATGGCGGACGCGAAGTCATCTCTGGTCATCTCACGCTGGCGATGATCACAGGTTTCCTGATGTATGGCATCTCGATTGCTGCCAGCCTGGGAGGAATGGCAGGACTGTATGCCCAGCTTCGTTCAGCGATCGGCGGCGTGCAGCGCGTCTTCGAGATTTTGGATACCAGCCCCTCGGTTCAGGATGAACCGCACGCCGCGGTCATGCCTCCGGCGCGCGGTCAGATCAGTTTTGAAAATGTCTCTTTCACATATGATGGGGAAGCGCCTGTTCTGAAGAATGTTTCGCTGGATGTCAAAGCTGGAGAGATCCTTGCATTGGTGGGACCCAGTGGCGCGGGCAAGAGCACCATCTTCAATTTGATCCCCCGCTTCTACGACCCGACCGCGGGCTGCATCAGCCTCGATGGGCATGATCTACGCTCTGTGACTCAACACAGCTTGCGCGACCAAATTGGCATCGTGCCACAGGAGACGATTTTGTTCGGCGGCACGATCCGGGAAAACATTTTGTATGGGCGCCTGGATGCGACTGAAGAAGAGATGATCGAAGCCGCCAGAGCTGCCAATGCGCATGAGTTCATCCTGGCTTTCACGAAACAATACGAAACAATCGTGGGTGAACGCGGTATGAACCTAAGCGGCGGCCAACGTCAACGTATCGCGATTGCACGCGCCATTCTCAAAGACCCCGCCATTCTTTTGCTTGATGAGGCTACCAGTTCATTAGATAACGAATCAGAAGGTTTGGTGCAGGAAGCGCTGGATCGTCTGATGCAAAACCGCACGACCGTGATCGTGGCGCATCGCCTGAGCACCATCAAAGTTGCCCATCGCATCGCAGTGTTGGATCAGGGACAGATCGTCGAATTAGGTACACACGAAGAGTTGATGGCGCTCAATGGTTTATATGCTCGCCTTTATTCCATGCAGTTCCGTGACCCTGAAGAAGAATTGGCTATGTTGAAAGCAACCATGCCCTCCTCGAATGGAAACCATGATGAAACAAAACTGCGCGAGAAGCCTGGTGGTTTTTTGAACACCATTCTTGGAAGAGCTTAAAAACGCAACGCCCATGTTTCAAAACATGAGCGTTACTTTATATGGCGGTTGGCTTCTCAATCTTCCCCAAAACATAATTGGGTGGCAATGCCTCCACTTTTTGATCCGTTACGAAAGTGACATCCCCACCACTTTTGAGATAGACCGATTTCTCTCCGCTGCCGATGTGCGCTTCCCAATATCCGCCCAGATCCTTGACGCGGATACGCGCGCTGGTTAGATCATGGACGTGGAAACGCAGATCGCTGCCAGATTTGAACTCCACATCGGTGCCGAGCATGGTATCACAATCCAAACTCATCGTTCCGCCTGCCGATGCATTTCCCAGGCAATAGACATCTTGCAGATTCGGTTTCCGGCCTGAATACCCATCCACCTGGCCCTGTACACCGTGTACGTTAATATCTTTCCCGGCATAGACTTTCAAGTTGGATGAAAACGGCACCAGCACTTCGCCGCTGCTGCCCATTTGAACCTCGATCACCTCTTCTGGCTCATTTTTTCCGGTGAGATTTGGCGCCTTCAAACGCAGGTCAAACAAATGGCAAACTCACCACTTGCTTAGAGAGAAGAGTTGCATGAGAACCCAAGGGATATTTTACTCGGGAAGCGGGACGGTGTACGGTTGTGAAATGGGCTGATGCGAGTAGCATACACCAGTAAATACAAAACTGTGCAAAGTATGAGCGAAGTGGCGATGATTGCGCAACGAACGAAGCGGTGCATGAATCCCGGTTGTGATGTGTCTCCCAGGATCTGGGGTTCAGTGGAATGGGGGCAAATAGCGCCGGTTTCATGCACGTATGGTTATGATGTGATTGCGCAGATTGGTTGGCAGCGGCAAACCATGCAGCAAGCCTTTGCAGCCATCCACACGGATTTGCGACAGCGGCTCAGTATCCGCGAATCTCAAGTGAGAGCGTTGTATGACTATCGATATTTGCCTTTATTGGCATGTCACGAACGAGCGCAACTGAACCGACTAAAAATAGTGGCAGACCAAGTGGGGCTGTGGTTGAGTTTAGACGGGTTGGCCCCCGAGGGAGGCGAGCCACAGTTGTGGCTGGTACGAGAACTATTGAGCGGAGTAACCTTGCGCAGTGGCTGGATGAGCCAGCAAAATCAAGCGGCCTTCGCGCCCTTCCTTCAACCGCTTGCCGATCTTGGTTTGCGGGTGACCGCTGTGATGAGCGACAAGCAGAGCGGTCTGTTGCCAGCCGTGGCTGAAGTCTTTCCACAGACCAGACATGCTTTTTGCCAAAGTCACTATCTTCGCAATATTGCCATTCCTGTGGCAGAGGCAGATGAAGCCATGAAAATGTGCTTACGACACGATGTAAGAGCGGCAATTGGTCAACACCTCCGCCAGGAGGATGTTGTGGCAGAAGGTGTTTTGACCGTCACCGGGGTATGACCTTCGCCAGTGGAAGCATCGGCTAGAGCTTCTGAGCCCGTATTGCCGAAAGATCGTGAGTGGGTACACGATACCATTATCCGAGATATATGTCGCCGTATTCGTTATCTGTTGACCCTCAAAGGCCGTCCTCCGTCCCCACGTATCCAACGATAATCCGTATTCAGAAGCACAGTTCACACCTGCCCTGGCGGGCGGTGCCAGGGAAACCTTGAAATATCGCCCGGATTATCCCGAACGTTTTGGTTGCCAAACCGATGCCCGGACTTGGGCGGGAGCATTCTTCCGTTGGTACAACTACGAGCATCATCACAGCGCCATCGGTCTTCTCACGCCTGCCGATGTTCATTTCGGAAGAGCTCAAACCATTTTGGATCAACGTCAACAGGTCTTGCAGGCCGCCTATCTGAAAAACCCCGAGCGCTTTGTCAAAGGACCCTCCATCCCCGCTCCTTTACCCACCGCCGTCTGGATCAACCCGCCGAACGCGAATCTCCAGTCTGAGCAACCCTCACCGTCGTCGCCGTCGTAGAGTTTGTGGGTAAGTGGGCGGTGCTGGTTCCGTCCACTTATCCACAAACTTCCCGCTTGAAAGGAGTGCTTTCAACCGTCAAATACATAACCGATCTACACTAATCTTTCAAAACTGTTGTCCAAAATCATTGACACATACCGCTCTTTGTGCTCGCTTGTTCCATCAACTTCCTTTGGTAGGTCGCAACTTAGGTTAATTACCTGTCGAAGAATGTGCCCGACCTGAAACGCAACGACGCCACCACGCAATATAACCGCACGGCGTTCATCCTGTATGTGCTGGCGCGTGCCGATCAACTGCGCCCATCGCAGGTCAACTTTATTTACGAGAATCGGACTTCGCTGAGTCTGTATGGAAAGGCATATCTGGCGCAAGCGATGTATATGCTGGATAAACAGGATGAACGAGTTAACTCGCTTCTTTCTGACCTTGAAACTGCTACGGTTCTATCAAGCTCTGGCGCACACTGGGAAGAATCCGGCACAGACTATTGGAACTGGAACACCGACACGCGCACGACCGCCATCGTATTGAATGCCTTCGTTCAACTTGACCCCAGAAAATCCCATCACGGCGAACGCGGTGCGCTGGCTGATGGCTCATCGTGAAAAGGGACATTGGTACACCACACAAGAAACTGCCTGGTCGTTGATCGCATTGACGAATTGGATGAGCGCTTCGAATGAATATGATACGGACTACGCGTATGTTGTTGGCTTGAATGGCAAAGTGCTCAATCAAGGTAATGCCACAAAAGACAACTTAACTCAAAACGTGAATTTGCAAGTGCAAATGAAAGATTTGTTGAAAGACTCCGCCAACTATCTGGTTTTCACGCGCGGCGATGGGACCGGTAATTTGTATTACACCGCCTACATGAGCACGACACTGCCGGTTGAATCCATCCAACCGTTGGATCAGGGTGTGAGTCTCTCGCGGCAATACTTCACCTTGGATAACTCCAAGAAGCTCATCATGGACGCTACACGCGGTGACCTGGTGCGCGTGCGTTTGACGGTGGTTGTCCCAGCGGCGGTGCATTACATCGTCGTGGACGATCCGCTGCCGGCTGGGTTCGAAGCGGTGGATTCGTCCATCCTGACGGATACCGCGATTCCCTCTTCGTATACATTGAAAGATTACAACGAGCGCGGCTGGGGCTGGTGGTATTTCAGTCACGTTGAACTGCGCGATGAGAAAGTTGTGCTTTCAGCAGATTACCTGCCTGCGGGAACATACGTGTACACCTATCTGGCGCGTGCCAGCACGGCAGGGACTTTCAAAGTCATTCCGCCCATCGCGAGCGAGTTCTACTTCCCGGATGTGGGAGGCAGAGGGGCAGGGAGTGTGTTTGAGGTGAAGCCGTAGTTCACTTACATTCTCGGCAATATGAAACACTTTCTAGTCTCATATTGCCGAGACGGGCGTATAATTTGTGGAAAGCAAAACATCATTTTGTAAAAATCATAGTTAGGCGCTAACTTCTGGATATGTTAACACTTAAAACGATGGGTTGACAAAAAATAAGAAGAAATGTATATTGTTCAATGAAAGAACTGTTTAGGAAACATTCATTTGTTTCCGAACGGATATAACTACTAAGTTGTATCTTTACGTAAGAGTAATCTCTTATTCGCAGTCTTTCGGAACACTTTAATAGTGAGTTGTGGCAACAACTCATGTTTTAGTGTTTTGGAAGTTTTGCGTAGAGATTACTCTTTTTGATTCTCATACCAGAGGTAGTAATGAAAAATGCTGCAAATGTCACTAGTAGTGGTCCGCATCACCGGCGTGACCCAGATATTCCTAAACGTCCGCTTGGCCGGCGGATCATGGCCAGCGTCATGGGCATGCTTAATGTTCCCATGCGAGTGCTTCTGGGGCTCCCCTTTCCGACTCCGCTTAGCGGGCGGCTGATGCTGGTTTCGTTCACTGGCCGCAAGACGGGCAAGGCCTATCAGCAACCGGTGAGCTTCGTGCAGCAGGGTGACACGTTGCTCACTCCAGGCGGCGGCAGATGGAAGTTAAATCTCAGAGAGGGCGAGCCAGTGCGCATCCGGTTGCGCGGACGTGATGTCCTTGCACAGCCTGAGCTCGTCAAGGATCCTGAGGAGATCGAATGCTTGCTTGCGGTGATGACGGCCGCGAATCCCACCGTCAGTAGTTTCGTCGGCATCCCTAAAAGTTCGGATGGCCGGTTGGAACGCGGTCGACTGGAGACTGCAGTGAAATATGGCTTCAGGATCGTCCGCTGGCACCTTGAAAAAGAGGCACCATCTGGTGCGAAACTAGAAGAAAGATAAAGGAGAATTATCAAATGAACTTAGAATCCTGGCTTCACTTTATTCACATTTTGGGGGCAATTATCTGGGTTGGCGGAGGAATGATACTCTGCCTGCTCGGTATCCGAGCACAACAAAGCAAGGATGCCCATCTCATAGGAGACTTCGCAAAGACACTGACGTACGTTGGCCTGCGTCTTCTGATGCCTGCCGTTGTGATGGTTCTTGTATCTGGAGTTTGGCAGGTTTTGATTAGTTCAGAGTCGAACTTCACGCAGTTGTGGGTACTACTCGGTCTTGGCCTGTTCATCGTTGCCATTCTGATCGGAGCGATATACCTGAGCCGAATCGCGATGCAGCTCGAGCGAGTTGCCACCGGCACGGATGCCGATGCAGAAGCGGTCAGCAAGATCCTTAGCCGGTGGATTGTCGGCTATGGATTCGTGTTGGTTATTCTTTTGGTCGCCGTTTGGGACATGGTATTCAAACCCGGTCTTTGACGCGCAACAAGCGACACATTACAAAGGAGATCAGAAATGGACTTGGGACTGAAGGAAAGTGTTGTATTGATCACAGGAAGTTCCTCGGGGATTGGCAAGGCGGCGGCAATCACTTTCGGTGCGGAAGGGGCGCGGGTGGCTGTGACGTACCGTGCGAATCGCCCAGGTGCCGAAGACACAGCAAGCAAGGTTCGTGATGCCGGTGGGGCAGTTCTTGTCCTCCACTATGATTTGGCTGATCCTGACTCGATCCGGTCGAGTATCGAGACTGTGGCGAAGGAATGGGGCGCACTGAATGTGCTGGTCAACAATGCCGCCCCTATGGAGGCTTCAGGCCCCGCAGGAAAGTTGTTTGAAGATGTACCACTGAAAAATTGGGAATCGATGCTGCGGAGTACTTTGGAAGGCATCACTTTGACGATCCAGTGCGCCTTACCCCTGATGCGAAATAGCGGCTGGGGTCGGATTGTAAACATCTCCTCCGATGCAACCGATGGTTGGCCAGGGTTAGGGCCCTATGCGACAGCTAAAGCCGGAATACATGGGTTAACCAATACACTGGCCGTAGAACTCGGTCCAGCCAATATTTTGAGCAACGTGGTCATGCCCGGTGCTGTCATGACGGAACGGACGCTGCAACACATCTCAATGGAACAGCGAGAGCAAATCATTCAGCATACGCCGACGCGTAAACTTACCACACCAGAAGACGTTGCAGCATTGATTGTTTTTCTCGGATCGCCGGTGAACCGTCAGGTTACAGGAGAAATCATCCGCATTACAGGCGGACGATAATCGCGCAGCAGTCGCTGCTAGCTTATTTATTAGCCCCTGCCAATAATTAGGAGCAATCATGACTCTGACAGTTGAAGATCGGCTTTTGATTCACGAACTTCTGAGCCTCCATGGTCATCTGATGGATAACGGTGAATTCGATCGCCTGGACGAGCTATTAACCATGGATGTTGTCTACGATGTAGATGCCTTTGGGTTAGGGGAGCTTCGTGGGATTGAAGCAATCAGCCAGGCTGCGGTGGCTTTGGGAGATCGCAACCCGCTAGGGCGTCACATCACGAATGTGGTGATTACTGAAGTCGCTGCTGATGTCGTACGGATACTCTCCAAAGGGATCGGTATCCAGGCAGACGGCTCGAGTGGAACGGTGAGCTGCGACGATATTGTGCGCCGTATGGAGCAAAGGTGGCGTATAGCTCGGTGTCGGGTCGTGGCGCGGCAAAAGCCGCTGCATTCCTAAACAGGCAACTCTGTATGTTTGTGGGTAAACCGTTATCGACGGTGGAACTCCGTTTCGATGAGGCGCAGCAAGCGGGTCCGATGATGAAGCACGACGCACTACCGCTCAGTTCCAACCCAGCGTTGCATGTGAAAGTCGTGGCCTGATGGTGGTCGGGGCTTGGTTAAAAAAATGAACGGAGTATAGAAAATGCAATTCGTCAAATCTCTCACAGAACTGAATCGGAACAACTTGTCGATTGCCGGGGGCAAAGCCAGCAACCTGGGCGCACTTATCCAAGCTGGGTTGCCTGTCCCGTCCGGGTTCTGTATCGTCACCAGCGGTTATCGTACTTTTGTGAAATTGAATCATCTGGATGTTGAACTCCGTAAAATTTTGGATGCCACACAAATGGATGACCCCGTTTCGTTGGAAAAAGCGGCGATTTCCATCCGCGCCTGTTTTCAGCATGGAAACATTCCCCCAGCCCTGGCCGCTGAAATCCGCCAGGCATATGCAGCTTTGGGTGGGTTGGTCGCTGTCCGCTCATCCGCCACTGCCGAGGATTTGCCCGACCTGTCCTTTGCCGGGCAGCAGGACACGTACCTGAACATCCTCGGCGAGATTGCCCTGCTGGATGCCGTCATCCGCTGTTGGGCCAGCCTGTGGACGGCGCGGGCGATTGGCTATCGGGCGCACAACCAGATTTCGCACGATGAAGTTGCCTTGGCAGTGGTTGTTCAGCAGATGGTGCAGAGCAAGGCTTCGGGTGTGCTATTCACCGTCAACCCGCTGACAGGCAAACGCAACGAAACAACCATCGATGCCACCCTGGGCCTGGGCGAAGCGCTTGTCTCCGGGCAGGTGGAACCCGACCATTACGTGGTAGCCAGCTCTGGGGAGAAAATCCTGGGAAAAACGCTTGGGGAGAAGGCGCTCTCCATTCAGGGTCAGGCCGAAGGCGGGACAATCACCATCCATCAGCCAGCCGCCGACATTCAGGCTCTGCCCGATGAGCAAATTCTCGCTCTGGCGCAACTCGGTCAGCAGGCGCGGGCCCATTTTGGCAGCCCGCAGGATATGGAATGGGCCTGGGCGGATGGTCGCCTGTATGTGGTGCAGTCGCGCCCGGTGACATCTTTGTATCCTCTGCCCGCTGGACTGAAAGATGCGCCGCTCGAAGTGTTGCTCTCCTTTGGCGTCTGGCAGGGAATGCTCGACCCGTACACGCCCATCGGACAGGATATATTCAGTACCCTGGTTTCGGGGATGGGACGGATGTTCGGGCTGAAAGTCAGCGCCAGAGAACAGCGGGTCTTTCTCAGCGCCGGGGAACGCCTGTTTGTGAATTTAACCGGGCTGTTGCGTAACCCGCTTGGGCGCAACGGGGCAACCCGCTTTGTCGGGATGATTGATTCCGTCAGCGGCGAGATCCTGACCGGACTGCTCAAAGATCCTCAGCTGTCTGGCGAAACGAATTTGAGCCTAAAGGCGCGATTGCGGCTACTACGCGGAATTGCCCCGCTAACTGGCAATATCCTTTTCAACCTGCTCTGGCCGGCCTATGGGCGTGCTCGGCTGGAAAGGCAAATTGAAGCGGCACTGGTCGAGGCGCAAACACACTGCGAAACGGCTCCCAATCTGGCTGAACTGATCGATGCTATCGAAACTATAGCCGCCGAGATGCCCAAACGGATGCTGCCGCGCCTGGTGGGCGGCGTCGTCGCCGGGCAGGCGCCCTACCAAATCCTTTTACGCCAGGCAACTAACATCCCGGGCGGGGCAGAACTGCTGATAGAATTGACGTGCGCCCTGCCATACAACATCACCATGCAAATGGATTTGGTCCTCTGGCGTGCATCCCAGGTCATCCGCGCCGATGCGCAGGCCGCGGCGTATTTCGCTGCTACGGAAATCAACGCTCTGGTAGCCGAATATCAGCAGGAACGCCTGCCCGCCACCGCGCAAAGCGCTATCCGGGGTTTTTTAAGCACCTATGGGATGCGCGGCGTTGCTGAAATTGACCTGGGACGTCCGCGTTGGCGCGAGAACCCCGCGGGCTTGTTCCAGGTGCTGAAAAGTTATCTACAAATTGACCCGGCAAACTCGCCCGAGGCGGTTTTCCAGCGTAGGGCAGAAAAAGCCCGCCAGGCGCAAGCGCAATTGGAACAGGCTTTTCTTCAATCACCGAAAAAAATTCCCCTGCTGGCGGTCAGGCTGCTACTCAGGCGCTTCCGAGAACTGGGCGGCCTGCGCGAAACGCCTAAATTTTACATCGTGCGGTTGCTGGGGCATTTCCGCACGGCTCTGTTGTCTGCCGGTCAGAATTTGGTTGAAACTAGGAGATTGGCCGAGGCCGAGGATGTGTTTTTCCTGCATCTGTGGGAGTTGAAATCGTTTGGAGAGGATGAAAACCGCGATTGGAAAGCTTTGATAGCGGAACGCAGGTCGACTTACACTCGCGAACTGCGCCGCAGGCGGATTCCGCGCCTGATCTTGAGCGATGGCAGGGCCTTTTACGACGCCCCTAGTTCTGCTGGCGATGACGAAAAGACCCTCTCCGGCAGCCCGGTTTCGCCTGGAATGGTCGAAGGCGTAGTGCGTGTGGTGCTTGACCCGCATGGCGTGCAACTGCTTCCCGGCGAAATTCTGGTCTGCCCGGCCACCGATCCGGCCTGGACACCTCTGTTCCTGGCAGCCGGTGGACTGGTGATGGAAGTGGGTGGGATGATGACGCACGGCTCAGTCGTTGCCCGCGAATATGGTATTCCAGCGGTGGTGGGCGTTAGCCAGGCCACCAGCCGGTTACAGGATGGGCAACGAGTGAGGGTGGATGGAGCGAGTGGACTGATTACCCTGCTGGAGAGCCACGCATCGATTTGACCAATTTTTAGATTTTACAGGCGCGGAGGCGCATGTTGTAATCAGAAAATAGATCCAGCGCAGTAGTTCCGCCTCTAAAGCCCAGTTGCCTTTAAGCAATTTCCGCGCGGTTCCCAAAATCAAAAGCAATTGTGAGCATAAAACGCCCAACCAAGCGTCAAACGGATAAAAAAGGAAATCAAGTCAAGATTAGGATAAAACGCATATGAAGATTTTCGTTGAAACGGGCAAGAAGAAGGTGTTTGTTGGTGCTATTGAGTGGCCTGGTTTTTGTCGAAGTGGAAGAAACGAAGACACAGCAATTTCCGAATTGAAAAACTATGGGGTAAGATATGCTGAAGCGCTGGACGGTAGTGAGTTAGATTTTAAAATCCCAGACACTACTTCCGATTTTTTGATTTTAGAACGGCATGAAGGAAATGCAACAACAGATTTTGGAGCACCATCAAAAATACTGGATGTTGACAGTGAGCCAATAAACAAGCAAGATTTTGAACACTTCCATAAAATTCTGACAGCCTGCTGGAGAAAATTAGATAAAGTTGTGGAAGAAGCAAAAGACAAAGAACTTCGCAAGGGTCCACGTGGCGGCGGAAGAGATTTAGAAAAGATATTATCTCATGTTCATGAAGTCAATCAAGTGTATGCAAAACGACTAGCTTGGACAGGCAAGAATTGCTCAGTTAGCGAAATAAACCAGACTTGGCAGGACATTATGAATACATTTCAAATGGCAGAGCAACTCGGCTTGCCAGAAAAAGGTCCGCGCGGCGGTGAGATATGGAAGCCACGTTATTTTGTCCGTCGAATAGCCTGGCATGTTTTAGATCATGCTTGGGAAATAGAAGATAGGATGATCTTGTAAGGACAATAAAAGCATAGTTGATTTTCGAAATTCTAAGACAAGCAGCGCTATAATACCGTTTTTCTTCAAAGAAGAAAATGCAATTTAATACATAAGTATGGATGCTGTTTATTTTTACCTACATGGTTCTTCCGATATTTGACCGCACAAGTGTGCAATTACCTGCATTCTGTGACGGATATGACGGAAATTTTAATCCACCTTCCCAGATTGCTTATATCCTGCCCAACGTAGGCATCGGAGTATTGATAACGAGCAATCAACAATTCGCGCTCGTGGCTATGATTGACTATCAGCATCCGCCTTTTCCTAGCACAGTGTACCTTGTAAATGAGAGCGACAATAAAATCATCCAGAGCATAAATTTTAAAAATGACGTTATCAGCGCCACAATAGATGACGGCACTTTATGTATGTACAATGACAAGTTAGGGTATTTTATTGATGCTCGTACTGGCGAATTAGAGAAGAACTTTCTTACAATTGATAACTACGGCGGGCTTTCTGAAAGCGACAAGCCAATCATATCGGGCGCTTCATCTGGTCATTGGTATATGGAAGCGACTGCAGTGATCGCCTCTTGGAATGTTGACGGAAAGGTGAAGCCCCATCGTCATTTGACTTTTAATGGCATTGCACTCGGCTGTTTTATATCTGGATACACCTACGATGTTACGAAACTCTAAACTGTGAGCTGTGTGAATAACTGGCAACACGTACCTATGGATTTGGAAGTTTTGCAGCGGGCTAACGCAACTCGGCTACGCCTCCCGTATTCTTGGTTGGCTGGCGCAATCCGCCGAGCCCCTAACGCAGACGTTATGCGTCAGAAGGAAATGTTTTGAAATCAGAAATTTGGAGGCTGAATGAACCGTGCGTTGGTATTAAGTGGTGGCGGCACATCCGGTGTGGCGTGGCAGACCGGACTGCTTAAGGGCTTGCACGACGCAGGCGTCGACTTAACGAACCTGGAACTGTTTGTCGGAACTTCCGCTGGGGCCATCGTCGGTGCCCAGCTGGCTACCGGCCACAACGTTACACAGCTCTATAACCACCAAGTTGAAGTTGTTGGAACCCACACTTCGAGAGACGTTTCTGCGCTGAAGCGTGCGACGAGCGATCTACGGAACTCTCTGCGCGCCAACAATGCAGCCGAGATGACGCCTGAGATGCTCGTGGCGCTAGGCGCTATGGCATTACGAGCAAATACCGAAAGCGAAGAAGACCGTCTTGCGACGATACGATCTTACTTTGGCCAGGTCGTTGGCTGGCCAGAGACCGCGCTGCTCATCACTTCGATCGATATTGAAACTGGTGAGTTAGTTGTATGGGACAAGCATTCAGGAGTCTCGCTTATCAAAGCAGTTGCATCCAGTTGCGCTGCGCCCATGATAGTGCCTCCAACAACCATAAACGGTCGTCGATACATGGATGCAGGACTACGTTCCGGTACTAACGCTCAACTTGCAAGCGGGTACGATCTGATAGTGGTGCTTGCTGTTGCCCAGCCAGGGCCACTTGGCCCTTTGTCCAATGAGATTAGTAGGTTGCAAGAAAGTGGCAGCCACGTCGAAGCCGTCCTACCAGGCGAAGCTGCTTGTAAGGCTATCTTCCCCAATCCACTTGATCTTACCAAGCGTGCCGCTTCGGCCAAGGCAGGTTTCGAACAAGGGTTCGGATTAGCTTCTGTAGCTTCTAAATGGATGCTCTGACGGGAGAGTTTTTATCATACTACGGAGGTCATAGGAGCCATGACTGGCAGACTGTCTCTGCGGTTCGAAATAGTTGATTTGGAGGCGCTAACAGTAAACAAAGATAAAGGACGGGCGTACGTACCGCATAACAACGCGGCCCAGCGGCGCACTTGCCAGACGACGTTTTCACCTTGAATTCGGCACCAGCAGCTGGCGGTGCGCGACTGAGCTTGGCCGTTGTACGGCTCCGTCCTGAGTGAAATTTATATACAAGGAATTTGAAATGGCATCCATCAATAAAACACAAATACATTTGACCAAGGTTCAAGAGACTTTGCTTATTACGTTATACGCCAAGGCAATAGACAATCGTTCCAAGAATCCCGTTCTGCACGACACAAAAGCAGATGAAATGGTTGGAATGATTGATTACGATTTTACAAAATTAAATAGCTGGGGAAATGACAATCTGATTGTTGTCAGGGCAAAGCAGTACGATGATTGGATTTAAGAATTTATCAAAAGCAATCCTGCTTGCGTTGTGTTAAATCTTGGTTGCGGTTTGGACACCCGCATAACGCGAATTAATCCACCACCGACACTTAGCTGGTTCGATGTAGATTTCCCCGATGTCATCCAATTGCGCAATAATTTCTTCACTGACGGCGCAGGTTATCGAATGATTGATTCCTCAATTACTAACACCGCTTGGCTAAAAGAAATCCCAACAGAACAGCCTGCGCTGATCGTGGTTGAAGGAGTTTTAGAGTATCTGACAGGCGAAGAAGTGAAAATCCTGCTCAACCGCTTGACCGATCATTGTTCACACGGCAAAATTGCGTTCGATGTAATGAATTCATTTGCCATCCAATCGGCCAAGTCAGCAAAGGACGAGCCAACGGCTGGGCTACACAAATGGGAAGTAAACGAAATACAAGAAGTAGACGCTTTGGATCCAAAACTGAAACGAGAAAAGGCAATATCCATTTTTTACTCTCCATTTATTGGGAAACTCCCGATAGGTTATCATCTGCGCTATCGTTCTATGGCACTTGTCCCGCAGTTTCGTAATATGATTCGTTTGCTGCGTTATCAGTTCTAGTGTGTGCCGCAAAATCCGCAAACACTGCCCAACACTATAATACTGGTTTGGATGGTCAAGCCTGGTGCTGTCAATCTGCAGCCGCACAGCAATCTGTGTTTGGGATATGGAGGTTTTGTCCAGTAAGAGCATCTGGATGATATTCGATACGAGCTTACAGGCTAACGAATTGCTGCTACCTTCCGTTTAGGGGCTTCTTTTCGCTCGAAAAGACTGTTCCGTTCGTGGGTTGGTCCTTGTGGCAAACTGTCCGCTAAGACCAACCGTTGAAACTGTCGAACAAGTCACTTTCCAAAAATAATTTTTGGAAAGTGGGAGAGAAATGCTGAAAAGCGTCTAGTTTCTAGTGTTCCGCACAACATTTTGGCTGTTTTTTAGCCTGTTGTGGGAGGTTTTTTTGAACATTTTTCGAACTAGGGGTTTTTCGACAGTCTCGTTCGGCGTCTTTATCAAGGCAGTAAGGTAGAAGGATAAACCGTGAAAATCTGTATCTTGACGATTGGTACACGTGGCGATGTGCAACCGTACATTGCACTCGGATTGGGATTGAAAGTCGCTGGTCACGAAGTCACAATCTCGACGCTGGATGAGTTTGAACCACTCGTTCATCAATATCAATTGGTTCATAACGGCCTACGTGGAGACTTCCTTAAAGCCGCTCAGGATGCAAATGGGCAGAAAGGTGGCAATCCACTTCGACTTATCCGGCAATACATTGAGATGGCAAAGGACACTCTCAATGATGAGTGGGAAAGCGCTCAAAAAGCTGACGTATTCATTTACAATCCTGCTGCGATTGGCGGCTATCACATTGCGGAAAAACTAGCAGTCCCATCGTTCGCCGCTTTTCCCGCGCCGCTTTACTCTCCAACACGCGAGTTTCCCAGCCCATTTTTACCTTTCAATAACCTGGGACCTTTCAATAAACTCAGTCACCAGTTATTTGCCAACATGGGTCCAATCATGTACCGCAATCCTATTAATGAATGGCGCAAGACTGTGCTCGAATTGCCTCCCGCTAAAGGCGAAAGTATGCTACATGGCAAGCCAATCACCAAGTTATATGCTTACAGCGAAGCAGTGGTGCCTAAACCAGCTGATTGGGACGAATCATCAATTGTTACTGGTTATTGGTTTTTGGATGCACCTACAAGCTGGCAACCTGATCCTGAGTTAGTCAGTTTTCTCCAAGAAGGCTCAACTCCAGTTTACATTGGTTTTGGTAGTATGTTTATGAATGGTGGAAAACAAAAGACAGAAATCATATTAGAAGCCCTGAAACTTGCTGGACAACGCTGTATTATAGCAACAGGTTGGGGCGGGTTAACAGGAAAAGATAAATCCAAAGACATTTTTATTCTGAATGCTGCGCCGCATGACTGGCTATTTCCTAAAGTAGCGGCTATCGTACATCACGGCGGCGCTGGTACAACTGGCGCGGCATTGCGCGCGGGCAAACCACAAGTTATTTGTCCGTTTGTAGGTGATCAATTCTTTTGGGGACGCCGTGCTGCAGATTTGGGCGTTAGCCCGCTGCCAATTCCACACACAAAACTGACCGCTGAAAAATTGGCAGATGCTATGAAATATGCTATATCGGATAGCAACATACAGCGACGCGCCCTTTCGCTCGGAGAAACTATACGGGTAGAGAATGGTATTGAACGTGCAGTGGCTCATATCTTGAACAATGTGCATTAATAAATCCAAAACGCGCCGAACAAAGTGTGCTCTGGGCGCTGGGGATTCTGCGGCACCTACGGCAAGCATTTTTCTGGCTTCGAGTTTTTTCTGCTCCCAAGCATAGTCTACTAAATAGAGAATCAGCCATGAATACAAAACCTGAGAGCGATTCACAAATCAAGCAGGCAAGCGCCTTGCTTCCGCTGGCAATATCGCTGGCGGCGCTGATCTTGGTACTCGGTCACGCAGCAGTTTACGGCATCCTCCATGATCGATAGTGATATTCTTTAGCTACTTTATCACTGTAATCGTCACTACAGCGCTTTTTAGTGTCTCACCACTTGCATTTATACCTTCTGCCCAGAAACGATGTTCGCCTGCGGATAATGTCCACCAGGCTTGGTAGGGTGGGGAGGATAAGGTGGTGAGCAAATTTCCATCCACCCAAATTTCAATTTGTGAGATGCCTTGTGCTGCTGTGACTTCGATTTGTAGTTGTTGTGAGGAAAGAGCAAGGTTCGGGTCAATGCGATATGCCGTGTTGGGATGTGGAGAAAGTAGAACAAGTGTGGAGTTAGTGATTTGCTCTTGCGAGTTCGCCAGCAAGCTGACTGAGTCCGAATAGTCTGCAAGCAATGGCAGTCCCTGCTTGTGCGCCCAGGCTTGTGCTTCCATTGGGAGATTCAAAACTGTGATGAATTTTCTTCGTTCGATGGGAGTTGAGTCGTTCGCAAAGGAATTTGTTAGCGTGTCGATCCAGATTTGTTGATAGGTTGTGTCTGTTTGCGTGGGTTCCGTCCCGTTGATGAACCATTCCGTGTGTGTATTTGGGCAAACCGGAGTGGGCAATAAACCTGAGAGGTCGCACACTTCTACCTGGGTCAAACCATCGGGTCTTGCGAAGGGATGGTCGGGATGTCCCTGCAAGAGTCCGCGCATGACTTCGTTCCAGATGGGTGCGGCGCCGGTAAGACCGGTCACATTGTGCATGGCTTCGTATCCGCTGTTGCCAACCCAGACACCAACCACGAGATCGGGGGTGTATCCAATCGTCCAGTTGTCGTGGAAGTTGGTGGTGGTGCCTGTTTTGACGGCGGCGGTCCGGTCGAGTTTGAGCGTGCTGTTGAGGCCGAATCCGATCGAGCGGGCGGAGTTGTCAGAGAGGATGTCGTTGATGAGCCAGACCAGGCGCGGGTCCAAGATTTGAAGCGGCGTTTTTTTATCCGATGTATAAAGCAGGTTACCATCCGCATCGCTGATGTCCAATATCGAAGAATTGCCGGTGTAGGTTCCGTTGTTTGCGAGCGTTGCATAGGCTGTCGAAAGTTGCAGCAGGCTGACCTGTCCGCCGCCGAGCACGAGCGAAAGATCGTAATGAGCGGCGTCGCTCAACGAAGTGATGCCAAGTCGATGCGCAAGATCGATCGTGTTCTCGATACCAACCGATTGCAGCGTTTTCACCGCGGGGATGTTCAACGAAGAAGCCAGCGCCTGACGCACCGAGACAATGCCATGTTCAAAACCATCGTAATTGACGGGCGTATACGGCGTGCCATCGCGTAGGGTGAAGGTTGTGGATACATCAATGATGGGCGTTGCGGCTGTCCACGCGTTCGTGCGGGTTGGGTCGAGCGCCAGTGCGTAAATGAACGGCTTGAATGCCGAACCGGTTTGGCGCGGCGAGATCGCCATATCCAACGCGCCATCAATGGACTCGTCGAAATAATCCACACTGCCGAGGAGCGCAAGGATCTCGCCCGTATGCGGATCGATCACTACCAGCGCGGCATTATTGACGTTGTGATTGAGAGCGCCAACCTCATTTTTGAAACCAGCGATGCGGCGCTTCAAAACGCCTTCTGCGAAATGTTGTGTATCGAGATCAAGAGTCGTCCGCACCACAAGACTCTGGCGCGAATTGAGAACTCCATCCGAAATCAACTTATCAATTTGATCTTTGATGATCCAGATAATGTGCGGCGCTTCAATCGGATAGGGGGCTGGGTTGTAACTTAATGGAGTTGATTCTGCGCTGACGGCCTCTGCGTGTGTGATGTAGCCTTGTTTCTCCATTAGTCCGAGAACGATGCTTTGTCTTTGCTTCGCCAGATCGGGATTGGTGAATGGATTATAAACTCCCGGGGCTTGCGGCAGACCTGCAATGAGCGCACATTCCGGCAAAAGCAGTTCACTGGCTGGTTTACCGAAATATGTTTGCGATGCGGCTTCCACGCCATATGCCAAGCCGCCATAATTGATCTGGTTCAAATACAACGCCAGGATTTCATCCTTGGAAAGTTTTCGCGTCATCTGCCAGGCAAGGACGGCTTCGCGCAGTTTGCGACGCAGCGTGCGCTCTGTTCTCTCGTTCTGACTCAACAATAGATTGCGCGCCACTTGTTGTGTGATCGTGCTTCCGCCCGCGACCGTTTCCCCGCCTTTGATATCGATCCACAATGCTCGGGCGATACCGGTTATGTCAATGCCGGGATTGGTATAGAAGTTTTTATCCTCCACCGCGATTGTGGCATCTTTCAAGCATTGAGGGATGTTGTCAATGGATAGGACAGTATTCCGTCCGCCTTGCGATGGAATGATCTCATACAGTAAACGTCCATTCCTGTCAGTGATGCGGACACTGGGGGGCATGAAGGAATTTGGAAGGGAGTTAATCGAAGGTAAATTCGAAAAGACGTAAAGCAAGAATCCCAAAACAATAACAAGCCCTGCGAACATGATTCTTTTTAGCTTGAGGCCTACAATTCGATGGCGCTGATCGTTGTTCATGCCACGGATTCTAACGCTTGGACTGGTTTCATTGTTCCATTGATTTAGTTTGGTGATACGGATGGATCACCAATCCATACGTTTTATCTTGGTATTTATCACCAGGAAAATGTCAATATCGTAGTAGTGAATCCGTGTCCATGCGAGTAGCTCAATGACCCACAAAGGACCTGTGGGTATGCGCTTGCTGTCGTTACCAAATATCAGAAGCGAATATCAAGCCCGATACTAGATCGCATTGACATTCACATTGAAGTTCCGCGAGTGGATTACGAAAAGCTAAACAATCGCCGGGCCGGAGAGTAGAGCGATGATATTTATGTGTACGCACGCTATAAAAATAAACACTTCTCAAAGATAGATATAGGATCTCGACATTGAGCAATGCACGAAAATTCGGTGCTCCGCAATCGACGAGAATTGCTTCATTATTGGAGGCATGGCTTATCTAATATATTTCACCACTTGATGAGGGACCCTGCCGAAAATTCATGTATGATGGTGGATGAGGTAATGCCTATTGTTGATATTCCTATCAAGAAGACCAGCTTTGCAGGATGTGTATAGCTAACCTGCATCTGTTATGCAAGATCGCGGGTTCGATCAAAAAACGCTATTTATCGGACCCTCAGAGCGTAACTGAAAAACGTGCCGAATCTAAAACGAAAATCGGCATTAAACAACAAAAAACCGACCTTTTTGATCGGTTCATTTGCGTTGTTCTTGGCGGTCCCGACGGGGTTTGAACCCGCGGAGCGTAACTGGTTTATTGGATGGTTTTCGATGTACAAAGTAATTCTATTGTGTCACTAATAGGATGTCAAGCGATTGTGAAGAATGACTGCGTGGATCGGATTGTCCTGAATGCCTACCTTCGCATGGGACAAGGGGCGGGCGGCTTTCGTACCTGGTGGAGACAGTTGAGGGGCTCGGATGATAATTTGGACAATACGCATCTGATGCGCGTTGGCGGGTCGTTTCAGTCGCCGCCTGCGCGCGCATGCGAAGGCTCACCAGATGCCTGTGAAAGATTGTGTGCCCGGAGAGCGGAAACACGAAATTGCTGAGGAATATCTTCCAAAGGACGTCAACTTCACTGGCATATTTTTGATCCTGGTGGCGCGTGCGCCTGCGCCAGTTTGGGACGTACAATGCTCCAAGAACGGCAATATCGTCAATCTCGCCAAAAAGTATCCTTATGTAAATCACTACTCGTTCCACATTCTCGACCCCGATTGGGGACATGTCACCATCAAGATGAGTGGCCATCCTCCCTTCGGGGCACAGATCATGTTGAATGGCCACGAGTATGTGGCCTGTCAGGCCAGACAGGAAGGCATCCAGTTTACCAAGGAAGGCAATTGTTTCACCCGAATTTCCGACGCGACCCGACTGGCGCAAATCGCAGACACCTTGTCTTCGCCAGACAGCATAGGGCGCTTGACGCAGGTCTGTGAGCGTTGGATTTACTCGGCTTGCCTGTGCTTTGGGTTGGATTTGGCTGAGCAGGAAAAGACCAACTTTCATTACGATTACTCGATCTATCAGGAAGAATACAGTCGCAACCTCCTGTTCCAACGTGGCAGTGAGTTGGAGCAAGTCTTTCAGGGCACCCTTGATCGCACCCGCCGCCTGCTGGATGTCAAAAGCCTGAAGACCATCTTTGGAAGCAAACAACGTCCCAGCCGTTGCAAGCACCACAAAGAACCTCGCTGCGAAGTCGTGGTCGAGAGACCTGCGTATGACTTGACGGTCTTCAAGATACACTTCGGGAAGATCACCGCCAAGATGTATACCAAAGGCGCACGCGTCTTGCGCACGGAGGTGAGCGTTCACCACACCAAAGAACTGCACTGTGGACGCGCGCTGCCCAAGTTCTCCGAGATTGTCTGGCGGCTGAAAGAAATCTTGAAGCGCTTCCTGAATGCCCTGCGCGGCATGGATATTGCCTCCATCGCGGAGAATAGCCTGGAGGATTGGCACAAACCTTCCCAAGTCGGGCAAGCCGTGGTGGCTCTGTCGGTGGCTCCACATGGATTTCAATGCGCTGATTTGGCTGCCAAAGTGCAGGAAAATATTGCCAGCCAGTCCAGCTCGCGCCAGGCTGCTTATGATCTGAAGAAATTGCGCGGAAAAAACCTGGTGCATAAAATCCAAAACTCGCGCCGCTATCAACCTGTCCCCCAGGCACTGCGGCAAATGACCGCTTTGCTGGTCTTGCGGGATAAGGTCATCAAACCTGTCCTGGCTGGAGCAGGAAAAACCAGACCCGGTCCAAAACCGAAATATCAAAATCAGGCTGATCTCCATTATGCAAACCTTCAAACCGAAATGCGTAACCTGTTCCAGACCATTGGACTTGCCATATCATCTCATCCGCAAAGTTTTGTCGTTATTGGCGCACTAAGCGCCTATCAAAATAATAAGTTGGATTCTTGACCTTTTCTTGACACTCCGCCGCTCGTCCTTGCCACTAATTTAATACTCAAAATGATAGTATTCAACCATTGAAAGGAAAATTCAATGGCTGATTTCGTTTTTATTGGTCTCACACTTTTGTTCTTCGCGTTCACGTTGGGATTGACTAAAGTCTGTGAGCAGTTGATGGAGGATAAATCATGAATGTGTTGTATGTTGTCACAGGCATAATTACTCTGATTCTGTTAAGTTATTTGGTTTTAGCTTTGCTCAAGCCGGAGTGGTTCGGATGAACAGCTACGGTTGGTTTCAAATCATTTTCTACATGACGATTTTGCTCTTACTAGCAAAACCACTTGGTTCGTATATGGCAAAAATCTTTCAAGGGGAACACGTCGTTCTAGACCGTTTGCTGGGTCCTGTGGAACAATTCGTTTATCGCCTCTCAGGCATTGACCCTCACACTGAAATGGACTGGAAGATTTACGCTGTTACCATGTTGACTTTCAATCTGCTTGGCTTAATTACTGTTTACCTTCTGCAAAGATTACAAGGCTTGTTGCCTCTCAATCCACAGGGACTCGGCGCGGTGACACCCGACTCCTCATGGAATACCGCAGTCAGCTTTGCGTCCAATACCAACTGGCAGGGCTACGGCGGCGAGACAACGATGAGTTATCTCACGCAAATGCTTGGTATGACTGTTCAGAACTTTGTCTCCGCCGCCACGGGAATGGCGGTATTGGTTGCCCTCATTCGTGGAATAGTCAGGCATTCATCTCGCTCCCTCGGTAATTTTTGGGTTGATTTGACGCGCACTGTTTTATACATCCTCCTGCCGTTGTCGTTTGTATTGGCTTTAGTTTTGGTTTCACAAGGAGTTGTGCAAACATTTCATCCATATCAAGTGACTGAGACGCAAACAATTGCTCTCGGACCTGCCGCTTCACAAATTGCCATCAAACAATCGGGCACGAATGGCGGCGGATTCTTCAACGTCAACTCTTCACATCCGTTCGAAAACCCGACCCCGTTTTCTAATCTGCTTGAGATGTTGTCCATCCTGCTGATCCCTGCCGCGTTGTGTTACACATTCGGCAAAATGGTCGGAGATACGCGTCAGGGTTGGGCATTGCTTGCTGTAATGACGATCGTCTTCGTGGTGTTATTGGGAGTCGCAGTTTGGTCAGAGCAGAGTGGAAATCCCGCGTTCACCACGCTAGGCATCGACCAGACACAAACGAACATTAATCCGGGCGGGAATATGGAAGGTAAGGAAGTCCGCTTCGGGATTGCAAACTCTGCGTTATGGGCTGTGGCGACAACCGCCGCCTCGAACGGATCGGTCAACTCGATGCTCGATTCATACATGCCGCTCGGCGGACTTGTCTCCATGTGGATGATTCAGTTGGGCGAGATTATCTATGGTGGGGTGGGTTCAGGTTTATATGGAATGCTGGCATTTGTCATCATTGCTGTGTTTATTTCAGGTTTGATGGTGGGACGTACACCTGAATATCTTGGTAAAAAGATTGGAGCCTTTGAAATGAAAATGGCGTCCCTCATGATCCTCATTCCTGTGTTTGTTGTCTTAGCTGGAACTGCTGTTGCCGTAATGAGTGAAGCTGGTGGGGCGATGATTTTCAACCCATCCGCACATGGATTTAGCGAAGTGCTCTATGCGTTCTCATCTGCGGGAAATAATAACGGTTCGGCGTTTGCGGGTCTTGGTGCGAACACGCCTTTCTATAACACGGCGCTAGGATTTGCCATGTTGTTTGCTCGTTACTGGCTGGGAATACCTGCGCTTGCGATTGCAGGGTCACTTGCTCGCAAGAAGAAAGTACCTGAAAGTGCAGGGACATTGCCCACACACACTCCATTGTTCATTGGATGGTTGATTGGCGTCATCATTGTTGTTGGCGCTTTGAGTTTTCTCCCTGCGTTGGCATTGGGTCCGATTGTCGAACAGTTGATGTTGAAATAAGGAAAGTGATATGTCTGATACCAAAAATCAATCGGCAATGCGCAAGGAACTCTATCGACGCGCTGTCGTTGATTCCTTTGTAAAGTTAAACCCGCGCTCGATGGTGCGCAACCCAGTCATGTTCGTGGTGGAAGTCGGGAGTGTGCTGACATCCATTTTGTGGATTCAGGCTTTGGTCGGAGAAGGTGAAGCGCCCGTAGGTTTCGTTGGGGCGATCGCGTTATGGCTGTGGTTCACTGTCTTGTTTGCCAATTTCTCTGAAGCCGTCGCAGAGGGGCGCGGCAAGGCACAGGCGGATGCACTACGCAAGACGCGCAAAGAGACTCCTGCAAAGAAACTGCGTAAGTTGAAGCGTGACGACGGATTTGAATCGGTTTCATCTACTGCACTTCGACAGAACGATCTCTACCTCGTCGAAACAGGTGACATCCTGTCTGCTGATGGCGAGATCGTCGAAGGGATTGCTTCGGTGGATGAAAGCGCGGTCACTGGAGAAAGCGCACCCGTGATCCGTGAGGTTGGCGGCGACCGAAGCGCAGTCACAGGTGGGACGCACCTTTTGTCTGATTGGCTGGTTATCAGAGTGACGGCGAATCCTGGCGAGGGCTTTCTCGACCGTATGATCGGGCTGATCGAAGGAGCCAAGCGACAGAAAACCCCGAACGAAATTGCACTCAATATTTTACTCGCTGGTTTTACGATCATCTTCCTGATCGTCTGTGCAACATTGTTGTCGTATTCCATTTACAGCGTGGATGCGGCGGGACAAGGCGCGCCTATTACGATCACGGTGTTGATCGCATTACTCGTGTGTTTGATACCCACAACCATTGGCGGCTTGCTTTCTGCGATTGGTATTGCTGGCATGGACAGAATGATACAACGGAATGTTATTGCCATGTCAGGTCGCGCAGTGGAAGCGGCTGGCGATGTGGATGTTTTATTGCTCGATAAGACAGGCACGATCACGCTGGGCAATCGTCAAGCTGTAGAGTTTATCCCCGTCAATGGAGTGGATGCGCTCGGATTGGCAGATGCGGCTCAACTGGCTTCACTGGCAGATGAAACTCCTGAAGGCAGGAGCATCGTTGTGCTGGCAAAAGAGAAATACGGCTTGCGAGGCAGAGCGGTAGGCGAAACGCCCGATCGTGCAGGGATGCATTTTATTCCATTCACTGCACAAACACGCATGAGCGGCGTCAATTTCAATGGCACTTCCATTCGCAAAGGCGCGCCTAACACGATGATTGAGATGATCCAGCAAAATGGCAAACCCGTGCCTGCCGAACTGACCACTGCTGTGGATTCCATCTCGAGAGTAGGTGGAACGCCGCTGGTTGTCACATGTGATAACGCCGCGCTGGGTGTGATCCACCTCAAGGATATTGTCAAAGGCGGCATCAAGGAACGCTTCAGCCATTTGCGCAAGATGGGCATCAAGACCGTGATGATCACGGGCGACAATCCGCTCACTGCCGCGTCCATTGCTGCCGAAGCTGGTGTAGATGATTTTCTCGCGCAGGCCACACCTGAAGCCAAACTCAAACTTATCCGTGAATATCAAGCTGGCGGACGACTCGTCGCAATGACAGGCGACGGTACAAACGATGCTCCCGCACTCGCTCAAGCCGATGTGGCAGTAGCGATGAACACAGGCACACAACCCGCGCGTGAAGCCGCCAACATGGTTGACCTTGATAGCAACCCAACGAAATTGATCGAGATCGTGGAGATCGGCAAACAACTATTGATGACACGCGGCGCGCTGACTACCTTTAGCATTGCCAACGATGTTGCGAAATACTTTGCCATCATCCCCGCCGCCTTTGCTTCGACGTATCCCGTGTTGAATACGCTCAACTTCATGAGATTGGCAACTCCTGAGAGTGCGATCCTTTCGGCGGTGATCTTCAACGCGCTTATCATCATTGTCCTCATCCCATTGGCACTACGCGGTGTGCCCTATCGCGCAATTGGCGCGGCACAACTGTTACGCGATAACCTGCTCATTTATGGTCTTGGTGGACTTGTCGCTCCGTTTATTGGCATAAAGTTGATCGACATGTTGTTGGTTGTATTCCATTTGGCGTAAAGGAAACGAAAATGTCTCATGAGAATGCTCATCCAAAATGGTGGCAGTTATATCTAACCTTCCCGCTTTTGATGGTGTTGTTTGCAGTGGATAGCCGCCTCAAGATATCGACCCGCGGGCATCAAATAGTGCAGGTTGGAATTATCATTTTCGTATTTGGGCTTATCCATTTGTGGCTAAAAGCCAATTCAACTGCCTTATCAAAGTTGGATCGCGAACAATATAAAAGAATGTTCATAGTAATTGAAATCCTTTCGAATCGAACGATAGAAATGGATCATGAAAGATATCCGATATTCCGCCTTTCTAATTCGGAAATAAATGGTGTATTGGATAATACGTTTGAAATGGACGACATGGAAGTAAAACCTTTCATACCTGATGAACTTCCTAGAACTGAACAAGGATAAAAATGCTTTCACAATTACGTTCCGCTTTTTTTATGCTCTTGGTACTTACTGTTATCACAGGGGTAATCTATCCGTTGGTTGTGACGGGTATTGCTCAAGTTGCTTTTCCACATCAGGCAAATGGCAGTTTGATCACCGTCAATGGGAAGACTTATGGTTCTGAACTTATCGGGCAACAATTCGACGCCCCGAAATATTTTTGGGGACGTCCATCCGCGACATTGCCCAAGCCTTATAATGCCGCCTCTTCTTCTGGATCTAATTTGGGTCCGACCAACCCTGCCTTGATCTCCGCTGTGACAGCGCGCGTCAAAGCCTTGCATGATGCGGATCCTGAGAACACACTTCCGATTCCTGTTGACCTGGTCACCGCCTCCGCCAGCGGACTCGACCCTCACATCAGCGTGGCTTCAGCGTTGTACCAGGTTCATCGTGTGGCAGCAGCCCGCGGGTTGAGCGAAGCGGATGTTAGATCCCTTGTAGAGAAATATACTGAAGAACGTCAGTTTGGCTTTTTGGGCGAGCCGCGCGTCAATGTCTTGTTATTGAATTTAGCTTTGGATGGACTACAATAGATTTAATGGAATCTCGTCCTGACCCCGATCAGTTACTTGAACAGATCAAGGCTGAAGAAGCGCAACGTAAACGCGGCAAGTTGAAAATCTTTTTGGGATATGCCGCAGGCGTGGGTAAGACATATGCCATGCTCGAAGCCGCGCGGCAACGCAAAGAGGAGGGGCTTGACGTTGTCATTGGATATATAGAAACGCATAAAAGGATGGAGACCGAAGCGATGGTGAGGGAATTGGAAATCGTCTCACGCAGGTCAATGGAGTATCATGGCGTTGCACTGACTGAAATGGATGTGGACGCTGTGGTTGAACGACATCCAGCGCTTGTGTTGGTGGATGAATTGGCGCACACGAACGCGCCTTTATCCCGTCACCCCAAACGTTATCAGGATGTGGAAGAGTTGCTCGATGTGGGGATCGATGTGTATACGACGCTCAATATTCAACATCTTGAAAGCTTGAATGATGTGGTCACTCAGATCACGGGGGTGATCGTGCGTGAAACAATTCCCGATAGCGTTATTGATGAAGCCAGCGAGATCGAGTTGATCGATCTACCGCCCGATGAGTTGCTCATCCGTTTGCAAAGCGGGAAGGTCTATATTCCTGAACAGGCGGCGCGTGCTATTCAGGATTTCTTTCGCAAAGGGAACCTGACCGCTTTACGCGAGATGACCATGCGCCGAGCTGCAGAGCGCGTCGATGATCAGATGCGCTCGTACATGCAGACCCGCTCCATCACTGGACCCTGGCATACTACAGAGAGATTGTTGGTTTGCATCAGCCCGAGTCCTTTAAGCGAACGCCTTATCCGTTCCACGCGCAGGCTGGCAGATGAATTGAAAGCCGAATGGATGGCAATCTATGTGGAAACGCCGCAACTTGCCGCCTTATCTCCCGAAAAGCGTGAACGCATCGCGCGTATATTACAGCAGGCAGAAGAACTCGGCGCGCAGACATCCGTTCTGGGTTCCAGCGGTTCTGTCTCTGCCTCTGCACACACAATTTTGGAGTTTGCGCAAAAAAATAATATCTCAAAGATTATCGTTGGAAAACCTCTTCGCCCACGTTGGCAGGACCTCCTGCGTGGTTCGATGATCGATGATCTCCTTCGCCAAAGTGGCGACATTGATGTTTATGTTGTTGCCAGTGCAGATCAGCCTTCGGTGCCGCCTGAGGAAAATCCGCTAAAGATTCACAGTTCGTTGCCGCGCTACTTATGGAGTCTGTTATTGGTGGCGGTTGCCACCGGCTTGGGGTTTTTAATCGGTGGACGCATCGAACCAACGAATCTCGTAATGCTTTACCTACTCACGGTCGTTGTCGCGGCGATCTATCTCGGGCGCGGACCCGCGATTCTCGCCTCCGTTCTCGGCGTGCTGGCATTTGATTTCCTATTCGTCATGCCTTACTTGACATTTGTGGTTGCAGATACGCAATATATCATCACGTTTATTGCTTTGTTTTTTGTCGGCATTGTGATCAGTCAATTAACAGCGCGCGCTCGTGAACAAGCAGATGCTGCCCATCAACGCGAAGCGGAGACTGCCGAGCTCTACGCTCTCAGCCGTGACCTGGCAATTGCGCGCCAACTGGATGGCATTTTGCATATTTTGATTCAGCACGTAGAGGAAACATTTGAAAGAAAGACCGCCATATTGCTTTCCGAGAATGGACTCCTTGTCTCACGTTTGGCGAGCACAAATTTGAAACTGGATGAAGATGAAATCGCAGTGGCAGATTGGGTGTATCGACACGGCGTCCCGGCAGGTCGCCATACCAACACACTGCCTTCCGCTCACTTTCGTTATCTTCCACTAAAAACCGCTCGAGGGATTGTAGGTGTGCTGGGTGTGGAGGGTCCTGAACCTTCGGGTCCTGATCTTACGCCACAGCAAAGACGCTTGATGGAAGCCTTTGCCAGCCAAGCCGCACTTGCGATAGAACGCGTCCAATTTGCAGAGCAGGCACGTCAGGCGCAATTACTTCAAGCCACGGAAAAATTGCAAACAGCTTTGCTCAACTCGGTGTCGCATGATCTTCGTACACCGTTGGTTTCCATCACGGGCGCGCTCACCAGTTTGGACGAACAAGCTGAAGATTTGGATGATGTCAATCGCAGGAGTCTGATCGTCACTGCCCGTGAGGAAGCAGATCGGTTGAACCAACTCGTTGGCAATCTGCTTTCCATGACACGCATCGAAAGTGGCGCGATCAAACTCCATATTGAGCCTGGTGATATTCAGGACATGATTGGTACAGCTCTGGATCAACTTGGCAAGCGCATTGCACATCGCCAGGTGCAGGTGAATGTGCCGGATGATTTTCCACTCGTGCCAATGGACTTTACCTTGATGATACAGGTGCTGGTCAACGTGCTGGATAACGCAGTCAAGTATTCGCCTGAATATTGCGCCATTGAAGTCTCTGCGGAATTGAACAAGGATAATGCACGCGTCACTGTCGCGGATCGTGGGGAGGGCATCCCGCCCGAAGACCTGACGCGCATCTTTGACAAGTTCTACCGAGTCCAGCGCCCCGAAAGTATCAGCGGGACAGGATTGGGTCTATCCATTAGCAAGGGAATTGTCGAAGCGCATAACGGCAATATTCAAGCCCTCAGGCGCGATGGTGTTGGAACGATTATTCAAATTGAATTACCATTGAAATCTGCTGAATAATAGATGTTACGCACCGTCCCTAAGGTTTAGGCAATAACCTGAACCCGATTACAAAAACTTTTGGGACGTTTTGCGTAGGTCAATGAATAACCTATGACAGAAAATAGTCAACGCGTACTGGTGGTGGACGATGAGAACTCGATTCGGCGTTATTTGCGCGCCGCATTAAGCGCGCAGGGATTCTCCGTCTATGAAGCCGCGAGCGGTGAAGAAGCCCTCAGCGCGGTTTTAAGTGATAGACCCGATATCATCATTCTCGATTTGGGTTTGCCCGACCTTGACGGTGTCGAAGTCACGCGGCGATTACGTGAGTGGTCGCAGACGCCTATCATCATCCTTTCTGTTCGTGAAGCTGAGAATGACAAGATCGCCGCCCTCGATGCAGGCGCGGATGATTACCTGACCAAACCCTTTGGCACAGGTGAACTCATGGCGCGTATGCGCGTTGCAATGCGGCGGCTCGCAAGCAAACACGATGAACCTGTGCTGCAAGCTGAGAATTTGATAATGGATCTATCGCGGCGATTGGTGACAGTCAATGAACAAGAAATTTCGCTCACCCCAACGGAATATGATATTCTCCGTTTGCTTTTAAAAAACGCAGGCAAGGTGCTTACACACCGCCAATTACTGAGACAAGTTTGGGGCACGGCTTATGAAAGTGAGATGCATCTCCTGAGAGTCAATATCAGTAACCTACGGCGAAAGATCGAACCTGATCCCGCGCGTCCTCATTACCTAGTCACTGAGCCGGGGGTGGGGTATCGTCTGCGAGTGTAATCGTCATGAGAACGATTTGTTAGTTGTTGATAGATGATCCAATTGAACAGCACCATTTATCAGGAATGCCGAGCGTAACCAGAAAGAGATTTAATTTAATGCTGAAATGGCTTGAGGCAACAAAAAGACCGACCAAAAAGGGCGGTCTTTTTGTTGTTCCTTAGTCTTACCAGCTGAGAGGGGAGCCCTATCAATCCAGTGTATGATAAGCTTAGGAAACAACTCTGCGGTCCCGACGGGGTTAGAAACAGCGACGCGTAACTACTTGAGTGCTCAGTGAATTGGATAATTTAATTATAGCACGCAGGTGGTTTACTTATTTCAGGCGGCTTTTAAGTTCTTGCAAATGTTCTAGGATATCGGGATTGAAATCGTATTTGCTTGCATGAGGCAAGGCATCCCTGACCATGCGCTCGAAGTCATCAAAATTGAGTCGCCCCGTCCGTATCAGAAAAACAATATCAGCCAGGTCAGTATCTAAGCCGCGATCCAATTTACTGAGAGCAATACTATATGGGTCAACTACGAAGACTTCCAGATTTCCAAATGTCCCGATACGAATGATTCGTTCTTCACTGCCTTTTGGGAGCAGGACAAATCAATTCAATGGGACAGGTTCAGCGCTAATCTTTAGTTCCTTTGCAACTCGTAAGATGGTTTTGTGAAGCTGATTAGGATTGACATCATCTCCCACAAAGTCGATCTCAATCGTCTGGCGTTGATTACCGAGCAGCGCCAAGGCACTTCCACCCACCAGAATCAGGCTGGATCATGGGGGAACGCGCTCTCCTAACTTCTGCAATATAGATTGAATTTCTACAATGTCCATGTAGTCACCCGTTTTTCATTTCCAAACCCTTTAGCCACACCTGTGCAGCATGTTGATAAGTCCCAAGCCAATTTGTCAACGATCCGCTTGCTTCTTTGTGAAGTTTTGCCAGTGCACGCAGGTTTTCTTCAGGATCATCCACGGGCGTCAGCTGCAGTTCTTTTGAGAAATGATCGGGTAGAGATGCACTTTTGATCTGGTGTTTTTTTGCCAACCAAACTGCTGCGCTGTAATAACATTGCAGAGTCAATCGTGCTGAAGGGTCAAGTTTCTTTGCCACTTTGCGAACATGTGACGCGTATTCTGGATGTTCGAGAAAGAGCGGAATCAGCGAAAGCCTCAGCCGTGCTTCATCACTTTGGGCCAGTTTTGAGATCAAGCGGGCGGGTTGCCTGTACAAGGAATTATCAGAACTCTTTGCCACCCATAAGAAAATGCACTCCCAACGCATGCAGGGCGTTCACGAGCTGGTCACCTTGTTTCGTGGATACGTGTCTCATAGTTCAATTATATCTCGTGAATTTGCTCTGTTCATGCTCTGGGCACGTTATCGGTCCACGTGATAGTGAAGCTGGTGAGAGGAATGCCTATCTCTCGAATGTAAAAGGAATGGTGGATGCAATTAGCGATTTGGATCGCGGGTTCGATAAAAAATGTTCATTCTTGGAGTTCGCGACGCGTAACTACTATGGGGCTTGTTATTTCGATGTGTTTTGGAGCAAAATAACAAAAAATTGTAATCATCAGATAAAGGGCGAACAGTCTCATTGTTAGCTTTTTAGGCAATCTCCGAACCAAACAAAGGTGATTTCACCGCAGAAATTGCTCAAAGCGCCAGAATTTGTGTTCGGGCTATTTCTGACCAATACAAAAATAACAAAAAATCGACCGATTTCGGGTCGATTTTTTGTTTACATTTGGCGGTCCCGACGGCGTAGGGTGCAAAAACCTCATCCCAAACAACATTCTGTAAAAATCGGGGAATTCTTCTATCCATTAGAATGTAACTATCCTGAAAACAGTGGAGTAGATCGATGTGGTGGTACATTCTGGCAAACATCTTCAAAGTTTTTCTGACCTTGTTCCGTCTTGGTTTCCGTTCTGATCAGGAAAAAGAGCTGGAGATCCTCCTCCTGCGGCATCAATTGAATATTCTTGAGCGGAAACGTAACCAGATCATCAGAGCTGATTGTGTTGACAGGATGCTCCTGAGCGTTCAACTTCAAAACTGACTGACATCATCCGTATCTTTCAACCGGAAACGGTACTTCGCTGGCATCGAGAACTCGTTCGGAGGAAATGGACTTTCCCCCACAAGCATAAAGGTGGTAGATCGCCTATCGACCAGGAACTTGAAAAACTAATCCTGCGCCTAGCCAACGAGAACCCGCGCTGGGCATATGGCAAGATCGAAGGGGAAATGCTCAAGTTGGGTTTCGGAGTATCGCGCACAACCATCAGGAACATACTTCAAAAGCACGATATCTTGCCAGCTTCGGTTCGTGGCGGCTCTATCGGTTGGCGACATTTGATGGCACATTACAAAGAACAGCTTCTGGCCACAGACTTCTTCACAGTAGAAACCATCAGGTTGAGAACATTGTATGTGCTCTTCTTCATTGAACTAGACACACGCCGTGTTCACATTTCGGGAATCACGGCAAACTCAACTGGAGCGTGGACGATACAGCAAGCCAGACAGTTGATCTGGAAACTTGAGGACGAGAAAGCTGAGTTTCACTTTCTGCTCCATGACAACGACACCAAATTCACAGATCGATTTGATGCAGTATTCTGTTCCGAAGGCTTACATGTCATCCACGCCCCATATCAAGCACCTAATGCCAACGCGTTCGCGGAAAGATGGGTACGGACGGTTCGAGAAGAGTGTCTTGATCACATCCTGATCTTGAACGAAACACATCTTGGTAGCGTACTGCATGAGTGTGTTGAAGGTTATTACAATGTAGCTCGTCCGCATCAGGGAATAGGGCAGGGGATACCTTTGCCACGTGGGCAACCGGTCGGGAGTGGTGCTGTTCAAAAGCGAAAAGTGCTGGGTGGCATCATCAATGATTACTACCGGGCACCGGTTCGATCTTCCAGGTATATTAACTAAGAACCGATCAAGTACGATCTCATACATTTTCCCAATCATCTGGGAAGATCAATATTCGCGTTTATAAGTGATGTTTCTGATGTCAACGGTGAGACTTTTTGCGGATAGCCATTGTGGGTTGATTTTATTTCCATCAGTCTTGCATGTCTGAACAAAGAGATCAAGTTCTAATTTCACCACGAAACCGTTTGGATGAGGTTTTTGCACCCTACGCGTAGTAATCTGGGTATAGAGGTGAATCTGTAGCCATGCAATTGACTTACATATGACTGCTTTATCAAATTTGACCAACCCGTTAATACATGTTATAAAAGTTATTGTTGCACTCATGCTTTTAGATTTTTATCGTGCTCTTGTGGGGAAATATAACATTTTCCTTCCGTTGCCGCTTATTGTACTTATTGATCAAAAAAACATACCGGTTCGGAGGGCACATGCCAACTATTGAAGCAAACAATTATTAGGAGAGTAATATGTATGCTTGGGTTGTCTTTCTTCATGTGACCGTGGTCTTTGTTTTCCTCGTTCAACATGCTGTGGAGATCTTCGTAACCTACAAATTACGCGAGCAAAAGGATTACGAAGGGATTGAAGTGACATATTCCTTTATGCTGAATAACAATTCAAGGAACCTGCGCATTACGTACTCGCTGATCGTCCTCACGGGCGCAGTTGCGGGCTTCATGTCCACGTGGTGGAAGCAGGGTTGGATATGGACAGCATTGGGCATCATGCTCTTGATCTGGGCTGTGATGAGGCGGTTCGGAGGCAATTACTTGAATGCTGTGGACGCCATTACTGAACGCGCCATCAGAAACAAGGCTGACCCATCCAGCCTCGAAAAATTCAGGACTGACTTAAAGGCTAGAAGAGAACCAGAGATCATGACGGGTACTTCAGTCATCGGCGTGTTGATCATTTTATGGCTAATGATGTTTAAACCGTTCTGATCCTAAAGCGCTAAGAACTCCATAAGTTGCGGAGGTCTTAGCGCTTTCATAAGGTTAATAAACTGTTCCACTTTGAAGGAGGATTGGCACATGAGGAAAATACTTAGATGGATTGGCATTTTGCTAGGCGGTTTGCTGGGCTTGATTTTATTAGCCGCAGTTGTGCTGTACGTAGCGGGGACTGCACGGATTAATATAAACTATAACATCAAGGTTGAAACTATTCCAATACCAACAAATGAACAAGCCATCGCCCGTGGCCGGCATTTGGCGGAGGCTGTAACTGTCTGCCAGGCATGTCATGGAGACCAGTTGCAGGGCACTGTGCTTGAGGATGAGCCCATGATTGTCACACTCTCTGCTCCGAATCTGACCAGTGGACGAGGAGGTATAGGCAACAGCTTTGGCGATGCCGACTTTATCAAGGCCATCCGACACGGGGTCAGCCCGGATGGCCGAGGGTTGATGATCATGCACTCGGATGTGTTCCACAATCTTAGTAAACAAGATTTGGGTAACGTGATCGCCTATGTCAAGTCTGTGCCACCGGTGGACAATGAAATTCCCAAGACTCAACCGAAATTACTTGGTCGAATAATGGTTCCGCTTGGTGTGTTTGACAGCGAAGGGATTCCTCTGTTCTCAGCCGAGGTGATTGACCATACTGCGCCGTTTGCTGAAATACCGGCACAGGGAGCGACCCCAGAGTATGGACGATACCTGATGTCAATCACACTATGCCGGATGTGCCATGGTCCTGATCTGACCGGCGGTTCACCGATTGAGCCGGGGGCCCCAGCGGGACCGAACATCGTGGCACTTGTTGCTTCAGATGGCTTAACAGAGGATCAATTCATCAGTTTCATACGCACCGGTGTTACACCAACTGGGCGTGCAATCGATAAGAATGTCATGCCGTGGGATTTTTTCGCAAAGATGACAGACGAGGAGTTAAGAGCACTATATAGATATCTGCAATCACTTTCAAGATAATCGAATACGAGAGATAGAGGAACAAGATGAAACTCAGTATATTGATGATTGTCAATACAATCATGACTGCACTATTCGGTATCGGACTCCTGCTCGCACCGAGCCAGGTTGTTTCCATGTATAGCGTGCAGACCACCCCAGCGATGGATTATTTTAGCCAGCTATCCGGTGCTTCATTGATCTCTGTCGCGGTGCTGACCTGGGTGGCAAGAAACGCCGTGGAGTTGGATGGTAGACGCGCCATAGTTTTATCTCTATTTGTACTGTATGGACTCGGGTTTGTCCTGGCTTTGATCGCGAATCTTCGGCATGTGGTTGGTCCGTTTGGTTGGTTCGGGGTTCTCATCTTTCTATTGCTTACGGTGGGATTCGGATATTTCAAATAAGTTGTAAAGGGATATTTGCTTTTCTTAATGTCTTTTCCAGTTTTACTTTTCTGGGTTATTTCTACCTACCATCGGTAACAAAGTCATTACTTCCAAAGTCGTACGGAAGCACAAAGTTTATCTTACGAAAAGGTGTACAAAATTGGACCAAGATGAAAGTATAACTCGACACCTAATGCTGTTTGGTGGAGTCGTTTGTGCCACAACGGGTGCAGCCCTTGGCGTCCATGGTTTGATTCCCAGTTTTCCAGGAATAGTCAGTGGGCCCATTCTTGGTGCAGTGCTGGCGGCAACCGATGAGAAATTCCTTGAAGATGTTTGGAACGATTCATTTTCTGTGCGAATTATTAAAACCATTCTTGAAGCGCTTGGAGGGCTACTCATGGTGGCTACAATGTTCGGGCTTTTATTCGGTGGGTTTGCACTTGCCTGGCATCTTCTTGACAATCCAGTAACTGGTCCAATGATTAAATGGTTTCCTGCGACCATGGGTAGCGCTCTTGAAACCCTGCTTGTGCCGAGCATAATTGCTATCATAGGTTGGGCTTTCTTTCATCGTGTCCAATCCGAAAAGTTAAGTGAGCTTCAGGATATCGCTATTATCGTGATGGAAGGAATGTTCCTCGGAGCAGGTTTGGTTTCTCTATTCCTACTTGTCACGTTTCCCTTGGCTTTAGTTCTCGATAACTGGCGCGCGAATCTTTGGAGTGGTATTGCGGGAGCACTTGTTGGTGGGCTCTATGGCTCCACGTTGGCATGGGTGATCAGATTCATTCTGAATATTTGGATGGTTTCGCAAGCACGACTGAACACCGCTTACGGGCCGCAAGCGTTGTTTGTTTTGATGGGGATGAAGCTTTGCCAACTTGATTTGGCGATTAAGTGAGCCACTAAAAATGTAGAGAACACACCAAAGCGAGATCATAAACCAGTTCGTAGAAGGAGGCGAATTTGACATTCTATAATTTAACAGACGAACAACATTCCACCATTGAACAGATTCCATCTATAGCAGCACAAACGATCGCCCATCACGCGGCAGATGTTGATGTCCAGGCACGGTATCCAAAAGAATTGATGGATGCAATACGAAAAGCAGGCTTTTTGGCCTTGCTGGTTCCCACGGAATTAGGCGGTATGGGACAGGGTCTACGTACCATGGTAGCTGTTCTGGAGGAAATCGCCAGAGAATGTTCTTCCACCGCGCTTTGTTACCTTGTACATCTAGGAGGAACAGCTACCTATTCCGCCTCCGACCCGCCGACGGAGGATTTACTTCGATCTGTCGCGAAAGGTGAACACATGAGTTCTCTTGCGTTAGGCGAATTTGGATCCCGCTCGCACTTTTGGGCACCTATGAGCCAGGTGGAGCATCGGGACGGCAGGATTCTCTTAATGCATCAAAAGCGTTCGTTACTAGCGCTGGTCATGTAGATGGGTACGTGGTAATCACCTGCTCGTATGCAAGCAAGGATTCCACGGAAAGTACACTTTATTACGTGCCAGCAGATGATCCCGGCATTCGTGTGTCATCAACTTGGGAGCCCTAGGAATGCGAGGTAACGTGAGTGCTCCGATGGTTTTCAAGGATGTCGTGCTTTCGCAGGATCGCGTTCTATCTGAACCGGGCGAAGGGATAGAAGTGTTGCTTAAGACAGTGCTCTCTGTTATCAACCTCGGCGTTGCCTCCATTTGTCTAGGGATTGCTGAGGCGGCCATTGAAATTACGAAACGGCATATCCTGAAAAGTGAACTGAAACATTTATCCAGAAGACTTGCCGATCTGCCGAATGAACGTGCCCGCCTAGCGCGTATGCGCGTGCGACCGTCAAAAATTACCGCAGGTTGTTCTGCCTTGCCTTTTGCTAAACGGATTAAGGCGCGTAGATCATGAACCATATCTTCAAAGACTCCTGCGGCAATCCACCGCTGAGCTTGTTGATACACTGTGTACCGTGGTGGCCGGTCATGCAGCATCAACTGCCATTGAGAACCTGTCCTGACAATCCAATGTAAACCGTCGAAAAGTTCGCGCAAATCATGTTCACGTTGTGGAGCATCTTCTTTCATTAAGGTCAAGTATGGAGCAACAAATGCCCATTCTTCGTCAGTTACATCACTTGGGTATGGTTTTCTCGGCATTTGCCGAGTTTACCATCCTAAAAGTCCATAACGGCCTCTATAGGAACTCGTCGATCTTTGTTTAGCTTCCAGTGAAACAGAGATATATCTCATTGATTTATGCGTTCGGCAAAGAAGTTAAAGGAAATCCATTTAAGCCGAATATAATAAGAAAACCTATGAGTACTACTGGGAACGAGAGTCCTCGAAGTGTTGAAAATCTTATTCATGCAAAGTTAATGCCACCGCGCTTGCATGCATCATCGATTTAACGCGGTGACCTACTGACACGTCTGGACGCTGGCTTGGACAGAAAGTTAACTCTTGTTATTGCCCCTACAGGATATGGGAAAACAACCCTGGTCAGTATGTGGATTGCGCGTCAGGATTCTGTCTCGGCATGGGTAAGCCTGGATGAGAACGATAACGACCCGTCTCGCTTCTGGACTTACGTTGTTTCGGCGATCCGTGCCTTTGAACTCATCTGTTGGTAAAAGCACGCTCGCTGCTTTGACCGCTACTCAGCCTCCAATAGGCGAAGCGCTCCTCACACCGTTGATCAACGAACTTGCGTTAATTGATGAACAATTTGTTCTTGTCTTGGAAGATTATCATTCGATCACATCCAAAGAGATCAATCATGGAATTGCCTACTTAATCCAACACCTGCCTGAATCGTTTCATCTGGTTCTTGTCACGCGGATAAATCCCGACTTGCCTTTGTCTCTTCTACGGGCACGAGACGAACTAATCGAAATTGACGCGGATGATCTTCGCTTCAAGCAACAGGATGCGGAATCGTTTCTCAAGTCGATAATGAAGACAGACCTTTCATCGTCTGCAATTGCCGAACTGATCCAAAAGACTGATGGGTGGGCTGCAGGGTTACGCCTGGCGGCTGTAGCCGTGCAAAGCAAATCCGCTGGAGATGCCGAGAAGTTCATCAATACATTTTCTGGGTCTCATCGTTACATTTCTGACTATTTGATTGACGAAGTATATAAAAACCAGCCTAAACAAGAAAAAAACTTTTTGCTCAGGACTTGTTTCTTGAAGCGGCTGAATGCTTCGTTGTGCGATGCCGTCACCGAGAGGACTGACAGTGTTGCCATACTTGATCGTCTTGAGCGGGATAATACATTTGTATCCCTGCTTGAACGCGGCAGTATGCAAAAATGGTACCGTTACAATCCTTTATTTGCCGAAGCGATGCAGCAACTCGCCAGGCAAGCTCTTGATGAAACAGAAATCAAATCATTGCATGAAAAGGCTGGGGCTTGGTACGAATATCATGGGATGTTGGAAGATGCGATCGAGACAATGTTGTCCATTAATCACTTTGAGCGTGGAATGACTCTGATCGAAAAGTATATTGAGATCCATGATCTTCGTGAGCTATATACACTCAACCGTTGGTTAAGTGATATTCCACAAGATGAAATCCTTGGACATCCGTTGATCTGCTTTACGTACGCTCAAATCATTTTGTATTCGGGGGATCGGTTTGCATCTGCCACTGCTAACGAGATAGAACCTTTTCTCAGCGCAGCTGAATCGATATGGCAAAAGAACGATGCTCGCCAACACCTGGGGCAGTTGCTTTCCTTCCGTGGCAATGTCCTTTGGTGGCTTGGGGATTTACGGAAAGCATTCGAGCATGCACGGGGATCATTGGTTGAACTTCCAGAATCTGATGTGTTCTGGCGTGGGAACAGCCTGCTTATTTTGGGATATGAAGCATTGAGTGAAGGTCGTATTTTGGATGCACAAGACCTCGTCCTTGAAGCGCGGGCACTTTTGGGCGCAGCACAAAATATTTACGGAGTGTTGGCTGCCCTGCAATTGCTGAGCGAAGTTTTTTACCAGCAGGCTGAATTTGAGCAGGCAGAGGAACTCAATCAACAAATACTGACCGATGCAGTGGGGGGAGAGTCCATGTTGGATGATCAGGGCATTGCATCATTGAAGTTCGCGCGTATTGCCTATGAAAGAAATCATCTTGAACAAGCGGAAGAATTTGCAACACACGCCTTGGAATTGGGAAAGCAGCGTGCAAATGAAATGCTGCAGGTGCAGGCGACCATTCAACTGGCCCGTTTACTTTCAGTCAAAGGTGAGTTTGCTGAGGCACGCCATCTCATAAAGGCACTTGAAACTGAAATCAAGAACACAAACCTGTTGCGTGAGTTGCAAAACGTACAGGCTTTGTTCGCAATTCGAGCAAGCGATCTTTCATCGTTGGATTGGTGGGTGAAAATTATTTCTACTGAAAGTCGTGGCATCTTTCTCATGCAAAGGGCACAGGAAGCTTTCACATTGGCGCGGCTTCAAATCGAAATGGAAAAATTCAACGAGGCGCTTGATGCTCTCAAGGATTGGCAAATTGATTCTGCCCAAAACGGAAGTGTCTGCAATCAAGTTGAATCATTGATTTTGAGAGCATTGACATATTACGCGGCCTCAAATTTGTCAAAGGCCAATGAACTATTGGTAGAAGCGCTCACCATTGGACAGGCAAAGGGATTCCGTCGTACGTTTTTGGATGAAGGGACTCGCATGGCAGCACTTCTCCAAACAGCTCTTCCCTCGCTTCCCAATCGGACCTTGAGTTTGTTTGCCACGACCTTGTTGCATTCCTTCCCTGAGACCACGCTCCTCGGAGGTGCGACCAATTCCAACGTTCAGATCGAAGCGTTGAGTGGTCAGGAAGTGCGCGTCCTGCGGTTACTCGTCGCCGGATTATCCAATGCAGACATTGCCAAAGAGTTGGTTGTTTCCACGAATACGATCAAAACACACGTCAAGAGCATTTATCGAAAGTTAAATGTAAAATCGCGTGACGAGGCACGTGAGGTGGCACGCGAATTGAAATTGGTGTGAATTTATTGGCGGTCGAGTAGTGGTGCCGCAAGCGCCACGTATCGAGATCAATCACCCATGCAATCACCCGCAGAGGGTGAAGCGTAGAGTTTTGACTGGAACTAGAATGTGGTCAATAACTCACAACAGGATTTTGAAATGACACAACGATCAATATTGAAACAAAAGAATGAGACAATTATTATCAAAGTAGGAGCGAGCGTGACAGTAAAGGGACATTACAGTGACCTGGTGACAGCGGATACCAAGGGTATATGGGGGCTCACGTTGGAACGACGAGCCGAATCGCAAATTGGACGGGCACGCGCGGCAGTTGGCGAACACGTGTTGTTCGATTGGCGGATTAAACGTCCCAATCTCTTGAGCTCGAATGACACTGACGAAGAAGTGATCGAGGTTCAAATGGGAGGGAGCGGTGAGGTGCTTGTGCCGTTTGCATCGAATTTGAAGATCTATGCTGGCAAAGATATTGACGTGCAGAATGTGCAGAGTCAGGTGGATGCGTATGCAGGCTTGAAGGTAAATTTACAGAACGTGTATTGTTTGGGTAATGCCTCTGCAGGCTGGTCAATGAAGATCGATTGCCAGACGATGATCGGGGATGATGTCACCTTTGGCGCGGGCAGCGACCTGCGTTTTCATGTGGCTGACCTGACCAGCGCTCGCCTGCGCGTGAAAGATATTGGCGGGTATTGGGAGGCGCGTATCGGCGGTGGAGAAAAATCTGTGATGCTGAAATCGGGTGGTGATGTGACCTTTGTGACAGATCAAAGGGTCGAGCCACTGCCACCGGATTATCTCCTGGGAAATATCGAGAAACCAACCGCGCAATAAGTTTTTGGTTTCCAGTTCGAACGCCCTGAATCGACAGGGCGTTTTTCTTTTAAATCTTACCCCAATCACCCGTTCAATCACCCGTGATGGGTGAAGCCAAATCATACCGTTTATCAATATCATGCGAAACATCAATAAATTTGAAAAAGGAGAACGAAAATGGAAAACTTAATTCAACTGTGGCTCAACCCCATCAACGTGGGAATCCTGTTCCTGGGTGTTTGCATGGGTATCTGGATCCTGAGCAAGAGTGGCCCCAACTATCGGGATAAATAATCGTTGTTTCGCCAAAGGAGTTTTGAATGAAATTCGATCAACAAACAAAGAAGCGTGCGCTTCGCCTCATTTTCTTTATCATGTTGATGGATGTGATCGGCATGAGCATTATCTTTCCTGTTGCGCCTTATATTGTGCAGCAATTTGGCGGTGATGCCCTGATGGTCACCATGCTGACGGTCATTTACGCAGGCGCGCAATTTCTCGCCGCCCCTGCCCTGGGCAAGATCAGCGACCGTGTGGGACGCCGTCCAGTGTTGCTCATTTGTGTGTTTGGCTCTGCGATCGGTTACTTCATCTTCGGCATCGGCGGTGCGCTGTGGGTACTCTTTCTTTCACGGCTCATTGATGGCATCACAGGCGGCAACATCTCAACCGCGTCCGCTTACATCATCGATGTTTCAAAGCCTGAGGAACGTGCCAAGAACTTTACTCTGCTTGGCATGGCCTATGGCATTGGTTTTATTCTTGGACCTGTTTTGGGTGGCGCGCTTGGTGAATGGAATTTGAATGCGCCGGTTTATCTTGCCGGTATAGTTGCACTGATCAGCACTGTATTGATTTACTTCATTTTGCCAGAGTTGTTGCCTGTCGATCGACGAGTCAGGTCTCGGATGAGTTTGAACGATTTCAATCCGTTTGTATCTGTCGTGCAGATGCTGCTAAAGCCCGGGCTGGGAATGATCCTTGTGATCGTCGCATTGTTCAACTTCAGTTTTGATGGAGTCAACAGCGTGATGGGAGTTTTTATCAAGGATAAATTCTCCGCTTCGCCCTTAACCCTTGGCCTGCTCTTTGTTTCAGTGGGCATTGCCACGGTCGAAGAGTTACGTGAAGCTTGCATTGATTTTGACGTGCGTCTGATTGGCTGTCAGATGACGATGGATGTCTTCGGCTTCAAACGCGAAGACTTCATTCCTCAGGCAGAGATCGGCGGCGCGGCAACTTTCCTTGAATATGCCGCCGATGCAGATATACAATTATTTATATAGAATACCTCAATCGCATAAGGAAGTGAACTTCCAAATAATAGGGAACCCCTTTGAAAAGGGACAACCATACTTCCTGATGATCGCAGATTAACTTATGCTGAATTCGGCAAGCCAGATGGATATCCTGTGCTTTGTTTTCATGGTTCACCGGCCTCAAAACTCGAGCCAACGCTCATTGGGGATGAAGTCTTTAGCCAATTCGGTTTGCGTATCATTGCCCCTGACCGTCCTGGCATGGCCAATCCGACTTCCAACGCAGGCGAGGATTTTCTGATTGGCCCCCCGTAGATATGATGGTCCTGGCAGACACCCTGAGGCTGGATCATTTTTCCAGCATGGGTACCTCGGATGGCGGCGGATATGCAGCTGCCTGTGCAGCCAAAATTCCTGAACGGCTTCGCGTGGTTGTGATCGTTTCGGGCGGCTGGCAAATAAACCGGCCCGAAGCACTCGACAACCTGCCTCCCGTCAACCATCTATTCATGAATATTAGCAGGAGAGCCCCATCCTGCTACCGATCTTTCTAAAAATGATGGCCGGCTCACCCAAAGACAAATCCGAACAGACTCTGGCACAGTTCAAAATGATAATGCCTGCTGCAGACTATGCCGTGCTGGCGGAACCACCCAGCCGTGTGGATCGTCTGATGCAAATGACCCGCGAGGCTATGGCTCAGGGAACAAAAGGCGCTGTCTGGGATATGCACCACTACGTCAGCGATTGGGATTTTCATCTGGAAGAAATCCAAATGCATCTCAAGGTATTTCATGGCAAGCAGGATCGAAACGTCCCCCTGGCAGCAGTGCGTAAAGCAATGGCCCTGTTGCCAAATGCTGAATTGGTCACTTACAAAAATGAAGCAGAGTTGTCTACCCTATGCAATCACCTGTCTGAATTTGCACCGGCACTTATCAATCGGCAATAACAACAGGCACATTATTAATTATTGCAATCGGTTTTACCGATACCCGGCGAATCCATTACATAATTGGGCGGCTTCGCACAATACATATTCCAAGTACAATCAAAAAATGAGTGATAACAGTCAGTTCAGTAAACGTGAAAAGGAAGTAACGGAACTCCTCATGCAGGGCAAAAGCAATAAACAAATGGCTCTGGTACTCGGTATTTCGGCAAGTACCATTGAATATCATTTGAAGAAAATTTACAAAAAACTTCAGGTAAATTCCAGAACGGAGGCGGTTTTGCGATTGGGGAAATCCACAGTTGAAATGAATGGTAAAACCGCGGACAATGGCGTCCAATCTATTTCAGCACGAAGGATTCCCATGAATAAAATGTTTGCGATTATCGGCGGCGGTGTATTGGCGATTGCATTGGTTGTTGTGCTTGTTATTGTCAATTTGCCTTTTCAAAGCGCAGAAATTGTGCCCACAAACATATTATCGCTCCCTGACCTAGCAATAACTTCTGCATATGTAAGCATGGTTGACGCCAATGGAAAGTGTCTTCCCTATTACGGCTTCAACGTAACTGTTGTCAATCAAGGCAACGCCCCTGCACCTGATGTGACACTTGCCGAAACCAACACAGGGCAGGAGGTTCACATTGGGACTTTGGACCCGCTTCAAAGCATATCCATGCCTTTCGTTGCGAAAGCATCGAGCGGAGCATATACAGTGATCGCTGACCCACAAAACATCATTGTTGAGAGCAACGAAAGCAATAACAGCGCCACCTTTTCTGAAGCCACTGCAACGCCTGTTGCTTCCTGCCTGCCATTGCAATTTGGAGATGGATTAGATACCTCTACTGCTTCACCAACAATGGCTCCTATTCCTTCCGAAACAATGATGGTCGCAGACACGGTAACCCCTACCGACACTGTTGTCGCAACTACTTTAGAACTCACATCAGGGCCTGACCTGATTATCAAAAGGGTGCATTTCATTTGAGTTATAAAGTAATCAGACGGCCAAAGGTAACAGGCTAGGCTTGGTGCGCCTGCTTGAGACAAGCGCTCGGAGGACGGGCCGAGAATTTATGGCTTGGGATTCAAGGGCTGGCATGTTGGGTACAGATCGTCTGTATAAACGGAGTTGTCGTTGTTCCCTGCGATAAGCATAGTATGCGGCCCCATCATCGTTTTCAGCCACAGCGCGCCGGCGCAGCAAGTTTTCAGCGCCGGTTTGCAGCCAACGCATGCCAGACAGTTCAAAGCGATCTTTAACAAAGTGAGGACAAGCGCCTTGGATGGCGCCGGCTGCGATCGGATACCCCTTGGCCAGATAAGTTTGATAATCCCGGTAAGGCAAGTTGCGCTCAAAGTAGTTGGCTGTTTTGTGGAGTTGTGTTCTTTGCGCCATTTTCGTTTTTTTGTTTTTTGCAATCTGGGGCAATTCTGCAATGACTTGTGCAGTCTGTCCAGATAGGATTTGGAGCGTGCGGCTTGTGACCCATGCCAAGCGTTGCTCGCTGGCTTCGCCCAGCAAACTATTGGCGACGTCCCATAGATATTCGTTCGCATGCACAAAGTCCAGGATCAGAATAAAGTCCTGAAATTGGAGAACAATGCGCGATTGGAGGGCTTCACACCCATCGCACAAAGCAACTCTGTGTAGGATATGCGTGCTTTCACGCAACGCCACTTGTATGCTCAGACGCGAGAGTGCAACATCTTTTCCATCCAGGGTGGCCCAGATATACTTGTTTTTTGGCTTGGCATCCTTTTTGAAGCTCTTTTCAGGCTGGTTTTCTTTGAAGAAACTGGCGGTCACTTCTGATGGAGTGCGCGGCGCGGCTGGGATCGTGTAAATTGCGCTGACCAGGGCCTCTTTTTTATGCCCAGGCTTTTGTCCTTTACCAAGCCGTACCTGCGCCTCAGCCACTTCCTCTGCCTCCAGCACCATCGGAACACCTTTGCCATCTGCCTGAATGACCAGAATTTCGGCTTCGCTTTCAGGGCAGGGCGGCGACTTTTGAGCATAATACGCTTCCACACTCTCACTATCTTCCGCAACATTTTGTTGTAACGCCCGCGTAGATAGACTGAAACCGAATAAGCGCTCCATGAAATCGGCGTTGGAACCACCGTACCCATGATAGACCGCAAGGTATTCTGTGGTTTCTCGCAACACATCGGAATAACTGTCGTCACCCAAACCCAATTCAGCATCCAATGGGATTTGTGCACCAACTCCTGGTTGGTAAAAGTATGGACGTTCGATGAACACCTTGTTAAAGATCGAGAAATATATGCGCTCAGTATCACGCTGGTATGGCAATACCTGTCCGTTTTTGCTCTGCACTGCTTGTCGTGAACAAATCTCAGAGCGCATGGTAAAAAATAGTTGTAATAGTTTTGCGCCCAGTTTCAACAGCATTTTGAATAAGCCTCGCTCAATATTGTCTGCCTGCGCCGTGCGCGCCTGTTCTCCTGTGACAAAATCCAATAGCTGCTCGAATTCTGCGCGCACATCTTGTATAATCTCTTGTGAGTTGAAGGTCATGTGATTTCTCCAGAAGTGGTTGGCTCAAACTCACTTTACCAGAAAAGCGTGACTTTCAACTCAACTCAAATGAAACACACCCTTATCAAAAACATGTATCTTGAAATGGAAGGCAGGCAGAGTAATTGTGTCGTGGCCTACTCACTTTATGGGATCCGTGTGGTGGTTGAAAACATTGGCTTGGTCAGCGCCGGAGCCTTTGTAGTGGATATGAATGGCACACGACAAGAGGTCAAGGATGGGTTGGCACCTGGTCAACACATTGAATTACACTTTGCAGGTACCACGCCGAGTGGGCGGTATGAGGCGACTGCCAATTCAATGAATCAAGTAGTCGAGCGCGAGGAGAACAACACGCTACCCTTTCTTGCGCCGACTCCAACTCCACCGCTACTCTGCACAGCTACACCAACCTCAATCCCATAATACACAGTAGATCTATACAAGAACAAAATTCAATAGCAATAAAGAGTCTGCATTGTCCACGTACGACCACCCGCTGGTATTGATTGCCGTATGCCGGCAAGGGTGCCCCAAAAACAGCACAATCCATTGGGCTGCTACTTGGAAGGAAAATGAATAACTTATGATGAAAACTGACCTATCTATCTCGAAGTCGGCATCTGTTCTACCAGATCTGAGTTTGGCACTGGTGGTTATTAGTCTTGTTATCGTTGGTGAATATATTTTTCGGCATTATGTTCTCTTTTGGATGCCTACCATTGGTACCCTCCATGTCAATGACATGATTTCCTTGTTTATGGCTTATTTTCTTTTACTCGTCGGAATTGGCAAGGTGATGAAAACAGATTGGCCACAAGAATTGGCTGGCATTTGGCAGGCAATCCAAGCAAGTGCTCGATCTTGGAATTCTACGTTTTGGTTCATACTTCTGGTTCTAAGCATTGTAATCCTCCCCTTTTTTGATAAGTTGTTCTGGGGTAGGTTCACTTTGCCGATGGTAGTCAGTCCCCATCAAAACTCAATCATCTGGCTGATTGATCTTGCTCCTATCATGACAGTCTTATCGCTTATTTTGGTAAATGGTTTTTTTGTACCCATTGCAGAAGAGTATCTTTGGCGCGGAATAGCTCAAGCTCGTTTTCTTCGCATCTTGCCAACACCCTTGGCAATAGGGATAACGTCTGTCCTTTTTTCGTTTAAGCATGTTCTAGTCGATGCATCTTGGGGTAGATTTCTAACATTGGCCGCCTTTGGCGTTATTTGCGGGATAGTAGCCAAGCAAAAGGGGTGGCAAAGTTCAGCCGCTCTTCACATTTTTATAAACACAATTGCCACGGTTACGGGGTTAGTTATGGGATTGGAATGAAATTTATAAAAGTTACCAACTGGTTGATATATATCAAGAGTCAGCATTTATCCAGGCAGAAGGCTGACCAGCAAGGCACGCCCCAAACTGGTGGGATTCGTTGTCACTTTCAGGCATTGCGCGCACGCGTGGCTTCGAGTTTGTACTGCTCGCAAATCTTGTCCACGCCCGCCCATTTGTGTCTCGAATGAGTATGACGCATAGATGATTGAACCAACGAAATTTGCTTTGTTCATTGGCATTTCGTGGGCATTGATTATTGCCCCAGGCCCCGACATGTTCTATGTGATTACCCGCGGGATGGCTCATGGGCGCCAGGCGGGTATGTTATCCGCAATTGGCGTCGTTTGTGGGATTCTGGTCCATACGACCGCCGCCGCACTCGGGCTGACGCTAATCGTCCAATCCTCGGCTTTCGCTTTTCTCCTGGTCAAGTTTGCTGGTGCAACCTATTTACTGTATCTGGGTATCAAAGCTTGGCGAGACAAAAGCACTTTCAGCATGCCATCACCAACTTCGGTCATGAACTCCCATGCGCTTTTTTGGCAGGGTGTGCTATCAAATGTTCTCAATCCCAAAATCGCGATCTTCTTTCTGGCTTTTCTGCCACAGTTTGTTGATAAAGGGAGCAGTCACATTGCACTGCAAATGGTTATTTTGGGGTTGACGTTTGGCATCATGGGACTTTGTTTCTTGCTCGTGGTTGGATATTCTTCTGGGACTGTCGGCGGATGGCTAACGCGCCGACCACTCTATACTCAATTCTTGCAACGCGTAGCTGGCGGCATTCTTATAGGTCTCGGAATACGCCTGGCATTAACGGAGCGATAATATGCAACTTTAAAAAATAATGGCCCACGTCAATGTTATTGAAATGGGCCATATGTGCTTCTTACATGTAAAAAGGCAAGGTGCTAACGGAATATCATTATGAATGCGGCTGCAAGGATAAGAGCCACAAATAAAGTAGCGACAGTTGTCGTGATCCAACGGCGGGAAAGCACTTTGTTGGTTCCTTGATAGAGAGTTACCGTCACCCCGCCCAGAATTACTAATGCCAGCAAATCCCAACTACTCTGTTGTAAAACAAAACTTCGGTATGCTATGCTGGCTAATAGACCAAATGACATCACAAGGTAGGCAATACGGTAACTTTTATTTTCAACTGAGGTAGTGCGTTCATCACGGGATACAGATTGGTTGTTCATTTTTCATCTCCTTCTAATAGGAAAAATAATTCTTCAACTGACTTTTCGAGTTTTTTTGCCAACTGGAATGCCAAAAGAGCCGAAGGACAATATTGTCCAGTTTCAATTGAACTAATCGTTTGTCGGGTTACCCCAGCAAGATTGGCAAGTTCTTCCTGAGAAATGTTCTTCTCAGCACGGGCAACTTTCAGACGATTTTTAAGGGTAATTCCGTTCAACATCTTCATCCTTTAGGAAAAGGATAGCACACACCCGTAAAAATGTCAAGTTTAACTTTGCAAAACGACTAGTATAACAGTCTTTATGTCATTCAAAATAGGCAGGCTGTCCAACAAAATATTAGTTTACGGCTGAGATTCTGAGGCTATTTCAAGCATTTTCTGCTTCCAAGCATTGTCCATATCTACCCACTCCTGTAAACCACATGACGAAAAAACCTCCACAATCCCTGACAGGCTCATCCATAATTCATCCACAGTTGGTTGGTACAGTAGGGATATAAACCAAAACCAACTATCAGGAGAATAATATTATGAAAGCCGCCGTCTACAGATCATATGGTCCCCCCGAAGTTTTGAAGATTGAAGAGATTGAAAAACCTACGCCCAAGGAAGATGAAGTCTTGATAAAGATTCATGCGGCGTCCGTCAATGCATATGACTGGCATTTCCTGACAGCGGACATATTCTTGATTCGCCTGATGGGTGGGGGGATGCTCAAACCCAAATACACCAGACTTGGCGCTGACATAGGGGGTCGGATTGAAGCGGTTGGCAGAAATGTCAAGCAGTTTCAGCCAGATGATGAGATCTTTGGGATGGTAAAGGGCGGTTTTGCCGAGTACGCATGTGCTCCTGAAAATGCATTGGCGTTGAAACCGGTTAATCTATCGTTCGATGAAGCAGCTGCCATACCTATGGCGGCGGTCACTGCCCTGCAAGGTCTGCGCGATGAAGGGCAGATTCAGGCGGGACAAAAGGTTTTGATTAATGGCGCATCAGGTGGGGTGGGAACGTTTGCGGTACAGATCGCCAAATCGTTCGGCGCTGAAGTCACAGCTGTGTGCAGTACCAGGAATTTGGAGCAGGCGCGCTCGATTGGGGCAGACCATATAATTGATTACACCAAGGAAGATTTCACCAAAAGTAGTCAGCAGTATGATCTCGTTTTTGCGGCAAACGGATATCATTCGCTTTCAGCCTATAAGCGTACTTTAACTCCCAAGGGTATTTATATAATGGCTGGAGGTTCCATGGCTCAAATCTTCCAGTCTATGCTCATGGGTTCACTGATGTCAGAAACCGGCGGCAAGACAATGAGTGGCGTATCGGCGAAACGAAGCCAACGAGATCTGGTTTTTATGAAAGAACTTTTTGAAGCAGGCAACGTAAAATCCGTTATCGATAGGCGGTATCCGTTAAGTGAGGCTGCGGAAGCGCTTCGGTATCTTGGAGAAGGACATGCCAAAGGGAAGATTATCCTCACCATGAGATAAAACGAGAGCGAAATCCATCTATCATCTTTCCACCTTAATCCCGTATACTCACCCCATGTCCCAGCTCATCCTCTTCGTTGACGACGAACCCAAGGTTGCCCGCCTCGCCCGCGACTATCTGGAGAAAAACGGATTCCGAGTGTTAACCGCAGGCGACGGTCAATCCGCGCTGGCAACTGCGCGCCGCGAAAAACCCGACCTCGTCATCCTGGACCTCATGCTCCCCACCCTTGACGGACGCGAAGTGTGCCGCATCCTGCGCCGCGAAAGCGATGTGCCGATCATCATGCTCACAGCCCTGTCCGAGGAGATCGACCAGGTCACCGGCCTCGAAATCGGTGCGGATGACTATATCACCAAGCCATTCTCGGTTCGCGCATTGGTTGCGCGTGTTCGGGCGCTCCTGCGCAGAACATAGGGTGAAGTCAAAACACCTGGAAACATCCGAACACACGGGCTTGAAATAGATTTGGCAAAACATTCTGTCAACTTCAACGGCGCCCCCATCAAACTAACACCTAATGAATTCAAGTTACTATATCTCTTGGCTAGTCGTCCAGGTCAAATCCTCACCCGCGAGCAGCTACTCGAAGACCTGCACGGTATCGCGTCCAGTACAGATCGCAGTGTCGACTCACATATCAAAAACCTGCGCAAGAAGCTTGAAATTGCCTCGGGCGAATCCATCATCGAAACGGTATATGGAATTGGTTATCGTTTTACCTGTCCATTCGCTGAAAGCAAAATGACTTTCATTAATTTTCTGCTAGTCGTGTGTAAACGGCAGCGGATAAACCAAGTAACTCCAGAATGCGCGTTTGTAAAGTTGTCAGCGGCGTGATGTGCTGGAGGATGCGGTCAGACAGATGCACAGTGGTTAGCGTTATTTCATCAAAGGTTTTGAGCAGTCGTTCGGTGGTCGGATTGTCAATGCCCATTTTAGGATTGTTTTCAAGCAAGCCAGTCAACTTCTCTTTGTTTTGTTTAAGATTGCGGCGAACGACAAATTCGATCAAGGTCAGCATTCGCACGGCCAGGCTCAATAAGTTGGTCAGTCCAACCACCTGGTCGTCATTTTTGACAAACAACGGGTCTAACGACAGCGGCGCGCCTTTCAGGCGATGAAAACCGTGCTCGATGATCCATTCGTCTCGGTAGACCAGCACGGCTTGTTTCAAATTGAGTTGTGTGGCTGAGACATCGCTGACATAGACACGCCAACCGAGCGTTTTCTGAAACGCCGTGATAGCTGCTGCTGGGCGGGTAACGGTCAGGATTTGGTAGCGCACAGAGACGCTCTCACGGGTCGGACGGTTGGCGTTGCCACGCCCGCGCCCGATATATTTGGTTTGGCGCTTTTCCTGACGGTCAAAGGTGTAGGTCAGGAAATCTGCCACGTTATGCGCTTTGAGGATGGCTGTGGCAGCGTTGACCAACTCGGCTTCCTCCTGGATCTGGCGTTTGCCGCGCGCAGGCGGCGGTGTGAGCGCCAAGAGTTTGGCAGTGGCCCGTTGTAGCCGTCCTTCCAAGCCGTTGAGTTGACTCTTCCGAAAGTTTTCGGAACGCACAACAAAGACCTGCTCCGTCCATTCAATGGTTGGCTCCTGCTCTGCGGCGGACGCTGCGCCAGACGCCAGTTTGGCTAGCACAGCACGTTCAAAGGCATATCCTTCAGCCAGCAAGATCCGTTTGCCCTTCTCGTTCTTGATGTAGACCGGTTGCAATGGTTGAACACCGCTGTTGGCGGCTTCGACCCATGCCTCCATCTCTTTGGCGGTCTCTCCAGTCTGCGCCATTGGACACAGGTAGTGTTGCTCCAAACGGTGGATGTGTGCCCGAGTTGCCAGTGCGCTCATTTTACTGTCGCCGACAAACAGCAGACCTGTTCCGTCAATGATTTGTAGAACCCGATCTACGGCTGGCCGATACAAATGATCGTCTGCAACGTCACCTGCCACCACTTGACTGACCAAAGGCAGTCCAAACGGGTCAAGTGCGGCTACCATCACCTTGACTTGCCGCAACGTTGGGTCGTCCTTGCTGTACCCATATTGGAACAGGCTCTCTTCGCCGCCTGCATGGTAGCCTGAAACCGTGGTTGCGTCCAAGCCTACCTGTTTGGCTTTCAAGTCAAAGGCCCGCAGGATGTTCTGGCCTAACTCCTTCTCGATTGCTTGCCAGATCTCCGGTTTGCTCAAACGGCGCAACAAGAGCGTCAGACGAACATCGGTGGAGTCCAAATCGCGGACGGTCTGTCCGGTGATCTTTTCAATCGTCTCGTGGGCTTGTTTGACCCAGGCTTGCACAGGCTGCTTGCGGTGATTGCTCTTGGTCAGGATATGCGCCAGCCAAATACTCGCAATCCAGCCCCAACTCAGCCCTTGATGCAGCCCATGTCGTTTGATGTGATGGTCGAAAATGGCTGGTAGTCCTAGCTGGAGCATGACTGCCAGTAGTAATGGAAAGTCGTCAACACGTTCGGAGGTGATTATCGGCTCGATGGTCATTCACCAAGCTTATCAGCAAATTCGTGATTTCAAATAATTTTCAGCGAATGGACAGTTTTACTGAACGGTAAAAGGTAAATATCAAAGATCAACATTATGTCTACTTCTGTTCCTGAACGCCGTTCCTACCGTTTTGTGCCGATCCTGATTTTCATCATCATCGCCATTTGCCTGTTTGTTGGCGGTGGCGCCGCAGCCCTCTACCTTATCTTTTCGGAATACTCCGGCGTCAGGAACATCTGGCTTCTGCTCTGTGGTGCGCCATTTGTTTTTGTCGTACTCGCCATTATCACCGTTGCCACGTTGTACACCCGCTTCGGTAAACCCTTGGAAGAACTCTTCAACGCCATCAATGCAGTCGAAGAAGGCAACTTATCCGTGCGTGTGCCGGAAACCAATTCAGACATGTTCAGTAACCTGATCTGGCGTTTCAATAAAATGGTTGGTGAACTTGAGCGTGCCGAACAACAACGCCGCAATCTCACCGCTGATATCGCCCACGAACTCCGTACACCACTTCATATCATTCAAGGGAATCTCGAAGGCATTGTGGACGGTGTCTACGAACCGACCTCCGAACACATCAACAACACCTTGGATGAAACCAAACTCCTTGGCCGCCTCGTGAATGATTTGCAAACCCTCTCCCTTGCCGAAACGGGACAGTTGCCGCTTCATCCCATCAGGTTCCTGATTGCGGACCTAATCCATGATGTCAGTTCGAGTTTTTCATCCCAAGCCACATCCCAAAGCATTGACTTGAAAATAGATATCACTAACCCGAAGCAGGAACTCACAGCGGATTATGACAGATTAACTCAAGTCTTCTCCAATCTGATTTCAAACGCACTGCGTCACACACCCAATGGCGGGACTATTTCCATTGAAACGGGAATAGGTTCAAGTCCAGAAAGAAGCGTGCGGATTGCGGTTAAGGATTCAGGGTTGGGAATTGCACCCAAAGATTTGCCATTCATTTTCGATCGCTTCTGGCGCGGCGATAAATCGCGCAGCGAACGAATTCACAGCGGACTCGGGCTCGCTATCACAAAGCAGTTGATCCACGCCCACAGCGGGACCATTGAAGCACAAAGTGTGGTTGGAAAGGGCACAACCTTTACGGTCGAATTACCAGAACATCCTCAACAAAACATAGAACAACGTTCCTAATAACTACCCCGGCAGGGCAGGGACATCACCTTTTTGTCTACGAATCCAAAGTCTTCGCCTGATTACACTACAGAATGAAAATAAAGGCTACTGCTCAAAAGGTAAGGCATAATTTGGTTGCTTGACGACCAAAGGAGGCCGCTAATGAGCAGTAGTCAGGAATTGTACAACCGATTGAACGAAAAGTTGAGAGAGTTGGTTCATGTAAAGAACGGAAAACAGGTGACGAACTGGATCTGGATCGTGGTAGGAATTCTGGAAAGCCAATCTTTGAGTTTGAGCAAGATAGCCAATTGCCTACCGATGAAAACGCAAGCAGCATCCCGTGTCATGTTGATCCGTCGCTGGTTAATGAATCCGCATGTGAAAGTGTGGATGTTTTACAAAAAGATTCTGGAGCATGTTTTGTCTGACTGGGCAACGGTGGAGGCCTATATCATTTTGGATGGTGTCATGATCTTTGGAGATCGCTGGCAGGTTTTTCGAGTCTCCTTGCTGCATGGTTGTCGAGCGATTCCAATTGCATGGAAGGTAGTAGAGGGAAAGGGACTGGTGGAAGTCAGTAAATTGAAGAGCATGTTGGAGAAGGTGCAACGGTTCTTGAAGCGGTATGTCAAACGGGTGACGTTTTTAGCCGATGCGGGCTTCCGCGACTGTGATTGGGCACAATTATGCGAAAAACTGGGCTGGAATTACGGGATTCAGGTGGCTTGCAATATCTACATCACTTTGCCAAATGGAACCTCCAATCGATTGGATCAGTTGGTGCCCGTCAACTGCAATCGTTATTTCCAAGCCATCCTGCTGACACGTGAGACGAAGTTGCAAACGAACGTCTCGGTAACCTGGACGACCGACAAGAAAGGCGAACCGGAAATGGTGGCCATTATGACGGATCAGATCGCCTGCCGTGCCCGCCTGCGAGAATACAATCTGCGCATGAGTGTTAAACAAAGCTTTCGGGATGATAAGTCGGGTGGCTTCGATATGGAACATACTCGTTTACGGCACGCCGAACGAATTGATCATCTCTTGTTGGCAATTGCCATCGCAACGCTCTGGTGTCATGAACTGGGCGAGTTCGTTTTGAAACATGGTGACACTGCTCGATCTCAAGTCGACCCAGCTTATAAGCGCACTTTGAGTTTATTCCAACTCGGCCTGCGATGGTTGAAACGCGCTCTCGCTACAGAATTGCATTTCTTGCCTGATTTCCAGGCGCTTTTATCTAATCTGAGATTGAAGCCCGTCATGCTTCCTATCTCTCAAATATCTATTGTGTAGGGTCATCAGGCCTGAACCATAATGGTTTGAGTCTTGCCGATGCCCAGGTCCAGATGGAGGAGTATGAAAGCCTCGGCAAGATCAAAACCTTCAATGTCGATTTACATCAGCGCTACAAAGAAATCACCGAAGCGCGCCGCATCCTGCTCGACGAAAATGATGCGGACCTCACTGTTCAAGTTGACTTTCTCACGCCTCCTTCTGTGACTTGGGAATGGCTCCACAACCCAAACAAGCGCAACACTTGGAACGACGGTCACGTGACCTGGTCCGCAGGCGACCGACCGCAGGGACGCCTCGGTCTCGGTTCAACCAATCACTGTGCGCACGGCAAATCTGTCAGCACGGAAGTGATCGTGGACTGGCATCCATTTGAATATTACACTGCGCATTCATATGAGAATGGGAAACAGGTTTCTACAGAGACGATGCGTTGTGAAGCCCTACCGAACGGCGGCACACGCGTGTGCCATGCGCTCAAGATGCACATGCCAATTCCGCGTTTCATCCGCAGCCCAATTGTGAAATATGTGCTCATCACCCATCACCACTACGATAAAGCCCTGGCACTGGCTGCGAAATTAGCCAACGAAGAATTCACCAAAAACAAAAGCGGATGAATGCGACTTGGTTGGTTTCCCGCCAGAATTGAAATCGTCATACGTTAAATCTGTACTAAAAACTCTCTCTTACCGAACAAAATATCCACAAAACAAAGGCATGAGAAACTCCTTGTCTCAAGCCATTGGGCAATACCGAAATTCTCAATTTACTTGGTGTGGAGCTTGTCTCTCCAGACGCAGACAAATATGAAATGGCGGATTGTGAGCTTGGCATCACTGAAGCAGATTACCTCTTCATCTTTATATTTATACTGCATCGCGATTCCTATCTTATACTGTCATTTACAGATCAGCACAGCGTAATTACTCTTTAAAATGTCGAAATCTATCCTTAACTTTACCGTTTGGGATGGGACCCCTGTGCTGGCTACTTCGTTCATCCGCTCCGATTTGTTGGGAAAAACTGTATCATTGTCATACTTATGAAGAAGAATTGAGAAGATTTTTTCCCGATCAATTCTGGTTTATACCGAAGTAATACGAGTTCTGTGATCGCGGGTTCGTTAAATAAGGCCCAAGAATGGAAGCCGCGGTGCGTAACTATTTTACATGCTTGTTTTCAGAGTGAAATTGGCAAAAGGCAACAAAAAAACCGACTTTTTAGATCGGTTTTTTCATTTACTTTCTGCGGTCCCGACGGGATTAGGGTTCGCGACGCGTAACTACTTGGGGGCTCAGTAAATTGGATGATTCTAATTATAGCAACGCTTACTACATTCATCAAATGTGTCCAAAACTATCAGATGCCTGTTTACCTACAAACAATACCGCCTCAGGTCGTACCAAAAGAGCGACTTGCGACGCATCACCGACTAATACTCATCGAATATCCTTTGCACAATCAAAGGAGACTAAATGAAATCAACTTTTACTAGACAATTTTCGAACTGGCTTAAACGGGCTTTACTTTGGACAAGTGTCTTTGTTGTTGTGCTTTCAACTACAGGCATGATCTATCAGACCGCAGCAACAAAATCTGATAAGCGCAATTTTCCTGCCCCAGGTAACTTGATCGATGTGGGCGGATTCAAAATGCACATTTACTGCATTGGCGAAGGCAGCCCGACCGTGATTTTGGAAGCCTTGTCGGGCGGCTTCTCATCCTACTGGGCGTGGGTGCAACCTGAAGTGGCACAGCAGGTACGAGTTTGCTCGTATGACCGTGCTGGTTTTGGCTGGAGCGAAAATGATCCGGAACCAGAATCGCCACAACGCACAGCGCGCAATCTGCATACCTTGTTGACTAACGCTGGCGTCGAAGGCCCCTTCGTGATGGTAGGACATTCCAAAGGCGGGATCTATGTGCGCGAGTATGCGGCGATGTATCCGCAGGAAGTGGTGGGTCTGGTCTTGTTGGATTCTTCGCATCCCGATCAATTCGTGCGCTATCCCGAAATGTTGAAGGGTGATACCGCCATGCTTTCAAAGATGCCGCTCATCCAGACCTTGTTGCGGCTGGGAGTTGGCCACGCCTTTTTTGCCCTCGGCGGCGAAGCAGATTTCGCAGACCTGTCGCAACATCAGCATGATGAGATTGCCGCTGTATGGTCATCGGAGGAATATTGGAAAAGTATGGAAACCACCATCTCTCTTGGCGTAAAGATCTTTCAGCAGGCACATGACCTTGGCTCATTAGGTGACCTGCCGTTGGCGGTCATCACACGCGGCGAAGGAGTCGATGACAACTGGCGTGAAATGCAAAATGAACTAGCCGCGCTCTCGACGAATAGTATCCATATTACAGTGGATGGTTCCACTCATGGTTCACTGGTTTTCAACCCCGAACACGCCCGGCAAGTCAGCCAGATCATCTTGCAAATAGTGGATGCGGTTCAAACGGAAAAACTCCTCAACCCATAAACCATGAACCCGTCTGGAGACTCTGTAACGACCCATCTCCAGACGGGTTACAATTCATACGGCCAATGTTATTCTTAACTTACTCATGAAGAATAATCAACTGCGAATCCCCGTATTGCTTGACGTTGCTACCTATATCAGCATTGCCGCCATGTCCCTGTTGGGGATCAGTGGATTCTCATCGCTTAAATTACAACTGATCACTCTGGGCTTATGTCTGCTCTTTGGGATTCTCCACCGCTTCTACTTCGGGACCGTATCCTTTCAGCAGCACCCAAGCATTTACTTTGGCGTTCAGACCTTTATTCTGACGCTCGTACTTTCCCTTGGTTCGACTTCCACGGATGCCTTCAATTTTATATTCATCATCCTTGCTGTTCATACGGCGCATGTTTTGCCAGGGAAGAAAGCCGCCGTATGGATCACGGTCTATTATGTACTTGTCAGTTTTTTTACATTGTCAGCTCGCGGTACAAACGGTATCTATGCGGTTTTGTTTTATGGGATTTCTTATATTCTCAGTGGTTTCTTTGGAGCCGTATTACAGCAGGTAGAGAAAGCGCGTGACCAAAATCAACTTCTGGTGGATGAGTTGAAAGAGACTCAGCAAAAGCTCCGTGAACTGGCAGTAGTGGATGAGAGAAACCGCCTCGCACGGGACCTGCACGATTCGGTGAAACAACAGGTCTTTGCCATCTCGATGCAACTCAGCGCGGCACGGACAACGTTATCTGAATCCGATAAAGCCTACCCGTCTGTGACGGAAGCGGAGCGACTCGCACGGCAAGCTACCGCAGAGCTGACATCCCTTATCAATGCGCTACGTCCACCTGCGTTGGAGAGAAAGTCGTTGCCAGATGCTGTTCGAGAACATGTGGAAGAATGGTCACGACAAAATAGTGTTTTAGTGGAAACCAATATCGATTCAACCATCACTGTGGATCAACAGGTTGAACAGGTGCTATTCAGAGTATTACAAGAGGCATTGGCGAATGTGTCACGTCACAGCAAAGCGGACAAAGTCAACGTTGATTTGAAATCTGAAAATGATGCGGTTGTGTTGACCATTGAAGATAATGGCGTTGGTTTCGATTCGAGGCAAATTGCAAAAGGTATTGGCTTGGATTCGATGCAGGAACGATTGAACGCCGTAAATGGAAAAGTGGACGTTGTGAGTGAAAGGTCGAAAGGCACACGCGTCATAGCAAAGGTAAGGAGAACTTAATGGCTGAAACAATTTCAGTTTTATTAGTGGACGATCACGAGATGGTGCGTTCGGGTGTGAAAGCTTTTTTGATCACGCAACCAGACATCTCGGTTGTGGGTGAAGCGGGTTCGGGTGAGGAAGCGGTGAAGCTGGCAACACAACATATTCCTGATGTCATCCTGATGGACCTCATCATGCCCAACATGGATGGCGTCGAAGCCACACGGAGAGTCAAACAAGTCAGTCCGCGTTCGCAGGTTGTGGTGTTGACTTCATATCATGAAGATGAGCATATCTTCCCTGCGTTGAAAGCGGGCGCGTTGTCTTATATCCTGAAGGATGTGAGCGCTGATGAGTTGGCGTCAGCAGTACGAAAGGCTGCGGTGAGGGAAGCAGTTTTGCATCCGCGTGTGGCGGCGCGTGTTATCAAGGAGTTGCAAGGCAAGCGGGAAGATAACTTGAATCCGTTCACAGAATTGAGCGAGCGTGAATTGGAAGTATTGAAGCTGATCGCAGACGGCATGTCCAATGCGGAGATGGCGGCGAAACTGGTGCTGAGCGAAAAGACGGTCAAGGGACACGTGAGCAATATCTTGAGTAAACTGCATCTGGCAGATCGCACTCAAGCTGCGGTGTATGCGTGGCGTGAAGGTGTGGTCCGAAAGGATTGACATTAGGTCTTAAGACCCGACCTGTTTGAATCTCAAGACGCATCTCAATATGAAGATGCGTGAGTATCCTAGGGGGTAACTTTAGAAAAGGAGACTCACATGAAAAACTTTATCTAACGATACGAATTAACATCCTTCTTCCTGCTGGCATATGTACTGAGCTGGTTGTCGGTGCCTTTCCTGCAAGGTGGAGAAACCACATGGGGATTGGTGATCGCCGCCCGAATCGTGATCGGTGTGACACTCGGTGCGCAGGCTGTGAGCGAGTGGCGCAAGCGGGTGACGACTTGGCGCGCAGATTGGTGGTATTTGGTCGCACCGCTGATCGTGATCAGTTATGAAGGGCTTGCTTTGTTGATCAAACTTGCATTGGGCGCAAAACCAATCACGCCTCATTATGCGTCATTGACTCCTTTCCTGCTGCTGGTACTCTTCGGTGGTCAATGGGAGGAACTCGGTTGGACGGCATATGCTCTGCCCAAACTCCGCGAGCGTTTTGCAAACCGCCCAAATGGCTCATTGATTGCCGTGTTGGTGTTGGGCTTCTTCCGCATGCTGTGGCATTTGCCGCTTTTTCTGTATGGAAAGATGAACTGGTTTGATATCTTCATCTTTTCCTTCTCGTTCCAGATCATCATTGCATGGTTGTATGATCACAGTGGCGGGAAGGTTCCAGTGGTCATGTTGTTTCACTTTACATCGAATGTCATGGTGGTCATCATGGCTCCCGTATTCCTTGGTGCAGACCAGGTGATGTTCCGTGTCTTGTTCATCTTGGTCGCGAGCCTGTTTGCTGTGATGCTAGTATTACAACGAGACTTCATATTACAACGAGACTTCGGTTATTACTACGAGACTTTGCGTTTACGATGATTCGTGTTTCGTTTTTGCAAGCGTGAACGGGTACGCTTTGCATGAGAGCGGTAGGACGCATGGTTGCGAGATTGACGGTAGTGCAAAATGGCAGAGAGATCAGGGAGTCCGATGACTTCGTCGCGGACTGCGCGTGCCACGAGCAGCCGAGCCTGGGCTGTGGTGAGAGCGGGGCTTTTTTTTGAAACAGGAGACGAATGCGCAGCAAGAATAAATGCGCCAAGAAGGACTGGATCATATGATGATGCCAACCGCGCCAGGTGCGGGTTTCAAAATGATCCAAACCGACTTCGCCCTTGGCTTCTTCGAATGTGG
>CAWAGT010000008.1:0-4335 GCA_963781625.1 uncultured Chloroflexia bacterium | reverse complement strand
TGGTGCTGGTCCAGCGTCACGCAGAACGTGCGGCCTGGGCTGGACGAGCCCTGTCAGCCATGGACGATATGCTGCAGCGCGCGGGTCACTCGCAGGATCTGGATCAGTTACGCGGTATGGAGGGGCAAGCCGCGCGGGAATATTTTGGCTTGATGCGTCGTATGCTTCGGTCACCATCTGAAGGCGGCTCGTGGAACTTCGAACGACGCGCTTATTATCCGCCAACGGACCCCGTAAATGCCCTGCTTTCATTCACCTACTCACTGCTCCTACGCGACATGACCACCGCCTGCGAGTTGATCGGGCTTGATCCATATCTTGGCTTCTTCCATGTCATCGATTATGGCAGACCTTCGATGGCATTGGATTTGATGGAGGAATTTCGTCCGATCGTCGGGGATTCCATTGTACTAGAGGCAGTGAACCGTCCTTATGTTTCGCTGGTGGACTTCGAGCAGGTAGATCTCACAGAAAAGGAAAGCGAGCGGGATGAAAACGAACCGCCGCGCGCCAGCGTACACGCTGTATACCTGGCGGGTAGTGGACGGGAGAAAGTGATCGCCATGTATGAGAATCGCGTGAATGACGAAAGCATGTTCACCTATCAGGAACAGCAGGTCTCGTATCGCTATATTTTTCAGTTGCAGGCCCAAGCCATGGCGCGTTTGATCCTCGGCGAGGCAAGCGAATATGTGCCGTTTACCGTGCGGTAAGGGATGAATACCCAATTCCTCGTGGTCAGCTATGATATTCCGTCCAATCGCCGCCGCTTGAAGGTGATGAAGACTTTGGAGGGCTTTGGAACGCGGGTGCAGTACAGCGTATTTGAATGCAATCTCAAGCCGCGCCAGATCGATGACCTGCGCAAACGATTGAATAAGTTAATCGTCGAGGAGGAAGATAGTATTCGCTTTTATTTCCTCGGCGCCGAGGATGTGAAACGCATCCTCAGGCTGGGCGATCCGCGCATGGTGGAGGAGAAGATTTTCATCATGCATTAGTTTATGTCACACCTGCACTCGATTTGCTACACCGCGTTGGCGTACGGTGCCAGTGAGCAAATCGTGGCATCGCCCCTTTTGGGCCAGGACGCTGCGTAATTTGAAGGGCCGCGATGTATAATATCGTGTAAACATGATCGTTCGATTTCATCCTCACGCACAATAATGTATAACAGAACGCGGAACTACTGAAGAGGAAGTCCGCTCTGCTGTGGAGTCCGGTGAAAGATTTCCTGCAAAATTCGGTCGTACCGGGTTTCGGCGGAATTTTGCCTTCAACGATTTGTGGCGCGGCCGCGCCTATCAAACAAAACAGGTTGAAGCTTACGCTGTTGAAGAAAACCCTGAGGAATGGCTTGTAATTACTGTAATCACTCGTTTCTTTTAGGAGAAATACCGTGAGATTTACTTACGATCCTCGTTACAATATTGCTTATATTCGCTTTCAGGAAAAAGGTGCAGATGTCGAGGCGATTCGCGTCAGCGATGAACTGATTGTTGACATCGCTCCTGATGGAACCATATACGGAATTGAATTATTGAATGCCAATGAACAGGTACGACGTGATGATGCTGGTGAACTAATTGTCATCAACGAAGCCACAGGCAAGCGCGCGGAACTCCCGCTTGGATAAGCTAAGCCCGAATACAACCCCAAGTCTGGCGCGTATGCTCCTCGATGAGGCGGACGGCAAATGCGATCCGCACGCGGTGGAGGAAAGAATATTTATTTTGCATTGACCAGCGAAGCACGCCGTCCCTACGGGCGGCAGTGTGGATGAAACTCTTGCCAAAGGCTGAGTTCAGTGGGAAAATCACATTGCTCCGTTCAGGGTGCCCCCCTCACCCTGGCCGGGGCATTTTTTCTTCCTGCTCAATATGTGTGACTTAACCCATAAGTTTGCCGCTTTGGCAAACTTATGCTTCCAGATCGCCTATTTTGCAAATAGCACAACTGACAAAATATGCATGCCACAGGGTTGCGCAATGTCTTACGTTCCAAACCCAGCGATTAGTCAGGGCTAGGACTCGAAAAAATCATCCCGAAGTGGCTTATGAGGCTCAGTTTGAGAGCAAAGACCAAATATTTTTTCGGCAAGATTATGCTTCCAGAATTTACTTACGGCAAACTTATCGTTCCATTCGATGCTCGCATCATTAAGTTTGGGCGGTTGGTTACGAGTAAACAGCGGCAAACTTATGCTTCCAGCCGTGGCAAAAGTGCGGATACAATGGCCAGGCACGCTCTTTGGGGGAGGAATCCGCTTGAGATTGCCGGGCTTCGGTTTCACCAAACTCAGCCTGGCAACGCAAACGGATCCTCTGGAGGGCATGCAAGTTGATCAAGTTGCCAGGGCTATTGCCGGCGTTATTCGTGAATATAAACGCGTAGATGTTCAAGCCATTGGTGCGGGGCTGTCAATCAGCCAGTCAAAGCAACGACTCTCGCAATCAATTACCTCAAAGATGATGGCATCACCATAAGCTTCGTGCCGAATTCGCTGATGTCTCAATTGAAGATAAAGTAAGAACAGCAATCAAATTCGTAATTGAGGCACGTTAAGTTCCCTTCCTCGCTTTACTCAAGTAGAGTGATATTCCAAATCCGGGTTGAGTACCCAGCAGATTAGTGATTCGATGTCTGCTTGTTTTCGATAAAGAACCCTGATACCAAAACTGCCTCAGACTCCGACCTCAACCGCCCTATCGACGATGCAAAACTATAGATGTAAAGCGTGTCTACAGACGCGCCAGTACTGCGTGTAGGCAATCTAACACACCCTTATTCTTATTATTCTATCTTCAAGGCACCTGTTCAAATTGAGACTTGTTTTTTATTTCCTTTTCACCTGATAGATTATCACCTACCAAAAACAAGTCTCAAATTTTCCTATCTTTGATTATCGGCGGCGCGCTCTCCTTCAACTGCCGGCCAGCCATATAAACTGCGATCCGGGAAAGCTCTGTCAGGAGGAATGTTTTCGGGTTCCAATGTTCCCAAGCGTTCTTTCCATTATTCGAAGATGTGAGCAAGCGTCGCTCTGGTAGCAGATCACTAAAGAGTGGAGCAAAGTAAAGAAAGAAGAAGGAGTCGCGGAAAGTGGCTCCTTCTTGTGTTTAAGGGTTGAAAAAAGATGAGCTCAGGGGCAAACTAATGGGTGCTTAGACCAGAAAGGATATCCATGAGCTCATCTCAGCTATTTTGCCCGAATATCGAATGTCCTGCAAGAGGACAAGTTGGAAAAAATAACATTGGCGTACATGACCAGAAGAAGAAACGATATATTTGTCATGTTTGTGAGCGCACATTTAGCGCCAGCAAAGGAACACTGTTCTATCGGTTGAGAACAGAACCGAAAACAGTCTTGTTGGTGATCGCCCTGCTGGTGTATGGATGTCCGGTTCAGGCGATCGTGCAAGCCTTTGAGATTGATGAGAGGACAGTGCGGAATTGGTGGCGACGAGCAGGGTTGCATTGCCAGACATTTCATGAACGCCTGCTGGATCAAAACCAGCTAGAGTTGGGACAAATCCAAGCCGATGAAATAAAAGTCAGGACACAAAAGGGATCCATCTGGATGGCGATGGTCATGATGGTATCCACCCGTCTATGGCTGGGTGGTGCCGTCAGCCCAAATCGGGATACGAGCCTGCTACAACAGATGGCTGAACAGGTTCGCAGGATCGCACTGTGTCGTCCGTTATTGATCGCGGTCGACGGATTAAATACCTATCTGTCGGTGTTTCGGGACGCTTTTCGAACTGGCATTCCGCGCTCCAAAGGTCAGACGGGGCGCATGACCCTGGTGGAATGGCCCAATATCGCGATCGTTCAAGTCATCAAATCCAAGCAGGCTGGCGTCTTGAATATCAAGCGGGTGATCGTTCAGGGTCAACAAACCATGATCGAACAAATCATCCGAACTACCCAAGGCAAAGGCATGATCAATACCGCCTATATTGAACGGCTCAATGCCACCTTCCGCCAACGTCTGGCTTGTTTATTCCGACGGACACGTCATCTTGCTCGTCATCAGATGACATTGCAAACCAGCATGTATATCCTGGGCTGTGTTTATAACTTTTGCGACTTTCACAAAAGTCTGCGTTTACGCCTCTCTGTCGGTCGCAATGGCTCCCGCTGGGTGCAGCGCACACCTGCTTTGGCCGCTCAACTGACCGATCACTGCTGGTCGTTGGAAGAACTATTCATCACAAAAACACCGCCGCCACCTTGAATCAAAAAACAGGGTCGCGGCAGATTTTCTAATCGTTTGCTTCTTCGGAGGGCTCGTTATGCGGTATGACCACTCTTTACTGTGGTCCTACCGTC
>CAWAGT010000007.1:0-182146 GCA_963781625.1 uncultured Chloroflexia bacterium | reverse complement strand
GGTGCAAACATGGCTACTCGTGTTGGTTTTGCTGTCTTTGAAGATCATATTTCCATGGAAGTGTGGCCGGGTTCATGGACAGATACTTTTGTTTTTCCTGTCAGGCATGACGCTGCCTTGCCTCCTTGGGATTATGCCGAAGTGGTGAAAACAACAATTCCGGTTCTCAAAAAACTGCGTAAAGGAGTTGCATCTCTTTGGGTTCCTGTCTTGGCTCCAGGAAAATGGTATTTTGAAGAAGTGAAGTACGCTTTGCGGAATCCCACAATCCCTGTGGCTGTTACCAATGGTAAAGAACAACTGCCTCGCGCCATTGATTTTTCTGTCATACCTGGCATCCGAGAAGTAGTATCTCCTCCGGGTCTGCCTGCTGAGGAATTACCTACTTCCAAATTAAATGAACGAACCATCCGTTGTCTGCTTGCTTTGGCGAGACTGACCGTTGCTTATACAAATGAAATAGCCCGCTACTGCATGATCAATGAAGCATATTGTCTGGAGGCTCTTCGAGAGTTGGAAAGCCTTAGATATATAGAACACTGCGATGATCCCTTGATTGACTTTCATCTTATGACTGCCAGGCAAAAAGCAAGTATGGGAAGTGTGAACGAAAAAGATATCAGGCCGTACTGGAGAATAAGACGCCCGGGAGTGTCTGCGGCACTGAGGCAGTGGGGTGTTCCCACTGGAGTGCCTTTTGACTTTCGTTTAGAGAGAAATAAACTGTTGGATAGTCCCCACAGGCGTAGATCGCGGCAGTGGCCCACCTGGGTAAAAAAAGCTTTGCCTCATGCCAATATCTATGCAGGCTGGAGCGAGGTCAGTATTCCTGACGCAAGAGCGAATCCCAACTCTTTAGCCTGGGGGGATATAAATGGGGTGGAGACACTGTTTTGGATGGAAGTGGAAAGCGGAAAATCTTCCCGGCAACTTATCTTAAATAAAACTATAGCTCGCTGGCAAAAAGCTGTTCTGTATGCTAATTATGTGGGTGTTCACCTGGTCTTTGCTTTCCTGGGAATGCCCTGGGTGAGAAATGCCGCACGTTTGGCTTTTATGGATGTTCCAAAGTCGTGTGCTGTTGTTGTTGCCGACTGGTCCAAAGGAAATTTTGGGCAGCTGCCGTATCCAAAGTGGGGCGAAGTAGTATTTGAATAATGGAGTATTCGGATTTTCGTGTGGATGCTCCATTTTTGCACCTCAATCAGAATCCGGATTTTCGTGTGGTTCTTCCGCTAACAAATCGGCGCGTTTCTTGGCAATAGTATCTCGCCAGTTCTCCCGCAACCGCCAGCCCTGGGCCGAGCTATAGAACACTATGCCATCACGAAGCGGCTTGTAGAAAGCAGCTAAATTTACATACTCGCCATAATTTCTAGGGTTCCTAACGATGTATTCTTCACACCATATTTCCGGATTTTTCAACTGAAAAAGCAGTTCCTTCACTGACGGTTTTTTCATAATCTTCCTCATCAAGTTCTAAGTTGGTTTATCCACAACTCAGAACGTTGTTAGACATGTCTCAAAACCCACAGGTTTTTCCGGATAGCTGAATAATAATGTAAAGCGTGTCTACAGACACACTATAAATGCGTATAGCCAATATAACACACCTTTATTCTATCTTCAAGACATCTATTCAAATTGAGACTTGTTTTTGGTAGGCGACAATCTACCAGGTGAAAAGGAAATAAAAAACAAGTCTCAATTTTCCCGTATCTTTATTATCGACGGCGCGCTCTCCTTCGACTACCGGCAAGCCATATAAGCTGCGATCTTGGAAAGGCCTGTCAGCAGGAATGTTTTCGGGTTGTTGCCAGGCGTTCTTTCCATTGTTCGAAGTTGTGAGAAAGCATCGTTCTGGCCACCACCAGCCTTGCCCTTTCAGGAAATGTATTTGCGGCATCTGCTATTTAAATAGAAGAATACACAGATCCTTCTCTTGAAAAAAGCTCGGCAAGTTGCAAGCATAGATCATGAGCCTTTGAGTTGTACCTGTCTTGAGTGGGGGAGACGCCCACGCGCAATACTTCCAGCTTCCCCTGCTGATGCCGTTCTTTTTGTTGCTGTAGCAGTTTTTCAAACTCAGTCTTTATCCCATCGGCAATTTCACCATCTCCCGCCTTATGTTTTGCACGAAATGAGATGAGGCCTCATAAGCCCTTGGTCGGGAGTCCAAATCTCCCCCTCGGCACTACGAAAAGAGGAAGAAATGACCACACTAAAGATCCGCCGTAAAGGAATAATCACCATTCCCGCCAAACTGCGCAATAAATACAAACTCGAGGAAGGTCAAACTTTAACAGTTATTGATCTTGGCGAAGGAACAATTTTACTTACACCAAAAGTTTCCCAGGTAGATAAACTGGCTAATCAAATCGCGAAAAGGCTAAAGGAAGAAAACGTCACCTTCAGCGACTTGATGCAGGAACTGAATGAAGTTCGCAAAACTCGTTCCTAAGATCGCTGCACAAAAATCCATTAGAAGAACACGGCTTAGATATAGAGACGTTATCTGCGGGAAGCGCATTACGCAAATTGTTCCTTCAAGGTATTCATATGTACCAAAGGAAGTGTAGTAATGCCCTTTTCCACCGGGTAGGTCTCTGTCCCTGGATAAACAACCCAAAGATGTTTCAATTTCAATTCAGAGAATGCGGTTCGCATGGAAGGTGTCAGGACAGGCGCTTCATTGAATTTGAACTCCATGCCAAAACGTTTTCCCTTGTGCAAGAAGATCAGGTCAAGCTCGGCACCAGCATGGGTTCCCCAAAAATAAACTTCGGCGGGGTGTAAGATTTGGATTGCCTGTTCCATTGCAAACCCTTCCCAGGATGCGCCAACTTTAGGGTGTCCCAACAAACTATGTTTATCTGGGACACCTAGCAAACTGTGTAGCAACCCCGTATCCCGGAGATAAATTTTCGGCGATTTTACCTGTCGCTTTCCAAGATTTTCAAACCACGGCTGTAATTGGCGGATCATAAATGTGCCGGTGAGGATATCGAGATAGGAACGTACTGTCTTGTCGCTAATTCCCAAGGAGCGGCTTATTTCCGAAGCGTTCCAGGTTTGCGCATGGTAATGAGCCAGCATGGTCCAGAAACGGCGCATTGCCAAGGCAGGTATATTGATCCCTAATTGGGGAATATCTCGTTCCAGAAATGTGCGAATAAACCCTTCACGCCATACCTGACTGTCAGTATCCGACTTGGCAAGAAATGAACGCGGAAAGCCGCCTCGCACCCATAAAGTTTCCCAAGTGTCTGCTCCTGTTTCCGATAAATCAAACCCATTAAGTTCGATGAACTCGAGTCTTCCTGCCAAAGTTTCAGAGGTGGATTTGATTATTGCCGGGGAGGCACTTCCCAAGATCAAGAAGTGCGCTTGATTTTCGGGGCGGTCAACCAGCACGCGTAATACTTGAAAGAGTTCTGGTTGTTCTTGGATTTCATCGAGGACAACAAGCCCGGTAAGGCCACCTAAAACCATTTCTGGGTTTTGTAGGCGGCGCTGATCTGGCACAGACTCTATGTCGAAGAATGTTGCACGTTGATCGCCCGCAAATTGACGGGCAAGCGTAGTTTTTCCACATTGACGAGGTCCCAGCAGGGCTGTTATGGGAGAGCGTTCAATTGCTGAGTGTAACTGATTGAGATAATAGGGTCTCTGTAACATAAGATAAGTATACCTTGTAAATTCGGAGTTAAACTCCGAATTTTCAAGGTATGACCCTCTGTGTCTATAATCGTGAGACAACTCCCTTCAATAATTTAGAGTGCAAGGCGGAGGAGAAAATGATATGCTTGAGAATACAAATAGTAGCCTAAAGGAAGCCATGCCCAACACCGAAGTAGTAGCCAAAGCCAAACGCAAGCGATTCACCGCCGCAGAGAAACTGCGCATATTACGGGAAGTGGATGCCTGTCAGGGTTCCGGGGAAATAGGCGCCTTGTTGAGACGGGAAGGGATCTATTCTTCCTATCTGACGACCTGGCGCAGGCAAAGGGAACGCGGGGAGTTGGATGGGTTATCCCCGCAGAAACGTGGGCCGAAGCCCAATCCAGAGGCCATCGAACTGGCCAAGCTGCGCCGCGAGTATGCCCGCTTGCAGGAGCGCCTGCGGCAGGCCGAAATAATCATAAGTGTCCACACCTGCCCTGGCGGGCGGTGCCAGGGAAAAAAAGTCGCACAGATGTTTGGCGAGACACTCGAGACACCCAACCTGGACGATCCGAGTTGATCGCCTCGGTCGAGCACTTGGCAGAAAGTGTGAGGCTGTCGAAAGCCTGCCAGGCGCTGGATGTTCCCAGAAGCAGCCTCTACCGGCAGCGACAAGTCACCGAACCACCTGTAGCTCCTGAACCAACGGTCTCACCGCGTGCGCTTCCGCCCACCGAGAGAGCGGAAGTCCGACAGGTTCTCAACAGTGAGCGGTTTGCCGATCAAACGCCGCGGGAAGTGTATGCCAGCCTGATCGATGAAGGCAAATACCTATGCTCCTGGCGCACGATGTACCGGATCCTGGATGAAAATCAAGAGGTGCGGGAGCGCCGCAACCAGTTGCGACACCCGAATTACACCAAACCCGAGCTGCTGGCCACGCAACCGAACCAATTATGGAGCTGGGATACACCTGCACTTGCATGCAGGTGCAAGTGTTACCAAACTGCTTGGACCGACCAAATGGACCTATTATTATCTGTACAACATCCTGGACATCTTCAGCCGTTACTCCGTCGGTTGGCTGATCGCTGAACGCGAATCGGCCAGTCTGGCTGAAGAGCTGATCGCAGCCACTTGTGTCCGCCAGGGCATTCAGCCGGGTCAGCTGACGATTCATGCCGATCGCGGCAGCTCCATGTCATCCAAACCAGTCGCCTTGCTCATGGCGGATCTGGGTGTCACGAAGACCCACTCCCGTCCCCACGTATCCAACGATAATCCGTATTCAGAAGCACAGTTCACACCTGCCCTGGCGGGCGGTGCCAGGGAAACCTTGAAATATCGCCCGGATTATCCCGAACGTTTTGGTTGCCAAACCGATGCCCGGACTTGGGCGGGAGCATTCTTCCGTTGGTACAACTACGAGCATCATCACAGCGCCATCGGTCTCCTCACGCCTGCCGATGTTCATTTCGGAAGAGCTCAAACCATTTTGGATCAACGTCAACAGGTCTTGCAGGCCGCCTATCTGAAAAACCCCGAGCGCTTTGTGAAAGGACCCTCCATCCCCGCTCCTTTACCCACCGCCGTCTGGATCAACCCGCCGAACGCGAATCTCCAGCCGGAGAAACCCTCACCGTCGTCGCCGTCGTAGAGTTTGTGGGTAAGTGGGCGGTGCTGGTTCCGTCCACTTATCCACAAACTTCCCGCTTGAAAGGAGTGCTTTCAACCGTCAAATACATAACCAATCTACACTAATCTTTCAAAACAGTTGTCCAAAATCATTGACACATACCGAAGCTCTGTCAGGAGGAATGTTTTCGGGTTCCAATGTTCCCAGGCGTTCTTTCCATTGTTCGAAGATGTGAGCAAGCATCGCTCTGGCCACCACTAACTTTGCCCTTTCAGGAATTGTATTTGGGTCTCTGCTATATAAATAGAAGAATATGCAGATCCTTCTCTGGAAAGAAGCTCGGCGAGTTCCAAGCATAGATCGTGAGCCTTTGAGTTGTACTTGTCTTGAGTGGGGGAGACGTCCACTGTACTGTCCGACGATATACCAAATTTTTGGGAAGCCTAGCTATCTGTAGTATGCAGGGATACTCATAAACTCTGGTCACCGTTCCAGCATATTTTGTGATTTCGGCTTGAAAGGTGTTCCGTCCGCATTGAATGTCAGGCTTACGGGATGATTTTTTGTTTCCCTTCTTCTGTTCTGTGATACACGTAGGCGCAATATGCCACGTCTGCTTCGTTCACTAAGCGCCTGTACTTCCGGCGTCCCGTGACTCGATCAATATCGCACCCTTCTTTACCCAGTCGTGTAGTGTTGTGACTGGCACTTTGTATTTCCTAGCTGCCTCGCGAATGCCAATAAAATTGGGTTTGAGATGAGCAAACTGCTGATATTCTGGCAGGTTTTCCTTCGGTGTGCGCGACTCCTCTGACATTTCCAACTTCCTTTATTTGATTTTACCTTTTTTCCTAATAAAAAAGACCAGTTGCCCGGTCTTTTTGAGTTTGAAATGTTGTTACTATAATATAGAGCTGTTAGTGCTGTAATTGCCCATCCTTCCATGGATCGCACTCCCCTTCTTTTGGACATGCGCGCAAGTTGTTCTCTACTGCCCATCCTGTTTGTGGCCCCCAAACCTTCCACCATACGGCGCCACCGGCGCATTTTGGACCGTCAATGATGTTGATCACTGTTAGCGGCGCGATACGCCCGAGAACGCTGCCTGTAAATGGTTCTGAGCGAACAACCAGCAAGTCGTTGGGACTGACCTGCGCATCAAGACCAACGGCGAGCTTGTCTGATACGCAGGCATTTGGATTGTTACCATCGCCATTGTTATTGCCGCTGTTATTGGGATTAGGTGTTGCTGAGATCGATCCGATTGGCTTCTTTTTACTGCACTTCTTGTTCGGGTCAGGACATGGAATTACCCATTGAGCTGCTCTTGTGACCTCCTGCAGTCCAGTTGCTTGAACCGGCCGCCGATTGCACATTCAGCCACACATATCCATCATCGGCGCAAACCGGCTCAGCAAGGATCTTCACCCAGCCCCCTATTTCGATGAAGCCAACAGTGGAGTAATTCTTTCCCGCTCCGGAGCGGACAAGGTTTTCATATGGAGGAAAAAGGGAGATGTAGCCGAATGTTCCTGGCTTGAAATCTGCTGCGTAGGCAGGGCACTTGCTCGATACTGCGAGCGTTTCTGTGCCGCCGATCGGGGTTTGCCCGCTGGGTATCAAACTGGTCGGCGTTTCAGATGGCTCGTGCCTTACCCACCACTTGGTTTGTGTTGGCGCTGGAGCCATCGGCGTAGGGGTGGCATCCGGGTCCCCGGACGCGTTCCTTCGGCGAGCTGCGCCTCTGACCATGGAGAACAAGACACATACAAAAAGCAGGCTGAATAAGGAAATGATCACGATCCTTTGCCTGCGTTCATCCTGGAAGAAATCGCCGGGGCTACGTAGAAATTCGGAGAGGAGTTTCAACATGTTTCTATTGATGTGCTTTCCTTTGATATAGTGGCTTTGACGAAGCGATGACTTTATTGTATGTGTCACTTAAGGGGGGTGGTTCCTCGACCGACGCGAACCGAGATAACAAAGAAACCGCCTTTTTCTGGCGGCTTTTTGTCCAAAGATTAAGTGGATCACCTGATCTACCGAAAATCTCTTTCTCCAGTTTCTCAAAACAGACTTTCGCTATCCCTCGCCAATCCTTCACTGTTTGGAAACTTTTCGGAACACTAATGGAATACGATCTACCGCGTCCTACCCTTGCAAAAGGGAGTATTTATGTCATAATCAATTATTCAGATGAGAGGCGCCATAGTTATTCCTACAGGTACAGTTACTTTTCTTTTCACCGACATAGAAATATGAATGCAGCTGGCTACCCCCATGGTCGCCAACTCACAGATGATATTGCTGATAACCTCGTAGAGATTATTACCCAGGGGAAGATGAAGGATGATTTGGCGGAATTTCCATATTTGGGAACACCTTATGAGGCATAAGGGCCATCAAAAGTTTGCTCATCCACAACCCGCCTTGCTGATCGTTATATCTGGGTTTATAGCCTAATCGTTGTATTGAACATAACGCAGTTTTGGCTGAGACAAATTTGAAATTGTTATTTTGAGAAACGAGCTCATCCAGTCTTTGTCCGGAATTACTATAATAGTGTGATAGCATCCTTCAACCATCTTTTTATACAATACCTTGTCAAGACCTGATTGAACGGTTACAAAGTCTCGCAGGATACTTGAAATGACCAAAACAAAAGTAAAGGTAAGGAAAGGTAAGCGCCAACCAGATTGTAAGGCTTTACATCCGTACAGGATGGGCGGGGATAAACGCATCCTGATTGATGCTGCCTCGCGTCAGACCATCGAGCAACTTTTTTCTCTCCGGAATGCTGGTGCTCGAATTAGCGACCTGCTCAAGGTCGCGGGCGCATGCCTTCCCCTTCCCGATGGCGGCCGGTGGAACGAGGAACGCATGAATACCTATCTTGGGGACCCCATCCACGCCGGCTACCACCTGAAGCGGGAGGGGGAGAAGTATGTTATGACCCACCTGAACTTCCCTGACCCGCCTATAAGTCTCGAGGACTGGCTGGAGTGCAATCCTCTGATCCGTATGCGCCCGATCCGACTGGAATAGTGCCACTTTAAACACAATTAATCTCCAAAATCCCCCCTTTGCTGGGGGATTTCTTCATTAATTAATAGTTCGCGTCGGTCGAGGGACCACCCCCTTTAATACGATTTAAATACCGGCGGCGTGTGTATCGTGATCTTTCCTTGGAAAATCCAGGATTGATTTGTTCAACGATATATAACGACCCCGATTAGGAAGCTGTACCACTTAAGAACCGCGCCATTCATGTCTATCAATTGAATTATTGTATATGACAGGATGTTGTTGTATCAAGAATTGAAAGCCGACATCCTTTTGATAAAACGTTGGGCGAGAGGGATAACGAGATTGACCGAGTATTGCCAATAATCTACAGGTTCATTTTTTTCTTCAATGTGGTTATTTCATCTACCATACTTCTAGGACTTTCACCCCCAGGCGTTGTTGTTTCTGACGCACTCGATCGGTGCGACGGGCGTAGCCAGCCAGAAAATCTGGAAACCGTTCCGCAAAGGTTTTCTTGGGACACTTCGGATTGCAACAGAAAAATCGTTTTGTTCGCAGGTGCAACCGGATTGGCCACTCTGCCCAGGGCAGGTCCAGCGGATACCGCAGATAGGTACTGTGCTGTTGACTGCTTTCCTGATCACATTTTGGGCAGGCTCCCTGAACGGCCGTGCTCTCCAGTGTGAGGCAGAGTTCGTTCTCTTCAACTTGAATTTCCTCGATGATAAATCCGCGGGTATTTAGCAACAGATACGGTAGATTGATCGTCTCCATGCAAATATAACCCCGTACTACACGTTCGATTCACATAAATTTGGGAAGAGCCCTTTTACCACCGTTACTGACACGCTATCGATCTTTGTCTTCATCTCATCAATCAGGTTCGGCGGCTGCGTATCCACCTGGGTTGCGCCTCGCAGGATATCCGTCACAAATGACAGGAAAAGGAGCAAGAGTAACAAGCATTTTACCGGAGAGTCATGCCAATGGTCCATTACAACCTGGAGATGTGATTACAGGTTTAAATGGAATCCCTATACAAACGACATCCGATTTAATCAAACAAGTGAGTACGCAAGCAACATCTGGTTCGGTGACACTCCCCCGCCACTTTAGTGGCGGGGGAGTGTCACGATATTCCCGATGCCAATATGGAACTGGATTGGCATCCCAGATTCTGGATGCAGGACGATCTCCCCGAATGGTTATTTCCAGAAGAAAAAGCATATATTGAAGAGGGCTTGGAAGATGAATTGCTTGACATTGTGGGGATTACCCAACATTCAGGACTCTCAACCGGATAAGACGAAACTGGACGGGTTGTCAGCCACAAGAATGTAAAGACCACCATGATCTACACCCACGTATTACAAAGCGGTGAATTGGCAGTTAGATCTCCCGTAAATCGGTGATGCTTTGCTAGTGGTTTGTTGGATATGTTTTGCACTAAATTCGTCGCTAATCCAAGCGTAATTCAGCGCTAATTTCGTGCAGTATTAATCCAACAGACCACTAGAGAGTAATTCACTGAAACCCTAAAGCGGCCTGGCTCCTCTGGATTATGAGGAGTACTCGTTGCGGACCTGCGCAAAGATCTGTCGTGATGCATCGTAAGCTTCTGAGGATTCCTTGTTCTTCTGCCCTGAAATCGCTTAACATATATAGTAAAACTGGGGATAGAATTCCAACAGCCAGAAAAAAAGAGGATATCGTATAAAGACAGTTTACAATCAAGCTGATGTACATTCATCTCATCGTTCACAGCGCTTTCTCCCTGCAGGAAGGGTTGATGACGCCCTCCGATTTGGTGCAGGCAGCCCGAGCCGATGGCATGTCTGCTCTGGGACTCACTGATCACAACCTGCTGACAGGCGCAGTTGAATTTGCCGCGGCCTGTAAAGCAGCCAGCATCCGACCCATTATTGGTTTGGAAATTTATCTCAATGAAGGCCCAGTAAGCCTCCTGGCGACGAGTTCTTGAGGGTTGGTCCAATCTCTGCAGGCTGAGCAGCGCCATTGCACTTCGAGATGATCCAGAAGCTCCATGCTCTCTGGCTGTACTGGCTTCCTACTCCAAAGACCTGGTTGCATTAAGCAGCCAGCCACAGCGACTTAGGGATGTCTTTCAAGATCGCCTATATGTAAGTATTCGGAATCCAGGCGAGGCAAATTCTCTTTCAGAACTTGCACATACACTTTCACTGCCCTCCGTAGTAACTCATCCTGTTTATTACTTGACTCCTAATCAAGCCATCCTTCAGCGAACGCTTGCCGCAGTTCGTCTGAATCAAACCATCACCACACTCCCGAAGGAGGCAGCCGCACCACCTGATTCATACTTCATAAGTGCACAGGAAATTGAAACACGCTTCAAAGATTACCCTGAAGCACTGGCTTCGACTCTTGAAATTGCCGAACGCTGCAAGTTCGATCTGCCAATTGGCAGTTCACATATGCCAACTGTTCCATTGCCCGAGGGAGTCAGTGCTGGGCAACACCTGCGTGACAAAGCCACGCAAGGCGCAGCGAAGATATACGGGGAAATCACGCCAGCCATCCAGCAACGGTTGGATCATGAACTGGAAATCATCTCCAAAATGGGCTTTGAACCAGTTTTTCTCATTGTGGAGAATGTACTGCGATTTGCCAGACAGACTGGAGTTCCATACTCTTCACGCGGCTCAGCGGCTTCATCTCTTGTTGCCCACTGTCTTGAGATCACCAGCCCAGATCCCTTGCGTTTGAACCTTTACTTCGAACGCTTTCTGAATCCTGCGCGCACTACCCCTCCAGATATTGATATGGATTTATGTTCACGCCGAAGGGATTCAGTGATCCAGCATGTCTTTGATACGTATGGTGCAGAGCGTGTGGCCATGGTGGGAACGATCAATCGCTATCGTCCCCGCTCGGCACTGAGTGATGTGGCCAAGGCACATGGACTGGAACTCTCCAAGGTTCGCGAGTTGTCCAACCAGCTGCCGCATGCATTCTGGGCAGGTTTTGAAACTTCAGCCGATGGCAAATCTGCCTCCCCATTTGGGGTACTACGCACAGCCTATCCATCTCAAATCTATCAAACCATCTTTGACGAAGCCGAAGCTATTCTGAAACTACCGCGCCATCTTTCCATGCATCCAGGAGGGATCATCGTTGCCCCGGGCGCGCTGACCGATCTCGTTCCGGTGATGCGCTCGGGTGGCAAGGGAGTGGTCATTACCCAGCTGGACCTGGATGCCGTCGAGGCATTGGGCCTGGTGAAGATCGATTTGTTGGGTATTCGCGGCCTGACTGTTCTTGGAGATGTTGCCGAGTTTGCACACGCAAGCCAAAGGGAACAATTTACTGATCCATTAGCTGTTCTGGACTCCACACCTGCGGATGATCCAGCAACCGCTCAACGGATCGAGAAGGGCGAAACTATTGGCTGCTTCCAGATCGAGAGTCCAGGAATGCGTGCCACATTGCGCGAGATCCATGCGCGCAGTGAAGACGATATCATGGCTGCATTGGCTCTCTATCGTCCTGGACCGCTCAGTGGCGGATTGAAGGATGCATTTGTGCGCCGTTTCAAAGGCGATGAAAAAGTAAAACATATTCACCCTGCTCTTGCACCATTGCTGGATGAAACCTTTGGTGTGATCCTGTATCAGGAGCAGGTATTACGGATCGGGCATGAGATCGTGGGATTCGATCTAGCAGAGGCGGATCTGCTGCGGCGCGCGATGAGTTCATTTCGATCCCGGCAAACGCATGCAGGATTTGAAACGGAAATTTATGGACCAGGCACAGGAAAGAAACGAGGTGCCATCTGAAACGGCGGAAAGGATCTGGGAGATGATGGCAGCATTTGCTGGCTATGGCTTCCCCAAGGCTCATGCCGCCTCCTATGCAAAAGTGGCCTGGCGCTCTGCATGGTGCAAATCCTATTTCCCGGCGGAATTCATGGCGGCAGTGCTTGCCAACTGGGGTGGATACTACAGCCAGCGTGTCTATCTTAGTGAAGCAAGAAGAATGGACTTGAGTGTTCGCCCACCGCATATCAATTATTCAATGAATAACTTTTCGGTCAAGAAGGTGGATGACTCGCAGGAACACGTGCTCTTTATGGGACTGGACCAGGTCAAGGAATTGACCAGGCAGACGATCCAACGCATCATCCACCTTCGACCTTTTACTTCCCTGGAGGATTTCCTAACGCGTGTTGATCCACGCGCGCAGGAAGCCAGGACTTTGACCGAGACAGGTGCGCTGAGCGGGCTGGGAACAATTCCGTCCATCCTGAAGCGACTGCAGAACGGTGGATGGCAGCAAAATCAGATGAGTCTATTTGAATGGACGGATCCGGGTGAGGAAGACTGGACCCTCCAACAAAAGGTAAACGCACAGGTGGAGATTCTAGGTATCAGTCTGGATGCTCACCCTCTGGAATTGGTGTCAGAGAAAATCAAAGGAACAGGTGCGATTTCTACCCTGGATGCAATCGCAAGGATCGGGCGCAGGGTGACGGTTGCGGGTGTTCGGCAGACTTCCCATCGCAGCCGGACGGCAAAAGGCGAATCGATGTTGTTCCTGACCCTGGAAGATCTCCATGGAACGCTGGATGCGATTCTATTTCCTGATGTTTATCGCGTTGCCAGATCCCTGTTTGATTCAACAATGCCATTATTAGTCACAGGTACAATGGAGATGGATGTCGAACGTGGTGAACCCTTCTTAAGGGCGGAAAAAGTTGTTTCGGTGCGATGAATCAAAGAAATCGATCAGTAAAAAAACTTAAGCATGATGATATTCCAGATCAGGGTTGAGCACCCAACAGGTCAATCCTTCCAACCAAGTAACCCCTTCTAAAACTTAGAGTGCCGGAAGAATATCTGTTGTCAAAAGAAACACCTTGAAAAGCAAAAGTAATATCTTGTAATCGAACATTGTACTTAAACTACACCTGCCAGATGCGGAATTGTAGTTTGCGTTTTCAAGTCAGCAAAATGACCTTGTCAAGATCTGATTGAACTGTTACAAAGTCTCGCGGAACACTTGAAATGACCAAAACAAAAGTAAAGGTAAGGAAAGGTAAGCGCCAACCAGATTGTAAGACTTTACATCCGTACAGGATGGGTAGGGATAAACGCATCCTTATTGATGCTGGCTCGCGTCAGTGCATGAATCGGAGCAAGCCGCACAGCGTGACCGATCTTACTGTGCGGCTTGCTCCGATTTATGCAATAGGATAATTTTACTCATTTTGTTGATCACCCTCTCCACCTCTATACATTATTCTTCGGTAGAGCCCCCCATTCTTTGAGTTGTTTTCGTACTTTTTCAGCATTGGGAGATTGCATCTGCTCATAAATTTCTAATGCCTGTTTTAGCAAATAGATAGCTTGATCTTTTTCTTCCAGATCATACCAAGCTGATCCCATATTGAGCAGTGAATTTGCTTCTCCGCGACGGTTATCGAATTCACGAAAAATGATTATTGCTTGTTCAGTGAGTTCAATACCTCTGTGATTATCTCCCATACTAATATTGACAGCGCCTAGAAAGCCAAGAGCATTTGCTTCGCTACGTCGGTCTCCAATTTCGCGAGCGATCTCCAAGTTTTTTTCGTAAAACTCAATGGCTTTGCGTTCATTGCCCAAACCATGGTAAGCAACTCCTAGATTACCAAGGGCGTTGCCTTCACTACGCAGATCCCCAGTTTCACGCGCAATAGCAAGATACTCCTCATAAAACCCGATAGCTTTCTGAAAATCTCCCAAAGCCCAATAGGCACTCCCAAGTGTGCCGAGAGTATTCCCTTCGCCACGACGGTTTCCGATTTCACGGAAGATGACTCGCACCTCTTCAAAGAACTCAATGGCTTGGCGCACCAGGCCTAAAACTCTGTAGGCCCTTCCGAGGTTGCCAAGATCAGCAGCTTCGCCTTGACGATTTCCGTTTTCACGGTCAATGATCAGCACTTGTTCGTAGAACTCAATGGCTTTGCGAACATTCCCCAAATCAGCATATGCGTTTCCTAGATTACCCAGCGCGTCAGCTTCTCCGCCGCGGTCGCTAACCTGGCGTGCAGCAGAAAGCGCCGCTTCGGACCATTGAATTCCCTCTTTGGGATGCTGTCGGATAAGTAATATGTGAGCACCCGCTTTGGGATAGGCAATACACAATTTAGATAACGCTGGGTTATTTCCCGATACAGCGGCTGAGCGTGCCTGACCTGTTTGAATATTCTCCCATTCCAGATCAAATAGTCTCAGCCCTGCTCCAACGTTATCATACCCTCTTGTATAAAGAGAATTTGCTGAACGTAATACGCCGAGATAATATTCAGCATGTCGGCGGTGGGCTTCTTGTTGAGTCGGGGACATATGGCAATTTTACTCATCTGGTTGATCAGAACGATTTGTCCCAGCGTGTAATTTATTGCGCAGTTCTCGAACATGGGCAGCATGTTTTTCTGCATCAAGATGACCGATCTCACGCTCGAAATTGACAAGAATTTGCATTACTTCAATTGCCTTGTGCAATTCGCCCAGTTCTTCATAGGCGTTTCCTAAATCCCAGCTACCGAATGCTTCCCCGCGGCGATCACCGATTTCACGCGCAATTGCAAGCCGTTGTTCAAAGAACCCAATAGCTTTGTGTACCTCCCCTAAAGCTATATAGGAATTCCCCAAGTTACCCAGCCAAATCGCTTTGTTTTGTCTATCATCGATTTCACCTGCAATGACCAGTGCTTGCTCATACCACTTAATGGCTTGGTGTGCATCATCTAGCCGATAGTAGACATTTCCCAAGTTGCCGAGAACAACCCCTTCGCCGCGGCGGTCCTGGATATTGCGGGTAATGACAAGCGCTTGTTCATAGCACTGGATGGCTTTGCGTGTATTGCCCAATTCATTATAAGCAATTCCCAAGCTGCCGAGAGAAACGCTTTCAATATACCGCTCACCAGTCTCACGAGCGATAACCAGCACTTGTTCAAGGAGCTGGATGGCTTTGGGTGCATTTCCCAAGGCTACATACGTACGGCCCATGCTGCCAAGAAAAAAAGCTTCGCTGCTGTGATCACCGAATTCGCGGGCGATCGCCAAGGCTTGTTCATAGCACTTAATAGCTTTTTGTATCTCACCCAAATCCGAATATACATTCCCTAAGCTACCAAGAGCCGCACCTTCGCTATAGCGATCACCGGTTTCGCGGGAAATGCCCAGCGCTTGTTCGTAGCACTCGATGGCTTTGTGTACCTCGCCCAAATTTTGATAGGCATTTCCCAAATTGCCGAGAGCATGCCCTTCTCCGCGCCGGTTTCCCATTTCACGGTGAATAGCCAATGCTTGTTCAAAAAACTCGGTGGCTCTAAGTGCGTTTCCCAGACGCTGATAGGCATTCCCCAAGTTGTTGAGAAGCTCGCCTTCCCTTGTGTGTTTACCAGGTTCACGCAGGACGATAAGCGCTTGTTCATAGCACTCGATGGCTTTGCCTGCCTCTCCCAACTCTGTGTAGACAGTGCCGAGGTTGTTGAGAGCAACTCCTTCGGCGAGGCGGTCCCCCAATTCACGCGCCGCCAAAAGTCCTGTCTCTGACCACTGAGATCTTTCTTGGAGTTGTAGTCGAACAGCTAATAGATTTGCTCCTACCTCCGGGAATGCGGTACACAACTCTAGTAAACTGGATTCGTTCCCTCTAGCGCCAGCTGACCATGCTTGCCCGCTTCGAATATTGTGCCATTCTAGATCAAATAGTCTCAGTCCTGCTCCAACGTTCTCATGCCCTCTTTCATAAAGAGAGTCTGCCGAACGCAATACGCTTAGATAATATTCAGCATGTCGGCGATGGGCTTCTTGTTGAGTTGGAGGCATAAGATAATTTTACTCATCTTGTTGATCAGAAGGACCCACCCCAACATGTAACTTCTTGCGCAATTCTTCGACGTGCGCGGCATGCTCTTCTGCGTCAGGATGAGAAATCTCACGTACAAAATCAACATAAATTTGCATCACTTCAATTGCCTTTTTCAGCTCGCCCACCTTTTCATATGCTTCGCCCAAATTCCAATTGTCCCAGGCTTCGCCGTAGCGATCACCAATTTCACGGTCAATAACCAGTGCTTTTCCAAAGAACTCGATAGCTCTATAGGTATTATCTGATCCCATGAAGGCATTCCCCAAGTTGTTGAGAGCAATCGCTTCACCACCACGGTTACCAATTTCACGGGCAATGGCCAATGCCTGTTCACAGAATTCTATAGTTTTAGCTACCTCCCCCAGAGTGGCATAGGCATTCCCCAGGTTGTTGAGACCATTCCCTTCTTCCCAACGGTCACCAATCTCACGTGCAATCAGTAGGCGTTTTTCCTGGAACTCGATGGCCTTTTGTATGTCCCCCAAATCCTTATTGAGAATGCCCAGATTGCCAAGAGCATTGCCTTCGTTGTAGCGGTCACCGATCTCACGCGCAATGACAAGGGTTTGTTCATAGAACTCCATGGCCTTGTGCAGCTCCCCCAAATCCGCATAGGTATTCCCCAGGCTATTGAGAACAATCGCTTCGCCGTGACGGTTACCTGTATCACGGTCAAGGGTCAGCGCTTGTTCATAGCACTCGATGGATTTGTGCAATTCCCCCAAAGTGGCATAGGCAAGGCCTAAGTTGCCCAGAGTAGTGCCTTGGCTCTGGCGGTCCTTGAGTTCACGCGCAATGGCAAGATCCTGCTCGTAGAACTCGATGGCTTTGTGCACCTCCCCCAAAAGTCGATGGGTATTTCCCAAATTGCCGAGAGCATGCCCTTCTCCGCGCCGGTTTCCCATTTCACGGTCAATGGTCAGTGCTTGTTCATAGAACTCCATAGCTTTGCGCAACTCCCGCAATTGATAGTAGCCATTCCCAAGGCTGCCTACAGAAATGGATTCACCACGGCGGTCACCGATCTCAAGCGCCGCAGAAAGCGCGGCTTCCCACCATTGAATTTGTTCTTTTGGATGTTGCCGCAAACTTAATAGATATACTCCAGCACGAGGATAAGCTATGCACAATTCTGCTAAAGTCGGTTCATTCCTTCCCAGACCGGCCACCCACGTCTGCCCCATTCGAATATTCCCCCATTCCAAATCAAATAGTCTCAGTCCTGCTCCCACGTTCTCATGCCCTTCTTGATAAAGAGAGTTTGCTGAACGTAATACGCTCAAATAATATTCCGCATGTCGGCGGTGGGCTTCTTGCTGAGTTGGAGACATCGAATTGCTCCTCCGGGAGAGGTTAATTCAGGATTCCAACAAAGATTTGGCATGTGCCACTAGTAACGCGTGCATTTGGTATCTCTCTATTGCCGGTACTGATTCCAGCAATCCACGGTCAATTAGTTTTCGGACAATAGGCTTTGGGTCTTCGACTTGCCAGACCGATTTCATTGCTGGTAGATCAAAGGTAGCAGGTTTAGGGGCAAATACACCCAAAAAGGCAAAGCAATCTCTAGTTTGGTCATCTAGACGCTCAGTACTCTTCTGAAAAAGCACTGCGACAGTAGGGGTAGTTTCATTTGCCAAATCCGTTCGGTCAACTGGGGCTTTAGATTCAAGAATTTTCTTACCGCTCCGCAAATCCTGAAGTAGATCTACTACGCTAAAGCCATAACCCTTTTCTACATTGAGCAAGTGACCTGCTACTTGCAGTGCTAAAGGCAACCCCTCTAATTCCTGAACCAGTTCATGACAAGCTTCAAAGTATTCTTTTACTATTGCAGGTGCGATATCACTTAATAGTTCCAGACTTTTTTCTTCAGTCAGGACGTTCAAGCGGTAAATATTGTCAGGCGTTCCAGCCAATGTCTCGGCAACATCATAAGCACGTGTTGTTATCAACGTAGCGCAGCCGGCTCCGCCAACTTTGAATGGCACCGCGTGGGTCTCCGCCCAAACGTCATCAATAATCAAAAGCATACGTTTATTACGCAGTATGGCCGACAATCGGGTAGAGGCATCTTCAACTGTTTTTTCCTTAATCAAATCATCTACACCTAATGCTCTTCCCCAGGTGACTAGACTTGAAAGAATACTTGGTTCTGGTCCCAGTGAGGTCCAAAGGATTCCATCGGGATACCGATTCATAATATCCTGATCATGGGCGAGCACTGTTGCTAATGTTGTTTTCCCAACACCTGGCCATCCCCTAATAGCGGTAAGCACCTGCAATTTTGAAGCATCCCACTCATTTTCTGACGGTATCAAACGCTCTTTCAAAATTTTTACATCTTCTTCACGGCCCACAACCAGCGAGGGAAGGGGCGGGGCACTTCCATGAACAAAATTAATCGGTGATATTTCAGAGAAATCTTGTTGACCTTTACGGAGGGCATCCAGTATTTCCTTCTGCAATTTCACGCTATCAAGTAGGGCAATCGCGCCTGCATTCTTTCGAAAGGTTTCATCAACTTGAACTAGTTCTTCTCTCAGAATAGCTATGTATTTGGCAATGCCCTGTTGTACCCGATCTGTAGGAAAAGATGGGAAATCAGCAACAATTAGTCTTTTGAATGCTAGCAGAAAATCAGGATCTGTTGGATGATCATAAAACTTACCAACTGCCTCGGCTAGGAGCGATGAAGATAATTTACTAAGATTTGAAAGAATGCTTTCCGAAAATATCCCATCCTCAAATTCTTTCGTAAAACGATCTTGCGTGCGTTCGAGTGCGGTTGCTATAGCCAGAGTCCGCGCCGTGGGAGCGCGTAGTTCATCGACAAATTTCTTGCCGAGTTTATCCTCGACAAAGTGTTCCAAAATTGCCAGACTGAGTTTTCCAAGTTTTTCAACACGGTTTCTCATAGGTAGCCCCTTTTCGATGGATTATTTCTATTTTAGAGAGTTTCGCGCTGAAAAGCAAGATAGAATTCATTGCAGTTTTAGTAATGACTCTACTGCAAGAAGCCGTTCTTTAATATTGGTGTTTTTTCTGAACATGTGCCGATTATATTAAACTTTTGCCAGTTTGAGGAGGGGCGCCGCCCCTTTTTGCAGTGGAGTCAAAGGTGATTTCACCGCAGAAATTGCTCAAAGCGCCAGAATTTGTGTTCGGGCTATTTCTGACCAATACATTTTTCTTAAAAGAAAGGGCGGATGAACGAAATAGCAGGGACGGGAGCGTCTCAAGTTGCCTTGCTGTCTTCCTTCTGTTCCTGGAATGCGATCTGTAGTGCCTTGTGCTCAATGGTCTGATACGCATCGCGCAGCAGAGATTCAATCCCAGGTTCGATTACAAATGCTGCGGTGCCGAGTCGTTTGATCAGCGGCATTTCAATTGCGGGCGGGCGGATCGAAACTGAGAATCCTTCCAGTGATATACCCAACTCCCAATAATTGGAAATGCAATTTTCCAGTGGAATGCTTGCTTCGAATTCTTCCGCTTCCTCTTCAGCTTCAGCAATCTTGTCAGCGCCTGCACGTCGTTTGCGCAATTCCTGCATCACCTGTTCCTGGGTGCGACCCCGCAAACGGAAGATCAAAAACGGATCTTCGTCAAATCGTTCTCCCAGAATATAATGCGCCGCTGCAACATGCTTGCATGGGTTGGCATAATCAGGACAGGAACAATCCGTCTCCAGATCATAGCGTTGCGAGGGAAATAAACTTACCTTTGCGGATTCAAAAACCTGCTCGATCTCCTGCGGCATTTCGCCCGCGAGAAGTTGCGCGCTAAAAATCGCCTGCTCGGCAAGCCCGTCAACGACCTTATCCCATTGTGCGTCAGTTAGAGGCGCGATCTTGATCTTGATTTTGTACGGCGTACGCTGTGATCCCTGCACACGCGCGGCAATTCCATTATTGGTTTCTTCAATCGAAAGCACCTGACCTTTGCGAGCGTAACTTCGCCCGCGTGAGAGACGACCTGAGTCCACCAGTCGTTCCAATGCCGCGATCCATCTCTGCGCCCACCAGTTCTTTGCAAACGCCCCACGCTGACTTTGGGACTTGATTCCATCCTTTGTCTTGATGGTTTTCGTTGGCTTGAACCAATAATCGTATGGCATGTTAAGACCTCCTCAACGTGACCACCCTGCGTAATTCATCTGTACTCATTTCGGTAATCCAATTCTCGCCGCTTCCGACAACGGCCTGCGCCAGTCCCTTTTTGGATTCGATCATGTCATCAATCATCTCTTCCAGCGTGCCCGTTGTAACAAATTTATGCACCTGCACATTGCGCTTTTGCCCAATGCGGAAGGCGCGGTCTGTTGCCTGGTCCTCCACGGCTGGATTCCACCAGCGGTCGAAATGAAAAACATGATTAGCACGCGTTAGGTTCAAACCTGTACCACCTGCTTTCAATGACAAAATAAAAATGGACGGCGCATGTTCATCTTCCTGAAAACGTTTGACCATCTGGTCGCGCACCTTCGTGGATGTGCCGCCATGCAGGAACTGGGTTGCCACGCCAAACGCTGTCGGCAGATAATTTGTCAGCATTTCGCCCATCTCTGCAAACTGCGTGAAGATCAGGGCACGGTCGCCCTCCGCCGATATTTCCTCCAGCAATTCGCCGAGACGTTCCAGTTTGCCGCTGCGCCCTGTCAAGTCAACCAGCGGACTTGATTCACCTTTTTTGCTTTTGCGTGTCTGATGAAGATACTGCACAGGATGATTGCAGATCTGCTTCAACTGCATCAACATGCTCAGCACCAGTCCGCGCCGCTGTATTCCGTCTTCCTCTTCAATTCGCTTCATCGCATCCTGCACAACCGCTTCGTACAAAGTGGCTTGTTCCTCTGTCAGGTTGCAGTAAATCTTGGTCTCCACTTTTTCGGGCAGATCAGTGATCACACGCGGATCTGTTTTGACACGCCGCAAAATAAATGGCGTGGTTAATTGCTTCAATTGCTTCAAGGCACCTTCATCATGATAACGTTCTATCGGTAATGAAAAATTTGCCCGGAACCGCGTGCGCCCGCCGAGATAGCCAGGATTCAAAAAGTGCATGATCGACCACAACTCGGAGAGTCTGTTTTCCACGGGTGTGCCTGTCAGTGCAATCCGAAACTCGGCATTGAATTTGCAGATCACCTGTGTCTGCCTGGCGGCTGGATTCTTGATGTTCTGCGCTTCATCCAAAATGACTGCCAGCCAACTAATGGATTGAATAGATTCCGCGTCCAGGCGTGCGAGGGGGTAACTGGTGAGCATGATGTCCTTGCCTGTGACCGCGCGCCGCATCTCCTGCCCCTTCAACCTGTCTGCTCCCCGATGGATATAGGTCTGCAACTCTGGTGCGAATCTGCCAATTTCCCGTTCCCAGTTGGTGACGACTGATGTGGGTGCGATCAACAGAACAGGCGCAGGAAGTTTTCCAAGCTTTTCCTTCTCGCGCAGCAATAACGAGATCGTTTGAATGGTTTTTCCCAGCCCCATGTCGTCTGCGAGACAGGCGCCCAAGCCCCATTTGCGCAGGAACGCCAGCCATGAATACCCGTATTGTTGATACGGACGTAATTGACCGAGTAATCCGATGGGTTGATCCAATTGTTCCATCTTGTCCGATTGCCTGAATTGTTCCATCCATTCCTTCAGCCAACCATCTGCGACCACTTCATCCACAGGCAAGCTGCCTGCCTCTTCGCGTGTTTCGCCGCCCAGACCAAGTTTCAGCGCTTCCAGCAGACTCATCTCACCCTGGCTTTGACCCTCCTCCCAAAACTTGATCGCTGCCTCGATTTGCTCCGTGTCCAGGCTCACCCATTGACCACGGATTTGCACCAGCGGCGACTTCAACTTCGCCAGCGTTTTGAATTCCTTTTCTGTCAGTTCCGTTTCACCGAGTGATAACTTCCATTGATAATTGACCAGGTTTTCCATCGTCATTTTGCCTGGAGCACCTGCCTCCTGTTTTGACTTCATCTTGACCCTTACCCCGAGCCGTGCGCCTTTCTTGTTCCACCACGGTGGGACGAGGACGCCAAAGCCTGCGCCTTCCAGCAATGGTGCAGTCTCACGCAGAAATGTATACGCTCCGTTTGTATCCACTGCCAGTTCGGTAGGACGTTTCTCTTTCAGGCTGCCGGTGATGGGTGGGAATAAACGTGCCGCGTATCCCAGACCGGTCAATAATTTTTCCTGCGGTTGTTCAAAACGATGCCCCAGGTGCGTGAGCGCGCCCCTGGTTTTTTTCCAGACTTCATCGGCGGGGATCAACAGGCTGGGATCATCTCTGGCCTGAATAAGATAATGCAGTTGCCAGGGTTCTTTTTGCAACGCGGGCGCCTGCAAGCGGAAAGCAATGCGGAACGCAGCATCACCCGCCACGTGCAAATTGCGCATCCACGCCTTATGGCTGGCGGCGAGACTTTGCAATTGCACGGGTGAGGCTTTGATAGTTGGGTCCTCTCGGAATAAAGCTTCGACCCAGCGCGCTGGCAGGAGTATCCGCGCCGATGTAGAAACGCGGCGCTGAATTTTTTCCCCAGGTGCGCGCCAGCAGATCGCAGAAGGTGTTTAGGAAATCGTAGAGCAACATGTGCGGCGATGGAGGTTTATCGTCATCTGTCACAGCCGCGCGACAAACGGCGGGCATGGCGGTTTCCAATTGTGCCAAACGCGCGGCGTCTTTTGCCGCGTCCAACACGGGCAGCCAGCGTGCCTGATATGTTTTCCCGTCATCCACAGGCACAAGTGCAGGGATCAATTTGTGCGCGGCCAAGGTCTCCAATGCCAAAGCGCTGACCATGCTCCAGTAACGAAGATCAGGCGCGGCTGATAAGGACGGGTCGGTCGCCGCGGTGTGAGTCAACAGAACAGGCAGAGCCTCAACGGCGTTCATCCAAATCCCATTAATCAGAAATCGATCGAGTTTTGGCTTTTGAATATCCAAATCCCAGTTTTGAATGAGCTGCGAAGATGGCAAGGGAACGCCATGTACAGCAGGCAGGCTAAGCGTGGCTGTCTTTGATGCCCCGTCGAGATTGAAAATATTTTTGAGCGTGGCTTTATCTGCACAAAATGGGTGCAGGCGGGATTTGTTTTTTTTCGCCGCTTGTCTACGCCCTTGTTTTGGCGTGGGTCCATCAGATGTTTCTGCCCAAAAGAAAATGCCGACCAGGTTCTCGGGTTGGTAGTGTGCGTGGAGGATGTACATGAACAGCTTCTCACTCGTTTACTTCAAAATGCTGGCGCTTCGTGATTTTAATGCCTTTCATATTGTTGCGGCTTCTATTAAACAAATTTTGTTGGAACGAAGCTGGCCTTTATGCAGGATGTGGCCGTTTCCAAAAAAGTAAAGTTTTTCGAAACATAGCTGTTGTACAGTAAATCTTAATGCCGCTCAACAAATGGTCAATACAGGAAAACCAGCAGGGTGGGATCACAGTCTTCGGTTGGTTCATCACTTTTCCAACCGCCACTCCAATGCCGTAAATCGTTGCGCCACCTTGTTATTGCGCACTGCCATGCCGATGGCCTTTCGGCTGCCCGCCAGCACACACAATTTCCGCGCACGCGTGATGGACGTGTACAACAGGTTGCGTTGCAGCATGGTGTAATGCTGGGTCACGACCGGCATCACCACCACCGGGAATTCTGAGCCCTGCGCTTTGTGAACCGAAACCACATAAGCCAGTGCCAGCTGGTCCGCTTCACTCCATTCGAAGGTGGCTGATCGTCCATCGAAGTCGACGGTCAGTGTCTGCTCGATCATATCGATTGATTGAATGAAACCAATATCCCCGTTGTAGACATCCTTGTCATAGTTGTTCTGGGTCTGCATCACCTTGTCGCCGAGGCGGAAGGTCGTACCAAACAGCCGGCGTTCAGGTTTGTTGCTTCGCCGCCGGATTGAGCTTTTCCTGCAGACGATCGTTCAAGGCGATTACGCCGGCTGGACCGCGATAGATCGGCGCCAGCACCTGGATATCATGGACGGCATCAAAGCCGAACTTCTGTGGGATCCTTTCGGTGACGATCTCGATGATCCAGTCTGCGGCTTTCTCGGCATCTTCAGCTGGGAAAAAGAAGAAATCGCCAGCTGCCCTGGGAGAAGACCGGGAACTTCCCTTGATTGATCAAGTGAGCATTCGTGATGATCTTCGAATCAGCCGCCTGACGAAAAATGGTGTTCAGAGCGTGTGATCGGCGCGATACCACTGTGGATCAGATTGCGCAGCACATCGCCGGCGCCCACTGAAGGCAGCTGGTCGATATCCCCAACAAACAACACGTGCGTGCCCGGTCGCACGGCTTTGAGCAGGTGATTGGTCAACAGCAGGTCCAGCATGGAGGCTTCATCCACCACCAGAAAGTCCAGATCGAGCGGATTGTCATCGTTATGTTTGAATCCATCCAGCGGGGAAAATTCCAGGAGACGATGAATGGTGCTGGCGGATCGTTCGGTGGCTTCGGAGAGTCGTTTGGCAGCACGTCCGGTGGGGGAGGCGAGGGCATACTTTTTATGCTGAGCCTCCAGCGTCCCGATCAAGGCTTTCAGACAAGTGGTCTTGCCAGTTCCGGGTCCGCCGGTCAGGATGCTGACTGGATGAGCCAGTGCCATATCGATGGCGGCTTGTTGTTCATCAGACAGGTTCTCAGCGGGGAACAGACTGTGGTTCATCGCCTTATTCGGAGAGGACGCACTTGCCAGTACTTTCAAACGCTCAGCCACCCCTTTTTCCCCATAATAGAGTGGGGTCAAATAGATCACCGATGAACCATACACGCCAGCCGATTCACTGACGGCTTGATTTTCTTTTCCATCCTTCTTGCTGTTCAAAGGAATCACATCCGGGTGGATGCGATCATCCTGTGCCAGGCGCTCCAGGGCAGGGGCAATCAATTCTGGAGAAACCTCCAGCAGTTCGATCGCACGTTGTCCCAGGATCTCTTTGGGAACATAGACATGCCCCTCATTGATCGTTTCATTCAAAGCGAACACGATCCCGGCTTCGATGCGGGAAGGATGATCCACCGGCAGACCTAGCGCACGGGCGAGGCGATCGGCAGTTTTGAAGCCGACCCCGTAGATATCGCGTTCGAGCTGATAGGGATTCTGCTGCACGGTCTCCAGGGATTTGTCTCCATAGGTCTTGTAGATCTTGACTGCCAGGTTGGTGCTGACGCCGTGACCGTGCAGGAAGACCATGATCTCCTTGACCTGTTTCTGTTCCTGCCAGGCAGCCGTGATCTTGCTGGTACGGTCCACACCAATGCCGGACACTTCAAGCAATCGTTCAGGATTTTGTTCGATGATCGTGAAGGTATCTTCCTTGAATTGCCCAACGATCCGTTCTGCCAGTTTTGGACCGATGCCTTTGATCATGCCCGAGCCCAGATAGCCCTGGATCCCGGCAACGGTAGCTGGCAGGGTCTGTTCGCAGACTTCCGCCTTGAATTGTGAACCGTGTTTTGGATGTTTATCCCACAGTCCCTGCAAACGCAGATGTTCCCCTGGCGAGACTTCGGGGAGATTTCCCACCACGGTAGCCAGCCCATCGAAACTCAAACTGGATTTGGGTGCAGCGTGGATGCCAGTTTGATGCTCCGGACGCAGGCGCAAGACAGTATATCCATTTTCGGGATTGTAGAAGGTGATGCGTTCCACGGAACCGGAGAGCGTGTCCATGAGACAAGTATACAGCTAGATTTTTCGTTTGAATAAATTGTTGTGAAAGTTTTAAATCAGCCGGCATTTCTGCGCCGAGTTTTGAAATACGAACTATCCCCGGAATGAAACTTAATTCGTAACTGCTCACGCAAAATCTGGTTGAAGCAGGAAAGGCAAGATGGGCGTCCCCATCAGATGCACCAATTTTTGAAAGGCGTTCTCGCCGTTGCGTTTGGCAGTGTTCAGGACAGTGGCTAAACCAGCGTAGGTCTGAGCGCCCCAGTCGGAACGGAAACTTCCCATGACTTTGCGATGAATCACAGCTGGACGCAAGGCGCGCTCACAGGCATTATTGTCAGCTGGCACATCGGCACGGTCCAGGAAAAGGAAGAGCGAATCGCGTCGCTTTCGATAGCGATCCAGCAGGTTGGTTCCCAAACCGCTGAACCTGCGCTTCAGCAGTTGATCCAATTTCTTGTTGAGGATCGTTACCTGCCTTTGATATCCTCTTTCAGTCATTTGCTCCCGGCGATTTCCCAGATGGACCGCTTTTCGGAACAAAGTTTGCATCTCTTTGGCCCATGCCAAGTGCGGACGTTTCTCAATCAAACCTTGCAAGTTGCGGATTTGATGCGCCATACAAATCTGACACATTTTCGCAGGTGCGTTCAACTGCGGCTTCCAACAGTCGCACACCCAAACTTCCGCTTCGCGATCGCGCATGAAGGTCTCAATCACATCGTAACCGCGGCTGGGCATCATCAAGTGATATTCGTAATTCCCGCTGACAAAGACCCACTGCCACCAATTTAATCCGTGCACGCGTGCGTGGGTCTCGTCACTGCCAACCACCTTGCCATGCCGAACTTTCTCCCCGATCTTTTCCGCTTCGCCGAACACGGCTTTACCCGCCCGCTTGAGGATCGCCACCGCTCCGCCTTCGCTCAACGGTAGATTAAAAATCTCACCGCATACCTCGACGAGCCGTTCAAATCCAAGATGATGTTCGTGATGTAACATCGTCACCGTGGCTTCCAAACGCGGACCAAAATAGCGCCCCGCTGCCAACCCCTCAGGCAATTTCCCGCGTTGAAGTTCGCCGCAACACGGACAGAGCACTTCGTATTGTTGCGTTTCGATCACCACAGGTTGAATCTCTGGCAATTCCGTGAGCTGACGGCGGATCACCTGCACGGGTACCTGATCCAACAAGTTGATGTGACAGGTTTGACAATTGTCTACAACTGCATAGAGCACTTGGCTGGGATTATCAATCAGGGCGCGTTCGAGTTTTTCGTGCCCCATTTTGGCGCCTTTCTTTTTACTTCGCTTGCGCTTCTTTTTTTCCGACTTGAAATCCCGCGATGGCGGTTGTGACGAATTCTTTGAGGTCGTCGGTGTTTGTTTCAAACGCAATTTCTCTTCCAATTCATGAACTCGGTTTGTCAATTCGTAGAGCAACCCAATTAGTTCTTCCCGCGAAAGTTCCTCTATCGGTGTCTTGACTGTCTCTGGTATCATGTCGGTTACAACACCATTTTTCTAAAAAAGTCGTGAGCAGTTACGAATAAACAAAGAACTCCGAGAGTTTTGACCTCTCGGAGTTTAAAATTTACTTTCGTTGTGTTCGTGCTTCTAACCACTTCTTGAAGGATTTTTGGCTTTCGCCCGAAGACTTGCCCAAGATCAGATTTTCCACGCTGATATCCTCATCCAAATCAGGCCAGTGAATTCCTTCACCATCGCCAATCAGGCGCCACTTAGTGCGTTCTTCTGAGGTTCCGTGCAGAAGACGCGGAAACCACGCCAGTGGAACTGACACAGTGCGCCCATCGCTTAAATCAACAGTCAGCGCTTCATCAGTCACAGCGACATTTTGTGCGGAAACCATACGAAGTTCAATCGCTAAAGTAGTCATACCATTTCTCCAACAGCATTTCTTGATTTCCTTCAATCAACCTTTGAATACGATTGATTTCATTACCGATTGTATCCGCCACTGTTTTGCAATCTTACCGGATCAAGCCAGAATTTCGCCTTGTTTCTATCGCGTTCAACGTGGACATGCGGCGGCTCATCACGGTCGCCTGAGTAGAAAAAGAAACGATAGGGACCCTGTTCCCAGATGGTAGGCATAGATAACCATATTATAAACACTATGCTCTATCGTCAAAATTCAGATATATCTATATGCCAGTGGGATTGGGTAGTTTTAAACTCGCTTTTTTAATCATCCTCCCCGAATCCATGAAGTGAAGCAACTCTCTTTGTGACACCAGTGGACAACTGTCTCGATTTTCGCTCAATCCCCCAGAAACTGCTTGACCTGGCTTGCAAGTCGTTATAAAATCTTGTCGTCGCTGGGTAAAAAATACCCCGCTGAATGCCATAAATAAATTTCATCGATAACCACCCTCGTAGTTACGCTCCACGTGTTCGTTCCCCGTCGGGACCGCCAAATCGTTTCCCTATCCCATTATAAACCCCAATCAACAGGGGTCCCCTCTCGAGTGGGCAGGAACAAAAAAACCGATCTCATGGGTCGGTTTTTTTTGTTCCCAGCTATTGCGCGACCAGCAACCCATTCGCTACCCGGCGATAGCTTGAGCCTTCCATGCTTTACAATTTAAGACAGCAACTGTCTTGATTGTCAAGACAGTTGCTACATGACGCTAACCACGTTTTGCAAAGATGCCGGTGTGATCGCACCGGCATCTTCTTGTATTGCATACTTTGGGGATTACAATCAGTTGCTGTATCTCAGAGCAAGACACTATTCGCCTTATGCAAATACAATCGAAGAATTGATCAACGCTTCGGGCGAACAGGAAGCGGATTTCGCGCGCACTCGACAAACTAATCGTGAAAACCGCGCCGCAACTTTAAACATCCTAAAGGAAACAACTCGGCAAAATAAACAACGGCAAGAACTGCATCCGATTCAAACGGTTGGCGGATGTTTCGATAGATAAGTTACGCAATGCAATCCTGGATGCCATCGAATGGAGCAAGGTGCAGGAGACGATCTACGGGAGGAATTGCGCACAACAAGTTGAAGAATGAAATATAAGCTTTCATTTGTCTGCCGCCATAAATTTAGATAGCAAGCATGAGTTCACATTAAAGAAAAGCAGCCTCGTCAACCAAGGTTGACGAGGCTGCTTTCTGTCGATGGGTTATGCAAGAGTTTTATCTAACAATCATCTGTAAAATCCAAACAATCGCCAGAACGATCACAATGAATTTCGGAAGTTTTGAAATCAGATTCGCCTTTGAATCTCTCGATCTGTAATAAGCCTGGCTCTGCATTCCTTCATTCATCAGATCTCTAACCTTTTCCTTACCTCTCATTTCGTAAAAGAATTGGTTCATGATGCAATCTCCTTATTTTGAGCAGGTTTGATAACTTGAGAACAGTTCGATTACCCCGCCGTCCACACCGGTAGGGCCGTCTTCCGTGTACGGAACTAAAGCGCCCGTCTCCTTCACATACTCCATGTGAATGGAATGCCTTGAGGGCAGGCTGGCACATGCTATTTTCACAGAACTGGCCTGGGGGACCACGAGAGTAGTTGCCGCGACTTCACGCACAGTGAGTGCAACGCTTATCACCAATGCGATCACAACGAACAAGTTGAACAGGCGGTTGGTTTTCATGATTGATCTCCTATAACTTATTGAGCATTAACGGCATTGCATATACTTCGCCCAGCCGACATATGAACGTGTCGCGGAATCAATGTCGCTGTCAAAAGCAAAATCACTGCCACATTCCACAGCCCTCGCCCAGCCGATGTATGAGCGAGTTGCTGAATCCATGCTGTCGAGCTCCACTACTTTCGCCCATCCTATATATGAGCGAAGTCCCGGAATCCATATTGGGCACAACAGCGGCGGTAGCACTGGCTTCCCGAACAAGAAGTGCAGCGACAGCTACGAGAGAAATGACAACGAACAGATTGAGTAAACGATTGGATAACATTTTGAACTCCTTTAGTTGATATTTGCGCCTAAAGCGCTTTGCTTTTCGATGTTCAAAATGTAGCATTCAGGCTCCTACCCCACTTGCCATTTTCTGCCAAAATTCTCCAAACCACATAAAATCGTGCTATTCTGTCATCAGACAAATAAAATCGTGTTTCCCTGAAAGGAATTGAACATGTCGGCTTCGATCCCTGAGAGCACGCTCGAAAAATTCACCACGTTCGGAGATCTATTGCGGTTTCTGAGACGCCGTGTTGGCATCACGCAAATGGAGCTATCCATTGCGGTCGGCTACAGTGACGCACAGATCAGTCGCCTCGAGCAAAACCTGCGCCTGCCGGATATTCCCACCGTTCAGGCACGTTTCATACCTGCCCTCGATTTGCAGGATGAGCCCAAAGCTGTGAACCAACTCTTGGACCTTGCCGCCAATGTCCGCCGCGAAGATGCACCCGGTCTTGGCATGTGTCCCTACAAGGGATTGAATCACTTCGATGAAAACGATGCGGACTTGTTCGTCGGACGGGAAGGGTTAACCGCCAGACTGACCGAACGCATCTTTTCTTTGACCTCGTCTGGGTCGCCAACGAAAAATCGTTTCCTAGCTGTAGTCGGAGCTTCAGGCAGCGGGAAGTCATCACTTGTTCGTGCAGGGTTGGTCCCTGCGTTACGGTGGAACAAAAAATCTGCCGACTGGCAGATCCATGTTTTCACGCCAACAGCGCGTCCACTAGAGAGTCTGGCAACAACTCTCACACAAGAGAAACAAACCGTCGTGCAAACTGCCGCGCTGATGGATGATCTGATAGGCGACGATCGCAGTTTGCATCTTTTTGCCCGGCGCAAATTGGGCACGGACAACCATGTACATTTGCTGTTGGTTGTCGATCAATTTGAAGAAGTCTTCACACTGTGTCGCTCTGAGGAAGAAAGAACCTCATTTATCGGTAACCTGCTCCAGGCGGCGTTCGAAGCGGATGGTCCTGTCATCCTACTCATTGCCATACGCGCAGATTTCTATCCCCACTGTGCAAACTACATCCGGTTACGTGAAGCCTTGTCCACGAATCAAGAATACATTGGTTCGATGAGCGATGACGAACTGCGGCGCGCCATCCTGGAACCCGCCCAACGTGGTCACTGGGAGTTCGAAGAAGGTTTGGTTGATTTGCTTTTGCATGATGTCGGGCATGAGCCTGGTGCCTTGCCTTTGCTTTCTCATGCGCTAATGGAAACCTGGCAGCGGCGGCGTGGACGCATGATGACATTGAGCGGCTACCTATCATCGGGTGGCGTACGCGGCGCCATTGCTGAAACAGCGGAAGCAGTCTTTGCCGATCGATTTACAAAAACGGAACAGGATATCGCACGACGCATCTTCCTCCGATCTAACTGAGTTGGGTGACGAGACCGCCACAGGCGATACACGCCGCCGCGCAACAATGACTGAATTAATCCTGAAACCGGAAGAAACCGGGACAACTCAAGCGGTATTAAAGACACTGGTCGATGCCCGTCTTGTCACGACTAGTGAAAATGTGGTGGAAGTGGCACATGAAGCATTGATCCACGAATGGCCCACGTTGCGCGGCTGGCTGGAAGATAACCGCGAAGGGCTTCGGCTACACCGTCAACTGACGGAGGCTGCGAACGAATGGGCAACACTCGGGCGCGAATCAGATGTATTGTACAGAGGTGCGCGGTTGACACAAGCCCAGGAATGGGCAGGATTACACAGCGAGGATATGAATGCACTGGAACGCGGGTTTCTTGATGCTTCTGTCGCACAAGCGGAACACGAGGCAAATGAGCGTAAGTCACAACGTCAACGCGAATTGGAAGCCGCCCAAAAGCTGGCCAAGTCTGAAAAACAACGTGCAGAGGAACAAACAACTTTTGCCCATCAGTTGGGAAAACGTGCAAAGTATCTTGCGGCAGCATTCGTGATTGCACTATTGATGGCTTTCACAGCTCTGTATTTCGGCTCACAGGCACAACAAACACGCGGTCACTGCACAAAATGACAAACGTATTGCCACAGCCGCGAATTGGCTGCGGCATCACTCAACAATCTCAATGTCGATCCTGAACGCAGCATTCTGCTGGCTTTGCAATCTGTTTCAACAACACAAAATGTGGATGGAACTGTGCTTCCTAAATCTTTGGAAGCATTGCACCGTTCCATCGTCTCCTCTCCCATTCGAATGACCCTCCACAGGCATGACCTTGGCGCTCTATCTGTCGCTCTGTACAGTCCTGATGGAACCAGATTAGCCACCATTGGATTCGATGGAACGGTCATTGTTTGGGAAGCTGTTACAGGCAAAGAACTTTACCGTATGGCAGGCACATCGGAACCCAATGATTTTGTCTCGACCAAACGGATTACCTACAGCCTGGACGGGAAACTGTTGATTGCGTGTGACAGGAATCAGGTCAAGATTTACGATGCGGTTTCAGGCGGGATTATAAAAAGCCTTGAGGGTCATAATGCCTATATCACATCTATTGCAATCAGTACCGATGGAAAATTCATTGCATCAGGCGCTCTGGACGGATCGGTAATTCTTTGGAATATAAACGACGAGTTTTCCTCACTTCCATTGATGGGGCATACAGATGCAATTGAAAATCTGACGTTCAGCCCGGACGGCAAATGGCTGATCACCGATGGGGATGATGCCGCCGTGAGAATCTGGGAAGTCCCTTCCGGAAACCTGTTGCAGGAATACACCGATTTTTCAGGAGTGGTGTCCGGGGCAGCGTTTAGTCCGAATGGAAAGATGTTCGCATTTTCTGATGGAACGACACATATCTGGCAATTCAGTTCCAGCCCAGGCAAATCAACAGCGATATCAAATCAGGAATTATTTACGATCCCGAACGCAATTCCTGATTCTTTCAGCCTGGATGGCAGCCAGTTGGCAGGGATCGTAGGAAATGACATCAAAGTTTGGGATGCATTCACCGGTAGTGAATTGTTGACATTAACGGGTCATACCCAATGGGTAATTGGACTTGCGTTCAGTCCCGATGGGAAATCGTTAACCAGTACAAGTCTTGATGGAACCGTCAAAATATGGAGTCTTGCACCGGGGAACGAAGAAGTAACCGTTACAGCGCCGGGAGGCGGATTCGGCACTCGAGTTGTTTACAATCCAGACGGGCAGGGGTTCATCACAAATGGAAGTGACGGAACTGTCACATTGTGGGATAGTGAAAGCGGCAAGCCCCAGTTGATGGTAAATGCTCACGGGTTGGAGGTGTTGAACGTGGCTTACAGCCCCGATGGAAAACAATTTGCAACGGGCAGCTTGGATGGCACAGCAATCCTATGGGATGCCTCCACGGGTCAAAAATTAATGACCCTCGCAGGGCACGAATCCGGGGTGCGCGATGTTGCCTTCAGCCCTGACGGAATCTTGATCGCCACCAGTGGTTTCGACGGAACTGCCAAGGTCTGGGATGCAAAGACCGGAGAACTCATACATGAAATCACAGGACATCAGGGTCTGGTATTGGGTGTTGCTTTCAGTCCAGATGGAACCCAACTTGCAACCGCCAGCACAGATTCGACTGCGAAAACCTGGGATGTAAAAACCGGCGGATTATTATTGACTCTCTCAGGTCACGAAAGTGGGATCCGCGATATTGCCTATAGCTCCGATGGATCACTTATTGCCACCGCAAGTGGAGATGGATCTGCCATTCTATGGGATGCTAAAACCGGTTCAAGGATTCGAACAATGGCAGGGCACGACTCTGCACTGCAAGTTGTTGCCTTCAGCTCGGATGGAAAAATCATCGCCACAGGCAGCGAAGACAACACAGCAAAATTATGGGATGTCGCTACCGGCAAGGAAATCCTCACCCTGCCCGGCAGTGTTGGAGGTGTGACGGGTGTTGCGTTCAGTCCATTGGACGATGGCGCTCATCTCGTTGTCGCAAGTGAGGATGGAGTAGTGCGAATTTTCCTCTTGAAAATCAATGAATTGCTGGCATTGGCACGATCCCGTGTGACACGATCGTTGACAAATACAGAATGCCAAAAATATTTGCATGTGGATATGTGCCCACCTTTCCCATAATTTATTAAGAGTAACACCGTTAGCTGGTGCTCTTTCCTCCGATCGATACGGGGGTGGTTATTTTAATGAAATGACCATCTATCACTTCTAGCGGCTTCTTTGGCATGTCGCTCTCCCTCTGAGGCCCGCTTTACCTCACTTTTGAGGCGATGACCTTAGTCACAGGTTTGATATATTTGGTAGATGTCGCTATACTTAGAATCATCCAATTTACTGAGCGCCCAAGTAGTTACGCGTCGCGCACCCTAATCCCGTCGGGACCGCCAAGTGCAACGCAAATGAACCGATCAAAATGGTCGGTTCTCTGTTGTTTTATGCCAACTTCCGCTTTAAATTTGGCACGTTTTTTTAGTTACACTCTGCAGGTTCGTTAAACGGCATCTTCTGATCGAACCCGCGATCTAGAAAAACGATTTCAGGCTAACAACAAAAATCTCGAAGTGAAGGTCTTCATTATTGAAAAGAATTCACAATAGGCAATACATCATCCACCATCATACACTGGAATGATAGGGGGCCCCATCTCAAGTGGCAAGACCAAAGAACAGATTCCATCACTGCAACTAAAGCTATCTTATATATTCGACGAGCATCCTATTGCAGCGCTTATGAACGCGGAAAAGGGCCATGCCGTGTAATATATGACACATCTAAAGTCATTACATGCCAACAGGGGATACTCGCCTACAACAATCCACATCTCTCCTCGATTGGATTCTTCCCTAATTTGACTGCGCCATCTACGCAATTGCGACTATAATAATCTTATTAACTTTGGTTATCCCTAACTGGTCACAATTTCTTCCCTGAACTTAATTTGTCATATTTTGTTGGAACGGGAATTTACCTTGGAAGAGGATCCCCATGGTCGAGCTTCTCAAAACAAAACTTTTCATTCCCCGCCCGCGGAAGAATCTGGTCTCTCGCCCGCGCTTGATTGAGTCTCTGAACGCAGGGCTGGATAGGAAACTTACGTTGATCGCTGCTCCAGCAGGGTTCGGAAAAACAACCTTATTGAGCGAATGGATTCCGCAGAGTCCCCGATGTGTGACCTGGCTCTCACTTGATGAGGGCGATAATGATCCGATTAAATTTTGGGCTTACTTTGTTTCATCACTACAAGGACTTCATCCTGATCTTGGTGAGAGTTCTCTGGCTCTTCTGCAATCCTCGCAAGCCCTCCCCATTAATTCCATTTTGACAGCAACTATAAATGACATTAGCGCGTTCCCAGACGTGTTCTCTATTGTCCTCGATGATTATCATGTCATTGACTCTCAACCCATCCACGAAGCGTTGACCTTTTTGATCGATCATTTGCCAGCGAATATGCACCTCGTGATTACGACTCGCGCTCGACCCGCCCTTGCAGTTAGCTCGCCTGCGCGCTCACGATCAACTGACAGAAATCCGCGCCAACGACCTGCGCTTTACAGCGGACGAAACCGCCTCGTTTCTTAATCAGATGATGGGTCTGAATCTGTCAGCGAAAGAAATTTCCACACTAGAGGCTCGCACTGAGGGCTGGATTGCCGGTCTGCAGATCGCCGCGCTTTCCATGCAAGGGCACGATGATATACCCGGATTTATCGAGGCGTTCTCAGGTAGCCACCGGCACATCCTGGGGTATCTCGCTGAAGAAGTAATCAACCAGCAACCTGAGGACATACTGAACTTCCTACTGCAAACTTCCATACTAGACCGGCTATGTGGACCGCTATGTAATGCAATTACCGGAGGTTCTAGTGGGCAGGCAATTCTAGTGAATCTGGAACATGCCAACCTGTTCGTTATCCCGTTGGATGATGAAGGCAAGTGGTACCGTTATCACCACTTGTTTGCCGAGGTGTTGCGAGCGCGTTTGCGACAAAAACCACCAGAACAGCCCGCGGAATTGCATCGGCGCGCCAGCTCCTGGTTTGAACAAGGAGGGTTGATCGACGATGCGATCCGGCACGCACTCGCAGCGCCAGATATCGAGCGGGCGGCTTGCCTGATAGAGGAATATAGTGTCCCCATGATGCTTCAACGGAGCGAGGTGCTCCTCATTCGGGCCTGGCTGGAACAATTGCCGGAGGATATGGTTCGAACTAGGCCTAGACTTATCCTAGCTCACGGCTGGACACTGGTCCTCACCGGCCACATCCAGGCATTAGAGCAGTGGCTAGCCACCCCGCAAATCAGCACCGCGCTTTCTGAACGTGATTGGCCGGATGATATCCTCGGCGAACTGACCCTGATTCGAGCGACACTGGCTCGCTTCCAACGGAAGGATGCTCGTTCACTTGAACTTGCCCAACAAGCGCGAGTCCTTCTTACAAATGATGTCCGCGGTCTCCAGGCTGGGGCAATGTATACGATAGGCGTGGCCTATTTGCACCAAGGAGAAATTGAGGCAGCCAGCCAGGCTTTTTTGGATGTGATTCGCATGGGAGAAGCAAAAGGGGGGCCATATATGGTTATGAGCGCATTGCAAGAGCTGAGTGAACTGCAAATTAGGCAGGCTCAGCTCTCTCAGGCGGCCCAGACCTGCCAGGAGGCAATGAATATGGCTTCCCGTTTGAACTGGCGGACGCTGCCGGCAGCCGGGCTAGCACAGATTTATTTGGGCCAAGTGCTCTATGAGAGGAACGAGCTGGCAGTGGCGATTCAGCAGCTGTCTGAGGGGATTAACCTGATCCTGGGTTCGATAGAGCAATTCATCCTGGCTCGGGGATTTGCAACACTGGCCCGGGCCCAAATGTCTGGCGGCGACTTTGAAGGCGCTTTTGCAACCCTACAACGGGGAATGGACTGGTTCGCGCAGATGCAGGTGGCCGACACTGGCGCCGGGGTCCTGCTATCTTTGGAGAAGGTCTGTCTGTGGATCAAGCAGGGTAATATGAGTGAGGCAGCCCGCTGGGCCCTAAGCTGCGAGTGGCAACCGGAGGTCACACCCCTAGGGTATCTCCAAGCGGTGACCCTGATCAAGCTGCGGCTGGCTCAGCACCGGCGTGAGCCGGACGAGGCATTCCTTCACGAAGCGGTGGAGATCGTGAATTGCCTGCTGGTGGCCGCGGAAGCAGATGCGTGGTGGGGCCAGGTGATCGAACTGTCTATTCTACAGGCTTTGCTTTACCAGGAGCAGCGCGACACAACCGGAATGCAGGGCAGCCTTGAACGGGCCCTGGTCTTGGCAGAGCCTGAAGGCTACGTGCGTTCATTTATGGACGAAGGCGAAGCTATGCGGCTGATGCTTCTGGCTTATCAGGCTGGCCTCAAGCAAAGGATAAGTGACAAGGTTGATCATCCACCCATCTGGCTCCTAGCTTATACCCAGAAACTGATAGCAGCTTTCCCGCTCCCGATCGCTAAGAAGACAACCGATTCTGGGACTCTGGTAGAATCGCTCACCAAGCGCGAGCAGGAAATTCTGCACCTGCTCGCCGAGGGTCTTTCAAATCGGGAAATTGCTGATCACCTAGTTATTGGTATAAGCAGTGTCAAATCGCATATCAACAGACTATATGGCAAGCTCGGAACACATCGACGCACCCAGGTGATCCTCATTGCCCGGGAAAAGAATCTGCTATCCGATTGATTCCCCGATTCCGGCCGCGGATTGGGGATCACTGATGAGGCGGAGAATGACCGGGATGAAGATGTCCCTGAGCATAACCAGGTCGATATAAGCTAAAAGCGGCGCCTGACACGTTGCTCAATGAATGGATAAGTTTCCTGATCTTCTCTTGACCACCGGAGGGAGCATCACTATAATTCCGACAACCTTTGTGCTTATACCAAGGTTCATACCTCTCACTGAGAAGCAGCCAGCTTATCTACGGAGCTGGCTCATTTGATTATGAGGGTTCCGTTGCCAGATTCGACAACAAATCCAATTGACAGTTCTTTCCCCCCGCCCCAAAATCTCCAGGACAGCCAGGAGGATCTTGAGACTCTGGCCAACAAGCCATCTCCCTTCTTTTACGGAGTGGGCACACTGGGGATTTCCTTGGTGGGGGAGACTTTTGGTGCCTTCGCCTATTTCTACTACATAGACTCCTTAGGTCTGGCCCTGTCGTTAGCAGCCCTGGTGCGCACGATCTACGCTGTATGGGATGCCGTGAATGACCCGCTCTTCAGTTATCTTTCCGACAGCACCCGCACCCGCTGGGGGCGCCGCCGCCCGTGGCTGTTAATAAGCGTGCCATTTTATGCACTCACCTTTGTCTTAATCTTCCTAGTACCTGTTTCACTGGGTGGAAAAAACCTCCTTTTCTGGTATCTGTTGGGCCTCGCCTTGTTGTACGAGACCTTTCTCACGATGACCGGGGTCAATTACAATGCTCTATTTCCGGAACTGTTCCGGGCATTACCGGAACGAGTCCGGGCAGGCGCATTCAATAGAGGGGGGTTGATCCTCGGGCTGGTTGTAGGCCTGGCCTTGACGCCTTTGGTGTACCGGCATCTGGGATTCCAGAAAATGGCGATTGTGTATGCCGCCCTAGGGGGCAGCATGTTGTTAATCGCCGCGCTCAGGCATAAGGAAGATTCAAGCTATCAAAACCAGGTCATCCTTGGACCCTGGCCGACTTTTCGGGGGATACTGAGAGAGCGTGCCTTCTGGCTGTACGCATTGACTCTGATGATCTTCGCATTCGCCGTAAACTTGTTCCCATTCGCCATTCCCTTCTATAGCAAATACTCTTTGAACGCGGAGGAGGGCACGACTACACTGATCTTCGGGGCTTCATTGGCGGCGGCCCTGGGAAGCGTGCCGGTGTGGGTGAGGTTGTATCATCGTTGGGGCACGGCAACCGTTTTCCTGAGGTCAATGAGTATCATTGTGATCGCTAGCGTATTTCTGGGGCTGGCTCCCGAATCGGTGACGGCCATCCTGGCCACCTGTGTCTATGGTGTAGGTTGGGGCGGCTGCCAGGTTTGTTTTGACGTGATCCGTGCGGGTCTCGTAGACCGGCATTTTAACCTTACCGGACAGCGCAACGAGGCCGTTTATTTCAGTTTGCTGGGTTTTGGGATCCACCTATCCGGTGTGTTGCAAGGTGCGGCCATGTTTGCAGTTGGAATCTTGTTTGGCTATATCAGTGGTGATGATCCCGGCCCACAGCCTGATGTTACGTTCCGCTTTCTTCTCAGTGTTATTCCTGTGATCGGCTTGTTACTGTCCATGTATTTCGCACATCAATTTTTTGCCGAGATCAACCCCGATCCGTCTTCCAAACCCATTCAGGGGTCCTGAGGTGCTCGTCCTTTCGCTCAACACAATAGCTGCGCAATACAAATTCGGGGGGATTGTCATCTGCGGCCTTTGTACCTCCTTCTTCAGGTTTCCTTCAACTGCCTAGCCGACCCCCAAAGGGCCGCGTCCCTATGGACTGAAACACTAACGGCGGGAAGATCAGCGACGCGCCTCTTCCTCAATCAGGTTAACCTTTGGCGGCTTGCAACGGCTCCAACGCTGGAATGATGTGAGCGATTGCGCTCTGTTTCATGGATTCTGGCAGAAAACATAATTCCACCCCCCTATTCAACCGAAAGGTTGAAGATTTTTTCTCGACAAACTGATATTGTTGACATATCAGTTTTTTTATTTAATGGTTTTCACTGATCATTAAGTGAAGCCACACATTCAAAAGGAGAATCATATGAACCCAATCACCACATTTATCAAACGATATCCCCAGGGTGTCTTCTGGGGCATCGCCTACCTGGTCAGCGGTGGAGGCTATACGCTGAGTCAAATGTATCCGAACGACCTCTGGCCTTTTGTGATCTGGGTCATTACCCTGGGTGGAGCATTCGTCACTGGCGTCGTTGACGGAAGGGCTGGCTTGAAAACTTATTTCAGCCGAATCATCCGCGTCCGCGCAGGTATTCAATGGTACGTTATCGCCTTGTTGACCCCATTTGTACTTTCCTTTATTGCGTATGGGCTAAACATCCTAACAGGCGCTCAAGTCAGCGGGCAGTTACCTGAGGTTGGCAAAGTAGTAGTGCTGTTTATACTGTTTTTGCTCACGAACGCCGGAGAGGAACCCGGATTCCGTGGATTTTCCCTGCCTCGCTTTATGAAGAACCGATCTGCCTTTACAGCCAGCCTGATCATTGGTGTGCTACACGCCATCTGGCATCTGCCGCTGTACCTTGCAGGCGAACAAGGGCTTGTTGACTTCCTACAGCCGTTGTGTGGAGCCTTCCTGTTCACCTGGATATTCAACAACACCAATGGAAGCGTTTTCCTTGCCATGTTACTGCACGCATCCAACGATGTCGCCGGTCGCTTCTTCGGGTCTGCATTCTCAGGAACAGCGGCTGCATCATACATTATCTGGTTGGGAGCCGCATTTGTGGTCATGGCGATCCTGTTGCGCGTCTTCACCGGTCGTGAATTGGGTCGTAAACCGGAAGCAGCTACGGATACGATGGCTGCGGAGCAACCATCGATGGCGGGCTAAGAGATCATACTCTCCAATAGGTTGTGCCCTTGTTTTCTCACACAAGGGCACAATGAATAACTTTTCAGAAGGAGAATCAAATGAACACAAACTTGTCTAACCGAACGAAATTTGCCCGTATCGTGACCTTCCTCGTGCTGACATTCGGGTTCAGTTCGTATTTCTATTTCAGGATAATCGCAGGCGGGGAAGGCATCGCGCCCTGGACGCTGCCCCTGATGTGGTGCCCCGGCGTGAGCGCCATCCTCACCAAGCTGATCTTCGACCGGGACCTGAAGGGACTGGGTTGGAAGCCCGGCCCGGCCAAGTGGCTCGGGCTGGCCTACCTGCTGCCGATCCTGTATGGCGCGGTCGTCTATGGGTTCACCTGGCTCATCGGGCAGGGCGGTTTCACAACGGATGCCATCGCTGGGATGGCACCGGATTTCGGCATGGCTGACGCTTCCCGTGGGCAGATGGTCGTCGTCTACACGCTGCTGGTGGGCACCATCATCTTTCTGAAAAACAGCCTGCCCGGCGCGTTGGGAGAGGAGCTTGGCTGGCGTGGCTTCCTGTTTCCAGAGCTTCAGCGCATGACCTCGTTCACAACCGCCTCCCTGATCATGGGCATCGTGTGGGCGCTCTATCACCTGCCATTGATTTTGTTCGCGGATTACAACAGCAGCGCACCCAGAGCGTTCGCGGTGGTGATGTTCTTCATCTCTGCCATCGCTTTGACGTTCTTGCACAACTGGTTCCGCGTCAGAAGCGGCAGCGTGTGGCCCGCTGTGTTTCTGCACGCCAGCCACAACATCTTCTTCAATAATGTGTTTGACCCGCTGATGGAGCGCTATCCGCTCACTGATTTCTTCGTCACCGAATTTGGGGTCGGACTGATGGTGGTATCGGTGCTGATGGCGCTGTATATTTGGGCGCACCGCGACGAACTGCCTGCTGCCACTCCATTACAGATTCAAACATCACCAAGTGCGAGTTTGGTCGCAAAGTAGAGTCGGGTATGGATGCAATGAGCGTAGAGCAGCCGGTATTGGCAAGATAAGAATCACGCTCCGATGTAGGAAAAAACAGTTTCCACCCCTGAATCCACCCTTTGGTGGTCGACATTCCACCAGGCAAACTGATATTGTGTTCACATCAATTCATTTCTATTTCAAAAAAGAGAGAAAGAAAATGAAAGACCCAAAACCATTTCAAGAAAAACTTCGTGAGTTATTACACACGAACAAACTGGCTATCGTGCTGGAAATCGCGGTTGTGTTTGTCCCATTGTATGTACTCCTATTCCTAAGCAATCGGTTGGGTGGCGACGACTTTCTTCCACTTGGCGGTGGACTTTACTTGCTGGCAGGACCTCTTGTCAATTTGGGTCTGGTCGTCACGATAGCGATCTTTTGGGTTGTGTCGAAAATACGAGGCAGTACCTGGAGCGACTTCGGGTTGGCGCGGCCAAAGAGCTGGGGACGTACGATCTTGATCGGCATTGGCATGACTGTCGGCATCGTCGTTTCATTCGTCTTGCTTGCGTCGCTTATCCAACTCGCTTTCCCAACCCCACAGGTGGACAACAGTCGCTTTGATATTTTGCGGGGCAACTTACCCAATCTGATCCTCAACGTGGTCGCTGCGTGGTTTACTGCTGGATTCCTTGAGGAGATCCTGTGGCGCGGCTACCTGATGAACCGGCTCGTTGATCTCCAGGGGAAAACGACAAAGCTTGCCTGGGTGATTTCTTTGGTTGGCAGCGCAATCATCTTCGGACTGGGTCACACGTATCAGGGGCTGGGAGGCGTAATTAAGATCACTACAATAGGTCTTCTGTTTGGGGTGGCATTCTTGACCACGCGACGCAGCAATAATCTGTGGCCTTTGATCATCGCGCACGCTTTATTGGATACCTTAAGCTTCGTGCAGGATTATTCTAGTTAATGACCGATAGAAAAAGAGGTTTCGTTATGAAGACGAAGACGTTGAAAAAAAATCTATCTATACATGGGGGCTGATTAACCTTAGTAGTAGGAAAGGAGCGATTTTGAAATGAATACATCCAATGGAAATGTCATTCACACCCAGGCATTGAGCAAGGCATATCAAGGTGCCAAAGCCTTGGATAGCCTTAACCTGGAGGTTCCCAAGAATTCGATCTTTGGATTTCTGGGTCCCAATGGCGCAGGCAAGAGCACAACGATCAAAATGCTGTTGGGGTTGACTCGCCCCACTTCAGGAAAGGCGTTGGTTTTCGGGCAAGACATCACACAGGAGAGTCTTGCCATTCGCAGACGCGTTGGTTATCTCGCTCAAGATCCGCGTTATTACGAGCACATGACCGCTCGCCAGACCCTGCGCTACACCGCACGCTTCTTTTATCGCGGACCTCATGACTTGATCGAGGCACGCATCGAAGAAGTGCTGGGACTTGTCGGCTTGGACGACAAGGCGGACAGACCCATTAAAGGTTTCTCTGGCGGAGAAAGACAACGCCTCGGCATCGCACAGGCTCAAGTGAACTATCCCGACCTTCTCATCCTGGATGAGCCGGCTGCGGCACTTGATCCGCAAGGCAGACGCGATGTATTGACCGTGATGGAAACGCTGCAAAAGTACACCACCATCTTTTATTCCACCCATATTCTCGACGATGTGCAACGGGTAAGTGACAGTGTCGCCATCTTGAATCATGGCAAGTTAATAGCTGAGGCTCCGATTCAGGAACTCTTGAACGGGAGTGGTTCATCCGTTGTTTATAACGTGACCATCAGAGGCGATGTCAGCGGGGCAAAGGTTCGGGTGGCGAACCAGCCCTGGGTGCGGAGTTTGAACGCTGAGTCCAATAATGGCGTGGTCAACTGGCAGGTGAATGTCAGCGACGAGAATGCCGCGGAGGATCAGATGCTGCGGCTCATCCTGGAGGATCGCAATGTAAGCGTGAAAAGTTTTGGTCGCAAAACACAAAACCTGGAAGAAGTATTTCTTGAAATGGTTGGAGAGAAGGTAACAAAATGAACACAAACTCGAAATCGATTGTGAATCAGGATCTCATTCTCGCGGCACGCAAGGGGTTGATCCCGGTACGGGAGAATGCTCGGCTGGGCGGCTTCGGTAACATGCTGCGCAAGGAATTGGGTCAGTGGTGGGGAACGCGGAGATGGTGGGTGCAAACGCTCATCTGGGTATTGATCCTGAACGGTATCTCCACGATAGTTATGCTGAACCCATTATCACCAACAGAGGCGTTGCAAGAAGTCGTTCAAACCTTTTTGCCAATGAGCGTTGGAATAATTGGGATCGGTACTGTTATCGTGGTACAGGGTGCAATCGTTGGTGAAAAACAGTTGGGAACGGCGGCATGGGTCATGTCCAAACCGGCTTCGCGCGCGGGGTTTATCCTTGCCAAAACTCTTGCGTATGCCATTGGGTTTTTGGTCACCGCCATTTTCATCCCGTCCACTATCTTTTATTTCACAGCAAAAAGTCTGATTACTCAACTGCCTGTGATGCCATTCTTATACGGGGCGTCCATGGTTGTGTTGGGACAACTTTTCTATCTGTCCCTAACCTTGATGCTGGGCACCTTCTATAACAGCCGCGGACCGATCACGGGGATCGGGATCGGTTTCATCATGACCGGTTTATTATTGAGAAGCTTCATTCCACTCCCGATCCAGATCCTAACACCCTGGCCGTTGCCCGATATTTCAGCGGGTCTGGCGCTGGAAACATCCCTGCCGTCCATTTGGCCGGTTCCCATAATAGCAACCAGCATTTGGATCGTAGTTATGACTGCCGTAGCACTTTGGCGCTTCGGACGTGAGGAGTTTTGAAATGAAAAGGAATCCTATATCTATACGTCTGGCATACGCTGGATTGGCATTGTGGATGGCGATGATCAGTTGCAACTTGCTGACTACTTCGGTCAATCAAGTGAGTAATGAATCACAGTCGGTAAAAATAAAATCCGCGACTTCAGCCAAAGTTCAGATTGAGTTTGCGGCAGGTGAATTGACGGTCGAGGGCGGAGGCGGGAGCCTGATGGATGCGGACTTTCAATACAACGTTGATGCGTGGAAACCACAAGTCCAATACAGCGAAAATGGGACACAGGGCGAACTGATGGTGAGTCAACCGGGAAGCGATCAAGTACCGGTCGGAGGTGAATTGGTCAATACATGGAAGCTTCTGCTGAAGAACGATATTCCCATGGATCTCTCGATCAGCGCCGGTGCGGGCAACAGCGAACTCAATTTGAGCAACCTGGATTTAACTGCACTCAAAATCGAGACTGGCGCGGGTACCACGCATGTAAACCTTAATGGCAACTGGGATCATGATATGACTGCTTCCATCCAGGGAGGCTTTGGCGCACTCACGGTCAAACTGCCATCTGAGATAGGTGTGCGGGTCGAGGTGGACACCGCCCTCGTCAACGTGAATGCAAATGGTCTCATCGTGGATGGAAATGGATATATCAACAAAGCCTTCGGAACGTCGCCGCATACGCTCACACTGAAACTGGAGGCGGGAGTTGGTTCGGTCAGTTTGATCGTGCCGCAACAATAACTGTGAGATTCGCTACGAATGGATATACCTACGCAATATCACATTATCGTCAAAGGACACCTGGATGAATCATGGAAAGATACATTTGAAGGGCTGTCGATTACCAATCAGGAGAACGGAGAAGCGCTTCTCTCTGGCTCCCTACCAGATCAGGCAGCATTACAGGGCGTCCTAAACCGGATCAACAGTTTCGGTTTGATCCTGATTTCAGTAAACGCTGTTTTTACAAACGATAAAAATACCAAGGAGCAAAAATGAGTACAACTATCTCTCACCCCGATTTGATCCGTCGCCGCATATTGCGAGTACATGGTTCATTTTTGCTTGTACTCACAGTGATTAATACCGTTTTAGCCATGATCGGTTGGGCAACAGGAAAGGGTCCGTTTGCCTTATGGCAGGAAATTCCGTTTGCAGCGGTCGGACTGTTCCAGGCATACTTGATTATGTTTGTTGTGGGTGTTGCCCTATGGTTTGGTTCCAGCCTGGAAAGTGATCTGTGGAAATGGGACCTTATCGGTCTGTTGGCGCACCTCTCCCCATTGGCGGTAAATTTCATTTTCGCTGATTTGTTCGCCGCCTATCATTTTTAAAGCACATCTGTCTTTAGCATCGTACTTCATACGATTTGGATTTTCGTGGAGTTGTTTGCAATCCTATATAAGGGTCAATCAAAACAACTCGCCCCGAATGCTCAAAGGTAAACATGAACAATAAAGTTGAAAATTTTCGTAAAACACTTTTTCGAATCAATGCTGGCTTTCTCGTGCTTATGGGCGGAGTAGTTTCCATTTTGGATTACCTCGGTTACCGTACGGGAGCAGGTCCTCTAGGCAGGATGCTGCATGGCAGCGATCTTGCCGTTGGCATGCAGGAAGCGCACGGGTTGGCTTTCTTGTTCGGGCTGACGCTTTTCATCTACGTTGTACCCGATAAGCGTCCTTCGTGGCATTTGCTCTGTGCCGGCATCCATATTTTGTTGGGTGGCAGTAATCTGATCTATTGGAATGGCGCTGTTGAATATGGAATTGTTGGTCCAGAGATCGTGGTGACAGCTATTCATGGTCTATTCGTAGCTTTGCACCTTGTAAGCTATTTCCTCGTTCGGAATAAGCTGGTCTCAATAAGCACACAACCTGGTTAACCTTGAAAGGAAATCAATATGCAAGAACAACAAATGTATTCTGAGCCCTATACACAGAAGTCATCTGTGGCATTGGCATTGAGTTGTCTTACAAGACCTGCCGTGCTGATCACATTAGTCATTGGGATGTATCTGCATGTCACCCGCCTTTTCATTGGCACTGAAATGCTCATCAAGTATATCTATACAGCAACCTTTGACGCGATGTTTGCGATCCCGATGCTGGTTGGGGTTCTCAGCTTCCTGCCAGCCTGGAAACATTTCGTCTTTCGAAATAAGTTTGAGAAGGTGGTTGTCGCCATCACTGGAGTGTATTTCTTGATAAGTATGCCATTACATGTCCAGACCTGGTACACCCAGAATACGGATTACATTCTGGTCTTTCCAATGTGGTTCAGCCTTGTCTTTCTGACATACTCTTCCGTTCTGATGCTTGTGTGGTGGCGGCTGAAAGTTACAACAAGAGATTAAATGTCTGATGCCATGCACCGCCCCGAAGGTTTGACCTAAAACAAGCCTGAATTGTGAGAACCTTCAGGGCGTTCCGCGTAAGATGAGTAAATAACATCTATTCACTCTTATCGCCTGAATGATGGATTGAAGGAAGATCACGAGAGATTTCATATGAAAACAAATTCAACCTCCACGGAAAATATTTTATTGATCACATTTCTCGTCATCACCCCGTTGATCAGCCTAGCCATTCCTGCCTTTCTATCCCCTCCGGCAGAGGTTACACCGCTGATACTGGTCTTTGTCCCCGCGCTGCTTGCGATTATCTTTACCGCGTTTACCGATGGAAGCAGAGGCGTGATGGGTTTGCTAAAGAAACCATTTCAATGGCAAGTCGATTTCAAATGGTACATCATCGCCCTCGGTATGGCTGTGGGAATGCGCTTAACAATGAGCTTACTGGCACTCCTGCTTGGATGGATTCCCGCCATTCGACTCAACGACTGGACCCCGCCACAATATCTTATCATCGGCATATTTACCTTGTTCGGGGCATTTATGGAAGAACTTGGCTGGCGAGGCTATGTTTTGCCCAAACTCTTAGCCAATCGTTCGGCGCTTGCTTCCGCCATAATCATTGGCACCCCATGGGGAATCTTGCATCTCGGACTGATATTGCCGGGCCAGATGAATGCCGGAACATCCTGGGTGGCGACCATTCTGTTCCTGGTTAGTATATCCGTGATCCTAACCTGGTTATTCATTCAAACAAGATACGGCATTGCCATCGGGTTGGTTTACCACAGCGCGCAGAATTACTTCGTCTTCTTCAATGGTGGAATTACAGCAGCAGAGAGTCTTTGGTTAATGACCGCTGTAACCATGATGATTGCCATCGCTTTGATTCTGCTCTTCGGTGTTAGCCTGCAAAGCAGCTCAACCAGTGAACATCCAACTATGTCAGGGGATAAAACAAAAGGATAAGAGTCAACATGAAACCAATATGGACGATCATCTGGAAATCTGTTACCTTCATCCTCCTATGGGCAATCTTATATACCCCTTTTGTAGTTTGGCTTGCCCCCAAAGTTGACAGCTCTCCGCTGAACTCGCGCCTGTATTTCGATGCAACCGGAGCGTTGACCATTCTTATCGCAGCGTGGATCATGGTGCGATTTGTGGATCGCCGCTCATTTCTGACCCTTGGGTTTGCTCCTCATCAATTTATTCGTGACTCTGCTCTGGGCATTTTCATCGGTCTTCTCTGGCTGGGGCTTTCGCTTGTGATCTTGTGGCTCTTTGGTTTGGTTATCCCACAAACCACAGGTCAAATGAATTTGTCTATTCTTGTGATCGCTGCAATCGCAATGTTCTTGAATACCGTGACGCAGGAAGTGTTAGCGCGTGGATATGTCTTTCAAACCATTCAGTCACAGTCCAATGCGACTTTGGCGGTTATCGTTACTTCGATCATATTTGTCTTGTATCACGCGGCTGGATTGCAAGGCAGCTGGCTCCCGGCACTCAATGTTTTCTGTGCAGGTGTTTTGTTCGGTGCTACTTATTACCTAACAGGCAACATGTGGCTGCCCATTGCCATTCACTTTGCATGGAATTTCCTGTTGGGTCCCATTCTGGGGTTATCCGTAAGCGGACAGGATCTCGCCAATAACTGGCATGTGTTTACACTGCAAGGACCAGCATTATTTACCGGTGGGGATTTTGGAGTCGAGGGTGGCTTGGTCGTCACCTTGATCACACTTCTTGGAATATTTGCCCTGTTGCGATGGTATCCAAAAGAATCTGGTGTGATGTAAAGATTAGGTTATCACCAATTGACCCTTACCTGTATTTTCACCTAATCATCTTATAAACCCTTATGGTGATTCCAAGGTGGCTTGACAAAAGTTAAAAAGTAGATCCTTCTCGGTACAATTGCGAGTGACGAAACAAGCAAAATACTGAGGAGGATCTGAAATGCATTATAGTGCAAGCAGGGTGAAGCAGGATTATGGAGAGACGGGGATATTATATGATCTTGGAAGTGTGTATGAGGGGTTATCCAAGATAACGGACAAGCGCAAAGCGCGGGGCAAGTTATATCGATTAGAAACAATCTTGATGATCATTGTTTTGGCCAAGTTGAGCGGGGAGGATAACCCAACCGGGATCGCGGAATGGGGGAAATATCATAGGGAGGAACTGGTGAAGCTGATGCAATTGAAAAGGCCCCAGATGCCCGGTGTAAACACCTACCGGAGAATCCTGGCAGAAGTGGCGTGTCAGGAAGAGATAGAAAGGATGGTCGGAAAATACAATCAGGGTGGAGAACACGGGGAAGTGTATGGTCTCGACGGGAAAGCGGTGCGTGGGATGCGCAAGAAGGATGAGGAAAGGAATGAGTATTTATTGAGTGTGTACGATGTGAAGCAGGGCAAGGTGTTGGCGCAGGTGGAGGTAGGACGCAAAAAAAATGAGATCACCAAGGCACCCAAAGCGTTGGAATATGTAGAAATCTCACAAAAAGTGGTCACGGCAGATGTCATGCACACCCAAAAAGCGCTGTCGGGACAAATTGTCAGGCAAGGCGGGGACTACATTTTTCCAGTCAAAGAAAATCAGGCAAGCCTGTATAAGAACATTCAACAACTCTTTGCACCCGAATACCCCAAGGCAGGATTTGGGAAGATCGAGACAGATTTTCAAACCGTTGAGAAAGTCAACAAAGGACATGGGCGTCTTGAAAAACGCATCCTGACCACCAGCGAAATGCTCAACTCCTATTCGACTTGGCCGGGCTTGGCTCAGGTCTATCGATTAGAAAGACAATTCCAGTGGCGGCGCAGTGGACGTTGTTATCGCACGTCATGTGAAGTGGAATTCGGGATCACCAGTTTGTCCCGCCAAAAAATCACACCCGACCGCTTGTTGAGCTTTCGACGCGCTCATTGGGGTATTGAAACAGGATTGCATTACCGACGAGATGTGACCTTCAAAGAAGACGTCACGTGCATGACCATTGGCAATACTGGCAAAGTCATGGCTTCGATCAATAACCTTGTGATCGCTTTGATTCGTCAGTCCAATTTTCAAAATGCTGCCCAAGCCAGAAGATGGTTTGCTGCTCATCTCCCTGATGCTTTTGCCTTACTCACCACCCCTTTTTCCTGACCTTGGAATAGCCATGAGACTTACTTTGCGCACATTTGATATATTTGGTAAATGTGACTATAATTAGGATCATTCAATTTACTGAGCCCCCAAGTAGTTACGCGTCACTGTTTCTAATCCCGTCGGGACCGCAAGGTCGTTCCTTATTCAATTATATATCTCAACCAACGGGGGTCCCCTCCCAAGTGACCAGAGAGCCGAATTAATTAATTCGGCTCTCTGGTTTTTGTTGGGCGTACCGTTTCGACATGTAAATTTATTTTTCCAAATATCCCCCAACAATGAGAATCCAATGTTCGTACTAAAAAAGGATTTTTGTTATTCGTTGAGCACCCTGAAATTAAATGGGTTGCAAGCAGAAAAATTAACAGAGGAAAGGATTGTTTCTTCATCTTTTCTGTCGAGTTTAGCGCCCAACGGTAATGTTTAGCGGCAGCGGCGGAATTGGCAAAGCGCCACCATCATTATGGCACGATTTCTTGCCAAGTGCGCCCGCCCGGAGCGGCGCAAGCCGCTGTCCGCTGCAAACGATGTTGGGCAGGTTTTTCAAGACATTTTTGACCTTGACTTTTTTACTGCATGTATCGATATCAATAGGCGAACTATCGAATCTTACGTGCGGTTATGCTGAAGATAATGACACCTGCGATTATGTCAATCAATCCGATCACCCACATTTTCATAAAGGCAAAAATAATGCCTGCTATCACTACCACAAATCCAAATGTCCAATCGACCCGTCGTACCAAGTCATCTGCTTCTGCTTCTGTCCTGCCCCTTGCGACCAGTGTCCACTTAAGGAGTGTGCCTCCATCTATCATCGGCAATGGTATCAGGCTCATGACAAAAATTAATCCGTGTCCGGCTGCCGACCATCCCATCAATTCCCTTACAATGGAATGGCCTGATGCGATTTGAAATATGGTAATGCTCAGTAGGAAGCTTACCAGGTTGAAAATCAGGCCACCCATTGCACGCATTCGGTGCACATTGGGTGAAACATCATTATTCCAATAGAGCGTCCGCGGCATACCTCCTGATAATAGAATTTCATCCATCGGAGCTCCTGCATAGCGGGCGCTGAAGATGTGGCCGAAAGGATGCCCGAAATCTGAAAGGGCAAAGAATATCATTGATATAAACCCAATCAGCAAACCCTGCCAGAAGTTGCGCTCTGGATGCCAATATAATCCTAACCAGGTAATGCCTGCCCAAAGAACAATGAGCATGGGCAAGACCACAATTTTTATTTTGACTGGCGTATTGAAAATCCTAACCGAAATCATAGTTTATCCTTGTATGTTCGCCCAACGAGACTGTCGAAAAACCATATATTCAGACAAAAGGCAAGTGCGATGGCGGGTCAACCGCCTAAACATTCGCTTTGAATGCGGCTGAACAGGGCTGTGCAGGCTTAGGACAGCATCCCAAAGGTGTGGATCTTGCCGATATTGTGAACCAGAGCGAACAATCTCCATTGTACATCCACTTTCAACTTGGTACGTAACGTGAAGCGGTTCATGCGCTTCTGCGCACAGATGTTGGCAAAGACCGGCTCAACAATGCCCAGTCGTCTGGCGTAGATTTGTTTCCTCTGTTGACTATCGATCTTCGCCTTCATCTCATCGATCAGGTTGGGTGGCTGCGTATCCACCAGCACGGAAAGATACCTGCGCGATGTGGTGGATTTGGTTAAGCAGCGTGTCCTCACCGGGCAAGTGGCGCAGTCTTCTACGCGGGCATGGTAGACATCATAGGTTTGATAGCGGTTGACCTGATTGCGAGCATGGCAGGTCAGTTCTTTCCCTTGCGGACAGAGATAAACCTGTTTACTCGAATCGAAAGAGAAGTCAGAAGCAGTGAAGAGACTTGGCTTGGCGGCTGGTCGCTGCCTGCCCTGAATGCCCTCCTGGAAGCGTTGTTGATCGGCAAAGTGCGGATCGCGTTTACGAAATTGAATGTCGGGGATATAAGCAGCGATCTTTTCATCCCAGCACAAAGTCAGACTGTTGAGAGAATGATAGTTGCTGTCTGCGGTGAGTTGTTTTCCCTGAAAATAGGTTTCGTCCTTGTCGATGGCAACGAGATTCTTTTTCGCATCTGTCAGCATAGCGTAACATTTGCGCAATCAGCGACAGAAATGTAAAAAGCGGTAAAAAACAGATTCGCCATAAAGACCTGCTGGGCGCTGGGAAAAAGAGAGACTTGCCAGCAAAAGCGCTGGCAGGACTGAACGTTAACAACATACCTCCAGAATGATGGATGACGGTGGCTGAAGTATTGGCAGCAACTTGGACCTGCTTTTTGACGCCCAGCTTGCTGAGTGGGAGCGAGTGCTCAGTTGGCAGTGCCTGTTGCTCGATCCATGCAGTTGCCCAGCGGATAAAGTTGGCGGCGAAAATGGTCATGGCTTCCTGCAAATCGATCGCGGGTTCAGAACGCACTTTCAGGCGATTGAGATAGAAAACCTGTTTAGTTTCCTTGATGCCCGCTTCAATGGTTTGGTGCGCATTGTAACGCTTGAACCAAGCGGGTAAGTTGGTTGTGACAGGTGTGTCGCCAAAGTGAGCCAAAGCGCTGTGCTTTTGAGTCTTGCCCGTGTAGAAACGTTCCAAAGCAACATCCAGCGGATAGGGGCAGTGTTGCAGTTCCAATCCTGACCATGCCACCCTCTCAGCATTGTCGCCCACACGCGTCCAGGCAGTTTCAAGAGAATTTTTTTGCATAAGCATCTCGGTCACTTTGTGGTTGTGTAATTTGACATATACCTCATAGCCCAATTCAATCAGCAGCGCGATGTTGTCATATGTGCCAAAGCCAGCGTCAAGGCGAAAGCAGGCTTGAGCGGGTTGTGTGTTTTCGGCATTGTCGTGTTCCAATTGCTCGAGCCGCTGACGCAGGATTTTTTCATCTTCCAGATGAACTTTCATCTGGGCAAGCGTCTTTTCCAGCTTTTCGCGGGCAATTTCGACTGACTTCTCGCGGCGGAATGCTCGACGTTCGAGAACCGCGATACGCTTGGACTTCGTTTCTTCTCGCAGTTGAGCGGATACTTCCTCTTTTGCGCATTGCGCAGTTTCCAAGTTCACCTGCTGGGTCACCAATCGTTTTTCAGCAGGCGCTCGGCTTTTGACAAGTGTCTCAATCCGCTTTTGCAAAAGTTCAGTGCGCCGTTTGGGATGCTGTCCGCTGCGTTTTTCGGCTGCCCGCACGAGCCCTTCGGCTTGTGTGCAAGAGACGGTATCGCCAGCATGGTGATCGACCGAGATCCACAGCCGTCCGTAACTCGGGCTTTGCAGACTGACCACGCCTGCCTGATAGCCCAGCCGAATTTCATCGGACATGTGTCCGTAGGCCGCGTTCGGATAGGTGCGGCTGGTATTTGAAACTGGCAATCCAGTGAGATCACCATCATATTCCAGCCCACCACCTTGCGCGCGCAAGAGCGCCAATTCACTTTCTATCATCGGTTGGCTGTCTCGCTCCAAGACTTCCACCAGGGCATTGACTTCTGTCCAAGTCAATTTCTTCAGCGTGCGGCTCACGCCCGTAGAGTCTGCCCATCCCGGCTGACCCCAGGCTTGTGCGACTGCTACATCTTTGTCCAGCGGGTGTGCGGCTAAACTGATATCTTGCAAATACTTTGCGCCTGACAAAATTGCCACAAGGAATTCAGTCACTTTCGCCTGCGACGTATGCTCATATACCTTTTGGTTGAGTTTGATCGCTTCGATCCCGGTGATCAGACCGATTTCCCGGGCAAATTGACCCCAGGGAATTAGTAGCGCGTGTTGCGTTTCTTGTTTGTGAGCCATGTCCATTCCTGTTTACGGATATGGCTCAAGGGTACGTCATCCTTATTCTGTTGGTAATGTTCTGTTTTTCATCACTTTTCACGATTCCGCTTATGGTTGCACAACCGTTACGCTAAGCATTGTAATCCTTCCATTTTTTGATCAGTTGTTCTGGGGTAGGTTCACTTTGCCGATGTTGGTCAGTTCCTATCGAAACTCAATCGTATGGCTGAGTGATCTTGCTCCGATAATGAAAGCCTTATCGCTTATTTTTGTAAATGGCGTTTTTGTACCTATCGCAGAAGAGTACCTTTGGCGCGGAATAGCTCAGGCTCGTTTTCTTCGCATCTTACCATCACCGTTAGCAATAGGTATAACGTCCATACTTTTTTCGTTCAAGCATGTTCTAGTCGATGCTGCTTGGGGTAGATTTCTAACATTGGCAGCCTTTGGGGTTATTTGCGGGATAATAGCTAAACAGAAGGGATGGCAAAGTTCAGCTGCTCTTCACATTTTTATGAACACAATTGCCACGGTTATGGGGCTAGTTATGGGGTTAGAATGAGATTCATAAGGTTGCCAACTGGTTCATATGTATCAAGAGCCGGCCTTTTTCCAGGTAAAAGGCCGGCAAAACAAAGCGTGCTAAGAAACAGAATAAGGTTGTTTGCAAGTAAATATCCGCAGGTAAGTTAACCACAAAAAGGTGTTGCGCCAATTTTTAAAAAACGACGCCAATCTTCTATCTTGATTTTTCTAGGGCAGACCGGATTACTTATGTGATTCCTACAGGTCAAAGGCTATGTGCCTAGCGGAATATTAATACAAATACCAACGCCAGGAGTCCAGCAATAAGTAGAGAAGCAACAGCTGCAATACCCCAGCGGGGTGAAAGCACTTTGTTGGTTCCTTGATAGACAGTTGCCGTCACCCCGCCCAGAATTACTAATGCCAGTAAATCCCAACTACTTTGTTGTAAAACAAAACCCCTGTACGCTATACTGACTAATAGACCAAACGACATCACAAGGTATGCAATACGGTAACTTGTATTTTCGACTGCGGCAGTGCGTTCATCACGAGTTACAACTTGGTTGTTCATTTTTCATCTCCTTCCAGGAAAAATAATTCTTCAACTGGCTTTTCGAGTTTTTTTGCCAACTGGAATGCCAAAAGAGCCGAAGGACAATATTGTCCAGTTTCAATTGAACTAATCGTTTGCCGGGTTACGCCAACAAGGTTGGCAAGCTCTTCTTGAGAAATGTTTTTTTCAGCACGGGCAACTTTCAAACGATTTTTAAGAATGGTACTGTTCATATTTTCACTCTTAATTGTAGAATAGCACTTACTCACAAATTTGTCAAGTATGCTTTGCAAAACGCCTAGTGCGGCGGTCTTTATGTCCTTCAAAATAGGCAAGTAACCTAACAAAACATTAGCCGACGACTGGGATTCTGGTTTTTTCACGCGTTTTCTGCTTCCAAGTATTAGCCATACCTACCCACCAATGTAAACCATACGGCGAAATAACTTCCATAATCCCTGACCGACTCATCCACAATTCCTCCACAATGAATTGATACATTTAAAACACAAAGGCATGAAAAGGAGATTGAATCATGGATCGCAACAACGTATTGATCGAAGCAGATGAACTGCTGAATAAATCGAATAACGAAGATATCCGCATCTTCGACGCCACCATTACCGATAATGCATACCTGCAGGGGCATATCCCCGGGGCGGCTTATTTTGATCATGAGAAATTTTCAGATCCTGGCAGCCCGTACGGGGTCACCATACCGCCCATTGACAGACTTATTGAGCAAATTGGCAACGCCGGGATTTCGGAGGATTCAGAAGTGATCGTCTATGCCTGTGGGATGCTCCCTTACGCAGCCCGCGCCTGGTGGGTACTTCGTTATGCCGGACACAACAATGTCCGTATGCTAAACGGAGGACTATCCGCCTGGAAAAATGCCGGGGGCGGGATCGAGCAGGAAGTCCGAAGTTATGAACCGACTGTCTTCACGGGAAACCCCAGACCGGAAATGTTTGCTGATAAAGAAGAAGTGCAAATAGCCCTGGAGGATAAGAGCATATCAGTCATCGATGTGCTGCCGCCTGAAAGTTATGAGGGTGCCCGTATCACCGGGTCATCTAATCTCTCCGGGCTGGACCTGATGCAAGGAATGGATTATTTCCTAACCAACGACAAACTCGCAGAAAGATTGCAGGAAACAGCTCGATACAAACGGGTCATCACTTATTGTGGTGGCGGCATTGCAGCAGCGATTAATGGAATGGCTCATCTGATGGTCGGGCAGGAAAATGTAGCAGTGTATGATGGATCATTGAATGAATGGATCGCGGAAGGGCTGCCCATGACGGGGGAAGGAAAATGGGCCATTTGGGAAACTAATGGCTGAAAAGAATTTTATGGCAGCAGGCAGAAATCGGAATTGGAAGGTAACGTCATGAAAGCCGCAGTTTACAGATCCTATGGCACCTCTGAGGTCTTGAAGATTGAAGAGATCGAAAAACCCACGCCAAATGACGATGAGGTGCTGGTCAAAGTCCGCGCTTCCTCGGTGAACCCGGCGCAATGGTACACCATGATCGGTTTTTTTCTGGCTTGCCTCGGAAACGGATTGATCAAACCCAAAGATACAAGACTTGGTACAGATTTCGCAGGAGTCGTCGAAGGCGTTGGCAAAGATGTGACCCAGGTCAAACCCGGGGATGAAGTCTTCGGTGCGTGCAGGGGGGCATTCGCCGAGTTTGTGTGTGCCCGCGATATTGTCATTCCCAAACCTGCCAACATTACATTTGAACAGGCGGCGGGAGTCGCTACAGCGGCGATCACAGCCCTGCAAGGACTCCGTGATCATGGGAAGTTGCAGGCCGGGCAAAAAGTTCTGATCAACGGTGGTTCGGGCGGCGTGGGCACATTTGCTGTACAGATTGCGAAAGCCCTCGGTGCCAAAGTGACTGCGGTGTGTAGTCCATGCAACATGGACATGGTCCGCTCGCTTGGCGCAGACCACGTCATTGATTACACCAAAGAGGACTTCACCCGCAACGGTCAACGCTACGACCTTCTGCTCGATATTGCCGGGAGCCGCTCATGGCGTGAATGTAAGCGCGTCCTCACCCCGAACGCAATCTTCGTCATCATCGGAGCGCCGAAAGGCAATCGTTGGATTGGTCCATTGAGTCATGTCATCAAAATTCTTCTGGCATCCTTCCGCGCAAGTCAAAAGGTTTTATTCTTCGGGGCGAGTTTCAAACGCGAGGATTTCCTGTTTCTCAACGAAATGTTTGAAAGCGGACAGATCAAACCGGTTGTGGAAAAAATCTACCCGTTGGAGAAAATTTCCGAAGCCATGCACCACCTGGGAACCGGGCACGCCAAAGCGAAGATTATCGTTACGATGGCATAACGAGAGAGTGCGACAGAGGACAAAAGGTGTAGCGCTGGATATTTGGCTTTATGTGCGCGAATTCGATTTCCAATTGAACGAGATCCGAATGCCGCTAAAATTTTTCAACGGCGAACAAGACACAAATGCCCCAATCGCCATGGTTCGAAAGATGGTTGCCCAATTAATTAACATGCGTGTAACTTGTAACTTACAGGAATGAAGCGCACCTCTCTACGCTTAATAATCACATGGTCGAAATCGCACTTGCGCCTGCCAACAGCGGGTGAAAATATACGACCTTCAAAGATGCCCTCATTCTTTCACCATCCTCATTTATACTTCTCCCATGTCACAACTTATTCTCGTCGTTGACGACGAACCCAAGGTCGTCCGCCTCGCACGAGATTACCTGGAGAAAAATGGATACCGCGTCATCACCGCCGCGGATGGTCAATCCGCGCTGACAACTGCCCGACATGAAAAGCCCGATCTCATCATCCTCGACCTGATGCTCCCCGTGATAGACGGGCGTGAAGTCTGCCGCATCCTGCGCCGGGAGAGCGATGTGCCGATCATCATGCTCACGGCTCTCTCCGAGGAGATCGACCAGGTAACCGGTCTCGAGATCGGCGCGGACGATTACGTCACAAAACCATTTTCGGTCCGCACGCTGGTGGCACGCATTGGGGCGCTGCTGCGCAGAACAGGTGGCAAGGTCACAGTTCCGAGCGTTATCCGTATTGGCGGACTTGAAATCGATCCTGAAAAACATATCGTCTCATTCAATGGTATCCCACTCAAACTCACGCCCAATGAATTCAAACTCCTGCATCTGCTCGCCAACCGCCCAGGTCAGACATTAACTCGTGAACAACTGCTTGATGACTTGCATGGTGTCGCATCCAGCATGGATCGCAGTGTCGATTCGCACATCAAAAATTTGAGGAAAAAACTCGAAGCTGCATCGGGTGACGCCATGATCGAAACAGTATACGGAATTGGCTATCGTTTCATCGAAAGGTAATGGTAAATCGTAATTATCAATTCTCAATCCACCACACACCATGTCCAATAAAAACTCTCCTCCAAAAAGCCGCGTGAGCCGCTTTATACCTTTTGCGATTTTCTTTCTTATCACCGCCTTCCTGTTCGTTGGAGGCGCCGCGGCAATCATTTATCTCATCTTTTCGGAATACTCCGGTGTAAAGAACATCTGGCTGCTATTCTGCGGTGCGCCAGTTGTCCTGGTCGTACTTGCCATTTTCACTCTTATCAGGTTATATACACGCTTTGGCAAACCATTGCAGGAACTCTTCAACACCATCGATTCAATTTCCGAGGGTGACTTGGGTGCGCGTGTACCGGAAAATAATTCGGATATGTTCAGCAACCTGATCCAACGTTTCAACAAAATGGCCGGCGAACTGGAACGCGCAGAACAACAACGCCGAAATCTCACTGCCGATATCGCACATGAACTCCGCACGCCGCTCCACATCATTCAGGGCAATCTCGAAGGCATCGTGGATGGCGTCTATGAGCCGACAACCGAGCACATCAATAACACATTGGACGAGACTCATCTGCTCACCCGCCTCGTCAACGATTTGCAGACTCTCTCCCTTGCTGAAACTGGACAACTCCCGCTTCATCCCACCCGCTTCCTGCTCGCCGATCTGATTCATGACCTCAATTCAAGCTTTGAATCCCAGGCGGCATCCCGAGGTATCGACCTGCAAACCAAAATCACAAATCCGAATAAACAACTCAGCGCTGATTACGACAAACTCAATCAGGTGTTATCCAACCTAATTTCAAATGCACTGCGTCATACGCCCGAAGGTGGAAGCATCTCTGTCGAAACAGGGACAAGTTCGAATGCGGAAAGCGCTGTGTTGAGCCCGTCGAAACGAAGCGTGCGGATTCAAGTCAAAGATACAGGTTCAGGAATCTCATCCGAAGATATGCCCTTCGTCTTCGACCGTTTCTGGCGCGGAGATAAATCGCGTTCCAACCGCACCCACAGTGGGTTGGGGCTGGCGATTACAAAACAACTGATCCTTGCACATGGCGGAACCATCGAAGCGCAAAGTGTTGTGGGACATGGCACAACTTTCATTATCGAATTGCCGGAATAAATTCCCTGTTTATAGTTGTGCTAGCTACTTAACTCATCCGTCAGTTCTCTTTGGAAATTTAAACAGAAATTTCGCCAATCTATGCTAGCCCATATACCTTTTCCGTCCACAGGGATATCTTCAAAGGTTTCTTGTAGTGAAATGCATCATTCACAAGAAGCAAAATACATTTCGACTTCATTTTCGGTAATCGATTAATGCTATTCAACCCTTGCCTTTGAAGATTTAGTACAACACAACATGAATTAATTCACTGGATGCTTTAGAACAGCTGGCGCTTTCCTGTAAAGTTTAGCAAGTGTTCGAGAGTTTTGCACACATTTGATGTATTTAGTAGATGTGGCTATGATTAGAATCATCCAATTTACTGAGCGCCCAAGTAGTTACGCGTCGCGAACCCTAACCCCGTCGGGACCGCTGAGTTACCTTCTAACCTTATCATACAATAGATTAGGAGGGGGGCCCCTGCCCAATGGTAAGATCAACGAAAATTCGACCTTCCAGGTCGTTTTTTTGTTGTTTCAAGTTAATTCGATCTTCAAATGGATCATAGACGCACTTATGTTGCCAGTTGCAATATACCTAGATCTTGTTGAAGGCGAAGTCAGATACGGGTGTTGAGACCGTAGTAGATCAGGTTCCCGTTGTGATCTCAAACATAGTACATATCATCGACCCTGCAGGTACGGTTGGCATCGTCACCTGGGTAACTATTCGCCTATACCTCACTTTACTGCAAAAGTCTGTTACAACAGCAGCATAGGCATGCACAACTTCTAAAATGTATCTGTCGCGCTCTGTGGGCGGCATGGCTGAATGTGTCACCAGTCAGTTCGCCACTCATGCACTGGCAAGAACAACCATCTTTGAATACATTGAGGTTTGGTACAATCGCAAACGCTTGCACTCCACTCTCGGGTATCTTAGCCCTGTGGAGTTCGAGCAACAGTCTGGACATTAATCGTGTCCACTAAAACGGGCGAAGATCAGTTTGAGCAAACCGAACACACCCCGCAGGAGTTTGTCGATCGAGGTGGCAGGTCAACCGCCCAGCTTGATCGATCAGATGAAAGCCCGCATCGACACACCTGAAGGCAGACAGATCTATGCCAGGCGACTGGCGATCGTCGAGCCTGTGTTTGCCAATCTCCGCATACAAAAACGCTTGGACCACTTCACCTTGCGGACGAAAGCCAAGGTGGATGTGCAGTGGATGTTGTTCGCTCTGGTCCACAACATTGGTAAAATCCACCGATATGGGAAGCTGTTGTGAAGGAAAACGGTGGATCACATGCATGAACGGCCTGGAGCATGCGCTGCAAATGATATGGATGCTCGTTGGAAAGTATTATTTGTTCTTCCAATGACAGTTTTTCGACAGTCTCGTTGGGTGGAAGCGAAGTTCTCTTATAAATGAATCATCAGTAGTAGATTACATAAGGAGAATGACCATGAGAAAAGTAGTCGTATCAACGGACATGACCCTGGATGGCGGCATGGAAGACCCACAGAACTGGCTCTTCCAATTCTGAAATGACGAACTCTGCAAATATGTTCACAAGGTTGGTACCTGGGAGGCAGAAGCAAATCTTTACCATTGACGAAAGACCATCGGACTCGCCCTTTGTCGAAAGGATCTGGCAGGCCCAGAATGAGCGCGGTGGCCCTTTTAGCTCGATTGCCATGAGCCATTGGGAGATGGTCGTGACCAAATATAATGGTCAGACAACGCTAACGGTGCGGGGACCAGAGACAAAAGCGACGCCGCACCACTGCCCGGCAGATGGGGAGTGGCTTGGCATCCGCTTTAAGCTGGGCACTGTCATGCCTCATCTGCCCGCCAGCAATCTCGTGGATGGAAATGTAAACTTGCCTAATGCGGCGAGCCGATCCTTCTGGTTACACGGCTCAACGTGGCAATTTCCGAATTTTGAAAATGCAGACACGTTTGTAGATTGGCTCATGCGGGATGGTTTGCTGGTGCGTGAACCTGTCGTCGAGGCTGCGTTACAAGGTCAACTGAAAGGCCGGTCCATACGCACTGTACGGCGTCATTTCCTGCGAACGGCTGGGTTGACCCACAGCACGATCCGTCAAATCGAACGCGCCCGCTATGCCACCAGCCTCTTACGGCGAGGCGTATCTATCCTCAATACCGTTTTCGAGGCGGGTTATTACGACCAGCCACATCTGACCAGATCACTAAAATACTTCATTGGCCAGACCCCGACTCAGATCATGGACAGATCTGAGCAGTTGTCCGTTTTATACAAGACAGAGCCCTTTCATTGAGTTATATTACCCATCAAGGTTGAATGCTGATGGGCGGGTAACTAATGAAATGCATCATACAAATCAAAGGAGTAATAACATCATGGGAAAAATAGTTGTAACCGAGTTCGTCTCACTCGACGGCGTCATGGAGGCTCCTGGAGGCGAGGACTTTAAGCACGCAGGTTGGACCTTTAAGATCAATCGTGGGGAGGAGGGCGACCAATTCAAACTCGACGAGACCCGCGAGACCGAGGCCTTGCTGCTGGGGCGGGTGACCTTTGAGGGCTTTGCCGCGGCCTGGCCGTCGCGGAAAGGCGAGTTCGCCGATAAGTTCAACAGCATGCCCAAGTACGTTGTCTCCTCGACCCTCGAGAAGCCTGAGTGGAACAACTCGACGGTGCTCAAGGGCGATGTGGCGGTGGATGTCCGGAAGCTGAGACAGAGGCTGGGAGGGAACATCGTCGTCCACGGCAGTGCCCAACTCGTGCAGACGCTGGTCGAACACGACCTCGTTGACGAGTTGCGCCTGATGGTCTTCCCCGTCATCCTCGGGACGGGCAAGCGTCTATTCGGTGACACGAGCGACAAGAAGTCTCTACGGCTCGTCAACTCTAAGACGGTCGGCGACGGCATTGCCATCCTCATCTACCAGCCCGCGCAGCCCTGATGATCGTAAATGGATGTTCGCAGACCTATCGACAATGCTCATCGCCGTAGCTCCATCTGGCTCATCATCCTGGAGTAGTCCTTCTAAAGAAGTCCGGGGACGGGAGCGATGAGCAGCCATCAAATTAAGATTAGGAGAACAACATGAAAATCATCGTCATCGGCGGCACTGGACTTATCGGAACCAAAGTCATAAAGAACCTTCGCGACAAGGGCCAGGAGGTTGTGGCCGCCTCACCTTCGAAAGGAATCAACTCAGTCACCGGCGAGGGGCTTGCTGCGGCGCGCAGGTTGTTGTCGATGTCACAAATGCACCCTCCGGGGAGGACAAGGCAGTTCTGGAGTTTTTCGAAACGTCGGGTCCCTACCTCCTGGCTGCGGAAGCCGCCGCGGACGTCGGCCATCATGTGGCGTTGTCGGTTGTCGGCACCGACCGCCTGCTCGCGAGCGGTTACTTCCGCGCGCAGATGGCTCAGGAAAATCTGATCAAGGCTTCCCCGATTCCTTACACGATCATCCGCGCCACGCAGTTCTTCGAGTTCGTGGGCGGCATCGCCCAATCAGCGACTGAAGGGCAGACGGTTCGGCTTCCACCGGTTCTGATGCAGCCCATTGTGTCGGATGATGTCGCCGCCGTCATGGCCAAAACGGCCCTCTCGGAGCCATTGAACGGCACGGTCAATCTGGCCGGTCCCGAACCGATCCGTCAAGACGACCTCGTGTGGCAATTCCTGAGCGCAACCGGGGACACCCGGACGGTAATCACCGATCCCAAGTCGCTCTATTTCGGCATAGCAGTGAACGACCAAAGCCTAACGCCCGGCGACAATCCATGCCTCGGTCCGACGCGTTTCGCGGACTGGCTCAGCCGCAACGCCTAACCATCCGCTGCAGCGAACCCGGCCATCGCGTCGAGGTTGCAATCGGACGCCCTCGTAGGCCGGGTCGCTGAGCTTGGGGCGTTGGGCGGCACGTTCAGAAAACATTTATTCAGTAAAAAGGTGACTTGTGACTTCAGAAGATACTTATGCTCAACTCATTGCCTTTCTCGATCAGCACAATGCACGGTATAGACTAATTGACCATGCGCCTGAAGGACGAACGGAAATTGTCAGCCCAATGCGTGGGAATGCGTTATCACAGGCGGCGAAGTGTATTGTCTTAATGGTCAAAATCGGGAAGAAGGTAACCAAGTATATTCTTAGTGTCATCCCAGGCGATGCACGGGTAAACTTAAACGCTGTCAAGGCGCTAATGCAAGGCACCTATATCTCATTTGCTTCGTCAGATATTGCCGAAAAACTTGCGGGCAGTGTGGCGGGCACAATCCTGCCGTTTTCCTTCAACCCTGAATTAGAATTAATCGTTGATCCTTCTCTTTTAGAGAACGATGAAATCTTTTTCAACGCCGCGCGGTTGGATCGCTCGATGGCTTTGAAAACGAGCGACTATGTGGCATTGTCCAAACCCCGTATCGAGCAGATTGCCATGCACGTGGAGACACAACAAAGCTAGGGCGATAATTTGCCATATCAAACTAACAGGAGATTACTATGACCGAAAAGTTCCCCTATGTGACCAATTTGGATATTAATTTCGAACACCTTGAACTGATTGATATTCCTACAATTGTAAAAGATTGCAAGGATAAATGGTTCAATCAAACGCTGACGAAAGTAAATGACAGTGTTGTCAGAATTGGAATTGTTCAAGGTGAGTATCATTGGCACAAGCATGATAATGACGATGAATTTTTCTTTGTTCTTGAAGGACAATTACTAATTGACCTTGAGGACAAGATAATAGAATTAAATCCTAATCAAGGCGTGACAATATCAAAGGGTGTTATGCATCGTCCAAGAGCGCCTCACAAGACTGTCATGTTGATGGTAGAAACTAGCGCGATACAACCTACTGGAAATTAGTCCATCTATCCAAGTAATCAGTACCTTTGCAGCCGGCCAACACGGCGTGCACGCGGACGGCTGGATGCCCAGCGCTCATGCGCTTGGGCTGGGCGATGTTCGCCTGAAGCTCACTCGCCCAATCACACCGTCAAATCGGCTTTTTTTCGTAACTTTGGGTTTTATCCGTTTCGTGGGTGAGTCTCGTCCCTTCCAGCCGCCGGTACCGATAACTTGCAGTGTCAAGGTTTGAAGGAGTATTGCACGACTGTTCTCACAGTCGTTTTTTATTTTTGGCAGGTTCTCCTTTTTTAGGGAACGCTTCGCCACCCTCGTCGCTCTTATGGTTCACGCCGGGGCTATCATTCCTGATTCAATTTTTCGTTCAAAATCGCTTTAGCAGGTTAAGCCCAGTTCCTCCATCCGTGCCAATACATCTTCTCTGGGCGCTACCCGACGCGGCACATTCTTGCGTACAAAGCGCGTGATGTCGGTCTCGACACCCAACTTCATCAATGCATATTTGGCAAACTGCTTGTAGGTCAGCCTGTGTTGGCTACTTGGGCTATCCGCCCGCTTTTCGGCATGTGAGCCAAGAGCTTCCGGAAGACCAACCTTATCCATCCAATGTGTTGTACCTGAAAGATCTGTGCTGGCCACTTGCTTCGTCCGCTCTATTTCAAGATTAGAGGCAACCGTCATACTGACATAAGTGGACATCTGTCTCGACTTTCGCTTAATCCCCCAGAAATTGCTTGACCTGACTTGCCAGTCGTTATAAAATCTTGTCGTTGCTGGGTATAAAATACCCCGCTGGATGCCACAAATCAATTTCATCGAAAGCCGCCCTCAAAACCAGTTACGCTCCGCGGGTTCGAACCCCGTCGGGACCGCAGAAAGTAAATGAAAAAACCGACCTAAAAAGTCGGTTTTTTTGTTGCCTATTGCCAAATGCACCCTGAAAATAAGCATGTAAAATAGTTACGCACCGCGGTTTGCACTATTGGACATTATTAAACGAACCCGCAATCGCAGAACTCGTATTACTTCGATATGAACCAAAATCGGTCGGGGAAACATCTTCGCATTTCTTCTTCATACGTATGAAAATAATAAAGTTTTTCCCCAAAATTCGTGGCGGATGAACCAAGTAGCCAGCACAGGGGATAAACTCGTCAAAAAGACTTATCAAGAATTTCCTCAATTCACATCGCGAAGCAAGATTGCGGACAGACACTTTACGGCTGAAGAATTAAAGCAACTTCAATTTGCTTTTCCAGTACAAACCAAACCAACTGTATTCTCCGTTGGTTATGAAGGTTTGACAATTGGCTCCTTCTTGAACAAACTTATAGCCAACAGTATCACCACCGTTGTAGATGTTCGTAGTAACCCACAATCCATGAAATATGGGTTTTCCAAAAAGAGTTTCAAGCAATATATCGAAAATCCAGGGATGAAATACATTCACATCCCCGAACTTGGAATTCCATCTCCCATGCGCAAGGGACTTGGCAAAAGCGTTTCACATAAGGCCTTATTCAAGGCATACGAGAACAAACTCCTGCCAAAGCAGGAAAATGAAATCAAGCAATTAATAGATTTGACAAACCAAAATGAACGCATTACATTGGTTTGTTTTGAAGCTGACCATAAATTTTGCCATCACCACACTTTGATTGAGCATTTGCAGAAGAACAAATCGTTCAAGAGGAAAGTTATTCATTTATAACCAACGGGGGAACAAATGCCTTATTTGCCCTCCGAGACATACTCGGAGGGCAAAATGACTCTCGAATCCGTCCATCATGCCGACTCAAGTATCTCCTTAAGTTTCGCAAACTCAGATTTAAAATCCTTGCGGGCGGACGAGTTGATAATGGGAAGCAGTAACCTCCAGAATCCTACTGCACGAAATTCGGCGGAATGCTTCACTCTCGAACCATTCCCCTCTGGAAGTATCTGCCATACGGCTTTTGTGCCTCGCATGGAACCTGTGATCGTATTTTCAGCCCACCTGCGCGCCGAAGCGTTCATTTCCGTAACTTCCATCGTGAGTCGCTGTTTCCCCCCAGATGTCCGCCGAAGTTTGTGAACATGTGTCCCCACCCTTGCGGGTTCTGGCGGTTCCACAGTCAACTCAATTACATTCTCAGCCTGCCAAATTCTCTGGTTGGCATAATCCCGTAAATATGAGAAAACTTCGTCAGGCGGACAGGCAATGAAAATATCAACCTTCACTAAACCCATAATAGGCCTCCTTATCCACTAAAAGATCATTCCGGCATGGGGATCGCACCAAGCTGTTGCAGCAAGCCCAACGCACCGATGTTGACCCAGCCTTCCACAATACGGCTGTTCTCAAGCCGGAAGATAACTGCGCCTGCAACAACGGCTGTCTTTCCAGTGGCGGGAATGCCCATAAAGAGACCCTGATGAGTACCCTTTGAATTGAGACGCCACACCACCTTGTCACCTTCCGCGATCAGGTCTTCGATGGTCAATTGCAGGTCGGGAAAAGCGGTGAGAAACATACTGACGTATTGTTTGAGAGCATCGCTGCTGTTCACCGTTTCCGGCGGCGGTTCATGCTGGACATAATCAGGTGCATACAACTGATCCACCACTGCCGGGTTGTGTTTATTCCAACCTTCTTCGACCCAGCGACGCACAATGGATTTATTCTGTTCTGTTGACATTTCATATCTCCTTTTGTCATGAATTTGATCCTGACCCCACTATACGCCACGGAGGGATTTCAAGACATCGGGAGAACTCCTGATTTTCCCCATCCGTCATTGCGAGCGAAGCAATCTCTCTGGAGCGGGGTTGGGATTGCTTCGTCGCTGCTTCACCTCCTCGCAATGAAGAGTAGCATTACAGCAATTGATGTTCCATCGCAAACATCGTCGCACCTGCACGAGTCGAAACGCCAATCTTATTATAGATATGTTGAATATGACTATCCACTGTCTTTTCAGAGATCGTCAACTCTTTAGCCATTTGCTTGATGGTCAATCCACGCGACACCAAACGTAACACATCCACTTCACGTTCGCTTAACCCAGCGACCATTTCCTTGCGCGCCTTAATGACGTGATGTCCCGCCGCGGAGAGAACACTGTTGACTGCATCGCCATCAAGTTTTCCTGAGCGAACCTGTGACTGTAGTTCGCGTGCCGCCTCCTCCACTTGAAAAGGAGGACGATGCGGACGCGCCTCCGTCAGTGAGTGATACACATCCGCCGCGGAAAGTATGCGCGCTGCCAGTGACTGGCTCGCAGAAGGCAAACCGCGATGATAACCAGAACCATCCATCCGTTCATGATGGAAGGATGCCAACGCTCCCAGTTTGGCAAGCGCAGGCGTCCGGGCAAAGACGCGTTCGGCGTAGTAGGTGTGGAGTCGGACACGTTCCCACTCTCGGTCTGTCAATGAACCGGCCTTTTCCCAAATACTCGAAGAGATGCCAGTGCGACCAATCTCTTTCAATAATGCCGCGCGCCAAATCAAGGCCACATCTGAGGCGGGTAGTCCGCTTAATCGTGCAGCTTCAGCCCCGAGGTCCGCGACGCCGCTGGAGTGAGTCAATGTGTAGGTTGACTTGATATCCACAAAATCTGCAAACGCACGGCAGGCATTATCTAACTCTGCTTCTGTGAGGGTCTCATGGGTGCCTGGTTCAAGTGCAAGCACCGCATCCCAGGATGGTTCGTGATCCAGTTCCTTGCATAATTCCTCCGTATGAGCGCAAAAGACATCCACGAGAGAGGGAGCATACGCACCGCCCTTGCGTTTGCGTGCAATCTTCAGCGCCGCGTCCACTCCGCCCAGGCGATAGAAGAGAACAACATCCTGTGCAAGTGTAACTACGAGCACAGCGGGGGCAATGGCATCACCCTTTATTCCTTTTGGCGAACCTTTGCTATCCCAACGCTCATACAGTTGACCCAATCCATAGATCACATTCTTGTCGAAGCCAAGCCGCTCGGCAAGTTGCTGCGCCACCTCACAGTGACCCGCAAACATCGGTTTTATGTGAGGTGATCCAAGCAAGCCTCGTCCGATCGCGCGGGCAACATCTAAAGTAGATTTGCCTGCATGTGCCCGTTTGACCGCGCCTATAAACGTATTGAAAACCGCAGGAATGTCCCCGTTATCAATTTGAGCAAAATCCGTGCGAAGTTCCTGTTCGTCACCCACAATGGAGGCTAGCCAATCCGTTTCCGCGTTGCAACCGATATAACGCAAAAGCGCTTGATAATACACCTCGCGCAACGCTTCTTGGCTATAACCGCATTTGTCTGCAAGCCGCACGGCAAGGATGCAAGTTGACAGAGCGAATTCCATCGGCTGGCCCATACCAAGGTCGGTGGCAATGGACAGTGAAGCCATCAACTCTGCCAGACGGACATTCGAGTCGTTTAGGGAGTTGGGAGACATGGTTACTGGTTATTGTACGACTTATTGCAAATGTCTGAGGGACGGAAGAGGGCACATCTCATTCCAGGAGCGTTTAAAGTCTGTAGAAAATCAAGACCACTGATACAGTATCAGTTGATCCTATATATCAATTCCTTGACCTTCCCCACCACCGCGGATCGCGAAGCATCCCTCATAACCTCATCAAACCGGCGCGAGCCGGCACAAACCCAATCAACAGGAGAATCAAAATGAAAAATGTACTTGCACTCGATCCCGGATACGGGAATACCAAAGTCTGTGTGAATTGCCAGACCGCCTCCATTCAATCCGCCATCGCCCGTGTGCTGGCTACTTGACTCATCCACCAGTTTTTTGGAGCTATTGGACGAAAATTTCGTCAGCCGATAGCTCTTTTCCATCCAGGGCGGACCCGGTTTATTTTTCAAAAACACACAGACATCATCTGAAAGATTTTTCGGGCAAATGCACCATTCACAAGCGGCCGAATTCAATTCGATTTAACATACTGATCTTTGATAAATACTATTCACCCTTGGCTGTTGGGTAGGACCACAGTAAAGAGTGGTCATACCGCATAACGAGCCCTCCGAAGAAGCAAACGATTAGAAAATCTGCCGCGACCCTGTTTTTTGATCCAAGGTGGCGGCGGTGTTTTTGTGATGAATAGTTCTTCCAACGACCAGCAGTGATCGGTCAGTTGAGCGGCCAAAGCAGGTGTGCGCTGCACCCAGCGGGAGCCATTGCGACCGACAGAGAGGCGTAAACGCAGACTTTTGTGAAAGTCGCAAAAGTTATAAACACAGCCCAGGATATACATGCTGGTTTGCAATGTCATCTGATGACGAGCAAGATGACGTGTCCGTCGGAATAAACAAGCCAGACGTTGGCGGAAGGTGGCATTGAGCCGTTCAATATAGGCGGTATTGATCATGCCTTTGCCTTGGGTAGTTCGGATGATTTGTTCGATCATGGTTTGTTGACCCTGAACGATCACCCGCTTGATATTCAAGACGCCAGCCTGCTTGGATTTGATGACTTGAACGATCGCGATATTGGGCCATTCCACCAGGGTCATGCGCCCCGTCTGACCTTTGGAGCGCGGAATGCCAGTTCGAAAAGCGTCCCGAAACACCGACAGATAGGTATTTAATCCGTCGACCGCGATCAATAACGGACGACACAGTGCGATCCTGCGAACCTGTTCAGCCATCTGTTGTAGCAGGCTCGTATCCCGATTTGGGCTGACGGCACCACCCAGCCATAGACGGGTGGATACCATCATGACCATCGCCATCCAGATGGATCCCTTTTGTGTCCTGACTTTTATTTCATCGGCTTGGATTTGTCCCAACTCTAGCTGGTTTTGATCCAGCAGGCGTTCATGAAATGTCTGGCAATGCAACCCTGCTCGTCGCCACCAATTCCGCACTGTCCTCTCATCAATCTCAAAGGCTTGCACGATCGCCTGAACCGGACATCCATACACCAGCAGGGCGATCACCAACAAGACTGTTTTCGGTTCTGTTCTCAACCGATAGAACAGTGTTCCTTTGCTGGCGCTAAATGTGCGCTCACAAACATGACAAATATATCGTTTCTTCTTCTGGTCATGTACGCCAATGTTATTTTTTCCAACTTGTCCTCTTGCAGGACATTCGATATTCGGGCAAAATAGCTGAGATGAGCTCATGGATATCCTTTCTGGTCTAAGCACCCATTAGTTTGCCCCTGAGCTCATCTTTTTTCAACCCTTAAACACAAGAAGGAGCCACTTTCCGCGACTCCTTCTTCTTTCTTTACTTTGCTCCACTCTTTAGTGATCTGCTACCTGGCTGTTGAAGTCTTGATATAAATGATACACGTCAGTTCAGATATATCGTACGCGAATAACTGTGGTGCAATCCCCCAAGTATTGCCTTCGATGTGATGCGTCCGCTGGTTGGCTTTGATCTTGTCTGATCATACCGATCAGGGATCCGCTGTTCAATCCCTTGATGCGGTCGCTCCTGATTGAAGTGGGCCGTGTATTCCGTAGTCACCCGTTCTAAATGCTTATCATCATAGATCAGGATATGATCCAGGCATTCTCGCCGCAGACTACCCATGAACCTTTCGCAAATCCCATTCGCCTGGGGTGTACGATAAGGCGTCTTCAACTCTTTGATACCTGCTGCCACTGTCGAAAAGTGCGTGGCATATTTGCTATCTCGATCACGAATCAGGTATTTCGGTCCTCTCCCCCACCGGGTCGCTTCTATCAATTGTTGCGCAGTCCATTCATCAGTCGGGAATTTTGTGACGCCTGTATGTACGATCCGGCGCGTTTTCAGTTACATCACCACAAATACATACCATTGTCGAAACAACCAGTCGGTCACTACCGTGAAGTCGCATGCCCAGGTGTTTCCGGCTTGATTCTTCAAGAATATTGCCCAAGCTTGAGTTGAAGAGCGCGATTTCCTCTCTTTCAGCATGTATCTCTGGATGGTTCGTTTACTCACTTCTATCCCCAGCTTCAACAACTCACCCCGTATTCGCTCCGCTCCCCATAACCGATTCTCTTTCGCTATCTCTTGAATCAAAGCGATCGTTTCAGGTGCTATCTTTGGCTTGCCCTGCGATTTCCGCCGCCAATAGAATTGAAACAACTCACGATGCCAACGCAACAAAGTATCCGATTGAACGATATATAGGGCTTGTTTCCAGAACTTTGTAAAGTGCGATAGAACCACCAGGCGAAAACGATCAGGGTTGGTTAGCTGTGCTCGCTTGATCTGGCGATTCAACACGTTCAATTGCTGGCGAAGCAGCGCATTTTCTACAACCAGATCGGTTCGCTTGCGTGTCAGATCTAAAAGAGTGCCGAGGACTAAGACTGAAGATGCCGGTTTTGTCCAGAGTTTGATGCGCTCTTGTAACCAGAGAAGGATCTTGCCCATCATGCTGCTCCCAGATAATTATGAGATGAGTGTAAAATAGCATGATAATCCCCTTTTTCCCCGCGGATTAGCGAAGTAGCCAGCACAACCACATCTTTCCCCTAACGAGAAATATCAGCTAGCTGACATTTACTGGGCGGTAAACAAAAAGGCAAAAAGAAATGACACGTATTATCGTCTCTGACACAAGTGCAAACCGAATAGAACACACCCAACAACATACATCTTATCTTTCCAACTCATCCAATCCAATCTTTATTTTGGTGACTGCCGTAGATGTTCTCGCATGTAAGCGCGCAATAATAAATTGATTTTTGTCTGATAGCCACGCCCCTGCTTCTTGTACCATTCCAACACATCACTATCCACACGCAAAGTCAATTGCGTTTTTGTACGCGGCTTGAGACCACGTCTCACAATTGCCTTGGCGAACATCTCAGGCGTAATAGCCGGCGCATCGGAGTAATCAATGTCCTCATCTTTCATTTTGTCAAGACGGGTAAAATCAGTCCGAGATTTCACTGAAGTAGATTTCTTCTTCATATTTATTTGCCTTTCGAGCGGAGATAATACGGATAACAATTTCAAATTCGGTGTGGACGACCATGATGACGTGTGCTTTTAGCAAGCCAAGTGTTTGATAGCGTGTTTCACCATAATCAACTCGGTCGTCAATAACCGTGACAGTATCGAGTTCGAATATTGCCGGGACATCAGCAAAGTCAATGCCATGCTTGCGAATGTTGATTAGCCTTTTCTTTCATCCCATTCGAATCGCATAAGCTAATTGTAATGTCAAATTGTCAATACGTCAAATTTGAAAATTTAAGGGCTTCTTGCTTTAACTACCTGCTTCATCTGCCCCTGTGCTGGCTACTTGGTTCATCCGCCCGGATTCATGAATTAAAGCATTTCGCTTTGTGACATAAGTGAACATGTGTCTCGACTTTCGCTTAATCCCCCAGAAATTGCTTGACCTGGCTTGCAAGTCGTTATAAAATCTTGTCGTCACTGGGTATAAAACACCCCGCTGAATACCATATATCAATTTCATCGATAACCACCCTTGTAGTTACGCTCCGCGAGTTCGTTCCCCGTCGGGGCCGCCTTTATAGATAACTTGATGTCTTCGTCAAGTTTTTTTTATAATCAGCTAAGTCAAGAAGATGATCTCCCATTTTTAGTCGATATATTGATCACATATATTCATTGACCGCATAGCTTCATCTACAAGTTCGTATAATTGACCCGAAAACTGGACCACAGGCTAAGGTGGGAAAAACGAGTACAACCGCCCAACCCATGCAGGAATACAGATGCCGAAAGCGCACCGGCGCCCGAGCGCCAAATTTATATTTAAAGTCGCTGTGGAAGCAGCCAAGGGCCATAAGATCATCAACAAGATTGCGAGCGAGGCAGGCCTGCACCAGAACCTGGGTTATCGGACACCGTTCAGCGTCTACTGGTCTCGCTACCCCATCTAGCGTAAAGCTCTGCACTGACTGGCGATTGAAAACGACTCCATCCGCCTCTCGCTCCTGAGCTATTGACTTGCAGATGGAGCATCGCTAGAATTCGTCCATCATCGAAATCCACTTCGATTCAGCTGAGCGCCTCGCCCACTCATTTCCCCTTTGAGCTATGTAAGAGAGAGCAGATCGTCGTGCGTCTTGAGTGGCATACCGCGGAAGGAGAGCCAATGGCTGGAGACATCTTTGTTGGCCGTGAACCCGAACTAAAAACGCTGCAGCAATTTCTTGATAAGGCTATGGCTGCAAACACCCAAATCGTTTTTATCGCGGGCGAAGCTGGGGCAGGCAAGTCCGCACTCATCACGGAGTTCGTGCGCCGCGCAGAGAACGTCGATCCAAAAGTAGTCGCAGCCATCGGCGAATGTAACGCGCAAACCGGCGCGGGGGATGCCTATCTCCCCTTCCGTCAGGTGCTCACCGTTCTCTCCGGCGCAGGAAACGAGCACGAAACGGGGAATGCGGTCAATGCCACAAACGCGGCGCGGCTCAAGGAGTTCGTGCGCGTATCGGGCGAAACGCTGCTTGACATCGGTCCCGACCTGGTGGGAATTTTCGTGCCGGGTGCCGCCCTGTTCGCCAAGCTGGCAGCCAGCCTCGCCGCCAACAGCAAGCTGGCCTCTAAACTGGCCGAAAGGATGGGCAAATCGGGAAAAGATACCGCCGGCCCTACCCCTAATCCCAACCTTGACCAGGAGAAAATCCTGCAACAGTACGCCGAGGTGCTGAAAGCCCTGGCGCGAGAGCACACGCTCCTTTTGATTCTGGATGATTTGCAATGGGCGGATAGCGCCTCGCTCAATCTGCTCTTTCACCTGGCGCGGCAGCTCAAAGAAAGCCGCGTGCTGCTGGTGGGCACGTATCGTCCGGACGATGTGGCGCTGGGACGTGGAGGCGAACGCCATCCGCTCGAACCGATCCTGAACGAGCTGAAACGCTACTATGGCAACATTGTGATCGATCTCGGCGTGGCGCAAGCCACGGAGGGTCGTGCCTTTGTGGATGCATTGGTGGATGCCGAGCCGAACCGGCTGGACGTGGACTTTCGGAACGAGTTGTTTGCGCGGACGGAGGGGCATCCGCTGTTCATGGTCGAACTGCTCCGCAACCTGCAAGAGCGCGGCGATCTGGTGCAAGATTCACAGGGCAAATGGATGCCGAGCGCGACGCTGAATTGGGAGGCGCTGCCGGCGCGGGTAGAAGGGGTGATCGAGGAACGCATTGCACGGCTTGAAGAGAATCTGCGCGAAACGTTGAACATTGGCAGCGTAATCGGCTATGAATTTGCCGCACAGGTGATCGCCCGGGTGCAGCAGGTCCAGGAGCGTGAACTGCTCAAAAACCTGACGCGGGAATTGGAAAAGCAGTATCAGCTGGTGCTGGAACAAGGGGAGACGAGGGTCGGCAAGCAGTTTCTATCGCAGTATCGTTTTGTCCATGCGCTGTTTCAGCAGTTTCTTTACGATGAATTGGGCAGCGGTGAACGGCGGATGATGCATGGCGAGGTTGCTGAGGCGTTGGAGCAATTGTACGGTGAACATGCGGACGAGATTGCGGTCCAATTGGCACGGCACTATCAGGTGGCAGGGGACGACGAAAAGGCAGCGACCTATTCGATCCGGGCCGGGGAAGCGGCGCAACGGGCTTTTGCCTATGTCGAAGCGCGTGGCTGGTATGTGCAGGCGCTAGAGGCGCTCGGGCGCTTGCCCGCTACCGACGCCAACCACCGCTGCCGGGTGGATACCCTGGTCAAACAGGTCGCTGTGGCCTTGCGGTCGGACGGGCCGGATGCCAATCTGGAACGACTGAAAGCAGCCGAGTCGCTGCTGCGGTCCCTACCGCCGGTGGAGGGCGACCGCGAGCGGCTGGCCTACATCCAGTATTGGACCGGGCATGCCTATGTCCATCGCGGTCAACCGGCAGAGGCGATCGGATATATGCGCCAGGTGCTGGCAGCGGCGCAAGAGGGAGTGGGCGGTCCGGAGCTTCTCGCCATTCCCGCGAGCGTGATCGGGCGAGCGCTCTTTGTGAAGGGGCAGTTCTTCGAAGCAGAGGCATTGCTCGGACAGGCCATTGAGCCGTTGGCAAAGGTCGCCAACTGGCACGAATGGATCCTGGCAGTCAGCGTCCGAGCGGAGTGCCTAGCGGCGCTAAGTCAGGTCCAACCGGCCCTTGCGGAAGGGGAGCGGGCGCTCGGCAAAGCCGAGGAGACCGGAACGCTCGTCGGCATCGCCCAGTGTCATGTGGCGCTCGCCGTTGTCTTCTGGCAAATTGGAGAGTACGAACGGATGAGAGTGGAAGCGAATCAGGCGGTGCAAACAGCCGAGAAAGGAGGCGACCGATTTTTAATAGCCAGCGGGCTAGGAATTGCGTCCTGGTCGGAGGCGCTTCTGGGAAACATCGACACGGCCGAGGAGCTGAGCCGCCGCTCCCTGAGCCTGGGCTCCAGCATTGGTTCTCGTCTTCTCTGGGCCGACTGGTTTACGGCAGCCAGGGCGGAATTGGCGCTCCTCAGCGGCCGGCCAGACGACGCCATCGCGCGAGCCCGCGAGGCTGTGGGTCTGGCGCAGGAGGTGGGAAGCTGGTTCTCGGAAGGACTGGCGGAGCGGGTCTGGGGCTGTGCCCTGGCGAAAGCTCCTGCTCCCAATTGGACAGAGGGCGAGGCACATCTAGCAGCGAGTTTGCAGGCATTCGAGGCTGGGCATGCCTGGCTGGAAGCCGCTCGCACGCACGTCGCGTGGGGCAAAGTGCTGCAAGGGCGTGGTAATCCGCGGGCAGCGCGGGAGCATTTCGAGAAAGCGGTCGCGCAGTTCCAGGGGTCAGAATTGACGAGTGAGATGGAACAGACGAAGGAGTTGATCAATTCCTTATCTACTTGAACGCCTCACAGCGTTGAACACTGAGTCAGCCCTCCAGTAGAGAATCGACAGTTGATCTGTCCACCTTATTTTGGTCAATCTGTGGTCTTGGCAAAGGGGTCAGGTATATTATTTGGTTTAGCATTCATAATATAGAAGAATCGACGAAAAATTGGGAAAGAGAAATAAAACTATCGATTTGTTTTCGCGGTATAATTTGCCTTACGATTTAGTGTCGATAAGGAGTTGTAAAGCGATGGAGGCCGTAACCATTTCATCCAAATACCAGGTGGTGATCCCCGCGAGGTTCGGAAACAGTTTAATCTCAAGCCTGGGCAAAAACTCATGTTTATTCCCTACAATGGGACTTTACGCGTTGTGGTAATTCCTCCCATTAAGAGGGCACGGGGCATGCTCAAAGGGATGAAAACAGAAAATATTCGCGAAGAGGTTGACGAGGAGCGTTAATGAACATCGTGGATTCATCGGGCTGGATTGAATACATTGCTGATGATGCCAACGCCAACTTTTTTGAACCGCCTATTGTCGATTCGGAGAACTTACTCATTCCCACAATCTGTTTATATGAGGTGTTCAAACGTGTCTTGCAGGAATTTGGTGAAGAACGCGCCTTGGATGCCATGGGAATTATGTCCTTGGGCACGGTCATAGACCTTGATCGGCAAATTGCCATTCATGCTGCACAAATCTCTAATGAGCTGAAACTAGCGATGGCAGATAGCATAATTCTTGCGACAGCACGAACCTTTGATGCGACCCTTTGGACTCAAGACGAACATTTCGAGGGTATTGAAGGCGTACGCTACAAAAAGAAGACAACCAAAAATAAATGATAATGTTAGGCATACGTTCGGCTAATTTATGGGCAGCTGTAATCAGATACCGTTATGATCGGAATAGTACCTAAATCACTGAGCGCCTTAGTAGTTACGCGTTCGCGAACCCTAATCCCGTCAGGACAGCAAGTCTAGACAACTTGATGATTATATCAAGTTTTTTTTATTTGGAGTTGAATCAAGAACATCGTTCTGTCACTTCTAGGCAATAGCTCAAGTTGGAAGTAGTTGGATTGATTAGTCTGCGTTGCTCTATGCATTATAGAAAAGCGCCACCATTCCTGTATAGCGAACTCTCCTCTTGGTGCTGATTACTTCCTTGCATAGATCGTTTCGTCACATCATATCCGTTATTTCTTGAATTCTTTTCCATTAACAAAGACAAGAGATTTAGAATAATAGACCTCTTGCAAAAGTCATGAATTGAGTTCCATGTTGTAGATGGCAGCGATTAAGTTGAAACTCAACCCAAAGCGTTTTCGCCGATCACGGTAGCGTTCACTCAAAATCCGAAAGATTTTCAACGTGCAAATGATGTTCTCGATCAAAATACGTTTCTTGGATACCTTGCGATTGAACAGAAGTTCGGTTCCGGGTCCAATGCGGATTTTACATTCGATTACGCCTAAAGAATAAAAAGTTTTTGCGCTTTTGAGTTGATTCTGTCCATCCTGTACAGTGTGCAGTATTGTGTAAGGGATACGCAAGGGTTACCTAACTCATTAGATTTCTACAGGGATGGACAATGAATTTCAATTCGACCTCCACAGAGTTTATCATAAATGGTTGCATCTCCTCTTGAAACCGCTCTTATGTTCGCGGGTTCGAAATCCCGTCGGGACTGCCTGTAAAGACAACTTGATAATTTCATCAGGTTGTCTTTTTGTTTTCTGAATTTTTAGCACTCATCATTTCACGGCCGAACAAGATAGGATCAGATATGCGTTTCTGGCATTTGGTAACGACGGTAGGTGCACATATCCACGGCTTTATGAATCGCTATACGTGATGCACGCTACCCCAAATCCAACGCAAGTGTTATTGATTGCTGTGGCGTCATAGCACTACCTTCTTCAGAGAACTTTGCAAATTCTGCATGGTTCAGCTTTGAATGGATCACTGCCAGATCTTTTTCCACAGACTTTTGCTCCACTGGCGGGCGCCGGTTGCTGAGACTATCGCGCATGGCATCGGCCCAAGCGAACAGTCGCGTGGCGCGTTCATGTTGTCCTTGATGGATATTCAGCTTAGCCAATCCTTCTATTGCAAAGACTATGCCAATTAGACCGTTCGCCTCTTCAAATTGTTGAATACAGATGTGAAATGTTTCTCTTGCCTGCACAACCTCACCCTGTTGCAAAAAGATATATGCGATGAAGACGAGCGCCCAGGATGACCAGAAAACGCCGACTTTCTCATTTAAAGGTGCAGTAATCGGTACCGGCGTGTGGGCGGGCGTGGACAATGCTTGGGACCAGGAAAAACCCAAAGCCAGAAAAATACCTGAAAATGCCACAGACTCCCACACGTCAGGTGTGTGTGTGCACGCTTTGTTGGGCATTTTATTTTTTAGCAGACTCGCCTGTTTTAACCATATTCTTAATTCTACTTCGAGTTTCTGCGTTGCTTGCTCGTAATTCATAAAGATATGATGTGCGGACATCATCGAAAATATTCCACGAGTTCGAGTCTGCAACCATGAGCGCACCGAGAACTTTCATATCACTTAATGTAAGGGTGTAAGAGAGTTCTTCATCCGTAAGTAAAACTGCATTGCTCCATTCTTTCACTGTGGGTAGGGATTGGTGAAGCAAGACTGCTTTTAATATGCGTGTTGCCGAATTATCCCTGCCCCAACACTCGTATATGCCATCAACAATCTGTTTCAATGAAGAATGATCATGAATCATTCTTTCCCCATCTGGACGTTGAGCAGACCTAACAAGACTTGACCATGCTTCTAAATTAGTTTCATCGACATTTGGCAAAAGTTCAAAACCTAATTTTGGCATAATTCGCGCAACAACTGCTGCTGAACGAAAAGGGTGAGCGGTATCACTTCTGGCGAGATTTTTATCCAAGTCATGCAAAACTGCTGCCCATTCAATTTCCATGCGGGTTTGTTCATCTGCTAGAGTGTATTCAGGTAAATTTAGACATAAGGAAAAAACAAGTAAAGTGTGTAATGCTGTTTGCCCATCGTGCAAAGTTGCAATTTTTCTCCACCTAGGAATGGCTTTATCCATACTTTCAATAAAAGTTTCATCCAAACTTGAACGTATTTGTTGAAGCAGTGGCTTCCAGTCAGAAAACTTTCCTGCTCGCAAGGCAGATGCAGTATTTTTGGATAAGTCCCAAAAATCTGGAAGTTTATCTTTGACTGTAAACATATTCTCCTAAAGGTTGCAAGGTACATGCCCAACGAGACTGTCGAAAAACCCTGGGTTCGAAAAATGTTCATAAAAATCTCCCACAACAGGCTGGAAAATTGCCAAAATGTTGTGCGGAACACCAAAAACCAGATGCTTTTCAGCGTTTCTCTCCCACTTTTCAAAAAATATTTTTGAAAAGTGACTTTTTCGACAGTTTCAACGGTTTGCGTTCGCGGAGCATGGCGCTGGGGCGGGCGTGGATTCTGTTTGAGAGCAGAAAAAACTTGAAGCCAGAAAACTATCTAAAAAACGCGCCGAATCCCAGCCGTCCGGTGCACCAGGAAAGAGCGGGGCCCATTTTTCACGCCAGAAACCGTCCAGCGGATGGGGAAAGTATACTTCGAAAAGACAGGACGATAAGCCGTACAAAGCAGTGGAGGTATGCCGAAGAGGTATCCCCGAGATGCACCGTGGTTACCGGTCCCATTGATTTATACACTGGTGGCGAGGGGGGAAAAGACCCCGATGAGGAAGTGTCGCCACGGCGCCACGGCGACGCTAATCCCCATAAATGACCGGGTTCTGTCAATCACCGATCAGGAGTAGAACATGAAAAAGAGGAGCAAACGAACAAAGGGATTGGAAGAAGCGCATCCGTTTGAGGGGATGAGCAAAGTAAACAAGAACGCCGCCGGAGTGGATATTGGAGCAACGGAGATCGTAGCCTGCGTGTCTGGGGGAGAGGAGGTGCAGTTGGTGAAAGCCTTTGGGAACTACACGGTCGATTTGCTGGCAATTTGCGAGTGGTTTCGCAAACATGAGGTCAAGACGGTGGCCATGGAAAGCACCGGGGTGTATTGGATCCCGCTGTTTGAAGAATTGGAGCGGCAGGGATTTGAATGTCTACTGACACTTGCGCCGCACGCCAGTGCAGGTGTCAGTTCACGCTCGCTGCGGAAAGTAGCCGGGCAAAAGACGGATGTGGAAGATGCGCAGTGGATCCAGACCCTGCACAGTTATGGGTTGTTGAAAGGATCATTCCGTCCGCAAGGCGATCTGGTGGCGTTGCGGACGTTGTTGCGGCATCGGGCGCAATTGCTGGAACATCGTGCGCCGCATATTTTGCACATCCAGAAAGCGCTGTTACAAATGAATATCCAGTTATCGCAGGCGGTGACAGATGTGATGGGAATGACCGGGCAGAAGATCATCCGCTCGATAGTGAAAGGGGAAAGGAATGCCAGGGTGTTGGCAGGGTTTCGTGACCCGAACTGCAAGCACAGTGAAGAGGAGATCGAAAAAGCGCTGACGGGGACATGGCGGGAAGAGCATCTGTACATATTGAAACAATCGTTGGAGTTGTACGACTTCTACTCGGAAGAAATTGATGCCTGTGACGAGGAGATCAGTCGTCGCTATGGGATGACGCGCCCGGATTGGGTAAGCAGGGAACTGCCAGTGATACCGGACAAGAAGCGGAATTCGCACAGCAAAAATGCACCGAAGGATGCGAAGGAGATCCGTGAACATTTGTACCGGATCAATGGCGTGGACTTGAGCCTGGTGGATGGGATGGGCATCTCGCTGGCGCAAACTGTGACGATGGAGGTGGGGAGCAACGTCGGAGAGAAATTTCCGACCGAGAAGCATTTCTGCGCCTGGCTGGGATTGGCGCCCAAACATGACATCACCGGGGGCAAAGTGTTGAGCAATCGAACTCTCAAGACGAAGAACCGTGCCGGGCAGGCATTTCGGCTGGCAGCCAACTCGGTTAAGAAGGCAAACTGTCCCTTTGGGATGATGTATCGGCGGTTACGCTCACGCTTGGGACCGGCGCAGGCGACAGTGGCCACCGCGCACGCTATTGCGCGGGTGGTGTACAAAATGCTCAAGTACAAAGTGGAATATGATCCGCTGAGTGTGAATGAATATCAGAAGAAGTACGAGGAACAACAAGTGAAGTACATGCGGAAGAGGGCGGCCAAATTTGGTTATCAACTCGTCCACGCCTAAGGCTTCGCGGGATAGAAAAAGCGTCCTCCTCTGAGAACGCCTGCTTTGCATTTAACGAGTGATGAAATTTTGTTGTTTTTTTCGTGGATTCAACGACTCATACTCTTCAACGCGGCTCAAAAGTTCTCGGCATTGGTGCTCGTGGTAGGACGGTTTCTGAGGACGCAGTGTTAGCTGGCTTTTGCCCTGAAGATCTTACTGGTTTCTGAGAACTGACTGTAAAACTTCGGTAACCCAACTGTTCAGACTCTTATTTTTTAGCTTCGCTTGAATATAAGCTTTGCGATGTAACTCAGCGGGCAAACGGACAACAAATTTTCCTGAAAATGGCTTTTCAGGTGATTCACCCCGTTGCACGCAAAAATCGAGATAATCATCAACTGATTCTCGAAATGCCTTTTGAATTTCATCAACGCTTTCCCCTTCAAACGTGATCACATCGCGGACATTGATTACCTCCCCATACAAAACGCCCGCCTCCTCATCAATTTCAACTTTACCGATATAACCTTTATATTCCATCATGGCTTGACTCCTGCCGCTTCCAGAAACCTGCGGACAGATTTCACTGCGCCTTTGTTAGCTTCCTTACGCGGATGAGGACGGTGAAATACAGCCCGTACATCTTTTAACGCAACTCGCACACGTGAGCCACTACCTTCTGAGATTTCAGCGCCCAAAGCGATAAATAATGCTTCGACATCTCGCCAAGGAATATTTGCTCGCTCAGGCTTCTCAAAAATGGCTTCCAACTCTTCAACGCGGCTCAAAAGGTCTCGTCATTGGCGCTCGTGGTAGGACGGTTTCTGAGGACGCTTTGTTGGGCGTGTTTTTGATAGACGTATTTTATTGATGACCAATAATGTGATGTAGCACATAAGGTTCTTCGAGGTATACAACTTCATCTTAAGTCAATTTAACGGAGAGTGCGCTAACCGATTCTTCCAGATGCGAAATTTTCGTCGCCCCGATAATTGGCGCTGTCACTGGTTCTTTTTGTAATAACCAAGCAATGGCAATATGAGCGCGTGGAACTTCGTGTTTTTCGGCGAGTTCTGCAACCCGTGCTACAACCCTTTGGTCTGTTTCAGAAGTTAAATCGTATTTACCTTTTGCAATCTGGTCTGTCTCAGAACGAAGTGTGGTTTCTGAAGACCAATCACGTGTCAATCTTCCTGATGCAAGCGGACTGTATGGAATTACTCCAATTTTTTCTTCACGACAAAGCGGCAACATCTCGCGCTCTTCTTCACGATAAATGAGATTCAGGTGATTTTGCATTGAAACAAAACGAGTCCAACCATGCTTTTCGGCAACATACAATGTTCTTTGAAATTGCCATGCCCACATGGCAGATGCGCCAATGTAACGCGCTTTGCCTGCGCGAACTACATCATTCAATGCTTCCATAGTTTCTTCAATTGGCGTTTCATAATCCCAGCGATGGATTTGGTACAAATCCACATAGTCTGTTCCGAGCCGCTTCAGGCTAGCATCAATTTCGCTTAGGATGGCTTTACGAGAAAGTCCACCGCCATTTGGCTCTTCACGCATTTTGCCATGCAATTTGGTAGCGATGACCACTTCATCGCGTTTGGCAAAATCTTTCAATGCACTTCCGAGAATTTCTTCACTTGCGCCAATAGAATAGACATTCGCTGTATCGAAGAAATTGATTCCCAACTCAAGAGCCTTTTTGATAATTGGACGGCTGTTTTCTTCGTTAAGAACCCATTTATGAATCCATCGCGTTGCATCGCCAAACCCCATACAGCCCAGGCAGATGCGTGATACCTTCATCCCTGTTGAACCTAATCGGGTATATTCCATTCCCTAACTCCTATGAAAATATATGTGATGCTATTTGCCGAGCAAGTTATCTGAAAGAATTCTCTACGCAACGCCCAACGGTTGGCGTTACCGGCGGCTGGGGAGAACAAGGCTATGAAACGGGAAACTGCCAAAGCTCAGAACCAGCTCGAAAAAACGCAGCAAGTCCCAGCCGTCCGGTGTTAGCATGCAAGCGCGATCCGCTCTGAGAGCGGGTTGCGGTCGGGCACGTTTTTGGATACGCTATAGGTGTTCAGCGAACGGGCACGCGTATCCGGGAACGCTGCGTAAGGGGCCAGCCGAAGAGTGCATGAGAATGGCGCCAAGGCGCCAAAGCTCGCTCCGGTGTTTGGCTGTCCCGTTCGGATTCTAAACTGGGAATGGCGCTGGAACGCCACAGCCCGTATCTGTGCATGATCGAGCGACCCTAAAAAAGAAACGTGCCCGACCTTCGGCTGGCAGGGATTGCCAGCATCCCAAACAGGAGTATACCCCTATGAATGATTCTCGAAAACGGTATATCGGATTGGATGTGCACAAACACTACCTGATCGCTTTGGGAGTGGACGCCGATCTGAATGTCGTGCTGCCTGCACGGCGGGTGGAACTGTTCCGTCTGGAAGCGTGGATGAAAAAGAACCTGACGAAGCAGGATGAGGTCGTGCTGGAGATGACTACCAATACCTGGCAGCTGTACGATGAACTCATCCAGTATGTAGGCTCAGTGACGGTAGTGCATCCACCGCATGTGGCGTTGATCACACGCTCGCAGGTCATGAACGATAAGATCGCCTCGATCCTGGCGCGTCTATTGGCAAAAGGCTTGCTGGTTGGGATCTGGATCCCGCCGCAGGAAATCCGCGAAGCGCGTGGACTGGTAGCACAGCGGCAGAAGATGGTACGACTGGCGACCCAGGCCAAGAACCGCCTGCACGCCGTGATCCAACGCCATCACCTGGTTCCACCTACAGGCAATCCGTTCGGAGCAAAGAATAAGGAGTGGTGGATGTCGCTGTCGCTAGGAAAACTGGAAAAGCTCAATCTGCAAAGTGACCTGGAAACGCTGCAATTCGCAGAGAAGCAAGTCAAAGACATGACCGAGATCATGGAAGGCATGGCTGCGGAGCAGGAGGCGATCGGACGCTTGTTGCATCTGGCAGGCTTTGGTGTAGTCACTGCGAAGACGGTCTGGGCGGCCATCGGAGATATCCGACACTTTGCAGAACCAAAATATTTGGTGGGCTATGCTGGATTGGGAAGCCGGGTCCATGATAGCGGGATGACGACACGCACAGGGAAGACACTTGCACCGCGCTGCGGAGCAGTGCAGGTGTCACCAAAGCCGGACGGCGTGATCTGCGCACGGTGTTGGTCGAAGCGGCGAATGTAGCGGCAAACAATCATCCGCACTGGAAGGCAGAACTGGCAAGACTGGAACCACGCCTGGGAGGCAACAAAGCGATCGTAGCCATCGCCCGTAAGTTGTTGATCGCGGTCTGGTTTGTACTGCAAGGCAAGACGGATAAGTTCGCCGAGCCGGAAGCGGTGGCTCAGAAGATGCTGAGGTTTGCCTACACAGTCGGAAAGGTAAACCGCCCGGGACGACAAACGGCAGCACAATTCGCGCGGGTCCGCATGGACGCATTGGGCATAGGTCAGGAACTAACCAGTATTTCTTGGGGCTCGAAGAAGCCCATTCCCTTACCGCCCTCGAAGCTGAAAAAAAAGGAGAGCGCCGTCCCAAATAAGTAACTCCATATTTCAGGAGACCCACGCGGGGTTTTGCGGGCTCCGCGCTCCAACATCATTATACAACCCTTGTCAACGCTTTTAAACAACTTCTTAAAAGTGGTAATGAGGTGCTGCTGTTTTTTTCACTCCATTGCACAATAATGCAATCACCTAATGCTTAATTCATCGGCACCCTTGACTTCCCCTTACATCTGTGTGCACGCTTTGTTCGGCGGCTTTTTGTTAAAACCAATTTTACTCCCATAGGCTTCTCGGTGTTTGAATGCAAGTATTTGCATCTGGATTTTTGAATGTTTCAAAAAAACGTTTTCGCATCCATTCCAGTATCATCTAACAACGGTATTGGCTCAGACAGATTTTGTGAATAAAGAAATTTTTGTTTGGCATCTTGAAAAGACAGTTTGTTTTGTTCTGGTGACCATAGATATATAAATGGTGAATCTGCATACTTAAGGCAGTTTTGAAGCTTGCCATCAATTACAGCATCTTCTATTGGAGTTGCTAAACCATATTCAACCAATATTCCTTTGTCTTTGTAGAACAGGTAATATGTAAAATTCCACTGACTTATTTCTTCCTGAGAAAACGTTTGTATCCATACTTCTGATGGTTGACCATAAGTTTCAAGAAACTTTGGCAAGTAATAATTAGGGGCTAAGTTGAAATTGTAAATACGGATATTTTCTACGATCCCATTATTGATAAAGTATCCTTGTTCCATATAGGTGGCGTCGCTATATGGGGATGGTAATGGAACTCTCACACCGCCCGTTTCTCCAATGTATATCGCAAAACTTTCTAAGAAATGGCGTGCCTCAACCTATGTAGTTTTTCCTGGGACAATTCCCCACCAACAAGGCAACCTACAACCTGCATTATTTTCTAACAATTCTTGAACCATTTTTTGGGCTTCGCCAGTTGGCAAAGTGGTGACAGATGGTTTTATTCCCTGCCCCTCAATATCAGAACAAGAGGTTAGAAGGTAGATAATCATGAAGGCTGCTATAAGCCGTAAATATTTCATTCATGCCTCTTGAGCACTGCCGCCGAACGAGACTGTCGAAAAACCCATGATTTGAAAAATGCTCATAAAAATCTCCCACCACAGGCTCAAAAATCACTAAAATGTTGCCAAAATGTGGTGTGGTGCACCCAAAACCAGGTGCTTTTCAGCATTTCTCTCCCACTTTTCAAAAATTATTTTTGAAAGGGGACTTATTCGACAGTTTCAACGGCTCGCGTTACCGGCGGCTGGCGGGACGAGACTCGCCCACGAAACGGACAAAACCCAAAGCCGCGAAAAAGCCGATTTAGCGGTGTGAATCCAGCCGTCCGCGTGCACGCTGTGTTAGGCAGTTTTTTGCACTAGAAGACACTATTCCAATCGATGATAGCATGTAAAAGTGCACCAGTGACTAGATTTTCTGATCGGAGCATAATATAGCCGAATAAAAGACTGATGGGAAGGAGAGCCAAAGAAGATATTAATGCCTCCATTCCAGCCATATCCATAATCGTTATTCTTTGAATGATGTGTCCAAGAGCCATAATGGTTGATGCTAGTACCCAACCCCACGTTTTTCCCAGCCATAGCACAAGCCGTGTTTGCAAATAACCACGAAACCCAAATTCCTCGCTAACCCCAACGACTAGAAATGTCGCCAGTGCCCAGAATGTGCTAGGTGAGATGATAGAGTGTAGCTGTCTGATGTCAAGATGTTTTGTAACAATGTTGAAGAACAACATAATGACTGACAGGATAATGCCCAGAAAGAGTGATTTTCCAAGGTTGCGTTTTGTTATTCCAGAACTAGACCAGGTTTCATGGCGCACTCTCATCATGATCAAGCATGGACCAAAAAACACTACTGTAACAATAAGTTGACGAATGACATTTGCAAAATGAAATTCTTGACGACTGCTGCCAGAGATTCCTGTCGCTTTAAAAAGCAGGAATAATCCTGAAATCGCTACCCAACCCACAAAGAGGGTTATCAAAGCACTAATGGAAGATTTCTTCACATCGGAAAATGGGTATTCTTCATAAGTAAATTTGAACGCTTTGGTAAAAAGGTGAACAAAGCTTCCCATGCCTATAAACATGACGATCAGCAGGGTGAATTCGATCAGGTCATTGTTCACAGATATTTTCCTGAGTGTGGACCACCAATTGACAACACTTTGGATATTGACGGGCTAACGGCTCGCGTTACGGCGGCTGGGGAGAACCAACTCACGAAACGGATAGCTGCTATAGCTCAGGAACAGCTTCCAAAAACGCGGCGAGTTCCCAGCCGTCCGGTGCACGCTGTGTTAGGCAGTTTTTGACTTTCAGAACTCCCCTTGCTATTTGCTTATGATAGATGCAGAAATACATCTGGCTTTTGCTCTGCAATGCGGAGCAATGCCACTGCCGGACCGCTTGGCTTACGCCTACCTTGTTCCCAATCTTGAACGGTGCGCAAACTGACACCCATAAGACCCGCAAATGCCGATTGAGATAATTTCAATCGTTGCCGAATGACTTTGGGAGAAGAAGGTGCTTTCAAGGTGCGCACTCGCAACACCTTCTTACCTGACTTGTATTCTTTTACTTCCCGAATGCCATCGAGAATTTCCTGACCAATATCACGCTTAGCCATTTTCAATTTCCTTTGCGATCTGACGCAGAACATGAGCGGGAATGCTCTCTACTTCATTTTTACTGTAAATAGTTAACAACCAGATTTCACCCTCTTGTTTCTTGAAGTAGTAGATCACCCGCACGCCACCACTTTTTCCTTTCCCGGTAATTGCCCAGCGGACTTTTCTCACGCCGCCAGAGCCACGAACGATCTTGCCGGCTTCTGGATACTGAAGCAGGAAGCTCTGCAAACCCAGATATTCATTTTCAGATAAATAATCGTACACGTATTTTGTAAAGGTGGTGGCTTCAATGAATTCCATGAGATCATTATACGGCAATGCCGTATCGAACGCAAGTCTCCCCTTTCGCGGATTTCAATCCTTGACCCTTCAGAAGAAACTGCCTAACGAGACTGTCGAAAAACCCTTGATTTGAAAAAGGCTCATAAAAATCTCCCACCACAGGCTCAAAAATCACTAAAATGTTGCCAAAATGTGGTGTAGTGCACCCAAAACCAGGTGCTTTTCAGCATTTCTCTCCCACTTTTCAAAAATTATTTTTGAAAGGGGACTTATTCGACAGTTTCAACGGTTTGCGTTCGCGGAGCATGGCGCTGGGGCGGGCGTGGACTCTGCTTGGGAGCAGAGAAAACTTGCAGCCAGGAAAATGCTCGAAAATGGCAACGAATCCCCAGCGTCCAGTGCACCAAGAAAGAGCGGGGGCTCATTTTTCACGCCAGAAACCGTCCATCGGTACGCGAAGTATACTCCGAAAAGACAGGACGATAAGCCGTACAAAGCAGTGGAGGCATGCCGAGGAGGCAGTCCCGAGGTGCACCGTGGTTGCCGGTCCAATTGATTTATACACTGGTGGCGAGGGGGGAAAGACCCCGATGAGGAAGTGTCGCCACGGCGCCACGGCGACGCTAATCCCATAAATGACCGGGTTCTGTCAATCCCGACAAGGAGTAAAAGATGAAGCAAAAGAAGAGCAAACGGACGAAGGGGCTGGAAGAAGCACGACCTTTTGAAGGGTTGAGCAAAGTGAATCAGAATGCCGCTGGAGTAGACATCGGCGCGACAGAGATCGTGGCCTGCGTGTCAGGGGGAGATGAAGTTCAGTTGGTAAAAGCCTTTGGGAACTATACGGTGGACTTGCTGTCAATTTGTGAATGGTTCCGCAAGCATGAGGTCAAGACGGTAGCAATGGAGAGTACGGGGGTGTATTGGATCCCGCTGTTCGAAGAACTGGAGCGGCAGGGATTTGAATGTCTGCTGACACTTGCGCCGCACGCCAGTGCAGGTGTCAGTTCGCGTTCGTTGCGGAAAGTAGCTGGGCAAAAGACGGATGTGGAAGACGCGCAGTGGATCCAGACTTTGCACAGTTACGGACTGCTGAAAGGGTCATTCCGTCCGCAGGCAGATTTGGTGGCGCTGCGGACATTGCTGCGTCACCGCGCACAACTACTGGAACATCGGGCACCGCACATCCAACACATGCAGAAGGCACTGTTGCAGATGAACATCCAGTTGAGCCAGGCAGTAACGGATGTGATGGGGATGACGGGGCAAATGATCATCCGTGCGATTGTGGCAGGGATAAGGAAGCCAGAGGAACTGGCGACGTTACGAGACCCGGGCTGCAAGCACAGCGCAGAGGAAATTGCCAAAGCGCTGACAGGGACATGGCGGGAAGAGCATCTCTATGTATTGAAACAATCATTGGAGTTGTACGATTTCTACACAGAAAAGGTAGAAGCATGTGACGCAGAGATCAGCCGCCAGTATGGAGTGACGCGCCTGGATTGGGGAAGCGCGGAATTGCCAGTGGTGCCGGACAAGAAGCGGCACACGCACAGCAAAAATGCGCCGAAAGGCGCGAAGGAGATCCGGGAACATTTATATCGGATGAATGGCGTGGATTTGAGCCTGGTGGATGGGTTTGGGGTATCGCTGGCACAAACGGTGACAATGGAGGTGGGGAGCAACGTCGGAGAGAAATTTCCGACCGAGAAGCATTTCAGCGCGTGGTTGGGAGTGGCGCCCAAACACGATATCACTGGAGGCAAAGTATTGAGCAATCACACGCTGAAGACCAAGAATCGGGCGGGGCAGGCGTTTCGGATGGCGGCACAATCGGTGAAGAAGGCAGACTGTCCGTTTGGAGTGCTGTATCGACGCTTGCGATCACGCTTGGGCCCAGCTCAGGCGACCGTAGCAACGGCGCACGCGATCGCGCGGGTGGTGTACAAGATGCTCAAGTACAAAGTGGAATATGACCCATTGAGCGTGAATGAATACCAGGCGAAGTACGAGGAACAGCAAGTGAAATACATGAAGAAGCGGGCGGCAAAGTTCGGCTATCAGCTCGTCCCCGCGTAAGGCCACGCAGGATGAAAAAAAGCGTCCTCCTCTGAGAACGCCTGCTTTGCATTTAACGAGTGATGAAATTTTGTTGTTTTTTTCGTGGATTCAACAACTCATACTCTTCAACGCGGCTCAAAAGTTCTCGGCATTGGTGCTCGTGGCAGGACGGTTTCTGAGGACGCTGTGTTAGCCCGCTTTTGACTTTAAAACTCACCTGGTTGATGGAACCAATGTTGATACGGCTGAATTCTTTTGAGCACTTTATTCTCATCTTGGCGAGCAAAATACAAATCCCAGCGCAACTGTAAATTCATCCAAAAATCAGGGGACATATCAAAGAACTTTGCTAAACGCAAAGCTGTGCTAGGGGTGATGCCGCGACGACCATTGACAATTTCATTGATACGCTGATACGGGACTTCAATGTTATCCGCTAAATCCTTTTGTGTAATTCCCATGGGAGTCAAAAACTCTTCCAAAAGCATTTCGCCTGGATGAGTGGGGATGCGATTAGTAGGAACACGAACCATACTTTATCTCCTGCTTATATCTCTAGTGATAATCAACAATCTCGACTTGGTCGGGACCGGTATCCGTCCACACAAAACAAATGCGATATTGATCATTGATACGAATGCTATGCTGACCTTTTCTATCACCTGCTAAAGCTTCCAGTTTATTATTCGGCGGAATTCTTAATTCCGTGAGCGCAGTGACAGAATCGACTTGATCTAGTTTTCGGCTAGCAATTTTCCAAATCGAACTCGGACAAATTTTTCTTGCCGCTTTGGAGTTTTCGCCATTGAATATGTCTTCGGTGCCCGCATTTTTGAAGGACTGGATCATATCCCCATCATAGCATGACTCCCATGCTACGACAAGACCATCCCCTTATACTGCCTGGAGCGGGCTAACGGTCTGCGTTACCCGCTTGGGGTGGGACGAGACAACGCTGCTTTGACGGAATCAACCTCGAGCCAGGAAACTGCCTAAAAAACGCGGCGCGTACCCCAAGTCGGGTGCATGCATTGTTAGGCGTTTTCTTTACCTGCCTACCCTCTCTGCGAACTGGATAACCTGATTTGAAGATTCGCACCGACTGCTTTTGCATACCGCCGAATCGTGGATAAGCGGACATCATCCGCATGATTTTCGATACGAGAAATCGCCGACTTCTTGGTTTTCAGCTTGCGTGCCACCTCATCTTGTGTAAGCCCCGCTGCCTCTCTGGCTTGACGCAGTACGACTCCAATCTTGAAATCTGTATAGCCGGCATCATAATTCTCAGCGAATTCGGGATCACGCTTGGCTCGATTTTGGACATACCGTTTCACATCACTCATGGCTTTTTTCTCCTGGCTAAATAATCATTCTTACGGCGGACGGCAAGTGCAATCTCCTGCGGAGGTGTTTTCTGCGATTTCTTGGCAAAGCCGTTTGTCAAAATGAGCAATGTGCCGCCATCAAAGAACCCCAGCAATCGGAAAATGTCATTTCCAAACTGGATACGGACTTCCCAGATACCTTCACTGTCAACCAACTTCTTGAAATACTGGCGAGGAATAGATTCCAATTCTTCGATCAACTGCAAGACCCATAGAACCTTTTGCGCTTGCTTACCAGTCAACGAGTCGAGAAACGTTTCAATCGGACTTTGACTATTGGGGAGGCGATAGAAAGTGATGGTCCGCATATCCTGATGTTATCATAAATGTGAACCGTGTGCAAAAGCATTTCAACCGCCTGAACACAAACGCCTAACGAGACTGTCGAAAAACCCATGATTTGAAAAATGCTCATAAAAATCTCCCACCACAGGCTCAAAAATCACTAAAATGTTGCCAAAATGTGGTGTGGTGCACCCAAAACCAGGTGCTTTTCAGCATTTCTCTCCCACTTTTCAAAAATTATTTTTGAAAGGGGACTTATTCGACAGTTTCAACGGCTCGCGTTACCGGCGGCTGGCGGGAGGGACAAGATAACGCTTGAGAGCACAAAAAAACTCGGGCCAGAAAAATGTTTGTAAAGCGCGGCACGTACCTGCCAGTCCGGTGCACGCTTTGTTGGGTGACAGAGGTGATGAACTACGCAGGTGCGTTGTAAAGAAGTTGAGCATTGCACCCATAATGGTTTGCTCATGTTGTTGAAATAGCTGCATATGATCACCCTGCTCAATGGCAAGGAGAGTGACATCTGCCCCAGCATTTTGGAGCTTGTCTCTCAGAGAGGCTGCTTGCTCGAATGGCACGCGTTCATCTCGAGTGCCGTGGATCAATAGGAATGGCGGAGCGGTACTGGACACGAAGGCAATCGGGCTTGCCAAACGAGCCAGCTCCATGCGCTCTGATACCGGTCCGCCCAGCAGGAGATGTTCAAATTCGCCATTGAGATTCAAAATATCGGTTGGTGCCGCAATCGTTGCAACTGCTTGCACTTGTGCTGAGTTTGTATCCACCCTTGGCTGGCTTTCTGGGGTATCTCGATCATCGGAGAGCCCTAATAGCGCCGCAAGATGACCACCCGCTGATAGACCCCACACACCAATGCGGGCTGGATCAATGCCATAAGTATCGACCTGAGAACGTAGCCAACGCACAGCCGTTTTTACATCCTCGATCTGCGCTGGAAAGGTTGTCTGACCACTCAAACGGTAATCAACACTGACTGTAAAAAAGCCCTGTTCGGCAAAGAGACGATTGCGCTGTGCATCTTTTTCCCCATAAGTCCATGCGCCGGTGTGGAGTTCCATAATAACTGGTATACGTTCTGCGGGTGGCGATTTCGGCTTCAAAATGTCAAGGTATAGCGGCGTGCCTTCAGGCGCAGCATAGCAAACATTGGGGATAAGAGTTGTGCTATGGGGTTGAGTATCCATTCGTTTCTCTTTCAGTCTCTCAAGTAGCAATCCTCAAACGAATTTGGTACGAACCATTATACCGATGTGTTTTTGTGCGAGTACTAATCTGCCACCCAACGGCTCGCGTTATGCCCCTACGGGGTACGGCTGGGGGGACGAGACTCGTTCCCGAAACGGAGAAAACCCAAAGCCACGAAAAAGGCCAATTTGGCGGTGCGATTGGGCGAGTGAGCTTCCGGCGAACGTCGCCCAGCCCAAGCGCATGAGCGCTGGGCATCCAGCCGTCCGCGTGCACGCAGTGTTGGGCAACCTTTCATAGGGTAAACTCTTGTGCTCGAGAACGAAGCGCCACTAATTCCGACATTATCTTTTAGCAAGGTTCGTAAGAATTTCCCAGAGATTGCCAATGACCTGATGAACAGGATAGACAAGACCACCGATTAATAGTCCTGTTAAAATCATATCTATCTTAGGATTATCTAGTTGCACGCCCATAATCGAAAATATCTGCAACGAAGTGGCAGCAGAAATCAGCAAACCCAATAAAATAGAGAAGTAGCTGATAGCCGACCATTTGACTCTCTGATAATTTCGGGAATCAACTAAGTGGTCTAAATTATTCTCGGCTGTCTCGAGATGTTTTTTTGCCAAAACTACGAGTTCGTCCGCTGCCTCAATCTTTTCCTTTACGTTATCCCTTAATTGGGTAATAGGGGTTTGATCAAACTGGATGTCAAACAATTCTGCTTGGTATTTGTCAGATGCGTCGGTCAGGAATTGGCGAGCTTGCTGTACTTCGACCTCAGCATTTTTTAGCCATCTCATACCATGTCCTAGGTATGCTACCATTGTTCGGCGATTCTGCTCAACAAAGTTGATTCCCATACCAATAAAGAGATTTATGCTAAGTGCTGCCGCCAAAACGGGTATCAACGCTGACGCTATATCTCCGTCACTCGGATCTCGGGTGGCGGCCGAGATTATTGGTTTTTGAATGACCCATATCATGACTATGAGTGCCGCAATAACACTTAGAATCACTAGAATCCGGAATTGCGTGCGTACCCTAAAAAACATTTCATGCTCGGACCAAGTGGGCATTCCTCTAGACAATGTAAATTCTTTGGATTCAATGCTACCATTATCTGGGGACTGGATTTTATTCATTTTTTGCTCCTTAACTGATACAAGGGGGAAGCTTATGGAGCAATTCAACTATCGATAGCGACTGCACATCCATTTCTTCCAGGCTAAAAAACCTTCTGAATAAATAGGAAGGTTGCCCAACGAGACTGTCGAAAAACCCATGATTTGAAAAATGCTCATAAAAATCTCCCACCACAGGCTCAAAAATCACTAAAATGTTGCCAAAATGTGGTGTGGTGCACCCAAAACCAGGTGCTTTTCAGCATTTCTCTCCCACTTTTCAAAAAATATTTTTGAAAGGGGACTTATTCGACAGTTTCAACGGTTTGCGTTACCTGCGGCTGGGGAGAACAAGTCTGTAAAACGGGAAACTGCTATAGCTCAGAAAAAAGCCCAAAAAACGCGCAACTCCCAGCCGTCCGGTGCACGCCGTGTTAGGCACCAAATGTTTACATAAATAGTTCCAAGAGAAATACCTCTAACTACGATGTCACGATTTATCTCTACAAACTCTCCAAAAACTCTTTGACAATTCCTTGAAACTCCTGATGCTGATCCATGTTAGGTAAATGTGCTGCATCTTCGATTATTACTTTCCTTGCTGACTTGATCTTCTCTTCCATGTAGTCAGCAGCAGCGAGTATATAAGCCGTATCATGAGCACCAACAATAACCAGAGTAGGTATGTCTAAATTTCCCAGACGATCAACAGCTGGGGTTTCTGTATTTGGGAGACGTTTTCCAAGATTTTTGACTTCATGGGATAAAGCAATGCGATTCATTTCAAACAATAGTTTTCGCGTTTCCTGATTGACTTGTTCTGGCAATCGACCTGTACCATCGAACCAAATCTGCGTTTCAATTTCAGCCACTAAATCCAAATTGCCAGCTTCAAAAGCCTTCTCGGCATCTGCAAATTTAGGTGGTGCTGGGACATCCAATTCCAACCCACTTGGGCCTGCATCAACCATAATTAAAGCATTTACTTTTGATGGATGCGTCAATGCAAAATCCATTGCCAAACCACCACCCATAGAACAACCCATTATGACAAGAGGTTCATGGATTCCCAAGTCATCGAGTATTGAAACTAAATCGCTCATGTGGCTAAACTCCCCCTCAACAGGTTTACTTTTTCCATAACCGCGCATATCATATCGAATGACTTGGTTACTTTGAGAAAAATAGGTAAATTCGTTATTCCACTGACGGCTATCAGCCACACCAGCATGGATCATCACGAAGGGAGTCCCTGTGCCAGCAATTTCATAATAGAGTTTTGCGTTGTCAATATTGATAAAACCAGATTTAGATTGAGGGATTGACATAGCACTCCTTGTAAATTGTATATACCGATAAATTTGTTTGGTGCCTAACGGATTGCGTTACTTGCGGGTGGGCGGACGTGGACAAAACTTCGAGAGCAGGATTTTGCCAGGGTGTAGATAAAGCCTGAAACGGCGCAGAATCCCACCCGTCAAGTGCCCGTCAAGTGCACGCTGTGTTGGGCGGCTGGCATTGTAGACGGATTGCTTAGCGGATTGCTGTAAATACAAGTTCTTCATGTTCGGCTGTGGCAGGTTCATCAGTGTAATTGCCCCGAACAGTAATTTCATGGAAGCCAGCCACTTTGAGCATTAGAAGCAATTCGTTCTTGAGATACATATTTTCACGCAAAGTATACTCTTCCGCTGCGATCAATTTGCCAGATTGCCATTTTTCAATACGGACTTGACGTGTGAAGTTTTGTTCTAATGGGTCAACAAGAAGAAGGCGAAAGCGAATAATATGCTCGCTACCATCTGATGCAATGTTGTGGTGACCGTCTTCTGGCCACGGCTGTGGCAAGGTTTGACGCTTCTCGCTTAACCACAACTTCCAAGATTCTGGTGATGTATATCCAGGCTGGATATTGAACAGAAGTGCTCCGCCATCTTCCAAATGTGCATAGCAATTACGTAGTGTTTCCAAACCTTTTTCATGACTCCCAGCCAAATCAAGCAAGTCGCAGAGATAGATTGTTTTGTATTTGCGGGGAAGTTCAAAAGTGTGCATGGGCTGATTGTACAGGTTTGGATTAAAGCCCTCATTGGTCGCCTTGTTTCGGCAATATTTCAGCATATCCGCTGAAATATCACAACCATCAATGTCAATCCCTGCCTGTAGCAACGGCAGAAATACGCGCCCAGTGCCACATCCCACATCAAGTACAGGTTGACCATACTTTGCGATTTCTTTTAGGAAGAAAGGCGCTTCTTGGGCTTCAGTGCTAAATTCAGCCCAATGTTCAGCCATCAAACCGTAATGCCAAACTACAGGTTCATCGGTCATGGTTAAATTACTCCTTCTACTATTACTTCAAGCCGCCCAACTAGTGTTTGAGCCGCCATTTTACCTCCTAAGGAGCTATGGGCGGTTACCGCCTAAACACCCAAATTAATATCGGAATCAGGCTGCCAGTCAAGGTACATGGGCATATTTGGGTTATTCGGACTACCTGCCAAATGACTATGGCGAACTTCGCCTCAGCAACCAGTGTGTTTCCGGATATTGGTGCGGAGGTCTGAAGGTATATTGGGATAACATGAAATACACTACAAGCCCGTAGGTAGGCACACAAAGGAGAATAATAACACAAGGTCTTCTTCAACGAACAAGAGGCCTTGTGTTGCTTTTCGGACGGAGCAATGAGATGATGAAAAAGAGCAATCTTTTATTACTGATGTGTCTGCTGACTTCCTGCGTATCAGCTCCTGCAGTAGTCATAACACAGACCCCGCTTCCTTCATTAACAACATCGCCAAATAGTCTCCCCATCGACACATTACCCCAAACCAACTTTAGTATAAGTGGCAAGATGCTTGTATATTCACCAAGCACCATCTATCTTGTAAACTCTGATGGAGCATCCCGGATTCAATTTACACCAGTGAAACGCCCATATCCGAGATGTCTTTATCGCCAGACGGAACAAAATTTGCATACTTTCAGGAAAATTCCATCTATGTAAAGGATATTAAGACAGGAAGCACGCATATATGGAACCGGGGGATGATTGGCAGCCTTGGGGGACAATTGAAGTGGTGTCCTGACGGAAAAAAACTTGCCCTATCCTGCTCCACACCCAACAAGCCGAAACCTTCAATCTGCCTGGTGGACGAAAATGGGGATATCGACTTTCTGATCACAAAGGAAGCTATGAACAAAAATACGGACATCTCGTATTTCATCCAATTGCAAGATTGGAGCAAGGATGGTTCAAAAATGTTTTTCACCTACTACACTCCATCCAAAAAAGGGCAGAAACAGGATTTCTCAATTTATGATTACGATATGCCATCCGAAACCATGCATCTACTGCTTAACGGTCAGCGTATCCATCGTGAAGAGAGCTGCCTCACCGAGAAAATCGATTAAGGTCATGAGCAGGGCTGTGCCGCGCTGGATGATGCCGTCGGCACGATACAAGAAAACCAAGAGCCAGCCGATCATGCCACCGGAAGTTGCCAACAAGGCAAAATATCCGAGAACCTGGTCTTTCGCTGGCAATGTGGACTGAACGAAATCCAATGAACGGGAGGCGGCATACACGAGCAAACCACCACCGATCACGAAAAAAGCGACCAATGCAACGAACTTGAACAGAGCTTTCATGGCAAACCTCCACAGTATTTGGAATGCACCCAGCCGGTTTGATGGGCGGGGGTTGTGACTTTGATCCACTCCTGATCCTTCTCTTGCACTTTCAGAACATCACCCTTGGACAACCAAGCAATCACTGTGCACTGCAATCCCGCACAACTCCTCAAGTTCAGGGACTCAGCAGATACTGTACAGGTGTGGATGATTGTATGGGCTGTGGGTTCAGGGTCTATTGTGGGCGTCGTTAAATCTTGCTTTGACGACTGCGCCGACACATTTTGTGCAACTTGTGGCGGTGTCGTCAGCGAACAAGCCAGCAGGAAAAAGATGGATAGGAGCAGGAGATATGGGGTAGTTTTCATTGGCGCACTACCATCTGCACAGACTCCTGCACTTCAATTTCCCGATGGCGAGCCTGGGTCTTCATACGCTTGCCCTCGGAGACCTGAGCCCATGCCCAACGCGGCGGAAGACCACAAACCAAAACAAAGGTTCCGATCACATCATTGGTATGCGCCAGCTTGTCTAGGAATTCTGCGCGCACCGTCTGCAGGTTCTGTTCGGGTGAAATCAGGATCAACCAGGCGAGCTTCTCAACCAGGTAGAAACATCTTTCTTTTTCCACCACTTCGATCTTGAGTTTTTCTGCACGTGCCAGCCGGAGGAAACGTATGGCAAATCCCTTCAGCTTCGATCCCGGAATCTTCGAGTTGGATGGCAGTTCGCAAACCGGACCGATACAGGATCTCAAAGATCGGTTTCTTTACAGGTCCTAGCAGATTGGAGAGATACATGGCTTCATTCCTCCTTCTTGCTCGCCAGACCCGTGTTCGCATTGATGAAACGTTCCAGTTCTGCAACTGCAATGCGGGTCGCTCCATAGCCGGTTTGAAAGGCTTTCAAGGTACCAATCTTTATCCAGCGGTAGATGGTGCTCTGCGAAACACGCAGATGGTCTGCCGCCTCCTGCACGGTGATGTATTCCGTGCGACCTTCCAATGGGTTGGGTTTTTCTGACATACTGAGCCTCCTTGATTTGGGTTAAAACAAAAACGCATATGGTTGCCCATATGCGTTGAGTTGACGCGTGTCGAGATGTTTTATCTAAGTTAGCCCAGTTTTAGTACAAATCCCGTTCGAATCCGCTTAACTGGGACGTCTGTGCTCGAACAAGACAAGCCCGTATCTGTGTGTGACTGCGTAGCGTGCGGCCCTAAAAATGAAACGTGCCCGACCTTCTCATTCAACAGGAGCAGAATCTTATGGCCAATCAAAATCCACTGCCTCAACGTTTCATTGGACTCGACGTCCACAAGCACTATCTCATTGCGCTGGGTGTCGATGCGGAACTAAACGTCGTCCTGCCTGCCCAACGGGTGGAACTTTCCCGTCTGGAAACCTGGATGAAGAAAACGATCACCCGCCAGGATGCGGTCGTGCTGGAAATGACGACCAACACCTGGGAACTCTACGATGAATTGTCGCCTTGTGCACATTCAGTGACGGTCGTGCATCCCCCGCATGTGGCCTTGATCACGCGCTCGCAGGTTATGAATGACAAGATTGCCGCCTCCATTTTGGCCCGCTTGTTGGCGAAGGGCTTGTTGGTCTCGATCTGGGTGCCACCGGTGGAAGTGCGCGAGCTGCGCGCCCTGGTCGCGCAACGCACCAAGATGACCCGGATGGCCACGCAAGCCAAAAACCGTTTGCACGCCATCCTGCAACGCCATCACATCTTTCCTCCGGCTGGCAATCTCTTTCATGCGGATCAAACCGCCTGGTGGTGCGCTTTGCCGCTGGGCAAATTGGAAAGGATCAATCTGCAAAGTGAGCTGGAGACCTTGCGCTTTGCAGAGAGCCAACTGATCCGCTTGCCGCCCTCGACCTTGCCACAAAAAAAGTGAGCGACATCCCATACACGTAATCGTGTGAACTCCACCTGGGAGACCTGAAAAGGTTTTTCGGGCTCATCGCTCAACAAGATTATACAACTTTGCCCACCGTTTCGCGCAGTTGCGAAGACGGTTAGGGGAGGATTACCCTTTTTCTGGAACTTCGGCTTTGGTCCCCAGCTCGGTTGAGATCCGATCAAAGAATCCTCTTGCAACAGACAACTTCATTTATTTTTCCTCCCTGTGCCCCTTGACTTCCACTTACATCTGTAGACACAGAGGGGAACCTTTTCTCAGACCAAAAAAGCAGAGGCTTTCATATTCACAAGAGCCATCTGGCGGAGCCTGCCCGTTTGAGCCGTTTATTAATCGCTGCTTGTCTGGCTTACATTTGGATGATCACGCAAGGCTTGCGTGTGATTGCGGAAAACAATTTATCTTTGATTGACCGCACAGAGCGTCGCGACAAAAGCCTCTTTCGTTTGGGCTTGGATTGGCTCAGGTATGCCTTGAAACATTCCATTGACTTTCAGCCCGCATTTCACTTTCTGCCTTTAGAAACCCTTCTTCATGTACGGTAGAGAACTTGTTGTTTTGATCATCGATTCAAAGATGATGAGATATTTGGGGAATCTGGATTGATGCTGTATCAGTCAAAACGGATGTGATTTGTAACTACTCTTTTGGGACGTTAGTACATCTGCCGGGTAGCAACTTGGATTACTAACGATGAGAGCATATGATAATATCGCCTCTGCACGAGAGATTTTAATTACACCATGAGAGGGTATACTACGTTACATTTCCATGATCGTTAGTGATTGACCTGGGGTGCACTAAAAGGTTGTAGATGGATTTTGACGAGCGGGGCTACACCTGCCCTGGCGTGCGGTGCCAGGGCAGGCGCCTGCTCAGTATCTGGAAGTCCATCGGACGCGCGCACCTGAGTCGGCTTTTAGCCGACTTGCACGAACTGAGGCAGGACCTCAGTCCGCCGAAACCAAATGTGCCCAACAAACTTTGAGTGCTCCCGCGGTCAGGGAGAGTTGCTGTCCGCCACTTTTTCCGGCGGTGGAAATGGATTCAAACCGGATTGTCTCCCAACGCTCATTTGACGATTAAGAAAAAGAGAGCCTGTCTTCTGTAAGCATAAAGTAAGCGACTGTTTGCCAACCGTCCTGCGGACGCCACCACCATTTCACATGGGCTTTTCCGAGATACAGGCCATCGCTCAGTTGCACCAGTTCATCGAGTACCCGTCGAACGGTGAGTGAAGGATTTTCCTTCAGGTTGTAATCGATTTTGAGCACTTGCTGGTCGGGATCCATCAAGCCGGGCGCGAGATAAGTGTGGAATGCAAAGCCACGATAAACCTTGGCGCTCTCAATCACAAACCCGCGGTACAGCGGATTGAAGAGTCGTGCCAGCCAGTACAAGTCACGCGTAAATATATTCTCTCCGGATTGATGAGCAGCGTCAAACTTTTTGCCCAGCCACGGCATCCACGCGTCGGTTAGCGACTGAAACAATTGCGTTAAACCCGGCGCAATGTCGAGTGCAAGCAGTTCCCCCACATAGCGGCCCTGGAGGGATGGCTCCGGCACTATGCCAGTACGAAAGAGACCATTTAATGCCGCCATCCCTCGCGCATGATCATGCTTTGCCAATCTATGCGCGGCCCTCAATTCAATTAATTCCTGTGGAGGCACGCTTGCCGCGGTCTCAACTTTGTCTTCCACAAACGTGAGTTCGTTCATCCGGCCAATCCTTCCTCAACTGTTGATCGCCTCTTTCAATGCTTTATATCCCTGATATAACGCTTCTTCTTCTTTGATGAGTAACGGACTACTCTCAGGTTTCCCTTCATTCACCCAGCGATCAGAATAGAGCATTCCGAGGGCACGTTGATAAGCAGCCTCATGGAACTTCGCCGCTTCCGCGCCATACGTCTCGGCATATAAATTTCGGAGCGCATCCACCAGTTCCTGATTCTCGTCCTGCCCGAACAAGCGACGATGGATGACCCACCAGTTCACGTCAAGTTTCGCGGCGCGGTCTGCATCGAAGTCTTCCTGGTGAATCTTCTTGATGAATTGGTAGAAGCGCCGCATATATGCCTCCGCCAGTGGAATGTCGTTATCTGGAAACGGGGCCGCAGCCATTTCGGCGCGTGCCACGAGGTAAGCACCATAGACAGCCTGCGGCCAGGAAAGAGCAAAAGCTTCCATCACCATTGTGATGGAAACGCGGAAAAGTTTCAACCATTCCTTCCGGTAGTAAGCCACATAATTTTCCTTCTCGTAGTACGCCACTTTGTGCGGATCGAAATTGCGGATGGGATTATCAGGTTTCATGGATAAAGCACCTCTGCTGTCGTGGCTGTGCTTTTGCTGCGCAGCTTGAAAAAGAGTACCGTACCAAGAGTCAAGGTTTCCAGCGTGGCAGAGATGGCAAAGGCCACGGGAATGGCCAGCACATCCATGCTGCCCAGCAAAACCGAAATCAGGATGATGCGCAGGATCAACTGGCCGCCATTCGTAAACAGCGGGGTACGCGTATCGCGCAGCGCGATCAGGCTGCGGGTGATGACCTCTGTGGCAACGTAGGCTGGCAAAGCCACGGCATAAGCCACCAGCACGCGATAAGTCAGATTCCCCGCGGCAGCAGTAAACTCTCCATGTTCGAACAGGATGCGGATGGTCGGCCGGCCAAGCAGTAACAAAGCTCCTACGGCAGGAATCGCCAAAGCGATGACTGCGCCCAGGGAACGCAGGAGCACGCGCCGCATCTCGCTCCATCTCCCCGCTTCAGCCTGGGCTGCCAGACGAGGGAAAGCTGCCTGCCCGACAGCCTGTCCCAGCAGTGCGATCGGCAACCCCACCAGAAGAAAAGCATTGTAGATGGCAGCCAACCCACCAGGATCAGAAGCGCGCGTAGCGAAAGCTGTATCCACAATGAAGCCAGCATAATTGACTCCGACGGCCAGGCCATTTGGAACCAGCAAGCGGAGGATCTCGCGCAGGCGCACATTTGCAAAATCGAATAAAAGGCCTACGCGGTATCCATCACTATGCAATCCTGGCAACAGGATGACGGTCTGCAACACCGCGCCGAGGATCACTCCCACTGTCGGGGCAAAGATGCCAGGTCCCGGAAACAATTTCAGGACGAGGATGGAAACGATCAGGCTGACGTTGTGACTCACGATGGAAAGACCCGTCAACAGGAATTGATTCCGGCTGTTAAGGACGGCTGTCGCCACACTGCCCAATAAGAGGATCATCGGTTGCAGCAACATGAGGCGTGTGAGGGTCACCGTCAGGTTGGAAGTCTCCAGGTCGAAGCCGGGCGCCAGAATATCCTTGACCAGAGCCGGCGTGAAAATCTCTACTGCGACGATCAACAAGGCGAAGGCACCCAGCAGTGCGGTCAACACCACGCTGATCAAACGCCAGCTGGCCGCCTCCCCGTCCTTTTGCCTGGCATTCAACAAGACAGGAAATCATCGCGCTGGAAAGCGCCCCGCCTGCGATCAGGCTGAAGAGCGTATCCGGAAGACGGAAGGCCGCGTAATACGCGTTGGCCTGCTGGCTGACGCCGAACTGCGCATTGAAGAGTACCTGACGTACCGCGCCCAGCGCCGCCGATAGGAAGAAGGAGGTCATCAGGATGAAGCTGGCCTCACCAACACTGTACTCGCGCGTGAGCAAGTTTTTCAAACTAAGGTCGCGCGGGAATGCCGGCCGGATCACCTGAACCCGACGCAGGATGCCTGCCGGGGCAAGCCGCAGCTGTTCGAGCACGTCCGAAGCCAGGGCAAAACCCATCCAGGCACTCTGTGCCAGAGCCGTAATCCCGCCCAGCATGACTGTTTGCGGTTTGCTCGCTTCGGAGGAAGGGATGGTCATTTCTGCAGTCACGATGTTTACCTCATTTGGATTGACCTTGCATTCGAATAAAGATGAGTCCAAGCCATATATACCAGATCGGGTTGACAAGGAAACCTTCCAGCAAAGCGGGAATGACAATGACGGGACTCGTGGCTTGCAGGATAATCAAGCGGCCAAGATAAAGAATGACCATCAGCAGGGCAGAAAGATATCCCAGGTAAGCAAGCCCATTGGGAAATGCCATCTCTTGGGCGATGATCCGGGACAGGAGGAACAGTCCCAGCCCCGCTACTCCAAAGGTCAACAGCCCGCGCGGATCGATCGGATTAGGCAGATCCGTGTTGAGTGGGGTCGGTGGGTGGAGCGTGGTGGAAAGGTCATAACCACCGTGAATGGCAGAACCAATCGCCGCGCTGAGGGCCAGAAAATCCCAAGTAAGGCAAACCCGCTTTCGGTCGCGCGCAGGCGCTGATAGAGAGCCGTCAAGGCTGAGGTGGAGAAGAGTTCCGCCTAACAGCAGGAAGAGCGCGCTTAAGAGATTATCCTGTAAAACAACAAAGGCAATCGAATAGAGGAGGCCACTCACTCCGGCTAGGATCGCGCCCCAGCCTGCAAATTTCTCAAAAGAGGTGTTCATGATTCATCCTTTAGTGACAGTCATCACACTCTAAATTGAAGGGTACGAATTAGGCAGGTAGTTGATCCACCTGATCGAGGCAACTCACTTCTGGTGGGCCGGACACACCTGCACGTGAGCAAGCATCATTATTCCTGGTCACTTCTCGTTCTTGATTACTTCCGCCACCACTGCGTAGCCTTCCACAACAGGTGAAACAGTAAAGAGATGCGAGAACTTCGCAACTTGTCCCTGGTTCCATAGGACGGTTGCCTGAAAATCAGCTTCTGTTTCCCACAAGCTGATGGAGATTATCTTGCCGGTTTTCCGCTCGACAACTAGGCGTGCACTCTTGAAACCTTCCTGCGCTGCTACGGATGGGGCCACGCTTTCGCGCCACAGGTCGACCGCCTCTTGTACTTTATCGGCAGACAGCATACCGCTCACCAGTCTCGCATACACTTTTACACCTCCTGAAAATATTAATCCGAGGGAACAGCATCGCTGAATGGCATCACACCCAGTTTCGTCAGCATCTTCTCGGCCTCGGTGAGAACCAACTCCGCATCAAACCAAAACGATTCCTGCCAGAGCGCCCGTTCAACGATCAGACTGAAACGATTGAAGATGAGCGGATCCTCAAGAAATGCCTGCGCGTGTCAGGGCGTGAAACAAGCTGGCCGCATCCCACAGATCGGTATTTACCACAAATGCTGAACAACTTTTATGCCTGACGATGTAGTAACGCATTCCAAAAAGAACGGAGTCATACAGCGCCGCCAGGCCTGCTGCCGCGAGGCCCTTTTGCAAGCGACGTTTTCCACCATGCAGGTACAGCCGGGCACACATCAGAGCTTTTTCTTTCGATACCTGGCCTGGGTCCATGAATTCATAGCGAGGCCTGGTTTCTCCTCCGGAATTGCGGGTAACAGCCATTGCCACTGACTGTCACCCGCGCTGAGTTCATCAGGCTGGGATCACGCCCAATTGCTGCATTAAACCCAACTGATCGAAAACTTCCCAGTGCTCCACGGACTGGCCGTTCTCGAAACGGTCGATCGCCATTCCGCCAAGGGAGGCTTTCCTGCCCGTGGGTGGGATACCCATCAGTTCGCCATCGTGCGTGCCATGCGCAGACCAGCGTGTGACGAGCTTGTCGCCCTCCGCGAACACATCCTCGATATGCACATGGAGATCGGGAAATGCAGTCAGAAAAGCAGAATAGAACATCTTCCGGCCTTCCCGTCCCTCTGGCAGACCCGGCGGCAGGGCATGGTCTTTCAGACTGGGACTGAAATAAGCTTCAAAGGCACCCATATCCTTCTGGTTAAATCCTTTTTCAATCAGATTTTTAGCAGCGGCTTTATACTGTTCAGACATGATTTGTTCTCCTTGTTTTCTTTTGGTTGCTAAGCCGGAACCACGCCCAACTGTTGCATCAGGCCCATGAGGTCTGCGTTCAACCAGGCCTCGGTAATCACCCCGTTTTCGATGTGGAAGATTACAATCGCGTTCGTCTCGATCTGCCTGCCTGTCGTGGGGATGCCCTGAAATTCAGCCTGATGGGTACCTTGCAACCGGTGCCGCACCGCGACTTTATCTCCCTCGGCGATCACATCATCCACTACAAAGCATAAATCCGGGAAGGCTGCCAGCAGCGCTGACATGAACGCTGTATATCCATCGGCATCCAGAGGTTCCGGTGCCCAACCGTAAAATCGGCAATCGGGTGCTGTATTGGCGAGGACTGCCTCGAGATGTCGATCACTGAGTGCCTGCATGGATTGTTGAGCGATGGTCTTGTTCATTTCGATCATGTTGTTTTACTCCTTTTGTACGGATAAATTTTGAGTGTGAAACATCTGCTTAGAACGATGTCAAGCGTAATTCTTCCCTTTAGGGGCACCTCCTGCAGCATCGCATCTGAGGGATAGCGTTATGAACTACTAATAATATAGCTATCAGGTTGCCCATTTTCCAGTTCATTTCATAGTCAGTTTTCGTAACCAAGTTCCCGCAACATGTCTGCCACTTTGCGATGTCCATTTGGGTTGAGATGACACTGATCATTTTGGATATAGTCCAGAGGATTCTGATCACCATTAGGTCCATTCAGCGTGACATAGAGAGGCACGACCACCCCGCTGTGTGCCGGCGTGGTCTCATCAATGTAAGTGTTGAATTGATCCAAATACGGTTTGATTTCCGGAAAGATGCCAGGAGTACCGTAAATATCTGGGTAATCACAATTGCTCATATAGAGATCCATCATACGGATGAGGAGTTTTAACTCCTGCCCATGCAGCTCCAAAATCTTGTTGAGAACTGAATCCAGGTTCTCGCTATAGGATTGGATGAGTTTTCTGAGACAGTCCTGGTTATCCGCGCCACCGCACATCTGAGTCGGGTACCTGTGGAACACCGAAGTCCAGTCATTGGCGCCGATGTCGATTGTGATCACCTCGGCCTCGTGGACATCCTGCTGCAGGCGTGCGTCCCTGCCCAATTGCGCCAAAAGCTGCGCAGTCTTGGCTCCGTTGAAAGCCCAATTATGAACCCGGACCTGCACTCCCAAATCCCTTTCAATGTAATCGGCGTAGATGTCCACATAGGAATGGATTACGCCTACCCCTACCGGATTCGAGTCGCCCAGGGCAACGTAATCCCACACCTGATCAGGGCCAGGCGTGGATGAAGGTACGGCTGTCTGTGTTGGAACAGGAATAGATGTAGTAGTAGCCATCGGCTCCGGAGTGATCGTAGCTGTAGCCTGTACAGAGCCACATGCAGAAACCACTGCGGACAAGATCATTAATATGCCTGAGATCAAACAATTTTTCACGGCTCGGCTCCACGTTTAAAGTTCAGGCAATAGGCCCATATGACGGAGCATGCCCGCCAGATCCCAGATGTATTGGCCACGAATTATCAGCCCGGCCTCCACATCAATGATCGAGACGCCTCTCACCGTAACTCGGCGCCCGGTCGGCGGAATATTCATGATCGGCCCCTGATGCGTTCCCTCTGCCATCCAGACGATCGCCACGCGTAAATCCTGAATGATGGTATCCATGACTACAAACCGCAAATCCGGGAAGGCTCTCCAATTTGTCTGCAGCATGGCGCGCAAGCCTGCATGGCCCTGCTGCAGAGCAGCCTGCCCCACATCATCACCGATATATGCTGGTGAATAGAAACTGAGCACCTTCTGGATATCGTGTGAATTCCAGGCATCGTTTATGGTTTCTGCGTAGATGACGAGATCAGTGGTCATGGTTCCTCACAAATGCAACCGTCCCGAAGGTTTTTTCTGACGACCTGCCTTCATTCCTTACACCCTCGGGACGATTCATTTTTACAATTTGCCCTGGCGTTGATAGGCGATCATGCCAACGATTGTCACAAACAGGGAAGCTGCACCAATCACAACTGTGATCAAGACCGGCTCGCCGCTAAAGAGCGCAATCACACTGGCGACAAAACTGAAACCGTTGAAGACCAGGGCCATGATCAACGGCAGTCTGAGTTCGCCCCAGACGCCTGATCGCGATCCATAAACTCCCATCACGGCATAACCCAGGGAAGCCGCGCCGGCCTGACGGATGAGGAACACATCGGTGCCATGGAATCCCAGCACCCGCGCGCCGAGGACCGGGATGAATAAAGGCATCAGGCCAAACACGCCGGATAGAACGGTGCCCAAAATGATGAAGCGCGTATACCAGGTCGAGACCTCGCTTGCCGGACGTTTATCATCGGTGTGACGATTCAGAATTGACACGGCGATGGCGGTGATGGCAATCGAAGTGCCCAGGATTAAATATTCGACAATATTCGTATCACCAGCTAGGAGCTGGGTCACGCACGCATAAATCGAAGCGACGTTGAAGGTAAGCGTCCCTATCACAACCAGGCGCAACGCTGACCAATCTCCCTGCCTCAGGCCAAGGATCAGCGCGACGGCATAGCCAAAGGTTGCCGCCCCCGCCAGGCGGTAAATAAAACTATCATTCCCGGGAAAGCCCAGCACTGCACCGAACACGCCGCCCAGCAGAAAAGGGAAAATGCCAAAGACCAGACCGCCGGCGGTGGGCAGGAGCAAAAGGACGCGTTCGAGATTGCTGAGTGCCATCTTTCCCTCATGGGAAACTGCACCCGCCTGACGATTGGAAATACTACTGTTCATATGGTTCTCCTTCGGTAAGCTTTACGATTAAAGAAACTGTGGTTGTCGATTGACAACCACAGTGTAGCAAAACCAGATCACTGCTTTCCAGACCAATAACTGTTCACATTTTGCTCATTTTCCGCTGCTGATCTCCTTCTGCCACAGGATCTCGGTCAGCCGCTGGATACCGGCCGTGAGGTGACGCCGGTACGTGCTAAACGGCAGATCCAGTAATTCAGCGGCGGCCTCCTGTGTGGCAGCGGGATGGAAATAAGTGCGGTCGAGGGCACGGTAGAGCTTTTCGTCGCGGGGATTGTCCTGGAGTGCCGAGGCGGAGTCGCTCAGGATGGCACGCAAGGTCTCGAAACGGTCGGCAGGTCGAGGGTTCGACCCGAGGCGTTCGGTCACCATGCGCGAACGCAGCAAAAGATTGGAGGCCAAGGCATCCGGACGGGTGTAGTGCTGCAGGGCCTGTCGCAGAGCTTCCCGGAATTCCGGTTCACTCAGCACGATGAGCGGCTCGCTGGGAGCGGGCCGGCTCTCGACGGGAATGCCGACTTCCTTGTCCGCCAGGATGGAAAGCCAGTGAGCAGGCGGTTCGACGCGCCAATCGTGGCTGTAGATGCCAAAACGTAAGTCTCCTACACTGAAATCGGCGTCGGGCAAACGGAGCAGATCCGCGTAGCCCAGCATGGGCGCCCAGAAATCAGGATTCGTACAGGCGAAGAAAGTGAACGCCAGCTTGGACGTAGTCAAATAATATTTGACAATCGCCAGGAAGATCAGGCTCTGGATGGGAGAGACGCTCTGATACGTTTCCTCGGCCATCCAGAAGCGGAAATGCAAAGCAGCCTCACCCGTCCGCAAAGGGGCCTGTTTGCCAAGCGTTTCCCAGGCCGCACGGATCGCTGGATCGGTCGCGCGATCAGTCTCATCTGTCTGATGGAGGAAGACTGTGATGAGCAGGCCAGCCAAATGTCCATCGGCCGCACGCCAGATGGTGACACCCTGAGGCTGTCGTTCGAGCCAGTAGGCCGCCAGTTCCGCGGGGGCTTCGCCCTCATATTCTCGGACCATATCAAGGATGGCCTTCTGATCATCCGGCTGCATCGAGTCCGGCAGGAGGCCAGCTGTCTGGAACTCGAAGAAGGAACGGATGGCAGCGTTCTCCCGATGGAGGTAGACCAGGTCGAGGAGGGCGCGCTGTTGGATCGTGCCGCTGCTCTTCTCGATGGTCGCGGTGTAGTAGGCGCGGGCGCGGTTATGCAATTCACCGTACCAATCGGGGTTGCGCCAGTGCAGGTCAGCGGTCAGGGCTTCACGCGCCAGATCGTGAGGGAAGAGGCCCTCAGGGCTGGACTGGATAAAAGACAGCCCGCGTAACCATTCGAAGAGTTCACGCGCCCCTTCCGAAGGGCTTGTTCCTGACGAGGGCATATCCAGCATTTTATCCAGGAGGGATTCGGTCATCACGCGCGTCAATGCACAGGCTTCCAGCGCAGCGCGGTGGGCCGGTCCGGGCACCTGCTGGATGAAGCGTTCAAGCAGCGTCTTGACCACATCCGGAGATGCCTCCGGCGTGAAACCCACCTTGCCGCGTTGAAAATACAGGTCGGTGATGAGAGAGAGCGCCAAGGGGTGGCCGTGCGTAAAGTCCAGCGCGCCCTGTTGCTGGTCAGTGGGAATGCCGCATTTTTCCAAATACTCGCGTCCTTCGTTGGGAACTCAGATTACGAAGTGGAATCGTGTGCAGCAGGCTCTGCCAGCCTGGGTCCGCCTGCCAGGAGGGGGTCGGCGGGTTACGCCCGGCCAGTACGGTCAGGACAAATTCGGGAAGTTCAGGCAGGAAGGCAGTGCGCAGCCAATCGTCCAGAGGAAGCAAGGTTTCATAAGTATCGAGCAGGATCACCCACTTATTGCTATTCGTAGAGAACCGCTCCGCGATGGGGGTCTCCGGTTTGAGGTTCAGGAAGAAGCGCATGGTCTGCATAAAGGGTTCGGGGGCAGGTTCCACGTTACGCACATCGAGATAGAGGGTGTGTGCGCCATATCTTTCACTGGCCAACATGAATTCCTGCAGCAATGTGGTCTTGCCCACCCCGCCCGGACCAAAGATGTGTAGCACAAAGAAGGGCAGATGTTCGGCGCGCAACGCAGACGTGAACTGATTCAACTCTCCCTTTCGTCCCACGAAGCGGGCGTGACGCGCCTGATTGAGACGTTCAGCCAAGCTGGGCGACATGCAACCTCCAGGGTTTGCTCAACACCAAAGAACCTCGCTTTGTATTGTACGACGCTTTAATGAATTGCTGATTAAGAGAACACCGCTGGCCATTTTTTGAGGCGAAGATATCACAAGTCACTGGCCTCTGTCCCTGATGTAACAGTTTTGGAATTGGCAATGTTGTGTATGATACAAAAGGAGAAATTGTATGGCGACAACTTACCAGGATCCTGTCTGTGGCATGGAAGTGACCCTGGAAACTGCAGAAGCCACCTCCGAATATCAGGGGAAAACCTATTACTTCTGCTCGGTGTAAGACAAAGAAACGTTCGACGAAAACCCCGAAAATTACGTTTGACATGACTTCGGGCACAAAAGCCTGGCGAAGCCTGGTATAGCCGCAGGTTCAGATCTGAGGCAGCTTGAAGCCCGAATTTTTGATGACGCAATCACGCGATTCAAGCACGGCACTCTTCACTGCTTCCCAATCCACATGCATCAAACGACCATTCCGCTTCATCACTTTCCCCGCTACGAAGACAGTATCTATGTTGTTGGTATCCCTACTCCAGACGACGGCTCCAACTGGATCGTTGACCGGAAATACATTGGGCCTATCCGTACGGAGCAGGATCAGGTCTGCCTCTTTACCCGGAGTCAGGGAACCTGTTTTATCAGCCAGCCCGTTCGCCCTGGCGCCTTCGATGGTCGCGCACGATAGAACATCGTACGAGGTGATGCGTTCCGGCACGTGATTTGAGCCCGCAAGGCGCTTCTCGAACGAAAGGCCGTGCTGCAGGGAAACGAGGGGGCGCATCTGCGTGAACATATCACCGGGTACATTGGTCTCCACGTCCACACTCAGGCTGGGTTTCAAGCCGCGATCCAGAAATTTCTGAACGGGCGGTATGGCGTGTCCCATCATCATTTCGACTGGCGAGGCCAGAGACACGGTTCCCCCCAGTATCTACAATCATTTGGATCTCCACATCGTTCAGGGTGGTGCAATGGATGTAAGTAGTGTCTTCCCGCAATAAACCCGCCTCCCCATTTCCTGCACTTTGCCCTCCTGTCCATAGGAACCGACGCCCACGTGGGTGGTGATGCGCGCGTCCACTTCGCGGGCCAGTTTCCAGTGATCGCATCGGTGACGGTCAACTTGCCGAGGATCTGACCCCCGAGACTTTTGAAAAAGCCTGGCGGAACCGCGCGCGTTATCGCAGCGACCCTAGACATTATTTGCAATGCGGATATGCACGTCGGGGAGATCAGGCGATTTTGCAGGTTGCAGGATGACGGTCAGAGTCTGATTCGAGCGGCGATGGCGCAGCTCAATTTGTCGGCGCGACATATCATCGCATCCCCTGAAACTAGCATGCACGATTGCTGACGGAGATAAATGATAGCTGATGAAACTGAACAGGTTTGACAGAATGCTCGAATGCTATAATTTCAAGCTATGGAGTTATATCGCATCCTGGTAATTGAAGATGATCCTGCCATCGGTCAGAGCCTGCTGGATGGATTTCGTAAACATGGCTTTGAACCGTATTTATGCAATACGGGCGGGGGTGGTATTGAGTTTGCCAAGAAACACTCGCCTCATTTGATGCTATTGGATATTCGGCTGCCAGATGGTTCCGGTTTTGATTTTTGTCGTCAGATGCGGGAGTTGGGAATACATCAACCCATCATCATGTTGACGGCTCAAGGCGATGAAGTGGATAGAGTCCTCGGTTTGGAAATGGGTGCGGACGATTATATGACCAAGCCGTTTAGTATGCGCGAATTGGTATCGAGAGTCCGGGCACAGTTGCGTAGGGCTTATGGGGATTATTCTTCAGCAGAATCGGCTGTCGTGGTGGTCAATGACTTGGTGTTGGAGCAGGCGACCGGTCAGGTAAGACGCGGAGATGAAATCATCGCGTTGACTCCGATTGAGTTCCGCCTATTGCTGCATCTGGCACATCATCGTGGACAAGCTTTGTCCCGCGCACAAATTGTGGAGGCGGTGTGGGGTTATGCCCCAGATATTGAAAGCGAGAAAACGGTCAACGTGCATGTTCGCCGGTTGAGGGAAAAGATCGAGTTGAAACCGGATCAGCCGTCCCTGATTCTAACCGTGCCTGGGATTGGGTATCGCATGGCGAAGTAGATTACGAAATCTTAATCACATCACAATCCGATTGAAATCTCAATGTTATAGACTTACAGACAAGGCAATCCTTGTCTGTATTTTTTCGTGGAGTATCGCTGTGAGCAAACGTGCTGTGTTTTTCCTTGTACTTGTGATAATCCTGGTTATATCGTTGGCGGGCTATTTTGGTTTTGCCACATCGAAGCCACCTGAGCCGACGCCCACGCCGCAGACCGTTGCGGTGACGCAATGCGATGTGGCACAAACCGTCACTGCACCTGGAAATTTGGTGAACGTCAACGAAGCGGATGTGAAGATGCCGGCAACGGGAAAATTATCCGGGGTGAATGTGCGGGTTGGCGATAGGGTGACTGCTGGGCAAGCACTTGCCGATCTCGACCCTGTAACGACTACCCAGGCACAGGTGAATTATCTTGAAGCGCAAAAGGATCTGGAAACGTTGCAGAAGCAAAGAACCGCTTTAGATTATCCGCGCGCCACGGATGCTTTCATCAAAGATTTGCGGAAACAGATCAAAGCTGCGAATGCATCAATCGATTCTTTGGATTCGGCCTATAAAAACGCGCAAGACCCACAGATCAAATCTCAATTGCTCGATCAGTTGGCAAACGCAAAAGCGAATCTAAAGACCCTTCAATCGAATCTGGATTGGTACACCAGCAAGCCGAGTGATAACGATATTGCCAGCGCCGATTCTGAACTGGCACTTGCTCAGGCAAAATTTGACGCAGCCAAGGCAGTGTTGGACAGCTTACAGATCACGGCTCCTTTTGATGGCGTAGTATTGGCGGTCAATGCGGAAAGTGGATCAACGTATCAAACTGAAACATCTTTGTTTACCATCGGTGACCCCAAAGCGTTGGAAGTGCTCGCGAATGTGACTGAAGAAGATTATCCATTGTTGAGTATCGGTCAGGATGTGGAAATCTATTTTGATGCCCTGCCTGATATAACCGCATACGGTAAAGTGGAACGTATTATTCCTAAACGAATTGAAGGGGATCGTCCGTTATACAACATCTATATTTCTTTGAATGATGTTCCGGATGGATTGGTCGATGGGATGACCGCCGACACTAACATAACGATTGCCAGTCGCAAGGGTGTGCTTTGTCTTCCACGTGCAGCCTTACATGCCTCAGGAAATGACAAGGCCGTGCTTCAGGTTTGGAACAGCGTAAGCGCAGAGCAAAGAACAGTCACGATTGGTTTGCGCGGAGATACGAATGTGGAGATCCTTACAGGTCTTAAGGAGGGTGAGCAGGTGGTCTTGCGATGAACATCATTCGCACAGAAAACCTGACCCGCACCTACACTGTGGGGCATAGCACGGTGAACGCCTTGCGCGGGGTGAACTTTGAAATGGTGGCGGGGGAGTTCGTAGCGTTGATGGGACCCTCAGGCAGCGGCAAATCCACGATGATGCATTTGCTGGGTTGTCTGGATACGCCCACCGCAGGCAGTTACACGCTGGAAGGTCGTGATGTCAGCAAACTCTCCAAGGATGAACGCGCGCAAGTGCGAAACACACGCCTTGGCTTTATCTTTCAAACCTTCAATCTATTACCGCGCCTCAATGCTCTCGATAATGTTGAATTGCCGTTGTTATACGGACGCTATGGCAGTGATGTAAAAAAGCGGGCTGAGCAGGCGCTTGAACGAGTCGGATTGATGCCGCGTGCTGAACATCGTCCCAATGAATTATCGGGCGGCGAACGTCAACGCGTCGCCATCGCTCGAGCGTTGGTTACTGAGCCCGCGCTTATTCTCGCTGACGAACCGACTGGCAACCTCGATAGCCGCACAGGTGCGGAGATTATGCGTTTGCTGGTCGAACTCTGTTCAGAGGGTCATACGATCTTAATGGTGACGCACGACTTGCAAGTGGCGACCCATGCTGAAAAAATCCTGCATATGCAAGATGGTGAAATTATGGATGAGATGTTGAACCATGTCTCTGCTTAATACACTGATGACTGCACTGCGCGGTATCGGCAGTAACGCCCTGCGTACGGCGCTCACCACTCTTGGCATCATCATTGGCGTGGCATCTGTGATCACCACGCTCGCACTGGGTAATGGCGCCCGTGCAGCAGTCGATGCGAATTTCCGTTTTCTGGGTTCGGATCAAATCCAGATCGATACCGACCTTCAAATGAAGAATGGGCAGATGCAGGTTGCTGATAAAACCCTGAGTTACGAAGATGGTCTCGGGTTGGCTGATGCAGCTTCACTGGTTGATCGTGCGGAGATGACAGTCAGCGGTTCTGCCAAACTTCGTCAGGGACGCGAGACCGAACAACTTGGTTTTCAAGGGTCGGATGCCGGTGCGCTCTTGAGCGTGATTTCATTGGGACAAGTCCAGCCAGTGGGCTGGACTGCCAGTCGACCCATCACACCGCAAGACCTGATCGGCGAAGGGCGCTTTTTTACCGGCGCCGAAGTTGTGGATGGCGACCCGGTCTGTGTGCTTGGTTATCAAACTGCTTTGGATTTGTTCCAGGGTGATGATCCGATCGGCGGGAAGGTATGGGTCAATCGAAAGCCATGTCAGGTGATCGGCGTGATTACGGAATTGGAAGCGGTTCGAGTTCGAGGATCGGATCAACATGCGGCCTAATGATGGCCTCTATCTACCGATAAGTTTTGCCATCCAGAATCTATTCGATCAGGAACCGTGGGTAACGATCATCGCGCATGTGACGAATGAATTACAAATGGAGGAAGCGAAAGCTCAAATTGCCGCATATCTGCGACAACGCCACGGGATTACGCAAGACGCGAATGGAAAATATGCTGACGATTTTCACATGACCACCAAGCAGGATATTCTGGGTGCGCAACAACAATCGGCTGCCACGTTTTCACTGCTGCTGACCGCTCTGGCAGTTGTTTCACTTGTCGTAGGCGGCATTGGCATTATGAACGTGATGTTGGTAAGTGTAAGTGAACGCACTCGCGAGATCGGTGTGCGGATGGCGATCGGCGCGCGAGGTCGTGACATCATTGCGCAGTTTTTGCTGGAAGCGGTGTTGGTGAGTGGGGGTGGCGGCTTGCTCGGAATCGCGATTGGTGTATTGACGATCCCACTTGCAGCTTCGTTGAATCAAGGCGTTGCCTTACTTGACCCCGGCAGTATGCCACTGGCATTTGGCGTTTCACTGGCCACAGGCTTGGTGTTCGGTTTGTATCCGGCAGTGCGCGCTTCCCAGCTCGATCCGATTGAAGCGTTGAGATATGAGTAATGACAAGTGATCAGAGATTATCAGTGGTCAGTGTTTATGGAAATTTTCATTAGATGTTGGAGTCAATGATGAAGAGTTGCGTTCCCATGTTTTTAGTAGATACTGTGTTTGATAATAAAAAATCCTTAAGTTTGGAGGCATTAGATGAAAAAGAAAATTCTCATGATTAGTGGAATAGTTGCTCTTGTCCTTTTGCTGGCAGGCGCGGCGTTTATCGGTGGGCGTTTGCTAAGCGGTAAAGGACTCTCCGGGTTGTCAGGCGGACCACAGATATTTACCGGTGGCGGTCACACAAACATTCAGATCGGCCCTGGCGATATTGGCGATATTCAACCCGCCAAGGAACTGCCGCAGACACCGGCGGATGTGGAGGGGCTATTTGATCACAGCCAGGACAACAGTATATTCGTTGGCACAGGGAATATAACAATGACAGCTCATAAGGATCCACAATCTGGCATTGTAAAGACCTCAGCTACTCATAGCGGACCTATTGTCGAGGTGGTCGTTACGACTCAGACCAAAATCTATCATGATACAACCATGGAACAGTTCAATGGCCCACCGCCTTCTGGTCAGAAACTTCAACAGGTTTTGGAACCAGGATTGCTGGATCAAATCGGACAGTACAGCGATATCAAAGTCTGGGGCAAGAAGACAGGCGATCGCTACATCGCAGATATACTCGTTTATACGGACCCTGGGGAGTAACAAAGTAGTGGTTGCTCTGCTGTTGTATAGACTTACCCTTCTCAAAATTGGAGGCTTAGTATGAAAAAACGTATGCTCATCATTATCGGTGGTGTTGTGCTTGTCCTTTTGCTAACAGGCGCAGCATTCGTCGGTGGGCGACTGTTGAACGGACAGGGGTTACCCAGGCTGGGCGGACCACAGGTATTTACCAGCGGTGGTAATACAACTGTCAAGATCGGTCCTGGCGATATTCAACAGACCAAGGAACTTCCACAGACGCCTCCAGATGTGGGCAAAGGAATCTTCGATCATCGTCAGGGCAACAGCATCTTCGTTGGTACCGGAAACGTGCAAATGATGGCCCACATTGACCAGCAATCTGGCGAGGTGACCACTTCATCCACCCATAGTGGGCCGGTGGTCGAGGTGGTTGTGACAGCCCAAACCATCATCTATCACGATATAACCATGGAACAGTTCAACGGCCCCCCACCCGCGGGTCAGAATATCCAGCAGGTGCTCGAGCCAGGCTCGCTGGATGAAATCGGTCAATCCAGTTCGATCACAGTCTGGGGCAAAAAGAGTGGTGATCGTTATATTGCCGATATTCTCGTTTACTCGAGCCCCGCGTTCAAGTTCATGACCAAGTAATATTCTGAGTTGTGCAGCTGTATCTATTTTCGAATCTGGAGGCGCTCTATGAAAAGGCGAACTCTCGTGATTATTGGAATAATTGGACTCGTGTTCCTGCTCGCGGGGGCAGCTTTTATCGGCGGACAATTAATGAACAGACACGGTTTGCAATTGCCAAATGGGCAGGTAAATAATTTTGGTTTCAATACGAATAACAGTAAGGACTGTGATATTACGCGGGTTGTTGCTCCAGAACTGCCGAGACCACCCATGATGGGGAGTGCCGTTCTGGTGCGGCGACAAAACAACAGTCCCTTCACTGGCGTGCCTCTGCGCAATGTTGCTGTAGACCCTAATGGGGGAGTTTCTCAAACAGATGGCTTTGACGGCCCGATTATCGAAATTGTGGTTACACATGACACTAAGGTTTATCAGGATGTGACCTTCCAACATTACACTGGTGGATGTGGACAACTTCAACAACGGGTAGCATCAGGCAGCCTGGATGACATTGTGGTTGGCACCTCGCTTCTGGTCAGGGAGAGCAGAACGGTGAGCGAGTTATTGCCAGTAATTTGGTCTATGAATTACCATCTGTGACAAAACCTGGAGCTGGCAATTGAATTACCCTATCTTGACGTCGCTGCCGAAATGTACTAAACCTTGGCCCGGAGGTATAACGACATGATGTTCAAATCAATTCGTTCGCGGCTGACCATGAGCTTTGCAGGGATCGCGTTGATTGCGGCGATTGCGCTGGGCGCAGTATTGCTGGCGATCCTTCAAAATTTCTATGCAAATCAGGAACTCGATTATTTACGCGGCAATGCACAATTCGTTGGCAAAGTGATTGCCGCAATGATATCGAGCAACGCTTCGCATGATGAAATGCAATCACAGATCGAGAGCCTAGCGTTTCTCTCCCAAACACGAGTTCAGGTTTATGATCAGGGCGGACATTTGCTCTACGATTTTGGATCACCTCAAAAGCTTAACGTTAACCTTGCCACCGGGAAGCAACTAGTCATGGGAAACAGGGAGTCCGTAACCGTCGATTCGTTGCCCATTATCTCGATCATAAAGCAAGGCAATTCTCAATCTGTATCCGCTCCAGTTCCCGATAATTCTAATGTGCAGGTGATGCCCGATGGTTCAACGCCAGTGCAAAATCTCAAAGGTGTCTTCCTGTATCAGTCTGTCCAGGTCAGTGGTTCGCCGTTTGGCTTTTACTTGAACACAGCGGTCCCTATGAGCTCTGCTCGCTCGAATTGGAAGATCATTGAGCTTATTCGCGATCCTCGAGACAATCATGATTTTGGCTCCGTCGTCTTATCGGAAGGGCCAGCCTATGGTACTACTATCCTAAAGAGTGTTGCAATGGGTTGGGCGCTGGCCAGTGCGATCGCGATATTGTTGGCTGCGCTGATCGGTTGGTTCATCAGCCGTCGCATCAGTGCGCCGGTGCTGGCGCTTGCGAACGTGACTTGGCAGATGGAGCAGGGCGATCTTTCTGTGCGCGTTGACCTGCATAACGAAAAACAACGAGAATTTGTGTCACTGGCGAATTCATTCAATGGTATGGCGGAACAGGTGGAACAGACTGTCTCCACGTTGCGTGCTTTCGTTGCGGATGCTGCGCACGAACTGCATACTCCGTTAACCGTGTTGCAAGCCAATCTCGAATTGGCGCATGATGAAAAAAAAGCGTCAGAGCGGATCCGCTACCTATCACATGCGCAGGAACAGGGTCAGCGGCTGGAAGCATTGGTGAAGAGTTCTACTTGATCTTTCGCGGATTGAAGCGGCAGAGACCAAATCCGATTTTGTCTCGGTCGATTTGACCCAACTTATAAAAGAGCTTGGTGAACAGTTTGCTTCGCGTGCCGAACAAACCGATCGGACGTTCACGCTGCATGTGCCGGATGTTTCAGTGAGTATTTTGGGAAATGAAATGCAACTGAAGCAGGCTCTTATCAATCTGCTGGAGAACGCGTTTAAGTTCACGCCTGCCAACGGAACGATTTCACTCAATCTTGAACATGCGGTAAACGAAGTTACCCTGACCATTTCCGATTCAGGCATTGGCATCCCGCCTGAAGACTTATCGCAGCTATTCGAAAGATTCCACCGCGGACGAAATGTCGCTGACTATGCCGGAAACGGACTGGGGCTTGCCATTGTGAAAGCAATCGTCAATCTGCATGATGGCAACGTTGTTATACAATCCAAAGCACAGCACGGCACGGTTGTGTCTGTGACGTTTCCTGTCGTAACAAGATAAATGTCGGAGTTTGATGCGAGGGCGATCCGTCAACTCAATTTGTCGGCGCATGTTTATCAGCGTATTCTGTTATTGGCACTTATGATTGCTGATTTGGGAGAGAGTGAAGCTATCCAATTTAAACATTTGGTGAAGGCTTTGTAATACCGTCCAAAGTTGATGTGGGGCAAAAGTCTAAAATTATAAGAAAGATGCATTTGATCGTCTATATCTATAGTTGTAAGTAACCCTATACAATAAGGCATTTGATTTCTTGCTAACCGGGTGCTCAATTATCAATCTGGTATCGAGCATTGAAATATGCTCTTAAAATCAACCTATTGCCTTTCGCCAAACATAGAACATGCTTCAAATGGTGTGTATCCCTTGTGCTGGCTACTTGGCTTATCCGCCCGGATCCGTGTGGTTAAAAAGCAACTTTAAGAAGCGTTATGGTTCCAAGCCGGGTTTCCGACACATCTTACAGAAATCGAAATATAAAAAAAACCGACCTTCGAAGGTCGGTTTTTGTCGGCACTTGCTCAAAATGTTACATCCTGCGGTCCCGACGGGATTAGAAACAGCGACGCGTAACTACTTGGGGGCTCAGTAAATTGAATAGTGTTTTGAAATTATAACAGCAACTACGAGATAACTTGCGTAAGTTTGAAATTCAATAAACATATTTCTGGTGCAAAGGTAACATCTTTGCGCATCAACAATTGACAAACGAAAAGCCTCTCTGGTACAAGGTAAGGCCCATATCGTGGAGGCACTCCAGTGCTAGTTGTAGGCGTCCAGTTTGGCACGGATGAACTTTTCTGTAGGACTTTTCCAAATGGTATAATGATGCGCTTCATTTGTCTGCAGCAGAAAGCTCAAATGTGGATGTATTTCTGACGACTGACGATCAACTGCAAAAGCTTGCCGATAAAAACAAGAAACGACTTTCTCTTATCGTAATCAATCCAGTGAAATGGCTGGAGGAGACCTTAAAACATGAAGACTGATACCCTTTCGCTTTATGAAATCCGCACCATTGGCTTTGAGGCACTTATTCGTGAACTCGGCCCTGGGGGCGCGATTCGTTTTATACAACAATATGAAGCAGGACAGGGAGATTACACCCGTGATCGTAAAAAAATCTTGCCTAAAAAGTCTGTCCGCGAAATTGGCAGGGAGATTATTAAAGCGCGGCAAGCAAAAAAACAATAATCAAAACGCTCTCGTTGTTGGGTATAATCTCAATAAAGAGTGGAGTTTGGAACGAGGTGAAAAGGAATGGTGAACAAGCCATTCCTTTTTTGTTGCAGCCCTATAAAAAAACGGAGTTCAAATGGATTGTGCTGACCCGTTGTGCTGGCTACTTCGCTCATCCGCCGGGAAAAAGAGGATTATCATGCTATTTTATTCTCACCTCATAATTATCTGGGAGCAGCATGCTGAGAAAATTCCTTGGCTGGTTACAAGAGCGCATTAAACACTGGACAAAACCGGCATCTTCAGTCTTAGTCCTCGGCACCCTTTTAGATCTGACGCGCAGTCGGACTGATCTGGTTGTAGAAAATACGCTGCTTCGCCAGCAATTGGTCGTATTGAATCGCCAGATCAAGCGAGCACAGCTAACCAACCCTGATCGTTTTCGCTTGGTGGTTCTATCGCACTTTACGAAGTTCTGGAAACAAACCCTATTTATCGTTCAACCGGATACTTTGTTGCGTTGGCATCGTGGGTTATTTCAATTCTATTGGCGGCGGAAATCGCAGGGCAAGCCAAAGATATCACCTGAAACGATCACCTTGATACAAGAGATGGCGAAAGAGAATCAGTTATGGGGAGCCGAGAGAATACGCGGTGAATTGTTGAAGTTGGGGATGGAAGTGAGTAAACGAACCATCCAGAGATATATGCCGAAAGATAGGAAGGAACATTTATCGAGCCAGACTTGGGCGATTTTTTTGAAGAACCAAGCCAGCGGCATCTGGACATGCGACTTTACGGTAGTAACCGACTGGTTGTTCCGAACATGGTATATCTTTGTGGTGATGGAACTGAAAACGCGCCGGATCGTACATACAGGCGTCACAAAATTCCCGACTGATGAATGGACCGCACAACAATTGAGAGAAGCGACCCCGTGGGGGAGAGGACCGAAGTATCTGATTCGTGATCGAGATAGCAAATATGCCACACACTTTTCAACAGTGGCGGTTAGCTCAGGCATCAAGGAATTAAAAACGCCTTTTCGAACGCCACAAGCGAATGGATATTGCGAAAGATTCATGGGTAGTCTGCGACGAGAGTGTATGGATCATATCCTGATTCATGACGATCACCATTTACGACGGGTGGTCACAGAATACACTGCATATTTTAATCAAGAAAGGCCGCACCAAGGGATTGAGCAGCGTATCCCCAATCATTATGACCTGCCAAAGTCAAAGCCAGTCAGCGGGCGCATCACATCGAAGGCAATCCTAGGCGGACTACATCATAGTTATTCCCGTACGGCATATCTGAACTGATCCATATCTTTTGCATTAAAACTTTAACGAACAAGGGTGAATAGCGTCTATAGATCATCCAGTTGTGGAGTTGCAACGAATTTGGATACTTATGAATGATGTATTTGATCAAAAGAAATCATTCAGGGCGTCCCAGTGAATGGAAAAGGTCTGTGGGATGACATGGATTGATGAATTATTTTTTAGATTTCAAAAAGAACCTGCGGATGAGTTAAGTAGCCAGCACAAGTCCCTCTCGAGCATTTGGAATCGAGGTTCTGATTATCCTGAAGCGAAAGACCCTGTGGCCTTTCCCTTGAATCTTCACCAGAATATGGAAAGAAGATATAGCGCTTCATTAGTGTATAATCTGGTTACAAGGTTTTGAATTGAGGCATAGTATGGAACAAATCACCATTCAAGTAAAAAACAAACAGAAGGCGCAGGCCTTGATCAATTTCCTCAAAGCCATGGATTTTATCGAGGATGTTACTGCCAGCGATCTGTCCACTCTTAAGCCCAAAGCCAGGGTCAACAATAAAGAGTTCTTTGCGCTGGCAGGGCTATGGGCTGGGCGGGACGTGACGCTGGATTCCATTCGACAAAAAGCTTGGCCCACGCGCGTATGATTCTTTGCGACACCAACATCCTGATCGAGTTTTACAAAGACAATAATGATGTTATCTCTGCGTTGCAAGAGATTGGCTTGCCCGATCTTGCCGTGAGTGTCATCACTTCGGGCGAGTTATACTTTGGAGCCAGGGATCGGCGGGAACTGCTGAAAATCAAAAAGCACCTCGCCGGTTTGCACCAGATCCCGATTGATCAAGAAACGTCCGAAGTCGCCTTATCCTTGCTCGAATCCTATGCCTTGAGCCACAGGCTCAATCTTCCCGATGCCTTGATCGCCGCCACTGGCTTGCGACACGGTTTGAGCCTCTACACATTGAACGTAAAAGACTTTCGATTCATCGTAGGGCTTTCGCTTTATAAACCGTAACATAAATAAACCTTACCTTCAACAGCCGTCAAATAAACCTGACGGCTGTTCTTTTCCCTACGGCAGTGTGTCATGCACCCTGTGCTGGCTACCTGGTTCATCCGCCCTGTTTTAGTTTTTCCGAGTCGATATCAGTTATGAGATCGCGGGTTCGATAAAAGATGTCCAATAGACGAACCCGCGGAGCGTAACTTTTTTCAACCTTGTTTTTTCGCTAAAATCAGCAAGATTTAACATAAAAACCAACTTTTCAGGTTGGTCTTTTATGCTTATTCTTGGCGGTTCCAACGGGATTCGAACCCGCGACCGTAAGAAAAAATTTCCTCTTTGTCAGGTCAAGAATGAATGTATTGTCAGCGCGCTGGGTGGTAGATACGAGTCAGCGGTGCATACAATCCAAGTACAACTTCAGTTTTCACAGCATGAAGCGAAGTATTTGATAAGAGTTTTCGTCGAGCATCGTACGCGGTGATTGTTACATGGGAGTTCAATGGGGCAGGGGAGTGGGGTACTTGGACATCCGCACCTAGATTTCTGTTCTCTTGGAGAGAGAAAAGCCAAGCTCCAGAAAACTAAACAGATTCTGTTGAACAGAAAGGGGAGGGCTAGGGTCGTTGGGCATTTTCGCTTTATTTCATTCGAGAGCGTATTCTTTCCGGGATTTTCCTCAATCGCGCAAGCTCACGCGGATCTCGCCTGATACCAGACTGGATCCGTGTGATTGTTCGGGAAACGGGTCTTTGATCTACTGAAGGGTTTTGTTTTCCAGAAGTTCCTCGCTCTCTATTGGCACACATTATTAAATGAAACGCGTCAGTTTCTCAAGTGACACATCGCGTCAATTCAAACTGCCTTTTTATTACAGCACGTTGCAAATAATGCATCAACTTGACAGGGGAGACTTCCTCGGGTAAACTTTTTAACTGCTTTCGTTAATTATGAATAACGTAATCACTTGTATAAACAAGTATTAGAGAGAAAAATGTCATTCATGGTTATTATTGCAGCAACGCAGGTTACCGCAAATGTTGAGCCAAGTACACAAAGACAAAGCTACTTATTAAATGAAGAGACCTGCATATTTAGGGTAAAGACGATGAAGAATGATCATAGAAAAGCCTCAATGATCACTCGGCATCTCTTTCATTTTGATCCTGAAACGCTGCATCTAGCTGGTTATTCTTATCTCGTTTGTGGCCGTTGAGCTTTACTTATCCTCTAGCTCATTCTTGGAGAGACAGCAAGCATTGTTGTTCCTTGTGTTGCTGCCATCATTAGTTCGGGAGTCTTTCATGAATTTGTATAAACAGCTTCCCGCCCACACCAAAACGAATCAACCAAGAACGAAGGCGAGGCTGGCGCAGCCAGCCGGTTGAAGCCATTCAAATATTAGAGAAATTGACAACAGGAGAATTCGGATGATCGCCCCACGCATGATGGAACTACTTGAGAAGGCGGCGGACGCCTTCGAGGTTCAGCGCGATCCATTCAGCATTGAATGGCTAACGCAGAACAATGTCACGTTGCAGGAGTGCGTTGATCTGTCCGAGTTGATCGGCAATATCCTGCGAGATCACTGGCTCTCTCATAAGGAAAAAGGAGGAAATAAATAGATGCCCATCAGTATTTCTATCAATTCAGCGATTGAAGAATTTCTGGCGATCTATTTAAACAAGGGCGCAGGTAAAACTGCACACGCTTACAGAGCGGCAATGCGCAAGTTTACAGAAGTGCTGAAATTGAACCATATCCCTACAACAACGGCAGTGAACGAAATAAACTTTGACCTGGTTAATGATTTTGTAGCACTTCTTCAAGATAAAGACAGCGAGATAACTGTTGCAACGGAAAGGCTCTACCTGACGGCTTTCCGTCAATTCATATCCTTTCTCTCTGCAGAAGAGTATGCCGACATTCCAGTGGTCCGCATATTGGAGAAAATCAAAAGGCTTCGCCGCACAGAAGGACGGCGTATACCCGATGTGGATATCGAAGGGGTCAAGAGGTTCCTCTGGTTCATGGAAGACTATAGGGTACCTGCTGGCACAAGCCAAGACGAAATACTCCGCATCCGCAGAGACAGAGCGCTTATCTTTTTTTTGGCAGAGGCTGGACTGCGTATTGACGAGGCCTGCAAATTGAGGCGTCAAAATATCAACTGGGCTGCAAACCAGGCAAGGATAATCGGCAAAAGGGACAAGGAGGCTGTGGTACGCCTTTCTACGAGATCTCTACAGTACTTGAGGGAATACTTGGCTGCCCGTCAAGATCTGGATGGCGCGTCAGGAAAAGCCCTTCAAGCACTCCCCCTCTTCGCGCGCCACGATCTTGGTGCCGGAAAAAGAATATCAGCAATAACAACCACAACAGGACGGGCAATTATTGAAAAATGGGTGGAGACTGCCGGGTTGGTGGACCTCACCTCCCCCATCACACCGCACTCCCTGCGACATTATTTTGTGACCATGGTTTACGAAGCCACCGGCGACCTGAAATTGGCGCAGGAGTTGGCAAGGCATGAGTCAACAGAGACTACTGAACGCTACACCCATCTCATTAACCCAAAACTAGATGAAGCATACCGCCGCACCTTTGAGAATAGATAAATCCTTTGGCACAAAAATAGTGTAAAACCACCGGAGCTAATGCCGAAGGTGACAAGATCAACGACGAAGCCGCGTTGAAAGATCTAATCCGTGCGGAGGTGGCGCTCAACATCTCTGGCGGTAAGAAGAAGTAGTTTTGTAAAACCATCAGCGTAGATAAATCTCATTCTTAAGCCGCGCCAACCATGGGGAGTCGGAAGCGTGTTCTTCATCCAAAATAAAACCTTGACAAACTAGAAACTATGTTCTAAAATCACACCACAATGAGTAACCGAATGGTTACATAAAGGAAATCATGAGACGAGATGTATTTCAAGCCATCGCAGACCCCAACCGCAGAGCGATCCTGAGTCTGCTCGCAAGCCAACGGATGACGCTGAACGGTGTTGCCGAAAATTTCCGCATCAGCCGCCCTGCTGTCTCCAGGCACATCAAGATCCTGAAGGAATGCGGATTGGTGATCGTCATTCCGCAGGGACGTGAACGATATGTGGAAGCGCGCTTCGACCGATTGAATGAAGTGAGCGATTGGATCGAGCAATATCGCCAGGTTTGGGAAGAAAAATTTAGCCGCCTCGATGATCTATTGGAACAAATGAAAAAGGAGAAATAACATGCCCTCAAAAAATAGAGTGACAGTGACAGCCGAGCCCGGGGTGCAGGAAGTTTTTATCACCCGTGAATTCGATGTGCCGCGTGAACTTGTTTACAAGGCGCACATCGACCCGAAGTTATACGTGCAATGGCTGGGTCCACATGGATACGAGATGATCCTTGAAACGTTTGAGCCTGTAAACGGTGGGAAATATCGTTACATTCACAAGGATAAGGATGGGAACGAATATGGTTTTCACGGCACGTTCCATGAGATGTCCATAGAGAATATGGTGCAGACCTTTGAATTCGAAGGATATCCCGGTCATGTTTCTTTAGATTGCATGACGCTGGAAGAGTTGCCCGAGGACCGAACGAAAGCCACGATCCATTCCATCTTTCAATCTGTCTCTGACCGAGATGGCATGATCCAAAACGGAATGGAGAAGGGCATTAGTGAAGGATATGAACGCCTTGATGATATTTTGAAAGCGATGTAATTAGGAAACTGCCATGACAAACAAAACAGCTAGAACCCGTAGAGTAGTTGCGAATATTTCATTATCTTTAGACGGACGGACAACGGGTCTGGGCGGTGAGTATGATATGGGATGGATCGTTCCGCATGCGATTAAAAATGCCGGGCGCAATCACATGATCAATATCACAAGTCCCGCGACCACAGTGCTCATAGGTAGAAAGAATTACGAAGGGTTTGGCTCGTATTGGCCATCTGTTGCTAATAATGAAGAGGCGGACTCCCGAGACCGTGCCTTTTCCAAATGGTTGAATTCTGTTGAAAAGACCGTATTCTCTTCCACGCTCGAGGATGCTTCTTGGGAAACTTCCCGCATCGTAAGTGCTGATCCTGCTACGATTATTAAAGGCCTGCAACAACAAAATGGTGGCGACATCATTGTGCTTGCCAGCAGCAGTATCATCAAACGTCTGCTGGATGCTAATGCTTTGGATTGTTTGAGTATCACTCTATGCCCAGAGATAGCCGGCGGCGGTGCATGTCTGTTTGACGATAGTTTGCCCCGCTCATCCTGGACTCTGCGGCAAAGTACCGTTTCAGAAAGTGGCGCTGTGTGCCTAATCTATGACCGAGTTCGCAGTGGATAGCAACTTTTATCTTTATGGAACTTGAAGAAAGTAAGGAACTTATGAATAGCAAAAAAGGTTTTACTTCAATTGACGAATACATCGCCGCCTGCCCGGAAAAGTCACAATCATATTTGAAACAGATTCGTAAATTGATTCACTCGTTGGCACCAGATGCCAAAGAGAAGATCAGCTATCAGATCGCGTGTTTTGAGTTGAACGGGAAGAACTTGATCCACTTTGCGGGGTGGAAAAAGCATGTGTCGCTGTATCCGGTTCCGGAGGGGAGTGAAGCGTTCAACAAAGAGATCGCGAAGTATGCAGATGGTAAAGGGACAGTGAAATTCCCACTGGATAATCCGTTGCCTTTGAAATTTATAGAAAGAGCAATCAAGTATAGACTTGCCGATCATTTGAAAAATACTGGTTACAAATAGATAAGAGGAGAATTTTAAAATGAACAAGATTACCCCGTTTTTATGGTTCGATACGCAAGCAGAAGAAGCGATGAACTTTTATTGTTCCATCTTCAAGAATGCAAAAGCTGGTGAAATTTCACGTGGACCTGACGGCAAAGCCTTCACAGTCAACTTCCAACTCGATGGGCAGGACTTTATGGCGTTGAACGCGGGTCCGGAGTTTAAGTTCAACGAATCCATTTCGATGTTCGTTAGTTGTGAGAATCAAACTGAGGTGGATTATTTTTGGAACAAACTGACAGCTGATGGCGGGGAAGAGTCCCAGTGCGGCTGGTTGAAGGACAAGTACGGACTGTCGTGGCAGATTGTCCCGAAGCAGTTGGGCGATTATATAGCCGGTCCCGACCCGGTCAAATCCCAGCGGGGGATGCAAGCCATGCTTCAAATGCACAAGCTTGTTATCGACGATCTGAAAAAAGCATACGATGGATGATGGTGTGGCGCGATCCGCCCCTACTGATCTCTTTGTACCTTCCCACGTTCCTGATCCCATAGTTTTGTAAATCTTTCAAAGACATCAGCAATGATTTCCAGTTCACTTTCCGAGTAACTTGAAATCAATTCGTCTTGTGCTTTTCTCGCCGACTTCAAACCATGATGCAGCCTTTTCGGCACTTGATTGCGCAGGAGCGATCAAAGTCCCGCGACGGTCATTGGGATTGGGTCGACGTTCAATTAACCCAGCCTTTTCGAGCCGATCCAACATGGCGGTCGTTGCACCTGAAGTGAGACCCGTATGCCTGGCAAGTTCAGAGGGAGTGGCAATGCCTTTTTGGAATAGCAGCCTGAGACATTCCATGTCGGTTACGTTGAGGCCTGCCCATTCACTCATGGCGTTTCGGAACTGCGTCAAATTAACGCCATAATCCCTCACCGCCATCAGTGCCCGTTTTTTCAAGTCTGCCTTTGTGGATTTCGTCATAGAAATATACCCTTGACATTACCTTTACTTTGAAGTATCTTTATTATAAACTAAATATTTGGGAAATTTAAATCAGATAAGGAGATTTCTATGAGCCCAAAGAAGGAAACGCAAAAGTCCAAGGGATTTACGGCATGATGAAAAAGCCGCGATGAAGGAACGCGCCAAAGAGATGAAGGCGGAAGAGCGCACAAAGAACGACAGGGCGGCTGGTGAAAAAGATCTGCTTGCGAAGATCGCCGAGATGAAGGGATCGGATCGCGCCATGGCCAAGCAGATCCACGAGATCCTCAAAGCCAACGCACCAGCCCTCATGCCGAAAACCTGGTATGGCATGCCCGCCTATGCCAACAAGGACGGCAAGATCGTCTGCTACTTCAAACCTGCACAGAAGTTCAATACGAGGTACGCGACGTTTGGCTTCCAGGACGCTGCAAACCTCGACGAAGGCGAGCATGTGGCCGGTCGCCTTTGCGCTGAAAGAGTTAAACTCCGCCGATGAGAAAAAGATCGCCGCGCTCGTGAAGAAAGCGGCAAGCTAATTGGCAGAACCATGTCAACAATCCGTTTTGAAACTACACCTCTTAAAATCGGCGACTGGACCATTCTTAGGCTGCCCGAGAAAGCGAGCGCAAAGCTTCCATCGCGTGGTATGACATTGGTCGAGGGGACGATTAATGGTTTCCATTCTAAAATCGTGCTCGAGCCGGACGGCAAGGGAAGCCACTGGTTTAGGGTCGACTCTGGCTTGCGTGAAGCCGCCGATATAGATGCAGGCGGTACGGTAACGTTGGCGGTTGAGCCGTCTAAAGAGTGGCCGGAGCCCGAAATGCCGTCGGATTTGAATAAGGCTCTCGCTTCCGACCCGCAGGCGAACGCCCTATGGGTGAAAATCACAACCATGGCGCGTTGGGACTGGCTCCGCTGGATACGAGCCACCAACAACCAGGAAACGCGCAGCCGGCGTGTCGAGGTAACATTATCGAAGCTCAAAGCCGGCGAACGAAGGCCGTGTTGTTTCAATCGTAACCTATGCACCGAACCCGATGTCTCAAAAAGTGGAGTGCTCCTCGAACCGACGTAAACAACGAAGTAAAGACGTCCATTGAGTCTTTAGAGAGAAAAAGCGGTGAGATGAAAGATGGTGAAGACCATGTTAAGTTGTACCCCATTCCTTTTATTTGACGGTAATTGTGCAGAGGCGATGACGTTTTATCATCAGTGCCTAGGCGGAGAGTTGATGCTTACGAAACTCGGAGATACTCCGATGAAAACCCAGTTTCCAAAGGAAAAGCACAACAGGATTATCAACGCACATTTAATAAGTGGCAATATTGAAATATCCGCCACCGACTGGATGGCTTCTCCTGAATTTGATCCTATACAAGGTAATACCTACGCCATATTTGTAATTGGCAGCACATATGATGAGTTAAAAACAGTTTTTGACAAGCTCAGGGATGGTGACAATAACAAAAGACTGCAAGAATTGCATGAAATGCCGTTTGGAACATACGGACAGTTTTATGATAGATACGGCGTTCAGTGGATTTTCAAAGGCGATATAGTTAAGTCTGAATAAGCTGAGATGGGTGAAAATATGAGTTTTTCCTCGCAAGACAAGTCTATATCTCAACAGATTGATGCCATCATCAAAGAGCCGGGTGACTGGCGGGGCAGGAAATTATCACAACTGCGCGCTTTGATCAAGAAAGCCGACCCTGCCGTGGTCGAAGAAGTGAAGTGGAAAAAGCCCTCCAAACCCTCGGGAGTCCCTGTTTGGTCTCATGATGGAATCATATGCGTAGCAGATACACTCAAGAACGCCGTGAGGCTGACATTCCCCAAAGGTGCTCAGATGAAGGACCCGAAGAAGCTCTTAATACGCGCTTGGATAGCAAAACAGTTCGTGCCATCGACTTCCATGAAGATGATGGCATTGATGATGCAGGGCTAAAGGTACTCATTCTTGATGCCGCGAGGTTAAACACGCTAAAAAAGCGCGAGCAATAAAACAAATCTAATTTTCTCAACCCAAACTATTCAAAGATGGCGTTGCCGCGGTCATTGGATAGACGCGGCTTGACACTGAAATCAAAAACGATGTCATTCACAACCCGATCCATGCGGGACCTGGAGCTGAGCACGTTCTGCATCGTGCCCCACTGCTTTTTTAGTTCGTCCTTCTGCCAATCGTTGAGACCCTTTGTCTTGGCATCGAACCAGGCATCTATTTTGTCTTTTGAGCCGAGCTTTTGGTCAATATCCCGCGCTTCGTAGATGAGATCCAGAATAACTTTATCCTCCACGCCTTCGCTGAATTTGTAGGTGTGGATGTAGCCGCCGAAGACTTCGAGGCTGGTCTGCCTGTCCTTCTTCAAAAGCGGAGTGCCCGTGAAGCCGATGAAAACGGCATTGGGCATCATGGCTTTCATGACGCGATGCAGTTTGCCGCTTTGCGTGCGGTGACATTCATCCACGAAAACAAAGACTTCGCCGACCGTTTGGCTGGGTTGCTCTTCCAGTTCCTTGACGTAAGCTTCGAAGTCATCCACGCCTTGACGCCCGAACTTGTGGACCAGCGAACACAGGAGCCGCGGCGTTGCCAGGCCAAGTTGCTTCATCAGGTCGCGACCGCTGCTGGTGCGGTAGATGCTCTCGCCGGCTTCGGTGAAGACACCTTCGATCTGTTTATCCAGTTCATCGCGGTCGGTGATGATGGCGACGCGGGCGTTGGGATTGTTCTCCAAGATCCATTTGGCGAGCAGGACCATGACAATGCTTTTGCCACTGCCTTGCGTGTGCCAGATGATGCCGCCCTTCCGCTCACGGACATGTTCCTGCGCGGCTTTGACGCCGAAGTATTGATGGGCGCGCGGAAGTTTCTTGATGCCATCGAACAGAACGAAGTCGTGCATCAATTCGATGAGGCGATTTTTCTCGCAGAGCTTGAGCAGGTATTTATCCAGTTTGAAGCGGGTGTTATCCTGTTCGTCTTCCTTCCAGTTGAGGAAGTATTTTTCAGGTGTGGCAATTGTCCCATATTTCAAGCCTTCGCTATCATTGCCCGCAAATACGAATTGGACCGTGGTAAAGAACCACTCATTGAAATCCTTGCTCTTGATTGGACAGGTTTTGGCGGATGCCGTCGCCAATGCTGACACTGCTTCTTTTCAACTCAAGTACGCCGACCGCGATGCCGTTGACATACAGGACAACATCGGGACGGCGCTCGTGATTGCCCTTGAGCGTGACTTCCTCAGCAATGGCGAAATCATTGATTTCGGGTTTGTTCCAATTGATGAGATGGACAGTCTCGGTGACCTTGCCCGCTTCCACTTTGACAGGCACGCCATAGCGCAGAAGCTTGTAGACTTCCTTGTTGTTGCCGTAGAGCGTGCGGTTGTGATTGTCGGCTTCACGGCGCAGGAGGTCGATGGCGCGGTTGATCTGCGGAGTGGAGTAGCCATTCTTTTTCAGCCAGTCACTGAGCAGACCTTCCTCGATGTTGCTGTTACCAGCGCGGTCTGTCCAATCGCCGAGATAGCGATAGCCCAACTCGTGTTGAAAGAGTTTGATGACGCGGTTTTGTGTTGTTCGTTCAGGTTTGCCGATTGCCATGTTATTTCACTCCCTCCACTGACATGACGATATTGCTCCAGAAATGCTGCAAAGGCAAGACAGTTCTGCTTTTAATTGTGCAAAAGGGTCAGGAACAGAGCGGACGAGTTTTTCCAATTTGTCGGGGTCGAATTTATAAGCGTATACATTGCGGACAACATGGCGAAAACCGCGATAATCATCCAGTTTTGCACCCGTTTCTTTTGAAATTACGGCAGGGCGGATCTTTGGAGCTTCCGTTATCATTTGTCGCAATAATTGCTGGTGCCAGTTTTCCCCGTGCGGCAGATTGCCTTCAACAACTTCGGCAATTTGGGTGAAAAGACGTTCAAAACCTGAATAAAAACCTTGCAGGTTCAATGCCACGCTATCGAGGTAGAAATCATCGTTCGAGCGGCGGGCGCGTTCCCAACCTACGCTGATGCGCGCTACAACGCGGCTGATTTCACTTAATTCCTGACGAATACGTTCAGCCAGTTTTGCAAGTTCTTCATCCCTCATAATGATTTACCGTCTTTTTCGATATTTTTGAGCATGGCAGGAGAGCAATCTTCAGGTTCCACCAAGTCTATTTTGAAATCACCACTAACATCCATCATAGCGCTAACAGCGGCATAGAATTTATCGGGAGCAATCCCGCGTACTGCCAGATCAACATCGGAGTAGAGCGAGAAACTTCCGCGCCGTGCTAGTGACCCAAACAGGATGACCTCTTTCGCGCCGAATTCGGTTTTGAGAAGTTTGGCGGCATTGCGTGCAACCGACATGGCGCGCCGACGTCGGTTGGCAATTTCCGTGCTGAATTTTGCCCTGCGTTTCTTGATTGCATCCAACGGGCGATATTTCTTGAGAGCTTCAGGAGAGAGATCCAAGGCTGTCATTGACATGGGTAAATTATACAACCCTTTCATTTCCACCGTCATTGCGTATCAGTGTCATTGCGAGGAGCGTTCGTTGCAACGAAACAATCCCTCACAACGAGGAGATTACTTCCCGAAGTTCGCAATAACACTACGCCAACCTCGCCCTCCCCGTCAGCAACACGGACATCATCCCCGCCTTGACCTGCCGCGCCTTGGATAGTTTCCCTTCGAGCGCGGAGATTTCGGCGTCCATATCGCTCAAGATTTCGGCGATGTAATTTCCGCCGTTTAGTGCCCGCTGTATTGGGCATTTTTACTTTTGTTTTCGGAGTATTTCTGTACCGAAGATAAATACCCATACCATAAATGGGATTAAAGCGATACGCTGGAATAATCCAAACAAATTGATATAGGCGTTTTGCTCAACAGGGATTTTTGATACATAAGTAAATACAATTACTCCCACTGCCTCTATTACCCCTAAGATCAGTGTCCACCAACGAAACGATTGCCAATTATTATCCGAAACGAAACGCCTGAAAAAGATAAAAATGATAATTGGCATTAATAGAAATACTATTCCTCCAGATAACCCATGAATCAATCCGTGTACCGACATTTGGTCGGCTGGCGTTTCTGTTGGATCCATAACAAAAGGACCTGAAATAAAGAATAATACAGAGATTATATACAAGGTAATTATTCCCCCACGAGATGCTTTTCCAGTTGGAAACTCTTTCGATAGACCAAGTATAAATATAAATAAAAGAAGTCCAAGTACTATAAAATTTGAAATCTGTATCCATCCGCGATTACCTAATGAAAGCGCGCTAATATACATCCTCATCGGATCGTATCCTTTTCTTACGACGCCTTCAACAGTAAAAATACCCACAAATATTATTGGTGCAAGAATTCCTGCCCATGCGGAAAGTTTACGAAATTGATTTTGGAACATATGCAATTACTCCTTGAAAGAAAGCGCCCGTCCAGAAATTATACGACCTCTTGTCATATTACCCCCCAGCGAACCACTCTCCACCAACCTCATCCCCCAGCAACGCGGACATCATCTCAGCCTTGACCTGCCCGCCTTGGGCAGTTTCACTTCGAGCGCAGTGACTTCGGCGATAGTGCTAACGGTCTCGACTTTACACTACGTTTCGCTTACTCCTCCAATTGATTGGTATCCTGATCTGCTCCAAGAGAAATAGCTTTCGATTTTCCCCAGACACGCTTATAAGCAGCTGCGCCACCCGGAAAGAATAAAAGAGCACCACCGATCCAGTATGACAGCGTTTCTTCTGCCTTCGCAGTGTAAAACGATGGCGAGTGCAAGAGCAGAAATTATGGCTATAACAGAAACGTACATATTGCCATAAGCAGATTTAATTCTTTCTTGTTCTCGATTTAGGCTTTATGCTAACAGTCTGCTCCTTTCCATAATAAAGTCAGATTAACTGTTGCATCGTCTGTTGTCTTCTATCGTTTACAGCTTCATTTGCCATGACATTGTACGTCCCGCCAAGGTGCGGATCAATATTTACTCTATGATTGGTTCGATCGCTCGCCGAATTTTTTTGCGATTTGGTTGCTCTTTAAGAATTATCTTTCGCAGTGCGCTTCTTTGCCATAGTTGGTCTCCTTTTTTATTAATGAAGATTTTGATACATTGACAATGTTAAAATGTATTAAGATAGATCTTCTCACTAAATTTAAACATTCGCGAACTCAAGTTATACGACCTCTCTTCCTACGCCTACACCAACCTCACCCTCCCACTCAGCAACACGGACATCATCCCCGCCTTGACCTCCCGCGCCTTGGACAGTTTCCCTTCGAGCGCGGGATTTCGGCGTCCATGTCGCTCAGGATTTCGGCGATGGCACCCGATCCCCGCCGTCCGTGTGCATGTATTGTTAGGCTATAGCTTGATGCACATTATTGTTGTCTACAAGGATAAACTAAGCTTCTCCTCTATATCGTGAAAAACCGCTACTGGAGCCACGGTTGCGCTTATTCAAGCAACTCCACCGCGAAGTGGTGTGCTATTGTCAAAACTGTCGAGATGTGGTTGTGGAGATAGTATCTGATGGACAGTCGAGCTCTAAGAGATGCGGCGGAGTGCTTTGCTCCCTTGGACGGCCTGTTCGTTGGATTAAAGCCGCCGCTGGCTGTTTCTGAAAAATGGGAAGCTGGCCGCGGCGATCGGCCCATCGGCCAAGCGAGAAAACACTATGACCTAATTCACGCGGCATGGTACTTATGACTTGGTGCTTGACACATCTCGGATGGCGCCGCACGAATCTGCCATCGCAATTCTGTAGCATCTTAAAAGCACGCCGCCAAGTGCTTTTAAGATGCTTATCAATAATAGCATCGGACAATTATAGCCTGCTAGAGTTTGTAGCTCTGGACAATTCATCGGTAAGTCATCTCGGTTTGGAGGCTTGATGAAATTAGATCCATCGGCTGAAGTCTGATGTGTTCAGCTACTTCCCTTTGCGATGTTGGGCAACTCACTGCCAATCCTTGCATCCAGTCCCAATTATACAAATCTTACATAAATGGGGAATCCCTGATGAAAACCAATATCCAATCATCGATTAATAACGAAAGCAGTTGTATAAACAAGATTTTGAGACCAACCGCGCGTGACTATAACGTTTACTTATTATAATGAAAAGACCTCCATCCTCAGAGAGGAAAGGATGGAATGACTTGACACACTGCAAGTTGATTGAGGTTTGATGATCTTTATGGACCGGGGATTTGATTATTGTTTTTATGCCTAATTGGTGCTTGATATTATTATGACCGTTCTACCCATTATTGACTTGATACTGGATCGGTTTGGGTGTTTCTGAAATTTGTATAGAAAAATCGTTTAATTTTCTGCCTATGCGAATACCAAACACAATAAGTAATTCCGGTGCTTGATTTAATCCATCCAGTGAGAAGGTCTTGAGAATTGGAAATCCATTATGACTATTGGTGTTTCGCTTGATTCCGCTATAGATGAATTTCTGGCAATCTATGAAAACAAAGGTGCAGATAAAACTGCGCACGCCTACAGAGCAGCATTGCGCAAGTTCACAGAAGTGCTGGAGCTAAATCATATCCCGACAACAACTACAGTCAACCAGATAGATTTCAACATGGTCGATGATTTCATAGCCCTGCTTCAGGATAAGGACAGCAAGATAACCGTGGCAACGGAAAAACTCTACCTGACAGCCTTCCGACAATTCGTATCCTTTCTCTCGGCCGAAGAGTATGCTGAGGTTCCGGTCATCCGCATATTAGAGAAGATCAAAAGACTTCACCGCACTGAAGGTCGGCGCATACCTGACGTGGATATTGAAGGTGTAAAGAGACTGCTCCGCTTTGTGGAAGGTTATCAGATACCGGCCGGCACAAGCCATGATGAGGTACTGCGCATCCGTCGAGACCGAGCGCTTATCTTTATCCTGGCGGAAGCTGGCCTGCGTATCGAGGAAGCTTGAAACTGAGGCGTCAAAATATCAACTGGAGCGCTAACCAGGCAAGAATTATCGGCAAGAGGGACAAGGAGGCTGTGGTGCGTCTTTCTACAAAGTCTTTAGAATTCTTAAGAGAATATTTGGCTACCCGTCAAGATCTTGACGGCGTGTCAGGAAAAGCCCTTCAAGCACTCCCCTCTTCGCACGCCACGATCTTGGCGCTGGTCAGAGAATATCTGCAATAACAACCACAACGGGACGGGCAATAATCGAAAAATGGGTGGAGGCTGCCGGCTTGGTGGACCTCACCTCCCCCATCACACCTCACTCCCTGCGACACTATTTCGTAACCATGGTTTATGAAGCCACTGGGGACTTGAAACTGGCGCAGGAGTTGGCAAGACACGAGTCAACAGAGACTACTGAGCGCTATACCCATTTGATCAATCCGAAACTGGATGAAGCATACCGCCTTACCTTTGAGAAGAGATAAGTTCTTTAGCACAAGATATGAATACTTAGAGACCTTCAAATTTCAATAAGCAGTAAAGTTGACTTGGTTGCCTTCACTCTCAATCTGTTATAGAATATACCCATCATGACCAATGCAGTGTACCCTGTGAAAAAACCTCGCTTGCGCCGTCCCGAAACAATCCCTGCGGGACTGAAAGTTCCAGTGGGAAAATCCTTGCGTCCTGCGATTCAGAAAATCGCACGAGAGTTAAAACCGGAGAAAATCGTTCTGTTTGGTTCATATGCTTATGGAATACCAAACCCGCACAGCGATGTAGATTTGTTAGTCATTATGAAAACAAGGTCATCTCACAAAGATAGAAGTTGGGCAGTGTCGCGTTTACTGCTGCCCCGACCTTTCCCGGTGGATATTCTTGTAAAGACCCCAAAGGAGGTCGAAAAGGCGCTGGAAGCAGGCGATTTCTTCCTCAAGGAAATTCTGACTCGCGGCAAGGTTTTATATGACCGAAGCAACTAATCCACGTGCGTGGGCGGAACACGCCGAGGAAGATTTTGCTCTGGCGCGCGCCGCTTTACGAAGAAAGCAACCGCTGGCTTCGGGTGCATGTTTCCATGCTCAACAATGTGCCAAGAAATACATGAAAGCCCTGCTTATCTCCAAGGGTGCAGATTTTCCAAAAACACACGATCTTCTGTTACTGAACAATCTCTGTTCCACAGCGACCGGTCCCGCATCCCTTTTGGATGTCTTTCCCTATGGGTATTTCTAATTGTCGCCATGTCCCTTTCTAATTGTCGTTGACAGAGCCAGAAGGAATCAGAGATGGGTCGGGAGCCAACTGCGCAAAAGACGCTATGCGGGTTAGAGCCTGAGGCACGCCGTTGACCCAGTTATAGAGACGATACATGTTCATAGCTGTTGCAGATCCCACCATCTGTATATGGGTCTTTGCCAAACCGATGTAGCGTGAGAACCGGATATCAAAAGCACGAACGCCTTGAGAGATGGTTCCTTCAATCCCAGCCCTTTTTGCATACTTCTTCCAAAAGGCAGGCGTTTGCTGTTCTTGGCGCGCCTTTTGTAAAGCCTCATATTGGGCTTGCGGGAGTAATAATAGATGTCGGATGCCCAATTTCGAGCGGGTACATTTGGATTGCACTGGACAAATACAACAATCTTCTTTTCGGAATCTGACTTGAATAACCGGCTGATGGTACTGATTGGTGCGCGGCGACCAATAGTTTGACTGACGACCGCGTGGACAAGTCACAGATTGCGCCTTCCAGTTGATTTGGAAATTCGATAATCCGAAGCCCTCCCCACTGTTCGCTTGCCAAAGCACATCTTTCCGGACTGGTCCACAAATCACAATTCCATAATCCTCTTTGGCCTTGACCAGCAACTCGGCGCCAATGTATCCCGTATCCAACAAATGTTCACTCGGCAGGATACCTTTTGCGTCCAGCGCCGCATGAATTCGTTCGGTAACCGAAACATCCTGTTCGACCGCACTGCTGGTTTCAACGTGAGTAATGAGATGGACCGTTTCTGCTTCACAGGTTTCGGTCAGATGCACTTTGTACCCCACCCATTCTGTGGATCGTTTCGTACAATAGCGGCAGTCCACATCGTAGGGAGAATAAATCCGCTTGTCTCCGGGCGGTTGGTTGTCGTCGGCGCGCAGACGCACCCGATACTGCTCTTCCCCTTCGGGATATTCCATCCAGTATTGTTGGACCCATATTTGCCGGAGGATTTCCACACCCGGAAGTTCCCTTAGAGAGTGTTTTAAAAGTAGTCGGGTAAGCATGAGGGGAATGGCCACATTCACCCAAACCTACCCGACTGACTTGAAGTATACCGAATGGCAGCTGATTTCGGAATTCTTTCCGAGCAACGATTTTGGTCGCCCGCCGAAATGGGAAAAATGGCAAATTATCGACGGGATCTTGTATGTGAACCGCACCGGCTGCCAATGGCGGATGTTGCCGGTGAATTTTCCGCCTTGGCGCACCGTGTACTACTATTATTGGCGCTGGAAGGGCAATGGTCTGTGGGAACAGATGAATGGGGTCCTGGTGAAGCAGGTGCGCCAGAAAGCTGGGCGGAATGAGCAGCCCAGTGCAGCGGTGATTGACAGCCAGAGCGTCAAAACCTCGGAAGGCGGTGAGGAACGCGGCGTGGATGTCCATAAGCAGACACCCGGCAGGAAACGGCATCTGATGGTGGACGTTTTGGGGCTGGTGCTGCTGGTCGTGGTTCACAGTGCAAGCATTCAAGACGGAGCGGGAGGCCTGCTGACCTTGCAGAAATTGTTTGAGCGCATTAAACATAGCTTATACAATCACTACTGTCGCCTGAAACTGATCTGGGCCGATGGCGCTTACACTTCTATCGTGGAGAAGGTTCGCAAACAATTTGGCTGGGTGCTGGAAATCGTAAAACGCTCGGATGACGTCAAAGGGTTCAAAGTCTTGCCGCATCGCTGGGTCGTGGAGCGTACGTTTGGTTGGCTGGCTCGTTACCGTCGCCTGGCTCGTGATTATGAACACACCACCTCCTCCAGCGAGAGCATGGTCTACATCGCCAGCATCCGCCGCATGCTCAAAATGGTCGCAACTTGACTTTTAAAACGCTCTCTAAGTTCCTGCTTCTCAGGCGTATCCAATAGGGTTGACATCAGATAAATTCCATCTGAGCCAATTACCTCGATTAATGCTTCGCGCTTCTCGCGCTCTTTGGGCAAGTGGATGCCATCCAGGCGTGGCCCATCAGCACGTAAACCATTCTGACGGAGCGATCGTCTTGAGCCACTCCGGGTCTGCGGCCGCCAACTCGTTCAAGGCTCGACGCATGGTTTCTCCCACCATCTCTAACCGGTTCAGCTGCCGGACGCTTGCGACCACATGTGTCGAATCCGTCCGTTGTTTGCTGCGGGCCTTAAGCCAGCCGCGTTTCTTGAGTTCGTCCAGCAGCACATTCAATAAAGTTTGCTCTTGCTGACCCGCACTCAGCCGCTGGCGAAACTCGCTGAGCACTGAAAAGTCAAATCCCGAATCGGTTAATTCCAAGCCCAAAGCATATTTCCAGTCAATTCGTCCCCGCACGGCTTCCGCAGCCTGTCGATCTGTCAGCCCTTCCATGAACTGCATGATCGTGATCAGAGCCAGTCGCCCCGGTGAGACCGTCGGTTGTCCGCGCACTGGATATAAATCGATAAATAAGTGGTCAGAATACAATTCGCCGAGTTCATCCCCAATCCATAGGTACACATTCCCTTTGGGAAATGCAGCTTTCGCAACCCGGCGGGTTTCTGCAGGAACACTTCTACCTACCTCTAATTTTAGGCTCATTTCTGGACCTCCTCCTCATTTGGGTGCCACCGGTGGAAGTCCGCGAGCTGCGCGCCCTGGTCGCGCAACGCACCAAGATGACCCGGATGGCCACGCAAGCCAAAAACCGTTTGCACGCCATCCTGCAACGCCATCACATCTTTCCTCCGGCTGGCAATCTCTTTCATGCGGATCAAACCGCCTGGTGGTGCGCTTTGCCTTTGGGCAAATTGGAAAGGATCAATCTGCAAAGTGACCTGGAGACCTTGCGCTTTGCAGAGACCCAACTCGCCCGCCTGGCTGCTCTGATGAATGAAGTAGCCGCGCAGGATGAGCGTGTGACCCGCTTGATCCATTTGCCTGGGTTTGGCGTGGTGGTTGCCCTGACCGTGGTGGCTGCGATTGGTGAGATCGCTCGCTTCGCAGACGCCAAACATCTGGTGGGCTATGCAGGCTTGGGGGCTCGCATCCACGATTCGGGTCTCACCACCCGCACCGGGAAAATCACCAAGGCCGGTCGCAAGGAGCTGCGCACCGCGCTAGTCGAAGCGGCCCAAACCGCTGCCATTTCCCATCCCCACTGGAAGGCAGAACTAGCGCGCCTCGAGCCGCGGCTCGGCCGCAACAAAGCGATCGTGGCCATTGCCCGCAAACTACTCGTCGCCGCCTGGCATGTTTTAGCCGAACAGGCTACTGATCGCTTTGTCAAGCCTGAAATGGTGGCGCGCAAGTTGATGCGCTTCGCCTATCGAGTTGGAAAACACAATCGCCCAGCGGATCAATCGGCCGCTCAGTTTATCCGTCGGCAACTGGACGCACTGCACATTGGTGCAGACCTGACTTCCATCCCCTGGGGCACGAAGCCGCCGATCCGCTTGCCGCCCTCGACGTTGCCACAAAAAAAGTGAGCGACGTCCCACACACGTAATCGTGTGAACTCCACCTGGGAGACCTGAAGAGGTTTTTCGGGCTCATCGCTCAATTAAATTATCCAACTTTTTTCCTCACCGGTTCGCGCAACTGCGAAGACGGTTAGGGGAGGCTTGCCCTTTTTGGGGTACTTTGACTTTGGGCACAGCTCGGTTGAGATTCGATCAGAGGATCCTCTTGGAAATAACGACTTCCTTTGTTTTCATTTCCCTTTCACCCTTGACTCCCACTTACATCTGTAGACACAGAGGGTTACGGCGTTCTTGGCCAGAGATATGTTAGGCAATCAGTGTTAACCCGAATAGGGAGAGTAGGATGTAGGTGTGTTGCAGAAGTTTCATGGCTTCAGATGTGATTCCTGTGGGTACTCTATGTCGACATCTTGAAAGCGAGCCTCTGTATCAGGCTTAAGCTTTTTGGATGCCTTCTTGTTATTTGTCTGGTTCTGATCAGGTCGGCGCACTTCTCCCGGATCCTGACCTCCTGCCTCGGCGGCCGCCTTTGCTCTTTGCATCCTGGCCTGCATTTTCTTCTCGTGGCGAGCTTCCTGCTGAATTTTGGTAATCATGTACTCAACTTCAGTCGGATTGAGCACCTGGTTCAGGAGGTTCCATTGGGATTCTGGAATCATCTGCTTGATGGCCTTGATCGCAAATTCTTCCCAATCACCAACCTGTTTGTAGTCTTCCGGATGAGCGGCAATGACATCCCGAATGACCTGCTGGACATGGTCAGGATCACTTGAGCCCACGTGAGGGATGCGCACCAGTGTGGGCGGCTGCCAGTGCCCCTTGATACGAGCGCGGAGCCAGCATTGAAGCGTTGGCAGGTCCAGGGTGATATCGCCGTAACGCTGGGAGCTGCTCAATATTGCTCGAATGGTCTCAGCATCATCGGGATCTGGCGAAAAGAATGCCTGGGTGGATGTGTTGGCGAGCAGGGACTGCACAAGCGGCTTCATGATTTCTATTTTCCTCATCATGGCCAGGGATTAAGTCAGGACAAACATTCTGGCCCCAAACTTTGCACCTTCAGCCAGCATGCTCTCCAGTCTCATGCCGGTGCCAATTTCCTGAGCTTCGTCGATGACGAAATAAAACGGGATTGGGTTTTTGAAAGTGGCCTTTCTAAAAGCGGCATCAAACACGTTGTACACAACACTGGCGATCAGGCGGGCGCTTTCCCGCCCTACCTGACCAGCTGGCAGGCGCATGATGACCCATGATCGATCCTTGACCCATTGCTCCATATCTACAAACGAGTCCTGGTGCAGGGCCGAGAACAGCCAGGGAGAGAGTTCCAGCGCCATGACCTTGGACAGGATCGGCGATACAACTTCCGTTATCCAGCCCTGACCTCTGGTGTTGTTATCTGTGCCAAACTGCCCGAGCAGAGCATCGAGCGCGAGGACACCCAGACGGTCAGCGCCCTGAATGTAATTCATCGCGATGTGCCGCCATTTCTGGTTGTAGGCGGAGAACACCACATGCAGCAAGCCCAGGATTCCCGGCAGTTGTGGACTTTCATCCAGTCCCATTCCTCCGGCTTCCTGCACTTCCAATTCCGAGGGATCCGGGGGAATATCCAAATCTTCCTGTTCGGCGTCACTTTCATCAGGAACGTGCGCTTCTGACGGAGCTGGAATACCGTCCAATGACAGTTGTGTTGCTATTTGCGCCGGCTCCTGGGTTGCTTTACTCTGGGAAGCTTGTGTATCTGGTTGAGCTGTACTGGCCGGAGATATCACCACATCAACACCAGTAGGCTGGTTTGTCCGTAATCGTGCGAGTTCAGCTGCGCGCTGGACCTGCGCCTGGTTCCAGGCATGAGCCAAACGAAAAAGTCCAAGGAGTGCCGCCTGCATGCGAGGTCCCCAGTAATCATCCCAAATGCGGTGACCTATTTGAATAATGGCGTTACCGGCCCACGAAAACTCTTTGATGGTGAGAAGATTCAAAGGCACAACTTCGGGTTGATCGGGAGAGATAATACGGAGACGCTTAATGGCTTTCTCACGCTGTTGGGCAGGTAAATTGTGAATTACCTCAAGGAGCCCATCTGCCAGCGACAAATGTGGATCGACGAGGAAAATCCCAGGTGCATCATCACCCTTTTAAATCAATTGAACGAGCGTTGAGTAGGCAATGGATGTTTTACCCGAACGACTACCGCCGGTTGCAACGCCGTGAGCATCAGGATCGATGCCCACCGGTTTATCGTCGGCGATGCTGGTTCCCACCTTGAAAGGCGCTTCCAACAGCAGCTCGGAGGGCGGCGGTGCAGGGATTTCCTGAACAACCTCTCTTGCCAGCACGCCACTTGTTTCGCCCATCTCCGGAGGCGCGACCATGGTGGCCATATCGGTCGCCGAAAGAGTGATGGGACATGAGCGAATGAAGGGCCATTCCCTGTCCTCTGGACTTCACTGGAATCCATTGGTTGTGTCCTGTCAGGAGAGACAACCCATCGGGAGCAGAGTCGCCATAATAAACAATCGTGGTCTTGAGCAGGATGTCTTCAATTTTCGCTTCGAGGATTGTCTTAGGAATTGAACGCCAATTCATCCAATCCAGAACGCCAAATGAAGCGACGAGTGTCAGGATACCTCCCGCCAGTGCGCCTACAATGCCAACAAAGGGATTGATCCATCCAGCCGTTGTCGCTCCAGCAAATACACCTGCGATGATGATACCGATCGCTACAAACACTCTCAGCATGGTCAAGCGCATACCCCAGGGATTGGGAGACGAGTTGCCAACACCTGACTCCGTGCCATACGAATAGGAAACAAGCGCCTGCAATTTGGCTTGCAATTCAGGGTCCTTGCCTGTAAACCACATTCGGATACCGTTATCGTTTTTCTCTCGATAATTCATCAGGTATCCACTGACAGCCAGCATTGGATCCCCTCCCCTGTCCGTGAGAGATACCGAGGGAACATGGGTTGTGTTCTTAAGGGCAAATCTCATTTCGGATTGCGGGATTGCGCTCGCCGGCAGTTTCACCCAGCGTGTTTGCTGATGTGTCATGGCAGCCCATGAACGTATTGCTCCCTCTGCGGACCCGGGCGGCGTAAACATACGCACCCGAATCCCTTTCTCTGTGCATGCAAGATCAATGGCCGAGGGAAACGGGAGTTGTCCAAGCCATGATGCAATTTGGGCGCGGTTCTTCTCAAGTGGGATGGGAGCAAAGCGCAACTCCCAGACATCCCAACCAGAAGTACAAAGAGGACAAGCGGGTGGCAGCGTTCCGCTCAAATATTCCGTTTGAGTCCGTGTGTCGTTGTACGGAGTGCCACAGGTAGGGCAAAAGGTCTGGGGAATACTCATTCCTGCGACCTTACAAACGTGGTGGCGCCCAGCTTCTTCCAGAAGTCAATCCAGACCGGAGGGATGGTTACATTTACAGGAAACAATGCGCCGCGCCCACCTGATGGAGCTGCTAAAAAAACTCGAGGAGGCAGCAGGGAAACACGCTCGGCATTTGCGGCCGCTTCGCTCTCAGGTACACCGAGCGAGCGGAAGAAAATCCTGGCTTCGTCCGGACTCATACGACCGATAAACGCGGTAGATGCCATGCTGAGGGATGTCTGATTCTTCGCCAGATCGCCAGGGAGATGAGTGACCAGGGACACACCAATTCCACGCTTGCGCGCCCGACGTCCCAATTCGTCGAGAAGATCGGCAAACGCTCCGCTTCGCAGGAGGCGCCAGCCTTCGTCGATGTAGATGTCCATCGGCTGCTTGCCCACTGTGACTACATGGTAAATGAACCATGCCAGGACCGCATGGACGATTTTCTTATTTGCTTCTCGAAGTGTGGAAAGGTCAAAGTTATACCACTGACCAGGCTCTAGTTTTGTCGAAAGCAGCGCATTTTTTCTGTCAAAAAAACCATCATTGACACCCCCGTTTTGATACTCCTTCAAAATCGCAAGAGGAATGGCAATGTCGGGTGAATTGACGGTAGCGATCGCATCTCGAAGATCTGCAATGCCCATGTTGCCCGGAAATCTCTCCCATCGAGATAATACAGCTTCATGCAAGACCGCGTTGACACCCGGAGTCATCGCCGACTCCCCGGCAAGAATGGTCATGATGAAGCGCACCGCCAAAAGCATGTCAGATGGGGTTGTCTGCCTGCAGTGGATGAAGCAAACACGTATCTTTATCGGCAGGAATGCCGGCCGGCACCACCTTCCCCCCCACTGCCTCACATAGCGAATTGTTTTCGCCTTCCGGGTCAATGGATAGGACTGTGCGTCCCTGTAATAAACGCTGAAGCATCATCCAACGCATGAGCGTTGTTTTGCCAGAGCCCATTTCGCCCAAAAGCAGGTTGATGGCGTGTGGAGGTGGGGCAAGCGTGGGGTCCAATCCCTTGGTTGTTGAGAAATAAACGTCACGTCCTTCTGTAACGTGAGTACCAATAAACACAGAGTCGTCTGCAGGAAACACCTGGCGTGTGGGCGGTGGTAGCAGTGGCAGGGCTTCTTCTGGAAAGACGACGGGCTCATCCAGTTCTGGGAAAAGATTGCCGCCCGGCTGGAGATAGTGCAGCGCGCGCTCAGCCACGTAGATCAACCGTTGTGCCTGCATGCCTCGCGCCCGCAGAGCTGTTTCCATCAGTTTGCGAGCGCGCTCAGCCTGGTCATAGTTGTCCGGTTCTGAAAAGAGAGCTGCCAGGATTGTGGCCCTGAAGATGGGCTTGCCAAGGGCAAGCAAAGACTCTGTCTGATCCATATTTTGGTTTTGTGATGTCTCAGCCATGGACGGACGTCTGCCTGTCTTTGTAGCCAGAGCCATCAGTAAACCTTCTGAAAGTGTCCTGCGCGCGCGTATCGAGCTTTTCATTGCGTCTGCAAGTTCTCTGCGAAGAGAGATCGAATACATGGTTGGTGTCCCTGCGTAGAACACGCTGTAACTCATGCGTGACCATGGACGTTCACTGGCGCCGGGCAAACCGGCCGCCCGCGCGGTAATGGGAAGCAGGACAGCTTGGGGAAAGCGAATGTGGTCTTGATCGAGCGCGAGTGCCGCAGGAGCTACTCTTGAGACATATTCGGCTGCCCTGGCATCGTCTTGTTGTGGTTGGGATGGTTGACTTCTTTTAAACACAGCGCCTCTTCATCAAGCCAGGGCAGGATTGAGTATCCAGTGAGCCAGGGCTTCCACTTCTGCCTGGGACAGATACTTCACCTGAACACCATATACAGCACATATTTCGGGGACACTTTGCCACCACGGGCTGCATTCCGGACCCATGTGAACAAATTCAATGATCGTTTTTCTTGTATATGGAATTCCTTGTTGCTGAATAGCCAGCTTCAGTCCATCCATCAAAATGGATAAGCCCTCGGTTTTCGGTACAGGCCATGTTTCAACCAGATCATAGAACTTCTGTCGCGGCAGTGAATCCGGCCAGAAGATTTGCAGGACCCGTAGTGTCCAACTGGGTTGCATGGAGTTAAGCATCTGCAGATACGCAGCCTCTGGGCGAACCTCCGGACGATCTGGGTCAGCGGTCAGCTGTGCAAAGACTCTTTTCTTGCCGTCGTGACCAATAAGGGCATCAAAGTCATCCACTTGCACAAATCCACGCCCGAGGACGAAGGATTGAGTAAACCCAATTTCTTCCTGCTCTGCTGCTGAAGCTGGCTTTTGCTGATTCATTATTTGCCTCGCTCAAAGAAACTATCTGGTAAACCCAGTTCGTTTGCTCTAAAGCCCATACGAGAAGGTCTGTTTCCTGTGGATGCCAACATGTTTTTCTCTCTATCGAATTTGAATAAAAAGTTGAAAGCGGGACGCGCGGCTGCCTGCTCGACCACTGGATAGACTTCCGCGATCTCGCGCACAACCTGACCATGCGTGCCGCTTCGCTCGACATGGACAACGGCAGTCACCGCTTCAGCAAAGCTTTGTGCAATCTGGAAATCGCCGAGCAGGGTTGCGTCCGGATGGGAACGGACGACTTGCAGGAAGCGCGGCCAGACATGTTCTGCGCCGGTCGCGTGAATGGTGAACGCCGAATGACCGTGCCCCGTGGCTGCCGCGCGGATCAATTCCCAGGCTTCAGCGCCACGAGCCTCACCGATCACTACGCCGTGGGGCCTGGAACGCAGAGCAGCGCGAATCAAGTCATATGTTGTAATGGGAGGAGGTCCACCTTTTGCCTCCGGACGAGTGACTGTATAAACGATGTTCTGTGTATCTGTTGCTGTACTGCCGTCCCAGCCATTCAAAACAATTTCGTTTGAGTCTTCGACGATGAACAAGCGGATTGCGCCAGGTGGGAAATAGGTCAGCATTTCCTGCAGGATTTTTTGGGCGATGAATGTTTTGCCGGAACCGGTTGCGCCGGAGAGGATCAGCGTCCCCCCATGAACCATGATGGCCAGCAGGTAGTTTGCTGCCTGCGGCGAGAGCACGCCATTGCCCAGCGGCAGATCGATCGCGCTGAAATCGGGTCGCTTCACAGGCGGCAGTCTTCGTTCACACAACACCGAAAGGCTTTCTCCCTGCCGGATCGCGCCAGGCCGCCGGTAGGATGCGATACGCAAGGTAATGATTTCTCCGTATGGACAGGCCGGAGGCATGATGAAGTTGATACGGACGCCTTTGCGAATCACTTCCCCATCTGGACCAGGAACCATAACTTGCAGCATGGCATCTGCGATTGGATATTCAGGGGTAGGAGCACGCTGGCCGGCGCGGTCGATCAACACACGCAAGCCGCTCCCTATATTGGATGTCGCCGGACCTACATACACCCAACCTTCTTTTGTCTTATACACATAGATGTGCCCCATGTTCACGGCGATGTCTTCCACTTCGGGCGATGCGATGAGTTCAAGGAGTTGACCAAGCCCGGAGAGTTCGCCGATCAAGCGCAAAATCAATTCATTCTTGCGGGGAGAAAGGTCAATGCCTTCGTTGAACGCTTTCGGGGCAATGTCGGCATATACCTGCCGCGCCATCTCCTCGGTTTCTGTCGGCGTCAGTGTTTTTGTAGCGGCGGCGGTCGCCTTGCGTTGCCTGCGCCGTCCTGGATAATTCTGCAATCCAATGAGCCTCACGGTCCTTGTTGATCGTGTTGTCAGGAGCGAAAGGCACCGCATTTTGTGTGAGATCTGGGAACATGGCTTAATTTTTCCCAAAACTGAAGATGCTTTTCTTCCGTTGTGGAGTGCTACCTGGGACAATGCCTGCAGCCGCCGCACTTTCGCGAATATTCGGGGCAAATTGAGCCGCGTAATCGATGAGTGCTTCGGTAAAGTCACCGATCTCCTCACACTTCTCGCGCTTGTATCTCCAGACCAGGTTATCCTCGACCCGGTCCGAGTTGACTGCGATTCTTGCCAGTTTGCGATCTGTGTAGGGAATGACACCGTTGGCCACCAGTCGCAAATTAAGACCCCGGGACTCGAGCGTTCTCAGCAAAAGATCGTGAGTGCTTTTGAACTCCTTACCATCCACCTTGTTGTAACAAAGCTTGACGCGCTGCCAGACGAACTGCATGGCCGCATCCTGGCTGGATGTGGTTCTCAGGGCTGCGATCAGGTTTTCCACCCACTTGGTAACGGCGCCCAGGTCGGTGGCTTCCGGTGTCGCGATGATGGAGATCACCTCTGCGTTGCGGAGAGCTGCCCGGTGAATGGGATGGGATGGATTGATACCGACATCCATAATAACAATGCCGTTTGACGAGACACCGGCATCATACAAACCTGATATGACCTCATTGACTTTTTGCTCATTGCCCATTGAAGGATCTGCAAGATCATTTACCTCGATGAGCCCAGGCAAAACTTTCAATGTTGGCAATGAGGAGATGGGCGTAAAAGCATCAAAGTAGGCACCACCGGCAGCCACCATGACGTTTTGACCAAGTGCAGGCGTAGAAACATTGCGGCGTAGGAGGTTGATCACAGACGAGCGATACTTATTGATATTGCCATCCAGCTTTGTGAGATAAGACATCGTGCCGCCATTTCCATCCGCATCAACGAGGAACGTGCTGTAGCCTGACAATGCGTAAAGAAGCGCGAGATTGACCGCGATCGTAGTTTTGCCCACTCCCCCTTTGGGAGAAGTGACCGCAATTTTCCTTGCAACCAAATTTGACGTAATGCGTGCCGCCGCGTCCCCGCCCAGAACCACGCGTCGATATTGATCATCTGGTCTTGCGGTCCCTGCATCGCCGCGACGAAGTTCCCTTAGCAGGTTATCAACATCCGTTTGGGTGGGAGGATAGGCAAATGTTGACACTCTGGTGGTTACCGCCCATCCTGAAATGCTGTCGCTTGCGCCAGCGATTACATAAATGAGTTTGCCAAGTTCGGCGGCTTTGGTCAGTGTTTCGGTGGAAGTGGTGGTCTCGGGCGAGACCACCACCACACCACTGTAGTTATGAATTTCGAGCTGGCCTGGAGTCAATTGTCCAAGCATCGCGGCAATCGTATGACCTTGCTCCATAAGTTTCTGGACAAGGCCTGCTGTTACCGGACCTGCTCCTACTAACATGATGTTCATTGAAATCTTCCTTGTTACTGAACGGGGGTTGCTGGAACAGCGGTTGGAGTTGCCGAGGGAACCGCGGGCGGGTTAGCAGGGACGGCGGTGAGTGTGCTCAAGGCATCTTTCATCGCCTGTTCGCGCTGTGCCTTCATCCACTCTTCGTAATCCCAGTAGGAGAATCCTTCGGTTGGCGCATCGTTGCCGCTCGATAAAAGCGAGACAACGAGCGCGTCGCCTTCCTGGAGAGCCAGGGATAATTCTTCACGCTTCTTGTCGGGAACCAGGAGAATCAAAACTTTCGGCTGATTGAAATCCACATAACCAGCGGCAGGATCCACTGTGTCAGATGTCTGGGCATCGGCATCTACCTGCTTCGTACCGCCCTGAACTTCGATCACCCGAACGCCTTCGGGAAACAAATCTTTTGCCATCGGGGGATAGAGCAAAGCTTTTGCCTTATCCATATCGGTTTCCATTGGAATGTTGGTTGCAATAACCTGTGGAGCAACAGGGACATAGGGTTCGCTGCCGGTGATAAATTCAGGCATGACAGTTGGTGTTACTGGCGGTTGTGGGCGCGAGCTGATGACCACGGTGATATTCACAAGGTCGCCCGGCATGAAAGAGTGAACACTGGGAGCGACTACGTTGGCGAAGTCCAGGGGTAAGGGGAATAAGCTGCCGCCAGCGGGATAATTGACCAGAGCAGCGGAGAGACGCTCACTTCCCGCAGCTTCAGCCATAACTGAAGTGCGCATGATGGGCTGACCAACAAAAACAGGCACGACAACAATCCCGTTTAGCAGGGTCGCAGTTCCCTCTTCATTAGCGGGGATGTAAAGAGCTGTGTTGTCATCGACGAACACAGTCTTTACAACGAGATCTTGAGGGGTCAGATACGTGACCCACGCTCAAGTCCTGCGCCGCGGCGAGAATATCCATGGTGTCAGGCTTTTGCGCGTTTGCCAAACCCATAACCACAAAGAGGGCAACGAAGAACACGACAATCGAGATAATGATCACACCGAGGTTGACACCAGTGCCTTTGAGTTTTTGAAAGTTCATTGTTAGTTCCTTTGAAAATTAATTTGGTTTCCAGTCGGGACGACTGAGTTGCAATGCCTTGATGAAGGCAGGGTTGTTTGCAATGATTTGTTCTATTTCATCCAGCTTCTCCTCGAATAATGAATACAGGGCAGTGATAACGAAATCTGATTTTGCGTCCCCCAGCGCGAGCCTGGTGATTGACACGACTCGCAAGGATGGTGCCATAACGTCGGACCCCACAAGCGCGTCAGCGGTCGCTTGTGGCATGTCCCGATAGCACTTGGTCAACAAGCTCGCCAAATAATCCATGTCGACACCTTCCACCTCCTGATCTGGAGCTTCACTACTTGATACATCCTCAACCGCCTCTGCTTTTGGGGTTTCGGTCAAATCAAGTAGCGCGATCAGGTCGGTTTCGCTTTGAAAAGGTCCACTGGAGTTTTTGATGGCTGCAAGACAATTGGGGACACAGACAATACCCACTTGGGCGATTGCCTTGGCGAGAATTGCCCTCTGGTTTCCCTCCAGCGATTGAATGGCATCAACGTGCCTCATGGCGACCTGGTTGAGAGGTGCAGGAAAAGCCTGTCGGAGTCTTCTTCTGCGTTTTGCTTTGCTTTCTGCTTTTTCGCTCATGCCAAGAATGTTACATGCCATTTAAGGGGGGTGGTATCTCGACCGACGCGAAGCGTGGGGGGTGCGTGGGGGGAGTTGGCGACGAGCGTGGGGTGTCGCGTGGCGGGTTGCAAGTTGGACAACATTCAGCCAGGAATGTTGAGCGCGGTTCTGCTTTAGGCGTGGGGGGGTTTAAATTTTTGGAAGCAAGTTTCAAAAATGAGCGTGGGGGGCGTGGGGGTCTTTTGTTGGTAGATCAAAATGTAAACTGTTCCCCTCTCAACCTTCGTTTTCAATGTTTTATGCTTGTTTCTCCCGGAGATTTACGTGATATCACAAGTGCTATCATGCTATCACGTGTGATATCACAGTTCGATGCTTTTCTTGTATGGGCTGGCAAAGAAAAATAGTCCTCCCCTACTCGCGCGGTCACAAGGGCTAGTTTATGAGTGTTTCCCTTGCATTCAGGGTCCAATTTTGGTTTACACTGTAAATTCGCTAGAGGAACACGCCACCATTCTTAGTCTGTGAACTACTGTCTCCCTGGGTGTTCCTGCGCAACAGGAACCTTCCTGAGCATCTGAATTGTTATTTCCCTGATACTCCTTCAAGCAACCAATTGATCGAAGAAAGTGATGATTTCTTGTTTTCTAATTTGCTACTGACTTATTGATCCAGGTATGTGTTTATTTATTTCTTTGCCGGTATACAGATGGATGGTCTGCCAAAGGGGGAACGGGGGATTTGCGAGGTCGGCAGCGAACCAAAGGAATGGGCGGCGCGCTTGTGAAACGTGGGAGGGAAGAGAACCGGGTGCGTCTGTCGGCGCGGCGTGGATCCATGCGGCTGGAACAGCGCAGCTTCACATCAAGAATGATGTGCCTGTGAAGCCGGCAATGTGCCAATGCGAGTTTATGCATTGGACAGCATCATCGGCTTTGATCGCCGCTATGCGTTATGCCGGCGCGGGACCTTACGCGAGTGTAAAGCGGCGGAAAGTGGCTTTCTCCTTGACAAGCCACAAGTAATCGCTATAATACGGGCAATTCTTTTTTTGAACGACCCTTTCCAGTTTATTTTTCTTCGCACAACGCCTGACGTAAGTCGGGTGTTATTGTTTGTTGCTACACTCGGGGATTTTACAAACGGCTTCAAACAATCTTCTCTACCACACATCAATAAACAATCCAAAAACAACAATATCAGCAAAGAATAAAAGGTTTGTCGACTTCGGCTGAAATCATTTACGGATCCTCACCAAGTTGCCGATCCCCCACGCGAACCCCCCACGCCTACGTGTGGCATCCGTGGAAACATTCTTGACCAGCTGATCAAACGTAATACGGCGCAACCGGGCTTATGCCTGGCTGTGCCGTATTTGCGTTTCAAAACCAAACCACCAACATCTTAGTTGATTTTCCTTAAGCGGCAAAGCCGACAGGGAGATCAAGAAGGGTTGCAATGAATTTCATTATCCGGAAAGATCAAATGTACAGCCCGATCCGTGACGTTGTGGAAGAGATTGACGGCAATGTGTTCTTTCACGATGCCGATGGCGAGAAGTGTATCGCCGACAGAGCAAACATTCCCTACATCGCCCAATCGGAACAAGATGCCAAACGGTTCCTTGGTATACACACCAACCTGCCGCTCATCCCGGATTATGCAAAGACGTGCTCATGTCACCCGAACCTGCTCGACGGGTACAAGCAGTGGCTCGAGGTTGTTGCTCAATGGGGATACGACATCACGGAAGTCCGCGACGGATATCAGGTGTGGAGCATGGTTTATTATCAATGGCCTGGGACGAGTACGATGGTTGGTAATTCTCTGAGCAGGATCCCAAGCAATAAGGGCACAGTGACAGCCTTACAAAATGTCACCGCGAATAAGAGCCTGGAAAATTCTCCCGGGCTCTTATTGTTTCAACAGGAGAAAGCATGATCAAAATTCAAATCATCACCATGGGGACAAGTGACGACAAACTGGTTTCCATTCGGGGAAGCTTTACGCCTGTTCGATGGGTGGGGCAGGATGTGCATGATCGAACCAAAGACTGACGGAGCTGAAAGGGTTTCCGCCCAGGACTCGGAAGTGGTAACGAAGCAGCATGGCTATGACCCTGTTGCGAAGATGTATTACTGATTTTGGGATAAAAATCACTGGTTTGCCAAAAATGTGGGTTATTATTATCCAAATTGCATCTTTCCACCGTTTTGTTAAACCGATGCAGGCGAACAAATCAACATTGCAAGCTTTGATGAGCGATAGAGCATGATACACAAGACCCTTTTACAAACTCCTGAAAGATCCCCTCGCGTTCCTGAAATATGCGCCAGTATAGTCGCAGGCATTGCATTGCTGGCTTTGTTTGGCTGGGTGAGTAGTGTGCGATTTCTGGCTGGACAGTTCGGTACCTATATTCCCATGGCGCCCAGCACCGCCCTGACATTTCTTCTCCTCAGTGGTGCTCTTTTTAGTGTTGTGCACTTGCCCCGATTGCGCCTGCGCCGGTTCTTCGAGTTGACTGTCGTTGGCATTGTTCTCCTGATCGGACTATTAGTTTTAGCGCAGTTCATTTTTGGTATTGATTTTGGAATAGAACGGGTCCTGTCGCGCACGAACGAGTTGTTGGGTTCCACGCCGTTGGGTCGGATGTCGCCGCTTAGCGCCATCGCTTTTCTGCTGGAAGGCACTGCGCTCCTTATTTTGCTGCGGGGGGAAAGATGGCGCAATGCTCCCGCGGCCGTCGCTGTGCTTGCTGCTGGTGCAACTGCCATCAACATAGTCGTGCTAATAGGGTATACCTTTGGCGCACCGCTGCTGTATGGCGGAACAAACATTCCAGTTGCGCTGCCGACTGCCATAGCATTTGTGTTGGCAGGGCTGGGGCAATTTAATTTGGCTGCGCCCGGCATCCCGTCATTGCGCGATTGGAGGGGCGCTTCAATGCGCGGCATTCTGCTGCGCGCATTTCTGCCTTTCCTGTTGTTCTTCATTCTCCTGGATAGTTGGGCGGACTTTGCATTTGCGCCAATAATGAAACTGAACCCGGCCGTGTGGTACTCGTTAAAAATGTTGGTTGCCGGTACATTGATTGTGATTACCATCGCCTGGATCGCCCGTCGCACCGGCGGTGAGATTGAACGGGCACAAAAAGCGCGGGCAGAAAGCGAGGCGCGCTATCGTTCATTGTTCGAAAATATGCTCTCCGGCTATGCACATTGCCAGATGCTGTTTGAGGATGGCAAGCCTCAGGATTTCATCTACCTCGATGTCAACGAAGCGTTCGAGAAATTGACCGGGTTGAAGGAGGTGGTTGGAAAAAAGGTAAGTGAGGTCATTTCGGATGTTCAGGAGTCAAACCCTGAATTGTTCGAGGTCTATGGCCGCGTAGCTTTGACAGGGCAGGCTGAAAGGTTGGAGACCCATATCCCTTCCTTGGATATCTGGTTCTCCATCTCTGTCTACAGTCCCAAGCCGGAACACTTTGTGGCGGTGTTTGAAAACATTACAGACCGGAAGCAATCCGAGCGGGCTTTGCTCGAAAGCGAAGCACGTATCCGCCATTTATTCACCACATCGCCCGATGCTATCGTGGTAATCGACCCTCATCATCCCGAGATTTCCTGGCCGATTGTGGATTGCAACCAAGCCGCCTGCCAGATGAATGGTTATGCACGTGAGGATCTCATTGGTCATTCCATCGACATACTCAACGTCGCGCCCGGCACGAAGGAGGAACGCGACGCCTATTTGGATCGTTTGCGGCGCGAAGGGGTGATCTACCTGGAGACTCTCCACCGTCACAAAGCTGGGCATATCTTTCCTGTAGAGGTATCCACCTCCCTTTTTATCTTTGAGGGACACGAACTGATTGTCGGCATTGACCGGGATATTACAGAACGCAAACATGCGGAACAAGCTTTAGAGGAACGTGTAAAGCAACTGACCGCGCTGCATGAGATTGCCGTTACCTCCACGCAGGTGGATTTGTCGATCATTTGATAGAGCGTACAACGGAAATCATCGGCAAGAATATCTTTCCGGATAATTTTGGGGTGCTGCTGATGGATGAGGAGAACGCTGTATTGCGCCCACATCCTTCCTATCAATTCGTTTCTCACAACGATCTCGTTCCAACCGATATTCCGCTCGGTCTGGGCGTCACGGGTCAGGTTGCCCAAACGGGCCAGCCAGTTCGTATCGGCAATATCGAAGATCTCCATAACTACCTTAATGTTGATCCGGGAACTTCTTCCGAAATGTGCGTGCCGATTAAGCTCAAAGAGCGGATCCTGGGTGTGATCAATGCGGAGAGCACCAAACCAGACACTTTTTCCCTTGACGATGAATTGCTGCTGGGAACACTGGCCGGGCAACTGGCGGTCGCAATCGAAGAAATACGCGCGGCACAAGCTGAACGCCAATGGCTGGCTCAGCTCGCTCACTCCAACGAATTAATTTACGCGATCGCTCAAATTACAACTCACATCGAAAAAGCGCTAACTCAGCAAGAGATCATTCAAACCCTGGGCAGGGAACTGAGCAAAATTAATCTCACCTGCTGTACGGCTCTCTATAATAAGGAGCGCCAGACATTCACAATTAACTATACATCCATCGAGGCGGAAGTCCTTGATCAAATGGAAAATAGAATCGGTTTTCCAGTGCCAGACCATACTTTTTCGCTCGAGAAATTGAATTCGATACTCAATAACGAGAATATCCTACACTCTGCTGTCATCATCAATCCTGAAGATGAAATTCAAGTATTATTCTCTCGCCGACGCGGAGAAGGAGTTTCGGAATTCCTTCGGGAGATTGGGATCAAATCTGGAGCAGAAACGTTACGTTTGCCATTGGTATTCGAAGAGAAACTGTTGGGGATCTTATGGGTATGGGGAAAGGACATCACAAAAGCCGACCTGCCGATCATGTCCATTTTTGCAAAACAGATTGGGAGTTCCATGGAGCGTGCCCGCCTGTTTCAGGAGGTACAAAGCCTGGCCTTGACTGATTCCCTCACTGGACTGCAGAATTGGCGGAGTTTGTTCGAGTTAGGGAAGATTGAATTCTCAAGGTCGCATCGTACGCAGCGCCCCTTCTCCTGTATGATGCTGGATCTGGATTACTTCAAAAAGGTCAATGACAACTATGGTCACATGGTAGGTGATCAGGTTCTTCAGCAGTTCGCAAAGCGCTGCAGGTGCTCGGTCCGTGATGTAGATATGATCGGTCGGTATGGCGGCGAAGAGCTCCTCATTTTCCTGCCCGAAACCGACTCGAAAACAGCCCTGCAAGTCGCGGAGCGGTTGCGCGCCGACGTGGGAACAAAGCCCATGCTTGTATCCGGAAAGGAAATAGCCGTCACAGTGACCATTGGAGTTTCGAGCAAGGATGAGAATACGCTCGAACTGGAAACTCTGATTGCACGCGCGGATCAGGCAATGTATATTGCGAAACACAGAGGGCGGAATTGTGTAGCGATCAGCATATAGGCAGGGGAAACCGCTTGTTTTACGGGCCCAACTAAAACCCGGTGACTTCAGGGTGGACTCTGATCATCAATTATTGGACAGTCATAAAGTCTTGCATAAGGAGACCTGATAACTTGTACAAAACACAGTCAAGCCGATCGCGGTCTGACGAACCTGGGTTAATTTGCCAGGAGGTAAGCATGGGGAACATAACCATCGCAAGGCATGAGATGACCACAAAACCGTCCACATGGCATATGGAAACTTCGCCTAGCAGATCCGGGAAGAATACTCTAACGATCTTCAGGACTTGATAAAATTTTTGGCGAAGTCGTAGACAGGCTGCGTCTGGGCGGCAGCGCTCCAGGCCTTGCACGTGCCGCGGCTGCCTGGAACAAGAACGGCAACCGCCCTGTGAAAGCGTTCATCGTCACACTATCCGCACCGGAAAGACAGCAACTCGCCGAGGAGCTGGCCAGGGGAGCAGCAGTAGCTCTGAAAACAATCCTTCTCCGCATGATGAAGTGATCGGCCAAACCAAAACCAGGGCATAACAGTGATATGGGGGAAAACAGCCGGGTGCAGCTCCTGGCTATATCTTGGCTGAACAGGTGCCGTGTCAGCCTGTAAATGACATATCAGGAGATCCACCAAAACACAGATACTTTCAAACTTTTCTCACAACAGCGAATGATCGGGATGAAAGGCCCGAATCAACGCCTGGCGAAATGGTTCGCCAGGCGTTTTGTATTCCCATCTACTTGAACAAAGGAAAACCACTATGAACATTGCAGATATCTCCCTGGCTCCTGGTAGGGGACCTGCCGCAGGCGTTGTGATCGCCGGCCTCCTCATTATCACCTGGTTCCTGTCCGTCACGCCCCGCCGCACGAAACGCTAACCCGTTGCACGATCCATCCCCTCAAAAAAATAAATCAATCCAGGAGAAATTGAACCATGAATACCACAACCAATCAAACCACTGCTGTCTCTTCCACATCCAAGCGCATCATTCTGGCCAGCGCCTATCGCCACGAACAACATTCCACCGGACGCCAGGAACGAGCCATAAAGACGCTGCGCAAGCTGCGCCGCTTCGACGATAACGAGATGCCTGATGCCCGCCGCGCGCCTTGCTTCTCGCCCGCAGCTGAAACCCTGGATGACTAGTCCCACAGCAAGAACATATCAAATCCCAAATTCAATTCACTATGAGGAAAACATGAACACCATAATTCTCCCTGCGGCCTAGCGCCGCTCGGTTCGCCGGGCTTCGCTGGCTGAAAGGACATTGCCGAAGATGAAACATATCGAGACCCCCATTAAAGCGGGAACCGGCGAGATCGCAACTCACCGGTTCCCTGGTGTCGCTATGAACACCAACAACAATTTGTCAAACCGCTCTGTTAGCACGGTCCGGGGACCACCCCCCTGCTTTCATTGCTACACTTCTCTGCAGAGCAACCGGGAAGGGTGTGAACCACCCATAACCGGGCTGCGCGGATGCGTGATCATGGCACCCAGGGGGGAATTGTCGTAATTGCAAAGCAACTAAAAAGGTGACCCATGAGAACAGAAGCGCTGATCCTCCTACGGGTGGTCATGGCAGGCCGCCAGCCCGCTCGCCTTCTGCACACCGCCGTTGAATTTATTACACAGCCGGTGCACATCATCGGCCTGTAAAAGAAAGGTTGGCCCATGGAACAAACGAGAGATCAGATCCTGGAAGCAGCCAGGAAGATTCTCAAGACGAATGAGCTTCGCATCAACAAGAAAGGGTGGGCTGAGTTCTGGTGTCCAGCCCACCCGGACGAGCAAAGAGGCGGTACAAGCGGCGTGCCGAACTTTGCGATTGATCTGAATACCGGCCGCTATAACTGCTTTCGCTGCGGCTTCAAAGGTGGGTCCCTTTACAGCCTGGCGAAAAAGCTGGGCGCGGACTATCAGCCAAAACAGGCTGAGTTCATCGTAAAGAGACCCAAACGAGAGATAAACGGAGGCATCACAGTCGCCGACCTTTCGGAAGCGCTGGCAGATGCGCAAAGTAGAATCCTCAGTTCGCCGGCCATGTTGTATCTGAAGCACCGAGGCGTTACACCGTACACCGCAATGATGTATGGCCTGGGATATGGGATTGGCAACCCGGCTGTTTCCTATCCCACAACAGACGCCGGCTACAAGCTTGGTCTAATATATCGCCGGGAATGGCTTTGGTCTGAGAGCGTTGTGTATGCTGACCCGGTTACAGATCCTCTCGTCTTGAATGTTAGATATCTGCCGCCCGAATACATGAAACACGGGCGCGGGTTCGAGCTGAAGAAACCGCATCGAACCTGGGGTGATCGTCTGACACCGCTCGGCGCCTGGCGAATCACGGAAAGAACACAGGCGATCATGGTGGTCGAAGGACTCTTTGACATGCTGGTGGGCGCCCAGTTCCTGGACCAACGCGGGTTGTATCCGGATATTGCCTGCGTTTACACCAATGGAGCCTCGCCCTCCGTGGAGATCGTAGAGTGGTTCGCGCAACATGACTATGACTATTTCCTCATCCAGGACATGGACAAAGCTGGAGATACGTGGACCGAAACACTCACCGGCGTCATGAACCAGAAAGGGTATCAGTACACACTGATCTACCCGCCTGACGACAAGGACCCGGACGAAGCATTCCTGTCTGGGTGGTGGCCATCCTGCATATAGAAACGGGGGTTCCAAAATAGATAACCAAATAAAAACTCAATGAAGGCTCCGCCTTCCTGGCAGGGCCTTTTTCATTCCCACAAAAATAAATTTCGAAGGAAGCGCGACGAAAATTACTGGAAGCTGCCACTTTACACCTGGAGGGCTCATTTGAGGCTGGGCTGCCCTATTTGCGTCCGGTTCCAGCACCAGAGCATCCGCGTAATTCTCTGCCGGCAGAAGAGGTGGAGATCTTCAATTTCAAAGTGGATGTAGCCATCCAGGCGTATGCCTAAACCTCCCGTGCTCAAACCGCCTCAGGTGATGTCTGCTCTGGAAAAAGCAGGTTTTCGCCAAGCGCCTCAAAGGGCAAGTCATATTCAAGCGGGGTAATTGGCTGGTTACGGTTCCGAATCATCCCGGCGATCCAAATCCACATGTTCTGCGCTCTCTCCTGCGCCAGAGTCAAATGACCCAGGAAGAATTTCTTGCGCGGTTAAAGTAGCAAAGTCCGTTTCCAAGAAAAGCAGAAAGTGAAAACCGGCAGCTGATTCGAGTGAGAGTGTCTAATTAAGTGGGCTATTAACATTCTTAGCCGCCGAGCTCACTAAGACCTCAGAGATTTTTCTCTCACCTTCTCAGCGGACTCGGTGCTCCACCGGCACTTGCGTGCGGTGCAAGTGTCAGTGGCCAGGCCGGATGGAGCCCATCCTTTTGGACACTCCCCACAGGATGCGATCCGATCTGCCTTAAGAAACATAAGCTATAACCCTCGAAAGGAGTATGTAGGGTGACTCAAACATCTCTACAAGCAGCCTTGCAGAATATGCAAGTTGATCCAAGCTTTGAACGCTTCCCGGGCCGCATGGCCGATGATGTCGCCAAAGCGATGGATGACCTGCGCCTCTCAGGCATCTTGTCCAGATTTGGCAGAGCCGCAATCGCGCGCCAAAGGCTCAGGCAGCTGTTATGGAGCGATTGCAAGACACGCTCAAGGATATGATGCCATGATCGTCCCAGACACAACATTGAACAAATCATTCGCTCGGACACCCGCTCGAGCGTAAGAGTCCAAGCATCGCGTGCTATCACGATCTTAGCCCACATAGGGCCGGATAGCCACGTAACATCGAACTCGCTCACCTGCTGCAAGATGAACTCCGGTTCACCGGCGTTATGCTGCTGAAAGCAGCAAACCCAAGAATAAAATAAACTTGCACAGCAAGGCAAGGCGCCCCGCTCCGGGGCGTTTTGTTTTCCATAGAGGTGTTTCAGAAAAATAATAAGACATTGCTGAGTGTCTACCGTGCCCCGGTCATTAGACCGGGGCCTGTCTGTTTAATCCCATCTATTTCAAAAGGAGACCTATGACAACTTTCAATCCAGCTCTTCCCCAGCTCCCCTCGCTCTACGACCAGCCCAAACTCAAAAGCCTGCCCCTGCGCGAACAACCCGCCTACCGAGTGAGCCAAAACGCGGCCGCCTGCAATCTGACCGAACTCCTGGCAGCCGTGATTGGCGGACAAAGACAAATCGAAATCTCGCAGGCATTGCTGGCGCGTTTCGAGGGCGACATCCGCCGTTTGTATCAGGCACACCCAAAAGAACTTGCCGCGGTGAAGGGTATCAGCCAGGCAACCGCGGTGCGCATCAAAGCTGCTCTCAATCTGGGCCTGCGATTGAATATTCCCAACGATGAACGCCCGACGATCAACTCGCCGGCCGATGCCGCGGCGCTCGTCCAATATGAGATGGGATTGCTGGAAAAGGAGCATCTAAAGGTATTCCTCCTGGACAGACGCAACCGTGTGCTGGATATCGTGCAGATCTATGAGGGTTCAGTAAACTCCTCACAGGTACGGATCGCCGAAGTGTTCCGTCCGGCGATTCAACGCATGGCATCCACAATCATAGCCTGCCATAATCATCCAAGTTCGGATAACACTCCTTCGCCAGATGATGTCGCTGTGACTCGCGCCATGGTGCAAGCCGGGAAACTGCTTGACATCAACCTGCTCGATCATCTGATCGTTTCATCGCGCGGTTTTGTGTCTCTCAAAGAGCGAGGCTTGGGCTTCAGCTAGGATGCCGCGTCCAATGTAACTCTGGAATGGAATGCAATCCAGCGTAACGCAAGAAAACGGTTCATCCCATATCCGGCAATATCTTGAGAGATGAACAGCTGGTGTCCATATCTGGGGCGGAAAAGACGCAATCAGGCGTTTCTAAAAACCCCTGCATTCTCAAGTTATGCTGGACGAAATCCCCGTATTCAAGAGTTGCATTGGACACGAAGTAACCGAAACGAGACAAAGGGCCGCTCTTCCGCTGCTTTCTGCGCAGATTTGGCCCTAAAACCCTCTTTCTATTCTTGAGTTGCATTGGAAACGACAAGGAGACGCCATGTCAATAAATTCGACTCTTGACTTCACACCCGGACCTCAACAAGAACCAAGGCCAATCATCCAGAATGAAGCCTGGCTCGATGTGCGCGATCTTGCGTGCGGCGTGGGTTTCGCAACCGCAGCACAGATCAGTATCACTTTAAATGAAGCGCTTCAGCCGCTTCAGAACGAAATCCACGGCGATTACGACCAGCGCCTTTATGATGTCCTTTGGCAAGCTTACTTTCGACTCTCACTTGATCAAAGTCAATCCGCCACGTTCAACTTTACCTTCCCGCGCCGGGACCGCAAGACTGAGGAGGTATCGGAAGTCCGTTTGCGAGTGAGAGTAGAAGCGCAGAAGCAGGTTGTGCTGCTTGGCCTGTTGGAGAATTTTTAGCAGGCATACTTGAGAAAGAGTGCGCAGGCTAATCTCACCTCCCCGTCGAATCGCAGCGCCAGCTGTTTTCCCAGTTTGACTATACATTCCTTCTTCGCTATGCTTAAGAAGACGAAAGGCAATCCATGAAACGCAACGATGTGCTACGCATCCTTCAAAAAGAGCGCCAGGAATTGGTAGATCGCTACAATATCTCCGCGCTTTCCGTATTTGGTTCGGTCGCGCGAGACGACGCGCGTGAGGATAGCGACGTGGATATTTTGGTTGAATTCAGTCAGCCCGTTGGCTTATTCCAGTTCATCGAACTTCAGCAGCTCTTGGAAGCCCTCCTGGGATGCAAGGTGGATTTGGGAACCCCGCGCTCGCTCAAGCCGCGAATCAAAGAACAGGTTTTGCAGGAGGCAATCCGTGTCGCCTAGAGCCTGGCGGGAGCGTATTGAAGTCACACTCAAAAGAATTAAACAAGCATATAATCTAAGCAGCTTATAATAACCTGCTTAGAAGGGCCTACAGATGACCAAATTCGTCGGCGAAGGCTGGCAGGTGTTCTGTTCTACACGTATTTCTCCAGGGCAGGGTTTACAGAGGCAGCGCGCCAGGAAGCGCAAGCCGTGCATGCCCTGCTCATGGATTTGGATATACTGGATAAAGAATTGAGTGGCGCTGGATGGCAAAGAACCAGGCTATTCCAGAAAAGTACCGGATATGGATTGAAGTTCGCAAGCGCTAGCGCCTTTCGGATGCTCAGGTCCAGATGGCGCCAGAATTGGGACTGAACCCTCGCAAATTTGGCAAGCTGGCGAATGAAAAGCAAGAGCCCTGGAAGAAATCCCTGCCTGAGTTCATCGAAGAGATATATTTCAAGCGGTTCAAGAAGAAGCAGCCTGATATAGTGAGGAGCATCGAGCAGTTAATCCAGGATCAGCGGGAAAAGAAAGAGGAACGCAAGGCACGGAAGGATAAACCGGAAAACCAATAGAGTGTGATTACCATCAGTTGATCGATGTGTTGTCCTGCGCGCAATGAAAGCTGAACCCAACCAAATGGAGTCACACGCAAATCATTCAGCCAAATCGTTAATTCAATCTGATATTCGCTCAGCCCCCAAAGTTACCTTCTTTGGGGGCCGTTGCACTGTGGAGCATAGGCGGTTTCAACATCACCAGTGCAGGTGAACATACAGCAAATTACAACACAAAACCACTTTGAAATTTCACCTCACCTATACAAACAGAAAGGAGCAGTCTCATGTCATATTACTCTGAACACCAACGCAGAAGCCTGTGCTTGACTTGGCGCGACAACTCGATATCGCCACCAATCCGCATCCAGGCGCTATTTTTGAAGCGGGTAATGGCGGCTTTGCGCGAGAAATTGACAAACTTATTATAAGAGGATTATACTAATCTTATTATAACAAATCTGCCGACCGAAGGAAAACCTACATGCCTGACAAACCCTTTGTTGGACGCGAAGCTGAGATTGACATACTGCGATCTCAATGGGTGTCTCATGACGCCGAATTCATGATCTTGTATGGGAGACGCAGGGTTGGAAAGACGCGGTTGATCACCCACTTTTTGGAATCCACCGATCCGGTTCCCCGAGCCATATACTGGGTAGCTGAACCAACTTCATCCACGGCGCAGCTGCAATCCTTTTCCCAGGCAATTTTGGCTTTTGAGACAGGTATTCCCCAGGCTAATATAGACGTCAACTTCAGCTATGGCAATTGGCGGCTGGCATTTAGCGCTGCAGCAGCTCTAGCCAAAGAGAAACGTCTGCTTTTGGTGCTGGATGAATTTACTTATCTCATGGCAGTATCAAGAGGTATTGCTGGAACTCTACAAAACGCCTGGGACCAACAACTCAAGAAGTCAAACATCTTTGTGATCATTTCAGGCTCACACCTGGGAAGGATGGAACGCGAGGCCCTGATGCCCAGAGCTCCCCTCTATGGCAGGGCAAGCTCCAAACTCAAATTGGAACCTCTCCCCTTCAAAGATACAAGTGACTATTTTCCAAATTACCGGACCGACGAACGTGTGGCTGTGTACGCCGTGTTCGGCGGTATCCCTCACTATTGGGAGCAGTTCCCTCCAAACAAAAAACTAAATCAAAACATCAGGGAAGTGCTGTTGTCTCGTGAAAACCTTTTCTTTGACGAACCACAGCTCCTTCTTCACGATTTTGTTTCCGAAATAGGCAACTACGCTTCCATTCTGCGCGCCATCGCCCATGGCTATCGCACCCCAACGAAAATCGCCTCCGTGACCAGCCTGGCGTCACCCAACATTTCCATGTATCTGAAAAACCTGATCGACACCCGGTTTATCGAGCGATGGGTACCGGTAACACAGAGCGAAAATTCTCGTTTTGGGCGCCATTACATCACAGATCCATTCCTGCGTTTTTATTATCGTTTTCTGGCGGGCAGGCAAAGTGAGCTGGCCCGGGGAATTACCGAACTGGCCTTAGCCGAGTTCAAGCAGCACTTAATAGACTTTATTGGAACACACACATGGGAAGAACTGTGCCGCGAATGGTTGCAACGTTCAGTTGCCCACAAAGTCCTCCCGTTTGTTCCAGACAAAGTAGGTGGTGAGTGGAATCGGAGCGTGCAGATCGAGGTGGCCGGCATTAACTGGATGGAAAAAACGTTGATTCTTGGGGAATGCAAATGGGGTCGCAAACAGATGGATCAAGATGTCCTCGAGAAGTTGATCGAGGGGGCCAACCAGGTCGTGCCAGGCAAAGGTTCATGGAGGGTCCACTTCATGGGCTTTGCCAGGGACGGATGGACTCCACAGGCTCAAAAATTTGCCAGCAGTATAAAGAAGGGTCAGGCAGGCGGCGCAAACTGGCAAGCCGAGGGAATGCTGCTCAGGACGCTTGAACAAGTGGATAAAGAGTTAAGCGACTGGACCGAATAGTACCTTAATTCAATCTGATATTCGCTCAGCCCCCAAAGCTAATTAGCTTTGGGGGCTTTTGCATTGTGGACAATGGCTGGTCAGAATATCACCAGAGCAAGTGAACATACCAGCAAACTGCAAGGCAAGTCCATTTTGAAATTTCACCCTTCACACGCAACAGAAAGGAACAATCTCATGTCATATTACCCTGAACATCAACGCATGAAACCTGTGCTTGACCTGGCGCGACAGCTCGATATCGCCACCAAGCCACATCCGAGTGCGCTCTTCGAAGCCGGCAACGCTGGCTTTCAAGTCTGGTGTACACCGCAAGATCATCCGCGAGGCTGGAATGGAATCTCAATGATCCCTGGCGCATTCTCCAAACCCTGCGAGTATGCAGGCAGTGTCCTGTGGAAGTGGGAGGATGACAAAATCATCGGCCTGCAAATTGAAACAACGGCATATGCCTTGGTGGAACAAATGCCAGACGAATACTGCAATCTCAAGGAAATCCCCAAAGGATTCAACCGCCAGACGATCTTCAACCGCGAGGCGGACAGCGCATGGCTGAAGGAAAAAGTAACCTGGTTATTTGAAACAGCTGGCATCCCACTCCCACCCTTTGAGTATGAACAAATATCTCTGTCTGAGCTCCGACCCTACCTCCTGGCCTATTACACAGGGGCAGACGATGAATATGTCGTGATTGTTTGCCCTTCATCCGATCCGAAGCAGTTCTGTCGGGCGGGATATCAGCTGGTATGCACACTTGAAATTGGAAATGCTACTGTCTATCCAACGAATGTGATCCTGCGTCCAGACCATGAACATCTGGAAGCGATGATCGAGCGCAAACCAGTTCCTGTGATTGGAGAATCCCAAATTATCAATCACGCCCGGGAAGACGATTGGTTGGAGGCGGCGTTCGAGGATGCTGTGAGCGGGCAAATGGAAATATAGAGCAATCTATCCCAGGAGGATCTATTAAAGTTGTGCCCGGTGCTCTGCGTTCACATTGGAATCTGACGCTATCGTCATTTCTCGGCGTAATAACCATGAGGCTTGTTATACGAGCCTATAAAAAGGAATCAGGTTAGTCTTGTCCGCTACAGATTTTCCAAATATTGAGAAAAGTTCTATAATACTAAAGGATATTCCTCACTATGCTTGACTTGCCGCAAAGGGATACTCACCTAAAATATGAAACCAAAAGTTTATCTTGAAACAACATTTGTAAGTTATTTTGCAGCGCGCCCTAGCCGGGATATTATTACTGCGGCTCACCAACAATTAACGCAAGAATGGTGGGAAAGGCGTAAAGGCAACTTTGATCTATTCGTTTCACAAATCGTCTTGCAAGAGGCGCGCGAAGGCGATGAGGGCGCCATCAAGCGGCGACTGGAAATGCTAGCTTCCCTTCCCATCATTGAAGTTACCCCCGAGGCAGTTTCACTGGCACAGGCCTTAGTATCTGAGGGTGTTGTTCCTCAAAAAGCAGCAGCAGACGCCCTTCATATTGCTATTGCAACGGTTCAAGGAATGGATTATCTGCTAACGTGGAATCTAAAACATTTGGCTAATGCTGTTATTCGAAATGCAATTGCAGACACATGTCGTCAGCGCGGTTATGAACCACCAGTAATCTGTACCCCAGAAGAGTTAACGGAGGTGTAACTATGTGGGAAGATGAAATTGTAGATGAAGTCCGTAAATATCGAGAAGCATACGCGGCGAAATTTAACTTTGACTTACAGGCAATGTATGAGGATTTAAAAAAAGCAGAACGAAAAAGCAAACACCAAAAGGTTTCATTCAAACCCAAGAAGCCTGTCCGAGTGCAGCCAAAAATAAAGTCTTCGACAAGGTGAAAACCGCGGTCGCCATCCAGGTGAAGGTATCGTGGCGCATGGCGTTATTGCATTGCGTAGTCTCTTTGGCATAGAGCAAGTGGCTCGTGCATAACGAGATGCCCCCGCCCCTTGAGTGCCAGGGGAGTGTCACTAACCTAATTCTCAAACGCCCTGCTTGGGCGTTTTGATTCCTGCGGAGGTATCACACAAAAAGAAAAAACTGCTCTGATAGCTAAAGCGCCCTGGTCCTCAGACCAGGGCGTATCTGCTTAATCCAAACAATTCAATCAAATTCCAGGAGGTACATATTCAAAAGCTCATTCCCCACAAAATAAATCTCGTAGGAAGTGCTTAGGTCACTTGACATCAACCTGCAAGCGGTCAGGGCGGTCAACGTTTTCTACCTGAACGTTCCAACCTGCTACAAACCCATTGCCGAAAAAGTCGGGATCCTGGATTACATCTGGAAGCCCAATGAACTCGGCATTTCGAAGGCTGAACAACTGCTCAGCCCATTGACGATCGGTCTCGAGCTGCTGGAAAGCGTGCCCGGACATTTCGGGGCTGCTCAGGAAACCCTGGATGATTTTGTTGAGTGCGTACGAAAGTATCTCGCCGCATGCGAACAAAACCCGGACGCTGAAATATCGACGATCTAGAAACAACGTAATATGGAAATAAAACCGCGAGAAATATTCCTTGCGGCCGTTCTGCTCTTTCTGGCTGAGCAGTTTCTCCGTGGCTATCAGGCTGCCAAGTAACGCTGGATGGATGTTCTTCACTTGCCTCATGATCATTTGGATGGATTGCCGTCCACTCTTAAAGCATATCATCGGCTTTCAAGAAGAACAGTTGGAAGAAGAAACCGACTAAGACGCTTGACCCACTCGTTCAATCCCCAAAACAAATCTCAATCTCATAACTCTGGAGAAACAGTCAACGACTCCACGCCTGAAAGCGGGAGCTTGTAGGTCCTTGCGGCCCACAATAGGCTGGTTGACATCAGCCCGCCAGCATCAGCTATAGCAACGCTGGCAAGGTACTTCACAGCAATGTTGCGACTGCCGTTGAGATCGGCGTTGAGTTCAAAACCACAATTCCGGCACTTGAAACGAGATTGAGAGCGACGATTGGAACGATGAATATGACCAGAAAGAGAACAGCGCTGAGAGGTGCAACGTGGGTCAACACCAATGACTGCACAACCACACTCTTCCGCCTTGTAGACAAGCAAGTCGCGCAAGCGGTTGAACGACCACTGGTGCATTGCTCGCCTTTGTTGCTGGCTACGTTGTTTCGTAGTGGAGCGTATTTCCTTGAGCTTCTCAATCACGATTGTTGTGCCAGGAGAAACGGATTGAACCAACTGCCGACTGACAACGTGGTCGCAATTCAAGCGAAACCGAGAGACTTTGTGCGCGAGCTTTTTCAGATGCCTCTTCGCACTATCGCTGCCTTTGCTCTGAAGCGCACGCTTCAATCGGAAGTACCGGCGTTCCGTGTTTTTCCAGGAACACTTACCAAAAAATTGATTGTTCGATGCGACGGCAGGACGGGTGATCCCGCAGTCTACACCGACCACATCCCCATTGGGAACGAACTCTGCCTCAGGTATGGTCACGACCATATGCAGCCAGAACCTGCCCTTACGATAGATCAGGTCGGCGCTGTCGAAGCTGATGCTCTGCTCCAACAAACGAAGAGCATAAGGATACAGATACAACGCCAAGGCTTGCCTGCCTTGAATTGTTGCCAGCGAAACGCAATCCCCGTGCACCCTATACGAACGTTGGTCATAACGAATGGCGCAGATTGTGCTTTGGGGACACTGCACTGGTTTGAACGTGGGAGTAGGTTTACCGCGAGCAAGGGCCTTTGCAACCTTCTTGGGATACTCCCTCTCCCTTTGCACTTTCCAAGTCAACGCCGATTTGACCGCTTCCGCAGCTTTTGTTCTGGCAGAAATTACCAGTTGCGCAGGCAATTGAGGGTGGTCTGCTCGCAATGGATAGTAGGTCGCTTTATGTAGTGCCCCGCCATTCTTTTCACTCCTCTTCCAACCATATGCAGCGACTGCATTGAAGCATGCAGTGTATTGCTGCATGGTTTCAAACAGAACCGATTCTTGTTCCGATGTGGGAAGAAGTGGAAAACGGATTGTTCGCTGCACAAGTGTGTTTTAGCACAAATATTCTAAGAAAGGAGATACAGTCGTCTCCCCATGCGTGAACGCTGGGGGTTCCGACTGAAGGCTTTTTTGATGAACGCTTTCGAAATCCTCGTCCAGATCGCGTTGGCTTTGATCCTCCTGTACATCCTGTGGCATGGCTATGTGGTTATTGTTGCCTACCGCTGGAAGCAGGAAGACAAGCTGATCTCCCGCGCTCTCGCTCCCCGCGACGAGTTCTAAACGAATCATGCGACTCCATTATGGAATCGCATCTTTCACAGCTCTCGCTCCTGGCGATGAGCTCTAAGCGAATCCCCATTCAATCAACTGCATCAAATCCCAATTTGAAGGAGGTCGTTATGACCCAAACCAACAACAATACGCCAATCATCAAACCCGAGATCGTCGCCCCACCCAGCGTTTCTAACCTGTCGGTCGCCCAGGTGGGAACGGGAATGTTCAGCGTCACTATGCAAGTCATCATGGTGGTCCGCTTCCCGATCGATGTCCCAGCTGGTTCGGCGATGGTAATCAACACTGAAAACGCTGTACCACAGACACCGGTCATTGCATCAACTACCGCACAGGCCGCCACCGGCGAGCTGATGTACGGCAATGGCGAACTCCCCAATGCCTTCGACGGGGAAGCAGAGGGCTTTCAGGCGTTCGTGCAGGTTCATGGTTATGTCCCACCCACAAGAGAGGTTCTCATCCAGTGGGCTACAAATTCCCAGGGAGGTGCATAGATGTTGCAACAACAGATCACCATTGAAGGTATCGCCCAGGAAGATGCGACCCCGCAATACCATGTGCGAACGGATGAGCAGGCACGGGCGCTTGGTCGTCCTCACTTCTACACGGAAATCCCCGTCTGTTGGACCAGGGATCCTGAACACAATATCCTGATCAGCGCCTTTGTGTGGGGCAACGAAGTTGCGACTGATAACCCCACCGCGGAAGAAATGGGCCTGTTCGCTCTGCGCGCGGCGGAGATCAAGCAGGGTGACATCGTTCTGCTCACTGGTCGCCTGTCTGGAACCGCAGACGGCATGTTGACTTTTGTAGACCAACAGCAGGTCACCACGGCTGCCAACCTGCAATTGACCGTCCAGGGATTCGCCGTCACCGGAAACACAAACGTGCGCGCGCTCGATCTACATCCCTTACAGCAAGTGATCTTCCTGGAGGCATTCGTGGGGTCAGACGCGAGGGCCGACTACACCAGGAACAATACGTTCCTGGCGAAGTTTGCGGCATGCTGGTCCAGGGGCCCGGAAGAAAAACTTTGGTTCGATGCGACCGTGTGGGGGAAGAAAGTCACAAGCGATAAACCCACTGCGGAGCAGGCAGGAACCTTCGCGGTGTGGACCGCTGAAAACGTTAAGGAAGGCGACCGGGTGCTGTTGAGCGGTCGCCTGGCTGGTTCGAAAGAAGGCAGGGTCAACCTTTACACAAAGGATCGAGAGGTTCGTGCCTCTTACCTCGATGTATCAATCAACTCACTCTCGATCACGGAAAAGAAAGCCAATCGCGTGGTCAAGCCCGCGCCAGCAGAAGCCGATACACCCTTGAAAGCAACCGCTATCCCGGTGGCGCTCTCAACTCGTCCAGCGATGCCTGTGGTTCCCAGCACTTCCCGGCCTGCGCTGCCAACGTCCAAAAAGCCGGCAGTGCCTGTTGTTCCATCCAGTCTTCCGTTGCCGCCGGGGGCGAAACCGGTGCCGGGGATCAACCCGTTTGCCAAATTCAAGAAGTCCTGATTGAGGCGCAATGGAGCTAATGCAGCGCTTGATTGTGATCGACTCGGTATTCTCGCAGCCGAAAGGCGAACCATTCGATTGCGTTCAAATCATGAACCACATCCGGGAGAATGAGAGCAATCACCAGACCCCGCCGCATCAGGAGATTGCGATCTACCTTGATCATCTCCGCGAGCAGGGGGTCATTCAAATCGCCGACCAGTCTGGCGAGTACACTCGCTACACTGTGGCGAATATCACTAAGGCCGCCGAGCAGTTTTGCTCGGCGGCCTTTCTTTCTATCCAAAATTCACATTCAATTCAACAGGAGGCCCACCATGGCTAAATCAAATTACTCATCCGTCCCGTCTGCATCTCTCGCCAAGGCTCTCAGCACCGTCGTTCGCGCAAGTGGCAAAGAGCCCTATCAGATGGTACATGTCCAGGCTGAAACCGGCAAGCTCTCCGTCCGCTGCTTCAATGGCTTGATGGGCATTCTCGCCATCATCCCCGCGGAGGACAAAGGCAGCGCCTTCGATGCCACGATCGAGGCGCAGGCCTTCGCCAGCCTGGTCAGTTCGATGAACGGCGCCGTTACTCTCTCCGCCTCCGGCAAGAACGGTCTGCAGGTGCAGAGCGGTTCGGTGGATGTCACCCTCAAGGGCATCCATAAAACTCTGCCCGAGTTCGAGGACAAGGACTCAAAGCAGGTTTTGACGGTCAACGGTCAGGACCTGCTCGACCTGCTCCGTGTTGGCAGCTGCGCCGCCTCGGACATCGCCCTCGCCTACGCCGCAGTTCTGATGAACATCACACCGAATGAAACCTCCTCCTGGGCTACCGACAGCTTCCGCGCCGCGGCGTGCGTGAAGGCAGTTGGTGGCGAAACCGCAAACATCCTGCTCCCGCTCACCCTGGTCAATTGGATGCGCGCCGTCTCCGCCCGCGCGACCGTCACGGTCAAAGCTTCCGAAAAGCGCGTGACCTTCGAGGCGGATGACAGCGGCAACATGGTCAAGATCACATCGCCGGTCAATGATGCCAGCAAGTATCCGGCTTTGTCCAAGATCTTCGATGGCATGTTCGCAGCGAGTGGCATCAAGTTCACGCTCGATGCCGGCACGATGAGCAAGGCTGCCCGCCAGGCCAGGACCCTGGGCGCCGATACCGTTGCGCTCCACACGGACAGCGGAAACCTCTACCTGCGCGCGAAGTCACAGACCGCCAGCTACAACAACACCATCAGCAAGGTTGAGGGTGAGATCGCCATCTTCCTCGATCCCCAGTTCCTGGGCGAGGGCATGGGACTGTTCGCAGACAGCCCCGAAGTGCTTTTCCTCGACACCAGGAAACCCTTATGCGCCAGGGAAGGCGATCTTCGTATCCTGTTCATGCCGAAGAACCCGCCCGTTGAAAAGAAGATTGAAGAAGCGGAGGCTGTGGAAGCTACACCGGTCGCTGTGAATGTTGATCAACCCGCAGAAGTGGTTGCATAAGCAAGCAGAATGCCGAACATTGTCAATGGGCGACTCTATGACAAGGATCGTCCGTATCTTTCCAAATCAAATACTGAATCCAAAGCCCCTGACCAGCAGGGGCTTTTTCACAGCAGAAAGGAAATAACGTATGCAAGATCTTGAAGGAAAACCAATCAAATTAAGCGGCAAGCCCGCCGAGTTCACAGCGAAGGATTTCACCAGCACGAAATTTGCCACCGCGGAAGACAAAGCCAAATGGGCAAACAAGTTCACAAAGTTTATTCTCGGTGGCTTTCAACGCAACTCGTTCAAAAAGGAAATCTACCGGCAGCTGCATAACATGTTTGGTCACTGTGCTGAATATGATCTTGACGGCTTCTATTGCACCTGGTTCGAGGATGCAAATAAATGTCTTCATTGGGTGGAGACAATCGCAACGACCTGGCTGGTTGGCATTGGTCAGCCTCAATTCACATGGTCCGACGTTGAAATCAAACTGGTGCAGTGGATACGAGACAACAACATTCATGACCAGGTTGCCGGATATCTGCAGTCAGAGACAGAGCAGAAAGAGCACGCGACACTCAAGCTCTTGCAGCATCGATACGGTGTCTTACCCCTCACCAACGCTGCTGACACTGGAGAGTTGGTGGTAGACCCAACGCCGATACACATTGAAATCCACTTACCTGTTCAAGAAGCCGGGCAGTTGAAATTGTTCTAGGTGACCGATCCATCCTGAAAGAAAAATGTAAATACCAACAACAACTTTTCTATAAACACCGAGAGGAAATGATACCTATGATCTATCAAATTAAATCTCAACCATCACTCGCTCTACATGTTCCCACTATGATCACATCGAACCTGTGCCATGATCCTTCCCTATTGATTGATGTCAAGGATTTCATGCCGGTTGTAGTGTCGTCCGCTGATAAAAGCAACATCCGGATCCACAGCTCATTCAGCCTCGCAACCCTGGACCGGGATGCCGGCGAGAGACTCCGCGCCCTGGTTGATTTCATCCAAAGTTCCCAGAGGGCATCCAATCAGGGTGGGTATGTGGGATGCTCCCACGCCGTCGCCGAACAGATTGCGTACCTGGCCTACTGGAAGGATTACCCACTGGAATTTCGCATCGGGAGAACTGGCAGTAGCATAGTGGTAATGGCACACTTTCCCAAACAGCTCGAGTTCGACTGCATATTGGCTGTCTTCCGTGATCAACGGGAGTTGCATGCCGGCGTGCAAAAGTGGTTCGAATGTTTCTGCCGATTGGTACAAGACCATGCCCAGCGCTGGCAAATCCATCTGATCGTGGACAAACCTACCTACCGCAAACTGCATGAGCCGCGCCTTCTCCAACCGGATATCCTGGTTGAAGTGGTGGATGAAGAATAAAGAACTGTAGAGGCGAAACGAGATCACATGAACAATAACAATTCCAACACACCCCAACTGCCGAACCGATTGGTTACCTTACGATGGTTCGATCATGGCACCTGCCCGGATGAAACTTTGGCTTTGCTCCTCGAACGATACCGACACCCGAATGGGAAAGAAGGGATCTAGTCCGTCGAAGGAATGACCAAGCCTGTCAGCATGACGACATTCGTGCAGGGTAATGCAGTCGATGTCAGGATCACTTCTTTCCACGGGCTCATTGATCTCGATCAGGATCTGTACCCGGTTCTGACAAACGCCCGCATGACAAATGAACAGGTCCTTTCCAAAGCCGCCTTTAGCCTGGAAGATATGGGCATGGACTCCGGTGACAAACTTTCCTGCCTGCGGGGGTACATCCAGTTCGTTCAACTTACCTGGGCGCTGCCGGGTTCTTACATCGGTCTTTCCATGCACGTCGTCCGAGAGATTGCGAGCCTGGCTTATTGGAAGCATTGGGCGCTTGAGTTTCGTCTGGATCATTGCGGTGACGCGCTGGTGCTGGCGGTGCATTTCCCCAATCTCCAGGACAGGGATTTCGTGATCAATATCTTCCGAGAGAATGACCCCGAAATCAATCCTTATCCACTCATCAAAGAGTGGTTGCTGTTCTTCCGAACCATTGCCCAGGAAATGGCAGAACTCTGGATGATTCGCATCATCGTCAATGAAAGCATTGCCGGGAAGATCGGATGCCTGGACGCTGACGATGTGGTGATCACAAACGAACAAACGCCACCCTATCCATGTCTGTAGATTTGAAATTGAATAACCGAATCAGAAGCGCCTCCAGTTTTGGAGGCGCTTCTGATTCCAATAGAGCAAAGGAGTATATCCACTATGGAAAAACTACTTGACCCAACCGATCAGGTTGAGACCGAACCGCCTGAAGCTGCCCAGCCGGAAGCCATTCCTGAAAAGGTGGAAGCTGAGGCAACAAACCAACCTCCTACAGAGGAGAGCGAAACTTCCATCGCTCCTCAGAGTATTGAGGAGATCGATACAGCCCCCAAAGCTCAACTTGCGAAAGCGCTCCCGGGAAAACCCGCCGCCTACAAACGCGAAGAGCCGCCCCCCAACCCACTCATTCTAGATCCCTACGAATGGAACAGATGCACGATCACGGTTGGGTATTCGCTCCTGCCCGACAAGAAAGTGAGTGTCAGTGTACACAACCACAAGGACGAGCCCATCGTAAGGGAATTTCCTCTTGAGGAAGTTCCGCTCCCTGAAAAGATCAACAGTGTGATGGCGGCCTTGCAAAGCATCTGGCCCACAAGCCCGGTCAATGCTGCCGTGGTTCTCCTGCCGAAACCCGAGAACACGCCGGAGCGCCCCATCATTGCATCGGTCCGCGTGTCCACTGACACGCCCATCGTACAGGAAGGCGTCGAATCCAATCTTCCCTTCCCTGCCCCGATCGTTGCCATGCTTGAGGAACTCAAGGCGCTGATGCCCGACCGCGCGCTGAAGAACATCGAGAAGAACGCCAAGGCAAAGACTGCCACACCAGTCAAGCCTACAAACAAGTCAGCAACATCAAAGCCAGCCGCATCGGTAAGTGCGTCAGGCGCCAATAAGAACACCAGTCAAGACCAAATGAAACTATTCTAGCGAGGTGATCCCATGGAACAAACAACAAACACCACTCCAACCACAAACCCAGTCTACATGCTCAACGTGCAGGAAACTGGACAGACCTTCCCATTGCCTGCCAGTATCGCCACGGATGACGATCTCATCAAACGCTCGCTCGCATCGGTAATTCCCTACATTGACACTGCAAAGCTCGAACGCTCCGAACCAAAGGATGGCGTGGTGACGATCACTGTCACCAAGACACACGCACCAAAAGGAGCCGGCAACCCCGGCTCCTCCTTTTCACCAGTTATCGCCAGACTGATCGCCTCCGAAGCCGATGGGACGAATGCTGTGATCAGAACTTTCCTTGATGTTGAACAGATGAGCAAAGAAATCGCCAGCTACCAGCCGCATCAAATCCTGGAAATGAAGAAACGGATCGAGGCAGCTTTCAAAGCCGGCGAAAAGCAGGATGATGCCTTCAAAACGGTCGTGAATTCACTGATCGAAACCTCCCCGCAGGCCGCCAGGGTTGTGCCCGCGGGTTTTTAGGGCGATCTCATGGCACTTGCAATACAAAGACACGATTTGCTGGAAAAGGCGAGATTGACGTTGTTACGCCTGAACCCGCCTTCCTACGGCTTCGCTGATGCTGCGCTCACTGAAGTCTATGTAGCCCTGCAGGTGATCTCAGTCATCGCCAGGATACATCCGAAAAGCTACAGGAAACGAGTAACGAAAACCTTGCAGGAATTCTTCAAGGACATACGGACACCACGATTGAGACAGGTCGATAACCAGGGGAACGTCAACTCGAACCTGATCGCCAGACTGATCAACGATAACTTGTTCCACCTGGACGAGTTCTGGCTGGACGAGGAGTGCGCGGACTTCGGCGCCGACCACACCATACCGATCGAATGGATGGGATACCGAATCCATTGGGACGAGTTTGACGAGATGATGGACCGGCTCGATGAACTGAGTCGGGCTGGAAGCTTCACCATCATGATGGGCATCATATGGGGGAACGTAATGCTCCAGGATGCGAACGCCGCCTGGAGATTCTGCAGCGATACCTATCAGTGGGACATCCCGGACGTTCCAGTGATCCCGGAGGATTGTTACATAGACATCAGTCAACTCAGGAGGCGGCTCAAGAAACATGGATGCCAAACTCTGGCAACCCTATTGGAAGCCTTCGACGGCTCGACCGGCAATGTATTCTATGACTTCGATCCCGAAATGTGGATGCCCATCACGATCAGCGAGAAGGATTTGATTGCCGTCCACGAGGATTGGCTGAAAGTCCCAAAGATTCGAAAACAATTGGACGAGGCTTACGACATTCTTGAAACGAGGTCGGATATCTTCACACTATTCCTAAACGCATACATTAGTTCTCTACATCCCAGGGAAAGAAAGGTCAATAAGTAGCATGGCTAAAAACCAAACACAAACAACCAGTTATCTGGGCACCGAGGCTGTGGCAAGTATCAGCTTCTTGAAATCACGGGAGTTGATGTTCACCTGGCAACAGGATGACAAGATCCAGAGCAAGCTCATCACGAATGAAGCCGCCTTCCTGGCATTCAAAGAGGGTCACCAGCAGGATACCGGATGGCTACCCGCAGGTGTCCTGCGAGCAGGAAGCAATCCGCGCGGCGAATGGGTCGTTTACGCAGCACGCGCACAAATGATCGACATTGTGACGGACAAAGGTGAAAAGCTGAAAGTCCCCATCCCGGCTACTCTGTTTATGGGCTGGGGTTCCCGATACTATCTGTGGACACTCCCCAATAAAAAGTTCGATAGGAAGCTCCCGGTCTATAAAGCGCCGTTCCCGAATATTTATGACAACGGGCGCATCTGTTGGGGCAGCCACAAGGTCCCCAAAGTGAGCGCGAACAACATCGAGCGCATTTGGCAAATGTTCTTCGGAACCGTGTTCAACGAGCACATCGCCACGAAGAAATGCAGGAGCTATCCCGACAACGTTCTGGACCTGCTTCGCCGGCTCTCTCGCGAGGAAGCCACCACGTTCCCCTTCAAAGAACTTGCTAAAGCCGATTTTATCTCGGTAGATCTCTGCATCGACCGGCTCTTGAAATACGGGTCAGATTGACATGTTCAAACTTGTTCAACACCTGATCGTGCAGGATGACGGTCAGCTGCCCCCCATTCCGGATTGTCTGTATGCCTACATCATGGCGGGAAATGGCGTTTTCCTGTACGCAAAGCGTGACGATCTGGAGGTATTGATCCCCGCCTCGAGAGCGATTATCGCTGGTCTGCCCTCGCTCGAATCATTTGTAAATCTGCCTCGTGTGCCGGCGATCTTGATGCATCACATCTTGCAGGCATCAAGGGAAAACCTGCCGAACGAAATACTGTTCTGGTTCAACTTCGATCACGATCAACAGAATATGGAATGTGGATGCTCCCTTGCAGGTCTGCCGCCCCGCCAGTGTATATCCCGTGGACAAACGCGATCCAATGGGCACCAAGGCGCTGATCGACTTGCACAGTCACGCCCTCATGGAGCCGTTCTTCAGCCCCACCGACGATAAAGACGAGCAAGGTTTCAGGGTATTTGCTGTGATCGGGAAAGTGAACGAGAGACCCGAGGTTCGTGTCCGCGTGGGCGTATACGGCAATTACTGGGACATTCCAGCATCCATGATATTCGAACTACCCGAAGAAATTCGGGATGCCTACTTTGGCAAAGGAGAAGTAATTTATGACGAAACAACTTTCAAGGAAGAAGATTTTCAAATCATCACGGAAGAAGAAGTTACGGAACCTGACATCCTCCTTGAGGATATCGTCCGCGCTGAATGAAGACGCTCTGTACCCGCGTTCCATTTTACTGCCGGTCGTCAAAAGCATCACCATCCATCTGATCGGATGCGGTGGTAGCGGATCCTGGCTTGCTCCCCACCTGGCGCGTATTGCGAAAATCCTGCAAGAAGTCCATCATATCAACGTCAGACTGGCGTTTTGGGACTTCGATACAGTTGAGGAGAAAAACACCTTCCGGCAAAACTTCTGCGAAGCAGAGATTGGGTCCAACAAAGCGGAAACGCTTGCCCGTCGTTATGGGACTTGCCTGGGGACTAGAGATCGTCACTCTCCCTCTTTCCTTCTCAGCGGAGGGTATATACCGCAACAATCTCGGCGATCGTTATGGCGATAGCAGCATGCCGGTTTTCATCACCTGCGTTGACAACAACACAGCGCGGCAGGATGTGGCCACAGTCTGCTCGCAAAACTTTGGCTGGTGGTTGGACTGCGGCAACATCAAAACTGCAGGACAAGTTTCAGTCGGCAGAGGTTTGTCTCCCCGTGAGCTATCTCCCCTGCGGTTCCCATCCATGACCACGTGGACCCCGCTGCCCAGTGTGCAGTTTCCCGGGATCCTGCAGGAAGAAGCAGAAAGCAACAAAGCAAGAACTGGATTATTCCGGAATGTCCTGCGCCGACATTGCGCTGGTCGATGAACAGGGCTTGAGTATCAATCACGCCATAGCCTCCACGGCATCAGCGATGCTCATGAAACTGCTCGGTACGAAGGATCTGCAGCACCATTGCGCCTATGTCAGCCTCAACTCCGGTACGACCTTCGTCTACAACTCGCCCCGAATTCTCACAGATTACTTGAAGAAAATGGAGTTTGTCTCTGCAGAAAGTGCGGAGGAAAAGACTACGACCATCAGGAGGACGTTGAACAGGCAATTCTTGACGAGGAGAATGAGCCAATGTTTGAAGAAGAGCATGGGGGAAACCGCAGAGCCCCGACCTATTGAGATTGGCATCAAGAGCAATGCCCTCTGGCACTCAGGTCGGTCAATTGACGGTGATACCACCCCAACGATTGAAAAACTAGAATGGAAAGATAGAAAGACGTACGTCTCTTCATCTCTTCAACTACACCGCAAAAGATAGAAAGTCATATGACTTTCTATCTTGAAAATACAGCAAAAGATGAGGTGCCATATGACACCTCATCTTTTAATGACATAAGACAAGGAGCACAACATGCCACAAATTACCAATAGTTTTCCCTTTCAGTTCTATGGCACGACCATTGAGGTCCATATGGCAGATGACGGACACTGGTATATCCGTCTGGATCACATGTGTGAACACCTGGGGCTTAATTCAACAAGCCAAAGGCGCAAATTACAGCAGCACCCGGCGATTGAAGATCGTTGCGTCTCTATTGTGATAGATACACCCTATCGTGACAGCACACAGAAGAAAGAGGTTTTGTTTATCGATATCCACATTCTGCACCTCTGGCTGGGAATGATCCAGGTGTTAAAAGTACGGGAGGAATTACGGGAAAGGCTCATTCGCTATCAAAGGGATCTTGCCCAGTCGCTCTGGCTGCTGTATCGCTCTGAAACATTCCCGAAGGAAATTCTGGACGAGATCAATGCGTCCATGCCTCCCGCCGACCGGCAGGTAGCAGAGATTTTTGAAGCCGCCCAGCAGTTGCGAAGGAAAGTAGATATGCTGAATGGTCACCTGGATGATGAACTTAGTCGCCTTGGGTTGGTCATCGGCGACCTGGATAACCGTTTAGGGGCGGTTGAGACAAAGATTATCGGCGAAGAGACCATAAATTCCCAGCAAGCCAAACAGATCCAGGATATGGTCAGTATTGTGGCTGATGCATTACACCTGTCCAATAAATCGAAGTACTCCAAGTCCACGTCCCACGCCGCCGTTCACAATGAATTCAAACAACAGTTTCAGATCCATGTCTACAGCGCACTGCCCGCGAGCCGCTTCGATGATCCGCGTAATTTCCTCGCCGGTTGGTGGCAAAAATTGTCGAAACGCAGCGTTCCGCTCCCGTCCATCTTCAAGGGGCGTCAGGATTCTTTGTTGTAAGTTCGTGAGGTCAGGCACGCCGGCATGGTTCTTGTGATCTTCGTGATAGACGGTGTACTTGACCATACCACCGGGTATATCTAATCCAACCATAAATCGATAAATACGTTTAGCAACAAAAGAAGGGCTGCTCACACCGGGCAGCCCTTCTTTTGTTTGGAGACCACCAATGCAAATGTACGTCTATCTGATCCATTTCAAGCACAAGCTTCATCACGCCGGACATTACATCGGCTTCAGCAAATGCCTCGAATTCCGTATTGCCTCTCACCGGGACGGAACGGGAGCCAGGCTGATGCGGGCAATTACTCAACTCGGTATTCCGTGGATCGTGATCCGCACCTGGCGTGTGGATGGACAGGGTTTTGAAAAAAACCTCAAGAACCAGAAACACGCAGCACGCTTTTGCCCGCTGTGCAATCCCAGGATAACGGATTTCCAAAATGAGTACGCCGGAGGTGATGACTTTTGCTCGGAGTTCCTGGGCGAAATATTTAATCTGAAAAAAAGGACGGCAATCAACACTTATGCTTTACCAGCTCAATCATCCAGAGAAATCACAGTAGCCTGAAAGAAGAAAATATCAATGACAATACCAAAAGGATCGCGGCGCGAGCTGTTCTGGAACTATCTGATCAAGAAAGATCCATATCGATATCCGGGATGGTTCCATGTTTGTACAGTTCTACGCTGTATATACAGTGCATGGCGGGGTCGCTGGAGAATCTGGTAAGAAGCGCCAATGGTTCCACGATCGATCCTTTGCTGCCGGCATCGAGGAAGCTGTTAAGAAGCTGGAACAGCACTTCAACACCTATGGCAAGGCAAAGGTCAATAAAACAACCACCAGGATCTATCGGAAGCATCTGTACGCAAAACGCTTCAAGATGCGTCTTGAGCTGGGTCTTGCTCGCACCCACAACTCAATTGGCGATTACTTGCGAAAACGCCGACAATCGCCAACCATTTTCATCAGGAAAACACAAGCCGCTCTCGTTTGAGGGCGGCTTTCGATTTCCTAACAGGACCAGGAGGTCTATCGCAACTATGAACGCTATCGAACCAACGACAATGGAAGTAACGGTGGTTGACACACCCACGACCTTCTACTTCCCATCAGACGTCAATCTGTTCCTGGGATCAGCAAAGCGCAAGGCGGACACAAACCTTGCCGTGATCGAGCTGGTCAAAGAGATTGAGAAAGAGGGACGCTTAACAGACCCAGGAAGAACAGGAACTGATCTCACATTATGTGGGGTATAGAGATGCTTCTGTTCTGTCTGCCCGATATTCGGATGTGGTGGAAGCGGTCACGGACGAAGAATTTGCTGCCCTGCGAGCCAGCACGCTCAACGCCCATTACACATCACTCTCCATCATTCGCGGGATCTGGGCGGCTTGCTTCGCATGGGTGCAGGCAAACTCTCTGTGCCCCGGATCCTGGATCCGTCGGCCGGCATCGGTCACTTTCAGAGTGCTTCCCCGGAGTACATACACACAACCACGCGCTGGGTCGAAATCGAATTGGATAAACTCACAGCCCAAATCCTGAAAAACCTCCACCCGAACATGGAAGGCAAGAACGTGGTTTTCAATGATGCCTTTGAAAATGTCCGTCTTTTGGAAAATCAATTCGATCTCGTCATCTCGAATGTCCCGTTCGGAAACTACCCTGTGGTTGATCGCAATATCAAGGAATCGGAACTCAAGAAGAACATTCACGATTACTTCTTCGTAAAGGCCCTGTCTCTCGTGAAGCCGAATGGGATCATCGCTTTCATCACCCTCCCGCTTTACCCTGGACAAGAAGAATAGCTCGATCCGCCAGTACCTCGCCAGGCACGCCGAATTGCTGGCAGCTGTCCGCTTGCCGGATACTGCCTTTGTTGCCAATGCCGGCACCCAGGTTGTGACTGACATCATCATCCTTCGCAAGCATCACAAGCCGCTCGAGGAACAAGATCTGCCGGCGTGGATCAATACCTACATGGTGGATGGCGGTCGTGAATACAACTACGAGGCCGATGATGACACGGTAGAGAAGCTCCGTGAGAACTGCAT
>CAWAGT010000006.1:0-41216 GCA_963781625.1 uncultured Chloroflexia bacterium | reverse complement strand
AATCGCCATGTCGCTTGCTCTTAAGCCTTGGGTTCGTATAGATACCGGGGCCCGTGGCGCAGTGGTTAGCGCAGGAGACTCATAATCCCTTGGTCGCAGGTTCGAATCCTGCCGGGCCCACTTTTTTACCTTGTTTTTCAATCAAAACAGCCTATTTTCAGCGGAAAATAGGCTGTTTTGATTCTTCAATCGGACATGCAAACATTTGGTCTAGCTTACAGAGTAAACCATGATGAAAAAATGCGATCATTTATTGCGTGAAGACGCTGGTAACCCTTATTGATTAGGGAAGCGATTTTTACTCGCTTGGTCGGAAGCTCGAATCTTCCCAGCCCTCTGATTTTGCCCCATTTTTGAAGAGAATGAGCCTATTTTCAAAGAAAAATAGGCTATGTTAATCCTAAAATCTGACGCGTAAAGATCGGTATACCTTACAGAAAAAACCATGACAAAAATGTCACCACTGTGGAGTTTACAACGATTGGGAAGGGTTTAAAGGTTCAGTTAGGAATCAAAATCTCTCCTCTGCCCACTTGTAGCGTGGGCAGTTCGATATACTGTAAACCACGCGGTTCCGCCTGATCATGTTGTGTGCTGCAATGGAGTGGGCATCTTCGCTCTGCAAAAGTTGATGGGCATTCAGATCTGCAGGTATTGCGCCGCTACCTGGCATAAACCGGCCAATATGTTCATACTGCACATATGAGAGGCAGCCCTGTGGATAATAATCTTTAGACAATCCAAAGGATGATTTGTATTTTCTGTTAGCGGTTATGCATATTTTCTGGTATAGTAGCCCTGTTTCGTAAAGCGGCACTTTTTTAGAAATAGTGCCGTTTTACGAAAGAGGTTACTATGAAAGATACTTCTACTCAATTGTATCTCCCGGAATTGAAAGCCACCTTTTCTGAGCGCGTTTCCATTGCCAAAAATGACTTAAGAGGCTTTTATCGAATCCGTACACAGGATTTCAATGAGCGATTTTTTAGGCGCGTTCTGTATGCTCTGGAAAAGGAACACATCCTCGTTCCTCTGGGATCTGGGATGTATGCGCTTAAAGGACAAGAAGTTAACAAGAGAAAGTTTCTTCATTCACCTTCTAAGGAGCTTTCTTCCATCCATCAAATTCTTCAAAAAACATTTCCATATCTGGACTACTTATGCTGGGAAACTAAGAATCCTGCATGAGTTCATGACGCATCAGCCCGGGCAAAACTCGATTATTATCGAATCTGAAAAAGATGCTTGCGAATCGGTTTTTAACCGATTGATTGAAAAATTTGCAGGCCGGGTTTTTCTGGATCCTACTCGAAGCCTGATGGAAAATTATGTTCTTCCACAAGCAAGTCCAATCATTGTGCTGCCTTTGGTTTCAGAGTCTCCTCGCACGACGCATAACAATATCCCTTTTCCAAAACTGGAGAAGATCCTTGTGGATATCCTGATAAATGAAAACATATTCTTTGCTTTCCAAGGTGCGGAATTATCAACTATCTACGAAAATGCTTTTAATACCTATTGGTTGAATCAAAGGACTATGTTTCGATATGCCCGCCGTAGGAATGCCGAGAAGACATTACAGGAATTTATACAGACTAAAACAGGAATACAACTTGAAACGAAACGGAAAAGCGGACAATGATATTGAATCAATCCCGAACCAAAGAATGGATCATGCAGACTCGGAAGATCGCAGCCGGCAAGGATCCGATCTTGATCGAAAAGATGATCATGGCTCTGACCTTGGTCGAAAACCTGCGATTGAGTGGGCTGAATTTCATTTTTAAGGGCGGCACATCCCTGACACTGTTGCTTGGAAAACCAAGCCGATTCTCCATTGACATTGACATTGTTCTCGCCAAATCCCAGAACCTCCTTTCGTTTTTTGAGTCAGTCGTAGGTCAGGGTGCTTTTTACCGCTACGAGGAGAATCGCCGCCCTGGAGAGTTACCCAAGCAGCATTACAAGTTCTTTTTCCACTCAGTCATACAGAATAAAGAAAGTCATATCTTACTGGATATCTTGTTTGATGACCATCCGTACCCAGGATTAAGAGAAGTAAACATAGATTCACCTCTTCTGTCGGTTGAAGGACAGAGGACCGATGTGACTTGTCCTGTGGTGGAATGTTTGTTGGGAGATAAGTTAACAGCTTTTGCCCCCAACACCACAGGGATCCAATATGGGTTGGGAAAAGACATCGAAATGGCAAAGCAGCTATTCGACATCGGGACATTGTTCGATGTTGCTTCCGATGTTGATCTGATACGTAAAACCTTTGAATGGACGGCCATAAAAGAGTTGGCTTACCGTGGAATGCCAGAGCTTGCTCCCACAGATGTTCTCCTGGATTCATTTCAGACAGCTTGTTTGATTGGCACACGTGGAGCAATTGCCGGTGGAGAATATGCCGAATTGATGAGCGGCATCAAAAAACTGACAGCTTTTGTTTATTCGACGACTTTCACGATTGATACTGCCATTGTCTGCGCATCCAAGGTTGCTTACCTGGCCGGACTCATCTTGAAACAAACCAGCCGTATCGCCAGATTTCAAACCAATATTGATATTTCATCATGGATCATTTCTAATCCTGAATACGCCAAGCTCAATAAGATCAAGAAAACAAGCCCGGAAGCCTTCTTCTACTTTTATCAGGCACTTAAACTGCTGCAACTGCCTGAAGATGAATAATGATTGAAAGAAGTTCCTTTCGTTCGGGTTTATACTGTACAAAAGACTTATCATCAACCAAAGTGCTGCGATGAGCGAATATCAATATTACGAATGGCAGACCCTTGAACGTCCGTTAACAGCCGCTGAGCAAGCCGCGGTTAACAATCTCTCCAGCCACATAGATGTCACATCCAGCCATGCGATCATTACATACAATTGGGCGATTTCAAATATGATCCCATCCAGGTGCTAGCGAAATATTTTGATGCTTATCTTTACATCGCGAATTGGGGCACTCGCCGGTTGGCATTCCGATTCCCGAAGGGGCTTTTGGATGCTACGGACATTGAACCCTATCTCGATGAATATCATGTCTATGTCGAAAATGTTGGCGATGTTCGAGTGCTGGAATTCGAGATGAGCGAGGAAGAAGGGTTTGACGAGTGGATGGAGGAGCGCGGTCTGCTCTCCACACTCGCTCGGTTGCGCGATGACATCCTTCAAGGCGATTACCGCGTTCTGTACCTGGGTTGGCTCAAGGCTATGAGCCTGGAGTCCGGTGATTACGATGAAGACGAGGATGATCCTGAAAACTTTTTAACGATCCAGAACCTCCTTTGCCGGCAGGACTGAAGCAACTGACTCCTGTGCTGGCTACTTACTCATTTGCCCGGATTTATTGAAAAAAGCTGTATCATTTCCAAATGTATGAAAATGAAGAAATGCTGGTGTGGCATCCCAGCCGATTTTGGTTTATCCCGCCGCAGTATGGGTTCTGGGATCGCGGGTTCGTACAAAGATGCCCAATAATGGAACTCGCGGTGCGTAACTATTTTTCAGCCCTGTTTTCACGCTAAAATGGGCAGAATTTAACAAAAAAAACCGCCATTTTAGGGCGGTCCCGACGGGGTTAGAAACAGCGACGCGTAACTACTTGGGGGCTCAGTAAATTGGATGATTCTAATTATAGCAACGCTTACTACTTTCATCAAATGTGTCCGTAACTTTCGGATGCCTGTTTACCTGAACCGAGCCGAGCCCTATTACATGGTTCGGGTTCCGTGCGGTTAGCGGTTCAAATCTGCGCACCCCGACTATACAGACCACACGGGTAGACCAAAAGGCTAGCCGTGTGGTCTTAAATGGTTATGAATCAGGGGGCTTGAAACTGCGGACTCCACTGCTCTTATCTGTGCTATCTTAAGCCCATATCTTGCCATCAAGACTGTAGACCTCACGGTTTCCCATAAAACTATCCATAGGATCTGAAATGGGTCGAGTAAGAAATAGATGACTTGTTGTAGACCTCACGGCTTTTTTCCCTCTTTTGAACGGTCACTACAAAATTGTGAACGAAGGCTGACAAATGACATCTATTTTGCTCGACGAGTATCTGTATAACCAAAGTATTTAATAGAGACAACTGTGTGAATAACGAAAGGTTGTCTTTACTTTGGTGTTGAGTACCAGCCTTCTAAGCTGTTCGTTGTGAGTTCGAATCTCGCCAGGGGCGCAGATGTAGGGGTAACGGGCACCGCCGTATCCCAGATATGGCGGTGCCCGTATTTAAGTACAACATCGGTATACCTTAACAGGTGGAATTATTGGAATGATGGATAGATTGGGATCATTTGTTGTATGGTGTGTTTATATCAGCTTCTTCCTTCTTGTTGAGCATCAGCCTCTTCATTCTTCTTACCTGAGCACCGGCACCTTCAATTTGTGACTTATATTGATTTTTTAACCAGTCGGCAGAGCCTCTGATTCGAAATCGGTTGCTCCATCCTTAATTCTGAGCATCTGTGGAATTAGAGGAGAGTGGCAAAGATAATCCCCGCATATGGCGGATTATCATTCAATAAAACCTTCATCTCCATCCTCCTGAGCATCAGCTATTCCATTGTTGCAGCACTAAAGGGATTATTGCTGCTTGACATCTGAGATGAATAATTGTATTATACTAATAGGAATTACTAATTCGTATTAGTGAATTAATAACTTATGTTAAATCGAACTGATAAACGCAACGTTAAAATGATAGATGTCGCGCACCATGCCGGAGTTTCTCAGACAACGGTCTCATTTGTGTTGAATGGTAACGACACACAAAGCATCCCGGGTGAAACTCGCCAACGGGTTTTGGATGCAATTGAAGAGCTTGGCTATGAACCGGATGCCCGGGCCCAAGCTTTGCGTTCTGGTAGCACAAAGACAATCGCTCTGGTCATTCCAGATCTTCGAAATCCCCACTTCTGTGAATATGCAACCGCCATAGAGGAGGCCGCTCGCACCGCTGGCTATCACCTGCTTCTTTTCAGTACGACTTTGAATGACGAATACGCGGTGGATATTTTCAAGGATCTGGCACGGCGCCGGTTTGATGGCTTGATTCTCGTCAGCGCTTTCATCCTTGAATCGACGGATGCCCAAAATACGCTTGCTCAAATACGGAAGCGTGGACTTCCGGTCGTGGAATTAAGTCAAAATTATGGTGTAGACGCGGTTAATGCTGATTATCGCGAGGCGACCAAAGAAGTAATGTCCTATTTGTTTTCGCTTCAACATCGTCGTATCAGTATCATTTACGGTGTGGGAGGACATGAACTGGCTGAAGATCGCCTGCAGCCGTATCGGGCCAGCCTTGAGGCTGCCGGGATTCCATTTGATGCCGATTTAGTTCAAGAGTGTGGTCCAACGATTGAGGATGGATATCAGGCTACAAAAAAACTTCTGGAGCTCAAGGCTCGTCCTACAGCGATCATCACAATCAATGACCTGCTGGCAATTGGAGCCTTACGGGCGGCTTTAGACCTGAAACTACATGTTCCAAACGATCTTTCCCTGGTCGGATACGATAATATTCCGATGGCTAATTATCTGATTCCCCGGCTGACAACCGTAACCAAAGATGCCTACACATTAGGAACACAGGCGTTCGAGATGTTGTTGGCACGAATGCAAAATCCCAACCTCCCTCGCCAGCTCATTCAACACCCGCCAAGACTCGTCATCCGTGAATCGACCGGACAGGCGCCTTTTTAGATATGAATTTGTAAACACATTTTGAATTAACGAAAAATACGCGATTAACACTAGGTTTGAATTTGGAATAAATCCAGTGGATACGTAGTGGCATGGCAGCTGCTAAAGAAAAAGCGGTCCATATCACTACTGGCTTTCCAGCCCGAAGGTCTGGGCAGCAATAGTTTCAGACCAGACAGGCACCCCTCATTTGAGCTGAACCAGCTTGGGCGCAGGTAATCAGACTCTATATCGAAAGGAGACACTGCCTATTGTCTTGATGATATGAACCGCATCCCAATTGTAAATCAAATTCACAATCAAATACTCATCAAAAATAATCTCGGAGGAGATCATGAAACAGAAACAAATGCTGTTTAAAGTATTAAGCTTCCTGTGTGTTCTGGGTATGCTGGCGGCGTGTGCCCCGGCAGCAACAGAAGCTCCGGTTGCAACTGAAGCACCCGCTGTTGCCACTCAAGCCCCAGCAGCGACAGAAGCCCCTGCTGCAGCAACTGAAGCCCCTGCTATGGAGCCTGTCACGCTGAGCCTCTTGGGAGCCCAAAATGAGAACGACGCCTTGATGATCCAGGCGCTTACCGAGGCATATACGGCTCTGCATCCAAATGTGACTTTTGACATCGAAGTAGCAGCGGGTGGCGGTAGCGAGGTGGATAACCTCGTGAAGACGCGCCTTGCAACCGGCGAAATGAACGATATCTTCTACTATAATTCCGGCTCGCTGCTTCAGGCCCTACATCCGTCCGACGTGCTCGTCGACCTCTCGAAGGAGCCGTTCATGGCCAATGTAGCCGATTCGTTTAAACCTACCGTGTCACAGGGTGGGGGAGTCTTCGGAGTGCCGGTCGGCTTTGCGGCTGCTGGCGGTGTCCTCTACAACAAGAAAGTCTTTGCGCAACTTGGGTTGAGTGTACCGAAAACGTGGGATGAGTTCGCAGCCAACAACGATGCGATCAAGGCGGCTGGTATCCCGCCATTGCTACAAACGTACGGCGACACATGGACTGCCCAGTTGTTCGTGCTCGCCGACAACTATAATGTCGCGCAGGCTGACCCGAGCTTCGCCGAGGACTACACCAACAATAAAGCCAAGTACGCCTCAATCCCCGAAGCGATGGCAGGATTCGCGCATCTCCAGGAAGGCTTTGACAAGGGTTGGTACGTAGATGACTTCGCGACCGCCAAATTCGAAGAGGGATTGGCAAGGCTCGCTAAGGGCGAGGTTGCCCAATACCCGATGCTGACCCAGGTAATGCCCACCGTCGCCAAGAACTCACCCGACCAGGTGAACGATGTCGGCTTCTTCGCTATGCCCGGAACGGATGCCTCAAAGAATGGCGCCACAGTCTGGATGCCCCTCGCTTTCTTTATCCCGCAGACGACGACCGGGAACCAACTCGAAGCGGCCAAGGATTTCTTCGCATTCGTCGCCTCAACGGCTGGTACTGACGCTATCTCAGCGAAGGTTACGCCGGCAGGTCCGTATCTCATCAACGGAGCAACGCTTCCTGACGATGTCCTTCCGTTCGTGAACGACCTCAATGCGTATATCGACTCCGGAAACGCTTACCCCGCACTGGAGTTCCTCTCCCCCATCAAGGGCCCATCCCTCGAGCAAATCTGCGTTGCCGTTGGCACTGGCCAAATGACGGCCGAAGAGGGCGCGGCGGAATACGATAAGGATGTTGAGAAGCAGGCGCAGCAGCTTGGTCTGCCGGGCTGGTAATCAGCTTGTTTTGAAGTTTGATAATTTTGTAATTCTGAGGGCCGGCGCCAGCCCCGGCCCTCAGACCTTAGGGGCTTGAACTTAACCGATGAAGGCGAGGTCCTATGTTAGACAACGCGCGGCCGCGGGCAATCCGGCAAACATATCCTAACTGGTTTTATCTTCCGGCAGCAATCGTGTTCGGCCTTTTCTTCATCGTGCCGACTGCGATGGCTTTCTATTTCAGCCTTACCCGCTGGTCGCTGTTCGAAGCAACATTTATCGGACTCGACAATTACGTCACCTTTCTGGGCGATGCCCGGCTCATGGCAGGGCTGCGCAACACGATCATCTATGCCGTGCTCACGAGCGGATTCAAAGTGGTGATCGCACTTCCGCTGGCCATGCTGCTCACCTCGAGCATCCGGCTCAAGGGGCTTCTGCGGGGCATCATCTTCTTCCCGACGCTCGTAAGCGTCGTCGCAATCGGAATCACGTTCTCCACGCTCATGCAGCCGTCGGTGGGTCTCATCAACACAGCCCTCGGATTTATCAGGCTCCCGCAACCGCAGTGGCTGGGGAACCCAGACCTCGCTCTCTACTCAGTGGTGCTGGTCGATGTATGGAGAGGCATCGGCATAGCATTGGTGATATTCATGGCGGGCATATTGTCGATCCCGCAGGATTACTTTGACACAGCACGGCTCGAAGGGGGAATCTGGGTGAAATTCCGCCACGTGATCCTTCCACTAGCCCGCAACGCGACGTTCACAGTCATCCTACTATCGTTTATCGGCGGGTTGCGGACATTCGACCTGATCTGGACCATGACACACGGCGGTCCCGGCTTCGCCTCGGACGTGCTCACCTCGGTGATCTACAAGGAGTATCAGGCGGGGTTCTATGGTTTGTCGACAGCTGGCAATGTTGTGCTCTTCATTCTCGTTACGCTCATCGTATATCCACTGATGCGGTTCTTCAACAGTCAGGAGGTCGAGCTATGAGAGCCATTAGAAAATTCATTGCGAGTGTCTGGCTGGATGCAGTATCTCTGATTATCATCAGCATCGTATTCATCGTGCCGTTCATATTCATTTTTCTGACTGCCGCCAAGACGCGCGCAGAGGCGGCCCTCTTTCAGTTTAGTTGGCCGAGCAAGTTTCAACTGATCGAGAACCTCCGGGCAGTCATGGCATTTGGCGACTATCGTATGTTTCGAGCACTATGGAACAGCACGATCCTGACGGTGGGTTCAGTTACGCTGATCGTCTTGTTCGCGGCGCTCGTCGCCTTCGTGATGCAGCGCCGCGGCGATCGTGTGGCTTCCGTTGCCAGCTCAATCATGCTTGCGGGGCTTATCATCCCTCCTGCGGTTGTGCCAACGATCTTCCTCCTGCAATGGCTTGGCATCTACAAAACACTGTTTGGTATGATCATGATCGAAGTCGCATTCACTTTACCCTTCGCGACCCTGATTCTCCGTGCGTTCATGGGATCCATCCCGAGAGAAATCGATGAGGCTGCGATCATGGATGGCGCGTCTCCGCTGCGCGTGTTCTTCTCCATCATTCTGCCGTTGCTGAAGCCGGCCATTATTACGGTGATCGTCGTCTCGTCTGTAGGTATCTATAATGATTTTGTTGGACCACTCTATTTCCTGCCTGGCTCGCAGAATGTCACTGCACAGCTGACGTTATACAGCTTCATAAGCCAGTTCAACTCGCAGTGGAACCTGCTCTTCGCGGATGTCATCGTAATCACTATTCTGCCCCTGATTATGTTCATATTCTTCCAGCGTCAGCTCGTTTCAGGGCTCACCGCTGGCGCGGTTCGGGGGTAATGTTTTATTTCGCCAGCTAAGGTGGATGTAGTCTGGGAAATAATAGACTCTATTGGAAATAAAATTGGGACGCAGATAAATGCTGACACACACTGATTCAAAAAGAAAAAAATTTGCGTTTTCTTCGTTCATTAGCATCCAAAATAGGTTTTCGGCTTAATACCGATAAAGTCTAATGTTAACTGACTGCCTTAAACTTTGTGGAACACTTTATGAACAAGCTTTTTGAAAAAGTAATATACACTCAAGGAAAACATTCCAATGGCACAAGGCAAAACAAGCTCAATATCATCCATGGATGTTCGGATTGAACATCTCCGCGATACACTAGGGATCGGTACAGATCGCCCTCGGTTATCCTGGATAGTCAAGACCAAAAGCCAGGGCTGGTTTCAGACTGATTATGAGATCGAGTCGTATGATTCGGCTGGCAATCTTCGCGATCAGACGGGGCGGATTGAGTCCAATCAATCCGTTCTGGTCTCTTGGCCCTTCAAGCCGCTTTCTTCTCGTGAACAGCTTACTGTGAGAGTGCGTGTTTGGGGGAAGGATGGCAGCGCTTCAGACTGGAGTGAGGCTGTGACTTTGGAAACAGGCTTGCTCTCCACTTCTGATTGGGCCGCCCACTTCATTTCCCCAACCTGGGATGAGGACACCTCGCGCTCAAACCCATCTCCATATCTGCGCCGCGAGTTTGAACTTCGCGCAAGGATTAAGTCGGCCCGGCTCTACATCACTGCCCTTGGATTGTATGAAGCACAGCTAAATGGAGCAGTAGTAGGTAATCATGTATTATCCCCCGGATGGACAGTCTATGATCAACACTTGCGCTATCAGACCTTTGATGTAACCGAGATGCTGAACGAAGGGCAAAATGCAATCGGCGCAATTTTAGGAGATGGCTGGTTCCGCGGCCGGATCGGTTTTGGCAGGTGGGCAACGAAATATATATGGACAACATCTTGCCTTGCTCGCTCAACTTGAGATCCAGTATGCAGATGGCTCCAGCGAACGCATCATCACGATGACGCGAAGCGTGGCGCGCCGCGACCGGTCCCATTCTCATGAACAGTATCTATGACGGAGAAACATACGACGCCCGTTTGGAACATTCAGGCTGGAGCTTGCCTGGTTTCGATGATTCAAAGTGGAGTAATGTCCACAAACTTGAATGGGATATGAAGACCCTCGAAGCGCCGCTTGGCCCTCCCGTCCGTCGAATCGAAACGATAGCGCCCGTTTCCATCACCCAATCTCCTTCTGGCAAGACACTTGTGGATTTTGGTCAGAACCTCGTAGGCAAATTGTCAATCAAAGTGAAGGGATCTGCCGGGCACACGGTTACGCTGCGTCACGCTGAAGTGTTGGAAAATGGCGAGTTGGGTACACGTCTACTTCGTTTTGCGGAGGCAACTGACCGGTACACGTTGAGAGGCGGAGAGATGGAACGCTGGGAGCCGCGCTTTACCTTTCACGGTTTCCGCTATGTGGAAGTGAACGACTGGCCCGGCGAATTGAATCCGCAAGACCTTTCCGCGATTGTTCTGCATTCAGATTTGGAGCGCACGGGTTGGTTTGAGACTTCTGATTCATTGCTAAATCAACTGCATCAGAATGTGGTCTGGGGTATGCGCGGCAATTTTCTGGATGTTCCTACCGACTGTCCGCAACGTGACGAGCGTCTGGGTTGGACGGGTGATTTGCAGGTGTTTTCCCCGACTGCATCATTTCTTTATGATGTCAGTGGTTTCCTCCAGTCCTGGCTGAAAGACCTGGCTGTCGAACAACGAAAAATAGGTGGCGCTGTTCCTCCTGTGATTCCCAATGTCTTGGGCAATAATTTTGGCATCGCGGCGGCTTGGGCAGATGCCGCAACGATCGTTCCCTGGGTTTTGTATCAACGATTTGGAGATACTGAAATCCTCTCAGACCAATTTGATAGCATGTGCGCCTGGGTTGACTATGTCAGTTCTGTGGCAGGAAAAAGTCGTCTTTGGGATAAGGGTTTTCAATTTGGCGACTGGCTTGATCCCACAGCCCCGCCTGATAAGCCAGGACAAGCGCGTACTGATAAAGCCATTATTGCGAGCGCTTACTTTATCCATTCCGCAGATCTCGTAGCAAAGGCAGCTGAAGTGCTTGGGCGTACAAATGAGCAAAAGGAATATCTTACTCTGTCGGCTGAGGCACGAGCGGCGTTTGCGCGCGAATATATTACGCCCTCCGGCCGTCTGATGAGTGATGCGGAAACTGCTTACTCGCTTGCCTTGGTATTTGACTTGCTTCCTACCGCCGAACAACGCCAACACGCTGGAGATCGCTTGAATGAGTTGGTGCGCGAGAGCGGATATCATATCCGCACGGGTTTCGTGGGAACGCCAATAATTTGTGACGCGTTATGCAAAACCGATCATTACGTGGCGGCGTATCGCCTCTTGATGCAACAGGAATGCCCTTCATGGCTTTATCCCGTGACAATGGGTGCAACCACCGTTTGGGAACGCTGGGACTCTATGTTGCCGGATGGCTCTATCAACCCTGGTGAAATGACCTCCTTCAATCACTATGCCCTCGGTGCGGTGGCAGATTGGATGCATCGGACGATCGGCGGTCTGACCCCGACCAAACCTGGCTACCGCCGCATGGAAATTCGTCCACGTCCGGGCGGCGGACTTACTCATGCCGAAGCGAGGCATATCACTCCGTACGGACTTGCAGAGTCTTCATGGAAAATAGAAAACGGAAAGTTTGATTTGAACGTGGTTATTCCACCGAACACAACCGCCCTTGTTACCCTACCAAATGGCGAACAACACGAAGTCGGCTCCGGGACATGGCATTGGTTAGTTGAATATCAAGACCCAGACACGCGTGGTCCCTACACAGTAGACGACTTATTAGGTGAGATCCTGAGTGAGCCTGCGGCACGCGATGCTATGATGGATATACTTGAGCGTATGCAAGCACCTGGCTTTCTGCGCATGATCATCTTTGACGAGCGGAATATTCCGCTGCGGCAGGCACTTCACATGCTTCCGAACCACAAGGAGACAGTGACACAAATGAATGCTGCACTGCAATCCATTGCATAAATAAAGATGAACTGTACCGTGGCGCAACCTGTTCTCTGATGCAGTTGCTGCATGAGTTTCTTCAAGCCCCTTGACTTAGAGTTAACTCCAGATGTTAAACTCTTCTCCGAGGTGAAACATGAAAATTGCAGAAGTTAGTGAATAGTATGGTCTTTCAGTGGATACACTTCGTTACTACGAACGTGTCGGACTTATCCCGCCCGTTCATCGAAGTAAAAACGGCAGCAGAGATTACAACGAACTCGACCTCAGGTGGGTTGATTTCATCAAGTGCATGAGGAGTGCGGGGCTTCCCGTTGAAGTGTTGATCGAGTACATGGGATTAGTCCAGCAAGGTGACGGAACCATCGAAGACAGAAAAGAGATCCTGAAACACCAGCGGGAACAACTCGCCGCCCGGATGGAAGAAATGCAAAAAACACTGGATCTCCTCGATCACAAGATCGAAGTCTATGAAAATGCCCTTTTGAAAAAAGAGCGGGAAATCGTTCAAACAGAAGAACTGGAATTGATTTGAATCGAAAAGAAAGGAATTCGAAAATGAATGTCAAAAGAAATGGTTCACAACCTTCTGGCAAAGGGACCAGCCGAATGGTTTACAGGTAATGTCCGCATTGATCCTATGCATCAGGCAGATGCTCCAGCGCGAGTGTCCATCGCCAGTGTCACATTCGAGCCGGGCGCCCGGTCAGCCTGGCATAGTCACCCTCTAGGTCAGACCCTGATCGTGACGGCTGGTTGCGGACGTGTACAGAACTGGGATGGACCCATCGAAGAAATTCGGCCGGGGGATGTGGCTTGGTGCCCACCAGATGAGAAACATTGGCATGGCGCTGCACCCACCACGGCGATGACGCATATCTCCATCGTGGAGCAACTTGATGGCAAGGGTGCTGATTGGATGGAACATGTCAGCCATGAGCAATACCACGTTGAATTAAAACCGAATAACGAATAAAGGGAAATATATTATGCAAGGAACAATGCTTTATGGCGCCCGGGACGTGCGCTTTGAGAAACGCCCCGATCCAACAATTATTGAATCAACAGATGCCATTATCAAGTTGTCAGCTGCCTGCGTATGCGGCTCGGACCTCTGGCCATACCGCGGTATTGACACGGTAACGGAGCCGCAACCGATGGGACATGAGTACGCCGGCATCGTCGAGGAGGTCGGCAGCGAGGTCAGGAACATAAAACCTGGTCAGTTTGTTGTCGGCTCGTTCTTCGCTTCAGATAATACCTGCGAGATATGTAATTCCGGCTACCAGTCGTCCTGCATCCACCGGCAGCCTGGTGCCCCTACCGGTGCACAAGCGCAGTATGCCCGCATCCCTCTCGCCGACGGCACGCTCGTAGCAACACCGGAACTGCCGCCAGCGGACCTGATCCCCAGCTTGCTATCGGCCTCCGATGTGCTCGGCACCGGCTGGTTTGGCGCTGTTGCAGCCGCCGTGAGTCCTGGCAAGACGGTTGCGGTTGTCGGTGATGGCGCTGTTGGCTTGCTAGCGGTACTCGCATCCAAGCAGCTCGGCGCGGAGCGGATCATCGCGATGAGCCGGCATAAGGATCGTCAGAAGCTCGCGTTGGAGTTCGGCGCGACCGACATCGTGACCGAACGCGGTGACGAGGGTTCAACGAAGATCAAGGAACTCACTAATGGGCTCGGTGCACACTCGGTCATCGAGGCGGTTGGTACGCAGGAGGCGATGATGCAGTCCATCCGCTCCACGCGGCCTGGCGGTCATGTCGGATTCGTCGGCGTGCTCCATGACGTGGAGATCCCTGGGGATGAGTTCTTCTTCTCGCACGTTCATCTGCACGGCGGTCCCGCGCCGGTGCGCCGCTTCCTTCCTGAGTTAATTGACCTAATCTGGAACCGAAAAATCAATCCCGGCAAGGTTTTCGACTTGACCCTGCCTTTGGAACAGGTGGCAGAGGGTTATCGTGCAATGGATGAACGCCGAGCAATAAAGACACTTCTGCGCCTTTAAGATAGCAGTCATTCTATTAAGGAAACAGGTGACAACTTCATGATAACTGTCAAAATTCAAATTGGAAGCAAGAATTTTACGGCCAAGTTATTTGATAATGCTTCATCGCAAGCATTGCTGGCAAAGATGCCGATAACAATGACCATGAGTGAGCTGAATGAAAATGAAAAATACTACAATATGCCGTATAAATTGCCAACCAATTCCCAACAGATGGAAGTATCAATGCTGGTGACTTGATGTTGTACGGTTCTGACTGTCTGGTGCTTTTTTATAAGAGCTTCAATACTTCATACAGCTACACAAGGCTAGGCACCATTGAGGATATATCAGGACTAGTAAACGCGCTTGGCAATGGCAGTATCCAGGTAACATTTAGCTTGACAATGTAAACCTGTGAGCGGCTGGAAAAGGTCAGCGATGAACAATATCACGAAAGGAGCAGAACATGACAACAAATCAGACTGGAAGCTTTGCGGGCAAGGTTTTATTTGTAACGGGAGCAGCAGGCGGCATCGGCCGGGCCACAGCGCTGGCGTTCGCACGCGAGGGTGCCAGCGTAGTGGTCGCCGACGTTTCGGAACAGGCCAATCAGGAAACAGCACGCATGATCGAAGAGGCTGGCGGTAGGGCGCTTGCCATCAGGTGTGACGTGAGGCGTACCGAGGATGTGAAGGCGGCTTTGGATAAGACCATCGAAACCTTCGGGCGGTTGGACGCCGCCTTCAACAACGCCGGTGTTGAACAACTGCCAAAGCCGATGGCTGATGTCACGGAGGAGGAGTGGAACCGGATCATTGGCATTGATCTCACCGGCGTGTTCCTGTGCATGAAGCACGAGATTCCGCTAATGCTCAAGCAGGGCGGCGGCGCAATCGTGAACACCTCCTCGGGCGCCGGGGTCAAGGGCTTCAAAGATCAAGCAGCTTATGTGGCGGTGAAACATGGGGTGATCGGCCTGACTAAGGCGGCAGCCCTTGACTACGCTTCGCAGAACATCCGCATCAATGCAGTATGCCCCGGGATTGTCGACACGCCAATGATGGATCGCTTCGGCGGGAGCACCCCTGAGGGGAAGGAGAGGGAACTCGCGGGCGCGGCCATGGCGGAGCCAATCGGCAGGGCTGGCAAGCCGGAGGAGATCGCCGCCGCTGTCCTGTGGCTTTGTTCGGACGCAGCTTCCTTCGTTGTCGGAGCTGCGATGGTGGTTGACGGCGGCCATTCTTTGTAGTGATGTTCTTCTCGCTCAATACTAGGGCGGTCCCATCGAAGAAATCCGACCAGGTATGGTAGCTGGAAGTTAGCCTCGCTCTCGTTCACCAGGCTGCTTACCCCCTAGCAACCTCAGTAACCACAGAAATACAAATACAGAAACAGAAGGAGGAAAATCATGCAAACTGTAAAATTGAACAACGGTGTTGAAATCCCCATTCTCGGTTTCGGCGTTTTTCAGATCACTGACCCAGCCGAATGCGAACGAAGCGTTGTCGACGCTATTGAAGTTGGATATAACCATATCGATACCGCTGCCTCTTATATGAACGAAGAGGCGGTTGGCAGGGGCATTAAACAAAGCGGTGTTGCCAGAGAAAAATTATTTATCACGACAAAACTTTGGATTCAAAGCAATGGCTATGAAGGCACACTCAAAGCTTTTGAAAGGTCACTAAAGCGATTGCAATTGGATTACATCGACCTGTATCTGATCCATCAACCATTCGGCGATGTGCATGGGGAATGGCGCGCGATGGAAGAACTGTATGGACAAGGCAAAGTCAGAGCCATCGGGCTTTCGAATTTTCAACCCGACCGAATCATGGACTTGATGGTTCATAACAAAATAACGCCTGCGGTAACTCAGATTGAAGTAAACCCTTTCCACCAGCGCATTGACACACAACAGTTTTTACAAGATAACAACATTCAGACTGAAGCGTGGGCTCCATTTGCAGAGGGAAAGAATAATATTTTCCAAAATGAAATCCTGCTGTCAATCGCCGCGAAACATAACAAAAGCGTCCCCCAGATCATTCTCCGCTGGCTTGTACAAAGAGGAATTGTTGTTCTTGCAAAATCGACCCGCAAAGAGCGGATGATAGAAAATATCAATGTGCTTGATTTTGAATTAAGTGCGGAAGACATGGCAGCTATCACAACTTTAGATACACAAACAACCAGTTTTTTTGACCATCGTGACCCTGAAAAAGTGAAATGGCTGGGTGAAAGAAAACTGGATGTTTAATGAATGCCCGTCACAGTGAAAGGTATTGCCTCCAAGCAAAAAACGGGCTAACAAGGCGCGGACTGGACGCTGGGGATTCTGCTATTACAGACCAACAGGCTGCTGAAAATAATATCGTAAAGGAAATCATATGACTACTGACATTCAATCCATCATCGAACAAATGACTCTAGAAGAAAAAGCTGCGCTATGCACCGGAGCCAGCGCATGGACGACCACTCCTGTCGAACGCCTCGGCATCCCTGAAATGATCGTTTCAGATGGACCGCATGGCGTGCGGCGTGTGCCAGATGTTCATTCGATGGGGATGAAAAGTCTGCCCGCCACCTGTTTCCCGACCGCATCCTGCCTCGCCTCCACATGGGACGTGGACCTGATCCAGCAAATGGGCATTGCCCTCGCTGAAGAATGCATCGCCCTAAACGTGGATGTATTGCTGGGTCCGGGTGTCAATATGAAGCGCTCCCCTCTGGGTGGAAGAAACTTTGAATATTTCTCCGAGGATCCTTATCTGGCAGGCGAATTGGCGGCAGGCTTCATCAACGGAATTCAATCCAAAGGTGTGGGCGTGTCACTCAAACATTTTGCCGCCAACAACCAGGAATTCCAACGCTTCAGCATCAGCGCCGAAGTGGACGAACGCACCCTGCGTGAGATCTATCTGCCCGCGTTTGAAAAAGCCGTCAAGCAAGCCCAACCGTGGACGGTGATGTGCTCATACAACAAGGTCAATGGCACGTTTGCTTCTGAACATCACGAGTTATTAACCGACATCCTTAAAAATGAATGGGGCTTTGAAGGGTTGGTCGTATCTGACTGGGGTGCAGTTCGTAATCGCGTTTCCGCTCTCAAAGCCGGGCTGGATTGGGAAATGCCTGGTCCGCAAGACCGCCGTGTGAAAGCCGTTGTCGATGCGGTTCACTCAGGTGAATTGGATGAAGCGGTATTGAACGAATCTGTTCGCCGTATTTTACGAATTGTGTTCAAGGCAAAAGAAACTCCCAAGGAAGGTGCCTTCGATGTGGATGCTCACCACGAATTGGCGCGCAAGATAGCATCGGAAGGCATGGTTCTGTTGAAGAATGATGGAATCCTTCCATTGAAAGGGCAACAACATATCGCTGTAATCGGACGCTCTGCCGAGGCTGCCCACTTCCAGGGCGGTGGCAGTTCACATATCAACGTCACCAAAGTTGCCGTGCCATTCAAGGAACTCCAGGCTCGCGTGGAAAACACAGAACTGACATATGCGGAAGGTTACCCTAAGGATGATTCTTCTGCGTCAGGATCTGATCGATCAGGCAGTGGCAATTGCCCAATCTGCAGATGTAGCATTGCTTTACATTGCCCTACCCACTTTCAAAGAGTCTGAGGGTTATGACCGTCATGATCTTGATTTGACCGAAACAGCAAATCGCTCTGATCAAAGCAGTCGCCGAAGTACAACCCAAAACCGTGTCGGTTCTTAACAACGGTGCGCCTGTGGCAATGAGCGAATGGATCGACTCTGTCGCGGCGGTACTCGAAGGTTGGATGATGGGACAGGCCGGAGGTGCGGCGATAGCCGATATCCTCTTTGGGCAGGTCAACCCGAGCGGCAAACTGGGCGAGACCTTCCCCCTCAAACTTGCAGACACACCCTCGTACACGAATTTCCCCGGTGGCGCAGGCAAGGTCAATTACGGTGAAGGTATGTTCATTGGTTACCGCTATTACGAAGCCAAGCAAATGCCAGTATTGTTCCCGTTTGGCTATGGTTTGAGTTACACAACGTTCGAATACAGCAATGTCAAGACATCAGCGAAGAAATTCAAAGATACAGATGGCATCACCGTCACAGTGGATGTAACAAACACAGGAAATCTCGCAGGGAAGGAAACTGTTCAAGTGTACGTCCATGACCAAAAGTCAGGTTTGATCCGCCCAGAGAAGGAGCTGAAAGGTTTCGCAAAAGTGGAACTCCAACCAGGTGAGACCAAGTCCGTTTCCATCCAATTGGATGTTCGCTCCTTTGCCTACTATCACCCCAAGTACAAACAATGGATCACGGAAGACGGTGACTTTGACCTGCTTGTTGCTGCATCATCTGCTGATATCCGTACCCGCCTGACGGTCACGCTCGAATCGACTATGAACCTGCCCTGCGTCTTGGACGCAGAATCCACCTTGCGGGAATGGCTTGCTGATTCACACGGCAAGGTGGTGTTCAGTTCCCATTATAAAAAGATGGAATCTGAAGCGCGCAAAATGTTTGGCAGCGGCGGCGAAGATCGTTATGCTAGTGAAGGCACCATAGGTATGGACATCATGGAAATGTTCAACGATATGCCACTCGTAAGTGTGTTGATGTTCCAGAAAAATGCCTGGGACAAACATCCCGAAGACATGGTTGAGGAGTTGTTGCAACAAGTCCACGATGTGGAACAGATTAAGTGATTCTCCTATGAATAGATATAGATAACGATTGGGAAAAACTAGACATGAGAGTCTTATTGAATGACAACCCTCTGGGTCCGAGCAACGCTGCCCCTAATAATTTTGAAGAGGTTTTACGTTCTCGACCAGCATGGATAACCCCATGCCACGAAGTCCTTCCACCTGAGGTTACAGCGTACAGATTACGCTTTGACCTGCCGCAAAAGGCATTGATCCGCGTGCACGTAAGCGCTGATGAACGGTATCAGTTTTTCGTGGATGGACAGCTAATTGGGCGCGGACCGGAGCGTGGATCAGACCGAATTTGGTTTTATGAAACCTATGATGTGGAATTGTCAGCAAAGCAGCACACCTTCGTGGCAATTGTCTGGCGGTTGGGTACTATCGGGCCAGAGGCGCAGATTGGACTTGCAACCGGCTTCTTGTTGGAAGCAGAAGGGTCCTTCAAGGAGATGATTTCCACAAGATCAGCTGCTTGGGAAACTAAGCAGGTAAACGGGATCACTTTCAATTTACCAAAATTCTCAACGATAAACCCGGCTTGGTTCGTGGAACCAGTACAGACTACGGATGGAGGGTCCTATCCTTGGGGGATCGAAAGGGGTGAGGGAGATGGTTGGGAATCACCCACAGTGAAGCATGAGGATATTCTCGCTCCGTTTGGACTTCAGGCGGTGCATGTGCTCCATCCGGCCTCCCTACCTGCCCAAATGGCTGCCCTAAGACTTGGTGGACATGTACGTTATGTGTCCGATAGAACATGGAGCGATGTGGAGATGGTCCCAGTTGTACCAGGTGCCAGTTTAAAGTCGAAAGAAGTTATCTGGCAAGCCCTGATCGATGGGACCGCACCACTCGTTGTGCCACCTCACGTATGTCGCCAGGTGATTATCGACTTGGATGATTATGTCTGCGCATACCCCCGGATCGAGTTGTCTGGTGGCAAAGGTAGCGAGCTAACCATCGGTTGGGCTGAGGCGCTGCATATTGATTATTCGAGTCATACCAAGGGACAACGTGATGAAGTGGAGGGGCGAACGTTTGTTGCGTTGTGCCGCGACATAATTAAAAGCGATGGTGGCATACAACGAACATTTGAACCGTTATGGTGGCGTGCCGGTCGCTATATCGAGTTGCTCATCGAAACAGATGGCGAGCCCCTGACAATTGATACGTTTCATCTGTTGGAGACTCGCTACCCAGTCGAGATGCAGAGCAGTTTCAGTAGCAGTGATACACTCCTCGATAAAGTGATTCCTGTGGTACTGCGCGGGTTGCAAATGTGCGCTCATGAGACTTTTATGGATTGCCCTTACTATGAACAGCTTATGTATGTAGGCGATTTGCGTCTGGAATCATTGACGACCTATGTGATCAGTGCAGATGACCGTCTACCCCGCAAGTCAGTCAAAATGTTCGGGTTGTCACGCCTGCCGGATGGTTTGACCCAGGCGCGCTATCCAAGCCGTGATATACAGGTAATACCGCCGTTTTCACTTTGGTGGATTGGTATGGTCTATGATTACGCTTTGTGGCGCGGTGATCGGTCGTTTGTCGCGGAGTTGCTGCCTTGCATGCGGGGGATACTGGATGGTTTTCTAGAGCATGTACAATCCAACAACTTACTGAAGGCGTCAGATGGCTGGAATTTTTCAGATTGGGTTGCGGATTGGCATTTGGGCGTACCTCCAGAAGGCTTTGATGGTTTTAGCGGACTGCTTAATTGGCACCTAGTCTATACGTTGGGACTGGCATCTCGCCTGGAGGAGTGGGTAGGTGATCGCTTATTAGCACAGCGCTGGCATAACTGGCGCGAGATGGTTGCTGCGGCAATCCATGCCGCCTTTTGGAATGAACAGCGCGGGATGTTTGCTGATGATCTTGCACACAAAAACTATTCTGAACACACACAGTGTTTGGCATTGCTTTCCGGCTTATTAGCTGGCGAGCAACATTCCCGTACCGCTAAGAACCTGCTTCAGGATACATCGCTCACTCGTACCACAATATATTTTAACCACTATTTATTTGAGACTTTTCGCCTGCTTGAACAGCCTACAGCATTTTTTAATCGCATGGCATTATGGTTTGATTTGCCTGCCCAGGGTTTTAAAACCACTCCTGAACAACCAGAACCAACCCGGTCGGATTGCCACGGTTGGGGCGCCCACCCACTGTATCACTATTTTGCCAGCCTATTAGGTATTCGTCCTGCTTCATTCGGTTTTGACAGCGTTGAAATCGCACCCATGCCCGGTTATTTGGTGAGCCTATCGGGCAGGATGGTTCACCCGCGTGGGTGGATCGCAGCTGACCTACATTTTGAAAATAGCCATGTGCGGGGAGATGTATCCTTGCCATCTGGTATCACAGGGACGTTTCGTTATGCTGGAAAATCATTAGACCTTGAACCGGGCTTGCAACAAATTGAAATGTGATTGACTATCACATTGAGAAATATTACAGCGTTGAATTGTTGCCTTTTGAACACAGGCTGAAAAAATTTGGTGATTATCCGATGATCGCAGGTAAGGGCTCTCATACCAACATTCATAAGTTGGAAAGTAGGTCAAAACTCGTTTTACGTGTTTCGAAGGGATACTTGCTCTATCTTAATTATGGGAATGAAAAACCCGCCAGGTAGCATCGCTATTAGTCGAACTCAAGCAACTTCAGTCAGCTCGATATCCTCTTTGTCGATGATACTGCTTTGATCAAGGAGGGTATCACTAGTTCGGCAGTCGGATAGAAACTGGACGAGTTGTGTAACGACCTTCGTAAGGATATTCGTCTCGCCTTTTGTTTATCTGGAACGTCGAAGTACTTCCTTTGCAATCTTCAGATGTTGAATACTGTACAAGGTTTGTGTTTCATATTTGTTTTGAATTTTCTATGGTTTCCGAGGCAAATTCGAAGTGAAACGCGACGGTTTTTTGCGCATAACGTTTTGATGATGGGGTCTCCAAGAAGTGGAAAGTCCCTACTAGCCCGTGCCATGCGTGGCATACTCCAGAAATGAGCATCGAAGAATCATTAGACGTGACACGTATCTACTCGGTTGCAGATCAACTCCCTGCAAGCACGCCATTGATCAAGCGTCGTCCTTTTTGTTCTCCGTACTACACGATTAGTCATGCGGGTTTGGTCGGAGGTGGGAACATTCCCAAACGCGGAGAAATATCGCTTGCTCATCGCGGCGTGTTAGTCCTCGATGAATTCCCTGAATTCGGGACGAGCGTCCTTGAGGTGATGCGTCAACCTATGGAAGATAAAGTTGTCACCATCAGCTTCCGCAAACTTCCAATTGATTGTCGCGATGAACCCGTGTCCGTGTGGATGGCGTGGAAGAGTATACAGTCAGCGCCCTTGCGCGCACGCAATGGTAACCAAATATCAAAAGCGGATCTTAGGTTCATTACTTGATTGCATTGATATTCACATCGAAGTGCCAAGGGTAGATTACGAAAAGTTAAGCGGTGATAGAGTTGGGGAATCAAGTGAAAAAATTCGCGCGCATATCCAATCCGCGTATCTAGCGGAGACGTCGCAGTACCGTCCGGAGCTAATGCGGGGTACGATGTGATGGAACGAACCATTATCATTAGTGATAAGAGACATTTCTAAGTGAGTGTCTCTTTTTGTTTAATTGGTGAAATTGTGTCTTTTTATAATGATTTTTGTGTTGACAAAATCCAACAAGTTTGCTATTATTGTTTTATTGAATTCAACAAAATTCAACAAAATTCAACAAAGGATGTCTTTTGACCACTTACGAACGTCGTCAGTCTCTGTTGGACATACTCCGCAAACAACCTGGCTTGCGTGTCCCAGAATTGGCGCAGGTTTTGAATGTATCAGAAGGCACAGTTCGAAATGATCTAAATGCGCTTGAAGAAGAGGGGAGACTAAGGCGTGTACATGGGGGAGCGGTTTTGAATGACCAGAACCAATTCCAGAATAATTCATTTATGCGTCGGTATAAACAAAATGTGGCTGCCAAGCTCGCTATTGCACGTGAGGCAGCCCTTTTGGTCATGGATGGCGACTTGATTCTGCTGGATGCAAGCAGCACGGCGTATTACCTGGCGCGCGAGTTGTCCGGGCGGAATAAGTTGCGTGTCATGACCAATGGTTTTGAGGTTGCACGAGAATTGGCAGAAAATACTTCGAATGCTGTCATCCTTATCGGGGGTGTCGTCAATAACGACTCTTCCTCTGTGACAGGGTTGTTGAGTGAACAGATCATTGCAGATATGCATATTGAAAAAGCGTTTTTTTCATGTAGTGGCTTTAGCATGGAAAGAGGCATGACCGAAGTCCATTTTGAAGAGGCGCAACTTAAACGCAAGGCAATTGAGTCATCACAGCGGGTAATTGCAATGGTCGATTCAACCAAATTTGGCAAGGAGGATTTAACTCCCTTTGCACGAGCGGATCAGATTGCACATCTAATCAGTGATTCAAAACTTTCACCTGGGTGGATCGAAAAACTAAAAAACGCAGAAATTAATTTCACACTTTGCGAAGTAGAGGTGGTTCCTGCTAAATGACTGAATATATTCTTGAATTAAAAAATATATCAAAAAGCTTCTCTGGGGTTGAAGTATTACATGATGTTTCTTTTTCACTACACTCAGGTGAAGTCCATGCTTTGTTGGGGGAAAATGGCGCGGGAAAATCAACATTAGTAAAGATAATCACAGGCGTTCATCGTCCGGATAATGGTGAAATTTATTTGGATAATGTGCCTGTAGATTTCAGCGACACGCATGAATCACTACAGGCAGGGATTGCTGCGATATATCAGGAGCTCAGTTTATTTCCGGATCTGGATGTCGCGGAAAATATTTTTATTGGAAGACAACCAACTACAACGGGCGGGCGCATCGATTGGCACAAATTGTATGGCGATGCCGGGAGACTGCTTTCGTCGCTTGGCGTACACCTTGATCTGAAACAGAAAGCCCGCAGTTTGAGCATTGCGCAGCAGCAAATGGTTGAGATCGCGCGCGCTTTTTCGATTAATGCCCGCATTTTAATTATGGATGAGCCTACTTCCTCACTGACGTTGAATGAAGTGGCTGATTTATTTCGCCTAGTCCGTCGTTTGCGGGATGAAGGCACTGCAATTATCTTTATTTCACACAGACTTGAAGAACTATTTGAATTGGCTGACCGTGTCACCGTCCTGCGTGACGGTTCATATGTTGACACACGCCCCATGAAAGATGTGACACGCGATAATTTGATCCGCTTGATGGTTGGACGCACAATCACAAATTTGTTTCCCAAGCAGGATGTAAAGGCTGGGGAAGTGATATTGAAGGTGGAAAAGCTGGAGCGCGCTGGTTCATTTCAGGACATTAGCTTTGAATTGCGCCGAGGTGAAATAGTAGGGATGGCTGGTCTGGTGGGGGCAGGACGCACCAATGTGGCACGCGCAATTTTCGGCGTGGAACCTGCAACCGCAGGCGGTATTCAGATTGAGGGTCGGGAGGTTGCGATTACATCTCCTCAGCAGGCAATCAGCCTTGGGTTGGCGTATGTCCCCGAAGATAGACAATTGCATGGGTTGATCTCAGCAATGCCCATCACGTCAAATATCAGCCTGCCGATGTTGTTTAAATATGCTAAACGTGGATGGTTGCAGGATAAAGTGGAGTGTAAAGCGGCATATGACGCCGCTTTACAAATGGAAGTGCGCGCCAATAACATCTGGCAACTTGCGCGTGAACTTTCTGGTGGGAACCAGCAAAAAATTGTCCTATCGAAGTGGCTGTCCACTAACCCGCGGATTCTTATTTTGGATGAGCCAACGCGCGGTATTGACGTGGGGACAAAGGCGGCTGTCCATGCGTTGATGAGCAAACTGGCTTCTGAAGGGATGGCGATCCTGATGATTTCATCGGAATTACCTGAAATATTGGGCATGAGCGATCGGGTGATCGTCATGCACGAAGGACATATCACTGGACATTTCTCACGTGCAGAGGCTACCCAGGAAAAAATTATTTCAGCCGCCACACAGGCTGTGACTTCAGGGAGTGGAAAGTAATATGCAAAAATCAACATCAGTTACACCGCCTGTTCGTTCTTCATTGGCAAATTTGATATGGACTCTTGTTCGTTTCCGTGAAGCAGGGATCAGTATTTTTATTCTGCTTCTTGTGTTTGTGGTTACATTGCGTGCGCCATCATTTTTGACCATTGATAATTTCAATGACATTCTATTGAATATTTCAATTTTGGCGATTGTGGCGCTGGCGCAAACAATGGTCATCATTACACATGGCATTGACCTCTCAGTCAGTTCCATGATCGGATTGGTGGCAATGATGGTGGCGTTTGTTGTCAAGCAAAACCCGGAAATGTCAGTTATTTTTGCAATATTGCTTGGAATGGCGCTGGGATCTGTGCTGGGGATGTTCAATGGTTTGATCATCACTTATGGAAATGTCCCTCCCATCATTGCAACTCTTGGCACCTTGAGCATTTACCGTGGGTTGGTCTTCTTTTACAGCCAGGGGACATGGATCAATTCGTTTGAACTTCCCAAAAATTTCAAAATGCTGTCCAAGGGCACTCCTTTGGGGTTGCCTAATATGATTATTATTGCCATCCTGGTTGCGCTGATTGTGTATTACTTTTTGAACCATACCCGCACGGGACGGGATATTTATGCTGTCGGCACAAACCCAGATGCAGCAAAATTTGCCGGGATTCGCAAAGAACGCATCATATTTCTGGTTTACCTGCTGAGTGGTTTATTAACTGGTTTGGCGGCTGTGCTGTGGGCATCCCGTTTTGAATCGGCTCAGACCAATACTGCCGCAGGCTTTGAACTTCAAACAGTTGCCGCTGCTGTGGTGGGTGGGGTCAGCATTAGCGGTGGTGTTGGAACCGTGCCCGGTGTTTTACTCGGCGCTTTATTGTTGGGGATCATTCAAAACTCATTGACGTTAATACGCATTTCACCATTCTGGCAGTTGGCGGCTCAAGGCTTGTTGATTTTGATCGCTGTCATTTCTGATAAATGGATATTAAGCCGCGTGGAGAAGACGAAGAAATGAGCATGCAAACTGTACCTGAAACAAAATTGATAAGCGAATACGCACCGAAGCGTTCCTTCCTGTCTACTTTCCAGCGCTGGGAATGGATGCTGGTGGGGTTGATTTTTGTGGATGTGTTTATCAACGCGCGCCTTACGCCATATTTTATGGATGCCCGCAATCTTTCGCGCGCATCATCTGATTTCATGGAAATTGGATTGATGATGCTGCCCATGGTGTTCATCATTATCATAGGCAACATTGACCTTTCTGTAGCCTCCAACATGGGGATGAGCGCTTCATTCATGGGCTTACTGCATAACATGGGCGTGAATATTTGGGTGGCAGCGTTGGCTGCGCTAGTACTCGGCACACTGGGCGGCATGCTGAATGGCTATCTGGTTGCAAGAGTCAAGCTCCCCTCACTAGTTGTGACTCTGGGGACATATGCATTTTATCGTGGACTGGCTTACGGTTTTCTGGGAGACCAGGCTGCTCGTGGATATCCCGAGGCATTCACCTATTTTGGGCAGGGAAAAGTTTTTGGGACTCTTATTCCCTTCTCTGTGGCTTTATTTCTTTTCATGGCGGTTATCTTTGGGCTTGTTTTGCACCGCACAACTTTTGGACGTTACCTATATTCCATTGGGAACAATGAAGATGCCACTAATTATTCAGGCATACCGGTTGCAAAAATAAAATTTATTGTGTTTACCGTTTCAGGTTTTATGGCTTCGCTGGCAGGATTGATTCTTGCAGCCCGCTTCGGCAGTACGCGACCTGATAATGGCACGGGACTTGAACTTGCAGTCATCACAGCTGCGGTACTTGGCGGCGTCGATATTAATGGTGGCAAAGGCACAATGGTGGGTGCGTTCTTGTCATTACTCTTGATTGGGCTTATGCGTTTTGGCATGGGTTTGCTTAATATTCAAGGGCAGGTGCAAGGGATTGCAATCGGTCTATTATTGATCCTGTCCATTCTCATGCCCAGCATTATCAATAGTGTTTCATTGGTCGGTAGACAGCTTAACCTGCGTTTCGTGTTTTCGGTTGTTGCTTTTCTGCTTATTTTTGTTCTCTTTTTCGTCTTTTTCTTCTGGTCACGAGCGCCGATAATCGCCGGTATTTGACGCCGGTACATGTGGTGGTTACAGGTGATTGCCTGATGCCTCAATGCTCGAAAATTTATTTTGAAAGGAGGTAGAAGATTGCTTATATAAATGATAGCTAGCTGACGTGTAAGTCGAAAATCAACCCATAATTTAGAAGGAGAAAGAAAATGAAAAATCGTTCACTGTTTTTTGCCATTACGGCATTGACCGCCCTTGGCCTGCTATTAAGTGCATGCGGCGCCACTCCCACCGCGGCCCCTGCCGTTACCGAGGCTCCGGCTGCAACCAAAGCCCCGGTAATTACAGAAGCACCAGCTGCTACGGAAGCTCCAGCCGCCGCTGCTTGTGAAAACTACGTGCTGGTTCCAAAGAATCTCGGCAACCCTTATTTCGATACTGCAAACAACGGTGCACAGGAAGCTGCCAAAGAGCTGGGCATAACAGTATTGTATCAGGGTTCTGCAACGGCAGATGCGACTGAACAAATCACCCTGCTCAATTCCTTGATCGCTCAGAAGCCCTGTGGTTTGGCTATTTCAGCCGACGATTCCGATGCACTTGTGCCAACTGGTAAAAGCGCAATGGAAGCTGGCATCCCTGTTGTTACCTGGGATTCAGCCATAGCACCTGCCGGCCGTAATTTGCACATTAACCAGGCTGTATTGCATGATATTGGTGCAATCGAGATCAAGATGGCTTCTGATATAGCCGGTCCTGATGGCGGTCAAATTGCTATCTTGAGCGCCACCTCCACCGCACCGAACCAGAACGCCTGGATCGAGGTGATGAAGGAGGAAGTCAAGAAGCCAGAGTATTCCAAATTGGAATTGGTTGACGTGGTCTATGGCGACGATGATGACACCAAGAGCTACAATGAAGCTCAAGCTTTGTTTACAAAGTATCCTGATCTCAAAGTCATTATTGCCCCAACCACGGTTGGCATTGCCGCATCTGCTCGCGCCGTTACCGATGCTAATCTGATCGGTAAGGTATTTGTCACTGGCTTGGGCACCCCGAATCAGATGCGCGAATATGTCAAGAATGGCTCTGCTCCGCAATTTGCGCTTTGGAATCCTGCTGACCTGGGTTACCTCTCCGTTTATGCGATGCACGCTCTCGCAACTGGTGAGATCAAGGGTGTGGCTGGTGATAAGTTCACAGCTGGCAAACTTGGCGACTACACAGTCGAGGATGATCCTGATCTTGGACTCAATGTCTTGCTTGGTCTACCGTTCATCTGGAATATAGACAATATCGATGACTCCAATTGGTAGATCGGACAACGTTGAAGTAAGTAGGATTTGAAATATGTCACTTCGGCTCTCGAAGTGCTGATTGCCGAAGTGACAATTCAATCAAACCCAGGAAAAGTGATATGAAACGCATCGGTTTTCAATTCAAAGTCAGGCAGGACCGTCTCACTGAATACAAGGAACATCATAAACACGTCTGGCCTGAGATGCTGGATGCTCTGCGCGAAACCGGTTGGCATAATTATTCATTATTCATGCGCGCAGATGGTTTGATCTTTGGTTACTTTGAAGCGAAGGAAAGCCTCACTGCCGCGCAGGCAAAGATGGCAGTAAAAGAAGTCAATACCCGCTGGCAGGAATTTATGTCTCCATATGTTGACGCCAATGCCCGCCCTGATGAAACCTTCGTCGAACTGGAAGAGTATTTCCATTTGGATTAGTTATGACTCAAGTACGTAATTATGTTGCAATTGATCTCGGTGCTGAAAGCGGACGTACAATCGTCGGCACATTGAATGATGGGCATCTTTCGCTAACTGAAACAGATCGCTTTACTAATAGCCCTGTACATTCGCATGATGGTCTGCGTTGGGATGTGTTGCACCTATGGTCCGATATCAAGGCAGGCATCGCAACCTCCTCAGCGAAGTTCAACAAAAAGCTTGATGGCATTGGCCTTGATACCTGGGGTGTTGATTTTGCTTTGCTTGACAAAAACGGCTCGCTCTTATCCAACCCATTTCATTATCGTGATACCCGCACTGACGGCATGTTGGATGAAGCATTCAGCCGTATGACCCGCGCAGATATTTTCAATAATACGGGCATCCAATTCATGCAGATCAACACGCTTTATCAACTGTTGGCAATGTCCATCCAAAAATCTCCGTTGTTTGATGTTGCGAAAACTTTCCTCACTATTCCGGATTTATTCAACTACTGGTTAAGCGGTGAGATTACCAACGAATTTACCAACGCAACCACGACTCAATGTTTTGACCCTCGCAAACGGGACTGGTCAACGAAGATTTTGGATGCCTTCAACATCCCCACGCATCTATTCAAGCCGATAACTGATTCTGGTACCCAGATCGGGACTCTCCTCCCCAGCCTCGCCGAAGAGACAGGTGTGGGCGCAGTTCCAATTATTCTTCCTGCATGTCATGATACGGGTTCGGCGGTGGTGGCTGTCCCTGCGAAGAATGAAGACTTTGCCTGGCTCAGTTCAGGGACATGGTCCATCATGGGCGCGGAAGTCCGTGAGCCATGCTTGACCGAAAAGGCGCTCGAATATAACTTTACAAATGAAGGTGGCGTGTTCGGTACGTGGCGACTCTCCAAGAACATCATGGGATTGTGGCTGGTGCAGGAATGTCGCCGCGAGTGGATGCGTCAGGGGGAGGAAATGTCGTTCGATGCATTGACCCAGCTTGCGGCTGAGTCGGAAGCGTTCCTGTCGGTTATTGACCCTGATGATGTTGAGTTTCTCCATCCTGGTGATATGCCGTCCCGTATCCAAAAATATTGCGCAGATACGAATCAACCTGTGCCGCAAACGAAAGGTCAAATCATTCGTGTGGCATTGGAAAGCATTGCACTGAAATATCGTCTGGTGTTGGAACGTTTGGAAGAATTGAGCGGCAAACACCTTGACTCCGCTTCATATCATTGGCGGCGGGACGAAGAATCATTTGTTGAATCAATTCACTGCGGACTCGACAGGGCGTACTGTGATCACAGGACCCGTGGAAGCAACCGCAATTGGCAATATCCTGATGCAGGCAATTGGGATGAAACATCTGGGTTCGCTAGCGGATGCACGTGAAGTGGTGCGCTTTTCGTTTGAACCTGAAATCTATGAACCCAAACGAACTACGGATTGGGATGAAGCATATGTGCGTTTGCAGAAAGTGATGAAATAATGTTGCAAGAACCGTATCCTGAATTGGATGACTTGTTGGAAATGATGGGGGAAGCGGGGCGTCATCTGGCTGATATCGAAGCCAGTGAGGGCGCAGCAGGAAATATTTCTGTCTGCTTGCGCTCCCGCAAGGACAGCGGGACGATGTGGCACATTGAGCCGCGCACACGTTTCCCGGTTGAGGATGAAATCAAACTACCTCAGGCTGTTCCCGAATTGGCAGGCGCGACGTTTCTTGTCACAGGTTCTGGACGGCGTCTGCGTGAGATTGTCGATGACCCGACCGCCAACATCGCCTGCATTGTGGTTAATGAAAATGGGGAGACTGGAAAGCTTTACACTTCGTATCATCGTCGTTTTGAGCAGGTGACCAGCGAATTCAACTCGCATCTTGCCGTGCATTATGACCAAATCCTTTCAAGTGGTACAAACTTCCATGCAGTCATTCACGCCCAGCCCATGCATCTGACTTATCTCAGTCACATCCCACGTTATCAGGATGAAAATTATCTGAACACACACCTCCTGCGCTGGCAGCCCGAGACTATCATCAACTTGCCTAGAGGAATTGGCTTTATCCCATTTCGACTTCCTGGTTCACCTGAATTGATGGCAGCCAATGTGGAAGCACTGCGCCAACATCGCATTGTCATCTGGGCGAAGCATGGTGTGATGGCGCGCTCGGATATTTCGGTCAAACGCGCTGCTGATCGTGTCGAATATGCCGAGACCGCCGCAAAGTATGAATACCTCAACCTTTCCGCTGGAGAAGTCGGCGAAGGATTGAGCGTAGATGAAATACTTCAAATCTGCAAGAAGTTCAATGTAGAACAAAATATTTTCCAGAGGCAGTTATGACCACATCTGAATCAAATACCCAAAGTGCTTACAACCTTGCCAAAGAGCGCTACGCCGCATTTGGCGTGGATACCGAAAAGGTGCTTGCAAATTTTGAAAAAGTTTCCATCAGCCTGCATTGCTGGCAGGGTGATGACGTGGGTGGCTTTGAGAATCCTGGTGGTGACCTGACGGGCGGCATCGCTGCCACGGGCAACTATCCTGGCAAGGCGCGTACGGCGGATGAACTCCGCAATGACCTTGATGTGGTCTATAAATTATTACCTGGCTCACATCGCTTGAATCTCCATGCCATTTATTTGGAAGCCGATAAGAAGATCGAGCGCAATAAGATCGAGCCGAAGCACTTTTCGGCGTGGAAGGATTGGGCGAAGGCGAACGGACATGGAATGGATTTCAATCCCACCTGTTTCTCTCATCCGCTTTCGGCTGATGGTTTTACTCTCGCACATCGCGATAAAGCAATACGAGAATTTTGGATCGAACATTGTATTGCCAGTCGAAAGATCGGCGAATATTTTGGAAAGGAGTTGGGGACTCCCGCTGTGACCAATATCTGGATTCCCGATGGATACAAGGATACCCCTGCGGATCGCCAATCACCCCGACGCCTGCTTCTCGAATCCCTTGATCTCGATTTTCGCTGAGAAAATCGATCCGCGCTACAACCTCGATGCCGTGGAACCCAAACTCTTCGGTCTTGGCTCGGAAGCATATGTAGTCGGTTCGATGGAGTTTTACGCCGCGTATGCCGTCAGTCGCAAGGTGTTACTCACACTCGATAGCGGACATTTCCATCCCACCGAAACCATCTCGGATAAGATCTCTTCCATGTTGTTATACATCGATGAACTTCTCCTTCATGTAAGCCGCGGTGTGCGCTGGGACAGTGATCATGTTGTCACCTTCAATGACGACACACAAGCCATTGCCCACGAAATCGTCCGTGCAGATGCATTGGATCGTGTTCACATTGGCTTGGATTACTTCGATGCCAGCATCAACCGCATTGCTGCATGGACGATCGGTGCGCGGAATACATTGCGTGCTTTATTGGTGGCAACGCTGGAGCCGCGAGAACTGCTCAAACAATATGAGCTGGAAGGAGATTTCTCGAGCCGACTGGCATTACAGGAAGAGCTCAAGTCCATGCCGTTCAGTGCGGTGTGGGATTACCATTGTTCACAGAAGAATGTCCCTGTTGGCATGGATTTCATGAGTGTGATCAAGGATTATGAAAAGAAGGAATTAGTAAAACGAAGTTAATGAATGTCGTTGCGAGGAGAGCGTAGTTCAACGAAGCAATCTCACAATTACAGAAAGTTATCTACGAATGAGGAGATTGCTTCGGGCTAACGCCCTCGCAATGACATATTGAATAATATGCCTGTTGTCAAACTGTATGCCAATCTGAGAAAACTCGCAGGGACGAAAGAACTGTCCATAACGTCCCCTTCGGGGATGCTCCGTTCCGCTTCGCGAGGAGCAACTGTCAGGGAGGTGTTGAACGAACTGGTCAGGCAGAGTCCCGCGCTCGATGGAGTCATCCTTGAGGATGGACAAGCCCGCCCGCATTTTGTTATCACCATCAATGGGCATAACGCAACTGATTTGGATGTGTCACTAACAGAGCAGGATGTCATCGCAATTTTTCCGCCCATCGCAGGCGGTTAAGGAAAATCATATGAGTGGTTGGTCTGAAAAAGTTTTGGATATTGATTTGAGCGCGCAAACCTATAAATCGTATCCCTTGGATATGGAGATGGCGCGCCTCTTCATCGGTGGTCGCGGTATCGGCGCGCGTTTGTTATGGGATATGGTGGGTCCTGAGGTTGACCCGCTCTCGCCTGAAAATGTTTTGATCTTTACGAATGGTCCGCTGACGGGGACGGGTTATCAAACGAGCAATCGTTTTTCAGTGTCGACGAAAAGTCCGTTGACAGGCACGATACTCGACGCGAACTCCGGCGGCTTCTGGGGGATGCAATTCAAGAAGGCTGGCTACGATGTGATGATCGTGCGTGGCAAGGCTGAGAAACCTGTATGGATCGAGATCAAGAACGATGAGATCACATTTCATGATGCGAGTGAGTTGTGGGGCATGCGCGTCTTTGCCCTGACCGAGAAACTGGGTCAGAACAATAACAAACGCAACGTATTGTGTATTGGTCCTGCAGGTGAAAATCTGAGCCGCATGGCGTCCATCATGAATGACCGCGAACGTGCGTTGGCGCGCGGCGGTCCTGGCGCGGTGATGGGTTCCAAGAATCTCAAAGCGATCGTTGTTGAAGGTAAGGATCGTCCTGAGATCAATGACCCCGACCGCTTCAAGTTTATGCTCTATGAGACGCGCAAGTTGCTGGCGGCAAGTCCGCTTACGAGCCAGGCACTTCCCGAATTTGGCACGGTGGTCTTGATGAACATCATGAACAATATCGGCGCGCTTGCCACACGTAATCATCAGCAGACCCAATTTGAAGGTGCTGAGGCAATCTCGGGCGAAGAGTTGACCGAAAAATATCTTGTCAAGAATGCATCGTGTTGGGCTTGCCCCATTGGTTGTACGCGCATCAGCAAGACCGAAAAGGTGGAAGGAGAAGGTCCTGAGTTTGAATCCACCTGGGCGTTCGGCGCGCAGTGCGGCATTGATGATCTGCCCGCGATCATTGAAGCCAACACACTCTGCAATGATCTAGGTCTTGATACGATCACCGCGGGTTCGACGATTGCCTGTGCCATGGAACTTTCTGAAAAAGGATATATGGATTCAGACCTGCGCTTCGGACGCGCCGATCAGCTTGCTCCCACGATTGAAGCGATGGCGTATCGAAAAGATATCGGATCAGACTTAACCGACGGCAGTCTCCGTTTGGCGACGAAGTACAACCACCCCGAACTTTCCATGTCTGCGAAGGGGATGGAGATGCCTGCCTATGATCCACGCGGCATGCAGGGACAGGGCTTGCTCTACGCCACATCCAACCGCGGAGGCTGTCACATGCGCGGCAATATGGTTGGACCTGAAGTGCTCGGTCTGCCTAAAATGATTGACCGCTTCCAGGTGCAGGGCAAATCCAGTTTTGTGATTTTGCATCAAAACGTGTCTGCGGCAATTGATTCGCTGGTGATTTGCAAATTCACCAACATGGGTGTGGCGGACGAATATTTTGCACGTGTGCTCTCCTCAGTGACTGGCATCCAGTATGATACAGGCGAATTGACCCGTGTTGGCGAGCGAGTTTGGAATTTGGAACGCCTTTATAACCTGCGTGAAGGATTTACATCCAAGGATGATACGCTTCCCCCGCGGCTGTTAAACGATGCGCCTACGGAAGGTCCATCGAAAGGATGGGTTGTACAGTTGGAGCCGATGCTTAAGGAATATTATCGCGGTCGCGGCTGGGACGAAAACGGCGTACCCAGACCGCAAAAACTGGCAGAATTAAGATCTGGCAGACTTGCTAGTGAGGAACTGAAAATGGTTGATAAACGAATTTACGAAATGTTTCGTGAGATCGGTCGCGATCTATACACTGCCAATATGATCAGTTCACATGGTGGTAATCTGAGTATACGACTTGGCGATCGTGTGGTGATTAAACGCCGCGGCGCCATGTTGGGAAATCTTAAGGAACTTGATCTAATTGAGACGCGACTGGATAAGAATGACAGCGGTGTTGCTCTGGCGTCCACCGAGTTGCTCGTTCATCGTACTGTTTATATGAACACGCCTGCGCTTGCCATTGTGCATTGCCATCCACGCACCGCAATTGCCTTCTCGCTTTCACGCGATGAACTTGTACCAATTGACAACGAAGCGTCCTACCTGTTGAAGAAGATCCCAGTTGTGACGGAGGAATTTGCTTCGGGCACGCCGCAAATGGCGAATAAAGTTGCCGAGGCGCTTAAGAATTATAAGATTATCATGTTGCGTGGACATGGTAGTTTTGCCACGGGCTCAACGCTCGACGAAGCCTTCCACTGGTCATCTACTTTGGAAGAGTCCTGTCAGATCGAACTAGCTGCCAGGTTGATTAATGAACCATTCATTGAATATCGCGGGATGAGCGCGTCTTATAGTAAGTTCTAAATTGTTAGTTTACATTTTATTATTGATGGGAAGAATATGACACGAAAACCAGAGAAATTTCAGTTCGTCAATTATTTATGGGATGATAGTGTAGCAAATAAACTCGATGCTGTTGAACGACTGCGCTACCGCAGTAATATCCTCGGCGCTGACCAGCGCATCACAAATACAGGCGGAGGCAATACCTCCTCCAAAATCAAAATGACTGACCCGTTAAGTGGGGAAGAAGTGGATGTATTGTGGGTCAAAGGCTCGGGCGGGGACTTGCGGACATCCACGCGTGCCAATTTTGCTTCACTGTATATGGATAAATTCCTTTCACTGGAAGACATTTATAACAAGGCGGAAGTCAAAGGGTGTGAAGTCTGAAATCGAAGACTCAATGGTGGATATGTATCGTCACACCACCTTTAATTTAAATCCTGCCGCCAGTTCAATTGATACGCCATTGCATGGGTTGATTCCCTTCCGTCATGTGGATCACATGCATCCTGTCTCTGTCATTGCGATTGCTGCCAGTAAAGATCAGGAACGCCTGACACAGGATATCTTTGATGAAGAAGTGGGTTGGGTTCCCTGGCAGAGACCTGGTTTTGATCTGGGCGTGGTGATGCGAGACAAGCTGAAACAAGACTCTGACTTAAAAGGTTTGGTGATGGGACAACATGGTCTCATCAACTGGGCGGATGATGATAAGGCTTGTTATGAATTGACGCTTACGCTTATCGAAAAAGCTGCGAAGTATATTGAGGAACACGATAAAGGTGAGAAGACCTTTGGCGGACAGAAATATCAAGTCTCTGGATGAAGAAGAACGCAATAAACTTTTTGTTCAACTTCTGCCAAAACTGCGCGGGATGGTCTCACAGAAGAATCGCTTCATCGGGACGGTTCATGTGACCGAATAGCGTGCTTCAATTCGTCAACAGCGTGGATGCTCCACGCCTGGCAGAAATTGGCACATCCTGTCCGGATCATTTCCTCCGCACGAAGATCAAACCTTTGTACGTGGATTGGAATCCACAAAAAGAATCAGTGGAGAGCCTGTTCGAGAAATTGGAAGCAGGTTTGGTCAAGTATCGAAGCGATTATGCATCCTACTATGAAGCCTGCAAACATCCGAATTCCCCTGCGATGCGTGATCCGAATCCAACCGTAATCCTGATCCCGGGATTGGGATTGATAGCGTGGGGCAAGAATAAAAGCGAGAGTCGTGTGACGGCGGAATTCTATTCGCTGGCAATTGAAGTGATGCGATCATCGGAAGCGATCAGTGAATATCAAGGGCTGCCGCGACAGGAGGCGTTTGATATCGAATACTGGCTATTGGAAGAAGCCAAGTTGAAACGCATGCCGCCTGAAAAAGAATTTGCTCGTAATGTGGTGGTGGTGATCGGCGCGGGGAGTGGCATTGGAAAAGCCACCGCGCATCGTGTTGCCAAAGAAGGTGCTCATGTGATTTGTGCGGATCTCTCGGAAGAGGCGGCTCAAGCCACCGCCAAGGAATTGGTTGAAACCTATGGCGTCGGCATCGGCGTGGCAGGGACAGGTATTTCGGGCTGTGGTCCCGCCATCGCTTTGGCAGTGGATATTACAAAACGTGAGAGCATTAAGTCCATGCTGGAGAATGTTGTTCTTGCCTATGGCGGTGTAGATAACATTATTATCACAGCTGGCATCTTTGTCCCGCCTGATAAACAAGGCTATATTCCCGATGATAAATGGTCGCTGACGTATGCGATCAATGTAACAGGTCCATATCTTGTGGCTGACGAAGCCAAGCCGATCTGGCAGGCGCAAGGTTTGAAAAATAGTCTGGTTGTTACCACCAGTGCTAACGCGGCAGTTGCCAAACAAGGTTCCTTAGCCTATGACACCAGCAAAGCTGCAGCGAATCATCTGGTGCGCGAACTGGCGATTGAGTTATCGCCGCTGGTGCGTGTCAATGGCTTGGCACCTGCAACGGTAGTGGAGGGGAGCAGTATGTTCCCGCGCGATCGTGTGATCAGTTCGTTAACCAAATACGATATTCCCTTTGATGAAAGTGAAAGCACCGAGGCGTTGCGCGATAAGCTGGCGGTTTTCTATGCCCAACGGACGCTGACGAAGTCTCCCATCACGCTGGCGGATCAGGCTGAAGTTGCATACTTGTTGAGCAGCAGTAAATTCAGCAAGACGACAGGTCAGATCATCAGCGTGGATGGTGGCTTGCACGAGGCGTTCTTGAGATAAAGCATCCAAGATTAACCACAAAGGACACGAAGGCCACTAAGGTTGGACGAGCTACGAGCGAATAGCCTTTCCATGGATTTTCCTTTGAGTACTTTGTGCCCTTTGTGGTAAAAAACTTTAATAGAGATTAAATGTCAAAAGCCCAACTCTTTATTACCTGCCTCGGCGATCAATTCTATACCTCCACGCTTCAGAATATGACGCATATCCTTGAGCGTCTCGGTGTGGAATTGGTCTTTCCTCCTGAACAAACCTGTTGCGGACAACCGCTCTTCAACAATGGTTTTGAAGATAAGACGCGTCCTGTTGCTTTGAATTTCATGCACGCCTTTGCCAAAAGCGACGCGCCCATTATTGGACCATCGGGTTCGTGTGTGAGCATGGTCAAGCATCATTATCCTTCCCTGTTTAAAGAAGGGACTCCCGAACATGCTCTTGCGGTGGATATTGCATCGCGCACATTTGAATTCACTGAATACCTGGTGAATGTGCTCAAGGTCACAGATGTAGGCGCAGTATATCCACACAAAGTTACCTATCACGCCTCCTGCCATTATCTGCGTGAAATGGAACTTAAAACTGAAGCGAAGACCTTGTTGGATCATGTCAAAGGCTTGGAGTTCGTTTCACTCAAGGAGGAAGAGACCTGTTGTGGCTTCGGTGGTGCGTTCACGGTGACCTATCCTGAAGTCAGCCGTTCGATGATGGAGAACAAGGTCAAGGATATCCTCGCCAGCGGCGCGGATACGGTCGTGACGTGTGAACCTGGTTGTTTGATGAATGTCGCAGGTGGACTCCATAAGGCAGGCTCAAAGGTCCGTGCGATGCATATTATTGATTTATTGGCGTCGAAAGAAGAACTGGCATGAGCCACGATACTCATGCTTATATTGGTTTTGAAGAATACAGCGAACATGTTCCCGCCAGTATTCCCTCGGCTGTACAGCAAGCGACAAGTCGCTTCGTAAATGGACGTGCTGCGCGTGTTGCCGAACTTCCCCAGTGGGAGCAACTTCGCCAAATCGGTTCGGATATTCGCCTGCACACCATCGAGAACATGGATGTGTATCTCACGCGCCTCGAAGAAAAAGTTCTCGCAGCAGGCGGACATGTCCATTGGGCAGAGACAGCCGAGGATGCGCGTCGAATCGTGCTTCAAATCGCGAAAGAAAACAATGTCAAAAATGTAGTCAAGTCAAAGTCGATGGCGACCGAGGAGATCGAGTTGAACCACGCGCTCGAAACGGCAGGCATTGAGGCGCTGGAAACTGATCTGGGCGAATACATCATTCAACTGGCGGGCACGGGACCATCACATATCATTGTCCCTGCGGTGCATCTCAAGAAGGAAGAGATCGCCGTACTGTTCAGTGAGAAGCTCGATATCAATGCGCCCACCGATCCGATTGAGTTGGCGCGTATTGCCCGCGAAGTTCTGCGTGAAAAATTTTTGAATGCCGAAATGGGAATCTCAGGCGGCAACTTCCTCGTCGCTGAAACGGGGACGCTGGTCATGGTCACCAATGAAGGCAACGGCCGTATGTGCGCGACCATGCCTGATCTGCATGTTGCTGTGGTGGGGATCGATAAGGTAATTCCCGATTGGGAATCGCTCACTGTGTTTCTCAAACTGCTGGCACGTTCCGCCACAGGCCAGAAACTTTCCACCTACACCCAATTCATCACAGGACCACGCCGTGCAGAGGGTGAGTTTGGTCCAAAGGAATTTCATCTCGTGCTTCTCGATAATGGACGTTCGAAAGTTCTCAAAGATCCGATTGGTCGTGAAGTCTTCAAGTGCATTCGTTGCGGCGCGTGTGCCAATGTTTGTCCTGTTTATAAAAACGTTGGCGGCTTTGCATATGGCTGGTTTATCTCGGGTCCCATCGGCGCGATCCTTTCGCCGCAGATGCTCGGTACAAAAACTGCCCGCGAGCTACCTTTTGCTTCCACGCTTTGTGGCGCATGCGCTGATGTTTGTCCCGTCAAAATTCCCATCCCGACAATTCTTCGTCATCTCCGCCGTCGCGTTGCGGAAGGCGATGCATTTGCCTTGCCGACCATCTCGGCACCCATCCGTGTGACCGCAAATCTTGCATCGTTTGCGCTTGCTCAAAACTGGATTTACCGATTGGGTGCACGCCTCCTGCCCATCATCAACCCGTTCTTCTTGCAAAAACAATTGGCTGATTCAGGTATGCCCTATCCCCTCAGCCGCTGGACAAAGGTTCGTCCGCTTCCGCCATTTGGTGCAAGATTCAGAAAGTGGTGGAAGAATGTGCGCTCCTCTCAAGAAACGGACTCTACCCGATGACCAATCCTATTACGAGTGCCCGTCATCGAAAACATTCGCCACTCTTTGGGGCGCACCGCTCAATCTCCCCTCAGCCTGCGTCCTGCCATCTATGAGCCTCGTCTCCCCGAATCTTTGGACTCTGAAATCGAAAGCTTCCTTGGAGAAGTCAAAAAGCTTTCTGGTGTTGGACAAAAACTTTCTTCCGCTGACATCGCCTCTGAGCTAAAGTCACTTGTAGTCGAACAAAACATTCGCAAAGCGACAGCCTGGGAAACCCCTCGTCTCAGACAACTGGGCATTACAGAAATTCTAAATTCTCTTGGTGTAGAACTTGTTTCCCCGAATGCGAATAAACACGAAATGGCGCAGTGCGACCTCGGTATTACTGAAGCCGATTATCTTCTACCCGAAACTGGGACACTCGTCCTAAGTTCCTCTGCCGAAAAACCACACGCTGTTTCACTTCTGCCACGTGTCCATCTGGCAATTGTCCGCCCTGAAATGCTGCGCGCCGATATGCATCAAGTCTTTGCCGAAGCTAAAGACAGCAATTACCTGGTATTTATCACTGGTGCCAGTCGCACAGCGGATATCGAGTTGACAGTCACGCTGGGTGTACACGGTCCGAAGAATTTGTATGTTTGGCTGATAGATGAATAGTTACTACATCTTATGATGGGTCTACCCGCCTAAAAGGAAAACAATGGGCTTCAAGTCGAACATCCTGACACCTAAAGCTTGCTACCGGTACAGCAACACGGCGAGGAGGCGCGGGTACAGGAGCCAACATACTGTCTCCCAAGCCCGCGACCCTCCTCGTAGTAATAGGTTGTTTATCCAGGTATCCAGCATCGATCTGGATTGTGTTGGGTATGTCCGGGGCAATGTGACGGCATATGGTGTATTTACATCACGGAAGATCCTCTGCATATTCCTATAACACAGGGCACGTATGTACGCAGCGTGCACGTTGCGAGTAGAAGATTATTTTTAACTGGTGAAAGCTAATTTCACTAAATATGTTTATAAACGGATAATAGATTTGTAGGAAGAGCCACGTTTCTTGTAGGGAGATGGCTGCAAATAAAAAGCGGTCCATATCCTGTGCTGGCTACTTACTCATCCGCCCGGATTTATTGAAAAAAGCTGTATCATTTCCACGTGTCTGAAAAAGAAGAAATGCTGGTGTGGCCCTCCCAGCCGATTTTGGTTTATTCCGAAGCAATATGAGTTCTGGGATCGCGGGTTCGTACAAAGTTGCCCAATAATGGAACTCGCGGTGCGTAACTATTTTTCAGCCCTGTTTTCACACTAAAATGGGCAGAATTTCAACAAAAAAGCCGCCATTTTAGGACGGTTTTTTTGTTTACAATTG
>CAWAGT010000005.1:0-930220 GCA_963781625.1 uncultured Chloroflexia bacterium | reverse complement strand
GAACGCGATATTCGCGAAAGCCTGGGCAGTGGCGGTGGTCATAAATTCAGTTTACCATGAAGCTACATTGATTCCATTGTGCACAAAAATGAAAGAAATCGATTCTAAAAGTATGCATTGAATCGACATATAATATCTATAATGTCAAATAATCTTCCCACTTCACTCACATCACTCCTCGGCCGCGAACACGAGATGATGGCTCTGCACCAACTTTTGGTGCGGGCTGACGTGCGTCTGATCACGATCACCGGCCCTGGGGGCGTAGGCAAGACAAGTCTGGCATTGCATGTTGTTCATGAATTGCAGGACGCCTTCCATGACGGCGTCTTTTTTGTTTCGCTTGCGTCGATCAGTGATCCAACACTTATTATTCCAACGATAGCACTACTCCTCGGCGTTACCGAACCTCCCAACCGTTTATTGCTGGACGGTCTCAAGGATTTCCTGCGCAACAAGCGAATGCTGCTGTTGCTCGATAATTTCGAGCAGATCGTTTCAGCCGCACCGTTATTGACAGAATTGTTGGAAGTCCTGCGCCGAGGTGCGGATGTTGGTCACAAGCCGTGAAGCCTTGCGCTTACGCGGCGAGCATGAGTTCCCGCTTGAACCGCTTGCATTAGGGGACCAGATTAAAGGGTTGGGTAACCAATCAGTCGATATCCTGCTGCAACATCCCGCCATTGCGTTATTCGTGCAACGTGTACGGGACGTTAAACCCGATTTCCGATTGACCAGAGTTAACGCGCACGCTGTGGCAGAGATATGCGCTCACCTCGATGGATTGCCGCTGGCGCTTGAATTGGCCGCGGCACGCATCAAATTATTGCCTCCACAGGCAATGATGGAGCGACTTCAAAATTCCTCCCTGCAATTGCTCACGGGTGGCGCCCGCGATCTGCCCGCCCGTCAACAGACTCTGCGGAGGGCAATTCAATGGAGTTATGACTTGCTGGATGACGAAGAACAACATGCGTTCCGTTGGTTTGCGACCTTCGTCGGCGGCAGTACATTGCATGCGGCGCAAGAGGTGATTGGATCTTCCGCCTCGATGGATGTTTTCGGTTCGTTAGTGAGCAAGAGCCTCCTGCGCCAGGCTGAAACGGAGGGTGAGCCGCGTTTGACGATGCTGGAAACCATCCGCGAGTTTGGGATGGAGCAGTTGTCGAATGCCCGTGAATTGGATTTGGCCCACCGCACTCACGCTGAGTACTATCAGAGGCTTGTCGAGGCAATCGAGCCAGAACTCACCGGCGCAGCGCAAAATGCATCTCTCCAACGGCTGGATCAGGAACACGATAATTTGCGATATGCCCTACAATGGGCATTGGAAAACCACGAATCCGAAATTGTTCAAAAAATAGCTGGAGCATTATGGCGCTTTTGGATCATGCGTGGCTATTGGGGCGAGGGCCGTCGCTGGCTTGAGGAATTGATCAGGGTGTCGAGTAGCATGACTGCTCTCTCAACACTGGCAAAATTGCTATATGGTGCAAGCATGTTGGCCCGGTATCAGAGTGACTTCATCCGGGCACGGAAGCTAATCGAGCAATGTATTACCCTCAATCGCACAATGGATGATAAAACAGGGTTGCTCGAGGCGCTGATCCAGTTAAGCCGCGTGATCGGTTTCCAGGCGGACACAACCGAGTTGGATGCGCTGGTGGCAGAAGCTCTTGTCCTGACAGAAGAATTACCCGAACTCGCCGGTTAAGGCACAGGCTTTTTTAGAGGTCGTAATCATTCTGCCTCTGCTATCCAATAGTCACTTTCATTCCGAAGCTGCCACGTATCTGGCCGAAAGCGAACGAATCCACCGTAATTTGAACAATCTGGCGGGCGTAGGATCTGCCCTGAATATGCAAGCCAGTCTGGCCTCTGGGAAGGGGGACTTTCAGCAGGCCTCAGCCTATCTTGATGAAGCCGAACGCCTGGCCGTAGAAAGCGGTGATTACCGGCTGCGCTTGCGCACCTCCGCAGGCCGGGTACAAGTCGAATCCCGGCGGGGGAACTTCGTTTCGGCGCGCAAGTATCTGGAGGAGTACATCCAGCTTGGTCAAAGCCTGGACGATGTCTTCATGCCTTATGCGTTGCTGATCCTGGCGGCTATTCTTCAGTGGCAGGGACTCTCAATTTGGGCGGCGCGGGTCTTAGGGCTGGCTGATTCTCGGCAAGGGGCAAATAGGGTAAGTTCAGGAATCATCCTCAGCGCCGAAGATTATCGGGAACTTGCGGATGCCCACGGCCAGGTGCGCGCCCAGCTGGGAGAAGAGACGTTTGCGCAGGAATGGGCAATTGGGCAGAAGATGACGCTTGACGATGTATTTGCCATTCCGCAGCCTGCTATTCTCAATAAGGCGCTTCCGCTCCAGCCGAATTCTGCATCCTCCTCCAATGCATCCCTGACTTCGCGCGAACTCGAGGTGCTCCTACTGCTTGCCGAAGAGATGAGCAATCCACAGATCGCCGAGCGTCTGGTCATCAGCCGCCGCACGGTGGATGCTCACCTGCGCTCGATCTATGACAAGCTCGGCACCAGGTCCCGGGATGCGGCGCTCCGCGTGGCGAGGGAGCAGGGATTGTTGGGCAGGTAAGTATTTTTCCTTCCTCTACCTTATCCCAACGGGAGAGGGTGAGGGGATGTCAAAAATCGGCGACTCAAATAGGCGAGCTGAATAGGTAAGTTACCGATGTGTGTTGCGTGGTTGCGTCCTATACTATCTGTAATAAACCAGAGCAAAGGAGTCCGATATGTCTAGTTCAACCACACAAACTCCGGCCGCCGGCCAGCCCATCCAGGCGCCCGCTGATTTTTCGGTAGTCTGGGATGACCTTCGGGATGCCAAGGTCACCTGGATGCTCAATGACCGCGTCAAGGGCCCCATGCCGCCGCTGACCTATGCCATCCTCGACACCTTTACGGTGGGCGGCAATCCGGGCTACAAGCGGGTCGGTCTTCCCTTTTATATGCGGACGGCGCGGATTAATACCTATGAGTATTTGGGCGCCGTCATCACTGCGGCGCCACCGGATGCGGTAATGAAGGCCATGGGCACGCTCAACCGTGCGGCGCCGGGCGTATTCAAGATGATGATGAGCAAAATGGCTGCCGGGATGTCAAAACAGCAGGTGGACGCCGTCAATCCCATTCTGGAACGGTTTGAAACCTACTGGCAGGATGAACTTCTACCGGAGATCAAACAGCACATCGCCTATTTTGAAAGCTGTAATCTGCGCGGGCTGAGCCTGGATCAGTTACGCGCACATCTGTCCGAGACGCTCAAGCGGGTGGAGCGCATGGGGGCATTGCACATGCTGGCCGTGCTGCCGAGCCTGTATGCAATGAGCCAGTTTGAAGAACTGTATGGTGAGTTGATCGAAAGCGCGACCACGCTCGATGCGCTGCGGTTGGTGCAGGGTTTTGACAATAAGACATTGGACGCCGACCGCGCACTCTGGCAGTTGAGCCGCGTAGCCCGTGCAAGCCCGGAAGTGCATGCGATTTTTTCCAGGCAAGCGGTAGGCGAGATCATCCCCGAACTCGAAAGATCAGATACAGCTCGGCACTTCCTGTCGGATCTACGCGCCTGGCTCAACCAATATGGTCAGCGACTCAATTCAGCCTTTGCCCTGGACGAACCGAGCTGGATCGAAGATCCAACAATTGTCATCGAATGTCTGCGGGCGTACATCATGCAAGCCAGCTCCCGATCCGATTCCGCGCAATCTGCGTTGGCCACCGAACGCGAGAAGGCTGTGGCCGAGGCGCGCGCCAAACTCGGTAGTTACCCAAAACCGGTGATCGAACGATTCGAAACATTATTAAAGGCTGCTCAAATCGCCGCTGTCATTCACGAAGACCATAACTACTGGATAGACCAGCGTTTGTTCTATCATGTCCGCCAAATTTCCATGGAATTCGGTCACCGGCTTGCCGAGGCCGGAGAACTGGAAGCTGCAACCGATGTGTTCTATCTCACGCCTGCTGACTTGCAGAACGGTGGATGCATTCCACTGGCCCGCCTGGTAAAGGAGCGCAAGGCAGAAATGGACCGCTTCAGCCGGATAACACCGCCGCCGATGCTGGGGATGATGCCGCCGTTCGAAATGGAGGATGGCGGACCCGTGCTGCGTGCTTTTTTCAAGGGAGATTTCAAACCACAAGGCACAGGCAATAGCCTTACACAAACCCTGAAGGGATTGGCCGGATCAGCCGGGGTGGCCCGTGGCAGGGCAAAAATCATCCGTTCGCTGGCTGAGGCCGGTAAATTGCAGCATGGCGATGTGCTGGTTGCGGAATTCACTGTTCCACCGTGGACGCCTTTATTTGCCACGGCCTCGGCGGTCGTCACCGACCAGGGTGGGGTGTTGAGTCACAGCGCTGTCGTTGCCCGTGAGTATCGTATCCCGGCAGTGGTTGGCACCGGGCAGGCGACAAGCACATTCCATGATGGACAACTGCTTGAAGTGGATGGCGATGCCGGTACTGTGCGTGTTATTGTTGAGGAAGGTGAACATGAACCTGCTCTGGCTGGGTGATCCCAAATCATTTGACGCGGCTCTGGTGGGTGGCAAGGCGGCTAATCTCAGCCGCCTTGCTCGAATGAATTACCGCGTACCTGATGGCTTCTCCCTGCCGGTAACGGTGATGGCTCAGGCTCACCCGCTTGACTTACAGAGCGAAATCAGCGCTGCGATCCTAGACCTCATGGCCTGCCACAGCCTTCCAGACTTTATCGCCGCCGTTCGCTCCTCTGCAGTGGATGAAGACGGAGCCACTGCCTCCTTTGCAGGGCAACATGAAACGTATCTCAACGTTGTTGGCGCGGATGCCATTATCCAGGCAGTGACTCGCTGCTGGGAATCTGCTCGCTCGGAACGCGCTTTGGAGTATCGTCGTCAAAAAGGACTTTCCGCGGAGCGCCCGCAGATCGCAGTACTCGTTCAACAATTGATCGTGGCGGAGATATCCGCCGTCATCTTTAGCGCCAATCCAGTCACCGGCAATCGTGACGAAATCATGATCAACGCCAGTTGGGGGCTGGGCGAGAGCATTGTCGGCGGGACAGTCACGCCAGATACGTTTATTGTGCGCAAGTCGGATCTGGAAATTATCCAGCGTACGATTGCAGACAAACAACGGATGACTGTTTCCGCCCTGCACGGCACTCACGAAGTAGAAGTGCCGCGCTTCCTTCGTAACGAATCATCTCTGAGTGATGAACAAGTCATCGAGATGGCAAACCTTGCCCAGACGATGGAATCCACCATGGAATATCCGGTCGATGTCGAGTGTACCTATGCGGGCGGCGAGCTGTATTTGTTACAATGCCGGCCAATCACGACGCTTAAGTAATTTCGCACCACCCTCGGGGAATTCACCCAAATTGTTTTATTCTGATTTTCCAGTAAAAAGCCACTTCCGCTCGTGATGTTTCCTACCCCAAATAAACCGTGCGGTTAATTCTATCGAGTTTTGCCAAGCGCTACATTGTGAAAGCGATATTGGGACTTGCTTGGGCGGTCCCGCAAGGGGATGATATGGCGGTGGTCATGTATTTATGATACCAGCAGTATGAAACTAAGATGCATATACCGATTTGATACACGTCAACGCAGATGGCTCGAAAAGTCATAAGCACAGTATTGTTCTTGTCCCAGCCAAATCGGGACACCAGTCCCATGACAAAGGGACAGCATCTCCTCTATACTGTCAACAAGATATTCAACCCAAAAAGGAGAATTCAAAATGCAAGCGAAACTTTTACTCACAATCGCCGCCGTGCTTTTCGTTTTAGGCGGCATCGCAGGCTTCTTCATGGTCAGCGGTTATGACTATGCTGCGTATGGAGGCGCCGTCGCCTACCTTTCGTTGGGCATCTTGTTCTGGCTGGCGCGCGACATTCCTGCATCCAAGGCGCTGAATTCGGTCATGCTCACAGGGACCATTGCTACCTTTGGCGGCAGCCTCGTCGCTCTGTATGGTCAATATAGCGGCTCGTACATGGACACCGCCGCCGGCTATATCCCCGGACTGGCCTATCTGGGGCTGGCGGTCTGGTTCCTGCTCGCGGGGCGCGCGAATATGTCGGCTGGCGGAAGTTAGGCGGAGTCCACATCGATCAATCAGATCTTCGGGATACCAAAACTCTGAAGGTCTGATTCGACACACTTCAATGGAGTTGAACCATGAAACCAAAAACCATCCTCACCGTTGCTAGTATCTTGTATCTCTTGCTGACCCTCTCAGGTTTCTTTATGGTCGTCGGCGAATTCAATTTCCTTGCGTATCTGGGTATTGGCTTTACTTTCTCCGTTGCCATTCTCTTCTGGTCGGTTCGCAGTGCTTCCCCATCCCAAATGCTCGATGCGATTCTGTTGATGGGATTCCTGACATTCCTGCTGGGAAGCATCATTGCATTTTATGCTCAATGGAGCGGCAACTACATGGACTTACCATTAGGTTATCTGGAAGGCGTGGCGTGGCTGGCGATGGCAGTCTGGTTCTTCTTCGTCCGCCGTGCGAACAGGTCTGCCAGCGCAACTAGGGTTGTATAATCGCTGGTAGATTGGATCGAATAGACTTTACACAATGAACAGTCTGTCTCTCACACAGAATCCATCCACAAATGTGATCCGCATGAGCGGGCGAACCTTGGTGATCGCCCGCTCTATGTGGCTGGTCGTCTGTGTGACCGCGTCGATCACCTTCCTGTTCGCATTGCCGTATCGCTGGACGCAATTGACTCATCCATCAGCGACGAACATTGCCAACCTCACAGCGCTTGGAATCGCGCCAACATTCTTCGCCGCGTACGCGATATTCTGGGAAATCGTCATCGCCGTGCCCTACGCCATCCTCGGCTTCATCATCTTCTGGCGGTGCGGAGACGAACGCATTGCCCTGCTCGCCTCACTCTTTCTCGTCGTCTTCGGCGTTGGGAGCGGCACCATCACACCGACAACAACCGCTCTGCTTGGTCTGCACCCGGCGCTGGACCTGCTTCTGCATGCCTTCCCTGCTATTGCCTGGTCTGGATTCGGCATTTTTTTCTACTTGTTTCCCAACGGACAATTCGTGCCTGGCTGGACTCGATGGCTGGTTCCAATCTGGCCCCTTATGTGCATCCTTTGGAATTTCACGCCGGCATCACCGATTGCCCCGGTCAACTGGCCGACATGGTTGTTTATGCCGATACTGTTTTCCATCTGGGCTTCGTGGGTAGTGAGTCAGGCGTACCGGTATCGACGCGTGTCCAATGCCTTGGAGCGCCAGCAGACCAAATGGATCGTATTCGCCATCGCTGTCATTTTTCTGGCAAACATGATCCTGATCGTCGGTCACCTGTTCATACCAGGGTTTGATTTCATGAGTATGCTGGAACAGCCAACGCCTCAAAGTTTTGCCTTTATGCTAATCAGTTGGGTCGTCATTAATCCGGCCATGGTCTCATTGCCTATCGCAATTGCCTTCTCCATTATGCGTTATCGTCTGTGGGATATCGATCTCTTCATCAACCGCGCCCTCGTCTACGGGACGCTCACTGCCTGTGTAGTAGTGGCTTATGTGCTCGTCGTCGGCGGGTTGGGCGTGCTGTTTCAGTCGAGTGGCAATTTCTTCTTCTCGCTCATCGCCACAGGCATCATCGCTGTTGTTTTTCAACCTCTGCGCGACCGCTTGCAACGCCTCGTCAATCGCCTGATGTACGGCGAACGCGATGATCCCTACACAGTACTATCGCGACTCAACCAACAATTGGAGTCGACTTTAACCTCGGACTCGGTTCTGTCCACTATTGTGGAGACAATAGCCCAGACTCTCAAACTGCCATATGCCGCGATCCTGCTTCGTGATGCGGATTCAAACACGCTTCAAACCGCCGCCGTATCCGGTTCACCAACCAGTCATCCTCTTACTCTGACGCTCGCTTACCAGCACCAACTCATCGGTGAACTGCATGTTGCTCCGCGTTCACCGGATGAACCATTTACTTCTGCCGAGCGCCGCTTGCTTGAAAACATCGCATCTCAAACTGGAGTTGCCGTCCACAACGTTAGGCTCGCAGGTGATTTGCAACGCTCGCGCGAGCAGATTGTTTCCGCCCGTGAAGAAGAACGTCTCCGTCTGCGCCGCGACCTGCACGATGGACTCGGCCCCAAACTGGCAGGTCAAACTCTTAAACTCGAAGCCGCCATGGACGCGCTGGACAGCGAGACCGAAACCGCCCGCGCCCTGCTCAAGGAGAGTATGACCGAATCACAAACATTGATTACCGAGATCGGCGGCTTGTCTATGGCTTGCGTCCACCCGCATTGGATCAACTTGGACTCCTGGCCGCCATTCGCGAACAGGCATCGCAATATCAAATCAACGTATTGCAGGTAACTGTCTCCGCGCCCGAATCGTTACCCACCTTGTCTGCCGCTGTTGAGGTTGCAGCCTATCGCATCATCCAGGAAGCGTTGATCAACGTAGCGCGCCACGCGCAGGCAGGGAACTGTACTGTATCGCTTGCGATAGACAAGGATTTGGAAATCGTAGTGAGTGATGACGGCATCGGCATCCCATCAACTCGACACGCAGGTGTGGGATTGTCATCCATGCGTGAACGCGCCGAAGAAATCGGTGGAACCTGTGTAGTTGAATCTGCGGCTGGGAACGGAACACGGATAACCGCCAGACTACCAATCCCTGCACTCTAGTCTTCTATCCTCTCCTTATGGATAAAATCTCAATCCTCATTGCTGACGACGAACCCGCTTTCCGAAGCGGCCTGCGCGCCCTGCTCAAGTCCGCGAATGAGCTTGCTCTCGTCGGTGAAGCGGCGACTGGGAGCGAGATCATCTGCCTCGCCGCGGACTTGCAGCCCGACATTATCCTGATGGATATCAACATGCCCGGGATCAATGGTATAGAAGCCACGCGGCGCATCCTCAACACCAGTCCGCACATTGGCATCCTCATTCTTACCATGTTCGAAGATGATGATTCTGTGTTTACGGCGATGCGGGCGGGCGCGCGAGGGTATTTGCTCAAAGGGGCGCTCAAAGCCGAAATACTGCGGGCAATTCAAACCGTGAGCGGAGGCGGCGTAGTCTTTGGCGCGGCGATTGCCCAGCGCATGATGCGCTACTTTGCCGGTATCAAGCCTGTCGAGCCAGCTGATCTGTTCCCTGAACTTACTGACCGGGAGCGCGAAATCCTCGGTCTGATCGCTCAGGGCCGTAACAATGCCGAGATCGCCCAGCGGCTGACCCTCAGCGGCAAGACCATCCGCAACCATATCACCAACATTTTCAGCAAATTGCAGGTGGCGGACCGCGCTCAGGCCATCGTCCGCGCACGCGATGCAGGGCTTGGGCAGAGATAGAAGGATAAATTATGCTCACTGTCTATTTCATATTACTTGGTTTAGTCGTGTTTGCCGTGGGGGTAGGAGTTCTCGGCATATGGCTTAGAAGACATCCTTCTAAAGAGAATGCGGAAAAGACCAGCCGTATTATGCACTTCCTGTTTTTTGCTTTCATGGTCGCACCGCCGCTGATTGGCATCTTTTATCCAGGTCCCACCAACTTTGATGAACTTCTGGGCTTGAATCCCCTGCCATGGAGAACCACCTTTTTGGTCTTGGGGGTCATCCTTGCAATTCCAGGGTTGTACTTTCTGGGAATTACAAACAAATTGCTGCGTGCTTTGGGAAGCGGCGCCAACGCTTTTCGACTGACAAAACAAATTGTTGCAGAAGACATCTACAAGCGGACTCGCAACCCAATGTCGCTGGGATTCTATTTATTCAACCTCGCCCTGGGTTTTGTCTCAGGCTCGACGTTTATCACGCTTGTGGTCCTCCTGGGTTTGATTCCCGCCCACCTCTTTTTTCTCAAGTATTTTGAAGAACTTGAACTGGAACTTCGATTTGGTGAATCCTACAGACAATACAAACAAACAGTACCTTTCTTGATTCCAAAATTATCTGTTAATTGATTGTTGTCCTACCTACTTTCCCCGGACGGCGTATATTCCCAATAGGTAGGTTAGCGCTAGATTTCATCTACTTGATAGCTGCCAAAACAAACTTTGCTGTTAGTTCAATCGAGTTTTGCCAATCGATACATTGTGAAGGCGATATTAGGACTCGCGATACTTGTTGCTGTTCTTGGGTATCTATTAGACATTTGAGGTATAGCACTTTCTCGCCTTCTTCAAAGGCGATTTTGCCGCGTATATCAAGGAGTTGGATGATTTGCCTTTTAGTATTAAAGTCAGCTCTATCCAATCCGTTCCTGATTTTAGCGCAAAATTCCTCGATGTAAGACAACTGATCGTCTGTAATTGTCACAGTGCGAACATGCCCTGCAAGGTCTATTTGCTCCTTTTTCAAATTGGCAAGCATTTCTTCTAAGCGGGCTTTTCGCTCGGTCAACACTTCCTTTGGAAAGTCGCCAGCAAGATAAAGGTCTAAAAGTCTGTCTAGCTGTTTTTGGTATTCCAGCATTTGCTCGTCAATGATTGACAGGCGGTCAAGAAGAGATTGGTTTGCCTGTTGCAGTTCGTTTTGGATGCCATCCAAACCGTCACGCAAGTTTTCGGGATTTTCAATAATCATCTTTGCCCATTCCCAAACAATTGCATCAACCCAGTCCCCGCGAACAGTTGGCATGTCACAAAGACAAACCACTTGATCTCTGCCTTTACAACGGTGACTCCACTGCAAAAAGGGGCGGCGCCCCTCCTCAAACTGGCAAAAGTTTAATATAATCGGCACATGTTCAGAAAAAACACCAAACACCAACAGCCCGCACTCATTAGCGCCGCCAGCGAACTGCCGGAAAAACAACGCAAACGTCTGGAGAACTCCTGGGCAGGCACCTTCTACAAAGAATTCTTCAGTCGCATAGACGAACAGTCCTTTGCGGTTCTGTATTCAGAAAAAGACTCGCGCCCGAATGTGCCGGTGAATGTGCTGGTCGGGCTGGAAGCGCTGAAAGCAGGCTTCGGCTGGAGCGATCAAGAGTTATACGAGAACTATTGCTACGATCTGCAAGTGCGCTACGCCCTGGGCTATGACCGCCTGGGCGAGGGTGATTTTGAGATTCGCTCGCTGTACTACTTTCGAGAGCGCCTAAGCAAATACAATGCGGAAGAAGGCGTCAACCTGTTGGAAAAGGCCTTCGAGCAAATCACGGATGCCCAGATCGTAGATTTGAAAGTCCGCACTGGCATGCAGAGAATGGACTCGACGCAAATCGCCAGCAACATCGTCTGCGCCAGCCGCCTGCAACTGTTGGTGGCAGCCGTCCAACGGGTCGAACGGATATTGAATGAGGCAGATCGCTCTCGCCTGAGTGAAAGCTTTGCGCCCTACATCCAAGACAGCGCCGGACATTACACCTACCGCGTCAAAGGCCAGGCAGCGCAACAGGAACATCTGCAGCGGATCGGGCAGACTATTCATGCGCTGTTGCAGGAGTTGAAAAACAGCTACGCTGCCGAGCTTGCCTACCAGGTCCTGGAGCGCATATTCGCAGAGAATTTCAATCTGCTGGAAAGCGGACCACGCGCCAAAGAAAATACGGAGATTACCTCTTCCTGTCTGCAATCGGTGGATGACCTCGAAGCCAGCTACCGCACGAAAGGCACCGGACATTACAAAGGCTACGTCGCGAACATCACCGAGACTTGTGATCCTGAAAATGAGATCCAACTGATCACCAAAGTGCAAGTGGCGCCGAACAATGTGGATGATGGACAACTGCTGGCGGAAGCCCTGCCCAATTTGAAAGAGCGCACCTGCCTCGAAACCCTGATCACCGACGGTGGCTACGGCGCTGAAGTTAGCGACGATGCCCTGCACGAGCAAGAGGTGACTCTCATTCAAACTGCAATTCGCGGAGCGCAGCCCAGCGCAGACAAGTTCAGTCTCTCCGACTTTGTCATTGAGCACAATGAAAAAGGCGACCCCAACGCCCTGACCTGCCCACAGGGACAGACGGCTCCCGTTCTCGCCGGACGCACCACCGGTTGGCAGGTGCGCTTCGATCCTGAGCTGTGTTCCACCTGTCCGTTCCAACTGACTGGACGTTGTCGCACCCAACCTCAAAAGCGTGACCCGCGCTATCTGCTGACGTTCACCACCCAGGAAATGCGCGCGGCTCAACGGCGCAGAAACTATCTGCTACATCAAGATCACAGTCACAACTTGCGCTCGGCCGTGGAGGCCAGCGTACGCTCGGTGAAACATCCATTTCCCGCAGGCCAGCTGCCCGTGCGCGGACAGTTCAGAGTCGCTTGCATGGCGATCGCATCCGCTGCCACTACCAACGTGCGCAGGATCCAACGCTACCTGATTGCAAAAATGAAGCAGGCAGAAGCAGCAAAAAGTCTGCAAAGCGAAGCGGTACCCGTCGTCGCCGCTTCTTTTTTTGTTTTTTCGGCGCCTTGGCTACGCTCCCGCCTGGTTTTCAGCCCGAGTTTCGGTTATTAAAGAACGGCTTCTTGCAGTAGAGTTCGGCTTCCGTCTCCCACAAACCTAATGTCGCGATTTTGCCGTTTTTGCGATCAACGAGTAAACGTACGCTTTTGAAGCCCTTCTGTTGTTGGACAGAGGGCAATACAGTTTCAGAGATGAATCGCTTCATCCAATTTGTTGGACGGAATAGAACCAGCTACAAACCTTGCGTACATAATCACAACTCCTTTTCCAACTCAGGTTGAGGACAGATCAAAGCCACATTCACTTCAGGGCATTTGAGGAAACACGAGGTCAGGATCGGGTGGGACGAATAACTGGTTATAGAGCGCAAGAGCTTTATCATCGCTTGTCTTAATATCCCCGGCTTCCACCAAGGATGCCATATGGCTGATGAAGTATCGCATCTTAATGTAGGTATCCAAATCCATGGACAGCACCAGGTCTGTATCAGCTGACTTCACCTCTGCTACCTGCCAGCCCGTGTCAGAGGCGCGGAAGTCCCACATACCGCCACCTGGACCGGTGACATGCAGGGCAAAGGAAAAGTCCTGTTCTTTAGCCCGGCTGGCATCCAGAAACAAGGTTGTGGTGGAAATGATCAAGTACAAGGGAATCCCGGGAAAAGTTCCATTCAACATGGCATGAGTCAATTCCGGTCCAACCATTGTTCCGGCATGGCCGTGGCGAACGCGCGCCTCCTCCATATGTTGCCAAGTATGGCCCGCACAGAAAGCCAACGCGACTTGAGCGGAACGGAAGCCGCGCATATTAAGCAATGGAAACCAGGCAGACTTGGACAGATCGGCATCAGTCAGCGTAGCCGTGATTTGTCTCACGTAATCCCGGCTGTTATGCATTTGCTCCAGGGATGTTTCAACTTTTTGACCTTCTGGCCGGAGTGCAAACTTCCCCTGATTCCAGGCATTGAGCTCATTGAGTGTGCGAAGCTGAACCTGTTCGGCGAGGGGCAAGGCCTCTCCCAACTCAATCGGCCGGGCTACGCAATCTCTGTCGATATACGATAGATGGTAGGGGAGATCGGCAAAGATCCAATCCGCTCCATGCGGACGCTGCCAATTGGCGGGGGACATCTCTTTAAATAACGAATCAAGTGCCGACCACAGCTCCTCCAACGAAGAACGCATCTCACTCCCCATCATATTTCCATTCTCAGACATTGATGACTCCCATCGCGCTGTATGAAGGTGACATGCACTTCATCGTCACAAGTGGCGTATTTGGATGATCCATTTTGTTTTGCATATCCCCATTTTAGTCGATAATATTACCCACTCCCTGAGAATCAAAAAATCGGTTCGGCAGATTTTGCCGTCCTGCCGTCATAGTAGAACAGTTTGACCTTATAAAGCTCTGATCTTGAGCCACAAGCGGGGGAGGCGGCTGACTTTTTCCAGTGCGTTGAGTGAGGCGCGGCGACTGAAAACATCGTAATCGTTCTTTTCGATCTCATCCAAAATCCCCTGATAGAAAACAGACGCGGCGCCAATGGCAAGCTGTCCTTCTCGTTCGAGCATGTGAATGCCCTCCCAGGATTCTTCATAAAGTTGACGCGTGCGCGCAAGCTGAAATTTCATGAATTGACGCCAGTTGTCGGTTAAATGACCCTCAGCGAGATCTGATTCCTGAATACCGTAAAAGGCGAGTTCTTCACGAGGCAGATAGAGCCGGCCGTTTTCATAATCTTCCCCTACATCACGCAGGATGTTGGTCATTTGCAGTGCGACGCCCAGCTTGATGGCATAGGGAACTGCTTCATTGTTTTTGAAGCCGACGATGTACATGCTCATCAGCCCCACCGTGGAGGCGACGCCATAACAATACGTGGCCAGTTCATCGAAGGTTTGGTAGCGGGTCTGAAAGAGGTCGCGGGCCACGCCATCGATCAACTGCAGGGCGTAGTGGCGTGGAATATGGTAGCGGGTGAGGGTGTCGGTCCATGCGGCAGCAACCAGGTCGTGATCTGCGAAGGTAGCGCTTTCGATCATCCTGCGCCAGTAGTCCAATTGAGAGTCTTTTTCGGCCTCTGAGGATTCATCCACGATATCATCGACCGTACGGCAAAAAGCATATAAAGCGCGGACGGCCGAGCGTTTTTCCTCTGGAAGAAGACCGGAGGCGAAATAAAAGGATTTGCTGTGCTGCGCAGTGATCTTCTCTGCCTGTTGATAAGCTTTGCGCAGCGAGGCATCCCCAGCCCAGTAGGAAAAGAAGGGTCGTGTATAAGGGTGAGGAACATTACCCGCCAGAGCGAGAAGTTGATTTTCCCAGCCAGCTTGTGCTTGCATAGCCAACCTCCAAAATTGGTATACGCTGATTGTACATATTTTATCCATTTTGTCAAGGTTTTGCAAAGAAATATATTGACAAAATATAGACATATGTTATAATCGGGGAAAATCGGTGGTTAGGTTGGCACGCTTGTGGACCTATCGAAATCACCAGGAAAGTTGAGAAACGATGCAAAAACAAACTGCTCTTGTGATTGGTGCCGGGATCGGTGGGATTGCCACTGCGGCCCGGCTCGCGAAAAATGGATATCAGGTGACGGTGCTGGAAAAGGAACCCACCCCGGGTGGACGTTGTAATCAGATCCTGCGCGAAGGGCACCGCTTCGACATCGGGCCGACGCTGTTCCTCATGCCCGAAGTCTGGGAGGAGACCTTTGCCGCGCTCGGCGAAAAAATGAGCGATCATCTCGAACTCAAACGTATCGACCCAACCTATAAAGTTCACTTCGATGATGGCTTACGGTTGGAGTTGACATCGAATCTGGGCGAGATGCAAACTCAACTCGAAAAGGTCGATAAGACTGCTTTTACGGGTTTCCTGAAATACATTGCTGAGGGAAGCAAACATTACAAAATGTCCCTTGAAAAATTTGTGGGCAGAAATTTCTACAATATCTTTGAATATTTCTCGCTGGGGAATCTCCCGCTGTTATTCCAACTCAAGGCGCTAAAAAAACATTATGCCAATACCGGCCGCTTCTTCAAGGATGAACGGCTCAAAGCTGCCTTTACTTTTCAAAACATGTATCTGGGATTAAGTCCCTACGATGCACCTGCAACCTATTCCCTGCTGCAATATACGGAATTGGCCGAAGGGGTCTGGTATCCAACAGGTGGCATGTATGCCGGGATTCAGGCTCTGGTAAGAATCGCGGAGAAGCTGGGCGTGAAGTTTATTTACAATGCGCCCGTAAAAAAAATAAAAGTTGAGAATACAAGAATTCTAAACGTTGAAACCCAGGATGGACGCGAATTTGCCGCAGATATTTTTGTTGGCAATGCCGACCTTCCTTATATCTATAAAGAATTGCTTCCTGAAAATAAGGAAGCGCGGGAACTGGATCGCAAGCTTTACACCTGTTCCACCATCATGTTCTATTGGGGCGTCGATAAACAGTATCCGCAGATCGCGCATCACAATGTATTCCTGGGCGGCGATTACAAAGCTTCCTTCGATCAAATCTTCCGTGACCATACCCTGCCTGATGTGCCATCGTTTTATGTTCATGCGCCGGCGCGAACGGACAAGGCTGCTGCGCCGGAGGGACAGGATACGTTATATGTTTTGGTCCCCGTTGGGCATCTCGAGCCGCGTTCCGAACAGGATTGGGAGGCACTGGTCGATCGAGCGCGTGAAACGGTGCTGACGCGTCTCGCCAGCGAACTGGGCGCGGGGGATCTCAAAGGGCATATCAAGTTCGAGATCGTGTATCAGCCCAAAGTTTGGAAAGAGCGCTTCAATCTCGAAAAAGGCGCGGCCTTTGGGCTCAGTCACAACTTCTGGCAGGTTGGTTATCTCCGTCCGCAGAATCGCCATAAGCAATATAAGAATCTCTACTTTACTGGTGCCTCTACCCATCCTGGCACCGGCCTGCCAATTGTCTTGTTATCCGCTCGTCTGACATCGGAGCGCATTCTACAAGAAGCAGGTACAATATCTGTGCAAAACCTGAACTACGTGGTTAGTCACGTTTAAGCACACCTCAAAGGAAAACCCATGGTCAGTAAGACACCCGCTTTCAATCTCAAAGTTGTTCTCAAGGAAACAGGCATCGCCGCAGATACGTTGCGCGCCTGGGAACGCCGTTATGGACTCCCCATGCCACAGCGCAGCGCGGGTGGACATCGTTTGTATTCGCAGCACGATATCGAAACGATCAAGTGGCTGATAAGGCGCCAGCAGGATGGACTATCCATCTCGCGCGCGGTGGAGTTATGGAAGGAAGAACTCGCCTCCGGTTCGGACCCTCTGGCTGGTTCCGTTCCAACGACCCTGGTTCCATCTGAAACTTTTCCAACTGCCGATACGAGTTTGGATTCCCTGCGAGCGCTTTGGGTGGAGGCCAGTTTGAACTTCAACGAAGCAAATGCGGAACAGGCGTTAAACCAGGCCTTCTCCATGTTTCCCGTCGAAGTTGTGTCCGTTGAGATTTTACAGAAAGGCATGGCTCAGATTGGGAAGCTCTGGTACGAGAATCATGCCAGCGTACAGCAGGAACATTTCGCTTCGAGTCTGGCTGTGCGCAGGCTGGACGCGTTGCTCAGCGCCTCGCCTGCCCCGACGCGTCGAACACACTGTCGTGCTCGGCTGCCCGCCCGATGAATGGCACACACTGCCCCCCCTTTTGCTGGCCCTCTTCCTTCGCCGCCGCGGTATGAACGTTTTGTATCTGGGCGCCAACGTCCCTGTTTCCCAATTTTCCGAAATGGTGAAGGCCGCCAATGCAGATATGGTCGTGCTTGCAGCACAACAACTGATCAGCGCGGCTACATTGCAAAGCTGTGCCCTGGCACTCTCTGCCGAGAAGATTCCCGTTGCCTTTGGCGGACGCATTTTTAACCTGAGGCCGGAGCTTTCCGATTCCATCTCAGGTCATTTTTTGGGGGCGGATCTCACCGTGGCTTTGGACGAAATTGAGATCATGCTCAGGAACAAGGTGAATGAACCTCAACCCAAAGCCGCCTCGCCAATGTATCTGGTTGCACACCAGGCTTTCGTCGCGAAGCGTCCGCAAATCGAAATGACGGTGAAAGAATTGCTCGAACCGCTTTCCGCTTCTTCAGAAGATATTCAGACAGGTGTGCATTTTCTGGGCGAGAACATCCGCGCGGCCCTGCAATTGGGCGATATGGCATATGTCTCTGCTGAGTTGGATTGGCTGAACGGCTTGTTGCAATTCCATCGCTCCCCTGAAAGCAGCCTGGCCCACTTCATGCAAATCTATTCAGAAGCAGTGAACGGAAGTATCAATGGCCAGAGCCAGCCTATCTTGGAGTGGTTTGCCGCGGAAATTCAGAAACTCAACGCACAAGGATAGGAAATTTTCATGCAAGCAGGAAAAGTCAACACTTTCATAAATTACATCCTTCCCGGTATATTGATCTCGGCTGCCTTCACCGCCGTGATCGGAATGACTGCCGCGAATTTATCCGACTTTCAAATTGTGGGACGCACTGGCATCCCTTTCTATTATCCCTGGCAGTTGCAGGAACCCAATGCCATCGCGCGGCTCACTGCCTGGAGCGGCTATTTACTGCACAACATCATCGCCTGGGTCATCCTCTATTTTGCGCAACGCGAGAGACCGAAGTTCGGGAATGGTTTGCGCTGGTTCAACTGGGCCATGATCGGGACCCATCTCACTTTCATTGTCCTGCATATCTTTCAAACGCAATTCTTTTACGACGGCCTTGCTCAGGACATGCCGGAAGTCACCGCACAAGGTTCAGTGGCATTGATGCTCATGATCATCATCCTCTTCGAAACGCCGCGGCGTGGACTGATCTTTGGAAAGAAGTTCAAGTTCAAAGAGAACTTCATACAAATCGTCCGCAAATATCACGGCTATCTGTTTACGTGGGCGACCATCTACACTTTCTGGTATCACCCTACCGAGGGCACCTGGGGACACTTGATGGGCTTCCTGTACATGTTCATGCTCTTCGTGCAAAGTGCGCTGCTCTTCAACCGCGCGCATCTTAACCGCTGGTGGACATTCCTGCTGGAAGCCTTCGTCGTGGTTCATGGCACGGTGGTGGCGGTTTTGCAAGGGAACGGACTCTGGCCCATGTTCGCCTTTGGCTTTGGCGCCATGATCATCCTGACGCAGATGTATGGCCTCGGGCAGAACACTTGGATCAAGCGTGGACTTGCGGCTGGTTTCCTCATTTTGGTCGTGGCCTATTACTCGCTATCTGGTGACATCGCCGGGTTGAATGAAGTCATCCGCATCCCGGTGATCGATTATCTGGTTATCTTTTTGCTGTACGGACTCTATCTGTTCATCAATTGGCTGATCGACTTATTCAAACGTCCGATACGACTCACGGCAGGTACGGATTAATCATGACAGGTTTATTGAAGGACAAAGTAGTGGTAATCACCGGCTCCTCGCGCGGTTTTGGCTATGTCATGGCAGAGGCGATGCTCCGGGTTGGTGCGCAAGTGGTCCTCAGTGGAAACTCGGAAGAGAACTTAAGGAAAGCGGTCACATCGTTGTCGGCCCTTGGTACCGTGAAGGGCCAACGCTGTGATGTAAGAGAGGAAAGCCAGGTTTACGCCCTGGCGCGCTTTGCGGTGCAATCTTTTGGACGCATCGATATTTGGATCAATAATGCGGGACGTACTTCCGGCGCAGGCTGGATGTTGGAAACCCCTCCTCAGCAGGCCATCGATCTATTCCTGACGAATGACATGGGCACGCTTTATGGTTCACAGGTGGCCTTGTATTTCATGTTCCAGCGTGGGGAAGGCACCCTGGTCAACGTTTACGGTAACGGCTCCTTCCTGCGGCCCGCTTCACCAACCGGTCTGTACGGCGCGACCAAGGCCTGGATCACTTCGTTCACGCGCTCGCTGGCGAAGGAGATCAAAGGTAGTGGCATCAAGGTCATTGGTTTCAGTCCCGGCATGCTGCTGACGGATATGCTTGTCAATCCGGAAGTGATCGGGGAGCACGGAAAAGAAATGATGCAAAGATATGCCCTTGTATTGCGATGGCTGGCGGAAGACCCTGAACCTGCCGCGCAAAAATTAGTGGAAACCGTTGCAAGCGGCACAAAGGAATTTACTGAGGTGCGTATGCTGCGTCCCTGGACGATTCTGTTCCGTCTGGTGCGAACGAGATGGCAGGACTTCACGAAGACCAGTAAAACTCCCGAATACACTTTGCATTATACAGATCCATACAAACCTGACATCGATTGACCATGCGAGCTATCTGGTGGATTCGCCGCGACTTAAGGCTGACGGATAATGCTTCGCTTCATGCCGCGCTGGAAGTTGGTTCCGTTATCCCGATCTTTACTATCGACCCGGCCTTTTCCCATTCCTCCGCGCGCCGTAGGGATTTTCTGTACGAAGGTTTGCACGCTCTCGATAAAGATTTGCGCGCCCGCGATTCCCATCTTGTCATTCGTTCCGGTAAACCCTTTCAAGTTTTAAAGCAATTGCTTTCAGAAACGGAAGCGGAGGTGATCTTCGCCGAGGAAGATTTCACACCGTATGCCAGAAAACGTGATGGAGAGATCGCTGATACCTTGCCTCTAAAATTAGTGCATGGACAAACCGTTCATCATCCTGGTTCCGCTTTGAAGGCGGATGGCAAGCCCTACACTGTTTACACACCTTATGCCAGGGCCTGGAAAATAAAACTTCCAACAAAATTAAAGATTCTATCTGCGCCTGAAAAAATCAATACACCGGCAGATATTGCCAGCGAACCACTGCCCAAATATCACGTTAGTCCGTGTTTCCCCGCAGGGGAGGCGGAAGCGCTCGTTCGACTGGAAGAGTTCCTTCACCGAAGAATCTACTCGTATGCCGAGCATCGGAATCGTATGGATTTGGATGGCACCTCCGCCTTATCGCCCTATCTGCGGTTTGGGATGCTTGGGCTGAGACAAGCCGTCCAGCACGCGCGGCCTGCCGCGGCGGAGGCAGGAGGCGTTGCCCAGAGCGTATCCAAGGGTGAATTATCCAGCAGGAGCGCGGAAGCCTGGCTGAATGAACTCATCTGGCGTGAGTTCTATATCCAGACCCTGTATCATTTTCCTCACGTTGCCAAAACCTCCTTCAATCCCGCGTTGGCGAATGTTCCATGGCGAAACAATGAAACAGAGTTTGAGGCTTGGAAGGATGGCAAAACCGGTTTCCCCATTGTCGACGCGGCCATGCGCCAACTCAAAGAAACAGGCTGGATGCACAATCGGGCACGCATGATCGTTGCCTCCTTTCTCGTCAAGGATTTGTTGATCGACTGGCTTTGGGGCGAAGCCTGGTTCATGGAGAATCTGCTGGATGGCGATTTGGCCGCGAATAATGGTGGCTGGCAATGGACAGCCGGTACCGGTACGGATGCCGCGCCCTATTTTCGCATCTTCAATCCGGTTTTACAGAGCGAGAAGTTCGACCCACATGGCGATTACATTCGCAAATGGATTCCGGAATTGCGTGCGATTCCTGCACAGGATATTCACGCGCCGTGGAAAAAAGACATCATCGTGAAGGGATATCCCGCGCGGCCGATCGTCGAGCGCGATAAAGAGCGAACGTTGCAAGCCTATAAAGCCTCCAAGGAAAGCATCAAAGCAGAATGGTAAGAGACCTTTATGTTAAAACGGGTCGCGCCGTATTGAGTTCTTTTTTCAAAGAAGGCTCTGCGCTGGGACCCTTGAAAGTCATGGCAAAGCAGATCGGACGTTTCTTTCAAATCCCGATTCCAGGCTTTCGCCCGTTTGTTGTCTTTGGACCGGAAGCGACTCGCAAGGTTCTCGTCACCGAACGGGACAAGGTCTTATGGCGCAATACCGATCCGGTTACGGACTTGTTACGCTGCGGCGTGCTGGTGGTGGATGGCGAAGAACATGATCGTTATCGTTCCCTGATGGAACCGTCGCTGCATCCGTCAAAACTTTCGAACTTTACCCGGATCATGATCGAGCAGACGGATCGCGTTGCCGCCACATGGCAAGAGGGTGAAGTGATCGATATGCTGGTAGAAGGCCGCAAGATCGCCCTGCTCATCATCATGCAAACGCTCTTTAGTAAGGATGTCTGGGACGATCTGCCGCGCTTGTGGACGCCGATCCTCAAGGCGATCCAATTTATCTCACCCGGACCGTGGATTTTTTGGCGCGGGCTGCCACGCCCGGGTTTTAAGAAACATCTCAAGGCCCTGGATGATTATTTGTTTGGCGTGATCGAGGCAAGAAGGCATTGCCCTGACTGGCGAAGCCGTCTCGAAGGGCCGGGAGTTTCTCATACGGATTTACTACAGCATTTGATCGATGCGGGACTTAGCGATGACCTAATTCGCGACCAGATGTTGACCATGCTGATCGCTGGTCACGATACCTCTACGGCTTTGCTGGCATGGACCTTTGCTTTGCTCGGCCAACATCCCGATATTCACGCGCGCCTTGTGGATGAAATCGATTCATTGGAGAAATCTCCTTTGCTCGATCAGGTGATCAAGGAAAACTTGCGCTTATATCCGCCGATTCATATTGGCAACCGACGCCTAAGAGAAGAGCTGCAATTTGATGAAGGGAATATCCCGGCTGGTGAGCGCTTGTTTTATTCAATTTATCTCACACACCGCGATCCTAAAATCTGGGAACACGCCGAAGAATTCTGCCCTGAACGTTTCGCGCATGGGCGGAGGACACCACCCTTCTCTTATGTGCCATTTGGAGGCGGTCCGCGCGCTTGCATCGGCGCGGCGTTCGGTCAGGCAGAGGCGCGCCTGGTGCTAAAACGATTATTACAAACTTTTAGATTCGAATTTATAAATCATAAGATCCACGCGCATATGGGCGCAACTCTCGAACCGCGGCCGGGAGTCAGGATGAAGGTCTTTCATCGGAATCCAACGTCTCCTAACATTGGACTGAAAGATAAAATCGTGATGACTGGAGGCGCCGAACTCTCGGAAACACGATGACTTATTTCGGCTTTTTGCTCCGTTTTCTTATCATTCCGATCCTGATATTTCTATTCATCACGTATTGGGTTCATAAAAAGGATCGACAGATCCGCGGCTTTCGGGATGGAGGCGCAATCTGGTTTGCCATCGGAATCCATATTTTGCTGGCGGTCCTTTATACTACTCCCTGGGATAACTATCTCGTCGCCACGCAGGTATGGTATTACAACCCGAAGCTGGTCACTGGTCTGGTCATCGGCTATGTCCCCATCGAAGAATATACTTTTTTTGTAGTCGAGACGTTTTTGGCAGGATTGTGGTGGTGGTTTTTAGCGCGCAGAATTTTCCCTCTCCCACAGGGAGAGGGGTCAGGGGTGAGGGATTGCGTACCAAACAAATTACTTATTTACCTGTCTACTTGTATACTTGCTTTTTTCTGGTTTCTCTTTACCTATCTTTTCTTATTTGGCGCTGCAAAATGGAACTATCTCTCCATCACTCTCTGCTGGGCCTTGCCGGCAATAATAATACAGTTGCTCTTCGGCGCGGATATTCTCTGGCGGTATCGCGGATTGGTTGCCCCAGCGATTTTCGTTCCCGCGACTTATCTCTCCCTGGTTGATATGGTCGCGTTGAAAGAAGCGATCTGGTCAATCTCCCCGAGTCAGACCACAGGTGTTTTGTTCTTTGGGATATTGCCACTGGAAGAAGTTGTGTTTTTCTTTGTCACGAACATGATGATCACCTTTGGTATGACACTCCTGCTGGCGAACGCCAGTCAGGAAAGAGTGCTGAAGATCAGAGATGTAGGGAGAAAACTGAGATTTAGGAAAGTATAAGTGTACACTTCCTGCGACAAAGCAGTAATTGTTTGGAAGAAAATGAACTGCTTCGACTTCGGTTTGCTTGTTGTCCTATCATTACAATCATCTGGCATGCGCAGGGATGTATTGCTGCGCGTCGTTATCAGTCCCGTGTTTCTTTTTACCGTTGCATGTTCTCTTCATCATTTTCCCAATTCAGGGGGTTGCTCAAAATATAATCGCGTTTTGCCTGTAAATCCTTCTCGTCTCCAATCACGTGTTCGTAATAATTTCATTGCCAAAGGACCGCGCTACGTTGATTTTGCAGCGCATTGACCGTGTACGTCGCCGCAGTTTTGTAAGCGCGGACGATTGTCGGGATTGAATGTGATACGGGTTTTCCAAATTGTTCAACCGTAGGGACACGGCGTCGCCGTGTCCCTACGATGGAGGCGTTATCGCCCCCATCGACGTTTTCAATCCGAATAATCCCGTGCACATGATTTGGCATAAGCACAAATTCATCCTCATACAATGTCACATATGGACGTAATACGGTGGTTTTGAACCATTCGTCGTACGCAATCTGGCCTAATTCGTTCAAAAGCATTTTGCCGTTTATCACATCGCCGAAATGGTGTTGACGTTGATATGTCACAATCGTGATGTAATACGCGCCTAATTGGGTGTAATCATATCCTTTCAGGCGAATGGAACGGCGGTGATGAATTTCAGGATCGAATTTCATATTGATTGTTTTTATAAACCACCTGCGAACGCCTCCGCAGCGAGGAGGCGGGCAGACGTGTAGACTTTACGTGCTTTTTCGCGTCAACGCCGCTTCGATGATTTGCTGTACGCGCGGTGCCATACTGGAAGGATCAGGATGCAGTCCCTCCACCAATAACGCACTGTCATAGATTTGCTCGATGATCAAAGTCTGCAATTCTGAATTCTCATCCAGGGTGAGCAGCTTTTTCAGGATTTCATGGGAAGGATTCAATTCCAGGATTTTCTTGGGGACTTCATATTCCTTGCCCAAAAATTTATACACGCGTTGCATTTCCGGGTTGAGTGCACCGTCCGGGTCTGCCAGGCGGGCAACGGATTGTGAGAGTCGCTGGCTGGCACGCACGTCAGTGACGCGATCACCCAACACCTGCTTGAAGCGTTCGATCAATTTGCTGAAGTCGGTTTCCGGGATTTGTTCCTTTTCTGCTTCTTCTTTAGGCTTGTCCGGGATTTCAGCCTGGGCAACGTTCTTGAGTTCAAAGTCCTTGTACTTGTGCAGGCCCATTAGCATGAACGAGTCCATCGGCTCGGTCAGCAGCAGCACCTCCGTGCCTTGCGATTGGAAATAATCTAGGTGCGGACTGCGCAGGATGGATTTCGGGTCATCGCCTACGATGAAGTAGATCAACTTCTGTTCAGGCTGCATACGTTCCACATAATCTTCCAACGAGGACCAGGTATCAGAATGCAGATTCGTTTTGAAGCGCAGCAGTGGACTGATACTTTCGGCTTCCATCGGGTTACTGGCCACACCCTGTTTGAGATAGCTTCCGAATTCCTCCCAAAAAGTTTTATATTTTTCCGCGTCGTTTTTGGACAGAGTCTCGAGTTCTTTCATGACTTGACCGGTCACGACTTTTTTCAGGCGCGCCATCATGCCCGTGGCCTGGACGGTTTCGCGCGAAACGTTCAATGGCAAATCTTCTGAATCGGCCACGCCCTGGACGAAGCGCAAATGCTCAGGCAGTAAATCCTTGTTGTATTCGTCGATCAGGATATTTCTCGAATACAGCTTCAAGCCATCTTCCTTCCGCAAAGCGAAAATACCACGCTCGCTTTTGCCGGGCACATACAGGAGCGCATACAATTGAACCGGGGCATCAGTGATCACGTGTACGTGCAGCAGCGGATCTTCGAAATCCAGCGTCACCTGTTTGTAGAAATCCTTGTATTGTTCCTCGGTGACATCCTGTTTGGAAGTGCGCCAGATGGAAGTCTGTTTATTGACCGGTTCTTTTTCCTCGCCTACATAAATGGGAAAGCCAACGTATTCGGAGTGTTTGTGGATGATGTTCTTTAATCGATATTCTTCCGCAAATTCCGCCGCATCTTCTTTCAACTTGATTTCGATCTTCGTGCCGCGCTCGTTCATTTCTGCGGGGCTGATTTGGTAATTGTCCTCACCGGTCGCGTACCAACTGATGGCTTTCGCGCGCGGCTTGTAGGAACGCGAAGTGACGCGGACCCATTCCGCCACCATGAAAACGGAATAGAACCCGACTCCGAACTGACCGATGACCTGTGTCAGACCCCCCTTTTCCTCCTGGGCCGCTTCCAGGAATTTGCGGGCGCCGGATTGGGCGATGGTCCCCAGGTTTTCGATAATTTCGTCCCGGGTCATGCCAATGCCGGTATCCTGAATGGTCAGGGTGCGGGCCTCTTTGTCCGCCGTGATGTGGATGCATAATTCAGCCTTCGGATCGAGCACATCCTGATTCGTCACCATCTCGAAGCGCAGTCGATTGAGCGCGTCCGAGGCGTTGGAAAGCAGTTCTCGCAGGAAGACTTCCCGGTCCTTATATAAGGAATGGATCAGGATGTTGAGCAGTTGCTTGGTTTCCGCCTTGAAATGATACGATTGGGCATCGTCCTTTGCGGTAGTTTGGTCGGCCTCGGTCATGGTTGCCTCCTGATTAAACAATTACCTTGGTGTTCAGTAGTTTGCATTTTCTATTGTCCTGGTTTTCCACGATATTTTATAACGCACCTGTCAACCTAGGGCAAGAGGTTTGTTAGAAAAATATCAGCGATTTTAAACACATTTCTTGTCCTTCTTTTAACTCATGCTGATGTGATTCATACAAAGGGGGATTAATTTAAAAGTGTAATCTAAAACAAACCATTCACATTACGGAGGTTCACTATGTCCAATCTTACTCGTTGGGAGCCTGTACGCGAAATGATGACTCTGCGTGAGGCCATGGATCGCCTGTTTGACGACGCTTTCACACGTCCAGTTTTTGCGAACGGGAACCCGACCATCCCTGCCATTGATCTGTATCAGACAGACAACGACGTGGTGGTGAAAGTTGCCCTGCCTGGCCTCAAGGCCGAGGATGTGCAGATTACCGTGGAGAACGATGTGCTTAATCTGCGTGGTGAGTTCAAGTCGGAGAACGCGCAGAAAGAGGCCACCTATCACATTCGCGAGCAGCGCTACGGCTCATTTGAGCGCTCGATCGCCCTGCCGGTGACGGTGCAGACCGAGAAGGCCCAGGCCAATTTTGAGAACGGCATCCTGACTATTTCCCTGCCCAAAGCCGAAGCCGTCAAACCCAAGACGATCAGCATCAAAGCCAAATAATTGTCTCTCTCCCTTCTTGAACAGACGCACGCCAGTGCGTCTGTTTTTTTAAGTGGCTCACTTCTAATTTTATTCTTACCTTATGCAAACATTCCTCACATACCATTTTCATATAATCTAATCAAGAATTTATGGTCAGTAGATCACGAAAGAATCAAAAGAAGCCCGAAAATAGGGGTGCGGGTATACGTCCGCACCCCTATTTTCGGGAAATCTCTCGGTTTTCGTAAAGTACTGATGCTTACTAATGGAGGCTTCTTATGAAGATGGATAAATTTACACAAAAATCACAGGAGGCCATTTTTCAAGCGCAGGAAATTGCGCGCGACTACAATCATCAGGCCATCGAGCCTGCTCACCTGCTCCTGGCACTGATTCGCCAGGAGGAAGGCGTGGTGCCGGCCATTGTGACGGCAGTGGCTGGGAGTGTGGGGGCCCTGCGTACCGAATTGCAGAACGAACTTGCCAATCGTCCCAAAATCCAGGGCGGTAATGTCGAGGTGGGCCTGGCTGGCCCCACCTCGGATGTGCTCAACGCGGCCGAACGCTATGCCAAAGGTATGCAGGATGATTACGTCTCGACTGAACATATCCTGTTGGCCCTCACCGATTCAGCCGAAGGGAAACGTCTGGCTTCTTATGGCCTGACGAAGGATGCGATTCTGACCGCGCTGAAAACTGTGCGCGGCTCCCAACGCGTCACCACCCCTGATCCCGAATCCACGTACCAGGCGCTGGAGAAATATGGCCGCGACCTGACGGATATGGCGCGTAAAGGCAAACTTGATCCGGTCATTGGCCGGGATGAAGAGATTCGCCGTGTGGTACAGATCCTGTCGCGGCGCAGTAAAAACAATCCGGCGCTGATCGGGGAACCGGGCGTGGGGAAAACGGCCATCGTCGAAGGACTGGCACAGCGCATCGTGAACGGTGACGTGCCCGAGGGTCTGAAAAAGAAACGCCTGATCCAATTGGATATGGGCGCCTTGGTAGCCGGTGCAAAATATCGTGGTGAGTTCGAGGAACGTCTCAAAGCTGTCCTCAAGGAAATTACCGAGTCAGCTGGCGAGGTGATTCTCTTTATCGATGAGATGCATACGGTCGTCGGCGCGGGCGCGGCGGAAGGAGCCATGGATGCGGGGAACATGCTCAAGCCGATGTTGGCGCGCGGCGAACTGCATATGATCGGCGCCACAACGCTGGATGAGTACAGCAAGCATATCGAAAAAGATGCCGCGCTGGAACGCCGTTTCCAGCCTGTCATGGTGAATGAACCGAGCGTGGAAGATACTGTCTCGATTTTGCGCGGCTTGAAAGAACGTTATGAGGTGCATCATGGTGTACGCATCACCGATGCGGCCGTCATTGCCGCGGCAACACTCAGTCACCGTTATATTACCGGACGGCAGTTGCCGGATAAAGCCATCGACCTGATCGATGAGGCGGCCGCGCGTCTGCGCACCGAGATCGATTCGAAGCCACAGGTGCTGGATGAAGCCGATCGTCAGATCATGCAATTGGAGATCGAGCGCGAAGCCTTGAAGAAGGAGCGCGACAAAGCCTCCAAGGAACGCCTGACCAGATTGGAGCAGGAACTGGCCGAATGGCGTGAGCGCTCAAGCGCACTCACCACGCGTTGGCAGGCCGAAAAGCAGGCTATTGGTGGGTTGCGCCAATTGAAGGAAAAATTGGAACAAACCCGCCTCGAGATGGAGCGCGCTGAACGCGCGGCCGATTTGGAAAAGGCTGCCCGTTTACGCTACGGCGAAATGCGCCAGCTCGAGGAACAGATCCATGCGGCGGAAGAGCGCATCAAGTCCATGCAGTCGGAGGGTGGTGCATTGCTCAAAGAGGAAGTGGACGCTGAGGAAATTGCCGCTGTGGTCGCACGTTGGACCGGGATTCCGGTTTCGAAGTTGCTCGAAGGCGAAACGCAAAAATTATTGCGCATGGAGGAAGGTTTGCATCGCCGTGTCGTTGGGCAGAACGAGGCCGTACGTGTGGTATCGAATGCCGTACGGCGCGCCCGCGCCGGTTTGCAGGATCCCAACCGGCCGATTGGCTCATTCATATTCCTGGGCCCGACCGGTGTTGGTAAGACTGAACTGGCGCGCGCTTTGGCAGAATTCCTTTTCGATGATGAACACGCCATGATCCGCATTGACATGAGCGAATATCAGGAGAAGCATACCGTCAGTCGTTTGATCGGTGCGCCGCCTGGCTATGTTGGCTATGAAGAAGGTGGACAACTGACCGAGGCTATTCGTCGCCGGCTCTATAGTGTCGTCCTGTTCGATGAGATCGAAAAGGCTCATTCCGAAGTCTTTAACGTTCTATTGCAATTACTGGACGATGGCCGTCTAACCGATGGACAGGGGCGCACCGTCGACTTCCGCAATACGGTGGTCATCATGACCTCCAATTTGGGTAACCAGTTGTGGGAAGGTGGCCAAACGGTCACGCGAGAAAGCATCAATCAAGTGTTGCAGAATCACTTCCGTCCCGAGTTCCTCAACCGTATTGATGAGATCGTGGTCTTCCATCCGTTGCGGAAAGAGGACCTGGCGGAGATCGTGGAAATCCAGTTACAACATGTGACAAAGCTATTGGCCGACAAAGGCTATCACCTGCAAGTCAGTGACCCAGCCCGCGAGTATCTCGCCGAAGTGGGCTATGATCCGAACTTCGGCGCCCGCCCGTTGAAACGAGCCATCCAGCGCGAACTGCAGGATCCGCTGGCGTTGAAAATCCTGAGCGGTGAATTCCAGGATGGCGACATCATCACGGTGGAACGCGGTCCTGATGGCTTGATCTTCTCGACCACACAGCCGGTGATGGAAGGCGAAGTAGTAGCCTGACTTTATGAATAAACTCCCGAAATTCAGGATTTCGGGAGTCTGTTTCAACCTGCTATAATTCCTTTTATGATTTTAGTTACTGGCGCGACCGGATTTATCGGCCGCGCACTTGTTCGTCACCTCTCGGAGACAGGCCAGCAGGTTCGTGTATTATTGCGTTCCTCGCCGAATTCCCCGCGCTTGCCGCGCGGCGTGCCGGTCGAGGTGGCAGTTGTCGGCTTGAGCGATGAACGTGGCGTACGCGCCGCCTTGCGCGGTGTCGATCAAATCTATCATCTAGCCACTGCCGGGACACAGGGTCGACGCGGTAACCTGCTCAAGACCGATATCGAAGGTACGCGTGTGCTGGCACAGGTGGCGGCCAGTGCGGAGATCGAACGGTTTATCTATCTGAGTCACATCGGTGCTGATCGCGCTTCTGCATTTCCCATTCAAAAGTCGAAAGGGATTGCCGAGGAGCATATCCGTCGCAGCGGCGTGCCTTATACGATTATTCGTTCCTCGGTGGTGTATGGCCCTGAGGATCATTTCACCAACAATCTGGCGCGTCTGTTGCGGGTGGCTCCCGGTTTCTTTCCCATTCCAAGTGATGGGCGGACGTTACTCCAGCCATTGTGGGTCGAAGATTTGGTGACCTGCATGGTTTGGGCTTTGCAAAATCCGGAAACGGTCAATAGCACTTATGAGCTGGGTGGCGGCGAATATTTCACACTGCGGCAGATGCTTGAAACGTTGATGACCGTTACGCATACACATCGCTTGCTTCTGCCCCTGCCGCCACCATATATGCGTGCACTTCTAGTGCTGTTGGATGCCTCCATTCCAGGTTTCGACGTTTCAACCTATTGGCTGGATTATGTGGCCGTGAATCGAACCTGTCCTGTGGACAATATGCCTCGCTCATTTGGTTTGATGCCCGCACGCTTCAGCTATCGTTTGGATTATCTGACGTACAAGCCCTGGTACGCTGACTTCAGCGAAAAAATACAAAAGACTTTACGCATCTCCCGTTGACCCCATGCCTGTCCCCGTTATAAGATTACTTGAATCTCCCCAAGATATGATTGCCATCGAGGAACTGCAACGCGCCGTATGGCCGGGCAGCGAAACGGATGTTGTCCCTGCCCATATGTTAATCACTGCCGTGCATAACGGCGGCATCGTGGTCGGTGCCTTCCTGAACGATCAACTTGCTGGCTTTGTATTTGGTTTTCCGGGGATCGAGTTCACTCCCGATGGCCCGCGTCCGAAGCATTGTTCCCATATGATGGGCATTCACCCCGATCAACGGGACTCAGGCATCGGCTTCGCCTTGAAGCGGGCACAGTGGCAGATGGTTCGTCATCAAGGTCTCGATCATATTACCTGGACGTATGATCCGTTGCTCAGTCGGAATGCCTATCTCAATATCGCCAAGCTGGGCGCAGTCTGCAATACCTATCGTCGTTCGGAGTATGGTGATATGCGCGATGGACTCAACGCAGGCCTGCCCTCCGACCGCTTCCAGGTGGATTGGTGGATCCATACCCATCGCGTGGCAGTGCGACTCGGAAAGCGTGCCCGCCGTCCCTTGAACTTGGATCATTTTTCCAAGGCTGATTTGCAGCCGCTGTATTCACTCGAAACCCAGTCTGGTCATTGGCTGCGCCCACCAGAGCATTTCTCGCCCCTCGCAGGAAAGCTCGCACTGGCCGAAATCCCATTTGATTTCGGTGCCTTGAAAGACGCAGATTTTTCTTTGGCGCGCGACTGGCGTTTCTTCTCGCGCGAGTTATTTGAAACCGCTTTTGCCGAGGGCTATATTGTGACCGATTTTGTGCGCGAGGAATTACGCGGCTTTTACGTGCTTGCCAATGGTGAAAGCACTTTGGAACCATAGTGATAATCATTGAAATTGAAAACAAATACGCCACACGGAGTGTGGCGTATTTGTTTGATTGGATGTTTTGAGTGAGGAGGTCAAAATGCTTACGGGAAATTATTTGAGGGACCTATTCACCTCCGCATAGAATTATTTTCACTACGCTCCTGCGCGCTCATGCCAACAGGGTGGTAACTAGGCTCGTTATAGAGCGGCCGGGCCGCCGCGGCAGGTGTAGGCTTGGGCGCAGGCCGCGGGAATGACTGATTATTCGGTGTGCGGAGAGCTTCGTTGTTGGAACGATAATAGGATCGATTCTGATCAGCGCGCCGGCTGATCATCCGCGATAGTGAAGAGGCGTTCACCAGCGATGGAGAAGGTATTGATCAACAAGACTCGGATCAGCAAGACCATGCCGGCGACAAAGACCGGTACGATCTTGGCCATGGTTGCCTGACCAAGCAGGATGCCACCAACAGCATTGTGCTGCAGAATTGCCACCGAGACTCCCCACCAGGTGAGGGAGGCGTTGAAGGCCGCAGCCAGGAACCAGGCACCAAAGAGATACCAGACCTCAGCAGGTTCGTCGCGTCCCTGCTCAGGCGTAAAAATGCGAGCGATACCTGCAAAGTCGATTCCACAGAAGGCTATGGCCAGGACGGTTGACCAGTGCAACGGGCCAAACGATAGCTCTCCCAGGATATCTTTTAAGGCAAAGGAAGTGCTGGAGTAGTTGAATATTTCAAATCCAAGCAGGGCGAACAGAATAATCCCGCCGAATATCAATCCCCGCTTTTGGGCGGTGCCTCGCAAAAGCGGGGTCAAGTTCATGGGTGTCGAACGGTTCATGGAAACCTCCTGCGGTTGAACGACCGCAAAACAAACCAGGAAGGGGTGATGCCCAGATCATAGAACACTTGTTCTAATTTGTCAAGGTGGAATTATTGAAATTTTGTTGCGATGTCCCCTGGGAAATGCACCAGATCGAAATTATGGTAAGGCGGGATAACCTACCACCTTACTCATTGTTCTTCGGTTAACTCGCTGTGCACCACATCCAATGTTTGCAATGCGGTGAGATTCCGCCAGGGCCAGGCGCTTTTCATACGCACGGGATCATCGAAGAAGTTGCGTGCAAAGGTCAGATGAAAGTTGTCAGGACTGAGACCGTGATGAGAGAGAGGTTGGACCGCGGCCCAGAAGTTCCACAATGGAAGATTGTAATCATAGGCGATCTGGGCAATGGTTGCATCGATGGAATAATCACCCTCAAGATTATCCGCCTTGGTGGCGATGATCGGCACCGCGCCTGTGGCAAGGATGCGATCGAGCACCCGGCGCATATATTTGTCATATTCCTGCGCCGGTTTTTCGGACCACCAGGTTTCCATGCTGACGAAGACGACCGATGGTCTCCACACGCGCAGCTCACAATCCAGAGGCGATTTGTTTTTGTTGCACGATTTCGGGTCAGAGCGGAACGGAGAAAGGATGGCCGCTACATTGAATCCGCCTCTCACAGCCAGGCTCTTGCGCGAGAAGGAACCCTGATAATAATCAATCGTCGGTTGCAGATAAGAGTATTGATCGCCGAGACTGAAATCGCTGGGATGATCGAAGGCGGAAAGAAAATACGATGAAACATTCTGACAATCCCCGATCACAGAAAAATGTTTGGGATCGTTGCCCATTTCCAATCCGCGTTGATAGACTGCGCGCATCTCATCGCTGATGCCGGTTGGCACCGCCGGGAGTGTTTTCCATTCATCGATGGTAAGCGTGGGACGCGAGGTAGCTGTGGGAGCAAGAGTTTGGGTGACTATCGGACTGGAAGACTTCTGGAAAGGATTCGCGGTGGGACTGGGTTGGACGGAAACAGGCTTGGCCGTAGATTGAATCTCCACGGAAGAAGCCGAAGAGTGGCCGAGGTTGGATGCGCCGGAACAACCTGCCAATAAGATAAGAACTAGAATCACGATAAAAAATCTATACATCCTTTACTCCTGCGTGATGATACGCATGGCTTCGAGAACCTGTAGGGCGGTCAGATTTCTCACTGCCCAGGCACGCGTCAACTTATTCGGATCGTTGAAAAAATTCGATGCAAAGGTGAGGTGCGCGCCATCGTCTTGAAGACCATGTCCGGGCAGCGGCTGGACTGCCGCCCAGAAATTCCAGACCGGTAGATGATATTCGACGGCCAGTTGGGCAATGGTCAGATTAATACTTTCATCCCCTTCCAGATTATCAGCTTTGGTCACGAGGATGGGTATGATTCCTTGTTCCAATGTATATTCGATGATTTCACGCATATTTGGTTCGAACTGCTCGAGCTTGTTGATATCGTTGGTGCCGAGGGCGATGAAAGCGAAGGCGGGGTTATGCACGCGATATTCACAGGATAATGGTGTTTCATTTCGCTCACAGGTTTGCGGGTCAGACCAGAGCGAAGATAGAACGGTTGATGCAGTTGCGCCGCGCAGAGCCGCATAACTTCGATAACCGAGGGATGGATTGAAGTAATCAATCGTTGCTTGCAGGCTGGCATATGGCCCGAGATTGTAGTAACGATTGTCTTTGGCAAAATCTTTTAAAAACCAGTCTGAGGAACTTTCGCAGTCACCTACCACGGAAACAACGTGCGGGTCTCGTTCTAGGGCTTGTCCCTTTGCATATACAGCCAGCATCTGCTGGCCGAGAGCTGGAATGACAGGCCAGTTTTGCCACTCCGTTGCCTCAGCCTGAACAGAGGGTTGTGTGGCTGTCGCAACGGGAATCGCTACAGTTGAACTCGACAGCTGGATGGTCAGTAGCAACTGTCGGCTGGGAAGGTGCGCTCTGAGTTGGGGTGATAACAGGTGGCGCTTCTGTTTTCACGACGGAGACCGTCGAGTCAGTCACTTGTCCCGATGAACAGGCAGCCAGCAGAATCGTGATCAAAAAGAAAAAAATGCTTCGTTTCATCAATCCTATGGATTGCAGGTGGTTTGGATGGCTTGCACAATCGCATTTGTGAGCAGGCTTTCACCTGTCGACGTGAGATGGATGGCGCTGTTTGTAAATTCGGTCACAGGGACGAGATCCCAGAGATCGAGATAATGCCAGTGGCGCGCTGTGGCCCGTTCATTCAACATTTGTCGATATTCATCATAGGCCCAGCGTGGGTAGTAAAAATTATAACGGATGTTGCTATTGGCACCGTTGCTGATCAGGATCGGTTCATTGATTAGCAATGTGGTTAGGCTCGTTGACATTCCAGCATTCAGCACATCGAAGGCCAGTGCATCCTGCAGGGAGGTGAGTCCGTGGAAATCTTCGCTCGCCTCGAGATCGATTTGAGCATGCTCGTAATTCTGCGGATACACCTGATCAATACCAGTGGAAGCCCATAGCGCGCCGTAGATTTGGAGACGGATGAGATCGGTCAATGCTCGCCTCTGACTCACGAAAGTCTGATCCCATTTCGAGGCGTTGACCAATGCTGGATCGTTCAGGTCGATGTGTAATTGATAGTCATTAATTAACTGTCGAACGCGCGCCGCATTATTAGCCACGATGGGTGAATCGAGTTGCTTGTCTTCAGGAAACGCTTCGAGTGTTGTCAACCAGATGATCATATCCGGCTGATATGCTTTTGCCTGATCGAGAATCATCAAATCTTTAGTGAGCGAAATGGTTGGATAGCCAAGATTATAAGCGTGTACATTTTTCCCACACGCAGTGACGGGATTGTTGTCAAGTTGGCCTGCCAATGTCTGCTCAGGCCTGAGCAGTGTACCCCACACAGATGAATCGCCGATGAGCAAAACGCGATATTCGTCGCCGGTTTTTTTTGTTCCTGTCAGAATATGGGATGCGAACATGGCGTCCAGGTCGAAGAGACTGAGACTGTATGATTTGTACGTCTCGCCGAAAGGAAAGCGTTCCCGTCCTGGGAAGATGACGTTGTACAAGGAAAGCTTTCCCAGTGGCACCTTGCTGACGAATATGAACGCAAAGTCGAAGACTACGAACAAGAGTAGCGCTTTAAGAAGAACTCCGAAAAGGCGAGGTTTGTTTTCCATGATCATATTCTTGTCACTCTGAAGGAGCGTTCGTCGCGACTGAAGAGTCTTTTATCCCGTGACAGAGATGCTTCGCTGCGTTCAGCATGACATAGCATTAATATCCAAATAATTTCTGAAACGCCTGCCAGGAAAGGGATGGTTCGCTCAAGGCAAAAAAGACCCAGCCCAGCGCGACGAAGTGAAAGGTAAGTACCATGCCGCCGATTTGCAAAGCCGTTTTGAGACGTGGGTCATTGATGGTGAAATGTGTTTTCGCGAAATCGCTCCAACGGTTCTGCACGAAGAGGCCTAGTCCATGCCACATCCCCCATAAGACGAAATTGATTGTGATTCCGTGCCACAGGCCGATGAGCAGCATCGTCGCCAGTTGACCGATTAATATCATGGTCCAGGCGGACATGGATCTCCATCCACGCATCCAGCGGTTGAAGGGATTGAAAAAATACGAACGAATCCATTGGGTCAATGTGATGTGCCAGCTATTCCAGAATTGGGCCAGGTTGGGTTTGATATAAGGAGAAAGAAAATTCTCAGGAAGTTTGATTCCTGCGAGACGACCGATGCCAATGGCAATATCCGTATAGCCGCTGAAATCAAAATAGATTTGGAAGGTGTAGGCGTAGAGAATGATCCACATCCAGCCTGTAGTGCGGACTTGTGTTGCCAGTGCATCATTGAGGGCGATCAGTGCCAGCACATCAGCGATAACGAATTTTTTAAACAATCCAAGCACGATGCGTTGACCGGCAAGCAAGGTTTCATTTTGTGTGAGTGCAAAATCAGCTCTCAGGTCTTTGGCGAAACGTTCAGCGCGATCGATGGGGCCTGCAGCTAGAGAAGGAAAGAAAACAACGTAAGTGGCAAATTCGGGTAAAGACAATTCAGGGAGACGTCCGGTTTGTTTATCACGTAGAACATGAATCAAACGAAAGGCAATATAAGAGAATCCCAGCCAACGCAAATCCAGGGCGGAGGCATTGTCGATAGAACGATGCGCCAGTGCCCGAAAAAAAATGCTGGTTTGTTGTGCAAGCCCGGGGGTCTTAAGTAGGACAAGAATCCCAAGCAATAAGATAATCGTGGCGGTTAATATCCAGGGATAACGATAAGAAAGCCAGGTGACTACAAAAATTATGAGCGCAAGAACAATAAAGAAGAAGAAATACTGAATGAATTGTGGGGGGATAGTCGCAGTGAGAAACGGCCCAGGGAGAAAATAGCGGGAAAGGTCGATCAGTGTGGCGAGGCCGGCGATGATAAGTAACGCGATCAGGTTCGTGCACGACCGCCAAATACCAGTGGGAGCTATAACCAGCCAGGTTAAGACCGTCAGCGCCAGAGAAAGAGTCGGCAGCCAGAAATCAAATGAACGTAAAGGGAGAACGGGCTGAAACCAATAAACTGCCAGCACGCTGAAGGCGAGCAGGAGATACGTCCGCAGCGCGCCGCGTCGAAGATCCCGCGACAGCGTGGGCGTCAGTGCGCCGATCAGCAATGCGGTCAGGATGGAAGCGCCGATTTGGAGGAGTCCCATTTAGAAGCCCTGATAGATCCAAATGGGACTCGAGTTCGTTGTAAAAATGATCAGTGCGATCAGGACGAGGAAAAGAACGAATGCCCAAAGATTTTCAGGCGTTGTAATACGTTCCCACGTACTTTTTAGCGCGTTCCACATACCAGCCAATCGCCGCCTTGTTGAACCACTTGATAGGTGCGCACCGAGAGATCGAGATCCTGATCTTCGTTGTTATACGTGGCGACGATCTTGCCCTTACAAAGCACAAGGGCCGTATCGCCATCGGTTCCGGTTTGTTCACAAGCCATGCCATCCAGGCGGGTGGTGACGGCCTGGAAAGAATCCAATTCGAGCAGGGCATCATCCTCCCAGTCGCCGCACACGAGTGTGGACACACGATCAGAATCCTTGTTCACCAGCGCAGTCAGATAACTCTCCACTGCTTTGGCAGGTGCATCACCAGAGCTGGACGCACTGCAAGCAGTTAATAACATAGTTGTTACGATTACCATTAACATCATCAAGGAAAATTTGCGCACGGGGGCCTCCAGTTGGGAATTGCGAGGGGATTATATTCGATTTTATTTATCTCTCATCGGTTGAGTAGATGCTCTGCGGTCCCCATGTATCGAAACCACCGAGGCAGGATCGAAAATTATCCGCGCACCAGATAGATGATCGAGATCACAACACCGATTCCCACCACCGTCCATCGCAAAGTGGACGGTTTGATACGTCCCGCCAGTTTTCCGCCCAGTACTCCACCGATCAATGCGCCCACTGCCATGACCAGCGCCGCTGGCCAGACGACCTGCCCCGAAAACAGGAAGAAGATGGCCGCGGCGATATTGACGCTGAAAGCGATGGATTGTTTCAACGCATTGAGACGCGTCAGCGAATCTTCGAGTGTCAAGCCCAGCGCAGCCAAAAGGATGACACTAAAGCCTGCACCAAAATATCCGCCATATACCGATGCAAAACTGACCGGCAGCCAGGTCATCTTTTCCAGATTCGATCCCTGCCCCGCGGCCATGCGGCGTGTCAACCAGGCGCGGACCGGATTCTGTATAGCAAGCAACGCCGATGCAAACAGGATAAGATAGGGCACCAGATCCTTAAATAACTTTTCGCCGGTTCTCAAAAGCAGAAAGCCACCCAGCACACCTGCCACAATGCTGATGGGAATTACCAGCCACAATCGTTGCTTTTGATCGCGCAGGTCATTCCATTGTGCCAGAGTCGCGCCGAAGTAGCCGGGACAAAGCGAAACTGTATTCGTAACATTGGCGGATACTGCGGGTATCCCCAACAAGACGAGCGTGGGAAAGGTGATCAGCGTCCCGCCACCGGCCAGTGCGTTCGTTACACCAGCCGCGAGAGCGGCCAAACTGACAAGGAGAAAGTCAAATCCATGAAGCATTTTGTTCTTGGGTGTTGTTTTGAAATTATTTATTTTGACGAACCACATTTGTTGAGAGCGAATAAGGTTACATATTCGGAGCACACTGGTCTCAGATAGGGTAAAATTTTCTGCGATTAGGAGGAGACTTTAAAAATTATAGCAGAGGTGATCACACCGCACGGGAAACCTATTCGACCGATACATTGAATTTCGTATTGTAGGGATCATATTATGACAATTAACTATACTGTTCATCAAATTCTAAAATCACAAGCGGAGCAAAATCCCGAGGCAATTGCCATTTTGGGTCTCGAGCGGAAACCACTTACGTATCGTTCTTTATATCTGCACGTTGAAAGTGTTGTGAAATGGTTAAACGCGCATGGAATTGCTCGCAATGATCGAGTTGCCATTGTCCTGCCTAATGGCCCGGAAATGGCAACTGCGTTTCTGGGTGTGGCCTGCGGAGCCACTAGCGCACCGTTGAACCCTGCTTATCGCGCCGGGGAATTTGATTTTTATCTCTCTGACCTTCAAGCCAAAGCCTTAATCATTCAGAGCGGTTTTGACTCTCCTGCCAGAGAGGTGGCTCAGACGCGCGGAATTCCCATCCTTGAAATAGCCTATCAATTGAATGATGAAGCTGGTAAATTTTCTTTTTCAAAAGATGAACTTGTAAATTCCAAGCCGGCTGACTTCGCCGGACCGGAGGATGTGGCATTGGTTTTACACACCTCCGGGACAACTTCGAGACCCAAAATCGTTCCACTGACACAGAAGAATATCTGCACATCGGCCGACAACATTCAAACAACGCTGCAATTGACCGGACAGGATCGTTGCCTGAATGTTATGCCATTGTTTCATATTCATGGTTTGATGGCGGCTGTCCTTTCATCGTTGAGTGCGGGCGCCAGCATCGTATGCACACCGGGTTTTCGGGGAGACCAGTTTTTTGGATGGCTTTCTTTCTTCCAGCCTACGTGGTATACGGCTGTGCCAACCATGCACCAAACTGTTCTGAATCGAGTCGATGACCATCAGGAAATAATTAATAAGAGCACCTTACGCTTTATCCGTTCGTCATCCTCATCCTTGCCCCCAGTAGTGATGAAAAGCTTGGAGGAAGCGTTCCATGCTCCAATGATCGAGGCGTATGGGATGACGGAAGCCTCACATCAAATGGCAAGTAATCCGCTGCCGCCATTACCGCGCAAGCCAGGCACAGTCGGCATCGCTGCGGGACTGGAAGTTAGGATCATGGATGAGGTGGGCAATTTCCTGTCTGTGGGTGAGACAGGCGAAATTGTGATCCGAGGCGAAAATGTCACCTTGGGGTATGAGAATAATCCATCCGCTAATGAAAAGGCGTTCACGAATGGCTGGTTTCGGACGGGAGATCAGGGTGTGATGGATGCTGATGGTTACCTTTCGATCACTGGGCGTCTTAAAGAGATAGTCAATCGCGGGGGGAAAAGGTAGCGCCCCGAGAAGTGGACGAGGCCTTGCTGGAACATCCCAATGTAATTCAGGCAGTTGCATTTGCCTTGCCACACCCGACCTTGGGGGAAGATTTGGGGGCTGCGGTAATCCTCCGCGAAAATACTAAAACAACCGAACAGGAGCTTCGCGAGTTTGCTTTTGCACGGTTGGCAGACCACAAAGTGCCGAGCCAAATTATCATTGTGCAGGAGATTCCAAAGGGACCCACTGGTAAGCTGCAAAGGATTGGACTGGCGGAAAAACTGGCATCAAATCTGAAGACCAATTATGTTCATCCAAGAAACTCGCTTCAAGAGTCATTGGCTGATATCTGGGCAGCTACTCTAACGCTTGAGCGAGTCGGCATTCATGATAACTTCTTTTCTCTCGGCGGCGATTCGCTGTCGGCGACATCGATGACCCTGTCAATAGAAAAGCTTGTCAATAAACAATTACATCCGTCGATCGTTTTTCGCGCACCTACGATTGAGCAGCTATCAGTTTTGCTTGAGGACAATCCAGCTGAAGCCTCATCCTATCTGGTGCCAGTACAACCCAAAGGTGACCACAAGCCGCTCTTCCTTGTTCCCGGGCACGGAGGCGATGTGTATACTTTTGTTGATTTGACGCGTCATTTGGGGACCGCACGCCCCGTTTATGTTTTTCGTTTTCCTGAAGCAGCCCGACAAGACAATGACGTGGCCAATGCCATGCTCAAGGAAATGGCGAGACAATACATCTCTGAGATGCGTTCTCTGCAACCAGAAGGTCCCTATCTCATAGGTGGATTTTGCTATGGAGGAGATTTGGCTTTCGAAATGGCACAGCAACTGCGTGCACAGGGAGAAAAGACCGATATGGTTGTCATCATCTATGCCTATCGTCCTGGTTCCATTCATGAACTCGGACTTCAACGCAGAGTCACCCACCATCTTAAAAAATTCCTCGAACAGAATCTTCAGGGGAAGGTTGAATACCTGACAACGCTCGCTAGGAACCTTTTTGAGAAGATCAGTCGCAGATTGTTCCCAACGCTCAGCCGCCGCTTGATACAGGACTCAGGCGAGTCGACCGCCTATCTCCCGATGTATTATCCGGGCAAGATTACACTTTTCCGCCCGTTGGAAGAACGGGAAGGCACAGAAGGACTCTATCATGATCCCAAAATGGGATGGGGCGGGTTGGCGGAGGAAACGGACGTTTACGAGACCCCCGGAAACAAGACAACAATCTTCAGGGAACCCAATGTTCAAGTATTAGCTGAACAATTGGGGCAATGCCTGGATAAGTTATCGTAATGAGATGTGACTTATGGATTTATGATCTGCTTTAAATCAGATGCATGTGCTGAGATGATCGCAATGGTTAATTCATCCGTGTTATAGACAGAGTACCAGCCGGGAGTCTCGTGCGGAGGATCGCCGACCCAATCGTCGCCAGGACGAGATGCGCCGGCCCAGGCCCAGAAGTTATCCCCAGCCACGGTGCTGCCCTTTGTGATCAGGTCGAAAACTTCATCGAACATGGCTTTGTAAAAACGATCGCGAAACAAGGTGGTTGAAACGGGGTCATAAACATCTTCCACTGGTTCCCAGTCGTGGGCCAGCCCAAATTCTTCCAATACCAGAGGTTTGTTTACCACGGCCATGTCGAACACGTGCCTGTGGAAATAGTCGAGCGCGTTTTGTTCGGCGCGTTCGTAAGTGTCCGGATGCTGTGGATCGTACCAGCCCCAGTTCTGAGGCCAGATGTGAATTGTCGTGTAATCGATATCGGGACCGTTGTGCGTCCGCTGGAAATCCTGATTCTCACCTGGCGGCGTTCCCTCTGAACCAGTGGTCACCATGTGATTTGGATCGAGCGATTTGATATACGCTGCAGTGTCATCGATCCATGAATATGGATAGCGGCGCGGCTCATTCGCCAGTTCCCAGGAAAAGATCGTTGGGTCATCACGATACGCCAAATCGGTATACGGATTGATGTGATTAATGATCATCTTGATGTGATCGCGATACCAGGCCTGACACTGCGCACAATTATAGAACTTTGCTACGTAATTCATGAATGTGCCATAGTCACCGGGATAGGGAATTGGTGTGCCTTCGCTCCACGAGACGTATTGTCCCATGCCGCCTGACCACTGCCAGAAATTGTTGAGTACCATCACGGCTTTCATATTGTGTTTGCTGACTTCGGACATAAAGAAATCCAAGCCATCAAGGACGCTTTCGTTATAGATGCCCGGTGAATCCATCAACGCCGGAACGATGCGATACGGCTCCGTGCTCGGACCTTCGGAGGCTGCCATCACCCGGTAAATTCGTCACCCCGATGCGTTGTAAACGATCTAACTCCGCAATTAGATTCTCGCGGTCTCCTTTGGGTCTGTCCACGCCAAGATTCATTCCCTGCCAGAAATTCGCTCCGACAAAGTAATACGTCCGTCCGTTCAGCATGAAATTGCCATCACGGGCGGTGACGAAGTTGGATGGAGAATTTGTGTCTGTTGCAGGAACGGGAGTAGATATTGCAGGAGAAAAAGTTGGGCTACATGCAAAGGCAAAAAGTATGAAGATGATGCCAACGGCATGGAATATTTTTCTGCTCATATATGACCACTAAAGTATAGCATTGTCCATCTTTACATTCGTGGGGTCAAGTTATCCATTTGTTTGAGACATCCTCCACAGTCTCTGACAGACTCCTCCATATTTCCTCCACAATGGATTGATACCCTTAAGAAAATTTCACCCGGGAGAAATCAACCCATGAATATCTCCGAAACATCACATCGCACTTATGCAAGGGTAGCCGGTTTCACATTCCTCTTCTACATCGCAGCCGGAATCACCAGTCTGGCGTTGGGTAGTGAGTTGCAGGTGGGAGACGTGCTTTTATTGCTCCAATCCTTTTCAGCCCTCGTACTGGGTGTGTCTCTCTACGTGCTCACCTACAAGCAGGGACTCGCTCTCGCAATGCTGGCTATGACCTGTCGCATTGTCGAAGCCATCCAATATGGTGAGAGCGCCATTTACTTTTCCGTGGGTAGCCTGCTTTTCTCCTGGCTGCTCCTCCGCGGCCGGATGATTCCCGTCGTGTTGGCCTGGCTGGGCGTGCTTGCGTCAGCTTTGCTGGTGGTGATCCTGCCTCTGCAACTCGCCGGACTATTTGGAGGTCCATGTCATGGTCGGCATCCATTACCTGGCTGGTGTGGTTACCCATGTTGGTGTTCGAGGTGACGCTGGCGTTGTGGCTGATGATTAAAGGTGTCAATATCGAATAGCTGGAAGCACGCATTTTTACGGTCCATCTAATCCAAACTTGAAATAAAGGAGACTAAAGCAATGAATCGTAACCATATGTTGATTGAAGCAGATGAACTGATGGAGAAAGTGGAAGATAAGAATCTCCGTATTTTCGATGCTACCATTACCGATGATGTATATTCGCAGGGACATATCCTCGGCGCAGTTTATTTCGATCATGAGAGATTTTCGGATCCTGATAGCCCGTATGGTTGCACCATATTACCCGTTGACAGGCTTGTTGAGCAAATTGGCAACGCCGGGATTTCGAACGATTCAGAAGTGGTTCTTTATGCCTGTGGAATGATTCCTTATGCTGCCCGCGCCTGGTGGGTTCTTCATTATGCAGGGCACAACAACGTCCGCGTACTTAATGGAGGGTTGTCCGCGTGGAAAAATGCTGGAGGAAAAACAGAGCAGGTATCCCGAAGTTATAAACCGGCAATCTTCAGTGGGAAACCCAGATCTGAAATGTTTGCGGACAAAGAGGAAATTTTGGCATCCCTGGAGAATAAGGATATATCCGTTATCGATGTATTGCCACTCCAAAGTTACGAAGGTGCTCACATCACTGGGTCGGCGAATCTTTCCTGCTGGGATTTGATGCGGGAAATGGATTATTTTCTGCCGAACGATCAACTCGCATTGCGTCTCCAGGAGACATCCGCATACAAACGGATTATCACCTATTGCGGCGGCGGTATAGCGGCGGCAATCAATGCCATGGCGCATGTGATGATTGGGCAGCAAAATGTCGCGGTGTATGATGGATCCTTGAATGAATGGATCGCGGAAGGGCTGCCCATGACAGGGAAAGGAAAATGGGCGATCTGGGAAACCAATGGCTGAAAATAGAACCAAGCAGATGAGCAGAATATCAAATGAAAATTCGTATTACTGAAACCTCCCCACAAATCTATGCGCGCACTGCTGCTCTACTATTTCTGATCGTTATCGCCGCAGGCATAGTTGCTCAAATGGTCATCGGCGGCCAGCTGATTGTCAATGATGACGCTGCAACGACAGCCAACAATATTCTGGCTCACAAGGATTTGTTTCAACTGGGGTTCACCATCTACCTCATTGAAATGTCCTGTCAGATCGCACAGATGGTCCTTTTCTATATCCTGCTTAAGCCGGTCAGCAGAAACGTTGCTTTGCTGGCTTTGGTTTTCAGTCTGATTGGCTGTACCATCAAAACGTTTAGCCGCCTGTTTTACATTGCCCCTCTGCTCGTCCTGGGAGGCCCCCACTACCTAAGCGTATTTAGTGCCGAACAATTGCAGGCATTGGCACTCCTCCTGCTCAATGTGAATAATGTAGGTGCAGGAATCGCGCTGGCATTTTTCGGGTTTTCAACCCTTCTGGACGGTTATCTAATCATCAGGTCCACCTTTCTGCCTCGATTCCTGGGTGTGTTGTCGGTCCTGGGTGGTTTGGGTTGGCTGACCTTCATCTACCCTCCACTGGGAAATGAATTATTCCTTCCGGTTCTGCCCCTTGGTCTCGTGGGTAGCGCGGCACAAATTGTCTGGTTGCTCGCCAAAGGCGTGAACGTTGAAAAATGGAACGAAACCAGCCTCGTACAAGCCGGCCCAGCCTAATGTTTGTCATTGCGAGGAGGGTCGATACTTGCACCTGCATGCACACTTGCCCTGGCGGGCAGTGCCAGGGAGTGCAAGTGAGACCCGACGAAGCAATCTCCAAAACTATGGGGATTGCTTCGCCCTAACGGGCTCGCAATGACATGGATGTCGGACTCCCACTCCCCGCCCATCGCTTTCTACTTTATACTAATCCCATGTCGCAGCTTATCCTCGTCGTTGACGATGAACCCAAGGTCGCCCGCCTCGCTCGCGATTATCTGGAGAAGAACGGATACCGCGTCCTTATCGCCGCAGACGGTCAATCCGCACTGACCACTGCCCGCCGCGAAAAACCCGATCTCATCATCCTCGACCTGATGCTCCCCGTAATAGACGGGCGCGAAGTCTGCCGCATTCTGCGCCGCGATAGTGACGTGCCCATTATCATGCTGACCGCATTAGGTGAGGAAATAGATCAGGTGACCGGTCTCGAGATCGGCGCGGACGACTACATCAGTAAACCCTTCTCGGTTCGTGCTCTGGTGGCGCGCGTACGGGCGCTCCTGCGTAGAACGCGTGGCGCAGTCACAGCACCACGCCTCATTCGCGCAGGTGGACTGGAAATCGACTCGGAAAAATATTCTGTCAGTTTCAACAATCATCCGATCAAACTGACCTCCAACGAATTCAAATTACTACATCTCCTGGCCAGTCGTCCGGGCCAAATCCTCACTCGCGAACAACTGCTGGAAGACTTGCACGGTTTCGCCTCCAGCACAGATCGCAGCGTCGATTCGCACATCAAGAACCTGCGCAAGAAACTTGAGATCACCTCGGGCGAATCCATGATCGAAACAGTCTATGGAATTGGCTATCGGTTCATCGAAAAATAAAAGGTAAGTACCGCCCACCAACATCATGTCCACCCCTCCTCCCGAACGTCGCTCCGGCCGCTTTTTACCCTATGTGATTTTCATCGTCATCGCCATCTTTCTGTTCTTCGGCGGCGGCGCGGCGATCCTCTATCTTATCTTTTCGGAATACTCCGGCATCAGGAACATCTGGCTCCTGCTCTGCGGTGCGCCATTTGTTCTGGTCGGGCTCGCCATTTTCATCGTGATCAGGTTATATACGCGCTTCGGCCAACCTTTGGAACAACTCTTCAATGCCATCAATGCCGTCGAAGAAGGGGACTTATCCGTGCGCGTGCCGGAAACCAACTCTGACATGTTCAGCAACCTGATCAGGCGTTTCAACAAAATGGTCGGCGAACTTGAACGTGCCGAACGACAACGGCGCAACCTTACCGCCGATATCGCCCACGAACTCCGTACACCGCTGCATATCATCCAGGGTAATCTGGAAGGTATTGTGGATGGCGTCTATGAACCAACGCCTGAGCATATCAATAACACCTTGGATGAGACCAGGCTACTCTCCCGACTGGTGAACGATCTGCAAACCCTCTCTCTTGCAGAAACGGGACAACTTCCGCTTCATCCCTCCCATTTCCTGCTTGCCGATCTGATAACGGATCTGACTTCCAGTTTTTCTTCGCAAGCCGTATCCCAGTCTGTACAGCTGGATGCCACAGTCGAAGATCCCAGCCTCGAAATCACCGCTGACTATGACAGGCTCAATCAGGTGTTGTCCAACCTGATTTCGAATGCCTTGCGTTACACACCCCAGGGAGGCAGAGTCACCATCGAAACGGGATCAAATGTCCGCGAGGAAAGAAGCGTGCGGATCGAAGTCAAAGACACAGGTGCGGGAATTCCAGCCGAAGAACTGCCATTCATCTTCGACAGGTTCTGGCGCGGGGATAAATCGCGAACCCGCGGATCCCTTGTTTCCACCGGGCTTGGCCTGTCCATTGCGAAACAACTCATCCATGCACACGACGGGACAATCGAAGTCCAAAGTGTTTTGGGTCTGGGCACAAACTTTATCATCGAATTACCGCAGCACCTCAGAAAAATATGAACCAACGCCCCTAAAAGGGTGACAAACGAAACAAAACTATTCCTGATGAATTATGCTTGACTCCCCCTTTTTACCCTCGTATAATTCCAACCATTCAGGAGTAGTAAGTAATCGTCTCTCTGGCAGAAAAGAAGGTCGTTGGCTGGGAGCCTTCGCAGAAAAAGATTACTGAAGTCGCCTGAAGTTATTGACGAAGAAAGACTTTGGTCGAGTAGACCGTCACGGGATTGCCCGTTACAGCATTGGCTGATGTTAGTCAGCAACAGAGAGCGTTGATAAACCCCTTTGTGATACTTTGTGTCCTTAGTGGTAAAAGTCAGCGAATTGAGGTGGTACCGCGGCACGCCTGTCGTCCTCATGTTGGACGAGGCGTGTTTTTGTTTAACACCCGTCATTGCAAGGAGCGAACAGCAGTGAGCGACGACACCTGCACCCGATTTGCTTAGCAAATCGTGCGTTCGGTGCAGTGCAGGTGAGCAATCCTCTTTTAAACAGAAGCTTGCTTCAGGTGTGGTTTCGATACGCCCCGAAAAAAACGGGGCTACTCAACCATCAGTCTTCGCAATGACATAAGGAAATCGAATGGATATAAAGCAAGTCATCCAATCTCAATATCTTGCGGCACTGGCCATGCTCAAGCAGGTCATCGAGAAATGTCCAGAAAACGTATGGTATGACCCGCACGAGAAATTCAAATTTTGGAGCAAGGCGTATCATGTGGTGTTCTTCGTCCATTTTTATTTGCAGGATGCCGAAAAGGATTTTGTTCCATGGGAAAAGCACCACGACCCGGACGGAGATATTCCGTTCACGAAAAACGAGGTGCTTGAGTATTTGGCATTTGCAGAAAAACAAGTTATGGAACGGGTCCCGGTCACAGAGCTGGATGCGGAATTGGGTTTCCATTGGTATCCGGTCAACAAACTTGAATTACAGTTCATCAACATCAGACACATTCAACAACACGCCGGTGAGTTATATGAAACTCTCGGCTCCCGCGAACATATAGAACTGGACTGGGTAGGTTTCAGCCATGACAAGGAGAATGAATGACAAGGTACGAATTACCCAAAGCTTACGATTTCAAATCCACCGAGCCGCGCATCTATGAGATGTGGGAAAAAGGCGGCTACTTCAAACCGTGGAATGATCCGAACAAACCAGATTTCGATCCGAACGTCGAGCCATTCGTCATTTCCATCCCGCCGCCAAATGTGACCGGCGAGCTGCATATCGGTCACGCCATGTTCGTTAGCATCGAAGATTTGATGATCCGCTATCATCGTATGAAAGGTTATTCCACACTGTGGGTGCCCGGTACCGATCATGCCGGTATTGCGACACAACTCATGGTGGAGCGTGACATTCTGCAAAAAGAGGAAGTGACACGCGAAGAAATCGGACGCGAGGAATTCCTCAAGCGTACATGGGAATGGAAGCGCAAGTATGGCGGCATGATCACGAATCAGGTTCGACGCATTGGCGCCTCCTGTGACTGGGATCGCGAACGTTTCACACTGGACGACGGGTTGAGTCGCGCGGTGCGAGAGGCGTTTGTGACCCTCTACGAAAAGGGTCTCATCTATCGCGGACCGCGTCTCATTAACTGGTCACCCGGACTTAAGACCGCGGTCTCTGACCTCGAAGTGGAATACAGCGAAGAAGATGCGAGTCTATATTACTTCAAATATATGTTGAAAGATTCGGATGAGTACATTCCTGTGGCGACGATTCGTCCTGAAACAATTCTCGGTGATACCGCGGTGGCGGTTCATCCGGATGATGAACGCTATCAAAAATATATTGGCAGGACTGTTATCGTGCCGATCCTCGGTCGCGAGATTCCGGTGATCGCCGATGAATATGTGAGTATCGAGTTCGGTACCGGCGCGCTCAAGATCACACCGGGACATGACCCGAACGATTATGCCATTGCGCAACGACATAACCTGCCGATTATCTCCATGCTTGATCGGGAGGCAAAGGTCAACGAAAACGGAGGCAAGTTTCAGGGTCAGGACAAATTCGAGGCGAGGAAGAATCTCTGGGCGGAGATGAAGAGGGCTGGCCTTGTCATCAAGACTGAAACCTATCGCACAACCATCCCGCGTTCCCAACGCGGCGGTGAAATCATCGAGCCGATGATCTCCGAGCAATGGTTCGTGACCATCGAGCCGTTGGCGAAGGCGGCACTCGCCGCTGTAAAAGATGGTCGCATCAAAATCGTTCCCGAACGTTTCGAGAAGACCTATTACAACTGGATGGAAAATATCAAGGATTGGTGCATCAGCCGCCAGTTGTGGTGGGGACATCGCATCCCAGTTTGGTATTGTCCCAACGGGCATATGACCGTGGTGCGCGAAGATCCAAAGCAATGCGCCACTTGCGGCTTAACAGAACTTCGCCAGGACGAAGACGTGTTGGATACCTGGTTCTCATCAGGTTTATGGCCTTTCTCAACTCTCGGCTGGCCTGATGAAACACCCGATTACAAATATTTTTATCCCACCTCCTATATGGAAACGGGCTACGACATTTTGTTTTTCTGGGTGGCACGCATGATTATGAGCGGCCTCGAATATACAGGCCAGATACCATTCCACACCGTTTATTTACATGGACTCGTGCGCGATGAAATGGGGCAGAAAATATCCAAAACCAAGGGTAACGTAATTGATCCTCTTCTCCTGATGGATGAGTTTGGTACCGATGCCCTGCGCTTTACTATTCTGGTTGGTTCCACACCCGGTAATGATACGAATGTGGGTCCCAAGAAAGTGGAGTCCAATCGCAACTTCGCCAATAAGATTTGGAATATCGGACGTTTTGTGATTTCTGCGATTTCCTCCCTCACCCCAACCCTTCTCCCTCAGGGAGATCGCGAAACAGTCCGAAGAACGGGTGAGGGCGAATACTCGCTTGCCGACTCCTGGATCTGGGCAAAGTTACAACGACTTCATCCGCGATGTGGAACGGCAGTTCCAGAACTTCCAATATGGACAGGCCGGTCAACAGATCTATGACTTCATCTGGTCTGATTTTGCGGACTGGTATGTTGAAATCGCCAAGGGACAGCTGGCTGAGGAATCCACGCGTGCGCAAACAACAGAAACACTTGTGCGGGTGCTGGATATGGCATTGCGGCTATTACATCCCTTCACACCCTTTGTGACCGAAGAGCTTTGGGGACATTTACGCCAGGCTTTGAGAAAATCCCCAATCGCCAGTATCACTGAAGAATGGCCCGAGGCCTTGATCGTGGCGAAATGGCCTGAAGCACGCGAACCCGAAGGCTGGGAAGAAGCCAAGATCGCGGACTTCGCTTTGGTGCAAGATGTGATTCGTTCCATCCGCAACCTGCGCGCGGAAAAGAACGTGGCACCAAGCAAAAAGATCGCGGCAAGTTTTGCCGCGGGTGCCAAGGCGACTTTGTTACAGGAACAGGATCAAGTGATTGCAGCCCTCACGGGTTTGGATACTTCCCAATACATCATTCAAGAGACTCTTGCAGAAAGGCCTGCCGATGCCGCAGCACTCGTGATCGGCTCCGTGGAAATTTATCTCCCATTGGCTGGCATGGTTGATCTTGCTGAAGAAAAGACGCGGCTCGAAAAAGAGCTGAAAGAAGCCCAATCGCAAATCAAACGATTGGAAAAACTTCTTTCCAGTGATTTTGCCAATAAAGCCCCTGCTGCCTTGGTGCAAAAGGAACGTGAAAAATTGGCAGGTTATAAGGAGACAGCAGAGAAAATCCAGATGCAGTTGAGTGGTTGATTGAAACCGACAGGCTTAACAAGCCTGTCGGTTTCCTCTTGTATGTGACAAAATTCACCAAATAAAAGATATTCGTCAATTGACGCATGGCATGGCATACGATAACTTATGTCCGCACGAAATTTTTTTACAGGAGTAACAACCATGACCATGAAAATTACTGAAGACTGCATTGCCTGTGGCGCATGCGTACCGGAATGCCCAACCGAATCGATCAGCGAAGGCGATGGCATCACCTACGAGATCAACCAGGAAACCTGCGTGGAATGCGAAGGTCATCACGATTCGCCGCAGTGCGTCAGCGTTTGCCCGGTCGATTGCATTGTCAAAGCAAACTGAGATATAATCTCGACAACTGAATAAAGACCTTCGGGGCAGGGTGTAATTCCCGATCGGTGGTATAGCCCACGAGCATATGGAGTCCAACAGCTTGCTGTTGCCAATAACAGAAGCAAGCTTCCTGACTCCAGAGCATGATCCGGTGAGACTCCGGGGCCGACAGTAACAGTCTGGATGGAAGAAGGATATAGGCTCACGTGAGTCTGATTCGACTTAATTCCCGAAAACGTAATTTGTTTTCGGGATTTTTATCTTCAGGATGATATTCGCATCAGACTCAGCCTCAGTTTGATTCCGCGCCCCGTGACTTTTCTCATGAGGCGTTTTTGTTTCTCTCGCGCTGAGCGAAGGGCATAGCCCGTAGTCGAAGTGCCGGCCAGAAACACAGTAATTCAAAGTATGTTTAAACGGCTCACTCCTATTTTCATCTCGATCCTCGTTTTCCTCTTTGCGTGGTATCTGTTCACGCGCTACAGCGGGATTCCAAATTTCATCTTGCCCTCGCCGCTCAGTGTGTGGCAGCGTTTTCTCAAGGCAGTCAACGATGGAAGTCTGCCTTATCACACCGGGATCACGCTCTCCGAAATTCTTCTTGGGCTTCTGGCTGGCGTGCTGTTTGCCACCGTGGTTGGATATATGCTGGCCAAGTCGCGTTCACTGGAAAAAGTATTATCGCCATATCTGGTGGCGAGTTCAGGCGATTCCCATCGTAGCGATTGCTCCTTTACTTGTCATCTGGCTGGGAAATGGGATTCTTTCCAAAGTGGTGATCTGCGCTTTGATCGTGTTCTTTCCGGTATTGGTCAACACGATTGTCGGCGTGCGCGCTGTGCCGACCGCGCTCTATGATTTGATGAATTCCCTCCATGCTTCGCGTTCGCAGATCTTATGGAAAGTGGAAGTACCTGCTTCCTTGCCTGTTTTTCTCGGCGGGCTGCGCATCGGTGCGACGTTATCCGTTATCGGCGCCATTGTCGGGGAACTGGTCAGCGCACAGCAGGGACTCGGTTTTCTTTTACAATTGGGCAATTTTCAATACGACACGCCGATGGTTTTCGTAGCGGTGTTTACTCTGATCGCACTAGCGTTGATGTTATACGGAATTGTAACGTTGTTTGAAAAAAGATTTTTGAAGTGGCAAGAAAAGAATTAACTGTTGGTTGAGTAGTCCCGCCTGGTTTTCGCGGGATGTATCGAAACCAACATTAGATAAAACTACCCCTGTAAGTGATGGTTTCGATACACCACTCGCGTAGCTTGTGGCTACTAAACCATCGGTGTTAAAAGCTAAAGGAGACTCTATGTTTCGTAAGATCATTATGATCATGCTTGGGATGGCACTCGTTCTTTCGGGTTGTGCCAACTTCCAGTCCGGAAATCAGGCGGGCGGGTTGACGCATATCCGCGTGCCGATGGGATACATTGCCAATATCCAATTTGCTCCCTTCTATGTTGCTATCCAGAAAGGATATTTCCGCGATGCGGGGATCGAGATCGAGTTCGATTATTCGTATGAAACGGATGGCGTCAAACTGGTGGGCACGGGCGAATTACCGTTTGCGATTGTGTCGGGCGAGCAGGTTTTTCTGGCGCGCGCCCAGGCTTTGCCCGTCGAATATGTGGCCGCCTGGTATCAGCAATATCCGGTCTCGGTGGTGGCGAAGAGCGAACTGGGTATCCTGATTCCGCAGGATTTGAAAGGCAAAAAGATCGGTATCCCCGGTTTGTTTGGCGCCTCGTATGTGGGGCTGCGAGCTTTGCTGTACGAAGCAAAGATGAGCGAAAGCGATGTGACTCTGGACGCGATCGGTTTCAATCAGGTGGATTTGATGGCCGCGGGACGGCAGGATATTATCGTCGGCTACGCAGCGAACGAACCGATCCAGTTACGCGCCCAGGGCATCCCGGTGACCGAAATACGCGTGGCGGATTACGTACAGTTGGCCTCCAACGGCATCTTGACCAGTGAGAAAGAGATCAAGGAAAATCCGAAATTGGTGCGTGCTTTCGTCGGCGCTTTTCTGAAAGGACTTGCCGATACGATCGCGAATCCCGACGAAGCTTTTACCATCAGCGAATCCTATATTCCCAATTTCTCCGATCTGGATGCCGACGTGCAAAAGCAGGTGCTGGAAACTTCCATCGAACAATGGAGGGCCGACCGACTGGGTTATTCTGATCCCAAAGCCTGGGAGAACATGCAGAACGTCCTGCTCGACATGGGCATGATTTCGGAGAAGATAGATTTGAGCAAAGCATTTACCAATGAATTTGTTCCGTAGAATCTTAACCGCCAAGGCCGCGAAGATCGCAAAGAAAATCTTTAACAACGTCGCCCTCTTAGCGAGCTTCGCGGTTCGATCCTAAATCGTTAATCAGAATGTCTCATATGCCCATCCTCACCATTCGCAACTTGAGTGCCGTATTCGCCAATGAAAACGGTGGATTACACGCGCTGGCAGGCGTCACCTTCGATGTCTATCCGCGCGAATTCGTTTGTGTTCTGGGTCCTTCGGGCGCGGGCAAGACAACTCTCCTGCGCATCCTGGCCGGCTTGCTGACTCCCTCCTCCGGTTCGTATATGTTCGGTCAAGGTGAACAGCCCAGCATCGGCATGGTCTTTCAACAGGCGACCCTGATGCCGTGGCGCACGGTGACCGAGAATATCCAACTTCCGCTTGAAGTGCATCAAACGAATGAACCTATCGCGCGTAAAAAAGCTCAGGAAATGATCGAACTCGTGGGATTACAGGGATTTGAAGACTCGCTGCCGCGTGATCTCTCTGGCGGGATGGCGCAACGCGTGGCGATTGCGCGCGCACTCGTTCACGACCCCGACCTGCTCCTGCTCGATGAGCCGTTCGGCTCGCTGGACGCGATCACGCGCGAACATATGTGGAACGAGTTGTCGCACATCTGGCAAATGCGACAGAAGACCGTCATCATGGTGACGCATTCGATCAACGAGTCATTATTTTTGGCCGATCGGGTCTTGGTTTTGACTCAGCGTCCCGGGAAGGTGAAACTGGATTTGAAGGTGGACTTGCCACGCCCCCGCCAGGATGACATTCGCTATACAGCCCATTTTGGGAAATTAGCCAGGAAATTGAGAGAGGCGATTGAATAACATTCTGTCAGGTTGACTTTAATATTTCTCTAACACTATGCAGACATCGTTGATTTAATAGCTAAACTATCGAGCAATCTTTCCGTTGCCTTTGCTACTTCCTCAACGGCCCTTTCAAATGTTGCCTCATTTACCTTCGACGGCTTGCGATAACCGCTGACCTTTCTCACAAACTGCAAGGCCGCCGCACGGATTTCCTCCTCGGTGGCGGGGATTTCTGTGTTGCGTAATTGTTTAATGCTTCTGCACATAACTTATCCTTTTGTCATCACGAAGCCAGCCCACATTCAAACGAGAATAGTGTAGCCCCGCTTCGTCTTCGGACTTTGTCCTCCGATCAGCGCGATAGGTTCGCAATGACGGATCAACGAAACGACTGTTTCTTCTCTCCCTCTTTGTACGGCCTCAATGAGAACGCGGACCAGGCCTCATTGACGGAAACCAATGTAATCCATTTTAGATCAAACTGTTGCAAGACCTCCCAGCCTTGGTCGCGCGTGAGGTCGGTCTGGATGGTGGAGGTTCCTTTGGGGAAGGAAACCCATAAAATGGATTCCGGCTTTAAGGCTTTGACTGCCTTCGGCGCCAGCGCTTCCAGTTCCGTTTTATTTTTTACGAAGATTTGAATCCAATCGAACTTGCCGTTGAGTGTGGGCGACAGCGCGGTATCATGCCTCAATTCAACCACGTAATTTTTCGGCGCGTGGATGACTGCGGCTTTGAGACCAGGCTCGAGTTTCATCTTTTGCGAGAGTGATTTTTCGGTCACGGTTTACTTTCCACGCAACAGACGGAGGACCAGCAACAACACCACCGCGCCGACGAAGGAAGTAACAATGGTATTGAGTATCCCCGTCACACCGATGGTGATATGAAACTGGTTGAACAACCAACCGCCAACGAACGCACCGACCACGCCAACAAGGACCGTCCCGATGCAGCCAATGTGAAAGCCGCCAATCACTCGTTCTGCCAGGAAGCCTGCAATCCCGCCTACGATGATCCACGTGATGATTGAACTTAGTGCCATATCTGACTCCTTTTTATCGATAAATGTGAGTTGAGTTTAACTCTCATCAAACTTTTGGCAAATCCAACAAAAGGACCTCCGCCAGCAAACGCGGATTTACATTGCGATCCATTTTTTCCAGGGCGCCCTCGAGCCCGGACACCACCTTGCGCGTCGTGGAAAGATCCAACTGCCCAGCCAGGTTTTCGATTTCCACATTGTGGTCGAGGTTGACCAGTGGAGTTTCGGCTTGCGCGCTTCTTAGCAGCACGTCGCGCCAGTAGGATAACCAAATTAAAATTGCCTGCCGCATGGAGTCCTTGTCGCGTGAGAGTTTATCGGCATAAGCAAATTTCTCCACGCGGGAAGCGGGCAATAGAGTCAACAGATCGTTCAAACGTTCTTCCCGTATATCCAGCAATGAATTGCTTTCGATCAACTGCCGCGCGTACCCGGGCCTTCCGCCGGAGATGTGAGCGATCACATTTGCACGATCGCTCTCCACACCTCTACTTTCCAAATCTTTTTTCACTTCTTCAATCGGCAATGGCCTCAGGCGCAGTACTTCACAGCGTGAGATGATCGTTAGCAATAATTGTTCAGGATTATCGACAGTCAGGATCAAGACTGCATAAGATGGTGCTTCTTCGAGGGTTTTCAATAACGCGTTGGCGGCGTTGTCATTGGCTTCCTGAAAACGCAAAAAAATGGAAATGCGATATTTCGATTGATAAGGTTTGAGGGTCAGTGTCCGTCGGGCCTCGCGGATCTGATCCACTTTCAACGTGCCGCCTTCGGTTTCTGCCTGGATGATGGTCAGGTCCGGGTGCCGCATGGCTTCGATCTGTTTGCAGTCGCGGCACTCTCCGCACGGGACTCCCGCCTCGAGCGGCGTTTGGCAGTTCAAGGCTTGGGCGAAGCGCAAAGCCAAAGTACGGCGACCAATTCCCGGCGGCCCCGCGAAAAGATACGCATGCCGCGTCGTCCCATTGACGACATGTTTCTTTAGCATATCCACGGCCCACGTTTGGCCAACCAAATTCCAATTCTCAGTCATCAGCATCTAGGGAAATAATCAGCGCTCATTCTTCGCCTGCGCGCAGACGCAGGTACGAATCATATCGTTCAGGATGAATTGTACCTGCATCCAGCGCACTGCGTACCGCGCAACCCGGCTCATGAGAGTGTGTGCAATCGCTGAACTGACAATGTTGCACGAGATCGCGCAATTCAGGAAAGTATGCATCGAGCTCTTCCGGTTCGGTATCCCACAGCGCCAGTGATTTCCAACCGGGTGTATCGGCCACGTAACCGCCGTCCTCCAGCGGAAACAATTGTCGCGTCACCGTGGTATGTTTCCCCTTATCCATCGCCCTGCTCACTTCATTGACGGCCAATCCAAGCCCCGGCTGGATGGCATTCAATAAACTGGATTTGCCCACACCACTCGGCCCGGCCAGCGCGCTGATCTTTTTGCTCAACGCTGCTTTCAATTCTTCAAGGCCATCCTCTGTTTTAGTGGAGGTATACAGCACGCGATAGCCAATCGATTCATATAAACCAAAAATTTCTTTTTGATTTTTTACGAGATCGATCTTGTTGGCGACGATGAGAATCGGAATGTTTTGCTTTTCTGCGATGACCAGGAAACGATCCAGCATTCTCAATCTTGGCTGAGGATTCGCACAGGCGTAAACAAAGACCGCCTGATCTGCATTTGCCAGCAACACTTGTTGATACACACCCTGCGGCCTCGGGTCCAGCCGGACGATGGCCCGTTTCCGTTTCTCGACTTCTTCGATCACCCCGCTGCCATCCGCCAAAACGCTGACCCGCACGCGATCGCCAATCGCGGCGATATCTCCAATCGCTTTTCCCAGTTTCAATTTGCCGCGTAATTGACATACGATAAAGCCCTGCCCAGTCTCAACCCTAAAGAAACCGGACTGGGCTTTGATGATCAAACCATGTACTTGTGTTTCACTCACAAAAATTTTATCCCTACTCCAATCACAACGGGCCATGAACGCATGGATTTATTTCTTCGGCTTCGGCGTCTTGGTGGGAATGCCGCCCAAAGGTGTGGGCGTATTGGTTGGACCCAGGATGTTTTCCTCGAACCACAACTTCGATTGGGGACGACCGTAATAGTAGGTTTCCACGATACGCTGGAAGATCGGTGCCGCCCAATCGGAACCTTCTCCCTGATTCTCGAGGATGACGGCGATGGCAATATCGGGCAAACCAGTCGAATCACCTGCCATGGTATAGCCTGCAAACCAGGCATGTGGCAGTCCACTGCCGGATTTGGCAGTGCCTGTTTTGCCAGCCACAGGAATACTTAATCCACGCAGCCTGAAGTTGGCGGTACCGCGCGGATTTTTCACCACGCTGATCATCGCATCCTGAATCACTTTTAAACGAAACGGCTGGATGGGCAATGTGCCGTTCGCTTCGGGTTTGAAAACCACGATCGGGTCACCATCGACCGGTACAACCTTTTCCACCAGTTGTGGACGATACAACGTACCTCCATTGCCAATCGCGGCAACGAATCTGGCTACTTGTAACGGCGTCACCTGAACTGTACCTTGACCAATGGCCTGATTAACAACCTCCACCGGATCGCCATTTGGATCATTGATCTGACCGGCGCCCTCTTCGATCTGCTCGATGCCGGTTGGGCTTCCGAGGCCGAAGGCGCGTGCCATATTGGCAATATCATTCGAGCGGTCGTTTTGATAAAGGGTGTAACCAATATCCCAGAAGAATGGATTGCACGAGCGCATCAGACCTTCAGGCAGGGTCAATAAACCGGAAGGCTGGCTGTCCGAGGTGTTGCACTCCAGGCCTCTTGCCAGACGATCCTGACAGTGCTGCCAGGTCCAGTCATAGCGCACGCGATCGGGCAGCTTCGTCCACTCATACTGACAATCGAATGGCGTATCGGCGGTGTACAACCCGCTTTCCATGCCTGCCGACATGGTGACCAACTTGAACACCGAGCCCAGTGGATATTGTCCCTGTGTAGCGCGGTTGAGGAGTGGCTGACTCTGACTGTTGAGCAAGTCGCCAAGTAACGAGTTGTTTGGATTCTCCGGTGAGAATAAATTTGCATCGAAAGTTGGGGAGGATGCCATTGCCAGCACGCGCCCGGTATCGCGCTCGAGCACCACTGCCGCACCTGTGAATCCTTCCAGAGCCTTCTCTGTATAGTATTGGAGATTGCGGTCAATGGTCAGATAGACGGAATCAGCGGCTTGCGGCTGACTTTCTCCGACTTTGGTCACGATCTGTCCTGTGGATGAATTAACCACATACAAATCGCCACCATGTTTTCCGGAAAGATAATCCTCTGCCCACTTCTCGATCCCTGCCTTTCCCACACGTGCACCCTGGTCATATCCCAAACGGCGATAGGTTTCCATCTCGTCGGGCGAGATAAACTGGGTATAACCAATGATATTGGATGCAACTCCCTGCTCGAAATAATAACGTGAGTTGTAATCTTCCCAGCCCAGGCCATTGGGATAGATCGAACGAATGCGCTCTGATTCCTGGTCCGAGGCCTCACATAACGCGATGGGATATTGAGCCGGCGTGTTATAGATCTCTTGGGCCAGAACATCAGGATCGGTGCCGCACAGATTATGAACCTCAGTGAGTAAGGTGTCGATGCTGGCATCCGTGACATTCCCCGGAGTGATGTAAAAGGCATGAGCATCAGCTTGAGCTGCCAGCGCGTTGCCATCGCGGTCATAGATATTCCCGCGCGAAGGATTCTGATAGTCCATTCTCAGGATATCACCGCCTGCCAGTTCCGGCAGGATGAGCGAGTCATCCCACTTCAGTTTCCACGTGTCGTTTTCCAGTGCGAACTGTGCAACAATATCGCGGGCAATGTCACCGACCAGTGCCGTGTGATAAGTGATGTGATAGGAAACTTCAGATGCGTAGGGATTGACCAAGGAAGAATTAATTTGGTAATCGAAGGAACCTGCACTCATTTCATCCAACGCATCGCGGTTACGGTTGGCGAAATCCTCCAGCGTGATCGCGTCCTGACTGACTTTGCTGAGCAGGCTGTACATCGTGTTGTAATCATCGGCTTTGAAGGCATCCAGATAAGCTGTTAGTGTTGCCCCTGGATCGGGCGCGGGGGTGATATTCACAACTGGCGTTGGCAATGGCGTATCGGTTGGGAATATCGGTCCGCCAATTCCGGTGGCGCTGCAAGCGCTGAGGATCGTCAGAACAACGATGATGTTTAACCAACGAAGTAATTTCATTCTTTACCTTTCACTCATTTCTCTCGCGTTGAGCGGAGGGCGACACGCGACGCTCCCTGACTCCAAAATTTATTGTTCACCGTTCAAAATTGCGTTCGAAACTGGACATGGATATTCCAGGAGTGTTTCACAGCCTGTAAAAAAATCCGTGTTGGGTTGGATGTCCATCTTCCTCATCAATAGGATCACGTGACACATCGGCAGTCCCATCACGCTGGCATAACAGCCAGTGAGATTTTCAACAGGACGGAACTGCACATGCTGGATCGCATACGCGCCGGCTTTATCGAGTGGATCACCAGTCTGCACATAAGCCCGAATCTCCTCTTCGGAGTAAGGGCGCATGGGCACATCGGTAACGCAGAGATCCTTGAGCAGCAGGCCATCGCTTCGACGGAGCAGGGCAATCCCGGTGTAGACCTGATGCGTATGTCCGCGCAGGCGGGTCAACATTGCCACGGCATCCGCCTCGTCCACCGGCTTGCCGAGGATATCCGTGCCATCCACGACGGTGGTATCTGCCGCCAGGACGATCTGGCCTGTGCCTGCCTTGACAGTGCGGGCCTTTGTTTCCGCAAGTCTTAAGACGTAATCGGAGGGCGATTCGTTCGGATATTGACTCTCGTCGATGTTCGCCGCTGAGACGCTGAACTGCCAGCCGGAAATGGATAACAACTGGCGGCGACGCGGCGAATTCGAAGCCAGGATCAATCTGTTTGATTCGGTCACGGGGGAAGATTCTAACACAGCCGATCCCCACCCGCCCTTTGGGCACCCTCCCCCAAATCCGATGATAGGAACATGGTATCCACATTGTATGGAGAATTGAAAATGGGTTTGGGTGAGGGCGCGCGAGGAGGTAGGTGGTAAAATCCGAGAAAAATTTGTCTGGTCATGGAGGCCCATGTGAAAGAGCTTCAGGAACGGATTTTGCGGGATGGCAGGGTGCTGGGCGGGGGAATTTTGAAAGTGGATAGTTTCGTGAATCATCAAGTGGACCCCTTGTTAATGGATGCCTGCGGAAAGGAATTTGCGCAGCGTTTTGCCAAAGTGGGCGCGACCAAGGTGTTGACCGCCGAGATCTCGGGCATTGCGCCGGCCGTGACAACGGCTATTCATCTGGGTCTGCCGGTGGTGTATGCCCGCAAGACCAAACCGATCACCATGCCCGATCAGGTCTATCTGACTCTGGCGCCTTCGCACACCAAAGGGCGCATGGTGGAGCTGATCGTCTCCCCTGAATATTTGGCAAATGGAGAGAAGGTATTGATCATCGACGACTTCCTCGCCAGCGGGCAGACGATCCTGGGCCTGGCACGCCTGGCGGAAGCCGCGGGTTCGAAGATCGTGGGCATCGGCGCCTTGATCGAAAAAATCTTCGAGGGCGGTCGTGATGCCTTGAAATCATTAGGTGTGCCAATCCATTCACTCGCATGTATCACTGCCATGGAAGGGGAGCGGGTCGTGTTTGGGGACCCGTCGTAATTTCGGAATCAACAGCAGCCCTCTTGTCGAAAGTTTCAGAAGCAAGCTTCCGGATTCCAAGGCATGCGTAAACTTCTTTGGTTCTTCGCCCCATGGATCGGCTGGATATTTGCTCATATGAGTTTTGCCATCCCCCTAAAACGACTACGTGAGACCGATACTCTGATGGTGTTTCATCATCCCAAACCATCTTATCCCTTTCATGTTTTGCTTGTGCCGAAGAAAGCTGTCGCTTCTTTAAAAGAATTTGACCTAAAAGATTCTGCTTTTCTGATTGACTTATATGCCACCGTGCAAAATCTTGTCGAAGAATTTCATCTCTCCGCTTATCGCTTGATTCTTAACGGCGGAGAATTTCAGGATTTTCCGCAGTTACATTTTCATTTGATTTCATCCCAATCCCTCTCCCCTCGGGAGAGGGACAGAGGGTGAGGGAATTTATGGACTCTATTGCCATTCTCGATTTTGGTTCCCAATACGCGCAGATCATTGCGCGGCGTGTGCGTGAAGCCCAGGTCTATTGTGAGTTGTTTCCCTGGGACGCGCCCATGGAGAAGATCCTGGCGATCCAGCCCAAGGGGTTTATCCTTTCTGGCGGTCCCAAGTCCGTCTATGAAGAACACGCGCCTTATATCCAAAAGTTCATTTTTAATACCGGTCTGCCCATTCTCGGGATTTGTTACGGCATGCAAGCCTTGACCTACGCGCTGGGGGGACAGGTCGACCCGGCCGCACGACGCGAATATGGTTTTGCCGAGATCGAACCGACCATGCCCGGCACCATGCTGGATGTGATCTCCAAAGTGTGGATGTCGCATGGCGACCGGATTACAAAACTTCCCGAAGGATTTATTGCTCTGGCGCGCACGGGTAACAGTCCCCTGGCGGCCATGGGCGATATGAAGCGCAAATATTTCGGTGTGCAATTTCATCCAGAGGTGCATCACACGCCGAATGGGGAAAAGCTGCTCAAACATTTTGTGATCGAAATCTGTAGCGCCAGGCCAAACTGGACCCCGGCCTCCATCATCGAAGATTTGATCGCGCGCATTCGCGGACAAATAGGAAGCGAACCCTTCGACAAAGCTCAGGGACCACGCGTCCTGGCGGCCGTCAGCGGCGGCGTGGATTCATCGGTCGCCTCGGCGCTGGTATATAAGGCCATCGGTGATCAACTGGTGGCGGTGTTTGTGGATACGGGCCTGCTGCGCAAGAACGAAGGGGAACAGGTCGCTTCCGCCTTTCGCGATCACCTGCACGCCGAACTGACCACGGTCGATGCCTCTGACGAATTTCTCTCCGCGTTGGCGGGTGTGACCGAACCGGAACAAAAGAGAAAAATTGTGGGTGAGAAGTTCATCCGCGTGTTTGAAAAACAAGCCAGGCAATTGGGACAGCCAAAGTTCTTGGTGCAGGGGACGATCTATCCGGATGTGGTCGAGTCCTCCGCGCCAGACCGCAATAAAGCCGAGAGGATCAAGACCCATCACAACGTTGGCGGTCTGCCGGAAGATATGCACTTCGAGCTGGTTGAGCCGTTGCGTTATCTGTTCAAGGATGAGGTGCGCGCGGTGGGCGAAGCGCTGGGGTTGCCAGAGTCGCTTGTTTGGCGGCAGCCCTTCCCCGGTCCGGGCCTGACCGTGCGCTGTCTCGGGGAAGTGACGCGCGAACGCGTCTCCCGTTTGCGGGCGGCGGACGCGATCCTGATCGAGGAATTATCCAAAGCCGGCTTCCTTGGGAAAAAGAAAGAGACTTCGCAGGCCTTTGTGGTTTTGCTGCCGGTGCGCTCGGTGGGCGTGATGGGCGATCAACGTACCTATCAGGAGGCCGTCGCCATCCGCGCGGTGACCACAGAGGACTTCATGACCGCCGATTGGGCACGCCTGCCGCACGATTTGCTGGCCAGGGTGGCGGGCCGCATCGTCAATGAAGTGGACGGAATTAATCGGGTAGTGTATGATATTACGAGCAAACCACCTGCAACCATCGAATGGGAGTAAGCGATTTCCGATTTTGAGGAGGAACCGTGAACTTTGACTTCGGGGAAGTATTAACTCGTGCCTGGCAGATTACATGGAAACATAAGGTGTTGTGGGTAATTAGTCTTTTGCCGTTCCTGATGGCTTTGCTTTTTTTTCCTGTTTGGCTGGTTTTAGCATTCCAGAGGAATTTTGATTTCGATAAGTTATCTGTTTGGATGCAGAATCCGGTTTTGATTGCTGTTGTCATCGTCATTTATTTGGTGTTCATTGTTATCAATGTTTTTTTGCAAGTCGCCTCACGATCTTCGGTGACTTTTGGCGTTTATAGAGCTGAACTGGCCATTCAGCCTATTGCTTTCGTGGATTTGCTCAAAAACGGCTTGCAATATTTCTGGCGTATTCTGGGCGTGAGCTTATTGGTTGGCGTGGGAATCACAGTGGTTTTCTTTAGTTTTTTTGCCTGCCTCGTTGCTCTATCGATTGTGACCATGGGGATGGCAGCATTTTGCCTCCAGCCTTTAATCCTGCTAATGATCCCTTTCATATGGCTGGTGATGGCGTTCATAGAACAGTCTGAATTGGCCATAGTGGCAGATGGAATGAACATTACGAATTCCGTCAAGCAGGCTTATGAACTGATCAAGGCAAATATCTGGAAATATCTGCTCATCACCATTATTATTTATTTGGGGATGGGTCTCTTGACCAGTTTAGTTACATTTCCTTTCATGATCCCGATGTTTTTCTTCATGATGAGCAATCTGGATGCCAACCCGGATTTCACTGATATGATAAGAATACAGGCCATTTTGGGAAGTGTAATACTCCCTTTACTGGCTGTTATACAGGGCTTTTCTTTGACTTACATGAAATCTGCCATGATGCTTGTCTATCTGCATTTGACAAGATCGCAGGCGAGCAATGTTCCAGTCCTTCTTGAGGCAAATGCGTAGGATTCTTGCGTTCTTTCTAAGCCTGAGCTTGTTCGCTCTTTCCCTGGCGTTGATCCCGCCTGTGAACTTAGCGCGCGCCCAAACCAGCGCGTATGCTGAGATCGCCGCGGTCGATGCCCAGAACTTCCCGAAGATTTCCGCTTTGCTGGATGTCTACGATGCCAATGGCGGATTCGTATCCAGTCTCCATCCTGAAGATCTAAAAGCTATGGAAGATGACCAGCCGCGTCAAGTGGATACGCTCACAGAGGATTCTGTTCCGATACAACTGGTCGTGGCGGTCAATCCCGGCCCTGGCCTGGCGGTACGGGATGCGAATGGCATCCCGCGTTTCACGCAAGTGGTGGGAGCGCTGAGTCAGTGGGTGGACGCGCAGCCCGCCGATTTAGACGACGATTTGAGTTCTGGTCTCGTTGTCGGGTTCGCTCATTACGCACGCGGGCGCGCATGACTGGTTCGTCAGTCTCGATTCGTTCAAACCCGATTTCCGCAACACCACCCCCAATCTGCAAACGCTTGCCATTGCGTTGGATACGGTCAGCGCACCGACCTCAGTTTCCGGCATGAAACGCGCCATCCTCTTCATCACGCCGCGCATGGATGATCCCGACATCGACAACACCGTTGCGCCGCTCATTCAACGCGCCGTGGACTCCAAAGTACGTGTCTTTGTCTGGTTTGTGGATGCAGAGCAATTTTTTAACGTAGGCAGTGCCAATGCCTTCAAGGCACTGGCATTACAAACCGGTGGCTCGTACTTTGCCTTTTCAGGCAAGGAAGCTTTCCCGGATCTGAGCGAAGCCTTTGCGCCGTTACGCCATATTTACACGTTTTCCTACACCTCTTCTCTGGCCACGGCTGGTGATCATTCTCTTGGCATCTCTGTGGATTTGCCGGAGGGAGCAGTCTCCGCGCCGGCTGAAAGTTTTAACGTCGATATTCAACCACCCAACCCGATCTTCGTCTCACCCCCGTTGCAAATCACGCGCCAGCCGCCTGCCGATGATCCTTATAACGCGGAGGCCTTGGCCCCGGCGCAACAGACGGTTGAAATCATCGTTGAGTTTCCCGATGGACATCCACGTGAATTAAAGCGCACCGCCTTATATGTGGATGGTCAGGTTGCCGCCGAGAACACCTCCGCGCCCTTCGAAAAATTTACTTGGGACCTGAGTGAGTACAATTTAAGCGGTCAGCACGAGATCATTGTGGAAGCGGAGGACTTGCTTGGCCTGGAAAAATCCAGCATGAGCATCCCGGTTACATTGACCGTGGTGCAGGTGCCCAGGGGACTCCAGGCTTTGCTGGGACGCTATCGCTCGTATTTGGTATTGGGTGCGATTGCGATAGCGGGTTTGGCTTTGCTCTGGATATTGCTCCGAGGGCGGGGGGGCGGCAGGTTCAAACGCCGCCGCGTGGCACGGAAACGATTTCGAAGACCCATTGACCCAGCCGGTCATTGCGATCACTGAACCTCCATCCTCCGCGACGAGAAGATCAAAAACCGCGCCGCGCCGTCCGGGTTGGCTTCAGCCGAAACCAACCCGTATGCCCGAGGCCCCTGCCTATCTTGTGCGACTGGTCAATGGCGGTGAGCCGGCCAGCAGCGTGCCGATTCCGGTGCTCGAAAAGGATATGACGTTTGGCACAGACCCGGTACAATCAATCCGTGTGTTGGACGATCCCTCCATTTCGCCGTTGCATGCCCGCATCAAACAAATGGACGAGGGCAGCTTCGTGATTTACGATCATGGTTCTGTGGCCGGCACCTGGGTGAATTATGAACCTGTCACGCGTGAAGGCCGTCGCCTGGCGCACGGCGATCGGATTCACTTCGGGCAGTTGCTCTATCGCTTTGATCTGAAGCAGCCTCCGGCTGAGTTGGAACCGAAAGTCATTTCCAGAAAATAAGCTCCAGATATGATTCGCACCCAGCGCGCGCATATGAATGTCGAGGCTCAAAGCCATGCCGGTATGTCGGGCAAGAACAATGAGGACCGGTATGCTGTGGCTTCGTTTGTGCTGGATCAGCATGATCGAACGCCGGCCTTGTTCGCGGTGCTGGCAGATGGCATTGGTGGACATCGCGCCGGGGAGGTGGCCGCGGAACTGGCGGTCAACTACATCATGCATAACGTCGCCAAGAGCGATGGGAAACATGTGCGCCGCACGATTGAAGACGCGGTCGTGGAAGCCAGCGACGCGATCGCCGCACATTCGGCCTCGAATGAAAACTTGAAGGGTATGGGTGCCACCTGTGCCACGGCCTGGATCATTGGCGATCAACTCTATACCGCCTATGTGGGCGACTTACGCATATACCTGATGCGCGGCGGGCGTATCCAGCAATTGACCGTGGATCATACCTGGGTGCAGGAAGCGATCGATAAAGGTATCCTCACGCCTGAGCAGGCCCGCGAACATCCCAACGTGCACGTGATCCGTCGTTATCTGGGATCGCCCTCCGCACCTGATCCGGATTTTCGATTGCAATGGTTCGATGGAGAGGGTGAACAGCGCGCCGAGGACAACCAGGGCATTCAACTCCTGCCCAACGATGTTTTGCTTTTATGCAGTGATGGGCTGACTGATCTGGTGTGGAACGATGAGATTTTGGAGGTGGTGCGTTCCAAGGGAACACTGAAGGAAGCCTCCCGTGCCTTGATCGAACTGGCCAACTCGCGCGGCGGGCACGACAACATCACGGTCGTTTTGGTGGCTGTGCCCGCCGATTTTAGATTGACCGTCAGGAAGAATGTGGATTGGCTGCCGTGGGTGATCGGTGGTGTATTGGGCGCGCTGGTGGTTTTGATCGCCGCTTCCATTCTGGCCTTTGGCCTGTTGAGGCGGGGTATCGACCCGATCCTCACCGCGACGGTTTCCCCGGCTCCGCTTCCGACGCGGACCTCGATATCCGAGTCCACTACGACAACGCCTCCAGCGCCGACGAACACCAGCGTGCCGACCGAGTCCCTGCCTGTGGCACCGACCTACACACCCTGGCCAACAAATACAATTGCGCCATGACAAGGAAGTTAGGAGTTTATGCATGTCTGTGAAACATTCAACCGATGTCGAAGCGAAAAATGTCGCTGCCGGAAAAGATACAACCATTCAAGTATTGATCTCCTCGCAGGAGGGCCCGAACTTTGCCCTGCGAAAGTTTTCCATGCAAAAGGGAGGCGGGATGCCGCGTCATACCAACACATTGGAACATGAGCAATATGTTCTGCGCGGCGCGGCGACGATCACGATCGGTGAAGAGACCTATCATGTGAAAACCGGTGATGTGGTGTTCATCCCCGAAGGCGCCATCCATTCATATGAAAATACAGGCGAAGAACCTTTTGAATTTTTGTGTATTATTCCCAATAAGGAAGATAAGATTACGATCGTGGAAGAGGCTTGTTAAAGAATCAAAGCGGCTGTTTCATTGGCATCCCCGGCTTGCGTGGATACTTTGGCGGCGTGGCCGCGACCTTCTCCACCAGGACCAGATAGCGGTCGTCCGCGACGCCTGGCAGATTGACGGGGATTAATTGCTTCAATTTCCCACCTAACATATGCATCGCCTTTTCAGCGGACTGCGCTTCGGCCGGTCCGCTTTCACCTTTCTGTGCCAGCATCATCCCACCGACTTTGACAAAAGGAATCAGATATTCGCCCAGCACACTGAGATTGGCCACTGCGCGCGCAATGGCCCAGTCATATTTTTCGCGATGTTCTAGGCTTTGGCCCAAGTTCTCCGCCCGGGCCTGAATTACATCCACGTGCTCGAGGCCCAGCACACGAACGATGTGCTGGCAAAACATGGCTTTCTTGCCAACCGATTCGACCAGGGTCAAATTCAAATTTGGATACAGAATTTTGAGGGGAATGCCCGGAAAGCCTGCGCCCGTCCCCACATCGATGAGAGAGGACGGTGGAGAGGCCTTCCAGGCCAACACACAGGAGAACGAATCAAGGAAGTGTTTCGTATGGATCGATTCCACATCACGGATGGCCGTCAGGTTGAACTTTTGATTCCAGTCGAGCAGTTCTTTTTCGTAGGTGATCAGGGACATCACCTGTCGCCCGGTGATATGAACATTGAACAAGGATTGTGCTTCCTGAACAAGTTTTTCCATGATGAAAAATTATAACCCGCAATGCAGTACCCCTCTCCCTGAATAGGAGAGGGGTAGGAATGATGGATGGGATTTATCCTTTAGTTGCTTCAGGTTTTTCTTCCTGAACTTTTGACTTGCGGACTCTACGGTAGATTCCCCGCCCTGCCAGATAGACCAGGGACACTGGGATGGCGATCAGGATCAGCGCCGGCAGGATCAGGAGCACGAAGCGGATGAGGAAGTCCACAAAATTCTGGGAGAAGAAGATCAGATCCTGGATGGCATCTTTCGCCGCGCCTTCGGGTTTCCATGGTCCGACCTCGATCGGCTGGGTGCTTTCTTCGGCGATCAAGCGCACGCTGATGGCGGACAGAGCCGCAAACTCTTGCAAATATTTGATCTGACCCTTCAATTGTTCGATCTCAGTCTCGACGTTTTGCACTTGCAGGTAAATGTTGAGCACATCTTCGGACTTGGTTGCCTGCTGCATGATCTCGAGCAGCTTTTCTTCCGCGGCCTGTTTGGCTTTGAGCTGTGCCTGCAAATCCACGTATTGACTGGTCACATCCTGACCGGAACGGTTTTCGTTTTGAATATCCACCGCGCCTTCTTTGATCCTGGTCAAGGCCTGATCCAGATCTTCAGCTTTGACGCGGATGGTAATGCTGGCTTCGGGGACTTCCTTGCCTCCAGAGGTATAGGATTGATACATATTAGAGGAAACTACGAACCCACCATATTCATTGGCAAGATCACTGATCTCTTTCATGCGTTGCTTGGGGTCTGTGACCACGATGGTTAGATCGGCGTTCTGGATGACGAGCCGTTCCTGGGCAACTTGTCCTGCGGACGTGCTACTGTATGCGTCGGCAGCCGCTTCGGGCATGGGCGCAAGCGCAGGTGCCTCGGTGGCCGCGGGCGACTCGATGAAAGGAGCGCCACCGCCGCTGCCATAACCGAGGTCGCGGGAAATGGCGTTGAAAGTCGATCCCTTCTGCCTGGAAAAAGTCGCAAAGGAAAAACCGATAACGAGGAATACAGCCACTACCGCCAGGATGATAAATAATATGCGTTTCATGTCTTCTGCTCCTTCATGAATATACAGTGATTTCATCCGAAGGACGATACATGTTCCTCAAAAGTTCCTGACGCTCCCCTCCCCAATTCCCGTAAATTTGTTTTTCAACGCGTCCCAAATTGTCTTTATTGGATTTTGGGGAGGGTGCCGACACTTGCACCTGCGCAAGTGCAGGTGAGGCGGGTGGGGTGGGCTACCATCCCTCTGCGATTCGGATGGCGTGTTTCTCCGGCAGCCCGGCCTGGCGAATGCGTTTTTGCACTTCGGCGATGTTATAGGCAACGCGGCGTGGCTCCCAGGTTTTCTCTGTGCTGTCGTAGATGGCGTAAGCCGCGCGCGGGTCGCGGTCACGCGGCTGGCCGACAGAGCCCGGGTTCATGATCAGCCTCGGCTTGAGTTCCATGCGGTCTCCTGAGCGGACCGGTTTCAGGCTGACGCGGTCGGTGGCCTCGTCGAGGTGGAACATGCACTGGATGTGGGAATGTCCCACAAAACACCAGGGCGTGGTGAAGTGATCGAAGTTCAGGCGTGCCGACAGCGTGTTCAGGATATATTCCCAAACAGAATCACGCGGGCTGCCGTGTACGAGACTGACATCCTCGCGTACCTTCAAATGATATGGAAGGGAGTGCAGAAAGTCCATGTTGTCGGCAGTCAACACCCGCTCGTGATATTCGAGCGTGCGGCGCGCATCACCGTTGAAGGCCTCGAAGGGGATCTTGCCGATCACGGCTACATCATGATTGCCCAGCAAACAGGTTAAACTTCTAAGTTCACGAACTTCTTCCAGCACCGCATTCGGGTCGGGACCGTATCCGACCATGTCCCCCAGACACCAGGTTTCATCGACTTCACCCGCATCTTTGAGCACGGCCTCCAATGCAGTGTAGTTGGCGTGGATGTCAGAGATAACAAGAATGCGCATTTTACTCCAGCAGCGTCGCAAGACGCTCGATGATTGCCTCGGCTACTTTGGTCTTGCTCATCAGCGGCAGCGATTCCTGGCGGCCATCTGCATACAATAGTGTAACGCGGTTCGTTTCGCTTGCAAAGCCCGCATCCCCGGCGGAGATGTCATTGGCGGCGATCAAATCGAGCCCTTTGGATTTTAGCTTAACTGAGGCGTTTTCCAATAGATCGCGCGACTCGGCGGCGAATCCCACCACCCGGCGCGGTCGCTTCTCCCTCAGCCCGTTGACTGATACCGTTTTCAAAATATCTTCTGTGGCCTCGAGTTCGATCTGTGGAATCCCGCTCTCTTTTTTGATCTTGTCTTTTGCCATGCTCTTCGGGCGGAAGTCTGCCACAGCCGCGGCCATGATCAGCGCGTCGCTGTTTGCGGCTTCGGCCCTGACTGCCTCGAGCATCTCTTTGGCGGATTCAACCTTGACGACCTGTGCGCCGATCGGAGGAGTCAACGCGGTTGGCGTGGTAACCAATGTAACTTGCGCGCCGGCGTCCAGCGCGGCTTGGGCGAGGGCATGCCCCTGTTTGCCGGAGGAGCGATTCGTCAGCACGCGTACCGGGTCGAGTGGTTCCTGAGTCCCTCCGGCGGTCACCACGACTTTTCTCCCGGCGAGTTTGCCGTTCTGTCCGAGTAGGATACGGATGTGTCCCATGATCTCCGCGGTTTCGAGCAGGCGTCCGGTTCCGGATAAGCCCGAGGCGAGATGTCCCGAGGCGGGACCGATGATCGTGGCGCCGCGCTTTTTAACGTGGCGATATTTTCCTGTGTGGCGGGGTGATCGAACATGCCGCCATCCATCGCCGGCGCGATCAGGAGTGGACAGGTCGCGGCCAACGCCATCACCGTCAGCAAGGTGTCGGCATTTCCGTGGGCGAGTTTGGCAATCGTATTGGCGGTGCAGGGCGCGATGACCAGCAGATCGGCGGCATGTGCCAGCCCCACGTGCAACACGTGAGCTTCATTGCCCCACAGATCGGCATCGGTATAGGCGCGTCGACCCGTGATCGATTGGAAGGTCAACGGCATGATGAACTTTTCTGCTGCGGCGCTGAGGATCACATCCACTTGCGCTTCGGCTTGTGCCAGTTTGGAAGCGAGGTCTGCGACTTTATAGGCCGCGATGGAACCTGTCACCCCGAGTGTGATATGTTTGTTCGAGAAAATAGACATGCCCTTTCATTATACTTCCAAGAAAAAGGTTCAAGTGATGGGACTGTAACCTTACAATACCAGTCAGACTTACAGACTGAGTTGTCTTTTATGACAAAAAGCACGTGATTCCAGGCATGAAAATCTGTATCCTTTAGATGGTCTCAATGTCATGTAAATAGCGGATTGGCCGATAAGGCTTTATATCTGGAAATTTCCATCGAATTCCTTCTGAGCAATGTGGAGGAGAAATGGCCGATAAACCTGACTTCATCGTTGACCCATCTGGAAACGTGCGGGATGTGCGAAATCTGAATTATGTGCGCCAGACCGCACCTTCTCCAACATATAAAACTGTTCAAAAGTCAAACAACATTCCAGGCGGGGTGGTTGTCATTCCCATTGGGCTCATTGTGTGGATATTGATAACTGTCATAAGATCTGCCAGTTCGGCAACTACGAACACCAATTACTACGCCGACTCCAACGTCTCGGACTTAAATTTGGGGAACATGTATTTTGCCAACGGGGAATATGACATGGCCCTGGTTCATTTCAATATGGCAATCAATTCGAATCCCGATTTTGTCGAAGTCTACAACAGCCGTGGATTGGCCTATCATGCGCAAGGTGATTTTGATCGTGCGATTGCGGATTTTAATAAGACCATCGAACTTTTGCCAGATTGGTCTGTTGGTTATGGCAATCGTGGACTCACCTACTTTGCGAAAGAGGAATATGATCTCGCCATCGCTGACTTTGACCGCGCCATTGAATTGGAAGCTGATTTTGCCAAAGCCTATTACAACCGGGGTCTCGTTTACCAGGCTACGGGAAACTATGAGGCTGCCATTGCTGATTTCGACAAGGCCATTGAGCTCACTCCGGAAGGGGGACTGCCAGCAATTTATAACAAGTTTAACAGCTTGACGCCTGGCCCTGAAAAAGAACGGATCGAAGGAATGTTGAATTACTATCAGCTTTCCCAATCCGAGGCCGATCTACCCCTCGCCTACGCCAATCGCGGACTGACATATTTTTACAAAGGCGATTCCGAGCAGGCTATTGCTGATCTGGAAAAGGCACTTGATCTGGGTTTGCAGCCAAGTGATCAGGAATGGGTCCAGGCGCTTTCGAATAGTCTGCGTTGATGAATCCACTTGACTCTCTTATCCATAAATTAGTATCTCACACAGGAGGCAATGATGAACGATCAAAGCTCTGAATTCGAAGGCGTCAAAATCGAAATACCGAAACCCCCCTATCCTGAAATACTTCCAGTAACCATATTAAATGATGAGTCATTCCTGATTTATCTCCCTGAGTTCGCTGTACTCTGCGGCGGCGCGCACGTATTTGGACAGATCACAATGACGAATTATATGCAGTTAGCCGTCAACATTGTAAGCAAAGTTGGTGCATTGAAGCATTATGACGGTTAGAATAAGAACGAACTTCCGAACAAAAAGCTGTCCAACATGGCCTCGCCGTGTGGTGCATGGACGGGTGAACCATGCCAAATTACGCTTCATAAAACACTACCTCATGTCCGCGCATTTCATCTCCCTCGTATTCAAACTTTGCGGAGAAAAACTTTCCTTCACGAATCCAGGGCATGAAGATGTGGTCGCTTTCCCAAAGGTTCAGTTCCAAGACTTTTTCATCGGGAATCCACGCCAGCTCACCCTCGGGGGAATCGATCAGGTCACCACTGAACTCGTTCGCAGTGAAGACGAAGACATACCAGTCATTGCCTTTGAAGTTGGGGAACATGAGCAAGCCGCACAGTTTTGGAGTTTGGATCGTCAATCCTGATTCTTCATAAATCTCGCGGATCACACACTCTTCGGGTGTTTCTCCTGCTTCGAACTTTCCGCCCAAGCCGTTCCACTTGCCCGCGTGGATGTCATTTGGCTTTTTGTTGCGATAGACCATCAAGGTGTGTCCATCACGTTGGAGGTAGCATAAGGTGGCAAGCAGCATAAAACCTCATTCGCGCAGAACGACCGCTGGTCGAGTAGCCCGAATGCTTGTAGAGGGCCCATCGAGACCAAGGAAGAATCGTTGAAACAACAAATCCTCTAAAAAAACCTGTAACAAACAACCAGAGCTTTGGTTATGACAGTTGGTTTCGATACGGTCTCGAAGAACACTCGACCTACTCAACCAACGAGTATCAATCCGCTCAGCGCGAGTGGGAAAACATTGCTTCCAGGCTGCGCCAGACGTTATCGCGCCAGGCCGTGTAATTGTGTCCGCCGGCGAACTCACGATAAGTAAAGTCATATTTTTTTTCTTTCAACAAAGCGACCATGCGGCGGTTATCTTCCAATAATTCATCTAATATACCGACATCCATCCAAAGCTTAATATGACGTGCATGTTTATAACGAACGAGGTCAACCACAGCGAAGTCGCGCCCGTCGAGGCCGAAGACGCCCGATTGACAGATCACCTTGCCGAAGACCTCCGGCATGCGCAAGCCGGTATAGACAGACATCAAGCCCCCGGCCGAAGCGCCCAGCACACCATACGCACCGGGATCTTTCCTCGTATCGATGAGTTGCAAATGTTCATGGGCCAGTGGCAGGACTTCGCGCTCCAGCCACAGGAGTGTCGCATCGGAACACAGATATTCCACGTTGCGGTGGCTCCGTCCATTTTGCAGGAAGGCCAGGGCCAGTGGACGAATCCGTTTTTGCGCGACCAGGTTATCGATGAGGGTCGTAAGCTTGCCGCGATAGAGATAATCCTGCCCATCGTAAACGATGAGCAAAGGCACCGCCTCGTCAGTGGATGGGGCGTAAAGATAAACATCCCGCTCGGCATTATCCTGTAAAAAATAGGCGCTGACGCGGTGACGCGTCAGGGTGCCGGCGCGCACCTCCGCATGACGGATTAAAAAGGGAGAAGGCCTGTTACCGGGCATGTAGAAATAATTGTTGCGACTCCCCATGCCGTTACTGACCGTACGTCGATTCAACGGGTCGAGGATTTTTTCTTCCGATGCAGGATGCTGAAGGGCGTATTCCACGTAAGCGCCGCGCGGCACAGTCAGGGAGCAGGACCAAATCGTTTTTCCGGAATCAGTCTTGGAGGGGGGAGAGAGGCGTTTGAAGTTTTTCGGTTTCTCCTCCCAGTTATTCAAGTCGCTGATCAACTGTGGGGCGAAGTCGCCCTCCCAAAGAAAGGTCACGTGGTCGCCTTGAATGAGGGGATTCCCCGATTCATGCGCGCGTCGGATGAGTGAATCGGCTTTTTTCATTTACTGAACGTGCCCATCAATTCGCCCTGTGCCAGGACGTGTCCCTGCATTTCCTTGAGGATTTTTTCCTTGGTGGCACCCGGTAAAAGATTGATGGTCGTGTCGAGCGCATAGAGTTTGAAGTAATAGCGATGCGTGCCACTCGGCGGGCAGGGGCCGTCGTAGTGGAGATTGCCGGATGAGTTCTTGCCAACATAGATGGCATTCGGATCAGTGTTCTTGCCGGTCATCGGCAGATCTTCCTGCAAACTGCGTTTGTCGGCGGGGATGTTGTACAGCACCCAATGCACCCAGGTGCCCATCGGCGCGTCGGGATCGTCCACGATCAGCGCGAAGGATTGACTGCCCGCCGGTGGATCGTTCCACGCCAGCGCGGGGGAAATATTTTTCCCGACGCAGGAATATTTCGCCGGAATGGATTGTCCGTTTACGAACGCGTCGCTCGTCAGTTCAAGGGACATGGTTGCCTCCGTTATAGATGTTTCAACTGCTGGGGATGTTCCAGGGATGGGAGTTGGCGCCGATGGAGTATTGGTGGAAGATGCGCAAGCTGTCAGCAGGATGCACATCCACAAGAAAAAGATCGTGCGTCTCATGATAGGTCTTCTCTCTTCACTTTGTCGAATTGCAAAATAAAATCCGGGCCATAAGCCAGCGAGGGAGTTTGGAAACCTGTTTTTAGATCGTTCGCCAGGATGCGTTTGATGATTTCGATGGCCGTCAGCGCAGTACAAGTATATCCCTCCGGCACAGTTAATTTCGTAGTGACGCGTCCCCCATTTTGTGCACTGGCCTCACCGATGAGGATCGCGGAGGCCTTTTTTCTTGTCTCCTCTTTGGGCTCCGGTAAAAATATGTCGATCAGGAGTTTGAGCATGCCTTTCACCGGACGGTTATACATCAACGGCCCGACCAGACGCAGGAAACGCAGCGAGTTTATATAGGAGTCTGGAAAGGCAAAATACGTTTCGATGTTGGGAATGCCCGTGCTGTAATAAGCGGTGCTGACGTCCCCCCAGCCGATGGAGACGACTTTGGTGTAGCCGCGTCCGAAGTCCTGCTCGCGGACGTTCCAGGCCAGCGGCACTTGAACCAGCTTCCCATTCCGGCGGATCATACCCTGGCGATGCATATTCTCAACGGCGGACTTGGCTGTACCCGGCGAACTGCCCGCGCCAATTCCCCGCACGAACAGCCGGAAGTGGGTTGCCGAGGGCAATCGTCTCTTGACATGTGCGGCGAGACAATCGGACGGCACCACGTCAAATCCGCCGCCGGGCAAGAGCATGATGCCTGCCTCTTTGGCCTGCGCGTTCATGGCGGCCAGCGCCTCGAAGCCGGGAATCTCTCCGCTGATATCCACGTAATGACGTTTGGTGCGCAAACAGGCTTGCGCCATCTGACGGAAGGTATGCACAAAGGGCCCCGCGCAATGCAGCACCGCCTCCACTCCCTGCAGAACAGAATCCAGGATTTCTGTCTGGTTCAAGGCGAAGACGCGATATTCAAGCTTATATTTCTCAGCCTGCGCGATGAGCTTCTTTTTATTTCGCCCCGCCAAAATCGGATGCAAGCCCTCCTGCAAGGCGCGGTCAACGATCAGTTGACCGCTATATCCGTAGGAACCATAGATGAGGAAATTTGACATTTGTCTTTTAGGGGCGAGGTCGTCTCGCCCATGAAGGGCGGCAAGACGCCGTCCCTACACGTTATAGCATCTTTCGAAAATGTACCAGCCGTTCCACTTCCTGATATCCCATCCTCAAATGGGCGGCGATGCTGACTTCGTTTTCCAGCCAGGTATCCGACGCCATCTCGGTCATGCCCTTCCCACGTGCCCACTCTTCCGCGGCGCTCACCAATTCCTTACCGAGTTTTTGCCCGCGCAAGTGCTCGTCCACGTACCAGGCTTCGATGTAGCCCACGGGTGTGCTCTCGCAGCCCTCGGCGTACCGGCGCAGTCCCGCTTCGATAAAGGCCACCAGCTTCCCGTCCTCGAGTGAAGCGACAAAGACTGCGTAATCGGGATCCCTCAGATTGTCGTCCAGGTCGTAATCAAGATATTCGATGGGCGCTTCGGGCCACAAGCCCTGGCGCATCCTCAACCAATCAGGTTTGTCTTCCAGAGTTGCCCGCCGGATGGAAAATGTCATAGGTGCTCCACATGGTGAAGGATGATTGATACAACCCAAATTATAGCTAATATCCAGATGAACAGGATCACCAACATGCCGATGTAACCAACGCGTCTGTCCACGCCATGGCTGGCCGCCGTTAAACGAGCCTCCGCCAGCACCTCGGCGGGAATCAATTTCACCGCCAGCCAGAGTCCAGCCGGGACGAGCAGCAGATCATCGAGGTAGCCTAAAATGGGAACGAAATCGGGGATCAGGTCAATGGGACTGAGGGCGTACGCCACGATCAGCAGAATCCACGCCTTTGCATACCAAGGTGTGCGTGCGTCACGCGCCGCCAGATAAACGGCGAAGACTTCTTTCCTAAGTTCGCGGGCTCGAAGCCTTAATCGTTCGAGCATATCGGGATGATTTATTCGCCGAACACAAATAGATCGTTGATCAACTCGTGATGAAAGTTATGACGAATGGCATCCGCAAAGATGGGTCCCACGGTCAGTATTTTTAATTTTGGATGTCTTTTCTCTGGCGGCAAATAGACGGTATCCGTTGTAACGATCTCGCTGATCTGCGGGATGCTTGCCAGCCGATCCAGGCCGCCGCGGGTAAACACACCATGGGTGCAAATCACCAGGATATCTTCCACGCCTTCTTCGATTAGCACGCGACTCAACTCATGGATGGAGCCGCCGGTGGCAATCTCATCGTCGTAGATCATGGCGCGTTTATGTCCGCGCACCTGGTTGCCAACCAGGCCGCTGATCATCACCTGTGAGTCGGAAACGCGTTCCTTATTTCCGGCCGCGATCGGCAGCCGCAAACTCCTTGCAAAGCGCGCCGCGGACTTTGCCTGTCCCATATCCGGTGAAACAACGATGGCATCCTGCATATCACGTGTTTTAAGATATTCCTTGAACACGATGCGGCTGCTCAACGGATCGGTGGGTATGCCGAAAAATCCATGCACCTGTGGGGAGTGAAACATCATGCTCATCACATGGGTGGCCCCGGCTGTCTTGAGTAAATCCGCCACCAGCCGGGCGGTAATGGAAATGCGTGGAGCATCCTTTTTATCCGAGCGGCCAAAGGAATAATACGGGATGATGGCATGTACTTCAGAGGCTGCGGCGCCGCGTGCAATATCGAGCATCATCAACAATTCCATCAGATGATCGTTGACGGGCTGGGAGAGCGATTGCACGATATAAACGCGTCGATAGCGCACGGTCGCGCCCAGTTGGATGAACAGATTGTCGTTGCTGAAACGGGTGATATGAGTGTGATCCAGCGGCACACCCAGTTCACGCGCAATACATGCAGCCAGCGTGGGGTTGGAGCTGCCACTGAAAAAGCGGACCTGATCCGCCGGGATTGAAACTTTTGCCATCCTGCCTCACTGAAATTAATTTGGTAAGAGGCCCTCATCTTACACTGAGTCCATCGGAATTGAAAGAAGATATTTGTTACATTAATAGGGTGTTTATCATGTTTCGTGTAATGTGCTTCATGCATGTTCAGGTCAGAAATAAAATGGCAACACCGGCAATAGCCACTGCTGTCCCGGCCAGTGCCTGCCAGCCAATCTTTTCCTTGAAGGCAAAATAACTGATCGGCAAAACGATCACAGGCGGTAGGGCCATGAATGTGCTGGCCACACCGATTTCCGCATGCTGCACCGCCAGCAAAGAGGCTGACACGCCGAGTACTGGACCAACCAACGCGCCGAGTGCGATCAAACCAATGACGCGCGGTTTCTTGCGCAGAGCTGTGAACGTTACGCCAGCTTTGCCTTGGATGAAGGTCCAGGCCCAGGTAAAGAGCAAAGCGGTGAACATACGAATGGCATTTGCCTCAAACGGAGAGAAGTCTCCGAACATACCCTGCTTGGAGAGAACGAGTCCCACTGCCTGACCGAGCCCCGCCAGCACGCCGAAGAATACGCCGCGTTTGGTATGTCCATGAGGAGTAGCGGGCGGTTCCTCATGCGAGGTGACCACCCAGGCAATTCCCACCAGTGCGAGCACGATCCCTGTGATTTGCAGAAGCGTGAGAGTTTCGTCGAAGAAGACCCAGGCAATGAGCGAACCGAAAATCGGAGCCAGGCTCAATAGCAGACTGCCAAGGCGGGGTCCCACCGAGATCAGGGATTGGAAGTAGAAAGTATCACCCAGCGAGAGTCCGATCACACCGGAGAGTCCCAGCCACATCCAGCGGGAGGACTCTGCTGAAAATGGCAATGGTTCGCGAAAGAGGAGGCTGTTCAAAATCAGGAGGTAGAACAAGGCAATGATAAGCCGTATCCGATTGGTTACCTGTGAACCGACCATGCGTCCAGTTGCCGCAAAGATGATCGAGGTAAGCGCGAAGAAGAATGAAGTCGCGAGACCGGCGATCTCACCGATGAGTTCCATAATTTCGTTCCTTGAGTTGAGAAATTGTTTGAGAGGAGTTATTTCTATTTGAGTTTTGGAATCCAGCGCGGGACCTGCTTGAGGTACTGTTCATAACTTGTGCCGAAGCGTTGGCGTAAATTGGGTTCTTCATAGAGAGTCACAAACAAATGTGTGGTGAGAAGGAAAAGTGCGGCGTAGATCAGAATGCGCCAGAAACCAAACCATAGGAAATGTCCCAGCAAAGCGGATAAAACGCCAACGTACATCGGGTTGCGCACGTAGCGATAGAGGCCGGTCGCCACCAGTTCCTTGGGCGGATCGATCGGCGCGGGCGTGCCGCGGCCCTTGAAAGTGAAACCCCAGAAGCACCAGAGAATGATCGCGGTACCCATGAACCAAAGAGGAATGGCCAGATAAGCGAAGATGCCTGTTTGGAACTGCGGCCCCGAACGCAAATATCTCAAAGGCATATAAAAGCCAAACAGGCCGGGGGCGAAGAGTAGGAAGAGAAAAGATTTGAGGGCGGTCATGAACGCTTAAACAGGGATGGAGCCATCCTTAAGCTTCCCCTTCAAATCTTCCAAGACCGATTGAGCGACCTGTGAAAATAAACGCTTTCTTTCAGGGGCGCTCAGCACAACATTCTCCGCCTCCAGCGCATTTTTCATAACTTCAACGATCTGCTCATTGATATTCGTCGATTGGACGCGCTGAAGCATTCGCTTTTTTAAATTCATGTACGAGCCTGAATCAGGCTGCGAACCGAAAGAGTTTAGCATTTTATTTTCCTCTCTTCTTCAACCAATCCAACAACTTCTTCGTTGGCCATGTATTGATGACATCATTTTTCGTCAACCACGCACGTCTCCCAATGGCAACGCCATAGAAGCGCATGTCGAAATCTTCTGCAGAGTGAGAATCTGTGTTGATGCTGATCGGGATGCCCAACTCTTTGGCGCGGCGGGCATACACATCATCCAGATCGAGACGAGCAGGATGCGCATTGATCTCCAGCGCAACGCCTGTCTCCGCGGCAGCGTTCAGGACGGCATCCATATCCAAATCCGCGCCTTCGCGGTCAGGGATGAGTCTCCCTGTAGGGTGACCAATGATATCTACGTGCGGATTGCGGATGGCGTTGATGACGCGTTGTGTGACCTTCTCACGCGGCTGTCGCAAGCTGGTATGTAAAGAGGCTAAAACCAAATCCAGACTTTCCAAAAACTCATCGGGATAATCCAGCGAGCCGTCAGCTTTGATCTCCACTTCTGAGGCGTGCAAGACAAGAATCTCATCGCCAAGCTGTTTTTGAATCTTCTTGATCTCGGCGGCCTGCTTTTTATGATCCTCCATGCTCAAGCCGCCGGTGACTCCCAAACTCACCGAATGATCGGTGAAGGCGATCACTTTGATGCCCTGCTTTGCGGCGGCGCGCGCCATTTCCAGCATCGAGAGTTTTCCATCGCTCCAGGTGGAATGCACCTGCAAGTCTGCTTTGATGTCTTTGAGTTCGATCAACTTCGGGAGTTTGTCCGCTTTGGCGGCCTGTACTTCGCCACGATCTTCGCGCAGTTCGGGTGGTATCCACGGCAGTCCCAAAGTCTCATACACTTCCTCTTCCGTGGCGCAAAAGATTTCGCCCTTCCCTTTAACTTTCGCAAATGAATGTTCTGATAACGATAATCCTTTGGCTAATGCGATCTGTCGCAACTGCACATTGTGATCTTTCGAGCCGGTCGCGTATTGCAGCGCGGTCCCAAACTTTTCAGGCGGATGCACCCAGACCTGTGCGCGGACTCCATCCGTAAATTCGATGGACGATTTCGTTTCGCCTTTGCCCAACACACGCGAGACACCGGGAAGATTGACAACCGCTTCCATCACCGGGGCTGAATCTTTGGCCGCGACCAGAATGTCCAGGTCCCCGACGGTCGAGCGCATCCTCCTCAAGCTGCCGGCTGGTTCCGCGTCGACGACACCCTTCACCTTTTTGAGAGTCCCGATAATCTCCTGCGCCAGCGGATAGGCGCGCCCCAGCGGAATCCGGCCCGACCGACGGGACAGCGATGCGATCCCTTCGAGAATCGCCGTCTCGGACTTGGCACCCATGCCCGGGAGATCGCGTAAACTTCCTTCCTTGGCAGCCGCCTCCAGCTGAGCCAGAGTCGTGATTCCCAACGTCTTCCAGATCATGGCGATCTTCTTCGGTCCAAGCCCTGGAACGGCCAGCCATGAGGCTAATTCCTCAGGCACTTCCTTTTTGAGTTTCTCGAGGAATTGGAGTTTGCCGGTATTGAGAAGTTCATCGATCTTTTCCGCGATGGCTTTGCCCACGCCGGGGATTTCTTCCAGCTTTCCCTCCTTCCAATATTCTGAAACCTGGCGTCCCAGTCCCATCAGGCTATCGGAGGCTTTGCGATAGGCAAGCGTTTTGTAAATGATCTCGCCCTTGATCTCCAACAAATTTGCGATCAGGGTGAACGTATCTGCCAGTTGACGGTTGTTCATCATAACGATAATCCTTTCGCTTGGTCAAATTATACGCTCAAACAATACCGCCTCCAGTCGCATCGAAAAAGCGACTTGCGACGCATCATTGAATGATGCTCATAGAATATCCTTGGCGCAATCAAAGGAGACGAAATGAAACCAACTTTTACAAAACGATTTTTGAATTGGCTCAAGAGGGATTTGCTCTGGATAAGTATCTTTATCGTTTTTCTCTCAGCCACAGGCATGATCTATCAAACTGCAGCGAGTGAAGCGGACAAAAAGAATTTCCCTCCGCCCGGAAATTTGATCGATGTTGGCGGATTCAAAATGCACATTTACTGCATTAGTGAAGGCAGCCCGACAGTGATTCTTGACGCAATGTCTGGCGGCTTTTCATCCTATTGGGGTTGGTTCCAGCCTGAAGTGGCGAAGCAGGTGCGAGTCTGTGCGTATGACCGTGCTGATTTTGGTTGGAGTGAAAATGATTCCGAACCAGAATCGCCACAACGCACAGCCTCAAACCTGCATACCTTGTTGATGAATGCCGGTATTGAAGGTCCTTTCGTGATGGTGGGACATTCCAAAGGTGGCATCTATGTGCGCGAATATACGACGGTGGATCCGCAAGAAGTTGTTGGTCTGGTCTTGTTGGATTCTTCTCATCCCGACCAATTCGTGCGCCATCCCGAAATGCTGAAGGGGAATACTCCCATGCTTACCTTTATGCCGATCCTCCAAACGATGGTGCGGATGGGTTTGGGACGCCTGTATTTTTTCAACAGCCGTAAAATAGATTTCGCGGAGCTGCCGCCACGTCAACGTGCAGAGGTTGCTGCAATATTCTCAACGCGGGAATATTGGCAAAATACGAAAACCACGATGTTGTTGGGCGCAAGGATCTTCAAACAATCACATGATCTTGGTTCATTGGGTGACCTGCCGCTGGCTGTGATCACCCGTGGGGAGGGTGTCGATGACAACTGGCGTGAAATGCAAAATGAACTGGCAGCGCTCTCGACGAACAGTATCCATATCACGGTGGATGGTTCCACTCATGGCTCGCTGGTTTTCAACATCGAACATGCCCAGCAAGTCAGCCAGATCATCTTGCAGGTGGTGGATGCGGTTCAAACGGGCAAGCCATTGAAACAACGATAGACGAACGAGTTTGAAGGATGACAACTTATTCTCCTCATGCGGGTTTCCCTACTTGAAACCAGGAGAACATAAAATCGTATAAAGACTGAATTGATCACGTTTTCTGGAGATTTTTAATGTTATCAAAGATATTGCTCATACTTGCCTTGCCCCTGCTCGCCATCCTTGGCGTGGCCCTGGCCGTCTTAACTTTTTACGTGATCGCGCCTCTCAGCGGTAATCTTGACGTGTTGCTGGGTATTTCCATCATCGTGTTGCTGCTCGCCAGTGGCTGGGCGGCTTGGATGATCAGCCGGAAACTTATACCCAAGTTTCGCCCGCAGTTTACCTTCATTTTCAGTGGTATGGTTGCGGCATTGGCTGTTTTCCTCGTGATCAAAATTCTTCCGCGCCCGGTCTTTCCCTATGAAGCTCCGATGCCATTACCCGGCATGGAGTACTGGAATTTGCCCACCGGGTCAAAGCTGGCTTATGTTCATATCCCTGCGGTGGGAGACGCAAAACGGACCCCGATTGTGTTTTTACATGGCGGGCCAGGTTTCCTCGTCCTGAAATCGGATGTAGCCTTTTATGGTCAACTGGCGCAGGATGGTTATGATGTTTATCTGTATGACCAGATTGGTTCGGGTAGTTCTGATCGCTTGGAGGATGTCCGTGAGTACACCACAGAACGCCATGTGATGGATTTGGATGCGGTTCGAGAGGAAATCGGGGCTGATCAGTTAATCTTGATTGGGCAATCATGGGGGAACACTCTGCTGGCTGATTATATGGCTGCCCACCCCGAACACGTGGCCAAAGCGATATTTTCTTCTCCCGGAGCCATATGGGATGTGGGGCGCTTTCACGCGGACTATAGTGGAACTGCCAATTCACCCCTTTCTGACCCCGGCCTGCCGCCTCTGCGTGTACTGGTTGCCACTCTTCTCGTTCCGCGTAACCCCTTGATCACTGAGCAGATCTATTCGGAACGTGAACTGGAATCCTTTTTCAATTCTCAACCCACTGCTTTCAACCAGAACTATTGCAAGGGGGATGAAGACAAGGTGCCAGTATTAAATGTGCAAGGCTCCAATCAATATGTCAACCGCCTGACGTTTGCAGAGTCAAGAAACATATCCCGACCCAAGACCAGCGTTAAGACAAAACCGGACGCCAGTACTGATCATGCGCGGAGAGTGTGAATTTTTGCCGAAGGAAGTGGCTTATGAATATAAGGAGACCCTGCCCAACGCAATATTCTTGTCCATTCCCAATGCGGGACATGCACTGTATGGCGCGCAACCTGATTTGATATTGAAAACCCTGCGCGCGTTTCTTGCCAATCAGAAACTTCCCTTGGAGTCATATACACCCTGAAAAGTAAAACCTTAGGGGAGTGAAGTTTACACAATTCAAAAATAACCCGTCTAGAGGCGCAGTCTGATATGGCCTTCAGACGGGTTACAATTCAAGCAGCCAATGTTATTCTTGTGTAATTGACCCATGAAGAATAATACTCTGCGTATTCCTGTTTTACTGGACATTGCTACATATATTAGCATTGCCGCCATGTCCCTTCTGGGGATTAGTGGATTCTCTTCTCTTAAATTACAACTGATCACCCTGGTCTTATGCCTGCTCTTCGGGATTCTCCACCGCTTCTACTTCGGGACCGTGTCCTTTCAACTGCACCCAGACATTTACTTTGGGGTTTAGACCTTTATTCTGACGCTCGCACTTTCCCTTGGTTCGACTTCCACGGATGCCTTCAATTTCATATTCATCATCCTTGCGGTTCATACGGCGCATGTTTTGCCAGGAAAGAAAGCCGCCATATGGATCGTGGTCTATTATGTCATTGTCAGTTTCTTTACATTGTCGGCTCGCGGTATAAACGGTATTTACGCAGTTTTGTTTTACGGAGTCTCCTATATTTTAGGTGGTTTCTTTGGAGCCGTATTGCAGCAGGCAGAGAAAGCGCGTGACCAAAATCAACTTCTGGTGGATGAACTCAAGGAGACGCAACAAAAACTCCGTGAACTGGCGGTGGTGGAGGAAAGAAACCGCCTCGCACGGGACCTGCACAACTCGGTGAAGCAACAGGTCTTTGCCATCTCGATGCAACTCGAGCGCGGCACGGACATCTTTATCTGAAACCGATAAAGCCTACCCGTCTGTGACAGAAGCCGAACGGCTTGCACAACAGGCGGGAACTGAATTGACATCACTCATTAATGCGTTGCGTCCGCCCGCGTTAGACAGAAAATCATTGCCAGCTGCGGTTCGTGAGCATGTGAAAGAATGGTCGCGGCAGAATTATATCGAAGCCAAGGTGAATATTGATTCCACAAGCACCATCGATGAGCAGGTAGAACAGACATTATTCAGAGTATTGCAGGAAGCTCTGGCGAATGTGGCGCGTCACAGCAAAGCGGACAAGGTCAATATTGAATTGAAACTGGAAAATGATGCAGTTGTGTTGATTCCTTGGCGGGATACATACTCCGCCGCTCTGCGGCGAAAAGTTCTTACGGGGTTGGGATCTTTGATACCCCGTCCGCTTGCGGCGGGGTAATTCATTATTCAAGATAACGGCATTGGCTTCGATTCGAAACAACTCACAAAGGGCGTTGGCTTGGACTCAATGCAGGAAAGATTGGTTGCCGTGAATGGAAAAGTGGATATGGTGAGTGAAAGATCAAAAGGAACTCGCGTGATTGTAAAGGTCAGGAGGTCGTGATGGCAGAGTCGATTTCGGTGTTGCTGGTCGATGACCACGCGGTGGTGCGTCAGGGTGTAAAAGCTTTTTTGATCACGCAACCAGACCTATCGTTCGTAGGCGAGGCGGGCTCGGGCGAAGAAGCCGTCAGGTTGGCTGAGCAACATGTCCCGGATGTCATCCTGATGGATCTCATCATGCCCAACATGGACGGTGTCGAAGCGACGCGTCGAGTCAAGCGGGTCAGTCCGCGTTCACAGGTGGTTGTGCTCACTTCGTATCATGAAGATGAACATATCTTTCCTGCATTGAAGGCGGGCGCGTTATCGTATATCTTGAAGGATGTAAGTGCGGAGGAACTGGCATGGGCAGTGCGGAAAGCTGCGGCAGGTGAAGCGGTCTTGCATCCGTGTGTGGCCGCGCGTGTTATCAAGGAGTTACAAGGCAGGCGTGAAGATAATCTGAATCCGTTCACAGAATTGAGCGAGCGCGAATTGGAAGTGTTGAAGTTGGTCGCAGATGGCATGTCCAATGCTGAGATGGCGGCAAAACTGGTGTTGAGCGAAAAGACCATCAAGGGACACGTGAGCAATATCCTGAGCAAGCTACATCTTGTAGATCGAACACAAGCCGCAGTGTATGCCTGGCGTGAAGGTGTGGTGCGTAAAGAATGAATTTACGACAGGTCTTAAGCCCTGACTAAATTGGGCCGTGAGGCGCATCTCTTAATGGGGCGATGTGAGTATCTTGGGGATATTCAAGAAAGGAGACTCACATGAAAAATCTTATCCGAAGTTACGAACTGCCTGCCTTCTTCCTGCTTGCAGATGTGCTGAGCTGGTTATCGGCACCATTTTTGCATGGTGGAGAAACCACATCGGGAGTGGCAATTGCTGCCCAAATCGTGATCAGCGTGACCCTGGGTGCGCAGGGGTTGTGCGAATACCGAAAGCGACTGACGAACTGGCGTGCAGGCTGGTGGTATTTGATCGCCCCGTTGATCGTGATCGGTTATGAAGGGATTGGCTTTTTTATCCACCTGGCCATGGGCGTCAAACTGGTCATGCCTCACTTTGATGCGGCAGTCCCCTTCCTGTTGCTTGTACTCTTCGGTGGTCAGTGGGAGGAGCTCGGTTGGACGGCTTATGCCTTGCCCAAACTACGCGAGCGATTGGCAAAACGCTCGAACGGTTCATTGATTGCCGTGTTGGTATTAGGCGTCTTCCGCATGCTGTGGCATTTACCACTTTTCCTGTATGGAAGGATGAATTGATTCGATATCTTCATTTTCACCTTCTCGTTTCAGATCATCATTGCATGGCTGTATGACCGTAGCAACGGGAAAGTTCCCGTGGTAATGCTGTTCCACTTCACATCGAATGTCATGGCAATTGTTATGGCTCCCGTGTTCCTTGGCACTGGCCAAATGATATTTCGTATCTTGTTCATATCAGTGGCAAGCCTGTTCGCTGTGATGCTGGTTGTGTTCCCGCAATTCAAAACGCGACAGGAAAAGGCCGTGGCAGTGTAATGCACCTATGAAAGAGGTGGCTCCACCCTTACAGGGAATTATGTTGCCAATCTGGTAATTGCAATTTCTTCAAAGATGAATTGAAGACCAAGTTGCTTTGCCAGATTGGTAGACGCGCGCTTTTAAATCTTATGGCTATAGAACGGAACTTTTCCAACTGAGCGCAAACTTCTTGCCCATCTACCAACAACTTTCCGGGCAAGGCCTTGATGGCGATATTGCAGATCAGTGTAGACCCAGGCCTGGCCGCAAAACTTGTTTTCACACGTTGAAACACATGCGGATACAATCTTCCCGTCCCGTTCGATGGCATAAACCTGCTCAGCCGAGCCGTCAAAACCAAAGAGCTGAATTTCGGAGTCCAATCTGGAGTAACATTTGACTCCAGCGATTTCAAAATCTTTATAATCTTCGGGAAACAAATAGGTAATATAGTGACCGATTTCCACTTCGATGTTTGGGCATAGCAGAATGTCAATGATTGGGCTTCATTACCGTCCAACCTCAATTGAAGATGAAGATACGCAAGGGGTTCCATTGCTTTTATGATAACATCCAGGAATGGATCACACCGACCATGTAAATCTTTTGCTGCCCGCCGGTTTAGCGGCCGGCGGAGTCTGGGCGGATTTTGGCGCGGGAGCCGGCGCCTTCACGCTGGCTTTCCGCGAACTGATTGGTCCCCATGCAGAAATCTATGCTCTGGACAAGGATCGCAAAGCCTTGAGCGAATTGGAAAAGGCGCATCGCGGAGATTCGTCACTTCACAGAATCTGCATACCGTGCGCGTCGACTTTACGGGCACGCTTTCCCTGCCGCCATTGGATGGGATCGTCATGGCCAATTCGCTGCACTTCTTCAAAGATAAGGAAAAAGTCCTGCGGCATTTGCGCAAGTACTTAAAGATCAACGGCTTTTTATTGCTGGTCGAATACAACGTGGATTCGGGGAACCTCTGGGTACCTTATCCCTTGCGCTTTGAAACGTTCCGCGAACTGGCACCCCGCGCCGGCTTTAGTGAACCGAAACTATTGGCGAAACAGCCCTCCCGCTTCCTGCGAGAGTTTTATTCGGCGGTGGTGTATCGCCTGGAGAGTTAAATATAAAAGATGCGGATGTTTACTTCATCCGCATCTTTTATGATTGTTGTTTTATCAAGCAATATTTCGTGATGACTTTCCTCTCCATACGGCATAGCACGCGGCGATACTTGCCAGAGCCATGACAATCACCGTGAACGAAAACGAACCTCTGGTGCTGGTCATCATCACTCCCATGTTGCCTGTGAACAGGTCTGGTCGGGAGGAAAACGCCAGCCAACCCCAAACAACGGTTGCAACGAACATAACCAGCATCACCAGCGCGGCAACGACCGCTGGTGGGAAGGCAAACTCATAAAGTTTGATGTTCCTCCCTTTGCCCAACAATGGGAAGGTACCTTCCTCCACATCAGCGTGGGAGATCACTTTCCATATGGCAACAGTGCTGGCAATGGCGCCCAGAACGAAGACCAGTATTTCACCCGTCATCAAGATGCGATTGATGGATGGCATGACTCCGTTGTGGACAACAGGTTGAAAACCTGGGATTTGTATCCATTCAAAGGATGCGGAGATCAGGAAGAACGTATACAGCGCAATGGCAAGGAACGAATAAAGGGGGACAAATAAAAGCTTCAAATCCTTGCGCTGGGACGTGAATACACGGCGGATGACCGTCCATGCGATGGGAGCGCCGCCAATGACTACGGCTAATAACGCTAAAACGGAACCCGCCTCGATGGTCAGCCATGAAGCGGAAAGGATCGGATTCGATTCCACAAGCGGAACCAGGGGGCTGTCATCCATCAGAGCGGTCAGGCTAAATCCTGCAATGATAAACGCGATGTATGCGGCAAAGACGATCAGGATCGTGGTACGAAGTTTGTTATTCATATTCATCAACCTCCAATTGGTTTCATGAGAAAGTTCAAGATGTGCGTCGAACGCACCGAGCAGGATGTCAAGAACGTCCAGCGGTGAATGGAGACATTCATCGAGCAGGGCTTTGAATTCCTCGCCATAGCGTGCGCGCCACCAACGCGGATAGAGCCGTACCAGCCAGTTGCGAATGTTCATTGTGCGGCGAGTCTCTTCAACGCAGTGGATGCAAGATTTTGCAATAGCGTGAGTTGCTCACGCAAAGCTGCAATGCCTTTGGCTGTGAGTTGATAGGGGCGGCGGCGATCTTCAGCGGCGAGTGCTTTGATAAGCCCTGCTTTTTCCAGCCGCGCCAGTGCGCCGTAGAGTGTGCCTGCTCCCGGGCGGATGCCTGTCATCGCTTCGATATCGTTCATCATTCCATAGCCGTGCTTGGGTCCATCGGCAAGGCTGGAGAGGATAAGCAGGGCAGGGTCTGAGAATTTCCCGAAGTCATCAAAGTTCATGCATGCACTCCTTTATTACGTATTACGATATACCGTTCAACGTAATAATACCTCAGGGTGTACAGATGTCAAGAGTTGAAATTTTCGATCCTTTGAAAATGGTGTAAGATTCCATAAAGAGAAGATCACCGTGCCCAAGAAATCCGCTCCGCCAAAATTCGATCCCAATAAGTACACAAAGCTTACGTTGAACGATCTGGTGGTGTACTCCGTCTACTATTTGCACAAAAAAAATGCGGAGATCGCCTCCGAAGATATCATCTCTGCCTGTTTTGTGTTGTTCCCCAAGCAATTCTCTCTGCGAAAATATCCACAATGGCCCGATGCGGGCATCGTCAGTCGGCGCTGGAGCGATTGCAAGAGTAAGGGCTATCTGCGCGGAAGTGCCGTCCGCGGATTCAAGATCACGGCCAGAGGCACCAAACGAGCACAGAAGGTCGAGAAGATGCTGGGTAAGCCGCTCAGATCAGCGCCTATGCCCAAGCCCAAAGAGAAAAAGAAGAATGTCCCTGCACAAACGATTCATCCTGAACTAAAGGCGCATGCGCGGAAGTATGTGCGCTCGATCGAAATGTCTGACGCCTACAAACGTTATAAAAAGAGGACGGCGCTCAACGAGTTCGATTTCAGGAGTCTTTTGTTCTGTACCATGGAATCGCCGCCTGCCACGCTCTCCAGAAACCTCTCACAATTCAAGGAATATGTGAACCTTTTCGCACGCAGGGATTTATTAACTTTTTTGGAGTTTTGTGAACATCAATTCTCGTACCTGTTGAACATAAATGGTCATTCGCAAAAGAACGTTCAAAGATCGAAGATAATGAAGAAAGGCAAGTGAATTGACACGCAGTCGCAAGTTGCAATATGCTGATCGGGTCGCTTTGCAACAGGCGGATCAGGCGATCCGCAAGGATGTCTTGCGCGCCCTGGTCGAGATCATTACAAATAGCAACGATAGTTATGCGCGTCTGGAAGATGAAGGCCTGCCGGCCAGCGGTGAGATCATCATCGATGTCTTGCGCAAGCATAAAAATTCTGTGATACGTGTCCGTGACTTTGCCGAGGGGATGGACGATGCTCACATGGACAGGGTGGTTGGCACTTATGGCGAAGCCACCAGCGGCTTGAAGGAGGATATGCACGTCCGCGGTTTGTGGGGACGCGGCCTCAAGGATGCCATCTTCGGTTTGGGATATGGTTACGTCAACTCGATCAAGGAAAACAAACTTTATCGCAGTTCGCTTTTGTTGAAAGACGGCGTCCCCACCTTCAATTTGGATGATGCGGTGCCGGCCACTGAGGAAATCCGGGAAAAGCACGGTATCCCTGAAGGGAACGGCACAGAGATCGAGATCATCGTATCGCGCGAAGATGTCAAAATGCCTCAGTTCGAAAACATGCGCAATTACCTGCAGAGACACTTCGAACTGCGCACCATCATGGCCAATCCCGCACGCCTGATCATTCTGCGGAATCTTTCCAGCCTGCATAAGGTCAAACACGAGGATGTGCTTTCCTATAAGCCGCCCAAAGGTGAATTGATCCTCGATGAAGAATTCGAGGTCGAGGGTTTTCCTGCCTCGGCACGTTTGCGATTGTTGCGATCGAAGATCCAGCTCTCCACACGCGGCGAGGAGGGCGACTATGCCGATGCGGGTCTGCTGGTGATGAGCCAGGGAACGATCATTTCATTGACCATGCTTAAGTTCGAGAACGATCCCTATGCCTCCTTTTTCTATGGCTCCATCGAATGCGATTATTTACATGAACTCTTGAAGAATGATGAACCAGTGTTGACGGCCACGCGCGATGGCATCAATTGGGGTCTGCCTTTTGCCAGGGCCTTGAAGCAGGCCGTGGAGAATCGCATCGAGCCCCTGGTGCAGGTCGAACGCGAACATGCCATGCAAGATGAGCAGATGAAGCTCGATAAGCGTCTGCGTAGAAAACTCGATCAGACCGTCCGCGAGTTGAACGTGATTGCTTCCTCTGAATTGAGTGAAGGTAGAGGCGGCTCAGCGGATGGAAGGGGAATCGAGCCGCCTCCCTCGGGGCTGGGATTTGTTTCTGAACATGTCTCCGTCCAAACCGGACAAAGAGCCATCCTGACCCTGCGCGTCGATTTGCAGGAGAACGCGCATGATGGGGCCATGGTATTTGTGGTTTCCGATAACCCGGAGATCGAGTTATTGACCCCGCAGGTCCACATCAAGGCCATGAAAGATAATCCCCAGGTGGGGCAAGCCAGGATCCTCGTGGAGGGAAAACAGGTTGGGAACGAAGGTCTGGTGACAGCTTATTTGAGCGATCAAAAGGCGCAGGCCGTGGTGCAGGTTCGATCGAGGAAAGAGGCGGTGGAGGAGACGCCCGCCCGCAAGCATCATGGACTGTTCACCGACATCCGTTTCGACGACCGCATGGATCCGCGTCAACGCGTCTATCTCGACCGGGTCAACTCAACGATCGTGGTCGCCACTGCCGCGCCTTCCGTTAAACGCTATCTTGATGGCCAGCACCGTTTGGACACCTCTGTTCAGGGACAGGTCTTGCTGGCGGAATTGATCACCGAAGCAGTGTGCCGCGAGATCGCGCGTCAAGGCGTCGAGAGCGGACGTTTCCTCGCCCCCGAGGGCTCCGAGGCCGATGCGATCCAGAGTCATTTTATCCGGCTGCAGAATCGCTACGCGCATCTGATTCATGATGTGGTGGTGACGATGAACGAGAAGTAGACCGAAAGAAGGCTATCTGACCGTCAACCAGACCCCGGCCAATACCACTGCCATGCCGAGGACGCGCGTCAGGTTGATCGATCTTTCCACGGCACCCAACAATCCGAAATGATCGAGGAGTACCCCGACCAACAACTGTCCTGCCACGATCGTGGTAATGGAGGCGGCCACGCCAACGCGTGGAATCATATAGCTGACGGCACTAATCACAATCAGGCCAAAGACGCCCGCTCCCAGCGCGTACCAGGGAACGCTCCTCCATTGGCTCAGCCTGCCTCCGCTGTAAATCAAGAGCGGGATCAGTGCCAGGAACGCGCCGCCAATATGTACGATGAAGATGCTCTCGAAGACGCCCAGCCGCTGACTCATCAGACTGGCCAGCGGACTTTGCAGTCCCACCGCTACGCCGCCAATGAGACCGATCAAAATGACGAGCAGGATCGATTCCATGTTGGTTTCCTTTTTTTGAACGATGATACTTGATTTATTCCCATCTTGCTAAGTTGACTTTTTCGCGCGATGATCGCCTGCAGAACCATTACATCTTGACCGTCATTTGAAGTGCTTTGACTTTATATCGGAGAGGAAAATGAACAATAGTGAACAGGTTCAAGATTTTCTAAAAGCCTTCGTGCATTGGGCTTCTGCACGCTCAGATGTGCAGGCCATTGCTTTGGTGGGATCCCATGCCAGGAAGGCGGCGAAAGAGGACTCCGATATCGATCTCGTCATTCTGACGGACCAACCTGTGACTTATCTCGAAACCACGAAATGGGCAGAAGGATTCGGTGCGATTGACAGACAGCAAATCGAAGATTATGGCAGGTTGACTTCCCTGCGCGTCTGGTATCAAAACGGACGAGAAGTGGAATACGGCTTTACAGCGCCTGATTGGGCTGCGCCGCCGCTGGATGCAGGCACGCAACGGGTCATCCGCGAGGGTATGATCGTGCTATTCGAAAGGGGAAATTTGTTGAGCCAATATAACCCACAACATCACTGAGAAGTACCAGTTCTATAAAACAAAGAGCGGACCGCAGGCCGTTCTTGTGGCATCGGGCATGGAATGGTTTACGAAAGACTGGGGTGGAATTCCAAAAGCCTGGAGGACAGATATAGTTCATCGGGCGCGTATTGAGCAACTTCGCGTATCGCATCCGCGTCGGGCTGAGGTACCCAGGTCAGATCCTGGGTCTTGTCCCATTCGAGTTCGAAGTCAAAGCCTCTGGGGTGAATATTATAGATGCCGCGACACTTCGGGCAGATGACCTTGTCGCCGATTTTCCAACGTGCAGGGATAACGATGAGCGGTCCGCAGACAGGACAGGTGTGCATCAAACGGTCTTCAGAGCTGTGACCAAGGATATGTTCGAATTCGCCGCTTTTTCCCAGTTCCACAAAGGCGGAGACCAATAAGGGATCGAACTGCTTGCCGCTTTCCTGTGCCAGGAGTTGATAGGCCGCCTCCGCTGACATGCCAACCCGGTAGGGACGCGCGCTGGTCATGGCGTCGAAGGCATCCGTGACGGCCACAATGCGGGCAAAAAGACTGATGTCGTTCCCGGCCAGACCTCTGGGGTAACCATGACCATCATAGCGTTCATGGTGGGAGGTGATGATGTCATAGGCCAGTGCGCCGAGGGGATGATCACGCACGAGCGTCCAACCGGTTTCAGGATGTTTCTTGATGACCTCGTGTTCGAGGCTGCTCAGTTTTCCCGCCTTGTTGAGGATCGGTTCTGGAACACTGACCTTGCCGATATCATGTATCAGACTTCCAAAGTGAACGATGAAAATCTCATCCTGTAATAATCCAAGGCTCTCTGCCAATAGACGTGAGTAACGGCTGACCCGCCAGACATGTCCGCCGGTATAGGGATCTTTAGCTTCGATCACGGTTGCCAGCGAAAGTAGTGATTTCAATAAGGGAAGGTCGACTAATACTGTTTGCATCCAAACCTCTTTCGATGGGATCAAGGCTGTATGCATGACGCCACCATTCTGTATTTGTTAAATACGTTACAGGAAAATGGCTTACAGAAATGAAAAATCCCCTCCGCCTAACAGGTTTGTTGTGTGTTTCGTTTGCCTCATTTTGTTGACGATTTGTAAAAAAACAAGTCTGACCAGTACGGTCAGACTTAAACCTGGTTGGTGTTACAGCGCGGGCTAGGCGCTGATCATCTTGATATAGCGCCCGGCGGAACGCTTCACCGCCGCCTTGGCATCTGGCGCCACCAGATAATCCCACCAGCCGCCGTAGAGACGATCGAATGCAAACGGCTCGATAGCCTGGACGATGCGCTCGATGGTGGCTCTGTTCAGCGGAATCATGTTGGGATAACTGTACATGAAACTGACGTAGCGCCGATCCTGCGCCACCTGGATCGTGTCGCCGGTCAATAGAGCGCCGCCTCCCTCCGCACCCTGGGCCCAGTGCAGCACGTCCGAGCCTTCAAAGTGACCGCCGCAGCGAATCAGCGTGAGGCCCTCCAGGATGGTCTTTGTCTCACCTTCCCAAAATACAAAAGCCGGGTCGGGACGCATGGCCCATTGACGGTTGCCCGCATGCCAGTAGATGGGCGCATGATCGAAGGCGTGACTCCATTCCACCAGCGACCCGACCGTGTGCGGATGCGAAACGGCAATGGCCGCAATCCCGCCCAAGGCCCAGACGGCTTCCACGGTGGCATCATCCAGCAGGCTGATGCAATCCCAGAGCACATTACCGTTCGGCGTGCGGACCAACAATGCCCGTTGTCCGATGGCGAAGCCTGGCACAGTGCCGAGGCCGGTCAGGTTCGGGTCCACTTGCTCGATGCGGTTGTGATGATCCTTTTGCAATTCGGCGATGCTGGTCCAGCGTTGACCGTTGTGCCCGATGTATTGCCGTTCATCCTCGCAAATGGGACAATGCTCGGGCGGTGCCTCCGTTTCTGCATGTTGGACACCGCAGGTCATACAGATGTAATTGGTCATGGTTCTCTCCTTGGCTGTTTCCGTCATTGCGAGCGATACGCATCGTGTGAGCGAAGCAATCTCCACACATGAACAGAAAAGTTCAAAATGGTTTACGTATATTTGTTTTGCAGAAATGTAGGAGCGACCCGCCTATGCCATCAATCGTGATTATTTGTAGTGATGCTCTGCTTGATCATGAGATTGTCTACCATTCGTGGCTCGCCCTTACGATTATATTTTGATCGGGTTTTCGTCGTCCTCGTCCCATAACAACGGAATGGCCTCGATGTAATCTGTTTTGTTTTGCAGGTCGGTTTCATTGCGAATGACATGTTCATGATAATTTCGCTGCCAGATGGGTGTCTCTTTGAATTCAGGAATTTTCCAAATGCGTTTTGTCGCTCGTGATTTGAACTGTGCAATGATCGCTCCGAGAGACGCGGGTTTTGGTCCATGAGGTAAGGGGCGACCCATCCATGCGTGTCGTGGTATTGGTCTGCGAAGGTTCTATATTGAGTGGAAACGCGATTTGACCATGACGGATCGCCCCTACGTTTTCATGAATAAACAAAATCCTATGAAAATGATTTGGCATAACCATCTGGGCGCCTAAAGAGACATAAGACAATCGCTTTGGCAGCTCCAACCACTCCCGCTCGACAATTTTCCCAATCTCGTTCAACACCATCTCGCCATTCACCACCTCCCCGAACAAGGATTCCCTTCGCCACGCTATGATGGTGACAAAATAGGCTCCTTCCTGGGAATAATCGTATCCCTTCAAACGGATGGAACGCCGATGGTGTCTTTGCGGGTCGAACGTTGGCATGTGGATGATTATAAAGGCACCCGTACAGATGGAAACATTCTGGGTTTCCCGGGGAACAGAAACCTTGTCATCAGCGTTTTGTATGCATTCCATGCGTATCATTCCAACGAAGGAGTTCCATCGGGGATGGCGGTATGCTACCATAGCATAGGCCTGACGATGGAAAAGGGAGCACAAAATGAGACAACATCCATGGTTTCTGCTGATGATGCTGATGGCGTTGAGCGCCCTGGGGCTTAACGCTTGTAGTTATTCCTTCCAGGTCTTATCGACGCCCATGCCTCCTACGGCAATGACGGAGCAGGTTCCTGTACCCTCGACCCAAGCACCGTTCCTCACGCTGGTACCCTCGGCCACGCCAACACACATTCCGATCAATGCCGATACGATCGGCAGGCTCACCATGGCCAGGAGTTTTCAGTTGCAGGAAGTTGTGCGCGGCCTGGCCTTCACGCCGGATGGTACCGCCCTGGCGGCGGCCGGAGGTAACACCGAAGATTTTGCCATCCATATCTGGGAGGTGGAGAGCGGGCAGAACCTTGCCTATTTGGGCGGACATAGCAACATCGTCTGGGGGCTGGCGTTCTCTCCGGATGGGCAACTGCTCGCTTCGGTCTCGAACGATGGCACGGCTCAGATACGGGATTGGCGCAGCGGGGATATGCTCAAGGTGCTGAATTTTCCCGGCCCTGTAGTCAGCGTGGAATTTTCGCCCAATGGTCAGACTCTGGCCGTCGGTGGAGTCGATGCGGTGCAGAACAACATCCAGAACGCGGCGGTCTGGACGTATGCGGTCGCTTCGTGGAGTCCCGTATCCAAATTTCCCGAGTTTCTGGACATAACGGCCATGGCCTACGCACCAGGGGGTGAGGTGCTGGTGGGTGGCGGGACCTCGCGGAATGTGCAGGTATGGCGCACGAGCGATGGCAGCACGTTGTTCACGCTCAATCATGCGCATCAGGTGTCGAAGGCGGTCATCTCCCCGGATGGTTCGACCGTGGCCACCGCCACCTGCGCGGCCTTTACCAACACGGACTGCACGGATGGGGCGGTTTGGTTGTGGGATCTCCCCTCCGGCAGGTTGCTACAGAAGCTGACCGGTTTCCCGAACATGGTGGATGGTCTGGCGTTTTCGGTGGATGGTTCCTCGCTGATCACCGGCTCCCGTGATGGGACCCTGCGAGTCTACGCCACCGCCGGTTACCAGCCCATCTTCGAGACTGCTGTTCCTGGTGGAGTCGAGACGCTGGCAATTTCCCATGATGGCGGCTGGCTGGCTACCGGCGGCGTGAACGGAGAAGTCAATCTTTGGGAGATCGTCTCCCAGCCCTGAGAGTCAGCGCCAAAAACTGGAAGCGTTGAAACGACCCGGGTCTCAGGGATTGTTTTCCAGCAGATTCTTCCCGGCGAAGAAATCAGAGATTGCCAGGCGGAAGGGCAGCCGGCCGGTCTTGCTGGCGGCCTTCTCATAGTATGCCCGCGCCTTGGGATCGGCCATCGCCTGGCGCGCGTAGGCGATGGCCTGCTTGAAGCGCTGACGCTGCGTCTTTTGCGCCTTGCTCCATTTGACCTTGGTCATGTCGGGAGTCTTCATCAGGGTTTGTTTGCCGTGCATACGGCGGTAGGTCCAACTGCCCATCGTGCCGGAGAGTTCTAGAAGGCCGGGTTGTAGTTTGACTTTGACCATGCTGTTCCCTTCGCTTTCTCTATCGCGTCGCTTTTCTTTCGGTTTCTAATTTCTGCATTGATCCTGTATTTATCTTCCATTGATTCCGCATTAATTTCCTGTCAAGACGTTTACCTCAGTATTATAGTGCGCCTTGGTGGTTTCATCCTGCGCCTGACAGGATTGTAAAGATAACAAATCCCTGAGAGGGAAGTTCTCTCAGGGATCGTGGCTTTTGGATAACAGGATTATTTTTTTCGGGCCAGGGTGTTTTTTCGTTAGTCTACAATTTCAAAATTCTCCATTGCCATATTAAGCGTGTTCTCCGCATGATGTTTCTTCTGATTTTTCACATAATCTACTATCCTGGACAAAGATCTTTCCGAGAAACTCAAAACGCCATACTCTGCCTGCCATGCAAACGCACTGTCCATATACTTCTCATTGACATAATGAGAACTGGAGCCTTTCATTTGACCGATTGTTGTAGCAACCGATAATTTCGGCGGAATGGAAATGGCAGCATGCAGGTGGTCAGCCATTCCATGGATGGCGTGGGGAATGCATCCGAGCGCCGTCGCTTTTCCCCAGAGGTAACCATATAGATCAGCTTCCCATGCCGGTTCAATGAGTGCCAACCGATTCTTGGTGCTCCATACGACGTGATAAAAGAGTCTCCAATATGGCATGTCGACCTCCTTTTGATGATGCGCTGATTATATTTGTATGAGGTTGAATCGTGAAATCGAAATACTGTGGGCATTCCTTCCCTCCTGTATCCTACCCGCACGAGCATGAACGCCGCGTGCTCAAGGCGTGTCCGATGAGGATGCTTTTGCGAAGCACCCTGTGGGCAGCATCCTTTAGCCATAAGCCTGCTGATTTATCGGCGGGCGAATGATTGGAGAAACACCAATATGATTTGCGTATTCCCTCCGCCCGGGCATGAATGCCGTTGCCGCGTTTTTCTTTCCCCGCTTTCGGTGCGGATTGAAATCCTCCCTCAGCACATGAAAGCGCTGCGCGCTGGGTGTATGAGTCCAACGGACTTTCATCTATTGAGGCAGGACTTCGCGAAGCACCCTGCGGGTTAGTCCGCCGAACGGTTGCCCCAATGCTCCGTCATTACGCGGACTCACCGCCCTGCGCTCGAATAATCCTTTTGCTTCAATGCTATAATTAACCCATGGACGCCAATTTTGACATCAAGTTCTACCGTGAGCGCTGGAAAGCCGTTGAGGAAATCGAACGGCAGGAGTTGCGCGCCATGCCTGTGGAAAAACATTGGAAACAGATCAACACTTTGATTCGATTTGCTATTGAAAATGGACTGACGCGCGGCAACGATGATAACGAATTGGAAGTGTTCCATCGCTGGGCAGAATTGAAGGGGGCAGTGTGAAACTGCAAAAAGAGATTGAGCCCTTTCGTGCCGCAATAGAAGCTATTCAGCGCCTGCTTGCAAAATTCGATAACCGTGGCGTGATCATTGGTGGGATTGCCGTGGGTTTTTTGGGTAGACCTCGCCTGACTGAAGATGTAGATGCGCTGTTTCTGCTCTCCACGCAGCATATATCGCAATTTCTTGAGGCGGCGCAGGAAGAAAACATTCAGTCAAGAATTTCCAATGCGGAAGAATTTGCTGGCAAAAATCGCGTGTTGTTGCTGCAACACTCCCCAACAGAAACAAACATTGATATTTCACTAGGTGTTTTACCATTTGAAGAGGAGATGGTCAAAAGAGGTATTGTTCAATCCACAAGTACATTATCAATCCGCCTACCCACACCAGAAGACTTGATTGTCATGAAAGCCGTGGCTCATCGCCCAAAGGATTTGGAAGATATTCGTACCATCATTGATAAAAACCCAAAATTGGATGTAGACCGCATCCAGCATTGGACTAAATCCTTCGCGGATGCTTTGGAAACTCCAAGCTTATGGACTGACATAGAAGATATGTTCAAATAGAAAACTCCGAAGTCATGTGGCTTCGGAGTTTTGATTTATCTCTCGTCATAACGATGCAAGGTACCCCTCTCCTATCGCGCTGAGCGGAGGGCAAAGCCTGTAGTCGAGCGGGAGACGTGTACCCGAGCGCAGCGAGTGGTAGGGGACAGGGTGAGGTTCATTCACAACAAAGAAACACTGGGAGGTTCGTCCCAGTGTGTTCTCCTGCCCGCTTTCGTTGCGGATTGCCGTAAGGTACCTCCCTCAGCACATGCAAGCGCTGCGCGCTGGATGCGCTAATCCTGCGGACTTTCACGCACTGAGGCAGGACTTCAGTCCGCCGAGCGGTTGACCCACTTCTCTGTCATTACGCGGATGCGCTATGCTGGGCTTGAATAAAAAACACTGGGAGGTTCAGCCCAGTGTTTTCTCTATCAGATTGAAACAGGAATTTAATCTTCTGTCTCTTCCGATAGCATTTCATCTAATGCTTTCAATAGTTGAGGCGCGCTTTCTGTCGCGGCGAGCCATACACGCGTCAGCAGACTTTCGCCATATTCATGAGCCAGGATATTTCTGAATTGTGTGAAAACCGCCCAGGGAATTTCAGGGTGTTTCTTGCGGAATTGTGGAGAAAGGTGGTGCGCCGCTAAGACAGTTCACGCTTGTCCAGCGGCATAGACCACCTGTGCTGTGTTTAGTATTTCGCTGCTGCGATATGGATTGCGAAGTCCTTCTTTTTCAACCAGGTCTACGGGGCGGTTGAACATATTTTCCAGTTCGATCTTCATTTCAGCAATTTCAAACAGACCGATATGTGCCGTGGGATCGATACTTACCAGCACATCGACATCGCTATTGGGGCGGAAATCGGCGCGCAGAACCGAGCCGAACAGGGCAAACTCGTTAATGCTCCAGCGTTGGCAAAACTCGGCAATTTTCTTGCGTGAAATGCGGAACTTCTTCTTCTGTTGCATGGATTAAATTATAGCACGTCCACGACTTGTCAAAACCTATGCAAGGCACCCCTCTCCCTTTAGGAGAGGGGACGGGGGAGAGGCCCCTCTCACAATAAAACACACTGGGAGGTTCAGCCCAGTGTTTTCTCATTACTTGCTTTTTATTTCAACTTAAACAGTGACTGTCTCAAAAGCGACTTTCATCGCATCGGTTGCTTGAGCCGTGAAATTCAACTTTTCGAAACCAATCACCTTGCCATCCTTGTCTTTCATTAAGACAATCTCTTCGCCTGTTTCTTCCGCAACATATTCATTGGCAGGATCGCCAAACCAAACCGTCAGTGTATTTCCTTCACGGTCGTAATAGACTTTTACTTGTGCCATACCTGTACTCCTTCCTTGATCGCGTCTGTGGGATAAGTCGTGATCAAAAATCCTGCGTCATCTGTCTGTATGGAAACAGCACAAATCCATCTCTTTTCATGTTCTGCCTTGTAAAATAGATAGACGTTTTCATCCGATTTACTGCGGCGAATTTCGTCTGGATTTTCCAAAGCGTTTTTGACATCATCTTCACGCCCGGCCATGATGGGATGTTTGATGTTCACAATTAACTCCCAATAGGCTTTCATCACACGGACGTTGAACCCAAGCGGGGTAACAGCTTCGAAGAGGATGTCTTTTTCGTCAGACATGATGTTGTGGCTTTATTTTACCTTTTTTCCCTTCGTGCGGATTGAAATCATCCCTCAACACATGCAAGCGCCCCGCGCTGGATGCCTCAGTTCGGCGGACTTCCACGGACTGAGGCAGGGACTGCGTAGCGTCTCGCCGAATGGTTGACCCAATCCTCCATCATCACGCGGATGCGCTGCGCTGGGCTCGAATAATCATTTGCAATTTCTCTCGAATAAAAGACACTGGACTTGATCAACCCAGTGTTTTTTTCATTATTCATTACTCGATTTCATGCGGTAATGACCGCGTCCCAGAAATTCGATGATATTCTTATCCCTCAGTACCTGAAGCTGTTGACGGATTTTTTCTTTCACCCGATGATTGGATGGATGTTTGGCTTGTAAATATTCTTCAAAATCATAAACTTCGTCCAGAGTAAAATCCCGCTTTTTGATTCTCTCAACGCAAACCAAAACATCCAACAGCCAGCCTTTGGCTTCTATATTGCTGGCGTTTTTTACAAATTCGGTTTTACTCCATTTATCCAGGACTTCATTCTTGCTTTTGGAAATCCCGTTTTGAACATAAAAGATTTTCCCAAGTTCCGGGATGCTGCTCATCAGAATATTACAGCCAACCCAGCCTGCTCTCCTTGCAGAAGGATTTAGTGCTTTCCTCTTTTCGATGATGTCGGGTACAAAGAAATATTTGGGGATGGTTAGAAAATTTCTGATTTCAAACGTGGAACGATCATAATTCAAAAAGAAGAAATTCGGATTGTTGTCTGATACTAATCTGTCAATCATCGTGGAGTATGCACCATCGACAATTTTCTTCCCCACGTTTTCGCCCTTGGATTTCAATTCATATTCTTCAAAACAGTTCTCGCAATAAAAATCAGCGACTGGTCTATTGTTCCCAAATTGACACAACGCATTCCCGCAATTGGGACAGAACGCCGAGCGACCAACCCAATACTCCGTTATCACACGGATTTGTTGCGCCGGGCTCGAATAATCTTTTGCGACTTCAACAGATAAACTTAAATTCATTAATGTGGACGGGAAATTAAAATGCTATTTATGCCTTACTTGCGAGCCGACAGCGCATCGTGGATTCTTTGAATGTTAAAAAGTACCGCCAGTGCAGCGTATACAAATTAACGTTAATAAATTGCAAACCAACCAGAAAATAGCCGTAGAATCAGCAAAAATTCAATAAAGTACTGGCGGTGATTCGTCTGTTTATCTCTAGGGTTGAATGGCGGCTGAAGCTCTAGGTTTTACTGTCGGTTCGCACCTTACTGTATTATACATTTCGTCAAAAATAGCAAGAATTTCAGGGTCATCTCCAATTTCCGACAAATAACCATCTACATCATCGTAGCTGACATGCAAAAATCGCTCAAATAGTTGAGCGCCACGCATAATATTCTTGCTTGGCACATAAATCGGACCATATCTTTTCCTTGAGTTGAAATAATAAAGAATTGGCAACAACTGACTTGTGGATTGAATTTGATAGCGCACTGCTAACCCGGCCCATGCTTTTATGAACTTGCGATTTATATCTACAAACTTGCCTGTATCATGGTCATCATTGTATTTCAGTTCTGTGTAAACAATGAAACCGTCGTCTGTGCGAAACAATCCATCAACATCTTTTTTAATCCCTTGACGTTGTTCATCGGTTGCTTCGTCTTCAATGTTCGATATCTCTTCCAATAAGTTGTCAAAGAGTTCCGTACAATCGTCAGGATTGTTAGGTAACTGCCGATCGGTAATATATGTGTCAATCAATGCATCAGTTTGATGTGTGAAGAATAGTGTAATTTTCTTTCCTGAGTCATCCATTACTCGAATACCAGCATCGGTCTCAACTATGTTTCTTAACAACTGTTCGATAAAATTACCAAACTTAATATTGAGCCCTTGTAGTATTCCTCCAATGATACGGTAACGAATTGGCACGAAATGAACTTTGCCTTCGTGTTTCTGCAACAGATTGCGAATATTCTTGGTAGACATGCTGTTCGTCAACATCTGGCGAACGGTACTGTTTATTATTTCCTTAACCTGGTTGCTCATTGTAAAGCCCCTTTTCTACTCTAAACTTCTCACGAACATCGCCGAGACTAATCAAATCGCCATTTTCCTGCAAATACCAGTGTTCCCAGCCATTGCAAGGAGAACCATTCATGTAATGGCTTCCCGCCTTGTGGATACTCCCCTCGAATCCGTCTGCTGTTCGAAGTTGAGCATCAGGTTTAATCGTCGCAAAGCGAGATTTATCTTTAGAGAAGAACAATCTTTGTCCTGGCTGTAGGAATCCGTTTCCCACAAGCACAGAGAACTCGACTTTGGGGGCAGATTTGCTTTTGCTCTTCACATCGAAAGCTTGCGGATCAAACATTTCTGGTTGTATAGCATCAATCCTCTTCTTGGCTACTTTTATATACTTTTCCTCTCTTTCAATGCCAATCCAATTCCTATGGAGACGTCTTGCAACCGCACCAGTTGTACCACTTCCAAAAAATGGGTCAAGAATAACATCGCTGGGATTACTTGATGCAAGGATAACTCGATAAAGTAAAGCCTCCGGCTTTTGAGTTGAATGTGCTTTATCTCCATTTTCATCTATTACTCTTTCCGAGCCAGTTGCCAATGAAAGCAACCACCAGTCAGAACGCATTTGTTTTTCTTCGTTAAGCCTTTCATGGCTTGGTGATTAAATGTATACTTGGCACCTTTGCCAGAACTTGCCCAAATCAGAGAGTTTCATGGGCGTTGGTAAATCTGACCCCACGAAAATTCGGCATAGGGTTTGTCTTAACCCAGATCACGTCGTTCAGCATCCAAAACCCTAAGTCTTGCATAATTGTCCCGACTCGGAAAATATTATGATACGAACCAATTACCCAAATTGTGCCAGTGCGTTTCAATACCCGTTTGCATGCTGTAAGCCATTTTCGGGTAAACGCATCGTAGGCTTCAAAAGAATCAAATTGATCCCAATGGTCATCTACCGCATCGACCAAGGTCATGTTAGGGCGATGTAATTCGTTTTGCAATTGCAGGTTGTATGGTGGATCAGCAAAGATTAGATCAATCGATTTTTCAGGCAATGAGTTTAGGCTTTCAACACAATCGCCTTTCAAAATTTGATTTAAAGGTAAGATCATAGTTCATGCTCTCCAATATATGTCATTATAGCGTATGACATTTATGTCAAAACTCCAGCTCCTTCAAATTCTCCTCCTCCCTCCGCTACCCGGGGCGCATCGAGTTCATCCAGAAGGATTTATCATAGCGGCGAGACTTCACAAGTTGAACTATTTCTTTCCATACCTTCCGCGTTTTTCAGCGACACGGCCGGCTTTTTTTTCAGGAATAAGGTTGATTAATGAACGCAAAGTATCGTTCACGCTTTCTGAATCCGGGAAATAAGGTTTCACATCTGGGTCGAGAACCACCGTATTCTCTTTCGGGACAAACTGGCGAGTATCCACCGTGCCATCTGCTTTCAACACACGGACGGAATATCCCTGTTGCATGGCCTTCGCGTATTTTCCACACTCGCCTTTACCCAAATCGTACTCGGCTCGCATTTCGTCATTTTTCTTCTTTTTAATCCTTTTCATACGCCTTGATCAAATAATAGTACGTTCATGGTTTTAAAAGTATGGAGAGTGGCTTCAAGATATATACTTTCTCTCTGGCTTGCACGGCAGTATCAATAGTGGTATCATTCAAATATGGCTAAAATCGCAGACACCATCGCGGCTATGAAACGCAACCCAAAAGGGGTCCGGTTTCAGGGTCTATGCAAAGTCTGCGAATATTATTTCGGCGACGCCAGGCAAACAGGCGGCAGTCACCGGGTTTACAAAACTCCATGGCCCGGCGACCCGCGTGTCAATATTCAAAATGATAAAACTCTCGCAAAGGCATATCAGGTTAGACAGGTATTAAAGGCAATTGAACGCCTGGAGGAACAAGGTAATGTTGAAGAATGACCGTTATTCATATCGGGTTACCTGGTCTGAAGAAGATCAGGAATATGTGGGATTATGTGTTGAGTTTCCCAGCCTGAGTTGGCTGGATCAAAACCCTGAAGCGGCATTGGCAGGCATCCGCCAAATGGTGGCAGATGCAGTCAAGGATATGAAAGCCAATAAGGAAATGCCGCCGGAGCCGATCTCCAGCAAACGATTCAGTGGGAAGTTCATGGTACGCATTCCTCCAGAATTGCACCGCAAGCTGGTCCTGGAAGCCCAGGAGGAAGGCATCAGCCTCAACCGCTTGGCAAGCGACAAGTTAAGTCGACCCAATGCATAAAACAAAACAGGCTCTTTCCGAGAGTCTGTTTTGCTATTGGTAGTGAAGTGACCGCAGATGCCGTTCGTTCTGCGACCGCACCTTGTGATCTTAATTTTTGGCGGGATAAAATCCCGCACTACTTTTAGAACCCCAGCTCCTTCAAATTCTCCTCCTTGCTCCGCTTCCCTGGGCGCATCAAATCCTTCCAGAAAGACTCGTCATAGCGACGCGACTTGACCGGCAGGGGCATCGGCACACCCCATCCGAGCAGCAGCACTTCCTCTTTGGGTTGGAGGCGTGCCAGCATGCCGCGTAGCGCTTCCCGTCCCGAAAGACCCGAGAGCACGGCGTGGATGTCGTCCTCATCACCGAGCCAGCCGGAGATGCGCGTCCCCAACTGCGACAGCACCTCATCATAGATCTGCGACGGGCGCTGGTCGACGATCAAGAGGGTCACGTAATACTTGCGCAGTTCGCGGGCGATGGTGGCGAAGGTGGTCTGGGCGGCCATCTCGCGGTTGAGCAGTTTGTGCGCCTCCTCCACCACGATGATCAATTGCCGCGGCTCGGCGGTGCCATGTGAGCGGAAGCTATTCGTCTTCTGTTCCCAGGCGTTGCGAATCTTGCGGGTCAACAAGTTGGAGAGCAGCAAATAATCCAGGTCGCTCTCGTGTTCGCCGAAGGACAGCACCACGTGCTGCCCGCCCTCCAGCGAGTGGATGATCTCCCGCACGCTGTCCGCGGCGGGCTTCTCGACGATATAAGGCTTGTTGAACAGGCGGCGCAGTTTATCGTGCAGGGCTTCGGCGGCGGTGATGTTGACGCCATTGGCCCCGGCCCAGGCCGCCACACTATCAGGATGCGGCACCTTCTTGACCTTGCCCTTATCGTCCTCGATCTCCACTTCATCACGGTTCATGGCCTTGAAGCGTGCGAACCATTCCTGCCGGAACGAGGCGTAGAGCGCGTTCAGCGTGGTGGGCGTGGTCTCTTTCAGATTCAGTTCTCGGGTGAGCGTTTCGATGTCCTCAGTGGAGATGTCGTTGGCGGCGATTTCCAGGTTGAAGTCGGGTACCTGCCCCCGGATGGTGGATCCGGCTCCCACACCGATAACTCGTACCTTCGACTTGAACTTGGTCTTCAGTCCCGTCACGGGGTTTTTCGTGTCTGAAGCCACATCGTCAAAACCATACTCGTTGTGCATATCCAGCACAAGCACGGAGGCCTTGTTGTAGTGGATCAGCCCGGCCAGCACGATGCGCGTCAGGAAGGATTTACCCGTGCCGGTGGCGCCGAACACGCCCGACGACCGCTGGACGAATTTGTCCAGGTCGATGCAGACGGGATGGTTCTGTTCGCGGGTGAAGCCCACCACGAAGTTGCCGCCTGTGCCCGGCTCCCCGAAGATCTCGGCGATATCGCCCTGATCCGCCAGATAGACCTGGGCGTGATGCGGCGGCACGTTCTTGACCGGCAGGACGCGCGGCGCTTCCTTCAAGCCGGCTTCGATGGCACCCTGCCAGTCCTTGTAATCTGGCGAGCCGGGTTCGGGGCCGATCTCCAGCATCAAGTTGGGTAATACCTCCAAGTTGGCATACAGGGTATGTCCGTGCAAGGCGCGGGCGATGTTGGCCGGGTAACGTGTCTCGGTCTGCTCATCGGCGAAGCGCGGATCCGTGGCGCCAAGTTGGATGTCGACCACGATGCCGTAGTAGTTCCAATCCCCGCTCTGGATGACGACGAAGGCGCCTTCCTGAATCTCCTGCGGGGAGACGGTCAGGCGCACGCGGAAGTTTTCCTTCAATCCGCCACCGACCAGGTAACCAATGGGTTGATTGTGATCTGTCATGAATACCTCTCGTTTTTTACCACTAAGGACACAAAGGGACACGAAGGATTAAGGGCTTAAGGACTTTTCCCTTTGTGCTTCTTTAGTAATCTTTGTGGTAAAACCTTTAAACTACGATTCGTTTGATACCATCTTTGAGACGAACAACATTGAAATTGATAAGAAAACCAAGGCGAATTCCTGTGAGTTTGAGATAGGTGATGAGCATGCATCATAAACAGGATTCATGGTTTCCACAGATTTGCATTCAAGGATGACACAGTCTTCAGTTATTATGTCCGCGCGCAAGCCGGCATCCATTTTGATGTCTCTGTAGACAACGGGCAGAGTCACTTGGGTAGGAGCACAGTATCCGCTTTCGGTCAATTCAAATGCCGTACAAGTTTCGTAAACGGATTCGAGCAGTCCTGGGCCAAGCGCAGTATGCACCTTGAAAGCCGCGTCTAACACCACTTTGCCGATTTTCTCCACATCTGGGGGAATGGGTGCATAGATTTTCCTTTGCACTTTCTTTGTGCTCCTTCGTGACCTTTGTGGTGGACCAATTTACAGCGGAACTTGATAAATAAGCGACGTAAGGACGTTATTCTGAATACTCACGAAACGATAGTGCGGCGGGGCAAGCAGGATGGTGACTTCATCGGTCTTTGCAAAGGGGTAGGCCGTGGAGCGCAGGCCGAGAATGGGAATGCCTTTGAAAGAATCCTCATAAGTAATATGCACATGCCCGCACAGGATGCCCAACACTTTTTCTCTTGTACCCGGCGCGCCGACGAACTCCCAGAATTCGTCAATGTCATCGGCGATAAATGCATCCAGCCAGCGGGTGCCGATCCGTTTCACGTGCTGATGACAGATAATCACGGAAGGTAAATCAGCTTTGAGTGCTCCTGCGAGGAATTGACGCGTCTCCGGGAAAAACTCCGCTTTCAATTCGGGTCCCCAGTCAATGAAGATAAATTGAATGCCTTTGTGCTCAAAGGTGAAGTTATACAATCCCGGTGATTTGGAATTTGGAAAAAGATAGTGTGTGAATAAATTCCGGTCATCATGATTGCCCGGTAAAAAATACATCGGATAGTTTCGCAAACCTTCCACGTTGACATGCTGTGGTCCCGGCAGGGAGGCGGGCGTGTTTATGCCCAACAATTTCACTGCGCACTGATAGGTTTCGTCTGTGCAGGGTTCCACCAAGTCTCCAGTCGAGATGATGAAATCTGCTTTATCGGCGGTGTGCTCGCCGATATGTTTCATCACCGTGCGCAGCGCGTGTCCGGGAGAGAATCCCTCTCGCAACCGTTCCTCGGCCTCGAGCAGATGATGATCGGTGATTTGGATGAAAGAGAAGTTTTCCATGTTAATCAGCTACACCTCGCTGAGGGCGCCCATGACGCTCATCAGGGTGGGGTAATCATCGCGCAGCAGGATGATCAGCTCGTGCATGGCTTTTTCCTTCCACTTCAGACTGTTGGCGCCATGGGCCTGTCCGGCCTGCTGGATGTGTGCCGCCAGTAATTCACCCACAGGGATATCTTTATTGTGCAGGAGATGGCGGAAATAACCGAACCTTGCCGAGCCGGTAAAGCGTGCCACATCCTTGTCCTCACATAAATAGATCACATCCAGGCTGAGCGGCGGACGCGGGGGCAGGAGATGATAGATCATGCCGTCCTGTTCATAGCCCACGGCCAGCACGGACATCTCCACCGGTACGATGCGCCGCTCGCGGTTATCCCGCAGTACTTCCTCGCTGACGTTATCCGCGGTGACAAGCTGGCGCACCAGCCCATCGTCATCGATGTGGATATCGTAGATCAGCCCATAGACCTGATACGAATCACCCAGATGAGCGCGTACCAGTGAACCCAACGCCGGGACGGTAAACTGCGAGACGCGGCAGCCGGCAACAAAGCCGGTCGTGCCAGCCCGCAGCAATCTGCCGATTTCGATCTGATGGTTCATGGAACATGCCTCCGTTTTGTCATTGCGAGCCCCCCTCCCGGCCTCCCCAAAATCCGAAAGAAAAACGTGGATGGTTTATAAGCTATCCGTTTCGGATTTGGGGGAGGTGCTCCGCCTCGCGGAGCGGTGGGGGTCATCTCTTTGTTCTTCCTTTTAGCGCTTTCGCCGAACTCTTATGCGATTGATCGCCGATCTCTTCGCGGCTGCGGCGCAGTTCCAGCGCCAGTAACTGCTCCACCTGCGCCTTCTCTTCATGCCGGACAACGGCGGTCTCATGGGCGCGATGTAAGAGATATGGATACGGCCGGCTGCCCATCATCTTGCACTGCTCGACTAATACACCATGCAATAGATCCAGCTTTTCTTTGTCGTCCGCCACCCACTTGGGGATTTCCACGCGCACCGGCCAGGGATGTTTCTCACTGCCGACGTTCAAGTAGAAGAAGTGCAGCGCCAGTGGTCCCTTGTATTTCTTGACCGAACCGGATTGCAGTCCGAAGACTGCTGAACGATGTCCGGGTGGCAGGAGAGGCTGCTCGTGTTCGCCGTACAGCCACAAGTCGCTTACACCATGCAATGGCTGGTATTCGCGCAACCGATGGATCTGTTCCTGATCGGCAGTGGCGATCTCCAGCAGACGTATTACCAGGTCCGCGCTGGGTTTATCCACATAGCCTGCGGTGAGCACGCCGCGTGAATGCAGACGGGAGAGCACCTTCAAATATTTTTCCACGAAATCGGCGTAGGCCTGCGGATCATCGCCTTTGGCACCCCACAACTCAATGGTCCCGTCCGTCAGATTGACCACCGGCCCCTTGATGCCCCTGGATAGTTCATCGAGTTTGAGACGCTCGCTGATGTCACGGCGCATGGCGACCATCCCGTCCGACAAGGCGTTGCCGTTCGAGACCAGATCATCGCCATAGAGCAGTTCGGTGTCAACGCAAACCTCGGGCGCTTCGCCTGAATGAAGTTTCATGGTAATCACGCCCACGTTGATGACACAGAACTGAACAGAGGCATGCCGATCAGGGTTGATCTGGGAGCCGTCGGCGGCGATGACGGTCGCATCGGGAAAGGTATCAGGCGGCGGGTAGGTGGAGGTGAGCGGCTCTGTCAGTGGCACCGCGCAGCGTAGGTTGGAATCCACGGCAACCGCGGCTCCCACTTTGCCGCGCAGACGATCCAACTCTGATGAATAGGTGCTGAGCAAACTGCGGGCGAACTTGCGTCGTTCTTCGAGAGTCCGCTTTCTTTCGTCAGCCCCGGCCGCGATCTCTTTGATGCGAGTGTAAACTTGCTGGAAATCGATTGGCATAATTCTGGTTTGTAGAACAAATGTGCGTGAATTGTACAGGCAAATGGGCTAAAATACAAGTATCCTGTCCCAAAATCTGGGCATGTCAAAGGGCGAACCACCTTATTTAGGGATGGCCCGGGCAGCAGGATGCATCCCGCCCCACATACCGGAACTTTTTATCGCACCCATCGTCTTTCTAGCAAAGAGTAAATTATTAATAAGGAGTATTAGCGATGAATAAAAAATCAATTTTCATGGTGGCAGCGATCATGCTTGCGCTGCTGGTCAGCGCCTGCGGACCGGGCACCGTGAATCAAGCAGGGCAGCCCATGACGCGCACCTTGAGTGTGGCGGGCAGCGGACAGGCATTTCTGGACCCCGACATTGCCTACATTTATATCGGTGTGCATACGGAGAAGTCGACCGCCGCCGAGGCGGTGGCCGAGAACAACACCCAGACTCAGACCGTGATCAAATCCATTACAGATTCGGGAGTCGACCCCAAGGATGTCCGCACCACGAACTTCAGTATTTCTCCTGTGGATAAATACGATTCGAATAGCGGCGCGCCAACCGGTGAAAAGACCTATGCAGTGGATAACACGGTCTACGTGACCGTACGCGATCTAGATAAACTGGGCGACCTGCTGGATACGGCGGTGCAGGCCGGTGCCAACACGGTCAACAGCGTGCAGTTCGATGTGGCTAATCGCGATGCAGCGCTCAAATCGGCGCGGGCTGAGGCAGTCAAGGATGCCCAGGCCAAGGCCCAGGAACTGGCCAGCGCGGCCGGCGTCACATTGGGTGAGATTCAGTCGATCGGTTTTAATGACAATACACCCTATCCGGTTTTTGACAATAATGCCCGCGGCGCCCTGACGGCTCAGGCAGCCGTACCGATCCAGCCCGGACAATTATCCTTTACCGTTACCGTGAACGTGACCTACGAGATCAAGTAATTCGCTCAAGACGAGCCTGAAGCCTGCCTCCGCTATGGGGGCAGGTTTTTTTACCCCCACTGCCACTATCGTGGCATCTCCCCCAAATACGCCGTCAAAATTCAGGATGCCTTGGCAGTGATTCCCTTGTGGATTCGGGGGAGGCTGAGGGCAGTTATAATCCCTACATTATTTTGGCAGGACGCTTCGCGCATCCTGCCCTACGATCTTTCCAGGATTTAAAGGAGTCCTTATGCTCAAAGTTGGATACATCGGTCTCGGGTTAATGGGCAAGTCCATGGCACGCAACATCCTCAATGCAGGCTTTCCGCTCGCGGTCCATAATCGCTCGCGTGCCGCTGTGGATGAACTGGTCGCCGAGGGTGCCGAGCGCGGCCGACTCCCCCAAGGAGGTTGCCGAGCAGGTGGATGTGATCTTCACCAACCTGCCGGATACGCCGGACGTGGAACAGGTGGTATGGGGCGAAGATGGCATCCTCGCAGGTGCGCACGCCGGTTTGATCTTTGTGGACAATTCCACCATCAAGCCGGCCTCGGCACGTATGCTGGCGGAGAAGCTGGCGGGAAAGGGCGTGTCCGCTTTGGATGCTCCTGTCTCCGGCGGCGACATCGGTGCCAGGAACGCCACCTTGACCATCATGGTCGGCGGCGAGGCCTCCGCCTTGGAGAAGGTGATGCCTGTCTTCAAGGCCATGGGAAAAACGATCACACATGTTGGTGATGCGGGCGCGGGTCAGGTGGCGAAAGCCGCCAATCAGATCATGGTGGCGGCACAGATGGTGGCGATGGGCGAACTGCTGGTCTTCGCCAAGAAGGCGGGTGTGGATCCGCGCAAAGTTGTGGATGCGATCAGGGCCGGTGCCGCTCAATGCTGGACCCTGGACGTCAAGCCGCCGCGTCTATTCGAGGGCAACCGTGCGCCTGGTTTCAAAGCGCGTATGCAATTGAAGGATTTGAGAATCGTCCTGGATACGGCGCAGGAATATGATGCCCCCATCTCGGCCACGATCGAGAATACAGATTTATTTCAACAGATGATCGATTCCGGCATGGGTGAATTGGATAACTCTGCGGTGGTGGGCGTGATCGAGAAGTTGGCGGGAGTGGAGATAATCTAGCCGCGTTGTTCGAGTAAGGAGTTCGCGCTGAGCGGACACTGAGTAAGCGCAGCGAAACGAAGTGGTAGACGAAGCATCTTGCTTGTATCGCACCTTGGTTCACGAAACAACCTCCTCTTTGCAGTTGACATGAGATTGTTTTGTGGTTTCGCTGCTAGCGCATCTCACCCTCTCGCCATGACAGAGAAGATCATATGAAAAAATACTGGCCCATCCTGCGGGATTATTTCTTGATCGTCGCCGCGGCGTTGATTCAAGCCTTGTCGTTACGCCTGTTCTTCATCCCTGCCAATCTGGCCTCCGGGGGCGTAAGCGGTATTTCCCAGTTGATCAATCATCTTACGGGCTGGCCCATCGGTGTTATGATTCTGCTCGGCAATATTCCACTCTTTGCGTTGGGCTGGCGCTTCCTGGGCGGGTATCGCTTTGCCTTGCGGACGGCGGTAGCCATCCTGATGTATTCATTGTTTACCGATCTTTTACTGCACACCCCTCTATTTGCTGTGGATGGCGTTGGTACCAGACTGATTCAAGATCTGCAAGGCGACATGTTCTTGAGCGCGCTGTATGGTGCCATCGTCAGCGGCATTGGCTATGGATTGGTCTATCGCGCCCGCGGCACCAGTGGTGGCTCTGATATTTTGGCGCGCATTCTGAATCATTATCGCGGTGTGCCCATGACGCAGAGTTATCTGATGGTGGATACGGCGGTCATCCTGGGCGCGGGCTTTGTCTTCGGCTGGAAGGCGGCGCTGTACGCCCTGATCGCTTTGTATGTCAGCGGACTGGTGGCAGAGACCACGTTGGAGGGCGGAGGCACGGTTCGCACGGCCATGATCGTGACCACTGAAGCGGAAACCGTTGCAGAACGCGTGCTCGAAAAACTGCAGCGCGGCGTGACCATCCTCGAAGGGACGGGCGCTTATACTGGTGCGGCGCGTCCGGTCTTATATTGTGTCATCTCACGCGCAGAAGTGGCAACGCTGAAAGCCATCGTCGATGAAGTTGACGCGCATGCCTTTATGGTGATTGGCCTGGCGCACGAAGCGCTGGGGGAAGGCTTCCAGCCGTTGAAGTCATAGTAAGCCAGCATAAAATGAACTCTTGTTTCACTTCAAAGATCCGTTATAGGTAGCCAGGTAGACATTGGTGCCTTTGGCGCTGTGGGTGACGAAATCAAAATATAAATAGTAGGTGTCTTTTATATAGAGTAGAGTCGCCAGATAGGTGGCCGACCATTGCGGGTGGTCCCGGTTGGATAGGATCGGATTCTGAGTACTCCTGGTCCAATGCATGCCGTCTGGGCTGGTAGCGGCGCCGAAGGAAAAACTGCCTCCCGAGAATTTCCCAGAACCGGTTGTTGCCAGATAGATCATGTTCCACCCATCGGGGGTCCGTATCACATTGGGATCGATCACGCGTGTGGCATCCCAACCCTCCTGGCTCACGTTGAGCACTGGGTCGCTTTCGGCGAAGGGGGCCTCCGTGGTAGACGGATCATCATATTTCGTCCAGTGGAGGCCATCGGATGAAGTAGCCATGCCGATCATGGAAGTGCTGTCGCTGCCATGCGCGTCATAGTACATGATATAGCCGTCCTCGGCCTTGAGCACATCCGGCCCGTTGACCTGGACATCATCCCAGGCTCCTTTTGAACCCGGACTGAGCATGGGATTGGGATCGATCGTCCAGGGACCGGTGGGGGAAGGAGCAGTGGCGCGCCCGATCTCTCCCGGCCCATTGAAGGTGCCTCCACTTAACGTGTAGAAATACAATACCCAGGTCCCGTCATCTTCGACCAATGCGCTGGTGACAAATAAATTCGAGCCGAGCAAATTGCTCCCAGCTAATTGCTTGGCGCTTAATACAGGTTCACTGACCTGACGTGTCCAATGATAACCATCGGGCGAGGATGCGTAACCCACGCCCACCGGCGCGGGGAAGCCATAGATGCCGTTGTAGAACATGTGGAACAGGCCATCCTGATAGACCATGGCGCCCGGGTCCATGTAAAGATTATCCCAGGCGGGATTGTTGCTTTGTTGCAAAACCGGATTCCCGGCATAGAATTGGAAAACGGAAGTGTTTAGTTGATTAGTGGGGATGGCATTCGGTAGCTGAGTCGGTGAGGGAGAGATTCCCGGATGAGATGTTGCAGTGGGTTCTTCCGCCATCAGCGTGGGACTGGGTAGCGAGGTTGGAACCAGACCGGGGGTTGGTGAAGAGACGGTGTTGCAGGCGGCCAGTAAGAACGCAAAGAAGACTAAAACTTTGGAAACGTATCGCATTATTCTACTCCTGATTAAAAACTGGAGTTAACGATACGCTCGCGAGAGGGGCTCAGGCTATCGAAATCTTGCTCTGTAGTTCACGCAGGTGCTGACGGGAAGCATGCCGCAAAGCCGAGGGCGGTATGCCAAAGGTCTTGCGAAAGGCCTCGGTGAAGTGACTATGACTGGAGAAGCCAATTTTCAAGGCCAGGTGAGTCAGGTCGTTATTGGCCTGGGTCACATATTCCAGCGCTGTCCGCAGGCGAAGTTCCTTTAGGTATTGATGAATGCTCCGCCCGGTGTGTTTGTGAAAGATGCGGCATAAGTGATAAGGAGAGTAGTTGAGATAAGCCGCGATCTGCTCCAGGGAAAGATTCTGCTCGAAGTGTAGGGCTAATGTTTTTCGCAAAGCCTCCACGATCTCTCTTTCATGAACGATTTTCGTTTTCTGGGGGGGAAGGCCGCGCTGATGATAACTATAGCCAATCACTTGTTTGAGCACACACAAAACCGTTTCTTCGATGAACAGGTGGTCTGGTTGCTGATTCCCGAGAACGTGATCCGCTACGAGTTTTTGCATGAGATAACTAAGTGTGTCACTGGGCCCATGCGAGAACTGAAAAGGTTTTTCGGGACGATCGTCCACCTGCGCGTCGAACGGGCGGATGGCGTCGGCAACAAGCCTGGAGGCGAAGCCAAACCATTCGCAGGCATCGCCTTGCTCCGAAAGTTGGCCGCGCGAATACACCTGTCCATGGTTATAGAACATGACCGTGTTGGGGTCCGCCACCACGGGTTCTTTCCCGGCGTGTGTGATCGTGACGCTGGTGCGTGGAAAGACCAGGAGCATACCACCGATCCAATGTGGGCCTGCGAAGTTGGGATGTTGTGGGCCGCGCCGAAATTGTCCAATACTGATAAGCGCCCCATCGTATATGCGTCTACTGACGTCCTGATCCTTTCGCATTTGCCTTTTTAGACTGGCTGATCGATACCGTCCTTACGCTGCCCTCTTTTGCTCGGCAAATTCATTAGGGGACATCAGAAGAGAGAACTGGGAGTCTGACTTACCTTCTCTTCTTTCCCATTCGATACCCCAGGCGTTTCATCGCATTCTCGTCGTTGCGCCAATCTTTTAACACTTTCACACGGAGTTCGAGAAATACTCGCCGGCCGCCCATCTCTTCAATTTGCTTGCGCGCCTCTGAGCCGATCTGCTTGAGCATTTTCCCACCCTCGCCGATGACGATTCCCTTTTGTGACTGACGTTCGACAAAGATGGTCGCGGCAATGTAGATCATGCCGTTCTCGCGCTCGGCAAACTCGTCCACGCGCACGCCCACGCCATGCGGCACTTCCTCACGCAGTTTGAGCAAACAAGCTTCACGGATCAGGTCGGCGGCGATGTCGCGTTCATAGGAATCCGTGACCTGTTCCTCATCGAACTCCGGCGGGCGGACCGGGGATAGGGAAATCAGCAACTCCTGCAATTGATCGAGATTCTGCTCCTGGGCGGCGGAGATGGAGATGATAGCCGCTTCGCGCCTCAACAAGGCCTGATACGCTTCGAGACGCGGCGCCAGCGCCTCAGCGGGAATCAAGTCCATTTTATTGGCCGCCAGTACGAGCGGAGTCCGACGCGGCAGGCGCCCGAGCAGGGAGGTGATCCGGCCATCCTCTTCCGTTGGTTTCACGGAGACATCCACCACCCAGACGATCATATCCACGCCTTCGAGCGATTCTTCCGCCTCCTGGTTCAAAAACTGACCAAGTTTATGACGCGCGTTATGCAGCCCAGGTGTATCCACAAAGACGAGCTGTGCATCCTCCGTGGTGAGAATCCCCAGTTGACGTTTGCGGGTTGTCTGCGGCTTGGGTGAGACCGCGGCGATCTTTTGCCCAAGCAAGGCATTGATCAACGTGGACTTGCCAACATTGGGCCGTCCAATGATGGCAATGAAGCCGGAGCGAAACTGATTCATTTGATCCTTTCATAAATACGGATCTGAGGATTTACGAAAGAGATCTGTATTTGTGGAAGATAGCGGGGTAATGAGTAGGTAAATTCAGCCAGAAGCTGATAGTGGTTGGAGTGACCTGTTTTCAATTGTTTGAAGAAATCACATTCCACTGGCATACTCTGGCAAATATAGGGATCGTTCAGCCGGTCAGTGGTAAACGTATCCACCACCAGATAATCAGTCTGGCGGTCATCCAACCCAGCCTCGCCGGCATTGAAGACATAATGCTTGTTGGTAGGTAACGCCTCGCCAGGGATTTTGCTGAAAAAGATCGGATAATTATGCTCGCGTTCAAAATAATTGCGGGGAATACCTGGAGGGTAAAACGTATATTCGAGCGATGTGCCTGCCGGAAGCGAAGCAACGAATGTGGTAGCGGGAATGCGGGCATCGTTCAAGAAAAGAAGCATGACACTGATCACACGTCCAAAGGAAAAGAGCAGGGTCAAGGCCAGGCCTGCGCCGATCAGCCTGGGGTAGAGAGAATTGCCGGTTTGCCTGACCCATCCATACAGGTCGTTAATGAAAAGTGCTGCCAGGATGGCAAATAAAGGCATCAGCGACAGGAAGAAACGCGGCTGATAATTGTAAGAGAGCATGATCGGTAAATCGAGTGCCAGAATGGAAAGCAACAAGGCCAGGAGGAAGTTGATTTGTGATCTGTCCTCTGATTTTCTCAAATAAAAAGCGCGGATGATCTTATAGCCGGCCCAGATAAGTGCAGCCGAAAACAAAATGAATAAGGGCAAGCCCACCGCGGCTGCGAAGTTCGTGTATTGACCAATCACGCCTCTAACGCTATCGGGCTGCCGGGCATAATTTCCCGTACGTAAGAGCGCAGGGATCATGCGCTTGAAATAGTAGGTCATCCAGGTGAGAGCCTTCGGCGTTCCTGCTGCAAAGCCCAGGAAGGTTAATATGCCCCCAATAAAGAGCGTCTCCAAGATACGCAGTGGACGCTTCAGCAGAGCCTGCCTTTTCATTACCAGATAGATCAGCGCCGGCGCAATAACAAGACTAATGCCGTTGTATTTGCTGGAGGCTGCCATTCCCACGGCGATGAAGGAAGCATACAGCCATGCTCTTTGATGTGACCCCGTGTAATTTATCAGGAACAAAACTGCCAGTGTGGCAAAAAGAGTAATATACGTATCATTATGTGCAAAGCGTCCATTGTGAGACATCTCACTCATACAAAGTAAAATCAATCCACTTGAGCCTGCAACAAGCGCGTTGCCGCTAATGTGCCGCGTGATCAGGTAGGCGATCACAATTGTCAGGCCGGCCAGCACTGCAGAGAAACGCGCGAGGCAGTCCTAACCTCTAAATCCGTATAGCCCAGTTTCAGGACGATCTTCCCCAGAAAAAACATCGCGTATTGTGGCAAATCCGGGTAATCAAAATTAATTTCGCTAAATTGCCATTCGCCGTGCAGGGCTTTGATGGAACGAGTAACGATCTCGTCGGGATGCCAACCTCTGGGCGCGCCCCACGAAATGCCAGGCAGAGTCACGACTAAAAATAGACTGAATAAGGCGACTGGAATCAGCCATTCGTATTTTTTCCAGCCAAGCGCATGTATGCGGAAAACAGAGTCTGATGTCATGAGGCTTGCCGTGCTTCTTCGGTGGTTGCTTTCCTGGGATTCCAATTGACAATGGCGAGGCTGGCAATGATCAATAGTGTGCCGGCCAGCAACTGCCAGGAAAGCTGTTCATTGAGGAAAATTACGCCCAGGATCACGCCGCCTGGAGGAAAGAGATAGGTAACCATGGTGGTGCGCGTTGGGCCGATCTCATGGATAAGATAATAGCTCATCACAAAGGCCAGCCCGGAACCCAAAATGCCCAGCCAGAGCAAGGCGATCCAGGTCAGAGGTAGTTGGGGAAACTTGACCGGACTTTCCAGGATGGGTACGGCCAGCCACATCACGAGTGTCGCTGAGACGAGAGGCCCGGCGCTGCGCAGGATGCCTGGCGTATCTTCCGTGGCTTTACGTACGTACACTGCACTGCCTGCATAAAAAATCGAGGCCAGGATCACAGCGGCTTGTCCCAGCACGGAACTGGTTGAAGCATTGACCAAATCCCTGCTCATCAGCACGACCACACCGGCAAAACCGGTCAGCAGGCCCAGCACTTTGGGCACGGTCATCTTGTCATCGTGCAGCAGATAGTGGGCGATCAAAATGGTGAACAGCGGAACGGTGGCATCCAGGATGGCCGCCACCGCCAAATCAATGGATTGTTCCCCCCACGAGATCAGGAAGAAGGGAATGGCTACATTGGTGATGCCCAACAGCAGGAGAGGAAACCATTCCTTGAACGTGCGCGGCCAGCGCACGCCTTGAATGAAAACAACAACGATGCCGAAGAGCAGTCCGAAGAGAGCGCGAAAGGCAACCAAGGTGATGGGACTCACTTCCTGCACGGCGATCTTGATCCACATAAAAGAGGAACTCCAAATCGCGCCCAATAGAATGAAGACCAACCAGTGTTTGAGTTTCAAGAAAAATCACTCCCGGGAAAATATTAAAGAACAGCGTCCAGATAAATCCTGAGCGTGGAATATTACGCGATGACTGCGCCTTCCATTTTCAACAACCATTCCTTGGTGGGCAATCCCTCTCCACCGCCGTAGCCATGGAGTTTGCCATCAGTGCCGATGACGCGATGACAGGGAATGACCAGCGGCATGGAATTGGTGGCGTTGGCACGTCCCACTGCGCGGTAGGCGCGCTCCCGTCCGATCTGGATGGCGATCTCCAGGTAAGTCCGCGTCTCACCATAAGGAATGCGAAAGATGGCCTGCAAGGCTTCGCGTTGAAACGGGCGGAACAAAGTCCAATCGATGGGAATGGTAAAGGCCCGGCGTTTGCCTTGAAGATATTCTCCCAATTCTTTCGCGTACGGTTTGATCTTCCTGATATCCGGTTGGGTGGGCCGCTTAAGTCGTTGGAGATAGGCATCGAATTCAGGTTGGGATTTGGCCCATTCCACGGCGACCAGGCCGAAGTCGGAGGCCGCGAGGCGCAAGTCTCCCAAGGGCGTGCCATTCAATTCGCCGATATACAATGAAAAGGATGATAAAGGGTTTGATTTCATTACAACTCTGTTAACCGTTGTACAAACGTAGGGTAATCGTAGGTTTGACGTCAAGCATGTTTAAAGCCCTTATGATAAATTATACGCAGTAAGGTGATTTCTCTTCTCCTCCTTTCTGAGAGAGCCGCGGTCGGCGTCCGCGGTTCTCGCAATTTAAAGGGAAGGAGTATTGGCATTATAATAATCCTGCTATCTTTTCTTGTGAGGAACCTATGAGTATGCAAATCACCATTATCGGATTGGGACAAATCGGTGCGTCGATCGGCCTGGCATTGAAGGCCCATGAGGTGGGAGCCCATCTGGTTGGGCATGACAAGGATCCACAAGTAGCGAAGGCTGCCCAAAAAGCCGGCGCTGTGGATGAGGTGAAGTATAACCTGCCTGCTTCCGTACACGAGGCGCGCATCGTGATTTTGTCCCTGCCTCTGGCAGGAGTCCGCGAGACGCTCGAAGTGATCGCTCCCGATCTGGAGGAGGGAACCATCGTTCTGGATACGGCTCCCGCCAAGGCCAGTGTGGCCGCCTGGGCCAATGAGCTTTTACCTCAGGGACGGTTTTATATCGGCCTCACCCCGGCCATTAATCCCCAGTATTTACACGGTACAGAATTTGGTTTGAAAGCTGCACGCAGCGATTTGTTCGAGAAAGGCCTGATAGCAGTGAACGCGCCAGCAAGCACTCCGGGCAATGTTTTTGATCTGGTCATGGAATTTGTGAATTTATTGGGCGCTGCACCGCTATTGATGGATACGGCTGAGGCGGATGGCCTTTTTTCGGCCATGCATACCCTGCCGCAATTGGCGGCTGCGGCCTTGCTGGACGCGACCGTCGATCGACCCGGTTGGCAGGAAGCGCGCAAACTTGCAGGACGCCCGTACGCGGCTGTTACCGCTGGTGTGGCCTACCACGACGATATTCTCTCTTTGGGAGAGAGTGCGCTCGAGAACCGCGAGAATGTGGTGCGGCTCTTGAATAACTATATTTCTTCTTTGATCAGTCTGCGGGATGAGATCGCAGCTAGTGACCGCCAGGCTGTGAATGCCCGCCTGGAAGATTCATTGAAAGGACGTATCCGCTGGTTCGATGAGCGTTTCGCGGCCGAATGGTTGATGGGCGAAGCGCAATCGATCGATGCACCTTCGTTTGGCGAGCGCGTCAATCAAATGTTGTTTGGGGGGCTGGTGACCAATCGCCCCAAACAACAGAAATGATATGAGTTGTTATTGTTATATCGTCGAGTGCGCGGACGGAACGTATTACACTGGTTGGACGGTCAACCCTGAAAAGCGTGTGGCCGTGCATAACCGTGGACGCGGTGCGCGTTACACACGCATGCATTCTCCGGTGAAACTGGTCTACGTAGAGGAACTGCCCGACCGTACATCGGCGATGAAGAGGGAAATTGCCATCAAGAAAATGAAGCGTGCTCAGAAGATGAAGTTGATTGGTGGGAAAAGAACACAGGTAAAAACGAAGACAGGTAAACAGGTTTTGGAACGAAAATCCTGAAGACAGATGTCTTCAGGATTTTTCATTTGCATTTATGCCCGTTTACCTCACTCTGTAAACAAGGGCAAATGTCCCAACGAAATAATATGCGACCATTGGGCGCGGTCGCCTTCGGTAAAGATGGCTGCCTCTGCCACCACGGAGGTTCCCGCCTTATCAAGGATCATGCGCATGCCTTGTAAGGTGGAACCCGTGCTGATGACATCATCCACAATGACAACTTTTTTGCCTTTCATCATCTCGATATCTTTTTCATCCAGCAGCAAAGTCTGCGGCTGGCCGGTGGTAATGGAGAGCGTCTCGGCTCGCAGCGCGGCACCCATATAGGGCTTATAACTCTTGCGCAGCACGACATATGGCTTGCTGGTTTCCACGGATAAGGCATAGGCCAGCGGAATGGACTTGGCCTCCGCTGTCACCAGGAGGTCACAGTCAATGCCCTGTAATTTCTGTGCCAATTCCCTGGCGCAGACCTGGACGAATTCGGTGTCTCCCAGAATATTAAGAATGGCAATCTTCAAACCAGGCTTGATCTCGAACAAACGCAGATTTCGTTTTATGCCGGCGACTTCGACAGGATATGTTTCTTGTGGAGACATGGGTCCCCTCCTTCCAATGGTCACGATGTCATGTGACCAAGCAAAGCATGATTTGTTTGCGAAATTTCTCGGCGTAGTTTATCACAATTCAATTTATAATGTTCTCAGCGAAGGATTGATGATAGGCAATTTCATGCTTCCTGACCTGCGTCTTAATGACCATCTACGCCTGAGAAAGCAACACCCCTGCGGCTCTTACGAATGGACGGTTACCCGCCTCGGTGCAGATATTGGACTAGAATGTATGGGGTGTGGGCGGCGTATCATGCTGACGCGACGCGAACTTGCCAAAAAACTCAAAGCCAACCTCACAGAACACAAAGATGAACAACCTGACTCCTAGAAAGCCCCACATTGTCTTTTATTTCTCCGATACCGGAGGTGGACATCGCTCCGCGGCGGAAGCCATCATCGAAGCCATCAATATTGAATACCAGGATCAGGTAACCACGGAGATGGTGGATTTCTTCAAAGATTATGCACCGCCTCCTTTTAACCATGCCGCCGAGATGTATCCCTATATGGTCAAAGCGCCGCGCTTGTGGAGCGCCAGTTTCCACGTCACGGATGGCCGCGCCCGTGCGCGTATGCTCACCTCAACCATGTGGCCGGTGGCGCGTCAGGCAGCGCGCGCCCTGGTGCAGAGTCACCCTGCGGATTTGATCGTCACCGTGCATCCCTTTGCCAATTCGTTTGCCCTGCGTGCCTTGGGCAAGGAGCGTCCGCCCTTTATCAACGTGGTCACCGACATGGTCACCACCCATGCCCTCTGGTACGACAACCGGGCGGATCTTATCCTGGTCCCTACGCAAACAGCTCGTCAGCGGGCGCTCAAATACAATATGCCTCCCGAAAAAGTGCAGGTGGTTGGGTTGCCCGTCGCCGATCGATATTGTCAACCAGTGGGAAGAAAAAGCACATTGCGAAAAAAGCTCGGCTGGCCCATAGGCAAGCCGATTGTTCTGTTAGTGGGAGGCGGAGAGGGAATGGGGCCCTTGGCCAAGACCGCTCGAGCCATAGATGCTTCCGGCCTGGACGTGGGACTGATCATCGTTTGCGGGCGGAACCGGCGTCTGAAGGCGACGCTCGAAGCCTATCAATGGGAGAATCCCACCTTAATCTACGGTTTCACGCATGACATGCCGGATTTCATGCGTGCCGCTGATTTCATCGTTACCAAAGCTGGCCCCGGCACCGTGGCCGAAGCGCTCAACGCACTGTTGCCCATTATTCTTTATTCCAAACTCCCGGGTCAGGAGGATGGGAACGTCACTTTTGTCGAGGAGGAGGGAGCCGGCGTTTGGGCGCCAGATCCACCGGATGTGGTGCGGGCTCTCACGCGTTGGATCTCACGCCCGGCGGAACGGAAAAAGGTGATCGAGAATTGTCGGCGGGCCGGCAAGCCGGAAGCCGCGCGCACGATCGCCCATATTATTGGGGAAACGCTGCATTTGTAACTTAGTTCTGCGTTTGCATATACACGGTTCGAATGGGGAAGGGAATATCGATGCCGTTTTTATCCAAGGCTGTTTTGATCAGTGAAAAAGCATCATCTTTGGCGGCGAACAAGTTGGTTTTGGTGGTGTCGATCCAGAAATACGTGTTCAATTCCAAGGCTGAGTCCCCGAAGCTGGAAAAGCCGACCAACGGTGCAGGTTCAGGGATGAAGCCAGGCACTTTTTGCAGCGCCTCCAACACCAACGTGCGCGCTACCCCGGTATCGGTTCCATAGCCTACGCCAACCGGTAGTTCAATACGTCTGAGGCTGGCACGACTGTAATTAACAATCGGGCTTGCCAGAACATCCGCATTGGGCAAAATGATAATTCTTCCATCCCAGGTTTTGATTTCCGTGGTGCGCAAATCGATCGCCAGGACAGCGCCATCGTAACCCGTGACGCCAATGGCATCGCCAACATTGAAGGGTTGTTGAAGCAACAGGATGATCCCCGCCGCGAAATTCTTCATCACATCCTGTAACGCGAACCCAACCGTGAAACCCAAAATTCCCAATCCGGCCAGGAAGGCGGTCACATCGAAGAATCTTTGCAAGGCAGTGATCGTGCCGATCACAATGACCGTCCAACGAATCGACTGGGCCAGAAGATTCGAAATGCCTTCAGGTGCCTGGCGCGCTTTGAGAATGCGTTGCAATGCCTTGCTGATAACGCTGGCAAAGTAAATACTCAGGACAAAGATCAACAGGGCCATGATCAGGTTGGGGATGCCTTGAATAAAACCATCGATGTAGGTAAGTAAATAATCTTGCATGGCTCATCTCCTCGTAAGTTTTGATTATCAGTATTTCGCGAAAACCAGGCGATTTCCCGAAAACAGGGGTACAGGCGTACGCCCGCCCGCACCCCTGTTTTCGGGCTTCTTTTGGTGCTTTCGTAATCTGCTGATTATCTTAACCCAAAGCAAAAGGAGAGTCCACCGCTCGACCGCAGAGGTCAACTCATCCATGAACGCCTGAAGCCCCGGTCTTTGGAGTAGAATTCATCGGCCTGATATAATCCTTTGGATGCCTGTCTTGGATGTGCATACGATGGATTTTTTCAGTCATAGCCCGGAACAGACGCGCCGCCTCGGTGAACGTTTGGGCGGAGCATTGCAAGCCGGCGATATGATCTGTTTGCAGGGCGATCTCGGCGCCGGTAAGACCACCTTCGTTCAAGGCCTTGCCCGGGGATGGGGTTCGCTCAATTCAGTTTCCAGCCCCACCTTTATCCTGGTCAATATGTATCGACGCGCCGATCGAAGCCGCCTTTTTCATCTGGATGCTTATCGCCTCGACTCCACGCCTGAAGCGGAGGAACTAGACCTCGAACTCGATGCTGGCCCAGGGGCCTTTGCTGGTGGAATGGCCCGAGCGGATGGATGGTTTGATTCCTGAAGAATGTTTGTGGTTGAAGTTTGAGCATTTGAATGAAGAAGAACGCCAGGTGAAATTCGAATCCAGCGGCCAACGCTATGATGACTTGCTCGAAGTGGTCCGCCAGGCTGTCAACGGAGGCGCGTGATGTTGCTGGCGCTGGATACCTCCACCGCGCAGATGGGATTGGCGCTATATGACGGCGCACAGGTCATCGCTGAATATGCCTGGCGCAGCAGCCAGCGTCACACCATTGAACTGGCGCCGGCCATCTCTGAATTGTTGGGGCGCTGCGGCCTCACAATGGAAGATCTGCGCGCCTTGGGCGTGGCGCTTGGTCCGGGATCGTTTACCAGTTTGCGCGTGGGGCTGGCGTTGGCCAAAGGACTGGCACTGGCACGTCAATTGCCGTTGATCGGCGTTCCCACACTGGATGTTCTGGCCGCAGCCCAGTCAGCCTCCCGACTACCATTGGCGGCGCTGCTCCAGGCGGGGCGTGGCAGATTCGCCCTGGGCTGGTATAAACACTCGAAGAACGGTTGGCAGGCCAAAGGCCCCGCGCGAGTCGTTACTTTGGATGCGTTGATGGATGAGATCGAAAAGCCAGTCATCGTATGTGGCGAACTGACTTCTGATGCACGGCAGCAATTAGGTGAGAAGGAGCAAGTTCAGCTTGCCTCGCCCGCTCAGTCTGTGCGTCGTCCGGCGGTGCTGGCGGAATCGGCTTGGGCGCGCTGGCAGGCTGGCCAGGTGGATGAAGCAGCCTCACTGGCGCCCATCTATTTACACATTGCTGAACCCATACCTATATGAGCTTGATCATTCGCAAGATGACAATGGAGGATCTACCTGCTGTTGTCGAATTGGATCACAAGTCATTTGCTCTGCCGTGGCCGGAGCGCTCATTTCGTCACGAGTTGACGGAGAATACCGCCTCACGTTCCTGGGTGGCTGAGCTGGATGGAAAAGTCGTGGGCATGATCGTGGCCTGGCTGATCGTTGATGAAGCGCATGTAGCCACGCTGGCGACCCATCCTGATTTTCGTCGGCGGGGTATCGCCAAAAAATTAATGTCCTATGCGCTGCGGCATCTGATCGAGGAAGGCGCGCATAGCTCCTTCCTGGAGGTGCGGGTCAGTAACACAGCCGCCCAGGATATGTATCGTAAGTTCGGATATGTAGAGTCAGGTATCAGACGGCGCTATTATAAAGATAACGATGAGGATGCCATCCTGATGAACCTGGATTCCCTGAAAGTTGATCGCCTGCTATCCGATGTTTGACTTTCAAAAAATCATGTGGAGGAACAAGACGAGATGAGCGATCAAGAGTCATTGGACAAACTGGCGAAACAGATCGTTGTTTGTACCAAATGCGAACTCCATCATTCGCGTAAAAAAGCAGTTCCCGGCGAGGGACCTGCTCAAGCTGAGATCATGTTCATTGGCGAAGGGCCGGGTTTCCATGAGAATGAACAGGGACGTCCCTTCGTGGGAGCGGCCGGGAAATTCCTGGATCAACTGCTGGAACAGGCCGGGGTCACGCGTGCCGACGTCTGGATCACGAACGTGGTCAAGTGTCGTCCGCCGGGAAACCGCGATCCACTGTCTGAGGAGATCGATACCTGTACCAGCAATTATCTTAACCAACAGATAGAAATCATCAACCCCAGTATCATCGTCACCCTGGGACGCTTCTCGATGGGCCTGTTCTTCAAAGCCGCCAAGATCACCCAGATCCACGGGCAGATGCGCAAAGTGGACGAGCGTTTTGTGATTGCCATGTATCATCCTGCGGCGGCGCTGCATCAAATGTCGCTCAAACCCGCCATCCTGGAAGATTTCGCCAAATTGCCCGAATTGCTCAAGGAGGCGCGAGCTGCATTGGGTAAATCTGCGCCGGGTCAACTACCAAAGAAAAAAGAAGAAGAGCCAAAACAAATGAATTTGTTCTAACCCTCACCTCGTCCCTCTCCCATTGGCAGAGGGGTGAATGGGTGAGGGAAAGGAAAAGAATGACTATCAAGGAAACTCTCATCAAGAAACTGAAAGAAAAGACAGCCCGTGTGGGGATCTTGGGATTGGGATATGTGGGCCTGCCTCTGGCGGTGGTCTTTGCGGAGGCGGGATTTCAGGTCACGGGCATCGATCCGGACTCGCGAAAGGTTGATTCGCTCAACAAAAGCATTTCCTACATCCCGGACGTAAAGACCGAAGTCGTTGAGAGGCTGGTCAAGTCCGGGCATTTGACCACGACCACTGATTTCTCCGTCTTGAAGCAGATGGACGCGGTCAGCATCTGTGTGCCCACGCCACTGCGCCAGACGGGTGACCCGGATATGTCCTTCATCATTTCGGCCACGGAAGAACTGGCGAAGTACATGCATGAGGGCATGGTGGTTGTGCTGCAGTCCACCACCTACCCCGGTACGACGCGCGAGGTACTGCTGCCCAAACTTGGTGTCGAGCAGGGACTCACGGTCGGCGAAGATTGGTTCCTGGCCTTCTCTCCCGAACGCGTCGACCCCGGCCGCGAAGACTGGACAACCGCCAACACCCCCAAGGTGATCGGTGGGATTACGGAAACGTGTGGCGAAGTCGCCACGACCTGGTACGCGGGTGCGATCAAAACCGTCTATCCCGTCAGTTCAGCGGAGGCCGCAGAGATGGCCAAACTGCTCGAGAATACCTTCCGCATGATCAATATCGGTTTGGTGAATGAACTGGCAATAATGTGCGAGAGGTTGGGCGTGGATGTCTGGGAGGTGATCGAGGCAGCCGCCACCAAGCCTTTCGGATTTATGAAGTTCACTCCAGGCCCTGGTCTGGGTGGTCACTGCATCCCGATCGATCCCCTGTACCTTTCGTGGAAAATGAAATCTTTCAACTATAATGCTCGTTTCATCGAGCTGGCCTCTGAGATCAACACGAACATGCCGCACTATGTCGTCAGCCGGGTGATGGAAGCCTTGAACGATCGCGGCAAGGCCATGAAGGGGTCGAAGGTGCTGGTGCTCGGCGCGGCCTATAAACCTGACATCGATGATGTGCGCGAGTCTCCGGCGCTGGATGTGATCGGCTTGTTGCAAAAGCGCGGCGCGCTGGTCAGCTATCACGACCCATATATTCCTCACATCCACCATGAGACGGATGGCTGGCAGATGGATAGCATTCAGGATGTGATGGCGGCCGTCAAGGAAGCAGATGCGGTGGTGATCATCACCGATCACAAAGCCTATGATTACCAGGCCATCGTCAACTCGGCAAAATTTGTTTTCGACAGCCGCAACGCAACTCGCAAAATTGCAAAAACCAGTGAAAAAGTTGTGAAATTATAAAATTCTTATTATGGAGAGATGGGAATGGGAAACTATTTGGTCACGGGCGCGGCCGGCTTTATTGGGGCACGCACCACGGAATTGCTTCTTACGGAAGGACATACGGTTGTTGGCATCGATAACATAAATGACGCTTATGATCCGCGCTTGAAGGAATATCGACTACAAAGGTTGCAAACTTCACCAGCATTCAGCTTTCACAGATTGGATATTTCGGAGAAGTCCATCATCGACCATTTCAAGGACATGAAGTTTGAGGGTGTGATCAACCTGGCAGCGCGCGCGGGCGTACGATTCAGCGTCGCGGATCCATGGATCTTTGTGGAAAGCAATGTGATGGGAACGTTGAACATGCTGGAGGTTTGTCGCCAAACCGGGACGAAGAAGTTCATCGTCGCCTCCTCCTCCAGTATTTATGGAGAGAATCCGCCCTATCCAACGCCGGAATCCGCTCCGAGCAGCGAACCGCTTCAGCCCTACGCGGCCAGCAAAAAGGGGGCCGAAGCGATGTGTCATGCATATCATCATTTGTATGGAATCGATGTCAGTGTGGTCCGTTACTTCACGGTGTATGGCCCGGCAGGGCGGCCCGATCTGGCGCATCTGCGTTTCGTCCAGTGGATCAGTGAGGGCCTGCCGGTGCGGGTGAATGGAAACGGCGAGCAGTCGCGCGGTTTTACCTACATCGATGATATTGCGCGCGGCACCCTACTGGCGCTGAAGCCCCTCGGCTATGAAGTGATCAATCTGGGTGGACATGAAGTGATTACCATCAATGAATTGATCAAGATCATCGAGGAAGTCGTCGGTAAGAAAGCCAATATCCAATACGGTCCGCCCAATCCTGCCGATATGCGCAGCAACTGGGCGGATGTGACCAAGGCCGCTAAACTGTTGGGCTGGGAACCGCAGTTCACCATGCGCGCCGGTGTGGAAAAGCTGGTGGAATGGTATAACGCTGAGCACGACTGGGCGAAGGATATCCTCACCCCATAAACATTCATTGTTTACGAATTGCGTAGTACGTATGACGTAATTCATACTGCGTAATTCCATGTCTCTCCTTCAAAACATCAAATCCTTCCTGCGCGAAGATCCGTTGATCCGCCGCGTGCTTCGCAACAGTGGTTATCTGTTTAGTGGGAACGCAGTTTCCGCCGCGTTGGGGTTGATCCAGAACGCGCTGATGGTGCGACTGCTGGGTATCGAGCAATACGGTCTGGTTGCAGCCATCCTGCTCTTTGCCACCAATGTCAATCGCTTTCTATCCTTTCGCATGAGCGAGGTGGTGACGAAGTATCTGGGCGAGGCCCTGGCACAGGGCAACCGGGAGCGCGCCGCTGCCCTGGCCAAATGGATCGGGATCGCGGAAGCGCTGACCTCCGTGTTGGCTTATCTGGTTTTATTTTTCCTGGCGCCGTGGTTTTCCAGGGATGCAGCAGTCATGCCGCTGTACAGACTCTATGGGTTGTATTTGCTGGTCAATATTGTCTACGAAACCGCCACAGGCGTTCTACAGGTCACGGATAAATTCGATCGCGTGGCGTTTGCCAATTTGCTGCAAGGTGTGGTCACTGTGGCAATCGTTTTTGTTGCCTTTATCATGAAATGGGGACTGTTCGAAATCCTCACGGCATACTTCGTTGGCAAAGCAATCGCGGCGGGGATTGTGACCAGCTCTGCGCTCGGGGAATTGCAGCGTGAATTGGGGGGCGACTGGACGCGTGCGCCGGCACACCTGGTCCCCGATTGGAAGTCCATCGGGAAATTTGCGGTCAGTACCAATATCAACGGTACAGTCAATCTGTTTGCACGCGATAATATTCCCTTGTATATCAAGTCTTTACTGGGTGACGCGGCGATCGGATATTTCAACCTGGCTGCAAAACTCATTTCGCTCGTCACATTGCCGATCGACCCTTTTATCGGGCCCACCTACGCGGAGATCACCAAGACGATTGCCAAACAGCAATGGAGTGTCACTCGCAAACTGTTGCGGCAGGTCAGTCTGGTGGGCGGGGCCTGGACCTTGCTGGCAGGGGGCGGACTTGTGGCCCTGGGCTGGTGGTTTATCCCGCTGGTTTTCGGAGCCGAGGCCGCGCCGGCCTATGCCTGTTTGGTGATTCTCCTGATCGGCTACGGCTTTGCCAATGTGCTGAATTGGAATCGTCCACTCCTGTTGGCGCTTGGGCATCCGAACTATCCACTGATGGTGGCTGCGGTAACGGGTCTGGTTGAGATCATCCTGATCTTCCTGCTAGCGGGCCGCGGCGGCTATCTCACTGTGATCGCCATCTTTTCAGGTTATCTCGTAGCTTCCGTGAGCTGGAATGTTTTACGCGGCCTTGCGCTCATCAGGCACGCAGAGCAAACCGCATGAACATCGTTGCCATCGCGGGTTCGACGATTCCCTCTGATACGGCCAACAGCATCCAAGTGATGAAGGCCTGTCAGGCCCTGGTCCAGCTTGGACATCCATTGACTCTGCTCGTTCCGGCAGGTGTAGCTGCGAATCAGACATCCACCGATCTTCGAGAGCATTACGGTCTGCAAATTGATTTCCCGATCGAATGGCTGGCCTCCTCCAGCCGCCGTGCTTTTACCTGGGAGGCGGTTCGTCGCGCCCGCGCCCTCCAGGCCGACATGTTATATGTGTGGTTCCCGCAATCAGCGGTGTTTGGTTTGCTACACAAGCTGCCGGTAATTTTCGAGATCCATATCCAGCCCACCGGATTTTTTGGCCCGCTCTGGCATCGCGCCTTTGCCAGCCTGCCCGGACGCAAGCGACTTATCCCCATTACGCGTGCTCTCGTGGAACGCTTGGAGCGCGAGTTTCACATGCGACTTGCTGCCGATGAAGTGGTCATTGCGCCAAACGGTGTGGAATTGGAACGCTTCGCCTCTCTGCCGGATCCGGTCACTGCTCGCCGTCAAATTGGCCTGCCTCAGGCTTCAACGGTGATGTGCACCGGCCACCTGTATGCAGGCCGGGGCGCAGAGTTATTTCTGGCATTGGCCAGGTCTCTCCCACAAGCGCAGTTCGTCTGGGTGGGCGGCCGCCCGGAGGATATAGCCATGTGGAAAGGACGCGCTGAAGCGGAAGGTATCTCCAACCTCACTTTCACCGGATTTATTCCGAATCATGATCTTCCTCAGTATCAGGCTGCCGCGGATATTTTGCTCATGCCCTATGGCCGCGCGATCATGGGTTCCAGCGGAACTGCCGATTCCGCCAGTGTCGCCAGCCCCATGAAAATGTTCGAATATATGGCGGCAGGACGCGCCATCGTTTCTTCCGACCTGCCTGTGATTCGCGAAGTGCTAAATGAGCAAAGTGCTGTCTTTTGTGAGCCTGAGAATATTGAGAACTGGAGATTGGAGATTGCATCATTGATTGATGATGAGGCTCGCAGGATCAATTTGGGAAACCAGGCCAGGCAGGAGGTTCAAGGCTATACTTGGATCGCTCGTGCACAACGCATCCTCCATGGATTTGAATGAAGATAAATAAATTGACCGCAAAAGATTTCTTTTATGTGATCCCGGCCTCGCTGCTGTTGGGTGCCTGGTTTTCAGCAACTCAAAAAGGGAATTGGCTGACCGGTTTTCTCTCCTTTTCTTTTCTTTTCTTACTTTCCTTTGTCCTGTTGAGCGCAACCTATCGCTGGGCCCTGCGCACTTCAGGACTGGAAACTACAGCGAAGAATGGGCGAAGCGCGTCGCGCGTTCTTGGTTGGCTGGTGGCACTGGCTTTTCTGCTGCGCCTGGGCCTTGGGATGTCGCTGTACGTGGCTTTGCCCTTTTATGGTCATGACAATCCTGATAGCCACGCAGGGTATGTGTTCACCGACGCACATCATCGCGATAACGATGCCTGGGAACTGGCAAGTTCCCGGCATCCCATTCTGGAGGCCTTCAATAAAAGGTATGCCTCCGACCAATACGGCGGATTACTGGCGTTCAGCGCCTTTGTCTATCGCTATCTATCGCCCGATGCACAGCGCCCCTTGATGTTGATCCTGCTTTCGGCATTTTTTGCAGCTTTGGGCGTGCCTTTTTTTTGGAAGGCAGCGCGCCAAATCTTTGGCGAGCGAGTGGGCTGGGTCTCCACCTGGATCTTCGCCCTCTATCCTGAGAGCATTTTGCTCGGAAGCGCCATTATGCGTGAACCGTATCTGCTCACCTTTAGTGCGCTGGCGTTGTGGGGATTTGTGGCTTGGCACGCTTCGGCTGAGCCTGGTTTCGATACCAGCGAGGCATCCACTCGCTCTACTCAACCAGCGCCGCTAAGCGCGAGCATTTGGCTGGGACTTGGCTTGCTGGGCATGTTGCTGGTCTCACCGGTGGTTGCTCTTGTGACGCTTGTTCTTTTTGCAGGTTGGATGTTCTTTACCAGCGGACGCCGCGAAATTTCATGGAAAGCCATCGCAGCCATAGGGATCGTATTTGTGCTCGGTCTGTTTTTACTTTCTTCAGCGCTGAATCGTTCCGGCGAGTTTGAGGCAACCTCGCCTTTACATGTCATTAATAACTGGTTGCGGCTGGCCGTCAGATGGGATGCCTATCAGCTAGAGCATGATTCGGGTTGGGTGCAAAAAATATTCGATGAAGGCCCGGCCTGGATTCGTTTACCCTTTATAACGGTATACGGTGTTTTTCAACCAGTTCTTCCGGCTACCATCATCTACCCCACCAAATTGATCTGGCGGGTCATCGGGATTCTGCGCGCCGCTGGTTGGTATATGATGCTTCCGCTGCTGAGCCTCGCTTTCGTGGCCGCAGCCAGCCCTGGGACCGGAACGAAGCGGGCTGAGGCGAGCCGAAGCCTCCTGCTCTGGTTGTCGCTTCTGGTTTGGGCCTGGATTCTGTTGGCCGCCTTACGAGGCGGCGGCGACCTTTGGGATAATCCTCGTTATCGGACCATCCTGCTCGTGTGGCAAGCTTTGCTGGCAGGCTATGTTTGGGTCTGGTGGCAGCAAACGCGCCATGCATGGCTGTCGAGAATCGTTGCCATGGAAGCCGTATTCGTGCTGGTCTTTACTCAATGGTACGCCAGCCGTTATTTTCGTTGGGGTGGACAATTACCCTTTGCTGCCATGATTGGCTTGATCTTGCTTTTGTGGGGGCTGATTCTCGGAGTGGCGTGGTGGCGGGATCGGAAAAGCGCTGGAAGCCGCGCTTGACAGCGAGGAATGTAAGTTTATAATTCAGTCGTTGAATTTTGAATTAAGGAGACTCAATGCCCACTGCTCTCATAACAGGAATCACGGGACAGGATGGTTCCTATCTGGCCGAGCTGCTGCTATCAAAAGGATATCGTGTCATTGGCGTGGCCCGGCGCTCCAGCACTGTCACCTCTGAGCGCATTGAGCATTTACTGGATAGTATTTCTGTTGTTCAAGGTGATTTGCACGATCAAGGTTCCCTGCTTTCCCTGTTGGAAGAATACGAACCTACTGAAGTATATAATCTGGCCGCGCAATCCTTTGTGCCAACTTCCTGGAATCAACCGGCGTTGACCGGCGACATTACTGCACTGGGTGTCACGCGCATGTTGGAAGCGATCCGCTTTGTGAACCCCAGGATTCGTTTTTACCAGGCTTCATCCAGTGAAATGTTCGGGAAGGTTGTCCAGGTGCCGCAATGTGAGACCACACCCTTCTATCCGCGCAGCCCCTATGGCGTGGCAAAGGTTTATGGTCATTGGATCACGGTGAACTACCGTGAATCCTTTGGCATGTTTGCCGTGTCGGGCATCTTGTTCAACCATGAAAGCCCGCGCCGCGGCATGGAATTTGTCACGCGCAAGATCGCAGACGGGGTGGCGCGTATCAAACTCGGTCTGGCAAAGGAACTGCGCCTGGGAAACCTGGAAGCGCAACGCGATTGGGGCTTCGCTGGCGATTATGTCGAAGCCATGTGGCGTATGCTGCAATACGACAAACCCGATAACTTCGTGATTGGCATGGGGGAGGATCATTCGGTGCGCGAGTTTTGTGAGATTGCTTTCAGTCACGTTGGCCTGGACTACAACGATTTCGTTATCCAGGATGAACGCTTCTATCGTCCCGCAGAAGTGGACTTATTGATGGCGGATCCATCCAAAGCGCGCTCGATACTCGGCTGGGAACCCGCCGTCAGTTTCAAGGAACTGGTCACCATGATGGTGGATGCGGACCTGGAACGCGTAAAAAGAAATCATAGATGACACCTGACTTGTCGCTCATCGTTCCTGTCTACAACGAGGAAGAAAACCTGCCTCCGCTGATGGAAGCGATTTGTAAGTCATTAAATCCATTGGGGAAAACGTGGGAAGTGATCTTTGTGGACGATGGTAGCCGCGATGGCAGCTTGCCTGTTTTGAAATCTCTGGTGCAGGCCAACCCCGAGCACGTACGCGCCGTGGTCTTCCGTCGGAACTTTGGGCAGACCGCAGCCATTTCTGCGGGTATCGATCACGCTGCAGGGCAGACCATCGTCCTGCTGGATGCCGATCTGCAGAATGACCCGGCGGATATCCCGTTGCTGCTGGCAAAACTCGATGAAGGCTATGATCTGGTAAGCGGCTGGCGGAAAGACCGCCAGGATAATTTCATCACCCGTACGTTACCTTCGAACCTGGCCAATGGACTGATCTCCTGGGTGACGGGTGTGCACTTGCACGATTACGGCTGCACGCTCAAGGCCTATCGCCGCGACGCGCTGGCGGGATTCCGTTTATACGGGGAAATGCATCGCTTCATTCCAGTATTCGCACATTCCATCGGTGCACGCATCACTGAGCTTCCTGTCCATCATCATCCCCGCAAATTTGGGCAGGCAAAGTACGGCCTGGAAAGGACCGCGAAGGTGATCCTGGATCTGTTCACGGTGAAGTTTTTGCTCGATTATTCTCATAAGCCCATGCGCTTGTTCGGCGGCACCGGTTTGCTGCTCATCTTTGGTGGTAGTGTGCTGTTGGCTTATTTGTTTATTCGCCGCGTACTGGAACATGTAGCGGTGCTCGGCTCTCCGCTCTTTCAATTGGGCGTGATGTTTTTCATCCTGGGATTTCAATCCATCCTGATGGGACTGATCGCCGAATTGCTGGCACGTACCTATCATGAGTCACAGAAGAAACCAACCTATACCATTCGAGAAAAGTTTAACATCGATGCACAGGAGTATTGATGCAGATCCTGGTTTTAAATCATGAATATCCGCCGATCGGCGGCGGCGGTGGGCGCGGCAGCAGAATTGATCTGCCGCGTGCTCGCAAAACGGGGGCATCAGATTCACGTTTTGACCTCTCATCTTTCAGGAATGCCACGGGAAGAAGAACGCGATGGCTGTCAGATCACCCGCGTGCCCTGCCTGCGGACTCAACCCTACCGGGCAAGTTTTCTTTCGATGGCACTCTACGTTCTCGGGGGACTTTGGTCTGCACGTCGTTTGATGAAAGATTTCCAGCCAGATGTAATCCACGTGCATTTTGCAGTGCCGGGCGGCGCCCTGGCCTGGCTGCTTGCCAAACTCTATCGCCTGCCCTATCTGCTTACGATCCAGCTAGGAGACGTGCCGGGCGGTGTCCCGGAAAAGACTGGTACATGGTTCCGTTTGGTTTTCCCGTTTACTCCCGGGATTTGGAGCCGTGCTGCGCGGATCGTAGCAGTGAGCGAGTTCACCCGTCAGCTTGCCTTGCGGAATTACGATCAAGACATCCAGGTGATTCCAAATGGGATCGATTTGAATTGTTCCGCGTCCGAGCCTGTGCAGGTGAATGATTGTCCGCGATTGGTTTTTGCCGGCCGCTTTATGGCCCAGAAGGATCCTGTGCAGGTTGTCCGCATTCTCAAGGAATTAAAGGATCTTCCCTGGGAATGTGTGATGATTGGAGATGGCCCATTGATGCCGGAAGTGAAACAGGAGATCGAAGCGCAATCCCTTGAAGATCGGTTCAAACTGACAGGCTGGATCGTACCCGAGCAGGTGTTGGAGTGGTTCGAGCAAAGCGATATCTTGTTCATGCCATCCCTGTCCGAAGGATTGCCAGTGGTGGGCGTCCAGGCGCTTTCGAGGGGACTTGCCATCGTTGCAAGCCGCGCCGGAGGTTTCGTGGATCTGGTGGCAGATGGCGAAAATGGTTATCTGGTGGATCGGCAGGATACTGCAAGATTTGTTGTCCGGCTGGGTGAATTATTGTCTGACCGACAGCGTCTGCTTGCCTTCCGTAAGTCCAGCCTGAAAAAGGCTGTGGACTTCGATATCGATCGGGTTGTAGATGAATATGAGCGGCTCTTCACAGAAATTGTAAAGAAATAATCATGTTTCTTTTTTCCTGGAACAGGCGGAATGGCCTTTATGCTCGGGAAATTTTGACGCGGCAATCTCCACTTTCATCGGTATGATTTCTGGACAGGGTGTTGCCTATTTGCTGGTTTAACGTCATGGGATGAATATGACACAAAAAAGAACCATACTCCTCACGGGCGGCAACGGTTTCATTGGCACGAACATGGTCCGGTTGTTACTTGGCAGCGGACAGTATCGCGTTGTGAATCTGGATGCCCTCACCTACGCGGCCAATCCATTTTCTCTGGAAGACCTGGATGGCAACCCAGACTATGTATTTGTCAAGGGCAATATTACAGACCGTGAACTGGTTGCATCTTTGTTCACGCAGCATCAGCCGGCCGGTATCCTCCATTTTGCGGCCGAGTCGCACGTGGATCGCTCCATCGTGTACGCCGAGGAATTCATCCAAACGAATGTGGTTGGTACATATATTCTGCTGGAAGCGGCGCGCGCCTATTGGAAAGATTTATCTGACGATTTGAAAAGCACGTTCCGCTTCCTGCATGTTTCCACGGACGAGGTCTTCGGTTCGCTGGGTTCGGAAGGTTATTTCACCGAAGAGACACCCTACGCGCCGAATTCTCCATATTCCGCTTCCAAGGCCTCCAGCGATCATTTTGTGCGTGCCTTTCATCATACCTATGGTTTGCCCACCATCATTACGAATTGTTCCAATAATTATGGTCCCTACCAGTTTCCCGAGAAGGTGATTCCCTTGATGATCCTGAACGCGCTATCGGGCAAGGCGCTGCCTGTCTATGGTGATGGCTTGAATGTGCGCGATTGGATCTATGTGGAGGATCACTGCCGGGCGGTGAAGCTGGCCTTCGAAAAGGGTACGCCTGGAGAAGTCTATGCCATTGGTGGGGGGAATGAGCAGAAGAATATCGATCTCATCCATCAGATCTGCACGATCCTGGATGAGGTGGCGCCGCTCGTCGAGGTGCCTCAATTACGTGAGCAGGGCTTGAAAAGTTATAAGGAGCTGATCCGCTTTGTGGCCGACCGCCCGGGACATGATCGTCGCTACGCGATCGATTCGGTCAAGATACAGCGTGAGTTGGGCTGGCAGCCGGAGGTAGGGTTTGAAGCGGGACTGCGCCAAACGATCGAGTGGTATCTTTCCCATCCCAAATGGGTGGACCAGGCCAGCGGTGGTTCTTATGGAGAGTGGATCGAAAAGAATTATGCCTGGCGTGCCGAAAAGGAGGCGAAATGAAGGGAATTATCCTGGCAGGCGGCAAGGGCACGCGTCTTTATCCATTGACCATTGCCATCAGCAAACAAATGTTGCCGGTCTATGACAAGCCGATGATCTATTATCCGCTTTCGATGCTCATGCTGGCCGGGATACGCGAGATCCTGATTATCAGTTCGCCGGAGGCCCTGCCGCTTTTCCGAGACCTCCTCAAAGACGGTTCCCAATGGGGCTTGCGTTTCGAATATGCCGAGCAAAGTGAACCGCGTGGTCTGGCAGATGCCTTCCTGGTAGGACGCGAGTTCATTGGCAACAGCCCGGTGTGTTTGATGCTGGGAGATAATATTCTCTATGGGGAGGGGATGATCTCCCTGTTGCAGGAGTGCGCTGCACTCAAGGAAGGTGCGACCATTTTTGGGTATAAGGTCAATGACCCGGAACGTTATGGGGTGGTCGAATTCGATGCCAATGAAAAAGTATTAAGCCTGGAGGAAAAACCTGCCAAACCCAGGTCCAGTTATGCCGTCCCGGGGATTTATTTTTATGATGATCAGGTAGTGCAGATTGCGGAGAATTTACAACCCTCCAGGCGCGGTGAACTTGAGATCACGGACCTCAATAAGGTCTACATGGAAAAGGAACAGTTAAGAGCGAAAATTTTCGGTCGTGGTGTGGCCTGGCTGGATGCGGGCACTCACGATTCCCTGCTGCAAGCCGCCACTTTCATCGAAGCCATCCAACAACGTCAGGGACTGATGATCTCCTGTCCGGAGGAGATCGCTTATCGAATGGGTTATATCTCCAGAGAGCAATTATGTGAACTGGCGAAGGCGCTTTCGGGCAATTCGTATGGGGAGTATGTGCTGGCATTGGCGGATCAAGCCGAGGGGCATTCATAGGAATCCATACGCATGTCCATTCCCTTTAACAAACCAACCTTTGTTGGCAAGGAAAATGAATATATCCAGCAGGCCCTACAGAACGATCACATTTCCGGTGACGGGCCGTTTACCAAAAAGAGTCACGCCTTGCTGGAGGAAGCTTTGGGTGTGCCCAAAGTTCTATTGACCACCTCCTGTACGCACGCGCTGGAAATGTCGGCGCTGCTGCTGGATTTGAAAAAGGGGGATGAGGTGATCGTACCGTCTTTCACCTTTGTCTCGACCATCAATGCTTTTGTGCTGCGCGGTGCGACACCGGTCTTCGCCGACATCCGGCCGGATACCCTTAATTTGGACGAATCCAGGCTGGAGAGGCTGATCACGTCTCGGACGCGCGCCATCGTGGTGGTTCATTATGCAGGTGTCGGCTGTGAAATGGATGCGATCATTGAGATCGCCAATCGTCACCAGCTTCCGGTGGTCGAGGATAACGCGCATGGCCTCTTTGGAAAATACAAAGGAAAGTATCTGGGCACTTTCGGCGCGCTGGCCACCCAGAGTTTCCACGAGACCAAGAACTTCACTTCCGGTGAGGGCGGCGCACTGTTGATCAACGATGAACAGTTGATCGAGGCGGCTGAGATCCTGCGGGAAAAAGGCACGAATCGCAGTCGCTTTTTCCGCGGCCAGGTGGATAAATATACCTGGGTGAGTGTCGGTTCAAGCTATCTGCCATCAGATATGCTGGCCGCTTTCCTGCTGGCGCAACTGGAAGCACGCCAGCAAATCCAGTCCTCCCGCCAGCGAATCTGGGAAACATACTACAAGGAATTGGGTGCCTGGGCGGAAGAGAATAATGTACAATTACCTTTTGTTCCGGCGCATTGTGAGCAGACCTATCACATGTTTTATCTGCTCTTCCCGAACCTGGAAGCACGACAGGCTGCCATCGCGCATTTGAAAGAACGCAATGTCCATGCGGTCTTCCATTACCTGCCGTTACATCTCTCTCCCATGGGAGAAAGTTATGGTGGCAAGGTTGGCGATTGCCCCGTGACCGAGCGCGTCAGTGACCAGTTATTGCGGCTGCCTTTCTACACCAACATGACCGAGGACGAGCAGTTGCGCGTGATCGAGGCTGTACAGGAATACTCAGTCCAAGTATAAATTTGAAATCATGAACTCTCATAAAACCAAGACCGTGGCTTCCGTTGTGGGTGCGCGGCCCCAGTTTATCAAGTCAGCGCCTGTGTCTCGTGCGCTGACTTCTCATTTCAAGGAAGTGTTGATCCATACCGGCCAGCATTACGACTATGGCATGTCCGAGATATTTTTCAAGGAGATGGAAATACGCCCGCCCGATTTCAACCTGGGCATCGGCGGTGGCGGACACAGCGAACAGACCGGCAGGATGCTCATCGAGTTGGAGAAAGTATTCAATCAGGTGGCGATCGATTGCGTTCTGGTCTACGGGGATACCAACTCCACCCTGGCGGGCGCGTTGACCGCGGCCAAAGCCGGGATTCCACTGGCGCATGTGGAGGCAGGCCTGCGTTCCTATAACCGGGCGATGCCCGAGGAGATCAACCGTGTCTTGACGGATCATGTATCCAGTTTGTTGTTCTGTCCCACGGACACCGCCGTGGCGAATCTGGGCCGGGAGGGAATTTCAAACGGAGTGCACCGTGTGGGAGATGTCATGTATGATGCACTTTTGTATAATCTAAAAGTGGCGCGTGAGCGTTCAAACATCCTCTTAGAGTTGGGACTGACCCAAGGGGAGTATGCCCTGGCGACGGTCCATCGCGCGGCCAACACGGATCATCCCGAGCGGATGCGTTCGATCCTGAATGCTTTGGGCGTGCTGCCGACGCGGGTTGTTTTTCCGCTACATCCGCGGACACGTAAGATGATCGGCGAATGGGGATTGACTACCGGTGAGAATGTCCTGCTGACGGAACCTCAAGGGTATTTCGATATTTTGGTCTTACAGGAAAACGCCAATTGCATCCTGACCGACTTAGGCGGCATGCAAAAGGAAGCTTTTTTGCTGGGGGTGCGTTGCATTACCCTGCGTGAGGAAACGGAATGGGTGGAAACTGTTTCATCCGGCTGGAATCGTTTGGCTGGCGTGGATGGGTCTGCGATCCAGGCAGCCTTTGCTGACTGGCACCCAACGGGGCAACGGCCCGCATTGTACGGAGCTGGACATGCGGCTGATCAAATTAGCGACATTCTTTTTCATGAATTGAAATAGCGTCTTGCTTGTGAAATAAATCACTTGACAAAGCCAGTTTTGTGTGTGAGAATTCAGAAATTGAATTCTCAACCTATGAGTGACATAAAACAACACGAGTACGAACTACTGAACGAAATCGCCCAGGACCCTCTGGTTACCCAGGCCAGTCTCTCCAACCATCTGAACATTGCGGTTGGTAGTGTGAACTGGTATATCAAGCGGCTCATCCAGAGAGGCTGGATCAAAGTTTCCCACCTCGACCGGACACGTTTGAAATATGATCTGACGCCTGAAGGTATGGCCGTCTTTACCCAAAGGGCCCTGCTGTATGCGCGCGACTCGCTCAAGGTTTACAGTGATTTTCGTGAGAAAGCCAAAACATTGGTAACAGAACTCAAGAAAAAAGACACCAAACAGGTTTTCCTGGAAGGCGAGGATGAGATGATGGACATCCTGCGGCTGACCTGCATCGAGGCCGGCCTTCGCTTGCTGGAAACACCGGATGGCACGATCATAAAGGTAGACGGGCAAAACTACTGCATCATAACCACCGCGGAATGAACCGCAGATATTCATAGAACAAAAGGAATGAACCATGGGAATTCGTATTCATCCGACGGCCGAAGTCTCAGATCAGGTCCAGATTGGCGAGGGCTCAAGTGTCTGGCATCATGCGCAGGTTCGGGAGGGTGCAAAGATCGGCAGTAACTGTATCATTGGCAAGGGAGTTTACGTGGATGCCGGTGTGCCGATCGGGGACAATGTAAAGATCCAGAATTATGTTTCCGTGTACCACGGGGTGGCGATCGAGGACGGCGTCTTTGTAGGACCGCACGTCTGCTTCACCAACGATATGCGGCCGTGGGCCATCAACCCGGATGGATCGCTCAAAGCGGCGGATGATTGGGTATTGAGCGAGACGCGCATTCAACGCGGCGCGGCGCTCGGTGCAAATTCCACCATCCGCTGCGGCATTACCATCGGTGAATGGGCCATGGTCGGCTCCGGCAGCGTGGTGACGCGGGACGTGCCCGCGCATGGCCTGGTCTATGGCAACCCGGCCCGCCTGCGCGGCTTTGTATGTGCCTGTGGCGAGTTGGTCGAAAAAGAATCTCAAACCGGTGAGTCCATCGCGGCGAAATGTCCGAAGTGCGGACGCACGATCGAAGTTTCCAGCGAAAATTGGGAGAGCATCAAATGATTTACATGGCAAAACCACAAATCGGGGATGAAGAAAAACAGGCTGTAATGGAAGTATTGGATTTGGGCATCATTGCCCAGGGTCCGCGCGTCAAAGCTTTTGAAGAAGGCTTTGCGCAAATGTGTAATGTTCCTCATGCCATCGCCACCACCTCCGGTACCACTGCTTTGCATGTTGCGCTGCTGGCGCACGGCATTGGCCCGGGTGATGAAGTGATCACTTCGGCCTTCACCTTTATCGCTTCGGCTAATAGCATCCTGTTCACAGGTGCGAAACCGGTGTTCGTGGATATCGATCCGGGTACCTTCAATCTGGATCCATCCAGGATCGAAGCAGCCATTACGAAGAATACCAAAGCCATTTTGCCCGTGCATCTTTATGGACTGGCCTGTGATATGGACCCGATCATGAAGATCGCCGGGCAGCATGGCCTGGCCGTGATCGAGGACGCCTGTCAGAGTCATGGCGCCGAATACAAGGGACGCAAAGTCGGCTCCTTTGGAACCGGAACGTTCTCTCTTTATCCAACCAAGAACATGACCTCTGCCGAAGGCGGCATGATCACCACCAGGGACCCAGCCATCGATGAAGAGTGCCGCGTGCTCCGCCAGCATGGCATGCGCCGACGCTATTATCATGATGAACTCGGCTACAACTTCCGCATGACCGATATCCACGCCGCGATCGGGCTGGAGCAATTGAAGAAGCTGGAGAAATTCAACGCCCGGCGTCAGGCCAACGCCAAATTCCTGAGCGAAAATCTGAAGGGCGTCGTTGTGCCGTTCGTGCCCGAGGGGCAAACTCACGTTTTTCATCAGTACACAGTTCGAGTTGCGGATGGGAAGCGGGACGCGCTCCGTACCTATTTGAACGATCACGGCGTCGGCTGCGAAGTGTATTATCCAGTGCCGATTCATCAGCAGAGTTTTTACGTTAAGGACCTGGGTTATCACGACAGCCTACCCGAGACCGAACACGCCACGGCCGAAGTGTTGTCCCTGCCGGTGCATCCCGCGCTCAGCGCCTCGGATCTGGAGACCGTCGTTTCCACCGTCAACGAGTTCATGGAGCACGGAGCATGAAAGTCGCAGTCATCGGCGTAGGTTCGATGGGCAGGAACCATGCCCGCGTCTATAGCGAGATACCGGAAGCAGAACTGGTTGCGGTCGCGGATGCGGATGGAAACCTGGCCGAAGCGACGGCGCAAAAACATGGCGCGCACGCTTATACCGATTACCGCCTCATGCTGGAAAAGGAAAGACCCGAGGCCGTCTCGATAGCCGTGCCGACGGTTCTGCATGAAGAGGTGGGTATGGTCGCGCTGGAATCCGGCGCGCATGTATTGATGGAGAAACCCATCGCGGCTACCGTGGAGGAAAGCCAGCGCTTGATCGCCAGGGCCAAAGAATTGGGCCGTCAACTGATGGTGGGGCATATCGTTCGCTTCAACCCGGCCATGCAGGCGCTCAAACAAAAGCTGGAGGCCGGTGAGGTGGGACGCATCTTTCAGGTGTTCTGCCGCAGGGCGGGACCCTTCCCGGCTCGCATCCGGGATGTGGGCGTGGTGGTGGACCTGGCGCCGCATGATGTGGACCTGATGCGTTTCCTGGTGGGGTGCGACCCCGTCCGCCTGTACGCCGAGACCGAGCGGCGCATCCATACCGAGCATGAGGATTTGCTTTGGGCCATCCTGCGCTTCACGGATGGTGTGACCGGCAGCCTCGAGATCAACTGGCTGACCCCAACCAAAGTACGTGAGACTCTCGTGTTGGGAGAGCGCGGCATGTTCCGGGTGGATGACCTGACCCAGGATCTGTACTTCTATGAGAACGCGCAAGCCAAAGATATCCAATGGGCTGCACTGCAAACCTTGCGAGGTGTGAGCGAAGGCAGCATGACGCGTTACGCCATCCCGCGCTTCGAACCTTTGAAAGCCGAGTTGCAGGCCTTCCTCAAGGCTATTCAGCAGGGACAGGCCATGCCTGTTTCCGGCGAAGACGGGCTGGCCGCGCTCAAGATCTCACTGGCCTTGGTTGAATCCGGGCAGCGACATCAGGTGATTGAATACAAATGAAACTGGAAGAACTCCACGAGAAGATCGAAAATAAATCAGCGCGGCTGGCCGTGATCGGATTGGGTTATGTCGGCCTGCCGGTGGCCGCCATGTTCGCCGAGGCGGGCTTCGAGGTCACTGGTGTCGATATCCTGGCCGCACGCGTGGACAAGATCAATCGCGGGATCAATCCCATCGAAGGAGATGAACCGGGACTGGCAGAGCTATTGGCCTCGGTCGTGGAATCGGGACGATTACGAGCTACCACCGATTACGATCATCTAAAAGATTGTGATGTGATCCTGATCGATGTGGAAACTCCGGTGGATGAACACAATGTCCCCCGTTACGCCGCGCTGCGAGCCGCTCTCCAAAGTCTGGGACCCGTGCTCAAAGAGGGTACTTTGGTGATCGTTGAGTCGACCATTGCACCCGGCACAATGAACGGAGTGGTCTTACCTTTGCTCGCAGGGTATGACGGCAGGCAGCTTAATCAAGGCTTTTATCTTGGAGTTTGCCCGGAACGAGTGATGCCGGGCAAACTACTTAAAAACCTGAAAACGCTCAGCCGCGTGACAGGCGGCATGACGCCGGAAACCTCAGGGACGATGATTGCACTCTACCGGCATATTGTGAATGCGGATCTCGACCCGGCCGATTGCGTGACTGCCGAACTGGTCAAGACGGCAGAGAATGCCTATCGGGATGTGCAGATCGCCTTTGCCAACGAAGTGGCACTGATCTGTGAGGCAGTGGGCGGGGACGTGTGGAAGGTGCGCGAACTGGTCAATAAGAGTCCCATGCGGCAGATGCATCTGCCCGGCGCAGGCGTGGGCGGACATTGTATTCCCAAGGACCCGTGGCTGCTGGCCTATGGTGCGAAGGATAAGAATGTGCCCCTGCGCCTGATTCCCGCCGCGCGGGCGATCAATGATTCGATGCCCTTGCATGTGATCGATCTGTTGAAGACTGCGTTGGCTAAAGCTGGGTGTGAGTTAGTTGGCGCCAAGGTCGCGGTGCTTGGTTATGCTTATCTTGAAGACAGTGACGATACCCGTAATAGTCCCAGCGAGATATTGGTGAAGCGATTGCACGAGCTGGGCGCGAAACCGGTCATCCATGATCCCTGGATCCCCGAATATGCCGGAGATGTCATGGAGAAGATCCAGGGTTGTGACGCGGCCATTGTGATGGTGGCGCATAGCGCTTACCGCAAACTTGATCTCGCAAAACTCAAGTCGGCTTTACATTTGCCTATCCTGGTGGATGGCAGGCATGTGTATGATCCTGCCAAGGCAAGGGAGGCCGAGTTGATATTTTCCAGTATTGGTAAAGGATAATAGGCGTTTAGATGATTTGGATTTTCATTCCTGCCTACAATGAGGAGAACGATCTTCCGTTATTACTTCCCAAAGTGGACGCGGCCTTGGAAGATAAAAACGTTGCGCATCGTATCGTGGTTGTCGATGATGGCAGCATGGATCGTACTCCAGATATTCTGGAAGAATTCCGTGAGAAATTGCCTTTGGATGTGATCAGACATCCCATTAATCGAGGCTTGGGTGAAACGGAGCGTGATGGATTTGAATTCATTGCCAGACAGGGTGATCCCGCGGATGTGATTGTGCGTGTGGAAGCAGATAATACGCATGAGCCGGATTACATCTTTGATTTGATCGCCAAGTTGAATGACGGTTACGATGTTGTAAACACTTCCCGGTTTCAGCCCGGTGGGGGACAGATGGGCGTGGATGGGTATCGTGCGGTCATCAGCCGTGCGGCGAACTTGTTTATGCAGTTCGTGTTCCGGATTCCGGGAACTCAGGATTACTCCTGCGGCTACCGGGCTTATCGCGCCTATGTCATTCAAGACGCCATTCGTATTTTCGGAAATAATTTTATTCAACTGCGTGGCTTAGGATTTACCTCCACCCTGGAGATGATCGTAAAACTTCACGTGTTAGGCTGTCGTTTTGCAGAGGTGCCTTTCGTTTTGCGCTACGATAAAAAGGGCGGACCCAGCAAAATGGTCAGCAGTGTTACCACACTGGGATATTTATTAATGGCTTTGCTATATCACTGGCCGTTTGGAGGTTGGGTCAGTCAATATCGGGGATTACGGGAACTGTATCGAAAAGATCGTGCCCAGGCGGTTGAAAAATTTGGTTCATATTCGCTTTATCGACACACAGTCAGTCGGATTAGTTTGTAAGAAAAAATAGAGGTTTAGATGTGTGGTATTTGTGGTGTTCTCCACTTTGATTCGAATCGATCTTTACAGCAGGGTTTGTTGGAACGCATGGCGCATACCATCCGTTATCGCGGTCCCGATGATGAAGGCTTCTATACAGATGGTCCGCTCGGATTTGCACATAAACGCTTGAGCATTATTGACTTGTCATCGGCGGGACATCAGCCAATGACCAATGAAGATGAGCGTCTATGGATCATTTTCAACGGGGAAATTTACAACTATCAGGAACTCCGCCAGCAGATCGTTCAACGTGGACACAAACTACAATCAAATTCTGATACCGAAGTCATCCTTCACCTTTATGAAGATGAAGGTCCGAAGTGCGTGTCGAAGTTGAACGGCATGTTTGCTTTTGTGATCTGGGATCGACGTGAGCAAACACTCTTTGCCGCACGTGACCATTTCGGCATTAAACCCTTCTACTATGCCGCGGATGACAATACGTTTATCTTTGGCTCTGAAATTAAGGCTTTGTTGGCCTACGATGGTTTGCTGCCGGAACTCAATCAGGATGCGCTGGCCGATTACCTTACCTTCCAGTTTTGCCTAGGAGAGAAGACTCTTTTCAAAGGCGTAAATAAGCTTTTGCCGGGTCACTCCTTGACGCTGAAGCCTGATGGTTCGATGTCAATTCAAAGATATTGGGGCCTTGATTTTCAGATCGATACGGACCATACCGAGGAGTATTTCCAACAACAGCTTTTGCGTTTGTTGGAAGATGCGGTACGCATCCAGTTGCGTGCAGATGTGCCCGTAGGCGCACATCTCAGTGGAGGTTCGGATTCTTCCACAGTGGCTTCTCTGGCCGCTTCTTTACTGGACGCGCCCATTCATACATTTACCGGTGGCTTCAAGGATGTCCGCGGTACGATGAAACTTATTACGCGCGTTTGATGGCTGAAGCACATGGTACAGTTCATCATGAAACGTATCCCGGTGCTCAGGATTTTGTGGATGTTCTGCCAAATCTTATCTATCACATGGATGAACCAGCCGCCGGGCCAGGCTTATTCCCTCAGTATTTTGTTTCCAAATTGGCCAGCCAGAATGTGAAGGTGGTTCTAGGTGGACAAGGCGGTGATGAAATCTTTGGTGGATACAGTCGTTATCTTGTGGCCTATCTGGAGGAATGTATTGGGGTGGGATTTAAGGCCCGCAGGAAGAGGAAAATATGTGGTGACCTTCGAGTTCATCCTGCCGAACTTGCAACAGTTGCAGGGCTATCAGCCCATGCTACGATATTTCTGGTCGGATGGATTGTTCGATACACCGGATGAAAGATATTTCCGCTTGGTGAATCGCGGCAATGAAATGCATCGCTTCGTACAACCAGCACTCTCTGGCAGGCAGTCATGGTTATTTGCCTAGAGATGCGTATTGCGATTTATTCAATGAAGGTCGGCTCGGTTCCTATATCAATAAGATGACACGTTTCGATATGTTGACTCTTTTGCCGGCGCTCCTGCACGTGGAAGATCGCACCAGCATGGCTGTTTCTCTGGAATTGCGTGTGTACCTTTGCTGGATCATCGCATTGCCGAATTGGTTGCTTCCATGCCACCCAAGATCAAGTATAAAGGTGGACGTTCGAAGCATGTTTTTCGGGAAGGTGGTTGAGCACGTTGTTCCCGATCAGATTTATAACCGGAAAGACAAATGGGATTCCCGGTACCCCTCAACGAATGGTATGCGCGGAATCCCGTGCGGGATTTTGTACATGCTACTCTTTCTAGTTTGCGGGCCCGTCGGAATGGCTTTTTGCAGGGTGTGGATGTAGACAGCCTGCTTGATACTGAACGTGCCTTGGGTCGCAATGTGTGGGGATTGCTCTCGCTTGAAATCTGGATGCAGACTTTCCTTGATGGAAACTACCGTTCTCTTGCCGCTGGTTGAAACAGCTTGCCGTCACCTGCTCAGCGCTCAGGACCGTGATCCGTTCAGCCGGACGCTAGGCTGCTTCGACCGTCGCTATTGGGGGTGGAAGCTGATCGATTTTCCTGAAGCAACGTTTCAGCGCAATGTTTATCCATTGGCGTGGTTCTGAAGAATTCCAGGCCGAACCCGGAACTTGAGGCCACTCTGGTTGATTCCGTTTCCATGGGCTTGCGTTTCGCCGCGACGATTTAGCATAAGGATGGCTCCTTCGACCAGGCGTTTCCCAATGAGCATAGCTTTGGAGCTACGGCTTTTCTTGTTCACCCTATGTTGGAAGCCCTGCACATCACTTCGGACCGACTGCCTGAAGCAGATCGAAATGATTGTCAGGCTGTCCTTCGTCGTGCCGCAGAATTTTTGTGTACACATAAGGAAACTCACGGGCACATCGCCAACCATCTGGCCGGTGGGGCGCTTTCCCTTTATAAAGCCGCGGAATTATTCTCGGAGCCGCGATTTACCTCACATGCCGATGTGCTGATAGCAACGGTTCTTGCCCATCAATCCTCCGAAGGCTGGTTTACAGAATACGAGGGCGGACCCCGGATACCAATCCCTTTGCATGTATTATCTTGCACAGGTATATCGACAACATCCCACGTCTGAATTACGCATGGCTTTGGAGCGGGCGATCCATGTTTCTTGCTTTTTTTGTTCACCCAGATGGTACCTGTGCTGGTGAATATGGCAGCCGCCGCACAGCGCTTTACTATCCTGGTGGTCTGGCTCTGTTGGCAGACGAATTTCCTTTGGCCGCCAGTATGACCCGCTTCATGCTCAGGTCGATTACTGAACATCGCACAACCACCATTCAAGATGTGGATATGGGAAATCTTGCTCCGTTGCTTTCGAGTTATTTACTGGCGTTGGATGCAACCTCTCCAGAAATCGATGATTTGCCTATGTTGCCTTGTGAGCAGGAGGTTGTGTGCGTGAACTTTCGGAGGCTGGTTTGTTTGTACGTGGCACCACGCGATACTACGCAGTCATGGGGACTGGCAACTGGTGGTGTGTTGAAAGTATTTGATCGTAATGAAAAAGGCATCATTTGGAATGATGCGGGTTATGTCGGACAGGATAAAAATAGACGTTGGCTGACCACCCAGATGACAGTGCCAGGTCGTCTGGTTACTGTGGATGAAAATTCCATTGCCCTGGAAGTCCCTCCTCTATGAGATGCGGCGAAGTTTACCCGGATCCATGGCGGTTTGTTTTGTTGCGTATCCTTATCCTCACGGTGATGCGAAGCATCGCGCTGGGGAATTGGGTGAAATCCATCCTGGCGAGTTTGCTGATCATAGGTAAGAAACAACTTCCCCTGCGATTGAAACGGACAGTCCTTTTTTCAGTGGGGATCCATTTAGGTCCAGGATCTTATCCATCTGGACGGCTCCCTGCAGTTAAGTTGGTTATCCTATGGACGCCCTTTCGTCTCCATTCACATGGCTTCGGCCAAATATTTTGAGAATGAAAACGCAGCGAGTTCAGGGGGCGCCACGGTAGCGGTTGAGCTTCTGAATAAGGACAAGGTTTTTGAAGCGCAGGTAACAATTTGAGCCAGCTTCCCGCCGCCATCACCAGTGATATCGATAGTCTCGAAGACATCTACAAGGGACAGGGGTGTCGTCGCGTGCGGATATACGCGGGTGCGAAATGCGCATGGGATTGGAAAACTTCCATCGTTTTCTGGAGCCCTATGGCGTGCGTGCCACGCTCTTTATGGTTGGCAACGATATGCGCCATGTCGAGAACCAACCTGCGATATGTGCCATGGCGGAAGCCGGGCATGAGATCGCCAACCATACAATGACCCACGCTCAGGGATTCCGTCTGTTGAGTATGGAGCAAAAGGATGGGGAACTTGCCAGGATGGAGGAAATCTGTTTGCAGGTTATTGGCAAACGCCCCGTTGGTTTCCGTTCGCCGGGTTGGAATGTGGGCAATGATGCCTTGGCCATTCTAAAGAAGCGCAGCTATTTATACGATTTATCCTTGCATCCCACCTCTCTTATGCCGTTGCTCAAGTTCATGCACTGGTACACCATGCGTGGACGATCCGAGGCAGACCGCACCACGCTGGGACATCTTCGCTATATGTTTGCTCCCACCATTCCATACCAGACCAGTCAAAGCAGTCTTGCTCAAAAGGGCAGGGATGGGCTTGTTGAGTTTCCAGTCACGGTCACGCCTTTGCTGCGCCTGCCGTTCTTCGCCACTTTCCTGGTATCCACCGGGCTTGGATTGTTCTCTGTGCCAGCCTGCGTGCATTGCGGGCCTTTAAACATCCTTTGCATTTCAAGTTTCACTTCTTTCCTGATTTTGTAGATTACAACCATCCTGATCTTGCCTATCAAGTTCCTCAAGATGGACAGGGTCAGATGTGCCGCACGCCTTGCGCCTGCCTTTGGAACGAAAGTTGGCGCTCTTCCAACCTGTAACTCATGGATGTTCTCGCCGAGGATCATCAGTTTTTTACTCTTGAAACGTGGGCGAGCTGTTTCCCTATCGCATAAATTTTCTTTTAATGTTTCTAATTGAGAATAAATGATCCCTCGTCTGAAACCTTTCTTAAACTCTCAGGAACTGCTTGCTCTGTTCAGGAAAAATCCAAATGTGATGAATTTGAGCAGGCCTTTGCACGCCGGTTCAATGTGCGTTATGCCATTGCCTATCCTTATGGCCGTTCCGCATTGTGGGCCCTCCTCAAAGCGTTGGACATTCAAGATGCAGAGATCATCCAGCCTGCCTACACTTGTGTTGTTGTGGCCCATGCCACTTTGCTCAGCGGCAACCGGCCTCGTTTTGTGGATGTTTCCCTGCATGACTACAACATGAATTTGGATCAGGTAGAGGCGGCGATCAACGAGCGTACTCGCCCTATTCTTGCTACTCATCTGTTTGGTTATCCCTTGGATATCGACCGCTTGGATGAGATCGTACGCCGCGCCGAAGCCCGTTACGGCCATAAGATCTGGGTGATTCAGGATTGCGCACATTCCTTTGGTGGAGAATGGCAGGGTAAGCCGGTGGTCAAAGCCGGGGACGCGGCGCTCTTTGGGCTGAACATCAGCAAGATGATCACCTCAATATTTGGTGGGATGTTGGCCACAGATGATGACACTGGCCAGCCGCCTGCTTCAATGGCGGGATGCGAATTTCATTCATCCTTCGGGCAGCAAATCCTTCCGGCGTGCTTTATATCTGACGGCGACCTACCCGGCCTTCAACAATACTCTGTATGGCTTCGTCTACTGGCTGCAGGAGGAGACGCCCTTCCTCAATAGCCTGACCAAAGCTTATCACCTCGATGAGAAGGTGCACTTCCCGCTGGACTTTCAGGAACACATGCTGCCGATCGAAGCGAATGTAGGATTGGCGCAGTTGGAGAAGTTTCCGGAGATCCTCCGCGCCCGCCAGGAAAATGCCGAGTATTATACGGAACATTTGCAGGGAGTTAACGGATTTGAGCCTCCCGCCTCTTGTGGAGGGTGCAACCGATTCTCATTATGTAATCCGCGTCAATGATCGTATCGCCATGATGAAAGCTTTGGCACATAAAGGCATACAACTTGGACAGTTGATCGAATATAGCGTGCCACATATGCCTGCTTATCGGGCCTATACAGGGGAAATGGAATTTCCCAACACTCTGATTGGCCAGCCAGACCACGATCAATCTGCCAATACACGCAGATGTCGGCCCGCGGGAGCGCGGAATTGATCCTGAAAGGAATGAGGCAGGCGTTCATCAATGACCATTCGGGTTGCGCGGCCTTCCGATATTTCCTCCCTGGGTCTTTGATTTTACTTCGAGTTCCTCCCTGATGATTTTTTGCCCTCACTGGGATTGGATTTTCTCGAGCGTGTTTATTATCATGCCGCGCTTGTTTCAAAACATGCGCAGACACTAGTGGTTGAGCAGCAGGGAACTGAGCCGGTTTTGTGACCATTGCCCATGAAACTGATCAGTTTTCATATGATGTGTTGCGTAAGCAGTGGTTCATGATTGCCTGCTATGCTTTGCGTGCTGCATTGCGAAACCCACTCCATGTTTTTAAAAGTTTCGAAGTACTCTGGTCTGTCCTGTTTTCAAAACCTGATCCTATTCAGGGTGAAATCGTGTTTATCGCTGTAAAACAGGAGTTCCGGAATTAAGGCCTGGGCCAAGCTTTGGTCAAAGCGGCCATGGATTACTTGAGTTCGCAAAAAGTCTTTCAATGCCGCACCAAGACTCTTGCTGAAAATACCAATGTAATCAAGATGTACGAGAAGATGGGATGGCAGATGCGCAATTCCCTCCGCTTGATATCACATAATTATGTGATTATTGTTTCTCAAGATAATTCTACTAATATTCATACATGAATTGCCGAAAACCATTTTGACCCCATAGTTTTCTTTGTTTGCGTTTGAGACTGATCCTGATAGCCTGTAATTAGCGTTATATGAAAGTGCCCTATCGTGCTGATATAGATGGGCTGCGTGCTATTGCAGTGTTATCTGTTATTCTAAATCATGTTGGGTTTGCCGCCTTTTCTGGAGGTCATATTGGCGTGGATGTGTTTTTTGTAATTTCCGGTTTCCTTATCACTGCCATCATTGAGCGTGAGATTCGTGAAAATGAGTTTACTTTGATGAAGTTTTATGAACGCAGGATTTGTCCGCATCCTTCCCGCACTTACTGGTATGGTCTTTTTTGCACTAGTAGTTTGTTTTCTGATTTATGATGCTGGACAATTTAAAAAGCATTTAGCAAAAGTTTGATTGCTACCATGCTCTTTGTTTCCAATATTAATCTTTCCCAAGAAGCAGGGTATTTCGATGCGCCTTCATATTTGAAGCCTTTATTACACACCTGGTCACTTGCTGTAGAAGAACAGTTTTATATAGTTTTCCCTCCGCTACTGATTGTACTTACTTACTTTGCTCACAAACGAAGAGGAAACTATTGGAGATGAACTGCAAAAGAGGAGCAAAGTTTGGACGTGCTTTGCTTTAGTGACGGTTGCTTTGTTTTCTCTAGGCTTAGCTGTTTATGAAGTCAATATCAATCCGCTTCCTGCGTTCTATCTGGCGCAGTTGCGTGCTTGGGAATTGCTTATTGGTGGCATCCTTGCGTTAAATGTTTTTCCTTTAGAAAAACCATTAAAAAAATAAATACAATTTTAGGCTTGATCGGCATTTTCATGATAGGTATGCCAGTATTCTTATATACAGACAATTTCCTTTTCCAGGCCTTACTGCGATTCCTCCTGTCTTAGAACGGCTCTTGTTATTTTTAGTAATATGACAGAAAAATCTCTTGCCGGAAAAATCCTTAGTGTGCAACCGTTGGTTTTTGTTGGGATGATCTCCTATTCCTTGTATTTGTGGCATTGGCCTTTGATTGTGTTTGCAAAGTACTATTTGATTCGCCCGATGAATTCTATTGGATGTAAGTGTCTTGCTCGTAATCATCTTTGTTGTCTCGATAGTATCTTGGCGTTTTATTGAGACACCTTTTCGTTCAAAGAAAAGAATTTCCACCTCAAAAGTATATGCTTTTGCAGCGGCGGCAATGACGGTAATACTCTTGCCGGCTCTTACTGTTTATATTTTCGATGGATTTCCCAAACGAGGAAGCGGTGCCTTTTAAAGTTTAAAACAGGAAACAAAGTATTTATATGCGACAAAGTGCGTTGTTGACAATTATGACAGTCTCAACATGGAAACTCCCGCCTGTAACTTGATTCAAAAACACAACCGGCTTCTTTTATCCTATGGGGAGATTCGCACGCTGCAGCTCTTGGCAAAGCCGTGGACTTGGCAGCTGGCCAAAATGATGTCTCGGGTATTTTACGATACGGGAGGGGATGCCCGCCATTACTTGGTATCAATATATCATCCTCTGATAATGTAATTCCATGTCCTTCATACAATGAAATGATGATTAAATTATCTTTTGGAGCATCCAGAAATTACAACGGTAATTCTTGCTAGCCGTTGGCCAGTCTATGTCGGAGATTCCTGCTATAAACAAGAGACCGGACCAAACATAGTTCTAGAAGACACTTTGAACGAAGTGCCTGATGGCTCGAGTAGTGACACTTTTGTCAAGGTCGGATTGCAGAGGACGATTGAAGCCTTGAAGAACTTGGACTTAATATACAGGTAGTTTCTCCAATTCCTAGGTCGGATATGATGTGCCGTCATCTGATTTTATTGCATTGCGGACGGGGCGCGACATAAATAAGATCATCGCTCCATCTTTGGATGAATATCTTGCTAGAACAAAAAAGACATTCGCCATACTCAATGAACTTGAAAAAAAATACAGTTTCCAACTTGTTGAACCTTGGAGATCCTTATGTATCGAAAATCAATGCCGTGTGGCCATTGATAGTGTTCCACTCTACCGAGACGATGATCATCTTTCTTCCTTTGGCTCTGAGTGGGTTGCGAACGCCTTTGATTTTGCTTTTTTATCTGTTAAGTAATGTTTGAAAACAATGTGTGAAGGTTTGCATACTTTCACGGGCGAAATTTATTACCTGAGAAATAAAAGGGTAATTTTACGGATGCAGAAAGATCAAGGATTTATTGAATGTCAACCCTGACTATCCGCTTTAGACAACTTTAAAGACTCGATCATTTATGGCATTGGTGGTGCAGTTGCTGGAGGATTGAGCTTCTTTCTTTTGCCTTGTATACAGGATTTTCGTGCCATCGGCTTACGGCACGATTGAAACATTGAATCTTGTCAGTAGCTTACTGGGCTCAGTTTTGGTAATGGGAATGGATCCGCCCAATCCTTTTATTTTTTCGAGCAAAAAGAGAATGGAAAGTCGGCACAAAGCGCCTTGATCTCAGGAATCCTACAATCGCGCTTAACATGGGGCATGGTCATCGTAGCAATGGCAGTACTTATTTCTCCTTATTTAATAATCTCTCTTTCAATGGCCAACTTTCATGGATGTATTTTGCAATTAGCTTTATTGGAACACTCCTGACCCAAACCGCCGTGCAGAGCGCGGAGGTTTATCGATTGTTATTTCGGCCCTGGCCCTATATCGGTGTCATGCTCACAAATACAGTAGCAACCGCCGCTTTGACTATTCTGTTTGTGGTTTATCTGAACGGAGGCGTGTTGGGCTTCTTTATAGGTAATACTACTGGCTCTCTGGTGGCGGCTGTGGTTGGCTGGTCGGCTATTTGAGGCTTTCTGGACTGGTCAAAATGGCATTGCGTTGGTGCCGAGACTGATGCATTTTGGCGCGCCGCTGGTTCCTGCCGGTTTATCGATGTATTTCTTGAACACTATTGATCGCTGGGCTATCAGTAAGTATTATGGTGCCGAACTTCTCGGTTTGTACTCTGTTGGTGCCAAATTTGTGTTGTTATTTACGATGGTAGTGGCCTCGTTTCGTCAAGCCTGGTGGCCCATTTCTATGGATGCACTTGGCAGTAGCGATGGTCCGTTGTTGTTCCGAGCAGTTGGGCGCCTGTATATGGGATTGGGTGTTGTTTGTATTGTGTCTCTGACAGCATTATCTCCTTGGTTGAATTGATTGTTTACCACCCCGGCTTATTTTGCTGCCTATCCGATGGCAATCGCATGGCAGCCTTTATTTTATGGATTTTACTTAATCAGTTCCGGAGGGTTGTGGAAGCAGGAAAAAACGAAGTGGGTGTCTGTAGGTATGGTGTTGGCTATTTTTATCAATATCGTCTTGGCTGTTCTACTTGTGCCTGCATACCAGTTGATCGGTGCCGCGGCAGCAACGGCCGTCGCGTTCTTGGTATGGAATATTTTTACGGTCATCATTAGCGAGAGGTTATGGCCTGTACATTATCCATTTGGCGTATTTGGCCTGCAAATTGGGGCTGGCGTTCTGGCGGTCACCAGTATTTTACTTTTGTACGCTCAGAGTCAGGAAATATGGAAAGTGGTGCTCGTGGCTCTGTTAAGCTCTGGACTGATCTCGGGAATCACAGTTGAACGCTCTCATATTAAGTGGTTGCTGCAAAAGATTGGGAGCGACAAATCCTATTTACTGGAGGCAATTAGTGCCTTCACTTCAAAGATTGAAGTTTGAATTTCAAAAGGTGATCCAACCATTAGCCTGGTTGGATTTGGTTCGTATTTGTCTCTATCCGATAACTACGCTGTTTACCACACCAGTCCGTTTGATCCAGTTCTTGTGGGACTGTCGAGTATTGCTGGATGGTCGCTGGGGCAAATATCCTCATTTTTTACCTCATACCGCCTTGAACAGTCTCTTTTACTGGACACGTGCGTTGGATTTGCATCGCTTCGGTCGGGCAGGGCATTCTCCTTATACAGGTTTGGGGAACAAGTCCTTATCGCTTTTTTTCTTTTATTCCGTGCCGTCCTTGTATGCGTATTGGATCGCTGGTGCCCCAACCGTCTTGGTGGGTATGTTGGGCTGGTGGGCTTTAAATTGGATTTGGCTTGGCGATGCAAATCGGTTGCAGGCAGGGGTGGTGATAGGTCTGGCTTTGATCAGCACAACATTTTATTCAAACCTCGCCCGTCAAAACTATAACGCGGTGGGTTGGATCTTCTTTCCTCTGGGATTATATGGTTTGGCCACAGGTAATTGGATGCTCGGCACTTTGGCATGGGTATTGGCTCAGTGGGGCAGCGTTACGGTTGTATTTCTAGGAGGAGTGCTTTCCCTCATTGCTGCTTGCTCCTACCGAACACCCGCTCCCATTCTTTCACTGATCCCAGCTAGTTTATTTGTAGCTTTCCATTTTTGGCCCTTTATTCTCCAAGGGGATTTGAAGAAAACCTTGTTAGATATTGCCAAAGCTATTGGTTTGGTCGACCGTCAGGCAAAATATCCGTTTAAGGCTTCGAAGGCACTTGATTTGCGAACGATTTATTTCCTGCTCTTATACACTCAGTTCATAATTGTCTTCTATTTTGTAAATAGGAGTGTTCCTTTGTTCTTTTTGTCAGGTATATTTGTTTTCCTGCTTAATTCAACCCTGTTGCGTTTTGCAGATCCACAGTCCTTGGACATGTTTATGCTCAGCCTGGGAATTTACACTGCTATTGTGTATTTTCATCCCTTGATACTAGCCTCTTACTGGTTGACAATTTCACCAATACCAAGGTCTATGATGTTTCCCGTAAAGAAATCCATTTTTATGGATATTGTCCCTGCATTGTCTCCATTTGATATTCAGCCCTTTTTGGAAGGAATGCAGAAATTTCTGGCACCTGTGCAGAACGGGCAGCGCATATTTATGGCTTTTGATGATCCGCGGGGAGTTTATGAAAACATTTATGGTGGGTATCGTGTACTATTGGAACTCCCGTTGTATGTATCGGCTGTTAAGGAAGTTCATTTCATGCCCGATTGGTGGGCTGTGTTTGAACTCAACTATGAAGGTGCCCCTGATTTCTGGGGACGCAATGTGGAGTTTGTTCAAAAGAACGCACTGGAATGGCAGTCGGACTATGTGATAGTTTATCAGGACGGAGGTACAAAATTGGCTTTGGATTGGCAAGGGGCTGGTTTCAGAAAACTGGGAAAATTTTCCTGGTCTGATTATGCAGAGCAGTTACAAAATTATCAACTTGTTGGGAGTTTACCGGATTGGTGGTTGCTCCAGGTACCTAGGAATAATGTATAAGAAATATATAGCCGATTCTTATGATTTCCCGGGAGCCATTTCTGATTAAGAAAGAGTGACCAATCAATTCATGCTTAACTTTGCAATGATAGAATCTTATAATTTTAGGATCAACTTCTGAAAGGCATTTATACGTATTGCCTGTATCGGTTTACGCTAGCGGTGTAGAGACTCCCACGCTCAACCTGGCCAGGTTGAGCGGCGAACTGATAGACAATCGGCAGATGAAACTCGCCGCATAGTTGCTCCATCATTTTTACGGCGTATCCTATATAAGGAAGAGATAATGTGCGGCATTCTTGGCTTGTGTAGTTTCGATAAAGAAAGCATTAACGTAAAAAACTTACATCAATGTAACTCCATCTTGCGGCACCGCGGGCCGGATGATGAAGGCTATCTGCTGGTAGATTTCGACCGCAATGAATTATCCCTTTGCAAGGGATCCGATAGTGATCCCAAGCTACAATTGCCGGATATTACCAGTTGTTATGACGGATCTTTTTCACTGGCGTCTGGCTTTCCGCCGCCTCTCGATTCTGGATCTTTCCATCTCGGGCCATCAACCCATGTCCAGTAACGATGGAAAATACTGGATCGTCTTCAATGGTGAGATTTATAACTATGTGGAATTGAGGCAGGAACTCAAGAAATTCGGTTACCAGTTTCATTCCACCTCGGATAGCGAGGTTTTGCTCACCGGTTATATTCATTGGGGGAACGAACTGCTGAACAAGCTGGTCGGCATGTTTGCGTTCGCCATTCTTGACCTTAATAAGCGCAGACTGTTCCTGGCCAGGGACTTTTTTGGGATCAAACCCCTCTACTATGTTCTGAAGGATAACAAGTTTGCCTTTGCTTCCGAGGCCAAGGCCCTGCTCAAAATGGAGCAGGTGGAACGAACTCTAAACCCGGAAGCGGTCTATTTATATCTGCGGCATGGTCTCACGGATCATGACGATACTTCTCTGTGGAGAGATATCCGGAAACTTCCCGCGGCGCATTTCCTCGAGATCTCTCTCGATTCCCCGGGAACGGTTCAGCCGCGGCGGTATTGGTGTTTGGATACCGATCAGCAGACCAGGCTTTCTTTCCCTGAGGCGGCCGCGCAGCTCCGTGACTTGTTTTTGCACAACATACGTTTGCATCTGCGCAGCGATGTGCCGGTGGGCGCGGCCCTGTCCGGAGGGATCGATTCCACGGCAATCGTATCGGCCATGCGTCAAATCCAGGGAGCGGACCTGGACCTCCATGCCTTTACCTATCTGGCAAATGATGCCGCTTTGAGCGAGGAGAAATGGGCAGATCTTGCCAGCCAGAGTTCGAGTGCCAATATCCACAAAACCGTATTCTCAGCCGATAACCTGGTGGAGGATATTGAATCCCTCATCTACACTCTGGATGAGCCATTCGGCAGTACGAGCATTTACGCCCAGTATTGTGTCTTCCGTCTGGCACATCAACATCGGATCAAGGTGATGCTGGATGGTCAGGGAGCCGATGAATTGCTGGGAGGCTATCCTTCATATCTCTCCGCGCGTCTGCTTTCCCTTTTCATACATGGGGCCTGGGGTTCGGCCTGGTCCTTTCTGCAGAATGCGTGGAGGCGCGTCCCGATTCCGGTGGGATTCGCGTGCTCTGGCGGGCCGCAGGTATGATCACACCTGAGTCACTGCGTGGCATTGGACAACGGATGATCGGCGCCGAACTTTTCCCGGCATGGATGAATGCTGCCTGGTTCCAGGATCATCATGTGGAAGCGCGTTCCATTCTATCCATGACCAGGCTGGACAACAGGCAGCCCTTGCGCAGTCTGCTTTATCAAACGTTTACCACGACCAACCTGCCCATGCTCTTGCGTTACGAGGATCATAATTCAATGGCCCATTCCATTGAAAGCAGGGTGCCTTTCCTGACACCCGAGATCGTCAACTTTATTTTTTCCCTGCCCGAAGAGTACATTATCGACAACCATGGTCTTACCAAATCGATCTTCCGCGAGGCCATGCGCGGGATAGCCCCGGACGCGATCCTGAATCGTCGTGACAAGATTGGTTTCCAAACTCCTGAATTACAATTGCTAAAGACACTTGGACCGTGGGTCGAAGGCATATTTGCTTCTCCAGCCACCGCTCAAAACCCTATTTTTAACATGCAAGAAGCCAAAGAGGATTACAATCAAACTCTGGCGGGGCGTAAGAGATTTGACAGCCGTCTCTGGCGTTGGATCAATTTCATTCGTTGGACCGAAATGTTTCATGTGACATTTTGAGGTCCTGATCCGCTGCTATCCTGAAGAGGTGTCCCATCCGTATTGCCTATATTAGTTTACATTGGCCGCGCACGCGCAGCAGCGGCGTGGGAAAGAAGATCTCTCAACAGGTCTCATTTTGGAATGAACATGGACATGAGGCCCGTTTGTTCATGCATACCTCGGCCTACGAGCCGCGCCGCGATTTGATCGAAGGGGAGATCTTTCCGTACGCCTCCCGCGGAAAACTGCTCAGTGAATGGGAGCGCATCGGCGCGGCGACCCGGCTGGTTCGGGCTGTGGAGGCGTTTCATCCCGACCTGATCTATTTCCGCTATAGCATGTACGTTTTCCCCATCCATCGACTGGCGCACATCGCACCGATGGTCGAGGAGATCAACACCAACGACCTCACCCAGCATGAAGAGTGGGGCGCGTTGCTTGCCAACTATAATCGCCTCACGCGCGGCCTGATGCTGCGGCGTGTGAGTGGCCTGGTTTCTGTTTCAGAGGAATTATCGGCGCTACCGGCCTTTTCCAGCTTCGGGAAGCCAACCGTGACGATCGCCAATGGCATCGATGCTGCGAAATGCCGGCCTTTCCCCGCGCCCGCCAATAGAACGCCGCGGCTTGTTTTCATGGGCAGCCCGGGTTCTCTCTGGCACGGTGTAGATAAGTTGCCCTCCCTGGCAGAACAGTTGCCGGACATTCATATCGATGTGATCGGTTATGATCCTCCGGCGGGTGACCAGCCGTTAAACGGCAAACAGAATATAATATTTCACGGCTATTTGAGCTTCGATCAGTATAAGGACATTCTGGCACGGGCGGATGTGGCTGTTAGTTCCCTGGCTCTCCATCGTGTGGGGCTGGAGGAAGCCTCACCCTTGAAAAGCAGGGAATACCTGGCTTATGGATTACCGTTGGTGCTTGCCTATGTGGATACTGACCTGCACGATCTGGACTGCGATTTCCTGTTGCACATTCCAAACACTGAAGATAATCTGGTCACACATGCCCAAATGATCCGTGATTTTGCCTATCGGATGCGCGGCCGTCGAGTTCGATCGCGAAATGATCGTTGCGCGGATCGACTCGAAATACAAAGAAATAACTCGCCTGGCTTTTTTTGCCGGGATACTTGGATGGTCTGGCCGCTCCAGGAGTAAATGAATGCAACGACGTTTGCCTCTTCTCCAGCAACTCTTGCTGGCTTGCTTATCTTTTTATTTGCTCGTCTACTCGATCCTTGAGTTCTATGCCATCGCCTGGGGCAGCGGTGTATGGTGGGGAGAGTTTTCTTTCAAGTGGGGATTCATTTTTTTAGTCTTTGTTCTTTTTTGCGTTTTCTGCCTGGCATTCATTGGACTGGCTCTTTTTAACCCTGCGCGTCTGCGCCGCACCGCGGACTTTCTGCTTGATCTTCCGGCGCAGACTTGGTTTCCTGCGCTGGATCGTTTGTGTCATCCTTCTGGCTTTCCCGGTCTGGCTCTTTCAATATACCGTGTGGGGCATCATCATCGATGGGTTATATTTGCGGCTTTTCCTGTGGGCCTTGACGGCCATCATGTCGGGCTTCCTGCTTACCAACGGAGAAGAGAAAATCATCAGTTGGTTTGGCTTGCTGGCTGCACTGGGTTTGACCACTGCCATGTTCACTCTGGCCGCCTCCCTGACGGGTGTGACCAGCTATCCGTTTTCACTGGGCTGGTCTGAGGGAAACCGTCTGTGGGATTATTCCGTGATGTTCGGGCGCCGCGTCTATGATTACCCGGCAGATCAGACCATTCCTGTTTTGTTGGATTGGGGCCGACAATTCCTCGGTGGCGTACCATACCTAATTCCCGGCCTCACCATCTGGCAGGAACGGTTATGGCTCGGGCTGTTGGATATCTTTCCCTATTTGATATTGGGATGGATGGCTTTCAAGCTGCCGGGCAAGAGTCCTGTCCCGTGGCTGTTGGCCGGGATATGGGCCTTCACCTTTGTGGAGCAGGGACCGATTCATCCGCCCTTGTTGCTGTCCGCCATTATCGTAGCCCTCGCCTGGCGACGGCCTTTATGGCTGGCGATTCCCCTGATTATCTGCGCCAGTTATTTTGCGGAGATCAGCCGGTTTACCTGGTTGTTTGCGCCCGGGATGTGGGCCGTCATGTTGGAGTTTGCTGGTGAGGTACAGGACGGTCGACGCCTGGATAAAAAAGTATGGATTCGTGGTATCGCTGTGGGCCTGGCTGGCATCTTGGGTGGATATGTGTTGCCCAATCTTCTGCCGCATGTGCCCAGTTGGCTGGCGTTGATTGGTGTGCAGCCCGATGTAGCCGGCGCGGCAGGCGGCCTGACGTTATCCGCGGTACAGAACAGCATCTCAGACCAACCTCTGCTCTGGTATCGCTTGCTCCCCAATGCCACTTATAAGCCAGGCATCTTACTCGGGTTAGCCGTCGCGGTTTTGCCTTTGGTGATTACTTTGATCTATTTGTCAGTTGCCCGCCGCTGGGTGCTGAATACCTGGCAGAAGCTGGGACTCATTTTGCCGCTGCTGGCGTTCCTGGGTGTAGGACTGGTTGTAAGTGTAAAGATTGGCGGGGGCGGCGACCTGCATAACATGGATATGTTCATTATTGGTTTGATGTTTTGTGGGGCTATCGCCTGGCGCAACGGGGGACACGATTGGCTTCGACAGATTGGTAATTCGCCCGTGTGGATGCGTGTCATACTGGTGTTATTGATCGTGGTTCCCGGGTTTTATAAATACACCCGCCTAAAACCGATCGCCTTTTCAGAAGATATGAACTGGGTTATGACTCTCGCCGATATTCCACCCACGGGTCCTCTTCCTGATTCTCTTCCCTCCCGGGATGATACCAGTACCGCCCTGGACGTTATCCGCAGAGAAGTGGCCAAGGCTGCGGTCAAGGGTGACGTCCTCTTTATGGACCAGCGCCAATTGCTGACCTTCGGTTACGTCAAAGGGACTGGCCTGGTCCCGGAGTATGACAAGAAGGTATTGATCAACGAGGCGATGAGCGATGATGCCAATTATTTCAAAGGTTTCTATCAAGATCTTGCCGCGCAGCGTTTTTCACTGATCATCACCAATCCCTTGCATGAAAATATCCAGACGGAATCTGATAACTTTGGCGAGGAAAATAATGCCTGGGTCAAATGGGTCTCCACGCCGATCTTATGCTATTATGAACCTGAACGTATGCTGAAGAAGGTCACCATCCAACTGCTTGTGCCTCGCCAGGATGATACATCCATGTGCCAGCAAATGCTGCCAACCGTTGGAAAGTAAGCCTCTTTCTCGCCGCCTGCCATAACATAAACTTCAGAGCCAGAAAATTATTCACATGAAGACCGGTCAATTAAATCTTCCCTATCTCATCCCTCGCCTGGCGCGTCATTTCCTGCCCGAGAAGCTGGTGCGTACCCTGCTCTTGCGCAGCATCATCATTCGTCCCGGCATGGAGACCAGCAATCCACTGGGGGCCGTAAAGAGATATGTGGAGGTACTTTCAGCACGCGGCGCTTCCTTCCAAAACAAGAGTGTGCTGGTCTTTGGTTATGGGGGGCGCTTCGACATGGGTTTTGGTCTGGTGAAAGAAGGCGCAACACGCGTGATCCTTTGCGATAAGTATGCCCCGCCGGATGAAGCCCATAACCGACAGCTGTTCGCGGCCGAGAGCAAATATTTCGCCAGCGAACGCGCGGGCCTTCGTCCCCGCCCGGAATGGATGCAGCTTTTGCAAGCGGATATACGCGACGTTGAGACCCAAAAGGCGATCGAATCGGTTGATATTGTGTTGAGCAGTTCAGTCTATGAACATCTGGATGATGTCGAAGGCATTACACGTGCTCTGGCGAGATTGACCAGGCCGGATGGCATTCATATCCACTTTGTGGATTTGCGCGATCATTTTTTCAAATATCCATTTGAGATGTTGCGCTTCTCGGAAAGCACCTGGCGCACCTGGCTGAATCCCTCCAGTAACCATAACCGCTATCGCTTGTGGAATTATCGCAGCGTCTTCGAGGCTTGTTTCGATCAGGTGGAGATTCAAATCCTGACTTCAGAAGAGGATGCTTTTCAAAAACTCCTTCCGGAGATTCGGCCTGAGTTCATCAGTGGAAATAAGACAGAAGATACGGCTGCCACCATTCGTGTGATTGCCCAGGGGCCGAAAAGAGTATAACGCTTTGTCCATTGTTTTTCCCTCCCGGCCCACATTCTGGCGTTTCATTCTGGGCACCATTCCCGTTCTGGCTCTGCTGGCAGTGCGAGGCCTGCTTGAACGTGCCTCCCAGTTGAATGTAGATATATCTGCCAGTCGTTCCTGGCAGGTTCTATTTTTGATTCTGGCTTTGCTGGCCTTGTTTGGATTGTTTGGGCTGGCGATCAGTTTTACGAATGGCCGGAACAAATTATGGGCGGGGTTGGAAGCGCCCGTTCGATTAAGCGGATTCGGCCAATGGATCGGAATCCTTTTGGCCATCGTTGGCCTCTTTGGATTTTCAGGGATTCTCCTCGTCCCATACTTTAGGACGATCCTTGGGGGTCAATACTGGATGCGTTTCCTTGTCTTCTGGCTGTTCAGTCTCGTGGGGATGTGGGGCATCAAGATCTTTCGTAAAGAGACTGCCTGGCTGATCGCCTTGCTGATCCCTTTACTGGGTCAATCGATATTGCATCTTCTATTGGGCTATCTGTCGAATGTGACACCTTATCCGTTTGCGATGGGTTGGTCAGAGACCAGCCGTTATTATTACCCCTCGCTCTTTCTTTCTGAAAAAATCTATGGCCAGCGATTTGCCTGGCCGATCCTGCATCCCACGCTGCATTTACTACTTATGCCGCCTTACTTATTCGACGCGCCCCTGTGGTTCCATCGCTTTTGGCAGGTGCTGGCGCGGTTTGTATTGGTTGGGTTGATCGTTCCAGCGTTGATGAGCAAACTCTCGCTTCGAGAGCGCGCCCTACCCTGGCTGCTCGGGATTTGGATGTTCCTCTTCCTGTTCATGGGACCGATTTATTTTCATCTGGCCGTCCCGGTGTTGATCGTGTTTTGGGGATGCTCGCCTCAAGACAACCGCCGGACGCTTCGACCCTCCCTCCGGTCGTCAGCACAGGCCTGGGTTGCCGTTATTGTAGCCTCTATCTGGGCTGGATGGAGTCGCATCAACTGGTATCCCGTTCCCGGCATGCTCGCGGCGGTCCTATATCTGCTGGAAGTCCCGCTGCGCGGAAAAACGCCCTGGCGTTACCTGCTCAAGCCTGCACTTTGGTTCGTAATCGGTTCATTGGTTGCCTTTGGGTCGCAGCGGGTCTATATTGTGCTCTCCGGAATTCCGAATAGCGGTTCCTTTTATACGAGTCTCACCTCCAGCCTCTTGTGGTATCGATTGTTGCCGAATGCCTCGTATTCTTTCGGTATCCTGCCGGCTGCTTTGCTGGTTTCTCTGCCCCTATGGCTGGTTATTTTCTTGAAACTACGCGGGCACCCGGCCGATTGGCATCCTCTGCGCCTCGTTTTGATCTTCGCGGCTTTGCTGGTTTTGTTCCTCGGTGGGTTGGTGGTGAGTATGAAAATTGGCGGCGGCGCGGACCTGCATAACCTGGATGCCTATTTTATTCTGCTGTTGTTGGTTTCATCTTATTTGATGTTTGCGCGCTATCGCGACGAAAATGGGAATCAACCTCAGCCTTCTTCTTTGCACTGGGCGATCGTCGGTTTCATCGCCATTACGCCGGTTTGGATGTTGTTGCCCGGCGGTATTGGCATTAAGTCCTATGACGTAGCCAGGACCAACGCGGTGTTGTCAGAACTGCAAAAGACTGTAGATCAGGTCAATGCCTCGAATGGGGAGATACTTTTTATCACACAGCGCCACTTGATTTCCATGGGCATGCTCGAACATGTGAAACTGGTACCCGAGTACGAACGTGAAGAGCTGATGGAAATGGCCATGGCAAATAATCGTGCCTATCTCAGCACCTTCCGCAAGGATATGCAAAACCAGCGCTTTGCGGTGATCGTGGTCGATCCCTTGAACTTTCGCCTGTTGGGGAAGAACTATCCCTTTGGCGAAGAGAACAATGTCTGGGCCTCCAGGATCATGAAGCAAATCCTGTGTAACTACCGCCAGGAAGCCGTCTTCCCCGAAGATGATATTGCCCTATATGTGCCGCAGGAGGGCGAGCGGCAATGTCCATAATTTCTTTTCTTACTTTATTATCAGTGATGCGCCAGATAGTTTCTGCGCCGTTGAGCCGCGCGCATTTCCTGGGTGGTGAACGTCAGCAGATAGCGCGGGTCACGCTTTTGAGGTCGGGTGCGACAACGTCCATTCAGTTGGAACGGACAGGTGGAACACAGCTCAGGATCGAAGCGCACCTGCCAACCGGTGGTGCGTCCGGCGAGAACGGGAGCCGTCTGTCCCTGTGGGCAGGTCAGGGCGTTGGGGTCGCCTTTTTCATTGTGCTCAATGACAAAGTCGGAGAGACTGAATTTGTCTGCGCTGGGCTGTGCGCCACGAATTGCAGTTTGAATGAGAGTCACCTCTTGCTCGTGCAGGGCATCGTCGCTGACTTCAGCGCCGTAGCCACCGTCGGTGATCAGGGTTTCGAGGCAGGTGCGCTCTTTCAAATTGGGCAGGGCTTCCGCCAGCAGTTGTCCATCATCCACATTGTTCGGCGCCACTTGCACTTTGGTGATCAGTTGGATCTCATTTTCAGGATCACAAGTCTCGGTGATGTTCGCGACGTAGCCTTTGTAATGTCCGGTGCCTTTCGTGCGGTAGCTGGCTTCGAGGTCATCTACCGATTGCAGGCAGGAAGAGGTAATCTCCGTATTTTCTTTGGCGCGTGGTCCGCTTTCCAGCAGATTGAAATTCTCTGCGAATATGCGCTCCAGGACCTGGTAGGCAAGTTCGGCAGCGTAGCTGTTTTTCAACTCCTGCAACAGCGCATGAATAGTCTGCCCGATCCGCTGCAGATGTTCCTGTTGCGCTGCCTGGCCTTTGACGCGGTAGGTGTAATGTCCGGCGCTGTCTTGGATGTAGGGCGCAAAGCTTTCACTCAGGCGAGAGCGATCTGCCTCATTCAATATCCGTTCGACCCGTTGGACGGCTGCCACCAACAGTTGCAGGCGGCTGGCGCAGACGATGTTGCTGGCGATTTGCGTCGAGTCCATTCTCTGCATGCCAGTGCGGACTTTCAAATCCACGATCTGGGCATCCGTGATTTGCTTACTTCACGAAAACCGAGAGATTCCCCTATTTTCGGGCTTCTTTTGATTCTTTCATGATCTACTGATTATAAAAACATCGAGTTGCAGCAGCGCGGTTACAGATCGAACAGTAGATCGTGATAATATCCGGCTAGAGGAAAAAACATTCGTATGATGATAGTCGATACGGCCTCCCGAAATCAAAAATCCATCCTCCTGCGCTTGAATCTCACTTTGGCCCTAATTGAAGGTTTGTTTGTGTTATGGGCTTTTCTAAGAGAACCGAGTGAAAGCCAGTCTGCTGTTTTCATGGGTTTTTCTGCTTTAAGATTGATTTTGTTCATGGTTGTATTGTTCATATGGCTGGCACTATTTTTATTGCTGGTCAATTCTCTTAAACGAACGTGGGGGAATCAAGGAATAGGAAAACTGATTTGGGGGGCAATGGAGCGGCCCTCGACATTTTGGCTGCTCCTGCTGTGGAATGGCTTGATGTATGTCCCACTATTTTTATCATCAGCGCAACTGGGATTCCTGACGGCCTATCGCGAACGGCTGACGCCTATCCTGGTTTGGTCAGTGGTTATATCTTTCCAACTGCTCCTCAGCTTCCTGTATCTGCGCAGCCCTGGCTTGAATTTGTTTCAAAGCTATCGCGACATATTATTACCATCACTGGTTGCGTTGCTCGCGCTCGGCTTGTATATCCTCTTTGTGGCGATCACGCGTATTGGTTTGAGTCCTGATCCCATTTATTGGCAGGAGGCAGGTGTTCCAATTTTGTTGACACAGGTTTTGCTGGCCTGGACGGTGGGTTTGATATTTTATGCCTTCATCAGCCGCCTGCATTTTTCCAGCTCGATCCGGCTTGACGTTCTGGTCTGTGTTGGGGTGTGGCTTCTGGCTTGCGTTCTTTGGATGAGTCAGCCTTTGCGGCCGGCCTACAACGTCCTCGAGCCGAGTGCCCCCAACTTTCAAAGTTATCCCTTTGGGGATGCGCTGATTTATGACACCACGGCCCAAGCCTATCTGATCGGGCAGTCCATCCCGAGCGACTTTTCTGCGAAACCGCTATATTCATTGTTTTTGGCTTTCCTGCATTTGTTGGCTGGAAAAAACTATGCGGTTTTGATCTCCCTGCAGATCATCTTTCTGGCCCTGATTCCTGTACTCGTATATCTGTTCACCAAAGCTCTGGGTAGTCGCCCGGCCGGGTTGATCGCCGCGATATTGCTGATTTTGCGCGAACGAAACGGGATCGCGTTATCGAACGTGATCCAGGTCTCGAATGTGAAGCTGCTCTTGAGCGATGTCTTCAGCCTGGGACTGATGGCGCTTTTACTCTGGCTGCTATTTCGTTGGTTTGAGAAGCCGGAGAATCGCCGCGGAACTTTGCTGTCCATCGGTGGCGTACTGGCGTTATTGGCCCTGACGCGTGAACATCCAATTATCCTGGTGCCTCTGGTATTTGGGGTTATTCTCTTTGTTTGGTTTATTCCCTGGCGTGTCCGTTTACAAAGCTTGTTGTTGTTCACCGTTGGTGTCCTGGTGCCTTTGGTGCCCTGGTTCGTACACAATTATCAAACCAGCGGTGAAATTGCTTTTCAGGATCCGCTCTCCCCATATGCGGCGCATATCGCAGTTTTGTACAGCTTGGATCCCGTTGTTCCAAGCCCGGGAAATTATCCTCCGCGACTTTCCGGAGAAAACGATCACGAATATTATGCGCGCTTGCGCGGCCAGGCCTTTAATTTCATCCGACAGCACCCTGATGAGGTGGCAAAGTTTGTCACGGCTCATTATTTTCACAATGCCATTCTGAGTTATATCTATTTGCCAGGTTCGTTCCAGATCGAGAGCCTGCGCAGTTACGTGAAAACAGAACCTTTCTGGGGGAAATGGACAGGTTCGCTCTCCACTTCAGCATTGGTTTTGCTGAGCCTGAACATGGGTCTACTTGCATTAGGGCTTGGCAGTTCGTGGAAGAAAAAGAAGATGCTGGCTTTGGTGCCCATTCTGATTGGCATGGGCTACAACCTCAGTGTCTCGGTCGGCAGATTTTCCGGCTGGCGTTTTATCCAACCAGTGGACTGGCTGACGCTGGTTTATTATTCGATCGGTTTGATGCAGTTATCGGCAATTGTCCAGTTTATTTTGGTCCGCAATCCTCCAAAAGTTGAACCGTTGCCCAATGATCAATTGTCAATGAATGAAGCGCCGCGCCGCTGGTCGCCAATGATCGGCTCTATTTTGATTTTCTTCCTGATTGGAACTGCACTGGCCTACGGAGATGAGTTATTTTCTCCACACGTTCCTGACAAATCCAGGGATCAGTTGGTGGAAGAGTATCAGGAGCGAACAAGTTCAATTTCGGGCTCTTCTTCCACGGAAGCGATGGAGAACTTTCTTAAAACAAATAATGCCGTGATCTTGAATGGCGAGGCGTTGTATCCCGCTTTCTTCAAGGCAGACACGGGTGCCTTTAATTATTACTGGCCCAGTTATCAGCCCAGGCCCTATAAACGCATCACCTTTTATCTGCTCAATTCCCAATCGATTGGCGTCGTTTTGCCAATGGGATCGCCTCCTTCTAGTTTTCCGGATGGGGCACAGGTGATCGTGCTGGGCTGCAAAACCGAGGCAGGCGTGGTCGAAGCGATATCCGTGCTGAATACAGATGAGAACATTTTCTACACACGCGAGCCATCGACTAATCTGACTTGTCCCCTCTCTGAACCGCAATAAGGCTCTCATATCCACTTTTCCTAATTTGACAGCGGCCTGTTCTCGGTTATAATTCAGTCACTGAATTTTGGATTTGTTGAACGTATGGAATCTGCAAACGAAGAACTCCGCGAACTCTCCCTGCTCGAACAGATCGAGAGCAACCCCAATGTGAATCAAGCCACGCTGGCCACGCAGTTGGGCGTGGCCGTTGGAACGGTCAACTGGCATCTCAAGCGGTTGATTGCCAAGGGCTACGTCAAGGCCATGCGCGCTGAGCGTAAGAAACTGCGTTATATCATCACGCCCGAAGGCATTGCCCTGCGCGCCCGTCTGGCTGTGGATTATGTGGAGCGTTCGTTTTCCATTTATCGCAAAACCCGTCAGCGTGTGAAGGAACATCTCGCCAAAGTGCGGCAGGCCGGTTACGACCGCGTCCGTATCCTCGGCAACGGCGATGTAGTGGATATCTGCCATCTCACTTGTATCGAACAGGGCATCGCGGTGGTGAACGATAAGGATGCTCCCGCCTTGCAAGTTGATGGTTTCAAAGTACATTTGCAGATGAAGGATTCAGCCTGATGGATCGTCACATCTTGATCACCGGCGGCGCGGGATATATCGGTTCTCTCCTCACCTCGGAGTTGCTACGCGCCAATTATCGGGTCACCGTCCTCGACTCTCTGCTCTTCGGCGGCGAGTCGCTGGTCCCGTTTCTATATCATCCCAATTTCAACTTCATCAAAGCCGATGTGACCGAGCCACGCGCCGTCAAGGATTCGCTCAAGGATGAATGGCCCAAGCCGGATGCGATCGTCCATCTGGCCGCAATCGTGGGCTTCCCTGCCTGTCAGGCAGTCGGACGGCAGGTGGCGTGGCGGTATAACGTCGAGGCCACGAAAAATGTTTTTGCGCAGGCGGCAGACTTGGGCGTGGAACGATTCGTGTTTGCCTCCACGTACAGCAACTATGGCTTATCGCAGGAAGGCAAACCGGTTGCCGAAGACTCTCCGCTCAATCCGCAATCGTTATATGCAGAGACGAAAATCGCTTCTGAAGAATATCTGCTTACACAAAGGGACGCCTCTTGTGCGCCCTTGATCTTCAGGTTCGCAACCTTATATGGGCTTTCCCCGCGTACGCGCTTTGACCTGATCGTGAATCAATTCGTGCTGGAGGCTTTTACCAAACGTGAGCTGATCATCTATCAACGTGGATATTCGCGCTCGTTCGTGCATATCCGCGATGTGGTGCGCGGCGTGATCCTGGGTCTGGAGGCCGAGCGCACCAGGATTTGCGGGGAGATTTTCAACCTGGGCACCGATGCTGGAAACTATTCCAAGGATGATATTGTGCGGCTGGTCCTCAAGCGCATCCCTGAAACGATCGTCGAATATAAAGATCTGACCTTCGGCGGCGATATGCGCGACATCACCGTTTCATTCGCGAAAATCAAAAATGTCCTTGGTTTCAACACCACACTGGATGTGGACGACGGCATCCGCGAGGTGTTGCTTGCATTGAAGACCGGACTGATCCGCAATCCCACTGATGAAAAATACCGGAACGCCCAATTCATTGTTCAATGACCCGTCAATGCGAGGGCCAGTTGGCAAGTGAGCCGAGTGTTATTCGAGGCTGTATTGAGACCACTGGCCCGAAGCAATCTCTTCGCAGTGTTGGGAATTGCTCACCTGCACTGGCACGCGGGTGCAAGTGTCGTCGGGCTGGGTCTTGACCGAAGATGTCAACCAGCCCTCCTCGCAATGACGAGACGCAAGGAGAATCCATGACTGAAAATTTTTGGAAAGACAAACGCGTCATCCTCACGGGTGGCGCTGGTTTCCTGGGGTCGTTCGTCACCGAAAAGCTCAAGGAGCGCGGCGCGGCCGATATTTTCATACCGCGTATCGAGAACTATAACCTGGTCGATCCGAATGATATCTGCCGTCTGTACGAAGACACCTTACAAGGTATTGATCCAAAGAACGTAATTGTCATTCATCTTGCTGCCAATGTGGGAGGCATTGGTGCCAATCGCGAACATCCGGCCGAGTTCTTTTATGACAATCTGATGATGGGCGTGGAGATGATGCATCAGGCGTATAAAAATGGTATCGGCAAATTCGTGGCGATTGGAACAGTGTGTGCTTATCCCAAGTTCACGCCCGTGCCGTTCAAGGAAGATGATCTGTGGATTGGTTATCCCGAAGAAACCAATGCACCTTATGGGTTGGCGAAGAAGATGATGCTGGTGCAGGCACAGGCCTATCGTCAGCAATATGGCTTCAATACGATCTTCCTGTTGCCGGTTAATCTGTATGGGCCGCGCGACAACTTCAATTTGCAGTCCTCGCATGTCATCCCGGCTTTGATCCGCAAGGCGGTGGAAGCGGGAGAGCGCGGCGACAAGGAGCTGCCCGTCTGGGGCGATGGCTCTCCGACGCGCGAATTTTTGTATGTGGAAGATGCTGCGGACGGCATCGTCACAGCCGCGGAAAAATACAACGGCGACCAGCCAGTCAACCTGGGTTCTGGTCATGAAATTTCGATCAAGGATTTGAGCGAAATGATCGTCAAGATGACAGGTTTTGATGGCCAACTTGTCTGGCAGACAGACAAGCCCAACGGCCAGCCGCGACGCGGGCTGGATGTATCACGCGCCAGGGAATATTTTGGCTGGGGTGCACAGGTGCCCTTTGAAGAGGGGATGCGTCGTACCATTGCATGGTTCAAAGCGAATCGCGAGAAGATAAGATAAATTATGGATGCCATTGCAAAACACGAACCAACTACGATTTACATCGAGCCTACGAAAGGTATCCGGGCGTTAAATTTACGCGACCTGTGGGTCTATCGTGAACTGGTCTACTTTATGATCTGGCGCGACATACGCGTCCGCTACAAACAGACCATCCTTGGGGCGGCGTGGGCCATCATCCAGCCAGTGATGACCATGCTGGTCTTCACGTTCATTTTTGGAAGAATCGCGAAATTACCAACGGACAGTAATATCCCCTATCCAATTTTTTCCTATGTGGCCCTACTTCCCTGGGGCTTGTTCGTCGGCGCGCTGAACCAGGCCTCACGTTCGCTCACCTCGAATACGCACATGGTTACGAAGATTTATTTTCCGCGTCTTGTTTTACCCGTCGCTTCCGTGCTGGCTGGTCTGGTGGACTTTGCCATTGCCTTCGTTATTCTCATCGCCATGATGATCTATTACCGGGTGACACCCTCGCTTAATGCCATCTGGGCTTTGCCGCTGTTTTTGCTGTTGGCGATCATCACCGCCCTGGGTGTGGCGTTATGGCTGTCAGCGATCAACGTACAGTATCGTGATGTCAACTACGCGCTGCCTTTCCTGACCCAGTTCTGGTTGTTCCTGACACCTGTCGCGTATTCAGCAAAACTGATTTCGGAGAAATGGCAACTGGTCTATTCGCTCAATCCAATGGCGGGAGTCGTGAACGGTTTTCGCTGGGCCTTGCTCGGCACGAATACTGGCCCGGGCCCTGAGATGGCGGTTTCCGTGCTCATCTCCCTGATCGTTCTCGTTAGCGGATTGTTCTACTTCCGCAACATGGAAAAAACCTTCGCGGACACCATATAAGATGACAACGGCTATCAGTGTAAAAGATCTCGGTAAGCAATATAAAATTGGTGCGACGCAGGAAAAGTTTCGCTATGGCCTGTTCCGCGATGTGATCATGGATACGATGATGACCCCCGTCCGCGTCTATCGGGCCCTGCGCGGACAGGGGATGCGCGGTACAAATGCCACCTCCACGATTTGGGCATTGAAAGATGTCTCCTTCGATCTCGAAGAGGGGAAAGTGCTTGGCATTGTGGGACGTAACGGCGCAGGCAAAAGCACACTGCTCAAGATCCTTTCGCGTGTGACCGAGCCTACCAGGGGAACAGTGGCAGTTCGCGGCCGCGTCGGTTCCTTGCTCGAAGTAGGTACAGGTTTTCACCCCGAACTGACCGGACGTGAAAACATCTATTTGAACGGCGCCGTGCTGGGTATGAAGCATGCTGAGATCGATCGGCGCTTCGATGAGATCGTGGATTTTTCCGAGGTCAGCCAGTTTATCGATACCCCGGTGAAGCGCTATTCGTCGGGCATGTATTTGCGTCTGGCGTTCGCAGTCGCTGCACATCTGGAGCCAGAGATCCTGGTGGTGGATGAGGTGCTGGCTGTCGGCGACGCGGAATTCCAGCGCAAGTGTCTCGGCAAAATGGGAGATGTGGCCCAGCAGGGACGCACCGTCCTTTTTGTAAGTCATAACATGTCGGCCATCCTGCGTCTCACGGAGGAGGCCATCGTCCTCAAGAAGGGAGAACTGATCAAACGCGCACCTTCGGCAGAAGCCGTGGATTTCTATCTTTCTTCCGGGCAGGCGGAATCGGGCGAGCGTATCTGGGAGGCCGATGAAATCCCGGCTGCGAGCGCGCCGTTCAAGCCGATCAGTTTGCGGCTGAAAGATCGAGGCGGAAAGATTGTTGACACTGTGCGATCCTCAGAGCCTCTCACCGTCGAATGGGAATATCGCCTCGAAACGCCGGTCACCGGGTTGCGTGTGGGCATGTATCTCAACACGATGCGCGGGGAATATGTCTTCACCACTTTCGATACCGACGATGCCCAACAGTTTGAACAGTTCGGCGCGCGCCAGCGGGGACATTACATCAGCCGCTGTACCATTCCCGCCGACTTCTTCAACGAAGGCCGTTATTACCTGGGTGTGAATGCCAGTTCGTTTGCCGTGCGCCGCTACTTCATGGATGAGAACGCGCTGTCGTTCAACGTGGATATCGCCGGCGCGCCGGGTACGCAGTGGCCTGAGCCTCGTCAGGGTCCCGTGCGCCCGCGCCTCGATTGGAAGATCGAAAAACTGGACTAAGAAATTTAACCGCAAAGAGTGCGAAGAATTTTAGAGCTTTTCTTGGCGATCTTCGCACTCTTTGCGGTGAACAAATTCATGCTCAACAAAACCTCCTTCCGCAATTTTCTGGGTGAACTGCCTCTGGCCGCCGAATTGGATTATGCCTTGCGGCAAAAGAATCGCGCTCGCAAGGATCATTACAACCTTTCCCGTCTAAAAGAGTCATTGCCGGGTGCTGTGGAGCAGGTGAAGCCATTCGCACAAAATGCAAAACCTGGCAAAAAGATTCTCTTCTTTGCCACCCTTCATTATTGGATCGAACAAGCTTCTTTTATCTCCCTGACGCTGGCGGGCCTGGGACACAAAGTCACCTTGATGACTCTGCCATATTCGGAATGGCATAAGGAGATGGACAAGCTGACTCAGCGACAGCGTGCACTGCACACGCAGGACGCGCTCGCCGCGTTGACTCCATTGGTGGAACACGTCTCCATGCTCGACCCTTCGACAGGCTCAGGGCAGCGCTCCAGGCATGCATCCGTTTTACCGGCCGCCCTCCAGGCTGAGGTGGAAGAGATCTCCCTCTGGGATGCCCAATATACGTTGATGCGCGAAGAAGTCAATATGCATGCGCCCAAAGATCGGGCCTTATATGATTTGCGTATCAAACGGAATAGCTTCGCCGCGCTGGTTGCCCTCGAATGGATGCAAGCCAATAAGCCCGATGTCGTTCTCATCCCGAATGGTTTGATCCTCGAAATGGGAATTGTGTTTCGTGTGGCGCGTTACTTGAACATCCCGGCTGTGACCTTCGAATTCAACGATCAGCGTGAACAGATCTGGCTGGCGCAGAATACCTCCATTATGCGCCAGGATACCGATTATCTGGTCCGCGATCGCTGCTCTTTGCCGATAACCGATGCGATGTATGAACGTCTGGCCGACCTGGAAAATGCGCGGCGCGGCGCGCGCGTCTGGGGAAAATCCAGGCGTTTGTGGCAATATGTTTCGGCGCAGGGTGCGGACGCGACAAGAAAAGCATTAGGCCTGGATGACCGTCCTGTTGTGCTGCTGGCTGCGAATGTGTTGGGCGATAGTCTCACCTTGGGACGAAACATCTTCGCCGAGTTGATGAGTGAATGGATCACGAAGACCGTCCAGTATTTTGCCAAACGGAACGACACACAACTGGTGGTGCGTATCCATCCCGGAGAAAAGATCGTCCCGCAGGCCAAATCCATGGGGACGGTTGTACACGAAGCGTTGCCGGAGATTCCCAGTCATATCCATGTGATCGGCGCGCTGGATAATGTTAACACCTACGACTTGATCGAGATCGCGGATCTCGGTCTCGCCTATACGACGACGGTCGGTGTGGAAACCGCGATGAACGGCATCCCGGTTATCTCGTGCGGGCAAACACATTATCGCGGCCGCGGCTTTACGCTCGACCCAACCACATGGGATGAATATTTTGCCGCGCTCGAAAAGGTTTTATACGATCTGCCCGCGCATCGCCTCAGCGATGAACAGGTGGCGAAAGCCTGGAATTACGCCTATCGTTTTTTCTTCGAATATCCGCGTCCCTTCCCGTGGCGGCTGATCAGTTTCTGGAACGATTTGAACGAGTGGCCGCTCGATAAAGTGCTGAGCGATGAAGGTCTGGCCCAGTTCGACGAAACCTTCAACATCCTGGTGGGCGAACCCTTCATGTGGCAGGAACGATGAATAGCAATCCCAAACAACGGGTGCGCGAGTTCTATGATGAGATCGGCTGGCAAAAGGAGCAGGATGGTCTCTATCAAAACGCCCATTACGACGACCTGCGACCTGTTGTGCAGGATTACATCCACAACACGCGTCTGCGCGTCAACCGCGGCATCATCCATGACGGACGCCTCCTGCTGGACGCCGGGTCTGGTCCCGTTCAATATAACGAATACCTCACCTATTCGGAAGGCTACCTAAAACGCGTCTGCTTCGATATCTCCATCCAGGCGTTGCGCGAGGCCCGCGAGCGGATTGGCGATCACGGCCTCTTTGTCGTGGGTGATATTGCCAACCTGCCCTTCAGAGCGGATGTCTTCGATGGCATTGTTTCGATGCACACGATCCATCATTTGCCTGTGGAGGAGCATAAACGCGCCTACAAGGAATTATTCCGCGTGCTGGCCTTGGGGCGGAGCGCGGCCATCGTCAACGGTTGGACGAAAGCCGCGTTGACCGGCTGGATCGAGAAACTGGTTGTGTTCTCACGTCGCCTGCGCCGCCGTTTGCGCGGCAAACCTGTACGCGCACAGGTGAAAGCGGAGAAGGGCACCTTTGTGAAGAAGACGAATGCGCGTTGGTTACGCAGCGAACTTGGCGAAGAGATGCCGCTGGAAATCCTTGTTTGGCGTTCTGCCAGTACGCGTTTCCTGCGTACGTTCATCCATGAAAAATTTGGCGGCAAAACAATTTTGCGCTGGCTGTATGGTCTGGAAGAAAAATATCCGCGCTTCTTCGGTGAGAACGGACAATATCCGATGATCGTCCTCAGGAAATAACGATGTCAAATTTCACCGACCAGCAATATCTCAAAGGCAATCAATACAAGGACTCGAGCAATCTGGCTGCACGTGCGGTCATCCATCAGCGCTTCAGTACCAACTCTTACGGCTGGTTCAACTGGGTTTTTGACAGACTGGAAACCCTGCCCTCAGATGCGAAAATTCTAGAGTTGGGTTGCGGTCCTGCCTATATGTGGACGGAATGTATTCAGCGCATCCCGGCGGAGTGGAAAATCACACTTAGTGATCTTTCTGCAGGCATGCTGGATGCAGCCTGGCGGAATCTGGTTGTGACTGGTCGCGCCTTCAAATTCGAAGAGATCGACGCGCAGTCCATTCCATATGCAGATGAAACCTTCGACGCAGTGATCGCCAATCACATGCTCTATCACGTGCCGGATCGGTCCAAGGCCATTGGAGAGATGCAACGCGTCCTGAAAACAGGAGGTCGCCTTTTTGTCACCACGGTTGGTGATACTCACATGAAAGAAATGATGGATTGGTATCGGCAGGTGCATGTGGATAAAGTTTGGGAGTCGTTCGCCAATCCCTTCACCCTCGAAAACGGACTGGAGCAGCTCAAACCCTTCGTTCCCAATCTGAGGCTGTCACGTTATGAGGATAATCTGGAGATCACCGAGCTCGAGCCGATTATGGCTTACATCCATTCAGGTCTCCGAGCGAAGGAACTTTCTGAGAAAGAGTTATCCGGGCTTCACGGTAATCTGGAAAAAGAGTTGCAAGAAAAAGGCAGGATCTTTGTTCGAAAAGATTCTGGGTTGTTTGAAGCTGTAAAATAGCCCGACCTCCGTCATTGCGAGGAATGGCGCAAAGCGCCACGACGACACTTGCACCCGATTTGCTTGGCAAATCGTATGTTCGTTGCAATGCAGGTGAGCAATCCCCGTCAGTGCTGGAGATTGCTTCACGCCTTCGGCGTTCGCAATGACGGGAAAATAACAAGGAGTATTCATGGACTGGAAAGATTTGACGATTCTCATCACCGGTGGGACCGGCTCGTTTGGCAAGAAATTTACCAGGATTGCGCTGGAGGAAAAACAACCGAAAAAGATCATCATCTTCAGCCGCGATGAGTTGAAGCAGCATGAGATGAGGATCCATGGCTATGACCATCCCTCTCTGCGCTATTTCATCGGCGATGTGCGTGACCGCGAACGTCTGGTGCGCGCCATGCATGGCGTGGATATCGTGGTCCATGCTGCGGCGTTGAAGCAGGTGCCGACCTGCGAATACAACCCGATGGAGGCCATCAAGACCAATATCATGGGCACGGCCAACGTGGTCGAAGCCTCATTGGATGCGAAGGTCAAGAAGGTGATGACCATCAGCACGGATAAAGCTGTTGGCCCGGTGAATCTCTATGGCGCGACCAAACTGGCGGCGGAGAAGTTGACCGTTCAGAGCAACGCCTACGCGGCGGGTACCGCGACCCGCTATTCGTGCGTCCGATACGGGAACGTGGTCGGGAGCCGCGGCTCGGTCGTCCCGCTGTTCCTGAATCAGCGCGCCAGTGGACAGGTTACCATCACGGACGAGCGCATGACGCGCTTCTGGCTGTCGCTCGAACAAGGCGTCCGTTTTGTGATGAATTGCATCGAACAAATGGAGGGCGGTGAAGTCTTTGTACCGAAAATTCCCAGTACTAAAGTGGTCGATCTTGCCAAGGCCATTGCCCCGGAGGCAAAGCTCAATACCATTGGGATTCGCCCGGGTGAGAAATTACATGAACTGTTGATCTCACAGGATGAGGCGCGGCATACCATCGAGATGGAACGCATGTATGTGATTCAACCTGCCGAGGCGATTTGGTTCGGTTATTCGTGGAAGAACAAGGGCAGGGAACTGCCCGATGGCTATCACTATTCCAGCGATAACAACAGCGAATGGCTGGACGTGGAAGGCATCAAGAAATTTATCGCGCCGTTTGAAGAATTGTTCGCGCGGGGAAGACTTGAAGGGTAGACAGGTAAACAAGTACGCACGTGTCTACCTGTTTACTTGTGTATTTATGTGCCTGACACCCGGAACTGACATATGAAACTCTTAATCACTGGTGCAAGTGGATTGCTCGGCATCAACCTCGCTATGGAAGCCATGCGCGCGCATGAAGTAACTGGTGTGGATCGCGGCAAGTTGAAGTCCGCGCCCTTCCCTGTCAGCAAGGCCAATTTTTTCGATCGCTACGCTTTTAATCTCGCGTTGGATGCCAGCCAACCAGATTGGGTGATCAATTGCGCGGCGCTGGCGAATCTCGAAGAATGTGAAAAACATCCCGGCCAGGCGAAAATTCTCAATACCGATTTGCCGCGCGACCTGGCCGAGGCTTGCGCACAACGCAATATAGAATTCATCCATCTTTCCACCGACGCGGTGTTCGACGGTACACAAGAAGACGCGTATACAGAAGAGGATGAACCGCATCCACAAGGTGTGTACGCCCGCACCAAACTGGAGGGCGAGCGTGCCGCGCTGGAGGTCAATCCACAGGCCCTGATTGCGCGCGTCAATTTCTTTGGCTGGTCGTTGGGCGGACGCAGAAGCCTGGGTGAGTTTTTCTTCAACAATCTGAGTGAGGGCAAAAACGTCAACGGCTTTACGGATGTGATCTTCTGTCCGTTGTGGGTCAATCACCTGGCGCAGATTTTGCTGTCCATGCTCGAGAAAGACCTGCACGGCTTGTATCATGTGCTCGGTGCGGAGCCGATGAGCAAGTATCAGTTTGGGGTGGAGGTGGCGCGCCGGTTTGGACTGGACGAAAACCTGATCGCGGCGCAATCCGTCGAGAGCTCCAGCCTGACCGCCAAACGTTCCCACAATTTAAGGCTTTCTACTCACAAATTATCCACAGATTTGGGACAGATTATCCCAGCCTTCTCCACCGGTTTGGATGGGTTTTATACACAGTACCAGCAGGGTTATCCACAGAAAATCAGGAGTTATCAACATTTTGACGCCTAAATGTAGGCGTTTATCCACACGAAATAGCCTATTTTCTGGTTCTCCTCACTGGCTTACCCACAGAGAAACGGACTTTATCCACAGAACTTTCCACAGGAGACGCCTTGAAAAAAGTGATAGTTGCTTCCACAAACCCCGTAAAAATTGAGTCTGCTCAAATGGGCTTCGCCAAAATGTTCCCGGATGAAAGCTTCGATGTTCAGGGGGTGTCTGCTCCATCTGAAGTGTCCGATCAACCCATGAGTTCAGAAGAAACATTAATGGGTGCAACGAACCGAGCGCACAATGTTTCAAAACTTGTAACAGATGCTGATTATTGGATTGGGGTTGAAGGCGGCGTAGAAAATGTCAACGAAGAACTGGAGGTATTTGCGTGGGTGGTCCTGAAGGCCAGCGATGGAAAAATCGGCAAAGGCAAAACCGGGTCGTTTTTCCTGCCACAAAAAATTGCTGAACTTGTACGAGAGGGTGTAGAACTCGGTGAAGCGGACGATATTGTCTTCGGCAGAACAAATTCAAAGCAAGCGAACGGCGCCATTGGTATCTTGACGGACGATGCCTTGACGAGAACTACTTATTATGTGCCGGCTGTCATCATGGCTTTGATTCCCTTCAAAAACAAAGCATTGTATGGATGAAGTTATCACCTTTGAACTTCTTGAATCCAAAACAGGATGAACCCTAATGGATCTTATTACATCGGAAATACAACAAGAACTGATCAAATTTGCGCAAAGCCTGATCCGCATCAAAAGCTATTCCGGGCAGGAAGAAGAGATTATCAAATTCATCGAGGGAAAGATGAAAGCCCTCGGCTATGATGAGGTCCTCATCGATGCGATGGGCAATGTGCTCGGAAGAATAGGCGACGGCGAAAAAGCGATATGGTTCGATTCCCATGTAGACACGGTCGCGGTCAACGATGAAGCCGAATGGAATGTTCCGCCATTTAGTGGGGACATCGTTGATGATCGTCTATGGGGTCGAGGCTCCGTAGATATGAAGTCAAGTGTAGCAGCCTCTATTTATGCAGGCGTTATTGCGAAAAAATTAGGCTTCACTTCTGGCAAGACTGTTTACGTCTCCTGTACCGTGTTCGAAGAAGATTGTGATGGCGAAAACCTAAAGCATTTGTTTAAAGAGCTTCATCTCAAGCCGAACTATGTGGTGATCTGTGAACCCTCCAACAATGTGATTACGTTGGGGCATAAAGGCAAAGCGCAAGTCTCGATCAAAACTCAGGGCGTTTCAGCCCACGGCTCCGCACCGGAGAAGGGAGTCAATGCCATTTATGAAATGGCGGAGATCATCCAGCGGGTCGAAAAGAAAAACGCAGAGTTGATGAGGAAAGACAAACCAAGAGGAACACTGGTCATGTCGAGAATTTCCAGCACCAGTGCTTCCCTCAACGCGGTCCCTTCTGAGTGCGAAGTATATCTGGATCGAAGGACAATACCCGGTGAAACAGAAGACTCCATCAAACAGGAAATGGATCAACTGATCGAAGGTAAAAACGCAACCTGGGAAGTGGGAGCGCTCCATCGTAAAAGCTGGACAGGCATGGAAATTCAATACAATCCTTTCCACCCGGCTTGGAAGATCGATCTACATCACGAACTTACGCGGGCTTGTAACGCCGCCTATCGCGAGAACTTCGGAGGCGATCCCGCCGAGTTTGGTTTTTGGAATTTCAGCACGAACGCGGTCACGCCAGTCAGTATGGGAATTCCCACAATCGGTTTTGGCCCTGGAGAGCCGAAACTGGCTCACATGCGGAATGAAAATTGCAAAGTGGATCAAATCATCGAGGCATGTGGTTTCTATATGATTTTGATGCAAAAAATATAAGCCCTGTCAGAATTTTCATCGGAGGACAAAATGGAAATTAAATTCGGAAATCGAACGATCGGTTTGAACCATCCGACCTATTTCATCGCAGACATCGCCGCCAATCACGATGGCGACCTGGAACGGGCGAAATTGCTTATCCGTTTGGCGAAGGAAGCGGGAGCGGATGCCGCCAAATTCCAGAACTTCGACGCGCCGAAGATCGTCTCGGATTACGGCTTCTCGCACATGAACGCGCAGGTCAGCCATCAGGCAACGTGGAAAAAATCCGTGACCGAGGTCTATCGCGCCGCGTCCATTCCGTTTGAGTGGTCAATGACTTTGGTGGAGGAATGTCAGGATGTGGGTATTGATTATTTCTCATCGCCGTATGATTTCAACGCGATTGATTTTCTCGATCAATACGTACCCTGCTATAAAGCTGGCTCCGGCGAGATCGATTGGATCGAAGCCTTGGAGCGTATGGCGAGCAAAGGCAAACCGTTCTTTGTTGCCACGGGTGCATCCACGATTGGCGAAGTGCAAAGAGCCGTCCATGCGATTTTGAAGATCAACAAGCGCCTCGTGTTGATGCAGTGCAACACGAATTACACCGCATCTCCTGGCAACTATGATCATTTGCATGTCAATGTATTGAAGACCTACGCGACCATGTTCCCGGATGTGATTCTGGGACTCTCCGACCATACCCATGCGGTCGCGCCGATCATCGCGGCGGTGACGCTTGGCGCGCGCGTCATCGAGCGTCACTTCACTGACAGCAATGACCGCGAAGGCCCCGACCACAAGTTTGCGATGGACCCCGATAAATGGGCGCGCATGGTTGAAGAGACGCGCCTGCTCGAACGTGCGCTGGGTTCCTCCGATAAATTTATCGCGGACAACGAAATTGATACCTCTATCGTTCAGCGTCGCTGTTTGCGTGCCGCACGCGACATCAAGGCTGGCGAGGTCTTCACTCGTGAAATGATCGACGTGCTGCGCCCTGCAACTGTCGGTGCGATCAAGCCGGATCAGATTCCGAATGTCATTGGCACGAAGGCAATCGCTGATATGCCGATGGGCAAGGAATTGCGCTGGACGGATTTGCGAGCATAATACCCTCCCGTCATTGCGGGTCCTCGCGCTGAGCGGAGGACGTAGTCCGAAGACGAAGCGTGGGCGAAGCAATCTGTTGGTTGATGAGGAGATTGCTTCGTCGAGTCTTCGACCCTCCTCGCAATGACGGAAAATTATCGTTTATGAAAATCCTTTATTTTTCCAGAAACTACACCCCTCATGATTTTCGTTTTTTGAATTCTTTATCGAAGACCGAACATGAGATCCTTTATTTGAAGCTCGAAGTGAATCAGCGCCAAGTGGAAGATCGTCCTGTTCCTGAGAATGTTCAGCAGATCTTGTGGTCAGGCGGACGGCGCGAGTTCCGCTGGGGTGACCTGCCGCGTTTGGTATTGGATTTTCGCCGCGTGGTGAAAAGGATTAAGCCTGATATTGTCCATGCGGGACCGATTCAGACTTGTGCGTTCATCGCTGTGTTGAGTGGATTCCGTCCGATACTGACCAAGTCGTGGGGATATGATTTGGTGAAGGATGCGGATTCGAGCAAGTGGATGCAGTGGGTGACGCGCTATACCTTGAAGCGAAGCGCTTTCTTTACGAGTGATGCAAATGTGACACGTGATAAGGCTGTCTCGTTTGGGATGAAGCCTGAGAATATCGTTGTCTTTCCGTGGGGAGTGAATATTGAGAGATTCCACCCTATGAAAGAGGAAAAGCCAAAGAAAAAAGTTTCAGGTCAAAAGTCGAAGGTCAAAGGTGGCAAATCGATAACACTTTTTTGTAATCGCATGTGGGAACCTATTTATGGAACTGATGTTCTCGTGAAGGCGTTTGTAAAAATAGCGAGTGTGAATCCCGATGTGAATTTGATTCTGTTGGGAGGTGGCTCACAGGGAGCGAGGATACGTCAGATTTTGATGAATGGCGGCGTAATGGAACGTGTCCATTTTGGGGGACAGGTGGGACAACGCGATCTGCCGCGCTGGTATCACATGGCGGATATTTATATCTCGCCCTCGCACGTGGATGGTTCGTCTGTGTCGCTGTTGGAGGCGTTGGCTTGTGGGATGCCTTGTTTGGTTTCGGATATTGCTGGCAACAAGGAATGGGTCGAGGAGGAAGTCAACGGGTGGCTGTTCCGTGATGGGGATGTGGATGACCTGGCAGAAAAGATTCTGCTTGCGATCAAGAGTCGCAGGTCGTTTGGGAGGATCGGTAAGGCGGCGAGGAAGACGGCAGAGGAGAGGGCGGATTGGAAGAAGAATTTTGGTAAACTTCTCGAGGCCTATAATGTCATTGCCAGGGAGCGGTAGCGACCGAAGTAATCTCCTCCGGAATGGGCAGAGGCAATTCGGAGCGCATCAACTATCGGCTATGAAAGAAGCGTACGCCAGAATGGTGAAGGTTGGTTGGCAAGTTGGAATTTTGTATAAAATGACGAGATTCCTTCGCCCTCGCTTCGACTACGGACTACGTCCTCCGCTCAGCGCGATGGGCTTGCAATGACGGATGATCTTTGGAGGATAAAGATGTACACGTTTGAAGAGTTAGTAGAAGGCTTTCAAAAGTTAGGCGTGAACAAGGGGGATACGTTGCTGGTGCATAGTTCGTATAAGTCGTTGGGCGAGGTGGAGGGTGGACCTGCGACGGTGGTGCGGGCGTTGGAGACTGCGCTTGGCACGGACAAGGAGGGGACGCTGATCATGCCAACGTTCAATTTCGATTTCAATCAGGGTAAGCCGTGGGATGTGCGCAAGACGCGCTCGAAGATGGGCGCGTTGACGGAAGTGGTGCGGATGGATCCGCGGGCGAAGCGGGTGTTTCATCCGTTCTATTCGTTTGCGATCCTGGGGAAGCACGCCGAGATGTTGGGAAGCCTGCGGTATAAGAGCGCGTATGAACGGAACTCGGTGTTCGGGAAGCTGCGTGACCTGGATGGGAAGATCATGGTGATCGGACTGTCGTATAACAACAGCATGACGTTCTTTCATCACATCGAGCAAATGGAGGGCGTGGACTATCGTTTCCTGAAACAGTTCACGGGCGAAGTGACGGATGAGAAGGGGAACACGTACACGGATACGTTCGAGATGCTGGTGCGTGATGTGGACAAAGGCGTGATGACGATGGTCGACCCGATGGGCGCGTTGATGGAGGAGGCTGGGATCATCAAGAGCCGCAAGATCGGCGATGCGGATGTGAAGTTGATGAAGGCAAATGAAGTCTATGAGTTCACGGCGCGCGAGATGAGGCGTGATCCGCATTTGTTGTATTATGTTGATAAGGATAAAAGCAAGGAGCATTGAAAATGAGTGAGCCTGTTATTGTTCCCGCCAAAGAAGCGCGGACTAATGACCAATCTCCGATTTCTGGAATTGGAACAACGTTCGATGTGTATGAATGGAGTGGCAGCGGACCCGAATATTTGCACGCCCATTATTCTGACGATGAGGCATGGCACGTTCTAGAAGGAACGCTCACTTTTAAGTTTGCCGATGGCAAAACAGTGGAAGCCGCAGCAGGGACGACTGTCTTCGCGCCAGCTGGAACTCCACATACATATTTTGAAGCGCATGGACCCACCCGTTATCTCATCATTATGACACCGAGACTGCGTGAGCTTATCTCTGCTTTGCACGCTGCTCCGTTTAAGGAGCACAATGAGATCATGAAACGATTTGATTCTGAAATTGTGGAGTAATTAGGTGACGGGAGTCTTTGTGCCTTTCCAAGTCTTCTTGCCTCCGTCGCCGTATCGAAACCATCAATGACATGTAAACTTGAAATTTGAAGATGTGGTTTCGACACCTGCACTTGCGTGCTGGTGCAAGTGTACGCCTTTCGCTATCGCTCAAGGCTACTCAACCACCGTTTGAAAACAAGAGATTTTATATGGCTTGGATGTATATTCTTCAATGCTCTGATGACTTGTATTATGTTGGGTCAATCAAAAATCTTGCTTTGCGCTTTTTACAGCATCAAAGCGGTAAAGGTTCAAAATATACGTCTGGAAGATTGCCAGTTACACTGGTTTATTGCGAAGAATATGATCGTGTCTCTGACGCGTCTTATCTAGAGAAGCAAGTCCAAGGCTGGACTCGGCGTAGGCGTGAAGCTTTGATAAACGGAACGCCAGAATTATTGCCAACACTTGCAAAGAAGGTTTTTGATAAGAGTAAAATAAAGAACAACTCGGTGGTTGAGTAGAGCGGGTGATTGTCCCGCTCGTATCGAAACCACCAATAAGCAAAGGAATTCTTGTTACGTGTTGGTTTCGATACGTCCCGCGAAGATCACGCGGGACTATTCAACCAACAGCATTGAATTAATATGAAACCCTACACCTCCCTCAAATCCATCCTCGCGGAATTCTTCCCTTTGCACCGCACCCTCGCCTCCGACGACCACGACAAGACGTTGGAGATCGTCGGCTCGTACATGCCCGATATGTCCAATTACACCATCGAGACCTACGCGCCGCTTGACTCCTGTCTGGACGTGGAAAGTGCCGGAGCGCTACGTTGTCCATGAGGCGTATCTTGAAACGAAAGATGGCGAACGCATCGTGGACTTCAAGGACAATCCGCTTCATATTGTTTCGTATTCACTGCCTGTTAACAAAATCCTGAGTTTTGAAGAACTCCAGCCGCATTTGTATTTCAATGAGAAACGTCCGCATAGCGTGCCGTGGGTTTTCAAATACTACGAACGTGACTGGGGATTTTGTCTGCCGAAGAACACGTTCGACAAACTTCCACGCGACAAGAAATATCACGCGGTGATTAAATCTGAATTCATCACCGACCCCAAGCAGGGATTCAAAGTTGCCACAGCGGTTGTCCACCCCGAAGGCGGGCCAAGCTCCCGCAGCGGGCGAGTTTCTTGTGCAGGCGCATACCTGTCACCCCATGCAAGCCAATGACGACGGCGCAGGCGTGGTCAGCAGTATCGAGTTGGCGCGGCGTCTTGCGGAGAATCTGCTTCCCGTTGGTTCGATGAGCGTCCGCTTTTGGTTTGGGCCCGAGACCATCGGCACCATCGCCTGGCTTGCGCACAACGAGTCACTTATCCCAAATCTGCGCGGCGGAATCTTCATGGAGATGACGGGCAATAAAAATAAAATTGCATGGCATCACACCAGACAACATAACCACCTCCTCGACCGAATTACCAATTACCAATTACGGAATGTCGAACATGACGAACGTGATTTCGCCGCGGCGCCTGCCAACGATGAACGCGTCATCAACGGACCTGGCGTCAACGTGCCGTGCATCTCGCTCAACCGTTTCCCTTACGATGAGTATCACACCACTGACGATAACCTCGACATCATGCACGAAGACATGCTCGTCGGTGCGGCGCGAACCGCCGAAGACATCATCCGTATCTACGCCAGCAACTACATCCCGAAGCGCACTTTTCGTGGTCCCGTTTTTCTCAGCGGTCACGGTCTCTGGGTCGATTGGCGAGACAATTGGGCGCTCAACCGTGCCATCGAAATGATCATGATGCGCTTCGAAGGTGAACACAGCATCTTTGATATCGCCGAGCAGCTTGGGCTGGATTATCAAACTGTGCGTGATTATGTTGAAAAATTCCGCGTCAAGGGCTTCGTGACTGCCTTGCCGATTCCATCCGAAGCACAAGCAGAGTAAAATCTAACCAGAACGATTCACTCCTCAAATTCATGGAGGTAACATGGCTACAGTTTATTTGATCGTGGCGCTGGCCATCGCGCTGATCGCAGTCATCTTTGCTCTGCAAAATACGATGACCATTACCATTGCCTTTTTTGTGTGGCAGGTGACGGGCTCGCTCTCCCTTGTTTTGCTGATCACGCTTGCGATTGGCGTGGTGATCGGTTTGCTGGTGCTGGCTCCTTCAGCGATCAAGAATTCCCTGGCGGCTTCCAGTCATCGCAAGCGTATCGGCACCCTCGAAAAGGAACTGGACGAGCACAAAGCCAAAGTTGCTGAACTGCAACAGCCGAAACCTATGAATCCATTGGATCAGCCGGTGGAGCCTCCGAAACCTCAACAGTGAAGCCGCGCGTTATTGCCATCATTCAGGGACGTATGTCTTCCTCGCGTTTGCCGGGGAAGATTCTCGCAGACATCGCCGGACAGCCCATGTTACAGCGCGTCTTCATCCGGACCTCGCGGGCTGCCACCGTTACCGAAACGGTTTTCGCTACAACGACCGATCCCTCCGATGACCCGGTCGCCGAATATTGTGACTTCAGCGGAATCCCCTGTACGCGCGGCAGTCTCTACGATGTGCTGGACCGTTACTATCAGACGGCCTCGCAAGCCAAGGCGGATGTGGTTGTCCGTATCACCGCGGATTGTCCTGTGATCGATCCCGCTTTGATAGATGACGCCGTCAATGCCATTTGGGGTCGCTTCGACGGCATGCCTGATCCATTGGATGCTCTAGATCGTCCCCTTCTCCCTGACGAACTGCTCTTCGCGGCGGACTTTGTCTGCAATCAACTCCCGCCGCCGTGGCATCGTACCTATCCCATCGGTCTGGATGTGGAGGTTTGTACCTTCGAAGCCTTGAAGCAAGCCTGGAAAGGAGCAGAAGAGCCTCAACAGCGTGAACATGCCATGCCTTATTTCTACGAGAGCGTGCAATTGAACAAAGTAAATCGACAATTGGAATATGGGGTTTCGCCGCGTGGATTTAGAATCGCTCTTTTGCATCACACCACCGACTTTGGCGATTACCGCTGGACGGTCGATGCTCCGGAAGACCTGGAGTTCGTGCAACAGGTTTATTCTCACTTCGACGGAGGCGACGACTTTTCATGGAAGGAAGTCCTTGACCTGGTTCATGATAAATCTGAGTTGATGAAGATTAAATTCACGCGTGCAACATAAGACATTGAAAGATATTGATAAACGTGCGCTTAAAAAATAATCCCGTCATTGCGAGTCCATCGCGCTGAGCGGAGGACGTAGTCCGAAGACGAAGCGGGAGTGAAGCAATCTCCTATAATGAGGAGATTGCTTCGTCGGGTCTCCGACCCTCCTCGCAATGACATATTTGTGAAATCATGCCTTTGATTACTCTCTTTTCCGCCCCCAAGCCCTTCACCGATCCGCACATCGCGACCATTCAATGTAACACGATCAAATCCTGGACTATACTTCCGGATGTCGAAGTGATTCTGCTTGGCGAAGAAACTGGTCTTGCTGAAGCCGCGAAAAAACTGGGTGTGAAACATATCGCCAATGTGGCGCGCAACGAATCTGGTACGCCGCTGATCTCATCCATGTTCGAGATGACGCGACAAAATAGCGACAGTCCCTTGCTGTGTATCATCAATGCAGATATTCTGTTGATGCCCGATTTCGTCCAGGCTGCGCAACGGGCAATGAAGTTGAGCGACAAATTTGTTTTAATGGGACGTCGCTGGGATTTGGATGTCCGCGAGTCATTGGAGTTCTCAAACGGATGGAGTTCCCAGTTGAAGGAACGCGCCCATAACGGTGGCAAGTTTCATCGTCCGGCAGGAAGCGATTACTTCCTCTTCCCGCGCGCCTGTTATACTGACGTCCCCGACTTTGCCATCGGCCGCGCCGGCTGGGATAATTGGATGATCTACAAGGCGCGGGTGGAAGGCTGGGCGGCTGTCGATGCCACGCCTGCGATCATGATCATTCATCAGAACCATGATTATTCCCATCTGCCTCCCGGGAAGAAACACTATAATGCTCCGGAGTCGGACGAGAACGAGCGTTTGGCAGGCGGACGCGAGAGGACGCGTTTCACCCTGTATGATACGAATTGCAGATTGTCGAATGGTAAATTGATCGGGCGCGAATGGAGTGGGCGCGCCTTGCGACGCGCCATTGAAACCTATCCCTTGCTGGCTTGGAATAATGCAAAACTTTCCGGGCGGCTCTTTGCATTTTTTCGCCTGTTCCGAAAGAAGAAAGTGCCACTGCGAGGAGACGTGCAGCGGCGACAATAAACATAATACTGAGATTGTTTAGCCCGCGCTTCGACTTCGGGCTTTGCCCTCCGCTCAGCGCGAGAGCATCGCAATGGCACTTGAAAAGGAGTCTATCTAATGCCCCGAGTTGGCATGAATCCCGGACGTGGAAAGAAATCTGACTATCAGCCTGCGCGCATCACGCTGGCAGTGCTCACCTATCTGCCTGAACAGGCGGGGTACTTTGAGCATCGGCTCGAGACAACGCGTTTGTGCATCGAAAGCCTGATTGCCAATACGCCCGAGCCGTATGATCTGCTGGTGTTCGATAACGGTAGTTGTGCGGAACTCGTGAATTATCTGCAAAGGATGCGTGAGACCGCGAAGATCCAGTATCTCTTTTTGTCGAGCCGCAATGTTGGCAAGATCGGCGCGCTGCAATTTATCTTCAGTTCGGCGCGCGGCGAGATCATCGCCTACACCGATGATGATGTCTTCTTCCTGCCGGGCTGGCTTGAGGCGCATTTGAAGATCATCGAGACCTATCCGAATGTTGGACAGGTCACTGGCTTTTATATCCGCCCACACATGAGTTATGGCAACCAATCTGCGCTAGCCTTTGCAAAAAAACGCGGCGTCAAAGCCGAACGCGGCCTTATCGTTCCAAAAGAATGGGAACAGCATTACATCGACAACATGGGCCGCACCTGGGAGAAATACAACGAAGAGATCGCCGGTCTCGAAGATGTGGCGCTCACATATAAAGGAGTCGAAACGCTGGTGTCTGCGGGACATCATCAATTTGTGGCGCCGCGTAAAGTGATCATGCAAGCCTTGCCAAAGATGTGGACTGGCAACCTGATGGGACAGATGCGCGATCTGGATACCGCGGTAGATGATTTGGGATATTTGCGTCTGACGACCCGTCAGCCTGTAACCCGTTTAATCGGCAATATCGTTTCCCCTGAGATGGCTGCCGAAGCGCGCTCCTATGGAATTACTGCCTCGGGCAGGCAGCAACGCGAGACATCGGGCCTGATGCGACGACTTTATCATTTGCCTGCGATGCAGGCCCTGGCGCGACGTATCTATAATTTTATGTTCAGGATTATTAATTCGTAACATGTCATTGCGAGGAATAGCGCCAAAGGCGCCATGACGAAGCAATCTCAAGTAACCTGAAAGGTTTGTATAATGAAATCACAAGATTGCTTCGTCGCTCACTCCGTTCGCTCCTCGCAATGACAGAATGATACGATGAGCAAACAAAAAAACATGTTTCTTTTTTATTTCTCAATTACCCTGGCGATTGCATCGAGCGCGCTCTATCATATTAGCCAAAAGGGGACGCCAGCGAATGTCAACCCGGCAATTTCCATTTTGGTGACCTACGCCGTGGCCTTCTTTTTGACTCTGTCCCTGCTCTTTTTCCTGCCTGCGAAGAACGGCATCCTGGCAGAGATTCGCCAATTGAACTGGGCCAGTTATCTGCTGGCATTTTCCATCGTCGGACTTGAAGTTGGTTTTTTACTCGTTTACCGCGCCGGTTGGAATATCGGCATCGCTGCGGTGCTGGTCAATGTGGCAGCCTCGCTGATCCTTGTCCCGGTGGCGATTTTTATTTTCAAGGATAAGTTGAATTGGGTCAATATCCTTGGGATTTTGGTCTGCTTGGCCGGGTTGGTGATGTTGAATTGGAAGAGATAACTTTGAAAAGGTTATAATACCATCATGCCGCCAGCGCTTTCCTCACATCAAATTCCTGCCAGTTTGCAGCCCTATTTTCAGGAATACGATATTGCGCGGCTGGACATCACGCATGATGCGAATATTATCATTGAGCGGGTACTCGAGTTTGGTACCTGGGATGAAATTCGCTGGCTTTTTGAAGTCTACCATGTCGAACGCATTCGTCTGTTCCTGCAGGAACACGGCGAACGATGGCTCAAACCTGTCACATTTAACTATTGGCGAAAGTTGCTTGGTATCCGTAAGTGGAAGAAATCGCCGTTTCCAACAGCCGGGGGGGAATTATGGGGTCGCTAGTCCTGGAGAAGCCGCACTGGGAATCTCTTACCCCGCCAACACGGGAAGCTTTTCATCTGATGGGCGAACTGGAACTTACCCGTGAGTTTTATCTGGCAGGTGGAACCGGATTGGCCCTTCATTTTGGGCATCGTTTTTCTGTGGACCTTGATTTTTTTTCGGACGCTACAAACGCAGTAGGGTTTGATCAACGCTCCGCATTGCGCGCGGCTTTGGATGACCCAACCCTCGAAATTGTGTACGATAAAGACTCCACATTTGTTGCTACCTGGTGCGGGGTTGGCGTCAGCTTCTTTCGTTTGAATTTATACCCTCTGACACAACCACCTTTGTTAGTGGACGATGTACGCCTCGCCAGTGTGGAAGAAATCGGAGCGATGAAACTTGCTGCCATCATTAATCGCGGCACGCGTAAAGATATGGTGGATTTGTATTTCATCCTTCAAGACGTTTCCCTGGATTCGCTTTTTCAAGTTGCGGCTGTCAAATATGCAAAAGTTCGTTCCTTTCCGGTCAACGCTGTGCGCGCGTTGTCGTATTTTGATGATGCTGAGTCCGCACCCATGCCGCAGATGATAGATAAAACTCCCTGGTCAAAAATGAAGAGATTTCTCGAAACAAAAGCGGTCGAAGTGGGACGTAAGCGACTGAAGGATTTATGGGAATAAATAAGATCCACTGGGAATCTGGTCTACCTGACAGGGTTGGGGGTGCTGAAGTGGAAAAGAGAAATAACGGAAGATGCTATTGTGCTTTATCGTCCAACTGGCCCCAGGGAATTAGAATTGGTAGCCCAAAGTGGATATGGTCGTTGGCCACCACGTTTGCCAGAACAGCCCATCTTTTATCCTGTTACAAATGAAGCATATGCAAAAGAAATAACGATCAAGTGGAATGTTCAGGCGAATGGCGTTGGTTTTGTTACCAGATTGGCTGTGAAAAACAATTTCATGAGCCGTTTTCAAATCCATAAAGTAGGTAGTGAAAATCATACTGAATGGTGAACACCCGCGAAAGAATTGGAAGAACTCAACGATCATATTGTTGAGTTAATCGAGGTCATCGGAGAAAATGGATAAATGGAGTTGTTAGATCGAGTGAAGAAAGCCGCTAACATCCTCTTCAAAGGTGAACCGCAAAAACGTACGCGCGGTGAAATCCCGGCCATCACGCTCGAAGAAGTAGCGGAGATCAAGCAGTTCTTCCCGCGTGACAAGTTTTTTATCTTCGGTCACGCGCGCTCAGGGACGACGCTCTTAATGCGCCTGGTGCGTTTACATCCTGAAGTGCATTGTAATTATCAGGCGCACTTCTTCACGCGCCCGCCCTCGCTCAAATCCCTGGTGAATTCACCCGAAGCGGAGCGCTGGCTCAAGCGTCGCAATAACCGTTGGAATCATGGCCGCGATCTGTCACCGCTGGTGATGCGCGCCGCAGCGGATTTCATCCTGGAGCGCGACGCGCTGCCGACAGGGAAACGTATCGTCGGTGATAAGAGCCCCTCCAGCTTTGTACACGGTCAGGCCGTGCGCGACTTATATTCGGTCTTTCCTGAGGCGAAACTGGTCTACATCATCCGTGATGGACGCGATGTGCTGATCTCGGAGCGCTTCCGCAATCTAATCGAGGAGTCCAAGTATTTGACCCCCGAAGATAAACAGATCACTGAAGAGTTACGCAAAGATCAAACGCAATTCACAGATGGGAAACGCTCGATCTTTACCGAAGTCTTCCTGCGTCGCGTGGCGGCAGGCTGGGTGACGAATTTACAAGAGATCGATGAAGAAGGAGAGCGCCTCTTCAGTGAAAGTTATCTCTCCTTACGTTACGAAGATTTGTTGAACGATCCATTTCAGGAAATCACCCGTGTCTGGAATTTCCTGGGTGTGAAGAAGGTTAATGAGTCTTTGCAGAAATTGGTACAAGCTGAAATGGCTACTAATCCGGATAAAGAGTGGCAGGGACAACGGGATGATACGCTTGCCTCCTTCCTGCCCAAGGGACAAACGGGTAATTGGGAACGTCTCTTCACTGCGAAGGATAAAGCCATGTTCAAGGAGATCGCGGGGGAGACGTTGATTCAGTGGAAATATGAAAAGGATTTGGATTGGTGAAGCATGTCTGAATTTGTCATCCGTCATTACGTCCTGGAAGAAAATGTGTCTGCGCTCTCCCAAATGCTGACCGAGATCGAGTTGATCGATCACGATGGCGAAGAGACCTCAGAAGAATTCCTGCGCTCGATGGCGAATTGGCCGAATTTTGATCCTGACCAGAATGTCTGGGTGGCGGAAGTTGATGGCGCGTTTATTGGTTATAGTCAAATCCTGCCTAAGTCTGATGGCATTTGTTCGATCTATGTTGTTGTCCATCCTGCACAGCGGAGCAAAGGATTGGGGAGCGAATTGCTGGCGCTTGTACTCACTCGGGCCCGGCAGACAGAATTGAAGATCATCATCGTGTATGCAAATGGTCATAATATTGCTTCCACTCGTTTTCTGAAACATCACGGATTTGAAGTGGTGGGCACCTCCGGTGTCATGGTCGCGCCCGTGCGCGATATACCTCGAGCAGAATTACCGCAGGGATATTCCTTGCGGCGTTATCCGGAAATCGGTGACCCTCAAGTCGTTGTGCAGGCACTAAATGAATGTTACAAGGATATGGTGGGACACCATCAAAACGTGACCAGCGCGGAGCGCTACATGGATTACTATGGCGAAGAGGGCATCCATTTGCTTTTCGATGAAAACGGGAAGTTGATTGGCATCTGTGCGGGAAAGCCGGAGGGAAAGACTGACGAGCGCGGCCTCTCTGATCTGCTGGATGCTCCCGGTCTAGTTAAAGAATATAGACATCGAGGTTTTCAACATTTCTTTACTCTAGCCGTGATGAACTGGCTGCGCGAAAAAGGGCTGCATCCCATCACACTTGAGTATTGGGGCGATGAGGAACAGGCCATTGAAATCTATCGTCAATTTGGATTTGACTTGGTGAATGAGCAACTTACCTATCGAAAGGAACTGGCATGAAAATTCTGGTTGCCGGGTTCGGTTCGGCAGGCAGGCGTCATTTCCGGAATTTGCTCGCGCTCGGTGAAAAGGATATCGTCCTGCTGCGCTCACATCATTCCACCTTGCCCGACGATGAATTGGCTGATTATCCGGTGGAAACGAATATCGATGAAGCGCTGGAAAAGCACAGACCTGATGCAGTAATTATTGCCAACCCGACCTCGTTACATCTTGATGTTGCCATCCCGGCTGCGCAGGCTGGTTGCCATATTTTGCTCGAGAAGCCGGTGTCAGATTTGCTCGAACGGTTGGACCTGCTCCAAACGGCCGCGCAGAAAAGCGGCAGCCAGATCCTGGTAGGGTTTCAACTTCGTCACCATCCTACGCTCCTCAAAGCGCGTGAATTGATTCAAACGGAAAGCCTGGGCACGGTGCTGACGGCCCATGCGAACTGGGGCGAGTACCTGCCTCAGTGGCATCCGTGGGAGGACTATCGCGAGGGATACGCGGCGCGTGCGGATCTTGGTGGCGGTGTGATCGTTACGTTCACACATCCGTTGGATTTTTTGCGCTTCATGCTGGGCGAGGTCGAAGCGCTGTGGTCTTTCAGCGGACACGTTTCCGCGCTGGAAGTGGATGTGGAAGATGTGGCGGAGATTGGCTTGAAGTTCACAAGCGGTGTGGTAGGTGGCGTGCATCTGAATTATTTCCAGTACCCCACTGTGCATAATTTCGAGATCGTTGGCACGCAGGGGACTTTACGTTGGGGCAACACCGATGGGATTCTGCATTTCTACAAGATGCCCGTGCCCTTCGGCTCTTACAGCGACCGACCGCCAGCTCCCGTTATTGAAACCTTTGCTCCGCCTGAGGGCTTCGAGCGGAATAACCTATTCGTAGCGGAAATGCGTCATTTCATCGAAATAGCTCGCGGGGAGGCCGAACCGCTCTGCACGTTGGAGGACGGCATCCAGGCGCTAGGTCTGGCGCTGGCCGCGCGTCGTTCGGACGGGAAACGCATCCTGCTATAATCATCCTGCTTTGATGAAAACCTCATACATCTTTGATCCGATCACAAGAGGAGTCGATGGCAAGTCGCAATGTTCTCCTGCACGTCGGTTACCATAAGACGGGCACAACCTGGCTGCAGAGATTTTTGTTCAACAATAACGAATATGGTTTTGCCTCTCCCATGTCCATCAAGGACATGATGGAGTTGATCATCTTCCCCAACCCCCTTGATTTTTCAGTCGACGACTGCCGGGCAGAAATCGATCAGCGCCTGGCAACGATTCAGTCGCCGGATCTGACTTCGGTTTTTTCCACCGAGCGTTTTTCAGGACATCCCCATTCCGGCGGATATGATAGCAGGCTGTTGGCAGATAGGCTCAAAGCTTTATTCCCCGAAGCCCGCGTCCTGATTTGCATCCGCGAGCAAAAGAAGATGATCCTGGCTTGCTACAATCAATATATAAAAAAGGGCGGGGCGATTTCCGCCTCTGCGTATTTGCGTGTCTTCGACCGGAAAAGAGTTCCGCTGTTTGATTTCCGACACTTCATGTATCACCGGTTGATTCGCTATTATCAGGAAATCTTTGGCAAAGAGAATGTTCTAGGATTGCCGTATGAACTTTTTGTGGAAAACGGTGTTGAGTATGTTTCAAGGATCATTGAGTTCGGCACTGGACAACCCAGCCAAAAGAGCGTGGATGCCCTGCCGATTCGCCAGATGACCAATCGTTCCGTCACTGGCTTTGACCTGGCCATGCGGCGGCTGATGAATTTCACGGTGGGCACAAGAAATTCGGTCAATCAGTTCAGTCTCTTTCCGTTAAACGGCAAGCGCACCGATTTTCTTTTTGAACAAGTTCAAAAGCTGGATCCCATCATTCCTGATTTTGTTAATAAATCGATCATCCAAAAAATTGATCATACAGTCTCTGAGATGGTGGGGACGTGCTATTGCGAGAGTAATCGTATTACTTCGGAGTTGATTGGTTTTGATCTCTCCAGGTTTGGTTATCAAATGTAGGTTTTGCCCCTGTGTGTATAAGAACTTATGAAAATATTGTATGTCGCTACCCAGGATGATCCGCTTGACCTGAATGCTGGCAGCGGGTCAGATTATCAGATTTATCATTCCTTTTTGCGAAACGGGGCAGAGGTCAAGATTGTGGGGCCGTTTCAGGATTTGCCCGCCGTGCTTGAAAAGGTCTATCGCAAGTTTCACAGATTGTTCTCCAGAAAACGTTATGCCAAATTTTCGATGCGGTTTTTGCGTCACACGGCGGCAGTTGTCAATGAAGCGGCAAGAACTTATCAACCAGATCTTATTTTTGCGAAGAATACGGCGCCCCTGGTGTATTGTCGGCCCGTCGCTCCCATCGTTTATCGTATGGATACGACGCTAAAAGGTTCCCAGGAACAATGGCCGCTTTTTTCCGGCTTTGAATATCTGCGCATGCTGGAGTGGGAAAAATCTGTACTGCGCAAAACCAGCCTGGCGATCACTTGCAGCCAATGGTCGGCGGACATCCTGCATGATTTTTACCGTGTGCCGAAGTCTGATATCCTGATCGTACCGAATCCAGCCTCTTTGCCTGAGCATGTCATTCCGAAAAAACTTGAAATTAAAAAAAAGGAAATGAAGCCTTTTCATCTGCTCCTGGTAGGCAGGGAGATCAAACGCAAAGGTGTGGATATTGCCATCCGCGTCGTTCAGCTTCTGAACGAGGAGGAAATCCCGGCTGAGCTGAGAATCGTTGGTATCTCTGGCAAAGACATTCCTTATGTTCGTTACATGGGAGCCTTCAAGAAAACGATCGAAGCAGAATTACGGCAGTATGTCGCCCAATATCAGTGGGCGCATTTCTTGATTCATCCGGCCCGCTTCGAGGCGGCAGGCATTGTACCCGGAGAAGCCGCGGCATTTGGGATTCCCACCATTACCAATACCGCCGGGGGCTTGGCGACGACAGTAAAGCATAATGTGTCCGGGATTGTGATTCCAGCCAACAGTCTGCCGGAGGATTATGTGACGGTGCTTAAGAAATATATCAATGACCCCGAGGCTTATCGGACGCTTTGCAAAACCTCGCGTCAGAGATTTGAAGAAGAGTTGAACTGGAAGGTCGGTGGGAACGCGATCTTCAACGCGCTCCAACAGTTGGATCACAGAAAAAAAGAGTTATCTTAAACCCAGTTTTCTTTTCAGGCGTGAGGCGGTTAATTTGAGCGGTTTGAGATGGAAGCGATTGACCGGGATGTTGGCCCAGTCCTTGCGTTCTTTGGCGCGCGTCAGCAGCAGCATGCGGTAGACGAAGACAGTGGAGATATCACCTGATTCCAGCGCGCTCTTGATGGTCTGGTCTTCCAGCCAGGAAGTTTCCGCCGTGAAACGCTGGACCCATTCCTGCGATTCGGTATTGGCTAATTTTTTAAGTGGCGGTTCTGCGATCTCCTGCTGTGTAATGCCCAGATAGGCATAGATTTCACTCATTTTCCCGTGATAAGCTTTGGCCAGGTCCTCATACCATAATTCCATAAAAGGAAGGTTGTATCGGCCCAGATAATTTTCCCAGGCCATGTCAAAAGCCAGCAGATTATCGAGACAGGACTTGATGTGTGCGCGATTGTATTCCTCCGGGAGCGCATAGGCCTTGTTATCTTTTGTTTGTTCGGCCTGCACGTGCCAGATCCCGTTCTGCATGGCCTTGGCATAAGAGATGGCCTGCTTGACTTTATTCCTGCGCTTTAGGTGAATGTAAACCGCATTCGGGAAAAAAACATCCACAACTTCGGCATCATTGAGCTGAACGCCGCTTGAGTTGGTCAGCTTCCGGGCTGCTTTGAAAAATAACTCGAATTCGATCCAACTGAATTTTGTGCCGAAAATACCATTTGTTGTCTGGAATTCCAGGGCTTTCTTCATGTGCGCAAATGGATCGTCAAAGTCAATGTCCCACCCGTATAGGCGTTGCAGGCGTTTGTGGCTGAAGTGAAAGGCCTCGATGGGATAGCCATATTTAATATTTTGCAAATCCGTGCATAGCAGTGTGCTTCCGCTTCTGGGAGACATCAGGACACAATAAGAGCGGTCGGGCACAGGCAACGGGCCAAACGTCTTGTGGACAGCGTTTCTAGCCTGAGCGACGTTTTTAGAATTGATGTTTTGATTCATGTTCGATTTCGTTCACTTGCGAGTGGGTCTCGAGTGTTTTGGGATTATACCCCTAACACATTTGCCTCCATTCACGGTGGGTAAGTTGGTTTGGCAATCCGACTTGCAACTGTAGATTCACCTGTTTTCTGAAAATAATTGCCAGGTTACATTTCAAAATTCATCGACTGAATTTTGGAGTATAATTGGCGCTTGTGTGAAATTTCGCAGTCAGGCATGATGAAGCCGTGGTAAATTTTCCTCAATGCCGCTGTAAATAATTATTATGGAGTAACAAATGACCAAAGCAACTCTGATATCCCCATACGGGGGGAAACTGGTGAATCTTGTCGTGGGAGCAAATGAGCGCGAGGAATTGCTGGCCCGTGCATCTACATTGCCCTCCATCAAGATCACCACGCGCAATCTTTGTGACCTGGAATTACTTGCAACTGGCGGATTTTCTCCGCTGACTTCTTTCATGGGGAAAGCCGATTATGAGCGTGTTCTGCACGAAATGCGTCTTGCAGATGGAACGCTCTGGCCGCTTCCCATCACGCTGACAGCTGATCCCAAGGAATTGCCCACCGTGGGCGAAGACATTGTTCTGCGTAATGTAAATAACGATGTGATCGCGTTCATGACTCTCGATGAGGTCTATCACTGGGATCCAGAAACAGAAGCCGTACGGGCGTACGGCTCAACCGATCCTCGTCACCCGATGATTTCCGAAATGGGGCGTTGGGGAAAGGTCTGCATCTCCGGCCCAATCAAGGTGGTCAACCTGCCGAAATATCATGACTTTGTGGATTTACGTCGCGCGCCGGCGCAGGTACGTGCCATGCTCGAAGAAATGGGCAACGCTAACGTGGTTGCGTTCCAGACCCGTAATCCATTACATCGCATTCATGAGGAATTGACCAAGCGCGCCGCTGCCCAGGTGAAAGGTTCACTCATCATTCATCCTGTAGTCGGCATGACCAAGCCCGGTGACGTGGATCATTACACGCGCGTCCGTACATACAAGGCCCTGGTTGAAAACTATTATGACAAGCAGAGTACCATGCTCAGCCTCCTGCCGCTGGCCATGCGTATGGCGGGACCGAAGGAAGCCTTGCTGCATGCCATCATTCGCCGTAATCACGGCGCGAATCACTTTATCGTTGGGCGCGACCACGCGGGGCCGGGAAAAGATTCCACGGGCAACCCGTTCTATGGTCCGTATGACGCGCAGGAATTAATGACCGAGCATGAAAGTGAACTGGGTGTCAAGATGGTGCCGTTCGAGATGCTGGTCTATCTTCCTGATGAAGAGCGCTATGTTGAGCAGAAGGACGTCCCGCAAGGTGCCAGGACTGCCAATATCTCCGGCACACAAGTTCGTGATGAATATCTTGCGAAGGGTAAGTTATTACCTGAATGGTTTACTCGTCCGGAAACGGCTGAGATTCTCCGTGAGATGTATCCGCCCAAAAACAAACAGGGCTTCTGCATCTGGTTCACCGGCTTGAGCGGCTCTGGCAAGAGTGCCACTACACAGGTGTTGACCTCACTGATGCTCGAGCGCGGACGCGAGATCACCATCCTCGACGGTGACGTTGTTCGCACGCATCTTTCAAAAGGCCTCGGCTTCAGCAAGGAAGACCGCGACACCAACATCTTACGCATTGGCTTCGTAGCAGGAGAGATCGTGCGCGCCGGTGGCGCAGTCATCTGTGCGGCCATCAGTCCCTACCGCGCCACGCGTAATGAGGCACGCAAGATGGTCGGCGATAATTTCGTCACCGTGTATATGGATACGCCGGTGGAGGTCTGTGAACAGCGCGATGTAAAGGGCCTCTACGCTAAGGCGCGCCAGGCGATGGAAGCTGGCAAGCCGATGGGCTTCACGGGCGTGGATGATCCCTACGAGCCGCCGATTGAACCGGAGATCACCCTCAAAGGGTACGGGGCTACACCTGAAGAGAATGCCCGGCTCATTATCCAGTACCTGGAAGATCAAGGCTACTTGCTCGACCATTAAATTAAGTGTTATATTCTCCTCGACCCTCATCGCAGATGAGGGCCGAGGACTAAATTATGTTTCGTATTCGACCGCGTCTCGCATCCTTCCTGGCCCTCGGGTTGATCGGCCTTATTGGAATGCTTCTTATCCTCAAGGCGATGCCACAGGGCCTCGGCCTTTCTGACGATTCCATCGCCTATATAGCGGGCGCTCGCAGCATGTTGGCCGGAGAGGGTTATCGCGAAGCCTGGCTGGCTTCAGACCAGCCGGTCACACATTTCCCCCCAGCTTTTTCCTCTCTCCTGGCTCTTGTCGGGCTGTTGGGTATCGATCCCTTGCATAGTGCGCGCTGGATCAATGCCTTGCTCTTTGGATTGAATGCCGCGTTGCTTGGCATCCTGGCCTGGCGCATGACACCCTGGTTAATTGCCGGCCTTGTCTTGGCCGCTTTGTTTATCGCCAGCGGGGAAATGTTCCAGGTGCATGCCGTGGTGATGAGCGAGCCATTCTTCATCTTTCTTTCCCTGCTGGCCTTCTGGATGTTCGATTTGTACTATGAACGCGATTGTCACTGGCTGTGGCTGATCGCCTGTGGAACCTTTGTCGGTCTGGCTTATCTCACGCGTTACGCCGGCCTGGCGTTGGTGGCTACTTTCTGCGTTGCCCTCTTGATTTTGCACGATACATGGAGGAAGAGGTTGGTCAGCATGGCCATCTTCCTGGCAAGTTTTATCCCCTGGGCCCTGGGCTGGGCGATCCGCAATCGCATCGAGGCGGGGAATGCCACCAATCGCGCTTTTGCCTGGCATCCGATCACTGCGGAAAATATCCAGATTGGACTGCGCGTCGTTTCAGAATTTTTTATCCCGGTCGAGTCGTGGCGCAAATTAATCTTCCAGCAGCCGGCCATCATCGTTGGGATGATCGTGATTGTCCTCGGCACTGTGTTGGTCTGGCTGCTTATGGCGGGGTGGAAATATTTCTCGAAGCCTCAACAGGCCTCCATCGGGGAAAGAGGCGAGAAAGCCTCACGAGCCATCATTCCCTTTACGATGGGCTTATATATTTTTGCCTATCTTGCATCCATTATTGCTTCGATGAGCATGTTCGATGCTGCCACCAGATTCAAACTGCGAATTTTGTCGCCCATATTTGTTTCCTTGTTAGTGCTATTGGTTTATCTCGGTATCCAACTGCTCGGCAAACGTCGCGAGCTTTTTTTGTTAGCGGCGCTGATATTTCTGGCCTTTGCTGTTTACAAGCAATCCATTACCGTCAATATCTGGCCAAAGAATGGCCTCGGTTATGCATCCTTCCAATGGTATGACTCGAAAGCCATGGAGTACCTGCGTATCTTGCCAGAGGATGTGATGATCTATACCAATGAACCGGGCGCGGTCTATCTCTATACGGGGCGCGGCGCGCTGGTGCTCCCTGATCGTTATGATTCGGCAACGGCGCTCGCACGCACAGGTTTCCAACAGGGCGTGCAGACCGTGCAAATGGATGTCAATGAGGGCCGGGCGGTGCTCGCCATGTTCGATCACGGCGACAATGTTTCCGGGGATGTATCTGTCCTGACCGATGGTCTGTTTCTCGCACATCGTTCGGCGGGTGATTCGATCTATACCGCCAAACCATGAAGGAACCTATGAAGATTCAGGAAAAATTTGATCTGGCCGGACGCGTTGGCCTTGTGACGGGTGGAGTTGGATTGCTCGGCGCGGAGTTCTGCAGGACTCTGGCCGAAGCAGGCGCATCGGTTGCTGTTGTGGATTTGAACGCCTCCGCCGCGCAGACCGTGGCTGATGCGCTTGCGAAAGATGGGTACAAAGCCCTGGCTGTTCCCACCGACATCACCCAACCCGACTCCGTGAACGCAATGATCGAGAAGGCGCTCTCGGCCTTTGGCCGAATCGATGTGCTGGTGAACAGCGCCGCCCTCGATCCCAAGTTCGATCCGGATGCCGTGAAGAAAGGCATCACTCCCGGTGCGTTCGAGGACTATCCGTTAGATCAATGGAACGCGGCCATGAATGTGAATCTTACTGGCATGTTTTTGGTCACTCAGGCATGCGTCAGGCCGATGATCGAGCAGGGCAAAAAAGGCAGTATCATCAACATCTGCTCCACGTATGGATTGAATGGCCCCGATCAGCGTATCTATATCAAGGATGGCGAACGTGTGGCTTTCAAGCCGGTTTATTACACGGTGACGAAAGCAGGCGTGATGGGCTTTACCAAATATCTGGCTGCTTATTACGCAGGGACGGAAATCCGCGTGAACGCCCTGACGCCCGGTGGTGTGTTCAACAATCATGAAGAATATTTCGTAACGAACTATTCCGCCAAAACGATATTGGGACGCATGGCAAAGAAAGATGAGATGAATGGCGCTCTGTTGTTCCTCGCCTCGGATGCTTCATCTTATATGACGGGCAATAACGTTGTCGTGGATGGCGGTTGGACGGCCTGGTAAAAAATTATCCCTGATCACAACTACCTACATCTTTTGTGTTTATGAAGACCCTGGATTCCATTAAACGCCCGTCCGCAATTCTTTTTTATTCCCTGCTTGCCTGTCTGGCATTAGGATTCGTCTGGTTGTTGCGGATTAGCACATTAATGGGTCCCGGCTTGATCAACGATTCCATCGCCTATATCGCTGGCGCCCGGTCGATCCTGAAAGGGACAGGGTATAGCCAAATCTGGCTGGCGACTAAGTTGCAGCCGATTACACATTATCCGCCTTTGTTTTCCCTGCTGCTGGCTTTTGTCGGATTATTCGGTATTGACCCTCTCTTCGGTGCGCGGATCGTGAATATACTACTCCTGGGCGCGAATATTCTTTTACTGGGATTTCTCGGCTGGAAAGTTTTTGGAAACAAATGGGTTGGTCTCCTGCTGGCAGTTTTCTTTGCCATCAGCGGTGCGATCTTTGACCTGCACTCCTATGCCATTAGCGAACCGCTTTTTCTCTTTTTTTGTTTAATCAGTTTCCTGTGTTTGGAATTTTATTTTAGGCGTGGCAGGAAAAATATTTGGATCGTATGTTTGGGCCTGTCTGTGGGTTTGGCCATTCTGGATCGTTACGTCGGGTTTGTTTTATTTGCCGTCACGAGCGCCGCGCTCTTTCTATTTGAATCTGTCTGGCGAACGAAACTAACAAAGCTGGGTGTTTACTTCATTGGCAGTGTTCCTTTACCGCTGGCCTGGTTCATCTACAATGCCAGCTCGACCGGAGCGGTCGCCGACCGAGGCATGAAGTGGCATCCGGTGACGTCGGAGAACCTGCTTCTGGGTGTGAAAAATCTCTCTCATTGGCTATTTCCTTTGCACGCTGAAGCGGCAGATCAGGCGACGTTTTCTCTCCCAGGTTTATTCGTCTTGATCGTTTTGGGTTTGTCCCTGTTGACATGGCTGATCGTTGAAATAGTTAGACTCTTAAAAGGAACGTCTTCAGATTTGCATCCTGTTGTGTTTACCGCAGGACTCTTTGCCCTGGCGTATCCTTTCTCCGTTCTGGTTTCCATTAGTTTCTTTGATCCGACCACGAAATTGCAGGATCGTATTCTCCTGCCGATGTATCTCTCACTTTTGATCGTGCTCATGGGATTTGGCGTTTGGTTGTGGCACTTGAATCAGCCAGTTATACGCGTGCTGATCGTGGTCAGCGGCGTTTTGATGCTTGGGCTTTGGTCGCGCGATTTCTATGGGACCATGACCTCCATGCGGCAGGATGGTCAGGGATATGCCAGCCGTCGTATTCGCGAGTCGGCGGTCATCAAGTTCGTAGATGCACTTCCCAACGATATTGCGATTTATACCGATAGTCCGCCTTCCATTTATAGCGGCACAGAACGTCCGAGTTTTGTCGTCTTTGTGAATGACGACGAAGGGCAGTATCAAGACTACTATCTGCAAATCAATCAGCAGATTCGGGAAGGCAAAGCCATCCTGGTCCTGTTCGATTTTGTAAAAAATGATGATCCTGTATCGCGGGCGAATTATCAAAGGTTGACCGCGGGTGCCAGGATGATCATAAGGTTTGGCACGCAAAGAGCTTTCATGGGAGAACAATGACCGAGATCCTGGCACTGATCCCCGCGCGCGGCGGCTCGAAGGGTATCCCGCGTAAGAATATCCGCAGCTTCGCCGGTTATCCGCTGATTGTCTGGAGCATTGCGGCGGGCTTGCAGGCGAAGAGTGTTTCGCGCGTGATCGTCTCCACCGACGATGAAGAGATCGCCGCGCTGGCGCGAGAATATGGTGCCGAAGCGCCTTTCCTGCGTCCTGCCGAACTGGCGCAGGATAACACGACCGATCTGCCGGTATTTGAACATGCTTTGCAATGGTTGAAGCAAAGTGAAGGCTATCAACCTGATGTGGTGGTGCAGTTACGACCCACCTCACCGATTCGTCCGAAAGATTGCGCGGACAGTGCGGTCCGAATTTTGCTCGAGCATGCTGACGCGGATTGTGTGCGCGGTGTGGTGCCGGCAGGACAGAATCCGTTCAAGATGTGGCGATTCGATGATAGCGAAAATCCGATGAAGCCCTTGCTGCAAGTGGATGGCATCATTGAACCTTATAATGCGCCGCGTCAAAACCTTCCGCCGGCCTACTGGCAGACCGGACATATCGATGCCATCCGCCTATCTACGATCAGTGAGAAGCACTCGCTGACCGGCGAGGTGATTTATCCGTTGGTGATCGATCCGCGTTATACCGTGGATATTGATAGCCTGGCCGATTGGGCCAGGTATGAGGCGCTGGTTTACAGTAATCTGGAGATGGTGAGGCCTCACAATAAAAGGCGGCGTGGCTTTCCCGAAAAAATCGAATTGATCATCTGCGACTTCGACGGTGTCCTGACCGATAACCGCGTGTGGGTGGATCAGGATGGTCGGGAGACGGTCGCCGCCTATCGCAGTGATAGCATCCGCACCCGCGAGTTGCGCGCAGGCGGCATCGATTTGTTGATCCTCTCATCGGAGCCGAATCCAGTCGTGGCGGCGCGCGCGAAAAAAATGGGTGTGGAAGCCATTCATGGCGTCGGGATTCATGATAAGGGGCGCGTGATGCGAGAGGTCCTTGCGCAGAAAAACATCGATCCGGCGCATGTCATCTACGTTGGCAACGATCTCAACGACCTGCCTTGCTTTGAGATCGCGGGCTGGTCTGTGGCTGTGGCGGATGCCTATCCCGAATTGATCCGTGCCGCAGATTATGTTCTCACCAAACCGGGCGGTCACGGTGCGGTGCGCGAGTTGTGCGATTTAATATTGAATCTAAAAGACCCTAAAGGTTTTCAAAACCTTTAGGGTCTCCTCAAAGGAGAAAAAATGACGCGTGAAATAAAACTGGGCAAGCGTTGGGTCGGTGATGGTCATCCCGTTTATTTAATTGCAGAGATTGGCATCAACCATAACGGCAGTCTTGAGATCGCCAGGCAGATGATCGATGCGGCTGTACATGCCGGCGTGGACGCTGTGAAGTTTCAAAAGCGTACGCCCGAAGTGGCCACGCCCGATGAACAAAAGAATCAAATGCGTGAGACGCCCTGGGGTTACATCACCTATCTTGAGTATCGTCATAAGGTGGAGTTCAACGAAGAACAGTATCGTGAGATCGATGCCTATTGCAAGGAAAAAGAAATTCCCTGGCTGGTTTCCGTGTGGGATGAACCTTCCGTGGATTTCATGGAGAAATTTGATACACCCGCTTATAAGATCCCCTCCGCCTCTCTCACCGACCTGAACTTGATTCGCAAAGCCCGAGCCACGGGCAAGCCGGTCATTTTATCCTCCGGCATGTCCACGATGGAGCAGATTAAAAACGGTGTGGACAGCGCTGGTCAAAAGGACTTGGTGTTGATGCACTGCACCAGCACCTATCCCTGTGAGCCGGAGGAGTTGAATCTCAAAATGGTGGAAACCCTGCGTTGTGAGTTTATCGATCTTCCGATCGGATATTCGGGACATGAAGTGGGACTTGTACCCTCGGCAGTGGCGGTCGCCCTGGGCGCCTGCATGGTGGAACGGCATCTCACGTTGGATCGCGCCATGTGGGGCAGTGATCAAGCAGCTTCCGTGGAGCCGGGCGGCTTCGAACGGCTGGTGAAATATATTCGTGTGACGGAAGCCGCGTTGGGTGATGGTGTGAAGAAGGTCTATGAATCCGAACAGTCTTCCATGCGGAAACTGCGCCGCGTGGTTCAGGAAAATTAACGCAAATGGATTCTTCTGAAAGTTATGGCAGTTAACCCGATTCGTCGCCTCTTGCGCGGACCTGGCAAGTATGCTCAGGCTGCTCTGCGTTGGAAGCAACTTTCCTTCAATGATGTTCCACCGATCTTCGGCAATGCCAAAGCGAAAAGTGGATCGCATTTGCTGTTGCAAGTGCTGAATGGTTTTTGCCAGATCATGCCCTACGCCTATGTGGCCGCGGACCCGATTCGTACAGTGACCAGGGATGGCCGTCGGCGTTCCAAGGAAGAGATTTTGGCTGACCTGAAAGGTCTGTCGACGGGGGTGATCGGCTGGGGTTATGTTTCTCACCGGCCCGGGAACGTTGAATTTCTTTGCCGGCCTGGACGCGTCAATTATTTTATCTATCGTGACCCGCGGGATGTACTGATCTCGCACGTCTTCTATGCCACGGATATGTATGAAGAACATGGTTTACACCAGTATTACCAATCTCTGCCCGATTTTGGAGAAAGACTCAAAGTCGCCATTACCGGTATCGAGCAGGATGGCATGCGGATGGTCAGCGTAAGACACAGATACGAGTCTGTATTTGTGTGGCGCGAACAACCCCATGTGATGTGTCTGCGCTTTGAAGACTTAATTAACAACCGCGACGAGACACTGAGTGCCATGCTCGATGAAGTGGAAAAGACCGGTTATAAGATCCCGATCCCGCGCACAGAAGCACTGCCTGTTTTGGTGGAAGCCATCCAGCCGAAGAAGAGTCATACCTTCCGGTCGGGGCAGACGGGCGGCTGGCGCGAGCATTTCACCGAGGAACATAAGAAGTTATTCAAAGAGGTGGCAGGAGATTTGCTGGTACAACTGGGGTATGAAAAGGATAATGATTGGTAATTATTAATGGCATTCATTTTCAAAGAGCGCGCTCTTACACGACGAATTAATGCTCAGGGCCGAATTATCCATCTTCTTGGAACTCTGCACACACAGCATGTTGAATTTGATCCCTATTCATTGTGGCATATTAAAGCACTCATCCAACATTTAAAGCCAGACCTGTTGCTGGTGGAAAGCCGGCCTGAAGAATTGGCTAAAGACAATTGGGGAGACGGGCCAATAGAAATGTCCTTTGCTTCACTGGTTGCATTGTCCCTGGGCATGGCCGTGCGAGGCATGGATTGGTGGACAAAGGAAAGTCTGTTTATGGATTTGACGATACGCGACGACCACATGGTTCAAAATGTGATTGAGATGGCAACTGGATATCACACGCTTCTTGTCTTAACGGGGATGTCACATCTAAAAGGGTTTAGAAGGCGACTCGAAGGCCATGGATATGTGATCAATAAAATGCGGATGAGTGAAAAGAAAATCTTGTTTGACCTTTCTGATGTCAGGCAGATCTTTCCGCCTCAAATGAAACATTATCTCGAGAAACGCATTGTTCTCGAACAGGAAGCACTTCGAATCGAAACCGATGATCATTGGAGGTTGAGATTACAAAACGTGATCGAAGTGAGACGACAATTCCTGAAGATTGTCGAGCGAGAAGGGGAAGAATAAGTTTATGAATATGTTACGAGATTTCTTCACCCAGCGCCTCAAACGCGGACTCGTCCGCAGGCTCAATAATCTCAAAATTGCACGCGTGGCTCAACGCGTCGCTGATGAGTCACCTGCTCCTTCCGGCACGCCGACCGTTTTTTTTAAGGCCTCCACCGGCATCGATGATCTTTCCTGGAATAGCGGATTTCATCTGCTGGCTTCCTGGGCGTTGCGGTTGAAAGGGATTCCCGTTGCCTATTTCGCTTGTCATGCCGGGATGAGCCATTGTGTGCTGGGAACGAATCGAGATCAGGTACACAAGGCGCCGCCCTGCCAGTCCTGTATTTATCAATCGAAAACACTATATAAAGGTAGTAACGACTTTAGTCGTGTCAAAAAGACTAAAGTCGTTACTACGGGCGCTGCTACGTCAGGTGTCTATTGGTTTGATTTCCAGCGCGATGCGGAACTTGCCAATGCCATAAAATTTCTCTCGCTGCAGGAATTGATGGCTTTTCAGTGGAAAGACATGCCCCTCGGTCCTTTATGCCTGCCTGGCGTGCGATGGATTCTGCGCATCTATCATCTAAAAGATGATGAAGATACATGCTATCTTTTGCGCGAATATATCCTATCGGCGTGGAATATTGCGGGACAGTTTTCGGACTTTCTCGATCAGACTCAGCCGCGCGCGGTGGTCGTGTTCAACGGGCAGTTCTATCCCGAAGCGACCGCGCGTTATCTCGCGCAACAGCGCGGCATACGCGTCATCACCCACGAAGTGGGCTTGCAGCCCGCCTCCGCGTTCTTCACCGAGGGCGAAGCGACGGCCTATCCGATTCAGATCCCAGATGAGTTTGAATTGAACGAGGAACAAAATGCAAAATTGGATGCGTATTTAGCGAAGCGTTTCCAGGGTGATTTCACGATGGCGGGCATCAAGTTTTGGGCGGATATGAAAGGATTGGATGAATCCTTTTTGCAAAAGGCCGCGAGCTTTAAACAGATCGTGCCCGTGTTTACCAACGTCATTTTCGATACCAGCCAGCCACATGCCAACACGGTCTTTGGAGATATGTTCGATTGGCTGGAGATGGTATTGGAGATCATCCGCCTGCATCGGGAAACGCTGTTCGTGATCCGCGCCCATCCGGATGAGGTACGCGTGAGAAAATCCAGCCGCGAGACGGTCGAGGAGTGGGTGACCAGCCGCAGTGTGGATCAGGAGCCGAACGTTATCTTTGTGAGTCCGCGTGAGACTCTGAGTTCCTATGAGTTGATCCAGAAGTCCAAGTTCGTCATGGTCTATAACTCGACGATTGGCCTGGAGGCCTCCATCCTGGGTGCGGCGGTCTTATGTGCGGGCAAGGCGCGCTTCACGCAATATCCGACGGTGTTCTTTCCGCAGACAATCGAAGATGTAAGAAAAAAAATGGAGGAATTTTTAAAGGCGGAAAAAATCGAAGTCCCCGCGGCATTCAAACGCAACGCGCGACGGTTTTTGTATTATCAGTTATTTAAAACCTCATTGCCGTTCGAAGATTTTCTGGAACCCTCCGTGCGCACCACGCAGACACGTTTGAAGTCATTTGGCCTGGAGGCCCTGGCGCCTGAAAATTCAAATGCCATCGCAGCGATCTTCGATGGCTTGCTAAAAGACGGTGACTTTTTGTTAAAGAGGTTAACCAGTTCGGTTAAAATACTTTCCATGTCGCAACACATCGTGTCCCGCATCCTGCTTTCCGGCTGCTGTGTTTTTTTCCTCATCGCCTGCGCCTCCCCCACACCAGCTGCCATGGTTGCAACCGCAACGCTGCCTCCTTCGACAACCATTCCTCCAACTGACATTTTAACTCCGACGGAAACGCCCACGCCACCTGCTACACCCACGCCTGCGGTGGAGCGCCCTCAATATGTGTTGGATTTGCAGCTTGACTATTCCACCAAAGCTGCGATCGTCGATGAGACCATCACCTATCCCAATTGGAGTGGGGAAACGCTCAACGATCTTATGTTGGCGGTGGAGCCCAATTTATGGAGCGGCGGTTTCAGCCTTAAATCTTTGACGATCGATGGTCAATCCATCACTACCTACACTTTGGAAAATCTAAACCAGCGTTTGGAAGTCCCCTTGCTTCAACCCATACCGCCCAGCGGGACGGTAACGATCAAGGTCAACTATGGCTTGATCCTGCCGCAGATGCAAGCCTATAGCAACCCCAATGAAGTCCGTCCGCAAATCTATGGCTACTCGGACCGGCAGGCCAATTTCGTGGATTGGTATCCGTTCGTTGTGCCGTATGTGCCGGGGCAGGGTTGGCTGCTGCATAATCCCTGGTTCTATGGCGAGCACCTTGTCTACGATCTGGCGGACTTCGATGTGACAGTCACCTTCACTGACGGATCGTCCCCAAAGGTGGCGGCCTCCGGTCAGGAAGTGGAGTCTTCGGCAACGGACTCAACTCCTCAAAGCCTGGAGAGTCATCACTTCCAGTTGGAAGGAGGGCGAACGTTTGCGCTATCGATCAGTGATTTTTATAAAGTTGGCACGCAAACGGTGGGTGACGTCACAGTCTATAGTTATTATTTTGGAATTTATGATGCGCCCGGTGAAGCCATGTTGCAGACCACCGCAGAAGCGTTGCAAACTTATAGCGATCATTATGGGCCGTATCGTCATAAGACGCTCAGTGCGGTCCAGGGCGATTTCAATGATGGCATGGAATTCTCAGGCTTATTTTTCGTCAGCCGTGACTACTTCAATCTGTATGACGGTACGCCGAAGAATTACCTGGTTACGATTGCGGCGCATGAGACCGCGCATCAATGGTGGTTCGACGCGGTGGCCAACGATCAGGCGCTCGAACCCTGGCTGGACGAAGCGCTGGCCACCTACAGCGAACACGTCTATTACGAAACGATCTATCCGGATCTGGTGGACTGGTGGTGGGGCTATCGTTATTTCGAATTCCAGCACGCGGGCTATGTCGATACGACGATCTATGATGGCGGCGGTCAGCGTCCGTATTGGGATAAGGTCTATCTCACCGGGGCACGCTTCCTGGATGCGCTGCGTCAACGCGTGGGCGATGAAACCTTCTTTGCTTTTCTCAAGGATTACTATGCCCAATACGCGGGCAAGCGCGCTACCGGCCTGGATTTCTTTCGCGTCCTACGGGAACATACCGCAACCGATATTTCCGATCTGATGGTGCAGTATTTCCAAAACTCGTACTAAATACGTCATTGCGAGGGCTATCGGTTGAAACGTAAAGGTTGAAACCAGCCCGAAGCAATCTCCCTTTCTGCGCGGTTGCTATTTGAAGACCCGTTAAATAAACGTTTATGCAAATTCCTCGTCAACTGACCCTCCTGCTTTTCATTGGGATACTTACCTCTTGTGCCTTCCCTCAAGCCGCGCCACCGCCTCCTCCCACGCTGGTGATTGTCACCGCGAATCCCAACGCGTTACCCACTTCCACGCCATTCCAGCCCGTGCCCGCGACGCCCACGCCAGTCGATCCACCGACTCCCGTCCCTACGTTTACACCCATCCCTCCTACCGACACACCGCTTCCTACGCTGGAATTTACCGCGACCACGCTGCCCTCACCAACTTCCCCTGCGCCCTCCGCGCGTACGCAATATACCTTGTATGCCTTGCTGGATTATTCCAATCATCAGTTGGGCGTGGACGAAACTGTCCGTTACACAAACCAGACTGGCATCGCCTTGAATGAATTGGTGATGGCAGTCGAGCCAAATCTCAGAGGCGGCTTTTCCCTCGAGAATGTCATGCAGGACGGCAACGCGCTGACTTTCGATCTGAGCGGCCATAAACTGAGCGTTTCCTTGCTGCAAGCCCTCGCGCCGGAGGCGCAGATCACACTGACCATGCGTTTTCGTATTGCGATTCCGCCGAAGGTCAAAGCGCATCCTTATGGCTATGATGTGGACCAGGTCAATCTCACGGATTGGTATCCCTTCGTCGTGCCATATGGCAATGGCTGGCTGCTGCACGATCCATCCGCCCTGGGCGAATATCTGGTCTATGATTCGGCCGACTTCGAAGTCAATATCAAAACTGTGCAGGCGGGAGTCGTCATCGCGGCCAGCGGACTGGCCGACGCGGAGCCGAACGGCGATTGGACGCGCTATCGCCTGGCCGGCGCGCGCACGTTCGTCTTTTCAGCCAGCGACCAATTTCAATTTGTGGATGCAACCGCCGGCGGCGCGCAGATCCGTTCCTATTATTTTCCGGGCTATGATCAGGAGGGACTGGCGATCCTGAACGCGGCCACGCGCGAAATCGGTCTGTTTGAAACGAAGTTCGCGCCCTTCCCGTATGGAAGTCTGAGCATTGTTCAGTCCGATCTGAACGATGGGCAGGAATATGATGGGCTGGTATTCCTGGCGACCAAGTTCTATAACGAATATGAGGGCTCGGCGCGCAGTAATCTGATCTCGATTGGTGTGCATGAGATCGCGCATCAGTGGTGGTTTGGGTTGGTGGGCAATGACCAGGCGATGGAACCCTGGCTGGATGAAGCCATGGCAGTGTACAGTGAATCCATCTTTTATAAATATATCTATCCCAACTCTTATGACTGGTGGTGGAACTTCCGGGTAAATTATTTCGGGCCTTCAGGTTATGTGGATACGACAGTTTATGAAAGTCCCACCTTCAGGGCTTACGTCAACGCGGTGTATCTCAATGGCGCCAACTTTATGGAAGCCTTGAACTATCGCATGGGTGACGATGCCTTCTATCGCTTCCTCCAGGATTACACTTCCCGTTATGGACGCGGCCGCGCCACAGCCTATGATTTCTTCGCCGTCGCGCGCCAGAACACCACCGCCGATATTTCAGATTTGATCAACGCATATTTTCGGGGGGATTATTGAGTAAATACGGTGGTTGAGCGCAAGGAGTCAAAATCACCATGCATAGAGAGCACCTTTGTTACATGTTGGTTTCGATACGTGGCGCGAGGCGCCACTACTCAACCAACGGTTGGCTTTGGGAAGATGACTTATCCCGCAGATACTTCTTTCTTATCAAACCTCACCACCGCGGTAAAGGCTACTTTCTCCACGCTGATGGGCCGCAGGACCTCCCATTCGATATCCAGCATCGGCATCATTGCATCATTCATCACGCCCAGCCACAACACGGGGAAATCTTTCTGTTCTTCGGCGGGGCGCAGGTTAATCTCGATCTTTTCCGTTTCGATGCCTCTCTCTGAAATGGATACTTCCGCATAAGCGGGTTGATTGAAGGCATCGGCAAATTCCGTGCTCTCGATTCCCGAGGGGGCGCGGTGGGCGGCGAGAATGGGCTTTTCGCGAAAATCTCGTAGCAGCAATTTGGATTTCTTCGAACCGATAAAGTAGCTCATCTGGTCTTCGCGGATGCTGTGGATCGGGCGCAGGGCGCCTTGTCCCTGCAAATAAAGTTCCACATTACCTCGATACAGATAATTTTCCTTGGACATGGTTTCTCTCCAGAATATCTGTTCCAAATAGTATTCCCTGCAATGTAGAACATATATTCTAATCTGTCAAGGGCTAGATTAAAACTTACTTATGGGGGTAACGCCCTCCTCGGACGCCAGATATTCGGGTAGGCGACGATTCTCCGTTTTCTTGGGGAAAAATCCGGACGAAAAGGAAGTCGGCAATTTTGTCTGGTACAATCTCGCTTCGCTGGTGGAGGTCAGTGTACTGCTAATGAAACTCGAACATAGTACGATCAAGACCAATGGTATTCGATTACATGTTGTACAAGCGGGGTCGAACAGTGGAATGCCCGTCGTGCTGCTACATGGATTTCCAGAATATTGGTATGGGTTCCGCAAACAGATTCCCGCCTTCGTCAAAGCCGGCTGCCGCGTCATCATCCCCGATCAACGCGGTTACAACTTGAGTGACAAACCACGTGGGGTCAAAGCCTACAACTTACATGAATTAGTCAACGATGTGATCGGCCTGGTCGATGCCTTGAAGTACGAAAAGGTCAATCTGGTGGGACATGACTGGGGCGCGGCTGTGGCCTGGATGCTCGCCATCTGGCATCCGGAACGCGTCCATCGTTTGGGGATTCTCAATGTGCCGCATCCGCTGGTGATGAAACGTTTCTTGTCCCATGACTTCGAACAAATTCGTCGTTCCTGGTATGTCTTTTTCTTTCAATTGCCCGGACTGCCAGAAGCGGGACTGCGCGCGAATGACTGGCGGGGCATGGTCCGCGCCCTGCGCGGCAGCGGAAAGATTCATACATTTACGAATGAAGATATTGCCAAATATAAGGAAGCCTGGTCACAGCCCGGCGCGTTGACGGCCATGCTCAACTGGTATCGCGCTTTTCTGCGCCATCCACCGCGGATCACGGATGACATGCGCGTGCAGGTTCCCACTTTGATGTTATGGGGAACGAAGGATTTTGCCCTCTCATATCGCATGGCGCGACCGAGCATTGATTATTGTGAGGATGGGCGACTTATCTTTTTCCCCGAGGCCACGCATTGGGTACAGCATGAGGAGGCCGATGAAGTGAATTGGCACTTATTGGAGTTCATGCGGTTATAGATGGTTTGGAGTGATTGATATATAGGTATTTGACAATTGTTGTTGTCTTTACTAGTTTTTGCCGAAGCGTGAATGATCTAGCCTCGTTTCATGCCTGTATATTAAGTCGAAATGAGCAATGGCGAAACCTGGCAGGTTTCTGTCGAACGATGAAATTGAAAAACAAAAAATCCACCTGATAAGAAACAAATCGCAGATGATTGCGAGCATGTTCCTGATGATAAATTTTGGGAAACTACAAAGCCATCCGTCTCTTGCTGGCGATGGAATCAAGTCCTTTGGTCGGTGAGGAAAGATATTTCAAGTCTACACACTACGTTAAAGAGGGATTACACTACGCTCTAATCAGTTTTGTCAAAGAAAATTTATCTTTTTTTGTCTGGTAGTGGGTGTTTCGTAGATGTATATACCGTAGGCTGACGTAGGAGCATACATAGATCATTGAAGTTTGTAGCATAACCACAGACCTTTCGCTTAAAATTAAATCGAGTTTTTCAAATTTCGGCCCCAAAAGCCGTTTTTAATGCCGATTTCCTCAAAAAATGTAATCATCAGATAAAGGGCGAACAGTCTCATTGTTAGCTTTTTAGGCAATCTCCGAACCAAACAAAGGTGATTTCACTGCAGAAATTGCTCAAAGCGCCAGAATTTGTGTTCGGGCTATTTCTGACCAATACAGATTTCCTCAAAAAACGCTACAAATCGCCTAAGAAATTTGGCGCGCTTGCCTAGCGGAGTGATATGCCAAAAACGCCTACCCCTAAATATGGGGGAGGGTAAAAGCAGACTTCCCATATTTAGCGCATTGCGAATCTCTGATTTGACCCAAAATTTAAGCGAAGGATCAGTAACCAAGGAGAGGATCCGATGAATCTAAACATAGTTTTCGAATTGTTGAGCTCCATTGCCACTGCAGTAACAGCTATCATCGCGACTATTGCGCTCATTTTCGCCTTTAGACAGGTGAAGGAGGCTAGAAAGGCCCGCGTATTAGAAGCTTACCTGATGTTCGAAAGTCGTCTCACGAGTCCAGAAGCACGAGAACAACGAAAATGTGTTCATGAAGCGGATCTAGAAGATCCTAAAAAAATAACACTTGAGGATCGACTTATCCTAGAGAATGTGCGTACCACCTTTGATATATTAGGGATCCTCGTTCGGGAAGATCTAATGTATCGACCTTTGATCTTTAAGCCTTTCTATGACAATATTATTAAGTGTTGGAAAAAAGCATATGACTATATAGATCATGAAAGAAGACCCAACAGAAAAACCTCTTCCGATATGCAAGACTTTGAATATTTATTTAACGAAGCCGAAAAGTATCGCAAACAAAACCAACTCCCGGAGCTAGATATTTACCCTCCGAATTCATACCGTTGAGAATTTCGTTTCAAGTATGCACCTATGCTGGTCACAAATAGTAGGATTTCGCCACTAAAAAGCTGTGATGTAAAGAAAAGCAATGTTGACAAATTTTTATCCTAATTCTTGTCGTTCAAATAAAGAAAATTTCACGCGCATGTGGCTAGATTTTAATCAGGAGTCCTTTCTCGTCAAATCGTCAGAGCATAATACATATTTTGATTCAAACATACTGCTTTTCGTAACGAATACAAACGAAATAACTTATATTTCAAAAAATGGATCTTTGGTAGCAGGATATAGAATAGTGGGGGGCCAAACCGAATTTATCGATATTGCTTCAATAGAAAACTCAAAAATCAAATTAATGAGTATCAACAGAAGTTGATAATTTCGCTGGAAGCCAGCGAGGTAATTATTGATCTGCTTGAAGATCTTATGAGCCGCCTAAGAACCATAGAGTTATGGGCTTCTCGATTTATTGTGCGGTCCGATGATGATGTTCTAGATGAAACCAGCATTAGGTGGCGTTGGGAAAAACTCCAGTTTAAGATTATTAAAAGGTGGGTTGAGGCGAATTGCAAAAGAATAATCGATGTTCCCTCAGGAAGTGGAAGATTTTCAATCGCTTTAGCTCGTGAGTACCCGGAGTTTAATGTCTTGGGGGTCGATTTGCTGTTTAAGGCTCTGAATCTAGCGAACTACGGAGCAAGCTTACAAAACATAACTAACGTCAAATTTCGGCAAGCGGATATATTAGTATTACCAGAGATCCTCCGTTACGAATTTAAATTTGATGTTGCTGTTTCTATTGGTCTTATACAGAATATGACCGAAGATGATGTATGGGCTATCGTCAATGCATTAATCGAAGTCATTAACCGAAGAGGAAAAATTATTATTTCTGCGCCGAATGGGCACAGTCCAATATATCAACTATGGAAAATGATTGTGGGGAGGAATTTGAAATATCGATTTGGTCTTGAAAGAAATGTCAGCCCACAAGAAATAATAAAACTATTCAAGAGACTGCATTTAGAAGAGGTTGAGATTGAAGGAACAGATCCTCTTTATGGACTACGGAAAATGTATCGCGTCGATCCTGAAACAGGGAGCGCCATTCCATTTTGGTGGTCGAAATATAGCCGTGCGTTAGGTCAGTTTCTGGATATTTATTTTATTGATCCGCTTGACCGTATAACTGGAGGCTGGGTATCACGCCAATTTGGAAATGACTTTATCATTAAAGGCGTGATTCCACCTTCGTTGGAAAATGTTTCCATAGGTGTTTGTCTGATTGCTTCTCATATTGAAGCTAGTTCTTTACGAGATGCCATCGAGGACCAGTTTAGAGCAGTTCGGAGCCAACAAGATGAAGCTGGTAAAAGACTTATATCTTATGATAGGCTGAATACTAAATATGATTTGGAATTTCCACTCTCTTCACACGGAGAATTATTTAAAATTAGATTTTTCCCAGTGGAATCAGATGAAAACATTTCCGACAATTGGCCCTTGTTGCGTTTTGCACTTTCTGAAAACGTACGGGCAACTTTCGATGTGTATCCTCGAAACAAAATTTATGCAGACAAGCATCTAGTTTTGTGTTCATCTGGTAACAATAATAGGGTAAGGCAATCGATGTATTTGGATGGGTTGAAGGCTGGAATTCGCTTCTTAAAGGGAATGGGAGTTGGCTATTCAGGCTTTTTTAACGCCGCTGCACCTACAATGGATAGTTTTCATTATCAATTTTTTGGTGATCCGGATGATCAATGGCCGATATGGCAGAATTTGGAAAACGGCCTTGTAACAATAAATGAGGAACGCCTTTATGGAATTAATGATGTTTCAGTAGGAAATTTAGCAGGCTGGCCTATTATTGCACCCATTTTTCAATCGGCAGACCCTGAATCCCTGGTCGATGCAATTTGGAAGGAAATCAACCCCGGAAAACTTTCTGAGAACACGGTTTCGGATTTAATCTTCACTTATGCAACAGATGGACGACTTAAAGTTATTTTGATTCTTCGAGATAAAACAAAGGCTTTAAAAAACCCTCAAACCTTTTATCCAGAGGATATCGAATCTTACGGAACTTTTAGCGGTATGGAATTTGCAGGCATTATTTTGATGAAATGGAAAAAATCAATATATCAATCTCTGAAGGATGATTTAGATACAACAGTTGCAAGGGTGAAGAGGGCCTTTGCGGAAACGACCCTTCCTTTTGTCATATAGAATACAAAAGGCGCGATAGAATCAATGGATTTACTCGTTCCTTTTGCATCTGCAGATCAGGAGTATGTTATGAGAATTGCAGGTCCGCTTAATAAAGAGTGCAACCCCTTGACATGGGAAAGACTTTATCCATCAATGTGATGGGCCACGAACATGGTAATCATGTTGCAGGTAACACCGTTGTGCCGGATTGAAATCCTGGCTCGGTTCGTAAGAGCCGATTGAAAGCTAATTGTCCCGTACCTGTCCGAAGGCGGCATATTGAGCTTGTCGAAATGCTTTCTATGTATTCAGCAGGTGATCGTTTGCAGCGATGTTGCCTTATCTCTTTGCTGGGGAGGTACCAGGCAGGAAACCAACTGCCTAGAACACGTGTGCTGCAATCCCTGCAACAAACCTGAGGAGTGAGAGATGAACAAATCTGAACTTTTGGATTGGTTGCAGAAAAAATATCAGGAATGGGAGGCGCTGCTGGATCAGATTGATCCAGCGCGCATGGAGCAACCCGGCGTTAACGGCGACTGGTCGATGAAGGATATCGTCGCGCACTTGACCGGTTGGAACCGTTGGCTGGTCATCCGCTTCCAGGCAGCGCGCGGTGAAGCGAAACCGCCTCCGCCCTGGCCGGCGCAGTTACAGGAGGATGATGAAATCAATGCCTGGATTTACGAGTCCAATCGCAATCGTTCGTTGGAAGAAGTCCTGGACGAGACACATCAAGTCCATCAGCAGCTGCTTGCAGTCATTGATAGTTTGCCGGATGATGTCCGGATCGAACGAGTCGAACCATCTTACTTTCTTGTTTGGGTAGGTGATGAACGGTTCCCTGCCAGTGACTTCTTCGATCATTTCCACGATGACCATGAATCGGATGTGCGCGCCTGGTTGGCGCGCGTTGAGAAACAGTAGTCGGACAGAAAGTCCAAATTTTTAGAGGGGAAACACATCCTTACGCATATTGACGCGGTTACCACCAAAATAATTCCATAGGAATAAATTGATGAACGAAGACGAATACACAGCAAACAATTTGACGGCTGCAAACGCCGCAAATTTTTACGTGATCACCGGCTGTTCTGGTGGTGGAAAATCAACTCTTTTATCTGAACTTGAAAAGCGGGGCTATCGAGTTTTTCCGGAGCCGGGCAGACAAATCGTGAAAGAACAGCAATCGGTAAATGGCGATGGCTTACCCTGGAAGGATGCCACGAAATTTGCCGAGTTGTGTGTTTCGCGTGCCATGTATTTCTATAATTCGGCGAGACGATCGGATGGCCCGTATTCTTTGATCGATCCGTGATTGAAAATATCTCAGGCATTGCGCGCCTGGGTTTATCCATGCCAGCCTACTTCGCTGAAACGTTGATACGCTATCGGTATGCGCGGCGAGTGTTGATGGTGCTGCCCTGGCGTGAGATCTTCCGACAGGATGCCGAGCGCCAGCATTCGTATGCAGAGGCGGAACGGGAATTTGACGCCTCGCAACAGGTGTACCGGGCAAATGGCTACGAGGTGGTCCTGGTTCCTAAACTGCCCCTCCAGGAACGCGCGGATTTCATCGAACACGAGCTGTCTCTCAAATCCTGAAATTTATGGCAAAATTGCCTCACCTTACGCATCGCGGAGAGCAATTTGCAGTTGGTGGAATAAGATCGAGCCAGCTTGAGAGTTATTGTACTTTTATCGGGGTGGTTCTATAATCTCTATTGTAAAGTTTAGAAGATCGCATACTTATCGTTATCAGACCGGTATCGCCTAATGTTTCAAGAATACTCTAAACGCCTCGGCAAAATATCAGATGGTCAATTCCAGAAAGCCCTCCAGAGATTCGATCTTGGAAATTTTGTCCATGCTGAATCAATTTCATTTGGGTTATTTGGACAAAATTTATTCCTCACTAGTACCAAAGGAGAGTTTGTATTAAGAGGCGCCCCTCACTACGATTGGCAATTCCCAACTGAAAAATTCTTTGTTGAAAAACTGCATACTGGAACGAAAACGCCTGTCCCATTTCCATACTTGCTTGAACCCGGAGCAGATATTTTTGGCTGGAGTTTTGTGATCATGCCCAAGAAGCCGGGGCTGCAAATCGCTGATATACGGGTGGTGTCAAACCTGACTCTGACAGATAGACAGGGTATTGCCCGCGCATTGGCAAAAGCCCTGATCGAGTTGCAAACTCTAACCTGGGCTTATCCCGGGAAATATGATGCGGCCAGGAGTAAAGTTCAACCCCTTGGTCAGAACTATCGCTTATGGGTCATTGAAAAAATTCGCGAACTTTCAGAATCAGCACAAACCATAAATAACAATACGCCAAAATCCGATACGGATTGGATCGAGAACATGATTTTGAAAGCTTCTTCGGCATTGGAAGCCGTATATGAACCCTGTGTTGTGTTGGAGGATTACAAAGAGGCAAATACAGTTGTGGAACGTTTAGGAGACGATTGGCAGGTAAGTGGCATTTTTGACTTGATGACCGCCCACTTTGGAGATGGAGAAGCTGATCTTGCCAGGCAAGTCGGGGCGTATTTACGCGATGCGTCTGTCCTGGCGGATGAATTCGTATTGACATACCTTCAAAATAAACCAGTCCAACCTGGGTTTGTTGAGCGGCAACAAATTTATATGATATATGACAGTCTGCTGATTTGGGAATTTTGGCAGAGACATGCAGGTGGATTGCCGGAAAATAATGCATTAACTTTTGAGCAATGGTCAGGTCCATTTGTCGCCTATTGGGAAAAATTCAGAAACATACAATGATGAAATTCGAATCAATGCCTGTCCTCAGCAGTTTTTTCTATTTTCTACTCTATTCGCACGAAAACTATTTTTAGATCGAGGAGTTCACTATGTCCACCAAAATAACTCTGGCTCAAGCAGCGGCTCATATCCCTCAATTGATACTGAACCGAAATGTTCACAAGCAAATCCACGGCGATAGTGCCATGGGTCGCATCAATACCCGTCTGGCGTTAGGTATCACCAAAGTTGTTGGCTCGATGTGGTGTGCCTATGCCTTCGCTCTCCTGGCCCTGGTTTCCCTGCCGGCTGCCATCCGCTCGCATGATCCGATCATCATGGTGGCCTGGATCGCGCAGACCTTTTTGCAGTTGGTGTTACTGCCCATTATCATCGTTGGGCAGAATGTACAAGCCGCGGCCAATGATGCACGTGCTGAAAGTGACCATGAAACCTTGCTTGCGATTCATACACTGACTGTGGAAGTCCATGAAATTGCCCTCAAGCAAACTGAGATGCTGAAAATACTCGAGGGAAGAAGTGATGATTCGGAGACGATGGATGAGTAGTCCGCGGTGGGTACCGCGAGATTTCCCCTTGCTGAAATCAAATACAGGAGCATGACCATGCGCAAAATTATCGTTAGCAACTTCCTCACCCTGGATGGTCTGTATGATGGAAAAGACAAAAACATCGGTTCACTTTATAAGTACTACCACCCGGATTATTACAGCGATGACAGTTTCGATTTCTACAATGCGGAACTTTTGCGCGCTTCTGATTTCCTGTTGTTGAGTTGTAATTCGTTCCTGGGCAACAAGGAATATTGGACCGGCGTGCCAGATGACCCCAACGCCACAGACATCCGCAAGGAGCTTGCAGGTCTCTTTCAGTCCATTGAGAAACTTGTGATCTCGGATAAGTTGACCGAAGCGGAACTGGTGCCCTGGGAAAATACGCGCATCATCAAACGCGCGGATGCTTACCAGGATATTGCTGCGCTCAAACAGGAAGCTGGCAGGAACATTTTGATTCTCATGAGCCGCCTGCTCTGGAATGACCTGCTGGTTCATGACCTGGTGGATGAACTGCATCTCACCTTCTTCCCGCTAATCGGAGGCGAAGGCACGCCGATCTTTGAGGAGCGTCCGCCCGTGGCGCTCAAACTTTTGCGCACGCGCACCTGGGATGGTTCAGGTCACGTGCTTACCGTGTGGGGAGCAAGTCGTCCAAAGTCGTAAGCCGCGGTCATCTCGTCTACATCGTTAGGACACTGGGGAAAATGGACGTACAATTGGAAGATGGAGCGTCCATTCGTTTTCATCAACGTCGCCATGACGGCCGACGGGAAGATCGATACCTTCGCCCGCAAGGGCGCAACCATCTCGTCTCAACGGGATAAGGAGCGCGTGGATCAGTTGCGCGCTCGAGGCAGACGCGCTGATGGTAGGCGGGAAAACCTTACTCAACGAAGATCCCCGCTTGACGGTTAAATCAGAAACGTTGCGTTCCCAAAGGGTGGCGCGCGGTCTTTCCCCGAATCCCATCAAAGTGGGGGTGGTGACGGACGCCAACATTGCTTCCTATTCTCAATTCCTCAATAGCGGCCCGGCGGATGTTGTAATATTTACGACGCGTCGCACATCTAAAGAGCGCCTTTCCCTGTTGAAGTCATTGAACGCGGATGTGTATGTTTATGATGCGGAGAGAGTCGATTTGACGGATGCGTTGGCGACGCTGAAGGAAATCGGCGTGGAGCGTCTTATGGTGGAAGGCGGCAGTACACTTAATTTTGCACTCCTGCAACTCGGGCTGGTGGATGAGATCACAGTCTACGTTGCACCGCTGATCTTCGGGGGCGAATCCGCTCCGACAATGGCGGCAGGCTGGGGTCTGGAAAGCAGCGCAGCCATTTCCCTGGAATTGGTACATGCTGAAAAATGGGAGGATGGCGGCGTTGCAATAAAATATCGTGTAGTGAGGTGAGAGAATGATACCAACCATGCATGAAAAGTTTGACATGCTGCTCGAAAAGGAGGGGGATCATGAATGTGAGGGACTGGGTCGGGATAAGATTTGCGTACGCATTGTTGCCCTGGCTGAGTTACCCAGCCGCTTCGGCGATTTTCATATTATTGCGTTCGAAAATAATCGCGATGGCAAGGATCACGTAGCCATTACCAAAGGCGATGTGATCGGTGCCGCCAATGTGCCCGTACGTTTGCATTCTGAATGTCTGACTGGCGACGTGCTGGGTTCGCTGCGCTGCGATTGCCGCGACCAGCTTGAGACGGCCTTGAAGGCCATCGGTCAAATGGACAAAGGCATGTTGTTATATCTGCGTCAGGAGGGCCGTGGCATCGGCCTGACGAATAAGATTCGCGCCTACAGTTTGCAGGACGAAGGCTTGGATACGGTCGAGGCGAATCTCGCCCTGGGCTTCCGCGACGATGAACGCGATTATGCGGTGGCCGCACATATGTTGATGTCGCTCAAGATCCAATCGATCCAATTGATGACCAATAACCCGAGGAAGATCAATCAGTTAAAACAATATGGCATTCAGGTGAACGGACGCATTCCACACATCATGGAGCCGAATGAGTACAACCGTTTTTATCTTGAAACGAAAGCCACCAAGTCAGGTCACATGATCGACTTTCACGGCAAGGAACATCTTGATGAACAATCCGATCATCCCATCGTCGAAGGTATGAGCGAAGATCAGATTGGTGTCTGGAATGAATAATCCCGCTCAGAATAAAGTCATCCTGATTACCGGGGTAACCGGTGTGTTGGGCAGCAAGACGGCCCACGCCTTTGCGGCGCACGGACATTCGCTGGTGTTGCTGGATACCGATCAATATAAGTTGAATGCCCTGACCCGCGACCTGAATCTTTCGGATGATCGCCTCCTGGCTTCCATCGTGGACCTGCGTGATGGAACGGCGCTTCGTTCCACGGCGGAGGCGGTTACCGCCAAATTTGGCGGAGTCCAGGCCCTCATCCACCTGATCGGTGGCTGGCTCGGCAGCAAGACTCTGGCGGAAGCCAGCCGCGAGGATCTGGAGTCCATGCTTGGTCAGCATGTGTGGACTACGTTCAATTTGTTCCATACCTTCACGGCGCAGCTTGCCAAAAGTGGCTGGGGACGTGTGATCATCGTTTCGCCCTCCACCGTGACGAACCCGCCTGGAAAAACGGGTGCGTATACGGCTGCCAAAGCCGCGCAGGAGAATCTTCTTTTGACTCTGGCGGCAGAACTCAAAGATCAAGGTGTCACGGCCAACATCATTCAGGTGCATTCCATCGATGTGGACAACACCGGCAATGGAACCACACCTGAGGATATCATCGCGGCGATGATGTATCTGTTTTCCAACGAGGCCGCCAGGATCAACGGCGCCAGGCTCCCGCTCTACTAAGAAAAAAACTTCCGAAATCAACACTTCGGAAGTTTTTTTGAAAACGGAAGCAATCGCTCTGACAGACTAGGGTTCACTCACCTTGAACCAGTCCATCTCGATCTGGATGGGTAACACATTGAAGGATGAGACTGACATACCGACCTGTCCGCTGCGCAGGCCGTATTTCTTTTCCGGATAGGAAATCACCTCATCACTGTTGATGTATAGCGTAAGTTCGTTGCCTACACAGGAAGCGCCATATTCATTGACGTCTTTCCCTTGTTTGATCGAGTTGGAGCCTCCGTTGGCGATACGGTTGTAAGCGATCTTGCCGCTGCTGGTGATTTCTGCATAGAAGATATTGTACAAGCCATTGTTGGCAATGTTGAATTCATACCACCCTACGTCGGGATCATAGCGGCAGATCAGACTGATATTGTTGTTGTTTCGGCCCCGGTTGTCGGCGCGCAGATCGACGCGGACATCATCATAATTGTAGGCATTATAGAACATATAGTAATACACGTATTCACTGTCGAAGTCCCAGACCAGTTTTCCATCCTTGGCTTCGACGGTAACTTTATCTGCATCCGCCTTGGCCGAGTCTGTCACGGTCAAGATATCCCAATTGTTGGAAAGTGGGTTATCGAATTCTTCCGTGAAGAACTGTGAGGTGGCAGGCTGAGGGGGAGCCGCTTCGGTGGCCGGTACACTTGTCGGCTGCGGTTGAGAAATCGTAGGCTGCGGCTGTGGTGGTTGGGTCGGAGGGTTGTTGACCGGAGGCTGTGTGGGCTGTGGAGAATTCCCCCCGCCCAGCGCGGAGCAGGCCATGCCGACAACAAGCACCAGACCAACCAGGAAAAAGAATGGGCGCAAAGTTTTCATGTTACCTTCCTTTGGGATGATTTGGGCGAAGTATAGCATGGGTTTCTGGTAATGCAATGACTTGCAGGATGGGATTTTATGTGCCTTCTCCTTCACTATCTTGAATCTTCTGTGGTAGATTCATCCGGCTATGCCTGCCCTTGCCCTCTTCTTATTACTGAGTGGTGCCGTGCTGCACACGGGTTGGAATCTGATCCTCAAACGAGCCCAAGAAAAATATGCTGCCACCTGGTGGATGCTGATCACCGGTGGAATCGTTGCGCTCGGCGCATTGTTTTTTACCGGTCTGCCGCCGCGCGAGATGTGGATATTTGCTTTCTTCAGTATCCTGACCGAGGCTGTTTATTTCATCACCCTGTCTTATGCCTACGGTGACAACGAATTTTCCCTTGTTTATCCAGTGGCGCGCGGTGCCGCGCCGGCCTTTCTGGCTTGCTGGTCTTTTTTGTTCCTAGGCGAGCAATTGACTGTAGGCGGTAAACTTGGCCTGTTGTTGATCATTTGCGGTTTGAGCGTGATCGGTGTGAGTACCTTATTGCAGAGGCGTATTGCCCATTTGCCGCTCCAGGGACTTGCGGTAGCCTTGTTCATCGCCATCCTGATTTCGATTTACACGGTGATCGATGGCGCGGCGGTGAAACGCGGTTTTGCTCTTCCCTACGTAATGACCATGTTTGCCCTGGTGCCCCTGCCTGTAACGCCGTTTGTCTTGCGCCAATATGGCTGGTCCCGCCTCAAAGAAATAGGAAAAGAGCAGGGCTTCCTTCTTCCACTGATGGGTATGCTGGGAGTGGCCGCCTATCTGATGGCGGTGTTTGCCTACTCCATTGCGCCGGTCAGTTATTCGGGCGCGATCCGCGAGGTCAGCGTGGTCTTCGGTGCCTTCGCTGGCTGGCGATTTTTGGGCGAGAAAATGGGCGGGACGCGCCTCCTCGGCGCCATCGTGATCTTTGCGGGAATCCTGATCATTGCAATGTTTGGATAAGGAGTGATATGACAGATCAATTATTTCCAGAACCCACCACAGGCGTTTTTATTTTCAACCCCCAAGGTGAATTATTGTTATTGGAGAGTCATAAATGGCCCGGCAGATATGTGATCCCCGGCGGACATGTGGAGTTGGGAGAACGCATCGAAGATGCAGCCATCCGTGAAGCCAAAGAGGAAACAGGCCTGGATGTCTATGATTTGAAGTTTATCAATTTCCAGGAATTTATCTATGATCCCTCCTTTTGGAAGCCACGGCATTTCATCTTTTTTGATTATGCCTGCAAAACGGATTCGATCGATGTGAAATTGAACGATGAAGCCCAATCTTATCTCTGGGTAAAGCTCGAAGCGGCTTGGGAGCTTCCTCTGGATTCCTATACACGTACTTCTCTGGAAAAGATGATGGAACAATCTTGATTGGCCCGCTAGAAAAAGTTCAATATCCATACAATCAAGGGCGCGATGGCCAGAGCCGGCAGGAAATTTCCGATACGAATCTTCTTGATTTCCAGGAGGCTGCTGATGGCCAGTCCCACCAGAATCACGCCGCCGGTTGCAGTCAACTCATTCATCATCGATGCCGTGACAATGGCATTTAATTGCGCGGCCAATAGACTGATCCCGCCCTGATAGACAAGAATGACGATGGCCGAAAACATGACGCCCACACCCAGCGTCGAGGCAAAGGCCATAGCCGCGAATCCATCCAGCACTGACTTGACCGCCAGCAATTTGTAATCGCCGGTCAGGCCGTCTTGAATCGAACCCAGGATGGTCAGCGGCCCCACGCAGAAGAGCAGGGAGGCTGTCAGAAAACCGCGCACGAATTTGTTAGAGTCGTCATCCTTGTCTCTCGAAAAGCGCCGCTCCAGAAAGCCACCCAGTTCTTGCAAACCCTCTTCGATTCTCCACCACTCGCCGAGCAGGATCCCAATCAATAACGCGCCCAACACGATTAGCGAATTCTCTGTTTTCAGGAACATTTGCAGACCTAGCGCGGCAGTGAACAATCCCATGCCGGCGATGACGGTGAGCTTTAATTTATCCGGGATGCGCGCCCCGAAGACCAAACCGATCAGGCCACCGACGAGAACGGTTCCAATGTTGAGAAATGTACCTGTCATAGTATCCTAATGCATCGCGCAGAGCGGAGTGGCGTTCAAGCGCCACGTAGACGAAGCGCGCCGCCCCTACGATATTATTCCTTTGCCAATGTTGTTTTCCGTCCGGCAGTTTGGTTTTCCAACAATTCCAGCACAAAACATAAAGACGATAAACGATTCAAATAACGTTGCAGATCAGCGTTGGCAATTTCCTGTGCATCGAATAATTCCACCACGCGTCGTTCGGCGCGGCGGACGATGGTGCGCGCTAGCGAAAGTGCCGCTCCGGCCAGCGAATCTCCCGGCACGATGAACTCCTTGGGCATCTCCACCAGCTTGCTCAAGGCATCCGTGTGTTCTTCGAGCCAGGTAACGCGTCCCGCATCGATGAAATGGAACTTGTCCGCGTTCTCGGGCGTGGCTGCCACTTCCGCCATCAGCTTGTACAGATCGCGTTGTGCCTCGAGCAGGATTTCGTTCGAGCGTGGATCACGGCATTGCGCCCGCGCCAGGCCCAGGGCGGCGGTTGATTCGTCCAGGGTCCCCACGGCCTCGATGCGCGCGTGATACTTCACCACGCGTCCCTCCCCGAGCAGATTCGTGGTCCCGTCATCCCCTTTGGATGTATAAAAAGTCATGGCGTCATTATAACCAAAGTGCGGCGCATCCAAGGGACGCGTTGTTTTGGTGCCGCGCGCCACTTCGCTTATAATCGGAGCATGCTCAGCGAATTTCACATCGAGATGACACGCCAGGCCTTGGAAGAGCATTTCAGCCCGCGTGCCGTGAAAAGCATCATCAAAGCCAATCTTGCGCAGGATCGGTTGAGTGGACAGATCGGTCATGATGAGTACCACTTCGATAATAACGCCTTCGAAAAATCGTATGCCTACCTGGATGAACAACGCGCCTTGATTCTCGGCTCGCTCCAGGCTGAGGATGTTTCTTCTGCCTGGTCTGCCTTTGGGAGACTGACGCATACCGCGCAGGATTTTTACGCGCACAGCAATTACGTGGACCTGTGGCTTGCCTGCCAACCGGATGGAGCGCTTCCGACTCCCTCCGAAATTGATCCCGTTGACCCGGATCTGATCGACACTCGCGCGCTGCGTTCCGGGCGCATCTATATGCCGCTCGAATTGCTGGGCATGCTGCCCGGATTGAGATCGTTCGCCTTGCGTTTTTTACCGCGCGATTCGCACGCGTGGATGAATCTCGATTCCCCGGAACGTGGCCCGAACTTCAACTACGCGTTTCAAGCCGGATTGAAGCGCACCAGAATGGAATTTCAAAAAACACGCGCAGCACTTTCGCAGGATTTGTTGTCGTTGTTCCTAGATATGTAGGGGCGGCGTTTTGCCGCCCTGGGCGAGACGACCTCGCCCCTGCCAATCACCATGCCAAAACGCAAAAATACCTCCACCTCCTCCTTTGGCTCGCCGGGACGCGAGGGGCATGATGCCTCAGCGTTCTATAATGCGCGTCTCTATGCGGGCCAGCCTCAGGCGGAGTCAGAAGCGTATTTCGAAAATCCGCTGGAGAAGGTGGATGTGATCTTCCAGCATTCCTCCGAGGCGATGAAGGAACTGCCGGATTGTTCCGTGCATCTGATGGTCACCTCGCCGCCCTATAACGTTGGCAAGGATTATGATGAGGATATGACCCTCGATGAATATCTCGATTTCCTGAAACGGGTATGGAAGGAAACCTATCGTGTGCTGGTCCCCGGCGGGCGCGCTTGCGTCAATGTTGCCAATCTGGGTCGCAAGCCATATATTCCCTTGCATGCCTTTATCGTGCGCGACATGATCGAGCTTGGTTTTCTGATGCGCGGTGAGATCATTTGGGACAAGGCCGCCTCGGCCAGTACCTCCACAGCCTGGGGCTCATGGCAATCCGCCACCAATCCCACGCTGCGCGATACGCACGAATATATCCTGGTTTTTTCGAAGGGCAGTTTTCGCCGCGAAAAATTGGAAGGACGTACCAGCACCATTACCAAGGAAGAGTTTCTCGAATTCACCAAATCAGTCTGGGCGTTCGCTTCGGAGTCCGCGAAGAAGGTGGGTCACCCCGCGCCCTTCCCGGTTGAACTGCCGTATCGTTTGCTTCAGCTTTATACCTTCTCAAATGAGATCGTACTCGATCCATTCATGGGCAGCGGTCAGACCGCGTTGGCAGCATTGCGGGCCAACCGTCATTTCGTTGGATATGAGATCAGCGATGAGTACGCGGCGCATGCAGAAGAACGAATCCAGCAGTGGGAGAAACCCTCATGACGGATGCGCAAGGACAGGATATCTGGATTCAATGGTTGTTGAAGCGTCGTTTCGGTGGCGATCCCGAACGAATGAAGTCCTCGATGGAACGCCTGTACGCTGTGCGGGACGAGGTGTTAAGTCATATTGACTTAAGTAACGGCGGAACTCTGCTGGATGTGGGCTGTGGAGATGGCCTGATCGCTTTCGGTGCGTTGGAGAAATTCGAGAAGAGCCGCGTGGTCTTTAGTGATATTTCAGATGACTTGCTGAGTCATGTTCAAGCCCTGACGAAAGAGATGCAGATTCACGATCGCTGCCAGTTCGTGCATGCCTCCGGGGATAACCTCTCCATGTTCGATGATGAATCAATTGATGCAGTAACGACGCGTTCTGTGCTGATCTATGTCTCAGCCAAACAGCAGGCCTTCAATGAATTTCAGCGCGTCCTCCAGCCGGGTGGGCAGCTCTCGATCTTCGAACCGATCAACCGTTTTGCTTTCCCCGAGCCGCCAGGTTATTTTATGGGCCATGATGTCGCGCCAATCATGGAAATGGCGCAAAAATTGGAAGATGTTTATCAGCGCATTCAGCCACTCGATACCGACCCGATGATGGATTTCGATGAACGGGACTTGGTGGCACAGGCAGAAAAGGCTGGTTTCAAAGAAGTGCATCTCGAATTGCAGGTCGAGATCAGGCCACAGGAAAAGGGAAATTGGGATGATCTGATTCGCACAGCTGGCAACCCCAAGATACCGACCCTGGAAGAGGCAATGCAGCAAACGCTCACGCCCGGCGAAACAGAGGCCTTTGTCAACTATATGCGTCCACGCGTGGAAGCGGGTCAGGGTGTGTATCGCTTTGCGCGCGCGTTTTTGTGGGCGGTGAAATGAGACTGATGTCATTGCGAGGAGTGGCGTCCGTTGGTTGATTAGGCGGCGCGCGAAGCGTTCCGCCCTATCGAAACCAAGCGCCACGACGAAGCAATCTGCAACTAAACGGCAAAACCTCTCGATAAGGTTTCAACCATCAAGCGGGAGATTGCTTTGTCACTTGCGCTTCGTCTCCGCTATGCTTCGCTCAGCGCGCCTCTCCTCGCAATGACGTACGATTACTAGGAGGCATCATGCAATATCGTGAACTGGGAAGAACAGGCTGGAAGGTATCCACGATCAGTTTTGGGGCGTGGGCCATCGGCGGGACGTGGGGCGAAGTGAAGGATGATGAATCCATTGCGGCTCTTCAGCGCGCGCTGGATCTGGGCGTGAATTTCTTCGATACCGCGGATGTCTATGGTGACGGCCACAGCGAGCAATTGCTGGCCAAGCTGCGCAAGGAACGCAGTGAGCCGTTCCATGTCGCCACAAAAGTGGGACGTCGACTCGATCCGCATATCGCCAGTGGATATAACAAGCAAAACCTGACAACTTTCATCGAGCGCAGCCTGAAGAATCTGGAGGTGGAAACGCTCGACCTGGTGCAACTGCATTGCCCGCCGACCGAAGTCTATTACATGCCTGAGGTGTTCGATATCATGGATGGTTTGATGCAAGCCGGCAAAATCCAGTATTACGGTGTGAGCGTGGAAAAAGTAGAGGAAGCGCTCAAAGCCATTGAATATCCGAATGTGCAATCCGTGCAGATCATTTTCAATATATTCCGCCAGCGTCCCATGGAATTGTTCTTCAGCGAAGCACAAAAACACAAGGCTGGAATTCTGGCGCGCGTCCCGCTTTCTTCCGGCATGTTGACCGGCAAGATGAGGCGCGAAAGCAGGTTCGAGGGAGATGATCATCGTAGATTCAATCGTCATGGAGAATCCTTTGATCGCGGTGAAACGTTTTCCGGACTCGACTATGAAATTGGTCTGCAGGCTGTGGATGAACTTCGTTCCCTCATTCCCGAAAACATGAGCCTGACGCAAATGGCCTTACGCTGGATCCTGATGTTCCCTGCGGTGACTTGTGCCATCCCCGGTGCGAAGCGCCCCTCACAGGCGGAAGAAAACATCCAAGCCGCGGACCTGCCTCCGCTTTCCGATGAAACGATGACACAAGTCACCGCCGTCTATGATCGTTTGGTGCGTCCGCAGGTGCAGCATTATTGGTGATGTTTACACTCCGTCATTGCGAGGAGGGTTGTTGGTCGAGTGGGCTGAGTGCTCGTCTCGCCTGTATCGAGACCAAGCTCGACGAAGCAATCTCACGTAAATTGCAGATTGTGTCGCCATGGCGCCATGCGACACTTCGTAGCACTCCTTCGTCTTCGGGCTTCGCCCTCCGCTCAGGACGAGACGCCCCTCACAATGACGAGAAAGTTTAGGAAACCTTATGATCGAATCCTCACAACTCTATTTTTTCATGGGCGCGGCGCTGGCACTTTTATTGGTTCCAGGCCCCGCGGTGTTATACATCACAGCTCGCAGCGCGCATCAGGGACGGGTGGCCGGGTTGGTCTCTGTGCTGGCGATCGAGACGGCAAACTTCATCCAGGCTGTTGCCGCGACGCTGGGACTCTCTGCGATCCTGTTATCGTCGGCGTTGGCATTCGACGTGGTGAAATATCTGGGCGCGGCGTATTTGCTCTATCTCGGTATTCGAAAGCTTCTGACTCCGGATGAGAAGACACAGAGAGAAACCATCCAGCGGGAGAGCCTTTCACGCATTTACTGGCAGGGATTGGCCGTCAATCTGCTCAACCCGAAAACCGCCTTGTTCTTCTTTGCGTTTCTGCCGCAATTCGTGAATCCTGCCAAAGGAAATGTCATGGGACAAACGTTGTTCCTGGGCGCGGTCTTTGTCGGTATGGGGATCATCACCGATAGCACCTATGCTTTGTTAACCAGTTCCCTGGCAGATAGGCTGAGAGGCAGCAAGGGATTCCGAAAGGGTCAGCGTTATTTCGCGGGGCTGGTTTATGTGGGTTTGGGAATTACCACCGCGCTGACAGGATCGAAAAAGTAGGAGGAAACTTTACATGAACAACAAGCAATCATCATTCAGGTTGGATGGTCAGGTGGCGCTGGTCACCGCTTCGGCCAGGGGGATCGGTCGGGCGTGCGCGCTGGCTCTGGCGGAAGCAGGCGCGGACATCATTCTTGGGTTGAAGAATCAGGCTTCGGCAGGAACGCTCGTCAAGCAAATCCAGAAGCTGGGCCGCGAAGCCTTCCCGGTGCAGATGGATGTGACGCAGATGCAGGAAATCCGCGCAGCTGTGCAAGCCGGGCTGAAGCATTTCAAGGGCATCGACATCCTGGTGAACAACGCGGGCCTCGGCGCGCCGAATCCCGCCGAGCGCGTGATCGAAAAGGATTTCGATGAGACGCTTGCGGTCAATCTCAAAGGAACGTTCTTTACAGCACAAACTGTTGGAAAGGTGATGATCAAGCAACGTCGCGGCCGCATCATCAATATCAGCTCGCAGGCTGGATTCGTGGCGCTGCCCACGGAATTGGTCTATTGCATGACGAAGGCGGCGATTGCCCATCTGACCAAATGTCTGGCCCTTGAATGGGCGCCTTACAACATCACCGTCAACGCGGTCGCGCCCACCTTTATCGAGACGCCCGGGACGAAGAAATGGCTGGATAACAAAGCCTTCCGCGCCTCGGTGCAGAAACGCATCCTGCTCGGTCGAGTCGGAAATCCAAAAGAAGTGGCGGAACCGGTGGTCTTCCTCGCTTCTCCGGCTGCCTCGCTCATCACCGGCGCGACGCTCATGATCGACGGCGGCTGGACCATCCAATAGAGTCCCCATGACCGATGAGCAAAGTCTGATCAACGAAGTCTTCGAGAAATACTTGGGATCGAGCTTTTCAAAAGAGGCGCGCCAGAAAGTTGCCCAGGCCCATGGCGAAGAGATCGCCTCGCAAGTGAAAGTTATCTATGAAGACGCCCTGCATACCCCTGTTGACTGGCGAACTGCCAGCCTCGATACCGCTCTGCCTGTCTTGCATGATCTGTTGAATAATAAGTATCCGTGGCTAAGTGCAGAAGCGCGTAAGAACCTCAATTATGCTTTTATCATGGCATGGAAGTGAATAGAAAAATATTTATACAGAAACCGTGATCGAGGTCCCCTCGAAAATGTCTGGCAAGTTCTTGCCGATGTTGACAATTATCCCGCCTGGAATCCATATCATGTAAAAGTATCAGGGAAATTACAGATCGGTGAAAAACTGCTGGTCAATATCCATAAGCCCAATGGGGAAGATGTCACGATCCAGCCGCATGTCATGCGCATGAGCCCCAACCGTGAGCTTACCTGAGGTGGCGGCATCCGAGGTCCTTTCTATGGCGAACACGTCTTTCTGCTCGAAGAGACGCCTGACGGTTTCACAAAATTAATTCATAAGGAAGACTTTACCGGTATGTTTGTGCAATTTGTGCCTCTGGAATTGATCGATGAAGGTTATCGGCAAATGAATGAAGCCTTGAAGACATGGATAGAGAGCAGGCAATGATGTTGGAAGTTTGACAAAGATCAATGAAGTCCTATTGGCTCCATCCCTATCGTAAATGTTGCTTCGATAGGGATGGAGCGCTTAAAAGGTCAACGTCGGTTCGCGAGCTTGCGCAGCATGGCCGCGTTGAACAGGGTATTGTAATTTAATTTGCCTATCTCTAGTATAATCTTCTCCATGAACCTCAAGACCCAACTGAATGAATCCATGAAAGACGCCATGAAAAGCGGAGATGAAGTCCGCAAGCGCACCGTGCGCATGGCCCTGGCCGCCATCAAGCAGGCGGAAGTGGATAAGCGCACGGAACCGGACGACGCGGCGGTGATCGGCCTCCTGCAAAAGGAGGTCAAGATTCGCCGTGAGGCAATCGAAGAGGCGAAGAAGGCAGATCGTTCGGATCTGGTCGAAGACAACGAAGCGGAGATCAAAGTACTCGAAGTCTTCCTGCCCAAAGCCATGCCCGCCGAAGAATTGCGTGTCATCGTCCAGGAGGCGATCAGCGAAACAGGTGCCTCTTCTCCGGCTGATATGGGCAAGGTGATGAAGATCGTCATGCCCAAAGTGGCGGGACGCGCGCCGAATGATAGGATCAGCGCAACAGTACGGGAACTGCTTCAAAAGAATCAGGCGTGAATGACGTTTTGTAATATATGCCCCAGGGAAGCCCTCGATCGTGGAGGTTTGATAAAGTGTATCTCCGCGTTCTGGATGACTCTCTGGTCAGATCCAGTGTTGTGATATGGGGAACGCATCCAGGCGACGCCAGCCTACACCTCGTCGCATCCGCATTTTGCAGATCATTCTGCTCATCCTGGTGAGCATCATTTCCTACGGCGCTTTGGTGCTGCCCCTAGCTCTTGAGCCGGGAGCGCTGCCATTGGCCGTGGGTGAGGTTTCCCCGAACGACTTTCAAGCACCGCAATCCATTGACTACATCAGCGATGTGCGGACGGAAGAAGCGCGTACCGCCGCGGAAAACGCGGTGCCGCGCGTCTGACGGTCCTCCCGACCCGTCAATTGCCCGCCATCAAATTGACCGATTGCGCGCCTCCTTGCAGTACATCGCCCTGGTCCGCAACGATGAGAATGCGACACCCGAACAACAGACTGCGGACATTGCATCGTTGAGCGATGTCACCCTCAAATCGACAACCATCCAGAGTATTCTCGCCCTGACCTCGGCACAATGGGAGAGAATCCAACAGGAATCGTTGAGCGTACTCGAACAGGTCATGCGCCGCAGCATTCGTGATCAGGAACTGGACGCGGTCCAGCGTACCATTCCTTCCCTGGTCAGTCTCGAACTGAATGAAGAACAGGCCGCGCTGGTGGCGGAGTTGGTGACGGCGTTCGTAAAACCCAATAGTGCCTACAGCGAGATCTTAACGGAATCAGCCCGGCAGGCCGCGCGCGATGCGGTCCAGCCTGTGGTGCAGGAATACAAAGCTGGCGAGACCATCGTGTCGCGCGGGCAGATCATCACCCCGGTCGAGTTTGAGGCATTGCAGCAACTGGGTCTGATCGAGGAAGCCAATCCCTGGCAGGATTATGCCGGCGCGGGGGCGCTGGTCATCATGGTGGCCGCCCTGGTCACTTTGTATCTATCGCGCCGACGTCTGCCCTTCCTGTTGGAACCGCGCAGCCTGGTCGTGGCGGCACTGCTCTTTCTTCTCTTTTTGGTAGGTGCGCGTATCACAATCCCGGATCGAACCGTTCTGCCCTATGCATATCCTTTGCCAGCCCTGGGTCTGTTGGTCGGCACCTTGTTTGGCATGGAGACGGGAATCGTATTTTCCATCGCGGTTTCCTTCCTTGTGCCATATAACCTGCCCAACGTTCTTGACCTGACGCCCTACTACCTCATATCATCGTTGACGGGTGTGCTGGTGCTGGGGAACGCGCGGCGCGTATGGACGTTCTTCCGTTCCGGGATGGCGACCGCCGGCGCGGGGATTGCCATGTTATTGGCGTTCCGCTTTCCTTTCACACAGATGGATGGGATCGCGCTGCTGCAACTTGCAGGCGCGGCAGTCTTCACCGGATTGGCTTCGTCCAGCATCGCTCTGTTATTGCAGTATTTCCTGGCGCAGATGCTCGGGCTGACGACCGCCTTGCAGTTGATCGAAATATCACGACCCGATTTCCCCTTGTTGCAATTCTTCCTGCGCCATGCGCCCGGGACCTATCAACATAGTTTGCAGGTTGCCAATCTTGCCGAACAGGCTGCCGAACTGGTCGGTGCCGATGCCTTGTTGACGCGCGTCGGTGCACTGTTCCATGATATAGGCAAATCGATGAACCCGATGTTCTTCGTTGAAAATCAGGCGCAGGGGGACTTGAACACACACGAAGATCTGGCACCCCATGAAAGCGCGGCGGCGATTATCGCGCATGTCACCGATGGCGTGGTGCTGGCACACAAATATCGTTTGCCGCGCCGCATCGATGATTTTATCCTCGAGCATCACGGTACGATGGTCACGCGTTATCAATATAACCAGGCGTTGGAGGCGGCCGGTGGCGAGGCCTCCAAAGTGGATGTCAAACAGTTCCGTTATCCAGGGCCGCGGCCGCGTTCGCGCGAGACCGCCCTGCTCATGATCGCGGATGGCACCGAAGCGCGCGCCGCGCGGAACGTCCGGAAAATGAAGAGGCCATTCGGAATCTGGTTCTTTCCACCATCGAATTTGCGCAGAAGCAGGGCCAGTTTGACGATACCCAACTCACCTTGCATGACCTTAGCGTGATCACGGATGCCTTCGTCAGTATTCTGCGCGGGACGCATCATCCGCGCATTGCTTATCCCAAAGAGTCGCCTGCCACACAGGACGTCAGTACTGTGCCGAATAGAAAATGATCAATATCGAGTCGGAAATTCCCTTCTCACGCGATTTGTTGGAACGCGCAGTCACCGCGACGCTGGAGCATGAAGCTCAATCTATGGAAGCTGATCTCTCCATTATCTTGACGAACGACAGGCGTCTGCATGAATTGAATCTGAATTATCTGGGCATCGACGCGCCCACGGATGTGCTCTCCTTCCCCGCCTCCGAAACGGACCCGGAAACAGGCGCGCGTTATATCGGCGATATCCTCATCTCACTGCCGCGCGCCGAAAGCCAGGCCGCGGCTGCCGACCATGCGCTTGAAGCAGAAGTGCAATTACTGGTGGTGCATGGTGTGTTACATTTGCTGGGTCACGATCACGCCCAGGCTGAAGACAAAGCCCGCATGTGGAAAGCACAGGCAGACGTTCTGGAAAAGCTTGGGCTTGGCAAGATTCAAATCACCGAGGAGTAAGTGCGCAACACGAAAGCAACATGGCATTCAAGGAATTTGTTCGGTCCCGCATTGCCTCATTCGGCCACGCTTTCCGCGGTTGGGGACACGTCCTCAAAACACAGCGCAACGCCTGGATCCACGCTGTGGTTGCCACGCTGGTCTTTATCGTCAGTTTTTGGTTGAACATATCCGTGCACGATTGGGCGATCATTATCCTGACGGTCACGATGGTGTTCACCGCGGAATTCATCAACACGGCCATCGAAGCGGTTGTGGACCTGGCCAGCCCGCAAAATCATCCGCTGGCCAAGGTCGGTAAGGATGTCGGCGCCGCGGCAGTGTTGATCGCCGCGCTGGCGGCGGCATTGATCGGCTTGCTGATTCTCGGTCCGCCATTATGGGCGCGCATCTTATTGTTGTTGAACCGCAATTAATTATCGAATACCATTCACGGAGAATCCCATGACTCTATCTTTTCAATTCGGCACGGTAGGCTCGCCCATTGGAACGCCAAAAAAACCAGGCGGCTCTGTCGGCGCGATCGAGTTTAGCAAATCCATCGGTCTCACCGCCTTCGAGTTGGGCTGGGTGCAGTCGGTGCGCGTGACCGAGGCTACTTGCGCGGCCATCAAACAAACAGCCAAAGAGCAGGGCGTCTCTCTCAGTGTGCATGCTTCCTATTTTTTTAATTTGAATGCGACTGACGAAGAATGGCCCAAGTCCCGCAAGCGTTTGATGGATGCGGCCCACTATGGCAATCTGGCGGGCGCCACGGATATCATCTTTCATCCGGGTTCCTATTTTGGAAACGATCCGGCGGAGGTGTTGAAAGTCGCCATCCCGCGCTTGCAAGGCTGCGTGGATGAACTGCGCCAGGCGGAGAATCCCGTTATTCTACGACCCGAGACGATGGGCAAGTCCGCCATGCTCGGTTCCCTGGAAGATACGCTCGAAATGAGCAAAACCATCGAGGGTGTTGAACCTTGCATTGACTTCGCGCATCTGCACGCCCGTCCCGGTGACGGCACGATGAATTCATACGAAGAATGGTCTGGGGTTCTAAAATCCTATCAAAAGGCGTTGGGAAAGAAGGCTTTGAAACGTTTGCACATTCACCTTTCGGGCATCGAGTATGGCCCCAAAGGGGAGAAGAATCATCTGCCGATCGCGGAGTCGGATCTGAAGTTGAACCTGCTCTTCAAAGCGTTGAATGAATTTGGTTGTAGGGGGCGCATCCTGTGTGAGAGCCCGATCATGGAAGAAGACTCATTGAACATGAAGAAAGCCTGGATGAAGCTGAGTCACGAGAAGGAATAAAATATAATTACCCTAAACTTAAGGACTTAGCCACTGATTACACGGATTGTCACTGATCCTTGAATTAATTGGTGGTAATGAGCTAAACAAAAAGCCAACCCGTTGGATCAGGTTGGCCTTTTCGTGTAAATCAGTGAAATCTGTGACTAAAAACTCGAGAGATTAAATTCGGGGCGAGCCATGTATTCATTCTCCTTTGAAGAGACGTGAGAATAATTGCAGTGCTCCGATGACGCATCCAGCGGCATCAGGATCGGGGGTGGGTGTGGGATCAGGAGCCGGCGTAGGGGAAGGCATGGGCGAGGGATCAGGTGAAGGTCCCGGCTCGACCGCAAACGGTTCGAATAACTTTCGATCCTTGTTGGCGTCCGAACCTTCCAGTTGCGGAGATTGGGGATAATCATCCGAGGGTAACAAGGCGCGTAACGCTGTGAAAAATTCACGATAAGTCGCGCTCGGATTTTGCTTGATGACGCGGATCGCCAGGGCGCTCATGGCGCCATTGGGACGGCCATCGAATTCAGCATCGTAGGAGTATTCGCTGTCGCTGCAGCCGGAGATCAGGATCTCCGGCATGTCCGCTTCGGGCAAAAGGAAAGAGCGTTTGGCGACCGTGCTCTTGATCGGTTCTGGCGGGAAGACGAAACGCGGGATGCCCTTTTCTTCCGCGATCCGGGTTACTGAACCGGAGAAGCAGCTATCGCTGATGACGATGAGCGTAGCCTGGGCATGAATGCCTTGCAGGATGGCGCGCAGTTCATCATCGACGACCGTACCGTCATATAGATAAATGGCTTCGTCGTAAGGATCGCCTTCATCGCCGTTCTTATCTGCGACCTGGGTGCCGTGCCCGGAATACGAGAACACGGCCACATCTCCGGCGTTGGTTGTGTTGACCAGATTCTGCAGCGCGGCTTTGACGTTCGCCCGCTTCGCCTGTGAGTCGAGCAGCAGGCTGACCTCGAAGCCATAGCCTTTCAACAAAGCAGCCCAATCGTTTGCATCGTTGACACAGCCTTTCAAGTCGTTGAAGATACCGGGGTAATCATTGATGCCGGCACAGACTGCTCTTTTCATCTCTGTCTCCTTATCATCGCTCTGAGAAATTGTTTTTGTTCCAGCCAGGGACTGGCGTATTATCGCGCAAAATGGGCCTTCACGCGGGTTGACTTTCCATGGAATTATAGATCGTCCACTGGCGTTTTTCCATCCTGCCAGTTGAGTTCGCTGTCGAGCATGAATTGTGTCGGCCAGCTAAAATCACCTTCGATCCAGGTATGAAAATCCTTGACCTGCTCGTAAAGGGAGGCGATGTTTTCCGCGGTGGGTGCTTCGTGCAGTTGATGGATATTTTCCAGCAATCCCTCCGGTTTCTCTTTGGCGCTTTCCAATACTTTGAGAAACCATTTGTGATAGGGATGGAGTAATTCGTTGTGTGCCAGGATGAGACGTCCGCTGAACAAGATGAATTTGCTGACCGATGTTCCCAGCAAATACTGATTGTTTAATCGTAGCGCTTCGCCACAGTACCAATGCCAGGCTTCGAATTGGGCATAGAAACGCTGGATGCGTTCGGCCTTGTCCGCCAGTGGATATTGTGCGGCTTTGCAAATGTCTTCGGCGAAGCCAGCCATTTTGCTGAACAACACCTGGCTCCCCGCAAAGGCAAAGCGCGCCGGCTCGCTGCCTTTTTCGATCACCTGTTTTAGGAAACCCGGCGTGGAATACTTGCCGTCCACGTAACCACCCTGGTAGGTGGTGAGTTCCATGTTGAAGAAATGGATGCGATTCTCTGCGAAGCGTTTCCGATAATCTTCTTCGGAAACGAAGATCATGATGTCGACGTCGGAGGTCGCGGTTTCGAAGCCGTGGGCGATGGAGCCGCCGAGTAATAAGGCCAGGACCTCGGGGTCGCGCTGGAAATAATCTGTGACGTTCTGGATGGATTGAGTATGGTGGGAATACATGTTTTGCCTCTCCAGGCATTTTACAAGATTCCCGTTTCCAAGTCAGGTGTCATTCTTCCTGTGTGGGAGTCGGTGTGGCTTTTTGTATGTCACCGGTAAAGGGATTTAACATCCAGTCCGTTGTGGCATGCGTTAACCAGTCCGTGGTCTGGAGGCCCACCAGATTGTCTTCGCCCCAGGCGCCGATGGAGAAATCACTGCGGACTGCTCGGATCACATATTTCAATGTGCCGGTATCCATATCGTAATAAAGGATGGATGAACCGTTTCCGGGATCCTGTACCTGAAAGATGAATCGGTTTCGATACAGGGACCAGACGATATTGCCGCCATAGACGCTATCGATGGTGAACTTCTGGACGCGTCTGTTTTTCATCCTCAGGATTCCCAGCGTCACGGACGGATCATCCGATAGGCTGCCGCTGGACTGGGTATAAGCCAGGTATTTTTCATCGGGCGAAAAGGTGAAATCATAATAACGCTCGGAGTCGGGCAGGAGCAATTCCCATTTGCCGGAGCGGACCGTGATCATGGCCAGGGCCGTGAAGAGATGAATACCCATCGGGGAAATACTATTTTCGGGCGCCGGCGCAAAGTACAGGACTTGACTGTCGCGTGACCACTTCAACGGGAAGAGCACGCTGCATTCGTCGAATAATACACAGGGCAGCGTCCAGGTTTGTCTTTTTTCATCGTTGACCACGCTGACCGCGTTCGATTGGCGATACGCCACCCATCGTCCGTTGGGTGAATACAGCGACTGTTGAAAGGTGTCGAACAATTCTCCCAGGGCATCGTGAGTGGGATAGGCGAGCGGCGTGAAAGCAGGGACCGGTGTAAACGTGGCGATCTGTGTAGCTGTGGGAACCGCCGTTTCCGTTGGCGTGGGAGTCCAGGTGGGGGGAAGGGTCAAGGGAGCGGATGTCTGCGGGGCGATGGGAGTAGTGACAACCCCTCCGCAGGCAGAGAGGCAGATCATTAACAGAAAGGTGCTGGAAACTAAAAAATTTTTCAAGCTATGATGATCCGGGGAGAAAGAACTATTATTTCTCGATTGCCAGTCTAAGTGCAAAAAACGCCACGAGCAGTGTGAGCGGAGCAAAAACCAAATTCTCAGCAGAAACACCTGAAGCCAGATTCCCCAGTGTATTGAGAATCAGGTAGGCAAAGATAATCCATAAGCCGACTGTGACTGCTCCACTGAATTTTCCGGACAGAATATAACCAAGCTTTGCGGCCACGATGATAAGAAACAGTACAGTTACCACCAGGGCAATACTTTCCAGAACAACGAGATTGGTCGAATTGGCTTGTCCGCCCCAGATGACGCTGGCAGGGATGATTCCCAACAGTACCAGAATATGAAAGACCAGTAATAGTCCCAGAAAGATAAGCAGGAGATTCCCGGCAAGTTTTACACTGATCAATTTTTTCATCTCAGCGTCCTCACTTTTTGTCAGTTAAGTATACACTCTTATAAATTCCTGTCCGGAAGAATCATTGTATGAAATCCTGCAATCCGAGTACATTGCGCAAGAATTTGCGTAGCGGGGCGGTATTGCTGTGCGATGTTTCCGCACGGCTTATACGCTCTGTTTCCCACGGCGAAGCATATAACAGTCAGCAATACGGGCAGGTCCGCCATACAACGGCTCCTCCAGTATATCTGACTCTGCGATATGGAAGCCAAGCCGCTCTAATACTCGCCGTGACGCAGTATTTTGACGAAGTGATGTTGCTTGTAATCGGGTGAGTCCAAGGGTGTCAAAGGCAAATGCGATGATGGCTTGCACGCTTTCGGTTGCATATCCCTGGCCCTAGGCAGAACGAAGAATCGAGTAACCGACAATCCCAAGACCCTCATCTTCCATCTGCCCTTCTGGTGGGGAAGGTGGCTCCAGGGAGGGAACACGGAGTGATATCACGCCCACTGTATTTTCATCAGACCATTGTACGATACCCAGCATATAGCTACTTTTAGTGGACACTGATTGTTGTGCAGTATCAATAAATTGCTGTGCTGCCTTAAATGTAAAGGGAAAGGTTATACGGGAGAGTTGCCCGGATACTCCCCAATCAGAATAGAGTTCGTAGATTGCATTTGCGTCGCTTACTTGGAGTGGGCGCAGCAAAAGGCGAAATGTATAAATCGGAAACATTGCTTCGGTCATACGCACTCCACGACCTAATCGAGCAAGGAGTTAGAGGATGGAGCAGGCGTAGCTACAGCCCAACGGCCCGCGTCTGCGGAGCGCCCCCGAGGGTGTTTTTCCCGAGCGGGGTATGCCCCTGCAGAGACGGTTGGACGGGTGTGACTTGCTCACGAAACAGACAAAACCCAAGGCCGCGTGCACGAATTGTTAGATAACGGCGGATATTCTTCCATCATGGATCACACGGATATTCTTAATGCGCTTATCAAGACGACTAATATCAGGCTTTATTTGGCTGATGACCATGCCACCATCAAAAACAACTAAAAGGCTAACGGGGATTTCAAAATCTTTGCCCAAGTGATTTCCGAATATGGCAAGAGTTCAAAATGTAACTGCCAACAGGAGCGCTAATTATTTCCCCAATATTTTGTATCGTGAAATAAATTTCTCCTCCAGTTTTATTGTCGCTAGTATGCAGAATGTCTACCACGGTTTTTTCTGGATTATTGTTTCTTTCAATTGTTTTCTTGCCATTTCTGTCAAGCATTACACTTCCCCAAAGCAGAGGATCGAATCCAATTCTGTTGTTCTGTTTCCATTTACTGTTTATGGCCCTAACTTCTTTTAGCATAATATAGCAGGACTCAATGTGTGACGCCGACTTATTGTGAATATATATACCAACATAACGTCCAAAAATTGGCCTGCCTGGCTTAGTGCTAAAATCCAGGTCAAGCACGATATTGTTACGGTTCATGAGTTCCTTTTAAATAATGCCAAACAAAATAAGCTCCCAAGCAGATAAAAACTGTAATGATAAAAACAACTACAATATAACCCCCATAATAAACAGGATGATTTTCTCTCCACCCAAATGGATTGAATAATGCGGCAGCTACTGAGGCAATGAGAGCAATAAGTGTCACCCACACATTCCACTTAATGCCTTCCCAGAATTCGCTAGTTTTTCTTTTCGGATACTCAAACATATCCCTACTTTATATTGAATCAATAATGGTGTGTTCCTCTATGTGGGCACCTAAGTAGACACCGCATTAAGAGTTTCCACATAACAGCTTATATCTTGTATTTATCATAATTGCTTTACGCTTCATATATCCTCAACCTACACAGCAAAAAACACAACTTTTCAAATCATACCTCCCTCACTGCGCGGTATTACCTCCATCCACCAATAACAAATGACCTGTCACAAACGATGAATCATCCGAAGCTAGGAACAATACGGCTTTGGCGATCTCTTCCGGTTTGCCGAAACGTCCCATGGGGATATAAGCACTCGATTCTTTCATCGCCTCTTCAACGGGCACAGGGTCGGAGCTTTCAAAATATCCCTTTTCCATCCAGCGCTCCACGAAGGTGTCGCCGGGGCAAACGGCGTTGACGCGGATATTCTCTCGCGCATAATCGAGCGCCATGGCTTTCGTCATCATCGCCACCGCGCCTTTGCTCATCACATACGGGAAGGCATCCCTGCCCGCCACCACGGACCAATCCGAGCCGTTGTTGACGATCACACCACCACCCTGCCGCCGCATGTGCGGGAGCACAAGTTTGCTCATGCGCCAGACCGCGGTCACGTTGACGGCGAGCGTTTCATTCCAAACCTCATCTGTGGTGGTTTCTGCCGTCCCGCTTGTGACGATGCCCGCGTTGTTGAACAGGATGTCGAGGCGACCGAATTCTGCCAGAGTCCGCTCGACGACGCGGGAACAATCCTCGGCTTGACGATGATCCGCTTGGACGAATACGCCGCGCGCGCCCCGTCCGTTGATCTCGTTTTCGACGCCTCGACCTAATTCCAGGCGGCGTCCCGTGATGACCAGCTTCGCGCCTTCGTCTGCAAACAGCAGCGCGGTGGCCTTTCCAATCCCCGAGGTCGCGCCGGTGATGATGGCAACCTTGCCGGACAGTTTTCCCATGGGTGCCTCCTTTATTATTACTTCATAAAAACGTAGTAACCGCTTCGCGTTCGTCGTTCGGTTCGGGCAAAAAACGACCGACCCCACAGGGGTGCTTCGCGAAGTCGTTACTACCGCCACTACGAATTATGTTAGATGGAAAAGAGAATGATGGCAATAAAAGCCAGCAGCACACCAAAGGTCTGCACCCAGGAGAGTCTCTCTTTCAAAACGATCCAGGCCAGCAGGGCGGTGGAGGCTGGGTATAATGCGCCGAGCACCGCGGCCACATCCAGGCGACCGGTCTGCGCGGCGAAGATGTAAAAAGCGTTTCCGCCGATATCGAGTACGCCGTTGGTGATGGAATAGATCCAGGTGTCACGCGGGGGCAGGGCAGGTTGCCTGGCAAGCAGTGCGTAGACTCCAAAAGCGACGAAGCCCGCGAAGCGGGCCATGGTCAGGGGCCAGAAAAAGGCATGGAGTGTGGCTTGATGGATGACGATAAAGTATAGGCCGAAGAAAAGCCCGGAGAGCAGAGGCAGGCGCAGGCTTGCACTGAGCGAAGTGTCCGCCAAACGCAAGCGCCAGTTGCCGCCTGTCTGTGAGATGAACCAGACTGCCAGGAAGGCGAGTCCAAATCCGAACATTGTGTTGATGGCTGGCGCGCCCAAGGAAAAGAATCCGAATACAACGGGAATTAACGCCGCGAACAAAGCGGAGACCGGCGCGGCGATGGTCATCTGTCCATCTGCCAGGGAGCGATAGAGCAAAGTGAGTCCACCCAGGCCAACGAGACTTGCCACCGCGCCCCAGGCCAAATCGACGGCGTCTGGTATGGGTTCGCGCGTGACGATGGCCAGAATTAAAAAGGGAATGAAGCCGGCACACTCGGACAGGAAGAGCACGCGATACGGGCTGGTGCGTTTGCTGGCCAGCCCGCCGATAAAATCTGCCGCGCCCCAGGTGGTGGCAGAGGCGATTCCATAAAGTATGGGAAGCAAAGTTGAGTTCCTCGGTGATTGAGATTTACAAAAATGTCACTCCTTGCTACGGCTCAGAGTGACACTGGTCTTGTTTCGTTTCAATTATAAGCCAGCCATCCCCCAAATTGTTTTAGACTCTATTATTTGTTTCGATAGGTTCGCCAGCAACTCATCAGGAAAGTGTACATGGTTTCATTCCGCTCCGCGAACCCTATCAGCCTGAAAGCTTTTCCATTGATGGGTTCAATCCGTACATAGCGTCTCGGAATCACCCCATAGAAGCGGGCAACCTTGTGACCACTGTATGTGGCAACGATACTTATGTCCTTTATCTGGTCTGCAATCCATTCCTGTTGTTTGAGGAAGGATTTGACCTGCAGTCTGTTTCCCTGTACCTTCACCGTATGGGGATGAGTTAGCTCGACAACCCAATATATCGAGGCAATGATGATGGCGACCAGTCCAGCAAGTGGCTGGATGACAAGAGTACCGCAAGCGATCATACCGAGTATGACGACAAGGAACAATCTCACGTATTTAATGAGCGGACTCCCTTGAAAGATTCTCGGCTCTGCAAAAGAGGCCGGATCGCCCTCAGGTACAAATCCAAAGACGTCTGTGTTCAAGAGATCAGCTCGTGTCTTACTCAGAGTCTCAAGGATGGCGGAAAACCTGTGCATCTTGGCAGAGATAGTCATTGATCCTCCCTCAGCAAGTATCAATCTCATTCCCCCGCCAAGCATGGCAGGCTTGACACTGTCGATCTCATTCCATTCGACCTCCCGGCGGTATATCCCAAACAAACCCGACATTCCAAGGCTTGCGCCATTTACCTTCACAACCGCTGAAACGAACCACAGCGGCATCAAAAGTATCAAGAAGCAGACGGTGAAGAAAATAAATGCATCCCAATCCCCAAATGCCTCGAACATGAAGTAGATCGAGAAAGCCATGAATGCATAGACCAAAAAGCGATGGAAAAGCGAGTACCTGAAGATTTGAGACTTTTCCACTTCAGCGCCGGAAGAAGAAGTAGTGGCCAGTTTGGGTTGCAGGCGACTCGCGTCCATCTCGGCGCGGTCCAATTCCAATAACATTTCTCGGGCTGGTTTATTGACCGGGTCTATGGAGAGAATCTTGTTCAGCAGTTTTCTCTTAAGCTCCGATTTCTCTTGCATCGTAGCCAGTTCGAACATGGCGTCTGTATTCCTTGGATTGGTTTCGAGCGCCTGTTGAATGCGTCTAACTGCATTGAGTTGATCGACGGGATTGACAGCATTCATGGTTGATTGACCTCCGTATTGAATTTTGTATGCTGTTTCCCAATCTATCAAAGGGATACAAATCTATCCAAGTGACATTTGTCCTTTTATCCCGCCTGTTCTTACGATCCCAACATTTTTGTGAATTCTTGAGCCTGGTACATCGCTGATCGACTCAGATTTTCCCCGCGGCCCTGGCCCGTTCCAAAACCTTTTGCGCGTTCTTCAACAGAGGCATATCGATCATCTTGCCATCCAGGGCGAAGGCGCCCTTACCTTGTTTTTGGCTATCCTCGAAAGCTTCGACGACGCGCTGCGCGTACGCGATCGCTTCATTAGAAGGCGTGAACGCCTCCTGCACCGCCGACACCTGATTCGGATGAATGATCTGTTTCCCGCTGAAGCCGAGCGCCGCACCCTTCTCCGCTTCGAGACGCAAGCCTTCGATGTCGTGGAAATCGATGTAGACCATGTCGATGGCCTGCAAGTCGTTTGCCGCGCAAGCCGCGACCACCGCCGAGCGCGCGTATAAGACCTCCGTCCCCTCCTTGGTGCGCGTCGCGCCGACAGAGGCAGCGTAATCCTCCGCGCCGAAGATGATGGCTTCGAGTCTTTTATCCGCCGCAGCGATTTCCTTGAGATTCAAAATTCCTCTGGCCGTCTCCACGCCGATCAATATGCGGATGCTGCCGATGTTCAAGTTGTTCGAGAGTTCATGTGATTCGATGTGTTCGCTGACCCATTGGATTTGCTCCGGCGTTTCGATCTTGGGCACGACGATGGCATCGGGATTCGCAGTCAGCGCTGCGGCCAGATCGTATTTCTCGAAGCCCGAGCCGATGCTATTGATGCGGAGGCAGCGCTCGGAACTGCCGAAGTCCAACTCTTTCATGGCCTGCGCGATGACTTCCCGCGCTTCGGCTTTCCTGTTGAGGGCGGTGCCATCTTCCATGTCCATGCAGATGCAATCCACGCCGAGAGTGGTGGACTTTTCGATCTTGCGGCGATCATCGCCGGGCATATATAACAAGGCGCGTCGGGAATGCATATATCTCCTCTTTTTAATTGCGAGACCCATCGCGCTGAGCGGCGTGGCGCTCGTTGGTTGAGTAGGCGGTGCGCGAAGCGTTCCGCCATATCGAAACCATGCGCCAGGCAGTCGAAGCGGAGGTTGTGGCAATCTCAACTAACCAACAAACTAATACTTATTTGAAAGTATGAGATTGCTTCGTCGGGCTGAGTTTCGACGCTTGCGTCTCAACCATCAGCCCTCCTCGCAATGACAGATTACTTTTTCAAAAACATTGCGGTTCTCTCGAACTCCACCACAATTGTACCGTCTGGTTTTTTGCCCCAGCATTTAATGCGCACGATGCCTGCATTGGATCGTGATTTCGACTCGCGCATTTCGATGATCTCGCTTTCGGCGTAGATCGTGTCACCATGAAAGACCGGATGAGGATGTATAACCTTGTCATAGCCGAGATTGGCGACGATGGTACCTTCCGTTAAATCGGGCACGGTCAGGCCGACGACGAGGCCGAAGGTAAAGACTCCATTGACCAGCCGCTGACCAAATTCGGTCTTCGAGGCGTAGTCTTCGTTGACGTGCAAGGGTTGGGTATTCATCGTCAGCGCGGAGAAGAGTACGTTGTCCATTTCGGTAACCGTGCGTCCCGCATGTTTGAATTTCATGCCAACTTCGAGTTCGTCAAAATATTTCCCGGTCATAAACGCTCCTATGAATTAGTCGTAAAATGTATTCATGTATACATTTGCCTGGATGAAAATTCTTCTGGCAATTACAGGACTCGTACTCATCGTGTTTGGAGGTTACCTGTATTTCTTGCAATGGTCAGGAGTCCTTGACATAAGAACACGAGCATATAACTATATTAGTGAAGCAGAACGAGACAAACGTTCTCTCAAGGCGGGGCTCTCTGTAATGATTTTGGTATTCGGTGTGTGCTTCATTGCCTCTGCTTTTCTAGGACCATCAACTATATTTCTACCTCTTGGAGTATGTGCATCTCCTTTAATTGTGTTAGCGGCAACGTTTCGGATGAGGAAGGACTTGGGGCCATATACCAAGATGCGAGACGAGGTTGTTTTTCTAAATAAAAAGAACAGCAAGAATCATTGATGTCATACTTTACTTGATTCGTTAGGTCTTTTCATTTACTTTTTTGTGCTCCTTGACTGCTGATCAAAATCTTCAAATCGGCTTGATTCTCTTCGATACTTAGTTCCAATTCATCCATGCGCAACATCAGATTATTGATCTCCAATTCGGCCTTCGTATTCACCTGATGATCGATCTCCGCCGCGAGACGATCCTTGGAGGACTGACGATTCTGGCTCATCATGATCACCGGTCCGGCGTAGGCGGCCTGGAAGGACAGCATCAGGTTCAGCAAAATGAACGGATACGGATCCCAGTGATTGATCCAGGCTGTGATATTGAGCGCGATCCAGAAAACCAGGATGATGCTTTGGATGATGATAAAGGGCCAGGAACCGATCGTGTCCGCCACTCGGTCTGCCACACGCTGGCCGAGGGTTAAGCGTTCCTCTTCCACTTCGTTCACGTTACGGCTGACCATCGAGCGAAAGATGCGGTCATTTTCACGCAAGCGTCCGCCCAACTCCACCATGACGTCAATGGCCGCGTGCGTATGCGTGCGCAGGAACTCGAAGAAATCGTCGCGCTCCAGTGCCAGCGTGGTCAGGTTCTCGAGCGCACGTACGCGTGCCGAGCGCGGCTCATTCGTCAGCATGGAAAGCTCACCGAAGAAATCACCCGGCCCGGCCTTGTGCAGGACAAGCTCCGAGCCGCCCGCGTCCCGGATCGTGATTTCCACCTCACCTTCGGTGATGACATAAAACAGATTTCCAACTTCTCCCTCACGGATGATCACCTGGCCGGCTTTGAATTTCATCTCATCCATAATGGCGCGGATGCCGGCCACCTCCTGCTCATCCATTTCACTGAAAAGCGGTACTTCGCGCAGTTCGATTTCAGCCATTCGATGCTCCTTATTATTCGAATTCTATCAACACCTGTTCACGTTCCACGGTTTCCCCTTGCTTTGCCAGTAACTTCTGGATCACTCCATCATACGGTGCCTGGATGCGGATTTCCATCTTCATGGCTTCCAACACCATCAACGTTTGACCCTTCGCCACGGCCTCTCCCTCACTGACATTTACGCTTCGCACCAAGCCGGGCATGGGCGCGACCAACCCCGAAGTGTGATCGTGCCCCGCGCTTTTCCGTTTCGCCCCTGATGACCTGGTCAACACGGACGTTTGGCCGTCTACCGTCACCCAGTGTTTCGCGTTCTCCGACGAAACATAAGTAATCACGCGTTCGCCATCGATGAGCAAATCCAATCGTCCATTTTCCGCGCGGAGAATTTGGACATCAAAAGTTTGCTCTCCAATTGTGGCGAGATAGGATTGGCCAGTTGTTATTAGATCAATCGTTGTGTTATCAAAAGTAAGTTTCATTGAAAATCCAATGGTCGAGTGCGAAGCGTACATTTGCACCGCATGCAATTACAGGTGTCGAGACCAACATGTAATGAAGAAAAATTCGTTAGTGGTGGTTTCGATACGGCGGCGGTGGTTGAGTAGCCTGAATGGCGTACACTTGCACCGCACTACGTTTGGTGCGGTGCGGGTGTCGAAACCCGCCGCCTACTCAACCGCCGGTGTTTTTTTCTAATTCCTGAATCCATTCAAATTCTTCCACGGGCTATAAGGATCATGTTCATTGACAATTGTCAATTCTCGATTGCCGATTGCGATATCGGCCAGCGCGGCAGCAATGAGCGCTTCAACTGATGGTTCAGATGGTGGTGCCCAATTAAAGTTTGTTTCCACCCAACGTGTAGAGACCTTTCCATTTTTAAAATCGGGATGAGATAAAACACTTTGCAGAAAATCGATATTTGTCACTACCCCATGCACCACAAATTCTTTCAACGCCGTTTGCATCTTTTGGATCGCAATTTCTCTATTCTCCGCATAGGCGATCAACTTTGCTAATAATGGATCATAGAAATGCGTAACTATATCGCCGGCGCGGAAACCCGAGTCGAGGCGGATGCCCGGCCCGCGCGGCTCGATGAATTGCAGCAGTTTGCCCGTGCTGGGCAAAAATCCATTGGCGGGGTCTTCGGCGTAGATGCGGCATTCGATGGCGAGTCCGCGTTGGGTGAGTTCTTCCTGCTGATAAGGAAAATGTTCATCCGCGGCAACGCGTATCTGCCATTGGACAAGATCGAGCCCGGTGACAAATTCCGTAACCGCATGTTCGACTTGCAAGCGTGTGTTCATTTCAAGAAAGAAAAAAGAGGAATCCGTAGGATTGAAGATGAATTCAACGGTTCCAGCGTTGTAATAATTCACAGCTTTGGCAGCCGCCACCGCGGCTTCTCCCATTTGCGCGCGCAATTCCGGCGTCAACAGCGGGGAAGGTGTTTCTTCGATGATCTTTTGATAACGTCGCTGTACGGAACATTCGCGTTCGAATAAATGAACGAGGTGTCCATGCTGGTCACCGAAGATTTGAAACTCGATATGATGTGCATTAGGAATATATTTTTCGATCAATAATCTTTCATCGCCAAAGGCATGCAAGGCTTCACGCCGTGCGCTTTCGATGGATTCACTCAACTCATTTTCGTTATTTACCACGCGCATGCCTTTGCCCCCGCCTCCCGCCGCAGCTTTGACTAATACAGGATAACCGATCTCTTGCGCGGCTTTTTTAAATTCATCTTCTGTTTCGATGCCTTCGTAGCCGGGAACGGTCGGCACGCCGGCTTGTTTCATTCTGAGCTTGGATTCCGCTTTATCGCCCATCGCTTGGATGGAGTCCGCGGAGGGGCCGATAAAGGTCAATTTGGCGGAGTCAACTGCGGCGGCGAAGGAGGCGTTCTCCGAGAGGAAGCCATAGCCCGGATGAATCGCATCCGCTTGAGAGGCGAGCGCGGCCTGGATCAAGACCTCTGCATTCAGATAGGATTCCCTGGGTTCAGCCGCGCCGATATGGATGGCCTCATCGGCGAATTGCGCGTGCATTGAATTTTTATCGGCATCTGAATACACCGCCACGGTTTTGATGCCAAGTTCCCTACAGGCTCGCATGATGCGAATGGCGATCTCGCCTCGGTTGGCGACCAGGATTTTATTGAAGAACTGGCGTAAGGGCATTTGCCAAGTGTACGCTATTTTTGAAAATGCGGAATGGAAAAGCTGATCAACCTGTAACCTACCGGCCTAAAGAACCATTTGTTATTTCATACGACTTTAATATTGGCGAGATAACATTTTGTTGTTCATTTTATTGTTACCCAAAAGGAAAGGAAACCATGACTCAACCAGCCCAGAATGTGACGGATGCAGTAGAACGCCTGAAGTGTAATTGGTGCCAGGGTATGAATCTGAAGACAGCCCTTTCATGCCAGTTTTGCGGCGCACCACTGGACCTGGCGGATGTTGTTAGTGAATCAGGTTGGCGTGAAGCGCCGCGTCTCAAGGATATGACCGAATTCCATTTTTATAACAGCACCTGTCAGGTGGAAGGCGAGATCGTGCCGGTGGCAGAGATCAATCTGGCACAGGGTGATGGAATTTATTTCGAACACCATGTCATGTTGTGGAAGGATCCATCTGTTCCCATGTCGGTGCTCCAATTGCCAGGCGGCATGAAGCGTGTACTGGCCGGGATGCCCTTCATTATCAGCGTGGCACAGGGACCCGGCCGCGTGGCCTTCTCACGCGACGCCACCGGTGAACTGGTGGTGCTTCCGTTGCATCCTGGCATGGAACTGGATGTACGTGAGCATGCTTTCCTGCTGGCCTCGAGAAATATTGCGTATTCCTTCCAGCGCATCAAAGGTCTGCGCAACATTCTGTTCGGCGGGCAGGGCATGTACATGGATCGGTTCGTCACAACGAATCAGTCGGGTCTCTTGATCCTGCACGGCTACGGCAACGTCTTCGAGCGCACGCTCAAACCGGGCGAGTCGATTCTAGTGGAGCCGGGCGCGTTCTTATATAAGGACTCCACCGTGCAAATGAATGTTCAAATGCAGCAATTGACCACCGGCTTGTTCGGCGGCTCTGCGATGAGTCTGGCGCAAATGATTGGGCCGGGCAGAGTCGGGATTCAGTCCATGTATGTTCATCATCACACGGATTAGGAGATGCTATGAGTGCGACTCCTTCTGCTCCCGTTTCCGGCCGGACTTACACCTGCAATTGGTGCGGCGCCGTTTCAGATGGCACGGCGTTGAGTTGTCCCGCCTGTGGCGCAACCATCAACGTTGCGAATATCGTCACGCCCACCGGCTGGATTGAACTGCCGGGCCGCAAGGATATGGCCAAACTTCAGATCGGCAAGTCCTCCTGTCAGATCGAAGGCTTATATGTTCCCGTGGCTGACTTCAACCTGGCGCAGGGCGACGGCGTTTATTTTGCGCATCACGTTTTGTTATGGAAAGAAAATTCCGTCAATATCAGCATGATGTCCATGAAAGGCGCGTGGAAACGGGCCTTCGCCGGTATGCCTATTTTCATGACCCAGGCGACGGGCCCGGGTCATATTGCTTTCTCGCGCGATCTGCCTGGGGAATTGCTAGCCTTGCCGCTTCAGCCGGGTCAGGCTGTGGATGTGCGCGAACATTTCATGCTGGTGGCAACCAGTCAGGTGGACTACAGTTGGGTCAATACCAATGTCTGGTTTACCACCAAGAACGGCGATGAGACCGAAACGCATTACCCCATCGGCACAGCCCTCGATCGTTTCTCGGCCAGCAAGCTGCCGGGACTGTTATTGCTGCACGCCTCGGGCAATGTGTTTATCCGTCAGTTGACTCAAGGGCAATCCATCCTCATCAAACCCACTGCGCTGATCTTCAAGGATCCAACCGTTAACATGCAGTTACATTTCGAGCACCCAAATAGCAACTGGAATTTGTGGACGTCTTACACGCAGCGTTACTTATGGTTGAGGCTGGTTGGGCCGGGCCGCGTGGCGATTCAATCCGCGTTCGAGCCTGTCGAAGATGACGGCCGGACGATCACGAAATCCTCCCCTGCAACCAGACATAACTGGTAAGTGAAAGCAACAACGGACAGCTTGCAACTGTCCGTTGTTTTGTTTATGCTTAATCCTTTCAATCGCCTCTTTGATCTGCCATGCTTTAATTTAACGCGTTCTCTTTGCGTCTTGTGCTCGATGATTTGATGATCGATATTGCCTGCTCATTGAACATGATCTTTGAGCAATTCAAGTAATTCCTTCTCTCTTTCCAGCTTCAAGCCGGCGCGCCATTCATGGTCTGCTGGCCGCGTCTGCGCCCATTCCAGTGTGTCTTTTACCGTTTCCGCCAGCGGGCGAAACTTCAAACCGGCCTGGATGGCCTTGGATATACCCATGCGTGAGAAGCCGCGGTTCTCTTCGTTATCTGGAACCCAGGCGGGCATGTCACTCCACGCGGCAACGTTGTTTTGCTCCAGGAATTCAACCGAAGCCCATTTGAAATCCGCATCACTTCCGCTCACTTGCTTGCATGATTCCAGCATTGCGCCCAACGTGAACTCGTCATCCGGCCCGGTTGTGTTATAGATGCCTGAGGCTTTAGCCTCAATTAATTTGATGATGAAATCAGATAAATCCCTCACATCGATGATCTGCACGGGCACTTCAGGCTTTTCGGGTGCCAGCACCTCTCCGCCTTTGGCAATGCGCACGGGCCAATAGGTAAAGCGATCGCTAATATCATTAGGCCCCACGATGAGTCCAGGGCGCACGACCAATCCACGATCATCATACATATCAAGTACTATCTTTTCGCACAATGCCTTGAGAGGACCGTACGTCTCACCGGTGATCTCCTCCACGGTTTCATCATCCAATTTGCCAACAGGATCGGATTCCTCGATGCCGATCTTGCCCAAGATGGAATCAGGATATACCGAGATGGATGAGATGAAGACATAACGCCCGACGCTTCTTTCCAGGCTGGAGGCTGAGAGGCGGACGAGGCGCGGCACATACCCGCACGTGTCGATCACCGCCTCCCATGCGCGGCCTGACAACTTTTCGATATCATGTTCACGGTCACCTTGAATTGTTTCAAGGTTTGGAAATAGATCCGGGTTCGATTTACCGCGATTGAAAAGGGTCACTGCATGTCTGCGCGTCAGCGCGGATTCAACGAGATGTCTTCCCAGAAAACGCGTACCACCGATGATTAAGATTTTCATTTAAATTCCTTTTCCGTCATTGCGAGCCGAAGGCGAGGCAATCCCCAACACTGTGACGGAGATTGCTTCGCCCACGCTTCGTCTTCGGGCTGTGCCCTCCGCTCAGCGCGACGGTTATTTTTTCACTCTCATCAACTTTGCTTCCGTCGCTTTGGCTTCGCCAAGTTCAGGATGGATATTGTAAGCCGTGATGACCAGGTGATCTTCTTCGAGCAGTTCGACTTCCGTGCGCCAACCCCAGTCCGGTCCGCCCGTGGGATCGGGATAACTGCCGAGGACGGAGAATCCGTTGTCAGTGGAGCCACCCGTGCAGAACATGATGGCGGTGTTGTTATGGAAGGAGTTCCACCCAACTGGCTTCAAATTGATCGGTGATGGTGTTGTAGCCAAAGGTGAACATGCCATGTTGGGGCTCGCCTTCGATGGAGCCTTGATAGAGATAGATGGCGAAGCGTCCTTCCAAGACCAGGGTAATAGTTCCCAGGACCGGCAACTCGTCGGCAAGTTTGTCAGGTTCCAGCCAGAGTTTGGATGTGCCTGTCCAGCCACCGGCGAGGCGGGCCAGGAAGTGATGGGGACTGCCTGAGGTTTGTTCAAAGGTCATATGCATCTCCTAATATTCATCTGTCATTGGAGGAGCCCCGCGCTGAGCGGAGCCGTAGGCGAAGTCGAAGCGTGGGCGACGCGGCAATCTTGTCTCACATGCAATCTTAGACTTGAAGGTTAGTCGAGATTGCTTCGTCACCGTCGTCTCGATACATGGCTCCAAGGCGCCACACTCGACCAGCGGTGGCTCGCAATGAGAGATAAAATCTACATCCTAAACACTCCAAAGTTTTGTTCTTCAACTGGCGAATTAAAAACTACTGATAATGCTAAACCTAATATTTGTCTTGTGTCAATAGGATCGATGACGCCATCGTCCCATAGACGCGCTGTGGAATGATAGGGGTTGCCTTCGTTCTCGTACTTCTCCAAGATCGGACGTTTGAATTCGTCGGCTTCGGCTTGGGTCATTGTGGGTTTGCCTTCGCGTTGAAGTTGTTCTTGTTTGATGGTGAGCAATACATTCGCGGCTTGTTCTCCACCCATGACGGAGATTCTCGCGTTGGGCCACATCCATAGGAAGCGGGAGCCGTAGGCGCGACCAGACATGGCGTAGTTACCTGCGCCGAAGGAGCCGCCGATGACAACGGTTAATTTTGGAACGCGGGTGGTTGCCACGGCGTGGACCATCTTTGCTCCGTCTTTGGCGATGCCGCCGACTTCGGCTTCCCGTCCCACCATGAAGCCAGTGATGTTTTGCAGGAAGACGAGCGGAATACCGCGTTGGTCGCACAGTTCGATGAAGTGAGTCGCTTTGAGCGCTGGACTCGCTGAACAGGACTCCGTTATTGGCGATGACCCCTATGGGATATCCGTGAATGCGCGCGAACCCGCAGACGAGAGTCGTGCCGTAGCGGGCCTTGAACTCGCGAAATTTGCTTCCGTCCACGAGGCGGGCGATGATCTCGTGCACGTCGTAGGTCTCGCGGAAGGTGGCGGGCAAGATGCCGTACAAATCGTCGGCGGGGTATAAGGGTTCTTCGGGTGGAGCAACTTCCAGCTTGGAGAGAACCGTTTGAAAGTCCCCAGGTTGTAATGTTTCTACGATGTCCCGCAGGAGTTGGATGGCGTGGTCATCGTCTTCGGCGAAGTGATCCGCAACACCAGAGAGTCGTGTGTGAACATCTGCTCCGCCTAAATCTTCAGCGCTGACATCCTCGCCAGTTGCCGCCTTTAACGAGCGGAGGTCCGCCGAGGAAGATGGTGCCCGTGCCTTTGACGATGATGGCTTCGTCGCTCATGGCAGGGACGTAGGCGCCGCCCGCCGTGCAACTGCCCATGACGGCTGCGATCTGCGGAATCTTTTTGGCAGACATGCGCGCCTGATTGTAGAAGATGCGACCGAAATGATTTACGTCGGGAAAGACTTCGTCCTGCAGGGGCAGGAACGCGCCACCCGAATCGACGAGATACAGACAGGGCAGATGATTCTCCTCGGCGATCTGCTGGGCACGCAGATGTTTCTTGACCGTCATAGGAAAGTAGGAGCCGCCTTTGACGGTGGCGTCGTTGGCGACGATGAGCACTTCGCGATTGGAGACGTGCCCGATGCCAGTGACGATGCCTGCGCCTGGAGCGCCGCCGGTATATAAATCGTATGCTGCTAGTGAGGAGAGTTCGAGGAACGGCGAGCCAGGGTCAAGTAGACGTTCGATCCGTTCATGGACGAAGAGTTTGCCCTGTGACTCTTGGCGGGTGCGGTATTTTTCTCCGCCGCCTTCATGGATTTTTGCAAGGCGTCCTTTGAGTTCGTCCGCGAGGGCGCGATGATGGGCTGAGTTGGTTTTGAAGTCTTCTGAATCAGGGTTTATGTTGGTTTGAAGGATTTCCATATTTTGAGTAATTGGTAACTGGAGAATGAGAGACTGGAGACTATTGTTGCGAGTTTAGCACAAAACCCCCGAGAAAACTAACCACGAAGACACTGAGAATTATTTAACTGCGAAGTACACAAAGAGCACGAAGAAAAATAGAGTTTTCAAACGGTGGTCGATCGCAAGCAGTCGAGACCACATCATGAAATCTAAAATTTGCTTGTTATTGGTGGTTTCGATACGTGCCGCGAGGCGCCACTACTCAACCAGCGGGATCGCCCAAAAATGGACCTGGCGGTTGGCTAAGTCCATTTTCGTTACCATTCAACTTTCCAACCATCCTCTTATCTGTTTGCAAACCAGACGACGTAATCATTCAATGGCTGGTAGTTTGGGGATGTATCGGGAAGTGCTTCCAAATCACAAAGGGGAAAATCATAGTGTCCCCGTTTCGTTTTGATTGACACTATTATTCCATAAGAATCGTCAACTATTTCAATACCCAATACGTTGACGCGCTCACCAATCCTTATGGGTCCGCGTTCCTGATGTTCCGAGACTTCGGCGTCAAACGGGAAGGTAAGTTTTTCTTTCAAATATTTTTCCCATGCCTTAAACCTGCCCATTTCACCTTTCCTGTCCGCGCTATTTAGAATTTGTTGCATGCGCCTTCCCTGTTCGCCCAGATGATCCATCTGGTGTGCGTCTTCAATTTCATCCTTAACTTTTTGTACTTGATGGATTTTGTCTCTGGGTGCGGCGGACGTGACTTGGCTGGCGTAGAGTCCCATACTGGACCAATCCAAGCCGTCTTCTTCACAGCGTTCGATCACTTCAACGGGCATTTGTTTTAGCGTAATACTATCCCATGCGATGGTAACGTAAGGATTGCCTTGTTCGTCGGCATAGTGATTCTCGGTGACGCGCCCCTGCCAGCCGCCCATATCGAATCCGTGATCGGGATCAGCTACGCCAGGGTTGACCACAACCGATTCCCCAATGGGAAAGTTTTCTTGGGGCGTTAATTTTTTGTCGGGTTTGGATCGTTTTCTCATATTGACCTTCCTTGATCTTTCACACGGATCTTTTTCCGTGCAAACGCAACGCCTCGGATTGCTCAAATTGTGCCAACGCCTCCAACGCTGATTTGGCGACAGCCTCCCCAACCTGAACGATGATCGCCGTGCGCAAAGCCTTGACCAACAATTCGTTGACTTCGGGAAAATCGCCGCCGTCTTCTATCTGCATGGTCAGCGCGTTGAGAATGCCGTTCAACTTGCGTTGACGCAGAGGCGGCAGGTGGAGCGCCTCGACAGCCTGACCAACTGGCTTGAGCGTATTAAGGCGCGCGCGATCTATTCCGTTAAAGAAGTCTTGTGGGTTTGCTGGATTTGTTTTCATCCTTCAGCCTTTCGAGCATCCTCTCCGCTTCCTCATACGCGACCTTGTAATAATACGGCGGACCGTCGCAGGTGGCGAGTTTCAACGCTTCTTCGGCATATGACTTTGCTTTGGCTTTGTCCTTCTCCTGCTCCAGCGCGTATTGCGCAAGGAAGAGATTCACATCCGCGCCTTGCAGGACGTAGCCACAGCGCTCAGTGATGAGCAGGGCCTCATCGGCAAGAGATCTGGCTTCTTCGTGGTTCTTTTGATCATGGTGCAAGCGGGCGAGATCGAGGAGGATGACCCCTTCGTGGTCGACCATGTTAATTTGCCGACACAGATTGAGTGCCTTGGGCAGGTTTTCTTCTGCCAGAGTCAATTCGTTATTGGCGCGATATGCGGCACCTAGAAGCCAGTGCGCCCGAATATATTGTCGCGGATGTGAAAATTTTCTTTTTGTTGTTTCATCTGCTAGTTCAAGGGCGCCAGAAGCAGCTTTGATTGCTGATTTTAGATTTATCACTGATGATTGGGGGTCAGCGCGTGTCATAAGGATAAAGCGCCAAGCGCAGTCTGCATGTAATCCACCTTCCAAGTGGACAGCACTGATTTTTTGTAGAATAGTTATTCCATAATCTAATTCTTGCTCCGCATCATGCCATATGCCGCGATAGGATAAAACGTGGCCAAATTCCCCGTGAGCGATGCCCTCGCCAATCTCATCCTCAATATTGTGATTCAACTCAATACTTCTACACAAGCTGTGCTCTGAATGTGCTAGCATTCCAATAGGGAGGTAAGCCATGAACGCTATATTTCTCCATGCAGAAGCTTTGTTCTTTTTATTCACGAGTTTATCAACAAATTGAAGCGCCAATTCAAATACGGATAATGCAAAGCGTGGCTGTCCGGTTTTAGAATAGCTATTAGCGAGTGAGTTGAGGACCCATCCTTGATCGCCTTCTTCTTTTAAACGTGGAGGGGTAATTACATCCCCATCTGTTAATAAAGAGCGCAAAAGCTCTAGGTATATTTGATCTGCTCCAAATTGAAAATCTAATACATCCGCAAGACGGTAATAAATTATTTCTTGTGCTTCATCTAATTCTTTTGCCATTATTGTATGACAAACCAGTTCAATGACAGGTGCGAGATCATCGATGGTTTGAGGTTCGATCGGCGTGTCAACTGTAGCGAAATAATCGCGTAAGCGGCGGTGCATTGCGACGCGATGAAATGTCGTCATGCGTTCATATGCATAGCGTCGCACAATGGGATGTAGATCAAATTTTTTGTTCTTCTCATCGAAGTGAAGTAAGCCTCGTTCAATCAAATCGTGTAGGTCGTCATCCAATGAATTTTTATTTTCGACAATTGATTGAAGTGTTTTAAGCTCAACGGGCGAACGAAAACAGGCAATCGTGCTGAGTAACTTTTGTTCATGAGGCGGGAGACTGTTGTAGGAAACTTCAAGAACATGATGTTTCTGTTGAATGATATTGCCGTCAATTTTGAGACTTTTGGCTGCGATAATGTCACCAGGGTGGTAAAAATCCTTCAAAATTTGTCCTGCCAACAAGCGCAAACTGAGCGGGTGATAGCCATACGGCTCACAGGCGGCTTCGATTTCGGTGTGAGTTCCTTTGATTTCCTGTTTGTGGAAGAATTCGACCGCGTCCGCGGGTCCCATGGCGATCAATTCGACTTCGCGACAGCCGAGCATGAATTCGCCGCGTGGTTTGATGGCGCGGGGAGTCAGGCGCGTGGTCATCAGGACTTTGCTTTTGATGTTGGGTAAAGAGCAAAGGTGCTTGAGGAAGATTTCGGCGTTGATGTTGATGCAATCGAGACTGCTTTCGACCCCACCCCCCAGCCCCTAAAGGGGATGGGAGTTCGGAGTCTCCCTGATAGGCGGCGTTCATACTGCTGTAGGCGCGCAAGGCGCGCTCAAAGCCATCCATGATGAGCAGGATTTTCTGAGCTTGCATGGCTTTGAGCAATCCGTCCACTTGCGGGCGCTGTCCTTGTGGAACTTCGATGTTGAGGTATTTGAGAGTCTCTTCGATGAAGTGTTCGAAGCTGGCGTCGCCTTCATAGAACGACCATCAAAGAACTTTGGGATATTCTTTGATGTCAACGTCGTGTGTTAGCCATTGCCACGACAAAGCGGATTTGCCAAACCCGCCGAGCGCACGAAGAATGAATAAACGATTTTCCGAATCTTCTTTCAACCAGTGAGTTAGCAAAGCACGTTCAACAATGCGATCTGTAAAGTTCGGTGGCATCGGATAGGGATGTTTGAGCGCCCAATAATCAGGCTCGTGTTTTTCGGTGTTGGCTTCAACGGCAGCGTAATAATTGATGACATTGTTGTTACCAACAACAACATTTCCTTCCACATTTCCACCAATACTGAAGTTGGCGTTGATAGAGGCAGGATTCGGTTGGTGTTGGGGACCCTCTGGGTTTTCCGATTGTTGTTTCTCTGCCATATTTGCCTACCCAGGTATCCTAATTTTTAATCACGAGCTTCGGCTTTTGCTTTTTCGGCTACTTTTCTGATCATAGTTCCAGCACCTAGAAGAGGATTTGTTGCTGTTGCAATTACTACATCTAAAACATCTGGTGCCATTCGAGCAAGGGTTCGAATGTAATGCCCCAAGGCTTTCTCGTTGGCTTCTGTTCCTTTTTGGGTTTCGTCTCTGATAAGCTCAATAGTTTCTTCTATCTCTTGTTTCTCGGTATTTGGAAGATCCGTTTTTTGTTCCAACTTATGAAATACAGTTTGGAATAATTCGTCAATCTCAGTCGCGGTTAAGCCTTGACTTGCATTTGCTTTACGCCCAGCAGCAATAGAAACATTTTGTCCTGTATTTGTTACATTTATTTGATCACCGACGTTGTAATTTGCAACAGGCGACTGTGCAAGCATCAAACTCTCTAAAGACTTTTCATGCATTACTTGACGACCTCTTTTGGTGGGCTGAATATCACCCCAGAATACTTCCACGTCAGCTCTGTCCTTTATGAGTTCGTAATCCTCTAAGAATTGACAAACTTGTTCATATCTTTCATCGTTCATTTGCAGTGCAGACATAAGCTGTGGTCGTGTTGCAAACTGCCCCCAGCTGGGCGGGCAAGCATGACTCCAAGTATTTTTTCAGCATCTTTCACTAACTGGCGCTTCAAATAGTAATCTTGCGCACGGAAGATATCATTCCGCAAGGTATATACCCTACCAGTTTCTTGTTGCTTAACAGGGGCTACAGAAACTGACCCATATGCCCCACGAGTTTTGAACGGTTTGGGCGGATTATATATTTCTTTATCGACTGTCGATAAAAGTTGTTCATGCTCAAGTATTTCTAAAGCGGCAAAGGTTATTTCAATTTGCTTCCCATCGTAATCATTAATCTTGGCTAATTTTTTCTGCCCGTCAGAATGCCAGCTGACAGAAAATGTTTCAGGTAACAGCCCTTCTACATTTTGCTGTGCCAGCCAGTTAGCCACTTCTAGTTGATATTCTGTTAGATTAGTAATCACGTTCTTTTCCTGATGAATATGATGTCCCTACTTTAGCACAAAATCCGTCATTTGAATCGTTTAGGTTGTGATGACCTTTCTTCATGGTCGCACGACCGTAAATCATCGCGCTTAGAGCAGAAGGCCGCCGGCCTTGCGGAGGATGCTTTCGCGAAGCACGCCTGTGGCGAAGCATCCTTCCGCTTTGAGCCTGACCATCCACAATTGGGCGGACAAAGGAATATAAGAGATTCTGTCATATGATAAGATTCCCTCCATGAACTTCTCGAAGATCACCGATGATCTTTTCATCGGGAACACCCCCTCCGTGCGCGATTACGATACCTTGCGCGACCTCGGTGTGCGTTTGGTGATCAACATGCGCTTCAGCCGCGGTCCGCAGCCCGATCCCCACAAACCGCCGCTGCTGTTGTTATGGCTGCGCACGATCGACAGTCCCTTCTTCCCGATTCCAATCCACAAGCTGATCGTCGGGGCACGCGCCGCGCTCGAGGCGATGCGCGCCGGCGGCAAGGTCTATGTGCATTGCGCCTATGGACGTCATCGCGGCGTGGCGATGGGTGCCTGTGTGCTCATCGCGCAAGGCTACGAACCCGAAGCCGCCATGAAGTTGATCACAGAACACAGGTTGGTCGCCGATCCGTATGCGTTTTATATCCGCCCGCGCATTATGAAATTTGCACAGGAGTGGCAAAGAGAATTAAACGATCCCGATACCCCCATATAACAAACGTGTGGCCTATCGGATTTGGACTTCCGCCCCGTGAGGGGAAGCTTTCAATTGGAAACTCCGCGCCGAGAGCCCCTTCTCCTCGAAAGCACGCTTCGCTGCCAGGCCGATCCCTGAATCCAGGTTGGACGAGAAGGCGATCAGGCTCGGGCCGGCTCCCGATAACGCGGCGGCTGAGGCGCCAGCCTGTTTCATCGCCTGCATGGCCTCCTGCGCGCCCGGGATCAGCGGCAGACGATAGGGCTGATGCAGCGTATCCATCATCGCCCCGCCGAGCAGGTCCAGGTCCGCGTCCCGCAGCGCTTCCGTGACCAGCACCGCGCGGCTGATATTGTAGATGGCGTCCCTGCGTGAGACTTGTTCGGGCAAAGTGGCGCGCGCCTGTCTGGTGGAGAGTTCGAATTCAGGGAAGACAGCTGTAATGTATATGGGTGAGTTCGCCATGGGGATTTTTTGTGCGAACACTCTTCCATCTTGCATGGTGGAAACGATCAATCCGCCCAGCATGGCGGGCGCGATGTTATCGGTGTGGCCCTCCATCTCTGCGCCAATGTTCAAAACTTCCTCGTTGGAGAGCGGATTGCCGAGCAGGGTATTGGCGGTAAGCAGTCCGGTCAATGTGGCCGCGGCGGAGGAACCGAGTCCTGAACTGGGCGGGATGTGATTGACACAATTGGCGTGGAAAGGCGAAAGATGTTTCTCAACGCGCTCTGCCAGTGTCTTTGCTGCGCGAATGACGAGATTGTTTTCTCCCCGGGAAAGCTTCGCGGCACCCTCGCCACTGATCATCACCGAAAATTCGATGGCGGGCAGGATGGTGGTTTCGTTCCATAAGTCCAGGGCCAGCCCGAGAGAGTCGAATCCGGGGCCGAGGTTGGCAGAACTGGCAGGGGCTTTGATTTTGATGTTCATATTTGCTACTGTCATTGCGAAGGGCCCGAAGGGCGACGCGGCAATCTCAACTAACCATCAACAACGAGATTGCCACGACCTGCTTCGCAGGTCTCGCAATGACACCTTAAACCTTATCCCAAAATTATTTCCTCCAACGCCTCCAATTTGGGCGGGACGATGGATGGCTTTTGCATATCCTTCGTGATGATGTCCGGATCTTTCAACCCGTGACCGGTGCAGATCGCGACCAGGCGTTTGCCTTTTGGATTCAACTTTCCGTTTGCGATTTCCATCGCCAAACCTGCCAGTCCGGCAGCAGAGGCCGGTTCCACCCAGATGCCTTCAAGCCTGGCCAGCAGCTTTTGCATATCCAGGATTTGCTCGTCTGCCGCGGCGATGATCCTGCCTCTCAATTCTTCGGCGGCTTGCAAGGCCTGTTCACCGCGCGCTGGCTTTCCGATGCGAATGGCCGTGGCGACCGTCTCCGGCTTTTCGATGGGATGTCCCAATACGAGCGGCGCAGCGCCGGCGGCCTGGACACCCAACACCTGCGGCAGGCCTGTTGATTTTATCTCGTTGTATTGTTTAAAGCCGGCCCAGTATGACGTAATATTACCTGCATTGCCCACCGGCAAACATAACCAATCCGGTGCAGATTCGAGCGTGTCGCAGATTTCAAAGGCGGAGGTCTTTTGTCCCTCGATGCGATAGGGATTGATCGAATTCACCAGGCAGATGGGATGTTTGTTCGTGATCTGGACGACCATGGTCAGCGCGTCATCGAAGGAGCCGTCGATCTGAATCACTTGCGCGCCATAAGCGATCGCACCGGCGAGCTTGCCCGCCGCGACCTTTCCCTGGGGAATCAGCACGATGGATTTCATTCCGGCGCGCGCCGCGTAGGCCGCAGCGGAGGCGGCGGTATTGCCCGTCGAAGCGCAGATGACGGTCGTCGCGCCGCGGCCCAGGGCCTCGCTGACTGCGGCGGTCATGCCGCGGTCCTTAAAGGAACCGGTTGGGTTGAGACCTTCATATTTAATGAACAACTCGAATCCGCCGCCGAGTTGACGGGATAAACTATCGGCTTTGATCAAAGGCGTGTTCCCCTCAAGCAGGCTGATGGGGCGCTTCGAGGCATGCGGTGGGATGTCCAGCAGATGTCCGTATTTATGAACAAGTCCGTGATAAGTCATGGCCGCAAGTTTAGCATAAAATCATGTCGGCTTAATTTTCTTGGATATACTTACAGAGTGCCGCACGCCCCTGACGTATCTCAACTCAAGATTTGAATTTCAACCTACAGAAGCAATTGAAAAGTTTGGTTATTTATGCAACAAGCGCTAAACCTAATGAAGCGTGTTTTGATCTTGGCCTTGTGCTTATTGATCTCCGCCTGCGCGGCCGAAGTCACACCTGTCCCCGTCATCGTTCCCTCGCAAACGATGCTTGCACCAACTTCATTCTCAATCCCCACCGTCACGCGTCCGCCCCAGAAGATTTCGCCGATCACGCCCGTCCCAAAATCGACTGCAACGCAAACTTCGCTGCCGGGCACGCCCACGCTCGACCCGGCCGATTGGAAAGATTGGCCGGTGATTCCGGAGAGCGTGAATCCTGCCTTGAAAAAAGTTTACCAAAAGGGATTGGCGCTGGGGAACGATCCGCATGCCTTTTCGCTCTTTGGCGACTGCCAGGCCCGACCCGGTGCTTTCTTCGGCGCCTTTGAAACCGATCCGGCTTTGTTTGATTTGCTTTCGCCGGAATTACAGGAAACGGTCGAAAACTTCAGAGGTTCCTTCGACCGCGAGAGTCCGACTGCGCAGGATGGCACGACGCCCGGTGCCTTGTTATGGAATCAATGGCATCGCGGCCAATATGGCTGTACCTTTGCAGAAACACCTGTGCAATGTGAATTGCGCATCCATCATCCCTCCTTCGTCATTATTCAAATCGGTACCCATTTCGAATCGCGTAACACAGAGTATTTGCGGCGCGTCATCGAACAGTTGCTCGATGACGGCGTGGTGCCGATCCTGGCCACGAAAGCGGATAACCGCGAAAAAGATGAACGCATCAACCGTGATATGTCGATGCTGGCCTCTGAGTATGATCTGCCGCTTTGGAATTTTTGGGCTGAGGTATCCGATCTGCCCAATCGCGGACTCTATACGCGCAGTGATCGTCCATTGCAAGGTGATATCTACCTCACCGAAGATGCGGCAGTACTTCATCGTATGACCGGACTGGAAGCGTTGAACGTGGTCTGGCGCGCGGTGACTGGGAATTAAAACAACAAGTGGGCGATGTTTTGTCGCCCACTTGTTGTTGATACATTTTCGGGCGTGGCAACCACGCTCCCACAATTAACCTTTCAAAGGCGGTGCGTCCTTATCGTAGACGAACACTTGAATATCCAGGCCATCACTATTCAACAGATCGATCGCGGGTTTGAAGGTTGCGTCCTGGATCTTTTGCATGTCTGCGGCGGGGGCATAGACACTTAAGCGTGCTTCCTCGTCGGACATCTTAATTGTTTTCACTTCCGCGCTCCCACACGCAGCTTTGATCGTATCTGTCATTTGCTGAATGGCATCATCCAGAGACATCACTCGCTCCCGTAAAATATATAAGCGTCATTGCGAGGAGTGGCGTCGACGGTTCAGTAGGGCGAAGCCCGTATCGAAACCTAGCGCCACGACGAAGTGTCGCATGGCGCCATGGCGACACAATCTCCTGTAACCATAAGAGACCACTTCATCGCCGCGTTGGTTTCGACGCAAGCGTCTCAACCAGCGGAGTTTCGCTCAGCACGATATTATTTTGCCATCTTCGCAACGGTCACGCCGGAGCCGCCTTCGTTTTCCTTGGGTTCTTCGAACGAAGTGACATACGGGCTGTCCTTCAACGCGCCGCGTACCGCTTCACGCATACGGCCGGTCCCTTTGCCATGCACAATGCGCACGAACAACAGACCAGACGAATAAGCACGCTCCAAATAGCGGTCCAGTTCTTCGAGACCGTCTTCCACCAGTTTACCGCGCAGATTCAGTTCCAGCCCCGGTGATTTGGTACTACTTGTCGATGCCGGTGTGTTGATCGCTGGTGACGGCTCACTGGAGACTTGGGATTGTTGACCGGTCATTGGCTCACCGGACTTCCTCATCAAATCCGCCAGGCGTGCCCTGACGCGCAAACTCCCGATCTGGACTTCCGCATCGGACTCACCCAAGGCTGTTACCACGCCCTCCGCGTTCAACGTGCTGACTGTGACGCGTTCGCCCAACTTTAGAGATTGGGAATTGGAGACCGGGAATTGGTTGCTTTTCCTCTCAACGGGCGTTTCCATTTTCTGTTCGATGGTTTCGATCTTTTCTTCAAGCAACTTGATGGCGTCCAGGGGTTGCTTGGCTTTGCGTAATTGCGACTTGAGCGACTCGATGTTTTTCTTTAATATGGCAACTTCCAGCTCACCTTCGGCGCGCGCTTTGGCGATCACTTCGCGGCGTTCATCTTCGATCTTTTCGAGTCGGCTTTCGAGTTCTTTGGTTTGTGCCTCGAGTTTGTTACGGGCTTTCTCCAATTTCTGTCGCTCACGCGCAGTGCGGTTGCGTTCCTTGCGAATGTCGTCGAGCAGTTTGTCGGCGCGCAGGTCATCGGGATGGATCTCCCCTTTGGCGGCTTCAATGATCGGCTGAGGCAGACCGAGACGTTGTGCGATGAGCAGCGCGTTGGACCGTCCGGGGAGTCCCAGTGTCAGGCGATAAGTCGGGCGCAGAGTCTTGATATCGAATTCCAAAGAGGCGTTGACCACGCCTTCGGTCGAATGTGCAAAGGTTTTCAATTCAGGATAATGTGTCGCTACCAGAGTCGTGCAGCCTGCTTCAAGCAGATGGTTGAGGATGGCCCGCGCCAGTGCCGCGCCTTCCTGCGGATCGGTGCCCGCACCCAGTTCATCGAAAATGACCAACGAGCGCTGATCGATGTGCTTGAGGATGCGAATGATGTTGGTAATGTGACCGCTGAACGTGCTAAGCGACTGTTCGATGGACTGTTCGTCGCCGATGTCGGCATAGACCGCGTGGAAACAGGGCAGCTCCGAACCGCTCTGGGCAGGGATGTGCAATCCGCTTTGAGCCATGAGCGCCAGCAAGCCGACTGTCTTAAGCGAAACAGTCTTCCCGCCGGTGTTGGGGCCGGTGATGACGATGGCGCGCGTGCCGGGCTTGGGGTCCACGTCAATTGGCACAACAGTTTGTGAATCGAGCATAGGATGGCGGGCGTGAATCAGTTGGATGGATGCCCTTCGATTGGGAGTTTCCATTTGATTTGCTTGTTCGCTTGATTCTCTCTTCCTGCTTCTTTCATCCTTCAACCTTTTGGTTTCATCCTTTTGAAGGATCGGCTCACTCGCCTTTAGCTCCTCCGCATACTTCGCCTTGGCAAAGATCAGATCGAGCATGGCAAGATTTTCAACGCCGTAATTGATCTCTTCGCGGTGTTCGCCAACCTGCACCGAGATTTCATACAGGATACGTCGCTCTTCGTCGCGCGCTGCCAGTTCCAGTTCGCGCACCTGGTTGTTGAGTTCCACAACAGGCAAGGGTTCAACGAACAAAGTCGCGCCACTCGAGGATTGATCGTGGACCACAGCTTTGATCTGTCCTTTGAACTCTGCGCGCAAGGGAATGACGTAACGCCCGTCGCGTTGGGTAATGATCGGTTCCTGTAGTTTGGAAGCAGAATCCGTTAAATATTTTTGCAAGCGCGACATCAAACGGTCATGTGCGACCTTGATCTCGCGGCGCAGCGAGGCGAGTTTGGGCGAGGCGGAATCCAGCACCTCGCCGCGCTCCGAGAGCACGCGCGTGATCGCATCCACGATGCCGTGCGCTTCGGGTAATCCAGCCGCGGTCTGCGCCAGATGCGGATACTCGTCCGTTTTGCGCTCGAGGGATCTTTTGATCTCGCGGCAGGAGATCAGCGTGGATTTGACGTCCAGCAATTGTTGAGGATCAAGCACACCGCCGCGCGCGGCCAAATCGGCTGCCGGGCGGATGTCGTGCGCGCCGCCCACACCGATATCCTGCACGGAAAACAATCTGCGCGCTTCGCCGGTTTCCGCCAGGCGGGCTAAAGCGAGATCATGGGAATCCGTAGGTTCCAGCGCGCGCGCCAAATCCATCGAAGCGGAGAAGTCACAAAAAGATCTTAAGCGCTCGAGGATTTTAGGATATTCAAGAACTTGCAGGGTTTTTGCATCCATCATGGGACATTATAACCACTGATGGATTTAAATAAAAAGGCGGCTGAAAGCCGCCGTGTGAATTCAGAACTCCGAAGATTATGGAAGTGAAGTCATCAGGAAATCATCAAAGTTCACATTCGCCGAGGAGGCATTCTCTCCGCTCCAGGTAAACAGGCCCACGTGTCCACGGGAATAAACAGAATCGGAAACCGAGTTCGATCTGCTGGCCGTCCACGTAGAGGGTCAGAGTACCATTGCCGCAGTCGGCTCCAACCCGATAAGAAGCTGCATTGTTGGCGATCAGGCTTGAATAGCCCCAGTCGCCATTGTTGGTGAGGAACACGTCTGGTTCTCCCGTGGTGGCGCGGATGATGGCATAGTCTCCAGCTGACGTGATCGCAAAATAATAGAAGGACCAATCCTCTGTTTGATCGCACATGAGGCCAAAAGCTGTAGTCGGTTCCGCGTCGTTGTGGAAAACAGTCACTTCCATATGAATATTCTGATAATCCTGATCATTTGGCGTGCTCCAGGTCACAAAATTCTCCTTGAAAATATGCATGTGTAAGGTATTGTCCTTGTAGTCAATGGAAGAATTTTGGGAATCGTTCAGTACGCCCCAGAGGGTGCTGTCCGAAAAATCATCTTGGAGGAGCAATGTACCAGTATTTGCGACAACAGGAGGAACAACAACAGTTGGTATATTTTCAATCCCAGACTCCGCTGTGGCAGTTGGAGTGGGTGTTTTTGAACCGAAGCCCTGCCAATTGGAGAAGAGCATCAAACCGCCTCCGCCCAACACCAGTCCTAGGCATGCAACCAGCAGACAGCCTACCACTAGGCCGGTGGTCCTTCCCGGTTTGGCGAGAGTCGTTGTAGAAGATGTAGTAGAGGCATTGCGGGCAGATTCGTTCTGCCGGGATTGACCAGGGGGAACGGTGTATAGAACCGGTTTAGGCTTCTCTTCTGGTGTTTGCCGGACTGTTTCCTTTTCCTCCAGGGCACGCTTCCATGCCGCCACAAACTCTTCCGCACTCGAGTAGCGATCCGCTGGATTTTTGGCGAGTGCCTTGAGAATCACGCGCTCGATGGCAGGATGGATATCCGGCTTGAGCAAAGAAGGTGGAGGCAAAGGATCGCTGATGTGTTTGAGAATCACGGCCAGCGGCGTATCGGCTGAGAAAGGCACCTGCCCCGTGGTCATTTCGTAAAGGATGATGCCGAGCGAATAAATATCCGAACGTTGGTCAACAGGCGCGGCTTGGGCCTGCTCCGGGCTGATATAAGCAGGCGTGCCCATGATCGCGTCGGTCTGCGTCAGACGAGGCGAGGCACTTTCGAGTAATTTGGCGATGCCAAAATCGGTCAGGAAGATGTTTCCGTAGGAATCGATCAAGGCGTTGGCAGGTTTTAAATCGCGATGTACGATGCCGTGACTGTGAGCATAGCTAAGCGCCTCGGTCAGTTGGGTAAAGATGCGATCGATCTCATTTAATGGAAGTGGGCGACCCGCAATCATGCGATCTTTGAGCGTACCGGCTTCGAGGTATCGCATCACAAAGTAGGCAACGCCGTCACTTTCCCCGTAGTCAAAAATGGGCAGGATGTGTGGATGTTCCAGCTTGGCAATGATGCGGGCTTCCTGCTGAAAGCGCGCAGTGAACTCCTGGCTTTCCGCAAGTTGGCTTGGCAGAACTTTGATCGCCACATTCCGATCCATGGATGCCTGGTAGGCTTTATAGACAGTTGCCATGCCCCCCTTGCCGATTTGACTAATAATACGATAAGAACCGAGCATCTGCCCGGGTTGAAGGGTATCCATCATCTGCTCCAAATCCTTTGACCAAGCTGATCTGATCGGGCTCATTCTACAACTGTTTCGCCGGAAATTCAATTGCTGTTTGCAGACTAAATCAAACTTAAGATTTTGTGGTAAACTCTTGCGGCGCCAAAAGGCGCAAATCTTGGGAATTGTTTTGGTCACTCCCCCCGAAAAGCACGGGGACTTCGTGAACGATCGGCCCGATGAAAGTGTAGTCGGGCTTTTTTGTTGGGCGGACGAGTCTGTGAAGACAAGTCTGATTGGCAGGAAGGAAGTGAAACGGAGTCGTCGGAACATCCCGTATAACGTGTCATCGCGAGGGCGTGAGCCCGAAGCAATCTCAAGTAACCTGAAAGATTGAGATTGCCACGCCGCCTCGGTCTCGGTGCGCAAAGAGCGCTACTCGACCAGCGACAACTCGCAATGACACATAGAAAAAGGATAAAGATGACAACCGAATTTGCTTCTCTTAACCTGCGTGACGAGCTCATGCAGGCCATTATTGAGCTTGGCTATGCTGAGCCCACACCCATTCAAGCTGCGCTGATTCCCATCATGCTCACGGGGGCTGATGTGATCGGTCAGGCGCAGACTGGCACCGGCAAGACCGCGGCTTTTGCCTTCCCCATTCTCCACAATTTTCAACCGCAAAAACATGTACAGGCTCTGGTTCTTGCTCCTACGCGCGAACTAGCCTTGCAGGTTGCCAATTCGATGAACGAATATGGCAAACATCTCAACGTGCGTGTGCTGGCTGTCTACGGCGGTCAACCGTACGGACCGCAGATCAGCAAACTGAATCACGGCATCGATATTGTCGTTGGCACGCCTGGACGTTTGCTCGACCTCATCGAACGCAACGCCCTCAACATCAAACACATTAAAACCCTCGTGATCGATGAAGCGGACGAAATGCTCAACATGGGTTTTATGGAAGATGTGGAAAAGATTCTTGCAGAAACTCCAACTGAGAGACAGACTGCCTTATTTAGTGCGACGCTGCCGCCGCGTATCCGTTCCCTCGCCAGCCGCTTCATGCGGGACCCTCAAGCTGTCACCATTAAACGAGATACCCTCACTGTGTCAGCCATCGAACAGCGCTATTACCTGGTGCACGAGTCTGATAAGACCAGTATGTTGACGCGCCTCTTCGAGGTGGAACCGATCAAGAGCGCTCTGATTTTTGCCCGCACGCGCGCCGAGACAGCCACCCTCGCCAATGAATTGGTGGTACGCGGCATCCCTGCCGAGGCCATTCATGGCGATTTGGATCAGAATGCCCGCGAACGTGTGTTGGGACGTTTCCGTGCGAACCAACTTAAAGTGCTGGTCGCGACCGACGTGGCCGCACGTGGACTGGATATTGAGGATATTTCTCATGTGTTCAACTATCACCTGCCCGATGATGCTGAGGTGTATATCCATCGTATTGGGCGGACAGGCCGCGCAGGCAAAACCGGCGTAGCGATTACTTTACTTTCGCCCAAAGAGAAACGCCGTTTGCGCGAGGTGGAAGCGTTGACCAAACAGCCTATCACCAAAATGGAAATTCCCTCCGTGGATGACATCCTCAAACATCGCGAGAATCAAGTTGTTGAGACGATGAAAGTTTGGCTGGGGCGTGGACGATACAAGCGCGAACTCGAAATGGTGCAGGAACTCATCGAGGCTGGTCACGATCCACTAAACATTGCCGCGGCGGCGTTGAAGATCGCGCGTGCGGATGAGAAGCAAAGACCCATTGCAGAAATCTCTGAGGTAAAAGCGGATTTCAAAAGGAAAGAAGAAAGAGGAAAAAGAGATTCAATCGGGCGACGCGCAGAGTTTGGTCGCGGGAGCAGGCAAAGGTCCCGTGGTGACGCGTCGCATGAAGAGGGGATGATCCGCTTGAAATTGAACAAAGGCAAGTTGCAGGGAATCCGTCCAAATGACATCGTCGGCACGATTGCCTTCCATGCGAACATCCCGGGATATACGATTGGAAAAATCCGCATCGAGGATAAGGTCACGTTTGTGGATGTCCCCGAAGATTTGCTGGCGCAGGTGCTCAAACAGAATGGTAATTACCGCATCGGAAAAGACAAGTTCGCGCTGGCAAAGGCGTAAATGAGAACTCCCTGATTTTGTCAGGGAGTTCTTCTAAAAGCGACGCAGGTAAATTTTAGGAACATGGAATGCAATGAGGGCGGCTATGATTTGCGCCTTCTGTTCTTTCTCAATTCCTTTCTTGCTTTTTCTGCCAACTTGAGATAATCGTTTCGAACAAGGTCGAGATCTTCGTCGTCGAGTTCCTCGAGATCGAGGAGCGTGTTCTGTGCACCTTCGAGAGCGCGGATCAATTCATCCAGTTTGATTTGCAATGCCTCGGTATCCCGGTTCTGCGTGTTCTGAATGAGGAAGACCATCAGAAAGGTGATAATGGTGGTGCTGGTGTTGATCACCAATTGCCAGGTATCACTAAAATGAAAGATTGGGCCGGTCACGGCCCAAATCACAATGAGAGCCACCGCGATGCTGAAGGTGATCGGCCGGCCAGCCGCGCGTGAGGCCGCCTTGGCTGCGCGCGTGAACCATGACAGACGATTATGTTTCATAGCTTGATTCCTTTCCTGCAAGCTATAGTGTCCATTATTCCTCGACCTCCCCGGCGATGAGTTGATGTTCTTTCCAATCCCTATATTGTCGCAAGTCGCGTTCGATCAACATCAGGCAGGCTGTCATCACTGAAGCGTCGTCCACCACGCCGATAACTGGCAATACGTCCGGGATGAGGTCGAAGGGATTGAAAACGTAGAGTAGGGTGAATACAATGGTGGCAATCGTTCCATACAGAACCTGGCGATACGTACCAACACGATAATCCTTGATCAGTGACTTCAATACGCGGTAATCTTCCACGAAACGTTTGAGCGGACCGCGGGCTTCAAACTTCTTTTGAATATCTCCGGATTTTTTAACAACTTTTTCGATGTCCGCGGCGGTTACTTGCTCAGCCGCTTCCATTACAAACTCTTCGTCAATCTTTGGAGCAACCATTTCATCCTCCTTTCAAGAGATAAGTCTGGCTAAATAAGAGAAAACCAGAATAACCTTTTCATGATTTTACACGCGAGTCCGCTGATTTTCGTGTAGGGATTTCCCTAATATGGATAATTGCGAGCCGACAGCGCATCGTGGATTCTTTGAATGTTAAAAGTACCGCCAGTGCAGCGTATACAAATTAACGTTAATAAATTGCAAACCAACCAGAAAATAGCCGTAGAATCAGCAAAAATTCAATAAAGTACTGGCGGTGATTTGTCTGTTTATCTCCAGGGTTGAATGGCGGCTGAAGCTCTAGGTTTCACTGTCGGTTCGCAGATAATCTACATAATTTCTCCACGCAAAGGGACTCAGATGATGATATAAGAAACAAATTTGCCGCTTGTCCAATAAAAAGTAAACTCCTTGCATGGATGCGTAAATCGAAATTCAATATTGAGTTTGCTAATTTATGCGGCACTCTGTAAAAGTGAGGTACATATGGAAACTCCCAAACGTTATCACCCTGCGTTGGTCACTTTGCATTGGCTGGTAGCGATACTGGTCTTTACGAATTTATATCTGGGATTGTTTGTGATCCGGCCCCAACTTCAAGGTGGAGGCTTTCGCGTTTCGGAGTCGATCGTCAATATTCATATGGCTGTGGGTGTGGCGATCCTCGCATTCCTGGTTGTCCGCTTGATTATTCGGTTTGCCTTCAATAGGCCTGCTTCTGCCACAGCAGGGAATAAATTTCTCGATATCCTAGCCCGGACCGTTCATTACGCGCTCTATCTCTTTGTATTTGCTGCCACAGTAATCGGTCTGATCTTCTCTCTGCAGACCAATCGCTTTCAACGGGCGTTCCTGGGGGCGCAGGGTGGCGGACCGGGCTTTGGTCCCGGAAACGGAGGACAGGGTCAATTCCCACGTCCCGGGGATGGAACGCCTTTTCCCCGTCCGAACGGTGACAACAATGGCAATCCAGGCTTCGGTGGTTCTGGTCAGGGCCCCGGAAATTTTCAGCGCGGTGGACCCGGGTTTGGGGCCTTCCTTCTCCTGCCGTTGCATCTTTTTACCGCGATCACGTTGTCATTGCTGCTCGTCATCCATATTGCCGCGGCCATCTATCATCAATTTATCCGGAGGGATCACTTGTTGAGCCGAATGTGGTACGGAGCGCGGTGATCCTGGGCTTGAAGTCTTATTTCATCCACGCCTTGACTATCTCGCGCACGGAGCGCCTCATTTCCATCGAAAAGTCGGCGCTGAACTTTCGTAAATACGTAGCCTGACCGATTGTCGTAATTCCCTTCATTGCCTTGCCTGTTGGCAGGCGGCTCTGACGTTCGGCGAACATTTCTTCAAACTCATCTTTATTAAGACGATGATAGCGATTCTCGAAGAGAATAAACTTCTCGTCAAAGCGTGGCGTATAGCCTTGTTCCTTTTGTTGCTGCGTAGGATAGCCAAAAACCACCATACAAATCGGGAAGACATATTGCGGTAAGTTAAGCAGTTCTTTGTGGATTTCATATTGTTCCATGATGTCGCCGATATAACAGGAACCGATGCCGAACGACTCGGCGGCAATGACCGCGTTTTGGGCCGCGATCAGGGCATCACAGCAGGCCAGGAACAGGTCGGCCTCCTCAGGCTTTCGCATGGTTAAGTTTCTTTGCGTGCAAAGTTCCTCCACACCCGAGGTGAAGAAATAATCGTACCAACGCTGATAATCTGCGAGAAAAATCCAGACCATGGGGGCGCGCGCGATGAAAGACTGGTTATCACAGGTGACCATCAGCCTATCCTTGATGGATTGGTCTGTCACATCCAGGATGGAGTACAACATTAAATTCCCTGCAGTGGGTGCGCGTAACGTTCCTTTCAAAATTTCCGCACGGATCTCTGAGCTGATCTGCCGTTCTTCATAAGCCCGCACCGACTTGCGCTTCATCAACACATCCATCACCTGATTCATTTGCCACTCCAGTGTATAGTATCGGTACTTCATGAAAGCTGAGAGATTCCCTACTTTCGGGCTTCTTCGGATTCTTCCGTGATCTACTGAGTATGTATTTATTGTACGACTGAATGTAAATAGTGATCTATTCTTCCTTGGTTAATTGACGAATCTTTCTTTGGCTTGCAGAGACTCTCAAGCCAATCATAAAAAATCGAGGCTCACCACTTTGGATAAGTCTCGAAAAAAGTTATTCTATTTTTTGTGATCGTTTAACTTTGAAGGGCTTTTCGATCCTTCTCCCAGGCTTTACGCGCTGCCTTGGAGCGCGCGTTCAAAGCATATTCCATAGGTGCTTCGCCTCTATAGAAAAGCTTCGACATCAGGAGGGGGTTGATATCCAGAAAGAGCCACGCCCATAGTGTGTAGGTGCCTGTTAATATGAAGATAATTCTCAGCAGCCGCGTGCTCTGATTTTCTACCCAGCCTGCGGGAAAGGTGGATGTAGCCATTATAAAAGATCCATGTGACTAATATCACTCCCTCGACAAACAATAGAAAACCGACCTGATCTGAGAGCTTTCCGCCGTTTTGACTGATGGCATTATGTGCACCATAGCATCATAGCGCAAAGCCAATAATGGTCAGGTCGATGGCTTCAATCGTAGTGATTTTGCTTCGAAGGCGGGGAGCTGAAGACTGCATTGTTGTTTCCATGGTATTCTACTTTTTTATCAATTCTGCCCATTTGTTCCGCAATTATGGGCGTGTTAATGGAATTAATCAACCCACAGTCATGTAAGGTTGCGCTTAAACGCCCATTGTTCAGATGTTCTTTTTTGTTCTGCAAAATATCCGCAGCCTGCCATCCTTTCGCGCTGAGACAATATCGCGGAGCCGGTCTAGATCGGCTCCATTTTCCAAAATCAGCATAAAACTTGGATTGAGTTTAATTTTATTGAACAGGTGGCAGGACAGTAACAGGTGGCCCGACCCATTGAGAAAGCACATTGACCCATAATTGCCCCTGGGAATCGATGCCTATTGTTTTAAGATGAACAGTGGCAGGGATGGCTGGATTTTGATAGGTGAAATCGAGACTGGTGCCATCCCAGTGTTGTGAAAGAATCGTTAAATCTCCCACAAAAGAGTTGGAAACAAACGTCACGACAAAATTATCCCCTCTTTGTATGATCCGGAAGGAATCGGCCCATGTCGTATTTTTGCCGGGATACTGCCAACTGAACAACCATAGCCCGGCCGGGTTCGGTATCAGCGTCGGAGTCGGCGTGATGGTTGGAGTAGGTGTACGCGTCGATGTGGCTGTGGAGGTGGGCGTCAGAGTGAAAGTTGGGGTCAAAGTCGAGGATGGAATTGCAGTCAGCGTTGAAGAGAGAGGTAGCTCGGCTATGGGCGAAGCTGGGAAGGCCTCTTGAGATATAGAGGCAACTGGCAGTGTGGGAAGATCGTATCCTGTCAGCCTCTGATTGAGCCAGCCGGTGAACTCAGCCGGGAGCATCAACGATAGATAACCTCGCAGTTCCGCTGAGAAGGAATTGTTGGGCACGGTGCCCAAAAGGTCCGTCGCAATGAGCATTGGCGTTAAAACAAGGATGAACAGACGGTGGATGAGAGGACGCTTTTTCCGGGCTGGAGTGACATCCATAATGTCTCTTACAAACTGACATTATGATTCTTGAGCGCTTTCAAGATAGCCACCATCAAGCGCGTTTTTTCGGTATCCGAGTCCTGGTTCCTGGCTGTAAAGCCATACACTTTCAGAATCATCCTGGCCTCGCTGACTGTTTCGCAGAGCACACCAACTTTAAAGGCCGCTTGAGGCGAGAAATCCTTGGTGCCCTCCAGGATGGCCCCCACAGCTTTCTCGAGATCCTGGCTGGCGGGAATGCTTACTTCCACTTCGAGCCGTTGCTCTCCATTTCCTGAGGAGTAATTTGTGATCGTCCCGGCCACCACTTCGGAGTTGCGCACAATGACCTGATGCCCGGCGGCATCGATCAATACGGTATTGGTCAGCGCGGTCTCTGAGACTTTGCCTAAATGACCGGCAATGGAAACCGTATCCCCGACGCGAAAGGGGCGGGTGGCAAATAACTTGGTCCCGGACACTAAATCCGTTGCCAGGTCATCCATGCCGAGGGTCAAAGCGCCGGTCAGGGCTGTGCCCAGAATCACGACCAGCCCCACCGCATCCGCCACATCCAGGATCCATTTGAGCGCGCCGAAGATGATAAGCAGGGCCAATAAACTTCCGACATAGCGATTCGTCAGGCGTGTGAACAGGCTATAGACCAGGTAGGCAGCCAGGATACCGCCCAGCCCGATCAGGATTGCAGACAGGATGGATTGCACGAGCGGAGGAAGTGTCTCAAGCATGGTTTGCCTCCATACGGCAAAGTTTGCTGATAAATGTCGATAATAAGGATAGAGCGATCGCTGTACATCTTACGACTTACTCAGAAAGCGACACCTCTCACATATGAAATGAACCCTCTTGAAATAATTTGGATGCGTCGAGTTGGAAGTTGAACAGAACACCAGGACTTTAATTCTGTAATTGTCTGGCCCTGCCAATAAATGCCATGATGATCAATGCGATTGAAAAAGGGATAAAGAAGCCGATATTGCCGTTGCTATTGGCGCCCAGGTAATCCATGGCATAGATCTTGTTCATTGGTCCGAGATACCACATAGTCACATACAGGATTTCAAATAATTTGTGGCTATGGCTCCAAATGCCCAAAGCCAGTGCAAACGAGGAAATGAATAAGGCACCTGAAAACCAGGCCAGCAAGCCAACCATATCGCCAGCGGACGATAACTTCAACGCGACGCCGCTTCCCGTAAGAAGGGCGACAAGGAATCCCGCCAGCCAGGTGGCGGGGAGTTGCCTCATCAAGGGCGCGGCCGAGGAGAAGACCATTTGCCCCGTATTGTTGGTGATCTCGCGATTGCCCATGCCGGACCAGATGAGGACGGGCCACAACCATACAAACGGCAAAATATAAGAGCGCACAACTTCAACGGAATTGGCGAGGCTGGCAATAAATAAACCAGCAGCGCCTGCATACCACCACCAACGCTGTCCTTTAAGCAGGAGTTTGAGTTCGGAGATCAAGACGCGGACGAAGGCGAATCCGTTTGAGGAGGCGGTTAGCGGAGTCAAATGAACGGGTTGGGAGACTGTCTGTTTGACGGTAACAGCCTCTGGCTTGAGAGTCGAAACGTCGCTTTTCGTCTGGCGAGGCTTTCTGCGCGAGGGATCGAAGCGGTCAAAGAAGAGCGCGCCAAGCAGCGCAGAATCCGAGAGCAACCACTAAATAGAAGCCACGCGCCAGGATCAAGTTTGAGGTCCAATGAACACCTGTCCATAAAAATGTGCCGACGACATCCTCGCCGCTACTGCCAAGCGAAAAACTGCCGCTGTAATCGGGATATACCTTGACTACCGCCGCCTGCATGTCGTGCATAAAGATGCCTAATCCCAACGGCTCAAAGGCAGGGTTGGTCTGGGTCAGCTTGTCGATAAAGGGAAAGATCATGACGAAGGCAAAAAAATAAAGGATGTTGCCGAAGCCGCCCGATAGAACAGAAATGGTTTCAAAAAGAACTGCGATGGCGGCTACCAAGGCCATAACCGGCACGACCACAAAAACAAAGGGCGATAGAAATGAGACAAGATCGATTTGCAGGTTTTCGCCCTGTAGCAGTTGGATGGCAATACCTGCCAATGCGAGGACAACAACCATCGTCATCAGCAAGGTGAAATTGCTCAACCATTTCCCAATCGTGTATAGCGGACGCGTCAGCGGTGTGGTTGCCATGATCTGTCCCACGCCTGTTTCGCGGTCGCGTAATACGGAGCCTTTGACCAGATAAAAACCGAACCAGCCGAGAAAGAACGTGGCGATGAGCGACATCATTGCGCCGACCCAGGCAGAGTTGTATTCGCCGCGATATTGACCGAGTTCGAGAGCGACATTCCCGATGCCCGTTTGATAACCCAGGAATACCACCGCGCCGAGCATGATCAGAAAACTATAACGGCGCACACGCTCCAAAAAATCTGCGCGGGCCAGATGATAAATGACGCGCGCCTGGTTCATGCGGCCCCTCCGATGAAATACAAATAGGCATCTTCGAGATTCGGATTTGCGCTTCTGGCCTGTCCCTCAGGTTGGTCCGCGCTGACGACTCTGACCTCCACGCCGTCGCTTCTGCGAATCGTTCCGCTGACGATGTGCTTTTGTTTTAAGTTTACAAGTTCATCGCTGGAGACGGTCCACTCCCAAACCTTGCCGTCCAGTTCCTTGAGCAAAACTTCCGGCGCGGACTCGCGCACGAGCTGACCTTTGTCCACCAGCGCGATATGCGTGGCGGTCGCTTCCACATCCGAGACAATGTGCGTGGAGAGAATGACGATTCTTTCTCCCGAAAGGTCTGAGAGCAGATTGCGAAAGCGGACTCGCTCCTCGGGGTCGAGGCCGACGGTCGGTTCATCCACGATGAGCAGTTGCGGATCGTTGAGCAAGGCCTGCGCGATGCCAACGCGTTGTTTCATCCCGCCCGAATAGCCACCGAGAGGTCGCTTCGCGGCTTCGACCAAATTCACAACTTGAAGTAATTCATCAATGCGCTTCTTTGTTGCTTTGGAATCCAATCCCTTGATGGCTGCCATGTATTCGAGAAACTCAACCGCGGTCAGGTTTGGATAAACGCCGAAGTCCTGTGGCAAATATCCCAGCACGGCGCGCAGCGTATCTGGTGATTTGACGATGTCCATATCGTTCCAAAGAATCTCTCCTTCGGTTGGCTTGGTGATGGTTGCCAGCATCCGCATAAACGTGGACTTGCCCGCACCGTTCGGTCCGAGCAGGCCTAGGATGCCAGCTTCAATTTCCAGGGAAAAATCTTTTAATCCCCAAAAGTCGCGACGATACTGTTTACCAAGCTTGGTGACGGATAATTTCATTGCGCATTCTCCGCTGCAGGATGTCTGATTGTATCCTGAGTGTACAAGGAATAGACGAATGATTCCCTGTCCGAATGGATGGTTTTAGCCGGAATTGACAGCCCTGTGCTTCTCTTCTACACTATCCCCATGAACAAAAATCATGACCGTATCGTGTGGCCTTCTAATCAGGGTGACCAGCGTAAGAAGGAACAGCAGCCTGCCAGAGTCAAGTCGCTGCCGCCTCAGCAGCAGACGGCCTACCTGCACCGCGACTCGAAAGGACGCGGCGGGAAGTCTGTTACGTTGATAAAGAACCTTGTGCTTTCCGAAGAAGATATGAAGTCCCTGGCAAAGAAAATTAAACAAGATTGTGGTGTCGATGGAACAGTCAAGGACCAGGTGATTGAAATTCAAAGCGAACAGCGGCAAAAGATCGCAGGCATCTTGCGGAAGCTGAGGTACAAGGTCAAGATTGCAGGGGGATAAGCGGGAAGCGCCCTCAGATTTTTGATGTCCCGGTTCCGTATCTAACGAACATAATGAGGGAAACGATGCCCACGATCAGATAGGCGGCAAAGTACAACGATCCAAAGGGATGTTGCTGAAAGTTGAATAGTGAAAGATAAGTAAATGCTGCAATGGTGATGATAACGATCAGGCCGAATGCCAGGAAGCCGTAATTCAGAAGTGGGGTGAGGCTTCTTCCGAACAGGATGGGAATCATTCCAACGGTGAGGGAGAAGTAAAAGGCGCCGAAACTGTGCAAAGTAAATGGGGACATGATCTCAGGGAAGATCTCGCCGTTGGTACCGAGCCAGCCGGTTCGGGCGATCAGACCGTAAATTCCCAACCAGCCAACGAACACGACAAATCCGATTCCCAGCCAGCGCGCCGCTCCCAGGGTATCCTCTGAAGAAACAACGGGGGGACGAAGTCGCATCCAATCTGTGATTCCAACAATGGCAACCACTACATTGACCGCCAGTGTGACCAGATATAACCAGGCGATGGGATGCACCAGTTGCAGCTTGGCGCGGAAGTCGATCACAACGAGGCTTTCGATAATGCCGAATGTCCAGAGATAGACCAGAGCGGGATGGACGCGCCTCCATTCCCAGCGACGTGCAGTGAAGAAAGCCAGCCACGCGTTTCCTAGGCACCAGCCGCCGATGGTCATGGTCATGAAGCCGGTGACCTTCCAGGCAAAGATAGGAGCCATTTGTTCAGGCAGAAAGAAAAAAGAAGCACCCAGAACAAAATACAAAGCCGAGAGCAGGTATGTCAATAAGCGGGATGGATTAGTAAGCATGGTCTTTCACCTCCGATAAAAGTTTGATGATGAAAACACTGTTTGCCTGTGTTGGTTTTATCTCGTTATTGTTTTCGTCCAATCAAAAAAGCCTCCACATGCGCCTGTGGATCGACGGCGGGGACAGGTAAATTCAGATTGGCATGTCGAAACATCTGACTGGTCAGAATCGGACCGATCAAAGCGCTGAGACAGGCAAGCGGAGATTTATCCTTTAGCTGTGCCTGTTTTTGATATCTTTGAATGATCTTGATGATTTCCTGGATGTTCTTCCAGGGTGTGTTGAAGGATACCTGCAGATCTGGATAACGGGGCATTTCGATCAGGAGCAGGGGAATGATATTTCCGTGAATCTCATTGGTTTCGATATAGGCTTCCACGATTGCCAGCAAGTCGGCTTCGAGATCGCCTGTATAACGGAGCTTGTTCAACGGCGTATCTGATAGCTGATGTTCGATGACCCTTTCGAACAAGCCTGCCTTGCTCCCATACTTACGGAAGAGGGTGACTTCGTTCACCCCGGCCACCTCAGCGATTTTCTGGGTGGTTGCTCCCTCATACCCGTGTGAAATCAGAATATCGAGCGCGGCGCTGAATAGATTGGCTTCGTCGATGACTTTTGGCATTCGAACTCCTTGTTAATCCAATTCTACCATAAGCAAGTATTGACTTGCAATAAAAATTGTGCTATTCTTATTGCAAGTAACAGATTGCAATAAGAGCACAGGAGTTTTCCAGCATGACGATCAGTAATTTGCCTCATCCGAACAAGATCGTTCCCCATCATCAGAATCTCACCCCGAATGAGAGAGCCATTATCGAGAGCATACGCATCCCTGTATTAAGAAAACTCTTCGAAAGTATCTGGCGGACAAAGCTTCGCCTGCAATTCACTGGCTGGTTGCAGTACATTCCTCCCTTGTTAGTGACGCTCGCAATCTTCCTCATGGCGGGGATCATACACCTGCTGGGCGGTACACAAGTGGCAAGAGGATTTGCTTTTGTTGGGTATTTTCTGTTGGTAGTGGAAATCTTCGACCTCACCACTGTGAAGTTTCGCATCCGCCCTCATGAGCATCGCCCTAAACGCAAAGATGACCTGGAACTCTTTGACCTGATGCGATCCAGACGCTCCTGCCGTTCCTTCCAGACCCGCAAGCTGACAGACCTCGATCATCAAGAACTTATGGAATCCGTGCAACGGCACAGTGCAGAGACCAGACTCGGCAAATCTCAAGTTCGGTTTGAGTATGTCTCTGAACATCTCACTGTCTGGCCCACAGTCAACGCCAGCGAGTTCCTCGTAGCAATTGCCCCCCTGGAGTATGACCGTCTCGCCGTCATGGATGTGGGACGCAGCCTGCAGAAGATCGTCATGGATGCAACCCGCATGGGCTTGGGAACCTGCTGGATCGGGCCGGGTGCCGACCACAAAAGCATCATGAAACACCTGGGTGAGCGCTTCGACCCCAAGAAGGATCACATCATCTGTGTGTGCGCCGTTGGGTACAAATCATGGTTTATCCCCATGTTCATCCGTGTCTTCAATGCGCAGTTTTACCGACGATTACCGCTTTCCTCGCTTTTTTTCGCCGATGTGCAATTGAAGGAACCTTTGAACCTGGATACATATCCTTTCAACAAATTCGGTCGTACTTACGAGATCTGTCAGTGGTCGCCCTCTTCGTACAATGGACAAACGACGCGTTGCGCAGCCGTAACGGAAGATAAGAGTTTGGAGCGATTCGACTTTTATGCAGTCACTGCCTCGCGTTACTATGCGGCTGTGGCAACGGGGATCTGGTGCGCCAACTGGGAAATGGGATGTGAGGCCCTGGGCGTTCGTGGACACTTCGCTGTGCTCTCGGCTAAGAAGAGAGGCGCTGAAGAGAAGGAAGATCAACTCCCCAAATATGACATTAGTTGGGTACTGGAAGAGTGGCTTTAGAAATTCCCTTCCAGGCCGTCCCAAACTCGTTTGATTTGTTAACCATTCTCCGGAGGCTGTTATCGTCCTGACTTATCGTTGATAATAAACCCAACGAGGAGCACTAAAATGACAATGCCAGATCTGGTCTTTAATTTCATCGGTGTATGTGTTGTGGATTGGCGATCGGCCTTCAGGTTCTTTAGCGAAGTTCTGGGATTTAAGTATGCGTTGGAACCCAGCTTTGGAGATTGGGCGATCCTCGGCGGAGCATGGGAGGTCCACCATCATCAAGGCGGCTACAGCCTTATTTTTGAACTCTTCGATCGTGGACGTGAGGTCACGGGGGGCCATTGGGGTTTGAATCAGGGCATTCGACCCGGTTTGCACGTTTCCAATTTGCAGAAGGTGATGGAGGGATTTGATTTTCCGTTCAACGTCGAAGACCGTCCTTGGGACAAAACAGCAGAGTTCATTACAACCGAAGGGATTCGCTTCGCGCTTGCCGAGATGCCCAACAGACCTTTCAGTGATGAACTATCCATTCCCCATATCGGACATGTAGTGATCAAATGCGCGGATTTCGAAGCCATGCAGCATTTCTATGGCGAGGTGCTTGGGTTTACAGAAGTCGATACAGGTGCAGATTACGTTGTTCTCACGCAATCCAATGAGCATCCACTACTCATCTTGGAGCGTGGCGGCAGTGAATCCAAATATGATTTGGAAAATACGTTTTGGGAAACCAATGCCGTGCGGGCGTTTCCAGTTTTCATGAACATGACCACCACCAGCGTCCATCGGCATATGCGTACTTGCGATCCAATGCTGTGATCGTCCTGCGCGAGATTATCTCAAATACAGATTGGGGCGGCACAGACTTCCACATTGCGGATCAGGATGGCAACGGGATTCAGATTGTGCAATATCCATAATCCATCCATATATAAAGAGATTAGTAGAGGAATAAGAAGGGGGCGGCGCCATTGAAAAGATTCAGCCCCGCATCACGCGAACCGGGACCGGCTCGCTGATGCCTTTTAGTTCCAGCTGGCGGGATTCCAATTTGCTGGTATCGATCTCCGCTTGAGAGAGAGCCGCCTCGCTGATCAGGATCTCCCCGGCCGCGGCCTTGGAGGCGATCCGTGCGGCGGTGTTGACCTCATCGCCGATGGCGGAGATGTTTACCAGCCCATCAGCGGAACCCATGGCGCCGAAATAGGCCACACCCGCATGGACTTCGATGCCCACCGGAATGTTCTGCTCCCGCATGAACCGGGCGATGCCTTGTGCGGCCTGTATCGTTTTCGATACGTAGTGCCTCCCGGCAAACCCTGCTCCCCAAAATGCTGCCACGGCATCTCCGGCCAGTTTCTCGACCAGGCCGTATTCCTCTCCGATGATCCTGGTCGAGCCGACATAAAAGCGATTGATCAATTTTTGGAATTCGCTGGGGGACATTTGTTCCGAAAGGGCCGTGGAGCCGCGCACATCCGCGAACAACATGGACATTTCCACTTCCGCGCCGCCGGGATTCTTTTGGGCATAATCCTCACAGATGTTGCAAAAGTGCGGATTCAGGCTGGATTGTTTTCTGCCAAACAGCGCGCTGACCAATGCACCGCCGACTCCTTTAAATGGCGCCTGACACAGTTTGCAACGCGGGTCATGCGGCAGCACATGAAAGAAGCCGTAAATTCCTTTTTCGACCGAGAACGCATCAGACGTGAACCAATCGTGCCACAGTTGGTCGGCCATTTCCTTGTTTTCAGTCATTGATTGTTATTTAATCATAGATGGGTAAATCACACAATCAGTAATTGAACTGCGTTTACGCGGGAATGGGCGCCGCACTGACTGCCCGTTAAGGCGTGTCGAAGTGGTGAGGTCACAGGACAGACCCCTCTCCCGTCTACCACTCGCTACGCTCGGGTACGATGTCCCCCACGGGGGAGGCGCCATTTCCTCCTCAAACAAAACATTGACTTGGAAAACTACCAAACTCATCAGTCGACAAAGCCCCTTCCCGTTCGGGAAGGGCGGGGGGATAGGTCCCTCCCACATCCATCTCTTGTTTCATTTGTCTACTTAAATTATTCAAACTTATCCAGAATAAACGATTGTAAAACAATAAAGCCTGACATATACGACTAAAAATTAAATTAACACTTGACAATGTCAGAAAAGACGGTGTACTATAGTTGTTGGTTTGAATAGTTGAATGGAGCAAGAACTATGCCAGATGCAGATAAAATTGGCACTTTCTCAAGACGGTGGTCAAGAGTGTACAGAGAAGCATCCGAAGGATACTTTGATAATGACTTGTTAGCAGAAGATGCTATGAGTGCATTAATAAAAGACATTAAGAATTACGGGGATGCACCGATTCGTTTTCTAAAACAGGCGTCAACTCGGTTAGAAAATATTCAAGCGAATCCATTATTTCGCCAAATTCATAGTTGGAAAGATGAAGACCTCTTTATTAGGCGCTTAGTGCGCCAATAACGACAAAACTTTGCGGATGAGATGATATGGCAAGTCCAATGGTCTGGAACAGGTTACGCATTTCGGTTTGAAGGTTTGCATAATGGAGATCAGCCTGATTTTGATATTTCGGTTTTGGACCGGGTCTGGTTTTTCCTGCTCCAGCCGGGACAGGTTTGATGACCTTATCCCGCAAGACCAGCAAAGCGGTCATTTGCCGCAGTGCCTGGGGGACAGGTTGATAGCGGCGCGAGTTTTGGATTTTATGCACCAGGTTTTTTCCGCGCAATTTCTTCAGATCATAAGCAGCCTGGTGCGAGCTGGACTGGCTGGCAATATTTTCCTGCACTTTGGCAGCCAAATCAGCGCATTGAAATCCATGTGGAGCCACCGACAGAGCCACCACGGCTTGCAGGACTGCGCGCATTCCGGGCTGGTGGATATCAACACCCCCAACGCGAGTTTGCCCGACCTGGGAAGGTTTGTGCCAATCCTCCAGGCTATTCTCCGCGATGGAGGCAATATCCATGCCGCGCAGGGCATTCAGGAAGCGCTTCAAGATTTCTTTCAGCCGCCAGACAATCTCGGAGAACTTGGGCAGCGCGCGTCCACAGTGCAGTTCTTTGGTGTGGTGAACGCTCACCTCCGTGCGCAAGACGCGTGCGCCTTTGGTATACATCTTGGCGGTGATCTTCCCGAAGTGTATCTTGAAGACCGTCAAGTCATACGCAGGTCTCTCGACCACGACTTCGCAGCGAGGTTCTTTGTGGTGCTTGCAACGGCTGGGACGTTGTTTGCTTCCAAAGATGGTCTTCAGGCTTTTGACATCCAGCAGGCGGCGGGTGCGATCAAGGGTGCCCTGAAAGACTTGCTCCAACTCACTGCCACGTTGGAACAGGAGGTTGCGACTGTATTCTTCCTGATAGATCGAGTAATCGTAATGAAAGTTGGTCTTTTCCTGCTCAGCCAAATCCAACCCAAAGCACAGGCAAGCCGAGTAAATCCAACGCTCACAGACCTGCGTCAAGCGCCCTATGCTGTCTGGCGAAGACAAGGTGTCTGCGATTTGCGCCAGTCGGGTCGCGTCGGAAATTTGGGTGAAACAATTGCCTTCCTTTATATACGTCGAGTTTATGACAGTAACCTTATTGAACGAATACCATTTGCTGAAGATTATGATTTAGAACAAATGCAAGAAAAAGCTAATCAACGAATAAGTGAACTCAATGAGTTGATTGAAGGCAAGATCACTGACTTTGCACGAAGAATATCCCAGAAAGGAAATGTTAAAAATATTAGAAAGGTACGCAGAAATCTTCCCAGAAAACCTATCACTCTTGAGGGCGATGTTTTCAATATCGGAAGTGAAATATGAAAACTGCTCGATATGATTACGCTTTTCTATTTGAGTCTATTCAAAACTGGAGCACTAACGTAACGTTAATAAGTTATCCCCAAAGCAGTTCTGAACATTTTACAATTGCAATCGATGACCAAGCTTTGTCAATAAGTGGACTTTCCAATGTTCCGTCAATTAGTGCAGATCTGCTTGATCTTGCGCTAGCTATTCATGCCGTAGATCGCTTAATTAAAAAGAAGTCCAGATGTTCCCCTTTCATTTCATATTAAACTTCCAATCAGAAACTTTGATATTTTCTCCAAATATGAAGTTCACGATCTATTAACCGGCATCCTTAGTTGGTACACTAATGACCATTGGCATTTTGAATTTTCAAAACGAGAAGTTTTCTATCGCCACGTAGAGGTTCAACCACAACTTGCTCTCAATCCACTACCGTTCAAGAATGAGGTTGCGCTGTGGAGCGGTGGATTAGACTCCCCATCTGGGTTATATACTAGGTTGGTTTCTAATCCAGAAACTTATTATGTTCTTGTTGGTACTGGAAGCAATTCGCAAGTTATCAAAAGACAAAGACTTATTGTTGACGAGATTAATCGGTTATTCCCTAAACGCACTTCTTTGATTCAAATCCCCTATCGGTGGCGTAAGACTCCATCTTTTAGGGAAAATTTCGCTCAATGCTCGCGAGGCCTTGTTTTTATGTTAATCGGGGTCGCTTGTGCACATCCTATAGGAGAAAGCTCTTTGTGTATATATGAAAACGGAATAGGAGCAATTAACCTTCCTTACACCAAGGGCGAAGTTGGTTTGGATCAGGCTAAGTCTGTACATCCTTTATCTTTATTACAAGTTGGTCAACTAGCATCGGTTGTCTTTGACGCCCCGTTCCATATTACCAATCCATTTTGGCTCTGGACCAAAGGTCAAATGGTTGAAGGTTTAAATAGCGCAGATGGAAAACTTTTGATTCCACTCTCCTCTTCATGTGACAGGGCTCATAGACTAAAAGAGGGAGTCACTCATTGCGGAGTTTGCACTTCTTGTTTGCTAAGACGTCAATCATTAAGTGCTTTTAGTATTGATGATGAAACCAGCTACGACAAAAAGGTTATTGATAAACATAGCAGACATTTACGAGCTATGCAACATCAAGTAAATACAATTCGAGCTTTATTGAGACAAGATAATCAATGGGTAAGTTTATCAAGTGAGTATTATGATTTAGACGACATTGCCGATCAAATGTCACTACAAACCCAACAATCCATTTCAACTTTAAGGAGCCAAATTATTCAATTGTATTCAAGTTGCGTAAATGAATGGGAAGTATTTGAAGAGCATATCGAAAATACACTTCAAGTGGTGTAGTGTATTACGAGCATCATCGCTGTTTTGAAAATATATAGTTTATGACTCTGGAAGGATGATTGCAATGGAAGAAAATATTCTTGACAAGTTTGATATGCGCAAATTAGGAAAAGAACTACAGCTGGCGCGGACGAAAAGGGGATTAACGCAAGCCGATGCTGCTCAGATGCTTGATGTCGCTCGTACGACGATAACTGCTATAGAAAAGGGGGAGCGGCGTATTAAACCTGATGAATTAATTAAATTAGCCAGAGCTTATGGACGACAGGTTACCGATTTTGTTAGGCAGCGTCCTTCGGTTGAGCCTTTTCAAGTTCAATTTCGTGGACCTTTTTTGCGAAGTGAAGATGAAGATAAAGAAATTTCGCAGTATATTGACCAACTAGAAGATCTGTCGCGAGATTATTTTGAGCTTGAACAAATAACTAATTCCCCTCTTGTTCAGAAGTACCCAAACGAATACAGTATTGACGGGCTTAGAGTTGACTTAGCCGCAGAAGACGTAGCCAATCAAGAGAGAAAACGTCTTGGTTTAGGCGATGGCCCAATCTCCATTCTTAGAGATATTTTAGAACAAGATGTTGGGCTTCGTATCTTTTGCTTACCTATCAAACCGTCTAAATACTCCGCAATGTATTTGTATGATCATGATTTAGGCGGATGTATTGGCATCAACCTTTTGCATCCCGAGGAACGGCGAAGGTGGTCCTTAGCTCATAACTATGGACACTTCTTGGCACACAGATATAAGCCAACGATGTTTGTCATCAATAATTATCAACGAGTACCTCAGAGTGAACAATTCGCCGATTACTTTGCATCATATTTTCTTATGCCTACGAGCGGTTTGAGAATGCGTTTTAATGACGTTCGTAAAGCTAAAGAGAAAATTGTTGTTGCTGATTTATGCATCCTTGCAAACTTTTATGGCGTGTCAGTGGAGGCATTAACTTTACGCTTAGAGGAATTAAAACTGATTCCTACTGGCGTTTGGGAGAGGCTTAAACAAGGTGATTTCAAAGTTCGAGAAGCACAAGCCCAGCTTGGTCTTGACAAAATACCAAGTCAAGATAGCCGGCTACCAATTCGATACCAGAATTTGGCAGTACTTGCTTTTGAACAAGGTCTGATTACGGAAGGGCAATTTTCTCATTACTTGAGAACTGATAGACTTTCAGCTCGAAATGTAGCTGAGAATCTTAGTATGTACAGAAGCCAAACATCAGGTGTCAACAGCGAGATTGAGCTTGATTTAACTGAGTCAATTAATATATAGGGGGACATCGTGTCTATCAATGACGCCTTTTCACACGACTGCATAATCCTAGACGCCTGTTGTATCATTAACCTATATGCTTCGCAACAAATGCGAGCTGTATTGGAGACGATCCCTAAAAGCATCTCAGTAGCCACCTATGTAAAGGATTATGAAGATCTCAGCATATATTCTGGACCTATTGAAAATGTCCAAGAGAAGTATGAATTAATAGATTTGCAACCCTTTATAACTGAAAAGCTATTATTTGCAACCGACATAGAAACTGAGATGGAAGCAAACACTTACATCAATTTTGCACAAAAATTAGATGATGGCGAAGCTATTACTGGCGCTATCGCAATAAATCGAAATTGGGCAATAGCAACGGACGATTCTAAATCGATAAAATTATTTCAGAGCCCTGCGTCTTATATCGCCTTGGTTTCAACGCTAGATTTAGTGAAATATTGGGCAGATACTAAGAAGCCAGAAGACAATATTGTTCGCGATGCTTTGCAAAATATTAGAATAAGGGGAAGATATGAGCCGCATCGCAACCACCCACTAATAAAATGGTGGCAAAAGTTCAGGTAAAACTACATCATCACACCCCCATCTCCTCCTCTTCTCTCGGCACTTCCTCGCGTTCCATCTTCCTCTTCAAATACTCGGGCCAGGCGCTTTGTCGGGCTAAAGCCCTGCCTCAATTCATGGAAGTCCTTCGGACTGAGGTTACCAGTGACGCAAGCCGCTTCGAGCCTGCGAAGCAGGCTTCCATATACTGAGCGAGGGATTTATCCCGATGCGATAGATGTTAATCATACAGTTCCAACTTTTTCACACTTCCATTTCCTCCTCTTCCCTCGCCACGTCGCCGCGTTCCATCTTTTTCTTCAAATACTCGGGCCAGGCGATGGCAAAACGTTAAATTAATTTCGCCGCTGCTCTCTCCAATCATTCAGCCAACGCGTCTGCCCAACCCATTCATCCGCATCTGTTTCGCACAATATACGATCCAGGGCATTGATGAGTTCATTTAGGCTCATACTCTTTTGGCGTGCCAGAATAATGCCTGCGTGATGAGGATAGTGCTTCCCCAGAACAATAAAATCGCGAATATTGTAGGTAAAAATAGCGCGACCTTGGGCGGTCGCGCCGAGTAACTGTCCTTCGTCAGTGGCGTCAAGAGGCATCCATCCAGTGGGTGTGCGAGTCACGTCATGTTCACGCTCGAGCAGGGCATTGTATAAGGCTTTGCTGGAAGTATCTGCATCAAGATGTAGATGAAGCTTTTCAGGCATCCTTTGGCTCCAACGCGGCTTCGGCGTGAATGTGTGCATCGATTTCCACGCGATGGACTTCGTAAAAACCTAACGCCTCCTGCACCTGTGTTTGTGGCAGATCGTAATCTTCGGCAACTTCGGCAGGTGTATTATTTTGGGAGGCGATGACAATGGTCTGCACCCGAATTCCAGTGCCACGCAGAACAGGGGATAATGAACCGGATGCGCCGCGACGATACGTCACGCCCGGAAAATTGGGATCGTCCAATCCCTGAAGCAGTCCGCCTACTTTTTCAGCAACTGACCAAAGAATGAATTGATTTAAGGAGACACCCTGCTTTTTGGCAAGCCGTTCTGCGTCTCTTTTGAGTTCGTTGGGGAGATTCAAAGCATATCGAGTCATAACAACCTCCATTTATGATGTCGTATAAGACATCATAAATGATGTCATTGCTGTTGTCAACGGTTAAGAAAACTCCCTACACCTCCATCTCTTCCTCTTCTCTCGGCACATCGCCGCGTTCCATCGGCAGGCGTTACCGGCAAGGGCGGGATTTGGCGGGAAAAGCCACCAGACGCCGAATCCGCCGCTTGGGGCCGCGACCCCGAAAGTGCGGCCAACGGCCCGCACTTGTCCGGTGCACCCGGTGTTAGCCCGCTTTTTGCTTTTACCGATGACTCATCTCAATCATCATATCCTTCAGGGTTCTCTTTGCCAGCAAGTATAGCTCTGAAATCGGTTAGTGACTCATCGAATGAATCGGCATCAAACTCGTCAAAACTCTCTTCGCGCGGAAGTATGATATTGAGGCAGTGCATTGCCATTCGGACTTGCATACGTTTTTCAAATGCTGTGTCGTTTATATAGCCTGTCATTATCAGGAATTTTTCTCGCAATTCGGGCGGATAATACCACCAAAGCGTTGCGCCAATATCAACGGCTGGATCATCTAGTGACATAGACTCTAAATCTATCAAGTAAAGTTGTCCATCGGTTGAGATAAGCCAGTTTGCATTGCAAATATCGTTGTGCGAGGCTACCAAACCTGTCCCTTGAAAACCTTTAATCTCTTGTCTGATGTAAGCAAAACTCTCGTCTATGAAATCAGCAACACTTGGAACTTTCGACTTGTGGCGTTCCCATTTTTGTTGAATATGGGCAAGCGATTCCAATCCCACGACACTATAAAGGTTAGATGAAACTTTGGGAAGAACTTGTTTTACTTCGGGATTATGATGTATCTGTTTAATGGCTAACGCAAATTGTTCTAAGCGGATATGATAATCATTCCGCGATGGACTTTTGCCTGTAATGTAAGATTGAACGATTATGGAAGTGCCATCTATCAAAGAATCCACTGCTAATACTTGTGGCGTTAAGCCAATCGAAGCTACTACTTGATACTTTGTTGTTTGCACGCCTAACTTTACAAAATAGATATGCTCGTTACATTGCGCAAAATAGGTTTCATGCCCACTTCCCTTTGGAAGCGTTAATTCCCAAGGCTGGTTTGAGAAACGTTGTTGAAGAAAAGCCTGAACTTCTTGTTGGTGTTGTTGCCTATTCTGCATAGCAATCTCAGCGATGATTTATGGCCAAATTTTGCGCGGGCGGGCTAACTTCCTCTTCAAATACTCCGGCCAGGCGGAGGTGTCCTCTGCCTGCAAGAACAGCGGACCACTTCCCTTCTGAGTCAAAATATCTCTTGTGCGACAATTCAGCACCGCCTTCGCCGCCTCGATGCCCGAAGCGGTCACGCCTGCCACACCGTGACTCAATGTGCTTTGTCCACACAGATACAAACCCTCGAACTCGGTGCGCGGCGTGAATCCCAACGGTCCCACCTGCAACGGCGACTTCTCGATGCCATAGATATTTCCGCGCGTGGCGTTGAGATAATGCTGATTCGTCAATGGCGTGCCGAGGCTGTAATACACAATGTGCTTGCTCAACCCCGGGATGCGCTTCTCCAGTCCGCGCACCATGCGCCACGCCAGGTCTTCCTTCATCGCATCGTAGTCCACGGGGCGTGAACCATATTTCGTATGCGCCCATTTCTCAAACGCATCATATCCCACGAACGCAAACGACTCGCAGGTGTGATGTCCCGAATGTATCTTCGACGGGTCCTTCAACGTCGTCACCGTCAGGAACATCCCCGACGGAGTCTCCTCCCTCAGCGCCGCATCGCCGAGTCCATCCGTGTAGATTTTGTCCACATCGGCGTGGTCGTAATACCACATGTTGCCCGAGTCGAGTCCAGCGCCGCGCAGGTCCATGTCCGTGGCGAAGAACAGGCTCAGGCACGACATCGAATATCGGACTGAATCAACTTTCCGCTTAAGTTTGACCGAAAGATGTTCGCGTCCAATTAATTTGCCGAACGTCACTTCAGGGTCAGCATTGGAGATGACGACGCCCGCGCGGATCTCTTCTCCCGATTCCATTTCAACGCCGATGATCTTTTTCTCTTCGATAAGAATCCGCTTCACTCTGGACTTCAACCTAATCTCTCCACCCGCGCGTTTCAACGCCCGAACGAACGCCCGCGGCATCGTGAACGCGCCGCCCAGGGGATAATATCCGCCGTTGAAATAATGTTCGGTGACGCCCGCATGCATGAACGCGCTCACCTGCGAAGGTGGCAAACCATGATCGCCCGACTGCCCGCTCAACACGCCGCGCAACACGGGGTCGCTGATATGCGCGTTGATGAGGTCGGCGCCTGTGGCACGCATCCACTTGAGGACGTTGCCCATGCCCTTCATTGCTTGCAATGGCTTGTTCAACCTGCCGATGTCCCGCAGCCCTTCGGTCATGGAGGTCAGGTTAGCGAAATAACCGTCAATACCTTTCGCCTCATTTGGAAAATGACTCTTCAGCCGATCCATTAAATTCTCTTTGCCTTTTGGGAAATCGATCTGCTTATTTCCGACAACAATGTGGTCGTATCCATCGGGATTGAGTTCCACGAACGATAGATCTTGTGAAACGCCGAGACCATCATAAATACGACGCAGACCGCCGCCCTCTTCGAGGCTCCCGATGTAATGCACCCCCGGACTGAACCGATAGCCATTCAGCGTGAACGAATGAGTCCACCCGCCGGGTCTATCGTGCTGTTCGAGCACCAAAACTTTTTTGCCCGCTTGTGCCAATGCCACCGCGGCGGTCAACCCGCCCGCGCCTGAACCGATGATGATCGCGTCGTAATCCATAAAGCCCTCCAGTGCCTTGTAGGTCAGCCTTTTAGCCTGACAACTTGTTAAATCAATCATTTTAGCGGGTTGCAAACCCGCCTTATCAACACATCCAATTATTCATTTCCCATCCCCAATTTCCCCACGTGATATAGAAACTCTTTCAATACCTCAGGCACAATATGGGTATAATCTTCGCGCACAGATACAGCCATTCGTGATATCCCTTGATGCCATGCCAGCGCTTTCACAACCGATGCTACAGGTTTTGAAAGTATATATGCCTTATGCAATTCTTCTTTCGTTGCAAATATCTCGAACGGTTCCAGATAGCGATCCAGCAAATCGGCCATCTCGGACGTGAAGACATAGTCATCCAAATTAAGTGCGATCTCGATGCTCACCCAAAGCGTTCTCAACGAAACGAACGGATGTGTCACATCCGCATCGCCCCAGTCAAAGAACGTGATATGTCCGTTATTGGTGAGAACGTTGCCATCATGGAAGTCTCCGTGGTTGAGCGACTTAGGAATCCCATATGTGGACAAGTCAGCGCAAATCGTTTCAAAACGTGATTTCAAGTTTTGTAATTGCTGGAATTCTTCTGAATTTAGCCCCTTCTCTTGATCAACTCTCAATGTTTCTGCGTCTGTAAGCAATTGCGAATACAGCGCAGGCAATACTCTAAGCCGATGATCGGGAATCCCCAAAACAAGGATTTCATCTACATGTTCGGCGAGTCCGATCTGTAATTCAGCATAACTTTTGATAGCTGGCGCCCACGGTTTGACATCCTTCGTCGGTCTGATGAAGGCGCGTAATTGTTCACCGCCGTCGCGCATCAACATCCAGCCGCGAGCCGTATCGATGGCGATCAATTCAGGCATAGACTCAGGAAGCCACTTGGCGAGTTTCTCGGTCAACGCGATCTCGTGAATCGTTTCACCAGCCGTGGCCTTGAAGAACAACATCCCTGCCGTTGAGGGAACGCGCATCACGGTTGACCAGTGAAACACGTGTGGTTGTTCGATCTCCCCTGTGAGTTGAATGGAGTTGCGTTCTGCCGTGTCGCGAATCCAATCATGGGCCCGTTTTTGCCAAACAGGGTCGTGCCATTGAAGTCGTGATGCGGTTGTCATATTTTCCCCGGTAACCTAAATCCACACGAACGAATACAGTTCATGCCCGTTCACTTCACGCAGAATCCGTTCGCAGATATACAAGCCTCGAATATCGTTCGCAAAGATGACCATCCCATTGCCGGTGAATGGATTCCCAAACATGAAACCGCCGAAATTGCCGTTGTCTCCCCAATGCCAAAAACAGGTTTCATCGTTGACGCTCTCCAATCCGATTCCAATTCCCCATGAAAGTGTGCCTTTCAAGCGATGCTGAGGCGTGAGCATCTGTTTGCTGATCTCATCTTTCGGGTCAAGCAGGTGAAGCATGAATTTTGCGTACTCCGGAGCCGTGGTCAACAGACTGGCGGCCACATTGGGTATCATATTGTTGGGAAGCGGTGATAGCTCCGAAGGGACATGGGGCAGGGCATCGACAAAATCCTGATACCTCCATTCATCTAAGGGGTTATTATTTTGTGCGGCGATTTCCAACAGTTTATGTCCCTGCCACATATTCCACGGGTCCGATCTTTTTGTCCCGTGGCTGAGATGTCCCATGCTCACTGATGATGCAAGATCTGCGCGCCAGATATAGGTGCTGCTTTTCATCCCAAATGGACGGAGTACGCGTTGCTGCATGAACAATTCGATACTTTGACCTGTAATCTGCTCGATCACCCTCTGCACATAGAAGAACCCTTCGCCGGAATACGAAAATCCCGTGCCGGGTTCAAACCCAAACTCAAATTGATCTTCGAGGTTGAAACGCCAGTTCTGCAGGCCGGTTGTATGCGTCAGTGCCTGCCGTGCTGTAATCTGCTTGAGCTGCCGAATATCTTCTGCTTCAGGCAGTGGCAGATAATCGTTCAACGGTTTATCGAGGTCAAACCTGCCTTCCCGTTGCAAGGATAAAACGCCGTAAGTAAAGACCGGCTTGCTCAACGATGCAGCTTGAAAAATTGTATCCGCAACAACAGCTTCACGTGTATCGATATCCTTCACACCAAAGACTTGTGTTTCTGTGATCCGATTCTCTTCGATCATACTCAACACAATGCCCGGCACGCCTGCGGTTTCCATGCTCGTCTGCACGATCTTGGCAAGGGATGATTGTTCAGCCATTGAAAAGAAATCCTTGTTAAGCTTTCTTGAACACGTGCTCCAGCGGGTCGATCCAATCTTCGCGAATCTTCACGCGGAACTCAGTCACATTTCCCTGCCCATCGTTGATGAACGGCATCCGGCTTTCGCCAAGCACAGGGTCATCCCAGTGACATTCAAACGTGTCGTAATGCCAATGCTCCAACGTGCCCGATAGCGACTCATGTGCCTCCAATTGGATGTGGAGCACACCTCGTTCTTCGCTGAGAGTTGCTCCGCCCAAAATATCACTTTCATACGTCCCGGCATATTTCCCCAGATCAAACGAGGGATGAGTGTCTTTTGCGCGTGCGTCATCTCTTTTCTTTTTCACCTCATCCGCTTTATGCCTGCCTTCCTTCTCCAATTCAATATACGTTTGTATCCAATCATGCGAAGTAACAGCCAGAAGCTTCTCAGTCAAATAGTGAGGCAATGCCACATAAGCAGCATTCGGCAGTTTATTGGTGAAGACTGCAATACCGATCTTCTCCTCGGGAATCAACACCACGCTCGAAAGCATTCCGTCCACGCCGCCGGTGTGACTGACAATGAAGCGCCCATGCGTATCTCTCAGGAACCAGCCAAGCCCATAGGCGGAAAAATGCCGGGAGGGAAAATACTTTCTTTCGACAGGAGTTCAGCTTTATGGGCGTATGAGGCGTGCGCATCTCTTCGATGATGGCTACATCCACGAATTGTTTATCATCCAGTTTTCCCAGATCGAGTTGTAATCGCATCCATAATGCGATATCTGAAATCGAAGCGCAAATGGAACCCGCCGCACCAAATTGATTATCCTTGCGGTAATTCACGGTTTGCAAGTTGCCTTTCACATCCTCATGAGGCGAGGCGATGTTCGTACGGTCTCCAAAATAGAACGGGCTTGTAACGCTATCCTGCATGCCCAACGGCTCGAAGATGCGTTCACGAATGAAATCATCCCAACTCAGGCCGCTTACCGAGGAGATGAGGCGCCCCGCAGTGATGAACATGAGATTGCAATAGCCATATCCCGCTCGAAAACTGTACGCAGGCGGAATATAGCGCAAACGCCGGAGGATCTCATCGATGGAATATGTGCTCAATTGCAGCATATCGCCGGCCCATGTGCCCAGCCCCCCGCGATGACATAGCAGATCGCGGACCGTCATCAGCTGTGAGGCGTGCGAGTCATACAATTGAAAAGTTGGAATATATTTTGTAACGAGGTCATCCCATGCAAGTTTTCCATCCTGCACCAACAAACCGATCGCCATCGCCGTGAACGCCTTTGTATTTGAGCCGATCGAGAATAAAGTGTGTTCATCCACTTTCTCGAGTTTGTTCATGTCGCGGACGCCGTATGCTTTGGAAAGAATAACCTCATCATCCTTGACGATCACAAGCGCCAGCCCGGGTACGTTCCACGTTTGCATTGCCTTGTTGACAGTGTTATCGATTTCATCGAGCAATTCGGTTGATAAACTCATTTGTAGATTCCTTTGAATTTCTCTGCAGGTGTTTTTTAATATTACGAAGACGTCAGCCTTTTAATTCATACTTTGCAACGATCTCTTGAATCTCTTTTACCTGCGCAACCGTCAATAGGCCAAACTCCAGCGCGCCGGCATTATCCTTCACCTGCTTCACCGATTTGAATCCCGGGATGGGAACCATGCGCTCATCCAGGGCCCAGATATATGCCAACGCGCCCTGCGCCATGCTCCGTCCGTCCGAGGTGAGGATGTCGCGGACGGCATCCACGAGCTGGAGTTTATTCTGTAATTCCGGCTTTGAAAAATCCCAATCGGAACGGTTATCGTTTGCAGGGAAGGTGGTCCTGGCGTTGAACTTGCCGGTCAGGAAGCCTTTGTTCAACGGGTCTTTGTTGATACCGGCCAGATCAAATTCCGCACAGGCCTGGCGCATCTCTGCATTATCGTAGAGCGCGTTCAACCGGAATTGAATGGATGTGCAATGTGCGCTGTTTTCCGAGCTTCCCCACGTGCGGGCATTCTCGACCACATCCGTGCTCCAGCCATACCAACGAATCTTGCCGGCAGAGACCAATTCTTCCAGGATGACCTGTAGTTCCAAAGCAAGCCGAGGGTTATAGCGACCTTCATGCAATTGATAGATGTCAATATAATCGGTTTGCAACCGACGCAAGCTGTTCTCTACATCCGAGCGGACGTTTTGGATGATCTGGTTGGGTGCGCCATAGACGGTCTTCTTTTCTTCATTGACGATATGGCCAAACTTCGTGGCGATGACCACCTTGTCACGCTGGCCTTTAAATGCCTGTCCCAATAGGACTTCGCTATGACCAGCCCCATAGTTGGCAGCCGTGTCGAAGAAGGTGGTGCCCAGATCCAGCGCAGTATGCAACGCCCGGATCGACTCGCCATCGTCCACATTTCCCCAGCCTACAGGGGACCGCTCTTCTCCCGGCTGAGTCCAATCCCACGGCCCGCCGATCGCCCAGCATCCCATACCCAACGCGCTGACTTCCAATTTGCTTTTGCCCAAAGTCCGTTTTAACATTTCGCTGTCCTTTTGATAAACCTTTGATTTCCTGATTTTACACCTTCACAATTTTTGCCCTCTGCACCCGGGCTGGAACCTCAAATTCTGATTTTCCTGCTCCAATTTCATTGACACCACACTTGCCTCATGTTATCCTTGGGCTTTGTAGGATACCAGTAGTTTGCTTTGGAAGTACCAGGTTGGCTCACGGATCATCCGTGAGCCGCTTTGTTTTACGCCGTTGAGGCGCTCCGCTGCAACACCAAATGAGTACCCTCCATAATTTTTTTTCTTGCCAAGGAGGCAAAAATGTCGGAACGTATCAATGGTACAGTCAAGTGGTTCAATGGGACCAAGGGCTATGGCTTTCTCGCGCGTGACAACGGCGCGGATGTCTTCGTCCACTTCTCAGCCATTCAAGGCGATGGTTTCAAGAATCTGGAGGAGGGCCAAAAGGTCGAGTTCACTGTGGAACAAGGCCCCAAGGGTCTTCAGGCCAGCAACGTGATCGTCGTCAGCTGATTGACTGAACTCTGATAAAAAAATCCCTGAGATGTAAATCCCAGGGATTTTTGATTCTCGGTAGGGCGGGATATTATCCCAACCTGGAAAATGTTTCCTTATCGCCCTCCTGCGAAGAGCGCCGCGCCGACGATCCCCGCCTCGTTCTGGAATTGGGCCGGCACCACCTGCGCCTGGAGCGTGAGCAGGGGAATAAACTTTTCATGCTGTTTACTGATGCCGCCGCCAACGATGAACAGGTCAGGCCAGAATAGTTTCTCCATGGTCATTAGATAGCGGTTCAACCGCTTGGCGAATTTTTTCCAGGAAAGATCCTCACGCTGACGGGCCGCATCCGAAGCGCGCGCCTCGGCGTCTCTACCCTTGATCTCCAGATGGCCAAATTCTGTGTTGGGAAGCAGGCGACCGTTGTAAAAAATCGCAGTGCCGATGCCAGTGCCCAGCGTGATCATGATGATGGTACCGGAACGCTCCTTCCCGGCCCCGAAGGTGATCTCGGCCAACCCGGCCACATCGGCGTCGTTACCTACTTTGCAGGCACAGCCGGTCACACTGGTGAATAACTGATCCGTGTTGATCCCGACCCAGTGCTCCGATACGTTTGCAGCCATCATGGCGAGGCCGGATTTAATCGGAGCGGGAAAGCCGATGCCGATGGAGTCTTTCCAGTGGAAGGCTTGCGCGATCTGTGCCACGACCTCAGCGACAGGCTGAGGCTCCGCCTGAGGAGGCGTCTTGATGCGGATCCGCTTCGCCAGTAGTTTCCCTGTTTTTGTATCCACTGGCGCGCCCTTGATACCTGATCCGCCAACATCGATTCCGAGAGTGTGCATGATGTACCTCTGTGTTCCAGTTTTTAACCGTGGCGATTCATGAACTTTTCCAGGCGATGCAGGGCTTCTTCGATCTTGCTGTATTCGGTCGCGTAACACATCCGCACGAATCCATCGCCGCCGGGACCGAAGGCGTTGCCCGGCACGACTGCCACATGTTCTTCATGCAGCAATTTTTCGGCGAAGGTCTCATCGTCCATGCCGGAGGCGCGGATGTTGGGAAAGGCATAGAACGCGCCGCGCGGCTCGAAGGTTTGCAGGCCGAGGCGATTGAGTCCTGCAACGAGCAGTCGGCGGCGGCGATCATATTCCGCCAGCATTTCCTCCACGTATGGACTTCCACTGGCCAGCGCCTCGAGCGCGGCATCCTGCGCAGTCGTCGGCGCGGACATGATGGTGTACTGATGAATACGTACCAGGCCTTGGATGATATCCGCCGGCCCGCAGGCATAGCCGATGCGCCAGCCGGTCATGGCATAATCCTTCGAGAAGCCGCCGAGCAATACGGTGCGCTGCTTGAGGCTTTCACTCAGAGCGGGGAAGCAGACGTGTTCAAAATCGTACACGAGACGGTCGTAAATTTCATCCGAGACAACCAGCAGATCGTGTTCCTCGGCGAGCCGGGCGATCTCGAGCATGACTTCACGCGTGGCGACCGCACCGGTCGGGTTGGATGGATAGCCGATGAAGATGACCTTGGTGCGCGGCGTGAGCGCCTTGCGAATATCATCGGGGTCGACCATGAAGTTATTTTGTGTGCGCGCCACCACTTCGATGGGAACTCCGCCAGCCAGAATGACTTCAGCCTGATAAGACACAAAACAAGGCGTGGGAATAATGACTTCATCACCCGGGTCTAGTAACGCGGTGAAGGCCAGATATAAGGCCTCGGAAACGCCGACGGTGGCGATGACCTCGTTCGTCGGGTCATACTTGATGTGATACAGATGCAGGAGGTTGTCTGCGATCGCCTGTCGCAATTCCAGTTTGCCCCAGTTCGAGGTGTAATGCGTCTCGCCATTTTGCAGCGAGCGAATGCCCGCCTCCAGGATGGGCCGGGGTGTGGTGAAATCCGGTTCGCCGATGCCGAGGGAGATCACATCCTTCATGGTCGCGGCGATGTCAAAAAACTTTCGGATGCCCGAAGGCTTTAATCCTGCCACCCGTTTCGACAGACGTTGAACATTGGTCACTTCACGCATTGCGCCTCCTGGTCCTAAATTGGTTGGACGTGCCATTCATCCGGGATTTCACGATAAGTCAGCTCAAAGGCCTGGCCATCGGCCGTCTTGACGCGGAATCCTTTTTCCGTGGGACCGCGCCAGCGTGCCAGGATCTCAGCGATCTCATACTTATTTCCATCCCATACCAGCGAAAGCGGCCGCTCTGCAAAGGTTGAATCAGAACGACATTCGACCGTATTGATCATTTTATAATCACCGAACTGCTGTCACCGATATTCAGTGACAGTGGCTCATCCTTGTGCGGCTGACCCTCCACATAACAATAACTGCCAATAATGGAATGGGTCAACGCAGTACGTTTGATCTCTGTGCCTTCATCGATAATGGTTTCCTGGATCACAGCCTGGTTGATGTGGCAGTTGGCCCCGATGGAAGCATGCGGCCCAATGACCGCTTCGCTGATCTCTGCGCTGGGATGAATGAACGACGGCGCGATGATCTGCGCGGTACCGCGGGCTTCATCTTTCGTAAAGTTGGCTGCGCCGCGGTCCAGCAGGATTTTGTTGGTCTCCAACGTGGCCTCGATCGTGCCGGTATCGAGCCAGGTTTCGATCTTATGAATGCGCATCTTCGTACCCTGTTCGATCATGATGGACATAGCATCGGCCAGGAAGTATTCGTTCTTGAGCGATATGTCGCGTTTGATCTGTTCTTCGATGGCAGTCACCAATTTCTCTGATTCTTTAAAGTAATAACACCCGGCGATTGCAAGGTTGTTCTCCATTGTTTGAGGCTTTTCGATGAAACGCTTGACCCAGCCATTTTCATCCACTTCGGCCACGCCAAAGCGACGTGGATCGGGGACGGGCATGACCCAGGCGACAAAATCAGCCTGCTCGTGCGCAAGAAACGAGAAATCCGTCTCGATGATCGTATCTGAGAAGACCATCTGCATCGGTCCGTGCAGGTATTCACGTGCCAGCAAAAGCGCGTGAGATTGTCCCTTCATTTCATGTTGCACCACAAAGTGGGCTTTCATGTTTGGATATTTTTCTTCGATGAAGGGAGGAATTTGTTGCTCGCCAAGGAAGGGGCCCACGATGAAAACATATTCCGTATTTTCGGGGTCGGGGAGGGTCTTGAACATATCGAGCAAATGTTCAAGCGTTGTTTTACCCGCTACGCTGACCAGCGGCTTGGGCTTGCTATAAGTATGCGGACGCATGCGCGTACCCCAGCCCGCCATGGGGATTACCACCTTGAGAGTGTCATTCATGGACGTATTTTACCGCGTCATCATGCATGTCCCAAAACAGGATGTGGTTGATACAGCTCTTCGAGTTGTTTGCTTTCCTCGCCTGACAGTTTGATATCGAGCGCGGCGATGGCTTGATTCAGATGATCCATTTTGGAGGCGCCGATAATTGGGGAAGTGATATAGGGCTTGTTCAGCACCCAGGCCAGTGCGACCTGCGATCCGGTCACGCCCCGGTTCTTCGCCACTTCCTGTGCCCGGTCTGCCACCTGGAAATCCTCTTCGCGGAAATAGAGATTATCTGCAAACGGATCGGTCTTGGCGCGCGTCGTCTCACCGCCCCCGCCGCGTGAGCGGTTGCCCGCGAAGAAACCGCGCGCCATCGGACTCCACGGGATGAGCCCGATGCCCTGATCGACGCAGAGCGGGATCATCTCGCGTTCCTCTTCCCGATAGACCAGGTTATAGTGATCTTGCATGGAAACGAACCTGACCCAGCCATGTTTTTCCGAAGTGGTGAGCGCCTTTAGAAATTGCCAGGCAAACATGGACGAGGCGCCGATATAACGCGCCTTGCCAGACTTGACCACATCGCTCAAGGCTTCCAAGGTCTCTTCGATGGGCGTGTTGTAATCCCAGCGATGGATCTGATACAGGTCCACATAATCCATTTGCAAACGCTGCAATGAGTTGTCAATCGAAGCCATGATATGTTTGCGCGAGAGGCCGCGGTCATTGACTTCATCGCTCATTGGGTTGAAGACTTTGGTGGCGACCACCACCGTTTCGCGTTTCACACCGAAGTGTTTGAGCAGACTGCCGGTTACTCTTTCGCTTTCACCTACCGAATAAACATCCGCTGTATCAAAGAAATTGATACCTGCTTCCAGGGCGCGTTCGACGAAGGGCTTAGCCTCCTCTTCCTCCAACACCCATTCACGCCATTGCCTGGAGCCATAACTCATCATACCCAGACACAGGCGCGACACTTTCATTCCAGTATTACCTAAATTAACGTATTCCATAAAAACTCCTTTATGCTCCCTTCGCCGGGGACGGCGAAGAGGTCACCATCAACCACTCATTTATGTTTGTAACTTCAATGATGGGTTTTCTTCCATTATCGTAATATCCTGCACTTGAATACAAATAATCTGCTCTGTCTTTTACAAGCCTCCCTTCCTTTGCTATTGGATTTTGATGGATATATTCTAATTTTTGTCCCAGAAACTTCAATGAGTATTCGTTCTTTGCCTGAATATCCTGCCAGATGCTATGCTTATGTCTCGAATCACGTTTCTCTTGGTGAAATAAGTCTAACAAATCCTGTTGGTTGTTTGCTTTAAGTTTTTCCAAAATTTCATGTACAGTAAAGGAAGCAAATTGTTGAACAACTTCTCCAATTGAGTCCTTCTCAGGCTTAAGAATAGCATGAAGATGGGATGGCATAAGGACAAAAGCGAAGAGAGAAATTCTTTTCTGTTGTCGCATCCACGCCAAAGAATTCAGCGGAATATTCATATATTCCGGCTTCGTGAATAAATGTTTCCATTCAATAATGGTTGTGGTAATGAAATAAAGATGGGTTGGATCATGAAAAGATGGAAAGGTCATACTTTATTCCTCTCGTCGGTACCGACGAAAGGCTTGCAAATGTTGTTTTAACTTTAAATATTATCCGTCGCCGAGGACGGCGGCTGGAGCAACGAAAAACAATCAAATTTTCGCTTCCATCTCTGCGATGACTTCTTCCATTAAATCAACAGCTTCTTTCAGCGTCTGCGTATCAAAGGCGAACTTTGCACCGGCCGCGGCAAACAACTGGGGCAGGGGCACTGTCGCGCCCAAGGCGAGCGCCTTACGATAATCTGCAACGGCTTGCTTTTGATCTTTGCGCGAGTTCGCCCAAACCTGGACCGCACCTAACTGCGCCAGCCCATATTCAACATAATAAAATGGAGATTCGAAGATATGCGATTGCCTGTGCCAGTAGGTTTTCCTGGCATCTTCCAGGCCGGAATAATCAATGCCGATCATGAAACGGTCCCAAAGCTCACCCCATTTCTCCTTGCATTTTGTTGCATTTGATCCCTCTTTGGGGTTTTCATAAATCCAATGCTGGAAGGCATCGACCAGTGCCATGTAAGGCAGGAAGGTAATGATCCCTTCCAGCAACTCGATCATCATACGCGCCGCTTCACTTTCCGAATAGAAGCCGCCATGTTCTTTTGTCTTATAAGGAGATGTAATGAGTTCCATGCCCATCGAAGCCACTTCCGCAAACTCTGCCGGCAGGTAGTTTTCACCACGTTGATAGAAATTTACATGGGCGCGCTCGAACTCATGGAAGGCATGTCCGCCTTCGTGTAAGATGGTTTGCACATCAAGGGAAGTATGTATATTGCTCATGAAAATAAACGGACGATGTGCAACATGCAGACCCAGACTATAAGCGCCCGGGGCTTTGTTCTTGTGGCTTTCCAGATCGAGCAAGCCTTCGTTCATCATGATCTGGAAATATTCCCCAAATTTTGGATGTACCTGCTGAAAGATGGCGTGAGCCTTCGATTTGAATTCATCCATCGTTTCATAGGGATCGATGGGAGTTGTCCCCAGCGGATCTACATAAATATCCCAGGGACGCACCGCCTCGATTCCCAGCCGTTGCCTGCGCTTTTCATAGACGCGTTCCGCAGCTGGAACAACAACCTCTTCGATGGCGGCGTGGAAGGATTTGCAATCCTCCGGAGAGTAATCGAAGCGGAATCTTTGTTTCCATGTGTATGCTCTGTAGTCGGGCAGTTTGGCATTCTGCGCGATCTTCAAGCGTACGGCCATGAACTTTTCCCATAGTCCATTAATGCCTTGTCGCTCCTTCAGGATGCAGGCTTCCCTTGTTTCCCAGGCGCGCTGGCGAAAGGCACGGTCCGTCTCGTATAAAAGCGCCCACATTTGCATAAAGGTTTTTTCTTCACCCTCCCACATGATAGTGAGCGAACCGATCAATTTGTTGTATTCTGTAACGAGTTTCTGTTCTTCTGCCAAAAGCGGTAGATTTTCCTCCCTGAAGATTTCTTTCTCCGCCTGCATCATGCGCAAACCCGTGGCAAAACTTTGTGGAGAGAGTTCGCTCCCAATCAACTTGTTTTTGAGACTCTGTTCTGCCGTCTTTGTTTGGGGTTGAAGCTCTTCCAGATAGTAATTGAACTTGTCATCGCTTTCTTTATCTGCTGTGTTAACCGTAGTCGCGATATAAAGACGCCAGTAATGTTCATCGACAGTCGCAGCCAGGGCGGACCAATCGTTGAGCCAGTTCTCGATATTATCTTTATTCAACTCTTGCGCCTCGAGTTCTTTGTAATAGGGTTCATAGTCGGGCCATTTAAGCGCAAGGATGGATTTGGCATCCCTGGGAAGCGATTGAAGATTCATTTTGTTCTCCCAAACGAAACAGTAATAAAGTGGCGGTTGGGCTTTACAGCTTTACTTGAGGATGGTCAGGTTGGCCAGCGAGGCCGCCAGCCTCTTGATGCCAACGCTTTCGAAGACCACGTCCACGATCTCGTCGTTGTCCTGGATGCGGCTGTCGAGAACGATGCCTTCGCCCCAGACTTGATGGCGGACGTGAGTCCCGGCACGGAACTTCACTTCGATCACGGACGCAGACTGAGGCCGCGCGTGAAGCGACCACTGCGTCTCGGGGACGCGGCCGCGGATGGCGCGTCCAGTGCGCGATCTTCCGATCAACAAGTCCGCGGGCACATCATCCAAAAAGCGCGAAGGATAGGTTTCTTCAGCCGCGCCGCGTCCGCCGCGTTGAATGGCACGGATCAAATATAGTTTATCTTTGGCGCGTGTGATGCCCACGTAAAAGAGGCGGCGTTCCTCCTCCATGCCTTCGGGTTCATCAAAGGAGCGGCTGTGCGGCAGGATGCCATCATCCAGACCAACAATGAATACCGCGCCGAACTCGAGGCCTTTGGCAGCGTGGAGGGTGAGCAGGGTGGGCACGTTTCCTTCGGCGATGGTGTCCTGATCGGAAACGAGCGCAATATTTTCAAGAAACTCGTCGAGCGAGCGTGTGGAATATTCCACCGCGAGGCGTCTTAATTCCTCTATGTTTTCCCAACGATCCACGCCCTCTTCGGAATCATCATCGATATATGCTTTGTAACCCAGATCTGTGAGGATGCGATCAAAGAGTTCGGGCGTTGTTAAAGAAAGAGCCGCATCACGCCAGGTGGCGAGCGTCCCGCCGAAATCTGCCAGGGGGATGGAGGCGCGTCCGCTGAACGAGGACCAGTAGGGTGAATCCGCACCGCGCGCCAGGTCGAGAAGCACGAAGCCGGGCTGAAGATTATGCCGATGTGCAACGTCATGCAAGGTAAGCAGTGTCTTGTTGCCAATGCCACGCGGAGGAATATTGATGACCCGGTCAAGGCTGGCTTCATCGGCGGGATTGTGCACGAGTCTCAGAAAGCCGATGATGTCTTTGACCTCGCGGCGCCCGTAGAATCGTTGGGCACCCACCAAACGATACGGAAGGCGTGCCTGCAAAAATGCTTCCTCGAGTAGACGAGACATGGCATTGGTACGATACATTACCGCACAATCACCCGGTTCGAATTGACGCGCAGCCACCAACTGCGCAATGGTATCCACAACAAAAGAGGCCTCTGCGTAATCATCCGGCGCTTCATAGAAGAAGATCTTCTCACCTGCTCCGCGTTCGGTGAAGAGTTGTTTACGCTTGCGGTTCCGGGCGCGGTTGATAACGCCGATGGCGGCATCCAGGATGTTTTGCCGTGAACGATAATTCTGCTCGAGCAGAATGGTTTGATGATCGGTGAAATCCTGTTCAAAGCGCTGCACATTGCGCCAATCCGCGCCGCGCCAGGCATAGATGGAATTGTGTACAACCATGCCATCGGCAATATAGTTGTGTAGATTTTCAATCTCCAAATCGTAAACTGCACCATCATATGGTTCGGGGCAGACTTCCATAATCTCATCTTCGATAATTTGCCCATCTTTCTCAATGGCCACGATCATGGATGGATGCAGATGGCTGGCTGGCATGAGATTGAAACGCTGGGCCAGTGGTGTGTCACCTTTATTTACCAAGAAAGCACCGACCACGATTTCTGCATCTCCTGCCGCGTTACTTAACTTTTGCGCAACCTCTTGAATGCTCTCATATTGCAAGCGATTAATGCCAACTCGCCAACTATTGTTTCTTTTGAGGCGCGGATTATATCCACTTATTCTGAGCTGCTCCGCGAGATGCGGATCGCTGCTCCATAAATCGACCCGATGTGCATGCCAGGGAGATTCTTCTGTCCGTCGGCCGTCCCCGAAGTATCTTAAGCTAACAATATTGCGGAATGTACCTTGTGGTATATAGTGCGGATACCGCAAATCCATTCCAAGGTCGCTCATTAATTGATTTGCGTTTGCGTCGGTATCAATTTCGCTGAAGAGTCTGTCGATATATTCCTGCGACATCCTCATTCTGCGTCCACGCACGTGGAATACCGTGGTTGGGATGCCATAGGCAGTTGAATAGAAAGTTTCCCAATAATGGGCCGCGTTTCTATCTTCACAAACTTTCAATACCCATACCTTGTCAGCATTTTCCCGATTACTTCGTACCTGTAATCCAACCTGTAATTTTGTTGTTCCATCACTGCGCGCATGAGAGGCAATTCCGATGCGATAGCCTTTGTTTTTTCGATACATCAAGTAAACATAATGTAGGCCGGGTTTCACGCCCAATCTTGCAAAAACGATGTGATTGGGCGTGAACTTGATAGTAAGACCTGCGCAGGTTGTTACTTTTAACAAGATTTTCTTTGAAAGCTCGTTTGCCAACATACAGGATTCTGGCAGACATAGTTGAACCGCGACCACTGGCTGCAATTACTTGATCGCCTTTCTTTAGGTGTTCGATATTTTGGGGGCCACAGGGCGTTTGAATTGATGTGCCGGTCGGCAGGCATTGATCTGGGTCGCCAACCACAAAAATATTCTTATTAAAGGAAGCAAGCTGCCGCACCAACTCGTATTGTGCCAGATTCGTATCCTGGAATTCGTCCACCAGCACATGGCGAAATCGCTGCGCGTATTTATCGCGCACCGAGGGATTATCTTCCAGCAGGCGCGCGGTATATACCAGGATGTCGTCGAAGTCCACGGCATTGCTGGCGATCAGTCGCTTTTGATATTCCACATAGACACGTTTCACAACTTCGTCGCGATAAGTTTGCGTCGGATAATCATTCGGCAGAATGAGTTCATTCTTGGCGCGCGAGATCGCGCCGTGCACACTGGGGGGACGATAGAGCTTTTCATTGATCTTCAACTCGCGGATCACATTTTTTACGATCCGTTCCTGGTCGTCGCTGTCAAAGATCACGAAGTTCGATCCGATGGGCAGATATTCAGCCTCCCGGCGCAGGATGCGCGCACAAATGGAATGAAAGGTGCCGAGCATGATCCCTTCGGTGGCTTGATCGGGCAACAGGGATTTGACACGGGCCTGCATCTCCTTTGCGGCCTTGTTCGTGAAGGTGACCGCCAGAATCTGCCAGGGCCGGACTCCTTCGACCGCGATCAGATAGGCGATGCGCTGCGTCAGCACCCGCGTCTTGCCGGAGCCGGGGCCCGCCACCACTAAGACGGGTCCATCCCCGGCGGTGACCGCTTGATACTGTTGTTTATTAAGTTTGTCGAGAAATTCCATGAGATGATTATACGCGCTTTAGCCGGGTCTTCGTTGGCGAAGCACCCCGCGGGAACAAATCTAAAGTATTGGATTGTCCTAAAGTTGAGAGGTACAGTTCGGGCAGCGTGTGGCTTTGATCGGAATCACAGTAAAGCAGTGTGGACAATCCTTCGTGTTTGGTTCTGGAGCAGGAGCCGGCTCCTGCTCCTTTAGATTGTTCACCGTACGCACAAGCATGAAGATCACAAAGGCAATAATCAGGAAATCGACGATCGTTTGTACGAATGAGCCCCATTTAACGACGGCATCACCCACCGTAAAGGCCAGTTCACTGAAGTTGACTCCACCCAGAACAAGTCCGATCAAGGGCATCAAAATATCATCGACCAATGAAGCGACGATCTTTCCGAACGCGCCGCCGATGATCACTGCCACGGCCAAATCCATTACATTGCCGCGTATGACAAAGGCCTTGAATTCCTTTAACATTTTCGCCTCCGACTGAATTTATTGAATTGGGCCATTCTACCGTTCGGAAAAGACGCTGTCAACGATTGGTGAGAAAAAGAATATCCGTCTGGGGAGTCCTCCTTAAAACAGTTCTCCAGAACTGTTTTTTGCCTTTCTCTTGCCCTACGATTGCTCTACGGTTGTATTACAGTTGACGCTCTTGGGGAATTAGGTATAATTCTTTTTACTTGGCACTCTAGAACTTCATGTTCTACTACTCCATCGTAGCAAAGGAAAGATACGGATGCCCGACTTCATTCTTGATGTGCAAGGGCTTGAAACGACATTTAAAACCCCGGAAGGAGTCGTGCACGCGGTCAATGGTGTTTCATTTGGATTAGCGGAAAGCGAAACTCTTGGTGTGGTGGGCGAAAGTGGATGCGGTAAGAGTGTGACCATGCTCTCCGTCCTGGGTTTGATCGCCTCTCCTCCTGGAAAAATAGTAGCGGGGAATGCACATTTTTCAGGGCAAGATCTTCTCAAAATGTCAAAAGAAGAATTTCGTCATGTACGCGGTGCACAAATCGGTATGATCTTTCAAGACCCGATGACTTCTCTCAATCCGGTGTTGACCATTGGTCGTCAATTGGAAGAACCGTTGATGCTGCATATTGGCATGACCAAGAAGCAGGCACGTGACCGTGCCGCGGAATTAATGAGATGGTGGGAATTCCTAATGCAAAAGATCGCTTGAATGATTATCCTCATCAATACTCCGGAGGCATGCGTCAGCGCGTGATGATTGCCATGGCGCTTTCGTGCAGCCCGCAGATCCTGATCGCAGATGAGCCGACCACGGCGCTGGATGTGACCATCCAGGCACAGATCATGGATCTGGTCAAACGATTGCGCGATGAACTTGGCATGGCGATCATCTGGATCACGCATGACCTGGGTGTTGTGGCAGGTATAGCGCAGCGGGTGCTGGTTATGTATGGTGGTTTCATGATCGAAGAATCGCCTGTCAAAGAATTGTACGCCAATCCGGAACATCCTTATACCCTCGGTTTGCTGGGAAGTCTGCCTCGTGTGGATCAGAACGCACGTACCAAATTACATTCCATTGAAGGGCAACCGCCGGTTCTTTATCAGAAACCACATTCCTGTCCTTTTGCACCGCGCTGTAAATATGTAGTGGAACATTGCTGGAAGGAAATGCCTCCATTGATGGATGTTGGGCCTGAACATCGGGCGGCCTGTTGGGTAGATACCAAAACCGGGAGACATCGCTAATGAGCGCCGACAGATGCCAACAACGAGATCCTGCTCAACGTTGAAAATTTGAAGATGCATTTTCCTATTTATCGGGGTGTTATCCAACGTCAGGTGGGTGCAGTACGCGCAGTGGATGGAGTCAGTTTCAACGTGAAGCGCGGCGAAACGCTGGGTCTGGTGGGAGAGTCAGGGTGTGGCAAGTCCACGACGGGCCGTACCATCTTACAGCTTTATCGTCCAACGGCGGGTTCAGTTTATTTCGAGAACATCGACCTGATTCACTTGAAGGGCGAGGAACTCCGCAAGATGCGCAGCAAGATGCAGATGATCTTTCAGGATCCCTATGCGAGCCTGAATCCACGCATGACCGTCGCGGACATTGTAGGTGAACCGCTGATGGTTCATGATGTTGCCAGGGGAAAAGAAATCCAGGAACGTGTTAAGCATTTGCTGGAACTGGTAAACCTTAATCCCTCATTTGCAAGCCGGTATCCGCATGAATTTTCCGGTGGGCAACGCCAACGTATTGGTGTGGCACGTGCTCTGGCATTGCAGCCCTCATTTATCATCTGTGACGAACCTATATCAGCCCTGGATGTTTCCATTCAGGCGCAAGTGGTTAACCTGCTTGAGGAGTTACAGGAACAATTTAACCTAACGTATCTTTTTATTGCTCATGATCTTTCGATGGTGCGGCATATCAGTAATCGTGTCGCTGTAATGTATCTGGGTATTATTGTCGAACTGGCGGAGCGTGATGAGTTATATGCAAAGCCTCTTCACCCCTATACACAGGCTTTGTTATCGGCTGTGCCGGTTCCCGATCCGGTTGCAGATGCGCAGAGACAACGCGTTATTCTTGAAGGAGATGTTCCGTCTCCAGCGAATCCGCCTTCGGGTTGTCGTTTCCGTACGCGTTGTCCCATCGCAGAAGCAGTCTGCGCCGAGTTCACGTCCAGAATTCCGCGAAATCCGTCCCGGGCATTTTGTTGCCTGTTTTTTTGCGGAAAGGTTTTTATAGCAGCGTGAGTTGCTGTCTTAGAAAGGAGGTGGTTGCTCGGAGTAAGTACGAAGTGTAACTATTGAAATGTGTGTAAGTTTTGAACAACCCTTTTCAAATTTTGTGAGGAGAAGAAAATGCGTAAATTGTTTACTATAGTGAGCTTGCTGGCTCTTGCCAGTATGGTTCTGGCAGCTTGTGGTGGAGCGGCACCGGCCACTCAGCCCCCGGCTGCGGCTACTCAGCCTCCGGCTGCGGCTACTGAAGCGCCGGCGATGACCGAGGCTCCGGCTGCTACAGGCGACTTTATGTCCAGTGATGCGACAACCTACAACGCAGTGACCTTTGGTGATCCTGAAACACTCGACCCGGCCCTCGACTACGAAACTGCTGGTGGTGGGATCGTTGAAAATGTATACGAGACCCTCGTGTGGTACAACAAGGATCATGCTGATCAGTTCATCCCACAGTTGGCAACTGATTGGAATGTCTCCGATGACGGCACAACGTACACTTTCAACATTCGCCAGGGTGTGAAGTTCCACAACGGCGACACTCTGACCCCTGATGATGTGGCTTATACGTTCCAACGCGGTCTGCTGCAGGGTGGTTATTCCTCTCCGCAGTGGCTTTTGGCCGAGCCGTTCTTTGGTGTCGGCAATGACGACATCACTTGTATTGTTGACGGTTGTGCTTCCGCCGATGATCGCGAAGCCCTAAGCGCCAATGATTCTGCCACGCTCCTGGCGGCATGTCAGACGGTTCAGTCAGCGATCTCAGCCGATGACTTCAGCTGGAACCGTGACCATGACCCTGGCGCAGCCCTGGGGGCCGTTCCTGGCCACCATCGCCAACAACTGGGGCTCCATCATGGATAAGGCCTGGGTGGTTGACAACGGCGGCTGGGATGGTTCCTGCGATACCTGGCAGAACTTCTACGGCATGACTTCCGATGAAGATCCTTTCACCTCGATCACCAACGGTACAGGCCCCTTCGTGCTGGACCACTGGACCAAGGGCGAGGAAATCGTTCTGACCCGTAACGATGATTACTGGCGCACTGAACCCGCTTGGGATGGCGGCCCCACTGGACCTGCTTTCTTTGAGCGTGTTGTGATCAAGAACGTAAATGAATTTGGCACCCGCTTTGCGATCTTCCAGGCTGGTGACAGCGATACACTGGTAGTCGGCTCTCAGGCGGACTATGCCCAGGTTGATCCGTTGGTTGGCGAGGAATGCGTCTACAATGCTGATGGCGGTTTCGATTGTGCGCCGGCAGGTGATGGCAGTGGGTCTGTCCGCGTGTATAAGGGCTATCCCACGGTTGTTCACACCGATGTGTTCTTCAATTTCAACATTTCCAGCGATCAATATATTGGTTCCGGCAAGCTGGATGGCAATGGTATTCCACCTACCTTCTTCGATGATGTCCATATCCGCAAAGCCTTCAATTACTGCTTCGACTGGGATACCTTTATCCAGGATGTGATGGTTGGCGAAGGCGTCCAGACCCTGACCATTCCTGTGGCTGGCATGCCTGGCTACGATGCCAATGCACCGCACTATACCTACGACCCTGACAAGTGTGCAGAAGAATTTAAGATGGCTGACCTGGATGGAGATGGCATTCCGGCCGGTGATGATCCTGAAGGTGACGTTTGGACCACCGGCTTCCGCTTCGCGGCTACCTACAACCAGGGCAATACTGCCCGCCAGAGTGTGGCCGAGATCCTGGCTGCCGACCTGGCCCAGGTTAACGAGAATTTCCTGGTTGAGACCCTCGGTCTGCCGTGGCCTGCATTCCTGCAGTCACAACGCGACCAGTCCCTGCCGATCTTCATCAGCGGCTGGCTGGAAGATATCCACGATCCGCATAACTGGTACCAGCCCTACCTGATCGGTACGTATGGCCGACGCCAGGCTCTTCCGGATGATATAACAGCCCAATATCAGGATTTGCTTAACCAAGGTGTTTCTGAAACTGATTCGGCCAAACGCGCAGCAATTTATGCGCAGGTTAATCAGCTGCAGTACGATAACCCCTCATTAATCCTGCTGGCAACTGCTACAGGCCGTCGCTACGAGCAGCGCTGGATGAATGGCTGGTATTACAACCCGATTTTGTCTGGCACATATTACTATCCGATTTCCAAGAATTAGTGTTGCTGCAAATATAAGTTAGGTGCTGAGGGGCCCAATAGTCGGGCCCCTCAGCGTATAGAAGTTTGTGCCCTCTTAAGCGTCTTGAAATGGTGATTTTTCAAGATACTTCAGATGGCAAAATCTATGAGACAAGCTTGAGGTATTGAAATGCTTACCTATATTATTCGCCGTTTGCTGTTGGTACCAGTCCTGCTGATCGGTGTCACAATATTGATCTTCGGGATGCTGCAGTTTCTGAGCCCTATTGAGCGTTCCGCCCTGTACATCCGTGATGTTCCAAAAACTGACCGGGCTGTGGAAGGGGTGATTAAAAGATATGGGTTGGATAAACCGCTGTATGTGCAATATTGGAAATGGATGGTCGGGGTCAAAGATGCAACAACTGGGGAGCGCAGTGGCGGCATCCTTTTCGGAAATTTCGGCTACTCGCGCGTTGCCTCTCAGCCAGTCGCTGAATTAATTCAAAACCGTTTCCCGAATACGCTCGACCTGACCCTCTGGGCAGTGGGACCTGTGATTCTGGTCGGTATATGGCTGGGAGTGCAGGCAGCGGTCCATCAGAACGGGATTATTGATCAGGCCGCCCGCATATTCAGTATCGTGGGCACCTCCTTTCCAACCTTTGTGTTTGGTTTGCTGGTTCTGATGATTTTTTACGCCAATTTGAAATGGTTCCCCCCCGGCCGCCTGTCAGATTGGGCAAACCAGGTTGTTCTGTCTGATGCATTTCACCATTATACAAAGTTACTTACATTTGATTCACTGCTGAATGGCCGTTTTGACATCTTTTTGGATGCCCTGCGTCATATGTTCCTGCCCATTCTGACGCTCTCCTATATTAGCTGGGCCACCTTCTTGCGCGTTGTGCGTTCCTCCATGCTGGAGACCCTGCGCATGGAATATATCACCACAGCGCGCGCCAAAGGTTTGCCGGAGAAGGATGTGATCTATAAACATGCGCAACCGAATGCCATGATTCCAGCGATTACATTGGCCGGGTTTAGTATTGTGGGCTTGTTGGGCGGCGTAGTCATCACTGAAACAGTTTTTACCTATCCTGGTATCGGTCAGGCAGCCGCGGCAGCCGCAGCCCAGTTGGACGTGGTGACGGTGCTTGGCTTTGCCCTGTTCAATGGGTTTATCCTGATCGTTTCGAATTTGGTGGTTGATGTTCTATACGGGTTGGTAGATCCACGCGTAAGACTTAGCTAGGAGATATGACATGGCTGAAATGAATCCTACTGGTGATAATACATTGTTGCGTGAAACCTCCGCTCTGCGTGAGATCGGTTGGCTTGAACGTTTCCTGGGACCTGAAAATTATCGTATTCTCACTGGCTTGCTTAAAACACCGGCCTCTATTATGGGGTTTGTCCTGATCACGTTCTTTATCTTGATTGCGCTGGCCGCACCGCTGATCATTCCACCGACAACTCCGAATGATCCGTATAAGATCCCGCGTGATGGCTTTAGCCCCAATCCTCAGCCGATGGGCGCAGAATGGAAACGTAACGTGCCGCCGTTGCCTTTTTGGTATCAGCCGATCATGAAAACCGATAAATGGGTGCATATTCTGGGTACATCCACTGGTCAATATGATATCTTTTACGGGATTATCTGGGGTACCCGCACGGCCTTCCGCACCGGTTTCATCGTGGTTATTACCACCTTCCTGATCGGGGTGATTGTTGGTTCCGTTTCCGCCTATTATGGAGGCGCGGTCGACAACATTATCATGCGTGTTGTCGACGTCTTTCTGACCCTGCCCTTCATTCTGGCAGCCCTGATCCTGGCCGCCGTCATCACACCCCGCTTCGGGAAGAGTTTGCTTCCAGCCATCATTGCCCTGGTGACGTTTGGCTGGATGGGTTACTCGCGTATCATTCGGGGTGATATCCTTTCGATCAAAGAGCGGGATTACATTATGGCCGCACGCGTGATCGGTGTCAAAGATAGCCGCATTCTGTTCCGTCACATCATTCCCAATGCCATCTTCCCAACTTTGGTGCTGGCCTCTCTGGCAATTGGTGATGTCGTTCTTTCGTTTGCGGCGCTTTCCTTCCTGGGAATTGGCACGGACCTCGGTTATGCGGATTGGGGCCAGGTGCTCTCTTTTGCCCGTAACTGGATCACCAGCCTGAATACCTACTGGTATATCATCGTCTGGCCCGGTATCACATTGGTGCTTTTCGTGATGGGTTGGAATCTGGTGGGCGATGCCTTGCGTGATGTACTGGATCCACGCATGCGCGGCAAGTCCTAGGCAGTGCAATCCAAAATAATTTTTAGACTCGCTCTGATACCTGTGGGAATAGCGCTGCTTTTTGCAGCGCTATTCTTCGATATGGACACGGCAGAAGCAGGCTTCTCCCCGTTACAGGCCGTCACTGCCATGCCCACGCCGAACCGCCTGGCAGAACCCACTCTGCCTCCCTCACCTTCGCAGGCGGATTATGGCGCACAGGTTTATTGGTTGTCCTGTCTCCCCTGTCACGGAGACCGTGGTCAGGGATTGACCGAGGAATTTCGTCAAGCGTATCCTCCTGAAGACCGTAATTGCTGGAAGTCGGGCTGTCACGGGGAGCGGCCTTACGAAAATGGCTTTACGATTCCCACAGCCATCCCGGCGCTCATTGGACAAGGTACACTGCAAAAATTTGCCACCGCGGCGAATTTGCATGGTTATATTCTTGCTGCCATGCCTTTCTGGAAGCCGGGCAGTTTGACGGAGGAAGAATCCTGGCAGGTGACTGCCTTTCTTTTACGACAGAATGATTATTGGCCGGGGAAGGTGGATTTGGACGCCTCCAATGCTGCCGGCCTGCAAATCTCGCAAGTGCTGCAAACGCCCACTCCAATCCCAGTTGAAGTTCAACATGGGAACAAGTTCGCAGGCTGGATTGCTCTTCTCGTTGCCATATGGCTTTCATCGGTGGTATTCTTTATCCTCAAAAAATCCCGAAATACGACTACAATCTAGAGGGAGGCCTTATGAAACCGTCTTTAATGAAAGCCTTGTTTTATCTCATCATTTTTTCCTTGATCATTCCGGCTTGCGCCTCACAGGCAACCGCGACTCCTGTGATTACTGAAACGCAGACTGCTCCACCGCCTCAGGCCACGCCGACAGTTGCACCGCGTTCCTTGACGATTTGTCTCGGCGAGGAGCCGAATACGCTTTACCCCTACGGCAATTTGAATTCCGCGGCGCGCAGTGTTTTATCTGCCATCTACGATGGCCCAATGGACGCAGTCAATTACATCTATGAGCCGATCATTTTGGAAAAGATCCCGAATCTTGAAGATGGCGACGCTGCGCTCAGTGAGGTTACCGTCAAAGCAGGAGATCAAGTCGTGGACTCGAGTGGAGACCTCGTAACACTTGAGGCAGGTTCTGTGGTGCGTCCGAGCGGTTGTCGCAGTGATGATTGTGCGGTCACCTATGACGGTTCCGGCGCTCTCCAAATGGATCAAATGGTGGTCACTTTTACCATGCTCGCAGGATTGACCTGGTCGGATGGCGAGCCACTCACTTCCGATGATTCCATCTATTCATTCCAACTTGCTTCGGCGGATGCCACCCCCGGTTCCAAATTTCTGATCGATCATACCGCCAGTTATGAGGTAGCCGATGATCAGACCATACAATGGTGGGGCAAGCCCGGTTTTATCGATCCGGATTATTACACTGATTTCTGGATGCCTTTGCCTAAGCACGCCTGGGGCGAATTTTCACCAGCCGATCTTTTGCGCGTGGATGTTTCCACGCACATGCCGCTGGGGTGGGGACCCTATATCATTGACAAATGGGATGCGGGGAAGAGCCTGCATCTTGTGAAGAACCTTAATTACTTCCGCGCCGATAGCGGATTGCCGAAGTTCGATGAGTTGACTTTCCTGATCATGCCAGACGAGAACAAGGCCCTCTCGGCCCTGGTGGAGGGTACCTGCGATGTGCTCGATCCTTCCGTTCAATTGGATGGACAGGTGGGCCTGCTCCAGCAAATGCAGAATGATAAGCAGGCGCAGTTACTTACCGCAAAAACCATGACCATGGAATGGCTGGGATTTGGAATTATGCCGGCTTCCTACGATGATGGCAGCATCACACCGGATAAGGATCGCCCTGATATCTTCGGTGATGTACGCACGCGTCAGGCGATTGCCTTATGCTTGGATCGCAAGCAAGTGGTGGATACCGTTCTGTTTGGTCTTTCCCAGGTGCCGGATACTTATCTGCCTTCCGATCATCCTTTGCACAATAGCAATGTTCAGAGCTATGAATTTGATCCGGATCGAGGCAATCAAATTCTTGACCAGGTAGGCTGGCGTGATGAGGATGACGATCCCGCTACGCCGCGCCAATCGGTGAGCGTTACGCGTGTTCCACCCGGGACGCCGCTCGTCCTCAATTACTATACAACCTCTGCCGCGCAGCGCCATCAGGTTGTTGAGATTCTTACCGCGTCACTGGCGCAATGTGGTATTGGCTTGAATCCCGTATATTACTCGGCTGCCGATTTCTACGCCCAGGGTCCGAATGGGCCGCTCTTTGGTCGTCAGTTCGATCTTGCTGAATATTCCATTGGTGTGAACAGCCTCGAGCCGCAATGCAGTTGGTTCACGAGTTCACAAATCCCCACGGATGCCAATCATTGGATCGGCACTAATATCAGTGGTTATAGCAATCCCGATTTTGATGCTGCTTGTGCCAAAGCCAGCCAGTCGGTATCAACAGATCCTGACTATACGTTCCATCAGGAGGCGCAGGCGCTCTTTGCCTCTGAGCTGCCCTCCATCCCTCTCTACTTGCGTCTGAAGGTGGCCGCGGCCCGTCCTGATTTTTGTGGATTCACTTTGGATCCATCCTCTTCATCTGCATTGGCAAGTATCGAAGAATTTGATTACGGCACTGAATGCAAACCCTGATGCGGTTTCGTCGCCATAGGGAAGTTTCGCTTCGTGCTGCGTCTCGCGCGAAGTTGTTCCCGTTTCCTTTCCTAATCCCTGCCAGGACTTTTCATATTGTTCGGTAACATAATAAAACTTTGCTATAATGCGGTAATTCTTGAATGTGGAGCACCGAGCGATGAATAATGCAAAACCCTTGTTGGAAGTCAAAGGACTTAAAACCTACTTCTACACTGAAGATGGTATTGTTCGCGCGGTGGATGGTGTGGATATTGAAGTATATCCCGGTGAAGTACTTGGACTCGTTGGCGAATCTGGCTGCGGCAAAAGCGTAACCTCGCTTTCGATCATGCGGCTGATCTCCAAACCTGGGAAAATAGATGCCGGCGAGATTTTGTTGGATGGCGAAAACTTGCTGGAACTCCCCGAAAATGAAATGGTCAAGGTGCGCGGCAACCGCATCTCGATGATCTTTCAACAGCCGCAGACTGCGCTCAATCCCGTCTTCAAGGTTGGCGACCAATTAGCCGAAGTGTTGGATGTTCATCAAGATCTCGGCAAAGAAGCAGGCTGGAATCGCGCGGTGGCGCTGCTCAAAATGGTTGGTGTACCCGACCCCGTGCGCCGCGCCGAGGCGTATCCGCATGAGTTGTCCGGTGGGATGGCTCAGCGTGTCATGATCGCCATGGCGCTGGCCTGCGTCCCTGAATTGCTGATCGCAGACGAACCTACTACAGCTTTGGATGTCACCATCCAGGCGCAGATCCTCGACCTGATGCGGGACCTGCGTCGGGAGATGGGCACTTCCGTCATTCTCATCACGCATGATCTCGGCGTAGTGGCAGAGATGGCCGAACGCGTGGCGGTCATGTATGCCGGCGAGATCGTCGAACAGACCGATGTTAATTCTCTTTTTGATGAACCTCTGCATCCCTATACTCAAGGGTTGATCGGTTCGATTCCGGTTCTGGGTGAAGTGAAGGAGAAACTGGATGTGATTCCCGGGTCGGTGCCCAACCTGGTCAACCTGCCACCCGGTTGTCGTTTTGCCCCGCGCTGCCAGGCACGTTTTAAATATGGTTTGAATATCTGTACTGAGGTGAAGCCTGAACTCGAAGAAATCAAACCAGGACACCTGGTCCGTTGTTGGTTATATCAGGACGCGGAGGGACACACCCCGCCGCTCAAGATTAACTAGATCCCCTGATTGGAGCATCGAGCATGCAAATGAATAACAACCATAATGGGGAAGCCCTTGTCGAAGTTGATAACCTGGTTAAATATTTTCCAGTACGTGCCGGCTTACTTCAGCGAGTGGTCAACCAGGTTAAAGCAGTGGACGACATCAGTTTCAGGGTGAAAAAAGGCGAGACTCTTGGTTTGGTGGGCGAGTCTGGGTGTGGAAAAACCACTGTGGGACGCACCATGCTGCGTCTCATTGAGCCGACTGGTGGTGCTGTAAAATTCGAAGGCCGGGATGTTTTCTCGATGAAGCCGGGAGAATTGAAGAAGACGCGCCGCGATATGCAGATCATCTTTCAGGACCCCTACGCTTCACTCGATCCGCGCGTGCCCATTGGCGAGTCGATCATGGAAGGTCTGCATATTCACAGGATTGGCACGCCCAAAGAACGCGTGGACATTATGCTTGAGACGCTTAAAAAAGTGGGCCTGGAGGATTATCACTCGCGCCGTTATCCGCATGAATTCTCCGGTGGCCAGCGTCAAAGGATCGGCATTGCGCGTGCGCTGGCTTTGCGCCCCAAGTTTATTATCTGTGATGAACCGGTCTCCGCTTTGGATGTGTCCATCCAGTCGCAGGTGCTCAATATCTTAAAAGACTTGCAGTCCGAGTTTGGTCTTACGTATTTATTCATTGCCCACAATCTTTCCGTAGTGGAACATGTTTCGAATCGTGTAGCAGTGATGTATCTTGGCAAGATGGTGGAGTTGACGACGCGGGATGAATTGTTTCGTAATCCCTTGCATCCGTATACGCAGGCGTTAATGTCGGCCATTCCGATTCCGAATCCTCGCTTAAAGAGACAGCGCATCATCCTGAAAGGGGACGTGCCCAGTCCCTTGAATCCCCCCAACGGTTGTCGTTTCCATCCACGTTGTCCGGCGGCCATCGAAATCTGTTCACAGCAAGAACCGCAGTTCAAGGAGCTCTCGCCGGATCATTGGGCTGCCTGTTGGGTGGCCGAACAAAACTTACAGTCTTAGATCCAATTTGATTCCATGAGCGCTCCCTGCATCCTTCTGGTTGACGATCAAAGAGATATAGTCCGTCTATTGCATTCAACGCTGCAAACGCTTGGTCACCAGTTGGATCTGATCGACGCGCCCTCCGGCGAGGAAGCGCTGTTGGAAGCCTCGCGCCGCAAGGTCGATCTGCTGGTGGCGGATTATCTATTGCCGGGCATCTCGGGTGTTGAGTTGATGCACAAGGTCAAGGCGCGCAATGCTGACCTCAAAGTGATCTTTATTTCCGGGATGAAAGATCGCAAGGCGCGTGACGAAATGCTGCAGGGAGGTGCGGTTGCCATTTTCGACAAGCCCATTCCCCTGGCGGATTTTCTGGACGCCGTGGAACGCAGCCTGGGTCTGGTGCGTACGATTTTTCCTCCCGAATCCACCAAAGAAGGTGAGGAACGCCGCCAGAATCTTTCAGAATTGCTGGTTGGTTTTCGTCAGAAGATCAAAGCGGATGCGGTCTACCTCATTAGTGACCGCGGTCGTGTGCTGGCCCGTGCTGGCGATCTGTACGATAGCAGTATGGAAGTTTCACTGCTTTCTGCGTTGATAGCCATCTATGGCGCCGGTTTGAAAGTATCCCGCTTCATCCATCAGGAGCATCCAGATAACTACCATGTCTTCCGCGGCGGAGATCATGATTTGATTCTGATTCCTGTCGATTTATCCCATGCTTTATTACTGGCTGGCAAGGGCCTTGCCGAGGCGGATCGTGTCTTGCAGACGGTGGAAGGCATGCTCTTCGTACGCGGCGATGTAGAGAACATATTAAGGTCGCTCGGGGTGGCGCCCACCCTCGAGACCACGGAAACAATCGTCACCGACGGCGAAGCGAGTACCCATGTGCCTCCGTTTGTCAACGAAGAGTCGGAGCCCGAACCTGAAGTGGATGTCGATGCGTTATTCGCCTCCGCCGATAAGAAATCCAAGGTCAAGGATATCGATGCCTTCTGGAATGACGCCTTGGAAAAAACCAGCAATGTTCCGACCAACCCGGATGTGATCAGTTTTGATGAAGCGCGTAAGCTGGGGTTGACTCCCGGGAAATCCTCACCGATTAAATCAACGGGTTCGCTAAATAAAAAGAAGTGACATTGCCCATCCCTAATCGCTGTGATACAATGTGCCACGCACTGGGGCGTGGTGCAAGGGCAGCACACCAGCCTTTGGAGCTGTGGATCTTGGTTCGAATCCAGGCGCCCCAGCCTGTTTTTCAAATGTATCCCGCCAAGGCGGGGCTTCTTTTCTACGGATAAATTATCAAACTCTTCTGAAACGATTTTTGTTTGGCAATTTACGTGGCACTATGCAAATAGGATTTGGATGATGGCCGGGCCCTGCATCACAAATCCTATTTTTGTTTGAGGTAATCCATATGAAGATAACAGCAGTTCTTCTTGCCGCTGGGCAGGGCACGCGCATGAAATCCAGTCTGCCAAAAGTGTTGCATCCATTGTGTGGCAAACCCATGCTTTGGCATGCGCTTAAAGCTTTGGAATCAGTCACAACTGAAAAGCCCGTCGTAGTTGTGGGCCATGGTGCTGAGGCCGTGAAAAATTATCTGGGTGACTCTGCGGAATGCATCTTACAGGAACCACAACTGGGAACGGGACATGCCGCGCTGCAAGCCGAATCTTTATTGAAAGGTAAAACGGATTTGGTGATTGTAACCTACGCGGATATGCCCCTGCTGCGCGCGGAAACCTTCCAGCGACTTGTCGAAGCGCAGCGCCTCAACTCCGGACCCTTTAGCCTGTTGACCGTTATGGCGGATGATCCGCGCGACTTTGGGCGGATCGTGCGCAGGGCCGATGGAACGGTGCTGGCCATCGTTGAGGAACATGTTGCCACACGGGAGCAAAAGGCGATCAAGGAATTGAACGTAGGGGCTTATTGTTTCCGCGCAGATTGGCTGTGGGACGCTTTGCATCGTATTCCGAAGAATCCGAAAAAAGGCGAATACTATCTAACCGATGTGGTCGAGCTGGCGGCCAACGATCGACTTCCTGTGCAGGCCCTCCTGCATGATGATTTTATCGAGGCGATTGGCATTAACACGCGCGTACATTTGAGTTAGGCAGAGGCCGCCTTGCGCACGCGTATCAATCGTGAGCACATGTTGAACGGTGTCAGCATGCTGGATCCCGCTTCCACGTACATCGAAGTGGGGGTGAAGATTGGCAGGGACACCTTGATCATGCCTAATACTTATCTTCAAGCAGAAACGGAAATCGGCGAGGGCAATGTCATTGGCCCCAATACGATGATTCGTAATTCAAAGATCGGGGATCACTGCAAAGTGCTGGCTGCAGTGATGGAAGGCGCGGTACTGGAAGATGATGTGGAAATGGGCCCCTTTGCCCGTCTGCGCAAAGGGGCGCATTTGAAGAGTCATGTCCACATGGGGAACTTCGGGGAAGTAAAAGATTCCACTTTGCATGAAGGTGTAAAGATGGGACACTTCTCGTATGTGGGCAATGCGAACATCGGCGCACGCACGAATATCGGCGCGGGTACGATTACCGCGAATTATGATGGTGAAAAGAAAAATCCCACAGAAATCGGTGAAGATGCTTTTATCGGTTCGGATACCTTGCTGGTGGCACCGCTCAAACTTGGAGACGGTGCGCGCACTGGTGCCGGCGCGGTGGTGACCAAAGATGTCCCCGAGGATACACTGGTGGTGGGTATGCCGGCGCGTGCCATTCGGAAATTGGAAAGAAAGAGCAAAAAAGATAGCCGCTGAGCCGCAATACTGGAAAAATTTCTCTATCTCACAAACTCTGTGAAAAATGACAGGTTCCCATGACGATTACTCAGGAAGAAAAACAAACTCTTATTGATCTGGCCAATACCGCGCGGGAACGCGCTTATGTACCCTACTCCCATTATCCTGTGGGGGCCGCGCTGCGTACAAAATCTGGTCGTATCTTTACCGGAGTCAATATCGAAAATGCGGCTTACCCCACAACGATTTGTGCGGAACGCGTGGCGGTTTTCAAAGCCGTCTCTGAAGGGGAGCAGGATTTTGAAGTCATCTCTGTGGTGACAGATAACGGCGGATCGCCTTGCGGCTCATGTCGTCAGGTGTTGTCAGAGTTTGGTTTGGATACGGTTGTTTTGATTGCCGATGGAAACGGTAAACTCGTGAAAGAGACGACAGTGAGAGAGTTATTGCCAGAGGCGTTTACGCCGGGGCACCTTGGTAAATAACGTGAATAATGTTTAAGCAGAGAGCAAACCAGCTGGGAAGAGGTTCAAAGAGGGTTTCTTCGGCTGATGACAATAAGCGATCAAGCCAGCAATAATATTGACGAAACAATTGACCGGGCTGCGATGACGGGTATGCTCAATTTGCGAGATGTTTTTGAGTTGATCCACGATGCTTTCGATGATGGCACGTTTCCGCAACAGCAGCTTGTCCATCAGAGGCATCAAGCGGTTTTTCATGTTCTTCCGAAGCTTGGTGATGAGCTGGACACCAAACGTGTCTAGGAGTTGTTCAAACAATGCCTGAGAGATATAGCCACGATCGGAAATCAACTTGCCAAACAGGCGTCTGGATAAGGTTGGCACCGGCTCTCGATCATCATGATCTGGCAGGCCAGGAGTTCACCGCCATCATTCACCACCAGATGCAGCTTGAAGCCATAAAACCAGCCCAGCGAGCCCTGGCTACGCTGGGCCATCCCGGCAAAGACCCGGTGGTTATGGATGCGATGATTGTCACATACTAGTGGACTGTATGGTAAGTAATTCAACATAGTCGTGGCGCGTTTACGAGAGAAAATCACTTTGACTATGTTGAATTACTTTTCAAACGCACCACTAGCAAGGCTGTTGAGTTGATGAAAGAAATTCCATGACAACGTCCATACAGGCTCTGCAAGTACGCACTCAACGGTCCCAGTACCGAAGACATCAATATCACAAAGCGTTCGTATCTCACCAATTTCGGAAACTCGCCGCGTAGATGCTGGCAAACATGTTCCGTGTAATAGGCTTTGAAGTTGCGGTAATGAGACTGATGAAAGTAAATAATGATCGTCATGATCTCGCTCACACTTAGTTGTCCGGCACGGCGGCGTTTTTTGCTTCCGTCTTGCAACAGTTTTTGTTCCCAGAAAGGCAGAAACTCTTGGCAAAAATCATCTACACTCACAAATAATTCGAGTAAACTTTCCATGGCGGGGCTCCTTCGGGTCTTCTTTTTGGGTTGCACCTAAAGTTTACCCAATCAGCCCCGTCCTTATCCATTATTCACGTTAAATAAGTAAACCTTGGCTCCATCATGCCCGAAACCAAATTTCGTTCCTTTCGTGTGGATGCGGTGGTGCTTCGTCATAGCGATTATGGCGAAGCTGATCGTTTATTAACCCTCTACACGCGTCAGCTTGGCAAGACGCGTGCACTGGCGAAAGGCGCGCGCAAGATCGCTTCGCGCAAGGCCGGGCATATCGAACCGTTCACGCATGTCAAGTTGCAGCTTGCCAAGGGCCGCGATATGTTCATCCTCACCCAGGCCGATACCGTGGATGCCTATCTGTCTTTGCGCGAAGATTTGATTCTCACCAGCCATGCTTCCTATATCCTTGAACTGCTGGATCGTTTCACGTATGAAGATGAAACGGAAAACACGGCTACGTTTCGTTTGCTGACCGATACGCTCTCCCGCCTCGCTTCGATAACGGACGCTTCATCTCCGCTCAGCGCGACCTGGCTGGTCATTCGCTATTATGAGATGCGTCTGCTCGATCAATTAGGCTTTCGCCCGCAGCTCTTCGAGTGCGCCAATTGTGGACGCGAGATCAAGGCCGAGGACCAATATTTTTCTTTTAGCGCGGGCGGTGTGATCTGTCCTCGTTGTGGACTGGGCCTGCCGAATTTGCATAACATTTCGGTAGAAGCGCTTAAGTATCTACGACATTTTCAGCGCAGCAGTTATGCCGAGGCCACGCGCGCACGACCAGGTCCCGATATCCAGCAGGAGGTCGAAACGCTCATGCAAGGCTATTTCACTTACCTGCTTGAACGCGAACTGAATACGCCGGGATTTTTAAAAAAAATACGCAGTGATGCAAGATAAACTTGGGTTATTAAGCCGATCGCATACGCTTGCCCCAATTGACCACAAACATCCATCCCCACCAGATCACCAGTGGTTTCATGAAGCGCCATAACAGGATTTGAAACCATTTCCATTTGACGCGATAGACGACAGATGCGATGAACCAGCGCGCCAGCAGCGATTTACCCAATGCGCTTCGCAATACCCGCCGCTTGTATCCGTTAAAAGAAAAGTCTCCTCTCTGGAAGGCCTCGCCGATTTCGCGCGCCGCCAAGGCGCCATACCCCAAAGCGATGCTGATGCCCTCGCCGAACAAGGGATCTGCACCCGCGGCATCGCCCACCAACAATACCCGCGGCGTCGACATTTCATTCCCTGGCGAGAACCAGCGAATGGGATGACCTTTGATTTCATAATCATCTAAATCGAAGCCAAGGCGCGACATTTCTTGAGCCAGTGGTTCTTTTAGCTGAGGTCGCTTTTCCTTGGCGAGAATGTTTGTGTCGTAGATACCCCAGCAGCGCATCGATTTACCGCGTACCTGCGTTGGAAAATCCCACACATAGCCCGCGATATTTTTCGGAACGGGAAAGAAGTCAAAGTAAGCAGTTTTCTGCCGCCCCGCCCCGTCATTACGAGGGTGCCCATCCTGAGCGGAGCGAAGCGTTGTCGAAGGATAGCCCGAAGCAATGTCCTCTTCCATAGGTATGGTGATTGTTTTCTGAAAACCTGCAAAGGCATTGTATTCGGGGGTCAGTACTTCCAACAACCTCGCCGTATGCACCGGCTCGTTGGGAAAAATACAACGCCGCGTGATTTCATTCGAGCCATCCGCGCCGATCAGCGCCTGCGCGTGGAATTTCCCTTGATTCGTTTCTATCGTTACATGATCTTTGCCTGGAATGATGTTTTTTACAGCGACCCCTTCCTGAATTGCCATGCCCTTGTCCCTTGCCTTTTTTGCCAGCCAGGCATCGAACTCGTCGCGACGGATGACGCGTAAGGCATGTCTGTTCGGGATGCGGAGATTTGATCCCTTTGCTTCAAAATCAAAATGGACATCTTCCACGTCCACGTGCGGAACTTCGCTCACGTCCAATCCCAACTGCTCGAGGATAACCTCGGCGTCGAGGACCAGGCCGCCGGCACACAGCTTCGGGCGTGGATAATGTTCCTTTTCCAGAATCAGGATGCGGGGCGCGAGAGGCGGGTAGTCTCTGGCGAGGTGCAGCGCGGTAGAGACTCCGCTGGGTCCACCGCCAATGATGAGGATGTCGTGTTCCATGCTTATCGATCAAGCATAGGCCCCCGACCAGGTTTCGAAGTGCCGTTCATCGTGTTCATCATCTTTGTAGAAAGTGATGTAAGTTAGCGCCTTATAGGGAACGAATTTTTTCTCTTTGGGGTCTTTTCTCGCCAGATCGAAGTAGGTATGCCATGTGCCTGAATTGAAATAGATTTGATTGCCGCCTATGTCATCATAATCCAGCGGGATGGTTTCATGGTGATGCGTATGTCCATAGACAATATAACGTGCGGAATTGTCGAGGAAAGCTGGCTCTTCCAAAGCATAGCTGGCAAAAGACCGCTCAACCTCTGCTCCTTTTCTGTTTTGCAGGGTGAAGACCAGGCTATCGATCATCTCCAAAGAAACAACTTTGGAGATTTTGATGGCCAGCTCCATTTTATCCACAGTATCAAACTCGAAGGCCTTATCAGCTTCGCGGACAAAATCCAGATGCAGGAAGTTATCGGCCAGCTCATCCCAGATGCCTTTTAGTTTAGTCTCCGGCGCGTCCTTGAGTTTGTTTTTCATGGCAAGTTTTTTAAGCTGCCCGGTGACCCACAAAGGTGTTGCCAATGCCGGCCGGATATTGGTGATGTGCCGCATGTTATCCACGATATCCGGACCCAGATTGGATCTGCGTTTCAGTTCTTCCGGATAACGATTGCATACTTCCATTGTGAAGGCATCGCCCAGAGTTGAGAAGTCACGTCCCCTGGTGCCATCAAAATTGAATGAGTTGTAACAATCGCCATGACGCACAAAAACCTTGTATTCCCGGAGAAGTCTTTCAAGATTTGGAGCTTCGTCTGCTCTCCATGAAAATTCAGAACTTGTTTTCCGCAAGTCAAACGGGAAAGGGGTGGGTGGGTTGCTCAGCCCCATGGTGTCGATGATTTCCTGGCGGATGCGGTCGAAGGCTTCTCCCGGCAGGTGGTAGTACCAGTCATGGTTGCCTACCATGTAATGAAAACGGACTTTGAGGGGAATCCTTTCCTGACTCGTGTGGTCGCGTACGCCGCTGGCATCCACGGAGTTCGAAGCCGATCAACTCGCCATTGGCAAGTTTTCGTAATACTTCCATGGCTTCTTTGTTATAGTCAAGGATGGAGCGCGTTACTTCCAGCAGCTTGGCTGCGAACTTGGGATCTTTCGTGTCGCTCCAGGGGCGGATGTAATCCTTTTCGCCCGGCTCCGTAATACGGGCGAGGCTTTCACCGTTCGCCTGGATATACGTTGCGTTGTCGGGTGCGGGAAACAGCCACTTCGTGGAGTGAAGCGGATCCAGAATATCTCCCATTAGAATAACATCGAGTTCTTCTATGGGACGATATTTGCCATTGCGCAGGGAGGCAAAATGCGCATCCTGACGCAAACGTTTGGCGAACAAATAAAATGCACTGGCTGGGATCGATTCGGCGGTGGTGCCATCTCCAAGATGCAGGTCACTGATAACAACGAGCATGTTGACTCTCCGGAATAAGGTGAACAATAAGTAACTAAATTATAGCCCGAATGTTGGGCTGTGCAGCGTATAATTTCTATGAGAAAATTAAGTGGTTGGATAGGAAATGTCAGATCTTCCGTCAGTTTGACCCTGTGATGCAGGTCTCCTTATGAATTCACAGGAGAAATGCGGATGCAAATCAAAATACAACTCAGTTGTGCTGTTCCATTGTTAAGTTAACCATTTTTTGTGAAATGCTGTCAATATTCCTTTTTATTTTGAGAACATTTGATTGTAAGGAGATACCTTCTCATGGCTCGTAAAATATTCTCCGGGCTCCTGATCTTATTAAGTGCATTATTTCTTATTTTGAGCATTGGAGGCATTGCTGTCATTTGGTATTACAACCAACCATTGAAAAGCGAAACAACGCGTCAATTGAATGAGATAGATGCTCAGATGGCCCAGGCTCAGGACGCTCTGCAGAGTTCACGGGATGAACTGGAAAACGCTCTGCGCATCGTGGATGCCAGCCATGAGGCGCTGCAAAAGCTTGCCGATCAGTCGACCGGCGCGGAAAATGCTTTTGCTTATATCCAGAGCACGTTGGATGATAAGTTGTTGCCTGACCTCCACACCACCAGACAGCGGCTTGATTCCGCTCGCACGACGTTGGAAGGTCTGCAAACGATCCTGCAAGGCGTCAACAGCTTGATCCCGGCTGTCAACCTTGACGCGCCGGATCAGACGTTGACAGATCTGATCGATTCAGCCCGCTCTTTGGATTCCGATATTTCGGATGTGGAGACCATTGCTGAACAGGCTTCCACTTTTGTCAACAATAATTCCTTTCTCGTGAATGGCGACTTAAGCGAGACAAAGGCCAGCCTTGAAAGTTTTCTGGCAACGATTAAAGATTATGAAGAAAAGGTCACTGGTTGGCGGGAACAAGTCAAAGTGCTCAGCGTGGGCCTGCCCAAATGGATCGATCAAGCTTCCATTGGATTGACGATATTCCTGGCGTGGTTTGCGATCTCCCAGGTTGGGTTGTTCCTGCATGGGATCAGTATTCGCGATGGGGATAATCCATTCTGGGTGTTGAGAAGGAGATGATTAAGTACGGCTTGACTTAGAACAAGTGTTCCAATATAATTTCCGCAATGTCTATCTGGCAACGTTTATTGAAGCTGATAGGCTTGCGTCCAAAGTCCAACCCTCGTACCTATGAGATCAGCGAGTTTTTACAGGTTACCCTTACGACTATTGCCAAGCACGAGGGTCGTCCCGAAGATGAGTTATTTCCTGATATCCTGGCCGCCGGTCTTACACAATATATTTCCAAGGACAAGCTGTGGAATAGATGGCAGTCTCTGAGTACGCGAGAACAGGAAGTGGCAGCCCTGGCCTGTTTAGGTTATACCAATCGGGAGATTGGAAAACATTTGCATATTTCTCCTGAAACAGTCAAAGTCCGTTTGCAAAAGGCCCACATGAAATTTGGCGTAACCACTCGTTCTCAATTGCGCATGCTCCTTGAAGACTGGGATTTCACCGCGTGGGAGAATTTGTATCCCAGATATCGATAGCGGTTAGTATTTCTTCCCTGTATTTGTATACCCAATGGGTATCTCCAAAATATCCCCGTTTCCTACCCAACGGGGACTTTTTATTTTTACCAATGTCCACTATTCTACACGGATGAATGAAATAATAAAACTTACCGTGAACGTTACAGAGAAGCGTGGTCTTTACCTGATTCTCACCCGGGATAGAGCCCGCCAAAGTAAAACGGATTTGATCGCCAACCTTATTTTGAGTGGTCCGCTTTTTATCATCTCAGGAGACGAATGGCTTCCTGCGTTTGCTTTACCACGCATGATTAGAGGAAGAACTGCCGAAATCAAGGAAGTCATGAGCCGCCTGCATACAGTAAGGGCCTCCACATGTTATCGTCTCTGGGATTCGCTGGCAGGTATTCCATCCAAGGGCGAGCCGATTCTTGTAATGGATTTCCTGCATACCTTTTACGATGACGATATTCCTTTACGAACCCGCCTCTTTCGGCTGAGAGAGTGCTGCCGCGAACTCAAGCGCCTTGCTTTTTATCGTTCCGTCATGGTGATGATCCAAAAGATGGAAGATGAAGATTATGAAAAATTCATACCTGCCCTTTATCCTCTCACAGATAAAACTCTTACTCTCGAATCTGAAACCGAGCAAATTAAACAACCTCTCCTCTTCTAATACCCATGGGCCGCACGCTTCCTTCAACCACACAGCTCGCCCTCAATCTGATTGCAGAATTGAAGCCATTCTATGAAACACTCCGTCGAGGCGATCAGCTCATTCTGGATACATTCTTTGAAAATGCATTACAACATCGTGCCGCCCTCAGCAATGCAGCGAGTTTACTTCCGATGGAAGTGATGCCTATTGTAATTCTGCTGGAAGAACACAAGAAGAATAATCACGAGATTGAAGAACTCCATGGTTTGATTGAGGAAATGGAAAATAAGCTCAATTCATTATTGGCTTCCCCAGGTAGCGAAGCATGAAAGAATATATTGGCTGGCTGTTTGATCTTTATGTTCAAAAAGATGGTATTGTTTTGTGGTTGGTGGGAGAAGATCAGAAACCTCATTCGTTTACTCAGCCATTTCAAATTACCTTCTATGTAGGTGGCCCCTTTCACCGCCTGCGTCAGCTATGGAAGTTCTTGCAAGAAAGACCTGTCAAGCTCCATCGTACTCAGCGGAGAGACCTTCATGAAGGAATGAAAGATGTATTGGAAGTTAACGTATTCACCCCCTCTCTATTTAGTGAGTTGTGCAAAGACATCAACCAGCTTTTTCCCGACCTTGACTACTACGACACAGATATTCCCATTATCTTGCGCTATGCCGCGGAGTATGGAGTTTTTCCATTGGGGCGTTGCAGGATACAGGTTAAACAGGGACGGACTATCTCAAAGATCACCCCATTGGATACCCCCTGGGAGCTTGATCCCAGGTTGCCAGAGTTACGAGTATTGGATATTAAACCAGATATTAATCCTTCCCATGCCATTCCCAAATATCTATTGGTTCAGTTCAACCACTTCAAATATCGTTTACCACTGGACAGCCCTCGCGAGCTTTTATTTTCGCTAAATGGCATCCTTCGACAGAATGATCCTGATGTGATCCTTACCAGCTATGGAGATATCTGGCTTTTTTCTCACCTTGAAAGCATCTCTAAAAAGACTGGTATTCCCTTCAACCCCAATCGTGACCTTGGACAGACTATTCTCAAAAAGAAGGAAATTAGCTTTGTTAATTATGGTCAGGCTCATTTTCGGAGCCAACAGGTACATCTCTTTGGCCGCTGGCACATTGATGACAAAAACTGCATGACCTTTGGTGATTATGGTTTGATGGGTGCAATCGAACAAGCACGCGTGACAGGTCTGCCTGTACAGGAAATAGCAAGACGTTCACCTGGCGCGGGTATTGCTGCCATGCAAACATTAACTGCACTAAAGCGTAATATTCTGGTTCCTTACCAACAGCAAGAAGGGGAAATCCCGAAGACATACAATGAACTGGTTCAATCTGATCGTGGTGGTTTGATCTTTGAACCTCTTCCTGGTATCTTCCCCAATGTTGCCATTATCGATTTTATATCCATGTACCCCTCCATTATCGTGGAATATAACATTTCACCCGAAACAGTTGGGGTGGATGAAAAAGATGCCTTCCAAATCCCTGAGATGGGCATCAAGATTAGTTCACATGAAGGACTTCATACCTGCTACATTGAGACCGATGGTAAAGAAACGTGTGCAGGTCAAACGGCTTTTGAAAAAGATGAACAAGAACGACAATCGTTATCCATACTACAAGGCACTTAAAGATGCGCTAAAGTGGTTGTGTGTAGTGGCTTATGGTCGCCTGGGATTCGCCAACTCTACTTTCGGCAGAATCAATTCCCATGAAACCGTCTCGTTCCTGGGCAGAAAGATGATCTTAAAAGCAAAAGAAATCGTTGAAGATCACGGTTTTACGGTATTACATGCTTATGTCGATAGTCTTTTTATCTGTCGTCCAGATGCCAGAAGGGAAGAAGACTTTCAATCCCTTTTGGATGAGGTCGAGGAAGAAATGAATTTGCCGATTGAGGTGGAAGATGTTTATTCGTGGGTGGCTTTTGTATCTTCAAGACAAAACCCCAATCTCTCTGTTGCAAACCGTTTCTTTTGCTTGAAATCTAATGGGGCGTATAAAATACGCGGTCTGGCATCCCGCCGTGAAGATACTCCACCGTTTATAGCAGACGTCCAAGTACATGTCTTGCAAATTTTAGCAAAGGAGAAAGATCCCAATCGGCTTGCAAATTTATTGCCTGAAGTTTTGAGTATCTTGCGGGAGAGAATATCTGCCTTGAGCGCCCGCAGAGTTCCCATCGAAAAATTGTTGATCACGCAAACACTTGGTCGTGAGCTCCATGAATACCGCATCTCGTCACCTGCTGCACGCGCGGCAAGCCAATTGCATGCCATTGGAAGGAATATTCAGATGGGGCAAAGAGTACAATTTATTTATACAAAAACGAAACAGGGTGTCCATGCGTGGGAGGTGCCTGAACCCTTTGACCCCGATTTGATCGATACTACAAAATATAAAGAACTTCTTCTTCAGGCAGTACATGAAGTGTTCCAGCCATTGGGTGTCAGCAAAAGTGTTTTGAGAAACTGGATGTTCGGTGGGGTCAGTTATCTCATGCCCCCAGGTTATTTGCATTCCCGGATTGAGATGCCCTTGTTTGCAGGTTTGAAATATTTATACGGGGACAGTTGGTAGCTCCGCAATCAGAAATCGTATCCAGCCTCCACATTATTCCTGTTGAAAAGTTGTCTGAAAATATAGCATACGCAGTCATGTGTTTGCGGAATGAAGAAACATGGCCACGTTAAAACATCCTCTCCGAGTTTTTATCTGCTATGCACACAGTGATCAGGAAACTGTTCGCAAGCTATATGCGCGCATCAATAAGTTGGATGGAATAAAAGCCTGGTTCGACGCAGAAAAGCTGTTGCCTGGGCAGGAATGGGAACATGAAATCCGTAGAGCAATACTAAAGAGCGATGTCGTGATAATTTGTCTTTCGAGAAAATTCAACCAACAAGGCGGCTATCGCTACCAGGAAATGGTGATCGCGCTTGAAAAAGCCAATTTACTGCCCGACCGTGATGAAATATTCATTATCCCCGTCCGGCTGGAGAAATGTTTTACGCCAAAGTCCCTGCGCCGCTGGCAGCGAGTGGATCTATTTGAACCTGATGGTTACAAAAAATTATTGAATGCCTTAAGAAGACATGGTTGATTTTATTGTGTCGCGCGCCGGCGGCTCTTCTTATGTTCATACATGGCTTTATCTGCCTGGAAAAGCAGTTCTTCCATGGCGATATCAGACTTCAGGTCAGCCCAAATGATGCCCATACTGAAGGACAATGCCTGCCCTTTGCCGACTTGCAGGTTATATGCATCCACATTACTTTGCAGGCGGGCCTGCATGCTGACGAGATCGGCCTCGGTAGCGTCGATGATCAGGACCACGAACTCGTCTCCACCCATGCGGCCGATGACATCCGAATCGCGAAAGGTCTCCACCAGAATACGACCGAAGTAAGTGATCGCTGTATCCCCGGCAGTATGTCCGAAGGTATCGTTGATATATTTCAAACTGTCCAGGTCGATGTAGATCAGGCACAGGGAGTATCCGGCCCGTCTGGCAAATTTCAACAATCCGGTGGCCATGATCATGAAGCCGCGGCGGTTATTCAAGCCGGTCAATCCATCGGTTAACGAGAGGTTGCGTAGACGGTCGTTGGCCTTTTCCAGTTCCGAAACTTTTTGATAGAGCTTGTCAGCCAGGAGCTGCAGGTGTTCGCGCTGAAGCTGTCCAGTTTGGGTCAGCTTGCCGGGCTTGGTCGGCTGTTTAAGCGATTCGTTCACCGCCCGCAGGATTTCCTGGGGTTCGGCAGGTTTCCTGAGGATATGCTGGATGCCGCTGGCGCGAGCCAATCTGTGTATTTCGGAGACATCATAGTTGGAGGTGTGGAAGATGACCGGTGTTCCCATCAATAAGGGTTCGGCGCGCAGGCGGCGGGAGAGGGTGAACCCGTCCATATTCGGCATAATGATGTCAGTGATGATCAGGTCGGGGAGTTCCGAGCGTGCCATTTCCAAAGCCTGGGCGCCATCACTGGCTTCCAGCAGGCGGTAACCAAAATTTCCCAGCAGGGTGATGTATGGACGCCGATCGGCTGGGTTGGTATCAACAATCAAAATGGTTGCCATGATGCATTGCCTTTTTCTTTTTATGAGTCTCCAGCCGGTCAAAAGCCTCGTTGCTTATATTTCCGATTGACATGCCTGGATGCTCATATGGATTTTCGATCATAATTTTTCTACATGCGCGAGGGTACATTGCTCGCAGAGAAATGTTCCTCATTGTTCGAAGACTATAAGCTGAAGAATTCGATGGAAAGAAAGAGATAAGACGATTAATACGGAAAAGAGAATTGATGCAACAATTCCCAGCGTTCCGGACCTTTCTGCACTGTCCATTCAAAATGCCTTACGGTAAAACTCAGCCCATCGCTGACGCCAAACGTTGGGTCTTTGATCTGGGTCGATCTGTTTTCCGGCAAATCCACGATTTTTATATGAGGTAACCAGCTCTGGAACTCATAGGGATACGCTTCGCAACCCACTTTGCTGGCGATCTCACTGATGTCGTTATACATTTTTTCCAGTTCCGGAGTTTTTTCCGCCAGTAGCCACAACCTACCCTGTTGATTGTTGACATTCATTCTGGCAATATAGTTGGTCTTGATTTCAAAAGGGGTTAATCTCTGGGCATATTCTTCCAGACAATCCTGCAACGCGGCAAAGTCTTCGACGTTCCGAATGGCCTGTACAGTTAAATGCAGGTCAATGATTGGCGTCCCGTTGACTGCCCGGGCCTTTTCTTCCGAAAGCTCAAATAGACCGGGATAATCATCACTTTCCGGCCTGACAATAATAAATGTGGCTTTGCCGTTTGAAGTTGATGTTTCCATAGTTTCTATTTCCTTCATCCTGTTCCTGTACAGATCAACATGGGCTTCGCCATCAGTTTTCCCGACGCCATAGTTCCATGCGAGCAATCCACGATGCAGGTCTTTTTGCCAAACTGCGCGAATTCTGTTTTCCAGTTCGATAACGTCATCTTTTACGGAGGTGATCTTGAACTCATCACCTGCACGTTCCGATCGAAACAATGCAAAGCCTTCATTTTTTGGGAAATTCGCCAGGAGTACATTGGAGAAGCGTCTCAGATCCTGATCGATCGCTGTACTTCCATAACGCGCATTTCCTTCATGCATATTAAGCATGTCTGTCAGGGCCACCCCTTTGACAATCGATTGATCGAGATACCATTTTGCTCCCAGCCCGTTGAGTGTGCCGGTCAACACCTCTCTGGTGACGATGCTTTCCACGATGTTTTTGGTGATCTGGACCTGTTCGATTGCCTGTTGTTCCAATTTTGGTGACAGCCCCAGTAAACGGATTTTATCTATGAGCTTTTCATAAGGCATATTAAACTCGTTCCAACTTTGGAAGCTGTCGTTGCCCTCGAGCCGTCCTGGGATTTCCGAGTGGCTTTCCAGGATGGTTTGTCTGAGCACAATGGGCCGGTAGGTTTTCCGTTGCTTTTGAAGCTCGTTCTCGGCTTCAAACTCACTCAAACCTGTCCCAAAATCCCAGGTCAGCAGAGAGTCCTGTTCCTGATTCACATACAGCTTCGATAATAAGTGCCTTATTTCCTGGGGCGTTTTCGAGGTGGAGAATATCCTGAATTCATCGCTGCCCGGGGAGCGGTGAACAAAATCTCCCTTGTCCATGTTGAAAATGGACATGAATTGGAAGGCCAGTTTGTGCAGTTCCGAATCCACGACGAAGGCGCCATACACTTTATTGGCCTGCCGTAAATCATAAATATCAGCTTTGGCCATCCCTTTAATTTGTTCGGCTGGCACCAGCCATTTGCGTGCCCGCGCGTTAAAGGCATGCGTGATCGAGTCATAAAGGGCCAGGTTCTTGGCATTCTTTTCAATGCCTGAAAGGAAACCTTTCAAAGATTTAACTTGGTCTTCCGTGAGCGGCAACGCTTGAAACAGATATTCTAATTCCTTAAATGATTGCAGGAAAATCTTTAACTCATTATCCATTTTTTGTTACTGGCTAGGCGTTGGTGATCTCAGAGGGCGCAGTCAGGATCTTCTCCTGAAGCGTCTGGCTGATTTGAATTTCGTATTGCATGCCTTGTTGCTGGAAACTCTCGATCGACTCGTTGACGAGGATCAGGGCTGTTTTTAGATTGGTGTCCGTTTCCAGGTAGACGGAGGCCAGCCCCAGCTGTCCTCGAGCGAGCTCATCCACGCGTCCGAACTCCTCCGCCGATTGGATTCCTTCCGTGAAGAGCATCTTTGCATCTTCGTATCTTTTCTCCTTTAACGCGACGAAGCCCAAACCGTTCAGCGCATAGCTGATGTGCCGTACCGGGTCCTTGCGGAGTGGATTTCGCCAGGTATCCAAAGCTTTTTGATACCATTCCTTGGCCTTTTTGATATTGCCGCGTTCGTATTCGAGATCCCCCAGGCCATATTGTGCAAAACCTTTGCTGTAGATTCCATAATCATCATCAGCGAATTTCTCACTGGTCTGTAGGACTTCCTTCAATAACCTTTCAGAACGGTCGAAACTACCCAGACGCAGTTCCACAGTTCCCAGGGAACGCTTCGCTGCGGCGATCAGCAATTCATCTTCTGTTTTGTTGGTGGCCGAGAGCGCTTCCTCCGCCCATTGCAGGGCACGCAGATAATCTCCCTGATAGAAATAGATCCAGGAGATGTTACGGGCAAAGGTGCTGACCGACTTCCAGTCTGATAACAATTGGGCGGCCTTCAAAGCGGCATGGGCCAGAGTCATACGGTCATACCAATAGGCGCGCTGCCATAACACGCTGCCGAATTGGATGCCGATCTGTACCAGTATCTCGGCAATGCTGCCGGTTTTCTTGGATAGTGAGCCGGAACGGGTTTGTTTCTTCTGGATGGATTTGTAGCACCATTGGGCTACGCTCAGAATATTATTGCGATCCAGCAATAACTCTTCATAACCGCGCCATTCGCGGAAGCCGCTTTTTTGCGCCAGCTGTTTGACGTAATAATGAGCTGTTTTAAATTCGGCTTGTTTGATGAACTTGCGGTCGGTTGAGAACTGCGTGCGGATAAACCTGCGCGTCAAGGGCAGGATGCTGAAATAATCCTTGTCGGGTTCATGTTCGATCAGTGTTAACTGCAGGAGATCGCTGATGGCGATATCGAAGCTGTCATCATCATCGATGTCGGAAATCTCTTTCAGCGCCTCACGCGCCACCGCCTCAGGCTGCAGCGCCAGAATGAACAGGATCTTCTTCTCGTTGCTTTGCCGCAGCAAATTCCAACTGTGGTTGAAACAGTATTGCAGGATGGGAATGTCTGCGTCCAGACTTAATTTGTCCAGCACCTGTGTGACCGAATAACCCAGAACGGCGATCTGACCCTGAACCCATAAGAGCGCCAATGGCAGCCCCCCAGTGAGATCGACCAGATATTTATTTTGATCCTGGGTGAGTTGGATATTCTTCTGCTGGGCATCCCATTCCAGCAGGGCGTTGCTTTCCTCGAACGATAGACCCTGTAGGCGGATGATCTGTCCCTCGGTCACGCGCTCACGTGAGGTGACCAGCACCTTGAGCGTAATGGGTGACCGGCGCAGGAAATCGAGAATGTCGCGCTGTTCGTTCTTTGACAGCGATTCGAAGTTATCCAGCACCAGCAGCGTCGTCCGCCGCGAAAGGAGGTTGTAGGCCTTCTTGATCTGGTCCTGAATCGATAAATTCCCGATGGTGGGATTCCCCAGGCTGGTACCGATGGTGATCAGAATTTCTGACAGGGACTTGGCCTCCGGAATGATCGGCTCGATGCCATGCAACGTCAGGACGGCCTCCTTGGCCGAGATCCAGATTACAGATTCAAAGAGCGCATTTTCGACACAGCGATAACTGACCTCAATTGCCAGTGTGGACTTGCCCACGCCGCCAATGCCTTCGATGCCGATGATGAAGGTTCGGCTATTGGGCTGCAAGGACTGCAGGATGGTTTTGATCTCTTCTTCCCGGCCGACAAAATACGGACGTCTTGGCAGGCTGGTCAACGCATTGGTTTGTTCGCTTTCCTTGTCAGGGGAAATGAGGTTCTCGAGTTGTTTGCTGTACCTGAGAATGGCCTCCCTTTCCATCGTGGCACTATTGATCAAATGCAGTGGTTGTTCCGTGCCATATTTCGCCAGCATTTCCTCAAGAATATAAAGATTCTTCTTATGTAAATCGATCATCTTTTCGAGATGAGCAATTTCTTCCTTGTCCATATTTCACCTTGTGTCTATTGGATCGGATGGATGTCTTTTTGGTAGACCTTCGACAGAATGTTTTCCAGCTTTTTGATGGTCTCGAGCATCGAGTTCTCAGCCTCGGTCATGTTGTGAACGATGATGGGAGGCACCAGGGCGCTGCCCCACTTGGCGTATTGTTCACTGGCCAGATGATAGTTTTTGGAATAGGTTTCCAGCAGCCTCACCTGATGCTGCACTTCTTGTTCATGGTTCTGCCATAGGAGTTCATCTATTTTGGAGCCGAGCAGATCCTGCTTGATCTCAGCTTCCTGTTCGGGCTTGCGCAGGATCATCTCTTCCGTCTTCGGCTCTTCGCTCTTGGGAGCATTCTCCTCTGTCTGTCGGCGGGCGCGGCGTTCTTCCAGAATCTTGTGTCCTTCGTCGAAAATGAAATCAATCGCCTTCAAGAGGATGGGGAGTTGAGTAGGATCGATCATAAATTCTCCGTGGGCTTTTAAGTATAGCACAGCCGGTACCAGAGTACTAATAATTGTCAAAATCGTCAAATTGTTAGCGATGAACGGCAGTTGTCGCAGAAAAATTCAGTAGTGCATGGTGCGGAGTTTGAGTATCCGTAGCCCATTGCCATGGTGTGACTCTGAACAGACTGAAGTCCCTATCAAGTCGGTTTCTATTTGCCCTTCTCTTTTCTCTATTAATCCTATATTGATCTTATATTGGTTCTGTATGTGTTCTATATAGTGACCTTTTAATGGATATGGTCTCTCCTTGTATTTCGGCTATGGTTGGAGAATAGGAGATGGATTATGTTTAACCGTATTACATACCCCTGAAATCCTTAGCGACAATGTGAAGATTGAGGCTAAACAAAAACGCCCCGTGCACGGGGCGTTTCACTTTCACCTACTTCTTCTGTTTTTCCTGAAATGTTTTGATTTTTTTGTATAAGGAGGAAACAGTCTCTTTTTGGAACAGTTCATCTCGGATGGCAAGATAATCTCCCTCACCAACCTGCCAGGAAGCCCAAAAACGAGTTGCCTTGGATGGACTCATATGTTGAATGAGTACCTGCGCGGCTTCTAAAACGATTTGTCTCTCACTGAGAACATGTACGGTCATGGTTGCTCTCCTAACTCCTGCTGAACAAAATCCACTGGGTTTATGGATTTTACCTTGAATTGCCTTCTCTTTTTTAGTAAACGATCATCACAGGCAATGAAGAAATCTACATTTGCAGATTCGGCTGATGCAATGTGCAAGGCATCAATCGCTGAAACGCCGTTTTTTTCATACTCTTGAGCGCGGTCTCGAATTGCCTCATCGACGCGCTCATATTCAGTTGCCAGACTTAAACATCGTTCCATCCACTCGCGTCGCAGGGGAAACGGATTGCGACTGTTCTCAAACTCCAGCACGGACGAGTTGACCAACGTCGCTTCGCCCGATTCCACCAACTGCAGGATCAATCCCAAGGCAAGCGTTTCCAGCCAGATACGCGGCTGAGTTTGATTATCGAAAGGACGATTGTAAACGCTGGTGTCGATGTAAAGTTTCACACCAATATTTTACCCTATTGCCTTGTCCTTTGTTTTCAGTTGTATAATTTCAATGCCTATACCAAGTATCCGTTTTGGGAAATCCTTATGTCCAAAGTCTTCCTTAGCTACTCGAGAAAAGATCTTAATTTCGTGCAGGGACTGGCCCAGGCCCTGATGTCCAACGGGGTGGATGTCTGGTGGGATTTATCATCGCTTCAAGGCGGGGATAATTGGACCAATGCGATACCGCAGGCGATCGAAAATTGTGAGTTGTGTGTGGTGGTGCTTTCCCCGAATTCAGTGGAATCAGAGTGGGTGCAAAAAGAATATACCTACGCCTTAAATCAGAAGAAACAGATCGTTCCTCTGTTGTATCAGGCCTGTAAGATGCCCTTTGCCCTGATCACACTCAGTGTGGTGGATTTGCAGGGGATGAATTACCAGAAAGGCCTGGAGGAAATCCTCCGGCTTTCCAAAACGGGGTCGCAGGGAAAACAACAAGTCCTTCAGCCTTCGGCGAATGCGAATAATATCGCAAATAATATGGTCAATCCTGCCTTCCCGAACAACCTTCCCAGCGGGTTCTTCAGTAATGTCTGGATCGAGCATAATGTTGTCTGGGGCATGTTTTTCGGGATGCGCATTCATACGAGCTTCATGGTCAACGGACAAAGAAACAGCCCTTGCAAAGTGGTCGCTCATTTCTTTGACATGAACGGGCAATTTCTGCGTGACTTCAATTTCAATCCTATGTATCGTACGATGGATGGTTTTGTCACCACCATGGTGGACATTATCCCGCTGTACGATGAAACGAATTATCCGGATATCGTGCTGTACATCCCATATAACGAGTTACATCTGATGCCCGGGATGTATCAACTGACCTGCCGGATTTCCCTCTGGGACGTGGCTCGCAATTTCTTCTTCGCACAGTCGCTTCTGCAGCCGTTCATGGTTACCCAGCAATGAACGTTTCCACATCTGTGTTGAGAGTGAGTGACCATGAATACTTATCCATCCACCTATACCAAGAAAATTAATAAGGAAGTTCGTGAAACGCCAGAGGAATATTTACCTGCCCTGCTGGCAATGGTGAGACTGTTTCGCGAGAGTGTGACCCTCAAGCCTGCCGACGAAAGTTTTTTGCAAGGGTGGAAGGAAGCCATAAATAACGAAGTCCTGCCCATCGAGCATCTTTGGGATGGGATTGATGACCGATAGCCCAAAGCCGTCGCTGGAGGTTTTCTTTACTCCTGAGTTCAAACGGAATGTGCGAGCGCTGGCCCCAAAATATCATCATAAGGGGTTTGGAGTTTAGATCTGTTCTAAAGCCTTTGTGTTCCGGAGCTTGTCCTGAGCGAAGTCGAAGAATGTCCTTTGTGGTGAAAAAAATTACGCCTTTAGCAAATTTCCTGGCATCTCATCCCAGGTTCTACCCTCCAGCGTTCGACCTGCTCGCTTCTTCCGTACGCCGCCCCATTGTTTGAAGAAAAATGGGACTTTGGCGCTCAAGCACTGACATCGAAATCGACAACCTATCCCATGTAATGGATCAGCTGTTTGTTCATAACAAACAAGTTTTTCTCCGGTTTCAGTTGTATAATTTCTTTGTAGTACTATCGCGGGAAACAACATGCCCGAAACGAAACGTTTTCTCAAAGTCTTCATCTCCTATGCATCACAGGATAGGCCTATTGTACAGGAACTTTCGAGGCGTCTTGCAGGGGAGGGGTGGATCGATCCTTGGGTGGACAAAAAGAAACTTTTGCCGGGACAGGATTGGCGTACAAAAATTGAGGAAGCTGTTGAAACTTCAGATGTTGCGATAATTTGTCTTTCGAGTAATTCTGTAACCAAGGAAGGGTTTGTTCAGAAAGAGTTGCGATATGCAAGGGAAATTGCATTTGAAAAACCTGACGAGACCATCTTCTTGATACCCCTGCGATTAAATGACTGCTCTGTTCCAAGGGGCTTGCGTTTTTATCAGTGGGGTGATTATTTTGATAAGGAGAAAGAAGAAACATACAATGCTTTATTGGAATCGCTAAAGTTACGTTACGAGCAGAAATTAAAACTTGATGCAGAGGAACAGGCTCAAAAGGAAAAAGAGCGAATAGCTTTAGCAAAGAAAGCTCTTAAAGACGCTGATGAAAAAGCACACCTGGAAGCAGAAGAACATGCCCAGAAAGAGGAGGTAGAAAAGGAACGCAAAGCTACTGAGAAAGCAGCACAGGAAAAGGAAAAACTTGATGTAGCTGAGAAGGCTAGCCGCGATCCGACAGAGCGTCGAACTGATCAAAAGGTTGTATTCAAAGAGAATTTTTCCAAATCCTTCAATTCATTCAAGTTGGCCTTGCCTAAAGCGGTACCCTTCCTCGGTGTCATCGGTGCTGGACTTCTTATTGTCGTTTTATGGTTTGTCTCATGGGCCGTGCCCATTTTTCCGCCACCTACCCCAACTATAGGAGTTCGTGAGACGGTAACTCCCAACAGCACGCCTTCACCTACAAGTACCAATCCACCACCGACGGATATAGCTACTATCGTCGTTTCGCCTCCTGTTGAAGCGTTGGTAGACTGTGTTTACACTATTCATGAAGGTGATAAGGATCTGTCTGAAATTGCTGAAAGATTTGGGATTGGTGGAAATAATTATCCCTTGATCAAGAATTTTGATGGAACACCCATCCATGGTATTTCCCCGGGTCAGTTTGTGTTAATTCCAGGCGTATTTCAGAATAAGTGTTTGCAGGAAATCGGCATGCCGCGGCAAACCAAAGATGCCGTAGGTGTACCAATAGTACTGATCCCAGCCGGGGAATTTACAATGGGTAGCAATGATGGATTTTATTTCGAAGGACCCGCGCAAATGATGGATCTGGGGAACTATTATATTGACAAATATGAGGTGACCAATGCCTTTTACAAAGCCTGTGTGGATGCGGGTGCTTGTCTGCCCCCAACAAACAGTAGTTCCGAAACTCGACCTAGCTACTACGGCAATCCGGACTTCGATGACTATCCGGTTGTTTTTGTAAACTGGTTCATGGCGAAAGCTTATTGTGAATGGCGTGGCGCGCGTTTACCCACTGAAGCCGAATGGGAAAAGGCTGCGCGCGATGCGGATGCACGCACCTACCCCTGGGGTAATGCAAGCATAGATGAAGCATATGCCAATTACAATAACTATGTTGGAGATACTATGGCTGTGGGTAGTTATGAGAAAGGTGTTAGCCCCTTCGGTGTGTTGGATATGGCCGGCAACGTTTGGGAGTGGGTAAGTAGCTTGGATCAGCCATATCCATATGACCCTCAAGATGGGCGAGAGGATCTAAGTGTCAGGGGAGACCGTATCCTGCGGGGCGGATCATGGAATAACGATTTGGAATCTTATCTTACAACCTATTACCGCGCATTGAACATCATTGACAACAGCGCGTATGATTATCTGGGCTTCCGCTGTGCGGAAGATGTTCCATAACAGGGAATCTGTCATTTATAGGAGTATCAGTACTTCACGAAAGCGCAAAACAAGGTTGATGTTGAATGATCTCAGTCAGGCCCCACAAACGTACAATCGCACGACTGAGCAAGAGAGCCAAACGACGCAAAGATAACCAAAAATGCTTTGGTAATTGCAATGGATGCTTGAGAGCAGAGGATAAATTTTGGCGTAAAGAAATGTAAAGATTGAATAGGACAAAAGCCAAGCCGACCAATAGCAAGCGGATCACGGGATTACGGGTTGAAGTCCGTGCACGCACCTGATTCATCTGCCGATAACTGGACTCGATCCCAAAACGTTGGCGATAGATTCAAAAACCTGGGCAGGCAAGCTCCCGCTGACAGTCCCGCCACGGCGTAGGCAAACCACTTGCCTTGTGTCGTCCATAACGTCCTTTGGAATAGCGCTTCACCACCACAGCTTGAACGGTGTATCGACCGTGTTCGGACTATTGAAGGTATAAGTGGTTTCGCGGGACTTGCCTTGAAACAATGTCCGCACGCCACCCGATTTGCCTCGTACAGGAATGGGCACGCACGTAACTCAATTTGTGCTGTCCCAGAACCTTGAAAACCAGCTTGGAGCAAAAACCTTTGTCCAAAAACACGCGGCGAATGCGAATTTTGAGCGATTTTAGCCGTTTTATCAGCCAACGGACGATTTCGGACATTGCTTCGCCGTATTCAATGAACCGCAAGGCAACTACGTAACGCCGATGATCACGCACGATGGAAACCGTGGCGTATCCATGAAAATGGGTTGTCCCAGACTTGGGTTGACCGCGCACAATTTCCTTCTTGTCTTCGTATGGCTGACCATGATACGGGATCAACGTCAGGTCAATCGCCATGTTGAAATCACGTTTGCATTTCCAGAGGCTTGGATGGAGTTGCTGACGAAACATGCTATTCAACATACGTTGTATACCAGTTCGATCTGGCAACGCTTCTGCCAACACCTCCCGCAGCCGATTGCCGGATGGCGCTCCTGCAACTCTTGACATGCTGATTCGATACTCAGACGATGGAGATTTGCATAGGCCAACATATAAATCATATCTTCCGCAGTGATCCGTGTGTTTTTCATTTCTAGTGGCAAGTTCTTGCGAACTACCTCCACAAAGGCGTTTAGGACTTGCTCGGAACGGATTGTTCGGGTAATCTTGGCGGTAGGCTTGGACATGGGCTTTGGTCTCCTTGGTTGGAGCCAAGTTAACCATGTTCAAGCCGTTTCGTGAACTACTGAGTATAATTTTCGTCTCAGGAAAATTGAAAAGACGCGCGAGAATAGCGTTTATGGAATGATCTGACAGTGTCAGATTGGTGGGTTGGCTCCGTTCTGAGGAACCAAGGAGGTTGGGATGATGAAGAAATTGTTCATTGTTACTTGTCTGGTAATATCCTTGTTTTCCGCCTGCGCTTCTTCCCTTCCCTCAGAAACACCAACTCCTGCTTCCTCTTCAACTCCGACTGCCACTTCCACCGCGACCGAAACCCCTAGTGCGAGGCCAACTGCCACGCAGACGGCGACTCCCACTGTTACACCCTTTCAGTATCAGCGCGGTACTTTTAGTACGCCTGGCCCCGTCTCTTACTATTTTGATCCTTCCTTGTCGAAGGTGTTGGGGAAATCGGATGCCGAATTCTATATTTGTGCCCGCGATTTTAATATCAGCAAAGGCTATGATAGCTATGGAATAGCCGAAAGTCAGGTGGATTGCATCAATAACAACCTGCTTGGATGGGTCCCTAGTGCACTAATTATTCTTGGCACGGATAAATATGAGGGGTTTACAACTTTGATTCCCCCCGAGTTCAAGCAATGCGAGAATTTGATCGACGATGATCGAGATGGAGAGATCGATTATCCTTCTGATTCAGGGTGTGAAAGTCCCAGTGATGATCGGGAAGACGAAGCACCTATAGTTCAACCACCTCCTCCCGTTAATCCAAAAGAAATAATCAGAATTATCTCGCCTGATGACGGTTTCAAGAAGAATTGTCCAAAGGGAGACACATGTCCAGTTTCCGTGAGAATCAGATGGTACGACGCGACGAAAGGGAACAAATTGTGTGTTTTTGTTCAGCCACTACAGACACCAAATCAGCCCTACTATTTCCAGTTTCAGGGGACAGGAGGGCAGGCATGGATTGGACCGGCTCCCAGTGGTACGGGTTTCAAAATTATAGCTGTTTCAACTTCTGGAGGATGTTCTAACGGTCTGCCGCCAGGGAAAAAGCGAAGTATCACAGTAATACGTATCAACAATTAGTTTTAGGCATATATTGGTATTTGATTACGTCGACGCTGGGTGTGTTTCTTGCATATGGATTTTAATTTAATTCTTACCAACTAAGCGTCCATATTTACTCGAACTGGGAGCGAACTTGCCACGCAGACAGGCCTTTCCTTTATACCTTCACTAAATTTCCTGGCATCTCATCCCACGTTCTTCCTTCTAGGGTTCTTCCTGCCCGCTTTTTTCGCCTGCACCGTGCCGCAGGCCCAGGTGTGTACGCCGCCCCATTGCTTGAAGAAAAATGGGACCCTGGCACCGAGACATTGATCCCGAATATCGGTGACCCATTCCTGCAAGATGGGTCTCACGCAGGAAACCGACTCACCACTTCACAATGAACCAATTAATTTTCGCAATGAGGCTGGCATGAAATGGCTTTGGTTTTCGGTTGTATAATTTCACCAGCCCATTTCGGCGGGAAGCATTATGGCCAAAGCAAAACCCCTATTGAAACTCTGCTTTTGCCGCACAAAAAGTGATAAGGAATGGCCGAACAATGAGAAATCTTGCGGTAATAAGACGGAATCCTTATCCTTGGGCGAGATTGGAATTTGGAAATCCACCAGGCCATGTGGGGTAATTGACTTATAATCGTATTGCACCATCAAAGCCCTTCAGAGGAGGGTAGTATGCTTGAACAGGGAATTAATGCAAAGGAACAAAGCAAATTAGTTGACGCTGCCAAGAGGTGGCTTAATAAACTTATTCAATCTTCTCAATATGTTGGAGAGGTTTATTCAATAAGTTATGGAACAGCTTTAGTTCAAATTCATGATCACCATAGGCAAAAAGTTGGGGGTATACCGAGTCTTTAGTTTTTTGATCGCGTCAATAATCTCTAATCCTGATACAGATATAGACTATAAACTTGAGGACAGTTCCATTATCCTGCTTCGAGTAATGGACTCTGCACAATTACCCGGAGACGTTGAAGCTGAGCGTATTAGGGTTCAAAGCGCTCAAAAAGTAAGCGGGGAAATAGAAAAACACTGGGATAGCTCAAGTTCAATGGATGCTCAAACGCACAATCTACTTTCGTTTGCAGGTATTGAATGTCGTGTGATTGGAACTTTTTTCCTGGAACACAATCCATTGGATACAAATGTACTCAATTTACGATTTGGTAGCGATCTTTCAAATTATTACCCGAATAGGGGGTTGAAGGTACTTAAGCCCAATGCTGGTGCTCTGAAAGAAATAGTAAACTATCAAGACCCCGATAGGATTTAAGATTTGCGAAATCATTCGCGGGTACCAATTGGCGAAATTCGTTATGCTTCAACCAATCGAGATTTTCAAGGAATCTCAAATGTAGAGGTTAGCATTAGTCCAGCAGATTTGCTTGAGCAAAAAACCGCTTTATTTGGTATGACGAGAACAGGGAAATCTAATACCACAAAAATCATATCAAAGTCTGTTTTTAGTTTGCGTTTCGATGATAAAGAGACTCTGAAGATAGGACAAATTATTTTTGATCCCAATGGAGAATATGCTAATGTGCGGGCCGACAGTGGAAAGGTAACACTCAACCGCCAGTGCATGGGTGACATCAACATTAATTGAACCGCCAGTGCATCGGTTACATTTTTGGCGGTGAGTGATGACATACCGAAATCGATCATGAATTTTGGCATGCTTTTTTCCGCTATAGTTGCTGTGTGTGACAACCGTCCTCGGTTTTCCAACGGAGGCAACTATGGACAACGAACTTGCAGACCGCCAACCAGCGGTCAAATTCCGTCTAGCCGGTCGATCGGTCGAAGAGATCTGCCAAATGCTCGGTCATTCCCGGAAGTGGTTTCACCTCTGGTGGCGTCGCTATCGCAGCCAGGGCCCCAACGGGCTGTTCGATCTAACGCGATCCAACCTACAACCTCGGAGGATCTCACCCGAACTCGAACGGACGATCGTGGGCATTCGCCGCAGGCTGGCTTCCCAGACGCATCCAGGCACACGCGACAGTCTCATTGGGGCCAGTTCGATTTTAGCCGAACTTCAGATCTTGCACATCTATCCTTTGCCCGGTGTCCGGACCGTGGAGCGGGTGCTGGAAGGCAACGGTGAAACGGTTCCGCAGGTGCGTCTGGCACCTTATCTGGCTCGCAGTACCTATCCCAAGCCGCAAGCCAATTACTCCAACCCACTGCATCAGGTCGATGCGGTCGGTCCGCTGTATCTCAAAGGCAACCGGCAACGCTACTATATTTTCACCTGCAAAGACGCCTACGACGGTGCGGTGTACCAAAAACTGTACCGTTCCCGCAAAATGGAGGTCATTCTTGACTTTTTGGGCGAGTGCTGGAAGACCCTCGGCTTCCCCGAGCAAGTCCAGTTCGATAACGCCCGGGAAATCGTCGGCTGGGGTCCAGCCGCGCACTACCTCTCCCGGGTATTGCGTCTCTGCCTGCGCTTTGTCCCGCCTGGCCAGCCCCAACACAATGGCAGTATCGAGAACTACAATGGCTGGTTCCAAGTGCGCCTGTTCCAGCGCCACTACTCTCGGGTCAGCGCTTTGCGGTGCGAGCTGCATCGCTGGCAGGAGACCGTCAATCCCCAGCACACTCAAGCGCGTCTCGGCGGCCTGACCCCGGCCCAACATCGCAGACACATCAAAATCCGCAAGCTGCCACCCAACTATGTCATCCCCACCGAACCTTTGCAGATTGCGGCAGGATCCATTACGTTCTTCCGACAGGTCACGGCTCATGGCAATCTACATTTGCTCAGCCAGACCTTCTACGTCGGCAAACGTGTGAAAGGAGAATAGGTTAAAGTGCAACTCGACACAAAACGCGGACAACTCACTGCCTATCGCCAGGGTCGTATCTTCAAGCGTTGGCCCTATCCATTCTTGAAGCGGTGACCTGAGCCTGTCGAAGGTAAGTAACCGTCATTGCTGTATCCACGAATGACGGTTGTCACACACAACATGTAACCCGTGCACTGGCGGGACTTTTAACATTGGGAGTGTTACCGATGCACTGTCGGCCCGCAAGTTAGGTATTGAAATCAATCCGTTGGGTTGGGTGTATGCTCAAACAAAGCTCAATCCTGCAAGTCAGAATCTTGTAGAGAAAAAACTCCTTGATATAGGGTATGTCAGGAACATTGTGTAAATGGGACTTTCACAACAAATGTTTTTTCTGCCAGTGCTTCTGGATCAACAGTCTGCGGCGCAACGGGGGTCAAGGGGAGCGGAGCGCATTTCCCCTTGAGGCCCGTCAGGCGCAGGCTAGCCTCGAGAAGCGGGTGGCAGAAATGGTTCATACGGGTACCCGCTCTGCAAAGCGAATGGCTAACTGGTTGAGGATTCGCGGCCAGTTCTGGATAGGCATAGTCCATTTCCTGGTGATGTTCAGGGTTGCCAGGTAGAGCAGTTTGCGCACTGCCTGTTCAGTCGGGAAGGAGCCTTTGGTCTTGATCACTTTACGTAGTTGGCGGTGATAGCCTTCCACACTGTTGGTGGTGTAGATCAAGCGCCGGATCTCCCTGGGGAACTCAAAGAAAGTTGCCAGATCCTCCCAATTGTTTTGCCAGGAGCGAATAGCAGTGCCATACTGGCTGCCCCAGGTTTGTTCCAATTGTAGCAGGTTGGCTTCGGCTTGTTCACGCGTAGCTGCCTGATAGACCGTTTTCAGATCCGCCGTGAAGGCTTTGCGGTCTTTCCAGACCACATATTTCAGGCTTTGGCGGATCTGGTGAATGATGCAGCGCTGCACCTGGGTCTGCGGAAAAACGGACTGGATGGCCTCCTTGAAACCGCTCAGACCATCGATGGAGGCCAGCAAAACATCCTGAACACCGCGATTTTGCAGGTCAGTCACCACGGAGAGCCAAAAGTTGGCGCCTTCTCCTCCCTCCCCGACCCAGTGACCCAAAATCTCGCGCTGACCGTCCAGATCAACACCCAGGACATTGTAGACAGCCACGTTCTTGATCTTGCCATCCCGCTTGAGCTTGAGGTGGATGGCATCCAGGTACAAAATGGCATACACCTCTGCCAGGCTTCTCCACTTCCACCAGCGGCCAGACCTTGTCGGTGATGGCACTGATCGTATCGGGTGACACATCGATCCCGTACAGCTCGGTCAGCATAGCCTGGATGTCACGCGTCGACATGCCTCTGGCATACATCGCGGTGATCTTCTGCTCGATCTCGTTGCTGTTCTTCTTCAGCAGCGCCGATTGAAATTCACCGTTGCGATCCCGCGGCACTTTGATCTCGGCATCCCCCCCAGAAGTGCGCATCTTGCGTGTATAGGACCCGTTGCGACTGTTGCCCGAGTTGCGTCCTTCGGCCTCATACCGCTCATATCCCAACTCAGCCGTCAGTTCCGCCTCCAGCATCTCTTCGATCGTCTTCGAGAACAGCCTGGCAAAGATGCCGTCTTTCCCATAAAAATCATCGATGGAGGTCGCTTTCCCCAGTTCCTGCGCAACTTCCTCGGCACTTGGCATATGGGCTTGAATGTCTTTCTTGTTCTTGCTCCTTTTCTCTCTCATGGGTTTTCCTTTCTCTCTTTAGGATAACCCATTTACACAATTATTCTGATACTCTCTTGAAATACCCTTCCATTATCCATCTTCCATTAACCATCAGTTATAATCTTCCCGCGGTCTCGATACACCCTCTAAAAATATTCGGGATACTCGACCGCCAATCCATAAATCCTAAATCGAAAAATGCCAAACTCTTCCTTCCAAGAAATCATCCTCAAACTACAAGACTTCTGGGCGGCGCATGGCTGCCTGATCACCCAGCCTTACTACACCCAGGTGGGCGCCGGGACGATAAATCCCAACACCTTCCTGCGCGTGCTCGGACCCGAACCGTGGAACGTGGCCTACGTCGAGCCATCGGTGCGTCCCGATGACGGGCGTTATGGTGAGAACCCCAATCGCTTTCAGTTGCATACACAGTTTCAGGTGATTCTCAAGCCTGACCCCGCCGCAGATCCCGCGGGCGCAGGTACGCGGGAGGGGCCGCAGGAACTGTATCTCGAGTTGCTCAAATCGCTCGGCATCGATCCGCGTCAGCACGACATCCGTTTCGTGGAGGACAACTGGGAACAGCCTGCCATCTCCGCCTGGGGTTTGGGTTGGGAGGTCTGGCTCGACGGGCAGGAGATCACGCAGTTCACCTACTTCCAGCAGATGGGCGGCGTAACGCTCGATCCCGTTTCGGTCGAGATCACCTACGGGCTGGAACGCATCCTGATCGCGCTCAACAACGCCAAGGCCATTTGGGATGAAGAATGGGGCGCGGGCGTGACTTATGGGGAGATCCGCCGCCGCGAGGAGTTCGAACATTCCAGATATTATTTCGAGACCGCCGATGTGGAACGCGTGCGCGCCATGTACGATCTCTATTCCGCCGAAGCGGATGCCTGTATCGCCCAGGGCTTGATCCTGCCGGCGCATGATTACGTGCTCAAATGCTCGCATGCTTTCAATATATTGGATACGCGCGGCGCCATCAGCGTGGCCGAACGTCAGGCTTTTTTTCGTCGTATGCGCGAACTGGCGCGACGCGTTGCAGAGGGATATGAAGAACAGAGGAAAGAGCAAGAGTATCCACTCTTAAAGGATGAAAGCGGAAGGATGAACGCTTCGCGTGAAGTAAAACCATCTGCAAAATCATCCTTCATAAATCATCCTTCATCCTTTGTATTTGAAATCGGTGTTGAAGAATTACCGGCAAGCGACGTTGATACCGCTCACGCGCAACTGACCCAACGGATGCCGACTCTGCTGGATGAACTTTATCTGGAACATGGGGAGATACGCGTCTTCGCGACCCCGCGTCGGCTCGTCGTTTCCATCGACGCTCTCGCCCCAAATCAGCCGAACCGCGAAGACCTGGTCAAAGGCCCGCCCGCGGATAAAGCCTTCGATAAAAACGGGGTTGCGTTACCCGCCGGTCTCGGTTTTGCGAAGAAGAATAAAGTTGACACCAAAGAATTGCAAATTCGAGAAGAAGGCGGAGGCAAATACGTCTTCGCGGTGGTCAAGGAAAAAGGACGCCCGACCCCTGAAGTCCTGGCTGAAGCCCTGCCCAAACTGGTCGAGAGCATCAAGTTCGAGAAGTCCATGCGTTGGAATAAATCGGGCGCCGCCTTCTCCCGTCCGATCCGATGGTATCTGGCTTTGTTGGGCGATACGGTGATTCCATTTGAATATGCAGGCGTTGTTAGCGGTAATGTCACGCGTGGACTGCGCCCGTATGATTCGCCTGAAATCCAGATTTCTTCAGCAGATAAATATTTTGATGTGATTCGTGAAGCGGGCGTTCTCCTTGATAAGGAAGAACGCAAAGCTTCCATCGTGGAACAAGTCAAGCAAGCCGCCTCTCTGGTCGGTGGGGAAGCGATCATTCGATTTTGTAGGGGCGACTGGCCAGTCGCCCCTACTTGAAGAGGTTGCCAATCTGGTCGAAATGCCCACCGCGGTCATGGGCGGCTTCAACGAAGAATTCCTGTCCTTGCCGCGCGAGGTTTTGATCTCGGTGATGAAGAAACATCAACGATATTTTCCCGTGGAATCCCCCTCTCCCCGCGGGAGAGGGAAGCCCGCAGGGCAGGGTGAGGGAGAACACAAACTCCTGCCTCACTTCATCGCCATCCGCAACGGCGACGACATCGGCATCGACATCGTCCGTCAGGGCAACGAACATGTGCTCGGGGCGCGCTTTGCGGATGCCAACTTCTTCGTGCGCGAAGACCTCAAACTCAAATTGGAAGAATATCGTCCCAGGCTCGCCAAGTTGACTTTCCATACCAAGCTGGGTTCTTATCTGGATAAATCCGACCGCATGTTGAAGCTCGGCGCGGAAGTGGGTGGCATGTTGGGCTTTAGTGATATCGCGCTGATCAAAGGATTGGACGCGCGGTGTATCTGTCCAAGGCGGACCTGGTCACGCAGATGGTCACCGAGATGACTTCATTGCAAGGCATCATCGGCGGCGAATATGCCTTGCGCAGTGGCGAGTCTAAAGATGTCGCGACCGCCATCAGCGAACAATATCAAACTGTGCCGGAATCGAAAATCGGCGTGGGTCTGGCTTTGACCGATCGCCTGGATTCTCTAGTCGGTCTCTTCGCCGCGGGATTGGCGCCCACCGGCGCGAAAGATCCGTTCGGTTTGCGCCGCGCGGCGATTGGCATCGTGCAGCCGCTCATCGAACACGACTTTGATTTTGATTTGGCACAGGCGGTAAAAGAATCGGCCAAGACACAGCCCATCGAAGTCAATCCCGAAACACAGCAACAAATCCTGGACTTCCTGACCGGACGTTTGTCGGTGGTCCTGAAAGAGGCCGGCTATAAATATGATGTGGTCGATGCGGTGCTGGCGGAGCAATCGGCTGACCCGGCCGCGGCGGCCCGGGCGGTGAAGCAGCTTCAGGCGTGGGTCGGACGCGAGGACTGGTCCACGATCCTGCCGGCCTTTGCGCGTTGTGTGCGCATCATCCGTTCATCACCGCTGGGCATCGATCAACTGCCGTCCATTATCGAAGTGTTGATGAGTGAGGCAGCAGAGAAGGAACTGCATCATGCCCTGCAAGCCAATATCCATGGTCGACCGGTCACGGTGGATGAACTATTAAACATCGTGCTGGAGTTGATCCCCGCCATCAACGCCTTCTTTGACCAGGTGCTGGTCATGGCCGAGGATCAGGCTGTCCGTGAGAACCGGCTGGCGCTGGTGGGACAGGTCGCAGGGCTGGCGCGCGGCGTAGCCGACCTCTCCAAGCTGGAAGGCTTTTAGGCACAGCGATCAAGCGAGGCAAAATGTCTTTGCACAAAAACAAGCGTCTGTGGCAAAAGAATGTGCTGGCGGAAAACCGTCGCAGCCTCGAGGGGCTGCTTGCAACCCTGTGCGAGGAACCGGTCTATAAGGTTATGGCCACCGGAGAAGAGTATCGCGGCAAAGAAGCGGTGGCTTCCTTCTATTCCGGGTTGTTCGAGGGCGTGCCGGATGCCACCTTTGATTTGATCAACGCCTTTATCAGTGAGGCCGGTGTGGTCGAAGAATCCGTGTTGCGCGGCACGCATCAGGGCAAATGGATGGGCGTCGAGCCCGGTGGAAAGAAGATCAACCTGCCGCTGACCATTGTGTTTCCCATGGAAGACGGAGCCATCCTTGGCGAGCGGCTTTATTTTGATCTGGGGACCCTGCTCGGCCAGTTGAACCCCTCCCGGTAGGTTTTCTACGAACCATATGATTAAGGGGACATGAGTTTTTGTTGTCAAAGTGGATGCAAATGGGTATAATTTTTATAAGTCCAAGCGGGGAAGTCCATCGGTAACCAACCCATTCATTACACTCAGGGCTTTCGTGAGGAAGTCCAGCTTCGTCGACAACAGATATTCGCAAGGAGAAAATTATGTCCAAGCCAATGACTCGAGTCGTTATTTCCGTGCTGATCAGCCTTGCTGTTCTGGCGGCGATCTACACCGTTGTGCTGGCAGGATCAAGCGGTAATTTCCTGGCCATGAATCAGTTGGGCTCCCACCCGGTCAGTGGCGCGCGGGTGAACCTGGATCACTATCGTCTATCGGTGGCCGACCAGACGTTATATCAGGCGCAACTGGATGCTTATAATGCACAAAGCCAGAGCGGCCACAATTGCAATTCCAGCCAGGCGATCAATCCGGATGATTAGGAAATCCCATGCCGGGCCGCGGGGCAATCCATGGATTGCCCCGTTTTTGTTTTAATTCGGGGAAAATTTGTGCTTTCAGACGAAAAGGAGGCGCTCTCTCCTTCCTAGGGTTTTTCCCGCGCTATTCGGGTTTTCCAGTAGAGCGTAAGATGAGAAACAGTGGGAAAATAGGTTAGAATTGCAACGCAAGATGGCAGCTCTTCTTTTGAGCGCAGGCTCTTCAAGATTTGCACGGTTTCTATAGATCACAACGCTCTACCCGGGTATGGGAGGGCGTTGTATCATAACAGTTTAAGAATCCGTTCGTTATATGAGGTGACGTTAGTTGAATTCAGTAAATCATAAAAAGTCCAGGATGCCCTTGGCAAACGAACGCCAACTTGTGCTGCAGGCACAGGAAGGCAAAGCAGAAGCCTTTGGACAGTTATATGATGCGTATATGGAGCGCATTTATCGCTTCGTTTATTTTCGCGTGGAGGATCAGCAGACGGCTGAAGATATTACCTCGCAGGTTTTCCTGAAAGCCTGGAGCAACCTTAAGCGCTTTCGTTTTGGCCGGACGCCTTATCTGGCCTGGCTTTATACCATTGCTCATAATGCGGTCATTGACCATTACCGCACGCGTAAGTCCATGACGGCCCTGGAAGACGTACAGCTTTCACAACCGGATTATGCGGAAGCGGTCGAGACTGACATTGATTTGTCGGCTGAAATGAAATCGATCAAGGCAGCCATCCTGACGTTAACCGATGATCAACAACAGGTGCTGACCTTGAAGTTTATCGAAGGAATGTCAAACGTTGAGATTGCCCGGCAGTTGGGCAAGCGCGAAGGAGCCATCCGCGCCCTGCAAATGAGAGGTTTGCAAGCGCTGGCAAAGCAGTTGGAAGGAAAAATGGTCATATGAACGAACTTGAAACAATCCTGGATGAATCTTTGGACCTGGTCCAAAGCGGCGAAGCCACCATCGAGGAAGTGCTGGCACGCTACCCGGAGTATGCCGCGGAGTTGTCGCCTCTGCTGCAGGTGGCTGCCAGGCTATCCCAAGGCGCAGAAATACGGCCTTCCCCGGTTTTCAAATCCAATAACCGTACACATCTGAATGCCTACATGCGGGAACATCCGCAAATCCAGCCGGCGCCTTCTCTAACCTGGCAGTGGAGTTCCACGATCGCGATCCTGGTGCTGATGTTCATTTTTACGGCCACCGTGGCGGCGCAGCGCGCCCTGCCCGGTGATACCTTATATGGTTTGAAGTTAACCAGTGAGACTGCCTGGCGGACTTTTGCGCGCGATCAATTGGGCGTGGACCTGACGCTCTCCGAACGGCGGGTCAGTGAATTGGTGGCGGTCTCTGGTGATGAGCGACGTCGCGCCCGGGCCGTGGAAAATTATCAAAAAATGCTGGTTCAGTTTAAGTCCATGCAGGATGACAACGCACAGGCCAGAATCCTGCCGGTGTTACGTTCCCAGCAGCAGGAGTTGGTCCAGGTCGGTGTGACCATTCCTGAATTGGATGATTACTTTTTGATCCAGGATGGTTCTGGCAGTGGAAAACTGCAGAGTGTGATTTTGGTCAGTATGTTGCAAGCCAGTCCTGGTTATTAAAAACTCCCCTTAACTTTACGACATAACAGCCCCTGCCTCCCATCGTTACTCCTAGCACGAGCAGTGATTTGATGGTGCGCTCTATTTAATGAGCGGATTGGAGGTGTGATGGCTTATTCAGGTAGATACATGCTCATCTTGCTGGTTATCTTACTTTTGTTGCTGGTCTATAGCCCGCAAACGCGCCAGGCGCTGATCGATGCCTGGCAAACGGTCCGGCCCGTCCTGGTGGCCTTCCTGGACGATGTGTATACCGCGCTGCGTGATCTGCTGACCGGGAATACATCTGATCAGAATATGGATCAACAGCCGGCCCATCCGAAACTGCGTTATCAACGCATGGTGACCATGGTCGTAGCATTGTAATCTCATCTTTAGCGGGGAAAGGAGAGAACCTTCTGACATGCTGGAAAACTACGGGACCAAACCTGATCTTGCAAGGGGTCAGACAAGGTAACCCGGAGAGCTGGCATCTCCATGCAAAATTTTTTACATGGAGATGCTTATTTAATGGGAATACAATGTTCACCGGGCATCAAGTGATGTGCGCTTTATAAAATCGCCGAGCGCTTCGATCAATTTGTGCTCAAAAACCAAACTTCAAGTTCATCCAATCTGGTGGTACTCCCTAATTTGCGCTTCCATTCAATCAAGTCTATAATTCATTTACATGTCTGCTATTGATGAGATCAAATCCAGAATCGATATCGTGGACCTTGTCTCGGAGGCCGGTGTCAAACTGCGCCACGCTGGCAAGAACTATACCGGTTTCTGTCCCTTCCACGAGAACAAACATACACCTGCCTTCGTCGTCTGGCCGGAGTCGGGGACGTGGCGTTGCTTCGGTCAGTGTAATGAAGGAGGCGACATCTTCAAGTTTGTGATGAAGCGCGAGAACCTCGATTTTAAGGAAGCGCTCAACAAACTGGCCGAACGGGCCGGCGTGGACGTGCCTGCTTATGTAAAGGAAAGCCCGGAACAGAGGGAAGCTTATGATCAACTGCGCACATTATTGGAAGACGCGCTGATCTTTTATCGCCGACATCTGTTGGACAATGCGGCACTATTGGATTATCTGCATCAAAAACGCGGACTGACGGACGCTTCCATCGAAACCTTCGGTCTGGGCTACGCACCGAACGCCTGGGACTCAGCCCTGACTCATTTCAGCGGACGCGGATACTCGCATCAGGATCTGCTGGATGCCGGCATGCTTAGCGAACGCGAGAGCGGCGGCTATTATGATCGCTTCCGCAATCGCCTCATGATTCCCATCCGCGATGAGAACGGAAAGATGGCCGGCTTTGGGGCGCGCATCATCGATCCGGACGATATGCCCAAGTTTCTCAACTCCCCTGAAACGCCGATCTTTACCAAGGGAAAGCTGCTCTATGGCCTGGATCGCGCTCGCAAGCCGATTCGCACGGCTGACCAGGCGGTGATCGTCGAGGGCTATCTGGATGTGATCGCGCTGCATCAGGCCGGCTATGAAAACGTGGTCTCGCCGATGGGCACCGCGTTGACTGAAGATCAACTGCGTCTGCTCAAACGTTTCTCACGCAGGATCGTGCTGGCCCTCGACCCGGATACCGCCGGACAAAAGGCGGTATTGCGCGGGCTGGACGCGGCCCGTAACGCTATGGATCGTGAAGGCGAATTGGGCTTCGATGCGCGCGGCCTGCTGCGCAATGAAGCGCGCTTGCAAGCCGATCTGCGCGTGGCCTCCCTGCCGGATGATCTGGACCCGGATGAAATCGTGGCGCGCGATAAAGAGGAATGGGCGCGCTTGATCGAGAATGCCAAGCCGGTTGTCACGCATGTGATGGAAACCTTGACAGCGGGTCAGAAGCTCAACGATCCGAAGGTGAAGAATCAGATCGCCGCCCAGGTCCTGCCACTGATCGAAGATCTGCCCAATGCCCTGGAACGCGATACCTATCGTCAGCAATTGGCGCGTCTGTTGCGGGTGGATGAACGCGCGTTGATCGGTACCCAGCCTCAGCCTCCGCGCACGAGACGCCGCAGGCCGTCTGAACGAACACGCCAGCCAGCCGGAAGCGAAACGTCCAGGGTCGCGGTGGCGGTCTCCTCCAGCAAAAAGATCGAGGCCTATGTGATCGGCGTATTGTTCGAAAAGCCGGAATTACTTTATCGTCTCGACCGTCTGCTGCAGGAATGTGGCTTGATCGCCCTGGCCGCGCAGGATTTTGAATCCACCGATCATCAAATGTTGTTCGGCTTGATCCGTGAGGCCGTGCAGCAGGATAAGACCGAACAGCATGATTTCGTAGTGGAGTCCATGCCGGCCTCCTTGCAGGGACTTTCTCGTGAATTGATTGCGCAGAACCAGGAACAAGAGCGTGCCGAAGAGAAACAATTGGAAGAATTATTGCGTGGTATCATCAAATTGCGTCGTATGGCTGCCGGTGAAAATTTGAACCAATTGCGTTTTTTGCAGGAAGAAGCGTATCAAGGTGGGGATTTGCGTGCGGCTTCCTACCAGGATCTGGTGTTAAAACATACGAAATTGCTGCGGGATCTGGATCAGGCTTATCGAAAGATGTCCCTAAAGCGGTTACAATAGGCTTCAAAATACGGGTTTTGTTTTGAGCATACATATCCTCTTTCGTAACAATTCAAATGTGTTGACGTCTGGTTAAGAAAGGGATCATGATTTCAAAGAAGAGCGCCTCTTCAGAAAAAGAAAAACGCCAAGTCAGTAGAGCCCCTGCGGCGGATGCCGATCAGGTATCCGGGGATGAAGCGCGCTTGAAGAATGCAGGTGAGGACGAAGATCCTCAAAAAATGGTATTGATCGGAGATGAAGTGGCTGACCCGGATGTAAGCCTGCTTGCTCAACAGGAAGAGGAGCCTTTCGAAGATGACCTGACCGATCTAAAGAATCCAGCGATCGCGGCTGAGATCTCTGAAGACCCGGTGCGGCTTTATCTGCGCGATATCGGAAAGGTCAAGCTGCTGGATGCAGATAGTGAGTTCAGGTTGGCGACCATGATCGAAGCCAATCGTCTGATAGGGGTACTCCGCCGCCGGCCACACCCGAATGATCTGTCCATCACCTGTGCCATTTATCATGCCATTATCTCCGAGATGACCACCTCCTGGGAACGCCTGACGGAAGATGCAGAACGCCTGGACCACGACCTGCCGGACTTCGGTATGATGCTGGGCGAGGCGCAGGCCTTGCATGCAGGCTGGCAATCGGATGCGCCTTCTTATCTGCGTGCATTTTTAGATAACGGAACGTGGGGTACGGATGAACTGTGGGATGACTTCGCCCGCAAGGCTTATAGCGTCTTTCTCAGCCATTATCTGTTCCCGTTAAAGTATGCGGAGTGGCTGCTCAAGCATTTTAATCAGAACCATCAACTGCCGAACCAACGGACGTTATACCGTCACCTGTGTGAAGAGGAGGATTTACTCGAAGAGATAGCCGCGGCGCAATCCCGTGCCGTGGAAGCCAATCAGTCGTTGATTCGCGCCAACCTGCGTCTGGTGGTCAGCGTTGCCAAGCGCTATCTGGGACGCGGCATCTCGTTCCTGGATTTGATCCAGGAAGGTAATATGGGCCTCTTGCGCGCGGTGGGCAAGTTCGACCCGCGCCGCGGTTTCAAGTTCAGCACCTATGCCACCTGGTGGATACGACAATCCATCAACCGTTCCATCGCGGAGCAGGCACGCACCATTCGCATCCCGGTGCATCTCTTTGAATCGATCACGCGCATCCTGCGGACTCAACGCACGCTGGTTCAAGAACTGGGACGTGACCCAACCACCGAGGAACTCGCGCTGGAAGTTGGGTATCTTCCTGCCTCGGATGTGCAAGCCATTTTGCGTGCCCATTCTGAAGAAGTGCCGCTGCCCACCGACTTACAACACAGATTGGATATCGCCACACAAAAGATCGATCGTGTGCTGCGCTCTGCCGAAGAGCCTGTCTCACTTGAAGGGCCGGTGGGGGACGAGGATTCCAGTTCCTTGGGTGAGTTCATCGAGGATGAAGATGCGCCTTCTCCCATCGAAGCGGCGGCGCGTCAGATGCTGCGCGAACAGGTACAGAGCGCGTTGACCTCCCTCTCTGAACGCGAGCGGGAAGTGTTGGAACTGCGCTTTGGTTTGAAGGATGGGAAAGATCACACGCTTGAGGAGGTAAGCCGTTACTTCGATGTGACGCGCGAGCGTATCCGTCAGATCGAAGCGAAGGCGCTGCGGAAGCTGCGGCATCCCTCACGCAGTCGGCAATTGAGAGATTATCTTGGATAGGTCACGTTGAAAACGTGACCTATTGTTTTCATGGCTTTTTCTCAAATACGACAAATCATACCAATTTTGTGAAAAGTACCACTTTTACTAGCCCTCAAAAGTCTCTTATGTTATACTTTGCCGAACTTGCAAGTGCAAGGGAGCACAAATACACGTCCAGTGAGGGCGTTCTTGAGGTGTTACAATGCTCGAATATGTAGCAATCGCACTGATGGTCGTTTTAGCGACTCTCGTTGCGCTGATCGCTATTGGACTGGGGATTTTATTCGGACCAAGAAAACAATCTGCAGCGAAGGCCATGCCTTATGAATTGGGGATGAACCCATACGGCGAAGGGACACGGCGTATGCCTGTCCACTTCTATCTCATTGCAGTCCTTTTCATTTTGTTTGATATTGAAGTGATCTTCTTCCTGCCCTGGGCGATTGTCTTCCGTCAATTGGGACTGTTTGGTTTGTTCGAGATGGTGGTTTTCATTGTGATCTTATTGGTTGGTTATATTTACGCGTGGAAGAAAGGAGCGCTCGAATGGGAATAGAGCAGAAAATGGGTAACATGGGTGTGGTGACAACCACCCTTGAAAATGTTGTCAATTGGTCGCGTACCAACGCCATGTGGCCGATGTTGTTTGGCCTGGCCTGCTGTGCCATCGAAATGATGTCGGCGCAGGCTGCCCACTTCGATATGAGCCGCTTCGGCATGGAACTGATGCGGGCCAGCCCGCGTCAATCGGATTTGATGATCGTGGCAGGCAGACTCTCGAAAAAGATGGCGCCGGTGCTGCGGCGTCTCTACGATCAGATGCCTGAGCCGAAATGGGTAATTTCCATGGGCGATTGTGCCTCCTGTAGTGGTGTATTCAATAACTATGCCCTGGTACAGGGCGTGGATGAAATTGTCCCCGTGGATGTCTATGTGGCGGGATGTCCGCCGCGCCCGGAGGCCCTGATCCATGGTGTGGTCACGCTGTATGAGAAGGTGAAGGGTCAGAAGTTTCAGGATGCGGTAGCAAAATAACGTTATTGCGAGATGATGAGAAATGCAATTCGAGATAATTTCGCAATAACGGGGCAGTAAATATGGATAAAAAACTCGAAACGATCGTTCAGGCGTTGCAGGAAAAATTCAATGTCACCTTCGAAGAATTCCGCGGTGAAACGCACGTGTTCGTCAAAGTGGAAGATATCATCGAGGCGCTGACTCTCCTGCGCGATAAATATGATTTTGAACTACTCTCGGCGATGACCGCGGTGGACTACTTCCCGCAGCAGTCGCCGCGTTTTCATGTGATCTATCAGCTTTCATCTTTGGCGCGCAACCTCACCCTACAGTTGCGGGTTCCGTTAATCGGCGACCAGCCTGTCATCCCGACCGCGACGCGTGTATACGAAGTTGCCAATTGGCGTGAGCGCGAACTGCTCGACATGTTTGGCATTACGCCGGAAGGTCACCCGGATCCACGCCGGATCCTGATGCCGGAAGGCACGGAAGGCCATCCGCTGCGCAAGGACTTTCCTCTTGGATATGAAGAGCCGCAGTTCACATTTAATTTCGAAGAGATCAATAAGCGTAAGCCTTATGCAAAGGAATAAGTATGGCTCAGCTTGAAGAAGTAAGTATTGATCAATATAAACACCTGGTTTCAGAACGCGCCTTGACCGGCGAAACCATGTTGTTGAACATGGGACCGCAGCATCCGTCCACGCATGGCGTTCTGCGTTTGTTGCTCGAACTGGATGGTGAGACGATTGTCAACGCCATTCCCGATATCGGTTATTTGCATACCGGTATTGAGAAGAACATGGAGGCCAAGACCTATCTCAAGGCCGAAGTGATGAGCGACCGCCTGGATTATATGAACACCACAGGCAACAACCTTGCCTATTGCATGGCGGTGGAAAAATTGGTGGACTTGGATGTGCCTGAACGTGCCCTGTCCATTCGCGTGATCCTGACAGAACTGCAGCGCATCGCCTCGCATCTGGTCTGGGTGGGTACCTTCGGCCTTGATTTGGCGGCGATGTCCGTGTTCCTGTATTGTTTCCGCGAGCGCGAAATGATCCTGGATATCCTTGAGCTATGTTCAGGCCAGCGCATGATGACCACTTATATCCGGCCTGGCGGCATATGGCGGGATGTCCCGGTCGAATTTGAAGCGGCAGTGCGTAACTTCATCAAGGTTTTCCCGAAGCGCATCGATGAATACGAAGCGCTGATGACGAAGAATCCGCTCTTTCTGGACCGCTTGTTTGGAATCGGTGTTATGGACGCGGCGACTGCCCTGCAGAACGGCGTGACCGGACCGATGCTACGTGCTTCCGGCGTGAACTGGGATCTGCGCAAGGCGCGCCCATATGCTGGCTATGACCAGTATGATTTCAACGTGCCGGTGCGCAGCGAAGGTGATACCTACGCACGTTATGTTGTGCGCATCGAGGAAATGCGCGAATCGTTGAAGATTGTGGAGCAGGCGCTGAACAAAATGCCGATGGGGCCCGTGCGCAGTAATAATCGTAAGTTCGTTGCGCCGCCGCGTTCGGAGATTGGCGTCAGCATGGAAGCACTGATCCATCACTTCAAGTTATGGACGGAAGGTTTCCCGGCACCGAACGCCTCCATTTATAGTGCGGTGGAGTCGCCGCGCGGCGAATTGGGTGTATTTATGGAAGGCGATGGAGGACCCAAACCGTGGCGTGTGCATTGGCGTACACCTTCGTTTGACAATTTATCTGTATTGCCGAAGATCGTAAAGGGACATCTCGTCGCGGATCTGGTTGCGATTCTGGCGTCCGTTGACATTGTGCTCGGAGATATTGACCGATGAGTCTGGAAACAAAATATCCGCAGGAAGTAAAACAAATCCTGGCAAAATATCCGCCTGAACAAAAACGTTCAGCTGTCATGCCGTTGTTATATCTGGCTCAGCGCGAGGAAGGTTATGTGACCAAAGCAGCCATGCAGGATGTGGCGAAGATCGTTGGCATCACAGACACCGATGTGGCCGCGCTGATCGGCTTTTACACCCTGTATCACGATAGGAAAGAAGGCAAATACCGGATGCAGGTTTGCACGGATCTGCCGTGTGCCTTGCGTGGCGCAGAAGAATTCATGAACTCGCTATGCAGTAATCTGGGCATCAAAGTTGGTGAAACGACCGAGGATGGTTTCCTGACCCTCGAAGCAGTGACCTGCCTGGCAGCCTGTGATAAAGCGCCCATGTTCCAGACCCAGGGCCCGGATGGCATCAAGTACCATGAAAATATGACCGTGGATCGCACGTTGGAGTTGATCTCGGTGCTGCGTAAATCGGCCAGCAGGGAGGTGAAATAATGGAACACCTGCTCCTGCGTCATCGTGATATACCGGGCTTCGAAAAGCTCGATGTTTATCAGAAGAACGGTGGGTTTGCCACCTTCAAAAATGCGGTGACCAAGATGAAGCCCAATGAAGTGACCGATGTGGTCAAAAACTCAGGCCTGCGCGGCCGCGGCGGTGCAGGTTTTCCCACCGGCATGAAATGGTCTTTCATTGACAATAAGAGCTGGCCGCATTACGTGGTGGCCAATGCCGATGAGTCCGAGCCGGGTACCTTTAAGGATCGCGAGATCATGGAAGGCAATCCCTTCCAGTTCCTGGAAGGCGTGGCGATTGCCTCTTACGCGATCGGCGCGAACGCTGCCTACGTGTATCTGCGCGGGGAGTTCTGGCAATTGGCGGCTTTCCTGGATGAGAAACTGACAGAGATGGAAGCCGCGGGTCTGCTGGGTGATAAACTTTTCGGCACGGATTATTCCCTGCGCATTTATACCCATCTGGGTGCGGGCGCCTATATCTGTGGCGAAGAGTCGGCCTTGCTTGAATCGCTGGAAGGCAAACGCGGACAGCCGCGTGTGCGTCCACCGTTTCCGCCTGCGGTGGGTTTGTATGGCAAGCCAACCGTGATCAACAACGTCGAAACCTTCGCCAATGTACCCCTCATTCTTGCCAATGGCGCGGATTGGTATAAGTCCATGGGCACCGCTGATAGTCCCGGCGTAAAGATATTTTCCCTCTCGGGTCGGGTGCGCAAACCCGGCAATTATGAATTACCTCTGGGCACCACCTTTCGTGAATTGATCTATACCTACGGCGGCGGTGTGCAGGATTCCCGCAAGGTCAAAGCCATCATGCCGGCCGGTGCCTCCTCTTCCCTGATCATTGTCGATGATGAGAAGATCCTTGATACCCCGATGGACTATGCCACAGTCCGTACGCTCAAAGCGGACCTTGGCTCTGCTTCTGTGATCATCATCGATGACACCGTCGCGCTGGATTGGCTGGTGAATAAGACAGTACATTTCTTCCGGCATGAGTCATGCGGCAAGTGTACGCCCTGCCGTGAAGGTACCTATTGGATGTCCCACATCACTGAACGCATTCACAGCGGTCAGGGAACAGAAAGTGATGTGGAACTTTTACTGAATGTAGCCAAACAAATTCAGGGAAAATGTTTGTGTGCCCTGGGAGAGTTTTCCACCATGGCAGTCGTCACGGGTATCGAACGTTTCCCGCAGGATTTTAAGAATGCTGTCAGCCCCTCGCACGCGCCGCCTTTATTTGTCCGCGAAAGCGAGGGCATGGAGAAGGCATGACAAACCAGGTAACTCTTAAAATTAATGGAATACAGGTAACGGCGCCGGAAGGGACCCGGGTGGCAGACGCAGCCAAACTGGCTGGTATCGAAATCCCTGTCTTTTGTCATCATCCCAAGCTGGAACCCGTTGGCATGTGTCGCATGTGCCTGGTGGAGATCGGACGCCCGATGCGCGATCGTGCCACCGGCCAGATCGTGATGGAAAACGGCGAGCCCAAGATCCAGTTCCTGCCCAAGCTTGAAACCGCTTGCACCAATAAAGTGGAAGAAGGCATGGTTGTGCTGACGCAGACCGAAAAGGCAACAGCCGGACAAAAAGGCACCGTGGAATTTTTGCTCACCTCCCATCCGCTGGATTGCCCAATTTGCGACAAGGGTGGGGAGTGCCCGCTGCAAAATCTGACCATGGCGCATGGCCCCGGCCAGAGTCGTTTCATTTACGATGAAAAGATGCATCTCGGCAAGCACGTGCCCCTGGGTGAATTGATCTTCCTCGATCAGGAACGCTGCATCCAATGCGCGCGCTGCATTCGCTTTCAGGATGAGATCGTGGGCGAGTTGGTGCTCGGCTTCGATGAGCGCGGCCGTTCGATGCGCATCGTGACTTCCTCCGAGCCCGGGTTTGATTCCGTTTTCTCAGGCAATACCACCGATATTTGTCCGGTGGGTGCCCTGACGACCAAAGACTTCCGCTTCGAGGCGCGGCCCGTGGGAATTGGCCGCCAGCGCTTCGATCTGTACGCAATGCCCGGTCGGCTGCAATATTACCTTGAACACACGTCGTGAGGCCCGGACGGAAGGCGAAGTTGTGGTCAAGCGTGTGATGCCGCGACAGAATGAAGAGGTCAACGAGATCTGGATCTGTGATAAAGGCCGCTTTGCACATCATTACACTGATAGCAAGAAGCGGCTTACCCGTCCCCTGGTTCGCAAAGATGAAAAATTAGCGCGTGCCTCCTGGGATGCGGCCACAAAATTGGCTGCCGATCAGTTCATGTCTGCCAAAAAAGATTTTGTCATTTTGGCTTCGGGCCGTCTTGCCAATGAAGATTTGTTCAACCTGAAATCTCTGGCCGAGCACGCCCACGGACAGGCCTACCTCTACTCACAAATGGGTGGCGGTGAAATGACGTCTTTGGTAGGCGTGGGCGAAGGCACAAACTTTGCCGATATGGGGAAGGGCACGATCATTGTGGTTGTGGCCTCCGATCTCTATGAGGAAGCGCCAATCTGGTATCTGCGCGTGAAACAGGCTGCCGAACGCGGTGCGACCTTGATGGTGTTGAATCCGCGTGCGACCAAATTGGACCACTTTGCTTCGTATGTTGTCCGTTATGCCTATGGCGATGAGGTCAAGTCTGTTCAAGACCTTGGCAAGAAGGGCAAGGTGGGTGAGGCATTCACAAATGCAGAGAATGCGGTCATCCTCTTCGGCAGCGAGGGATTGGGCGTAGCCGGTTCGGCGAATTTGGCTTTCGCCTCTGCGAAGTTGTTGCAGGACACGGTTCATGTTGGTAAACCCAACAACGGACTCATTGGTGTGTGGGAACGGGCCAATGATCAAGGTGCCTGGGAGATGGGTTTCCAGTTGGCAGAGGATTGGACCAAAGCGCTGAAAGGCAAGAGCGTTTACATCGTCGGTGCCGATCCGGTTGGCGATGATCCGAAGTTGGCCAAGGCGTTGGAAGGTGCGGAGTTTGTCGCAGTACAGGATGTGATGGAAACCGCGACCACTGAGATTGCGGACGTGGTCCTGCCGGCGCAGACGTTCACGGAACGGGAAGGAACGCTCACCTCTGGTGAGCGACGTGTCCAGCGCTTCTACTCCGCGGTGCCACCCACCGGTGACTCCAAACCGGACTTTTCCATCACCTCACAGATCGCCCGTCATATGGGCATTGTTCTGGAAGGCACCTCCGTTTCGGCGGTGTTCGAAATTTTGGCTGACTCGCTCAAATCCTTCGAAGGGCTGAGTTACGCAAAAGTTTCGGAAGTGAGATCGCAGTGGCCCATCGTGGGACGCGGTGATTTGTATTATGGCGGCACCACTTACGAGAACACGCAGGGGATGGGCGCTCATCTCACAGTTGCTGTTGCACGCGGGGAAACGGTCAGCATCCCGCGGGTTGAGAAGGAAGCGGCGCCTCGTCCCAAGGAAAAGGAATTGCTGGCGGTGCCGATCACCAAACTTTACGATCGCGGAACGACCGTCATGATGTCTGCCAACCTGCTACGCGAACGGATCGGCGGTCCGAGTATTGCCCTGCATCCAGAGGCTGCCAGGAATCTGGGCGTGGAAGCGGGCCAGCTGGTGAATGTCAGTTTCGATGGCGTAAGCGGTGAAGCAGTTGTGAAATTGGACGATACGATTTCGGTGGGCGTTGTCCTGGTGCCGCGCAGCATGGGACTTCCCATTCGTGAGCCTCTGCCCGCGCAGATACGCCCTCAGAGGGGACAAAGGTGAAATGATGTTATCGGATTGGACTCTCTGGCTCGAATGGTTTATTAAAGCAGTGGTGGTAATCCTGGCACTACTGACAGGCTTTGCCTATCTGACGTGGTATGAACGCCGCGCCCTGGCGCGCATTCAAACTCGTATTGGACCGAATCGCGCCGGGCCGTTTGGATTGCTCCAGCCGATTGCCGACGCAGTGAAGTTGATCTTCAAAGAAGAATTGGTGCCTGCCAAAGCGGATAAGATCATTTTCTTCTGGGCGCCGATCGTAACGATGGTGCCCTCGATCATCATCGCGGCGGTGATTCCCTGGGGAACCATGTTCACCGCCTTTGGTCGTCAGATCAATTTATACCTGGCCGATATTAATGTGGGTGTGTTGTATCTGATGTCCATTGCTTCCATCGCGGTATACGGCATCGTGCTGGCGGGTTGGTCATCGAATAACAAGTACGCCATGCTGGGTGGTTTGCGTTCTTCCGCGCAGATGATCTCTTATGAAGTTGCCCTAGGCCTCTCGTTTGTAACCAGTATCATCCTGGCCAATTCGATGCGCCTAATTGATATTGTGGATGCACAAAAGAATCTTTGGTTCGTTTTCATTCAGCCAGTAGGCGCGGTGATCTTCTGGATTGCGACTCTGGCGGAGGTCAATCGTGCGCCCTTCGATATGCCGGAAGCCGAGCAGGAATTGACGGCGGGTTATCACAGTGAATATTCAGGCATGAAGTTCGCTCTGTTCTTTATGGCGGAATATCAGAAGATGATCGTGATCTGTGCCATCCTGGCGACATTGTATTTTGGCGGTTACCTCGGTCCCTTTGTGGATCGGTTTCCGCTGCTGGGACCAGTCTATTTGTTCATTAAAGTTGTTCTGTTGTTGTTTGGAATGATCTGGGTGCGTGCCACCTGGCCGCGCATCCGTTATGACCGTCTGATGGCTTTCGGCTGGAAAATCTTATTGCCACTATCGCTGGCGATTGCCTTCATTACCGCGGTGGGCGTTTTGCTGGCAGAGAACAATCAGACATTGATCGTGACTATTCCAGTCGTTTCGATCGTGGTTGGCTTGTTTACTGTTGCGATGGTTTACCGTGAGTTGAGGAGAAAAGCGTATGAGCGTGCTTGATCCTGTTGTAGAACTGGTGCGTGGGTTGATCACTTCCGGGAAGATGATCTTTGAAAAACCTGTAACGTATCAATATCCCGAAGAGAAGCGGGAAGTGCGGCCGCGTTTCCGTGGACGTCACGTGTTGCAGCGTTATGACAATGGTTTGGAAAAGTGTATTGGATGTTCGTTATGCGCGGCGGCCTGCCCGGCGGATGCCATCTTTGTGGAAGCCTCTGAAAATACGGATGAGAAGCGCTTCTCTCCTGGAGAGCGATATGCTTCCACGTATGAAATCAACATGCTGCGCTGCATCTATTGTGGCTACTGCGAAGACGCCTGTCCCACCGAGGCGATTGTCCTGGGTGATAACTATGAACTCTCTTTCTATGATCGTCGTTCCGCGATCTATACCAAGGATATGTTGTTGGAACCTGTTCCCACAGCAGAGATGCTGACGCCCCAGAAAGTGGAACCCGGTAAATACGAAAGACGCTCGGTGCCCGAGATGGAAGATCCGCAGGATTAGAAGAAAGGTGCCAAGATAGAACATTCATGAATCTTGATCTCATATTATTCCTGGTCCTGGCTCTGGTTGCCATCGCGACCGCCCTGGGTATGTTATTGAGCAGGAACGCCATCCATTCCGCGTTGTTTCTGGTGTTGAACTTCGTCACGGTGGCAGTCTTCTATTTGCTGCTTGGCGCGCCGTTCATTGCCATGGCACAGATCACGGTGTATGCCGGCGCCATCATGGTGTTGTTCCTGTTCGTGATCATGCTGCTCGGCGCGGAGCAACTTACCGGAGAATTCCGTTGGCAAAACGTGTGGTTCCCCGGGACGCTCGCCTTCCTCCTTGTGTCTGAAGCCACGTATCTGCTGGTCACCAGAGCCCGCCCGGCGGGTGAGATCATTCCGCCGGAGGCGGCGGTCAACACCATGCAGAATCTGCGCGATTTGGGCATGGCACTTTTCAATCAATATCTTCTGCCTTTTGAAGTGACATCTATTTTGTTGTTGGTGGCCATGGTGGGCGCCATTGTCCTGACCAAGAAAGAGAAAGTGGAGCGTAAATAATGGTCCCGGTTGATTACTATATTATGCTTTCGGCAATCCTGTTCACCATCGGTGTGTTGGGCGTGCTGATTCGCCGCAACGCGCTGATCATTTTCATGTCTGTGGAATTGATGTTGAATGCGGCCAATCTCGCCATCGTTGCTTTCAGCAGCATGCTCAAATCCTTTAGCGGCCAGATCTTTGTGTTCTTCGTCATCGCCGTGGCCGCTGCGGAAGTGGCGGTGGGCCTGGCGTTGATCGTCGAGATCTTCAAATCCAAGCATAGCATCGATGTCGACCAGATGAGTAGTTTGAAGGGATAAAGCAAATCTGTTGGTTGAACGCACACTTGCGCCTGCGCGCAGTGCAGGTGAGCAGTCGAAACCAATGAGTTGCATGCAAATATAAAATTTTCTTGAACAGTGGTGGTCTCGACACTGGCACCGCACGCCAGTGCAGGTGTATGCCCCGAAGAGCAGGGCCTACTCGACCATCGATGGAAACATGAAATTATGCACTTAAGCGAAACAGTAAATACAGGCTTTTTCTTTCTCGCACCATGGCTTGTGTTCTTTCCAACCATTGGTTTGCTGGCCAATATTATTTATGGCGGCAGACTGAGCGAAAGATGGATCGGCACGATAGCCAGCCTGGCCTCGGGCGCGGCCTTCGTTGTCAGCGTGCTGTTGGTCTGGTCGCTCGCGGCAGGCGGTGGGGAGGCAGTGAGCGTCCCATTGGCCCAATGGATCCATATCGGCACGCTCCAACTCGACTGGACGTTCCGGGTTGATTCGTTATCCACCACGATGATGCTGGTCGTCTCCGGGGTGGGGACTCTCATCCACATCTATGCCATCGGATACATGCACGAGGATGTACGCCACAAGCATGACCCGGGACGCTTCCGCCGCTTCTTTGTTTTCCTCAACCTGTTCATCGCCATGATGATGATCCTCGTCTCGGGCGATTCCTACCTGATGCTCTTTGTCGGCTGGGAAGGTGTGGGTCTGTGTTCCTTCCTGTTGATCGGCTTCTGGTATGAGTTGGATATCCTCGGCAGATCATCCTGGGCAAATTCCAATGCGGCCAAGAAGGCCTTTATCGTCAATCGCATTGGTGATTTTGGTTTCCTGATCGCATCTTTCCTGATCTTCAAGACATTCGGCAGTTTACAGTTCGACGCGGTGTTCAATCAGGCGCTGGGCATTTCCATCATCAATTCGCCGGTGATCGTGGCGATCACTCTTTTTCTGCTGTTGGGCGTCGCCGGCAAATCGGCGCAGATCCCCCTCTACGTCTGGCTCCCGGATGCGATGGCAGGTCCCACTCCCGTTTCGGCGTTGATCCATGCCGCGACGATGGTGACCGCGGGTGTCTATCTTGTGACGCGTTCCGCACCGTTATATTCAATCGTGCCGGAGGCGCAGAACATTGTCGCCCTGGTCGGGGCCATTACCGCGCTCTTCGCCGCGACCATCGCGGTTGGACAATACGACATCAAGAAGGTGCTGGCCTATTCGACGATTTCTCAATTAGGCTTTATGGTGGCTGCGGTGGGCATGGGCGCCTACGTGGCGGGAATGTTCCATCTGGTGACGCATGCCTTTTTCAAAGCCCTGTTATTCCTCTCGGCTGGTTCTGTCATCCTCGGCATGGAACGCGGGCATCATCACCTGGGGCACGGCGAACATAAAAAGAAAGCCGACGGCTCCCAAGAGCATGAAGAAATATTTGACCCGAACGACATGCGCAACATGGGCGGATTGCGCAAGGTCATGCCGGTTACATTCTGGGTGTATATGGCTGGCACGTTGGCCTTATCGGGCATTGTTCCATTTGCAGGCTTTTGGTCAAAAGATGAAATCCTGGCGGATGCCTCCACTGAAGGCTTTACCGCGGTGTACTGGTTGTTGGCGATTGCTGCATTCTTCACTGCCTTCTACATGGGACGCCAGATCTGGATGGTTTTCTTCGGTGAACCACGCCATGCAGCCGCGGCTCACGCGGAGGAAAGCCCCAGTGTGATCACCGTGCCTTTGATCATCCTGGCCTTTCTGGCTCTGTTTGGCGGCGCACTCAATCTCCCAGGTTTGCATACGCTCACAGGCTGGCTGGAACATACAATCGACGTTCATCCCAGTGAATTCGTTTGGAGCGTGGCCATTATCTCGACGATTTTGGCTTTGCTTGCGCTTTTCGTTTCGTGGTTGATCTACGGACGCAATCCGCTCAAGGCAGGTGAGATCGATCCGTTGAAGAAACCGCTGGGATTCTTCTTTACGGGCGCAGAAAACAAATGGTATGTCGATGAACTGTATCAGGCCATTTTTATTACGCCCTTTGTGAGACTCACTCACTTCCTGGCGGAGGTGATCGATTGGCGCTTCTGGCATGACTGGTTCCACGAGATGGTCATTGCCGGGACTTATAACTGGGTGAGCAAGGTTGGCCTCAATCTTTACGTCGATCAGCGCGGCATCGATGCGGTGGCGAACGGCCTGGGTCGTCTTACCCAATGGTTATCGGCGACCCTGCGTAAGGTTCAGAATGGATTCGTGCGTTCGTATGCGCTATCCGTATTGCTGGGTGTTGTCCTTATTGTCGGTTATTTGATTTTGAAATAGAACTTTCCCTCACCCCAGCCCTCTCCCGAAGGGAGAGGGAACTCCTTTCCCCTATTGCGGGAAGGGCTGGGGATGAGGGCAACGAGGATGGAACATGGAATTTCTTTTACAACCTCTGACTCTGCTCACATTTTTCCCGCTGGTGGGGGTATTGATCCTGCTCTTTATCCCCAACGAGCGGAAAGATGCTTTGCGGTGGACTGCGTTGATCATCAGCATACTCACTTTTGGGCTCTCCCTGTGGATATTAACAATGTTTGACGCCTCCAATCCCGACTTGCAGTTGAGCGCGCAATACGACTGGATTCAGGTTGCGGATTGGAACATTCAATACTATCTGGCAGTGGATGGCCTCAGTATCCTGTTGGTCTTGCTGACCACTTTCCTGACGCCCATCTCCATCCTTTCCACCTGGACTGCCGTCGAAGATCGTGTCAAGGATTTCATGCTCTTCTTCCTGCTATTGGAAATTGGTATGTTGGGTGTCTTCCTGGCGCAGGATCTGTTCCTCTTCTATATCTTCTGGGAATTCACCCTTGTGCCGATGTATTTCATCATCGGTATCTGGGGCGGACCGCGTCGCATCTACGCGGCCATCAAGTTCTTCCTGTATACGATGGCCGGCTCCATTTTGATGCTGTTGGCGATTTTGTGGCTGGGCATTCATGGCGGGACCTTCTCCGTGCCGGAATTGATCCAACAGGGGAACATCCCGGCCGATGTGCAGTGGTGGTTGTTCCTGGCGTTTGCGGCGGCGTTCGCCATTAAAGTTCCGATGTGGCCTTTACATTCCTGGCTGCCGGATGCTCACGTGGAAGCGCCAACTGCTGGTTCTGTCATTCTGGCGGGTGTCATGTTGAAGTTGGGAACGTATGGTTTCCTGCGCTTCAATATCCCGCTCTTCCCACAGGCTGCCATCAAAGCCGCCCCGTGGATCGCACTGCTGGCAACCATCGGTATCATCTATGGCGCAGCAGTGTCCTATGCACAATCGGATGTCAAGAAACTGGTTGCTTATTCCTCAGTGAGCCATTTGGGTTTTGTAATGCTGGGTTTGTTCGCCCTCAATTCTCAAGGAGTGCAGGGCGCCATCCTGCAGATGGTCAATCACGGCTTGAGCACGGGTGCCTTGTTCCTTTTGGTGGGTATGATCTATGAACAAACCCACACGCGTGAGCTAAAAGTTTATGGCGGCTTATGGAAAGTCACACCGATATATGGCACGATCATGTTAATCGTCGCGCTGTCATCGATGGGCTTGCCTGGTTTGAATGGCTTCGTGGGCGAGTTCACCATCTTGCTGGGTGCGTTCAATTCGCAGGCCATCGGCAGTCCCTGGTTTGCGGCCATCTCCGCCCTGGGCGTGATCATGGCAGCTATTTATATCCTTTACATGTTCCAGAAAATGTTCCTCGGCCCGCAAGGTGAGATCGTGGAAGAGGTCAAGCAGCATGGACACAGTTTGCGCGACCTCAATTGGCGTGAGATTGCCACAGTTGTGCCCATCCTGATCCTAATTTTCTGGATCGGCCTTTATCCCGCGCCGTTCTTCCACCTAATGGCGCCGGCGGTCGATAAACTGGTCAGGGTTCTCTCCAATGCCACGGCGTTGGCAATGCACTAATCATGACACAAGCTGATTTCTCCACCATCCTGCCATTGACCCTGCTGATCGTTTGGGCTTGTGCCTTATTGCTGGTCGATCTTTTCATTCCAAAAGAAAGCAAAGGCATTACTGCATTGCTGGCTGCGCTTGGCCTGGCACTGACGTTAGGCTTTACTTTGGCGCAAATCGGTGATGAAGCAACAGGCTTTAATGGCATGGTGACTATAGACGGGTTCGCTATTTTTGTGAACGCCCTGTTACTGGTCAGTGGCCTGCTCGGTGTGGCGCTTGCTTATGGTTATGTGAGACGCATGGGCCTGGAGCGCGGTGAGTATTACACGCTCTTGCTCTTCAGCATCACAGGCATGATGCTCATGGCGCAAGCTTCAGATCTCATTGTGGTATTCCTTGCGCTCGAATTGCTTTCCATTCCGCTCTATGTGCTGGCTGCCTTTGCCCGTCCCAAACTGGAATTGGAAGAAGCCGGAATCAAATATTTCCTGCTGGGCGCGTTCGCAACGGGATTTGTTGTTTACGGAACGGCGCTGGTCTTTGGCTCTACCGGTTCGACGAATTTTTCCGCCATCATTGGCTCCGCCTCCGATGGGAACGCAAACCTGCTTCTGTTATCCATCGGCTCGGCCCTCATCCTGGTCGGACTGGGCTTCAAGGTGGCGGTGGTGCCTTTCCATATGTGGACGCCGGACGTGTATCAAGGCGCGCCCTCCGCGGTGACGGCCTTCATGTCCTCCGGCGCGAAGATTGCCGGCTTCGCCGCCTTGCTGCGCGTGTTCGCCACAGCCTTTCCCACGATCGCATCAGATATGACTACAGTTTTCTGGGTCATCTCTGCTTTGACCATGATCCTGGGTAATGTGATCGCCATCTCGCAGACCAACATCAAGCGTCTGCTGGCGTATTCCAGCATTGCGCACGCGGGTTATATCCTGATGGCCTTTGTTCCTTATGGGAATCCGAAGGTGGCTCCGGTTTCAGTTGCGGCGGGACTCTTTTATCTGGTGGCTTACGCCGTGACCAATTTTGGCGCCTGGGGTGTGGTGATCGCCCTCGAGAAGGCCGAAGGCCAAGGCCTGGAGTTGAACGATTATGCAGGCCTGGCGAAGAAACAGCCGGCCCTCGCCGCGGCCATGACCGTTTTCATGCTGTCACTGATCGGTCTGCCTCCAACCATTGGGTTGGTGGGCAAGTTCTACCTCTTCCGCGCCGTGATCGCGGGTGGCTTCACCGGGCTGGCGATCATCGGTGTGTTGACCTCTCTCGTCTCCGCATACTACTATTTACGTGTGGTGGTGATCATGTACATGCGTGACGGCGAACCTTCGACCGAACGCGAAGCTTTCCTCAGCTTGACGACGATTGCAACTGCCGTTGCGACAGTGGTGATCAGCCTCGTGCCGCAATTCCTGTTTGCCTGGGCCTACGGCGCGACGTTGAAGTTGTTTTAAAGAATCATCGTCATTGCGCGGGCTGAGACGCGATAGCGTCGAAATTCCGAAGCAATCCCATCGAATCAAAACGGGACTGTAATCACACAGCCCCGTTTTATTATGTTTATTCCACATACCCTTTCGGATGTTTCACATGCCACTTCCAGGCCATCTCGATGATTTGTTGCAGGTTCGGGTAACGCGGTTCCCAGCCGAGTTCCTCCATGATCTTTTCACTGCTGGCGATCAGGGTCGCTGGGTCACCTGCGCGGCGCGCACCCACAACGGCTGGGATGGGATGCCCGGTCACTTTGCGGGCGGTCTCAATTACATCTGCCACGCTAAAGCCTTGTCCGTTGCCGAGGTTGTACGTGCGGCTGCCCTGGTCGAGGGCACGTAACGCAAGGATGTGCGCACTGGCCAGATCGAGCACGTGGATGTAATCGCGGACACAGGTTCCATCCGCTGTGGGATAGTCATCCCCGAAGATGGTGATCTTCTCGCGTTGACCAAGCGCCACTTGAAGAACGAGCGGGATGAGATGAGTTTCGGGATCGTGCATCTCTCCGAGGTCCTCATGAGCGGCGCCACAGGCGTTGAAGTAGCGCAGGGCGGCGTAGCGGAAATCATAGATCTTATCCATCCAATAGAGAAAGCGTTCGATGATATATTTTGATTCGCCGTAGGGACTGCCCGGCACGATGCGTTCGCTGGCTTTGATGGGAATCTCTTCGGGATCATCGAACAGGTTGGCGGTCGAGGAAAGGATGAAGCGGCGCACGCCGTATTCCACGGCGCTTTCGATCAGGTTGAGAGCGTTGCGGACATTGTCAGAGAGATACAGGAACGGCTTTTCCATGGACTCACCCACGAGCGTGTTCGAGGCGAAGTGCATAATGCCGTCGGGTTTATGCCTGGCGAGGGCGGCATCGATAACGGCGCGGTCTTTCAGATCGCCGAGGATGAATTCCGCTTTCGGGTGGACTGCGGCGCGATGGCCTTGTTGGAGGTTATCGAAGACGACAACCTCATCACCTGCTCGAACGAGTTCAGAGACGACGGTGCTGCCGATATACCCAGCCCCGCCTGTGACGAATACTTTCATGATTTCACCTTTTTATAAGATTTGAATGGAATTGTACCTGATTGAGGATTTCCCAAACGCCCAATTCCAATACAGGTGCATGACGGCTTGATACCGCTTTTGGTTAACCCGTAGCTGGAATCAAAACGGGATTGTCATAAATACAATCCCGTGGATTTTCTCAGTGTTTCATTTCACTGGTTCAGAATTTGTGAAACTATATCTGCAAGCTTTTGTTTTTGACCACTCTCCCATGCCGTTTGATAGTGAGATTGACCCAATTGATCCTCGATCTGTGCCCGCAATTTTCCGGCTTCATCACGTAATATTTCGGGGTAATTCAATGAATTCTGGTCGCTGGCGGGATGATTCCACACAACCGCCAAATGCTGTAAGGCATCATCCAGATTGCCCCGGGCCATCTTCACTTTAGCAATATCGAGCAGGGATGCCAACATCTCCCGCGCCTGTCCACATTCCTGGCTAATACGAAGGCTCTTGATGAAGAACTGCTCGGCCTGCTGAACATCACGTTCCAATAATGCCGCTGTGCCAAGTCCATCGTACGTCCTTTGGAGCAGGCGCAGGTAATTGATCTCTTCGGCCGCCTGCATACCACGTGAGAAATGTGCTTTCGCGGCTTCAAGATCTCCAATCGCCAGTGCGATGGCTGCCATGATGATTCCCAAAGCGACGGATAAGCCGAAGGGATCGCCCAATCTTTCAAACGTGGATATGGCCTGCTCTCCCGCTTGCAGCGCTTTATCAATTTGATGCTGTAAAACGAGGGCATAGGACCACCAGATATGTGCAAAGCCTCGTTCCCAGCCATCTCCGCTACGTTCGGCGCGCTCCATCATTGCCTGGCTGATCTGGAGCACGATTTCAACTTTGTTCAAAAAGATGGCATTGATATTTGCGCAATGGTAGGTTTCCACGGCAATCTCATTCTGATTGATCTGACTTAAGATGCTTAAACTTTCCTGTGCCAACCGAAGTCCCTCATCTGGCTGGCCGATCAAGGCGGTAAACCATGCCTGCCGCGCTTGAAGTTCTGCGCGAGCCCAGACAACCTCAGGTTTATTGGTTGTAAGTTTCTTTGCGGCGTCGCCAAAGAATTGAATGGCTGGGATGAATGAGCCTCGTACCTCGAAGAACTCCCACAGGGCACTGATGAACTCAAGAATACGTCCTGGATTTTGTTTATCAACCCAATAATCCCAGGCAACACGAACGTTATCCAAGTCTGCAGCAATTTCCGGGAACGTATCCCTTGAACGCGGACCATGCAAATTGATTTTACAGGTTTTCATAAAGTCTGCGAAATAAGTTGCATGGTTTTCATGAGCGGAACGCTCCTCATCAGTGGATGTTTTGAGTTGTTCCTCGGCATACTGGCGTAGCAATTCATGGATCGAGTAGCGACCTGTCTGGAGATCGCGGCGTAGCAAGGCTTTGTCCACCAGTTGTGATAATCCGCGTAGGGATGCGCCAGCCGCCTCCTGTGCCGCCGCGCGCGTAAAGCCGCCGCGAAAGACGGAAAGGCGCTTCAATAAATTCTGGGCTGAAGCCTCCACCTGATTCCAGGATGCTTCGATGACAGCCCGTACGCTGCGTTGACGTCCCGGCACATCCCGCTTTTCTGTTTCGAGCAGGTCGATACTCTTTTCGATCTCAGCGGCGATCTCATCCACGGAAAGGGTGTCGATCCATGCCGCTGCTAAAACGATCGCCAGCGGCATGCCATCCACCAGATGACAAATTTTGGTTACACTGGGCAGCACCGCGGCGTTTAGTTCAAATGTGAGTTGAGCCTGTTTGGCGCTTTGCACAAAGAGCTGAATGGCGCTGTCTTTGGCAGAGCTTTTTTCGCCAACGGTCAAGCCCTCGATGTTGAAAACGGTTTCGCCCGTTAAATTGAGTTTGACTCGTGATGAGGCGAGAATCTGTACTTGAGGCGCGGCAGTCAAAATATCCTGAACGAACGTGGCTCCATCCAAAACATGTTCGAAGTTATCCATTACGAACAATATTTTCTTGTCTCTCAAATAATCCAGAATGCGGGACTTCGCATCTTCGTTGGATGACAGGGAGATTGGCAGGACCTCTGCCACAGCTTGTACGATCATATCCGCCACAGTGAGGCGGTCTAATGCAACGAAGTAGATGCCCTGTCGAAAGGATGAGATCATCTGCCGGGCAGCTTCCAGGGAAAGGCGCGTCTTGCCCATGCCACCCGGAGCAACGATGGTAGTGAGACGATTGCGGGAATCGGCAAGCAATCTTTGAAGCGATGCTAGTTCTTCCTCGCGACCAAGGAACACAGTGAGTTGCGTTGGCAGGTTGTGATTGACCACTTCCAGGGTGTTGAGCGGCGGGAAGTCAGAAGGCAGGTCTGACGTGAGCAATTGATATATGCGTACAGGTTGAAGGATGTCCTTCAACCTTCGCTCCCCCATATCCTTGAGTTGCACATTTGCTGGCAGCTTGTCATTTACAAGATCGACTGCGGTTTGCGAGAGCAATACCTGCCCACCATGCCCGGCTGACATGACTCGCTGGGATGTAGCAAGGGCGTTGTAACCGGAGTAACGAAGCCGTTCCGATGCGATCTCCAACTGTGCGGCGCCTGTATGCATCCCCATACGTACCTTGAGGGGAGCAGGCGACCAAGTCTCTTTATGTAAAGTACGCTGAATTTCCAGCGCTGCCTCCAACGCCTCACTGGCATTGTGGAAAGCCACAGCATACGAGTCCCCGACAATATCAAAAGTGAATCCATTGTGTGCTGCAATGACTTGATCCAAAATCTCGTGATGCCTTGCCAGCAACCTGGGCATGGACTCGGGATGTTGCTGTGACAGTTTGGTGCTGCCTTCGATATCGGTAAACAAAAATGTGACAGTCCCTGAAGGCAGTTTCTGTATGTTGACAGTTTTGCCCTGCACTTTGATCGGCTTACTGGAATCGATTTGATTTTCATCATAAAGCAATTCCACACTGGTTGGCAGGGAAAGTTTGAAGGTTGTGGCATAACGCTTCAGATTGACCGATGCATAGATCAGTCCGGCAAGACGCTGTTCGTCAGACAAGCCTGCCTTGTGACAATACGTTAATCCGGCGGCGACTCCTGCCAGCCAGTATTGTCCCCACAGATCGTCATGCAGACTTGGATGATTTGCATCCACCCATTCAGCAAACGCGCCTCGTGCCGACCCGATCACTGCGCTCACACCTGACAGTTCTATCGGCACCCTGTTCGAATCAAGCATATCGGTATCTACCGTCAGCGTAAAAAAATTGACACACTTTACAAAAGAAACCTGCGACATCGCCAGTAGAATATAGGACATTTCCAGATACCGTTGGTCATAGAACAGCGGCATATTCTCCTTGAAGAGAGCAAAGTCGATCAGATAATAACCTTCAAGAGATTCATGATCTTCGGAAAATTTGACCAGAATGTTGTTCGTGTTCAGATCACCGTGGATGAATCCATTTGCGACATCAATGGAGCGAGCCCTGCTCCATTGTTCGGGTTTGCGCGCATACAGCAGCGGATTGGGGAAAACCACTCCGCTGATGAGCAGGCCTTCGATGGTTGGATCAACCCGGCAGGCCTCTTGCAGGAAGCGTTCGATGTTCCCGCCTTCGTTCAGACGAAAGCCAAGCCATTTTTCCAAAACCTTTTGTGGGTGGATGGCCTGTTCAAATGTTCCATTGCCGTTCCACTTTGTGAGCAAAACGCTGTTTGTTTTCGTAAAGATCGTTTTGAGCTGGCTTTGCCTTTCGTACTTCGATAAGGGAAGATATTTAAGCAGTGAATGCCCGGCAATGCGATAAAATATCGCAATGGCGCCCTCGTGCTCTACGCGGTCAAAGACCAGTTCGGCGATGTGATCGCGTGCAAACTCAGGCGTGGACTTGCTCATCACGGTGTTGTGCCGCGTGACCTCGTCTGATTTTGCGTTTTTACCTTTACGGTCCAGTTTGAGGATGCAGTGCTCGACACGTTTCGTCTCGTCGTGTGAAACACTGACCAGATACACCGCCGCGCCTGACCAGCCTCCCACCAACAATTGCAGCGGCGCAACGGTGATGTTGTGTGTGTTTTGTGCCAATTGAATGACTTGCTGATATTCCTCAGGCAGGGATGTGAAGTCGGCGGTCAGCTCAGGCATGACGGATAAATTATACGCCATCAGTCCGAATTCGAATCAAAAAACGGGGCTGTAGATAAAACAGTCCCGTTGTGTCTTGTAGGGCACTTTGCCTTCATTCATAACTGTGGAGTGGTGAGTGATCTCCTACGAGCCAGATATGTCCAAATGGATCGGTGAACCCGCCCTGCCGATGAATGCCCCAGGGCACCTGATGATTCTTGATTGGGTCACGACTTTTTGCGCCCGCTTCCACAGCGCGTGAAATAAATCCATCCGGGTCGTCACAAAAAACTTCCACCCGAGTAGATGTGATCCCAAGTTTGACTGGACTTTCCCAACCGTTGTTAGCTGGCTCTCCAAGAAAGAATGGCGCACCTGCGATTTCCAGACCGGCCACAGAGCCCAGACTCCATAATACCTTCGCCCCGAGCGCACGTTGATACCACTCAACGGCCGCAGGTGTATCTGCCACTGCCAGCATCACAGAAATGATTGGTTCCTGCATCAGCGTCTCCTTTCACTGAACTCATACCAAGATGGATGGGATTATATGCCCATCATGCAGTCATTTGATAAATCTGTATCAAATTTCCGCACGTATCATTGAAGATCGCTACGGTGGTCATACCCATGTCCGTTGGTTCCATCGTGAATTCCACGCCCAGACTTTTCATCCGTTCGTATTCTTTTTGAACAGCACCAACCTGGAAGGCGGTAAACGGTATCCCGTCCTTCATCAGAGATTCTTTAAGCGCCTTCATCGCCGGATATTCAGCATTTGGCTCAAGGAGGAGTTCCGTGCCATCCGGCTCTTCCGGGGAAACAACGGTGATCCAACGTGCGCCATTTCCCAGGGGAATATCCCGTTTCAACACGAAGCCCATTACCTCTGTATAAAACTTTGAAGTTTTATCGATAGTCATCGATGGAAACACTGGCCAGTTTGATTTTCATCTCAATTTATCCTTTCCTCAGAAGTTGAGTAGCCGCGCTGCAACCCGGCTGACGAAACTCACTGGGACTAACTCCGAACTGCTGTTTGAATGCCTTGCTAATGGCCGCGTGGGTATCATAACCGCCTGCCAGCGCCACCTCTGTGATGTCTCTTGCGCCCATGCGTAGTTTACGCGCGGCGCGTTCCATGCGTAGACGGCGGATGTAACTGGCCGCGCTCTCGCCAACCTGCGCTGTGAAGACGCGGTGGAAGTGGGGGATCGAAAAACCTGCCACCGCCGCCAGCTTTTCCCGATGCAGCGGCTCGTTGATATGCTCACGGATATACTGCATCACATCTGCGATGCATTCAGAATAGCTTGGAGGGATTTGGGTCTCGCTCAGCATACCTGGACTATAGTATAGCAGAACACTTGTTCGCTACTCCAAATGTATCATTTTGCGGTAACAGGATCCGATGTGTCAGGGATAAACCTAAAAATTTGGGGCTATCTCCAGACGAAGCGATGCCCATCGTAGGGTGGGGCGGTTCGCGTATCCTGCCAAATCAAGAGTAGGCGGGATGGCATTTCGCACCACTTGACTTACTCATACTAACTTTATCTTCGTCACAAATAAAAACTCACTTCTGGTTTCACGCAGATTTTACACTTATTTAGTGTTCCTGCGCCGATAATAATCAATAGATACTTATTGTATACTTATTGTCTGGAAAGGAAGGTTCTTATGGCGAAACTCAACTGTTGGGAGTTCAAGAAATGCGGTCGGGAGTCAGGGGGCGCAAAAGTAGCAGAACTTGGCGTCTGTCCTGCGGCCGTAGAGGTTCGCACGCATGGAATCAATGGCGGTCAGAATGGTGGGCGGGCCTGTTGGGCCCTGTCAGGAACTTTATGTGGCGGACAGGTACAAGGCACCTTCGCGATGAAATTAGGCAATTGTATTCAATGTGAGTTTTATCGGCTCGTCGCCGCGGAAGAGGGGCCAAATCACGAGAGTGCCAGAGATATTTTGACGAACCTACGTTGATGGACTTATAGTAACGTGTATCAATCAACACCCACCGTAAAATGAGTCCGGATTATTTTCGCGATTGATAAGGCCTTAAGTCATCCACAAGTGTTACAAATTAAAACTCACCTTCTCCTTCAAGGCCCTCGGCAACGCGGGACGTTTACTTCTCTCGATCAAAAACGTTGCCACCTCGGTGATTTCCTTGAAAATGTAATGTTGACTCAAGGTACCTTCGAGATAGCCTGCACCGCTGGTACCACCGGTTCCGACGCGTATACCGATCATGCGACGCACCATCATAAAATGACGGTAACGCCAGTTCGAGAGCAACTCGTCAATTTCCGAGAGTGTGGTGAGCAACTCAAACGGCAAATGAAAGATCGGCAGGTTGCGATAAACGGTAATGAACAGTGCGGCGCGCATCGCAACGGGGGAAACATTTCCTCGACCTTCATCGAAGAAGACTTTATCGAATTCCTCTAGTCTTTCCGCCTCATTTTGTGACAGGCTGTTTTGATAAGCGGTCCGATAATCCCACCAGAATTTGTGCTTTTCCGAAGAATCTGATTCAGTGGCTGGTTGATATTCCTGCCAGTAGCGTTCATCTAAATAAGGCATGCGTTCCAGCCATTCGATAATGAGCCCTTTGAGCGTGCTTTCTTTTTCCGCCTGATCCACTTCCCCCACATCGGCTTCCGATAAACTACCTCGGCGCGTGTGTTTGTAATATTCTCTTTTATGGCGCTGTTTCATTTGCAGACCAAGCTTGGCTTCGATCAGACGAAACTGTTTGCTTTGAAATCCGGAAGCAGGCAGCAGCCTGTTCCTGAATTCCAGAAAATCGAGGGCGGTCATGGTCTCGAGAATACTCACTTGCTGGTTCAGCAACTCCAGGACCTTTACGATCCTCTTTAACTTGTGCACAACTCTGCTCATATCATCTGAGTTGTCATTGATGCCATCCTGAATAAAAATGTTCCGCACCAGATCGAGTTCGAAGATGATCTGTTTGAACCATAGTTCATAAGTTTGATGGATGATGATGAACAACATCTCATCGTTGCCATCTTCCATCGCCTCGAAACTTTTTGGATGCTGGCTGTTCAGGATTTTATCGAGTTCGATGTAGTCGGAATAATTGATGTCGTCCATGGTGATCTCCTTTCGTCATTGCGAGGCAATGAAGCAATCTCAAGGTAATATAGAGATTGTTTCGCCGCGGCGCCACGGCGACGCTTCGCCCTTGCTTCGACTGCGGCTACGCCTCCGCTCAGCGCGATGGGCTCGCAATGACGGAGCATGGCGTAAAGTATAGCATGCTGCCCTCAGGTATAATTCAGCGGCGATGACAAACGAAGCAACCCCGCAAATAAAAGCATTGATCTTCGACTTCGACGGTCTGATCCTGGATACGGAAACGCCGGATGTGCGCGCCTGGGAAAAAATCTATGCCGAATATGGTTTCCCATTTCCACTCGAATCGTGGGGACAAATCATCGGTGGGACGGGCATCTCCAAATTTGATGCGGGGATTCATTTACAGCGTCTGCTGGGTCATGCGCTGGACTTGAGAGTATTGCAGGCGCGACAGGATGAGATCAGTCATTCGCTGGTCGCGCAACAAACGATTCTGCCCGGTGTTCTGCATTACCTTCAGGAAGCCAGGCGGCTGAAGCTTAAACTCGCCATTGCCTCCAGTTCGCCGCATTCATGGGTGGATGCCCATACGCAACGACTGGGAATTCTTCATTATTTCGATCAAGTGATTTGTGCGGAGGACGTCGCGCCTGGCAGAACCAAGCCAAACCCGGATCTATTTCTATCGGCGCTGAATCAGCTCCAAGTCCGGAAGGAGGCGGCGATCGTCTTTGAGGATTCTTCCAATGGGATCCAGGCTGCCAGATCCGCAGGGATTTTCGTGGTGGCGGTCCCGAATCAGGTGACTTCCTTATTATCTCTTGAAAACGCTAATCTTAGATTAACTTCGCTTTCAGATTTGTCGTTGACTGACTTGCTTGATAAAGTACAATAAAGAGGCCAATTCTATCGAAGCTTTATCGGAGGCCACAATGACGACCCAAAAATTTAAATGGCAGGGGATTGTTTCAAAGTACGCTTACCCGGAAACATGGCGCAGTCTATGGCAGGTGTTCAACTCAGTGGTCCCATTCTTCGTGATGTGGTATCTGATGTATCGCAGTCTCGCAGTGGGCTATTGGCTGACGCTGCTCCTGGCCATGCCAACCGCGGGATTCATGGTGAGGTGTTTCATCATCTTCCATGATTGCTGTCACGGTTCATTCTTCAGAACCATGAAAGCGAACGACCGGCTTGGATTGGTGCTGGGTGTGCTGGTGCTCACTCCGTTTTATCAGTGGAAGCATAGTCATGCCATTCATCACGCGACGGCTGGTGACCTGGACCGACGCGGCATCGGCGACGTGTACACCATGACCGTGGATGAATATATGGCCGCGCCATGGTACAAGAAAATTGGGTATCGCATCATGCGCAACCCAATCATCCTGTTCTCCATTGGTTCCTTTATTGTTTTTACGGTTACACATCGCTTCTTCGAGAAGGATGCCGGGAAACGCGAAAGAAGCAGTGTGATTTGGACCAACCTTGCGATTGCGGGGGTGATTGGCTGGATCATGTTGGAAATTGGCTGGGCTGCTTTTCTGTTGGTTGAGGTCCCCATCCTGCTGGTAGCCTGCGGCGCAGGTGTCTGGCTTTTCTATGTTCAGCATAATTTTGACCCGACCTATTGGGAACGCAACGCAAGCTGGGAATTCTTCAACGCTGGCATGGACGGCAGTTCGTTCTATAAATTGCCAAGACTTTTGCAATGGTTCACCGGGAACATCGGTTTCCATCACATCCATCACCTGAGTCCAAGAATCCCGAATTACAAACTGGAAGAATGTCACAATGAAAACCCCGTGCTCCAGGTGCCGCCGCTGACGCTTGGGCACAGTCTGAAGTCCCTGTTCTTCCGGTTATGGGATGAAAAGGAAAAGATGCTGGTGGGGTGGAGTGCGTTGAAAAAGTATCAGACCCAAACTGTGAAAATAAATTCATAAAAACAAGAGACTGGCGAAAGCCAGTCTCTTGTTTCGGGGTTTGTCTGCGCAAGGCTTTGCGCAGAAACTATTTGACGTTCTGTAACGCGCTTTGATATTTGGCGGACAGTTTTCCGGACTTCTGATAGAAGTGTACATTTTGGGCACTCGGCGGCACTTCTAGAAGCTTGCGGAAGGTCTGAGACGTGCCCTTAACGGAAGCAGGTTTGACTTTGTATTTGGTCTGCCCGCATTCTGCGGTGAAACCCTTCCGTTGATAGCCTTTGCGGCTTTGCTCATACTTGATTCTCACACCCTGCACTCTGCGACCGGATCGTTTATTGAGGCTGCCAGTTTCATAATCCGCCACATCACCGGCCATGTAAACGCGTTTTACCTTCGGGTAAAGTTTGCTGTCCCGCCGCGCGTTTTCTGTTTCAGATCATAGGTGATATACATTTCCTGGGCCCCACCCTTATATTTTGATTCGGTCGCACGGTAGCCGTTGTTTTTCCTGGCCATGATCAATCCCCGGGTTTCATCGAAATCAGCCTCGGTGCAGATTTTTCTGGCGCGGCTATCGATCTTGCCTGCCGTGGTGTCAAATTCCTTTTCACCCAGTTTTCTGACACTCAAATCACCCTACTTAACGAAGATCCTTTTTTTATGTCCACCACTATTTCATTCTCTATCATTCCTCGATCGCTCCGCCAATGGCGCGTAAGTGCTGGCGGAACGTATAGGATGGATTGGTCGAGCGTTGCTCCAAATACTCGTCGAAGCGCAGTTGTTGGCGCAGTCTGGTCCCAGCCTGGATATCCTGTGCCTGCCCGCGTTCCTTGGTCCAAATCGCGCTGGCCGTTTCAAGAATCTCCTCGACCGGTTGGGCCGGCACGAAGAGCGCGCCATCTGCATCTGCGAAAACAATATCTTCATTGTTCGCCGTGAAATTACCGAAGTGAACCGTGTTTAACGCTTCCTGATCGCGCGGATCAAGCCGCTGCGGACCAGCCGGGCAGGTGCCGTAACTGAAAACGGGCAGGCCGATCCGGTTAAGTTCGATCGTATCCCGGTGACAGCCCCAAATAAGAACGCCTGCCAATCCACTGGCCTGAGCCTCCAGCGCGGCCAAGTCTCCGACGCAGCCTTCGTCCATCCTTCCGGCATTATCAATCACGAGCACATCTCCGGGCTGGGCCATGCCCATCGCTTCGAGGAAGACATCCACACTGCCATAATGTTTGGCGGGCAGCACCCGTCCGGCAATATGACTTCCAACTGTCAAGCCACGAAGCCCGTGCGGAGCAAGCCGCAGGGTGATCTTTAGGCGCAGGCAGGCATCCGCGATCAACGAGGTGGAAAGTTCTGAAAACCTTTCATTGATTTGTTGATTGTCCATGGGAATCTATTCTCGTTCAAGTCGATCCAGGTGGATAAAGATTAAAGCAATCATACCCCAAAATGAAACCAGAAAGACTGGCACAAGGAAATTTCATATCCCTGCTATTAATGAAATTGTGGAGCCAGTTCCTGACCGAGACGCACGACTTCCCTGGCGAGCAGATCGAAATCCTCCAATCGGCTGCGATGATTCGAGATTGCAATTCGTAAACAATACCTTTCGCCCAGGGTGGTGTAGGTGGGCACGGCGATGCCTTGTTCATGCAGTTGCATGAGGATCTCCTTGTTAAGTGCGTTGAGTTGACTCTCGTCCAGGCCACCCGGGTTGAAGCGGAAGCAGACGATATCCATGCCAATCGGCGCCAGCAATTCCATATTTGGTTCCTTCTCAACCAACCCGCCGAAGTAATGCGCCTGTGCCACGTTGCGGGCGATCATTCGTCCGAACCGATCCAGCCCATGTTCCTTGATCGACATCCAGACCTTCAAGGCGCGGAATTGACGCGAGAGCTGCAATCCATAATCGCTGAACCATAGATGACCGGCAGCCAGTCCACGCGTTTCGTGGGCCAGATATTCAGGCGTCAGGGAGAAAGTGCCGCGATGCGCCTTTTCGGAACGAACGATGGCGCAACCAGCCTCGAAGGGAATATGCATCCATTTATGCAGGTCGAGCGCAATCGAGTCGGCGCGTTCGATGCCTTTCAATTGGGGCCTGACGTTCTCTGCCAGCACTGCGACCGCGCCGATGGCGCCATCCACATGGAACCAGAGATCCTCCTTCTCACACAGATCGGCCAGGGCTTCCAGATCATCCACCGCACCGGTGTTGATCGTGCCCGCGTTGCCGATCACGCAGATCGGACGATGACCGGCCTCTCGGTCCTGCGCGATCGCGGCTTTCAGCGCCTCCAGGTCGATGGTGTAATCCCCCTTCACCGCAATCTTTCTCAGGCTGCTGCTGCCCATCCCGAGCAACTCGACTGCCTTTTGACTGCAACTGTGAACTTCCACCGATGCATAGATGGTCAACTTTTGGGGAGCCATCCCCATGCCCAGCTCGCGCACGTTGAAGCCGGCTTTCGTGTTGCGTGCAACCGCAATGCCAATCAGGTTTGCCATCGATCCGCCGCTGACGAGCAAGCCGCTGGCCTCCTCCGGGAAGTGGAAAATTTCCTTGACCCAGGCGATGACCTGCTCCTCAACCAGATTGGCAACATGATTCCCGCCGCCCAGGTTGGGATTCATGATGGCGGCCATGAAATCAGCCAGTGCGCCGAGGACCGTCCCGGTGCCCATATACCAGCCCCAAAAGCGCGGGTGAATGTTTCCCATTGGATACGGCAGGATGTTCTCCCGGAATTCCTGATAAGCCGCCTCGGCTCCCGCCGGTTCGTGCGGAGCCGGGACCCTGAGCTGCGCGGCCACCTCCTCCGGGACCGGCTTCCAGACCGGGCGTTCGCGCACCGTTTCCAGATAAGTGATCGCATCATCCACCATGCGATGGGCAAGGGTGCGCATTTCGTCCCAGTTCTCGGGGTCAAGGGTTTCGTACTGTTGAGCGATATCCATTAAAGTCTCCTATGTACTTTTGTACAGGATTCAATGATGGCGAATATAACACCAAATCAAAAAAAATAATCCCCGTCAGGGGATTTACATTTTTCTTTCCTTTGTATAGGGTCGATAAAATATATGGCAAATCCCCCTGCGATTTCACGTGTCATTTGTCATAAAGAAGCTCCCGCTGACCTTTCGAGTCAAGCGGGAGTTGCTGATTCTTTCGAGCTACTTCACTCTCATTCTGTTATTCCTGGCGTTATGTTCCACTTCAGCCAGTCCTAATTCCTCCATCAGGGGAGGAATGTACATTGCAAATCTTCCTCTGAAATTCTTCTTCAAACCATACCAGCCGCCAATGGGATTTTTGGACGAGCGTGCCCAATATTCCACTGTGCCTTCCACGGCTTCCTGCTTTTCATCCTTGCTGCCCAATTCCATCCAGTCTCCATGCTGTTTCAGCATGTCATGTAGGTCTGCGAGACAACGATAATCATATTGTAGTACGGTCGTGCCCACGGTGCAAACGAGTATTTCCTTTCCATCCTTTTCGTCCACATACATTTGATAGTCCGACGTCTGGGGAGGAGTCTTTAACTTCCACGGATTATCTTGCGTTCTCTTTTCCATTTTGAATCTCCTTCTGTATTATTTTTTGGAAGCTTGAATAGTTTCGGCTTCCTTCTTTAGGTCTGCAGTAAATTGCTCAAATGATTCATCGAAGGAAGGGATGGCGTTGGCGAACAACGGAAAGAGTGGGCCCGCGATCTTCTCCGTCATGGTGAAGAGGATACCATCGCTCAAACCCTTCTCCAGGGTATATACGCGGCTTCCCATTGCATCTCCCCAGACCAATCTTTTTTCCGGGACAAATTCCTTTATCCTCAGTTTGAAGGTTCGCTTTTCATCCAGCGTGGACTTGAGTTCAATCGATCCGCCTGCCCTGATTTCACCTATGACCGAAGTGACGGTTGAGTTCCAGCGCGGATAATCTGTCGCATGGGTCAACAATGCCCATAGGATCACTGAGTCCGCAAAAATGGTGGTACTGACTGTTGTTTCGCGGCTGAATGTGTTTTTTATGGTTTTGGCCTTTCCATTACTTTTCTCCTTGCCTGCCTGCTGATTCATCTCTAAACTCCTTTTCTTATTTAGACGATGCGGAGTTGAAAAATGATAGGCCGAAGGAAATGTGAGCTGTCATAGGCAAAGGGTATTCTTCAATTTTGTGGCGTGGTTCACCCTTTTTTATTTTTTTCCAGGTATTTTTCCATCACCTGACGATTGTGTTCGAGATGGTGAAGTTGTAGTTCTGAAGCCCCCGATTCGAATGGATCGAGCTCCTGCAGAACCTTCATGCGCAGGTCGAACAATTCATCACGGCTCCTGGTCTTGGCCTCCCGTGCCATTTCGATCTTGACCAATTCCTCCTGTGCCTTCTGTCTGGGATTGAAGAGGCCATTCAACTCGGTGCATTGATGACAAATCCCTTTTTTGTTGATCAGCGCGCAGCGATCGTCGAAGATCTCGATCATCTTGCCGCGGCTGACATGCAGATAGTATTTCACCATTGCCTCGCTGAGATGAAGGATTTGCGAAATCTCACGGACTTTAAAGCCGTATACTTCCTTCAATAGAAGGACAAGATGTTCTTCCAGCGGCAGGGACTTGGACACGCAGGTGAAACAAAAAGCGATATGTTCCTTGATCTCGAACTTTCCCTGCGGCGACGTTTCCCTGATGTGCATGGCTTCCTGAAGGAATTGTCGGTTGGCGAGAACTTCCTCTCTGCAAATGTCCGTTACGTTTTCAGGCCATCTTTTTTGCGATTTCAATAAATCTTTGGCCAGGTTCGAAGCAATGCTGAAGATCCATGTTTTCAACGAGGATTCGCCACGAAATGTGTCAATCCTGGCTTGCGCCCTGATGTAAGTATCCTGAACGATATCCTCGGCGTCCTGTACGCTGGCAGTCATGCGTAACAGGAAGGATTTTAGTTCCCCCTGGAAGGTCCCGAATTGGGTGGCTAATTCATCAGTTGTCATTTGAGGCAGTATAGCAGAATTCTTCTTGGAGAATAAAAATTCCCGCTGACTGTTTTGGTCAGGCGGGAGTTTGCCATTTAGCGTTTGGCACTGAAAAATTGTTGGATGCATTTCCATTCGGATTTGATCGACTGTCGACCATCTTCCAGGATCAGGAAGGAACCGGTGCTGAGGGCCAGCAATAGATATAACATCTTCTCAGAATATTCCGTGCTTTTCAGCATCAGTGATGAACCAATCATGGCCGCCGCCCAGAAGAAGGCGTTTACGATCAAGACTGTTGTTGATTTTCCGGATTTCATAAAATGTCTCCTGATGAGGTTATTGGTTTTCCTGCGTAATCAGCTTCTGGCGCAGGATTTCTAGATTATGTTTATTGGGCAAATGGAACTTGTTAAATTCCCAGCGCTGGATAATGTAAGCAACCGGGATCATGAGCAGGAGCAGGGCCAACGCCCGGAACAGCCTCGGATTAAAAAACGACATGCTGCCGATGATCAAGGTCAGCGGACAGAGATACCAAATGATCATATTGCGGCTTTGCCGCCGCAAATAATCAATTTGCCAGATCGCTTTTTCGAGTTCTCCCAGCAGCGTGTGTTCAAAAGGTTTTTCCTCGTTGCGGCGCATGAGACGGCGAATCAACCCATAAACAGCGAAGGCCAGATAGAAGACTGATAATATGAACTGAGGCGACGGATTACTTTTGTTTAGCGATCCAATGATCAGCAGGATAGCCCCAAAGAGATTGGCACCGATCAACATAAACTCGAAGAAATTTAATAGATGGCTGACGGAGCGTCCCTTTCCTTTGATGTAGGTGTGCAGCGCGTCCTCGTTGATGGCATACATTTTTTCATTGTTTTGACCGTTCCAGATCACCTGCAAGTCTTCAAAGTTCATGTTGAGTCACCTCCTTTGATTTTTCGATCAAAGATTGCTTGATCCGATGCACTTTGACCCCCACATTGCTGTCAGAAATTCCAAGCAGATCAGCCATCTCCTTATAGCTGAAACCATCCAGCAGCAACAGACATACGGAACGATCGATTGGTTCAAGCTGGCCGATCTGTTCGTACAGCCAGTCAGAGTGGTCATCGCCCGATGGATTTGTCACGGTTAACGCACGTTCGACCTCTGCCAGCGGCTGGGCGGGTGGTCGAGATTTCTCCTTCCGCACCCAGACGGTTGCTGTATAGAGTGCGACGCGATAGATCCAGGTCGAGGGTCTGATTGACTTACACATTTGAATTTAGAGAGATTGGAATGACAACAGGCTTCAACTTAAGGTTGAACAGGATTGCCTGAAAATCCGGTAATTCAAGCAAGCCGGTGGTCAGGAAACGCTTTAACCATCGCAAGCCAAGTTGAAATAAACTCAACGTGCGTTTACGAGTTGGATCGACCAGGCAACGAAAATCATTGCCTGGCTTCAGGACAAATTCGCCTAGTTCATGACACCAGAGAGTCGCGATGGCAATTGCCAATAACAAATGATCAATACGTTCAGCCTGTTGTAAACGAGTATGTTCCAGATCGAAGCCGCCCGACTTATCATCGCGGAAACTTTGTTCAATGCTCATCCGGCAGCTATATTCTCGTCGACGAGCACGACAGGCGATTTGATCGGTGATGCTGGCAACCATTTCCAGCTGCCCCTTTTTATCGAGGGTCCAAGTGACCGACACATGGGTTAGCAGCTGGGCTTCTTGCGTGAGGAGCACATTCTGAAAATAACGATTGCAGTTCTCAGGAACCAAGTGATCCAAGCGGTCGGAGGTTCCATCCGGCAGGGTGATGGAGGTATTGCAAGCCACCCGAATTGCATAATTCCAGCCGAATTTTAGGCATAATTGTGCCCAGGCGCAGTCCCGAAAGCCAGCATCCGCCAAAAAGATGACCCGCTTGACATGCCTTTTCAAAAATGTATGCACCTTCTCCCACAGGCTCTTCAACTTGGTAATTTTCACCCAGCCTTTGCCTTCCACGATCGTCCACGCAATGGGGATGGCCCGACAGCCATGCTGTTAAGGAAACTCGAAAGATTTGCCAGTGGTCGCCAAACACCATCACACCGTCCAAAATGAGATAGACCTCCACGGCTGACCAGCCGGACAAAACATGTTCCAGAATCTTTTTGTAAAACTTCCAGACTCTCACCTGTGGATTCACACTTGCACCGCACGCAAGTGCAGGTGTCAACCAGCGTCGGATCAACGTCACTCGGCAAGCGGCTTCCGTTTCCATCGGCAGACAGTTTGCGATTTTGCTCAAACTGGGCGATGGGCTTTGCAGAATCCCAACCACAATCCAAATCCAGTTGGTGATCTGTTTTCCGTTTTTTACAGGAACCAATTCTCGCAACTTTTCGTTCAATCGGTTGTACAATTCCTGACTACTGCTCATCGGCGGTCTCCTTTGGTCTCCAAGCAACCAAATTATGCCTCATTTGGTGAGCAGTAGCTTTTATTCATTCTGTAAGGTAATCAGGTCGAGGGCTTCGGATTCCCCGCGAAACTCAGGGATGGAACGCCACAATTGCAGCGAAATTTCCTGAAACAGATCCTCCTGGTCGTTGGGATTGAACGCGTAGGCGCGCACGATCTTGAACAGGATGCCTTTATGCTGGCTTAGCCAGTCGTCGAAGATTTGTTTTTGCGTTCGCTCATCCATTAATTTGTTGCTCTACTATGAATAGTAACAAAATCAGGATGATTTATTACAAACAAAAAACTCCCGCGATGAGCAACACGATGGAACCGCTCATCCTTTGAGCCGGTAGGAAACGAAGGCGATCGTGCGGTTATCCGGGGACCAGGAGTTGACATTCATCGTCCCTTGTCCGCCAAATAACTTGAGGATGGTTTTCAATTCTCCTCCGTCAGCGGGAATCAGACGCAGTTCAACGTTCTTGTTGGCAGGATGATCGCCCGGCTCCACATCGTTTTTGCCATAGGCGATATAAATGACCCACTCCCCATCTGGCGAAACATGCGGGAACCAGCAGTTGGCCTCCTCCTTGACCATGTGAGTCGGGTTGGAGCCGTCCGTGTCCATGCGCCAGACTTGCATCAGTCCGGTCCGCGTGGAGTTGAACCAAATGTACTTTCCATCAGGGGAATATTCGGGCCCGTCATCCAGACCGGGCAGATCCGTGAGCTGGGTTTCCGCGCCGCCATCCACGGAAATGGAGTAAATATCGTATTGACCGTTGCGTTCGGCGCAATAGGCGAGACGTTTGCCATCCGGTGACCAGCCGTGCAAATAGCTGGGGCCGTTTTCTGTGACCAACATTGGACTGCCCCCATCAAAAGGCAGGATGTAGATCCTCGAGGTTGCATCTTCATTGGTAAAGTGACTGACGGCAAGTTGAGTGTTATCCGGCGAAAGGACATGGTCGTTGTTGCAGTCAATCGCAAAGTCTGTATTGATCTCCTTGATCTCCCCACTTGCCAATTCATAGGTATAAATGCGACCCTGGCTGTTGTAGACCAGATATTTGCCGTGGCGCGTCCAGTTTGGCGCTTCAATGACATGATCGAACTCTTTGAGCACAGATCTTTTCCCGGTGTGTGCGTCGACCGTTTCCAAAATGCTGAACGAATCGCGTTGTGCGATCCATTGTCGTAGTTCGTTGATATCCATTTGTTTTGGTCTCCAATTGTTTGCCAATCATCCTGTTTTGCAGTTTTACCATATTCAACCACTTTTGCTTGAACCCTTGACTTGGAGCTAACTCCAGGTGTTAGAACTCTCTCTCGAGGTGAACTATGAAAATCGCAGAAGTCAGTGAACAGTATGGTCTTTCAGTGGATACACTTCGCTACTATGAACGCGTTGAACTCATCCCACCGGTCAATCGAAGTGACAACGGCATCAGAGATTACAACGAGCTCGATCTCAGACGGGTTGATTTCATCAAGTGCATGCGGAGCGCGGGACTTCCTGTTGAAGTGCTGATCGAATATGTCGCGTTGGTCCAGCAGGGTGACGCAACCATCGGAGACAGAAAAGAGATTCTGAAACACCAGCGGGAACAACTTGCCGCCAGAATGGAAGAAATGCAAAAAACATTGGATCTCCTGGACCACAAGATCAAAGTGTATGAAAAAGCCCTCTTGAAAAGAGAACAGGAAATTGTCGATATTGATGAACCGGAGTTGATCTGATTCGAAAAGAAAGGTATTCGAAAATGCAAAAACGAAAACTTGGAAACAGCGGGATGGAAGTCTCAGCCCTTGGACTGGGCTGCATGAGAATGAGCTTTGGCGACAAGCCAACCGATAAACAAGAGATGATCACCTTCCTCCACCAGGCTGTTGAACGCGGCGTGACTTTTTTTGACACGGCTGAAGTGTACGGTCCGTTTACGAACGAGGAATTGGTGGGCGAAGCGCTGGAGCCATTCAAAGGAAAAGTAGTGATCGCCACCAAGTTTGGCTGGAAGCACGGGGAAACTGGACCGCATCCCAGTGTGGGAGTGGATAGTCGCCCGGAGCAGATCAAGCGGGTGGTTGATGCGTCCCTCAAGCGTTTACGAGTCGAGGCCATTGATCTTTGCTATCAACATCGTCCCGATCCGAACGTGCCCATGGAAGATGTGGCTGGCGCGGTGAAAGACTTAATTCAAGCGGGCAAGGTCAAACACTTCGGCTTGTCCGAATCCAATGCAGAGCAGATCCGCCGCGCGCATACAGTTCAACCTGTCACTGCTTTGCAAAGCGAATATTCTATCTGGTGGAGAAACATCGAAGAAAATGAAGTTCTATCAACCTGCGAAGAACTCGGCATTGGTTTGGTTCCTTACAGTCCGCTGGGACGCGGTTACCTGACCGGCAAGATCGATGAGAACACAACATACGATAGCACTGACATCCGCAGTCGCAATCCCCGCTTTACACCAGAAGCGATCAAAGCGAATCGCGCTGTGATCGATCTGCTTGAAAAGATCGGAACAGAAAAAGGAGCCACACCTGCACAGATCGCGCTCGCGTGGCTGCTGGCGCAAAAACCATGGATCGTTCCCATTCCGGGTTCACGCAAGCTTGAGCGGCTTGATGAGAATATTGGATCGGCTGATGTTAAATTGACATTCAAGGACCTCAGTGAGATCAAAGCTACCATGTCACAGATTCAAGTGGTTGGTGACCGCTATTAGGGCGGTATACAAAAGTTGTGCCAGAGTAATGACTCGTAAAGATAGAAGATAAAAATGCAAAAACGAAAACTTGGTAACAGCGGACTGGAAGTTTCTGCGCTTGGGCTCGGCTGTATGGGAATGAGTCGTGCCTTTGAACCGATTCCAGACAGGCAGGAAATGATCTCACTGATCCGTACTGCTGTCGAACATGGCATCACATTCTTTGACACCGCTGAAGTATACGGTGCATTCGAAAACGAAAAACTCGTAGGGGAGGCGCTTGAGCCCTTCCGAGGGCAGGTGGTGATTGCCACCAAGTTCGGACACAATTTTGACTACGAAACGGGAGTGAATATTGGTGGCGAAAACAGCCAGCCGGAACACATCAAGCAAGCAGTTGAAGGCTCGCTCAAGCGGCTCCGAGTTGACTGCATCGATTTGTACTACCAGCACCGTGTAGATCCAAACGTGCCCATCGAAGAAGTAGCCGGAGCACTGAAGGATCTGATTCAGGCGGGCAAGGTCAAACACTTCGGTCTTTCTGAAGCAAGTGCCCGGACAATCCGCCGCGCTCATGCGGTCCAGCTGGTCACTGCAGTCCAAAGTGAATACTCGCTGTGGTATAGACGTCCTGAAGATGAAGTGTTGTCAACCTTGGAAGAACTGGGAATCGGTTTTGTTCCGTTCAGCCCCCTTGGCAAAGGATTCCTTACAGGGAAGATGGACCAGACTGTAACATTCCAGAGTTCAGACCTTCGCAGCCGCATCCCCCGCTTTTCAGCCGAAAACATAAAAGCAAATCAGGTTATGGTTGATCTGCTTGTCGCTATCGCAGAAAAGAAGAAAGCCACTCCTGCTCAGATCGCACTCGCCTGGCTGCTCGCTTTAAAGCCGTGGATAGTTCCCATTCCTGGCACAACGAAACCATTACGCTTCGAAGAAAATATCGGAGCGATCAATGTTGAACTATCATCCGATGATCTTCGTGAGATCGAAAGTGCCGCATCGAGAATCAAAATTCAAGGTGCGCGGTATCCGGAAGATCAGGAAAAAAAGACTGGACTTTAGTCAGGTTTGGAAAGATAGGAGGTTGAAAAATGCAAAAGCGTAAATTAGGAAACAGCGGACTGGAAGTCTCAGCCCTTGGGCTCGGTTGCATGAGAATGAGCCATGATGAAGATCCGATCCCCGACAAGCAGGAGATGATGACTTTTCTTCACAAGGCGGTTGAGCGTGGCATTACTTTCTTCGATACAGCAGAATCCTATGGCCCATTCAAAAATGAGGAACTTGTGGGTGAAGCGTTTGAACCGTTTCGTGGGCAAGTGGTAATCGCCACTAAGTTCGGACACAATTTTGACCATGATACGGGAGCGAATTTGTTCAGCTTGAATAGTCGACCGGAGCACATCAAGCAAGTTGCTGAGGCCTCCCTCAAGCGGCTTCGGGTCGAAGTCAATTGACCTCTTTTATCAACACCGGGTTGACCCGAATGTGCCCATCGAAGATGTTGCAGGTGCGGTCAAGGATCTGATTCAGGCTGGCAAAGTGAAGCACTTCGGCCTTTCAGAAGCAGGAGCAGAAACCATTCGTCGCGCTCACGCCGTCCAGCCTGTTACGGCAATTCAGAGTGAATATTCGCTGTGGTGGCGGGAGGTTGAAGCAGAAGTGCTGCCTACTTGCGAGGAACTCGGGATCGGCTTCGTGCCATTCAGCCCGCTAGGCCGGGGATACCTCACAGGAAAGATCGACGAAAACACAACCTTCGCCAGTGTTGATGTCCGTAGCCGCCTGCCGCGTTATACACCGGATGCAATGAAAGCAAATCGGGTGGTCATTGACATGCTTGCCAGGATCGGAGCAGAGAAAAGGGCTACACCTGCTCAGATCGCGCTCGCCTGGTTGTTGGCGCAAAAACCATGGATCGTCCCCATTCCGGGTTCACGCAAGCTTGAGCGCCTCGATGAGAACATTGGAGCAGCAGCGGTCGAGCTTACACCCGATGATCTGCAGGAAATTGAATGCGCCATTTCAAAGATCACGGTACAAGGAGATCGATATCCCGAAGAGTTGAAGAAACAATGGGGGCGCTGAGCAAGGTTATTCACAAAAAGGAGATACAAGATGTCTAAATCAAAAGATCAATCACACGCACAGCAACTCATGGGCGATTTTGCGCCTAAACTGGCAGAACTCACGGACGATGTGTTATTCGGTGATGTGTGGGCCCGTGCAGGACTGTCGCAGCGAGACCGTAGCCTGATCACCGTCGCGGCACTCATCGCCAACGGAAACACAGAACAGCTTCCGGGTCACCTGAACCGGGCCAGAACGAACGGCATCTCGGAGACCGAGCTTGCCGAGGTCATGACCCACCTGGCTTTCTATTCTGGGTGGCCGCGAGCGATATCGGCCATCACGGTTGCGAAGGAAGTCTTCAAGAAATAACTCGAAACCACATATTCATAAGTCACGATTATCAGCAACAACATTGAGAGCGAATTATGCAAAACATAAACCTGGAACAAGAAGTGATCGATCTCTCCAAAGAGAAATGGCGCTGGATGTCGGGCCGCAACGTAGATGCCCTTGACGCTCTCTTCCATGAGAAGGCTGTCTTTGTCCATATGGGAGGCTCCTGGGGAAAAGCACAAGAACTTGACATCATCAAGAGTGGAGGGATCCACTACAAAAAAGCGGATATCCATGAAGTATCGGTGAACATCATTGGCACAACGGCTGTTCTGCTAAACAGAATTACGCTGCTGGCTGTTGTTGGCGGCAATGAGGTTACCAAGCCCTTCATGGTTACAGAAGTGTATGTGCAGCAAGATGGCAGCTGGAAGTTAACCTCGCTCTCGTTCACCAAGTTACTTACCCCAGAGCAACGCCAGTAACCATAAAACATAAGGAGAAAACGATGCAAACTGTAAAATTAAACAACGACGTTGAAATCCCCATTCTTGGTTTCGGCGTTTTTCAGATCACTGACCAAGCCGAATGTGAACGAAGCGTGGTTGACGCTATTCAAGTTGGATATAACCACATTGACACTGCCGCTTCTTACATGAATGAAGAAGCGGTTGGCAGGGGCATCAAAGAAAGCGGCGTTGCAAGGGAAAAATTGTTTATCACGACAAAGCTTTGGATCCAGAGCCACGGTTATGAAGGCACACTCAAAGCCTTTGAAAGGTCCCTGAAGCGCTTGCAGTTGGATTACATCGACCTGTATCTGATCCATCAACCATTTGGCGATGTGTATGGCGAATGGCGCGATGGAAGAACTGTATGGACAAGGCAAAGTCAAGGTCATCGGAGTTTCCAACTTCCAGCCTGACCGCACCATGGACTTGATGATCCATAACAAAATTACGCCTGCGGTCAATCAGATCGAAGTCAATCCTTTCCAACAGCAAATTGAGACACAACAGTTTTTACAAGATAACAGCGTTCAGGTGGAAGCATGGGCCCTATTTGCTGAGGGAAAGAATAATATTTTCCAAAATGAGTTACTGCTTTCCATCGGCGCAAAGTACAACAAAAGCGTCCCCCAGGTCATTCTTCGCTGGGTTGTACAAAGAGGCATTATCGCCCTTGCAAAATCAACCCGCAAAGAAAGGATGATTGAAAATATCAGCGTGTTTGATTTTGAATTAAGCGCGGAAGATATGACGGCTATTACAACTTTAGATACCAAAACTAGTAGTTTCTTTGACCATCGCAACCCTGAGATGGTGAAGTGGCTGGGTGAAAGAAAACTGGATGTTTAATAAACGAGGTGGTCCGATGACCGAATGGATTAGCGATGAACAATACCACGCAGGATGGAAGACCACACGATGACAAAAACCAGTTCCAACGCTAAAGGCCTCAGCTTTATCGTCTTGGCGATGTTGATCTTATCTCTGCAAGGTATCGCAGTCAAATGGATCGGTGGCGATTACTCCGTCATGGAAATCGTCATATTCCGCAGTTTTATTGCCTTGCCCAGCACGATTCTCTTATATCGCTACGAAGGCAGACGAGGGTTGCCAATCACGCAACAGCCCAAACTCGAATATATGCGTGGTTTTTTTCTTTTTCTCTCCTACACCACCGCCTTTATGGGGCTGGCGGCTCTGCCGCTGGCTGAGGTCGCCGCGATTCGCAATTCTGGACCGCTGGCGATTACCCTCTTGTCAGTTCTGATGCTAGGCGAAAAAGTTGGACCACGTCGCTGGTTTGCGCTTGCTATTGGCTTTATTGGTGTTCTTCTTATTGTCAAACCCGGTTCGACAACCTTCAATCTGGGCTCTGTTTTCGTTTTGATCTCCGTGCTTTTCTATGCACTCAATGTCATGCTCACCCGTAAACTGAAAACGACGGACAGTAGTGCCACAATGGCTTACTACAGTACGCTTGTCTACCTCGTTGGCGCCTCTATTTTGACGCCGCTTGCCATCGTTGTTGGAGAGATTCCCAACGCACATCCAAGTATTGCTTTTCTTCTTCGCGCCTGGACCATGCCAACCTTGTTGGATTGGGGCGTCATGTCCGGATTGGGATTGGTTTGGGCCGGTGGGATGTATTTCAATGCGCGTGCCTACAGCATGGCGCGAACCTCGGTGGTTGCCCCATTTGAATATGTAACGCTACCCATTAATGTGATGTGGGACTTTCTCCTTTGGCATGAAATTCCGACTTGGATGACCTGGGCTGGTGCCTTGTTAACGATTTTTAGCGGGATGTATGTCTTGTGTCGAGATCAAAAGGAACGATCAGAGAATACAGCGGAAAGCATAGAAATAGCGATCGTTGCCAGTGATTAGGAACTTAGGAACTTAGAAATTAAATGCTTGTACAAAGAACAAGAAAGTTAAGCGGCATAAGCGAGGGAGGGGATCACGACCATCTCGCGCAACTTCAAAGCCATAGCAGCGGTCTGGCGCCCGAAGTCAGTCAGGTAGTATTTGTAACGTTTACCAACTTTCTTGATGACGCCATGCACGCGCAGACGTTTGAGTAGGCGAGTAACTTGACTGGCGGATTTGTTAGAGAGGTATTGGGTGCGCAACTGCTTGTTGGTGAAACCACTGATGAAGAACTCGCCCTGCAACAAGGTGCGGAATAAACAGGTGTCCTCTTCTGAGAAGAGATTAAAGCCCTTGTGACGATGCTGGTCTTCGGTCTTGGTTTCAGCCAAACGGTGCAATTGTTCTACCCCTACTTGCGGAGTTGCGATGGAGGAGATGAACTTGAGATAACGTTGATTGGCAGCCGAGAGTACTTCACGCAAAACGGGCAAGGAGTGGATGGTCTTCTTCAGCGGAGCCCAACCCATTGTGGTTGAACCATCGCGATGCTGCACCTGGCGATACTGTTTGAAGAAGGCGACCTTGTTGACCGTCGTCTCAATACGCAAGATGAGGTTGAACTTATCGTACATTTTGAGGGAGACCGGTCCCATCTGGTGCTTGATACGCGTGCCGATCCAACGTCTATGGAAGCGATTACCCATCTCGCCTTGGTAGTTGCCATTCATTTTACGTCCAAGAAAAGTGGCAATATCTGCGGGTTTGACCGCATGCGTCAGGGTTTCCAGGAGAGGTGGGTAGAAGGCTTGCAAAGTATCTCGACTCTTGAAGATCAAGTCGGTTGCGTACTCAGCTTGCATAATGCTCCAATAATAGGTGAGTTTCAGATCTGTGACCACTGGACAATACTGTTGGGCGAATTCATCCAGACGCTGGTGCAAGATTTCAACATCCAACTCGTTGGCCAGTTGATTGGCGGCGGCGTAATCGTCAATCTGGACAAAAGCATTATCCAACATTTTGTAGGCAATGTCCCGTTGTTTCAATTGGTTTGCCAGCCAATGGTGTCCGTTGAAATAGAACTGCAATCGAAAAGGACACCAAGTCGGAACACGCACATAGCATAGCCCCAGTGGCTCGTCCATGAAGTAAAAATAGCAGGTCATACATTTGCTACTGCCTGGTTTCAAATACGTCTTGCCGGTTGTTTTATCGTGCCATGGAAGATATGTGGAACAAGCCTCCATCGCGCCAAAGATATGTACCAAACCGGGTTGATCGCCACGCTTCTTCAAAACTTGTTGAACACGGTTTTCTTTGCGGAAATCCTTCTTGCGCACAAACTCAATCTTGACGCCATTCGCAAGAGCCTGCGCTTCCGCGTTTTCTCGAATTCACGCCATCCATCCGCAAATTTGGCATAATGAATTACCCCGCCGCAAGCGGACGGGGTATCAAAGATCCCAACCCCGTAAGAACTTTTCGCCGCAGAGCGGCGGAGTATGTATCCCGACAAGGAATAAAAATCCCTTGCCGATATAAATAAGAGGTTATGCCTTGTGCGTAACAGAATGAATACAAACTACCGGTGATCACGATCCGATCATAGCAGCTCAGTACTCCATCCAGTTCATTGCTGTATCTTTTAGAAAGCAGTTCGTCCATGGCTCAACTCCAGTTTTTGCAAGTGGCTCGAACTATTTAACCACACTGCCGCTTTGCGGCGTGCTAAAATATGCACGAGGGAAAGTCGCCGTTGGGAAAGCCTCGCGCTTCTCCCGTTTCTCTCAGCCCTGCTGAGCCATACCTTGTGCGACTTTTCCTTTTTGGTTTCGGCTTGTCCGAGTTAGGAGAATGCACTTATGACTACATGGACGAGTGATGAACTCAATAAGATCGGGAATGCGGAAGAGTTGCGGATCGCATCTCTCCGTAACGACGGCACAATGCGAAACCTGGTGACGATTTGGGTAGTCCGCGTTTATGATGATCTCTATATCCGATCTGTGAACGGGTGTACCTCCGGTTGGTTTCGTGGCGTACAAACGCGTCATGCGGGATACATTCGGGCTGGTGGCGTGGACAAAGATGTTACTTTCATCGAAGAGTTTGACTCTGGTATCAATGACCAGATTGACATTGCGTATGCAACAAAATACCGCCGATACGCTGCAAGCATTATCAGCCATATCAATGGCTCTGAGGTGCAAGCCGCAACCGTCAAACTGGTACCACACTCAACGGGTTCATAAATAAACTCGAAAGATTATTGAATAAGGAGAGAACAATGGAATACGCTCGCTTAGGTTCAACCGGGATGAAAGTCTCGCGCATTTGCCTGGGCTGCATGAGCTATGGGCAGACCAGCGAAGGCTGGCAATGGGTGCTCAACGAAGAGCAAAGCCGTCCCTATATCCAGCGTGCGCTCGAACTGGGCATCAATTTCTTCGATACGGCCAACGTATATGCCAACGGGACGAGTGAAGAGTACCTCGGACGTGCCTTGAAGGATTTTGCCAGGCGCGACGAGGTGGTGATTGCCACCAAGGTTCGTTTTCCAATGGGCGAGAATCCGAATGAACAAGGTCTTTCCCGAAAACACATTATGAGTTCGATCGAAGCCAGTCTTAAACGTCTTGGGACGGATTATGTCGATCTGTACCAGATCCACCGCTGGGACTACGAAACCCCCATTGAAGAGACGATGCAAGCCTTGAACGATGTGGTCCGGGCTGGCAAAGCTCGTTACCTCGGTGCGTCGGCCATGTATGCCTGGCAATTTGCAAAAGCCCTTTACACTTCCGACTTGCACGGCTGGGCACGTTTCGTTTCCATGCAGAATCATTACAACCTCATCTACCGCGAAGAGGAGCGCGAAATGATTCCGCTCTGTCAGGATCAGAAGATCGGTGTTATCCCCTTTTCGCCCCTGGCACGTGGCTGGCTGGCACGCAAACCAGCAGAAGAGACACTGCGCGGTCAAAGCGATGCCCTGATCAAAGAGCGCTACGAACGGCAGGATAACTTTGACATTATCCAACGGGTCAGTGATCTGGCGGAGAAGCGTGGCGTGCCCATGGCACAGGTGGCATTAGCCTGGATGCTCTCCAAGCCCGGTATGAATGCTCCAATCATCGGCGCGACCAAACCGCATCACCTGGAGGATGCGGTCGCCGCCCTGTCCACCCAACTCAGCCCGGATGAAATCCAACTTCTGGAAGAACCCTATCGGCCCCATCCCATCATCGGTCACGCGTAAGCCGCAGATAGAAGAGGCGAGCTATTTAAAGTAACTCATCGAATACGGTGAACAGATGTTGTGATGTGATCTGGCGGCTATAGGGAATATTGTGTTGCAGTGAAACTTTGGGATTAGGATCAGCTCCAGGCTTGGGCCGAAGCGAAAGGCTCTCCAAAAACAGATCCGCGCGTCTACGGACGAAAGCCAGCCTCAGGTGAGCGCTGTGTTGGACCCAAAGCAGTTTATTTGGCAATTTCCCAGATGTGCCCAGCAGGATCCATGAAACCGGCTGTACGGATACCCCAAGGTCGATCCATTGGACCGTTCAACAGTTTCACGCCACGATTGACCAACTCAGCACACATTTCATCCACATCGTCGACACTGATCGTGAAAACAAAGCGGGTTCCATACTCACGATTTGCCACTTGGGCGGGCGTAATGAGTTCATCGGCTTGTGCGATCTTCAATAAGTTGATCAGAGTGCCGCCAAACTTAAAGACCACTGGGGTGGGACCTTCAAATTCCATGGGGAGACCAAAGACCCTTTGGTAAAACTCCTTGTCCGCTGCCAGATCCTCGGTAAACAATGTTATTGCGAATATTCCCTTGGGCCAGGCCGTGGCATTTTCAGATATTTCCAAATTATCACTCATCGTTTGTCTCCTAATGGGGAACTTGGGGAGCCGTTTTTTTGCTGCCACATAAAATCAGCATTTCATATTGATTCTAAAACATATGTTCTACATAGTCAATCACAAGATGATCGCCTGGAAGCCGCCCATTAAAAGCAACAAAAACTCCCGCCGACCTTCGTCAAGCGGGAGTATCAATTCTCCAAAATCTAATTCTCAGCTTTTTGTTCTCCATACAATTTCCGATGTACCACACTCAAGGCCCGCACCTGTTCCGCCGCGTGATACGACGACCTCACCAGCGGATTCGACTCCACCCACTGAAAGCCGATCTCCTTGCCATAATCGCGTAGTTCGGCGAATTCTTCCATGGTGTAATAACGTGAGATGGGCATGTGCTTTTTGCTTGGTTGCAGGTACTGGCCGATGGTCAAAATGTCCACGCCCCAAGAGCGCTGATCGCGCATCACACCTTTGACCTCATCCATGGTTTCGCCGAGGCCGACCATGATGCCCGATTTTGTCAACACTTCAGGATCGAGTTTCTTCGCGTTGGAAAGAGTTGCCGCGGCCCATTCGTAATTATCCTGCGGCTGGACTTGCTTGAAGAGTTGCGGGACCGTTTCTACATTGTGATTCAGAATCTCAGGACGCGCCTCCATCACGATCTTCAAGGCTTCCAGCGAACCTTTGAAATCGGGAATCAATACTTCGATGGAACAACCCGGCAGCAACTCTCGAATCCTGCGGATGACCATCGCAAAGATCGGCGAACCGCCGTCGCGGCGTTCATCGCGGTTCACCGAGGTGATGACCGCGTGTTTCAATTCCATGGCTTTGACCGCCTGCGCCACACGTTCGGCTTCGCCCCAATCCATCAGGGCCGGCTTGCCGTGTTTAATGTCGCAGAACGCGCAGGTACGCGTGCAGACGTCACCCAGCATCAAAAATGTGGCGGTGCCGCTGCCCCAACACTCGCCCAGGTTCGGGCACATGGCCTCTTCGCAGACCGTATGCAATTCCTTCTTGCGCATCAATCCTTGCAGCCATTGATAGGTTTCACCGGAGGGTGCGCGGACTTTGATCCATTCCGGGCGGCGCAGGGGGCGGATATCGGTTTCGGGGATGACTCGATCTCTGGTAGGGGTAACAGGCATAGGGTCCTTTGATCCGTCATTGCGAGTCTTCGAGAAGCAATCCCTTAATTAAACGGAAGTTTGCTTCGCCGGGTCTCGATACGCGCCTTTGGCGTTACTCGACCAGCGTGCTCGCAATGACAGAAAGCTATTGTATCTTTCTCACTTTCAATCGTAAACCTTTAATTTCGACAACTTCCACTCTATCTCCCTTACCGATCTTTTCGGAGGCCGGGAAGGGATCAGCCGTCCAAAGCTCTGATCCCAACTGAACTTGTCCGCCCGCTTCCTCTACCGACGTTCGGGCGGTTCCCGTTTTACCGATCATGGTTTCCACGCCGACAGTGACCGGGTTGCGCATGGCGCGCAACGCGAACATCAGCAAGCTGAAGAAGAACAGGCCGAGCACAATCCCAGTACCGACGACCAGCGGGACAGACACACGTTGGAACTGCGGTGTGCCGGGAGAATTGAACAATACCAGCGCGCCGACGATAAACGAGGCAACGCCCGCAGTGGTCAGCGCGCCGTGTGTAGGCGCTTTGATATCCAGGATGAACAATACGAAGGCGGTCAGCATGAAGATGATGCCAAACCAGTTGACCGGCAACACGCCCAGGCCGTAGACCGCCAGTGTTAGGCAGACTACACCGATGAAGCCTGCCACCCAGCCTCCCGGACTGGAGATCTCGATCAAGACGGCTTGCACGCCGATGGCGATTAGTAGGAAGGAAATATTCGGGTCAGTCAGCAGCAACAGGAACTGTTCGATGAAACTCATATCGAGGGGTTCCGTGTTTGCCCCGTTTGTGCGTAGGGAGTGCGGACCATCATCCATTTGCACGGTAAATCCGTTGAGTTTCTCCAGTAGATCATCCGTATTAGTGGCGATGAAGTCGATCAGTTTTGCATCCAGCGCCTCGTTGGCGGTGACGGCCTTGGCTTCATCGATCATCGAATTGGCCAGGGCCAGGGCTTCTGCGCCGCGCGGTTTTACATATTCTCGAATGGCGGCCTTGGAGGCATTGGCAGCTTTGGCTCTTGAATCTGAGTCGAGATTTGCACCTGAACTGTCGATAGGCGTGGACGCGCCGATCACTGTTTCGGGAGCCATGGCAGAGACATGTCCTGCCATCGTGATCAAGGCACCGGCACTACCGGCAATGGCATTTTTCGGCGCCACATAGACAACCACGGGTACCGTACTGGCGCGCATGGCAGCGATGATGTCCAGCGTGGTGAGCAGGTCTCCGCCGGGCGTATTGAGTTGAATGATCAATACCTCAGCATCGCGAGCTTCCGCAGTTTGAATCCCGCGGTTGATGTATTCCAACATGGGCGGCACGATCGGGCCGTCGGCCGTCATAACCAGGACGAGTGGTTCATTCGCTTGCGCGTGCGCGCTTTGAAAACCCAGCAGCAACACGGCAAGAAATATAAGCAAGAAGCGCAGGCGTTTCATAAAGCCTCCACGAAAGATTATAATCCTGAAAACGTAGCCGAGTTTTCAATCCTGCGGACTCCACATAAAGATCTGTATTTTTTACTACAATTAATTTATAGGAAAGGAAGGATGATTCGTTGGGCAAACTAGCTGAACTCTTCTGGATCTTTCTCAAAATCAATCTACTCAGTACGTCCGGGCCTGCCTCTGTGGGCCTACTTTACCAGGAGACGGTGGGCAAGTTGGTCACCCAAGGGCAGTTTGTGCAGGCAGTCGGCTTGTCCTCAGTGTTGCCAGGCAGTGATGCCTTGCAGCTTGCCATGTACATTGGCTATGCTATTGCAGGGATCCCCGGCGGTATAGTCGCATTGATCGCCTCCATTCTGCCTCCGACGATTATCATCCTGGGTATCACGCTTGTCCTGCATCGAATTCGGCGCGAAGCCTGGGTAAGCAATTTTATTGAGGGGTTAACGCCGGCGATTTCGGTGTTGATGTTGTTCACCGCCTGGAGAATCTTCCAAAATGGGGGTGGGACTGGCTGGCAGAGTTGGGCTGTGGGAGTGATCAGTTTGATTGCCATGTTTCTGAAGGCGCCAGCACGCATCGTAGTCATCGTTGCTGGCCTGGTAGGGATATTTCTTTTTTCATGAATGAGCCAAAAAAATTCGCGGTCTGGCTGCGCCTTCTGTGGATGTTCCTGAAGGTTAATCTGTTATCGCCGTCAGGGCCAGCCTCCGTGGGTTTGCTTTACGACGAGGCCGTTGGCAAAATCATGACGGAAGCGCAATTTGTGGAGGCCGTAGGCTTCTCGAATCTTCTCCCCGGGAGTGAAGCCTTGAAGCTGGCCATGTTCGTTGGTTTTGCTGCGGGAGGCGTCCCCGGTGTGCTGACTGCTTTGCTTGGTTCCATTTTGCCTCCCACTGTAATGATGTTGATCGTTGCCTCTGTTTTGCAGCAATTGCAACATGAGAATTGGCTGAAAGGTTTTGTGAGTGGGATGAGCCCTGCAGTTGCTGCGCTGATCGTGACCGTGGCCTGGGAATTGTTTCGCACCAGCACGACAAGGAAGATTGAACGCCGCACTCTGTTGATCGCTGCATTGAGCGCCGTGGCTTTTGGGCTTAATGTTCCGCCTCCACTGGTTTTGGTTGGCGCAGGCATCCTGGGTGTGATCTTGTTTGGCAAATGGAGTTTTGATCATGCCTGATTTGTTGATTACCACCAATGGGTTCAAGGGAACCTGGCCGGCCATCGAGTATGGCACCTGGCTGGCCGCTACTTTGCAAATGAAAATAACACTCCTGGGGGTCACCGAGAAACTGAGTCCGGCACAAATAGAAGATCATCACCCCTTGGAGGAGATCTTCGCGCGTGCGGTGGCATTGTTCCAGCAAAAAGGAGTGGAATACAGTAACGAGGTTCAGAATGGTAACGCAGAAGAGGTCATTCCGCGCCGGGCGAGCAAGGGTGACTTCATCACAGTTCTCGGACCGCTGGGTCGCCCACAGTTCCGTCGTTGGCTGATCGGCCGTTCCATTCGCCATTTTATGGAAGCGATCGAGGGACCGATCCTGTATGTTCCCAAGGTGCGTTTGCCTTTAAATAAAATACTGATTGGCGTGGGCGGTCTGGGTTATGAAGTGGCTGCGGAGAACCTGGTCTTTCAGGTGGCGATGAAGAGCGACTCCGAAGTTGTCCTGTTGCATATTGTCCCCCCATTAATTTGGATTATCCCTCTGCGCGGGCTGTGCGCGAAAATTGGGAGCACCTGGTGGACACCAACACGCTGTCAGGACGTAGTCTGCGGAATGCATTGGAGACGGCCCAGTCGATCGGCGTGAAGGTCTCTCCCGTTGTACGGCAGGGTAAGGTGGAGGAAGAGATTTTAGATGAGATCCAGCGCGGGAACTATGATCTGATCTGCATGGGCTCGCCTTATAGTGCAAGCATTATGCGGCAGTTATACGCGCCCAATATCACCGCCGACATTGCCGAGACCGTGGATTGTCCTTTGCTGACTGCCAGGAATAATCGCGAACACGAATGAGAAGCATCAAGAATTTGTAAAACGCGGTTGGAGCAATAATTTGCTTTCATTGGCATTTATTTCTTAGTGTTCACGTTTCCTCAAAAGTTCTGTGCCAACCACCAGAATAAGCGATAACAAACCCAAGGCCAGGGCTGCACTGTAGGCGCCTACATACTGACGTTCATCCAAGGCGCGATAGATGAAAAGCGTGGCTGTCTCGGTGCGTCCCTGGACGCCGCCCCCGACCACCAGCACCGCGCCGAATTCTCCCAGGGCGCGCGCGAAGGTGAGGATCACCCCGTATATGACTCCCCAGCGCAGGGCTGGGAAGGTGACCATCCAGAAGGTTTGCCAGCCATTCGCTCCCAACGTGGCTGCGGCTTGCTCCTGTTCCACCCTAAATGCTTCCAGCACTGGCATCAGTTCGCGTGCCATGAATGGCAGGGTGACGAACATCGTAGCCATGATCATGCCCGGTATCGCGAAAGCAACTTTGATGTTCAAGGTTTCCAGAATTGGCGCAAACAAGCCCGTACGACCGAAGAGCAGAAGCAGCATATATCCGACGACCACCGGGGAAACCGCGAAGGGCAAGTCGATCACACCATTCAGCAACCAGTGCCCGCGAAAGCGATAACGTACCAGCACCCAGGCCAATGCCGTGCCAAACAGGGCATGGACGGCTACCGCGATCAGAGCGATATAGATGGTCAGACGAAACGCTGAAAATATCGCGGGGTCGCTCAAGGCTGTGATCACACCCTGGATTCCCCTGGCAAAAGCGCCGGCGACGAGTGCGCCTAGAGGAGCCAGGATCAACAGGCCTGCATAGGCGATCACGATCCCAATCAACAAGCGGCGGCGCCAGGCCCCGATCAGACGCGCTCGGTTTTCGGCACGTGAGTCTCGTTGGCCGAACTTCAGTGGCAGCTAAAGGCAGGGTCGTCATTCTACGCGATCCTTTCGCCCGCGTTTTCGCAGCCAGTCTACACAAAGAACCAAAACGAATGCCAGTGACAACATCACGATGGACATGGCGCTGGCTCCCTGTCGGTTGGCCGATTCAACTTCTCCGAAGACATAGACAGCCGCGGTCTGGGAGCGAAGCGGAATGTTACCGGCTACGATGACGATCGCGCCGAATTCGCCGATCGCGCGCGAAGCTGAGCAGTGCTCCGCTGACGATCGGCAGCCACAAAGCCGGTAACGTGACCCGCCGAAAGATCATGGCCGAACCGGCCCCCAAAGTTGCCGCGGCTTCTTCGGATTCACGATCCAGGTTTTGCAAAACTGGCTGCACCGCGCGTACCACAAAGGGAAAGTTGACAAACAACAGGGCGAGGATGATGCCCGGCGCGGCGAAGATGATCTGCCAAGCGAATTGTTCTTTCAACCAGGCGCCGATAAAGCTTTGCGGCCCATACAACACAACCAACATCACACCAGTGACGAGGGTTGGGATGGCGAGTGGCAAATCGATGATCGCATTCAGCAATCCCTTGCCGGGGAAGTTATAGCGCACCAGAACATAAGCGGTCAACGTTCCCATCACCGCATTGATGAGGGTCATCAGTGCGGAGGTCCATAGCGTCAGCCGCAGCGCGCCCCAGGCAATCGGCAATGAGATGGACTGCCATAATGCGCCCAATCCGCCTTTTAGCCCATCCTGAAAGATGACTGCCAACGGAATCAGGAGCATTAACGTGATGTAGGTCCAGGCCGCGGATTGGATTCCCCACCGGCCCCAGGGCGCGCGGCGGGGAATATTCTGAGTAGCGAGAGGAGAAGTTGTGATGGTCACTGTTGGACTTCGATGATGGCTTGAGTATAGATGCCCGTATCGCCGAAGTATTTCGGTGTAGCTTCGGCCCATCCGCCGAATTGATCGCCGATGGTGAACAGATCGGCAACCGGCGCGTATTGTGCCCGGGTTTCCGTAGCCACCTCCGGGTCGAGAGAGCGGAGACCATGTTTGGCGAAGATTTCCTGTGCCTCTTTTGTGAAGAGGAATTGGACAAATGCTTCGGCGACTTCACGCGTTCCATGCTTATCCACATAGGTGTCCACTACGGAGACTGGATTCTCGATCAGGATCGTGGAAGTGGGAATCACCAGTTCGTAATCCTGACCAGACTGCTGGCCCACCAGTACCTCATTCTCGTAAGTAATTGCCACGTCTCCAATACCGGCTTCGAAGTTGGTGATGCTTTCGCGCGCGCCTTTATCGAAAACGGTGACATTCTTTAGCACAGACCTCAGGAATCCGATGGCGGCAGCCTCATCGTTTCCGGGGACGCCTTGTATCTGACCTCGCAGCGCGGCGCCATACAAAGCCAGGATGTTCCATTGTGCGCCGCCGCTGGTTTTGGGATCGGGCGTCAGGATCTCAAGGCCGGGCTGAGCCAGGTCTGCCCAATCACGAATATTTTTTGGATTACCTTTACGAACGGCGAAGGAAACAACCGAGGTGCTGACCATACCGTTGTATGGAGAGGTATGCCAATCATGTGTGATCAGTCCCGCATCGGCGATCTTCTTGATATCACCATCCAGCGACAGGGCTGCAATATCGGCTTCGAAGCCCTCGACGATGGCGCGTGATTGCGCACCCGAACCGAGATAGGATTCTTCGAAGGTTACTTCCTGCCCCGTCTTTTCCTTCCATTGCGCGGCGAACATCGGAATTAATTGTCCATAGGCTTCGCGTGGGGTGGTGTAAGCACCAAGAATTAATTTAACAGGCGCCTTGCCATTTGTGGTATCGCCTGGGTTGGTTGACTCTGCACAGGAAGCCAACAAACTGACGATAATCAACCCCATCAAAGTTTTTAGAAGTTTCGTATTCATTTCATCCTATCCTTCAGGTGGTTAAGAACTTATCTTCTCCAGATTGGAAAACGTTTATCTTCTGTCATGGCGAATATTGGATGCGAAATAGTGCGAACGGACAATCAGAACCGGATGGGCCGTCATCTCTTTTACGATTTGACCAACCACGCCTTCCAACGAACTCTTTCCCCCTTGCGGGAGCGGCGCACCCAGGATCAGCAAATCATGTTTGCCTTCCTTCATCTGGCTGTTGATTTCATCGATGATCTCGCCGGTGCGGATCAGGGTTTGGGCCGGGACTCTGAGCAACTCCAATGTGCGTAGGCCGCCCATCAGGAAACGTTCCGCGCGCTCTTGCAGATCACCGTTATCCCAAGCCGATGCCAGCACGGACATGAGCGTGGCTTGTGCTCCCAGGTGCCTCAGGAACCGTCCAGCGAAAAGCACATCTTCCTTTCCAGGTTCGCCAGTGATCACGCAGACGAGCGCGTGCATTGGCTCCGCCTGGGCAGACGGGACGAGCAGTAAGTGATGGTCACCTGATCTCAAAATGCTTTCCGCTAGGGCGACGCGATTGTTAGTGGCAAAGTCAACTCCCAGGATAACGAGATCATACGGTTGACGTTCCACTTCTTTGGCTACGGCCACATCAGGTGAATCGGTTGTTGCCTGGACTTCCAGTTGCGCGAGACCGCTGCCCAACTTTTCCTTGGCTTCCTGCAGATGGCGATGATGAGTGCGGGCTTCCAATCCATGACTCAAGATGGTGACGCGCGCGTGTGCCAGACGAGCAATTTGTCCACCTAATTCCAAAGCTGCCTGGGATGACTCGCTGCCATTAGTGAGGATCAAAAAACTCAAGCCCGGATGGATCAGCGCGTGGAAGCGCCGAACGCCCACCTTTACATTGGTGCCCAACTCCAAAGGGAAACGCCGCGCCATATCCTGCGTGCGAGTGGCTTCGATCAGCACGGCGTTCTCGCCGAAGGAAACTGGTGGGGCAATCGGTCGTACGCCGGGAATGGCAGGCAGACGAACGCGTAACCGCTCCACCGAGCCGGAGAACGTGCTTTGTTCGATTTCTCCCTGCCCAAGTTGTGGTGCTTCCAATTTTTCATCTGCTAGAGCGAGAGTGACATCTTCGGGGCGGAAGAGCACCTGCACGCGCTGCTGAGTGGAAGCCTGTTCAATGCTTTTGGTTTCGGGATCGGCCGGGAATGAAACAGGCCCGACGCGCACGCCGCTCGGTGTTGATTCTCCCACCAACAGATTGGCCGTTCCGAGGAAGGTTGCCACGAATTCGGTCTGCGGATGCTGGTATAACTCGCTGGGTGTTCCCACTTCCAACAGACGTCCGAAGTTCATCACGCCCAAACGGTCGGCCAGTTCAAAAGCCTCCTCTTGATCGTGGGTGACGAACATGGTGGTGATCTTCAACTCGCTCTGAATGCGCTTGAGCGCGCGGCGCAAGTCGACGCGGATCTTGGCATCCAGGGCGCCGAAGGGCTCATCGAGTAGTAACACTTCGGGTTGGTGCGCCAGGGCGCGGGCCAGAGCGACGCGTTGCTGTTGTCCGCCGGACAGCTGATCGGGCCGACGTCCGCCCAGGCCGGCCAGCCCAACGAGTTCCAGTAGTTCGTCCCGCCGCGCGTGACGTTGATCGGCTGGCACTTTACGGACGCGCAACGCGAATTCGATGTTATCCGCCACTGACATATGCTCGAAGAGCGCATAGTGCTGAAAGACAAATCCGACACCGCGTTGTTGTGGCGTAGCCAGAGTCACGTCGCGGCCGTGCAGGATCACGCGTCCTTCATCGACGGGATTCAAACCCGCGATCATGCGCAGCACGGTGCTCTTGCCACTGCCGCTGGGGCCGATCAAGACAAAGAATTCACCGTTGGCGATCTCCAGGGAAAGCTGGTTCACCACAGGTCGGCCCTCGTAGCGTTTGGTGAGCTGGTCCAAAACGATAGACATGTTTTCCTTCGCCTTTAATATACTATAAAGTCTATAATGCTAGTAGTCTTTTAGTCGAAATAAAAAGGGCGCTTCCCAACGCGCACTCTGATCGTTCTAGTTGAGGCTCAGTTCCTTGCGGACTGCGTTTTGCCTTTTGATGATATCAGCAAGAGAAGTGTTATCCAGAATGTCGGCAATGGCATTGCGTACATCGCTCATTGCCAGCCGCAGGCCACAAGTCTGTTCATCCGGGCAGCCACAGGGTTCATAGGCCATTTGACTAACGCAACGAATGGGTGCCACAGGTCCATCCAACACGCGGAAGATCTGACCGAGCGTGATCTCACTGGCAGGCCTGGCCAGGTAATACCCGCCACCGACACCCATTTTGCTATGCAACATTCCAGCGTTCTTGAGCGTGAGCAGGATCTGCTCAAGGAACTTGGAAGAGATCTGCTCGCGTTGCGAGATCTCTTTGATCTGCATCATGATGGGGGAGTTATCTTTTGGAGCGGGTTCTGCCAAAGCGATCATGGCTCGTAGTCCATATTCTCCACGTTTAGATAGACGCATACTATAAAATTCCTATTGCTCTTATAGACTTTATTGCCTTTAAATATAACTTGAGGAGGGGTCTTTGTCAAGGAGGGAACTTTTTATTATTTTTCAGCCACCACGTTTAATTTTTGATAGTAATTATCCAGCCACAAATTCGACCATCCCCATAGAGTCGCGTCCTTGACGATCTGTTTCACTTCTTCGCGCGAGATCTTGGCTTCGCTTTCGAAGACCTGCGCGTTGCGACGGCTGATCGCCAGCGTACGGATGGCGAACATCAGTGGAAAGATGCAGGCCAGTCGGATGCGATGCTGCCAGGGGGGCAGGGATTTTACACAAGTCAAAGCGCCGCGCAGATGACGCTCCGCTTTATCGGCAAGCATATCCAGCACCTGGATCGCTTCAGCGCGATTCTCGGGCTGAAACAATTCCTGCGCGGTCAGATTGGCCGCGGCGAGAAACTTCTGCGGGATATACACCCAGCCGCGTTCGTAATCCTTGCGCAGGCCGCGGATCACGTTCACGGTTTGCAGGGCCAGCCCGAATTCACGTGCGAGCGGCAGCAGGTCCTCCTTTTTATAACGGATGGAGATCGAATACCAGGCGAACAGGTGGGTGAGCAGGTAACCCACTCGTCCCGCCACCTCGAACATATAATCATCCATGTCCGTTTCATCGTTGACTTGCGGGCCGCGTTCCACCCAGCGCGCCATGCCACGCGTCGAATACACCACGTGAGGCACGATGATCTCCTGCACCTCCTTTGGAAGAGAAGCGAGCCGGGTCAAAATATCCGCGGCGTGTTGCGCCACCACCGCGTCCGGGTTGGATGTATCTGCCTCCTGAATCTGGCTGGTCAGTTCTGTGCTGTTTGCTTCGCCATTTAAAATCCTGGCCCATAATTCCAGCAGAATGATTTTTTTCTCCGGGGTCATATCTTCATTATCTTCCAGGTAATCAGAGACCCGTAGGAGTAAATATGCCACCGTCCCCGCGTCGCACAGCGCGCCGGGTAATTGTTCGATGCCGATGGCAAAGGTTCGACTGGCAGCTCTTAGTAAATCCCGTAAAGATACCATGTTGCCTCGTGATAGAGATTTATTATATAAACACTTTAGTGCAAAAATCGTCATGCTGGATGGGACTTATGGCGGAGAGGCATCCTCCAATAATGGAACGACTTCTGCATTTCCCAGCACGCGGCGGAGGTCTTCGCTCTTCATGATGATCGCTGTATTCCGGACGCCCGAGCCGATGGAGATCTCCTGCTCTTGGAGGACGCTCGGGTCGATCAACACCCGGGCCTGATTCTTCATCCCAAACGGACTCACGGCCCCAACGCGATAACCGGTCACTACCAGCACCTCTTCCTCGGTGGCCATCCGGACGCGCGAGCGTTTCACGATGGCGCGTAGTTTCCTCCAATCGATCTGTTCAGGTCCTGCCATGAGGGCCAGGACGAACTCCCCCGGCCTTCTCTGAAAGAGGATACTGCGGACAATTTGTTCCGGGCGTTGATTGCGGTCGGCAGCGGCTTGTTCGAAGCTGGTAACCGGAGTCTCATGTCGAAAGACGCGATGCGGAATCCCAAGTTGTTCCAGGGCAATGGAGGCAGGTGGTTTATCAGTCATAAATATAGTATATCGTCATTGCGAGAGCACGCAATGATGAGGGTAAGGTAAAATCCTGCCATGTCCAAACTCAAATCCCCACTCACGTTATTTTTCATCACCGATATTCTGATCGCTCTTCTGGCACTGTTTGGCCCGGAAGAGCAATCGCTTGGTTCCAACGTGCGGATCGTCTATCTGCATGGCGCCTGGGTGTTGACGGCTGAACTCGCCTTCATCGTTGCAGGGCTTGCCGGGTTGATCGCGCTGATTTCGAAGCGTGTTGTATTTCATACATGGTCAGCCGCATTGGGCAGGACAGGAATTCTCTTTTGGGTTACATACATTCCATTGTCGTTGTGGGCGATGGAAGCCAACTGGAATGGACTCTTCCTGGCTGAACCGCGCTTTCGTCTGGCGGTGATTTTTGCAGTCACGGGTGTGTTGCTGCAAATTGGCCTGTGGCTGATCAACACAAACCGGATTACCTCACTGGCTAATCTGATTTATATTATTGTCTTGCGCGTGATCTTCGCCACAGGGAGTGACGTTTTGCATCCGCCTCCCTCACCAATCTTCAATTCGGGAAATTATGTCATTATCGGTTTTTTCCTTGCCATGATTCTGTTGTCACTGCTGGCGGCTTATTTCCTGACACGTTGGTTTTTGAATTTGACTTCCAAAGGATAAACCAAAACGGTTCGCCATGTTCATCTTTGTTCTGATCGGCTTGAACTTGCTGCTCTTCCTGATTGGTTTGCTATGGATTCTCATCCCTGCGTTTTATGGTTTGCCTTCCCGTCCTACAAATCCGGACAGGATTCGCAAGGCATTGAAACTGGTCGAATTGAAGCAGGATGAGGTTATCTATGATCTCGGCGCCGGCGATGGACGCGTGCTCCTGATGGCGGCGCGTGAATTTGGTGCCACTGCAGTTGGCATCGAAATTGGCCCCGTACAATGTGCGTTGATCTGGTTAAAAATCACTGCAAATCAATTGAAAGACAAAGTACAAATTCGATGGGGAAACTTTTTTAAATCGGATTTGCGTGGGGCAGATGCTGTGTTTGTTTATGCAACCTCCAGGGAAGTTCGCAAGCTGGCTCCGTTTTTAGAGAAACAGATGAAGCCCGGTTCGCGTTTGGTATCCATCTCAGCCGATTTCCCGGAATGGGAACCAAACTCCTTCGATGAACACAATTTGATTTTTGTCTATGAGATGCCTCCCAAAGAGGGAAGTTTGACAACATATATGTTGAAGAATTTATCGTAGAAAGAGCTGCCCTGATAGGAAGCGGCTTTTTTTCGTTTTTTAGACACTTGCACTTTCTGTGACAGGCTGCTTCTGGGAGACTTGTCCGGCCATATAAGCCAATATGGCTCCGATAACAAACAAGGCAATGTTAAGGATGAAAGGCAGATTCTTGTCGAGGCCGGAAAGCGTTCCTGCGATCCAGCCAAAGGGCGAACTGAACAGGATCACACCCACAAAAATCAAGGAAAGTATGCGAGCGCGTTCCTTCGGTTCGATGGTCAGGACGGTCATGCGATCCACGAGTGGATTCACCACCGCGAAGCTGCAAGCCTCCAGGAAGGCGCTGAGCAGGAGAAAACCATAACCGCCCACCGGCGCGGTGACCAGGAGCACCTGGCTGGCAACGAAGCCGAGAAACCCGGCGATCATCGGGTTTTGGAAATGTAATTTGTTCACCTGAGGCATCGCCAGGAAGAAGAAAAGCAGGATGATGGCTGAACGGACAAGCGGAAAGATGGCCAGATTCTGCGCGGGGATTTGCAATTTCTCCGTCACGATGATGGCCCAGAAGCTTCCGCTGATCAAGTTTGAAATGCTCAGGATCAGCATGATGCCAGCCGTGTAGAGGGTATGTGGCGCATTGAGCAGGTTTCGAAAAATCCCGCGGTATTCGCTCAGCGCGCTAAACAGGCTCTGGCCGCGCGTCTCCTGCATTCTCACTTTTCCCTGCTGTGTTTCCTCGGTCCACTGATAGGTGAGAATGGCTTTCACGGTGAACATCACCGCCGCGAAGACATAGAGTCCGCGCATGGTGGGGATCAGGGAAAAAACGCCGATCAGCACTCCGGCCAAAGGCGCGACAAAGCCGACAATAAGATTCGCGATATAGATCCAGGTGAAGATGTCCACCAGTTGATGCGGGTCGGCATCTTCCACCAGCAGACAGGACCAGGAGTTGTGCGTAATGCGCCAGACGCTGTTGATGATGCCGGCGATCAGGAAGTACCAAAGGTTTTGGGCCGCGGCAGAGATCAGCGCGGGGATACTCCAGGAAACGATATCAAAGATCAGCGTGGTGCGGCGCCGTCCGAGCTTATCGGTGATGATGCCGCTTAATAAAGCCAGCAGAACCTGAAATCCCCAACTGACGCTGACGATCAAACCGATCTGTTTATCAGACAGACCGAGCGCCACCATATAGATCGAGGCATACGGAATGTAGAGGTTATACGGAATCCCCCATAGCGGTTCGGTGTAGACACAGCCGCGCGGATTGCCGTGCAGACTCTTGAGCGTGGTGATCAGGGAATGGCTTTTCAAGCATGCGGTCTCATTTCTCAATGATTTACGATGTTGCGGATGCGAGTATAACCGCGAGTTAACTTAAAGATGGGGCCTGAATACCGGCAAACGCCTCTTTCACGATGAGATGGTCCCTTCCTGTAAACCGACGGCCTCGAAGCCTATGGAGTCGGACGTTGTGTTGCTTCGCGATGAGCCTGATAAAGTGTGATCGCCCTTGTATTCAAGCAGTAATTGCCTCATCGTGCAGAATGGAATAGACCTCCACATCATGATGCCGACCTTTGTTGTACCAGGCTCCACGCGCGGTGCCCTCGTGTGTAAAGCCGCATTTCTCCGCCAGCCGGCGGGATGCCGCGTTATCGGGATGAATGACCAGCCTGATTCTGTTCGTCCGTTTGGTCTCGAACAAGTAGCGGACAAACATATTCACGGCCTCTGTCATCACCCCTTGGCGGCGCTGTTCTGTATCATAGATTTGATAGGACAGTTCATACTCATCCAGATAATTGACAGTTTTGAAGAATTCGATATGACCCAGTATCTCATCAGCAGAGTTGACAATGACCAGCATTCCCTCGTCTTTGTCCCACAAGCCATTCTCCTGAAATCCCTTTTGGAAGGCAGGCTGTGACAGGATGCCGCGCGGGAAATATGCCCCGCGATTATCAATGTCGGTGTGGACGTCATAGAGTTTATCCAGGTCAGTTTCACGCACGGGGCGCAGGGTGATTGTTTTACCTTTGAGCATATTTCCTTCCTTTCTCGTGATCTGGTAAAAACGCCACCATCGCTCTCGATTTAAGGGTGGCTTGTTGTTCGAAGAAGATAGGTAGGTCGGCTGTGGTCGTTCGCGGAGGGTGGTGGATGGAGGCAAGCCGATCATTCCTTAATCTTTGTCCGTTTTGATGTTGAACGGCGGCGCTTGGTAATCTTTTGGCAGATAATCGGACGGGATCGTAGACGAATTCCCATCTCTCAATGCATCGTAGTGCGGAGACAAAATTTCAATGCCCGCTTCGTTGCAAGCATCCTGAATGTTCTGGTGTAGTTCTGAATAGATGAAAGCCATTTTGTTCGGCTGATCGGTATAAGCGTTGAGTTCATAACTCACATAGAAATCGTCGAGGCTGGTTTGTAATACGAAGGGATGCGGCTCAGGCAGAATGCCATTTGTTGCTTTCGCCGCCTTGGCCAGCGTCTCATGGACCAGCCGCCAGGGGATGTCATATCCCAATGTGATCGTTGTGTTCAGGATCAATCCCCGTTCCTGTGACACGATACTATAGTTGATGATGTGGCTTCCCATCACCATGCCGTTGGGAATGGTGATTTCAACGTTTTTGATCGTTCGCACGCGTGTGACCAACAATCCCTTTTCGATGATGTCGCCGACCGTATCCGCGATCTTTACACGGTCACCGACATGGAAGGCACGTGTGTAGGTCAACACCACGCCTGAGACGATGTTTGCGACAACGGAAGTTGAACCCAGCGAGAACAATAGACCGATAAATACGGACACGCCTTGGAATGCGGGCGAGCCCGAACCAGGCAGATAGGGGAATACAAACACAAGGCCGATGGCAATGACGACGAAGCGTAGTAGCTGGTAGGTGGGGATGGCCCAATCGCGATGAAAATTTGCAAGTGTGATCGTGCCTTTTTCGATCTCGTCAAAAATGAAGCGAACGAATTTCAGTAAATAATATATAACTACGACGATGACAATCAGATTCAACAGACTGGGCAGGTAATCTACAAAGCCCTGCCAGCCCTTGGAAATGGATTGGAATAGACTGGCCAGAATATTTGACACAACCCCTCGTGTTTGCGGAAAGACACTAAAAACGCCCGCCAGGTGGATCAAGACCAATAGGATGTTGACCCCATAGCGGACATACCTGCTGGTTATCAGCAGAAAACCTGTCAATTGACTCGCTGTGAATAGTTCGACGCGCTCGGATTTTGAATCCTTTCAGTCGTTTTTCCTTTTCCGCCTTGATACGCCTATCAATGACGCTAAAACCAGTTTTGACCCAGCCGAACGCTTTGAATAATAAATAGGTTGCCAAACCCACAAGCAAAAGGTTAAGAATAAATACGACGACTGGCAACTTCACGAAACTGCTGATCGCCTTCCATGCTTGTGTAAGGAAAATAGAAATGTCAGGATGCGAGTTCAGCGTTTGCCATGAGATCCATACGAACATCAGAATAATAAGCATGCGAGTGAGTTGTCGAATGAATGGATTAATAGACTCGGCATCTGTCAGATTAAACCGCTTGACAATAAAATTGATGATGCGTGTGCGATTTAATAAAGAGACCGTCCATTTTGCAAATAGACGGCTGAATACCCAACCCAAAAGAAGGATGAACCCTGAAAGCCCCAGCACCACCCAGGGATTTTTCAGACTATTTTGGATGAACGCGAATGGGTCCATGCATATGCTCCTTGTTATGGAAAATCCAAAAACAGTATAGCACGCTGGGAACAGTTTTATATTGATGACTAATTGTATGTGGTGATTTTGCTTACGCCGCCATTGCGCTCGATTTGGGATCGGCCATTTGCTCGAAGATGACGGGGAGGTCGCCTTGCGTTACATTGCGGAGTTTGATAAGTGTGGACATTTATAGTTAATGTTCTTCGAATTCATAACTGTTTCTAATTGACCGATTTCTTCGTTGAACATGTTGACCTGCGCGTCAATGACCAATAAAGCTGATTTTGTATTCAACTTTTTACTTCTATGAGTTCAACAACCTCGATCGGAATTGAGTTATTGCTCGTGATATTGATGTTTTATAAACGCACATTCAAGAAACCAATATTTGTACTCTGCTGCGCAAACTGTCTATTTTGTTTTTGAGATCTCAAAATAATCAAAATCGGCTGTTGTCCATGGAGCACCATTCTGAGCACTGACACTAAGACCTACTTGGATATCTTCTTTCATTGGCGCAATAGTCGAAATTATTTCTATCCAGGGAGTATTAGGTATGCGCCAAAAAGCAGTGAATTCATCACCGTCACGTACTAGTCTTAGGGCTTGTAAAAGAATAACTCCGCACTTTAAAAAGACTGAAATAGTACTTGGCGCGGCTTGATGGTGTAATTCCAACGCGGGCAAACTGAATGCCATTCAATCTGCAAGGCTTGCATGACCTCTTTCGCAACTTTGATCCCTTTCTGATAAACTTTCTCAACGAGGAAAGCCTCAACTTGCAAACCCGTATCGGTGTCTGTACCACGAATGCAAGCCAACATGAATTCAAAGGTTTCCAAGGGCTTGCCTACCCAATTCAGACTGATTGGACCAAACAATCGATGCTCAATCGGGTTCCATTTGGAAGCACCGGTTGGATAATGACAAACGGTCACTTCCAGTCCAAGTTGATCTGCCAATTGTTCCTGCAATTGTTGTTTCCATAAACGCGGATGACAACCATCACTGCCCCCTGCATCCGCGAGAATTAGGATTTTGTCGGCGTTGGGAAACAAACTTTTCCCAATTTCTCGCCACCAACACACAAGCACTTCAACGGCGAACTGCGGTGTATCGGTAGATTGACCCACATAGACATAGCCGTGGTTGTGCAGCAAGTCATAAATACCATAAGGCACAGCCTTGCCAAGTGCCTCTTGTTCAAAATCATGATCGTTGACTACCCTAGCGTCGCGACACCATTCTTGACCCGGGTCCTTGAAATTGCCGATCAACTCCTTTTTCTTCGTGTCAACACTGATAATCGGCAGGCCCGCTTGCTGAAAAATGACTTTTTGGGCAGTACTATACTGAAATTGTAGATCACGATCCGGGTGATTTGATCCAGACAGGCGCTTGACATTGGCCTTCAATGCATAGCCCATTTCTTTCAAGAGGCGCGGCAATCGTCGTATGGCTGATCCAATAACCGATCTGTTCCAACTCCTCCATCAAATGCCGCAAACTGCTGCGATGCCATTTCTACTCACTCATCGGATTGCCTGCTGTTTCATCCTTCAATAAATTTTCTATCACCCTTTTGACCGATGAGTTTTTTTTCAACGGCTGGTTGTCCGGCACCGGCTATGCGAGTGCCTTCATTTGGGCGAGATGCCAAATCATCATCTAATTCGCGTCTGCCGCGTCGTATAGTTTCAACGTCCAACCCTGTGATTTCCGAAAGCTCTCGATCGCCATCATGACCAATTTTTATAGACTCCAGCGCAACCTACCATCGCCGTTGTTGTTCATTCAGACGACTGTGTAAAACATTCATCTGATGATGGATTTTCCATTCTTCGCCCTATTGATCTGCAAGGCATGCGGCGCACTGGCATTCATAAACGATAGTCGTCATTGTTTTACCCTCGGTAGTTTCGTATTTTTGAGACATAATTCTACTCGCTGACCAACCTTAATATATCATTCTGCGGAGTTATACTTTTACAGATCCTTAGTTCGACAAGATTTGACTTAGTCGGATTGGCAAAGGTTCCAGCCATAGTGCTAAATGCATTATTCAGCTGTTTATCGAAACGTACACCGCTTTCTCCTCCGCCATTACCGCCGAATGCGCGTTCAAGCCGAAGGAAGTTAGAGTCATCTTGTCATACAAGAGGGGTATAGCGCAAAAGTCTCGGTAGAAAGGGTGTAAAAAGGGTAAACTGTGGTAATAGGAGAAAAACAGAGATGAGTTGACCACAATCCCGCACCCGCCGCAAAGCAGCATTTATGAAAGAAGCCGAACGTATGTACGCGCAACTGGAAGATTGGTATGACCAGCATCCGGAAGCGAGTTTCGGAGAAATCGAAGCAGAAGCACGGAAGCGTCGCCGGGCATTGATGGAAAAAACCTCGGAGATTAGTGAATGGGTGCGATAGCGGGGTGCAAGTAGAAGCGCCCAAATGTGCAGCGTGTGGTGGGGAGATGGAATTTGAAGGGTATTGCGGATGGGGGATCCATGGCTTGGAAGGCGATAGCCGGCTGGAAAGCGCCTATTACGTTTGCCCGCACTGCAAAGGGCAGACGCTTTTTCCCCCTGGATGTGAAACTGAAATTACGCGCAGACCCTTGGAGTGAAGGAGCGGCGCGTGTGGGAGCGCGTCATGGTTTGCAAACCAAGTCATTTGATCAGGCATCCGAGTTGTAGACTGACTCGACCGGTGGCAACATGTCGAGTGACAGTGTGCGACGCATCACGGAAGGCTTCGGACAAGCCTTGGAGGACAAGCGCGTCAGGGAAGCCCAGCAAGTGTATGACGCCCAAGCGCCCCAATTGGCACAGGCTGTGGTGGGCGTAGCGAAGCCCATTCAGGAGCAAGCCAATATTTCCACAGATGGCGGCATGGTATTGCTGCGCGCAGAAGGCTGGAAAGAGTTCAAAATGAGTGTTTTTTCAGAAGTGCGGGTCAAAGCGCTGAACCCCACTTTGACAGAGGCACAGCCCGATCCACACGTGAGCTTGCACCAGCATAGTTACCCAGTCGGACTATGGACGGCCGAGCAAATGGGGCAACATCAGTATTTGGAAGGAGTGCGACGGCAACTAGAACGTTGCACACGACTAGGCTCGGCAAATGATGGCGCCATCTGGATTAACCGCATCACGACCACGAACTACGCACATATTGTTTACTCGATTGATTGGGCACATGCACACGGACGGTTGAGCACTGTCGCCAAAGCCGCCTTGGGTGAGGGGACCTCACAGGCACAACAATGGACACACAAGCAGGTTGACCTCTTGTGGCATGGACGCCTGGAAGATGTGGTAACCGCCCTACACGTTCTGGATTGGGATCAGATCACTTGCTTGGAAGATGTTCGGAATTCCCCCTCCTACTTTGAAACACGCAAACACAACATGGATTATGCACGCCCCCCCCGGCGAGCAGGATACCCGATTGGCAGCGGAACCGTGGAAGGCGGTATTAACACCGTCGTCCATCACCGCATGAAACGCCAAGGACGGGGATGGAAACGCCAACATGCCCAAGCCATGCTCGCCGCTTTGGGAGAACTTCATAGCAACCGCTTTCACACTGCTTGGATGGTTACCGGCTGATTGGAACATCTCTCCGAGACTTTTGCGCTATACCCATACAAGAAGCCCTGCACCTTGATAATTAACCTGGGGGTAGAATTCAACAAGAGTCCGAATATCGAAGTTTCCAGAAATAGGTTGAAGCAAACGAGGTGCTGTCATATTTGTAAACGGAGCAAGATCATTACCGTTTGGAGTAGATATTCTGATGAAACCAAGTCGAGAAGTCAGACTGTAGGTGGAATCATTCCCTGGGTCAATCCATTTCCACGCTTGAGCAAGATTGGAATTTGTGAATTTATCATCGTCATTTACTATAACGATTAGGGGAGTCTCCGTTATCGGTGGAGAGAGTGCTAATTGCGGTGTGCTAGTCATGTCGGTATTAGTTTTGTTGACAAGAGGAGCTATGACGATTGATAGTAGAGCTACTGTTATAGTAGCTACAGCTCCAATTAATGCTACAGTAACATTGGGATCGTTCTTCTTTATCTTTGGGTGCAGAATCCTTATCTTGTGTATTCTTTTTGCTCATGACATCCCTATTGTTTTCTTGAGACTTAGCTGGACTTTATCCATTTGAACAATAACAGAAGGCAGGGTAAGCTAAGACAAATCTCGTTCAAGAGAGGAGTCCCATGCCCACCTGCCTGACGAATATAGCACACTGTTTGCACAACTGCGACCTTGCTTCTCGAAACGTGTCTGGAAGCTTGCAATGGTTTTGGTGATCGGCGCAATTCTTTCTTCCGGCAAGCGCACAGTAACAGCTGCGCTGCGGATTATGGGCTTGAGCCAGGAGCGGCATTTTCAGAATTACCATCGGGTGCTGAACCGGGCAGTCTGGTCCAACCTGGCGCTCAGTCTGGTCTTGTTGCGTTTGCTGCTCAATGTCTTTCTTGCCTTTGGGCCAGTTGTGATCGGGATCGATGAAACGATCGAGCGCAGGCGGGGTGAGCAGATCAAAGCCAAAGGCATTTATCGCCATCCAGTGCGTTCCAGCCAGAGCCACTTCCCGAAGGGCATCGGGACGATGTTGTGAAAGCCAGCGGTTTGCGTTGGATCAGCCTGATGCTCTTGGTGCAGGTTCCCTGGGCGAGGCGGATCTGGGGTTTGCCGTTCCTGACTGTGCTGGCGCCTTCTGAACGCTATTACGAAAGCCAACCCGGCCAGCACAAGAAACTGACAGACTGGGCACGCCAAATGGCTATGCAGGTACGCCGTTGGCTGCCGAAGCGCAAAATCCTTCTGGTCGCCGATAGCAGTTACGCCGCTTTGGAGTTGCTGCATAGTCTGGTGAGCCTGTCCAAGCCAGTTGATATGGTGACGCAGTTGCGTTTGGATGCTGCCTTGTACTAGCCCGCACCACCTGCAAAACCTGGCACGATCGGGCGTCCACGCAAGAAAGGCAAGCGTCTTCCAACATTGAACCAAGTCTTGATAAACCAGCCAACGGTCTGGAAAACCGTTCAGGTGCAGAATTGGTACGGGCAAGGTCCTACTCAAGTAGAGATCACCAGCGATACTGCGGTCTGGTATCACAGCGGGATGCCTGCCGTCCCCATTCGCTGGGTCTTGATCCGTGATCCCAACGGGAAGTTTGAGACCAAAGCCCTGTTGTGCACCGATCAAACCGCTGATCCAATCCAGATGCTGCAATGGTTCGTCCGCCGCGGGCAAGTCGAAGTCACTTTCCAGGAAGTGCGCACCCATTTGGGAGTGGAAACCCAGCGCCAGTGGTCGGATCAGGCCATTGCCCGAACAACTCCTATTTTGATGGGCTTGTTCTCCTGGGTAACATTATTGGCTAATCAATCTCAAGTGGATGGTCATTTACCCGTTCGACAAGCTGCCTGGTATGCCAAAGCGATACCAACCTTCTCGGATGCCATCGCTCTTGTACGTAGACGGATTTGGATCCACTGGGGTTTTTGCATATCAGGCTTCGCCCCCAATATGCAAAAATCTCATGCAACCTTGCTCACTCGCTTGTTTGAAGCCGTATGTTATTCAACTTGAAAGCTTCTGTTTGGATAAAGTCCCGCTTAGTTGACAAAAAATGGTGGCTAGTTCATCGATAATTTAACAGGAGTGATACAAGCGGTATAATTTTCTTGATAATAGTTTTTTTTACATCAAATTCCATAGCGCAGCTTCCAGCCGCAACCAAAAAGAAAGTGGCCTGTCTTTGTGAGAAAATGAAGGCTAACGTAACGCCGCAAAGGGCGCCGATAGGGAGCTCTGAGGCTCACATGCCAACCACTTTTTCACGGACAGGCCATGGAAACATTTCTGAGTATACACCGAGACGACATGGTGGGGACGCTTTCGATGTTTGATCGCATGATCTTCAAGGGTTATCTGACCGGCTTCTTTCCGAAGGGAGCCTTTGGAGCGTATCTCTCTCGACAGGGAGTGTTGTTGAAGGATTTCAGCGACTACGTACAGGAGCACACCAAGAAGTTGAAAGCACATGTCGAAGGCATGGTGCAAGAGGCGGGACGACCTGTGCAATACCTGGCGTCCGCCAAAGAGAGCAAAGAAGAGCTGGCGCGTGCGATTGCGAAGCGGGACAGTGTGACCGAAGGCCTGGTGGGTGTCTTTTCGGTGTTGGAAACCTGCATGTCGTTTGATGTGCAGGGAAATCGCCAGGCGCACAAGTTGGAGGTGGTGCGCCGCCAGCGCAAATGTCTGCACTACTACTGTTATTATCTGGACGCCGAGTTTGGGTTGATGCACATTCGCTTGCAAAGTTGGTTTCCTTTTGATATGCGGATCTATGTGAATGGGCGGGAATGGCTGGCACGCCAGTTGGATCAGCGCGGTATTCGCTATGCTCGTTACGACAACAAACTGACCCACATCGCCGATCTGGAAACAGCCCAGGCGTTATGTGAACGGTTCACACAACGTAAATGGCTGCGGGTCCTGCATGCGTTGGCTCGGCGCGTCAACCCGTTTTTAGGCGCCATCCGCAAAGCGGGATTGGGCGATTATTATTGGACGCTCGCCCAGGCGGAATACGCCACCGACGTTTTCTTTCGTGACCGTGCCACTCTGGCAGCCTTGCTGCCCGCGCTTATGGAAATCTCCATGAGCGCATTCAGCGCCGAAGACGTGCTGCGTTTTCTGGGGCGCAAACCACATGGCAACTTCCAGGGTCAAGTCACCACCGACCGCAAGAAACGTCCCGAAGGCCGCCGCATCAAACATCGCATGAAGGGCAACTCCATCAAGTGGTACGAGGCCGTCAACCTGTTGCGCCTCGAGACCACCATCAACCAACCGCATGAGTTTCGTGTCCGGCGCATCGTGGACACTCCGCAGGGTCGCTGTCGTCGCTGGCAACCCATGGGTAAAGGCGTCGCCAATCTTTGGCGCTATGCTCAGGTCGGGCGACAGGCAAATGATCGTTACCTGAATGCCCTGGCACACGCTCAACCAACAGGCAAAGCCATCGCTGAACTCGAAGGCTTGTGCCATCCCAAAACCCATCAAGGGCAGCGTTACGCCAGATTCAATCCCATCACTCAGGCAGATTGTGACCTGTTCTCTGCGATCCTGGCTGGCGAACATGCCCTCAACGGCTTCCGTAACAAAAACCTGCAAGCCTACCTGTATCCCAAGCCTGCCAGGAACCGCATTGAGCAACGTCAACGCAGCGCACACGTCACTCGTTTGGTCGCCAAATTGCGCGGACATGGTTTGATTTCCAAAGTCAAAGGCTCGCGTCTCTATCCTTCCACTCCGCGCGGCATTCGCTTGATGTCTGCCGCCATTCAGTGCCGCAACAAAACCTTCCCCGCTTTTGCCCTGCAGGCTGCAGAATCTTCGCAGTTGACATAGTTTTTAAAGAGCAATACTATATAACATTATATAACATTAGAAGAGTGACCTTGCCAACTTTATCTATCCACTATTTCCCAAATATTTAATAAAATAATAATTAGTGTTCACTAAAAACTGGAAACTAACTATGCTCATCCACTCATCCTCCCAACTCCTCACCCTCGCCGGCGGACCGCAGCGCGGTCACACGCTTGGTACGCTTGGCATCCTCGAAGACGGCGCGGTCGTGGTGCGCGATGAAAAAATCGTCGCGGTGGGCAGCACGTCTGAACTCAAAGCGGATTATCCCAACGAACCGACGCTCGACGCGGGTCATTGCGTCCTGATGCCCGGGTTTGTCGATTTGCACACGCACGTGATTTGGGGTGGTGACCGTGCCAATGAATTCGAGATGAAGATGGCGGGCAAGCCTTATCTTGAGATCTTAGCTGAGGGCGGCGGAATCCTCTCCACGGTGCGTGCGACGCGGGCGGCTTCCATTGAATCGCTGATCGCGCAGACTCGTCCACGTCTGCTGCGTATGTTTCGGAATGGCACCACTACCGTCGAAGCCAAGACGGGTTATGGCTTGCAAACCGCCACTGAGCTCCGTCTGCTCAAGGCCCTGCTCACCGTCGACGATGAAACGCCGATTGAGATCGTGCCGACCTTTCTGGGTGCGCATGCCATCGCGCCTGAATACAAGGGAGAGCCGCAGGCCTATACCGATCTCGTCAGTGAGACGATGCTTCCCTTACTCAAAGGATGGTGGGAGACTCACGCCCCGCGGCGGACTCCACCCTTTGTGGATGTCTTCTGCGAAACGGGCGCCTTCACGCTCGGGCAATCGCGTCAGATTCTGAACAAAGCTGCCTCTCTGGGATTCCCGCTCAAGATCCACGCTGACGAATTCGACAACCTCGGCGGTGTATCGCTGGCCGTGGAATTGGGCGCCGCTTCCGCCGATCATTTGGTCAAGACCTCCAACGCAGATATCGCCGCGTTGGGTAAATCGGAGACGGTGGCGGTCTCGTTGCCCTGCACACCATTCGGACTCGCTGAATGTGACTTCACTCCCGCGCGTAAGATCATCGATGCCGATGGGATTTTGGCGCTGGCGACAGATTGCAACCCCGGCACGTCCTGGAATGAGTTCATGCAATTTGCCATCGCACTGGCCTGCCGCAGCATGAAGATGACTCCTGCCGAAGCCATCGCGGCTTCGACGATCAACGCTGCCTACGCCATCCGCCGCGCGGATACCATCGGCTCCATCGAAGTTGGCAAACAAGCGGACATGTTGATCCTCTCCGTGCCCGATTATCGTCATCTCGGTTATCGTTACGGAACGAATCTCGTCAAACAGGTGATCAAGCGCGGACAGGTTTATTCCGTAGACGTCGGGTATTATCGAACGGCGTAGGTTTGAACCGCGAAGGTGCGCAGGACGCCAAGATTTTTAAGGCGGTGTAAAATAAAGAAAAATGACACTTGATCTTTCAAACATTAGCGCATGGATATGGATCATCGTCGGGGTCGTGATCCTGATCCTCGTCTTCCGTTTCTTCTCTCACATCCTCCACTTCATCATGAATTTCTTCTGGCATAGTTGCCTGGTCGTGGTGGTGCTCCTGGTGCTCTTCTTCCTTCTGCGTGCATTGCATGTTTTTTAAAAGAAACAGAGGCGATAAACTTATCGCCTCTGGACTGTATCTTAACCTGGCTCTATTCCGTTTCTGTTCTTTTCCCAAACCACATGCGGGCGAATAAATTATCTTTTAGAATAAACTGGTGATATAAGGCTGCACCAACATGAACGATGATCAGCAGAAGTAAGAGCGTCCAGATGCCTCCGTGCAGGAGGCCGATGCTGAATCCGCCTCGGCGGAAATTGCCCTGGCTGAAGGTCCCGATCCCGAACGTGCGCGCCAGTTGCCCACGTTGAGAAGCGAGGAAGATGCCGGTGATGGTCATCGCAAAGGTGAGGAGGTATAAACCCCAGTGTGTTAATGTGCCGACCCAATCGAAGAGTTTATTCCCGGCGCTGGCCCATTCAGGATGCTTGGTGGTCCAGCGTACGATCAGACGAATGATCAACAGGACCAGTACGCTGAGGCCAAAGATCATATGCAAACCGATGGTGGAAAAGATGCTCTGGCTTCCTTGCTGAGGAAAGCCTCCCTGGGGAAAATTACCTTGTAGGAATTGCTGTTGCGGCGCCTCGTCTGAATCCGAATTAAAATTTTGTGCTGGAGGATTGCTCTGTTGGAATCCTTGTTGGGGGAAGTTTCCCCGCGGCCCTTCCCGGCCACCCTCGTTTTCCCCTGAAAGAAAAGAGGCCCCAAAGATAAGAATGACGATCAGCCAATGTAAGGCAACCAGCGCCGGATGATAGCGTTTGGGTTTGAGAGCCGCGGACGAAGTATTTGGTGGTACGGCTTCGCCCTCAGCGGTCATGGGATGAGTAGACATAATGGTATTGCGCTCCTTTGGGGCTACACTATATATCTTCAAAATGAATATTCGATGAAATTCCATCGAGGAATTTTGTTGAAAATGTGTAGTTTGTCTCCATGGACATAGTAGAATTCAGATCCTTGCGAGTGTTGATCAAGCAACAAAACGGCCTAATTACAGGAGACCCCATGCAAATTGATATCATTGGCGTACCCATTGACCTCGGTGCAGACCGACGCGGCGTGGATATGGGTCCCAGCGCGATACGATATGCAAATCTTCATCAGAAATTGGAAGCGATGAATTATGTCCTTGAAGATAAAGGCAACATCGAGGTGCCGATTCAGGAGACCTGCCAGATCACCGACCCGAAACTTAAATACATTGATTGCATCATCCCCATGGGACGCCGTGTGGCAGGTGCGGTGGCGACTTCCCTGCAAGCGGGTCACTTTCCACTGGTGCTGGGCGGCGACCATAGTTTGTCCGTTGGTTCGATCCGCGGCGCGGCCCGGCAAAAGAAGATCGGCGTGATCTGGATCGATGCTCACGCCGACTTCAACACCGCTGAGACGACGCCTTCCGGAAATATCCACGGGATGCCTCTGGCGGCCTTATGCGGACTCGGTGATCCGCGCCTGGTCTCGCTATGGGAGGAAATGCCTCCGGCTATCGACCCGAAGCAGGTTGCGGTGATGGGCGCGCGTGACCTCGATCCGGGCGAAAAACGGAATTTGCGCGCAGCCGGCGTGATGGTGCAAAGCATGGAGCAGATCGATCGCTTTGGCATGGTGACCGCGCTGGAGAAGGCCATCGTGCATGTGGGCCGGGACGTGGACGGAATTTATTTATCGTTCGATATGGACGCGCTCGATCCGCGTCACGCGCCGGGCGTGGGGACGCCGGTTCCCGGAGGTTTAACCTTCCGTGAGGCGCATCTGGCTTGCGAGGTTGTCGCGGAGACGGGCAAGTTGATTGGCATGGATATGGTGGAAGTGAATCCGATTCTCGATCTGCAGAATCAAACCGCGCTATTGGCTGTGGAATTCATCCGCTCCGCGTTGGGGTCGCGCGTCTGGAGCGGCTGATCGTTTTATCAGCTTGGATGGCGCGTATTACACGGTGACAATTTCATGTCAGAGAAAGAGGCGCTCTTGTTCTTCATCCAGAACGCGGCTACAATGTTTATATGAGCACTTTATATGGTCCCATCCTGATCGTTGAAGATGTACCGAACGTCCTTGAATTGCTGGAGGTCACGCTGCGTTTCAAGGGCTATGCAGTGCTTACAGCCCGCAATGGGGAAGAGGCACTGGATGTGGTCTCACGTCAGCGGCCGATCTTGATCATCACTGACATCCTGATGCCGAAACTGGATGGATATGCCTTTGTCCAAAAGCTGCGGCTTGATCCCGAGACGCGTTCCATCCCGGTTGTGTTTCTCTCCGCGACGTACGTGACTCCTGAGGATAAGGATTTTGCCCTGAGCCTTGGCGCCTCACGTTTCATGGAAAAGCCGATCGACACCGAGGACTTCTTGCTGACCGTTGCGGAATTGGTAACCCAACAGCCGTTTACCCAGCCGATGCCGCTGGATATGGAAAGATTCTATAACGGCTATCGTACACGTTTGGAAGATAAACTGAGACATAAGAACTCGCAGATCGCCCGAGCGGAGCGCTTGTTGTCCACTTTGCCTCAAGATCAACGACCAGCTTTCGAAGCCTTGCTGCAACAGTCGATGCGCGACCGCGATGAGATCCAAACCGAGCTGTACGATATTTATAAAACTCTCGACGAGTTGAAAAAGTAGTTCTATTTATCTAACTCAGCGATGGGTATAGCCCATCGTTGACTATTTAAGAGGACAATTTCATGCAACCTACATTATCTTACTTGGAAAACCTGGCGCGCCAGGCAGGCGCCATCCTGCGCGATGGCTATGAAAAAGAACATCAGGTGAGTTACAAGGGCGTGATTGACCTGGTCACTGAGATCGACCATCAATCAGAGGCGCTGCTGCTGGGTGAGGTGCAAAAGGATTTCCCTGATCACTATATTTTTTCCGAAGAGACAGGGGTCATCCAGGGGGATGATCAGCATACCTGGTATATCGATCCCTTGGACGGAACAGTGAACTATGCTCATGGCATTCCGATATTCTCCGTTTCGATTGCCTACGGTTCCCGGAAGGAAGGCTCTTCGCTCAGCGCCGGCCTCAGCCTGGGCGTCGTTTACGATCCGATGCGCGACGAAATGTTCGCCGCCGAACGCGGCAAAGGTGCCTTTCTCAGTGGACGACCCTTGCGTGTTTCCTCGACAACGGAACTGCAAAAGAGTTTGCTTGTCACCGGCTTTCCGTACGATGCCTGGGATACTCCGCAGGATAACTTTGGTAACTTCGAGAAGTTTGGCAAGATGACACAAGGTGTACGCCGGCTCGGTTCCGCGGCGCTCGATCTTTGTTATGTGGCTGCTGGTCGTTTTGATGGCTTTTGGGAGATGGCGTTAAAGCCCTGGGATGTGGCCGCGGGTGGTTTGATCTGCGAAGAGGCGGGCGCGCTCGTGACGAATATAAAGGGTATCGCTGACTTTATTTCTCCGCCTCAATCTGTGGTGGCGGCTGCGCCGGGTATCCAGTCTCGTATGCTGGATGAGTTGGAGTACATTAGTTCGGATGGAAAATAGTGCGTTCTGAAGTCCCAAATAGGTGACGAAAATCAGATGAATTAGCTCCTCAAACGTGTAAAAATAATAATTAGCCCCTGAAGTCATGGTAATGAAGTCCATCCCCATCAGCAAGACCAAGATCGTGGTTCCGCATCGCCGTCCGGAATTGCTTTCCCGGCCGCGCTTGCTGGAAAGTCTTCGGCCTTTGCTTGATAACAAGCTTCTCCTGCTCTCGGCTCCGGCAGGTTATGGCAAGACTTCTCTTCTGATTGATCTGGCTGACAATATCAAGATACCTGTCTGTTGGCTCGCTCTCGACCCTTTGGATCGTGATCCACAAAGGTTCATTGCCTATTTGATTGCTTCGTTGGCGGAGCGGTTTCCCGGTATTGGCGAAACATCCCGGCTCCAATTAAACCAGTTGACCTCCATCGAACAGGACGCGGAGTTTCTGCTGGTGACCCTGACAAATGAAATCTATGACCAGGTTGAGGATGATTTCCTCCTGATCATAGATGACTTTCATCTTTTGGATGACGTTCCGCTTATCTCGACCCTGCTCAACCGCTTCCTTGAACTGATCGTTGAAAACTGTCACATTATTCTGTCTTCGCGCACCCTGCCTGCATTGGATGACGTAACACTGATGGTTGCACGTGAGCAGGTGGCTGGTCTCAGTCATGCTGAGCTGGCCTTCATCCCGCGTGAAGTGCAGGCATTGTATGCGCAAAATCACCATAAGCATCTTTCAGACGAGGCTGCCAATGAACTCGTCGAGGAAACCAGCGGCTGGATTACAGGTATGGTGCTTTCAGACCAGCCTGGCATGGCGCGTATCTCCGGGGTGGATACCTTTGCCTACCTGGGACATCAGGTGCTTGATCAGCAAACTGAAGAAGTGCGCGAGTTCCTGATGCGGACCTCCCTGCCTGAGGAATTCAATTCGGAGTTCTGCGAGATCGTCCTTGCTCCGTTCTATTCTGAACCTCAGAACTGGTTCGTGCTTATGGGCCTGATCCTGGAGAAGAACCTGTTTGTGCTTCCACTCGGCGAAGATGGCCGCTGGCTTCGCTATCATCCTCTCTTTCGCGAATTCCTTCAAACTCGTTTGAAGGAGGAACGCCCTCAGGAAGTACGCCCCATCCTCGAACGGATGGTCAAGGCTTATGAGCTGGCTGGTGAGTGGGAAAAGGCTTACTATACCTGTAAACAGCTGGATGATCCGGATGCTTTAGCTGGTGTGATCGAGCGTTCTGGTACCTCGATGTTGAAAAATGCCCTGGTTACGTTGGAGGGTTGGATCAATAGCTTGCCTCCCGCTATTGCTCAGACGCGCCCCGGGTTGATTTCTTTAAAAGGTTCTATTTTTGCCGTAAAAGGAAATTTGGAGGAATCCAAACATCTTCTAGATTCCGTCATATCGATATATCGCGAGAACCAAGATATTACAGGTTTGTTACTGGCACTGATCCGTCGCGCAAATACCTTCCGTTTATTGGGGGATTACAATGCTTCTATGAGTGATGTTGAGGAGGCCCTACATTTCGCAGAGTTCTGATAGCGTATTTCAAAATCATTATGCTGAAGGCCTGCGAATTAAAGGTTTGAATCTATATAAATTGGGCGAATCTCGTAAGGCCGTTGAATCCTTGGAGCATTCTTTATCACTTTATACGGCCCTAAATGACACAGGTAGTATACCAACCTTATTAATGGAAACTGGTATGATTTATAACGTAGTGGGTGACAGGGAATCTGCTATGAAATCGTACCAAGAAGCCTTAAGGTTAAGGCAGGCGGAAAAGAATCTGTACTCTCAGGCAGAAATATTGAATAATTTAGCAATATTATATCAACAGTTTGGTGAATATGAGTTCGCCTGTGAAACTTTTGAAAAGGGTCTTGTTTGTGCTTTTAAGAGTTGTAACCAACGTGTTGAAGCCTTGATATTGACGGGCTTAGGCGATTTATATAGTGAGGTAGAAGAGTTTCACGCGGCTTTGCAAGCCTACCAGCAAGCGGAAATAGCTGCCAGCGAATTGCCGAGTTCATTTATTTCAAATTATCTATTCCTGGCAAAAGGGAATTTAGCTCTTTTACAGGGTGATCTGGAATGGGCAAATCGCATCTTAAAAGATGCTAAAAAAATTTAAGAACCAGCCGATCGACTTATGAGCGAGGGTTGTACATTTTGCTTGAAGGGCGACTACAACTTTTGAAAATTGAACCCAAAAAGGCAATTGCTGTTTTGAAAGAATGTAAGAATTTATTCGTTCAGGATGGAAGAGACTTGGAAATTCTATGGAGTATGATCTGGCTTGCAGCTGCTTATGAACAAGCAGGTCAAAGAGAAGAGGCTTGCACAGAAATCCGTCAAGTGATGATAACGGGAACAAATTCTGATCATGCTTTAGTTGCAACACTTAGGCAAGCAAGTCCCTGGCTTCAAGATTTGAAGAATGATTTGCAAATTGGCCGGCAGTTCAGTGGCCTGTTAGAGAAATCACAAAGATTAACGATCAAATTACCATCTGTTCGTAGAATTTTACGCCATCGCGCTCAATCTGTTCAAATACCTTCTGCAGGAATCAGGATTCGCGCTTTTGGCCGGGCAGAAGTTGGTGTTAATGGTCAGATTATTTCAATGTCTGATTGGCGAACCCAGTCTGTTCGAGATTTATTCTTCTACTTTTTGTTTCAGGAGAAGATGGTCACCAAAGAACAAGTAGAGGCGGCCCTCTGGCCTGAGACTGAAGGCTCTCAGGCACTCAAGGCACGTTTTAAAAACGAGATTTACCGTTTACGGCGCGCCGTAGGTAAGAACGTAATCATTTTTGAAGATGAATACTATTGTTTCAATCGATCTTTAGATTATGAGTATGATGTAGAAACGTTTGACTCTCACATGCTACGTGCCCATAAAGCCGAGAATATTAATAGTCGGATTAGTCATCTTCAGAAGGCAGTAGATTTAGTTCTGGGTCCTTATCTTGTGGATGTAGATGTCGCGTGGGCGAATGCCGAGCGCGAAAGATTAAACCACATATATGTTTCGGGACTTGAAGATTTGGCACAATTGTATTTAGACACTAACCAATTAGAAAATTGTCTTTCAATATGCCAACGCGTTCTTGAAAGGGATCAATACCAGGAAGTGATTTATCAATTAGAGATGCGTGCCTATGCGGCGCTTGGGGACCGCGCCGCTATTGCACGCCGGTATCAGGCGTGTAAGGTGGCCATGAAGGAAGGGCTAGGCTTGGCTCCGTCTAGGGAAACCGAACTTATCTATCGCGATCTAACTTCAAATTCGAATTTTTGAGGTAAAAAGGGGAGAAATTTGCAGCCTGTTTTGCAGCCTGGGGGCGAGTATTATGGGACAAATCAATCAAGAAAGAGGTTATGCCCCATGAAATCCCAAATTGCTTGCCCCAATTTTGTTTCGACTGGTTCCGTTTGTGCAAAATCACCCCTTGAAGGTGGTGTGGGCCCCCATTAATTCCTATATGACGGATTGGAGAAATAATGGCAATGCTTACTTTTGACGCTTATTCTGCCGCTTCTTCAGGCTTCCGCCGGCCTCAGGCTGGGCGTGGGGGACTCCATCGTCTGTTTGCGGCCGCTATCGTGAATGATCAGTTCCGCAAGACACTGCTCCACGAGCCGGAACGCGCGCTGGCAAATGGCTACCTGGGCCAGCCGTTTATGCTGAGTGACCAGGAAAAGGCCATTATCCAAACGATTCGAGCTGAAAATCTGACGGATTTGGCCCAGAAAGTCAATCAAGCACTTAAGGGAATTTGAAATAGTAAGAGCAACAAAGCATCAGGCAGAACTTCGTACTTTCATTGTACTGATGTCACACTGGGTGACGCGGTGGAACTGGGGGCGCAGTGATGAAGGGAGTTCACCGCGCCCCGTGTCCGCCTGGCATTGATGGAGAATTTATTGGTGAATTCGAGCGTTAATAAGAAATTTGAAACCATACTTCAAACATCCAAGGATCTAAATCTAATTCTTGATCCACATGGGGTCATTTTGGATTACAAATCCAGTGGTCCATCTCTGCCGCTTGATTTTTCAGAAAGTATTCTTCAGAAAAACGTCCGGGATATTTTTTCTTCAGACTTGGCGGGTAAATTAGAAGAGGCTCTGAGTTCTGTTCAACAGACCGGGGGGGTAGTATCTCTGGAATATCCGCTGTCCGTATCAAATCAGGAGTATTGGTTCGATGCGCGTTTGATTCCGCTTTCGCATTCGCAAATCATGTTCAGCGCTCGCGACATGACAAAATGCCGGGAGATCGAAGGCAAGTTGGAGCGACAGGTACAGCAATTTTCCGCGCTCCGCTCGATTGACCTGGCAATTGCTTCGGGCCTGGATCTAAATCTGCTTCTTTCCATGCTGCTTGAACGCGTGACGGTGTTGATGCAGGTCGACGCGGCGGCCATATTGTTGCTCAACTCCAAAACCAATATTCTTGAGTTTGCCTCCGGTAAAGGGTTCCATTCGAACACGCTGCAATACACGCATTTAAGAATGGGAGAGGGCTGTGCTGGCCGCGTGGCTCTGGAACGACGGCCGATCCATGTTCCTGATCTTAGAAAAGACACCATGGAGTTTGGCCGATCCCCTCTCTTTCGTAAAGAGAACTTTGTTGTTTATTGGGGCACACCTTTGATGGCCAAAGGTCAGGTTTTGGGTGTGCTTGAGATGTTCCATCGTTCCTCTCTTGATCCGGATGCTGACTGGCGAAATTTTCTGGGCATGATCGCCGGTCAGGCTGCCATCGCGATTGACAGCGCCATGATGTTCAATGAACTGCAAAGATCAAATGTCGAACTAAGCATGGCTTACGATGCCACCATTGAAGGTCTATCGCGCACGCTCGATCTACGCGATAAAGAGACAAAAGAACACACTTTCCGCGTGGCAGATATGACGATGAAGCTGGCGACGCGTTTGAGGGTGAACGAGCCGGATCTAATCCATATCCGCCGTGGTGCCATCCTGCATGATATTGGCAAGCTTGCTATTCCTGACCAGATCCTCTTCAAACCGGGGCCCCTCGTTGATGATGAATGGAAGATCATGCGACGGCATCCGGATATTGCCGTCGAGCTGCTTTCTCCAGTCAGTTATCTTGAGCCGGCTTTGGCAATTCCTCACTGGCATCACGAAAAGTGGGATGGTACAGGTTATCCGGATGGCCTCCATCGTGAAGATATTCCGTTCTCGGCGAGAATGTTTGCGGTTGTAGATGTTTTCGATGCCTTGACCTCGGATCGTCCCTATCGCGCTGCCTGGTCGAAGCGGGATGCTATTCAATATATAGAGGATCAATCAGGGATACATTTCGATCCAAACATCGTTCCCGAATTTTTGCATATGGTCAATCGAAACGGGTACTAAAGCGCGAAATCCATCGTCGCGCATAAAGGGCTTTCCTTGACCTGCCTTTGATTCTGAATTAAAATCCTTACCTGCCAGCACTTGCACTGCGTGCCAGCGCATGTGTGCCCTCGTAGCTCAGTGGATTAGAGCGCTTGCTTGCGGAGCAATAGGTCGCGTGTTCGAGTTCGCGCCGAGGGCGCCTTCAGGGAGCGGATTGCCGCTCCTTTTTGTTTCTTTAGCACCGGAATATGTATGTCAAATTCAAAGCCACAAATTCTATTGACAAACGATGATGGGATTCTTTCTCCTGGACTATGGGCCGCGGCCGCTTCTCTTTCGAAGCTGGGGTTTGTCACCGTTACTGCACCGCGCGATCAATCCTCGGGCATGGGACGTAGTTTGCCCAACACCTCAGATGGGATCATTCAGGAGCAACGGGTACAGGTCAATGATCAGGAATGGAGCGTGTTCTCTGTCGGCGGGAGTCCGGCACAGACAGTTCTGCATGGAGTATACGAAGTCTTGAAAGAAAAGCCTGATCTAGTTGTTTCCGGGATTAATTATGGCGAGAACATTGCTTCGGGCGTCACTATTTCCGGGACGGTTGGTGCGGCCATTGAAGGCGCCTCTTTGGGGATTCCCTCGATGGCAGTTTCATTGGAAGCAGACGCGAAGTATCATTTATCTTACTCAAAGGAAGTAAATTTCCTGGTTGCTGCTGACTTCACATTTCGTATTGCTCGTTTGTTATTGGAAAAGAATTTTCCTCCCGACGTTGATGTCTTGAAGGTGGATGTCCCTTCGGATGCAACAGTTGCCACACCCTGGCAATTGACCCGGGTCTCGCGGCAGAGATATTACGAGCCTCTCGCCCCTGAGCGTCAATCGTGGAACGAGCGAGGCCTCATAGGCTATCGGGAAGCCGGGACGTTAGAGGATGAGCCGGAAGACACAGATGTACATGTTTTGCGAAAAAAGCGGATTGTTTCAGTCGCACCCCTGAGTATCGATTTAACCTCCCGGGTGGATTTTGCCGAACTGGACCGGTTCATGAGAAACAATTAAACAGAAAGGACACAAAGAAAAAGCTCTGTGTCCTTTTCGACAAGCAAATTTGATCAGTTGAAGTGAGGGGTGAACCTTGCGACCAGTTTGTCCTTCGGCATAAAGCCAGTGATGCGTTCCTTGATTTCGCCGCCTTTGAAGAATAGCAAGGTGGGAATTCCCATCACACCAAATTGCATGACCAGGTTGGGGTTCTCATCTGCATCGATCTTTACCACCTTGACTTTCCCGTCCCACTCTCCAGCCAGTTGCTTCACAACAGGATCGAGCATCTTACACGGCTGACACCAGACCGCGCTAAAATCCACGAGAACGGGTTCAGATGAATCCAACACTTCGTTCTTGAATGTATCTTCACTGACATGTAACATTTCAGCCATGAGAGCCTCCATTTCGATGGACGCTGTCAGGAACATCCATCTTACGTTGACGATGCAAATTTCCCATGTTAGAATGCAGTCCGCTTTTGTGTCGGGCGCGTAGCTCAACGGCAGAGCAGCGGCCTTTTAAGCCGCTGGTGAGATTTTTTGTTTGCCAGCAAAACAACCAAATATGGTGTGGAAAATTGAGTTAGACCCCCATATATACGGGTCTAGGAACTTTCCCAAAAACACGGTATGCCAAAAGTATGCCAATTGGAAAGGCTCAAAGTCTTGTTCCTGGAAGCCCCAAAGAACTTATCGCTAGGCATCGAAAACGAGGTGCAACATGTTGCAAAGCGGCCACAAGACCAAGAGTAAGGAAGCGATTCAAAGAGCCAGGGAGAGAACTAACGTAGCGCGGGAGCAAGGCCGTAAATTTGTTTGGGACTATCTTTCGACTCATCCGTGTCTGGACTGCGGGGAATGTGATCCGGTCGTGTTGGAGTTTGACCACGTAAAAGGCATAAAAGTTGCATCAATATCAAGCTTGGTTGCTATGGGGTATTCTATCCCAACCATTCAAAAGGAAATCGAAAAATGCGAAGTGCGCTGTGCTAATTGTCATAGAGAAAAAACTTTTGGGCAACTTAATTGGTACAGCAAGAAAAAGTAGAAAAGAGGTGTAAAAAATGTTCACCCCTCCTACTAAAGTCTGTAATAAGTGCCAGCGCGAAAAACCCATTGATGCTTTTTACATTGCGGATAAAGCTACCGGACGGAGACGCTCGACTTGTATAAAGTGTTTATCTCACCTGAACGTCGCTCCTCCGCCTCCGCCCGTCACAAAGGTTTGTACCAAATGTTATACCGAAAAACCTGTTGAAGAGTTTCCATTCAGAAACGTCCTTCTCCGTAAGCGGCACTCCGTTTGCAGCGAATGTAGTGCTAAACGTGCAAACCAGTGGTACTACGAAAACAGAGAGCAGCATATACAAGATGTTGGCAATAGAAGAAGAGCCAGCAGAGATGAAGCTCGGCAATATGTCATTAGCTACCTCTCGACTCATCCCTGTGTGGATTGTGGGGAAGCTAACCCAAACAAACTGGAATTTGACCATCACGGCGATAAAGAGTTTGACATCACTCACATGCTATACAAAGGTTTTTCGATCCCTCATATAGCGGCTGAAATCAGTAAATGTGAAGCACGCTGTGCTAATTGTCATAGGAGGAAAACTGCCTCTGAACGAGGTTGCTACAGAGAGACAAGAGTAACGTAAATCGTTATTCTTGTAGTAAAATAGAAAACTCGCCCCTGTAACTCAATGGCAGCGTATCTGCTTTTTAAGCCAAGGGTAAAAATGGCCCGGTAACTCAATGGCAGAGTATCTGCCTTTTAAGCAGAGAGTTGAGGGTTCGAATCCCTCCCGGGTCACCTATAAAACAAGGTGTTTTTGCAAGTGAAGGACTTAGGTTTGAAAAAAGCCTGGGTCTTTCGATTTTGAAATCACATCGTGCTACCACCAGGTAAACCTTGGAGTATACCTAGGAGAAAAGATTATGAAGCGGTGCCAGAAGTGTCACATCGAAAAAGATGAAGAAGAATATAGTTGGAGATGGAAACAGCTTGGAAAGCCGTTGGTTGAGAGTTCGAATCTCTCCGGGGGCATCTGTTAGGGCTAGAAACAGTAAAAAAACTCCCCTCGTCTTGGGGAGTTTTTTTATACATTGGGAATTATTGCACATCGACAATGAGGGTGAAAGGTCGGAAAATGCGCAGCATCACTCATTGAATAAGGTGCATTTGATTCAATCTCCAAGCATTCATTACAAGCAGCTGATTCCGCAAGAGCAAGTATCAGCGGGGAAGTTATACACTAAAAAACAGGCCAAGCAAGTAAAAAAATTGGTCATTTATGGTTGGGAACTACTGTAATACCCACCAGGTCATGAGGTTTCACACGGTTTGAAAGAACGATTCTTCTATTTTGAAAAGACTTAAAAACTAAGCTGGCTCGTTTGCTTTTCCATCCATATCTGAAGATCCGTCTGGCGAATCCTAACATTTCGACCAATCTTTAGATGGGGGATTTCCTTCTTAGAAACCAAATCATAAATTTTTGATTTTGACATCTTCAAGTAACGCGCTACTTCAGGAATGGTAAGAATTGTGTCTTCTGACCGGTGGAATGACTGATTCATCTGTAACTCCTCTTCATTACTTGCTTTAGTTTACAGATACATCATATAAGCACAAATGTAGAGGTGGGTCCTAGACCGACGCGTTTTGGATAATACAATGCTATTCTTGCAAACCTGATAAGCCCGAATATCTTTAGTTATGTCCCCCATCTGTCCTTCTCCCCGAAAGTGCTTAAATAAAAAAAGGCTTGCATATCGACCTGTAAACCCTTTTTATTTGTGCCGTCTATTCACTTCTTTGGTCGCGATCAGAGCGCTTCCCATCCTTTGCATGCATCAGTTACATTCAAAGAATTCTTTGTAACCACAGCAGTCTCTGACAAGCCGAAAGAAATTAAGGGGAAATTTTAATCTGTGTGCCACTGGCTATCATGAAACCTTGTAAGGAAAGGATTCGAGTGAAACTTTTATCGCTTTCGCTTCTTTCGTCAGCCATTTAGGACGTGCCAGACCATTGCAGCGGAGTGCAAGCTCATCCGAGTTGGTATCCATTACGTCGTTGACTACCTCAGGATCCTGGTCATCAGGCAGCCGATCTCGCACGTAAACTGTAAAGGTTTGATGATCCCCTTCAGGCAACTTCGTAAACCATAGGATTTGTAGCAGCTTATAAGCAAGCAGTATATGTCGTTTTTCCGGAATGCTTGGCAAGGAATCCTGGTTGATTTTCTCTAGATCCCACAGTATTGTCAGCCAGCGCAATTGTTCTACAGCCCTGTACACCATGTCCTGGTCCTTTGGTGGCAGATCGTAAAAAGACTGCAGAAGACGTTTACGATCTTCTGGGGTGGGGGATTTGGTATTCATCATATCTATCTCTCTGGTGCATGCTTGAGCAATCAGCCTAGACAAGACATTTTATCATTTCTGCCCCGCTGGCGGAGCAAGAATTCTGTCGCTCAAAAATACAATGACAGCGGCATGGAGAACATTGTAGGCAAACGCGTTCAGGAAGCACGGCAGAAATTCAGGCCCCCACTATCGCAGGAGGCATTAGCAGTCCGCCTAGAGTTAGATGGATGGAAAATCAGCCGTGGGACTCCGGTATGTGTCAATGATTTTGGACAACAGTTTTGAAAGATTAGTGTAGATCGGTTATGTATTTGACGGTTGAAAGCACTCCTTTCAGGCGGGAAGTTTGTGGATAAGTGGACGGAACCAGCACCGCCCACTTACCCACAAACTCTACGACGGCGACGACGGTGAGGGTTTCTCCGGCTGGAGATTCGCGTTCGGCGGGTTGATCCAGACGGCGGTGGGTAAAGGAGCGGGGCTGGAGGGTCCTTTGACAAAGCGCTCGGGGTTTTTCAGATAGGCGGCCTGCAAGACCTGTTGACGTTGATCCAAAACGGTTTGAGCTCTTCCGAAATGAACATCGGCGGGCGTGAGGAGACCGATGGCGCTGTGATGATGCTCGTAGTTGTACCAACGGAAGAATGCTCCCGCCCAAGTCCGGGCATCGGTTTGGCAACCAAAACGTTCGGGATAATCCGGGCGATATTTCATGGTCTCCCTGGCACCGCCCGCCAGGGCAGGTGTGAATTGCGCTTCCGAGAACGGATTGTCGTTGGATACGTGGGGACGGGAGTGGGTCTTCGTGACACCCAGATCCGCCATGAGCAAAGCGACTGGTTTGGATGACATGGAGCTGCCGCGGTCGGCATGAATCGTCAGCTGACCCGGCTGAATGCCCTGGCGGACACAAGTGGCTGCGATCAGCTCTTCTGCCAGACTGGCCGATTCGCGTTCAGCGATCAGCCAACCGACAGAGTAACGGCTGAAGATGTCGCCACGGCGCCACGGCGACGCATCCAGGATGTTGTACAGATAATAATAGGTCCATTTGGTCGGTCCAAGCAGTTTGGTAACACTTGCACCTGCATGCAAGTGCAGGTGTATCCCAGCTCCATAACTGGTTGGGTTGCGTGGCCAGCAGCTCGGGTTTGGTGTAATTCGGGTGTCGCAACTGGTTGCGGCGCTCTCGCACTTCCTGATTCTCATCCAGGATCCGGTACATCGTGCGCCAGGAGCACAGGTATTTGCCTTCATCGATCAGGCTGGCATACACTTCCCGCGGCGTTTGATCGGCAAACCGCTCACTGTTCAAGATCTGCCGGACTTCCGCTCTCTCAGTGGGCGGAAGCGCACGCGGCGAGACCGTTGGTTCAGGAGCTACAGGTGGTTCGGTGACTTGTCGCTGCCGATAGAGGCTGCTTCTGGGAACATCCAGTGCCTGGCAAGCGACAGAGACGCCCACACGTTCCGCCAACTGCTCGGTCGAGGCGATCAACTCGGATCGTCCAGATCTGGCGTCTCCAAGGTCCTGCCGAACATCTGCGCCACTTTTTTTCCCTGGCACTGCCCGCCAGGGCAAGTGTGGAAATCAATAATGAATTCCGCCCGCTCCAGACGATCCTGTAAGCGGGCATGCTCGCGGCGCAGCTTTGCCAGTTCAATGGCCTCTGGATTGGGCTTCGGTCCACGTTTGCGCGGCGCCAACCCATCCAACTCCCCGCGTTCCCTTTGCCTGCGCCAGGTCGTCAGATAGGAAGAATAGATCCCTTCCCGTCTCAACAAGGCGCCTATTTCCCCGGAACCCTGACAGGCATCCACTTCCCGTAATATGCGCAGTTTCTCTGCGGCGGTGAATCGCTTGCGTTTGGCTTTGGCTACTACTTCGGTGTTGGGCATGGCTTCCTTTAGGCTACTATTTGTATTCTCAAGCATATCATTTTCTCCTCCGCCTTGCACTCTAAATTATTGAAGGGAGTTGTCTCACGATTATAGACACAGAGGGTTGTCGCTATTGTAGATATCTTTTCTCATTCGTTCAATGGGATCAGTGTCTAGCCATATAGGCAATTGTACTGGTGGCATTATCTTGAATTGGGATGTAATTTATTGATGGGCTTGAGGTATCGGAGAGAGCAGGCAAAATGAAAGATAAGATCCGCCTGCTGATCAGGGATGACCATCAAAGTGAAACACGGTGGGATGGGTTGTAATGCTGACAAGAGTCTCAAACAGGAACAGGTGCTTGCCAATAAACACTTTAACCTGGCTGGCATGTCTGAATGGGCGAATTTGATCGGTGCCGAGATGAGCATCAATTCCCGGCCGAATGTTGGTACGCGCGTCCACGTGATCTGGAAAATGAAAGAAAATATTTCAGAAAAGCGGCGCTGCGCTAACCAGGTTGACGGTGCGGTCATGATTTTTTAAGCCAAGCGCCAGATATCATATTGAACATGCGTGCTATAATCACTTTCAGTTGGTTAGTTTCATGGTTTGGTTGTTTTGTAGTCAAGCTGCGCAACTATTGAACTATCCAGCTATGTAACCAAAATGTCCTTTGCCCATCTCCACGTTCACACTGAATATTCCATGCTCGACGGCTTCTCAAACATCAAGAAGCTCGTCAAGCGCGTCAAGGAATTGGACATGCCCGCCGTGGCCATCACGGATCACGGCACGATGTTCGGCGTCATTGATTTTTACAAGGCAGCGAAGGCGGCAGGTGTCAAACCGATCATCGGCGTGGAAGCCTACATGGCGGCACGCAACATGGGCGACCGAGATTCCAAACTGGACCGCTCTTCCTATCACCTGCTCCTGCTGGCGGAGAACGAAACGGGATACAAGAACCTGCTCAAGATCTCGTCCGCCGCACAACTGGATGGTTTCTACTACTATCCCCGCATCGACCATGACTTTTTAGCCGCTCACTCCGAAGGGATCATCTGCACCTCGGGGTGCATGTCCGCGGAAATTCCTCGAGCGTTATTGAACGACAACCCCGAAGAAGCTGTCAAACGCATGAACTGGTATTACGATGTTTTCGGACCGGACCGCTTCTTTGTTGAACTTCAACAGCACAACATCAAAGAGATCACAGATTTAAATCAGAAGCTCGTCGAGATGGGCGCGCGATATTCCGCAAAGTATATTGCGACGAACGACGTGCATTACATTAACCAGGGCGACTCACGCTTGCAGGATATTTTGCTTGCAATCCAGACAAACGCCTTGTTGACCGATCCCAACCGCATGCGCATGACGGATGATTCGTATTATCTGCGCACACCGCAGGAGATGAATGTCCTGTTCGCGGAAGTGCCTGAAGCGTTGAGCAACACGCTTCTCATTGCCGAGCGCTGCAATGTGGATCTGAGTTTCAAAGGCTATCACCTGCCTGATTTCCCAGTGCCCGAAGGATACACGGCGGAAACGTACCTGCGTCACCTGTGCGATGAAGGGGCGAAGATTCGCTATGGGGATCGCGCCACCAGCCAGCAGGTCCAGGACAGACTCGAGTATGAGCTGGGCGTCATCCACAAAATGGGCTTCGATGCCTATTTCCTGATCGTGTGGGACCTGTGCCGTCACGCCAAAGAAAATGGCATCTGGTACAACGCGCGCGGTTCTGCCGCGGGTTCGATTGTCGCATTTGCCTTGGAAATTGCAATGGTTGACCCGTTGCACCATCACCTGTTGTTTGAGCGCTTCCTGAATCCGGGACGCGTTTCGATGCCGGACATCGATCTCGACTTCCGTGATGATCGTCGGGCGGAGATGCTTGAATATTGTGTACACAAATATGGGAGTGATAAGGTTGCACAGATCATCACCTTTGGCACGATGGGAACAAAAGCTGCCTTGCGTGATGTGGCGCGCGTGATGGATATTCCCCTGCCGGAAGTGGACCGGGTCGCGAAATTGGTGCCGTTCGTTTCGGGACGCAACACCACCATGGAAGATGCGCTGGCGATCCCTGACTTCAAACGAATCTATGACGAACAACCTCATCTGCGCGAGTTGATCGATACTGCCGCAAAAATGGAAGGTACGGTCCGCAACGCGGGGACGCATGCCGCGGGTGTGGTCATCTCTGACAAATCGATCGTTGAATACCTGCCGCTGCATCGTCCAACATCGAATTCGGAAGAGACGCCCATCAAGACGGTGACGCAGTTCGAAATGGGTATTCTCGATTCGCTCGGCATGTTGAAGGTGGATTTCCTCGGGCTGATCACGCTCTCATGTGATGGCGAAAGCCTGCGACATGATCGAGAAGCGGCATGGCATTAAATATGATCTGAGTAATATCCCGCTCGATGATCCGAAAGCCTTCGAGTTGATGGGCAGTGGTCAGACGGCCGGCGTCTTCCAGGTGGAAGGCGGCGGCATGACGCGCTGGCTGATCGAGATGAAGCCCAAGACGCTGGATAACATCATCGCCATGGTGGCGCTCTATCGTCCGGGACCGATGGCATTCATCCCCGATTACATTGCGCGTATGCGCGGCGAAGCGGAAGTGGAATATCGCCATCCGAAGATGGAGCCGATCTTCAGTGATACGTATGGCATCCCTGTCTATCAGGAACAACTGATGCGCGCCGCGGTCGAGCTTGCGGGATATACCCCTTCCGAATCGGATGAATTGCGCAAGGCGATCTCAAAGAAGAAAAAGGAAGAGATCGAGAAGCATCGCAATAAGTTTGTAGACCGGTGCGGTCAAGCAGGGCATGGAGAAAGAAACCGCCGAAGCCATCTATAGCGATTGGGAAGAGTTCGCGCGTTATGGCTTCAACAAATCCCATGCGGCTGATTACGGCGTCATCGCGGTACAGACCGCTTTCCTCAAAGCATACTATCCTGCTGAATTCATGGCGGCGACGCTGTACCGCTTCTGCAGGTGCGACTGAGAAGGTGGCGCTCTATGTGGCGGATGCGCGCAGCATGGGCGTGCCCGTCCTTGCGCCGGAGATCAACGCCTCCTTCTGGGATTTTGCAATCGAAGACGCCGAGGCGTATGGCAAACCAAACATCCGCTTTGGTTTTGGCGCGGTAAAGAATGTCGGTGAAGCGGCAGTCAAACTCATTATCGATGAGCGCGAAGCCAACGGGAAATTCAAGGACCTCAATAATTTTGCCCGCCGCGTGGATCTACGCGCGGTCGGCAAGCGCGCGCTGGAATGTCTCATCAAGGTCGGGGCACTGGATGTCTTCGGGAATCGTGCGGCATTGCTGGCTTCGATGGATCGCATTGTGTCCATCAGTAACAATCATTTCCGCGCGGCTGAAGTCAGGACAGATGTCCCTCTTCGGTGAGGCGACGGGTGTGGTCGAAGAGATCATGCTTCCCGCTGTCAACAACGTTGAGAGGCGCGAGATGCTGAACTGGGAACGTGAGCTGATCGGTCTCTATATTTCCGACCACCCACTCACGCCGTATCAGGAAACCTTCCGGCAGATCGTCAGCTATTTCTCGGGCCAACTCGGTGAAGCACAGCACGAGGAGAAGGTGCGCGTGGCGGGACTTGTCACCAGCGTCCGCCCGTACATGACCAAGACCAACAAACCGATGGGCTTTGTCACGCTCGAAGATATTCAAGGCAACATCGATCTCGTGCTCTTCCCTCGCACCTGGGAGAAAACCCGCGAGATGCTCACCGTCGGTCAGATCGTGATCGTCGAAGGCAAGGTGGATGCGAACAGCACACCGCCGAAAATTTTGGTGGACACCGCGCGGACCGAGATCAAGATTCTCGAACCAGTGAAGGATGCTTCGCCTCAGTCCAAGCCGATACCTGATTCTGCTTTCGAGGCTGTGTCCGAGCCCAAGCCTGATAGCTACGTAAAGAATCTCAAAATCCAATCGACGCAGCCCAGGTCAAGCTCAGTCCAGTCCAAACCTGACCCTGTCAAAGAAATAATTCAAAAGCCGAAGCAAAACGGACCGCTGACAAAAAATATTCCTGCCAAGCCAGGTGTGCCTTCGCCGACAGGTCAGGCTGCGGAAAAACCAGCAGAGAATTACGGAACAAGGAACTCTGTTGAAGAGATATGGAACGATGATAATGTACCGCCTCCCCCTGATAACTTCCCTGATGATTGGGATGTTCAATGGCAGCCCTCGTTCGAGGAAGACTCCATTGCCGCGCGCCCTGAGTCTGTGGTTCGAGATGGCGTCTCGGACACGCCTCCGCAGAGGGAAGCAGAAGAATCAGTTGAAAATAAATCTAATGAACGGGAGCAGGTAGATTTTCCGCGAGAGGTGTTATCCGTCCAGCCGATCGATTCGGTTGCACCGAAGTCCAATGAACTCCCACCCTCGCTGTATATCCCACTGGCACAGGAAGAAAAGGTCAAAGAGCATCCGCCGCAGCAGATCACGGTGATGCTGCGTTCGACGGGTGACAAGGAACGCGATAAGCGCCGTATCAAGTCCATCTATGGGACGTTGATTTCATTCCATGGACATGATCGTTTTAGCTTTCAGATCTTTGAAGATGGCAAGAGATACCTGATCGATTTTCCCAACGATACCACGCGGGTATGCCACGAGGTACTCGAGCGCCTGATGAAGTTGATGGGGGAGGAGAGCTGGCGCGTGGAAGAGATTACGTTCCAGTAGTGTTGGCAATTAAAACAGGTAAGTTATTCCATCTTCGCCTCGACTTAACTTTAGAGATTTCTAAAGTTTCTCCACCACCCAGAAGTGAGATAAACCAAATATTTTCAACGATGTTTTTTCCAGGAATTGTAAAACTCCGCGCAAGAATCTTCCAAAGGGTCCAAACCGCGCGATGATATTATCATACGCGCCGAAGATGATTGTGCGCTCGATAAACTTTACTGGCTGGCCGTCAAATAGTTTTTCTAGATCACGCGTCGAATAAATACGCACATGCGGAGCAAGTTTATCCCGCAGGCTGCGTGGCAAATAATTTACGAACAACTTGTTGCCAAAAAAGTATTTTCCCCGCCAGTAAACGCCGTGAGTCTCGAAAGGATAGCCGCGGTTGGGGCAGAAAAGCGCCAGGCGTCCACCGTGCTTTAATGCACGGACCATCTCACAGATGGCGGCGCGGTCATCCTGTACGTGTTCGATCACCTCGTGGCTTAGGATCAAGTCAAAGGCGTCCGCAGGAAGCGGCAGGAATTCCCCGGCCGCGTTAATGATGTTCGCAGAAGTCTGACTTGCTTCATGGGCACGTTCGAAGTCGTACTCCAATCCGAGGATGGTTCCTCCAAAAGGAGCCAGATGTTCAACGTACATTCCCACGCCGCATCCATTCTCGAGGATACGCCCGTGGACGCGTTCGTCCATAGCGTGAAAGATCATTTCGAGGCGGCGTTGCTGTCCCGCCCGCCACACATAGGAAGGTTCGCCGCGTAAGGCGGCTTTTTCAAAGTTCCGAACAGACATGTTGTGAATTATATCTTGCAACTTTTAATTGCATATGCTAGAATATCACAGGTAAGAGAATTGGATTATCGAACGCATTGAGAAGTGGCTAACCCCCACTTCTCTGCTTGTAAGTAGGAATATACGGAGCATTTAGCATGTCAAAGAACGAGTTCGCCCTGGCTTTTAACGAAGTGTTGGAGGAAAAACAACTTTCAAGGGAGATCATCCTTGGAGCCATTGAGTCCGCCATGGTTTCAGCCTATCGGCGGGCGGTCAACGCCTCCACCGCCCAACATGTAGAAGCCAAAATTGACCCTGAAACCGGGAAAGTCATGGTCTTCGCCGAGAAGGAAGTGGTGGAAGACGTGCAGGAACCGAAAACCGAGGTTTTGCTGGAAGAAGCGCGCCAGGTCAACCCTGAAGCACAACTGGGTGATATGGTGGTTGTGGAAACCACTCCCGCGGATTTCGGACGTGTGGCCGCGCAAACAGCACGCCAGGTAATTCAACAACGCATCCGTGAAGCCGAGCGCTCGAACCAGATGCAATATTTCGAGCGTCAGGTGGGCGAGATCGTGAGCGGCGTTGTACAAGCGACCAATGCCCAGGCCACAACCGTCGGTCTGGATATGAAGGCGGAAGGTGTGGTGCCCGGCAACCAGAGAATTCCCGGCGAGCGCTTCAAAGTACATGATCGCGTGCGTGCCGTTGTGCTGGAAGTGAAAGACGGCTCGCGCGGCCCGCAGATCATTTTGTCGCGTGCCCATCGTAATTTCCTGCGGCGATTGCTCGAAAATGAAGTCCCGGAGATCTATCATGGCGTGGTGGAAATTCGCGCCATTACGCGCGAGCCGGGTGCGCGTGCCAAAGTTGCCGTGATGGCAACTCAGGCGGGCGTGGATCCGGTCGGGGCGTGTGTGGGCATCAAAGGTGTCCGCATTCAAGCCATTGTCAAAGAACTGCACGACGAAAAGATCGATATCATCCAATGGGATCAGGATCCCGTTGTTTATATTTCCAAGGCTATTAGTCCGGCGCGCGTGAGCGGTGTCTACCTTTCTGAAGCGGAAGGCAACCGCACCGCGACGGTCGTTGTGAACGAAGATCAACTCAGCCTCGCCATTGGCCGCGACGGACAGAACGCGCGTCTGGCCGCCAAGTTGACCGGCTGGCGCATCGATATCAAGTCGCTGGCAGAGGCTGCTGGCGACGCGGTCCACAAATTACAGGGTGATCCTGAACTGGCCGCGCTCCTGCCGGTGGCGTTTGAATCCGTCCCGGCGGTGGAAGAAATCCTGACGAAGAAGGCGGAGAATCATCCCATCACGCCGGAAGAGTTTACCGTACTCTCGCAGTTTGTAGATCGCGTGGAACGCCGCACGATTCAAATCAAGGAAGATGCGGCGCGGGCGGAAGAAGAGAAAGAGGCTGGTGCCCGTGCCGAAGTCCCGACTGCTGCCTTTGGCATGCCGTTGGAAAGGCTTGAACTTAAAGAACATGTCTTCAACATCCTGGTCGAAGCCGGGATTGACACGGTCGGCGGGTTGATGATGTCGATGAAGATAGACGCGAACCGGGTGCTGGGATTGCCTGGCATTGGCCCAAAGGCGATCGCAAATATCGAAGAAAAACTCGCGGCAATCCAATTTCCAGAGCCGCCTGCTGCAGAACCTGTGGTTGAGACAGAACCGGTGGCTGAACCCGTTGCCGGGGCCGAACCTCAACCTCAGCTGGATGAAGAGGCGGCAGCACCGGTCGCGGTCTCTGCCGAGGTGACTGCTGCTCCAGGAGAGGAAGCAGCTTTGGCTGAGAAACAGGCCGCGGCTAAGAAAGAGCCGAGAAAAGTCGTCGAAGAAGTAGATGACGACGAACATGCCAAAGATGGTGTCTCGTTGGATGAACTCTTCTCCATGAAGCCGGAGATCTTCCAAACCGCCGCTGGCGAGGAGGAAGAATCGGCCGACAAGAAGAAAGGCAAGAAGGGCAAGAAGAAAAGCGTCGAATTGGAATTCGACGAGGAACGTGGCGAGGTTGTCGGTCGCAAGAAACACAAACGCGGCGGCGAGGCCAGCGAAGAAGATTGGTAGTAAAGTTATAGTGTCATCGCCCTTTTGCGATGACTTGAGATGAAGGTGCCCAAGAAACCTGTTCAGCGTATGAAACATGTGCCTCAGCGAACCTGCGTGGGCTGTCGGGAAGTTTTGTCCAAACGAGAGATGGTTCGTATCGTGCGTACCGCTGATGGCGTGCAGATCGACCCGACTGGCAAACTGGCCGGACGAGGGGCGTACCTGCACGACCGGCGTGAATGTTGGGAGCGCGGTCTGAAAGGCGCGCTGGCACATGCCTTGAAAACGAATTTGACTTCGAATGATCGTGCTCGACTTGAGCAATTTATGAACACTCTGCGGCCTGACGCGCAGGCAGAGATGGCGGGGGCTGGTGAGTAGCCACATGTGATCGACTGAATCGCTCACGGGGCTTCACCGGCAAATGGGCAATCGGAGAAAGAATATTGCTCATTTGAAGTTTGTGTTACATGGAGGTAGCCCTATGAGCAGCAACGGAAATAAGCTTGAATTACCCACCAGTATCGTTGTACGTGATCTGGCGCAGAAGGTTGAAAAAAGCCCCATCGATCTGATAAAAAAATTAATGTCCAATGGCGTGATGGCAACGATCAACCAATCGGTGGATTTTGATACTGCCGCCATTGTGGTGGCTGAATATGGATATGAAGCGATTCCCGAATTGGTGGAGGAGCTTGTTGTAGAGACGGGTGAGGTGCCGCTCTGGCGGCAGCGGATTGCCAAGGAAGATGAAGACCAATTAATTAATCGACCGCCTGTCGTCACGATTTTGGGCCATGTAGATCATGGCAAGACGAGTTTGTTGGACGCCATCCGTGAGACGAATGTTGCGGGGGGGGAAGCGGGCGGCATTACGCAGCATATCGGTGCATATCAGGTGGAAAGCAAAGGTAGATTGATCACTTTCCTGGATACCCCGGGTCATGCTGCGTTTACGCAAATGCGCGCCCGTGGTGCACAGGGTGCGGATATCGTGGTGCTCGTGGTCGCGGCGGATGATGGTGTGATGCCGCAGACGCGCGAAGCCATTGCACATGCGAAGGCCGCGCGTGTGCCGATCCTGGTCGCTTTGAATAAGATCGATAAGGCCAATGCCAACCCGGAACGCGTGAAACAGCAGCTGGCTGAACAGGAACTCGTCCCGGATGATTGGGGCGGCAGCACGATGGTCATCCCTGTCTCGGCCAAACAAAAGCAAGGCATCGATGATTTGTTAGAAGGCATTCTGCTGGTTGCAGATAACATGTCCATCAAAGCAAATCCTGATGGCAAAGTGATTGGTACGGTCATCGAGGCGGAATTGGATAAATCCAAGGGTGTGCTGGCAACCCTGTTGATTCAAAATGGAACGCTGGAATCAGGCGACATCGTGGTTGCTGGCACGGCTCACGGTAAACTGCGTGCAGTTTCTGATTACAAGGGAAAACCTGTTAAGAAAGCTGGTCCCTCCACACCTGTAGCAGTCATGGGCTTGAGCGATGTTCCCTCCGCGGGAGATGTGTTTGAGGTGGTGGGTTCGGAAAAGGAAGCACGTAATATCGTTTCACAACGCGCTGAAGCTGCGAAATCCCAGACACAGGCAAGAAAGAAAGTTTCGCTCGAAGATCTCTTTGCCAACGTACAGTCCGGTGCAGCGCAGGAACTGAATCTGATTGTAAAGGCCGACGTGCAAGGTTCCCTTGAACCTATCGTCAGCGAACTCAATAAGTTGGGCGAAGGCGAAATCAGTATCAAGATTTTGTATGCAGAAACCGGGAACATTGGCGATAACGATGTAATGCTGGCTTCAGCCTCCAATGCCATCATTATCGGCTTCAACGTCCAGGCAGATGTATCTGCACGACGCATGGCCGAAAAGGAAGGTGTGGATATCCGCCTGTATGAGATCATCTATCGCATGACCGAGGATATCGAAAAGGCTTTGAGCGGTATGCTCGAGCCGGAGGTCAAGGAGAAGGTCATCGGTCGGGCTCAGGTCCTGGCTGTATTCTCCGCCTCCAAGTTTGGCAAAGTCGCTGGCTGCCGCGTGACCGATGGGGAACTTCGTCGCAATGCAAAGGTGCGTCTTTATCGCGGCACCGACCTTGTTTTTGAAGGTGACATGGGTTCTCTACGTCACGAAAAAGATGATGTAAGAGAGGTCCGCCAGGGATTTGAATGTGGTGTGGGATTCAAGAACTTCAATGATATCCAGGTGGGCGACCAGTTGGTTTGTTATATGATCGAAAATTCATAAGGTGTTGAAGAAACATGCCTTCAGGAATTCGTCTGCAACGCATCGCGGATCGTGTCCGCCAGGAACTCTCGGAGATGTTAATTCGGGAGATCAGCGATCCGCGCTTGCATCAAATCTATGTCACGGATGTGAAAATCGATAAGGAATTGGCCTATGCTGACATCTATGTCTCTGCGGTCGAAGGAGTAGAGCGCTCGAAAGAGGTTCTCGCCGGGCTGGAATCTGCTTCCGGTTACATCAGGCGGAACCTTGCCGCACGCGTGGAAATACGCGCCTTTCCGCGTTTACGCTTTCATTGGGATATGACTCCCGAGCATGCAGATCATATCGAGAAGGTACTTGCGGAATTACGAAAAACGAAATAAACTCTGTATCTTACTGGAAACAAAATTACAATCAAGAGGAACTTATAGAGAATGGATCAGGAAATTACCGGGGCCATTAGAGAACGATTGCAAAATTCGAATAATATTGTTATTGCCTCGCACATCCGGCCAGATGGCGATGCGATCGGTTCGTTGCTTGGCTTGGGGTTGGCGCTCAAGGACGCCGGAAAGACTGTGCAGATGGTTTTGGTCGATGGCGTTTCTGCTTCTTTTCGTCATTTGGAAGGCAGCGAGTTGATTGTCAAAGAACCAAAAGGCGATTATGATACGTTTATTACGGTCGATTGTGCTGATTTCAAACGTGTCGGAAAAGCGTTTGAAAAGTTCTCCCAGCCTGATATTAATATCGACCATCATGTGACCAACGAAAATTTTGGCAAGCTCAATCTCATCGAGGCAGAGGAAGTGGCTACCGCTGCGATCATTACCAATCATCTGGATGAGTGGGGTTACAAAATTACTAGGCCGATTGCTGCAGCGTTGCTGACAGGGATCGTTACAGATACGCTTGGGTTTCGTACCGCGAATACCAATCCCTCTGCCTTGCGATTATGTGCAAAACTAATGGAAACGGGTGTGGACATGCCTGATTTATATATGCGGGCGTTGGTGAAAAAGTCTTTCCCTGCAGCTAAATATTGGGGCGCCGGTCTTTCGCGCATGCAGCAGAAGAATGGCATTGTGTGGGCCACACTTACGTTGGCGGACCGTAAATCTTCGGGTTATGGTGGCAACGATGATGCTGATTTGATCAACATGATCTCAGCCATCGAAGGGAACAAGGTCGGTATGATTTTCGTCGAGCAAGGGGAAAAGCATGTCAAAATTTCATGGCGGGCATTGGAGCCGGGAATTGATGTGTCACCTATAGCGAAATACTTTAAAGGAGGTGGGCATGCTGCGGCCGCGGGGGCAGATATCCCTGGCGCGTTGAGTGAAGTCGAACCTCTAGTGCTACAGACTACGAAAGAAATGTTGGGTCTCTAATATCTGATTCAGACAGGTGTGTAATAATAATTATGATAATGCTTCAAACCTTTAAGGAGGAATGAAAGTGAATAGTCAAGACGTAAAGAACGCCATCTCCGGAGTATTAGTGGTGGACAAGCCCGTTGGGATGACCTCCCATGACGTGGTGCAAGCAATTCGTAACGGAACAAATCTTCGCCGAGCCGGGCACACAGGAACACTTGACCCGCGCGCTTCCGGCGTGCTCGTCATTTTGGTGGGTCCCGCGGTGCGCTTGAGCGAATATGTTTCCGCCTCGGACAAAAGATATCAGGCCATCATCCGCCTGGGGGGCAGGACGGATACCTTCGATGCAGATGGAAAGGTCACGCATGCCAACCAGCCCGTCGAGGTAACCGAAGAACAGTTCGAAGAGGTACTTAAGACATTCATCGGAGAGATTGAGCAGACTCCACCGCCGTATTCAGCGGTAAAGGTGCAGGGTCGCAAGGCATATGAGATGGCGCGCAAAGGAGAGGAAGTTGAATTGGAGCCGCGCAAAATTACAGTTCATCATCTTGAAGTGCTCGAGTGGGCGCCACCGGAAGTTGTGATCGATGTGCATTGTTCTTCAGGAACCTATGTTCGCTCGCTGGCCAATGATCTCGGCGAGAAACTGGGTTGTGGTGCTTACCTGGTTGGCCTGCGCCGTACCAAGAGTGGACGCTTCTCCCTGCGCGATGCCGTGCCTCTGCGCAAGTTGCAGGAAGCCTTCCACGCTGGAAATTGGTATCAGTATCTGATCCCGGCTGCGGAAGCGTTGGGCGATTGGCCCGCCGTTGAACTGAGTCCGGATGATGTCGAAGGAGTGCGTCACGGGCATCGCGTAGCGGCTGAGGAAGATACGCCGATTGGCAACCGTGTACGGGGTGTGAGTACACAGGGCGAATTGGTGGCGTTGATGGAGGCCGTCGAGGGTGAGGATGGCAAGCCTGCCTGGCAGCCGAAGAAAGTTTTCTTTACCTCGGACTAATTTCGTGGTAGCGACTTCAGTCGCTTAAACTGAAACTGAAGCCATTACTGCGTTCATGCAACATTTTCGTTCTCTTGAAGAAGTTAACCTGCAAAGATCCTGGTTGACGGTTGGCGTCTTTGATGGCGTCCATCGCGGTCACCAGGAAATCATTGGAAAATTGGTGGTAGGCGCACATAAAGATGACGCGCCTGCTGTTGTTTTAACCTTCGATCCGCATCCTGCTTCGGTGTTAAGTGGTCGTGAAGTGAAATCTTTGACGATGCCCAATGAACGTGCGGCATTGTTGCAGGAACTGGGCGCGGATGTGGTGATCACCGAGCGCTTCACGCGGGAACTTTCAACAGTTACCGCCCACGATTTTATGGCGCGTCTGAGGCGTCATCTTGCGCTTCAACATTTGCTGATCGGCTATGATTTTGCCTTGGGGAAGGGGCGCGAAGGGAATGCAGCGCGCTTAACGGAAATCGGTGCTGACCTTGGATACTCCGTTGAAGTGGTATCCGCCTTGAGCGACGAAAGCGGCGTGATCTCGTCCACGGAGATCCGCAAATTGATCGAAGTGGGGAATGTCAGCGAGGCCGCGCGTCTCATGGGACATCCCTATAGTCTGCACGGTTCTGTGATCCACGGCGATGGGCGGGGAAAAACCATCGATGTGCCGACTGCCAATGTAGCCTATCCATCTCAGAAGATGATTCCTGCCAGAGGCATTTATGCCTGTTGGGCCTATTTGAATGGTGCGCAATATCGTGCCGCGATCAATATTGGCACCAACCCAACCTTCACACCTGATAAAGAAACCCCAAACGTGGAAGCGCATCTGCTCGATTTCCATCAGGAGATTTATGGGGAAGACCTTCGCTTGGAGTTGGTCGCACGCCTGCGCGATGAATTGAAGTTCGATTCAGTGGAGGTATTGGTGAAACAAATTTGGAAAGATGTGGAAGATGTGAGGACGATTTTGCAATGAGACTGAGCGGCCCCCCGGCCGCTCTTGCTTTATAATCTGCCAGACTTTCCCAAAGGAGATTACTCATGCGCGAACGTGAAATTTACCTGCTCTCACCACGTGCTCTCAGCCCTGAGACGATTGCCGTGGCTTTTGCCAAGACTTCGCGTTCGCCGGAATCTTTCCGTGCCATTGCAGCGGAACTCAGCGATGAAAAGTCGGCACGGTTCCACGAGAAGTGGGTGGTGGGGTATGGTCACGCGTCCGTGGCGGAACATGCAGTGCTGCATATTGCCTTTGAAAATGTCTCGCGTCTGGCCATTGAGAGCATTGAGAGCAATCGGCTGGCCTCCTACACCGAAAAGTCAACGCGCTATCAAAAATGGGGCCCGGATGATTTTTTTATCCCGCCCGAACTGAACGAAACCGGACATCCGCTCTACGAAGAATATGTGGCGACCATTCGCTTCCTTTTCAAGACCTACGCTGATTTTTTGGAACCGGTGCGGAATCTCGTCCGGCAGCGTTTCCCGCACCGCGAAAACGAAAAGGAAGAAGCCTGGGAACGCCGCATCCGTTCGAAGTACGTGGATGTTTGCCGGTTCATATTGCCTGCCGCTTCTCTGGCCAACGTAGGTATGACAGCCAACGCGCGCGTGCTCGAAAACACGATTCGCAAAATGCTCTCCCATGAATTGATGGAAGTGCGCCAGATTGGGGAGATGGTCAAGGAAGTGGCCCTGGGGGAAACACCCACTTTGGTGAAGTATGCAGAGGCTGTGCCGTATTTGGTGGAAACCTGTAATGACATTCGAACGTTGGGAATGGCTAATGATCAACAACCAGATAAAAACCAAAATTGGTGTACCTTGATCGATTACGACAAGGATGGTGAGAAGAAAGTATTGGCTGCCTCTTTATATCGATTTGGAGAGATGAGATATGCGCGAGCCCTGGCTTACATTGAATCGCTAGACGAAGAGCAGAAGACAAGACTTGCTGAGTCCTTGTTGAGCCGCCTCGGTAAATATGATGTGCCGCTGCGCGAGTTGGAATATGCAACCTATACCTTTGACTTGCTCATGGACCAGGGTGCCTACGCCGAATTCAAACGTCACCGTATGATGACGCAGACGTCACAACGGCTGACGACGCGGCTCGGATACGCAACCCCGCGTCTGATCACAGAAGCAGGCTTTGCCTCCGAGTATGAGGCGGCGATGGAAGCTGCGGCAGAGATGTATGAGCAGCTCCATCAGTTTGATCGGAACGTTGCGCAGTATTTGGTTCCCAATGGATTCAATCGCCGCGTGTTGGCTACATTTAATTTGCGCGAAGCCTACGCCTTCTGTCAACTGCGATCGGCTGTCAATGCGCATTTCTCAATCAGGCGAATTGCCCAACGAGTATATGAAGAGCTGAAGCGCGTTCATCCTTTGTTGACGCAGTATATGAGATTACACGATGAAACCTGGCAGGGCGTGGAAGAAGATTATTTCACTGAAGTGTAGAGCCGATCAAAAACGCAGCCCCATGCGGTGATAGCCCAGCCTTTTTTCACACCCCATTTCTTCGGCACACTGAAGTAGTTCAGATTCCCAATCTTCGAGGCTGAGTTCTATGCGACGGTCGGGACTTTCTCTTTGAATGGTGGAGAAGACATGGCATAGAATAAATTCTGCCAGCTTTGGATGCCGTGGATCAATGCTTAGTTTTGTGGAGTTGGTTCCTCCCGGGCGGGTTCGGTAGGAATATTGACCGAGGCCAACAATTTCATCGTTGGCTGTATAGATTGCAAACCGCTCACTGTGAGAGCCACCTGCAGACTTAAACAAGGCCTCGAAGAGCGGCATGATCACAGAAGTTCGAAAGCGCCCTTCCAGTACTGGTTCATAACTCGTGATGTGGTCAGGAGTCACGCGCCGGGCAAATGCGAAGCGAGACTGCCAATCAAAACGGCTTAGAGGTCTTAGCTTGTATCCTTCTGGAAGGAGCGGGGCAATCATGGGCGTATCTCTTTGAAAATCGTAATCAGAGGATTCTGTGAACGACTCAAATCCCATTTCCTTGTATAAGTTGAGGGCGGGATCATTTCCGGTTACGACGTTAAGAAACGCGACCCGGGCCTTTCGATGGCGAAGTTCCTGCAAGGTTGTTGCCACCAAACGACGAGCCATTCCACGCCGGCGATATGCTGGTAGGACCGTGACGTTGGCAATGTACCATTCGGGTGCGTCTTTTTGACGCATGTAGTTGATTAGGCCAACCGGCTTGTCCTCCTCCGCGATAAATCCGCAAAGAATATCGCGAAATAAAGGTACGAAGGCACGCACGACGCGTAAAAGAGGCCACAAACGTTTTGCGCCATTGATACGGTCGATCATGTCTTGTACTTCGTCTTCACGAACACTCCATTCAGGGTTTTCCGGATATTGAAATCCTTCCATGACGAGGGAATTCATCAGGTCTATATCCTGTGGAAGTTTGAAGGGACGAATGTTCATAAGCTTCTTGATTATACGTTGATTAACACGATCTCTGTTTGTGGCTGGGCAATGTACGCCGCGCCCTGATCGGTGATGACGACATCCTCTTCCAGACCGATATGCCCATAGTGGGGAACATCCAGTCCGGGCTCGATGGTGAAGACCTGTCCGGTTTCCAGTTTTTGATTCGGCGAGTCACCATACTTCTCCCATAATGGACCAAGTAATGCGCCTCCATCGTGAGCCACGCGTCCGAGCTGATGCCCGAGCGCATGTTGATATTCAGGATAACCGGCGTCCATGACGATCTCGCGGGCGATGATATCGATGGAGTTGCCACTCACGCCAACCTTCATGGCTTCACGCGCTTTCTCTATGGCTGTGCGCACCGTGATAAATCCACGCTGTACTTCTGGGGGCGTTTCGGTTTCGACTGCGCGTGGCACATATGCGATGCGCTGGATGTCGGAGCAGTAGTCTTCATATTTCACGCCAAAATCAAAATGAAGGATGTGGCCGCGCTCCACCTGAATGTTGGTTGGTCCGCTATGCCCAACCGGAGAGTTTGGTCCGCTATTGACCGCAGGGCAGCTCTCTGCAGGCCAGGCAAGACCAACGCCATATTCCTGTGCAAGCTGGCGCATGTACGCGCCAATCTCGAGTTCAGTCATGCCAGGTTTGATGTAAGCAAAGGTCTTCCGGTAAATTTCATCGGTGATTTCTACTGCTTTGCGTATTCGGTCCAATTCGGCGGGCGTCTTGCGACCGCGCAGCGCGTTGATAACCGGTTCCGCGCTGACAAGCCGATCAGCGTACGGGGTGTCCTTCAAATGTTCGCGCAGGATTTCATACATGGCATGAGTTAAACCATCAGCGTGGACATTGTTCCTCGAAGTGTTAACAGCAATTCGCTCCGGGTTGAGGCGGGTGATCGTTTCCCGTAAAAGTCTACTGATCGCGGTGTCATATCCCAGGATGCTATCGAAGACATTTAATCTGGCAACGGCATCCTTTTCGAGATTCCCAATGATGGCAATCTTCCCGCCATGACGAGTGAGAATGAGCGCGGAAGACCAGGTCAAATCACCCGGGCCGATCAAAAAATCCAAAGCAGGGTCGCGAACACCACTGGTCTCCCGCACGAATGTGAGCCACAGATCGGTTTCCTGTTCCTTGAGAATGTCGATTGCCTGATTTACTTTTTCTTGAATGAGGGTCATATAAACTCCTTAGATGCCCTCTCGCTAGGTATCTCTCTGATCAAGAATCAAGACAAATGAGTTAACTTTTCATGGGTGCGAGTTGAGCGTTGGCGACGAGTTTATCCAACTCATTATCTAGTTGGCGAAAAGCGTTTGCGAGTTGGGATGGCAAAGCGATGGTGGTATCGAGAGCGGAACTGGCCACGTCAAAAATGCGTTGTTTTAATTTGGTCATCAAGTAGACCACCTTGCGACCATAGGTTGTGAGGATATAGGTATGCTTGCCCGCTACCCGTGCGATCAAGCCCTTCAAGCGCAAGCGGCGCAGATCATAGCTCATCTGGCTAGGGGTATAGGCCTCAGCGGGGAGGCCCAAAAGGCTGGAGACGATCTCGCGCACCTCGGCGTGGCGGAAGCCATTCAAGCCGGGCGCGAAGCGGCACAAAGCCGCAAACAAAGCCATCACCCGTGGATGTCCAAAACGCAGGCCGGGAGCGCGCTGGCCCGTTTCGCTGGTGGTGGGTTGGGAAAGGCGCTCAAAACTTTCACAGGAGAGCAGGCAGTCCTGGCTGACGCGCTCAGTCGCTAGCAGACGGCGATTGATAGCCGTACCCAATTGTCGCAGGAAGACCCAGTTACGGAGACCCTTGTCCACGTCAAAATCGTGTGGGTTGTTAATGGTCGTTTCGGTGCGCAGCGCACGGTTCTCTTTGAAATACTGCTTGACCCCGGAGTGTTTATAGGTCACCTGCAGTGTGGGTTGCACGCCACTCTGCAGCAGCTGGGTGCGGAATTGACTGGGAGTGTTACGGCGCACCTGCCGGCCAAAGATCAGTTGCACCCGATCCGGTCGACCCAGATCCAGGTTCTCACGGATCACCTGTTCAAAAAATTCGCGTCCCCGCACGGGTCGGGTAAACACTTGTGTGCGACTGATTTCCATTTGCCAGATGGACAAACGATGGTGATAGCCTGCTTTTCGGTCTTCGGCGGTCAACGGCCAAGGCAGACAAGTTACCCACTTGTCGAAGAACGCTTGCACCAGTTCGGACGCCAACTGGTTGCAAATCGTCTGCAGGCGCTCCGGCTGACTGCACTGCAGAAAGCCGTTATCCAGGGCTTCAAAGGCCAGCCCGGCTTGCTTCATTTGTTGCTTGGCCCACTCATGCCCGTTGAGATATACCTTGACCGGATAGGGCGCATATGCTCCGATTTTGATGAAGGCTGGCCCGAACTCCCGATCCTGCAGATAGATATAATAGTGTCGCACAAACACTGACTGTTGTGAGAACTGGAACCGCACGATCTTCCCTTGGGTTTCTTTGCGCGCTTTCCACCCCATCATCTTCTCCTGTGCCACGCCAATGAAGACCACGCCTTCCTCCTTCGTATACTTCCGTCGGAATCTCGCCGCAACCTCGTCTTTGCGTTGGCCCTTCTGAAAATGTACGATCGGTATGCTTTCCTGTTTGGCAAACGCTTCCACTTGTGAGGCAAAGCTTTGAGTGATCTCGCCCAATAAGGCGGGTGAGGCAATCAGTTGTCCTCGATGATGTTCCAGAAAGTACACCAGCCCTCCTGAGGATTGCAAGCTCGGCATGTACCCATTCAAGTACACCCGATCCACACACTCCAAGTCCAACGACACATGCTCACGCAGGAGTTCCGGAATAGTTATCATGGACCAATCCTCCACTACGGAGGATACTCTCTTCGCGCAGCCTTGGATAGTACTTCAACTTTGCGCGACCCGTTTACTCGTCGGTTTGAGGCGAAGCTTCGTTAGTATCTCAACAAGTTAAAGATGTAGGGTAGTACTCTTTGAAAACTTTGCGAGCATCATCAACGGTGAAGTTCCAGTGGATTTTTGCTTTCTTTTCATTACGAGCCTCTTCCCATGCAATGATTTCGGTTGTCAATATCCATTCGCTGGGAAGGCGTCGAGATAAGCATTGTTTCGATAATATGCTGAGTTCAATTTCAGCCATGTTCAACCAGGAAGCATGTTTAGGTGTGTAGTGAAATTCCAATCGGCTCATGATCCGGTCTGCCTCTTGCCTGCCAAAGAACTCTACCAGAGAATGATAATGATGTGTGTTCAAATTATCCAAAACGACATCGATGCACTGGGCATCTGGATAAAGCACATCCACCAAATAGCGCATGGCAAAAGCAAAATCTTGTTTGGTGCGGCGATTGGTTGTCAGCACATGACGAGAGCCGATCTTGGGTTCGACAAACATAAACAAGTTGCGTGTTCCATTCCTTTTGTATTCACACCTGCACTTGCGCCAGGTGCAAGTGTGATCCTGTCGCCAGGCAAACCCAGGTTTGAGCCCCAAGCTGTTGGTAATGTGAGCCAATAGCTGAAAGCTTTTTTCGTCAAAACAGACCATTGGACGCTTGGAATCATATGACTTTTGGTATAGCTCAAAATATGTTCCATGCGCTTGATGAATTCTGGAGTAACTTCCGGAATGCACCAACTCCTCACCTGCCAAGGTTTGAGTTTGTTTTTTTTAGCAGTAGACGCACGGTCTCTGGTGAGACGCGAGTTACAATGCCATCTTTCAACATTTGTTGCACCAATAGTTCCAGTGTCCAGCGCGCTCGTCCAGCAGGTGGCTCGCTACACGCTAGGGCTATCAAACGGGCTTCTTGTTCTTCTTTTATTTCTGTGCCTGTGGCTGCATGTGGTTTATCTTCCAATGCCACCTGTAACCCTTCTTCTGCAAATCGCAATCGGATACGCCGTATGGTTTGCTCACTCACATATAGCAGTTGGCTGATCTCTGCGTCGGTCTTGCCTTCATCCACTTTTAGCAAGATATGCGCTCGTTGAATGACCACTGCTTTGTTTTGACCTTTGGAAACTATCGCGATCAATTTCCTGCGTTCTGCTTCTAAAAGCTGTACTTTGTGCTTTTCGTTGGACATCCGTCCATCTTATCTTGACCCTACAACTTAATCAAGTCGGTGTACTAGGGGGAGAGAATTAGGACGAACGATTTTGCGAGGTTCTTTTACAAGAAAAACCAGAACCCCCATCATCACAACAGAGAGTATGGTGGATAAGGCAAAGGTCGAGACGAAGCCTTGTATATCTGCGATCCAGCCACCGATCAATGGGGCTATGATCGTGGCAGGTGCAGAGAGTGTCTGCGCGAGGCCGATATAAAACGGGCGTTCATTTTCGCCACAAAAGTCCACAGTCATGGTCATGCCGTTGGTCCAGATGGATACATTCGCAAAACCGGACAAAACGAAAATGGGAAAGAACCAGGCCAGTGAAGGGGCAAACCATGCCAGCAATGAGCTTAGGGTTGCAGACACCGCGCCGATGATCAGCATGAGACGATGACCAACCCGATCGCCAAGCCAGCCCATTCCTGCGTTGGCAACGGTTTGGGAAATGGTGAGAGTGGCGGTGAGATATCCGGCTGTGACCTCATTCATCTGAAAGCGGCGCAGCGCATAAACGATGTAGAAGGCAAAACCCATGGTCGCGAATTGCGAAAGTGTACGTGCAGCAAGGAACCAGTTGAAATTGGCATCACGTTTGAGGATACGGCCGGCGCCTTCCCAGAAGGGAGGAGGGTTATCATCGATCACTTTCTCGAAATCGGAGGGTTCACGCGTCATTGACAGCGCAAGCCAGGAGAGAGTGAAGAACAGACAGGCAATCAGGAAACATACCATGAAGCCCAATGATGAATTGAACCAATTGAGAAGATAACCCGCACCGACCGCAGCAATGCTAATCATCAAATTGGCAACCGCGGCCTGGACGCCGAAAAACGTCCCGCGGGATTCGGGTGGCATGATCTTCGAGATCATGCTGGTCCACGAATTCGCGGTGAAACCGCCGCCCAGTCCCTGCCAGGAGAGTAGCAGGAAGGTGATCACCAGCCCAGCCTGGACGCCAATTTTGGGCAGGAATAGTGCGACCAGTGCGAATCCCAAAAATGGGATCCTCTCATGGATCGTGGTCATCAAAACAGTCCGCTTGTAGCGACGCAGGCGCGCGGTCTGATTGGCGGTAAATAGTTGAGGCAATAGCCAGCCCGTCGCGTGGATGGCGGGTACGAGTTCGATCAACGTCGCGGAATCCGTCATGGAGGCAACGAATAGCGGCAGGATGGTGCTGAATGATGCAAATCCAAGAGCCACCCCAAACATGCCGCCGTCCACCAGACCAACGGTAATGTTGTAACGCAGATGCTTGCGGGTGAATTGTTCAACTTTAGTGAGGGGCAGCATGATCTCATTCTACTCGACGGATTGGTTTAAAGTGCTTCTCTTTGAGAAATAATTTTGCCTGTATTCCTCTTGACAATTCCTTGAATATAGATAAAATAAATACGAACGTTCGTTCATTTTCCAGGAGATTGAATGGCCAGAGAAAAACTAAAAAAAGGAGAAGTGACCCGCCTGGCGATCGAAGATGCGGCCCTTGACCTGTATATGAACCAGGGTTATCACGCCACCTCCATGCGGCAGATCGCCGATAAGGCTGATTTGGCTTTGGGGGGCATCTACAATCATTTCAAAAGCAAGGAGGAAATCTTCGAAGCCATCATCATTGACAAACACCCCTATAGAAAAATCCTGCCGATTGTGCTTTCGACCGAAACGGATAACCTGGAGGAGTTTCTGCACAATGCCATGCAAGTTGTCATCAGGGAACTCGGCAGTGAGCCTTACTACATGAAATTGATGCTCATTGAGTTGGTCGAATTCAACGGTGAGCATGGATCTTCCTTGTTGAAATTAATCACTCCGGATATTCTGCCTGTTTTTGAGAAACTGGTCAAATCGAGGAAGAACCTTCGCGTCACCAATCCTGCCATGTTAATGCGTTCCTTTTTTGGAATGATCCTCTCCTACTTTCTTACCGGCATGTTAATGTCGGGTTCTGTGCTTGAGAAATTGTTGCCAAAAAACCCGGCGGATATGTATGTGGATATTATGTTGCACGGTATTTTGAAAGGTGAGGTGTAGCCATGTTCGAGAAACAAGGACAACATTACCTTCTGCTTGTCCTTTTGCTGTTAGGCGTATATTTTCTCGCAACAGGTGACCTGCTATCAGGTCAGTTGTGGGGGATTCATACCCAAACCTGGTTTTGGATCGCGGTTGCCACTCCTGTTCTCCATCAGATCATAGTCGCGCTGCTCTGGCGGGCGGAACTGTATCATCACAGCATGACCCGTTGGTTTGGCGATAAGGCATTTCCCATTTATAAAGTGATCTTTACCATTTTGTTCGTTGGAAGACCTGTCACCCTCATTCTGCTGGGGATTTCCAATGCCAATACGCTCGATCTGCCACCTGCGATCGCTTATGTGCTGGCAGGCATCCTGTTTCTTCCCTTTGCTTACACCATGTATTCCGTGGCTCATTATTTTGGCCTTGACCGTGCTTACGGTGAAGATCATTTCAATCCAACTGCCTATGGAAACCAAGCCTTTGTAAAACAAGGCATGTTCAAATACACGGACAATGCCATGTACAAGTTTGGTTTCCTGATTCTTTGGGCGATCGCACTGGTCTTTCTTTCCAAAGCTGCTTTACTGGTGGCTGCCTTCAATCATATTTATATTTGGGTGCATTTTTATTTCACGGAATTACCAGACATTCACCATATCTACGCTGCTTCATCCAAGGAGACTGTATGAACTCACGTTTAATATCGATCATCCGCAAGGAATTCATTCAGATCCTGCGCGACCCACGCACTTTGGTTCTGGTCATTGTCATGCCGATCATGCAGTTGTTCCTGCTCGGATACGCAGCCACCACGGATGTTAAGAACATCTCACTGGCCGTTTGGGATCAGAGTCAGTCCACTTCGTCGCGCGAATTACTGGATGCCTTTCGCGGAGCAGACTATTTCAGCATAGATTATGCTGTCTACTCGGCGGGTGAATATAAGGAATTGATCGAGTTGGGCAAAATTCGCGCAGTGTTGATCATCCCACCCGACTACGACACTCATCTCTTACAAGGCGATGCGCAGGTATCCATGGTGCTGGATGGTTCGGACGCGACGGTTGGCGGTACGGCCTTGTCCACGGCCAAATTGATCGGGCAGTCTTACGCGACCAAGGTTTTGACGCAACAGGCAGCGCTGTCGGGCAGACCTTCGTCCTTCAACCCGCCGCTCGAAGTGCGGACTCAGGTTTGGTACAACCCGGATCTCAACGCGGCTTATTTCAACGTGCCGGGTGTGATCGGCATGATCCTCTATTTCATCACGGCCTTGCTGACCGCTTCTTCCATTGTACGAGAACGCGAACGCGGCACCATCGAACAACTCATCGTGACGCCGATCCGTTCATGGGAATTGGTGTTGGGAAAAATTCTGCCATATTCCATTTTGGCAATCATCGATACAGTTGAAATTCTGGTTGTTGGTCATTGGTGGTTTAAGGTTCCCATTCGCGGCGACCTGGGACTTATCTTTGCTCTTTCAGGTTTGTTCCTGCTATCAAGTCTCGGTATTGGTTTATTTGCTTCCACGATCGCCAATACACAGCAGGAGGCTTTCATCACGGTCATGGTTACCATGCTGCCCAGTATTTTTCTTTCCGGCTTTTTCTTTCCGATTGAAGCGATGCCCAAATTCCTTCAATATGTATCTGCCATTGTCCCACTTCGCTATTATCTGGTAATCATCCGCGCCTTGCTTCTTAAAGGAGTCGAGCGCGGCCTCATTACAGAATGAAATCATTGCGTTGTCGATTTTCGCAATTGTCATTATGGGAGCGGCAGCTCTTCGCTTCCGCAAACGTCTGGACTAAGTTCTCTTAAGGAGTTAATCATGCAACATAAACGCCCCCCTCTTCCCGCGATCATCGTCGTTTTATTGCTCATCGCAGCCGGTGTCTATTATGGAGTCCGCGCGTTGAACGCTGATGGAAACGGACAGCTTACCGCTTCTGGCACGATTGAATTGACCGTCGTGAACGTTTCACCGGAGACTTCCGGGAAAGTGCAGGCAGTGCTGGTGGACGAAGGACAAACGGTGAAAACAGGTGACCCGCTGCTCAGACTGGACGACAGCCTGCTGACCGCGCAACGGACCGTTGCCACCGCTCAATTGGATTCCGCCAAAGCCGGCGTGCAAACGGCCCAGAATGCCCTGCAGACCGCCCAATCCCAGTACCAGATCACGCTGGAAACTGCCCTGGCGGCTGGCAAGAAAACCCGGCTCGAAGATTGGTTCTCCGACCCGGATCTCTTCCAACAACCCGGCTGGTACTACACCCGCCAGGAACAGATCCAATCCGCCCAGGATCAGGTGGATCTCGCCAAACAGGTGATGGACGATGCCCAGGCCAACCTGGACAAGATCTCGCATTCGCTGGAACAATCCGATTTTGCGACCACGGAGAAACGTCTGTTGGATGCACGTCTGGCCTACCAGATCGCTTCGGTGGTGAATGATCGCGCACAGAACTCCTCCACCACCAATGTGCCGAAGGGACGCTACAACAGCACTCACTGTGGCACGAATGCAGGTTACTTTGTGGAGAATGCCAAGCTGACGAACCAGATCTACACCTGCACAGGCGATGAGCATCTGGCGAACTCGGGACGGACGCTGTACTATGATGCACGGCGGGAGTTGGAAGATTCGCAGAAAGCCTACAACAGCATGTTGAACAGTGACTCGGCAGACTTGGTCCTGCAAGCGCGAGCGGACGTGCAGGTGGCGCAGGAGCGCTACTATTCAGCGTTGGATTTTCTGCGCGGTTTGCAGACGGGGGATGCCTCTCCGGAAGTGACGGCGGCGCAGGGAGCGGTGGATCAGGGACAGGCGGCGGTGGAGCAGGCACAGAAGGCGGTGGAACAGGCCCAAGCCAATCTGGATTTGATCGATGCCCAGATGGAGAAGCTGACAATTTATGCCCCGCTGGATGGAGCCATACTCACTCGCAATGTGGAACCCGGTGAGTTTGTCCAGCCGGGAGCGACAGCTTTCTCCCTGGCAGACTTGAACAACATCACCATCACAGTGTATGTTCCCGAAGACCGTTATGGCCAGATCAAACTGGGACAGGCGGCTACAGTAACCGTTGATTCCTTCCCCGGTGTGGCTTTCAATGCTGACGTGACTCAAATTGCTGATCAGGCAGAGTTCACCCCGCGCAACGTGCAGACCGTAGAAGGACGCAGCTCCACAGTCTATGCCATCAAGCTGACGGTAACGGATGCGCAAGGCAGACTGAAGATTGGTATGCCTGCCGATGTGTTGTTCAAATGATAGCCGGTGGTTGAGTAGTGGCGTCAAGGCGACACATATGAAACCACCATTTCAAGAGTAAGTTATGGATAATTTTTTAGTTCAAGCGACTGATCTTAAAAAATATTTCGGCGAGACTCACGCCGTGGATGGAGTTTCCCTGCAAGTCAAAGCTGGTGAGATCTATGGGCTTGTCGGTGCAGATGGCGCCGGCAAGACAACCACCATGCGTCTGCTGGTTGGCGCGCTGCGGCCCGACGAAGGCAATGTCACAGTTTGTGGTTACGATGTGATCCATAAGACAGAAGATGCGCGCTCACAACTTGGTTATCTCTCTCAAAGGTTCTCTTTGTATGAGGATCTGACCGTGCTTGAAAATATCCGCTTCTTCGCCGAAGTGCGCGGACTCAAGTCAAACGAGTGGCTGCCACGTTCCATGGAAATCCTTGAGTTTGTGGGACTCGATAAATTCAGCGACCGTCGCGCCGGTCAACTCTCCGGTGGCATGAAGCAAAAATTGGGCCTGGCCTCTGCGCTCGTGACGCGTCCGCGCGTCTTATTGCTCGATGAACCTACAACGGGCGTTGACCCCGTCACGCGCCAGGATTTTTGGCAGTTGGTGATCAAGCTGGTTTCCCAGCCCGGCCCCCGCGCTGAACGGAGTGCAGAGCACGAAGACGAAGCGCGAGTTGTGGACGAAACTGGCCCTTCGTCTTCGGACTTCGCGAAGAACGCTTCGTCCTCCGCTCAGGGAGGCGTAAGTGTCATCATCTCCACTCCTTACATGGATGAAGCCTCACGCTGTCATCGCGTGGGCTTTATGAAAGATGGAAAGATCATCGCCGAAGATACGCCCTCGAATTTGCGGGCGCGCCTGAACAATCGCATCCTTGAGTTACGCGGCTCACCGTTGAAGCTCCTTCGGCATGTCGCCCATCAGGATGAAGATGTCGAAGACGTGCAGGCCTTCGGTGATCGGCTGCACATCCGCGTCGGGGAGAACAAGGCTCAGGATGTCCTCGACAGATTGAAGGCGCAGATCAGAAGCGAGGGCGGTCAGGCAGATGTACTGCGCGCCGTCCCATCCACCCTCGAGGATGTGTTCATCGCTTTATCGGAGTCAGATCATGAGTGAAGCAGTCATCCAGGTTGAAAACCTCACGCGTCGTTTCGGCGATTTTGTTGCCGTCGATCACATCAATTTCGATGTGCATGTGGGAGAAGTAGTCGGCTATCTCGGCCCGAACGGTTCCGGCAAGACGACCACCATCCGCATGTTACTGGGTTTGCTCGAGCCAAGCGACGGTAAGGCAACTGTATTGGGATACGACGCGTTCAAGCAAAGCGAAGAGGTGCGGGCGCGCGCCGGATATATGTCGCAGAAGTTCGCGATCTATGATGATCTGACCGTGTTGGAGAATTTGACTTTTTACGGCGGCGTATACGGCATCACGGACAGGACTCGCATTCTGCAAACCCTGGAACTGGTCGGCCTGAGCGGACATGAGTCCACGCTGACGCGTTCTCTCTCCGCGGGCTGGCGCCAGCGATTGGCATTAGGCATCGCCCTAGTGCACGAACCGAAATTGCTCTTTCTCGACGAGCCGACTTCCGGCGTGGACCCCACCGCGCGGCGTGCCTTTTGGGATCTGATATATCAACTCGCTGAAAACGGTGTGACCATCCTCGTTACCACACATTACATGGACGAAGCCGAATATTGTGAACGCGTCGGTATCATGCGCGATGGAAAATTATTGGCGATGGACACGCCCTCGAACTTGAAACGAGACCTCATCCCCGGTGATGTGTGGGAAGTCTTTGCTGAACCATTGCAGGAGGGTCTGGCAGTGTTGCCGGAAGTAGAGGGAGTGTTGCGCGTTTCACTGGCAGGGGATCATTTGCGGACCATTACAGAACGAGGAAAGAAGAAGGAAGAATTACTAAACGCGTTGAAAGTAAAAGATGTAAATGTGCGCGATATCGTTATCGGCGAGCCAACACTGGAGGATGTGTTTATTTCGCTGGCGAGGTAAAAATTGTATTGACAAATTTTTAGGGGGGGGGTATAAAATCATGACGTTGTGTATAGACAGACATAGGAGGCCATCCATGTCAACACACGCCGCCAAGAAAATTTCAGTATTAATCGTAGACGATCATCCGCCGCTACGAGCAGGAGTTCGTGCAATGCTCGAAAAGACCGATGACATCTATGTTATCGGCGAAGCGGGGGATGGTGATGAGGCTGGAAGATTACTTGCCGAACTGCGACCTAATATTATTCTGCTCGACTTGCAAATGCCAAACTTCTCTCCCTCAGCATTTGAAAAATGGGCAAGGGAAAATTATCCAGAGACTGTTTACTCTTGTCTTAACCGCGCATGACCGGGATGCCTATCTAGCAAACATGATGGAGACAGGCGCGGTTGGATATTTGGATAAAGAGGCGAGAGCAGAACAATTGATTGATGCAATTCGCCGTGCGGTTTCGGGGGAAAATCTTTTTGATGAACAGCAAAAAAGAAGAGCGCAGAAATGGCACGAGGAGGTGGAGAAAAAGTGTAATAGCTTGTCGGAGCGAGAACGTCAGATATTGCGGCTTATGGTAGATGGCGCAAGCAACAAGGAAATTTCAGCGAAATTGAGCATAAGTGAAAGTACAGTTGAGAAACATCTTGAAAGAATTTACCAAAAATTAGAGGTCACTTCGCGGGCAAAGGCAGTTTTATGGGGAATTGAAAACAGTAAGGATTTTCCGTATTGAAATAATTGTGAAAACAAGTATTATCAGCATGAGCGCTCGAAATATCAACACCTAATTTTGGAAAGGAACTCCGAGATGAACATAAAATGGAAGCCCTATGCGTATTTGCTGATTATAGCAATGTTGGCATTGCAGATCATACCTGTGTCTGCTCAAGGCGACGCGCCAGATCGTCTCACGACTGCACAAATGAACAGTGCAGTCGTTGTCAAAGATGGTTCCGCTTCAAGCCGCTCAAATATGAAAGGAGAAATATATCGCTTTGCGAACTGTGATGGCTCGGACTTAGATGCCCCCTGCTACTTCATCGTTACTGGTAGCGGTATCTTTGTTAAAGGTTCAAACGAGTTCATCTGTAACTCCACTGTCATCAAGTGCTACACTAACATGTGGAGTAAATGTTTACAACAGCTTTGGTAATAAAGTAGCAAGATTGCAGCAAAATGTGAATGTCACTTTTTGGGGTACTTATGGTCAGACGCCAGTCACCTTAAACTCGGGCAATTTGGGAGGAACACAAACATATTACGGTTATTTCGTCTCTTGGTCAGGTCTCACTGGGCCAACCCCAAATCCTGGTTGGGGCGTATACGTTTCAAGGTCTGGAGCAGCCTACACTACTGCGGGGGGATTGCTTACTTATGCACCACCGATACCTCCTGGCTGGCAGCAATATTACTCATCACAACTAACAATTAGAAGCAGTGGGTGGCATTGTTCATGATATCCGCATCAATAGCAGATCTGCTGTTGGGATTACTTCCCATTGTTATTTTGGTACTGCTGTGGTTATTACCTGCATTGATTCCTCTTTTAAATCTTCGCAGGCGCGAAATGGAAGAGACAGCAAAGGCTATCTGGGTATTGATAATCGTATTGTTGCCTATTGTTGGTCCTCTTGCATACTTCTTCATGAATAATGAGAAACGGGATGTTGACAGAAAGTAGCGGTTTACTTTCGCCGTTTCAATAAGAACTAAAAGGACCAGGCTTCGCAACCTGGTCTTTTGGATTCAATTTCCCTATCGAAAATAGAATCTCTTCCCGGGCGAAGGTTGTCGTGTGGGCAATCAAGCACGTAGGGGATTTTCCGTATTGAACTCCTTGTGAAATTGGGTACTATTAGCATGAGCGCTCAAACGGAAAATATTGACATTGAAAGGATATGCAAAATGAATATAAAATCATTCCTCAAACGGCTGTGTCCCCTGATCTTTCTGGCTGCTTTGATTAGTCTATCAGCATCACCTGCTTTAGCCAGGTCAACTGAATCTGTTTCAATATTATCTACTCCAATTACTACAGCGTTGACAAATTATAGTAGTGTTTTAGCTACAGGGACTACGCCGAATAATTCTTTGAGTTCATCACAGATGAATGCTTTAATTGCTGATAGGAGAAATTTCTATCAGAATTTTGTCAATGTGGCGCTTAATCTCAATTATGTTGACTTGAAATCTCAATTCCTGACTACATCGGACAGTTATGTCATAGATAGCGTCCAAGGTAACATTCACCAGCTCGCAATCACTGAAATAGTGAGCATATCGACAAGTTCAAAAGTAACTTCTCCTGATGAATATCCCCTCGTTCAATCAGCCAACTGGGCAATCTCCCATGCAAGCAGTGATCTTACAAAACAGGCATTGCAGGAATACCTTCAAGTTATGACGAATAGCGTCAACGAGTTGTTAAAGGGCGCTACTATTGAATTTGATCTCAGGCACAGGATGGTCATCGTAGTAGATAATAACCAGGCAACAATAGTTCAAGACAGTTATGATGATAAGAGTAACGACAATATCAACGGCTATGATGTAGTGACCTGGACTGATAATGGTTTTGAGAGAACAAAACAGGACTTTACACAGGCGATAGCTTATCAGATCTCCCATACGCCGATTGATGTCTTGGGAAAAAGCTTATTAGATACTTATAACACTGTAACACTACAATCGCTTACATCGCCTTATCCCCCCTATCAACATGGATCTGCAACGAATTATATAAATGCATGGGTAAAAACGACTTCAAAAACATGCGCCCCCAATGTTCCCCAAGATCCGCTGAACTATAGCCCAGCATTTAATTATTATTCGTGCGCTGATTGCACAAACTTTGTATCTCAAGCGCTTCATGCCGGGGCTCTCCAATATGATTCAACTTGGCAGCCTTATACAACTGCCTGGGTAAACGTTTGGTCTCTGAATGTATATCTACAAAATCAAGGAAGAGTCACGATTGCTCCTCTCAGTTCTTTGATGCCCGGGGACATTGCATATACGAGTGATTGGGGGCATGTTGTAATGTATTCGGATGTTAATCCGCAAGATTTAATGGCCATTCCAGCGACCGTAAAAAAGCGGCTTTCAGTGCATACACTACGATAACAAAATTCTTCACAGTACATTAAACAGAGTCGGAAACTGTAATTCGCGTAAATTCTGAATAATAGTTATGGAGAGCCAGCAACGTGAAGTATAAAGAGTCTGGCTCTCCCTCTATCTTTCGGAACGCTTAGTAATTCCGGTTGAGATGAGAAGGTGAATTTATGAAAACAAATTTCTCTATCAATACCAGAAAGATTTTGCGGATACAGGTAGTACTGTCTCTGTTGGCCTGCCTCCTGGTCTTCTCTTCCGGATGCCAGCCTGCCCAGATTCCAACAATTCAATCTTCTATTACCCCTTTACCTATGTATCCCTCCACTTCGATCTCCACAGCCGCCAGCCCTGCCCCGACAACGACAATATCACCCACGCCTTTCGACACACCTACTCCTGCTCTCACACCGACGCTGGCGATCTTTCCGCTCCCAAGAGCGATTCCCGCAGCAGCCTTCCGACACCCAATGATTGAAAATGTAGAGGCAAAACAACTCAACGGAGAAGCCTGGACAAGCTATATCCCTCAAGAAGACTGGCAAAAAGACTTCCAGCAAACGGGAGAATATCCAGTCATCTCTTCCATCGTCGAAGCCTCTGTTGGAACTTTGTGGTTTGCCACCACAGGTAGTGGATCTACCAGCGGCATAGGAGTTTACCGGTTCGATGGAAAAACCTGGACGTATTTTAAGATGGAGAATGGCCTACCGTTCGATGAAATCACTGCTATGGCTGTAGCTCCTGATGGTGCAGTCTGGTTTGGCGCTATTGGTAGCGTATCCCGATTCGATGGAAAAACCTGGACAGCTTATACAACTAAAAATGGGTTGGCAAATGACGTTATCCGGGCGATGGCATTTACAGAGGACGGCGCCTTATGGCTGGGTACGGCGGAACAGGGCGTAGCACACTTCGATGGAAAAGGCTGGCAGTATTATGTGTTACAGGATAGTTTGCAGGGAAATTATGTAACGCCTATCTTTGTACTTCCAGATCAGAACTCTTTTATTCAGTTCCAGCATTGGTAGATCTGCCAAACTCATCCATTTTGACGGTGCATATTGGACAGATTTTCCAACCCCTTGGACCAACTCCGACCAAGGAAAATACACGGTTGATATGGCGGCAGCTCCCAATGGAGACCTTTGGTTCGCCACAGAATTTTCGGGAGTGTATCGCTTTTCTAAAAACGGATGGACAAACTATACAACGAAGGATGGGTTAGCCAGCGATGAGATTCATAGTATCGCAGCAGCCAAAGATGGATCGGTCTGGGTTGGCACTGCTGGTGGTGTATCCCGGTTCGATGGGGAAAAGTGGATCACTTATGTATTGAAGAGCGATATAGGCAGTAAATGGATCGGTCCCATCCTGGCCGCCACCGACGGTTCGGTCTGGCTGGCTTATGCCGGTGGGATTGCTCACTTTACTGGCATTCCTTGATTGTATGACTGGCGAAATTGCGTCAAAACATCCATGGTTGCACGTTTGCCTGCTCAGGCATGGTCATTGCCATTTCTTACTCTTTTTCTCCTCCCACAATTTCATCCAGAGAAACATTCAGCGCTTTTGCAATTGCGGACAGGATTTCGGTTGTTCCTCTTCGTTTGCCGGTTTCGATTTGCGAGAGATAGGGTTTGCTAATTTGCGCGGCACTGGCAAGTTGTTGTTGGGTCAGTCCGCGGTATTTGCGCCAAACCTTGATAGGATTTTCACCATCCAGGATGGCAAATACAACTTCGGCGGGAATTAGTTCATCCTCACCATTTTCAAGCGCGGCTTTTGCCGCGTCAAAGTCACGAATATCCTCCAGCATTTCTGCCTGTTCAACCAGCTTCAGATATTCATCATAAGGAAGTACTGCCCATTCAGGCTTGCCATCCCGTTCAATTAATTGAATATTATCCTTCATCGGTACACCTCTCCACGTGGAGCGATTTTCAAAACCAAAATCACGAGTTGATCATTTTGTATTTCGTAAATAACTTGCCAGTCTCCAACCCGCAGACGGTAACCGTCCCTGCCTTGAAGTTTCTTTGCATTGGGATGTTCAGCATATGGGTCAGATGCAATCGCTTCAACTTTGTCGCGGAATCATTTTCGCTACATTACGCGGAAGTTTGTTCAACGACTTCGCGGCTTCCTTCGTGAAAATGATTTTGTACACTGTGTTATGTTAGCATAATGCTAACAAATTTTCAAGAGTTGTTAGCAGGCGCGCGTTCTGCCAAAATATGGTGGCGCAAAAGATGTGGATAATCACCAGAAAGGTTGGATTGACGAATTTATGGGGCAGGGCATAGAATCATGGCGTTGTGTACGGACAGACACACGAGGTCATCCATGTCAACATCCGCCAAAAGGAAAACTTCAGCATTGTGCGCAACTGAAACTGATTCAACTCAATGGCTGAATAGATAAATTAGGAGGCAGTTCTATGAAGTCAAGTATTCGTATTACTTTTGCTTTTGTCCTGAGTTTTCTTCTTGGTGTTGTTATTTCTCTTTCAAATGGGCGAGGTTTCCTTTTGTCTCTCCAAGCTGGTTTAGTTTTTGCCGTTTTTGCAGCGTTGATTATTGGGGTGTTGTCTTGGGGCATTGAAATTGCAACGAGAAAAGGATATTCTGATTGGGTGGGCCTGCTTTTTGTTCTATTTCTCAATGTTTTAGGATTGGTGCTTCTGGTAATATTGCCCATTAAGTCTACGACTTCGAACCGCACGTCAAAATAGCAAGTGTTTGGGTGAATTTACGGCTTTGATTTAATGGGTTCCCACACCCGTTTTTCACAGTTACAATTCCAGTTGGCGAAAAGACCAGGTCGAGAAACCTGGTCTTTTTGCTCTCGCTTCCGGCGTCACGTTTCAAAGGCGACCTACTGCGTAATTTGCGTCTGTTCAGGGACGATCAAGGCCATGATCAGGTAGACAATGGCGATCCCGCCGAAGCCGGTGAAGAAAGCCAGGACTGTCAGCAAACGGACGATGGTCGGGTCGATGCCGAGGTATTCGCCCAAGCCAGCGCACACCCCCGCAATCATGCGGTTGGATGTACTGCGGGCGAGGGTCTTATAGTTCGTGTTCATGATATTGCACTCCTTTCCATGATTTCTAGAAGGACATACGCAAAGGAGTGCGAGAGGTTGCACTCCTTCCTGGCCCTCTCCAAATACGAAAAGCAAATTTCACTTCATTTTCAGTCTTGGTATCGTATTTGGGGAGGGTGCCCGATAGGGCGGGTGGGGCTATTTATATTTCCGGCTCTCCAGATAATTTGCAAGCGCCGCCCAAAGCAAAGCCAGCCCGATCATCAAATAGACGAGAGCTTGCAAGCCTAGAAATCGGAGTTGCGAGAATCCAAAACCGGCGAACAGGATCCCCACGATGCCGTAAAAGATGGTGTTGCGCAGGTAATCCGAACCGACGCGTTTGGATTGCAAAATGTTCTTTTGCATCAGACTTTCCATGGCACGAACCTGTTCCTCGTGCAGGTTCCTACAGGCCAGGGAATTCCCCGCATTGGCGGCACACTCAGAGCACAGCCCACGTTGACAGTATTTGCATAATCCCACCGTGGGTTTGTCATGGTGGTAATAACAGACCAAATTATTCTCCCATCAGTTGCACGACGAGTTGTCTTGAGCGCGGCTTGTTGTCAAAATCCACATAAATGACTTGTTGCCATGTGCCCAACGTTAATTGTCCATCGACGAAGGGAATTGTCAGCGACGGGCCGAGCAGACTGGCGCGCACGTGGCTATGACCGTTCCCGTCATGCCAGCGTTCGTTGTGCGCATACTCGCGGCTCGATGGGATGATCTCGTCGAAGAGTCTGCGCAGGTCGCTCAAGGCGCCACCCTCGAATTCGATGGTGGTCAGTCCGCTGGTAGAAGATGGACAAAAAACAGTCGCGGTTCCAGCTTTGAGCCCGCTTTTGGAAACGGTACCTGCAAGCTGGTCAGTGATGTCGCGGATATCCGCGTTGCCTTGCATGCTAAGGGAAATGGAAGTTGTTTTTACAGTCATGTGATATTTATGGAGTCGGAAGTCTCCCGACTTCGGTTTTAGACGAGCATCAATATTGGGGTCAACGTCAGAAGATGTTAACCCCAATGATACTTTATATTTTTTCCAGCGGATGTCTCAAAACAGTTTTCAACTTCTCGGGGGAGGCTTTGAGCGGATTCCCAAGATAGATTTCATGGTGTTTGCCATTGGGTCCCACATTGTCATGGCAGCCATTTTCAAACGCATAGGCGCGCATGATCTCCACAGTAGCAGGTTCGGTGGCATACGGCCCGATGTGCATGATCTGCACACACAGACCCTCTTCGAAGTTTGCCAGCCGCACCTGAGATAAAGATGGGGAGCCACCCTTTTTCCTGCGTATCTGTTCGCGCGCTTCTTCGAATAGTTCATGCGTAATAACTTCAGGTTGCATGATCATCAGCGTATAGGCATAATTATCCTTGACGTTGATGTCGAAGATACCATCCTCCACCCACCACAGGCCTTCGAGTGCCATGACAGGATAATCAATGGGATCCGTCTTGCGTTTCTTCAAGGTGAATTTCAGCGTGTAAGAGATGCCATATAAAGCCTGGGTCGCCTCTGCAAAACCCGGTGAATTGCCGGGTTCCCTCCCTTTTTCAATCGTGCCATCGATCATCATAAATTGCAGTTTGGGTACGGTCAGGATCTCGGGCTTCCTGGCTGAGGGTTGATACAAATGTTTGAATTGTTTTTTCAGGTCGAGCGTTTTCATTATAGTTCTCCTTTTAATAATCGTCATGTTTTGTACAAATCCGCCATGGACTGTGCCCAGTCTTGAATCACAGCCCTTAGTTCTGGGGGTTCGAGCACTGTTGCGCATGGACCAAAACTCATGACCATGGATGCAAGAAAGGACAGTTCTGGCGATGTGAGAACGGTGTCCACGCTTCCATCCGGGTTTTCTTGTAGTGCTTCCCAAAGAGAGCGATTGCCTTTTGCCATCTGCGCGGCTTCGGAAATGAAATGCAGGCGAGCGCGAATAACGTTCCCTTCTTTGAATTCTGCCTCCAGATAAGCATGGATGTTGAAATCATCAGGCACGGTAAAGTTCTGGTTCAGGAGCGTCAACTTCTGGATGCGGTCGACGCGAAAAGTTCGCAAAGCGGCTCGCGTGTGACAATATCCCACGAGATACCACCAGCCTGAGCGGAAAATCAAAGCGTAAGGATCAACTTTTCTTTTTTCTACTTTTGAGTTTGACAGGCTTTGATAAACCATTGAGATTGGTTGGCGTTCATGGGTGGCAATGCGGAGTTGTTCCATGAGGGGAGACAGACTGGCAAGGTCTGCACGATATAAGTTGGTTGCCACGAGTGAACGGTGTGCCCAGTTAATCTCGCTCCGCTGTTCGTTGGGCAGGATATTCTCGATCTTTGCCATCGCGCTTTGCGCCGCATCCCGATAGAGTTCACCCCAAGCTTCACTCATCAAACTTGTGCCCACCTGAATCGCCACTGCTTCTTCAAGAGAGAAGATCAGTGGCGGAAGTTTGTATCCACGGACGAGCGAAAATCCGCCATAAGGCCCGCGTTCGGAATAAACCGGAATGCCCAATTCATCCAGCATCCCGAAGTAACGGTGCAAGGTGCGGATTGATATACCCAGTTGTTTTGCCAGGTCACCAGCCTTCTGGTTTGGCTTGTTTTGTAGGAGCATGATCAGGGTGATCAGTCGAGTAGCAGTGTTGGTCATGTGTTACATCCTTGATAAATAGTAACCGCATATATGTCAGGTTATGGCATATATGCGGATTGCGATTTCCGTCTATTTCATCACAACTTTTGAGGTCTTAACTCATATTCCCTCTTTTGATCACATCTTTTCCATACTTCTCCTGTAAGGCGTCCAGCACTTCCTGCACCTTGCGTGCCCTCTCCGCATCCATCCGCAGGGCTGCTTCGCTTGTATCCCATAATCCTAATTGTCGAATTGGTTGTCCCAGTCCGCTAACGCCAACGCCAATTAGACGAACAGCCTGATGCGGTTTGCGGACAGATTTCAGCAACTCCAGGGCGACTTTTAGAATTTCATCATCCTGATCGGTGCGATGATTGAGAGTTGTTTGCCTTGTCAAGGTAGTGAAATCGGGCCAGCGAATTTTCAATTTGATTGTTGAACCTGCCAGTTCATTCTTGCGCAGTTGACGCGCCACTTCCGCCGATTGCTCGCGCATGGTTTTTTCCAGCACCTTGTCATCGCGAATATCCACCGAAAAAGTCACTTCCTGGCTGATGGATTTTGTTTCGTGCTCCGTTACGATGGGACGATTATCGATCCCTTTGGCGTGACGTGCAAGATCGCGCCCGTTTTCGCCGAACATGCGGATCAATTCGCTCTCGGGCCACTGCGCGATATCGCCAATGGTATGAATACCCAATTCTGCCAGGCGCGCAAAAGTCTTTGGACCGACTCCCCAAAGCATGTCCGCAGGTAGAGGAGCAAGAAAAGCCGCTTCTTCTCCCACCGGGACAATTGTCACCGCGTTCGGAGACTCTGCCAGTCCCTGGGCCTTGATTCTTTTCAGTGCGAGGGCCTTGCCCACTTCAGTGGCGATCTTTGCCATCAGCTTGTTTGAGGCGATGCCAATCGAGCAGGGAAGCTGCAATTCCTCGCGAATCCGCGACTGTAGTTTGTGGGCGATGGATTCGGGTGATTCGCGAATATCGCTGATGTCGAGAAAGGCTTCATCGATGGAAATCTGTTCCACCAGCGCGGTCAGATCGTGCAGCCTCTCCATGACCTGACGCGAGACTTCGCGGTAGAGCCGATGACGCGAGGGGACAATGATCAGCCCCGGGCTGAGTCGAAGCGCTCTCGACATCGGCATGGCTGAGCGCACTCCCATGCGCCTGGCTGCGTAAGAGCAGGAAGCGACCACGCCGCGTTCCTCTGGCTTGCCTCCTACTGCAAATGCCACCCCGCGGAGCTCAGGATTGTGCGTTTCTTCCACCGCGCAAAAGAAGGCATCCAGGTCCAGATGAAGAATTGTGCGCGACATAATGCCTATTATAAGGAGAAAAGAGTCATGAATGAGATATTGAACAATCCTTAAAGAGAAGATATACTATAGGAGGCGTATAGTCATTCTGGAACTTTGGTCATTATTCGGACGTTTAATCACTTGGATGGATGAGATGAGGAGGAACCTATGAAATCAAGAACGAAAACCGTCTCGATGTTTTTGCTGGTCGCGTTGGTGTTGTCAGTGGTACCGGCCGCGTCCATGCCTTCGAGCGCTTCTGCCGCGCAATCCTGTACGGATTGGGCACAGTTCGTCACGGATGTAACTGTGCCGGATGGATCGTCGTTCGATCCCGGACAGGCATTCACAAAAACCTGGCGCTTGAGGAACATTGGTAGCTGCACCTGGACCACCTCGTATGGCATGGTGTTCAATTCGGGTACGCAGATGGGCACTACAACTTCGGTGGCTTTCCCTTCCAATGTTGCACCAGGCCAAACCATTGATTTGTCCGTGCCGATGACCGCGCCGAGTACAGCCGGGCATTATATCGGTTACTGGATGTTCAAGAATGCCTCCGGCGTGTTGTTTGGTATTGGGTATTACGCCAATCGATCCTGGTGGGTGGAGATCAATGTCACCAGTTCCACCTCGCTCGGCGTGGCGTATGATTTTACGGCCAACGCCGGTTCAGCGACCTGGTCGAGCGGCGCGGGTGGACTTTCCTTCCCCGGTGACAATACCGATCCCAGAGGCTTTGCGATTAAGCTCGATCAGCCCAGCTTTGAGAGCGGCGTAATTGCCTCGCAGCCTGGTCTGCTCTTTTCCCCGCAACAAATCACCAATGGATTTATCCAGGGCGTCTATCCTGATTTCACTGTACAAAGTGGAGATCGGTTCCAGACGAAGGTGGGGTGTGAGTTTAATGCAACCTCCTGTTACGTGGCCTATCGTCTCGATTATCAAGTGGGCAGTACGATCCGCACGTTCTGGACCTTCCGTGAACGATACGAAGGTTTGACGTATGACGCGAACCTGGATTTGAGCCCGCTGGCAGGACAAACTGTCAAGTTTATTCTTTATATCTCCGCCTGGGGTTCCCCCATCGGCGATTATGCATTGTGGGGCAACCCGATCATCGCGCGGCCGGGCGCTACACCTGTCCCGACAGTCACCGGCACGCCTCCAACCCCCACACCGATCACAGCGACGATTCCACCATCATCCTGTGATAGGGCGCAATTCATCGCGGATGTAACGGTGCCGGATGGAACCATCATGGCTCCTGGACAAACCTTCACCAAGACCTGGCGTTTGAAAAACATCGGTTCCTGTGCATGGAATACCTCTTATCAATTGGTATTCTCCAGCGGCGAACAGATGGGCGCAGCCGCCTCAGCAGCCTTCCCGCAAAATGTTGCAGTGGGCCAGACGGTTGATATTTCCATTAATATGACGGCGCCTTCCGCGGCCGGCTCCTACCGTGGTTACTGGATGTTCAAGAATTCCACCGGTGCCCTCTTCGGGATTGGCGCGCAGGCGAACAAACCCTGGTGGGTCGATATCCGTGTTTCCGGGCCAACGGTTACGCCCGGCGGGCCGACAGTTACTCCGGGCCCTTCGGTAACGCCCGCTCCTGGCATCGCCTATGATTTTGCAACCAATGCCTGTGCAGGTACCTGGTACAGTGGCGCGGGCGCTCTTCCCTGTCCGGGAACAGATGGTGACGCGCGTGGCTTCGTGCTGCAAGTCAGTAATCCCCACCTTGAATCGGGAGCGATTGACACCCGCCCTGGGTTGATCACCTTCCCGCAGAATGTTCAAAATGGATACATTCAGGGTTTCTTCCCTCCGTTCGCTGTGCAGAATGGCGACAGATTTCGCTCGGTTATCAACTGCGAAGCTGGCGCGACGTACTGTTACGTAGCCTTCCGTCTTGATTACACATTGGGTAGTGATCCCACCATTCGCACATTCTGGGGGCCCTTCCTTGAAAGGTACGAGGGCCAGTTTTACAACGTGGATGTAGACCTGAGTGCGCTGGCGGGTCAGAATGTCAAGTTCATTCTAACGGTGCTTTCGGCCGGTGTAGCTACGGGTGATCGTGCCTTGTGGGTGGGTCCGCAAATCTATCGTCCGGGCGCCTCACAGCAACCCACTAGTACCAATACTGTTGCCCCTTCCCCAACTCCAACTGGCACTCTCTCGCCTTCTGAGACGCCAACACCGACAAATACGGGCGCTCCATCGGAAACCCCAACGCTCACGCCGCCTGCCACCGATACGCCGACTCCAACATCAACAAGTGATGCAAGTGCGTACCTGAACACAAAATATAATTTTAAATTTACCCTTGCCTCTGGCGCAACGATTGCGAACCAGTCAGATAACGCCGGGCGTGTCAATCTTCCGATTGTCACGCCCGGAACGAATCTCCTCGAAAAATATGTTCAGGTGAATGTTGTGGAAGGTGCGAATCCATGTACCAGCCCGGCTGTGGAAAATCCTGCGACCTCTGACAATGTAACGATCAATGGGATGTCCTTTACCAAGCAGACTGGAAATGGGGCCGCAGCCGGTAACCGGTATGACTGGACTGCCTATTCAACGGTAGATAACAATGCCTGCATCAGCCTGGCGTTTATCCTGCATTCAGCCAATCCGGGAAATTACCCGACCCCTCCGCCGGAATATGACCCGGCCACCGAATCCGCGGTGATTGATACAACCATGTCTACTTATAACCACATTAACTAGGATTTGCCCCGTCTCTTTCCAGACGTGGGCCTGGTCCGCGCGGCCGGGCTTTTTTCTCTCCCCACTTTTTTACATACTTTTGTATAAGCGCCGAGACGACGGGCAGATGTTTCCATATGTCTCTCAATCGACCTACTCTCCTCCTTGCTGACGACGATCCAACCATTGCAGACAGCTTGGCGCCTTTCCTTGAACGTGCCGGCTTCCATGTGCTGGTCGTTTCCGATGGCATGAGCGCTTTCGAGAAAGCACAGGCGCATCATCCGGAGTTGATCATTTTGGATGTACTTATGCCGCGCATGGATGGACGCGAAACTTTGCGTCGTTTGCGTAAGGCCAACATCTGGACGCCAACCATCCTGTTGACGCAAGTAGGTGAAGCCTCGGAACGTGCGCTGGCCCTCGAAGAAGGTGCGGACGATTATCTCAACAAACCTTTTGATCCGCATGAGTTGTTGGCTCGCATCCGCGCCGTATTGCGACGCGTCCGCCCGGGTCAGCGTTCTCTTTCGACGGCCTGGTTATTGACGGCGAATGATCTTTCACTGGATCGACGCGCACGGCGTGCGAGTCTGGCAGGCGAGACGATCGAGCTAACACCCAAGGCTTTATCCGTGCTTGAATATTTGATGACTCATCCGGATGAGGCGGTGACGCGTGAACGTTTGCTGGAGGCCGTCTGGGGTTGGGAATATCCTGCCGGTACGCGTACAGTGGACACGCGCATGGCCGAATTGCGCCGCGCGTTGAACGATGATCCCTCAGAGCCGCGCTTTATCGAAACCATCCCCGGAGAAGGCTATCGTTTTATTGCTCCCGTGCATGGAGAGGGGTAAGATAGCGCCATATGTATAAAAAGGGCTGGCCAAGCTTAATTTTGATTTTCCTGCCTTTCGTGGCAGGCATCCTTGCTTTTATCTTGATCAGTATATATTCCGGCGCGATTGCGCCCTTCCTGGTGACGGCGGATTTTGGCTTTTTCGCTTTTGTCTTTGGGCTGACGATCAGGAATTTGGAAGTCATTGTTTTAACTCTTGGAATTTTGGGTACGCTGCTGTTGGCAATTTTCTTTTACCGATCATTGCGACAGCAGGAGCAATTGGAGTTATTGATCTCGGACGCACAACGCGAAGCGGATTTGGGGCGACGTAGTTTCCTGCGCAGACTTGACCATGAGATCAAGAATCCATTGACCGGACTACGAGCGGCACTGGTCAATATGCAGGAGGCCCAGGCACATGAGGATCGCACCCGCGCCATCGGCAACGCGGAACATGCAGTGGAACGTCTCACCCGCCTGCTGACCGATTTGCGAAAACTTTCTGATCTGGGCGAACGCCCGATCGAACGCTCGCCGGTTGATGTGCCCGACCTGTTGCAGGATGTGGTGGAAGCGGTGCACGTGTTGCCGGCTTATGGCGAACGTGAAGTGAATCTGCTCATTCCGAAGGTACCCTCGCCGTTTCCGATGATCATTGGTGACCGCGACCTATTGGTGCTTGCGGTATATAATCTGGTAGAGAACGCGCTCAAGTTCACGTACCCAACCGATTCGGTTGAGATCCGCCTCGGCGAGGATGGACGCGCCATTCTGATCGAAGTGGCGGATTCCGGTGTGGGGATTCCGCCGGAAGATGTCGCGAAGATCTTCGAGGAGTTGTATCGCGGATCCAATGCCCGCAGCACGGAGGGGAGTGGTCTGGGGCTGGCGTTGGTGAATCGCATCATCGCCCTGCACGAGGGACAGGTCAATGTTCGTAGCAGTCAGGAAGAGCCGCGCGGCACCGTCTTTACGATCCGCCTGCCCGTGGGGAAGAAAAATCCCACCCGCTTTGCTTCGAATTGATACTTAATACCTTTACTCTGTTTTCGCAAAAAGGGGTGGTTACAAAATTGTGACATCGCTGGCACAGGCTGGTAACAATGGGGATGTATATTATAGATATGAAAAGCTTGCAGATCCCTCCTGAGAACGAAAAGGCATTGATCCAGGCCGCGCAAGCGGGCAATCTGGATGCCTTCAATCTCTTGATCCTGCATTATCAGAATCTCCTGTTTGGGATTGCCCTGCGTTTGTTGAATGACGAGGATCGCGCGGGGGATGCCGTTCAGGAGGCGCTGATTTCTGCATTTTGCAAGTTCAACACCTTCCGCGGAGATTCCCTGCGTAGCTGGCTTGCCAGGGTGGTAGTCAATGCCTGCTATGATGAAGTACGCAAGGAACGGCGTCAGCGCTCTGTTCCGCTGGAACAGTTCAACCCGGAAGGCGAGGAGATCGAGACCAGCTACTGGCTCGTCGATCCGGATGCAAATCCGGAGATCCAATTCGAATCCTCCGAATTGGAAAGTGCCTTGCAGAGAAGCATTTCCCTGCTCCCGCCAATGTATCGGACGATCCTGGTGCTGGTGGATGTTGAAGGGCTATCGTATGAGGAAGCTGCGAATGCGACGCGTGTTCCCATCGGGACAGTGAAGAGCCGTCTGGCACGGGCGCGTTTACAGATGCGCAATTCGTTGCGGTCTTCTGCAGAGCTGTTGCCCGTTTCTTACCAGATGGGGTTATCGCTCTCCGTTTGAATCAAAAATAAACAACGACACCAAAAGAACTGCGTGAAACTTTATGGCTCACGCAGTTTTTCTTTCTCCAGTTCTCTGATTGAAAAAAAATTAATTTCCAGGATCTGCATCCTGTACACATCGAAAACCGCGGATCAATCCGGCTGAATCCGGATCGTGGTTATAACGGCGATATGCTGCGATTTCAAGCCCATCCTCAGCAAAGGAACCGCCTCGCAGTGAGCGTTTCGTCCCTGTCTCCGGTCCCTTGGGATTGGCGTAGGGGAACTCTTCATAATAATCGCGGCCAAACCAGTCGGCGATCCATTCCCGCACATTGCCTGCCATGTTCAAAACGCCATAAGGACTGGCTCCGAGGGGATAGCGATAAGAAGGCACTGCTTCGTTGATCAGTGAACGATCAAAATTTGCCAATCGTGGTGTCGGAGCGCTGTTGCCCCACGGATATTTATAACCATCCAAGCCGCGGGCTGCTTTTTCCCATTCCGCCTCAGTAGGCAATCTTCCATTTGCCCAGCGACAATATATATCGGCCTGCTCCCAGGTCACGTAAACAACAGGATAGTTTCGATAGGCCCATTTCCCATAATAGGGATTGACGGGCGGATCCGGCACAATACAGCCGCCGGTCTTTACACAGGTGGCGTACATGGCATTTGTCACTTCGACCTGGTCCATCCAAAACGCGTCCAGGTAAACCAGATGACGAGGAGCGTCCTGCGCTTTGGGGTTGTAACCTCGTCCCATGTGGAACTCTCCGGCTGGCACAAGGACTTGGACCATGGCATCCTTTGTAGACCGTTTTGAGTCAATTGGCGTGACAGGTATATTTTTGCCAAAGTTGAAAGAGCCAAGGTCGAAACGCAACCTTTCCAGAGTAAATGTTCCGTGCCGGTAGGCATGGTACGCACGCAGGAATACATCCAGGTTCAGTATGCAGACTGTACCGATTCCCAACATCGCCAGGAAAGCGATCGTAAGATAGAACCTTCTACTTTTGAAGATGCCTGGTTTGTTCATGGATGGATACCGCCCTGAATTAAATCATAAGGAACGATATTAATCCATCGTTCCTCATCTTCCTTGTAATATTTGTTTATTTTAAATAAAAGAGCCAGACCCGGGAGACTCTTTTATGCTTCAGGCGTATCTATCAGTGGATCAGATGCAACTCTGGTTGATCACCCTCCATAATCTTGAACAGAATCTCCATATGCTTCGCCGCCAACTGAACAGTCATCAGCGGCTCAACCTTCCCATCCAGATAGTCAAGGAAGTGCGTGCTGATCGCCAGACTATCGTCCGGTTCCTTGCTCATATCAACGGTGAAAGTTTCCTTGCGCGGTTCGCCATTTTCTGTCGTGAAGAAATCGATCTCGTTGGAATCCCAACTGAAGTGTTGGAAGCGCAGACCACCTTTGGTCCCGTAGATGCGCGTCTCGTTTGGCGTTTCATTATGCACGCCGCCGCCGTTCTCATAGTAATAAGTGAGTCCAGTATCAAACTCCATCCAGGCCGCGCCGTGTTGTTCAATATCGCTGAACGCCACAAGTTTGCTCATGTCGCGCAGGTCGTTGCGCGTGAAGCGCTGCATGGATTTCAGTTGAGGCACATCATTCAACAATCCCAGATGGAATGACAGGTCATACACGCCTCTATCCGCAAACGGACCACCAGCTGCCAGTTTCTTATTCATCGCCCAGGCACCCTTTGGGTTGTATTCGATAAACGTACCGCGCGAGAGCGTGTTATGGTGGATGTGATAGACCTCACCGAGTTTGCCACTATCGATCATTTCTTTGATGAATTGATATTTACGCGTCAAACGTGTATGACGACAGGACGCTTCCAACACCTTCAGGTTTGGCGCGGCGTCCACGGCGTTGACGATTCTCTGCAGGCTTTCCCGCGATTCTGCGATAGGCTTTTCCAGCAAAACATGTTTTCCCGCTTTGAGAGAAGCTTCCAACTGCTCCGCGTGGAGATAAGGCGGCGTGGCAATGATTACCACGTCTACGGTGGGATCGTTCAGCACATCGTGATAATCCGTTGACCATTTCTCGACACCGAATTCCTCCGCCGCGGATTTGGTCGTCCCTTCGCTGGCGCTGTTGACCCAAAGGATGTTGGCGCGCTCATCCCTTCGAAAAGCACGCATCAAGATCTTGCCGTACATTCCCGCGCCAATGATTCCGAGATTGTATTTTTTCATAGTGGCTCCAGTTGAGTTTTTATGTGACGTTATTATAAAGTCAAAAATGACAAGGCCATCGATTCACATAAACCGATGGCCTGCCACATCTAATTTCCCCTTACATTTACGGTTCTCTCGTTTCTGATCGGATGATTTACGGGCGAGCAGCTTCTAGCCACTGGCACGAGCACGTGCTGCCAGCGCAGGTGTCTCACGGATTTTCACTCATCCTTTTGAACAATCCGCACAAATCGGTGAAATCCGTGGCAAAAATCTTGAGCCTTCCCGTTGAGAACGGAAGAGCCGCCTTCACTCAATTAAAAACTTCCGCATTACCTCATACACAAGTTTTTCCTGCGCGATAAAACTATAATGATGTCCATGTGGGATTTCTATGATCTTGGCATGCGGGACATTTTGCCGGAATTGTTCGATGCACTCCCTGGTCCATGTATTCTCTCTCGTTTTCACATGCTCGATGAGCTCGGTCTTCTGTTCTTCCGTCATCCATTCATCCGCAATGGTATTAAGGCCCTTGGACATCGCAAAAAAAGCCAGGGTGGGAGCTTTTATTTTCGCATCTTCCAATACATAACTGGTCAACGTGTCTGTAATGGCCTTGCTGATGCCCTCGCTCATTCGGTCGACAATTTTACCTTCCGATGTCTTCACCACCTCATGCAGTGACTGTTGTGCCATCGCTTCCGTCCAGATCAGCCTGAAGGATGGATAGTCCCTGTTCATGGCAGTGAAGTAATCTGCCTCTGTGTAGTAATCAACATCTAATCCCGGAGGCTGCATCTTTTTCCAGGGGTTCTTATCCACCATTTCTTTGTACGAGGCTGAATGCCGATCATAAGCGGCATCGAGATATATGAGTTTGATGACGCGGTCCGGATACAAGACGGCGAAATGAGAGAGTTCGATATTTGCCATGGAATGTCCGGCTAGTATTACTTTCTCTATGCCAAGCATATACAGAAATTGACAGATATCACCCGTCAATGTGTCGAGATCGTAGCCTGTTTCGGGATGATCTGACTCGCCGTGTCCGCGGCGGGTAAGCGCCATCGCGTGGAATTGATCCGTGAAACGCGGAGCGAAATCGTCAAAAACATGGGCATTGCATCCCATACCTGCCAGGAACAAAACCGCCTCGCCGTTTCCACCCCAATCGAGGTAATGTAGTTTGATGCCATTCGCATTGACAAAATCACTTTTATGTGGGGACTTGTCCATCTGGCCTCCTTCATAAATGTTGCGATTTGGGGAATATTTCCCTTCGTATTCTACAACTTTTGCATCCTTGGAAAAACTATTCTTAATCACTATTGTTTTTGCCCCCTAAATCCTGTACAATGAAAATGTAGATATAAAGACCTCCTCGCTGAAAATGGCGAGGAGGTCTCTCGTTACTTACCACTTACCCTTTTGTCTAACTTGATAGGTGCATGAGCGATCTATATTTTTTCCAGTTTCGCAACCAAATCTGGTAGATCAGATTGAATGATGGCTCAGATGATGTCAAAGTCAACCGCATCGTAGCCATGAATCAGTCGATTACGAAAACCGATGATCTGCGCCCATTCAATTTCCGGATGCTCCATTTGAAACTCGGCGGGAATACGGTCTGCGGCTTCCCCGATAATTTCCAAGAGTTTTGACAGCGCAAGTTCGAATGTTCTGTCACTGTCTAGATCTTCACGTGTTTTTCCCTGCGCCAAGGCCAGCGCTTCACGCGCGTGATCGAGCATCTGTTGAAGGGTTTTAGGCGTCTCATGCCGCGACATATTCCACCCTGGATTCACGTAAAACATCTGCCCGAAAGTATTTGCTAATGAAACCCGAGGTGTTCAAATCCACTTTGCGCCCCAATATCTTCGAAAGTTCATCCTGCATAGCAAAAAAGGCCAGCCCAGGGACATGACCAGGCACGAACTCGACCAAAACATCAACATCGCTATTGGGACCAAAATCGTCGCGTAAGACCGATCCAAAGAAAGCCAATTTACTAATGTGATATCGTTGGCAGAAATCGGCAATTTTTTCGCGTGGGACTTTTATCTTTAGATTGCTCATGCCTCAATTATAGCAAAAAGAGCCAGGGAATTTCCCTGACTCTCTTTCTCTCACTTTCCCAACTTCTTCTTGAAGGCCTCTGTCAACAAGGGGACAAACACAAACAGGTCACCAACGACGCCGTAACGTGCTTGCGTAAAGATGGGCGCATCGGCATCCTTGTTGATGGCGACAATAACTTTTGCGTTCCTCATCCCAACGAGATGCTGGATCGCGCCTGAGATGCCACAGGCGATGTACAGGTCAGGCGTGACGACTTTGCCCGTCTGCCCCACTTGATGGGAATAGGGAATGTATCCGCCATCGACCGCGGCGCGTGAGGCACCGACCGCGCCACCAAGCACGTTTGCCAGTTCTGTGATCAAGGCAAAACCTTGATGGGCGCGCCAGATCTCGGCCTCCTGTTCGCTCAGTCCCTCAGGCGGAGTCAGGGACGGGTTATTCGATACGCCGCGTCCGCCAGAGACAATGACGGGCGCGTCGCCCAGGTTCACCGCGCTTTCAGATTGAGAATAGCCTTCGACGGTTGTTAACGCGTCGGGTTTGACTTCCACCTTTGTAGCTGTGCCTGATTTGCTTTCGTCGCGTTCGGGCTTGGGGAAGAACCGCGGACGGATGCTTGCCATCACAGGCTTACCCGAGCAAACGGTCTTTTCCATCACTTTACCTTCGTAAATGGGACGCGTCGCGATCAACTGATCGCCGTTCATTTCAAGCGCGGAGATGTCGGTCAATACGCCAGTATTCAGATCGACCGCAGACATGGCGGCGAGCTCACGGGTACGAGCAGTGATGGGGAACAGAATCAGGTCGGGGCTTTGCGCGGAGCGTGAAGCGAGCGTCGAGAAGGTGGATGCATATGGTTCCGCGCGAAAATCCTCCAGCGAGGAGTCATCCGCGACGAAAACTTCGTCGGCGCCATATTCAAACGCCGACCTCGCTACACTCGCCACCGCGTCACCAGAACCAAACACCACCGCGCTTACCGATCCCAGCGTTTTGCCAAGCCCGATCGCCTCCCACGAAGCGGGCTGAATTTCGCCCTTGAAGTGATCGACATAAACAAAAGTTTTCATAGCACTTTCTCCGCAAAGATTTTTTCAGCGAGTGTTTCAGCGATGGCTTCGGGCGTTTCGGCTGTGATGATCTCGACCTTCGTTTCGCTCACGGGCGGGTTCATCAACTCCGTGCGTTTGACGACTGTGGCGAGCGCTTCGATACCTAGGTCACTCAACGACCAAGTTGGGATGTTTGCCTTCGCCGCTTTGCGGATGCCCATGAACGATGGATAGCGCGGCTCGCCAATGCTTTGGACAACGCTCACGACAACGGGCATCTTTGCGCTGACGGTGACTTTGCCCTCTTCGATGACTCTGTCGATCGTCACGCTTCCATCCTGGACTTTGATCTGTCCCGCCAACCCAAGCAACGGCAACCCGAGAACTCTTGCCACTTGTGCGGTGGTGAGCCCCGACCCATTGTCGAGCGTCTGGCGACCAAAGACAATCATGTCCGCCTCACCGATCTTTTGAATTGCCGCGGCCAGGACGCGCGCCGCGGCAACTGAATCGATTTCGTTCAGCGCGGGGTCTGAGATCAGGACAGCTTCATCCGCGCCCATGGCGAGTGCGTGCTTGAGTGCATCCTTGGCGGATTCGGGTCCAACGCACAAGGCGGTGACTTTGGTTCCATCATTGGCGTCCTTCGCCAAGAGCGCGCCTTCGACCGCGTACTCGTCGAACGGATTGATCACCAGCGGCGCGTCTCCCCAGGTAACTTGCCCGCCCTCGGCTTTCACTTTCGCCTCCGAGTTCAGGCACTTGCTTGATACAAGCGACGATTTTCAAGTTCTGCTCCTTGATGTTAATATTTGAAACTTAGTCACCTTTTATCTCCTCAACACACATTTTATTGTAATTCTCGTTTTCTTCTTTTGGGATTGTAGTTCCAGTTATTTGAATTGATTTTATAGCATCTTTGGCAATAACAAAATATCCATTTGGTTTGTAAGATTTGGGATTTATTTCCCTGAACAAGTAGTAATTTTCTCTGTCCACAAACAGAAGAAAGTATCCGCTATATTGATATACTTCTTGTGCTTGAACCTCACCTTCCGACAATATTCGGGTGGTTGAGAAAAACACTACAGAAGTAGACTTTCTTAGTGTTGTCAAACATCCAGTTCCTTGACCACTAACAAAACTTGATCCTGTCTGAGTGAAAAGTAAGCTTGCGAACATAACCACTAACATTAGTATTCTTATGATTGCCAGTGGCGTGTAAGTGGAAATAAGTAATTGACTCTGTTGTTGGTCTATGCCTCCTACATTCTTAACAGGAGACGCGATTAAAAATGTAACTTCCAATCCCCAAAATATTAGGAAGATTCCAAACAAGTTAACAATATCCTCATAGAAAAAACTTGCAGAGATGCCTAGATTTGACGTGGAAATCAAATACGCGCCTAGTATTATGCTGATCGAAAAACCTGATAAGACTGACGAGATTTTTGCAATGCGGTGCTTCATTCTCCGAAAGATTTTTTCGTAAAATAAAACCTTGGCAAGATATGCTAAATAATAGAGAAAAATGCTGATCAAAATATCCATTATGAAATATAAAAGACCAGCAGCCCCCTTCTCAACGTAATCTTCTGGTGCTATTGATATAGGAATTGAAGCGAAACCGAAGGATGAAAATACACCTTCATAATAGTAGCGGCCAAATAGCCAGAGTAAAGCTCCTCCCAAACCAACAAAACCTGCAATTGTGCCTATGACGTTTATAACATCCGTCCATTGTAGGTTTGGCCGAGGAAATGTCTCTATTTCAGGGAGTTGTTGTTCCTTCTTCATGAATGACCCTATCTTTCTGAGTATGTCAAACAGAAATTAGTTATCTCACCATAAATATTGTCGCTGAAAGTAACATGCTTGTGTCATTGCGAGGAGTGGCGGGCTAATGCTATGACGAAGCAATCCCCAGTCCGGCTTTCTACTCCATACTCTGAGGAGATTGCTTCGACTGCTCCGCAGTCTCGCAATCACGGGATAACGAATGTTATGCAAAGAATTCATCATACAAATCTTTCCACTCGGGATTCTTGCTATTGATCAAATCAAATTTCTTTTGCCTTGCGCCGCCTTTGATTTGCTTCTCACGTGCAATGGCTTCCTTGATCGTATCGAATTCTTCGTAATAAACGAGCTTTGTTATATTGTAGCGACCTGTAAAACCTGGAACCCTGCTTTATTCTTGTGTTCAGAGAACTCTTTTGAATAAATTGCTGGTCACACCGGTATAGAGAACTTTGTTGTTTTTATTCGTCATGATGTAGATGCAGGGACGAAGTTCTCTTTTCATGTTACTCTTTATTCGTCATTGCGAGGAAAGTGTTTTTCCTGACGAAGCAATCTCCTACGCTGTGGTAGAGATTGCTTCGTTGGGCTGGGTTTCGATATACCGCCTTCAGCGGCACTCAACCATCAGCCTTCCTCGCAATTACGGGAGCGACTATTTAATACTTGTAAAACTGATCAACTTCCCGGTTCGCAATTCCAATTCGCAGGCGTGGCCGCCGGTGGTGTAGGCAGAGAGATTTTCACCGTCATCGGCGATGCGGACGCGAGAATATAAAGCGCTTAAATTGGGTCTTTCTGCCTTCCAAATCACTTTTCCTTCCGGCGTTACACAATATAGGTTTGAGTCATTGGGAGGAAATCCCTTGGGACCCTCGAGCACGACCGTGCCAAACATGGTTTGGATGGATTTTTCAACATTTGTATAAAACGGTTCAATCGTCATCTTTCTCCTATCCTTGCCAGGCCTGCTCATCATAGGCAGGCAACTCACAGCGTAGTGGTTTGTCTTTCCTTTCGCCCAAGGCGTAGCCAGCTTGAATCAGTGTCTGGATCTCGGAACTGCCCTCGTAGATCATGGCGCCTTTGGAGTTCCGGAGATAACGCTCCACGTCATATTCATCCGAGAATCCGTACGCGCCGTGAATTTGGATCGCTTCATTGGCGGCGCTGAAAGAGGCTTCCGTGGCGAACTTCTTCGCATAAGAAGTCTCACGCGTGCAACGCTTGCCTTGATTTTTCAGCCAGCCTACTTGCTGGTACAACAGACGCGCGATCTCATAATCCTGCGACATTTTGGCGATCTTTTCCTGAATGAGTTGGTGCTTGGCAATCGGTTTGCCAAAGGTGGTACGCGTCCTGGCGTATTTCACGCTGGCCTCCAGACAAGCCCGGAGGATGCCTGTCGCGCCGGAAGCGACCGTATAACGTCCATGGTCGAAGCCAGTCATTGTGATCTTAAAGCCTTCGCCTTCTTCACCAATCCTGTTTTCGACTGGCACTCTGACATCCTGGAAGGAAATCCAGCCGGTGGCTCCAGCACGCACGCCCAGCTTGCCGTGAATGTCGCCGCGCGTGATGCCCTCACTATGCAGGTCAACGATGAAGGAGGAAAGTCCCTCGGAAGCTTTACGGGGAGAGGAATTCGCTTTAACGGTAACCAGCGCCAGGTCCGCTTTGGAGGCGAGGGAGATCCACATCTTTTCGCCGTTCAGGATGTAGACGTCACCATTGCGTTTGGCAGAGGTCTGCATCGCGGCCACATCGGAGCCCATGCCTGGTTCCGTGAAGACGCCACAGCCAATCTTTTCGCCCTTTGCCAGCGGCACGAGGAACCTCTGCTTCTGTTCTTCGGTGCCCCATTGAAAGAGGGTCATTCCGCACAAACCGGTATGCACTGACATGACCACACGCAACGAGGTGTCCACCGCTTCGAGTTCTTCGCAAGCCAGACCCCAGGCGAGATAATCCATGCCCGCGCCGCCGTAGCGGACGGGGAAGGGCAGGCCGAGGATGCCAAGCTCGCCCATACGTTTGAGCGCGAGCGGGACGGGCTCCTGCTTGCGGTCGTATTCTTTGATAATGGGTGCGATCTCTTTTTGGGCGAAGTCGCGCACCATTTTTTGTGTCATTTGGTGTTCTTGCGAAAGCGAAAAATCCATGCATTCCTCAGTGGAGATTTTCCACATTATACCCGCGGGAGATGATGTGCACCGCTTCACACACAGCCGGTCATTGTTCCCGTTAAATAAAAAAAGCCCGACGCTCTGAATTTCAGCATCGGGCTAGGGAGTATGGGTATCCTCGATCATGATTTCTTCTCGACACCCATGTTGCTCAACTCATCCGAATTGATATTCGAGACGAGCAGATCCGCGCCGGCGAGTACGAGGAACAGGAGCAAACAGACTATAGCTGCAAACACGAACATTGGGAGCCTCCTTTCTCTGTATACCTATTTAACCGTTGTAAGCTCGAAAAGCTACATCCCCTATGAGTACTGAAACGATTTTGTTAGGGTTGCATGTTTCAGTATCCGAGGTTATGTACATGACGAAAAGTTTCTGCTTTTGTTCCATAAACCAATAAGATTGTAAGGTGATGATGCTGTCTGCCGGTGAAAAAACGATGTGCAAATTGTGTCGAATCTGCGGGCGGTGATAATCCGTCTAGTGATTCCTACGAGGCAGATCAAAAGAGGTTTCGTTTCAGGAGAGAGAGCTGGTTATGAAGTATGTTTAGGTTGACAAAAGCCGTCTTTGAGATAAAATTCACTGCGCAATCATCCAGCCGAAGTGGCGGAATTGGCAGACGCGCTACGTTCAGGGCGTAGTGAGGGTTCCCTCATGTGGGTTCAAGTCCCACCTTCGGCACTCGGAGAAAACGAAACTCGCTGAAGGGCGAGTTTTTTGTTGGGGTGGGAAACGTCTCCCGGTGCTTTTCCAACGCGGAAGATGGCAGTCGCGGCCAGGTGAATTTTGGGCAGGAAAGAGGGCGGGCTGGTGGTATAATAAGGGAAAATCAGGCACGTTCTTCATTAGTTAAGACGCGGAGTCACAGAATCTCGTCCTTCGTGTCTTTTTTATGCCAATACCCCCTCCAAGAGAAAATTATGGCCGAAGAGATCATTCAAACCAATAACAATAATAATGGTAATGTCCAGCAGGTTGATATCGATGCTCAGATGCGGGAGTCCTACCTCGATTACGCCATGAGCGTGATCGTGGCGCGCGCCCTGCCGGACGCCCGGGATGGCCTCAAACCTGTCCATCGCCGCATATTATATGCGATGCAGGAACTGGGTCTGCGCTCGAACACTGCCTATAAGAAATCTGCCCGCATCGTGGGTGAAGTGCTGGGCAAATTCCATCCACACGGTGACTCGGCCGTTTATGAGACCATGGCGCGCATGGCACAGGACTTCTCCATGCGCTACATGCTGGTGGATGGACAGGGAAATTTTGGGTCCGTGGATGGAGACGCGCCCGCGGCCATGCGTTACACGGAGGCCCGCCTCCAAAGACTGGCCGAAGAGCTGCTTGCCGATATTGACAAGGACACGGTCGACTTCGGGCCCAACTTCGACGACTCGCTCGAAGAGCCGCTGGTCTTGCCGGCGCGTGTGCCCAATATGCTGCTCAATGGCACGGCGGGGATTGCGGTCGGCATGGCCACCAATATCCCGCCGCATAATCTGCGCGAACTGACCGATGCCATCATCTTCCTGATCGACAACTACGATACGATGGATGACATCTCTCTGGATGAGTTGATGAAGCACATCTCAGGACCGGATTTCCCAACGGGTGGCATTATCGTCGGGCGCGAAGGTATCGAGTTTGCCTATGGGACGGGCAAGGGTCGATTGGTTGTGCGCGGTATGGCGCACATCGAAGAAGGCAAAAGCGGCCGGTACGAGATTATTGTCACGGAAATCCCCTATCAGGTCAACAAAGCCAATCTGATCGAGCGAATCGCAGAGCTGGTGCGCGAAGATAGGATCGACCAGATTTCAGATCTACGCGATGAATCCGATCAGCGCGGCATGAGTATTGTGATTGAGTTGAAACGCGGCGCACAGCCGAAGAAAGTTCTTAATCAGTTATACAAATATACCGCCCTGCAATCCACGTTTGGGGTGCAATTGCTGGCATTGGTGGATGGCGAACCCCGTACACTGCCGCTCAAGCGTGCCTTGCAGATTTTCATCGAGCATCGACAGATGGTTATCGTTCGCCGTACGAATTTTGAGCTAAAAAAGGCGCGTGCCCGCCAGCACATTCTGGATGGCTATTTGATCGCTTTGGCCAATCTCGACGCGGTCATCAAAACGATCCGCGAATCAGCGGATGCTGATGTCGCCAAGACAAATTTGGTAAATCGTTTCAATTTGAGCGAGATTCAGGCGCAGGCCATTTTAGATATGCAATTACGCCGCCTGGCTGCCCTCGAACGTTGGAAGATCGAAGAGGAACATAAGCAGGTTGCAGAGCAGATCGCCTACCTGGAAGATTTGCTGGCCAATCCCAAGAAGATTCTCTCCCTCATTCAGGATGATATGCGTGACCTCGCTGAGAAATACGGCGACGACCGCCGAACGCGCATTGCCGCGGAAGCCTCCGAAGAACTCAGCGAAGCGGACCTCGTCCAGGATGAGGCGGTACTGATCAGCCTCACTGAGCGTGGATATGTCAAGCGCGTCGCTGCCTCAGCTTTCCGCTCACAGAGCCGCGGCGGACGCGGCGTCATGGGCCATACAACCAAGGATGAAGACGAAGTCGTGGCGCTCATCCCCGCCCGCAGCCTGGATACAATGTTGTTCTTCTCCGACCGCGGCAAGGTCTATTCGGAAAAGGTTTATCAGATTCCCGATGCGGATCGTACCGCCAAAGGGATTCCATTGGTCAACGTGTTGGCGCTCGATCCCAATGAACGGGTCACGGCTGCCATCGCTGTTTCGGATTTCTCCGCACATGGATATTGTATGCTTGCCACAGCGCATGGCAGGGTCAAACGTGTGCTTATGGAAGAATTCGCCTCTGTCCGCCCCTCGGGCTTGATCGCCATGTCTCTGGATGATGGCGACCAGCTTGGCTGGGCGCGCCTGACGAGCGGCAAGGATGAAGTCATCTTTGTCACGGAGAATGGTCAGGCGCTGCGCTTCAGCGAAGAAAAGGTCCGTGCGATGGGGCGGCAGGCCGCAGGCGTCCAGGCGATCCGCTTGAAGAATGGTGATCTGGTCACGAGTATGGATGTGGTCGAGAAGGACGGTTCCCTGCTGGTCGTCACCAGTACCGGCTTTGGCAAGCAAACGCCGCTGAAGGAATATTCCGCCAAAGGACGCGCGACCGGCGGCATCTCCACGATCGACCAGAAGTCATTGGCAGAGATTGGGAAGATCGTCGCGGCGCGTGTGGTTCAAAAAGCAGATGATTTGACGATCATCACCGCCAACGGTTTGGCCATTCGTATCAAGAATAAGGATGTCAAGCAGGCGGGGCGTGCCACCAAAGGTGTCCATCTGATCAAGCCGCAACCGGGTGATAGTGTGGCTTCCGTGGCGCGCATCGCCGCGGAGGATCTCAAGCGGGCGGGCGCACATGTGAACGGCGATGAAAAGGCCGAGGAGCCACAACCGCAGTTGATCTAAAATAATAGTGGATGGCAATTGCCATCCACTTATCGTATAAGAATCAGCAGAGCGCCGAAAAGGTGCTCTGGTTCATTAAAACAGCGACATTTTCCCCAATACGAACATTGCCAGAAAACCCATAATACAAACCGTGAGCATAAACATTAAAGAGATAAAAAAGCGTTGTTGGGCGGTCATGCCCAGGAAGCGACCATTCCTGAGTCGCTTTTTGGCTGGTGTTTTCTCAACAGGCTCTTGATAAAGATCCTCTGGTTCTTCTTCGTAAAAGGCAGAATCTCGTAAATTATCGAACATTGTCACCTCGGGGCGAAGTATATCATGCCCATGGACGCAAGCGCACATCCCCAAAGCGTACCGCTAAGGACTTACCCTCCTGATCCCGTAAGAGCAAACTCCCATCAGCCTCCAAACCGACCACTTTGCCGGTGACAGTTTGCTCGCCACCCATTTCCACGTGGACTTGTCTACCGCGATAAGCAAGTTTTTTCTCCCAGGAGGCGATGAGAGCCTCCGTTCCCAAGTGTGGGCGAAGAGCAATGAAACTTGCCAATATGTCATGCAATAACGTTTCGCGGTCTGGTGCCTGTCCAATGACATCTTCCAGACTAATGGCCGGGAATCGCAATATGTCGGTGGAAGGGACCGAGCCTTTTGACACATTGACTCCCACACCGATCACTACACAATCCACTTCATCTCCGGACCAGACGAGTTCGATCAGGATGCCGGAAACCTTTCTTCGATTTAGAAGAATGTCGTTGGGCCACTTGATCTCCGGATACAGATTGAGTGATTGCAATGCATCACTTACAGCCAGTGCGGCCAAACCAACGATCCGTGAGAGATGTGGGCGCTCCTCTGGCGAGGGACGCAGCACCAGACTGAATGCAAGTGCTGTCGCACGCGGTGTGATCCACGGTCGGTCGAGCCGACCGCGTCCCAGAGTCTGTTCGTCCGCGATCACCAGCGACATATCCCTTGCGTCGTTGGCGGCCCAGGCTAAGGCCTCATCGTTTGTCGAACCGATGGAATCGAAATATTTAATTTCGCCTAAAGGGAGTTTGGAAAGAAACTTGTTGAGTTCGTTTTGATTCATGAAAAACTGGCCCTAAAAATTCAGAAGAGCTTTAGGGCCTAAAATTTACGGCAGGACGAACCAGGGATTGATGAAACCGCCATTCTGACGGACTTCGAAGTGCAAGTGCGCACCTTGAGCATTGCCCGTGGCCCCCGCTGCGCCAATCCATTGCCCGGCGCTGACACTTTGACAAACGCTCACGCCGATCACGCTCAGGTGGGCATAGACCGTCGAATAGCCGTTCCCATGATCGATCTGGATCACATTACCATATCCATAGTTGTATCCACCCTGTGCCATGGTGACAACGCCGCTGTCGGCCGCGTAGATCGGCGCGCCTTCCCCTGCGGAGATATCGATTCCAAGGTGCCCGGACCAGTAATCGTTTCCGGATAGGAAGTGGTTATCAGCCGGCCAGACAAACGATCCACTTCCCACGGCACCGCCTCCACAAGAACTCTGGTTGGTTGGAGACGTACCAGAGGCACCCTTCGCGATCGTTGGCACCAGCCATTGTACAAACTCGCGTGTGCCGCCTGGCACCATTACCCAGGAGCCCGATTTGACTTCGGGATTGGTGAGATCGATATCATTGCCGGGGTAATTCAGAATATCGTCCACCGAGGCGTTAAATTCCTTGGCAACGCTATCCAGTGTGTCGTTTTCTTTCCACTGATAGTAAATTCCATCTGTGGGAGGGATCTTCAGAACCTGCCCTGGCGCGAGACTATGCGGATCATCTTTCAAAACGTCATAGTTTGCCCACAAGACTGTTTCCGCTTTGAGTTTGAACGACTCCGCGATCGCAAAAACGGAATCTCCTTTTGCAACGCGGTATTCTTCAACGGTGTAACGCGGCTTATCCGCGGGGACGTTGGTCTTGATCTGGATTTCCCGCTCGATAGAGGCGAACGCTCCGGGCCCGTCCAGGGCTGGCAGGGCGATTTTGGGCGGATTCTTATCTGGCGCGGCAGTAGGCTCTGGGGCCAGAGCCTGTGCGATATTGTGGGATTCCTTCCACATCGAGCGCGGCACCAACCATCCCGACAATGAGAATCAGTGTAACCGTCCAACTGATGATGCCGAAAAGATTACGCTTGAAGAACGAGAACAGCTTGGACATTCTGGAAAGATTTTAGCCTAAACCGCCCGAATCGTGTTAGGAATCTCTTCCCAGGTTTTCGAGGAATTCCTGATTATCACGTGCCCGATCCAAACGCGTGACAATGGCTTCAGTGGCAACTGATTGATCCATGCCTGCACCCTGGGGCTGCGGCGAGATCATCTGGATATACATGCGGCGCATCAGCCAGACGCGCTGCAGTAGATCGGGACCCAGCAAAAGATCCTCGCGACGCGTCGATGAGCGTTCGATGTCCACGGCGGGGAAGATGCGGCGCTCCTGCAGCTTACGCGAGAGATGCAATTCCATGTTGCCGGTACCCTTGAACTCTTCGAAGACCACGTCATCGAGACGGGAGCCGGTATCCACCAGACAGGTGGCGATGATCGTCAGCGAGCCGCCTTCCTCGATGTTACGCGCGGCGCCAAAGAAGCGTTTGGGCGGATACAGCGCTGACGGATCCATACCACCGGAGAGCGTTCGCCCGGAGGGATTCACCACCAGGTTATAGGCGCGCGCCAGACGCGTGATCGAGTCCATCAGAATAACGACGTGACGGCCGATCTCCACCAATCGCTTGGCGCGTTCCAAAGCGAGTTCCGCTGTACGCACGTGGGATGTCACCGGCTCGTCGAACGTCGAGGCAACCACTTCTGCGTCGACAGAGCGATCCATGTCAGTCACCTCTTCCGGGCGTTCGCCGATCAGCGCAACGATCAAATGAACGTCGGGATATTTGGTTGAAATGGAATTCGCAATTTGTTTCAGAATGGTGGTTTTTCCCGCTTTGGGAGGTGAGACGATCAGTCCGCGTTGACCACGGCCAATCGGAGCAATCAAGTTGATCAAACGTGGAGCCAGTGTATCGTGGTCGATTTCAAGATCAAAACGTTTGTCTGGAAAAATTGGTGTGAGATTTTCAAATACCGGTCGTCGTGCGGCTTCTTCGGTATCCACCCCGTTGATTGATTCAACTTTCAAAAGTCCAAAATGTCGTTCGCTTTCACGCGGCGGGCGCACCTGCCCGATCACCAGGTCACCTGCCCGCAGTTCATGCCGGCGGAGCTGGGCCTGCGAAACGTAAACGTCCTGGTCACTAATCCTGTAATTTGTGGCACGCAGGAAGCCAATTCCTTCGCTCATGATCTCCAAAATGCCGCCGCGCAGTTCGATGCCTTCTTTCTGCGCTTCCGCCTCGCGGATCATCATGGCGAGGGTCTCTTTTTTCAGGCGGTTTGCGTTGGGAATGTTGAGTCCCTTGGCAATACCGCGCAGTTTTGCAAGAGGTTCGTTCTCAAGTTCTAGTATTTTCATGGTTTTTTTTCTCGTTGGTGGAATGTTGAATTATGGTGATGAAAAGCAAAATTGCCCAGAATGCGTTTAGCATTCTGGTAATGTCCCTTAGGTTGTGGAGGTGAATGGATTTTCCTTCAAATTCGGTTTACGCGGAACCCGTGCAGGTTAAATCGCCATGCATCCGGATTACACCATCAAAAGTCTGCAAAGCCCTGGGGAAGTGTCGACATTATAGCATGTTCGAATTGGCTGCGCAAGCGGGATTAATGCTTTTCCAGTCGTACTTTCAAATTTGTGAGAAAAGCTCGCTGCGTCTTGATCGCCTGGTCAAAAACGAGGTTTTCGAGAAGTTTGTTCACACGCTCAAAATCAACCTGTTGAATTACGTGCGTCCTGCCATCCTCATCCTCACTAAAAGTGTATTTGTAAACGATGCTGATCTCAGGCCAACTGTGCACACTCAACTCAAGCTCGCTGTACGGTTTGGCCGGACGGATCACAGAATAGGTACGGTTTCTGAATATCGGAAGGCCGCCCCAGCGGAATGTCTCCACTGTGTGGAAAGGCTTCAAGACAATGCCCTCGGCATCCTTTTGTTCCTTCAGAACGTCGATGGTGCTCAGGCGCGGCTGAAGTCCAATCATGTTGATTGGCTCGGCCAGATGCTCGTATATTTCACGCTGAGGACGGTCAATGAAGATGTTTAGTTCAAAAGTGCGCATGAGAAATTCTACCCGTATATATCATAGAAAATCCGATTCTGTAAGTCCCACAAGTGACGATAAAGGCCATTGTTCGTCACCAATTCTTTGTGTGATCCACATTCCACAATTTTACCGTGATCCATCACCAGAATCTGATCCATGTTTTCCAGACCCACCAGCCGATGTGTGATCAACAGAGATGTTTTGCCGCGCATGGTTTCGAAGAGGGTATTCAATACTTGTTTCTCCGTTCCCGGATCAAGGTTGGCAGTTGGCTCGTCGAAGATCAGAATGGGAGCATTTTTGAGTAAGGCCCGCGCGATCGCCAATCTCTGACGTTCACCACCCGACAGTCTTAAACCCTGTTCACCGATAAAAGTGTCGTATGCTTTGGGAAGATTGATGATGAATTCATGGATCTGTGCCGCACGCGCCGCTTCTTCCATTTCGGCTTGACTCATGGGATGACGCGCCAAACGCAGATTTTCACGAACAGTGGTATTGAAAAAATAACTATTCTGCGAGACGAGGGCGAATCTTTTCCTGACCTCATCCTGCTTCAGCACCTTGAGCGACCTACCACCCAATGCGATTTTCCCTGTATTATAATCCCAGAATCTGAGCAGCAAATTGGCGAGCGTACTTTTCCCCGCACCACTCGGCCCGACAATGGCGATCGATTTGCCAGTGGATACTGTAAATGTGATGTTCTCCACAGCGGGTGCAGATTGTATCGGATACGTAAAGGTGAGATTGGCAAATTGTATTTCATAGTTTTCAATTTGCATTTGATCTCCGATTGCTGACGGTTGTCCGCTATCGTGGACTGCCGGTTCTGCATCGACAACGTCAAACAGTCTCTTCGCCGCCTCACGAGAGGAATTCCACATTTGCGCGGCGAGGGGCAGGGGCGTGACCGCTTCAAAAGAAGCCAGGGTTATCAAGGCAAACGTTCCAAGCATTACACCGTTGATGTTGTCTGTCGCCACTTGTGGAATCACAATCAGCAATACCAGCCATAAGCCAAAGTTGGTGAGGAAGGTGGACAGTCCCGAATGGACTCCGCTGATCAGCGCCATTTGTTTTTGCGTGGAGCCGTAGACATCGCCAGCTGAAGAGATTTGCTTCAAACGATCAGCGCCACGGCCAAAGGCAAGCAGGTCGGCCAGCCCTTGGATTCCATCCACGAGCTGCGATTGAATCTCCGCCCGTTGAATGATGAGTTTTTGCCCCGGCGCGCGGCTGACGATCTGGGTGATGACGGGCAGGATCAAGCCTAAGGTGAGGAACAGGCTGTTCAGAATGAGAACTAGTGGCGGGTAGAAAAAGACAAAGAAAAATGACACGCCGGCAGCAATCAGAATGGCAGTCAAAGAGGGTGAGATCACCCGCACGTAGAAGTTTTCCAATGTTTCCACATCGCCGATCACGCGTGCCAGCAAATCTCCGCTTTTATACTCCAACAAACGGGCGGGCGCGAGAGGTTCGAGTTTTTCATAGAACCAAACACGCAGGCGGGCGAGCAAACGAAAGGTGACGTTGTGCGAAACCAGGCGTTCAAGGTAACGGAAGACGCCGCGGCTGATCCCAAAGAAACGCACTCCGACGATGGAAACACCCAGGTCTGCAATGGATGGATGAAGCGCGGCGGTTGAGATCAGCCAGGCCGATGTGCCGATCAGGGCGACGCTGGAGCCAATCGTCAAGCTGCTGAGGAGAACTGAAAGTGCGACCAAATTCCAGGAGCCATTGAGGAAGGAGAGCAGTCGAAAAAAGATGGAGGAGTTGATGGTATCTTGTAATTGTGGAGGAGGACTTTGAGCATAGGAACTTGTAGACCGGGGCTTGTCAATGGCTTGAGCATCAAGATCCGAACGTTGAAATTCTTCTTTGCTTCTTACCTCATCCCTTGAAACCTCATATGTTTTTACCATTGAAGTATACACACCATTTTTTACAAGTAATTCATGATGTGTGCCAGTTTCAACGATATGGCCCTCTTCGAGGACGATGATCTGGTCCGCCTGGAAGATGGTGTTCAATCGATGAGCGATGGTAATGACGGTGCGTCCATACATCAGATGGCGCGTAGAATTCTTCGAGCAGGGTTTCGGTTTCAGGATCGAGGCTGGAGGTGGATTCGTCGAGGATCAGGATGGGCGCGTCCTTGAGAAACGCGCGGGCCAGCGCGAGACGTTGCGCCTGTCCGCCGCTGAGACGTGCTCCACCTTCACCGATCACTGTCTCATACTTTTCAGGAAGCGCCGCGATGAATTCATCCAGATACGCGGCTTTGGCGGCTGCGCTTACCTCTACCTCAGTTGCATCCGCCTTACCGATACGAATGTTGGCTGAAATGGAGTCGTTAAATAAGTAAGGCCTCTGTGGAACCCAGGCGATGTCGTTGTGCAATTCGTAATTTATGGCTCGTGAGCCGTAATGCGCTGTGATCTTGCCCTGTGTTGGCTGAATAAATTCCAGTAGAAGATTTGCGAGTGTGCTTTTTCCCGCGCCGCTCGCGCCAACGAGGGCAATACGCTGACCGGTCTTGATTTGCAAATTGATGTTATCAAGCCCAGGTGTTGTTTCACCCGGGTACGTGTAGCTCACGTTCTCAAACTCAATGGACGATAATTCTTCAGCAGAGTGATCACTGGTTGCAGAGCCCTGATTACTAGTTACCGGTAAATCCAGGATATCAAAGATCCGTTTTGCAGCGGTGGTACCAGACATGCCTGCATGGAAGCGCGCGCCCAACATCCGCAAAGGTAAATAAAATTCGGGTGCCAGGATGAGAATGAAAAAGGCTTCCTGAAATGCCATCCTGGCATAGAGCAGGCGTAAGCCGATTTCGACCGCGATGAGAGCAGTGCTGATCGTGGCCAGTAATTCCAAGGCCAGCGCGGAGAGAAATGTGATTCTCAGAACCTGAAGAGTCACATCACGGAACTGATCGCTGACTTTGGCGATATTTTTTGCATGCGCCTTCGATTGACCAAAGAGCTTCAGTGTGGTCAGCCCCTGCAGGCTGTCCAGAAAATGGGCCGAAAGCCGCGACAGGGTTTGATATTGCCGCTTGGTGACAATCTCTGCGCCTTTCCCGATCATGATCATGAAAAATGGAATCAACGGCGCGGTAATGAGCATGACCACCGCGGAGAGTAAATCCAGCGGGAAGACAACCAGCAGGATGCTGATAGGGATCAGCGCGGTAATCACCAGTTGTGGGAGATACTGGCTGTAGTACGCATCCAGCGCTTCGATCCCCTCGACCGCGGCTGTTGTCAATTCACCGGTGCGTTGTCCACGCGTGTAGGCGGGACCCAGATTCAGGATGTGATTGAAGAGTCGTTCGCGGAGATCTGACTTGATCTTCACCGCGACTGCGTTCGCACTGACTTCATTGGCCCAGGTCAACAGTCCGCGCAAGGCGATGATAACTAGAATGAGTCTGAGCCAATTCCCAACCTCTGTGAGAGTCTGTTCCTCAAGGAAGACACCATTAACGGTACTGCTGACCAGGTAGGCTTGGCTAATGGTCAACAGACCAGCCAGAAATCCAGAAAGAATCGTCAGGGTGAGTGCGGTACGCGAGTCGCCAGTAAGAGTTAAAAGTCTACGATGCATAGTTCAGTTTCAAGTTTAGATGGGGGCGACCCGCCCATATTGGAATTGGTTCTTAATGACCATGAAGGGTCGCCCGCGCTTTAAAAAGTTGGAAGGTTGACGATGTGGCATCAACCTTCCAATTATACAGGTTATGAGATGACTATTTCCATTTGCTCTGAACGGCGACGGTGTACACCTTGATGTTCAGCACAATGAAGCGCCAGAATTGATAGAGTTTGTTGTTCATCCAGAACTTTTCGGATTTCGAAAATTCTTGTTGTGTTTGCATGGCAAACTCCTATTCGGGGATGAGCGTCCAGCCGGGGCGGGCTTTGAACTTCCAAATGAAGGTGTGGTGGAGCATGAACTTCATCCACGCGCCACTCAAACCCATTTCAAGATGCGAAACGAACAGATCACGTCCGTATTCGTTTTGATAGGTTTTGCGGTCTGGAACGACAGGGTGCATCACCATCCCAGAGATTATCGCCCATGCTGGCTACACAGGCGGCCACCATCTCGGTCATGCGTTCGCTGTGAGACATCTCGCCCTTTTCGATCAGGTCGGCGATGTTCAAGGCGACCACGCGACCAATCATGCCGCTGACCATGCCGGTCCGCGGCGGAGCAGGAGTGATCGCCAAGTTGTTCTTGTTCGTGAATGGCTTCGAAATCGGTCCGGGAGGGGCAAAGGCGATGCCAGCCGAAAAAACGTTCGGGTAGGTGGGATTGTTATAGTGGGCGGGCCAGGCCTCGGGTGTTTGCGCCAGCGCCGGGTAGGGAAGACCGTATTTTCCATCCGCGAGCACAAAGCCGGCAGGGTTGACGAGTTTCGCCGAAACGTCTTCACCATCCTTGCCAATGTATTTGAAGGGCTGCCCTTTGAATTGCGGGATCAGCATCGCAAAATCGAAGTCAGTTGTGCCCTCTTCGCCTTCATAATTCTGCCAGTGGATTTTGCCTGCCTCCACCTGCGTCACGCCAGTTCGGATCTGATAACAGATGCCATGATCATTGAACACGGAGTGGATGAATTCATCGCTCTTCATCACGTGACCGTTACGTTTGATCTGGACGCCGTTCACTCCAAAGTCACCCAGGGCCGGCTTATTTGAAAGCCAGAGGATGTCGGCTTTGTCGCGTAAACCTTTCTTGACTAGGTCCTTATGAACGTTGACGATATATTCGAAGGCCGCGCCCTGACAAGTCGCGGCAGGGTGACCTGTCCCTACCACGATCTTCACCTTTTCGCCTTTTTTTCATGCGCTCGATCAAAGCCAGATAAGCATCTCGTGTTTTAATGGCGTGCGGCAATGAGCAGATGGAATCAGTGAGACCACCTTCGGGGCCAAGGCCGGGTGTGCCGGCAAAGTTAAGCACGGGACCAGGCGCAATGACCAGGTAATCGTAATCGAGACGCACTTCATTGCCTGTGCCGATTTCCTCGCCTACAACATATTGCTCGCCAGTATCTGGATGAATTTCTTTTGCCGCGGCATGAACGAATTTGATGTGCTTGTGTTCATAGACTGGTTCGAGTTTGAAGACAGTCTTTTCAGGCTTCATGTGATTCACGCCAACCCAGACCCAGGAGGGAAGGTAGCTGAATATGTCGCGCTTGCTGATCACGGTCACTTGGTGTTTTTTACCGAGTTTGCTCCCCAGGTACAGAGCGGCAGTATGCCCGGCAAATCCCGCTCCGATTACAACAACCTTTGCCATAGATGGCTCCTTCTTTTTGATACAGAGAAAAAAAAGAACCGGAGCAAACAGTCTTATGAAGCTGTTTACTCCGGCCGGAAAGTCTAATAGACCAGTGTCTGTTTGTCGGCAGTGATGCGCTTGCGGAACATATAGTATGTCCAGCCTTGATAGGCAAGCACAATCGGAACGAAGATCAAGGCAATGATCGACATGACCGTCAGCGTATACTGTGATGAAGATGCGTTATAGACCGTCAGGCTATAGGCAGGGTTGGTGCTGGAGACCATGACACGCGGGAACATCAATGTAAAGAAAGAAACCTGTGTCAATACAATGTGTACACCCGTAGAAATGAAAGCCCAGCCTTCCCTCTTGTTGTTGATGAAGTAAATCGAAACCAGCAGGACCACGACTGAGGCAATAGGCATGACACCCGGGTTGATACCAATCTTGGTCGAAATATCAGTGTATATATAAGTAGTGATGGCCAGGAGAACAACCATCACGGCTGCGGCGATGTACAGTTTTTTCGCAAATTCCCGGGCACGCTCGCGCAGTTCACCATCCAGTTTCAAGGTAAGAAAATTGGCGCCGTGCAAAAGGAAAACGGAAACCATCGTCAACCCACCAATCAGACCGTATGGATTGAGCAAAGTGAACAGGTTGCCAGTGTATATCATGTGTTCGTTGATCGGTACGCCGCGCACCAGGTTGGAAAACGCAGTCCCCAGCAACAGGGCTGGCAGGAAAGAGCCAACGGCGATCATCCAATCGAAGCGATGGCGCCAGGCCGGCTTGGGGTCCTTGGAGCGATATTCGAACGAAATGCCGCGCAGGATCAAACCAACCAACAGCAGGAACAGGGCAAGATAGAAGCCGCTGAACATGGTGGCATACCAGGGTGGGAATGCGGCAAAGGTCGCACCGCCAGCAGTGAGCAACCATACTTCGTTTCCATCCCATACGGAGCCGATGGTATTGATGATGGCGCGGCGTTCTTCATCTTTTTTGCCGAGGAAAGGCAGGAGCATTCCAACACCGAAATCGAAACCTTCGAGGAAGAAAAAGCCAATCCATAACACGGCGATCAGGATAAACCAAAGGGTTTGGAGAAATTCGTAAGACATGTTGTGCCTCCGCTATTAATCTTCCGCGCCGATGGGTAATGCCTTACCCATGCCGCCTTCGGATTCAACGTCAACTGATTCATGCATGGTGGCGTCGGGACCCGCAATCGCGTATTTTTTCATCAGGTAGAACATTGCGACAGCCAGTGAGCCATAAAGTGCAACGTAGCCGATCAGCGAGATAAGCAGGTCCAGGGTGGTGAGATTGGGAGAGACTGCTTTTTGAACGGTGAGCAATCCTTGCACGATCCAGGGCTGGCGTCCCATTTCGGTCAATATCCAGCCACTCATATTGGAGATGTAAGGCAGGACTATGACCCAGGGTACCCATTTCATCCATTTGGCATTCTCATATTGTCTGCGCGTGGCAAGCAGGAAGAGAAAGGCGAGTAGGATCATGATGAAGCCGGAGGTCATCATGAAACGGAAGCCCCAATAGGTGACGACCATCAGCGGGATGTAATCACCAGGGCCGTATTTTGCCTGATATTCAGCCTGAATGTCATTCACACCTCGCACTTCACACGAGAAATTGTTACAAGCCAGGAAACTCAGAACATACGGCACCCGGATCGACCAGACTTCCTGTTTGCCGGAGAGATCGCCTATCGTCAGGATGGAGAACGAAGCAGGCTGCGATGTCTCCCAGTGCGCTTCGATGGCCGCGAACTTCATGGGCTGTGTTTCATACATGTACTGGCCGTTGGTATGTCCGCCGAGGAAGACCAGCACACCGGCGATCAAACCGACCAACGCTGCCATTTGAAAGGAACGTTTGAATACTTCCACGTATTGTTTACGTGCCAGATGGTAGGCGCTCACGCCCAGGATCAAGAAACTGGCGGTGGCAAAACCAGCGGCAATAGTATGCCAGAAGAATAGCCATCCCTTCGGATTGGTGATCAAGGCGAAGAAATCCACCAATTCCGCGCGGCCTGTGACCTGGTTGATGACATAACCAACCGGATGCTGCATCCAGCCGTTGGCTAGCAGAATCCATAAGGCAGAAAGATTCGAGCCGATAGCTACCAGCCAGATCGAAGCCAGATGGACTTTCTCAGGAACCTTGCCTTCGCCGAAGACCCAGATGCCCAGGAAGGTGGATTCCATGAAAAATGCCAGCAGGGCTTCGATGGCCAGCGGCGCGCCGAAGATATCGCCTACATAGCGGGAATACTCCGACCAGTTCATGCCGAATTGGAATTCCTGCACGATGCCGGTGACAACGCCGATGGCAAAGTTGATCAGGAATAACTTTCCCCAGAACTTCGCCATCTTGTGGAAGGTTTCATCCTTGGTCTGATAGTAGCGAGTTTGCATGTAGGCCACATACCATCCCAGGCCCAGCGTCAGTGGGACAAAGAGAAAGTGATAGACAGTGGTCAAACCAAACTGCCATCTTGAAAGTGTGACGGGATTCATAAATTCTCCTCTCAAAAGATGATGAGATTTATTAAACCAGGCTGGAAATTGTCATGGGAACAGTAGCCGCTTCCTGTGCGAGACTCTCAAAGGTAATCACTGCCATCTCGCGCAGCATCGCTGCCTGGACGCGGCCCCACTTCGAACGAACCGGGCAGTTGGCCCGGAAGGGACAATCATCCTCGCCCTTGACCTGCATGCACTGCGACAGCAGGATCGGCCCCTCGAAGGCTTCCACTACATCTTTGAGCGTGATCTGGGAGGCCGGGCGGGGGAGCATCAAACCGCCATCGCGGCCGGGAAAGGTGTTAATTAACCCCGCGCGTGCAAGTTGGGCGACAATCCGTGCCATGAACGCTTGTGGGATCAACATCTCTTTACGGACTTCCGTGCTGGAAAGCCGTGTGCTTTCCCCTCCCTTGGCGAGGGCAAGCATGACACGGACGGCGTAATCAGTCTGGCGGTTAATCCTAAGCATTTTTATACAACTCTTACGAATAGAGTAAACGTTGACTCTAATTGTAAGCATTTCTATTCTACCTCCATGTGCAATTCGTCACAAAGGACCGGTGACAGATGTAATAAGCGGTTCATGCTCACATTTATCTGAATACAAGAGTAACGGGAACGGCACTTTTGATAAGAAGCAGTATAATGACGGACAAAATTATCCTTTGAGGTGTACATGATTAATCCTGTCATCTTTTCGTTCAAGATCGCGAATTTCACTTTGACATTACGCTGGTACGGGGTCATTGTGATGATCGGCGTAATTGTTGCTTCGTTGATCGTCGAGCGTGAACTCAGACGCCGCGGTGAAAATGGTGATCGTATCTGGGACGCGCTGGTATGGATTTTGCCCATTGGCATTATTGGCGCACGCTTGTGGTTCGTGGTAAATGCCACGTTGGGTGGCAACCACTCCTATATTGATGATCCGGCAAGTATCCTGCGCGTCTGGGAAGGTGGTCTGCATATTTTTGGCGGCTTCCTGTTCGGCGCGACAGCCCTGCTCTGGTATCTGCGCCAGAATAAACTTGACCCGTGGCTCTTTCTGGATTCAGCTGGCCCGGCCATGTTGATTGGTCAGGCCATTGGACGACTTGCCAACTTTATTAATCAGGAACTATACGGTCCACCGACGGCACTTCCGTGGGGCATTCCCATTTCGCAGGAACATCGCCTGCCTCAGTTTGCAAGTTTGCCTGATACCACGCGCTTCCACCCAACCTTTGCTTACGAGATGATCTGGAACCTGGCTACTGCAAGCCTGTTATTGTGGTTGTCGCGGCGTTATGAAAAGCAAATAAAACCCGGTACCGTCATTGCAGGTTGGTTGCTGGCCGCAGGCCTTGGACGAACATGGATCGAGATATTCTTTCGCCCGGACCAGCCGAAAATCGGCGCTACAGGTATCAGTTATTCGGCGATCATCTCTGCGTTGATGGCTGTTGCCGGCGCGATCCTATTGATGATCCGGTATAAAGCCATTGATGGGAAGTTTGCAGAAAGTTGGGAAGAGGAATACAAGCAAAGCAGTCCTGTGGATCAAGTGGGCGGTAAAGTCGAACCAGTGGAGCAGGTTGATGAAACTGTGGAAGAAGAGGATGAGGAGAAAGAGAAAGCCCCGCGTACCAGGAAAGCTTCAATAGTGAAAAAGAAGACTACCACAACAAAACAGGTTGCAAAGAAGTCTTCCACCGGCAAAACAACCAGAACCTCTACGAGCAAGAAATCAACCAAGACTTCAACACGCACGGCACGCGCAAAGAAGTCTTCCCAGTGATTGATTACACTACCTGAAGAATAAGACAATCGCCCGAGATTTCTCGGGCGATCTTGTTTAATCAAGGGAGGAAACTTTTACTGTCGTTGCTTCCACGTCGGCCATGGCTGGCTCGCGTTTATCGAAGCCGAAACGTTCGAAAATATCTGCGTACAATTCCACGATCTGCTCGCGCGTGAAGCCCATCTCTTCGTAGGAGTAGATGTGATCGCTGTTGAAGGTGAGCGTCTCTTTGACGGCTTCATCCACGATGCGGTCCAGGCCGGGTTTATCTGGATAGCCGAATTGCTCGTAGAAGGAGCGAAGAACCTGCTCCGGGCGTTGGATCAAATCATCGTAGCTCAGGATCAGGTGACGGGGAGAAGGATGCGCATCCAGATATTTGAGCGGATAACGATACCAATACTGGGTGAAATCCAGGATCTCGTCCTGGTACAAATATTTTTCCTCCGGCTCGGTGAAGACGCGGCGAGCGTAGTTGATCCATGAAATAGTGGATGGCAGCATATCGAGTGGATTGCGCGCCAGGTAAATGACGCGCGCATCCGGGAAGAATTCGATCAGGGTTTCGATCTTTGAGCTGAAGGCCGGGGTCTTGGCCACGAAATATTTCTTGCCGGTCACGTACATGTGACGCTGCAGCATGGACTTGTAAAACTGCATGATGCGATGCTTATGTTCTGGTGGGAGGGCTTCATCATAATGACCATAGTCCGGCATTTCCTCTGCGAAGGGAAACAGAAAACTGAGCCAGTAGGAATCCCAGATATGGAACAGGATGTTTTCATCTTCCTCTGGCTGGAAGAAGGAAATGGGATGGATTTTATATTTGCGGAGTGTGCGACTGTCGAAGTCATACAACAAGCGATGCAGATGCCCACCTAATTTATTGTCGAGGCGTGAAACCAGCTGCGTGAACTTCTTTTGTGTGACGGAAGGAGTCAGGTAGATATCCCACGTGGTGAGGCTGGTGAAGACTTTTGAATCGCGTGATAGTAAACGATGAAGGAAAGTGGAACCGCTGCGCAGATTTCCAATGATGAAAAGAGGTTTTTCTACAACCTGTTTTTTATAACCCGGAAAAAAAATATCATCTAAAAAGAAACAGAACCAGTGCATCAATGCCCCGAGAGGCCAGACGATGTAAAAAAGAAGCAGGAAGTTAATCCGTTTTCGGGTAAGGCGGGCGGGAGAATTTTTAGAAGCAGAGAAGGAGAGGTGGAACGTGTGCCAAAAGTTACGGAAGTTATAGTACATACCGGTTGCGTATCCTTGGAGTTGCTTTCATAGAAAAAGCCCGTAAGGGCCTTCTCTGTCTTAATTTTATCAGGAATTGTCATGTTGTGCATTAACCGCAGGTTATGGAATATTATTCTTTTTCATCGGGGATTTGAGACGCTTGAGGTGACTTTACATTTCTCCTTTTTCGCGCGCTGTACGAACACGCTCCACGCTTTTGCGCGTCAGCCGGGCAAGTTCTTCGAACAATTCAGGCTCGGCTTTCTTGAAATTAAAACAGGATTTTCCCTGCATGCGTTTTTTTAATCCGGGTGACAGGTCTTTCAATAAATCAGGAAACATATATACAGGCATGAGATAAAAAGAGACATAATTCTTCTTGATTTGCGCAGAACCAAAGAAAAGTTGTTTCCTCCATTTTTCGCTATAAGGTCCATCGATCGAATAGACCTCGGCAGTATCTGCTGTGACGGTAAGCTCCTGTGCAAATGGCTTGAGAATGGATTTTAGTTCCTCGAAGACGGCCGGGAAATCAGTTTGGGGTGACATGTTTTTCTCCTTATATTACTTCTATTGATTCAGCTTGGCATTGCAGGCTTTGACCCATTCTGCGTCCATTTTGAGCAACCAATTCTTTATCAGGTTTTCTTTCATGATCCAGAGTACATCCTTGTTCGGACTGTCCAACCATTTTTCCATCAACGGCTTGCCTGCCTCTGGAGAGGCGGCGACGGCCACGCTCCAGCAATAGGCCATGCCCTGCCGCAGGACTTTGAACGCCTCTTCCTTCGGGGAGGCTGCCTCCGTTATGGAGGCGGTGATCCCATCGAGGAGCTGGAGCACCTGTTTCAGTTGTCTCGCATCCTTTAGGAGGCGCGGTTCAGCCAGGGCCGCGGCGGCCACGCGTTTTTCGTACCAATTGCCCTTGCTCCACTTTTGCATTTCTTTCAAGAGCAAGTTCATATCCTGATCGCCGGCCAGTTGTAATCCCGTGGCGACGGCCTCGCGGACAGCGCCAGCGTGGGTCAGACGCGTAACCGCGTAATTGATCGAATAACTTCGGCTTGGTCGCAGATAGTTTTCCCAAACCCATTACCCCGCAAAAGACGAGGAATACTTCTGGTGTGTTTTCTTCTGCTTCAAAAGAGATAAGTTTCTGAAATTGCTTTTTATTTCCCTCCTGCGCGACGGCATGGGCCAGTTCCAGATTGCCGCGCGGACCCGGTAAACCGGATTCTTTTTTGAGGTACGGAATCCAGTTGTCCAGTCGTTTCAGTGTTTCACGGTAGTCAGTGATTTTGGACATTTTGACTGTTGGTGACTGCATCCGTAAATCGACATTATGTTATTGAACAACGATCCTAATATAAATGGGATCGCCAAATTCGATGCCGTTCGCGTCGAGGGCCCGCCAGGCACTTTCGTAGGTGCCCGCTTCAAATGGCGCGGTGAAATCGATTTGGATGGTGGCCTGTGTTCCCGTGCGGGCAGGGTAGAGCGCGATCTCGTCGGGCGCGTCGAGGGCTGCACCGCCGATATGTTTGAGACGATAGTTTGCGTTCCAGTTGCATGTTCCACTGTTTTGAACAAGCCATTGCTTGTCTATGCTAGCGCCGAAGGAGATCAGGGAATTGTCGGGAACCGTGAGATCTGAGATATACGCCAGGTTGTTGGAACATTCTTCCGGGTTCACTGTAGCAACGATGGTTGGCACAGGTGTGGATTGAATGACAACAACTTCTTTGGTTGGGTTGATGATCAGCGTCGGTTCGATGAGCGGTGCTTGAATGGTGGGTGGGCGGAAGGGAGTTGGGGTGGGCGAACAGGCAGAGGCAAAGAGCAGAATCAAAAGAACGGCAGGCATATATCGGTTGAAATGGCCGCGAAACGATGGATAAGTCATATCCTGATTAAACCACTAAGACACGAAAGCACGGAGAATTTCAAACTCCGTGATTCCGTGCCTTAGCGAATAAAGTCTTGTTAAGCCTCTTCTTCGGAACTTCCGTCCGATGCATCGCCTCCACCGGCACCTATATCCAGAGGCAGGGAGATCTCGCCACTGAGGGCCCTCTGACGGATGAGCGTATCGATCTCAGTCATCAAATCCGGATTCTGACGCAGGAAATCCTTGGCGTTCTCGCGTCCCTGTCCGAGACGGATATCGCCATAAGAGAAGAAGGCGCCACGCTTCTGAACCACTTCGAACTTGGTTGCGAGGTCGAGCACATCGCCTGATCTGGAAATGCCTTCGTTGAACATGATGTCGAACTCTGCTGTGCGGAAGGGCGGCGCGACCTTGTTCTTTACCACCTTCACACGCGTGCGGTTGCCGATGACTTCATCGCCAACCTTGATGGCCTGAATACGGCGCACATCAAGACGCACCGAGGCGTAGAACTTGAGCGCCTGTCCACCTGTAGTGGTTTCAGGATTGCCGAACATCACGCCGATCTTTTGGCGCAATTGATTGGTAAAGATGACGGCCGTCTTGGTTTGGTTGATTGCACCAGAGAGTTTGCGCAGGGCCTGCGACATCAAACGTGCCTGCACACCCATGGTGGCATCACCCATATCGCCTTCGATTTCGGAACGAGGAACAAGGGCGGCAACGGAGTCGATCACGATAACATCCACACCGCCGGAGCGGACGAGAGTCTCGGTGATCTCAAGCGCTTGTTCGCCGGTATCAGGTTGCGAGACGAGCAGGTTATCAATGTCCACGCCGACGCGCGCCGCATAAACGGGGTCGAGCGCGTGTTCCATATCCACGAAGGCGGCGATGCCGCCCATCTTCTGCGCCTCGGCGACGATGTGTTGACAGATGGTGGTTTTCCCGGATGACTCCGGACCATAGATTTCGGTGATACGCCCGCGCGGAACGCCGCCCACGCCGAGGGCAATATCGAGCGAAAGTGAGCCGGTGGGGAAGGCTTCAGTCTGCATATGCAGGGCTTCGCCCAGACGCATGATGGAACCATCGCCGTAGCGTTTAAGGATATCTCCGACGGCTTTATCGAGCACGGCGCGCTTGGCACCATCTACATTCGCGTTGGCTGCCTGCTCTTCAAGGGCTGCGGCTTTGGATGATTTTCGAGGGGACATGGTTTACTCTCCAAATACAAGTGTAAGGGTCAAATTTGTGTGTAGCGAGGAAGTATAGCACAGATGTTCTGTCCGTCAAGGTGTGGGTGTGACTGTCTTCGGCAAGAAACTGAGCGTGGGTACCGGCGGCGGATGCACGCTGAATCCGTCTTTATCGGTGAAGGTGAAGTAGGTAACCTGCCCCGGATAAATATCCAGCCAGAATTGCACATCCTTGTCTTTATAGTTGAGCGTAATTTTATATAAGCCCGCCGGCAGATCGCTCAACACTAAATTCTCCTGATAATACGGATCTGAATTCGCCGCGCCTTCTGCATAGGTTTTTACCGTGCGCAGTGGCACCTCGGATGGCATGGGTCGCACCTCCACCGGATATTGATGCAGTAACTTTCCGTCTTCGCCTGTGATACGCCCAACCAGTACACCCCAGCCCTGTGGCGGAGCCATCCACAATTCGGGATTAAAGGTTGTGTAAAAACTGTTTGCGCCCAAACGCACTTCGAAATGAAGGTGGGGGCCGGTCGTCGCGCCAGTCGCGCCGACCAAACCCAATATATCTCCTGTCTCCACATGCTGGCCAACGATGGCGATGATTTTACTCATGTGAGCATAGACGGTATAAAGTGCCTGACCTTTATAACCAAAGTCATGGCGGACCACTACCGCCTGTCCATACGGATCATTGACATTGCCAGGTGCTTCTGTATATAGTCCCCAATCTGCGGAAACAACTGTGCCAGGACCTGCGGCCAGGATGGGTGTGCCCTCTTCTGCATCGATATCCACGCCGGTGTGTACGATATTTGGAGCGAAGAACACGGCACCATAACGATATTGCGCCAGCGGCCAGTTGACATGATCCGCGGCGATGGGACGGGCAAAGTAAAAATGATCGTACGCGGAAACAGCCCATGGCACGGGGTAAAGAGGCGGACGCCAGCCCGAGACTGGTTCCGCGCCAGGGGTAGGAAGAACGAAACGGAACGGTGCGACGGTTGGCCGGGGTACCGCGTCGGACTCAGCCTCGACCGGGATCCCCGTTTCTCCCGCGATGACCGCCATTGGAGTGGGCCTCGTTGGTGTTTGCACTGTACGTGAGGGCGCGCAGGATGCGAGAAGTAACATTACCATTAAGACAACAAAGATCATGTCGTTGCGAGAAGCCGCGTAGTGGCGACGAAGCAATCTCAAATTGTGCGGGAGATCGCTTCGTCCTGCGGGCTCGCAATGACAGAATAACTTCTTCATGGAATAATCGTTGGCGGGGTGGGTGAGGGCAACGGTGTGAACGAGGGTGTGAGGGTAAAACTGGGGAAGGGAGTTCAGGGTGGGCGTGCCAGTCGGACGAGGGGTTCGCGTGGGCAGTGGCGTCCAGGTGGGAAGCGGCGTGCGCGTGGGTGTGATCGTCGGGGGCAATAACTTTGTCGGCGTGACGAGGACATCCGGCGGATAGAGTTCGAGCATGGCTGAATACCAATCCAGGCCGCCGGTCATGGCAAATTCAGTAAAGCGCGCGCCGCGATAAAACGTACGCCAATTCGATAAAGCGGGTACTCGCTCCCAGCCATATTGTTGTGCCAGCGAGGTGACATCCACCCAGTAGCCGGTCGGCACGGCGCTATATTGGCCGCCCTGTTCATACACTTGTGGATCGAGATTGTAGCGCGCGCCCAAATCCCAGGGGGTATCGCGCAGCGGTTCGCCGAGCGAACCATCCTGTACCTGCGCGCGCAGGTACAGACGCCAATAGGTTTGTGCGCCGAAATCTTCGCGCACCACCACCATCCAACCGGCATTGGTCATCAAGGAATTGATGGCAAAGGCGCGACCGGTATAAAGCCAGTCTTCCCCAAAGCCTGGGTCGAGCTCTACAGTAATCGGGACGAAGGCATTCTCCAAACTTGCCAGCGCGTCCCAGCCCACCTCATGCTGGACGCGCTCGCGTAAGGCGTCGAAAGCCTCATTCACCAGATCGTGTAATTGTGGATATGGTGCTTGTACACCAGGTAAATCTACGAGCGACCATCTTTCATAAGTGCCCTCGGAAACAGGCTCGCCCTGTACAGCCCAAAGTGGAGCGGGCGTTAAGTTTGCGGCTTTCTGGAAGCTACTCGGTAGTTTATCAGGCAGGGTTAAATTGGCCCAGGCCAGGCCACGCAAGCGCCCGGGGAAAGGACTCAGCGGTTGTAGCAGTTTTCCGTCAATTGAATAAGATGTGAGATAAGTGTTATTCGGCGCAGGCACTGTGGTGATGATTTCATCACCCGAGGGATTCCAGGCTGGCCAATCTCCATCCCCAACCCAAACGGCTGGAACGTCACGCGTCGAATCCCAGACATAAACGCCGCTCAACCCGATGCTCTGCGATGAGGAGGCCCAGACCAGCCGCCGTCCGTCCGGAGACCAGACCGGATGCGACTCGGAAGCGGAGTCGGTATTGCTCAGATCTTGAAAGCGGCTATCAGTAGTTTGATCCAGATTCGCCAGCATGACTTCGCCATCGGAGATGAAGGCGATGTGACGGCCGTCCGGTGCCCAGGCTGGAGAGTGATCAGAGGCCGATGAGGTGGTAAGCCGCACCGGGTCATTCAACGGATCATCCGCTGGGCCGACGAAGATATCCAGATCATCGTTCACGTTGGATTCGAAGGCGAGGAACGCGCCATCCGGTGACCAGGATGGCGCACCTTCGTATTCAGGTGTGTCGGTGAGTTGCGATACCTCGCCACTTTCCAAATCCAGAAGATACAAGTCCCAAAACCCATTACGGTTGGAGACAAAAGCGATCTTTTTTCCATCCGGGCTGGGCGCGGGGGCGATGTCATCCCAGTCGCCGGAGGTGAGGCGCGTCAACGGCATTGCCTCCGGGATGTAGCCAAAGAGATGAGCGTAGCCATCTTCTTCAAAGGAAAAGATTACCATCTCCTGTGCATTCTGCGGAGTGGGAGGAATGAATTTTGCGGTGGCGGTGGGTTCGAGCGTGGCGGTCGTCTCAGGAGTCTCTGTCGATTTTTGCGAACAGCCCAGCAGCGACAGACCAAGGATGCAAAGAATTGTGATCAGTGGGAGAAAGCGGGGAAATGTTTTCGGCATTGAGCGTTCTACGAAGCGGAATCAGCCTCGGGCTTCGGATGAGGCGGTTCCACATTGAATGAATAAGTTTGCGGCTCGGCAGTTGGTCCATCAGGATAGAAAAGCTTTGCTTCCAGGATATAAGGATTTTTCAACTCGCCGCGAATGTGCATGGTGAACTCGATCTTCCAACTGATCGGCTCGATGATGCTGGACGAAGCCACCTCTTCCCCATCTGAGTCGTTGAGCACGACTTCCAAATGCGGGCGTTTTTGAAAGGGTGTCATCTCGATATCCACACGCAAGCGATAACCGTCGGGATACGGCTCTGCGGTCAGCGAGGTGATGCGCGTCTCTTCCGGTGTCATACGCTGGAGGTTATCTTCAGGGAAAAAGAAATCCATAGTTGTTTTGATGGTTGAGTTGTTATTCGTCGAAGAGGAAAGTTGCTTCCGTGTAAAGTCGCACGCCTTTCTTTTTCACACGTTCTTCGATCCATTCCTTCAGGAACTCTTCCTTATATTCGATCGGCTTGCCGCTGGATAACTCGTGCAAAGGATAATTCAAATGCAGGGCACGCGGTGAAACGGTGAAACGTGTAATGCCGGTGGGCAAAACAATTTGTTGCGCGGCTAGTTTGAGCACAGTTTTGATTTTGAAACTGGGAAAGATCACCAGCGCGGTCAGATCAGGATAAATGCTTTTGAACCCATCGATGCGCGTCTGGCTGGTGCGATCCAGAGAGGCATGCATTTTGTATGTGTTCACGATTTGATGAAGGGTGTTGATGTGACAGTCGAGTTCGCAGGGTGTCTCTGCCAGAATATATAGCCTTTCATCAGGCAGACGAATTTGGACGGGCACATACTTCGGCGCGTCCAGAGATTTTAATGTATTGACCTTGATGATTTCCAGTTCTTTGATTTTTCCAATTCTGCTGACCAAAGCTTTGGGACTTAATCCCCAGACGATATGATTCCAGGTTTGTAGATTTACCTGTGAGTCCTGCGCATCGACCAGTTGTGCGACGATGTGTGGAAATTCCATTTCCCGCAATGAGGTCACGCGGTTTGCGCCGTCCAGCACCATGTAGCGGTTTGTTCCATCTGTCAGCGCCATCACGATGGGTGGGTTGCGCAGGATGCCTGCTGAGCGCATCCGCTTCACCAGCGGTTGCGAGCGTTGATGGTCATGTTCTTCATGCAGAATCAAAGATTCAAGAGGCAGAATCCTCAGGTTGGGAAGCAGGGGAATCATAACGACTTGAGCATACCACACAAGATTTAGCGTTTCAAACCTTCCAAAGCTGCCCGAAAGTCATCAGGATAGGCGGCCTTGAAATTGAAACGTTCCCCATTTATTTCGATGACCAGTGCCTGGGCGTGCAATGCCGGACGCGCGATCAAATCCGTTTTATCGGCTCCATACAGAAGATCTCCCAAGAGTGGATGCCCCAACGCATAGGCATGGACGCGGATCTGATGTGTCCTACCTGTCATTGGCCGCGCCTCGATCAAAGCCGCCTCCTGATACCGTTTAAGGATTTTGAAGCGCGTCTCCGAATGTTTTCCGTTTTTATCGTCTATCATCGTACGGTGTTTATGTCCCACGTTCGCACGAAGTGGATATTTGGTGATCTTCTCATTCCATTTTGGATTTCCCTGCATGATGGCGTGATATGTTTTTTCCGCCTGGTGATTCTCGAATTGCAGATTGAGCGTACGATGGGTCTCCGCATCGCGGGCGAAGACCATCACTCCGCTGGTGATTTTGTCGAGACGATGGATGATAAATATCCTGCCGAATTGTTCTTCCAACGACTTTACGAGATAGGGCGCATCTTTTTCCCAGCCATCGGGCAGGACAGGCAGTCCAGCAGGTTTGTTGATCACGAGAATGTTTTCATCTGTATGCAGAATGTGCATAAGTCAGATTGTAATCCAGATAAAAACTCAAGTGTATTACTTGTTGTGTATTATTGCACAAGCCGGAAATATTTCAGGAAGAAGTATCAATGAAACATTTAAGACACTGTAGCACAGATACTGACTTGTAAAGGCATCTTTCAAAAAAAACTGCAAGTTTTGTGTGCCGTTGGATGCGAAACGGGGCCAGTTCCTGTTTTTCGTGCAATTTCTGGCCGGATTCTGGCGATATTGCCTTGGAATTACTTCCAAGAAGGCTTGTCTAGACTTGCCGAAAGCCGGTTCAACCTCACTGTGCCTGCCCATCGGTAGATCTGCTACAGTCTCACATTTAATCCTGTTTTTACTCGTGCTTGTTCTTCTACATAACCGCTTGCGGTGAAAAGAAATCTGTACAAACACCTACGCCAGCAACCAAAACCGCTACCGCGAGCATTGTTCCCACAAGAACACCTGGTCCGACTAATACTGCTACGCCAACCTTGGAGCCTTCGCCGACATTGCCACCTATCATTAAGATTAACGCAGAGAATGCCAGTCAAATGGTGGCCTTGCATGAATTTGAGAACTTGGACGGTTTTAACTATGTGACGTTTTCTTCAGACGGGAATTCTTTGATCATAGCGAACGCTTACGTGGATGACAAAAATCCAACTTTAGCCTATTGGGATATCAAGAGTTTATTACCTCTATCCGCGGCGGTAATAGGCGCCTCTTCGGTGCGTAGTCCAATCTCTCTTAATCCATCGGGTGAATTATTTATTGCTGTTGCTTTTTCCGATAAACTCAAGGAGCTTGTCCTTGCGGCGTTCCAATCCAATACTGGTCGGCGGCTTTTCGAAGCTCAATACCAAACCCAGGAACTAGATTTTCATATCAGTGACCTTGAGTGGTCACCTGACAGTACTCTAATAGCTGCAGGTTTCCTTGATGGTGAAGTTCGAGCCTATCACGCCGAGGATCTAAGTCGTGTGTTTGGGGTAAAAATCCAGCCTAATGAAATCAATACTGTTGCTCAAATCTATACAGTTGCTTTCTCACCTGACAGCCAATTGTTGGCCGCGGCCGGGCAGGACGAAATTGTACGCATTTGGAGTACCACCGATTGGAATGAAAAATTTATTCCTGATCAGAGTGAGGCTCCGATTCAGGATATGGTCTTTTCATCAGATGGCAGATTTTTAGCTGTTGCAGAAGCAGGCGGGCTACATATTTGGGATATAACAACGGGAAAAATCATTGAGCAGTTCAACCCGAGATATAAAGAATTTGCGGTTGCTTATTCTCCAGATAATACTTTGCTCGCAGCTGCAGGACAGGATCGTCATATTCGCATTTGGCGAACCAACAACTTCCAATTGGTGGCTGATTTGACCGGGCACAAAAGTCGCGTGATTAGTCTCGAATTTTCTTCCGGTGGACAGTTTCTAGTTTCGAGATCAATGTCTACTTTCAATGCGTTTGAAAAAGATCCTGAGAAACAGGGCTATAAAGAGAAAATTGTTCTTTGGGGGCTCCCATAGGATAGTAAGAGCGTGGAGTAGCTCGCAATTTTTGTTTTCCTCTTTGACATTAACGTTACGTCAGGGTTTAACATAACCCCATGTTCACAGTAAAACAACTCTCGAAACTGGCGGGCGTTACGCCGCGCACTCTGCATCACTACGATGCGATTGGACTTCTCAAGCCATCTCGTGTGGGCGATAACGGCTATCGCTACTACGGGGAGGAGTCCCTGTTGCAATTACAACAGATTTTGTTCTACCGCGAACTAAATCTTCCGCTGGACGACATCAAGAAGATCATGGGACGCCGTGATTTCGATGTGCTGGGCGCGCTGCAAAGCCATCGGGACGCGCTCAAGAAACAGGTGGCGCGCCTGAACCGTCTGATCGGTACAGTGGACAATACGATCAATCATTTGAAAGGAAACAAGACGATGAGCGATAAAGCATACTTTGAGGGCTTTAGCGAGGAGGAGCAGGAGAAATACGCCCTCGAAGCAGAGCAACTGTATGGTACCGAAAGCGTGCGTGCTTCCATGAAGAAATGGAAAAGCTACTCTGCCGAGACAAAAAAGCAGATCATGGAAGAGGGAAGCAGGAACTACGTTGACATGATCGCCGCCATGTCGAAAGGCACGGACAGTCCCGAAGTGCAAGCCATTGTTGAACGCTGGCGAACGCACCTGGAATATTTCTGGACTCCCACTCTTGATCAATTGCTGCCTCTTGCCAATGGTTATAACGACGATCCGCGCTTCAAGGCAAATTTCGATAAGATGCATCCGCAACTGGCCGGGTTTTTCCGTGAGGCAGTGGAGGTCTATGTGGAAAAGCAGAAGAAATAAGATTGAGAGGATAAGATGACAGAAGAAATCTATCCCATGCCCTCGTTCCCGATGTTGATAGTTCAGGATCTCGAAACATCTGCCAAATGGTATCAGGAGCTTGGCTTCAAACATATCTTTACCATGCCGGGACCTGGCAGTGTATCTGCTCTTGTCCATTTGCGTTGGGTGAAATTTGCGGATCTGTTGATCGCAAGGCCCAGACATGGAAAAGAGATTCCGGAACCTAGAGGCGCGGGTGTCTCGCTAAATTTCAGTATGTTCGATCGTTTCGGGGACAGTGTCGGTGCTATTGCTGAGCAAGCGAAAAAGATGGGCGCTGAGATTGTTTCCGGGCCCTTGGATCAGCCCTGGAATGTGCGTGAATTGACCATCCGTGACCCCGATGGATATCAATTAATTTTTACAGCGCCGCTTAATATCAACGCGGAGTTTGATGAAGTCTTGAAAAGAGCGGCCAACGGCTGATCGTACCAGCTAAATCGTTTGAAAATAGCCAGGGAGTTTGCGCTCTGGCTATTTTTTCATTAAAAATCCTGTTGACCAGTTGAGAGAGTATATAACCCACCATTCCTCAGGGAGGCGTTGAATGAAAAGAGTGTAACGTTTACAAAATAAATGCGTCTTGGACTTAACAAAAACGCAAGGCGCATAGACAATCACATCTTCGATGCAATTATCTTTATTTGTCTCAAAATGAAGACAGTTTGACCTGGTCAAACAACTGATTGTGGGGATGGCTACACCATGCATGGAGACGCGAAAGACAATCCTTTTGTGCGCCTCTGTTTTATCACTCGACTGCAAGGAAAACATTGTGAACACTGTCCCTTTTACTTTCAAGAGGTTCTTATCGCAGGCTGTTGTGGTATTCATCGTCGTTATCTTATTGTTAAGTACATTACCAGCCATATCGGCATTAGCGGATGACCCGACACCTCCCCCAACTGCAACTGAAGAGCCTATCCAGCCGCCAATAGCATTGGATACACCCACCTCGGCAGATGAGGCGACACCCCTTCCCACCGCAACTCAAGAGCCGGTTCAGCCGCCCACGGATGAAGCAGGTGTAGCAACGGAAACAGATGTACCTGCATCTTTAGATAGTGCAGCGACCTCTCCAAGTGCAACGGAGGAACCTGTCCAATCGCCGACTGATCAACCAGTTGCAGCGATGGAAGCAGACGTGCAGACTCCAGTTTCTACAGATGAATCTGCGAGTACTGCCGACGTATTAACGCAATTACCTGCTGATACTAGTTTGACTATTTTGGATGAGAATAATGATGCCGTACCCTTGGCATCCCAATCCGCCGCGGATACGCTCTCTGTCCCTGATCCGTATTTCACCGTGGGCGGTACTCTTTATCAATTCTCAGCTGCTGATTGCGACCCGGGGACAAGTGGCAATCAGCCTTGTTCCAGCCCGATTCAGGCGGCCATTGATTATTTATCTTCCATGAATGCCACACCTGATGACGGGACAATTTATGTGGAAAGCGGTACGTATAATGAAGATCTAAAGATCGATGGCGTAGATTGGACTTCAACGCCGGGCGACTTGACTCTGGCAGGCTTGGGCGGCAGTAGCACCACAACTGTTAATGGGGATCTTGAAGTTACGAATTTGGCCAATTCCCTCACCCTTCAAGGATTTACCTTTGCGGGCACGGTATACATAGAAGCAAATGGCGGTGTCGACGTCAATGATGTGGTCGTGAAGGACTCCAGCTCCTTTGTCAGCCTGGAAATATATTCTAACAGCAATGTTGAACTTAATAATACGAATGTGAGCGGAAACGCCACATATGGTGGCCTGGTTGATACCTATAGCGATGTCAATGTGACCAATAGTACATTTAATAATGATGGCATGACTGGACTGTATATCAATTCTCATTATCACCATGTTACGTTGGATCAGGTAAATGCCAATGGAAATGGCGAATATGGAGTAGGAACGCTTGATAGTGATGTCAATGCCATGAACAGCGTGTTTAATGGGAATACCAGGACAGGTTTGATTGTCTATAATTCTGACGGCAATAACTCGCTGATTCATGTTGTCGCCAATGGAAACGGTGAGCATGGTATTTCCGTGGAAGCGAACAACGATATTAGTATCACGGATGGAGAGTTTCTTAATAATGGTTGGTCCGGACTATATGGTTATTCCCAGAATGGGGACGTTACCCTGATGAATGTGACGGCCAGTGGAAATACGCAGGATGGTGCCTCCCTGGGCGCGCTTGGTGGTAATGCGTTTGTCACCTGCAGTCAATTCAACAGCAATGGGAACTATGGCGTCGATGCTGTAGACGTGAATGGCCCCCTATCTCTTGTGGCTGTCACGTTTGATGGTCTAAATTCCAGCGGCGATTATGCTTACAACGGTAGTGCGCAGTTCAATGATACGGCCTGTACTTCTGCTTCGCCCGCTGGTGGACATCACAAGAAGTCTCAGGATGATGCCCTCTATATGATCATCGCCAGAACACAGGATCAGTTACCTAGCCTTTTGGATGAGGGTGACGTCTTTGGTTCAGCTTTCATGGTTGTGCTTACCCCTGAAGGAGCGCGGACTGCCAATCTGGTCATTACGCTGGCTTTCCCGATCCCTGAAGAGATGAAAGATGCGGAACTGGCTGTCAAGCTCTGGAATGGTTCCGCCTGGGCATTAATGGCAGGTAGTGATGTAATGGATGGCTATTTTGTTATTACAGTTCCCGGACCTGGCACGTATGTTTTAGTGAGTGAGTGAATCAGAAACATTGATCGGAGTTCTGAGGAATGGGACTATCCCATTCCTTCTTTTTAACTACTGGCCCCGCTGTATCGTTTTAAGCCTGCCTTCCATACTCGCGAAGCAACCAAAAAACTGAGCATACTAATGACAAGAAACATAAGTACGCGAGGAATTGTCAAATCGCCGCGCAGGCCTTGCAGCGGGACTGTCGTTGCCACTGCTATGGGAATGATAAACGTTATGATAATCCTCAGCCACACTGGATAGACGGTGACAGGATAACGCCCCGCATCCAACAGCGCCTGTAGGATGGTCACGTTGTTATCGAATTTGGTGAACCAGAAGGTCAGGGCGATCAACACGATCCACAGGCTGTAGATAATCATGGAGCCTGAAGCGGTCAGCAGGAAAAAGGTCAGGAGGTCAAGCGGTGTCGTCGTTCCTCCCGCCATGTTGATGCCTGCCGCGATTAAGACGATGGAAAGGATCAGATCCCAGAATCGCCAAATGGTGATGCGAGAAAAAGTAACCAGGAACATGCTGTTAACCGGTTGCAGGAGGGTGTAATCCATGGAGCCATCACGGATGCTCTGATTGAATTTCTCGGTATTGGGCCAGATGATGGACATCATCAACGTATGGATGAGGCGGAACACACCCAGCAAGGCGATCAATTCTCCGAAGCCCCAGCCACCAATCGTATCTGTGTTGTTGAAGATGATACTCAGACTCAACAACTCCCAGCCCAACCACATGATGTTGAGCAGAATGTTGACAACCGTATCCGCGCGATAAGCCAGCGACATTTGAATGTTGACTTTTAAGAATGCAGACAACAATTTCATGGTGTTCATGTTCAGGCTCCCACCGCTGAATATTGCTTTACGCCGCTGCGCCACACCCAATTAAATAGGACGATGGCGACCACCAGCCACAGGACTCCGCTGATGTATCCTTGTACGATTTGTGCGCTGGAGAGCTTTCCCAGGATCAATTGAATGGGAAAGTAAATGAGCAATTGGAAGGGCAAATACTGGGCAATATCTTGCACGAGCTTTGGCATGAGCGTAAGGGGCACGAACTGACCTGAGAACAAAAGCACCAACGCGTAATAGAATTCATGAATCGAATAGACGCGCGTCGTCCAAAAAGACAGAGAAGTGATGGCCGCGGAAAGCAAAAAGCCGACCAGGAATCCGATCATCACGGCGGGAATGGCTAACAAAATGCCGCTGAGCGTCAAATTGCCGTAATCAGGTTGATAGAGGAAAAATAGAACAACCCAGATGGGGACGAATCCCATAATGGTTAATGCCTTGAAGGCGATATTATTGATCAGCGCGTTGGTCAGCATGGGGTGGATCGGACGGATCAATTCAGCCGAAAGAGTTCCATCCTGAACTTTGTAGGCAAAGGTGTGAATGACGATATTGCTTGTAATCTGGTCGACGATCAACAAGGTCAGGTAGTAAGTTATAAAATCGTTGGCGGTGAGTCCGTTTACGCTGCCCTTGCTATTGGCGATGCTGGTCCACACGGCGAGGTAGATGATGGGCGAAACCAGCCAGTAGAGCAGATACATGATCAGGTTGGCGCGGTATTGCCACTGCTCCGCCCAATTGACCAGCCAGAGTCGTTGGAAGATTTTTAACATCATTCACCTCTTTCCTCGCAATGACGGTAATCACTATTGATTAAACGCCTGCTCGATGACATCCTCGATGGGCGGATCGGTGATGGTGATGTCATGGACAGGCAGATCAGCCAGCAGGCGGGAAGTGACGCGGGTCACCTCCTCGGCTTTGACCTCGATGTATTGTTTCTCCCAATCTTCATCGTTTTGTACCGGCGTGCCATACTTCGTCAGATCGTGTAAATGAGCCTCGGCCAATCGTACGCCGATCAACTTGAACGGCGCGATCTTGCGCGAGAGTTCATTGATGCCGCCATCGTATTTCAACTGACCATGATGGATCATGATGATACGCTCGCACAAAGCTGTGACATCCGCCATGTAATGACTGGTCAATAAGATCGTGGCGCCGGTACGTCTGTTGTATTCACGCAGAAACTCGCGGATGCGTACCTGACCAGTAATGTCAAGTCCTATGGTTGGTTCATCCAAAAACAGCACCTGGGGACGATGCAACAGGCCTGCGGCGATCTCGCATTTCATCCGTTCGCCGAGGGAAAGATTGCGTACCGGCTTTTTCATCAGCGGCTCGAGTTCGAGCAGTTCATCCAGTTCTTTATAGTTCCTCTGATACTCTTCGTCCGAGAGACGATAGATGGCTTGATTGAGAAGGAATGAATCTGCGGCCGGGATGTCCCACGACAAACGATTGCGCTGTCCCATAACCAGCGTCATGGCGCGCAAATAATCCGTCTTGAGTTCCCAGGGCGTGAAACCAAGTACGTGCGCTTTGCCGCCGGTGGGATGCAGCAAGCCGGACAGCATTTTCAGGGTGGTGGTTTTGCCTGCCCCGTTCGGGCCGAGAAAACCAACGATTTCTCCACGTGTGATCTTGAAGTTGACTTGTTGCACGGCTCTCACGTCTTTGTATTTGCGTTTGAAGAAGCCGCGCACGGCCGCGCTAAACCCGCCTTCACGTTCGGGCACTTGATAAGTTTTACTCAAATCCTCAGCGAGAATGGTCTCTGGGGGCATAAATCGCTCTCTCCTTTTGGGCAAAGAGCGATTTTATCATTATTAGAACAAAGGTGCTAGATCAGAAGGGTACTTGTTAAGCGTTCAACGAGGGAAGGAGGCGCAGAGCCGAATTGCTGGAGTTGGACGAGGTAGTCGCGGAGCGGCATGGACTGTTGATGGCAGGTAACCAGAACACTGGAGAGGACGGCATGAGCCGCTGCGCCGTCTTTGGTAGGGTTACAGCCATTGGTCTTGCGAGTAATGAGTGCAGGTGGGAGCATGCGCTCTGCCAGATTATTTGTGGGCTCGAGGCCCTCGACAAACAGGAAACGCAGGAGGTGCGGCCGGTGCTTGCGCAGGCGTTTGGCAAAGCGAGCGTTATCCGCATCGGAGAAGCGCCGGGAGGAGGCGATCAGGCAATCCAGGCGCTCTTCAAGATTCTGAACCCGTAGGGAGAAGGTGGGAGAGGAGAGAGACGGTTTCTCTCGCTTCAGAGCCAATGCTTCCTGCAGCAGGTTGGTGGCCTGGCGGGCGAAGTGCAGCGCTCGTCCGGTTTTGGTCTCGTCCATCTCCTTCAGATCTTTCAGCAAGTGGCTGAGGCATTTCTGTTTGAGCCAGTCGTTCAGTCGGCGGACGTCGTAGGACAGCAGCCCATCGGAAGTCAGGATGCGGGAGAAGTGCGTGCCGAGGAGATCCAGGACGACATCGCTGCTGCGGTTGGTGCGGAGGGTATCGACGGTGAGATCAGGATGGGTGAAGCCCACAACCAGGCAGAGAGCGTCCCGATCCGCCAGCCGGTCTCATCCGCCTTCACGACACTGCATTGCCGGATGGCTTCCAGCAGTTCTTCGTAGATGGGTCGAGCGGTGCGAGCCAGTTTCTGATCCGCCTGGCACCAGCCGCTGCGGCTGACAGAGAGACCAAAGGCATCGTTGAGCACTTCACTGACTTTGCCATACGAGACCCCCAGGCGCTGCTTCAGGTCGGCAGCCAGTGCCTTGGCCCGGGGTCCGACCATGACACCCGCAGCTGCGGGTGCCTGCGAGGTCTGCTCGGGAGGCTGCGAGCGCACCCGCTTCTGGCAGCATGTGCAGTAACCGCTGTAGGTCACAAACCGGGTGGTCTTCACTTCCACCACCGGAAGGTCTGTGACGAATTGTTCGTGCTGGCGGATCGCCTGCAGCCGGTGGCCACATTCCGGACAGCCAGGCAGTTTTGCTTCTTTCGTCTCCAGGCTCTTCACCACTTTGGGCAGTTCTCGATGCACAAATTTCCCTTTGCCTGCTTTGCGTCCCAGACGTTTCGGCTTCTCTAGCCAATGCCGCCGCGGAAACGGCGCTGCCTGCCGCTTTCCGATCCGCTTCAGATACTCGGTCTCTTCCTGTTGCTGCTGCACCATCTGTTCCAACCGTTCGATTTCCTTCTGCAGCTTCCGGTTCCGCTCCAGCGCCTGCGACAGTGGTTCCTTCAGAGCCTGCATCGCTGGTGCTTTCGTTTCAGGAGCATGCCTATGCCGCTTGCGTCCTTGGCTCATGTCATTCAGTGTACAGGCTTTCCCGCTTCACTGACAAGAGTTGTTTCGCCTGTCTTTTTCCGGACGTTCGACCCTTCTCACCCTCGTGCTTTTGTACGCTAAACAAGAACTCAGAAGGCGGAGACGCGATACCAGATATCCAGGTTGACCTGTACGATCTTGCTATGCTGAATATCCATCCCCAGGCTGGGTTCCTCCGCCACCGCCGCGCGTGCCTTTACCATGGCCTGTGCACGAAAGGGGATGGGCCTTTCTTCATCGAACGCGTTCTCAATGAAATCATAGACGCCCAGGAGTTTGACTCCCAGGGCCGCGGCCACTTTCTCTGCTTTTGCTTTTCCCTTTGCGATGGCCGATTCCAAACCACGTTCGCGGGCGGCTTCTTCGGGATATTTCCATTCGATCCGTTCCAGGGTGGTGTTCTTCTGCGTGGCGATGATATCCAGCAAGGCAGGGAACTGATCCAGGTTCTCACAGCGGACGCGCAGACGATACGTTGCGCTGGAGGATTTGAGCAAGGCACCGCTGGCCGTTTCGATGTGGACTCCCAGCAACTGGATCGCTTCATCCCGTAGCCCAAAGCTGGTCAGCGCCTCGACGAGCTGACTCACCTCCCGGGCCTTTTTCATCGCTTCGTTGCCGCTGACAACGGAGGAGCCTCTGACCGTCACATATAAATTTGCGTGTGAGGCAAAGATCTCCTCACGCTGTGTCACCGAGATTTTGATCGTATCGGGTTTGGAGTCCATGACTTATTCCTTTTTATTCTTCTCCAGCCAGCGCAGCGCCAGCCAGTGATGGGAATCGGGCTTGGCCCAGGGATGGTGTTCGCGCACACGCGCAAGGGCTGCCTCTGCTGTAAGTCCTTCGAGCAAAATTAACGTCGCACAACAAATCGTTGATGAACGATTCATCCCTGCGGCACAATGGACCAGGACAGTTTGATTTTTCTGCAAACGATCTATGACCCAGCTTGCTTCTTCTTTAATTTCCTCCGCTGACATTCCCTGCGAACCTTCGCCTTTGTTTTCGGCGCGGTCGTTGGGATGCAGGCTTTTGGTTCTTACCCAACGGCTTGGAGTTTCTCCCAGGTTGAGGACCGCGTCAACTTGTGGGCGATGACTGGGCTGCATTTCAACGCCGCCGATAAAAAGCTTGTGATGATGAACTAGGCCGTCTACTTTGATTGTAATCGGATCGCCGCCGAAACGCTGATACAAAGATTGAGTCTGTGGCAGCAAACGTTCGGGCAGGGGCGGCGCCGGTGACCAATCGCGCTTGAAGGCAAAAGGTGATTCACCTTTCCCTTGTTCATAAGACACGCGTTTTGTAAAAAATCTCATTTCTGCATCAACGGGACCCTGCAAGCCAAAGAGATGAAAGATTTCCTGTTGTTTGGCTAATTGCCAGGTAAACATTACTGTGATGATACGCGAGGGATCGTCCAGGGAATAGTTTTCAAGTTGGGTGAAAAACTTTGAATATTTCAGTTTTGTGATCTCCGAAAAGCAAAGCTTCAGAGGAATATGCCTGGCGGTTACTTTTTCGCGCAATTGACCGTTTCGTTCGAATACTTTGGAGGATATACATTGAAGTCCATGAACGTATAAAATTAAGTCACTCCGATATGATTCAAATGAATCCAAACGAGCACCCTGCATCAGATGGGCAAAGGGATGTTGGATACTGCGAGCGTGAATTCGTGAGGAACGCATGGTTTATGTCACCGTCAATCTTTGTTTGGGATAATGCTCATAACGTTTTTCTTTAACGACTTTACGGATTCTATCAAAGCCTTCCCAGATGTCGGTGAATGAAATATAGAGCGGCGCAAAGCCGAGTCGGATATTATCAGGTTCGCGAAAATCGGGGATTACGTTCATCTCTTCGATCAGGGCCCGGTTGATGCAATACCCTTCTTCGTGGCGGAGGCTGATATGGGAGCCGCGTCGAGCAGAGTCCCGCGGAGAGCCGAGCGCAAAGCCCAATGGTGTAAGCAGTTCATTGGTCAGGTAGGAGGCGTAGTCTGTCATCAAAATGGATTTGGTGCGCAGCGCCTCCATCCCTGCTTCGAAGAGCGGAGTCAAAGCCTCTTCCATTGCCAGCATGGAAAGTATGGGCGCTGTGCCCGCTAAAAAGCGCTGGACGCCGGGCGCGGGCTGGTAATCGAGGTCGAAGGCGAAGGGATGACTTTGTCCCCACCAGCCCCAGATGGGAGAGGTCGTCTTGCTTTGCAGTTTTTTATTGACGTACAGGAAGGCCGGCGCGCCGGGACCGCCATTGAGATATTTATAAGTGCAGCCAATGGCGAAATCGGCATTACACCCATCGAGTTCGATCGGCACTGCACCGACCGAATGACTCAAATCCCACAGGACGAGGGCACCTTTACGATGAGCGAGTTCGGTGATGTGCGCCATATCGTAGAGATAACCGCTCTTGAAGGTGACATGCGAAAGCGTGACCAGCGCGGTATCTTCGTTGATGGAAGATTCGAGCGCGGCGAGATCAGGTGTAATGTCATCGTGTTGCGCACCGATTCGAATAATTTCATGACCGCCCTCACCCGACCCTTCGGGTCTCCCCTTCCCACTGGGAGAGGGAGATAGAAATTGAACGATGCCTTGCAAGATATATAAATCAGATGGAAAGTTGAACGTATCGGTGATGATGCGTTTTTTCTCTGGCTGTAAGGTCAGGGCGGCGGTGGCGAGTTTGAACAGGTTGATGGAGGTCTGGTCTCCCACCACGACTTGCCCTCTTCCGCGCCGATTAACGAGGCGATCTTTTCGCCAATGCGCGCGGGCGCGTCCCACCAGCCTTTGTTCCAGCCGCGAATCAGATCTTTGCCCCATTCCTCTTCGACAGCTTTTTGCATGCGCGCGATAACGGGTTTGGGCATTCGCCCGAGCGAGTTGCCGTCAAGGTAGATGAGGTCGGGATCATCAATCACAAATTGCTCGCGGTAGGAGGCAAGTGAATCTTTTGAGTCGAGTTCTTGAGCAAAGTTGCGGGAGGAGGAAAAGTTGATCATGATTCTTTTTACCACAAAGGACACAAAGGATTAAGAGCATAGTTGGTGGTTAAGTAACTCCGAGCGTACTTTGCGAGGAGTGTATCGAAACCACCAATACCATGTTTACTCATAATTTGTTTGGCTCTGCTTACATGCTGATTTTGACACCGGCACGCAAGTGCAGGTGCAAGTGTACGCCGCTTGGTCTCGATATGTGCCGCCAAGGCGCCACTACTCGACCGGCAGCGACACTCAACCAGCGGGGTTTGTTCATATCTTACTCATGGCGTACTCTGCCAGAGCAGTGATCGTCAGTGATGGATTGACACCAGGATTGGCTGGCATGATCGAGCCATCGATAATATACAAACCTTCATAATGATGCACTTCAAGGTTTTCATTCACCACGCCTTCGCTGGCATCTTTTCCGATCGGCGCGCCGCCCAGAATGTGAGCCGTTGTCGGCAGGCCTAATAGATTTTCACCCAGTGATCCGAGCGCGACGCCATCCGTCCGTTGGGCGAAGTCGCGCGTCAAGGCATGCGATCCATTTACCTGCGCGTGAATCCTCATAACCCGGTTCTTCCTCCGCGACCATGCCGCGCCGGAACAAGGTGAACAAACTCCTGCCCATGCGGAAGCGCATGCGATTGTCGGCGTGTTGCATGACGAGCAGGATGGTCACATTGTGTGCCCAGCCGGGCAGGATCAACGCGCTTCGCGAAATCCAGTGGATGCAGAAACGCCCAACCGAAAAACCTCAGCAAACGCACGGGCACACTGACATCGGTGTCGATCAGCGGCGCGGCCAGGAAGCGCATCAGCGACGATCCATCCGGATAACGGACCGGCTCGACGCGTGTCATCTCATCGTGATTATAGATGGATGAAATGGACACGCCCTCCGAATAATTGATATCGGACCGACGCGCCACGCTTCCCAACAAAGCCTCTGAGTTTGTCCTGACCATTGTGCCGAGTCTTCCCGATAACTTCGGCAGGGACTTCTTTACATCGCGCAGGTTCAGTAACAGTTTCACGGTTCCCATCACACCAGCAGAAAAGATAACATTCTGCGCGTACACTTTCATTTGCGGTTTGAGGGGAGAGGTCGAGGGGCGATACGTTATTTCATAACGGGAGCCGTCTTCAGCATTGTATGAAGCGTGAAGCGGTTTAACGTCCACCACTTCAACTTCGGCTTTGACTTCCGCGCCATTCTTCTCTGCAAAATACAAATAGTTTTTTGGCAGTGTGTTCTTGGCGTTATAACGACATCCCACCATGCATCCGCCGCAGTGACGGCAGCCTGTGCGTGCGGGTCCTTCTCCGCCGAAAAACGGATCGGCGACCGTGACGCCTGCCTCGCCGAAAAACGCGCCAACCTCCGTTGCACGGAAAGTGGCATCCATAGCGCGTTCCCCAGCCATTTGCTGGAGAACTTCATCGGCTTTCCATAGTTTGGGATTGCGCGCCGCACCGAGCATTCGTCGTGCTGTCGCGTAATGTGGAAGCAAGACTTCGCCCCAATGTAGAGTTTGATTCCAAGCGGGTGTGGCGAAGGTTTCCTCACTTGGGACCTCGAGCACGTTGGCGTACCCGAGACTCCCGCCGCCGACTCCCGCGCCGTGCAGAACCATCACGCCTTTGAGAATACTAATCTGTAAGATGCCATACGCACGGAGCGCAGGCAGCCAGAGATATTTCCAGAACTGCCAGTTGGTTTTGGCAAAGTCTTGATCTTCGAACCGTTTGCCTTTTTCAAGGACGAGTACGGAATAACCTTTTTCTGTCAGCCGCATGGCGGAGACACTGCCCCCGAAACCGCTTCCTATAACGACATAATCGTAGACTCTTTGCATCCGCGAGCCTTCCATGGTGAGTGGAACGATTATAACAAACGGCCGCCAGTTCCAAGTTTTACATGGAATTGACGGCCGCTAAAGTGGATGGAAACTAACTTATGAGTTTCGCCAAGAAAATCACTTCGATCACCTCGTAGATTGCGGCGATAGCCAACGTCAGGGTGACCAGGACGTAGATTTTGCCGGTTCGTTTTAATCCTTCCCAGTAGCCTTTGGCGTGGGACTCCAAGTCAACTGTTTTGGGAAAGAGAAAAGCGCGGCCTTGAATGTAGGTCGCCAATAAGACCAGGATATAAGCCTGTCCTTCGATCAGCAAGGTGAGCGAGTGGGGAATCATCACCAGGCGTAAATCAGGATACGCTGGAGAAAGAAGCAGTCCCCACAGCGCGGCACGAAAGATGCCCATCAAAAGTCCGCTGAAGGGAATGATCAAAGAAGGAAGCGTGATCTCGGCCACCGATCCTACGAAGAGGTTGACGCAGAATGTGACCAGAATGGCCTGTGCTACCTGGGCGCTGGCATAGGATTGTCCAACAAAGGCCAGGGGCCCGGTGGTAAAGGACGCGCCGACTTGTTTCAGGAGCGCGCCCTGAAGTTTCTGGTTGAAGGCGACATAGATCATGCAGATGATGACCAGGCCGTAATAAACGGCGTTAATGACGATATAGGCTTTCCAGTTCTCTCGTACGAGCTTCCATGCAGACTTTATTAAATTAATCATCGTGCCCTCCATTTCGAATCTTACAACCTCCCCGATATTTTGCTAATGGATGAAAATCACGCGCCGGAAAAAATCTTATCTAAACGGACACACATCCGCCGGCACGTAGGTGTGACTTTGCGCCCCATGATAATCACTCCCGAGTGGAGTTAAAATCTCAGGATGTTCGACTGCATATTCGATTGCCGCCGCGCAGCCATCGTACATTTTATACGTGGATTGATATGCCTGCCAAAATGCGGTCGCCATTTCGACATAGGGACGAGCGTATGGATCGTTGCTGAATTTTTGTTGTAAGGTTTTATAAACTGTGCCTGCCTCAGATTCATGTCCCTGCACAAGGCGGAGGAGCATGATGCGGTAGTCGGCGTAGGCTGCGAGACGCGGGTATTCAGTTAGGTCAGGAGGAGGTTGAGTGGCTGTGTCGATTGACTTTGGATTCCAATATAGCCATTCCATGTGTTCTGACAATTCGCGTGAAAACGGTAATAGGTTTTTGTCCGTGAGTGTCATATTGTATAACTTCATCGCGGAATCATAATCTTTGTGCAACCCAAATCTGTCTGCATCTTGGAGTGCCTGGAAGCGATATTCGGGTGCTGCATATTGAATATCTTGTAATGCGTAATGTCTCCCATTCCACATGTAAATGTGAGTTGAAAGCCGCCATGGAAATCCTAGAAAATAAACGTAACCTCCACTCACATTGTCTTTGATGATTACTTCTACTGCTCCGTCCTAGTTGATATCCTCAATTTGCACCTCGGTGGATCCCTCAAAGATTTCGCGTGGCTTTATAAGATTAATGAATTCGGTCCCATTCCACTCTAAAATAAACAGAGAAGTGCACCCAAGCCCTCTACTACAGCTAGTCCTTAATAGAATGTCTGGTATACCATTTTTGTTTAGATCATTAACTGTGGCGCTAATGGCAGTACTATAACCAGTAAGATCATCGCTAATATCAGGAAGTGCATCTCGGTATTGACCACCATCGCATAAAAAAACGTGTAGCTTCGGTTCTTCTGCATAATCAACAAAAACCAATTCAGGAATGTTGTCACCTGTAACATCCTCCGTAATAAAGGTGTTACCCTGAAATGCGAATGATAAGCTTTTAGCCGCCCTTTTTAGTTCTCCAACTGCATTAAGATATTGCAAAATTTCTGTGTTGTTTTCAATAAAAAAATTCTGATTGGTTCGAATTGGAAATACAGGTACAAGGTTTGGATTTTCCTGCCGGCACTCCGCCTTCGGCGCGGGGGTGACGGTGACAATCGTTCGCGCGTCAAAGGTTGGTGTGAAGGTGGGGATGGTGGGCAGAGGCGTGATCGATGCAGCCGGAGTGATTGTTGGAGCGGTTGTTCTTGTGTAGGTTGGGACTGAGGAAGAAGTTAATGTCCCGGCTTCAACAGCAGGAAAGGGCGTGACTTGTGTAGCAAGCGAAGATTGCCCACATGCCGTCAGAAATATTATTCCGCAGAGTAGTGTTATCAAAATTCTCTTCATTGTTTTCCACCCGTTCTTGCTTTCATCCTCCAGTTTTGTATCGCTTAAAGTTAAACGGGAATCCTCGGGTCAGAGTTCCAATCTCTAATCTGTATTTTTATTGATGCCCCGGTCGATCATTCCCGCGCCCATAGGATATGACCGCGCCCAGCGCCGCAACAGCGCTGGTGAAGATCAGGCTGATGTCAAAGGCATGTACGAGCATGGTCGGGTCGTTTTGATTTCCATGCGCAAGAATGGTGGTAAAGATGGCGCCGGTCAGGCCGATGCCAAGCACCATGCCGACATTGCGAGCCAGCGCCAGCACACCGGAGGCAATGCCTTGCCGGTTGCGCGGCGCATCACCCATCAGGGCGCTGTTATTGGGAGCGACGAACAGACCGGTGCCGAGTCCGCAGATGGCGAGACCGATGGCGGCAAAGCCGTAGTGTGAGGTCAATGTCAATCGGCTGAGCAGGAAGAGACCCGCGGCAAAGATCAATAATCCCAGCACGGTGGGAAGACGCGAGCCGACGCGGTCAGAAAGCGTGCCGCTGAGCGGCGCGGTCAAGGCCATGATGATAGGCTGTGCGGTGAGAATGAGTCCCGCCTGCGAAGCGGAGAGGCCGCGAGCCTGGATCAAGTAGAAAGGCGTCAGGAACAGTATGCTGTAAATGCAGATATAGTTCATGATGGGGCTGATGGTCGAGATGGTGAAGACGCGTCGCTTGAAGAGACTCAGGTCAAGCATCGGGGCCGGGACGCGTCTTTCGAACCACACGAACAGGCTAAGGCTTAGAAAAGAAGCGACGAACAATCCGAGAATAAGCGGCGAAGTCCAGCCCCAGCTATGTCCTTGATTCAACGCGAAGAGCAGCATCACCAGTCCAACCATAAAAGTGAAGGCGCCGCCCAGGTCAAACGTCTCGCGTTTCTCTGAGGGCACATCACGCGGAATCACGGTCAGGCTCAACCAGATGGCGATCAGACCGATCGGCACGTTGATATAAAAAACGCTGTGCCAGCCCAAGTGATCCGAAAGCCAGCCGCCGAGAAAAGGACCCGTGGTGAGGCCGAGATAGGTCATAGCGCCTTGCAGTCCAAGCGCCTGGCCGCGTTGTTCGGCGGGAAACGCTTTGGTCAGAATGGCAGGGGAGTTGGCATACAACATCGCCGCGCCGATGGCTTGCAGGGCGCGGGACAGAATCAGATAAATGGGCGTGGGGGATAAACTGCACAAAGCCGAACCGATCACAAAGATGGCGAAACCGGTCACGTAGGTATTCTTATTGCCGCGCATGTCGCCGAGGCGACCTACGGAAAGCAATAGTCCGCTGACCACCAAAAGATAGGTGGTAACCACCCATTCGATGGTGGCCACGGTGGTATGAAAATACTCGGTGACCACCGGCAAAACCGTATTCACCACACTGGTATCCAGCGCGGACATATAGGTGCCGATACCAATCGCCGCCAATACCAGCCACTTGGATTTAATGGGAAGGAAGGTTTTATTTTGTGTAGTATCTTCAGATGAATTGGTGTGGTCTTGCGTGTTTTCTGCCATCAGTCCCGTCTGCTTTTGTTCACGACAGATTTTCGAGATCTGCAACATCTTTTGCCCGCCCGTCTATTCCATCGTTTCTCTTTCCTCTTCCAGTTTTCTTTTTATAAAGTGCAACACGCCTTCCAGACTTCTTTCTTCGCATGGCTGGATGTTCTCCTGCGCAGCAATGTGCTTGTGATGTGGGTGAGTGGAAACTTCGGGGGTGATGCGGAGCGTTACCCCATCCGATGCGAAGTTCATCATTTTGTTTTAGCCAGTAATAGGCATAACGAATGAGAGTTTCTTCGTCCCATGCTTCGCTGATGTGTAATTTGTCGCTGTTGATGAGGTCGGCGCGCAAGCGGATTAAGTTTGGGTTGGATGCGGCAAGCAGTTCAATCTCGGCGATGATTTCACTTGCCAGGTTGCGCAAAATTGCAATGCGTTCCAGCGCATTAGCCGCCATGTTGTGTTTCCAGCGAATGCAGGGTGTCTAAGCGCTTTTGTAAATCGGCGCGGCGGATTTCCCAACTCTGCCATTCGAGGTAGGCATCATGCATTTCAAAGCTGGCGTTTGTTGGCAAACCGGCTTTTTCAAGATTTCGCGAAGCACATGCCAAAACGCTTTTCGAATTCGGCGACGGCTTGTTCAGCGTGGTTGAGTTCGTCCTGCAACTCACGTGTGCTGCTATCCGCGCCGAGTTGCAAAATCCGATCCCAGTCTTGAATGGGAAGTTTGATTGGTGCTAGAAAGAGAGTCATACTGAAATTCTCCTTGTTGTCTGGGGCGATTATAGCACTCCCGGATAAAAAGACCTCCGAGTTTTTCAAAAACTCGGAGGTCTTTAATTTTCTAAACCAACATCCTCACAGAATTCACCAGGCAGTCTGCGATATTGTCTCTGTAAAATCTATTCTTTGCTTTCCACTTGCTACTCTCTCCGCCCCTTCGTCACAATGCGAATGGGAGTCCCCAGGAATCCATACTCCACGCGGATTTGATTCTCCAGATAACGCAAATAAGTGAAGTGCATCAACTTTGGCTCGTTGACATAGATCATGAAGGTTGGCGGGTCCGAACGGACTTGTGTACCGTAGAACATCTTCAACTGCCGCCCGGCGTGTGAGGGATGCGGATGTGCGTCCTGCGCGTTGTGAATCACGGCGTTGATCTTGGAAGTGGTCAGGCGCGCCAGCCTTTCCTCCTGCACGCGCAAGGCCATCGGTAAAACCTGATCCACGCGCTGGCCGGTCTTGGCAGAGATAAACAACAAAGGCACATAGTCCATGAAGTTCAGATCAGAGCGGATCTTCTTCGTGAATTCTTCCATGGTGAAGGAATCTTTTTCGACCGCGTCCCATTTGTTGACGATCACCACGCAGGATTTCCATTGTTCGAGGATGAAGCCGGCGATGTGTGCATCCTGGGCGGTGATGCCCGTGGTTGCATCGATCATCAATAAGGCGACATCGGCGCGCTCGATGGCTTTGAAGGAACGTAGAACGCTATATTGCTCCACGCCGCCATGTTCGATCTTGCCGCGCTTGCGGATGCCGGCCGTGTCGATCAGGGTCACTTCCAGGCCGTTCACATCGATCTTGGTATCGGTGGCGTCGCGCGTTGTTCCGGGAATGGAACTCACAATGGCGCGTTCCTCACCGACCAATTTATTCAATAAACTCGATTTCCCCGCGTTGGGCTTGCCCACAATGGCGATCTTGATGCTCTCGTCTTCCTCTTCCGCTTCCTGTGCAGGGAAGGCTGCCACCAGCACATCCAACAAATCACCCGTCCCAGTGCCATGGATGGCGGAGACTGGATACGGTTCGCCCAGGCCCAGTTCGTAGAATTGAGACGCTTCCTCTCGCCGTTGTTTTGCTTCCGTTTTATTGACGACTACGAAGATCGGTGGCCAGAAGTTTCCATTTGGTAATTTTTTCTGTGAGCGACGCAGGATGTCCGCCACTTCCAGATCGGGCGCGGTGACTCCAGCATCTCCATCTGTGACAAACAAAACTGCATCCGCTTCATCGATGGCGACCTTGGCCTGTTGACGAATCTCGTTGATAAAATCTGCCGAGCCAACTGACAGAGGAGTCTTGCCGCCTTGAGTTGGGTCGATACCGCCGGTATCCACAATGTGAAAGGCGCGGCCATTCCATTCGGCTTCGCCCAGGAGACGGTCGCGCGTGGTGCCGGGCGTGTCATCCACGATCGCCATGCGTTCGCCGACCAGGCGATTAAATAAAGTACTTTTTCCTACGTTGGGTCTGCCAACGAGTGCAACAATTGGTTTTGACATTTTGATTTAAGGGTTACGATTTCTGATTTATGATTGTAATCCCGCGCTGCTCAAACAACGCGCAGATCACGGTGAAGGCGTGGGTGTGGCCGTGTTGGACGGAGCCAGCACCACTTCCACTGTGCTGGGCAGGATCGATTCTACCAGCACGTTATCCACCAACACTTTGACATCCGGGAACAATTGATAAGTCCCTGCCTCGAGGCCGGTGACATCCACGGAGACGGTGATGCCCTGTGATGTCAAGGTATCGAGCACGGGCAGCGGCCCGGAGAGGATCACATCCACCGTCTGCGGGAAGACCTCCGCGCTCAGCCCTTCTGGCAAGCCGGTCACGTTGATGGGCTGATTTAACAACGTCAGGCTGGTTTGAATCGGCGAGATGGTGACCTGTACCTGTACGGTCTGCGCGCCCACAATGGTAATGTTGGAGGGCAGATCGAGCGAAAGCCGCGTGGAAATATCTTCCTTCTGATCCTGCAAGTCGAGCGGTTGCGTTTCCACTACTCCTGGAAGCGTATTGACCAATTCAGGGTTGGAGGCGAAGACCGTAATCACAGGCGGAAAAACGGAAATATTCTCAAGTCGATATCCAGCGGCCACCTGGCCCTGCACGATCACCTTTACGGCCACATCGCGATATCCGCTTGGCTGTGAGATGGGAATATTTACATGAACCGATTCGGGATTGATCGTCAGCCCACGCAGGATTTCGTTCTGCGCATCCAGGATCTGGACCGGGACGGTTTGGTCGATGTTTTCTCGAATGCTGTCCAGGCTGACGAGAATGCGCGCCCGCGCCGCCCTCTTCACCAGGGATTCAGGGCCGGAAATCGAGACTTCATTTGAATCGAATTTTGCCTGCCCGGCTTGATAGCCCGCGCCGGGCTGTCCGTTCAGCGTGAGGACGAGCGGCAGCGTTTGGGTGGAAAGTGATTCCAGTTGAACAGTAACGGTGGTCGGATTTTTGAGAACGATTTGATACGGTCGCAGGGAAACCGTGATCTGCACCTCCACGGTATGTTCGCCCGCGCTGAGTCCGGATAGATCCAAAACGGCGCGCACGGACTTATCCTGTGTGACCAGCGACTCCCAGACCGAGCTGGGCGCGCGCAAGGAAACTTCAACGGTGGAAGGCACGTCGCTGGTCAAAACAAGCGAGGGGTCCTGTCCGATGACTTCCAGTGGAATGGGAGTCGGATAAGCACGTACTTCATTCGGATCTGCCGAGCTAACCGCCGACACCCAAACCGAAACACCCAGAATGAGTGCCAGCAGAAAAGTGCGGATGTTGGAAGCAAGCCAGCGCATGTTAATCGTCCCTGCGGAAGAGGTAGGGGAAGAAACGTTGCAGCCAGATACGCTGCGGCGTGGTGGTGTCCGGGCGGAAGAAGGCAGATAGGATATTCTCCAATCGTTCCGGATCGATACGGCGGATCATGCGGCCGGCATGGGAGATGGAGATGGAACCGGTCTGTTCGGAGACGACGACGGATACCGCATCACTGACCTCCGATATGCCGAGGGCGGCGCGATGACGAAGCCCCATTTGTCGTTCGGGGGAGCGATTGAGCACGCCGCTCGCCGAAAGCGGCATCACACAGGCCGCGGAAACGACGCGTCCATCTGCGATGATGACGGCGCCATCATGCAAGGGTGTATCGGGATAGAAGATTTGTAAAAGCAATTCGGGCGTGACATCCGCGCGCATTTTTACACCCGTTTCGATATATTGTTCGAGACTGTCCAGGCGTTGAATGGCAATCAAGGCACCATGCTGGCGTGCCGATAACCGCGCGGCTGCCAGCACAACCGCGTGCACAGCCTTCTGCATCTCCTCATCAGGTGGTCTGATCGCGGCCTGCACGATGGTCACGGTTCCTGCGCGGCCCAGCCTTTCAAGGGCGCGGCGTATCTCCGGCGCGAAGATGACTGGAATGGCAAGCAATAAAGCGGGTAAGGAACTGCGAATCAACCAGGAAAATGCGGGGAGTTCAACCAGGGTTGTCAGCAATACGAGGGCCACGACCAGAAAGATCATGCCTCTGAGCAACACCATGGCTTGTGTATCGCGAAAGGAATATAGCAGGATAAAGAAAATAAATGTTACCAACAGGATGTCGAGAACACTCAACCAGTTAAGGCGCTGGAATATGAAAAGGATGTTATTAAGAAAATTCGCCATTCGTAATTGCGCTACTCAGTATAGTCTGGCTGGCTGAATCTGTCCTTAGAACGCCACGTACATGACGGTTTCTATCACAGATTTGCAACAACTTCCCACCCTGTGTAAATTTGTTAAACTTCGGAAGTCTTTTTGCGTGAATGATAAGCATGCACTCTGTTGAAATATTTCCGAAGTGATTTCCCTATATGGGGCGGAGAACCCGGTCGGTGCGCAGTTGCTTGAAGAAGAGCGCCGAACCTTTGGGCATCGAATTCGAGCGCGGCGTCCTCCCAGGCTTGCACGCCGAGACCCTCCGGGGAGCGGCGTTCGTAGCCCAATCGTTTCCAAACGGCATCGAAGCGGACCAGGTCAACGGGTGGGAAGACCAGCGAGGCTTCGCATTGCAAATCGCTGGAGGCGCGTTCCACTTCTTTGATCATGAGCGGCAGGGCCTTGTCCGCCGCGGCTTTTTGATCCAGCAGTAAATCGGTCGTGCGCGCCACAAGATTTTCCACCTGCCAGCCCGCCAGACCGACAAGGTCATTATCCATTTGAAGCAACAGAAAAGCTTTGTCACCAAAAGCTTCCATCACTTCATCCTGATTCATGGCTCTTTTGCCTTTGCTCAAGCGCGTAATGAATTCTGCGATCCGTTTTGAATCGCGCGGTTTGCCGCGCTGCAGCGAGAAGGATGCGACGCCAGACTTGGAGATGACCTGAGTAGTGGGACCCGCTTCTTCTTCCGGAGCGATGCGTTTCCAGGCCTTGCTGACCTGTTTCCACAAGTCATCATAGGAACCTTTGTTCGTGACGATCACATCTGCCGCGGCCAGCTTGTCCTTTTGCGCGGCTTGTGATTGGACGCGTTGCAGCGCCTCTGCGCGGCTCATCCCACGTTTACGAACCAGACGTTCCACCTGCACAGCCTGCGGGGCATCGCTGACCCAAATGGTATCACATTGATTTCGCAAGCCCAACTCGAGCAGCTTAATGGCCTCGATCACGATGACTCGTTGTTTGGCGCGTTTGACGAAGAGATCGACTGCCTGAATCACATAGGGATGAATGATGTCTTCGAGCTGGGCGAGAGCCGGCGCGTCTCCGAATACCAGACGACCCAGTTTTGCCCGGTTGATCTGACCATCCTTCTCCAGCAGCCAGGTGCCAAACGTGTCCAGCACCGGTTGGAAGCCGGGCGCGCCATTCGAAATGACGCGATGAGCAAGCGCATCCGCGTCGATCGTATACGCGCCAAGATGTTCCAACATGCGGCGCACCACGCTCTTTCCGGTGGCGATATTACCGGTCAAACCAATTACATATTTCCCGGGCCATTTACTCACAGAGACTCCATTGTTTGGACTTGATTGCGCTCGTCTTATATTTTAATGTCTTTTCGCGGATTCTCCAATGTGATTTGGCGATTGATCAAAAGTGTTGACGCTCCCATCCCTTACGTGTATCATGACATGGCCTCAGGTTGGTTGGGCGATCGCGGCCCTGCGTTGTCGGGGTCGAGGAAAGTCCGCACTCCATAGAGCACGGCGTCGGATAGCACCCGGGGCGGGGAACCCTCCGTGAGGAGCTAACCTGCCGGACGAGGGCCACAGAAACAGGTCGCTCCCTCATCCTACCAGGGTGAGGGTAGTAAGAGTGAAAAGGTGGTGTAAAAGACCACCGGCATCCACAGTAATGTGGGTGGCCAGGTAACCCCCGCCGGGAGCAAGACCAAGTAGGGACGAAGCCATCCGCGGATGGCGGGAGACTGCTCGTCTTCATATGTGCTTTCTCATGCGATGAGAAAGCCAGTCCCGGGTAGGTCGCACCGAGCGGCACGGCGACGCGCCGCCCAGAGAGATGATCGCACAATGGCGCCTTGGCGCCATGGACAGAATGCGGCTTATAGACTGGCCTGAGGCATTTTTTATTTTAATTTCAGTAGATCACGAAAGAATCAAAAGCTCTCGGTTTTCGTGAAGCAGTGAATTTGACCATCATGCGCGAACTTCAGTTCACTCAAAATATCCTAAACCAGTCACTCCAGCAGGCACACGAGGCGAACGCGAAACGCGTCAAGTGTTTGCATTTGGCAATGGGGGAGATCGCCGAAATCGAGCAGAGGTCAATTCAAAGTCATTGGCAGCAGATCAGCAAGGATACGCCGGCGGAACAAGCAGAACTTGATTTTCGTCTTATTCCTGCAGAAGTGCAATGCATGGCCTGCTTCGCGAAATATCATCCGACGAATGGCGGGATCCAGTGTCCGCACTGTGGCAGTTATGGCGCGAAAATATTATCAGGCGAGGAATTCTACCTGGAGTCCATCGAACTGGATTATGAATAAGACCAAACTCTTTCTGACAATTTTCTTGCTTCTGTTATTTGCTGGGTGTAATCTGCCAGCCGCTTCCACACCAACTCCGGATCTGTTCTCCACGCTGCAGGCCTCCACACCCTCCTCATCTTCCTCTCCCGCAGTCGCTGAACCTTCCGCGACTCCGATGTTCGATTTTTCAACTCCCACGTTGGTGACTTCCCCCACCTCAATCTCAGAACCTGCCTCCGTTCCGTTTCCATCTCCGGCCGATCAATTAACTGGCCATATCGTCTATACCTGCCAGATATTCAAAACGCAATATGCGGAGCAAATCTGCATCATGAACGCGGACGGAACCAGCATGCGCAGATTGACCACCGAAGATGGTCTGCGTCACTTTTATCCTTCGCTGGCGCCGGATGGAAGCAGTCTGCTCTATTCGGGATTTCGCGAACAAAATGTCTATGAGATCTACAGTTTGAACCTAAGCGATGGCAAAGTAAACAGGCTGACGAATCGGATCGGCGTGTTGACAGCACCGGAGTTTTCACCCGATGGCTCCTCGATCATTTTTGTGCATGGCAATCCGAGTAACGGCAAGTATCAATTAATGCTCATGAATCGGAATGGTGGTCATCAACAGAACATTCCCGGGATTGCCGGCTGGGACCCAACCTGGTCGCCCGATGGGAAACAAATCCTCTTTGCCTCTGACCGCGATGGATTGACTCAACTGTTTACTGTTAAATTAAATGGAAAAGGTTTAAGCCAGATTACCAATCTACCCTCCATACGCGGGCGGAGCGATTGGTCGCCCGATGGGGGATCCATCGTGACCTATTCCGGGGAAGCCTGGCATCGCGAACTGTATATTATGAATGCAGATGGATCGAATGTACATCAGCTCACGCCCAGTGGAGGCAATAGCCAGGGTCCCTCTTTTTCTCCGGATGGCAAGTGGGTGGTATTTACAGCCTATTTTGATAAATATGGCGATGATAATGGCTGTGAGATTTATGTCATCCGTACCGACGGCAAAGACCTGCGTCGCTTGACGGATAATGATTACTGCGATTACCAGCCGCGCTGGGGACCGTAGAACCTGTCATTGCGAGAAGTGGCGCTAGGTATCGATAGCGGCTTCGCCCTACCAACCATCAGCACCACTCAAAGCTACTCGATCATCAGCCATTGCAACGACAAGTTCTTTGCCACGAATTACACGGATTTCCGCGAATTTGGTTTAGAACTCCGTGTGAATTCGTGAAACACCTGCACTGGCACCAGGTGCAAGTGTCTGTGGCCGAGGTTAAGGTTTTCCCGTTTAGAACAGTAGAACCCTTTATTTACCAATTCAGTAACAAAGCAGAGACCAGTTTCACGCGTTGCTCCAAACTATCAGCAAAAATATATTCCCGTTCCGAATGATAGCCTTCTCCCACCGCGCCCATGCCATCCAGGACGGGGACGCCGAGGGGCGCCACGAAATTTGCATCCGAGCTGCCGCCCGTCCCACCGGCTTTGATTTCCATGCCGATCTGCGCGGCAATGGATTTTGCCTTCTCAAAAGTGGCTTTCATCGTATCGTCAAATGGCATCGGCGGACGGTTCAATCCACCGGTGACTTCAATTGAAGTGCCATCCAATACTGGTTTGAGTTTATTCATTTCCGCTTCGAGACGTTCCCATTCGCCGGGCTGCATCACGCGCACATCCACCTGAACCGTGCATTCTTCGGGAACAACATTCGAGACCGTCCCTCCTTGAATCACGCCAACATTTAACGTAGTCTGTTTTGTGTAATCTGTGAGCTGCTGGATTGCAAGCACTTGATGTGCCATCTCTTCGATGGCATTGCGTCCCCTCTCATGATCGCCGCCCGCGTGTGCGGCGCGTCCCTTCACCTTGACCCAGAACTCACCCACACCTTTGCGCCAGGTCTTAAATGAGCCATCCAATAACGCGCTTTCCAGCACCAATACCAGGGCAGAGTCTTTGGCCAAGCGTTCGATGTGTGCACGGGAGGTAAGGCTGCCAATTTCCTCATCGGAAGTGCATAACAATGTAATGGGACGCTTCAAACCAGCTTTTTGCACTTCTGCGATCGCGGCCAGACTGATAACAATGCCGGCTTTCATATCCAGCACACCGGGACCAAAGATCTTATCGCCAGTTTCGCGGTAGGGAGTCTTTTCAATCGTTCCCAGAGGGAAGACGGTATCCATGTGACAGAGGAGGAGCATGCTGCCCTCACCCGACCCTTCGGGTCGCCCTCTCCCAAGGGGAGAGGAGAATCGTGCCAACACATGGTTCCCGGTTTCAGCATTGGGAATGACTTCAACTTGCGCACCGAGTGTCTGCGCTTCTTCAGCCACGATCGCGCCAACACGATCGACGGCCGCTTTCTCCTGAGAAGGCGATTCAGTTTCAACGAGATGTTGGAGGAGTTGTTTGGTGTTCATGGAGGATCGCGTTGAATTATAACGCGCCTGTATAATATCTTTTATGCGCCGCAAACTGTTCACTGTCAACTGTTTACTGATAACTGTCCTTTTCTCCTGCACACCCCGATCATCTCAAACTGCACCGTCAAATTTGCAGGCCGCGTTTTATCTTTATCGCTTTGACCCTCCGGCGTTGGTCCAATTCTCTGCCGAGTTTCAGCCGCTCCATGAGATCCCCTTTTCTGTGCCACCCAGTTGCGGATTGTTCGACATATTTCCCACTCCAGTTGGAAAATTCATGGTCATTGAGTTAAGTTGTCCGAACGGGCAAACAGTCCTTTTTCTGGATACGGATGCCGGCGTGCAAACTCAACCCATCACCGATTCTGATAGTCACTTCCTGGCATGGACGCCCGATGGTAAGGCAGCTTATCTCAAAGTGGATTCAATGGGGAATACACAAGTCGTTCGCGTTTCCCCTAACGGCGCGAAAGACCCCCTCTCCATTCCCATGTTTACTTACGATCTGGCACCTTCAATCAAGCAGGGCGAATTTACCTATACTTTTTCGCGAGGACTGGGTCAGGGCAGCGAGCTTTGGCTTGCCCAGCGCGATGGAAAAACTGTCAGGCAGATCTATGCCGATCTGTATAACTATACTTCCTACGCGCGTTATTCTCCAGACGGGAAGCAAATTGCCTTCATCAAAACTCCGGATACACAAACTCCCTTCACGGTTGGAGAACTATGGATTATGGACAGCGAAGGCTCGAACGCGCGTAGAGTGGCGGACGCGGATGCCGGTCATGGCTACGCGGCGAATTGGTCACCGGATGGGAAGCGGATTGCGTTTGTGATGCGCGAGAACCCGGAAGACGAACATGCGGATCAATCCAGCGATGCCTTGATCAGCAATATCTATATCGTTGATGTGGAAAACGGAGAACTGACCCAACTCACACATTTCACCGAAGGCCGCGCCGAAACCCCGTTCTGGTCACCGAACGGGAACACTTTGGCGTTCACCGTGGTCATGAATGGTAGAATGCAAGTGCAGATCGCGGACATCCTATCAGGGAAGATTCAGCCTCCGATAATGGAATCAACTTGTTGTCCCGCGTGGATGCGAAAGTGAGTCTCCATGATTCGCCAAATCACATGTATCCTCCTCGTGGCTTTATTGATCAGTTCCTGTGGGGGCGCGGCCGCCACACAAGCTCCTCCTGCCGCGACCGAACCACCTTCAGCAACTGAAGTGCCGACCCAGCCTCTTTTAGGAGGAAACACACCATCCAGTATTCCCACCGCCACATCTGCTCCTCAGCCAACTCCCACAGAAGTATTACCCACACCGACTGACACTCCCTTGCCAACGCTTGAGTTGCCAACGGAAGCGGTCAACGCGCCGGTCAGCCTGGTCTGGGATGGCACGCCAACATATCTTGGCGATTCCACGCCGGGCTATTCTTTCCGCGTTACCTATGATCCCGATGTTTGGGCATTGACCACCAACCAGTATGGCTTCCCCGCGCTGGGCCATCGGGAGATTCCAACCTGCATCATCTCTGTGACCTCAGGACGCGGTTTGCCAGCGAACATGGAAGTTGAGCACGACATGTTGTATACAGGCAACATCACCTTCGATGTGGGTAGGGTATACGAGAATGGAACGTTGAAATTTGTCACATATACCGGCGGAGATGGCACGATCATCACCGGCTTCGAAGTTGATATCGAAGATCAAATGGAACAATGTCTTGCTGCTACCGAAACGGTTCTTTCCACGCTGCGCTCTGTTCCCGCTTCACAAGCCACACCTCAACCTTAAAGATAAATTCAAACCTTGATGTAAAATGTGTAAGGCGGGTGAAGCATCCGCAATCAAACCGAACCTACTTAATACCAATCGTGATCCGCTCCATCAAGAACCTTCTGGTTGCAATCATTCTGTGTGGAATTTTCCTCTCCACGCGCGGCGCCTCTGCGGAACGTGATCTCGCACCGCAACAGGCTATCACGCCATTTCTTTATCCTCCCTTTCCGGGTACCGCTTCCCAGGAATCCATCTTCGATCATTCCACACCCAACTACACGTTCGATAACCGCGTGGTTGCCTTCACCGGGGACGAGGCGCGCAAGAAGTGTCCCTCGCCTGCACCAGCTGGCACCCCTCCGCCGGTTGCCGGCGTGTGTGACGCGGGACAGGGTATCTATTGGTCTTACAGCCTGGGGGATTGGGTCGCATACGACGGTCACGATGGCATCGATTTTGGCATCTCTTATCGTCCGGTGTATGCCGCCGCGGACGCAGATCAGATCGTTTACGCGGGTTGGTGGGATCCGCAGAATCACAAGGTCAACCTCGGCATCTACGTTCGCCTGCACCATTCCAATGGATATTCCACTTATTACGGGCATATGAGTGCCGTCGCGGTGCAATCCTGTTCCACCTCGGGATGCACCTTCGTGCCTCATGGCGAAATGCTTGGCATCAGCGGTACTACGGGGAATTCCACCGGTCCGCATCTGCATCTGCTGGTGCGCGACCCGAATAATAAGTCAGTCGATCCGTATGGCTGGAAATCGAATAAGACTGATCCCTGGCCGAGCAATCAAAAAGAATCTCTGTGGGTGAGCTATCCCGCTTTTGTGTATTATGGCGCACAGATTTATCCCTCTGGTCCGGAATTGAGTTATCCCACAGCACCCACGACAGGAATTGTCGTCGATGATAGTTCCGCGCGCTTTGACGAAACGCCTGCTCAATGTTGGAGCACCCGGAATACGAGCAGTGCGCAGAATGGTCAGATGCGCTTTTCGAAACCGCGTACCAGCGCGCCGACCTGTACCGGCCAGTGGGGCTTTCCGCAGGGTCCTAGTGGTCTTTATGCAGTTTATGTCCGCATCCCGGCAGTACGTGCCACCACTGAAGGCGCCATCTATACGATTCATCACGCGGGCCGCAACGATCAAGTCGTGGTCAATCAGAGCGTCTTTCCGAATATCTATTATGTGACCGATGGTTGGGTCTACATCGGCAAATATGATTTCAACAGTGCAGAAGAGGAATATGTCGAACTCACCAACCGTACCCAGGATGAATCGGCAAACATAGGAGATCTATACATTGGTGCGGACGCCGTTCAATTTGTTTTCCTGGGGAATACGACTCCGACTCCGCCGGGACCTGTCACCGTTACCGCAACCAGTACACCCACGATCACGCGCACGCCCACAAAGACTTCTACTCCTACGATAACGCGTACTCCGACCACTACGCGGACGCCAACTGCTACAGCTACACCTTCGCGAACGCCGACTGCGACGCGTACACCCACTGCAACTCGTACGCCAACGAATACGCGGACCCCCACTCCCACGCGGACACCGACCCGCACCCCCACCGCGACACGTACCAGGTTGCCAACTTCCACCCCCACCTATACACTGATCAATGTTTACTTTGCGGACAAGGCACGTTACAATGCCAACAGGCCGCCTTTTGAAGTGGCTGGCCTGCGTTGGGCGCGTTCCAATATCTTGCCGCGGACTGCGCTCAATGAATATTTCAAAGGCCCCGGCGCAACGGAAAAATATTCGTATGGCTGGATCGCCATCTATAACGGGTTTACTGGCTATAGCAAATTTGATTTGAGCGATGGAGTTGCGCGCGTGTATCTCAAAGGTACCTGCGCGCCTGAAGGCAAAGACTTCAACATTGCTGATTTGCTGACATTGAATCTCAAACAATTCTCTGAGATCAATTTTGTAAAGATTTATGATCAGAATGGCCAGACACGGAATCCGGATGGGCAGAGCGATTCTGAGCCGCTTTGCTTATCGGAATTCTTCACACCTTCCCTAACTGCAACGCGGACTTCAACTCCCACGCGCACGCCAACACGGACTCCGACGCCAACCTCCACGCGGCGCCCGACTGCCACACCGCTCTATACCCGAGTGAATGTTTACTTTGTAAATAAATTCCGTTTTGACAACCACCTGCCTCCATTTGATGCGGCGGGAGTGCGCTGGGCACATTCGGATCGCGTTATCAGTACTGTGCTGGATGAGTATTTCAAGGGGCCGGGCTCGACCGAACGATATTCCTACGGTTGGATCGCGCTCTATAACGGCTTTACCGGTTATAGCAAATTGGAGATCGTCGATGGTGTGGCGCATATTTACCTTACAGGTTCCTGCGTGGGCGATGGCAGGGATTTCAACATTGCTGATCTTATCGATTTAAATCTCAAGCAATTTCCCGAAGTGCAGTTCGTGAAGATTTACGATCAGAACGGGCAAACGCAAAATCCGAATGGCGCCAGTGACTCTGAACCAGTATGTTTGTCAGAATTCTTCACTCCCTCGCCAACGGCAACGCGTACATCAACTCCTACGCATACGCCGACACGCACACCGATTCCTACCAGCACGCGCCGTCCCACTTCCACGCCGCAATGGACCCTGGTGAATGTCTATTTTGTGGGCCGGTATGCTTATGAAACTAATATTCCTCCGTTTGAGCGAACGGGTGTCCGTTGGGCAAGAACGAACAACGTCATAGGCACCATCCTGGATGAATACTTCAAGGGCCCGGGCTCGACAGAAAAATATTCCTATGGCTGGATCGCACTCTATAACGGTTTCACCGGCTATAGCAGGTTTGAATTAGATGATGGAGTTGCTAATCTTTACCTTAAAGGTACCTGCACTCGCGCTGGCGCGACGTATACCATAGCCGATCTGTTGACCTACAATCTCAAACAATTCTCCGACGTTCAATACGTGAAGATCTACGATGAGAATGGAGAAACGCAGAATCCGAATGGAGCGAGTGATTCGATTCCCACGTGTTTGCAACCATAAATAAAGTAGGACGAGACCATTGGTCTCGTCCTACGAAATAATCCTTACACCACTGCCGCTTCCACCGATTGGATGGGTGGTAGGTAATCGGCCAGCAGATCCCAACTGTCACCGGAATCCCGACTATAGAATAACTGTCCGGTGTTCGTTCCAGCGTAGATGCCGGCATCTTCAAAGGAATCAGTTGCCATGGCTTCCCGCAGAACAACCAGATGTGCCTTGTCAGGCAGGCCATTGGAAATACGTTCCCACGACTCACCGGCATCGCGACTGCGCCACACGGAGAACTTGCCATCCACGCTCATCCGGAATTCATCGCTCTCTTCCAGAGCGATGTAAATTGTCTTTGGCTCGGTCGGATGGACAGCAATTGGGAAGCCAAACTTGGCGGGCAATTTTCCTTCGCCAATATCAATCCAATCTTCCCCGAAGTTGTCGCTCCGATATACACCGCAATGATTCTGTTGAAACAATACATTTGGATTCGATGGATGCATCGTCATCTTATGGACACATTGACCATATTCGGGAAACTGGTCCGGCCTGAAGCAAGCGTGAACATTTTTGTTGTAGGGTGCCCAGGTCGCCCCGCCATCATCCGTGCGATAACAACCCGCGGCGGATACGGCGATATACATTCGTTGTGCATTTGTTGGATCTAACAAGATAGTATGCAGAGTCAAACCGCCGGCGCCGGGTCCCCAATCGCCGCGTTGCGGATGATCGAAGAGCGGCTCGTTGAGAGTCCAGGTTTCGCCGCGATCTTTGGAAAAGAACAAGGAAGCGGGCTGTGCACCGGCATATAAAACATTTGGCTCGTCCGCGCGTCCCGGCGTGATGTTCCACACCTTGATCATCTTCTCAGGAATATCCTTGATGTTCTCGCCGCCTTCGGAACGAAAGGCTTCGTCCACAGTGCTGGCGGGTCTGCCGGATTTCGAAGCCCGCGTGAGGAGCGGCGGCTGTTTGGCCTGCGTCCAGGTCTTTCCCAGATCGTCGGAATAGTGGGTGGTAGGACCGTAAACGAAGTGACTGGTGGCCGCGTGCAGGCGTTGGTCGCGCGGGTCCATTTGGATATGCATTACATTCCAACTCTTGAATTGGATGTCGCTGGTTTTCCAGCGCTTGCGTTTTTCGTTGCTCTCGAAAATAAAACCACCCTTCGTTGTACCAACGAAGACCATCACCTTTTTGCTCATGGTTATTCTCCTTTTGGCTAAAACAGAATAAATGTTCTAAGTTCAATTCTACCACAATTAGTCTAAATTGAAATGAACGAGGACAGGATAAGCATGTCCTCGTTCATTCGAAAGAATCGACCAGCAATCCACGTGAAGAAACTATCAGAGTGGATTACGCCTTGGGCGCGGGAGCAGGCCGGGAGGCGCGTGAACCGAAGAGGCTCACTTCACTTCGATCTCTTCGTAGGTGAAGTTATCGTAGGCAACCGTCATTGAATGAAAGCTCATGCCCAATCCGGCAAAGCTGGGCACCGCAGGTTGCAAATATAAGACATATAGCAATCCGCCATTGACCGTGAAATATATATCCACGAAGCCCGACCGGGAGGATGGTTTTACTTCGATCATGATGTGATTGGTGGAGGTCGTCGGATAAATGTACCCTGTCAGGTTCGAGTTGAGTTCGCTGAGTAGTCCGCTCTTATAATCGTAATCACGAATTACATAAACCTGCCAGGTGGAGATCCCGAGATAGACCACGCGCTTCAGTTTGTCTCCGTCTATATTGACCGGGCCAACAATTCCAAAAAAACGATCGGTCGGCCCATCCACATACGTTGCATCCACGCTGACACGATAATATGTGTGCGCCTTGCACACTTCACATATCACTATGTTGAACTGTTCACCTATATTGTCCTCGGGTTGGAAAGGACCAAAGACCAGCCTTCCATCCTGGATCGTACACTTGCTACAACTATAACGACTGAGCGAGTTGGCATTTGAGAAGTCATCAGAAAAAGAGAAAGGTCCAGGCGTCGGTGTAATGGTGGGCGTATCCGTAGGGCTGGGACTGGGTGTGAGGGTGGGAGTTTCTGTAGCGGTCGGTGTGGCTGTTTGGGTTGGGGTGAAGGTTGGCGTGATGGTGGCTGTTTCAGTGGGGAAAAGTCCGCCGATCACAGGCGCGGATTTAAGACTACAGCTACTTAACGCAAAAACGGTTAAAAGGGTAATAAAGGCGTACAGACGTTTCATGGATTCCTCCTGCTGTGGTGTGATGAGGAGGGCATAAGTGCCCCCCAGTCTGCTAACTGAACCATTATAAATCAGAATAGAATTTACATCATCTACCAGAAGAGCTATTGCGGCAAACTGGTCGAACGATTACGATTCCAATTCACAAAGGAGGAAAGATGAGGGATCACTTACGGATTGCTGTCGTGCTCATTGCCCTGATTACAGTGTCATGTAATCTGGCAGCCAGTCAAAATCAGACGACAGCGACGCCTCAACCGGCAGGCCAGCCTACGCTTGATACGCCGACATCAAGCCTGCCTACCCTGACGCCTGCTCCGACCGAAACATCGGTCAGTTTCGAACTCCCAACCATTACCGCGACTTCACCACCCAGCAAGCCGCTTGCCATTGCGATCGATCAACCGGTCAATTGCCGCTTTGGTCCTGCAACTTCCTATGCCGTTATCGGCGCATTGAACCCGGGCAAGCGGGCTGAAGTCATTGGCAAGAATACCGATCTCACCTGGTGGTATGTTCGGAATCCCAGCGACCCTTCCACCAATTGCTGGCTTTCTGCAGGTTATACCAGCGTGGAAGGTGATACGGTGTCGCTGCCCGTTGTGGGACCGCCTGATATCCTGGTGACTGGTATCAATGTCAGTATTGATCCGCCGTCCCTGAACGTGGCTTGTAATGCGTTCCCACAGTCTGTCATCATCACCGCGCAGATAACCACCAGCGGGCCATCCAGTGTGACCTGGCATTGGGAAGCGAGTACGGGCGAGAGGTCGCCAGAAAAAAAACTCTTGTTCGAAGCAGGGACCACCAAGGTCGTTCAGGATTACTATCAGGTAAAGAACGCCAATGATTATTCGATTCAGGTGCGGACCTCTGCGCCCAATGCGCTGGTAGGCCAGGCAAACTTCAAAGCAGTTTGTACGCCATGAACAGTTGTAAAACCGGACATTCCTTCAGCGCAAAGATCTGCGCTGAAGGAATGTGCCTGCCTGCGTGGGCCTCTTTGTATCCATCAGGTTATAATTGCCTGGCATGGCAAGCTGGATGACACGAAAGTGTTTCTCGGATAAATATGCCTGTATCCTGTTTTGCTTCGGGGAATCTTTTCGTGGGTGTGCCTGGCGATAAATTCAGTGGATAGCCTGGCGCGCTCTGGATCATCTAAATCAAAATACAAGAATATGCAGAGATTACGTTCCATCTTTCAACGATTCAAGGTGCAGCCTGCAGGTGTGGCATCGGAAAAAACCATTGATCGCCAACAAGCGGGGAGCGCACTTCCGCAAAGTGAAGCACGCCTGCGCGCCTTGTTGACAGCCCTGCCGGATATGATCATGGAGCTTTCAGCGGATGGCCGGGTTATTAACATGGTCCCGCCGAAAGATATGGAAGACTCAATGCCGCCGGTTGAGTTTGTCGGAAAGCACATCCAGGATGTATTTTCCGGGACGGTGGCTGCGCAGACGTCCTTTGCGCTTGAAAGGGCAATCGAAAGCAATCAGATCAATGCGTTTGAATTTGAAGCGAATATGGGTGGTAGACCCCGCGTGATGGAAGCGCGTATCGTAGCCAGTACTTCTGCAACCGCATTAATGATGATCCGCGATATTACCCAGCGGAAATGGATTGAGGGTGAACGCGAACAACTGATCAATGAATTGGAATTAAAAATAGGGAGTCCGAAACCCTGCGCCAAAGCCTGGCCAGCATCGTCGGCACCTTCGAATTCATTGAGATTGTCCAACGCATTCTCGAGCAGATCAGACGCGTGATTCCTTACGATACAGCTTCGGTCTGGCGGGTGGAGGGGAAGTACCAATACATCATTACTGGTGTAGACTTGCCGTCCGAGATTGAAATTCCGGGAACGATCTTGATCGTCAATGAAGATAATTCCGCTTTTCCTCTGCTGATGGGTGAACTACCTTATATTTTGAATAACAATGTGCAGGTCGAGTTGCGGGATTTTCATGAACCACCGCATAATTATATTCATTCCTGGCTGGCCATTCCGATGCGGACACGCGGTAAGATCATTGGTTTGATCGCGCTGGACGGTAAGCAGAAGGATCAGTTCAACGAACATCATGCCGGACTGGCAGTGACCTTTGCCAACCAGCTTGCCATTGCCCTCGAGAATTCCAGTCTCTTTTCAGACCTGCAGTCGGAACTGGAGATTCGCAAGCAGTTGATTTCTGAGCTGGAAGGAAAAAATGCCGAACTTGAGCGGTTTACCTACACCGTCTCTCATGATCTGAAATCACCTCTCTTCACCATCCAGGGCTTTCTCGGTTATCTCCAACAGGATGCGCTCTCCAACGATCGCGAGCGTTTGAAAAGCGATGTCCAGCGGATTACCGATGCCACCGATAAGATGCAGAGACTCTTGAACGAACTACTTGAACTTTCACGTATCGGGCGTATTACAAAAGAGTCGGTCTTTGTTCCTTTGGATGAGTTGATCAGCGAAGTGGTGGAATTAGTCCAGGGTCGTCTCACGGAGCGGCGTGTTGAAATGTTGATAGGGGAGAATCTGCCAGTTATCTTCGGTGACAAGGCGCGTTTGTTGGAGGTTTTGCAAAACCTGATTGATAACGCTGCCAAGTTCATGGGAGATCAGAAAGAGCCACATATCGAGATCGGATGCGATGGCGAAGAGGCCGATAAACCAATTCTTTATGTCCGTGATAACGGAATGGGCATTGCGCCCGAACATTACGAACGTATTTTTGGCTTGTTTAACAAACTCGACCCCAAAACAGAGGGCACGGGCGTGGGGCTGGCCCTGGTGAAGCGGATCATCGAGGTGCATGGAGGCAGGATCTGGGTCCAGAGCGAAGCGGGCAGGGGATCCACGTTCTTCTTCACGCTTCCCATCTCTGATGCAGCCGCAACCTGATTCCGTTATATAATTAGTCATCTCATCAAGGAGTAGTTTATTATGAAGCGAGCGGTCAGCATCAGCATTGGTTCATCCAAGCGGAACAAAGCTGTGGAAGTAACCCTGCTTGGCGAACGGGTCAGCATCGAACGCATTGGCACAGATGGCGATATGGAAGCCGCCGCGGCGAAGTATAAGGAACTCGATGGAAAAGTGGATGCCTTTGGTGTAGGCGGCGCAGATTTGGGCGCGCTGGTCGATGGAAAATGGTATCCCTTTTATTCGGTGCAGCCCATGGTGCGCTTTGTCGAGAAGACGCCTCTGGTAGATGGAGGCGGGCTCAAGAATACACTTGAAAACAAGGCGCCTGCATTTTTGGACAAGAACATTGGCGACTATATCAACTCCCGCGGGCGCAAAGTTTTGGTAACCGTGGGCGTGGATCGCTGGGGACTCTCCAGATCCTTTGCCGAAGCCGGTTACGAAACTGTGTTCGGCGACCTGATGTTTGGCCTGGATATTCCGATTGCCATCCATAAGCTCAGTTCCGTGAAAACGCTGGCCGCGCTGCTGATGCCGGTCGCCGGCAGATTGCCTTTTGAATGGGTGTATCCCACGGGCGAGAAGCAGGAGCAACGTACACCGAAATGGGGAAAATATTATGAATGGGCGACGGTCGTGGCAGGCGATTGTCTGTATATCAAACGCTATATGCCAGACAATATGCAGGGAAAGGTTGTGGTGACAAACACAACGACGCCGGAAGATGTGGAACTGTTCCGAAAGTGCGGTGTAAAATATCTCGTCACGACTACGCCGGTTTTGGAAGGACGCTCATTCGGTACGAATATGATGGAAGCCGCCCTGGTGGCTGTTTCCGGCAAGGAGCGTCCACTCACCTGGCCTGAATTGACGGAGCTTCTGGATCAACTTGGCTTCGAGCCGCAGTTGCAGGAATTGAATTAAGTGATTCGTAGACAAAGGAAGCAGGTAGACGAGTAGACAGGCGCAAGCAAACTGGTATACCGGGGTACTTGTTTACGTGTGTGCTATACCCGAGGAGAATATATGGATGCAATCGTAATTGCTGGTGGAATCCCACAACCGCAAGACCCACTTTATATGTATTCGCAAGGAGATTCCAAGGCACTCATTGACATCGCCGGCAAACCGATGATCCAATGGGTACTGGACGCCTTGAGTGGGGCCAGACAGGTGGACAATGTGATCCTGGTGGGTCTTTCTGCCAAGAGTGAACTCGCTTGTAAAAAGCCTTTGCATTATGTTTCCAATCGGGGACGTATGCTGGCGAACATTGTGGCAGGAGTGAATAAATCTCTTGAACTGAATGAGAAGACTCAATACGTGCTCATCGTTTCTTCAGATATCCCCACCTTGAAGCCGGAGATGGTGGATTGGTTGGTCGATACCTGTATGGAAACCGAGGATGACCTGTATTACGGTGTCTGCTCGCGCGAAACCATGGAAAAGCGCTTTCCCGATTCAAAGCGTACATATACCAAGTTGAAAGGTATTGAACTGTGCGGCGCGGACATCAATATTTCACACATCCGCATGGCAACCGAACACCTGGATCTATGGGAACAATTGATCGGAAATCGCAAGAGCCCACTTAGGCAGGCGACCATCATTGGTCTGGACACTTTCTTCCAGGTGGCCACGCGCAGTATCACGCTTGAAGACCTGGTGACAAAAGTATGCAGCCGCATCGGTATTCAAGGTCGCGCCATTCAATGGCCGTATGCCGAAGCCTGCATGGATGTGGACAAGCCGCATCAACTGGAGCTGCTGCGAACGGATCTTGCCAAGCAGCAGCGTAAGGCTGTCCAAAAAGCAAAAAGCATAGCGAAGAAGACTGCCAAAAAGACCAGGGTGGCGGCCAAGGCCAAACCTGCGAAATCAACGGCGAAGCCCTCCAGCAGTTCCAAAAAGACCTCAGCGGCAACAACCTCGAGAAAGAACCTCAAGGCTGAGAAATAAGATTGGAATCGATTCTCGAACTTGATGCCCGTCTCTCCAATTCAATGCGCGTGGCCGAAAAGCCAGGCGCATTGCGCGCTATTGCCATCCTTTTTGCGCATTCCGGTGATTCCTGGTTTTGGGCTATTGCGCTGATTACCATCTGGTCGAATAGCGATGCTTTCTGGAAGAAATGGGCTGTGGTGCAGTTCGCCGGTGTTGGATTACTGGCGGTCCTGGTGCTGTGTATCAAGTTCCTGGTAAGAAGGAGGCGTCCAGAAGGAGAATGGGGAAAGATCTATCGCAACACCGACCCGCATTCCTTCCCCTCAGGTCACGCGGCGCGCGCCTTCCTCCTGGCGGTAGTCGCGCTGGGACTCGGTCCGTCCTGGCTGGCAATTTCACTGTGGATCTGGGCGCCGTTGGTGTCGCTGGCGCGCGTTGCCATGGGTGTACATTATCTATCGGATATCGTTGTCGGTGCGCTGTTGGGTGCCGTGGTTGCCTTGATCGGTTTACAAATCTACGAACCGCTTTTCGTTTGGGCCTTCAAGTTATTAGGCTTCGCCTTATGGTGATGGGGCACACCAAAATATGAAAGCCGCGAGCGTACCGCTCGCGGGCTTTTTTGATTTGATGAACATGTTCCTTATTTTGCTTTCTTCACCGTTTCTGCATGTTCTTCGATGTGCGCAAGATTTCGTTCCACCCAAGTCTGCATGGTCAAACCGCCTCCGAATGTCGCATGCTGTGATTGGCGCGACCATGCTTCAACAGCTAGGCCACGCAATAACTTTGCCAGTTCTTCGACGTTCCTGACAAATCCATCCAGCATTTCCTTCAATGATTCGCTGGCGTCATAGTGTTCTGCCATATAAGCTTCCCCGTCGAAATTTTGGAATTCAGGGTTATCCTCCAATATCGTGCGGCGGGCGCGCAAACCATAAACCAGTTTATCCACATCGCGCGTATGTGCTGCAATCTGATGAACATTCCAGCCTTCGGCTTCGAGTGGCTCAAAGGGATCTTTTACCGCCAGACACATGTCACGAAATGTTTTTGCCGCGCTGACCAGCCGTTCGATCAGTTTCTCGCGATATGTCAATAACTCTTTCATTCTTCCTCCACTTGTACTTCAAGCAGGTCAAATACATGCTCGATGATCTTCTCTGGAATATTCTTGACCGCAAAAACCAGAATGCCGGACGGATTCAGTTCGCGTGCAGCCTGACGGGTAAACTCGTCCAAGCCGCACATGCTGGCAACGAACGCCGCTTCATTTTTGTCGCGAGCTGATTCCGTTACAAGCGCAATGGCGCCGGCGGCGCCATGAATCAGATTGATGATCACGCCTGAGCCTTGTGCGCGCATGACACGCCCTGCCGATTGCGTCATCAAGAACGCGCCAGTGAGATTAACATCCAGAACGCGGTGCCAATCCCACTCATCCATATCGAGTAGAGGAACATGCGGTTCCACCGCGGCGTGATTGATCAGGATATCGATACGACCGAAATCATCTTCCACTTGTTTGACGATATTTTGTGCCCCTACTTTTTTGGCGACATCATCAATGTAGGCTCTGGCGCGGCCGCCTTTTGCAACGATATGATCAACAACCTCTTCGACGTTGATCGGTGAAATATCATTTGCGGCGAGGGTGGCGCCGCGTTTGGCGAATGATTCGGCGAGAAGGCGTCCGCTGCCTTTGCCCGCCCCGGTAATCAAAACAACTTTATCCTTCAGGTCAGTCATGGGGGGGCTCACATAACGGAACGCGATCGCGGTTTTCGTTGGCGTTCAACGGTAAACCCAGGTAAGGCGAGGGATCCAGGGTGTTGTTGATATCAAGTTCATTTTTAAAATGATCCTTCCCATCGTCTTTGACAATGGAAAAATGTAAATGGACGCCCACCGGATTATTCGGGTCGCCGGAATAATCTCCCTGATAGCCAAGGAAGGTGCCGGCTTCAATTAATTTTTCGGATGTGCCAGCCGGGAATTCTGAAGAGATAAACGAATTTCCGAATTCATCGGCCATGTGAGTGTAATAAAGCCAGACCTGTCCCCCGGGATGAAGCGGATCATCAGGAACGCGTACGATAACGGCGGACTTCCAATCTGCTAGGCGCGTCAGGTATCCGGGATAAGCCGCGACGACGCGCGTGACGCCGACCTCTGTTCCCGCGAAGATGTCGATGCCCTGGTGAATATGAAGGTGCCCCATCGGGTCTCCCCATAGGAAACCCACAAATCCATCGGTGGGGAAAAGAAACGGGGCGGAACCGCATTGGCTTCCGGCGAACAGTTTCCAGTCCGAATGAGAGACGGGATCCTGAATCCATTGCCGGAATTTAAGCATGCGCGCTGTATTGGGTCGATAGGTGTAATAGTAATAGGCAGCGGCTGCAGTAACGATGGCAGTAATAATGGCAATCGAGAACATGATGAAACGTCGAGACATAAGGCGGAATTATACTGTCTGGAAGAGCTTGAGCTTAATTCGAGTTGACAACATTGATGTAATCCAGATTGATCGAAGCCCCGCCATCGTGAATGATGAGAACGAAATGCTCATCATCGCTAAACTCCGGTGAAACCCATTGTGTGCCGGTGGATTGATCCAGTTCAGATTCCTCACCATCGATCCAAACGGTGGCAGTGCCAAGGTTCGAACCGCCCAAGTATCCAATCACGATTTGTTGTCCTGTGAAAGTGAATATGAGATCATCGCCGATGCCACTCGAGACTGATAAGGTTTTTTGATAGGCATTGCTCACATTCGAATCAGTACTCCAGTCGCCATCAAACTCAAGGCTGGGATCCGTATCGTCATATCTTATCAAAATATTTGGCGTATTCGTGCTGCTGATCGGCGTGACAGTTGAGGTTGCAGTCAGGTTCTGCTGGGTACTGGCGGTGTTGGCTGGCGTGCTGGTCCGGATGGCTGTGGGAGCCGGCAGGGTTGGGGATCCCTCCTGCGGCGTATCAATGAAAGGCGTATCAATGGAAGGCGTGTCAATCGGTTCCTGCGTGGGAGCTGCCTCGGTTGGGACCACTTCTACTTTTTCAAGATCGGAATCAGGCGTTTCGGTGGCGATCAGAAGATATTTAAAGGGAGTAGCTGTTTGTTCTTCCATAGTTGCAGCCTGTGGTTTATCAAGGTATACCGTGCTCAAGGCCAGGCAAATCCCCAAAATGGAAAAGATACCAATACCAATGGGGAGAAGAAAACTGCGGTCAAAGGAGGATTTGTTATCCACCACCGAATTATACCGTCTGAGAAACTGAGAATTTGGTTGCGCGATAAAACCACTGTACGATGGGGTATGCAGATAATTCCCCCTTTTTTTATGAGAAAAGGTTACAACCCTTGTATTTTATTTAGAAGGTTAATATAATATTAAGTGGAATCGAAACGGCAAACCCATCGTGAGGTGGGGGCGCAAAGTCATGGACCCCGCCCAGGCGGGGCCGCCAGACCGCCGATTTTTTTTATTCTGCGGTTGTTTTCGTTAATGAGTTCAAAGGAGGTGAGGTTTATCGAAAATGTGTTAACGTTTTGTGACATTGTTATTTGAAAATCCATATTGAAGGTTTCTTACAAGTCAAAGAGGAGAATAGTATGAAAGCCAAGAAAGCGTTTGCCTTTTTGTCAACGCTTGTTATTCTGGTCAGCATGATCGGCGTATTGCCTGCTGCAGCTGCTCCGCAACAGGCAGGCGGTGGGACACGGCAAATCCCGTCAGGTGGCACCACCAGTATCACCTCGAGTGCTCCAGCTGTAGCCGGTGTCCAGAAGCCTGAATTCAGGCCGGGTTCTTTGGAAGAAGACGAAGGTGGTGATGGAGCCGGAAGCGTAGACCGGCCGCGACCTGAATTCAAATGGAGGCGTGGCATTTTCCCCAGGCGTCCTCTTGATGCCCCAAAAGTGAAGTCCAGCAAAGTTGCTGGCTCAAACCCTGAGCTTAAGCTTGGCATTGATGGTTTGAATCACTTCGATCAACGATTTGGTGCCAACAACGGTAACCAGTATTCGCTTGAGCCACCTGATCAGGGGTTGTGTGTTGGTAACGGTTATGTAGTCGAGACTGTCAACAGCGTCATCCAGGTTTGGAACACGAATGGTCATGCACTGACAGGTGTAGGCGATCTAAATACCTTCTTCGGATATCCGGCGGCGATTGACCGGGATGCTTATCCCGCCCCGAACTCGATTGGTCCTGATGTAATCGATCCGCAATGCTATTTCGATCCGGAGAACAAGAGATTTATCGTTGATGTTACAACGCTGCTTGTCGATGAAAACGGGGATTACAATGGCAAGAACTCAATTGACGTCGCTGTCAGCAATTCAGGCAACCCCACCGGCGTCTGGACGATCTATCACGTCCCTGCGCAAAACGATGGCTCAGATGGAACGCCTAATCATCACTGTACACTCGATGGCTCGAAACATGGTCCCTGTTTCCAGGATTATCCGCATATTGGTGGAGACAAGTATGGCGTTTACATTACAACCAATGAATACGATCTGTTTGGACCCAGCTATAACGCAGCGCAGATATTTGCCTTTTCAAAGAAGGAGCTTGCTAAGCACCCGTCCGCGATCAATGTAACCCTGGTTGAGAATCTAAGCCTGGCCCACACACCGGGCTGGACTGTCTGGCCTGCCATCTCTCCTGCCGGGCACGCGTCTAATGCTGCCAATGGTACCGAGTACTTTTTGAGCACGATTGCTGGAGATGGCTCCGAGACGGGTAATCCGACCGGCACCGCTCGCTTCATTGGACTCTGGGCATTGAGCAATACCAAATCGCTCGACACTGGCTCACCTTCACTGAGAATGCAGAGTCAAGTGATTCCCAGTGAAACGTATGTTTTCCCGCCCAAGTCTGACCAGAAGGCTGGGGATATCCCCATGGCCGACTGCCTGAATGATACAAGCAATATTTTTGACGCCTACCGTTACCTGGTTCCCGATTACACCGGGAATCTCGGTTGCTGGTTTGATTTTGTAGACCCACCTCCCGATTGGCAGCCTGAGGTCGAGTCGCAACTTGACTCGAATGATTCGCGTATGCAGCAAGTGTGGTACGTAAATGGCATGCTGTGGGCATCGACCGATACTGCCGTTAACGTCAACCATGAAATCAAAGCCGGTATTGCCTGGTTTGCTGTCGTTCCGATCGTGGATAGATGGGGACACCTTTTTGGTCGTGTTACGAAGAATGGCTATCTGGCCCTCGCTCACAACAACCTCACCTATCCAGCGATTGCCATGGGCACCAACGGCAAAGGCGTGATCGCATTTACGGTGGTCGGCGAGGATTACTATCCAAGCGCTGGCTATGCAACGATTAATATCTGGGGTTCAGTTGGACCGATTCATATCGCAGGACAAGGACTTGGTCCGGATGATGGATTTACCAGTTACAAGGCGCTAGTCGGTGATCCTCCACGCACTCGTTGGGGTGATTATGGTGCGGCTGTAACGGATGGCAAGGATATCTGGATTGCCTCTGAATACATCGGCCAAACCTGTGACTACCAGGCCTGGTTCCTCGATGATACTGCCGACTTTACCTGCGGCGGTACTCGAACAGCCTATGCTAACTGGGGTACCTTCATAAGCAAACTCCGTCCGTGAGTAAGTGTAGATCAGTGTAAAACAATGACCACACTGTCACGAAGTTAGATAAGGGAGCCTGCCTTCATGGCAGGCTCTTCTTTTAGAATGGCATCGGCTTTCTCTGTCAATTATGGGAGCGTTCGAATTTCGTCAGGTGGCTTGACATTGCACAAACCAATTAACTCTTTTCCATCCGTATGATAGGCATATTCCTGATCGTTGGCCGTAAGCAAGATCTGGTAACCCGGTACATCAGCATTGTTGGTATCTGCCTGTGGACAGCCCAAGCTATCGTAGGGCCATTTGGCTGGAACTATTTTCAGGAGATCAATTTGATTGACATTCATGTTTAGCCGCTTGGCAAGATCTTCCCTGGCTTGTTGCGTCAAATCCTGAAAAGCGGTATCAGGCGTCAGAGCCGAGGCGGAATTTGCCGATGAAAAGGGAGTCGCTGTTGTGTTGGTGATAACGACCGATCCTACGGTTGGTGCTGGCAATTGTGGGAGCGCGGTGCTTGCAGAAGAGCTCGAGGCAGGTTCCTGGGAAGGGGCTTCCTGCATATACGGCTTGAACGGGTATGGAGGCCCTCCAACTTCTGATGGGGCGGGCCCACAACCAGCCAGACTAATAAACGCTAATAGAAAGATAAGTGAAATCCAACGAGTTCTCATCGTGCAAGCTCCTTTCGGGTACAGGACACAATTTGTTTACAGACGAATCCCACGCTTAAAAGGTTCCCCAGAGCATTTTATTACAGAAGTGTGTTTTCTTATTTTTCTTTAATCAAAAGTGTTTGTTATGTGTATACACTCAAATTAGTCCAAATTCAAGCTCGCCAAAAAGCGCAGCCCAAAGTCCTGACCTGCCAAATCTGCACGCATGCATACATACTACAGGTTGACAGGCCGCCGGAAGACCTCCGGCGGTTGTTTTGTTGTAAAGGAGGTGCCATATTCATCGATAAACAAAAATAATTACATGGTATTAAAGATCGGCGTAAGTCCATCTCAAACTATTAGAGGAGAAATAGTTCATGAAAGCAAAGTTTTTCAGTACGATCTTAAGTCTTGTAATGCTTATAGGGTCAGGCTTGCCAATGGCTGGAGGCGTAGCAGCCGTGGCAACTGGTGTATCACCTTTCATAGAGAAAGGTCCACTGGCCGTTCCTGCCAATGTTGCAGGGCCGGGCTATGGCCTCTTTAGTTGCCAGGTTGGCCAAAATGTTGGACAGTGCTATGACCCCTATCAGATGCGTCATGCTTATGGCATTGATACACTGATCGATGCCGGTTTCGATGGGCATGGAAAGACAATTATTATTATCGATGCCTTCCAATCCCCGAATATCGTGGCGCAACTCAATTACTATGATACCTTCTACGAGATGCCCGGCCTGAATGGACTTGGCAATCCACCCGATCATCACTTGGGCAAGTTTACCCAGATTGCTCCGGATGGCCTTCCGGCGTTTGATCCAAACGATGACAATATGGTGGGATGGGCAGAGGAGATTTCACTGGACGTCTTGTGGGCGCATGCCATTGCTCCAGGAGCCAATATTACATTGGTGCTGGCCAAATCGAATGATGATGCCGATATCCTGAGTGCAACCAAGTATGCTGTCAATCATAACCTGGGCGATGTGATTTCTCAGAGCTTCGGCGAGGATGAGAGTTGCATGGACCCGGACCTGCTCAAGCAACAGCATCAGGTGTTTGCGAATGCGACCAAAAAGAACATCACTCTCTTTGCTTCCTCGGGTGATGAAGGCGCGGCCCAACCCTCCTGTGATGGAGACTCCTGGGGAAAGGCGGCTTCGACGCCAGCCAGTGATCCGTTGGTCACGTCAGTGGGTGGTACCGAACTCCAGGCTGCGGATTACTGCCTCGAGTTCACTGGGTTGTGATCCAACCGCCAATCCGGATCCTGGAACCCATCTAGGTGAGATCGTCTGGAACGAAGGTCCGTTGGGCGACTTCCAGGCCTACTTCGGCACGACTCTGGCCACTGGCGGTGGTTTCAGTGTGTTGTATGACGAGCCCTCTTACCAGAAGCTGGCGATTCACAGGCTACACAACAAGGATCGCGGGGTCCCCGATGTGTCATACAACGCTGCAGTGTTGCATGGTGTATTGACCTACCTCGACATCCCCGGCGTCCCGGTGGGTATGTATCGCTTTGGTGGAACCAGTGCAGGTTCCCCACAATGGGCTGCCATCGCGGCGATTGCTGATCAGAAAGCTCATAAGCGGCTGGGCTTCATCAATAAGGCCCTCTACCGGATCGATCTGTCGCGGAAGATTTATGCCAAGTCATTCTTCGATATCACGAGTGGAAATAACTCGGCTCTCGAGTATGATAGCAACGACAATCCGATCTCAATTGATGGCTTCGATGCAGATAACGGTTGGGATGCAGCCACCGGCCTTGGCTCCCCATCGGCCAGCCAGTTAGTTGGTTATTTGATCAAATTCCGTTTACCACTGGACGGCTTGACTGCCATACTGGAATCCAGCCCTCATCATGGTCTACGCGATTTTCGCGGCCGCCATCACATGGGTCCACATTAGTCGATTCACATCTTCAGCCGGAGGGCTGAAGATGTGATGTAATTAAAACCACTAGCAATTCCAGTTGGTATTGGGAAGCATAGTGGGTGTTGCTGAAACAAATATTGGACATCGGTGTAAAGTTGCCGATGTCCAATATTTTAGCTTTATGGGCTTAAGGGGTTAGACGCACCGAGTTTAACATCGCTTTATAAACGTCCAAAGCCTCCGGGTTTGCAGTAGACAAGGTCAACCATTGTGCTGAACGATTGGCTGCCGCAAGATTGAAAGTTGCACTATAAGTGGACGTGGCGGTATTAACGCAAGTATCAACTGTTAGACCATAAGAGTTGATCAGGCTGGCACAATCCTGGTCGCTTTGTTCATCATTTTTCGCAGCTTGTAAGAGAATCGCCTTACCTTGCGGTGAGGTGAATCTTGCGCTCTCCCCCTCTTGATCAATGGACCAATCCCCTGGGTAGTCTACCGATATTCCAAAATCCTGGTCGGCAAAAGTCTGCCAGCCTTCGTGCGAAGAGACGATCGGTGTAGGAGCTCCGCCGGAAGAAGTTCCCTCGATCGGGGCAACGAAGAGTACTGGCGGTCTTACTGTAACGGCCAGGGGCGCTGAGGATGAGTCTTCGGCTTCCTCGGGAGTTGGGCTTGCCACAAGCTGGTCTTTCGGTAAATTGGTGGGTGGATTCGCATTCCCAGCCGGCTCGCTGGTCGCACCTGTTTGAATAGTATCCACGTGAGGGGATGGCGAGCAGCCTGCGGTAGCCAATACTAAAAGGGTGATAAGTGAGATCCAACGGATTCTCATCAGACAACCTCCTTTCATCTGCGTAGCATGATTTTTTTCGAGACGAATTTCACTCCTGAAAGGTTCCCCAGATTCTGGCAAATCTTCTACTACTTGCAGAAATCTGAGGTATCCAAGAAAGTTACAAACTCGCAGATTGATTGTGTGATACGTCACATACCAGGTGGTCCGGGAGGGAAGGATGAGAGGAGGATGCAGGCTCACTACAGGATGAGTATGGGACGGCCGGAAGCACACCAATACGATTTCATACACATACGAGGTAACGATAATGGCTGTTAAAGAATCATGGAAGACATCGAATTGGTATCAGGGAACCCAGGTCACTGTTCCCGGGACCCCTCCCATGTCAGGAATTAGCAAGGTCAGGTTTGTTCCATCCGGATTCATCACAAATAAACCATCTCCGCTGTAACTTGCTATGAAGCGTTTGTCCGGGGAAAAGCTGGCAAATAGGGCTGTCGCCTGGATGCTTGTCAATCGCGTCACTGTTCCACCCGTTATTGGGACCGACCACCAGTCAGAGGGAATGGAATGCGCCTCAGCGACCTGGATGCCAAACAACTTTTCGATCCAAGTGGGAGAATAAGATTGTTGCGGACTCGGTGCACTAAAGATGATCGATTGTTCATCCGGCGCAATAATTGGGGCATCAATGATGTCAGGAGTCCAATCACCGGATAGCGTCACCTCTTGCGCGTTGCTGCCATCAGTGTTGGAAATGAATATTTTGTTTTTCCCAGTCATCGGGTCCATGGAAATATAGACCAGACGAGATCCATCCGGAGAAAGCCTGGGCCAGAATGCCTGATCCGCGATCTTCTCTGGCTGGCCAGCAGGATAAGTTGCACGGTAGATTTCGTAGACTGGGTAGTGCTGTCCGATAGGCTGATTCTGATAATTATTGTGAACGTAATAGATATACTGGCCGTCTGACGACCACTCCACCTGAATATATTGATCATATTGTGTAGGCGGTGGGATGAACAACTGGGGAGGCTGGGTTCCATCCAAAGACATGAGGTATAGAGCCTGGCTTAGGGAGCTATGATTTTGAGGTGGAGCCGAATAAGACATGATGAGTTGTTTCTCGTCGGGCGAAACCGTCACATAATAAATCCAGGAAATATCCGACCCTTGAAAGATGGTGGTAATGACTCCAGTGACGAGGTCAAGAGCTTGAATGCTCAAAATGGGATTGCCGTCACTTTGTTGCTGTGCATTGACATAGATGAGTTTCCCGGTGAGATTCAGGTCCGTCCAGCTAACAGGGATGGTCGTGGTGGGGAGTGAGGGATCACCAATATGATTTTGCGGCGTTGGACCGTCAGCCATTGGCGAAGGCGTAGGCAGGCTATAGGTTGGCGTTGAAGTGGCTGACGGTGATTCCGAGACATTGATGGAACAGGCACAAAGGCTCAAAAGAGAAAAAATGTACCAGCAAAAGAGACGCGTTCTTCTCATTAACATTGGAAGATTATGGTATCCAATTGACTGTCCCAACAATTCCACCCACGTCATTAACCACCGTGGTCAGCTCGGTTCCATTGGGCTTCATTACAAAAATGCCGTTGGCACTGTAACTGGCAATGTAATTGTTATCGGGAGAATACGCGCCGTACAGCGCCAATGATTGAAGATTGGTAAGTTGCGTTACTGCGCCGCCAGATATGGGAACCGACCACCAATCGGAAGGCAGAGAGCCGTCTGCGAAAGCTGTACGAACGTCTAATAGTTTATCGAACCAATTTGGTGTGGAGCCCTTGAACCCGTCCGGCGAACTAAAAATGATGGATTGGTTATCCGGTGCAATCATGGGTACATCGATGATTTGTGGCACTGGCAGTCCGGTCAGAGGGATTTGACGCGCGTTACTGCCATTTGCAGTGGCGATGAAAAGTCTGTTCTGTCCCGTGTCCGCATCAAACGCAACATAAAGGAGGTGAGTGCCATCCGGGGAAACGCGTGGCCAATAGGCACGATCGATCAGTTTTTCCGGGTTTCCAGCAGGATACGCCATGCGCATGATCTCATAAGTTTCCATGGAGTAGTAGTTGATGTGTGCGAGGTAAATATATTTTTCATCGGTGGACCATTGGGGTTGAGAGTATTGATCATCGTGACTGGGCGGCGTGAGAACCAGTTGCGGTGAGCCACTCCCATCCAGAGGCAGCGCATATAACGATTCCTGCGCGCCCTGGGGAGCATCTCTGGGAGGCGAATAGGCCAGGATCAAGGTTTTGTGGTCCGGGGAAACAACCACCCCGTCAGACCAGCCGCCGATTGGAAATTGTATGATTGTGCGTAATTCACCCGTGACCAGGTCAAGGGATAGAATGGAGACAGATGGTCCCGTAATGTCTAATGCCGTATACACTAACTTCCCGCTTAGATTCAAGTCGGCCCAGGTAATCGGCACTGTGCCTGTTGTCGGAGCAGGGATGACATTTGGATCTTGCGTAGCCGTGCTGGTGAGAGGAATGTTCATCACCGCTGGAGTGGGAGTTACCTCACGGGCTTGTGCTGGTGTACTGGTCATCGGAAGAACTGCAGTGAGCGGGGGACTAATTTCAACAGAACACCCATATAGGAAAAGTACCAAAATAGAAAACAGGGAAAAGAAACGGGATTTCATTGTTTTGGTGCCAGGGTGCGGATAAAATTGACCAAATTCCAACGGTCCGTATCCGAAATCTGCGATTTCCAGGCTGGCATCGCAGAACCGGGGAAACCATTGGTGATCCATTCAAAAAGCTGGGCATCCGTATGAACGCCGGGCACGGCATGCAGGGTCAGATCTGCTGGTTTCGGATTAAGGGTCAGTCCAAGTGGACCGTCCCCCTTGCCCGTCTCTCCATGACACGGAACGCAATGGACTTCATATATGGCCTGACCTGCTGCAATCGATTGACTGTTGGGAGGAATTGGATTCGCCTGTTCATTGCCAGTGGAGGCCGGCAGCGTCACGTAAAAAATTCCCATCCCTATCATAAACAAGGCAGGCAGGATACCCGTTGCAAGGCGCACTTCGGGTTTTCCAACCGGAGAAAATAGTAAGAGTCCACACAAGAGTCCCCCTAACAGCAAAAGACCGCCAGCCTCTCGGGGTGTTGCACTATCTGGTTTGGCAGCACCAGCAGCCTGGAGCTTGAAATTGAAATTTGCATACGCGTCGAATTTATCTTCACGTCGTACGATTGCCTGCACCTGCCAATTACTTGGCAGGCTGAGATTGGCACCCTTGGCTGAGAAGCTGCCATCCCCCTGCGCAATCAATTCAAGGTCAGAGGGCGGGATGTTGGCCTGACTGGGTGTAAAACGCAATAAAATTTCCTGCACCGACCGCACTGGCTGACCGTTCGAAGCGAGTTGCAGGCTGAATGTGTTCTGGCCAACCCGGCCTGGCGAAATGGAAATAGCTATGTTGAGATCATCCACTTTTGATTTGGCAGTAAGATCAGTCGTTGGCGGGGTAATTCTGGCTGGAGGAAGATAAGTCAGGAGACTCACGTTTGCGAGCAGCAAACCAGCCAATGTGAGATCTATGGCAAGGATGGTTGCGAAGCGCGCGATCAAACCTGTATCGGGAGCATCCTGCAGACTGGCGCGCTTCAGACGTGGAGTAATGATCAGGAAGTTCACCGCGGCAATCCCCAGCAAACCCGCAACAAAGACTTGCTTGATAAGAAGTACATGTCCGTAAAGACTGGTGAGCAGCGCGGACCAGGTCCCCACACGCAAGGCAGCGGAGTAAAAACCGGTCACGCCGATCAACGCGACGAAGAGGATGGCGCTGACCGAAAACCGTGAAGTCAGGAGGGAGATTAATTTGGTGCGTTGCTGGCCATTCAACCGCTGAAGTTGACGAACGCCCGTGAACAAATGGATAATCCCACCCAACCAGAAGGTCATCCCGAGCAAATGGAGCCAATCATCCAGGATCGGTAGCAAGGGGTGAGCTTCCGTTGCCGCGTGACTCGTCAGCGTCACACTCAGCAATAAGCCCAGATTGACGATGAAGCCGGTCCAGTCTTTCAAGGATGAGACTGAATCCTGCGCCAGCCAGACCGCCATCATCGCAAGGCACAGGCGTGCCAACCAGATCAACCCCAGGCGCGTTTCAACCAGGATGTGCCCCAATTGCGGATCCCAGGGAAACGTCAACTCTTTTCCGGTAACCTGTCCCGCTTGCGAGAGGATGCCAATCCCTATTGCGAGCAGGACACCAATCAAGGCGAAGTGATAAAACCGGGACCAGATAACGGGCCGGGCTACTTGTGCCTGTTTGAGCGCGGGTTCCCAGACCAATGCCACAAAAAGTCTCTGTCCGACCAGAATTGCCAGTGAAGCCAAAATGAAAAATTTGGAAGCCAGTGCACTGATGGGCAAATCAGAACTGCTGCTTTGTTGAATGGCCTGCACCGCGGCTGCGTTGGCGGTTCCCACGGCAAACGGAAATGTGCCGGTGGTTTGATGTCCGTCCGTGGCAGAAATAGCTTTCCAGGTGACGGTATATACGCCATCTGAAAGCGAGTGCAGGGAAACGGTCACGCGCGTCGGATCAGCAGGATCGACCCGCACATCCCCCACATCCACTTCGATCCCGTTGGTATCATAGACTTTTATGGTGCTGAGCTTTTCTTCCACTGATTCGCTGAAAAAGATTTCCACCTGCGCCGGTGCCTGCGCCAGTACCGCATTGGCGGCCGGGTTGGATCGTATTAATAGTGCATGGGCCAAGACCGGAGTCGCGGCCCATGCACTATAGACCAACATGACGATCATTGACCAGAGAATACGGGTCTTGATTTTCACTGTGGCTTGATTATCGGAAAACTAGCGCATCGAAGCTTTGCGAAAGGCCATGATGCCCAACCCGACGCCAACCAAGCCGATCAATATACCGAGCCAAACAAGCCAGTCCGTCGAAGCGCCTGGCCGTGAAGCGGTGACAGAGGGAAATTCGAGTGTATCGGCAGCCTGTACTTCTTCCGGCTTGACCTGAACATCGTTGACCGCGGTATTCCCCAATGTGCCCCCGAGGGTGACGGTATATTCCCCGGCCACTGTGGGAAGAATCGGGCCAACGAATTGGCCGGGAGTATCCTCGCCCAACGGCTGAAGAGTCAGGGTTCTGCTTTGCCCGCCATAAGAAACAGTAACGGTTAGAGAAGACACGTCTTCCACCGGTTCTTCATCACCACTGCTGGTGTCCGATACATTTACAACGATGGCATTCTGTTGGCCCACGATCGGTGGCTCATCCACCCAGCCAATTTCGATGGCATAGTCGCCCACGGTAACAGTCTCGTGAGCAAAGACGGTTTGAACACTGAGAGCCAGAGCCATCATGGCTAAAAGGCAGGCCATGGATAACAATTTCTTGTTCATAAAATCTTCTCCTTGTTTCGATACGGATAAGACTGCAAAGACTGCACACAACTTTGGGTGGCTGCTTACTTTCCCAATGGCAGGGATGATCAGGATGAAATATTAGATGTAATTTTTACCTCCGATGGATGAAAATCATATTAATTGGCTCAGTCGTTTGGACACGTTGCTCCGATAACTTACGAGTTAAATCTAAGCTTAAAGAGAAGAGGATGTGAACGAAAGTAACAGGCATCACGGAATCCAACATACCATGCCAGATATGCCGCCCGTATAACTCACGATTTGAGTCAGGTTCTTGCCTTGGGGATTCATCACGAAAATTCCCGAGGAACTATAACTGGCAATATATCTCGCATCGGGGGAGAGACTGGCAAACAACCCTGGTGAATATACATGAGTCAATCGGACAGGCTCGCCACCTGTGAGGGGCACCGACCACCAATCGGAAGGAATGAAACCATGTGCATGTACCACAGTCACACCGAAGATTTTTTCGACCCAACTCGGCGCGGAGCTTTGGCGTTGAACCGGCGCACTGAACAAAATGGACTGGCCATCCGGTAAAAACAAGGGGGCATCGATAATATTGTGAGTCCAGTCCGAACCTAAAAGTGGTATGGGGTGCGCATTAGTTCCATCGGCATTTGCAATGGAAAGTTCATTTGGGCCATTGGCAGAAAGCACAGAAGAGATAGCCACATAAGCGAGTTGCGATCCATCCTCCGACACACGCGGCCAGTACGCCTGGCTCAACAAAAATTCCGGTTTTCCATCAGGATAAGCCAGTCGCATGATCTCATAGCTTGTTATATCAGATAGAGGGTTGAAATGTATAAAATACAGATATTTGCCGTTAGGAGACCAGGTAGGCTGATCATATTGATCTTCATCAGTGGGTGGTGTAAATAGGAGTTGCGGTGATTGCGACCCATCCAGAGGCAGGATATACAGTTCCTCCCGTGGACTGGGCGAATCAGATGAAGGCGCATACCCAATGATCAGGTTCTGGAGATCTGGCGAAACGGCCACGGAACGAATCCAGCCGCCCACGTCTGTTTCAAAAATCGTCTCCACTTTGCCAGTAACCAGATCGAGCGACCGCACAGCAACGCGTAAGCCCCCTTTGGAACTGCCACCTTTGAAGTCAGCAACAATATAAATCAGCCTTCCCGTGAGATTCAGGCTGCCCCAGGTGACAGGAATATTGGCCGCCTCATCGGCGGGCGATAACTCATTTTGCGTTGTCGATGTCTCCTGGTTAAGTTGTATTGAGCAGGCGGCGCTTAATGACAATGTGCAGACGCATAATAGGAAACAGAGAAATTGTTTTAGAACCATCAGAATGGATCCATCAATTCTAGGGCTGTTTCATGAGCACAGACTTAAAATATTTTGCGTTTGCCATCCTCGATACTCATCAAGTTTCCGTAAATATCCCTTCATTGCAGAACTAGCGTAACGCATTCACGATTCGTGTTACGTTGTATTTCATCATGTCAATATACGTCCCGGCCGGTGGGCCATCTGTCAAGGACTCGACATGTAGATCGTCAACGATCTTTGCTCCCGTCTCTTCGGAGATTTGCTGGGCAAGAGTGGGATTCTCGACTTCATCCAGGAAGATGGCGGGAGCGCCGCTGGACTTGATCTGGTCGATCAATTTTGCCATTTGTCCGGCCGAGGTGGAGGCATCATCGCTTACGCTGGGCAACACCGCGCCGATGATTGTGAAGCCATAACGGTCCGAGAAATAACCCAGCGCGTCGTGGTTGGTAACCAACAGCCTTTTTTCCACGGGGATTTGTGAAACCTGTTCCACGATCCAGGCATCCAGGTCCTTGAGTTTTGCGGTGTATGCCGTGGCGTTGGACTGATAGACTGCCGCGCCTTCGGGATCGAAGTCCGTGAGTCCCTTGCGGATGTTTTCAACATAAGTGATGACCCGGGTCACATCCATCCACATGTGCGGATCATTGACCAAACCTGCGCCTTCCTCGTCATCCATTGTATGGGGTTTAAACTCTCTGAGGCGGTGATGATCGTATGTTGACCGCCCGCATTCTTCAGCAGCGGGTCAAGGAAGTGTTCATATTCCAAACCGTTGACGATCAGCAACTTGCTTTTGTTGATCTTGGCCACATCGGAGGGTACCGGCTCATAGGAGTGCGGGTCTGCTCCTGCGGGTAAAAGTGATTCCACGGTCAGGCGATCACCGGTGATATTATGCGTGATGTCTGCCAGGAAGGTGGTGGTGGCCAATATGACGGGAGCAGACTTGCCCTGAGTAGAATCGACAGGTGTCCCTGAAGGGGAAGCGGGTGCTCCTCCGCATGCGGTTAATGCAAGTGCAAAGACGGACAGGATCACGATTAAGCGGTTCATATTCTTTACTCCTAAAGTTTATTGACAGGCCCGGCATACTCCGAACAACTCCAGCCAGTTTTTTGGGAAACGAAATTGATAAGGATATCGAGGTCATCGCCTGCAAAGAAAGTGACCCGATCAAAGTCTTGGCAAAGCAATAGGTATTCATGTCCACTGCTTTCAGCGATGAAGGCCTGGCAGCCCTGTGGCTGGTGAACACCCTGGATGAGGTGCAGCTCTTCGAGTTTTTCGAGCGTACGATAGATAGAGACCAGCCCAAGCGCGCTGTACTTTTTACGTGCCATATCGAAGATCTCAACAGGCGTGAGGGCATGTATGGATTTTTCGATCGCCTCCACCACCACGCGGGGCGCTTCGGTCAGGCGGTATTGGTTCTCTTGCAGTTGGGTAAGGCAGATGTCAGGGTTCACAGGGTCAAATCTTGAAAATGAAAATCGTTTTCAATAAGTATAATCAAAAAAAGGAATAAGTCAAGGTTCAGTTATGAATCCTGAACGAAATAGCCTGGCTTCTTCTAGCCAGGCTATTGGTATCCCCTGCATGGCGTTGCACCAGCCCGGACTAAGCAGTGACAAGTTGAACTTGCAAGGCGTCGAGCACAGACTGAAACGGATTCATGATCGTTGTCGTATTCGAACCGGCGAAGAGCAATCCAACCACCTGCTTCTGCATATTGAGAACCGCCGAACCCGAATCGCCTCCCTGACTCAAGGCTCCTGCCATTAATTGATTCTTGTAGGTGGCAACCGGGCCATCGTAATCGACGGAAACCGTCACATCGATCTGGATAATCTGGCTGGTAGTATAGCCTGTCGTACGGCCACTCTTTTGAACCGCCGTGCTGAGGGGCGCCGCGGCCACTCCAATCGGGATTCCAATATTGAGAATATCGGGATCGACCAGATCGGCGGATAGTGGTTTGGCGAGAGCACAGTCCACAATGTTGTTACCCGGTTCGTTGACCGCCGCCATCGGTGAATTCCCAAACAGTTGCCTCAGAAGGGCCAGCGGCGAGCATCCAGCGGGGGGAGGCGTACCGCCTCCATCACCTCCATCGAAGGCGACTGGAATGAACTGTGCCAGTGTGCCAATCTGATCTGCATTGGTGCCACCGTCGTAAGGTCCCGGTTGAAGAATCGCATCACCCAGTTGGGCAGCGTTCGAATTAGCCAGCACGTGGTTATTGCTTAGGATATAAACCTGCCCATCACGCTGCACCAGACAACCAAGTGTTCCCGCTGTAATCTGATAATGCCCGATGCTCACGCCTGGCCGGGCGGGCCGCATCTTTTGTTTGGGGTCTTGAAAGGCTGTGATTTTCCCTGTCTCGATCACATCCGTTTTCACGCCGTCCAGCGTTTTGGGAACCAGAGCCAATTCCGGCAACGCACCAGCCGGCAATTTCTCGACAACAGATACCACTACACAGGGCTCATTGGTTTGGATATCACCGGTGATTTTGAAACCCACACCAACCGCGACCACATTACTCATACTCATTAACATGGCTTCATGCCGCCGCTTTTTCTGTTGTACGAGAGAGACTGCACCCATATTGGATTCCATAATTTATGCTCCTTGAGTTTTTGGGAGACCTTTTGATTACACTACGGAGATTACCCCAGTCTCCATTACATCTACCGGGATATCTTCGATGTTGGCAGGAAGAATATCCTGTGCTTTTAGTGCGGATATGGGAAGCTTGTTTTAACAGATACAACGATACAAACCTCCCTAGTTGGGACGCCAGCACGGGCACGAAAACCCACACCGACCGCGACGACATTTGCCTTGCGCAGTAGTTCGTGCTCATGGCGGCGTTTCACTTCAATGGCGTGTTGTTCTACTTGATCAGACATTGCACAATCACCGGATTGACTAATCCATCATGTTTCAGTTTCTTCTGAACGTGCTTTTATGTGATGCGAGTGAGTGTAATGGGTATTATAGCACTCCAGGTTTATGTAAATTCCTTCCGATCACCATAAGTTTTGTTCTGGCAAGGTTATTGTGGGGACAGGCTTTGCAGAAATTCAATGGCCTGCTGAGCCGTATCGATCTTGATGACTTTGATATGCCTGGCAACCGAGAGAGCATCATCATAGTTCTCCACCGGGCTGAGAAAATAAGTGGCACCGACTGCCTCGGCGGCTGCAACTTTTTGTTTCACTCCGCCTATGGGGCCCACGGTCCCATCCAGGTTGATCGTTCCGGTGCCCGCAATTTTCCTGCCTGCAGTCAAATCCTTTGACGAGAGCGAGTTGTAGATAGTCAGTGTGAACATCAATCCAGCAGAGGGACCACCACTTATCTTTTGCGTAACAACCGAAACGGGGAACGGCGGTTTGAAGTCAAAGCCAGCCGACACGATGGAGATGCCTATTTTGGGTGTGTCATTCGGTGAGGAAGGGGCCATCAATGGAACCATTATCTCCCTTTCGGTCCGATCGCGGACAACCTCCAGCTTGACCGAACCGTCTGCCGATTGTGCTTCGACTTGTTCGACCAGATCCGAGGTTGTCCGTATCGGGACTCCATTCAGACCCATGATCACGTCCCCGGGTTGTAAAAGACCGTTGGCGTGACTGTCTGGAAGAATACTTGACACTCTGGCCCCTTTACCCAGCATCTCTGACTGATATCCCGCGAGTCGCAAACCCACCGCAATGGCCGTTGCTTCGCTATCATCCAACATCTGATAACCTTCCGCAGCCTGTTTTTGTGGAGTAGTATCCCGGGGAATCACCCTCTCTGGCGGCACAACAACGATCGCCGGATCGATCTGCGCCAGCATCCATTCACCAACAATGATGGGCGCCTGTGAAATGACGGTTGTAAGATAAAAATGTCCTGGGTGATTGTGTCGATATTGGGCCGGGACGTTCACCATTGATTCCACGGGCAGGGCAACACCTGGTGCATCGAGACCATTGTTGGTCAATAGAAGCATGGCAGCCGCCGCGGCTTAGAATCAAGACCAGCAGGCCTACGCCAGCCGCGCGTAGAAATTGGAATCTGGCATTTTGATTTAATGGCGCCCATTCTTTTTTTTCTGCAACGGGATGCGACCGCAAACCATCCAGGAGCAGAAAAACACATAGAACTTCGATCATCGCGTTCTGGATGCTGAAGCGTGAGTGTTGGAGCAGGAGGAAAAATCCCCAGCCAATCAAAGCGGCTGAGGCGACAAATCCCAAATATCGCAGGAGACGAGTCGCGAATTCCAGTGTGACCGGCATATCCCCGAGCAGGCTTCTCAACAAACGACCGCCGTCCATCGGGAAAGCGGGAATAAGATTGATGACGAATAGCCAGAGATTGAAGCCACTGACCGCGAGCACAATGTTGCCCCAAAAGTCATTGAGCTGGGCATGCCATAACCAGTAGGCCAGCCCGGCGATCAGGAGGTTGGCGAATGGGCCCGCAGCAGTCGCGATGATTTCCCGCCATCCTGAGCTGATACCAGACCAACCCTGGGCTGCATCACCAAAAATCAGGATGGTTAATTCGGAGGGGTATTCAGCGCCTGTCAACCTCGCAGCCCAAAGATGCGCGAGGATATGACAACCCAGGGATACCGCGACGAAAAGAATAATGACAGGAGTTGTCATCCAGGTTTCAATACGCTTCAAGGTCCCACCAAAAAGCGGCAGATAGATGACCAGGATGGCCCATATACTTCCTGGGATTAGGATGAGCCAGCTGAGCCCAAACTTTAGATTGGGATGCTTCTGTATTTTCGGATGGTTTCCGGTTGCAAGAATTTTTTGTTGCATAGGCCGCCTTCAAGATAGGAAGACAATTTGAAATCGTGGTACGATGGCGCTGTGTTATTCATCATTGATATCAACAATCATTGTTTCAGAGTTTGATCCAGTCGTACCAAATCTTCTCTATCTCTCAGACTCAAATTGAAGCGTCTTTCAACTTACCCAAGCCGGTCCATTTTCCTGCTGTTATTGCTAGCCCTATTTGTCGGTGGCTATCAGATCGTTTCCACTACACTAATCAATCGTAAACCTGAGCAACTGATTCCTCAAGTGGTAGCGGTCTGGCCTCACGATTCAACCTCTTTCACCGAAGGATTGCTCTGGTACAACGGTTTTCTATATGAGAGTTCCGGGCTTTATGGCAAATCCAACATCAGGAAAGTGGATCCACAAACTGGTGTGGTACTGCAGCGAGTAGACGATCCAGCCCAGGTTTTCGGCGAGGGAATTGCGCTCGATGGAAATCGCCTCTTTCAGCTTACCTGGCGTGAGAATGTTGGTAACGCCTATGATCTGGATACTCTTCATCAACTCGGGACCATTGCATATGAGGGTGAAGGCTGGGGACTATGTTTTGACGGCAAATACTTCTTTATGTCAAATGGCAGCGCCTTTCTTTTCAAGCGGGACCCCAAAACATTTGCCGTCCTGGGCCGTGTACAGGTGATGCAAGATGGTGAACCGATTAACAGGATTAATGAACTTGAATGTGTGGAAAACTCAATCTATGCAAACGTCTGGATGACGAATACCATTCTGCGTATCAATAAATCTTCGGGAAAAGTTACTGGAGTGATCGATGCAACCGGCCTATTGACACCTGAGGAACTCGCCCAAGCCGGATCAGAGGGAGTTTTGAATGGAATTGCATATGACCCTGATCATCACGTCTTTCTTGTTACGGGAAAGCTATGGCCAAAGTTATTCGCGGTAAAGTTCGTCCCGGAAACCGGCAATTGAAGTAAGGACAATAAAGTTTTCCAAATGTCTGTTGGCTATGCTAGCTTCGCCAGACCAATGTGTGATAAATGATGGAAGCGAAAAGCAGTAACGTGATCACGACACCTGTAATTTTGGAAACCGGCTTACGACTCTCTTCAGGTTCATGAAGTTGGCCGGCGTTGAGTTTCGCACCAACAGCGGCCGTGACAGGGATGGCGGCACAGAACACACACATGATTAACTCCTTATCGTCGATTCTATCTCACAGGGGAACAGATAAGATTAACTTAGCCTTAGTAATCCTGTTTATTTAAGGCAACCAGCGAGGCATGCTGCCTTCAGCCACAACTTGAGGTGAGTCCATCCCTGGTTGCCAGAGGCCAATCTCCGTCTTGTGCGCTCCTTTTAATCTGAATTGTTGGAAAATCAGCGCATTGCCCCAGGGATCCCAACTGGGATGATCGTAAATATAACCGGGTTGTTCCGCGATCACCTGACCATCCAGGGTAGCAGGACTTATCAATAACAAGGATTCCCATGAATTATCTGCATCTGGCCGCAAACCCAGCACAAGTTCATCACTGGTCGGAGACCAGGCCAATGCGCCATAATGAAAGTCGCGATCATCCTTGTCACCGAAGATGGTGGTTATATTATTGAGAGTGATATTTGCCGCGCGGATGCGGGTATGTAAACCGAACTCATTGGTATCGAGGTCGGTATACACAAACGTGGAGCTATTTGCTGACCAGGTCGCCAAACCACTGGTTTGGGAGGGGATGGTCGATTGATTGCCTGTGACCAGGTCAAGCAAACGGAACTCATCTTTGAAACTGTCGTAAGAAGAAAGGCGTGTACCGTCAGGTGACCACTGGGGTCCAAATCCAATAATCTGCTGATCTTCATAGAGCAACGAGTTTTGTTTCGTTTCCATATCCAGCATGCGGATGCGCGGAGCGCCGTATCCCGTATCAGGAGTTGGTCCTATGGCTTCGCGAACGTAGGCGATGCGACGACCATCGGGCGAGATAGCCGGGTTGGTGCAACGGTCCGGACCGCACGACAGTAAAAGAATCGGATTACCTCCGGCGCGACTGACACGCCATAAATCAATGCCTTGTTGTTCATTGTGGGCGGAAAAAACCACAAATTCACCATCGCGCGAGGCATCGAAATCATATAGTTGGAATGAATCGTCTGTGAGTGGAGTAGTTTTCCCGCTCTCCTTTTCCATAACCAGCAAACGACTCTTCCCTTGATCTGCTGCCACGTAAACGATAAGAGGTGGGCGAACCTGAAATTGCCAGGTTCCTGTTTTTTTGAGAGCTTCGCCATTTTTTGTCAAAGGTCCGGCGGACAGGGATACGGTATAAGAGGTGTTGATTTGATACGGTTCGCCTGGAATGAAGCGCAATGTTTTTGAATCCACCCATTCGAACTTTCCCTGCACCTCCGGCTGGATGGAAAACTTTTGAACAGCTAGCGAGGCATCCACGGGTTCAGAGAACTTGAAAGTAAGCGCCTCAAACGGACCAACATGATCCCCAGCCGGGATTTCCACGATGACTCGAATCCCCAACTGAATCCCGACAAAGACCATGAGTACGATCAGCAGCAGCAGGAATCCTGTGAAAAGCCCTGCAACGAGATCCAGTTCAAGCTTGCCGCGTCCTGCAGAGTTCACGGGTAGAGATAAGGTTGATCGGGTTGGGGAACAGTGGTAATGGCTTCGGCCTGAATGAAAGGACTTTCATGCCCATCGAAGGAAACAACATCCACCGGGCCTTTCACTTGTACCCATTCATCCTGCTGAACTGCGACTCCTGCAGGGGGCTCCACGATCATGCCCACGGCATACGCGTCTGCGGCACAGCAGGCCAGGATGAAACGACTGACGAAGAACTGTCCCTCTGGCAGACTATCATCCAGATAAACAAACCCGATCACCGAAGCTTCCTGACCTGTATAGGGGGTCAGATCCTTTTCGAAATAAAATAGTTTCACCCAGTCCAGAACATTGCGTTGTTCTGATTCTGTCGCGAAGGTACGGCTGGATGAATTGGAACTGATGAGTGCGGAGGTGGTGGTCAGGCCCTTGGCCGAGACGGCCGTTGATTTCAATGGCCTGGCAGGAATCAGAATTCCGATTAACAGCGGGATGGACATGATCCACAAATTAACGGAGGCGGGCCGGTGTTCGTGGTCAGTGCCTTCTTCCTCCGTGTGTGTCTTATGCGCGAAGCGGACTTCCAGGAAAAGTCGTAAGGCGAGGATCATCAGCAGTCCAATGCCAATCTCAGTGAGAATCAGAAAGCGTTTATTGATATACCACAGCACCTGAGTGTTGATCACTTTGGAAATGAGGAAGAGGAACAGCCCCAGGAAAATCAGAGCTTGAATTAAACGATAGCCTCGTTGTGACATACAGAATCCTTGTTACGGCGCAAAGTAATTGAAAGCAATCCCAGCCAGCAGACTCATCAGGAAAGGCAGCAATACCAGATAGGCCACCGGTTTGCGGCGAAATACCTGCAGGTACATCAATATGCTTTTGATATCCACCATCGGGCCAAAGACCAGGAAGGATAGGATCGAGCCAAAACTGAACGTGCCTACGAACCCCAGAGCTACAAATGCATCCACAGTGGAGCAGATGGAAAGCAGAACTGCCAGCGCCAGCATGACCAGAACGGAGAGGAGGGGGCCATTTCCGATCGCCAGCAGAGCAGTCTGTGGAATGAAGGTTTGCAGCGCGGCGGCCAGCATGGCACCCATCACCAGGTAACGCCCCATTTCAAAGAATTCATCCGCGCAGATCAACAAGGCTTGCCGAATTTTGCCTCTGAAGGAAGAATTGGCCTCTCGCTGAGTGTGATCGTGTTCGGATGCCAGAATCAACCTGCCATGCAAAACATTCGACGGTTCCTGTTCCACCGAAAACACAAGCCCAATGATCACCGCAAACAACAGGCTAAGTCCCACACGCCAGGCAAGCATCTGCCCCCAGCCAAAGGCGGCAGCAGTACTGAATATAACAATTGGATTTAGAACCGGCGCGGCCAACAGGAAGGCGATGCCTGCAGGCAATGGCAGGCCCTTATGAAAAAGTCTTCGTGTCAGAGGGATCACGCCGCATTCACAGACCGGGAAGATCAGTCCCATGAAAGCGCCCGTGATCGCGGCCGGGATGGAACGCCTCGAGATGAAACGCGCCATCAGTTCGCGATCGAGGAAGACTTCCACCAGACCAGAAATGAGCGTGCCCAGCAGGAGATACGGCAGGGCCTCGATGAAGATGCCCAGAAAAACGGTCGCGAATAGATTAAGTTTGGGTCCCAGTTGCAAGAGAAGAGCCAGAGGGAAGATGCTAAATAAAACAACCGCCAGTATCCCCAGGATCACCAGCCAGATGATTGTACGAGATGCACGGCGCGGAGCAGTGATGGATGTCACTGCGCTATCCTCTCTGAAATACTTGATGTCTGTTCTCCAGGATTTAAAATGATTGTCCTGAAACTTAAGGAAGGAAGATTCTTGTATGCAATGCAAGTCGTAAAATTGAGAGCGTACCCAATGGATTCTAATACAAAAACATAAGGTAGATCTTAAGAATATTCTGCTTGGGGGAGGTGAGAACCACTTTTATCCTTGCACGCCTTTCAGACGCAATCCAATCCCGCGTGGCAGTACGTAGCGCAAATCATCGTGGAACGGGAAATTTTCATATACAAATTCTATATGGCTTTATCTCTTTTCTTACACATCCTCAATAAACTTGGATCAATTCAATTAATATCACAGGAGCTAAACCATGACCTTCTATTTACACCCTTATCCGTATCGCCGCCTGGCGCGCCGCTGGGCTGAGAATGAGGAACAGACTTTGGGCGTCAGCGTCCGCGAGGAAGATGAAACCTATGTGCTCTCTGCTCTCGTCCCTGGCCTCAAGTCTGAAAACCTGAACATTCAAGTGTTGGAGGATGTGGTCCGCATCGCCGGAGAGTACAAGCGCAGCAGTCCTGTGGACAAGACGGATGAGGAGAAATATCTGCTCAACGAACTTCCCAATGGCTCCTTCTCAAGGACCCTGCGCCTGCCGGCCGCGATCGACGCGGAGCACGTCGAGGCCAAGATCACCGATGGTGTGTTAACGCTGAGTCTGCCCAAGGCAGAATCCGCTCGACCGAAGAAGATCAAAGTCACGTCCAAGTAAAGAAGCGAAAATCTACACAAGACCGCCTCTAAGCGCGGTCTTTGTATTTAAGAGTGAAACATCCTGAAGGTATCACTCAGTGAATTGTCGATGTGCTTAAACCTTCGGGACGTTGCCTGTCAACGTGTATAATTCTTCCATTCTTAAGTCTGGAGAAAATCTGTGCGTCAAAGATCCATCATTCTTTTCATGGGAATTGCACTCATTCTGAATGCCTGCGGCGCCGGCCAGGAGACGGCGACCTCCACACCGGCCCCAACCGATACGCCCATCCCGTCACCGACTCTCACGGCAACACCAGCTGCACCGCTGGCCATCCTCGTGATCCCCGCGGACCTTGATGCAGATACCTCAAATCTTTATCAGAAGACTGTGTATGAGTTGGCCCAGGCTTCCGGCTTGCGCTTTCAGGTTCGTAACGAGCTGACCACCGCGGACCTGGAACCCTCACTGAAAATAGTGATCGCGCTTCCGCCTGATCCGGGTATTGCCGCGCTGGCTGCGGCTGCGCCTCAGGTGCAATTTCTTGCGATCAATATCCCGAATCTGGCTGCGGGAGGGAATGTCAGCGTTTTGGGAAACAAGTCACAGGCCGACATTTCGGCTTTTCTGGCCGGTTACACCGCGGCTCTGGTCACGGATGACTATCGGATTGGCATGATCATCCCCAAGGATAATGGCGATGCGATCCGCGCCTTGAATGCCTATGCCGCTGGAATGGCATATTATTGTGGGGTCTGCCGGCCATTTTATTATTTGCCGTGGAGTTTTCCGCAATATATCGAGATTCCCACTGACGAAGATAAATCTCATTACAACGCTTATGCAGATATTTTGATCCTGCAATACAAGGCCAATACCGTCTATCTTTATCCAGACATTGCGACTCCGGATCTGGAGAACTATATTGGTACCACCGGCGTATACATGATTGGAACCGTCTCGCCTGAGCAACTCCCTGCGGGCTGGGTGATGACCATCCAACCGGATGTGATTCAGGGAGTTCAAAAAGCCTGGCCGAACCTGATGGCAGGACAGGGAGGCATCACGGTTCAATCTCCCCTCGGCCTGAGTGAAATAGACCCAAGCATTCTCTCCCCGGGAAGACAGCGACTTGTCGAGCAGACCTTGAGCGACCTGCAAGCCGGACTGGTCACAACCGGCGTCAACCCCTGATGTTATAAAAGCCAGAACTCCCGTGCATGTGCACGGGAGTTCTGGCTTCCGAGGAGGCCAAGGAGAAGAAGGAGAAAAGAGGAGGCGCTATAAGGTCACACCGACGAGGGAGGGAAACCTTTCACTGCGCTGCCCATGACCGAGCCAGGCCATCGCTTTGACGATCAATACAGCAGGATTCACAGGTTTCACCAGGCATTCATCCGCGCCGGCCCGATTGGCTTCTACAATTTCATCGACCGTGTTGGCAGAGATCAGCATCAAGATGGGACCGCGGCTGGCCGCGCGTAGACCGCGCAGCAGGTTATTCCGTTCCGATTTTGAGAGCTTCATATCGATCAACATCAAGGATGGACCGATCAAGCGCGCGCTTTGCAAAGCATCAGAAACGTTGTTCTCTGGCAGGACAATACAATTTCTCTGGCTAAAGAGCGTCTCCCACACCGCGATATTTTCCTGCTGGTCTGAGACGATCAGGATGGTGTGTAGAGGAATTGTATCTGCATCAGTTTTCCAGGTAACCATAAGGTGCCACCTTTCATGTTCAATAACTTGACGGGAAATTGCCTGGCATGTTACACTCGGCGACGTTAGAAAATTCTGAGAAAGGAGGCGCACGACCGATGGTATTGAACGTAGTACTGTTCCACATAGGATCATCCAGCATTGTCAAAGGTGCTTTTGATTCGCGTAGTGCGCCTGTTCATCGTTAATTTACACGAAGTGTATTTAGCGGCCACGGCGCACTGCCGTGGCCGTTTTGTTTTCCAAACGGTCTTGAGCAGGGCCGGAAAGGCTTGTGACCGTTTTTTTGATCATTTTTGGAGGCAACATGTTTGATATTCAGACCCAACTTTTTGAAGGCCAGGATATTTGCTTTGGGCCGATCGATCACGAGAAAGATGCAGTGATCGAATCCGAATGGACACATGATTCTGAATTCATGCGCCTGATGGAAATTGATCCCGCGCGGCCCATGTCCGCCGCCATGATCAAGAAGCAATATGAAAAACTCGAGAAGCAGATCGAGGAGGAGAAGAACCTCTTTCACTTCATGATTCGTGCAAAAACGGATGAGCGTCTGATCGGCAAGGCTTCCATTCAGCGGATCGAATGGACCAACGGCAATGGCTTTATACAGCTTGGCATGGGCGCCGCCGAGGATCGTCGCAAGGGGTATGGCACACAAGCTCTACGGATGTTATTGCGCTTTGCGTTTGCCGAGTTGAATCTGTTTCGTGTCAGTGCCGTCGTGCCGGAATACAACGCAGGGGCGGTTGCCTTGCTCCAGAAGTTTGGCTTCGTGCAAGAGGTCTGCCGCCGCAAATCGCTTGAACGCGACGGCCGACGCTGGGACCTGTACGTCTTCGGCTTGTTAAATGATGAATGGCGGAATCAAGCCCAGGCGTAGTCTGAACGAAAGCAGGAGAGTGCAATGAAAGATCTATTTCGCGGAGAACTCATCCGCTTTACCTTTGAAGAACCGGAGGCGCGTGCCAAGGCGGAATTGCGCTGGCAGCGCGATACTGAGTTCCATCGTTATGCTGACGGTGATCCCTCACAAGTCATTTCGGAGAAGAAGCTCAAGGAATGGTTTGATAAACAAGCCGAGAGTGGCCCGCAGCCGAAGCGATATTCCTTTTCGATTCGTACCCTGGACGAGGACAAATACATTGGTTTCCTGGGTTCATGGGTCGACCTGGTTCACCGCGAAGCCTGGGTTGGGCTGGGCATCGGCGAGCGCGAGTATTGGAGTAAAGGCTATGGCACCGATATGATGAATTTGTTTCTGCGTTTTGCCTTTACCGAGCTTGGCATGGAACGCGTATCACTGGGTCTGTATGAATATAACCCGCGTGCCTTGCGTTCTTATGAGAAATGTGGCTTTCGGTTGGAGGGCCGCACGCGCCTGGATACGATGCGCGAAGGCAGACGCTATGACTCTTTATGGATGGGCATTCTGCGTCAGGAATGGCAGCAGGTGCAAAATGGAGATAATCAATGAAGGATATTTTTGCGGGCAAACTTGTTCGACTTTCAGCCTTCGATGCTGAAGAAATGAGCAAGGCATTTACGCGTTGGGATTTGAACTCGGAATATGTACGTATGCTCAATTCATCCCCATGGCCCATGCGCTCTGCCAAAAGCCTGACCAAATGGATCGAAAAGGAATTTGAAGAAATATCGCCGGCCGCTTACTACTTCAGCATCCGTACCTTGGCGGATGATATGTTGATCGGCGAACTGAATCTCGATGTGGTGAACTGGGCTGGCGGGGATGCCTTTGTCGGCCTGGGCATTGGCGAGCCCGACTATTGGAGTAAAGGTTATGGCACCGATGTGATGAACATCCTTCTGCGCTTTGCTTTTACCGAGATCAACCTGCGACGCGTCACCTTGACTGTCTTTGAATACAACCCGCGCGCGATCCGTTCCTATGAAAAGGCTGGCTTCCGTCATGAGGGCCAATTACGCGGCTTATTGAAACGCGAAGGACGCCGTTGGAATGAACGATATATGGGTATCCTGCGCGAAGAATGGATGGAGCAAAATGGAATCAAAAATACAAACTAACGAATCGGCTCTTGACTTAAAGACGCGTCTGCGTCCCGCGCAATGGGAAGACCTCAGTGCCGTCGCACAACTCATCTATGAGGTGTGCGACGCGGATGGTGATACCACTGTTGCGGTAACGCCGGAGGATCTAAAACTCGAATGGCAAACTCCCGGCTTTAATATCGCAACCGATGGGATTGTGGCTGTGACAGCCGATGGACAGATTGTCGGTTATGAAGAGTTTATGAATGAATTTGAACATTCCAAACTGCGCACGGATGGTTATGTTCATCCCCAATTTAGGAGTTTGGGCATCGGCACTTCCTTGTTACGCGCCATTGAACGACGGGCACTTAAGGAAATTCCTCTGGCACAACCGGACGTTCGCGTCTATCTCCAAAGCTCACTGGACAACCACGATCAAGATGGCAGGAGTATCCATGAAAATGCTGGCTACCACACCATTCGTTATCATTGGCGCATGCAGGTCGATCTGGAAACAGAACCGCGCCCTGTCGTCTGGCCGGCTGGCATCGAACTTCGTCCTTTTGACAAGGATCAACATGCTCAGGCTGTTCTACAAGCCCAGAACGAAGCCTTCCGCGACCATTGGGGCAGTCATGATGTCGGTTACAAGGAATGGTCCTTGAGAAAGTTCGGGCGCGAAGGTTTTGACCCGACCCTATGGATGATCGCCTGGGACGAGGATCAGATCGCCGGCTTCTCACAGAACCGTTTTCGTATGGGGATCGGTTGGATCGGTACGTTGGGTGTCCGGCGCCCGTGGCGGAAACGCGGTTTAGGGGAAGCGCTGCTGCTTCATTCCTTCGGCGAATTCTATCGGCGCGGCATGAAGACGATTGGTCTCGGTGTGGATGCAGAAAACCCGACTGGTGCGACGCGCTTGTATAAAAAGGCCGGCATGTACGCGGCCAGTGAATTTGTCACCTATGAGAAGGAGCTTCGCCCCGGGCGGAGTTTAGAGTAACAGGCTGGCAGGAGATTATCATGACAGAAAAAGCATATCTTGACCCCAGCCTGAATTTGCGTCCTGGCCGTTGGTCAGACCTCAGCGCTGTGGCAAAACTCACACGTGAGGTTGCTGAAATGGATGGCGATGCAAGTTTTGTGCTCACTACTGAAGAACTGGCAAACGCGTGGAAAAACGATGGCTTCAACGTGGAACGTGACGTTTTTATCGTGGAAACGCGGGATGGACGCGTGGTGGGCAGTGAAGAATTTTACAACGAGAGCGGTCATTTTAAACTTTAAAGCAGATGGTTTTGTTCATCCGGATTTCAGAGGGCTGGGTATCGGAACCTTCCTGCTCGAAAAAGTGACCGAACTTGCAAAAGCTGAAATGAAACTTGCCGAACCCGGTGTACGGGTCTACATCCAAACCCTAATTAATAATAGGGATAAAACGGGACATACCCTGCTGCTGGCTGAGGGCTATTCTCCAATTCGTTATTTTTGGCGTATGGAGATCAAATTGCAGCAGGCTCCTCCTGTTGTGATGTTTCCTGACGGCATTGAAGTGCGACCATTCAAGAGAGAGGAACATGCTATGGCCGTTTGGCAGGCGGACAACGAGGTTTTCCGCGATCATTGGGGTAGTTACGCCCATACCTATGAAGATTGGTCTCACGGAAAATTTGGCAATCCCAATTTTGACCCCACCTTGTGGATAATTGCCTGGGATGGAGATCAGGTGGCAGGTTTTTCGCAAAACCGTTATCGCATGGGCATTGGCTGGATAGGTACCATAGGTGTGCGCCGCCCCTGGCGCAAAAACAGACTTGGACTTGCTCTTCTTCAACATTCCTTCAGCGAGTTCTACGCTCGCGGCATGAAGACCATTGGTCTCGGCGTGGATGCGGAAAATCCAACCGGCGCAACTCGTTTATATAAAAAAGCTGGCATGTATACAGCCAGTGAATTTGTTACTTATGAGAAGGAACTTCGTCCGGGACGCGAACCGGACCAGCAAGAATAGGAGAAAAAATGAAGGCACATTTAAAGGAACAACTGGAAGTTATCCTCCCTGAAGGCTTTACTGTTCGTGGTGCACAACTGGAAGATGTGGAACCTGCGCTTGAACTATTTAACTTGTGGTCACAGTCCATCTTGCAAGAGGATGAGATCACCGATGCGGGAGTTCTTCGCAATGAATGGCGTTCACCCGGATTCGACCCCGCCACAGATATTCGTGTGGTCTTCGCACCCAATGGAGAAATGGTCGGCTACATCGAAGTTTGGACGACTGGCAAGCCGCCCGTCCATCCGTGGATGTGGGGACGCGTACGTCCCGGTTACGAGGATCTGGGTATTGGTACGTGGCTGCTGCAATGGAGTGAACAACGCGCGCTACAGGCCCTTAAGGATGTTCCAGCTGGACTGCGTTTCGCACCGCGCATCGACACTTATGGCAAGGCAGATCGATCCAAAAAGCTGTTCGAAGACCTGAGCTATCGTTACATCCGCAGCTCCTATCACATGCTCATTGAAATGGATGGGCCTGTGCCTGAACCGATTTGGCCCGCCGGCATCACGGTCCGTACCTACAATCCGGTAACGGATGCGGAAGCGGTCTACCGCGCGGATAACGACTCCTTCCGTGATCATTTTGGGTTCGTTGAAGAACCCTTCGAGGAAGGCTTTAAGAAATTCATGCATTTCATGACCGGTCAGGAGGGCTTCGACCCGAGCTTGTGGTTCGTTGCCATGGATGGAGAGGAGGTCGCCGGTATTTCTTTATGCCGCCCCCGGGCCTATGAAGATCCGGATCTCGGATACGTCAATTCGCTGGGTGTACGTCGTCAGTGGCGGAAACGCGGCATTGGTCTTGCGCTCCTGCGACAATCCTTCAACGAATTCTATCGACGGGGCAAACGCAAGGTTGGTCTGGGTGTGGACGCGCAAAATTTAACCGGCGCCTTGCGATTATATGAAAAGGCTGGCATGCATGTTCATCAATCCTTTGATCTTTACGAGAAGGAATTGCGTGCGGGTACCGAAATCAGTGTAGAATCCCTTCAGCAATAAATTGATGCAAAAGGAGTAGCCATGAACATTAAGTGTTCTTTCTGTCAAATTCCCTATACCCTCAGCCGCGTCGATATGCTGGATGCCTTGCAGGAGATGGATTCCAAAAACTTAACTCACTACGACGCGCATTGTCCGCGTTGCAAGCGCGCCACGCCGATCCCGCGTAAGCGCATGGAGATGTTCCTTCCCAATTGGCGGGATGCGCTCAAGGAATTCGAAACGGAGATGAAGCAGCACCCCCAACAGGCCGCCCCTGCACCGGAACCCACCGATCAAACTCAGGAGGAGCCTGCTTCCGTTGCTGAAACAGAAGCCAAGCCTCAGGGTCAACCCGCGGCCAAAGCCGCCTCGACCGGGAAATCCGGCGCCTCTCAAAAGACACCGGCTGCGGCCTCGTCTCGCAAGAGAAAGAATTGAACCACATACAAACAAGCGCATGAGCATCAAAGTTGTTTTCTTCGACCTCGGTGGAGTCATCGTCCGGACGGAATATCAGACGCCGCGCCAACAGCTCGCGGTGAAGTTAAAAATGGAATATGACGATCTGGTCAAAGTGGTCTTCGATAGTGAGACGGGCCTTAAGGCAACGCTTGGCGAACTGAGCGCGGACCAGCATTGGGAGACAGTCGTTAAAAGATTGAAGCGTCCCGCCTCCGAACTGCAAACCATCCGCGATGAATTCTTCGCCGGTGACATCACTGACCGTACCCTGGTGAACTATATTCGATCTCTGCGCGGCAATTATGAAACTGGACTCATCTCGAACGCCTGGAGCGATCTGCGCGATTTTATCGTGCGGGAGAAGTTCGACGACGCCTTCGACAAGATGATCATCTCTGCGGAGGTAGGCGCCGCCAAACCCAAAGCGAGGATCTTTCAAATTGCTCTGGAGCAGTTTGGGGTGAGTCCGAACGAGGCGGTCTTCGTGGATGACTTCCAGGTTAATATCGAAGGCTGCGAAAAGGTTGGCATCAAAGGTATCCACTTCAAGGATCCCGAGTCTGCTTTGCAGCAGCTGAAGGAATTTTTATCCACTGAGAAGCTTGGTTAGCAGCGGTCGTTGTCCTGCGTGGGCATCACCGTGGGCAATCGCCCAACAGGATAAAGATGTTTGCCAAACAAAAGACAATCATACGTGACCTGGAGAACGGACTGATCCTGCGCCGCTCCTGGCCAGCAGATGCGGAGGCGTTGGCCGAGTTTAATCGCGCCATTCACGCTGATAACGACGCCGATGGACAGTGCCTCGCGGCCTGGACGCGCGATCTGTTGACGCGTCCCCATCCAACTTTCCAACCAGATGATTTCACAATTGTTGAAGAAACAGCCAGTGGCAGAATCATCTCATCGATGAATTTGATCTCGCAGACCTGGTCTTATGAAGGGATCCGGTTTGGCGTGGGTCGTCCTGAGTTGGTCGGCACGCTGCCTGCGTTTCGGAATCGAGGACTGGTCCGGTTGCAGTTCGATGAAATCCACAAGTGGAGCGCTGAGCGCGGAGAAATGGTCCAGGCCATTACTGGCATTCCCTTCTACTATCGCCAATTCGGGTATGAGATGGCCCTGGATTTGGAAGGCCGTCGCTTTGGTTATGAAGCACAAGTGCCAAGGTTGAAGGAAAGTGAAAGGGAACTTTATCTTGTTCGCCTTGCGCAGGAAAGTGATTTGCCGTTGATTGCAAAGCTCTATGAACAAACGTATCGGCGATCCATGATTGCCTGTGAGCGCACACCTGGGATGTTTCGTCATGAGTTATCCGGTCGCAGTGAGGACAATAACTGCTGGGTGAGTTGCATCATTGAAGACGGATTAGGTGAGCCAGTGGGTTTTTTTAGACACCCTGGCTACAATTATCAGACCGTTCTCTCTGCCGCCCGGTATGAACTAAAGCCCGGCATTTCGTGGCTGGAAGTTACTCCCAGTGTTGTGCGTTATCTTTGGGAAAAAGGACAGGCGTACGCACAACGCGATGGTGGAAAATTTAATTCCTTTGGCTTTGGGCTGGGCGCCTCGCATCCTGCTTATGAAGCGTTGGGCAAGCGCCTGCCCACGATCCGCGATCCGTATGCATGGTACATACGCGTGCCCGATTTACGCGGCTTCCTGGAGCACATCAAGCCGGTGCTGGAAAAGCGACTTGCAGAGTCAATTGCCGCGGGTCATTCGCGCGAAATCCGTTTGAGTTTCTATCGCACCGGCCTGCGAATGAACATCGCGCGCGGAAAGATTTTGGCCCTCGAACTATGGAAGCCAAATACGGATGAAGAAGGCGATGCTGCCTTTCCGGATCTCACTTTCCTGCAATTGCTTTTCGGTTATCGCAGTTATGGTGAACTGGAATCCATCTTTGCGGATTGCTGGTGTGACTCAGAGGATGTGCGTATCCTGCTTAACATCTTGTTCCCGAAAAAACCATCGAACGTGTATCCAATTGCGTAACTGTCCCTGTTCTTTCAATAGAACCGGGCCTGGAGAGAGAAAATGACAATCCTATTTTCAAACAAAATATCCTGGCAGAATGGAGAATTTTCTCCGGTCTGATCACGCCGCGCCTCTTTCATCCATTTCGCCCCGTATAAGGGGTGACAGATGAGCGACTGCCTGCAGAGACCCGCGGCACCTTTTCGCGGATAGTTTTCCGCGTCAACTCTACAAAGGTAAATATGTTTTCCCATTTAAAGTTTAAGCGCACGATTCGTTTATCTTTTCATTGAATTCAGCGCCTCGGTTTTCTTTGCAATGATGTTCACCGTTACATCGTTGTATGAAGCCACGGTCGCTGGGCTGACGTCCGTTCAATTGATCCTCGTCGGCACAACGCTTGAACTCTCGACATTTGTGTTTGAAGTGCCGACAGGTATCGTGGCAGATGTTTACTCGCGCAAGTTGTCCATCATCATCGGATATATCCTGATGGGCCTCGGCTTTCTCGTGGAAGGCTTCCTCCCATCCTTCTTTCCGATTTTGCTTGCGCAGGTTATTTGGGGTTTGGGCTATACCTTTACCTCGGGCTCAACTCAGGCGTGGATTTCGGACGAGATTGGTGAAGACGATGCCAATAGGCTCTTTATTCGCGCAACCCAGATTGGCCTATTCGCCTCCCTCATCGGGATGGGGCTGGCTGCATTGGTTGGTGCGAATAACGCCGCCATGCCGATTCGATTGGGTGCGCTGGGTGTCATGTGGATCGGTGTCACACTTGCTATCATCATGCCCGAAACCGGCTTTCATCCCACGCCGCGCGTGGACCGCAATACATGGCAGCACATGTGGTACACATTCAAGCAGGGTGTGGACACTGTCCGTGCAAAGCCGCGCCTGATGAATATCGTCTTCATCGGTCTGTTCTACGGTATATACAGCGAAGGTTTTGATCGCCTGTGGGTCAAGCATTTGCTTGATACATTCGAGTTACCGGTTATCTTTGGGAACAATGAAGTGGCTTTCTTCGCGGCGTTGCGGGTGGCGGGTACGATTCTCACAATTATCGCTGTCCGCTTTGTGGAGGAGCGTGTGGACTTAACGAGTCCACTTGCAATTGGGCGTGCAGTCTTGATCGTGACCGCCGGCATATCCATTGCGATGCTGGGATTTTCCCTCTCGCCGTATCTTATTTTGACCTTGAGCCTGTATCTCGTTATCGACGCCTTGCGCGATGTTCATATCCCTCTGCAGACTGTATGGATTAACCAGAAACTGAATCCCAACGTACGGGCAACCGTCCATTCGATGTTTGGACAGGTGGATGCCATCGGTCAGGTGTTGGGTGGACCCATCGTCGCAGTGATCGCAGCCGTCGGCTCGGCTGTCGCTTCCCTCGTGACCTCAGGCTTGCTTCTCTCTCCCGCGCTGTTCTTTACAAACCGCGCCAACTCCCAGTCCGAGAATGAGGCAAATGAGGAAGTGGAAGTGATGGCAGTTGATTAAAACCATAGGGACGGGCAGCTGCTGCCCGCCCCTATTCTATTTCTTTTGTAAAACTTACTTTGCAATTTCCCAGATATGACCGCCGGGATCTTTGAAACTGGCGGTTCGAATACCCCATGGACGATCCATGGGCCCGTTCAATAATTCCACCCCCTGTGCAGTCAGTTTTTGACACGTGGTATCTACATCATCCACGTGAACGGTGAAGATCAAGCGGGACCCGTCATTGGGACCTCCCACTTTTGCGGGAGAGACAAGTTCATCCGCAGATGAGATCCTCAACAGGTTGATGAGGGTCTCCCCGACTTTGAATACAGCCGAAGTATCGCCTTCGAATACCAATGACAAACCAAAAACCTTTTCATAGAATCTCTTGGATTTATCCAGGTCTTCGGTATATAAAGTAACAGCCAAAATATTTTTAGGCTAATTTGGTTCGATGCCGGTTTCTGCTTCCTTATCCATTATTGTGCTCCTTTTGGTTAACTGATCTGTTCCCATTCCACTTCATCTTCATGTCAACATTCCTTTGTTTCAATTCATTCAGCATTTGATTCAAACGTTTCCGCTTCGTGGTTTCAAGTTTCGCACGCTGAAATCCAGCCAATGTAGTCATTCTGTTGATAAGGGGGACGGGTGAGATAGGCATCCATCAATCCATAGGACTCCAGCGCTTCGCGGAAAAAGTCTGGCATGGGGTAACGGGGACGAAGTGGCACGGCAACTCCTTTATTTCAATGTACAAAGCGCCTGGCGAATCTCGCCCAGATGATAGGCAGTGTGTACCACAATGGCCATGGCCGCGCCGATGGTATCTTCATCATCCCAATTCTTTGTGTCGTGGAATAACTGATCGAGTCGCAGATACGTTTCCTTGAGTTTCTTTCGCAGCGCGTCCCAATCTTCCGGAGAGATTTTTTCGACCGTGCGCCAGATTTCACCCCAATCCACTTTGCCTATTTCCTGTTTCAAGAAATATCTTTCCAGCAGTTCAAGATAGAAGATCACATGCGTCACCTGCGCGGCGAGTGAGGCGCATTTCCCTCCGACCGGGATGGAAGCCTCTTCCGCGGAGACGGTTTCCAGTGTGGTAAGCAGCGAGGTGTCCTTATCCAGGTAGATGCCGTGGTGATGTTCGAAGGTCTCATCGTAAAGGCTGAAAAGATTGTTGAGGAAATTTTCCGGCTTGATCATTTTGTTCATGAGTTATCCTGCACCTTCATAAGCAGCTTTGAGCCAGGCGATCAGTTCTGCATCCACTTCTTTCACGTCAGTGAGATTGACGATGTAATTGCACATGCTTCCCTTGGGCTGTTCGAGCAGGCGTTGGTTCTTCTTGAGATCCCTGGCATTGAGGCCAACTTCGAAACGTGTATTGGTCTTAGGACCAAGCATCGCAAATTGCTTCCTGCGCCGCAGACTGACGTAACCCTTCTTGGGAACGATCTCGAACTCACCAAACTTTTTGATATGCTTCATTAGCGCATCGTGAATGGGGCGAAAGCCAGCCTTTACACCTGCATAGATTTCATCGAGCACATCATTATCGTTTTTACCCTGCGCAGCCCGCGTGCCATCGGATTGCAACACGGCATGGACCAGTGCATTTGCGTCTCCGTGACCCAGCCCAAGTTTACCTTGGAGCATGGCGCGGATCTCACCATGTTTGGTCAGACCGCTTTTTTTCACGAGGGCGGCAAGCTCATCGAACGATTTGCCCGTTTTCTTTTGAATGTTATTGATCTGGGTTTGAACAGCCTGGTCGAGGGAACTCATCGGAATCATCTCCTTCAGCTAAAGTGGACAATGATGCCCGCAATTATAGAACATTATTTCTAAAAACGCAATGTACTTGTTTACCGTGAAGCGGCGTGCAAAACGGGGATTGGAGACTGGCAGGAGTCAGGTGATGTGATCGGCGGCGGTGCTGAACCCGTTCGCTGAAGTTGGAGGAGGTAATCCACGATTGGAATGGAATGTTGACGACAGGTAACCAAAACGCTCGAAAGAATGGCGTGCGTTTCGGCGCCCGGCTGGGTGCGGTTGCAGCCATTGGTTTTGCGGGTGATAACCGCAGGGCGGATCATTCGTTCAGCCTGGTGGTTGGTGGCCTCCAGACCGTCGAGGTAGAGGAAACGCAGCACATGCAGGCGGTGTTTGCGGAGCCGTTTGGCGAAGCGAGCATTATCTTTGTCCGTCAGCCTGCGCTGTGGGGCAATGAGTTGATCCAGTTGGGTTTCGAGGCTGCGTGCTCGTTGAGCGAAGGTAAAGGGAGCCAGGTTTGGTTTTTCAGATTTCAGCCGCAGGGCCTCTTGCAACAGGGCGGTCATCTGCCGAGCAAAGTGCAATGCCCGGCCAGTCTTCTTCTCCTGCATGTGCTTCAGATCGCAAAGCAAGAGACCCACACCTTTCTGTTTCAGCCAATCGCTCCAGCGCTTCTCGTCATACGCCAGGATGCCTTTGAACTGCTCGCCCAAGATATCAATCACCACAGCGCTGGAGCGATTGGTGCGGATATCGAAGACGGTGATGGCGTGATTGGTGAAGAGCCACAGCCAGGCCGAGAGCGTTCCAATTCTCCAGCCAGTCTCGTCGGCATGCAGGGTGCTGCATTGGCGGATCAATTCGATCAAGCGCTCAGACACCGGTCGAGCAGTGCGGGCCAGCTTTCGGTCCGCCCGACACCAGCCACTTCGGCATACTTGCAGGCCAAAACTATCATGCAGGACTTCACTCACTTTGCCGTCGGAGACCCCCAAACGAGGCTTGAGATCTGTCGCCAAGGCTTTGGCTCGCGGCCTCACTACCACCTGCCCGGCCGCTCCCGTGGCGTGCGAATTCTGATCCTCGTGCCACCATCTCACTCGCTTCTGGCAATGCCGGCAATACCCACTGTAGGTCAGATACCGTACAATGATTGGCTCGACTTTCGGAAGATCAATCTCAAACTGCTCGTGTGGCTGCCGCTGGCGCAGTCGGCCGCCGCATTCCGGCCAGCAGGGCAGGCGCGCCACCTTCGTCTCGCTCACTTCCTTCAGGCTCGGTTTGGCTCGCTGGACAAAGCGCCCTTGCCCGACTTTGCGCACCGGCCGTCTGGGATGCTCCACCCAATGCCGCCGCGCAAACGGCGCAGCTTGCCGCTTCCCGGCTCGTTTCAGTGCTTCGAGCTCCGTTTGCAACAACTGCACCTGCTTCTCCAATTTTCCGATCGTCACTCGCACCTGAGCCAATTGCTGCTCTAGCTCGGCGATCCGTTGGTCTTTGGGGTCAGGCAGTTTGTTCTTGCTACGACGCTTTCTCATCAGCTCCAGTTTACAATTACCGATCCTTCCTTGCCAAGACCCTTTCAACCCGTTTTTTTGAGACTTTTGACCCTTGACGACGATCAGGTCTCACAACGGCAAACAAGTACAACGCAATCGTTGTTTTAGGCCGGATGGAGCATCGTTCATTCGCGGGCATCCCAGATCGTTTATGCCATCCTTTCCCATTGCAAAATGCCGACAGCCTTTTCACCATTCAGGCGCAAGGGCGGCGTTTTCAATTGCAAGCGATTTTTCGATAATTCGAAAAATCGTTCTTGCTGACTGCCTTCCATGTTCGGGAAAATCGAAGCCTCCACATGATGGATAATCGCACTTTTCTCATGATCAACTTGATAGGTACCAAAATAGGAAATACAACCCTGGTAATTCGCCCGGACTTCTTCGAGCGTGCCTTTCATCTGATCCCCGGATTTTAGCCTGGGACGATCTTTCCGCATTAATTGCGCGGCATAACGGCCTGATTCTGTATAAATGATCGAGCCCTGCGCCTCGGCCCCAAACGGATGGATGACGCCCCCATCCGTTTTGCGAAACTCGAATGTGACGAGTCTCCACGCCCCGACAAATAAATCATTACTCATGCAAATAATTCCTTTCCATAATCCTCGATGCTGACAAAGTTGTAGCCCATTGATTTAAGCTTTGGAAGGATTGTATCAACGATTATCGCCGCCTTCGATCCGTGTCGGTTGCCATCGTGCAAGACAATGATCGAGCCGGGAGCCGTTCGTTGGAGCGTCTGTCTGATCGTCCATGAGGCGGGCTGCAGGAAATGCGGTGGCATGTGATCCCAGAGCACCAACCGATAATTCCACTCACGCAGCAGGGACAACACTTTCGGTGTGCAAAGTCCATACGGCGGGCGGACATCGCGTATCAATTCGGGGGAAATGCCACAGGCATCCGCGATGGCATTTCGTGTACGATCCAGTTGTCCCTTGAGACTCGATGCGTTCTCGAATGGAAACGGGATATGGCGATAACCATGCAGTGCGAGTTGGTGCCCGCCCTGCTGGATTTGCTTCACAAGATGCGGGTATAGTTCAACAGTACGTCCGATGAGAAAGAAGGTCGCCTGGACATTGTGCTTTGCCAGCACAGCTAACACTTGAGGCGTGTCACGCGGATGGGGACCATCGTCGAAGGTCAGCGCGATCTCGGGGTGGGATGCGTTTCCACCGAACAAGACTTCAGGGTGATGTTTTTGCAGATGCCGATAAAAATGATGAAGTGTAGATGTGATCAATCGTCGAATTTTAACAGCAAACCACTATGGCAATCCCCGTCCGCGGAGCAACCACAGGTTATTCCTGCGAATCCCGTTTGAGGCTCGGAAAGAGAAACGGAACGTTCTTTTTGTATGCCAAATAGGATTCACCGAAACGAAGTTCCAGTTCAAACTCTTCGAAATACTTTAGGAAAAAGATGTGAGCAGGGCTCGCCGCCAAGATGACGCCAAGTGTGATCAGGGTCGAGCCTGAGACGAAAGCGATGGCGAGTGAGAATAAATAGTATCCCAGTGACATCGGGTTTCGTGTACGTTTGTAAATATCCCCGGCAACGATCTGTTTTGTCAAACGAAAGGCGTTGGCTCCGCTTCCCAATTTGCGTAACAGTAAGTTGGTCATTCCCAGATAATACAAACCTGGGATCGCCAAAAGGATTCCCATAATAAGGAAGAATGGCTTCCACGGCAGGGACCTCAAACCGATGAGTTCATCAGAGTGGGTGAGACCAGGGTAAAACAAGCCAACCAAAAATGGTGCACCCAAACCCGCGAAGAATAGGAAGTGCATCACGCGGCTGGATTTCTCTGCAATTTCTTTCGAGGGATTCCTTCTCAGCCACGCGCCAAGAATCCACGCGCCTGCAGTGAAGGCGAAGAAACCAATTAGAACAAAATAGAGCGTGAGCATATCTGTAGCCCCTTTCATTTCCCATAAACTTCCATCAACTCGACCTCCGCTTGTGGGGCGACGACCAGCACATAATCGCACATATCTTGAAGGTGTACCATGATTAACTCTTCATCGATGCCAGCCGGTGCATAGACGGTAAACACCACATTGCGCGTAGAACTCTCTGATCTGTGTTCGCTGGTCGGGACCGTAGATGATATTCGAAATAATTCCCGCCTGATCGCTGATCATCATGTCGCCAGCTTTGACGACTTGTTCCTCGCCGCGCATCACTGTATAACTTTCCGTCCCTTGCGTGACATCGAGAGTGAGCGGCAATTGCAAAACATCCAGATCGTGTCCCGCCGTGAGCAGCATATTCTTCACTTCTGCCATGAACATGCACTCGACCAGCGATGCCACACTGGGAATGGACTTGCCTTTCAAGAGGATCAACTCCAATTGCAGTTGCACGTGATAGGTCTTCTTGAAACGCTGGTAATACTCCCCGTATACTTTCAACACCGGATGGCTCGCAAGCGCGGTGCGATCCTGCCCGGCGAATTGGGCGCGCAGTTTTTCTTCCAATTCTGCTTTTTGTTTTTCCAACTCGGCGTGATGCGCGGGATTGGAGACATTACGCATCACTAGCACGCCCGCGTGCGCGCCAGAGAAAGAAGGTTGGCATGAAGAGGTTATGTTGAACACTTGAGGTGACTCCATTGTTGTAAGACGCAATTATGTCACAAGGAAGAAAAAGATTCAATCCGGAATGCCATTTTGTTTTCATGTATAATTCCAACCATGAGCGAGACTTTTGAAAAAATTGGTGTACTTATCAAGCAAAACCAATTACAAATTTCTGCACATGGATACGACGAGTTGGCTGATGACAGTATGCTCGTCCGAGAGGTGATCGCAGGAATTGCTGACGCAATTATCGTCGAAGATTATCCTGATTACTCCAAAGGCCCTTGTGTATTGGTTTTGCAAAAAGATGGACAGGGTAAACCAATTCACGTTCTCTGGGGAATTCCCAGGAATGCATCTTCTCCTGCAGTGCTGGTGACGGCTTATAGGCCTGACCCGGCACGCTGGTCAGATGATTTTACAAGGAGAAAGAAATGACCAAAAAACAGACTTCCAAATTGGTTCATGTTGATGAATATGTTGCCGAAGTGAGTGTGGAATTGGTTTACACGGACGATGATTGGTCCCCTTATTTATCGGTAGCAGATGCGATGAAACTAGATGATGTTCGTGAAGCACTGCACCAAAAAGATTTTGCGACCGCGACCAAGTTAGCCCGCGTTTACAAACTTTCCCCACTGGCTGTATAGTAGAGCCAATCTTTCGAAGAGTTTAGCTCGTCGTAATAAACGACGGGCTAAATTTTATTTTCGCGGCTCTCTTTGATTTTCCTTTTAACATAATCGACGCCCGTTGCAGTTGTATGCTATAGGTCTTCTTGAAACGCTTGTAATACTCCCCATAGACTTTCAACACCGGATGGCTCGCAAGCGCCGCGCGATCCTGCCCGGCGAATTGGGCGCGCAGTTTTTCTTCCAATTCTGCTTTTTGTTTTTCCAGCTCGGCGTGATCCGCGGGATTGGAAACATCCCGCATGACCAAGACGCCCGCGTGCGCGCCGGGGAAAGAGGATTGCCAGGAGGAGGTTGTTTCAAACGTAGATAATTTTAGGGTTTTGCCTTTTTCAACATCGATTTACGTTCTACCATCATTCTTGAAGTGAATTTACTAAAAGATGGTGGTTCAAGATGGGAATTGCTCAAGTGCTCTAATAAGGCGTAATAAAGAAATCCCAAATGATTGCCTTCTAATGAACCAGTTTCATCATCTCCCAGAAATGACGAAAAGTACCAATCATAGTCTTCTCCCTCAACATCAACAGGATAGCGAACAAAAGCAAAATTATCTTTAGCTGCACCATATACAATGACTCCTGAATTATGCCAGATGGCTACGTTGGGAAGCATATCTTTGGAGCGGTTGATATAAAAAGGAGCAATATCTTCAAAGGTAAAGTCGCCTTTATCAATAAATAATATAAAGGAGAAAATGCTATTTAGAATACGATTTTCTTTTGCAAGAAAGATATCACGCATGATGGTTTTATCATTGAGTCCCTTGAATACAGTGTTAGGAATTTCTTTATGAAAAAGACGAATTTTTATATCTTCAATTGTTTCGCTAAATGATTGAATATAATTTTGGGATTTATGATAAGTGGGCTTGATTTCCCCAAATGCATATATAGTATTGCTCTTTAAAAACTATGTCAACCGCGAAGATTCTGCAGCCTGCAGGGCAAAAGCGGGGAAGGTTTTGTTGCGGCACTGAATGGCGGCAGACATCAAGCGAATGCCGCGCGGAGTGGAAGGATAGAGACGCGAGCCTTTGACTTTGGAAATCAAACCATGTCCGCGCAATTTGGCGACCAAACGAGTGACGTGTGCGCTGCGTTGACGTTGCTCAATGCGGTTCCTGGCAGGCTTGGGATACAGGTAGGCTTGCAGGTTTTTGTTACGGAAGCCGTTGAGGGCATGCTCGCCAGCCAGGATCGCAGAGAACAGGTCACAATCTGCCTGAGTGATGGGATTGAATCTGGCGTAACGCTGCCCTTGATGGGTTTTGGGATGGCACAAGCCTTCGAGTTCAGCGATGGCTTTGCCTGTTGGTTGAGCGTGTGCCAGGGCATTCAGGTAACGATCATTTGCCTGTCGCCCGACCTGAGCATAGCGCCAAAGATTGGCGACGCCTTTACCCATGGGTTGCCAGCGACGACAGCGACCCTGCGGAGTGTCCACGATGCGCCGGACACGAAACTCATGCGGTTGGTTGATGGTGGTCTCGAGGCGCAACAGGTTGACGGCCTCGTACCACTTGATGGAGTTGCCCTTCATGCGATGTTTGATGCGGCGGCCTTCGGGACGTTTCTTGCAGTCGGTGGTGACTTGACCCTGGAAGTTGCCATGTGGTTTGCGCCCCAGAAAACGCAGCACGTCTTCGGCGCTGAATGCGCTCATGGAGATTTCCATAAGCGCGGGCAGCAAGGCTGCCAGAGTGGCACGGTCACGAAAGAAAACGTCGGTGGCGTATTCCGCCTGGGCGAGCGTCCAATAATAATCGCCCAATCCCGCTTTGCGGATGGCGCCTAAAAACGGGTTGACGCGCCGAGCCAACGCATGCAGGACCCTGCAGCCATTTACGTTGTGTGAACCGTTCACATAATGCCTGGGCTGTTTCCAGATCGGCGATGTGGGTCAGTTTGTTGTCGTAACGAGCATAGCGAATACCGCGCTGATCCAACTGGCGTGCCAGCCATTCCCGCCCATTCACATAGATCTGCATATCAAAAGGAAACCAACTTTGCAAGCGAATGTGCATCAACCCAAACTCGGCGTCCAGATAATAACAGTAGTAGTGCAGACATTTGCGCTGGCGGCGCACCACCTCCAACTTGTGCGCCTGGCGATTTCCCTGCACATCAAACGACATGCAGGTTTCCAACACCGAAAAGACACCCACCAGGCCTTCGGTCACACTGTCCCGCTTCGCAATCGCACGCGCCAGCTCTTCTTTGCTCTCTTTGGCGGACGCCAGGTATTGCACAGGTCGTCCCGCCTCTTGCACCATGCCTTCGACATGTGCTTTCAACTTCTTGGTGTGCTCCTGTACGTAGTCGCTGAAATCCTTCAACAACACTCCCTGTCGAGAGAGATACGCTCCAAAGGCTCCCTTTGGGAAGAAGCCGGTCAGATAACCCTTGAAGATCATGCGATCAAACATCGAAAGCGTCCCCACCATGTCGTCTCGGTGTATACTCAGAAATGTTTCCATGGCCTGTCCGTGAAAAAGTGGTTGGCATGTGAGCCTCAGAGCTCCCTATCGGCGCCCTTTCGGCGTTACGTTAGCCTTCATTTTCTCACAAAGACAGGCCACTTTCTTTTTGGTTGCGGCTGGAAGCTGCGCTATGGAATCAATAGGAATATATTCTGTGCCGTCCTTTGTTGTCGTGAGGGATGGAATGTTAGAATTGTCAGAAATTATCAAATCTAGCTGGGGACTTACTTCTCCATTAACGTCTATCAGATGTTCACTTGTAACATAATATTTTGGGGAGAGCATTCTTTTGAAATAATTTCTTACACTTAGTTCCACCTCATTTCCTGCAGCGCGAATATCTGATTTGTGGACTCGAATGGCATCTTGCCGTGCCTTCAGAATATCGTCCGCATCTGACCTGAAAATTCCTGGAATATCAAGTTTCTTTTTGTCAGTTCCCATTGATAAATCCTCCAGAATGGTGTATTACCAATCATTATACCTTTCCTCCTCACGTCATTCCTCTCATCAACCTCCCCCTTCGTCCAGTTGCAAAATTAGCCTTCTAGTCGTATAGTCAGGAAACCGGTAGGGACATAGCGATGAGTCTTACAGGTTTGACGGTCAACCGTCTCGCCGTGTCTCTACCTTCAGGATAATAAATCAGGAGATCAGAAAAATATGTGGCATGGTGGTGGCTGGTTTGCATATATGCGTTCGGGTGATGAAAAACCCAAGGTCACACGCGAACTTTTATTACGTGTGCTGGCTTATGCGCGCGGCTATTGGTGGCATATCGCCGGGATGCTCGTGACGATTTTATTGACCACAGGTTTGTCCCTGCTGACGCCACTTATCTTCCGCAACATGATCGATGTGGTGATTCCCGCCAAGGATACGCATCGGCTTATTTGGCTGGGTTTGGCGTTGCTCGCCATTCCCGCGGTCAGCGGTGGGATCAACGTCATTCAGCGACGGTTAAATGCCGCGGTGGGCGAAGGCGTGATCTACGATCTGCGGTCGACTCTCTTTGCACGATTGCAGCGCATGTCCCTGCGTTTCTTCACCAATACAAAAGTCGGCGAATTGATGTCCCGTCTCAACAATGATGTGGTCGGCGCGCAGAACGCCATCAGCAATACCATTGTCAGTATTGTGACCAACCTGATCGAAGCAGTTGCTCTGCTGGCGGTTATGCTCACCCTCGAATGGCGATTGACTCTGGTGAGCGTTGTCATCCTGCCGCTCTTCATCATCGCCGCGCGCAGGCTGGGGACGGTGTTGCGCGATATTGCCCGTCAGGCCATGGAAATGAATGCGCAAATGAACGCGCACATGAACGAAACTCTCAACATCGGCGGTGCGCTGCTGGTCAAATTGTTTGGGCGTGCCAAAGAAGAGGAATCCCGTTTCCGTGAACGCGCCGCCAATGTGCGCGATGTTGGCATTCGACGCGCGGTGGTTGGCTCGACCTTCTTCGTCATCTTCGGTTTGGTCAGCGCGGTGGGCACGGCGCTGGTTTATGGGCTCGGTGGCTATTACGTTATCACCGATGTCTTCACCGTTGGTACCATCGTGGCCTTCGGTTCGTATCTCGGTCAACTCTACGGCACCTTGCAAGGTCTCGCCAGTGCGCCGGTCGACTTCTCCACATCGATGGTCAGTTTCGAGCGTGTGTTCGAGATCATCGATCTGCCAACGGATATCCCCGAAAAAGAAAATGCGCCGGCCTTGCAGGATGTGCGCGGCGAACTCGAATTCGATCACGTCACCTTCAACTATAGCGTCGACGAATCCAAACTGCTGAAAGATGTGAAACGTTATGGAAAAATGGAAGATGTGGGCGCGGTCCTGTCGTTGACAAAGAAAGACGAAGGACAGAAGACGGAGGACAATGGAGCGAAGACAAAGCTTGGTCGTTCGTCCTCAGTCCTCGGTCAAGAGGGAAACGGCTCTTCATCCACCGAGGAAATTGATTCCACATCCCAAGCCAGAGAGGTCGCTTTAGAGGATGTCTCCTTTCTCGCGCGTCCCGGAAGTTTGATTGCCCTGGTCGGTCCCTCCGGCGCGGGCAAGACGACGATGACTTATCTTATCCCACGCTTGTATGATCCCACCGAGGGAGTCATCCGCATCGACGGGCATGATCTGCGCGAGGTGGCGCTTGATTCTCTGGCCGCCGCGATCGGTATGGTGACGCAGGAGACCTATCTCTTCCACGATACCATCCGCACGAATTTGACTTATGCGAAAACCGACGCGACCCAGGCGGAGATCGAAGCCGCGGCGCGTGCGGCCAACATCCATCAATTCATCATGGACCTACCCGAGGGTTACGACACGATCGTCGGCGAGCGCGGCTATCGACTCAGCGGCGGTGAGAAACAACGCATCGCGTTGGCGCGTGTGATCCTCAAAGACCCGCGCATTTTGGTGTTGGATGAAGCTACCAGCCATCTCGACAGCGAATCCGAAGCGCTGATTCAGGAGGCACTGAAGCGCGTCATGGCCGGGCGCACAAGCATCGTCATCGCACATCGCCTGAGCACGATATTAGCGGCTGATTTAATTTTGGTAATGGATCGCGGAAAGATTGTCGAAAGGGGCACCCACGATGAGCTGATCGCGATGAATGGCTTGTATGCTCAATTGTATGAAACTCAATTTAAGCGAGAGAGAGTGTAGTTTTTCCGTTGTATAATAAAAATGTCGGCGTGGAATGTTGTTTTTGTTTACAAGGAAAAAACGTATGTCTGCACCCAAAATTTTAGAAGCGCGTCCGTTGAGTGGATACAAAATCTGGCTGAAATTTGAAGATGGTGCTTCTGGTGAAGTTGACCTTTCCTATCTTGCTGGGAAAGGTGTATTTGCCCTTTGGACCGATTACGAAAACTTCAAAAAAGTTTCCGTTGAAGAGAGACGGCTTGTCTGGTTCGATGAAATCGATATGGATGCGGACTCGCTCTATATGAAACTCACCGGCAAAACGCCTGAAGAACTTTTCCCCACCCTAAAAGAAGAACCGGCTCGTGCCTGAGATTTGTCGCTTTTACGGCATCATCATTCGCATGTATTATGAAGATCATAACCCGCCGCATTTCCATGCGGTGTATGGTGATGACGAAGCATGGATCAATGTCAATACACTGGCGGTGTTTTCTGGCAATCTACCTGCCCGTGCTCTTGGGTTGGTGATCGAATGGGCATCCATGCATCAGGATGAACTCCGCCATGATTGGGAACTTGCCAGGAATCAACAAAAACCTGAAAAGATCATGCCATTGAAATAATTAATGGATTGGGAAAATCATTGAACACATCAGGGATGATTTCTTTTCTTTGCTTCTTCTAACTGGCTTTTAGCTTAGTTGACCACATAATTTTCTGGGGTCGTCTTTTGAATTAGTGGGATATTCGAAATCTTTTTTCGAAAGCGTTCGGGAATACTGAAGTTCCCTTCTACAAGGGATTGCCATGCTTTAACTGAGGTTTCGATCGCTTTTTGACGAATATTCTCATCTAACTTTATGGACTTTGAAAGTCCCCAAATAGCATTTGCGTACCAAAGCTTGGCGTACCCCTCTGCCTGCTCGCAAATGCTTATCAGGTCTGGAATTGCTTCTATTGCCCAGGCATGCTCCAATTTGTCGGCGGCCTCAACTTCTTCTGTGGACAAGCGGGCGGTCCAGTAAGAAATGTATTCCTTTCTCCACTCTACTTCCAGCTCTTTCGTAGCTCCATATTTCTTATATTAGCCGTCCATGCCATCATGTGCCATGAAGTAGCTATTACAGGAGTAATCAAAAAATAATTTCTTGGCTTTTTCCAGATCATCGCTCATATATAAAATTATAGCATTCAATATAGCGCGCCAAAATCCTGGCCCGGGCAGGCAGTGGGACCCCTCCGCCCCGCTTCGCAGGGGCACCTCCCCAAAATACGACGATGAAAGTTTAGTATGTGGATTCCACAATTAACTCATCGTATTTGAGAGAGGCTGGCTGGGGATCAAGCCTTAAGATAAAACCACATGTCGCGGATCATATGAATATGCCCCAGGTGTGTGGCGGTATGTTTCAACGCATGTCCGAGTACCCAGCCGAGTGTCACTTCACGCGTGCGAAATGTGTGTTTGGTTTCGAGATCAGTGAGGATCAACGGTTCCAATATGCCAGAGATATAAGCGAGATTGTCATTGAGACGTTTAGCAAGTTCTTCGGCTGATAAGTCCTTTGCACGGAATTCTGCGTCGCGGTCGCGTTGGATGTCCTGTCCCTGAATCACCTCACCGAACAAAAAGCGCTGCGAGCCTGTCAGATGTACGATCAGAACCGTGATCGAGTTCACGCCCTCTTTGGGTGACCAATCCAACGCTTCGGGAGAAAGACTCTCCAGGGCTTTTTGGATATCGTTGTGTAATTCCTGCAAGTTATTCAGGTAATCTGCATAAAAAGTTTGCACGGTGACTCCTCAGGATCATTTGATTTATTATAGCATTGGCAGAATTATAGTATTGCTCTTTAAAAACTACGTCAACCGCGAAGATTTTGCAGCCTGCAGGGCAAAAGCGGGGAAGGTTTTGTTGCGGCACTGAATGGCGGCAGACATCAAACGAATACCACGGGGCGTGGAGCGATAGAGACGGCTGTCTTTGACTTTGGAGATCAAACCATGTCCGCGCAATTTGGCGACCAAACGAGTGACGTGTGCGCTGCGTTGACGTTGCTCAATGCGGTTCCTGGCAGGCTTGGGATACAGGTAGGCTTGCAGGTTTTTGTTACGGAAGCCGTTGAGGGCATGCTTGCCAGCCAGGATCGCAGAGAACAGGTCACAATCTGCCTGAGTGATGGGATTGAATTTGGCGTAACGCTGCCCTTGATGGGTTTTGGGATGGCACAAGCCTTCGAGTTCAGCGATGGCTTTGCCTGTCGGTTGAGCGTGTGCCAGGGCATTCAGGTAGCGATCATTTGCCTGTCGCCCGACCTGAGCATAGCGCCAAAGATTGGCGACGCCTTTACCCATGGGTTGCCAGCGACGACAGCGACCCTGCGGAGTGTCCACGATGCGCCGGACACGAAACTCATGCGGTTGGTTGATGGTGGTCTCGAGGCGCAACAGGTTGACGGCCTCGTACCACTTGATGGAGTTGCCCTTCATGCGATGTTTGATGCGGCGGCCTTCGGGACGTTTCTTGCAGTCGGTGGTGACTTGACCCTGGAAGTTGCCATGTGGTTTGCGCCCCAGAAAACGCAGCACGTCTTCGGCGCCGAATGCGCTCATGGAGATTTCCATAAGCGCGGGCAGCAAGGCTGCCAGAGTGGCACGGTCACGAAAGAAAACGTCGGTGGCGTATTCCGCCTGGGCGAGCGTCCAATAATAATCGCCCAATCCCGCTTTGCGGATGGCGCCTAAAAACGGGTTGACGCGCCGAGCCAACGCATGCAGGACCCGCAGCCATTTACGTTGTGTGAACCGTTCACATAACGCCTGGGCTGTTTCCAGATCGGCGATGTGGGTCAGTTTGTTGTCGTAACGAGCATAGCGAATACCGCGCTGATCCAACTGGCGTGCCAGCCATTCCCGCCCATTCACATAGATCTGCATATCAAAAGGAAACCAACTTTGCAAGCGAATGTGCATCAACCCAAACTCGGCGTCCAGATAATAACAGTAGTAGTGCAGACATTTGCGCTGGCGGCGCACCACCTCCAACTTGTGCGCCTGGCGATTTCCCTGCACATCAAACGACATGCAGGTTTCCAACACCGAAAAGACACCCACCAGGCCTTCGGTCACACTGTCCCGCTTCGCAATCGCACGCGCCAGCTCTTCTTTGCTCTCTTTGGCGGACGCCAGGTATTGCACAGGTCGTCCCGCCTCTTGCACCATGCCTTCGACATGTGCTTTCAACTTCTTGGTGTGCTCCTGTACGTAGTCGCTGAAATCCTTCAACAACACTCCCTGTCGAGAGAGATACGCTCCAAAGGCTCCCTTTGGGAAGAAGCCGGTCAGATAACCCTTGAAGATCATGCGATCAAACATCGAAAGCGTCCCCACCATGTCGTCTCGGTGTATACTCAGAAATGTTTCCATGGCCTGTCCGTGAAAAAGTGGTTGGCATGTGAGCCTCAGAGCTCCCTATCGGCGCCCTTTCGGCGTTACGTTAGCCTTCATTTTCTCACAAAGACAGGCCACTTTCTTTTTGGTTGCGGCTGGAAGCTGCGCTATGGAATTCTGGTGTAAAAAGCAAAAAGACCAGCCGGTGACGGTACTGGTCTTTTGCTGCAAGACGAATTTGCGGATGCTTCTAATTCTCTGATGGTTGGACTGTCGATGTCTCTTCTGATGTTCTTTCGGATGCCTGGACATCTTCTGAATTCTGGCCTCCCTGCGCTGGATTCTTCTTCTTGAGTTGCTTGAGCCTTTCTTTCTGCTCTTTTTTTCGTTTCTTCGCTAGTTCTCTTTGACGTTTTTCGTAGTTGTAGTTTACTTTAGCCAATTTGGATCCTTTCTTGTAGCTGGATTGAACGAACTGATAAAAATATTATAGCAGTTTTTGTGGCATTTTCTACGTTCATAGGTCACAATTTTTCGGCCTGCATCACCAGCCACTCCTCCAATTCAGGGATTTCTTCATTTAGACGTGCGCCTGCGACGATGGGCAGCCAGCGTTGATATTCATCTTTTCCTCCAGGCCGTAAGCGGAAGTATTCACGCAGATAGGTTCCATGAAAAATACTCACAAATAATTTCGCGAGCAGGTTTGGGATTTGTTTACTGTTGACCGCGCCGCGCAGAATGATCGAGGTACGCGCCACATCTGCCAACGGATTCCCGCGCGAGGCATCGATCCAATCGATGACGATGGCATCGTTTCCCGAAATCATGATGTTGTCGGGATGAAAATCTCCATGGCATAGGCGGTCGTCTTCGGGAAGGGAATCCATCACTTTGAGCAGCGAGTTTTTCAGTGAGGCAGGGAGTATATCTGCTTGATTGATTTCATATTGGAGCCTTTGTCGTTGCGTGGGAACGTCTGCATCGAAAATTCGCTCATGCATTTGTGCCTGTAATCCTGCGAGGAGGCGAGCGTAGGTAAATAGCTTCCACGGCTTGCGCCGGAACAAGCCCAGCATGGATATGCCTCGAGCGCGCTCATAGATCAATCCATGGCGCCTATTGATCTGGATCAATTCGAGGACAGCCGGAGTCTGCACGCCGCTGTCATGGACCGCGCGTGCGATCCTCAATTCGTATTCGATGTTTTCGAGATCGAACCAGTTTTTGAAAAGTTTGAGAACGTGCCCGTCATCCCATACATAGACATCGGCAGTCCGTCCATGGGCGATGAGTTTGTCAGGAGAAATTTCTTTCATGGTTATCCGGCTTGATTATAGAATATTCGGAAACCATTGACGAGTTTGTTGATTTGCAAATGGGACATATTCTTTTTCATAAAGAAAAGCAGTAGAATTGCAGCAATAATAGAGGAAAAGATGACATTGCATTCTGAGATTTTCGAACAACCTGAACGATTGGCTTCGCTACTTGATAAACAAAAAGGTACAGCTTTAGAGATTGCGAAAGCGATTTGATCACGTGATGTGAAATATGCTTTCCTGGCGGCGCGCGGCACATCCGATAACGCGGGGAGATATGCAAACTATCTATGGGGGGCGCGTAATGGCCTCCCGCTTGCGCTGGCAGCCCCCTCGTTGTTCACCTACTATCAAAGCCCTCCGCAACTGCAAGGTGCGTTGGTGGTCGGTGTATCACAATCGGGCCAATCGCCGGATATTGTCAGTGTATTGGAGGATGGTCGTCGCCAGGGATGTTTGACTCTGGCGATTACAAACGAGCCAGATTCGCCGCTTGCCGGCGCGGCCGATCTCGTCTTCGATGTTCAAGCTGGCGTGGAAAAAGCAGTCGCCGCGACCAAAACCTATACTGCCGAACTCATGGCATTGGCCATGATCTCTACGGCGCTCAACGATAAGGATGAGCGTTGGCATGAACTAGCCTCCGTTGCAGAGTGGGCTGAGTACGTACTGGCTCTTGATCAGGAGATTGCCTCCATGTCCCAGCGCTATCGTTACATGAGTTATTGTGTGGTGCTCGGACGCGGTTTCAACTATGCCACTGCCTTCGAATGGGCGCTCAAATTAAAAGAACTCACTTATTTGATTGCTGAGCCGTATTCTTCTGCCGATTTCCAGCACGGACCGATCGCGATGGTGGAGGGGGGATTCCCTGTCTTGGCCGTGTCACCGGGTGGAAAGGTCCAGGATTCGATGCGCGAGATGTTGACCCGCCTGCGCCAGCAGAGGAATGCCGAACTGGTCGTCATCTCAGATGATATGGAGGTGCTTGGCCTGGCCCAATCGCCAATTCAACTCCCGCCTCAGATTCCCGAATGGCTGACTCCGTTGGTAAGCATTATCCCCGCTCAATTGTTCGCCTGCCACCTGACCGAAGTTAAAGGATATGATACCGAAAAGCCGCGCTCGCTCACCAAAGTGACAGAGACACATTAATCTGTCAGTGCGAGGAAGGGTGAGACGCCTCGCGTCGAGATCCTGACGAAGCGATCTCCGTTTAAATGACGGTTTGGGTCGATGGGCTGGTTCCCCTTAACAAAAGATTGCTCACCTACACTGCACCGAACGCACGATTTGCTTGACAAATCGGGTGCGAGTGTCGTCGCTTGCGCTTCTCGCAATGACATCATCCGATTTTCTTCGCCATCAAAATATCGGGCTTGCCGATGCCGTTGGCATCCGGGACAACGCCGATAATGATATATCCCAGCTTTTGATAGAACTCATAGGGGTGATGCTTTAGGTCTTTTATATCGCGTATCTTTTCCCAAAGATCTTCATAGAGATCGATATTTGCCAACGAAGTCATGCCATCTTCATCATCGCTGCCCAGCGTGATGGTCAACGCGCCCTTCGAGCGGATTTGCTCTTCGAAATCTTCCACCAGCGCGCGGCCGATCCCTTGTCCCTGTCTGGATGGTTGCACCGCCAGGGGATGTAACTCCCAAACATGCCCGTCATATTGTGGAATGCCGCCAATGATGCCCAGTAGATTCCCGTCCTCATCGATGGCCGCGCGGCAAATGCGTTCCGCTGCCAACATTTCATGAACTTCTTTTAGTCCATCTTCAAAGCTGGGCCAGGCATCCGGCCAGTGTTCGCGAAAAGCATCCACCAGTAATTGCGTGGCTTGCTGGATGAGATGCTCGTTGCCAGGGAGGAGCGAGATGATTTTCATTATCTGAGATTGCTTCGCCTTTGGCTTGCAATGACGGCGAACTTACTTCCAAAACTGCGGAAGATATTCCTCATAGCTTGTTAAATAATCATCCAATATTTTCTTGGCAGTATCGATGTCGGTGATCATGGGATCGAGCAGGAGACATTGCAAAGCTTTCTGGCGATCTCCCTCAACGGCCGCGTCCACACACAGTTGGCCCACAGCGGTCTCGCGTCGCAGCAGTTCGGTGACTGGGCCAGGTAACGCGTCCACGTGCACGGGATGGATGCCTGCGCCATCCACAACAACGGGCGTTTCCACAGTTGCGCCGTAAGGCAAATCAACAATTTGCCCTTCGTTGGGCAGGTTGGCGGCTAGATGATAATGCGGTGTAGCGCCGGCTACATTTTCGATCATTTCCAGCGCGCCTTCTGAATCGGCTTCCAGTAAGCCTTCAATGGTGGCATTTTCATTGGCCATTTCGTTCAGGCGATCCAGTTCAAACTCGCGCACGGCCGCGAACATATCCCAATCGTATAAACGGATGTTATATCGCTCCCAGGGCTTGGTTTGTGCATCGCTGACCCAGGGCAGATATTCACAAAGATGCGTATCACCGGGAACGGGGAATAAACCAAAGGCTGAGAAAACATCCCTCGTCAGCGGTTCAAAGCTCGGGTCCAATTCAAAGAAGCGCTTTCGAAAAATCGGATAGAGATCTTCGCCGGTGCGGCGATCGTTAATGGAAAGGATCCAGGTAAAGTGATTTAATCCCGCGGCACGAACGTCGATCAGCGGGACGATCTGTTCCCGCACGCGATGTTGGAAAGGATGTTGATCGACTGCCGCGTGCATACCGGTGAGTCCCTCCGGCACTTCGATGCCGAGATCTTTGGCAAGCGCGACACCCACCATGCTATAGCCCGCATAGATTTGATGACATAAACCGACAGCCTTGATCTTGCTATGACGATTGACCGCGTCGCAGATGCGCACCATGGGATTGGTGAAATTGATGAACCAGGCCTCGGGACAAAGTGATTCCATGTCATGCGCGATCTGCATGATCGGCCCGATGTTGCGGGCTGCGTGGGCGAATCCACCGGGGCCGCCGTTTTCGGCATACGGCTGGCGCACGCCGTATTTGACGGGAATCTCGAAGTCCTTGCGCCACAGACCTTCGCGCGCACCCACCTCGATGGCGTTGACGACAAAGCTCGAACCCTCCAGTGCCTCGGCATGATGCGAGTGAACCGTGATCTTCATCTCAGATTTCCATTCGCGATTCAAACGCTCAGTTAGACGACGAACGATGTCCAAACTGCCAACATTTTTATCCACCAGGGCCAGAGTTGAGCCGCGTAATTTCCGGGAGCCCATGATCGCCGATAGCGTATTTTCACCGAACTGCGCAGAGCCTGCGCCGATGACCGTAATTTTTGTGGGAAGTGTCATTTGTCAAATTCTCCGATTCCGCGTGATATCAAGTCAATTGATTTAACCATAAAAGCAGGAATATAAAAAGACACGGGAACATGACTGTCGCCGTGCCTTTTTGATTTGTCGATTTGGTTTATCCGCCGATGGTTACTTCGGCACTCATGCCGCGCAATAGACCGGCAGGCTGCTTATCGAAGGAGAGGGTGACCTTGTAAACCACATCTCCGCCTACGGTATCCGAGAGGGGCGCAATATTGAGCACCTTTCCGGCCACCGTTGTGCTCAGCGCTTCGATGAAAATCTGGGCGGAGTCGCCGACCTGTACTTTGGTTACATCACGTTCGCTGAGGTCGGTGGTCTCCACTTGCAGATGATCGATATCGCTGATGGTCAGCATGGTTTGACCGGGAGAAGCATATTCTCCGATGGATGTGTTGACTGCACCAACGATTCCTGCGAAGGGCGCGACTAGGCGCGTCTGGTCGAGTCTGGCCTGTGCAGCCTTCAGATCATCTTCGGCCTGTTGCAATTGGGCCAGTTCGGCCCCGGTGGCATTCCCGGGGATCGACTCGCCCTTCAACTCGGATAAATACCATTTCGCTTCTTGCAAGTCTGCTGTAGCTGCATCCAGATCCGCTGTGGCAATGGCAACATCATTTGCAGAGGGGGGATTGGCATACCAGTTAAGATTGCTTAGGGCATTGTTGTAGGCCTTTTGTGCATTATATAAGTCGGTGGCAGCCTTCGCCCTGGCAGGATCCACAACAGAGCGTCGCGAGGTTCGTTTGTAGGCATCCCGCACCCGGTCCAGGTTGTCCTGGGCGAGCGTCACCTGGTCCTTGAGGTAATCAATGGTGACGTTATCCGCATGCCTGTTTTGGACGCCATCCAGTTTCTTTTTAGCATCGTCAAAGGTCTGTTGGGCATTGGCCACTTCCTGTTCAGCCGCGGCAATGGCAGCCTGGGAGGTCAGTTCTCGCACCGTTCGTTGGGCTTGATCCACGTCCATTTGAGCGATATTGTTTTCCTGCTCCATCAGCACCTGCGCGACTTTTACCTGGTCGCCAACAGAGACATTCACAGTTTTGATGTTGCCAGGTACGGTAAAGGCCATATCGGCCTCCTGCGCAGAGGCCACAACAGCAGAAGCGGTGATTGCTCCGCTGCTTGAAACTGCCTGGGTGACACTATTATTGGTACCCGGGCTGCTCCCATTGTCATCCAATACTACTGTGGGAATGGGCGTGGGCGTGGACCCTGTGCCACAGGCGGATAGGATCAGGGCAAGCAACACGATTGTGATTAAATAAACTTTCTTCATGCTATTCTTCCTGGGGTTACTTTGGTGTGCTGCCGTTGTTTTCTATGATGAGACCATCGCGCAAGGTGACGACGCGTTGTGCATACTTGATCACGCGCGGATCGTGCGTAGCAAATACGAAGGTCACGCCGGTTTCTTTATTGAGCTTCTTCATGATTTCCATAACCTGCTGACCATTGGCCGTATCGAGATTCGCCGTCGGCTCATCTGCCAGAATCAGGGTGGGATTCGAGGCCAATGCACGCGCGACAGCCACTCGTTGTTGTTGACCACCGCTCAATTGATCGGGGCGGTTGTTGGCGCGGTCAGCTAAATCCACAGCCTTGAGCAACTCCATCACGCGTTCTTTACGGTCATTTTGGGAATGTCCATTGAGCAGGAGAGGCATCTCCACGTTTTCATATGCGGTCAATGTAGGAATCAACGCAAAGAATTGAAAGATGAACCCGATGGTGCCGCGACGCATATCGGCGCGTTGATTGCGATTAAGAGCCGTGACATCTTTGCCATTGATAAGCACTTTTCCTGAAGTAGGTTGGTCAAGGCAACCAATCATTTGCAGGAGAGTGGTCTTGCCTGAACCGGAAGGTCCAACCAGCGCGGTAAATTCTCCATTTTCAATGGAAAGATTGACGCCACGCAATGCCTGCGTTTCGATCTTTCCAATTTGATATACACGAGTAACGTTTTCGATTTTTACGACTTCCATTTTGTTCTCCTTACGGACTCGAAAGTTTCCAGACTTTCGAACTTTCCAACGTCGGGAGACGTTGGAGTCCGTTTTGTTATTTTTCTGCACGCAAAGCTTCCACAGGTTCCATACGGGAAGCCATGATGGCCGGATAAAGCCCGGCTAGCACCGTGGTTACAAAAGTCATGATACTAACTCTGAAGGTACTCTCAGTGGTTAATCGAGCGCGAATCGTATCGGAGATAACAAATCCATTCAGGCCCATGTTCCCGATGAAAAAACCATTGATGTTGAAAAGGTATACACTAAACATGCCTAGAACCACTCCCATCAACACGCCTCCTACTGCCAACAAGAACGATTCGGTCAGGAACAACCCCAGAATACGTCCGCCTCGCATACCAATGGCGGATAGGATTCCAATCTCGCGCGTGCGTTCGTATACAGACATAATCAAAGTATTGATAATAACCGAAGCTGTAATGGCAAGGATGATCAGGTAAAAGAACCCAATATAACTATTTGCCACCGTCTCAAACTCAACGATCAACGCATTCAGATCACGCCAGGTTAAGACCTCCAGATTCGGTGAAACCTTAAGCGCGTTGACGACACTGTCGGTATACGAAGTATCCTTGAGAAGCACAAAGATCGTACTGGCATGATTTTCTGTCTGGGTGATTGCCTGTGCCTTTGCCAATGGCAGTAAAACGGTACTCACATCAAATCCATAGGTGTCGGTTGAATAAATACCGCGTATGGTGAAGGTCTGCTCCTGTACCTCGCCATTGGAAGTGTTGACCGACAAGCTGACATGATCGCCCACCTGCAAATGCAACTTATCCGCCGCAGGTTTACCGATCAACAATCCATCGCGTTCGTCGGCGGTGATAAAACTTCCACTGATGATGCCAGTGCGATACGGATCGTTCGCCACCGATGCGGGATCGATGCCATAAATCTTGACGCCCGTCGACTCATTGCCTGTAGAGAGGAAACCGCTCGCAAACAAACGCGGCGTGGCAGCTTCCACCTGATCCAACGTAGCAATCTGCCCCGCAATCTGCTCCGGATTCTCGACCAGATCATCCCATTTTAGGCTGGATTTATTCTCGTCATAAGACTTGGCTCGTATTTGAATGTGTCCGCTTTGCAATTTGATGGCAGTCTCAACAGCATTACCCATCTCACCAGTAATGACAGATGCCATCAACATCAACAACGCGAGACCAATTGCTACAGCCAGCATAGAGAAAAAACTTCTGCGGCGGTTGCGACCCAAGTCGCGAAAAGCCATTTTGAAAATTTGCATCATGGTACACCTATACAAAATGCAGGGCTTCAGCAGGCTCTCGGCGTCCCGCTTCTATCGCAGGGATGAGAGCTGCCAGTGCAGAGATAATCGCAACAGTAGATGCCCGCATCAACAACTTCTCCACGCCCCAAGTGGGATACACCTTCCCACTAATCAGTGCCATATAACTGGCAGCTTGTGACATGGAACCAAAGTCAAGTCCAACGCTCATCAGGGCTCCGTTTAGCACCAAGCCAAAGACAATGCCCACGGCAATACCGACCAGTCCGATCATCGTGCCTTCAAGGATGAATAACAAAGAGATTTGTCTGGGTTTGAGCCCCATTGCGCCAAGGACACCAATCTCGCGTGTTCGTTCGTAGACCGCCATTAACAAGAGGTTGAGAATACCTACGCCCGCAATACCGATGATGATGACACTGAAGACATTCATCACACCACCTTTGGAATTGATGGCGTTGGCAAGATCAGGATAGTTCGCTTCAAAAGACTCGATCTCATAACCCGGCAAATCGGACTTTATGCTGGCGATAACATCGTTTTCTTGACCGATATGTTTCAGAAAAATCGCCACTTCGGTAGGCGCAGTTAGATCGTAAAGCGATTGTGCTTCACCCAACGAAATGTACACTGTCTGCTTTTCGATATCTGCCATGCCGAGGTCATAGATGCCGACAATAGTCATCGTGCGTTGACGCATCTGTTGATGTTGCGAACGACCAACCAAAGTAATGCGCTCTCCAACTTTTACGTCCATCGCATCCGCAAGCCCTTTACCAATCAGGATATTGTCGGTATCTTCACTGGTAAGATTACGTCCCTCAGTCACATGTTGACCAATAACATTCACTGTCAATTCTTTTTCCGGCTCGACACCCGTGATACCTACCGCAAACGCGCCTTCACGACTGGTGACCAAACCACCTGTGTTGATACGCTGAGTCGCTGCGATGACCATCGGATTGGATTCGGCGGTGCTAACCAAAATTTGCGGATCAGCCAATGGTAACAATGGAGTTGAACTTGCCTGAGAGCGATAGCCCTCGGCATGGACCTGGACGTTGCCACCGAGAACCTTCACAGCGTTCCCATAAATTGCATCGGTGAAACCGTTCATCAGTCCATCGTAGAACATCATCAGCGCCAAAGTCAACGACATGGCAAGGACGATGATGATCGTCCGGCGTTTGTGCCGCCAGATGTTGCGCCAGGCAAGTCGCAGGTATAGTTTCATAATTTGATTTCCTTTCCTGAATAAATCTATTTTTACTCATATCGCAGTGCTTCTACTACGTTCATTCTGGCTGCCTGTCTGGCGGGGATGAGTGCCGCAAAGACACCAAACAATAAGCCAATGGCAATCCCTGCCAGAATACCGCTGGTTGGGAAAACATACCCCAGCGGGAAAATACCCTTCATGGCAACCACGATCACATAGCCAAGATACAACCCGCCTAAAATGCCAAAGGCTGTACCGATCGCCGCGAGCAATAATGCTTCGGCCACGATCATGGTGCGCACCTGTTTACGCGTGGTGCCGGCCGCGCGCAGCATGCCGATCTCACGCGTGCGCTCGATGACACTGATCGTCAGCGTATTGAGCATGGCGATCAAGGATGGAATGGCCAAAAAAAGAAACAACACATACATGCCGCTGAAGGCTACGTTCATTTGTGACCGCAGGGATTCGTAATACTCGGTGCCTGAGATGACCTTGAAGGTTGGATAATTCTCTGCGAGCGCCCTGATGGCCTTATCGGCAGCAGTCCGGTCTGCATTCTTCTTCAAGTTAAGTTGGATGAATACATCGTCGGTCGCACCGAAATCGGTTTTCAGGCTGGCTTGTGAAATAAAGCCTGTAGTGACCTTGGCGTTCAACATATCGGTTGCGGTTGCCACAATCCGATAATTCAGCGTGCCCGCGGGTGCAACAACCGGGATCGTGTCGCCAACCTTCCTGCCAAGGGCCGCCATCAAGAGCGCTGTTGGCGATCATGTTGCGTCCCTCTGCCAGCGACTTGTAGGCGGAGTCTTCATCGGCGAAGATCGAGTTCTGGAAGTAGAGTCCAGATACGGCTGGGTAAGCAACGGGATCGATCCCAAGCATCGAGATCGCCTGTCCGTTCGAGGTGGCGCTGGCAAAGCGGAACGTGCTGACCGCTTCCACGCCCTCCATTGCTTTAAGTTGTTCTGCGAATTCCGGTTTGGAACCCAGGTCACTGCCCCATAGAGCGATGGAGGGAGGTACAAGGATATAATCGCTGCCCAGGTTGTCGCGTATCAAATCGAAAAGTGTGACAGTCAGGCTCGATACCATGCCGCCCATCGCCACAATGATCGCAAGTGCCAGCATGGTGGTGCTGGCGGTCACAGCCACACGTGAAGGCTGACGGGTGAGGTTGCCCTGCGCCAGTTCGCCTGTGCCCTGTCGCGCATAGAATAGCGCAACGACCCGACCAAAAGCCAGCGCAAATGGACGGATCAGATGCCGGGGCAATCAGCACCAAACCAAACAGGAAGAAAAGGCCACCGGGGATGATCAGCGTGGGCTGACCGGTCAGGATGGCGATGACTGTCAGCGCGATGATGACCATGCCGCCGATAAGGCCGGAGCCTGCCCGCCGATTAAATTGTGTTTCCGCCACGGATGGTCGCAGCGCTTCGAGCGGTGTGACCTTACTGGCGCTCAGCGCGGGAATGAAACCGGCGAGAACGGTGACACCCACGCCGAGAAGAATGGAACCAACCAACAGAGTGGGTGATACAACCGGGGCGCCCAGGTTCAGGTTAACGAACCTGCTCATGATGGGTCCAATAAATTTGATGATCACCGCGCCAAATAAATAGCCGAGGATAAGTCCCAGCCCCGTTCCGATGGCGCCTTGCAAAAATCCCTCGGCCAGGATCATGCCGATGATCGTACGTCGATTTGCGCCCAGTGCGCGGAGCATGCCAATGTCGCGCCGGCGTTCAGCCACAACAGTACGGAAGGTATTGAAGATAATGAACCCGCCCATGAACAGCGCCAGCACGCCGAAGACATTGAAGTCGGCTTGACCAAGTTGGAGAGAAGCAAACATTTCATCGCCACCCATCAGGGCGCCCACTTGATAATCCTTGCCCAACGCGGTTTCGATACTCTTTTGAACCTCGGCGCGGCGTTCTTTCAATGCCATTGTATCGGTATTGATATCAATGACATTAACCTTGTTGGGTTCATTGGTGATCAACTGCGCCTCTGGCAGGTTGACCAAAACCTGTTCATTTCCAGCGGTGAGTTGGGCTGGCAGGATGCCCACAACAATCAATTCTGTCGTGCCATCCACGCTGGGCAGGCGGAAGGTGTCGCCGACATCCACCTTGAGAGAATCGGCGAGCGTGCGCGAGATCAGGGCTGAGGCGGAGTCATCCGCTTCCAGATAACGACCAGCAACAATCGGGTAAGAGCGAAGTGAACGCGCCTCTTCGGGGAGAATACCCACGAGAGAAAGGGCCGTTATCGTGTCAGTCCTGTTTGCATCCCGATCGTAGAAATCCGCAGGAATGTTGATGGTGCGAGTTAATAAAGCTGAATAGACGCGGACGCCATCCACACCTTGCAGTTTGTCCGTGACGGTTTGTGAAAACGGTTCGCCTGAAATGTGCGTAACGCTAAAATCCACCGCGCCCTCGGCGCCCTGTACGTTGGTTTGCAGAGCCGTGAGCATGGTTGGCAGGATGATATTCATGCCGAAGATCACCAGCACGCCAAAGACAACCGCCATGGTGGTCAGGAAGGTTCTTAGTTTGCGCCCGTTTAGATAACGAGCGGCGAGTGTGAGTTGGAGATTCATGTCAATCTCCCATCTCCTTGATCTTGTCGGCCACGAGATCTGCGTTCTTTCTGCTTTTCTTTGCACGACCTGCTGCCGGAGCAGAGGCGCGTTCGAGCAGAGCCTCATCCACCACCTTGCCATCCTTGAGAAAAATAATGCGGTCGGCATAGGCGGCAATGCGTGGATCGTGCGTCACCATGACCACCGTGCGTTGGTATTCCTTCGAGACATCGCGCAAGAGACTGGCGATTTCATCACCCGAGCGTGTGTCGAGATTTCCGGTGGGTTCGTCGGCAAGAATCAATTCCGGTTCTGCAACCAGGGCGCGGGCCACAGCGACGCGTTGTTGCTGTCCGCCTGAGAGTTGATCGGGACGATTGGAAAGCCGGTCGGCCAACCCGAATCTCCTCAGCCATTCTGTGGCTTTTTCCTTTGCCTCCGCTGGCTTGGCTCCATCGAGAGTCAGGGGCAGGGCGGTGTTTTCCAAAGCATTCAGAACCGGGATCAGGTTGAAAAACTGAAATACGAATCCAATTTTGCGACGACGCAATTCGGTCAACTCATCATCGTTGAGATCGCTCAGATCATGACCACGGATCATGACATGCCCCTCGCTGGGCTTATCCAAGCCGCCGAGCAAATGCAGAAGCGTGGATTTGCCGCATCCACTGGGGCCCATAATGGCAACGAATTCACTTTCCCTGATGGTAAGGTTGACATGGTCGAGCGCGGTCACAGCGGTCGCACCGGAACCATAGATTTTTGTCAGTTTTTCCACTTGAATGTTGGACATAATGTCTCTCCAGGTACGCTGTTCGTTCTTACTGAACAGCAACTTTCATCAGAGACTCTGTTACGTTCCAGAGTTTCTTCCAGGTTTCCTTGTCGTATGCATTGTTATTGGCTTTGGCTGGCACATTGGGATGCTCCCAATAACCACCGGTAACATCCTGTAAAGCCGGGTCGGCCGCAAGCCATACATAGGTCTTCGCCATGTTTTCGGGCGTCAGCGCGAACTTGCGTTTCATCTCGTACATTTTCAACATCCATTTTGGAAGGTGCTCGAGCCTCGTGTCAGGGATGGCAACATTCCCAACACGTACGCAATTGACAGTGACGCCTGTGCCCTTCAAACGTTCTGCGAGATCGAAGGTGTACATCACTTGTGCCTGCTTGGCTTGATAGTAGGCGTGTTGCAGGTTGAAATTCTTTTCACCTTTGAGATTATCAAAGTCAATATCCAAAAACGGATAGGTCATTAGCCCCTTGCTGGCAATGGTGATGATCCGGCTGGGCGCGCTCTGATTGAGCGTTTCCAGTAAAAGTTCGGTCATCAAAAAGATGTCCACATGGTTTGTGGCAAAGACCGTCTCCAAACCATCAGCCGTGATTACTGGTTTCTTCTGACGGTGATCGAAGTTCGCTGCATTGTGAATAAGAACGTTCAAACGGGAATGCTGGCCCAGAAATTCGCTCACCGCATGGCGGACGGATGCTTGTGAAGCCATATCCACGAGGATCAATTCCACGTTTTGGCTGTTCGATGCCGCGCGGATATCCTGTAGAGCCTGCTCACTGCGCTCCCTGTTGCGGCACATCATCACAACGTGTGCACCGAGCCCTGCCAGTTGAATGGAGGCGGCTTTGCCAATCCCTGAATTGGCGCCGGTCACAATAATGGTTTTATGGGTAAGATCGTATTTCATTTTTCCATTCCATATATTCGAAATAAAGTTCGCTACGCTTTCTCTGTAACATCTTCTGAAGGAGGAATGACCGCGGTCGGTGGAATTTTCTTCGGGCGTCCGCGTCGCCGTATCTCAGGTTCTGGGAACGGCTGGCCTTTTATGGTCTCGAGCCGCATCTCAATCATATCCAACCAGCGCAAATCCGCTTCGAGGTGCATGATGGTCTTGTCGATCAGGAGGATCTGTGCCATTTCCGTGCGCGCGTCGTGCTGGTCGCGGTGTGCCGTTGCATCGTGTAGTTCCTGATATAGCCGCGCGCGTTGGGTTTGGATGACGCGGGCCGGGTCCGCTTCGCCTGAGACCAGCCCGATCATCAGCTTGACATAGAACTCATCGCGCTGGTGCTCGGTGGGAACGCCTTCCTCAAACCACTCCTTGAGAGCTTCGCGTCCCTCGCGGGTGAGGGCGTAGATGCGGCGATCCGGTTGGCGTCCCTCACCCAGGTCAGACTTGGTTTGTACCAGACCAGCCTCCTCCAATCGTTCGAGCGTGGTGTATACCTGTGCAGGTTTTACATCCCAAGTCGATTCGCCAACCACCGCGGAAAAAGCTGCATGTAGTTCATACCCGTGGCGCGACTTTTGTGCGAGTAGTCCCAAAATGGCGTTTCGAACGGACAATAGGTTTTCTCCTGAAAATAGTATACGGGTTACTAATTATCGAACGGGCAAAATAATATACGAGTTACTATTTTTTGTCAAGAGGATAAAATTCACTCTTGGATGTTACATTTCACTGTCCCCATTCTCTAGCAGCACAGTCTTCTGGCACAACAAATTACCAGAGATAAGGCACGAGGCGAAAGCGCACCTTATGTTCATAATCTATGTAGCCCTGTAAATCTTTCTCCAGAAGATTCTCCTCATCGAGGATTCTCAACACCAGCCCAGGTATCGTTATAGCCAGAATTGTCAATCCCCACCACGAGCCGAGCGCCAGGGGCACACCCATGACCATGACAAGAACTCCAGCGTACATGGGATGCCGCACCAAAGAGTAGAGACCTGTCGAGATGACTGTTTGTCCTGTTTCCACCTGGATATTTGAAGAGCCATAACTGTTTTCTCTGAACACCAGAAGGTCGATGAAGAGTCCCAATGCCACCAACGCGTCTCCCAGAACAGACATATATGCGGGCATTCGTGACCATCCGAAGCGATGATCAAGTGCGCAGAAAACGAGCAATCCGAGATTTGCCAGGATGGCAATCGATATGATGATCTTTTGCGCGGGTGATTGTTCCGCGGCTGGGCCTATCTGCTTGCGCCGCTCAAGGAGTGCCGGGTCTTTAAGGGAAAGATAAACGCCGACCGTGCTCACCGAGATCATAAAGACAACAATAAAGACCCAGGCTTGCCAATAGTCAAGTGTCCCGGCTGGGAGAAAGAGCAATAGCCCCAGTACGAGAACACCCATTACAAACGTGCCCAATGTTTGAGTGATAAGCTTGTTCATTTTTTCACCTTTTTCATCTAAAACTCATATCTCAACATCAATCCCATTTCTCTCAGCGCGCGGATATGGAACATGACGCGCAGAAGGAAACGTAATCCTTTGGACATCCTCTGGATGCTGGGAAAATCCTGTGACATGACAGACCAGTTTGTAAGCAGCTTGATCTTGGGAGACCATTCTTCAAGTTCATGGACATCGTCAAGGCCCCACCATATCTTCGAACCGGTGGCACTGATGCCCACATTGGTTTTCTGAAATTTCAAATACAGCCTGCTGATGCCATCAAACAAAACCTGGCCACTGGGAAAACGATCCACGATCTGCTTGACCAGTGCCTTGACTTCATCATCCTTCAGGTAATATAACAATCCTTCTGCAACGACCAATGCTGGGTGGTCTTTCGGTATTTGATCAAGCCAACCTGCATCTGTCACCGAGGAGCCGATCATCTGATATCCAGCGCGTTCAGGATATAGGCGCTGGCGCAATTCGATGATGTCAGGGTAATCCACATCGAACCAAAGCACAGCTGGTGATGGGTTGACTCGGTATACGCGGCTATCGAGTCCACAGCCCAGATGTAGTACGACTGCCTGGGGATTGCTTACCAGGAATTCTTCTGTCCATTGATCGAGTACCTTCGCCCGGGCCGCGATGGCAAGTCTGTCATTCCATTTGACATTGAGACTTTGAAAATCGTAGTCAATGCGTCGGACTGCCTCCACCGCTGCCGGGTCGCGCAGGAGCGGATCTTCTGATTGAGTCTCCAATGCCCGGCCATATAGCGTGACAAGCATGGTCTCTTTTTCTCTCGTGAAGTGAACTTTTTCGGTTTGCATAGTGATCCTTTTCAGGAACAAGCTAATATTACAACGAGACTTCATATTACAACGAGATTTCGGTTATTACAACGAGACTTTAAGGTTTAGACGCATGGGCGAGTGATAAATAGAGAAGGAGATCGCCATGAGTCAGAAAAGCAAAAGCATCAAACACCGTGCCTCGCGCAGGCCACCTGTGAGCGGGCGCAAACCCTCGGGCAGACTGAGCGCAGGGGAGGTGACGATGAGTGCCGAGGGGTTGCAAATTTTTCACCAGCAATTCCAGCCCTTGTTTCAACGCTGGGAGCAGCGGAAGGAGTCCTGGCTGTATGTGTGCGGGCGATTGTCGGATCTGGAGCGCAAGCCTGTTGAACCGATGGTGCTGAAGTTGATCGGTCCGGACTTGAACGCCATTCGACGGCTGCAGCAATTTATCGGACAAGGAGAATGGGACGCAGGTTCTCTGATCATCCAGGCGCAAAGTTTGGTGAGCGCTTGGATGGGTGAAGACGATGGAGTCGTGATCGTGGATGGTAGTGGATTTCCTAAAGAATTGACGCACCTGACCGGAATGAGATGGCCGATTGAAACTGCGCTCGAAGAAGGCAAGGGCGAAGTAGGATTGGACCATTTCGAGACACGCACTTGGCCAGGCTGGCATCATCATATGGTGCAATCCTTTCTGGCCTATTTGTTTCTCCTACGTTTACGTCTCCTGTTCCCAAAAAAGCCCCGCCCTCACTACATCCCAGGCACATCAATTGGCGGCCGAGGTCGTTGAAAATGAATTCAAACATTCGCCCGACGCTCCAGCCATCGTCCGATATCACCAACGCCGTAATCATGCCGCTTACCGTTCGCATCTCAAACGCACTCGCTCTCAACTCAACCAACTCGGTTCAAAACGTCGCAAAGGCAAAGTCTCGTTGTAATAACCGAAATCTCGTTGTAATATGAAGTCTCGTTGTAGTACTAACTTCTCGTTGGCTTGTTCCGGTGGATGAGTCCAGCCATTTTAGGTATTTCGGGCAAGATGGAAAGGAGCGAACGGGAAGGATGAATGTAAAAGGGATGATGAACTACGCTTCCGCTTCGCTGCCCGCCCGGGCTTGCTGAGGCTTCGAGAAACCGAATCTCTCCCAGACCGTTTTCAACATTAAGCCTGTTCTCCAAAAAGCGACTGCTGCCATGCCATGTGCCAGCACCGCAAACAATGGCGGTGTCTGCAACGTGTAATAGGTCCAGCATTCGCGCGTGGTGCCCCAGAGCTCAAGATAATATCCCAACCCTGAACCGGCGAGAAAAGTTAATAATGCATAGCGATAATTTGTAGGCGTGAGAACCAGCAGAACGCAAAGGATGAGCGCGAACCAGGTAAAGGATTTGTCGAAGGTCGGGGCAACGAAGATCAGCATCAGGCTTAGGAAGGAAGCGAAAGTGATCCAGTAGAGAATTTTGAACACGGAGTCCAAAGTCTCCTGACTTTGCTCCAACGATAGGAGGTGTCGGACTCCGTAATCAAGGAAGCGGGTTATCCGATCAATCGAAAGACTTGCGATGGGCCAGGCAGGAATGATCCATAGCGGGGGACGTTCGGCTGTGTAATAGTGCCAGAGGTTGGTTTGTGTTCCCCAGGATTCGATGGCCAGTCCGCCACAAACCCCCACAAAAATAATGAGCAGATCTGTTTTAAGATTGGCGCGGGCAATGATTGTAATGGACATGAATCCAAAAATGCCCAGCAGCAACCAGTCGATGTAACGCCACCAGGCGCCGTGCCAATCTACGTATGCAAGATATTCCTCCGCCAGCGGCCACCAAACATACATGATCAGTCCAATCGTCAAGAGAAATCCGCTGAACAGGATGGTGCTATCCCGCGTCCAGACGGATGCAAAGGTGCGCCGTAAAGCCGACATGCGCCGATTATAGCAGGCTGATCTTGTTCAGGCTGTAGCCATCTTTAAACAAGAGTTTAAACGCTCGTTAAACTTAAAAATTCAGCAGGAGGTTACATTTGCCTTGCTTTTTTGCAGGGTCTAACCTAAAATTACACTTCTGCGGGGAAATTAAAATCACTGGCTGATTGCTTGTGTATTTTGTGATAAGGAGGTGCTTCGCCTTTGTGAAGATCGAACTTTACGCCATTTCCCAAGCTTAATGGCGCTTTTTTATTATCCCAAACAATCTACTAGAGGAGAGTAGCATGAGTAAACATGTGAATAAAGTGTTTTCCGCATTCACGATATTGGCTTTGATGCTAATGGCTTTGCCGATGCAAAGCGCACAGGCCGCCCCCACTTCTGTCTTCATTAACGAAATTCATTATGACAATACTGGCACGGACTCCGGTGAGGCCATCGAAGTCGCCGGACCAGCTGGAACTGACCTGACGGGTTGGAGTTTGGTACTCTACAACGGCAGTGGCGGCGCTCCCTATGGAACAACGATGACTTTTAGCGGCACTATCCCAGATCTGGGAGGTGGTTTTGGGGTGGTCGTTGTCAACTATCCCAGCAATGGCATTCAGAATGGCTCACCGGACGGAGTAGCCCTGGTGGATGCAAGTAGTAGCGCCGTCCAATTTCTGAGCTATGAGGGGAGTTTCGCCGCAGTAGGTGGTCCGGCTGATGGAATGACCAGCACGGATATTGGGGTGGAAGAGGGTTCGAGCACACCAGTTGGGGACTCTTTACAACTAACTGGCACTGGTACCAACTATGAAGATTTCACCTGGGCAGCCGAGGCCCCGAACACTTTTGGGGCGGTCAACACTGGGCAAACCTTCAGTGTATCTTCTGTGTCTGTGCCCTTCATTAACGAAATTCATTATGATAATACTGGTGCCGACACCGGTGAGGCTATCGAAGTCGCTGGTCCGGCCGGAACGGACCTGACCGGCTGGAGTCTGGCGCTTTACAACGGCAGCAACGGTACAGTTTATGACACGATCAATTTGAGTGGCGTTATAGCTGATCAGCAAAATGGGTATGGAACCTTGTCTTTCCCAACACCAGGCATTCAGAATGGTTCGCCGGACGGAATGGCATTGGTTGACGCAAGCAGTAGCGTCGTTCAGTTCTTGAGTTATGAGGGAACATTTGCTGCCGTAGGCGGTCCGGCTGATGGAATGAACAGCACTGATATTGGGGTGGAAGATGGTTCGAGCACACCAGTTGGGAATTCTTTACAACTAACTGGCACTGGTACCAACTATGAAGATTTCACCTGGGCAGCCGAAGCACCGAACACTTTTGGGGCCGTCAATACCGGTCAAACCTTCGGTTCTGGCCCTTCCTCGACCAATCCCTCGGGGACTGGCGCGGCCGATCCCGATATGGTCAAGGCTGGCGAAACCAGTCTTCTGACGGTCGCGGTGACCCCGGGCGCAAACCCGACCAGCACAGGTTTGGCAGTCAGTTGTGATTTGAGCGCCATTGGTGGTTCATCCACGGAAGCCTTCTTTGACGATGGCAGCAACGGCGATGTGACCGGTGGCGATGGTACTTTCTCTTACTCGGCTACGGTTGATGGCAACACCACCAGCGGGGATAAAACTTTGAACTGCACGATCACAGATGCGGAAGCCCGCAGCGGTAGCGCCTCGATTGCATTCAATGTCTACGAGATTCTGCCGATCGGCGTGGTCAATGGTGTGGTCGGAAATGGAGACAATGGAACCACACATCGCTCGCCGTATGCTCCGCCGAGTGGCAATGGCGCCGGTCAAACGGTGGTCATCCAAGGCGTGATCTACGAAAAGACTTTACAGGCCACCAGCTTCGGTGGCACTTATAAAGGCTTTTATATTCAGAACACGGCGGCCACTGCCGATGGTGATCCAAATACTTCTGATGGCCTCTTTGTGTTCATGAACACTTTCACTGACTTGATCGGGGGGTACACACCTGTTGTCGGGGATGAAGTAGTTATCTCAGGTACGATCAGTGAATACTTCAACATGACCGAGCTATCCAGCGCAAAGCTGATCGGTTCGGTTGTGCGCAGAGGCGTGGACATTGAGGCTGAACTGCCTCCGGTCGTGGTAAACCCGCCTGACAGCCTGGCAGATGCGAACCGTTACTGGGAACGTCTCCAGGGTATGCGCCTGCAGGTGCCGGAGAACAGCATTGTCCTTGGCGGTCGCAACGTCTTCAGCCCGGCAGACGCCGAAGTCTGGGTGGCACGCGCCGATAGCACCATTGCCCAACGTTCTGATCCGTATGAGCGCCGCGCCTTCCGCGATGCCCATCCTCTTGATGATAATTACGATCCAAACAACTGGGACGGCAATGGTTACCGTATTTTATTGGGCAGCCTGGGTATCAAAGCCACAGCAGAATGATGGCGATGCCCTGATCGTGCCGGCACGCACTTTCGATACTGTGACCAATGCACCTGTGGGTGGCCTCAATTACACGTTCAACAAGTATCGCATCGAAATCACAGACCAGCCTGAATTGAGTGAAGGAGTCGATCCCGCGGCCAATAATCCGCCGCAGACTTTTGATCGCAATATTGAATACAGCATCGTGGATTACAACCTCGAGAACCTGTACGACTATCGCGATAATCCCTTCTCTGGTTGTGACTTTGCGAGCGATACCGGTTGTTCTCACACGGGAACTCCTTATATCGCGAATGTCTCTCCGCCTTATGATTATGTTCCTGCCAACGATGCTGTTTATCAGGCCCGCCTGAATGATATTTCACTACAGATCATCAATGATCTGCACAGCCCGGATATCCTCATGGTGCAGGAGATCGAGAATCAGGATATCTGTACGGTATCTGGTGGCGTGCTGGATTGTGGTACGACGGATAACGCGGACGGCAAACCAGATGACCTCCAGGAACTGGCGCTCAAGATCGCCGCGAATGGTGGCCCGGCCTATGATGCGGCCTTCGACCGTGACAGCTCCGATCTGCGCGGCATCGTCCCGGCTTTCTATGTATCGCACCGACCGCGTGGAACTTGCTTCTCCTGCGGGTGATCCTCTGCTGGGTGGCAACCCTGCAATCCCCGGTTATACGGCTGTGCCGTATGATAGCGATGTTTCGAATCCGAAGACATTGAATGCCGTACTGCCAGCCGGAGTAGATGCCTGTGAGACCACCTGGGTCTTCCCGCGCGCTCCCGATATTGCCCTCTTCCACATTTACGCGACGAGTGTTGGTTCAGGCAGCTTCCGTGAAGTTTATGTGGTCAACAACCACTTCAAGAGCGGACCGGATAGCTGTGTTGCACATCGCACCGAACAGGCGAAATACAACGCTGCCATCGTGGCTTTCCTCCAATCTGTGAAGCCGGATGCCCGTATTATTGTGGGCGGTGACTTGAATGTGTATCCACGCCCCGATGATCCGTTCGCACCCATTGGCCAGCCCTCCTCCAGTGATCAGCTCGGTGCGCTGTACGATCCGAGTTTGGGACTGACGAATATATGGGATGTTCTGCTGAGTCAGGACCCTGCCTCCGCTTATAGCTATGTGTTCGTTGGCATGGCGCAAACACTCGACCAGATGTTTGTCACACAGCCGGTGTTGGATGATCTCGCACAGGCGCACAGTACACACATCAACAGCGATTTCCCGGCAGATTATCCGGACGATGTGGCGCGCGGTACCAGTGATCATGATCCGTTGTTCTTGGGTTTGGGTCTCGTGCCTCAATGTAACGGATTACCTGCCACGATTGTTGGCACGCCAGGCGATGATGTAATTCATGGCACCAACGGCAACGATGTCATTGTTGGCCTCGGTGGAAATGACACCATCTACGGCGGTAATGGCAACGATGTGATCTGTGGTGGTTCTGGCAATGACATCCTGAGTGGCGGGAATGGTGATGATACGCTCCTGGGTCAGGCCGGAAATGATTCGCTCGATGGTGGCAACGGCAACGATTCTCTCAACGGCGGTCTTGGCAATGACATGCTGACCGGCGGCAACGGGAACGATACGCTCATTGGCGAAGCCGGAGTCGATACTCTGACCGGTGGCAACGGCAATGACACCCTGGACGGCGGCATCGATAACGATACGCTGATCGGCAACAATGGCAACGACAGGATGACCGGCGGACCAGGCGCCAACTCCTTCAACAGCGGTAACGGCTCGGATACGATCACCGACTTCAATGCCGGTGAGGGGGATACAGGCAGCTAGAGACCGTTTGTGTAAAAAACGAGAGACCCGCCGTGAGGCGGGTCTCTGTATAAATATCAAACCTGATGTGAAAAAACGTCAGGTTTTTATTTTGTATACACTTGCGGATTAACGCAATGCGGCAGGTGCTCACCTTTTAACCCGGCGATCAGATTCTCCGTGGCCATCAACGCCATCTTATCGCGTGTGACCTCACTTGCACTTCCAATATGAGGCGCGATGATGATGTTATCCAGTGTGAGCAATGGGCTATCCAGGGGAATTGGTTCGGGCTCGGTTACATCCAGGCCGGCCGCGAAGATACGTTTGGTTTTCAACACTTCGTACAGTGCCCGCGGGTCGACGACCGGGCCGCGCGCCGTATTCACCAGCACAGCGTTCCGCTTCATCTTCGAAAAGGCCTTTGAGTTCGATCAGGTGATGAGTCTCAGGCGTCAGCGGGGGATGAAGCGAGACGAAGTCCGATTCACGCAGCAGAGTCTCGAAGTCCACGCGCCTGGCGTTGAGTTCAGGATACTCTTCGATCTCTGTGGGATCGTAATAGATCACGCGCATATCGAAGCCGCTCGCACGCCGCGCCATCGCCTTTCCGATTCTTCCAAAACCGACCAGTCCCAGAGTCGCTTCTTTCATCTCTACGCCCAGCAAAAGAGTGGGACTCCACGTTTTCCATTTTCCGGCGCGCAGGTAACGGTCTGCTTCCAAAATGCGGCGTCCGGCAGCCATCATCAAAGTAAATGCAAAATCTGCGGTGGCATCGGTCAACACATCCGGCGTGTTGCCCACCGGAATGTGGCGCGCCGTAGCCGCGCTGACATTGATATTATCGAAGCCGACCGCATGATTGCTGATGACTTTCAACTGCGGCCGGGCCTCGTCCATGACTTCACCATCGATATGATCGGTAAGCATCGATAGCAAACCATGCACGCCGCGGGTATGCTCGATCAACTCGGCGCGGCCGGGTGGCAGTTCCCCCGACCATACATCCAGCTCGCAAAAATCTTGGAGGCGTTGAAGGCCTTTTTCAGAGATTTTTCGTGTGACGAACACTTTGGGTTTCGACATTGACTCTCCAATGGATGTTTCTGTTATGATAACAGATGTGAATATGGATCGCTTTCGAACGCATAGTCTTAATGATCCGCGGATCTTACGCATTCTGGATGCCGCGTTGGAGGCGGTCGATCCGTTCAAGGCTGTGCAAAAATATCTACCGGATATCGAAGGACGCGTCTTTGGTTTGGGGATTGGAAAAGCGGCGCTGCCGATGATGGACGCGCTCGTCGAGCGGATGCCGCTCTCAGGGGGACTCGCCGTCACAAAGTTCGCTTCAGGCCCCAGCCGTAAGTTGTATACCGTTATCGAAGGCGGACATCCCATCCCAGACTCTCGTTCGCTCGACGCGGGCGAGAGTGTATTGGAATTTGTCTCCTCTTTGCATGAAGACGATACATTAGTTTGTTTGATTTCAGGTGGCGGCTCGGCCTTGGTGACTGCGCCTTATGTCCCTTTGGAAGATATGCAAACACTGACCTCGCTCCTGTTATCTTGCGGCGCGCGCATCGACGAGATCAACACCCTGCGGCGACAATTGGATCGCATCAAAGGCGGCGGCCTGGCGCGCGCCACGCAAGCAAAGATCATCAGCCTGATTTTGTCGGATGTGATTGGGAATCCCTTGGAAGCGATCGCTTCCGGTCCGACCACTCCCGACCCGACCACGAAAGCAGATGCGCTGAAGATCTTGAAGAAATATAAAATTGAAGGACAGGTTCCAAAGTCAATTTTAGAAATTTTAGAGTCCAAGCATGTACCTTTGGAAACGCAACAGCAAGCTCTTGAATTCCGCAAGGTTGAAAACATCATTATTGCTGATAACCAACTTGCCGCAAAGGCGGCGCAGGAGCAGGCAGAACGAGAGGGTTTTCAGGCTGAAATCCTGACCAATGGACTGCAAGGGGAAGCGCGTGAAATCGGCGTGGTGCTTGCTAGGAAATTACGAGATGCATTAACAAACCGTCCGCGTCCATTTTGTTTGATCGCGGGTGGTGAGACGACCGTCACCATACAAGGAAACGGCAAAGGCGGCCGGAATCAGGAATTGGCCTTGAGCGCAGTCGGTGAATTGGCGGGTTTGGAGAATGCTATGTTGATCTCTTTGGCAACGGATGGCGATGATGGCCCGACGGACGCGGCCGGCGCAGTGGTAACGGGAGAATCAGCTCAGCAGGCTGAGTCACTTGGGTTGGGCGCGGCAGGCTATTTGTCCCGCAACGACGCGTATCCCTTTTTTGATCAGTTGGGAGACTTAATGAAAATCGGTTTCACCGGTACAAATGTCAATGATCTGATCTTTTTGTTTGCCCTATAAGTCAAATACCACAGTCGACCAAAATTTGATGTTGATTCCAAGGATGACTAGGGGAGGGATTGGCAAATTCAACCACGTTGAAACGTTACATTGACAGACACTGTTCAAAAGTTATATAATGTCTTTGTCAGACATAAAATGACATGTACAATTAGTTCCCTTTCTTCGTTACAGCTTCAACATCGAGAATTCTATGCCATTTTTGCTGGAAGGCAAAGAATATGAAATCCGGCAGAGTTACCTCACCAGCCCAATGGTTGGCAATACTCTGTTTTTTTAGCGACTTTGTTGAAAGGAGGTGGTGCCAAGGACTCTGTAGATTTGCTGGCAGGTAGTATATTCTGAAAAGGAGAAGAAATATGTCTAAAAAGTTTTGGTACGGCTTGATAGCTGTACTTGCCGTTGCTTCATTTGCCCTTTCCTCCTGCGCCCCCGCCGCAACGCAAGCGCCTGCGGCGCCACAGGCGTCTTCAGGTGGAAAGAGCCAGGTGGAGGTATTCTCATGGTGGGTGGGTCCGGGTGAAGCCGATGGCTTGGCCGCGATGATCAAGATCTTCGATGCGAAATATCCAAATGATACCTTCGACAATGCATCCGTCGCCGGTGGTGCTGGTACGAATGCGAAGGCCGTTCTGGCAACTCGCCTCTCCGCTGGAGATCCGCCTGATTCCTGGCAGGCTCACGCTGGTGAAGCCACCTTTGCCTATGTGGATGCGAAGCAAATTCAACCGCTGGATGATTTCTTCAAATCCAGTGGCTTTGGTGATGCCCTTACCGGCCGCTTTGCTGCCCCTGATTTCCAAGGATGGTCATCCGTATAGCGTACCGGTGAACATTCATCGTTCGAACGTCATGTGGTACAACCCGAAGGTATTACAAGCGGCTGGGGTGACCGTGCCCGCTGGCGGATTCGCCAACTACGATGACTTCTTTGCTGCTTGCGATAAGATCGTAGCCGCAGGCAAAACCTGCCTGGCCCTCGGACCTGCCTGGACTGCTGAGCACCTGTTCGAGAACGTCATGATCGGCACGCTGGGCGCGGATGGCTGGGCTGGCCTGTGGACTGGACCACGGATTGGGCCAGCGCTGATGTCACGACGGCGTTGAACAACTATGCCAAGGCACTGTCCTACACCAACAGCGATGCTGCAACTCTGTCCGACTGGCAGCCTGCTGCTCAACTCATGACCAATGGCGATGCTGCCTTCAATATCATGGGCGACTGGGCTTATGGTTACTTCGCCAACCCTGCTCCCAATGGCCTCGCTCTGACGCCGCATACGGATTTCGATTGGGCCCCGCCTCCCGGAACCAACGGTATCTTCGTGTTCCTGGCCGATAGCTTCGTTCTGCCGGCTGGCAACAAGAAATCCTCAAGGTACCATGGATTGGCTGACAGTTGCTGCCTCGAAGGAAGGTCAAGAGGCCTTCAACCCGCTCAAAGGCTCGATCTGCGCCCGCACTGACTGCGATCAGAGTCTCTTCAGTGAGTATTCACAAAACGCGGCAAAAGACTGGGCCAGCAACAAAGTCGTGGGCAGTCTGACGCACGAAGTGGTTGGTAACCCATCTTGGGACAGCAAAGTCGCCACGGCTCTGGGCGTCTTTGTGGCCGATCCCAGCAAGGTGTCTGATTTCCAGACGGCGTTGGTTGACGCTTGTAAATCGGATGGTGCCTGCAAATAGCAGGTACGATGCGGGGAAAACAATCGTGAAGAAAAATGGGCGGCTCGAAGAGCCGCCCATTTTGGACATAAATGGTTGCACAGAAATAATCTTCGTTTTGTTCTTCATATTATTTTACATAACGATTACAATCCACGTTGTTATGATTGATTCTTGTTTATCTGACACACACAAGCTCCTGGTTGAAAGCGAGGTAGTCAATGTTGCTAAGATTTGAGCTTAATTCCTCCAGGCTTATTCTGGCAATTCTGATGATGCTCTTCGGCATCCTGGCCATATACTTCCTGTCCCGTACGCAACTCGTCATTGGGGGATCGGACTTTACCTCCATAGGTATCCTGGTCAGCGGGTTGATTTTTTATGCGGGTGTGCTGGTGATTGTGGCAATGTTTGAAAACGAAACGGTTCTCTCCATTGCGCTGCTTATGCCATCCATCGTTGCTGTGGCGATTTTTGTCTATGGTTTTATCGCCTGGTCCATTCGGGCCTCACTGAGCCAATGGAAAGGCTTGTTACCGGATTATACCTGGGCTGGTTTAAGCCAATATACTTATCTCTTCCATGATGCCCGCTTCCTGATCGACGTTCGCAATACGGTGGTCTTCACCGTCGGGTTTATTGCTGGCTGTCTCATTCTCGGACTTGGACTCGCCATCCTGCTGGATCAAAAGCTTAAAGGAGAAGCGCTTTTCCGCGGCATCTTTCTGTTTCCCATGTCGATCTCGTTCATTGCTTCAGGTGTGGTTTGGGGCTGGTTGATGAATCCCGGCTACAGGGAATCGCATCACCGGCATCAATCTGATCTTTCAGAAACTTGGGCTTGATGCGCTCATCAGCCAATGGCACTCTTCGCCTCAACCCTGGGGCATGTTATTTACGGTCATCCCGGCTGTCTGGCAGCTCTCTGGGTTTACCATGGCCCTCTATCTGGGTGGCATCCGCAGCATATCGGAAGATATCCGTGAGGCGGCTCGTGTGGATGGAGCCTCCGAACTCGAAATCTACCGCTATGTTATCCTGCCGATGCTCCAGCCCGTCACGCTTAGCGCGGTGATCATCCTGGGACATATGTCGCTCAAGATCTTTGACTTGATCGTGGCACTTGGTCATAAGGATCTTCGTCTGGATGTCCCGGGCATTTACATGTGGACGACTACTTTCGATGGCACGAACTATGCCCAGGGTGCGGCCATCGGTATCCTGATGCTTGTCAGTGTGGCAGTGCTGGTCGTTCCATATCTTGTCTACAGCATCCGCACGGAGGCTGAAATATGAAAAGTCGTACCATCCTGCTCCGTTCTGGTTTTTATCTGGTCTTGATCGCTCTGGCGGTCTTTTATCTGTTGCCTGTTTATTTGATGCTCTTGACAGGTGTCAAGCCGATCAATGAAGTTGATCTTAAGACCATGTGGAATCTGCCGGCTGCCGGTCTTCATATCGATAACTTCATTGCCGGTTTCAAACAACTTGCCCCCAACTTGAAGAACAGCCTGATGATGGTCATCCCGGAGGCGCTGCTTTCCTCGCTGCTCGGTTCGTTCAACGGGTACCTGCTTTCCAAATGGAAATTTCGTGGCTCGGATGTGATCTTTTCGCTGATCCTGTTCGGTATGTTCATCCCCTATCAGAGTATTCTGATCCCGCTGGTGAAGTTCATGCAAGTCCATCAAATTGTATGGTGATCTTCCCGGACTGGTCCTGGTGCACATTATTTATGGCATTCCGATCACCACGCTGATTTTCCGCAATTACTACGCGGGGATCGGTACGGAGATCGTCGAAGCCGGTCGTATTGATGGGGCAGGTCTGCTGGGTATCTATCGCTTTATCATGTTGCCTCTGTCAGCACCAAGCTTTGCAGTGGTGATCATCTGGCAGTTTACCCAGGCCTGGAACGAGTTCCTGTTTGCTGTCATCCTTACCAATCAATCACACTGGCCTGTGACCGTTGCGTTGAATAATCTGGCGGGCAGTCAGCTTGTGCAATGGAATGTATTAATGGCGGCCACCTTTTTAGCTGCATTGCCGACCTTGCTGGTGTATATCTTCCTAGGACGCTTCTTCCTGCGTGGCTTGATGGCAGGTGCTCTGAAAGGTTAAGCCAGTTAGATCTTACATTCACGCTACAAAAAGGCTCCGCTGGAGCCTTTTTGTTTGACTTTTCATTTCACCTCATCTAAACTCCCCTCTATGCTTGCGCGTGTAAATTCCTGTGCAGTCATTGGATTGGAAGTGGATTTTAGCAATGGCCTGCCTGCAGTGATCATTGTTGGACTACCCGATGCTGCTGTCCAGGAAAGTCGTGAGCGAGTGCAGACTGCGGTAAAGAATGCGGGTTTGCATTTTCCGCATCATCGCGTGGTTGTCAATCTTGCGCCAGCCGCGGTACGCAACGAGGGGCCTGCTTACGATCTGCCGATCGCCCTGGGCGTGATCATTCTTACGGGTTCTCTCCCGCAAAGCGCCGTTGACGATACGGTTGTTGTCGGTGAACTCTCATTGGATGGAGTTGTCCGTCATACGCGCGGGATTCTGCCAATGGCGGCTACGGCGCGTGCGAATGGATTCAAGCGGATGTTCGTGCCTGAGGTGGACGCGCCCGAAGCGGCTCTGATTCCCGACCTGGAAGTGATCTCCGTCAGATCGCTTGCGGATCTCTACGAACATTTGTCTGGTCGCCGTTGTATCGAGCCGTACCACGCCTCAAGCGTTGATCCCGAGCCGTTATTCGTTCCTACAGATTTTAGCGAGATCAAAGGACAGGAACACGTCAAGCGTGCCCTCGAAGTTGCAGTTGCTAGTGGTGCGTTTGAAAAGTAATTCAACATAGTCAAAGTGATTTTCTCTCGTAAACGCGCCACGACTATGTTGAATTACTTACCATACAGTCTACTAGGGGCCATAATTGCTTGATGTTGAGGCCAAAAAACCACCATCAGATTCTCGCACATTAAACCAACCAGCAATTTCAACATTTCCAGCAGGGTGGAGAACCACCCTAAGATGCATCACTTCAAATAGCCTACGCTTTTTCTCAAAGGTAATTTCTTGATCAGCAAATAACTCGTCAACAATTTCCGCCGCAAAATTCTCCAGAGCTTCGATGCTCGCCGGCTCTGGAATATCAACCATATCATTTCGCAAATCTTCCAAGTCCTTTTCGATCAATTGCGTATCTTCATCCAGCTGTAATTTCTGCTCCAAATATTCTCCCTTAGATATCTTGATATCAGGATCAAGATAGGCATCATTTAGGTTTTGTCTTTTCACTTTCAGCTTGCCCATGGCCCGGTCTAAGGTCTCCATTTGTGCAATTTTTGTTGCCTGACTTTCTCTTTGTAATTGCAACGAACCCTCATAACCTTCCCGAAGAGCGATTGGGTTTAGCAAAATTCCAAGTACTTTTTTCCAGACAATGGGTTCCAGCACACGCGCCGATATCTGTTTGTTCATGCAATGTCCAGCCCGCACACGATGACAATAAGATTGTGCTTCATTTTTTCTACGGTTTCTATTTGCTTTGGCCGTCTGTGACAGGTATGGTCGTTCACATTCCGAACAGACTACCATGCCGCTTAATAAATAAGCTCGTGACGGATGTTTTCGGACATATACTCTGTTATGCTTCAAGCGCTTTTTTGCTTTTTCAAATGTGGCTAGTTCAATAATCAGAATCACATTCGATTCGTATCCATTCCTCGCGATCTTTGTAAGCTAGTTGGGAATCGGTGCGCTTGAATTTGTTGAAAAAGTAATGTCCGATGTAAGTCGAATTGACCAAGATATGATTAACACTTGTTTTCGCCCATTCCTTCCCACCTTTATATGGTGTATACCCCTCCTCGTTCAAGGCTCTGACAATTTCCCTAATCGAACGTTGTTCTTCGGTGTACATGTAGAAAATTTTCCGAACGATCTCTGCCTGTTCATGAACAATAGTCAACCCTCCTTTCCCTTCAGGGTCCAACCGATAGCCTAGCGGTGCAATGCCCGCGACCCACTTTCCGCCTTCTGCTTTCCTCCTCTTGCCGCGCATGCAGCGTTCAACGCGTTTGGCATTCTCCCATTTGGCAAACGTAGCATCCAAATCCTTTCGGACTTCTCCCTCTGGCGTTTCTTCATAAGCTCCAAGTACAAACTCAACGCGCGCTCCGCGCTTATTAAATTCTCGTTCCAATGTTTGTCGGATATATGGATCCCTGACCAATCTATCTAAAGCATGGACGATCAAAACATCGAAACCGAAGGTTTTAAGGTAATAGAGAGCGGCGTCCAGACTGGGGCGAGACAATTCACGGGATGTGTAATCGTCAACAAAGGCTGGAATAGCGCCAGAGAAGTCTGGAGCCACATCCTTACCTGTCACAGAATCAACAAATTGGTTTCCAACTAAAGCATATTTCTTCCGGTCAGCGTACTTCATGCACTCGGCAATCTGCGAAGGAATAGAAAAGTTATCGCGTTGCATATCTGTGGATACGCGGGCATAAATGGCGGCTCGTCTACTCATTAAGGGTCTCCTCGAAACTGGAATGGATTGGTGTCTTAGGAACTGGTCGGGTCAGCCAGAAAGGCTGTATTTTCATCGGGTATAGCGCAAAAGTATCGGGAGGAATGGGCAAATTGGAGTAGACTGTGGTAAGGAGAAAAAGAAATATGACCCGACCTCAGTCTCGCAGTAAACGCCAAGCGGCATATATGGAAGAAGCCAAACGAATGTTTGATCAACTGGAAGAATGGTATGATGCGCATCCGCAGGCGAGTTTTGGAGAGAGGCGGAAGTCCGCAAGCGACGACGAGAGCTGATGGGGAAAGCACTGGCGCAATTAGTGAATGGACGAGACACGGATGCACAGATTGAATTGCCGAAATGCAAGCAGTGCGGAGAAAAGATGAAATTCGAGGGCTATGGCGAATGGAGTATTCAGGGTCTGGAAGGCGATAGCACAGTAGAGCGAGCCTATTATGTTTGTCCGAATTGTAAAAGCGAGACGCTTTTTCCCGCTGGACGCAAAACTAAACCTGCGAGCCGATCATTGGAGTGAAGGGGCCGCAGGCGTGGCAGTTCGACAAGGGTTGGTCGGGAAATTCTTTGAGTAGGCAGCGGAAGCCTACAGGGCTGCGACCGTTGCAAGGATACGCGTAGCGTGAGACGCGTGACAGCAGGCTGGGGGCAGATCGTGGAAGAGCAGAGGCAGGCGGAAGCGGAACAGGTCTATGCGGCAGACGTTCCGCAAGCGGCAAGCAAAATAGGGAGGGTGGATCAGCCCATTCAGGAGTTGGCGAACATCTCCAGCGCTGGCGGGATGCTTTAGTGCGTGAAGCAGGCTGGAAAGAGGTCAAACTGAGCGTGATTTCGGAGGTGAAGCCGACCCTAGTCTCATCCCCAAAGCCAGGCGAGGCACCCGAAATACGGGTGCTGCTGACACAACACAGTTATCAGGCCGGGCTGTGGAACGCAGATGAACTGGGACAACATCAGTATCTGGAAGGAGTGCGACGCCTCAGTTCAGTCAATGACGGCGCACCCTGGATTGAGCGGGTTACCACCAGCAATCATCCTCAAGCCATCCAGATCCTTGATGGGAGCCATGCGAAGGAACGTTTCTGGAAAGTCGCCAAAGCTGCTTTCGGGGAAGGTTCCCTGGCTTCTCAACAATGGCTGGAAACCCAAGCCGAATGCTTATGGGACGGACGGGTCAAAGAAGTCGTGAGCGCTTTACAGGCCTTGGATTGGAACCAGATTTCTTGCTTGGACGATGTTCGTCAATCCCCTGCCTATTTCCGACAGGCAGGCTATCCCATTGCAAGCGGAACAGTTGAAAGTGGAATCAATACCGTCATCCATCACCGCATGAAAAGGCAAGGTCGCGGTTGGAAACGAAAACAGGCGCAAGCCAGGCTTGCTGCCTTGGGCGAATTCCACAGCGGACGCTTTCAGAGTGCCTGGCAAGCTGGACTGTCCGTTTCAACCTGATCTTATCCCACCAACACTTTTGCGCTACACCCGGAGAGCGATATTCCAAGCCGTATTCCCTTGATTGGGAATATAATGGAAGGGATGGACCTCGGAGCAAGTCCCGAATCCCATCCGCTGCGAGCGGTGGGGGATTAAACCCGAAAGAGAATGAAACTGTGTCTCTCCACTTCAACCTGCTTGGTTCGCTAAAAATTGAAATGGAAGGGGGACCCTCCGAACTGCTCAAGAGCCCCAAAGGGTGCGCGCTGGTGGCTTACCTGATCGTCACCCGGCAAACCCATACGCGTGAATTCCTGGCCGATTTACTCTGGGAGGCAAACACTACTCACCAGGCTTTGCACAATTTGCGCACCCTGCTGGTTCGAATCCGCCCTCTGCTCCCCGAATTACAAGTCACGCGTTCTGCGCTGGCTTTTCAACCCGGACCCGAGACCTGGTGCGACCTCAATATCGTGCTCGAAGAGCTTGCAAGTAATCACGATGACCTTAACCAGTTGGATGAGGCGTTGCGTTTGTACCGCGGGGATCTGCTGGAAGGTTTCTTTCTGGATTCCACGGAACGTTTCGAGGAATGGCTGGTATTGGAACGGGAACAGCTACGCGTCCGGGTGTTGACCGCCTACGCGCGGTTATGTCAAGCTTATGAAGAAATCGAACAATGGGAAAGGGGCTTAAGCGCGGCCCGGCGCTGGCAGGCGCTTGACCTGCTCGATGAAAGAGCCCATCAATATATATTGCGGTTCCTGTCCGCAACCGGCGCGCTGGGAGCCGGGTTGAAGGAACATGAAACCTATCGCCAGTTATTGTGGTCCGAGTTGGGCGTGGAGCCAGAACCTGCCACCACCGCCCTGGTTGCCCGCCTGCGGGAACAAATAGATGAAGGGAGTAAGCCTGGCAACTGGGCACAGACCTCCGTGCCTCATATCGTGCTACCTGCTCCCGATGAACTGCCGGAACCCGGTCCCCTGCCGCCTCAATCCATCCTGCCTCATGGTCGCAACAATGATTTCATGGGACGTGAATTCAGCCTGCTGTTCCTGGCCCAGCACCTGTTGCCATGGGAAATGACCGTTTCTCCATCCCGTCCCACCGTTGCAGTCACGGGCATGGGGGGACTGGGGAAGACACAGCTTGCTGTGGAGTTTTGCTATCGTTATGGACGTTTCTTTCCAGGCGGCGTATATTGGATGAACTTCAGCAAAGCGGAGAACGTGGCGGACGAGGTGACGACAGTCGGTTCGGAACGCGGTTTGGGCTTGTTCCGCGAAACCGATAATTTGCGCCAGGCCGATAAAATTGGGCGCGTCGTCAAAGCCTGGCAGGAACCGATTCCCCGTTTATTGATCTTTGACAACTGTGAGGAAGTGGAGCTCATTCAAAAATGGCTGCCCGTCACGGGTGGCTGTTCTGTATTGTTGACTAGCCGCCGTGCAGATTGGATACGGGATTTCAACATAGTGGAACGGCCTTTGCCGGTCTTGGATGCGGATGAGAGTATTGGCTTATTACAGAAACTTGTACCGGAATTGGCGGAGGAAGATGCCGCCCAAATCGCAGAAGAGTTGGGATATTTACCGTTGGCGCTTCATTTATCAGGCAGTTTTTTGCGGCGCTATCGGCAGATCACAGTTGACCAATACCTGACCCAACTGCGTGACAGCACGCTCCTCGACCACCCTTCCATGCATGGGCGCGGCACAGACTTTTCACCCACCGGTCATGAATTGGATGTTGCCCGCACGTTCGCCATCAACTGGGATCAATTGAAAACGGATGATGAAACCGATGCCATCGCTCTAAAACTATTATCTTGCGCGGCACAATTTGCTCCCGGTGAATCGATCCCCCGTGACCTCCTGATCTCCACAGTGGTGAGCGACAAAGAGGATGGAATGCAAACCCTACTGGTAGAGGATGGGCTGGCTCGCCTGATCACGCTGGGATTTGTCAGAGTGAATCAAGGGACATTGTTGTCCCTGCACAGGCTGGTAATCGCCTTTGTGCAAAGCATGTTATCGGATGTGAATGCGGTCCAAACAACTGTCGCCGAAACCGTTTGGCAGCATATTCAGGCGCAATGGGGCCACGGAGCGGTTCTGGATCAGTTGGTGGTCCCGCCTGCCCATGTGAAATTTATTATGGACGTAGAATTGGAAAAAGGAACCAAGCTGGCTGTCCATTTGGCGCATGCCTGGGGACGTCACTTGTTGGATATTGGGGACTTTGACGGCTCACGTATCTATTTAGAGAAGGCATTGGCTCTATGTGAAAAAGTGTATGGGGCCGATCAGTCGGAAACAGCCGACATTTTGATAGACCTAGGGACAGTCACCTGGAAATCAAATTCAAACGCGGCAGCCTGGCCTCATTATCTGCGTGCCAATGCCATTTATGAGCAAGTCTTTGGCACCGTTCATTTCAAGACAGCCAACAGTCTGACAACGATAGCGATCCTGCATGCCCGGACGGGAAATTATGGCGAAGCGATCACCAAATACGAACAGGCGCTTTCAATTTACAAACAAGTATTGCCGCCTGACGACCAGATAGTTGGACTCACATTATATAACCTGGCTGTAGCCTACAGGCGATTGGGCGAGTACCAAATCGCTCTATCGCATTATGAGGAATGTCTCCGCATCCGTAGAAAACTGTGGCCAGACGATCATCCTCATATTTTGACGACACTCTCCAGCATAGGCTTGATTTATTTTTTAATGGGTGATTATCAGTCGGCGTATGAGTATTTTCTGCAAGCGTTGAAAGGGCGTCAGGGACGTCTGGGGGAAGATCACCATCATACTGCTCTCTCGCTAAACCATGTAGGGGTCGCCCTGGGATTCCTGGGGAAATATGAGGAGTCCATTTCCCACCTCAGGCGTGCTCTCGAGCTTCGTGAAAAAATATTTGGCGCAGGGCATCCACAACTGGTGTATGAACTCACGTATCTGGGGGTCATGTTACAGGAGTTGGGTGAACTGGAAAACGCTCGCGCGATGTTGGAACGAGGTTTGGCCATCCAGGAAGCCAGTCATCTGGAGAATGAACAAACAGCCGAAACACTGACCTATTTAGCGGCCCTTCTCATGCAGTTGGGTGAAACTGAAATGGCAGGAAAACACTTGCAACGCGCCCTGGCATTTTGGGAGCAGAGACCAGAATCCAAACCCAGCCAAAAAGCTACTACACTCATCTATTGGGGTGAATGGTTGGAAGCCTCTGGTGACAGTCGCTCTGCCATCTCAAACTATGAACAGGCGCTGTCCATATTGACAGGGCGTGTGGTGGAAACACACCGTGACTGGAGACGCGTGCAGGCACATTTGGCGCGCTTGCGAGAGGAGGGGTAGATTGCTACCATTTGCAAGCACTTCTCTCGATCTTTCGGAGATGTTTGCTCATGTATACCCTTCACGGTCATAACCTGCCCTGGTGGGCGGTGCGGGCTGATCGTTCGTGTGGGGCAGATGGCAGGTGTGTGACCGGGGCATTATACAACCAGACAATAAAAGGGGCGGGCAGATACCTGCCCACCCCTTTATGCGTTAACCAAACCTTCTTAGGTGGAATGTCTGATCTTTATGCATAACATTGCTGTGGTAGGGAGCATCGTTCTTACCAGACGCTCTCCATCATTCAACTTGTGGATTACGGAAGCGTCACATCGCCGCCTCCAAAATCGTCCAGGATGGCATTGGGTGCAGCCAGGGTCCAGATGCCGATCCGACCGCCCTGGTTGTCGAAGAAGGCTTGGTCTTCTGCGTTCAATGTGACCGTGGCAATGAGCGTGCCATTCTGGTAGACCTCCACGGTGCCATCAGCCACAGCACGTGCACCGAGTTGGTCGCCGTCAGCGAAGGTTGCCGGGATATTGCCATAATTCGTCCAGGCGGGTTGGTCTTTGCGCAGAGTTCGAAACACGGACTGCATTAGCGCGTGCATCGTAGACCACGATGATGACACCGGCTTCGGTTCGGTCGCCTGCCTGGGACTTCAGCAACAAGCCTTCGGTGGGACTGCGTTGGGCGATATTCGTAAGTGTGATGAAAGCTTCCTGGCTGGTCCCGAAGGAGTCAGGCTTCCAGATCAAGGCGCCGCCGAGTTGTACATCCAGCGTGTTGTTGGCAATCTTGTATTGGAGCCGGCTATTGGCGAGTGCCCAATTGTTGCCGACTTTGCCATTGGCGCGATTGAAGTCGTCGAGGATGGAGGTGGTTGGAAAGACAGCGCTGGATTCTACGCTGTAGGTGACGCTGGCTGAAGCGCCATTTCCAGCATTATCCAGGGCGCCGTCGCAGGTCGCTGTGAAGACGCCGGTGCCGTCCAGATTACCGCCGGTCAGAGTCAGGCTGGCAGGAGTGGCGACACCCGAGGTTGCATCTGTAGTATCGCAAGCGGCAGTGGGCACTGAGCCGAGTTCGTATGTTGCTCCATCGCTGACGCCAGTGACGCTGACCGTAGGCGAGGTCTTGTCGATGTCGATACCGCTGGCTGTGGCTGAAAGGCTGACATTCCCGGCGTTGTCAGTGCAGACACCGCTGGCCGATTGGCTGCTGCCATCGCTGCTGAGAACCACATCGGTATCACAACTGGCGATACCCGATGTGTCATCGCTGCCGTTGAAGCCAAGGGTGACGTTGCTGATGTACCAGCCGTTGTTCCCAAACGTGCCACTGACGCTGGCGCTGGCCGTAGGCACAGTGCCATCCCGTTTGATGGTAACGCTGGCTGAATTCGTGCCGCCCTCACTGGTGGCTTCGCAGGTCAGGGTCGTGCCGGATGTATCGGCGTCGATCAAGGTTGGGTCGCAGCTGTTGGTTGAACTGATGTCCGACTCGTCGTCGCTGACAGTCCAACTGACAGTGACATCGCTGACGTACCAGCCGTTGTTGCCTGGCGTGCCGCTGACGTCCGGGGTGATCACTGGCGGGGTGCTATCGGGTATAGCTTCGTACGCGCCGATGTCGCAGTGACTTCCCTGCGGGCGGGTCACACCGCGCTGATCGAGGTTGTCCACAGGCGAGGCGGCGCAGATGGCGTTATCGCCCGCATCGATGGCCGGGCTGCCGGATAGCAGCGCATGAGTCTCGGTCGGGCCGCCATTATCAGCCAGCGGGCCGAGCAGCGGATCCATGTTGATCAAATCCCCTGTAGCCGTCAAGCTCGTACACGAACTGTCGCTGGCCAGGTTGTGGCCGTTAGAGATTAGACTCAGGCCACTGGCGCAATCATTGCCGGAAGTCGTATTGGCGATGATTGTGTTGCTAGCGTAGATTGGGCCCGTACCGGCAATGGTGTCGCCGCTGTTGCCTGTCACGCTGGTGTTGATCAAGGTAATTGACCCAGCCGCCGTTGTGTTCGTGTGCAACGCCCCACCACCCGCTGTGGCACTGTTGCCGCTGATCGTGCTGTTGACCAGTACCACAACGCTATTGTTGCCCCTGATCGCGCCGCCAGCGCCACCAGCCAGGTTGTTTGCCAGGGTCGTCCCCGCGAAATAGGCCTCACCCTTATTAATGAGCAGGCCTCCGCCGTTGCCGGTCGTCGCGGAATTGCCGGTGATCTGCGCCTCGGTAACGTGCAGGGTCGCGGTGGCATTTACATTTCGTATCGCACCACCGGATGTGGCTTGATTATCGGCAATGATGGTTCCGGTGAAGGTCGCCTGCCCATCGACGTTGAAGAGCGCGCCGCCGGATGAGGTGGCAAGTCCAAGGGCAGTATTGTGCTCCATCTGCCCACCGGTCATCGTCAGAACGCCTGAACTGTTCTGGATGCCACCGCCATTCGAATTGGCTTGATTGCTGTTGATGATCGCATCGGTCAAGTTGACGGTACCGGCGTCGTTCCAGATCCCGCCCCCATGAGCGTTCGCGGTGATATTGTTGCTCACTTCGGTTGCATTCAGGGTGAGACTGCCTGAACTCACGACCAGCCCGCCTCCAGCGCTGACCGAGTGGTTCTGGTTGACGCTTCCACCAGTCATCATCAGCGTGCCGGCATCAATGTATATGCCGCCAGCGAAGCCGCTGGCTTGATTCTGGTCCACCGGGGTGTTACTCAATGTGACCTCGCCCCGTTCCAGGTAGAGGCCGCCCGCATTCGTGGTGGCGGTATTGTTCGCCACACTGCTATTGGCCGCATTGATAAAGCCATCTCTCACATAGACGCCGCCCCCTTTTTCCTGTGCAGTGTTGTAGGTGATCTCTCCGCCCTCAGCTGTGATTGTGCTGTTCTGGTAGAGATAGACGCCTCCCCCATTCACGCCGGTATTGCCGGTAATCTGGCTTCTATCCATCAAGTTCAGCGCGGCCCCGTAGCTGGGGTCGTCAGTTGAGAACCCCCAGTTGTAGACGCCTCCGCCATCGCCATCGGACTCGTTGCTGGAGACTTGACTGTCATCTTCCAGCGTGACGGTGGCCAGCGTATCAGTGAGGGCGCGCCGGTTGAAGATCCCGCCGCCAAAGAATGCCGACGAGTTCCCATCTATACTGCTGGTGCCTGTGAGGGTCACCGTAGCGTCGTTGGCGGCGGTATTGGCATTGTAGATGCCGCCGCCTCGCCCGGTGGTATTGAGGCGGACCTGGCTATCCTGGAGGCTGAGGCTGCCGCCATTGTTGAAGATACCGCCGCCCCAGGCCCCAGAATCGTTGGTATTGACCCGGCTGCCATTTTGAACCGTTAGTACGCCGCCGTTGTTGAAGATACCGCCGCCGGCATAGCTGGCGTTGTTGTCGCTCACGGTTACGTTGTCCAGTTGTCCACCGCTCGTATACAAGCCGCCGCCGTATCCCAGCACAGGATTGGCGTCGTTATCGTAAAAGGCTTGATTGCTAAAGATCGCGCTGCCGGAGATGGTGATGGGCTGGTCCGCGTAAATGCCTCCGCCTTGCCCATTTTCTGCTCTGTTGGAGCTGATAACGCTCGCATCGATGGTGACAGCGGCATCTGTAATAGCGATGCCGCCCCCATTCTCGCCGATTACCCTTCCATGCTGAATGGCCAGGCTGGAAAAGCTGGCCGTGGTACCGGGTCCGGTAACGCTGAATACGCGGTGGGTATGCGTACAGGCAGTTGCCCCTGTGGGGTCGCAGGCATCGGCTTGAATGATGGTGCTGTCCGCGTCGTTCCCAACGAGGTTGATATCGGACGTGATCGACAGTTGTCCGGCTCCGGAGTTGAGAGTGTAGGTGCCGGCAGGAATGTTGATGGTATCGGCGCCGGAACCGGCGGCGCAGTCGCCACTGGTGGTATCTGAATCCGTGTTGGCATTGGCGATGGCTTCACGCAGGGTGCAGAATGTGTCACCTGCGGTGGTGTTATCCGCCGGACTGTTGACAGTGATATTGCCTGCCGCGTAGGCGGGCTGGACTCCGACCAATGCCAGCAGGACTGCCAGGACAAGCAATAACGAGAATGCCTGCCCATGGTTCATTCGTCTGGCTATTTGGGGATTTAAGAATTCTAGTTTCATTTTGTCTCCGATTGGTAAAGCAGGTTGCGTGTTTTGATGGAGAGCGCCGTTCTTATCAGACGCTCTCCATCATTCAACTTGTGGATTACGGAAGCGTCACATCGCCGCCTCCAAAATCGTCCAGGATGGCATTGGGTGCAGCCAGGGTCCAGATGCCGATCCGACCGCCCTGGTTGTCGAAGAAGGCTTGGTCTTCTGCGTTCAATGTGACCGTGGCAATGAGCGTGCCATTCTGGTAGACCTCCACGGTGCCATCAGCCACAGCACGTGCACCGAGTTGGTCGCCGTCAGCGAAGGTTGCCGGGATATTGCCATAATTCGTCCAGGCGGGTTGGTCTTTGCGCAGAGTCGAAACACGGACTGCATTAGCGCGTGCATCGTAGACCACGATGATGACACCGGCTTCGGTTCGGTCGCCTGCCTGGGACTTCAGCAACAAGCCTTCGGTGGGACTGCGTTGGGCGATATTCGTAAGTGTGATGAAAGCTTCCTGGCTGGTCCCGAAGGAGTCAGGCTTCCAGATCAAGGCGCCGCCGAGTTGTACATCCAGCGTGTTGTTGGCAATCTTGTATTGGAGCCGGCTATTGGCGAGTGCCCAATTGTTGCCGACTTTGCCATTGGCGCGATTGAAGTCGTCGAGGATGGAGGTGGTTGGAAAGACCGTGCCGGGTTCTGTGATGACCGCTTGTGTACAAACAGGGTCTGAATCCAGCAAACCATCATTGACCGTGAGACAGACATCGTAAGTCCCAGTTGCGGAGTAGCTGTGAGTGGGCGCCACGCCTGTGCCGTTGGCGCTGTCGCCGAAGTCCCAGGCATAGGTTAGGGAATCAGCTTCGGGGTCGGAGGAGGCGGAGCCGTCAAAGGCAACGGAGGTGTTGATCTCGCCTGCATAAGGTCCACCGGGTTCAGCGACCGGCTTTTGGTTAACGACCTCCAGCTCGTAAGCGCCGACGTCACAGTGCAAACCCTGGGGACGGACCACGCCGCGCTGGTCGGTAGTGGGACAGAGAGTATCGTCGCCGGTATCGATGGCGGGGCTGCCATCGAGCAGTGCCATGGTTTGGGTCGCGCCGCCGTTGTCCGCAAGTGCGCCGAGCAGGGGATCGCCGGTCAGGTTATTGACGTTCGTGCCATTGACGCAGTTCAGGTTATCCTCGATCAGCGTGTTCTGCGCGTTGATAGTGGGGCTGTTGCTAAAAGAGCATAGGTTGCCGCTGCCGGTATTGTTGGCAATCAGGCTGTTATTGAGATTGAAGATGCCACCATTGGCGAATACCCCGCTTCCGTCATGGTCAGCCACGTTGCCAGCGATGGTGCTGTTCGTCACTGTTGTGGTGCCGCCTAAGTTGGCGATGCCGCCGCCATCGCCAACGATGCCGCCGCCACTGCCGAAGCTGACAATATTGGCAGTGAAAGTGCTGTTCATCACCGTTGTGGTACCGTTAGAGTTGGCGATACCGCCACCGCCGAAGCTGGCAATATTGCCAGTGAAGGTGCTGCCTGTCACTGTTGTGGTGCCACTGTCGTTGAAGATGCCGCCGCCGTCGCCGCCGTAGTAGCCGTCTGTCGACATATTTCCGGACAGGGTACTGCCTGTCACCGTCAACGTGCCGTGGTTGTAGATGCCGCCGCCGTAGGCTGCCAAATTACCGGACAGGACGCTGTTCGTGATGGTCAGCGTGCCATTGTTGTAGATGCCGCCACCGAGGGTGTTTGAATTAGTGCCGCCGACTGCCGAATTACCGGACAGGACGCTGTTCGTGATGGTCAGTGTGCCATTGTTGTTGATGCCGCCGCCACTCCCTGAAGTGAGACCGTTCTGGATGGTTACGCCCCCGATGCTGACGGTCATACCGCTGGCAATATTGAATGGCCGGTAGCTGTTCGTGCCATCAATGATGACCAGTGTTTCACCCAACCCGGTGATGTCCAGGTCGGAGGTGATCTGCGGCAAGTTGCCGCTGAGCATGATCGTCCCCGGAGCGAAGACGCTGCTGTCGAAGGTAATGGTATCCGTGCCCGGAATGGCGTTGGCGAGGTTGATTGCTTCGCGCAGGGAACAATCGTCCGGTGTGCAGAAGAGGTCGTCATGGTCGTCTGGCGTATTCACGGTCAAGGTCGGTCCAGATTGGACTTCCACTTCGGCTTCAAATGCACCGACATCGCAGTGCGCGCCCTGTGGGCGGGTCACACCGCGCTGGTCGGTGGCGGGGCAGAGAGTATCATCGCCCGCATCGATGGCAGTACTGCCTGTCAGCAGGGCAATGGTCTGGGTTTCGCCGCCGTTATCAGCCAGCGAGCCGAGGTTCAGTTGGGCGGATGTTTGGGTGGTGGCATTGTCGCAGGAGCCGTCGCTGTCGATATTGTAGCTGTCGGCGACAAATACGGTTCCGCCGATCAAGCGGTGACAATCATCATTGCCGGGATTGTCAGCAATGATGGTGTTAGTGAGGGTAATAGGTGAGTAGAGAAAGCTAATGCCGCCGCCATTGTTGCCAACGATAGTGCTGTTGAGGACCGTCATGTGGCCGCCGCCGCCATACAGAGCGCCGTTGCCAGCAGCATTATTGGTGAAGGTGCTGTTGCTGATGACGAGCATGGCATTCGGAAATATAGAGCTGCCGCTGCCGATAGCCGCCCCCCCTGAGGCGGCGCTGTTATTAGTGAAAGTGCTGTTGGAGATATTCAGTGCACCTTGGTTCAAGATGCCACCACCGTCTTCGCTGTTACCGATAAATCCATTAGCGATGGTCAAGGCGTTGAGGTTGAGGGTTCCGCTGGCGTTGATGAGCATCACGCGGTAGGCATTGTCGCCGCTAACGGTGACGGACTGCCCTGCGCCGTCAATGGTCATTTCGCTGGTGATCTCGGGCAGGGTCGAGCCCAATGTGATCGTCCCGCTCGCGCTTAAGGTGATGGTGTCCGCGCCACTGCCAGAGGCGCAGTCAGCGGAGCCGGATTGGTCATCGTTGTTTGCATTGGTGATGGCTTCACGTAGCGTGCAGGCACTGTCGTTCGCGACTGTGTCTGCCAGGCTGTCCACTGTGATATTGCCTGCGGCATAGGCAGGTCGAACGCCGACCAATGCCAGCAGGACTGCCAGGACAAGCAATAGCGCGAACGATCTTTCCAGATTCATGCTTTGAGCTATTTTTAGGGTTAACGTTTGTTGATTCATTTTTTGTCTCCTCAGAATAATAAAATGGGTTGATGGTAGTGCTAAAAAGCATTAGGTATGTCAAATGATCGATTGAAGTGTTTTCATTTCAGGTAGATTTTATAAGCGACCTCCTCTTGTGTCGCACCCATTAAGATTCGATTCCGATGTCTGTACCTGCGTTCGTGCTGGGCGGTCTGGAATTTTCAGAGAGGGTTTGCAGTAAATAGAGCAGCAATTCCCATTCTGTAGCGAACTTGAGGGTTTCATGTGTATGCACGTTTTCGAGCGTGGCGCACCAACTGGATTGGGCTTCACGGCGTTTGAAGCGGATCAGGTAAGCCTGGTAATTTTTATTCACATTCAAAGTATACAAATCGAACGTCACATGAACGTCACATGGCAGGGTGTTGGGGAGCTTTGGCATGTGACGATTTGGAATTGGGAATATAATGGAAGGGATGGACCTCGGAGCAAGTCCCGAATCCCATCCGCTGCGAGCGGTGGGGGATTAAACCCGAAAGAGAATGGAACTGTGTCTCTCCACTTCAACCTGCTTGGTTCGCTAAAAATTGAAGCGGAGGGGGGACCTTCCGAACTGCTCAAGAGCCCCAATGGCTGTGCGCTGGTGGCTTACCTGATCGTCACCCGCCAAACCCAGACGCGTGAATTCCTGGCCGATTTTTTCTGGGAGGCAAACACCACCCGCCAGACCTTGCACAATTTGCGTGCCCTGCTCAATCGCATCCGCGACTTGGTACCGGAACTTCAGATTACGCGCACCAGCCTGGCTTTCCAGCCCCTTGCCGAAACTACGGTTGACTTTCTGAGCCTGCAGGCCGTGTTGGATCAGAACCTGGCCCAGATAGACCTCTCCCAGCTGGATTCCGCGCTCCAGTGGTATCGCGGCGATCTTCTGGCAAACTTCTACCTGGAAGGGGCTCCGCGCTTCGAAGAATGGTTGGTCCTGGAACGCGAACGTCTGCGCCAAAAGGTGCATGCGGCCCACCAGCGGCTGTGCAATACCTATTTGGAAAGGGAGCAGTGGACGGATGGGCTGGCGCTGGCGCAACGCTGGCTCGGCCTCGATCCGCTGAATGAAGAGGCCATACGCGTCTGCATGCAATCCCTGGCCGCACGGGGGGAACCTGGTGCGGGGTTACAGCACTACGAGACCTTCCGCCAGCAGCTATGGGGACAACTAGAACTCGACCCTGAACCTGCCACGGCTGCGCTGGCTGCCCGCCTGGCAGAATTGCTCGAAGAACAGGGGCAGGGAATGACTTGGGAACACATCACTGTCCCGGCCTTTCCCGGCCCCGGCGAACTGCCTGAACCTGGACCGCTGCCGCCCAATTCCATCCTGCCCTACAGGCGTAATCCCGACTTTGTAGGAAGGGAAGCCAATCTGCTTGCCCTGGCAAAGTCCCTCTTTACACAGGAGGAGGCTGCCTCCCTGCCCACCGCCGCCGTCACGGGCATGGGTGGGCTGGGCAAGACGCAAACGGCGGTAGAGTTCTGTTATCGTTACGGCCGCTATTTTCCTGGCGGTGTCTTCTGGCTAAACTTTAGTGAGACCGGGAATGCAACGGATGTGGTCGCGGCTGTAGGGTCGGAGCGCGGCCTGGGCCTGTTCCGCCAAACGGAACAGTTGTCACTAGCGGATCAGGTTGGTCGCGTCCAACGCGCCTGGCAGGAGCCGGTCCCTCGCTTGTTGGTGTTCGATAACTGCGAAGAGGAAGACCTGTTGGAGACCTGGCTGCCAAGGAGCGGTGGCTGCCGGGTTTTGCTGACCTGCCGCCGGGGGGAATGGCCGCGCCTACTCAACGTGACCTGTCTGCCCCTGGATATCCTGGATCGCTCGGAAAGTACCAGATTATTGCAACAATTGGCTCCCGGTCTTGGCCAGAGCGATGCAGAGGAGGTTGCTGCTGAGGTTGGCGATCTGCCCCTGGCAATCCATCTGGCAGGTGGTTTTCTGCAACGTTACCGCCAGTTCACCCCGGCTTCCTATCTGGCCCAACTGCGAGGCGAAAGGCTGTTAGGGCATCCTTCCATGCAGGGGAAAGGCACTGGCCTTTCCCCCACCGGACACGAATTAAACATCGCCCGCACATATGCCCTCAGTTGGGAACAACTGAACCCGATGGAGGAAGTCGATACCCTGGCCCGTCAGGTGTTGGTTCACGCGGCCTGCCTGTCACCAGGTGAGCCCATCCCAGCGGAGTGGCTGAAAGGGACGATTTACGGGGAAAGCGATAACCTGGCGATGACCTTGCTGGCCGAAGATGGGTTGTCCCGCCTGGTAACATTGGGTTTATTGAAAAAAGAGAGAGAGACATTGGTCTTACACCCGCTCCTGGCTTCCTTCACCAGAGAGACGAACGGAGCCGGGAAATTAAGAACAGCACAGATGATGGTCACAAGCATGCTGGCGCGAACGCTTTCGGATCATCATCAAAACGTGGGGCATCTTTCAACCTTACCGATTTCAGCGGTTCATATACGCTATGTCAGTGAGGTTGCGCTTAAGCAAGCACTACCCGCAGGGGCCAGCCTGGCAACCTTGCTGGGGGTCCATTTGATGAATGTTGGTGAACATCTTGAAGCACAGCGGGTGCTGGAACGGGCTTGTGTGACAGCCAGGGAAACCGGAGATGTTCAAAGTCTGGCCCATGCCCTGACTGTTCTCTCCAGGGTGGAGGAAAGTCTGGGTCAATATGACCAGTCGCTCCGAAGTACCCGGGAGGCTGTGTCCCTGTTTAAAGAGGCACGTGGCTCCGATACGGCCGGGTTGGCCGAAGCACTTTGGCAACAAGGGCGGGTGCTACATCGGATGGAACAGGCCCAGGCCGCCCTGCATGTTGCCAAAGAAGGATACGCCTTGAGTCAGACAACACATCTCCGCCAGTCAGAGGCGCGCTTTCTAGACCTGATGGGCGTCATTAATTATTACATGCTGGATCATTATGACATTGCCAAGCGCCAACTTGAAGAGGGATTGGCGGTGTATCGCGAATTGGGCAACCAGGCGGGTGAGAGCTCTGCATTGAATCATATGGGCGAAAATGCGCGCTTGCAGGGCGATTTTGCCCTGGCAGCCCGATATTATGAAGAAGCCCTGGCCATTGCGTATGAGACCGAAAATCATAACGGGGCCAACCTGTTCATGAGCAATTTGTGCGGCGCCCGCATCGGGATGGGTCAATTTGAAAAGGCCGCGGCCGATCTGGAAGAGTTGATTGCCGTAATACGGCATGATTGGTTCGGTCTGTCTGAAGCCTACCGGTTTTTGAGCGAAGCGTATCTGGGGCAGAGCGAAACAGCTCGGGCATTGGCGATGTCGCAGCAAGCTCTGGCCCTGGCCAATCCTTCAAATCGGGTTGAAAACGGCCGCGCCTGGCGTGTGCTCGGTTTGGTCGCCTCCAAACTGGGTGAACCCATCCTTGCTGAGGTGGAAGGTGACCAATTGTCAGACGCCGCAGCCTGCTTTGGCCGCAGCCTGGATTTTTTCGTGGAGGCTGAATCCGAACGGGATCGCGCGATCACACTTTGGCATTGGGCGCAGCATGAACTTGAGCAGGGGAATAAAGAACAGGGACAGGCCATGTGGCAGGAAGCCCGCGATATTTTTACCCGCCTGAAATTGCCTTTGATGGTGGTCCAGATGGAAGCTGGTGCCCATAAATAATAAGCCGATCCACAGGGTTCATGGCACTTGAAGGAAGGCTTGAAACGCAAAATTTAGGGGGCAAAATCACCAACCGAAAGAGTATCGAGCAGTGTCCGTAAATTGTCCAACAGCGCATCCGTTTTGGTCACTGGGAAGTCGACTTGGTGCCTGGAAACCTTGGTAGAGACGCGGCACGCTTCGCAGCCGTCCGAAGTTGAGGATGGAACAGTAACCCCCTTGTTTTGATTGAGCATCTCCCAATAAATCGTACGAAGAAGCCAACCTAGGTCACTTCTCGCCGTGATGAATGGCTATGGTGCCAAACATAAATCTTTGAAAAGCGATCTTTCGGAATCCTGAGGCCCCTAGGCGTGAGGCCATCTCTTCAGCAGTGAGGAATCCTTCGGTGGTTTCCGGCAGATAGCGATACGCGTCTCGAGAGCCGGTCAAAAGCCCTCCAAGAATGGGGATCACAAAGTGCATGTGCAGCCAGATGAATGGGGAAAGGATATTTTTCCTTGGCCGGGTTGTATCCAATATAACGATATGCCCGCCGTCTTTCAGTATACGGTATTGTTCCCTCAATGCCTTCTGCAAGTCGATCACGTTGCGCATGAGAAAGCCTGAGATGACTGCATCGAAAGCAGAATCACTAAACGGCAGTCGAAGTGCATCGGCGGCCGAGAAGTTCAGCGGATTTATCTTTTGTCCCACGTGCATCATTTCGAAGGTGAAATCTGATGCAACTACTCTGGCTTTTGGGAACTGCAAGAGCGCCTCACGGGCCAGGTCCCCGGTGCCAGTGCCGAGGTCCAGTAAGGAGGCATGCTGATCGAGTCCGGCAAGCTCGATAACGCGTTTCCTCCAGCGGATATCCTGTCCGCCTGTCATGAGGTGATTCATTAGGTCATAGCGTTTGGCAATCCGCGTGAACATGTTCTGCACATATCTGGCACGTTCACTGCCTGTCAAGTGAGTCATGAAATCTCCAAAGTCGAATCGGATAATTATACGGTATACTGCCCCGGTTCATTTCACATCTGGAGAAAATTTTGGCCGAACGAACCGTCTTCAATTGGAGTGCCTGGGTTTTGGCGATGCGTCCGCGTACATTGCCTGCCGCTGCAGCCGGGGTGGTGATGGGGACTGCGTTGGCATGGCATGACGGACATTTTCGACTGGATGTCACCATCGTTTGTCTGCTCACTGCATTATTGTTACAGATTGGCAGTAATCTTGCCAACGACGTCTACGATTTTGAGCGCGGGGTGGATACAGGCGAGCGGTTGGGTCCCACACGTGTTACTCAGGCTGGCATGCTTACTCCTGCACAGGTAAAGCTTGGCATGCTGGTCGTCTTTGGATTGGCAACTTTACTGGGTCTATATCTGGTGTGGCTGGGTGGCTGGATCATCGCGGCTGCCGGTAGTGTGGCGATTGTTTCAGCGATCGCCTATACGGGTGGACCCTTTCCCATTGGGTACCATGGTCTGGGCGACATATTTGTCTTTATCTTCTTCGGGCTGGCTTCGGTGGCAGGAACCTATTACCTTCAGACAGGCTTTGTATCACTTCCTGCCTGGTGGATGACCATTCCGCCCGGTTTGATCGTGACTGCGATTCTGGTGGTGAACAACCTGCGCGATCTTGAAATTGACCGCAAAGCTGGCAAGCATACCGTGGCGGTAAGGCTTGGAGAACAAGGTACAAAAATTCAATATCTCACCTGTATGATAGTCGCGTATCTGATTTTGGTCCCGGTGGCCTGGTTTGGCATGATCCCCTGGTCGGCATTGCTGGCCTGGTTGTCATTGCCTGTTGCAATTCAGGCCACACGCATTGTATTCACTCAAAAAGGATTCTCCTTGAACCTCGCGCTTGCAAAGACGGGTCAAACTGCACTGATGTTTGCTTTGTTGTTTTGGGTTGGATTGTTAATTGCAGAATAAACGGGCTTCCAGTCCTCTTGCAATTGCCAGATGAAAAAAATTTCATCCACTCGATAAGGATTTTGACGAGTTTTACTCATTCGTTTTTGAGCCCCTATGCGCATATCAATGGGCCAGGATGATCCTCATAAATCCTCACATCCTGCTCTCTATCACTCGACAACAGTGGTTTTGGTCGCCCGTTCGAATTGACCAGGTTCATGGTTGTTTAGAAGAGCAAGGGCGACAGATGTCAACTGCGCAGGCAGAATTTCCATAATGGGAAGACAGATATCAGGCACAGTCGGCAAATGATAAATGTGCTGCTCTTTGTGCAGCGCAATCAGTTCGGAACGACCGCCGACATTCCTCACGTCCTGGACAAGTTTCGCGTTTAGTTCCCTTGTTAAGCTGGTTCCTTCATATACAAGTACAAACAAGTTCTTTGAAACCATTTCCAGGGGACCATGACGAAATGCTGCACAACTCATCCCTTCAGCGGGGACGTGAGCTGCTTCCTTGGTGATCAGGCCGCTTGTCCCGGCGGCGGCAAGAGATGCCCCTCTGCCAGCAATAATGAGATAATTTACGCTCTGCATGATTTGCATGGCCAACTCGATATGCTGTTCCCATGCTGAAAGATACTGAGCGATTGCATTTGTCGTTTCCTGCAGGGCAGAAAAGGTCGCTTTTGGTTCATGACCCGTTAGCAAATCGCCAAGAATGGCCAAGGCTGCCAGGGTGGCAATGTAGGTCTTGCACGAAACAGAGTGTTCAGGGCCTGCTCGCGTGATCAGCGCTGACTGGGAATGTTGAGCCAGGGGACTTTCGTGGGTATTCGTAATTCCTATTAACGGAATCTGTTTTCCAATCAATTTAAGCAGCTGGAGTATTTCGACACTTTGCCCCGATTGAGAGACAGCAATTACCAGGGTTTCAGGAGATAATAATTTCGGTACAAAATGGATTAACTCAGAAGTCTCGATCATCTGCGCCTGGACGTTGCGCTGGATCAGCGTTAAGAAAAAGAGGATGTAAGGCATGATGGGAAGATCCCATACCGGTGAGCACCACGCGTTCTATCGAATGATTGGCAATACGCTTTGCGAATTGCTGTATTTCATCGAAGCGTGTCTCAGCCAACCCGTCGATCGTATCTCTTAGGGAAGCCGATTGATGCAGGATATCGCTAACATAAGCGTTGGACGAAAGGGATTTGATCATCTTTTAAACCGTTGTTTCCACACCTGGGCTGCGCCAATGAGCCCGGCATCCCTGCCAAGCATGGCAGGAAGGAGCCGGGTCTTCTCAAACGGGACCAGTCCGCAGGTACTTTGGATCATTGCGTTGATTTTAACTTCAAAAAGTTCGAGACTTTGCATCACTCCACCTCCCAGGGCAATCACATCTGGAACAAAAAGTGTAATTAGATTAGCCAAACCAAGCCCCAGGTATAGACTTTCCTGTGCAACCGCGGCCATAGCCTGAGCATTACCCTGTCGGGCTGCCTCACATACTTCATAAGCGTTGGATAACCCGGCGCGACGAGCGAGAGCCGGGCCGCTGGCCAGGCTTTCCCAACAGCCACTGGCCCCACAAAAACATTTGGGCCCCGCTGGATCAATCACATGATGTCCGATCTCCGGGTGCGAGCTGTCGACTCCGCGATAAAGGTTTTTGTTTATGATGATCCCGCCTCCAATTCCTGTGCTCACCGTGAGGTAGATAAAATTATCTGCGCCTTTTCCGACACCGCAAATGTATTCTCCAAGAGCGGCGGCATCCGCATCGTTTTCAATAGCCACTCTGACACCAAAAGCATCCTGCATTTTCTGCACCAGATTGATTCCCTCCCAACCGGGCAAAAACTCGATGCTTCCCAGCTCTCCGGTTAGCGGATAAACCGGCCCGGTGCAACCGATGCCGACTCCCTGGAGAGTTCCGCCAGCCTCTACAGTGAGTGTGCGCAGCGTCTTGATGATTTTGGAGATTCCCGCCTCTACCCCAAGCTCAGGGTTGCTGGGTATTTCAGTACGGGCGATCACCTCCTCTCCCGTGTCGTTTACAATTCCGCTGGCAAATTTTGTTCCGCCAATGTCGATTGCCCCGATCATTCCTTTACCGCTCCGGCTGTCATCCCTTCAATAAATTGACGCTGCATGAAAAGAAAGACAACGATCATGGGCAGGGCAGTCAGGACGGTGCCAGCCATGATCTGTGCCACGTTGGAGGTGTTCTTCATTTGAAGTTGTGCCAGGCCTACCGGCAGGGTGTAAAGCGATTCGGAACTGGTCACTATACGCGGCCAGAGAAAGTCATTCCAGACTCCCATAAAGGTGAGAATGATCAAAGTGGCTATGCCCGGCAATGCCAATGGCAGCGCGACTCTGCTGAAAACATTGAATTCATCACAACCATCAATACGGGCAGCATCCAATAAGTCATTGGGGATGGTGATGAGAAATTGCCGCATCATAAAAATGCCAAAAATACTGGTCAGGTTGGGGACGATCAAAGCCAGATAGGTATTCGTCCAATTGAGCATTGCCATAATGCGATACAGCGGGATCAAATTCACCTGAAAGGGAATCATCAACCCAAGCAACATGACAAAAAATAATTTATCACGGCCGGGAAAGGTCAATTTGGCGAAGGCGTAGGCCGCCAGGGTGTCGAAGAAGACATGCGCCAAAGTGGTGATGACTGCAACGAACACACTATTGAAGAAATATCGGGGAAATGGAATCTTGGTGAATACGTTGACGTAGTTTTCCAATGTCAAGGGGCTGGGCCACCACTGTGGTGGGGTGGCAAAAACGAATTGTTCAAGCTTTAGGGATGTGCTGACCGACCAATAAAATGGAACGATCATCAAAAATGAAGAGACGATCAATGCCGCGTACAGCAGTGTGCGACCTGCCATGTATCTTGGTGTTCTCAAAGACTTCATCCGGCCCTCCTACTCTTTCTCGCGCGACATTCTGAGTTCAATGTAGGAAAAAATAACCAGGATGGCGAATAAAACATAGGCGATCGCCGATGCGTATCCGAGACGGAGATCCTGAAATTTGGAAAAGAGGTAGTACACCACAGTGGAAGTGCTATGAATGGGTCCGCCATTGGTCATGACGAATACCTGATCAAAGACCTGATAACTTCCAATGATGCCGTAAATATAAACAAAGGCAATCACATAACGCAGGGAGGGCACGGTGATGTACCAAAACTTTTGAATGGCGTTGGCGCCGTCCATCATGGCCGCTTCATACTGTTCACGTGGAATGGACTGTAAGGCCGCCAGAAAAATGACCGTCTCGAAACCGAAGCCCTGCCAGATGCTGGCAATGACGACTGAGAAAAGGGCAAATTTAGGATCAGACAGCCAACCTACAGATCCGATTCCCAGGCTTGCCAGGACGGAGTTGAACAGGCCGTTCTGGTTATATAACATAACCCAAATGGTGGAAACAACCACCAGGGAAGTCATGACCGGCAGGTAATAGGCGGTGCGGAACAAAGCTTGAAAACGGACATTTTGATTCAGCAAAATGGCGGTCAATAATCCAAGGCTGGGGCCGATCCCCATGCCCAACAGAACGAATACGGTTGTATTCCACAATGATTGGAGAAAATATTTGTCGCTCGTGAATAATTCGATGTAGTTGTTCAGCCCAATGAAGCGCGGAGGCTGGATGCCGCTATAATCGTTCAGGCTCCACCAAAAAGAAATGACCATTGGGATGAGTAAAAAGACAATGAAGGAGAGCATTGGTACAGCGATAAACAGGTAGGGCATCGCATATTTTCCCAGCCCGGGCATCTTTCGCTTTGAGAGCGTTTCGGCCATCATTGTTCCTCCACCAACGTGATACAGGGATTGCCAGGTGGGTATCTGGCAATCCCTGCAAGATTGAATTATTTACTCGAGGCTTCGGTAGATGTGGCCGCGGCCTCGTCCAGCGCATCCTTGACGGATTTTTGCCCAAGACCGATCTCTTCCATGGCGGTGCTGAACGCAACATCTATGTCACTCCACTGGCGGACATAGGGGAAGTGTTTGGCTGTCTTCATGGCTTCCAGGAAAACATCGAATGTTTTCTCGCCACCGAAATAAGGGTCGCCAACGTTGACTTCGGGGCTCTCCAGCGCGGCTGTGAGAGCCGGTGCTGCACCCGCATAAGTATATACGCCAATTTGATTCTCAACCCGCATCGCGTATTCAATGAACTTCCAAGCGGCCTCTTGGTTTTTGGACTGGGCCGGAATGACCAAACCTGTTCCGCCGAGATAGGAGCCTGGTTGTTTGCTGTACGGATGCATGGCAATGCGCCACATCCCGGACATTTCAGGAGCTGCGCTCTTCATAATGCCCATGTTATAAGGCCCATCGGAAAACATGGCAATGCGTCCATCTTTGATGCCCTGGATGCGCTCGCCCTGATCTGCGCCCCAATAGATGGCCGACCCATTCTTCAGCATATCTGCATAAGCTTGAATCGCCTCAATGGCCTCTGGCGAGTTGAAGGTCACCGTTTGGTTATCTGGGCTCAACAGACTGCCGCCATTCTCAAAAATCCATTGTGAGCCGTGGAAAGTTTCCGGCAGCCATTCGTAATGATATTTATCGCCCTCCGCCAATTTCTGCGAAACGTCGGCCAGTTCCGCCCAGGTGGTGGGAACTTTCAGACCTTTTTCCTCGAACAGGTCGGCACGGTAATACAGTGCGTATACATCGAAGTCGTAAAGCGCGGCCACGATCTGGTTGTTATAGGTAATAGCCTCCAGCGCACCGGGCGTATATGCTTGATTCCATGCGACGCCATTCAGTTTGCCATCCGACAACTTGTTCAAGTCGGTAAAGGCACCCAACGCGGCGAATTTGGGTAACCAGGTCATATCTGCAGTCACCACGTCTGGCGGGGTGCCGCCGGTCAATACCACGTTCAATTTCTCCAGAGTGGTATCCCAATCCAAAGATTCGTACTGGACGGTGATGTTGGGATTTTCCTTCATGAAACCTTCAAGCAAGGGCTTGACCGGCGTGGCTTCACCGTAGTAATCCCAAACGGTGATGGTCACTTTTTCATTGCTTGCGGCAGGTTTCCCTGCACCGCATCCGCTGAGGACTAGAGACAGGATTAACAAAAATCCGATGGCGATATTCTTAAGCTTCATTTTAATCTCCTTTTGTAAGTAGGTTTGACATGTCAGAGATTTTGCTGGCATGGGCTTACAACGTCCACTCGACGATTGCCCCACCGTATTCTGGAATTTCCATTTGCCACTGATTTCCATTCAAAGTAAGGGCTTGTTTTGCATTCGGATCAATTTGCTGGACGGTTTTTAACTGATTACGCGAGGTGACTATGACGGCTCTTTTCTCAGGCTCATGATTGACCAGCACAACATAGCCTCTTCCCTCGCCCATCAGTCCGGTGACCTCGACGCCGGGCACATCCGTGGAAAACAACGGGGTGAAATCAGCGAGTTGCATCAAACCGCGATAAATCTGGTGAGTGTTTTCCGAGCGCTCGAAGACCGAGGGCATCATTGCCAGATAGGTTTCCAAAGGATAAGCGCTGAGCAGGGTCTTTCCTTTTCCGAAGGAATGAACGATCAGCGCCGGACGGCCATCCTGATCCATGGCGATCACCTGACCGTCTGTTACCTCCAGCGTGGCAGGCCAGTGAAGTGGGCTATCGGAATCAACTCGATAATTGAGAGTCTCCCCCGCCATCATCTCACCGAAGGATTGCATGAAGGTTAGAGTAACCTGCTCCACCGATGCGTGATCGGATAGGCTGGCCCCGAACAGGCTTTCCATCTCAGGAATAGCTGCGTCCGCGCACAATGAAGCATAGAGCAATCCGCCAGCCTGCACGTGCTCGCGAACCTGATCCCAAAAAGCTGTATGAACGTGAACCAGATTTCGCTCGGTGCTGGTCAGGGGTGAGGGCAGGAGAAGCAAACGATGTGCCTGCCAGTTTGAATATTCGCGCGGCATGTCGAGCTTCAAGCCAGCCCGGCGAGCGGTGATAAAAGTATTGAGCAGGGAGCGAGTCAACCAGATGTTGGCTTCGTTCATATCGAATCCATCCTGGACCGAGGTGTAGGGAATCGCGCTCCCACCGCTCAAACCGAAATGGGAGTAATCACCATGCGGTTTGGCCCATTCATGGGGAACGATCAACGCCGCCTCACCGGGCGCGGGCTGGATGCCGTTAAAGTCCATTTGACCCAGCACTTTGGAAAAGTCCCGCAGTACGCGGCCACGCGGACGATCCTGCCGATCCCAGGTGGTCAATCCAAACTGAGTCTCATGCGGCGCGCGCAGATAGGGCACGCGGTGGAACAATTCGGGAGCGGCGTCGGTGTAGCACCATGGCAGAAAGCCGCAGGAGCCTGCACCGAGTCCCGAGTAGAGAGTCACCCTGTCGAAGTGGGCAATGCGCTCCGGGCCGTATTGGGCAGAGGAAGCGCCGAACTCGTGGATCATGACTGGTTTCCCCGCGCCAAGTGAAAGCGTGGTCTGAAACGCTCCTGCATAGGTACCGCGCTCGGAGAGCATCGGATCCGGAAAACGATCGAGGGTGTAAATCGAATAAGGATGAACGGAGAAAAAGTCCATTTCGCCGGATAAATTATCGGGGCGGAATGGACCGTGGTGCATATCCTCCATACTCGTGCCCACACACATAAGATGATTGCCATCGTAGCGGCGAATGGCTCCGGCGATCAAACGTGTCCAGTTGATGGCCATCGCGTCGGTGGTCTGGTCGGCCACGATCCAGTAGGGAGGCTCATCGGTCAGATCCCAGGCCAGAATGGCAGCCTCGCCGCGATACCGGCGGGCAAACTCGGCGGCGTGATCCGTTTGAAGGCGCAGCATTTCGGCATCGGCATGTGGGTGGCGACCCTGTCGCCAGGGAACATCCCAAAAAGCCTCGCCGACTTCACCGCCGATGAAGAGTGTGGGATGAAGATAAATCTCGTACTCGTGAGCAAGGCGAACAAACACATCGAATTGGCGAAAGGCTTCGGGGTTGTAATCGCCGGGCCGCGGTTCGAACCAGGCCCAGAATAGATCGAAGCGGACCGTGTTGAAACCAAGCTCACCCATTTTGGCGAAGTCCGCCTGCAAGTCGGCTTCATCCCATTGAAGTGGCCATTGCAATCCGGTTTTGGCAGGTACCCAATGTGCGCCGATGGGAATGAACCGCTTGTTTTTGCGAGAAAAATAATTTCCATCCAGAGAAACAGGTTGCAGAGTCATGAGAGTGTCACCTTTACATCGAAACCAATTTCGAATAAACGCTGCCAGGGCAAATGGAGGTGCGTCACCTGAATATCCCGGGCGGGACCGTGTTGAAGGAAAAGATCGCGCAAACTGCTGATGTGAGGAGCCAATCGATTTTGAAGGATGGCTTCTACTGGAGAGACCATGTCGTCGGGCAAACGCTCGAAAGTAGGAGTCAACCCGAGGTTGGGGAGTGACTCGTATGCAGTTTGTGTGCGTACCAGCGTTTGGTAAACATAATCATCGAGGTAACGCAAAAAAAGAAAGGTCAGGTGTGTGGCCTGCTGATCTGATGTGACGTTTCCTTGCAACATCAAAGTGCGGATCACACCATGCGCGAGAACCGTGCCGAGCGTATTCCCGGCAGTGTTCCAGCCGCCAAACGCAGCCAAACGCGCTGCTAAATCTTCCTTCATCAATATTCGTCCCAGGGATAAATCAGCGCCATTGACAAAAGCCACATCTGCGAGAGCAACAGGTTTCTTGGTGTCGAGCGCAACTCGCATGGCGCGAACCAACTCTTCCGGGCTACGGTGGGGCGTGGTCATTTCCCGTCTGGTTCGGCGAAACATTTCATCATCATTCATTGAATGGGGAACGGATGTATGCTGTTGCTCTTCGACCAGCCATTGCAAATCGGCTGCGCCCTGATCTTCCGCCGGCGCGTTGATAAAGAGCAGCAGATCTGATTCTTCCGGTGACTCAGCAACGATCCCATTCAGTGGTGCGAGGTGCGCTTTGAGCAACTCGTGAATTGGCCGGTCTTCATACGCGGTGATGGAGAACGGGCCCTGGATACTTGAATAGCGCGGCCAGATACGCGGGGAGTAATTAGCCTGCTGGCAGACGGCGCGAGCCAGCAACAGAGAGCCGATCTCATCCGCGCCCGGATACGTGATGGCCTGTTCACTTAAGCCCCGCGCGCGGATCAATCCTTGCAGCGTGCGCGCTTCGGCAATGTTCCAGCCATAATCGGCAGTGTCATCTTGAGGAAAGAGCAGATAATCGAAGATGCCATTTGCCAGCCAGTCCAGCATGGCCCGGTTGATCGCGTGGTTTCGATTTCGGCCCTGAAGATAATCGTCATAAACATCCGTTGGGATTTGTGCGCGCAATTCATCTCGTTCAACGCATTCGGCTGAATTTGCCTCCTCGAGCGCAGACTTATGTTCGAGATAAGACAGGCGGAACATGCGACTGCCATACGTAGCCCAATAGGTTTTTTCCTCTTCGGCTGAGTTTGCCCGGGAAATACGCAGAATCACGCTCGAAACCAGAATCTGCAAGGATGGATGAATCGCTTTCAGTTGTTTCAGCATCTCCAAACGAGAGAGCACTTGCGCAGCACTTTCTGATGAGGTTCTCGAGGGAATTAATCCACCATAGGCGAGTGTGTCTATGGCCAGTACGGCTGAATCTGCAGTGGCAGCAGTCTGCTCAAGCCAGCGAATCAACTCGTTATGTTGGCTTGGCCGCCACGGATTTCCCAGCCACTCGCGTGGTGGTAAATCAATACTCATGCCGGCCATTTGTGCCAGAATGCGCGGATAGTCGTAGTTGACCGGACGGTCATCCAGCGGCAGACAGACGATGCGCGTCAAGCGGACCTCGCTTCTTGGATCGCGGCTGAAAACTGCGCGGCGATCCATTGCGGGCGTGTGATGGCGCTGCCGACTACCACAGCGTGTGCGCCTAATTCCATCGCGTGGACCGCCTGTTCGGGCGTGGCGATGCGGCCTTCCGCGATAACGGGGATGGCTTTTGGGGTAAGTCTTTTCACCAATTGAGCGAGCAGGTCAAAATCCGGCTCTGGTTGCGATGGGCTATAGGAGGTGTAGCCGGAAAGGGTGGTGGCGACAAAATCCGCACCGGCCCCGGCCACAGCTAATCCCTCTTCCAGTGTGGACACGTCTGCGAGGACTGGTTTCCCGATTCGCTTGTGGATGTGAGCGATCATTGTTTCTGTGGAGCAGCCATCGGGACGAGCCCGCCGTGTGGCATCCATGGCGATTACATCTGAGCCGGCTTGCGCGACTTGTTCTGCATGTTTGATCGTGGGAGTAATTCGCACATCGAATCCGGGGATATCATCCTTGAATAGGCCAATGATGGGCAACTCCACTGCCGCGCGACAGGCCGCAATATCTGCGGGGGCGTTGGCTCGAATGGCAATCGCGCCTCCGATTGCCGCAGCGCGTGCCATGGCTGCCATCTGCCGAGCGCCATACAGTGGTTCATCCGGTAGGGCCTGACATGAAACGATCAGGCCGCCGCGCAAACTCTCGATCAAAGATGAGGAATTCACTGCGGCATTACCCAATGAATTGACGGCCGGTATACAAAGTGAAGCGGTCGCCACTGTAGACGGAATATACGAGTTCGATCGCATCGTAGTTTGCTGAGAACGTCACACGGCGTGCACTGAGAACCGGCTTCCCAACTTTCAGTTTCAACAAACTTGCTTCTTCTTTCGTCGCTACTCTGGCTTCGATTTCTGCGTCAGCCCAGGTGGGCACCATGTTGTACTTGTCTTTTAGTACAGCATACAGCGACTGATTGTTCAAGTCTTCGTTGATGATTCCTGTACAAAGCCGGCAGGGGAGATAAGCTGTTTCAACAGCCAGAGGCTCTTTATTTGCCAGGCGTAAACGTTTCAGCATATAAACGTGTTCACCTGCTGAAAGATGTAAGCGTTTGCTGATTTCAGGATCTGGTTCAATCTCCTTAAGTTGCAGAACTGTGGAGCCGGGCGTCAGACCTCGTGCTTTTACATCTTCGCTGAAACTGCCAAACCCGGACGTGTCGCGGATACGGGTCTGGGCTACGAAAGTACCGCGTCCTTGTTGACGAAATGCCCGTCCATGCTGAACGAGTTCATCCAGTGCCCGCTTGGCGGTGATCCGACTGACTTGATATTGTTGGGCCAGTTCTGTTTCAGTGGGGAGTTGTTGACCGTGTTGAAGCAAGCCTTCTTGAATTTGTTCCAGGATGGCCTGTTCGATGCGGAAATACATGGGCATGCGTGAGTTTGGATCAGTGATCGACATATTTCACTACATATGACATATTGATATGTTGATATATCAACTTTGGGAATGATATGTGATTTCCTGATATTTGTCAACACTTTGATTAATTCGCCTCGATGAATCCCCCAAATTAATTCACGTATGGCATAAGCCGTGCGATATGCAACGCGAACATCTCGGAGTGCGAATTCTGCGGTAGGTAATATTGATATAGGCGCCGGGGAGATCAGCCAGATTTGTCAGTTGCAAGCTGATGGGTAGAATCTAATTAGGAAGCGTGACGACACAGATGTGGTTTTGCGAGAGACTGATACTTTTGAAGTGCGAGAGAATTTCACGCTGGTGCAGAAAAAAGGGAACGGTAGCGCCAGTCTGGTAAGTAGTTGGTGCGATCTGCTGGGGCTGACTGGCATGCAGAGTGATCCATGTTCAATGACCGGTAAAACTCCAGCTTCAATCAGGATTTTATATGAAAGACCTCTTGCCCATCCTGGACGATAATAAATTCAACCCCCAATGCTTTGTTCAATTCCTTGCATAAATCTTGCAAGTGACTGTGAGGAACCATGCCCACCTCTTTTGGGGACCTTCCCAGGACAACGGTGTCAATTTTGTTTTCGATGATCACATCCTTCAAAACTTTCGAAAAAAGGCCCCGGCGCACAATGGCTTGTGCTGTCACCCCAGATTTTTCAGCGCGTTCCTGAGCCATGGAAAGTAAAAAACTGCCAACCTCGTCCAATTCCTCCTCAATGTCAATAACAATGGCGGGACCTGCACGGCTGATCAATTGAATGTTGGAAACGTAGAGGAATAGCAAATCTGTACCCTGCTCCTGAGTCAGGCGAATCGCAAAATCCTGATTGGCGTGACTTTCTTTTCCACCACGTGTTGAACAGAGAATGGTCATTTTGTGTATCGACCTCCGGTAGGCTAGCCTAAAATCGAATTAATAGCCAGATAAAACCAATTGCCAGGGTCAGATAAGTGACCGGCAATCCTATCTTTAAAAACTGCTTGAACGAGATTCGATAATCCGTCTGCTCAGTAATCCCGGCAGTGACCAGATTGGCTTCACCGCCAATCAGGAAACCATTTCCACCGAGTGCGGCTCCCATCGATAACGCATAATATAGCACCAGACTGCCCGCTCCCGGAATACTGTTGGTCAGGATGCGGACCACTGGCAGCATGGAGGCAGTGAGCGGGATGTTTGCCACAACCGTGGAAAGTGTGCCAACTCCAAAGATGACCAGGAATATCCCCAGGACGAGGTTTTGACCAACGATGCAACTCATCCAGCCTGCAATAAAACTGATCAACCCGACTTCCTGAATAGCGCCGACGATCATGAACAGAGCCATGAAAAATACAAGAGTTGTCCAGTCTACGGCTTTGATCATCTTGTGGACGTCCGGGTTTAACCAGATCAAGAGAGTTGCCGCCCCGGCAATGGCGGATACTGCTGGCACCAAATGTATTCTTTCGCCAAAGATAAAGCCGACGAATACCAGGACAAAAACTATCAGAGATTTCCACAGATCATTCTTGTTTTCTATCCTGGCATTCTCCTCCAGTTTCGCATACAGCGTTGGGGAGATGCCGCCCGCCTGTTTCAATAATTCCTGACGATAATAGAAAAGAACATAAGCAGCCGTTGCCAACAGGGCAAAAATTACGCCGGTGGTCTGGTTGACCAGGAAATCATTGAAACCAATGCCAGCATAAGACCCGATCAAAATATTTGTTGGTGTGCCAACCAGCGTGGAAATCCCTCCCACGTTGGAAGCCAATACCTCAGGGATGATCAGCGCCAGTGGATTAATCTCGAGCGCCATCCCAATTTGGAGGCTAATTGGAACCATGATGAGCATCGTTGTGAAATTATCCAACAGGGCCGATGCAATCGCGGTGATCGCCATCAAGATCAAGACCAGCAACCAGCTCCTGCCCCGGCTCAAGCGATATGCCTGGAAAGCCATCCACTGAAAAACCCCGGTTCCTTCTATGGTGGCAATAATGATCATCATCCCCATCACCAAAAAAATTACATCCCAGTTGATATACCCCAAGGCTTGTTCAAATGTGAGGATCGTCAAACTTGGGTGGATGGCTCCGCCAATATATGAAACCAGGAGGATGATGGAGATGCCTCCCAGCGCAGCTGTAGCACTGTGGAGGAACTCAAAAGCAATCATTAGCAGGACGGCTAGAAAGACCCCGGTAGCAATCCAAAAACTGCTGTCAATCTTCCGCTCCAGCTCCATTGTTTTTACGCGATAAAGGCCCGTTTGGGATAAACCCTTCAAGTCGCTTTGTTTCAGAGCTATCGAACCCGGGAAGTAATGAGGTCGTTCAACCAGTATTTCCAGATTATCTTTAGGAAGGGCATCTAATTGCAGAAGCCAAGTCCCATCAGTACGACTTTCCGTTTTGGTTAAAGGCTCGCTATTTCCGGCTGCCAGCGCCGTGACATGCGCCCCACTGACGGGCTGACTGAGGCTATCCTCCAAACGTCCTTCAAGGATGAATTCGCTGTCCTGAATGGCGCGACTGGGTTGAGCAAAAATATTAACATACAAAACAACCAGGAAGGTCGCTAATACGATCTTAATGAATATTCGTAAAATCCCAAAATCATGCCGGGCATGTAAGCCCCTAAAATTCACGTGTTTTTTTCTCCAGTCACCAAAAAAATGTCGTCCTCATTGAAAGCGCTCACACAATCAAGGTGTATTACTAGGTAAGTATACTTCCTAACGCCAGAGTCTGATGCGGGCCGCAATAACGTAGATACCTTTATCGAGGCAGGCCCAGGCACAGCTCAATGTCATCGCACGCGATTGCAATTTGGTGGGATGTGAAGAAATCCAATCCACACCCTGGCGAATGCATTGCAATACCGCTCGAAGCTGATGATGGGACAATGATCAATGAATGTGCTTTGAGCGTTAAAAGGAACCAAAGGCATACAGTTCACCCCGCGCCTTTGGTTTCTTGTTGATTTACCATTCCTTGGTGGAGTTGCAGCGTAAACAAGTTTATGCGAACGAGTTGTATAGCGAGCGAGCCTGAACTGTGCTGTCGGGAGTCCAATTTTCAGGCAGGGGTGTGCTCACAGTGACTGTTGTTCCTGCCGGAATATCGAAGTAGTTGTCGCTAAAGACCGTATCTGTACCATCGATGGAAAGCTCCACGAAACGCGCCAATGTGCGGGCAGAAATATCTACACACAAGGTTTGGCCTTCCACATGGGACTGCACCTTCAAAGCCGGTCTGTGCAATTCAAGATGTTTGTTTGCCACGAAGGGGGTGACGCTGTGAGAGACAAGCTTATCATCCTGCCATAGTTCTGCCACAAAAACCACATTGCGCTGATTCTCAGGGGAAACCAGAGTCGAGAAATCATAGGAACTGGCAAGAGTATCTGCGAGCGCCGCGGCACGCAGCGTCTTTTCTCCGCCATCAAGACGTTTGCCATCAATGGTTTCCAATCGCCAGCGGACAACGACATCCGCTGGTTGGACCAGGTCGCTGGTGACATGAACTTTCATGGTCTTTCCGTAATCGGCGACTGAGAGCAGGAGAGGCGCGTAAAAGCGTTTGGCAGCATAGTGAAGTGCTTTCCAACGCCCAAAGTAATCGAGTGAGGCCCACGAGGCTCCGGGCCAGCAGTCGTTCAGTTGCCAGATCAAGGTGCCACTGACGCGGTTCCGGTTGCGGCGCCAGTGCTCCACACCGTAGCGAATGCCTTCGGCTTGCAGGATCAGGCTCAGGTACGCGAGCGAGGCGAAATCCTTCGGCATGCGGAAGGTGTCAGTCATCTGCGCGATCATCAGGCCGTTGCCCGAGCCGCTGCGTTGATGATGTTCCATGATGTAGGAGGTCATATTCCAATCGGCGGGATCGGCATAGGTGGCAATCGTTTTGAGAGGCGGCAGAGCCTGGAAGCCGAATTCACTCATGAAACGCGGATATTGGGTGCGGTAGGCGGTGAACGGCTTCCGTCCATGCCATACGTCCCAATAATGGCAGTCGCCCTGCACCTGATTGTTGGATCCTTCGAATGGCGTATTCGCTGAGGCCGAACTGGGCCAATAAGAGTGGTCCGGGTCTTCATCCTTAAGTAACTCGGGCAGCATCTGATGGAACATGCGATCATAACCATCTTTAAGGCGCTGGTTGAGTGGATCGTCTGGTTTATTCCAACCCCAGTCGCACCAGCCTTGTTCCATTTCGTTATTGCCGCACCATAAGGCCAACGCCGCGTGGTGACGCAGGCGGCGCACGTTTTCAATCGCCTCCACGCGCACATTTTCGAAGAAGTCTGCATCGGCGGGATAAATTCCGCAGGCGAACATGAAATCCTGCCAGAGCAGAATCCCGTAGCGGTCGCACAGATTGTAGAACATATCCTCAGGATAATAGCCGCCGCCCCAGACGCGCAGCATGTTCATATTGGCGTCCACTGCGCTCTTAATTAATCCCTCCAGCATCGATTCGGTGATGCGGGTGGGGAGGGAGTCGGTAGGAATCCAATCCGCGCCTTTGGCAAACAGGCGCACACCGTTGACAGAGAACGTGAATTCCTTACCCCACTGATCAGGCTTCTGGCGCAGCTCAATCGTACGCAATCCGATCTGATAAGCGCGTTGGTCCAGGATTTCTTTCCCATCTTTCAGCGTGACTTCCACTTCGTAAAGTGGTTGCGAGCCGTAGCCATTGGGCCACCAAAGTTGCGGATCCGGGATCTCGACAGAGAGATTCGCGAAACATGACGCTCCCTCATACAGGCGCAGCAACTTCTCATTTTTCTCGAATTGTTCTCCGCCCGGGCTTGTCACCCTTATGGAGGCGATCACTTCCTCCCGATCTCCAGCCTCAGCCGAGATGTCAGCGCTGAGGCTGGCAACATGCTCGTTCAGCGTTTGTCGAAGGTGAATGTCCTCGAAGCGCACGGAATATCCTTCCAGCCGAATCTCCTTCCAAACGCCGATGGGTGGCAATTTGGGACCCCAATCCCAACCCCAGTGACAGGGTGCTTTGCGCAGATGCGGTCCACCCGGAATATCGCCCCCACCCAATAGAGGCAGTTGTGTCTGTTTGGCAGTTATAAAACGCACTGGTGAACCAAAGACAATATGCAATTCATTGCCGCCATCACGCAGTAAATTCTTTGCCTCCCATTCCCAACGGCGAAACATGTTTTCCACATGTCCCAGATACGTTCCGTTGAGATAAACATCAGCAATGGTGTCGAGACCTTCACAAACGAGGGCAACCTGCTCATTGGCGAGGAGACCGGCATCAAGGCTGAAATTGTATCGATACTCCCAATCGCTTTCAGCCACCCACATCACTTTGAGTTCGTTATCAGCCACAAATGGGTCAGGAATTTTTCCCAGCGCCAATAAATCGGTATGCACGCCACCTGGAACTGTGGCCGGCTCCCATTCATTTGTTCCGCATTGCCGAAATTGCCATGTACCATTCAAAGTCTGTTTTTGCATTATCTTGTCCTTTTGGAATTTATTGGATCACATACTTGAGTAAGCGTATTCAACCCTCGGCAAGTTGATGGGGATCTCGCTGTTGTTGTAGCATCACCAGAAAAACCATCACAGTGAGTACCAGACTTGAGAATACCAGCCAGGGCATGGTTTGTGCACCAAAACGCTCAATTGCCTGTCCGGTTGCCCAGGGCAAGACAATGCCGCCCAGACTATCTCCAAGCAGAATAATGCTGCTAATGGTAGCCGTCAGTTTGACAGATTGCCCGGCAAGGTTATAACCCGTGGGCCAAATGGGTGCCATGAAAAAACCCACAGCCAACGTTGTAACCCATAGGATGCCGATGGAGGCTGAAACCAAAATGCCCAGCATCAGGGCGCTCAGGCTGCCCAGGAACGCAATGGTAAGAATTTGACTGGGTTTGAAGCGCACAGCTACAGGGATGGAAATTGCACGACCGATCGTGAATGCCAACCAGAAGCCAGAGGTCAGGTAGGCCGCGTGGGTTGCATCAGCCAAATTCAGCGTCAATGCGTAGGTGTAAATCCAGTTGCCGAATGTTATCTCGGAGCCCACGTAGAAAAACAAGAATAGCAAGGCCGTGATGACCACCGGCAGAAACTTGAGTAGACTTTCACGATGCCGGGCAGCATCATCCTGTTTATGAGAATGTTCAGGGCTGCTAGGCAGAAACATGAGAAATAGCGCAATTGGAATGGAAAGTCCGGCCAAAGCCCAATAAGCGTGTTGGTAGGTGCCGCCAAAGTTAAGGACTTGTGCGTAAATGGTGGGAGCGAGGAAAGCCCCCAGGCCAAAGGCAAAATGCAGACCATTGATAAATGGACCTGCCTTTTCACCGTGAGTCCACATCAACAGAGTATTCGCTCCCGTGTTGATGATACCATTGGGCAGTCCATTTAGGAAAACAAGCAGCAGTAATAAGGGCAAACTGCCTGCTAGAGGTGTTGTTGCCAACAACGCGGCGCTGATCAGTTGGGCTGCCCCTAAAACGAGATGTCCGCGAGGAATGCGATCCAGGATCCGCCCGCCAATCACCGTCCCAAGTATCCCGCCAAAAGAACCAAGTAGAAAGATGGAAGCTATGCCCCCCAGCATACTGCCAGTTTGTTTGGCGAGCGAGGGCAGGGCAGGGCCAGTGATTCCCAAACTAAAACCCAGACAGATAAAAAGCAGATAATAACCAAGCGTATTGCGAAGTGTTTCGTTTTTCGGCATGTTGAGTGTGGGTTTGTGTTTCTATCGAAATGGCATTACAGGAGCCGGGCCGAAAACATCTTTATGCTTTCGGCCCGGCTCTTCGGTTAATCTGTATTATGAACTTGTCTTAAGAGCCCGTCCACCATCTCTTCCGCGGGCATGGTCAAGGCACCTTGCTGGAACATCAATACACTCACAAGTGGCATATCACTAAACATTTCCATGATGTCCATGCCGATGGCACTTTCGCCATCACCATTGCCACCGAACATTTTGCGACTCTGGGCTTCCATCTGGGAAAACATGGGCCCAAAGACAGCTTTGCCACGCGGGTCGGCGATCCACTCTCGGATGGTGGATTCCTTGTCGAGAAGGCAGGGCAGGCTGAGGCTTGATTCTGAGCGTTACTGTCAGCGTCTGGCGAATGTCAGCAGCCGAAGCCGCGATCAGGATATCAAACTCTCCATCTTCGGTGATCCATTGTTTGTATTCAGGATGATAGTAGGCAAAAGCGCGGAAATCAAGAGGAATGGAAACGGTCCTCGTTTCACCGGGCTGGAGTTCCACTTTGGCGAAACCTTTTAACTCTTTTTCTGGCCGTACCAATCCGGACTTCTGGTCATGTACATAGACTTGGACAATTTCCTTGCCAGCAAGTTTGCCCGTATTGGTGACATCCACTGTGACCGTAATGCCATCCACATCCTTGAAGTTCCTTGCCGAAACTTTTGCATTGCCATAAGAGAAAGCCGTGTAACTCAGGCCATGTCCAAAGGGGAATAGCACGGGCATCTCTTTGGCATCATAGTAGCGATAGCCGATGAATAAACCCTCGCCATAATGCACGAGGCCCGCGTCGCCCGGCCAATTGAGATGTGACGGGGTATCGGAGAGCTTAAGCGGGAAGGTCTCGGCCAGTTTGCCAGCAGGGTTGACCTTGCCGAACAATACATCGGCAATGGCCGCGCCACCTGCCTGTCCCATCATCCAACCTTCAAGTACGGCTGCCACACCCTCGATCCATTCGTTCATCGCGACCGGTGCACCATTGTTCAATACAACAACCGAATTGGCTTGCACCTTGGAGACGGCTTTGATGAGCGCAACCTGCTGCGCAGTCAGGTCAAGATCCTGGCGGTCGTAACCTTCAGATTCCTTGAAAGTTGGCAATGCAATGTACAGCACGGCCACATCCGCAGCCTGGGCGAGTGCCACGGCTTGATCGATCATATCCTGACGGAAGGAGTTGTCAGTTGGATAACCTGCGGCATATGTGAGTTCGGCATTTCCAGCTTGGGCTTGCAACTCTTTGAAGGGGATGGCCACCCTGGTGGGGTGGATGTGCGAACTGCCGCCACCCTGGAAGTGGGCGCTCTCTGCGGCGCGCCCGATCACGGCAATGTGCTGTTTCTCTGTAAGCGGAAGCACTCCATTATTTTTTAGCAGCACCATTCCTTCGTTGGCGATCTGGTGCGCCAGTTCGTGATGTGCTTGCGCATCGAAGGCTCCGTTCTTGGGAGTCTCTTTGGCTTTGAATACGATGTTCAGGATGCGGCGGACAGATTCATCGAGCACAGTTTCCTCCACTTTCCCGGAGCGAACAGCCTCCACAACCGCCTTGACGCGTCGATCCTGTGGACCGGGCATTTCCAGGTCCAGTCCAGCTTTGAGCGCGGCAACCCGGTCGCGCACCGCGCCCCAATCTGAGACCACCAGGCCTTCGAAGCCCCACTCCTCTTTAAGAATTTCAGTCAGCAGGTGGTGATGTTCAGATGCGAAAGTACCATTCACTTTGTTATAAGAACACATTACCGTCCAGGGTTTGGCCTTCTTGACAGCTTTCTCAAACGCAGGCAGGTAAATCTCGCGCAGGGTACGTTCATCCATCTCGGCGCTGATGCTGAAGCGCTGGAATTCCTGATTGTTGGCAGCATAATGTTTGAGGGAGGTTCCTACGCCTTTGGACTGAATGCCGTTGATGATGCTGGCGGCCATTTCACCAGCCAGGTAGGGATCTTCAGAAAAATATTCGAAGTTGCGTCCCCCCAGAGGCGAGCGTTTCATATTTGCACCAGGGCCCAGCAAAACATCCACGTTTAGTGCGATACATTCTTCAGCCAGAGCTTCGCCCATTTTGTAGATCAAATCCACGTTCCAAGTTGAAGCGAGACAGGATGCGGTGGGGAAACAGGTGGCGGGTAAACTTTCGCTTGCCATGGAGTTGATATCTGGCACACGCCGGACACCATGGGGGCCATCGGAGACGATCATTTCAGGGATGCCCAGATGTTCAACCGGCGTTGTCGTCCATGGGCTGGCGCCGGTACAAAGCGCAGCTTTCTCTTCCAATGTCATTTGAGCAATGATGGATTGGATGTTTTTCATAACTTCTCCATTCTTTTCTGTTCTCGTTGATTTTCGTGTCCACATACTATAAGTGGAACAACGTTTATTCCTTTTTGGGGGCGATCAAACCGCGCCTTGGAGAGAAAACTCACCGTTCTAAGAATAGAACAATAATTGTTCGCTGAAAATCGGGAGTTTGGGTGATTTTGGCACAGGCCGTTGCAATAGCCTGGGTGAAAAAAATCACTTTGGTGGATGATTTATCGGCAAAAGTTACCCAATATTGTAAGTAGAGAAGAGTGTTGGGTAACTTTATTTCATTAGCTTTGTTGGAGGGTAAGCATCCACCATCTTGAAAATCGATTGCTGCTGGACAGATGTAAATGAATATTTTTAAACTTTATAGTATTGCTCTTTAAAAACTACGTCAACTGCGAAGATTTTGCAGCCTGCAGGGCAAAAGCGGGGAAGGTTTTGTTGCGGCACTGAATGGCGGCAGACATCAAGCGAATGCCACGCGGAGTGGAAGGATAGAGACGCGAGCCTTTGACTTTGGAAATCAAACCATGTCCGCGCAATTTGGCGACCAAACGAGTGACGTGTGCGCTGCGTTGACGTTGCTCAATGCGGTTCCTGGCAGGCTTGGGATACTGGTAGGCTTGCAGGTTTTTGTTACGAAAGCCGTTGAGGGCATGCTCGCCAGCCAGGATCGCAGAGAACAGGTCACAATCTGCCTGAGTGATGGGATTGAATTTGGCGTAACGCTGCCCTTGATGGGTTTTGGGATGGCACAAGCCTTCGAGTTCAGCGATGGCTTTGCCTGTCGGTTGAGCGTGTGCCAGGGCATTCAGGTAGCGATCATTTGCCTGTCGCCCGACCTGAGCATAGCGCCAAAGATTGGCGACGCCTTTACCCATGGGTTGCCAGCGACGACAGCGACCCTGCGGAGTGTCCACGATGCGCCGGACACGAAACTCATGCGGTTGGTTGATGGTGGTCTCGAGGCGCAACAGGTTGACGGCCTCGTACCACTTGATGGAGTTGCCCTTCATGCGATGTTTGATGCGGCGGCCTTCGGGACGTTTCTTGCGGTCGGTGGTGACTTGACCCTGGAAGTTGCCATGTGGTTTGCGCCCCAGAAAACGCAGCACGTCTTCGGCGCTGAATGCGCTCATGGAGATTTCCATAAGCGCGGGCAGCAAGGCTGCCAGAGTGGCACGGTCACGAAAGAAAACGTCGGTGGCGTATTCCGCCTGGGCGAGCGTCCAATAATAATCGCCCAATCCCGCTTTGCGGATGGCGCCTAAAAACGGGTTGACGCGCCGAGCCAACGCATGCAGGACCCTTAGCCATTTACGTTGTGTGAACCGTTCACATAACGCCTGGGCTGTTTCCAGATCGGCGATGTGGGTCAGTTTGTTGTCGTAACGAGCATAGCGAATACCGCGCTGATCCAACTGGCGTGCCAGCCATTCCCGCCCATTCACATAGATCTGCATATCAAAAGGAAACCAACTTTGCAAGCGAATGTGCATCAACCCAAACTCGGCGTCCAGATAATAACAGTAGTAGTGCAGACATTTGCGCTGGCGGCGTACCACCTCCAACTTGTGCGTCTGGCGATTTCCCTGCACATCAAACGACATGCAGGTTTCCAACACCGAAAAGACACCCACCAGGCCTTCGGTCGCACTGTCCCGCTTCGCAATCGCACGCGCCAGCTCTTCTTTGCTCTCTTTGGCGGACGCCAGGTATTGCACGGGTCGTCCCGCCTCTTGCACCATGCCTTCGACATGTGCTTTCAACTTCTTGGTGTGCTCCTGTACGTAGTCGCTGAAATCCTTCAACAACACTCCCTGTCGAGAGAGATACGCTCCAAAGGCTCCCTTCGGAAAGAAGCCGGTCAGATAACCCTTGAAGATCATGCGATCAAACATCGAAAGCGTCCCCACCATGTCGTCTCGGTGTATACATCAGAAATGTTTCCATGGCCTGTCCGTGAAAAAGTGGTTGGCATGTGAGCCTCAGAGCTCCCTATCGGCGCCCTTTCGGCGTTACGTTAGCCTTCATTTTCTCACAAAGACAGGCCACTTTCTTTTTGGTTGCGGCTGGAAGCTGCGCTATGGGATAAAGGATTAAACCAACTTCAATTCTTTAGCATAGGTAATCGCTTGTACTCGACTGTTAACTTTCAGTTTGTTGTAAATATTCCCCACATGGGTTTTGATCGTGCTTTCGGAGATGGATAGCTTTCTTGCCATTTCCCGATTGGAATATCCAGCGCTGATCAGTCGGAGGACTTCCTGTTCTCGCGGGCTGATGGAGGCGGAGGCGGAAAGGGCCTGGATCTCAGCCTGGGAAATTTGCGGATCTCCTCCGGGGGAGCCAGACAAGCGTAGTAACTCCTTGATGAAGCTTTGAGCTTCACTGGTCAGGTTTTCCATTTGTGATGCCAGGGAAAGCAGTGAGACGCATGTGGTGCTGCCATCCAGGAATGGACGGAAAAACTGCTCTGGAGCTGCGCATCGGATTGCTTCTTTCAGCATATGAAGCGCCTGATTCATTTTATGTTGATCAAACAATGCTCTGGCCATTAAAACGCGCGTGCGCATTACAGGGATGGACAGAATTCCATTTGGGTATTGTGACATAACGTCGCTTAATAGTTTCTCGGCAGCGTCAGCCTGATTTTTCAAAAGCAGAATTTCCGCACGCACTAACTGTGACAAACCATGCGGCTCCATGTTTATGGATTCTTTCAGGGTATGTTCAGCAGATGATACATCTCCCTGGCTTGCATAAATAAGCGCTTCATATGCAAGCAGGTCCAGGTTGTTCCACATTCCAGATGGACGTCGAAGGTGCAAATCACGTATGGAGCGGATATTGGCAAGCGCCTCTGTGAATTTGCATTGGGCAACTTGAATCTCGACGCGTTGTATGGCGATTTGCACAAGCATATTTGTACTGGTTGGGTTGGGATCCACTTCGATGGCTTGGGCAAGATATTTCTCTGCCAATTCCAATTCATTGCGTTCCATATGGATCTGACTAAGCATTGCCAGAGAGATGCTGGCGGGTTCTGGCAGTCTTCCCCGTTGGATAAATGCCTGTTCCAGAACCTGTCGGGCAATCTTCTCACTACGACGCAATTGTCCGTTGGCGAAGACTCTTCTTGCCAGGACACCTCCCGCCATCAAGATAACAAAGAGATTCTGTTGGGCTTGCGCCCGTTGTAACAGTTCGGAAATTTGGAATTCCAATTGATCCGTATGAGATCCATCCGGCTGTCTGAGCAAGTGTAAGCCGTTTAATAGTTCCCACTTGGCATCGTTTGCACTGTCAACTCGCGCGGGTGGGGTAAACTGAGCACCGTGTTCCCATGCGCGTCGAATTTGCTGAATCTCAACCAGGACATCCTGTTCATCCTGGGTTTGCTGGGAGATTGGTCTATTGGACAAATTATTTTCGATATGGCTAATGAAGCGCTCAATTTTTTGTTTTGGTAAAGCAACCTGGGCCAACCGCAAATATACGAACAATAGAGTTTTGTGTTTTTGCACCACTGTGGTGGGTAATTCTTGCAGCCAACGCAAGAGCCGGGAATCCTCACCATATTGTTCCAATTCCCTAAGAACCATTTCTTCCATCAGTAAGGCAGCTTCCTCCCAGGCTTCGATGGCAAGTAAATGATAAATTGCATCAGCAGGGGTGTATTGTGACCGGTACCATTGAGCGGCTCTTTTGTGGAGCTGGGTGACCTGGCCTGGAAAGTGTACCTGCAATTGACTGAGCAGCATTTCTGCAAACAGATCATGGTAGCGGTACCAGCCCTGTTTCTCAAGCTGGACGATGAACAAATTCTCATGCCAGAGGCGCGATAGCATTTCTGCACCATCGTCCTGTCCGGTAACGGCATCGCACAGACTGCCCGTCAGATTTTTTAGGATGGCAGTTTTGAGCAAAAAAGCCTGCACTTCAGGGCTGCAACGTTCCAGAACGGTTTCCATGAAATATTCACGCATGTAGATATGCGCGCCGCTAAATGTATCCACAAATTGGTGAGGATTTTCCTGTTTGTTCAAGGCAAGGGCCGCGAGGGTCAACCCGGCTGCCCAGCCCTCCGTATGCTTGACCAGCTTTACAAGATCATCGTATGCCAGTAGTGTTTCTTGTTGATATTGTTGTAAGTAATCAATGCCCTCCTCCAGCGTAAAACGTAAATCGTTTGCATCCAATTCGATTAACCCACCTTTGGCCCGCAGATGACCCAGCGAAAGTGGGGGGTTCGTGTGCCCCAAAATAATCAGTTGCATGTTGGATGGCAAATGTTCAAGCCAGGCTTGGATCGAATTGTAGATCTCGGCGCGATGAATGCGATGGAAATCGTCGAGCACCAGACCAAAGTGTGGGTGGGATGTCTGGCAGTGCACAATATCATTTGTCAGGCGTGAGATAACTTCGGAGAGCTGTAAGGGTGAAGCAGCACCCAGATGCGTGAGCAATCCTTTCCCAAATTCAGGATTGACGGTTTGTAATGCCATCGTTACTGAGTACCAGAAGCGTAAGATGTTGTTGTCGCCCTCATCGATGGAGAGCCAGGCAACCGGATAGCCGCACATCTGCTTCCAATCATTGAGCAAAGTGCTTTTGCCGAATCCGCTGGGGGCATAAATCACAGTAACGGGAGCATTAATCTGATGAGTGAGGCGGGGACGAGCAACGAGGTGGCGCGGCAACCTCGGGATATTGATCTTGGTCAATGGCAGGAACGATGTGTCGATACGTGATTCAGTTGTGAAGTTTTTATTCTTTGCGGGCCGGCTCGTGAACTGTTTAAGTGAGCTTTGGCTGGCAAGGGAGATGCTTGCCTCTTCCAATCGTTCTGGTGTTAATTCCTCTGTTTTTCCCAGATAAGCTTTGATTAACTTCCCCGCACGGCGATACGCGTACCAGTAAGCATTGTTACGACGCTTTTCGCATTGGGCTACAAAACTTCCAGTTGGGCTTCTGAATGAAAAGTTTTTCGCGGTAGAGAGCCATTCAAACCAGCGTTGTGAACCTACCTGTATGTGGGTTCCCCCCGTCAAGAGCAAATTGTCTTTGACAATTGACTTGGCAGAATTCGGCATGGTCTGTCTCCTAATCTTATGAAGAAAGTTACCCAACACCCATTATTATAGACGATTGGGTAACTTTTGCCAGTAATTCATCCCCCAAAATGAGCTTTGTCATAACATTTTATTACATATTGTTACATTGAAATCATCCGAACTCCCGATTTTCAGCAGTTGAATATTGTTCTATTCTAATAATGGTGAGTTTTCTTCCATGCGCCGTAATTTATCAGGAAGATTCACCGTATCAGTGTTGCTTCTTGATGCCTACACATGTGAGATGGCAGCCATTTGATTGTAACCATTTCCTGTTTTTTTTTGTGACAATCGTAACTTGATTATGTTGTTGAGATTCTAGATACTGTAACCGTTTACAGCAAAACTATGACACGGCGTTCATCATCTGTCACCATACGAGATGTGGCACGACAAGCAAGTGTTTCGGTTGCCACAGTAAGCCGCTATATCAACCGAAATGCTCCTGTATCAGTGGAGGTTTCCGAGCGGTTGGAGCGGGTAATGAACGAGTTGAAATATGTACCCCACGCCGCGGCCCGTCATCTGGCAAGCCGCAAAACACGCGTCCTCGGACTATTGCTTAGTAACTTGCACAATGACTTCTTTGTGCCTCTCTTGAACGGCGTGGAAGGCGTAATACGAAAGAACGGTTACAACCTGATCGTTGCAACCTACCATGCGGATAGCCGTAATCAAATCCAGCCGCCTATTGGACCGCATAATACAGATGGTATGCTGGTTTTTTCAGATGGATTGACGGATGATGATTTGGAAAGGTTGCATGCCGGTGGGTTCCCGATGGTCTTGGTGCATCGCATGCCTCCCACATCACTACCAATCCCGAGCGTGACTGTTGAAAATGTTTCAACCACCTATCAGTTGATCGACCACTTGATCAGAGTTCACGGGCGCCGAAGGATCTTGTTCTTGAGAGGTCCTCTACATCAGGATGATTCGAATAAGCGAGAGGCTGCATACAAGGCTGCTTTGCAGTCCAATGGAATATCTTTTGACGAGAACTTGTTGCTTAACGGGGAATTTGAACGAGATATTGCCTATGCTGTTTTGAATAACTTTCTGGAAAATTCGCATGGGGTTGAATTTGATGCTGTATTTTCAGGTGATGATGATGCGGCAATTGGCGTTCTCAGGGCGTTGCACCAACATGCCTTGAAGGTGCCCGAGGATGTTGCCGTGATTGGATTTGACGATCTAGGGTTTGCGCCTTTTTTGAACCCGCCTCTGACGACCGTGCGTGCCCCAACCGAATCGGTGGGACGGATCGCCGCCGAACGGTTGTTTGATCTTCTTGAAAATCAAAAAACCGATGAAGTGGTCATACTACCCACCGAGATCATTTTCCGCCGCTCATGTGGCTGTGAATATTGAGCAAGAAATTCTTGAAAGGAGGTGAGAGCCTTCACAAATATTCACGGACGACCTTCGATAACTATTGTATCCAAATTCCTACTATGAGGAGAAACTCACCATGAAGAAACTGTTTTATGTTCTATCCCTGTTGATCGTCGGATCGATGATCCTAACAGCGTGCGGAACACCCGCGACCCAAGCTCCTGCGGCGTCCCAAGCCCCCGCCATGACCGAAGCTCCTGCCATGACCGAAGCTCCCATGACAGAAGCCCCTGTGGATGCGAATTCCCTGCCCCGCAATGAGACCTTATATTTCAATGGTCAACAGTGGGGTTCGGTTGTTTGTTGGAATCCGTATTCTTCCAACTGTAACAATGCAATGGCGATCGCCCAGCAGGACAGCGCCCGCGTCACCATGTTCGAAACCCCGTACCTGTACGATATGCTCGATGGTCAGGTATATCCCTTGCTGGCTGATGGTCCCTATGCGTGGAATGATGCACATACCGAGATCACCTTCAAGATCAAATCAGCTGCAAAATGGAGCGATGGCACGCCTGTGACCGCTGATGATGTTGCTTACACCTGGGACGCCAATGTCAAGTACGAAACAGGCGTTGGTACTGGTGCTGTGGCTTTCATCGACTCCATCACAGCTGTAGACCCCCAGACGGTCCTGGTCAAGGCCAAGCTGAATGCGGACGGCAATGCCATCAACCCTCTGGAAGTGGCTCATTACCTAAGCAACAATTATGTCATTCAGAAAGCCTGGACCCAAACACTGGAAGCGCGCTCCGCTGATGCGACTGCTTTCAAAGCTGATACCGCTGAAGATGTCGTATACTCCGGTCCTTACCACTATTTCTTCGCTGACGATTCAAAGGTTGTCCTCGTTCGTGATGACAACTACTGGGGTCAGGACGCCTCCATGTTTGGCAAACTTCCGGTTCCAAAATACCTTGCGCATACGATCTTTAAGGATAATGCTGCAGGTTCTGTTGCTTTGGCACAAGGTGAAGTGGATGTCAGCCAGCAGTTCAACTCTAATATTCAGACTTTGTGGCTCAGCTATGGGCTGCCCATCTCCACCTATCTAACCGATGCTCCTTATGGAATTGGCGCCAGCCTCCCAACTGCTTTCTACAACCTGAAGTCTAATGGTCTGGATCAGGTTGCGGTCCGCAAGGCAATTGCCATTGCAGTTGACTATCCCACCATCATTGCCAATGCGATGACCAACCAATCGGCTACCTTTGATCAGGTTCCGCGGTCCCTCATGAACCCGACCGCTGGCGAACAGGCCCTGTATGACCAGGCTGCAGTTGCAGACCTGCAGTGGGCTGGCAACGATATCGAAGGTGCCAAGAAATTGCTTGACGACGCCGGTATCATCGACACCAATGGTGATGGCAACCGTGAATACAATGGACAGGAACTTCACTACGTAGCCACCTGCCCGAACGGCTGGTCTGACTGGCAGGCTTCGATGGAAGTGGTTGCCGCCGCCGGAAAGAAAATCGGTATTGACATCACGACCAACTACCCTGAATGGGACGTATATCAGACCGTCGTCACTGTATCGGATAAGCCTCTCCCCGCAGGCTATGACATCTTCATGATGTGGAGTGATGGTGCCGGTCCGACTCAGCCTTGGTCGCGCATCCGCCATCTGATGAGCTCTGAATTCAATGGTACGGCTAGCAACTGGAATGGCAACTGGGGTCAGTATTCGAATCCGGATGCCGATGCCTTGATCGCAGCCATCCCCACTGAATCCGACCCTGCCAAGCTGAAGGAAATGTATACGGAGTTGGTCAAGATGTATCTGACCGATGTTCCTTCCTTCACGCTCATGTACCGCCCTCAATCGTTCCATGCTGTCAACGAGACTGTTTGGACGAACTTCCCTCACCAGGGTGATGGCACCAACCCGCCTGTCCCGCCGCTTGATATGACCGACGGATGGGCTATCGCAGGTCTCTATAACCTGGAGCTTGTTCATTAAACTGTAAACCAGTAACTCAGCCATGTTCCGCGAACCGGGGCATGGCTGTTATTGTAATAAATAGGTGACAGTCACTTTGCTTTCATTGAGACCTATCTCTGAAACAGTAGACCCATATTCGGTCTAAGATGGTGACTGTCACCTTCTTGGTATAATTTCTATTATTTTTCCAAGGAGGTGCTGCGTTGAAAGAGTATCAAAAGTATTTCCTTAACAAGTTCCTTTGGTTTCTGGTTACGTTGGTTGCTGCATTCATCCTGAATTTTATTCTGCCGCGTCTGATGCCGGGAGATCCTGTGGCAGCCATCGTGGCCAGGCTTGCCCAGGGCATGACCAATTCGACCGGGGTCCAGGCGATTTATCAGCAGTATGCGGACCTGTTTGGCACAAACAAACCCATGATCGAGCAATTCTTTATTTATATAAGAAATGTAGTTCATGGTGATTTTGGTTTCTCGTTCAGCCAATATCCCAGAACCGTGGCAGACGTTATCGGATCTTCCGTCTGGTGGACGATCTGCCTGCAATTTCCGGCGATCATCGTCGGCTGGTTGGTTGGTAACACTCTCGGCGCGTTGGCAGCTTATGTAAAAGGGGGGGTTGATAAAGTCCTCATGCCAGTCAGTATTTTTGTCAGTAATTTACCGGCATTTGGCATGGCGGTCATTTTGATGGTTATTTTTGGAGTTACATTAAAATGGTTCCCAACCTCGGGTGGTTATGGATTTGACCTGATACCCAATCTGAGTTGGAAATTCATATGGTCTGTGATCGTACACTACCAACTGCCGTTCTGGTCGATCGTGTTGATCACCATCGGTGGTCAGGCAATTGGCATGCGCTCCATGTCGATTTATGAACTGAATGCTGATTATGTAAAATACAGCCGCTTCCTGGGGATCAAAGACCGAAAGATCGTTGGTTATGTATTCAGGAATGCCATGCTCCCGCAGGTGACCGGTTTGGCATTATCAATCGGCACGATGGTTGGAGGTGCATTGGTAGCGGAGATCATTTTTAGTTACCCGGGCCTTGGTTCCACGATCCTGACCGCTGTATTGGGCCAGGACTACCCGCTGATCTCAGCAACCACACTGATCATCACCTTGATGCTGCTGGGTGCGAACTTTCTTATTGAGATCGTCTATGGCATCCTTGATCCACGCATTAAAGCAGCGCAGGCCGATTAAGTAGAGAGGTTGTTATGAAACATACCCTCCAACAAATTTTTCGCTCTTCTAATTTTTTGATTGGTTTTTCCATCTTCATGGCAATACTGCTGACGGTGATCATTTATCCGCTGATTATAACTGACCCTCCATTGGCGATCATCGGTCAGGGTACTTTCTTTGAGCCGGGGATCTATGTGAATGTATATGACAGTATTGGCGCTTCTCATTACACGCTGAATCTTGATGATGCAGCGGTGAAGCGAATTGCCAGCAAGTTGGGTGACGAAGACCGCCTTGCCATAAAAGATTGGCTTATGGCAGCTGGGATTCCTGAAGATGAAATCGATGTTTCAGATACCGCAAAACTCCTGGCTCAATGGGAAAGCAACTATGACCCCGCAAAGAAGATTTCAGGGATGACCAATGCCAAGCGCAATTACTTTATCCGGCTCAATAAATCACTCAATGGACTTCTGTCAACTGAAGGCGCGGTCATTGCCACAAAAAATGTGGATACAGGCGCCTTGCAAGAAACAGGTACTGTTGCTGCACAAACTGATTATGTGAACATCTCTCAGGTTGCAAATGTACGGATGTTGCCCCTTGGAACCGACAACTTTGGCAGAGATGTGTTGACAGAATTGGTAGCGGCAACCACCGTATCGCTGCGGATCGGTTTTGTTGCCGGTATCGTTGCAACCTTGATCGGTTTGATTCTGGGATTACTGTCGGGTTATATCGGCGGCCTGGTGGATGACGCAATCATGTTCGTCACCAATCTATTCACTGTCATCCCCGGATTTATATTGTTGATCCTGATTTCATTCAGCATCGGGCAGGACAAGCGCGGTGCCTTTACCATCGCGGTGGTGATCGGGTTTACCTCCTGGGTGTGGACTGCCAGGGCAGTGCGCTCCCAGGTGATTTCTCTGCGCAACCGTGACCATGTCAATCTGTCCAAACTGTCCGGGCACTCGATCGTTCACATCATCATCTCAGATATTCTCCCATACATCGCTTCGTATGTTGTCATGGCGCTGATCCTGCAGATTTCATCAGGGATTCTGGCCGAAGCCGGGTTGTCGATCCTTGGGTTGGGACCTAGAACTACCGAAGTGCCAACGTTGGGGCTAATGATGAACTGGGCCATGATCTATCAGGCACAAATCCTCGGAAAATGGTGGGCGTACTTCCCGGTCATTGTGGTCATCGCTCTTATTGCATTCTCGTTGAATTTGATGAATACAGGTCTCGATCAAGTTTTCAATCCCTCACTGAGAGACTAGGAGACTGAAATGGCAGATGTAATGTTAGAGGTCAGGGAACTGACAACAAAATATATCACGCGGTTTAAGGAGGATGTTTACGCTGTCGACCATGTCTCCCTGAAGGTCGATGAAGGGAAAACGCTTGGAATTGCGGGAGAATCAGGCTGCGGCAAATCGACACTGGCACTGAGCCTGATGGGTTATTACTTTCCTCCCCTGCATTACACGGAAGGCGAGATCATTATCGAAGGCCGCACCATTACTGGCATGAACCCTGATGAAGTCCGTAAGTCGATATTGGGAACCGAGATTGCCTATATCCCCCAAGCCGCAATGAACGCGCTCAACCCCACCCGGAAGATCATTAGCTTTATTGAGGATGTTCTTCTGGCACACGATCTCTCGGTGACCAAGAAGGATATTTATGACCGTGCCAAAAAGTTATTCGAGACCCTGGGGCTGCCAGCGGAGGTCCTGCAAAAATACCCCGTTGAACTTTCGGGCGGCATGAAGCAGCGTACGGTGATTGCGATATCTGTGTTACTGTTGCCAAAGGTGTTGATCGCTGATGAGCCTTCCTCCGCGCTGGATGTCACTTCCCAGAAGATGGTCATCAAGATGCTGCGCCAATTAATGGAAATTGGTTATATCAGTTCGATGATCTTCATCACACATGAGCTTCCGCTCCTCTACAACGTGACGGATGATATCATGGTCATGTACGCAGGACAGATCGTGGAGAAGGCTACCGCTGAAGGAGCTGTGTTTGATCCACTTCATCCATATTCCAAAGGTCTGATGGGCTCGATCATTGTACCTGAAAAGGGGCTGCGGGATGTCAAACTGACTGCCATTCCCGGGGTGCCGCCTAATCTTAAAAACCCACCCATAGGTTGCCGGTTTGCCGAACGGTGCAAATACGTTCGACCAGGATGCACCGCACATTCCATTCCTCTCCGGGAGGTGGGTGGTGGCCGCGCGTACCGCTGTATCATACCTGAAGGAGAGCTGAGGGAAATCTATGCAAGAGAGGCTGACAAAAATGGCTGAAGAAAAACTTTCCATCCTGAGAGGAGAAGGGCTGACCAAGGTATTCGGGTTTGGTGTCACCAAAACAGTAGCCGTCGATCATGTAGATTTCGATTTCCGCGCAGGCGAGATCATCTCGATTGTGGGTGAATTGGGCAGCGGAAAAACAACATTAGCAAAAATGCTTCTGGGGTTGATCAGCATTACCGAGGGTGATATTTACTTCCATGGGAAAAAGCGTGATATCGGTACCCAGAAGAAGAAACAGGAATATTGGAAAAACACTCAAGCAATTTTTCAGGATCCGTTCTCCTCATACAACATATTTAACAAGATCGATACTGTGCTTTTGGATTGCATACGCATGCGCGGTGGTGGAAAACTTCCGCATGCAAAAAAAGAGGCGTTGATGGCAGAGGCATGCAGTTTTGTCAACTTGAAGTTCGAGGAGTTGACCAACAAATATCCTTTTGAGCTATCCGGTGGACAGATGCAACGATTAATGATCGCCCGTATCTTTCTGCTGAAGCCGAAGATTCTGCTGGCTGATGAACCAACCTCGATGATCGATGCTTGTTCACGCGCGACCATCCTGGATGAGTTGATGCAATTACGCAAGGAAATTGGGACGACGATCATTTTCATAACCCATGATATTGGCCTGGCGTATTATGTTTCTGATAGCGTATATATCATGGAGCATGGGAAATTCGTCGAAAGCGGGTCTGCCGATGACGTGATTTTGAATCCGAGACATACATACACCCAACGGTTAATCAATGATGTTCCAAAGATTCATGAAGAGTGGGATCTCTCCACTGTTTAAGGCCTTACGCTTACATTTGATTCCTTGTCGGGATACATACTCCGCCGCTCTGCGGCGAAAAGTCCTTAGAGAGCGTTTTAAAAGTGGTCGAGTAAGATTGGAGAATGACCAAATTCAACCAAAGCTACTCGACCGATCTGAAGTATACCGAATGGCAACAGATTTCGGAGTATTTTCCAACTTTCCAAAAGGGTCGTCCAGCCAAATGGGAAAAATGGGAGGTGATCAATGCGATTCTGTACGTCAATCGTACCGGATGCCAATGGCGGATGTTGCCGGTCAATTTTCCTCCGTGGCGAACAGTGTATTTCTATTATTGGAGTTGGCAACGCGAGGGTGTCTGGCAGCGGATCAATGATGAATTGGTGAAGCAAGTGCGCAAGAAAGCTGGACGGAATGAGCGACCGAGTGCAGCCGTGATTGACAGCCAGAGTGTCAAGACATCGGAAGGCGGTGAAGAACGTGGCGTGGATGTGCATAAGCAAACACCGGGTCGGAAGCGGCACTTGGTGGTAGACGTTTTGGGATTGGTATTGCTGGTGGTCGTGCATAGCGCCAGCCTTCAGGATGGAGCCGGAGGCTTGTTGACCCTGCAAAAACTGTTCGATCATATCAAACATAACCTTCATAATCGCTGGTGTCGCTTGAAACTCATTTGGGCGGATGGCGCCTACACTTCCATCGTCGAGACCATCCGCCAAAAATTCGGCTGGGTGCTGGAGATCGTAAAACGTTCCGATGACGTTAAGGGCTTCAAAGTCTTACCACATCGCTGGGTTGTAGAGCGGACTTTCGGTTGGCTGGGTCGCTACCGTCGTCTGGCTCGTGATTATGAACATACCACTTCCTCCAGTGAGAACATGGTCTACCTCGCCAGCATTCGTCGTATGCTCAAAATGGTCGCAACATGACTTTTAAAACACTTTCTTAGAGAGTGTTTTAAAAGTAGTCGGGTAAGATAGGGGAATGAGCACATTCACCCAAACCTACCCGACTGACTTGAAGTATACCGAATGGCAACTGATTTCGGAATTCTTTTCCAGCAATACTCTGGGTCGCCCGCTGAAATGGGAAAAATGGCAAATTATCGATGGGATCTTGTATGTGAACCGCACCGGCTGCCAATGGCGGATGTTGCCGGTGAATTTTCCGCCTTGGGGCACCGTGTACTACTATTATTGGCGCTGGAAGGGCGAGGGGCTGTGGGAACAGATGAATGGGGTCCTGGTGAAGCAGGTGCGCCAGAAAGCTGGACGGAATGAGCAGCCCAGTGCTGCGGTGATTGACAGCCAGAGCGTCAAAACCTCGGAAGGTGGTGAAGAACGCGGCGTAGAGGTCCATAAGCAAACGCCAGGCAGGAAACGGCACCTGATTGTGGACGTTTTGGGGCTGGTGTTGCTGGTTAGGGTGCATAGCGCAAGCATTCAAGACGGAGCGGGAGGTCTGCTGACCTTGCAGAAATTGTTTGAGCGCATTAAACATAGTTTGTACAATCGCTACTGTCGCCTGAAATTGATCTGGGCCGATGGCGCTTACACATCGATCGTGGAGAAGGTTCACAAACAATTTGGCTGGGTGCTGGAGATCGTAAAACGTTCCGATGATGTCAAAGGGTTCAAAGTCTTGCCGCATCGCTGGGTCGTGGAGCGAACTTTCGGTTGGCTGGGTCGTTACCGTCGCCTGGCTCGTGATTATGAACACACCACATCCTCCAGTGAGAGCATGGTCTACATCGCCAGCATCCGACGCATGCTCAAAATCGTCGCAACATGACTTTTAAAACACTCTCTTACGGGGTTGAGATCTTTGATACCCCGTCCGCTTGCGGCGGGGTAATTCATTAATGGAACAGCATTGTTATCACTGTAATGGGCGTCACGATCAGTATGACCTTGACCATTCCACTGGCTTACGGGTTGTCCACACGTAATTTACCGGGGCGCAAATTGATCATGGGGATCAATTTATTAGCTAATAAAACCACTGCCTAAGGCAGTGCGTCCCATGAAAAGGTGCTACCGTGAAAAGTAATTAGATGTGGGTATGATGGGTCACCCTGGAGGGTGTGCAACAATCCCAAGGAGACCCCTCCTGACCTCACGATTTAGGAAGTTAACACATTCGCTGTATGAATGCAAGTACCAGATTGTATTTTGCCCGAAGTATCGCTCTCGGATTTTCAAGGATGCGATAGGCGAATATGCCAAGCAACAAGTGTATCAACTGTGCAAGCAAAAGGAGCCGGTGATGGTACTGGAACCGAACCTCCAGCCAGACCATGTGCATGTGGTGGTGGAGCTACGGCCGAAGTATGCGGTGTCAGAATTCATGGGTTACCTGAAAGGCAAGCTGGCGCGACGGATGTTCCAACAATATGAAAGCCTAGCGAAGCGCTACTGGGGACGGCAGCTGTGGGCGCGCGGCTACTGTGTCAGCACGATTGGACTGGATGAGGAAAAGATGCGCAGGTATGTCCAATGGCAGGAGAAACAGGAAAAGCAAGCCGAGGCTGTACAAGGAAATTGTTCGATTAGAAAGGTACAGTAAGGGCACGCCTTCCAGGCGTAATGGCACTAAAGCCACCGCCTATGGCGGTGGTAGTTTACTATCACATCGGCGTGCGCGGCAACGCCGAGATCTCTGATAAAAATCCGCGTTCAGTGGATGACGGCACGCCGCGCTTGCGTCATATCCACCTCAGTCATATCACCGCACGTGAAGTCAAACATGCCGCGGGATTTCTCTACGGTTTGGCAGAGATGCCGCTCGAAGACATCTCCTTCACAGACATTTCCATCTCCATCTCGGAAGAAGCCGATTCAGGCTACCCTGAAATGGCAGACGACATTCCAAGCATGTCGCAAGCTGGATTCTTCGTCCGCAACGCGCGTCATTTGCGACTCGAAAACGTTGAAGTGACGGGTCAGGTTGGCGAAGCCTTTGACATTGCTGACTCGGAAGACGTAACCATCATTAAGTAGGATAATTTCTGTTATGCTGCGGAGAGTGAAGAAACTCTAAACTCCATAATGGAAAAAACTCATGCACAACTCTGCTTACCCGTTTTCTCTCCAAGCTCATCTTAACGAAATCTATTCAGCAAGTCCACGCAAATTTGCATTCACCGCCCGCACCTTAAAAGATTATCTTATCTGGCAAACGGACTTCCGTGCTGAGTTGATCCGGCTTCTCGGTTTGGAAAATCATTCACCTGCACCGCTCATAGTAGAAAGCATTCAAGCCATTGACCGCGGAACATACACCGAAGAAAAACTCAGGCTTGATGTCGGTGAAGGCGTTTGGGCTCCGATCTTTCTACTTACGCCGAAACTCAGACCGCCTTACAAGCCGATCCTCGTCTTCCACGGGCATGACCCCAGCGCGCAATACTGCATGGGAAATTATCCTGATGAAGAAACCGAACGCATCAATCTTGAAGTGGACAACAACTATGCCAAGGCTTTATCAGAAGCAGGCTATCTCGTTTGCGTTGTTGAACAGCGCGGTATGGGCGAACGATTAAGCGATGTCGTTTTAGAAGAAGTAACACGTTCCTGTCGTCATCTTTCGTTCTTCTACCAACTATACGGACGAACCCTGCTCGGCGAACGTGTCTGGGATGGAATGTGCGCCGCGACGTGGTTGCTTTCATGCAAAGACATCACTGGCGGACTCGGTTGCAAAGGTCACTCTGGCGGCGGGACAACAACTTTGTTTTTATCTGCTTCGGATGAACGGATCAAGACAGTCGTTGTTGGTGGTTATTTCAATTCGTTCCGCGGCTCCATCCTCGCGATGGAACATTGTGAATGTAACTATGTGCCGCACCTCCTTGAGCTTGCCGAGATGGGAGACATCGCCGCACTCCTTGCACCGCGTCCGTTTTGTGCGATCAATGGTGAGAAGGACGATATTTATCCCATCGCTTTTGCCCGCGAACAATTTGAGACTGTTCGCAAAGCGTACGAAATAAATAATGCAAGCCATGCCTGCCAACTCAGTATCCATACTGGTGGGCATGCTTATAACAATCAAGTCAGTCGAGATTGGTTTGATCGTCAATCCCCTCTCCCAGCGGGAGAGGGGTAGGGTGAGGGCGATCAATCGTCAATCACAAATCGTATCGGAGAATCCTATGAAAAAAATAGTCACCTTTGGTGAGATCATGCTGCGGCTTGCGCCGCCAGGCTTTCAGCGTTTTACCCAGGCTCGATCGTTCGAAGCAATTTACGGCGGGGGAGAAGCGAATGTCGCTGTCTCGTTGGCGAACTACGGAGAGGATGTCGAGTTTGTTACGCGTCTTCCCAAGAACGATCTGGGCGATGCGTGCATGATGTCCCTGCGTGGACATGGAATCCGCACGGAACATATCGCGCGTGGCGGAGCTCGCATCGGCATTTACTTCCTTGAAACAGGCGCGGCACAGCGTGGAAGCAAGGTCATTTATGATCGTGCCAATTCTTTCTTCGCGACAATTCAAACTGGCATCATCGATTGGAAAAAAGTTTTTGAAGGCGCAGACTGGTTTCATTGGACGGGCATCACGCCTGCGGTGTCGCAAGGCTCGGCGGATGTTTGCCGTGAAGTGATGGTAGAGGCGCGTGAGTTGGGCATCACAGTTTCGACCGATCTGAATTACCGCGCCAAGTTGTGGAAGTGGGGCAAGAGCGCGGGCGAAGTGATGACTGAACTCGTGAACATGTGCGATGTAGCACTCGGCAATGAAGAAGACGCCGAAAAAGTATTCGGCATCAAAGCGCCTGAGTCAGATGTGACCGCAGGCAAAGTGGAAGCAGATCACTATCGCTTTGCGTGTGAAGAGCTTAATAAAAAGTTCCCGTCACTAAAGACCGTTTGCATCACGTTGCGCGGTTCGCTCTCCGCGAGTCACAACACGTGGTCGGGCGTGTTATGGAAGGAAGGCGCATTTTATTCCGCGCCTGTCTACAACATCCTGCCGATCGTTGACCGCATTGGCGGCGGCAACTCGTTCATGGGCGGCTTGATCTACGGCATGCGCAAATACGACGACCCGCAGAAAGCGCTTAACTTTGCGGCGGCCGCGGCGTGCCTCAAGCACAGCATCATCGGCGACTTCAACGCGGTCAGCGTCAGCGAAGTCGAGGCGTTGATGGGCGGCGATGCATCGGGGCGCGTTTCAAGATAATGCGTCTCGTCACGCTCCGTCACGATGACCGCGAACAAATCGGCGTGCAACTCGAATCGCATATTCTGGATTTGAGCCGCGTCTCCGCCGAGATTCCGACATACATGAAAGCCTTTCTCTCGGTGGGAGAATCCGCCCTCGCTCAGACTCACGAAGCGCTTGCTTCTGTCCGAGAGAGTTGGCTCCTCGCTGAAAGTGACGTGACCTTACTCGCACCTATCCCGCGACCCGACAAGATTATTTGTATTGGTCATAACTATCAAGGTCACATTGGCATCGGCAAAACGGAATTGCCCGAATATCCGAACCTGTTCAGCAAAACCGTCAACACGATCACAGGACATAACCAGCCAATTATTATTCCACCTGCCTCCACACAAGTGGATTTTGAAGCAGAGTTAATGGCAGTCATTGGCAAGCGTGCCTATCGTGTGACGGAAGAGGCTGCAAAGTCTTGCATCGCAGGCTACACGATCTTCAACGATGTCAGCGCCCGCGATTACCAAAAACGGACAAGTCAGTGGATGCTCGGAAAATCCTTCGATACGTTCGGACCGATGGGACAGGCGCTCATCACGCCTGATGAAGTTCCCGACCCGTATACACTCGATTTGGAACTGACTGTAAATGGTGTTCCACAGCAACGGGTCAATACAAAAGACATGATCTTCTCTATTCCTTATCTGATTTCTTACATTAGTCAGGTTATAACGTTGGAAGTTGGAGATGTTATCGCAACAGGTACACCGTCCAAGTTGCCCGAAGCAGCAGAGAAGAAACGTTTCTTGCAGTCAGGTGATGTGGTTGAAATTACGGTAGAGAAGTTAGGTGTTTTGAGAAATACAGTTCAATAATAATCATTATCCGTCATTGCGAGTGGCGCTTCAGCGCCACGAAGCAATCCCCAACACAATGGTGGAGATTGCTTCGCCCACTCGGCGTTTGAGCCTCGGGGCTCGCAATGACGAAGAGGAGTTACTATGGCACGTTTCATGCGTTTGGAAGTGGTCAATACTTTGCTCGACATTGGTCTTGTCCCGTTGTTCTATAACGGTGAGGTGGAAACATCCATCGAGTTGGCATCTACTTGTTCGCGCGGCGGGGCAAAGACGATCGAATTCACCAATCGCGGCGAATTGGCGTATCCTGTTTTCACGGAATTGGTTACACACCTTGCCAAAGCAGATCCCAGCATTATTCTTGGGGTCGGCTCGATTGTGGACGCGCCAACTGCTGCGTTGTATATTGCCGCAGGGGCAAACTTTATCGTGGGACCGAGTTTCAACCCTGAGATCGCAAAATTATGCAACCGCCGCAAGATCTTGTACATGCCAGGCTGCGCCACAGAGACCGAGATCGCCACAGCCGAAGAATACGGCGCGGAGATCTGCAAAGTCTTCCCTGGCGAGACGGTGGGAGGTCCCGCATTCATCAAGGGCGTCATGGCACCCTGTCCGTGGCATAGACTCATGCCCACAGGCGGCGTGGACGCGACCGAAGCCAACGTCAGTGAATGGATCAAGGCGGGCGCGGCAGCGGTTGGGATGGGAAGCAAACTCATTACGAAGCAGGCGGTCAGCGATAAGGACTATGATGGTATTGCAAAGAAAGCATCTGATTGTGTCGGTTGGATAAAAAAGGCACGAGGATAGTAAGGGCGACCCGCCCATATTGAGAAAAGAGTCTGGTTGTAATTGACGGGTCGCCCTTACGCTAGACATAGAAACATAAAAGGAGAACAAAGGATGAAATATCATTCACTACTTACAGCAAATAACGGACTGAACGAACCGTCCACGAATCCGTGCAAATTGTTGGAGTTTGGATTCTTGAAACTCGCAGCAGGTGAAACCTACAGCGCCGACAGTGGGAAGCGTGAAGTGTTGGCAGTACTCCTCGGAGGCAAAGCCAGCTTCGAGGTTGGAAAGAAGCGATTTGAAAAGGTTGGCGGACGTCCCAATGTGTTTGGCGGCAAGCCGTATTCGGTCTACATCCCTGCCAAATCCAAATATACGATCACAGCCGATACCGCGGTGGAGATCGCATTGCCGAGCGCGCCGTCTGATCTGGAGACTGAGCCGTATGTGATCGAACCATCGAAAGTGGCGAACGGCATTTGGGGCGCGGCGAATTTCAAACGTTACTTCCATCAGATTTTGACTCTTGCATCACAACCCGAATTGCCTGCACGGCGTTTGATCGTTGGCGAGACGTTCACGCCCAGCGGACATTGGAGCACATATCCGCCGCACAAACATCAGGTGGACGACCTGCCGCGCGAGGCGTATCACGAAGAAATGTATTTCTTCAAGGTCAGCCCGAACGAAGGCTTTGGCATTTGCCATTATTACAACGAAGAAGGCCACGAGGAAAATTTCACCGTGCGCGATAACAGCATCCATATGATGCCGCGTGGATATCACACGGTCGTGAGCGCGCCTGGGTACACGACTTATTACTTGTGGTCCCTGGCTGGCAACCAACGTGTGCAGGCAACCGTGGATGACCCGCAAGTGGGCTGGGTGACGAAGACATTTGGGATGTTGAAAGAACTTGGTCATTAATCTGATCAGTAGGGGCACGGCGGGTTCTGCAATGAAGTCAATCTGCTAAATCCCGCCGTGCCCCTACGATATATATCAAGGGACTTATTTATGATCTTAGATTTATTCAAACTCGATGGAAAAGTGGCACTTGTCACTGGCACAGATAAAGGACTCGGTCAGGGGATCGCTTTGGCATTGGCAGAAGCGGGGGCGGATGTTATTGGATTGAGCCGAAGCGATAGCGGCAAGACAGCCGAATCGATTCGTGCTCTGGGACGCCAATATCATCCATTGTCATATGATCTTCAAACAACAAATGCTGATGCTTTGCATGGCATCATTGACGAAGCCGCAAAACAATTTGGACGATTGGAAATTCTCGTCAACAATGCTGGGACGATCCGCCGCACGCCTGCAATTGATTTCTCCGAAACCGATTGGGACGCTGTTTTGCAGATCAACCTCAAAGCCGCATTCTTTCTTTCACAGGCAGTGGGGCGTGTGATGATCCCGCAGGGAAGCGGCAAGATCATCAACGTTGCATCCCTGCTTTCGTTCCAAGGCGGCATCACGGTGCCATCGTATACAGCGTCAAAGAGCGGCATCGCAGGTATCACGCGCGCGCTTGCCAATGAATGGGCGAAGCATAATATCAACGTCAACGCCATCGCGCCTGGCTACATGGCAACCGATAACACCGCCGCATTGCGAGCCGATCCGAATCGTTCCACGTCCATTTTGGATCGTATCCCCGCCGCACGTTGGGGTACACCCGATGATCTCAAAGGGACGGTTGTGTTCCTTGCCTCGTCCGCATCCGATTATCTGAACGGTGCTATCATTCCCGTTGATGGAGGCTGGCTGGCTCGCTAATGAATCCCGATCGTTTTCTTTCTCCCGACCCTGCCACGCGCGATATCGCGCGTGAGCTCTATCAAACCGTCGCGAAACTTCCCATCGTCTCGCCGCACGGTCACGTTGACCCGCGTCTCTTCTCCGACTCCAACGTCACCTTCGGCTCGCCCGCCCACCTCTTCATCATCCCTGATCACTACGTCACGCGCATGTTGTACTCCCAAGGCATTTCACTCGAGTCATTGCTCGAAGGTGATCATCGCGAGATCTGGAAACTTTTCTGCAAGAACTTCCATCTCTTCCGCGGCACTCCCAGTGGGATTTGGTTGACTTACGAATTAACCGAAGTCTTTGATGTGGATGAAAAACCATCCGCTTCAAACGCGGACCGATTGTTTGATTCGCTTTCAGACAAATTATCCTCTCCTGAATTTTCTCCCCGCAAACTTTTCGAGCGATTCAACATCGAAGTCCTCTGCACCACCGACGCTGCCACTGACACCCTCGAACATCATCAAGCCATTCCCCAAAGCGGCTGGACAGGAATCATCAATCCCACCTTCCGCCCTGATGGCGTGGTCAATCTCGATGCACCGAATTGGAAGACAAACATCAGCAAACTGAGCGAAGTCAGTGGCATTGACGTGAAGGATTACAAGTCATTCATCCAAGCCCTGGAACAGCGACGCGCTTTCTTCAAATCCATGGGCGCAACAGCCACCGATCACGCCGCGTTGACTCCTGCTACGGCGGAGTTATCTTCGTCTGAAGCAGATTCCATCTTTCAGCGCGCGCTCAAAGGGGAAGCCAATGCAAACGATGCTTCACGCTTCACTGCCCACATGCTGATGGAAATGGCACGTATGAGCGTTGAGGATGGTTTGGTAATGCAATTGCATCCGGGATCACTGCGCAACCACAATGACATCGTCTTCCAAAAATTCGGCTTGGACAAAGGCGCAGATATTCCCTTGCAAACCGAATACACGCGCAACTTACTGCCGTTGTTGAATAAATATGGGAACGATTCCCACCTTACGTTGATTCTGTTCACGCTTGATGAAACGACTTACTCTCGCGAACTTGCCACGCTGGCAGGTCACTATCCCGCACTCAGACTTGGACCTCCCTGGTGGTTCTATGATAGCCTGAACGGCATGGCGCGATACTTCGATCAAGTCATGGAAACAGCGGGCATCTATAACACAGCAGGCTTCAACGATGACACGCGTGCTTTCTGCTCCATCCCTGCACGACATGATGTCTGGCGACGCGCCTCCGCGAATTGGCTGGCAGGATTGGTTGTACGTCACATCATTGATGAAAATGACGCAAATGAAATGATTCAAGATATGGCAGTCGGTTTGGCAAAACGAGCTTATAAACTAACCTGATTGCTCCGTTGGTTGAGTAGGGCGAAGCCCGTATCGAAACCAACAGGTAACAAGAATGCTTTTGTAATAAGAATTACTCAGCTTGCTGGTGGTTTTGACTGCTTGCGCTCAACCACCGAATAATTTTGAAATAAAGAATTGGAATTAACTATGCTTTCTCCTCTTGGTTTATCCCCCTCCTTCGGCTTCGGCGACCGCCTCGGACTTGCCACGCCTGGGCACATTGCATCGGTCAAAGGCACGAAGTTTGCGCCGATCTTTGCACAGCAATCTGTCCGCGAGAATACCCGCACTGGACGCACGCCTCAGCAAGTTATGGATGACGCCAAACGCGCCGTTGATGCCGTGAAGTGGGAGTCGGCTTGGGGCGCGGATGCCGATCACTTGAAGACGGTGGATGACATCCCTCCGTTTATCGCGGCGGGATATACCTTCTTTACCGTTGACCCTGGCGAACATGTGGATAACGGAGCAGATACTGATTCGGTTGACGCATTGAAGCAAAAAGTTGCAAGCCTTAACTGGGATGAACTGTCAGCGTTGTATCTGTCTGGGAATGGGGAGCAGGCTTGGGGTCAGTTTGATGCGGAGTCGTTGATGCGGGCAACAGTCAAGTATGGCAGAGCTGTTGCACATGCTGTATCCATGTTCAAGCGTTTATCCGAATTGAAGGAATCATTCGATTTTGAAGTCTCAGTGGACGAAACAGACTCGCCGACGACACCGCTCGAACATTTCTTCATCGTCAATGAGTTGACACGCAAAAGCGTGAAGTTCACGTCGCTTGCGCCGCGTTTCATCGGTCGCTTTGAAAAAGGCGTGGATTACATCGGTGACTTGAATGCGCTCGATGTAGAGTTGTCAAAACATGCTGCAGTGACTGCACACTTCGGATCGTATAAATTGAGTTTGCATTCAGGCTCGGATAAGTTCAGTGTGTATCCGTTGGTGGCGAAGCATTGGGGCGAGCGCCTGCATGTGAAGACAGCGGGGACGAGTTATCTCGAGGCGTTGCGTGTGCTGGCGAAGCATGAGCCTGATCTATTCACAAAAATTTATGCGTTGGGTCGTGAACGCTACGAAACCGACAAGAAGACCTATCATGTTTCAGCGGAGTTGGATAAGTTGCCAAAGACGGATGACTTGCCTGCGTTATTGAATGATTTTCATGCACGCGAAATATTGCACGTCACATTCGGTTCGGCACTGGCGCAATATGGCGTAGAATTGAAAGCGGCACTCGTCAGACACGATCAGGCTTATTTTGATGATTTGAAGACACACTTTGATAAACATTTGAGTTTATTGAAATAAATATGTCATTGCGAGGATGCTCTGAGCGCAGTGCAACGAAGCCGAAAAGCCAACGAAGCAATCTCCAGTTATATAAATTTTGTCTGGAACGCGGAGATTGCTTCGCTACGCTCGCAATGACGTTGGATGTAAAAAATGAATCTCGAAGAACTAAAATCTCTTTATGATTTTTCTGACCGTACGGTACTTGTCACAGGTGGGGCGGGGGTGTTGGGTAGCGAAATTGCCTGTGCCCTTGTTGGCTGTAATGCCAACGTTGTAATTCTTGATCGCGATCAGGAACTGGCGCAGAAAGTCATCGAACGTTTTCCAAAGGTGGTCAAGGGACGCGGTGTACGTGTCTTCGGTGATGTGCTCAAGCCTGAGACGTTACAACAAGCCGGCGAAACGGTGAAGGCTGAATTTGGTGCGGTGCATATCCTCATCAACACGGCAGGCGGCAATCATCCCTCCGCAACCACCAAGCCCGATTTAACTTTCTTCGATCTTCCGCTCGATGCGCTTCGTCATGTTGGTGATTTGAATCTATTGGGTACAATTCTTCCATGTCAGGTGTTTGGTCGTAATATGGCGGAACGCGGCGAAGGCGTGATCCTCAACGTCTCTTCCATGAACGCCTTTCGTCCGCTCACGCGCATTCCTGCATATTCGGCAGCGAAAGCGGCGGTCAGCAATTTTACGCGATGGCTGGCCGTTCATATGGCGCAAAACTATTCGCCAAAGATTCGTGTCAACGCGATTGCGCCCGGATTCTTTCTCACCGAACAGAATCGATTCTTACTTACGGATAAAGACACTGGCGAATTGACCCCTCGTGGTCAATCGATTTTGTCTCACACTCCGATGAACCGCTTTGGGACTCCCGAAGACTTGCTCGGTACGACGATGTGGCTGATCTCCCCTGCATCCGCTTTTGTGACAGGGACGGTGATCCCGATCGATGGCGGTTTTTCGGCGTTTAGTGGTGTTTGATCGTTGGTGGACACGAAAACAAGTAGACAGGTAAACATGCTTCAGGCTAAAGCAAGAACCCCACAAGGACAACTCTTATCGGACGATGAAATACGCAATACGTTGGGTATATTGGGTGGTCAATTCAATAGTCAACGCCTGTTGGTGTTGATTCCCGATCATACGCGCTCCCTGCCATTGCCATTTTTGTTCCGGGCGCTGGTGGATGTGTTGCATGGTGCCAGGCAACTGGACTTCATGATTGCGCTGGGGACACATCCGCCTTTGAGCGAGGAGAGCATCCATAAACTGGTGGGCATCACCGCAGAAGAGCGGACGACGACGTTCAAGCACGTGGGTTTGTTGAATCACGCCTGGGATGCGCCGTCTACTTTGACTTCGCTTGGAATGATGGAGCAGGATGAAATCAAGCAAATTGCTGGAGCGAATTGGCATTCGTCATTACCGAATGAAGTAGGTATCCGTATCAATAAAGCTGCGTTGGAATATGATCACATCCTAATTCTTGGCCCGACGTTTCCTCACGAGGTGGTTGGTTTTTCGGGCGGAGCGAAATATCTCTTCCCCGGTATTTCGGGCCCCGACATGATCAATGCCACGCATTGGCTGGGAGCGTTGGCTGGTGTGGTGGGAACGATTGGGATTAAGGGCACACCTGTCCGTGAGATGATTCATGCTGCGGCGAGTCGGTTGAAGACGCCAGTCACTTTGGTGGCGCTGGTGGTGGAAGGTCGCCCTTCGACAGGCTCAGGATATGGGTTGAGCGGACTGTTCGTTGGCGATCATTTGTCGGCTTGGAATGAAGCGGCGGAGTTGTCCGCAGAACGTCACATCCGCTGGGTAGATAAACCTTTTCAGCGCGTCCTATCGTGTGCACCTCCGATGTATGATGAATTGTGGACGGGCGCCAAGGCGATGTATAAGTTGGAGCCTGCGGTGGCGGTGGGTGGGGAGGTGATCATTTATGCGCCACATTTGGAGGTGGTCAGTCACGTGCATGGAAAATATATTTATGAAGTTGGTTATCACATCCTGCCATATTTGTTGAACGATTGGGAGCGATACAAAAATTATCCGCTGGGCGTGTTGGCCCATTCGACACATGTGCGTGGCGCAGGCGTCATGGACGCAAAGCGTGGAATCGAGAAACCGAACGTACGCGTGACCCTTGCGAGTAAAATCCCTGCTGAAGACTGTGCGCGACTCAATCTTGGGTATCTCGACCCGGCGACGATCAACGTGGATGAATGGAAAGACCGCGAAGATGAAGGTGTTTTGTATGTCCCCAAGGCGGGAGAGATCCTTTACAGATTAAAATGACACGAACACGATTTTTGATCGTAATGGGCGTTTCTGGAAGCGGAAAGACCAGAGTGGGAAAATCACTTGCATCGAAATTGGGCTGGGATTTTTATGATGCAGATAATTTTCATCCGCCTGAGAATGTTGCCAAAATGGCAAGCGGGATTCCCCTCGACGATTCAGACCGTGCCCCCTGGCTGGCAGCGCTCCACGATCTGATTTCATCCAGGCTGGGAACGGATCAACCCGGCGTGTTGGCTTGTTCTGCATTGAAGGAACGTTATCGTCAGCAATTATTGGCAGGTAATGATGGCGTACAGATTGTCTATCTCAAAGGCAGTTATGATTTGATCTGGTCGCGCATGGAAAAGCGGACAGACCACTACATGAAACCACATATGTTGAAGAGTCAATTCGAAGCATTGGAAGAACCAACGAATGCAGTTATCGTGGATATCTCGATGTCGGTGGATGACATTGTACAGAAAATAATTTCAGCTATATCATCTTGATTGTTAATGAAGCACTTTATCTTGTTCCATTATAAACACATCCGAAAAATTTTGGAAATCAAAAAAGAAAAGGAAATCTAAACATGAGCAAAGCTGACATTGGCCTGATTGGTTTGGCTGTGATGGGCCAGAACCTGGTACTGAATATGAATGACCACGGCTACACGGTGGCCGTTTTCAACCGTACCGTCTCCAAAGTAGACAAATTCCTCGAGAGCGGTGCCAAAGGAACAAACGTCATCGGTACGCACTCGCTGGAAGACCTCGATCGACTCACTCAAGAAGCCCCGGCGTGTCATGCTGATGGTCAAAGCGGGCGATCCCGTGGATGAATTTATCGAAATGTTGATGCCACTACTTGAACCAGGTGACATCATCATTGACGGCGGCAACTCGAACTACAACGATAGCATCCGCCGCACAGCGTATCTGGAATCCAAAGGTTTGCTCTTCATCGGCACAGGTGTGTCCGGCGGTGAAGAAGGCGCCCGCCATGGACCCTCCATCATGCCAGGCGGCTCGCCCGAAGCCTGGCCGCACGTCAAGCCCATCTTCCAGGCTATTGCCGCCAAGGTCGCCCGGCCGGATGGCGGCGAAGACCCCTGTTGCGATTGGGTGGGCGAAGGTGGCGCCGGTCACTACGTCAAGATGGTGCACAACGGCATTGAATATGGCGATATGCAGCTTATCAGCGAGGCTTACCAACTGATGCGCGATGGACTGGGGATGACTCATGAAGAAATGCAAGTGGCCTTCGCAGAATGGAATAAAGGAAAATTGGATTCCTACCTGATCGAAATCACGCGTGACATCCTGGGTTATAAAGACGATGATGGTCAGCCGCTGGTTGAAAAGATTCTGGATGCCGCGGAGCAAAAGGGTACCGGTAAATGGACTGGCATCTCCGCTCTGGATATGGGCATTCCGCTCACTCTGGTGGTTGAGGCTGTGTTGGCACGAGCCCTGTCATCGTTGAAAGATGAGCGTGAGGCCGCTTCCAAAGTGCTCTCCGGCCCTACCCCTGCCATCACCAGTGACAAAGGAGCCTTCCTCAATGATCTACAGGAAGCCTTATATGCTTCCAAGATCATTTCCTATACCCAGGGTTACATGCTTTTCCGGGCAGCTGCCAGTGAATACAACTGGAACCTCAACTATGGCGGCATCGCCCTGATGTGGCGCGGTGGCTGCATCATCCGCTCAGCCTTCCTCGGCAAGATCAAGGAAGCCTTCGATAACAATCCCGATCTGGCCAACATGTTGCTTGATCCCTATTTCAATGAGCAGGTGCACTCAGCGCAGGCAGCCTGGCGGCGCGTGGTGGCCGAGGCAGTTCACCAGGGAATCCCGGTCCCAACCATGTCCAGTGCGCTGGCCTTCTTTGACGGTTATCGCAGTGCAAACCTGCCTGCCAACCTGTTACAGGCTCAGCGTGATTATTTTGGCGCTCACACCTATCAACGCGTTGACAAGCCACGCGGTGAATACTTCCACACCAACTGGACAGGGCATGGGGGGAATGTCACCTCCACCGTCTGGAAGCAGGACTGACTCATCATTTGAGAAAGTATCAAATCTTTTGTTGAACAACACCTCCCGTCTGGCGGATTGACTTTCTATTGCTAGGCGGGAGGTGTCACAGCCTGCCGTTGACTCGCTCAAAGCATCTCCCCCTTTACTCTTGAAGAATTGGTTGAGGGGGAGGGAAAGCGCACCACAGAAATTATTTGATCTTGAAGCTAGTTGAGGTGTTTGGCGGTGATAGCGTTGGTGTGGATGTTGACGTTGCCGGGGGAGTAGGTGCAGACGCGGCCTTCACACACTTCTCCTCGAATATAAACACACATGCAACGACACCTATAAAACTGAAGACTGCCAGTTTACACCTAAGCCCGCAACTGCTCTTATAACCAAAGCCAGGCCCAAGAATATTATCGCCGGATGTGTGGCTGCTCCTTTCGGTGGATTCTAATTCCTTTTGGTGTGTCGCGTTTTCTCCCCACCCCCTTACTTCAGAGGGTAAGCTTTCGGCCGCCTCTTGTCCCAATTGTTCCATTTGAGGAGTATTATAAATATAGGCTGTGAGAGCAACAGCGGCCACCGCAAAGGTTATCGCGGCAGCAATTACTAGTTGATGCCCTGTTGGATCTATATGATTGGTGGGATTATTTTGAACGTAACTATATCTATTCCAACTCTGCGGGTTGGACGGACTGGGAATGATGCTATTCGGCTGGATAAAGTGGTTAATATAAGGCGCATACGTCCATTATTTAGAACCAAAAAAATGCTAAGCAAGGCAACACAACATCCAGTGAACAACCAATCACGAGGTCGTGTGCCAATCTGGAGTCTCTCTTCTTTCAATGAAAGCCTTGATTATTTCCTGAACTATGACACCTAGCGCTCCTAGCCCTAACAAGATGCCAACTGATAAAACAATGAGTGTTTCAAAATGTACTCTTAACAATATGGCAGTGAATGTTATTGTGCCATGATAACAATCCGCTGTACCAAGGTGAATTATTGTTGGCAGCAAATTCCTAATGTTCTGTGTTAATCCATATCCAAGGATCGCGACAACTGCTGTTAGAAGAATTGCCTCTCCAATTGAATGTTTATGCCAAATCATGAACCACCAGATGTAAATTACGGACAAAGCAATTCCAACCCATTTCCATGCAAACAACCAGAATATATATTCTTTGATGTTTATCGAAGCTAGCTCCGCGGTCTCATCCATGGATGAACGCTGTACAGTACGGGATAGAACCGGGCTGGGAGCAACGGATTATCCCTCCCTGCCAGGCGGAGGCGGGTATTGAATCCATGAACAGAGTAAAGTGAGCCTAGTTTTGGGACTGGAAATATATCGAAAAGGTTACAGAAGATTACATTGGCGGGAATGGCATTATGAATTGAGATAAAATTCAACAACTTTTATCAAAGATGTCCGGTCAGCATGTCTGTCAAGGCGTGGAACAGATGAAAGCTGCTCTGGAATGCCCAGACAGAACTTTTCATTCTTTTGTTATACACTTCTGTGGTCAGTTGATTTGTAAAAGGCCCCTCACCAAATAGTTCGATAAATTTAGAGAAAGTCTTATCACCATGACGAGTACTCTGTGATTGCCTGTGAAGCACTCGATGACTCAAATAAAGTCATATGGAAGCAGCCATGCACGATCTTTAACAAAAGCACAACTTGAGCTTTCTTGAGCAGGTCCGGAGTTCAACTCGACAACATCTGTCTCCCTGAAGTTGGATTTTTTGTCACACAAATATCTAATACTGGACAATGCACTTTTTACCTGGAGGAGATCATGGCACAAAAACCAGCCCGTCCCTTTTCAATCCTTATCATTCTGACACTCCTGCTGGCTCAATTTGGCTTGAGATCTGTTGCAGCCGCAGCAAACTTCACGGTCAATAGCACCGCCGATGGAGTGGATGCCCATATCGGGGATGGTATCTGTGAAACCGCGAATGCTGGCGAGTGTACTTTACGCGCCGCAATTCAGGAAGCCAATTCCGATGAGAATTCCGGCGAAGTTCCGGATGAGATCGATTTCAATATTTCCGGCGAAGGCATACAAACCATCCAGCCTGTCTCTGCTTTACCAGCGTTCACCGATCCAGTAATTATCGATGGTTACACTCAGCCCGGTGCCAGTCCCAATACGGTGACGACTGGTGATCATGCAGTGATCAGCATCGAGTTGAACGGGGATAACTGCTCACCCAGCCCGTGTGCACAGGCGTTCTTGATCAGTTCTGGCGGCAGTACCATCAAAGGGTTGGCTATTCACGGGAACTTCAATAATGGTATCGAGGTGAACGGGTCGGGGAGTACGATTGCTGGCAATTTCTTCGGCTTAAGGGCAGACGGCACCGCCCATGGAGTGGCTGCTTCCGGTGTGTATGTCAACAATACCACCAACAATATAATTGGTGGTACTGCGCCTGCTGACCGTAATGTCATTGCGTCCAATCGCGACGGTATCTTCGTTGCTGCAGGGGCTGGGAACGCGACGAGCAATATTATTCAAGGCAACTATATCGGAACGGACCCGTCGGGTACGGCAGCGCTGGGTAATTCCCAACGCGGGATCTTCGTGGGGACTTTTGGCGCTGCTGCCAGGGAAAATAACATTACTGGAAACTTGATCTCTGGGAACGGTCACTTTGGTGTTCTGTTGCGCGATAGTAATGTTACCGGGAACTTCGTGTTGGGCAACAAAATCGGTTTGAACGCAGATGGCATCGGCGCACTTCCCAATGGCGGCGGGGCTTCGGGCGATGATGGTTTGAACGGGACCAACGCGCGCGCGGGGATATACATCGCTGGGTCGGGCAATACGATCGGTGGCACAGCCTCCGGATCAGGCAATACCATTGCCTTTAATTCTCAGCGCGGGAGTGATGGTGGGTTCCGGGATCGGCAATGCCATTTCTGGCAACTTTATCTTTTCCAATGAGGGCCCGGGCATCGATCTCGGTGGCGACGGCGTTACCTTCAATCATGCCGGCACGATCTCTGGTCCGAACAACTATCAGAATTATCCTGTATTGAATCTGGCAACCTCCAATGGAAGTACAACCCGCGTAGCGGGCTTATTGAATTCAGAAGCCAATCAAAGCTATATCATCGATGTCTTTGCGAACGAGGCCTGTGATCCCTCCTTCTTTGGGGAAGGAAAAACTTATCTAGGTTCGTTCCCAGTGACAACGGATGGGAGTGGCTCCGCCAGCTTTGATGAGATTCTCTCTGCGGGCGCCAATGAACCGAATGGCATCACAGCCACGGCCACGGGTGATAATGGAACCTCCGAGTTTTCTTATTGTCGTCCGGTCGCTACATCCAACTTGAATTGGGTTCAGGCGCAGGCGGTATCTGGTAACTCTCACACCCAGCAATACATCACCGACCGCTTCCAGGAGAAATGGTTTAAATTCTCGGTGCAGCCCGGCTCGCTGGTGCAGATCAAGTTAACCAGTCTCCCGGGCAGTGCCGTCAGCCTGCATCGCGATCCTTACCCGATTTACAACGGCTTGATCAATCCACAGAATTCGGCGGTGCTGAGCGCTCAAGCTGCTGACACAGCCTTCCTGCCCTCCGGTTCGCTTCCTTCCGGTTCGCTTCCTTCCGGTTCTCTGCCCTCTGGATCGTTACCCTCAGGCTCATTGCCTTCGGGTTCTCTGCCAACCGGTTATTTACCCTCAGGCTCTTTGCCATCTGGACCGTTGCCATCTGGTTCTCTGCCCTCGGGTTCTCTTCCTTCAGGGTCTTTACCCTCAGGCTCACTACCTTCTGGATCGTTGCCTTCCGGTTCCTTGCCCTCGGGTTCTCTTCCTTCAGGGTCTTTACCCTCAAGCTCACTGCCTTCGGGTTCACTTCCCTCAGGGTCACTACCTTCTGGTTCATTACCTTCCGGGTCATTGCCGTCTGGTTCGTTGGATGCTTACGCCAGCGCGGCGCGACAAAGCCTGTTGGGGATTTCCATGGATCCATACGCGACTGTGCAAACGATTGAACGCAACACCTACGATTTGCATGAAGATTTATATGTGCGCGTCGTTGGTCCTTATAACATTGAAACGGCTTTCACACTGGATATCACGGTCCAGGGCGGCATCTGTGGAGCGGTTCAGCCTGTTCCGGACTCACTGTCTGTCATTACCGGACCTGGGCCTGCTTCCGCTGCCTATCGTTCCCTGATCCTGACCGATTCCAGCCGCCTGCATGGCACACCCGCTGAGATAACACAAACGCTGGCCGATCTCACCGCTTTTGCCGGGCGGTCTGATGTGGGCGGAGTTGTGATCGATCTAAACGATTCCAAATATGCGCGGGTAGCTTTTGCCAATTCGCAAGCGGATCAGAATCTGGGCTGCGCCTCGGCCAAAAACACGGTAGCAGCCGAAATCAAGAAAGTGATCGATGCCTACCGCGCGGTAAATCCCAGCCTGGAATATATTGCCCTGGCTGGCGGCGCGGATGTCATTCCCTTCTTCCAGGTGCAGGATGTTTCCGGCCTGGCCAATGAAAAGGATTATGTGGTTCCGGTGGCGCCATCCACTGCGTCTGAAGCCGGGTTGAAAACCAATTTGGTGCAGGGACAGGATGGTTATGGTTCACAGGTGAGTATCACGCAGGCCGGGCATACCCTGGCTCTTCCGGATTTGGCGGTGGGACGGCTGGTAGATAATGCGAGTGATATTAGCGCGGCGATCAATACTTATAATCAAACGAACGGCGTGATCGTGCCGCATACCTCCCTGGTCACAGGCTATGATTTTGTGGGTGACGCGGCAGTGGCGATCAAAGCTGAGATGGACGCGGGTACGAATTCCACGGCGGATACCTTGATCCAGGCCCCGGGTCTGTCTCCTACTGATCCGAGCGCGTGGACAGCCGATCAATTACGCACGAAATTACTGGGAGGGAATTTCGATATTGCTGTTCTCTCCGGTCATTTCAGCGCAGGCAACTTGCTGGCTGCTGATTACACCTCCCAGCTTTCAGCGGCGGAGGTCGCAGCATCTTCTGGGGATCTAACGAATGACCTGTTCATGGCGTTGGGTTGTCACGGTGGTTATAGCATCCCAGGCAGTGATTTGCTGAGCGGCTCTTCCCCCGATCCGGACTGGGCCAAGGCTCTCCTGCGCAAAGGCGCGGCTGGTTATATCTCTGCAACCGGATATGCTTATGGTGATACCGAATTGACGGAATACGGCGAGCGACTCTTCGTGCTGATGGCGCAGCAACTGCGCACCGGTACGGGTCCCATTTCTGTGGGACAAGCCGTTGTCAAAGCCAAACGACAATACCTGGCCGAAATAGCACAACTGACCGGCATTGACCAAAAGACGATCGTTGAGATGACGCTATATGGCCTGCCGATGATGAAGGTTGATATGCCGGGCGCGCGTCTCACGTCGCCGAGTGACAATTCTGTTGTCAGTTCGACGGACGCGGTCGCGAGTGGTCCCGGGGCAAGCTTTGGCTTGCGCAGTAGCGCGGTTGCGCTTAGTCCGGCTCTTTCCACGCATACTGTCGACTTGGAAAACCTGTCGAATGGTTCAACGATTACGACCACGTATCTGTCCGGGTCAGATGGTGTGGTTGCCAATCCCTTCGAGCCGATCTATCCGAAGACCATCTATAACGTCAACGTGAATGGTAGGGTACTGCGCGGCGTTGCGCTGCGTGGTGGAAGCTATACAGATGCATCTGGAATTGTGCCTCTAACCTCCTCACCGACAACGGAAACATCGACGGCGCATCTTTCTTACAATACAGAAGTGTTCTATCCAACCCAAACCTGGATGCCGAACTACTATGATGCTTTGAGCGGCGGAAACACCCGGCTGGTGTTGGTCCCGGCGCAATTCCGTTCGAGCGCGCCCGGCGCCATTAATGGCACGCTGCGGAAATTTGATCAGTTGAATCTGCAACTCTACTACCTGCCCGGCAACTGGCCGAGCGCGGGCAGCGCGACAACCAAAGCTGCGGCAGTCAGTGCTGCTCCAAGTATCCTGGGCGCTTCCGCGGCGGTAAACGGTAATGTTGTGACTTTTAGCGTGAACGCGGTGGCCGATGGTTCGGCCAGTGTGCAGTCGGTCTGGATTCTTTATACTGGCAGAGTTGGAAATCCCTATTACGGAACCTGGGCCCCGCTTGACTTGACACAGAGTGCGGACGACCCAACTCTGTGGGCAGGGATGCTTACGCTTCAATCGAGTGCGGACGCCCAAGACCTTCTATTTATGGTACAGGCTGTAGGCGGCGCGGGCCTGACAACTCTCTCCACCAACCTGGGTGCTTACTATAGCATCACGCCTGAGAACGCCTCACAACTTCCGCCTCCGGCAGAGACGGTGATCAGCTTGCAATCGCCTCCCGCCTCTGGGACATATCTGCATAACAGCACCTTTGATCTGCTGTTGACTTCAGGTGAACAACCGCTTTCTGGTAAGACTGTCACGCTGGGTCTCGGTGGGCAACAGGTTCTGGGAACCACCAACGCTTCGGGCACTGCAACCTTTATCCTTAAGCCGGTGATCCCGCCGGGCAGTTACACCGTCCAGGCCAGCTTCCGCGGCGATGCTGATTACTTGAGCTCAACGGATAGCAGTGCCTTTACACTCAATAAAGACGGCACCACACTTTCGGTTACACCCTCATCGGCAAATATTCTTGCAAATCAACCTACTCCCTTTGTTGCCGTAGTCCGCAACTCTTCCGGGCGTGCGCTGGGTGGAAAGTCGGTGGTCTTTGTGGCACACAACAGTACAGATTCTCTTGCCCGCTCGGTCATTGCAGATTTCCAGGGCAATGCTTCCCTCGGTGATGTTCCATTACCTCCAGGTGTTTATGTCGTGGATGCCTATTTCAATGGTACCATTCCAGTCAATCCCGGCAATACGCTGACCCTCAGTGATGATTACTATGAGAGCTCGAACCAGCTTGGTCTATCGCTGACCATCGCAGGAGATACGCAGCCGCCAACGATCACGGTCAGTGCGACGAAAGCTGACAATACGCCCTATACGGCCGGGACATGGACGAATCAAGATGTGACAGTCCACTTCACCTGCAGCGATGCCGGAAGCGGCGTAGCCTCCTGCCCGGATGGTCAGATCTTCGATGCGGATGGTGAGTTTACTGCCAGCGGTACAGCACAAGACAACGCCAATAATTCTGCCGATGCAAGCTTCGGTCCGATCCGGATCGATAAGACCGCACCAACTGTAGCACCCAGCGTGACTCCCAATCCGGTTCAGTTGAATCAGACCGTCACAGTGAATTCAAACGCAACCGACAGCGGTTCAGGAATCGCCATGCAAAGCTGTAGCCTGGCTTCCACTGATGGCGTTGGCACGAAAACGGTCACTTGTACGGCGAGCGATTATGCCGGGAATACCAGTTCCGGGACCGCAGAATACCAGGTGATTTTCAGCTTCTCCGGTTTTTTGATACCAGTGAAAAACCCACCGACCCTGAATACAGTGTTGCCCGGACAGCCGGTGATCTTCAGGTTTAGCCTTGGCGGCAACCAGGGTTTGGACATCCTGGCCGATAACAATCCTCAGTCAACGCAGATCAGTTGTAAGACTCTGCAGGCAATTGGGAATGCCCGTGAGACCCTGTCGAGAAGAGATCTGGATTACACTCGCAGGACAGGCATTTATAATTATGTCTGGAATACGAGAGTGATCTGGTTCGGAACCTGTCGACAATTTTCGATAGAATTCATCGACGGACAAGTCTACACCGTGAACTTCAAGTTTTTGCCATAACGATTCAAGGTCTTGTTGGTGATGGTTCCAAGGGAAGCAAAGTTTTGCTTCCCTCGTCAGATTGTTGAGTCTCGTTTCGTCCGGAGTCAAAAAGCGAGAATACATGGAATCTTTGCAGGCCTACATTCCAGCAGATCGTCGTTATGCCCTGGCACAAGGTGTTGATCTGCCTGACCAGACCACCGGTGCAGCGCTCTTTGCAGATATATCCGGCTTTACTCCGTTGACGGAGGCCCTGGTGCATGCGCTGGGGCCTCAGCGCGGTGCGGAGGAATTGACACGCTGGCTCAATACAATCTATGATGCATTGGTGACCGAGATCGAGAGTTATCGAGGCAGCGTGATGGGGTTCAGTGGCGATGCCATCACCTGCTGGTTCGATGATCAAGAGCAGGATTATCTGGCACCTCATCCCGCCACCTCCACCATGTTGCGGGCGACCACCTGTGCACTGGCAATCCAGCGAACCATGCAGCATTTTTCCCGGGTGGAAATCTCCGGTGCCGGGACGGTATCTCTGGCGATCAAAGTTGTAGTGACGACTGGGCCGGCGCGACGTTTCCTGCTTGGTGACCCGACGATCCAGTTAATCGATGTATTGGCGGGAGAAACGCTCTATAGGCTGGCAGAGGCTGAGCACTATGCCGCGCGCGGTGAGGTATTGTTGGACCAGGCAACCGTGACTGCCTTGGGGAAACAGATCGAGATAAATGAATGGCGGCAAGACTCGGAAAGCGGTGAACGCTTCGCTGTGATTAACAAGTTGAATACCAATGTTGAGATGGTTCCCTGGCCAACGATGGACACGGATGCGCTCACCGAGGACTTGGTGCGACCGTGGCTGTTACCGCCGGTATACGAACGATTGATGAGCGGGATGGGGGAATTTTTGACCGAACTGCGCCCTACAGTGGCGTTGTTCCTGCGCTTTGGCGGCATTGACTATGACAACGATCCGCAGGCTGAGTTCCAACTCAATGCTTATGTTCAGGCCATCCAACGTATCCTGGCTCACTACCAGAGCTACATGTTGCAATTGACCATTGGCGATAAAGGCAGTAATTTCTATGTTTCCTTTGGCGCGCCATTAGCTCATGAGGATGATGCGATCCGCGCGGTTGCCTCAGCACTGGAATTGCGCGAGCTGCACATGGACTTTATCACGGATGTCCAGATTGGCATCAGCCAGGGACTTACCCGTACCGGCGCGTGTGGTGGTATCCATCGTCGTACATATAGCGCGCTGGGAGACGCAGTCAATATGGCCGCGCGTCTCATGCAGAATGCGCCAACCGGCGGGGTGTTGGTTCATGAGAATGTCCGCAAGGCGACCGCGGATGACTTTACCTGGGAGGAACTGCCGCCCCTGTTCGTTAAAGGAAAGTCGCAGGCCGTCAATGTGTCGCAGTTGATTGCCACGAGCGAACGTCATGACTTTCGGTTGCATGAGCCCAAGTATGCCCTGCCCATGGTGGGTCGTGCCGCGGAGCTGGCTTTGATCGAACAAAAGCTTAATATCGTGTTGCAAGATCACGGACAAATCGTCGGCATCGCGGCGGAGGCGGGCATGGGGAAATCGCGCCTGATCGCGGAAGCAATTCGCCTGGCACGAGCGCGCCACGTTCTCGGCTATGGAGGCGAGTGTCAATCCTATGGCACCAATACCAGCTATCTCGTCTGGCAGAATATCTGGCGAGGATTCTTCAATCTGGATCCGGCTTGGTCGATGGCAGAACAAATCAAGTTGTTGGAGGAACAATTATCCGGCCTCGATCCGGCTTTACTTCATCGTTTGCCTTTGCTGGGGGCCGTGCTCAATTTTCAGATTCCGGATAACGAACTGACCCGTTCCTTCGATGCCAAACTGCGCAAGGAGTCGCTCGAATCGCTCCTGGTGGATTGCCTGCGCATACGGGCGCAGACGCAGCCCGTGTTGTTGGTCCTGGAGGATTGTCACTGGCTGGATCCGCTTTCGCATGATCTGTTGGAAGTGATTGGACGAGCCAGCGTTGATCTTCCAGTGTTGATCGTGCTCGCCTATCGGCCGCCTCAAATGGATCGAGTACTGGCTCCGCGCGTCAGTCAGTTGTTCCACTTCACCGAGATTCCATTGGCTGACCTGCCGGCGGAAGAGATCGAACAATTGGTTTCGTTGAAGTTAAGACAAGTCTACGGAGAAAACACCCAGCTCCCACAGGCGCTGATCGAAAAGATCAGTGTGCGGGCAGAGGGAAATCCGTTCTACATCGAGGAGTTTCTGAATTATCTGCACGATCGAAAAATCGATCCCCAGCAGCCTGAGGCGTTGGAACAAATCGATCTACCGGATAGTCTTTACAGCCTTATCCTGAGTCGTATCGATCAACTCAGCGAAAATCAGAAGACATTGTTGAAAGTGGCCAGCGTGATTGGTCGTTTGTTCCGCGCAGCCATGTTATGGGGTGTCTATAATCAATTCGGGGATGAGAAGCGGCTGCGTCATGATCTCGATACGCTCAGTGCTCTGGACTTGACGCCGATGGATACGCCTGAGCCTGAACTTGCTTATCTGTTCAAGCATGTCCTTACGCAGGAAGTCGCTTACGAGACATTGCCTTTTGCCACGCGCGCCATGCTGCACGATCAGATTGGACAATATATCGAAAATACATATCCGGAAGTACTCGATCAATATATTGATATCCTGGCCTATCACTTCGAGCACAGCGATAACCTGCCAAAGAAACGGGAATATTTGTTGAAGGCCGCCCAGGCTGCCCGGGCAGATTATGCAAATGCCGCAGCCATTACCTACTATCGTAAAGTATTGCCATTGTCATCCGAAGGGCAGCAAGTTGGTGTCATGCTGCAACTCGGACAGGTATACGAGTTGGTGGGCGAATGGAAGGAAGCCGATGAATTCGATCGAGGCGCTGAAGCTTTGGCACAGCGATTGCACGACGCGCCCGGTCAGGCTCAAGCCCAACAGGCATTAGGCTGGCTGCTGAGAAAACAAGGTGCCTATGCCGAAGCAGACGCCTGGCTGGTACGCGCCCGTGACAGTTATCAGCAATTGCATGATAGCACGGGCGTCAGCCATGTCCTGGCGGATATTGGCGAGATCTATCGGCTCCAGGGAAATTACACAGAGGCGCGCGGTTATTACGATGAAAGTCTCAAGCTCACGGTGAGCATTGCCGAGCCTCGCCTTCGTGAGCGAGCCCGGGCACATGCACTCAAGGGAGCCGGTACCGTTGCCACCTGGCAGGGCGATTATGCGACCGCCCGTGAATTTAATCATGAAAGTCTGGATCTTCGTCGCAACCTGGGCGATACACCGGGTGTAGCTACCCTGCTTAATAACCTGGGAATTATTGCCCGCTTCCAACGTGACCTGGCGGGCGCACGCCAGATGAATGAAGAGAGTCTTACGCTCTTTCGTGAAATGGGCGATCGCTGGGCTGTTGGACAACTGCTCAATAACCAGGCTTGTGTAGCCAGCGATCAAGGGGAATATGCGGAGGCACGCCGCCTGCTGCAGGAAAGTTTGATGATCCGCCGACAGTTGGGAGATAAAGCGGGACTGGCGCTCTCCCTCAACACACTGGCGGACGTGGTACTCGACGAAGGCAAATTCGCAGATGCGCGTCCATTGCTCGATGAGAGTATGGCCCTCAACCGCGAGTTGGGTGATCAGACTGCGATTGCCTATCTGATCGAGGATTATGGGGGAGTGGCCGCGGCCGAAGCCAAACCGCAAAAGGCACTGCGACTGGCTGGTTTTGCCGCCGCACTGAGAGAATCAATTGGGGCGCCGTTGCCACCGGCAGAGCAGGCGCGCGTCGACAAGATGATTGCGCCGGCGCGCGAGATTTTGCCCGAAGCCAGCGCGGAAGCCGAATGGAAAGCTGGTCAATCTCTGGAATTGGAACAAGCCATAGCGCTGGCACTTTCCATCGAATAGTACGATTTCAAATCTCGAGTTTGCTAGAACCGATACCAATTACGCCCCTGGTCCATAAAGATCAAGCGCATTTGTCGACATGCCAGGGATTGTCTATTTTCATCCTCCAGTCTGACCCATAATCCGTCTCCCGGATGAACCGAAAATCAAGCGACCCTCCTATACTTTGGGGTATCAAGGAGACAAAATGATCACTTTAATTGTTGTACTATTTACCCTCATATTTATATTGGGAAGCGTCAGCCCACTGTTCGTTACAGATGACACGCACGATCTGGTAATGATGGAGCAGTAGCATGTTCCTGCGCTTGCTTGCCATCGAAACCCGCAAAACGCTCAAGCATCCCGGCTTGTGGATTGGATTGCTGGCTCTGACGTCCCTGCTCGCTTTTGCGATATTGATCGATCATCTTCAAATCGCGAATGGATACCAGTCCGCCAGCGGTGGACTGGAACAAGACCTACTTTTCGGATTGGCTTTTTTCGGTTGGATCGGCGTTCTGGTCTACGCCATCACGGCTTCCGTTATCTCAGCCTTCGACTACCCGGATCGTTCGATTCAACTCTGGCTCACGCGCGGAGTAACGCGACCGGTTTTGTTGTTTACGCGCCTGACGATCATCCTATTCTTCAGTTTATTGATGGTTTGTTTTACTGTGATTGCCATTCTGGGACTCAGTGCGCTTTCACGCAGTTTATTTTTCGGCGCAATGGATACTTCCAACTTAAATCTAACTGCGCTGCTGCCGGCCATTTTGCGCGTGTTTTGGTGTTCCCTGCCTTATCTTGCGCTGACAGTTTTATTCGCAATTGTGAGCCGTTCACCGCTTTTCGCTGCAGGTGGAACAATCGTTTACGGCAGTGTTTTCGAGCTATTAGCTTTACGTCTGGGAAATAAATTTCCAACACTGGTGCAATACCTGCCGGTCAGCCTTTCACAAGTATTACAAGCTCACAATTCAACACTTGACCGCATGGCCACGCCCCTTTCTGTAGATGCCACAGCCATGTCTGAGCCGCGTGCCATTCTGTTGATCGGCCTTATCTTCATTATCTTAAGTGCTATTTCACTTGTGATCTTCTCCCGCCAGGATTTAGGCGGATAACAAAAAGGAACCCTGATGAACAATATTATTCTCGAAACCAAAAACCTGACCAAAACCTTCGGCGGATATAAGGCCGTCGAACTCGGTGAATATCACCGTATACGAAGGTGAAGTGTTCGGCTTCCTCGGGCCGAACGGTGCGGGCAAAACCACCATGCTGGGCATGGCACTTGGGTTGGTCCACCCAACCGCTGGCGAAGTGACCTTACTTGGTCAACGCGTAACGCCTAATCATGTTCAGGTATTGAAGGATGTCGGTGCGTTATTGGGCGCACCGGCTTTTGTACCCTATCTTTCCGCCAGGGATAACATCGAACTGGTCTCACGCCTGACGCCCGGCGTGGACAAAAAACGTATCGATGAAGTGATCGAACTCGTCGGATTGACCGAGGCCGCACGCAAAAAAGTCAGCAAGTTTTCGACCGGTATGAAACAACGCGTCGGATTGGCGATGGCATTGGTGCATCGTCCGCGCTTCGTGATTCTCGATGAACCCACCAATGGCCTCGATCCGGCTGGGATGCGCGAGATCCGTCAATTATTGCGTTCGCTGGTGGAAAACGGCACGCCGGTTTTGCTGTCGAGCCATCTACTGAATGAAGTGCAACAAGTCTGTGACCGGATCGCGGTGCTCAACAAAGGACGCCTCGTCGCACAGGGCCGCGTGGAGGATTTGCTTAACGGACAAAAGCCATCGGTAAGGCTGACCGTCAATGATACGGAAGCCGCGGTTCGTGCGTTTAAATCGCTGCCCGGCGTGGAAAACGTCCAGGCGAATGGCAATGCGTTGATCGTCATGGGCGTGACAAGTCAGGTCGTGATAAATCATCTGCTCAGTCAGCACATCATTCCCACGGAAATCACTGCCCAGAAAAACGATCTTAAATCGTTGTTCATGGATGTTACTTCAACCAACTAACTTATTGACTGGATCGATCATGTTTCTCAAACTTTTCTCCATCGAATGGACCCGTCTCACCCGCCGCGTTTTGTTTTGGTTTACCCTGGTGATTTGCCCTTTGTATATCGGGTTGAGCCTCTCTCACTTTTATTCCAGCAATCAGACTGAACTGTTGACCGGAGAACTCAAAATGCCGGGAGTCTCCTTTGATCTCGCAAACGCTCTGGACCAACTGCTCATCGCCATTCCATTTTTGGTCATCATCGCTGGCAGCATCATGGGTAGTGATTATTCTCAACGTACCAACCAACACTGGCTGAGGCATGCCTCACGTACCTCCAGTTTGTTGTCAAAGTTTGCCATGCTGGTGCTGCTCACGCTTATAATTCAGGTCATCACGCTGCTGACTGGTTATTTGACGGGTGCCTACTACAAAACAGTGGTATATGATGCTCCCAATTTATTCAATATCAATTGGCTGGCGACTCTGGCGGCCCCGTTCTATATGACGCTTGTCAACCTGCCTTATCTGGCCTTGACGCTTCTTTTGACTGTCTTGGTGCGTTCATCATTCTTTAGCGTTGTGGTGGGATTGGGATACACTCAATTTATCGAATTCCTCCTGGCTGGTTTCCTGCATGGCGCAAGCTGGACGAAATGGTTGTTTACCAATATTCATTTCAGCGCCTCGTTCCTCTTAAATTCCATCGGGAACCGTGCCGTGGAAATCCCCGAGCATATTCTTGCGCCCAGCAGCGCGCTCATTGTTGCTGCCATATACACCCTGGGACTCCTTTGCCTTGCCTCCTGGCTTTATCGTTGTCAGGATGTGGGTGGGTAAAGGTTTTCTCCGTGAGAGATACTATGTTTAGATTTTTCCGCCGTCTTCAATGGAAACTTACCTTGTCTTACGCGGTCGTTACCGCCGGGACTGTCATTGTGCTTACCACGCTCTTGGTTGCGATCGCAGCTTATTTCGAGACACAAAATAACTCGCGCACCTACGACAGTTTCTACTGGTCCAAGACTGCTTTCCAGGATAATATTCCTTACATGCTTGATGATTCCCAATCCCTACAGAAATGGCTGGAACGGGTGCAAAAGCAGGGCTTCAATTGGACTGATTTTCAGTCAACTACGGTGCGCGAGACTCTCGATTATGCCAATACGCTGGTCACCCAAACCCAACCCATCTATGTACTCGACACGGGTCTGAATCTCATCGCCAGCGCACCGCTCGATAATCCGTCGCTGATCGGCAAGCCATTCAAGCCACGCGCAGTCAGCGGCTTCAGCATGGAATCCATCATCGATGCCGCACTGACCGGTAGTAAAAATTATTATGCTCAAAGCAATGCTTACCCTGATGGCACGCGTTTGGTCGCGTTTCCTTTGCGTAAAAGTGACAGTGATCCTGTGGTTGCCATTGTTATCTATCGTGTCAGGCCAGTGGCCTTTGCCACGCCAAGCAACCTCTATATCTATCAAACCTTTTTCCTGGTGATGATGTTCATCATGTTCATTGTCGCTTTACCCGTTGGTGCGCTCTTTGGCTGGCTGGTCACGCGCGGGCTGCGCAAGCGACTTGTGACTCTGTCTGCGGCCTCCCAGGCCTGGAGCACGGGCGATTTCTCCGTTTCTCCGCGCGACAAATCCGGTGATGAGATCGGAGAACTGACCCGTAATCTGAACAATATGGCGGAGCAATTGCAAAACCTGATCCATACCAACGATGAGCTGGCTCGCGTGGAAGAACGCAATCGTCTCGCCCGCGATCTGCACGATACCGTCAAACAACAGACCTATGCAGCGCGCATGCAATTGACTGCGGCCAAGAATTTACTCGATTTTGATCCCAGCGCGGCGACTGGACATATCGATACCGCATTGCAACTCAACCGCGAGACCCAACAGGAACTCAAACTCATCATCGATGAACTGCGTCCCGCTGCTCTGCAGGGCAAGGGGCTGGTACAGGCATTCAAGGAATATGCGGCTCGCTGGCAGGAGCATACCGGCATCAAAGTAGAATCCGTGATCAGCGGTGACCGTTCCCTGCCTTTGGACGTGGAACAGACGCTCTATCGCGTCTTACAAGAGGCACTCTCCAACATTGCACGCCATGCGGAAGCGGATACGGTCGGACTCACCTTCAATATGACTCCGGAGCAAGTGACGCTGATCGTGGCTGATAACGGTCGCGGCTTTGATGCGAACCTGATCTCTCCCAATTCCTATGGATTGGCAGGCATGAGGGGACGCATGGAAGAGGTGGGCGGTATGCTCAACGTGGAGTCCACCCTCTCTGTCGGAACAACCATCACTGCCGAAGTAAAATTGTCGTAGCTGAAAGGTTTCCATGCCAATCAAAGTTCTTCTCGTGGATGATCACAAGATCGTACGTCAGGGTGTGCAGGCGTATTTGCATACCCTGAAAGATATTCAAGTTGTTGCCGAAGCAGATTCAGGCGCGGCGGCAGTTAACGCGGTTGCGGAACATAAACCCGATGTTGTCCTTATGGATCTTGAAATGCCAGGCGACCTCGATGGCATCGCCGCCACGCGCCAGATTCGCAAACTGCGACCGGAAACGCAAGTCATCGTAGTCACCTCGCATCACCAGGATGAATATATTTTCCCGGCCGTGCGCGCCGGCGCGATCTCCTATCTACTCAAAGATGTCGAACCCGATGAACTTGCTGAGGCCATTCGCAAAGCCGCACACGGTGAAGCAGTATTGGATTCACGTGTCGCTTCGCGCATTGTGCAGGAACTGCAGGGATTACGGAAGGATGATGTCAATCCATTCACCGAACTCTCGGAACGCGAATTCGAAGTATTGCGGTTGATCGCGGCGGGCAAGTCGAATGCCGAGATCGCGGAAACCCTCGTTATTGGCGAAAGCACCGTCAAGACCCATATCGGAAACATCCTCAAGAAACTCCATCTCGATGACCGTACACAGGCGGCAGTCTATGCCTGGCAGGAGGGAATTGTCACGCGAGGGTCGGATAAGAAAAGAAGTTGAGTTGTTATTTATAGTAAATCAGTCTCTGGTCTGAGTTGAATTAGGACCAGGGACTGATTTTTGGGATAACGGGAAAGTTCAAAACCTCGGCCACGGATTTCACGATTCGCACAGATTGACTCTAAAAATTCGGGAAAATCCGTACCTAAAACGTTTTCCGCGTTCCGCAGTCTTGTCCAAAGTGGAAGAGCCGATTTTTTTTACTGGGTTCCTCTGCCATAGTCGCAGGAGAATGCCAGATTCCACGGGTGAATTATTAGAAAAATTAGAAATGCTTGACTCTTGTACTTGAATTTGCTACAATGTTATCGTTCCCGTTATCGATAACGGGAACGATAACACTAACCTATGCGCCAAAAAGTTTTGCGAGCGACCATCAAGGAAGTAGCTTCTACGGCTGGCGTGTCCACCCAGACGGTCTCGCGCGTAATAAACCAAAGGCCGGATGTCTCCCCCGAAACGCGTGAGCGTGTACAACAGGTAATAGAGCAACTAGGCTATCGGCCGAGTGCCTTGGCACGGAGTCTAATCCAACAGAGGAGTTATACCTTGGGCATCGTGACGGCTGGTTTGAAGTTCATCGGTCCATCCAGAACTTTAAGCGGGATTACCAGCGCGGCCGAAGAAAAAGGGTATTCGTTGCTCCTCAAAGAACTGCCCCATTTTGATACAACGGATGTTACGCCTATATTCCAGGCCCTGCATGATCGGCATGTAGATGGCATTATTTGGGCTGTACCCGAAGTGGGACACAATCGGGATTGGATTCGCCAAAGCTCTTTGGAGAACGGTGTCCCAATTGTTTATCTGGCTATGCAACATCGCAGTGATATTTTGGTTGTTTCCGTAGATAATTATCAGGGAGCGCGGATGGCGGTCAGCCATCTCCTTGAGCAGGGATACCAGCATATCGGACACATCACAGGTCCGATGGATTGGTGGGAAGCTCAGCAGCGGATGATCGGTTGGCAGGATGTGCTCAGTGAAGCCAAAATCCGGATCAAGGCGAATCATTGGGTGGAAGGAAACTGGTCCTCGGCGAGTGGCGCCGAAGCCAGCGAAAAGTTGTTTGACCAGTACCCGGAAATGGATGCGATATTTGTAGGAAACGATCAAATGGCCCTCGGTGTAATTCAGGTTGCAGGGCAGCGGGGGCTGCGAATACCCGAGGAATTAGGCATTGTTGGCTTTGACAATATCACTGAATGCGCCTTCTTTTCTCCTCCGTTGACCACCATCCAGCAGGATCAATATAACATTGGCAAAATGGCAGTTGAACAGATTATTGGGATTATTGAATCACATTTGAAAGGATTGGAAACAGGGGAATCCAATTCTTTAATTTTGTCTCCAACCCTCGTTGTACGACAGAGTTCACTGCGTCCAAAGGTATAGAGCAAAAGGAGGTACGCCTGACAAAGAGCTAAGAGTCATCCCCAAAAAAGAAGTGCTCGCCCAGCGATTGGCGTCCCCGAGCAAGCACTTCGAAGGAGCGAGTATACCCAAATGGACACACTCGCGCGTAACTATTATATCTTATCAAAATCTCCGTCCGGAGAAAACATGAATTTCCAAAAAGGAGAGAAGGATGAAAAAGAACTTGCTTATTCTGGTTAGCCTTGCAATGGTTGCAGCCATTGCACTCACGGCCTGTGGAGGAGCTGCCCAGCCGCCTGCTGCTGCGACTCAAGCTCCTGCCATGGCCGAAAAAGCATTTGGAGAGGCCGCCTGTGGCCCTAATTGCACATACTCTGACATGACACTTTGCTTCCCTCAGCTTGGTGCTGAAAGCGACTGGCGCACGGCTGATACCGCTTCATTCAAGGAAACGGCCCAGCAACTTGGCATCAAACAGTTGGTATTTTCTGATGCCCAGCAGAAACAGGAAAATCAGATTTCTGCCGTACGCGCTTGCATCCAACAGAGTGTGGATGTGATTGCCCTGCCCCCAGTAGTTGAAGATGGTTGGGATGCTGTGCTCACAGAAGCCAAGAATGCCGGTATCCCCGTCATTGTGGTGGATCGCAGCGTGAGTGCTGATCAATCCCTGTATGCTGCCCACATCGGTTCAGATATGAAATTGGAAGGTCAGCGAGCTGCCGAAGAGTTCAACAAAAAGTTCCCCGATGGTGCAAAGATTCTTGAGCTTTCCGGAACCACAGGCTCCGGTGCAGCAGTCGGTCGTGCAGATGGTCTGCGCGCCAAACTCAATTCCAACATCGAGATCATTGACTCTCAGACTGGTAACTTCACCCGTGCTGAGGCTCTCCCTGTAATGCAGGCCTTCTTACAGAAGTACAAACCCGGCACAGATTTCCAGGGCATCTTCATTCACAATGACGATATGGGCATCGGTGCCATTGAAGCCTTGAAGGCAGCAGGTGTAAAACCGGGCGATCTCTTCATCGTATCCGTGGACGGCACACGCGGTGGCTTCCAGGCCATGGTGGATGGCTGGTTCCAGGCGGATGTGGAATGCAATCCTTTGCTCGGACCGCAGGTCTTTGATATGGCGCTGAAACTCATGAACGGTGAATCGATTGATCGGGAAACGCTCACGAATGAGACGGTGTACTATCCAGATAACGCCGCTGAGTTGTTGCCGACACGCAAGTATTAAATCTTGAATACGGCGCGAGAGCATCAGACATACGCGTCGGTTTGATTAGCGATAGGAGAAGCGACGTTGTGAAAAACGTCGCTTCTCCGAAACCTCTTCCACCTTACTGATCAGAACAGAATATGCGCCAGGCAGGTTGCTTTCATGAAAAATACGCAGAATGTTGTATCGATGCAAGGCATCGCCAAATCCTTTCCAGGTGTGACTGCGCTGGAGAACGTTGACTTTGTGCTAAGAAAGGGAGAAATACATGCTTTGATGGGGGAGAACGGAGCTGGAAAATCCACCCTTATCAAAGTTTTAACGGGCGTGGAGCAACCTGATAATGGCACAATCGAGTTGGATGGAAAACTTGTCCAAGTCCGCTCCCCACAACATTCTCAGGAACTTGGTATCAGTACGGTTTATCAAGAAGTTAACCTGTGTACCAATGTATCCATTGCTGAGAATATCATGTTGGGACGTGAACCTCACCGCTTTGGAAGTCTGCATTGGCGAAAGATGAATGAAATGGCTCGCGAGGCGATCAACCGCTTGAGCATTGATGTCGATGTGACCCAACCTCTGGAGAATTATTCTGTTGCAATCCAACAGATGGTTGCCATTACCCGCGCGCTGGAAGTTTCATCTGCCCAGGTGCTGATCCTGGATGAGCCGACCTCCAGCCTGGATATTCATGAAACGAACCTGCTCTTCGATGTGATGCGTAAGCTCAAGAGCGAAGGTATCGGTATTATTTTCATCACCCATTTTTTGGATCAGGTCTATCAGATCGCAGATCGAATTACGGTTCTGCGGAACGGAAAGCTGGTGGGCACATATGAGGCTTCTTCTCTGCCCCGCGTTGAATTGGTCGCTAAAATGCTGGGACGCAGTTTGACTGAACTGGACGCCCTGTCAAAAGTGAAATCCCAGGAAGAAGAGAAGGATAAGCAGCATTTAGTTGAAGCAAAAGGATTGGGGCTGACAGGGTCACTCGAGCCAGTGGATCTGGAATTGAATGCGAATGAGGTTTTGGGGATCGCTGGATTGTTAGGCTCTGGACGCACGGAGATGGCAGGGTTGATCTTTGGGATCGATACTCCGGATAATGGCACTCTTATTATTGCCGGTGAGAAGGTCAATAGATTTTCGCCCCTTGAATCTCTCAAGCGCGGGATTGCCCTGAGTCCCGAAGACCGCAAGGCAGAGGGGGTGGTTGGAGACCTGACCATCCGTGAAAATATCATCCTGGCATTGCAAGCCCGTTACGGCTGGTTCAAGTTCATCTCTGCGCAAAGACAAAATGAAATCGCCGATAAGTATATTAAGTTGTTAGGGATTGTTACACCTTCGGCTGAGCAATTGGTCAAAAATTTGAGCGGGGGCAATCAACAAAAAGTCATCCTGGCCCGTTGGCTTGCAACGAATCCCAGGGTTCTCATTTTGGATGAGCCTACTCGAGGTATTGATGTGGGCGCGAAAACAGAGATCCAAAAATTGGTCATGCAACTGGCAGAGGAGGGCAAATCCTGTGTTTTCATCTCCTCTGAATTGGAGGAAGTGCTGCGAGTCAGTGACCGTGTCGCGGTACTGCGCGACCATAAGAAGGTGGCTGAATATTCTGGTGGCGTGGATGACAAGACGCTCATTCAAACCATGGCAGGAGAATCATGAAACACACTTCACTACTGAGAAGAGTCCGTGAAAGTCGTTTATTTTGGCCGCTGGTAGCCTGGGTACTTATTCTAATTTTTGATGCCATTGTTGAACCTGGTTTCTTTAAACTCGGTATTATCGAAGACCCTACATACGGAAAACACTTGTACGGTAATCTTGTTGACATCTTCAATAATGGGGCACCACTCATGTTAGTGGCCATCGGGATGACATTGGTGATCGCAACGGGTGGCGTGGATCTTTCCGTGGGTGCCGTCATTGCCATTTCAGCAGCGATGGGTGCTGTGTTGATCAATCCAGCACTGGGAAATCAACTGATCACGAACGATATCTTGACCAAGAACGCAACGAATACCCCGTTACCCCTCATCATCCTCGCGGATCTTGCTGCCGGAACGCTATGCGGTTTATGGAATGGGATACTGGTTTCCCGGGCAAGAATCCAGCCGATGGTTGCCACATTAATCCTGATGGTTGCAGGTCGTGGTATTGCTCAGCTGATCACAAATGGGCAGATCATGACGATTTATTACACTCCCTATTTCTGGTTCGGGAACGGATATATTCTTGGCCTGCCGGTCTCCATTTATATCGTGGCCTTAGTATTGCTCCTTTCCTGGGTGTTGGTGCGCAAGACCGCCATTGGTTTGTTCATTGAGTCGGTCGGTATCAATGCCAAATCGACTTTCTATAGCGGTATCAACGAACAGAACGTCAAATTGTTAGCCTATGCCTTCTGCGGATTTTGCGGCGCGATTGCTGGTTTGATCCTCAGTTCTTATGTCCACAGCGCAGATGGAAATAACAATGGATTGAACTATGAGTTGGATGCCATCCTGGCGGTCGTCATGGGTGGGACCTTGATGACGGGTGGACGATTCTCCATGTCTGCCAGCGTGATCGGTGCGATCGTCATCTGGACCTTCACGGTCACCGTTTATAGCCTGGGTGTGCCGGCCAATGCCCTGTTGGCCGCCAAGGCAATCTTGGTCCTGGTGGTCATTCTGCTCTATTCTGATTACTCCCGCCGTATGATAAATCGATTATTCGAGCGAAGAGGTCCTCAGCATGATACAGCGAGCTAAACCCTTCCTTTTGCGATACGGTTCGTTAATCGTAACCTTTGCAGTCTTTATCCTGGTCTACTTTATAGGCGGTCGATTGTATCCCGCCATGCAAAAGCCGCAGGTGTTTTTCAATCTCTTTATTAATGATGGCAGCCTGCTTCTTGTTTCGATTGGGATGACGATGGTGATCCTGAGCGGGGGAGGCGGGATTGATCTTTCAGTGGGTGGGGTGATCGCTTTGGTCAGCACCGCTTCAGCAGCGCTGCTACAAATTGGGGTAAGTCCATATATCGTTATTCCATTGATGATCGTCCTGGGTGTTGCTTTGGGTGGGCTGATGGGCTGGATTATCCAGACGCTCAAAGTCCAGCCTTTTATTGCGACCTTGATGGGTCTTTACCTGGCACGCGGCCTGGCTTACATTATCAGTCTGACGTCCGTGCCGATTAAGGATGACGTTTACAAAACTTGGGCGTTGATACCCATCCATATTCCGTTCCTAGCCAAAGCCTACATTTATCCCACAACTTTGGTGGGTCCCATCATGTTATTGGTGGCAATTTACCTGAGCTTTTACACCCGCTTTGGTCGTACGATCTATGCCATGGGAAATAACGAACAATCCGCGCTGCTGATGGGACTACCAGTTGCTCGTACCAAGATTTTGGTTTATGCGTTCAGCGGCTTTTGCTCAGCCCTGGCAGGGATCGTCTTCAGCATGTCGCTGCTGGCAGGGTATGGACAGTTTGCAACTGGTATGGAGCTTGATTCCATTGCTGCCGTAGTGATAGGGGGGACTTCATTAATGGGCGGCATCGGCAACGTCTTTGGCACTTTGTTTGGAGTTTTGATCCACGGCACGATTGTATCGGTTCTGCAATTCAATGGCTCATTGAGTTCATGGTGGACTCGCATCGGTGTTGGTGTGCTGACCTTGATCGCCATTGGATTTCAAAGCCTGTTTTACGTACGAAAAAAGCATTCCTAGACCACTCAACGGATTTTTGCGGTGAAGAAATTTCTACACTTTTCTTGCTTTCTCTGCTTTTGTGTTCTTCTTCTGCCTGCCTGCACTTCGCTGCAATCAGCCACAGGCACAGCAGAGTCCGTAGATCTCGCGACTGCAGCCCCGGAATGGTTCAATGTGGAACTGACTGATGCACAAACTGGTGAGATCTTCACCATCAACGACTATGCCGGCAAGGTTGTCCTGATTGAAACCATGGCGGTCTGGTGTCCCACTTGCATCTTACAAGCTTCATATGTCTATAGACTTCACGATCAGCTTGGTCATCCAGATGATCTGATTTCCGTTAGCCTGGATGTAGACCTGAACGAAGATGCGGCTGCGCTGAAGGAATACATTAACGAATATGGTTTTGATTGGCACTTTGCCGTGTCTCCCCTTGAGGTTGACCATGCGCTCGGAAACCTCTACAGTGCTGAATATTTAAATCCGCCACTGGCCCCAATGCTGATCATTGACCGCCAGGGTAACGTCCACCAGCTTGAGTATGGTCTCAAGGATACCGAGACACTTCGTAAGGCGGTCGAGCCTTTTCTTGCAGAATGATGCGTCTGGGCAGTCTTCGAGTCATTTGAAATAACGACTACAAATCATGGGAGATGAAGATGGATCGAAACGATATTCAAAAAGTGATTGAGAGCGGAAATACCGCTCTGGGCGTCGAGTTCGGCTCGAACTCGCATCAAAGCCGTGCTGATCGGCGAGGATCATACGCCGCTTGCATCGGGAAGCTATGAATGGGAAAACCGATATGAGAATGGTATCTGGACCTACAGCCTCGATGATGTTTGGACTGGCTTGCAGGAAAGTTATCGAAGCTTGAGCAAAGAGCTCGCTGAGAAGTACAACACGCAACTCAAAACTATCGGTGCAATTGGTTTCAGCGCCATGATGCATGGTTATATGGCCTTCGATAAAAATGGAGTTCTACTCGTCCCGTTCCGTACGTGGCGAAATACCATCACTGGGGAAGCGGCAGAGCAACTCACGGATTTATTCCAATTCAACATTCCACAGCGCTGGAGCATTGCCCACCTCTATCAGGTGATCGTGAACAAGGAAGCGCATATCGGGGAGATTAGTCATTTGACTACGCTGGCGGGGTATGTCCATTGGAAATTGACAGGGCAGAGGGTGTTGGGCGTTGGTGAAGCCTCGGGCGTGTTCCCCATTGATAGCAATACGAACAACTACGATGAACATATGCTCAAGCTGTTCGATGAACGGCTCGAAGCAGAAAACATTGCGTGGAAACTTCAGGATATTTTGCCCAAAGTCCTGCTGGCAGGAGATGCGGCAGGTGTTCTTACAGACGAAGGCGCAAAGCTGCTCGATCCCACGGGAGGATTACAAGCGGGTATCCCGCTTTGTCCGCCGGAGGGTGACGCGGGCACGGGTATGGTGGCAACCAACAGCGTGGCAGTCCGAACCGGAAACGTCTCTGCAGGGACATCCGTCTTTGCCATGATCGTTTTGGAGCAGGCTTTGTCGAAGCTTTATCCCGAGATCGATATGGTGACGACGCCCACCGGCAAGCCTGTGGCGATGGTGCATTGCAACACCTGCACCTCCGATCTCAATGCCTGGGTGGACCTGTTCCAGGAATTCACCAAGGCACTGGGTGTGGAGATCAGCGGATCCAAGCTGTATGAAATGCTGTACACAAAGGGACTTGCGGGTGAGGCAGATGGCGGCGGGTTACTTGCCTACAATTATTTTTCGGGAGAACCCATCACACATTTTGCAGAGGGTCGTCCATTATTCATTCGTACACCCGAGAGCCGTTTCACACTTGCGAACTTCATGCGCGTGCATTTATTCTCGGCACTGGGTACCTTGAAGATCGGCATGGATATTCTCTTTGAACAGGAAAAAGTCAAGCTCGACCAACTACTGGGTCATGGTGGCTTCTTCAAAACCAAAGAAGTGGGACAACGCATCATGGCGGCGGCGATGAATGTTCCCGTTTCCGTGATGGAGACTGCAGGCGAGGGCGGCGCCTGGGGCATTGCCTTGCTGGCTTCTTATATGCTCAACAAAGCAGAGAACGAACCCTTGGAGGCTTATCTCTCGAATAAAGTCTTCGCCGCTGAAAATGGCGTGACGATCGCACCCGACGCAAAAGATGTCGAGGGCTTTACGAAGTTTATGGAACGCTATACAAAGGGACTCCCCATCGAACGATCTGCCGTGGATAAATTGAGATCATAGCCATGTTGGAACTATTGAAAGAGCAAGTATTTCGCGCAAATCTGTTGCTTCCCAAACATGGGCTGATCACCTTCACCTGGGGGAATGTGTCAGGTATCGATCGGAAGCAGGCACTTCTCGTGATCAAACCCTCAGGCGTTTCCTATGATGAGATGAAAGCCGCCGACATGGTAGTCGTGGAAGTGGAGACCGGAAAGACTGTGGAAGGAAATCTAAAACCATCTTCCGATACGCCAACGCACCGCGAGCTTTACAAAGCATTTCCCAATATTGGTGGCATCGTACATACACACAGCCGTTGGGCAACCAGCTTTGCACAGGCGGGTCACGGTATCATGGCGCTGGGTACAACGCAAGGCGATTTTTTCTATGGTGAAATCCCTTGCACACGCAAAATGACCAGAGCCGAGATCGAAGGCGAATATGAAAGGGAAACCGGGTTGGTGATCAAGGAGACCTTCGAGGGGAAGGACCCGGACGCCATCCCTGCGGTTCTGGTATATAGTCATGGGCCCTTCACATGGGGTGTCGATCCGATTGATGCAGTCCACAATGCTGTCGTGTTGGAAGAGGTCGCGTTCATGAATTTCCATTCCATGATGCTTGAGCCAGGAATTCCAGCGATGCCACAGGAGCTGTTGGATAAACATTATCTGAGAAAACACGGCGCAAACGCCTACTATGGGCAGACCAAAAAGCCGTAAAGAGGAGACGAAATGATGTTGGACTTGAAGAAATATGAAGTCTGGTTTGTGACGGGGAGCCAGCACTTATATGGACCCAAAACATTGGAACAGGTGGCCGCGGACTTGCGTGAAATCGCGAATGCCTTGAACGCAGCTGCGGAGATTCCTGTTTGTGTAGTCTTCAAACCCGTGCTGACCACGCCGGAAGACATTCGTGCGCTGTGCCTGGAGGCCAACTCTGCACAGAATTGCATTGGCCTCATTACCTGGATGCACACTTTCTCACCGGCCAAGATGTGGATTGCCGGATTGAATCTGCTCAAAAAACCATTCTTACATTTGCACACCCAGTACAACCGCGAGATTCCCTGGTCAACGATTGATATGGATTTCATGAACCTCAACCAAGCTGCACATGGGGATCGTGAGTTTGGCTTTATTGGCAGTCGCATGCGCCTTGACCGCAAAGTGGTGGTCGGTCATTGGCAGGATCAGGATGTTCAGTCCAGTATCGGGGTGTGGTCACGTGCTGCGGTCGCCTGGGCAGATTGGCAGGGCGCGAAGATCGCCCGCTTCGGCGATAATATGCGCGATGTTGCAGTCACGGAGGGAGACAAGGTCGAAGCACAGATCAAGCTTGGTTATGATGTATATGGTTATGGAGTGGGGGACCTGGTGAAATTGGTCGATGAAGCCACTGAGGCTGAGGTGGATGAACTTATACAAACTTATCAGGATGAATATGAGGTCGCCCCGGAGCTTCAGCCCGGTGGTGCGCGCAATACCTCTTTACGTGAAGGGGCCCGTATTGAACTTGGGCTGCGAAACTTTTTAAGTGTGGGCAACTTCAAGGCCTTTACCACGACCTTTGAAAACTTATCTGGCCTGACCCAGTTACCAGGCCTGGCCGTTCAGCGTCTGATGCGCGATGGTTATGGCTTTGGGGCAGAAGGGGATTGGAAGACATCTGCACTGGTGCGTGCGGTAAAAGTCATGAATACCGGTTTGCCGGGTGGTGTCACTTTCATGGAAGATTACACCTATCACTTCAACGGCTCTGGTGATAAGGTCTTGGGCGCACACATGCTCGAGATCTGCGAGTTGATTGCGGTGGACAAACCAAAACTGGAACTCTATCCGCTCTCCATCGGCGGGAAAGCGGATCCATTGCGCCTGATTTTTAACTCCGCTACCGGCCCTGCTGTGGCTGCCTCCATCATGGATATGGGTCAGCGCTTCAGGATGGTTGCCAATGTCGTGGATGTGATCCCCACGGATGCGCCTCTTCCCAAGCTGCCGGTGGCGCGCGCCTTATGGATTCCGCGTCCCAACCTGAAGGTCGCGGCAGCCACATGGATTTACGCAGGAGGCGCGCATCACACCAGTTTCAGTTATTCCATCACTGCTGAGCATCTGCGGGATTTTGCTGAAATGGCTGGGATCGAATTCCTATTAATCGACGAGAACACCTGCGTGGATGAGTTCAAAGAAAAGCTGCGTTGGAATGATTTGTATTATCACATGGCAATGAAAATATAAAGTGTACGAAAAACTGCAGAAGATCCTGCCCTCATATTTGGAGCAGGCAGATATTTTCGCAGTGTTGGGTATGGACATTGGATACAAGGGATTACGGCCATGTTCTCCGTGATGGGTTTGGTATTTCTAAATGGATGATGGTTAGCTCAGAGGGCTAACCATCATCTATTTAATTCATGGCTATGCAGCAACTTTTTGTTCAAGAGCCTGGATCAGTGCCTCCACTAGCGCGGCTTGGAATACCTGAAATTCTTACTGATCCTGAACTGGTCTGCGAGTTTTGACTTTGCTGAAGGCCGGCAGCGGGCCCACCCGCGCCTCCGAAATCAGCACCACCGCCTCCCGCTGGGGGACCTCCGGCGAAGTCTGCTGGCCCGACACCACCTCCGCCTTGCCCGCCTCCTCCGGTAGGGACCGTGACCGAGCTGTCGTTTTGTGAGGTACTGGTGAACACAGTTGAGGCCTGTACTACCGCGGCGACATCCTGTTGTGTGAAGCCCATCTGCGTAATGGTTTGCATCTGATCAGTCGTCATGGTCTCCTGGATTTGTTCGATCAGCGCGTCAATCTCTTCCTGCGCCGCAGTATCGCTGGTAAGCAGGTCTCCATAGACCTGCCACATGGGTAATAATTCAGTCGCCTGTTCCCTGGTGATGGCGTATTCTGTATCTTCGAGTTTGAGAGAGCCCAACGCAAGTTGTGTTTCGGTGGTTATTCCATTGGTCGTCTGGGTTGAACCGGTTTGCGTATTCGTTGACGAAAAGCTGCAAGCGGTCAATGTAATTGCAAAGATCGTCAGGAGTGATAGAAGGATATGTTTCATGGCTTTCCTTTTCAATGTAATGAAAGGTTCTTTATGAAGCAGCTCTGGATTCCAGTAACTGAAGGAGCGCATCGAGTAACTGCGGCGGGACGAAACTCATGTTGGGCTGATTCCCATCTTGAGGCCGAATATTTTTTGGATGAGCAGAACGATGAGGGCAATTCCACTCAGCTTGCCCAATGTGACGAGGACCCCGGATAATCCGAACGCGAGAGACGCACTTTCACGATCGCCTCCCTCAGCACGCTCCATGGATTGGAAGGATTGTCCATTGGCGTTGACCATCGCGGACGGCTGACCTCGTTGCGCTTCATTACCGAATGTGAGGTTGGTGCTCCCAACAAAGCATAGATTCCGCTGGAAACGATGCCTGCGACAAGCAGGATAACGGTGATTCGTAAAATGATTTTCATGGGATATTCCTTATCAAGGGAAAAATTTTTATTGGGGCAGGCTCACTTGGCGATACAGCCCGCCCCTTCCTCTTTAATTGCCTTTCTCAACACGCATTGGCTGTGAGATCAAAGGTTGATGTATAGCCCGTCGTTGAAACAATCCGCGAATTTGGTTCACGATATAACGACTGATGTTGGTCGCAACCCACTTCAAGTGCAGGGCAAAGTGGATTCCTAACATCACCACCGAGGCGTCCGACAGGAGCGAGTGAATGGACTTCCAGCTGCTGCTGACATCCAGGTGAATCCCCAGCGTGGACATGACACTCTCCGAGATCAGCAGCCCGGTAAAGAATGACCCGGTCATGGCGATGAAGAAGAGAGTGTTCACTACAAAGTTCAGGCGGGATTGATGCCAGAGTTTCTTGAAGAATTCTCTTCCCACATTGACGATCCAATTCCAGTTGAGCAGCAGATGGGTGACGACTGCGCCTGCCAGAGAGACTCCCAGCCATTCATGAATGGTGTTGCCGGTCAGGTGCGCGTTCGTGACTGCCAGGAAGGCGCCGAACGTGCTGAGATCAAGAATAAGTTTGGTTTTCGCGGACATGACTTTTTACTCCTTGGGATGATTGCTAAATTTGAACTTACAAAGACCATTGTAGAATCCGCCGCTGTGAGAAAGCCAAGAGATGCCTGTGAAAAGACTGTGAGTTTGAAAACTCATCTTTTCTTCACAGCTTTTTCACAGCATTCTTGTTTATAGTTGGGTTGTGATAAGATGAAAAAAGTGAGAAATTATGCCCTCTGTATTGATCGTCGATGATCATCCCAAACTTTTAAAATGCTCCAGCGTACGCTGGTTTATGAAGGCTTGAATGTCTTTACTGCCACGAACGGGCTGGAAGCTCTTCCACTGGTGCAAGCTCATCGTCCCGACCTGATCATTCTGGATTGGAAGATGCCCAAAATGGATGGTCTGGCTTTTATCCAGAGATTGCGCGACGAAGAAAATAAAACCATGGTGCTCATGCTCACCGCCCACGATGCCATCGAAAACCGTGTCGAAGGCCTGGAAAGCGGCGCGGATGACTATCTCATTAAACCGTTTGCCGCTGCAGAAATGGTGGCACGCGTACATGCCATGTTGCGGCGCGTCGAAGCCAAGCCTGAAAATCAAAGAGTAACTTATGTCGACGTTACGCTTGATCCATCCACGCGCGAGGCGCGACGCGGTGATATGACCTTGCAGCTTACCCTTACTGAATTCAATCTGCTTCATTTGTTGCTGCGACATCCCCGTCAGGTGCTCGAACGCAGACAAATCTTGAACGAAGTCTGGGGCTATGACTTTGGCGGCGATGATAATGTTCTCGAAATTTATGTCGGTTATCTGCGCAAGAAATTGGAGGCCAATGGCGGGCCACGTCTGATCCATACCGTGCGCGGCGTGGGTTATGCACTGCGCGAGGAATAATGTCCATTCGCCTGCGTTTTACTCTACTCTATACCTTGATGCTCGCCGTAACATTGGCGCTTTTTGGCCTCGCGCTATATGCCATTCAATCACAAAACACCATGAACTCCCTCAAACGGGACTTGAGTCAGGGTGCCAACAAACTGGCCGAAGCGGCATTGAAGAACGAATCTCATCCCCAGCCTCCTCCGGGAGCGCAGCCACCCTCGCCGATTCCCTTCGATCAATTTTCCAGCGACCAGGCCTTTCAAACCGTTCCCGAACATGATATCAGCCGCATCCTGGATCCCAATGGCAATCTCGTTTCCAGCCCATTTGGCCGACCTGGGGACGCACTGCCACTTAGCGCAGAAGGTTTGAACGCGGTGCAGAACAAGCAGGACTGGTGGGAGACCGCGGTGGTATCCGGTGAAAATACCCTGATCTATAGCCGCCCGGTGATCGTGAACAACGCTGTTGTTTATATCGTGCAGAATGCGCGTTCGCTGACAGAGCGTGACCGTACACTCCAATCTCTGGCCACAACACTGTTGATTGCCAGCGCATTGATCACTTTGATCGCATTTGGCATTGGATGGGTGTTGTCGGGAATTACCCTGGGCCCCATTCAACGTATCACGCAAACGGCCCAAACCATAGGTGACGAACGTGACTTCACACAACGTGTAACATATACTGGCCCGCCGGATGAGGTCGGTCAACTTGCCAATACCTTCAATTCCATGTTGTCGCGTTTGCAGGATGCCTTCCAAAAAGTGGAACACTCGCTGCAGATGCAACGCGACTTTGTGGCGGATGTCTCGCATGAGTTGCGGACTCCCCTTACGACCCTGCGCGGAAATTTGGGCCTGCTACGCCATAATCCACCGCCCGAAGAACAATCCGATATTCTCAATGATATGGTGGATGAAAGCGATCGTTTGATCCGTTTGGTCAATGATCTGCTTTTGCTTGCCCGCGCCGATGTAGGTAGAAGGTTGGCGAAAGAGCCAGTTGATGTTTCCGCAGTCATGGAGGAGACAGTCCGGCAGGCGAGTCAGCTAGATAAGGGAAGAAAAATTCAATTGGATTTGCCCTCGGGCCTGAGTACCCTCGGCGACCGTGATGCCATTAAACAGATCCTGTTGCTCGCGCTGGATAACGCCCTGAAGCATTCCTCCGCGGCTATTAACATCAGTGCTAAACTGCACGGCAGACAAATTGAAGTTCGCATACAGGATTTTGGGGCAGGCATCTCTCCTGAAAAATTGGAGCACATCTTTGATCGCTTTTATCGCGGCGATGACACATCCACACTTTCAGGCTTTGGGCTGGGATTGGCAATTGCAAAAACGCTCGTAGATGAAATGGAAGGGGAGATTGCCGTTGAAAGCCAGGTAGGGCAGGGTAGCACGGTGATTTTGCAGCTTCGCTCTTTAGCCTGAAAATTTCCAACTTTATCATTCTGTATCCTGGAAAAGACCCTCAATTTGGCACTCGACGTACCGAATTGACCTTTTCCCGCGTCAGGCCAGCGATAAACCTTCTTTAGGTGGATCTTCAGGGTAGAGCAGCGTATGATAAACATAGCCAAATCATGATTTTAATCATTTGTCATTCGGATTGGAAAAGGCTAAAATGATTGAGAAAAACTTCACAAAAAAGGTAAGAATTTGCCTGATCGGCGATACACGTGATTTTGTTGCTATATTTCTTCTATGGGCTGGCTTTTGAGGGGCTGGGACTTGCCGCGTATTTACAGCTAAGAAGAGAGGGAGATTTTCCGCTCAAGAAGGAATTACCGTGGCTGGCAGCTTTCGGCTTTGTGGGAGGCGCAGCAGGCTGGGTGGATATGTTCCTGACAAGCGGCTCACTCAATGAGATCGAAACCGCGTTAAGTCTTTTGCGGGTGATCCTGCACCTTTTGACAGGGCTACTGCTTTTACGGTTTGGGTGGGGGATGCTAAAGAATTTGAATCCTTTGCCCGCCTGGAGCATTTTTGTTCCTGGCATCCTGATCGTTCCGATCGCCTTTGTGATCACCTATGCGGCGACCACGTTCATTACCCCCTCTCCCATTGAGATTCCCATCGAAATCTGGACTCGTTATCTGCTCTACCTGCCAGGCAGCTTACTGGCTGGAATTGGCTTCCTGCGTCAATGGTATGCGCAGCGGAAACTTGGTCTCCATGATGATTCCAATCTGATGCTGGGTGCCGGAGTGGCCTTTCTCTTTGAGGCGGTTGTTATGGGACTGATCGTGCCAGCCGCGCCACATGGGCCAGCCTCCTACTACAACTATGACCGCGTCATGTATAACGCCTTCATAGGGGAGACTCTGAAGGTCAGTCAACCATATGGTTTGATCCCGTGGCTGGATTATCAGGTTGTTCTCAGCGCGACTGGAATTCCCATTGAAATCTGGCGTACGCTGTCAGCAGTCATCGTCATGTTTTTTGTAGTGAAGGCACTGGATGTGTTTGAGGCTATTCGTAAACGGCAGACGCTGGCACTGCAAGAGGAGCGGGATCGTGCCCAACGGGAAGCAATTGAGACTCAAATCCTGGCTCGTCAGACCGCAGAAAACTGGACGAATGCTCTGGCCAATATCAGTCGCCGCATTGCCGAACTCGAACATGTAGACGATATCCTGATTTACATCGTGGATTATGTGCGGGTGTTGCTGGACACAAATTTCGTCGGGGTAGCGATCCTCGATCACGAGAACGTAGCGCTGGAATTGAAGTGCTATTCGAGTGGCGGAAAAGCTCAACTGGTCGCAAATGCCTCCGTAAACGTGACCAATCCGCTCATCCAAAAAGTGACGCGGGATTTCGTTTCCTATTGTTCTCTGGGCGATGAGCCGCCAGGGATCTTCCAGGGAGCCTGCTTCTTTACAAATAACATCGTTAAAGCGGTGGTCATTGTGCCACTCAAACTGGAAAATACGGTTATCGGTGTACTCTGGATCGCGCGTTTTGAGGAAATCCAGTTTACCGAAACCGATGTGATCTGGCTCGAGAGTATGGCTGACCAGGTGGCGATTGCCATTCAACATGGATTGATGACCTCGCAGCTGCAATCTCTCTCGATCGTTCAGGAGCGAGGGCGCATTGCTCGTGAAATGCATGACGGCCTGGCACAAGTGTTGGGTTATCTAAATCTACAAGTGCAGACGCTTGGATCATTATTGGAACAAGGCAAGACGGAAAAGCTGCAAGCCGAACTTCGGCAGATGCGACAAGCCATTCAGACTGCCCATGCGGATGTACGCGAGAATATCCTGAGCCTGCGCACAACCCTGGCACAAGAACAAGGCCTGGAGGCGGCGGTCGAGGAGTATCTAACCGAATTTGGTATCCAAACCGGTATCAAAACAACCTTCTCATTTCAAGTGGAGAATGATCTTAATCTTTCTTCCATTGCAGAGGTCCAACTAGTCTGTATTTTGCAGGAGGCCTTGACGAATGTGCGCAAGCATGCGCAGGCCGATCAGGTGCATGTGGTGATTAAAAAGATCCCCGTGCAATTTCGGATTACGTCCAGTTGGAAATCATTGACAACGGGATTGGTTTTTTGATGGCCGATTTCGAAACGTCATTTTGGGTTGCAAACGATGCGAGAACGTGCTGAAGGGGCTGGCGGAACTCTGGTGGTCAAATCCGCTCAAGGGAGCGGAACCACGATTTAGTGTCGGTTACCCTGTCTGGAACAGGAAAGAATGCAAAAGCAGAGTGTACTCATCCATTAATATCCGCATTTCCATTTTACAAAACTGGACTTCCTTGAAATAAAGTCTACTGGATGATGATAATGATACGGAGTGAATGAAGAACGATGAATGTACGTGAATGGGCCTTACCCGTTTATACGATCCTGATGCAGTTAGCCGTTGGCGCGCTCTTCATCTTATGGTTGATCTCGCTCGCTGGCAAGCTCGAAATTTAGTCATCGGGATATTGATCGCGCCATTTTGAATCCCATGCTGGTCATCGCCTTTACCATGTTGTTCGCGATGGGCGCGGCTCATTTTCACCTCAGCAAGCCCTTCCATTCCTTTTTGGCGGTGCTAAATTTTAAGTCTTCCTGGCTCAGCCGTGAGATCGTCTTCACCCTTTTGTTCTTTTTGGCCACGTTAAGCCTGGCGTATCTGACACATTTTCAAGCGCAGCATCGTAAGTTGATAAGCGCCCTCGGTTGGTTAGCCATCTTTTTGGGAAGTATCTTGATCTATTGCATGGCACGGATCTATCTCCTGCCCACGCAAGTAGCGTGGAACTCCACTACCGTGATCATTTCATTTTATGCCACTGCACTTATGCTGGGCGGCGCAGCGATTATGTGTCTGATGGTGTTGGATCTCAAGTTTGCAGAAATCCAAAACGGGGCTGATGTAGAACTGCGGTCACAACTAATTCGTTATTCCGCGGGAGGGTTGACGGTTCTTACGGCCACATTGGTTCTCCTGAGCATGGGGATTACCTACATTCAAATCCGGATCCTGGGACAGGGCGATCTGATCGCGCGTACCAGCCTGAGTCTCCTGCTGGATCTCTATCTGCCTCTTTTTCTGATGCGGTTTCTATTCCTGATTTATGGTTCCTTCTCGCTTGTTTATGTGGTGGTCAGAATGTATAGATCGAAGTCTACGTTACTGGGCCTTATGACTCCTGTATACCTTTCCTGTTTGTTGATTCTTATCGGAGAAATTGTCGGACGGTTCCTGTTTTATGCCACACATATCCGTGTGGGATTGTAGAAATAAATGGTGAAAACATGACGATTAAAGTTCTAATTGCAGATGACCACAAACTCTTTCGCCAGGGCCTGATCGGGTTGATGAGAACACGCGAAGAGCTGGTTGAAGTGATCGGCGAGGCGGAGACTGGAGTCGAAGCAGTCCAATTAGCGGAACGGCTTCAGCCGGATGTAATCCTGATGGACATTTATATGCCAGAAATGGATGGATTGCAGGCCGCCAAGGAAATCCACACGCGTTTTCCGGAGATTGCCATTGTAATGTTGACTTCTTCGGAACGGGATGGTCATTTGTATGAGGCTGTGCAGGTGGGTGTTTCCGGTTACCTGCTAAAGAGCCTGGATGCAGATGAATTGTTCGATCTCCTAAAAGGAGTAACCAATGGCGAAACAGCCATGACGCGTGCCATGGCCGGGAAGCTCCTGAAGGCGGTAGCCAATCGCCTGGCAGACGAAGAGAAAGGCGAACAGGCATTGACCGAAAGAGAGTTGTTTGTGCTGCGTTTGGTGGCAAGTGGCGCCAGCAATCATGAAATCGCACAGAAATTGTCGATTTCCGTTAATACGGTGAAGAGTCATTTGAAGAATATCCTGGAAAAACTTCAGGTTGAGAACAGGACGCAGGCAGCAACCTATGCACTTAAGCACGGACTGGTTTCAGCACGCGAAGATTAGCCCAAAAATCACCCTTTTGGGTGAGGTGCGACTGCTCAAGCGGACGGTGTTCGCATCGGTTCAAAATGGTATCCTAATGGTGGAAAATTTCACAAACATGCATACAAACAATATTTTCATCTTGGGAGAGTGCCTATTGCGGAGACCAAATTGCCAAAATGTTCTTCAAATTGCTGAAAGCTCAGCATGGATTGAGCCCTTTGAAATATCTACACAACATAATGGAGGAAAGGAATGACTGAAAAGAATTTCCTTACCAAAGCCCTGAATGATACGATCATGACCCGCCGCAGTTTCCTCAAATGGAGCGCGGTTCTAGGTGGTTCAGCCGCAATTGCCGGTGGTTTGAACGTTGGCTTAAAAACGGTTGAAAAAGCCGCCGCCGCCGCTGGGACTGAACAGGTCGAGACAGTCGCCTGCTATCACAACTGTGGTGGTCGCTGTATCCTCGGGGCCGTAGTAAAAGATGGCACAGTGGTTCGTCTTGTGCCGGATCCTACACAGGAAGAAAGTATCAACAATCCGCGAGCAATCCCGTGCCTGCGCGGCCGCTCGCAAATCCACCGCGTTTATGCCCCTGACCGCATCAAGTACCCAATGAAGCGCGTCGGCAAGCGTGGTGAAGGCAAGTTCGAACGCATCAGTTGGGACGAGGCCTTGGATACCATAGCCTCACAAATGAAGCGCATCAAGGAAACCTATGGTAATGCTTCGTTTTATGTGCATTATGCCTCAGGCGTGAACTGGAAGGGGCCAGATGGAAGAAATCCGATGGCCCGCCTGATTACCCTGTTCGGCGGGTACCAGGGTTACTACAACTCCTACAGCACGGCTTGCTACAACTCGGTCATGCCGTATATCACGGCTGGCGCTGGGAACTCGAGTGAGGATGTTCTCAATTCCAGCTTAATCGTTCTGTTTGGCGACAATTCCATGGTGACCCGTGCAGGTGGCGACAATATTGGTTACTACTATCTCCAAGCCAAGGAGAGAGGGGCCAAGATCATTTCCGTAGATCCGATTCTGACTGACACTGCTGTGGCATTGGGTGCCGAGTGGATTCCGATCAATGGCGGGACAGATGTTGCCTTGATCGCGGCCATGGCCAACGTGATGGTTAAAGAAAACTTGTACGATAAGGAATTCATGGCCGCCCACGCGGTTGGCTTCGATGAAGATACCCTGCCGGAAGGCGCTCCTGCCAACAGTTCCTGGATGGCCTATATCATGGGCCGCGGTGATGATGGCATCGAGAAGACCCCCGAGTGGGCCTCTCCGATCACTGGTATCCCGGTCAATACCATTATCCGCCTGGCGCGTGAAATCGCTCTGACCAAGCCGTGTGCCATGTTCCAAGGCTGGGGTTGGCAGCGACGTGCCCAGGGTGAACAACCTGTTCGGGCACTCCCTGTCCTTGCTGCCATGACCGGAAACTTTGGGATCAGCGGCGGCGGTCCTGGACTTCGCCCGACCGGCACGGCGTTCAACATGGATAGCGCTCCGGCTGTCCCGAAGAATCCGATTACGGTTTCGTTCCCTGTGTTCAAGTGGCCGGACTTCATCACCCGCGGTACCGAAATGACCGATGGGCCAGAAGACCGTCTGCGTGGTGGTGATCACCTTGATGCCAATATGAAGTTCATGTGGAACTTTGGTGGCAACACGATCATTAATCAACATTCCGATATCAACCTGACAACCAAGATCCTGCAGGATGACACCATGCTGGAATTCCTTGTTGTCGATGATGTCTCGATGACTCCCAGCGCAAAATTTGCTGACATCCTCTTGCCCGATACAAGTGGCTTCGAGGCAGAGGAAATTATCACAGGTGAGGGCCATAGCGAGAAAGGCAGCCATGGTTGGGCTTTGTTGAATCACAAGGTGATCGAGCCCATGTATGAAGCCAAGCCTTCCCTGTGGATAGCCGAACAATTGGCGGATCGCCTGGGAATGGGTGATGAATTCCGCGAAGGGCATAACTCCGCCGAGGATTGGATGCAGGATATGATCGCCTCTGCTCAGGCGAACTATCCAGATTTCCCTTCTCTGGAAGAATTCCGCAAGGTTGGAATCTATAAGTTCAGCAGCGACAAGCCTACTATTGCATTTGCTGATTTTAGGGCTGATCCGGTAGCCAATCCACTCAAAACACAAACAGGTATGATTGAGGTTTACTCACCATATCTGGCCAGCTTGAATGATCCAAAAGAAATCCCTGCGGTTCCGAAATATATCCCTGAATGGGAAGGCGTAAGTGACCCGCTGCGCGAGAAGTATCCGCTGCTGATGTCCACCACGCACTTTGTGGCCCGGTCGCATTCTACATTCGACAACGTGGATTACTTGCGCGAGGCTCATCCACAGGCTCTGTGGATCAATCCAATCGACGCAGATGCACGCGGCATCAAGAATGGCGATATGGTGAAGGTCTTCAATGATCGTGGCGAGGTCCATTTGCCAGTGTTTGTCACACGTCGCATTCGGCCCGGTATCACGAATATGCCGCAGGGCGGCTGGTACGAACCAAATGCCAACGGCGTGGATGTCCGTGGTTCATGCAATGTTCTGACCAAGTATCAGCCAACGCCGTTTGCCCGAGGAAACCCTCAGCATACCAACCTGGTTCAGGTCGAGAAACTTTAAGGAGATGAACCATGGCTAAACAACTAGCTTTTTACGTCAACATTGAGAAATGCGTGGGCTGCAAAGCCTGTCAGGTAGCCTGCAAAGATAAAAACGACTTGCCCACGGGCATTCGTTGGCGCCGCGTCTTTCAATATGAAGGTGGTGAATGGGTTGAAGAGGATCAGCAGATGGTCCCCAGCGATGTGTATGCGTACTTTGTATCATCTGCTTGTATGCACTGCGATAACCCCGTTTGCCTCCAGGTTTGTCCTGCAGCCGCCATCTCCAAGCGCGATGATGGCATTGTACTGATCGACCAGGATAAGTGCATTGGCTGTCGGTACTGCTCTTGGGCCTGCCCCTACGGCGCGCCGCAGTTCAACGAAGACCTGGGCGTCATGTCGAAATGTAATATGTGCTACGACCTGGTGGACAAGGGTGAAAAGCCTGCTTGTGTGCAGTCCTGCCCATATCGAGCAATGGACTTTGGTCCGCTGGATGAACTGCAGAAAGAGTATGGCAAATTCAACGCGCCCGCTCCGTTGCCTGATCCTAACATTACCCGTCCTTCCGTAGTCTATAATCCGAGTAAAGTGACCAAGACAACTGGCGATACCAGCGGTCACTTGATGAATATTGAGGAGCTGTAACATGAACACACGTGAATGGGCACTATTGATCTTCACGATCCTGGGACAGCTGGCCGTGGGCATGATGTTCGTGATGTTGATCGTCCGGACATATGCTGCTAGCAAAGTCGGCGCGGAAAAGGCCGCACACCTCACTGACCTGCCACAATATATGGTTCTGCCAATTATGGCCCTGGCGATGCTCTCTTCGCTCTTTCACCTGGGCAAGCTGGTGCATGTCATCGGAGCAGTACCGAACCTGGCCACCTCCTGGATGAGTTGGGAAGTTGTTTTCGGTGTGGTGTTCATTGCCTTGGCAGCGGTCTACGTTTTCCTCCAGTGGCGCAAGATGAGTTCTGAAGTTGTGCGGACCGTGATCGGCTGGATTACCGCTGTAATTGGACTGCTCTACGTATTTTGCATGGGCATGACCTATATGCTGCCTGCCCAACCTGCCTGGAATACCTGGTCAACTTCCGTCACATTCTTTGTGACCACCTTGCTGCTGGGGGTTTTAGGGAGTGCGGCGGCCATGATGATCAGCTTTGCAAGAGTGTCCAAGACAGAAGCTGAGCAACAGGGCGTGATGGGAAATGTGTTGCAATGGCTCTCGATCTCCGCGATCGTGCTGCTGGGCATTGAGTTCCTTGTCATGCCGTTGTATTTTGCCTACTTGAGCACGCAAGGCTCGGCAGCTGTGCAAACTCTCAACATGATCGTCGGTACCTATGGTGCCACATTGGTCATCCGCCTGCTACTTGTCTTTGCAGGAGCAGGTGTGTTGGGAGCTTATTTGTATCGCAACGCCTCTCTCCCTGGCAAAGAGAAATCCTGGGCTACGCTTGCCTACAGCGCTTTTGTGCTGGTATTGGTGAGTGAGGTCATGGGACGGTTTATTTTCTACGCGACACACATCCGGATCGGTATTTAGTTCCAAACCGAATTAACCCTTATCAGGGGTGGGATGCAAACCCACCCCTGATAAAGTTAAGGAGAGGAAGAAATGCCCAATCCAACAACGCGTTTTATTGTTGGTTTTTTATTTTTCTTGGTACCTGGGCTCTTGTTTTTTCATGGGGGTTCTGTTTCTGCCCAGACTGACCAGCCAGTTCAAGTTATTCAGCTTTCTGCCAGCGGTTTTGAGCAAGCACATGCCCTGGCCTTTTCATCGGATGGCAAGATACTGGCCGTTGGGGGCACATCTGGTATCTATCTTTTTGACTCCCAGAAGTTATCCTCGCCCAATTTTATTAAAACCGATGTTTGGGCACATAGCCTTGCGTTTGAGCCAGATAGTAATGAACTTGCTGCCGGATTGTTTGATAACACCATCAAGTTTTGGGATCTGCCCCAAAGAAACCTGATCAAGACTCTAGATGGTCATCAGGATTGGGTACGAAGTATCTCCTTTTCAAAGGATGGACGACTCCTGGCCTCTGCTTCGGATGACAATACTGTCCGAATATGGAATGTGGCGGACAGTTCACTTGCTCTGATTTTGAACGCGGACACAATAGGTGTTCGGGCTGTAGCTCTTTCTCCCAACGGAACATTGATTGCCGCCGCGCTTGAAGATAAAACACTCCGCGTCTGGCAAGTTGAAGATGGCAAGTTGCTTTCCACGTTGCATGGCCATACAGATTGGGTGCGTTGCCTGACGTTTTCTCCAGACGGCAGTTTGTTGGCCTCTGGCAGTTTCGATAAAACTGTCAGAGTATGGGATGTCGCGAATGGAACTCTCCTGAAAACGCTGGAAGGGCATAATTCAAGTGTACTGGGCGTGGCTTTTTCGCCAGATGGGCAAACGTTGGCTTCGGGCTCCGTTGATCGAACCGTTCGCCTGTGGAGCGTGAGTAATGGAGCACCTCTGAATATCTTGCAGGGTCACACGGATTTTGTCTATTCTGTGGCCTTCTCGCCTAATGGAAAGACTTTGGCTTCCGGTGGTGCAGATAACGCCGTCCGACTCTGGGATTTGGAAAATCTTCCGGCGGAGTCTGCCAGTGATCAAGTTCAACTTCCGGCTACACCCTCAGATTGTCGCGCATGTCATCATTCGCGTGGGCAGGGTCAGCCTCCGCGCGTGATCGAGTTGCGCTGCGAAGGCTGTCATACAAATGGGGCCAGCCTGAATTGGTGTCCGGCTTTTCTGCGTTCTCCAGAAGCGATCACTCCGCCCGTTTCATATTCGCCATACTACGGTCATTCCGGTGTACCGATAGGGGGCAGTGATGTATCTGTATTGATCTCATCGCCCTCGAATGGCGAAACACTATACGCCCGCTCTGGAATCACAGCCGCGGCTTTTGTAGTTGGCCAGGTTCATGCGGCTGATGCTGATATGAAAGATGTGCAGGTGCAATTATCAGTTTGGTCGGGTGATCAGCAAACGGCTACACTGCACATAGCGCCTTCGCCTACCGGACAGTTCAAATTCAATTTATCCATTAACCCACAAGGTGGGATTCCTTATATCATCAAGCCGGGCGGCGCGGACTGCGTTCCCTGTCATGAAGATTTCCGGCCACAGGCTCCCATGCCCAATGGTGATGTGCAACTTGTTGTAACTGTCAGTGGACCGGATGGTATACGCGCCTCGGACGAACGCTGGATTAAAGTGGATTCCAGCAAGACGATCACCCTACCGGTCGAAATAGTTGACGCGCTTACCAACCAGCCTTTACCTGGCCTTCCAATACGGGCCAATGCCGTATTCTACGAATGGAGGTCTGGCTTTGGTCACGGGATGACAGAACAAAATGGCGTGGCGCAAATTGCTCTCAACCAGCTTACCCAGGCTCCGACTCTTTATAGCGTGAGTATTCCTCCAACGGTTTATCAGGGCAAGTTATATTCCAGTGATGAGCCTGTTTCTGTGAGTTTGACGCCCGATGAGACATCCTACTCAACTGTCACGCTCACTGCCCGTGCACAGACAGGTCAGCTTACCGGATACGTAACCAGAAATGATTTGGGAGGGATACCATCTGGGACAAAAATCTGGGTTGTCCAGTTGCCAGCCGGACCTTCATATTCTGCTAACCTGGATGCGGAGAATGGATTTTCATTGCCGCAGATTCCGGTTGGTCGATACCTTGTTTTACCTGATCCGAATTTACTTTTAGGAAGCGGACTCTCTGCAAGAGGACAAAGTGTTAACTTGTCTGACTCACCTCAGTCGAGTACGGTCATCAACCTTGAAAAAAGCGATTCGATTTCCGGGACCGTTTCTTCATTCGATGGGGAAGCGCTTCCATTCGCATGGTTGACTGTCAATGGAAATTCAAAAGCCTTTAGCACAAGCCCTTTTTCCGGTACATTTCTGATTTCGGAATTAACTGCCAATGTCAAATCTGTAAGTGTGTCTGCCCCCGGTTATTTTTCGCGTGCGCAACATCTCACCGATACTTCACAGCCGCTGAACTTTCAGTTGGAGGTTCAACCGGAAACGCAGCGTTTGGCCTGGGGAAATGGTTCCTTGATCGTTCCTCCAGAGACGGAAGCCACGATCAACGCTTTGGCGGTTAATCTTGATCAGGGCTGGCTATGGGGAAATGGCGGCGCTTCACAACCCTTGGTCATTACGTTGCCCTTTGCGCAGATCTCAATGCTTAACGCAGACTTTGCTATTGAATATCCCGCGGAGGGTACAGGTTGGTTGTATGTTCACAAGGGTGACGCACAACTTGTTTTTGACGGTGAACCGGCTCCGGTCGAGGTGGGAAGCGGACAGATGATCGCTTTGGTCAGCGGGGCACAGCCCATTCCCATGGAAGAGGCTGTGATAACGGCACTACATCCTGCACTAGCCAGTGTGCCCATCCTCGAAATCGTTAAACCATCCCCCGGTACTCAACTTCAAAACTGGCTGGAAAAAGCCGGAATCGGCATTGCGCAAATTGTTACATTTATCACCTATATTCTCTCACTTGTAGCCCTGTTCACAATCCCTTTGATTGGATTATTCTCAAGCTGGAAAAAGAGACGAAGTCTATCAAGTTTCGAGGAGAAACACTAATGGCCGAGATCAATACCGATACCTGGAAATCAACATTGCTGGGGGAGGTCCTGCTATTTGGGTTGCTGGGAAAAATTTTCTTTAATGAACTCGATAAAGCCTGGTTGGAAACCCTGCTCAGCGAAGATGTGTTTGCCGATGCTCCTCTCGGCGTGGAACAAACCGAGGTTCAACGTGGTTTGGAATTGCTCCAACGTTGGAGCGCGGAAAATCGGGCGGGTATTTCCGAGCAGGAATTTAAGACGCTCAAACAGGATCACCTGAATCTTTTTATTGGAACAGATCGGGTGCTCGCGCCGCTGTGGGAATTGGTGTATTTCAATGAGCGGCATCTGGTATTTCAGGAACAAACCCTGCAAGTTCGGGAGTGGTATGCCCGCTTTGGGTTGGAGTCGGAACGCGTCTTCAGCGAACCTGATGATCATATTGGTCTTGAGTTGATCTTCCTGGCACACCTCGCCACACAAGCCTTGGTTGCATTGGATGGACAGGACGCCCCGGGGTTTGCAAGATATCTCCAGGCGCAGCGCGACTTCCTTAGCGAACATTTACTGCGTTGGGGACCAGCCTGGACTCGCCTGGTTGGGAAACACGCTGAGACTGATTTCTATCGTGGCTTGGCACATCTTACCCGCGGTGCATTGCTGGCTGTTGCAGCACATCTTCAGATCCAATTGCCGAAAGAGGTTTCGCTTTGACTTTGCTCGACGCCGCGGAACGGTTTGCTTCGCTCGACCGTTCCGCAATCTTTCTGGATACCGAACGCTGCCTGCATGTGCAGGATCAGTATTCAGAGTGCGCGGCGTGTTTTAACATTTGTCCGGTTCGGGCGATCACCCCTGATAAGCCACCCACACTTGATATAGAATTCTGTCAATCCTGCCTGGCTTGTCTGCCGACTTGTCCGGTTGGCGCTTATCGTGCGGATGATGATGTTGCAGATCTTCTGAACTGCGTCACGCACATCGAAGGCCAATCTGTTGAATTGCTCTGCGGACTGCATCCACATCCGGAAGCAGGCTTGGATGCAGAAGCCATAGGGATTCGAATTCGTGGCTGTTTGGCTGGGTTGGGAAGTGGCGCCTATTTATCTCTTTCGGCCCTGGGGTTGGATCGCCTCTTTCCTCGCACGGATGCCTGCCCTGCTTGTAAATGGCATTCCCTCAACTCTGAGATTCACCGACAAACCGACCGCACCAATCATTTCTTATCCGCCTGGGACAAAAGCGAGGTTGTAACCTGCGCGGATGAAATCGAAGCGCCTGTTGAACGTCCCCTCTGGGAGGTGAAAAATCCTCCGGTTTCGCGCCGTGATCTATTCCGTATGATGGCCCGGCAGGGACAGGTAGTCATGGCGCGTGCCATGGAAAATGGAATTACAAAATCGGCGCGGCAACCGGGCCGCGATCGACTGCGCTTGTTATCGGCAACCTCACATTTACCTGAACCTGCCGCCAGTGCCAACTTGGATGAGTTTGGTTTCGGGACACTGACGATCTCTGAAGCTTGCACAGCTTGCGGCGCGTGCGGAAAAGCCTGTCCTACACAGGCGCTGCGCTTTGAGAAGGATCATGAGGAAATGACTTTCTCCATTTCCTTTTCCCCGCAAACCTGCATCGGCTGCAACTTATGCGATCACGTTTGCCTGCCGGATGCGATCACCATCGACCATGCACCCACCTTTGAACAAGTCTTCGGTGCGCAGGAACCTCTTTTAGCGACATCAGGCACATTGGTCCGTTGTGAGCGCTGTAATACTTTGACGGCAAAACGTGAAGGCATCTCCTTGTGCCCCTTGTGCGAATATCGGCGTGCACATCCGTTTGGTTCGCTGATGCCGAAGAAAGCCATGAAAGGGTCTCGTTCATGATTATTGATGTTGTCAAATCTTCCTTGGACGAGATTGGAAATCCTGCATTGCGCGAGCATGCCAATACTTATGTGCAGATCTATCAGGATTTCATGGGACAGGTGCAAGCCATGGGGCTGGAGATCGAAACGGAAGACACGACTGAAGCGGTTGCGCAAAGTATGGCTGAACTTCGCAAGAAAGGTGCCGTGGTACGCAACAATGACAAGAGCGTTTATGTCAATCGCATCTCGCCTTCCTGTGTGGCTTGTCAGACGGGAATTGGAAGTTCAACCTTTTTTGTTTCTTTGAAATGTCATCGTGATTGTTTTTATTGTTTCAACCCCAATCAGGAAGACTATCAGTATTATCGCGAACATACCCGCGATATGGTAGTGGAACTGGATGAACTTCGGCAGACTTATCCGCGTATGGAGCACCTTGCCTTGACGGGCGGTGAACCGCTTTTGCACAAGGAGGAAGCGGTCCGTTTCTTTGCGCATGCGCGTGAACTGTATCCAAATTCCCATGCACGCCTGTATACCAGTGGCGATCACATTGATCGCGAGATTTTGGAGTTTTTGCAAAAATCCGGATTGAAGGAAATCCGTTTCAGTATCCGTATGCACGATCTGGCCAAAGGCCACCGATATACCTATGACAGGATCGCGCTGGCCCGCGAATATATTCCCAATGTCATGGTGGAGATGCCTGTTCTACCGAACACCTTTGAAGAAATGAAGGATGTTCTACGCGAACTGGATCAGTTGGGCATCTTTGGGATTAATCTATTGGAGTTTTGCTTCCCGCTGAACAATGCGAAAGTGTATCGGGAAAAGGGCTATAAAGTGAAAGCCCGTCCGTTTCGCGTGTTATATGACTATTGGTATGCCGGTGGACTTCCCATCGCGGGCAGCGAAACCGTCTGCCTGGCGTTGATGAATTTTGTGCTGGATGAGGGGTTGAAACTTGGTGTGCATTATTGCTCGCTGGAAAACAAGCATACGGGTCAAATTTATAAACAGAATAGTGGACGTTCCCTGCCGCGTCGTATGTATTTTTCACCGCGTGATTATTTCCTGAAAACTGCGAAGGTGTTTGGTGAAGATGTCCCTGTGGTACAGCAGGCTCTTGAGAAGGCAGGTTATCAGGACTATGTAATTAGTGCTGAAGGCCAGAGCCTGGAATTCCACGTAAACCAGATTAGTCGTTTGAAGAAAATGGACATCGATGTGGGTGTCTCGAGTCAGGTGATTGAAACGCGCGAGAACGAACAGGTTCTGCGCGAGCTCAAAGTGGACGTTACAACGCCCCAAACATTTCGTCTTTCTACAGACGTATAAGGAGAAAAAAACATGTTCCATCTTGGTACCCCTGAATTGATCATTATTCTCGTCATTGTCGTCCTGGTCTTTGGTGTGGGACGCGTGGGCCAGATCGCCGGTGAGTTGGGGCGGGGCATTCGTGAATTCCAAAAGGGAGTGAAAGGCGAAGAAACTACCCCCGAATTTGGAGAGAAAAAGGGTTAGTCATTTCTGTGAGCACTGGAACAGCCGCCCCTGAAAAACACAAACGCAGTTGGCACGATCTCTCCGGTGCCTTGGGCCGTGCACATCGCAAGGCCAGCGTGCAAATGGAGAGTTCCGCGCCTTTATTGGAACATCTCAACGAACTGCGCATTCGTGTTTTCAAGGCGTTCTTTGCACTGATCCTCACCACCGGCATCAGCTTTGCATTTTCGCAGCCACTAATCCAGTATCTATCCACACCAATTGGTGGGATCGCCAAGCTCGTCTCGATCGAGCTGACCGAGAACATTGCTGTTTTCATGCGCGTCTCGCTGTTGGGTGGTTTTGTGCTGGCCATGCCGGTGATCGTTTATCAGATCATGGCTTTTGTCCTTCCAGGCCTCAAGCGCAACGAACGGATCTGGCTGTTGGTGATGGTTCCCTTTGCTACATTGCTGTTTACAGCTGGTGTTGTGTTTACCTGGTTCGTGATGCTGCCGTCGGCCATACCTTTCCTCACGAACTTCATGGGCATCACCACCCAGGTGCGTCCTGAAAATTATTTCGACTTCATCACGCGCCTCATGTTCTGGATCGGTGTTTGTTTTGAACTGCCGCTCATTACCATGTTCCTGGCGAAAATGAAATTCGTTACGGCCAAACAATTATTAAGTGGCTGGCGTTACGCGGTCGTGACGATGGCCATTGTCGCTGCAGCAGTCACGCCGACAGTTGATCCCGTTAAATATGGGCCTGGTCATGGCTCCCTTGATGGGTCTCTATGCCATCAGCATCGTACTGGCCGCCATCGTAAGCCGAGGTTGATATGGATAGTATTTTGGGCATCGGCGGAAACGAACTGATCGTCATCCTGGTGCTGGCTGCCATCGTGCTTGGACCGGAACGGATCGCCCGCTCTGCGCGTGAGATCGGCAAGTTCGTCCGCAATGTGAAATCCTATTTTTCATCTCTTTCCAGTGAACTGAAAGCAGAACTGGACGTATTGGATGAGTTGGAAGACTTCAAAAAGACCATTATGAAGTAAGGTCCCGGTTTTTTCATCTCACCCGATAGAGTGATGGGAAAAACTACCCGCGATCATGATGTAAAAAATTAGGTGGGCAAGTATCATATAAATGATTGAATTTCCTCACATCGAAATTTGATCTATAAAAACTCCGATCCATCCTTCCTACCGCCAAGTGCCACGGCAGGGTGGACAGCCCCCGGCCGGGGGTGAAGGTTGTCCTGGAAACGGAACAGCCTCCCGAAATCCCAACACGGGGATGGACTTGGAAAGGAGACTATTTGTTTATGTAAGCCGTCTCCTTTCGCGAGACGGCATTTTTTATGAGACGGATGTTACCCTCGTCTACTACTGGAGATTGAAATGGAACTTCAACAACTACTTGAGAAATCCTCCCAGAACCACAATCATCTTTGCCCGCGGCAAATTCTGGGAGTGCGGATGGGTCTGGCGGGGATGCGTGCCTTGGGCTTGGAACCCAATCACGGCAGCAAACGTCTGCTGGTCATCCTGGAGACAGATGGCTGCTTTGCTGATGGTGTGGCTGCTGCTACAGATTGCACCGTAGGTCATCGTACCCTGCGCGTGGAAGACTACGGCAAGGCTGCGGCCACCTTCGTGGATACAAAAACGGGCAAAGCTGTACGCGTTGCTCCTACTTCGGATGTTCGCCAGCAAGCCTATGAGTACTGTCGGGATGAAGCGCGCCATTATTTCGCACAGATGCAAGCCTATCAGATCATGCCCGACGAAAAACTGTTGACGATCGGTGAGGTGCAACTGGGAATTCCTGTTCAACAGATTGTGTCGCGCCCAGGCGTGCGCGTGAACTGTGCCTCCTGCGGCGAAGAGATCATGAATGAGCGCGAAGTGATCATCGATGGTCAGCCTCTCTGTCGCGCCTGCGTGGGTAACGCATACTATCAACTACCGGGACATCCTGCAATTTTTTCCTATGCTCTTCAACCGGAAGCAGCTATATAGGAATGAAAGTGTAGGCTTTAGCGATGAACCTGACATCGAAACTCACTAACCAGACTACATATGGCTCACGCGATTTTTCGAAACGCGTGCACGCGAATGCCAGGCGCGGTTCTATAAGCTTATCTCTTCCACGCCTGACGCAGGAAGGATCATCCATCTGGCTGCTCGCTTTGCCGGGGTTGTTGCTCGTCGGCTTGTTCGGTTTGCCTTTGCTGGCTTTGGTCCTGCGTGCAGTTAATACCAACTTTCTGGAGTATGTTCTTTCAGAGCAGGCAATCAGTGCGCTGCGCTTGAGTTTGATCACCAGCCTGATCACGGTGGGGATTACGATTTTGGGCGGAACGCCGCTGGCTTACATTCTGGCGCGTTGGAAATTTCCGCCGAAAGCTCATCTCGAATTGTTGGTGGATTTGCCTATCGTTTTACCGCCCTCTGTTGCCGGGGTTGCCTTACTCGTTGCCTTTGGACGTCAGGGCATGTTTGGTTCCGTGCTCAGTTCCTGGGGCGTTAGTCTGCCTTTTACCGCCGCAGCCGTGGTCATCGCACAGACCTTTGTTGCCGCGCCTTTATACGTTCGCTCGGCACGGATCGGGTTTGCCGAGATCGATGTTCAAATCGAAGAATCTCCGCGTGTGGAGGGAGCGGATCAATGGCAGCTCTTCACGCTTGTGATGTTTCCGCTGGCAGGGCGGGCACTCTTCAACGGCGCGATCCTCACCTGGACACGTGCCTTGGGTGAATTTGGCGCGACCATGTTGTTCGCCGGGAATCTGCAGGGCGTCACACAAACCATGCCGATGGCCATTTATCTCGGTTTCGAGCGCAGTCTTGGAATTGCAATTGCATTATCGGTGGTGCTGATCGCCATCGCAGTTATTTTGCTCAGTCTCACGAGAAGACTGGAAAGTCGTCAACGGTAAGCCCATGGAAATCTCGCCTGTAATAATGAAGCCAAAAATGTTCACAGACCCTTTTGGACGCGCCATCACATACCTGCGCATTTCGCTCACGGATCGCTGCAACCTGCGTTGTGTGTATTGCATGCCAAGGGAGGGCATGCACTGGCAGGCGCGCGCCGATCAGCTATCGGTGGATGAAATCCTGCAGGTAGTGGAAACAGCCGCGGCGGGTGGCGTGAGGCGAGTCCGTTTGACGGGCGGGGAGCCTCTAGTACATCCGCATATTTTGGAAATTGTGCGTGGTATCGCTTCCATTCCCGCGATCGAAGAAGTGAGTTCTGACCACCAATAGCATGCTGCTCGAACGCCTCGCGGGACACTTGGCCGAGTTCAGGCCTGACGCGCCTCAACGTCAGTCTGGACACATTGGATGGTGAAAAATTCAAGCGTATCACGCGTGGCGGAGAGATCGAGCGTGTCTGGAAGGGCATCGCGGCCGCCGAGGCGGCGGCTCTCGCGCCCATCAAGTTGAATACGGTGATCGTACGCGGACTCAACGCTGATGAATTGCCTGCCCTGGCGCGTTTGACCTTGGAGCACGATTGGCATGTCCGTTTCATCGAGTTGATGCCGATCGGCAATGTGCAGGATTGGGGAGTCGGTTTCCCCATGCCTGATGAACGGTATGTTTCTGTTCAGCAAATGCGTGCCGCGCTTGCGGATTTCGATCTTCAACCGGTGAGCAGTTCACGGGGTAACGGTCCTGCGCGCACGTATCGTATCCCCGGTGCGCTGGGCACGGTTGGATTTATCTCACCGCTGGGTGAACATTTCTGTGAAAATTGCAACCGACTGCGCCTGACCTCGGATGGCAAACTGCGGCCCTGTCTGGTAAGTCCCTATGAGGTTTCTTTGCGTGAAGCGCTGCGTGCGGGCGCGCCACTGCAGAGCTATTTTGATCGGGCCATTCATAACAAGCCTCAACAGCATAATATGCTGGTTGCCACGCCCGCGAACGCTGAACGCGGTATGAGCCAGATTGGCGGATGAAGGTGAATAACATAACCACTTTGTTTTTTGCAACCTTACGCGACCCGTGTGGAGTCAAGTCAATTGAAATGCAAATCCCCGCGCAAACAAATGTGGCGGAATTCAAATCCATGTTGGTCGAAAAAATTCCCGCTTTGAACGGCTTGATCAGTCAAATCCTGGTTTCTGTTTAATCAGGAATATGCCTTTGACAATGCCATCATTCCCGACCGAGCTGAGATCGCCCTGTTTCCGCCAGTTTCGGGTGGATGATCCTGTTATCGCACCGACTGGATTGGGTATGAGTTCGGCGCGCTCGGAAATCCCCCTCACAATTCAATTACAACTTTCAGTCCCTCACGGCGTTCTGCTACGCGGAATGCTTCCCGCGCTTCTTCGAGCGGAAAGCGATGCGTGACCAGAGAGTGCACATCCACCAAACCCTTCAACACCAATTCAATGGCGCGTGGATACGTATGTTTCATGCGCCGCACCAGCTTGATCGTTAAACCTTTTCGCCGTGCGATGGAAGCTGAGAAGGAAGTTCTGTCATCATTGGGAATACCTGCCAGGATGACTTTGCCACCTGGCAGAACAGCAGCGAACGCATTATCGATGGCCTCTTGCGCGCCAGCCGCTTCGAAGGCCACTTCCACACCGCGTTCCCGGACTGCGGTTTGCATCATCTCTAGGTCGTTTTGATCGCTCACTAAAAAAGCCTGGTTCGCTCCATACCTTTTGGCCGCTTCGACACGGTGGGGAAGTTTATCTGTTGCAATAATATTTGCCACGCCCGAAAGCTTCGCCACTTGAAGAATGAGCAGACCGATCGGTCCGCAGCCGAAGACGCCCACATTCATCCCTGCTTTGATCTTTCCCAGGTCAACCGCATGGATGGCAACACCGAGTGGTTCGAGCATGGCTCCATCTGTATACGTCAATGAATCAGGAATCGGAATGATGCTTTTTTTATTCCACGCCAGCCACTCTTTTAGTGCGCCATCCTGCTCACCATGGCCGGCGAAGATCATATTGGCACATAAGTTTGGGTGTCCGCGCTCACAATAATCACAATATGCACATGGGATGGCGGGATCGATCGCCACGCGTTGACCTTCTTCGCTCTCTCCTGCAAACTCATGTCCCAGCACCAATGGGTGCGCCAGTTTTGCATCACCAATTTCCCCTTCTGAAAACCAATGTAAATCTGATCCACAAATGCCCACAGCCTTGACGCGTACGAGCGTTTCATCCGATTTGGAATGGGGCGTTGGTTCCTCATGGATGCGCAAATCACCGGAAGCATGAAGTCGAAGAAGTTTCATAACAGGCTATGTGTATTATACAAGTTATTCTGGAGCAGAAAAATTCGGTTGTTGACTAGACAAATGGACGGGAGTAAAATAGCCAAATATTCATGGCCGTATATAAATTCATAGTCCAAACCAATCGTCGTGATTCAACTTGCATAAATTCTTATATAGTTTAGCAGTCGCTACACAAACTTATTATTCACAACGTAGCTAGCAGAATTAAAACCAGCGCCCCTAAAGCTTTGGCAGGCAAGGGGCACTGGAGGCAAGGATACGGATACTTTTGTAATCCGTAAGCTATGTTTGCAATAATAAGCAAGATTCATGGAATTGTCAAGACAACTTTATGGAATATGCCTGCCAAGTCTGGAGAAAGGCATGACAAAAAACCGAGTTAACAAAAGGAAAGTTGAGAAAACTGCTTCTCGCCATTTAACATCTACTGAATTTAAAGCAATTTCTTTTTGCGGCACATTAGTTCTAGCAGGCATAGCTATTGTCCTAAACGTAAAAGAGCCCGTTGTTTGGGCCTTCTTGAACACAGCAATTGGTATTTCATTGGGACAGGCTATACAAATTAACAAGAAGGATAGTTAAGTTCTGCTAGATCGCGAAACGTTGACTAGACAAATGGACGGGAGTAAAATAGCCAAATATTCATGGCCGTATATAAATTCATAATCCAAACCAATCGTCGTGATCCAAGATCCTTGTACTATTTAAAGGAGGCGCAGGCACTCGGCTTTCGCATCCTTCAGCAAGTTATCGTCCAGGACCTCTACTTCATCGAGGGCCAATTGTCGCAGGAAGTTTGTCGACAGTTGGCTCTCAAACTTTTAACAGACCCTGTGACTCAGTCCGCCTCATGGACGGAACTTCCCGCCTCCCCAACTCGGCCTGAGACTGATACCCTTATGATCGAAGTTGCCTTGCGCCCGGGCGTCACGGACCCGGTCGCTGAGCAGATTGTGCGCGCCGCGCACGAATTGGGATTCGCGGGAGTCCAACGCGCCGCCACCGGATTCCGTTTTCTCCTGCAATTCGAAACCTCAGCGGATGATTCACTTTCCCGATCCGTTAATAAATTTGCGAAACAACTTCTTGCCAACCCTGTGATTCATCACTGGACCCTGGGCGAGATCACTCCCTCGTTTCCACAAGAAACGGAATCAAGTGGAACCGTGGAAATCATCCCCATTCGAAATTTAGCAGATGAGGAACTTCTGGCTCTTTCCAAAGACCGTCGCGCGGCGCTGGACTTGGTGGAGATGAAAGCCATCCAGGAATATTACAGCAGGGAACAACGCGACCCTACCGATGTTGAATTTGAGACCATTGCTCAAACGTGGAGCGAACATTGCGTTCATAAAACCTTCAAAGCGAAAGTCACCCTCACCGAACATAGAGGTGAAAGAGAAATCGACTCCCTCATCAAAACTTATTTGAAAGCAGCCACAGAACAGATCGATGCGCCGTGGGTCTTATCCGCTTTTGTGGATAACGCCGGCATTATTGACTTTGACGATGAGTTTGAAGTCTCCTTCAAAGTGGAGACGCACAATCACCCCTCAGCGGTGGAACCGTTTGGCGGTGCGAATACAGGCGTCGGCGGGGTGATACGCGATGTGTTGGGAGTCAGCGCCAAGCCGATTGCCAACACCGATGTCTTATGTTTTGGCCCTCAAGACTTCGATCCGGATCAATTACCGGAAGGTGTTCTGCATCCGCGGCGCATTCAATCTGGCGTGGTGGGGGGCGTGCAGGATTATGGGAATAAGATTGGCATCCCAACGGTCAACGGTGCGATCCTTTACGATGAAGGCTATACATCCAATCCATTGGTCTTTTGTGGCTGTGTGGGTTTGGCGCCGAAAGGAAAACATGTTCATACACCGCAAACCGGTGATCGAGTGATCATTCTGGGCGGACGTACCGGACGCGATGGTCTGCGCGGTGCCACCTTTTCCTCCATGACCATGGACGCGCAAACTGGGGAAGTTGCAGGTGCCTCCGTGCAAATCGGCGATCCGATCACCGAAAAAGGCTTGATCGATGTCATCACGCGAGCGCGCGACCTGAATCTTTATCACGCCATCACCGACTGCGGCGCCGGTGGGCTTTCCTCAGCAGTGGGGGAGATGGCCTCATCGATTGGTGTGGATGTTGAACTTTGTCAAGTGCGACTTAAATATGCCGGTCTGGCTCCCTGGGAGATTTGGCTCTCCGAAGCACAGGAACGCATGGTGCTGGCGGTCCCCGCTGAAAGTTTGTCTGCATTGCAGGATCTTTGTGATACCTTCGATACCGAGTTAACTGATGCCGGTCTGTTTACCGGCGCGGGACGTTTGGTGGTGCGTTACGATAATCAGGTTGTCCTTGATTTGGATAACGAATTTTTGCATGAGGGTATTCCGCAGAGACAGTTGAAAGCTGTCACTGAAAAAACAAAAAATGATACTCGCATGTTGGATGAGCCGAGATCTGATATCGATCCAAATGAAATTCTGTTGAAGTTACTTTCTCATCCCAACATTGCCAGCAAGGCGCCTGTGATTCGTATTTATGATCACGAAGTGCAAGGCGGTACAGTCCTCAAGCCCTTGACCGGCAATGAAGCCGATGCGCCTTCTGATGCGACGGTGATCAAACCCATCGGCACAAAAGGAGACAAAGGCATTGTGCTTTCGAACGGCATTAATCCTGAATATGGCAAACGTGATGCCTATCGTATGGCGCGGGCAGTGATGGATGAGGCCGTTCGCAACGCGGTGGCCGTCGGCGCGGACCCCGGGCGTATTGCCGTGCTCGATAATTTTTGCTGGGGCGATCCGCTTCGTCCCGAGACGATGGGCACGTTACTCGAAGGAGCGCGTGGCTGCAAAGACGCGGCTCTGTTATATGGAACGCCTTTTATCAGCGGAAAAGATTCGCTCAATAACGAATATCTCGGCTCGGATGGTCAGCATCATGCCATCCCGCCAACCTTATTGATCTCGGCCATTGGCTTGATCGATAACGTCCGGGGGGCTGTCACGATGGACTTAAAAGCAGCTGATAACGATATCTATCTGGTCGGCCAGTTTCAACCGCTTTTTGGCGGATCACATTTTTCATTGGTGACTTGGCAACCATCCAGCGAGCAGGTTCCAGACGTAAATGAAACTACGCCGAAAGTGTATGCTGCCTTGCATCAAGCTATGACAAGCGGACTCATCCGTTCGGCTCATGATCTTTCCGAAGGTGGGCTGGCCGTCGCTGCAGCGGAGATGTGTATCGGCGGGCGATTGGGCATGCAGCTCGAATACGACGAAAATGATGCGACGCGTGTTTTGTTCGGCGAAACAACAGGTACGTTATTGGTTGAGGTTCGCCAACAAGATAAAGAAGCGTTCTTAAAATTATTCGCTCAACTTCCGGTAACACCCATTGGAAGGACAATCGAGACGCAAATCCTGACAGCCTCGTTTAACGGAATCACTATTTTGAATCTGCCTTTATCTGATTTGATCGAGGCCTGGAATCAAAAACCATGAAACCAAAAGCACTTGTTCTCCAAGCCTATGGAACCAACCGGGATCTGGACGTGATGCAGGCATTGACTCTGGCCGGTGCGGAAGCTGTGGGCGTTCCCTTGAATGAATTGCGATCTGGCAAAACGCGCTGGCGCGATTTTCAACTGCTCATCGTACCCGGCGGCTTTTCCTATGCGGATGCGTTGGGCGCCGGCAAACTCCTGGCCATTGACCTGACCTCCTACTTCGTTGATGAGATTTCAGCCTTCATTGATTCTGGTAAACCTGTGATTGGAATCTGTAATGGCTTTCAAGCACTGGTGAAGGCGGGCATACTGCCAGGCAAATCCTCTCGCGCTGAGCGGAGCGCCAGCGTAGTCGAAGCGGGGAGAGAGGTGAGGGGTGAGGGCGCCACCCTCACCTTCAACGAAGGTGGTCACTTCGAATGTCGCTGGGTGAACCTCCTGCCCGTTTCCCAAACCTGCATCTGGACAAGAGATCTGGAGGAGAATATCACTTGTCCCATCGCACATGGCGAAGGAAATTTCCAAACATCCGATTCAACTTATATCAATACCCTCACTGCTCAAGACCAAATTGCTCTCACTTATGTTTGCCCGGACCGCTCGCCTGCCAACGGAGATTATCCTGCCAACCCGAACGGCTCTATTCTCGACATTGCCGGCATTTGTAACCCTCAAGGTAACGTACTGGGATTGATGCCTCATCCTGAAAATCATATTTTTGATTATCAGCATCCGCGTTATGCGCGCGGTGAAAGAGGGGGTAGCGGATTGATGTTATTTGAAAACGGTGTGAAATATGCCAGTGCTTTGTAGTAGCCTCAACATGGAGGTGTGAATAGATATGGTCGATCACGAAAAATTACTCGAATTGATTCCTCTGGCCCTGGCCAATACGACTCTACCCCTGGAAGGAAAACAGTTGGGCAAAGTACGCGACTGGTACGACCTGCCTGATGGCAAACGCTTGATTGTTACCACCGATCGCTTGTCCGCCTTCGATCGCGTGCTTGCCCTGGTTCCCTATAAAGGACAGGTTTTGAATCAGTTATCTGCCTGGTGGTTCAAACAAACTGAAGCGCTCATCCCGAATCACTTAATCTCGATTCCCGATCCAAATGCTGCCATTGTTAAAAAGGTAAAACCTATTCCCGTTGAAGTCGTGGTACGCGGCTATATCACCGGTGTGACTTCTACGGCTTTGTGGCATCGTTATTCTTTGGGCGAGCGTGAGATCTATGGCTATCAGTTCAACGATGGCTTACGGAAGAACGAACAACTGCCCGAGCCGATCATCACGCCGACGACCAAGGGCGGACCGACTGGTCATGATGAACGTTTGACCTGTGATGAAGTGGTAAGCAAAGGCCTGCTTGATGCCAAAACGTGGAATCAGGTGCAGATCGCCGCGTTGGCAATTTTTAGATATGGACAGGAAGTTGCCAAAAGAGCGGGGCTGATTTTGGTCGATACAAAATATGAGTTTGGGTTGACCGAGGCTGGTTCTGTAATGTTGATCGATGAAGTCCATACGCCGGACTCCTCCCGCTTTTGGCGCGGCGAGACGTACGAGGATCATTTTAAAAGCGGTCTTGAACCCGAGAATTTCGACAAGGAATTCGTCCGCATTGCCTACACGGAAAAAGATTATCGCGGCGACGGCGAACCACCCATCATGTCTTCTGATTTGTGGGCTTCTGCCAGCGAACGCTACATTGCCATTTATGAAATGCTCACCGGCGAAACCTTTAAAGCAGGTGGGTATCCCATTGAAGAACGATTGCTCAAGAATCTAAAAGAGCTGTTATGACCAATCCTCTGATTGCCGTCATCATGGGTTCCAGGTCCGATTGGGAGACGATGGAACATGCTACCCAGACTCTCGACGAACTCAAGATTCCCTGCGAAGTCAAAATCGTCTCGGCGCATCGCACGCCTGATCTGCTCTTCCAGTTTGCGGAGTCTGCTCACAAGCGCGGCATCGAAGTGATCATCGCCGGGGCGGGCGGCGCGGCGCATCTGCCGGGTATGGTCGCGGCCAAGACGCATCTGCCGGTGTTCGGTGTGCCGATCCAGTCGAAGGCGCTCAACGGTTTGGATTCCCTGCTTTCCATTGTGCAGATGCCAGCCGGGATTCCCGTTGGCACGCTTGCCATCGGTCGTGCGGGCGCGGTCAATGCTGCCTTGCTTGCGGCGGCCGTTATCGCCAACAAGCATGAAGAATATCATGAGGCACTCATGGCCTATCGTGCCAGACAAACGCAATCCGTTCTGGATCATCCTGATCCGCGGGAAGAGCATGGATGAAAACGATTGGCATTTTAGGCGCGGGACAATTGGGACGGATGCTGGCCCTGGCAGGCTATCCGTTGGGATACCACTTTCGTTTCCTCGACCCCGCCTCTGATTCACCTGCGGGCCTGCTCGCTGACCATTTGGCATTAGATTACGCTGACATGTCCGCACTCGACCAGTTTGTGGATGGATTGGATGTAGTGACGTATGAGTTTGAAAATGTCCCTGTGGATGCGGCGCGACATCTCGAGAAGCTTGTCCCTGTGTATCCACCGCCGATGGCATTAGAGAAGGCACAGGATCGATTTGTGGAGAAATCCTTTTTCTGTGAATTGGGGATTCCCACGCCGAAGTTCTCAGCGGATGCGGAACGGATGCAGTCAACGGATGCAAAACGGATGCGCGAATATGAAGCGGATAGTATTGGATTCCCCGCCGTGCTGAAGACTCGTCGTATGGGATACGATGGCAAAGGTCAAAGCATTGTTCATTCTCAAGCAGAATTAGTGGCTGAAAAAGCAGTAGATTCCATTTTAGAAGAGTTCATTTCCTTTGACCGAGAATTATCCGTTATAGCTGTACGAAATAAATCGGGTGCGACGAGGTTTTATCCGCTGATCGAAAATCATCACCGTGATGGGATTTTGCGCTTGTCACTTGTGACAGGAAATGTATCGGCAGAATTACAAAAGCAAGCCGAAGAATATGCAACCAGAGTGATGTCCGCTTTGGATTATGTCGGTGTGTTGACGATCGAGTTCTTCGAAAAGGATGGTCGATTACTGGCCAATGAAATGGCGCCGCGCGTCCATAATAGCGGGCACTGGACGATTGAAGGGGCGGGGACGTCTCAGTTTGAGAATCAGGTGCGGGCAGTGACCGATGCGCCGCTTGGGAGCACGCGTCCGCGCGGGGTTTGTGCGATGGTCAATTTGATTGGAACGCCTCCAGATGAGACATCCATCCTGAAGATCGAAGGTGCGCATTTGCACTTGTATGATAAAGTTCCACGACCCAAACGTAAATTGGGTCATATTACGCTGGTTGAAAAGGATGTCGAAAGGTTGCAGGAAAAACTCAATCAGATAAGGAAAGTGTATGATCAATTTTGATGAGTTGCCAAAGGAAGAGTGCGGCGTTCTGGGCATTTTCGCGCCGCATGAAGATGTGGCGCGCATGACCTTCTTTGGATTGTATGCTTTGCAGCATCGCGGGCAGGAAGCAGCCGGTATGGCTGTCGCAGACGGAAAAACAATGTCGATGTATAAGGATGTGGGACTGGTCTCGCATGTGTTCACACCCGCCGCCATGGATAATTTGAAGGGCGATTATGCCATTGGGCATACGCGTTATTCAACGACTGGCTCATCACTGTTGCGGAATGCACAACCATTCATGATCGAAACGATTCATGGGCCGTTGGCGTTGGCTCATAATGGAAATCTGGTTAACTCAGCGGAATTGCGTAATGAATTGATGGAGCAGGGCGTGGGTTTTTCTTCCTCCTCTGATACCGAAGTGATGACGATGATGTTGGCGCGTAACGGTGGCGCGACCTGGGAGGAAAGAATCAGGACTGCGATGCAGAAATGGGTGGGCGCCTATTCACTGGTAATTCTCACCCGTGATTGTGTCTACGCAGTGCGCGATCCCAGGGGATTCCGTCCCCTGTGTATCGGGCTGCTACCGGGAGGCGGACATGCTGTCGCTTCGGAGACCGGTGCTTTGCAAACGCTGGGATGTGAAGCGATTCGCGATGTCAAGCCGGGGGAAGTGGTGTCCCTGTCGAATAGCGCGCTCAAAGTGATGCAGGCGGTTCCACCGGTAACGCCCGCTTCCATGTGTGTGTTTGAACATATCTATTTTGCACGTCCTGACCAGGTCTGGGATGGGATCAATGTCCATCACGTACGGCAGAGATTGGGGGAGGAGTTGGCCAAGGAAGTGCTCAACGGATGGGGAACGGATGCACGGATGGGTTCAACGGATGATAAACGGATGCACGGATGGGAAACGGATGGGCTCAACGGATTGAAAACGGATACACGGATAAATGCAGCAGATGGATTTGCGGATGTAGTGATTCCTGTCCCTGATTCTTCGATTCCCGCCGCGGTCGGGTTTTCACGGGTGAGCGGGATTCCCTATAACGATGGTTTTATCAAAAACCGATACGTGGGACGGACGTTCATCGAACCAACTGATTCACTGCGTAAACGCGGGGTGGCATTAAAGTTCAATGTGATCAACCAGAATGTATTGGATAAACGCGTCGTGATGATCGATGACAGCATCGTGCGTGGAAATACGACGGGACCTTTAATTAAACTGCTTCGCAACGCAGGAGCAAAAGAAGTGCATGTGGCGATTACCTGTCCGCCGATTCAGCATCCCTGTTTTATGGGCGTGGATATGGGAGGACAGGAAAATCTGATCGCTCATAAGCGGACGGTGGAAGAGATTCGCGTTTACGTGGACGCCGACAGCCTGTATTATTTGTCTGTGGATGGAATGATGCGCGCGGTGGGTCGCACGGACGGCTATTGTCAGGCGTGTTTTACAGGACAATATCCTATTCAGATCAATAGTGAAACTGTCAAAACGGGTTTTGAAAAAAGTCTTCGGTAACAAGCTATGACGAATATTTTGCTGATCGGTTCGGGTGGTCGTGAACACGCGCTGGCCTGGAAGGTGACTCAATCACCGCGGCTGACGAAACTTTATATCGCGCCTGGCAACCCAGGGACAGCAGCTTGCGGTGAGAATGTTTCGCTGGATGTCAACGATCATGCCGCGGTGATCCATTTTTGCGAAGAAAAAGGTATTGACCTTGTCCTGGTTGGGCCGGAAGCGCCTCTGGCTGCGGGAATAGTGGATTTGCTTTCGGCAACAGGAATCCACTGTTTTGGGCCGAGCCAGGCTGCGGCGCAAATCGAGGCATCGAAGGTCTTCGCCAAGGATTTCATGGCGCGCCATCATATCCCAACCGCGCGCTATGCAACCTTTACAAAATTGGATGAAGCCATCCGTTATTTGAAATCGGTTGATTACCCGATGGTCATCAAAGCTTCTGGTTTGGCCGCGGGGAAGGGTGTGATTTTGCCTGAAACGGATGCAGAAGCGGTGTCCACGCTGGAAGATATTCTGGTGAAGAAAACGTTTGGCGACGCGGGCGCGGAACTTGTCATTGAGGAGCGAATGACCGGGCAGGAAGTGTCGCTGATGGCGTTTACGGATGGGACAACTGTCCTTCCTATGATTCCGGCACAAGATCACAAGCGTCTGCTCGATGGCGATCATGGACCCAACACGGGCGGCATGGGCGCATACGCCCCGGCACCAGTATTTAAGAATGACTTGTTGCAAGAAGCCATCGAAAAAGTTTTAGTACCTGCCGTGGATGGATTACGAAGTGAAGATCGGAATTTCATCGGTGTGTTATATGCGGGCTTGATGCTGACAAAAGATGGCCTTCGCGTCTTGGAGTTCAATTGTCGTTTAGGTGACCCTGAAACTCAGGTTGTGCTTCCGTTACTCGAAACGGATTTGTTGGAAATTGCCGAAGCTTGTGTAAACGGAAAGCTTGATGATGTGAACATCCATTGGAAGAATGGAGCGTCAGTATGTGTTGTATTGGCCAGTAAAGGTTATCCTGAAAAAGCTGAAATTGGAAAGCTTGTGACAATCGAAGCGTTGCCTGATAACATGATTTGTTTCCACGCGGGGACGAAGTTTCAAAATAAAGAAATTAGCACGGCCGGCGGACGTGTATTTGGGCTGACAGCCTGGGAGAAGGATATTGCATCGGCCGTGAATACGGTTTATTCGAATGTGACAAAGGTTTCATTCGATGGAAGGCAATATCGGGAAGATATTGCGCATCGTGCGTTGGAGGAAGCAGTGTGACGAAATCGGATTACAGTTCCTCTGGCGTGAATATCGACGCGGGTAACCGCGCCGTCGAACTTATGAAAGAATCTGTCCGCGCCACATATAACGAATCCGTGCTCGCGGGTATCGGTTCCTTTGGTGGGCTGTTTGATGCCTCTGCCTTGAAAGATATGAAATCTCCTGTGCTGGTTGCATCAACAGATGGTGTGGGTACCAAGGTCAAACTCGCCGCCTCGGTTGGCCGTTATCGTAGCATCGGTCACGACATTGTCAATCACTGCATTAACGACATTCTCGTGCAGGGCGCGCGTCCGTTGTTCTTCATGGATTACTTTGCTACGTCCATGTTGAATTCCGAACAGGCTGCCGAAGTGGTCACAGGCATCGCGGTGGCGTGCAAAGCGGCGGACATGGCTTTGCTCGGCGGCGAAACGGCGGAGATGCCCGGCGTGTATCAGCCGGGTGAATTCGATGTGGCGGGAACAATCCTCGGGGTGGTGGAGCGGGAGGAGATTCTGCCATGTCAAAATCTACATGCCGGCGATATGCTGATCGGGTTGGCATCCAGCGGTCTGCATACCAACGGATATTCGCTCATCCGCAAAATCTTTGCGGATCTGCCTCTCGATACAATTTTTCCTGAACTGGGTTGTTCCCTCGCTGACGCACTTCTGGCTCCGCATCGCTCTTATCTTTCTGTGCTTCAGCCTCTTCTTTCTCAAGTAAAAGCCCTTGCCCATCTGACCGGTGGGAGTTTCCTTGAAAATATTCCACGCGTATTGCCGAAGAATTTGGATGCTGAAATCCATCTCGGTTCATGGCCCATCCCGCCGTTATTTGATCTCATCCAAGCGCGCGGCGAGATCGAGCTTGAAGAAATGCTTCGTGTCTTCAATATGGGCATTGGGATGGTAATGATCGTGGACCGGGAGATTGCTGCTAAAATTCAAGAAAGTATCCCCGAGCAAACTTTTCTGATTGGAAAATTGGTGGCGGGAGAAAAGAAAGTCATGCTGAAATCATAATCTCAGGATAGGAAAATCGATATGCCCACTGAACTCAAATTGCGCTATGGCACAAACCCCCAACAATCTCCGGCGCGTGTCTTTTAAAAGACAACGCTGAATTGCCCATCACTGTGCTTGGCGGTTCCCCCGGATTTATCAATCTGCTTGACGCGCTCAACTCCTGGCAGTTGGTGCGCGAATTGAAGGCTGCACTGAATCTTTCCGCGGCTGCTTCTTTAAACATGTCAGCCCTTCAGGTGCGGCAGTGGCGATTCCACTTTCAGACGTCCTAAAGAAAATTTACTTCGTGGACGATATGGAACTTTCTCCACTGGCGACCGCCTACGCGCGTGCCCGCGGCACCGATCGTCTTTCTTCGTTCGGCGATTGGATCGCCTTATCAGACACAGTGGATGAGTTGGCCGCGCGGCTGATCGCCCGCGAAGTTTCCGATGGAATTATCGCACCCGCTTACGAACCGGCCGCCCTGGAAATTCTCAAAAATAAAAAACAAGGCAAATATTCCATCGTTCAAATGGATCCGGCTTATGAGCCGGCTTCCGCGCAAGAAACGCGCCAGATATTTGGTATCACCTTTGAGCAGCGCCGCCATGATCGTTCTGTCACCTCTTCCGATTTCACGAACATTGTTACAACGCAAAAAGAATTGCCTCCTTCTGCGTTGCGCGATCTCACCCTGGCCTGGATCACGTTGAAGTATACGCAATCCAATTCTGTTTGTTTCGTTATGGATGGCCAAACGATCGGCGTGGGTGCCGGGCAGCAGTCGCGCATTCATTGTGTGCGCCTCGCCGGTCAGAAGGCGGATCTGTGGTTTCTACGGCAGCATCCCTCCGTTTTGGATTTACCTTTCAAGCCTGGTATCAAACGCCCGGATCGCGACAACGCCATTGATCAGTTCCTGCGGGATGATGCAACGCCCAATGAAAAAGTGGCCTGGGGCGATATCTTCGTTCAGACTCCCCGACAACTGACTCCGGACGAAAAACGGAACTGGATCTCCAAGCTTGATTCCGTGGCTCTCGGCTCCGATGCCTTCTTCCCCTTCCGCGACTCGATCGACCGCGCCGCGGTCAGTGGTGTTAAATATGTCTTGGAGCCCAGCGGCTCGACGCGTGATGCGGATGTGATTCGAGCTGCGAATGAATATGGCATGACCATGATTTTTTCTGGCGTCCGATTGTTCCACCATTAGGAAATGTAGAATGATGAATGCAGAATTCTGAATTATTCCGCATTCATCATTCTGACTTCTTCATTTATGAAACGTCTTGTCGTCCTCATTTCCGGTAACGGCTCCAACCTGCAAGCCATCCTCGATGCTTGTGCCAGCGGAGAACTGCCTGCTTCGATCGTGTCCGTTATCTCGGACAAAGCGGATGCCTATGGAGTCACGCGTGCCAAAAACGCGGGTGTCGATGCGATCCATTTTCCCAAACAAGCGAATGAATCCCGCCGCGACTATGATGCGCGCCTGGCTGCCCACGTGTCTACCCATTTACCTGACTACGTAATCCTGGCTGGCTGGATGCGGATTTTGACCTCCTCTTTTCTCAATCACTTTCCCAACCGCGTAATTAACTTACATCCTGCTTTGCCCGGAAGCTTCCCCGGTACACATGCTATCGAACGTGCCTTCAATGCCTATCAACGCGGCGAGATCGATCAGACGGGCGTTATGGTTCATCTCGTCCCTGATGAAGGCGTGGATAACGGCCCTGTACTCGGCACCGAGCTGGTTCTCATACATCCAGACGAGACGCTGGAATCTCTTGAAGCCCGGATTTACGAGGTAGAACACAAGTTGCTGGTGGAAACTCTCCAAAAATTGATAGGAGATAGTTTTAGGACTCCTAACCTGACGCTAGATACAAGTTGCATTATTCCATTTTTACATTTACCGGATGACTTTACTGATCAAAGTAACATTGCTGCTTTGGAAAAATTACAAAAAGCTTATAGTGGGAAGAAACTTACCCTTTGGGTTTCTAAAAAATCTATAAATGAAACTCTAATGAATTTAGAGAAGTCAGGAGCGGATGAAAGCCGACACCAAAAATGGATAGATACCTTTCAGTTTCTTGGTGAATACAATAAAACTGTTTCTGTTCTCATATTAGGCGTTTCAAAGTTGGGCTATGATGCGGTAATAGCTTCGGACGATCAAGCCAATGAGTTTGAAAGAATAAAACAAGTTATTATAGGAAGTAAATCAAAACTTAATGAAGGCGACATTTATGACATAGCCATTCTTTACGAACATCATTTGCAACACAATGATTTGTTTGTTACCTTAGATAGAAAAATTTTTCGCCAAACAATAATAAAAGAGCTGTTTACAAAGTTTGGTATTCGAACCGTTACTCCTGTTCAAGCTGTATCTATCTTGGAATCCGAATATAAAACTGCTTTCAATTAAGGAAAATCTTATGCCCATCGCCATTCTCTCTGTTCACGACAAAACTGGAATCATTGAATTCGCCAAGTCTCTTGCTGGCCTCGGCTGGACTCTGCTTGCCTCCGGTGGCACCGCCAAACTGCTACGTGACAATGGACTCTCCGTGACCGAAGTGGCGGATTACACCCAGTCGCCGGAAATCCTCGGCGGACGGGTTAAGACTCTCCATCCCGCGATTCACGGCGGCTTACTCGCTCGTCCCACCGAGGAAGATCATCAGCAGTTGCTCGATCTCGGTTGGGATTACATCGACCTGGTGGTGGTCAATCTCTACCCATTCGAGCAGACTATCGCCAAAGAAAAAGTTTCTTACGCCGAGGTGATCGAGAACATCGACATCGGGGGCGTGACCCTCATCCGTGCCGCGGCGAAAAACCATGAGCGTGTGACCCTCGTCTGCGAGCCGGCAGATTATACCCACGTTCTTGAAGTGCTTCGCAAAGGTGATATTCCTTCTGCCATGCGCAAGCACCTCGCCATCAAAGGATTCCAATCCACCGCGCATTATGATACGGTCATTTCTGGATACTTGAATCAGCATTAATTTTTTTAGTTTGTGTTATCTGCTCACAGGTAAAAAAAAGTAGCCGTATACGAGGAAGTGACGTGGCGCGGGATAATATCCCGCCCTACGAAGGGCATTACTTCTTTTGAGCCACTATCAAAAAAGATACGTCCCGCATCCGTGTAAATGATGCGGGATGTTGACTATTTCGAGATAAGGTTTCTTTAATTAAATGACTGCCGAAACTTGGAGGGGGAAAGATTTGTTTTCGTCTTGAATAATTTGCTGAAAGACTGTGGATGTTCAAACCCCAGTTCATAAGTGATCTCTGTGACGGACAAATCGGTGGTGGAGAGTTTCTCTTTGGCTTTTTCGATCAACTTTTCGTGGATGTGTTGCTGTGTGCTTTGTCCGGTCAACACTTTGAGCAAGCCACTTAAATAATTGGGCGATACATTCAAAGTCCTGGCAATGGACTGGACGGTGGGTAATCCTTTTGTGACCAGATCCTCACTGTTGAAATAGTCTGCCAGAAGCTCTTCCAATTGGTTCAAGATTTGGTGGTTGGTGATTTTGCGCGTAATGAATTGACGTTGATAAAATCGCTCCGAGTATTTAAGCAACAATTCGATCTGTGCAATGATGATATCCTGACTGCATTTGTCGATGTTGGCGTGATATTCGTGCTGAATGTTTTGGATGAGGTTGGTGATCGTTGCTTCTTCTTTCTCTGAAAGAAACAAGGCCTCATTGACCGAATAGCCGAAATATTCGTATCGTTTTATGCTTTTGGCTAAAGGAGTATTCCATAAAAAATCAGCATGGATGAGCAGCATCCAGCCCGAAAGTTTTGACCCCGGATTGTGCTCAGCTTCAATCTTGAAAACCTGACCAGGAGACAGGAAGAACATGGTCCCTTCGTCAAAATCATATTCCTGATGGCCGTATTTAATTGGGGCACTGGAGCCTCTCTTAAGCGAGATGGAATAAAAATCAAAGGCCCAACTCATGGAGTCATTTCCAGGTAGAAGCTTGAGAGGAGCAAAGTCCACCACGCTGATTAACGGGTGTTCAGGTTTCGACAGGCCTCTGAGGCGGTGAAATCCGGCGATTGTTTTGATTCGATTCGGTCCTTTATTTGCCATGAGACAATGATAATCCTTATCCATTGAACACAACGGCAAATTCTTTTGCAAAATCTGCGATCTTTACTTTTCCTAAAGTGGGTCTGTTACGGAAATAATCTTCACACACCTCGCCGCTGTGTGTCCCTGCATTCATTTCTACAAAACCTTCGGCAATAGCTGGATGCATGCCAGATGCGATCAACTCGCTTCGCAGTTGTTCATCAGAAATAAGCACCCATTTCAAATCAGGCTTTCCGATGGCTGCACCTAATGTACTTGCCACTTCGTTACAAGTGGCTTCGTCACTTGCCGCATAACGGACTTTTCTTCCTTCAAGCGGTGTGACAATTTCTTCTGCAACAACGGCGGCAATATCCGTAGGTGAAACCCAGGGCGTTTTGTCATCTGTGCCATAGTTTGATGAGATCACACCTTGTGTTTTGATTGCATTTACATAGCGATATAAATTGGAATAAAAACCACCGGCACGCAGGTGCGTAATGGCTAAGTCCGCTGACAACTCTCCTAAGATATTTTCTGCGACGTAGAAATCTCGCAGAAAACCATTGTTTTTATCTGTGTGAGCGCCCACGCTGCTAAGATGAACCACGCGTTTTACATTCGTTCGTTGAATGGCTTGTTTGTAGTTGTGGAAAATTGTATGTGCATCGCCTGAAGAAATCATGCAATACACAGCATCCGCCCCTGAAAAAGTAGCTGCAAGAAAATTCGCATCTTCCATGGTACCAATGGCAGCTTTTGCGCCCAAGGCTTCAATATTCTTTTGCCTTTCAGCTTTACGACTGATTACTGTAACGGAATGTCCGTTTTTGACCAACTGTTCTGTCAGCGGTTTGCTGATGCTTCCCAGGGAACCCGTAACAATGATTTTCATAGTGCTCCTTTTCTTGGTGTAATCTTATATAAGAAAGGAGAAACTGACTTAGCCAAATCTATTATGGTTGTATCCAAACTTAAGGTTTATAAAAAATAGCGCCCGGCATAAACGCAGGGCGTCGGTTACTTTGAAAGGCGATTTCATCAATTGAATGATTATCGAAACTTGCCTGCGGACATCACACCGTTGCGCAATGGTATTTATGAGCAAGTGAATTGCAAGAAAACCCTGGCACTAGTGGCGCGTTTGAAAAGTAATTCAACATAGTCGTGACACCTTGACGACCTTATACTTCTCATACAACATCTTTCACGGAGTTTTGTATGAGAAGACGGAAACCAAAAACCGTACGACTGAGCCAATCCGCTATCCATGAAATCGAGCGATTGCTAAACGATGGTCGAACCGAACAACGGAGCGTGCGACGAGGGCGTGTGTTGTTGGCAATGAAAAATCCGAAAACATTGGTCAGCGATTTGTGTCAGCAAGTGAGCAAGACGCGCTTTGGCATTTGGTGCATCAGTCGTCGGTACGAATCAGTTGGCTTGCATGCCCTTTACGATGAACCTCGCTCGGGTCGACCTCGAGAAATCACAGCCTTACAACGTGTGTCGATTGAACAACTGGCTTGTTGTGAGCCCAGTGGCGTGGGTCTGGAAATGACACACTGGTCGACCCGGAGTTTGGCAGAAAACGTGGTGCAGCGAGGTTTGGCACCGCATATCGCTCATGCCACTGTGTCGCTCATCCTACGCCATGCGGACCTGCAACCGCATGGAGTACGCCCACACTGAACGCAGAGTTCCTACAACGGGCAGGTTGCATTTTGTGGTTATATGAAAGGATCGAGGCGCGCCAGGCGAAAGACGAGATTGCTTTAGCCTTGGATGAAAAGCCAAACATTCAAGCCCTCCAGCCAGTGCATCCGACTCAACCCATGCGCTCAGGTCAAATTGAACGCCAGAAGTTTGAGTATGAGCGGCATGGTATCGTCAACTTTCTGGTCCTGCTCAACATCTACAACCGACACCTGCGCAGTTGCTGCTTGGATAAAAACGATGGTGAGCACCTGTGCCGAGCGTTGCCCAGCTTGCTGCAACCTTTTCACTCATTTCGACGCGTGCACTTGATTTGGGATGGCGGTCCCAGCCACATCTCGGCCGCAACGCTTTCCTTTCTGAAATCGCATTATGACTCACGGCTACGAATCTTGTTTACGCCTGCCCATGCTTCTTGGCTCAATCAAGCTGAACTCCTGCTGAAAAGTTTTGATGTGCGTTATTTGCAACGCGGCAATTGGACCAGCCGCCAACATCTGATTGACCATCTCTATGCCAGTACACCAGAACATAGTCGCTTATGGGCTCAACCCATCAACTGGTCGTGGACGCGTCGCGACTTGCACGTCTGGGCAACAAAAAAATCATCAGGACTATGTTGAATTACTTATCATACATTCCACTAGCCGCTATGATAGGCTATTGAAGAAATGACCGTGGTCGAGATCGTCAAGCAAACCTGGATGGGTTGGTCGCCAGTCAAGTAGTTTCAGTGTAATGGCACTCGAGGCTGGAATATCAGTTCCCACTACTCTGCCCAGGAAGCCAAAATGTTTCTCTACATCTTCGCTTGCAATAGAACGAACGGGCACGTTAAGACGTGCGCCGATTCTTGCAGCAATTTCTTTAAGCGGAATGCCCTCATCGCCGATACCCTGCAGAACAGAGCCTGCGGGTGCTTTTGCCAGTGCCAAACAAAACAAGTGGGCGGCGTCCAAACGATGTACTGAGCACCAACGGTTAGTTCCGTCACCCACATAGCCAGAAACTCCTGTCCGCTGAGCAATGTCTCCTAAAATACTGACAAAACCGCACTTGGTCTCATCATGAACAGTAGGAGGGAGTCTTACCACGGCAGAACGCACATTCTGTTGGGCGAACTCCAGAACTTTCCGTGCAATCGCTTCGCGTGGATTTATGGAAACATTCTCGTCAAATTTTTCAGAAAGTGTAGGGCCTCCCGAAGCAATAATCAGTGGATGACCAGTGCCTTTTAGAACTTCTCCCATGATCTCAATGGCTCGTGCCTCGGCTTGAACCGATGCGCCAAATTGTGAGAAGTCATGGTTAAAACCGAGATTTATGACTCCGTCTGATTCACCAGCTCCCTGCTTGAGACTATCCAGATCTTCCAATGATCCACGTAGTGGTGTAGCCCCAGCTTTCGCTATGGTTTCAGCAGCCTCGTCAGAGTGTGCAAGTCCAATAACCTCATGGCCTGAACTGATGAGCTCATTCGTGACGGCAGAGCCGATGAAGCCTGACGCTCCGGTAACAAATATTTTCATAATACTCCCTCTTTGTACAAGACGTTAATTATTCTGCCAGTGCTACTCATAAATATACTATGTTGAGGTCCGTAGCAATCGCTGGGCAGCGACCAATGTCCCATCCGCGCGGATTTCATCCGCGATGGATTTGGCACGATCAGCCAGAGCGGGTTGAAGGATTCCCTCCAGCGCATTTGTCAACAATTCGGTAGTTGGCGCGCTTGACGCGTGCGCGGTTCCGATACCAAGTTCCTGGACTCTGCCTGCCCAATAATATTGATCGTAATGTTGCGGAATGAGAACTTGCGGTACGCCTGATCGTGTCGCAGCGTGCGTGGTCCCTGCGCCGCCATGATGGACGACCGCGGCAACTCGTTTGAACAATGCCTGATGGTTTACCTCGCCGATGGCGATGCAATCCGGTTCGTTATCCAAAAGAGACAAATCTGCCCAGCCGCGCAGAAGGATGGCGCGGCCTCCGAGGGCGCGCGCCGAATTCGATCATCGCCCGGCTCAGTCCTTCTGGTGCACTAATACTGCCGAAGCCAAAATAGATGGGCGGATCGCCGGCATCGAGGAACGCTTCCAGCTCCGGGTCAAGCGGACGTTCATCCTTGATGAGCCAGGCTCCAGTTTGGAAAACAGACGCGTCAGCGGGATCATCCCAAGGTCCGAGCGTGGGATCAGCCGCCAGCCAGGGCTGGTCCGTCAAAATATGGCCCCGCACATTGCTGACGGGATCCAGCCCGAGCTTCGTCCGATGCGAGTTGAGGATGTCCTTCCATTGAGCGTTCCAGCGTGCCGCATCCTTTTCCCAGAGCTCGCTGTAATCGGCCATGGCCACGGGCTTATCTCCCAATCCTGGAAGGACGGGCGGCGCATGATGTGAAGATGGAAGGACCGCCGGGCAGTAGGCGGCGAAGAAATATGGGACTTCCATCTTCTCTGCTATGGATGGCGTTGCAACCTGAAGGGCCGTTGCGCCCACGATGAGGTCGCAACCCTGGGCCGCGACGCTGATCGTCTCGAATTGCGCGGCCACCGTGCCTTCCATCATCTGACGGATCTGCTCGGGCATGGGGCGGGCTGCCATGGGATTGGTCTTGCCGGTCGAACGTAACTCGGGGCCGATGGGTGTGACCGTCATGCCGAGACCCTCGATCCATTCGCGGAAGTCGGGTGGCACACACATGTGGACATCCTGTCCGAGTTCCTTCAATTGCAAACCAAGTGCCACCAATGGCTGGACATCGCCGCGCGAGCCGATCGTCGATAACAGTATCTGCATTCCTATTCTCCTTTTGTGAGGTGGGTGAATCGAACCGCATTGTACAACTTTCGGCGCAGGAAAAAAACTGCCATTAATCGCTATTGCATTTGCCTTCTGAATTCTGTATACTATAAATGGGAGAGCAAGAGAAACACGAAGTCCGCCTATAATGAAACAGGCGGACTTTTTCGTTTTAAAGCTTATCTGAATTCAATTTGCGTTCGCATCGCATTCGCGCTACGTCCGATCTATTTCACATGCGTCCGTTCACGGGTGGCAAGCCAGTGTGCATAAAAGAACAGGGTTCGTTCAAGAGGTTTTCCTGCTCCGGTGATGACTGCTGAACGTGACCAGCTTTTCTTCGGTAAAGATTTCAGGATTGACAATAGCTTGGAGCGTTGTTTTGAAAAAACACGGAACGAAGTCTGAAATTTCTGTTCAGGGTAATCTGTTTGTTCGATCCAGGTTCTTGGGTTAACAGCTTTGCTGGTTGGTTTATCTTGTGCGAGAATTGTTTCGATCGCACTTCCCCACATATCGGCACACGAGCGTAGATGAGCAAGTATATCGGCGATAGACCATTCGTCCTCACTTGGCGGTGTATGCAGTTAGGTTTGTGTTAATCCCTTTGTAAATTCAGCGATACTTTGCGAATGTTTTGCGAGAAGATCAAGAACTTGCTCAATGGTGAGTGAATTATTGGTCATGTGTTACCTAGATACTAAAGCTGTTTCTGTCATTTGGTGTTCCTTTATAGCAACATACATCAAGAAGGTTGTTCTGGACAGTCGCATAATCTGGCTTGTAGTTCTGGGTTGTTGTACATCTTCATATAACGGTTTTTTACACTGTTTGAAATGTTGCCTTTTTCGCAATCACAAAAAATGCCCAATATTCCTTTGGAGCCGATTTCACAAAAATACATTAGATAACGATAACGTTTGGAAAAATCGGTTATGCTGACAGTAAGTTGTTCTTCTCTGTCAGGCAAGTAGACTGAGTCTGATTCCGGTATCCATTTCAAGCCTGTCACATGGCTATCAACATTTCGTACGATCTTGTAAAACTTTCTATATTCAACCAGTGATTTTGAAAGAACGTCTTGCGCGGCGAGATGTCGGCTGCACCAATCCAAATACTGATGTGTATCTAACAAATCATCATCGGCGGCTGTACTCTTTAAGTTCACTTTAACCTTCAAGGCTCTTTTTGCTATATAAAAAATTCTTGGCAAACCTCTTTCATATAATGCATTTATAGCTTGGGATGCAACGTTTACCTAAAGTCGCTCTAAATCAATAGCTTCATCATAAAGCAAACTTGCCTCCTGTTTCATGTTGGCAGGAAGCTTGTTGATGTTAACAACTTTTAGAAAGTCGCTTGGCTTGATCAAGTTCACTAAGTTTGGTACTAACCCTAAAGATATAGCTTTTTTGATGAACTCTTGAACTTCTTCGCGTAATGCAGCAAGACGATCTTGGTTTTTCTTCACGCTTCCAAGTAACCTGAGTGTAGTGAAGTATTCATCTGCATAATCGACTGCAAATCTTTTGGCTGCTTCATATACCCATTCATTCGAGCGAATAAAAGGCAATATATCTTCAGCAAAAAAGAAAAAGATTCCTTTTCCAATTTCAGCATCGTCAGAATGAAATGGACCTATCTCTTGTTGACGTTGGACTTCTTTGAACATTTGAAGGAAGTCTGCTTGGAACATTTGATGTGGGTAAATACATGACATGATTATTAAGAGTGATTAAGTATAAACAAAATTATAGAAACACTCTCACCAAAACACAACTTCCCCTTGACTCAATCCTCCCTCCGGCATAGAATACCACCCAACATGAAAAACCTGTACGCGCATCACCATCATCTTCAACCCCGCTCGGTCGGGAGGTTTGTGCGCGTATCTGGGAAGTAACAGAAAGCGTATTTTGCCTTAGCAAACCCCGACCCTGGTCGGGGTTTTTTGTTGGCCCCCACCCTGCCTCCCCAAATTCCATCATAAGAACTTAGTAGTTATTCAAATGATGGATTTGGAATTTGGGGAGGTGTCCCGCCCCACGGGACGGAGGGGGTAACCACCGAATTGCTTTTGAAAAGGAATCTCGATGACTTAACCAACTATCCGACTCTCCCTTCCCGCCAAAGGCCGCCTCGAAATGGACGCGCTGGATTTCCTGGCGGAGGTGGGGCTGCGCGTCTTCAAGCCCAACCCGCGCCAATATGAAGCGCAGGTTCCCTCGCTGCCGGAATTGGGCATTATCTTTCAACGCCCCGGCGACATTGTGGTCAGCGTGCGGCAAGGCTCGATCGATTTTGGTATCACGGGCATCGATGTGGTCGAAGAAAAACGCGGCGAAAACGGAGATGTCTTGATTCTGCACGACACGCTGGGCTTCGGTTCTTGTGCGCTCACGTTGGCTGTCCCTGAAGCTTGGGAAGATGTGGTGGATATTCCTTCGCTTAAAAAACATTTGGGGACTTTGAATTGTCCACTGCGCGTAGCAACCAAGTTCCCTGCGCTCACGGAACGTTTCTTAAATCAACAGAATATTCCGCATACCTTGATCGCCGCCGAAGGCACGCTCGAAACCGCGCCGACCATCGGCTATGCCGATGTCATCTCCGATTTGGTCTCCTCCGGTCAAACGTTAAGAGATAATCGTTTGCGCCCGCTGCCGGATGGAGTCATTCAACCTTCCGAAGCCGCGCTGATCGCCAATAAAAAAGTTCTGCGCACGCGCCCCGAAGTGTTGGAAGTGGCGCGTCGTTTGCTGGAATACATCGAGGCGCATCTCCGGGCGAAGGAAAATCTGCTCGTCATCGCAAACATGCGCGGCGAAAGCCCCGAAGCGATTGCGCAAAAACTTTTCGCAGAGACCTCGGTCGGCGGTCTGCAAGGGCCTACCATCAGTTCCATCTTCACGCGTGAAAAAAATCAACCCTGGTTTTCGATCAGCGTCGTCGTGCGTCGTGATCATCTTGCGCAGGCCATCACAGAGTTAAGAAGTATCGGCGGCAGTGGCATCATCGTCACGCCGGTCACCTATATTTTTGAAGAAGAACCGCCGCGCTACAAAGCCATGCTCGACGCGTTACGATAAGGAAATTCCATGCTCAAACAATACGACCCGCAAACTGCCAAGCAGACCATCCTCAAACGCACGCCGCCAGATGAATTTCCCGTCAGTCAACGTGTGCTGGATAGCATCACCCGCATCTTTAACGAACGAATCACGCCGGACGAAGCCGTCGCGCGTATTCTGAAGGATGTGCAGACGAACGGTGATGCCGCGCTGCAAAAGTGGACACTCACGCTCGATGGCCTGGACCTCAAGCCTGCTCCCGTTTCGAAAGATCTCATTCGATCCGCGTGGGAGTCCATTTCCGCGGCACAGCGCGAGGCGCTTGAGCAAGCCGCGACGCGCATCGAAACCTTTCATCGCCGGCAGCCGCTATCCTCATGGTTTACCAATGAATTGGGCGGCACGCTCGGGCAGATCATTCGTCCGATCCAGCGTATCGGTTTATATGTTCCCGGCGGGACGGCTCCTCTTCCATCCACCGTGTTGATGAGTGCCATTCCGGCGCGTGTGGCGGGCGTGAAGGATGTTGTAGTTGTCACGCCTCCCAGTCGTTTCTTTGTCAATAAGGAATTGCCGGTCGACCCGATCATCCTCGCGGCTTGTGCCATCGCCGACGTGGATGAGATCTATCTGCTCGGTGGGGCGCAGGCCATTGCTGCGTTGGCCTATGGCACGGAAACCATTCGTCCCGTTGACAAGATTTTTGGTCCGGGAAATTTGTTCGTCACACTGGCGAAGCGACAAGTCTATGGTGTGGTGGGCATCGATGGCCTGGCTGGCCCAACAGAGACGGTGGTCATTGCCGATGAGTCCGCCGATCCCGCCTGGGTGGCCGCCGATCTACTTGCCCAGGCCGAACATGATCTGCTGGCTTCCGCGATTCTACTCACGCCCTCACAACCATTGATCGAAAAAGTCCAGGTCGAAGTGGCGCATCAGATGGAACAGCGCGGCCGCGCAGATATTATCGTAGCTTCCCTGGAAAATCGCGGCGGCGCGATCTTGACCCGTGACCTGGATGAGGCCGTGGATCTGGCAAATGCATATGCACCGGAGCATCTTGGCCTTTCTGTGCGCGATCCGTGGCTCTGGGTGGAAAAGATCAACAATGCCGGCGGCGTATTTATGGGCGAACATTCATTTGAAGTATTGGGCGATTATCTGGCCGGACCGAGTCACGTGATGCCAACCGGCGGTTCGGCGCGCTTTGCTTCTCCGCTCAACGTCTGGGACTTTGTAAAAATCGTCAGCTTGATCGCACTCGATGGAAAGACGGCACAAGCCATCGGTCCTGTCGCCGCGACGCTGGCGGAGGCAGAAGGATTGGATGCTCATGCCACCGCCGCCTTATTAAGAAGTTAGTCATGTCACTCTGAGAGAGTAGCGCATCGCGCCACGACCGACACCTGCACCGCACGCACACTTGTCCTGGCGGGCGGTGCCAGGGGGTGCAGGTGGGAAGTCTCTGGTAATAGTCGTAGAGATCCTTCGCTGTCGTTCAGGATGACCTTACTTGGAGTTTTTATGAAAACACGAACTCATCTCGAATCCTTGCCTCCCTATATTCCCATCGAACCTTTCGAAGTTTTGTCTGCCCGCCTCGGGCGTGACCCCTCGCAGATCATCAAATTGGATGCCAATGAAAATCCGTACGGGCCATTACCCGTCGTACGCGAGGCTTTGGGAAAGTTGGATTTTCCCCACATCTACCCTGACCCGGAAAGCCGCGCCTTGCGGAAATCACTTGCCGGATTTACCGGCGTGCCTGAAGAGAATCTTTTAGCTGGCTCCGGCGCGGACGAATTGATCGACCTGCTCATGCGCGTGAGCCTGGAGCCGGATGATTGTATTCTTTCCTGCCCACCAACGTTTGGGATGTATTCTTTTGACGCGGAACTCAATGCGGCGCGCGTGATCGAAGTTCTGCGTAGGGCGGATTTCTCACTGGATTTGGAGGCAATCTGTAAAGCGGTGGGAACCTATGAACCGAAAATCTTATTCATCGCCACACCGAACAACCCGGATGGTTCACTGCCCGATGCAAATCTGATCGATCAATTATTGGATCTGCCTTTGCTGGTCGTGTTGGATGAAGCTTATATCGAATTTGCGGGGGAAGGTTTGGGGGCCAACCTAAGTCGCATTCAGGAAGTGCCCTTGCGCGAAAACTTGGTTGTGTTAAGGACATTGAGCAAATGGGCTGGGTTGGCCGGGCTGCGCATCGGTTACGGCGCGTTTCCGGATTGGTTGCTGCCAACGCTGTGGAAGTCCAAGCAGCCGTACAACGTCAATGTGGCGGCCAGTATCGCCGCGCAGGTTTCATTGGAATATGTGGATGAACTGACTGTTGTGGTGGAACTTCTACAAAATGAACGACTGAGACTGTTTGAAGAGTTGTGTGATAAATCCTATTTGCAGCCTTATCCCTCGCGGTCCAATTTTATTCTTTGCCGCGTGGACGGCCGCGACGCCGCGGAACTCAAAACGCGGCTGGCGCAGGACTATGGAATTTTCGTCCGTTATTTCAACAAGCCGGGTTTGCGAGATCATATTCGTATCAGTGTTGGCAGGCCGCAGGATACGGATGTGTTGATCGAGGCATTACGCGCGGAGTCCGAAGCGTCGCCGTGGCGCCGTGGTGACATCTCCTGACTTCGGGTTTCAAAATTTGTCTCCAACGTCAGGAGACGTTGACTCCATTATAAGGAATAACCATGCGAACAGCTGAACTATCACGTCAGACAAACGAAACGCAAATCGAGATCAAATTGGATCTGGATGGAACAGGCCAGCATGAAATTTCCACGGGCATTAGCTTCCTGGATCACATGCTGACCCATCTAGCCGTTCATGGATTATTTGATCTCAACATTCAGGCAAAAGGGGATTTGCATATTGATTCCCATCATACGGTCGAGGATGTGGCGCTGACGTTGGGAGGAGCCTTCGATCAGGCGCTTGGCGACCGCAATGGCATCCTCCGCATGGGCGATTGCTTCGCTCCGATGGACGAGACTCTGGCGCATGTCGCCATCGATCTGTCAGGACGCCCGTATGCGGTCACTCATGCGGAATGGCATACACCCTATATCGGTAATATTCCAACCACATTATTTCCTCATTTCTTCGAGTCATTCGCCATCACCGCGCGCTGTAATTTACATGCACGAGTCTTATATGGACGCGATGATCATCATCAAGCCGAAGCTTTATTCAAGGCCTGGGCACGCGCCCTGGATAAGGCCACGCAGATCGATCCACGCCGCTCGGATGCAATTCCGTCTACCAAGGGAACGCTATAAATTTTTTCAGAGGAGAATTGGTTATGTATAATTTGCCGCTCGAATTAATAGACTGCTCTCAAAGCTACACCTGAAACCTTGAAAGGTCTCTTGGGTAACGTCCCTGAGGCCCAGGCAATATCTGCCAAAGGCGATGACGAAAACTGGTCGGTGTTGGAAGTCGTCTGTCACTTCCGCGATGCGGAGGAGATCAGCTTCCAACGTACGCTTGCCATGCGCGATTTCGAAAATCCGCAGATCATCGGATATGATCAGGAAGCGCTGGCACGTGAGAAAAAATATAACAAGGCAGATTTAAAGATTGCCATGGAGTCTTTTATCAGTTTTCGTGAAGGACATCTTGCCATGCTCTCCGCGCTTTCAGTCGATGAATGGGAACGCGGGGGAGAACATAACGAGAACGGTCACATCACCATCTTTTCTTATATTCTTCATAAGGTATCGCATGATGCCATCCACTGTGCGCAGATTGCGCGCCAATTGGCCGCGACAACGGGAGGCTAAATGGCAGACGTTGTCCTGATTGATACCGGCACAGGCAACCTCCGTTCCGTGCAGAAGGCGCTGGAAAGTATGGGCGCAGAGGTTTTGCGGACCGATGATCCGGAGAAAGTGTCGAGTGGTAAGCGCCTCATTCTCCCGGGCGTGGGTGCGTTCGGCGATTTTATGTCCGGGCTGCGCGGACATGGCTTCGAAGAATCTGTCAAGGACGCGGTGAGAAGCGGTATCCCTCTATTGGGAATTTGCGTTGGGATGCAGGCGTTGTTCGATATTGGCGAAGAAATGGGCGAACACGCGGGGCTCGGTCTGCTGCCGGGCAAGGTCACGCGCTTTGCAGATTCGCTCTCGGTAAAGATTCCGCACACGGGATGGAATCAAATTCAGGTTCAGAACGATGCGAAGTTATTCAGTAGGCTTCATTCTGGAGTCTATGTATACTTCAATCATTCGTATTACTGTCAGGCAGGGAATCCAACCGACGTGATGGCGACCACCGACTATGGATTAACGTATGCCTGCGCAGTGCAGCGTGAAAATATTTTCGGCGTGCAGTTCCACCCCGAAAAGAGCCAGACGGCAGGTCTGCAAATTTTGCGCAACTTTTTGGAAGTCGTATGAATTCGTTTATGGTCTATCCGGCGATCGATCTGCGTGCGGGGCGCGTGGTACGTTTGAAGGAGGGCGATCCGGCGCGCATCACTTCTTATAGCGACGATCCTGCGCAGACCGCGCAGCGTTGGCTGGAGGCGGGCGCGCGCTGGCTGCATGTGGTCAATCTAGATGGCGCTTTCAGCGAGAATGATGCAGCGAATCACAAAGCGCTTCGTTCCATTTTGGTGGTTGCAAAAAAATTTGGCGCGCAGATTCAATTTGGCGGCGGCCTCCGCTCGTTGCAGATGATCGAGGATGTATTAAATCTAGGCGTAAGCCGCGCCGTACTTGGCACGATTGCGATCGAGCAACCTGATATTGTTGCCGACGCGCTGGAACGATTCGGTGTTAAGCAGATCGCCGTGGGGATCGACGCGCGCCATGGACTTGTTCGTACGCGCGGCTGGCAAGACAACAGCGGCATCAAGGCAGCCGAACTTGCGCTTCAAATGCGAAGCCTCGGCCTGCATACCGTTATCTTTACCGACGTCAGCCGGGACGGTTTGGGCCGTGGGCTGAATATTGTCTCCACCCGCGAGTTGGCCGAGGTCAGTGGATTGGATGTGATCGCATCTGGTGGCGTGCATTCCCTGGAGGATGTCATTGCGGCGCGTGAGGCGAATTTATCCGGCGTGATCATTGGACGCGCTTTATATGAAGGAACGATTTCGTTAGCAGACTTCCTAAGTCTTCAGGATACCAAATGCTAGCAAAACAAATCATTCCCTGCCTCGATATCAAAGATGGACGCGTGGTCAAGGGTGTTAACTTCGTCAACTTGCGCGACGCGGGCGATCCCGTAGAGCAGGCGCGTCTGTATGATGGACAGGGCGCGGATGAACTTGTCTTTCTGGATATTTCCGCAACGAATGAAGGACGCAAAACCACCTTGGATTTGGTTGGTCGCGTAGCGGATACGGTCTTCATGCCTTTGACGGTTGGCGGCGGAATCCATGAAGTGGACGATATACGGAATCTGCTGTTGGCTGGCGCGGACAAGGTCAGCCTCAATTCGGCCGCGGTGCGGCGTCCAGAGCTTTTATCGGAAGGCGCGACGCGTTTGGCGCGCAATGTATCGTCCTGGCCATCGATGCGCGGCGCCGCGCGCGCGCAGAGGGTTGGGAAGTTTTTGTAAACGGAGGCCGCGTGTCGACGGGCATCGATGCCATCGAATGGGCAGTCCGCGGTGTGGAATTAGGCGCGGGCGAAATCCTGCTCACCAGCATGGACGCGGATGGAACGCTGGCAGGTTATGATCTGGAATTGATGCGCCGGATCGCGGAATCTGTTTCCGTGCCGGTCATCGCTTCCGGTGGGGCGGGGAACACCTCTCACTTTGCAGAAGTGTTGACAAAAGGCAAGGCCGATGCTGCGCTGGCCGCGTCTTTGTTCCATGATGGCAAGTTGAAGATCCCTGACTTAAAAGAGAGTTGCAGACTTTGGGCGTGCCAGTACGTTTGATGGAGTCTGAAATTTCCTGACTTCGGCAAACCAACGTCTGGAGACGTTGGACTCCTTAAAGAGGAATAGTCAATGCAAGAGATTTATCCGCAAATCAAATTTGATGAAAACGGTCTCATACCAGCCATTGTACAGGATGCCAATACAAATGAAGTCTTGATGATGGCTTACATGAATGAAGAGTTGTTACGACTTACCCTGGAGAAGGGGGAAACTTACTTTTGGTCGCGCAGTCGTAAAACTTTATGGCATAAAGGCGAGACGTCGGGAAACGTTCAAAAGGTGGTCGATCTGCGTGTGGACTGTGACGAAGATACTTTGCTGATTCGTGTCCATCCGGCCGGGCCGGCCTGTCACACTGGAGAACGAACTTGTTTTTATCGCAGCATATAATCCGTCATTGCGAGAGCAATCATCCTGAGCGCAGCGAAGCGCAGTCGAAGGATCTTCTGTCCGAAGCAATCTCTCGGTTGAGTTGGGGATTGTGTCGCCACGGCGCCACGGCGACGCTTCGTTGTGATGGTCTCGATACGAGCCAACGAACACGGCTCTACTCGACCATCATTCCTCGCAATGACACAGGAGAAATGAATGAGCATTCAATGGCTATTTGAGGTGATCCATGATCGCAAAAAAAATCCCACGAACGAATCTTATACATCCAGTTTGTTCGCGGAGGGGTTGCCAAGGATCGCACAAAAAGTTGGTGAAGAGGGGACAGAGGTGGTCGTCGCGGCACTGGCGCAGGATGACCAGCGTTTGATCGAAGAAGTTGCTGATCTCACTTATCACACCCTGGTTTTGCTGGCGGCGCGCGATCTAGCTATCGAAGATGTCCTGACCGAGTTGGAAAAGCGACACAAACGTTAATAAAATCCCCGGTGTGAACCCGAGCTATCTTCCGGTTGCCTTGGCCGTCGCAGCTGAACGTGTGTGCACGTCCAGTTTTTCGAAGATCGCCTTCAAATGCCGTTTGACGGTGTTGGTCGTGATGACCAGTTTCTCAGCGATTTCCTTATTGGTTAAACCTTGCGCCAGGAGGGTCAACACCTCGCGCTCGCGGTCGGTCAAGGCGCTCAATTCACTAAGAGATTGATTCGCGTCCCGGGTTTCTTCCACCACGCGGCGGAAGGCTGAGCGGTCAAAGGTCTGCTTTTCGACGTAAGCGGTGATGGCGTATTCCGAGTAGATGCGTTGAATCTCCTCACGTTCAGCCGTGCCGCTGACAACGATGGTTGGGATATTTTCGCCATGCGTGCTGCCCAGTAGTTGATAGCCATCCAGATCGGGGTCGGACTCGCTTCGATCCCAGGCAAAGCTGTTGATGCCATTGAGCGATAAATCGATCACAGCCAGGCTGTATTTTTCCCGTCGCAGATATCCGTGTGCCTCCCCGAAACTGGTGCAGGCGCGCACGTGGAATCCCGCATCGGTTAAAAGCTCTTCCAGAATATTACGCCAGCCCGCGTCATCCTCGACAATGAGAACCCTTTCCACTGGATATTTCATCGGCGTGGTTTGGCTCCTTAAAGAGGAAGCCGATACTGCGGCTGCAGATGACAAAGCAGGTGAGTTTTGCTGCGGAGGGCTTACCAGGATGCGATAAATGATGTCACGAAATTGTGCGCGCTGAAAATTTTCCTTACGGAGAAAAGTAAAGGCACCATGATCTGTCAGCGATGCAACGGCGAGTTCAACGGTGGCAAACCCGGTCAGCAGAATGGTGCGGCAATTAGGATCCAGTTTTCGGACGGTATCGAGCATGCGCAAGCCATCATCATTATTATGGTCGTTGGGGGAGAGGGAAAGATCGACCACGGCCAGACGATGTGGGTGAGCCTTGAGAATCGAAAGAGGCGGTGTTCACGCTGGCAGCCACATCCACTTCCAATCCGCAATCGGACAGGATCTCGCTCAGGATTTGCTGCCAGGAATGATCATCTTCTACAACCAATGCGCGCATCGGAGAAACGGTCATGATTTACGCTCCACATCTGCATAGGGAAGGCTCAAACGAAAAGTGGTTCCATGTTGACCATCGCTTTCGATAGTAACTGAACCTCCCAGCCGTGTCATCAAAGTTTTTACCCACCATAAGCCAAAACCCAACTTGCCTGGGCGCGCGCTGGTATGCCCGGAAAAATCCAGTTCAAAAATCTGATCATGGAGTTCGGGCGAAATTCCCGGGCCGCTGTCACTGATGGTTACTTCCACCCAGTTTGGACTGGAGGTACCCTGGATGGTAATCACTCCCTGACCTTTCATCGCGTCCGCTGCATTTTCGATCAGGTTCTTGAACACGAACGTGAGGCTGTGGCCTCCCGCGGTGACCATGGGGAGATCATCCAGGCCTTCCATTTGAATTTGAAGAGTGGAGGGCAATTGCGTGGCACGGATGGCATCCGCGATACGAACGGCCACTTGTATTTGCTCCATGCGAATGGGACGCAAATGAGAAAGGTTTTCCTGCACCATTTGCATGGCTTCCATGGCGCAGCGTTCGATTTCGATCAAGTTGTTGGCCAGATACGGATCCCTTTTAAGCATGGAACCATATTTGTCTTGAATGGTTTGCACACGCACAGGAATGGTCCCAACCTTGTTGTTCATGTTGTGCAACAGGTTGGATGAAATGTCACCTACGGCGGCAAACGTTTCAGCAATCCAGCGTTGTTCCTGCGAAGCGCGCAGAGCCTGTTGACGGGATCTGTTTTGTACAGCCAATACTGCATAGTGAGCCAGACAGGTCAGAACTTTTTCGTCCCATTCTGATTCTGTGAATTGGCCCTCGTCCGCATCAGTGCTGAAGACGCTGAAAGCGCCGATCGCCTCATGGCTGTCGCCTGTCAGCAGAGGAACGATCAGGGCGCGGGACCAATTTTGAGTTTCGTTCAGACCGTATTGATAGGAACGCGGGTCCGCATGAAAATCATTCGTCCTGACAGTTTTCTTTAGCAATACGGCCTGACCGGTCAGACTCCCTTCCAGCGGAATCCGCTCTTCGGGCGGAACGATTCCATTGGAGGCAGCGCGCGTGAGTTCATCCTTATCCAACAGCCAGATGGCGCTGGAGGAGGCATTAAGCAAATCATTGGCGACCAGGCAGAGATGATCGAGCACTTTCTGAGAGGGTTGTGAAAGCAGCAGTTGAGCAACTTCCTGCAGAGCATCCAGGAGACGTACTTCCTGAATGGCAGTCACAGCGTAGGTTGCCAGTGATTGCAGCATGTGACTGTCATCCTCAGAGAATGCTCGTAGATCAGGACTCTCCAGATTGAGAACACCTTCGAGGCGGCCGCTGGCGTTGATCAGTGGCACGGCCAGTTCAGAGAGCATCTTCAAACCGGCATCGAAAGGATAATAAATCTGAGACCACGGTTCATCCTGCAGATTGGGAATGAGCAGTGGCTCCCGCCTACGTGCCACGTGCGCCATGATGCTGTTGCCGTTCAAGGGTAGTTTTTCAACCATGGGCGTGTCGAGGTAGAGTCCGCTGACCGCGCGTGTGATCAGAAATTCGCCGCTTTTATCCAATAAACGGAAAATGCCATATTGGGCATTGGTGACTTCCAACGCCAGCTGCAAAATTGATTTAAGTGTTTCTTCCAGACGCAAGCGCGACGAGATGATCGAAGCCCCGCGTCGCAGCCGATTTAATTCCTCTTCCTTACGTGACAGATCGCGTCGAATGCCGGCCAGGCGGCGTGCATGATAAATTGCCATGGCGGCCTGGTTGACGAAATTATCCAGCATCAATTGTTCCAGATGCGTGAACTCACGCTCTTCGAATAGATAGATATACAAAACGCCGACTGCCTGCTCAGCTACGATCAGAGGAAAACAGGCAACCGCTTTTACGCCGCGGGCCGCGTGATAAGGATGAACGTTAAGATCCGGCTCTTCATAAGATAAGGTTCTACGCCGGCGTTGAATTGTGCGCATGCCGCTTCCGTTGAGACGCGGAGCGTCATCCGGACGGTCTACTGTGGATGATGGAGGATGTCCTTCCGCTTCAGCGGAGACGCGCGATTCATTTTCGAACGTGCCGGCTGCCTGATCAAACGTATAAATGACAGCCGAGGAACCGGGCACCACATGGATGGCGCTTTCCACGATCAATTGGAGACTTATATCGTTGCTGCTCGCGTCGCTGGGACCAATACGGTTGATGGCCGCGCTGATTCGATTCAGACTGGCCAAAGCCTCGAGCAGTCGAGGATCAGTCTCTTGAGAGGTCAGGGAGGGTGTTATCTTCATAAGCTGCCATTGGTCTGTTGTTGGCGATGAATTGATTCTACTATATGAAAATTCCAGCTTATATTACATCTGGTGAGCAAGTTGCCAGCCGAGTTGCAACGCGAATAAGCCCAGGATCAGGCCGCATGTCAAATTAACCCAGCGAAAAAAAAGGGGAGTGACAAATTTACGTCCCCAGGCGATCAGACCTGTCACGAAGAAGCACCACAAGACCGCGCCGCTCAAAAAGCCGGCAAAAAAGATGACAAAATGAATTGGCTGCGGTCCACCCACAACGGAGGCGAAGACCGTCGTCCCGAGGCCGGTCCAAAAGACAACATTGAGCGGATTGCCCAGTGAGAGAAAGGCTCCGCTGGCAAAATCGCCGCGTTGAGAAGCAGAGGAGTGAAGATCCAATTCCTTTCCTGCACGCGCATCTTTGATCGCGTCACGAGCGAGTTTCAGCATCAAAAGGATGCCAATTAGACTCAGGATGGTTCTGGCAACATTTTCTTGAATCAGAAAGGCCAGACCGGTAAGTGCAATCGTTGCCCAGGATGTGTCCCCAACCAGGGAACCAAACTGCACTGACAAGGCAGGAATGAATCCGCGCGCGGTGCCTCTGCGCACGGTCTCCGCTGTCACAACCCCAGGTGGTGCGCAAAAAGCGAGGGCGAGTATAAAGGATGAAATAAAAAGCGGCATGTGATTTTATGGGAAAGGCCGAGGGCATCCTCGGCCTTTCTTTCAACTCCTCACTGCGAGCGGTTTGAGCAGATTATTCGCGATCCAAACTAAACGTCGAAATACAAGGTGAATTCATAGGGGTGCGGGCGCAGGCGAGCCGGATCGACTTCATTTTCACGCTTGTAGGCAATATAAGTTTCGATAAAGTCCGGCGTGAAGACGTCACCTTTCAGCAGGAATTCATGATCCGCTTCGAGCGCATTCAACACATCACCGAGAGAGCCCGGAACCTGTTTGATCTTCTTGAGTTCTTCGGGTGGCAGATCGTACAGATCTTTGTCGACCGGTTCACCCGGATCGATCTTGTTTTGAATACCATCGAGACCGGCCATGAGCAAGGCAGAGAAGCACAGGTATGGATTCGCTGAGGGATCGGGTGCACGGAACTCGACACGCTTGGCCTTGGCGCTCTTCGAGTAAACCGGGATACGGCAGACCGCCGAACGATTGCGCTGTGAGTAAGCCAGATTGACCGGTGCTTCAAAGCCTGGAACCAGGCGGCGGTAAGAGTTGGTAGTGGGGGAGGTCAGCGCCAGCAACGCCGGGGCGTGCTTGAGCAAGCCTCCGATGTAATACTTGGCTGAGTCTGACAGACTGGCATACCCAGACTCTTCGAAAAACAAGTTCTTGTCATCCGTCCATAAGCTCTGATGAACGTGCATACCAGAGCCATTGTCACCGAACAACGGTTTGGGCATGAAGGTGGCCGTCAGGCCGTTGGCACGCGCTACAGTCTTGACGATATATTTATACTTGGTAAGTTTGTCAGCCATGCTGAGCAGGCTGTCGAAGCGGAGATCGATTTCGCACTGACCGGCAGTTGCCACCTCGTGGTGATGTACCTCTACATCGACACCGGCTGCGATCAGAGCCAACGTGATTTTGCTGCGAACATCCTGTAAAGTGTCGGCTGGCGGAGTGGGAAAATAACCACGCTTGGCGGGAATTTGTGCGCCCAAATTAGGTTTGGAATCCTCACCAGACTTCCACCATCCCTCGTTGCTGTCCACATAATAGAAGCTGGAATTCGTTCCACTGCCATAGCGGACATCATTAAAAAGGAAGAATTCAGCTTCAGGCCCCCAGAAACTTTGCGAAGCGATGCTAGTCTGCTTCAAATAGGCTTCGGCCTTTCGAGCAACGTAGCGCGGGTCACGTTCGTAGGGCTGGCGGGTGATCGGGTCATAGACATCACAGATAATGACCAGCGTCGGGACCTCCAGGGTTGGGTCAACGAAGGCCGAATCCGGGTCCAGAAGCAGGAGCATATCGGACTCATTGATCTCTTTAAAGCCGCGGATGGATGAGCCATCGAAGCCAATCCCTTCCTCGAATAGGTCTGCGTCCATTGTAGATGCCGGAATGCTGAAATGCTGCCAGGTGCCCGGCAGGTCAATGAAGCGCAAATCCACCATCTTTACATCTTTTCCCATCTTGAGGACATCTGCAACGGTCTTTGCCATGTTCTTAATTCTCCTTATGTAGCTGTGTGAAAATTCCAAAATCATTCTAGTGGAGCAGAGGGTACCCGTCTATTACCCAAAAGGAGCATATTTCGCGTACCCGCGCCATGTGAATGATGACTGCAACGGTATAATCATTTCCATGAGTGAAAACTTGCGAAGCATTGCGGAACAGTTTGGAATATCGTTCAACGCAATCGAGCCGCATCTGAACGCCGCTCTGGCCTCCGCCGGGGACCCGGAGCGCTCCTTGATCTATTTGGAGCGCCTCCTTGCAAAAGCAGATGGATCGCTTTTGCCCACGATGGTGAAAAATCCGCGTCTCCTCGAAAATCTGGTCACGATTTTTTCGGGCAGTCAATTTCTGACAGAGATTATTTTACGAAACCCCGAAAATGTCAACCTGCTTCGTTATCACAAAACGTTGACTCAGCGTAAAAATGCCAGACAGATCCACGCTGAAGCGGTTCAGCTGAGCAGCGGGGCCGCAGAGCCAGAGAAACTGGACCTCCTACGACGTTATCAACGCGGCGAGTTGCTGCGCATTGGTGCCAGCGATTTGCTGGCCCTGTATGATCTGCGTACGGTGACCCAACGGCTTTCCAATCTGGCGGATGGACTGGTGCAGGCGAGTCTTGAGCTTGCCAGCCAGCAAAGCGGAATCAGCCGGGCTGATTTTGTTGTGATTGCCCTGGGCAAGCACGGCGCGGAAGAACTTAACTATAGTTCCGATATTGATCTGTTGTTTATTACAAAAAGCGAGCCTAATGAAAAAATCAAACTCGCTCAACATTTGGTTGACAACATAGGCAAAGTGACCTCTGAAGGTTTTCTCTACCGCGTGGATTTGCGCCTTCGTCCGTGGGGCAGGGAGGGTTTCCTGGTGACGACCTTCGATGGTTATCTCCAATACATTCAAGAGCATGCCCGCTTGTGGGAAAAACAGGCGCTGCTCAAAGCGCGCCCAATTGCCGGGGATATCACCTTGGGCGAAACATTGCTGGATCGTCTCGAACCGTACCTCTTTAATCATGCACCGGAGGAAGTGCGCGCCAGTGTTTTTGCCATGAAACAGCGCACGGAACAGATCCTGCAACAAAAAGGACGGGATTGGGGCGAGGTGAAGTTGGGGGAAGGCTCCATACGTGACATCGAATTTGTCGTGCAGTATCTTCAACTGGCCCATGGCAATCAATATTCAAATTTACGCGGCCGCGCCACGCTTCAAGTCTTGCCTCATCTTGCTCATCATCATTTGCTCACCGAGGAGGAAGCGCGCATCCTGACCGATGGCTATACCTTGTTGCGGACCATTGAGCATTACCTCCAGGTCATGCACTATCAACAAACCTATACCATGCCATCCGATGCAAACGCGCTGGCTCTACTGGCTGCTCGTCTGGGCTTCAAAAATACTGATGCCTTGATCCATCGTTATGATGAACATTGCAAAGCCATCCGCGCCATCTATTTGCGACGGGTGGGCAATGAACCTGTAATCGAAAGAACGCCACAGGTTGCTCAACATATTGCGCGTCTTGGTACAGAGTATGTTGACTCGTTTTCAAGTAAAGAGATTCAACAGCATGCTGATCTGGCGCGCGAGCTCAACGAACAGACACTGGCGGTGGTCGAAGCGCAACCTCTCGATCAGGATACCTGGCGCGTCACCGTGGTTGGTTATGATTATCCCGGGGAACTTTCCATTATCTGCGGTCTCTTCTTCGTTTTTGGATTCAACATTGTGGATGGGAACGCTTTCACGTACGCGCCCATAGCCGAATCTCCTGCTCCTTTGGAACTCAACCGCCTCCACGCGACCCGACGCCTGCCACGCCGCCCTCGAAGAGGAGCCGCTTCCACTTCCGAGCCTGATACGCGCCGCAAGATCGTGGACGTCTTCACCGTACGATCGCTGCTGCCCGGTCCGCCCGATGACTCGATCTGGGAATCTTATCGAAAAGACCTTCATCGTCTTCTAAGCAGAATGCGGGCCGGGGAACTGCGGGAAGCCCGCGGCGAGTTGGCAGTCCGTGCCGGTCAGTCCTATCAGAGCATTTCCAGCAAGTTATCCTTCCTGTTGCCGATCAACATCGAAATAGATAATGAAGTGGATGAAAGCCATACCATCCTGCGCATTGATACGCCGGACACTTTTGGTTTTTTATATGAATTTACCAATGCCCTGGCACTAACGCGGACTTATATTGCACGCATCATTGTTCAATCTGTGGGCTTGCGTGCCCAGGATATTCTGCATGTCTCTGATACAGATGGACATAAGATTACATCCCCGGAAAAACAACGGGAACTGCGCGCCTCCGTAGTATTGATCAAACATTTCACTCATCTCCTGCCTTATTCGCCGGATCCATCCGCCGCGTTATTACATTTTCGCGACTTTTTGGCGCAACTCTTTCAGCGTCCCAACTGGCCGGATGAGATTGCCTCCATCGAAAGTCCCGAGGTCCTCAACGCGCTGGCCCGTTTACTGGGAGTCAGCAACTTCCTGTGGGAGGATTTCCTGCGTATGCAGTATGCGAATCTCTTCCCGGTTGTGAAGGACATGGATGCCCTTGCTGCATCCAAATCGAAGACACAACTCGAAAACGAATTGGCATACGCCCTTGACGACAATCAAGTTGGTGACATCTCATACACGGATTGGCGTGCGACCTTGAACGCCTTCAAAGATCGTGAACTCTTTCGCATCGATATGCGTCATATCCTGGGCCTGACCAGGGAGTTCGACGATTTCGCGATCGAATTGACAGACCTGGCTGAAGTAACTTTGTGTAGTGCATTGGCAAATTGTGAAGCGGAATTGCGCGCGGTTCATGGCGAGCCTCTCCTGGAAAATGGCAAACCCTGTGGACTTTCGCTTTTGGCGCTGGGCAAATGTGGTGGGCGCGAGTTGGGATTTGCTTCCGATATCGAATTAATGTTTGTTTATGCGGGTAGCGGAGGGACGAGGGGTCCCAAAATGCTGACTACTGCAGAATATTTCGAGCAGCTGGTGGTATCTGTTGTCAATACAGTAAAGACGCGGCAGGAAAAAATCTTTCAAATCGATCTTCAGTTACGCCCTTATGGGAAAGCGGGTAGCATGGCCGTTTCTTTGGAGGCTTTCCGTCGCTACTATGCGCCCGATGGACCAGCCTGGGCGTATGAGAGACAGGCCTTGGTCAAACTACGCCCCATCACAGGCGATATTGAACTTGGTAACGAATTATGTAGGTTGCGGGACAACTATGTTTATGAGAGTGGCCCCTTCGATGCGGCTTCCATGCGTGCCATGCGTGAAAGACAGGTTCGCCATCTGGTGAAGGGGGGGACATTCAATGCCAAGTTCAGCCTCGGTGGGTTGGTCGATATCGAATATCTTATCCAGGGATTGCAGATCAATCACGGTGCGCAGAATTCAGCTTTGCGCTCGACCAATTTACGTGAGGCAATGTCTGCTTTACACGATGCCGGGATTCTTTGGGATGAGGACTACGTCCGTTTGCGTAAGGCACATACCTTCCTGCGTTGGCTGGTTGATTCGCTGCGTGTGGTGCGTGGCAATTCCAAAGATGTCACCCTGCCTGAGTACGATAGCGAAGAATTCATCTTTCTAGCGCGTCGTTTGCGCTATGAACAGGATGTGGAAAGATTACGCGCTGATCTGGCGAGTTATGTGACAGATGTACAAGAGATCAACGCGCGCCTCTTGGTGTAGGTATAACCTCTTCCTGTTAATAAACTCAAGTATTTCCACTCTTTTGCCAAAAGCCGACATCGATCCATTGCCCAAATTTTCTGCCAACCTCTGAGAAATGGGCCACTTTCTTAAAGCCGCATTTTTCATGAAGTCGCACACTGGCCTCATTTGGAAGGGCAATGCCAGCTACAATCATATGATAGCGGGGCGAAAGTCGGGAAAGTAACTCGGCATATAATTCTGCTCCGATCCCCTTTCCGCCAAATCCATTTCTTAAATAAATTGTCGTCTCGACAGAATTCTCATAGGCTTTTCTTTCCCGAAATCTTGAGGTGTAGCCATAGCCAACTACCTCTCCATCTTCTTCATAGACAAGATAAGCACCAATAGCCCGGTACTTTTCCATTCTGCTTACAATTTCCTGCGGGCTGATGGGCTCCAGTTCGAAAGTGATGATCGTATTCAATATATAGTAGTTGTAGATCTCTGAAATTGCCTCGGCATCTGAAAATGTGGCTTTTCTGATCATTCTTCTTTCCTATGTGAACATACCTGAGAAAACATCTAAGCGGCTGGAAAATACCAACCGCTTAGACTTGCCCTGTGAGTTTGCAGGGTCTACCAAAAAGGAGAAAAACTCCAGCAACGTAGGCGGCCGAAGCACACTTGGCCGTGACAGGTAGCCAGCTTTCCGAAGCTAGTCGGCAACTCCCAATGAACCAATCACGTCTCCAGGATATGCCTGAGTACCATGTTCTTCGATATCCAGACCCTTGATCTCTTCCTCGCGAGAGACCCGTAGGCCAAACCAGCCTTTGAGAACAACAAAGAACAAGATGTATCCAGTCAACACGCACCAGACACCTACTGCTACGATACCAATGAGCTGGGCGATAAACTGACTTCCGTTTCCAGCAACGAGACCAGTCACACCATTTTCAGTGGCAAAGAGGCCAATGGCGAGTGTCCCCCAGATACCATTGAAGAGGTGAACTGGTACCGCAGAGACTGGATCATCAATTTTCAACTTTTCGAGCCAGAGCGCGCCATACACAACGATCACGCCTGCGACCAGGCCGATCACCAGCGAATACACTGGAGTTACGTACGCACATGGGGCGGTAATGGCAACCAGCCCAGCCAACACCCCATTAAGCGAGGTGGGCAGGTCAGGTTTCCTGGTAACGAATAGCCAGGAAACCAGGAGAGCACCAATTGCGCCTGCTGCCGCGGCCAGATTCGTATTGGCGGCTACCAAAGCTACTGCATCGGCATTGCCTCCATCGATCGCCAACTGGCTGCCAGGGTTGAAGCCAAACCAACCCAGCCATAGAATGAAAACCCCCAGGGTCGCAAAGGAAATCGAATGACCGGGAATGGGAACTGCCTTACCATCCTTGGTGAAGCGTCCGATGCGAGGTCCCAGGGCAAGGGCGCCCAGCAAGGCCAGCCAACCACCAATACTATGTACCACGGTTGAACCGGCAAAGTCTCGGAATCCTGCACCGAAGGGCAGAGTCCATAACCAGCCGCCACCCCAAATCCAGTGACCAGCGATCGGATAGATCAAAGCCGAGATGAAGAAGCTATAGATCAAGTAGGATGAAAATTTGGTGCGCTCTGCCATGGCGCCTGAGACAATCGTTGCGGCGGTTCCTGCAAAGACCAACTCGAAGAACCAGAAAGCCAGAACGGGCATTCCAAGCACATCACCGAAACTGGGGCTTAGGAAGAAACCGGAAGTTCCAATCCAGCCATTGGTCACCGGACCGAACATGAAAGCAAACCCAAAGGCCCAGAAGGCCAGGGTCGCAAAAACGAAATCGATCAAGTTCTTAAACAGAATGTTGGTCGTATTCTTGGAGCGCGTCAAACCTGCTTCAACCAAGGCAAAACCAGCCTGCATCCAGAACACGAGGAAGGCCGTGATCAAGGTCCAGGTTGTGTTAAGACCACGAACAAGCTCATCTGTAGGTCCAGTATCCTGTGCGAATGCTGGCGTAGCATACAGTAGGGCGGTGGAAATGACCGCGGGAATTATGACCCAACGAAACCATTTCATTAATCGTAATGCAGACACTTTCATCTTCTCTTCTCCTCTATCTGAAAAAGTTTATCTTATCGGCCTAATACCAACCGATTTGACCTTTGAAAAGGACCAGCAATGATGCCAAAACCATTACCAATACAGTGGGTGGGCCAGCCAGAATCAACCATCGCTTCCAACCAATCGTGCCATGATTGCGTTCCATATAGGAATACGCCACAACGTTGGCAGACGCACCGATTGGAGTGAAGTTGCCGCCAATGTCCACGCCCAGTGCCAGTGACCAGACCATCAGTGCCAGAGCAGGCATGCCCGGAATCGCGGAGATGTCTTTGATCACGTAGCCCATCGCCAGCGCCAGTGGCACGTTATCCACTACTCCGCTTACCAAACCCGGGCCCCAATGCAAAGCCATGACCAGGCCGGAAGGATTCGTCGCGCTAACCTGTGCGAGACTTTGTGCCAATTTGTCAAAAATGTGAACCTTCTCCAATCCACCAATCAATACGAACAAGCCTGCAAAAAACAAGATACTTTCCCCATCCACGCGCAGGATCACATCTTTGCGTTGATCTTTTTGCAGGGCAATAATTGCTATGGCAGCGGGTATCAAGGCAGCAATGGCACCATTGATTTTTAGCCCGGTCAAATTACTGAGGGGAACATGCAGAATAAGCAAGAACACTGCTACGATGAAACCAAGAACGCCCACCCGCGCCAGGTGGGCGTGAACAGGTTCATTATGCAGAGCTTCGATCCCTTTGATCGTCTCATCGGTCAGCGCGCTATGAGCGTCCTTCAAGGCTTTACGATTGAGTATGTAAAATATTCCCAGTAGAATAAAGGCAGCCAGCAGGGATACGGGACCAGTGTTTGCTGCAAAATCGGCGAAGTTATAGCCCAACATGGCGCCCAATACCATGTTAGGCGGATCGCCCACCAATGTTCCCGCCCCACCGGTATTGGCCGCGCACACTTCAGCGATGATCAAGGGAACTGGATCAAGCTTCAATAAACGACACAACTGTAGAGTTAAAGCTGCCAGAAACAACATGACTGTGATACTACCCATGAACATTGCCATGAAAGCGGATAATAAAATCAGCACAATGAACAAGGAGGCCGGATGATAGTTGACTTTGCGGACGGCTGTCATGGCCAGCCAGGAAAAGAAGCCCGCCTGTTGCAGGATGGAAACCAGAACGAACATCCCAGTGACTAAGCCCAGTGTTTCCCAGCTAATGTAGGAAAATGCTTCCAGAGGACTTAGTACGCCAAATAGAATCAGCAAGCCACCACCAATAAGTGCGATCCAATGACGGGGAAACTTTTCACTCACAATTGCGATATATGCCAGTACGAATATCAACAGGGCTAGGAACATCAGTTACCTCGATCCAAGATATAAAAATAACCACAATTCATCAATGTGGTATGTGTTCATTCTACGGAAATAATTTGGATTTCCTATTACCCCAATGGAGTATTTTGTGCAGACAAATATTCGTTGGTCCTGCATCATGCCAAATTTCTCACCCAAATGGAGCACAATTGTGGGATTTTAAAGAAGCAGCAAATAATGATTGCTATAAAAACAGCTTGCGAATCAATCCTGTTCGCAAGCTGTTTTGGAAAAGTGAATGGTTAACTACGTTTATTACTCGGTCGCAAATCGTTGTTCCTCTTGCTGACCAAGCGGAACCACACGAACGAATGCATTTTTCCAATCCACCAATAGATTGAGGGCTTTCTGAGATTCATCTGCCTGATGATTTTGCCTGAGTTCTTCAGCATAGACTGTTAAGAGATCGCGCAGATTCTTTAGATCATCCTCACCAACTTCCTGGATCACGACCTTTGCTCCCCTGGCAAGCCTGCGCTGGATGGCAGCCTGATCGAAATTCAAATGTGGCTGCAGGCGAAGATAAAGAACGCCTCCGGTCATGCCCGCGCAGATCCAGGGACCCGGATCACCCAATACGATCACGCGACCTGCCGTCATGTATTCGCACAGGAAACCTTTGGCGTTCGCGCGCGCGCCGATAAACCCAAGACTATCATTGAGCGGCTTCGAGATTTCACCACCGATGATCACATCTGTTCCTGATAGACGGATGCAGGCTCGTGAGTCGGCATTTCCCTGTACGATGACCAAGCCTCCTGTGCCGCCGTATGCCAGACTCTTCCCAACAGAGCCGTCGATCAATTTGCCGTCATGGTTATAGCCCTTCATGATGACGACGCGTCCGCCGGAAATGCCCTTGGCGACGCCATCCTGTGCGCCCCCCTCGACCAGGATACGGACAGGGTCCGCGTTATAGGCCCCTAATCCATTACCCGGGACGGAACTGCTGAAGAAACGCAAGTCCGTATTGGGCACGGCGCGCGTATCCACACCATCGATCGGTTCACGCCAGGTTTCCTGGTGACCGCCGACTCCGCCATGCCCGGGCTGCCAGCCCCAGTTATGACGGAAGCGAGTCAAGGCTCCGGTTAGATGTGTTCCGAGAGCGCGATCCACTGGAGTTACTTTATCATCCTCGAAGCGGATCGCATCCTGTTGATAGGCAGTAAAGCTTTCCATCACCAGATTGGAAATCACGGTGGTGAGATGATTGCGTGGGCGATGCAGAGGGCCGCGATCCACCTCAGCCATTTCGTTCATCGGCAACGAGATAGGGATGGGCTTGTTATTCAGGTATTCATCCACCGGGATCAGCATTTCGCTTAAGTCGATGCGTGCCTCGTGGGAAATCTGCATCAATAAATTGGAACGGCCAACGATCTCCTGGGCACTATTAAATCCGAGCCGCGCAACGATATTCTGGACGGCTTCGCCAAGACTGTTGAACACATTGATCAATGCTTGCGTAGCCTGTTCGAGGTCACGTGGGACAAAGTGTTTGAGTCCCATCGCTTGGGCTTGTTCTGTGCTTTCGATCTGGGTTGTGATGCCCGTGTGGCAGGTTCCCAACTGACAGTCGCGGCAGATCGTGCAACCGATCGCCACCATCGGCAGAGTCCCAAGCCCGACGCGGTTTGCACCCAGGCACATCAGCTTGACCGCGTCCGCCGCGGAACGGATGCCGCCGTCCGCCCAGATTTCCACTTTTCCGCGCAGACCAGATTCGGTCAGGGCGCGATGCGCCTCCACCACTCCGATCTCAGCGGGCAAACCAACATAACGCAAGGAATGTGCACGCGCCGCGCCAGTCCCGCCATCATAGCCGGTTAGATAGATAATATCTGCATCTGCCTTGGCAATGCCAACGGCGATAATGCCGATACCCGGGATGACCGGCACTTTCACGGCCACGCGCGCCTTGGGGTTGATCGTTTTTAATTCCTCGATGAATTGAGCGAGGTCCTCGATCGAGTAAATATCATGATTATTGGAGGGCGAGATCAAATCCACACCGGGCCGCGTGTGACGCGCGGCCGCTACTTTTTGTGTAACTTTGCGGGATGGCAGGTGGCCGCCTTCACCTGGTTTGGCCCCCTGACCAACTTTAATTTCCAATAAATTGGTGGCGTTGATGGTTTCGGCGGTGATGCCAAAACGACCGGATGCAATTTGAATGCCGCGGTTGAAAGGATATTTTCCAAGCAGATCCGGAATTTCTCCGCCTTCGCCGTTGACGGAGAGCATGTTCAATCGGAAGGCTGCCTCGGCATAGGCGCGGTAAGCCACCTCACCTTGTGATCCGAAGGACATCGAGGCAATCAGGAAAGGCAATCTGTGTGAGGTGATGCCCAGGTCAACGCGACTCGCATCGATGCCAGAGGGTTCTTCCGGGTAACGAAAATCAAGAATGTTGCGAATGGTGACCGGCGTGGCTTTGGCTGTCTTTTCCACATGCTCTTCATAGGCTTGCCAATTCACTTCACCTTTTCCAAGTTTGCCGGCCGTCTTCCAGATCTTCGGGTAAAAATGATTTACGCGCGAAAGTTCGCCACGTCCGGTGCTGTTATACACAGAGGCCCGCAAGAGGATATCGGCGTCCAAATCCTCCCATTTCATACCGCCCAGTTCCGAACCGGCATAGTTGCTGGCCCCCACTGCTTGTGCGATGCTGCTGCTCAAACCAATGCTGGCGAACAGACGACCATACCCGCGCAACTCGTGAATCCCCATGGTGCTGATGCATTTTTCGATTCCAGAATGCAAGGCTTTGATTGTGTTTTTCAAACCCGTTGATTTTTCTTCTGGAGTTGCCATATCTTGAGTCACTGCTTCAAAGATCAGATAAGGCAGGATTGCGTCCGCACCCAGGCCAACGCACATGATCAGATCATGCAGGTTGCGGATGGCCGCGCTACGCAGCACGAGGCCGGTCTGCCTTCGGAAGTTGATCCAGGGGGAGGTGGCCATCAATCGCAAGTCGATCTTGCCATCATCTCCTAAGGGTATGGGGATGGATGAGTCTTGTGCAGAAGGCTCGATGAACGTCAGGCGGAGGGCGCGGTCCACCACGCCGAGCACCAGGATGGGATCGAGCCAACCGTTCTGTTCCTGGAATCCCTCCGCATCATCCAGCACGAGCAGCTGGGTCTCGTTTCGAACGGCCTCCACCGCACTTTGCGCGAGACGCTCCACTCCCTGTGTGGTTGTTTCACCGGGAAACGTGATCATTTGCAGGCGAGTGACCCGCGCCGCGGGAAATTTTTCGATAAGTTGATCCAGCGTCCCACAACCGGATTCAGCCGCCACCTGCTTGAACAATTCGTTGGAACCATCCAATAAGATGGGCATATCCAGCGTGACTGTCGTGGCTGGGCCCAATTCATTGGGAGTCAATGGCGGACGAGTACCGATCATAGTTTGTGTGGAGAAATGTTCCGCTTCCCGTTCCCGGTCCACGGCCGGATTCGTAACAACTGCCACCGCCTCTTTGAAATAATCGGCGATGTTTTGGCGTTCCTTGGAAAGCGGTGCCAACGGGCCATCGAAGCCCAGTGAACTGATGGGATCGATGCCATTTTTTGCCAGTTCCTGTACCCATTCACGATCCTCGCGTCCCCAGCCAAAAGCACCCATGCGATTGTCGAGTCGAAGCGCGGACGCCGCGTTGAGTGAGGCCACCTCTTCAGTGGCAGGCATATCTTCTTGCGTGGGAGCAGGCTTGGAAGGCGCGAGCGCGAGCCGTTTGCTGATGATTTCCAGCGACCCGAATCGGCGCCGGGTCTGGGTGAGCATTTTTTGCTGAAGAGCGGGATAGTCGAACACTTCCACCGTGCGTGAACTGCGATGGATGCGCAAGCGCATCTTTTCGCCGGGTGAGAGCGGAACGGGATCCAGGCGCATCGTGTCCAGATGGTAGACACCCTTCTCCGAGGAGAAGAAATATTCCTTTTCCGTATCGCCAAACCACAAAGGACGCAGTCCCAGTGCATCCACACTGAAGACACATTCATCACCATAACGCGAAATGATGCCTGCCGGGCCTTGTGCGAAGGGGCCAAATGCCTGACGATAATATTTATAAATGGTCTGTAATTCCGGCGAAAGTTTTTCCACCTCGCTCAGGATGGGTGGAAAGGCCAGTTCCATGGCTTCTGCCAGCGAGAAGTGATACCGATGAATCAAAGTCGCCAGCAGACGATCCAGATCCTGTGAATCACTCCCACCCTCAACCAACTCGACGCCAAGCATCCGTGCCTGTTCGCGGAGACGGGCAATCGTATTGATCTCCCCGTTATGTCCGAGCAGACTGAAAGGCTGCACGCGTTCGAAACTGGTGGCAGTGTTGGTTGAATAACGGGCATGTCCAATGGTGATGGCAGTCGTGAAATCAGGATTGCGCAGTTCGGGATAATACTGGTAGAGAGTCTCTATGGAACCTCGGACTTTATAGATTACCACATTGCTGGAAAGCGAGGCAACACTGATGTTTGTATTCTTCTCGATTCTGAGTGCCAGATCAAACAGTGTACTTTCCACATCTTCCAACGGACCGTTACGTACCAAACCAGCCACCTGCCAGAGGAAAGGCGCCTGCTGGCGCCCCATCTTTCCAAGTGCCTGCGGCCGAGTCTGAATCGGACGTTCAAGCAGTAAATCTGCACCACTCTCTTCGAGCATCTTGATCACACTGGCCTCGAGTCCGAAATCCGTTTCGGTGTTGGGAATCATGAAATGGCCAACGAAGAAGCGGCGATCTTCTGCCAGCCAACCGGGTTTCCCCTCATGTTCGAGCGCCTGTGCCCACAACAAGCGCGGAATATCAGTCATCACGCCACATCCGTCCCCTTCGCCGTTGACTTCACCACAACGATGTCCCATAATGCTGAGAGCTGCCAAAGCTCGTTTAAGATTTCCGTGCGTCGCTTCCCCGTTCTTCCGAACGGATGCCACCAAGGCACAGGCATCGCGTTCATCCAGCCATGTTTTTATGTCACTGGCTGTTAACCAATTGAATGATTTCTGATTCGATCCTTGTACAATTGTTTTGTCACGCTGGGGAGGTTGATCCTTGTTTTTCATCGTGTCACCTTATCCAATCCATGCTTGTATGAGGCATAATGTCTTAAACTATATATACTAAAGCGGGTGATGGAAAATACTATTACCCATATGGGTAATCATTTGATACCGACGGGTGATGTTAAATTGTTGTTAAACTTTTTTGAAATCATTGACATATTTAATAAGCGTAGTAAAATCCTGCCCAACATGTTTAGAGATAAAGCAAGTATTCTTATGGAAGCCAAATCCAAGCGCAAGCCCAACTCTGCAACTTCGGTTGTCGGGTTTGGGCTAGTTTTGCGTAAACAGGAAAAAGAGAAAAAGTTGCTTTAGTTATTTGTATATCTTTCCATCTGCTTGCAGTCAAAACGCTCTCCCGATAACGGAGGGCGTTTTTTGTATTGGAGTCAGAATCATTGTTGTGGCGCTGTGGCGACATCTCCTGACTTCCATGTTTCGAACAACAGGAGTTGTTGACTCCAGTAAGGAAAAATTTATGATCGAAATTTTGGATACAACTCTGCGTGAAGGCGAACAAACACCACATGTCAATTTTACGGTGGATGAAAAAATTGAGATCGCACGTTTGTTGGATCAAGTCGGCGTGGAGATGATCGAAGCAGGTGACCCGAACGTCGCGCCGGGCGTGGCAAAAGCGGTCGAGAAAATCGCCTCTCTCGGGCTGAAAGCTGAGATCGTGGCCCATTCGATCGCTTCCCGCTCGAGTATTGACCGCGCCCAGGCCTGTGGCGCGGACCGCGTGGCGATCTTTTACGCGACCTCCAGGATTCATCTCGATTCAAAACTGCACAAGACTCCCGAACAGGCGTTGGCAATCATCTGCGAGCATATTGCTTATGCGCGCAGTCTGGGATTGAAAGTGCGCTATACACCGGAAGACGCCACGCGCACCGACTTTGAATTTCTGATCAAAGTCTGTAACGCGGCGATCCAAGCCGGTGCGGACCGTATCAGCTTTGCGGATACCTTGGGCATCATGCAGCCGCACGGCATGCATGAGATGGTCTGTTGTCTGCGCCAGCGATTGCTTCCCTGCATAATCGATTTGCATTGTCATGATGACTATGGATTGGCGCTGGCGAATGCAATGGCCGGCATTCGCGCTGGCGCAGATTGTATCCACACGACAGTCAATGGTCTCGGCGAACGGACCGGCATTCCCGATCTCGCCGAGACCATTATTGCGTTTCATAACCTCGAGGGCATCGAAAAATATAACCTGCAACCCTTAATGGATATTTCAAATTATCTGGAAAAAGTCTCTGGCTTCTTTCTGGCACCCAACAAACCCATTACCGGTCAGAACGCGTTTAGTCATAAAAGCGGCGTGCACACGAACGGTATTCTCAAAGATCCGCGCACATACGAACCGTTTGATCCGTCGTTGTTGGGGCGCGAGCGCAAGATCGTGATCGATAAATACACCGGCAAAAGCGCGGTGGCGGCCAGGTTGGAAGAATATGGCATCGAGGTCAGCCAGCCGGAGTTGGAAGTGATCGTTTCCCAGATCAAAAATCTGGGCGATGACCGGAAACAACTTTTCGATACAGACATCCTCGAAATCGCCGAACAGGTCACGGGACGCGAGATCGATGTCATCCCGCATGACATCAGCGCCATGGTGATGTTGGAGGTCGAGTCGCATGTGTACACGTCATCCGTAGTACGTCGCTTGCGGGGATTCAAAAATGTGTCCAATGTCTATGAAATCACTGGCGATTACGATATCAACGCCTTTGTCAATGTGGAGAATGTGATGGCGTTGAATAACCTGATCGAAGAAATTCGCACGGTGCAAGGCGTCAAGCGCACGGAGACGCGCATGGTGCTGAAAAAATATAACGGCAACAATAAGTGATTCGCTGATCGAGTAGGTCGAGCGACAGTGAGGCCGTATGGAGACCAACTGTCGAAGGAAAAGATAAAGGCAACTTGAAAACTTGTGGTCTCGATACGCCTTTCGCAATGAACGCTCACGGCTACTCAACCACCGTACCGCTCAATAACAAAAGGAGAATCTATGGGTACATTGATCGAAGAAATTTTTTCCCGAAAGGCTGGCAGGACGGTACATGCAGGTGAAATTCTGTTGTTGGATGTGGATTACATCATGAGTCACGACAATACTACGCCACTGGCGATCAAAGCCTTCCGCGAGATTGGCAAAAAGATTCATGACAAGAACCGTATCGTGCTTCATCTCGATCATGCCTACCCCGCGCCAAATATTTTGGCAGCGGAAAATCATCGCAAGATCATTGACTTTGTGAAGGAACAGGAATTGCCATACTTGTTCCAGCAGGGTGTATGTCATCAAGTGATGATCGAAGAGGGCTTCGTTACCCCCGGCTCGATTCTGATCGGTGCGGATTCGCATTCAAACACCTATGGTGCGATGGGCGCCTTCGGTACCGGACTCGGTTCCACGGAAGTTGGCGTGGCGTGGGTGACCGGTAAATGCTGGTTCAAGGTTCCGGAGACGATTCGCGTTGAATTGCATGGTCGAACGCAACCGGGTGTGTATGCCAAGGATGTGATGATTCACATTGCTGGTCTGCTCGGTATGGACGGCGGTACCTATCGTTCGGTGGAATTTGGCGGCGATTATATTGACCAGCTTCCGATGCATGAACGCATCATCTTCCCGAATATGTCCACCGAGATCGGCGCGAAATGTGGATTGATCGCCGCGGATCAAGTCACATTGGATTACCTCGAAAACGAAACTCCCGCCAAAGGGAAGGGTCCGTTCGAACAAATCCGACCGGTAAATCCGAGTTACGAACGCGTCCTCGAAATTGACGTCTCGAATCTCATGCCGCAAGTGGCCTGTCACCCGAACGTGGATAACGTCAAGCCGCTGGAGCAGGTGCAGGGTTTGGAGGTCCACGAAGTGTACATCGGCACCTGTACCAACGCGCGTTACGAAGATCTGGAAATTGTGGCAAACATGCTCAAAGGGAAGAAAGTGAATCCCTATACGCGCGTGATCGTCACACCGGCCAGCGTGCGCATTTATAAAAAGGCCCTGCAAAACGGGCTGATCGAAATCTTGATGGATGCCGGTTGCACGGTGACTGGTACCGGCTGCGGCGCGTGCATCGGTCGTCATGGCGGAATCCTGGCGCCGGGTGAACGCGCCTTGACCACGATGAATCGAAACTTTATTGGCCGCATGGGTAGTCCGCTTTCGGAAATTTACCTGGCAAGCCCGGCCACCGCCGCGGCCACCGCCTTGACGGGCCGCATTACCGATCCGCGCGGAATTTTGGAAAGTTTTTAACCACAAAGTTCACAAAGGGACATGAAGGTATTAATTTTCTTTGTGCAACTTCGTGCCTATCGTGGTGAATCAAAGGAGAATCTTATGGGAAAAGCCTGGACGTTTGGAGAAAACATGAACACGGACGAGATCATTCCCGGCCGTTATAACATCACCATCGATCCGCTTGAACTCGCCAGGAATGTTTTTTGCGAGGTCAAGCCAGAGTATACAAAAAATGTCAAACCCGGCGATGTGATCATAGGCGGGGGCAACTTTGGTTGCGGTTCGTCACGCGAGCATGCCCCGATTGCGATCAAAGGTTCGGGTGCCAAGTGTGTGATCGCCTCTACGTTTGCACGCATCTTCTTTCGTAATGCCATCAATATTGGCCTGCCGATCTTGGAATGCCCCGAAGCCGCGGCGGACATTATCGAAGGTGATGATATCGAAGTCGATCTCTCCAGTGGTGAAATTTCCAATCGCACCAATGGCCATCAATATCAAGCGCGGCCGCTGCCTGAATTTGTTCTGAAGATTGCTGAGGTGGGTGGCATCGTCAATTTTCTGAAGGAGCACGATATTCAGGAGTTGTTGAATTAATTGTCATTGTGAGAGGTGGCGTTCCTTCGTCTGTGCCCTTCGGGCTCCGCTCAGGCTGAAGCGCCGCTCCTCGCAATGACAGGATATAAATTCCATGACCTACAAAATTTGTCTCCTCCCCGGCGATGGTATCGGTCCCGAAGTGATCGATTATGCAGAACAAGTCTTGCATGCCCTGCCTCTGAATTTTGAATTCACGCGCGCTGACATCGGGTTCAATGCCTACGCGCGAACTCGGGACCCCCTTGCCAGATGCCACGCTGGGTGCGATCCGTTCTGCTTCAGCGACTTTGTTTGGTGCTGTGACCACGCCTCCGAACCTCTCAGGATATTTTTCTCCTGTAGTGCGGATGCGCCAGGCGCTGGAGCTTTTCGCGAATCTACGGCCGAGTCATTCCATCCCTCACGCGTCATCGCGTCCCAACATTGACATGCTGATCGTGCGCGAAAACACCGAAGGGCTCTACTCGGGTATCGAACGCGTGGAAGAAGATGGGAGTCGTGCCATCACCAAACGCGTAATCACGCGTAAAGGTTCGGGACGAATCCTGCACAAAGCGTTTGAACTTGCCAGAGGAAGGGAACGCAAGCTCGTACATGTTGTTCATAAAGCCAATGTGCTGCGTCAAACTTGTGGCTTGTTTCGCACAGTGGCGCTGGAAATTGCGCAAGATTACCCTGACGTCACGATGAAGGAAATGCTGGTGGATACCTGCGCCATGGAACTGGTGCGCGCGCCGGAACAATTCGATGTGATCGTGACCACGAATCTGTTCGGTGACATTTTGAGTGATGAAGCCTGTATGTTCGTTGGTGGGCTGGGCGTGGCCGCTTCGGGAAATATCGGGGCGGACGCGGCAGTGTTCGAGCCGGTACATGGCAGCGCGCCGACCATTGTTGGAACTGGAAAAGCGAATCCGATTGCGACCTTCCTCGCCGCAGCCATGATGTTGGATCATCTGGGCGAGAAGGAATGTTCAGCAAGACTACAGAATGCTGTCTTCGATTGCATTGCAAACCACGACACAACTCCGGACTTGGGTGGTACGTTGACGACCAGCCAGGTGACGGAGAGAGTGATGGATAGCTTATGACGGAGTCCAAAGTCTCCAGACTTTGCACTCCAAAATGAAAAGGAACCCCTATGACTCGCATCGGATTTTTATACACACGTTTACGCGTCGAAGAAAAATATTTGCTGGAGGAATTGGAAAAAAACAAGGGTATTGAGATTGTCCGTATCAACGACGGCAATCTGTATTTCGATATCTCACATATCCCCGAACCCGTGGATGTATTGTTCGAGCGCTCGATCTCCTATTCACGCGGATTGTACGTTTCGAAAATCTATGAGGCCAATGGCGTGAAAGTGGTGAATTCACCGGTGGTCGCGGAACGCTGCGGCGACAAGTATGTCACCAGTCAGATCCTGGTGAAGGAAGGGATTCCCACGCCACGCGTGTTGATGGCCTTCGATGAAGAGTTGGCTTTGGCCGCCGCCGAGGAAATCGGTTATCCCTTCGTAATGAAACCTGTGGTGGGATCGTGGGGACGCCTGCTGGCAAAAGTGGAGGATCGTTCCACTGCCGAAGCGTTCATCGAACATAAGGCCACATTGGGAGTCAGCCATCAGGTCTTTTATCTTCAGGAATATATCAACAAACCGGGGCGCGATATCCGCGCCTTTGTGATCGGTGATGAACCGATCTGCGCCATCTATCGCACTTCCGAAAATTGGATCACGAACACGGCGCGCGGCGGCGTCGCCTCGAATTGCGCGCTAACTTCGGAGTTGACGGATATCTGTCAGCGGACGGCGCGCGCCATCGGTCAGGGCTTGCTGGCGATCGATTTGTTCGAAACAGCCAACGGCTTGGTGGTGAACGAGGTCAATCATACGATGGAGTTTCGCAACAGCATCGATACGACCGGAGTGGACATCCCGGCGCGGATGGCGGATTATGTTTTGTCACAAGTGCGAGTTCCGTCTTGAGTTCTTGAAGCTAACCCGGAGCGTGAACGTATGGGCGAATTCCTTGGTGATTACCCACAAGTGAACTCGTGAGACGGAAAAGGGTGCAAGCAGACAAAAGACAAGGTCATGCAAGTAACAATAACAGCCGAGAGGCCCTGCAAGAGCCAATAGGGTCCGTCGCGGTCAGTTGGGATGCCCAATTGGCCGCCGAGTTGCCGAAGCCAAAGAACCGCCTTGGGCGGCCAATGTTCAGAAATGACGAAGACAATTTGAGCCGCCAAGAGAACGATGGCGAACAGAGGGCGCATACGGTCAACGGTTGGGAGGCGCATGTCTTCCACATCCAAACCTTGTTCTTGATCAAAGCGATAGCCATGTTCAATGCGGGAGCGCAAGCGCCAATCGTTATAGAGCTGTTGAACAGCAGCCACCTTCATCAGCGGGATGTTGGTAATCAAGACCAGTTGTCGATCCAAAGTTTCATCATCAGCCACCATGATCCACAACGGTTTTTGTGTGCCTGGGCTGCGAATCTTGAACCAGCCAAAATGAATCGTGTCGAGTCTGGTTTTTCCAGCATGCTTGAACAATACCTGGAAGGTGGCCTGATCAGGAACACTTTCCACCAAGTCTTGTAGTTTTTCCGTTTCCCAGCGGTCGGGGCGCGCATTGTAGACTTCCACACTGCGCTCCAGATGGCTGATGCGGAAGACAAATTCCTGCTCTAATTTCACGACCTGGGCCAACATTTTTTGGTCATCCAGCCCCAAATCACCGACAAACCGTATTGTTTGACCTGGATCCAAGCGAACGGTGTTCGTAAAGGCTTGTTCAATCTCTTTATTCTGACTGAGGAAGTCGCTGGTGAGATAGGAAAACCAATTGGCATAACTGGTCACCGGCACTTTTGTATTGACCAGCGTAGCCGTAATCGCTGGGTAACCATGCGCCAGCCGAGCCTGTCCATTCAAATCCGGCGGTGTGGCTTTGTGCACCACACTGACTCCTTCCAGACTCTGGGTCTAGGGTTTTTCAAAATTCACCCGATCCCCTGCCACTACCAGATACGCAGGCTTTTCGCCTGCCACACTCCTTTGCCCAGTTTCATACAGACCTTGGTAAATGACATCCGTTGCGAGCCGCTGATTGTTCAGTAACCGATACATGCTTTTTGCGACTGACCCGGTTTCTCCGTCTGCCTTTCCGTTTTGGCGCGCCATGCCTGTAATGACGGGTGTCTGTCCGCCCAGAATGCCCAGCAGCATGTTCTCAATCACTTTCCTCATCCGTTTATCAGGCAACAATCTCATCAAAGGCTCGCTATGATTTCTGATCGTTCCCCGGATTTCCATTATCGGCAACTTGGCAAAAATACTTTCAAGTGCTATAGTCATCTAAACTCTGCTCCTTGTGGTTGGGGTGTTCGCACACCTACTTTACCATCTCTGGACAGAGTTTTTTTCATCCCTAAGACTTGTGGGTAATCACCAGAAATTTGGTATTGACACATTTCGCAAGCGTAGTACAATCCTGCCCAATATGTTCGCAACATTTGCAACCCCGCGTTCACGTCGTCCGCGTCCACTTCTTTCGAGAAGGTTGGAAGGTTTTTGCTTGACGGCGAAATGAACACAGTAATGCAGCGATAACATCGTACAAGTCAACCAAAACGGCCATCCTTCTAGGATGGCCGTTTTGGTTGACTAGCTTATGCAGGCCCTAAAGGTTTTCCATAAAACAGAACACTGCCTTTGCAAGAAATCGAAAAGTAAAAAGTAATTTGGATTGCGAAGGAAACCTTTAGGGCCTCTTAAGTACAAACCATAAGGAGTATGTATGCCGTCAAAACCGAAACCGCAAGTGAAGAAAGTTGTCCTGGCCTATTCAGGCGGGCTGGACACCTCAGTGATCGTGCCGTGGTTGAAAGAAAACTATGGCTGCGAGGTTGTATGTTTTTGTGCTGATGTGGGTCAGGGCGATGAAGACCTGCACGCACTGGAACAAAAGGCGCTCAAGAGTGGGGCGAGTCAATTCGTTCTACACGATATGAAAGAGGAATTTGCCAGCGATTATCTTTTTCCCATGCTCAAGATGGGGGCGGTCTATGAACACAAGTATTTATTGGGTACTTCAGTTGCACGTCCCTTGATCGCGAAACATCTAGTGGATGTGGCGCACGAAGTCGGTGCAGACGCGGTGGCGCACGGTGCCACCGGGAAGGGCAACGACCAGGTACGTTTTGAATTAACCGTCATGGCGCTCGATCCGCGCCTGAAGATCATTGCTCCCTGGCGCGAGTGGGAGATCCGTTCGCGTGAAGATGCGCTGGCCTTCGCCGCGAAACACAACGTGCCGGTGACCGCCACGATCAAATCCATCTACAGCCGCGATTCAAATATGTGGCATCTTTCGCACGAAGGCGGTCTGCTCGAAGACCCGTGGAATGAACCCGAAGAGGCGATGTATCAAATTTCTGCTTCTCCGGAGAACGCGCCGGAACAGGCTGAGTATGTGGAGATCGAATTTGACAGTGGTAATCCCGTTGGAGTCAATGGAGAAAAACTTTCCCCCGCAAAGATTGTCGAAAGTTTGAATGCCATCGGTGGGACGCACGCTATCGGCCGTGTGGATCTGGTGGAGAATCGTCTGGTGGGCATGAAGTCACACGGCGTGTATGAAACACCGGGCGGCACGATTTTGTTATATGCGCATCGCGAACTTGAGTCGCTGGTGATCGATCGCGAGACAATGCATTTCAAGGAAATGGCCGCGGTGAAATATGCCGAGTTGACCTATAACGGCTTGTGGTTCACGCCGTTGCGCGAAGCGCTTGACGCCTTCGTGGACGCGACTCAGGGTCCTGTCACCGGTACAGTGCGTCTCAAACTCTACAAGGGCAACATCATCTCTGCGGGACGGAAGTCGAAATTCAGTTTGTATCGCGAAGACTTTGCCACCTTCGGTCAGGAGGATGTCTATGATCAGAGTGATGCCGAAGGGTTCATCCGCTTGTTCGGTCTGAGCTTGAAAGTCCGCGCGCTCAACGGATTGCCTGTCTCTGGCATGAACATGCCCAAGCCTGATTATTCGAGATTTAAGAGAGATTAGGTTAAAGGTATAGAAGTACACAGGTAAACAAGGAGAAAGATGACGCTCTGGAGTGGACGATTTTCCACCAAACTCAATGAACAGGCATGGACGTTAAACACGTCCCTGCCTTTCGATCAACGACTGGCTGTGCAGGACGTACGCGGTTCAATAGCCTGGGCAGGCGCGTTGCAAAGCGTAAATGTGTTGACGAAGGACGAGCATAGCCAAATCATCAACGGTTTGGGGGCCATTGAAAAAGAATTCGCCGAAAATAAATTTACCTTCCTCGAAAGTGATGAGGATATTCACACTGCGGTCGAGCGGCGGCTGGGAGAACTTATCGGCGCGGCGGGAGGCAGGCTGCATACCGGCCGCAGTCGTAACGATCAGGTGGCGACGGATTTTCGCTTGTGGATGTTGGATGCATTGTCCATGCTGGATGAAGCCATTCAAGGACTTCAGTCTGTGCTTTGTGATCTCGCGGAAGCGCTTCAGTCCACGCTGATGCCCGGGTACACTCACCTCCAGCGTGCCCAACCTGTGACATTTTCCCACTGGCTGCTCAGCCACTTCTGGCCTCTGCAACGCGACCGCGAACGATTGGATGACTTACGCGATCGCGTTGCCGTTTGTCCGCTGGGCAGCGGCGCGCTGGCTGGGACAGCCTTCCCGATCGATCGTGCCTCCCTGGCGCAGACTCTTGGTTTCGATTCGGCAAACCAAAACAGTATGGATGGTGTTTCGGACAGGGATTTTGTTGCCGAATATCTTTTCTGTTGTAGTTTGTGCGGAGTCCATCTCAGCAAGCTTGCGGAAAATATCGTCTTGTTTACCACGGCTGAGTTTGGCTTCATTGAATTGAGCGACGCCTATTCCACCGGTTCGAGCCTGATGCCGCAGAAGAAGAACCCCGATATGTTCGAGTTGACGCGTGGCAAGTCTGGAACAATGATCGGTTTGCTGACCGGCTTTCTATCCACGCTGAAAGGATTGCCCTCTACTTACGATAAGGATTTACAGGAAGATAAAGTTCCGGTCTTTCAAGCCACTGATACATTATTGGCGATTTTGCCCGTGCTGGCCGGCGCGCTGAAAACCATGACCGTGAATCAGGAAGGAATGTCCGCGGCGATTGACGCCTCCATGCTGGCAACGGATTTGGCCGATTATCTGGTCCGCAAAGGCATGCCATTTCGTGAAGCGCACGCGGTCGCGGGAAAAGCCGTCCGGGCCGCGGCGGAGAAAGGCGTGAGCCTGGATGAATTTTCTTTAAACGAGTGGCAGACTCTCGGCCCGATCGAAGCGGATGTCAAAGATGTTTTCGATGCGATGGAATCTATTAAACGAAGAAACGCGATCGGGGGCACCAGTCCTCAATCGGTAAAAAATCAAATTCAAATTGCAAAGTCAACCCTTACCCCTAAATCAAAAGGAGATTAATCATGTCTACAGTTTCTTGTCCTGAATGTGCTGCCGAGATCGAACTGGCGGAAAATACCGAAGTGGGAGAGATCATTGTCTGCCCCGATTGCGGTGTGGATTTGGAAGTCATCGGACTCGAACCCGCGGCCATTCAACTCGCACCCATGGAACAGGAAGATTGGGGAGAATAAAACCCTCACCCCCAGCCCTTCCCCATTGGGCGAGGAAAGAAGAGGACTTATGCAACAACGATTAAAAATTGGCGTGCTTTATTCCCGTGTGCGTGTGGAAGAGAAATGGATCTTCGGCGCGATGGAAAAACGCGGCATTGATTATGATCGCCTCGATGACCGTGCCATCCATTTCGATTTGAACGATCCCGCGCCGTGGCAGGGATACGACGCGGTGTTGGAGCGCAGTATCAGCTATAACAACGGTTTGTACGCGCTACGCCTGTTGAACGCCTTCGGCGTACCAACCGTGAACACGGCGGAGGTGGCTCATATCTGCGGCGACAAATTGATGACCAGCGCGGTGCTGGCGCGCGATGGCATCCCGCAACCGCATAACGCCACGGCTTTTACACCCGAAGCCGCGTTGGAGGCGATCGAGGCCTTTGGCTATCCGGTCGTCATCAAACCGGTGGTTGGTTCGTGGGGCAGACTGCTGGCAAAGGTCAATGACCGCGACGCAGCAGAGGCAGTGCTGGAACATAAGGCCACGCTGGGTTCCGTGCAGCATTCCGTGTTTTACATTCAGGAATACATCGAAAAGCCCGGACGCGACATTCGCGTGATCGTGATCGGAGATAACGTCATCACCGCCATGTATCGCAAATCTGAGCATTGGATTACGAACACAGCGCGCGGCGGCGAAGGAGAACTTTGCCCGGTCACCCCTGAGATCGAAGAATTGAGTCTGCGAGCAGCGAAGTCTGTGGGTGGTGGCGTGTTGGCTGTGGATCTGGTCGAACATCCCGCGCGTGGGTTGATCGTCAATGAGATCAATCACACCATGGAATTTCACACCATGCAGCCGTTGAGCGGTGTCGATATTGCAGGAGAAATTGTGAATTACGTGGTCAGTGTTGCCAGCAAGGAGTACGTCGCATGACAACGGTATCCATTATCGGCGGATCAGGATATGGCGGTGGCGAGCTGCTGCGTTTGTTGTTGAGCCATCCGCAGGTGGAAGTGAAACAGGTAACGTCGCGGTCACATTTGGGTGAATACGTTTATCAGGTTCATCCCAACTTGAGAAGGCGGACGCAGCTAAAGTTCAGCGATCCGGCCGCGCTCGAACCGGTCGGTATCCTTTTTCTCGCGCAGCCGCATGGACAGGCTCAGCATCATATTGAAGAGTATGCCAAACTCGCGCCGAAGATTATTGACCTTGCTGCGGATTTTCGTCTGCGCGAGGCGGCCTTCTATGAACAATGGTATGGTGAGAAACATGCCGCGCCGGAATGGTTGAGCAAGTTTATTTACGGTTTGCCTGAACTTCATCGAGAAGAATTGAAGACAGCAAATTATGTCAGCGGCGTGGGTTGCAATGCAACAGCCAGCAACCTGGCCTTGTTGCCGCTGGTCAAGGCGGATTTGATCGATTTATCTTCCCCGGTCATTATCGAAGTGAAAGTTGGTTCCTCAGAGTCAGGTGTAGAGGGAAACGCCGGTTCACATCACGCCGAGCGCGCCAATGTGATCCGCACCTTCTCTGCCTTTGGACATCGTCATACTGCGGAAGTGATTCAAGAGATGGGTGTGCACGCGCAGCGCGTCTCATTGACGATGACCGCTGTTGATCTGGTGCGCGGCGTATTAGCGACGGCTCACGCGCAGCTCAAGCCGGGCGCGGCGACCAAAGATTTGTGGAGAGCCTATCGGGCGGTCGCCAACGGGAATCCGTTCGTGCGCGTGGTCAAAGAGCAACGCGGCATCTATCGTGTTCCGGAGCCGAAGATTCTCGCCGGATCGAATTACGCCGATCTGGGATTTGAATTGGATGAAAACAGTGGACGTGTCGTGTCCATGTGTGCTATCGATAATCTGATGAAGGGCGCGGCGGGTTCGGCGGTGCAATGTATGAATCTGATGCTGGGCTGGGACGAAACAGCCGGCTTGGAGTTCGGTGGGTTGCATCCGATGTAATTCGTCATTGCGAGGAGAACTTTAGCTCGACGAAGCAATCTCCTATAGAGCAAACGAGATTGCTTTGGGCAGGCAAACACTGCCCTCGCAATGACGGGACACTGGAGAATTAATGAGCGAATCAATTATCGTTGTAAAACTGGGTGGGACAGAGGGCGTGGATTTTTCAGCCATTTGCAATGACGCGGTCGAGTTGTTGAAGCAAGATAAAAAACTTGTTTTCGTCCATGGCGGTTCGGCAGAAGCCAATGCCCTGGGCGAGGCGCTGGGCACGCCGCCGAAAATGATCACTTCGCCTTCGGGATATACCTCGCGCTACACGGATCGTAAAACGTTGGAAATCTTCTCTGATGGCGGTGAACGGCAAGGTTAATTCCTTGTTGACCGAGCAACTACAGACGCTGGGCGTCAACGCGTTAGGACTCTCTGGTTTGGATGGCAGAGTCTTGCAGGCCATGCGCAAGGATGCTATTCAAAGTGTAGAGAACGGCAAGCGCAAGATCATCCGTGATGATTACACGGGCAAGATCGAAAGTGTCAACAGCGATCTGCTGCATTGGTTGTTGGAGGCTGGCTATTTACCGGTGATCGCTCCGGTGGCGGTCAGTGGCAAAGGGGAGGCGCTAAACGTGGATGCCGATCGGGCCGCGGCGATGGTCGCCTCGGCACTCCAGGCGGAGACTCTTATTTTTCTCACGGCTGTCCCCGGGCTGATGAAAAACTTTCCGGATGAGTCCACGGTCATTCGGCAACTGCCGCAGAGTCAACTCGCGGCGGCATCTGAGGCGGCGCAGGGTCGTATGAAGAAAAAAGTCCTGGGGGCGGAGGAAGCGCTCAAAGGTGGCGTGAGTTGAGTCATCATCGCGGATGGGCGCATCCAAAACCCAATCTCGAACGCGCTGGCCGGAGATGGGACTTCCATCGAATAGTTGTTTAGACATATAATCGACTGAAGAAGGAGCCGACGAATCAATGAAAATCGCAACTTTAGTCTTGGAAGATGGAACGAGGATCGAAGGTCGGGCCTTTGGCGCCGAGACCGATGTAGTGTTCGAGTTGGTCTTCAATACCAGCATGACCGGTTATCAGGAAATTTTGACGGACCCCTCGTATCGAGGGCAGGGCGTGTTATTTACCGTTTCACACATCGGAAATGTGGGCATCAATTTGGAGGACGATGAATTGGCAAAGCCGCAGGTCTCTCCGGCGGTCATTCGTTCATTAAGTCCAAAAGTGTCGAACTGGCGTTCGGCACTTTCTTTATCTGAATGGCTTAAGCAACATGGAGTCCCTGGCATCAGTGGTGTGGACACGCGTTGGCTGACTCGCAAACTGCGCGACGGCGGCACACAAAGAGCGGCGTTATCAACGAAGGGAACTTCCGCAAACGAGTTGTTGAAGATGGCGCGTGAGTGGGAAGGACTCGATGGGCGCGACATGGTCAAGGAAGTGACATGTGAGGAGTCCTATCATTGGGTGGATGATGAGGGGAGTAAATGGGTAGAACGGAAAGATGAAGGCGGAAGGATGAAGGATAAAAAATTATCCGTCGTCGCGTATGATTTTGGAATTAAGGAAAATATCCTTCGTCATTTATCTTCTTACGGCGCGAATGTGACAGTTGTCCCTGCAGACACAACTTCTGATGAAGTGTTGGCGTTGAAACCTGATGGAATTTTCCTCTCGAACGGACCTGGCGACCCTGCGGGTTTGCCGTATGCTGTCGAAGCGGTGAGTGGACTCATTCAAAGCGGTGTGCCGATGTTTGGGATTTGCCTTGGGCACCAGATCATTGGTCGTGCCTTGGGAGCAGATACGCATAAGCTCAAGTTCGGGCATCACGGTGGGAATCATCCTGTTCAATATTTGCCAAATGGAGAAGTGCTTATCACCGCGCAGAACCATAACTACTGCGTCACTGAAGGTGATTTGAATAAAGATGAAGTGGAGATCACGTACAAGAGCTTGAACGATGACTTGCTCGAAGGTCTGCGGATGAAGAACAAGCCTGTTTTCAGCGTGCAGTTCCATCCCGAGGCGGCGCCTGGTCCGCATGATGCGCATGATGTTTTTGCGGAATTCTTCCGCTTAATGCAAAATGATGAATGAAGAATGATGAACGCAAAATGCAGAAGCAGTGGCAAGGAGGTTTGCAATGGCTCGTGATGTGACAGATTTGGGAGAAAGAACAAAGAAATTCGCTTTGCGAATTATCAAGTTGTATCAGAATCTGCCAAAATCTGGAGAGGCGCAGGTGATTGGAAAGCAGGTCTTGCGAAGCGGTACTTCGGTTGGAGCGCAGTATCGTGAGGCTTGCAGGGCAAAGTCCCCTGCCGACTTTGCCAACATGATGGGCGGTGGGCTAAAAGAGCTGGACGAGACCGCTTATTGGCTCGAGTTGTTAGTGGAAGGCGAAATTGAGCCTGCTGCAAAACTCGCCGATCTGCAAAAGGAAACGGATGAGTTGACTGCGATTTTTGTCTCATCCATTAATACATCGAAACGAAATAATTCTAAATAAAAGGAGGAATGATGAATGCAGAATTTCGGCTCTTCCGTTCTTCATTCTGCATTCGCTATTCAACATTAATAAATCATGAAACGCACTGACATCCACACTATCCTCGTCCCTGGCTCGGGAGCCATTGTCATTGGCCAAGCGGCGGAGTTTGATTACTCGGGTACGCAGGCGGTCAAAGCGTTGAAAGCGGAAGGGTATCGCGTGGTGCTGGTTAATTCCAATCCTGCCACGATCATGACCGACCCCGAAATTGCGGATGCGACCTACATTGAGCCACTCACGCCTGAAGTGCTGGAAGCCATCATCGCTCAGGAAAAACCTGACGCCATGTTGCCCACAGTCGGCGGGCAGACGGGGCTCAACCTTGCGCTGGCGCTCAGTGAAAATGGCGTGCTTGAAAAATATGGTGTGCAACTCATTGGCGTGAAACTGACTGCCATCAAAGCCGCAGAAGATCGTTTGCTCTTCCGTGAGACGATGGAGAAGAATAACATTCCTGTTCCTCGTGGTGGGGCAGCGTATTCGTTGGCAGAAGCCGAAGAACTTGTAAAGCAAACAGGCTATCCCGTTCTCGTCCGTGCTTCGTTTGCGATGGGCGGGACAGGTGCTTCGTGGGTCTATGATCACGCGCAACTGGCGGAAGCTGTGCGCAGCGCCATCTCTGAATCGCCGATCCATCAGGCGTGGTTGGAAGAGTCGGTGCTGGGGTGGAAGGAATACGAACTCGAAGTGATGCGCGACAAAGCGAATAACTTTGTCGTGGTGTGTTCGATCGAGAACCTCGACCCGATGGGTGTGCACACGGGCGATAGCATCACCGTCGCACCCATACAAACGCTCACCGACCGCGAGTATCAGATCATGCGCGATCTTGCACAGCGTGTGCTCACCGTTGTCGGCGTGGAAACGGGCGGCTCGAATGTGCAATTCGGTGTCGATCCCAAAACGGGTCGCATTGTGGTCATCGAAATGAATCCGCGCGTGAGCAGGTCGTCGGCGCTGGCGTCGAAGGCAACGGGTTTTCCCATCGCCAAGCTTGCTGCGCTGGTCGCGGTCGGGTACACCCTCGACGAGATCACCAATGACATCACCAAACAAACAAAAGCCGCCTTCGAGCCGTCGCTGGATTATGTGGTGACCAAGATCCCGCGCTGGGCGTTTGAGAAGTTCCCAGGCGTGGACCCGACTCTCGGACCGCAGATGAAGTCAGTGGGAGAGGCGATGGCGTTGGGACGGACGTTTCCTGAGTCACTTTTGAAGGCAGTGCAGTCACTTGAAATTGGAGTGGATTTTTTGGATGGAAGCGGACCGAACCGAGAGCCAATTGCTTACGATTTGGAAGAACTTTCGATACCTACGGCTGACAGGTTATTTAAAGTGTATCGCGCGATTGAAGATGGCATATCACTTGAGGAGCTTGCAGAAAGAACTCATTATGATTTATGGTTTCTGGCTCAAATGGAAGAAATTAGGAATTGTGAATTAGAAATTAGGAATTGCAAATCGGAGAGCGATCTTAAACCATTGTTTCGATATGCAAAGCAGATGGGGTTTGCGGACTCGTATATTGAAAGGACTCTCCCTCACCCCCAGCCCCCCTCCCCAAGGGAGATGGGAGTCAGCGGCGGGAGTGTTCGTGAATTGCGAAAGAAACTTGGCATCTTGCCAACCTTCCAACGTGTGGACACTTGCGCGGCGGAGTTTGAGGCGCAGACGCCGTATGTGTATTCTGCGTATGAGATGGATGATGAGTCACGACCGACGGATAAGCAAAAGATTTTGATCCTCGGTGGCGGACCGAATCGGATCGGGCAGGGGATCGAGTTTGATTATTGTTGTTGTCAGGCGGCGTTTGCATTGTCTGAGATGGGATTTGAGACCATCATGTACAACTGCAACCCTGAAACGGTGTCCACGGATTACGATACGGCAGACCGTTTGTATTTCGAGCCGTTGACTCTGGAACATGTGTTGAACGTCATTGACAGAGAACAACCCGTCGGCGTGATCGTGCAGTTCGGCGGGCAGACGCCACTCAACTTGGCGGCAGGACTCGAAGCGGCGGGAGTCAAAATATTGGGGACGTCGCCACATGCGATTCAACTGTCGGAAGACCGCGAGGAGTTTGCGAAACTGCTCAAAGAGTTGGACATCCCTCAACCTGAAAACGGAATCGCTCGTTCGTTGGAAGAGGCACGAGTTGTCGCTGAACGACTTGGGTATCCCGTGTTAGTGAGACCGTCGTTCGTGTTGGGGGGCAGGGCAATGGCTTTAGTGGATTCAGAAGCCAATTTGGCAGGATTCATTCAAGGGGCGATCGAAGCGGCTCCTGGTCAACCAATCTTAATTGATAAGTTCATGGAAGATGCGTTCGAGATCGATGTCGATGCGTTGGCGGATGGAGAACGAGTTGTTGTCGGGGCGGTGATGCAACATATCGAAGAAGCAGGCGTCCATTCGGGAGATGCGGCGTGCGTCCTGCCTCCGTATAAGGTCAGCGCGTATCATCAGGGCATCATGCAGGAATATACCGAGCAGTTGGGGCTGGCGTTGGGCGTGCGTGGATTGATGAACGTGCAGTTTGCGTTGAAGGATGAAGTGGTGTGCGTGCTGGAGGTGAACCCGCGTGCCTCGCGGACCGTGCCGTATGCCAGCAAAGCGACGAATTTGAATCTGGCGTATAAAGCCGCGCAGGTGATGGCGGGGAAGACGTTGCTGGAATTGGGCGTGACCGAGGAACCGCGCGTGGATGGATTCTTCGTCAAGGAAGCGGTGTTGCCGTTCAAGAAGTTGCCAGGCTCGAGCGCTCTGCTCGGACCTGAGATGCACTCGACGGGCGAAGTGATGGGACACGCCTCACGCTTTGGTCACGCGTTCGCCAAATCGCAGATCGCGGCGGGTGTGGGATTGCCCCATGCGGGAAGCGGCGCAGTATTGATCACGGTCAATGACATGGATAAAAGCGCGGGCTTGAAGTTTGCTCGCGATATGCATCGCATGGGATTCAGTTTATACGCCACCCCAGGCACCGCGGACATGTGCATGAAAGCGGGCTTGCCTGTGGAAGTGGTCGAGAAGGCGATGGACGGTTCGACGCAGATCGTGGATTTGATCCGTGCGGGGAAGATCCAATTGGTGTTGAACACGCCGTTGGGTCCGCACGCGCACACGGATGGAGTTGAAATCCGCAAGGCGGCAATTGCGATGAATGTGCCGCTGCTGACGACTCTTTCGGCGGCGATGGCGGCGGTCTCTGCGATTCAGGCGCTGGGGAAGAAGGAGTTGAAGTATCGAAGTTTACAGAGTCACTTTGGGGGTGGAGAGCGATGATGTAATGAATAGTTGTTACCCAATAACTGCGAACCGACCGTACCTTCCTGACATTTTTCCGACAGTACGTTCCTGACACAAAAGGTCATTGACACCGACAGCACCTTGCTGAGATCTCTGTCGGTTCGGAATGACGTTGGCCCCATGCTGACCGGCCCGCAATTCTGATTTACAGTTGCCTTGTGTGGTAATCGGCAGGAATTACCTTACGGAGGCAAAGATGAAGGATGAATTTTCGGATCGGCACCAAGCAATCAGGATGCGCTTAGCCGGTCAGTCAGTTGAAGAGATTTGCCAGACTCTGGAACGATCGCGCGAGTGGTTCCACTTATGGTGGCGCCGCTATCAGGGTTTGGGGACGGCGGGTCTCTACGACCTGACCAGCGCACGGCATCAGCCGCCTCATATTTCTCCCGAGTTGGAGCGAACGATCGTCAATATCCGACAAAGGCTCGCGTCGCCACTTCATGCGCACAGGCGCTACGGTCTCATTGGAGCAGGTGCCATCCAGGCCGAGCTGCAGGAATTGCACATTCGACCTTTGCCGTGTACGCACACGATCGAACGGGTGCTGGAGCGGAACGGGAAAACGATGCCTCGGGTGCGCTTGGCACCGCCGCTGTCTGAGCATGTCTATCCTGGCCCGCAAGCCCACGACTTCAATCAACTGCATGAGGTAGACCTGGTGGGACCGATCTACCTCAAGGGTCAACGGCAACGCTACTACATCTATGTCTGCAAAGACGTTTTTGACGGTGCCGTATACCTAAAATTGGGCCGTTCCCGCCCTATGGAAGCCATTCTCAACTTCCTCGGCGACGCTTGGAAGAGTCTCGGACGGCCCGACCAAATCCAGCTGGACAACGCTCGCGAGTACCTCGGCTGGGCACCCGCCGCGCGGTACCTGGCGCAAGTAATCCGGCTCTGTTTGCATTTCGCGATCGAGCCGGTGTTTATCCCACCGGCCCGACCCCAGTACAACGGCAGCGTGGAAAATTTCAACGGATTCTTCCAACCACGCTTGCTCCAACGACATTTTACCCGGGTCGCGGCGCTTCGACGTGAACTGCAACGTTTGGAAGAGACGCTGAATACTCAACATGTCCAACGACGGCTCGGCGGTTTGACCCCCGAGAAATACAGACGGCAGCGCAAACTTCAAAAACTTCCATCCCGCTATACCATTCCCATCGAACCGCTGCCCATCTCGGCCGGGCGAGTCACCTTCATTCGCCAGGTCACGCCGCATGGCAACTTGCATCTACTCAGCCAAACGTACAAGATTGGGAAGCGTCTGAAGGGCCAATATGTCAAAGCTGTTTTGGATACGAAGCGGGCTCACTTGACCGTTTATGTAAAAGGCCGCATCTTCAAACGCTGGCCGTATCCCTTCCTGAGAAAGTAACTGACCTTTGATGTCACCATGCCTGACGGTTACCACACACGTTTTTGTCAGCAACCTACTGTCGGTCTATGCATGACTTTTCTATGTCAGCAACCTACTGTCGGCTCGCAAATAACAATTTCTGGCTTTAGTCCATTATTGATTAGATTCCGCAATGACGAATCATAAAATGGCATTACATAAAACGGCACTGCTACATTGTTATCGAAAAATACTCCACTATCTATGACAGAAACGATGTTCGGATGCGGGGAACGCTGACAAAATATTATCTCGTTCTTAAATCGTCTGCGTTTGTCAGTTGTGACACCTTGAGGTTTGAGTACTTTAACTGCAAATTTCTGTTCGTTGTCATCTTTGACTTCATAAACATAGCCAGAACCCCCTTCACCCAAAAGACGGATGCTGACATATTTGGAAAAGATACCATTCTCCAGATTCCTGTTAATTGGGTCACTTTGTTCTTCTCCCTTATTATTTCTATTCCTTTACGCCCTTGATCAAAAGCCACAGAGTCAGTGAAAATTCCCCGATAAAACCGATCACAAAACTGAAATAGGTTATGACTGTAAAGCTCGGAAACAGGAAAAACTGAAATGGATAAAGCAACCAGCCGAAACATTCGATCATCAACACAATACCTAAAAGTTTAGGAAGGAAGCCCGATTTGAAAACCAAATAACCCAGGGGAAACAGCCAAGCACCGTAAAAGAACTGGGCGATCATAAATCCATTTTTATATAAATAGAGAAAGAACATTGCAAATGCCGGTAATTGCTCTGCTTGGAATATTTTCAAATAATCTGCGCCACTCAAAAATGACACGACGGAATATAGATTAAGCATGTTTAGGCATTGTACTGCGACGCCGCCCAGGTTTAACAACAGGAAAAGTAATGCGATATTTTTATCAACAGGTTTCAATAACACGTACAAAGCCCAAGCTGCCAAAAGGAAAAGAACACCGGCTAGGACGTCACTTACAAAACCTATTCGGAATAGCCATTCGGATGTCTGAATATTATTGGCTGTTGTAATTGCATCTCCGAATACAATAAGTTTGGTGCGGGATACATTCGCGAACATCGTAGCTGCGATGTAAACGAAATACAAAACCCCTGCCGTTCTCGCAGTCTTTTGGATTGAATTCATCTTTTATATCCTTTTTGAACAAAACGGAATTGGATGCAGGGATAACATCCCATAGACAGCATATTAGAATTCCCCCAATCAAAGTACAACTACCAATACTCACTCATCGTATATGCAATTCATCCCATTGTGGAAGATCAGTGAACAGGTAAGAAACCAACAATCGGTGGTTATGGATTGGTCCGCGGGTGGGATATGTTCGAGGCTGTGTTGGGTGAGTTATTTAGGGCGGTGTTTTGCTAGGAGCCTTCTCTAACTGCCTGTTGATAACGTGCAAGCAATTCTGGCTCATCAATCGAGCCGTGATGATGAACTTGACGCCATTGCCCATCCAGCAAACGAAATATTCTGCTTGTTCGAATAGCCAGATTAACTACCGTTTCGCCAACACGAAACTCACCCCGTTCCCTACCTACGGCATAAAACATTTCTCCATGTTGATGTATTGTGTAATCGTGGAACTCAACATAGACTCTTGCCATTCCATTAAAGATACGTTCGTATACAGCCCTAACTTCTTCCCAGCCCCGCTTAATCCCACCCACAGGGTTATCCATTGCAATTTCTTCTGTCTGTGCCCAATTATTCGCCATCTTTGTCAAGTCTCGATTGTTGAATGCCTCATAAAAATCTGATAAGGCTCTGATTGGTTCTGCCAAATCTTGCTTGCTTTCATTGCCTGTAATAGGTGTTTGTTCTGTATTCATAAATCACTTTTCCTGTCGGGCTTACCGTTTTTATAGGATTCCTTGTTGGAAGCACAACAATTGCTCGTTACGAATTGTCCATGTGGGGATGGTTTAAGCAGACTTCCGAAGTCTCTGAGACTTCGGAAGTCTTGATTAGCTTTTCGCTTTTCTCATTTTCTCAATTTCGCCAACAATCTCATCAAGAGACTTGTCCGCAAATAAGGCTTCTCTCTCTTTTGTGTAATCTCCAAAACCCTAGAGAGTGTTTTAAAAGTAGTCGGGTAAGATAGGGGAATGGCCACATTCACCCAAACCTACCCGACTGACTTGAAGTATACCGAATGGCAGCTGATTTCGGAATTCTTTCCGAGCAACGATTTTGGTCGCCCGCCGAAATGGGAAAAATGGCAAATTATCGACGGGATCTTGTATGTGAACCGCACCGGCTGCCAATGGCGGATGTTGCCGGTGAATTTTCCGCCTTGGGGCACCGTGTACTACTATTATTGGCGCTGGAAGGGCAATGGTCTGTGGGAACAGATGAATGGGGTCCTGGTGAAGCAGGTGCGCCAGAAAGCTGGACGGAATGAGCAGCCCAGTGCAGCGGTGATTGACAGCCAGAGCGTCAAAACCTCGGAAGGCGGTGAGGAACGCGGCGTGGATGTCCATAAGCAGACACCCGGCAGGAAACGGCATCTGATGGTGGACGTTTTGGGGCTGGTGCTGCTGGTCGTGGTTCACAGTGCAAGCATTCAAGACGGAGCGGGAGGTCTGCTGACCTTGCAGAAATTGTTTGAGCGCATTAAACATAGCTTATACAATCACTACTGTCGCCTGAAACTGATCTGGGCCGATGGCGCTTACACTTCTATCGTGGAGAAGGTTCGCAAACAATTTGGCTGGGTGCTGGAAATCGTAAAACGCTCGGATGACGTCAAAGGGTTCAAAGTCTTGCCGCATCGCTGGGTCGTGGAGCGTACGTTTGGTTGGCTGGCTCGTTACCGTCGCCTGGCTCGTGATTATGAACACACCACCTCCTCCAGCGAGAGCATGGTCTACATCGCCAGCATCCGCCGCATGCTCAAAATGGTCGCAACTTGACTTTTAAAACGCTCTCTAAGTAAATCGTTTCAAAAAGCGGACAGTGTCAACAACACCCAACTCCTTATAAAGCAGGGCAATGGCTCGCTGGTTAATCTCAATTAATGGTCTTGCGTCCATGGCGATTTCCGCTGTCATTTTACTCTATTACATGAATCCACTTGGGGTGGAAGATCAGTAGACGAGGAAGAGCACGACAATTGGTGGTTATGGATTGTCCGTGTGGGTTCGCCCTCACCCTGCCCTACACTAAAGGGCATACGTCTCCCAGCGGGAGCCCACAGGGTGCTTCGCAAAGGGGAAAGCCGTCCCGCCGAAAGATCGTCATAAACGGAGTGAGGGAGGAAACGACAATCGCTGGTTATGGATTGTCCGTGTGGGGACATTATTGACCAACTGGTGGTTCCCAGAGTTCCACCTTGTTTCCCTCCGGATCGATTACCCAGGCGAACTTCCCGTACTCTGACTTATCAATCTTGTCGAGCACATTGCAGCCTTCTTCCTTCAAGACCTTGACCAAAGTGTGGAGGTTTTCCACTCGGTAGTTGACCATGAAGGAAGCTGAGCTCGGAGCAAAGTGATCACTTTCTTGCGGATCGATCAACCAGGCAGTTGTGCCTGCAACCGGCTTGCCCTCGGCGTCGGTCCAATCGAAGGAAGCTCCACCCCAGACCTGGACATCGATTCCGAGGTGTTGTTTGTACCAAGCTTGTAGCGCCGGAGCATCTTTTGCTTTGAAAAAGATGCCGCCAATACCAGTGACTCGTTTCATATTAGTCTCCTATTTGTGAATGAGGTGAAGAGGTGGATTTTCCGCGGTCTAACGGCATATCGGACGGAGGATGGGTGTGGATAAAAGCCTGAGAACAGAAAAATGTTTGGGCGTAGGAAACTATTTCTCGAAGTACAGAACCTGGATTTGTAGATGGTTCCATTGGCAATGAAATAAGCGGTAGTTTCTTATGGCTCAACGGCTTACTGCCGCAGAATCTTCTCCATCGTTTTTCCTTTTGCGAGTTCATCGATCAGTTTGTCCAAATAGCGTATTTTTTGCATCAGCGGATCTTCGATCTCCTCCACGCGAACACCACACACTACGCCTTTGATAAGCGAACTATTTGGATTAATGGCTGGAGCCTGAGCAAAAAATGTTTTGAAATCATTTCCCTGTTTGATTTGCTGTTTTAATCCTGCCTGGTTATAACCAGTCAACCAAAAGATAATTCGGTCAACTTCTTCTTTCGTACGATTTTTGCGTTCCGCTTTTTGAATGTATAGTGGATAAATATTTGCAAATATATATCCAAAAACCCGATTATTAGATTTGTTATTCATTGCTAAAAAATCCTCTTAAATTTTGCCTTGCAAGGAAACATCCTACTATGATTAATACGGCATTGTGTGTATAAGTGCTTATATACAGCATTATAGAACGACCTCAACAAAAAGACAACGAGGGAGGGACCTTTTCCCGTCTACCACTCGCTGTCGCTCGGGTACGCGTCCCCCAGGGGGAAAAGCCCAGACCGTCCCTGACTGGGAACATGACAATCGGTGGTTATGGATTGTCCGCGTGGGGAAGAGATCAGGATTTTTGCTTAAGAGTGCTCATTCAGGGTCATGGTGAAGTCGAAGTCGCCCGGTGATTGACCATAGCTGGTCAACAACATGGCAGCCTCACTGCGGTGCTGTGTGGCATGGATGATGAGATCGATGAGGATGTGCCATACGACGCGTTCGCGTATCGCGCCGGGGATGACATAGTGGATTGTGCTGTTCAGTGTTTCCTCGGTCAAGGCGCCGAGATAAGCTCGCATCTCCCGTTGTTCTATCATCCAGCGTTCTTGCAACACGGCGAATGTCGGAAAGGCATCTTCGTGAAGCTCGGTCGCGTCATAGGCTGCCTCGTTTGCCAGAGGTTCCTTGTAATACCCCTGGAGTGTGATCCGTTGCTGCCAGATGTTGTCCAGTATGTGGACCATTGTGGCTCGCAGGCTGCCGTGCCCGTAGGATGTTGGGGCGGCGTACTGCTCCGGACTCACTCTGGTACAGGCCGCCAGGAGGCGCGCATCAGCCCAGTCATTGTAATCATACAGTAGCTTGATTTCATCGATTTTCATAATAGGATCTTGTTAAGAGGATAAGGAAATTTTGACACAAAAAAGCAATCGTCTAGATCGAAACATGACAATCGGTGGTTATGCATTGTCCGTATGCCGTCACTGTTTCGACACGCCCTATTAGGCAGTCAACACACCGCCTGCCCTTATCATCCCAGCGGGAGCCCACAGGGTGCTTCGCAAAGGGGGAAGCCGTCCCGCCGGAAAGTTCGTCTCAAACGGGTGAGGGAGCAGCGGGCGGGGGAATTGATGTAAGATAACTTAAGCCAATTCTGAATAAGTATGGATCGTCTTTAGAATATTGGTTTCATCTTGCTGAGTGAAATACAAATCCCAGCTTAAACTGTAAATTCATCCAGAAATCGGCAGACATATCGAAGAATTTTGCCAGACGCAACGCAGTGCTGGGCGTAATGCCTCTGCGCCGATTGACGATCTCATTCACCCGCTGATAAGGAACGTGGATATTATCCGCCAAGTCTCTTTGGCTGATTCCCATGGGATTCAAGAACTCTTCCAAAAGCATTTCGCCAGGATGAGTTGGTGTGCGATTTGTAGGAACACGAACCATGATTTATCTCCTGCTGTTCTTCTAGTGGTAATCCACAATTTCAACCTGGTCGGGACCTGATTCTGTCCATACGAAATAGATACGATATTGGTCATTGATGCGAATAAGGAAATCGTCTTGATGAGGACACAATAATCGCTAGTTATGGATTGTCTGTGTGGGGATGCGTCCGCGGTTGGGGTGGGGGAGATCCGCTTGAAGGGATGCTCATTCGCCCCAGACGGCAAATTCGTTTCCGCTTGGCTCCGTGAAGTGAAATCGGCGACCGCCCGGGAATGAATATATTGGCCTGAGGATCGAACCACCCGCCTTTTCAACTTTCGCAAGTGTAGCCTCCAATTGATTGCTATAGAAAACGATCAGCGCCGCGCCATTTTCCGTGGAGGAGGTGAGATCAGACTGGAAGAAACCACCATCCAGCCCTTGATTCTCAAACGCTGTATATTCGGGTCCATAGTCTGTGAACGACCAACCGAAAACGGATTCAAAGAACGCTTTTGTGTCTGCCAGATCTTTCGCAGGAAATTCAACGTAATTCATTTTTTCATGCAGATTCATATGTTCTCCTTATTCTACATTTGACGCGCGATAGTCGTACTGGAAACAAAATAATCGCTGGTTATGGATTGTCAATGACGTAAGATGTGATCTCAACCAGTCGCCCATCCGAAAATTGAAAGACATCACAACTGGCTACACTTGAGGTTTGATTGTCTTTGTCTTGAAATTGCGCAGCACCTTCCACAATGACACAAGTCTCCGCGCGGTAAGTTTTCAACTTTAGATAGGTGGTGGAGACAGTCTCAAGGAATTTCACTCCCTTGTTGCATTGAGCGATGACTGCTTCTCGACCGATCAATTCTTCCCTGCCAATAATGTTCCATTTGATTTCGTCAGCCATGTACGGGTATGTCTCGGCGAATCTATGGCTGCAGAACGCTTCTGCAATTTGATCCATATTTAAACTCATGTAAAGTCTCCTTATCGTACAGATCCGATTTTCCGATGGGTTTTGCGAAACGCCTGCCCATGGATTTCTCGCACGTTTTGTTGACTGGCTTTTGGTTTTGCATCAACTTTCGATGGTGATTGCGCCTGCACGCTCATAAGTTACGAAAATGACGCCAGTTGGGGTGACGATGCTTTCCGTCACCTTGAACGCCGCCGGGATCGTGCCATCGGCAAACAAGCGCTTTCCAGCGCCCAACGTGATCGGATAAATCATCAGCCAGAACGTATCGACCAAATCATGCTTGATCAGCGTTTGAAGGAGATTCCCGCTTCCCCAAACGTGCAAATCCGGCCCTTGCTCCTGCTTGATTTTGGCGACTTTTTCCGCGACATCCCCGTTTAAGAACACCGAAGGCTGCCATTCGCTGGATGTCATGGTATTCGAGGCGACGTACTTGGTCGCCGTGTTGACGCCGGGCCATGCGTCGGCATGTTGCGGCCAGTACGGTTCCCAAATATCAAAGGTCTTGCGCCCTACCAACAAGTCAAACAGCAGGTTCATCTGCTTTCTCAGGGCTGTTCCACCAATCTTATCAGCATAGGCCCCTGCCCACCCGCCATACAAGAAGCCGCTGCTGGTATCTTCCTCTGGTCCACCTGGGGCTTGTATAACACCATCCAGAGATATATGTTCAAGCACAACAAGTTTTCTCACGGGAATTCTCCTTTATGAAAAGTTCTTGTTTAGCGTGCAAAAGCACGAGAAAAAGGAGGGTCGAATGTCTGGAAAAAGACAGGCGAAACGGCTCTGGTCAGTGAGGGAGGGACTCCTGTAAACTGGAGGGCATGAGCAAAGGAAGTAAGCGGCATTTGTATTCTCCTGAAACGAAAGCGGAAGAGATGCGTGGACTGAAGGAACAACTGTCGCAGGCGCTGGAGATGATTCAGAAACAACAAAAGCAGATCGAACGGCTGCAACAGATCGTGGAACAGCAACAGAAAGAGATCGAGGATCTGAAGCGGATCGGGAAGCGGCAGGCGGGGCCGTTCGCGCGGCGGCACTGGGTGGAGAAGCCGAAACGTGCGGGACGCCAAGCGGGACAGGGCAAGTTTGCTCGTCGTGAACTGCCGCAGGGGGTGAAAATCCATGAAACGAAAGAAGCGAAACTGGACGGCTGTCCGGAGTGCGGGGGTCATCTGCAGGCGATCCGCCAACAGGAGCAGTATGTCCCGGACATTCCGGTGGTGGAAGTGCAGACGACGCGCTTTGTGAGCTACAGCAGCTACTGCCCAGAGTGTCACAAGCGAGTTCGTTCGCAGCATCCGGACCAGACCGCGCTTGCCACAGGAGCCGCCGGTGTGATGGTGGGAGCACGGGCGAAGGCCCTGGCGGCGGATCTCAAGCACCGTCTGGGTGTCTCGTACGGTAAGGTCAGTGAAGTACTCAACGACACCTTTGGACTGCAAGTGAGTAGCAGTGGCTGGTGTCAAGCTGCTCAGAAGCTGGCTCATACCGCCCAGCCCGTGTATGCCGAGTTGCTGGAGGCTATCCGCCGCTGCAGGGTAGTCAATGCGGACGAGACTGGTTGGCGAATCGGTACGCGGGCCGCCTGGCTGTGGGTCTTCACGCATCGAGAAGTGACCGTGTATGCCATCTGCGCTAATCGCAGCAGTGATGTGGTGATCGATATCCTGGGGGCAGAGTTCAAAGGCATTCTGACCACAGACTGCTATCTGGCCTACGACGAGCGCAAGTTCAAGGAGTGGCTCAAACAAAAATGTGTCGGTCATCTGCTGAAAGATTTGAAGGAGATGAAGGAGAGCAAGAGTGGCCGAGCCCTGCACTTTGCCCGCCAGGTGACGATTGTCTTGCAGCAGGCGCTGGCGTTGAAAGCCGAGAAAACCCGCCTGGATCCCTTCACGTTTCATCAGCGGGCCCAAGCTCTGGAGTCTCGTTTGGATGTCTTGATCGCACCGCACCGCCGCCTCTCCGATCGTGATAATGCCCGCTTCGCCAAACGCTTGCGTAAACATCGTCCGCATTTGCTGCGCTTCCTGTATGTCGCCGAGTTGGAGGCCACCAACAATCTGGCACTGGCAGAGCGCCTGTTGCGCCCGGCGGTCATCACGCGCAAGACCAACGGTTGTAATCGCAACCGCAGCGGTGCCATGCCCCATGCCATTTTGGCGAGTGTCTTGGTTACCTGTCGTCAACATTCCATTCCGATCCTGGATTATCTGGTCCAACTCCAGCAGTATGGGGGAACACCTTCATCTTTGGTCACTGCCACTCCGCTTCAACCGGACGCAACCTGCTTCACCAAACCTTGAACGCTTAACAAGTACTATGAGATTGTAGAATGTATGTTCTGTTTCGTCAAGACGAGAAGACCACTTTTTCGAACCGCCAAACAAAAACACAACGAGGGAAGTGAGGTGATTTAGTTTGACCTCACCCCTAGCCCCTACCGCTCGCTTCGCTCGGGTATGCTTCGCGATCTACTAAAGGAGATGGGAATTGTCTTGATGGGAACTCCATAATCGCTGGTTATGGATTGTCCATGTGAGGAGATGGGTTCGCGGATGGGTTGAGGGAGCGGGGTACACGGACCTGACAGGTTTTCGCAGAGCTGTGGTTAACCGAGTTGCTTAATACATTTACGGAGGTCTGACCGACTCGCGTCACGGTAAAACCAGCCAGGTCTCATTAGGGAATCAACGCAACGCCTTCAGTTGACTCACCCATGATTGTCAAAAATCGATCTTCAATTTCTAAAAGCAGTAGTTCGATATCCCTTCCCTGCAAAGGGATCTGTCCGCCAGCCATCGTGCCATGTCCACCGGCTTTTCCAGGCTTAATAACGAGTTGTTGAATGATCTTGCCAGCATGCTGACTCATTGGCTCGGTGCGAAGCGAGATATGCAGATTATTGCCGTGTTGCCCAAGGCATAATGCGGCGTGGTTGTCTTGCAAACGAATCAGGATATCTGCCATTTCAGCTGCAAAATCCGGCTGCGATATAAAACCAAGACGGGTTACAGTCACCTGACCAAACAGGCGGGTTGCATGTAGGCCTCGGCTCAAGGCTTCGTAATATTCACGGCTCAGGCTGGCCAGTTCCACCTTGGACAATTCCCGCTGATCCAGTTTGTGAAGTAATTCCAAAAACGCCACTTCATCAGCAGGTGAAGATCCCCGTGAAAGGCCGCGTGTATCCGTCTTGAGTTCATAGAACATCGCGGTCGCAAGGATTGGGTCGGGTTGGATGCCGGCAGCCTCAAGATATTGGAATAGCATGGTGGCTGTTGAGCCAATTTCTGTGCGAATATCGGAATAAGCCACCTTGTCGATCATCTCCCTGACTGGGTAATGGTGATCGATCACAATGTGTTTTGGGTGAATTATTTTGAACCGATTATTCCCGGCGCCCGGTTGCGTATCTACTTGCGCAACAGACGTGTATTCCGCCAGGTCCGGTAACATATCGCTATGTTCCCATTCCGGGGTCAGGCGTTTCAGTACAGTCTGATTCTCCGCGCGTACGACCAAACCGCTGTAAACAAGTCGGGAAGAGACTTCCCAAACTTCCCGGAAAAGAGTAGCCAGCGCTTTGCCGGAAGCCAGCGCATCTGGGTCAGGGTAATCGTGTGTCATGATGAGTACCGGGCCGGCTCCTATTATTGAGCGTAACTTTTCCAAGTGTGTCTGTTTAATGGGGTTCATCATTTCCATGATTTTTTTGCCAAAAAGTATAGCACATGCGCTTTCTCATCATTGTCCATGCGGAGATAGGTCCGAGGTTGGGTTTGGGGGAGGCTGCCATCTTCCAGCGGGAGACGGGAATCGTCTTGATGGAAACACGACAATCGATGGTTATGGATTGTCCATGTGGGGAGAGATCCACCCTCACTGTTTCGACACGCCCTATTGGGCAGTCAACACACCGCCTGCCCCACCCTAAAGGGCACACTTCTCCCAACAGAGGCCCATAGGGTGCTTCGCAAAAGGGGGAAGCCGTCCCGCTGAAAAGTCGTCTCAAACGGGGTGAGGGGAGGATTCAACAACCGCTGTTCACGCATCCCACCTGTGGCCATAGGTTCGAATCTGGTTTGGACGAGTTGGCTTCGGGGAAAAGAATAGGATCCATATTTCCACAACCTGACGAAAGTCCTTGACAGATAGAATAAAATCCTTTATTATACCGATAGGTTAATTAACTAAATGGTAAAATAAGGAATTTCAAAATGACAAGGAGTATGGATGAAAAATTAGATTTAACTTTTGCAGCCCTGGCAAACTCGACGCGCAGGGCGATCCTTGACCGTTTGGCACAAGGCGAAGCAACGGTGAATGAGCTGGCAGAGCCTTTTAATATGAGCCTGCCCGCCATTTCCAAACACATCAAAGTATTGGAGCGCGCCGGGCTGATCACACAAGGGCAAAAAGCACAGTATCGTCCCTGCACGATTGAGACAGCGCCCCTGCAGGAAGTTTCCCAGTGGACGGAACAATACCGTCACATTTGGGAGGAACGCTTTGACCAATTGGACAGCTATATCAATCAACTCGACCCAAAGGAGAAAACCAATGAGTAATGGAACTACTACAAAAGAGGATGCGGTTGTAATCGAGCGTACCTTTACTACAAACGTAGACCTTATCTGGCAGATGTGGACGGATCCCCATCACTTCAAAAACTGGTACGGTCCCAAGGGCTTCACTGTCCCTGTGGCTGAAATGGAACTACGAGTTGGCGGCAAACGCTTGATATGCATGGTTTCACTCGACGGCAAAATGAAAATGTGGACGGTTAGCGAATACAAGGAGATCGTCCCCAACGAGCGCCTCGTCTACACCGAAAGCCCGTCTGATGAAAAGGGTAACATGGTTTCACCCTCTGCCATGGGCATGCCTGAAGGATACCCCGCGGTCACCGAGGTGATCGTATCGCTGGAAGATCTCGGCGGCCGAACTAAAATGGTGATGAATCATGTTGGTGTCCCAGCGGCATCTGGCGCGAGCGGCGGTTGGGAACAGGCATTCGATAAACTGACAGACTACATTCAGACCACCGTTAAAAACAAATAGTGCGATAGGTCAATCTACAGCCTGCAGTGATAATTCAGGGCAATCATGTGATTGCCCTGAATATTTATTGCCAGATATGAAATATATATGTGCGCGCTTTACGCCTCCCGCTGGACATTTGAATCTGCTTTGGGTGAGTCCGCTTGGGGGAGGGATGTCAATGGGTAGGAAAAGTGCGGGAAGGAATTGGAGGGCTCTTTAACACTACAACGACGTTTCATATTACTACGACATGTTGACTATTACTACGACGTTTTGCGGCGAGGGCGTTTGATAGACAATGCATGGTGCTTCTTGTGATGGTGTTTGCGATGAGAGCAGTAGGCTTCATAGTTGCGTCGTTGATGATAATTGATCGCAGGTAGGTTGCCACAGGGAAGCTGAGTTTCCGCTGCAATGCTCGGGGCCACCAGTTGCCGAGCCTGAGCCGTGGTGAGCGCAGGAAGTTTTTTTAAAGAGCAGGCGCAAACGCACCAGGAAGAGATGAGCCATAAAGGTTTGGAATGGCGCCAAGGCGCCAGTGCCATCCCAACCACGTTCGAGTTTCATAGTGGTCCATGCCGACTTCTGCCTTTTGCCTTCCTCGTGATAGACTTCGATAGTCTAAACACAAATGACTAAAAGGGATATGGGGGCCTTCTGGTTGAGTGGGAATAACGTAATGGATCTCCACATCACCGTTTGTCACAACGACATGGTCAACCAGCAATTCCACAAGCTGTCGCTTTTGATCAAAATCTGCCTGTTCCAACACGGGTCGGATTTTAGCGCAAAATGTTTCGATCGAGTCAGCCACTTGCGATAAGGCAATCCGCTGCGTGGCAGTGGCCTGTAATTGCAGGGATTGTGTCTGAAGAGCATCGCGTTTTTGAGAGATCTGCTTGCGCTTGCGTTCGAACTCCGGTAATTCAATGATGTTGACCAGGTAGGCCTCCAACAAACGCTCTTGATAGTGTTCCAATTGTTGAATGGCTTTGGTCAAGGCGGCCAATTGAGCCTGAAGTTCTTGCGGTAACCAATGTCCGCCGTGCGCCCTCTCCAAAGCATGGCGGACAATCTCAGGATCAAGCAAGACCGCACACAAATCCTGCCAGACCAATTCATCAAGCTGGCTGGCAGGCATGTAGCGTGCAGTACAGCGTTGTCCTTGAGCAGCCCGTAAAGCATCGGTTCGGCCTCGGCAGATATAGTAGTGATGGCCAGAAGACTGTGTTCTCCCGGTGGCGCTGAGACGGCACACCCCACAACTCACCAGACCACGCAGCAAGTACTGGTAAGACTTGTTATTTCTGGGGGAGGTTTTCTGATTCGTGGACAATTTGGCCTGAACCCGATCAAAAATTTCCTGTGAGACTATCGCGGGTACTGGAACAACAATCCAGTCTTCTTCCGGCCGCAAGGCCCAAGCTACGCCTGGCCCGGCGGGCAGCATAGCAGATTTGCGGTGCTTCGCAGGGACTGAATAAGTGCGATTGGTTAGAGCTCGGCCCACATAGGCTGTATTCGTGAGGATCCAGCGCAGGCTGGAAACGTTCCAGCGTGGTTTTCCGGTCGGGGTCGGGATCCCCAGATCGCTGAGCCTTTTCGCAATCGAGTATAGCGTACTGCGCGGTTCCAGATATTCCTCAAACATCTGAAGCACCATGGCCGCATCGGCAGCATCCAACTGGAGCAACGCAGGCTCTCTGGGATGATCTGGATCTACCCGATATCCGTAGGGCGGCCGTGTCCAGGGAATTAGTTTACCCGCCCGATACTTGTTCAAACGTCCACGACGCATCCGATCCGCAATCAACGTGCGTTCATATTCAGCCACCGCCCCTCGAATTTGAAGCAGCAGTTGATCATGCGGGTCATCGCTCATCGGGCGGTCCAGAAATTCCACCGCAATACCTCGTTTTGCCAAGTCTTCAATGATCAGCACCTGGTGCACGTAATTTCGTGCCAAGCGATCCGGTGCCGTGATCAAGACCAGATCAAAGTCTGCCAAAACAGCATGGTCGCGTAAAGCATCTAATCCCGGCCGGTTCAGTTTCGCACCACTGTAACCGTTATCTTGATAGATAGGCTCCGCTTCCAGTATCCAGCCCTTGTCTCTGATATGCGCCTGCAGCCGCTCAATCTGCTGCTCGCTCGTTTGGGTCTGTGCCTGACGTTGCGTCGAGACCCGTACATAAATCGCGATTCTCATGGTTTGCCTCCTGAGGTTCCAAGGATTGGATCATCTCCTCGCTCCATCTCAGAAGGCACTGGTAAACCAGATCCCACCTCCGCTGCCCATCGCTCAGTTGAATTATGCGTCTGTGGATCGTCCATTCCTGTGTCATGCCTGCCTCCTGGATGTTGCTCTACTTCCAGAAGGGTACCGCTTCGCAGGCGCAACGGACGGTGCCAGTACCTTAACTTTAGTTTTCCAAACCGACTAAGGCAGAATTTGTCATTTGTGATTAGTCCATCTCTATTGGCCAGCGCAGACTACTGACGCGGATCAACTCTTGGATCGGGCAACGCGACGGAGCATTGCTCAAATAGAATTTCAATTCGGGTTGCGACCCCAAACTGCGGCGACAAATGAGCCATTGGCGGATGGCTGGCCAGCGGTCGTGGATGGGGGTCACACGCAAGACTGCAAAGTCTGCCCTCAGAGGACCTTTGCTGCCTTCATGGATGAGACGACGATGCCAGGCAGTTCTCGGCAAGCTCACGACCAGCACCCGAAGTTCTTCCGGCGCAGAGGCACTGCGTCGGACGCGCCGATACAAGCGGGGACGAGCCATGAGACCACGACCTGGCTCTTCCACCAACGGGGTACGCAACCACACGCGCGTGTCGCTGGGCACCTCGGCCATGTACCACTTGTGCATCGCCGCGATTTCTTGCGAAAACTGTAATCATCAGATAAAGGGCGAACAGTCTCATTGTTAGCTTTTTAGGCAATCTCCGAACCAAACAAAGGTGATTTCACCGCAGAAATTGCTCAAAGCGCCAGAATTTATGTTCGGGCTATTTCTGACCAATACAATTTCTTGCGAAAACGCCGGATTTTTCCCGTAACTTTCGTCGTACGCCACCCACTGGAAGGGAACGGCTCCACGCTCATTCAAGTCCTGCAACATGCCCAGCGCCAACTCGCCTTCCGTTTGAAAATGAATGCTCTCCGGCAGACCGCAGGCTTTCCGCACTTGACGATGATCCGTCGCAAACCAATCCCGTGGCAGGTACAACCGTTCATCGAGGAAACTATAGCCTCGCCGACTGACATACGCCAGGAATACGCCTTCCTGGCAGTTCGCGATCTTGCCCAGATGACCACAATATTGATAAGCCACACCGATCGAGTGTTTCCCTTGTTTGGGAAAACCACTCCCATCCGCAATCACCACCGCATCACGCTCCCCCAACCATTTCGCCACCAGAGATTGCAGATGCAACATCGGCGGTCGAACATCCCAAGGACTTTGACTCATGAAACGCTGCACGTCGCGGATCGCATTCGGGATCGCACCCAACCACGATAGGACCATGGGTTCAATCGTCTTCCGTTCCAGATTGGTCAACTGCCCGCACAAATAAAACCATGACCAGTCTGCTTGTTCACGACGTGGAAAGAATTCCTCAAACCAATGATGGTAGTCGATCAACTCTTGGACCGCAGTCATCATGTTTTGACGAGTAACCCGTTTCGGTCGCTGTCCACTGGCGGGTGGCTGACGCATCGAACGCAACTGAGATTGAGTAGTCTTTTTCATGGCGATCTCCTTCCGAAAGCATTCGCCACGGAGTGTAACTCGGAAATTTCAACGATCCTCGCAACATGTCGTAGTAAGATTCAAAATGTCGTAGTAACGCGAAACGTCGTTGTAATGCTAAGCTTCACGTATTTGTCTCCTGACGATCTAACATCAGCCATTTCAAGATGTTTTCAAGATGCTCGTCAGTATAGTCACTCTCATGGTCGCCGGGCGTATGGATGAACGTGTAGAAATAATTCAACGTATCCAAAAGATCAGTGAGATAGTGTGTCAAAATGATGATGGCATCCTGGTCGCCGACATCAATCAGAACCTCCGGTCGCTGCTCGGGCGGCATGGCAGATATCCAGTCCGTGAATTTCTCCTGCTCGCCATTGGCAATCCCGCCACTGAGGACCGCCACGCGACTGAAGACATTTGGAGCCTGGAAAGCCGATCGGATGGCGATCGCCGCCCCGTTCGAATACCCGGTGATGCTCCGATGAAAACGATCCGGTTGCGTACGATAGTGGGAATCGATGTAAGGAACAACATAATTGACGATCTGTGCATCGGCGCCGTATCCCTTGTTGGGGTCAATTTGGATCATTACATTGATGAACGCGGTAACATCCCTCTGACCTGCAAGACGATCACTCGTATCGAATAGCTGCTGCCACCAAAATCTGCCGTTCGCCCAATATAGTACAGGGTAAGTGGCATCGGGATACCTCTCATAACACGGCGGCAAATACACCGCCATGGAGTGATTCTCTCCAGTATCAGCAAACAAAACCTGGTCCATCACCATCGTACCTGGTTCGTGACATTCCCGCGTTGGTTTCGGTATCAGGGTCAAAGTTGGTGTTGCTGTTGGCGTTGATATTGTTGCAGGCTGGGCACATCCAGCCAGAAACAACACTGCCAACAGCATAATGATCATAAGTGATTGTTTCATTTTGTTTCCATTCTTGCACGATGCGGAATGACCATGTCGGGATCCCGTTCAAATAGCTTGGAGGATCGTTCGTTTAGATCAGATCCATAAATTCTACATCAGATACTGGCGTGACATTCAAGGGAATGAGGCGACCTGCACCACGTTCGCGTGCTACGACTGAATCTGCTTTAGTTTCCTGTTGAATACCAGTCCAATACTCGTAAGGCGCGCAGCGTTATCCAGCGGCTTGGCCCTCCCTCGGACTCATTCATATCGATCGGCATGGTGCCGGGATAGCTGACTTGGAGCAGCCACCTGCCATCGCTGCCGCGTTTTGATTCGATCAAGTCAATTGCCTCAGTCACGCGCTCGCTGGGTATGGCATTGGCGCGGCGCAGGTATTCGAGGCCACGCAGGACATCGTAGTGCCACCAGGTTGGGAAGGCGAAGCGGGTAAACGCGGTACTGCCTTCACGATCTCACTCAATTACCTCGCCGGTTGACAGCCGTTGGAAGAGGCGGCGCTCGAGGAGGTACTCCTGCCCACGGAGGCGGGCCCCCGTCACCGCTGCACCGGTCCCGCCTGCCAGTTCGTATTCGAGCAAGGCTTCCAACACACAGATCGTCGTGTTGAACGATGACCGAGTTGAGCCGTTTTCCGCCTCGCAGTTCCAGCCTCCATCGGGTAGTTGCTCGGCGAGCAAACGGTCAAGGATCCTCTGGCAGTCCTGACGGAAATAGGCGCCGCTTGCCATCACCTGTCCGTTGATGCACGGCTCGACTTCACCTGCAAAGAAAGGATTGCCGAGAAAATCCTGTCCCCGCCATGTGCCGTCCCAATCCCATCCCATCCATCTCACGTGGTCGCGGACGAGTCCCACCGCACGACGCGCTGCCTCGCTTGCGGGATAAAGACCGAATTCACGCAGTAGTGTGAGAATGTGCATGGTGGAGTCCCAGCCATGGTTCCACGCCGTGCCAGACCACGATCCACCGGCTGCCTGCAAGGCGAGCAGTCGCGCGCCCCAGCCCTCGGTGGCAACCCGCGCGCATTCGGCCGCGACCTCGTCTGCTGACGCGCCGATTAAATCTTGCATCACCTGCCAGCGAATTGCTGGATCAGAATCAAGCAGCCACTCTATAACCGCTTCAGGCATGTTTGTTCGTGAATGGTTAGTCATGGGCTTTGCGTTTGTCATATCTTTTCATGGCGACATCATATGCTTCGGCGAGTATCGGGCGGATTTGTTCATTAAAGGTTGCTTCGCTCGGTGCAAGAATACACAGGAAATTCTGTGACGAATAATCTGGGTGAGGCATGATGGTGTCCAAGGCAGTGAAGTCGTAATCGCCGACATTGATCTTCTTCGTTCCAAATAAGGATTTGAATATCTCCCTGCTCACGCCGATATTCAAGCGATACACACCTGGACGGTCAAGGTTGGAAATCTTCTCATACTCATTGCCTGTGGAAGCAATGGTTGCGAAGGCATGCATGCGGTCATCGCGATAGAAAAAGAATGAATACCCCAAATTGACTGTCGATTTCGACATTTTTAAACGTACTTGTGATATAGCTTGTGATGAATGATTCGTCTATCATGGATCTGCCTTTCTCAACGAATAATGAATGTATGGCACGGGTCTGGTTGTAGGGATTATAGAACCACCTTAACAAAACCACAACATTCATCCCCTTGACTTAATCCTCCCTCCGTCATAGAATACCGCCCAATATGAGTTTATCCGTGCACTTGCATCTCTGTTGTCCAATTCGATCCCGGCATGGTCGGGAGACATTATTGCACATATTTGTAGCCAGATAATCAAAAGCATATTTTGTCTCATCAAACCTCGACCATGTGTCGGGGTTTTTTGCAACGCGTATTTGTCCTTCGAAACGATCAATAAATTCGTTTGTTAACGAATGTAATGGATTTCACCCGTAACGGTCACATTCAATCGGTGTTGAATACTCCAATTGGGCCCGCACCCAGACTTCCGCGGAGCGGGAATCCCTTCGACAGATATCGCAACGTGTCGCTGCTGGGAATTTTGTCAGCAGCCATGGGCGCCGCATCTGCCATCCAGTGCTTTGCACAATAAACAACCGGGCTGGATCCTGGTGCAAAACATCAATGCTTAGCCTGGCGAAGACTGAGACCTTTCAAGTTACAACCTTCACAAGGTCTTTGCGGCTTTATATAGAAAAAACAACTAAGTTATCGAAGCTTACAACCACATTTCTTAGTTAATTCATATCATCATAGAGGTAGACATGAACATTATAGAAGTTGAATCACAACATACATCGGGCTTATATGTCAAGCAGCCGATTGCCATCGTGCGTGGACAAGGCGCGCTGTTGTGGGATGTAAATGGGAACAAGTACGTGGATTGTTCCTCGGGACATGGTGTGGCCAATCTTGGTCACGCGCATCCGAAAGTTGCTGAGGCCATCTCGAAGCAGGCCTCCAGGCTGGTCACTTTGTTCGAGACCTTTCCCAATGACCAGCGCGCGGCCCTGATGGAAAAGTTGACCGCGCTCACTCCCGGCCTCGACCGCGTCTTCTTCTGCAACTCCGGCACGGAGGCAGTGGAGGCGGCGATCAAGTTCGCGCGTCTCTCCACCGGACGTAAAGGTATCGTCGCTGCGATGCGCGGTTTCCACGGCCGGACGATGGGTTCGCTCTCCGCCACCTGGAATAAGAAGTATCGCGATCCTTTCGAGCCGTTGGTCCCTGGTTACAGCCATGTTCCCTACAATAACGCCGAGGCCCTTGAACAGGCAGTCACCGATCAAACCGCCGCAGTGTTACTGGAGCCGGTACAGGGCGAAGGTGGTGTTTATCCCGCTGATCCTTCCTATATGGAAGCGGTACGCGAAATTTGTAATGAGCGCGGCGCTTTGTTGATCATGGACGAGGTCCAGACGGGCTTCGGACGCACCGGCAGGATGTTTGCTTATCAGCACTATGGCATTACGCCCGATTTATTATGCGTTGCCAAATCGCTGGCGGGTGGTGTTCCTATGGGCGCCGTGTTGATCGGTCCGGCAGTGCAGAACTTTGCTCCGGGATTGCATGGTTCCACTTTTGGAGGGAATCCGCTTTCCTGTGCCGCGGCCGTGGCAGCGCTCTCGGTCATGGAGGAGGAGAACCTGCCGCGTCAATCCCTGGTCAAAGGTGCCTATCTCATCGACCGGATACGCAATCTCCAATCACCGTTGATTCGTCAGGTGCGCGGTTTGGGATTGATGGTCGGTGTTGAACTGAAGCAAAAGGTCGCTCCATATTTGCGGGCTTTGTTGGAATGCAATATCATCGCCTTGAATGCGGGCTTGACCACCATTCGTCTTCTGCCGCCATTGGTCATCACCTATCAACAACTGGACCAGGTGGTCGCGGCTTTGGGAGAGGTGTTGAGTATCGATTTGGCGATGGAAGCGCAGGTTAGCTAGGAGCAGGGGCGCCTCAGGCGAAGTAGACAAAAGGATGGTTGAATCAGATTATTCGACACTGATCGGTTTGGTCAAGCAGTATAGTCCTTCCGGTCACGAGCAGGGAGCGGTGGAATGGCTCGTAGCACGGATGAAGTCACTGCATTATGATGAGGCTTTCATCGATGAAGCGGGCAACGCGGTTGGGGTGATGGGCAGTGGACCCAGGCAGGTGGTGTTGCTGGGCCACATCGATACAGTGCCCGGGGAAATTCCTGTCAAACGGGAACTCATCCCGCCTCATGAAGTCTTACAGGGCCGCGGCGCCGTGGATGCCAAGGGGCCTCTGGCCTGTTTTACCGACGCGGTGGCCCAGCTCGGCGTGGCCGATGGGTGGCAATTTGTGGTCATCGGCGCGGTGGGGGAGGAACAGGATTCCGAGGGGGCACGTTTCGTCGTGACAAAATATAAGCCAGACTATGCGGTGATTGGCGAACCGAATCGATGGGATCGCCTGGCCCTGGGTTATAAAGGGAGCGCCTGGGCTGATATTACGATCAAACACGAACAGGTCCACACAGCCAGCGGGGAACAGACTGCTTGTGAAGCGGCTGTGGAAATGTGGCTGGCAATCACGTCTTTTGCAGATTCGTTCAATGAAAAGAAATCGCGGGCTTTCGATAGAATCCTGCCCACCTTGCGCGGCATGGAGTCGGGGCAGGATGGCTTCGAACAGTGGGCGCGCTTGAACATCGGTGCACGCCTGCCGCTGGATGTCGCGCCGAATGACTGGTATAAGAAATTGGGAGGAATCGCTGGAGATGCGCAGGTCGAGCGCCTCGGCTATGCTGTCCCTGCCTGGGGCTGCGAGAAAAATACGCCGCTGGTACGCGCCTTCTTAGGCGGAATCAGGTCACAGGGCGGTGAGCCGCGTTTCGTCTATAAAACGGGAACTGCTGATCTAAATATCGTCGCGCCGGTATGGAAATGTCCCGCACTCGTTTATGGGCCGGGGGATTCTAGTTTGGATCATACGCCGAATGAACACATCCTGTTGGATGAGTATGGAAAGTCTGTTCAGGTTTTAGGCAGGGCGCTAACGGGATTATCAAAAAAGAGAAGTGCATAATTTTCCCCGGGACAATCCAGGGAAATTTTGTGGTTTACTTCCTCATTAAGTCTAATGATTCTCTTTGAATGATAAAAACCTCCCTGAACCAATTACTGATTTCAGGGAGGGGTTGTTATTCAGTTGAGATTGTCTCTTCCCCATTGATCTACTTGCTTATACTCGTGGCATTTCTGCCCGCAGGGAAGCCGTGGACAAATGCAGTGCAGAGAAGTTCGAGTCAGGGCTCGGCTCGACCACCAGCTTGATGGCCGTCCTGACTTTGTCGTCGATGGTCACATCGGCGAACTCAGGGGTGCAGCTTACGTAAATGCCATCGTTTCTCAGATAACCGGTTGCCAGGATCAGGGCCTTCATTGCCTGGTTGACGGCGCCTGCGCCGATGGCTTGTATTTCTGCATGCTGGTGTTCACGCACCACGCCGGCAATGGCACCGGCTACGGCAGATGTACGTGAGTTGGCAGAGACTTTGATCATATCCATGGGTACCTCCAAAGTATGAGTAGTTTATTCTTTCCGGCTTGTGCGCTCAAGGGGCCAAAAGTGCTACCTCTGAGATCGCCAAGTTGCTTCTCAATCACCTACTGGTTGACATATTCTTCGGGGTTTTCGTCAAAGGTTTCCTTGTCCTCGGCAGAGCAGAAGTAGTAACTCTTGCCCTGGTGTTCCGAGGTGGCTTCTGCGGTTTCCGGGATCACTTCCATGCCGCAAACCGGATCCGCATAAGTTGTTGCCATGATATTTTCTCCTTTCGTATTCTACATAACGTTTTGGTTTCTGCTGCTGTTACGTGGAAGGGAGTGGCCTCTTGGCAGGCTAATACCACAGTCTGGCAATAATTGATTGGGGAGAGTTTTTACATGCTCAACGGGCAGGGTTGGAAAAGGTCGCTGAAATTCTCATGGTTCTTTAGCGGCGTACCAGGCTTGCTCTTTTGTGAGTTCTGGTTGTTCGAATCACCTATGCCGCGCGGGTATAATCTGCCATATAAACGCTTCGAATTCGAGATCAGGTTGCTGGGCTTGCCTTTTCTACGGCGCGTTTATCTTGCTTGTAAAGAAAGACAGACCCGTGAGACACCACTTGGTATTTGAGACGACTTTGGGAGAGAAACTGCAAGAAGAAGATACCGATGTCGGACCACCACTCAAGGGAGAGCTGGTGAGTCTGCCTATCGGGCCGGGTCAGCAGAAAATGGATCAATATGTGGTCCAGCAGGTTTTTTCTGCCAAGGAGCGCCAGGGCATTTTTCATGTTTATGTGGTTGTGCTAAAAGCTTGACGTTGATCTGGCCTTTTTGCAGGCCGGTTTTTCAATTCTTCACTGTTAAATCAAACGTTCCACAAATCAAGAGGAACGTGCTGGAATGAGCAGCAGGACGCCTTTTACGCATCAGGATTTTGTCAGGAAGCGGTGATGGATCCCGCACCCCTTCCGTTCCCGTCAGTGGCGCAAATGTACGGAAATCAGGCACCTTCATATCTTAGATACGAAGGTGCTTATATAATGTCACGAAATAAGCTCGCATGATTGACACTTGTCATCTGCGTTCATATAATCCATTCATGAACAGACGCTTGGTTCCCCTGGTCGTTGTTCTTCTGGGGTGGATGCTTCTAGTGCCGGGTTGCGCCGCAAATGCAAGCGATAAGCCCCCGTCAGTGGAAAGCCAACTGGCCAGCGGTACACCCATTTATACACAGACCTGCGCAACGAGTACGTGTCACGGTACGCAGGGCGCGGGCATTCCCTCAGCAAGCGGTTTCAAAGCCTGGCCTCTCGTAGGTGATGAATTTCAAACGCGTCATCCCAACGCGCAAATCGTCTTCGATGTGATTCGCAGCGGGGATGAACCCAATTTACGCGCGCTGACCGACCAGCAGATTTACGACGCCATTGCATATCAACTCAATCAGAATCAAATCATGCTGGATTCTCCTTTGACTAGCGGGAACTCATTCACAACCTTTGGTGGGAAAATGTCCGGCAAGGCCCAGGGCGGACTCTTCCCTCCTTTGGATAATGCGACACTCATTGATCTGCCTCTGATGCGTCACCTTCCACTTGTAGCTGAAAACAGTGGGTTTCGCCTGCAAATCGATCAAATTGCAGAAGCCAGCGCAATTGGAACAACCAAACCAGCGGAGAATGGCGTATTCTTAATTGTGGTCTTTGTTTTCACCGATCTGGATCAAGCGCCCCTCACGCTCAACCCGAATGCTCTAGGGTTGTCCACGCCTGATGGTAAACTCTTGGCGCCTCAACCTGTCAACATTCATTCTGCCATCGAGCGATTGCACGAGCAAACGATCAAGCCTCAGCATGGGACAGCCGCACTGATCGTTTTCGCCTTGCCCTCGCCGGATGGATTTGATCAATTGATCTACGATGATGGCACGGGAGGCCGTTTGGCGGTGGAGTTGAGGCCATGAAATCCGTTCAGCATGCGTTTGTGTCCGTGATACTGATTGGGGGGATGGTTCTGTTCGGCTGCGCCAGTCCGACCTTGGGTTCCGAAACGACGCGGGCCCCGTTAGGCAATTTCGATTCCGCAACACAATCTCTCATCGCAAAGGCAAAACGCGTTGTCTTCCTGATCCCTTTCTCGCATTGGGATACGGATTGGCATCAGCCCTATAGACTCTTACAGCAGACTTGCCGATCAAAATATTCAAAACGCGATTGATGTGGCAAAACAGGATGCCCGATTTCGATTCACGCTCGAGCAGGTTTTGTTCGTCCAACACTTTTGGGAAACTCATCCCGCCTCGCGCGCGGACCTCGTCAGCCTCGTGCACAACCGACAACTCACCTTTGCCTGGGCGGGCATCACACAACCTGAAACCAGCCTGGTCGCGCCTTCGATTCAGGTGCAAAATCTAATGCTTGGCGAGCAATGGATAGCGAATACGTTTGGCGCGGAATATGTGTCACACACCGCCTGGCAATCGGATGCCTTTGGCAATTCTGCCGCGTTTCCAACTTTTTTGAATCAATTCAATTTTCCATATCTTTTCATTGGCCGCCACCAGGGACGCTGTGATCCTGATTACCAGAATTGCCAGCCATTGCCACCCATATTCTACTGGACAAGTCCCGCGCCTTCGGCAGAACACGTTCTGGTCGCATATGTTTCATATTTCGTTGCGTATGAGGATATTTATCAAAAGAGTGACCCCGAAGCCCAGCTTGCCGAATTGCGTAAAACGATCGATGAAGAATTCAGGCAAACCGATTCGAATTATCTGTTTTTACCCGTAGGCTTTGATTTTTCCAACCCACAGTCAAACCTGCCCACGCTTGTGGATCGTTGGAACGCGGTTGACAAGGATACAGCTTTGGTGATGTCTGATCCTGACAGTGCGTTTCAATATCTGGCGACTCAGCAACTCCCTGAGATCACCACGGATATGAATCCCATCTGGCAGGCCTTCTATAATACGCGACCTCAGGCAAAGATTGCCGATAAGGAAAGCGAATACTATCTCACCGCCACAGATAAATTTGGATTGCTGGTCGACGCGCCACCTGCCTCTGCCTGGGGTCTGGCCGCGTTCAATGCACATTATGACAACATCGCCGGTGTTAGTTTCGATGCAGTCTGGGAGCAGAGTCAGCGTCCACGTTATGAAAAGACGCTCGCTTCTGCCAAAAAAGATTTGGCGGATATCCTTGCCAATATATCTGCACGACTTCCCGCGTCTGTCCTGATTTTTAACCCCACATCATGGTCCCGTTCTGAGGTGATTGAGTTGCGTGGCAACCCGCCTGATCTTAATTTATTGCCTTCGCCTATTCAACAAATAGACTCGAATACAATTGCCTTCCTTGCAAAGGATGTTCCCTCAATTGGTTATATTGGTTTGATGAGTGGACAAACGTCCATAAATCGTCCCGCCAGTGTTACTCAAAACGGAAATAAAATCACGCTCAGCAATGGTCTGGTCTCTGTGACTCTCGATAGGGATCATGGCGGGACATTTTCCAGCCTGAAATTGTTAGGTCCTGCAAATGTGTCAGAGTTGCTGACATCGTTCGGTGACGATATCATCTATTGGAATGATTCAGGCGATGTGTATGGTGCGACTTTCGGCGAAGTGCATGCGCGTGAAAGCGATGTTGCGGCACAAATGACCATTTTGGCAGCGGGGCCATTGATCGCACGGGTACAGGCAATCTTTACGCTTGGCAGTCAACAGGTTGTTAAAACAGTTACTGTACAAGCGGACAACCCATTGATCAGAGTGGAACTGGACATCAGCGCGCTGCCAGAGACAACCGCTATTGTGCAAATTCCAACCATATTAGATACTGACATCCGCACAGATGATTTGGGCTTTGGGGCATTTACCCATAGGATAGATACCAGCCCCATTGCAACGGGTGACCGCACGTATCGTCGTTCGATCTTTTATCCGATCATGTATTGGAGTGATGTTACGAGTGAGGATATTGGCTTGACGCTGATCACGCACGGCTTGCAAGGTGTCTCAGGAGGAGCAATACGCGGTGTTATGCTGGTCAGGGAGGTCACGCTGGACAAGGAAGGTGTTACCGATTTGTCAGTTCATCATTTGATGTATGCGTATCTTCCTCATCAGGGCAATGCAATCGAGGCGCAAGTTTGGAAGTCTGCCTATGAATTTAATCAACCCCTAATTCCCACATGGAAGGCAGGTAAGACAATTAATATACAAATTCCTTTTGACCAAGCAGAGAACGTTAGGGACTGGGAAAATTTGGAAAATGGTCCTGTGTTGCCAGATACATACAGCATGCTTTCGCCTCAAAACGCAGTGGTTGCTGATCTTTATAAGAAGGGAGATCAGATCGAAGCAGTCGTATTGAGCTATGATCCATCACAGACTGAGATGATCAATTTCGGCGCTGAACAAATCTCCGTGCCCCAGAGTGTGTTCACGCTGATGCCATTACCGTTTTCGTCTTTGGTGCTTCCCCCACACTAACACGCAGACCTTGTGTTAATGCTTCCACGCGTAACGGAAAGTAACGTTGAGTATATACCACCCGGCAAGAATGGTTCCCCGCAGTGTGCCGCTGACCTTGGATTGGCCGAAGCGACGATTGCGGTAACTAACAGGTACCTCCATGAATTCTTACGCCGCGCCGGGCGGCTTTAACGATCATTTCAGTGGGCCAGCCATAGGTCATCTCGTGCATATCGAGTTGCATCAGCAATGATCTTCTGATGGCACGATAAGGCCCCAAATCTGTGATCGAGAGTCCATAAATCAGATTCGTCAGTCGTGAGACCAGCCAGTTGCCAAAGCGTTGTTGGGGAAACATGGCTCCCGGTTCCATATGTCCCAATACACGCGAACCGAGGACAAGGTCGGCTTGATCGTTCAGGATCGGCGCAAGCAGGGCGGGCAGATCAGAGGGCGAAAAACTATGATCTCCATCCAAAAAAACCAGCATGTCTGCCTCTTGCGATTCGGCGACTCCTGCCGCACAGGCAGAACCGTATCCGCGCCTCGGCTCGTGGACCACTTTCGCACCGGCCTCATGCGCTTCCTGTGCAGTCGAGTCGGTGGAACCATTATCCACCACAATGACATCCACCAACGCAGTCGCGCAGACCTCTTTCACCAGTTGTCCAATGTTGCCTGCTTCATTCCATGCAGGGATGATGACGGCAATCGTAGTCAATCTTCCATTCCATCACCCACGAGTTGCTGAATTTGATTCATTTGCAGAAAGCGGCGCGTGTGGATTGCATTGCCCAAAGAAATTTTTTCGACTTCTTCTATCAATCGTGAAAGCGACACTACGTCATCCACGTCATACCAGAACGGCAATGTGACCAGTTGCAAGCCTTCCTCCTTTGCCAGTGCCATCGTCTCTGCCGCGACAGTGGGCGTGCTCATGTGAACTTCGCGCAGTAAACGTGGAGCCGGTTTTCTTATTCCAATCAGATAATAACCGCCGTCATCACACGGACCGAGAACTACATCTGTGTCATCGGATAAGATGCCAAAACCCTGCGTCAAATAGGCCGAGGGAAGAGTCGGGCTGTCGCTATCCATAATGAGCACGCGTTCGTAGCCCTGAGAAAGATAACGAGTGAGGGCATTATCGAGGCGTTCGCCAAGATCATTTCCGTTTTGCAGAATCAACTCAAAGTCCGGAGCGATGCGGTGGAAGTAATCCGGTTCATCGAGATAGGCAATAACGTGCAGTGTGTCATTGACCTGTCTCATTTGATCCAGTGTATCGAGGAGGAAGCATTCATACAACGCACTCGCCATTTCCGGTGCGAGCGGTGGAGAAAGGCGCGTTTTCGTTTTCCCCGGTGCGGGACGTTTGGCAACCACGATCAAGGCATTATTGTTATGTGCCATAAGTCGCCTTCAATCCCCTGGAGGTGCGCAGGTGCAGCAAAGCATATATCCACGGAACGCCTATTACAATTAATGCCAGTGATGGCTCCAGCCAGATCGCCGTTTCAGGTCTGTTTGACATGAAGGGAATGACCAGTTGAACAAAAATCAGTTGTTTACTCATAACCCAAAATCCAAAGAAGAGGGCAAACCTACGACTTGGCACCGGCAATAATGGTGCCAGGACGATCAACCAGATGCCATACCATTGTTGAAACCACAGGCAGGTTACCAGTAAATAGAAGGCCAGGAGGTTGAACGCGGTTTGGAGAAAGGCTCTGGTGGGCTCTTGTTTTTGAACGCGGAATGTTTGGATCAATGTGAAGATCCCCAGCAGCCCCAGGGCGCCAAGACTGACGAGGCGCGCCGCTTCCGGCCACCCGAGGGCAGGTTTCAAAATCTTATAGATGACTGCGGGGAGGGAGGTTGTAAACATCTGCATGCGCCGGGTGATGCTGAAAGTTGACGTGCCATTCCAAAAAGGGATATAGGTGATCACGATCAGAAGCGCGCCCGCCAGCGACGTTTTCACAATGAGGCATAAGCGGGACTTGATGTTTTCCAAACTTAGATAACCAATCAGCAACGCGGCTGGGATCAATAATAGGGGAATAAACTTAATCAACATTCCGGCAACTAAAGCAAGGATTCCCAAGGAGTATTGTTTCTGACTGATCCATAAAGCCGCCAGCAGGACCCAGAAGATCATGGCGATGTCGTTGTGTCCGTTTCCCCATGTTTCGTAAAGCACCACAGGATTCCAGCCGAGCAGTAATGCCCCCGCAAGCATATATTGCGGCTGGGTGCGGCGCAGAAAAGAAACCACTACGACAATACTCATGAGATGGAATATTCCCGGAAGGATCTTGAACGCCAGAATGTTCGTAATGATTCCATTCCCCGCCAACCAGGCGGTGATCCCGGCCAGAGTCTCCCAGACGGGACCATAGGCCGAGGGAGAATTTTTCCACCATGGATATTTGAAGAAAGGGTCGTGCGGAAAGCTGGAAATCAAATCGTGAAAAGGATTGGCTCTGTACACGCCCAAAATCCTGCCATGAAAAATATTGTCATAGATATCGCGGGCATCAAGCGGAGCCATAAACAAGAACATGATGATAAATGCCAGGGTACCACCGATGACGATCAGCCAGGCGGTTTTGCTGGAGGTTTGATGCGCAGCGCGCAGTCCCACAAAATATAAAAGACCAACGCTGATGAACGCAGCGCTGAGCCGCAGAAAGCCTGATAGCCCGGCATGTCGCAATAGTCCTCCGATCAAGCTGTCCCGTTGATAGAGCGTGAACAAATTGGTTGGCAGGCTGAACGCCAAAAAGTAAATTGCCAGACTTCCCAGCGCGGCTCCAGTTAGTTTGGCGATTGCTGGATCGAAGTTGGTTCCAAATTTACCGAGTATTTTTTCCATAATAAGGTGGCGAGGTTGATGACCAGAATCAAATAAAGAGGAATAAATTCAACTTGAATTGCAGAGGGGACCGGCTTCCAATCGATGAAGAATGTATAGGACAATCCCACTAATCCACAAAATATCCACCAGCCTGTCCACGCATCCATTTTAGGCAGAGCGAGCATCCCCCATTTTTTACTCGCGGGCATTAGGAAGATGGCGATCAATGGCAGCAGCCACAGCATATACCAGGCGAACAAGTCCTGGGAGAATAAAGTAACAATCCCAATGGGCAGGAGGCAGCGGCGTAAAGCTGTCGCGGCGTCGGGCGCGGGATGGAAAATACACCAGAGCGCGGCAAGCAGGATCGCACCCATGGACAAAGCTGTCAGACGATATGGAAGGTTTAAACCAAGACCATCCAGCAAGTGATTGGTAAGAAGCACAAGCGGGCTGATATTGAACGTCTCTTTAAGATACTGCGGCAGGTAGCCAAACACCGAAGTTTCGCTGGTCAGGGCGTAGGGCAGATAAAATATGCTGATGGTGGATACAAACGTCAGCGGCATGGTCCATCTTCCTTTGGGATGGTCCGGTCGCCACAAGAAGGGCAGCAGCAACGCCGGATAGAATTTCATGGCTGTGGCAACACCCAATAGTATGCCAGTCAACGCATCCTGATCGCGGACGCGCGCCCACCATGCGCCAACCAGGAGGGGTAATACCAGTCCATCCACATGTGCGGCGTGCGAGGTTTCAAATACCAATAAAGGCGACCACAGAAAGATCAATGCCCGCGCCGGTGAGAATCCCATATCTTTCAGCAAGCCCATCAAAAGGATTCCTGCCAGCAGCCCTCCGACTCCCATGCCAAATTGGAACCAATGGATGTTATCGGGCCAAATCTTCCAGAGTAGGAAAAATGACGCCTCTGCAGCCGGTGGATAAACGGTCACAACCGGTTTCCGATTAATCGAGGGATAGACATCCGCGTCGCGCAAGGGGAGCAACTCCAGCGCATTGGGAGGGTAGCGATATGGACTGATGCCCTGCGCCTGTACTCTCCCATCCCAGACGTACCGATACATATCATCCGTAAGGGTGGGAGGCGAGAAAACCAGAATACCCTGCATGATTGCGGTGAGTGCGATCACAGCGATAAGGAAGCGTCGGTCAGGTTTCTCGACTTGCAAGACAACACAACATGCTATTGCATATAACGTGAAGGCTGAAAAGAAAAGCCATTCAAATTCAACTGTGTATTTGCGAAGATCACCAAGTTTCAGCGCGCTGATATAAATGGCTATCAGGAAAATTCCCAGGATGGCTAACAGCCATTTTGCAGAACGAGACATTTGTGGTCAGGTGAGGGCTAACAAAAGTTTTGCCAGGCGATTTCCTTTATCTGCTGCCGGTTGGAGACGCGGACGAAGCCACGCATCCAGCCCCAAGACGCGTCCAGCAGGGATGGCGAGGAAGATCAGTCCCAGGGTGTAGAGCATCCCATACGTCCAATACCATTCACCGGGTGCGGCAGTGACACCGAAGTATAAATTCAAACCTTGAATCAGTGCCGCCAGTCCTCCAAGTCGTGTGAACAGCCCCAGGATGAGAGAGACGGCGACGAAGGCCTCCATGAGAAAAACAACCCAGCCAAACCACCACATGTTCGGCACGACGAATTGTTTCACCAGCGAAGCCTGCAAGGGTATCTTTGAATACAGGGTCATAATTCCCACCCAATCGCATAACCCTGACGTTCGATGGTGAATATCAGTAGTCACTGCAAAGTTTGCCGGACAGCCAAAACTGGGAGGCAGTTTCCACAGCAACTGGGTATACCAAAGATAGCCATAGATCACTCTGCCAATCAGCAACCCTGCCACACCCAGAAGATCAACTCTGATCCGGCTGGGCATCGCTATTTGATTATTCATCGAAACCTCCTTGGTAGATATGTAGCGAATACATTGACGTGTAGTCTTTTCAATCCATCTTTCGTTACAAACTCGATCCGGCTCTTCCCGGCTTTCGCTTGCCAAAGATCACAATCCAAGCCGACGCGCGGCATGCAACACGGCCAGAACGGTCATGCTATCGCGAATCTCGCTGTCCAGGACCATTTGAAGGACTTGTTCGAATGGGAATGTTTCAATCTCCAGGAATTCAGTTTCATCAGGTATCGCCTGGGACTGGGTCAAGTGTCTGCCAATATAGAGATGCGCGATTTCGTACATCACGGATTTGCTCGTGTAATAGGTTGTGATATGTTCCAGTTGTGCAGCATCGAATCCGGTTTCTTCATGCAGCTCCCGCTGCGCAGCTTCGAGCAGGGTCTCGCCGGTCTTTACCCCTCCTGTTGGCATCTCCCAACGATTGTTTTCACCGAAGACATAGCGGTACTGTTGAACCAATAAGACATGTGAGGCATCTACAAATGGCAGCACGCCAACGCACTCTCCGATAACGACCACACCGTAAATGGTCTGCTTGCCGTTGGGCATTTCGGCGATATCCTCCCGCACGGAGGTCCAGGGATTCTGGTAAACGAGGCGGCTTGATAATGTTTTCCATGGTTTGGGTGGCATATTTACTTCCGTTGCAATCGATGTAGCGCAAACGGTCGATGCAGGGGGCTGCTCTGGGTTTCACTTCGAGTCCTCGCCGCCCTCCCGATGTGACAGAGATGACGGTAAGTCAGCCAGATCTGCCAGGCGCGCAACGCTGCTTCGACCTGGATTTGAAGGGACAGCTTCGATCTGCCATAACAGCGATCGGCGAAATGGATCGGGGTTTCAGCGATGCGATATTCCAGACAATGGGTCAGGTAAGCCATCTCCACCTGGAAGATATAGCCCTTCGACAGGAAACTCGCCAACGGCAAAGCGCGCAAAGTTTCGGACCGCCACAGTCGGAACCCTGTTGTAATATCCTGTACAGGGACATGTAAGATGGCGCGTGCATACAGATTTCCCCAGGCAGAGAGTCTTTTTCTCCAAAAAGACCATCGGGCATCGACGCTTCCGTCTTTGACATAACGGGAACCAAAAACCACATCACAACTTTCCAGGCATTTCGTCATTGTTATCAGCGCTCTTGGATCATGCGAAAAATCGGCATCCATCTGACCAATTGCATCCACTGTTCTTTCAAGAAAATAATGAAAACCTTGAATATATGCCGACGCGAGACCCAATCGTTGAGGCCGATGAAGAACTTCCATTCTTCCGGCATTTGCGGTGGACAACTCTTCGGCAAGATAGCCAGTACCATCCGGACTGTTATCGTCTACAACCAGAAGACACAAATCCAAAGGCAGTGCGAGCAAAGCGGCGACTAGTTGGGGCAGATTACGTGCTTCATTGTAGGTTGGTATGACCATGCCAATTTGCATGAACACTCCGGTCGGCAATCAAGGAATCCCATTCCATGGAGTACATAGACAGCGGTATGGAGTGGGAACTGAATTTCGGAAATAAACCTCCTTCAAGTCGCATTGTCAGACTGTGATTACACTGTCAGCTTGCCACATTGCAGTAATAATATCTCCCATTCCTCCGACCACTCCAACCTCCACTTTATCCGCAAGACTAAAAGCGTTCAGGCAGGTCTGGCATAGGATCAAGCGTATCCCTTTGGCTTCCAGAGCTTTCAACTCATCCAATACTGGTGAGCCTTCGCAGGCTAATCGAACGCCGTCTGTATAGAAACAGATGGCAGCCGGTAGAGGATCCATCTCAAGTGCCAAACCGAGGTAGCTCTTGGCGAGTTTTTCCTTTAGCGATTGCTCATCGGTTATGCCCAGCCCCTGGGTCTTGAAAACGATCACGATATCTTTTTGTTGTGTCATGGCTTCTCCTAAGTTATGCGACAATAGTTGTGCAAACATTCCCGGAGCGCATTAGATCTTTGCTCGGGCCAGCTTTCCACTTCAATTCGATCTGATCTCCATGCGCCCATGGGCAGTAATAGTCATGGGCATCCAGGTTTTGATTGAGTGCGCGACGACTGGCGCAACCGCCCTGGCAGGGACATTGAGATGCGGTTGGAGGAATATGGCGCGCTGATAGAAACGCAGTGTCATCAGTAACCTTATCGCCTAGCCGAAATAAATCTCCAAGGGTCGGCATAGTGTTCATGTTGGTTGGCCAATAAACGCAGGGAATGACCTGTCCGCGCGGGTTGAAGCGAATACTGCGACGTCCACAAGGGGACTGTACCTGTTCAAATCCCAAGGCGGCCCGGACCACCGGTTCACTGCATGAAATCAACAATCCTTCTCCCAACAATCGGCGGTAGCCTTCCCAAAACTCCTGATAGCTGAGCCGGTAGGCATCGGTCTTAACTGCCTGGTAAGCGTTCACGCGCAAGTTCACTCCATTTTGACGGGCCAAACCTACCAGCCTATCCATTTGGATGTAGTTCGTTTTCATTAACGTAGCAAGTATTGAGACATCAATCCCAATTCGGCGGCAGCGCTCGATCGCCTGATGAACGAGCTTCCAGTTGCCCGCTCCGCGCCAGTTGTCCTGCTCTTCCTGAGTCGGATAATCAATAGAGACTTCGACATCGCCAAAAGCAAGCAGGATTTCTTCAGGAACGGCAGTCAATGAATATCCGTTGGAGGCAATACTGAGCTTAATGCCCCTCTCGTGCAGGTACTCGACGATTGGAATGAATTCCGGGTGCAATGCATTTTCGCCTGTACCCATCCCCATCGAATCAACTGGTATGGCTTCGCAAATGCGTCTTACCTGATCGAGTCCAATTGACCATACCTGGTCTGTATCGCGATAACAATGAGCACAGGCAAGGTTACAATCGTTCGTTAATCCAATACCTACCGAATAACCCATGAGACCTCCATAGAAGTGTATTTCCAAAAATAGCGAAAAGTCCGGATCACATCACAATCCCCTTAACAATAAAATATACAATACTGGCGAAAAAAGTCCCTTCCTGAATACGTTCCTTCAATTTGTAGACCCATGCATCAAATTCGTCTGCCGAGATCGCACCGCCATCCTGTGAAACCTGGGCCGCACGCAGCAGGGATTGAGTCAAGGCATCTGCTTCAGTATGTACTACCGTAATCACAGGACGGACACTCAAGTCTTTAAGACCCGCGGCTAGCATCCGCTGCCACAGTTTCCGGCCCGACCAATTATCTCCGCCGTGATGATCACTGCGCCAGTGCAACAATCGACGCGTCACCTCACGCTCAGGATGATCAACGACGACTGAATCAAAATCCCAATCCATGACCACGATCCGACCTCCTGGTTTGACAACCCGGGCCATTTCACCCAGGATGGCCGCCGGATCATTGGCGTGTAGCAGCAAACGGGCAGCAAATGCACCATCGAAAACCGCGCAGGCATAAGGTAATGATTCGCCCGTTCCACATTCGAAAGTGATACGTTCTCTGATCGCTTCCTGAAGAACATATTTTTTGGCCTCCAGCAGGAAATGCGGTGAGATATCCAGGCCGATAACCTGTCCGTTGGGCTGGAGATGTGGCGCCATCAATCTGCACAATATGCCGCTGCCACAACCCACTTCCAGGATGCGCTCACCCGGTTTAGGGTCAACGACTTTGCAGAATGCGGCGTTGACTTCGCACATATCCGGGCAGCGCGAACGCTCTTCTAAAAAAGCAGCCATTTGAGCCACTTCAGCGGCCCCTGCCCTGGATGGATTTGACCAGTTGTTTGCTTGGCTCATACGAAAGCTCTTGACGATCGCGATCGACCGAGAATTAGAGTGAAGGAAATCTTTCACTCTATTATAGGATCAATTAACAATGTCTTTCAATGACTTATCGAGTGACAATCTGATCCTGCTTTGCGCGCAATTAGCTTGGTTTCTAAAAACCTTCCTTACCACACCACCAATAAAGTTTCTGTTCGGCGGACGCCCACGGCGCCGGCAATGCCAGTCGTTATTCAGTTACCCAACGATTGAAGATCAGGGCTTTCCACAAAAGCGATCAAGTCGAAGCGCCCGGTGACAGCGTGAAGTTGTTTGATTACAGAACCTTCAAGTTCCATGCCGGGCAATTCCTGCATTAGATCCTGTATGCGCGTCGGTTCGGCTTCGATCAAGACATATGCTTGAATCATAATTGGTCTCCTTGATACGGCTTCGCACGGAAGCCAAATTTCTTAACCTCAGGTAAACGTCATTAGCGGCACCGTGCCGGATTGTGCGATGGTGTCGAGTTGTTCCTTGATCCGTGTAACAGAGTCAACGAGCGGGAATATTTTTTTGTTGACCTGCATATCGGCATCGGTCGAAAGCGGATGCCAGAACACACCATCCAGATTGACAGTAACCTCAGGCACAAGGTCGCCCATCCCCAATTCCAGGCCCTCGCGCGAATAGCCGCGTTTCGCCAGCGGGCGGATGAAATGATCTTCATCTGGAATTCCGATGGAGCGATGAAATTCGCATAGTTTGTCCAGGTGCGCGGAATTAACCGGCGTTTCGGTCGTTCCAAGCCGAACGCGGAATCCCTCAGTTTGAAGCAGTTTTATTCCCTCCATGGTTTTTTTCCATGTTCCTGGGCCCCGATAGGCATCGTGATCTTCAGGGCGGCCTCCATCGAGACTTACTTGTATGATCAGGTTTTCGTGAGCAATGGCGCACAACTTTTCGAGGCGTACCCCGTGCAGGAGCATCGCGTTTGTCAAAACCGTGGTCTTGATGCGGGCGGCAGAATAGGCCAGCATCTCGTAAATCTCATTGAGTAGGAATGGTTCGCCCCCAGTAAAGAAGATGTGTTCAAATCCCAGCTCAACCGCTTCTTCCACGAGACGTTTGACGTTCCCGGTTCCCAATGCACGGCGCGGCGCGTTTGGACCGGACTTTGCGACGCAATATGAGCACTTTAGATTGCAATCATAGTTGGTGTAGATCCAGAGTTTCCACAAGAAAGCGGATGACGTTTCAGGTAATGACGGATCAAGATGGATCAAAGGCTCAATGGGACTTGCGGCAGCCACAAAATTTCTCCTACTCCTTAACCAGGTTTCCTTCCAGCGGATCTGCTACATTGATTCCAGAGCGCGGATGCTCTGCCCGCAAACGTGATTTCAATAATGGAGATCTTTTCCAGGTTATCCCTGTAAGGAATAGTTTGTATAGTACCCATTGTAATCTCTCTTCATGCAAATTAAAGGCTCCAATACACGCCGCAACTGGCGCAGGCTTGATGCGGGTGATCGCTTAATAAATTCATTCTGAATTTTTGGTATTGAGTTTCATTCCAAATCTCACTGAAAGCTCGCTCGAACAAATTACCCAATATCAAACTTTCATAATCGTCTGTTGCAAAGGGGGAAATACAGCAGGGCAGGCAGTTCCCGTTGGCGGTAACATAGGCGGTTGTCCATGGGCGCATACATGCCTGCCAGGGAGCGAAATCAGATGGACGCGCTGCCGCAAAGCTGTTGATTGGATCGCGCCCGCCTGAGGCAAGGAATTTGATTCCCAGTTCGGCACTCAACTCTGTACACTCTTCAATAATTCTATCTTCTTCGTTTTGGTCCTGTCCAAAGATCGATAGTTCATCACGCGCCATGCCAAACTGCTTTTCCGTTTCGTGCGCAAAGTAGACCAGACGTTGCATATAGACTTCCGGCACGCCAAGGTTTGCAGCCAGCCGCAACATGTCCGGTAGTTCCTGTAAATTCTCGCGAGTGGCAACGCACCAGATGGAAATCTGAGGTGTTGGCGCCCTCAGCCGTTCTTTCGTTTTGATCAGACCTTCCAACCCTCGCCTCAACTTCGGAAGGAGGTCTGCTCCACGGATACGGGCATAGGTCTCATCTTTTGCGCCATCGATGGAACAGCGATATTGATCCAATCCGCTTTCGATCAGTTTTTCCTGCCATTGAGGTGATAGCAATGTTCCATTGGAATTAATGATCACTTCGATAGTCCGCCCCTTGAGATACTTGATGATTTCCGGCAGCTCCCGGTTTAGCAACGGTTCACCCACTCCATGCAACAGCGCCCTTTGCATTTGTGGAAACTGTTCGGCGATCCTGACGAATCCGTCTAGAGATAAAGATTTGACTGGCTCGCGCTGGAAATATGTTCGCGGACAGGTTTGACATAATAAATTACAGCGATTGGTCACTTCAATGAAGACTACTTTGGGTCCTCTTTCAGCCACGGCCCCGCGCAAGCTGCCCTCTGAAAGACGATATGCGTCGGGTAGGAATTTCTGCTCCGGCAATACGGATTCGAGCCGATTATGCATATGCAAAGTTAGCGGGGAGTCAGCCGAGCCTGCCTCTGAATGGAGTAGCATTTGTTCATTATAAGACTCTTATCAAATAGGCAGTTATTACGAAACTCTTAAGAAACCCTGCAATCCAGGGTAACCCATAGCATAAAATCCCCTCTTCTAATGGTGACCCGGAGAAGCATCTTACTCTGTACGGTGGCCGGGTCGGCGTTGTTTCACTGCATACATGGCCTCATCGCGGTGATTTCCAGCATCCAACCGATCAGTACCAGACAGCCCAAACCAGCCACAAAAATGCTGATCACCTGCGAAATCGTTTGATACCTGGCGTAGGATGGAGGGCTGATAGACGCGGAGCTGGGAAATTTGCTCATCTTTCATCCTTTGACCTGACAAAAGATATAGAGACCGTGTATCTCCGACTTCAAAAAGATAAAGTGATTTCATATTTATAGGATTACAAATTTCTTGGATGATGAGCTGCGCCTCCCTGAATCTCACGCGGGGTTCTACTTAAGATGAACCACTGCTTATGCCAATGGAGGTCAACGATCCATGAAACCTGATAACCCCATCCACAATTTTGATCCGCGTAAAGTAGCGCACTATGAAATGGAAAACTATGTGGCCTACTATCAGAGGGATTGGTTGAAACTTTTCCGTGTCTCGATTGCGATGGTGAAGGAAGCGTTTGTGCTTTCATTGCCACAGGCAGTTTATGGAGCATATCTGGTGGCACGGGCCGAGCTGGCTGCCGCTCCCTTTCCCGACAATGACATTCCCCTGGCCGAAGCCTATATGCGTCGCTTCTATCAGTTCATCAAAAATGTTCATGAGGAGGATTTCGATGTGGCCCGCGCCGCCCAACTCGAAGTGAATTGGTGGGTTGTCCCTCGTCGCCTGTTCGGCCAGGATGAAAATCAGGAATTGGTGAAGGCACTTGAGAATTTATATGCCGAAGCCTATGGCGCCGAATCAGCCAGGTTCCATGAAGCTGCCTATCAACGCGCCCTGGGCATGTTGTATTCCGATCGCTGGGTGAATGAGGGAAAACCGGTAGGAAGTTCCCTACTTGTCCAGGAAGAAGAGGCACTATATCATGGGTATCAAGCGTTGAAAGAGGCGATCAACATTTAAGCCGGGCAGACCCTTTTCTGGTGGAACTTAGTTTTTGCAGGTGCATTCTCCTTCTGGATTTATTTTGCCAGGTAAATAGGAAAAGTTGAAGCTACAAAAATTCATCTTCGATTTCATATTGAAGAAATTGTTGCTCGTTGCGTCTGCAACGGGGCTGCTGATGGCTTCCCTCTATCTGAAACGTTTGCGCTCCTTTACGCTGGCTGAACTCCAGATTCTTGAGGACACTAATACAGGATGTCCAGCGCCGGGGGGCCGTGCGGTATTAAGATAAAGTATGTTAAAATTTCTTCGACTACTCAGATGAGGCACGCCAAACTGGTCGCCAGTTCTGGTTCTATCAGAGTGGATCGCCTTTAATGGAGGTACGAGGAATGTCCGCGAAGATGGAGCGTGTGGTGGTAACCGGGATGGGGGTCGCCAGTCCCTTGGGTTGTAGTGTGGAAGAGTTTTGGGCGTGTTTGCTCGCGGGCCAATCGGGGGTGAAGTCTCTGGAAAGGACTATTTTTTCTGGATTACAGACCAGCATCGGGGGGGCAATCCTGGATTATGATGAAAGGCAGCATTTTGATATTAAAGAAGCGAGGAGGATGAGCCGCTCTTCTCAATTCGGCCTGGTGGCGGCAAAACAGGCCATTGCAGAGGCCGGATTGGAGGATGGCAGCGTAGATCGCATTGAAGTGGGAGTGCTGGTTGGCAGTTCCATCGGCGGCTATAGTGCTGCCGATCCTTTCTTTAGGCATTTTTATCAGTACGATCGTCTGAGTCCGTTTACCATTCCGATTTCGATGAATTCCGGACCGGCCGCCAATATCTCCATTGTCTATGGGTTCCAGGGGCCGTTGCTGAACGTGGACGCGGCTTGCTCGACGGCTGCACATTCCATTGGGACGGCCTTCAATATGATCCGTACCGGGCACTTGCAAGTGGCTGTGGCGGGCGCGGCAGATAGTCCGTTCTCGCCGGGAGTGGTCGCGGCTTGGGCGGCGATGCGAGCGCTCTCCATGCGCGAGGATTCCCCGGCGGAGGCTTGTCGGCCATTCAGCGGCGACAGGGACGGCATGGTACTGGGAGAGGGCGCCGGCGTTCTGGTCCTGGAGGCGGAAAGTCATGCCATGCGCCGCGGCGCTCCCATTCTGGCTGAGATCAAAGGCTATGGAGCCACTTCCGATAGTTTCCATTTAACGCAGCCTGCTCCGCATGGACCGGCGCGTGCCATGAAACGCGCACTGGAAGATGCCGGTTTGAGCGCCGAGCATGTCGATTACATCAATGCGCATGCCACTGGCACGGAGTTCAACGACAGGAACGAAACGACCGCCATCAAGGAGGTTTTTACCGAACGCGCCTATCAGATTCCAGTGGTGGGCAACAAAGCGGCCTTCGGACATTCGATTGCCGGCAGCGGCGCCCTGGAGTTGATCGGTTGTATTCTTTCCCTGCGCGATCAAGTCATTCCGCCCACGATCAATTACAAAGTGCCGGACCCGGAATGTGATCTGGATTACGTGACGGAAGGCAGCCGGAACATAGCGGTGAAAAACATCCTCAGCAATTCCTTTGCGTTTGGGGGCAGCAACGCGGTGTTGGTCGTGGGAACCCATCACCCGGCGTAGTCTTATTCAACGATTTCCATCCAAAGACAAATTCATTGTGTCAAATAAAAAAATCGCCGCGCTTTTGGTCTTCATCCTGACGATCAGTTTCTATATCTATACCCTGCTTCCCTCGCTTGCTTGGGGAGATGGGACAAAATTGCAAAGTGAGGCCGTATCCGGAGAGTCATTCGTCATCGCGGAAATGCCGCCCGATCAGTTTTCTCCGGATCCCTTTATCTTTTCCAAAGTGGGGGTCGCAGCTTGGGATCATCCCCTTTATATTATTTTGGGACATACATTAGTAAAAACGCTGCCCTTTGTTGATTCGCTCTGGCTGGTCAATCTGGTCTCGGCGATCTTTGGTGCTGCATCGGTTGCGATCGTCTTTCTGCTATCATATCGCTATACCGCATCGTTCCTGGCGGCTTGTTATGCCAGTCTTTCCCTGGCGGTTTCCCACACCTTTTGGTGGCATTCGTCCACGCCGGAAGTGTATACCTTATTCGTCTTTATGCTGGCCGTCAGCTTTTATTTCCATGATACTTTTGAAAGAACGAATAAGAACAGTTTTCTGATGTATAGCGCCTTCTTTTTAGGCCTGGCGGCTTCCACGCACGTGCTGGCTGTGCTCGTGCTGCCTTCATTGGTTCTTTATTTCACTTTCTCCAGGAGTTATCGCAACTTCCGCCTTTCTGAATGGAAGAGACTCGTTCTCCCCGCCTTTGGGTTTGTGGCCGGCTTTTCCATTTATCTGATTCAATTCATCCGCATGTCCAGAAATTTCCCTCTCGACCAGATCATGGGGCCTGTAATGGGCTCGACCTTTCTCAGCCAGCTTGGTACGTTCTCTCCCATCCTGCTGGGCGAAAGCCTGTTGAGCTACCTGTTCTTTTTAATTGTGCAGTTCGGCCCGGTAGGTTTGATCCTGGGCGGCTTGGGCGTCCAGCGGGTGTTTAGGGATAATGATTTGTCCTTGCGAAAGATCGTGGCCTTTTTCATCGTCTTCGCCTTGTTTGGGATTTTCTACCGAGTGACGGACCAATTCACGTTTTTTATCACCTCCTACGTGTTCTGGGTGATGCTGATGGGCATCGGTTCTCTCTACGCCTGGAACTTGATTCCGGACAAGAGGCGTGTCCTGCTCCCCGTCGTTCTCGGCGCGCTGCTGATCGCCACTCCATTTTTTTACAATGCCCTGCCGGGACTTGCCGAGGGATTTGGCCTGAAAGACGATACGATCGGCATTCCAAAGGTAGGCGTTGGTGTCCGTGATGGCCTGGCTTATTACATCACACCATATAAAAGGGGCGATACAAGCGCGTATGATTTTGGTTATCAGACCGTCTCAAGTTTGGCGCCGAACTCTGTAGTGATCGCGGAATGGTATACCGACACCGATGAGTATTTTATCTTTCGCTACTTTACTGAAATCACCAAGGTGCGCTCGGATGTGACCGTCCTGGGCTGGCCCACACAAGATCCATTTTATTTTGATTCTCAACTGGCATTGAATGCGATCAAAGATTCTTTCCCCAACCGTCCTGTTTACCTGGCTTCCCTGAGTGACAGGTTCTACGTCGCTTCAGAATTGATCAAAGATTACTGTATCGTTCCCGAGAATAATTTATATCGTTTGTATCCTAAAGGAGATGACACTCTCCGGTGTTTGGGAATTGATTCGGCTACGAAATAATGTGAAGTGTTCTACTTTCAACTATATCTTCCAATCCCACAGCCTTACTTCCATGCCTGGGTAGGTTTCTACTACAGCTGCGGCCTTATAGTTTGGATTTACTTCCAGCGCTAACAACCTCCAATGCGCGGCTTCCTGTGCATCCGGCCGCGTGGCGCGCAGGATGGCTGGTTCATTCGGCCTCAAAGACACATCAAAACTATCGAGCAGAAGAGATAAACCCATGCCATGCGCCTTGATATATGCTTCCTTACGCGTCCAGCAGAGGAAGAAGCCAGCCACGCGCTGGTCGGGCTGCAAGCTCATTAACTCCGCCACTTCTCTTTTTGAAAAATTATGCTGGGCGATGCTTTCCAGTTCGATCTCTGGTCGGATCTTTTCCACATCCACACCAATTTTTCGCGCTTGCGTAACTCCGATCAAAGCGAAGTCTCCAGAGTGTGAGAGATTGAATTCCAGTCTGAAATGATTTAACGCCGGCTTACCATACTGATTTACCGAGAAGGTGATTTGATCAGACTCGCAGCCGAGGTAACGTCTCAGTATGGCGCGCAGACATCCATGGGCGGCGATGAAGCGTTCTCGATCGGCTGGGAAGTGAAAGCGGGCGGCACGTTCCGCCTCATCAGTTGAAAGCGTCTGCTTAATGGATCTCAAAGAATTGTCGGATGGATTGAGGCGTGCCCGCCAGATATCGACCTGATGAGTTTTCAAATCGATATCGGCGGGAGGCGTCATCCATGAGAGGAGCGAAGGATTCACTTTGTTTTAGTTTCAGGCTGCTCGAGAAATCCGTTTGGTGTGAAATATTCCAAATAGATGCTGAACAATTGATGGTTGACCGGATGGCACTCGATGCCGCTGCCACGCAAGGCCGTGAGCGTGTTGCTCAAATCGAACTCCGGCATAAAGACCTGTTTCTCCTCCACCTCTTCGATCAGCGGAAGATAAGGCTCCCAGCCATCTGATGGCAGGTGAGTCACCTGCCGGAAAAGTTCGGCACGCCATTCATCGAAGGAAACTTTGCGGGCCTCGAAACCCTGATCCGCCATCCAGTCTGCCAGCTCGCTAAAGTGAATCGGCTCGGGGTTATCCAAATGATAAACTTTTCCGAAGTTTCCGGGGTCTTTGGAAATATGTATGATCGAAGCGCTGACAAAATCCACCGGGACGATGTTGACGATCACATCCAGCGCGGGAATGCTCCCCAACAGGATGCAGGCGCGTGTCATACTGGAGATGAGATTATCCGTGTTCCAGGCGCCGGAGACACTATGCCCCGAGACCAGCCCCGGACGATAGATGGCATATGGAATGCCGCGCGCACCGGCCTGCTCGACCAATTTCTCGGCCACCCATTTGCTTTGAGCATAGCCGCCGAACGGTGCACCAACTTCATCCAGAATTGAGTCCTCATGGAAGACGCGGCCATCGTTTATGCCGCCTGAATATAAAATAGATAAAGTCGAAACAAAGTGAACCGGCTTCAGGCGCTTTTTGCTCGCCAGTCGCAAGATCTCCTGCGTACCCAAGACGTTGGAGGCTTTGTGGGCATGATACGGATAAACAAAATTAACCATTGCACCGTTGTGATAGATCACATCGATTTCATTCGTAAGCCGTTCAAAGGCTTCATCGGTCAGTCCAAGTTGGCCTTCGCCTAGATCACCTAAAACGGGCCGGATGCGCGCTGCAAATGAATCATCCCAAAGTAAATACGCCTTCAGGTTGCGCTTCAAACGCAGCAAACCTTTCTCCACATCTTCGGCACGTAAGAGGCAATGTATTTCGGCAGAGGTCATCCTGAGCAAATCATGCAATAAGAATGCACCGACGAAACCTGTCGCACCCGTCAATAAAATATGCTTGGGTTCTTCAAGAGGTTCGTAAATTAATTCACCGGCGCGGATCTCCGGGTCGAGTTGTGCTTCGGCATTCAACTCATCCAGACTCAATTGACCGCTCTGAATAAAATTGCCGCGGCTCGTGTACGCCACTTCACCTTCCCCTTTCAATGCCACGTCAATGATGCGGGCCAGATTGGCAACCGTGGGTTGTTCGAATAAAGCGCGTAAGGGCAGTTGCGCAGCTTCCAATTCATATTTCTCGCGCAGCAGGAAGACTAATCTTGTCCCTAATAAGGAATGACCACCCAGATCGAAGAAATTATCATGCACGCCCACTTGCTGATCCTCCAAGCCCAGGACTTGTGCACAAACTTCCGCCAGTTCTTTTTCCAACTGCGTGCGCGGCGCCACGTAGGGCGCTCGTAAATCTGGACGCGCTTGCGAAGGCTGAGGTAGTGCTTTGCGATCCACTTTCCCGTTTGGCGTAAGTGGCAGGGATTTGAGATTCACAAAAATGGAAGGCACCATATACTCGGGCAGTTTGGTGCGCAGGAACTCCCGCAACTGAAGCGAGTCCACCTCTTTCTCCGCCGAGGCTGGTACCAGATAAGCGACCAGACTCGCGTCTGCTGATCTTTCCTTCCAGGCCACAACGACCGCCTGCCTCACCGACGGATGCCCGGCCAGCGCGACTTCGATCTCTCCCGTTTCGATGCGGAAGCCGCGCACTTTGACCTGCTGATCGCTCCGGCCGAAGAACTCGATATTCCCATCTGGGAGATAACGCGCCAGGTCACCAGTTTTGTAAATTACACTTCCGCGCTGAGCGGAGGGTCGAGTAGGGCGCGCGATTTTCTCGCCCCTATCGAGACCCGAAGTCGAAGCGACGAATGGATTCGGAATAAACTTCTCTCCCGTCAACTCCGGACGATTCAAATAGCCGCGGCTGACTCCCTCTCCGCCGATATACAGATCGCCGATCACGCCAACCGGAACTGGCTGAAGATTTGCATCCAGAATGTATATCTGAGTATTGGCAATCGGCTTGCCAATGGGAACCGTGTTGGAGATTCCCTTATGGTCAGTCGAAGTGACTTGATAGATGGCAGACCAGATCGTTGTCTCGGTGGGACCGTACACATTCCATAGCTGCGCACCGCGTTCCAACAAGCGCTCAGCCAGATCATCCGTCAGGGCTTCACCGCCGCACAAAATCTTAAGATCATTTTTGCCTTTCCATCCCGCTTCCAGCAAGAGCCTCCAACTGGCGGGCGTCGCCTGCATAAAGGTTGCCTTCGAATCGGTTAGAGTGTTTGCCAGTAATGTTCCGTCCGCGACAACTTCTGGACTCGCGATCACTACCTGCGCGCCAACGGTAAGAGGTAGAAGGAGTTCGAGCGCAGCAATGTCAAAGGAAAGCGTGGTGACCGCGAGAAGCGTGTCGTTCCTGTCGATCTCCAAACTTTCGCGCATTGAACACAGGAAATTGACCACCGCTTGATGATGGATTTGCACGCCCTTCGGCTTGCCTGTTGAACCGGAAGTGTAAATGATATAAGCCAGGTCATCGGGTTTGGCAGAGGTCTTCCTCCTGCGTTTTTCTGGCGTCGATGGTTCGAGAGCATCCAAACAAATCCCCTGTGCATTATTCTTTGGCATCTCAGCCAGGAGACCGGTCTGTGTAAGAATAAACGCCGCGCCGGAATCCTCGACCATGAAAGCCAAGCGCTCAGAGGGGAAGGATGGGTCCAAAGGCAGATAGGCGCCACCAGCCTTTAGTACGCCCAACAGACCAATCAGCATATCCGATGAACGTTTGAGGAAAAGCGCCACCAATACACCAGGCTTAACTCCCTGAGCAATCAGAATCTTAGCCAATTCATTTGCGCATTTGTCCAACTGTTTATATGTTAAGACTTCACCCTCGAATCTAACAGCAATAGCATTCGGCGTACGCTTTGCCTGTTCCTGAATTAATTCATGAATGCACAGCTCACGGGAATAATCGGTTTGTGTCTGGTTCCAATCCACCAATATTTGTCCTCGTTCCAACTCACTTAGTAGAGAGTAGTTTGATACAGGCTGGCTTGGATCGGCGACGATTTCCCGCAACAGAGAATGGAAGTGTTCCAACATCTGTTGGATTGTAGAAGCCTCGAACAAGTCTGCGTTGTATTGCAGCGCCGCCGCGAGTCCACCTTCGGCCTCTGCCATCATCATCGTCAGATCAAATTGAGCCGGTTCGCCGCCGAGCGCGAGAGACTCCAAGACCAGGTCATCCATCTCCATGCGGGCGCCGTCGATTCCCAGTGCGAAGGGACTGAGCGCCTGCACTTCCGCTTCGTGGGCTTTCTGTAAGATGAACATCGTTTCGAAGAGCGGCGGGCGGCTGGTATCGCGCTGGAGCCCCAAGCGCTTGGCCAGCAGGGCAGGTGGATATTCCTGATGTTCGAACGCGCCCAGTGCCGTCTTTCGCACGCGCTGGAGAACTTCATTAAATGAAGGGTTCCCTGAGAAATCCGCCCGCAGAGGAATGGGATTAATGAAGTAGCCAACCAAGTCCGTCAATTCCGCGTGACTTCGTCCCGCCGTCACCGAGCCAACCAGGAATTGTTCTTGATTCGAATAGCGATGCAATAAAGTCTGGAAAGCGGTCAACAGGGTCATGAACAACGTCGCGCCGTGCTCGTGTGCAAGAGTTTTCAATTGCCGGTAGAGTTCGCCATCCATGAACAAATGGCGTGAATCGCCGCGATAAGTTTGCAGCGCGGTGCGTGGATAGTCTGTGGGCAGATTCAAGGCAGGCAGTTCGCCACCTAATTCCTCGCGCCAATATTCCCAAAGCTGTTCGCCTTGTGAACTTCCCAGCATGTCATTTTGCCAGCGCACATAATCGGAATAATGAGCTTGCAAGACTGGCAAAGAAATCGCTTTGCCGTTTTTGTCTGCTTCATAGAAGAGAAGCAGTTCGCGCGCCAGAATCGTCATGGACCAGAAGTCTGTGGCAATATGATCCATCGAAAGCAGGAGAATATGCTCTGTTTTTTCTTTTCGTTCGAATAGTAAGGCGCGTAAAACCGGACCGTTCTCCAGGTCAAAAGGACGATGTGCTTCGCCAATGAGTCTTTCTTTTAATTCTTTATTACTAAGTGTAGATGCCTCCTCAACATGGAAGAAGCCGGCCACGGATTCGTGCACGCGCTGGATCGGTTCGCCATTCAGAACATGGAATGTACTTCGCAGTGATGCATGCCTTTCAACCAATTGTTCAAATGCATGTTCCAAAGCAGAGGGAATCAGATCGCCCAAGATGCGAATAGCTCCAGCGACGTTGAACGATATTTCTTCAGGTAATAATTGATGCAAAAACCAAAGCGCCTGTTGTCCATAAGAAAGTGGGCTTTCACCTGAAATATCTTGCGCAATGATAAGTGGAATCTCATTTGTCCTTTCCGGCGCAGATAAATTTTCCAGCGCTTCATTGGCAAGTTTTGTGATCGTTGGCCCTTGCAAGAGACTTGCCACAGACAACTTGATGCCGAGTTTTGTTTCCAAAGCATTTTTGAACTCGATCGCCATGAGCGAATCGAGTCCCAACGCATCCAGAGGTTGGTCGAGGCTGAGACGAGCAATATCCATGCCCAGAACGTGCGCAGCCTGTCGTTGGAGGAAATCCTCCAAAACCTTTTGGCGCTTGGATGGCTCGGTGTTTACTAATGTTGCGTGATCAAGATCATGTGTGTTAGCCCGTGGTGACTCAAGAACCTGCGGCCTTGAAGATTTATGATGCCTCCTGCGCTCAACTTTTTCTTTGCGCTGCGGATGTGATTTTCCATCAGTACCTGCCGTCAGGGGTGAGACAGGAACATCTTTTTTCGAGGCCTTCTTATCAGAGGTCTCAATCCAATAACGCTGACGATCAAATTGATAATTGGGCAGGGCGACTTTGTGACGTGTATATCCAGAATCAAAACCTGTCCAATCCACCTCTGCGCCCTGGACATAGAGCTTGCCAAGAGTGTTTAAGATGGTCTGCCATTCATCCTGTCCCTGCCGCAGGGAAGGCAGCCATGCAGCTTTGGATTCTGGCAAGCAGCGTTTGCCCATGCTTAATAATGTAGGGTTGGGGCCGATCTCGATGAATGTGTCGATGCCCAGGTCGGCGAGCACTTGCATACCCGCGGAGAATTTCACTTCGGCGCGGATGTGATTCCGCCAATAAGCCGCGTCAGGGATTTGATCCGGCCTGAGAATCTCGCCGCTCAGGTTTGAGACGAGCGAGAGGCGGGGCGCGGAAAATTGAATCCCGCGTGAGATCGATTCGAATTCATCCAGAATGGGATCCATCAGCGGGGAATGGAAAGCATGGGAAACGGTCAATGGTTTGGACTTAATCCCCAGTTTGGTGAGTTCATCCAATGCGACTTGCATCGCAGAACTTTCCCCAGAGATGACAGTGTTATCCGGGCCATTGATCGCCGCGATGGAAACCTGATCTTGATAAGGCTTCAAAACATCTACCACGCGTGACGCATCCGCAAAGACAGCTGCCATCCTGCCGTTGTGAGGCAAAGCACCCATCAAATGGGCGCGCGCGGCGATATGGCATAAGCCATCTTCAAGGCTAAAGACACCGGCGACGCAGGCAGCGACATATTCACCGACACTATGACCGAGCACGGCCTGCGGCTCGATGCCCCACGAACGCCACAATTGCGCCAGGGCATATTCGAAGGCAAAGAGCGCGGGCTGAGTATAAGTGGTTTGATGGATGGAGTTGTTTTCGTCAGCGGTGAAGAGAATCTCCAGTAAGGGGCAATCCAAAATGGAATCAAGAATCGCTGCGCACTGATCGAGGGCCGCACGAAAGACCGGCTGTGTTTCGTAAAGCTGGCGGCCCATGCCTGTGTATTGTGATCCTTGCCCGGTAAAGAGGAATGCGATCTTTGGCTGCGAACTTGGTTTTATCTGACCGGTCAGGATCGACTCAGATTCTGAGTTCTCTAGAAACTCTTCGAGTCCCTTCTTCAATTCTTCTATTGAAGTAGCTTGAATCGCAAGGCGATTTTCAAAGTGTGAGCGACTGGTATTCGCGGAAAACGCAATATCTGGAAGAGAGTACTCTGTATCTTCAAGCATCTCATTCAACTGGAAGGCAAATTCTCTTAAGGACGAATCTTTTTTTGCTGATAATGCCAGGAGATGGCGTGGACGTTCCCGTTTTTCTGTTGGGCTTTCCACCGGAACTACAGGCGGATCAGAAATCACGAGATGCGCGTTCGTGCCGCCAAAACCGAACGAACTTATGCCTGCAAAACGCGGCTGCTCACGGCGTTTCCACGGCCGCAGGTAAGTCCCGATCTCGAGCCGCGAGTCTTCCAGAGAAAGATAAGGGTTGACTTCTTTTAAATGCAGATGAGGGGGAATGGCTTCCATTTGTAAAGCCAGCACAGTCTTGATCAATCCGGCAATGCCTGCGGCAGACTCCAGATGACCAATATTGGTTTTGACTGAACCGACCAACACTCGGCCGTTGGATTTGCCATCATCGAGCACTGCGCGTAGCGATGATATCTCAATCGGGTCGCCGAGCGGCGTGCCGGTGCCATGCGCTTCCACGTAACCAATTTGTTGCGGCGCGACGCCCGCATCCGCTAATGCATAGCGGATGACCTCCTGTTGCGCGAGTCCATTCGGCGCGGTCAGTCCGTTGCTGCGACCATCCTGATTGACCGCCGAACCGCGGATCAATGCCAGAATGTGGTCTCCGTCGCGCAAGGCACCCGATAAACGTTTGAGCACGATCACGCCGCAGCCTTCGCCGCGCACGTAGCCATCCGCATTGGCGTCGAAGGTTTTGCAATGACCATCGGGAGATAACATGCGTGCTTGCGAGAAGGTGATGGTCAACTCAGGCGTCAGGATCAGATTCACGCCTCCAGCCAGGGCCAGTTCTGATTCGCCGTTTCGCAGGCTTTGACAAGCCAAGTGCGTTGCCACCAAAGACGAGGAACAAGCCGTATCGATTGCCATGCTGGGACCGCGCAAATCGTAAACATAAGATAATCGATTTGCCGCGATGCTATGCGCGTTGCCAGTCCCGGCATAAGCGTCGATCATTTCAAGATCATCAAATTGCAAGCGCGAATAATCGTAACTGCTGATACCGACGAAGACTCCCGTGCGCGTTCCCGCCAACGAGTGAGGCGGGATAAAGGCATTTTCCAGCGCTTCCCAACTGACTTCCAGAAGGAGGCGTTGTTGCGGGTCCATGCGCGTTGCTTCACGCGGGGAAATTCCGAAAAAGTGCGGATCGAACAAATCCACATCCTCAAGGAAGCCGCCGAAGCGCGTGATGATCTTTCCACGATCGGGGTTCTCGGAATGAAAAGCATCCACATCCCAGCGGTCGGCGGGGACTTCGGTGATGGCATCCACGCCGTTGCGCAGCAATTCCCAAAAGGCACGCGGATTGGGCGCCTGTGGAAAACGACAACTCAAACCGATGATCGCGATGGGTTCTTTGGTGAAAGCTGAAGATGACGGAATTGGTTTTGATGCAGGCTTTGTATCTTTGATTTGCCGGTGGTCGTTTGCCAAATATTTTACGAGCGCTTCAATCGTCGGATAATCCCAGGCGAGAGTGGGTGCAAGCTTGCGATCCAGGAAAACTTCCAGGTCGCCGGTGAGGCTGACCGCCTGTACGGAACCAAGTCCATAGTAGGTGAAAGGCTGGCGCGGATCGATGGCGGCAGAATCCATTTCAAGGATGGCGGCGATGCGCGCGAGGAGAAATGATTGGATGACTTCTACCCTCATCTCCGACCCTTCGCCCAAGGGGCGAAGGGAGTCCCCTCTTCCTTTGGGAGAGGGATAGGGTGAGGGGGAAACTTTCGCATTCCATTGCCCCACGACTTCCAGAGTGTTTTCCAGAAAGGCGTTCTTGCAAGCGCGGCGCTGGATCTTGCCACTGGATGTCTTGGGGATGCTCATCGGCTTGACCAGCACAATGGCAAATGCCTGGAGGTCATGTTTCTCCGAGACAGCCTGACGAACGGCGGAAGTCACTTCATTAACATCGGCGCTTCTACCTTGCCGAGTGACCTCCTGGACAATGACCAGTTTCTCCTTACCTTCATCAGTCACAGAAAAAGCCGCGCCTCCGCTGGGCTGCAAAGCATCATGTGAGGCTTCAACGGTCAATTCAATATCCTGGGGATAATGATTGGTGCCATGAATGATAATCAAATCTTTCAGGCGCCCTGTGACAAAAAGTTCTTCACTCTGCAAAAATCCCAGATCGCCGGTGCGCAGGAATGGTCCTTCGCCTGTATCCGATAAATAGGCCTGGAATGTTTTTTGGGTTTCCTCGTGCAAACCCCAATAGCCCTGTGCAACGCTCGGTCCCGCAATCCAAATTTCGCCTACCTGGTCGGAGGCACAAAGTCCCAGCGTGGTTGGATCTACGATCACGATCTTTTGATCGATGATTGGCTTTCCGCAGTTCACCATGGTAAGCGATCCTGCATGGTCGGAGGCGGCTGGAACGATGCGGTCACGTTCGAGAGATTTCCGATCAATCGTGAAGGTGCGCGCTTCGGTTGGACCATCGCCACCGGAAACGAGTAGGGTGCTTTCCGCCATGCCGAAACAGGGATAGAAAGCATCCTTTCGGAAGCCGCAGGGTTCGAAGGCGCGCGCGAAGCGTTCCAGCGTCTCCGGGCGGATCGGTTCCGCTCCACAAAATGCCAGAGTGCACGAACGCAAGTCCAGGGTTTCCTTCTGTTCAGGCGTGATCTTATCCACACATAAATCGAAGGCGAAGTTGGGGGCGCCGGTCGTGGTGCCTTTGTAGCGATCAATGGCATCCAGCCAGCGCACAGGTCGTTGCAGGAATGAAACGGGCGACATCAAGGTGGAAGGTCCGCCAATGTACATCGGTTCGAGGATGCCGCCAATGAGGCCCATATCATGATAGCTGGGGAGCCAGAACACGCCCGAGGAGTCAGGAGTCAGTTGAAAACCATGATAGATGGCTTTTAGATTGTGCATCAAGTTGCCGTGACTGAGCATCACGCCCTTGGGTTGACTCGTTGAACCGGAGGTATATTGCAGGAAGGCCAGCGTCTCGGATGTGATGGCGGGGTGACTCCAGTCCGCTTCCAACCCAGCCGGGACCTGCTCGGTGTTTAACCAACGCAGGGCCTGCAGATCGGGTGCGTGTTCGAAGCGCTGCTCGATGTTGTGCAGGATGGTTGAGGTGGTCAAGGCGAACGAAGCTTGTGAGTCATCCACGATGGATTGAATGCGCGGCACGGGACGATTGAGTCTGGGCGGATAAGCAGGGACGGCCGTGACGCCGGCATACAAACACCCGAAGAAAGCTGCGATGTAATCCAGGCCGGAGGGATATAAAAGAAGGGCGCGCTCCCGCTCGCGCCAAAACTTTCCAACCATGCGCCAATGGCGCGTGCCTGGCGATCCAGTTCCCCGTACGTGATTGTGACAATCTCCGCGTCGTTATCCTGAATGAACCGGTAGGTAATCCGATCCGGATCTTCTTCTGCCCGCGTTTGTAGAAGTTGGACCAGTGTACGTGACATAAATGCTGCTTTGGATGCCTGGCGGGGTGTCGGTTCCATGAATGTTTTACCTAGATAAGTCCGGAATTTTTCGATTTATAACACAAAAGCGTTTTTCAACAGCAAACTCTCATAGTGACGCGTTCGTTCTATGCTTGATTTAAAACACTTTTCAGGGGAAAGCAGCGCGTGAGACATTTGGGTCATTGATATAATAGGCCAATTACCGCCCATTATGAAATATAAACTGATCAGCTTGTCCAATTCTTCGCACGAATATATCAACCAGGAGACCTGGAAAAAGATTTTGCAGCTCGCCGGCTTCTACGGCTGGCAGCCGCTGGGAACCAGGCCACCTTCGATGTATCGCCGCCCGGAGCATATCCCCGCCTATGGGAGTGGATCATATTTCAAGCGTGAGGGAGAAAGTGTCAGCACAGAAGATGCGTCTGCTCTGGCGCTGGCGCTTGAAAAAGCGTTGGATGATATTCCGGATGCGTTGCATCGGCCTGAGGATGACCTGCCTGAGTGGTTTTCCCCCATGGAAAGAGCCATCATCGAAGAAGGCATCGAATCTCTTTTGCTCGATTTCATTGCCCGGAATCCCTATGAGTATTTCGCCGGCTCCGGGAAGCGACATCTGATTCAGTTCGTCAAATTTTGTAAATTGGGAAGTTTTCTGATTCTCTAAATCATATGTGCCGCGGCAGAACGCATAGAGACCTACCCGGATTTTGAATTTATTGTCTTGAAATAAGTCGAACAATAAGCCGACCTCTTGAAGGGGTCGGCTTATTTTGTGCAGGATTACATCCCGTGCGTGATGAAGTGCAAAACTAGGGAGTGACTGTGAGGACAGGCACTGCCTCGTCAAAGCTGCTGCCAAAAGCCAGTGTGGCGTACCCCATACTACGGATGTCAAAGAAGGGGCGTTGATATTTTTCGAGCACTTCTTTATAGGTCTCTTTGTGACCGTAGCGACTGTAGGCCAGTTCGTAGACAAAGACCCCCGTCTGGTCATAGGGTCGAATCTGTTCATAGGGCCAGGTGGTGGGATCGAGCAGGTAAGGCACGTAGGCATCGAAGACGGTTTCCAATCCCTGATTGTGGCTGTTGCGATAGTCGTACAGATCCACGCCATAGTGGCGGGCGATCTCCGCACCCTCGGTCATGGCATTGACGGCAAAGATGGAATAATTCAAGGAGGTGGTACGGCCCAACTCCCGGGCCATCAATCCTTTTTCGTTGATCTGATCTTCGCTAATGCTTTTCCAGGTGTCGATGGCGTAGTCCATGGTGTCTTTGTCATTGGCGGTATGCGCCAGCGTCATCAAATAAACCAACCGCCAATTCTCCCAGTTGTTTTTCCGCTGCAGTTTGCGTAATCGATTAGCGCTGGTTTGCGCCCAGGATTGCAAGGCTTGTTTGTCACTTTCTGGGAAACCGGGATAATTCCATAGCAAATCGATGCCATAAAAGGCGGCGGGCAGAGTGATCCACATCTCGATCTCGTTGCCGGAGCCGGTGCCAGCCTTGAGCGCGGTGGATTTATCGAGGAACCAGACTTCAGTCAACTTGATGGCCTTGTCAGCGTACTTAGACTCTCCGGTGAGTTGATAAGCCAGTCCGAGGTCAAGGATGGCATCGCAGATTTTGTCGGCCAGAAGATAATCCTGTCGATTCGCGTTCGGGTCATAGACCCCATCCGTGATATACGGCGCGTCAGTCTTCCACACATGACCACCGCCGTCATCGGTGACGCTGCCTGGTTGTAATGAAAGTTCCTTATCGGCTTTGGCGATAAAGTCACTGTAGGCGGACTTCCACGGCTCCTGCCCGGAAGCGATGTTGACCTTCAAGTCTTCGATCTCGGGCTGGCTCAGATAAAGGTTGGGATGGATCGCCGTATATGTTTCGCGCGGCGCACAGGAATACATGGACATCAGAGTCGCAACAAATAAACTCCTATGAAGTATCGTTCTTAATTTTTTCGAAAAATAACTCGTCACAGTCTTGTACCAGCTTCTTAGATTTTATTTTTTTCTTTTCCCCTGCTCATGTCAGCATCATGACATGGATGCTGCTTTTTCTATTAGATTATGTTTGTCATTAAACCAGATAAAAAAGAGCCTGTCAAACTTCCCTGTTAACTGATCTTTCGCTTAAATTTTGGGTCAAATCAGAAATTCGCAATGCGCTAAATATGGGAAGTCTGCTTTTACCCTCCCCCATATTTAGGGGTAGGCGTTTTTGGCATATCACTCCGCTAGGCAAGCGCGCCGAATCTCTTAGGCGATTTGTAGCGTTTTTTGAGGAAATCTGTATTGGTCAGAAATAGCCCGAACACAAATTCTGGCGCTTTGAGCAATTTCTGCGGTGAAATCACCTTTGTTTGGTTCGGAGATTGCCTAAAAAGCTAACAATGAGACTGTTCGCCCTTTATCTGATGATTACATTTTTTGAGGAAATCGGCATTAAAAACGGCTTTTGGGGCTGAAATTTGAAAAACTCGATTTAATTTAAGCGAAAGGTCTGTGTTAAGAAGTTATTAAGCCTTTGAAATGAATGTCATTCTGAATGACCAAAGGGAGCGACACTTGCACCGCACGCAAGTGCAGGTGAGAATCCCGCCGCTTTGCGGTGGAGACCCTTCCGGCGCGGCGTTGTAACGCCACTCTTTCAGGCTGACATAACTGTTTCATATTTTCGACTCTATTTAGCCTATGGCGCGGGAGTGGAAATCGTATCTTCAAAGCTGAGACCGTGTGTGAGCGTAACCGGTCCCATCGTGCGGGTCTCGATCATCGGCCGCTGATATTTTTCGATGACTTCTTTGTAGGTATCCTTCTGCCCATAATGGGTGTAAGCCAATTCATAGATGGCGATGCCATTCGTTGTATCGAAGGGACGGATCTGTTGATAGGGCCAGGTATCCGGGTCCAACAAATAAGGTGCGTAAGCATCGAAGATCGTTTCGAGGCTTTGCCCCTGGCTGTTGTGGTAGCTGTATAAGTCCACGCCATAGTGGCGGGCGATCTCGGCACCCTGGGTCATCGGGCTGAGCGCGAAGACGGAGTAATCCAGCGAGAGTGTGCGATTGAGTTCTGTTATCATGAAGCCGTTTTCATCGATTTGATGTTCACTGAAGCTTTTCCAGGTGTCGATGGCATAGTCCATGGCGCCCCTGTCATTCGCGGTGTGTGCCAAAGACATCAAATAAACCAGCCGCCAGTTCTCCCAATTGTTATCCCTGCGCAGGTTGCGCAGACGATCCGCGCTGGTTTGCGCCCACGATTGAAGGGCATGTTTATCGCTATCGGAGAAACCGGGATAATTCCATAGTAAATCGACACCATAAAAGGCGGCGGGCAGGGTGATCCACATTTCGATCTCATTGCCCGAGCCGGTGCCGGCCTTGAGCGCGGTCGATTTATCGAGGAACCAAACTTCAGTGAGTTTGATCGCCTTGTCGGCATACTTCGCCTTGCCGGTGAGTTGATAAGCCAGCCCCAGGTCGAGGATCGCATCGGAGATTTCGTCTCCGAGGAGGTAGTCCTGCCGGTCCGCGTCCGGATTGTAGATCCCGTCGCTGGTGTAGGGCTGATCCGTCTGCCAGGTGTGACCGCCGCCGTTATCGGTGACACTGCCTGGTGGGAGAGATAGCTCTTCGTCCGCGCTGGAAAGCAAATTGCTGTAGGCAGACTTCCACGGTTCCTGCCCGGAAGCGATATGCGTTTTGACGGCGTCGATCTCCATCTGGTTCAGAAATAGATTCGGGTGGATGGCTGCGTAGGTCTCACGTGGTGTGCATGCGGAGAGGAGCATCAAAGCTGATAAGAGCAGATTGCTCCACAAGCTGATTTGGTATTTGCGGGACAGATTGAGCATCATAATTTCATATCCAATTCAAAAAAATTTCCAGTGATGATTTCATAAGAGAAATGGATTCAAAACCCATCATCCTATGGGCAGTTTTAGGTACAAGTGATTCGATCCAGCAAAGCAAGTGCCAGCAGGCCCAATTTGGTGAGGGACAGCACTGTACAGCCCGGCGAGGACGATAAACGTTATTCTTTTTAAAGTGACTCAAGTTGAATCCAGCATTCTTTTCCGTTGAAGTCGCTATGTTTCTCACTGCGGATGTGTGGACGCCGCCTGCTCTCCGCTGACGAACCCCCGTGATTAAAGCCGAGGATGGGGTGTCTGTCAATCCCATGTTCATATTAGAACCCTGACAAAATCTGCCTTTCCTTGACATGACTTCTGGCACAGGTATAATTTGACCTTGTTCATCTTATTATTATGTCTGATTTGCTCTTGATAAGAGAGAAAATCTGCATGCCATTATTCATCATTTCAAGGGCGGTAGAGAGCGCGATCCGAGTACGTTCTAGGTGAGGCAGATCGTTTGATCCATCAAACGGCTGATTATTATCAGATAGGAATCGACCCGTGATGCAATCGAGTACTCATAAACTTATTCTCAGCAAAGGCACGCCTTCGGCGCGCGAACACGAACTGATCAAAGCGGAGACCGTCATCGGACGCGACTCCACTGTAGATATCACCTTTGCTTCCCCCGGCGTCTCGCGCCGTCACGCCCGAGTGCTGCGCGAGGGAGACACGTACGTGGTGGAAGACCTGGGCAGCAGCAACGGTACTTTCGTCAATGGGACGCGGCTGACCGGACGGCAGATACTCAAATCCGGCGACGAGATTCGTTTAGGGCAGGCCGTTACGATTACCTATGAAGCGCCGCTTCCAGCCAACGCCGGGAAGACGATGGCTCAATCGGCGCCCGATATGTCCATCAGTGGAATGCAAACCATGATCGGAGAGGAACCGGCGTTATCCGCGGCGATGACCTCTGCGCCACCGCAATTGGTGATTACCGTGGCGGGCGGCAGCTCTCGCTCCCATACCCTGACGCGTCCGGTTCTCACGATTGGTCGTACCGAAGACAATGACATTGTCATACCCTCAGGCATCGTCTCGCATCAACACGCGCGCCTCGAGAAGGTGACCGGCGGATATCAACTCTCCCTGGTGGCGGAAGCCAAGAACCCCATCCTGTTTGAGGGCCGCCCCCTGGAGGGAGTTCGCCTTCTGCGGCACGGCGATACTCTGCGCATTGGCAGCCTTGACCCCGGCATGATGGTCACCATGACCTACAACTCGCCGAGTCACGCGGCCCAGGAAGAGGAACGCGACATCGTCTTCGGCGAGAAGACGCTGATCCAGATCGGCCGCGACCAGACCAACGATGTTGTGCTGCCCTCGCCGAGCGTTTCCCGCTTTCACGCGCAGGTTGAACGGGTGGGTCAGCGTTATCGTGTGGAGGATTTGCGTAGTTCCAACGGCACCTTTGTCAATGGCGAACGCATTGAGGGTTCCGTCTGGCTCAAGTCGGAAGATACCATCCGCGTTGGGCAATATCGTTTCGTCATGGGCAAGGATCAGCTTGCCAAATATGACGATAGCAACGGTCTCAGAGTTGACGTGATCGGGCTAAACAAGTGGGTGCGCAAAGACCTGAACATCCTGCAGAACATCTCGGTCGCTTTCCAGCCTCGTGAGTTTATCGTGGTGGTGGGGCAGAGCGGTGGCGGCAAGTCCACCTTTGTAGATGCCGTGGCCGGGTACCGCCCTGCCACGCCGCCTTCGAAAGTCTATGTCAACGACATCGATATTTACACTCACTTCGATGCCATCCGCAACGACATCGGCTTTGTCCCGCAAAAAGACATCATCCACATGGAGTTGACCATTTATCAGGCGCTGGACTATGCTGCCCAACTGCGCATGCCCAGTGATACCTCTCCCCAGGAAAGAGAAAAGCGTGTGATGGAGGTGCTCGCCGATCTGGATCTCACCCACCGCAAGGATGTGCAGATCAGCGGCTTGAGCGGTGGACAACAGAAGCGCGTCTCCATCGGCGTCGAGCTGTTGACCAAGCCCGGACTCTTCTTCCTCGACGAACCCACCTCCGGCCTTGACCCCGGCACGGAGACCGCCCTGATGCAATTGATGCGTCGTCTGGCTGATCAGGGCCGCACCATCGTCCTCATTACGCATGCCACCAAGAACGTCATGCTGGCGGATAAAGTCATCTTCCTGGCGCGCGGCGGTTACCTGGCCTGGTTTGGTCCGCCGGAAGAAGCCCTGGAATACTTCGACCAGTATCGCTCGGAACGCGAGCGCCGCGCCGGCAAGATCGAGTTCGACGAGATCTATGCCATCCTGGATAACTCGGCCAATGGCAAGCCCGATGATTGGGCGAAGCGTTATCGCGAGAGTCAGGCCTATCAGAAGTATGTTGCCGGGCCGCTCGAAGGAAAGTTATCCGCTGAGAAAGCTCCCACCGTGCCACAGCCCGAGAAGGCCGCCCGCAAGAAGGGCAGTTCCGCTTCCAAACAGGTTTCCGGGCTCAAGCAATTCTTGATCCTCTCGGCCCGCAACCTGAAAATACTGACACGTGATCGCGCCGGGCTGATCCTGATGCTGGCCACAGCGCCCTTGGTCTCCCTGCTGGATGTGGTTCTTTCCCTGGTCATGGGCCGGAACCCATTTGATTTCAACGAGGGTGATGCTGCGCAGACTATCATCACCCTTTTCCTGTTTACGATCTATGGTGTCATGGTCGGAGGCATCTCGCAGATGCGCGAGATTGTCAAGGAACAGGAAATCTACAAGCGTGAGCGGTTGGTGAATTTACAGATCCTGCCGTACGTTCTGTCCAAGGTGTGGATTGCTGCCATCCTGGCGCTTTACCAGGCCATTGCCTATACTGTTGTTCATTATCTGGCATTCAAGATGCCCGGGGGCGCAGCAGAGTTCGTTCAGATTTACATCACCATGAGTTTGGCCACTCTGGCAGGCATGATGCTGGGATTATTCGCCTCGGCCCTGGCGCCGAACGCCAGTTCCGCGCCCCTGTTGGTGATCATGTTGATGCTGCCGCAGATCGTGTTGGGCGGGGCGTTGGTCCCGTTGCCGACATTTGTATCCGCACCCACCTCCACGCGCTGGGCCTTCGAGGCGTTGATGAGTATCACCGGCCCGGGTTCCGACTTGGCTGCGGATCTTTGTTGGGCCCTCCCGCCGGACGTGCGCGCCTCCATGACGCTGGATGACAAGAAGGCGAACGGCTGCAAATGCATGGGATTGAACATGCTTAAGGAAGATTCCTGTAATTTCCCCGGACTTGGCAAATTCTATGACCCCGCGGTGGACGAGCCGGCGCCGGTGGAACCCGCGCCATTGCCCGCGCCTCCGCCGGAACCGGTTCTGCCTGAACGGCCTGAACAACCAGCGGACCAATCCGATAATGTAGCCATGGCCGACTTTTTCGTGAAGCTTCAGGATTGGGAGAAGCAGGCCAACGCCATCCAGGCCGACTATAAACAGCAGATCGAAGCTTATCAGGCGCAGTCAGAAGTCTACAAGAACGAAGTCATCACCTACCAGAAACAACTGGCCCTCTGGCAGGTCGGTCAGGGGTCAGCGGTCTCTCCTGCTGAATTTGCCGTTGGTAAGTATTACAATGACCTGAAATGGACTGTGGTCGATAAGGGAAACCCCGTTGCCTACTGGGGCAAGGTTACGAAAGACTGGCTGGTTCAGTTATTCATTATTCTGGTTTTGTTCGTGGCCATTCTCTTCCTTCAAAAGCGGAAGGATGTAATTTAGATAAGATGAGACAGAACCTTTACCGAATCCTAATTCTGCTGATAGCTGGCAGCTTGATCAGTAGCTGTGGAGGAGGATCTACTGATGTATCCAGGCAGGCTACACTGGATACGATCAGCGCTTCCGTCCGCCTGACAGCGACTGTCGTCGCCGCCCAAAATCAGAACCCGGGTGCCGCCATCCAGACCGCCGAGGCGGATGCGACAGCCTTCAGCCAGTCCAATGATGCCACCCAGACGGCGCAAGCCTCCTTGAGCGCCGAGGATCAACAGGCCACCGCCTCCGCTATTGCGCCCATCCTGGGGGAACTACCTCACTTTGATGTGGATCCTAACGCCGGACACGTGGGCTGGATTCATCCTCCCGCAACACTCGAGGTCCAGGGTTTCATGAACTTCGACTACATCAACAACTTCATCTCCATTCTGGCGGAGGATTTTGTCATCTCGGCTGACATCACCTGGGATGCGATCGGCAGCGAATCAAGCTGTGGTTTTGTCATGCGCTCGGATGGGAATAAAGATGCGATGAATACTTATCTGGCGACCATCTCGCGGGTTGCCAGCGGGCACTTTTTGTTTCTGACCGTGGCAAATGGGGAAGTCGTCACTGGACAGGATATTTATGCTGATGGACGCGACCCGGCCTTCGACTGGCAAAATGGCGCCACCAATCGTCTGACCGTGGTCGGACGCGGGAATCATTTCTGGATCTACACCAACGACACTCTGATCGGAGATATCGATCCCAGCGCGCCTCCGCAATTGCTCCTGCCTCCCGAGCCCAAAAAACCCGGGGCGAATGCGAATGCTGCGGCGTTGGCGGAATATGCGCTTAAGAAAGCGAGTTTTGATAAAGAAGTGGAACAGGTCAAGGCGGAATACCGTGCGCGACTGGCGAAACTTAAAAATTCCGATACAACGTTTGATCGTGGCTTTATGGCCCTGGTAGCCCTGAGCCGCGCTGGGACCAAAGCCACCTGCCAGTTCAACAATGCCTGGCTGTGGTTGATCGATAAATGACAGGAAGCACGGAATTATTCTGAACGAAAATAAAATATCCCGCATTGCGGGATATTTTATTTTCAAGAAAGAAAGAAGGAAGGTTCGTGAATGGTTACGAATCTTTTCCCTGAATCCAATCACGAATCTCGTCGGGGAAAAGCGGCACAGCCAAATGATCATACACTTCCCAAAGTTCCGTGTGCAGGATTGACTCGCCCGGTTTGATACTTTGTGATGGACTCAATGTTTCCAACTCGATGAACTGATCATTGCAATAACTTTCGGCATTACATCCATGGTCGGGATAGGACGCGTCGCCCTGTGGATCAAAGCGCTTGACGAATAGAGTCCCGTCCAGCCAATAGGCCATCCAGCCATGAGGATTGTAATAACCAAATTTAATCGGCGGCAGGCTGAGGGTGGCGTGAACGAGCACGAAGTCATCGCGCAAGGTCAGGCGCGGATCATGGATCTGTGTATAAGGCCAGAGCACCAGTTGTCGGTTCGAGAGCAATCCGGTTTCGTCCACGTTGCCGATCGGTTGGGGAAAAATCCCGATGCCGCCCAAACGGAACATGGTCAACGCCCAGGCGGAAAACTCGACAGACCAGGCGCCATCGTTGCGGAGTTCGTGGCGCAGGATGACCTGCGGCTGATCGGGATTCAACTGGATCTCGAGCGACTTGGTAACGTGCGTCCAGGCTTCCACCGGCATTTCGATGCGTACTCCGTTGGGAATGTCACTGACGACCCCACCCTCATTATCAGGAATGTATGTGCGTGGCATCACTTCTGGCGAATGCCATAAACGATGCCCGCCGCGAAAATAAAAATTTCCGTAGGGTGTTTCGATGGGGGAGAGGCCCAGGTCCGCAAATAAATTGGCTTTGCCTTTGGGAGAGAAACGTACGATGCGCGTAGAATGGGCAAGATATTCCAATTGCAGAAATTGATTTTCCAGAACGCGCGTTGGCTCGCCGTGAAAATCTGACATAGGATCCTCCGCTCAAGCCGCCGTCCCGGCGGCAATTGTTAAGATAAATTCTGCGCCGTTATCGGCGCAGAGAGTAATTTCGAATATTATATTACATCTTCGCAAAGCTGGATTTCAAGGCCGGATATAACTCTTGATACAGCGGATATGCTTTTTGATAGACTTCTACTTGTGCAGGATGGGGTCGCGTACTGCCTGTGATTTTGATGGAGGCTTTGCACGCTGAAGGAACATCTTTCCATGCGCCAGCGCCCACACCGGCCAGCAGTGCCGCACCATAGGCCGCGCCTTCAGTTGTGTTGACCGTGACCAATTCCGCCTCCAGCACGGATGCCATGATTTGCCGCCACAACGCGCCTTTCGTCCCGCCGCCCGAGCCGCGGACTTGGGTAATCTTTCCAAGCCCGGCATTTTGGATCAAGGTGAAACTATCTTTCAATCCAAACGAGACTCCTTCGAGTACGGCACGCGTCATATGGGCGCGGCGGTGGCGCAGGGTCAAACCGATGAAAGCGCCGCGTGCCAACGGATCAGGGTAGGGTGTCCGTTCGCCGGAAAGATAAGGCAGGAATTGCAATCCTTCGCTTCCCGCGGGAACAGCTTCGGCTTCCTGTAACAAATCATCGAAACTCATGTTCGCTGCCATTGTGTCGCGATACCACTGCAAGCTTCCTGCGGCAGAAAGCATCACGCCCATGAAGTGCCACATACCCGGCACCGCATGGCAGAAGGCATGCAGGCGCCCTTCAGGTTCGATCAAAGCCGAGGGTGTGGTTGCGAACACCACACCGCTGGTTCCGACGGTCAGACCAACAATACCAGGTTCCACGGCACCGACACCAACTGCACCCGCGGCCTGGTCGCCGCCGCCGGCGGCCACCGGCGTGCCCCCTTTCAATCCGGTAAGGGAGGCGGCTGCCTCCGTGACCTGTCCGGTGAACTCCGTGCCTTCAAATGTTTTCGGCATCCACGCCCGTGGAATATTCAATGCAGCTAAAACTTCTTCCGACCAATCACGCGCTTTTAGATCGAACAGCACCGTACCCGCACCGTCGGCTTTATCCATCGCATATTCGCCGGTCAACATATAACGGATGTAATCCTTGGGCAACAGCACATGTTTCCCCTTCGCGAACACATCCGGTTCATTCGCTTTGACCCACAAAATTTTCGGGGCGGTGAAGCCGGTCAGTGCAACATTGCCTGTGATCTGAATGAATTTTTCTTTGCCCACGATCTGATGGATTTCGTCACACTGACTCTGTGTGCGCTGATCGTTCCACAGGATGGCGGGACGTAGAACGTTTCCCGCCTCATCGAGCAGGACCAATCCGTGCATTTGACCCGTCAGACCAACAGCCCCGACGCTCTCCCCGCCGATGCCTGCTTTTTCCAAAACGGATTTGATACTGGCTGAGACCGCTTCCCACCACTCGCGCGGATTCTGTTCCGACCAAAGCGGCTTGGGTGTTTGCAAGGTATGCGGATGGGACGCCACCGCGACCACCTCGCCCTGCTCATCGATCAACAAAGCCTTACTGCCGGTGGTGGAGGTATCTATGCCAAGAAAATATTGATTTGCCATGGCTTCTTTATCGATTTCGTTTCATCACCATGTCAATGTATACGGCGACCACCAACACCACGCCCGAGACCACATATTGCCAGGAGGAGGGGACGTTCATGATCTGTAATCCATTGGTGAGGCTGGTAATAATCAGAGAACCAACCATGGCGCCAAAGATGGTGCCCACGCCACCGAGAGTGGAGGTGCCACCCAGAATGCAGGCTGCGATCGCGAAGAGCTCATAGCCGGTACCGGCCGCGATCGTTCCGTATCCAACGTAAGAGGCCATGATCACGCCGGAAACGCCACATAAGAAGCCCATCAATACAAAGATGGTAAAGGTATTCCCGCGAATGCTGATGCCAGAGAGACGGGCTGCCTCGCGGTTGCCGCCGATGGCATATGTGTAGCGCCCAAATTTTGTATTGTTCGAGACATAAGCAACAATGACCGCAACAATTCCAAGTATGAGGACGGGGATGGGTACTCCGCTGTACTCATTGACATATGCCACATAACCAACGACCAAACCTGCAAGCAGGCCTGTCTTCAGAATGTCCTGGTATAGCGGCGAGAGCTTAAAACCATACTTGAGTTTGCGCTGGCGGCCATTGAACATTTGGATGAATAACAGTACTGCGATGGCTATTGCCAGAATCCAGCCAGCCGTGTGACCCAGGTACCCCTGACCAAAATATGAAAACAGAGGCTGGTTGGCCGCGATCGTCTTTCCACCCGTGCGGATCAGGATCAAGCCATTGAGGATCCACATGCTGGCCAACGTTGTAATGAAGGATGGCACACCCAGGTAACCGATGATCCAGCCGTGCATGACGCCATATAACGTGCCTATTGCCAGGCCGCATAGGACAGAAAGGCCGGTGGTGATCCAGGGAGAGGCGCCAGGTAAATATTTGTTCCAGGTGTAGGCCTGGAGAAAGGCCACCACCACAGAGACAAATCCGGCCAGCCTTCCCACCGAGAGGTCGATGTGTCCGGCGACGATCACCAGTACCATGCCCACCGACAGCACTGCGGTAATGGTCATCTGACGGAACAGGTTGGAAAAATTCTGCGGTAATAGATAGATACCATTGGTCAGGAAGAAAAAGAGGATCCAAATAGCGATCATTGCGAACACAAGGGCATAGGTCTGCAAGTTGGAGCGGAGCTGCTGACCGATCGGGGAAACGCCTTTCTTGGCGGGAGATACGGTAGTGGTAGTTGTGCTCATAAGGATCACCTTTCAGGGATAGGTTGAGAAGCTATGCCAGTTGCCAATGCCATAATCTTCTCCTGTGTTGCTTCAGCAATGTCAAGCATGCCGACAGATCGATCTTCGTGCATGACCATGACTCTGTCGCTCATACCCAACACTTCCTCCAGTTCACTGGAGATCATAATAATTGCAATGCCTTTTTCGCTCAGATCGTTCATGATCTTGTAGATCTCGTACTTGGTACCCACATCGATACCGCGGGTGGGATCATCCATAATAAGCACCTTCGGCTGCGACATCAACCATTTAGAGATCACCACTTTTTGCTGATTGCCGCCGGAAAGAGAATCCACCGGCGCATTCAGGTTGGAGGCTTTAATGGCCAGACTTTTTGCAAAATCGGTGCTGACTTTTAATTCAGCCGCGTCGTTAATACGGAATAGTGTGGAAAACTGACCGAGGTTTGCCAGGGAGATGTTGCGTAGAATGGATTGGATCAGTACGAGGCCATGCTGTTTGCGGTCCTCCGGAACCAGGCTGATCCCATGCTGCATGGCTTCACGTGAATTGTGGATGGTGATCTCATGTCCTTCCATCTTGATCTTGCCCTGGTTGATCTTGCCATATTCCCCGAATAGGGTCATGACTAACTCTGTGCGTCCCGAACCCATCAAACCTGCAATGCCCAGGATCTCTCCTCGCCGCAGATTGAAGCTTACGCCTTTGATGACCTCATAAGTGGGATCTCCCGGATCCAAGGCGTGCAGGTCTTCCACTTCAAGGATGACTTCGCCAGGTTTGCGGTTGCCTTTCGGGAACCGTTCCTTCATTTCACGCCCCACCATGTTGCTTACCAGGGTTTCCAGGTTTAGTTCTTTGGTTGGTCGGGTAAAGACGGTCTTGCCATCACGCAGAACAGTGATCGAATCCGTGATCTGGAAAAACTCATCCAGTTTGTGGCTGATGTAAATACAGGTGACACCATGCTGCTTGAGGCCACGCAGAATTTCCATCAGCTGTTCGATTTCTGTTTCAGCCAGCGCACTGGTCGGCTCATCCAGAATCAGGATCTTGGCATTCTCAGCCAGTGCCTTGGCAATTTCGGTCATCTGCATCTTGCCTACGCCAAGATGACGCACAATTTCTCGCGCCGGCACGTCCAGATGATATTCTTCCAGCACATGTTGCGTGTCAGCGTAGAGTTTATCCCAGTTGATGACGCCATGTTCCACAGGCTCTTTCCCCAGATAAATATTTTCACCTACTGTGATGCTGGGCACCAGAGTTAGTTCCTGGTAGACGATGGCGATACCTGCCTCCACCGCCTGATGAATTGAGCGATCGACCAGTTTCAGTTCCTGTCCATCATAAATGACCTGTCCTTCATAAGTCCCCCACGGGTATACACCAGCCAGGATTTTCATCAGAGTGGATTTACCGGCACCGTTTTCGCCGCAGATGCCGTGAATTTCGCCTCGCCGGATGGAAAACGAAACATTGTCTAACGCAGTAATCCCCGGGAATTTTTTAGTTACGTTTCTAAATTCGAGAATGACATCATTGTCCATATGGACTCCTCAGACCAAACTCAAAGTTTGTTCGATCATACTCCATTATACGGGATTCCCGGCCTCCAGAGGAGGCCGGGAAATGGAAATACATGGACGATCTTACGGTTTGGGAGGAAGCTGATCTGCGGGGATGTCACGATAGACATCATCGTAGGGCTGGAAGCCGCTCTTCACCACGAGATCGTAAACGTTGTCCTTGGTGACCTGTTGAACGGGCAGGAAGAGAGCCTGGATGCTGCCGGCGATATCGTCGCCGGTCAGTACCTTCAGGCTAAATTCCTGCAGGCCACTGATGGGTTGACCCTTGAGCAGTGCATCCATCATATCTACCGCCTTCGGCGATAGCTGGCGAATATCCTTGTAGACAGTGACGGTCTGTTCGCCCTTGACGATGCTGTTACAGCCATCGGCAGTTGCATCCTGACCAGATATCGGTACGTTGCCGGCCAATCCCTGGGCCTTCATTGCCTGCAACTCGCCCAGTGCCGTGCCGTCATTGGAAGCAACAACTGCATCGATCTGGTTATTTTGAGCCGTCAGAATATTTTCCATCATCTTCTCGGCATTGGCAGCATCCCAGTTATCGACCCACTGGTCAGCCACGATCGTAACCACGCCCTGATCGATGTAAGGCTGAACGACTTCCATCTGGCCCTGGCGGACTAGAACTGCATTGTTGTCGGTGGGGGAGCCACCAGACAAAACGACCTTGGCAGGATTATCTTTTGTCCAGGTGGTGCTTCCGGGAAGACCAAGGGCTGTCATCACGCCCAGCGCTTCCTGACGACCCACTTCAACATTGTCGAAGGACAGATAAGCCGCAATACTCTTGGTTTTGATCAGGCGGTCGTAGGCGATTACTTTCACGCCCGCAGCAGCAGCCTTGTCCACCGCGGTAGCGGCAGCCGCGCCGTCTTCTGCAATAACGATCAGGCCTTTGACGCCTTGTGCCACCATATTATCGATCTGGTCGTTCTGTAATTTCACATCATGGTTGGCTTCCTGGACGATCACATCATAGCCTTTGTCATTGAGCAGTTTTGTCATCAGGTCTGCTTCATTCTTCCAGCGCTCGGTCGCAAAGTCAGAGAATGACAGGCCAACTTTCGTTTTGCCGCCTCCTGCCTGACCGCAGCCAGCCAGCAGCATGGATGCGATGATCACCAGAGAGAAGAGCGCCATTAAAATACGATTGGATTTCATCTTTTTTCTCCTTCACAATAGGGTTTGGCTTACATCATCGAACGAAAAGAAGCATTTTTGTTATCCCTGCATGGCACCTCCTTGGTGAATATACTCCACTTCGAAATTCAAGCGCATGATCGAGATTCAGCTGATTACCATTTCGCGCAAAATATCGTCCAACACAATCGCGACTGCTCCCAATACACAGTCATTGGGTCCATGCTCAGAGAACGCAATTCGCAAGCCGTTTGTATAAGACTGTATTAGATTGGAAAGAATCGTTTTTTCAATGATCGGCTGAAGAATATCCTTCGCTTGAATAAAAGCACCGCCAATGAGCACGAGTTCCGGATCGAAAACGTGTATCATATCAACAATTCCCATTCCCAAGTAGACCGCCACTTCTTCGATTGCCTGACGGCATAGGATGTTTCCTTCCAATGCAAATTGAACAACCATTTTAAAAGTCAGGTTATCCACCTCACCTGAGCAGGCGTTCAACAGCAGAGGGTCAGATTGATCCCGGAGTTCCTTTTTCACACGGTGAAGAACTGCGCGGGGGCCAACCTGGGTTTCCCAACAGCCAATGCGCCCACAACCACATTGCTCACCTGCCGGGTCGCGCTGAATATGACCAATTTCGCCTGCGTATCCGTGACCGCCGCGAAACAACTTCCCACCCATCACGATACCGCCACCCAGACCAATGCCAGCGCTCAGATAAATGAAATTATCAACGTTACGCGCGACACCAAAGTAATATTCGCCCAGGGCTGCCAAATTTGCTTCATTCTCGATATAGATGGGCAAATGAAAACGCTGGTTCCACATCAAACGTAACGGCACATTTTCCCAATGCAGGTTCGGCGCCATGATGAGATTGCCTTGTTGAACATTGACCAATCCGGGTAAACCGAGACCGATTCCCAATGGCCGGAGGCGCTGTTCATTGGCAAGGAAAATCGCCTGATCGATCAATTGTTCTGCCTGACTAATGATATTAGTTTGTGATTGTGATGCATCGGTTTGAAGCCTGGTTTCCCAGAGTGTCTCTGCCACAAAATTTGTAAGCAGGATGGCGATAAAATCCACTCCAATTTCCACGCCGATGACTGCGCCACCGTCAGGCCTCAGACCCAATGAAATTGCTGGGCGGCCAATTCCAGAGCCTTTTTGTTCATCTTCATAAACCAGGCCTTCATTGATCAACACGTTCACGATGTTCGAGACCGTGCCACGATTCAGGCCCGTTAGATTTGCCACTTGGGCCCGGGAGATGGGCGCGTGCAGTCGAATCATGTTTAGAACAATCGACTTGTTTACCTTTCGTACTTTTTCCTGATCGCCTGTGAGCATCAAAGTGTTTTGTTTGTTGATTGGATAAACTAATTCTTTATACATTATAGTGATCTTTGGGCAAAATGCAACAAGCAATCCGAACTCAGTTTTTGAAAATGGTAATTATGTGGGCAACCTTGGGTTGCAAAGAAAAAGTTACGCTTTTATCTCACGCCTAATAATACTTCCACAGTTAGTTGGTCGAGTCGTTCGTACTTGTAACCACGCTGACCCAAGGCCACACGGTCAAAATTCTGAGCCTTCAAAGCCTCTGCTTTTTGAGAGCTGTATGCGCCAACCAAAGGCGCAACCCCCTCATCCCCGGCGTTGAGTTCGGCAACGATGGATTGGATCTCAGGGTCTGCATTCCAGGCGGCAGCTTTTTCTTTTAAGATCAGATAGGTGCGCATGCAGCCACGCGCAAAATCCTTGACGCCTTCGTAATCTTCCGTGCGATAGGCATGCGCATCGAAGTGGCGGCTGCTGTTGTAGCCATGATCTTCCAATAGCTTGACCAGGAAGAAGGCGCTTTTGAGATTGACGGCGCCGAAGCGGAAGTCCTGATCGTAGCGGCCAAAGGCCTGATCGTTCAGATCGATGTGGAAGAGCTTGCCGGTTTCCAAAGCCTGTGCCACGCCATGCGTAAAATTGAGGCCGGCCATATGTTCATGTGCCACTTCAGGATTGACGCCCACCATCTCAGGATGGTCCAGCGTATTGATAAACGCCAGCATATGGCCAGTTGTTGCGTTGTACATATCGCCGCGCGGCTCGTTAGGCTTGGCTTCCAGGGCGAACTTCAGATCATATTTTTTGTCCCGTGCGTATTCGCACAGGAAGTTCATCGCTTCACGCGTGCGCTGGATGGAGGTGATGGGATCTTTCGCCGCATCGGTCTCTGTTCCTTCGCGGCCACCCCAGAAAACATAGATCTTGGCGCCGAGTTCCACACCCAGATCGATGGCGTTCATGGTCTTTTGCAAGGCATAGGCACGCACCTTCGGGTCGTTGGAGGTGAAAGCGCCATCTTTGAAGGCGGCATCCTTGAACAGATCGGTGGTGGCCATTGGAACGACAAGGCCGGTTTCGGAAAGAGCAGCCTTGAAATCCTTCACGATGCGGTCTCGTTCCGCAGGGCTTGCATCGATTGGGACCAGGTCGTTATCGTGGAAGTTAACGCCCCACGCGCCGACCTCTGCCAGCAAATGAACCAATTCAACGGGCGTTTTCGCCTCACGTACTGTGCGTCCGAACGGATCGGCGCCGGTGTTGCCAACCGTCCACAATCCAAAAGTGAATTTGTGTTCGGGTTTGGGGGTGTAGTCTGTCATGGAAGACTCCTTTTATGATTTGTCATTGCGGGCCTTCAGGCGGCTGGTCTCGACCGATGGTCTTGCTGACCGCCCTGGCAATGACGGTGTAATTTACTTCAGTACAAACACCGCACTAAGGGGCACGGGCGCGCCTAAATCCTGGCCGCGTTTCCCTGGCGAGCATCCACCTACTTCCAGGCGGAATTGTCCGGGTTCGAGTGTTAATTTGCCTTCGTCGTTATAGAATGACAGCATATCCGGTGTTACCGTGAATTTCACGGTACGGCTCTCGTCCGCTTTAAGGTCAACTCTTTGGAAGCCAACCAGGTGATGGAGCGGGACAATGCTGGAAGCCTGGAGATCGCTCAGATAAAACTGGACAACCTCGGCTGAGTCGGAAGCGCCGCAGTTCGCCAGTATCAGGCTGACGTTGAGTGAGTCTCCAGGGGCCAGAGTTGTTTTATCGAGCTGTAGGTTCGAATATTCAAAACGACTATAGCTCAATCCAAAGCCAAAGGGGTAGAGCGGCTCCTCGTTCATGTAACGATAGGTACGTCCCTTCATGCTGTAATCATCGAAGGCCGGAAGTTGGTCCAGTGATTTGGGAAACGTGATGGGGAGTTTGCCGGCGGGTGAAACATCGCCAAAGAGCACATCGGCCACTGCGCTACCACCCTCCATGCCAGGGTACCAAACGAAGAGTATCGCGTCCACCATATCTTCCACCTCGCCCAACGCGATGGGGCCACCGCCTGTAAGCACCAGGACGATTTTCACGCCATGGATCGCAAGTTCCTTGATGTAATTTACCTGACTCTCCGGAAGAGAAATACTATCTCGATCACCGTTCATAGGCGAGAGCAGCGATTCGCCTTCCTCCCCCTCGAGAAACGAGGAGGAACCTGCACATACAATGGCAAAATCCGCCGACTGTGCCATGCCGGGCGCCCAGGTGTCTTTGATTTCACGCGGATGCTTCAACAAGGCTCCGGAAGTATATTCCATACCCATCCCCTCGGGGATGCGGCCCGTGATGCCCTCGAGCAAAGTGATCATCTGATCGTTGAAACCATAATAATTGCCGAGCAACACTTCCAGACTGGTGGCGGTGGGCCCCGTGACGAAAATCTTTTTCGTAGATGGATCAATGGGCAGGATGTTGTTCTTATTCTTCAACAGAACCACCGAACTCGGTGGCTGTACGGTATGCCAGCTGGCGATGTTCTTTCGAGGCAACTACATCCATAGAAATGGATGTGAATGGCACCTCCTGGGGCGGGTCGAACATGCCAAGCTTGAAGCGCGTGCCGAGGCTATGCTCCAGGGCGCGATCCACGTCCGCTTCTGTGATGTGCCCGCGCCGAATCGCTTCGGGGATTTCATTGAAGACATGATCACACCCAAGGTCGCACCCACCTTGTAGAGCCAGAGCGGCGGATTCCGCTGCATCTTTCGTAACTTTGTGATTGAGATGAAAGTCGGACAACGCTCCACAGTCTGAGACCACGTGCCCCTGGAAATTCCATTCACCACGCAGGATACCCTCGATCAAAAGCTTACTGGCACAACAGACCTCGTCAAGCGTACGGTTATAGGCACCCATCACCGCTTCAACCTTTGCCTCCGTGACAAGTTTTTTGAAGGCGGGCAGATATGTGTCGTATAACTCGCGTTTGGTTACCATCGCATTGAACGTGTGGCGATCTTTTTCCGGCCCCGAATGGACAGCATAATGCTTGGCACATGCCGCGGCTTTGAGATATTTCGGGTGATCGCCTTGCAGACCCTTCACGAATTCTGCGGCCATTTCGCCTGTTAGGAACGGATCTTCGCCCCACGTTTCCTGCCCGCGCCCCCAACGCGGATCGCGAAAAATATTTACATTGGGCGCCCAGAAGTTGAGCCCCTGATATTGATCGGTGTAGCCGTTACGACGCAGTGCGGCATGATATTTCGCGCGCCCTTCATCGCCGATGGCCGAGGCAACTCGATGGACTAATTCTCTGTCCCAGGTTGCAGCCATGCCTATGGCCTGTGGAAAGACAGTGGCACGTCCATTGCGGCCAACACCATGCAGCGCCTCACTCCAATAATTGTAGGCGGGAATATTCAGGCGCGGCACGCCGCGGGCCGGGTGATTCATCAGGCTTACTTTTTCATCGAGGGTTAAACGCATCACCAGATCCTTTGCCCGTTCCGCAAATGACAGGGATGTATCTAGATACGAAAGTTTTTCCGATGTGCTCGTGGCACCCATGAAGTTCTCCTTGAAATAAGTTCAGAATCTGGCTTGACCCTGGTCAGCCTTTTTAAGGCGTATAAATCTTGAAATTGCCACTAACGTGCAACATGCCTAATAGATACAGCATGCCGTCATAATAGCGCCATTTCCTTGAAGGAATTTGTGTATCCCAAAGCGCCTGGACAAAGGGTTTGCCTTTTTCAGGATCGGCAGCCAGGGCAGCTATAGCTGCCATTGAAACCAGGCCCGTTGAATGGTCGCCCGAGAGGGCAGTGCCGTCCAGCGCGAATTGATTTGGGTATGAGGCCAATCCTTGCGAAGCGAGGAAATCCAGCACGTGGTTGGACTGTTCAACCTGCCATGGGTCAGCCGCGAACCAGGCGTAGTCAACAGCCACGTTGGAGAGCGTGCGCCAGGCATCGAAGCGGAAATCCTTGTGTTCGTTGCTGCCGTAAGGCGTACCATCAAAGTTGGCGTAATCGGGCATCAGACCAGTCTGTGGGTTCGCAGCCTTCTTGAAATATTCACGGCTCACGCTTGCGGCCTCGCTCCAAAATTGATTGTCTTGCGCCGCCCAACGTGCCCATAGTTCATAATACGCCGGAAGGTGATAGGAAGGATCGCTGAAACTGGAATCACACCCGATGCGCGGTACGAAAACCACCTGCTTCTGTTCAAGATCAAACATGTTGGTCGCCAGATTGCTCTTGGTATCTTCCTTATGCAGCATTGTTGTGAGGATTTCCTGCGCTTGTTCCTTGTAATTGAAGATATCTTCGCCATCTCCCCAGCGCGCAGAGGCGAAGAGCAGAGCCGTGGCAAACCATTCTTCTCCGTCCGAGGCGGGATTGGCATCCAATTTGTCGCCGTCTGTTGTGCAATGCCAGGCAAAATAACCCTGATAGGGCGCATCGCTTTGATACATGTAGGTTTTGGTCCACTTCCACAGCCGATTGAACTCTTCCTGCTTATCCAACTGGACCGCGATCATCATGCCATAGGACATGCCTTCGGTTCGGACATCGTTGTTGCCGATATCCGTTATATAGGCCATATCCTCGCCGACAGGATAGTAGACGCGCTCCAATTCATTGTCGCCATAGAAGAGTTGATTCCAGGCCGCATCGAGTTTGGCATGCACCTCAGCATCCGACTTGCCCAAATATTTCTGAAACAGATTCCGGTACATGCCACTTTCGAAGGCACCGATGGCAGGCTGCGGTGTTGGCGTTGCAGAAGGAAGGGGGGGTGCGGGCATCATGGTATTTGTGGGAATAGGTGTGCTGGCTGGTGCACAACCGGCGACCAGCGCACAAACCAATAAGAGAATAACGCTTACACAAATCGTATGTTTCATCGAATGACTCATTTTGGTGCGACGATGAGAATCAGCTTTCCTCGAGGGCAAGATATTCAAACCAGTCAAAGTCTGCGTAGTTGCTGCTGGGACGCCCGTTGCTGCTGGCATACATGGCAATATAGGCGCCTACAAAGCCGCCAGCGACGGGTGTGCTGAGAATACGGCCATCCACATTTTCAGCCACTGCATACCATTCATCGCGTTGTTCGGAAAAGTAAAAGTTATAGGCCTGCTCGTGTGCTTCCACCTTTACCTGGATCTCTCCGGCTTGAATGGGCTGTTCAGCCAGAATCACTTCCATACCCTGCGCCCGTTTGATGAGGCGCACGACTGGATTGTTTCCCTGGGTTACGACAAACAAAAAATGGAAGTTATTGTTTTGTATCAATGCCAACCCGGCACATTCATTCTGGCTTTGAGGGGTGAACTCCAATTTTGTCCGCGCGGTGAAGTGAATATGCTGTTGTCTTCTGCCAACAAAACTCGGATTGCTTTGTTCTGAGATACGTTGCGGGCGCAACCGTAATCGTAGATAGCCCGGTCGCTCACTTAGGTTTGCGAATTCATCAGACGGGGAACGCAGGAAATTCCATTGCAAAGCGAGAGTCAGTGAATCGAAATCATCGCGGGCTGGCACCTCAGGCCAGGTTTGTTCGGGCAAATCTGGAGCCGGATAGCTAAGCTCTACGCGCCCAATTCCAGGACTCACGACCGGCCAATCCTCCTCCCAACGCACAGGCGTCAGAAAGGTCTCGCGGCCCAGGTTGTAGAAATATCCACCGTAAGGACGCATGGCCAAGCATACCATCCACCATTCTCCGGATGGAGTATCCACGAGGTCAGCGTGACCGGTTCCTACAATGGGATAATCCAAACCGAGATGGCGATGCGTCAAAATTGGGTTGCGCGGATTGACTTCATAACGCCCCGTGATTTTTTCGCTGCGCGCGATGGTGACAGCATGGTTGTGCGCCGTGCCACCTTCTGCGATCATCAAATAGTAATATCCATTGATCTTATAAATATGTGGTGCTTCGGCCCAGATCGCCTTTTTGAGTGCGCCATCCCAAAGGACTTGCGGCTGACCAATGAGACGCATCTGCTTAACATCCAATTCCTGGAGCCAGATCTCCGTATGCCCCTGGTATTGGCTGTGCATCGCCATGCGATTGCCCACATACCAGGCACGCCCATCTTCATCGAAGAAAAGCGAGGGATCGATCCCTGGCGCGTTTTTGAGCCAATAGGGTTCTGACCATGGCCCGGCCGGATTTGTTGCGGTTACGATGAAATTCCCGGATTTTGTCTGGCCCTCTACCAGGGTATTGATCACGTAAAACACGCCTCCCGCGTAACGGAGGGTTGGCGCGTATGGCCCTTTGGAAGCAGCTATCCCTTCAAGAGGCAGTTGGGAGGCACGCTCCAGCACGTGACCAATCTGATGCCAGTGGATCAGGTCTCGGCTGTGAAAGATTGGCAGTCCGGGAAAATATTCGAATGTCGAGGTAACCAGATAATAATCATCTTTCACCCGACAAATGGAGGGGTCCGGGTAAAAGCCTGGCAGGATCGGGTTACGAAAAACTCGTGACATCTGACTATCCTTTCAGTGCGCCAGACGTCAAACCGGCTACGATTTGTCTTTCAGCAAATATGTAAAAAATAATCGCGGGTAACGCGGATAAGGTTATGAAAGCCGCTGTAAGCGCTAAATCGGAGCTGTATTGCCCCTGGAACTGCATGGTACCGAGTGGCAAGGTCCAGAGTTTGTCACTATTGAGAAGCACCAGGGGGGTAAGCAGATCATTCCAACTGACGATCATGGTCAGTGCCCCTACTGCCGCCAGGGCAGGGCGCGCCAACGGGAGCAGGATGCGCCAAAAGAAGCCAAAGTCGGAACAGCCGTCGATCGCAGCGGCATCCTGCAATTCAACCGGGATTGACAGAAAGAAACCGCGCAGAATCAGGGTGTTTCCGGATATCCCGAAGGCGGTTTGTACCAGGATGACTGCCAGAAGAGAGTTCGATCAGGTGCATCTGGCGGATGACGAGATAGACTGGCATGATGGCAACAGTGATCGGGAACATGAGTCCGAGGGTAAGCAGGTTGAAAGCCAAATCCTTGCCACGGAATTCGATGCGAGCAAAAACAAAAGCCGCCAGACTACAAACGATCAACACGCCAGCCGTCGAAAACAGCATAACAAATAAACTGTTGCGCATCATCGACCAGAACGAAGGTGTGCGCAAAATTTCAGCAAAGTTTTCCCAATGAGGAGGAATGGGAGGGGTGTAGGGATGTAAGAACATCTCTCCGCGCGTCTTGAGGGCCCCGAAGACCATGATTACGAGTGGCACTACGATGAGCAAGGTGACAATACTAAGAACGAGGTACTGGAAGAACCTTGGTAACTTCTTCTTGAAAGCATCACTTTTACGATAGTCAATGGTTGTTGCCATGCAGGTACCTCTCTAAATGCCGCTAAGGGGATCGGGCCGGCGGCTGAGCCACAGGTATGCCACGGAAAAGATCAGGCAGAATACCAGCATGACCAGCGCCACGGCTGAGCCGTATCCGAGTTGGAAACGGATGAAAGCGAAGCGATACATATAAGTGGCCATCATTTCGCTGGCATTGACCGGTCCGCCCCTGGTCATGATCCAGACCAGATTAAATTGCGTGAGCGAGCCTAACACAGATAGATAGACGGAGGTACGGATGGTAGTGCTAAGCAAGGGGACGGTAACATACCATATCGACTGCCAGCGGTTGGCGCCATCGATCATGGCAGCTTCTTCGAGCTCCTTGGGGATGTTCTGCAGGCCGGCCATATCCAGCAGCATATGTAATCCAAAATATTTCCAGCTGAGCACCAGGAAAATGCAGGCCATAACCTGGTTGATATCACCCAGGAAATTCTGGGCATGGACACCCGGAATTAGGATCAAGAGCGCGTTGATAAAACCGTTCTCCGGGTCAGGGCTGAACATGCTGATCCAGATGATGGCCGTGATGACTTCAGAGATTACGTAAGGCATGAAAAAGATGGAGCGAAAAAAAGCCCGTCCGGGCAGGTCACGTCCCACCATGATCGCCAACATCAGGGCCAGGGGCAGCTGAACGGCCAAAGAGAGCACTACGATAATGATAGAGTTCTCAATCGCTTTTAAGAAAACCTGATCGGTCAGGATCTGCTTGAAATTATTCAAACCGACAAGTTTGGTGGCGGGACCCAGGCCGTTCCAATTGAACAGGCTGTAATACGCGGATCGAAAAATGGGATAAATAAGAAAAAGAGCAAAAAGGATGACAGCCGGCAGCAGGAATAGCGCAATGGTCAAGTAATCTTTCGTCCGGCGAGGAGCGCGAGTCTGCGGAGACGACATCGAATCGTTCCTTCTGGCCTGGGCTATATTCATAATGCGTCTCCTTTTCTTTCTTCCAACGGCAGAAGGGTTACCAACTAGGGAGGAATTCTTTTAACAATCTACGATGTGCCAGTCACAATATAAGCGAATTTTTGGGGGTTGGGTTGAAAACCCAACCCCCAGAACTTCCCAAAAATCTACTTGCTTACTTTCCGAAGGTCTGCACGGCTCCGGCTTCAATCTCCGCGGCAACCTGCTCAGGTGTTGATGTACCAGCATACAGCTTGGCAACAGCATCATTGAGGATGCCGCCCATTGCGGAAGGCATATACTGGTCGTAATAAAGCTGGAAGTATTTCGCCGCTGCGAAGCTCTTCTGGACTTCGACCATAGCGGGATTGGCCGTGCTGTCAGGTGCGGTCAGTCCGACTTCACCGCCCTTGACAACCGGGATGCCACCACCGCTGGCAGCAACACGTGCCTGCTGTTCAGGAGCGGTAAGATACTTGACGAAGTCAATGGCTTCCGGCGGGGCATTCTTGCCGATGGCAAAGCCATTGCCGCCGCCCATGACATCCGTCACGTCACCCGCACCGCCCTCGACGGCCGGGAAGTTAAACAGGCCCAGATTGGCAACACCCTTCTTGTCAGCGGCCTGGCCGGCTTCGGAGCCAGGGGCCCACTGTCCAGAGAGTTCCATGGCAGCTTTACCGTTGCCAAAGGTGCCCTGCATAACATCATGTGAGGCGCCCAGGAAACCATCCTGGAAGGGCTGCAGGTCGATCAAATCCTTGAGATCTTTACCGGCTTCGACAAAGCAGGGATCCGCAAAGGAGCCGCCCGTGCGATTTGCAGCAGCCAGGAATTTGTCCTGTCCGCAGATGCGGGTGGCGAGATAGGACCAGATGTGCATGCCGGTCCAGCTGTCTTTTTCACCCAGGGAGATAGGGGTGATGCCGGCAGCTTTGAGGGTCTTGACATCGGCTAGTAATTCGGTCCAGGTGGCAGGAACATCGGTAATGCCGGCCTGGGCGAAGAGATCCTTGTTGTACCACCAGGCGACCTCCCCCATATCCCACGGCACGCCGTAATTCTTGCCATCCAAGGCATAGACAGCCAAGGCGCCGGGTGCAAAGGTGTTACGCCAGGCGCCGCCATCTGCATCCAGCGCGGGGGTAATGTCCTGAAGCATACCGGCCGCGATTTGATCATTCATTACACCACCGCCCCAACTCTGGAAGATATCGGGGGGAGTGCCACCCTGCAAGACTGTGGTCAGTTTGGTCTTGAAGGCTTCATTTTCCAGGATGGTGATATTGATGGTGACATTGGGATGTGCAGCCATATATTCATTGGCCATATCCTGCCAGAGGGTTTTGCCCGGGTCTATTGTGGTAATATGCCACCATTCAACCGTTACTGGTTGAGCGGGGGCTTCAGTGGCAGCGGGTGGCTGGGTGGCTGGAGGGGGAGCTTGAGTTGTTGCTGGAGTGCCACAGGCCGTCAGCGCAAAAGAGACCATGAGCACAAAGCTCAATAAGGTGTAAAGTTTACGAGACATATTTCTTCTCCTTTTTAGAATCAAACGTATCGAGTTTGTTTTAACAAAACGTACGGAAGGGAGATTAGCGTATAATTTGAATGTGCTGGTGCTCCTTTCTCTGAATAGGGGTTCCACGCCGGCAGGCAGAGTCAGTCGACTTTAGCAGGTTAGCTGGCTCTGTCTTTACTGGATACCGCCGAGTTGCGGACGATCAACTGGGTGGGTAATTCGATCCGACCGATTTCCTTTTCAGGATTTTTGAGCATATCGAGCAGCATTTGTGTGGCAATTCGTCCCATTTGTTCGAGCGGCTGATGAACGGTAGTAAGTGCGGGATGTACCAAAGCTGCCTGCGGAATATTGTCAAAGCCGATCACGGAAATATCCTCGGGCACGCGCAGACCGCGCGTCCGAATCGCATCCATAGCTCCCATTGCCATCACATCATTCGAAGCAAAAATTGCACTTGGTGGTTCCTTCAAGCCCAGCAGGGTTGCCGCGCCGGCATAACCATCCGGCTGGAAAAAAGTGCCTTCAAAAATCAGGCTGGGGTCTTCGGATATGTGGTGGACGCGTAATGCCGATTTATAGCCATCCAATCGATCGCTGGCTGCACCCAAATCCATGGCGCCGGTGATAAAGCCGATGCGTGAGTGCCCCAGCTTGATCAGGTATTCTGTGGCATTGTAGGCACCCTGCCAGTTGGTCGCGCCAACAGAAGGACAGGGACTGCCAGTCCCCTGGTGGTCGATGAGCACGAAGGGAAAATTACGGCGGGTGAGCGTGCTCATATAATCCGTTGGGTTGCGGGGTAGTACCAGCAGCAGACCATCGACCATGCCCTGTACCATGTTGGCCACATAGTTGGCTTCTTTAATGGCTGTACGGTGGGTGGTGAAGAGCATCAGATCCAACTGAGTTAAGGCCAGTTCGGTATCGATACCATGCATGATTTCCCCGATATAGCCCGTTCCCAAATCCGGCACCAATACGCCAATGACGTTGGTTTTCCTGCCCTTCAGTCCTCGCGCCTGACGATTGGCAACATAGCCCAATTCCTGTGTCACAGCCAGGACGCGTTCACGTGTTTCCGGCGCGACATGAATATCATTATTCAGAACACGCGAGACCGTCCCGAGGGATACACCTGCTTTTTCCGCTACTTCCACGATAGTTACTTTTGATGGAGTGGTTTGCTTTGTCATGGTTTGGAAACGTTTACACGAATTCGTGCCATTTTTTAGGAATATTCGCTCTCCAGCGACAAAAACGCCTGATTTCTACTGGTAAAGAAGGGGACAAAACTATATGATAGGAAGGAAATTTGGAAACGTTTCCATGATTTTAGCAAATTCACACGCGAAAGTCAAGTACCTTTCGCTTAAAAAATTGGCAACGAGGGGGATTTAGGTACCCTTTTGGTTGATATGTTTATGGGAGTCACATCCTTCCCCGTTTGGAATGAGACTTTTTACTTGCGTATATAAACTCCCCGGCTAAAGACGACGTTTCATTCGCCCCTCGTTCTGTTCCCGTCAAATTGGCGTATTCTCCCCGAAACACGTTTCCAAATATTGTCTGGATCATGTATAGAAGATAATATAATGGTGTTCAATCAGCTATCACTTATCAAATCCCAAAATCTTATTTTCAGAAAGGATGCATCTGATGGAATATCGTTTGTTGGGACGTTCTGGAGTCCTAGTCTCACCCTTGTGTTTAGGCACCATGAATTTTGGTGGGCCCACTACTGAAGAAGATTCATTTACGATCATGCAAAAGGCTGTGGAGGCCGGGATCAATTTCTTCGATACGGCGAATGTCTATAATGCAGGGGAGAGCGAACGCATCACCGGGAAATTTTTGAAAGATAATCATTTACGAGATCAGGTCGTGCTGGCGACCAAAGTGTTTGGTCAGGTGGGTGAGTTGCCCAATGAGAGTGGTGCGACTCGCTATCACATCATCAAAGCCTGTGAAGATTCCCTGGGACGTTTGCAGACCGATCATATCGACCTTTACCAACTTCATCGTCCTCCGCTGACGCATCCGCAGGAGGAAACCCTGCGCGCCTTCGATGATTTGATCCATGCCGGGAAAGTCCGCTACATTGGCAGCTCCACGCACCCAGCCTGGATGGTAATGGAAGCTTTGTCGATCAGTGAACGTTATGGCTTGAACCGTTATATCAGCGAACAGCCTCCCTACAATTTGTTGGATCGCCGCGTGGAAAATGAATTGATTCCCTTGTGTCAAAAATATGGTCTGGCGATTCTACCCTGGTCACCGCTGGCGATGGGTGTGCTGGCAGGGCGTTATCCCCAGGCTGGGAAATATCCGGAAGGTTCACGCGCCCAGCGCTGGGATGAGAAGATGGGAGAGGCTCGCGTCACGCCGCGTGGTATCGAAGTTGGTGAGGCGGTAAGTCAGATGGCCAAGGAACGCGGACTGACGGCTTCGCAACTTTCCCTGCTGTGGATCAAGGATCAGCCTGGGGTCACCGCGCCGATCATTGGGCCGCGCACGCTGCGCATTTGGAAGACGCGCTCGCCATCCTGGAGAAGAATCTCGATGAAGCGGATCGTCCCCTGTTCGACGCGCTTGTCCATCCGGGGAACGCGGTCTCCGATTTTCACAACTCCAATGATTGGATGAAGGCTCGCATCGTCGCATAACGTCATCAATGAATTCATTGTTCAAGCTCTACGGCAAAGTCCTTGCCCTGTTTTGCATGATGATCCTGGGCGGACTCTGCCTCAGTTCCACGCGCTCTCGGTGCTGATCCAGTACATATTGATGGCGATGTTGTTCTTGTCCTTCCTGGATATCGACTTCAAGCCGGGATCGTTTCAGAAAAGCATGCTTTGGGTTTTATGTGCGAATGTACTTTTGGCGTTTATTGCCTATTGGCTTCTGGCTTCTTTTGATCTTATGCTGGCCTTGACCGCCTTCATCACCGCCATTGCGCCGACCGCGATCGCTGCGCCCGTGATGATCAGTTTCATCGAAGGCCGTGTGGAATATGTATCGCTGCCGTATTGTTGACCAATGTTTCCGCGGCCTTTGTTGTCCCATTACCTTGCCCTGGCTGCTAGGGGCAACTGTGCAGGTTTCTGTCTGGCAGGTGTTGCAGCCTGTGTTGCTGGTGATGTTCCTGCCATTGATTTTGCGCGCCTCGTCTCTTACTTCCCTTCTGGTATACAGCGTTGGATTTGCAAAGGAAAGCGTTATTCGTTCCCACTCTGGTTGTTCAATCTTTTTCTCATCAGCAGTAAAACTCTGATTTCATTCGAAATGAACAGTCCGGTTCCCTCGTCCCTTTGTTCAAGATCGCCTTGATTTCCCTGCTCATTTGCATCATTAGTTTCTTGCTCGGCGCGCTGATCGGTGGACGTTCCCATTGGCAGGAAGCCAGTCAATCGCTCGGGCAAAAGAACAATTCCTTCGTGATCTGGATCGCGTTGAGCTTTATCAATCCATTGGTTGCCATGGGTCCGACGTTTTATATTCTGTATCACAATTTATATAACTCCTGGCAGATCTATCTTTTCGAGAAACGTCGGCAGGGCTAATGCGGAAACACCTGCTTTGGGAAAAATATTTTGCCTGAATAAATTTCTAATCCCATATGCTGGATTTGCCAAGGAAGTCAAGCATGGCAGTATTGAATTGTTCAGGTCGCTGTAGCGGCGCGAAATGACTGACACCGGGCAGGTAAATAAAGTCTGCACGGGGAATGGCGTGCGCGAGATATTCAGCATGTTCACGCTTGATGAATTCATCGTGTTCACTGTGCACGATCACCACTGGGACGTGGATCCGCCCCAATTTATCTGCTGAGTAATTGGGCTGCGTGCTCTGCATCAGGCTGACCGCCTCCGAAAACGCCTCGAACTGATCCGGTGTCGTTGAGAGACGTTCGTAATCCTTTCTATGACGGCTGACGCAGCGTTGGAGAATTGGGGTGAACTCGACTTCCTTTGTGCCGCTCGGATCCATATTGCAAGCAAAATAGAAGACGCCGGCCACGCGTGCAGGAGACGTATTGGCCAGGATCAAAGCCGTACATGCGCCATCACTCCAGCCAACGAGAGCCGCTTTGTGAATTTGCAACTTGTCCATGACGGCGGAAACATCAGAGGCCATCAACTGATAAGTATAGGGCCGTTCATCACGCGTACTGCGGCCATGACCGCGGCTGTCGATAACGACCGCGCGGTAACCGTTCTCAACCAGTACCGGGATCTGATAGCCCCAATTGCCACTGTTTCCCAATCCGCCATGCAATAGAATCACGAGTTGACCAGACCCGTAGGCTGCGTACCAGATCCGGACGCCATCGTGTTCGACGTAACTCTGTTCATCTGTATCTGGCAGTGGCGCGGCGCCTTCCGCTTCAAAGCGGATCAGTTCATCATCATGGGTTTCCAAATTCTTCTCCTTGGATTGAAACGGCGATCATATTTGTGCCATCCTTTAAGTGTAATACAGATTAATCAGCGAACCGAAACCTGGCTCTTTTTGTAAAAGGCTCTCTTTGAAAACTAAAACCTGCAATTTGGTAAAATGCGGCATGGACAAAAGCTTTCAAACCATCGTCATTGGCTTGGGCGCCATGGGCAGCGCGGCGACCTATCAGCTTGCAAAAATGGGGAATAAGGTTTTGGGGATAGACCAGTTTTCTCCCCCTCACATCCATGGATCAACTCATGGGGATACCCGGATCACCCGGCAAGCCATTGGCGAAGGGCCGGAATATGTACCGCTGGTTCTCCGGTCATACGACATCTGGGATGAAATCGAAAGAGAAACAGGGGAGAACCTCCTCACCGTTACCGGAGGACTGATCATGACCAGCAATGCGGAAGCCTTGCGGCATGGCAATCATTTTTTCAATCAGACCATTGCCTGTGCCGAAAGATATGGTATTGCTCATCGTGTTTTGGATGCTGGCGAAATCAAGAAGAGGTTTCCACAGTTCAATTTACAAGGGCATGAGATGGGCTACTTCGAAGAAAAAGCAGGCTTTCTCCGGCCTGAACTTTGTGTACAAGCACAATTGGAATTGGCGCAAAGATATGGCGCACAGCTTGCGCTGGATGAGAAGGTTCTTGAATTTTCTGTGGATAATAAAGATCGAGTGATAGTGAAAACCAATAACGAAGAATATGAGGCGGAGGAAGCAATTCTCTCAGCAGGCTCATGGATCTCCCAATTGTTGGGAGCTGAGCATGGTCAATACTTTCCCGTCTATCGCCAGGTCCTTTACTGGTTTGATGTGGATAGCCCCATCGCGTCGTTCGAAGCGCCGGCTCTCCCCATCTGGATTTGGGAATTTGGTATGACGCCTGAAGACTTTGTATATGGATTTCCAGCCATCGATGGCGCGCAAGGAGGCATAAAGATAGCTACTGAACAGTACTTGAAAACAGCGGATCCGGATTTAGTTTCACGCGAAGTGTCAGAACGTGAAATCGCAAAGATGTACAAGCGCTATATCCAGCCGCATATTTCAGGGGTAAGTGAAACCTGCCTCAAGGCGGTGACCTGTTTGTATACCGTGACGCCGGATCATCATTTTGTGATCGATGTACATCCTGATTTTCCACAGGTTATTCTCGCCTCTCCCTGTTCGGGGCATGGCTTCAAGCACTCCGCTGCAATTGGAGAGATACTGGCTCAGCTCGTCACTCAAGGTCGCAGCAATATTGATATCGGGAAGTTTTCAATCCAGAGATTAACGGGATAATAAGAAGCCTGATTAGCGACTCACTTCGGCTAACGTATCAAGCATAGGGAGGGCTTCTTCGCGATTTTTTCCAAGAACGGTCAAGATGATTCTCTGGACCCCAGCCGCTTCCATTTCTGCCCGGATCTTTTCATCAGGGATGGATGTCTCGAAGAGAGAAATTTCCAGGGAATTCGGATCGCGTCCATTTGCTGTTGCACGCTCTTTTTAATTCAGCGATGGCTTCTTTGGCCTTTGACCATTCCAATGACCAGGGTGCCCAACCGTCACACAACTCAGCCGCGCACTCCAACGCCTTTTCGCCTGATCCTCCCATAATGAGGGGAGGACCCGAACGCTGATAGGGCTTGGGAAACGCGCGCATCTTATCGAAGTCCACGAACTTGCCATGGAACTCAGCTTCTTCCGTCTCCCAGATTTCTTTGATCGCTCGAAGTTGTTCTTTCAACAACTGAAAACGCGTACGAAAAATCACGCCGTGATCTGCCATTTCCGATTGAGCCAGCCCGCTCCCACACCGAAAATGAAGCGCCCCTTCGAGAGGATATCCAGGGTTGCGGTTTCTTTTGCCAGATGGATCGGGTCACGCTCGATCACCAGCGAAACGCCGGCCCCGATTTTGATGTTTTGGGTGACAGCCGCAGCCAGAGTCATGGCAACGAAGATGTCATAGGTTTGCCAGTAATAATTGGGGAGAGTGGGACCACGTCCAGGCGTGGTCAGGAAGCGAACCGGGATATGGGTATGCTCCGAGAACCATAACAATTCCAGACCGCGCTCTTCCACCCCGCCGCGCCAGCTCATCAGGTTGAATGGAATGTTCTGTCGGGAAAATATGAATACCAAATTGCATTATGCCTCCGATTCACTTTGTTGCAAAAGCCAGGCGCCGATCACGTTGACGATGTATCCCTGCTCGTCCGCGGTGAGTGCCCTCCCTTTCGAATCTGATGCCATTTTTGCAAGCAGCTTCGACAGCAGGTGGCGGTCGCATGTTGGGCGACAAAGACAGGATGATTATGCCAGGGTGTTTGTTTCCCGTCATTGGTGGGCGAGGCCGGCGCCAATCTCTTTTCGACGAATTCAGCCGCGTGTTGGAGAACCTCGCTCATGCCTTTCCTGTGGAGATAGTCCAGTTCTTTTTTTCCCGAACAAATCCGACTGCGAAAAGATGACTGACGGAGCCTGGATAAAACCTCCTGTACCTCTTTCATGAGCTAATTGTAAACTCCTCCCGGATCTCTGGAAAAGGAAGCTTGGGCGCCTCCTTTGGGCTGTTGATGATCAGTACCTATATTCTACTTTCGTTATTAGCATCCAGGATTTTAGTCAAAATTTACACCGCTTGTGCTATCCATCATGATATGCCATCCTCGTGTCGTCTGGGATTCCAAAGCAATGGTGATCCAATTGCGACACCAGCTTTCTGAAAGAGAAAGCGAAAACATATTGTATTGCTGTGAGACCCCTCACGGCAATTGTCCGACATGGAATCAAAAGGAGATCATTATGGGACAGTATACAAAATGGATTGAATATAAAGGCCAGCGAATTCTGTTCACGAATTGTTCGAAACTGGGCTTCAACGAAGCAGAATTTCTGAAGGCGTTCGACGGATCGATCAAGGAACTCAGCCTCTTGCCTGAGAAGAGTATTGTGCTTACTGCGACGGACGTTTCTAAACTCACGCACCACACCGGCCATCACCAGCCGGTCCAAGGAAATGGTTAAGATGTGAAAGAAAAGGCATCAATGTGGTTGGCGCAGTCATTGGTATTGACGGGATCAAGAAAGCCCTTGCCCAATTATCCATCCTGAATTCTTATTACGCCGCCAATCTCGACGAAGCCAAGGATTGGCTAGTTGCGCATGCCAAATGATCATTCGTTGGCATAAACGATTACAGATCAAGCCGCCCGACAATAATGTGCCGGGCGGTTTGCTTTCAACAACTGCCACAACATTCACGGCAAGCCGGGCAACCCGGTCGTCGCGCCGTTCACGACGACGGCCCGGATGAACGAAGCCGACATCTGCGGCGCCTGCCACAAGCCGATCCGCAACGCGATCCTCAAGCCGTCGCATCACCCGATCATCGAAGGCAAGGTGAAGTGCTCCGACTGCCACAACCCGCACGGCGCGCTCTCGCATGCGATGGTCAAGCAGGAAAGCGTGAACGAGCAGTGCAAGTCGTGCCACGCCGACAAGCGCGGCCCGTTCGTCTTCTCGCACCCCCCGGTCGACGGAACTGCCTCACGTGCCACAACCCGCACGGCTCGTCGCACCTGCGGCTGTTGAACGAGAACGTTCCGAACGTGTGCCAGGACTGCCACGACGTCGCGCGCCACCCGGGCACGCCGTACGGCGGCGGCGCCGGCTGGGTCTGCCTGCCGGGCGACCAGACGACGCAATGTGCGAACAAGACCGGTCAGTTCAACGCCAACGTCAACACACGATTCATCGCCCGCGCCTGCACGAACTGCCACAACGCGATCCACGGCTCGAACGCGCCGGCGAACCGCGGCCAGTTCCTGACGCGATAGGCCTGGGAGACAGACATGAGCAAGAGAAAACTACTTTCCGTCATTGTCGCCGGCCTGTTCGCTTCGGCGCCGGCGTTCGCGCAAATGCAGTCGGGCGACACGCAGGTGTCCGGCTCGGTCAGCCTCGGCGGTCTCGGCAGCGACATCAACACCAACGACAAGGGCGCCCGCGCCGAGGAGTATCGCGACCTGTCCGGCAGCGCGATCGAGGTGATCGACCTGCGCGCGCGCAACCGCGCGAACAACGGCTGGGCCGATCTCTTCATGGAGAACCTCGGCCGCGACGACATGTACATCAGCCTGCGCGGAGGTCAGTACGACCTGTGGAAGGGCCGCGTCTACACCGACTGGCTGCGCCACCGCTTCGTCGACAACGCGCTGACGCCGTACAGCGGTCTCGGCAGCACCGATCTGCGCGCGACGTTCCCGCGGACGGACATCGCCAACTGGAACCACTTCGACGTCAATTACAAGCGCAAGGACACCGGCGGCTTCTTCGAATGGCAGGGACTGTCGCCGTGGTACTTCCGCGTCGACGGCAACAGCGTGAAGACCGAGGGCACGAAGCTTCTCGCCGCGGCGAACGGCACGAGCCCGGGCAACGGCTTCGTCGACCTCGTCGCACCGGTCGACTGGAGAACCGACACGGCCGGCGTCGAGGGCGGCTACAACACGAAGACGATGCACTTCGCGCTCGCGTGGACGACGAGCAAGTTCCACAACTCCGATGAGACGCTGACATGGACGAACCCGTTCTTCGCGAACGGGATCGACACGACGTGGCTCGCGCCGGAGAACAAGACGCAGCGCATCGCCGCCAACGCGACGTTCCGCCAGCTGCCGATGAACTCGACGTTCGCGGCACGCTATACCTGGCAGGAGGTGAAGAGCGACGCGAATCTCGCGATGACCGCGCTGAACGGTATCGTCGGCGGCCAGCCGGTGTTCTCGCCGACGCAGCCGACCGAGGACACGTTCCACGGCAAGGTGATCAACCAGACGTTCACCGCGGCGCTCGCCTCGGTGCCGATGACGAACCTCGACACGCGCCTCTATTACAACTACAACCGGCGCAAGAACGAGTCGAGCGAGCTCGAGTTCTTCGGCAACGTCAGCGGCCAGCCCGGCTTCATTTCGGGTCTGCCGACGATCAACTGCGGCGGCGGTCCCTGCGAAGGCGAGCACTTCGGCTTCACGCGCAACAACGTCGGCTTCGACGCGTACTGGAAGGTCGCACGCGGTCACCGCGTCGGCTTCGGCTGGGACTACGTCGACCGCAACCTCGAGGGCCGCACCGACTACGACAACAGCCAGGAGAACAAGCTCTTCGCCGAGTACAAGAACACGCAGCTCGACAACTTCGTCGGAAGGATCAAGTACACGTACCTGCAGCGCCGTGCCGATTTCCTGCGCGGCGACGAGGGTGTGGACGCCAACGATCCGGCGTTCATCGAGCGCTTCGTCGGCCGGTTCGACCTGATGAACCTCGACCAGAACGCGGTCAAGGTCGCGCTCGACTGGAGTCCGTTGCCGCTGCTCGACCTCTCGGCCGAGTACACGTGGAAGGACAACAAGTACAAGGACCAGATCCTCGGCCGCAACAAGGACACGCGTGACGAGGTTTATGTCGCGGCGTACTGGGGCGACCCGAACGTCGTGCGCCTTACGGTCTACGGCGACTGGGAGAACGTCAAGTACGACTCGTTCCACCGCAACGTCGGCGCGAGCCCGTGCAGCGCGGCGACCGGCCCGAACTGCTACGACCCCAACCGCAGCGAGGCGCCGAACGCGAGCGCGTACAACTGGTCAGCGACGAACAAGGACCGCAACTACTCGATCGGCGTCGGCGTCGACTGGCCGGCGATGGATCGCCTGATGGTGAAGGCGTCGTACCTGTACTTCAAGACCGACGGCTCGGCCGACATGGCGAGCGAGAACAACTTCGGCAATCCGCTGCCGATCACGGCCTTCGACGACTCGAAGAAGCAGTCGTTCAACTTGAAGGGCATCTACACCGTCAACAAGAACTGGTCGGTCACCGCCGGATACGCCTACGAGAAGTACGAGTACAGCGACCAGCGCTACGACGGGTATCAGTACACGATCCCGTTCCCGCCGGTGACGAACAACGCGTCGCAGAGCTACCTGAGCGGCTACAACGCGTTCACGCCGTACAACGCGAACATCTTCTACGGGCTCGTGACGTACCGCTTCTGATACGCCCCTGACCGAAGGCCGCGCCCGCAACGGGCGCGGCCGTTTTTATTGCCGTGTCGATCTCGACGCGCTGATCGCCTGGCGGATTTCCGCCCGCTTGCGTCCGACTGCTCGCGGCTCACGCTTGCGCGGCAAATTGCCGCAGTCCGGCCGTTCGGTTGGGTACAGAGCGACCCCGACGAGATGGCAGCGGAGCGTGACGAAGCGCACAATCAGGACTGCCGGACACGTTCGATCGAGGCATAGCGCATCGCCCCGACTTGGCGAAGCGATCGCAACACGGTCGGGAGGAGAGGGATTCATGAATCCATTTGCGAAACCGCTAGGTCTTGTCGTCGCCGGCGCATTCGCGGGTGTGCTGCTTTCGACGTCCGCGATGGCGCAGCACTCGGCGACCGTCGACGGCCTGATCGTGAACCTCGGCATCGTCCCGGCAGAAATCGCGCTGCGCGCGGAAGGCCATCGCGATTCGCATCCGGCGAATCCGCCGCCCGGATCACAGCACATCCTCGTCACGGTCGACGAGGCCAAGAGCGGCAAGCGGATCGGTGACGCCGAGGTCGTCGTGACGGTGACCGATCCCCGCGGAAACGTGTCGACGAAGCCGTTGCTTCACACGCAGGCGGGGGGACTCGCCGACTACAGCGAGCTTTTTACCTTCGTCTGGTCGGGGCGATACGCGATCCGCGTCGCGATCACGCGCCAGCCGGGCGCGAAAGCTGTCGAGGCGCGGTTCACCTTCGATCACACGATCTGACGCTTTGGGGTCAGGTTCGCGGCAAGCAGCCTGCTTCGTTACGGCGAGTTCGTTTGCTTCGCCGTAGCGGCGCCGTAGTTCATCATGTAGATGACTGCGCCGCGAATCTCGGCGTCCGTCAGGTTCGCCATGCCGCCGCGCGGTGGCATGCCGCCGTGACCATTGATCGCCGAGCGAACCAGGTAGTCCATTCCTTTCGTCTCGCGCTTGATCCATGCCGGGCGATCGCCGATCTTCGGCGCGCCGCCGACGCCCGTGCGGTGACACTTCGAGCATTGCGCGTCCACGATTTGCGCGCCCGTTCGCTGGACGGCGCCGCCGGTTCGGCTCACCGGCTCGCTCCACTCGCCCCCCGATCGATTCACCATGTAGGTGATCGCGCGCTCGATCTCGGTATCGCTCAAACCCGGATTGCCGCCGTGGGGCGGCATCTGGCGAATGCCGTCGAGCGCGTGCTGCGTCAGGCTGGTCAGGCCCGCAGACGCCCGAGGCGCCCAGGCTTTCTTGTCGCCGATCCGGGGCGCGCCGTTCGCGCCACTGCCGTGACACGAAATGCACAGCGTTTCCACCACTTCCTTGCCGGTTCGATCCGTGTGCTGCGCGAGCACGTCCCCGGGAGACAAGCTCGCGAGGGCGATGCAGGCGGCCGCGGCCGACGCCATCGATGCCGAAACCACCCGCCGGCGGATCTCACGGCCGTTCCACTTGGCGATCATGAAGGTGCTCCTCATGCGAGTGGGCCGGCAGCGCAACGCCGTCAGGGTTGCGCGAGCCGACCGTCAGGCGACGCACCGTTGGCGCTAGCCGCGGGCGCGTCGAGCCCGGTCCAATCCTTTCCCCGGGGCAATTTTCGTGTCACATGGTGACATCGCGTCGCCTTGAAGAGCGAGGACCCGTTGCACGCCCGGTCGAAGGCGTCTTCGGCGCCGCTCGCCTACTGCCAGCTGTACACATAGCTGATGCCGACGACCGAGACGTTGTAGCTCGGCGCCTGCTCGTTGCTCGGCATGACGGCACTGATGGTGCCGAATTGCATGCCGTCGTACACGTAGTCGGTGCTGTTCAGGTGCTGGTACCAGTAGAACGCGCGGACCGCGGACGACTTGTCGATCGAATAAACGCCGGTGATCCGCAACTCGACGCTGTTGTTGGTCACCGTCGGGAAATTCTGCGCCGGGATGAACAGCACCGCAGGCGTGACCGCCGGCAGGTTCGCAACCGCAAGCGGATTGTTCACGTAGCTTCCGCCGGAGACAGCGATGTCGGTGCGCGCCCAGCTGAACAGCACGTCGCTGGCGACGTCGAGTTTGCCTCCCATCAGCCCGCGATAGCGCAGGCCTGCACCGAGCGTGTTCACCTTGTCGCGCATGTCGCTCGCCCAGTTGTTGCACGGGTCGATCTTCGCGTTGTTGTTTCGCTGTTGAACCGTCGCGAAGCAGCCGCCGTCGATGACGGTGTTGCCTGCCACGCCGCCGACGTTCGCCGTATTGCTGTTCGCGCTGTAGGATTCGCCCGCCGTCTTGGTCGTGCGGTCCTCGTATGTGTAGAACAGGTTCGCGCTCAACGCCTCGTTCATCGAGTACGAGCCGTCGAGCGTCGCCGTCCAGCTGCGCATGCTTTGCAGGCCGAACACCGAGTTCTTGTAGTCGTCGTCCAGATACTCGACGTTGCCCATGAGGCCGAGCTTCTCGTTCGCCTGCCAATTGACCGTGGCGCGCGCCTTGTTGCGGTCGCGGTCGGCCATGTTGAACCGACGCATCCCCACTTCCTCGTTGATGTTGTTGCGGCTGCCGTACAGCGCCTGCGGCAGGATGTTGTTGTTCGGCGAGAAGATCGCCGCGTTGCCGGTGAGTGGCGTGGTCGGAAAGCCTGCCACAGGACCGAAGCCCGTGAGCCCCGTCTCCTGCAGGTATTGGTAAGCGCTTTCGGTCGCACCGCCTGCGGGCACCAGGTTCGCCGCCGGTACGAGCGCGAGGAATGCGTTCTCGTCGTAGTTCACGCGGCGCTCCGAATAGGCGTAGGCGAGCCTCGCGTCGACGTCGTCGCGCGGGTTGGTATGCCATTCCGCCTTCAGCGTGTTCTCGCGCGTGCGCGGCGCGTCGGCGCAGTTGATCCACGAGCCCGGGCACGAGCGGTCGATCTGCTGGTATTCGTATCCGCCCAGGATCGATTGCCCCGGGGCAACCGCGTAGTTCGCGTCGAGGTTGAACTGATTCAGCCGCTTGCTGTATGGACGGTTCGCATAGATGTTGATGTTGCTGCCCAGCGTGTTCGGCGCGAGGCCCAGTGCGGCATTGAACGGCGACGCGGCGGTTGCTCTCGCCTCGTTCGCGTCCTGGAAGTAATACGTGTTGACCGGCGTCTTGTTGTCGCGGTCGTTGTACTTGTACGTGGCGTTCAGGTTCAGGCCCTTGACCGGCATCGCCGACAGCCTGGCGTTGAAGTCCGACGTTTCGACGAGTCCGTGCAGCGACGACGTGGGCAGGCCGAGCGGAAGCTGATTGTTCTGGGCCGCGCTGATGAACGCGTCGTCCTGAGTGTTGCGCGCGTACGAGCCGCTCATGACGAGCTTCGTCGTCCGCGTGAAGTTGTAGCCGCCGGTCAGCAGGAACTGATGGAAGTCGTTGCCCGGCGCGCTGCTCATCGTCGCCGACTTCGACGGGTCGTTGACGTCGCTCCATGTCATCGAGCCGACGTCGTTCTTGAACACCGATCCGTAATACGCGGCCTGGAAGAAGCCCTTCGGAACGCTGTAGGTGATGCTCGCGTTGTACTGGTCGGTCGTCTGGTCGATCAGGTCCGGAATCACGGCCGCGAATTCGCTCACCTGCGAGCTCACGGTGCTCATCAGCTTGACGCCCTCCTTCTTCTCGTGCCTTGCACTGACCTTGACTTGCCAGTTCGCGTCGATGTTGTAGCTGAAGCCGCCGTCGAAGCGCTTGCGCTTGGTGTCGATGTCGACGTTGTGGAACGCCGGTACGTCGTTCGCGAGGATGTTGTTGACGATCGCCTGCTGCGCCGCCGTCGGTGGCGTCACGACACCGCCGACGAGCGACGGTGCGAGACCCGTCGTCGGGGACAGCGAGCGGAAGTTGACACCAGTCGGATTGACCTGCGGCACGACCGGGCGCGCCCAATTCGCTGGCAGCGTCAGCGTATTGCCACCGGCGCCGACGTACGGCGTCTGGTACGTATCCGATCGCGCGCGGCGCAGCTCGTCGTAGCCGACGTCGATCCGGAACCTGCCCTGCTGGCCGTACTGGATCGCAACGTCCCGCGTTTCGAGACCGAGATCGGTGCCGGTGATGCTCCATCGGGTCGGGTCGGCGGTGTCGTACGTGCCGCCGCCGTAGGCGCGGAAGCCGAAGATCCCGTACGCGCCCTTGTTGAAGAGGCCGTTGTACTCGCCGAACTTGGCCGAATCGCGGCTCACGTAGCCGGCGCCCACTTCGACGCTGCTGGTCGGCTGCGTCTGCTGCTTCACGTCGTCGCTTTCAGCGGCTCGCGCGACGGACATCGCGGCGACGGCGATCAGCGCTGCCCGCACCGCGATCACCGACGCGCGCACTGCAAAAGCCTGCTGCCTGTTTTTCATGACCTGCTCCCCGATTCGCGGTGGCTATCGCTGGAATTTCGCGCCGGCCGGATGGTTCGAGCCGTGCACGAGCACGTGGCAATTGAGGCAGGCGCGCGCGTTCGTCTGGGCGCGTGGGCTCTGATTGCCAAGCGCCTGCCGACCGTTGACCGTCGTCGCGCTGCCGCTCGGGAGATTCGCGCCGCTGTTGATCGCAGCGCCGTGGTCACCGCTGTGGCATGACTGGCACAACCAGGGCACACGCACCTTCAGCAAGGGCGAATTGTTCGATCCGTGCGGCGTGTGGCAGTTGGTGCAGTCGTCGACGACGGGACTGTGCTCCCACAGGAACGGCCCACGCTTTTCGGCGTGGCACGTGTAGCAGGTCTCGTTGACGCTGTTCTTGACGAGAAGCTTCGGTCCGGTCGATCCGTGCGGCGCATGACAATCGGAGCATGCGACCTTGCCTTCGAGGATCGGGTGGCGCGAGAACAGGTGCGTCTGCGCGCGCTGCGTCTTGTGGCAGGTTTCGCAGACGTCGGGTTGCGTGTACTTGGACAGCACCGCGTCGCGCGGAGCGTGCACGGTGTGGCAGTTTGCGCAGGCGAGATCGCGCGTCTGGTGCGCGCTTCCCGTCCAGAATGCACGCGCCTCGCCCTGATGACATGCCAGGCACGCGTCGTTTCTTTCCTCGAGCGGCGTCCTCGACTTCGCACCGAACACGACGTCGGGAGCGGGCCGTTCCTTGGTTCCCTGCGGATTGCGCACGTGCAGATCGCTCGAGCCGTGGCACGTCTGGCAGCCCGGCGTGCGCGCATCGGCCCTGACGCCGTGCCTCGTCTGGTAGATCGAGAGAATCGGCTTGTTGTCGTTCTCGTCGTGGCACTTGGTGCAGACCTTGTCCTTCGCCAGCGCATCCTGCGCCGGCGCGTCGGCCGCGCGCGCCGAGCCGACGGTCGCGATGCCGACCGCGACCGCGCACAACGTCAACCATCTCTTGAGACTGCGCATTTCCGCTCCCATCGGTTTCCGTCATCGGACGGTCGCATCGCGTCTTTGCGCGCGCGACCGCAACGCAGCTACAGCGAAAGCAACCAATCCACGAGGTTCTTGATCTCGTCCGGATTCTTGGACTTGACGATCGGATGCTCCTCCTCGTGCCCGTCGTCGAACTTCACTTTCGGGCCCGTCGTCACATGCTTGATCAGCTTGGCTTCGGCATCCGCCTTGCCCTTGTATTTGGCGGCGACTTCCTTCCACGCCGGCGCTTCCTTCTTCTTGTCGATGGCGTGGCACTTGAAGCAGTTGCTCTGGCGCGCCAGCGCCTGCGCAGCGGCTGCGTCGACGGCCGCGGCGTCGCCGGCGAAGGTGAGCGTGGCGGCAATGGTCGAAAGTGCTGCGACGAGCGTGCGGCGAATACGTGCTTTCATGTGACCTCGGGCGCTTTGGTGGTTGATGACGTGTCATGACACGGCGGGACGAGCCGGGTCACATCGGTGCGACAAATCGGCGCAGCTGTGATGCGACAAACTTTGGTCGCTTTAAAACTGCGTCATGTTGACGCAGATCAACAGGCGAAACTTGCGCGATTGCTGTCGATTTTTTCTGCAGTGTTTCGTTGCGCGCGTTCCGACACGTGATCGAAATGAGAGCGATTCGCCTTCGTTTGCGCGAACGCCGCGTGCGATGTCGACGCGAAGCAAAAACGGCAAGGTCTTGAAGACGTTGTGCGCGACAATGCGGCCTCTGCTGTCAAGCGGACGAGCGGCAGTTCGCTGCCGCGGGGCCGCCGGGTTCACGATCGTCCTCGCTCCGTCGGAGTAACCCGCCCTGTTACGAAAATGTGTTGGAGCGGCGCCACAGCGTTCACCACCACTGCGACGTAAACGATGCGGCGCACGCCAACGCGCAACGCTCGCGCGACGAATTGACGCAGGTCAACCTGTCGCAGGGCTGCCCGCGCGAATCTACGGCGAAGCGGCTCCAACAAGCAGCTCAGCTCCAACGGGTAACTCCTCATGTCTGTAGGCGAACCAGGCGCGCTGAGGCGCGCAGTGGCCAAGCTGCGCGATTACTTCATGCGTCCGTCGACCCTGCCGCTGGTGGGGGTCGTCGCGATCGGAATGATGTCGGGCCTGATCTTCTGGGGCGGCTTCAATACCGGCATGGAGGCAACGAACTCGCTCGTCTTCTGCACGTCGTGTCACGAGATGCGCGATACCGTGTATCAGGAATACAAGGAAACGATCCACTATCGCAATCGCTCGGGCGTGCGCGCCATTTGCCCCGACTGCCACGTGCCGAAGGACTGGATGCACAAGTTCGTGCGCAAGGTCCAGGCGAGCAACGAGCTCTATAGCGAAGTTCCTCGCCGGCACGATCGATAACCCCGCGAAATTCGAGACGCGGCGTATCGATCTCGCGCGGCACGTCTGGGCGACGATGAAGGAGACCGATTCGCGCGAATGCCGCAACTGTCACTCGTGGGAGGCAATGGATCCGCACAAGCAGAACCCGCGCGCGCGGGCGAAGATGGAACAGGCGCAAAAGGACGGCAAGACGTGCATCGACTGCCACAAGGGCATCGCGCACCTGCTGCCGAAGGAATACAACGAGGACGAGGAATGACCGCAAATCGGGGCTGCTGTCGCGTGAGCGGGGGGGCGTGATGTCCACGGCGCTCTGGACGGCGCTTGCAGTCGCCGCGATGGCCGGGATCTTTGCGGCTTGCGTCGCGGTGGTGAGCGCGGGTGTTCGAATGCTCGAGAATTCGCTCGCCGCACGGCGAGCGAAGCGAACCGGATGAGGCGTGGTGAAATCGCTGGCCGACCTTCCGGCGGGACTGACGTGAAGTTGCGAGCGTCAGCGGGGCACGACGCTCTGCTGGCCGGCGTTGCGCTGCTCGCCTGCTCGTTGATTGCATCGCCGGCCAGTGCACTCGACGTGCTGGCGGCGCAGCAGCTCGCGCGGCAAAGCCGGTGTCTCGAATGTCACAGCGTCTACCAGAAGAAGATCGGACCGGCGTGGAAGGACGTAGCGGCCAAGTACCGCGGCGAGCCCGGAGCCGAGCAACGCCTGTATGCGCACGTCACTACGGGTCGCAAGGCGAAGTTCGATGACGGGCACGAGGAATTCCATCCGATCGTCAAGACCAACGACCCCAAGCGCATCACCAATCTCGTGGACTGGATCCTTGCGCTGCCGGTATCAGCGCCGGTCGACGTCGCTGCCGCCGAAACGCTCGCCACTCAGAGCCGCTGCCTGAAGTGCCACGCCGTGGATACGAAGAAGATCGGTCCCGCGTGGCGCGATGTCGCGAGCAAGTATCTGGGGAGCCTGGGTGCCGAGGACAGGCTTTACAGGCACCTCACCACCGGACGCAAGGCCAAGTTCGACGACGGCCACGAGGAAGCGCATCCAATCGTCAACACGACCGACCCGGACCGCATCAACAATCTGGTGAACTGGATCCTGTCGCTGCGCTAGCGCGCGGGCTGCACCGCGCCCGGCGGCGTCATTCGATTCGCAACCTGACGCCGGTGCCTGCTCTTTACGGCGCCGTCAGTACCGGCCGTGCTGCTTGTAGATGTAGTTGGTCAGCTCGACCGACTGCATCGACAAACGGCGCTGGATGTCGTGCGTGGTGCGCACGATCGCGCGCATCACGCGGTAGACGACGCTCGGTTCGCGATCAAGCAGCGCCTCGAGCGCCTCGCGCTCGAGCGAGAGCACGCGCGTCGGCTCGATCGCGACCAGCGACGCGTAGTGCTTCGTTCCGTCGATGAAAGCCGAGCTCGCCGACGAAGTCGCCGGTGTCCAGACAGAACAGCGTCTCGGCGTCCGGATGGCCATGCCTGTGCACGACCGACAGAGCGCCCGCGAGGATGACGTACAAGTGGTTGTCGGACGTGCTCTCGCGGATGACGATTTCGTCCTTGCTGAACTCGCGGATCGTCACCGCGTTGGCAAGCACCCGGCATTGCGCGTCGTCGAGCTCGCTCGCGAGCTTCGTCGACTTCAGCGCTTCGAGCGTTGCGGGATCGGTCATCATCACGGGATCAGCCATCGTTCGCTCCTCGGGCGTTTGGTGACTCGGTTGTCGACGCCGCCGACGCGGACGTCGCGCTCGCTGCGGGCAGCGCACGGTCGGCGTGCGCGACCAGCGCATCGACCAGCGTATCGGCGATCCGCTCGAACACGGGGCCGGCGAGCTTCGTCATCAGCGTGCTCGCGAACTCGTAATCGAGCCGGAACTCGACGCGGCAGCCGACATCGCCCAGCGGGGTCGGCGACCATACGAGTCCTGGAACCGGCGGAACGGACCGCGCTCGAGCGTAACGCCCATCCACTCGGGACGCCGCTTGGGGTTACGGGTAGTGAACTCGAAATGCACGCCGCGGTAGTTGACCTTGATCAGTGCGCACACGTGAGCCTCATCGCGCGACACGATGCTCGCACCGGCGCACCACGGCAGGAACTCCGGGTAGCGCTCGGCCGCCTCGATCAGGTCGAACATGGCAGCGGGGGCGGTTGCGCGACGATCAGCTGCTTGCGTACCTGCATAGAGTGGCGTGCTGG
>CAWAGT010000004.1:0-176017 GCA_963781625.1 uncultured Chloroflexia bacterium | reverse complement strand
CCGGAAGCCATTCCTGAAAAGGTGGAAGCTGAGGCAACAAACCAACCTCCTACGGAGGAGAGCGAAACTTCCATCGCTCCTCAGAGTATTGAGGAGATCGATACAGCCCCCAAAGCTCAACTTGCGAAAGCGCTCCCGGGAAAACCCGCCGCCTACAACGCGAAGAGCCGCCCCCCAACCCACTCATTCTGGATCCCTACGAATGGAACAGATGCACGATCACGGTTGGGTATTCGCTCCTGCCCGACAAGAAAGTGAGTGTCAGTGTACACAACCACAAGGACGAGCCATCGTAAGGGAATTTCCTCTTGAGGAAGTTCCGCTCCCTGAAAAGATCAACAGTGTGATGGCGGCCTTGCAAAGCATCTGGCCCACGAGCCCGGTCAATGCTGCCGTGGTTCTCCTGCCGAAACCTGAGAACGCGCCGGAGCGCCCCATCATTGCATCGGTCCGCGTGTCCACTGACACGCCCATCATGCAGGAAGGCGTCGAATCCAATCTCCCCTTCCCTGCCCCGATCGTTGGCATGCTTGAGGAACTCAAGGCGCTGATGCCCGAGCGCGCGCTGAAAAACATCCAGAAGACCGCCCAGGCAAAGACTGCCACACCAGTCAAGCCTACAAACAAGTCCGCAACATCCAAGCCGCCGCTACAGTAAGTGCGCCAGGCGCCAATAAGAACGTGCGTCAAAACCAAATGAATCTATTCTAGCGAGGTGATCCCATGGAACAAACAACAAACACCACTCCAGCCACAAACCCGATCTATTTGCTCAACGTCCAGGAAACCGGACAGACCTTTCCACTGCCTGCCAGTATCGCCACGGAGGACAACCTCATCAAACGCGCTCTCGCGTCGGTGATCCCCTACATCGATACCGCAAAGCTTGAACGATCCGAACCAAAAGACGGCGTAGTCACGATCACCGTGACCAAGACGCACGCACCAAAAGGAGCCGGTAACTCCGGCTCATCCGTTTCCCCTGTGGTCGCCAGCCTGATCGCTTCCGAAGCGGATGGGACCAATGCTGTGATCAAAACTTTCCTCGACGTGGAACAGATGAGCAAAGAAATCGCCAGCTACCAACCACATCAAATCCTGGATTTGAAGAAGCGAATTGAGACAGCTTTCAAAGCCGGGGAGAAGCAGGAGGATGCTTCAAAGCAAGCATGAACTCGCTGATCGCATCCTCGCAGCAGGCAGCCAAAGTTGTCCCCATGGGATTCTAGGGTCGGTCCCATGACACTTGCGGCCCGACGACAGGATTTGCTGGAAAATGCGAGACTGGCGTTGTTACGCCTGGACCCGCCTTCTTGTGGATTCGCCGATGCTGCGCTGACAGAAGTCTACGTAGCCTTGCAGGTGATCTCGGTGATCGCCAAGGTGTATCCGCAGAACTACAGGAAACGTATAGGGAAACTCCTGCATGAATTCTTCAAAGATATTCGAACGCCGAGGATGCGGCAGACCGATAACCAGGGTTGCTACAACTCCGCCCTGATTGCCAGGTTGATCAACGACAACTTGTTCCATGTGGACGAGTTTTGGTTGGACGAGGAATGCATGGACTTCGGCACAGACAACACTGTACAAATCGAATGGATGGGATATCGAATCAGTTGGGACGAGTATGATGAGATGCTACAACGACTCGATGAACTGACCCGAGCAGGAAGCTTCACCATTTTGATGGGCATCTTATGGGGGAACGTAGACGGCACTAGCATCAAAGAAGTCTGGAATTTCTGCAACGATACATATAAGTGGAGCCTTCCGGATATACCCGAAATTCCAGGGGATTGTTACATCGATATTAGTCAGCTCAAGAGACGGCTCAAAAAACATGGTCTCCAGTCGCTGGCAACCCTGATAGAAGCCTTCGATGGTTCGACTGGCAACGTGTTCTATGACTTCGATCCCGAAACGTGGATGCCTATCACGATCAGCGAGAAGGATTTGATCGCCGTTCACGAGGATTGGCTGAAGGTCCAAAGATTCGAAAACAATTGGATGAGGCATACGACATTCTTGAAACAGCGACGGATGTCTTCAGATTGTTCCTGGACGCATATTTGAAGTCACTGCACCCCAGGGAAAGAAAGGTCAAAAAGTATGGCTAAAAACCAGCAACCACAACAAACCACTTATCTGGGTCCGGAGGCTGTGGCAAGTATCAGTTTTTTGAAGACACGAGAGCTGATGTTTACCTGGCAACAGGACGACAAGGTCCAGAGCAAGCTTATTACCCATGAAGCTGCGTTCCTTGCCTTCAAAGAAGGCCACCAACAGGATACGGGCTGGCTGCCTGTGGGTGTCCAGCGAGCCGGAAGCAATGCGCGCGGCGAATGGGTGGTTTACACAGCGCGTGCACAAATGATCGATATTGTGACCGATAAAAGCGAAAAGCTGAAAGTCCCCATTCCGGTGACCCTGTTTATGGGCTGGGGTTCCCGGTACTATCTGTGGGCACTCCCCAATAAGAAGTTCAATAAGAAGCTCCCGATCTATAAAGCACCATTCCCAAATGTCTATGACAACGGGCGCATCTGCTGGGGCAGCCACAAAGTTCCCAAGGTGAGCGTGAACAACATCGAGCGCGTCTGGCAAATGTTCTTTGGAACAGCGTTCAACGAGCACATTGCCACGAAGAAAAGCAGGAGCTTTCCTGAAAACGTTCTGGATCTGCTTCGCCAGCTCTCTCGCGAGCAAGCCACCGCGTTCCCCTATAAAGAGCTTGGTAAAGCCGACGCGGTCTCGGTAGACCTCTGCATCGACCGGCTCTTGACATACGGGGCAGATTGACATGTTCAAACTTGTTCAGCACCTGATCGTTCAGGATGATGGCAAACTCCCCCCCATTCCGGATTGTCTGTATGCCTACATCTTGGCGGGAAATGGCGTTTTCCTGTACGCAAAGCGGGATGACCTGGAAGTATTGATCCCCGTCTCGAGAGCGACAATCGCTGGTCTGCCCCCGCTCGAACCATTTGTAAATCTGCCTCGTGTGCCGGCGGTCTTGATGCATCACATCCTGCAGGCATCAAAGGAAAACCTGCCGAACGAAATCCTGTTCTGGTTCAACTTCGATCACTATCAACAGATATGGAACTTGGATGTTCCATTGCAATTCTGCCGTCCCGCCAGTGTATTCCCTGGATAAAAATGACTCACTCGGCATCAAGGCACTGATCGACCTGCACAGTCACGCCCTGATGGACTCGTTCTTCAGCACGACCGACAATAAGGATGAACAGGGTTTCAGGATCTTTGCCGTGATCGGAAAAGTGAACGATAAGCCCCGAATTCGTGTGCGCGTGGGTGTATACGGCAACTACTGGAACATTCCGGCATACATGGTATTCGAACTACCCGAAGAAATTCGGGATGCCTACTTTGGCAAAGGAGAAGTAATTTATGACGAAACAAGCATCAGAAGAAGATATCCAAACCATCTCGGAAGAAGAACTCACCGAAACAGTCATCCTCCTTGACGAGCAAGTTCCCGCGCTGAATGAAGACGCACTGTACGCGCGTTCCATCCTGCTGCCGGTGGTCAAAAGCATCACCATCCATCTAATCGGATGTGGAGGTAGTGGGTCCTGGCTTGCTCCCCACCTGGCACGTATCACGAAAATCCTGCAGGAAGTCCATCATATCAACGTCAGACTGGCGTTTTGGGACTTCGATGCAGTTGAGGAGAAAAACACCTTCCGGCAAAACTTCTGCGAAGCAGAGATCGGGACCAACAAAGCGGAAACGCTTGCCCGGCGCTTCGGTCTTGCCTGGGGCATTGAGATCATCGCTCTCCCTGTTCCCTTCTCGGCGGAAGTTATGTACCGCAACAATTTGGGCGATCGGTATGGCGATAGCAGCATGCCGGTCTTCATCACCTGCGTTGATAAAAACGCTCCACGGCAGGATGTGGCCACAGTCTGCTCACAACACTTTGGCTGGTGGTTGGACTGCGGCAACCTCAAAACTGCAGGTCAAGTTTCGGTCGGCAGAGGTTTGCCTCCCCGTGAACTATCTCCCCTGCGGTTCCCATCCATGACCACGTGGACGCCGCTGCCCAGTGTGCAGTTTCCCGGGATCTTGCAGGAAGAAGCAGAAACCAAGAAAGAAGAAGTGGATTATTCCGGAATGTCCTGCGCGGACATTGCGCTGGTTGATGAGCAGGGCTTGAGTATCAATCATGCCATAGCATCCACGGCATCAGCGATGCTCATGAAACTGCTGGTACGAAGGATCTGCAGCACCATTGCGCCTATGTCAGCCTCGACTCCGGTACGACCTTCGTCTACAACTCGCCACGTATTCTCACAGGCTACTTGCACGAAATGGAGTTTGTCTCAGCGGAGGGGACAACTGAGTATGATGATCAGGAGGATATGGAGCAGGCGATGCTCGATGAGGAAGATGAACCGCTGTTCGAAGCAGAGCCCCAGGAAACCGCCGAAGCCGCCATCGGATTGGCATAAAAGCAATTCTCTCAATCAAAAGGACCGTTTGGCACTCACTGACCTGCAATTGCACGGTCGAACAACCACCCCAACTATTGAAAAACTAGAATGGAAAGATAGAAAGACGTACGTCTTTCTATCTTTTCAACATACCGCCAAAGATAGAAAGTCATATGACATTCTATCTTTTCAGTACAGCAAAAGATGAGGTGCCATATGGCACCTCATCTTTTAACGACATAAGACAAGGAGCACAACATGCCACAAATCACCAACAGCTTTCCCTTTCAGTTCTATGGCACGACCATTGAGGTTCACATGGCAGATGACGGTCATTGGTACATCCGTCTGGATCACATGTGTGAACATCTGGGGCTTGATCCAGCCAGTCAAAGGCGCAAACTACAGGAGCACCCAGCGATTGGAGATCGCTGCGTGCCTCATTATGATAGACACACCCTACCGTGACAGTACACGAAAAAAAGAGGTTTGGTTTCTCGATATCCAAGTCCTGCACCTCTGGCTGGGAATGATCCAGGTGTTAAAAGTACGGGAGGAATTACGGGAAAGGCTCATTCGCTATCAAAGGGATCTTGCCCAGTCGCTCTGGCTGCTGTATCGCTCTGAAACATTCCCGAAGGAAATTCTGGACGAGATCAATGCGTCCATGCCTCCCGCCGACCGGCAGGTAGCAGAGATTTTTGAAGCCGCCCAGCAGTTGCGAAGGAAAGTAGATATGCTGAATGGTCACCTGGATGATGAACTGAGTCGCCTTGGGTTGGTCATCGGCGATCTGGATAACCGTTTAGGGGCGGTTGAGACAAAGATTATCGGCGAAGAGACCATAAATTCCCAGCAAGCCAAACAGATCCAGGATATGGTCAGTATTGTGGCGGATGCATTACACCTGTCCAATAAATCGAAGTACTCCAAGTCCACGTCCCACGCCGCCGTTCACAATGAATTCAAACAACAGTTTCAGATCCATGTCTACAGCGCACTGCCCGCGAGCCGCTTCGATGATGCGCGTAATTTCCTCGCCAGTTGGTGGCAAAAGCTGTCGAAACGCAGCGTTCCGCTTCCGTCCATCTTCAAAGGGCGTCAGGATTCTTTGTTGTAAGTTCGTGAGGTCAGGCGCGCCGGCATGGTTCTTGTGATCTTCGTGATAGACGGTGTACTTGACCATACCACCGGGTATATCTAATCCAACCATAAATCGATAAATACGTTTAGCAACAAAAGAAGGGCTGCTCACACTACACGGGCAGCCCTTCTTTTGTTTGGAGACCACCAATGCAAATGTACGTCTATCTGATCCATTTCAAGCACAAGCTTCATCACGCCGGACATTACATCGGCTTCAGCAAATGCCTCGAATTCCGTATTGCCTCTCACCGGGACGGAACGGGAGCCAGGCTGATGCGGGCAATTACTCGAACTCGGTATTCCGTGGATCGTGATCCGCACCTGGCGTGTGGATGGACAGGGTTTTGAAAGAAACCTCAAGAACCAGAAACACGCAGCACGCTTTTGCCCGCTGTGCAATCCCAGGATAACGGATTTCCAAAATGAGTACGCCGGAGGTGATGACTTTTGCTCGGAGTTCCTGGGCGAAATCTTGAATCTCAAAGAAAGGATGGCAATCAACACTTATGCTTTACCAGCTCAATCATCCAGAGAAATCACAGTAGCCTGAAAGGAGAAAATATCAATGACAATACCAAAAGGACTCGCAGCGCGAGCTGTTCTGGAACTATCTGATGGAAGAAAGATCCATATCGATATCCGGGATGGTTCCATGTTTGTACAGTTCTACGCTGTATATACAGTGCATGGCAGGGGTCGCTGGAGAATGATCGAGCGCCAATCGTTCCGCGATCGATCCTTTGCTGCCGGCATCGAGGAAGCTGCCGGAAAGTTGGAACAGCACCTCAATACGCATGGCAAGGCAAAGGTCAATAAAACAACCACCAGGATCTATCGCAAGCATCTGTACGCAAAACGCTTCAAGATGCGGCCCGACGAACTTGGTCTTGCTCGCACCCACAACTCAATTGGCGATTACTTGCGAAAACGCCGACAATCGCCAACCATTTTCATCAGGAAAACACAAGCCGCTCTCGTTTGAGGGCGGCTTTCGATTTCCTAACAGGACCAGGAGGTCTATCGCAACTATGAACGCTATCGAACCAACGACAATGGAAGTAACGGTGGTTGACACACCCACGACCTTCTACTTCCCATCAGACGTCAATCTGTTCCTGGGATCAGCAAAGCGCAAAGCGGATACAAACCTTGCCGTGATCGAGCTGGTCAAAGAGATTGAGAAAGAGGGACGCTTCGCGACCCCGGAAGAACAGGAACTGATCTCACATTATGTGGGGTATGGAGATTCTTCTGTTCTGTCTGCCCGATATTCGGATGTGGTGGAAGCGGTCACGGACGAAGAATTTGCTGCCCTGCGAGCCAGCACGCTCAACGCCCATTACACATCACTCTCCATCATTCGCGGGATCTGGGCAGGTTTGCTTCGCATGGGCGCAGGCAAACTCTCTGTGCCCCGGATCCTGGATCCGTCGGCCGGCATCGGTCACTTTCAGAGTGCTTCCCCGGAGTACATACACACGACCGCGCGCTGGGTCGAAATCGAATTGGATAAACTCACAGCCCAAATCCTGAAAAACCTCCACCCGAACATCGAAGGCAAGAACGTGGTTTTCAATGATGCCTTTGAAAATGTCCGTCTTTTGGAGAATCAATTCGATCTCGTCATCTCGAATGTCCCGTTCGGAAACTACCCTGTGGTTGATCGCAATATCAAGGAATTGGGACTTAAGAAGAACATTCACGATTACTTCTTCGTAAAGGCCCTGTCTCTCGTGAAGCCGAATGGGATCATCGCTTTCATCACCTCCCGCTTTACCCTGGACAAGAAGAATAGCTCGATCCGCCAGTACCTCGCCAGGCACGCCGAATTGCTGGCAGCTGTCCGCTTGCCGGATACTGCCTTTGTTGCCAATGCCGGCACCCAGGTTGTGACTGACATCATCATCCTTCGCAAGCATCACAAGCCGCTCGAGGAACAAGATCTGCCGGCGTGGATCAATACCTACATGGTGGATGGCGGTCGTGAATACAACTACGAGGCCGATGATGACACGGTAGAGAAGCTCCGTGAGAACTGCATCTACTACGAGCATCCCGAGTGGATCGTCGGCCAGCGCAGCACCAAACGCGGCATGTACACCAGGGATGAATACACCGTTAAGTACGAAGGTGAAAAAGAAATCGGCGAGGTGGTGGCAGAGATCCTTACCAAAGCATTACCCGAAGATGCAATGCTCGAGGGTCGTGAGGCAGTCAGTAAGGAAATGGAGGCGGTGGTTGAAGTTGTACCACCCGCCCATATCATCGAAATTAAACCCAATCTGCCAGTGGACCATGTTCGCCGCCTGGAAGGCCTGCGCAGCATCTACGATGCCGCCCGTCGTTTGCTCGACCTCGAAACGAAAGGCGTCACAGGTCTTCCGGTTACCGTGCAGCGCGATACGCTCAACAAGGCTTACGACACCTTTGTCATGCGCTACGGGCCGATCACCAACAAACTGCATCAACGCCTGTTGGAAAATAGCCCCGCTCTCCCCTTCCTGCTTGCCCTGGAAAACGATTACTCGCCATTGACAAACTCGGCGCAAAAGGCGTTGATCTTCACAGAATCCACGGTGCGCTCTTCGCCTTCGACAGAAGGCATCCAGAACTGTACAGATGCCCTGCTCTACTGTCTGAACCAACGCGGGACTGTTGATATAGAAATGATCGCGGACCTCGCTCGCGTAACAGTGGATGAAGCTCTGGTGGAGTTAGGTGACCGGGTTCTGTGGACACCGGAAGGTGGACTTGCCCTGAGTGATGTGTACCTCTCCGGGAACATCGCTGAAAAGCTGGAAAAGGCGCGTGCCCTGGTAACCATCGAGCCGAAACTAAAAGTCACGGTTGAGGCTCTGATCAAGGCAATGCCCAAACCTCTCAAGCCTGGACAGATCAAGGCTCGCCTTGGATCTGGCTGGATCCCTGCCAGGTATGTTGCTCAGTTCATCGAGGAACTTCTGCCGGGTATTACGATGCAGGTCACGTACATCCCCAAGCTTGGTACGTGGACCGTAACGCACAAGCGAGGCTATATGCCTGCCGAAAACAGTTCCAAGTATGGCACGAAGCGATACACAGGATTGGAACTGATCGAAGCTGGCTTGAATGCGCAAACACCGGTTGTGTACGATACGATGGAAGATGCGCAGGGAAAGGAGAAGCGTGTTCTCAATCAGCAGGAAACGATTGCGGCACAGGCCAAGCTGGAAGAACTGAAGACCCGGTTCGATACCTGGCTCTGGTCGGACGACGCGCGCGCCGAACATCTTGCGCAGATCTACAACGCGCGTTTTAACGTGTTTGTCCGTCCGCACTCTGACGGCTCTCACTTGACCCTGCCCGGTCTATCGAAGCTTCTTATCCCCCGCCCGCTTCAAAAGGATGCTGTTTGGTTCAGTCTGCAGCGCGCAGCCACACTCGTCGGTGATGAGGTCGGGCTTGGCAAGACATTGACCGCCATCATCGCAGTGATGGAAGCCATTCGCCTGGGCTCGGCGCACAAATCCTTACTGGTAGTGCCCAACCACTTAACAGAACAATGGCGCGATGCCTTCCTGCTGGCCTATCCAAACGCCAACGTGTTGTGCGCAGGGAAGGATGACCTCAGCAAGAGCAAGCGCCGGCAATTTATGAGCCGTATTGCGACAGGGAAATGGGACGCGGTAATCGTTCCTCAATCCTCGTTCAAGATGCTCCCTGTAAAGCCTGAAACTTTGAATAAGTTTGTCGAGGAAGAACTCGAAGAACTGCGTGACTTCCTGCAGAGGATCAAGGCCGAAAAGGAAGTCGACAACCGCGCCCGCAAGCAAATCGAGAAAGCCATCAAGCGCTTCGAAGCAAAGTTGATCAACAAGTCCGAGATGGACAAAGACAGCACCGATACGATCACGTGGGATGAGATGGGGCTTGATATGTTGGTGGTAGACGAATTCCACGCGTACAAAAATCTCTACTGCCATACGAAGATGACCCGTATCGCTGGGCTTCCCAATACCGACTCGCAGCGTGCGTTCGATATGTTCGTGAAAGTCCGAGACTTGATGCAGCGCGGCGGCCGCTTTATGGGTTTGACTGGCACGCCGATCTCGAACACGATGGCAGAAACATTCACCCTGCAGCGCTATTTCAGCTATGACCAACTGGTTGAGATGGGCCTGTCTCACTTTGACTCGTGGGCACAGATGTTCGCAGACGTGGTGATGATGCCTGAGATGACGCCAGACGGCAGCGGTTTTCGAGTGAACACCCGCCTGGCGCGCTTCTCCAACATCCCGGAACTTTCGGCGATGTTGTCGCAGTTCATGATCTTGCGCAGGTTCAAGGATGTAAATGGTCAGGTGGACCGCCCGCATCTGTATTGCGAAAAGCCTACTGCTGTAAAAATCCCGGGCTCCAGGCAGTTGAAGGAGTACGTGAAGATACTGGCGGAACGAGCCGGGGAAATCCGCGGCGGACAGGTGGACCCTCGAGAAGACAACATGTTAAAAGTGGTTGGCGACGGAAGAAAGGCGGCGCTCGACTTGCGGTTAGCAATCCCCGGCATGGCAGATATCCCATTGTCGAAGATCAATGTCTCCACCCAGAACATTGCGGCAATCTACCACCACACGAAGGAACGCAAGTCGGCACAGATCGTGTTTTGTGATCTGGGTACACCCAAACCACACAAGGATAGCGCGGTTGTGAAGGACAGCGATGAGAATGAAAATGCTGCTCCCCAGGAATCGGAAGAGGAAGTCGTCTTCTTCAAAAATGTCTACGCTGACATTAAGGCGAAGCTCGTGAAGCTGGGCGTCCATCCCTCTGAAATCGCATTCATCCACGATGCAAAAGGCCCGACCGAACGATCTCAACTGTTCACAGCCGTACGCGAGGGTCGCATCCGTATATTGATCGGTTCCACTGAAAAGATGGGCACCGGTATGAATGTGCAAACACGGGCACTTGCCATGCATCACCTCGATGCTCCGTGGCGCCCGGCGGACCTGGAGCAGCGCGAAGGTCGCCTCATTCGCCAGGGCAACATGTATCCGGAGGTCTTCTCCTTCGTGTACATTGTTGAATTGAGTTTTGACGCTTATGTTTGGCAAATTCTCGAGACGAAAGCCAAGTTCATTGAGCAATTCCTGACCGGTCAGACGGATGTCCGTGAAATGGATGATATCGGTGAAACGGTACTCTCCATGGCAGAGATCAAGGCCCTGGCCAGCGGCAACCCGAAGATCATGGAACGTGTGATGGCTCAGAACGAAATCATGAAGCTTGAGCAATTGCGCCTCTCCTGGCAGAACGAGCGCCGCAATGCACAGCGCCAGCTTGCCAGCCGCAAGGAAGAACTCGAACAGACCAATATCCGAATTCGCAACCTGGGTATTGGCGCACAAGTGCGTGACAGCCACACCTCTGATCAGTTTTCCATGAAAGTTGATGGAAAAGAATATACCGAGCGCAGGTTGGCCGGTCAGCAGTTGATCGAGATGGCTCGCGCGGTGAAATTAGATGCCGAACGCACCGGCAAAGAAACAAGGAAGGCAGCTGGCTCCTATCGCGGTTTTGTGATGTGGTTACGGGCGAAGCCCAATAGCGAACGCAGTATGTCCGACCTTGTGGTAGATCCGAATGGCGGCGTAGACATCATCCTGGACTACAACGTTCCGCAGGTGTTGGTGGCACACGTCTCCGATTCGGATGCTGGTACGATCGCCAGTGTGGATGCAGCCATACGCTCGATTGATGGCGAGATCAAGAAAAGCACAGAGCGCAGAGAGTTCCTCGTGCGGGAGATCGAAACGCTCGAAGCTCTCCTGAAAGACCCCTGGGAGAAGGCTGAAAAACTGGAAGCTCTGGTAGCACGCTTGACGGAGCTGGACCAGGAATTGATCAAAGCCGGGATTGACTTGCGGAAGGATGAGGCGAAAGAACAGGACGAAAATAGTATTGAGGAAATCGCGGTCGAGGAGGAAGGTACATCCGAACCCGAGCAGGTCTTGGAGTTCGACATCCATGCGATCCTGGGACGTATCGATGAAATCCACGCAACGATGACCTTACCTGTGTATGCCGAGGAGGAACTGATCGCCGTTCCGACCATTGTCCCAGATGCAATACCTGTTACGCAGGAATCAGTGGCGCAACTCGAAAGCCGGGCAGAGTCAGCCGCTTTGATGGCTGGTTTCACCCGCAGTATTTTGGCGGGTAGCGGTGATCAAATGAGCCTGGACGACTTCCTGGAAATGCCGGTGAAACCTGTGATGCCCAGGAAGGGCATGACGAAGGCTCAGAAAAAGGTAGAGAACGGACAACTTACATTGTTCTGAAACTGCCCCATATCGTATTGGTCAAGTGGTCAGCCCGGTCATGTACCGGGCTGACCGTGTTTAAGGAGGTTTCCATGGAATTTCAAAATCAATATCTCGAAAACCTGATCAGTAGTTTCAGATCCTTCTCAACCGGACATGGGGCGAGAGATCTACGCCCCTGGGCGCCTGGCGCATCACTCCGCGCATCCGCGGCGTCGTGATCGTCGAGGGTCTCTTCGATATGCTTGTCGGAGCACAGTGCCTGGATCAACGACGTTTGTATCCGGAATACGTGTGTGTATACACCAATGGCGCGTCGCCCTCGTTCGAAATACTGGACTGGTTGGCGGAACATGATTACGATTATTTCCTGATCCGCGACATGGATAAGGCCGGCGCCGACTGGGTCGAGATGATCACCACTGCCTTGCGCGGAAAGAAACGCAGATATGCAGTGTTGTTCCCGCCCAATGATCTGGACCCGGACGAGGCTTTCCTAAGCGGCTGGTGGCCGCCAATCATTTCGTAAGAAAAGGAAGGCGAGCCATATGAATGAACCAAGAGAATACACGGAAGAAGAAGTCAGAGAACAATTCCTCGATAATATCGGAGGGTACGTAAAGTATTGGGACAAGCTACCCGATATGAGCACAAGAGAACGCCTGGAAGGTTTGGCCTTCTCGATCTTGGCTGCGATTGATGCGGCCACTGCTGAACTTCCCGCGTTCATACTTGCGCCGTTGCCGCATGAAGAAGACAAGGAATATTTGCGGAATCGCGGCAAGAACTGGTACCCCGAAAACCGTCAGGCCGGCGTGAAAGCCGATATTGCAAGAGGCTTGCATGAGTTGTTTCGCAACAAGACAGGAGGTCCATGAAACTCCATAATCTGCTGTTGATCATGGCAGCCATCTTTGCCGTCATTCAACTTGCGACCGATCAGTTCCCCCACCTGGCCATGCTGTTCAACGTGATTGGAGTCGGCACCCTGATCCCCTTGTTCTTTGTTCTTCTGGCAAGCTTCAAGCAGGCCAGGAAAGATCGAATCACGTGGTTGTGGTTCGTTGCACTCGCGATCCTCACGGTCGTCGCTTTCACGTTCATCCGTGACTGGGGACCGGTTTGGCCGCGGCTCGTTCCACCAACTCCCACACCACCCTTCGATAACCAAATCTCGGTATAGAATTTGATTATCCATTTTGTGACATCTGTTGACAAATAGGAACACTTGTTCAAAATCGGACTGAACAAGAATATCGGGCTATGATCACGACAGTAGTCGTAAAAGAGATTGGTTCGGATGTCAACAACGCTCGCCCCAAGCTGCTTAAATTGTTGACCGATCCCACCATCATCTTGATCGTGGTGGAACACAAAGGCCGTTTGACCCGCTTCGGGTTCAATTGCATTGAGCAGTTATTGGTGATACAGCCGCCAGATTGAAACGGAATGGATGATCGTGGAGTTGGAAAACGGTGAAAAAGGCCATCACTCATCTCAAACTGAATCAGGCTAATTCCGGCAAACTGCACAAGCTGGATGAACTGGCTGCTGAATACGGGCGGGTCGTCCAGGCATATGTGGATTGGTTGATCGGGCACGAAGTTCGCCAACCCAACAAATACGCTGATATTCCTGAGCAGGACATCCCGACCCGCTTATCCGACCGCTGGCAGCGATGCGCCTGGCAACAAGCTTGTGGTATTGTCCAATCGTGGTACAGTAACGAGAGCCAGAACCCGCCTGTCTTGCGCAATATCTGTCTCCAGGCCAATGCCAATGTGGTTGTCATTGAGCCTTCTGAAACTCCCACGTTTGATTTTTGGCTCAGAATTTCGACGTTGGAGGCCGGAAAACCTATTCGTGTTCCCCTGACCCTGTACGGACGAGCTAAAGAGACGATAGCCGAATTTCCCAAACTCTGTACCGGCGTCACCCTGAACCGGCGTGAGGGACAGTGGTACGCCACCTTCGTCGTTGAGCGGCGCGGTAAAAAACCCAAATCCAAGGCCGTGATCGGGGTTGATATTGGCATGGTGACCATCGTCTCTACTTCAGAAGGCCGTCGCTATGGACAAATTAGCCCTGAACTTCGTCGGCGGGTTGAACGAACTGTAGCCAAACGTCGCCGTAAGCAGAAACTCAACGCTTGCTTGAAACGCAAAGGGATGCCGACCATTGACCTGGCCGACCAGCGAGCCGAAGCCTTTGCCCGCAACGAGATTGGACAGGCTTTGAACCAGGTGATAGCTGACCTGCCTCCGGGTACGGCGGTGGCGGTTGAGCGATTGACCGTCAAGGAGATGCGTTTCAAGTCGCGTCAAATGAACCGCGCTTTGCGAGCATCGCAATTGGGCTACGCGCGCGACAAACTCAAGTTCAAGCTGGATGAACGGGGCATCCGTTATCGCTCAGTTCAACCAGCTTATTCCAGCCAGCAATGCTCGCATTGTGGTTTCACTATTTCGATGAACCGCCGCTCACAAGCCTTGTTTCAATGCCTGTGGTGCGGCTTTGAAGCCAACGCGGATGAGAATGCAGCCCAGAATATTGCCGAACGTTTCGGTGATGATGAGCTCAATGCACTTCCATTTCGCGAGGTGGAGATGGTTTTAGCGCTCCGGTTCATGCGCCGTCTCCCGGATGCCCGTAGTGCATCCGCCGGGCTAGAACTGCAACCAAGTGTTATCTGGTTGCCGAGAGGTAAGGTGGTGGTTGCCATTTCCGAAGCAGAGCCGCCACCGACGGTCAATCAGCCTGGTCAACACCCGTGTCATATTTGCTATGAAATGGGTAACTATAGCGAGGAGGTCCCCCAGAAAAGTTAAACCAATCCATCCGTCCATCGAACACGCCCCTGTCATCCGGCAGGGGCGTGTCTGTTTTTAAACCCATCTCACAATTCCCATCAGGAGGCTCATATGCAAACCATTCTCTCGATCGCGCTTGCGATCATCGCTCTGTACGTGCTTTTCGAGATCGTCGTCGGCGTCCGCGTCATCTTCTATGTCCTTCGCAGGAGGAACGATCCGATCCGGTCACGACTTTCCCACATATTGGGCGAGGATGCCTAATCACCAATCTCATGTCAGATTTCCGAGAATGATATAATCCGCGCAAGGAGATATTCCATGATCACGACTATCCCTCAACTGAACACGAAGCAAAAACAAATCATCGGCGGCCTGCTTGTGGACATCTTGCAGGGAGAAATCAGCCATGAGACCCGCAAGGCTATCGCCGGGATCGTAGTCGCCGAGGTTCCCGAACCCTATCATCATCTTTTATCCTATACCCAGGGCTGGGTGCAGGATAACGTCAAGCTGGCCCACGAACTGCGCGGAGAACTCAGGTATATCTGCGAAAAACTGCTGGAGAAAAATACATGACAACAATAGTCAACGATTTGCCATATTTCGCCACAAAACGCCCCATCAACTGGGGCGTTTTTCTTTTCCTGGCGATCGCACTGAGCATCACCGTTTATCTTGGAACTCATGCCTACCTGCAGCACCGCGAGGAGGCAGAACAAGCACGCAATTGTGTCCAGCAAAACGGTGCCTGGAAGTCCTATCGGGAACCTGATGGCAAGACTTTTCACTGGTTCTGTCAGGATCCCATAACCGGTACAATCTTCGATCTGATCGTCGAGAAGATCAACGAGACGGTGTATCGCGAAAAGAGTGCATTCAGTCCGAAGAACGGCAAATGGGACACGATACAAGACTGGCTGTTCCAAACTAAGCGCGGCGGCAAATTTGTCGATCCACCCGCCGAGGCAATCCAGTTGATCGAACCATAATCCCCATCTCGTCGCCGTTGACACATACCCTGCGTATTATGACCGGGATGTGTCTGCTTAATTCACAATATCCCCATCGAATTCCAGGAGGCACATCTTCACAATGACTGACAAGAACTCTCTTCTAATGCCGAAACTGTAACGCGGGCCACCATGATGAACACAAGTTATAATCCTCGAAAGGAGCACGTATGACCACCCAAACCTCTCTACAAACAGCCTTGCAGAATGTGCAAGTTGATCCGATCCTTGAGCGCTTCCTCGGCTGCATTCTCCTGGGGCGCGCGTCTGATGAAGTCGCGAGAGCGATTGATAACATCGAGCAGAAGGAAGTACCTGTCCCCCTCAAGCATCTGGTCCAGATATGGCAGGGCCGCAACCGCGCGTCTGAGGCCCAGGCGGATGTTCTCCAGCTTTTGCAGGACACCCTCAAGGAAATGATGCCATGATCGCCACAGATACAACCACTCGAAACGCCAGGCGCTGAAATCCGCGGCCTGGCGTTTTTCTTTTCCTCCTCTTGATCATAATATCCCTCTTCGCAATGATCATCCGATTCCAGATCGATCACGGCAAGTGCAAACACAACAGCGAGCCTGACCTGGCCGAGCGCTGCCTGAACCGGCAGGGCGTTGCATACGCCTTCGTGGAAGCCGCGTCGGGAAGAACACACCTGATCTGCAGGGAAAGCCAGACCGAGTTCTACAACGTGATTTATAAAGATAGGGGCACTCTGGACGGCATCACGGCGTTTCGTGTGGGGTCGTACACATATAGGGGTACCACATACACTTTCAGCACGGTGGACGAATACATTGAATTCCTGGCGATGCGCGGTGACACACTGCTCGACGTATCCCAATTCACGAGGCCGTTCACATTTGTGTGGCCGTAGTTTCCAAGACTGGAAACCACGGCATAAAATAGTAAGATGTTCCCAAGTGTCTATAACGCCCCGGTCCTCGGACCGGGGCGGGTCTGTTTAACTCCATCCATATCAAGGAGGCTTATGACAACTTCCCTTCTTCTTGACATCCCCCGAAATGAAACCTGGCTCGACGTGAGCGACATCGCGCGCGGCGTCGGCTTCACGACCGCGGTACAGGTCAGCGTCACTCTAAACGATGCGCTTCAACCTCTTCAGAACGAAATGGACGACAACTATGACCAGCGTCTCTACGACTGTCTCTGGCTGGCGCACTTCAAGTTGTCGCTTGACCGAAGTCAATCCGTCACATTCAACTTTACCTTCCCGCGCCAGGACCGCAAGAGCGGCGAAATATCTGAAATCAGTTTGCGAGTGAGAGTGGAAGCGCAGAAGCAGGTTGTGCTGCTCGGCTTGTTGCAGGATTTTTAGCATGCACCAGGAATCCAATTTCGCCTCCGCACCAAAGCATCAGACCGCCAATTGTTTTCCCAGTTTGATTCAATACATATTCGCTATGCCAAAAGGCAGTATAATCTAACCAGCTTATAATAACCTGCTTAGAAAGGTTTATACATGACTAAATTCATCGGACGAACGCGTGAACTGGAAGAGCTCAATCATATACTATCTCAACGCGGCGCGCAGTTCATCCTGGTCTACGGGCGGCGAAGAGTTGGCAAGACAACCCTGCTGCTCAATTGGGCAGAGCAGTCCGGCAGACCATTCATCTACTGGGTGGCGAACCGGGATACTCCCGCCCAGGTGCGTCTGGGCTTCACCCGCGCCGTTTGGCGCTGGGCGCACCCGGAGAGTCAGGCCGTGCCCCGCTTCGACACATGGGAGGACGCCTTCGAGACGACTGCCCAAGTGATCGGCGGCCAGCCGGTGATCCTGATCCTGGATGAGTTCTCCTACGCCAGCGAGTCGGACCCCTCTCTGGCCTCGCACCTGCAGGCTGCCTGGGACCACCTGTTCAAGAACACCAACGTTGTCATCGTGCTCTCCGGCTCCCACATCGGAATGATGGTAGATCTGATGGGCTACCAGGCACCGCTCTATGGGCGCTTCACGGCCCAACTTCCGGTGGATCCGCTCCCCTTTTCGGCGCTACACAATTTCCTGCCTCGCTACACTGCTGCCGAGCGAGTGGCAGTCTACGCCGTGGCAGGCGGCGTGCCGGCCTACCTGGAGCGCTTTGATGGCCGGCGATCCCTCACCGAAAATATCCGTGAGCTTTTCATGCAGCGTACCAGCATCTTCCGCGCCGAACCGTTTGTCTTGATCGGGGATGTGATCCGGCGAGAGACGCAGACTTATGAGGCGGTGCTGAAAAGCATCGCCGCGGGGAACAAGACCCCCCAGGAGATCGGCGATGCATTGGGCGTTTCATCCTCTTACCTGAGTCCGTACCTGAAGCAGTTGGAGGAACTGCACCTGGTCAGGCGCCGCATCCCGGCTACGATCCCCCCGGAGCGGCGGCAGACTACCAAAACCAGCCGCTACCACCTGATCGACCCCTACCTGCGTTTCTACTTCCGCTTCATTGCGCCCAACGCCGAGCTGGTTGAGCAGGAGCGGGGCCAGCTTCTTTGGGAGAGAATTTCAGATCAATTCCGTGCTTTCGTAGGCGTCACGGCTTTCGAGGACTTGTGTCGAGAGTGGCTGTTGGTCAAAGCCCGCGCCGAGTCACTGCCGATGGTCCCCGAGATCGTCGGCAGTCACTGGGCGACGGATGCTCAGGTGGACGTGGTAGGCATAAACTGGCACGATAACGCCATCCTGCTCGGCGAGTGCAAGTGGGGAGTAGATGCACTCGCGCGCCCGGTGATCCGCGAGCTCATCAATAAAGCGCCGAAAGTCGTTCCGGGCGAAGGGTGGCAGGTGCTCTACGCGTATTTCTCCAGGGCAGGGTTTACAGATGCAGCGCGCCAAGAAGCGCAAGCCATGAACGCCTTGCTCGTGGATTTGGATACACTGGATAAAGAATTGAGTGGCGCCTGATGGTAAAGAGCCAGGTTATTCCAGAAAATTGCCGGATTTGGGAGGCAGGTGCGTTCGGATTCTGCCGGCTACGGCGACCGGGTTCAGGAGAAATCCGGCCACACAGACTGGCGGATTCGTGAATTGGAGAAGCCGATGAAAAACACATTCGAAGTGCAGGTGGCCAGGCGCGGGACCATCATCATCCCCAAGGAATTGAGGGATCACAACAACATCGAGGAGGGCGATCTGCTGACACTGATCGATTTGGGCGGCGGCGTGGTGGTCATGAGCCGACAGCACTCACGTGTCGATGAAATCGCGGACCAACTTGCTGGGGAATGGCGGGAGTCGGGCGAGTCGCTTGAATCGATGCTCGGCACACTGCGCCGGGTCCGCGCGGAACATGATCGGACAAATTCTTAGGGCGTCACTGGACACCGATGCGGTCCACGTCGCCGTTTTATCCGTGTGGCAGGCCCGATGATCCTTGGAAGGGTTCAATAAACGAATCCGTTGTAGTTCGCCTGACTGTCCAAGGGAAGATCTCTCAGCATCACATGTTTCAGGAATATATTCTCAAACGCCCTGTCCGGGGCGTTTTGATTCCAATGGAGGTATAACAAAAGCCTTCCCGTACCTATGGCGCCCCGGTCATCGAACCGGGGCGTGTCCGTTTAATTCCATCCAGTTCAAGGAGGACTATGACAACTTCCGATCCGCTTCTTCTCTACGTCCCCTCGCAATATGACCAGCCCAAACTCAAAACCCTGCCCTTGCGCGAACAGCCTGCTTACCGTGTAAGCCAAAACGCAGCCGCGTGCAATCTCACTGAATTGCTGGCAGTAGTGATCGGAGGGCAGAGACAAATCGAAATCTCGCAGGCATTGCTGGCGCGCTTCGATGGAGATATCCGCCGCCTGTATCTGGCACATCCGTCGGAAATTGCCACGGTGAAGGGCATTGGCCCAGCGACCGCGGTGCAAATCAAAGCGGCGCTCAATCTTGGCTTGCGGCTGAACATTCCCAGTGAAGAACGCCCAACCATCAGCTCCCCTGCCGATGCTGCGGCACTCGTTCAATATGACATGGGCCTGCTGGAAAAGGAACATCTAAAGGTGATCCTGTTGGATAGGCGTAACCATGCCCTGGACATAGTGCAGATCTATGAGGGTTCCGTGAACTCCTCACAGGTGCGTATTGGCGAAGTGTTCCGCCCAGCGATTCAACGCATGGCTTCCGCAATCATAGTCTGTCACAATCATCCGAGTTCGGACAACACGCCCTCCCCTGATGATGTGGCTGTGACACGTGCCATGGTGCAGGCCGGGAAGCTGCTTGACATCGACCTGCTTGACCACTTGATCCTTTCGTTGCGGGGTTTTGTTTCCCTCAAGGAGAGGGGATTAGGTTTCAGCTAGGCGGCGCCATTCCAACGCAATCGACTCTCGACTTCAATTTCCAACCACTCAATTCAACAAGGAGCATTTCATGTCATATCACTCTGAACATCAACGTATGAGGCCCGTGCTCGACCTGGCACGTCAACTCGATATTGCCACCAATTCAAGCCTGCAAGCCATCTTCGAAGCAGGTAACGGAGGCTTTCAGGTTTGGTGCCTCCCGCAGGACCACCCCCAAGGCTGGAGCGGGATCGTGATGCATCCCGGCGCGTTCTCCAAACCCTGTGAATATGTGGGTAGTGTGCACTGGAAATGGGACGATGACAAAATCGTGGCACTCGGAATCGAGACAACCGCTTATGCGTTAGCAGAACAAAAGCCAGATGAATACTGCACTCTGAAGGAGATACCGGAAGGCTTCGACCGCCGCACCATCTTCAATCGCAATGCCGACATCGAATGGCTCAAGGAAAAAGTAACCTGGTTGTTTGATACCGCTGGTGTCCCGCTTCCACCATTCGAGTACGAACAAACATCCCTGTCCAATCCTGAACCTTTCCTGTTGGCATATTATGAGGCAGCGAACGATGAATATGTGGTGATTGTTTCACCATCATCCAATCCCAAGCAGTTCTGCCGGGCGGGATATCAACTCGTGTGCACGCTCCAAATCGGGAATGCCACGGACTACCCCACGAATGTTGTTCTGCGTCCAGATCACGGGTTGCCTGAAGCGATTCTTGAACCAAGCCGGACTCCATTGGTTGGCCGCTCCCCAAAGATCGAAAGGTCTGGAGAAGATGAATGGCTTGAAGGCGCCTATGAAGAGCGAACCGACGTCGAAATCGAAGTATGAGGTATTCCAAGTTTGATATTCCATCCGATCCATCTCAGGATTGGTCGGTGGCAACCTGGAAACCCTGCTGCATTTGCTTCGGCATTGCCATATCACCTAATCGGTCAATACATGATCCATAACTCTTCATCACTCACACGCCCCGGTCGATGGATGACCGGGGTGTGTCTGTTTAATCCAAACTATTTCAACCAAATTCCAGGAGGCTCATATTCAATATGACGTACACAAATTCTCCCTCTATCAAAGCCGAAATCGTTTCAGCGCCGGCCATCAGCAACATGTCAGTTACATCGGTCGGCAGGAACATGTTCAGTCTCAACCTCAACGTAATCCTGGTGGTCCGTTTCCCCGGTATCGGCGGGGACGCCGAACAGAATGAACTGCTGGTATCCACCGCCCTCCAGCATATTTCCAATGACACGCCGACCAGTTCTTCCGAATTGATGTATGCGAATGGCGAGAAGCCGGAGCCTGGTGGTGAGACGTCTGCTTTCAACGACTTCGTGCGCATCCACAGTTATCCCCCACCCTCCCGTCAGGTGTTGTCAGAGTGGGTCCAAAGTCAACAATAACCATAAGCGGGAAAATGTCGTCAATCAAAAATCTAACTTCAGGAGGTCCTATGCTGCATCAAAACTTTATGGCTGAAATGTTCGTCGGGAAGGAACCGGAAGCATCGTATACGCCCGATGGACGTTTCGTTGTGAAATTCCCGGCGTGCTGGTCACGGGATGCGGAAGAGAAAATCTGGTTCGATTGTGTGGTGTGGGGACACATTCCCACAAGCGATAAGCCGACTTCCAGGGAACTGGGGGCGTTTGCCAGTTTTGTGTCCGAGTATGTGAAGGAGGGAGACCGCATCATGGTCTTCCGCAGCCGCATCAAAGGCACGGCCAATGGAAAGCCTCGCACATGGGAGGACAAGGAAAAGGTCGTTCGCGCTGCCTCGCTTGAGCTGGTCGTGTTCGAACTTGCCCTAACTCAAGCCAGGGCGGATCGGCCGGCTCGGACACCATCCATGCCTGCTTCAGAGGACATGTCTGAGGAAGAGAATTCAATGACCACACCGGTGACTGCACCTGTTGCGGTGCAGTCCAAAAATGTATTCAGTAACTACGTTTCAAGAATTTCAAACTAATCGGAGGTTTACCATGACAAAAAACAAGAATCAAGCTGTTATCCCATCGGCGGCGCTCAGCCGCGCGTTGAGCGTTGTCAGCCGCGGCGCCGGCAGGGATGGTCTCTATGAGATGATGCAAGTGGATGTCAAGAGCGGGACCCTGACCGTGCGATGCTTCAATGGAACGATGGGTGTCTCCGTTCAGACCGCAGTGGAGGACCAGGGTTCCGGCATCGATGCGATGATCAATGCACAGGCATTGGTGAGCCTGGTTTCCAATATGAGCGGCGTTGTTACCATCCTGCAGGAAGCCCGCAAGGGATTGAAGGTTGAGTGTGAGGCGGTCAGCATATCGCTCAAGGGAACACAGGCTGGCACTCTGCCTGAACTGGAAGATGGCAAAGCCAAAGATGTGTGCTCCCTGTCCGGCGAGGCTTTGATCAGCGCATTGCAAGTTGCGGTAAGTGCGCACACCGACGACAAAAGCCCGGTTCTCAATGGCGTCCTGTTCGAGGTCTTCGCCGAAAGATTGATAACCATGGCGGCGGACGGCATCCAGGGCGCCATGTATGAGGCGATTATCGAGAGTGGTGAGCCAACCAGGTTCCTGCTTCCCTTGGCGTTTGTCCATTGGATGCGCAATATCCCCTCCGGCGCCAGGGTCACCATCAAGGAAGGCAAGAATCGCATCGTTGTGGTTGCTGTGGATGGCAACAATACGATCACGATGGCTTCGCCCACGGGTCAGCACCAGAACTACCCGGCGTTGCAAACGATCTTCAACGGGGTGTTCGCCGAAGACAAAGGGGTTCGCTTCTCGCTGGAAGCTTCAGCGTTTTATGGCGCCGCACGTCACGTGAAGGCGCTTGGCGCACAAAGCGTTCATCTGTTTACCGAGAATGGGAATCTCTGCACGAGCGCGAAAGGCGATCTTGGAAAATTCCGCAGTGTTGTTGGATCGACCAACGAGGAAGTTTCCATCCATCTGAATCCCAACGTCATTTCCAACAGTGTCTCCCTGCTCGAAGCGCCCGAGATGATTTACAACGGGTCCAAGGCTCCACTTGGGGCTTTGGAGGGCGCACTGCGCTTTGTCTTCATGCCGCTGCTTGTGCTGAGGCTCAAGAGACTGAGACGGAAGGGTCATCATCGGAATCTGAAGCAGAGGCAATTGCCGTTGAAGCCGCAGAGCCGGTTGCGGTGTAATTCTGTTGGTTCCTCTCCCCTATTCTCAGGTTGCTACAATTGATTTGAGATAGGCGTCATATAATGACTATGCGAAACAAGGTAACCATGCACGAGACCAAGCCAATCCATGAATTCGAACAATCCATCGAGTGTCCGTTATGCCAGCATACAGGCGTTGTGCCTTCCAGCCACATCATGTTCGAAGGATCAAGACACACAACGCAATGCCGATTATGCTGGGGAGTCGGCTTACCTTCCCCCTCTCATTGTGTTGGTCGAAAACCATGCATGGCTGGCAGCGTATTATTGGACGTGTGCGTGTGAGCTCAAGTTCGATGGGTTGTCCTACGAACGGCTTCATCCGATCAATCACGATCACTGCCTCATGTGCGGCATGATGTCGGACCTCGGCAAAAGGCCGCTGGTCGGGTATGTCTAGGCGTGCTTCCAACACTTCTACAACCTGGACCTGGACATCATCCAGCCCGAACTGACTCACACCTGAGTTGATAATCAAACACTGATCGCAATCCCCCGGTTTATGAAGCCGGGGGATTTTGCATTTCCAAGGAGGTTTTTATGGCTATACAAGCCAAACTGAAAGGAACTGCAAGTGAGTTCCAAGCGCATGACTTTACGCCTACAGAGTGGGCCGCTGCCGAGGAGAAGGCAAAGATCGCGGACAAGATGACGCGCTTCATCCTGGGCGGCTTCCAGCAGGGTTCTTTCACCAAGGCAATGTACCAACGCCTGAGCAATATGTTCGGGCACATCGCCCATTACAACATCAACGGCTTCTACGAGGAATGGTTCTCTGATATCAAAGCCTGTCATGACTGGGCGGAACACATTACTGGCAATTGGCTCTCTGGCATGGGTGATCCCAGGTTCACCTGGTCCGACGTCGAAAAGGCATTAATCCAGTGGATGAAGGATAACCAGATCGCCGAACAACTCGACGAGTCCTACCGGCTCGATGTTGAGCAGAAGGAACTGGCATTACTGCATGCACTGCAGCGGAAACATGCCCCACAAGAATCCCTGCCGCAGGTTGATGAAGTGACTCCTGTGCCCGTGGAGATCCCTGCACCGCAAACCGCGGACCACCAGCTGTCGTTGTTCTAGAAGGTGGACGATGCAGTCAATCGTTTCGCACCCCGAAAATGGGTATAATCGCAATCAATTGCCATGAATATCCAAGACAGCATTGCCGCCCTACAAGAGAAACGCATACGCATCACAGACCATGCGGACGAGGAGTCGCAAGCTGACAACCTTACATTCGATGAAATTTTCTTGAGCGTCCTGCAAGGTGAGATCATCGAAGATTACCCGAGTGACAAGCCGTATCCAAGCTGTCTGATTTATGGAGATAACTTTCAGGGTGAGGCGATCCACAGCGTTTGGGCGTACAATCCAGAGTCAAAATGGGCTGTGTTGATCACGGTTTATCGTCCTGATCCAAATCGCTGGATCAACTGGCGTGAAAGGAGAAAGTAATGAAACCCTTTGACAAATGCCCGGTTTGCGGCGGGGAACTGGTCGAAAAAGAAGTGGAGAAACTGCTCAGAGGCGGTGTAAATACGGCCATCGTGAAAGTGAAGGCTGAGGTCTGCCTGCAATGCGGCGAGCGGTTGTATCCCGAGGCAACAGTGCGCCGCTTCGAGTTGATTCGTCAAAAACTGGCGGCGGAAGATGTGGCAGAGTTCCAGCTGTTGGGACAGACATATCAGGTCGCATAAAAGAAGCATGATCTGTAGACCATGCATGTCATGTTCGAGGGATCAAGACACACAACGCAATGCCGGTTATGTTGGGGAGTCGGCTTCCTTCCCCCTCTCGTTGTGTTGGTCGAAAACCATGCGCACCTGGCCGCATATTACTGGACATGCGCAAGTGAGATGCAGGTGGATGGATTGACCTACGAACGACTTCATCCAATCAATCACGATCACTGCCTCAAATGCGGCATGATGTCGGACCTCGGCAAAAGGCCGCTGATCGGGTATGTCTAGGCGTGCTTCCAACACTTCTACAACCTGGACCTGGACATCATCCAGCCCGAACTGACTCACACCTGAGTTGATAATCAAACACTGATCGCAATCCCCCGGTTTATGAAGCCGGGGGATTTTGCATTTCCAAGGAGGTTTTTATGGCCATACAAGCCAAACTGAAAGGAACTGCAAGTGAGTTCCAAGCGCATGACTTTACGCCTACAGAGTGGGCCGCTGCCGAGGAAAAGGCAAGGATCGCAGATAAGTTGACACGCTTCATCCTGGGCGGCTTCCAGCAGGGTTCTTTCACCAAGGCAATGTACCAACGCCTGAGCAATATGTTCGGGCACATCGCCCATTACAACATCAACGGCTTCTACGAGGAATGGTTCTCTGATATCAAAGCCTGTCATGACTGGGCGGAACACATTACAGGCAACTGGCTCTCTGGCATGGGTGATCCCAGGTTCACCTGGTCCGACGTCGAAACGGCATTAATCCAGTGGATGAAGGATAACCAGATCGCCGACCAACTCAACGAGTCCTACCGGCTCGACGTTGAACAGAAGGAACTGGCATTACTGCATGCACTGCAACGGAAACATGCTCCACAAGAATCCCTGCCGCAGGCTGATGAAGTGACTCTCGTGCCGGTGGAGCTGCCTGCACCCCATTCGGAATCCAGCCGAGATATTGAAGCCTGAAGCCGGATCGGAAATCCATCATTCGGAATGAGATTATGACAAAGCCTGTAATGCAAGTCTGCTCGGATGCAAGGAAAAATTTTGGCACTAGCATATGCATTATAAGTGTCATGAATTGTCGTGTATAATGTCTATATTGATAGACAATTGGAGGTACCATGATAAACATTCCCATCGCTGAGGCGCACAACAAGCTCTCGGCGCTGCTCAAGAAAGTTCAGAAAAGCCCCATCGTGCTTACCCGCCGGGGCAAACCTGTCGGTGTGCTCCTGTCCCCCGAAGAGTACGATCGCTTGCGCCAGTTCGAGGCTTACAGCCAGGTGGTCAAGCTCTCTCGTTCATTGCGCGAGAGTGGAGTGAGTGCTGCCGAGCTCTACCGCACTTCGCGCGACGAACTGGAGGGCAGAACATGATCGTGGATGCCAGCGTTCTGCTCTGCGCGTTTTTCCCCGATGAAGCTCAGATCCAGGCGCAGGCTGTTTTGCGCGAACACGCCGCGGGAAGGGAACGGTTGAAAGCGCCAGCGTTGATCGTGTACGAGGTGACCAACGCCGTCTGGCAGGCCGAACGACGCAAAAGGATTTCCCCTGTGCAATCCGATGAAATCCTGCAAGCCGCGTCGGGCCTGGACATCGAACTTCTCCCGTTGCACTGGGGTAAAAGTCTCCCTCTGGCGCGGCGTTTTGATCGAAGCCGCGTATGATGCCGCATATCTCGCCCTTGCAGAGGAGTTGGGCGAGAAGATGATCACCGCCGACGAGCGTTTATACAACGCTGTGCGTTCCAAGCTCAAGTGGGTTCTTTGGGTGGGTGACTACTCTTAAGTATGTATAGAGACCGTTGTTTGATCGAAGAAACTTTCCCTATGAAAGAGGTGACAAAGTGTCAGCGTGCCAAAAGGAAATCTGTCATGGTCGTAGCGGCACCCTACACGTCTGACAGGCGGCCACTACTCACACAATCCATATGAGCAAGGGATAGAATTAGGATAACGAGAACCTGCTGGAATGCGCCACTTCCTCGAGCGATATGAGAAGAGAGACGCCCATAACAAGCAAGTAAGACGAAACGGCGTGTCCGCAATGGACACGCCGTTTTTGCATTCTTCCATAAGTACCTCGATCATCCTTGCTTGGCAGCCTCTAGCTGTCCGGGTGAAGATTGCCCGTTGACCAAAATTCAGCTACCAGCAGAAGATTCAACAACGAAACCAATTGACGTGTCTGCAGACACGGAAAGGAAAGACTCACAATATGGCTAATCAACAGACAAAGAATAGCTTCATCATTGACCACGACGAGAAATATATTCCCGTCGTCAGAACCGCAGCCGGTGAAATCCAGACATCGGCGAGCTTCAGCCTTGCGGAAGAAAGCCTGCGATCCGGGCAGCGACTCAAGCGGCTGATCGACTTCATCCACCGCAACAACAGCAGTTCCACCAGACGCAATCACAATGGCGATTCGGTCGGCGTCACACACCGATTGGCTGCACAGGTTGTGTACCTGGCTTATTGGGAAAACTACCCCTTCGAATTCTGGTTGGAAGAAAACGGCGGCACAACTGTTATTCTGGCACGCTTCTCCAGGCCCAAGACTAGCGCGTCTGTCGCTTGGAATTCCATCCCTGAGTGGACAGCCCACGAGGGCGGACCCGATGAACGCACGCCGAATTTTGCTTCGGTGGTACAGGAAGTGGTGGGTCGTCCGGGGTGGACGTCTGGCAACGCCATGTCGATCATTATTACAGGCAGCGGCCGGCGATTGGCCAAATCCTATGAGTATTATGTGTATGGCGCGCCCTAACTCGCTACATGCTCTTTAACTCTTGGGACGATTTATTCATCTTCATGCAAGATGGCTTGGAAATCGCTCTTGAGCCTTAGTCCAGTTTCAGATTTGGAATTGCTGTCCACAAGATCCTGCTCACGACGGTTGCGGCATCCCGCAAGCAATTCCGCGGCGGTGATGACCGAATAAGCCAGTTCGCCTTTGGGAAAACCATTCATCCATTCTTTGGCAGTCTCATTTCCACGCAGGCATCAACAAAGATGGATGTGTATCAACCAGCCGCGCGATCTCAGTCATCCCGCCTGCTTTCCATATTCTGGCGAAGTTTCAAAGCAAAGGAGGCGGGGTCTTGCGCTTCGGGATAATCAGCCCAAATCCCAAATGCCGAATGTGCACCAGAGACCGCTGCTTGAATGGGTCCCTGCTCACGGAATTGCAAAAACTCGATGAATTGGGCAACTTCCACCATTCCATCCTGCGATAATTTTTCGATTTGGCGAACGATGAAATCTTTTGTAATCTGTTGGGTAATCATAACAACCTCCAGTTTCAGTGCGCTACCAGTTACTGCTCACTGACTACTCTTGAAATTATACCCTGCCCCTTGGAATATTTTTTTTATGACAGTTTATCCTAATTCCACTCCCCTCACCTTCACCCACCTCCGCTTTCAGGTGCGGGCATTCACATCCCTCAGGCCCGGTCAATATCAGGGCGCGGAGCGGTTGCGTGATGCGCTGGCGCAGGTCATGCTGCGGGCGGTCTACCCGGAAACACGACGCACCGAGAATCCTTCGCCTGAGCATGCCGCAGTGTGTCCCGCCTGCTGGCTGCTCGCCTCGCAAACAGATCCAATCGCTGTGAGGCGTGTCTATAGCTTTGTAGGTCCACAGCCGCCGTTGGATGTTCTTGCGCCGAACCAACCCTTCCAATTCACTACCACGTTATTTGGAGAGGGCTTCCGCTTCCTGCCATACTTTGTGCTGGCAGCTTTAGCGATGGGCGATACGGGCGTTGGACCTGGACGCGGAAAGTTCGAGATCGTTTCGATCCACGCCGTGAATCCACTCACAGGCGCATCGCACGCCATCCTTGAAGAGGGAGAGAAAGTTGTCAAGCCGCAAGCCCAGCCTGTGAGCTGGAATGAAACGCAAACTGTAGCAAAGAATTATCCAAATGAAGGGGATGTGCGCGTTCAATTCCTCTCCCCCACGCGGTTGATCGATTGAGAGAAAACAGTCCGAGTTCCAGATTTTGGAATCTTCTTCCGTTGCCTTTTGAAGCGTATTGACGATATTAGCGCCCAGCATAGCGGAGGCAGGCAGCGACGTCCCGAAGATGTCGCGGAACTCTACACGCTCGCCGATCAGGTGCGCCTGGTGGAACAATCTACACAATGGATCGATCTATGGGGTCCATCTGGTCGCACGGGGCGGAGCACTCCCATGGGTGGGTTGGCTTCGGGTCCAAGAAGGCAGCACAACCACAGCAAGCATAGACGGTGGTTTATGCTTGAAATTCCAAAACAAATGGAGGATAATAAAGATGTCACCAAAAACCGATGAAGGTGATGAGTACGATATTCCGGAAGATTTGCTCGGAGAGCTACTGACACCACACGAACTCGCTCTGATTGAAGATGGTCTACAAGCTGTTCGCTCCAGCGAAGCACATCAAGAGTGGCCCAAGGACAACCATTATTATTTAGCGGAAATATTGCGCACTGTTTTAGGTGTTCACGCCTGAGAATATGAAACAAATTGCGCAGGAGGCATTAGATAGTGGTCGCAAACCTCGTAAACGCTAAAGTCGCACATGCTACCGTGCGCGGAACGCATACCGAATTGACAGATCCGGAATTACGCTTGATCCTGGCAAATGAAATCCTGGTGTTGCGCTTCCAGATGAAACGAATGGCAAAAATGAAGCTGCCCATGTCCAAAGACACGTACAGTTCGATTGTCATGGGGTTAGATACCGCTTTACGCCGTGTGCAGGATGTACGCGAACATGGCATGGAAAATGTCTATCGCCAGTTCTATCCTGAAAAAGAAAAGAAACAATAACATCAATCTACTACCGATGAGCCTTTCCCACGTGGAAAGGCTCATTTGTTTGTGGAGACTCCCATCAAAAGCGTGTCTGTAGACACGCTCAGCACCCATCCAACAGGCCGTGTCTGCAGACACGGCCTGTTTTCTATCCAAACAAATATTATGGAGGTCGCTATGACTCAAACAACATCATCATTACCATCCACCACCCTCAACATGGGCGTGTCCCAATCCATCCTGAAGAAAGCCCCGCGCTTCTTTGGCTCGCGGCAGTCCATCCTGACGGAATTGTTTCAAAACTCCTTCCGCGCCGGCGCAAAGACCGTAACGGTCACCTGGAACAAGGAAACCCGGGTCCTGCAATTCAAAGATGACGGCTGCGGCTGCAAACCGGAAGACCTGATTGTGGTGGGTGAATCTGGCTGGGGGGAAAGCTCCCCCGCTGTGGACCCTGCTGGCATCGGCGTGTTCTCCATCCTGCGCCCTGAATACTGTGAGCAGGTCATATACCGCTCCAAGAGCTGGGGCATGGTTCTCTCTGCGGACAATCTCGAGCGCGGTCAGGTGGATGTGTACCACTTCGACGAGCCAGCCAAGGGTATGACGATTGAGATCGTCCTGACGCTCAAGGCAGATTTCGTCAACCAAGGCGCGGTTGCCCTGGCGCGCGGTCGCTACCCGATGGAAGTCTATTGGGTGCAAACGCCGAAAACACCGGAAATCGTCAAGCCTTACGAGCTTCTGAATCGTGGTCACTGGTCCACCATCAAGGTCAAGGGTGTGGGTACGCTGGAGATTGGGAAGCATTATGGGGTGTTCGATACGCAATATGTGGTGTGGCAGCACGCAGTCATGAAATCGGAAGCGTTTGAGAAAGGGCTGCACAAAGCTGCTCAGGCGCACAGCAAATTGGCAGATGGTGTGTTTCGCCATATCAACCTCGTTTTCACAGTTGATCCTATCTCTGGCGTTCGCCCGAAACTCCCCGATCGAAACGACCTGATCGGCGATGTCCATCTCGATACTGCCTGCCAGAAAATCGTAAAGGCGGTGATGAAACACCTTTTGAAACCCATGCGCCCCGATCTGTGGCCCAATCGTGTGGGCAACTACGATTTTGAGCCCAGGGGCCTGAACGATGAGCACATGAAATCCCCGCGGCAAGCTATTCTCATGGAGGTTCCCCAAAATGCCATGATTGCAAAGCTGCTGCCGGATGCCTGGGGTCTCTCGCAATTGGTCATGGAACACTACGGATATCAGGCTATCGTCTGGAGCCAGATGCAAAACTACAACGTTAGCACTGTTCAGGACGATGGATATCAGATTGAGATCGAATGGAATCAAGTTATGAACTTCGTCCGCAACGTGCCAATGATGGTGGTGGACAGCGAACTGGTTGCCGAATCGCTTTGCAACCAGGGCATCTACGCCTACGTGGCTGAAAAAAGCGATACCAAGATCGAATATACGGATCTAGCCCTCACCCCCAACCACCTGGTTGCTTTCGCAAAAGAGATTAAGGTCAACGGAACTCCGGTGAGCTGGCTGCTTTACGATAGCGAACCCCGGATGAGCTGCTCAGGAGCTAGGGATGAAGATCCCATCTTTGTCACAACGCTGAGTCCCCTGGATTTCTACAAAGTCATCGATAGCAAGAACCCTGACACCGACCTTTATGTCAGCCTCGTCGTCTGGTTGCTCAAGAGCTACAGCGATATTTATGAATACGCCACATTCGAGAGCGACGGTGATTACGTGGTTGAAACCGGAAATATCGCTGATGAACTGCTTCAGAACGCTCTCAAGATCGGTGCCCCGGAGCTGGTGCGGAAAGATGAAGTCCGGAACGCGCTGGGCGAGCTTGCCAACATGCTTAGTGTGGCTCGCGGCAAGTTGAAAGAAGCCAAAGAGTACATGCGGCGAATCGCAGATTCGGATAAAAAGAACCCCTTAGGTGACCTGCTCGAGTTGGTGTGGGACTTCAGCGAATCAACCACGATGGTCTTTGATGCCGTGGATGATCTGAATGACAGCACCTGTGAAGCTGTGAAGCGTCTCAGCCAGGAAGTCGATACCGCATTCCTTAATCCCCCCGCCGAACAGAACGAACAAAAGTAAGTCAGAAACAACAATCTATTCCAACGGGCCATGTCTGTAAACACGGCCTGTTTTCTATCCCACCAAATATCTCGGAGGTCTCTATGACAACATCAACACAAACCCAGCAAGTAATCCTCGTCCCTACGTCCAACATTGATCGCAACCCCCAACAACCCCGCCAGTGGTTCAATAACGAAGAACTTGAGCAGCTGGCCGTATCGGTCCGGGAACACGGCATTATCCAGCCACTGATCGTTACTCCTTCCCCCAAGCCTGATGTGTACATCCTCATCGCCGGTGAGCGCCGATTGATTGCCGCCCGGCGCGCTGAACTCGCAACGGTCCCCGTGATCGTCCGCGATGTGACCAACGAACAAGAGATGCTGATCCTTGCCCTGGTCGAGAACGTGGACCGCGTCGAAATGACCCCGGTTGAAGAAGGCGATGCCTATCTCGTGCTGAAAAGCCAGGGAATGTCAAATGCCGAGATCGCCCGGAAAGTCGGTGTAACCGATGTGCATGTTGGCAACTGTATCAACTGTGCATCCCTTCCCAAAAAGACTCGCACGCTGATCAATAAAGATCAGTTGTACATCTCCAATCAGTTCATTTCCATCCTGCATGACATTGCGGAGGTCAGTCCGCAGGCTTGTGATGAAGTCGCCCAACAGATTGCCGACACCCAGCCCACTCTCAAGATCGCAAAGAAAACGGCAACCACGGTGCTGAACCACTTGACCCAATTGAAAACGAAGAAGACGGGCAAGAAGAAAAAGAACATCTTTGAAGCGGCATCCAAGGTCTCTGAATTGGATATCGACGAAGACCAGCCCCCCCTCCCCCAACAAATGGAATGTCCTCAAGGAAGCGGGACAGTTACCCCCGTGGCAGATGGTCACGGACGCAGCTTTGAGCATTTGCGCCGGCTGCGATCTGTATGGGTTTGCAAGCCATCCGGTGTGCTCCGCTTGCACCGCCGCCCTGCTGATCGCGCGACTTGCAAAGAAAGCTGAAGAACAAGAACAGAAAGCGTAGATGAACATGGCTCTTGCAGATATCTCAGTGAATTATGACCTGAGCACGCTGATCACAAACACCCTGAAAGTGGGAATGGCCCAGGCACCCTCTCGAAAAGCGCCGCGGTGGAGTGAAAAGGATCTCAACCGGATAAAGGAGCTGCTGCCGTTCTACTCTCCCAAAGTGGTCGGTCAGATCCTTGGCAGAAGCGAAGACGCAATCAAGATCATTCGCCAACGCCAAAAGATAAAGGCCAGCTCGAAATCGGAAGGATGGCTTTCTGCAAACCGTGTCATGCGGTTATTGGGAATGCCAGATGCCCGTCCGGTGATGGGATGGATCAAAAAGGGTTTGGTGCTTGGGCATCAAATCCAAGGCGATGATACGTGGATGGTGCATGAGATTTCATTGCGCCGCTGGATCGTCTCCCCCATTTCGTGGCTGTACTTCGACACGGAAAAGATTCAGGATCCACATCTCGCCCGTCTGGTGGAACTCGCTCAAGAACACTGGGGCGATGAATGGCTTACCTCTCGCCAAGTCGCTGACTTGAAAGGGACTATGACCCGGCAGGTTGGTCAAACGATCTTCCGACGCCAGCTTCCAGCAGTTCATATCGTCGGCAAAGATGGTCGGCATGAAAACGGGAAATGGGCATTCTGGGGCGTCAAGAGATCTGACGCAGAGGCATGGCAATTCAAACCGCCTGCTTACAACCCGATGGACCGCAGGCACGCCTTCATATTACTGGCAAGTGCAATTGGTCTGAGCTGCATGACCATCGGCAAGATGGTGAACCTGTGCCACAGCACCGCATCTCAGCATATCCAACTGATGAACAATTCCCGACACTTGAAAAAAGTAATAGCGAAATATGGGCTCACGGACATTGAGTACCGGCGCAAGGTTGGCGTTCATGCCGACTGGCGCAAATTCACCCACCGCTTCCCCCAGGTACGCGGCGCTTTCGAGCGATACCGCGACGGGAAGGATACCGTGGAAGATTGCTACCTGATCATGCGCATCCTGAAAAACCAAATGGCAGCAAATGGGATGAAGGTCAACGTCAATGTCATCGGCAAGGTTTCGCACGGGACGGTTGGTGATCTGGTCAAGCGCCTGCGCAAGGCTCGCATTAAGCCCTATCTGCTACGCAAACCTAGAAAACGATAACGGAGGTCGCATGAACATTGAAGAAATCAAAGCCTGGCTCAATCCTGTTGTGCGTGACGAGCAGGAAAAACCCCCGGACTGGCCAGTGACCAAAGAAAAGCTGACCGAAGCTCTGGTTGCCGTCGGCATCGACGAGGAAACAGCAAAGAGCATGTTTACCAGTGCCGACCCATCCCTGCGAATCCTGGAGGAGATCACCGGTGATTACGAGGACACCCAATTGGTTCTCAACAAAGATGCAGCAAGTATTACGCCGTGGAACAACTCGCAGGCGTTCAATTGGGAAGGTTGGTGTGAGGGCGGGAATATTAATGTGGCGCTGATCTTGCTTGTCCTGTGCGCCAAATGCAATCCGCTGGAGAAATTTGCGTGGGGTGAGGAAATCGTGTTTTACGCCAATGCAGATTGGCAAAAGAAACAATATGGAGTGACTTACTGAAAGGAGGTCCCATGCAAGAAGTACGATGTATCAAATGCGGGAGATCCCTCCGTGACCCCGAGAGTATCGCTCGCGGTATGGGTCCCGCATGTGCCGGCATCAAGGGTGGTCATCGAAGAAGATACCGCGTCAGGGTTAGGTTGCGTGGCAGCTCCTCTTATGCGGCATACGGTCACGGCAGTGCGGACACTCCCACACTGTTCAGTTTGGTTGAGGAAGATATACAGCCAGAGGAACAACAGGTGGTCGAAGAAGTCTCCCCTCGCAAGAGCGGACTTGCCGAAATCCTGATGCAGTTCCCGACCGATCTCGTGGACCTGGTGTTGTCTGCCCCCGCCGCGGGTGCGATTACCTGGCACCTAAAAAATTACTCGAATAAGAAGAAAAAGCCGGAAGGTTCGATGCCTCCAGGCAGGATTTTGCAGGAAATTCGCCGAATGTGTATCGACCTGCGGCTGAGGTTCTGGCCGGGCATATCCCATCAAGGTCAGCAGGTAGCGTGTATTCCATACGGCGACGAGGAATGGAAGCTTGAAAACTCCGAAAAGGTACTGAGTCGGCAGGAATTGGAAGCCTACTTAGCCCGATACGGGATGATACGCTCGGCAAGTAGGTGATATCACAAGTGCTTTCACCTAGAAAAAGCATGGTTTTGTCCAACAATAAAAAGGGGGTGCCGGCGGCCGGCTTGGGGCCGGATTGGGGGCTTTGGGGAGTTTGCCGGTTTGCTGGAGATTTTCCCGTATTATGTTTCGAAAGGTGCAATTTGCAGACCAAATAAACATAGTGAATAAGTGGCCAAAGCGCCCATCATGCGGAGCGCACGGTGGGCGCGTACAAACTAAGCAAACCAGCTTACCCCTTGCCCCAGTGAATAAAAAATGAAAAGGTATAATCCCTCCAATGAAAGCTGACCGGAATATTATTCTGTTCTTCCTTCTGGCATTTGTCATGATCGGTTTGAATGAACTAGGATATGGCGTATTTGCTCTGCTGCTGTTGTTTCCAACATCCTGGCTACTAACCAAGGCATTTGAACAAGAAAACCCTAACAGCAAGGAAAGATCCGCATGACGTCATTTGATGACATTCTCACACTATTCCCTCCCGAGGTTCAAGCAACGGTGCGCAAGATCTGGGAGATGCTGGGGCCGAATGAACAGACTAGTTTCCTTTCACTCTTGATCGGCTTTCCATCAGACACAAAGCTGGTCAAACTGCTGGTCAAGTTATCCACCGCCCAGATCCGGCAAGCCATTGGCAGCAAGCACCGGGTCGCCATCCTCGGTCCCGCAAATGTTGGCAAATCCACGCTGTACAACCAACTGGTGCAGAACAAAAGTGAGGTGGCGGCTGTAAGTCCCCTACCAGGAACGACAAAGGAAAGTCAACAGGCAGATGCAGGTTTATTTACCGTGGTTGACACGCCCGGCGCCGATGCAGTCGGGAGTGTGGGTGAACAGGAAAAACGCCTGGCACTATCGGCTGCAGAGAACGCCGATTTTGTGGTGTTGGTCTTCGACGCCATCCAGGGGATTAAAAAGACCGAGCAGGAATTGTTCGACGAGTTATCTGCTCTGAAAAAGCCTTTTGTAGTGGTGCTCAACAAGATTGACCTGATACACCGCAAAGATCTGCACGCCGTCATTTCAAGTGCTGCACGCAACCTGAACCTGGGCCCCGATCAAATCGTTCCGATCGCCGCCAAGGATGGCAAGAACCTTGGGAAAGTGCTGCTGGCAGTCGCAGCCACAGAACCTGAGATGGTCGCCGCCCTGGGGCAGGCATTACCGGAATATCGCTGGCAGCTCGCCTGGCAAACCATCGTCAGGTCAGCCTCGATCTCAGCAACCATTGCCCTGGCACCGCTGCCGGTCATCGATTTTGTTCCTCTCGTGGTTACACAGTCGGTCATGGTGGTCAGTATTGCGCGCATTTATGATTACAAAATCACCCCACGGCGTGCTTCGGAACTGGTCGCGACCTTTGGACTGGGGTTCCTGGGAAGGACTCTCTTCCAGGAACTCAGTAAGCTGGGAGGGCTGCCGGGTTGGCTGTTGAGCGCAGCAATTGCTTCATCGACAACCGTAGTAATGGGCTACGCGGCCGTGCGCTGGTTCGAAAAAGGAGAGAAGCTTTCGACGGAGGCACTCAAAAAGCTCACCCAGGGGATTACCGCCTACCTGCTGGATACCCTCAAAAGTCTCGGAAAGCGCAAGCCGGGTCAAAAAGGATTACGCGAGCGTATCACCCAATCACTGGAAAGTTCGCCGCTTGCCGAGAGTCGCTCAGCGCTTGACAATGTAGCGGGTGAAGAAAATATCTCTCAATAAGTGGAACCCTTCTTTCTGGTTCGTTCCGCTGATATCATGAAACGACTGCGTATCCTATGTGAAACGCAATCTCCTGAGCGAATACGAAAGCGAAGCCTATACGCGCCGCCAAACCTTCTTGAGTTTGCCTGAACTTACAAAGGGCGTGTCTACAGACACGTCACGGATTCCCCTTGGAAATCCCAGGGAAAACCAGGCCCACCCGCTTTGAGCGGAGGGTAATTCACCAAAAAACCGGAAATTGGAGTATCTCCCTATTATTCCGTTCCATAATCTTCGGCACAGCTGTGCAAGCTTCCACTTGGCAGTGGGAACTAGCCCAAAATTTGTGCAGAAGCTTCTTGGTCATAGCACCGTAACGTTTACATTGCACAAATACTCTCATCTGCTTCCTGGGGTTGCCGACGAAGCGATAAGGAAACTCAATGATACGTTTCAAGATATTGAAAAAGACAGAGTAGACAATTAGCTCCGTGAACGGGCGGATTTCTCTGCCCATTTTTTAAGGGATGCTACTGTTCAGACTAGAGGTCGGGGATTCAAGTGCTCTGAGCTTACATACAATGTCGGCAAAAGGGCACATCATTGTATCTGGTCTCTCCTACTTCTTTCTTAGTGTTTTTTTGTTGGTCCGGTTTTTAAAATCTGGAACCGTTGCCATCAACTGCTCTTGCTCTTTCATCTTCGAATACGTGCCATTGAATACAGTGACTTGCGACTCGAATGCATCGATCCCACAGATCTGCGTAGCAATCACATCCGCAAGGTAACGGTCATGAGTGACTAGCAGAATCGTTCCTCCGTAATCTTCCAATACAGATTCCAGGATTTCCTGTGACGGAATATCGAGATGCTTGGTTGGCTCGTCGAGCAGAAGCAAATCGGTATCTTCCAGAGCAAGTTTGGCGAATGCCAGCCGCGCGCGTTCGCCTCCAGAAAGCATCGACACTTTCTTGAAGGCGTCATCGCCGCTGAATAGGTGTCTGCCCAGGTAATCCCGAATCTTCTCTGATGACCAATTCGGCATGATTGACTCGATTTCCTGAATCAAAATCCGCTGTGGTACGAGCCCCTCAAGAGACAGAAACCAAACAAGGTGCGCCTTCCTGGTTGTTGAATTTTCGCCGCAAGTTCCCACCGAAGAATGAACCTGTGAAAATCTATGAGCAGAGCATCCCCGCGCCAATCGCTCAGAACAGACCTGCACCCGTGCCGACTGCAATACAGGAAGGAGATCAGGCACAACCGCCAACCCCTTTTCAAGGTGGCAACGAATAGCAGCTCGTCTATTGGTCCCTTCGATGGCGGCATGGACCACGGACTTGCAAGGAAGGCGGACTCGTATCCTTTGCCTGGACTGTTGGAAGACAGGCAAGGCCTGGCAGGGTGGCACGTGCAAACACGTAGAGATGGCGGAGGCATGGGAGCAGATCCCGTACGGGACAGTAGAGTCAACGTTCCCCAAAAAGCCGCCCGATCAAAGCGCAAGATAACGTATACCTGGACGTGCCAGTATTGCGGGCAACCATTCGAGACAGATGTCTACAGTCAGCGATATTGCAATCGAACACACCGCGAATATGCCTACCTCGAACGGAAGCGGCAGAAACAGCATTGACGTTGACGCTCTGACCGTCAATATATACGGACCGTAGAGCCATGCCACGGGCGGATGTGAACATATTTCCGCCCGTGGCATTTCAAGCCGTTCTGAGCGAAGTGGAGCCGACAGCAATACTAAAAACGCAGCTGGAAGTCCCACAACCGACCCAAAGGGACAGGGATGACCCAACCAACGTGGTAGCATGAATTTACAGGCTTCAAAACGTCCCTGTTTATTTGGGTAAAATTTTGTTACCGATATGTCCATCAAATCGGAATTTATGAAACAAGGCTTTTCCTTCCACCGGTATCAAAACTTGCGATATACGCTGTTCAACAAAATATTATTTCGCCACTCTAAAAACTGCACCTACCAATAAGCCCATCGCGTTGGACTTGAAACTCGAACTTGTCGATGTGTAAAGCGGACGCGCCCAAACCAGCCTCGGACCTATCCCCACACGGACAATACATAAGCAGCGATTGTCGTGTTTCCAGCAAGCGGACTCACCCGTAGTGTGCACGGTATTTTTCAAGTCGAAAGGTGTTAAAATACCAGTGTGAAAATTTACCTGGACCTGTGCGCCATTCAAAGACCGCTTGACACTCCAAATCAGGTTCGGATTGTTTTAGAATCGGAGGCGGTGCTTGGTATCGTAGCCTTTTGCCAGACTGGACAGCTAGAACTGGTTTAGTCAGAAGCGTTACTGTATGAGAACGAACAAAATGTAATATCTGCTCGAAAAGAAAATACCCTTGCCATTCTGGCAAGCGCGAGCAAAGTGATCAAGGTCACTGAAAAGGAAACTCAACGAGCCGCAAGTTTATCGGCTTTTGGCATCAAACCGCTTGACGCTCTTCACATCGCTTTGGCAGAGACAGGCAACGCCGATTATTTCTGCACATGCGATGCGAAGACAAGTTGTTACGAAACGCAAAAAAAGTCACAGACCTAAAGGTAAAAACGATAAACCCTGTTGATTTGGTTCAGGAGATTGAAAAATGATTAGTGATGCAAGACCACTTATTGAAATTAACCAGCGGGCCATCGCCCTGCTTTATAAGGAGTTGGGCGTAGTTGATGCTGTCCGCTTTTTGAAACAATTTACTCAGGGTTTCGGGGATTACACTAAAGAAAGAGAGACCCTTTTCGCAGAAAAATCTCTTGATGATATTGTTGGTGAAATCGAGAAAATGCGAAAGATGAAAAAGTAAATTCTTAAACTAGACTTCCGAAGTCTCGGAGACTTCGGAAGTCTTCTTAAATAAACTCTCCCAACTCAGCCTCGGACCCATCCCCGCATAGACAATCTATAACCACCGATTGTCATGTTTCCATCAAAACAATTCCCGTCTCCAAAGCAAAGCCTCATTCCAAGGTGGTCTAGGCTTCTTCCCTTTGGGGGAGAAGGGAGAAGGGTCCTTCCCTCGTTGTGTTTTTACTCAGGTGGTTCTATAATGCTCAATATTGGGAGTTTACAGCAATAATTCATAAAAATGTTTTCCACTGCCTACATAAACAATCAGGCAGCCCGTCTTGCAAACTCGGGATAGAAAGAAAGGAATACCTCATGACTTTTGAGAAGCCAATTTATGAAATAGATGAAGCTAGCTGCGAACCGACAGTACCTTGCTGCCATCTCTGTCGGTTCGGAATGACGTTGGCATCATGCTGACAGGCCCGCATTTCTGATTTACAGTTGCCTGGTGTGGTAATCGGCAGGAATTACCTTACGGAGGCAAAGATGAAGGATGAATTTTCGGACCGGCACCAAGCCATCAGGATGCACTTAGCCGGTCAGTCAGTTGAAGAGATTTGCCGGACTCTGGAACGATCGCGCGAGTGGTTCCACTTATGATGGTGCGTCCGGCGAGAACGGGAGCTGTGTTCCACCTGCCCGTTCCAACTGGATGGACGTTGTCGCACCCAACCTCAAAAGCGTGACCCGCGCTATCTGCTGACGTTCACCACCCAGGAAATGCGCGCGGCTCAACGGCGCAGAAACTATCTGCTACATCAAGATCACAGTCACAACTTGCGCTCGGCCGTGGAGGCCAGCGTACGCTCGGTGAAACATCCATTTCCCGCAGGCCAGCTGCCAGTGCGCGGACAGTTTAGAGTCGCTTGCATGGTAATCGCTTCTGCCGCCACCACCAACGTGCGCAGGATCCAACTCTACCTGATTGCAAAAATGAAGCAGGCAGAAGCAGCAAAAAGTCTGCAAAGCGAAGCGGTACCCGTCGCCGCCGCTTCTTTTTTTGTTTTTTCGGCGCCTTGGCTACGCTCCCGGCTGGTTTTCAGCCCGAGTTTCGGTTATTAAAGAACGGCTTCTTGCAGTAGAGTCACATATAGTATTCCCCACACACGTGGGGATGAACCGGGCACTGGGGTATCATCGCGTTAGGTTCGCCTGGTATTCCCCACACACGTGGGGATGAACCGAGATCGAAGCCCTGCGAACATGGGCGAATGGCGTATTCCCCACACACGTGGGGATGAACCGGGCGTTATCACCGACATTGTCGTGGAGGAAGCCGTATTCCCCACACACGTGGGGATGAACCGGACATGACACGATGGCCGCAAACCCAAGCGTGAGTATTCCCCACACACGTGGGGATGAACCGATGGTGGATGCCCAGAAGATGAAGGGCAAGACGTATTCCCCACACACGTGGGGATGAACCGCTACAAAACTCTTGCAAAGCATTGGCGTACTGCGTATTCTCCACACACGTGGGGATGAACCGCCGAAGCTGCAACATTGACCGATGAGCAGATCGTATTCCCCACACACGTGGGGATGAACCGTTGCCCTTGTGTGGAAGAACCTTGAGCAGCCTTGAGAGCATTGCCCGCGGTATGGGTCCGGAATGTGCCGGCATCTCTGCCAGCCGCGGAAAATCCGCGCGCGTTCGAAGGCAGAATGGATCTGGCTCTGCCTATGATGCTCTCGGTGCAAGCCATACAGTTATGCCCTTGTTCGCCTGGACAGGTGATGGTGACGACCAAGAGCGTATTCCAGACCAGCTCGCCAGGTTCCCATCTGATTTGCTGGATTTGGTTTTGTCTGCCCGAGCTGCGGGCACGATAGCCATGCGCGTAAAAAGCCATAAACGGCAAAGGTCAAAACAAAAAGGGCAATCCCCCATCATCACGTTGAAGGAGATACGCCACATGTGCATAAACCTGCGTATGCTTTTCTGGCCTGGCTTTTCATCCAAAGGCGAGCCGCTGGCATGTATCCCCTGCGGCGACGACAGCTGGAGAAATAGCAAAGACGGGAGCGATATTAGCGCAGGCGACCTCCTTTCCTATCTAAGCAGGTACGGGGTGATCCAGGTGACGACTCAACCATGCCCCTTTTTACATATCATCCCTTATTTATTGGGATGATACGATAATTTTGTCTCTCCAGTCTATATATTTGATGCTTTCTATTTCTGGTGGCAGTAAAGTTGCAGTAGGAATTGATTGCCAATCTACTCATGACTGCACCGATCTGGTGGGGGGAAGATTCCCCCCACACCCCCCTCAGAGAACAGGGATTCAGAGCCCCAGAGTACAGAGTGAACAGAGACCAGAGTTAGAGAGAAGCATTCAGGGAGACCACAATACGAAAACCGATGTCTGTAGTACCTGTAGTCGGGATTGTACCCGTGGCGATACGCACAACGCACATCCCTTGAACCATCGTGGAAGGAACCACCACGAAGGATGCTTATTTCTTTTTCAAAACTCCTTGTCCATTCCAAAACATTCCCGCTCATTTCTTCGGCTCCGTACAGGCTCCTGCCACCCGGAAAACAACCTACCGCGTTTGTAGTCCCGATTCCCGTCTCATTGTAGCTGGCGCGGTTTGGGTCCGCCTCTTCGCCCCAGGGATAGGTTCTCCCATCTGTGCCCCGCGCGGCCTTCTCCCACTCCGCTTCGGTTGGCAAGGTCACGTGCACACGACCAGACGCCAATCCTTCCCATAATGTTTTGTCTTCTTCTGACTTTGCCTTTTGTAGCATCGCGTTGGAATTGGCTTTGAAGGAGGCCTCCAGCCAGCGCGCAAACGCCAGGGCCTCATACCACGAGATTCCGACTACAGGGTGATTTCCCAAGGTGGAGGGCTCACCATAGTCAACAGGACGGTCGCGTGGTTCATAATCGTATCGCCCTTTGAACGCGCCATCCTGCCAGTACCCTTCCTTGATCGCTTCCCCCCAAAATTCCTTTTGCCTGTACCCGCCTGCTTCCACAAATTGTTGGAACTGCGCATTCGTGATGGGATATTTGCTGATCCAGTAAGCGGGTAGGTCCACCTGCTTTTGCTCTTTGCCTTCCCCCATGATGAATTTTCCAGCGGGGACAAAGCAGAATTGCATGGCATTGACATCCAACACTTCGGGGCGTGGGTCGCCAAATTTTGCCAGCACGCGTCCAGCTTCGGCTCTTTCAATGGCTGGAAGCGAACTATTCAGCAGGGACAGCAAACGAGGTCTTAGTTGAGCAAGATACTTTTCACCGCCATCCGGACTTTTCACATCCACCTGGATTTCCCTGGTGCCAGCGATGCGTGCCACCATCCCGGACCACAATACGGCCCGAGCATCCTGCTCTCTCTTTGACTTTTTAGGTGGTAGCAATTGATAAGCCAGGTCAAGCATAACGTTCGCCCCGCGCCGATTGAAATACAGTTCTTCGGCGCCAAGTTGGGCGGCCAGCGCCCAGGTATCGCCTTCGGCCGCACGTTGATAATATTCACGGGCTGGATTACGTTCCCGTATCATATAGCAGCCCGCCAGGTATTCCTGGAAGGTGCGGTGTGGAAAACTATAACTGGTTGGTTTGTTCAGTTCTCCACCGTTGCCTCGCAGAAGACCCGAACGCTGGTCAACATAATCCAGGAATTCGCCAGCCAGCCCGGGGTCGCCCAGATATTCCCGGGCTTCCAGAATATCCAGGGCATCCTTGCGGGATAGATCGGCAGTCTTCTTGTTTTCTTTCCCGGCAGCCTGTGCCTGATGAGCAAGGTGCTCCAGCGCGCTGAGCAGACGATTCTCATCCTTGAGAAATTCAAGCAGGGCTTTCGATGGCGTCAATTTGCCCTCGCCCAATTTATACTTCTGCCAGCGGGTGATCAGCACATCCACAACCAATTTGTACAACCGCACCCGTTCACGCGGCAGGCCAATCTCCTTCTGGTGAATAATTGCCATACTGGTCAACATCATCGGATTGCTGGAAATCTCACGCAGATCGGCTGAGATGGCAGCGCTGAACAGGTCATTGATGCGATCCTGTCGATCCTTCTCCAGCACGCGTCCCATTTCCACCTGAATACGATACCATCCGCCGACAAAATTTCTGATCTTATCTCGATCGAATTCGCGCAGTGTGAAGCTGGGGAGGCTCTCGAAGACTGCTTCTCCAATGTAGGAACGAACGTGTGAGGTGATCACCAAACGCTCCAGGCGATATTCATTCAGCAGCGCCGATACGACCTTACGAATCACCAGACGCAATGCCTGAGGTACTTCATCCAATCCGTCCAGAACCATCAATACTTTTCCATCTTCCAAAGAGCTCTGCATGAGCGGAACGAAATCCTCAGTATTGTTTCGCTTCAATTCATCCGCAAGATAGGAAAGGATTACCTCCAATAATGCTTCTTTTTGCTTATCACCGGACAACTCATCGATGCTCACCTCAGACAGATAAGGAACCAGTTCCCGGAGAACCACCATCACGGGCAGGAGGTCGGCGGAAATCCCGCGAATGGCTTGAATCTGACCCAGTTGAACCGCGGCCTGCAACCCCAATAACTTTCGGGCGAAAGTGCTTTTCCCGGCGCCGGGATCTCCCAACAGGGCAACCTTTGATGTGGCAATCACGGCGTCCAGAACGGGTACAGGCAGGACCTTATTCTTCTCATCACGGGAAGGGACCGGGAATTCCAGATTTTCCTTCACCTGATCAATATCCTTGAAACTCTTCTGCTTACCCTGGCGAACCAGCTCCAGGTCTTCAGCTTTTACATTGAGTGTGGTATCCAGATCGATGTAGACGCTGTCCAGCGTGATGTCTTCTTCGGCAGTTTCCTCGCCGCCCAGCGCGGCCAATGGCAGCACCTGGCAATGTCGCCTCAATTTTTCAAGATAAGAAGTTCGTGCTTTCGCATTTTTTTGATGTGTTGTCTCCGCTGCGTTTGGCGCTAAGAATTTGGCTCCGCCCGATGCAACATAATCACCTTTCACATATATTCCCCCTGCCCCCACGGCAACAGCCTCGTCTCCCTGCGCGATGGCACCATCGCCGATCAACGTAGCGTGATACTTTACACCACTGCCAATCTGTTTTAGTTCGTGCTGAATTGTGGTCTCGAACCAGAATTTATCTTCTGTTGTCAGGGATTTCTCAGCCTGTTTGAGAGCATCGAGAGCGCCAAGCAAAGCATCTATCTCTAACCCCAGCACCGGGTTACTCTGCGTTTCCTGTTCCAGTTCGCGTGCTACTTCTGTGTCACTTTTATCTTTCAACTTCTGCACCATGTTGGCAAGCAAATTGGTACTGACCGCGCCCCCCAGGGCAGTGCCCAACACGACGAGTGAGCCCCAGTCTCCGCCATGGGCGGCCTGAACGATCGGCACCAGGGAGGTGGCGGCCAGGAAATAATAGATCGAGTTTGTTCCTGCCCGGTCAAGTCGCTTTTTCCAGCCTTGGAAGCGATCTTGAAATTCGCTTTCCAAGTTGGAAAATTGAATGACATGGTTACTCCCTGCGTTTTGGCACGATCAACTTTCCCAATACTGCTTTTCTCAAACCTACCGTATTCCCATAGCGCACATGATTGACCCAGCCCTGCACACTGGCCGTCAGTTGGTCAAAGGATAACGTTCCCGCGCGGTAATCATGAAACATCGCTGCGTAATTTTCTTTGATAGTATAGCCCCTTTCGGCGTTTCAACCGTCTCTTGTTCGGAAAGATGTGAAAGCCCAGAAAAGAGAATCCCTCGTTCACCGGCATGGGATGTGCAGGATGGATCGTCAGCCGTAAGGCTGCCATTCTTTCCTCAATTTCATCTTTCCATCTCCAGAGCATGTCCTTATCTTCCCCGAATAATAGAAAATCATCCACATAGCGCAGGTAGGCCGGGCAGCGCAAGTTCACGCTTTATAAAATGATCGAACCCGTTCAGATAGACATTTCCCCAGAACTGGCTGGTGAGATTCCCAATGGGCAAGCCGCGAACGTAGGGAAGCGAATAGACCCTGCCCTGCCGAAAGTGTCGAAGGGTCATCCTTTGGAAAATGATAACATCTCGTATTCTTCCGAAAGAACACCTACACCACTGGCAAGGATCTGGTCGCACAACCACAATACGTTTTTCATCTGGCGATCTTACGAGGCCAAAATATTACGCAAAATGGCATGATCGATGGAGGGAAAGAACTGGCGGATATCGCATTGCAGCAGGTAGGGATAACGGCGTGAGAAAGTCTGCGCCCGGTCCAGAGCACGATGCGTTCCTTTGCCTACCCGGTTGGCATAACTATCGAAGATGAAACTCCGTTCGAAGATCGGTTCGATCAGGTTGCAAAGCGCATGATGGACAACACGGTCACGGAACGGCGCGGCAGAGATCAGGCGGCGCTTCGGTTCATGGATGTGGAAACTGGTATAGGGTCCGGGATGATACGTGAAATCCTGCAATTCCTGTTGTAGTTCCAGCAGGTTGTCTTCCAGATGATATTCGAAGCCAGCCACATTGGGCTGACCGCGTTTCCCTTTGGCCGCTTTACGATACGCCAGCAACAGGTTATCCCATGAAATAAGTTCTTTTATACATCATCATAAGAGTTGCCCTGCGCCAGAGAATTGATCCCAGGGCGCGGGGCGGTTGTTATTTGCTTACCTCTCCCGCCTTTGCCGTGAGCAGGGCGGAAGGAGGTAACCAGGAATATGCCCGGCCATGCTTCTCTCTGATTTGTGCCTCAACGGTAAAGGTTGCATGCCCGTACCACCCTTTTGGCAACTGCGCAGCGTGGGAAGCTTGTGGAGACCACTAATACGAAAACCGATGTTGTTGTTCCTGTTGTCCGGATTGTTCCTGTTGCGATACGCACAGCGCACATTCCTTGATTCATTGTTGAAGGAACCGCCACGTGGTCCTGTGGGCATATCCCTCGCAGTAGGAAGTCTTTCTCTCCTACGGATGCGTGATCTTTGGTCCAGCCGCCCAGCAGTTTGCCGATCTCGCTCGTCATGCGCGAGACATGCTGGTATTGACCCGCTGATAACCACTTCCAGTTGTAGGCCAGCCGCAAATAGGTGCGGACCTTATCCAGGGCTTCATCGGCCAGCGCCAGCCGTTCCGACCGCGCCTGGCCCTTGCGATGATTGGCGGTCTCCAGTTGCTCGCGCAGGTCGAAGGCGGCATCCAGCAGAGCGGCGTGTGAAGGTATGGCGATGAGCGGTGGGGAAGTGGTTGCTGACCGGCAGCAGCCAGCGTGAGGAAATCGAACGTGCGTGTGAAGATGGGTATTTCCTAACTCATCGATAGATACCTCCTGAAACATTTTTTTTGCGCGACCGCCCTTCGGGCGGAAGGATTGCACTTCTTGCATGGATCATCATGACTTGCAATAACCAGAGTACCAGAGATTCAGAGCCCCAGAGTTCAGAGCAACCAGAGACCAGAGTTTATGAGAGAAGCAGCGGGGAGACCACAATACGAAAACCGAGGTTGCCGTCCCTGAAGTCGGGATTGAACCAGTAGCGAAACGCACAGCGCACATTCCCGGATACATCGAGGAAGGAACCGCCACGGAGAACGCGCAATATCTCCCTTGATGCATCCAAATCCTCCCGCTTCTTCTCCAATTATAAGGATACTTGAATTCAGGTTTCGAAAAATCCTTGCCCCACAAGACTCCTCGTCCACTCATACACGTTGCCGCTCATATCCAGCACACCATAAGGGCTTGCGCCAGATGGGAAACATCCCACCGTACTGGTTGAACCAATGCCTGTATCGTTCATATTCGCTTTGTTGGGGTCGAACTCATTTTCCCATGGATAAATCCTTCCATCCATGCCACGTGCGGCCTTCTCCCACTCGGCTTCACTGGGTAGTGTTACATGCAACTTGTCTTCTGCAAGTCCCTGCCAGAAAGCAAGCTTGATCTTTATCCTGAACTTCCTTTACTCTCTGTGAACTCAACTCTTTTAGTTTTTGTTCCAGCCATTTGCAATATTCCAGTGCATCGTACCAGGTGACATATACAACTGGATGATTGGAGATCCTTCTCAAACTGTCTTCGTCAGTCGTTTTATAGCCACTTTGCTCAACGAAAATTTATATTGAGCCACCGTCACAGGATAACGCGCCAGGTAATAATCGTAAGGAATATCTAATTCATGTTGAGGCTGTTCACGCTCATTAGCATCTTTGTCCTTCTTAGGATCACTGCCCATGAGGAATTTTCCTTTTCGGATGGGAACGAATCCAAGCCAGGGTTCCTTGGGCAGATACCATTGGTTGGCATCGAAGCGCGGGTCGCCCAACACGGATAGGGTGTGCCAGCCTGCGCGCTGTTCCTGTGCCGTGAGGCTTTCCACCTTCAATAATCTGCACCAATCGTTGCTGAACACGTTCATGCAAATCCCTGCCCAAATTCGTGTCCATCACCCGGTTCACCCGATCTCCTGAAGCACCTCCCCTGCCAGCCAGGCATTTTGCCAGGCAAGCAGATCGTCCACCGACCCTTTCATTGGGCATAGTTCTCCCACCAATGCCAGCAGGCTTATCAATATCCCCGGAGAGATAGACCAATTTCCCTGTGGCAAGCAGAATCATCTCACGCCAGAGTCGCTCCTTCCTTTGCAAGTTCAAAGGCGGATTTCGCGAAATTGTTCTGCGATGCCAAATGAGCACCAGCCAGATATTCCTGAAAAGTGCGGTGTGGGAAGGTGTACACCTCGGGCACGCGCTCGATCAACAACCCGGCGCGCAACTTGATCGTTTCGATGATCTGTTGCGCCCAGTTCAGATCGTTCTTGTTCAAGGATGCCAGGGCTTTCTGCAAGCGTAGTTCGCCAATGTCGGCCAGCGGTCGTTGTCATTTGCTTTGCTGCCAGAGTGGGACTCATAAGCAAGTTCCCAAAGAATGCGCTTGAGATCCACATCGGTGCGGCCTGCCTCAAGCAGGAGCTTTCGCAGGTGCGATGTATCCTCCCTGCCGCCCACCTTTATCTGTTCCCAGCGCCAGAGTAGGATATCCACAGTCTCTTCATAGAGAAATGCACGCGCATCGGGCAGGCGTCCCTGGTGGGTATGAACCAACGCCATGACGGTAAGCAGGAGTGGGTTGGGAGCCAATCTTTGCAGATCAGGGCGCTCGACCGCCTCCTGCAAGCGTCCTGTCATGACCAACACTTCATCCTTGGGCAATGTCCCCAGCCGACCTAATTCTGCATACCAGCCTTCTACAAAGTGGCTGATCTTTTTTTCATCCAGTGGTGCGATCTCAAAGTCAGGGTATTCGGTCAGACGCAGTTCGGGCTGGTTCTTATCCTGCGGCGATTGGTACGAAAGCACTCGGCAGGTGATCAGGGCGCGGTTGCCCGGATAACGCCTGAGGAATACCCGCACCGCATCTCTTACGAAAAGCCGTTGCGCCTGGTTTGGTACCTCGTCCAGACCATCTAACAACAAGAAGCATTTTCCCTGTTCCAGTAAGTCATGGATGGGCTCGATCGCTTTGTTGATCTTCTGCGCCTCCAGGCGTTTTTGAATAAAGTCCCATAGATCTGCAGGTTCTGTCTGTTCCGGAAGCGGACTTGGCAAGCCGCGGGCAAAATCGCGCAGGAAGACAAGAATCGGTAGCAAGAGTCCCATCCGCTCTCCGGCCAGCCCGGCACGTGTCCAAGCCACTTGCCACCTGGCTGCAAGGCCTTATTACACAACACATTCGCCAGCACATTGACGAATGTGGATTTACCCGAGCCTGGATCACCCAGCAACACCATTTGCTGATTCTGGATGATCGCTTCCAAGGCGGTCAGCGAGCGGGTGTCCTCTCTTGGAGTGAATATCTCGTTGCTTCATCATTATCATTCCGCTCTGATTTGATCTGGGTTCTGGTATCCAGATCGACATAGACATTGACAAGCCCAATCCGCGCCTGACTTGAACCGGGATCAGATGCTCCTATATCCACACCGCGCAGAGGCAGGGAATTAGTTTGGCTGGCCAGTACGCGCCGATAGATGGCAAGTGCTTCCTGTGGATTCTTTGGGCTTCAGGACCCATGTACACGTTGCCTTCGATCAGGATACCATCCCTGCCTACCGCTTTTGCACCAGCCCCCTGTGCAAGTCCACCATCACCTTCCAACTTTGCAGAGTAGGATGCAAGTTGGTGCTTCAACGCGGCAATGCTGGTATCCGCCTGCTCCGCGGGCAGCACTCCCTGTTCTTTCAGCTTTTGCAGGTTGCGAATTGTCTCTTCGATCTTGGCGATCTCAGCGCGTGGATCGGGGTTGCTCATTTCTTTTTCTTCTTCTCGCTGTTAATCGTATTGTGATCGCCGGTGACATATTCCCGCTGACGTCCCCGCCGATCATCACGCCGCCTTTGCCAACTGCCCTGGCTCCGGCTCCCTGGGCAATCGCGCCATCGCCGGTAAGTGTGGCTTTGAAGGAATCGCCCGCAGCTTCCAGCAGTTTGCTCAACTCCGTGGCAAAGGATTCATCCTCGGTCATGGTCTTCTTCAACTGCTGGCGGAAGGTGGCCTGCGTGTCCGCGTCCTCTGGAGCCTTGAGGAGATCCTCCAGTGCCTCCTTTGCCGCGGGCCTGGTTTCGAACCTGGTTGTAATCGCCTCCCAGACCTTGTCAACGGCTTCCGGGACTTTCTTCTGAATCTCCTCTGCTGCCTTCGTAGCCAACGATAGGCAGATAGGGCTGGATGGCCGTCCAGGCCCCGGTAGCGAGTAAAGCGATATCGATCATGGTATGCCTCCGGTTTTTTCTATTTTGCGCGACCGCCCTTCGGGCGGAAGGGATCGTCCTTCTAACAGATTATCACGATTTGCTGTTGCCAGAGTACAGATTCTCAGAGTATCAGAGTACAGAGTTTCCAGAGACCAGAGTTAGGGGAGAAGCATTCGGGGAGACCACAATACGAAAACCGAAGTTGTAGTCCCTGTAGTCGGGATAGTCCCTGCAGCGATACGCACAGCGCACATCCCTAGATTCATTGAGGAAGGAACCACCACGTAGAGCTCGCAAAAAGTCATCGGGCTTGCTCAAATCTTCTCTGCCGTCATCCGGGATATAAGGATAGGTAAAAACCTCTTCAGGTTCATTCCTCTTATTATTCCACTTGCCGTAAATGCTGCGTGTCCACTCCCAAACGTTGCCACTCATATCCAGAACACCGTATGGGCTCGCACCGTTCAGGAACAAACCCACTGGTGTGGTTTCTCCTAATCCAAGTTCAGTCGAATTACAATGTAGTTCTGCCCAATCGCCCCACGGATATTCCCGTTTATCAGTATTTCCACGCGCGGCTTTCTCCCATTCGGCTTCGCTCGGCAGAGTGACCGGTTGCTTAAGCTTCTCTCCCAGCCACTTGCAATAGTTGATGCTGTCCTGCCAGCTGACATTCACAACAGGATGATTTTCCAGGCCCTTTGGTACTTCTCTGCCGCGCCAGTGATCAGGCGGCTTCACGCTACTGTCCTGAACATAGATCGCATACTGAGCATTCGTGATTGGTACCCGCGAGATCTTGAATTCAGGCAGGTACACTTTGTGTAAAGGTTTTTCATTAGCGTAGCCTCCTTCACTGCCCATCCAGAACTCACCGGCTGGAATTGTCATCCATTCTGGTTCCCCATAGGGCGGTTTCCAAAATCGGTTTATCACCTTTCCACTTTCGATGCGGGCCAGGGCATTGGTCGCCTGAATCCTGGTTAGCAGCGCTTGCCGGTCCTCTTTCTTGAAGGGTGCATCGGCCTCCTTCTGCAACTGTTTACGGGCCTCTCCCAGCAGGTCGCCCTCCACCCGTGCCGGTCCGACGTCGTACAAACATTCAGCGGCCAGCAGCAAATGATGGAATGGCTCGGGCTCATTCCCGCGATCCGCATTGATCACAGCCTGAATAAATTCCGTTGCCCGCCGTTTTCCCTGTGTGCTCAGGTATCCTGCCACCAGCAGGATGACCTCCCGCCACCACGGATCTGGGAGCCGCTTCAACGTGTATTCGATCAAATCCTTGCGGTCAGCCAGGACTCTAGCCGTGAGGTATTCCTGAAAGGTCAGGTGGGCAAAACCATATACACCCATTCCACGTTCCACCAATAGTCCACTGCGCATGTTGATCAGGTTGATAAAGGCTTTTGCCGCCTTGCCTGCACTGGCTTCATCGCCTGCCCAATTCAATAGCGCAGGCCTCAAAAGAGAACTCAATTCATCCTGTTCGATCTCCCGTTTTTGCCGTTCATGCATCCAGAAGGCGACCGGTTCCAGCAGACTGCGGCGGTCTCCACTGTCCAGTTCTCGTCCAGCAATACGCGCACCGGTTTCCAAACCCTTGGCCTGATCCCAGTGACCCAACAGCACTTCAACAGCTTCTTCATATAATTCTGAACGGCGTTCCGGCAATTGGGCGAGATAACGATGTACCAGGGCGATCACAGTCAGGAGCAGGGGATTGATCGCCAGGTCGGCCACCCTCGGATTGCCTTCGATGGATTTGATCAGACTCTCCGCTTTTTCCGCGGCTATTCTCACGACGCTGAGGGAATCATCGCCTGCCAGGGTGGTTTCCACCACGCGCGTCCAGTCCCTGACGAATTGACGAACCTCTGCCGGGTCGAACTCTCTCACCTTTGCCAGGCCAAACTCCGCTCCGATGCGGGATGCGCCCTCATAGCCGACCTCACGGCTGGTCACTACAAAACGACATTTTCCAAATCGCAGAGCAAACATCTCAATCAGTTGGGCAACTCTTTGCCGCATGGCGGGATTCGCGACTTCATCCATGCCGTCCAACAACAGAACAGCCTCCCCTTGGTTAAGATAGGTACTGAAGAAGTCTTCTGGCAGGGGAATCTGTTGAGCCTCGTAATACTCTCGCAGATAATCCAACAGAACAGCTGGGCCATCCTTGCCAGGGTTGGAATGCTTTTCGTTCAAATGATAGCCAAGATTGCGCAAAGGCAGGACAACAGGAAGTGTGTTGGCTTCCTTCAACCCCAGGCGCTCCTGCACCAAATCCTCCATCCCAGAAAGGGTGCGGCCATAGGTGAGGGCGAGATAGGAAATCAAAGTGGTCTTGCCGCAGCCCGGATCACCGATAATGACCAACCGACGATAACGTTGTAACACCCTGCCCACGGTCAAGTAGCCAAACTCTCGGCGCAGAGACTCTTCGCCCATGTTCAATTCCTTGGACCGTTGTTCACCGGCTTGCTTATCAATGGCGGTCAGTGAGACGTACACCTTCTCCAATGACACGCTCAAGGGCTGGCTGCCAGCGCAAATCCCCTGCAAATGCAAATGCTGATGCGTGGCAATGATGTTTTCAAGATACCGTTCCAGCGCTTCCTGAAAGGGAAGGGATTTATCTATTTCCTTTTGGATGAATACATTTTTAGCTTTGATGCCGGTGATAATATCCCCGGTAACATTCCCATCCACCATCACGCCTTGCTGCCCGACAGCCTTGGAACCATTCTGTGCAATTGCCCCTGCTCCCTTCAACTGGGCCATCAGCAGATCCCGCTTCTGCTCGACCGGTAGAAGTGCCTGAGCAAGAGCATCACCCGAAAGCGTCTCGCGCAGGGAGGCGATCAGGGCTTCGATCTTTTCGATCTCTTGTTGGAGGGAGGTTGGGTCGGACATGGGCTATTGACCTATCAATAATATTCTACAATATGATCGATGCTTTCACATCATTGACATTCAGGCAATAGGTAAGTTTTGCCTTCCTTGAACTCATAACCATCCGCCTTCAGTCCTGGGTGATGTTCAACGACCTGATCGTAGAATTGCCGGGTGGTCATGGCAGAGTCTTTCACTTGTTCAGCGATAATCTCTTCCCACCCTGGAACGGTTTCGCCAGCCAAATCGCCTTCTTGATATTTTACCCAAACAATGACGCAAGATCCAGAATTTCTCCAGGTTGGAAATTTCGCACTGCGAAATAATAGACTTCATAAATAAATTATGCATCGGCATCCCAATCCCTATCCATATCACTGTATGGACGGTCACCCTCCCAATTCATACCATTATAGACGCCATCGATCACGCCAGATGGGGATTTCCCGCGCCTTCTGTATTCCATTCGTCGTTCATGGGCAGTAAAAAGTCCGAGCCTCCGACCCTGGGTATCTCGCCAGTAGCAGACGCTGCTATCGGCTACACGGATAAAAGACGGAAGCCAAAACCCCTCACAGAGAGGTGATCATTTCCCTGCTCTTGGCGGAAAATTACCAGAGTGTCCGTTCGATCATCTTTAGGTGACACTCCGCGCGCCCTAAAGGGACGGCGGCTTGCGGCGGGTTTTTAAGTGCGGTCAACGAACATAGGGGTCTCAAAAATTAGGTAGTGTCCCTGTAACGAGTGAAAGGTCATTTCCATAGTGATTTTGGCGGTACACGAAAACTCAGCAATTCATCCATTGTCCAAACATGATCGGTCAAACCAGCCGCCATCGCAGGGGTTACCTGTTTCCATTTTTTGTACGAACCTTTGCGTCCTTTGGTTGGCATCGCGTGCGGTAAACGTTGGCGAAGCCCGCGATGCGGAATGACAAAGTGGTAATAGGCAAAAGCCAATGTCAATTGATGCTCAAGATAATCTGGGTCTTTTGAGAAGGCATTAACCTTGCAACTCATTCGTCTTGAATGTTGGCGGATAGTCAAGTTGTTACGTTCTACGCCATAAGTATTGATTGCACGGCTGACAGGCGATGCTTCAAGCGCCGCTTCAACTTGCTGCATTGTGCCATAAACAATACGTGTGGAGACTTCCACCACGCGTCCTTGCTCACGTTTTTTAACGACGACTGCGTAGCATAAATCTGGAGGCGGCACACGGTACGGTTTAGGAAAACGTCCCCGCGTTCCATTGCGCAATGGTTGTACTTGTTCTCCGTACACCTCCAAGAGCGCATCCGCATAATGAGGCAGTTCATCGCTGGTAAAGAACGGAATTTGCCCGTCAGAAGCCGATTTTAGCCGAAAAACCAGCCTGCGCGCATGGGATAAGGTGCGTTTTCCCACCACCCAAGCAGGCACGATCTTACATATTGGACTAAAGGCAATCCAAACCCAAGCGTCGCCGTACACTTCGGCTAATTTTTCCAATGCGGTCAGTTGTTTTTCTTTTTTGTAGATAAATGTCCACAACTCATCCAACTGACATTCTTCCAAATGCAGATTACGGAAAAAATAATTCATCACTCCTTGACTATGAAGTCCCAAAGTTGGCAACCAGTGATTGACTGTGTCTTTGTCTACTTCTTATCAGTCGAGATGTAGCGCGAATACTTAATCCTTCTGCCAGCGTTTTTGTTCCACGTCGATAGATTTCCAAATCTGTGCGAATACCTGCATACGCTGTACCGCTTCTTGCTGAAATAATTGAGCCACATATTTGGCAACGAAATCGCGGCTGACCATGTTGCCAATCATGTAATTTGAGTTGAGCCGATGAGCCTGTTTTCCCAAACATAGAACATCGCCGCGACTGACAGTAGCATGTCGTATAATCCATTCCGTTGCTCCTCGAAACTTTTGATAGTTTCGAGAATAATAGATTTTCGACATAACACAAACATCATTTTTTGTCATCACTCGTTACAGGGACACTACCAATATATCCACCAACCATGAATTTCACTTTTCTTCCAAGCTCTCCACCGAACTCCTCGGCCATGCCTACGAGTTCACTAACCGTTACAAATTCATCGTCTACGATCACGCGCCCGGAAACATCGTAGGACCCACATTCACGCACGACACTGCCGCCGCCGCCTCCAGAATTCGAAATCGTCGTGACGGGCACGCCCCTCTTCGATCAGACGTTCCGAAACCCTGGCAGAAATTTCCGGATCCCGAATCAGAACACGGGAAACCGTAAACTGCGCAAAAAGTGATGCCTGCTCCCCACCCCATTGCAAGAGATTGACGATATCCCCGTAATTCATTCCTTTCAGTTGGGAGGCCGGAATGTTGCGGGATACCCCATACAACTTTGCCTCTTCGATGAAGGATTTGGGTGTGTACCTGGTCCCCACAAAGTGAGCCCATTCCTTGTTACTTTGCATTCACATTCTCCTTATGATCTCGCTGTTTTTGATGACCTACCAGTGCAATCACTAGGCGCTTTGCGATTTTCTGGACTTGGAAAATCCGAAGGATGCAGTCTTCTTCTCCCAGTCTTTGGGCAGAGGGATTTCAAATCTGGCTGCCAGATCAGCCAAATACTCCGGCGTAGCTGCGCCATCATACTGATCGAGAACAGTCGTGATGATCCTGCGCGCTACTGACAGGCGAACGTGATCAGTTCGTTGCGTGATCGGGATTTTCAGGAGCGCCAATGCCACTGTCATGAAATCGTCGTGGTCCTTCAGCCAGATGGACAAAATGGGTGTGGCGTAATCGATCAACCCATTTATATCCGCGCCTGTAAATTCTTCCTCTGATTGGCTTCCTGCTGAAATCGCATCCTGTGGCGCGGCTACGGGTTGTTTTGCTTTTTGGCCAACCCACACCAACTTCGCCCAATGTGAATTTGTATAGTAGTGGGCATAGGCCAGGTTGGCGTCACGTACCAGACGCAGTTCCTTGCTTTTCTTTTTCAGGGCTTTGGTGACTTCCCTGGATGCTTCATAGAACGGCGCTTCCACCTCTCTATATGGACCATCGTCTTCTCGATATGGATGGATGCCAAGTTCTTGGCTCAAGCGCACGAAAGTGTGGTCGGCCAGCCGATCCTGCTTCATCCGGTAACAAGACGAAATGGAACAGTAAGTGATTTTGTACAAACTGATCGAGAATGGACAGGATTTGCACGGGCCCGGCGCTCGCATATAAGTCAACATTTCGAGAGCGAGCTGTTCGTAGCGGCCTTGCGGGTTGGGGTCTTCAGAAAGAAGTCGTTTGAATGTTTCCTTATCCAGTTCACGGAAAGGGAACGCGGTTGACACCTGACTCCACTCCCTGGGTTCAAATTCTCCCGGATCCCAGTCGGCGCGCATTTTGTCTGTAGTACCGTCACTCAAGTTCAATGTCTGGACTCCCCCGGCATCCTTGAACGCTTGAAGGATTGCCTCCTGGATGTTGGCTTCGGTCATATTCGGAAGTGACAAAATCCTTCTTGTGACGGTGTCAGGGTCGCCCAGGAATTGGGCGGCACTCAGGATTCGGCGGGCAACCACCTGGGAGATCTGCCCATCATCAACCAGAGAGAGAATCTCAGGAGATAGGTTTTTCAGGCGCCACAACGCGCGGACTGCAGCGCCGGACATGTTCAACAGTTTCTCCCCTATTGCCTCGCTCGTGTAATTGAATTTTTTCGCCGTTTCGATGATGTGAATTTGGTCTGAGACTTTCGAGCGCGCCGTGCACGTTCTCTGCGATCGCGCGCGTAAACATCGTCTCGTTGGCAACCTCGGCAACGATCTCAACAGGCATGAATTTGTACCTGGCATCCTTCCCGGCCAGGAGCTTGTGAGCGGCGAGACGGTTGTGACCAAAAATCAGTTGAACTTTTCCATTGGGCAGTAATGTTCCCTGCGGAATCTGCACCATTTCGTTCTCGCGGATACTCTCAGCAAGCGAGGCGACATAGTCATCGTCCAACCCGACTCGCACCTGATATGGGTTCGGTCTGATATCCCACAATGGAACCGAGTAGATATTTCCCTTGATCACTTTGAAAGGTATTGGCTTTTTTGCCATATGACACTCCAGTGCCACTAAGTTAACAGGGCTCCTCGTGAATCTTCACGAGCCACTTGCTCTGTGCCAAGGAGACTACGCAATGCAACAGATTGCGATACTTTAGCGTGCGGACGGAAGTTTCATTGATTTTTCGTCTCATTATCCTTGATACCCTCGTTTTTGGCGAATTGACGGATGGCTAACTCGAGCACAGCAGATTGGCTGATGCCCAGCTTCTTTGCAAGCACAGCCATCAGATGCTTTGCCTCTGATGTAAGTCTGATACTGGTAGCTTGTTTAATCTGTTTCCCTTTCACACCCGATATTGTACCGCATTTTGCGGTATAAACAAGGGCATGTGGCTATTCTTGCACTGGACCGCAAGCTGAACTCCACGCCTAATCGTTTAAATAAGAGGCTAAAACTGCAGCCAAATGTAAAATATTTCGAAATGCCATGGCATTTACTCGAGGAAAAAGAACAAAAGGTATACGATAAGTGATCGAGCAATTTGAAAAGGGGAATTGAAAAGAAGCCACTCCCCCACCAACCACCACACCTCAAAATCCCTCTTAGCACAAACACGACTACACGCAATTAGAGCGAAAGTAAATGTTTTGCGGGGATGTTACCTCACTCGACAGAAGGTTACTTGAATGCCCGCTCGATCGTCTTTCGATCAACCAGGTAACCACCCTGCTTTTGCATCTCGTTCTTCGCCGCTTGTGTAAAACCACGGCGGGCAAAGAGCGCATAATGGACTTTCCAGTCACCTTTGCCATCCCATATATCCTTCAGAACAAGAGGGGACTTGTTCTTGATCAAGTCAAGAGCGATTTCCCGGCCTGCCCTTGCGCAATCACCCAGCTTTTGGCAAGCTCCTCGAAGGCTGTGCTTCCGACAAAGTCGCGCAGGTGGTGAGGGTATGGGCGCCGCTGCCAATGGCTTTGAGAATGGATAAATAGCTGGCGGGCTCTCTGACTTCACCCTGCAGCAGGAAAGCGGGCTCGGCCATAAACATGCTGCCGGGGCGCATGATCACATTACGGATATTGCCAATCAAATCCAAATCCGGGACAAGCCAGTTCAAATACGCGGGGATGCCGCCGACGATCGCATATGCAGCCACGCGCTCGGTGGGATCCCATTTTGGAAAGAATTCCGCCAGACTGGAAAAGGGCAACGGCTTGAGGCGCCATTGAGCGGTAATGCGCCCGAAGAGTGGGGACCGTTCGGAAATCAATGTTTCCATGACATGGACGTGCGAACCGCATAAGGCAATGATGATCTCAGATTTCTGAAAGTGCTGATCTCAGGCATTCTGGAGCGCCGAGAGCATTGCTGAATTTGCATTTGCGGCGTAGGGGAGCTCGTCCAGGATCAAGATCCTCCGCTTGTCCCGCAATTGGGAAGAGGCCGCGTCCCACAGATCAGTCCATGAACGATAGACTGGGGCAGCAGTTTCCGGCACGTTCAGTAACTTCCCAAAAAATGGGCACGTTGCTGGTTGGCGTTTTCCTTGACGGCTTCCCAGTACGTATATTCCAGACCGCTCTGCCGTGCCCAGTGCAACAATAATTCCGACTTGCCAACTCACCGCCGGCCATACATCAAGATCAATTGTGCTGGGCCGGGATGTTTGCGAGTCAGCATACTATTGAGAAAAGCGAGTTCCTTCTGGCGGTCAACAAACACAGTAGTCTCCAAAATTATAGTTTGGACTATTATGGCATGGGCTATAAAAATGGGTGGTCGTGTTTGAAAGTCAAATGCGCGTTGACGGAAATCCGAAAAACCGAAGTTCTTTTTGCCAGCCTCCTCCCTGCCGGGCGACCTTCCAACCATAAGTACGCGCGCCTTGAAGGTGAGCGTGCCCATGGGCACACTGCGTCATCAGTCCAAGGAGACTACAAGAAGACATGCTCTTTTGTTTTTCTGGTGTTGTTACGGAGGCTCTTCAGTTCTGTAGCTTCAAGCCGTTCGGATTCCTGTGGGTGTAATGGGACCATGGAGACTGCGCGATGAAGAATTAATCAAGATGTCCAATTTTGCAGGTCGTTATCAATCTGATCCAGATCTTTGAGTGCCATGCCGATTGCAGACCAGTTTTTTCCATGTATATTTGATTTAGCAATTGTTCCTGCGAACCGTTGTGCTTCGTCGGTCCAGCCCTGCCTGGCAAATCCCAGATAATATATTTTCCACTGCCCATCTTTAGGAACGACATTTTCGGTTTTCTCCACCAGGCCTTTCAGAACTTCCAATTTGATGAGGTGCCGGTCCCACTTGCACTCTCCCAAAATGAGGGTCTTCTCCATGGAGTTGAGTCCAGCCACGTCAACTTGGGCTTTGCGATTCCAGATACTTCCGACCTGGTCGGGCAGGAAGGGCAGCACATTTTGCCCGGTCGCACGCAGCAACCATTCCCGACACAGCTCTTCCCACGTATAGGTGCCAATAAAATCGATCAGGTGTTTCTGAATCTCTGCCAAAGTTTGAGCATGCACCCCCAAGGCAAGTTGCGACTGCCGGCTGGAAAGAAAACGGAAATAGAACCGAAGAAATGGATCAGTGATGAAATGGCGGCCTGCGCGTGATGATACTGGCGCTCCAACTGGTGTCCGTCTTTCCACAAAACCAGTGCTAATCAGGTTGTTAACATAGGAGGGCACGTTCTTATCAGGGATTCCGACAAAGCGGGCGATCTCGTTTGGGGTCCGATGTCCGTGAGCCAGGGCCCTGAGAATGGCAACATAGTTGTGCGGTTCATTGACAAAATCCTGCAGCAATAGACGAGGCTCATCCTGCAACAGTTTTACGGCGCCCAAAAATACGCTCCGAATATTAGCGTTCAGACTCTTTTGAGGGTTAAACATTTCCCAATAGGCGGGTATACCACCTACCATTGCATATACAGCAACCCGTTCGTCAGGTTTGTAGTTTGGGAAGAACGATCGTGTGGTGCTGAACGGCAGCGGCTGGAGTTTCAAGAGGGATGTGGCCCGCCCATAGAGTGGTGCCTGATAGGAAAGCAAGCCGCGCTCCATCATGCCGATGTGAGACCCCGAAAGGATCAAAAGCAGATTGCTTTTTTTCAAGTGGTGGTCCCACGAATTTTGCAGAATTCCAGAAACGCCTGGCTCGCTTTCCATGAGGTAGGTAAATTCATCCATGGCGATGGCCACGCGATCTCCTTGCGCCATCCTTTCCATCTGCAAGAATGCATTTTCCCAAGTCGAAAAGGTAAAATCCTCCGACACAGTACCAGCACCGGCGAAATTGTACAAAGCCTGCGAAAACGATCTAAGCTGGTCGCTAGATGAAGTCGGGTTGGCCACCCAATAAAGAGACCGCATACCGGATGATTCCATCCAACGGGTCAGCAACCGCGTCTTTCCCACGCGGCGGCGGCCATATAGGATCAATAAAGAGGCCCTCTTCTCGGACCATTCTTCCTGTATCTGTTGCAGTTCTCGCGTACGTCCAATAAAAGGTGTCAAATCCACAGGTTCATCTCGGTTAGCAGAATCAAGGTTAGTATAATCTAGATTCTGCTAAATGTCAACCTGACATGTCGATTTTTAATTCCCCACCGCTGCAACCCACCCTCTATCAAGCGATTACATGGAATCCTGCTGCAATGGATGGTCGATCACCATCCAAATGATACTATCAGCTTGCTTCCCAAAGGAATGATGAAGCGTGCCCATGGGCACGCTTCATCGTCAATGTATTTTCGTTTGATTGACCCCCATCGAAGAAGTCGCTTCTGATGTACGCAAAAGATTTCAAGGAGGAGACCTCCAGTTCTTCGCGCCACCCTTTTTGCAGGAAATCCACCTACGGTGGAAGCGCGTTTTCCGGAATGAGCAGAGGTTTGGCTCGTGGGGCTACTGCTTGTCCTGGTTAAATCTTTCAGCATCGCAGTGTTGGACTCAATACCCGCCTTAAAGGTAGTTGGAACATTGCTGGGAAGGATCGATTTATTTTCTCCATTGAGGTCATCATGACCTCGGTAGGAATTTTTTAGAATCAGTGACTTCCGGATACATTTCGGCAAGTGAATTAAAAAAGGTATACCGGTGGTATACCTTTAGAAGTCTCCAAGACACATCAGATATTCAGAAGCCTATCCCCTCTTGGCGTTACAGCAAACTTGGCTGCGTCCCGTCAGTAAAAATTTGGGGCAATGGCGTACCAGGCTTGAAATGCCCATAGCGTTTAGCGAGGTAATTGATCGCATCTTCCATTCTGCTTTCAGGCAACATGGAATATATGGGGATCTGGAAGGTGTCTTTGAATTCGTTGTAGCAGATAGCGAAACATTGAGTCTTGGGCATTTTCTTATTCTTGGACTTAAAAAGCGCCTCTGCCACAGTTTCGATCATGTTCTGCAATTGCCGTTGCTGTTGGGCGTTCACCACTGCAGTATCAGATACAAAACCTTCAATGCGCACGAGACGATTTTCAAGGTCTGCCATTTTTTTCGTCACTGCACGTATCTGGTCCATCGCTTCCGAGAGTTCTCGCTGCGCAGGGGATTTGTATGCATCCAGTTCAGCCAAAATAACATCGGAGACAATATCAGAGCGATAGAGTGCCCACACAGTATCGACGAAGTCGATTTGAAACTGCTCTATGCGCTCGCGAATTTCTGATTTGACGCGCGACGTATCAATGGTAGCCAGCCAGTAGGTTAAACCTTCAATATTCATGTGCGCCACTGCGCGCCTACGAATACCATTTTGATATGGTGTGTCCACTTCGATGTAGGTGAGCTTGTGAGAAAGAGCGTGGGTGTTCTGAATACGCCGCAGCTGAGCGGCAAAAGCCAATCCCATGGCCTCGCAAATATCGCTGATGCGGACGTACAGATTCCGGTTTGTGCCGAGATAAGCCCGATAGGTCTCCTCGTAGAACTCGAATGGAAGTTCGCGAATGATCTCTAATTGTTCTGCCATGCAATGCTCCTTGTGCTAAAGACAAATATGTGTCATCCATATCTATCTTTTGTGTATTTGAAATAATAGATCGACGCAATGTTGGCGCATCTTTTGTCCAATGGAAGTTCGCGAACGATTTCTAGATGATCCGACACAGGTTTCTCCAAAGATAGTTATCCATGACGGATAACTATCTTTTTGACAGGCGCAAGAGATATTGATCAGTGATCTTCGTGATATCTTCCTTGTTCGTTTGAATATTCTACTGCCGCCATCGTGGCGGCAATAGAATGTTGCAGAACCAGATCACTGGTGACGCACCCGGATCTTGCACAGGCTGGCTTTGATACAGCGTAGTTTACTGGCAAAATCCAGTCCATTGACTCGGTGAGCTACCCATCGCTGAAAGCGGGTGGGCTTCCGGCTTCGGCGAGAATTGTGGCGCCAGGGCGCCATCTTACACTCTCTCCACCGGCGTGACTTCGGGCCACTCCGGCCCTAGTTTCGTTCAAGATATTGATGGCAGAGTTGATATCTCTGTCGTGGATGGTTCCGCAGACGGGACATTGCCACGCGCGGACGGACAACGGCAGTTCATCCAGAACATGTCCACAACGGTTACAAGTCTTGCTGGAAGGGAAGAAACGATCCACCTTGTAGAGGTAAGAGCCGTACCAATCCCCCTTGTATTCGAGCATCCGTCGAAAGGCTCCCCAACCCGCTGCCGCGATGGCTTTTGCCAGCCTGCAATTCCTGACCATGCCACGCACGTTCAAGTCCTCCATACCAATCAATCCGTAGCAACCTACCAATTCCGTGCTCAATTTCTGCAAGAAGTCTCTGCGTCGATTGGCGACCTTTTCGTGCTGGCGTGCAAGCAGAATGCGAGCCTTCTCCCGGCCCGCAGAGCCTTTTACTCTGCGAGACAGCTGGCGGTACAACCGTTTCAGCTTCTTCTCTGACCGCTGCAAGTGACGGGGATTGTCTCGCTTCCAGCCTTCCGAAGTTGCCAGGAAGGATTTGATGCCGAGATCAATCCCAATCTGACCACCTCTGGCTGGTTGTTCAACCATCTCAACTTCGCTCCGGATGGACACAAAGTATTTTCCGGTCTTGGTTTTCGATACGGTGACATTCTTTGGTTTGCCTTCCAATGGACGATGGAACTCTGTTTTGACCCAACCAATCTTTGGCAGGCAGGTGAAACTATTATAGAACTTGAAGCGCTGTGGATAACGGATGGACTGATCGCCTCTCTTGCTTTTGAAGCGTGGGAATTTTGCCCTCCTCTCAAAGAAGTTTTTGTACGCTTTTTCCAAATCTTCAATCCTGGCTTGCAGCACCTGGCTATCAGCTTCCTGCAACCATTCAGTTTCTGCTTGATATTTCAAAGCAGTTGCCCGGCATTTCAATTCGTAATAACCGATCCCTCTGCTAGCTTCTTTGTAAGTCGTTTTCCGCAGCGCCAACGCCCAATTCCACACAAAGCGAGCGTGTCCGAACTGGACAGCTAATGCCTGCTCTTGTTCAGCAGTGGGGTAGAGGCGATAGCGGAAGGCTTTGCGGACAATCATATCTCAGGTACGGCTAAGCTGAGTATATGTCAGAACATTTGTTTCATCAAGAGAGATAGTCTAAAGGGGTTGCAACGAGTAAAGGGCTTACACCTGCATCTACCGCTGATCCTTCGCTGCGCTCAGGAGGTGAGGCTTTGCGCCCCATCCTCTAATCAGCCAGGCGCAAATACAAATTCCGGTCCGTGCCAAGATAGGCACGGTAGTTTTCCCCGTAAAACTCAAAGGGAAACTCACGAAGGATCTCAAGTTGTTCGGTTGCCATGTATTTTTTCCTTTGATTGAGATAGATGGACGTCATGTCCATCTATCTTTTGGTGAGATTGATCAACGACGACGATCACGCATCTTGCGCAAGCTATCTGCCAGGGCCTCCAGACTTTCAGCCGCGATCTCGAGATCCTGCGGATCACGCAACATGGCGGAAAGCTCCCCGGCCACGTGATCATAATCCAGGTCGAACCCTGGCTGGTGGATCATCTTTAGCCAGGACCTGATGCGGGTTGCCACCTGGCGATGAGGGCCGGGCGAAGTGCGTGGTCCCCGGCTTTCTTTGGGTGTCTCCGCTTCCTGCACGGCGCGCTCCAGGTCGGCTGAGGATAGTTGCGCCTCAATCGCCGCAAGCACCAGGCCGCGCTGTTGTTGCTTTGGAGCAGCCACGATCTCCCGCAGGCGGCGTTCCTCCAGTCGATATAAACTTGCCAGATATAAAAGCTCGTCATCCAGAGCTAGAATTTGTAAGTGTCTGTGCAGGTAGGGCCGCGAGAGTCCCACGATCCGCTCGACCGTAGGCCAGGTGCCCGATGGGAAGCGCTTGATCTGCAATGCCTGCCGATAGTAATCCAACTCGTTTGCTCCATCCGGCGCCGGTTGATTCCCAAGCAGGATTAAGATCAAGGAGGCAGTGGACTTGGCAAGGTCGATCGCAGAAATATCTTCGCGCTGCAAGTTCTCCGCCACCTGGCGCAAGCGACTGGTCTCCTTTTGCTCGATGACCTGCAGCCTGGGTTCCTCCGGCAATTCACGCTCAATCGCCTTGAGCGTCAGCGACCAAAAACGCCGCTCACCGGCCTCCAACAGGAACCGGGACCCGACCTGAGTTTGCACCCAGGCCCCGGTGGCCGGCTCGATCTGTCCTTCGCTCAAAATCGATTCACCGAGAAAAAGCAACTCGTCAACCTGTCGGCGCAGCCCTGCATCTCCGTCAGCGGCAACCGCCAGGGAACGGGCCGCGGCATAGCAGTCAATTTGGCCCATGAAGAAAGCTGCCTTGAGTTCGGGAGGCAGGATCACACGCGACTGATAGCGGTCCGGAAGAACCTGGCTAAGAGGAATGGAGACTACTCGCGCTGGTCGCTGGGAAGTCTCTTTTGCAGTTGTACCTGACAGCAATCCGTTAACTTGTGGTTCCTCGGCCTGTCTCAGTTGGTTCAGGTCTTTGGGGGTTCGTTTCGGCATCTACAATCTCCTCCGCGAAGCGTGCCCATGGGCACGCTTCAGCGATCCATGCGCCTGCGGATCTCTTCGGCTGCCACGGCGAACTCGCGCGTTGCCGTGCTGGAGGACATGATCTGCCCGGCCTGGCGCGCGGGCTTGAAACTAAAGATATCCAGGCCCTCGCTGTTCGAATAGGTCACCTCGGCGCGCCTTCCAATGGGGGGCAGGATCAACTCCCCGTATTGGCTGCACAACCCATCGTAAAACTCTTTTTGTTCCTGTAGACGAAAGTCACACATGGCCGGCAAAATTCCGGCCACTTGAAGACGGGGGTTCTGCTGGCGCTGGACGCTTTGGATCGTTTTCAGGGCATTCGCCAGGCCCTCGATACTGGGCGCCTCCAACTGGATTGGGACGATGACGTGCGTCGATCCCACCAGACTGTTGACCGATAGATAACTCAGGCCCGGCGGGTTGTCGATAATCACGTAATGATACAGCGGCTCAATGGTCTCCAGGATTTCTCGCAGGCGGAACAATCCGTCGACCGGATCGGAGCGCAGAACCGAATCAACCATCAGCATTTTTTCCTTGGACGAAGGAATGTAATCCATATTCCCCCGGGCATGCAGAGGGATCTCTGCCGTGCGGATCAGCTCCGTGACCGGACGCCCCGTTTCCAGCATCAGCAGCCCGGCGATATTGTCATAGGGACCCAGGCTTTCCCCCCGGCGCCTTCCAAAGAACCCCCCGGAGAGTGTGATCTCGGAGTGGGTCTGCTGGTCCAGGTCAATGATCAAAACGCGCCCGGGTGCCTCGTTTGGGCTGGACTCATGTGACATCATCAAAGCAAACGCAGCGCCAATGTTAATGGTGGTTGTGGTTTTACCCACCCCACCTTTCTGATTGAAAACCGACAGGACCTTCATGCCGCCTTCCTTGGAACAAACATGTAAATTCCGAGTGTTGGACTGTTTTCCCAGGTACAGATATGCACAGCCGAATTACCCTCATTATAGCCACGAAAACAGTAAATAACAAGGTTAAAGCAGATCCAGTGGTCTTTTTTACCACTATTGCATTGGGTCTAACCATGAAGTAAAATAATGGGAAGGAAAATGGCGCCAGCCTAGTTATGGATTATACATATGCCGCAGAGAAAACCAAAATTTCCCAAGGCGGTCCCCATGGCTGCCTATGACAAAATGACGCGACTGACGGTACGCGAGTTGGGTCTGCTGGATTTGAACGAGCATCCCTTTCATATCTCCGCGGATCCGCGTTTTTTGTACTTAACCGAACAGCACAAGGCCGCGCTATCTCGTCTCGAGAATACCATCGAATGGCGCGAAGGTCTGTCCGTGATCGAGGGTCCGATTGGCGCTGGAAAGACAACCCTGGCACGGCGTTTGTATGAACTCTGTATGCAGAATTATCTCCTGGAGCCTGTCTACATTCACACAGCCAGTTATCCAACTCCGGCGGCGGCCCTGCGCGATATTGTAAATCACTTTCGGCAGGACACCCGCCGGGCTTACCTGGACAAGCTGCGCGATTTCGAGAAATATCTGATCAGTCTGCGAAAACAAGACAAGAATCCCGTGCTGATCATCGATGATGCGCAGTTGATGGCCCCCAACAGCCTGCAGCCCATCCAGGATTTTCTAAACTTCGATGTGTCATCCAAGTTGATCCAGATCATTTTGTTTGGACAACAGGAGATTCACAGGAATTTTTCCAGAAAGCCGGCCCTGTTGGACCGTGTCGTATTCTGGCATAAATTGGGACCCCTTACTTATGCGGAAACACTGCGAATGATCCAATTTCGCCTGACAGTCGCTGGTCGCTTCAAACCCCTTTTTTCCGACCGTGCCCTGGAGCTACTGTACGAGTCTTCCAAGGGTGTGCCGCGACCGCTCATGATCATGTGCAATGAGACGCTGCATATCCTGGCTGAAACAGGGCGCTTTGAGGCGGATGAAGGCGAAGTCGGTCAGGCCATTGAAATCTACAACCAACGCTTGAGGAGTGATGATGAATAAGGATACATCCAGAAATAACAAGCCTAATTATCCGTGGGCCGAGCTGTATGATATGGAATCGCACCTGTCCAGCGCCACTGCGGTCCGCTCGGGAAAAACAGGCCGGCCCGCCCGGGTCTATCCCCGGCGGAAAACATCGGTGATGCTGTCCGATGAGGAACAGGCTGCGCTGGAAAAGATCACCTACCTGATCCGTCAGGCAATGCGGCCGGGCTCTGTGACAAAGAGCCAGGTCTATGGTTTGGCCGTGAGACTGCTGGATCATCGCATGGAACAATTGCCCAACCACGTAGCCAGCTGGGACCAGGTGGTCCAATCTTTGTTTGAGGGGGAGGGGTAGCGCAGAGTGGTTAATTCTTATTTTAGGATTCCACTTATTTACTTTTTTACTAATTTACTTATTTACTTTTTTATTTTCTTACTCCATAAAATAAACCGCTCCGTATTTCAGAAACATTCCTTATCAGGAGCAGCTATGTCACCGTGAAAATGAATTGCCTGCATTAACAAAAAGGCCCACCTCCAGGAGGTGGGGACCCTGATTTAAAGCGAAACTCCCTTCAGGTTGGCCGCCGGACAGGGAGCAGGTCGCAGACAAGAACGATTTCTTGCAGTGAATTATAGGCGTTTCGCTGTATTTGTCAAGTCGTTTCTGGTTGGCGTACCTGCTCAGCGGTGCCCATGAAGGGGATGTTGGAAAACCAGAAATGGCTTCATCAAAACTACGGTCTCATCAAGACAATTTTATTAGCATTCCCGATGGCAGCCGGTCCAGGATTACGGACCTGTTTCCACGCGAGCCGGTTGCGGATCGATCCCGGCCCCTTTCCCGCAGTCCGGAGTCCGTCAAGCTGGACGGGGGAGCGCTTGCGCCGGTCGCCGCTGATGAAGCCCCTGTTCGAGGTTCAGATGAACTTTGAACAGACCTGGCAATCCGTACTGGGACAACTCCAGATGGAGCTGCCGCGCGCCTCGTTCGATACCTGGGTGCGGGACACGCGCGCACTGGCGCTGGAGGATGGCACCATCACCATCGGCGTGCGCAACGCCTACGCGCGCGACTGGTTGGACAACCGGCTCGCCAGCACGATCAACCGTTTGCTGGTGGGGATCCTGAATGATCGCGTTGAAGTGGATTTTGTGGTTGCAGAGCAGAGCGACAATGTCGTGGAAGAGCAGGATAGTTCAAGTGCTGACAGCTCAGACGAACAGGAGGCTGAGGTTGCCCTGCAGCTTGAGGCTGATCAATCTTCAGATTACTTTAACGAGGTCCGGCCTGATCACTGCGTCATGATCGAAGGTTATCACCAACGACTTTGTGCGCAGGGTGACCAAACGCTGACGGACCTGTCGCTGTATATGGGCTTCCGACAGGCGGTCTACCCGGACTGGAAAAGGGCCGGGGAGCCCGTTGAGCTGGTCAGGACTGTTTCTGCCTGGAAGATCCTGGAGTTCGCCATGTGCATTGGCAGGAGTAAGTTCTTTGAACTCTTGCCAGGCAAGGAGATTGGCACCTCCAACAAGCTGATTGCCGGCGGGCACGTGGAGATCAAGGAAACGCGCGCCTCGTCGAAGGAGAAGTTTGTCGATACCAATACTTACCTGGTGCGTATGCGGCCTCTACTGGCAGGCGTGGATGCGACTGCCATCAGCAAGGTGATTCACGAGCGCGTCGCCCAGACCGTTGAAAAGAGTGAAGCCAGACGGGAGGCGCTGAACGTACTGTATGATCTGTTGAACTGCGATATCGGAAAGTGGCTGGTTGAAATTGCGGCTGGAAGCGCCATTGATGCCTCCGTTCCTCGCACCGTGGCCAAGGTGGTTGAGGAGGTCCTGGGGGAAGCGCTGGACAACGACCTGAATAAAGCCTCCGACCTGCTCCACGAAAAGATTGTGACCGCCTTTGGGATGATCAAGCTGACACACTATTACATCCGGATAGTTGTGCCGACTTTGCGCTTTTCAATGGCACAGTCCTGGGCTATTGCCTTCGCGCGCGATCGAGCCTGGTTTGACTACAGGACCATGACACAGAAAGATTACGTGATCGCGCCCAGGGGGGTGGCTGATTTGGCCAGCTGGGTGGGTGTCACGACAAAAATTGTCAGGAAGTGGCTGGAGGAGGATAAGCACTTCAGGTGTTTTGTCGCCATGGTCGACCCGGAGCATTCCCCCGATGAAAAAAATACATTCTTTGTGGTCAACCACCTTGAGCCGACGCTGGGGCAGGTTTTTGGAGGCAAACCCTGGCGGTGGGATCTGCGCGAGGCCGTTCTCGATGCGCTGAGATTGGAGGCCCGGCTTGGGCAGGATCTGCCGGCTCGCGAAAGGGAAAAACTGGAGCGGCGGCTCAGCGCTCTATACACCAAAATTGACGAAAAACTGGCCCAAAGCAATGGAAAAACGTGGACTACCTCCCGGAAAAACGTGGACCAAGGCAAGGAAAAATGTGGACTACCCCATGGAAAAATATGGACTACCTCCCGGAAAAGTGTGGACGACCTCATGGAAAATTACGGACTATCTGATGGAAAGATTCGGACTATATTAAATAGCTACATTAAGCCTCAGTTTAACTCCATTCCAGCCTCAAAAAGTGATAAGACCAGTTCCACCCCCACCCTGCAACCGACAAAAAATTCGCTGGCGATGCTCCGCCTCAAGGGGGTGGGGGAGCCGGATTTTTCCTCTTTTGATTGGTCTTTGGAAGGAATGCTCAAACGAAATAAAACATCCCAGATCAAGCGAAAAGAAATACGCGCCCTCAACGTGAGTTTTGAGCATGTACTGGCGTTAACCCTTTATTGGGGAGGAGGCGAGGGACAAAAACAGGGGATTGAGAAACCTTACAATCGCGCGCTGGCTGACCTGGCGATAACAGCGCCAGACGGGTATTTTGAATTGGCTGCCCTGCCGCCCAGGGAAATTTTCGCCCACCTGGTCGGAGGGGATAGAGGCCGATTTGCGTCCGAGACGGACTGGAACCGCCTGATGGGTGACAACCTTGAATCTCGGGAAAAGCTTCTTGCTGCTTTGTTTGGCATCGAATTCCCAGACGGGCACCCAGGTGAAGTGGTGATCCGAACAACACAGATAACAAGACCTATGGATTGAACCCGGTCATCCGGGCGAAGAGGTGACCGAGTAACCCACCGATGGTGTGAGCGTGTCTGCAGACACGCTCATGTTCTAGCCAATTATCGTAGGCAATGTTTAATGCGGAAGCATCTCGTGATTTACGCTGCGTAAAGATCATGTGCTTGAACGTAAGCACAGTTAGGTGGGTGCGCTCGTTTTCAGGAATAAACAGCCAAAAATCAGAGGCAGGCATAATGGACATTTCCACCCCCTAGCCCTCCACATGTAGATTGCCCTATTGGTGGAACAAAAGGTTCTGGCAAACTTTGTTCGACCGTAGCCGACGTATGATCATCCACAAAGCCTTCCGCTATCGCCTTTATCCCACTGCTGACCAAGAGTGGGCCGTGGTTGTCCAGTTCCAACACGCTCGTTTTATCTGGAACTGGGCGCTGGTATTGCGAAAGGCTACTTACAAGGAACTGGCAAATGGATTGGCTATCACTTCCAGCACTTCACTTCATCCATCTGGTCAGGTGGTTGTCGAGTTCATCCAGTGTCACCAAACGCATACCTGTAGATATCCAGTTTTCTCCTTGAGCCGGTTGCTTATTGATCTCTTGCTGATAGGCAAGTGCACCTGATGTCCAACCGCTGCGAGAAAAACCCAGGAAATAAATCTTCCACTTGCCTCGCGCCGGGACGATCTTTGCAGCTTTCTCCTCAACGAGGTCAACCATTACCTTGCGCTCGTTGCTCGCCTTTGTCCACTTGCATTCACCGAGAATGAGAGTCTTTTCCATCGAGTTAATCCCAACTACATCGACCTGCGCCCTTGAATTCCAGGCACTGCCGACGTGATCTGACATCATGGGTAAGACACCTAAGGCACCGGCGCGTAGAACCCATTCCCGAGACAATTCCTCCCAGGTGTACCTACCAATAAAATCGATCATATGACGGGTGATTTCAGCTAGCGCGATATCCTGTGCCCCCAACGCCAGTTGATCTTGTCGGTCCGCCAGGAAACGAAAGTAGAAGCGCAGGTAAGGGTCTGTAATGTGGTAGCGACCTGCTCGGGAGGGCCCAGGTTCCGTGATCGGCACGCGTCTCTCGACAAAGCCGGTCTCAGTCAATACTCCCAGATATTTGGAGACATGGCCACTGGGTAGTCCTGTGAGGTCGGCGATTTCTTTGAGGATGTGGGCCCCATTTGCAATCGCAGCCAGAATGGACAGATAGTTGTGCGGGGCAGAAATGAAATCCTGGAGCAGCAACCTGGGTTCCGATTGCAGCAAATTGTTCGAAGTTAGCAGATGCCGCTTGATATTCCAGGAGATTGACTTCGAAGCGTCTATTCGTTCCCAGTAGGCTGGTACTCCTCCAAAAATGGAGTAAAGGGCCACCCGGTCGACCGCTGAGTAACTGGGGAAGAAGTCGCGCATTGACCCAAAGTAGAAAGGTTGTAGATGGATCTGTGCAGATGCCCTTCCATACAGTGGTGCCTGATAGGAAAAGAATTCTCGTTTCATCATCCCGAGGTGCGAACCGGCCAGGCAAAGGAAAATATTGGCATTCTTCAAAACATGATCCCAAATATTCTGGAGCAGGCCTGCAATTCCCGGATCCACTTCCAGAAGATAGGTGAATTCATCAATGAATAGTGCTAGCCGACGATCTTTCGCCAGTCGTGCGATCTGCCGGAACGCCTGTTCCCAGGTGACATAAGTAAAACTGTCAGGGACCAGAGAACCCGGGTTCTCGAAGTTGTAGATGGACTGTGAAAAGGAACGCAACTGCGCTGCAGCCGAGGTGGAGGATGCCACCCAATAGAGCGCACGATTACCAGTGCGTCGGATCCACTCCGCCAGTAAGGCTGTTTTGCCGACTCTGCGGCGACCATACAGGATGAGGAATTCTTCTTTATGGGATTCCCAACGTCTGTTCAACTCCTCAAGCTCACTTTTCCGACCGAAAAATTCATGCGGCATATATCAGCTCCTAAGCGTGATCGGTAAACATTATACTTCAAAGTATTATACTCTGAAGTATAATGTTTACAAGGGTGTACTAAAAGCCTGTAGATGAGTTCGTTCCCTACACCGTCCTCGGCGGATGGTTTTGATTGTCTTGACTTCGGAAGGCCAGCGCAGAATTGTGTTGACTTAGCCGACCGTCAAGGAGAGGTGCTCAAGACGCGTAAACGAACCGCGCTTTGCGAGTTTCACAATTGGGCTATGTGCGCGACAAACTCCAGTTTTAGCTGGATGAACGGGGTGCGGTTATTGGAGTGTCCAGCTAGGAATGTTCTCAGTATGGGTTCACTCTTTCGATGAATCGCGCTCCAGACTGAATTTGGGTGCCTGTGGAACAGCTATAAATCCAACCGGACAGGAATGGGTGACCAACCTTGCCAGATGTTTTGGAGAAAGCGGCCCTGGCCGAGCGATTCATGCGCCGTTTGCCGGACACCCGTAGTACATTCGCCGGGTTAGAACTGCACAGGTGTTATTTGTTTGCAGTTTCAGAGCCTCTACCGACTGTCAATCAGCCCCGTCAACGCCCGTGTCATAGGCGCCTATGACACGGGTAACTATTCGAATGTCCTTGGGAGCATAAATGCGATAATCTGATGAGCGTGTCTGCAGACACGCTCATCATGGGGGGATACCCACTAATGACCCCTTCTGATGTAACCTTCACGTACTTTCAGCGTACAATCTATCCAATGAATGATCAGCCTACCCCTGCCGAACTTGATGACCTGTTTCATAACCTTACCAGGAGGTCCAAAACGGTGCTGCTTTCAGATGATGCTTTTTCCCATCTCTTGGTTTTGGCAGACAAATTGAGTGCCTCAGGAGATTGGTTCCGTGCATGGAAGGCGCTTAACCTAGCTGCAGAGTCAGCACAGAAAAGTCGGAATACCGCACGTTTGGCCGAAGTGGCAATTCACCGGGGCATTCTTCATCATCGGCAGGGGGATCTGCACCCAGCAATTAAGGCTTGGGAAGAAGCCTTGGATTCCTTCGTCGCACAGAATCAAGTTGAAGGAATTGCCAATTGTCACGTTAATCTCGGCGCGGCACACAAGTCCTTGGGTGAATTAAATAAGGCGCGCGACCACCTGAATCAAGCCCTGGAGCTATACAAGAAAATTGGTTTTCTAAGAGGACAGGCTGCCGCGCTTACCAATCTCGGCCTGGTCCATCGCGACAGTGGCGAACTCGATCAAGCGATACAATGCTTTCAAGCAGCTCTCGCGCTGGATCGGGAATTGGGGGATATTCGAGGCGAAGCGGGCAGTTTAAGCAATCTCGGCATCCTATCCCTGCCGCATGGGAACACGCTGTCAAGCTTGGAATACCAGCAACAAGCACTGAAACTCTACCAGCAGGTCGGCGATCTGTTAGGGGAAGCAAATGTCCATGGAAATCTGGGAATCATCTTTCAGACCATCGGCGATTTTAAGAAAGCAGAAGCTCATTTTCTTCAGGCACTCGATATCGATCGCAAGCTTGGCACGAGAGCTGGCGAGGCAGCCGACCTGGTAAACCTGGGCCTGTTCTATCGCGATAAAGGAGAATTATCGATTGCCCGGCGATGCCTCGAACACGCCTATGAAATCCATGCCCGCGATGGTCGGGTAGATGGCTCTATCATTGCACTGGGAAATCTAGCTCTCGTTCAACGATCTTTGGGAGATAGTGCTAAAGCTCTTGCATGCTTAGCACAAGCCTTGGAACTTACCCAGAGGAGTGGCTTTCAGCGTCACGAAGGTCACGTATGGGGAAATCTGGGTCTGGTTTACCAGGAGCAAAATCGAATCAGCGAAGCACGCGCCGCCCATGAGCGCTCATTAGCGCTCAAGCGATCAGTGGGTGACCGTCTTGGAGAAGCAACCTCGCTAGGAAATCTCGGGACAATTGCACGCTTGGAGAAGCGATTTGATAGAGCCCTTCAATATCATCGTGAGGCATTGCAGCTTACCCGCGCCATCGGTCACAAAGAAGGAGAGGCGCAAGATCTGGCTAACTTGGCGTTGGTTTTCCGCGATCAAGAGGACTTCCCCAGTGCGCTGGCTTATCTAAAAGAGGGCTTGCGGGTTGCTGAGGCTATCCGGCAACCTGAAATCATGTGGAGAATACACACTGGACTCAGCGGTGTATACCGTCGGATGAATGAAACCGAATTTGCCATCGATGAGTTGGAAGCAGCCATTGAGGAGTTCGAAGGGGTCCGGCGGTATGTGTCAATGATTTTGGACAACAGTTTTGAAAGATTAGTGTAGATCGGTTATGTATTTGACGGTTGAAAGCACTCCTTTCAAGCGGGAAGTTTGTGGATAAGTGGACGGAACCAGCACCGCCCACTTACCCACAAACTCTACGACGGCGACGACGGTGAGGGTTTCTCCAGCTGGAGATTCGCGTTCGGCGGATTGATCCAGACAGCTGTGGGTAATGGAGCGGGGATGGAGGGTCCTTTCACAAAGCGCTCGGGGTTTTTCAGATAGGCAGCCTGCAAGACCTGTTGACGTTGATCCAAAATGGTTTGAGCTCTTCCGAAATGAACATCGGCAGGCGTGAGGAGACCGATAGCACTATGGTGATGTTCGTAGTTGTACCAACGGAAGAATGCTCCCGCCCAAGTCCGGGCATCGGTTTGGCAACCAAAACGTTCGGGATAATCCGGGCGATATTTCAAGGTTTCCCTGGCACCGCCCGCCAGAGCAGGTGTGAACTGTGCTTCTGAATACGGATTATCGTTGGATACGTGGGGACGGGAGTGGGTCTTCGTGACACCCAGATCCGCCATGAGCAAGGCGACTGGTTTGGATGACATGGAGCTGCCGCGATCAGCATGAATCGTCAGCTGACCCGGCTGAATGCCCTGGCGGACACAAGTGGCTGCGATCAATTCTTCAGCCAGACTGGCCGATTCGCGTTCAGCGATCAGCCAACCGACGGAGTAACGGCTGAAGATGTCGCCACGGCGCCACGGCGACGCATCCAGGATGTTGTACAGATAATAGTATGTCCATTTGGTCGGTCCAAGCAGTTTGGTAACACTTGCACCTGCATGCAAGTGCAGGTGTATCCCAGCTCCATAATTGGTTCGGTTGCGTGGCCAGCAGCTCGGGTTTGGTGTAATTCGGGTGTCGCAACTGGTTGCGGCGCTCCCGCACCTCTTGATTTTCATCCAGGATCCGGTACATCGTGCGCCAGGAGCACAGGTATTTGCCTTCATCGATCAGGCTGGCATACACTTCCCGCGGCGTTTGATCGGCAAACCGCTCACTGTTCAAGATCTGCCGGACTTCCGCTCTCTCAGTGGGCGGAAGCGCACGCGGCGAGACCGTTGGTTCAGGAGCTACAGGTGGTTCGGTGACTTGTCGCTGCCGGTAGAGGCTGCTTCTGGGAACATCCAGCGCCTGGCAGGCTTTCGACAGCCTCACACTTTCTGCCAAGTGCTCGACCGAGGCGATCAACTCGGATCGTCCAGGTTGGGTGTCTCGAGTGTCTCGCCAAACATCTGTGCGACTTTTTTTCCCTGGCACCGCCCGCCAGGGCAGGTGTGGACACTTATGATTATTTCGGCCTGCCGCAGGCGCTCCTGTAAGCGGGCATGCTCGCGGCGCAGCTTGGCCAGTTCGATGGCCTCTGGATTGGGCTTCGGCCCGCGTTTCTGAGGGGATAACCCATCCAACTCCCCGCGTTCCCTTTGCCTGCGCCAGGTCGTCAGATAGGAAGAATAGATCCCTTCCCGTCGTAACAAGGCGCCTATTTCCCCGGAACCCTGACAGGCATCCACTTCCCGTAATATGCGTAGTTTCTCTGCGGCGGTGAATTGCTTGCGTTTGGCTTTGGCTACTACTTCGGTGTTGGGCATGGCTTCCTTTAGGCTACTATTTGTATTCTCAAGCATATCATTTTCTCCTCCGCCTTGCACTCTAAATTATTGAAGGGAGTTGTCTCACGATTATAGACACAGAGGGGGGTGGCCTATCTATATGATGAGAATGGTATCGTGAGTAGTGTTGGTTTTCGAGTGCTAGAGGAGCAGGTGAGTACAGATTTAAATGGAAATTGGATTAGTAAGGGACCTGTTTTTGATTCGCCCACCTTCATAAAGCGTGTTGAATACTATTCGCTTGCTCATGTTCTGTCCGAACAGGGCATGCCTGACTCGGTGATGATTGAAGGTGCGGGCCTATCGTCTTCGTATCCGGTTATTCTTGGAGAACTGGATATAGCGCTCTTATATCCTGATCAAGGGATATGGGTAAATTATACGATGGCAGGGGACTATCAAGATATTGTCGAAAGAGGCTGCCCCGCAAACGCGCACATCCAAATGGAACTATATCCGCCGGGAAACCGAGACTCCTTTTTCTCCCTCTTGGATCAGACCAATTGGGGAATAACGAAAAACGGGTATAAACCTCTGGGGGAGGTGACATCCATGTCAGTGGAGGAGTTTTATCAGACCTTCCGAAATCCAACTGATAAATGTATAGAAACTCCCGCAAATCTATGGCCCATACCAGAACCATGATCATTACTCTGCTGACGTACGACCCCTCGACCTGCATCTGGATAGTTGTCGCACTTTAACAGCTCCTCCCACTTGCGTGAAGCGGAGTTCCCTTAAGGTCTGTGGGATCGAAAAATTGAATATTGAAAAGCTGGACAAATGAGTTGCTCTCAGAGAATCAAATCAGCTTGGCTCGCTAACGATGTTGATTGCATTTCCTGTCAATATAGCGGAGCGCAGCATGGCCAGCCGTTTTGGTGAGGCATTTATAGTCGCCTTTGACTTATATCCCTTTTAAGATTTTTTCATACTCTTCAGGACTAACCCCCATGTCACGAAGAATCTTCCGCAATAATGGCCGCACGATAACCTTTGAACCATGATTAGGAATGACAATAATCTTCCCACTCGCATCCCGAAAGATCGTATGACTGCCCTCCTGCCGGATCCGTTGAAAGCCTTTGGCTTCTGCCACCTTCGCAAGCGTTCCGAAGGGAACCAGTCGAAGACGGCTCATACCGCGATCGCCACCCGGAATGTGCCAACAAACTCAGAAGCAGGTTCTTTGTTCGACGCAACTTTCAAATAGCCGCGAATCGCCTCCTGAATATTCTGCTCAAGTTGTGGCAAGTCCGGCGCCTGGGTATAGCAGCCGGGCAATTCGGCCACTTCGCCCACCAACCAACTCGATTCTGGATCACGCTCCACAATTACCGTAAAGGTTTGTTTTTTCATGACGACCTCCGATGGAAAATATTATACACGATTGCCCGATCAGGTTCTCCATCCAGCCTAACTCGTCTGAGAGACGAGTTGGCGTTTCCTTCCTAACGTTCGTTTTCGCCTTATATTAACCACTTCCTCCAGCCGGATAGCATTGTACAAGAGCCGTACAACTCGCAAAGCTACGACCGCTATAGTTATTTCCTCAACAACCCTATTCTTTATACTGACCCATCAGGATATAGTGTAGATTGTGGTCTTGGTGATCCTTTCTGTTCAGCCGGGAAATATACACCTGGAGGACTAATTTCATTGTATCGATACTATTTCGGCGACGATTTAGTTAGGAGGAGAAACTCTGAACACAGAAAAAGATTGTCCGCTGAAATAGAAGATTATATGAAAGACAATCCTGACTATGATCCTCGCAAAGACAGTTATTTGTCCGTAAAAGGAAAAGAATATATTAACTTTACGATATTCATGCAGGTTCGTGAAAATTACTGGCAGCATAGACAGGTAGATGCTGGGAATGGGCTGAATCAAGAAATTGGGGCGTTAATATCTTATTATGATTTTAATAACACAGATTATCCCATCACAAAATGGGATCCTTCACGAGTTGACTGGATAGGTACAGGTTTAGACACGCTAAGTCTGGCCCTAAGTGTCGTGGGGTTAAGTGCGGCACCTAAATCTGCTAAGGCGACATATGCCAGTTATGGAGCTGTCGCGACAGGTATAGGTTCTGGACTTCGCTCTACCAGCAAGGGTGATAGTGTAGGAGGATGGCTTTCGTTTTTTGGAGTCCTTCCACCTCCTGTTGGTCCGGTAGCCTCTGGAATTTCAGTGATTTGGGACCTTTTTGGAGGATCCTATACAACCCCATATGTACCCACGATACCGCGATAGAGAGAAAAAATCTGAAATGGACATCACAATATTCAGTCTGGTTTCATTAGGAATAGGATTACTTTTTTCACTTCCTGGAATACTTTTAGGATTCTTGTTGAATAAATCTCGGATTGCATCCAATCGTTCTTGGGCAGTTGTAATCTTTTCCATCTTTTTTGTTTTTGTAAAACGTATTTGGTTTGCAGAACTATCATATGTTTGGTTTGCATTCCTCTTGATCACCGGAACTACAATAGGCCTATACAGAATGGATATTTACTGGGCAATTAGGCAAGGAAAACAGAGTAAATGAACATAAATTGAGTCAGCTTGCTTAGCATTGTGATATTTTTGGATCTTATGCCGAGCAAGGAATAGAAGAGGAATAGAACCGCCATAGAGGGTAGATACGCTGTCTGCTTTCTACGGCAGCATTAATCAGTAATTGGCATCAGGAAAACTGCTCCACAACCGGTATAGTTAGTGTACTTTAACATCTTCCCCTTTTGTGGATGGCCGTCTTCGCCTTATATTAACCACTTTATCCAGCCAGATACGGTGATTCCCAACCTGTCCAACCCGCAGAGTTGGAACAGGTATAGTTATGTCCTGAATAGTCCAATTCGTTTTAACGATCCAACTGGACATCGATGTAATCCCGATGATGAATGTAGTGGACCACATTACACTCCAGTATCACAAATTGTTAACACAAAATGGCGAATTAAGAAACAGTTTGGTATAACAATGTCCGATGAAGGTGACAAGAGTTGGGACCTTAACAATCTGTAACAGGGTGGAGTCGAGTCTGCAAGGTATAGACGATGCGCTTAATGGCAGGCTAATATTCTTTGCAGAAGGATGGACATTTAAATTCCGAACTCAAGACAGCGGATATCATGGACACACAAGTACGGATGGCTCAATGCTTGTGGAGTTCTTTACAGATGGCCGGGATATTGTCAAACAGAATATATTTCATGAGGTTGGGCACGTGTTAGATAACGTTCCTGGTAGGGAAGATATTTTTTCTCATCGTCCTGGCATAAACAATGCAGATTTCTTAAATGAATATGGCGAACTTGATACAAATGCATTAATTGACAGCGTAACACCAGACATGTATCAACATCCATATTCTGTCTACACAGATGACGCAAGTGATATGTTATATGGGCAAGCAGAGCATTGGGCAGATATGTTTGCCAATTATGTTGCTGGAAATATTGATTTGGCCAGTGACGAGGGTAAGGCCATGAATAAGTTTGTAGTGGATGCTCTTAGTCCTTATATTGGAATTCCTTAATAAGCCAATTTTTCAAGTAGAGATATTTCAATGTTTCGTACACCAATTTTTTATCTTGTAGCCATATTTACAATATGCTTATCTAGTTGTGCATTCGATAATTCCACGACGCCAATAATTGTGGAAAATCCTTCCCTCGTACCTGTCAGTCCGACATTTATAGGAACTTCCACTGAGACAGTTACACCAACCCTGCCTGCTACATTTACACCCCTAGATGCAAATGAAAGGATTAGAACCTATTTGCAAAAAAATGGAGATTGCCTCGCTCCTTGTTTTTGGGGAATCACGCCAGGACAAACAACATTTACCCAGGCAACAAACATTTTTGCCTCTCTGGGGTTGAGGCCGGAACATACTCTTACGGAGAACAATCAGGACTTCTATGATACGGATTATCATATTGAAAATGGGTTTGAAATCAGCATAATTCTTACTGTTCAAGACGGTATCATAAAGACGCTTGATGCAGGCATAAACGTTCCTGCTGAAGCTTCTTTTCCAAGGAAGTGGTCTGCATACTCACCGGAAACCTTAATAGAGAAATATGGTATCCCATCAAAGGTGGATTTTTTTCTTGGGCGCGTAACACCTACACCTACTCATTCGATGGTTCTGTATTTTGAAAATGCTGAATTAATAGTTGCTTTTATAGGCAGTGACCTCCTAAATAGCAATAGTCCACAACTTGAAATATGCCCAGTAACAAACCAAGTTGAACATATACAAATTTGGTTAGGAAAAAATCCGCGACATCCTCCTAAGCAAGGCATTTCATTGGAAAAAGCCTCTTCTCTAAATTTGCAGGAATTTGCAAAATTAATGGTTGGTAAACCTGAAGATGCATGCTTGAACTTAAACTCTGAAGCGTTTCCATAATATAAAGACGAGCCGAACTTTTAGTACAGTTCACCTTGTTTAAACTTTAACAATTTATTTTCCTTCTCAAAACTCTTGCTTGGAAGGTGAAGAACAGGTTCGGTTTTTTAACTCTCTCTAGCGCATAGTCTACTGACCTGCGCTGGTTAAGTTGCTGCACTTTACAACTTTTTATCATTTACTGAAAGCCTAATTGCTCCAGAGTTTGCCGGCTTGAACAATTGAATATTGAAAAGCTGGACAAATGAGTTTCCGTCACAGAATCAAATTAGCTTGGCTCGCTGGCAATGTTGATTACATTTTGTGTCAACGTAGCGGAGCGCGTCAAAGGCTGGGCAGTGCTTGCTATCCAGCCTTTTTTTGTGAGTTCTTTCGCGGTCGAATTCGCCTCGTGTGAGGCGGTGAAACCAAACGCAGCTTAACAACTTATTTCCATCTAACTGTTGCTGGGCTCTTGCATGGATACCGTGTAAGCGTTAGAATGTCTGTATGGCAATTCATTCCTTTCGGGATGCAGCGACAGAAGACTTGTTTCATGGACGGAAAACTTCACGCGTGCGCCGCTTTCCTTCCGAACTGGTGAGAATTGCCTTGCGTAAATTGGATGTGTTGAATGGTGCTCATCAATTGAATGATTTGAGATCTCCGCCGGCCAATCGGCTCGAAGCATTAAAAGGTGATTGGGCCGGTTTTTATAGCATCCGAGTCAATGATCAATGGCGATTGATATTTCGTTGGGACGAAGGCGTCCATGAAGTTTCCCTGACAGATTATCATTAAGGGAGAGAGTCATGCTTCCCAAAAATCGTATTCCTACTCACCCAGGCGAGATCCTGCTGGAGGAGTTCCTGGTTCCCATGAACGTTTCGCAGGTCGCCTTCGCCGCACATATTGGCGTACCCACGCAACGCGTCAATGAGATTGTACGCGGTAAGCGCGGAGTTACCCCTGAAACCGCCTGGTTGTTTGCGGAGGCTCTCGGCACATCCCCCGAGTTTTGGCTGAACCTGCAAACGAATTATGATCTGGTGCGTTTCCGTCCAAAGCGTCAGGTTCAAAGGATAGCTGCTTCTGCTTGACATACAACATCCGGATTCTTTACTGTACTCGGCTGTTTAACTTTTGCCTTACAGCAGATTGCAACAGGGCTTTAACAATTCTTTTTTTTAGATTGAAACCTGTCGGTTTCGCCTTATATTAACCACTTCCTCCAGCCGGACAGTATCATTCCCAACCCGTCCAATCCACAGAGTTGGAATCGATATAGCTACGTGCTAAATGATCCCGTTCGATTTACTGACCCAACCGGGCATAGCTGTTCTCCGGAGGATGATTGTGCAGGACCACATTACTCTGCTTCAGAGAGAATCTATAACTGGAAATGGCGGATTAAAGATAAATTCGGGATCAAGATGGTGGATAAGGATGCGAAGAAGTCATGGACAATAGAAAACTTAAGTCTGGTCTACGACAGTTTGCAGAATATAGATAACGTTCTCAATGGAAAACTTAAATCGCTGGTGGATGGCGCTAGTTTCTGGCTCCAAAAACAGAATGCTAGTGATGGACAATATCATGGAGTGACGCATTTGGATGGCAGCGGCATTGACTTCTATACACTCAATAATGATACTCTTCGGCAAATGAATGTTTATCATGAAGTTGGGCATCTACTAGACAATGTACCGGCGCTGAAAGATGTATTTACGAATGAGGTAGCTGGGCAAGTCTTTGAAGACGATGCTGGAAATTACCTATTTGGAGGGTCTGGTGTTGGCAAAATTAGCTATTCAACTCTCAAGAGTCCCAGCGTGTACGATCCCAATCATGGTACAGCAGAGGCACTCCAACATCGATCGACCGATCCATCTGAACAATGGGCTGATATGTTTGCAAATTATGTTGCTGGAAATATTCAGACAGAGGGAGGAGGTGGAATGATGTTAACTGCAGTTCAACTTTATCTTATACGGCATGTGAACCCACCTGCTCCCTAAACTGGTACAAAAGATGAAAAATACCAAGAACATTTTTGTTATTTGCCTATTTCTTTTGGGGTGTGTACCAATTGCTACGCAGGCACCTATCGAGTTAACTCACATAAGGACCTCGTTACCTTTGACCTCAACAGCCACACCACTGCAAACCAACATACCGATGCCAGTTCCATCGCAAACTAGAACTCCTTGGCCAACACTTGAGCCTAACCAGGCAAAAACGGCGATGAGGGATTTATTATGGAACAATAATGATTGCTTGTCGCCCTGTTTTATGGATATGATTACGCAGCAAACCAGTACCGATGAAATGACTGCCTTGTTTAGCCATTTAGGTCTGAACTTGCATCATACTTCTGTTGAAGACGGCAGAGACCATTACAGCTTTGCATATCGCTTTGATAGTGGTTTGGCACTGAGTACTATTGTTACGACCAAATCTACAATCCTGGAGAACTTTAAACTTACTCTCACGCCTACAGCAAACGAAGATCTATCGAAGTCCCGCGAATGGGTAACATATTCGCCAGAAACCCTGATTAAGAGCTATGGTAACCCCTCCGAAGTTAACTTTGTCCTGGATTGGGGAGCCACCTCTTTTTTTGAAATGGACATGTATTTCGAGAAATCTGATTTGATCGTTCAATATGTGGGCGAGGATATTATTCCCAGGAAAAAGGGTTCGGCAGAAGTATGTCCACTAAAGAGCTACTTTAGCGCGATTCAAGTCTGGATTGGCAAGAATCCCTTAGACCCACCTTTGCATGGAATTCCACTAGAAGTTGCAACCAGCATGACGATAAATGAATTCTCAAATCTGATGCTAGGTGATCCAAACCATGCCTGTTTCACACTAGATGAGACGCAGTTTCCTTAAAAATTGTTTGGGCATCCGTCGTTCTAACATATCGATTATTTCGCTACATCAAAGTATATCTATTGCTTAACATAATTTTGCGAGAATTGCCTGTCAAATTTGTCTTAGAAATAGTTGAGAATACGATCGAATAATGAAAAGCTGTACATGACTTCTTGACATCGCAGAATCAGCTTGCCTCCGCCAGATTGTAGTCAGTGACGATACGGCGGAGCGCGTCCAAGGCTCAATGGTTGCTGAACTCTAATGCTAATTGCCTACCGCAGCGCATTTTTAGCCACTTCAGAATGTTGTATAATGAATCTGGAGGCTGTTATGGAATACTTTACTGTCCAAGCAATTTATGAGAAAGGCGTGTTGAAGCTGAAGAAAAAGTTGAACTTGCCCGAACACAGTGTAGTTGAAGTCCGGGTGAAAACCACGCGGGCAAAGCAACAGCCAACGCCATTTGCGTCGCTCCTTGGGATCTGGGAACATCTTCCAGAAAAAGAGGCAACTGCCTTTGAAAAAGCGCTTGCCCGTACTCGTAAACGATCGGCTGCAAAGGTAAAACGAGTTGCCAAAACACTAAAATAAACGAGGCGTTGCAGTGGTCCGATATATGACTGACACGCATAGCTTGCTTTGGGCATTTACACGACCCCGCAAACTGGGCGAGCAGGTGCGTCTCGCCTTTGAAGAAGTTGCGAATGGGGAAGCTAACCTGCTGATACCAGTCATTGTGCTGGCAGAGTTGATCTTCACCATTGAAAACAAACCAATTCAGGCTGACCTGGACAAGATCATTTCCGCGATCCAAGATAGTCCCAATATTGAGTTTGTGGACTTCGATTATGAATCGGCGCTTCGATTGCGTGAATTGACCGCCATCCCTGAAATGCATGACCGGATGATTGTTGCGACTGCGATCAAGTACAAGGCGGCTTTGATTACAGTGGATGAATCAATCACGAAATCCGAACTGGTAAAAGTCGTTTGGTGAAATGCTTCGGGGAAGTCCGAGCTTCTGTCTTCGAGTTTTTCAAGTCAATTTAGTATGGGTCGAATTCGCCTTATATTAACCACTTCCTCCAGCCGGACAGCATCATCCCCAACCTATCTAATCCGCAGAGCTGGAATTGTTATAGTTACGGATTGAATAACCCGTCAAGGTATACGGACCCGTCCGGGCACACCCCCTGCCAATATTATGGAGGTAATAATTGTCAAACAAGTGTAGTAACAGTTACACCTGCTGATCTTCTAAAGAAATATAATGTGACCTTTGATCCAAAATTCTCGAAAAGCGAACAATTGGCGATTCTTGACGCAGTAATACACGTTGGGAGGCGACTTGCAGAAACAAGTAATACGAAAAGATCAGCCGCTGATGCATTCAAGAACGTCTACAGTGCAGTCCATTTCCAGTCGGGATGTGGTGACGATTGCAGGAGCAGGGACAAAAAGGGCAAACCCTATGGGAATGAGGGTGGTGCCTTTACTTCTGGCTGGCAGAGTAACAATGGGTATTTCCTTGTCAAGGTTGCAACCATGGTTGACGATGGAGGATTCAGAGGAATGTTGCATATGATACATGAGTTGGGACATGCCTATGATTCTGCCATGGGGAATATCAGCGAGACTATGCCTGATAATGTTTTTACTAGAGACAGTTTACGTCCAAATGGATATTGGCATAACGGCATCTTTACGAAGGATGACATGGTGTTTGGCTACCAGATGCATCCCCTCACCATGGACGAGAACGGTAAGTCTCGCGGTGAAACCTTTGCAGATATATTCGTTGCCTGGACGATGAATGCTTGGAACACGGACCCAGCTAAAGCTGGCGCTGTTCAAGCTGCGCAAGACTGGATGCCATAGTCCGTTATAACTTTTCGCAGAGGAATCAATAAGGATGCATAGGATAATTTTTCTACATGGTTTACTGTTGGTTATGCTAGTGGTAAGTTGCGCTGAGCCAACCCGCAACTTAGAGACATTACAACCCACAAGCATAATTGTTTCTACAAGAACCATGACAACACCTACACTTACGCTAACTCCTACGATAGCTCCAACTAATATCCCAGTTGCCATCCCAACCTTATCAGAGGCACAAGCACGCACTCAATTGTTAGACCTGCTGGCGGACAATGATGGATGTCGTTTGCCCTGTCTGTGGGGGATTCTGCCGGGGAAAACTACTAATATGGAAGCACAGACTATTCTGTTACCATTCAGTAGCATCTCAATTTCAACATACCTGAGTGATAATAGCCCTGGTAGTGTTTGGCTGACTTACAATGAAAACGACTTACGAACATCTATCAAATTGAGTTACCTTTTCGACAGCAATGGTGTTATTAGCCGTATCGCCTTCCAAGCAGAAGAATCCAAAAAACTTACGGATGGTTACCTTCCCATCTACGATTCCAAAACCTTTGGAGAACGGCTGCGCCCATACATGTTGGCAGGGATTCTCTCTGAGTTGGGAAAACCTGCATCAGTCATGATACACACGTATGGGAAACAGATTAAAGGAAGTGGCGGGTTTGAGATAGTTCTTCTCTATCCCGACCAGGGAATATTTGTTCATTACACTACACAAATGGAAACTGTGGGAATTAATGTGCGTGGCTGCCCTGCCAATGCACAGGTGGAATTGGAGCTATATCCTCCGGGTGATGCAAATGCTTTTGCCAAATCCCTGGCTCAAACAGACTGGGCGGCTTTTGTGCAGACAGAGCCTATAAATGATGAACACTGGAAACCTATTGACAATGCCACATCCATGCCGTTGGAGCAATTCTATGAAACCTTTCGCCAGCTAACCGACAAATGCATAGAGACGCCTCTGAAGGGATGGTATGTGCCAGAAAATTAACCAAAAAGATGAACACGACTGAGAGTAACCGAGTTCGCCTTTGGATGAGAGGGGCGCCTTCATTGTACAATGGTGAAAGCGAGAGCACACTAAAAAACAAATATAGAACGCATCGCGCGGCTCAGGTGGGCGTGGGTCTATGACCCTGCCCGGCTTTTTGACCGAAGGTCTCCAACCCTATGCCGCACAGATTTCATCGCAGTGATTGTCGGTGCGGCGGAGCACGCCGAAGTCCGGATCACCCCAGCTTTTCTGTGAGACCATCGGTTTTCTCTCAGTGGCGTTGAACACCTCGACGGAGCGAGAGCGCTGTGGGGAGTCATGATAAAATGAATTTGGAAGGTGAACTATGTCTCTTATGCTTGAAATTCCTGATTCCATAGCGCGTGCCCTGCGTCTTCCGCCGCGAGAACGGCGGAAACAACTCAAAACCGAATTGGCGGTCAGTTTGTATGCACAAGGCATTTTATCGCTGGGTAAGGCTTGCGAACTGGCTGGCATGAGCAAGGTGGAATTCGGTCTTCTTCTAGGTCACCGAAACGTTCCGCGGTTCTATGATGAGCAGGATTTGCAGGATGATCTGACCTATGCCAGCGGTCAGTGATACATCACCGATTCTGGCCCTGGCAGCAATTGGTCAATTGGAACTGCTCCATGAACAGTTTGGAGCAGTTTTCATTCCACAGGCTGTACTGGCGGAGCTAAAAACCGAGATGGATTTTCGCGGCACGGCGGTCATTCGCGACGCGTTGCAAAGCGGCTGGCTGGAAACCAGAGACGTACGCAACATTCCGCTTGTGCAGGCGCTTGCCTTAGAATTGGACAATGGGGAAGCGGAAGCACTTGCCCTGGCAACAGATCTTGCCGTTGAGATCATCGTAATGGATGAACACGATGGACGCATGCGTGCCAGAGCCATGGGATTGAAAACGGTTGGCGTGATCGGAATCCTCTTACGAGCAAAAAAAGAAGGAAGGATTCATTCAATTGAAGAAGCCCTCCGAGCTCTCCGTGCGCAAATAGGATTTTTCATTTCTGACGAATTGATGCAGAGGATACTCGTCGATGCGAGGGAACGCTGAATCCCACGCACGGCAGAGAAATTCTCCCACATCGATGTGGTGACGCATGTTTTAGACCTTCGGCTTTTGACCGCAGTTTCATAACGTAATGTTGCATTGATTTCCTCGTCACCGTCTCTGTTCGGGCAGAATGCTTGCAAGGCTAGGCTGTTTAGGCATCTAGCCTTTTTTGTTTGGTCTGCGTAACGGTCGTATTCGCCTTATATTAACGGAACTGGGCATCGAGATTATCTCGATGCCCTTTTTGATTCCGAATCATCGAGATGACACTTCACTCTTCATTTCAGGCAAGGCGCTACCCGTTTGGGACTCGATCACGGCCATTGCACTGACGTAATCTGACATAACCGTCTGATCAAAGGCACGCGCATAAACCATCGTCGTATTGATGCTATTGTGGCCCAAAAGCCGCTGGATTGAGGTCACCTTGCACCCGACGTTCAATAACTGGGTCGCGAAAGTGTGCCTTAGACGATGGGGCACAACGTCCAAATCTGCCTGCCTTCCAATTGCATGTAATCTCTTGCAAAGAAAGTCCTTCTTCATGGGCGTGCCGTTTCTGGCGAAGACATAGCCACCAATGTTTTCTGTCCCTCGAACCGACAGATACTCTTTCAGCGCTGCGAGTGAAACATTGGTAAGAAAGACCGCACGCCCTTTTCTCCACTTACTATCCCGTATGAACAACCGTGTTGGATAATTGGATTGAGACAGAAAGAAATCAGAAAATCGCAGGCCTTCCACTTCGCCGACGCGTAATCCAGCCTGCCAGAGTAGATAAAACGCAGCACGAATCAGCAGGGCATCGAATTTTTCGGTGTACTCTCTTGCGAGCATGACACTTGTTTCGATCTCATTTTGCAGTCGTCGAACTTGTTCGGAAGTCATGTATCTTGGCAGTCTCTGTACTTCTTTCAGTCTCTGAATATTCTCAAGAGATGGATGAATTGCTATATCATCCTCCTTCAAATACTCTAAGAACGATCGTAGCGAACTGAGGTGATTGTTCACCGTATTTGCCGAAACTCCACTATCAAGGCGTTCTTTCACATAACTTCGCACATGATCCAAACGCAATTCCGGAACCCATTTCACCCCACAAGAGGTCAGAAAAAATTTCCACATGGTTGTATGTTGGCTGTAGTAATTAATCGAATTTGCCTGTGCCCGTTCTGGCCGCCATCGATTTACCTTTAGTTGGCGGTAAGCTTCGAGTTGGTGGAGCAGCTCAACCGGCAGGCAGGACGCGCTGGCGGGCATCTCGAAACGAGTTGTATCTTCTCTATGTTCAGAGAAATCATCATCCGCTACAGCGAATCGTATATCCGTTAGTGTCTTCGCTGCTTGTCCTGAATCCCGGGCCTGCATCGACTCTAACAGCAATTTCCAGCCTTCAAGCTTTTCGCAGGCTGCATAGAAATCCGCCTCGACTTGCTTGTCGTTTGCCATGGCGTAGTTTTGTGTGGTTTCCACAAATCGATGACCCATCAACTTCTGTATCGATGTAATAGGCATTCCGGCAGAGAGTAACTGATCTGCAAATGTATGCCGTAATCTGTGGGCAGTGAGATCTACTTCACTTCTTTTCCGGAGGTGCTGAATGCGAGCGTTGATACTGGTGGTTGATAGCTTCTTGTGTTGGTAGCTGATAAAAACGTATTTACAGGACACCTTGGGCCTCTCGGCCAGCCAATTTTGCAGAGCGTGCTTTGACTCTGATGAAACATAGACTGTCCGCTCGCGTGCGCTTTTTCCACGGATGATCATACGCGCGGGCGTCTCGTCCAAATACAAATCAGCCATCTCCAAAGCAGCGACCTCACCAATCCTCAGCCCGCAGTGAAGCATGATGATGCATATGGCCCAATCGCGTGTGTCGTGGATGGCTCCAAAAAACCTTTGCAGGTCCCGTTCATTCACGGGCCGTGGCAGTCGCTGTGGCTCCTGCAAATAATGTCGTTTGGGCAATACAGGGCAGGTCAATTGTCTGCCCTCTTTGATCAAGAATCCAAAGAGTGAAGCGACAGCGGCGAGTCTGCGATTGACTGTACTGGGTTTGTACCCTTTGCTTATCTGAAACCTTACAAATTCATCCAGGGTCCGAGGGCGTATCTCTTCAATTGGGGGGCTTCCGGCTACCTTCATGAATAGGCCAAGATCGCATTTATAGTCTCGCCATGTCCGCGCCTGCGGGCTCCGCATTTGAACCCAGTCGATAAATCGCTCGATCTCTGAAAACACGGTGCAACCTCCTGCACGTAGACCCACCCGACTTGCCTTTGAAAGGTCAGACGGCAAGTTTCCCCCTTGTTCTTAAAATTACCTTCTTTTCATATAAACCTTGCATTCTTTATCCGACAAGCTAAAAATAAGTCTTCTTCTCAGATACTATTCCGGTTTTAGTCCTGGTGCTATGGAAGAGAAGACTTATGCTATCTGCCCAAAATTGACCACTGTAAAGGCGATCCCTCAATGCAGCCCGCGAATTGAAGAAGCCTTGCGCGAGAAACAACGCGTGGTAGTGGTGGGCGACCCTGGCTCGGGCAAAAGCACCATGCTCAAATATCTCGCGCTGCGCCTGGCAAAAGATGCCGACGCGCCGCTGCCCATCCTCCTGCCGCTCAACGCCTATGCGCGCCTTCAACCAGAAGGAAACCAACCTGCAAGTCTATCTCTCCGAGTACTTCGCGGCGGCTCCTGGGACTATTTTCATGGGCCCGTCCGCTGTGCGCTTCGGTTCGGGTACATTCCTGATTACTTCTACGGCTTTATTGGGTTTCGCTTAGTTTCCCCTGGCTCTGATATTCCTGAATCCTGAATTCTGGTTTCTGCATTCTGCAAATCGCAGATCCCGCCTTAGCGCGGACTGAATTCTGAAATGGTTAAGATCGTTGAATCGGTATAATCTTAAGCCTGGCACAGAGGCGTCTAAAATTTTTGGCGGGGCAGTCCATCCAAGCTTGTTCTGGTTTCATTCTGGAAGGGAACAGACACCCGATAGTACAAACCTTCCGGAGGATGCAGCGTGTCTGCAGACACGCTTTGAAGAAAAGTTGATGAGTAATGCGACTCTGTAGGTAAAAGACAAAAATCCACCGATGTTTTTGGCTGCGTATAGGTAAAGCCTGGCTTTTAGGGTTTGCCGTCAAAACTGGTGTGGCACTCGCCAAGAAAGAACCTTGCGCATGGGGAGAAGGTGCTTTTTTTTATTTAATCTCCTGGCTATCTTCTCAATTTGATCTGGTCGCTTATTTTCCGCTTGCTCTTTTTGTTCAGGTACTTTTTTGTGGTCTCTTCCAGGAACTGTAGAGTAACATTAGACTTAAGGTATACCTCATCGACCTCTGCGCGGCCCTCATACATCGTAACGAATTCCTGATAATTGGTGATGATAATGATATAAGTCTGATCCGACTCAAACCACATCTGCCATGCCAGTTCGTTCCCGGTAAGGGGAGTGGAACCGGCGGGCGCATCAAAGTGCATATCCAGCAAAACGAGTTGGGGGGCAGGTTCGCGTTTCAGGCGTTCGAGCCCATCTTCACCGTTATAGTAAACCTCCACCTCAAAACCGACACTTCTTAGTGTGAGTTCGTACTGCTCTGCGATATCTTTATGGTCCTCAATGACAAATGCCAGGTTGTGTTGTACTTTCATTTTGATGCTTTCTGTTTTTTGGGGTTTGCCTGTTTTGGGATGACAAGCGGTATGGTCTTGTCTCCGGGGAGAGCAAGGGGAAATGTTACAAAAAATTCAGTGCCTTCACCTTCGGTGCTTTCAAGTCTGAGTTTACCACCCATGCGATCAATCAGGCCTTTCACAATAGACAGGCCAAGCCCAGTACCCTGGTGCGGTCGATCGTAGACAGACGTGTTTTCATGTGCCTGAAAAAACTCCTTGAAGATCTCTGCTCTTTTGGAGGCCGGAATGCCCACACCATTATCCTTTACAGAGATGGACCATTCCGCGTCGTCCGATCTAAATGCTGTTACCCGTACGTAACCCTCCTTTGGGCTGAACTTAATGGCGTTGTTTGCAAGATTTATAAGTATCTGCTGTAAGAGCGTCTTGTCTATCATTACGACCGGCAGCATACCTTTACTGATGGTCCAGGTGAACTCCAGACGCTTCTCTTTTGCTTCGGCAGACAGCATGGCTTTTACAAGTGAAAAAAGTTCATTGATGTTTGTGGCTGAGGGTTTGTTTTCAATTTTGCCTGTCCGCAATCTTGTTTGGGAAAGGATATTCTCAACCATGCCCAGGAGTCTTTGTGTATTTAGCAAAATGCGAGCTGCATTTGAGACGGCGGTGTGCGGGGCACTCAGCGCAAGTTCAGCATGCCCACGGATTGCTGTAAGTGGGGTCCGCAGTTCGTGAGATACCATTGCCAGTGTTGTGTCCTTCAAGCGATTGAGTTCCACTTCTGCGGTGTTTTCCCGGAGGAAGACGATATGATTTTCGCTTGTCGGTATGGTTTTGCTTCGTACGAAGAAATATCGCCCGGCTATTTTGATCTGCGCCTCAAGCTCGTCACTCTTCAGGCTATGGGTCAAAGTTTCCAGATTTTCCGAATCAATATCAATGTTGGGATCCTGAATAACATTGAAGATGCCGAGCCCAGGAGCGATATTTGGAAAAACGCCAGCTGCAGCCTCGTTTGAGCGCAGCACACAATAGTCCTTATCCAGAAGCAGGAAGCCGCCCCGCAGTTGAGAAAGGATGGTCTGACTTTGAGCCGCTTCCCGGCGCAGCTGATGGGTCGATGTCTCCAGGCTGCGGAAAATCAATGCCAATATGCCGGCGAACGAATAGAACGTAATGATTATGAGTGGATTGAAGAACCGAAGGTCGGTCAGCAATGAATACACCAGGAATATGCCGGATATGGCAGTCGCGAAGAAAAATGTGGCATATGAATGGATCAGCACGCCGGCGAGCAAAATCGGGATCACAAAAAATAATGCAGACTGCCCGTCCATGATTTGCTGAGGCGAGTCCGAAAACAGTCCCAGGATGATCAGCAGGACAATAAATATCGTCGATGAGACCCAGTAGGGGATGGCCTTTATTTGATTTATACCCAGCATGATTGCGAAAAGACCCATGGCCGCTATCGATGTATTGATCAACAGGCGCATCCTTACATCAACGGCGCGCTCAGCTGGCGAAAGGATCAAATAGAAATAGATTACAGAAACCAATAACGCTGCTGCCGTTGCTCCCAGGACGATCAACACCGAATTGGCTGTCAGCCTTCTTCGGCGTTCCTTTTCTTCCTCGGGAATATCCTTAAGCGAAAACTCTTCTCTTATTTTTTTAGCACGTATCATCCGGCCTCTTGTTTCGGCTTGCTGCGTTGCTTGGTGGAGTGATAATGGCTTGCAGCGATCATTTCACGCGACCGGGCAAAGTCAGGCATCGAAGCGATGTCCAGGCCTGTACTAAATCTGATGAAACCACGCGAAAACCCGGGACCATTGTTCCCAAGAGCAATCGGTTCAGGGAACTTATTGCTCAAACTCCCACCCACCATCCATTTTAGCTTTTTCCCTCCCGCCTGGGAGGCCAGGCCTTCTGCAAGGTCTATGATCTCCTTGATTGATGTTTTCTTATCGTCAACGATAATGCCAGGACCAGTGATATAAGAGCCACAGGCCCGATGAATGGGATCTCCGCCGCCACCGCCCGGTTGTGCCTTGCCATCTTCCATCAGTTTTTCAGCGACAGCCGCCGAGAGCTCCGTGTCCCGAATAAATACTCGCCGAACAACAAACTGGGCAAACAATACAGCCTGGGTGCCATCCCATTGCATCAGGTTGATGGTGTCGCCGTACTGTATTCCCTTTAGTTGTTGCACGTTGATATTTCTGGAAATCCCGTATTTCTCCGCTTCAGCAATAAAGCTTTCCATGGAGTAATTTACTTCACCGATAAAGTGTGCCCACTCTCTGGGAGCCATATTATTCGTTTCCTTCGAGGGCTGACATTTGTTGGTCCCAATCATCCGGGAGTGCGATGCCTAATTGAGTTGCAAAATTTCTCAAGTGTTCCACAGTATTTACAGGATTTTGCCCGATCAATGTTGTGACGATCTTGGACGCTACTGATTCAATCACGAGCTCTGTCCTGCTAATAACCGGAGTGCCCATGAGCGCCAGCGCCAGCGTTACAAAAGCGTCGTGGTTTCTCAAATAATTAACCACGATTTTTGTACAATAATCGATCTGGGCTTTAGTGAATTTGGGCTTTGTAGTTAATTCTTCAGTCTCTTCTGACTTTTCTGGCGCTTCGGTTTGGGTTTCACTACCTTCGGTTTCTGCCAGGTCTTCATATGTTCCCTTTTCACCAACCCACACCAACTTCGCCCAATAGGAATTTGTATGAAAGTTTGCGTAAGTCATCCCCTCTGTGGGATAAAGGCGCAGATTGGGGCTTTTCTCCTGCAATGCTTGTTGGACTGCCTCACCTTTGACGGGATAGAACGGCGCTTCGCAGTCACGATAAGCACCGTCGCTCTTTTTGTAGAGTGCAATACCTAATTCTTCGCTTAATTGAGCCAACCGTTGTTTACCGAAGCGCTCCTGCTTCATTCGGGCGCAAGCTGCAATGGCGCAGTATGAGGTTTTATAGATACTGACATAGTACGGACACACTGCGCATGCGCCAGGATTTAGCATGTGGATCAGCATAGCTTGAGCGGTTTCCTGATACCGGTTCCCAGCCTCGGGTTCTTCTCCGTTGACAAGTCGGTTGAAGACATCCTTTCCCAGTTCGCGGAATGGGAAGGCCGATGAAACATCCTTCCACTCGCGCCGAGGGAATTGACCTGGAATCCAACGCACATCCATCTTGTCGGTGGTGCCATCGGATACCGGTAGAGGCCGAATACCGCCCGATTCTTCGAGAACTTCGATGATGGCTGCCTGAATGCTGGACTCGTTCCTTTCTGGCAATCCCAGGATTTTACTGACGACCTTTTCCGTGTCTGCGATCTGGCAGGCGGTCAGGATACGTCGAGCAGTCTGTTGGTTGATTTCTCCTTTATCCAGCAAATCCAGAATTTCCTTGGGGAGCTTGCGCAGGCGCCACAATGAGCGAACAGCAGCTTCGCCCATGTGTAAGAGTTCTTCACCGATTCTTTTATTGCTATAACCGAACGCATTCCTTGCAATTTCAATTGTATGAATTTGATCGGAAACAGTCAGACCTGCGCGGTCGCTGTTTTCAATCGAGGCACGCTGGAAAGCCTCTTCGTCCGAGACCTCCACGAGTTCGACTTCCATAAGAGCGTACCTGGGGTCTTTTTGGGCAAGAATTTGATGGGCATAAAAACGATTATGCCCATAGATCAATTCAACGGTTTCGTCCGGGTACATCCTTCCCTGAGGGACCTGCATCATAACACTTGCTTCGATGCTGGCTGCCACTTTCTCGACATTCTCCATGTCCACGGCCACCCGAACCTGATATCGGTTGGCGCGGATCTTCTCCAATGGAACAAGGAATATATTTCTGTTTACTTGCTGATAAGGAATATTGCTGTTGTTGGTGACCATTTTTCTCCGTGACCTCGCGATTGGGGGAACGCCGTTAGTCAGTGAGGATTGGTACAACTCTCGTACCGCGACAATCTGGACACATTTTATACTGATAACGCTCGTCAAGTACCCACCCATGAGTGCAGTTGAAGCAAGGTTGGGTCAGGATGGTGGGCGGGAGGGCTGGAAGCTGGATCACCGGTGTTACCGGGAACTGCCACATAAATTCCTTTGCAACCTGTATGCGCGCTACCCAGGTGCTGTAATTACTCCGGTCTATGAGCAGACAAAAGACCGCCGTTTGAGCAGGCGACATGGCAGTGGTGGGCTTTCCAAACGGAAAACGATTTTCGTAGCCCAGAGCTGCCACTGCCTGTCCAACCTTTTGCTTGTTATACAGGACCGCATCCACAAAAAACTGATATGTGGTCTCACTGGATCCGTAAAGGTGGCCGTCTGTCCAGATCAACGATATTTCCTCAGTGTAGAAACCAACAAAAGGAGCGGCGCCCAGATAACCACAAACGCGGTCCCAGTTCTTTGGATATAACCACTGGGGAAATTTGGCTGCTTCGATATTTTCAATGGATGGTGCTGCGGAGGGTAATGTTGTCATAGGGCATCTCTAAGTTTCGTTCACAGAAACCGCCGTTTCTGTGAACGAAAAGATTGTAGTTTTCATGTCGAAAAAAGTCAAGACTTGTACGGAGTTTTGTATACAGAAACATAAGTTCCTATTGACAAAACTCCGTACAAGCTATACACTCAGCCAAAGCAGGTAAATTGATGAAATTCTATGCCATCCTTATGAGCGTCATATTGGTCTTTTTGTGCGCTCCAGTGCGGTTTGGCAGACCGTAGGAGGAGAATGGACAAATCGTTTTCTACCAACCAGCCATCTTTGGAAACCAGCCAAGTTGCAAAAGCAATGGGATGGAGAAGTCGTTCAAGGGTGAGTAATCTTGCAAAGCGCGATAAGTGGCGCTTTATTCCGAAACCCTCAGGGGGCAGGAATCCTCGAAGGTGGTACGCGGAAGATGTTCTTCTCTCAGCGCGCGCGATTCAACGTACTGCTCTTGTTAGAGCAATTGGAAAAGCTTACGACAAAATCTACGTAAGGGATGCGATAAAGACAGACAAATACGATATCAAGTGCCCGGTTTGCCAGGGTTTCGCCATTGTGTTGCCTCCACCGCGTTCTGATAGCAGCGAGACCGCAGAATACTACGAACAGATCGCAAAGGGGACCCGTCCGTGGGCATGTGTGAATGGTCACAGTGAAGATGGGCTGGTAAAGCTGAACACTTCGTTGGATTTCCCCCTTTTACCCTGGACATTGCTCGAAGAAAGACCAAACAAAAAGGGAACGAAGTACAACTTAAGGTAGCCCTGCATTTTATGCAGGGCTACCTCTCGGGGGAATTGAATCGTTTCTTCCGTCATCGTCGTCGCGTCGGTCGGGGGACCACCCCGCTTAAACGTGTTGTATGCTATCCAGTGTGGCTACTCCCCACGCCCCACGCCCCACACCTGCACCGAACTGCAAGTGTGATGAGGCGAGCTTCTCAACCCAAAAGGTGACAAACCTGCTTGAAAATACAGCATCGCATCAGTATCCTTCCAACCCGTCAATAAAGAGAATGAAGAAAGCATGAACCCCAATCCCAAAGCAGTCGTAATCGAAGAATCATCACTGACACTCTCCCACCCCTCAAGGAGGTGGGGTTCTAATTTCGATTAGCAACGTTGGCCTGTGTCAAAGGCTCTGCTCCGTCCAAGAGGTCGGAGATACATGACGGTCTGTGCTTGAACACGACCATACGATCCATACCGGGCACGGGAACAGATGTTACTTGCCCCGTTCGCATCGCGATGGATTACTGCGCCACAGCGGGGACAGGTAAACACCCGTCCTCGTGGTGCATTCTTTCTTCTACGCTTACAATAACTGCATGTGCGTGTGGAATAGTCCTCTGGAATGTAGCCAGTTTTCATTCCATACTCGGCTGACAACCGCGGCTCCATGGAAAGTTCTCAGGTTACCTTCCAGTATCGTGCTTCCGATACCGGTCAACTCAAAATCTGCGGGCTTTCGGCCGAACACTTTTTCCAGCGTTTCCTCCAGCATGTTCTCCCGCATGCCTTTGTCAAGGTGCGCTATTACGGTTTCTTTGGCGCGTCTGTCCGCACGCAAGTTGACTGCCTTACAGATCCGCCTGGGCAAACAGACGCATGACTCCGCTGAACACCAGGCTGTCTCTTCTCCATCCGCTCTGGAAACCCCTTCCAAGATCCTGTGTCCGACGTGTGGGCTGCCGATGACCTTTCAGAGAAATCTATCTCCCAAGCAATGCCGTTCTCCTTAGATCTCTTTGATCGCTCCCGTGATTCATCTCTGGCAGTTGTGTTTTATCCAACTGTCTGTTTTGCGTTTCCTTTGAAAACATCTTAGCTGCATTTCCATTCCGGATTTCTCGCACAAGGCTTTGATTCTCATGTAAAATACTCTGCAGATCGACTCTTTATTGGTGGGTGTTGGGTTCCCTAGATATTTTAGCCAGACCTATCTGGCTTCATTTTCCAAATACGGCTTAGTCCAACTCGGACCGATGCGGCGGCACCCTGCCCCTTTCCATTAGCACAGCTACCTTCCGCCGCATCAATCCTTCTATGTGAGCGATTTTGTCAAGGACTGGCTTCATAGGTAGTTTCCGAGGAACGGCCTTATACGGGTCGTTTCAAGTAAGCCACTGAGCGGACTTGATAAAATCGCGGCCGTTATCAGCAGCCAAACTCATTTCAGAATTTGCTTTTCAACAACAATCACGACCTCTGAACCACCTGCCTTCCGGCAATAACCCAGGCAGCTTCATGAAGCGTCGGGAAGAGACTTCCTCGAACAACCTTCTATCCGTGCTGGTCTGTAACCAGGCACCTAATAATTTATTCGCTTGAGGCACCCGATTCGGGTGGAGCGCAAGAAGCATTTCAAGAGCAGCCCCATCTTAATTTCGGTTTCTTCAAGAAACCCGGATTTTATGGCGGGCAGCGCATACCAGAGGAAAGTGGTCTTTTCAGAAGCAGGGACCTTTCCAGCTACCTCAGATCACTGGGCTTTCAAAACGGCGCCTTGCGGAGGAATAGCGGTCTCGAGATATTTCCAAAGCTCGATCAGCAGCCTGCGGGCTAGTGCGACGATGCCGATCCGACGTAAGCGACTGTTGCCTCGTGCGAAGCGTTCTTGATACCAGTGGCTCAGCTGGCTATCGGGTTGATAACGTAGCCAAACCCAGGCAATCTCGATCGCCATAGCACGGCGGCGGCGGTTGCCCGCTTTGCTGATGCCTTGTTTGTGGGCGCTCTCACCGCTCTGATAGGGGGTGGGCGTTAGCCCTGCCAGGCTGCCCACTTCCCGCCGATTGTGGAAGTTGCGCCACGAGAAGAACTCCATCACGTACACCCAAGCCGAATTCATACCGATCGCCTTCAGCCGCAACAACTGGCGTACCTGCTCCGCCGCTGGGGTGGTAGAAGTGCGAATGGCCTCCAGACGGCTGTGGTCAAGCTGCCGGATCTGCTGATTGAACAGCTGGAGACGCTCGTACTCTCTTACTAAGCGAGAACGTAACCCAACGGGCAGTTTCGAGCCATCCCACAGTTGGACCTCCTCCAGACGGGAAATGAAATCCACTTGGACCGGCAACACGCTCCCTTGGCTGCATAAAAGACCCTTGATACGGTTGATATGTCGGGTCCGCTCAGCCGTGAGTGTCGTCAGTTCGCGATGCAATTGGCGTTGATCCTCCTCTTCCGCAGTGGGTACATGCACGATGCTCCAGACCTTCTTCTCCCCTTGGTCATAACGCATTAGCATCGTCAGGAGTTTGCCAACATCCAGGCGGTCTGTTTTCGCCCGTCGTTTGCGCCGGTTGACTTCAATGCTAGCTGAATCCACTATGACGTTGATGATGCCCTGGGCCACCAAGTAACGATGCAACCAAAAACCATCTCGTCCAGCCTCATAGCAACTTATCACCGGTGCACCCTCTGGCAGATTAAATCGCGCTTTGGCCATTCGAATCTCCTCGGCCAAGGCCACCAGATCTCGACCGGTCAGACTGCGCAGACGGGGTTGTTGCCCAAACCCGATAGTAAATCCTAACTGCCACTTCCCGTGGCTGAGCTCAATTGCCATATAAAGCTGCTGAGAAAAAGGGGTATCATTGAATGTGCGAGTTGTTTCAGGTTTCATGTTTGCTCCTTGTCTGAAATTATATGGGTCTAAGAAAAGCTTACCATATCGTTCTAGTGACCTTCGGAAGAAACGACCCACATTTCCAATTGCTCAAGGCTCACATATTATCTTAATCCGTTGGGCGGCTACTTTCCACAATTGGTATCGATAAGAGAATCGAGGTATGCAATGAGTGGGTTTGTTTCACGCCATCCAATTGTCTTCTCCGTCATTGTAGTCATCCTCGCAATGGCAATAATCACACTTCTAGGTGCTGGCTTGACTTACCTGAAGCTGTCAGAATTTACCATCCAATGCATTGTTGAAGCGACCTTTTGTGGGTATGTTATCTTTTTACTTACACGCTTGCTTTGGTGGCACGAGGCGGGCTTCAAAAATCCCACGACTTGGCGCAAGTATTTAGCTTATCTGCCTCTGCTATTCCTGCCCATAGTCGTGGTGGTTATAAGTGGTTTCAAATCTGCAAGCTCAAGTACAGTGATCTGGTTCGCGTTATACACCTTGATGGTCGGGTTTGCAGAGGAAGGTTTGCTACGTGGTGTTGTTCTACGTGCAATGTTGCCAAGCGGCGTAACACGAGCTGTCTTGGTGTCTTCGCTTATATTTGGATTAGCCCATCTGATTAACATCTGGCAAGGCCATTCTGCCTCCACCGTAATTATTCAAATAATCTATGTCACACTGCTGGGTATTGGATTTGCTGGAGCACGTTTATATACGGGGACAATTTGGCCTGCTATTGTGATACATGCCCTAATCGATTTCGTAGATTTCGCCAGTCGCGGCTTTGTGTTGACTCTCCCTCAAACCATTACTCTGACTGGAGTGATTTTTACCATTGTCATCACCAGCCTGTATGCGCTGTATGGTTGGTGGCTTTTGCGGCGCACAAAAACAGGCGTTGCCGCCGCCTAACACCGGCTCCACCTGACCGCCTTCGGCGGAGGTATGCGGCGGTCATTTAGCAGAAAAAGTGATTTTACGCAGTCGCACCTTGTTCAAATCGGCGGCAGGTGAGCCATACCGTTGAAACTGTCGAATAAGTCCCCTTTCAAAAATAATTTTTGAAAAGTGGGAGAGAAATGCTGAAAAGCACCTGGTTTTGGGTGCACTACACCACATTTTGGCAACATTTTAGTGATTTTTGAGCCTGTGGTGGGAGATTTTTATGAGCCTTTTTCAAATCAAGGGTTTTTCGACAGTCTCGTTAGGCAGCGTACACAAGATTGGTCTCTCAACATGCCCTTCGGCAGGATCAGATTGTGACGATGGACCAGGCGTCGCCGTGGCGCCGTGGCGACACTTTGCAGTCGGTTCCGTATCACACTTGCACCGCACTGCAAGTGCAGGTGTCGTGCTCGTCTTTACCAGCCGATTACGGTATGAGATCATCCCTCGCAGTTCGCGGACTTCTACTGGCGGTACCCAGACCTCCGGCACAATATCAGCGATCAGCAGGCGGATCAGGCGTTCGATGTCTTTCTTGTCGGTCTTCACTCGCGCCTCGGCAATCTGCCTGACTCCCCCCGCATGTGCCACCACCACATAACTCACTAGCGGCTCCACAATGTCGTACACATCCCACGCCTTCGTGGTCGTCTCGACACCTGCACTTGCAGTGCGGTGCAAGTGTCACCGCCGCGTCCCCTTGGCGCAGATTTGCCGCCGCCCATTCTCGCAGCTTCTCCATCCCGATCCGACGCGGCTGCATCACCTATTCCTGCTGGGCGTTTTGTCCGTCCACCAGCGTGTATTCTTTATGGATGTCGAAGGCAATATATCTCTTTATCCCATTTGTATCTTTCTCAAATTTCATGCTACACTCCTTTTGTCCAAAAAATGTGGGACGTGGTTTTCCCTGGCACTGCCCGCCAGGGCATGTGTTGGGTTGGAGTTGCAGGTACCGGTGCGGGTTCTTGACGCCTCTGCGTCAGTCCCAGATTAGGTTCCGCGGGGGTCCAGTTAACGCAACGGGCTTTTGATTTCTTGCCTCGAAATCTATCCCATACTCGCGGTCGGACAACCCAAACGCTCACGCCCCATTAGCGCTCCCGCGGCGGTATCGCCTCAAGGATACGCCGATGCCACGTCCCACACAAGGACATTCTAAGAACGCAATCCGTTCGGCGGCAGCAGCAATGTGCTTCACCTTCCTATTCTCGATTCAGATTTCGCGAACCGCTATAATGGTAGGAAGTATTGTGATCGGAGGAACCGTGGCTAAACCTACTCGAGTGACGCTGGAAATCGGACCGAAGGGCAAGAAGGTGGTGGTGGTGGCACCTGATTGGCCTGGGCTCGAGCGCGGAGCAAAGACTGGGGAGGAGGCAATCGAAAGACTTCGTTCCTATATTCCGCGATATTCACGGGTGGCAAAGCTAGCCGAAATGGATGCGGAGTTTGACACTGTCAAGAACCTCAAGGTGGTCGAGCAGTATTCAGGAACGGGCTCAACTGACTTCTGGGGCATCTCATTCGCGTTTTCGAACATCGACAAGCGAGCCATGTCGGATGAGGAATTGGACCGCGAGCTGACGCTGCTGCAGGCGTGCTGGGCGTTTTTCGATGATGTTCGCAAGCGGGTATCGGCTGAGATGCATAAGGGTCCGCGAGGCGGAGGGCGTGATCGGGACCAGATCGTCCGCCATATATTTGTCAATGAGCAGGATTGGGCGAAGATGATCGGAGTGCTCACACCCGACGATGCGATGCTGACTAACAAAGGGCTGAAAACACATCGCGATGCCTATTGCCACGCGATACGGGACTACCACTCACAAGGTAAGTTAGCCGGCAAGATGGCGAAATGGCCACTCCGGTACTTGATTCGACACACCGCCTTTCACACCCTAGACCACGCCTGGGAAATGGAAGACAAGGACATGACTACCAAACGTGCGTGAGGTGCCGCCCACCGATTAACAGCAGTATGTGCGACACGAAGTCGCTGATGTAATTGTCTTGCAGGGAAAACTGACAAGACCTGCTATCCCATTAGCAGTACCCTACGTGGTCGTGCAAGATGGCAACGTCTATGCATGAAAGCCCACAAACAATGTACCCATAGTTGTAAAACTAGTGCTGCTTCGTGAGGAGAAGTACATTCCTTAAACGTCAAAGGAAAAGGGGCTAGGGTAGATAGTATGGTTAGCACATGCGAATGCTCAATAAACGTCGTTAGTTAAGACAAGCCAAAGACGTTTGGGCTTGAGCCAAAAGGCAAGTAGCAGGCTCTGGGGTTACACTGTCCCTAGACATGGGCAAACTGCTACCGGCGGAGAGAGCAAACCTAACCTATCCTTGTTACATCAGCGGAACGTGGCAAACCCGTTATTCTCCCAGACCAAGGTAGATCACCGTAAGGGACATCGATGGGATAGCGGGTACAGGATGGCGGAAAAAGCGAAAGTTACCTTGTAATGAGGTAAATAAAGATTGAGTCCGAACAGGGCAATATTATCTTGCATGAAAATGAGCAGACTTCCGCCGGGTCTTCCGTTACGAGAGAGTTTGGCAAATCGACAAAAGAGGAAAAGCAGATGACAGCAAACAATGCTGGTGCAGCCTCATACGAAAAGGTAAACTGGGACGCCATCCACTGGCAGACAGCCAACCAGGAAGTGAGTCGAACTCCAGGCGCGTATCGTAAAAGCAACACAGGAAAGCAGATGGGGAAAAGTGAAAGCCCTGCAACATCTGCTAACCCACTCGTTCAGTGCCAAAGCACTGGCGGTCAAACGAGTGACAGAAAATTCTGGGAAACGGACAGCGGGGGTAGACGGAGAAATCTGGAACACTCCAAAGAAGAAAGCATCAGCAGTATCATCGCTACGGCAAAGGGGATATCAACCCCGACCACTTCGCAGAATCTACATTCCCAAGAAGAACGGGAAAATGCGCCCTCTCGGTATACCGATGTGGCGTTCACACTGCACCTCATACAGTAGGGTTGGGTATTCTGGTTGTAAGGAATACAAGAACTGGAACTTTAACAGTGTACTACGTGTTGTTCATTTTGGAACGTGTTTTTTGCCAGCGTTGCCGGATAGGTTTGCATAATTTGGTAATGATGTCGGGGGACAATTGGATCCAGCGCGGGCCGTGGGGCGCCTCCTGAATACTATCCAGCAGACCGGTTTCACACCAGGCAGCAATCGTCGATATATTCACATTTAAGAGATCCGCGGCCGCACGGGTGGAGTAGCGTCCATCACCTCGTTGCCCAGTTGGGCAGGCACCCGGGGCCAGAGGACAAGTGCTGGTGATGTGGTAAGCGTAGCGGATCCATTGGACTTTGCTGGGAGTAAAGGTTCCACCCAGTCCAGGGGTCAACCCTTCCTGGTTGAGGGTAGTCGCAATCTGCGCATCGGTCTGGTTGGCCGCCAGGGTGCGAATACGATCCACTACAGCCGAAGGGGTGCGCCGAACATCACAGGATTTGGGTCGACGCACAACCTGGCGAGTGGTGATGGCCTCGGTCTGCCAGCGGATCTGGATGTCAATGGAAGTCTTCAGCCCAGTCAGCGTCACATCTTTGATCAGGAAACGCAGCAATTGCTTGCGCTGGGCATGAGAAGTAGTGGGCGACTGCCAGAGCGCAGGTAAATCCTGAGCCAGGGCTAGGATGCGCTGGCGTTCTACGGGACTGACCAGATGCGCCGTCAGTTTGGGCAGGGTCAAATATTCGTGCTCCAATTTCTCGATCTCAGCCAGTTTTTCATTCCAGTCGTGTTCGAGGGTACGGGCGACCAGGCGATTTTCAGGATCGATGCTATTGAACCTTCGCCGGGCGAGTTCCGCTTCATAACGGGCACGTTCCAGTCGGAGTTGCCATTGCTGCTCAATCTGGCGGGTGCGTGCCTCGATCTGTTCAAAGGCAGCCATCGAGATCTCGAGTTGAGCTGGCTGCATCGCTTCGAGAAAAACCTGGCTTACGGCTGCATCGACTTCCGGACCCATGATGAACTGGCAGGTCTTTCCTGCCAATTGGCTATGAACCTGTGCACAAACATAGACTGGAACGCTGCCATCCTGAATGTAGCGTACCGACATGCGCCGCCCACAGCGACCACATAAGACGACGCCTTGCAGAAGTGCCGCGCCTTTACGGACAGCCCCACGCCGCTCTTCCGGCCGCCAGGTGCGGTTGTCATCCAGGCGCTGCAGATGGCGCAGGAACTCTTCCCAGGTGATATAAGCGGGATGAGCCTCCTGCAAGACAATCGGCCAGACCTCTGGTTTGAGCTGGCGGGTACGACCTTTGAGGCGAGGTGCCTCGCCAGGCAAAGTTTTGGTGCGGGTTTGGGTTTTCCCAAAAACATAAGCGCCTGCATAAGCCGGATTGTGCAGGATGGCCAGGACCCGGCCGTTGCTGAGAGGATGCCAGACCAGTTCGCCATCTCGTATGCCACCCCAAAAGCGGGTGGGGAAGAGCAAACCATGCGTATTGAAATGTTGAACCACCTCCAGGGCTGAGCCGCATTGATCGAACAGATCGAAAACGAGGCGCACGGCTTGCTGAACCTGTTCATCCGGATCCCGGATCAGCTGCCCGAGCGAGTCATAGACAAAGCCGGTGGGCGGGCGAAAGCGCAGTGCGCCTTTGTGGGCTTTCTCCAACTTCCCACCCTGCAGGCGAGAGCGCAGCCAATGCAGTTCCGCTTCGCTCATGGTGCCTTTGAAACCCAGCAGCAAGCGGTCATTATATTGGTTGGGGTCATAGATCCCTTCTTCGTCCACAACCAAGGTCTGGCTCAGTGCGCAAATCTCGATCAGGCGATACCAGTCACTGCACGAGCGTGCCAGGCGGGAAACTTCCAAACTCAGGACGGCACCCGCATGCCCCAGACCCACTTCCGAGACCAGGAGTTGAAAGCCATCCCGACCGATCGCAGAAGCGCCAGAATGACCCTGATCCTGATCGATCACCGTAATACGCTCGCGCGGCCAGCCCAGGTTCATGGCGCGCTGGACCAGGTCATATTGGCGGGCTTTGCTGCCGGTGTTGTCGCGCACTTGCACGAGGGTGGATTGACGGACATAAATAAAGGCTTGTCGTTCCAGATGATCAGGCTGGATCTTGGGATGGTTGAATCGGTTGAGCATGTTCAGGCTCCCTGGCAAACCAATCCGCTTGGTCTGCCATCAAGTTGAAGGCCAATTGAGCCATCAGGAAGATGACTTGTTGCTTGAGATCGTTGGCCAGACTGGCCCACACCTGGGCGGGCAACGTGGGAACATCGAGAGGTGAAGGTTGAACGGACATTGCGAAACCTCCTGGAATAGGAAACACAGACTGAGGTGGATGGCGCAATCATAGTTCACTCTTCGGAACGGTTCGCGATATTTTCCTGTTGGAGAATGTGCTCGATGAGTTGGGCGGCTTGGCGCAAACCTTGGAAATCCAACAGGTGAGTTGGTGTAGGTGGGGAAAGGCAACAACTGGGAAGAGCATAATCTGTCCAGCTCATCGCAATGGCGGCATGATGACCATCCGGCAGACGAACAATGAGATCCGGGTCTGCACCCCGCCGAATGCGAATCACTTCGACCTGCTGGCCGCAGAGTGGATGGTTCGGATGAAGGATGGTGACAAATCCCGAAGGGGATTGGGAAGAACTGGTAGTTTGCTTTGGGCATTCCGACCATGAAAGACCGGGCCATGCAAGCGCTATATAGGCTTGCTCTCGACCCAGTGGCGGAGTCAACCGCAGACACAAATTCGTATGGCTTTCGCAAACAACGATCCACGGCAGATGCCATCGAACAGTGTTTCAATATTCTGGCTCCCAAAAGGAGTGCCAGCTGGATATTAGAAGGCGATATAAAATCCTGCTTTGATCGTACATCTTGATGCCTCTTTAAAAACGCAAGTGCTTAACGGTGCCAGCTTTGAGTTGACGAAGGGAGTTGAGAGTTTCGGCTTGATCGGGGAACAAATAGAGACCGGTGTTTGGGTCACGAGTCATTTCGATCCGGCCAGTACGGATAAGGTGATAGATCCAGTGAGGGGTAACCCCGAGTTGAGGTGCAATTTGTGGGATGGTTAGGTAGCCAAGGATGTGACGCGGGTGGGATTGGCTGCGTTTGAGAAAAATGCGATGCTTTAAACGAATGGTGCGGACCGTGCTAGGCAAAACCGCTTGGGAGTTCTTGGGGGAGGTATGACCGAGTTGGGTCAAATGTTGAGCAATTTTTTGGTCGGATTGGCCTTGTTGGTTGAGTTGCAGGATCAGCTCTTCCATTTGAGCAGCCGAAGAAAGGCGGCGGAAGGCGCCCACCGTGACGGTCACGATGGCCGTGGTGGTTTCACCACCTTTCCAAACGATGCGGGTCTGGATCTTGTCATGGGCCACATGCTGGATAACGACTTTATCGATCAGACAGCGCAGTAGGGCTTTCTTCTGTGAAGTGGGCAGGAGTTCTTCCTGGTCCCAGATTTGGGGAAGTTTTTGAGCGATGCGGGAAAAAGCGGCTTTGAGTTCAGGTGGCAGGCAGGGGGGATTTTCGGTTGGCTGTTGTTGAAGCGCCAGCCGGTCTTCAGCTTCTTGGAGGGCTACGAGAGCGGCTTCCCAGCGTCGTTCCAGTTCTGCTGCCACCAGGCGGTTATCTGGATCGACCTGGTTATACTGGTGTTGCGCCAAAGCGGCCTGATACCGCAAGCGTTCCAACTGCTGTTCTTGAGCTTGCCGGGCTTGCTGGTCGACCTCGGCGTGCGTTTGTAAGGCCTGTTCGTAAACCTCCAGTTCGATGGGGGACAGGGCTTGAAAGAAAGCCTGCACAACACAATCATCGATTGGCCGAGATCGAATGCGTTGGCAGACCGGAACCTGGTATTGTTGGTGCAGGAAATTGCACTGGTACTCCGGCCCGCCTTTATACTGCACCACCATTTTGTGGCCGCATTCGCCACAGTACACGATCCCATGCAGAAGTGTCGCCCCGGGACGGGGAACGCCGCGCGTTTTGTTGCGATCATATTCGGCGTAATTGTCCTGGAGCATGGCCTGGATGCGCTCGAAGGTTTCCCAGGAAATGTAGGCGGGATATTTATCCTTCACGATGATCTTCCACTTTCCAAAAGGCATATGCTGGGTTTTCGACCGACCGGAACCCAACTCACGGTGAGTTTTGTGATAATCTTCAAGTACGCACCGATCTGTTGGGTCAGGCCGTGTGGGAAGAGGTGTGTGACCTCCTACAAGATCAGCAGCGGCTCCGGCAGGAATACGAGCGCCGATTGAGCGCTTCCCAGCCGGAGAATGACAGTTTAGTCACGTTGCGGGCACAGATTGGGAAAGTACAGCAGGGAATGGCGCGCCTGATCGATGGGTATACGGAAGGGATTATCCAAAAACAGGAATTCGAGCCACGAATAGCCCGTTTACGGCAGCGGCTCACCGATTTAGAACAACAGGAACAGCGGAGCAGTGAAGAAAAAGCAGGGGTAGCAGAACTCCAGGTGGCCATTGGTCGATTGGAGGAGTTTGCAGAAAAGGTGAAAGGCAATCTGGCAGAGGCAGATTGGGCGATGCGACGAGATCTTATTCGGATGTTAGTCAAGCGGGTGGAGATTGCCAAAGAAGAGGTCAGGATCATTTTTCGAACGTTCCCTGATCCCAATCCAGACGAGATCCACGAAAAAAGTTTGCAACTTTGTCGGAGGAGTGATCTCGCCTGTGTTGGCGAACATGACTTTGGATGGGTTAGAGCGAGAACTGAATAACCGCTTCCACAAGAAACCCTCCCCAAAAGTAAACTTTGTCAGATATGCGGATGATTTCATTGTCACAGCAGCATACAAAGAAACGCTGGAATATGAGGTGCTGCCAGTCATTCAATCTTTCCTTGAGGAAAGAGGACTGGAACTTTCCAACGAGAAGACAAAAATCACCCATGTCGAAGAAGGCTTTGACTTCCTTGGACAGACAATGCGTAAATTCAACGGCAAACTCATCATCCAACCTGCCAAGAAGAATACGTTAACATTTATGTCCAACGTTCGCCAAATCATCCAAGCCAACAAACAAGCTACCGCTGGAAACCTGATTCTGCAACTCAACCCCGTTATTCGAGGCTGGGCTAACTTTCATCAGCACGTGGCAAGCAAGAAAACCTTTGGCTCAGTGGACTATGCTATCTTCAAAACTCTCTGGCAATGGGCAAAACGAAGACATCCAAGAAAAGGGAAACGGTGGATAAAAGACAAGTACTTCAAAGTCTATAACCATCGCAACTGGATATTCACGGGCACTGTCCTTAGCAAAGATGGAACGTCCAAAGCTATCCACCTCTTCTCTGCGGCCGCTACACCCATTCAGCGTCACATCAAAGTCAAAGGTCTCGCAAACCCATATGACCCACAATGGACGGCTTACTTCACGTCTCGCCAGAGGAAAACTACCCGTCACCAATTTTTCTGTGTGAAACTGCGTTCGTAAGTGTGCGTTTGGAAGGCTTGAGCCGGATGAGGGGAAACTCTCACGTCCGGTTCTTAGGGGAGGAGAGGTCGGTAACGTCCTCTCCTTACCCGACCAAGGGGTAAGCAGGAAAAAGGTCAAAAAGAGGAGTAGAAATAAAAAGTGGTCCGGAGATTGTCAGATCCGAACCGCTTTTTGTTTGTATTTTTTGGTATAGAGACAGCCTTCCACCCACTCCTGCTTTGCATTTTGTCCCCCAGCTAGCACATACTCCTTGTGGATGTCCAAAGCGATGTACCGCTCGATCTGTCTTATATCTTCTGTTCCTTTCATGCTAAACTCCTTGTGCCTGTGCTTGGGATGTGGACTTCCCTGGCACCGCCCGCCAGGGCAGGTGTTGGGTCTCAGTGGCAGCTACCGATTCGGGTTTCGGTGTGTACTCACACCATCCCAGATTAGGTTCCGCAGGTGCTGGGTAACGCGGCGGGCTCTCGATTTCTTCCAGCGAAATCTGTCCCATAGCGGCTGTCGGACCACCCAGACACTCACACCCCATCAGCGTCCCTGCGGCGGTATCTCCTCAAGGATACGCTGATGCCACAACCCAAGCAAGTTCATTCTAATAACGCAAACCGTTGGTGCGCCAAGCAAAGCTTGGCGTTTCTTGCAGGGTGAAAGACCCTGTCGAACAAGGCCTAACCAGCCATTCGTACCGAGTGTTGCAATGAGGAAGGAGGCCGCTAAGGTCGGTTAGAGTAGAAACCTTCGAAAAGAGAAAACCTCGGCGTTAAGAAGGGAGGCCAGCAACTTCAACGAGCCTGGAAACAGGGACACAAATTTCTGACATCAGCGACCGAACAACCTCATTGAAGCGTACACAGGGAACCACACAGGCCACAAGGGAAACCGTATTCCCTGAAGCTTGATACAGCCCCGTTATTTGCGTCGGCGATGAAAATCGTGCAAAGGCAGACGGCGATGATTTCAACGGCCCAGAAGCCAACACAGAGAAAGCGTATTGGTGAGCTTTCCGAGGGTCTGCCGGGGTCCACGAAGAGCGTGGCATGTGCGGAGAGAAACGTCAAGAACTTGGGAGACCCGCTCTGTTCCTGCCGCCTCGCGAGCAGGTAGGCGAACCGAAACATCAAGTAGGAATGCCGATGACAAGCGGAGATCGGATCAGCTCATAGTACTCTGAGACAGTAACGCTGTTCACACGGGGAAGGAGCTGACAGGGATACGCAACTCGCACAGGAAACACAATCCGGACATGTCGGGCCGGACATTTGTGCCAACCTCACTGCGGGAAACAAGCACTTGATAGCCGAACAGGTTATCATACGGGAGCGAGTATCTCTGAAGAGCCCGGTGCGATAATTCCGCACGCCGGGATTTGAGCGGGGGGAGGGTGGGTAACTGCCCTCCCTACCGCGACGCACGCTCCTTGCAAATGAGAATCGGTGAAGAAATTTTGATTGAAGCGATGTGAAATTAGAGATGGAAGGAGTAAATATGGCTCTTCAACAAGTTACGATTGAAATTCCGGAAAAGGTACTTCTCGCAGAAAAGACAGATGCGGAGTCGTTTGGACGTGAAATCCGTGTGCTGGCGGCCGTCAAGTTATTTGAAATGGGAAGGCTTTCCTCAGGGCGCGCTGCTGAACTTGCAGGAATGCCAAGAGTTGAGTTTCTGCTAAATCTAAATCGCTATAAGGTTTTTCCTCTTGCCGCTGAACTTGACGATTTAGAAAACCAAGATGCCTAAGGCAATCAGCAATACGTGACCACTGCTATATTTATATCGAATTGGAGCCATTCTCTGGTTTCCAAAGCTATTCGATGAAATTTGGACTCCCACTGCTGTCAAAAACGAATTGCTTGCAGGGAAAAGTAAGGGCTATGATGTGCCTGATCCATCAGATTACGCATGGCTCAAGATTGTAAATCCCAAGTCAATGCCTTCTGAATGGTTAGCGTTAGATTTACGCGCATGTGAAATTGCTGCAACGGCTCTGGCCTTAGAAAATCAAAGCCATATCATTTTGCTAGATGCTGGACTGGCACGCCGCACAGCACAGGCAGCAGGTTTACAAGTATGGGGAACTTTGAAGGTTTTATTGGAAGCGAAGTCTCAGGGGTTAGTGGAAAAGATCGCACCGTCTGTAACAAAATTAAGCGAAGCTGGAATGTGGGTTTCTTCTGAAGTAAAACAGCGAATTCTTGCTTTAGCGGGTGAGTCTTAAAGTGACACTCCGGGCGCCCTAAAGGGACGGCGGCGAGAAGCAGTTTATGGTCAAATCCCTGAGGCTTTCCGATGATGAAGCCAGTTGGAATGTCACATGGTTTGGTTTTTCCTTTGGTTGGGCTATTTTGGTTGTGTGTTTATACTTTGTCTGATGGCGCTATCTGCCATGTAAAATGTCATATGTGGCTCATGTCATTGTGCTTAATTTCGTTTTCATGATGGACTTAATTGCAAAAGCGTAATTTCCAAATATTGACCCTTAAATTAAGTTAGGGTAACCTATGCAACTGTTTGCAGGATTAACAAAATAATACCTAACTTGCGTTGCCGGGTCACCTGAAACAAGCAGCAACGTGTGATTTACGAGAACTGATATCGTATTTCTCTGCGAGTAAGATTTTTCTGCCAGCAAGTCCATATAGCCTTGTGTTTTTCCCGAAACGGCGCATGGAGGCCAGACAGTACGCCGTAGTTTTCACGTACTGGCAACAGATTGATGTCAGCAAATTGAAAAGCTTTGCATACCGTTTGCAAGTTTGTGATTGCCGAACGACTTTTTTCGTTCTGGAAGGCAACAGATACCTGACATTGCAAACCCCCAGACGACAAATAGAGGCTACAAAAGGAGTCCGCGTGTCTGTAGACACGGAAAATGAGAGAACTATGCAGAACTACTACTGGATCGATACCCGGTTAAAACGCGCGATAGGTGCCCAATTCAAGCAAAGCTTGAGGGGCGATATCCTGGTTTTTAGCTATCCCCATCCCGCCGTCCATTTGTTCCATACAATGTGGTGCCCTCCGCTCCGCATCGTAGTGGTCAATGCCCAACCGGAAGAGGGCAAAGTAGTTTTCGATCAAGTGGTCCAGCCCGGGCGCTTTGTGAATCTACCAGTCGGCGACCTTGTTTTGGAGATGGATCCAAATACCGAGTACACCGAAGTTTTGGATGACATCTTGAGCGCTTCACAAAGGCGACCCCGTATTCCTGATTACCTTCCTGTTGGTGGGACGGATTCCAGTATTTCGATTCACCTGATGATTTATCAGATGTTTTCAGATTCTCTCTGTGATTTGCGTAAGGTGAAGGAAAACTGCCTAACCCGCGATGGGACGATTAATTACGAAAAACTGAAACAGAAATATGCTCCTTGGGTTCGAGGCCAGATTTATGCGTCAGCCGGGTTTGTCCTGGACTATTCTGCGAATTCCAACTGGTCGCTCCCGAGAAGCGCGATTCCTCTTTCTAAAAACGTGCTTCAATGTGAGCAGGAATATGCCAACGAGATTCTTGCGGCGATGGCGGGAGCTGTACCCTCCTGGAGGCTTACGTTGAGGGCAGTTTGCATCGGCTGTAGCCGGGGTGGCACATGGAGGTCCATCCTGCCAATCCTCCCGGATATGCCACCTGAAGTTTCCTGGCGTTTGCTTCGCCCTGAAAATCATGTTCCACTCTGCAAATATTGTGCGCGGCGTTATGATATTCATCGTAAGCCACAAGTCCCCTTGGAGCTTGGGCGCGCCTTCTGGGGTGCACGTTTCCGTGCACTTGAGCTTTGGTACGATTGTGTGCGTGGTTTGAATGGCGAACTACCCGAAGATTGGAACAAGGGCACTCATCCTTTATGGCCGAATACCTTTGGTGGACACACCTGGGAAACTGGCTCGGGTGCAAGCGAACATACACTTCCAGCATGGCCAAAAAGTGTGCAGCGCACTCAGGACCAGATTGAATATCTGAAAAGGGTAGCGGATTGGGATGTGATTGCTCACGGGAAAGCGTCTTCCGTCCCTTCAAAATAGCCGGCTAAATCTCTGATTTTGTGACAGAAAATCAGCATTGATGGGGGAGTTTTCTCGGGGGAATTGATTTTTTTATTCCACAATCGCGTCGGTCGGGGGACCACCCCCCTTAAGTGCGTTGTATGCTTCCGGTGTAAGACAAACACTGCTTATGCATGGAGGCGTATATGAATCTCTTTATCTTCGTGGCCGCTCTGTTCTTCACGGTCGCCGTATATGAATTAATTAATCTGTTCATGGTGCTCTTGAATGGGCGCCGGGCAAACGTCATCACCTTTGCTGTCGTGGAGGATGGCGTAAATCTGCCAAACCAGCGCCGCCGCACTACTCTCGATGCCATCTTACTTGCTGTACTCCCCAGGCGTTTTGACCCCAGCATTGCAGATACGGCAGACGTTATGGCTTTGCTTCGCCGGTCGGGATACTACTATATCAATCCAGGTGAGTTTTTCGCGGCGGCGATCAGAGACTTCTCGCAGTATCTCATCGTTGGAGCTGGACTGGCTGTAGCCTTGGTCATTCTGGGTATGCCCATTGCTGCTCTTCCCATCCTTGCAATCTACATTGTCCTGGGTCTGCGCAGGCCGTACACGCGCTTGAAAAAGATTGCCAGGAAGCGTGAGGAGGCGATGAAGAACAATATGCTTTTGGGATTATCCGTGCTGGAATCCCTGTTAAGCGTCAGTACCAGCGCCCAGCAAGCCTTTACCCAAACGGCTCAAATTGGTGGACCATTTTGCAACCTGCTTGCCCTGCTCTCGGCGCAGATCTCGAAGCTGCCGCCAGAAGATGCTGTGGCAGTCGTGAGGGCCCATTTACCCAACCCGCGCGACGTGGAAGCGAACCTATTCCTTAATGATGTGCTGGCGTACTTTAAAGAGTCCCGGCGCATTCTTGCCGGCGTCATGGCGCTACGTCATTCGGTGCATCGCCTTGTTTTGGATGCCACTGAGGAACGCGCGGCCTTGGTGCGTCAGCGCGCCAACTTGTTTGGGATCTTCGCCATTGTGGGTTTGCTCTTTGCTCTTATCCTGCCGTATATGGGTTTGAGCTTTTAATCGCGTCGGTCGGGGGACCACCCCCCTTAAGCAGCATGTAAGATTTATTTATCAGAAATCACACCCATGCGGGTGTCTGTCATCCATGACAATAAGGAGATAGCAACAATGCACAAAAAATTTGGTTCCACTACGATCATGCGCTTCCTGCTTGACCAGGAAGGTCAGGACTTCGCCGAATACGCCCTCATTCTGGGTGCGGTCGGTGTCGTCGCGCTCGCGGTGATCGTCCGCTACCGCGAAGAGTTGATGGCCGCCTTCGAGCAGGGCATCCAGGCTCTGCGCGCTGCGCGCGGTGGATAAATGAGAAAGACCGAATTGCCAGTAAGTGAACGAGGACAGTCGATGTCAGAATTTGCCATCGTCATGCCCATCCTTGTTCTGTTGATCATGGGCATGGTGCTTGCTGGCATGTACGCGTTCCGGGCCGCTGCCGCCGATTGGGGTGTGTTCGTTACGGGAGTGGGCGCGGGAACGTTCAACACGCCTGCAGACGAGATCGCCCGCAAAGACGTGCTTTGGTCCGACATTCGCAGCCGCATCATAACGGGATCCAATGCGCCTCGTCGTGTGCAATCCTCGATCGCCATCGATGACCAACGCGTCTGGATTTACGGATTGAATCTGGTCGAAGCTCAGCGAGGACAGGCCAATTTCAGATTGTGGCGTTTCTATCCTGGTCCACCCCCGGCCGGAGTGAATGAATGAACGCCATACCTGTGAGAGTCCTTCGCAAGAAAGGAGAACAGGGTCAGGCTTTGGCTGAAACCGCCCTGTTCTCAGTCCTTGCAGTCATCGTCATCTTTGGGATCCTGGCGCTCATCCCCATTCATCGCACCAGGACAGCGGCGATCTCCGCCGCCTATGGCTGCGCTCAGTTCCTCAGCCAGTCCCCGGATCCAGTAAAGGCAACGCACAACGCGCGCTTGATCGCTCAAAAAACCTTAGATGGAGATTGGAGCGCCACCTTTGGCGCGTCCTATCAAGTTCGCATCTATCCGCCAAGCGGCAGAGGAGATGCCGGGCGTTGTGAAGTGCAATGGTCCGCGCCTCTCCTGTTCAATGGCTTGCTGGATATCAGCAAAGGTTCACCTAGCGTCGAGTCGTTTGTTTCTCGATCGGAAACGTGGAAGGCAAAATGGCCCTGAAAATAAAGAAACCTGGTGAAAGAGGGCAGTCTATAACTCTCTTCGCTCTCATGTTGCCGCTGATGGCGGTATTCATTCTGGGCTTGTTCGACTACATGGTGACCAATGCACGCGCGATGGAAGCCGTGGCAGTTGCTGACCTCTCTGCACATGCGGGAGCGCAGGAGGTGCGACTGCTTCCCAATGGAAAAATTCTCTCCGATGTGGATGCTGCAGAGGAAGTTGCTTATGACTATTTCCGCATGCAGGCTCCGTCCTATGTGCGATTTGTGGATGTGGTATGCGGCGACTCTGCGGATAGACCGTTTTGCCGAGTAACTGCGAGGATCAATTCGGCGGGTTATCTCTTTGCCTCTCGCCCGATCACCGTTCATGCCGTTGGCTATCTGGCCTGGGGTGTCACCCGCGAAAAACAGTGATGCTAAATGGGGTAACAGCAAATATTACTGCATTATGAAAAATCCACGTTTCTCAAGAAACTCCAAACAGTGATGCTATAGCAAAGAGGTCCACTATGAACAGTCAATTTACTTACTCAACCAGAACCGGCAGCAAAATGCGCACCTACGTGAAGGTCGCTCTTGTGATCTTCGCGATTATCGCTGCCGTGGCGGTGGTCGCCGCGGTCAACCGCGACCAGATGGAGGCCGAAGTGATGGCAACACCGCGTCCTTTGGATTCAGCTTTGATCCCGCCATCAGCTACTGTTGCTGCTGTCCTTCCTGTTGTCACAACTGAAGATTGCCCTTCCAATCCTTCGGCATGGACTCTATCGGACAATGCATATGTGCCTGGCAGCAATCTCAAAGTTCTCGCTCCGCAATGTGTTTACGACAATCTCGAAAAAACCGCGGCCTGGGTTTATGGCACTACTGCACTCGGGTATACCCGGGCTGATGCGGCGGCGGCGTTAGGTTTGCAGAGCAATACCCTGATCACGAACCTTGGAAATATCAGTGTTCTGACTGACTTCGCTGATCAACCCCAGAAGGTGGAGGTCATTTCGGCGGTCAACAATTCCAAGCTCGCCGAATGGCGTGTAAATGCAAATGGTGGAACCGGTCTGGAAATGTCTTTCAGTGGATGCTTTACGACTTCGACGCTCACCGGCGGTCAAATCGTATCGTGGGGCAACGGTTATCCGGTAGTTTGTCAGTTCTTTGCCGACTATAGAATCCAATATTTAGTCAGCAGTGCCAACGGTAAATTGCTGACCATTGAGAGTGCCAAAAATGTCCGACGTCCCATGTGGTTTGGGTACATCGGCAATGGAAACTGGACATGGATGGGAAGCGGCACGGTGTGGGATGTTGATCTATCCCAAATGCCTGCGCAGACTTCAACACTAACTGCTACTGCCATGGCGGAGAAATATGGGCTTGTCGCATTGCCTCTGCCACAAAATTGGCAATCGGCTGTCGGTCAAGAATTACAAGATGCTCTCCTGGCTGAGTTGAAAAGCAATCAATAATCAAGGAGAACTCTCCAATGATATATCGTTGGAAAAAGAATTCCATATATTACTCGGTGCTGGCCCTGCTGGCATTGAGCCTGTTGTTGTAACTGTCTTCAAAGTCAACGTGAATTGGCGGCCGGCAGATGGCTGCAATGTCGTTGGTCACCGGAGATCAGTTCAATCTCGCAATAATGGGGGCAGCAATCCTGGCGGGGGGGCGAGTGATGGAGGTTCCACAGCAGGTACTGATACCCAGGGACTTCAACGAATGGTAATGATGGCAGTAGATAAGGCAATAACAACAATAATAATGGCACGGGCACTGGAGCTTGTACACCGGGAACCATCGTCCCTGGATTTGTGTATGTTCCAGTCGATTCAGATTCTACATAGTTGGAATAATGACGCAAACGCAGGGTGAATTGTAACGGATGACATGTGTGCCGTTCACAACGGAATCGGTCCCTGCTGCCTTGTACTACCGAATTTGAGTGGGATGGATACTTGTAACAGTGCCAGCTATCTGGCACTAAATGGTCGGTGCTGAGGATGGTGGTGACTGTGTTGCAGCTTTCTGCATGCCCTAGATTCTCACACCACCGCCTAAATCCTTGTGACGAATTTACTGTCACCAGTAGTGGTGTGACCTGTACAACAGACTTTGAAGATGGCCAGCACATTTCCCGGCTCTCAGTGGCAACTCACTGTGCATACGCCGTTGCCCGGTGCTGAAATTCACACCCGCCCGTATCCTGTAACTCTTGTAAATTGGGATACGGTGATGCGCGTCGTTGGATTGGGAGCCTCGAGCAACACTGGGCACCTGGACTATGCTGCCTGGGGTGGTGGAAGTAAGAGTAGTCCTGCTGCCGGAGACTGGAAAGATCTTACCCTGCGTTTGGAAATCAAACCGGTTGCAGATTGGGCGGATGTATTTTTGGAAAATATCGGTTTGATCCGCATGCGTCTTGGTGAATTACATACCTTCCAATGGAACCTGCCGTCCCATCCCGCAGCCGGTGGTGGACCTCTATCAGGGCAAGTTGGTCAGCTCGAGGAACTTGAGCCGGATGTGCCTCTGTATACCAACTGGACGCGCGCTCCCTATATGGTTTACTGCACGATTTCTTATTATGAATGGAAATCGACCTGTGTGGGCGGTGCTGGAGATAATGGCGAACTCAACTGCCGTAAGAATTCTGCTGGGCAGTTCACTGGTCACCGGGAATGGGGTTGGAAGCGTAGTTCACAAACCACCCCCATCACTCCGGATATGGCGATCAATCAGGTTCCTGCAGATATGCTCGCCGATCTAAACGGCGACGGAAAGCCTGATGCGTATTGGGGTCGCCTGTCCTTCATTCGCCGTATGGATGATAACGGTAATGTCAATAATCCTGAATGGGCTCACTCATACAGTTGGGGCCCGGTGTGGTACTGGGCAGCAAGGGAGGGACAGGGCCAAATCGGGTGGCCGGGAGTCCCGGTGCCATAAATTCACAATAAAGTTCAGTCTGGATTAAACAATGATACGTCTAAATGCCTACTCCAATAAACAAGTCCGAGCCGTCCTTCAACGGATTCCTGGGTTTGTTATCGGTTCTATTATATTTCTGTAATCATCAGATAAAGGGCGAACAGTCTCATTGTTAGCTTTTTAGGCAATCTCCGAACCAAACAAAGGTGATTTCACCGCAGAAATTGCTCAAAGCGCCAGAATTTGTGTTCGGGCTATTTCTGACCAATACAGTTCTATTATATTTCTGCTGATAATGGTTGGTAGGGTGTTGCTGATGGCTGTGCTTGAGCCAGGTTTTTTCTCCAATTGGTTCCAGGCATCGGCGACGCATCCATTACAACTAACAAGGAAGTCAACCATGCGCAAGTTTCGTGTAATCGAAGATCAAAAAGATTAGTACTCCCTCTGGACTTGCATTTACCTGGCGTTCCGGGAACGGAGATCTACGACATGTTGGAGAAACGCGGCGATGCCAAGCCTGTACTCGTAGTGAGCGCCTGCATACGCGCTATCAAAGATTTCGAGATCCGGGGAGTCAATGCGCTTGAAAAACCGGTTGCCATAGATGACCTGGTCGGGCGTGTGAAAGAGATCTGGGAGCAAAAGGCTCTTGCGCTCAGGTGATAAGACTTTGCACGTGATTCCCTGGGTCTGTTTTTGCTCCGATTCTGACTGTACAGCGGAACATCCAGAACAAGTTCCAGTAAACGTGCTGCCAGAAGGGGTCAGGCAGCACGTTTTATTTGTTCGCGTCGGTCGCGGGGCCACCCCCCATAAACGGCATGTAACATTGGCAAGGTGAAACATCTGCTCACAGAAAGGCTGTGATATGAAGGATATTGATCTGTCAACGAAGAAAAGATTCATCATTTTTGCATCCCTCGGCATGGCGCTTTGGGGGGGAGTCATATGGTTGTTTGCTACGTTGCCCATATTCATCATTGATTTGTTGCCTGGCCTGCTGCCTTTATCAGTTTTTGCCTTTCTACTCTTTTTAGTCGGTCTCATTTTGCTGACGATTCCGGCGATGTCATTCGTTCGCTCGATCTCACCTCGCCATGCCTGGTCGGTTATTTTAGTGGCAGCATCAATGATCGTCCTGTATAACCTTTCCCCTCTTGCTCCGGCGTGGAGTTGTTGGGGAAAACGGCTTTACGTGATAACCGTAAAGGCCGGCCAAAACTGCACCACCACCTGCACGAACAACAAGCCCAAGCCCTGTAGTGGATGGTCGAGCTGCTGGGACAAAAATGTCTCGTGTTCCTCGGCTGGAATCGATCAGGGTGGACGACCGTGTCAGGGGTGCTGCTTCTCTTGCGTAGTCGAGTGTGAGCCAGACAAGGATCCGCCCAATCATCAACCGCCCACAATCAATGGCACAGTGGATTGTTCTCAAACAGGCAGCAATGATTGGTGTATTGGAACTTCCACCCTGAATCTATCCGCGTCTGATCCACAGAACTACACCCTGACGATTTCAGGAACGATTGATGGATCACCTTTCACCTGCTCTGCGGGGAAGGACTGCAGTATTGCGCTGCCCGAAGGCAATGGCCCGATTACTTTTAATGCAACTGCCGCCACGAGTGGACTTTCCTCGTCGACCGGTTCCACGACCTGGAAAAGAGATGTAACGGCTCCTGTTGTGAATGCCATATATCCATCTGCAAACGGTTCAAATGGCTGGCACATCACATCTCCCGTTGCTGTTTCTACTGACGGCTCTGATGCTATGTCAGGATTGGCGAGCGCGCTGGTATCCGTCAATGGGGGAGCCTGGCAGCCCAGTGCATCTCTGACTGATGGTGTGTATACGGTTGATTTCAGGTCAGTTGATAACGCCGGCAATTCAACAACGATCTCCCGGACGATACAGGTGGATGTGACTCCTCCTGGTGTAAGTCCTTTGGTCCCTTCTCCCGATGGGTTGAATGATTGGTTTGTAACCGCCCCCGTGAATATTTCGGTGGACGGGTCCGACTCAGGATCGGGACTGGCGAGCGCGCTGGTGTCCGTCAATGGGGCAGCCTGGCAGCCACATGCGTCCCTGACTGATGGTGTGTATACGGTTGATTTCAGGTCAGTTGATAATGCCGGCAATACTGTAACTGAAACGAGGACCGTAAAGGTCGATAGTGTTGCACCCTCCCTGTCAGCCTCGCTATCCGGAACTGCAGGGCTGTCCGGATGGTATGTCAGCCAGGTTACGACAACGATCTCGTCGAGTGATGCGACCTCCGGTGTGGAGCGCATTGAGTTCAATCAGAATAACGCAGGGTGGCACAATGGATCTTCCGTCGTGAGTAACGACGGGATCAATACGATTGATGCCCGGGTCTATGATGGCGCTGGGAATATGTCAAGTGATTCATGGCAGATCAAAGTTGATACGGTTGCACCCTCCCTGTCAGCCTCGCTATCCGGAACTGCGGGGCTGTTGGGATGGTACACCAGCCAGACCACCACAACCATTTCGACGAGCGATGAGACTTCTGGCGTGGATCGTGTTGAGTACAACCAGAATAACAGCGGCTGGCAGAGTGGATCTTCGATTGTCAGTGCGGATGGCATCAACGCCATAGATACCAGGGTTTATGACGTCGCCGGGAATAGGTCGAGTAAATCGCTTGAAATCAAGGTGGATACTGTGCGGCCCACGAGCAAATTTAGTTCTCCGGCAAACGGTTCGAACGATACACTGGTGAGGGGCACCTATACTCTGGCGGGCGTGTCTGCAGACACGCTTTCAGGAGTGTCCATGGCGGAGATCTCGCTGGACGGTAAAAACTGGCTTCCCCTTGAGATTTCTTCAGGAGATACCTGGAGTTACGCCCTGGATACTTTGATTTTGCCGGATGGGATTTACCCCATTGTAGTTCGTACCACTGATAATGCGGGCAATACAGAGTTGATTGAGTTGGGAGCGCGCGTTAATCTTCTCGTGAACAATACGCCTCCTCACATAAAGTTTAACTCCGGAGTGGCTGATCTGGCAGTCTGGTTCACTGCTGATTAAGACGGAATATTTTCCTTTAGCTGAAGGAACCATCGTCATTTCTGATCCGCAAGAGAGGTGGCCCGAGGTCGGGATTCCTTTTGGAAAGAAATACCCATCGACGATCACATGGGATCGGCGCTTTGCCAATGGAATTCTGGCACCCAGTGGTAATTACAGGGTAGATGTCAAGGCATGTAACACCTATAATCTCTGTTCCAACAAGACCGCGATTATAAAAATTCCCTGGATTTCTGTGATCATCCCAACTGCTTCTCCTGTAACACCAACCCTGGTTCCAGAGAAACCGTCAGCAGAGAATATTCCGGAGCGGTCAGAGACTCAAATCCCGCCCGTTGTGGTCGTTGAAGATTCTTCCCCCCAAATACAAAGTACCAACTCAGTCGAACGCAAGCCGGCAGGCATTGCACTATGGCTTGTTGCTTTCATGGCGCTCATGTGGGCGGTGGCTTCTGCTGCCCTGTCAGATAGGCGCCCGGTGGCGATCAATGCCATCACGAAAACTATTCAACAGAAGCGAAACATCCAGCCCTCGATTAAGGGTGATGTAAAGGAGCATAGTTACTAAAATGTTAGCACTACCGAACGACCTTTTTCTTTCCATAGTTGTCATCGCCGCAGTTGTCATTTTCGGCGCATTGATCTCGGTGGGGAACGAGCGACAACGAAAAGCCATTGACAGGCTTCACGTAGCCTACAAACAGTGGGCAATCCAGGACCTGCGCCTTAAGCGGGGTACGGTGGCTTCTCAGATCCAAATCAATGACCTTCAGGGATGGCTGACGAAAGCCACAACTTTCGGCCTTGGTCGCAAGACAACCATTATGGATATCCACAAGCACGAAACCCCTGTGCCTACAGTTGAAATGCACGATAGTGAAACAGGGAAAACACTGGTGTGTGTGATTGAAACCCCTGATACCCTTGCGAACCTCCTGAGGAGGCGTAAATCGGTGATCCGTGGCGATCTGCGCTCAAATCCTCTTTTCCGTGTTGGGAAGAAAACCCCGGTCGTTGAGCTTTCCATGTTGAACGCGGGATCGCTGTTCGACGTTGAACTACCCGTAGCCTGGAAGATGTTGACTGATGATGTAACCGAAGTCGGGAACTCTCTGGGCCTACATCGTGGATTAACCTTTCCATGAATGCCAAGCTTCTCATCTTATTGGGGATATTGATACTAGTTGTTGGTCTTGTTGGAATGGCGCAGTACGCGCCGGCTCTTTGGTAAAGCTATGGCGATGGTTGAGTTCGTCTCAGCGTGGCTGCATGGATTGGAGCAGTACGATCAGGATACCTATTGGCACTCTGTACGTACTGCCAAATATTTCGTCCGATTCATGGATTATCTTGGTATACGCGGAGAAAGAGCCAAATATATTTATGCCAGCGCTGCTTTGCATGATATAGGCAAGTTGGTGATTCCTTCTGATATTCTTCTGAAGAAGGGCAGACTTAGTCGCCGCGAATATCGGATTGTGCGCGAGCATCCCAGATTTGCGTTTGCGTGGATGTGACACTCCGCGCGCCCTAAAGGGACGGCGGCTTCTCGCGATAGCGAGCTACTTGCGCGGTGTCGGACGCGGCTATGCATGACCCTACCGGGTAGGGATGACGATACATTGTTTCCTGAACCTGGACTCTGCCAGGCTGCCCAAACCAACGGCGGGAGAGAATGTTCTGAAAAGTAAGGGGCTTTAGCTGTTAAATCGTGTCGGTCGGGAGACCACCCCCCATTAAGTGCATGTATGCTTCCTGGTGTAAGACGCAAAAACTATTTTTACGCATGGAGGCGTACTGTGAAAAACTTAAATAAATCACAAAAAAGATTTGCAACACTGTTTTTAGTGATTCTCGTATTGGGCACCACTGCGATCGCTACATTCAGAGTGCAGGCGAGTGGCCAGACCATCATTGAGCCCGAGCCGTTGGACCATCTTGTTAATCCACCTGATGAGATAACCAAAAATGATCCTGCCTTGCACTCGCTGGCCGCCTTGTACGCGCCTATGGACAATCGGCAGGATTGGCTTAAGTCTGTCTGTGTGGGCATGACCAAAGGTGGCTGTGATTACTTCAAAGCGCATCAAGCAGATTCTGTATGGGAAACGCAGTTCGGCAATATCGGTAGTTCGGCTGGCTACCTCTCCAACACTACTGCCCTGGATGAGAATCACGAGGTGTGGACAGACGAGACCTCGATCTTCACCCAAGAAGCCAACGAGCAACACTCCACAAAGAACACCTTCGATGTGTATGTTCTCGTCGAGCGGGGCGCTGATCAGAAGTGGTATCTGGATCGCATTCTCATGGGACCGGGCATCGACCTCGAACCGGCTGACCAGGGGCGATCTGTGGCTCCGTCCGAGGCATTTTTAGCGATGGGTTGCTATCACCTGATCACGGTTCTCACCAACTTCCGGCCGTTTTATCTCTGGAGTGCGTCTCTAAGCCCATCGCTCACAAGTTAAGCACATTAACAAGTGGTATCACCCCTGCCTGGCGCAGCGGAAGGAGCGCCAGAGGCGCGGTGCTGAATGTGGACCCGCAACTATTTTGCCGCCACCAGCATCGAAGAATAGATCGCAGCACAGAAGGCAGTATGATCCTCACTCGGACATTTCGAGCCACACAACCCCGCTCCCTGTTGGACGAATATAATCGGGAGTCGGGACGCCTCCACACCCAAACGATGGTGGAGCATTGGCGCATCTATCGCCATCAGGGGGTTTGGCTCAGCCGGGGCATGGATGAAAAGTACAACGACTTTCTGTCTCCCACCCGCCTGCATGCCCCCAGCCGGGATGCTGCCCAGCAAGCCTTCGCCAAGGCGGTCAAGACAACCCATGCGCTGCGCAAAGCCGGCTTTGAGGATGCGCACTTTCCACACAAAATCAAGCACTGGAGAACAACGATCTGGAAGAACAGCGGGATCCGGGTGCGGGAGGGGGTGGCATTCCTGGCGCGGGCCCGGGGACTGGCGCCGATCCGTGTCCCACTCCCGTCCAACCTGCAAAACTCGGCCTTTGTGGAAGCGCGCCTGGTCTACAACCGAAAACGATCCCACTACGAGTGGCACTTCGTGGTCGACGATGGTCGTGCGCCGGTGGACCTGGGTGAGACCCATCCTGCTGCCTGCACCGATGGGAACACTGGGCTGGTGATCTCCGCCTGGGAACTACGCTCCACCGGGCAGGGACTGGCCAGGGCGATCTCCATTCTGGATACCAGAAAGGTACGGATGAAACCTGGCTCCAAACGATACCGGCGACTGGCACAGGCGAAAGCCAAAGCCAGAAGAAAGGCAGCGGCCAGGCAGCGGGACATTCTGCACAAAGTCTCCCGGGCAGTGGTGGACTACGCGGTGGAAGCGAATGCCAAAGAGATCGTGATCGGGGATGTGCGCGCGATTGCGGAGGGGGTCAATCAGGGCAAACGCTGCAACCAGAAGATCAGCCTGTGGCCGCATGGCAAACTGAGAAGCTACATTGCGTACAAGGCTCTGAGGGTTGGGATGGAAACAGTACTTGAAAACGAAGCCTACACGAGTTAAACGTGTCCTGGTTGTGGCCAACGAAAAAAGCCCAAAGGCCGCGTGTATCCGTGTAGCAGGTGTGGCTTCGTGGGACACCGGGACGTGGTCGGAGCGTCCAACATTCTCTCCCGCCGTTTGCATGGGGAACCTGGCAGAGTCCTGGTTCAGGAAACAATGTATCGTCATCCCTACCCAGTAGGGTCATGCGTAGCCGCGTCCGACACCGCGGCAAGTAGCCCGCTTCGCGCGAGAAGCCGCCGTCCCTTTAGGGCGCCCGGAGTGTCACCTCCAAGTGAAAGCGGGTGTCTTGGCGCTGCTGGCAGCGTCGTTTGGCCTGGTGGTGCGGTTTCAAGGATTGCGGCGTTATTATGCCTTGTTGTTGTGCAGGGAAGGTAAGGCCAAACTGGTGAAGGTGCTGGACGAAACAAGCGTACTCAAAGAAATCGAATTTGATTTCCAGTTGAACATGAAATATGAGTTGAGCTTGAAGGTGGAAAGACATACCCTGAAAGGCTGGCTCGATGGCGCACTACTGCTCGAAGCGGATGATACAGAAGCTGCGCTGGAAGGCGGGGCAGCAGGGCTGCTGATCGAGGAAGGTACGTTGTCCTGCAATGCGATCGAGATCCAATAGAATATTGGCCGGCTGCAGTGAAGATCTTTTCAGCCGGAGGCATTAAGAAATTAAAACCAGCGTTATGAAACCCAAAATCGTTGGCATGGGCAGCGCAAACATGGTAATAATCAGATCGACTGCCCATTTCCAAAAGGTGGGACCAGGAATGTGATCGTAGCGGGACGGTGCTCTCAACCTTGAAAAGCTCTGTCTCGATTGAGTATCGGCCTTTCCGGCAAAATCGGCGGACGCTACGAGTGCAGGGGATGTCTTTCTTTTACAGTGTCGTAGCGGTCGCGCTCGATTAAAGCAGATAGTCTAGCCAGTGATGAAAGACCATGGGACAGCAACGATTTTTTCATCCAGACGCTTGATCTGTGTGCCGCTGTACAGGATCAAGCCGCCTGACGCATTGGGATTATCTTCAAAGAAGAGCCGCAAGCCTGCTGTGTCCCCATATCCAAGATTATCTGTCAGTTTGACTTCAATTGCCAACAGCCGCCTGCCGTGTTCCAGAACGAAGTCCACTTCATTGCCTTCAAGTGTTCGCCAGAAATGGAGTTGTCCCGCTGGTGTCATCAGGCGAGCCAGAACTCGCAGGTGATGATAGATAAATGTTTCATAGTACGCCCCATATTCACGTGCCTTGAGCAGATCATCTAAAGAATTTTCAAACTGGCTACCCATGCACTGGGATCTGCTCCCTGCGTCAACAAACATCACGTCGCTGCCAGTGAACTCGAACGCTTTACGAATGGCCCTGGTAATCTTCTCTACTGGCTCATCGAGAGTATCCAAATATGTGGATAGAGCGAATCGGCATCCCGTCCTCAGGGATGCAATTGAGTATGTTGGCACGCTTTGAGGTTGTGGACAATCGTCCCCCTTCATTTACAAGCGATCATAATCTGGCGGTTCCACCTTTGCCACCTTGGACATGGCTTTAGAGAATTTGGATTTACTCGCCCGTTTTGCGCGCGCCTCCAGGTAATCTTCGGCGCCCAAGGCTGCCACTTTTTCTGCCAATGCCAGTGTGATCAGTTGATTGATGGAGATATTTTCTTTTTCGGCCAGCTCACGAGCTGATTTGTGCAGGGATTTCAGGAAGTCGGAGACTTAATGTACTCATCGTTCACCTACCATTTCTAAAAACGCTTTTGGCGCGATGGCTTTGATGCCAAACTTATCAATTCCTTTGAAGTCGTTGATATTGTACGTGATGATGTAATGACAGTTGGCAGTCACCGCCAGTTCCAGCACCATGTCATCGCTCGGATCCCTGAGTTGTGGTCGCCACAAATAGAAGATATGCCAGTGGTTTGTGTGTTTGCTGACAAAATCCAGGATGTCGTCAATTTCCTGTTCCGCTAGAGAAATTTCGCCAATCATTCGTTTTGCAACTTCTGCATATTCAAGTACCAACGGAACAGAAAGATTTAATTGATACACATCTTTGTCAATGAGCGATAGGAGTTTATAGGAGGCTCCGAACTGCGAGCGCAAAGCAGTAACAAAAACATTGGTGTCAGCGACGATTTGGTGCTTCTTCATACTGGTATTGTATATGATACCTATTAAGAGGTCAATCCCAACCTTATCTTTTGCCATTTTTTGCCAAAGGCATGCCACCAAATTAGGGATCGAGGCGGTGGAAAGAGATAAAGTCAGAGGGGAGAGGGGGAGTGCCGACATACCTGAGGATCCAGCCCCGTTGGAAATTAAAAGGACAGTGCCAGGCTGGAAGCGCAAATCCATCTTGGAATAGTACATGAAACAGGAATGATTTTGTAAATGAATGGGGAAACGAACAGACGGTAAAGCGATTTGGAAGTACAGGAACAGACCGGCAACCGGGCAGGCGCTTTCAAAAAAGTCTGGTGCAAACAAGATCATGGCGAACGAAAAAGTAGGTTGACGGACTTGTCTGTTCTAACTATCATGAAATTTCCTGGCCACAGCACTACTTCCGTAAACCGTGATTTACAAAAGAGAATTGTAATCGCTGATACATTTCTGCACCCTGCCTATTATGGTGGCTAACGCGGCCACAATACGCACGCAGCCTAAAGTTGCTGTCACCGATCAGCCCACTGCGTGCGTGATACATAAATAAGTCTCGGCTTCATGTAGGCAGTAAATCGACATGGGTCGAAACGCTCAGGTGATTAAACATTAAAACTTTCCCGCGGAATGTCGGGCTTGTAGATGAATTGACCATACAAATTTCCCTTTTTCTTCTGTTTGAACAGGAACCACGCCAGATTCCTCACCGCTATGCCATTTGAAATGGCATAAGATAACTGCACCACCCTGTCCATAGGGAAATACGGCACATCTGTGTAGGGGAAAACCCTATCTGAGAGTGATTACAATGATGTTAGGATTCATAGTGAGATAAGTCCGTGCCATCGTCCTGTTTACACCACACGATGTGGCAGAGAACACTGTTGTTCTGTTCGGTCGCGATGACTGGCAGCTACCGGCAGGGCGTGCGGGTGGAATGAACCCCATAAACGATAGGAGCGCGGCCTCGTTGCTGAGGGATTTCCCTGATCATCCTAAAGAGTTTCCCCAATTGCGATAACGAAAAAGCTACCTATAATGGATGCGCCTGGAAGTTTTTTGATTTAGAGCAAGCATCTGTCTGCCAGCCTCTTGATTTCAAAGCAACGCTTTGGATCATCCGGAGACAAAAGAAAGATTTGCCAGATCCGTTATTGTGTCAGTGACTGACACATCACTTGCCAGCACATGGCTTTCTTCCAATAGGTTTGTATCACAACTCTTTTGTTTTCAATCGGCAGCAGACAGCAATTCTGCTGCCGATTTTTTTCAAACAGGCATTGTTGAGCATGGCAGTCATGCTGTTGGACAGAGGCAATGAAAGGAAAGATAAATGAACGAAAACGAACAAACTGCTTATCGGCGCGCACACCAGCGAGTGCAAGAACTCAAAAGCTTTTACTCGCATCTCGCCATATATATCATCGGCAATCTCGGCCTATTTCTCATCAATATGCTGACAACACCGGATGTCCTCTGGTTCCTCTGGGCGCTGCTCGGTTGGGGCATTGGCCTTGGACTCCACGCATTTTGGTTGTTCGCCGGGGACCGGTTCTTCGGCAAAGATTGGGAAGAACGAGAGATCAGAAAGATACTGGAGAAAGAGAAGCAATCCTGAAACGGCGAAATGCATGAGCACAGACAGTACCAGCGGAAAGGAAGAACAAATGCTTCAAATCAAACAAACCGAATCGAAGGGGAAGACTTCCCAGCAGGTGAAGCAGGCAGAGATGCAATGCCGCAATGGCTTTCCCAGCCTGCCATCCTGGCAATTGTAGGCCAGGGGTTTCTCTTCGCGAGCGCATGGCTGCTGCCGCTGGCATCAGAGTACAGTTTGGTTGGCGATGATATTAGCGAGTTGGTCCTGGCCACTACGGATTCGTCCAAACGGCAGCATTTCTGGTGTCTGGAGCTGGCACACTGGCGCTTGCCTTCGCCATCCGCAAACTCACGAAAGGCACGTGGGGATCTCTTACCGGTTCCCTGCTGGTTGGACTTTATGGGTTGGGGGCGATCCTGGTCGTCATCTTCCCCACCGATCGGATCGATACAGCCAGCGATGTCTTCACGCAATCCACGACGGGCATGATCCATTCGTTCGTGGCTTTGATCAGTTTTCTCGGGATGATTATTGGAAAGTTCATCCTTACGCGGAGGTTTGGGCTGCTTCCGCCATGGAGATCCATCATGCGTTTGTCGGTGTTCTTTCCGGCGGGCTCTTTAGCTTTGTTTGTTGTTCAAGGGGCAGGACCTCTGGTTGGTCTCTTGCAGCGCCTGCTCGTCGCTGTGATTTCAGGCTGGATTAGCCTGGTGGCATTACGAGTCCGTAAGATCGCCGGCTCGGCAGAGCTGGTGAGTTCCGGGAACTGAATAAAAAGGAAACCTATGATACGAAGCAAATCCATACTTATGTTCCTTGTACTGCTGCTGGCTGCGTGTACGGCAGTTCCGGAAACGCAGCCAGGGATACCGGTAACTGGTGATACTCCCACCAGCCAGGCGGATGGAAACCCGCCAGCCGGGCAGGTGCAGGCAAACGGCATCACCATTGCGTACGAAAGCTTTGGCTCTCCCGCAGATGAAACGATCCTCTTGATCGGCGGCACCGGTCAGCAGCTCGTGGACTGGCCACTGGAATTGGTCAATGCGCTGGTCGAACGTGGCTATCGGGTCATCCGTTTCGACAACCGTGACATTGGACTTTCCACCAAGCTGACGGACGCCGGCCTTCCGGATGCGGCAGCCATTGGAAAAGCGCTCCAGGAAGGAACGACTCCCCCAATCCCTTACACAATTCATGACATGGCCAAGGATACCGTTGGTCTGCTCGACGCGCTTGGTATCCAGCAGGCGCATCTGGTCGGCGCTTCCATGGGCGGCGCCATCGGACAGTGGGTGGCGATCGACTACCCTGAGCGGGTGCTCTCACTCACAACCATCGCCGCCGACTTCGGCAATCCCGAATTGCCGATCATCGCGGACCCTGACGCGTTCGCCAACGTGCCGCCGCAACCCACCACTGCGGATAAAGAGGCTTTCATTAACTGGCAGGTCAAGACCTTCCAAGCGCTGGCGGGTGATACCTATCCACCCGATGAAGCAATCTTACGTGAACAGGCGCAGCGTGACTTCGAGCGCGGCCTCGATCCAGACGGGCTGGTACGCCAGCAAACCGCGATCCTGGTCGATTATTTCGACCCCAATTCCGAACGCCGCAACAATCTGGACAAAATAACCGCCCCGACTGTGATCGTCCACGGATCGGAAGATCCCCTCGTGCCGATGGCTTCAGCACAGGATCTGGCAGCTCTGATACCAAATTCCGAATTACGCGTGATCCCCGGACTTGGCCATTTCATACCGGCTGAGCTCATCCCAGACATCACTGATGCAATCATGGCGGCCGTCGACGCTGCGGCGCAACCACCGACTGCTGAAAACAGTCTGGCTGGTTCAAGCTGGCAGTTAGTTTCCCTTGGACCGGTCGGCGCAACCACTCCCGTGGTCGGGGAAACACCCCTCACCCTTGAATTCCGAGAGGATGGCCAGGCTGGCGGTCAGGGCGGCTGTAATTCCTACCGCGGACCTTATACCATGCAAGATGATTCGCTCCAGTTTGGAGAGATCACCAGCACCTTGATCGCCTGCGCGGATGCGGCAGTCACGGAACAAGAGCAGGGGTATCTGGAAGCTTTGCGAACGGCAAACCGCTTCAGCGTTGACGGCGACACCCTGAAGATTTGGTATCAAAACGACGGCAGCCTGCTGAACTTCACCCGTCTCAGCGGCGCGACGCCAGCACCTCCGGCTGCAACGATGACAGTTATCCCGGTGACCGCCATGCCCTCCCCGTCAGAGCCGCCCGAGCGCATCGAGTTTGAGTCCGGTACGACCTCCGCCCAGCGGGGCGGCTTGCTGCCCAGCGGTTATGGAGGGAAGCAGTACGTGTTGACCGCCAATGCCGGACAAACCATGACGGTCGATGTCTTTAGCGATGATGTGCCGCTCAGCATGACCATTACCGTGCCGAACGGCATGCAGCGCATCCCCGAAATGTCCCCGGCGGAAGGAGGCGGCTATCGCATCGGTCACGAGTTCACACTTTCTGAATCGGGTGACTATCTCGTCACATTGACCAAGGCCGATCATACCCCCAGCACCAATTACACGGCAGACTTCACGATCAAATGATCGCCTCTCAGAAAGCGTTTGTTTGTAGCATATGATTTCTGTTCTTACATTCGGAGGAACAAATGACATTTCACGAAAAAAAACTTACTGGTGAATCCCATACGGAATCGCCTGCCGATCGCCAAGTACGGCAGGATGAGTTGAAAAGAATGACAACGCTGCACAGAATTGCGCCCGCGCTGTCACTGCTGATCATTGCGCCGCTCATCGCGGAATTCCTGCTGGGCGACTTTAACATCCGGCAGATCGGCTTCGTCCTCGTGTTCATTCCGCAGTATGGGGGCGGTGCGTTGTTAGTGCGTGAGATCACGCGACGGGCGCGCCGCGGCTGGCCGACCATGCTGCTGCTCGCGCTGGCCTATGCGCTGATCGAGGAAGGATTCACCACGCAGACGCTGTTCAATCCGAACTACGCGGGTCAGCGTCTGCTGGATTATGGCTTTATCCCTGCACTGGGAACTTCCTTCCACTGGACGGTTTACGTACTGACGCTGCACGTGGTGTGGAGCGTAGGCAGCTCGGTGGCCCTGGCTGAAGGCCTGGCCGGCGCGCGCTGGCGTGAACCCTGGCTGCGTTTGCCCGGCCTGCTCCTGACTACGGCGCTGTTCCTGTTCGGCTGCGCCTTCACCGTGTTCTTCACACTGAGCACGTTTCCCTTCGTCGCATCCGTCGGACAGTTCGTCGCCGTGGCTATCATTGTGTTCGTCGTGATCTTAGCTGCATTCGCGGGCTTCCGCGGCGCACCGGTGGGCGGGCCGGGTCTTGACGCGTCGGGCGACAATACCAGCCGCGCGCCTTCCTTCTTGTTGGTAGCGGCTACGGCGCTCGCGTTATCCAGCGCGTTCCAGATTTGGTTCTCGTATGCGCCGGACCACGGACTGAACGCCCAGCTTGCTTTGGGAGAAATGCTGGCGCTCGAAGTTGTGGCTGTGGTGCTGTTCGCGCTATGGTCACGCCGTTCTGGTTGGGGACCGGTCCAGGCGCTGGCAGGCTCGACCGGCGCGATCCTGACCTACGGCTGGATCAGTCTGCGCCGTCTGGTGGTAGCCGGAGGCACCGCTCTCGGTGTGCCCACCACCCCGATCGATGTGGTGGGTCAAGCGGTTCTGCTGCTCGTGATGCTCGCCTTGAGCTTCTGGGCGTGGCAGCGGCTTCGGGGATAAACATAATATAGTCAGGAAAGGAAAAATTACAAATGGAGAAAAAGACGGGACCTCGAGCTTATTCTGTACCTTTTGTTCGGGGAGCTACAATCGCTGCACTCATACTTACCATATTCGGAGCGTTCTGGGGATTTATGGTGCTCTTCAATTCGAATCGACCTCCAGCTTGGGCATTCGTACTGATCGGTCTCATTAGCTTAACTCTCATGATATTTTCCATCAAGCGCCTGACAACATTATCGAAGATTTCAACTCCTTCACCTGATGAGCAGGCCCGACGCAAGGGACGTATGCAAGGCATGTGGTTCGGTATTATTTTCACCGTGGAAGGCTTGCTTATTGCCGCCACATCCATACTACTTGCGAACGCCAACTTGACCTCTGTGATCCCAATCGCTGTTGCTGCAATTGTAGGGCTTCATTTCCTACCGCTTGCCAAAGTATTCGGCGTTCCTATCTATTATTTAACCGGATTCTTATTGTTCGGTTTTGCATGTGTTTCATTCGCTATTCCAAATGAAGCGACCCGCCTGGGTGCGTTAGGTACGGTAGTGGCAATCGTTCTTTGGACAAGTGCCCTCATTATTCTTGTTACCTACTCGCTTCATACGGTTTGAAAAGATAGTTGAAAGAGGTTTTTTGTATGAATAAAGAAGAAGTCGTGATGGAATCTGTACAAGGTTTTAAACAAGTTGCCGTGGTAAGCGAACAGCCCGGGTTCATCCGGTACACGGTCGTTGTATTCGTAGTTGGGCTGTATATCATATTGGGCTTCCTGTTGCATCTCGATGTGAACACATACCTCCTGCTTGGCATCCCCTTTACAGTCTTGTTCCAACTCTTCATCGCTCACCACCCGCTGCGTGAGTTATGGTTACTACACGGACAGCCTTTGCGATTCGATGTCTGGACAATGGCCTGGCTGATCCTGTTTCTGATCGGACCTGTACTGACGATCAGGGAAGGAATCCAGGCCGGCGACTGGCCTGTCATGGTCTATGGAACAGCAGCGCTGGTGGGAGCACTCGGAGCCGCCCTTGCATTCCGAGTGCTTGGCGGGAAAAACCTTCGTCAGCTGGGACTTGTCCTGATAGTGATGGCGTTGATCGGTCTGGTCCGATTGCTGCTCCAACGATCGACGGCTGGCGCTACCGCTCAGGATCTGGAGGCCGGCACACTGCTGCGAGTCGGTCTGGAATCTTTGCTGTTCTATGTGCCGGCTGTATTTGTTGTGGAAGAAGTATTCTTCCGCGGCGCGCTTGACTCCTATTTACAGCGTGGCGAGCATGGAATTGGCTGGGCCTCGGCAGCGTTTGTGTCGGTCATCTGGGGTCTCTGGCACATGCCGATCGTAGGACCGCTCTCGATAGCGGTCATTCTACAGTTGATAGGCACGCAGTTGGTAATCGGGTTGATATTGTCCTGGCTGTGGCGCCGGACAGGGAACCTGGCTATGCCAGGTGCCATGCATGCCGCTCTCGATACGGTTCGCAATGTATTGTTGCTCTGATCGGACGGACAAGCCTGGTATGCAAAGAGATTTTGCTACACAAGCGGGCGTTCCTGCCCAAACCAGGAAAAAGCAGCAGGAAGAATGAAACCAGCCCCTGCACGATCTGCTAATGCCGGAAACACCTGGGCTTGGCCGTTGGTGATGGCTTATATCCGGCTACCTTTGGCGCTGACTGGCAGCGGTATCGCTATCCTGGCTTACCAGCTTATAGGCCACCCAGTCGGGATCGCAGCCGGATTGGCCTGGTCCACGTTTACAATGACGATCGTTAATTTGTTTTGTCTGGGGTTGCTGCTCTGGCGCGGGAAGATCGAGCATTTCGAGCTCAAAGAGATGATTGGGTTTCGTTGGCGCCTGGCGCTGCGGGATATCATCCTGGGACTGGTATGGTCGCTGTTATTGGGAGGCCTGCTTCTGATCGGCATTTTCTCAGTCGTGTTTCTGCTGTATGGGAGTGCCGGTTTTGCTGACATGCAGGCTGTGTTTGTCGGAAATGCGAACTACTCTTTCAAGTTGCCGGCCTGGCTGGCGTTCGTCAGCGCGGTGGCCTTTCCTCTGCTCAACCCGTTAGTCGAGGAACTGCAATACCGTGGTTATGCCCAGCCCCGCCTGATCTCTGCTTCAGGCAACCTGTGGATTGGTATCTTGATGACTGCCATGGGGTTTGGGCTTCAGCATGTGGTCTATGCGGTTACGCTCTCTTCGGCGCTGGCTTATGCCACCGGTTTCTTCTTATGGGGTCTTGGGGCGGGATTGCTTTATCAACGCCAAGGACGGTTAGCACCATTGATCATTGCGCATTTCATCAGCAACCTGTCTTTCGGCATAATCCCACTTCTCATGATCAGTCAGGGCAGTTGAGCGCCTTAGGATAAACGATGGATAAGATGGAAAAATCAGAATCTTCCAAACAATCCCACTCCGCGGAATCGCTTGTCGAAATGAATCGCTTAAACAATCTCAGCGACGGAGTCTTCGCGTTTGCCCTCACTTTCCTGGCGTTCGATCTGCGGCTGCCAGAAGGTGTTCCGATTGGCGATCTCCCGAATAATCTGCTCAAGCTCGCCCCAAAATTCATGGTTTATTTGATGAGTTTCGTGGTCATCGGAGGAGCCTGGGGTGCTCATCAGCGGATGCTCAAACAGATCAAACGCGGAGATGGAGTGCTGGTCTGGTTTAATCTCTTCTCCCTGCTCTTTGTTGCCTTACTGCCGGCCAGCGCGGCACTGCTTGGCCGCTATCCAACCGCTTTTCTCGCAATCATCTGTTTTGCCCTGGATGTCACATTGATCCAACTGACCACCTTGTGGTTGTGGCGACATGCCAGTCAACAGGGTCTGATCAATCCGACGCTTGATCCGCGCGTGGTCAAGAGCATCGGTCGTCGTTTGAACCTCAGCGCGGTCATTTTCGCGCTATCCATCCCGCTGGCGCTTTGGAATATATGGATCACCTATCTGTTCTGGGCTGGATTATTCATCCTGCTTTTCACCACGGACTGGCTTTCCTGGCAGCAGGTGATCAAGATGCAGCAGACCACATTTCCACTGGATGGTACAAAACGTGCCCGTGTTCACATTCGGCATCGGGACGGGCCTTTGCTTATCGATGCCCGGGCAGAAAGGAATATCCTGCTCGACGGAGTCTTTGGCGGCGGCCTGGAAAGTCATGTGGATCGCTCAGAGGAGGTAACAAATATCCAATTGCGAGATCCAGAACGGCGCGGCCTGGTGAGCTACCTGTATCCCTGGTCCTGGGGACCAGAAAACGTGCTCGACTGGACTCTTCATCTAAGCGATCAGATGCCCCTCAGCCTCGAAATTGAGACATATGCTGGAGAGTTGACGCTCGAACTTGAGACGTTGCAAATCACAGACTTGAAGATAAAAGTGAAATCAAGCTCCACCCACATCTCTCTGCCCGATCATGAAGGATACACCACTGTAAACATTGATGCTGTCACGGCAATGCTCACGATCCGTGTTCCATCGGATGTGGCAGCCACCATTCACAATGAAATGGTCATAGGGACTGTTGAAGGCAACCTCGATCGCTTCCTCATGATAGAAGAGGGGCACCGTTACAGGTCGTCAAATTACGAGACTGCCGCCAAACGTGTGGACATCCGGATCGGCGGTGACAATAGCTCTGTGGAATTTGTTTAGTTTTGCATGATCAACACGGAAATCAGACATAACGATCTACGCTCTCTGCAAGAATGATGTGGAAGAAATAGGTTAGCCTTTGAATGAGATTAAGTGATGAAGGAGGAATGGAGATGAAAGCTTACCGGTTTTAACACCCTGGATATGCCTTCTGCTGGCAGGCATGAGCCCACTCCAGGGGAATGCCATCCTTAGCAACAATCAGACAGACTACGCAGCGGTTGACGCATACATCATGGCTCGCATGCGCGCAGACCACATCCCCGCTGTTGCTATTGCGATCGTAAAAGGTGGCCAGATCGTCTACCTGAAGGGCTACGGGCGGGCAGATCAGTCCGGGCGTGCGGTGACACCGCAAACTCCCTTTCTCATCGGTTCCATCACGAAGACTTTCACAGCCCTGGCAATAATGCAATTGGTAGAGGCGGGCAAAGTCAAACTTGACGCTCCGGTCCAGCGTTACCTCCCCTGGTTCCGCGTCGCCGATCCAAAGGCTTCCGCTCAAATCACCGTGCGCATGCTCATCGAGCAGACCAGCGGGCTGCCTCAGCTTCCAACGTTTGTTACCTGGACCTGGCCGAATGATCCAGATGTACTCGAGCGGCACGTTCGATTAATGGCGAATACGAATCTGGTCTTCCCGCCCGGAGGTGGCTTTGCCTACTCCAACGCCAATTACGTGACCCAGGGGGTGATCCTGCAGGCCGTGACCGGAGAATCCTACGAAGACTATATCCGGCAGCATATCTTCACCCCGCTGGATATGCAGCATAGTTACGTTTCACAAGAGGCAGCCTTGCAAAACGGGATGGCGATGGGGTACCGCTGGGTGTTCGGATATCCCATCCCGGTCACGCTCCCTTTCAAGCGTTCCAACCTTCCTGCTGGATTCATCATCTCCAGCGCGGAGGATATGGCTCACTATCTGATCGCCCAGCTGAACGGCGGGCGTTACCGAGACGTCTCGGTGCTCTCGCCCGAAGGTATCGCCTCAATGCAGGCTGAGCCGCCCCCTGGCACCTACGGTCTGGGCTGGGAATCAGTTCGCATCGAGGGGAGCAGGCTTATCAACTTCGATGGCGCTACTGGCAACTTCCAAGGCTCGGTCTTCATCGATCCGGAGGAACGGGTGGGCGTGTTCATCGCCGCCAATGCAATGAGCGCCCTGGATGGGTTATCTTCCTCCCGCAGCTCGTCGTCCCTGGGGGCAAGTTCAGCCGGAGAGCTCATCCGCCGCCTCTTGGGCCGCGATGAAAAGAAGGGTCTCCTGTTCAGCGCCCTGATCACCACCCGTGGCATGGCACATAGTGTACTGAATATCGCCACCGGCAGGCACCTGCCCAGGCAGGGACTGGGTCAGCGGCGGGTAGCCCTGATCGTTGACCTGGTCATCTTGCTGCTGACCGGAGCATTGATCTTGTCGCTCGTGCGGATTCCGGATTGGTATGGCCAACTCGCGCTACACGGGTTTGCCAGTCCGTCTAACCTGACCTGGCAGATTGGACTGATCGCAATAGTACACGCTATCTGGCCGTTGGCCCTGCTGTACGTGGTGCTTAAATTCCCATACTGGATTATTCTATCCTTGTACCAGCCTGACCTTGTGACCTGGCTGGAAGCAGTGGCTGCGATAGTGTTCTTCAAGGGAGTATTCCAAATCGCGCTGGCTTGGCGGTTGTACTCGAAGATCCATTAGAAGCAGCCGGAAAATACTTCAGCCGAAATATTTCATGGAAGGATTATCCAAGCAACAAGGAGTGTTCTCATCCCTACAGAAAATGCTCGATTTTATCAAGAGAAATTGTCCATCCGCGATAACGAGTCGAAACCATCTGGCTTGTTTATTCTTGACGATACCGAAAATAAGGGATAAATCCGAGGAAATTGAAGCAACTTTGAAATGATTAACGTAAATGCTCATTCTCAGAGGCAATACGCGAAGTACAAGCAGGCAACTGACGGTTCCTTTATGCCCTTTGTTTTAGTAGCATGTCGAGTATAAGGAATTTGAAGTAACTTCGCAGTGCGTTGTTTTGTTTCTTCTGGTCTGCGATCATAGCGCGCCGTAGTCTGGATGTTGGAATGGCCTGCCATTTTGGCAACGATGGCGATGTCAGGGCTTCAGTCATCTATTTGTCTTTGAGATTTCTTGTGGGCGAGTAATAGCCAGTAGCTAGCATGCCTTCTAAAGCTTGCTGAGCTTGACGGGCAGAAAGTATCCGCCTTTGTATGCATCTTTGTAAAATGCCGATGGTACCTGTGACTGAAATGCCAAGATCGTGCGCGCCTCTTCGAGCAAAGGCATCATCCGTTGCAATGGCTGTGCCCGGTTGAGGGCTATGGCTATTGTAGCCCGCTCCCCACGACCAAGACGTTGTGGCATTGTGAACAACAAGGACACCTCCTCCGCAGTAGGAGTGAGGGTTATCAATTCTATCCAGGCGAGAGATGGCAATCTCCCTGTTTTGATGCCCACCTGATACTCTTCAGCAACCTCCAATGCTATGCAGATTTCACTGCCCCAGATTTGCTGAAAAACATGATCTATTTTTACTCGTGCGAAGTTGGATAATACCGCTGTATCGAGTAAGATATTCAAGTTTATTATTTTCTTTTTTCGGTTGCTTTGATGGTTTCAATATCGCTTTGGAGCTCCTCGAGTGAATCAGGTCCCACACGAAGTGGTACACCAGCTCGTCCAAGACGCACCATAAGTTCAGGGGTGCTCATTCCCAACAGTTCCGCCGAGCGCCTATGCTCTGATGTTCGGCAAGATAATGACCGGGAACCAAGTTAAAGCGGTCTTGATCCGCTGCCAACGTTTCCAACATTGACTCATTGATTTCCAAGTCGCCTTCATATTCCTTGGATGAACTAAAATAGTGGATTGCCGCGCGCTGTAGCTGAAAATCGACAACGTCGACAATTGCTACCTCGGCTTGCCCGTGATTTTCAACAAGAACCGTGTACCCTCGTTGTGCCTCCCGAATAACTTGGTGAGTACTGCGCGCTAACTCAGTTTTGCTAATTCGCTGTTCATAATCCATGGCGCCTCCAGGAAATACGTATTTTACGCATTTTGTCAATCTGTGGGGCTTCCTATCTCGCGTAAATCCCTAATTTTCAGAAGTGATTTTCGGTTTTTCAATAAGAAGCGCTGCCGGTTTCAAATCGGCAACGCTTTATTCAAGATCTAATTCGACCCAGATTATGGAACAGTTCTGGGGCTATAGGAAACCTAATCGCATCTTGCTGGCCAACAACCAAACCGGTGCATAATGATAAGCTCGAAAATACACGAGCTCGTTATGATCCTCAGTATGTTCACTACTGTTCTAGAATTATTGGGTAGCCAGTGATAGTTTTTAGCCTGGGAAATGTTATCGCTTATAATTTAGATATGCAAGGCAAAAGTCGACTTCCAGAACAACTCCGTCCTGTTTTTTGGGACTATGAGTTTTCCCAGCTTTCGCTCGCGAAAGATAGGGATCTGATCATTCGTCGTGTTCTGTCGAATGGGTCCTGGGATGCAGTGCGCTGGCTGCGAAAACGGCTAGGCGATCGTGAGCTGCGGGAATGGCTGATCGCTCATGGCGGAAGAGGACTGAGCGCCAGGCAACTGAGGTTTTGGGGTATGCTCTATGACCTGCCTGCACGGCAGGTAAACCGATGGGTAAAGACGGCCCAAGCTGGAGTCTGGGGTAAGCGATGAAGTACTTTGTAGAGGGATTGCCAAAGAAACAGATCAAAGTTTTGAAAGCCCTCGGTCCTCATATGGCACCTAAGGGCTTTTATCTTGCTGGCGGGACCGCCCTGGCAATTCATTATGGACATCGGATTTCCGTGGATCTGGATTGGTTCTCTTCTCAACCCTTTGAGGATGGCATGCTGCTTGCGCAGGCGTTGAGGAATTCCGGTTTGGATCTGGAGATTGAACAGGTGTCACCCGGCACATTACATGGCAGCATCCAGGGTGTACGCGTGACCCTTCTACAATATCAATATCCCATGCTCAAATCAGTACAACACTGGAAAGACATGGATTGCGATCTTGCCCCTCTGGAGGATCTTAGTTGTATGAAGCTTTCCGCGATTGCGCAGCGCGGCGCTCGCAAGGATTTTTGTGATCTCTATGCATTGGGGAAAACATCTTTTTCTTTGCAAGAGATGTTGGGGTTTTATCAAAAAAAGTTTGGCATACGGGATATTGGTTCCGTCTTGTATGGACTCGTTTACTTTGATGATGCCGAGAATGAACGGATGCCAAGAATGCTGTGGAATATAAACTGGCGGGACATAAAGAAAACGATTCTGGAATGGGTAAAGGGCGTTTCTTAGAGAAGCTTGTCTATCGCTATTGCTTACAGACCTGTGAATATACGGGGGATTTCTATGAATTGATGGGCTTGACGGTAAATGATAAATAATCGTGCATGAGGATCTAGACTGTGCGTCATCTCAAGATTTACTTATGCAAATCCCTATTTGCAGAAGTAGATGTTTATGGCTAACATAGAAGAGCGACCAGATCAGGTCGTGCTCGAATTTTATCCAGCCACAGCGTACGGACGGACCTCACGATCTAGTCGTTTGCCAAGTTGATCCTGGGTAGTATCAAGGTCATATTGCGACTGCAAGCCCATCCAGAATTCAGGTGAATTGCCAAAAAAACGTGAGAGGCGCAGGGCTGTATCTGCAGTAACAGCACGCTTACCAAGCACAATCTCGTTAATCCGGCGCGCATCTACACCAATGTCAATCGCAAGACGATTCTGACTTAGACCCATTGGTTTGATGAATTCCTTTAGAAGCACCTCGCCTGGGTGGACAGGAGCAAGTTTGTCGGTCATAGTTAGTTCCTTCTAATGATAATCCGCGATTTCAACATTAAATGCATCGCTGCTTCGCCATTCGAAACAAATTCGCCATTGATCGTTAATCCTTATGCTATATTGACCTTCTCGATCACCGGCCAATTTCTCAAGACGATTTGCTGGGGGAATACGTAGATCGTTGAGATTGATGGCATTGTTTATCATTCTCAATTTACGAAGTGCCACCTGTTGAATATCAGATGGTAATTTGCGTGATCGCTCGCGGTGATAGATTTTCTCTGTTTCGGCGTCTTTGAAGGATTTGATCACATCTGTATTTTATGGCGAGACGCACTAAACGTCAAGCACCATACAAGCGGCTTAATTCTGCTGATGAAAATGCTAATTTTCAAAATTAATCAACTACGATATGATCTGAGAAATTGCCAAATCTGTATCTCACTCTTAATGGAAACCTGCAACTAGTTCTAAATTATCTGATCGAGATGCCACTGACAAAAAGAAAACACCCCTATCTTGGTTTGGGTGTTTGCTCAGGTCAAAATCAACTCGTTCTTCTCAGAAATAGGCTTGTAATGCCTAAGCTGGACTTTGTCCATTGGCACCTTTCAAGTTGAATAACACACGGCTTCAAACAGGCGTTTGAGCAGAGCAGGGTGAGATTTTTGGATGTCAGGTGCAAACACCGACATCCAAAAACCCCCGTGTTCCCAAATGCGCCTACGGACAAGCGCGATGGCGTCTGAGAAGGTGGGTGTAGTCTTGGCATACCAAGCTGCGTGTCTGACAGGCAGACGGCCTTTTGATCGAGACTGGTGGGCCAACAATGTGACCCAGGAGAACCAGCCCAACAAAATGGGGGTTGTTCTGGCAATCGCTTTGTCAGACCATTGGCGCTGGGATTCGACCCCCAGATGAGTGCGCACTTCCTGGAAAGTGACTTCGACCTGCCAGCGTCGGACAAACCAGGTCAGGATTTGTAGTGGATCAGCCGATGGGTCTGTGCAGAGCAACGCGCGCGTCTCAAACTTTTGATTGGGATCCTGGATCAGCACCCAGCGGAGCGGAACCACCGGCAGGCCGCTGTGATACCAGACTGCGGTATCGCTGGTGATCTCAACTTGCGTGGGTCCTTGTCCGTACCAATTGTTAACGGTGATCGTTTGCCAGACGGTTTGTTCGTGGGTCAGCACTGCATTCAACTTCGGCAGTCGTTGGCCTTTCTTGCGGGGTCGTCCGATCGTGCCAGGTTTTGCAGGTGGTGCGGGCTGGTACAAGGCCGCATCCAAACGCAACGCGTCACCATGTAAACTGGGTTTGACAGGCTCAACAGGCTGGGCAACAGTTCCAAGGCTGCATAACTGCTATCGGCAACCAGGATCACCTTGCGCTTGGGCAGCCAGCGGCGCACCTGCATCCCTAATTGACGAGCCCAGTCTGTGATCTTCTTGTGCTGGCGAGGTCTGCTCTCATAGTATCGCTCGGAAGCTGCCCAGACCGTTAGGAAGGGCAAAGCCCAGATCCGTTTCGCCCAGGAAATCTTCACCAACAGCATCAGGCTGATCCAACGTAAGCCGCTGGCTTTCACAACATCGTCCCGATGCCCTTCGGGAAGTGGCTCTTGCTGGAACGCACTGGATCACCATAGCTCCCTTGGGCTTTGATCTGCTCGCCTCGCCTGCGCTCGATCCTTTCATCGATCCCGATCACCACTGGCCCGAAAGGCAGAAACGTGTTGAGCAGCAAACCCAACAAAACAAGACTGAGCGCCAGGTTGGACCAGACCGCCCGGTTTAGCACCCGATGGTAGTTTTGAAAATGCCGCTCCTGGCTCAAGCCCATGATACGCAGTATGGCAGTTACGGTGCGCTTGCCTGGAGCCAGAATGGCTCCGATCAGCAAAACCATCGCCAGCTTCCAGATCCGTTTCGAGAAGCAGGGTCGCAATTGGGCAAACAGTGTGCTATATTCATCGGGCAGGGTGAGCATTTGACACCTCTCTTGCTGGAGATTTGTCTTAGCTTACCCTGCTTTTTGTAAATGTTCAAATGGATAAAGTCCAGCTTAGAGAGTGTTTTAAAAGTAGTCGGGTAAGATTGGGGAATGGCCACATTCACCCAAACCTACCCGACTGACTTGAAGTATACCGAATGGCAGCTGATTTCGGAATTCTTTCCAGCGCACAAGCTGGGACGTCCGCGGACATGGGCATATTGGCAAATCATCAATGCGATCCTATACGTGAACCGAACAGGCTGCCAATGGAGAATGTTGCCTAAAGACCTTCCAGCGTGGGGAACGGTGTACAGTTATTATTGGCGCTGGTCTCGCAGTGGGTTGTGGGAGCAAATCAACAGCGCTTTGGTTAGAAAAGTACGTCAGGCCGAAGGCAGAGATCCGCAACCGAGTGCGGCGGTTATCGATCGTCAAAGTGTCAAGACTTCGGAAGGCGGCGAAGCGCGTGGAATTGATGTGCATAAGCAAACGCCGGGACGTAAACGGCACATAGTCGTGGATGTTTTGGGACTTTTGCTGGTGGTTGTTGTGCATAGTGCTAGTGTTCAGGATGGAATTGGCGGTCTCCAGACTTTACAAGCCTTGTTTGACCGCATCAAACGGAATCTGCATAATCGCTGGTGCCGTTTGAAATTGATTTGGGCAGATGGTGCGTATGCTCAGATCGTTGAAAAGGTCCCCACACAATTTGGTTGGAAACTTGAAATTGTACGCCGACCGGAAAATGCCAAAGGATTTCAAATTTTGCCTAGGCGTTGGGTCGTGGAGCGCACCTTGGGTTGGCTGGGACGCTATCGCCGATTGGCTCGTGATTATGAACATACTACCGTTTCCAGCGAAACTATGACTTACATTGCCAGCGTTCGCCGGATGTTGAAACTGGTGGCTACCTGACTTTTAAAACACTCTCTAACGGATACATAAGCAACTGGCGCTGGTGGATCAAAGTTTTCAGCATTGTATTTGGGCATGGATTATGCTTTACCCACCTTCATTTTGAAATCGCCTGCCTGCTTGCGATGACCAAGTCGTGGTGTGTGGATTTGCGCTGTCTTTTTTTCCTGGGTCTGTACTTCAGGAACAATCACATAGACCCTCACGTTTTCGGGCAGTTTTACATCGGATTTCAACCGAATTTTGCCTTTTTCCACAACACCTTCATAAGTCGTAATAGACATAGAACACCTCTTCCAAAATTATACACTCAAATATTCGCCCGGGAAAATTTGACTAGCGGCCAGGTGACGCATGCTGAGCCTCGCGTCTCTGCTAGCATGTTCCACTAGGAAAACTGGCACCAAATCTTGTGATAATCTTCACCGTTGGGTTTTCGCCTCAAAGATACTTGCGGGCCGACAGTGCATCGTAGAGTTGAGTGAATAAAGGACTCACCGTACTAAACCTTGCGAACAATCAAGTCGAATATTTGCCAAGGGAGATAGGGGATTTTTAACGGCTAGCAACTCTTGATGTTTCTAATAATAAGCTCTTTACACTACCAACAGAAATCGTTAATTTGAGGGATACATGGGAAATAAAATTGCAAGGGAATTTCTTTCCGATACCTGCAGAAATTTTGTACGAACAACATCTTGATCCTACCCCAATGCTTGAATACTTTTTTAGAAAATCTCGCGATAATTCCCTGTTGGACGCAAAAATACTGGTTGTAGGTCAAGGCTTTGTCGGCAAAACTTCTATTATTAATCGCATCTTACACAATGAGTTCAATAAAAATCAACCTAAAACGGAAGGAATAACTATTGATCCATGGTCCATTGAATATATCTGGTTAGATGAACCTTATTCTTCTCAAGTTGATCAAGCAATAAATATTAAATTCTGGGATTTCGGCGGGCAGGAAATTATGCACGCTACCCATCAGTTCTTTCTGACTCGGCGAAGTCTGTATCTTTTGGTTCTTGACTCTCGTCTTACGCAAGAAGAAAACCGTGTTGAGTACTGGCTAAAAATTATCCAGTCTTTTGGTGGAGAATCACCTGTTTTGGTTGTTGGAAACAAAATAGACCAACATCCGCTTGATATTGATCGGTCGGGTTTACAGAAAAAATATTCCAACATCGTTAGTATCCTTGAGACTTCTGCCGCAACAGGTGTTGGAATTGTTAAGCTTAAGGATGAAATTAAAAAAACAAGTGCAGGCATTGCCTCATGTTCGTGACACCATTCCCAAACCGTGGCTTGCCGTAAAGACTAGCCTTGAGTTGCTTAGGCAGACAATGAACTTTATTTCGGTTAATAACTATGAAGAAATATGTGAGGATAACAATATTACAGAGGAGCCCGAGCAACAAGTTTTGATAAGCCTTTTGCATGAATTGGGTATAGTCCTTTATTTTCAAAATGATCCGCGTCTAGAATCTCTAGGCATCTTGAATCCAGAATGGGTTACTAATGGCGTTTATAAAATTATCAACTCACGGCCTTTGTTCGAAAACAAAGGTGTACTTTCAATTAATTTGCTCAATCAAATATTGAAGCCTCCAGAATATCCGCGGGGCGAAAAACTCTTCATCGTGGACATGATGAAAAAATTTGAACTGTGCTACGACATCGTACCTGACAAAACCTTCCTTGTTCCTGATCTGCTTCCCAAAGACCAACCTGACTTGAAATTCAGCGGGATCCCTGCTTTTGAATATGCCTATCCCGTCCTGCCCTCTAGTGTCATCACCCGCTTCATCGTCCGCATGAACCAGAAGATACGGAGGCTTGGTCTGGCGTACAGGAGTCTTGCTCAAAATTGGTGACAACACCGCCCTGGTCAAAGCCGACATTGAAGACCGCAAGATCACCATCGCCATTGATGGACTCGAACACACCCGCCACGACACCCTGTCCGCGATACGGTATCAGTTGGACGAGATACATGTCTCGATTAAGGGTTTGAATCCTGAAAAATACGTTCCAGTTCCGGGCGCTGTACATGCAAAACCATTAAAATACGAATACCTTTTGAAACTAGAACGTGCTGGTCAAGATGTATTGCTTGTTGAAGATGGGAATGAACTGAAAGAAGTTAAGATCAGCCAAGTGTTGAATGGAGTAGAAAGCGAATACCAAAGAAAACAACTGGAAACAAACGTGACAAACATTTACGTCGGTGGCAACGTTGAAGGTAGCAGTATCATTTCTGGGAACAACAATATGGTGAATCAAAGTATCCTAGAAAGCTTCAATAAAGCTGATGTGTCGGATATACAGACAGAATTGAAGGAAACTCTAAAGCAACTTGCCGACGCTCTCGCAGTCATGGCAAAACTACTTCCTGATGAACAAGCTGCTGAAGCAACGGACGATTTGTCTAGGCTGGTGGATGAAGCCACAAAACCCAAACCAAACAAGAAGTGGTCTTCGGTTAGCATCGAGGGTCTCATCAAAGCTGCCGAGAATGTGGAGAAGGTTGGCCAGCCTGTGATCAAGCTCTCGCGGAAGGTGCTGTCCCTGCTAACGGGAGGGCTTGCCAGCCAGTAGATTTGCCGACCCGAAAATCTGAAAACCTTTGACTAATCTGGTAGGATACGAGCAACGGCGAGAATATAATCCTCATGCCTCCTGACAAGCAGCCCAGCCATTCTGTAAACAAGAACATCACCATTAGTGGGGATGTGGTCGATAGCGTTGTCATCGCAGGGGATCGCAACACCGTTAACCAAACTATCATCCAAAAATTCTTCAACATCTTCAAAAGTGATGCCGAGACTCTCGAACATCGCAACCGCCGCATTCTGCTCAATCACGTTGAGAACGCGTGGATCAAGGGCGTGCTGGATGCTTCGCTCTATGGCGCGGCGATGTTGGATTTGGGGATAAAAGAAACTCCTGAAGCAATCATCAATAAATATCCGTGGGCGATCAAAAGGGAGTCCACTGACGAAACCTTCCCTGCAGGGACGTCCATGCTGGAGATCTTCGACTCCATCGGCATGGGACGTTCCCTGCTGATTCTTGGCGCGCCTGGCTCAGGTAAAACAACTATGCTGCTGGAACTCGCCCGCCAGTTGATTGCACGCGCCAGAGAAGATGTTACCTATCCCATCCCGATGGTTTTCAACCTCGCCTCGTGGACAGAGAAACTCACGCTCGCCGATTGGTTGGCGCAGGAGTTGAACAACCTGTACAGCGTCCCCCGCAAGACCGCACCCGATTGGATAAAGGGAGATAAATTACTTTTGCTTCTGGATGGCTTGGATGAAGTGCGGCAGGAAAGCCGCGCCAAATGCGTGGAAGCGATCAACGCCTTTAGAAAAGAACACGGCTTGACCTCGCTTGCCGTGTGCAGCCGCAGTCAGAACTACGCAGAACTCAAGTCAAAGCTATCTTTTGAAGGCGCAATCGAAGTCCAGCCATTGAAGCAGGAACAGATCGCCGAATTCTTTAACCGTTTTGGGAATGAGATGGAAAGGATTATGCAGGCACTTGAAAAAGACAGCAGCTTGAAAGAACTAGCGGAGACGCCCTTATTTTTGAGCATCATACTCATCGCCTATCGGGATAAGCACAATCCAGAAATCTTAGTATCAGGAGATGAGAAATCAAGACGCAAGCAGCTCTTTGACGCTTACATTAGACGCAATTTTGAACACCGTTCGGAACATACTGCTTTTAAAAAAGAGGATGTTTTGCAGCAGACTTCATGGCTCGCAGTCAAGGCTATGGAGCATAATGCGATTCCATATTTGCTTGAGGATATGCAACCAGCTTGGTTGAAGGATTATAAAGGCATACAGCGTTATGGGTTTGCTTCCAGAATTATCGCAGGGCTAGTTATTGGGATCATGTTGGCTGCATTTGTTGGGCAAACCTATTGGTTGTTGAACGGCATCGTGATTGGCGTCTTATATGGGCTGGTATCCGGACTTCTCTTTCGAAAGTCCATCTTTAGCGATGAAATACCTGCTCATCCTATAAGAACAAGCTTACTTGTGTTCTTTTCAACCGCCAGTTTTGGGGGATTGTATGCCATCCTGCCCTATATCTATCGTAAGCAGCCTTTTGTGTTTGACACTCAATCTGCATTAGGGTTCATCCTATTGAATGTCTTGGTGGATGCCTTCTTTTATGGGCTCATTGGTGTGATTTTCAATCTGATCATTAACGGGGGAAGAAGGGCCAAGAATGATATTGAAATTGTTGACGCCTTGAAGTGGTCATGGATATCTCTACTGAAAGGAATCATCACCGGTGTGGGTATCGGCATAGTCACGGGCGTCGCCTATGGGATTGTGCTTGGGATCCTTTTTTTCATCTACGGAAAACTTGTGAACAATCAGTACAATTTTGGCTTTGTAGATGGACTAACAACCGGTGTGCGAATTGGATTATTCGGTGGAGCGACGCTTGGAATGGGAGTCCAACTACGCAAGTTCTTGATAAGCAGAGCGATCGAACCTATTACTGCTGTCGGACAAGGGATTCGATCCTCGTTGAAAAACGGTATCCTTGTTGGATTGATCGTCGCCATATTTAACACGCTTGTTTTTGCCTTGTACGCCCTGATCCATATGATGGAAGACAGTACCAGACGCACTTTGTTTTCCTCCTTTGATGTCCGAACAGCCTTTTATTGGGGAATTTGCAGTGGAATCATTTTGTTCTTGTTTTTTGGTGGATACACGGTGATTCAGCATCTCATACTGCGATTGATCTTGTATAAGGAACGCAAAACTCCATTGAACTTAAAAATGTTTCTCGACCACTGCGTTGACCTGATCTTCCTGCGCCGCGTCGGTGGAGGATATATCTTCGTCCACCGCCTGTTGATGGAACACTTCGCTGAATTGTATACTGAACACGAAATTAAGACCAAACAAGACTCATAGTAAAAAAGAAGGAGCAAGAACCATGTCAAACATTCATATTGGCGGCAATGTTGAAGGCAGTAACATCATTTCAGGGGACAACAACGTGGTGACACAAAGTATTCAGAATAGTTTCAACAAAGCAGACTCGGCAGATGTTCAGGCTGAACTCAAGGAAACCCTGAAACAACTAGCTGATGCAGTTGCGGTCATGGCGAAATCCATGCCCAATGAACAAGCTGCCGAAGCCACAGATGATCTGTCCAAGTTGGTGGACGAAGCCACAAAGCCCAAACCAAACAAGAAGTGGTATTCGGTCAGCATCGAGGGGCTCATAAAGGCGGCAGAGAATGTGGAGAAGGTTGGCGAACCTGTGATCAATCTCTCGCGGAAGGTGCTGTGCCTGCTGACGGGAGGGGTTGTGAGGTAGCTTTCGATTCTTTTTTGAAGATTACCTCGCCATCCTGTGCAAGACCACGAAGCTGATCACTTATGCAAATCCCCATTTATGTAATAATTCGCGTTTACAGTGAGCAAGGCATCCAAGACTTTATAAGTCAGTCTAGATTAAATATTTATTCCCCCGCGAGTTTCAATACTTTATCAAGCAAATCGTCACCATAATACAAGGTGGAATTCCGCAGTTTTTGAATCTGGGGAGCAACCTTGTTCAATTTTCCTTTTTGTTTAGCGATCAGGAGAAAGCCCAATGCACCAATACACTGAATTTGGTTGTGCTCTGCTACGATCCTTGCCCGCTGATCATCAATCAGCAACAGGTCGGCAGAAAGTCGTTTGTAAAGGGTCATGGCTTCGATTTCCCCGCGCCCCAATCCGCCTGCCGAATGACTGAACGGCTGGTGTCCACCTGCCCAACTCGACCAGCCAGAAATTCCCCAAGCAGATCCGATTGGAACTTTTCAGGAGCTACGGTTTCCATATAAACCGCTTCCGGTACCTTAACATCATCATAGACTTCAAGTAGTACGTCGAGCGCATCACAGGTGGCGAGGGAAATTAACTCAGAACTGTCGGCAATAATGAGCATGTTATTCTGCGCGACCAAATCTCTGAAGATCTTTTTCAAGCTCCTCGGTTGACTGGGTATGCAACAGGATGCCCTCCCGCTTGCAAAATTCGAGGAAGGTATAGCGATCCAGCCCGGCAAGTTCACTTGCCGCTCCTATGGAAAGCTCGCCTGCCTGATATAGACCCAGTGCCGCATACAAACGTATTTTTTTTGCCACCTTTTCAGGAGATTCGGCGATAAACTGACTTTCGGGAAGGGAAAACGAGATTTGCATGTGTGCTCACTATTCTTGGTTTGGATAGTGTATCACGCTGAAAGATGAGTTGGCAAAGTTCCAATAAGGCGAAATCAGTGATGAGACAAAAAAATTCATGGAGTTCATTAACCTATGGGGATAGGATGTGGGCACACTCAATAGCCTCACAGATTAATCCAGCTGTCAGAGCGAGTCTATTTTTCGGGTCGCCTGATTGTCTTCCTTTTGAAATAATAATAGCTTATGAAAATCACCGTTTACAAAAGCGACTTTTTCAGAATATATCTCGTTTTAGTCTGGAATATCTGGTTCGTCACCCCAGATAGCCGAGCCCACACGGTTAGCTCGCGTTGATCCGGAACGATTTGCAGTTGTGAAGGGAGAGCTAATGGCAACACTGTGCGAAGATCTGTACACAAGTCGACCGCTAACAATAGTTGCAACGTATCGCCGATCTGTGCCAAACACCTTTCCACCGTTAATCCGACCAACAATCTTTCCAGATCGGCTGTAAACCTTATCTCCTAAACCTGGAGAGGTCGTCCGCTTTTTGTATACAGATCCATGTCTTCCACTTCAAAATATGAACTAAGGCTTTGGGTCATCCTTCCAGTAATACTCATATCCAACCGGAGCGATGGGTTTTACCGGCCGAATTGGTTTCACGGGCTTAACAGGTTTTATTGGCTTGACAGTAGGCACTTTCGGGACCTTAGGGACCAGGCTCGGCTTTTTTCGCAATTTCCAAGGCATTTGACTATCTCCTTTCGTTATCAGCTTGATTAACTCTCACTACTCCAACGCAGTCTCCGCTTTAGGTCATTGCAGTGAGTCATTGGCACATACCCATCATGCTGCAAGCGTCCCACCACAATGCCAGGGGCAATTCCAATACTTTCAGCAAATCTAATTATTTCCGCTTTGCTAAAATAGTTGCCTCGCGGGTGAAAATCCTTGTAACTGCTAAAAGGGATCAGCCAGTCCGCTGCAAAGCGATTGGCTTGCTCTTCTTTTTCATCGGCCTCCCTGCCGGTTTCATTGCCTTCCAGAAAAATCTCTCGTTTGCCGTGCAACAAGATGTGTCCGGCTTCATGAAAGAACGTAAACCAGAGATGGTCATCTGTCTTATACAGCAAGCTCAACTGTATCAAAGCTTTTGCCGGATTAAGCCAGCGAGTTGCTCGGCTAGTTCTAAGCCGTCGTAGTTCATGAACAAACGCAACCGCAACACCAGCTTGTGCACAAAGCTCTACTATCCTTCCCACAAAAACACCCGGATCTTCGTTGGTTAGTGTTCTGATTTCGCCCAGAGCCATTTTGAATGTGTCTGCATCGAAAGGAGCGCAGTCAATTTTTTGTGCTTCAATTTCACCCTTTCGAAGCCACATGGACGTAATCTCCGGTTCTGCCTGGAATGCTTGCGAACGACGAAAGGCGACCTCTAGGCTACTATACACGGGTTGCCACTGCTGAGGTGATGCTATGCCAAAAAAGCGAAGTAGTTCATTAAGTTGATCTGTTAGATCGGCTCGTTGTTCAATCCAGCCTAGGGCAATCGCTTCTCTTACAGGAAATCCCTCGATCCAAGATAGCTGTTTCTCAAAAGCTGAACGCTCCTGCTCACGCGCCAACCATTCCTGATAGTTTTGCTCACGGTTAATCCAGAAACTCGCCGGTACACCCAAAACTTTTTCAAACTGTAAGGCGGTTTCAGAAGTAATCGCAGCCTTGCCACGGATAATTTCATTAATCGTCTTTTTCGGTCTACCTGTCCGCTCTGCGAGTTCAGCCTGCGACATTCCCAGCGCTTCCAGCGTTTCAAGAAGGGTTTCGCCTGGTGGGGTTACAAAATCAGGTTCGTACTGATTCTTGACCTGGTTAATCATGTGTATCCTCTATACTAAAAATCATAACTGCCGTTACTTTTGTTAAATTAATGCTTCCATTAGCTCTCCGGGGAACAGGATCGTTAACCACAGTAAGCAAGAGACGATAAGGGTGATCAAGGTCTAATGATATTTGTCCCTGGCGATCTCCCTTCAGTTGATGCATGCGTGGTCCTGGCAATTGAGCAATTTCTGATAAAGACTTGGCAGCGCGAAGTTCATCCAATCGGCGTCGGATTAACATTGCTCTTCGTTCGCCGTGGGTTCTTTGCAACATTCGAAAGTCGTTGCATTCTTTTTGCAGCTTCTTTGTTCTGAAAACGATGTCCAAGGTCTGATAATGTTGTTAACCCAAAGGGTTAACAACATTATAACAAACATTTGTTCGAATTGCAGGCCCTTAATTCTTGGAGATGTATCAGTGAGTAAGTGCGAGCCGACAGCGCATCGTGGATTCTTTGAATGTTAAAAGTACCGCCAGTGCATCGTATACAAATTAACGTTAATAACCTTTGGTGCTAGTTAAGTCATGGGGTATCCTCCGGTTGCGAAACCAAACGAGGAGAAACCCCATGACTACAGACGATATTATCCTACACATCTTTTGTCTTGTGGACGACAGCCTGCCCGAAATTCCAAGGCACTCACAAGCAAAGTTGTATCCGGGTGAATTGGTAACCATTGGCATCCTATTTGCTCTCAAAGGTGGTTTCTTCCGAGCCTTCTACCGCTGGCTAGAGCGGGATTACGGCAATTGGTTCGGAGATGGCACCTTGCCTGAGCGAACCCGATTGCAACGCTTACTCAAAACTCATCAAGATTGGTGTGAATTGCTAATGGCTGATCCAACATTCTTCACGGTGATTGATAGCTACCCAATCGAGTTGATTTTTCCAATTCGCCAAGGTCGTAGTCCACAGCAAGTGGGCAAAAAAGGTCGCGACAAGGGTCGCTGGAGTGTTGGCGTCAAGTTTTGCTGGTTGTTGAACGACTTTTGTCGAGTAGTCGCTTGGGATTGGAACACCATGAATGGAAACGACAAATGTTTCAATCCACTCGTGAAACCTTTTATTGATAAAACGATTGTTTTGGCGGATTATGGTTTTCGAGATCAAGAAGCTGTGCCAGAGAACATGAAGATTTGTAAAAAAGGAACCTGGAATGAGCGCATGTGTGTTGAAACGGCTTTATCGCTGGTAACGGTGATCTGTGATTTGAAGCGAATTCGACATAGACTGGCAGATTACATTCAAGCGCGCTTGGCTTATGTCTCTGCCATGTTCAATGTGCTGATGGATTTGTTTCACTCCGTTCATCCCGATGCTGCTCCTTACAGGATGAGCATCGCCGAGTTCTCACTCTAAAAACTAGCACCATTGGTTATTAGGCTACTCTGCGCGCTAAGAAGTGGATTGAGATCAAGTTTTGTGGTGGATTCATCCCTTATCATCTAATCAAAATCCAACTTCAAGACCGGAGAGTAATAGCCAGCTGCAATCATTTCGTCTAGCTTTAGTTGTGCATCCATTCGAGAGAGCAACTTAGATTGCACGCAAGTTTTCAGAATACCGATTGTCCCTATCAATTCAACCCCGCGATATAGGGCCACGCGTCGAGCAAGTTGGTCATCGGTCGCCAGCGTAGCATCGCGTTCGATAGCTACTATTAGACAGCTGCGTTCCCCCCTTCCAAGCTTAGGGAACCTACTAATTGCAAGAACCTGTTCCTTGGACGAAAGGATTATGATTTTAAGATGTGCCCAGTCCACGCGGGGTAATTTTCCAGTTTCTACACCAGCAGCGTATTCTTCAAGAACCTCTTCAGTTGTAGCAACCCGCTTTCCCCATAATTCTCTCAGTATGGGTCTAAGTTCTACTAGGGCGAAGTTAGTCAGGATGGTATTGTCAAGTAGAACCAGCAATTCTATTTCCTCCGCAACGACCTTTTAATCACCTTCATTTCATTATCCAGTTCTTCTTGTGATTCCGGTCCCATTCGGAGTGGTACTCCCGATCTCATCAATCGGACTTGGAGTTCAGGAGGAACTCATTCCTAATAGTTCGGCCGAACGTCCTATACTTATATGTAATGCCAAGTAATGGCCAATCACCAGATTGAACCGATCTTGATCAGTAGGAAGAGATTTCAGAATTGCATCGGAGATTTCCATATCCTGTTCGAATTCTTTGGGCAAGCCAAAGTAATGCATTGCTGCCCTTTGTAACTGAAAATCGATGATGTCTACTATCACTACTTCAGGCTCGCCATGGTTTTCTACCAGAACGGTATACCCTCGTTGAGCCTCACGGATAACCTGCCGGGTACTGCGCGCTAAATCGGTTTTGCTTATCCTCTGTTCGTAATCCATCACCATCTCCTGTCTAAAATATGTATTTTACATATTTTACATATTTTCCGTATGGTTGTCAACCTGCTTCCCGCTCTGGAGGGCCAATCACCTCTTCTTTGAGAAAAATGCCGGTTTTTTTGAGCAAAAGAGGTTTCCGTGTATTGGTCAGGAATAGCCCGAACACAAATTCTGGCGCTTTGCTGTGAGCAATTTCTGCGGTGAAATCACCTTTGTTTGGTTCGGAGATTGCCTAAAAGGCTAACAATGAGACTGTTCGTCCTTTATCTGATGATTACACAAAAGAGGTTTCCGTTTGAGAAATTTGGTTCAGGCTATCGTGTTGCGAACCAGGCAACCCAATACGTCAGGCTAGTTTGTATGAAGCAGGCTAGATCCACAAGTCTAAAAAGTTTTCATTGGCGATGAAAACTTTTTGTCGTAATACTTCAGGCTGAATGAAAATACTTGGACTTCTCGATGGAAGAGATATCATAATAGAAGCTCTGTAGCGGAGGTGCTTGCAGGCAGCTACAAGCCTGTTCAGCCTTATAATTGACACATGGCAAGAAAAAGAGGACTTCCTGAAGAACTTCTCCCCTATTTTTGGGACCACAAGTTTTCTAGTATTTCGCTTGCAGACGACAAAAACCTGATTATTCGCCGAATCCTCTCAACCGGTTCGTGGAATGCGATACGCTGGCTTCGCAAGGACGTAGGAGATCTCACACTTCGGGAATGGCTGATTTCCCATAATGGTCGGGGCTTATCTCCACGCCAGTTACGATTTTGGGGACTTCTATACAATTTACCCGTTCGAAGAGTGAATTGATGGGTACAAAACGCACAAAATGGGATTTGGACAAAAAGATAAAATATTTCATTGAGGGGTTACCGAAGAAATAAAAGAGTGTTCTAAAAGAATTGGGGCATGAGAAGGCTGCCAGAGATCTTTATCTCGCAGGTGGAACGGCTCTAGCCATTTACCTGGGACATTGCGTCTGTATAGCTCTGGATTGGTTCACAATTAATCGCCTTGAGGACGCCATGCTCGTTGCTCAAGGACTCCACAATGCCGGCACAGATATGGAAGTTGAACAAATTTCACGCGGCACATTACATGGCACCGTTCAAGGCGATGGAGGGCTATTCAGCAAACCATCCTTAGCTGGGTAAAGGATATATCTTAGAAAATTGATGGCTGCTAGAACTACTAACGTAAATGCAAATTTTCAAATATTTCCCCTTAACTTTTACCGCTTTTGTGAAAAGCAACCATAATATTAAACGGCAGTATAAGGGGGGAATGACCGCTATATGTTGAAAGGGTAGGCTTGACAATAGCTAGCTACCTAGCTATAATTATTAGGTAGCTAGCTAAAAGGAAGTCCATGAGCAACGATCAATCATATGGCAATCATCTGGGGCATTCGGTAAAGCGGCTTTACCTACTGATGGGTCAATACTTTAATGAAGTACTGAGACCGTATGGCGTAGCGCAAAGCCAGTGGTATATCCTTTTCTACATTCGCCGTTCTGCCGAACCCACTCAGAAGGAACTCCAAGACTTCTTGCAGGTAAGGTCCGCCACGCTAACGACTGCTATCAACGCGCTCGAACGAAAGGGCTGGATCATCCGCAAGCAAAGCAAAACTGATCGCCGCGCAAAAGTACTGAAACTGACTCCTGCCGGAATTGAACTCTGGGAGAGTCTACCAGATCCGATCCGTGCGATACGGGCCCGTATGCTTGAAGGCATCAGTCCGGAAGAGGAGAAGATTACTCGCCAGATACTCGATAGAGCAATCCGGAACTTTGAACAATTACCTTGATAGGAATGAATGTTATGATTTTGATTATAGGTGGACTGGGATTTGTTGGTGCAAACACGGCAAGAGCATTGCTTGAGATCGGCGAAGACTGTGTTTTGACACAACATCGAAACACTCATGTGCCAGCATTCTTGAGAGATCACGTTGGCAAACGCATACTCATAGAGCCGCTGGACATACTTAATTCAGATGCGTTACGAAGACTCGGGCGAAAATACACTTTCACTGGAATCATACACCTCGCCACCGGTGGTTTGCCAGCTGGCCCTGGGGCCAGTGCATTCGAACTGGTCAAGGATGTGCAAGACACACTTACCACCATTGCCGCGGTTGTTCAGGCTGCTTATGAATGGAATGTCAATCGAGTCACCATTGCCAGTGCACCCATCGTATATAATGGTATCGGTGAACTACCTTGGCGTGACGATCAACTGCTGCCGATGACTGCGGCCTTCTCGATGGAGGTTACCAAGAAATGCGGCGAAATTGTCTCGAGTTACCTGAGCCTTCATATGCAGATCGAATGCGTAGAGATGCGTTTGGCAGCGATGTATGGTCCAAACTATGACCCGACGCGCAGCAGCCTCGTCGGACGATTGGTACACGCCGCTGCCAGGGGTGCACAACCGAACCTTGAGGGGATGCACTTCGGGTCTATTTATGCCGATGATGGTGGTGATCAATGCTACATCAAAGATGCTGCTCGCGGCATTGCTCTCCTACAGACGGCAGATAAAATCAGCCAACCTGTTTACAACATCTCTAGCGGGTACCCAACATCCAATCAGGCTATTGTGGATGCCGTCCGACAAGTCGTCCCTGAATTCGAGGTTGAGCTTCCGCCCGGTCATATGCCAGGCGCACCTGAAGACCTCTGGTACTTTGATATTGCCAAACTCCAGGAAGACACTGGCTATATACCGCAGTTTACGATTGAGGCTGGCGTCGCTGATTATATTGATTGGTTGCGGACAGGGAACTCACGCTAACTAATTCTTCCATCTCCACTGTGGTAAGTAGGCATAGGCGAGCGCTGTGGGCTGACAGTTTGATGCACGGATACTCCATGTTTCTTTATCGAATTTGGGGGCATGATGGTTAATTACAGAATAGTGAGTTTCTTAAATATGCTTGTGGTAGCTGGAGCGGTTTATGAGCGGCACAAAAAGCGGCACAAAAGGTGACAAAGTAGGGTTAGAGGCAATGTCGCCTAGCAAACAGTCGTTTGGAATATGGCTAAAACAGCGCCGTGCCGCCTTGGATTTGACTTAGAAGATGCTTGCGGTACAAGCGGGTTGCAGTGCTAGGAGTATCCGACAAATCGAGGCGAATCAGCGACGCCCATCCCACCAATTGGCTGTGCGAATGGCATTAGCTCTCGAATTGCCGCAGACAGTGCAAAAAACATTCGTAGACTTTGCACGCGGTAAGCTCATGGCGGTGCCATCTGCACATGATGCATCAGCGGCGTTATTATCCATCCGGCACTCATCGTTCAACTTTGATCCGCTTCCTGTGCCCGTGACGTTATTAATCGGACGCGATGACATGGTCGCGTCCCTTTCCGAATTACTCCTACGCGCTGACGTTCATTTGTTGACTTTAATTGGCCCGCCAGGTGTTGGTAAGACACGCCTTGGTATTCAAGTAGCATCGAACAGTACAAGATCATTTCGCGCAGGTGTGTGTTTTGTCGAGCTAGCCGCGGTTCACGATAACACTCAAGTTGTTCCAGCCATAGCAGCAGCATTAGGATTGCGCGAAGAGGATTTCGCAGCCCCTGCTAGAGACAGTGATTAGCTTTCTAAGCGACAATCCGGTCTTACTCGTTCTGGATAATTTCGAGCAGGTTATCACAGAAGCTTCATCTATCACGCAACTGCTGACCGCGGCACGAGGCTTGAAAGTGCTGATCACTAGCAGGATTGTATTGCACATCGCGGGCGAACAAACGTTTAGAGTTCCGCCTCTTCAGCTTCCAAATTTAAACGATGAAGCCACCCCTGATGCGTTGGCACAATCACCTGCGGTTATGCTGTTTATCCAACGTGCCCGGGCGGTGAACCATGCTTTTGTACTCAGTGAGGAGCAAATGTGGGCGATTGCTAAGATCTGCACCCAGCTAGATGGCTTACCGTTGGCAATTGAACTCGCGGCTGCGCGTATGAATGTCCTGTCTCCAGATGCGTTATTTCAGCGGCTAGATCAGCGTTTGGACTTCCTACATTGGAATGCGGTTGATCGTGCTCCGCATCATCAGGCGTTGCGAGCCGCGATACTATGGAGTTACGAACTGTTAAAAGCTGATGAACAAATCTTATTTCGTCGCTTGGGCGTTTTTGCGGGAGGCTGTACGCTTGAGGCTGTGCAGGCAGTTTGTAGTGAAGATGACCCTTTCAGTCTGAATGGGGGACGTTGCGATCAGACAAATCAGTCTCCCATTAAAACCTTGGATAGCATGTCCTTGCTTGTTGATCATAGTTTGGTGCAACAGACGACTATCAGTGGTGAACCACGGTTCAAACTGCTGGAGAGTTTACGTGCTTTTGCTTTAGAGCAACTTGAAACATCAGGCGAAATAAACCAAGTGCATCGCAGGCATGCGGAATACTATCTGTGTTGGGTTGAGCACGTATTTTCATGGCTTCAGTATCCCGATCAGCAAACGATGGAACGATTGGACGCTGAGTATGAAAACTGCAGGGAAGCTATTAGGTGGAGTTTAGCCAGCGAGGGAAATAACGCCTTGGGATTACGCCTGGTGCTTGCTTTCTACTCCTACTGGCGCGTACGTGGTCACTTAAGTGAAGGACGACAGTGGTTGCAGGCTGCTATAACGCGGAACCTGGATCAGAAATCGATGTTATTGGCTCGCGCCCAGGCATGTGCTGCCGAATTGGCTCGATTGCAAGACCATTACAAAGACGCGGAAGGGTTGGCCAAGGCAAGTTGGTTTTTGGCACAATCCTTAAATGACCAAGCATCTATGGCACTATCGCTAATACCGCTTGGTTGGATCGATTATACGTGTAATGACCTCGCGTCCGCCCGTCAGAAATTTGAATTGAGCCTCCAATTATTTCAAGGACTGGGAAATTATGCTCAAGTTACAAATGTGTTGCATGATCTTGCGTATCTGGCGATGGTACAGGGAAATTATGACAAGGCAATGATCTATTACGATGAAGAACTGAAATTATCCCGCGCCAACCACCACCAACTCGGTATCTTCTGGGCACTTCATGGAATGGCTTGGCACGCAGAGTGTTGGGGCGATTTTAAGGGTGCTACAAGGCATTATAAACAATGTCTAACCTTGGCACACGAATTGGGTCATGTCGATGGTGTTGCTGTCGCACTGAACGGCCTCGGCACAGTAGCGCGTTGCGAAGGCAAGTATTCAAAAGCAATGGTCTACTATCAGCAAAGCCAGCGGGTTTGGCAGCGACTTGGGCGTAAGGCTGCCATTGCTCTGGCACTGCAAGAACAAGGTTATGCTGCACTACATCAGGATGCAACTGAACGAGCAGCTGCCCTTTTTGCAGAGAGCCTTGGAGTGGCGCATAAATTGGGACGTACCAGGAGTATTGCGCCAAGCCTATCTGGGCTGGCGGCTGTTGCCTGTGCCTTAGGAAAGTACGAACAAACGGTTCGCTTGCTCAGTGCAACTGTGGCGTTATTGGCAGCCAGTGGTAATGTTTTAGAGCCGATGAACCAGAAGGAGTTTGAGAACTCCATGGCGGCAGCGCGGACGCATGTGGATGCCAGGATGTTCGATCAGGAGTGGGCAATTGGGCAGAAAATGGAGCTGAAGGAAGCGATCACTGATGGTATGTCACTCGCTACATCAGTAGCGTTGACAAAGTCAGGCAACATACTTGCGCATGGTTTGGCCAACCTGACGAAGCGGGAACTCGATGTTTTGCGCCTTGTTGCGCAAGGATTAACCAATGCTCAGATTGCCACCGAGCTCCTCATCGGCCAAGGTACAGTAAACACCCATCTTACTAACTTGTACCGTAAACTCAAAGTGTCCTCCCGAGCACTTGCTACTCGCATTGCGATAGAACACGGCTTAGTGTGATTCCCTGCATCTTGCCCAACTGACAATGCTGAGTCATTGATAAGCTTTCTGCCTGGTATTCTCGTTTCGTGCGCCCCCCACTTAATTACTCTTCTATATAGATTATATGATAGGCAGCTTGGCACAATACAGTAGAATGTTTTTTTAGCTATGTCGTTCTTCCTATGGCGTTGGAAGGAAAGACTAAAGGATCAGAAATATGAGAAAAGTTATTCTGTTTATGCATGTTTCGCTGGATGGATTCACCGAGGGCTTCAATGGCGCAATGGATTGGATCGTGGTTGATGACGAGGTATGGGAGGATGTAATCCAGTTACAAAACACGTCGGACTCGGCTCTATTTGGTCGGGTCAATTATCAAGGCTTTGCCAGTTACTGGCCGACAGCGGCTTCGAATCCAGACAGCACGAAGTATGAGATCGAACATGCTAACTGGTTAAATAAGTCGTTGAAGCTTGTTTTCTCCACGACGCTTAAGACCGTCGATTGGGCCAATTCGCGCATCGTCCACGAGAATATCGTCGATGAGATCACGAAATTGAAACAACAACCCGGCAAGAATTTGTTGCTATTTGGAGGTGCTGGTATCGCCCGGACTTTCTTGGCGTTGGGAGCGATTGATGAATTTCGGCTCAACGTCGATCCAGTAGTAATTGGGGGGGCAAAGCCATTGTTCAAAGATATCCACGACCGAATTGACCTGAATTTACTGGAAACCAAGGTATTTCGCTCGGGGGTTGTCGGGCTTCACTACGAAGTACGGCGAAGGTAAAGAATAGGATCATCATGGAAGACAAAGTGACAGGCGTAGCTGTGGGTCGTGTTGACCGACCTGTAGAACCAGGTCCCGAACACCGGTTATTAGGGATATTTATCGGCAAGTGGATCAACGAGGGGCAAACCATCGCAAGCGGAGACATCCCAGCAGTGAAAATCCTGACTAGTGATGTCTACGAATGGATGCCTGGAAGGTTTTTCGTCCTGCACACAGCGTACGGGCGCATCGGCAATGCGGATGTGGGCGGAACCGAAATCCTCAGTTATGATGCATCCAGCAAAACTTATCGGTCGCTTTTCTTTGACAGCCAAGGCAACATCAATACCGATGTGTTGAGTGTCAGTGGAAATACCTGGACGTGGCAAGGAAAAACCCATCGCGCCACCGCGGAGTTTTCGAGTGATGGCAAAACGCAGACTGTTCATCATGAGCGGTCAGGTGACGGTGGAAACTGGGTGCCTGCTATGGATGTAGTATTGACTAAGGTGGAATAACGATGACGAAGCAGGTTCTATCCAAAGACGGCACAAAAATTACATTCGATCAATCCGGCGAAGGGGCACCAGTCATCCTGGTAGGAGGAGCCTTACAGTATCGGGCGATTGACCCATCCACTGCACAGTTAGCTGCACTACTGGCTGAAAACTTCACAGTTTTTCACTACGACCGGCGCGGACGGGGCGACAGCGGTGATACTCCTCCGTATGCTGTGGAACGTGAGATTGAAGACCTCTCGGCGCTGATCGATGTGGCAGGCGAATCAGCCGGAGTTTTCGGCATGTCATCAGGCGCAGTACTGGCTCTTAGAGCTTCAGGCAGTCTCAAGATCACCCGACTGGCACTCTATGAACCTCCGTTCATCGTCGATGACAGCCGCCCGCCACTGCCGGACGATTATCTGTCGAGGCTCAACAAACTGCTATCGTCGAATGAAAGGGGTGATGCTGTGGCACTCTTCATGACTGAGTCGGTTGGAGTTCCAACAGAATACGTTGCACCGATGCGGTCTGAAGCCTTCTGGCAGGCCTTCGAGACTGTGGCGCATACACTTGCTTACGATGGCGTTATCATGGCAGATACCATGAGAGGCAACTCTCAGCCACTTCAGCAGTGGGCTTCCATTACAGTACCGACCCTCGTCATCGACGGTGGCGAAAGTCCGATATACCAGCAGAAGGCGACACAAATACTCGTGGAAATTCTACCTGACGCGCGGCGACGCACGCTGGAGGGTCAGGCGCACGATGTATCTCCAGACGTACTCGCTCCAGTATTGCGAGAATTCTTTTTGGGCTAACCATCGCCTATCTATCAACAAGTTGGGCTTCCGTCAGTGCCAGAGAAGAAAGGGGCGTAGGTCTGTGTGGCATTGGCTAACAGACATAATATACTGATTTGAGAGGAGACTTTGTACATGAAACTGACAACTACCACTCAACTTTCGCTTGATGGTGTTATGCAGAGCCCCGGAGGTCCGGACGAGGACGACAGAGGCTTCAACCGTGGTGGGTGGGCTCACTTTGATAGTGAATCAGGGGAGTTCGTCGACCAAGTCTTTCAACGCGCGGATGCTTTCCTGTTCGGGCGCAAGACCTACGACATCTTTGCCTATTCGTGGGGAGCGGCGCCCAAAACAAGTAAAAGTCCGATTGCCGCAGCATTGCACACTAAACCGAAATACGTAGTGTCGAGCACCTTGCGCAATCCAGAATGGGACAACACAAAAGTCTTATCAGCAGATTTCGCAGTTGCCATTGCCAATCTGCGAGCACAGCCGGGGAGTGAACTACAAGTTCACGGCAGTGGTCAGCTTATCCGTTGGCTGCTTCAAAACCGTCTGATCGATGAGATGAACCTGATTATCTTCCCTGTAATTTTGGGTCAAGGAATCCGATTGTTCCCTGATGTCGGCAATGATTTTGCCCTCCAGCTTGTCGAATTAAGCGTTAAACCGAACGGAGTGACAATCCAAGTCTATCGACCCAAGGGGCACCCGGAGTATTCAACGATCACCAAGGAAGAAACGCACAATATGTTCAAACAAAACTTCGGATAGGAACCGATCCTTCATTTTTCTGGCTTCGGACTTTTCCTGCTTTCAAACATTTTCCTAGTCCGCCCGCCAACCACTAACGCAAGCCGATCTGCATATTTCACCAACCTGACAAATGAAAGGATGCGCCTTTGGGTAAACCGTTTTTAACCATCCTTCTGGCGCTGGCAGCGGCCACCTGTTGGGGTTCCGCTGATTTTACCGGAGCATTGGCAGCACGCCGGTCCGATTCATTTCGTGCAGTGTTGGTGGCTTACTTCGTAGGGCTGGTCACACTGCTGACGGTGGCGCTAGCCCGAGGCGAAACCCTTCTGCTGGATACCAATCTGATCTGGGGTATGTTGTCAGGGATCTTTGGCATGCTAGCCGTTATATTCCTATGGCGCGGACTCGCGGTGGGACGAATGGGAGTTGTAGCACCGGTATCTGCGGTCCTGGCCACAGCTATCCCAGTGATTGTCGAAGCACTTACCACTGGACTGCCGCGTACACTTCAGTTGATTGGCTTTGGCGTGGCGCTCGTTGGCATCTGGCTACTGTCTCGCCCGGAAAGGTTGGGAAGTCGACCTAAGGGACTCGGTATGGCCATATTGTCCGGATTGGGATTTGGCGCCACTTTCACTGCCCTGGGTCAAATCAGGGGCGAAGCTATCTTCTGGCCTATGACTGCAGGGCGTGTTGTCGCTTGTGGCGGGATGATGATCTTCGCTCTGGTAACAGGTCGTCCGCTTGCCCTGCGCAGCACGCCGCTAAGACTATTGATCATAGCAGGCGCGATAGACATTTTGGGCAATATCTTTTTCCTGTTAGCTACACAGAATGGGCGTCTCGACATCGCCGCAGTGTTAGCCTCGCTCTATCCGGCAACGACAGCCATCTTGGCGAGACTGACACTCAAAGAGCACCTGACACGGCCTCAGTTCATTGGATTTGGCATGGCTGCGTTGGCGATCATTCTCATCACACTCTGAATGTGAACAACCCTTCTGTACATGTCTTTTCGGCAGTCCAGCGAGCTAGAAGCGAAGCCATACATAAATGAGGTCAACTACTATTTCGTCGGAAATTCTTTGATCCGAAAGAGAAACAACTGCGCCCCAGGGATTACCCCTCACGATCCAGATTGCAATTTGTGATTTTTTTTGTAATAATTTTGGTGGGTCTTGTTTATCCATCATGGTGAGCTAAACTTTTATCAGCTTAAGGAGAACTCAGATGAAGCCGCGAATCAACCTTATCACACTATCTGTCGACGACTTAGAGGTCTCGTTGCGTTTCTATCGTGATGGTCTCGGTCTTGCGACAGAGGGCATGGTAGGGACCGAGTTTGAGTACGGAACCGTTGTTTTCTTCGATCTGCAAGCAAATCTCAAGCTGGCATTGTATCCCCGTCAAAGTCTCTCAAAGGATTCGGGACTAGCCTCAGGAACTCCAAGCGCTCTCGAATTCAGCCTCGGCCACAACGTATCCTCAAAATCCGAAGTCGATCAAGTTATGGAACAAGCAAAAAATGGCGGAGCTACCATCGTAAAACCTGCTCAAGACACTTTCTGGGGTGGCTACGCGGGCTACTTCCAAGATCCGAATGGTCACCTATGGGAAATAGCTTGGAATCCGCAATGGACGATCTCAGACTGAGACATAATAATTCATTCCAGTAGACCCGCTTCGCGGGATCTGTGACGTACACCGGACGGCAGGGTATCGTACGGCACTTCAGCATTTTCTAGCATTGGGTTTTCCTGCTCCCAATATTTTCCACGTCTCCCCGCCAGCGATAACGAAAAATGTGTATGCTTATTCTATGATGATGAAAACAAATCGTGATATGGTAACAATTGAATTCTATCCTCTGGCAGGGTTTTGCTTTGCCAGGTCATGAAGCTTGCCAACTATGTTTCCAAAATTTGCAATGGCACCTGTTAGGCACCGCTGTATTCTCTCACGAGCAACGACCTTGCCGACTCGACTATCAAATCATTTGTGACAAGGCTTGGCACACCGTTTCGGCGAAAACTAAGGGCTGGCTTGGCCATACCATTGTCGACGTCCAGATCAAAACCGATCCTTCCCAACATTGGTGGCTAAATGGAGTTGAACAACCTGAGCTAAGTGGCTGTACTGATATTGACCTCAACTTTAGTCCCTCCACCAACATGATTCCTATTCGCCGTCTGAACTTGGCCATTGGGGGGATGTCGGACGTCAAAGCTGCTTGGTTGCGATTTCCAAGTTTCAACCTCGAATTGCTCTCACAGCGCTATCATCGGCTGAATGAGGGTATTTATCGATATGAAAGCGCTGGCGGCCAGTTTGTTGCTGATCTAAAAGTTTAATAAGTCGGGGTTCGTGGTCGAGTATCCAGGCCTTTGGCGATCTGAGGTTACTTCGGAATGAGCATTAGTGTCTCACGTGGAATGCCCAATGTAGCGTGTACTCTTCTTCACTTTGCTTACAAAGCGAACAGTTGGACGGTGAGAATCTCTGGCGCAGTAGGCAATGCAATCAAGTTGAACGAACGGTGGTTACAGCAGATGAACCACTCGCTCGGCCCTTAATAATTCCGAGCGTTTTCCTGACATTGGGTCGTACCGATTCCAAACAAAATACGCTTACGCCTCGTTAACAGTATCGCAAGCCGATAGCTTGTCTTTTTCTCATCGCACTGGAGTTTTATATCAACTTAATTGTTTGTTTGTGCAATCATGCAGGAGGTCGAAAATGAGTTATTCGTATGTGATTACGGGAGGAGGACGCGGTGTTGGTCGTGTGATCGCCGAGAAGCTCCTCGGCAACGAAGATGTGGTAGTTATCATTGAACTCGATCAAGCTGCATTGGCTTGGACGGAAGAACATCCCGCTGGTCAACGTATCATTGGCGTGGTTGGCGATGCATCAGACGAAGTTGTCGCCGAACGAGCCGCTGATCTAGCCCAAGCTGCGGCCCCATTGGCTGGTTGGGTTAATAATGCCGCTATTTTTCGCGACGCCTCAATCCACTCTGCCTCGATACGGGAAGTGCTGGAACTCATCTCGATGAACTTCAACCCAACTGTTGTGGGATGTGCAGTCGCAATTCGTCGTTTCCTTGCAGCAGGCAAAGGAGGAGCAATTGTCAATGTCTCATCACACCAGGCACGCAGAGCAGTGCCCGGCGCTCTACCTTATGCAACGGCAAAGGCGGCAATTGAAGGATTAACTCGTGCGTTGGCTGTAGATTATGGACCACGTGGTGTTCGAGTTAACGCTGTGGCGCTTGGATCAATTACCACTGAACGCTATGAAGCATTTATCAAGCAGCAACGGCCCACAGCTGCTGCCCAGATTGAGCAGCAAATACGCCGATTACATCCGATTGGTCGGATAGGACGCCCCGAGGATGTTGCGGGAGCCGTTGCATACTTGTTGTCGGATGATGCAGGCTTTATCACTGGTGTGACTTTACCTATAGATGGTGGTCGGTCGATATTAGGTCTCGACCCAGAAGGTCGCGATGTTGGTTTTTGAAAAAGTCTCGCTTTTTTGACAAGGTTGGAAAAATTTCAGGTGGTTTAGCAAAGCATACAGCAGACAGATTAGCACGATAGCACAATGCAGAATGCGCTTGAATTGGCACATTTCATTTGCCTATTTGCGACCGGTGGCAGCTTTGTACTTAGATAAAATATTTATCGATATCCTTATCCTTCTCCTTTCTATAACTAACGGGAGATCCACATCAAACTTGTAAGGGAAGATTATGGGTTGATTGTGACCACGTTGTGTTTATGATAGCTTATGTAAATCGCTAATTTCCGAAAGCAACAGGTAATACCGTCTGAACACCGTGGTGACGGAGACGTAGATGCAGACGACCCTCATGCGGCATATATCTCATGTAGCCAAACTTATACCCGTATATCGTGATATATGCCGCGCAGGGCAGATTCTTGTTGAACTCTAGTCCGGGTTTTGTCAGCTTGAGTCTCAAATCGATGATTTGGTGGGTGCGATGATCTAACAAATGGTGTCAAAATTGAATTGCTTCTAACTAAAGTTTTTCTATCCATTTATTCATTGTAGGCAAGAACAAATCTACGATCTTCGGGTCAAAATGCGTACCGGACAATGCGCCGATATGTTCGAGCGTTTTTTCATTTGACCATGCCTTACGATATGGACGATCCGATGTAAGGGCATCGTATACGTCCGCGATGGCGAAAATACGTGCCGCCAAAGGTATCTGTTCGCCTTTCAGGCCGCGCGGATAGCCGGTACCGTCCCACTTTTCGTGATGACAATAGGGAATATCGAGGGCGTGTTTGAGATACTCAATCGGGGCCAGCATATCGTAGGCGAATTGCGGATGTTGGCGCATGATCTTCCACTCATCATCGGTCAATGTGCCGGGTTTCAGAAGGATGTTATCCGGTACGCCCATTTTGCCGATATCATGCAGAAGCCCTCCACGACGGATATGGACAAGTTCTTCAGCGTTGAGTCCCATCGCCTGTGCTAGTTTAAGCGTGATCTTCGTGACACGCTGCGTGTGACCCTCGGTTTCCTTGTCGCGCAAGTCGAGGGCATGCGACCAGCCTTCAATCGTGGAGTCATAGGCTTGGGAGAGTTCATCGTTCGAGCGTCGTATATCCTCGAAGAGGGTGGTACTTTCTATAGCAATTGCAGCTTGACCCGCCAAAGCCTCAAGGAAGCCAAGCCACTCTTCGTCGGAGTCCAGCAGGGTACGGTGGAATAATTCCAATACGCCTTTGATCTTTCCTTGAGAGATCAATGGCGCCGCATAATAGCTTGCAAACCCTTCCTGGGCTAGAGATGGGGCATAAACCAGGGTCTGAGGGTCGCTGCGCAAGTCTTGGATATGGATAATTTTTTTCTGTAAGGCGGCGCGACCGGCGATTCCTTCACCCAATCGAAGCCGGGTAAATCGTAGTGTTTGAGTATGGAAGCCTAGACTGTTGGCGAACTGCAGTTCCTGCAGGTGCTCGTCTAGAAGCAGGAAGACAGCCGCATCAACTTTTAGCTGTTCGATGATTTTTTCAAGCAAGACATCAAGGGTTTTTTTCAAGTCGCGGTTTGTGGAAATTGCAATGTCAATGGTGCGCAGGGCTTGTAGATGTTCCAATCTGCGGCGGGCATCCTTATACAGCCTTGTATTGACAAGGGCCAATGCCGCCTGATCTCCAAGTCCCTGAAGCAGCCCGAGCTCGTCTCTAGTAAAGTCACGCTGGTCGTCATCTGTTGTAACCGCGCTCAGGCTACCGATAAGTTCATGCTCATATTCCATCGTTGTAAAAGCCATTGACCGCAGATTTGCTTCTTTGAAAGGTAGCAGATATGGAAGGCTGGGAGTGGACTGCAAGTCTGGTAATGAAAACGAGGGCCCGAGTTCCTTCCGCGTTTCGTTATATACCGTCCTTGGAAAATGTGGCAAACTCTTTATTAGGTCCGGTGGTAGACCCAGAGCAGATGCCACATATAAATGATCCTTCGCTTGGTCATATAAGCTCACAATGGAGACTGGTGTGTTCAAGGCTCGCGAAACCTCTTCGCCAATAGCCACTAACACTGCGTCCTGGTCAAGCTGCGTATTGAGGCGGTCTGCCACACGCAGCAAGGCATCCGCTCGTGCAGCCTCACGGTGGCTGCGTTGTTCTTTGTCCGATAACTCGGTCAGCCGATCCTGTTCCAGTCTGTTGCGGTGACGGGTAATGATAAGCAGAAGGATGGAGGTTGTAAAAATAAAGGGGAAAGGGCCGATCAGAATATCATTGAGTGTTACCTCGGAGGTCAGGAATGGGAAAACCACCAGGCCCGCGAGGACACCAACGATAATAAGGGGCAGCTTCTTAAGATCTATAAATAGACTGCCCAACCACAAAGGCAGTATCAAATAATCTAACAACCCTCTCAGTATGCCCGTCGTCTCGCCCCGCCCAATCAGGAAGATATCTAACGACGCCAAAATCACCGCTAGAATCGCTGCTAATTGTATGTACTGAGTGCGTCCAATGGTGTAAACCAGAGCAAGGAACAAGACTGTAACAACGGTTTGCTGGTAGCCGGAATTAGTGGTCCAATCCTTCAATGAACTAAATAAGGCTCTATTTATGATCGTTAGGATAATCGCGCCCAACAATATGCCCGAGAGGAGGGTAGCCTGCCGGCGTTGATCAGGTTCCGTAATTCTGGGAGACGGCTCAAGGAACCAATGCCATAGTCGATGCGAGAAGAACTGAATTTGTGTTTTGTCTTGCGCTAATTCTGGAGGGGTGGGAGTTTTTTGCCTCTTCATGATGGGTGTCATCCGATTATGAGAACCTATAAACTTAAAGCCTGAAAGAACCGTTGTTGACGGGCATTCTTGTTCCGTGGGTGCGCTTTAATTGTGGTGGCGGGATGCAGAAAGAAATATGAAAACTCGTTCAGAGTGTAGCATAAATTTGCGAATCCAAAACTTGCAAAAAGAATTTAAAATTCTTGGCACTCTGCCACAGACAATCTTCGATTTATACGAGAAGTTTTCTCGATTACCGCACTCGATGTGTCCGCGCTATATGGAGAAAAGTTGCCGATCTAAAGATCTTATCCATATATGGGTGTATAAGAGCGCCTTAAACTACAGGTGGCCGGAATTTATACTCATATACTAGATTTATACCCCACAGGAATCATACTGGTAATAACTTACCAACTAGATATCGCGGCCTCGCCTGGATTAGGGTTCGCGACACTTAGCTGCTGGGGCACTCAGTAATTCGGATCACTTCCTCATTTATATCAGGCATCTCGTCGGGCTCTTACTACGAGGATCGCCAGTTGAAGTCCCAGCCATGCTCTAAAAAGTACACCAAAATAGGACTAAGGTTTGATGCATGCCCTATGTCCTAACTCAACGTGTTGGCGCGCCTATCACCGCCTTCTCAAGCTTTTGTCGGCATAATTGCGAATTTGGCGGGGTGCTAGGAATTCCTATTCGTGCATTGGCAGAAGCATTACCATATCGTCCAAAACTAATAATGGGGTAGCGCGCCTCATTCTTATGCCTGTTCCAATATAAGTGCATAGCTCTTTTTCATCAGCAGTGACTACTATATTTTTCAGAATCTGTTGACAAGGCAAACGTTTGCCGCTATACTGAATTAGATTAGGCAAACGTTTGCCATAATCGTCAGATTGTTTCAAGTAAAAACTAGCGTGATCATTGTGCTCTACAGGAGTTTTCAGGAATGGCTTCTTACTCGACGAGCAGCAATATACAAAACCCCAAAGCCAGATTCTCTCGGGGAAAATTAACCGCCTATCTCTATATTCTTCCATCTGGCTTGTTTTTGTTCATAGTGTTGGGGTTTCCAATTTTATATAGCGTTTTCATGTCATTTCAAAAATATACACTGGAGACGCTTGTATCGAGACATACTCAATTTATCTGGTTCCAAAATTATTCGGATGTGCTCAGAGATCCCGCATTCTTAACGGCGCTGAAACATTCTTTGATATTCACTATCTGCTCGATCCTTTTTCAATTTACGATTGGCTTGGGTTTAGCTATTCTATTCAGCAAAGCATTCCCATTGAGTAACATCATGCGCGGCTTGTTGCTATCCGGCTGGCAAATCCCCTCAGTCGTCACAGGTACACTTTTTCTCTTCCTGTTTAACTTGGACTATGGACTGATCAATTTTATTTTGGTCTCTTTGCACATGATCTCCGAGCCAATCGGCTGGATCGTTCAGTCGAATACTGCTCTTTCAGCAGTCATTATCGCCAATATTTGGCTGGGAATTCCATTCAACCTTATTTTGTTGAGCGCTGGCGTTGCAGGACTTCCCGGAGGATGTTTATGAGGCAGCGACGGTGGATGGAGCGAACGGGATACAAAAGCTGATGTATATCACGATCCCATTGTTGAAATCAACCATCTTGGCAGTTTTAATGCTGGGCTTCATCTACACTTTGCGGGTATTCGATCTTATTTGGATCATTACGAAGGGGGGACCTGGAAACGCTACAGAAGTTTTGCCTACTTTTGCCTATCGTCTTTCTTTTATCAATTTCAATTTCGGGCGCAGCGCAGCCGTTTCCGTCGTTATGCTGTTTATTCTTTTGGGTGCCGCGATCTTGTATTTACGAGCAATCACGAAGGAGGAAAGATTATGAAAGAAATGTTGATTGAGCCATCTTCAAAATCCGGCACAAGCGTCGTACAGCTCGCACATGCTGTACGCCATTGGATGCGGTCACCTAAAATGGCGTCAGCCTTAAGGTTTGTTATAGGATTCATCGCGACTTCAATCTATCTCTTACCATTGTTTTGGATGGTTTCCACTTCCTTAAAGCCTCAATCCGAAATTTTTCACACTCCGCCTGTGTTGTTCCCTTCTCATCCTCAGTTCGATAGTTATCGGTCTGCTCTGGGATTGCCGACAAACCGGCCCGAGCTATATATCACTGGCGCGCTCTATTTCAAAAATTCTTTTATCATCGCATCCGCTACGATGCTTCTGACGTTGCTTTTGGCAATCCCGGGGGCGTATGCGCTCTCACACTTCAATTTCCGCGGAAAAACTGCTTACATGCTGTTTTTGCTTGTTGCACAGATGCTGCCCGCCGTCTTATTGGTGATTTCTTTATTTGTTCTGTTCAAGATGGTCGGTCTATATAACACATATTTCAGCGTGATCTTGGCGGACACTGCCCTTGCCTTACCTTTTGCGATCATCATTTTGCGTACTAGTTATATACAAATCCCAGATGCCCTGGAAGAAGCGGGCATGATCGATGGTGCCACGCGCTTGCAGGTGCTATGGCATATCATCCTGCCCTTGATGAGAGCCAGCCTGGTCGCCGTTGGAGTTTTTTCATTCCTGACAGCTTGGGGCGAGTTTGTCTTCGCCTTATCGTTCCTGGCGAAGCCTCAACTACAACCGATTTCGATTGGCGTTTTTCAATTCATTGGCATGTATAAAACTCAATGGGATACGATGATGGCTTTTTCCACTCTGGTAGCTATCCCGGCAGTGATCGCGTTGCTATTTTTGCAGCGCCAGTTCATCAGCGGATTGACAGCTGGTTCTGTGAAATAACGTTTACTTCCGGCATGGCTGGCAAAGGAGGTGATGGCTAATCAACACTGTTTTGGTTTTTAGATCGCTTTTGCCTAAAACACTCGAATAAGGAGAAAAGAAATATGCAACTCAAATTTAAACATCTAATTTTCTCGGCGTTGATAGCCGGGCTGACCCTGACGGGTTGTGGCAGTCCTGCACCAGCAACCGCTGCTGTACAAGCCACTTCTGCTCCTGCCACCCAAGCTCCCACGCAAGCTACTCAGGCTCCAGCAGCTGCCGCGCTCCCCGTTGAACTGTGGACCTACTATGGTGATACCGGTCCTGCGGCGGCATGTGTAAAAACGGCTGCCGAGGATTTCAATGCATCGCAATCCAAGTACGTGCTCAATATCCGCAATCTGGCGTTCACAGATTTCAACCAGCAGCTTACAACCGCAATTGCCGCGGGTGAGACACCTGATTTGATCATTGTTGATAACCCCGATAATGCACGCTATGCGGCGGCTGGCGCGTTGCAAGATCTCACTGCCTATGTAAAGGAATGGGGACAAGGGGATCAATATCTGCCTGGTCCATGGAATTCCACGTTGTGGGATGGAAAGAACTATGGCATTCCGTTAGGAAGTAACACGGTAGTCTTGTGGATTAACACAGACATGGCGCAAGCCGCCGGTTTAGATGTCAGTAATCCTCCCAAGACTTGGGATGAATTCGAAACCTGGGCTGCCAAGATGACCGATAAGTCAAAAGGCGTCTATGGTACTGCTCTGCTCGCCAAGAAAGATGAGACAGGTACGTTCTTGTTCCTCCCGTGGGTTCTTCAAAATGGTGGCAGTCTCGATAAATTGGATTCACCCGAGTCATTGCGGCATTGCAATTCTGGACAGACCTGGTTAATAAGGGGTATGCGCCGAAATCTGCTGTAACAGATGGTTTCGCTGAGATCTATACTCAATTCACCACTGGCAAGGCAGCCATGATGATTAGCGGCACCTGGAATGTCAATTCCATTCCAAAAGATGCTCCCGATCTACACTGGATGGTCGCAACTCTGCCCTACACCAAGAAACCTGCTTCCTCTTTTGGGTGGTGAAAACTGGGCAATGATGGCACATGGCAAACAGCCAGATGGCGCCTGGGCGTTCTTGAAATTCGTGACCGATGTCAGTTACGGCACCAAACTTACTGACTGCATGGGTTATATCCCCAGCCGCAAGGATGTGCTTGCTCAAGTCTCTGCGAAATCTGCTAACGATCCTACCATGCAGGTCTTTTTGAAGCAGATGGAATCGGCTAAAGCCGCACGGTCCTCTTCCCAACTGGTCAGACGTATCGGCTTTTATCCAGGAAGCGATGCAAGAAGCGTTGAGCGGACAGAAAAGCCCGGAACAGGCAATGAAAGATGCTGCTGCACAAATTGATCCGATTCTGCCAAAATAATGGTGATATAAGATGCGAAGAGCCGCTTTAGGAGAATTTCATCGGTTGAGGCACCAATTGAGATCACTTCCTGAAACGGCTCGAAAAAGATTATACACCAGCGATAGTCACTAAATAGGAGGGGTGGGTGGTGCGATCTGAGTTCATCCACCCTTCCACAAGCATCGTTACCATAATTATCCGATCCATATCTATGCCAGTTACTCTACGTGAAATAGCCAAAGCTGCAGGTTTCTCTGTCTCTACCGTTTCAAGGGCGTTTGCCGGAAGCGATCACCCGGTCAACGTAGAAACGAAGGAACGCATTCTATCCATTGCCAACCAACTTGGATATCGCCCTAATGTAGCTCCGCGCGGACTTAAAACGGAACGAACATTCACAATAGGACTTGTCGTGTATAACATTGCAAGTCCGTTTACGCCGGTCTTGATCCGTGGTATTCAAGAATATCTGAGGCAGCATGACTATTTCAGCATCATTATTAGTACCGATTGGGACCCGGACATCGAGAGTGAAGCAGTTCATCAGCTCATCAGCCGTTCCATTGATGGAATCATTTTTGTGGAATCCTGGCGAGATGAAGCCAATGTAACGCTTGACCTAGCAAACAAGCCGTATGTTTTTGTTTATCGCCTTTTTACCGGTTTCTACGCCAATTCTGTCCTTGCAGATGATCGCCATGGAGCACAGTTGGCAGTAGAACATCTGGTCAAACTGGGACATCGCCGGATTGCGTTTTTAATGGACCCCATGACTGGAATTCATCGATAGATCGCCTGGCAGGTTATCGTGATATTTTAGAGAAGTATGGAATCCCGTATGATCCATCTCTGGTCGGAGAAGGTACCTGGGAGGTTCAGAGTGGCTATCCCATAACGAAGAACTATCTCAGCATGTCAGATCGACCCACGGCTATTTTCGCCGCGAATGATCTCATGGCTTTAGGCGCGATCTATGCAGTTCAAGATGCAGGTTTGAATGTGCCCAAAGATGTAGCCATCGTTGGATATGATGATCGTGATATCGCTAGTTCTTCAAGACCTACTATTACAACCGTTTGTCCCCCAAGCTTCGAGATGGGGAAGTTGGCAGCTCGGTTGATGGTAGATAGACTTGAAAACCAAATTGAAATAAAAGATCCTATTCGGGTCCAGGGCAAGCTTATCGTGCGCAAATCCTGCGGGGCTGAAAAGGCTGAAATTCCACCGGATCATTATGTTAGCCATACAATTCCTCCTGGATCTCTGGTTCGCAAGTGGAGAGGAAAAAATATACAAGAGTAGCGTGGATTTTGGAGCCGAATTTACTTGTAGCTGAAATCGGAATGCTCCTTTTCAAGTTGGTTTTCACAAATTAATTTAACTAATGCTGTTATCTCGGGCATATAACAGGCAAGGGTAAGTTTGCCTTTATATTGTTCGTCGGCAGAGGAGTAATGTATGCTTTCACCAGACAGGCGCAGAAGCCTAGGATTTGGTCCCGTGAATGCTTCAAAGAGTTCTTATGCATATTGGGAAACTCTGAATTTAATCGCATTTCTTTAAATGAAGGTTTATGGACCAAAAAATTAAAGGTAATAGAGAAACTAGTCTGCGTTACGCTTTTGAGATGCTCGAAAAGTCTGGTAATTTTGATAATTTGCGGATTGCCGCAGGCTTAATCAAGGGCAATTAAGCGGTTACGTATTTTTGGATTCAGATATTTACAAATGGTTGGAAGCTGTCGCCTGGGAAGTCGGTAGGAAACCCGATAAAGATTTGCTTTCTATGGCAGATCAGGCGATTACACTCATAGCGGCTGTCCAACATCCCGATGGTTACGTTAATAGTTATGTTCAAACCAGAGAAAAATTTGAGCCTTGGGCAGATTTGGATAATGGGCACGAACTTTACTGCGCCGGGCATCTATTCCAGGCGGCAATTGCTTTTCAACGCGCCTTGGACGATCGCTTGTTGAATATTGCCTGTCGCTTTGCTGATCATATTTGTTCTGTCTTCGGTCCCGACAAAAGACATGGAGCCTGTGGTCACCCGGAGGTGGAAATGGCTCTGATCGAGTTATACAGATTAACCGGCGATTCTCAGTATTTGGATTTGGCAAAATTTCTCATTGACCAGCAGGTCGAAACACGATGAAAGGTCATCGTTCTTACGGTTCGGAATACCACCAAGATCATCTCCCGGTGCGACAAGTTGTGGAGGCGGCTGGTCATGCTGTGCGCCAGTTATATCTGGCTTCGGGCGTAACAGATTTGTATCTGGAAACTGGAGAGCAATCTTTACGCGATGCCATGTTGCACCTTGCAAATGACATTATGGAAACGAAACTTTATATTACAGGGGGATTAGGTTCTCGCTTTGATGGCGAAGCGTTTGGCGACCTTTATGAGCTTCCTCCTGACCAGTGCTATTGTGAGACTTGTGCAGCTATAGCCAGCTTCATGTGGAATTGGAGAATGCTGCTTGTTTCCGGGGACGGGCGCTATGCAGACCTCATGGAACGGGCGCTCTATAACAATATTCTTGCCAGCCCCGCTTTAGATGGACAGCATTACTTTTAAGTTAACCCTACTTCATGCTACACGATGCTAAATATCTGCGCCTTTCGTCGGATCTGCCTTCAAAGGAAGACCTGGCTCTTGATCAACGTCCTGAATGGCATGATTCCGCGTGCTGCCCCTCCGAATGTTATGCGATTGTTTTCGTCGCTTACTCATTATCTCACTACACAGGCGATCCGAAAACCAGATTCAAATTCATCATTTTGCGCCTGCAGAGATCGAA
>CAWAGT010000003.1:0-1347280 GCA_963781625.1 uncultured Chloroflexia bacterium | reverse complement strand
CGGTATCCGGGGCAGGCAGCATCTTCCGATTTACTTTTCTATTCGGCGTCATTGGAAATTCCTGTAAGATCACAAACGCCGATGGAACCATGTAATCGGGTAGTTTGATTTTAGCAAACTGACGCAGTTCTCCGGTATCCAGTTGGCCAGCGGTCCCGAGAATTAGATAAGCGACCAGTCTTTTGTCACCGGGAATATCTTCTCTCACGATCACTACAGCTTGAAGAACGTCGGGATAATTGTTGAGTACAGTTTCGATTTCTCCCAGCTCGATACGATAGCCACGTACCTTTACCTGAAAATCAGCGCGTCCCAAAAAGTCGATTTGTCCATCCGCCAGGAAGCGTGCCTGATCTCCGGTCCTGTACATGGCTGCATCCATCCTGCCAGAGAACGGATCCGGAACAAATTTTTCACCAGTAAGTTCTGGCTGCTTCAAATATCCGCGCGTGACACCTCGCCTCCGATGTACAATTCACCCACCACACCTGCAGGAACCGGCTCGAGTTTTTTGTCCAGGACATAGGTTTGCGTGTTGGAAATTGGACGACCGATTGTAATGATGTCTGTATCAGGACGAATTTCACAAATGGTGGACCAGACTGTCGTTTCAGTGGGGCCATACATATTCCAGACGCAGCCCACGCGTTGTGTCAACCAGCTGGCCAGATCTTTTGGCATTGCTTCCCCACCACACAATACCTTTAGGTGTTTATTTCCCTGCCAGCCTGCAGCGATCAGCATTTGCCAGGTAGCCGGCGTGGCCTGCATCACTGTGATATCGTTGGTTTCCACTTGTTGCATCAACGCGGTGCCATCGTAGATGGCTTCACCTGGCGCTACAACAACACAGGCCCCCGTGGCCAGGGGCAAAAAGACTTCCAGCACAGAAATGTCAAAGGACAATGTCGTTACGGCCAGCAGTCTATCATCTGCCGTCAGGCCGGGCTCCCGCCTCATCGAGGTCAGAAAGTTGACCACCGCGCGGTGTGGAATTTGCACTCCCTTCGGTTTGCCGGTGGATCCGGATGTGAAAATGATGTACGCCAGATCCTCAGGATGGTTGATGTTTGACAGGTTCTCCGTTGAATACTGGGAAAGGATCTGCCTATCCGTATCCAGGCGGACGAACATGCGCTGATCGTCTTTCATGGAACTGGGTCGGATTCTTTCCTGCGTGACTACGAAACTCGTTTCTGAGTTTTCCAACATGTACTCGAGCCTCTCCTGCGGAAAAAGCGGATCGAGCGGAATATAAGTGCCGCCCGCCTTGAGGATACCCAGCAGGCCAATGATCATTTCCGCAGAGCGTTCCATGGAGATACCCACTGGCGTTTCCGCCGTGACACCAAGTTTCCTCAGGTGATGGGCCAGTTGATTGGCCTGGGAGTTCAATTCCTGATAGGTGAGCCCCTGGTGGTAAAACGTTACCGCAATTTTATGCGGTGTTTTTTGGGCTTGCAGTTCGACCAAATTATGAACACAAAGCTCACGTGGAAAGTCAAGTTTTGTGCTGTTCCAGGCAAACAGTTGCTGCTCTCGTTCTGCCTGAGTTAACATGGGTAAATCTAGTAATCGCTGGCTGGGGTCGACTAGCGCACTGCCAATGAGTGTCTCCAGATGCCCTAACATTCTTACAATTGTATCTTTCTTATATAGATCTATGTTGTAAGTGAGCGTCATCCGAGGGTAGACATCAGTACTAACAGACAAACTCAAGTCAAACTGGGCGGCGCGCCTGTCAACTCGAACCGGCGAGGTCGATAGATTTTTATGGAATTGTGGAATAGCGAAGGGCGTGTTCAACACATTGAAGAGAACTTGAACCAGGGGCGTGTGACTTAGATTTCGTTCGGGCTGAAGTTCTTCCACCAGTTTTTCAAACGGAAGGTCCTGATGATTAAAGGCTTCTAGAGAGAGTTCCCGGATGGAATGAAGAAATTCCCTCACCGATGGGCTGTCAGTAAGCTGAGTACGCAGGACAACCGTGTTTATAAATGTCCCGATCAGATTTTCGGTTTCAAACCAGTTGCGATTGGCGATGGGCGATCCCACCGCAATATCCTGCTGGCCCGTATAGCGGAAGAGTAAAACTTTAAAGATAGCCAGGAAAAACATGAAGGGTGTGATTTGTTCCTGACGGCATAGGTTTCGGATGGCATCGATTACAGAAGCGGGCAGCGGGAGTTCTTCAAAGGTTCCATGGAAGGTTTGTACTGCTGGCCTGGGATAATCGGTGGGCAGATCAAGGACAGAAATGCCTTCCAGCCGTTTTTTCCAAAAAGCCAGTTTTGCCTTTAAGACATCCTCCTTCAGCGAGTCCCTTTGCCACTGGCTATAATCCCCATACTGGATCGTTAGATCGGAGAGGGGGATGGGCTCGTGGTCACTCAACGCATTATAGATCACCGTGAATTCGCGCGAAAATACGCCACCCGACCACTGGTCTGAGACAATATGATGCATCACCGTAAACAACACGTGATCGTCTGGATTAAGTCGTATGAGAAAGGCGCGGATCACTGGTCCATGAACCAGGTCGAAAGGCTCCTGGGCGGCAGAGTCGATGATGCGTTCTACTTCACTCTCCTTTTCAGCATCGTTTAAGGATGTCAGATCCTTGATGGGCATTGCCAGGGGTTGTGACGGTGCGACGATTTGTACGGGTTCACCGTCCAGGATGTCAAATGTGGTGCGCAGAATTTCATGCCGGTCGATGATGATGTTGAAAGTTTGCTCCAGCATCTGTGGATCCAGTTCGCCGTGCAACCGCACGCCTGTCGAAATGTTATAGGCCGCGCTCTCTGGTGCCAGCTGATGTACAAACCACAACCTCTCCTGAGAGAATGATAGCCGGAAAGGTCCGGAGCGCGGATAGGGCCTCAGGGGTGGCACATCCAAATTGCGATCCCTTTGCAGGCCTTCGATTTCTGTTGACATGGCCTCGATGGTGGGAAATTCAAACAGCAGACGGACAGGCACCTCGGTTTGAATCAGGCGCCGGGTGCGCGATATGATCTGCGTCGCCAGCAGAGAATGTCCACCCAGATCAAAGAAATTGTCCTGGACGCCCACTTGTTCAAGCTGCAGCACATTGGCCCAGATCTCCACCAGTAGCTCCTGTAGCTGCGTTTTGGGCGCTACGTAGGTTGTTTCCGGTCTGGTTTGCAGATCGGGCTTAGGTAGGGCTCTGCGGTCAAGTTTGCCATTGGCCGTAGTGGGTATCTTGTCGAGCAGGATGAAACTTGCCGGAATCATATAAGACGGCAGGCGTTGTTGCAGGAATCCTTTTAATTCATGGGTTTTAGGGAACTGCAGGGCATTCGGAATGAGGTAGGCAACCAGTAATTTGTCCTGGTTTGAAGCCTCATGCACTACTACCGCGGATTGTTTTATGGCCGGATGACTCTGTAAAGCAGTCTCGATCTCGCTGAGTTCGATGCGAATTCCGCGCAATTTGACCTGGCCGTCGAGACGACCTTGAATATCAAGCTGGCCATCGGGCCGAAACCGACCCTGGTCACCGGTATGGTAAATCTTGTCTTCAGGATCGTTGCGAAATGGATTCTTGACGAACCTGGCAGTATTTTCCTCTGGAGCGTTAACATAGCCGCGTGTTCGGAAAGGCGTACGTATCACGATTTCGCCTGGTTCTCCGATTCCACAGAGCTGTCCCTTCGCGTTGATCACGAAAGCCTGGGTTTGAGGCAGGGGCCGGCCAACGGGCTGAACACCAGGCAGAACACTCTCGGGTACCTGATAAAAGCACTTTGCCATCGTGGTTTCTGTGGGACCATAAAGATTCACAATTCCCACCCTGCCACAGGTTTCCCGCCATCGAACAACAAATGAATCTTTAAGCGGTTCACCGGCAAAGAACGCCCAGCGCAAATCAGAAAGCGGAGCCCGCGCAGCCAGAGAATTTAACCAGGATTGGGCCAATGTTGGCACTGTGTGGACAATGCTGATACGTGCCTTCTGCAGCCACTTCCACGTTTCATCAGCATCCAGCTGGAGGTTGTCGTCGGGCAGGCATAATGTGGCGCCGCTGACCAGCGCCAGGAAAACATCTCTTAAGACCACGTCGAAGGAAAGCGCCGTAAGTTGTGCGGCCCGGTCTCCCGGCTGAATAGCAAAGGTTTCGCGCTGCCAATTAAGAAAATGACTCAATCCCTTATGAGTACCCATTACGCCCTTGGGTACCCCGGTTGTTCCTGAAGTAAAAAAGATATAGGCGGGGTCGTTACCCGACAGTTGCCGTAATGCGCCCGCTGCCTTTTTGTCGCTGGAGAAAGCTATTGAAGACTCATCCAGGAGCAATTTCTCTTCAGAGGCGAGGAGGCGGGCCGAGGCAAGTTCTTCTGGCCCATTACCTCCTACATGAATCAATACTTTCGCGTCTGCCTCCTGATACATCAGTTCTTTTCTGTGATCCGGAAGATTATCATCAATGCACAGGAGAACACCGCCGCTGAGGAAGACAGCCAGCATACTTGCGATGAGATTAAAACTCCGCGAACCACCTACAGCCACCACGTCACCAGGTTTCAGGCCGGTGTTGATCAATTGGCATGCCAAAAGAGAGGCTCGTTCCTGCAATTCCTGATAAGTCCAGCGCTGCGTATTTTTCTCGATCGCAATCCCATCTGGATTTTGTCTGGCCCAGGCTGTGATCAATTCCGGCAATACGACCTGCTCCGGTTCATCGAGAACAATTGTTGGATCAGGCAAAATAGAGCGCGCAGCGGGAGTTAGTAGCGAGTAATCGTCGATGCATCTGTCTGGTGCTTCCACAACCTGATTCAACAGCCAAGCTAACTGCCTGACCATCTCAGCCATGCGTGCCTGGCTGAACAGGTCGGCATTGTACACGAGGATCAGCTGCAGTTGTTGATTCTGTTCTCGCACATAGAGCGTAAAATCAAACTTTGCCTCCACTTCAGGACGTGAGATGAGTTCGGCTGTGAGGCCGGGAAGTTCAACGGTCTCCTCGGTCAGGAGGAGCATATTGAAGAAGATTTGAAAGATGGGCGTGCGACTCACATCACGGTCGGGGTGCAACTCTTCCACTAACTTTTCAAAAGGAATATCCTGATTGGCATAGGCTTCCAGAGCAACTTCATGGACACGTTTGATCAATTCACGAAAATTGGGATTCCCGGCCAGGTTGGTGCGCATGACCAGTGTATTAATGAAGAAACCCATCAAGTTCTCCAGCTCTGCGCGGTTGCGACCGGCGATGGGTGAACCGATGACGATATCTGCCTGGCCCGTGGAACGATAGAGCAGCACATTGAAGGCCGCCAGCAGAACCATGAACAGAGTGGACCCTTCCGCGTGGCTAAGTTTCTTTAGGTTGTCAGTCAGGGCCGGTGATAGTGCCAGCGACTCCTTTGCCCCGTTAAAAGCTTGAATCTTTGGGCGGGCATGATCAGTAGGCAGATTCAGAACAGGTAATGGAGAAGCAAGTTGCTTTTTCCAGTAAGCCAGTTGCCTTTCCATGACTTCACCTTTCAACCACTCGTGCTGCCATTGCGCAAAATCTGTATACTGAATGTGAAGTGGGGAAAGCGGATTGGGCAGACCATTTACCAGCGCGCGGTAGAGAATGGCGAATTCACGGGAGAAAACTGAGATGGACAGGCCGTCTGAGACAATGTGGTGCATGGTCAATAGGAAGATGTGTTCTTCTGCACTCAGTTTTACCAGAGTCCTCCGCACCAGTAGATCCTGGCTCAGGTCAAACGGTCTTTTTGCTTCTTCGTCGGTCAGACGACTGACTTCTGCCGCCTGTTCCTCTGCCGGCCACCCGGTCAAGTCAATAATCTTTAACGGCAGCGGTTGATACGGGGCAATGACTTGCGCTGGTTGATCATCCACCATCACAAAGTTGGCACGCAGCACATCGTGGCGTGCCAGGATTTCGTTCAGTGTCTGTTCAAGGCTTGCCCGATTGAGCTTTCCCTTCAGCCGGATAGCGCCAGCCATGTTATAGGCATAATTACCTGGCGAGAGTTGTTCCAGGAGCCATAAACGTTCCTGGGTAAACGACAGCGCTAAGGGACCCTCTTTGGCATATACCGGGATCGATGACGAGACAGCTTGATTTTCCGCTTTGGCATTTCTCAGAAAGAGGAGGATTTCTTCTTTCCGACCTGCAATCTCCTCTTTCAATGCTGCGGATACTACTCCTTTGGGAGCATGAAGGAGCAGACGTTCTCCATCTACTCGTAAATCTATTCCTAACTCATGCAGTTTAGACAAAAACTCAATTGTACTGGTCATAATTCTATTTCCTCACCATCATCAATGGATCTGTTTGACGCAGCGGATTGGCCCTGGGTTGCCCAGGTAACTGTATCAACAACTTTGGCCAATTGAGCGATGGTGGGAGCCACAAAGAAATCACGGATGGATAAATTGAATTGAAAGTTCTTGCGAATTCGTGAGACTACCTGGGTAGCCAGGATCGAATGACCGCCCAGCTCGAAAAAGTTGTCATGGATCCCGACACGTTGCAATTTCAGAACCTCGGCCCAGATAGCTGCGAGCGCTTTTTCTGTTTCATTGCGTGGAGACACAAAGGTTGTATCCAGATTGGGAGTACCCTCAGGCACGGGCAAAGCTCTGCGATCAAGCTTGCCATTGGGCGTGAGCGGAATTTCATTGAGGGGAATGAACGCGGCAGGAATCATAAAATCAGGCAAATACTGCTTGACGAAAATGCGTAACTCGCTGAATGGAAGGGAGTGCGGCGGTCGCGTCACTACATAAGCTGCGAGACGTTTATCGCCCGGCTCCGGCTCCCAGACGATGACCACCGCCTGTTTCACTTCCGGATGCCTGTTCAACGCTGATTCGATTTCTCCCAGCTCAATGCGAATTCCCCGAATCTTGACCTGACCATCCATACGTCCCATAATGTTCAACTGACCGTCCGGGCGATAACGTCCCTGGTCGCCTGTGTAATAAACTATGTCTTGTTCATCCTCACGGAAGGGGTTCCTGCCAAACTTTTTGAGATTTTCTTGCGTGGCATTGATGTACCCGCGGGTACGAAAGGGAGTGCGCAAGACAATTTCCCCGGGCTCTGCGACACCACATAACTGACCATTTCTGTTTAGAACCAACGCCTGGGTTTGTGGCAAAGGGGAGCCAATAGGTTGAACACCCGGAGAAGGAAGCTCTGGAACCTTGTAGAAACATTTCGCCATGGTGGTTTCTGTTGGACCATACAGGTTGACCAGATCACCCTGCCGGAAGCTGGCCCGCCACTGATGGACGAGCGCATCCTGCAGGGGCTCCCCGGCGAAGAAGATCCAGCGTAGATCCGGCAGTGTGATCCCCGCCGGGATGTTCGCCAGCCAGGTTTTAGCCAGAGTGGGCACCGTGTGGATAATGGAAATGCCTGTCTGTTGCAACCACCGTAATGTCTTTTCAGCATCCAGCTGGATGTTGTCTTCTGGCAGGCACAGGGTGGCACCGCTTACCAGAGCCAGGAAAACATCTCTCAACACCACATCAAAGGAGAGCGCGGTGAGTTGGGCCGCGTGGTCGGATGGTTGAATACTGAAAGTGTCTCGTTGCCATGCAAGGAAATGGCTCAAGCCTTTGTGCGTACCCTGCACTCCTTTTGGTACGCCAGTTGTGCCGGAAGTAAAAAAGATATACGCCGGGTCACCACTGGATATTTGAGGCAGAGCGATGGAAGGTAAATCCGCGGTAATTTCCTCCATCAACAAATCTTCAGCCTCTGCCTCCAAAAACAGGATATTCTCCCGATCGGCCCATGGGAAGGTTTCTGGCTTTCTCTCTCCTATGTAGATCAGGGCTTTTGCAGATGCTTCTCGCAGCATCAGCTGTTTTCTTTGATCTGGCAATGCTGGATCGATAGATAGAAGAACACCGCCGCTCAGGAGAACAGCAATCATGCTGGCGATTAGTGGAAAACTGCGTGATCCACACACCGCCACCACCTCGCCGGGGTTCAACCCCTGGCTGATGAGCACTCGTGCCAGTCTTTCTGCCTGTTCATCCAGTCTCGAATAGGTCCAATGTCGTTCGTTTTGCATAAGGGCGATCTGGTGGGGTGTTCGTTTGGCCCATTCCTGAATCATTTGAGGCAGCAAGGCCTGCTTCGGTTCGGCCAGGGGGATCGTTGGATCGGGAAGAATCTGTTGTGATTGAGTGGTTACCAACGAGTATTGTTCCAGCAAATAGTCCGGCGACTCCGTTATTTGCATTAACAGACTCTCCAATTGCCTGCCCATCTCCGCCATTCGCTCCTGGCTGAATAGGTCAGCGTTATAAACGAGCTTAAGTTTCAGGGTATCGCCCCAGTTTTGCACGTAAAGGGTCAAATCAAAAAGTGAGCCAACCTCAGGTGGGGGAGGCGTTTCAACCATGATGTCTGGAAGTTCCAGCTTTAAGCCCTTCCTGACATCGAGCAGGTTAAAGAAAACCTGGAAAAGGGGCGTGCGGCTGGGATCGCGTTCGATGCGCAATTCAGTGAGTAGGTGCTCGAATGGGATTTCCTGGTATGCGAACGCGTCCAGCACGGTGCGTCGTACGCGTTTCAACAGTTCACGAAAACTGATGCCACCGGAGAGATCCGTGCGTAGTGCAAGGTTGTTGATCAGGACGCCGATCAATTTTTCCGCGTCCGTACGAACTCTGCGTGCAATCGGAGTACCAATAATAATGTCTTCCTGCGCTGTGTAACGGGCCAGCAATACGTAAAATACGGACAACATGGTCACGAATAAGGTCACGCCCTCCTGCCGGCTAAGTGCCAGGAGCGTACGGGTTAAGGAAGGCGGCGTCTCGAGCAATACCTTTCCGGCGTGGAAACTCTGAATATCAGGGCGGGCCTGATCGAGAGGCATTTCCAGCACCGGTGGGTTGCTGCCTAACTGCCTCTTCCAGTAATTGATATGTTCTTCGGGAAATCCCTCCTTCAATTGCTGGGCTTCCCAGCCTGCAAGGTCAATATATTGAAATGAGAGAGGTGGGAGGAGCGCCTCTTCGTGTTTACACAGTGCCGTATAGTAAAAGACCAGTTCCTGGAGAAATATATTGAGTGACCAGCCATCGAAAATAATGTGGTGAAAAACGAACTGGAACAGGTGATCGTCCTCTGCCAGGCGATACAGCTTTGCTCGAACCAGCACTTCCTGAGACAGATCGAAGGAATGCTTTGCTTCGTGTTCTGCAAAATCCTCTGCCGCCTGGAGGCGCGATGCTAAAGACTGATCCGTCAGGTCCATCCTGGCTAAGGATAAGGTATGATTTGCGGTCAGAAATTGGACAGGTTCACCATTCAGCGTCGTGAAGTTGGCGCGCAGGATTTCGTGCCGATCCATGATCTTTGCCAGGCTTTGTTCTAGTGCGCTAACGTTGAGTTTTCCATTAAGACGGATGACGATCGATATGTTGTAAGCGGGGTTCCCGGGATCGAGCTGATCCAATAGCCAGAGGCGTTTTTGAGCAGACGAAAGTGGAAAATATTTCTGCCCGCGGTCCAATACCGGAATCGGACCTGCATCCGCACGCGAAAAAGTCACGGGCAGAGGTGCTTCTGTGTTTCCCTGTGATGCCCTCTCCTTGAGCAGTTTCTCGAGCAGGGCACGTTTCTCATCCGCAGAAAGTTCATGGGGAGTAGGTTTCACGCTTACGAATCCTCTGGATTGGCCAGCAAGTTGTGCAGCAGTGAATCAACTTGGTCATCTGAAAGTTGTTCCATGTTGGCCAGGAGTGTCCGCGCCGTATCAGAATCAACAGGCTCGTCAGGGTATTCCTTATTTTCAGCCTGCGCGCCATCGCCCAATTGATGGTGTATTTTTTTTGAGAGGTCTATGACTGTGGCCTCTTCGAGGAAATAAGTTACGGGAATATTCATCCGTAGATCACCCTCAATGTGATTCTTGAGTTCAACTGCCATGAGTGAGTCTACGCCCAAATCCGTTAGAGCCGCGTTCTGGGTCGAGAGACGCAGATCGATCAAACCCAAAGAATCCGGATGACTAATTGCTGAACATAGCGGAAGATAATACCTTCCTTCTCTGCGGAATTTGCCGCCTTGAGCTCATCCAGAATTTCGAACGTTGGCGCGCTTTGAACGGTATCCGATTTGACACTGACTAATTCCCGCCAGAGGGGGGAATCACTTTACCGTTCAGATTGAGCCTGAACTTATTCCAATCCATCGGCAAGACGCCTACCTGAACCGGCTGTTCGGACAGGAGCTTTTCCAAAACAAGCATCCCATCCGTTGGGCTAATTCGATCAGCCTCCCGGTTTTTTTCCGCCTGACCTTCTTTGTGTAAGTTCGCTGCCATGCCCACATCCGACCAGGCTCCCCAATTGATGCTGGTAGCCTGCAGACCGCGCGCGCGGCGATAATGTGCGAGGCCATCCAGGAAACCATTGGCGGCCGTGTAGTTACTCTGTCCTGGAGAACCAGTAAGGGAAGCGGCACTTGAAAACAGGACAAAGAAATCCAGTGGCTGGTTTTGGGTAAGACTATGGAGATTCCAGGCTCCACTGACTTTTGGTGCCAGCACTCGTTCAAAGCGACCCCAGTTCTGCTGGCCGGTGACTCCATCGTCCAGTATGCCGGCTTCATGAAGGATGCCGCATAGAGGCAACATTTCATTCTGGATTTGTGTGAGTATTTTTTCAAGATCTGCTCTTTTGGAAACGTCACATTGCACAACGCAAATTTCAGCTTCGTATGTCTGTCTTAATTCATCCAGGCTGTGCTGTGTTTTTTTGTCTGGTTCATGGCGGCCAACTAGCGCCAGAGACCGGGCCCCCTGCTCTACCAGCCAGCGTGCACTGACCAATCCTAGACTTCCCAGGCCACCCGTGATCAAATATGTGCCATCTGATCGAATCAGAGGGGCATCGTCGCTCTGTGTAACAACAATTTTTCCGATGTGTTTTGCCTGGGCCATGAAACGGAATGCGTCACGGACGGATGGCAAGGGAAACGTGCGTACAGGCAGCGGCTGTAGCGCACCGGTTGCAAAATCTTCCAGCAGTTCCAGAAGCATAGTTCTGATCATGGGCATGTTATTGAGAATCTCGGTCCCAAGATCATAGCGATGGTAGCTCAGGGTCGAATTGATTTCGGCGACCTTTGTCTGATCCCAGGTATCCCGTTTGCCGATCTCAAGAAAATATCCGTGATCGGCCAGGATTCCAAAACTCTTGGAAATAAATTCATCTGCCAGGGAATTCAGGATGATGTTCACTCCCTGAGCTTGTGTGCGAAGCATGATTTCATCCGCGAAGTCGAGCGTACGCGAACTGAAGATATGTTTCACTCCCATGGAGCGCAACAAATCCTGTTTTTGGGGGCTTCCGGCAGTTGCGAAAACTTCCGCGCCGGCGCGTTGCGCAAGTTGAATGGCTGCCATACCTACGCCGCCTGCCGCGGCATGGATCAGCACACGGTCTCCAGCTTTCATGCCTGCCAGATGATGAAGCCCAAAGTAGGCAGTCAGGAATGCGGTCGGAATGCCGGCAGCCTGGGCAAGAGTAACATTTGCCGGCCTGGGAAAGACTCGATTCACAGGAACAGTCGCAAAAGAACGGAAGGCCGCATCCGCGATGCCCATCACTTCATCCCCGGCCTTCAGATCGGTCACGCCTTCTCCTACGGAGATTACAACGCCCGCGATTTCACTGCCCAGAGGAACGGCGGAGCCGGGGAACATGCCCAGGGCATACAGTACATCTCTGAAATTCAACCCGGTCGCGCGCACACGAATTTCCACCTCATCTTTTTGAGGCGCGCGACGCTCGACTGTATGCAATTTCAGGTTGTCAATGACTCCAGGTGTGGGAATAATTAGTTCAAATGCGTGATCAACGGGTACGTCGAGTGCATGGGCTTCTGGTTGGTGATGTTTCAAGCGCGCCACGTACCGATCTGTTCCCTGCAGAGCAATCTGATTTTCATCATCCTGTTTTGAAGAGATCTCCCCAAACAGTAACTGGGCTTGATTTTCGCTTTCTCCATGGGATCCAGATCAAGGCAAGTGCATTTCCAATTAGGATATTCCAACGCCATTGTGCGCCCCAGTCCCCAAACACTTGATTGTGCAATGTTGGGTGCAATCTCTTGTTTGATCGAATGCGCACCTTTCGTGACCAACCATAGTTCAGTGGGCGACAGCGAACTTTCTGAGATTGCCTGGACGAGATGCAAGATGCTTCCCAGCAGCTCTTGCTCTGATGTTCGAGGGTTGCCGTTGTGCGTTGCTCTCTCGCCTGCTGCGTCGAATGGATTATCCAAACTCCATAGATGGAGGATGCCCAATCCACCCGGGAGTCGCGGCGTTGACGTCCGCGAGCAACTCGAGTGAAGTGTTCGCGCCGCGTTGGACTCAGCTGATAGTTGTGCCCATCGATTTGACGATAATCATCGCCGGCCCGAACCAGTATACATTCTGCACCCTGCGTCCGCAGTTTCGCTGTGATCTCAACACCGAGGCCACTTTCATCAGCAAAGACCAGCCATCTCTCTGTAGGGGACTGCCGGGTGGTTGGGGAGCTTGGGGGGGGCCCTTGGGTATCCAGTCCATTTCCAGGAACCAGTTGTTGAACTTTTTGCGCGACATACGCATGATGCTCGCCTGGCTGATTTGTCGCATTTGCAGGTTGTTGATTTCTGCGATGAGATTGCCGCTGGCATCGAACAAGGTCACATGGCCCTTGATTGTTTCCTTTGGCGTGCCATCCTCATCGAGAATGGGTTCGGAAAAAGTCACCTTCGCCCAGACTTGCGTATGGCCAGGCTGATGTAATTTGAAGGTTTGGAGGCCAACGGGCACATAAACTTTATTATTTCCTGATCAATGGAAGGTGAGGTTGCTGCGCCCAGCAGTTGCAGACAGGCATCCAACAAGGCTGGATGGATGAGAAATCCCTGGTTTTCTTCCGGCATATCGTCCGGAAGGATAACTTCACCCAATACTTCGTCTCTGCCCCGCCAGATCTGGGTGATGCCCTGGAAGGCTGGTCCATAGTTTAGACCGAATTGAGCCATTCTCTCGTAATGCTGCCCAACGGAGAACTGGGTTGTGCAGCTGGCTTTCAATTGTTCTATATTTATGCGTGCCGCCGGTTGATCTTCATCTGGCTCCAGTCGCATCGTTCCTGTGGCGTGATTTTTCCAGGCTTCCCTGACTTCATTTTGATCCTGATCGAGGCTGTAAACTTCAAAATCTGCACTTGCGGCATCCTTGCGAACTTACAATAATTTGAACTGTGCGTTGACCGGCATCTGGAAGTGTGCAGAGGTTCGCGAATTGAGACATTCTCGAGTGAACATTTGCGGCCTCCAAAGATTTGTTTCGGCCGCGGCGAGTGCCATCTCAATATAACCGGTAGCGGGGAATACGGCTGTTTCATAAATTCGATGATCGTTGAGAAAAGAGGGGAACTCAATTCCCAACTCGCTTTCAAAGACTTTGCCTAGCAGGGATGGTGATCGCACCGCCTGTCCCAGCAACGGATGTAAGCATTTTCCTGATGGAACTCTGCGATGTTTTCGGCTGACGAAACCAGTAACGCTGTCTCTGGAAGGGATAGGTTGGCAACGATAGTTTCTGACCCGAGTACCCCGCGTGAAACTGCTGCCAATCAACATCGAAGCCATGAACGAACAGAGCTCCGAGACTCTCCAGTATTTGAGACCAATCATCTTTGCGCTGGCGAATGGAGGGCAGCCAGAGATATTTTCATCCGGCAGACACTGCCGTGCCATACCAATCAGGGTGGGCTGAGGGCCAATTTCCAGGAACAACTCATAGCCCTGGTTCGTGAAGAGTTTCCATCCCCGCCTGGAACTGGACTGCCTGACGCATATGAGCGCACCAGTAGGATGCTTTTGCAATTCTGTCATCCTTACCAGTTCGACCAGTCAAATTGGATACAATGCCAATCTTTGGTTTTGAATACCGAATGCCGGCTGCGACTTTTTCAAACTCATCCAGGATGGGTTCCATCAAAGGTGAATGAAATGCATGGGAAACGGCCAGACGTGCTGGCTTTAATTCCATCTTTGCAAAATCATCCAGGATCGCCTGAATGGCGGATCGGAACGCCGGAAATTACGATGTTTTGAGGCCCGTTGATCGCTGCTATGGAAACTTCGCCTCGCATAGGGACGCAATCCGCTCCATCACGGTCGCCTTGTCTGCGAAAATGGCCGCCATCGTTCCTCATGGGGCAAGGATTGCATCAACCGGCCGCGTTCGGCAATTAACTTTAACCCGTCTTCCAGGCTGAAAACGCCGGCGATACAGGCCGCGACATACTCTCCCACACTATGTCCCAGCATCACAGACGGGGTAATGCCCCAGGATTGCCAGAGCTGAGCCAGAGCATATTCAATCGAAAATAATGCGGGTTGTGTATAAGCCGTTTCGTTGATCGGTGTTTCTTCATCGCCGGATGGATACAAAACGGAAAGCAATGTCTGTGGCAGATAGGGTAGCAACAACTCATTGCACTGATCCAGCGCCGCGTGAAATACTGGCTGGGTCTCATAGAGTTGCTGGGCCATATTGATGTACTGTGCACCCTGCCCGGTAAACAGGAAGGCGAGCTTGGGTTCCGTTGTTCCGCGTACGCGCCCCAGGATGACAGCTTTATCATCCTGGTTTGTGGCAAACCCAAGGAGTTTTTCACGGATATCTTCGGCGCTATTGCCGACGATTGCCAGACGATGAGCAAACTGTGTTCGCCCCACACTGGCGGTATAAGCAATGTTTTCCAGAGAGGCATCCGCATGATTCTTAAGTAATTTTCGTAGCGGCCCGCCAAGTCATGCAATGCATTTTCATTGTTTGCGGAAAACGGCAGAATTTGGAAAGAACGTTCAACTGCTTCCGCCCCTGGAGCCTCCCGCAATGGCGCTTCCTGTAAGACCAGGTGGCTGTTTGTGCCGCTGATCCCGAAGGAGTTAATGCCAGCGATACGAGGGGTATCACCTCGTTTCCAATCGGTCAATCTGTCAACGACTTTTACGGGCAGGCTCTCCCATTCAATGTGCGGGTTTGGCTGCTTGAAATGGATTTGAGGCGGAATCTGCTCATTTTGAAATGCCAGGATCACTTTTATCAAGCTGGCCATTCCAGCCGCGGCCTCGGCATGTCCGATGTTGGCTTTCACAGAACCAAGTAATAAGGGTTGCTCCTTTGGACGATCTTTGCATAAAGCTGCGGCCAAGCGCGCGCACCTCAATTGGATCTCCGAATTGTGTGCCTGTACCGTGCGTTTCAGCATAGCTCACCTGATTAGGCTCAATCCCGCCGCTATTTGCCAGAGCGCTTACGGATCACTGCCTGCTGAGCCAATCCATTGGGAACCGTTAAGCCGCTGCTCCTTCCATCGTGATTAATGGCGGAACCCCGTATCAGCGCCAGGATGGTATCGCCGTCTGCTATGGCATCTGAGAGACGTTTCAGCACCACGACGCCGCATCCCTCGCCTCGACCGTATCCATCCGCCGCTGCATCGAAGGTTTTACAGATTCCATCAGGAGCCAAAGCTCGAGACTTCGCCATGGAGATGGTTAAGTCTGGAGACAGGATCAAATTTACGCCGCCTGCCAGCGCCAGGTTTGATTGACCCGTTCGCAGGCTCTGGCAGGCCAGATGAACAGCCACCAGGGCAGAAGAGCAGGCAGTATCCAGCGTAAGAGTGGGACCTTGCAGGCCGAGTGTGTAGGACAGGCGCCCGGCGGCAACGCTAAAGGATGTGCCGGTACCCAAATAAGGATCGATCTGTGTCATGTCTTCGGATTTAAGCTGCCATGCGAGCATAATCATTGGTACTCATTCCGATGAAGACACCGGTCTGACTACCCGACAATTGAACCGGTACAATACCTGCATACTCCAGCGCCTCCCAGGTAACCTCCAGGAGCAAACGCTGTTGAGGATCCATGCTGATGGCTTCACGAGCAGAGATGCCAAAGAATTGCGGTTCAAACTGATCGATCTGATCGATAAATCCGGATCTGCGAACATACATTTTCCCGGGCGCATCCGGATCCGGGTCGTAATACGCGTCAACATTCCAGCGTTCAGGCGGAACATCCGTTATGCCGTCCACACCAGTGCGCAATAATTGCCAAAATGCTTCTGGCGTATTTGCCCCCCAGGGAAGCGACAGCCCATGCCGATGATCGCAACCGGCTCATTTTGAGTGCGTTCCATGGCACCGAGTTTGGCGCGCATATCTTTTAAAGCAACAAGCGCACGTTTGAGCGCCACAAAATCTTGATGATCTTCATGAGAGGTTGCCATGTATTGTTCCTAACTGTCAAGCAGTATTACCTCAAGAAAGAGGATTGGTTTTGAGAGGCCCGTAAGGCATCTAACTTCGATAAAGTATCTAGTGGATGCCTGCATCCATCAGGATTTCTTCTTCAGTCAAAGGCGGGACCCCTAGCCCGTAGGCATCATTAAATGGATTAATAAAAAGCGTATTGGCGATTAATCCTGAGGCGACTGTTCCGGGATGACCGGCACTGTCGTCCAGTTGCACATGAAATGGGCTCTCTCCATGAACCAAGATATTAATTTTCTCGTTGCCAATATCCAGAAAGCCGAATTTATCCACGCGCCCGAGCATCGCCTTCGCTAAATTATTCGCGTCTGACAACCGTAATACCGCGCGTAGAGGCCATCTTCTTAAGGCCAATATTGACTTGATCTACCGCGTTCGTGAAGCGTCTGCGCCCCGCCGGGTTGGGATAACGGAACAATGCCTGGGGAGCCAGACCCTCGTCCGCCAGAGTCACAAGAACCATTTTTACAGGTCCCGCTGCCAAAACTGTATCCACTGCAGTTGTAATGTTATCGACAGTCTGATCCATCTTGGTTTGCAGATCCGCGTCGCTCAAACTGCCATCATAAATTTCCTCGTAGGTGCCATTTGTCAGAGAAAAGTCATCGTCTCCAATCCACACAAACACGATGGACACTTTGCCTTCTGCCACCTGCTGTGCCAGACCCGTATGTTGACCCTGTTCAAGCATTGAGCTGGTAGTTGCAGCACTACGCGCCCAGTTATATTCATATCCTGTGCGGCGCGGCTCACCCCACGTACCCCAGGCGCCAAAGTTCAATCCGCGACGTACAACGAGTTGTTCCATCCAGTTCAATGTAGTAGCGCCATAACCGCCGCCACGATTGTCGTCGGCACGGTACTCATCTGAAATGCTATCACCCATAATCCCAATTCCAACGGGTGGAAGGGGGGTACCGGTGAAAACGGGCGGGAGGGCTGTACCGGTGAAAACAGGTGGGATGGGAACAGGTTCGGGTCTGGAAAATGCGGATCCAAAACCGAAACCCAGCAAAAGGATCACCATCACGGTGAAAAAGATGAACATTTTTGAGATCTTAAATCTTTTCATTTGGCCATCAGCGAAAATGGAGTCTAGTACCCCAAGTCCTTCAACTCTTTGAGTAATTCTTCCTCCAGTTGATCTTCCGGAATATTCTCCACTTCGTTGATGATGGATTGTGGATTGGAATGGTTCTTCGCTGCTAGCGCGGCATTGCTGGCAGGCGTTAATGCCAATATATCGGATGCCAGATAATTTGTCAGAGCTTCGATGGTTGGATATTCGAAGGTTAGAGTGGAGGGAAGAGCGTGTTCCAGCGCCTTTTGCAGGCGATTACTCAACTCGACTGCCATCAACGAGTCCATGCCAATGTCACTGAGACCCTGGCGCAGATTTGGAATTTCGGAAGCATTCAACCCTAATACTTTTATGACTTCTCCCTGTACGAAGTGAAGCAGTAATTCCCGCTGTTCTTCGGGGGCTGTTTCCTTCAATACTTTGCGGAAAGAGGTTTCCTGCTGGCCGGAGGCGGATGGTATATGGTGCCTGGCAAGCTGTTCCAGGATCGGGCGCGTCTCCTCATAACCCTGTTGATTAAACCTGAGACCAGTTAATCGGCAAAACCGCAACCTGAGCGGATGACTGCTTTAACAACTGTTCAAGGATCTGAACACCCTCGTGGGGGTAGATCAGCCGGATACCTTCGCCTGCCCACCGCCGCTGACTTTGATCCTTCGTTCGCGCCGCCATGCCGACTTCGGCCCAGGCACCCCAGTTGATGCTTAGGGCACACATGCCCTGTCCCTGGCGATAATGTGCGAGGCCATCCAGGAAGGCGTTGGCGGCTGCGTAGTTGCTCTGTCCTGGCGAGCCCAGTAGAGCCGCCCCGGCGGAGAACAGGATGAAAAAGTCAAGCGGAGCAGTTAATGTCAACTGATGTAAGTTCCACGCGCCATCGATTTTGGGAGCCATCACCGCCTCGAAACGCGACCAGCTCTGCTCCCGTAAGATGCCATCATCCAAAACACCGGCCGCGTGGATGACGCCGCGCAAAGGAGGCATTTGCCCGGCGATATGATCCAGGGCAGCCTGCAGTTGTTTCGTCTGTGAGACGTCTATCCTGCCGATATATATTTCTGTGCCCATTGCTTGCATCTCATGGATGGCATCTTCAACCTGAGACGATGGTTCATGCCGGCTGAGCAACGCCAGATGCCTTGCGCCCCTTTTGGCCAGCCAGCGCGCATAAGTCAGTCCCAGTCCGCCTAAACCGCCGGTAATGAGATAAGTTGCGTCCTCGCGAATTCCAAATGAAGTCTCCACGGCACGGTTTTGCTTCAAGACGATTTTGCCGGTATGCTTGGCCTGGGCCATAAATCGAAAGGCGTCTTTGAACTTTTCTAGCGGATAGAGGATCTGGGGTAGAGGCTTCAGAGTGCCCGCCTCGAACTCAGCCAGTAACTTGAGCATCCTTTCCCGGATTAATGCAGGATTGGTATCCAGGATTTCGCCCAAAAAAAGGATCCAGTAGCTAACTGTAGGGTTCAGCGCTTTGATTTGCTTCTGATCCCATAGGCCTGTTTTCCCGATTTCCACAAAACGGCCATGCTTGCGTAGCACAGACAGACTTTTGGGGATAAATTCACCGGCCAAAGAGTTCAGGACGATGTCAATTCCCTCGCCCTGAGTACTCTCCATGATTTGGTCAGCGAATTCCAGTGTGCGTGAGTTCATAATATGAGCAACGCCGAGTGACTGTAGCAAATTCCTTTTTTCCGGACTTCCTGCAGTCCCGAAGACTTCTGCGCCAGCGCGCTGTGCCAGTTGCACAGCTGCCATGCCGACGCCTCCAGCTGCTGCATGGATTAACACGCGTTCACCGGATTTCATGTGTGAGAAATAATTCAGGGCAAAGTCGGCGGTGAGGAACGCAATGGGAACCGTGGCTGCCTCGGTAAAGCTTAGGTTCGCCGGCTTATGGAAAACCTGACTGGCGTTAACCGTTACAAAGCTGCCAAAACTGTCGGCGGCCAGGGCGATGACTGGATCTCCTGCATGCAGATCTTTCACATCGCCTCCCACTGCGGTTACTTTACCAGCGCATTCGCTTCCCAAGGGTCCCGGATCACCCGGGTACATGCCCAGAACATTCAGCACGTCACGGAAATTCAATCCGGTTGCATAAACCTCGATTTCAACTTCATCGTCACGCGGTTGTTGACGCTGTATGGGCTGGAGAATCAGGTTGTCCAGCGTACCACGCTCTTTAACCTTAATTGTGGCAGGTTGATTTTCGTTTTTGGAAGCGGTTTTTCTACGACTTTGCACCAAGCGTGCTACAAGACGACGATTTCCCTGAATTGTTACCTGATCTTCCGCATCCGGTTCCCAGATTTCAGCGAAGAGCTCTTGATTCTGCTCTTCAGGGGAGAGATCGATCCTTGTGCAGTTCAGGCCCGGTTGCTCGAGGGCCACGACATTGCCCAGACCCCAGAGGGAGGCGCCTACCGGGTCGATTGCTGTTCCACCAGCCGCGCGCTGTGTGCCACGTGTCAACAGCCACAATCTGGGTTTGATTTCAGTTTCATGGGAGAGTGCCTGCACCAGATGCAAAAGACTTGCACAATTTCTGGCCTGCATCACATGAAGCCTGTCCAGATCCGTCTGGTCATCGATCGTATCTCGCAAGCTCCACAGATGAACGATGCCGCGCAATGGGTGCTGGCTTTCTGTTTTCACCTCTGCGAGCAGTTGCAGGAAATCTCCGGCACATACAGGATCGACCTGCCATTGCTTCGTGCTCTGACGTACAAAGCCGCTGCCCTCATGAATAAGATAACAACTTTCTCCGCGCGCTTCCAGTTGTGAAATGAGGCGACTGCTAACCGCCGATTGATCGTCAAAGATTACCCAACTGCCTGGCTGATCCCAATGAGCGACTGGTTTACCTTTTGACTGTTCCATCCATTCGACCTCATAGAGCCAATCATCCAGCTGGCCCTGGATGACTCGCTGCAGGGTTTGGCGATCCACTTGTTGAAGTTTTAGTCCCTGTATTACAGCAACTACTGACCCTGTTTCATCGAACAGGGTTAAGTCTCCCGCCAGGGTCTTTTCCCTCAGTTGTTCCACTGGCTGCAGACGCGCGTGTCCCCAAACGGCGGCCTGTCCGGTAATGAAAGTTTGAACACTTTCACAGCCGATGGGAACATAAACAATGTGATTCTCTCCACTTTCGAGCTCATTCGCTCCTGGAACGGCTGCGCCGAGCAGGTGAATGCAGGCATCCAGCAGGGCAGGGTGCATGAAGTAGCTGCCCGCCTCTGCGGTCAGGGCCTCTGGTAATTCCATTTTTCCGAGGGCCTCGCCTTCGCTGCGCCAGATCTGCTGGAGTCCGCGGAATGCGGGTCCGTAGCCCGCGCCCACAGTCGCCAAATGCTGGTAGTATGCCTCAACAGACATTGGCTCGGTAAGCCGCGCCTGCAGGGCCGGCAGGGAAACGCGTTCTATCATAGTATCGCTTGGCTGCAGTTTTATGTGTCCAGCCGCATGCATTTGCCACTGCTCTTCCGTCGTTTCGCCTTCGCGGCTAAAGAACTGGAAGGATGCTCCTTCCCTGGTGAGCGACAAAGCGATCTGAATTGTGCGACTTCTATTGTCTGACAAAGGCAGCGCTTCATGGAAAACAATATCTTCCACACTGTAATGATCGCCACCTAATGCTTCATGCGCGGCTGCCATGGCGATTTCAATGTAAGCTGTGGCTGGCAAAAGGACAACATCATGAATGCGGTGATCCTTCAGGTAACTAATGCTTGAAGAACCCAACTGCGACTTAAATACCGGCAAGGCTGTCAGCAGTCGCCGGCCAAGCAGAGGGTGATTACTCATGTTTTCAGATTTCAACGCTGAGGCGCCTTCGGTACGTTTGCTAAAGTCCAGCCAGTAGCGCTGGCGCTGGAAGGCATAGCTTGGCAGATGTACCCGCTCATGCAGATCTTTGGTATCGTGTTCGAAGCTTTCCCACTCAATCTGTTGCCCATGTACATAAAGTTGCGCCAAACTTTCGAGCATTTGTGCCCAGTCGTCTCGTCCAGGCCGCAAGGAAGGAAGCCAGACAGCATTGGTGTCTGCTGGCCAACAGCGACGCGCCATACCTAACAACGTTGGAGCGGGACCTACTTCCAGAAAAACATGATAACCCTCTTGATGCAGTACCTTGATGCCATCTGAGAAGCGGACTCCCTGGCGCGTATGTTTACGCCAGTAGGCTGCGCTGGCCATGGCATCATCGGTGATCAGCTTTCCGGTGACATTGGAAACTATGCCGATCTGCGGCGAGTGATACTGGATTGAGTTCGCGATCTGCTCAAACTCAGGCAAAATAGGATCGATCAGGGGAGAGTGAAAAGCGTGAGAGACGTTTAGCGCTTGGGATTTGATCCCGTCGCTCTGCAGCGCTTCCAGAATCAAGCCGAGGGTTGTTCCCGTTCCCGAAATCACAACGTGGCCGGGGCCGTTGATGGCGGCAATTGCTACTTCGCTGCTATAGGGAGCGATTGCTTCCCGAACGAGTTCCTCCTCTGCAAACACCGCGGCCATCCTGCCCCCGACTGGCAGTGCCTGCATTGATTGGCCGCGTGCCGCGACCAGTCTCAATGCATCTTCCAGGCTGAAAACGCCTGCCAGACAGGCGGCTGCATATTCGCCAATGCTATGGCCCATTAGCACTGCAGGTTCCACACCCCAGGATTGCCATAACCGCGCCAGACCATATTCAATGGCAAAGAGACAGGGCTGAGTGTAGGCTGTCTGATGAATGAGTTCTTCATCAGCTTGATCTTCAGGATAGATGACTGAAAGTAAAGACTTCTCCAAATGGGGATGCAGGATCTCATCGCACTGCTGCATCAGCCGTCTAAATGCTGGCTGGCCTTGATAGAGGTTTCGTGCCATGCCGGTATATTGCGCCCCCTGCCCGGTGAAAAGAAAGGCCACTTCAGGTTTGTCATTTTCAGGAACCAGGCCCGCAAAGGTGCCAGCCTTCTCACCCTCCCGCCAGGCAGTTAATTTTTTCTGTACATCTGAAGATGAAGATGCAAGCAGGGCAAGACGATGATTGAAATTTGACCGTCCCACGTGCGTTGTATACGCAAAGTCTGCCGCAGGTGTTTCAGGATTCCGCTCCAGGTGCGTTATGTATTTGCCTGCCAGCCCTCGGAGCGCAGGATCCGTTTTCGCGGAGAAAGTAAAAAGATGATCAGCACGTTGGTATTTTTTTGTGGCTTTGATGTCCCGTGCGGGTGCTTCGGCAATAATAATGTGAGCATTCGTACCGCTGAAGCCAAATGAGCTCAGGCCTGCGATCCGCGGTTTATCCCCGGACGTGGTCCACGGCGTTGACTTCGTTGGAATACGAATGGGAAGTTCATGCCATGGAATGTAAGGGTTGGGCTCGTGCAAATGCAGATGGGGAGGAATGATCTTGTTCTGTAATGACAGAATGACCTTAATTAAGCCCACGATTCCAGCCGCCGCTTCCAGGTGACCTACATTGGTCTTGACAGAGCCAACCATGAGCGGCTGATCGGCAGAATGTCCATCACTGAAAGTGTTGCCCAGCGTGCGGACTTCGATCGGGTCGCCGAGCGAAGTGCCAGTTCCGTGAGCCTCCACATAACTGATGTCGCCGGGATGCAGTTTCGCATTGTCCAGGGCGGCGCGAATCACCACTTCCTGTGCCCGGCCATTGGGAGCGGTCAGGCCATTGCTACGGCCGTCCTGGTTTACAGCACTCCCCATGATGACAGCCAGAATGTTATCTCCATCCGCTTGGGCATCGGAAAGCCGTTTGAGCACAATCAGCCCACATCCTTCTGAGCGGACATACCCATCCGCCGAGGCATCAAACGTTTTACATCGTCCATCCATGGACATCATCTTGCCGCGCGCCGTGCTAATGGATCCGGAAGGCTCCAGAATAAGGTTTACTCCACCAGACAGGGCCATATCGCACTCGCGGTTGCGCAGGCTTTGGCAGGCTTGATGCGTGGCGACCAGGGAAGAAGAGCAGGCTGTATCGATCGATAAAGTTGGACCGTGAAAACCGAAGGTGTAGGCAATGCGCCCGGCCGCCACGCTGGGTGCGATTCCCGTGGCAAAATAAAAATCAACGTCATCGTTGCCACGCGTGGCCAGCTTCAAGTTGGCATAACTGCTGCCCGAAACTCCTACAAAAACACCGGTACGGCTGCCTTCCAGGCTGGAAGGAGCGTGTCCTGAGTTCTCCAGCGCCTCCCAGGCTACTTCGAGCAGGAGACGCTGTTGCGGATCCAGGGACATGGCTTCGCGTGGTGAGATACCAAAGAACTGAGGGTCAAACTGATCGACGTTATCCAGAAAGCCACCGAAACGGCTGTATATTTTCCCCGGCGCATTTGGGTCAGGGTCATAAAACTGATTCAAATCCCAGCGTTCTGATGGCACTTCCCGGATGGCATCCGTACCATTGAGCAGCAGATTCCAGAAGGTTTCTGCATCGTTGGCGCCTCCCGGAAAACGAAATCCCATTCCAACGATGGCGATGGGTTCATGCTGTGCAGTTTCAACGGAGCGGAGTTTCGTCTGCATTTGCTCCAGCGAAAGAAGTGCCTGCTGGAACAATGCCCGATAATCGCCGTTTGAATTGTTTTGATCCATCAACGAGTCCTTTTTGCCCGGTTAAAAAATTCTTACCAGGAAACTGATCACAGTGATCCAGATCAACTGTGTGGAAAGAAAAGGGGCCAGCACCGAAGCGCCGGTGTCTTCAAGCGCTTTGTCCAGCATCCACAGTACTACGAAACCGAGCAGGCCAATGATGATCATCAGGATGCCCGCGGTGACGTTAAAGGTTTCCAGAACGTGGTCAATCCTGCGCTCAACGGGACGATGACACCGATGGCTGTGTAGAAAAGATTCGTGATATGGGATTCTTCCTGCAACATTCTTGTCATCACTACATACAGGCTGAAGCTCAAGCCCATGATTAGCGCCAAAAGAACGCCCAATCCGGTAAGTTGGCGGTTGGGATGTATAAGCAATGCCAGGCAGACGGAGCCAAAGGCTGCGGCCACCCAGTAAAACCAGGCTGCCCGCTCACCCAGTAACAGGTAGGCCAATACAACAATCATTACTGGCAGCAGCCAAAAAATGGATAATATGTTTTTGGCCGGCATATAGTTCGTGGCGACAACATACGAAGCAGGCATGATCAGCATCATGACGGATCTTAATAGTTGCAGTCCCAATTTCTTGGTGGAAATCAATTTCAACCCGTAGCGTGGGCCAAACACCAGAAGCATAAACAACAGATGTGTGGCATAACGGACCCAGATGATCTGGTAAATGGAATAACCGCCGGGAATGTGCTGGACTAGCACTTCCATAAATCCCCAGACGAAACTTACTAAACAAATCAAGAGGACACTGAGCAGTGTTGGGTTTAATTTCGCAATTCTGGAGGAGATCACTGTCATTCTAAGGTCCCGGGTTGGTGTCGATTTGACTGAGTTTTTCCATGAGCAGGGCTGCAAGCTCATCCGTGGAGAGGTTGTCCAGTGTGTCAGCCGGGACAGGAGACTCCGTTTTATCTTCCTGTTGTGTCTTTGTGTTCACAGAAGACATAACCTCCTGTTCCGGCTTGACAATCTGGTCAAACAGGTAGTTGGCAAGTTCGTCGATGGTGGGATATTCAAAAAGCAGGGTGGCGGGAAGAACCCGCCCGGTGGATCGGTTTAATTGATTGCGTAGTTCAAGTGCCATGAGGGAGTTGAGACCCATGGCCTGTAGAGGCTCATGAATATCAATTGCATTTGCATTATTGGCTGACAATACCTGAGCTACTTTCCCACGCACATGGTTTGACAGGAGAGATTTTCTTTTATTAGGCACGGTGGCTGTCAGTTGTTGGACAAAGCTATCAGCCTGGGGTTTCGCAGCCTGTGTATCTTCTGAACGCACAGACCTGGCAATTTCCTGGAGCAGCCTGGGTTCATCGTTGACCGCATAGGCTGACAGAATACGATGCCAATCGGCTGGCAGCACTGAAACTTGTGCCATGTTCGATTCCAGTGCCATTGTCAGGGCCAGCAGCCCGATCTCCGGCCCAAGCATGTCGAGGCCCCGCCCGGTATCCAGGCCGCGCGTGGCCGCCATGCCCACCTCAGCCCATGCGCCCCAATTTATGCTGATGGCCGGTAATCCCCGGGCCTGGCGATAGGCTGCCAGGGCGTCCAGGAATGCATTGGCGGCTGCATAGTTACTCTGGCCGGCTGCACCCAAAACAGCCGCTCCCGACGAAAACAACACGAGGAAATCCAGCGGCAGATCGCGCGTCTGCAGGTGTAAGTTCCACGCGCCCTGCACCTTGGGCCGCATTACATCCGCAAAACGCTTCCAATTTTGTTGTAGAAACACGCCATCATCCAATATGCCAGCCGCGTGAATAACGCCCCGCAGTGGAGGCATCGCCTGTCCGATCTCGAAAAGAATTTTTGAAAGATCTTCCGCTTTGGAAATATCCCCCCTGACAGCAAGAACGCGTGTGCCTGTCTTTTCCATGCGTTCCAGTATTTTCTGTGCTTCTTTGGAAGCACCGTTGCGACCCATCAATACCAGATTCTTCGCGCCATTTTGGGACATCCATTCTGCAATCGTCAATCCCAAGCCACCCAGACCGCCAGTGATCAAATAACTTCCCTCATTTTGGAAGCGCGGATGAGCAATGGAGGGAACTTCAGACCTGACGAGACGGCGAACATAGCGAGAAGCGCGGAAGGCGATTTCCTGTTCCTGCCCGTCGTTGTGCAGAATTTCCCATTCTAGGTCATCGACTTCACTTCCGGTTGCCTGTGCGTCCAGATCAAGGCACACACAATGCAGCTCCGGATGCTCCAGAACGAGTGAGCGGCTCAAGCCCAGAACGGTTGCCTGACCCGCTTCGATGGTTTTTTCCTCCGCTGACACGCTTTGCGCATTGCCTGTGATAACCCATAGATTTGCCAGACCTGATTTTCCTTGCCTGATCAATGCCTGCGCCAGATATAATAATCCACCGGTGCTTCTCTTTTGTGCATCAACAAGTTCATGGATTTTGATTGATTTAGTCAGGCCCTGATCCAGGGGCCATAAGTAAACTACATCCGTAAAAGTTTGTTCTTGGGACAGGCGGAGAAAATCCGCAGGTGCATTGGGATTGATCTGCCGGTGATTGGGATCAGGTTCGGCATAACCATCAGCCGGGCTGACCAAGCAACAGTCGCGTCCGTGTGTTCTTAGCGAGTCTGCCAGCTTCTTCCCGAGGCCGTTTGAATCACAGAATATCAGGCAACCACCCCTGCCGCCTAGGCTTTGTTCGCTACCTGAGACGGTGGTTATCCCAGGTCGAGGTTCTGCATGCCACTGGATCGTGTAGAACAAATCCTCAACTCTGTTCGTGGATGAAGGCTCGGAGGGTAACATGCTATTTTGTTCGGGCTTCTGTTCACCAGAATTGGCAGTGCCCCAATAGCGTTCGCGCTGGAAAGGGTAGGTAGGCAGAACGAGTTTTTGACGCGGATAGTCGCGATCGAAGTTCTTCCAATGGATGTCTGCACCCATGATATAGAGGTGCGCAAGGCTGGAGAGCACGATCTGCCAATCGCCTTGTCCTTCGCGTAGAGATGGCAGCCAGGTATAAGTGTTTCCCTCCAGACACTGTTTGCCCATGCTCAACAGGGTCGGGTTAGGCCCAATTTCCACAAACACATTGCAGCCAGACTGTTGCAAACTCCGCATGGTATCTGCAAAACGAACTGGTTTGCGGATGTGTTCACGCCAATAATGAGCTTGTGTCACTTGATGAAGTGTAACCAGGTTACCCGTGACGTTCGACATCAGACCGATCTGTGGCTCTGAGTATTGGATCGCAGAGGCCAGGCCTTCATATTCATCAAGGATGAAGTCCATCAATGGTGAGTGAAAGGCCTGCGAAACGTTTAATCGGCGTGATTTAATACCTTTTTTAGAGAGCACTTCCAACACATCTGACAAAACCTGCCCCGCACCAGAAATGACCACATTACTGGGTCCGTTAACTGCCGCGACGGAAAGTTGATCAGGATACGGTTCGATAGTCTTTAAGACGGTCGCCTCATCCGCGAACACCGCGGCCATGGTTCCAGTGGATGGCAATCCCTGCATCAATCGTCCCCGTTCTGCAATCAGCCTTAATCCATCTTCCAGCGTGAAAACGCCTGCCGTGCAGGCTGCTACATATTCACCCACGCTGTGCCCCATGACAGTTAATGGATGGATACCCCATGATTTCCATAATTCGGCCAGAGCATATTCGACCGCAAATAAAGCGGGCTGGGTATACGCGGTTTCGTTGATCAGCGCCGCGCTGGATTTCTCATCAGCAAAGAGAACGGATAGCAGGGAGGGGATTCAAATATTGGCGCAGGATCTGATCGCATTGATCCAGAGTCGAACGGAAGGTCGGTTGCGTATCGTAAAGCTGGCGTGCCATTCCGTGATACTGGGCGCCCTGTCCCGTATAGAGGAAAGCCACGCGGGGCGGGTGGGTTGCCAGTACCCTGCCGTATACCAGGCCATTTTGATCCTGCTCATGGACGAAGCTAGATAATTTTGTCTGAGCATCCTGCAATGAATTTGTGGTAACTGCGAGGCGCTGGCTGAAGTGGGAACGTCCGGCATTGGTAGAAAAAGCCAGGTCGGCAACCTCCACACGCTGACCTGCAAGATGATCCACATATTTTTGGGCCAGTTGTTTGAGTGCAAACTCGCTGCGCGCAGAAAGTGTCATGAGATGAAGAGGCCGTTCGCGTTCTGCGTGCTTCCTTTCCGTGGCTGGAGGACTGGAGAGAATGATATGAGCATTGGTTCCGCTGAAGCCAAAAGAACTCACACCGGCAAATTTATCGCCTTCCTGTTGCCAGGGCATCAACTGGGTGGGGATCTTCACCGGTAATTCGGACCAGGGGATATGCGGATTTGGCGTTTGCAAATGCAAATGAGGTGGTATTTGTTGATGTTGCAACATCAAGACGATCTTGATCAATCCCGCCATGCCTGCCGCGGATTCGAGGTGACCCATGTTCGTTTTAACGGAACTGATCATCAGCGGTTCAACACGTTCTTTTCCCAGCACTGCCGATAAGGCTTGCACCTCGATTGGATCGCCCAGCGATGTGCCGGTTCCATGGGTCTCGACATAGCTGATTTGTTGTGAAGAGAGGCGGCCATTGGTCAGGGCGGCGCGTATGACCTCCTCTTGGGAGGGTCCATTGGGCGCGGTCAAGCCATTACTGCGGCCATCCTGATTGACGGCGGAGCCGCGGATTAATGCCAGTATAGGATCACCATCGGCGCTGGCATCCGCCAGGCGCTTTAGAACAATGATGCCTCCGCCTTCCCCCCGCACGAAACCGTCCGCGCTTGCATCAAATGTTTTGCAACGTCCGTCGGCGGAGAGCATGTGTGCCTTGGACAGCGCTACCGTCGTTTCAGGAGTCAGAATGAGGTTGACGCCTCCGGCCAGCGCCACACGGCATTCACTATTCCGCAGGCTTTGAACAGCCAGGTGCGTGGCTACGAGGGAGGATGAACAGGCCGTGTCGATTGGAAGACTGGGTCCCCGTAGCCCCAGTGTATAGGACAGGCGTCCTGCTGCGATACTATGTGCATTGCCTGAGGCGAAATAGGCGTCCAGGTTTTCAACGCCGTTCTCGATCTGGAGATGGAGGTAGTCACTGCCTGAGATGCCAATGAAGACGCCTGTTTGACTATCCATGAGCTCATCAGAGGATTGCCCGGCCCGTTCCAGCGCCTCCCAACTTAACTCCAGTAAGAGGCGTTGTTGAGGATCCAATCCCATCGCCTCACGCGGGGCGATGCCGAAGAACGCGGGGTCAAAGAGATCTACATCCTTAAGGAAACCACCCCAGCGTGATGACATCTTTCCCGGTTTTTCCGGATCAGGATCGTAATAGTCATCAATCTTCCAGCGTTCCGGTGGCACCTCTGAAATTGCGTCCACTCCGTTTTGCAGCAAGTTCCAAAAGGCCTCGGGCGTGTTTGCTCCGCCCGGAAAGCGACAACTCATTCCCACGATGGCAATGGGCTCAACACGTTGGTCTTCCAGTGCATCCACACGCGCCTGCAATTGCGCGGCCAGGAGCTTCAAACGCTCGGGTGGAAGGTTATTAATGCGTTCCAGAAAATCTTTCATCGGAATTCCTAATCCTCAAGATCCATCGATTCAAAAATTGCTGCCAACTATTATAGGTTGGAAAGCATGTGCGCAACTTCTTCATCTGAGAGATTCTCGATGTTTTCCAGCAAATCGACCTTGTTTGTCTCGGCAGCCTTGCTTTCCACTTTGGCTTCGATTTTCAATATATCCCTTGCCAGATAATCTGTCAGTGCGCTGATGGTTGGATAATCAAAGACGAGGGTGGCCGGCAGGCTTCGTTCAATTTTCAAGCCATTACTTAGCATGTTTCGTAATTCCACGGCTGTCAGAGAATCCAGCCCCAATTCTTGCAGCGGTTGACGAGGGTCGATCACGGTAGTGAGATCCAGCCCCAGAACTCTGGCAGTCTGCTCGTTCACAAAAGCAAGCAATAAGCTGTGTTTCTGATTGGCGGGCGCCTCCAGCAATTGTTGAAGCACGGGCGCAGAGGATCTTTCCAACCGGGTTGCCGCCCGCGCGTCGGGCATCACATGCTGGGTTTCCTTGGTCATGTTTGACAGCCACGCCGGGGATCTGCCGTTTGCATAATGCTTGAGAAACACAGGCCAATGGATGGGGGAGACAATCATTTGGGCGATATCTTGTTGCAGCAAAGTATCCAAAATAGTTAATCCGGGTTGTGGATCAATTCGTCCAATGCCCTGGCGGATCATTCGCTCTGCAACATTCTTTTCTGCTGCGATGCCCACTTCTGACCAGATGCCCCAGTTGATACTGAGCGCTGGCTGTCCCTGTGCCTGACGATAGTGTGCCAAGATATCCATGAAGGTATTGGCCGCCGCGTGATTCGCCTGCCCTGCCGATCCAAATATGGCTGCCGTGGAAGAGAACATTACAAAAAAGTCCAGTGCATAAGCCTGTGTCAGGCTATGCAGATTCCAGGCGCCGTCCACTTTCGGAGCCATAACGTGACTGAACCGCTTCCAATCCTGCTGAAGAAGGACGCCATCTTCTAGGACGCCGGCGGAGTGTATGACACCTCTCAGACCCGGCATATCTACTTCAATCTGGTTGAGAACTCGTCGGAGATCATTGCCGTTCGATACATCTCCATGGATGATCCGAACCTGTGCTCCCTGTTCTTCCATATCTGCAATGGCGGACTTCGCTTCTTCGGTCGCCTCGCTCCTTCCCATCAAAACCAGGTGGCGCGCCCCGTGTTGCGTCAAATGTTGGGCGACAAGCAGGCCCAGGCCGCGTAAACCACCCGTAATGAGATAGGTAGCATCCTCTTTGATCAGCAAGCCGGTCTCCATACTGTTTTGCGTTAATACGATCTTCCCAATGTGTTTTGCCTGTGCCATGAAGCGGAAGGCCTGGGCAGCCTCCTGCAGGGGAAAAGTCTGATACCGCAAAGGCCTTATGGACCCCTCTGCTATGGCTGCCATCACTTTGCGGAAGAGTCGCTGTAATTGTGCGGGATCCTCATGCAGAAATTTGGATAGATCGACAATATGATAGCGTGCGTTGGGTTTCAGTGCTTTTGCTTCTTCTTTGGTCCAGATATCTCTCTTGCCAATCTCCAGGAACGTACCATGTTCCGTGAGCACGGAAAGACTGGTGGGGATGAATTCACCTGAAAGTGAATTCAATACCAGGTCTACCCCTTTTCCGTTGGTCAGATGCATGATCTGCTCTGCGAAGTCTAGAGTCCTGGAGTTCAGAACGTGCTGGACGCCAATAGATTCGAGAAAAGCGCGTTTTTCCGGATTACCGGCTGTGCCGAAGACCTCGGCGCCTTGTCGCAATGCCAGTTGTACTGCCGCCAACCCAACGCCGCCGGATGCGGCATGGATGAGAACGCATTGACCCGCGATGAGTTGCGCCACTTCATTAAGCGCAAAATCGGCCGTCATAAAAGCCATGGGGATAGTTGCAGCCTCCACAAAGCTGATCTGGCTGGGTTTGTGCACCACCAGTCTGGCGTCCACGGTGACGAACATGCTGAAGCTGCCATTTGCAATGGCAACAACATCCTCTCCCACGTGGAAGTCAATTACCCCGGCGCCGACTGCAGTAATCCGACCGCTGCATTCGCTGCCCAGTGGCTCTGTATCACTGCGCATGGCCAATGCATTCATTACGTCACGGAAGTTGAGGCCGGTTGCCCGAACTTCAATTTCCACCTCGTTATCCTGGGGGGACTGGCGCTCGACTGATCGCAAAACCATCTCATCCAGGACGCCGTTGCCGGAGGCGATCAGCCGCGTAGCAGCCGTTTGCCTGGCCGGGGCTGCATCGCCAGCCTGAGAGCGGACGCGGACCAGCCGCGCCACATGCCGCAGCCGATTTCGATACGCAATTTGATCTTCTGCATCACCGGTGTTCCAGATTTCTTTATGGAGATCAGCGGCCTGAGCTTCGATGGTTTGACTGCCATCCAGGTCAACACAACTGCAATTCCATTCTGGATGTTCCAGCGTAATCACTTTTGCCATACCCCAGATCGGTGATTGACTCACTGCCAGCGCATCGGAAGGAGTTACGGATTGCGCGCCGCGAGTAATTAACCAGAGCCTGGTGTTTTTTTGTTCAACTTTCGAACCCCGGGCCATTCCCTGAAGCAGATACAGCAGGCTGCCAATCCCGATCACCTGACCGGGCTGCAGACTTTCGGGTCCGTCCTCCGATGCCAGCGGTATATCCAGACTCCATAGATGTGCGATGCCCTGAATTGATTCGCCTGCCGCTGACTCAACCTCCTGCCATAATCTTTGGAAATGCCCGGGGTTCGCCGGATTGAGGCGCCATGAGTTCGCAGATATGGATTCATAATCCCCGGCGGGATGAACCATGAAACATTTGACGCCCTGAGCTTGAAGCTGCGCGGCCAATTGATTCCCTACGCCGCTCTGATCTGTAAAAATCAGCCAGCTGCCCGGCTCATGAGCCTGTGGCGCGCGCGCGATGAAAATCCGCTCGCTGGACAGCTCACTTGTCTCTGGCACGACTACAGCTTCGACAAAATTGATCTCACGCAAAAGATGAAGCCAGGCGGGTTGAGACAGAAGCGGATACGAGGGGCGGAGATCCAGATCGGTAAAACGCCACCAGCCGTCTGTCAGGCCAAAGGTGAGATCGATCCATCGTTCCGGAGCGACTGCTTCTGTGGCGAGTAACATTCCATTAGGAGTGAGCAATTGCTGGATGTGTTTCAAACTTTTGCGCAAATCAGCGGTGGCATGTAGAACGTTGACTGCAATGACCAGGTCGAACTGATGATCCTCCAATCCCTGCGTGGATGGATCCTGTTCAATATTGAGCAATTGATAACGTACAAAAGGATACTCTTTGAATTTTGATTTGGCGCGGTTTAGAAATAGGCTTGATATATCGGTAAACAGATATTCCACCTGTCCTGCTGGCAAACTAGGAAGAAGTGCTGCTGTGGTACTGCCGGTGCCCGCGCCAACCTCAAGGATCCGCAGTGGACGGTCCTGGGGCGTCTGGACCACCATGGATGCGATATTTTGCGCCAGGGTGTTGTACGTTTTCGCTTCCGGTGAATTCTGGTAGAGTGACTCGGCATCACTCAAGGAACCATCCGGAAAGAGAAACTGCAGGGGATCGGCACTGCCATTCAATATGTCAGCCAGATGCTCACCGCATCGCTGTGTGAGCTTAATCTGTGCCTGTGTGCTGGCAAACCTGGCTAGCAGGTCAGCTGGCTCAGCATCGACCGTAGGCAAATCCAGGCAACGCAACACTTCCCATTCGTGTTTCTCCTCGATCACTTTAAGCCAGCCATCTTCAGCAAGGATCGACAAAAAACGTGCGAGTAAACGATGGTAAGAACTCGCTGATTCCTAACTGGTGGGCAAGGCCCTCGGTGTTTGCCTGATCGCCGGGAGTGGGATTCCAGCCTAACTGTCGTAACGCGCGGATGATATATGAAGTGCTCAGCGCTTCCAGAGCGAGGATGGCCCCATGGTGCTGATCCAACCTCAACGTTTTGCCCAGTCGTTCCAGATCCTCTTGTGCGTTCGTGGAAAGTTCTGAAAGTGAAATCCTGCCTGCCGCGGACTCAGAGGATTCTACTTGAGGCAGCCATTCAATGTCGTATAACCATTCATTCAATTTTTGGGGACCATCCAGTGCGCTTTTGGCACGGCGCATGGTCAAGTCTTAATTTCGGCGACCAGCTTTCCATCGGTACTTCGTAGTTGGATATTTCCCTTCAACATATCCGCTGCAGGGTTCGATGTCCGCTGGATGGAAGCATGACTCCATACTTCCCTGTCAAGGCGCTTATACAGCACGAAATGACCCACGCTCAAGGGGAGATACGCCTCCGCATTCCCGGCTGAAGTAGCCGCACTTAATATCTGCAAACAGGCATCCAGGAGAGCGGGATGAATCAGATAGGCCTCGAGTTCCTGCACAATTTCGTCCGGAGCATGAATTTTGCCAAGCGCCTCTCCCTCACGCCGCCAGATGGCATCCACGCCCTGCAAACTGGCGCCAAAGTTCAGAGAACGCTCACTCAGCGTTTGATAGTGGGCGGCCGCGGAAATCTCATCTGTGCAACGCCTCTTAATGGCTTCGATATCCTCCAGGGACGGATTTGTCACCTCATTTGAAGTGGAAATTTCTGCCGTGGCATGTAACTCCCAGGCTTCATCCGCAGAATCATTGGTACTGAAAATCTGCAGGGTGGCCGGTCCATCGGATGGCAGGCTCACAACAGTCTGGACGATGCGATCCTGGGCCTCCGTCAGTTCTATGGGTTCCTGAATGATAAGATTCTGAATGACAGGCTCATCCAGGTTAAGCGCCTGATGTGCGGCGGCAAGTGCCATCTCCAGGTAACCTGTTGTGGGCAGGATGGATGTTCCATTGACTTGATGGTCACGTAAGAAAGAAGCGCTATCAGTGCTGAGCAGCGCCTCAAATTGAGCTTCCTTAACACGGAGCGTAACCGTTGACCCAGCAGAGGGTGATGGTTTCCATCGCTGGGCCCGCTGGAGCGATGAGGTCGTTCGGGCAGCCAGTATCGTTTATGCTGAAATGGATAGGTCGGCAAACGTAATTTCTCAGCTGCGCCAGAAGCGGCCTGGTGGCTATCAACGCCAGCCCAATCCACTTCAACCCCGTAGATATATAGATTTGCCAGGCTCGTCAGCAATTGCCGCCAGTCATCCTGGCCTTTGCGCAGGGATGCCACCCAGAAGCCTGCATCTTTAGGCAAAGAATTTTGACCCATGGTCAACAGCGTGGAGTGCGTGCCAACTTCGACAAAAACCTCATAGCCTTGATGATATAAAGTGTTGACCGCTTTTGCGAATTGCACGGGTTGTAATATATGGTCGCACCAATAGGTTGCAGCGGTGATCATGCCTGATATGGCTGGCTCACCGGTTACACAGGAAATAAGTCGCAGCCGCGGCGCCCGATAAGTTATGGTTTTAGCTACCTGTTCGAACTCCTCTACGATCGGTTTCATTAGAGGAGAATGGAAGGCGTGGGAGACAGTCAGTTTGCGCGACTGGACACCCTGAGCATTGAAAGTGTCCACGATGGATTCTATGGCTATGCCCGCTCCCGATATTACAAAATTCCTCGGTTCATTGACTGCTGCGATCGACACCTGGCCGGCGTATGGCTCGATCGCAGTCCTTACCTGCGATTCCTCCGCAAATATGGCCGCCATCTGCCCGCCGGGAGGCAGCGACTGCATTAACCGTCCGCGCGCAGCGATGAGTTTAAGTCCGTCTTCGAGACTGAATACTCCAGCCAGACAGGCGGCCACATATTCACCCACACTATGTCCCATCACTACGGAGGGTACGATACCCCACGAACGCCATAATTCGGCGAGGGCATATTCGCTGGCAAATAAAGCTGGTTGTGCGTAGGCCGTTTCGTTAAATCAGTCCGGACCGTGCTGAATGTTCTTCGGCAAAGATTACATCCAGGAGGGAAAGCTCCAGGTCAGGGCGAAGAAGCCGGTCGCATTGATCCATGATCCGGCGGAAGGTCGGCTGTGTTTCGTAAAGTTGACGCCCCATGCCGAGATATTGCGATCCCTGACCGGTAAATAAGAACGCAATTTTGGGGCGGTCCGTGGTTTGGATGATGCCTGTACGAAGACCCCGGGTCTCCTGTCCGGCAACAAAAGCCTCAAGCTTCTCCCTGGCCTCGACTGCGGAGCATGCGACCACGGTTGCGCGATGCCTTGAATGCATACGACCGGTGTTCGCGGTGTGGGCCACATCAGGTAGGGAGACTTCCGGGAAACTTGAAAAATAACTTATATAGCGCTTCGCAATATCACTTAAGGCATTTTCTGTTTGCCCCGAAATCGTCAATAGATGCATAGGGCGTTCGATCGGCGTGGCGTTCCTTGGCTGTGTGTTCGCCGGAGGCTCCGCTAGAATCACATGTGCGTTCGTACCACTAAACCCAAAGGAACTCACGCCGCCGATCAGCCGATCGCTCGTTGTCCAGGGAATCAGTTTTGTGGGTATGGTGACCGGCAGTTTGTCCCAGTCGATCAGCGGGTTTCCGACCTGAAAGTGCAAATGGGGCGGAATCTCGCGGTGTTGGATGGATAAAACCAACTTGATCAATCCTGCAATGCCCGCTGCGGATTCCGAGTGCCCAATATTTGTTTTGACCGATCCGATGGGCAGCGGGTTATCGGGCGCTCTGCCCTTTCCCAGCACTGCTGCCAGTGCCTGTACCTCAATCGGATCCCCAAGCGTTGTTCCGGTGCCATGTGCCTCTACATAACCTACTGCACTGGGTTGCAGTTCGGCGTCTGCCAGGGCCTCCCGGATTACCGCTTCTTGCGCAGGTCCATTCGGCGCAGTCAGCCCACTGCTGGCGCCATCCTGATTAACAGCCGAGCCTAGAATTACCGCCAGGATGTTGTCGTGCCGGGCCTGGGCATCGGAGAGGCGTTTCAGGATCACTACACCACATCCCTCACTGCGCACGAAGCCATCTGCCCGGGCATCGAAGGATTTGCAGCGCCCATCGGGTGCCATGAAGTGATACTTCGATAAAGCGATGGTTGTCTCGGGGATGAGAATCGCATTCGTGCCTCCAACCAGGGCCAGATCGCATTCACCACTTCTCAAACTCTGGACTGCCAGATGCGTGGCCACCAAAGAGGATGAACACGCCGTATCGATGGATATACTCGGTCCATTCAGTCCAAGGATATAGGAGATGCGCCCTGAAGCAACGCTGTGTCCCACGCCAGACCCGAAGTATTGATCGATATGAAAGATGCCATCGTCTTCCATTTGAAGGCGGGCATAGTCACTGTTGACAATGCCGAGAAACACCCCTGCACGACTTCCAGCCAGCTTATTTGGAGCCTGCCCCGCGTCTTCCAGGGCCTCCCAGCATGTTTCCAGCAATAGTCGTTGTTGAGGATCCATGCTGGATGCCTCGCGAGGTGAAATGCCAAAAAGTTGAGGATCAAACTGGTCAATCCCCTGGATAAAACCACCCCAGCGCGTTGACATTTTTCCCGGTGCTTCCGGGTCAGGGTCATAGTAAGCATTAATGTCCCAGCGGTCCGCCGGTACTTCCGTGATGGCGTCCACACCGTCATGCATTAACTGCCAGAAGGATTCTGGATCGTTTGCTTCTCCCGGAAAATGACAGCCCATTCCAATGACGGCAATCGGCTCATGCTGAGACTTTTTTACTGCGTCCAGCTTCTTCTGCATGGTCTCTACGGCCAGCAGTGCCTGCTTCAGCGTGGATAATTGTGGAGTTTCTTTTTTCTCAGTCGTCATCAGAAACGTCCTTCAAAGCTTTGAGTAGCAATGCCTCAGTCTCTTCTTCCGATAGATCTGCAAGTTCAGCCTGTCGCGCAGCCATGGTGTTTGTCGGGTCATTCGCCGAGATTACCAGGACTACATTGTCCGATGTCGTGCCAATCACCTGACTGGCGAGATACCTGGCGATCACTTCAATGGTTGGATAATCGAAAATCAGTGTGGCAGGTAGGGGCTGTGTCAGTCCCAACCCTTTGCTCAGACGATTCCTCAGTTCCACAGCCATGAGTGAATCCACCCCGAAATCCATGAGACGCTGCCGCCGATCAGGAGGATTGGCCGGGTCGCTCCGCGTCACCTTCATCACATGATCGCGAACATAATCGATCAGGATCGATTCCTGTTCATCGGGTGTAGCCTCCTTCAACTGCTGGACCAATGTCGCGGCATCGCTTCCTGGCTGCGGAGAATCGATTGATGATTTGACCTCTTGGGCGGCAGTTCGCATTTGGATGCTTTCGGGAGTATCACTGGTGTCGGTGTTCGTCCCTTGCCTGTCAAACGGAGCCTGTGCCAGGATGATATGCGCACCCAGTAACTCGGTCGGCAGGCCGGGTTGCGGCCAGGAAGCAACGGCCCCAAAGCGGTGTGTCTGTAACGCTTTTTTCCATTGCTCTGTTGAAAGCAGGGGATCATCCTGCCGCCATTCGTCCTCAAAGCGGCTCCAGCCCTCGATCAGGCCAATGGATGATTCAAACCAGGTGGGCTGGGTGGTTGTCTCGAAGAGCAACAGGAGGCCCCCCGGCGCCAGGAGCGACAGGGCATTTTCTATGGATTGATCGAGATCTTTCGTCGCATGAAAAACATTGGCTCCCACCATCAAATCAAAACGCTGGGTGCCATATCCCTGCTGCTGGGGATCTTTTCCAGGTCCATGATGCCATACTGGATAAAGGGATAAGCCTTAAATTTTTGCTCGGCCTGTGCGAAGAAGAACTCCGAAAGGTCGGTAAAACGATAGACGCTTCGCTGCGGCGGTACCACAGGCAACAGGGCGGAGGTGGTGCCGCCCGTTCCAGCTCCCACTTCAAGAATACGGATCTGCTGGTTCTGAGGAAGAACAGCCAGACTGGATTCCACTACAGCCCTAGCAATGCCGTTGAAATAACGAACCATGGGCATTTCCTGATACAGGTATTCTGCCGTTTCGTAGGAGCCAGCCGGGAATAATGCTTCCAATGGACTTTCGTGACCTGTCAAAATCCTGACCAGGGCCCGTCCACAGCGCATCAGGTAGTCGGGGAGATATGGACCATCGGAGCATAAATTGCGCGCCTCTGCCAGAATGGGTCCAACCGAAATCTCCGGCAGGGGACCTGAATTGCCAAACCTGTCCTGGTCGAGTTGTTTGAGTAACCCAAGCCTGGTCAGTTTCTGCAGCCATCTTTGGATCAAACCATGATAGGTGGGTTTGATACTCCCTTGAAGCACTATGTCTTCTACAGAGTGACTTTCGCCGGCCTGGACGAAGATGCCCAGATCCCGCAGGGCGCCGACCATATAAGCCTCGGAGAGACGGCCCAGGCACTCCCACTGTGCTTGATGCTTCTCCAGGGAGAAATCCATGGGCGCACGTTGTGATTGATAATCACCGGCGCTGATAGCAGCCTGCCAGACGTTTGAGGGCGATTTTCTGGGGACCGGGAGTGATGGAGTGGCTTCGTTGATCCAGTAACGTTGATGAGTCCAGGGGTAGGTAGGCAAATGGACGCGGCGACGCGCATAATTTTGGTCGAAGGCTTTCCAATCCAACGCAATGCCCTGGGTGTAGAGTGCTGCAGCGCTTTCAAGCATTTGCTGCCAGTCCTGCCAGCCCGAACGCAAAGACGGAAAGAAATGTTTGTCCTGTACACCTTCGATCCGTTGTGCCATCCCGGACAGCACTGGATGAGGACCGATTTCCAGGAAATATATATATCCCTCCGCGAAAAGTGTACGCATTCCGTCTGCAAAGCGCACCGGCAGGCGCAGGTGCCTTCGCCAATAATTGGCATGGGTCACTTCATTTGCTTCCGCCATTTTCCCAGTGAGACAGGAAACCAGGCCCAGGCGCGGCGGAAAATAAGTAACAGTCTCTGCCACCGATTCGAACTCGTCCAGGATTGGATCCAGGAAGTGTGAATGCGCGGCCTGGGTCACCGCCAGATGCTGGGTCTTGATATTCAGTTCGTTAAGTTTCGCGATGACAGAACGGAGCGTATCAGGCATGCCGGAGATCACGATGTTGGTAACACCATTGAAAGCCGCAATTGAAATCTCTGTAGCATAGGGAGCAATGATTTTGTTGACCGTGGCTTCATCGGCAAAGATTGCTTCCATTTGGCCCGCCTGCGGAAGGGAATCCATCAGACGTCCACGCGCACAAACCAGCTTCAACCCATCCGCCAGACTGAATACCCCCGCAATACACGCCGCAACATATTCTCCCACGCTGTGCCCGAGCACGGTGGTCGGTTTCACCCCCCAGGAAAGCCATAGTTGCGCCAACGCATACTCAATAGAAAAAAGCGCAGGTTGTCCATAGGTCATTTTATCAAGCCAGATTGCATCGTCTGGAGGAAATAGAATTTCAAAGAGCGGCACATCCAGATAATCTTTGAGTATCTCTGCGCACTCGGTCAGCGCCTCCCGATACCTGGGCGCGGTTTCGAATAACTGGCGGCTCATCTGTAAATACTGTGAGCCGTGCCCGGTAAAAAGGAATACAACTTCAGGAGAAGTGGTGTCAAATACCGTACCGGTAAACACGTCCTCCTGGATCTCACCTTTTCTATGCGCGGCCAGCTTCGTACGCGCGGCTTTACTGGAGGGAGCCACCAGAGCCAGCCGATAAGTAAGATCCGCGCGTCCGGTATTCGCAGTAAAGCAAATATCCGCAACGCTGGCAGGCTTGCCAGACATATATTCATCGTACTGTTGAATTAATGCCCGTAAGGCAAACTCGTTTTTGGCCGATAGTTTCAGGATATGCAGAGGACGATCGATGCTTGAGTTTTCGGTGATGGCCTCGGAGGCCGCCTCCAAAACCAGGTGAGCGTTGGTTCCGCTAAAACCAAATGAACTTACGCCCACAATATGTCTGTCGTTCACAGCGGATAAAGGCGTGAGTTTTGTGGGAATATCGATCGGAAGTTCATCCCAGGGAATATAGGGATTTGGCGTTTTGAAATGCAGATTGGCAGGAATTTGCTTATGCTGTAGAACCAATACAGCTTTCATCAATCCTGCCATGCCAGCTGCAGCTTCCAGGTGACCCATGTTGGTCTTTACTGCACCAAGCTTGAGTCTTTGATCCGGAGCGCGGCCGCTTCCCAATACTGCGCCCAACGCCTGTACCTCGATCGGGTCCCCAAGAGAGGTTCCCGTGCCGTGGGCTTCAACATAACTTACCCAGGCTGGCTCAACTTGTCCGTTCGACAAAGCCGAACGAATCACGGCCTCCTGAGCAACTCCATTGGGGGCGGTCAACCCGTTACTGCGACCATCCTGATTTACCGCGGAGCCCCGGATGATTGCCAGAACATTATCGCCATCTGCGATGGCGTCCGCCAGTCGTTTCAGCACGACCATCCCGCAACCTTCGGAGCGGACAAAACCATCGGCGCGCACGTCGAAGGTTTTGCAACGTCCATCGCTTGAGATCATGCGTGCCCTGGAAAAACTAATATGAATCTCTGGCAACAGAATGGTATTTACGCCGCCTGCGATGGCCAGCCGCGATTCACCCGCGCGTAAACTTTGCACTGCAAGATGAGTTGCCACCAGGGAAGAGGAACAGGCTGTATCCAGAGATACTGCCGGACCCTGTAGTCCCAGCAAATAGGAAATCCTTCCAGAGGCAGTGCTATGAGCTGTCCCCTGCGCAAGATAGACATCCAGTTTTTCCGGGTCTTGTCCAACCATTAATTGATAGTAGTCGCTGATCGAAATGCCGGTAAAAACCCCCGTGGCTGAACCGGTAAGTTGGTCCGGTGCCTGACCTGCATTCTCCAATGCCTCCCAGGCAACTTCAAGCAGCAGTCTGTGTTGAGGATCCATTTCCTCGGCTTCGCGCGGGGAAATCCCAAAAAACTGAGGATCGAATTGATCCACCTGATTCAGGAAACCACCCCAGCGGGTGAGAATCTTCCCGGCCGCCTCCGGGTCAGGGTCGTAGAAGGAATCGATATTCCAACGCTCTTTTGGAATTTCCGCGATCGCGTCCAGGCCCTCACATAATAAACGCCAGAAATCTTCAGGATTGTTCACGCCGCCTGGATAACGGCAGGCCATGCCGATGATGGCAATGGGTTCGCGGCCTGCCTGCTCCATCGCCTCGATTTTGGCGCGCATTTCGCGCACTTCCTGCAGTGCTCGTTTGATCGGTGATAGCTCAGAATTGGTTGTATCAGACATCGTTTTTATTTCTCGAATTTCCTGTTTTTGAGTTCGTTCAATTCGGCCAGCAGTAAAGCTTCTGCTTCCTCGTCTGATAAGCCTGCTTCCGTGTCATTTTTTACGCTTTTCTCGTTTTGCGCGGACGGTGGGCTTACCGGAGACTTGACGAACAGATCATCCATTAGGTAACGGCTTAAAGCTTCAGGTGTGGGGTAATCAAACACCAGAGTCGCCGGCAATGCCCTTGAGAGAGGCAATCCTTTTCCAAGAAGATTGCGCAGCTCGACGGCCATCAGGGAATCAAGCCCCAGTTCCTGTAAGGGCTGGCGCTGTTCCAGAGCAAAATCCATGGGTAAATTTAGCACTTTTAGTGCCTGCGTGCGCACATGTGCCATCAACAGATTCTTTCGTTTGCTTTCCGGCGCGTTTTCCAGCCGCTGCCAGAGATTTTCTTCCTGCTTGAGAAGGCGTGGGGATGTTTTGGATGCACTTGTTTTTGCTTGTTCTAGTTCTTTCAGTTGGGCAAAGAATGGAGAACTATTTTGGGATGTGAATTGTGTCCATTTGACGGGCACAATAGCAACCTGTGTAAACCGTGGGGCATCCATGATACTGGACAGCGCTTCGATTCCCTCGGCAGGCGAGATGGATTCCACACCGCGGTTCAGGAGTCTCTCTGACACTTCACGTTCTGCCGCCGCCCCAATCTGAGTCCATGGACCCCAATCAATACTCAGCGCTGGAAGTCCCTGGGCCTGCCGGTAATGTGCCAGCATATCCAAAAAGGTGCTGGCTGCCACGTGGTTCGCCTGACCGGCAGACCCCAGCAGGGATACGGCCGATGAGAAGAGCACAAAGAAATCCAGAGACAGCCCCTTTGTCAGTTCATGTAAATTCCAGGCGCCCTGCACTTTGGGCGCAAAGACAGCGGCGAAGCGCTCCCAGGTCTGCTGGCTTAATACGCCGTCATCCAACACACCCGCCGCGTGGAAGACTCCTCGAAGCGCCGGCATGGAGGTCGTCATTTGAGAGAATATATGGGTCATCTCTGCCCACTTCGAAACATCAGCTTGGAGCACCTTCACTGCAACCCCAGCTTGCATCATTTTCTGCACCGCCGCCTGAGCCTGTGCCCTGGGTGAACTACGACCCACCAGAACAAGATGTTTGGCACCCAGATCCACAAGCCAGGTTGCTACCGCCAGACCCAGGCCACCCAGGCCGCCGGTGATCATATACGTAGCATCTTCATGAATTGCAAACTGTGGTGTTTCTTGAAGGACAACCAACTTGCCAATATGACGCCCTTGGGCCATGTAGCGAAAAGCTTCGACCACCTCTGATGCTGGATAGACCTGCAAGGGGAGTGGCTCTAACGTGCCATCTTTGAATAGCGGCATGATCTCCTGAAACAGGGATGGAATTAGCTTTTCATCTTGTTTCGATTCAGTTAAGAGGTCAACAGTTTTGTACTCGGCGCCGGGCCTGAGCTGCGTAAATTGTGCGTGGCTCCAAATACCTCGTTTCCCAATCTCGATGAACCGGCCATCTTCTGCCAGTACAGAAACGGATCTGGGAATAAATTCATCGGCCAGGGAGTTGAGCACAATATCCACGCCTTGGCCATCGGTAAGTTTCATGATTTCATCAGCAAAATCAAATGAACGTGAATCCATAACGTATTGGACGCCCAGTGATGTCAATAGTTTGCGTTTTGCCGGGCTGCCGGCGGTAGCAAAGATTTCTGCTTCGGATCTTTGCGCCAGTTGGATGGCCGCCAGGCCTACACCGCCCGCGGCTGCATGGATCAAAATACGATCACCGACTTTGATTTTTGCCAGATGGTGTAATGCGTACTGGCTGGTAAGAAATGCCGAAGGGATTGTAGCTGCCTGGGCGAAGGTCAACTGGACAGGTTTGGGAACCAGGTGGCGAGCAGGTGTAACAACATATGAACCAAAACTGCCCAGCGCGAACGCGATCACGGAATCTCCCGGTTGTACATTTTCAACCCCCGGTCCTACGGCAGTGACGATGCCTGCGCATTCACTTCCCAGTTCGCCGCCCCCAGGATACATACCCAAGGTGTTGAGCACATCTCTAAAGCCAATGCCCGTTGCAATGACCTGAATTTCCACTTCTCCGGGGCCGGGAGATTTTCGAGAAAGTTTCTGGTAGGCCAGATGATCCAAAACTCCGCGATCACTGACAGCCAGCCTGACAGGCTCTTTTGATACCGGTTCATCGTCGCCGCCACGTGCATGGATAAGCCGGGGAACAAGGCGCTCGTTGTCCCGATACGCCACCTGATCTTCTGAGTCGGCTGCGGAAATTTCCTGCCAAAGGTTATCCAGGTTTTCCTTGTCTGATGCAAGCCATCCCGCATCAAGATCAATGCTATGGCAGGAAATTTCCGGATGCTCCTGATTGATTACTTTGCATAATCCCCATAAGGTTGCCGGCTGTGGAAAACTGGCCCGTCCCATTGCTGACTGGGCACCGCGTGTTACCACCCAGATTGGGCAGGTTATTTCCCTGGCAATGAGTGCTTGAACCAGGTATAACAATCCACCACATAGCACCGACTGACCGCCAACTACATCTGAAGCATGATCCAGAGCCCAGAGATAAACGATACCGTTCAACTGGTGGTTTGCCTGAATCAGTTGATGGAAGTCATCGGCACAGGCGGCATCGACCTGGTAAACATTTTCATGCTGTGTAAATGTTTTTCCTGCTTTCACAAAACATGTTGATTGACCCTGCCTCTGCAATTTTTCAGCCAATTGACCGCTGAGGTCATTGCTCTCGGAAAACAGCAGCCATGTCCCGGCCTCTATCGTTGGCCGGGATTGTTCGGCCTGGGCGACCAGCAGGGATTGGTTCGAAAGCGCGGCCTGACCGGTAACTCCTTCGGAGACAGCAAAGCCGCCTGCCCCCAATAGTTTCAGCCATTCTGGCTGCGATGCCAGTGCATAAGAGGAACGCAGATCTTTATCACTGAAGGCCCACCAGCCAGGCGTCAGACCAACGATCAGATCGGCGAAGCGCTGTTTGCGTGTGCCTTCCACCGCGATCAGAAAGCCTCCGGGCGCGATCAAATGGCGCACCCGATGGAGGGTATCGTGTAAATTGGAGGTCGCGTGTAAAACGTTGGTTGCCAGGACGAGATCATAAGAATGAGCCGTAAAACCCTGGGTCACCGGGTCTTTTTCGATATCGAGCGTGCGGTATTGAACAAAGTCGTATGCAGAAAGTTTTTGTTGCGCCCTCTTTAAGAACAGGGGCGAGACATCTGTAAACGTGTATTCGGCCTGTACCTTGGAAAGTTGGGCCAGTACATGGGAAGTCGTACCCCCGGTGCCTGCGCCGATTTCCAATATTCTTAAAGGCCGTTCTGCCTGCCAGTGGTTGACCAGCTGTCTGGCGGCCTCGCCTGCCAATTGATTAAAGCTCCTAGTGAAGGGCGCATCACGATAAAGCTTTTCCATCTCCTCCAGCGAGCCGCCCGGGAAAAGTAGTTGGAGCGGATCTCGCTGCCCCTGCAGGGCAAGTGCAAGTTCCCGGCCGATGCGTTCCACCATATCCACTTCCACAGCTGCCTCCGGATTGACAGAACGCAACGTCTCTGCCAGCGCAGAAGCATTTACTTTGGAAAGAGGACGAAGAACCTGCCAGTGTTCGTCGCATGGTGCGATTACGCCATCTTCTGCAAGAATTTCCAGCAGACGATTTAATAAGCGGCGATGCTGTTGTACCACACTTAACTTTGTTAAACAGCCTCCAGAGAAAGAGTCGACCCCACTTCGAACGACCAACCCATCTCGAGCAATGCATTCTGGATCTGCGCGGAGCAAAATGCATCCATTTGCGGGAGAAACTCGTTTTGATACAAAACCATCTGCGGTTCTTCGGACATAGCGCGCAGAGAAGTTCGTAACAGCGCGGCCAGCTCAGCGACAGAAACGATCTTCTTCTGCGCTTTTTTCCATTCGACTTCGTACAACCATGAGGCCGTGCCTGTGCGGGCAGCCAGTTTTAGAGCAAATCCCTTCAGGGCAACAATCACCCGGCCGGTTTCATCGTACAGTTGAATGTCAGTCGTGACGATGTCATTGTTCAAATGTTTATCCGTGTGAAGCGTAAGATGTCCCCACAACCGGGAGGGGAGACGATCAAAGACCGTAATCGCATCCACACTGATGGGCAGATATGTTTTATCCTCATCCGGCAGTACGCGCGCGCTGGTTTGTAAAGCCGCGTCCAGAAGGGCCGGATGTAAATAATACGAAGGGAGGTCCTGTGCGATCAGGTCCGGTGACACGATCCGCGCTAGGACCTCGTTCTTTCCAAGCTGCAGTATGTTCACGCCCTGAAATGCCGGGCCAAAGCTAAGAGCCCTCCTCGCCAGTCGCTGATAATGTTCCTCTGGCGGAATGATCTGATGACACCGTGCTTGAATTGCCGCCAGCGAAACTGTTTGTGGTGTCTCAGCGGTCGGGTGCACGGACGCACTGGCATGGAGTTTCCACTGACCGGCTGGTTTGTCATAGCTGAAAATTTGACAGGCGATTGCATCGTCTATACCCATGCGGGCGATCGTCTGTACGGTCCTTGTTTCAGCCTCGGAAAGCTGCAGAGGTGAATGAATCACCAGATCTTCAATGGCGAGCGTACCATCGGACCGGCTGAGGATCTCATGATCTGCCGCCAGGAACATTTCTATATAGGCAGTTGCAGGCAGTATTGCCTGTTCCTGGACAACATGGTCGGCCAGAAAAGCAGGTGCCTGTGAACTCAACTCGTTTTCAAAAATAATTTCCTGTCCTGCTGACGGCAGGCGCGCCCCCAGTAGGGGATGAAGCGTGTTATTCTGAATACCCTGGCGTCTGAGGCCCGCAGTCACCCAGTAGCGTTGACGCTGAAACGGGTAGGTGGGCAGGCTTACGCGACGACGGGGATAGGGCCGATCGAAGCCGCGCCAATCCACGCCTGCGCCGTGAACATAAAGCCCCGCGAGACTATCTTGGATTTGTCTCCAGTCTTCCTGTCCTTTACGAAGGGACGCATAAAAATGCAGGTTCGTGTTGGATTCATCAATGTTGCGTTGTGCGATGGTAATGAGAGTAGGGGTCGGTCCGATTTCGATGAAATGGTTATATCCCAGACTTAACAGGGTCTGGAAGGCTTCTGCAAAACGCACCGGTTGTCTTTGATGGGTGCGCCAGTATTTCGAATCAATCGTGGTCGTCGATTTGCCAGTCAGGGCGGAGACATATTCAACCCGCGGTCGATGAAAAGTGATCGTTGCCGCGATACGCTCAAATTCGTCGAGCATCGGGTCCACGATGGGGGAATGCGAAGCTTGCGCCACGTCGAGACGTTTTGATTTTATGGCCTGTTTCGCCAGATCGGCTTGGATCGTTTCCACTGCCTGCGTGTCCCCGGAAATGACAATATTGGTTGGGCCATTAATGACAGCCAAGGAAACCCGATCAGCATAAGGAGCGGTCACCTTGGTGACCGTGGCCTCATCGGCGAAGACGGCCACCATGATGCCTTTTTGTGGCAGGGTATCCATTAGGCGTCCGCGGGCGGCCACCAGTTTGATGCCATCTGCCAGGTTCATCATCCCTGTGGCGCAGGCCGCCGCATATTCGCCCACGCTATGGCCGATCACGGCACCAGCTGCGATGCCCCAGGATACCCAAACTCTGGTCAAAGCGTATGCCAGGACGAACTGTGCGGGCTGGGTATATTTCATTCCGTCCCACAGGCAGGCGGTCGCGTCTTCATTCCCTCCTTCTGGATAGATCATTTGACTGATGGGAGTATCCAGATAAGGCTCCAAAAGAGCCTCGCACTCCTGGACTGCCTGCCTGAAAACGGGAGAGCTCAGGTACAGTTCCCGGCCCATATTCACATGCTGCGAACCGTGACCGGTAAACAGAAAGGCGATCTTTACTTTATGATCGGGCTCCAGAATATGATGTGCAGCGGAAGATGCCTCTGGAGCTGTGACAAACGCTTTTAACTGTACGGCCAACTCGACGGATGAGGCGGCTGACAAAGCCAGACGATGTCTGAAATCTGCCCGACCCGTGTTGGCGGTAAAACAGATATCTGGCAGTGAGGCTGAATTATCATGCTCAAGATGCTTAGCCAATTGATCGGCCTGCGCGTGCAGGGTTGTTTCTGTCGGCGCTGAGAGCCGTAGCAGTTGAACGGGACGTTCCGTCTCAACCTTCTTTTCCATAGGTTCAGGCGCCGCCTCGACAACAACATGTGCATTGATGCCGCTTACGCCGAATGAACTGACCCCCGCCAGGTATCGGCCGTTGAGCTGAGGGAACTCTGTTGACTGCGTTGGAATCGACAGGGCCGCCTTGTCCCATTCCACAAAGGGGTTCAACTTTTGTAAATGAAGATGGGGAGGAATTACTTTATGATGCAGGGCCAGTACGGTTTTGATTAAACCTGCCACGCCTGCCGCCGCCTCGGTATGTCCGAAATTGGTTTTGACCGAACCAAGGAACAGCGGAGAATGGTTGGACCGCCCCTGGCACAGGGCGGATTGGAGTGCGCGGACCTCAATTGGATCTCCCAGCGAAGTGCCGGTCCCATGCGCCTCCACATAGCCGATCTCCTGGGCGGTGACACCGGCGTTGTTCAGCGCCGCCTGGATGACGGCTTCCTGAGCTAATTTATTCGGAACGGAAAAGCCGCTGCTGAAGCCGTCGTGGTTGACGGCAGAGCCGCGAATCACAGCCCAAATATGATCTCCATTCTGGAGTGCATCTGACAGCCGCTTTAAAACAACCACGCCGATGCCATCGCTGCGAATAAAGCCGTCTGCCTGGCTATCAAATGTTTTGCAACGCCCATCCGGAGCCAGCATGCTGGCCTGACAGGCGCTTAAACTGACTTCCGGTGACAGCAGCAGATTGACACCGCCGGCCAGCGCCAGCCTGGTTTCGCCGCTTCGCAAACTCTGTACGGCCTGGTGAATCGCAACCAGAGAGGAGGAACAGGCAGTGTCAATCGCCATGGCCGGACCACGCAGGCCCAGGGTATAGGAGACCCGGCCAGGAATGCTGTTGAATAAATTCCCTGTAATCCGATAGGTGCCCGTCAAGTCCGGAGAATTGATGTTGGACTGGACTTGCAGATAGTCGTTCATGGTAACCCCGATGTAGACACCCGTCGCGCTTTCCCCTAATTGATCGGGAGCCTGGCCTGCGTTCTCCAGTGCCTCCCAGGCCACTTCCAGCAACAACCGTTGCTGCGGATCCATGCTATTTGCTTCGCGTGGGGAAATACCAAAGAAGGTGGGATCAAATTTATCCGCATCGCGAATAAACCCGCCGTAGCGCGTATACATCTTACCGGCCATGCCTGGTCGGGGGTTATAGTAGGCATCGATATCCCAGCGGTCGGCGGGGACTTCGCTAATCGCGTCCACACCGTTTTGCAAAAGCCCCCAGAATGAGGCAGGATCGGTCACTCCCCCCGGGAAGCGGCAGCCGATGCCAATGATCGCCACCGGCTCGCTCTGTTGACGCTCCAATGTTTCGAGGCGACTACGAAGCTTTGTCAACGCAAGCAGCGCCTCCTTCAAACGTGCCTGATAATCCACAGAGGGTTGTTCCGCCATGCTATTTTCCATCTTTCGTCAGATCATCAACTCTGGCCAATTCACTGTCCAGTAAATTCATCAATTCATCCTCGGACAGGGAATCCAACAATTCAGGTGCAGCCTCGGCAGCCTGTGATTCACTCTCTTTATTGATCGTTGCGGACCTTTCAGATCGCTGGATGACATCCTTTTGCAGATAGGCAACCAACTGAGCAATTGAAGGATATTCAAAGGCGATCGTGGGGGGCAGGGAACAATTAAGACTGGTCTCCAACCGGGTTCGAAGCTGGACCGTCATCATCGAATCCATGCCCATTTTGAAAAAGCCCTGATTCAGGCTGATGGCTTTTGGCGTATCGAATCCGAGAATCTCAGCAGCCAGGCGCCGTACAAAATCCTGAAGCAATTCACTTTGCTGTTCTGAGGACACGAACTGCAGTTCCTCCAGAAAGGAATCGTTGGCAGCGACCTCCTGCGAGGCCTGAGTCTCCGTGGCTTTCTGTACCTGGATGTGGCGAAACAGGGGTCGTTCACGCCTCGATTCATAAACTGGTTTAAATACTGCCCAATCAACCTTGGCCACGACCTGCTGGCTTGCCCCGCTTTCAAGCAGATAGTCCAAAGCCGCCAGCGCCTCCTCGGCCTGCATCGCGACCATACCCACTTTTGAAAATAGTTCGGCCTGTTCGCGGGTGGCAATTCCGTTCCCTGACCACCAGCCCCAATTAACTGTCAGTGCCGGCATCGCCTGGGCCTGTCGATAATGAGCCAGCTGATCCAAAAAATGATTTCGCGGCTGCATAAGCGGCCATGCCCTGGGAGCCCCAGACCGATGCCGCAGAAGAGAAGCAGATAAAAAAGTCCAGGGAAATATTTGCCGTCAGTCGATGGAGCAGCCAGGCACCCTTTATCTTGGGTTGCAAAACATCCTGCCAGGTATTCAGATCCATCTCCGCAACAGTTTGATTCGTTGTCGTTCCGGCAGCATGGATGAGGCCTTTCAAGGGCGGCAGTGATTTGCCGAACTGATCCATCAGTTGCTGCATGGCCTGCTCATCGGCCACATCGGCCCGCACCACATGGACTTGCGCGCCAGCCTGCTCCAGCGAACGAACATTTGCGATTCTTTGACCGCTGAGGGAAGTTGCGGGAATCAAGTCCCATTCTGCGCGCTCCGGTAAGCCGCTGCGACTGGTCAGTACCAGATGTCTGGCCCCCTGACGAACGAGCCAATGCCCTAGCTCGTTTCCGAGCAGTCCCAGACCGCCTGTAATCAGGTAGGCTCCGTCCGCTACCTTCTGGACAGGTGCCAGAACAGCGGTTGTATTTTGCGCGGGGATAAGGCGTGGAACATAACGTTGAAGATCTCGGTAAACCACCTGGTCATCCACGCTCGGATGGAAGATTTCATTAAACAGGAGGGTGGCCCTGGATTCTTGGCTGCCGTCCAGGGGAAGATCAATCATTGCTCTCCATAGTTCTGGTTGCTCCAGCGCGATCACACGACCCAGTCCCCACAGCGCCGCGCACTGTAGTTGCGGTTCCTCCGCGATCACAGACTGCGCACCCTGTGTGACAATCCACAGACCGGGACTCTGTTCCCATGGTTGATGGGACAGCGCCTGGGTCAGGCTGATGAGCGTCTCTGCTCCGCCAGCCTGAGCCTGTTCCAGAGCGTTGAGGGGGAGATCCAGACCCCACAGGTAAACGACATGGATTGGCAGGTTGTGCTCCACCCTGGACAGGATCTGATCGAAATCTGACGTTTCGTTCTCGAGGAAAAAAAGCCTCGACTTGACTCCGCTCTCCATCAATTTCGCTGACAGCTGCTGACCCACACCACTCCTGTCGGCGAAGATCAGCCAAAGACCCTCCGGAGCAGAGGACAGATCTTGAGGTGGCGTAAGATTGCTCGTCTCCCAGCGGAGTTCATACAACCAGTCCAGATTAACTTTTCCTATTTGCAGTTCGGCCTCTGCGAGGAGCTCCCAGGCCGATTCATCATCTGGTCTGTAGAAAAATCGTAGCGCAGCCGTTTCATCCTGCTGGTTAAGACTGGTCTGTACGGCGCCCTCAGCCTCCTGGTTTTGGATCAATGGCTTATGAAGTGTGAGGCGGCGCATGACATGATTTTTCTCGCCGAAGATGATCTTCACTTCAGCCAACGCCATTTCTTTATAAAGTCCCTCCGGAGTTGATGCTTCTTTCGCCAGCCTGTGCGCGGCCTCGGATAACTTCGCCAGGGAGTTTTGCCAGATGTGGTGATCTGGCAATTGAGCTACTTCAGGCAAACGATAACCCAGTAGTGGATGTTCCACCTGTCCGCCCAGATAAGACGGACTTGGAGTCCTTGCGGGTTCTTCATACCAGAACCGCCGGCGCTGCCACGGGTAGGTGGGAAGTTTCATGAATTGGCCTGAAGGATAAACCCTGTCCCACTGGAGGAGACTCCAGCCTCGTACAGACTCCCCAGGGATTTCATTAATCGCAACTGCGCCGCTTCGTTGCGATAGAGGGAAGGAACTAATGAAATTTGTTTACCTGCCTGATGTCCGGTTTCTTCGATGGCGGTTAAAGAATAGGATGAGGACTCATCTCGATGAAGACTGTGATCTCATCTTCGAGAAGTTTTTCGATCATGGGCTGAAAGCGCACAGGCTGGCGCATGTTCTGTTCCCAATAGTGAGCGTCCATTTCAGCGCCACTACTCACCTGCTCAGTGACCGTGGAGTAGATGGGCGTTGTTCCAGCCTTCGGTTGGATATCTTGTAGGGCGCTCGCCAATTCAGGCAGAAGGGGATCCATTTGTGGACTGTGCGAAGCCACGTCAACTCTTACCGCACGACAAAACACACCCTGATTCTTTAATTGTTCCATGAGCGTGTTCAGGGCCTGGGGCTCCCCGGATAAGACCACCGAGCGGGGACTGTTATATACAGCCACGGACAGCTGGTGTTCATGACCTTTTAAAACCGCCTGCGCCTCTGAGAAGGATAGCCCGATGACGGCCATGGCTCCGTTGCCACTGGTTCGTTGCATTAATTGACTCCGCCTGCAAATCACATGTGCGGCGTCCTCAAGGGTCAACGCTCCAGCTACGTAAGCAGCTGCGGTCTCTCCCATGCTGTGACCAATCACTGCTGACGGTTCGACACCCCATGACTGCCACACGGCTGCCAGGGCAATTTCGAGGGCAAATAGAACGGGTTGAATTACACCGATTTCATTCAATCTATAGGAGGCTGAATCTTCATTTAGTTCGAGTTGTTCCAGAAGAGACCAATCGACCCAGGGTTTTATGGCCCCTGCACACTGTGTCAAAACGTCGCGGAACACTGGATTTTGTTTTAACAAATCGCGCCCCATGCCCAGCCATTGTGCACCCTGACCGGGAAAAATAAACACGACTTTGACCGGGACATCTGTTAAATCAACATTTGAAGATCTGATTTTCTGAGGCTGATTCGCCAGAGAGTTTACAAGTTGTTCCTTTAACTGCTGATGAGAAGCAGCTACAATGGCCAGGCGTTCCGGGTGATGCGTACGATGATCGCCAGTACTATAGCAGAGATCAACCAAATTCAATGCATCCTTCTCATCGAGAAGGGATATGTATGATTGCATCAGAGCCTTGAGTGCTTGCGGCGTGTGAGCCGACAGCGGCAAAACATAACTGCTCGGACCTTGTTCCCGCTGTGCGCGGGCCTCAGGTTGTGGAGCACCGGAGAGAACCATATGCGCGTTTGTGCCAACGATGCCGAACGTGCTAACGCCGGCAAATGTTTCCTCTGTGACCTGCCAGGGAGTAGCAGCGCGTGGAACTGTGAGATTCAGCTCTGTCCAGGGAATGGCAGGGTTGAATTCCTGCAAGTGCAGGCTGGCCGGAATCATCCCATGTTTGAGCGCAAGTGTCACCTTAATTAATCCGGCTACCCCCGCCGCGCCTTCGGTATGGCCCAAATTTGTTTTAACGGAACCGACCCATAGCGGGGACTGAGACGAGCGATCCTTTCCCAGGACGGCACCCAGGGCGCCCAATTCCACCGGGTCGCCTGCTTTTGTGCCTGTGCCATGGGCTTCCACATATTGAACTTTATGAGGGTCGATGCCAGCGTCCCGGTAGGCAAGCCGTAGCATTTCTTCCTGTCCGGCCCCGCTGGGAGTTGCCAGAAAACCGCTGCTGCTCCCATCATTATTGACTGCTCCGCCTCGTATCAGTGCATAAATTGGATCATCATCCGCCAGAGCCTGAGACAATCTTTTTAGCACGACCAACCCTGCGCCTTCGCTGCGAACATACCCATCGGCCCCGGCATCGCCGAATTTGCAGCGACCATCAGCCGCCATCATTTTGGATTGAGAATAAGCAATGCTGATCTGTGGCTGGAGAATAACGTTCGCTCCACCGGCGAGTGCCAGCGAACATTGTCCGGTCCATAAACTCTGGCAGGCCAAATTGACCGCTACCAGCGAAGATGAACATGCGGTATCGATTGTGATACTTGGCCCCTGAAAACCCATGATATAGGATATTCGTCCCGATGCGGAATAGCGGCCACTACCGGTGGTCATATAGAAGTCCGTGGAGTTGGGATTTGCAAACAAACGTGACTTAAAGTCGTTGAGCCACAATCCAACAAAGACGCCGGTCTGACTCCCCGACAATTGACTCGGTACCCAACCTGCGTCCTCCACAGCTTCCCAGGCAACCTCCAACAGCAAGCGTTGCTGGGGATCAAGCCGTTCGGCCTCACGCGGCGAAATCCCGAAAAAATCAGCATCCAACTGATCGATGTTTTGCAGGAAACCACCCCAGCGCGTCATCATTTTCCCTGGCGTAGCCGGACGCGGATCGTAGAAAGTATCCAGATCGATGCGATCGGACGGGATCTCTGAAACGGCATTGACACCGTTGGATACCAGCGACCAGAATTTTTCCGGGCCGTCGGCTCCGCCGGGGAAGCGACAACCAATCCCAATGATTGCAATGGGTTCCCTTGGGCTTGACTGAGGTGGATTAGATTGATTGGTTTCCTGCGCTGAGGACCTGTGAGGCATTTCTCCTCCGAAGTGACTATCCGGGTGTTTAAACTGAAAACCCCGCTTAGCTTTTGAGTGATTGAGTGAGTTCCTGTGTAAGGACCTGTACCAGGTCTGCTTTTGTGTTTTGGATGAAGAAGTGATTGCCGGGAAACATTTTCCACTGAAAGGAGGCTGTGGTCTGTTCGCGCCAGGCGATTAAATCATTTTCCTCAACAGATTCGTCTTGCAATCCGCCAAACGCATAAATAGGACAGGTGAGCGGCGGTTCGAACGTATATGGGTGAGCTTCAAGCATCTTGACGTCCGCCCTGAGGATGGACAGGAATAATTGTAGAATTTCCTGATCCTGCGTAATGATATCCGGCAGCCTGCCGTAGCGATCTTCGATTTCTGCCAGGAATTCAGCTTCAGGTAAGTCATGGATATCGGGATGCGGATCAGGGATTTGAGGCGCACGTCGGCCGGAGATAAACAAATGCGAGGGTTGCGGCCCGTACACGCTCCGCAAGCGACGCGTGAACTTCAAAGCTGATCAGGCCTCCCATACTGTGACCGAAGAAGGCAAAGGGTTTATCAAGCGAAGGGAGCAGCGCCTCCGTCAGCGACTCGACTAGAGAAGGAAAGTGCTCGTAGGGCGTCTCTCTAATTCTTCGGTCCCGGCCGGGCAAATGGATGAGGTGGAGTTCGATTTCTGATGACAGCAGGCTATACCATCCGTTAAATATGGAAGCACCTGCGCCCGCATACGGAAAACAGAAAAGGCGAAATCGGGCCTGTGGGTTGAGCCGGGAACAGCCCGTCCATGGATTGGATAGATTGGAGATCGAACCTGAGGAATTCAAAAGTTTCGTCATGAGCGACTTTTATGTTTGCCTTTCATTATAAGCAACGTATTATGAAATACTTGCAATCCAGGGTTTTCGCGATCCAAATGACATGCTGAGATGCTCCGCCCATCCGACAAAGCTGTTGTTTTCGGTCGGATCGTGGTGCTTGTAATGGAATGATATAGATGATCGAGTCAGACAGAATACTGATTGAGAAATAAGCGTGGATGTGTTTTTGAAATCCCAATTATCAGTGCCTGACCCTGTTTGTGGTCAGCGAAGTCCAATCTGCCTTGTAAGAAAATCCTCGTTCGTCACTGTGTCTGATCATCTATATCAGCAAATGTAACTGCGACTTTACAAATGACATGGCAATGCCAAATCTCTGGTCAGAAGTTTTTCTTCACGATGCCCCGGCATCGTTCCTGACCAGTTGTCGATCAAGTGAGTATGAAATTCCGGTCAAAGCTTAAAAAATTATTATAGAATTGTGAAGCAATTGTCCAGCGAAATCTAACATTAAGACGTGAAAAGGAGGGTGAAGTTACACTTACCTTGGCTCCAGGGGTATGCGCAGGCCAATTCTAATCGACGGGCATCAAACCCGCCCAAAATCATCATTTTGGATTACAATTTTTTAGTATGGCAACCTTATCGCGACGTGATTTTCTAAAGCTTGGGGGCCTGAGTTTTGGGACTCTGGCTTTTTCTCCCTTATGGCAGGACACCAATAGTTTTGACGACAGCGACCTTGTGCGTGTAGCTACTCGATCTGTCAGTGTGTATAGCAAACCAACCGATCAAAGCTCAATTGTCTCCACGTGGTATCGGGATGAGTTGCTTCATATATATGGCGCAGTGACCGTGGATGAGCCTGCTCATAACCCGGTCTGGTACCGTGTATGGGGAGGCTATATTCACCGCTCGCACCTACAGCAGGTGAAAATTCTCTATAATGAGACTCTGCCTTCGCTGAAGGAGGGCGAACGTCGCCTGGTCGAAGTGACGGTTCCGTTTACGGAGCCCTGGCGGACGAGTAAGACCTACGGCTGGCAAAAGCTTGGCTTTCGCTTGTACTACCAATCGACCCATTGGGCGGATGCAATCGAGACAGGACCAACGGGCGGGCCGTGGTATCGCATCCTGGATGACCTGGCCGGTTCCTATCACATCAACCCGTTGCACGTCCGGCCCATTCCTTTCGACGAGTTAACGCCGATTACGCCAGATGTTCCGCTTGAGAAGAAACGTATCGAGGTCAATTTGACCACCCAGGCCTTGATTGCGTATGAAAATGACGAGGAAATGCTGAACACGAAGATCGCCTCCGGCATCCCGAACGGACCGCGCGGGAAGGATGGACTCTCAACCAAGACCCCACAGGGTGATTTTCATATCCTGGAGAAAGATCCCGCCAAACATATGGGGAACGGAAATCTGTTTGCAGACGCGGACGATTATGAATTACCCGGTGTCCCGTGGACTTGCTTCTTCACCACCCAGGGGCATGCATTCCACGGTACCTACTGGCATGACAATTTTGGTGTGCCCATGAGTTATGGATGTATCAATATGCGTACGGAAGAAGCCAAATGGTTGTTCCGTTGGGCACTGCCCAAGCATGAAATCGGCAAGGTGACCAATCGCGGTTACGGCACACTTGTGCAAGTTCATTATTAAGAAGCGAACTGCCTGTGAGTAACACAGGCAGTTTTTCATTTTTTGTTGCTCAGGCTTTTTAAGACCTTATAAGCTTGTTCCAATGTGCCTCCACATGGCAATATCCAATCGGGCGGAGATTGAGGGTTTACCGCGAACCAGGCGGTTTCTTGTCCCGATGAACCTGTGTGCTGCCCCAAATGGCCTATAACATTCTGCTTCAGAATTTTCTTGCTAATTACCCAGCAATGGGCCTCAAAGGGCGAGATACCTAAACATACTGCGTATTCATAATTTTGATCGCGTATTTGTTGAAACTTGTAAATATTAGCCTCCCAAAGAGTAGAGAACTTGATTTCGACTCTGTGACCATTGATCATCATATCTGCTTGAGGGTCCGGGCTGCTGTCAATGGCCAAGCCCTTTAACGCACACCATTGATTGACCATGCGCTTTCCAAGTTTCCCCTTTGATGCCGATGGCAATCTCAGGACCCATTCAAATGGACTTCCGGCCCATAGAGAGTTATCTTTTTCAAACTCCGGCCTAATAAAATTTGCGGCAGATGCAAGAAGTTCAAATTCTGGTGAAGTGGATTCTTTAGTCATAAACTACTATCATTATTTCTTTTTTAGGTTTTTCAAGACGCGATAAGCTTGATCCAAACTTCCACCGCAATTTTTAATCTCTTCCTTGGGTTCACTAGGATTGATTTCCATCCAGTAGTCCACTATTTTTTTATCCTGAAAGTGTTGGGGCTTTGCATGCTCAATTGCAAACTTCCTTTCGAATACCCAGCAATGAGCATCAAAAGGCGAGATACCAAGACAAATTACGTAGTCATAGCCTTTAGCCCGAATTTGTTGGAACTTGTAGATACCATTTGCCCAAATGGTAGAAAATTTGATTGCAAATTGTAATCCGTTTGTTCGTATTGTTTCGCCGGCATCCTTGTTCGGTTCCAATTGCATTCCTTTGCCTGCTAGCCAAGATGCGATTAGCTTACCGCCTAGTTTACCTTTTTTTCGAGGTGTTAATTTAAGAATCCATTCAAACGGGCTGTTTTCCCAAGGGTCATTTTCGTCTTCAAGTTCTTCCTGCAGATAGCTTGCGGTCGCAGCAAGCATAATGAATTCTTTATTTATTGAGGGCGTTTCGATCATGTGTTTTGGTGTGTGTGTAGGTTTACCTAGTTGGTAGGATTGCGGATTAAAATTTTCCCATTCAATTTCTTTAATTCCTGCAAATCGTTGGGCCATGACTTCCAGTGCAGTTTTATTGTTATCAATCAAGACAAATTTTCTTCCTAATTCAAGACAGCTTTCACCTACTGTTCCGCTCCCTGCGAAAAAATCTAAAACTATGCCACCCTTCATTGATGAAGCTGTAATTATCCTGTCTAGTAATTTACGTGGTTTTTGGGTGGGATACCCCATTCGTTCCTTACTATTTGTAGGCACTATAGTTTGCCACCATATGGCCTGTTGGCCTCGTAGTGAAGACTTTTTAGTGATTTTAGTAATTTTTGCACCTACATATCCTGGCCACCAAACATCCGTGGGTAATTTTCCTGTTTCTGCTTTTTCAGGGCCAACCAAACCTGGAGCCATATAGGGCTCTCTATCGATGGCACCTACATTAAAGATGTAATTCTTAGGATCTTTTACATAAAACAAGATGTTGTCATGTTTTGCGGGCCATTTGGATCTAGCTCGACCACCATAATCATATGCCCAAATTATCTCGTTTAGGAATGATTCCCTGCCAAAGATTTCATCCAGCAATATTTTGCAATAATGTACCTCGCGATAATCAATGTGAAAGTATAAACTTCCGTAAGATTTTAAAAGGCGGTAAGCTTCCTTAATTCTTGGCCTAAGGAAGGTTTCTATATAATAGAAACTAACTTCGGGTGCCAAGATTTGATGTGCCCTTTGCAAGTCTGAATCAACAAAATCATGATCTACAAAATCAAAAGAATCTTGATAAGCCTTTGTGCCCACTTCAATTGTCTCATATGTATTACCCTGAAAGCCCCTGCGTGAGCCATTTTGGGACTGTATTGTTTTAATTCTGGTGTGTTTTTGAGTTTTTCCTGTGTTGAAGGGTGGGTCAATATAAATTAAGTCTACTGACTCGTCAGGCAGGCTCTTAAGAATTTGTAGATTATCTCCAAAATAGATACGATTTATCATAGCTTCTTATTTGCTGAATTTTGTTAGAACTTACGTTCTGGGATTATATCAAATTTGAAAATAAAAAGGCGACCAGCGGTCGCCTTGCTTTAGACATCTAAGCGATATCCAACGCCGCGGATAGTTTTGAGAAATTTCGGGTTATCGGGGTCAAGTTCGATGGCACGTCTCAACCAGGAAATGTGAACATCGAGCGTACGCGTATCGCCTGTGTAGTTTGTTTCCCATACTTTTTTGAACAGTGCATCGCGTTCAATCACCTCGCCGTGTCTGTCCATCAATATCTGCAATAAGGTGATCAGTCTTGGCGTGAGCTTGGTACTCTTACCCAGACTACGCACGCGGCGGTTTTCCAAGTCCAATCGAATGGGGCCGACACTCACAACATTGTTGCCATCCCCAGGCATGAGAGCCTTGGTACGGTTGACCAACTTTTGGATGGTGAAGGGTAATGTTAAGACCGAATCGGCCAGATCTTTATCAACTTCCCTCTCTTTCTCCAGAATTAAGATGATGGGCATCTTTGCATCTTTTTTGCGGAGAGAAAGACAGATACGCGAGCCGGTACTTCTCAGCGAAGCTGCGTTGATCACCACCAGGCTGGGATTGACTTGTTTTAGTTTGGCAACAGCCTGGCCTCCATTTTGAAATAAAACAACATCAAATCCCTTCTTTTGCAAATCAGGAGCAAAAGAAGGGATTTCTGCGTGTCTTCCTTCGATAACCATGAGAGTAGCTTTTTTCATTTTATGGAAGGCTGTGCCCGAATGATCATTGCGATTCGTTTTTAGTGCCGTTATAAAATCATTATACCTTAAATCTTAACAAAAGTTCTCTTAATCACGCCATTGAAATCTTTTAAGGTAGCGCCGATTAAACTACGAACGCCAAATCTTTTCAAGAGGGCAAGACAAAACATATACCAATGGACTATTATATAAAATTAACACGATACGCTTGACTTGCTATGACAGCTATGGTACTATCGGCGGGCTTCGATGCGGGGTGGAGCAGTGGCAGCTCGTCGGGCTCATAACCCGAAGGTCGCAGGTTCAAGTCCTGCCCCCGCTACTACGTGACAATCGAAGACCGCCAGGCTATCCTAAACAGGCCAGCCTGGCGGTCTTTGATTTAGAGAGTCTCCCAAAAAAGGAGATTTTCTATGAACCAACGACCTACAGGCTTGAATGTCACCAAAGCGATCACAGGCTTCCTGCAGTACAAGAGTGCAGAAGGACTTTCGCCAGTGACAGTAACCGGGTATGACCACGATCTGAAGCTCTGGGTCGAATATCAAGGGGACATGGATGTTGCCGCGGTGGAAACAAAACATATCCTGGCATACTTGAATTATTTGCGCACTGATTATGTTCCACACCGCATTACTGGCAGACAAGAAGCTTTCTCCAAAAACTGTTTATAACCTGTATGTCAGCGTGGCTTCGTTTTTCACTTGGGCAAGCCGGGAGTTTCAAATCGATAATCCGATCAAAGGTGTTCCGCGCCCACGTGTACCTGAGGACGCGCCCGTCGAGCCCTTCAAGAAGGAGGAAATTGAGCTGCTGATCAAGGCTTGCGACTTTTGTGAAGAAGCAGTAACAGGCCGGCGCCGAAAGTTCATCATGCAGCGGTCCACCTCCAAGCGCGACAAAGCCATTCTTCTTACATTGCTGGACACCGGTTTACGAGCGGGTGAGTTGTGTGCGCTTCGTGTAGGCGATGCAGATATGAAGACGGGAAGAATCCGCATCCGTCCTGGGGAAGCCGGAAAGGCTAAGGGAGGCAAAGGTCGAGTTGTATATGTGGGAAAGTCTGCTCGCAGATTCGTATGGCGCTACCTTGCCGAGCGCGAGGATGGGGAAGATCCTGACGCTCCGCTTTTTCTGGGGAAGTTTCATCGAGCATTCAATCGAGATGCTCTCCGGCAGATCATCAATTCACTTGGAGCCAAAGCTGGCATCAAGAAATGCCATCCCCACAGATTTCGCCATACATTCGCGATTACTTATTTGCGTTCCGGTGGAGATATTTTTACCCTAAAGGCTCTATTGGGACACGGCAGCCTGGACATGGTGGAGCACTATGCTCGCATCGCTGAAGTGGATATTGAGCAGGCGCATCGTAAAGCCAGCCCAGCTGATAACTGGCGGCTGTAGTTCTCCACGGAAACTCCAATGACGCAATACTTTTTCGTCGACGAATCAGGAGATCCTGGGTTGGAAGGACAAGCCAGTTCCTCAAGCCACTTTGTAATCACTATGGTCCAACTTCCTGCTCGCACATCGCTGCGCCCGTTAGTTAATCTGCGAAAAGCGCTCCAGGTAAAGACTACTTTTGAGTTCAAAGATCATACAACTACAACATCTCAGAAAGACCTTTTTTTCAAGGAGGTTCTCCATATTCCTTTTCGCGTACGGGCTGTTGCTTTGAACAAGGCGCGAATTGGTGTGCAGTGGAGAAATTTGGAACCTCCAGAGTTAGTAACCGAGTTGATCATCCGGCTGACATTTCGTGCCAGTGAACTGGATATTGCCAATGAGGTATTGATTATTGATGGTGCAACGCCAGCATTTTGCCGGCATTTGCGCGTGCGGTTCACTGAACGTTGTAAACAAGAGAAACGTATTCGCCCTTATAAGAATATTATCGAGGCTAACTCCCGAAATGAGGATGGCTTGCAGATGGCAGACATGATGGCAGGTGCAATACGCCTCCATGCGATGAACATATCCAGCGAGCATTTCTACTACATTTCGTCGCGAGTTGTCGATTTGTGGAAATTGCCTTAAATAAAACACCACCGACTATTCTCCTAGGAGAAAGACAGCCTCACCTGGCTACCTTGTCGTCAGGGGCGGGTAAAACGGTCGAGCCGTTTTATTAATTACCATATTATACAAAGAACACCGTGGTGAGTCAACGCGCTCAGAGACTTCATGCCATGCAAGAACCCACCCCTCTAGCCAATTACACCGGGCGCTTGGCTAGCGGGGTGGGTTCAAAGTCATATTCAACGGGCGGGAAACACATCTAATTCCATCCCAAAACTAACTCTTTGTAGGTAACTTGTGCAATGCAAAGCGTCAGATCACAGAAAGACAGCGATAAAAAGACGTACGTCTTTCTATCGCTAAATTATGCAAAAGATAGAAGGTCATATGACCCTCTATCTTGAAAGTAAAATTCAAAACCCCAGCACAATGTGCCAGAGCGATGTGGCCCGCGGGAAAATGGGCGATAAGCAAAAAACGCCCATAGTTGTGCGATGCAGTTGATTTATAGTAAACAGCCCAAGTGTGCAAGAAACAAATTGCCTAAGTCGGAAAATTGAAACAAAAAGATAGAAAGTCATACGACATTCTATCTTGAAAGTAGGATGAAAGCCCCGGTATAGTGCGAAGGTATTTCCCGGTTTGTTTACGCACAAGCTGGATCTTGCCCAGATTTACGTTCATCGTCTCAGTTTCTTTAGCTTATCCATAATGCCACTGAGGTTATAGATCAGCCAGTCTGCGATTTCCTGTCCGTCCTCACGGGAACTCTGGACAAGAGAAAGGATTTCTCGATAGGGCTCCGGGACATCTCCAAATTCACCCAGGTTGTCAAGGGCCGTGAGTGTTTGGTATTGGATTTGCCTTGCAGGGTTTCGAGAAGGAGGTTCTTGAGGATCTGTGTGACCCGTTCCGGGAGAGGAGCATCACGCAGCCACGTGCTATGCATTTGACTTGCCAGTTCTTTATGACTTATTAATCCATGACTCTACTGCAAGAAGCTGTTCTTTAATAACCGAAACTCGGGCTGAAAACCAGCCGGGAGCGTAGCCAAGGCGCCGAAAAAACAAAAAAAGAAGCGGCGGCGGCGGGTACCGCTTCGCTTTGCAGACTTTTTGCTGCTTCTGCCTGCTTCATTTTTGCAATCAGGTAGCGTTGGATCCTGCGCACGTTGGTAGTGGCAGCGGATGCGATCGCCAGGCAAGCGACTCTGAACTGTCCGCGCACGGGCAGCTGGCCTGCGGGAAATGGATGTTTCACCGAGCGTACGCTGGCCTCCACGGCCGAGCGCAAGTTGTGACTGTGATCTTGATGCAGCAGATAGTTTCTGCGCCGTTGGGCCGCGCGCATTTCCTGGGTGGTGAACGTCAGCAGATAGCGCGGGTCACGCTTTTGAGGTTGGGTGCGACAACGTCCAGTCAGTTGGAACGGACATTTGGAACACAGCTCAGGATCGAAGCGCACCTGCCAACCGGTGGTGCGTCCGGCGAGAACGGGAGCCGTCTGTCCCTGTGGGCAGGTCAGGGCGTTGGGGTCGCCTTTTTCATTGTGCTCAATGACAAAGTCGGAGAGACTGAACTTGTCTGCGCTGGGCTGCGCTCCGCGAATTGCAGTTTGAATGAGGGTGACCTCTTGCTTGTGCAGGGCATCGTCGCTGACTTCAGCGCCGTAGCCACCGTCGGTGATCAGGGTTTCGAGGCAGGTGCGCTCTTTCAAATTGGGCAGGGCTTCCGCCAGCAGTTGTCCATCATCCACATTGTTCGGCGCCACTTGCACTTTGGTGATCAGTTGGATCTCATTTTCAGGATCACAAGTCTCGGTGATGTTCGCGACGTAGCCTTTGTAATGTCCGGTGCCTTTCGTGCGGTAGCTGGCTTCGAGGTCATCTACCGATTGCAGGCAGGAAGAGGTAATCTCCGTATTTTCTTTGGTGCGTGGTCCGCTTTCCAGCAGATTGAAATTCTCTGCGAATATGCGCTCCAGGACCTGATAGGCAAGCTCGGCAGCGTAGCTGTTTTTCAATTCCTGCAACAGCACGTGAATAGTCTGCCCGATCCGCTGCAGATGTTCCTGTTGCGCTGCCTGGCCTTTGACGCGGTAGGTGTAATGTCCGGCGCTGTCTTGGATGTCGGTATGTGTCAATGATTTTGGATCACTTGTTTGATAATTTACAGTCTAAATCCACGCTCTAAATCGACGGCTGGCTGAACCGCTTCTCGCAGAGCGATTCTCTTGCCTACGGTCACCCCGTCAAGGGTGCTCCGCTACGCATCCCTGCGGGACTTCGCCCTTGACTGGGACCCCGACCTCCGGCAAGTCGCTCTGCTTATGCAGCGGTTCAGCCGAAATCCGTTGCGCCTTGAGAGGCGGGTTGATCCACACCGCCTCAGGCAGGGGATGTGGCTTCGGCAAGCCGCGCACGAAGCGTTCTGGGTGTAGAGCAAATGCTTTCTGTAATGTTCGTTGGCGTTTCTCGCGAACCTGTTGCGCCTGTCCATAATGAACGACTGCCGGGGTCAAGAGACCAAGCCCGCTATGGTGATGTTGGTGGTTGTACCATTGGAGGAATTCTTCCGCCCAGATCCGCGCATCCTGCTTCGAGCCAAAACGATCGGGATAATCCGGCCGATACTTCATGGTTTTAAAATGGGGATTCTGAAAACGGATTGTCGTTCGAGACATGTGGTCGAGAGTGCGTCTTGGTTACACCCAGATCTGCCAACAAGAACGCCACCGGCTTGGAGGTCATGGAACTACCCCGATCGGCATGGATAGTTAATTGTCCGAGTTGAATTTCCTGGCGAATGCAAGTCGCAGCGATTAGCTCTTCAGCCAGGCTGGCTGATTCCCGTTCCGCAATCATCCAGCCCACGACATAACGGCTGAATACATCAATGAGGGTGTACAGATAGTAATAGGTCCACTTGGTCGGTCCCAGCATCTCCGTAATGTCCCAGCTCCACAATTGGTTCGGTTTTGTCGCCAAAAGCTCCGGTTTTGCATAATTCGGATGCTGCAGCTGGTTCCGGCGCTCGCGCACCTCCTTGTTCTCACTCAAAATACGATACATTGTTTCAACCGAGCAAAGGTATTCTCCTTCATCCAACAGGTCGTCATACACCTCCCGCGGTGACTGATCTTGATACCGTGGGCTATTCAGCTTTTCCAGGACCTTCATTTTTTCATCTCTTCCCAAGGCTCGCGGTGATACTGCCCGTCGGTACGTTTCGCCGATTACTTTTCGACGTGCCTGATATAGGCTGCTACGCGGCATTCCCAATACCTGGCAAATATTCCTGACACCCAAGGATGGGGAGTATTCCTTAACCGCCTGTATCATTCCTGCTCGTCCAATGGGTTGTCCGGCAGCTTGACACCCAAAATCTGCGAGACTTTTTTTTGGATGTCGATGAGCAGCTCCGCCTTGCGTAGCTGCTCTTTTAATTTCTCATTCTCTCGCCGTAATTTTGCATTTTCTATCGCTTGGGGATCAACTTTCGGTCCGCGTTTCTGCGGCGATAATCCATCCAATTCTCCGCGTTCCTTCTGTCGGCGCCAGGTCGTGAGGTACGAAGAGTAGATCCCCTCCCTCCTCAGCAAGGCTCCAATTTCACCCGATCCCTGACAGGCATTTACTTCCCTTAATATTCGGAGTCTCTCGGTTGCCGAGAATTGTTTCCTTCTCGGCTTTGATACCACCTCAGTCTTTGGCACGGGTTGTCTTTCTGTTTCATTGACTGTTTCAACTTCGTTTTTCATGGGCATCCTCCTCCGCCTTCTTCACTAAATTATAGGTCAGAGTGGTCCATTCATTATGTTAGCATGTAAATGCAGCTCGGTCACAGAGTTGCCGTCGGGTACGTTTTTGAGTATGCTTCCAATGTTTTGTGAACGGGAACGCGTATCCGGGAACGCTACGTTAGGGTCCAGTCGACAGTGCCTATGGGAGGTCTTTCGATTTTTCCAAGACCAGCCCGCAATTATGTTTCCCGAAGGACACCGGGACGGTGTGACTGCCCCGTTCGAATCCGCTTAACTGGGAAGCTCTGCGATTGTACTGAGAGCCAGCCCGTATCTGTGTGTGACTGCGTAGCGTGCGGCCCTAAAAATGAAACGTGCCCGACCTTTTCATTCAACAGGAGCAGAATCTTATGGCCAATCAAAATCCACTGCCTCAACGTTTCATTGGACTCGACGTCCACAAGCACTATCTCATTGCGCTGGGTGTCGATGCGGAACTAAACGTCGTCCTGCCTGCCCAACGGGTGGAACTCTCTCGCCTGGAAACCTGGATGAAGAAAACGATCACCCGCCAGGATGCGGTCGTGCTGGAAATGACGACCAACACCTGGGAGCTCTACGATGAATTGTCACCCTGTGCACATTCGGTGACGGTTGTGCATCCCCCGCATGTAGCCTTGATCACACGCTCGCAGGTGATGAACGATAAAATCGCAGCCTCCATTCTAGCCCGGCTGCTAGCCAAGGGCTTGCTGGTTTCGATCTGGGTGCCACCGGTGGAAGTGCGCGAGCTGCGCGCCCTGGTCGCGCAACGCACCAAGATGACCCGGATGGCCACGCAAGCCAAAAACCGTTTGCACGCCATCCTGCAACGCCATCACATCTTTCCTCCGGCTGGCAATCTCTTTCATACAGATCAAACCGCCTGGTGGTGCGCTCTGCCTTTGGGTAAATTGGAAAGGATCAATCTGCAGAGTGACCTGGAAACCTTGCGCTTTGCAGAGAGCCAACTTGCCCGCCTGGCTGCTCTGATGAATGAAGTAGCCGCGCAGGATGAGCGTGTGACCCGCTTGATCCATTTGCCTGGGTTTGGCGTGGTGGTTGCCCTGACGGTGGTGGCTGCGATTGGTGAGATCGCTCGCTTCGCAGACGCCAAACATTTGGTGGGCTATGCAGGCTTGGGGGCTCGCATCCATGATTAGGGCCTCACCACCCGCACCGGGAAAATCACCAAGGCCGGTCGCAAGGAGCTGCGCACCGCGCTCGTCGAAGCGGCCCAAACCGCTGCCATTTCCCATCCCCACTGGAAGGCAGAACTAGCGCGCCTCGAGCCGCGGCTCGGCCGCAACAAAGCGATCGTGGCCATTGCCCGCAAACTACTCGTCGCCGCCTGGTATGTTTTAGCCGAACAGGCTACCGATCGCTTTGTCAAGCCTGAAATGGTGGCGCGCAAGTTGATGCGCTTCGCCTATCGAGTTGGAAAACACAATCGCCCAGCGGATCAATCGGCCGATCAGTTTATCCGTCGACAGCTGGATGCACTGCACATTGGTGCAGACCTGACTTCCATCCCCTGGGGCACGAAGCCGCCGATCCGCTTGCCGCCCTCGACGTTGCCACAAAAAAAGTGAGCGACGTCCCACACACGTAATCGTGTGAACTCCACCTGGGGGACCTGAAAAGGTTTTTCGGGCTCATCGCTCAATTAAGATTATCCAACTTTTTTCCTCACCGGTTCGCGCAACTGCGAAGACGGTTAGGGGAGGCTTGCCCTTTTTGGGGTACTTTGACTTTGGGCACAGCTCGGTTGAGATTTGATCAGAGGATCCTCTTGAAACAGACGACTTCATTTATTTCCATTTTCCTTACACCCTTGACTTCCACTTACATCTGTAGACACAGAGGGGCGTTTCCCGCGCTATATGTGCAAGTTCGATAGGGTCGCTGGGCGCATTGATGTGGAATTTATTGCTGAACAGTTCAGCAATCTCTTCCTTTTTGAGATGCACTGCAGGCACGATAATGTGTGAGGGCCCCGTCCCTGCCAGCTGAATAATGTACTCACCAAGATCGGTCTCAATGGCTTGAATACCTGCCTCTTCAAGTGCAAGATTTAGGCCAATCTCCTCCGTTGCCATAGACTTGGACTTGACTGCCATGTTGACATTGTGTTCCTTGGCGATCTGAAGCACGATTCGGTTTGCATCCTCGGCGGTGGCTGCCCAATGGACATATCCACCCACTGCCAAGACTTTCTTTTCGAGCCTTTCGAGATATACACCCATGTTCTCAATGGTGTGCAAGCGAATATCAGATGCGATTTGGCGAAGTTGCTCCCACTGTGGAAGTTCCGCTACTCGCGCCTCACGCCCTTTGACAAAGCGACTCGTCGCTTGTTGCACCGCAGACGGAATGCTGGCAGGGATATGCTCGCTGTATTCTTCAAAACCAATGTCCGTGGAAACTTTGTGGCTTATGCTGAATCTTCTTTGGGTGCCAGCAAATCAATGATATGCATTGCACGGATTTTCGAACCTGATTTGTGTAAGCCACCCGCGATGTTCATCAAACAACCAGGCGCACACATTACAACTGTTTCCGCACCACAGGCGTTGATATCGTTGACCTTGTTCTCCAGCATCGCGCGACTGACTTCGGGAAAGGTCACCGTGAAAGAGTCGCCAAAGCCGCAACAAGTTTCCTCTTCGTTTAAAGGAACAAGTTCCAATCCCTTTACTTCATTGAGCAACGCTTTGGTTTCGGTCTTGTGACCCAACTCGCGCAGATAGTGATAGGTTGCATGGTAAGTCACCTTATGCGGGTACGCGGCTCCTACATCTGTAACCTTGAGAATATCCACAAGGTATTCTGTGAATTCGTATGTTCGAGATGCGATATCAACAGCAAGTTGATGCTCAGGCGTTCCTTCTTTGAACAACTCCGCGTAATGATGCTTGACCATGCTCACACAGGAACCCGACGGCGCGATGATCGGCGCGTCACTCTTGGAAAAGGCTCGCAGAAAGTTCAACGCCACTGGACGCGTTTTATCTTCAAAGCCGTTGTTGAAGAGCGGCTGTCCACAGCAGGTTTGTTCGGGCGGGAAGATCACTTCTACGCCGAGCCGCTCAAGAATCCGCGTCATGTTTTGCCGCGTGGAAGTGCAGAACTGGTCACCAAGACAGGTAATAAAGAGTTGAGCCTTTGGCATGATCAATTATCGCAAAAACGCCTCATGCAAACCACCGTCTACGCTGATGATCTGTCCGGTGGTTTTGCTGAATTTGCCGCTACTCAATAGATAAGCCATCTCAGCTTGATCTGCCAATGTAATGGGGGACTTGGTCAGAGTGCGTTGGGCATAGAATGCTGCTAGCTTATCACGCAATACTTCCGTGCTTTCACTTTCATCGAAAGGGATCTCATACTTGGTCAACGAGCTGATGACACGATCGCGCGGGAACATGTTGCTGCCTTCCACAACAGTCGCGGGTGCCAATCCGTTGACGCGCACAAGTGGTGAAAGCTCAATAGCCAATTCACGCACGAGATAATTCGCAGCAGCCTTACTTGTGTCATAAGCGAGCGAACCCTGCTTGGCCACCGCGCCGTTGGCACTCGTCGTAATGACCAGGCTGGTCTTCAAACCCTGTGCCTGCCAGATGGCCTTTGCTTCGTCAGCGACAAGGTAGGGACCTGTGACATTGATCCCGTATGTCAGCGACCATTTATCATCAGGTATGTAGCCTTGCTTATCTGGGGGTACAAAGATGCCCGCCGTGATGATAATGTTATCGATCCCTCCATATGCCAGAATAATCTTCTCGAACATGGAACGAAGACTCTCACGTTTTGTGATATCCACGCCCAATCCAATTGCAGAGCCGCAACCAGAAATCCCGGTACCTGCCACACCGATCCCCATGCCATAAACATCCATCAGTTCTTTCGCTGTGACTTGTGCTGCTTCTTCCGAAAGATCGGCACATACAACATGCGCACCTTCTTTGGCAACCCGATGTGCTGTTGCTTTCCCGATACCACTGCCAGCCCCCACCACTACAATCACATTTCGGGCAAATTCCTTTTCGGGCGGCATGCGTTTCAACTTGGCTTCTTCGAGCAGCCAGTATTCGATGTCAAAGGCTTCCTGGCGCGGCAAGCCCTGATATTCACTGATCGCTTCTGACGAGCGCATCACTTCAATCGCCAGTGAATAGAACTCAGCCGTCACGCGACTCTCACTTTTATTCTTACCCCACGCAATAAGCCCTAATCCTGGAATTAAGATAACGGTCGGATTCGGATCACGCATCGCGGGTGAATTGGGATGCTTGCACGCTTCATAATAAGCGGCATAATCGCTTCGATACGCATCCAAGCCTGCTTCCAGTTTCTCAAGCAGAACTCTCCACTGATTCCTTTTGTGGATTCCAATCCACATAGAGGGGCTTGATCTTCGTACGAAGGAAATGATCGGGACAGGAGGTTCCAATCTCAGCCAGACGCGGCGCATCAACGCTATTCACAAATTGAAGCACACTGTCGGTCACATGGACAGTGCCGATGAAACAATTCTTCTGCGAAACCATGCCCCGCAGTTTCGGCAGAAGCTGCACCAACAGTCTATTGCGTTCTACCTCACTCAACGATTGATACTTCTGTCCGCCGAAGGTTTTCTCACCTTTATTGTGTTTCTCAACATATTCCGCTGCCTTCTCGATCAGTGATAGTGTCAGTTCATAACAGGCCTTGTCGTCGTCTGCCCAGTTGATGAGACCATGCTGTCCCATGACCAGGCCCTTCAGGTCAGGATCTTGTTTTAGTTTGTCGCGCATCACCAATCCCAGATCAAAACCGGGTCTTTGCCACGGCACCCAGCCGACCTCCTCTTCAAACACTTCCTGTGTGAGGCGTTCTTGATCCTTGCTCGCGGCAATCGCAATCACAGAGATGGGATGCATGTGATCCACATGACGAAATGGAGTCAATCCATGCAGCGGCGTATCAATCGAACTGGCGCGTGGATTTAAGTTGTAGGTGGTGTGGCGATACATCTCCACCATGGCGTCTTCGATCTCGGTCTTCACACCTTTGACTTCGGCTTTATTGTAGATATTTTCCAGTGAAAGGAATTTGTCCATGTACAGCGAAGCAAAGTTGGCGCGTGTAGATGTGCGCAAGTCACCCCCTGATCCTTTTACCCACAACACATCCACTTCCTCGCCAGTCAATGGATCAGTCATTTTGATCTTGGATGAAGTATTGCCACCGCCCGTGTTCGTAATGCGTTGATCTGAGCCAAGCATATTACTGCGATAGCGCAAGCGTTCCACAGCATCCAATTGATCTGCAGTTTCATCATCCCAAAGATAATTGACATGTTCGAAATCTTGAGGCTTCATAATCTTGTTCATTCTCCTAAATCCTGCTTCTTTCCTCTTTCCTTTTTGATTGAGGAAAGAATTTATGTGCGGTTGGATAATTCTCTCTTCTCATACTCCTTGATCACTTGCATAAAATCCGTCCCTACCGGGACATTCTTCTTAAGACAGTACATATCCCACACCGCGCTGAAAGGCATGGATTTGAGTTCCTCCTGCAGCGCCAAGCGACTTGAGAAATCACCGTCGAGCTCATATTGCTTCAGTATCTTCTGGGGTTCAAGCAAGGCCACCAGCAAGGCACGCAAAGTGCCGCGCGCGCCGATAACCCATGCCGCAATACGATTGATGCTGGCATCGAAATAATCCAAGCCGATATGAATCCGCTCGAGCCCATCATTGCGGACAATTTCATTCGCAATGGCTTGCAAATCTTCGTTGAATGTCACCACATGATCGCTATCCCAGCGTACGCCGCGGCTGACGTGCAATAGAAGCTGATCAAAATAAATCAATAAGGCAGAAATCTTATCTGAGATGGTTTCAGTAGGATGGAAGTGACCCGAGTCCAAAGTGAGTAATATTTTGCGCGTCAGAGCATAGGAAGAATAAAACTCCATCGAGCCGACCACGTAGGCCTCCGAACCCAGACCAAAAAGTTTTGGCTCAACAGCATCGAGGTTGTAGCGCGGGTTAACTTTTTCAGTGAGGATCCGGTCAAGAGACTCAAGCAGTAAGCGGCGAGGCGTTTCCCGATCCGCAGGGTTGTCCTTGTACCCGTCTGGAATCCAGATGTTCGTTACAGCCGGAGTCCCCAATTCCTTTCCAAAATATTCTCCGATCTTGCGGCTGGCGATGCAGTGCTCGATCCAGAACTCGCGGATGGCTTTGTTGCGATGGGCAAGCGTGAACCCGTCCGCTGACAGCGGATGCGAGAAGCAGGTCGGGTTGAAGTCCACCCCGTGACCGTTGGCCTTCGCCCAATCCTTCCAGCCGGAAAAATGTTTCGGCTCGATCTCGTTCCGTTCGATTTTCGAATCCGCCTCGAGATAGATGGCGTGCAGATTCAAACGATGTGAACCGGGCAATAAGCTATAGACTATATCCAAGTCTTTGCGTAATTCATCGGCAGTGCGCGCTTTGCCAGGATAATTACCCGTCGCGGCGATGCCACCCGTCAGATCGCCGCCAGGATCTTCGAAGCCAGCTACATCATCTCCCTGCCAGCAATGCAAGCTGATGGAGATTCCTTCCAGTTGAGCAAGCGCTTGTTCAACGTTTACATCAAGCGCGGCATAGCGCCCCCTGGCGAGTTCATAAGCAGATTGTATCGAGTTTGACATCAAAGCCTCTAGAAAATATTTTGTTGCACATTGAAGGTACGGCATATCGAGCGAATTTCGTCGGTGCTCAAACCTTCACCGACTTCACCAGCGGAAAGGTTGAGATATTCATACTTTGCGGCGGTCTCCGCGTACTCAATCCGATCTGCGGCGCGTTTGACAGAAACCTCTGCGCGCGCCATTACGCCATGCTTTGCCCAAATTACCACGCGATGATGACCGAGCGCTTCGACGTTCGCTGCCATCAACTCCGGCGAACCCGGGATGCGAAACGGAATAAAGCCGATGCCTTCAGGCAAATTGACAATCGTCTCGGGCTGCCAACGCAGAAGATGCGTGTTGAGATACTGCTCATCCTGATAGCGCGGGATGTGACTGAGATACGTTAGATGCATAGGCTGGGCATGAATGATCGCATGAAAGTTACTGCCGCTGGAAAGAATTTGGTTGTGATGCACAGCCAGATGTGAATTGAATTCACTGGTCACGCGCTCGAAACGGCGATGATACGATGTATATAATCTGCCCGTTTCTCCGCCCACATTGACGACAATACAGGCAATGTGGGCGGTTGGCTCATCAATCACTTCACGCAGACGGCGTCCAGAACCTGTCACAAGAAACGTTGCACCAGCCAACTCTGGAACAGTCTGTGGTAGTTTGATTTCGCCCACAACTGGAAAACGCGTGCGCGGTTCGATGGGCCAGCGCAAACAAACCGAAATATTTCCCGCAGCCCCCTCACTGGCCTCGATCTCCGCCAAGTGATGTCCGGCCTCCCCCATCATTCCCAACAAATCATCCAATTCAGGATACGGCTCCTGCAACATTATTTCGTCACTTTCTGCAAACGCGTGTATGCCCCGTCCCAATCTGCTGTCCGTTTCGGTTCGTAAGTTTCAGGTTCGAACGAAATACACACTACCTCACGCGCCTCTGCCAACGAGCCTATATCTCTCATCCCAATCGCTTGCATCAGGATATTCCCAATTGCGGTTGCTTCGACAGGCCCTGTAATCACAGCACGCCCTGTTGAATTGGCCGTGAATTGATTCAACAAACGGTTCTTCGTCCCACCGCCGATGATATGGATCGGTGTAAGTTGTTTGCCAGTGAGTTCTTCCAGTTTTTCAAGTACCCAACGATATTTTAACACCAGACTCTCAAGAGCTACACGAATCAATTCCCCCTTTGTTTCTGGTATGGCTTGATTCGTATCTGCACAATATTTCCGAATCCGCTCTGGCATATCACCCGCATGTAGGAAGGAAGGATCATCCGGGTCGAGCACTGCCAGGAATGGTCTCGCATCAGAGGCTAGACGTGTGATTTCCTCATATGATAATTCTTCGCCTTGCTGTGCCCATGTCCGTCTGCATTCCTGCACCAGCCATAAGCCCATGATATTCTTCGATAATCGCCACGTGCCAAAGACTCCGCCCTCGTTCGTGAAATTATATTCCAGAGCCTTCTCCGTCAGACAAGGTTCGCGGACTTCCGCTCCCAGAATGGACCACGTTCCCGAACTGAGCCAGGCAAAGTCCTGATTCTGAGCCGGGACCGCAACAACAGCCGAACCTGTATCATGACAAGCAGGAACAATGATTTGGACTCCGCTCGCGCCCGTCTCTTCGGCAACAGGTTTAAGCAAAGTCCCAAGTTGGGTTCCAGAATCAGTGACCGGTTGGAAAAGATGCGTGGGGATGTCGAAGGCGTCCAGAATTTTGGTTGACCAATCCCGTTTGTGCGGGTCAAAGCATTGAGTGGTGGTGGCATTGGTGAATTCGTTGATGATTTCGCCTGTCATCCAAAAATTGAAAAGATCAGGAATAGTCAAGAATGTTTTTGCAGCATCGAATAACGATGGATTATTTCTTATTGTTGCAATCAACTGATACAGAGTATTGAGTTGCATAAACTGAATTCCGCTGTTGGCAAAGAGTTCAGCACGCGGCATGGCTTTGAAGGCATCTTCCAACATGCCATCCGTACGAACGTCGCGGTAATGAAAGGGATTGCCCAACATCGAACCATTTCGATCCAGCAAAGAAAAATCAACAGCCCAGGTATCCAACCCAATGCTGTCAATCTGTTTTGATTTGCTGATACCCATTTTGAGCTCTGACCACAAACGCAGCACATCCCAATGCAGGCCATCGTTCAAACGGACGGGTCCATTGGGGAAGCGATGTGTCTCAGACAAAGTCAGTTTGCCATCGAGCGAACCGACGATGATACGTCCGCTTTCGGCACCGAGGTCGATGGCAAGATAATTGCGCGTTTTCATATCTCAAGACAGATGCGGTTTCAGATTTTTGCCAGGGCCTCGTCCATCGTATTCACTGCCTCCTCGTGATTTGGGAGAATCTGGAGAGATTGCCGAAGCGCCATATTTCGTTCTCCAAATATCGTTGCTCGAAGAAAATCATCGCGGACCTCCAATCGATCAAAGGTTTCCATAACAATGTCGCGAGCGGCTGAGTTGCTCATGATATCGCCCATCAAGTCATCCACCGTGAACGAACCGCGCACATCGGGGTCTTGATAGGGAACCGACCAATGCCATTTACCGGAACCAACTTCGCTCTGTTCGCCGTTGGGGAGGACGACAAGTGCGTTCGTGTTTGCCGGGATAGTTACCTTCAAATCAAACTTCCCGTTTTCGATCTTCCATGAAGATTTTGCCAGGCCGTAAGGAGTAATGTGTCGGGCATAGGCGTGCGTAAGTCCACCGCCTGGGCGGGGACGAATCTCCACTTGGTGGTAACCAGGCTCGGTCGAGGTCAGACCGCCGATCGTCCGATGCATCCAATCAGCGACCGCACCAAGCGCATAATGATTGAAGGAGGTCATTTCGCCAGGGTTGATCGAACCATCCTGGAGCATACTATCCCAGCGTTCCCAAACAGTGGTTGCCCCCATTGTCACTGGATACAACCACGATGGACATTCCTGTTGCAACAAAAGGCGATACGCCGCCGCATAATGACCCGTACTGCATAAGGCATCGCAGATGAGCGGTGTGCCTACAAACCCCGTACGGATGTGATACCCGCTATCGCGTGCAAGTTCACTCAAGCGATCACCCGCACGTTGGCGTTGTTCAGCAGTAGGGAGCAAATCAAATGTAATTGCGAGTGCGTATGCAGTTTCGGCATCGCTCATCATTCGCCCGGAAGGTGTAACATATTCGCACACAAACGCTGCTCGTGCTTCGTCTGCCAGCGCGCAATATTTCTTTTGCGCTTCAGTATGCCCCAAAACTTCGGCTGCTTTGACAAGCAGATCTGCAGAATGAACAAAGTAGGCACTGGCAACGATGGCTTTATCAGTACGCGCCTGGGCTGGTTTATCAGGAGGCGCAGTGGGGTCAACCCAATCACCAAATTGAAAACCTTTATCCCATAGGCGGCTTTCGCCCGCCAACAAAACGATGTGGTCTACCCAGGCGCACATACTTTCAAACTGATCCGCAAGAATTTTACAATCACCAAACTGTTGATACATGACCCAGGGGACGACTGTTGCGGCATCAGCCCAAGCAGCTGCAGCAGATGCATTTTTACCCAACACATTGGGAACGACATGCGGCACCCGGCCTCCAGATTTGCGTTGCTCAACCGCCAAATCTGCCAACCATGATTGCAGAAAACCGCTGACATCATATAGGAAAGAAGCGGTTGGCGAAAACACCTCCAAATCGCCAGTCCAACCAAGACGTTCATCGCGCTGGGGACAGTCGGTGGGAACATCCAGGAAATTGCCACGCATGCTCCAAACCACATTCTGATGCAGTTGATTTAGCAAAGAATCAGAAGTCTCCAACCAACCGGTACGTTCCAAATCGGAATGCAAGACGATTGCCGTAAGGCCTTGCGGATTAAATTCACCGGGCCAGTCGTTCACTTCCACATAGCGAAAACCATGGAAGGTGAAGCGTGGCTCCCAAGTTTCCGATTCACCGCCTCTTTAACGTATATCGGTCTGTTGCCTCGGCACAACGCAATGGCCGTGTGCCCAGTTCGCCATCTTCCAACACTTCAGCATGACGCAGGGTCACCGTATGTCCGGCAGGGCCTTTCACTTTAATGGACAATCGACCCGCAAGGTTCTGCCCAAAATCAACGATTGTTTTTCCTGAAGGAGTTTTCGTGATGGAAACAGGCGCGACCTTTTCGATGCGACGAACTGGAGGACCAAGCGGTGCTTCAAGCGCATTCAAATCCCACTCAAGCATTCGGACTCCACTCCAGCCTGAATCATCAAAGCCGGGCAGGGTCCAACCTGCACGCTCAAGGCGGGCATCGAAAGTCTCGCCATCATAAATGCCACTGAGCAGGATTGGTCCAGTCGAGGCACGCCAGTTTTCGTCAGTGACAATGTGTTCAATGGATCCATGCTCATATTGGACTTCGAGTTGAGCAAGCAAGGCTAGGTGCTGACCATATACATTTCGCTGACCGCCGCCAAAACCGATCCGTCCGCGGAACCAGCCATCGCCCAGAATTGCACCGATGGCGTTCTTTCCTTCATTTAGCATTGAAGTGACATCAAAGGTTTGATAGCGCAGGCGTTCGTCGTATACAGTCCAGCCGGGAGAAAAGACATGGTTACCGATGACTTTCCCGTTGAGTTCTGCTTCGTACAAACCCAGCGAAGTAATATAAAGCCGCGCCGATTTGATGCCCTCGCGAAGCTCAAACTCGTGGCGAAGATACGGAGAAGGGTTGGATTTAGATGTATCCTCATCCCATGTAGGAGAAATCAAGCGTGCGCTCCAATCAGAAATGGAAAGTAACCCTGCTTCAAGAGAAACGGCATTACTCCACACAGAGACATCGTCATTCTTATCCCAGACTCGCACCCGCACTGTCAACCGTTCTCGCGATGCAAGCGGCGCAAAAGGCCACGCCACCAACACCGATTGATCAGATTTAACTTTCCCGGTTTGACCGCGTTGATTGCCATCTGCATCATATGCTTCAATCTCATAACCGGTTTGAAGCCAACCCTGACTCTCGGCTTCAATAATCCAGGACAACCGCGGTTGAGCGGTACCCAAGCCCAAGGCCTGGCGAAGATGTTCAATGCGAACATCCACAGATGATACTGAACTCATATTGTCTTGTGTCATTGAAATATTTTCCTTAACGGTGCAAAATCATATTGCAAGGTATTTTTTATCATACACCTGTGGTGGAGTAACAGAAGTGAGCCGCATCGTTTCCAAACCAACCCACCTATGCTGGGAATGCAGTATCAGTACTTCACGAAAGGGCTTGAACATGGTTAACTGGGTTCCAACCACGGAGACCAAAGCCCATGTCCAAGCCCAGCGCCAAGATTACCCGAACAATCCGTTCCGAGCAAGTCCTAAACGCCTTTGTGGAGGTAGTTCGCAAGAACCTGCCGCTAGAAATGAAGAATACACGGATGACTCTACTGCAAGAAGCCGTTCTTTAATAACCGAAACTCGGGCTGAAAACCAGGCGGGAGCGTAGCCAAGGCGCCGAAAAAACAAAAAAAGAAGCGGCGACGGCGGGTACCGCTTCGCTTTGCAGACTTTTTGCTGCTTCTGCCTGCTTCATTTTTGCAATCAGGTAGCGTTGGATCCTGCGCACGTTGGTTGTGGCAGCGGATGCGATCGCCAGGCAAGCGACTCTGAACTGTCCGCGCACGGGCAGCTGGCCTGCGGGAAATGGATGTTTCACCGAGCGTACGCTGGCCTCCACGGCCGAGCGCAAGTTGTGACTGTGATCTTGATGCAGCAGATAGTTTCTGCGCCGTTGAGCCGCGCGCATTTCCTGGGTGGTGAACGTCAGCAGATAGCGCGGGTCACGCTTTTGAGGTTGGGTGCGACAACGTCCATCCAGTTGGAACGGACAGGTGGAACACAGCTCAGGATCGAAGCGCACCTGCCAACCGGTGGTGCGTCCGGCGAGAACGGGAGCCGTCTGTCCCTGTGGGCAGGTCAGGGCGTTGGGGTCGCCTTTTTCATTGTGCTCAATGACAAAGTCGGAGAGACTGAACTTGTCTGCGCTGGGCTGCGCTCCGCGAATTGCAGTTTGAATGAGAGTCACCTCTTGCTCGTGCAGGGCATCGTCGCTGACTTCAGCGCCGTAGCCACCGTCGGTGATCAGGGTTTCGAGGCAGGTGCGCTCTTTCAAATTGGGCAGGGCTTCCGCCAGCAGTTGTCCATCATCCACATTGTTCGGCGCCACTTGCACTTTGGTGATCAGTTGGATCTCATTTTCAGGATCACAAGTCTCGGTGATGTTCGCGACGTAGCCTTTGTAATGTCCGGTGCCTTTCGTGCGGTAGCTGGCTTCGAGGTCATCTACCGATTGCAGGCAGGAAGAGGTAATCTCCGTATTTTCTTTGGCGCATGGTCCGCTTTCCAGCAGATTGAAATTCTCTGCGAATATGCGCTCCAGGACCTGGTAGGCAAGTTCGGCAGCGTAGCTGTTTTTCAACTCCTGCAACAGCGCATGAATAGTCTGCCCGATCCGTTGCAGATGTTCCTGTTGCGCTGCCTGGCCTTTGACGCGGTAGGTGTAATGTCCGGCGCTGTCTTGGATGTAGGGCGCAAAGCTTTCACTCAGGCGAGAGCGATCTGCCTCATTCAATATCCGTTCGACCCGTTGGACGGCTGCCACCAACAGTTGCAGGCGGCTGGCGCAGACGATGTTGCTGGCAATTTGCGTCGAGTCCATTCTCTGCATGCCAGTGCGGACTTTCAAATCCACGATCTGGGCATCCGTGATTTGCTCGAAGGCCTTTTCCAACAGGTTGACGCCTTCTTCCGCATTGTATTTGCTCAGCCGTTCTCGAAAGTAGTACAGCGAGCGAATCTCAAAATCACCCTCGCCCAGGCGGTCATAGCCCAGGGCGTAGCGCACTTGCAGATCGTAGCAATAGTTCTCGTATAACTCTTGATCGCTCCAGCCGAAGCCTGCTTTCAGCGCTTCCAGCCCGACCAGCACATTCACCGGCACATTCGGGCGAGAGTTTTTTCTGAATACAGAACCGCAAAGGACTGTTCGTCTATGCGACTGAAGAATTCTTTGTAGAAGGTGCCTGCCCAGGAGTTTTCCAGACGTTTGCGTTGTTTTTCCGGCAGTTCGCTGGCGGCGCTAATGAGTGCGGGCTGTTGGTGTTTGGTGTTTTTTCTGAACATGTGCCGATTATATTAAACTTTTGCCAGTTTGAGGAGGGGCGCCGCCCCTTTTTGCAGTGGAGTCACAAATAGCAAATGACTGATCATAAGAGGATATTCAGGGCTGTACAACAGATTATGTACATGGAACATGTTAATTGCGGGCCTACATATATCGGTCAAGTCGCAAAGTGAAATGGGTCCATGCCGCACAGTGCGAGGAGGAAAAAGCGCATTTCTCTAACCGCCGACATGCAATTGCTGAAAACTATCCCAGCGTGGGTGACATCCTTGTCATTGGCACTGAGATCGGTTGCGTGGAACGGTTTTCAAGGGCTGAACAGCTCGCCAGTTATGCAGGCACCGTACCGGCTGTGAAAAGCAGCGGAGGCAAGACCCGTTATGGGCACACTTGTAAAGAGTCCAACCACTATCTGAAGTGGGCTTTCGTAGAAGCGTCCAATGCCCCGGCTCAGTATTGCCAGAAGCCACCTTTTGGATCTTGAATAAGCAGGAGCCTTATCGCGAACCCATTCGCCAGAAGGTCTTGCCAAAGCAAGCGTAAGCGCGTTGATTTTCTGTATCCACAGAGATGCGTCTTATGATTGCGACACGCTTGCAGAACATACTCTTGCGGCTGGACCGCGTATAGATGTATCCGGCAGGACCGGATCGAGATGGCAAAACATCGGATGGCTATTCTTTTGAAATTTATCGAGGAGATGCTTCCCTATCGAGTCGCCTTTTGTTTAGGAATTGTCTGCTTCTCATCAAATACACATTTAGTTACGACAGATTCTCCAAATCAGCAACATCTTTTGTTCTACCGCTTGCTTTCTTGTTTTTCTTTAGATTCTCCAAGTCAATTAGATTTACCTCAACGCCATCCAGTTGATCGACAATACGGGATTGGTAACATTCCTCAAATTCAACCCCGGAGACAGATGTGGTGATTTCCAACCGCATCGGAGGAAAACCCATTCGAATAATTTTTGGTTTTTGCAGGAATAATTCAGGAGTCAAAACAGGATCATCAAACCCAAAGATTTTCAAAACGGATACCAATTTCTGGGCATTATCAGGATGAATGGCCACCCAAATATCCAAGTCTTCCGTTGCACGAGGATATCCGTGATAACCAACAGCGTATCCTCCAATCAGCAAATAACGGACATCATGCTCTTTCAGCAATTTCAAGAACTCTTTGAAGTCGGGTGGCAGCAACAGATCCATAATTGATTCTCCGCAAAAGTTCCATGTATTGCAAGCGTTCCTGAGGCGTTCTTGAAAGCCAATATTCCTTATCCTGCCTGTCGGCTTCTTCAAAAGAAGACACGACCGAGAACGCGGTTCTATCTATTTTGGGAAATTGAGTTTTATCCATGCCTTAAGTATAGCATACGCAATCACCATCTATCCCAAAAATCCGCGCCATGAATAGCTACTCTCGCCCTCCATTTTTCATGGTCACATTTGGGGCCGGCGAGAATTGCGCCGCGCTGATGAAATATAGGTGCATCTAGCCCAATTTACTCCCATACCTGCTGCTCACTCTACCGTTTGAAACCACTTGTATGCATTGAATAAAGATCACAGCAGCTCAGGAACAGTTAGCACCTAAGCTGGACTTTGTCCATTGGCACCTTTCAAGTTGAATAACACACGGCTTCAAACAGGCGTTTGAGCAGAGCAGGGTGAGATTTTTGGATGTCAGGTGCAAACACCGACATCCAAAAACCCCCGTGTTCCCAAATGCGCCTACGGACAAGCGCGATGGCGTCTGAGAAGGTGGGTGTAGTCTTGGCATACCAAGCTGCGTGTCTGACAGGCAGACGGCCTTTTGATCGAGACTGGTGGGCCAACAATGTGACCCAGGAGAACCAGCCCAACAAAATGGGGGTTGTTCTGGCAATCGCTTTGTCAGACCATTGGCGCTGGGATTCGACCCCCAGATGAGTGCGCACTTCCTGGAAAGTGACTTCGACCTGCCAGCGTCGGACAAACCAGGTCAGGATTTGTAGTGGATCAGCCGATGGGTCTGTGCAGAGCAACGCGCGCGTCTCAAACTTTTGATTGGGATCCCGGATCAGCACCCAGCGGAGCGGAACCACCGGCAGGCCGCTGTGATACCAGACTGCGGTATCGCTGGTGATCTCAACTTGCGTGGGTCCTTGTCCGTACCAATTGTTAACGGTGATCGTTTGCCAGACGGTTTGTTCGTGGGTCAGCACTGCATTCAACTTCGGCAGTCGTTGGCCTTTCTTGCGGGGTCGTCCGATCGTGCCAGGTTTTGCAGGTGGTGCGGGCTGGTACAAAGCCGCATCCAGGCGTAATTGGGTTACCATGTAAACTGGGTTTGACAGGCTCAACAGGCTGGGCAACAGTTCCAAGGCTGCATAACTGCTATCGGCAACCAGGATCACCTTGCGCTTGGGCAGCCAGCGGCGCACCTGCATCCCTAATTGACGAGCCCAGTCTGTGATCTTCTTGTGCTGGCGAGGTCTGCTCTCATAGTATCGCTCGGAAGCTGCCCAGACCGTTAGGAAGGGCAAAGCCCAGATCCGTTTCGCCCAGGAAATCTTCACCAACAGCATCAGGCTGATCCAACGTAAGCCGCTGGCTTTCACAACATCGTCCCGATGCCCTTCGGGAAGTGGCTCTTGCTGGAACGCACTGGATCACCATAGCTCCCTTGGGCTTTGATCTGCTCGCCTCGCCGTCGCTCGATCCTTTCATCGATCCCGATCACCACTGGCCCGAAAGGCAGAAACGTGTTGAGCAGCAAACCCAACAAAACAAGACTGAGCGCCAGGTTGGACCAGACCGCCCGGTTTAGCACCCGATGGTAGTTTTGAAAATGCCGCTCCTGGCTCAAGCCCATGATACCCAGTATGGCAGTTACGGTGCGCTTGCCTGGAGCCAGAATGGCTCCGATCAGCAAAACCATCGCCAGCTTCCAGATCCGTTTCGAGAAGCAGGGTCGCAATTGGGCAAACAGTGTGCTATATTCATCGGGCAGGGTGAGCATTTGACACCTCTCTTGCTGGAGATTTGTCTTAGCTTACCCTGCTTTTTGTAAATGTTCAAATGGATAAAGTCCAGCTCATAACTCACATATTTATCGGTACTCCTCCGGTGGACCTTGATCGGCGTCAGATCCTCTACCCAGAAAGCCGGCAGGCTGGCAAACTGCTTCTCGTGATACAGCTTTGCCCAACGTAAAAACGCACGCGCCGTTTCCACGATCTTCTTCTGGCTTTCCGCCGCAAATTTCTTGTGTTTCACATAATCGGCAAACGGCGTTTTGATAAACTGCGCTTTCTGCAGAGGCACCTCCATTGCCCAGAGAAGTAAATGGTTAAGCCAGAAACGATAGCGCTCCACCGATTTAGGGTTTTTCATTTTGACCTGGAGCAAATAGGCTAGATACTCCTGTACAAGCAGGAAATTTCCTCGGTACACCAGTCCAGTATCACTCTGCATAATTGATTTCCTTTGCTGTTATTTGGTTGACGGAATAGGTGGGAAGCGCCCGCCTCGATTGATGGTACAGCCACAGTTTGGGCACCTCCCACGGATCAGGATCAGCTTACCCTGCATGGCTTTGATGGATACATCGGTCATCTGCACCGCCTGGCTGCAGCGCATGCAATACGCCTCATCATCCTTAAGTTTTCGCCTTTTGACCGGATCACGCATTTCCGCAACCCAGCCTGCAAATTTTCGGCCAGTGGATCCATATACGTGCATGTTGCTCCCGATCGTGAGGAGCTCCGGCTTCGAGCCAGTCTCGTAATGTGCGCTCAGGTACAGCCAAGGCTGCAGCAATTTCGCTGACCGTGTAGAGCATCGGGAGCAGTCCTGGGCTTTTGATAATTGCGGAGTGTGGAAGTCGAATATGTGCCATGTGTTTATACTCTGCGCACAATATACAAATTTTCGGCTTGGCACTCCAGCGTTTTAGGACATTTTTTGGTCAGGTTTGGGACTGAAATCAGATCGACTGGTCCGGGATCGCGTCGGTCGAGCACCCACCCCCTTTAAAGCCCATATATCATTATGGTTAGTGCCAATCCAAGAACGGAAACTACTATGCTGCGATGAGAAGATCCACCAAAGAAAAAACGAACGAAGAAATCCAACTGCTAGGTATCCTGGAACATATCCGCGACAATCCTAAGCCCACGGCATTGCCGCCGGCTTTGCGTCAGAAAATAGCGATGCACTTATCCATCCCTGACGTATCTATACCGTCTGACGACTTTTTCCTATCCGATTTCATGCAGCACGCCTTGGCAGAGCTGATAAGCCGGGCGCTCGGTACAAAAGGTGTCAACAAAGCTCTAACGGGCTTCGTCATCATCCAGCTGCGTTATTTTGACTTCCTACACCGCGGATGCTCGATCAATAAGGCGTTAGATGCATTCGAAGATCCTCATGTTGAGGAATCCGTTTTTGAATTGCTCCGTAAGCATAGCAGTATGACCGGCCGACAAATGACAGTTAGCAGCCCTGAAATGTTGCATCTGTCCTGGCTGAAGTCTTCTTCTCCAAAGACAGCCGGGCGTTACGCAGAGTCTGCTATGAAGTCCATGATCAGTTTCCTTGGTGATTGCCTTTCAGAGCTTTTCGAGCTGGTTTCCTCCACACCTGCACCTGTATCAACCGTTGCGATCAAGAAGAGCGACGATGCGATTGACCTACCCACGCTGATCAACAAGTACACGATGGCTACGTGTTCTCTGTCGTCTTCTGCATACGGTATCCAAATACCGATTGCCGAATGCGTAGGACGATCCGTTCATGCAAAGAGGGAACCCCACGCAATCAGGTCGGAACATCTGCCCAATTACCTTGCAAACGGGACTGGAACGATCGCCGGACTGCCTGGAAGCGGACGCAGTGTCCTATTGCAGTCCATTGCGCTGCTGGGCAATCAAAAGAATCTCTACGGCTGTTATTACTTCGTGTTCTCCCTAAGGACGTTCCTGGAACGAATAAAGCAGGGATACAGTCTCCCCCAATTTATCGTCGCTGAGCTAATTAACGGCATGTCGTGCAGCGATGAGCAACGCTTGCAGCTTGTGGCGAAGGTGGACGAGCTGATTGCCGCGCGGCGTTGGGTGCTGCTGGCAGATGATTTAGAGCGCCTGGACTGGACCTCACAGGAACTGGTGATCGCTAAACTGGCAAGCGCAACCTCAGTCTATTTCACAGTCACTCCCTGGGTGGTAAATGATATCCACGAGTTGATGCGACGCAATCAATATACGGGGGATTTTGTGATACTCAGCCTGGATGATATCGACGCACAGCAAGGGAAGCGATTGCCAGGGTTGCGGCGAAATACATGCGTATCCCGTATGTGGATGGCTCCATTGAAGCTGAATTCGATCCCTGCAATACGATCGAAGGAACAACCGCTTTAGGAGTATTAACGGCGCTAAAGACCATGACTGTTCCAGGTGACACAAAGCACCTGCATTTTGGATATCTCTTTTTGCAGGAGATCCTGCAACGTAGTGGGTATCCTGGTTTGCATCTGCCTCCGTGCACTCGGATGACTTGGATGCGGCAACGATTTTGCTCCTCCGCATAGCGACGAGCCGCAAGGGAGCAACTGAAATCTTCGATCCGTCAACCTCTGATCACGTCCGAAATACCGGATGTACAACGGTCGCTTTTTGGGGGCGCGGTGGCTGACCTATTCAGTGACCCAATCCAGCAATTACTGGACATGCGAGTATTTATGCACCGGCGTTACCAAACTGCTGCTGAGTTTATTTTCCCAGCCGTCGAAGAACTGCTGATGACGTTAGATAGCTATTATTTTGGATATCCAACGTCGGTTTTTGATTTTCTTTTTCCGGGCAACAAGTCACCGGTCCTCCAGCGGGTGCGACAGTCTATGGCTTATGTACCACAACTCCTGGGTTTCTAAAAATTGACAATGCAATACACCTTACCTGTTACATGGGCGCAACGCGAGATCTGGAATAATGGCTCCTGGATTGATTTGTGGATTTATCGCGTCAATGCATGTGATGGTTTGCCTCCATCAGCCAGAGCCAAGGTGATCAAGGGAGTGTACAGGCAGCTCAAACAGTACCGCTCTTTGCCCTGCCTTTGGGTCCAGGTGGACTCACCAGGGGACTGGTATATTACCGCGTTAGAGTGGGCACTACGTGGTCAGAAGATAATGGTCAATGTTTCCCCAGTAGGGCAGGAGTTGTCTGTCGTTGGTTTTCCTACTGTACCATGGGTCATAGACTGGCCCTGGCCACAACCTCAATTCGGGTGTTCGGTATTCGATGAAGCCAACCTCACGAAAGCCCAGAAAGCCGAACTTAAGATCCTTCGGTGTATGGCTCGAATGGAGATGGCGGGCGTGAAGGAAATCGCTTCCTTGGCGGGTTTTGGAGTTACGTATACCCGCAAGATTCTTGCCCGGTTGTCCGAAAGACAGGTTGAGTACAACCCTTTGATAGCGGTAGTGAAATGATGAATAAAAAGGATCCGCTGTGGGCAATCAGGCGGCGCGGTCTTCAATACGTTCACCAATCCTGGAATATTCCCTATAAATTCCCGTTTAGGTCAATACGCGTAGAGCAGAAATATGCCGGACGGAAGCATCGAAGGATGTGCCGATTATTTCGCTCACGGCTTGAAAAGGCATACGGAGCCGACTTCCAGGTCTGGCAGTCCTGGTCTGAGCCAGCCCTTGCCTATGCTAATCCTGATGCCATTGTGTGGGGAACTTACCGAGGAGTCGAAACGCTGGTTTGGTTGGAGGTCGAGACAGGTAAAAAATCAGCCGAGGAACACGTGAAGGAAACCGTATATCGTTTCTGGCAAGCTAAGGAAATTACAGAGCGTCATGGTGTTCAACTGATTTTCGTATTTCTGGCTATGCCATGGGTTCTTCGAGCCGTTGCCAAATCGGCATCCTTCCCCCTAACCAAACGCACTGCAATTATTCTGGATAATTGGATGGATTACGAACATCTTGCTAAACCTAACTTTGAGGGATTTAATTCTCTTTCAGGTGATAATGAATTTAAGTTAGAAAAGAAATCCAATAGATTTCCACATGATCCTTCTTTCTTTCAAAATCTCAAAAAACGTTGATTTTTGTTTGGATGATACCTGTCGTTAGCTTTTCCTCAGCTTTTCTTTTTTGAATCACAATAGTATCTCTCTTATAAAGTGGCGTAACGGGTGCACACTCTTTTTCGGAGCATCATGACCGCCATCGTCAGTGCTTTGGACGGCTCGCAATATCAATGTTTTCCCACGGTGCTTCAACGGCTAATTTCTCCAAGAATTTGGCTTCAAATTCATGGTTTTTGCTTATTTTGCATTCAAGAGCATTTCTCATTTAAGCCTAATTGATTGACGCTGTCCAAAAATTGTCCCATTTCTGGCTTGATCCACCAGAGGAAATTTCACGAGCTGTCATGATTTTGAAGTAATGCGTAGTCACTGCTCAATACTGTAGAGCTGTTACCGCATCGAAATTATATTGAACAACGAATTGGCGGATTGAAGGAGCATCTCAGGTCGACTATCAAAAGAGAATTTGCTGGGGACTATTGAGTTGATTCATGCCTGACTAGTCACATATGGTCGTACGATCAATTAAGCTCAATATTTAACGGAATTACCCTTGGCGGGATATCAATCAAGCGGCTCATGCTGTGCCAACCATATTTTGCTTTCTCTTCTTACTTCATCTGGAATAAACTTAGACTCTACTCGATTTTGGTGCATGAATTTCAAAAGTCGTTCGTCACTTATAAATTCGGTGGATACCCCAAGGAAATCTCGATATACATTTACATCCAAGGCGTAGCTAGTTCGCGTTGGAAAACTCAAGTTGGGGCCGAAAAATCTGAACCTTAAGAAATAAATGTGTCAAAGGGCCACCGAAAGGAGTAGATTTGGTATAGCGACATACAAATCACAACTTTGGAGGCCCAGCATGATTATAGACCGATATGAGCGTCCGGAAAGCCTGCCAGGCAGCCGTCTCAGCGATCCGATCCTGCAAGCGCTGGACTAGATCCTGGAAGACCCGGAATTGTTTGGTCTGGTGCGCGGCGACCTGGCCAGGCATTACAAGAAGTCGAAGTATGGCCGTGCTCCCATTCCCGTGGCAGTGAGCTTGCGGTTAATGGTCCTGCGTCGTCGGAAGCAATGGTCGTTGCGGCAGACCGAGCAGGAAGTGCGAGATGGTGCCGGCTACCGTGATTGGGTGCGGGTCTATGACCACCGTGTGCCGGACCACACGACCCTCAATGATCTCGAACGGCTGGTGCAGGGCAAGACTCAGCATCAGATCAATGATCGCTTGTTGGCTCTGGCGGCCAGCAAGCATCTCACCCAGGGCTACAAGCTGCGCCTGGATGCAAGCGTGACAGAGACAAATATTCGTTATCCCACCGATAGCGGACTGCTGCTGGATGGGGTGCGGTTACTGAGCCGCTGGTTGGCGGGGGCAGCTCCCTTCCTGTCCAGGAAGTTATTGGAGGGTGGGGTAGGTCGCAAGCGTGTGCGAAGTGCCCGGCGCCGGGCACGGCTGATCGGACAGTTGAGCCACTCCACGCCCAAACAAGACCACCACCGGCAGGCCAAGAAGAAGGCGATCACCCACCTGTACGGGGATTTGATCGAGATTACGCACCTCAGCCCCGACCAGGCCACCCAGGCAGCCGAGCCACTGGGCAAGCAAAAGAACAATCCCACCGCTGAGGCCCTGATCTCGCAACTAGGCCAGATCCGCCCCCTGGTGGAACGGGTCATTGACCAGGCCACCCGGCGGGTGCTCCAGGGCGAAAGCGTTCCCGCTCAGCAAAAGGTGACCAGCCTATGGGAGCCTCACACCCAAATCATCCGGCGCGGTAAACCACAACCGCATGAAACCGAGTTCGGACATCAGGTAAACTACGCCGAAGTCGAACAGGGCCTCCTCAGTGATTGGCAGATTTGTGCCCTGGGTAATCCTCCGGACGCCGAGAGGCTGCCGCCCTTCCTCAAACAGCATGGCAAACGCTTCGGTCATGCCCCTCGGGTGCTGGCCGGCGATCGCGGTCTCTTCTCGCCTGACAATGAACACCTGGCACACCGCCTGGGTGTCGCACAGATCGCCATTCCGCATACTGGCGAACGCACGCCTGAGCGCAGCGCTTACGAAAAACAGGATTGGTTCAAGAAAGAGCAGTGCTTTCGTAACGGCATTGAAGGTCGGATCAGCGTGCTGAAGCGCACCGTGCAATTGAAGCGTTGCCTGGCCCATGCATCCGATGGCTTTGAGCGCTGGGTTGGCATGGGCATCCTCGTCGCCAATCTGGTGATTATCGCCCGGCTCTTACACAACCGCCATCACCGCAAACGTAAAAATGTTAAGGTTCAAACTTGAATTTTTCGACACGAACTAGCTAGGCGATTCGCTCAGTGCCTTCCATTCCATGAATGCGGTCCGGTCTTCTTCCTCATGCCATGGCTCACCAGCTTCCTGGCATGCACCTAGATAAACTATGTAATCTGTCTCCACTTCTTGATATCCAAAATGCGCGCGAATAATCTGCCCCGATTTAAGTTGACGCAGGATCCAGCTTTGGTCCCAAACTTTCTGGGCTTGTTCCGCGGCAGCCGATTCTCTGTAATAAGTGGTCAGTGATGTAATCCGGTACAAATCGGAGTGATCTCCAAGTGACTGCTCAATCTTGAAATGGCCCACGTCAAGGTTTATTTCGCCAGCTAATTTGGTTGGGACCGGATAGCGGTCAGGATATTGATACGTATCACCACAAGTTGTCTCGAATGATTTGTATGAAATAGGTTTAGCTTTCAAATCAATCAGAATTCTATTGGAGAGTCGCTCTGGCTCCATCCACTGTGGATCAACCCAATGGGGTCCATTCCTCAATTTTTCTTTTAGGCGCATTCGGTTTGCCCTTTTTTCTTCAGCACTTAAAAATTGCCTTGCTTTCTCCACTTCTGGTTGGTTTGCCAATTCAACTATTTCCTTTTCCACCCAATCTACCGCCTCCGCAAGTTTTACAAAATAATGTGAATTCCCCGCATGCCCTTCTCGTTTCACGCAGGTTTTCCAGAAGACTTTATCTTTGCCCAGCCAGATCCGTCCCTCTGCTGATTGATAGTGGCATATCATGCGAGAAGCATCATCACGTTGCCATTCAAAAGATCGACCTTGAAAATCAAACTCGCGCAGCTCCTTTTCACGGGAGAACTCTATCAATTGATCCCATACTTGTCTCAATGCCTCTTGAGAGCGTTGCTTTTCCCGCTCTGCCATTTCAGAAATAATCTGCTTTTTTGCCTCCACAAGCTCAATCAGTTCCGCACCGGCTTCTGGCGGTAAATGCAAGATTTCTTCATAAACATCCTCGCCTTTTAGCTTTTCAGGCTTGGGTTCAGGCTCACCTTTCTTGCACTTCCTCTGGTGTGTCTGGGGCAACTCTACCCGATATACCAAACGAGTAATGGAAACTCCGTCCGATTTCCAAGCGTCAAGGGATTTCAGTTCCCCTAATAATCTCAGGGATTCGGCTCCTGGCAACGCTTCTATTTTTCTATCGATGTTATTCCAGACAACCAACCCCTGTTTTTGCCACGTGTGGATTTGATGTGATTCAAGCCATTCTGGACACCCTCTCACCGACTTTGACCCAGTGACGATCTCTGGGCAGATGAGCACACAAGGCGGTGGCAGTTTGCCCGTTGGGGGCTTTGGTGTTGGGACAGTAGCCCATTTCCAACAGCCAGGTCAGGTTCTCACCGGAAGCAAAGCCGGCATCCATCCGCGCCTGCACATATGGGGGTGGATCCGGGTTGGTTTGATTCTCTTTTTCCAGTTGGGTTTGCCAGACGAGCAGTTGAGTCAGGCTGGTCAGCTGTTCGTGCAGTTGAGACTGGTGTGTGCCAAGCGTTCGTTCCGCATGTGCGCTTTGCGCCTCCAGGCGGGGCAGGCGTTTGCGCCAGCTTTGCAGCTTTTTCTGCAAAACTGCCCCTCTTTTTCGCGAAAGGGAGCCTTTTTGCATCTGCTGGGTGTGATAGATCTTGCTAAAGAGTTCCTGGCGGGTTTGTCGCAGACAGCCGGCTTTCGCCTGCTGCTGATCCAGCAAGCGGCGCGTACCAGCGACACTGGCTTCTTGCGCTGCCACGCACTCTTGGACCATCTCGGTTCGTCGCCGCGGTCGGATATGAGCCTGTGTCTCAGTGGCTTCCACCCATTCTTTCAAGCACTTGCTCGAAACGCTATCTCCCGGAGGGTGAAAACCGGCCAGCCAGACTCGTTCTCCCTTGGCTCCCGACAGACAGACCCGCGCCAACTGATAACCAAGTTTCACACTGTCGTTCATCCACCCAAAGGCAGCTTCCGGGTAGCTGGTGCTGGTCGAACTCACAGCCTGACCCGTAAGATCAAAATCGAACACGATCGGTGCACCCCGCCGCAGCAAGTCATCCACTGCCAGCGCGATGAACGGCTGGCTGAATTCATCAATGACTTTTCCACCGCAGCCACCGTTTCCTCGTCGCAGGCCTCCAGCGTCCGACTTACTCCGCGGTAGTGGGCAAAGCCCGCTTGACCCCAGGCCCGCACTACCACGTCATCTTTCGCCACCGGCTGGGCTCCGTCACCGCCTGGCTCAACTGGATGTTCATTTGCAACAGTGCCTTTTGCATATGCTGAGTGTGCGGCGCGCGATGTTCCACTAACTGCGCGCGGTGACGCAGCAATGTCCGCAACGCCACCAAATCTGCCTGCGGTCGGAACGACCCTTTCAGCAGTCCATAACTTTCGCGTGTTCTGATCCACCGGCACTGCATCATTTTTCCGATCAGCATATATTGATTCAAGAATTCTCCAAAGGCCACCAACATGCCGTGAGATCTGTTGGCCTGCGACCAGTCCGAAGCAACAGTTGTCATAGCCGGTACCTCCGCTACCGCAGAGGGTACTCGCTTGCCACTGCCCCGTGCAAAATTAAATCTGATTCAACGATTCCGCCCCTGGTTGCACAAAACCTACGCTAGTCTGCGTGTTTAGTTAAAGCGTTGAAATATTGCCAAAAACTGATACATGGCCGGATAACCAAACAGCAACTTGCCTTATGTTTTTACAATAACATTTACAGTTTATGGTTGTTTTGGTATGTAGATTGTTTTGGGCCGCACTACAACACCGGTATTTGTTAGGGGTGCCTGGCTTATATTAAGTAACTTAGCCTTAATATAATATTTTGAGATCAGCTCAGAAATATCCTTTTCAGTTTCAAATGAACTTTCATCAGAGATAATGACTGAATAATAATGGTTTTGAATCCAATTCACGAAATCGTGTGGTAACGGTTTCTTCCCGCGCAAGCGTGCATGCCAAAGCATTTGAATATCTACTGCTGGTTCTTTACCCGCCAGCAGAGCGTAATACGGATGCATCAAGACCAGTACCGGACCGTCAACACTAGCAATACGCTAAATCAGTCGATCTCCCGCACTTTTCATGGCTGAAGTAGGGATAAAGCCAAGCTGATACTTTGGAATGAAGGAAGTCAATAAGAATTGGACGATGATGAGGACAAACAAGCCGCTTCCTGAACGGACCTGCCACCTGACCCGCCATAGACGGATTTCGCGTACTGCAAGCGCTGGAGCGACACTTAAAAATGTATACGCTGGCATCAAGTTATTGCGATTGCCACCCACCGAGGCGCGCCCGGCAACGCTGATGAACAATGCGGCACCAATGAACCAATTCCAGGGCTCCATTAAGATGCCTTTCCCGCCTTCGCGCCAAACGCTGCTGATCGTTGCGACCATAAACATCACTGTCAGACCGGCCATTGAGCCGAAGAGATCATCCTTCAGGGTAACAAAGACACGCTGATAATCAATCGGGCTGAGATAAGCGATCTTGAAAACATAAATAGAAAACCACCCTCCCGAAACTTGATCCAAATATAAGACAGGGAGAATTGAAACCAATGCAAACGGAATCGCAAAAGCGAATGCCCGCCATCCGATGGTGAATAAGAGAAACCCAATGACTACAAGGGCGAAGAAAAGTCCGTTCTGTTTGGTGAGAAAAGCTAGAGCTAAAATAGATCCGGCAATGGGAAGCTTGAAGCGATTCTCTCTTCCGTAAATAAGTAGAGCTGTACCTGCCAACGTCAGCATGATGTACAACGCATCCACGCGCGCCAATTCGTACCATCCGCCCGTTATGCGATATCCTGCGAGAAATAACGTTGCAGCACAAAAGGCAATTCCGGTATGATTGCTAAGTCTTCGTGAAATCAAGAAAATGAGGATTGCCGAAAACAGGGTCGCCGAAAATGAAAGCAGACGCATTGTCAGATACGATGGCGCAATAAGTTTGAAAATCCACCCACTCAAAACAGTGTAAAGCGGCATATAGACTTGAGGAACAAAATTTGCGTTAGGCGGGACATAGACGGGCTTTCCAAGCGAGACTTGTACTGCTTGCATCAACATGTTGTCTTCTATGAAGTCAAGATCGTAGGGATACGTAATACGCCTGAACGCGACATATAAATAAAATCCCCCATAGCAGATGGCGACCATCCATGCCAACCCTTCAAGGGAAAGCCATTTCCGTGCCTGAAAATTGATATTCAAAGCCATACCTACGATTTCACAACTGGGTCTTATAGATTATTCTGTGGAGACATAACGAACTCACCTTCAGTTTTTCTGGAATAGAACTGCCTGATCTGCCAGAATAATACAATCCACATGGAAATGTTGCTGAAAACATGGATCATGAGTCCATAGGGGGGAAAACGCCTGTCGATTTGAACCGTCAACAGCCCGATGCAACACCAAACAACAACTGACGCATCCAGACCACTCCATCCCATCCAAACTAAAAGAGGCAGTAACATAAAAACATAGTGGTGATACCACAAAATATTTGGCGTCAACATCATTCCGAGCCCGGTAATGATGAAGAAAGGCTCTTTGGGTTGCTTGGCACGCAACGTAAGCAAGGCACTCATGGCAAGAATCAACAAAATGTAAAGCACGTATGAATGTTGTACGAGACGGTACTGTGCTGTGAGAGTTCCAACGATCGATCCTAGCGGCTGGCTCAAGGTTTCTGGAAGTCTGGTAAGAAAATGTTGGAACTGTGGATAATTTGCGACCGCAAGTTTGGCTGCTAGGGTTTGAGAGTTTGTTGTGAGTAGGAATTGGTTAAGCAGCCCCTCAAAGACGTTGGGATAGGTGAGCAGAGGCGCGATACCATATCGCAGAATGCTCAAAAGGCTTAATACGATAGTCACAATTATGCCAACAGCAATGACTTTGTATCTCTTATGAATGATAAGATATCCCACAAACAACAAGGGAGTTACTTTTGTGATAGCCGCTAGACTGAGTCCAACTCCGCTCAGAATTGGCGAGGGCACTTCCCAAAAAAACATCATGAATAGCCCGAACATTGTGATGATGTTGATTTGACCAATTTGAAGCAATTCGAGGAAAGGTGCAAAACCGAAACATAACACAAACCAGTACCATACTTTTTTATTAGAATAGTTATAATATTTGGCAATACCGTAGATCATTGACCCGAGAAGAGTAATGTTTACAACAGAGTAGATGACGAATCTAAGCAAAAGCGGCTGGATACGGCTAAAAAGTTCGATAATCAGAAGCGCTTGTGGTGGATATAGATAGCCTGTTCCAATGTTTCGATTTGCATAAGGATCTCTATGTTCAAGAGCAGCATCGAGTGCGCGGTTGTAATATCTTTGATCCTGAAGCAAATGCTCTGGGATGGGAAATAATTCGATCAGTTTGCTTTCAGTATAAATACCCATGATCAAATAGACAAAGAGATATATAACTAGAATTGCTTTCCGCACAAGACGAGAATCAATTGCTACGATGCCAGAATTCATTTCTTATCCTCACACCTGATTTTCTCTGTTTAGTCGAGGAAAGGCTGATAATAGACCGGTATGATTCCTGTCAACCATAAAATCATATTACAACTCAAGAATAATAGAATGATGAATGGCGGAAGATAACGTTGAACTCTTTCTGATCCAACATCATGCCATCCTGCGACCATAAGGATGGATAACGCACCCATCGCAGGAAATAAAAAGCGACCTTGTAAGGCAATCGTAGTCAATCCATTTCGAAAAACTGCCAGAATCGATAAGATTGCAATCAACCAGGTAGCCAGCCAAAGAGCGCCTTGCGGATAATCCAACCTTCGCTTGATGAGTCCACCAGCTTGGAGCGTCATGCCTGTCAGGCCTAGTATAGTCAGAAGATAAATCATCCAGGATGGAAGACCCACTGCCAGCCAGCCAACCTCACCCCAGAACGTCCAGATGATTTGACTTGTGATGCTTCTTATATACTTAAATGTCAGAGCGTTTTTGCTCAGGCTGAACAATCGCCACGTAATTTCGCTAATAGCAAATTGAAGGCTTTCACGAAATAAGATGTAAAAAATTCCCGTCCCAAGTAAACCCAACAAGCCTGAATAGATCAACCATTTCTTTTGAGAAAATCCCAAAAGCCACTTCCCTACCAAAAGAAGAAGCACAGCCACACTGATTGGCAGCACTGTCAGCTTTGTGGACAGTGGCAAGACAACAGCAAGCACAATTAAAAAGCAAGCCAAGCAGATTCGATGACTCCTTCAAGAATTGAATTGACAAGTAAAAAAGCAACGCACCTGCGAGCGTGCCAAGCCCGTCATTATTAACAGAGGACATAATATGCAGATATTGCGGAATCAACGCGGCGATACTAAGCGCAGCAAGGCATAAGGTTTCTTTCTCGGGAATGATCAGTTTGAACGTTTTCCAATTCAGCCATACTGCGATGCCACCGAAGACTATATTGATCCAACGCAAGACATATACACCCAATAAAAAGCGATAATTTTTATCCGTCCAATCGAATCTTCGTTCTCGAACACGGATGTTATAAACGTATTCCTTAGGGAGGTAATAGGTTGTATATGTAGGGTTGATTTTGTCCAATGTACGCAAGACCCAAGAGCCCAGATAATAAAACATGCGCGGCTGTTGCGCTTCATAGTTTATTTTAGGTGAAGCGTATGTATTCTTATTATGGAGATACCATGCCAGATGATAATGAGCAGCTTCGTCGGGTGCCTCCCAGATGGGCATGAGCAGGCTGTATCCGACTGCCAGAAAAAAGTATAAGGCAAAGATCAATACCAGCCAACGTCGTTCATTCACCATAGTTGATTTACAGTTCTAATAATTTCATCTTCAGATGTGCCAATATACAGGCGATGCAATTTCGCCTTTTGCAACATCAAACCAATCCTGCGAAGATTTTCATCCCATAATTCCGGTGTATCGTAATGCAGACTATTGACCATGATCTCCGGCCAGAGCTGGTCTGCTGACAACGGTTCGATGGCGCTTTCGGATTTATCCCAGCGTTCAAGCAGACAGTATTCGACACGACGGATTTGCATCATCTGCCAATATACAGATTCAGGATTCGCCCGGATCAAATCGACTCGATGCTTGGTCTCGTTTCGAACGGGTTCTATCTTCGCCTCGGCCGCTATCGCAGGAAAAAGCGGAAGCATGTCTGTGCGCAGTTTGATGCGCCCTACCGGAAAGCCGCCCATCCATAGGACCCCATCTTGCTCGCCTACATAAATCTGGCTATCTGACAGCAATTGATATCCATTCAAAAGTAATCGCAAAGCTGTCGTTGACTTTCCGGTCCCATGTGGCGCCTGCAAGAGAAGGATTTGTTCATCCTTGATAAGAGCGCTGGCGTGTAACATGCTATAGCTATAACGGGTGATGAAGTTGGTGAGAATCGTGTTGATCAAAACCTGGCAAACTTGCTCTGGCTTTTCTGCGAGCAAAGATGACAGAACTGCATGTGCTTCACCGCGTAGCATATTTACAAAACAGTGCCCCCACTCTCGAAAGCCAATCGAAAGCCAGTCGTCCGCGCCCGTGTAATGGACGAGGTCGATGAGGCGCTCAGGAGGGGGAGCAGGCAAAGGGTCCGAATCGTGAACTGTGAGATGGACATGCCAGACCGAGTTATCATGCGAGTCCAAAGTTGAATACATTGATTCCGCCAGAACTGCTGATTCCAGTACCTTTTCATGGTTACTGTCGAAGATAACTGGATGTCCAAAGATGTGAATCGTCTTTTCGTAATTGAGCTTGTTTATACTGCGGGACCAAAAATCTTCCATTCGATGGCGATATTGGCGATAGAGTTCGTTGTAATCAGGCATGGGTTTTGGTTATTGCAAGACGAGGTTTGCTCGTCGTTGCAATCTCCCAATGTTGAAAAGATAAAGCCCAAGACCGGCAAACGTAAGTAACCAGCCTGTTGCACCAAACGCAAAGATAGCACTTTGTAGGGAAGGCGGCAGGGTATTTAGGAGAAACCATTCCAGTGCGACGGCCATTCCCAATAAGATTACAAAATTGCGGGGCTTTTCGGCAAGATAATAATTGAGCCAGATTGAACACAACGATACACCGATCATGGCAATTCCCATCCAGCCAAGAAGCGGAGAGACAACTTGATACGCCTTGCCAAAAATAATGACGAGAAGTTGGTCTGCAAAAAGAAAGTAAAAGATTGTTAGTATTCCACTTGTCGCGAGAATGAGAGATGCAGTGCGGATTAACAAAAGATGCGGAAGTTCTCCTCGTACAAGTGTAGAAGCAACACGTGGGAACATAATGATCACTGCAACGCCAGGCAGAAGCGCAATGATCCGCCGCATTAAAACAAGGGCGGCGTACGCACCTGCTGCTTCACCGCTCAAGTGTTGGTTGACCCATACTAGATCGAGGCTCGAAAGTGACATATAGGCAAGATATGCTAGCAAGGCATAAAATGAAAGTTTCCAAGCTGAACTCAAGAGATCGTGAGAGAGGGAGGTGCTTTTCAGCCATAACGGTTTGCCAAGCAGTAGAAATGCACAAAGCACACTGACAAACCAACCGAATGGCAAAGAGAAGACAGCACCGGTCAAGCCAAAACCTGCTTGAATCAAAAAGAACACAAAGATGATACGCCCTAGTGATAGAGCAAGGCGTACAAGACCAAATAGAATGAGGTATTCCTGTCCTTGAAGAACACCGGCGGCGATGGGGCGGAGTGTGCTGAGAAAAATGAGCATGGCACTGCTTTGGATTGTCCAAGTGGGCAGATTGATCAAGTGCGCAATTTTATTTGAAAATATAAAGACAACGGTCCCAAGAATTAATCCAAGCCAGAATGCGGCTCGTAGAAACGATTGAAATATGATATGCATTGAATCATAATGTCCTTTGCCGTGTGCTTCAGCGACAAAGCGACCAACGACTGGTTGAAAGACTCCGCTGGCGGTCGTGTACACCAAGGTCACGGAATTGAGCGTTTGGAGAACGGCAAAATCAGCAGGGATCAGAACGCGCCCCATCCAAAAATGGAAGGCGAAATCGGTTACGTTTGCCAAGCTATCCAGGATGAAGAAAGTAACCGTCTGAAGCCCAAATTCAGTTTGAAGTTGGGGAAACCGCAGAATCGATTTCAAAGATGAGTTTCCAATCGGTTGGATAGTGACGCACTTTTCCCCAATCGTTTGAGGCGAAAATATCTTTCCATGCCAAAATAGAATGTATCCCACCCAAAGCGAATGGTTTGTGAGAACGCAGTGAAGAGATGACGTATTCTTTTCATCAAACCGATCTGCCCATAACGCCTGTGCAGAAAATCAGCGGGAGGAAAAAAGTATGAGATCGTTTCCAGCATGCGGATGGGACGGAGGATGAAAGCACCATTTGATGCCAATAGAAGTTTCCAAAAACGGCTTCCTGTGCGACCTTCATAAGCGGCTAATTCCTGCTCGGCAGCGCGCGCCATCAATTTGCGAAGTCACCATCCCATGCCTTGAAAGAGGAAGCGCCGAAAGGACGTTGTCCGGAATAGGCGCGTCGAAATATCTCTTGCACACTTGAAGCACAGAGCCAAGGATATCCACCGCACCCCACTCGTGTGCAAGTTTGTTTGTTAGATCCCAGTCAATTTCTGGGTTGCCTTTGATAGTCTCCGTGACATCGAGATAATACATCAACATGCCATTCGCCAGGATAATTCGAGGCAAATCATCCCGGTCAATTAGACTGGGTAAATAAACTGCGTGTTTGACAAGGTGAATGGCGAGGCTGAGTAACAAATCTGGTAATGCCATTTCCTGGATCGGCGCGCCAAGTAATTGAGCAGGCTTTGCGCGTTTGAAGATGCTTTCATAATTCACACTAAGCAGTGTATAGGGGTGATCGAATGCCCAATGGATTTCGAACCAAACACTCAAGTCTTGTGTGGAGCGTTGTTGATGCAAATGATGGCGTGTGAAATACTCATCCTTTAACAAATTCGGCCAGAACTCATCAATACCCTGCTCTGCGAGCACTTTTAGGCAGGCATCGACATCCTGATGATGGACGAGGATATCAATATCAGCACCCGGACGCATGGATGGATGGTGATAGATCTTTTCGCACAGCCAAAGCCCTTTGAGTACGATCGTTTTGATATTGTGAACTTCAGCAGGTTTGAGATAGGTGATCAGCGCATCACCAAGTTTGGAGGCAGAGCGTCCATATTTTTCGGTCTGCTCACTCAGGAGCTTTTGCGCGTCTGAAGGAATAGGGACACTCTCACGCTCAAATACCTGCAAGGCAAGCACAGCCATACGGTTGTGCGTCAAAAGCTTTGCAAAGCGTAGCCAATTGATGCTTTGCAAATTGGGACGATACGTTTCGTCGCGCCAGTAATGGGTGAACTCATAAGCCAGTTGCTCCTCAAGCGAAAGATCTATTTTGAAATTCATCAGGTAAAACTTACCATCCTTTGTTCGAGATTGTAGCTAATCAATCCAAGTCCAAGCACAGTCAGTGTAATCATTAATCCAGTGGGCAGCACCCACCATTTCCATGCGTCGGAGAGAAAGGCTCCACTGGCACGCGCGAAATAAAGCATCGTCCCCCAACTTTTTCCGGATGGATCGCCAAGACCCAAAAAGCTCAGACTTGATTCTGCGAGAATCGAGGCTGATGCAACCAGAACGACTTGTACCGCAGCCAGCGGCTTCACACTCGACCATAAATGCCCAGTCATGATTTGAAGCGGATTCGCTCCCAGGGCTCGTGCAGCTTCAATATAGGTGTCCGAACGTGTGCTTAGAACACGAGCGCGGATTAATCGGGTGGGTCCTGCCCAGAAGAAAGTCGATAGCACAATAATAATATTTCGCTGACTTGGACCAAGGTAAACGCTGATTAGAATGACCAATGGCAGGAATGGAAGCACTAGAATTAAATCAGTGAGGCGCATAAGCAGTGAGTTGATCCAGCCTCCTAAATATCCACTGGCAACACCTACAATTACACCCACCAAAACCGTAATGCAGGAAACAATGAGACCTGTGAAAAGGGATGCACGTGTGCCTGCAATGAGTTCGCTGAACAAGTCTTGCCCCAGATCGTTGGTCCCTAAAATATTTTGCTTGCCCGGTTTTTGTAACGGCAGGGCAACACTTTTTGTTAAATCATAAGGCGCAATGGCAGTTGGGAATAATGCGAAAATAAACATGAGAGTCAACACGGAGGTTCCGATCCAACCGGCAAGACGCGCCAATCGTCGGGGCGGAGAGATGCGCTTGTTTAAGTCTGCCAGAGTTCGAGTTTTCATCTGGTTCTCCGCAACCGCGGATCCAAAAATGGATAGATTAATTCAGTGATGATGTTGAGCAATAATATTGTTACAGTAAATAACAAGAATCCACCTTGTAACAATGGATAGTCGCGCGACTTCACCGCATCAAACATCATGTTGCCGATGCCGCGATAGTTGAAGACTGCTTCAATCACAGTCACGCCACCAAGCATTTGACCGAAATCAACCATGAACGAGGTAAGCACTGGCAACAAAGCGTTGCGCAATCCATGCTTCAACACAACCCAGTGATTCGGCACACCTTTCGCATGGGCTGTGCGGACGTAATCTGATTCCATAATGCCAAACATTGCGGCTCGCATGATCAGAAATGCGCTTGGCAGATATGCTACAGTGAGAATAAAAACAGGCATGAGTGCATGGCGTATAACATCCTTGAAATTTGCCCAACCTTGTAAACGCGGGATGGAATACGAATCGCCTGCGGGAAGAAAATGAAGTTGAATGGCAAATATTGGAATCAATAACATTGCCAGCCAGAACGGTGGGATGGATCGCAGGATGTACATTCCACTGAGCAAGCCGAAATCAACTGGATCGCCACGTTTTATTGCAGACCAGATTCCCAAAGCGGAGCCGATCAGTAAAGCCAGGAGGAGACTGGTGCCAACAAGTAGAAGTGTCCAACGAAAGTTCTCGCTTAAAACTTCAACGACCGTTTTGCCTCCGCTGTAACGATAGGACATACCCAAGTCACCATGCGCTAACTGTTTGAGATAAATGATGTACTGTTCCGATAAAGGTTTATCCAGCCCATACTGTGCACGTAAAGCTGCCAGACGCACCTTTCCAAGTTGAGGGGCAGCATTGCCTGCGATCAAGCTAATGGGATCGCCCGGGACGAGACGCGGCAAAAAGAAGTTAATAGAAATGGCAAGAAAGAATGTGAGAATGAACTCGAAAGCGCGGCGGCTAAAGTTCTTCATTGATTTTGTATTTCTTGTCCTAGTGATTTCATGCGGTTGTACACAACACTATACTCCGACATCCAGTGCATGTGAGGGTACGTTCCTTCAGGGTAAGGATGAAGCGCGACGTGGCTGGCTACTTTGGTCAACCACAACACGGTCACGATATCTGCATGGAGTTGGCGAGCGCGTAGTTCCTCAGCGCATGGGATGTCAGAGTCTATTTCAGCGCGGTACTGCCAATAGATGTCGAGCAGGTTCGAACGTGGAATGAGGCGTCCACTTTCGAAAGGTTGCAGGTCAATATAGGCGAGATCAAATTCAGGCATGCCGATCCCAACATCCTGCCAGTCAATGAGAGTCGCAAGTTGTGAATCCAAAGCTTTGGGAAGGAGTGCATTGGCCGGAGTTGTATCTTCATGCAGGAGAGTTATAATTTCGTCCATATATTTCTTGCAACTTTCGCTGGCATATGCGATTAAATCGGGAAGTTCCGGCAAATCGTCCCAAATTCCCGCCCGCTGGACCACGGCAACCTGTTCGGGGATTTTTTCAAAATCCAACTGGTTTTCATGACGAGGTGCCAGCCAGGCATAATTCAGATTTTCAATTTTGCTTGTGTGAAGATGGGCATAGGCACGCAGAACCGATTTCAATTCAGCCAGCGTCCATTGATAGGGATGAGATGGAGCTCGATGAGTTGAAGCCAAATCTTCCATCACGATCACATGAAAGCCGGTTGCTTCGTCCGTGGTCAGAAAATATATTTCAGGTTTGGGGATGGAAAGCTTTGAATGTAGGGTTTGATAAAAACGTAGTTCGCGTTCCGCTTCGAAAAGAGTAGCTGGGCCAGAAGGATCAATCGTCTTGACGATGACTGAATTGCGCGTCGAGTGACCTTGAGTGCTCAAGGTCACTCGATACACGCGGCTCCATCCAAGCGCGATTTTTATCAACTCTGCGTGGCAGTCCTTTAAGTTGTTGCCAAGTGCCTGCCTAAGCAGATCAAGATTTGGTTCAAATATTGGCACGATGACTACGGAATTTTCTGTGCGCCTTCAGGCAGGAAGGACCATACCGTCATGATGCCAGTGCCTTTCATATAAACCCAGCCATCATATGCCGCAGGACGATAGGCAAAGTTGCCACCCGGTGACATGAGCGGAATAAATGGCAGGTTTGTTGCCAGACTGTTCTGAATCTGTTTTGCAAGATCTTCTGTTTTTGAGGGATCTGGGTTGGAGACAAATTCAGCCATCAAATCATCAAATTTCTTATCGCACGTTCCTGTCAGGTTGGCCCAGCCGTTTGCGCCGCCGAAGTCGCAATTGGTCATGAAACGTACGAAGCCGCGTCTGACTTGCGGGACAGCGGACCATCCCCAGATTGCCATATCATAGTCGGGTTTAGGGACAGCCACGAAATTGGGCCAAACCTGTGAAACCGACAGGTCAATATCCTGGCAGATTCGATGTGTGCCAATGCCCACATCTTTAAGCCAGCCCGCGATCAATTCAGTGGCGCGGATTTCAACCGGACTGTTGACATCACAGAGCATACCAAAAGCCGTGTCCTTGCCATTGAATTCGCGGATGCCATTTCCATCTGAGTCGACAAGTCCAGCCGCCTCTAAGTCTGCTGCTGCTGACTTCGGATCAAAAACGTGGGGAATATTGATTGACCACGGTAAATCAGGGTGATACCAATTGAGTGGTAGTTGAACACCCTGACCAAGCAAAACAACATCCACTAATGTTTTGGTATCAATCGCTTTGGAGATGGCTTGTCGAACTGCAGGATTATCAAACGGTTTCCGCGAGCCGTTGGCATAGAAAACATAGTTGAAAAAATCGGAGCCTTGCGCTAATTTGATGTCAGCACTGCTTTGAAGGTCAGACACGAATGCGGGCGGTACCGATGAAAGTACGGCATCCGCTTCGCCAGCACGCAGTTGGTTGAATTGCTGTGTGCGATCTTTGACGATCTTGGCAATGATTTCTTTGACGCGTGGTTCGCCTCGATAATAATCTGGATTCGCTTCAAACCTGTAAAACTGACCCGGCTGTACTTCAGCAAGTTTGTATGCACCGGTGCCGATCATTCCCTGGAACTGACTGAGCTCGCCGCTGACAGGAGTTTGATCTTTCCAGATATGTTCAGGCAGGATATATGTAGTTGCCAATCCCTCATTGATAAAGAATGGTTGAGTTTCCTTCAGGTGGATGGTGATTTCATTATCACCATTTGGTTCCATACTGTCGATGGCAGCCAGACTATTGGCGCGGCCGGCTTTCGTGAGGAAGTCATAGCTGAAAATCACATCTTTCGATGTGAAAGGTTCGCCATCATGCCATTTGATGCCTTCGCGCAATTTGATATCCCATGTGAGTCCGTCAGCGCTGGGCGTTGCTGAAGTAGCCAGAGCAGGGATAAATTGAAGGTCAGGGGACTGGATATAAAGTGCATCGTATACCCAACCTACCATCCAGCCGCCGATAAAGGTGTTGAAGTTGGCAGGTGTGATTGGACCTTCGTCATTGTCGATGAGAACAGTCAGTGGGCCAGTAGGTGCAGGTGTCGCGGTTGGTGCTTCGGTGGGTACCTGGGTAGGTGCTTCTGTTGCGACGGGTGCTCGAGTCTTGACTAGTGTGAGTGGCTCAGTTCTGGCTGGGCTCCCACATGCCGCCAGGAGCATACTGATTAATACCAAACTGCTCAAGAGCAAATACGGTTTGTTCTTCATGGGGTTTCTCCTCCGGTGGATTTAATTAAACTACGCAGAAGTTTAAGATTTGCATCTGCAAGACGGCGGTTCAATGCAAATCATATAAGCGCAAGTTTACTCCTCTCAGGATAATTTATGTGATTGATTTGCCAGCAGAAAGTTAACCGCTTTCAATGATTAGGAACCATGCTTGCTGTTTGCTTGAGGGGACAGGGCAAATATATATTTCCTATCTGACACTTGTGGTCAATTATGAACATTGACGTGGCGTAAGGGCAAGCGGTGGGAGAGCCTGTTGATCAAAATCGAAACAATCCAGCATATTACTTGCTTGAGCGTCGCGCTCGGTCAAGGGTTCCAAGTCGAAAACTATCTCTGCAAAATGCAGTAAACTAACATGTGAATGTAGTCCATGTGATACATAGCCAGAGCGAGCATAGGGACTGATGACAATACAAGGAACACGATATCCATACCGCATCGGCGTTCCATCTTTCCACAGTTCCAAAATGGGAGGTTGGACATGATCGTAAAAGCCACCCCAATCATCCCAAACCAAAAACAATGCCGTCGTTGACCATTGTGGACTACTCATCACCGCGTTTAAGACACTGACAGCATAGTTTTCTCCTCCACACAGACTAGCTGGAGGATGACCACTCTTCGCATCACCATCCAGCAAAAAACCTGAATTGAGCCAGGCAATATTTGGCAAAGTCCCTGCGATGGCATCTTCAAAGAATTGCTCGGCGTTGGAATCCATTACTTCGTGCCGGCCGACCAAACTCTTAATGTCAGTGAAAATGCCACCATAATCGCGCCACGTCAAGCCACGTTCATCGAGACGATTAGGTAATACGGGAATATCAAGGCAAAATTCAGGACAAACATCAGAGGGTAAAGGAGCATCAATAATAGGAGATTGTCCGGCAGTCATCATCAAATAATTTGGGTGGGACGGACCGCGCATGTCGCTGAAATAATTGTCACACAATGTAAATGCACGTGCCGTTTTCCAGTAATTTGGTGCATCTGTTTCGGCATATGAGCAGTTTGATTGATCTGTTGAAGCACCATTAAACTTTCAAAGAGTCGCTATGTTTGTGTGGTGGATCTTTTGATAGAGCATCTGAACATTTGTTAGCTGCATGATTACTGTCTGCACCTGGGAAACCTGCGAAGAGATTGTCAAACGAGTGATTCTCCTGAATGAAAAAGATAATATTTTTTATCTTGTCAGAATGAATCTTGGGTAGATTTGTAGTGGATGGGATAAGTGCAGATAGGTCGCTTGATCTTGAGAGATATATTAGACGAGCGGCGAGTAATCCACCTCCCATTGCCAAAAGAACTTTTAGGAAATCGCGCCGCGTAATTTTGGCTCGTTGTTTCATAATTATATTTCTAAATCTAACACAATATTCAGTCAAGATACCATGTAGTTTCCTCTACAATTTTAATCTGACTGACTAATTCCTGTTTACCAGCCAGACCCCAAACGTAATGACTCCACCCCCAGCAATTGACGCAACGGTGATCGCCTCATCCAAAACAAAAAATGTGACAACCATGGCGATCAGCGGTTCGATATAAAGGAACACACCAGTATTCGCCGCGTACAGGGCTTGCAGTGCGTCATACCATGCGGTATAGACAAGCCCCGAGCAAAAGATGCCCAAGGACAATATGCTCAGCCAACCGTTAAATGACAGCGCTGGGATTTCTGTATAATTTCTGCCGCCGATAAAAACGATTGATGTAAATATCCAACCTAAGCTAGACTTCATCCATTTGGGTATTCACAAAAAACAGGGTAAGCTAAAGGCAAACACTCGACCAAGAGGTAGCCAATGCCGACCCTCCAAACAGAACATATCACGATCCTTGGAGGCTTTGCGAGGCTTTCTCGAAGCGCATTTGGGAACATACTCGAATACTTCTCGTTGGAGCAATCCTTGTTCCTGCTGAACGGACTGTCACAGCGGTATTGCGCGTGATGGGATTGAGCGGCAAAAAACATTTTCAAAATTATCATCGTGTTCTCAATCGTGCAGTATCGTCAAGTTTGGAAGCCAGCCATATTTTGTTAGGATTATTGATCAGTACTTTTGCAAGCAGGGGTCCAATCATCATAGGCTTGCATGATACGATTGAACGTCGTCGTGTAGCGAAGATCAAAGCGAAAGGGATATATCGTGAACCTGTTCGTTCCAGTCACAGCTACTTTGCGAAAGCTAGTGGCTTGCGTTGGCTGAGCTTGATGCTCCTGACGCCTATTCCGTGGGCGAAACTAGTACGGGCCTTCGCCTTCCTCACAGTGCTTGCGCCTTCCCAGCGCTACTACACAGACAAGTCTCGCAAACACAAGAAACTCACCGAGTGGGCGTATCAGATGGTCTTGCAACTCCGTCGTTGGCTTCCCAAGCGCCCACTGGTGGTCGTGGCAGACAGTAGTTTTGCCGTAATTGACCTGCTTTGGCAGTTGCGCCAACTAAAAAATCCAATTTGCATGATTACGCGTTTTCGTCTGGACGCTGCTCTGTATGAGCCAAATAAACCTGCGCCAGGAAAGATGGGACGCATGCGCAAGAAGGGTGAACGCCTGCCAACCTTGGAGAAAATTTGACACTGTAGCACAGATACCGACTTGGAGAGGCATCTTTCAAAAAAACTGCAAGTTTTGTGTGCCGTTGGATGCGAAACGGGGCCAGTTCCTGTTTTTCGTGCAATTTCTTGCCGGATTCTGCAATCATCAGATAAAGGGCGAACAGTCTCATTGTTGGCTTTTAGGCAATCTCCGAACCAAACAAAGGTGATTTCACCGCAGAAATTGCTCAAAGCGCCAGAATTTGTGTTCGGGCTATTTCTAACCAATACATTTCTGGCCGGATTCTGGCGATATTGCCTTGGAATTACTTCCAAGAAGGCTTGTCTAGACTTGCCGAAAGCCGGTTCAACCTCACTATGCCTGCCCATCGGTAGATCTGCTACAGTCTCCAAAAAAAAGTGGATTTGAGCCGACTCTTTCTAATCCGTACAATAAGAATTATTATCCAAGGTCTACCACTTTATGATTACAGCCATGAATCCCTATCCCTGCGGGCATCTTGGTGACCCACAAAAAGCCTGTACGTGTGCTCCAGCTGTCGTTACCAAATACCAAAAACGCATCTCCGGTCCCCTACTCGACCGGATTGATATCCACATCGAAGTCCCCAGAGTGGACTACGAAAAGTTGAGCGGAGATCGAGTGGGAAAGTCTAGCGCAGTGATTTGGGCATGTGTCCAGGTCGCGCGAGATATTCAAAATAAGCGTTTTTCGAATGGAGAATTAAAAGGAATAATTTCTATTGCAGATATACGCGTCGGGGACGTACGGCAATTTTGCAAATTAGACGATCAAAGCCAAAGCCTGATGCGTTCTGCAATGACACAACTCAATCTATCGGCACGCGGGTATCACCGCGTGTTGAAACTGGCACGCACGATTGCAGATCTGGCGAGGAGTGACGAGATACAAACGCCGCATTTGGCGGAGGCGTTACAAAATAGGCCAAAGTTGATATAAATCAATTGCAACCCGGCGATTTCCACTTCGGGCGTATAGACTTCCAGGTTGTCACAGTCCACTGCGTTTCATTCACCGCACTTTGCCAGGTTTGTTGGGGTCATTTTCATTTGCCACATTTTGAAGCATGGTGTGACAATCCCGGGCGTGCCGAAGGCATCCCATGCCCAAGACGGAACTGACCTTCCCCCCGAAGGTTGTACCAAAAGATATGTTAGCGAAGGCTGTGGAATTACCGATGCCAGCCAGGCTTATGGATAGGCCCCAAAATGCTCAACAGGAAATCAGGTCAAGTGATGCCGATTAAAATCGAACTTCATATCCTGTTATTCAAGTTGTAATGTTTTAAGGGTATATTTTTTCAGGCTTTACCCTGGCCTGTGGTCGTTGTATCAGTTCCAAAGTTACACCCAGCAGTTCCTCTGTTTCAAGATATGCATAATGCCCATCCCCATGGAGGCCAAAACCTGATCCATCTTGGATCATATTGAGTCCTGCAGAATAGGCCTGTGTCAGCGCGTTATTCATATCTTCAACCAGGATGCCTAGGTGATGGATGCCATAGCCATGCTCTTTGATGAAGTCTGCATAGATTGAGTTGCCTTCCTTCACTTCGATCAACTCGATTCGCAATGAACCAATCTGTGATAAGGCAAGACGCATTTTATAATCTGCTGGATGCCCATGATAGGACATTTTCTTGACGAATGGCTTTGCGTAAGTGTAGAAATGCCAAGGGCCGATGCCAAACATGTTCCAGTAATTTTCAACAGTTTCTTCAAGGTTCTTAACAAGGATGGCCACTTGAGCGATGCCGCTCTTTAAGAAAGGCAGGGGGGAACCCGGTTCAATCACTGGTTTTAACATTTTCTTATCCTTGTACAAAAGAATACTTTCTCCTACTGGTTATCCTGTTGCTCTTGTGTAAGTAGTAAATTCTTCTATCGCTTTGAGCGATAGCTCGTGGTCACCAAGTTTCAAGAGAAGTTCGAGCGGAAGAGTGATATCAGACACTTCTATCAAGAGGGTTGCAATAACATCATCCACGGTCTTTAGGCTTGCTGCCAGAATTCGAGTGGGGCTTTCGGTTTTTCGGGCAACTGCCACACAATTTCGCAGAATCTCGATTCCATTGCCTAATTCCTTAGTTAAACGGCTTACATATATCGCTGCATAAGTAGCCCCTGCCAAAGTGGCAATATATACTTGAGAAGGAGTGGCTACCGCTGTTATGGCGCAGGAAATACCATCGCTTTTGAGATGTGCTGCTAGGGAGATGTTTTCAGTGGTAGCCGGAATTTTGATTACAACTCGATCAGGGGCGAGGCGTGAAAATGAACGGGCTTGGTCAGCCCGCGCTGCAACTTCTTCGGCTGTAACCTGATAAAAAACGGGCCCTGTTGTCAATTCCAAAATGTCATGGATAACATCCATTTCGGGTCTTCCGGCCCTTGCCATGAGGGCCGGGTTTGTAGTGACCCCTGCTACAAACCCAAGTCCAACTGCCCATCGCACATCATCCACGTTCGCCGAATTGAGAAACAATGCCATATTTCATCCTATCTCAACCATAAGATTCTGCTGTTTAAATTTAGCTGAACATATTCTAATATAGGATGGGCTCCTGTGAAAATACTCAGCAATTCTCAGTATGACAATTTTCTGTCAGCCGATTCCTACTAACAAGCAAAAAAGCGGCTTAAAACAAGCACTTCTTCCCCCTATAGCCAAAAATGCCCATTTTATGAAATATGACATCTACACTCCAGTTCATATTGAGAATTGCTGAAAATGCTTGAATTGTATTCACAAAATTTCTGTATAATACAATAATTGGAGTTTTTTGTGCTGGAGGAAAATATGGATGAACAACATTTTGATCTGCTTGCCCAGGTTGCTGGTTATTATTATGAACAGAATTTAAAACAGGAGGAAATCGCTAAGCGAACAGGTTATTCGCGTTCAATGGTTTCTCGTTTATTGGCAGAAGCCCGCGAAAAAGGTATTGTTGAAGTTAGTATAAAATATCCTTTAAAACGATGCTTAGATATTGAGGAAGCACTTCAGCAGGCACTTAACCTTCGTATAGTGCGAGTACTATCGCGTGGCACACTTGGCCAAGATCAAATGTTGCGCAAGCTGGGAAGTATGGCAGCGCGACTAATAGAAGAGTTAGTTAGCGCAGGCGCGAAAAAGATTGGTGTAGCGTGGGGCACTGCACTCGCAGAGACGGTTTCTGCACTTCGGAAATCTAATTATTCTGACACGCGCATTTATCAAATTATCGGCGCATCCGGATCGCTTGATCCTGAAATTGACGGTCCCAATCTAGCCCGTACTCTTGCTGAGGCATTGGGGGGGCAATATTTTACCATCCCGGCACCTTTGATTGTCGAAAGCTCCTTGACACGAGACGCCTTGTTGCATGATCCAATTGTTGCTCGCGTCATGCAAGAAACCATGAATTTAGATTTGGCCCTCGTTGGTATTGGTTCCATGGATCCAGATTCCTCCACTTGGGTCCGTTCTGGATATCTAAATAGCGAACAATTAATTTCTCTGGCAACGCATGGGGTGGTGGGAGATGTTTGTGGCATTTTATTCGATCGCAATGGAACTATTCTGAATGAAGTTCCCATTCAAAACCGAATAGTTGGGATTAGCGCGGATGACTTGACCAAAACACCTATTAAGTTGGGGATTTCTGCTGGGGAAATTAAGATTTAACCGATTCTGGGGGCTTGTCGTGCTAATCTTGTCAATTGCTTGGTAACGGACGAGGTTGCCGCGCTTTCCGTGCTGGAGGCATTCAGAGAGTGATCTTAAAAAGTAGACCTAAATTATCCATAATATTCACATTTGTGAGTATTACTCACAAATGCTATACATTCCTCCTGGTTTTATGTAGAATATTCTTATATCCTTTTCTCGATTTACACAACTTTCTTGGAGGATACTTTGGCTCAGACAAAAACGAAGAAAATTAGAAGCGGGGTTTTTACTAATAAAAAAGAATTGGAAATAATTGATACCATGTTGCTCATTCGTTCCTTTGAAGAGAACGCGGAAGAGATGTATGCGCTTGGCAAAGTTCATGGGACAATGCACTTATCGATCGGCCAGGAGGCTGTGGCTGTTGGAACAGCCAGTGCACTTCGTGCCAGGCATGATTATTTGCTGAACGTGCATCGTGGACATGGGCATTTCCTTGCATGGGGCGGTGATTTGAACCGCATGATGGCTGAATTCATGGGCCGTGAAACGGGTTACTGTCGGGGCCGCGGTGGCTCAATGCATATCGCTGACGTAGAGGTCAACAACCTTGGTGCCCAAGGTATCGTTGCAGGAAATATGCCAATATCTATCGGTGTAGGCCTAAGCATCAAGGCACGTCAAACGGATCAGGTGGCGTTGTGTATTTTCGGAGATGGTGCGGCCAATGAAGGAGCCTTTCATGAATCGCTGAACATGGCATCCATCTGGAAATTACCGGTGATCTATCTGTGCGAGAATAATCTTTACGCCATGTCAATGCCAATTAAAAAGGCGATCAATATTGAACATATTAGCCAAAGGGCTGCTTCCTACGGTATTCCTGGTATTACCATCGATGGCAATGATGTTGTCCAGGTCTATGAAACTATGAAATCGGCTGCTGAGTTTGCTCGTACTGGAAAAGGACCATACTTTGTGGAGGTTGAAACCTACCGCTGGAAGGGTCATTCCAAATCAGATAAACAGGCTTACCGGACACGCGATGAAGTTAAGGAGTGGATGGCCAAAGATCCCATCCTCCGGTTTGCAAAGCTGGCAGAGCTAAACAACGATGAGTTGGAGAAGCATCGAGCCATCGTCAAGGAAAAGATCAAGAAGGCGGTTGAATTTGCCGAAGCCAGCCCTGAACCCAAATTAGAAGATATCTTGGAAGGCGTTTATGCGTGAGCTGTCCTATGCTGAGGCCCTGCGAGAGGGCATGCGAATGGCTATGGAAAAAGATCCATCCGTTTTTGTGATCGGGGAAGACATCGGTGTGTACGGTGGTGCCTTTGGCGTAACCGCCGGTTTGATTGATCTATTCGGTCCCGAGCGCATCATTGATACACCCATTTCGGAGGCCGGCATTGCCGGAGCCTGTGTGGGAGCTGCAATAACGGGCATGCGCCCAATTGGCGAGATGCAGTTTAGCGATTTTGTGGTGCTCGCCATGGAGCAGTTAACTCTTCAGGCCGCCAAGATGAGATTCATGTTTGGTGGCAAAGCCACGGTTCCGATGGTGATGCGTCTTGCCAGTGGATCCGGTACCGGTGCAGCGGCCCAACATTCTGCCAGCCTGGAAGCCTGGTTCGTAAACGTTCCGGGTCTAAAGGTTGTCATGCCCTCAACGCCCGAAGAGGCCAAGGGCCTCTTGCTTTCATCCATCTATGACAATAACCCCGTGATCTTCATTGAGCACAAGCTGCTATATAAGGTCAAGGGTCCTGTTCCAGAAGAATGGTATACCACACCATTGAGTCAGTCTAAGGTTGTGAGGGAAGGCAAGCATCTGACCGTGGTGGCCACTTCCGTGGAAGTGATGCGCTCCCAACAGGCGGCCGCGATTCTGGCCAAGGAAGGTATCGAATTGGAAATCATTGATCCGCGCACACTTCGCCCGCTGGATCTGGAGCCGATTGTCCAATCTGTGATCAAAACCGGAAAATTGTTGATCGTGCATGAGGCAGTCAAAATGGGAGGATTTGGCGGTGAGATCGCTGCCCAGATCGCAGAGAGCAAAGCCTTCAATTACCTGGATGCGCCCATCCGCCGCTTGGCGGGTTTGGATATGCCGATCCCTTATAACCGCATTCTGGAAGCTCATGCCGTTCCACAAGTTGAGAATATCGTGGAAGAAGCCCGTAAATTGGTCAAAGGCCTCTACTAGGAGCCCGCTGTGAAAGAAGTCATCATGCCCAAGTTCGGGTTTACCCAAGAGGTTTCTGAGATTGTGGCTTGGCAGGTAAAAGATGGGGATCAGGTGGAAGCCGGCGACATTTTGGCAGAGGTGACAACCGACAAAATCACCATGGAAGTGGAGTGTCCGGAGAACGGAACCATTGCTGGAATCCGCTACAAGGTGGGCGATGTTGTTCCCGTTACAGAGATCATCGCCTATATTCTCAAACCGGGTGAATCCTTACCGAAAACCACAGAAATTAAATCAGTAAATGCAGATAACCGTGCGGAGGGCGAAGCGACTAAAGCCTCGCAGTCTCTGGTTGTGGATTCCTTATCTAAGCCTTCACCAGGGAAATTAACACCATTGGCCGCTCGAGTGGCCGCGGACCGAGGATTGGATGCACTTGCCATTACCGGCAGCGGTCCGGGAGGGCGCGTAACTCGCCGTGACGTGGAGCAATTCAGCGCATCCTCCACCGTTCAGGGCAAACTGTCTGCCACACCTGCTGCAAAACGTGCAGCAGGTGAAGCCGGGATCTCCTTGGAGCAGGTGCATGGAACAGGCCTTGATGGCCGCATTCAGGAAGCCGATGTGCGTATGTTCGCCGAAATCAGATCTATACCCGAGATAATTGCCACTCCAACTGAGACAATGACATCGACTAAGCCAATCCGTACAATTCCTTTTACAGGGATGAGAAAGGCCATTGCGATGAATATGGCTCTGTCTTCGCAAACCATCCCTGCCATCCAGCTTGAGATCGATGTAGATATGGAGAATAGTTTGGCTTTATGGGAGCAAGCCAAGCGCCGCGCGGGGGATAGAAAGGTTTCGTTGACCGCTGTGATCGTGAAAGGTACCGCCTGGGCACTTGCCCGCCATCCGATCATGAACAGCCAGCTTGGTCAGAATGAGATCCTGCTGTTGCCTGAGGTCAACATCGGCTTGGCAGTAGCCATCGAAAACGGTTTGATCGTGCCCGTGATCCATCAGGCGGAGCGCCGAGGAGTGCTGGAACTGGCCGAGGAGATCAACACCATCACCGAACGGGCGCACCAGGGCAAATTGAGGGGTAGCGATCTGGAAGGTGCGACCTTTACGATCTCCAATCTTGGCATGTTCGGGATTGATCGTTTCACTGCCATCATCAATCCGCCGCAGGTGGCCATTCTGGCTGTGAGTGCGGTGAGGAAACAATTCAGGGCTAACGAATCCGGCGAACCGGTGTTAATTTCTATGGCAAACATGCGCCTCTCCACCGACCACCGGGTTGTTGATGGAGCAGCGGCTGCCCGGTTCCTTTCGGATCTGCGGGCGGCGCTTGAAAATCCAGAGGAGATGCTGTTATGACGTTGACGCTGCGCGATTGTCTCGTGTCGGAAGCCGTAGATTTGGGGATGGATGCCGAGAATGCTACAGAAGTCATTCGCAATATCGGCGGAAAGCTGATGCATGCAGGCTATGTTCGTGAATCATTTACCAATGCAGTTTTAGAACGCGAAAAAACCATTCCCACTGGTCTTCCGCTCAGCGGGAAACACAATGCCGCCATCCCTCACACCGATGTGGAACACGTAATTAAACCTGGCATTGGGCTGGCCACACTCCGCAAGCCGGTTCTCTTCCGGAACATGGTGTCTCCGGAGGAGGCGGTGGAGGTACAGCTGGTCTTTGTCCTGGCCCTCGAGCAGCCCAAATCGCAGATCGAGATGCTCCAGGAAGTAGCGCAGGTATTGCAGAATGCGGGTGTGGTTAATGCGTTGATGGAAGCAAAAAATCTGTACCAGGTGCGCGAGGCCTTGAAGCTCATTGCGGCAGTGAAAACCTAGGCCGATTCTTAGCGGATCGATCATTCATATTCAAGTAGGAGATGTGCAATGGGACAACCGAAACGAATTCTTGTGGCTTGTGGCACGGCGATCGCCACCTCGACCGTGGTCGCGCGTGCCATCGAAGAGGCATTGAGTGAACGCCATATTCCAGTAACCATCCGGCAGTGTAAGGCGACGGAAGTTCCCAGTTTAGTGCAAGGGATGGATCTGGTCGTCACAACTACCCCCGTGCCTGGGAATCTTTGGGGTTCCTGTTATCCAAACTTTGGCATTTCTGACTGGTATTGGAAAGGAGGCTGTTATCGAACAGATCATCAAAGCACTTGGTTCATCGTAGCAGTTTGGTCAATACCTATTCTGAACGAACCTCTTCTGAGAAAAGGAGTTAGATTCATATGGATGCCTTTCTTACTGGCCTCAAAGCCGTGATTGATGCTTTGGGTTCGACGGTTCTCTTGCCGATCATGATCTTCGTGTTTGCTCTGATCCTGCAAGCGAAACCCGGTCGTGCTTTCCGTGCAGCCGTGACCATCGGCATTGCCTTCATCGGCATTAACCTGATCATCGGGCTCATGTGGACGAACCTGTCTGACGTTGGCCAGGCTATGGTTACGAATTTGCACGTCAACCTGGATACGATGGATGTAGGCTGGCCCTCGGCTGCCTCGATCGCTTTCGGTAGCTCAGTTGGGCTATGGGTTATACCGATTGCCCTTTTGGTTAATGTTGTTCTCCTGGCAGTGCGCCTTACCAAAACCCTCAACATCGACCTTTGGAACTACTGGCACTTTGCTTTCATCGGTTCCATGGTCGTGGTTGTAACCAGCAACCTGCTCATGGGAATGTTCGCCGCTGCAATCGCGGCAGCATTGGCCCTCTTCTTCGCTGACTGGACTGCCAAAGCCGTGCAGTCCTATTACGGTACCCCAGGAATATCCATCCCCCACTTTAACCACGGCTCCGGGTGTTCCCTTCGCGATTGTCACCAACTGGATCGTCGAGCGTATTCCCGGCTTGAACAAGATGGAAGCCGATCCCGAAACCATTCGTAAGCGCTTTGGGGTATGGGGTGAGCCGGTCATCCTTGGTTTGGTCATTGGTTTAATTCTTGGTGTTCTGGCCTTCTTCAATGCAGGTGACATCACCACTGTGCTTACCAAGATATTAGGCACCGCAATGAACCTGGCCGCGGTTATGCTCCTGCTGCCTCGCATGGTCCAAATCCTAATGGAAGGCTTGATTCCGATTTCCGAAGCTGCCCGTGAGTTCATGCAGAAGCGTGCCGGCGGCCGTGAGATCTACATTGGTTTGGATTCGGCGATCTTGATTGGTAGCCCGGCGGTGATCTCTACGGCCCTCGTACTCGTTCCGGTTGCCATTCTGCTCTCGATCATCCTGCCCGGTAACCATGTTATCCTGTTCGCTGATTTGGCCATAATCCCGTTTGTGGTGGCCATGTTTGCCCCGCTCATGAAGGGTAACATTGTGCGTATGATCATCGCTGGCATCCTCGAGCTCGGTGTGGGCTTCTACATTGCCACTTCAATGGCGAGCATTTTCACTTCAGCTGCCCAAGCATCTGGCTTCCAGATGCCTGCCAATGCTGTAAAGATTACCAGCATCGGCGATGGCTTTCTATGGACGCAGTGGTTCTTCACCCGCATGTCTCAGTATCTGGGTTTCTTTGGGCTACTAATCATCCTCATCCTGTTAGGCGTTGTCTGGTTCTTTTACATGAAGAATCAACATGCTTGGGAAGTGGCTGCTGGTGCGCCTGAAGTAGAGGCCGGCTCTGCAGATTAACCAATCATCAATTCCTTGATAAATGACCAGGATGGTTGTTGTGACCATCCTGGTCACCCCCAAACCACTATGATTAATGTGTTTATTCGTGCGACCCTCGGCACATCCGGGGATGTATTGTTGGATTTTTACATTGCGAACGGCATCTGGATTAATGGTCTCATTTTGCTTTATGCACTGCTGGTCGTATTATCGCGGCATAGTTTTGACTTGGGTCAACAATTAATACTCTCATCCCTTGAAAGCCAGTATGGCACGCAATTCCAGCAAAAAGGGTCTGTCTTGAAAACGCTGAAATACACTAGTATTCCATGGCATGCGGCACTCGATCGAAGTTCCTTTCCTTTTATGACACCCCCGGGAAGTTTTCGAATCTATCCAAAGAACCTAAAAACAATTCAAAAGTTTTTAACACCAGAAAAACTGGCAGAATTATTGAAGCGATCATAGATCCAAAAACACTTCTTCAAGGATTATCCAATGTTCGAGATTTCGTTCGCCATTAAAAACAAGGTAGGTTTGCATGCCCGTCCAGCGAGTGTATTCGTTCGGGAGGCGAGCAAGTTCAAATCTGTAATTACAGTCATTCACGGCCAAAGACAGGCAAATGCCAAAAGCATTCTCAATGTGTTGACTTTAGGCGCCAACCAGGGTGCTCAGATCATTATCCGCGCCGAAGGAGAGGATGCTGAAGCCGCTTTGAAGGCACTCAAGGCCTTAAACGATTCGAATTATGGAGATCCTGAAGAGCCATGAACACGTCCCCCATATGTCGCTTTTGTAGATCGTTACGATTTTTGGCTACCAGCGATTAAGATACTTTCATCTGCAGAAAGATCTATGACACGATGATCTGTTGATTTTCCTAACGTGCCGGCAAAAAGTTTATGCATCTCATTCGAAGAGGAGGTTGCGGATTTGCTCTACAATGCCTGCATCAGCTGCATGGCAATCAGGGTTATACCGCTAATTTCTTATGAAGACTTTGCGGGGTATTGGGGCCTCACCTGGATCGGCTGCAGGTCCTACGTCCCTTTTCCAGCAAGAAGATCTGAGTTACGATGCAACTCGCGTGACGATGCCACAGGAGGAATGGAGACGTATGGAACAGGCGTTTCAAACGGCATCGGATCAACTTAAGCAAATTTATGATAAAGCCCTACAGGTAGCAGGCGAATCACAGGCAGCGATTTTTGAAGCTCACATGCAAATGCTTCAAGATCCTGACCTGATTGATAAGATTTCGCGGGTCAATCCTGATTGACCATGAGAACGCCGAAAAGGCGCTGATGGGTGCCGCCGAGCATTACGCCCGGGCATTGGAGGAACTGACGGACGAATACTTCCGTGCTCGCGCCGCCGATGTGCGCGACGTGGCCCGGCGTTGTCTGCGCGTTCTACTTGGCAAGCCGCAAATGGATGTGTTGCTCAACAAGCCATCTATCATTGTGGCGCAGGATCTGAGTCCATCCGATACGGTACGCATGGAAAAGAGCATGGTGCTGGGGTTTTGTACTGCCGAGGGCGGTGCCACTTCGCATACAGCCATTCTAGCCAAAGCCCTAGGCGTTCCTGCGGTGGTGGGTGTAGGGGACGAACTGTTCGGTGCAATAGATGGCGGTACGCTCCTCATCAACGGCCGCACAGGGGAAATCACGATTGGCCCAGATGAGGCTATAGTTTCATCTTTTCTGAAGGCGCAGAAGGCAGAAAAAGAACAAGCCGCCGCAGAACTTTCCTCTGCCGGTGAACCAGCCCTCACCAGGGATGGAATCCAGGCCGAGGTGGTGGCCAATGTTGGCAGTATAGCCGATGCAGAAAAGGCCCTGGCTTGCGGGGCAGAGGGGATTGGGCTGTTGCGTTCGGAATTTCTCTACCTCGATCGGCAAACTGCTCCGAACGAAGAAGAGCAATACACGGTTTATAAAAGGATATTTGATATTCAAGGTGGGCGGCCCGTGGTCATTCGCACCATTGATGTGGGCGGCGATAAGGAACTGCCTTATATTGATCTTGGCAGGGAAGACAATCCGTTTCTAGGCTGGCGTGCAATCCGCATGTGTTTGGATACCCCTGATTTCTTCAAAACGCAGTTGCGCGCCATCTTGCGGGCCGCATTTGGACATGATATCCGAATCATGTTTCCCATGATTGCGACGGTCACGGAAGTTACTCGTGCCCGCGAACTTTTGGATGAATCCCGAGCTGAATTACGGGCAGCGGGCCAGTCTTTCGGAGAGCATATCCAGATGGGCATCATGATAGAAATTCCTGCCGCGGCCGTGATGGCTGATAAACTGGTTCAGGTTGTGGATTTTTTTAGCATCGGTACCAATGACCTGACCCAGTATACGCTGGCCGTCGAGCGCACCAACAAAAAGGTGGCACACCTCTCCAATGCCCTCGACCCAGCTGTGTTGCGTTTGATTGCGAAAATCATCGAGGAAGGCCATAAAGGCGGTGTATGGGTGGGCATGTGCGGTGAGTTAGCTGGTGATTCAAAAGCGATTCCCGTGCTGCTGGGGTTGGGGCTAGATGAGTTCAGTATGGCACCTACGCTCGTTCCCCATGCCAAGGCTGTGATTCGTGAGTGCTCGGTCGCGGCTTGTAAAAAAATCGCGAACGATGTGCTGGACATGGCCACCTATTCCGAAGTGGATGCGTATCTTGAGAAACTACTTATGTAAGGATTTCTATTTAACAAAGAAACATTTTTTGGATTGGGATTTGAACGGGTCAGAATGGTGATGAATTCGCTTTCCTCCACAGAGCTTGCGGGTCTGCAACGCTTGCGCGGATTGATTGTGGATATGGATGGTGTGCTCTGGCATGGTGATGTTCCTCTGCCGGGGTTGCAGGCTTTCTTTAAGGTTCTGCGCCAACGCTCTATCAAGTTTGTGCTGGCCACCAACAATAACACCAAGCTGCCGCAGGGCTTTGTAGAAAAGGTTAGCAGCATGGGTGTGGAAATTATGCCCGAAGAGGTGATCACCGCTTCCATTGCGACCGTTCATTACCTGAATCTAACCTACCCGCCTGGCAGCCGCATCTATGTAGTAGGAGAGAAGCCGCTCAAAGAGTTGATTACCTCCGCCGGTTTTATCCTAGCAGATTCAGATGTGGTTGCTGTTGTAGCAACAATGGACAGGCAGTTAACGTACGACATGCTTAAAGAGCAACGCTGCTCATCCGTGCGGGTGCGGATTTCATTGGTACCAATCCGGATGCAAGTTACCCAACTCAGGAAGGGATTGTACCCGGTGCGGGAGCGATTTTAGCCCGCGTTATCTGCAAGCTCCGATCGCCAGCCTTTGATCATGGGAAAACCCGAGAGTTGGGTTTTCAAAATCTGCATGGAAAGGATGAATCTTGGGCCGGAGGAGGTTGCTTCGTTAGGAGATCGTCTCAATACGGATGTGGCCGGCGCGCAACAATTGGGATTAAAAACCATCCTAGTGATGAGTGGTGTCTGTACCCATGCTGAACTAGAAGCTAGTTCAATTAAGCCCACCTGGGTTTTCCGCGGTATCGATGAAATGGCTCTTGTTCTGAAAGCGCTGCCCGGTGCAGATTGAAAATTGATTTCAAGAATAATAGGAACCTCATTCACTTTGTGAAACTTGGAGACAACTCCAATCTGTTTGGTGTTGCAGATTAGCATGGATGCATAAGTTACTGTTTGTAATAATAAGTTGAGTTTCACTCCATAAAACTCCGGGGGGTTCCATGGAATGGGGTATGGCAAATCGAATGTCGAGATTATTTGGGGAGGATGGCAACTGCTTCTATTTGGCAAGGGATCATGGCTACTTCCAGGGCCCTACACACGGGCTTGAAAAACCGGTCGCTGCGCGCGCAGGGTTGGACGGCATTGTAGATGCGATCTTCATCCCCCGCGGTTCCCTGCGAGTTGCCATTGGTCCTCTGTTAAAGTCAGCGGTTATCCCACGCGTCTCAGGCGGAAACAGTATTTTGGCCGAAGATTTGGCAAATGAAGATCTAACCGTTTCAGTGGAAGAGATGCTCAGATTGAACCTCACCGCGGTGCGTTATTCCGTCTATATCGGAAGCAAGTATGAGCACCGGACTCTGATGGGCATGAATACTCTTGTAAATCTGTGTGCGCCCTTCGGAATTCCGGTCATGACGGTCATGGCGGTCACGGCGGTTGGGCGGGAGTTGAAGGAGAAACAAGAGTTCGCGCTTTTTGGAAATGGCCTGCCGAGTTTGTGCCGAAGCCGGTGCTCAAATGGTGAAGACCTCTTATACAAGGGATCTTGAAAAAATATCCGAAGGCTGTCCGGTGCCAGTGGTGATCGCAGGCGGACCTAAAACAGATTCACAAAAGAGGTGCTGGAGTTTGTTTATGATGGCATGCAACGCGGCGCGCGCGGCGTCAACCTCGGCCGGAACATTTGGCAGGATGAAAACCCGTTTGCCATGGCCATCGCCCTACGTTCCATCATTCATGAAGGCAGTACACCCGAACAAGCGTATAGGTTTACACTCCGTCTTCCAAAAAAAAGAAGTGAGAGCACCGACCGGCTAAACAACGGCCGGTATTTTCAGAAACAAATATCACAAATATGGATAGGAACAAAACCATGCCCAAAATTCAACTCGCCTTAGATACCCTTGCGTGGGAGAGACCGCCCTCAAGGAAGCCCATCCGGATAAACTGCTTCCTCGCAGATCTGAAATCGAGCGATGTGGGCGCTTACGAGGTGAACATGGCGTTCGAGGCCGGAGCGGGTTTTGTAACCACTCAAGGAATCACCACCCTGGCGACCATCATAGAGGTGCGGTATGAAGCTGATAGTTGGCACCGCCGCGCGGAAGTGGATATGACTGGTGTGTCTAACCCTGAGGTGAAGTCCCGCGAGGTTCAAAAAGCCGGAGTGAGCTTGGTGCTGTATCATCGAAGCATTGATCAGGAAGTAACCGAGAAGGCACTTTGGGATGAGAAGGCATGTGCCACGGTGCGTGCGATGTGCGCCCTCGGTTTGGATGTTGCTGTCGCTGGTGATGTCACCCGTGATGTTTTCCCCTGCTGAGCGGTGTGCCCATCTATGGCATTGTGATCGGCCGCGGAAATACGAGTCAGCCAAATCCAGCGGAAGCTGCCAGGCTAATCCAAAGACACATGAAGGAAATCTGGCCTCCTTGAAACCCTATGCTGAAGGTTAGCCCATCCCTTTTTGCAGCCAATTATGCCTGATTGGGTGTGGAGGTGTACCGGGTGGAACGCGCCGGAGTTAATTCTTTTCACTTCGATATGTGCGAGCCGACAGCGGATCGCATACATTCAGCCGCCAGGGCATAGCATACAAAAAAACTTTCATCACCGCCAGTACTTCATCGCAAATTTGCAGATTTCACGACTATTTTCTGGCTTTTCTGTATTGGTCAGAAATAGCCCGAACACAAATTCTGGCGCTTTGAGCAATTTCTGCGGTGAAATCACCTTTGTTTGGTTCGGAGATTGCCTAAAAAGCTAACAATGAGACTGTTCGCCCTTTATCTGATGATTACAATTTTCTGGCTTTTCCGCCATTTATTAACATTAAAACGTAAGCGATGCACTGACGGTATTTTTAACATTCGGTGAATCAGCAATGCACTGTCGGTTCGCAGCTATGATGGACGGGCATTATGTCCCGAACCTAGCGCTCACTCCCGATCATCTTACGGCGTTAAGGCCATATACCCGCTTGCCGTTCGAGATTCATTTGGAACTCGATAATCCTGACGAGGTTATGGATCAATTTCGGCCAATTGGTGCAGATCTCATCATTGTCTGCTGGAACACTCTGAATAAGCCACACAAGACACTTACACTTATCCGTGCCCAGGGAGCAAAAGCAGGCATCAGCTTTAACCCGGACGAAGCACTGGGAGAAACAGATGATCTCCTGCCGGAATTGGATGTGTTATTGATCTTGGGCGTGTTTCCGGGATTTGGTGGTCAGGGGATACGGCCCGATACGGCTCGGCGTGTTGCGCGTGCCCGTGAAGCGATTCGAACTAAAAATGTCTTCTGCATAATAACAGTGGATGGCACCGTTAATCTCAAAAACGCCCCGGATTTGGTAAAAGCTGGCGCGGATGTGCTTGTTATAGGCAATGCGCTTTTCAATGCGCCCAGAATGGATGAATTTCTGGCGCAGTTCAGAGAAGTGGTGCATGAGAATAATGTTTCTGATTAAGTTTGAAAAGGGCCCATCCCGGATGAAAAAGTCATAGCAGCGTACCAACCTTGCCTTAAACTCTTTTATAGTTTTCCCTGCGATATTGACCGTCTTTGTATTTCAATTACACCATGTCTCGGTAAATGTCTCAATTGCCTGTCGTACCGGCAAAGGCAATTTGCTGTTCGAAGGCTTCGCAAAATTGGTGCATTGAAGCCATGATTCTCTCAAGTGTATCCGCTTCAGTCAAATCGGCAAGTAGGGAATAATGGAGATGGTTGGGATCTTGGAAATCTGAAAACAACTCGAGGCGCGAACGCAAGCCCGGGAAACACATCAAGACCGCCCTCAGACGAGTGCTCCCCTCAAAAAGCGTATCGCTCAGTCCAGATGGACTGCTATAAATGCGGAAGCGGTTGATAAACGCGATCACATCGCTCTGTTCCAGCCAATCTCCAAAGATTTGCAGACTATGATGGCTTGGGTTCCGGATGCTCATTCGAATTCGGAGCGCATTTTCCTCATTTACTGTCCCAATTGCGAACCAGCGGTTGTTGTATACGCCGCTAATTACGTGCATCCGCTGAGGCGTGTAGAGCAAACCCCTGTTGCGTGCCCAATTTGCCAATGCCAAGCCGAATTCGCGTTGCTTGGGCGGCGGGATAAGCGAACGATTTTGGTAGATGGCCGAAATAAACATGGCTGGGATAATAAAGGCAACTGCCACGAGGAGCACGCTCGTGAACGGATCCAGATGTCCGTTCATTCGACGCACTCCTTCATGACTGAATACCTGTCCGGGCAAATGTGCTCGGTGATGTGGATGTTTTTTGCGATTTCCATTAAATGTTTCCTCGTAAATTTACGACTACAATAAAGGTCAAGATTTTAACATCGAAGTTTGAGAAGAAGATTAGAGAATCTTCCAAGATAATGTGTACAAATATCACGTTTTTTATGATCAGATATAATCTTGGTTGCACTCTTTTATATCTCACAGACTCAAGGAGAACCTGCAATGCCTTTTATCCGCACTATTCCGCCTGAGGATGCATCCGATACACTTAAGGAAATCTACAACGAGCAAATCCAGAAACTCGGTTATATTCCGAATTATCACAAGATATTCAGTCTCCGACCCGAAGCCAGCATGGCTTGGCGTAATTTGCAAACTACGATTTGCTCGAAGATGCGTTTACGTCGATTCGAAATGGTAACCTTCGCCGCCGCTCTTGCCTTAAGATGCACCTACTGACTATTTGCTCACGGAGCGGTGCTCCGTAAGAATTTCTTTACCGCCGAACAGCTTATCGCTATATTGAACGATTATCGAAACGCCGGATTAGAGCCTGCAGAAGTGGCAATGATGTCTTTTGCCGAAAAAGTCATCCTCGACCAGCACGGTATCACCCAGCAGGATGTGGATGAGTTGCGTCATCATGGCTTTTCCGATGAAGAAATCCTCGATATAGTCCTGACAGCCGCGGCGCGATCCTTTTATACCAAGGTGCTCGATTCACTCGGTACAGAACCGGATGATGCTTATTTGGAATTAGAACCAGAATTGCTAGCTGCTCTGGCAAAGGGAAAGCCGTTCAATCCGGGCTAGGGAATTGGTATCTCAGGTGCCTCTGTGTAAACATGGTTCCACCTCTGGCATTGCTTCGATTTTGATCGCACCTGAATTGCCGGTCCTCATTACATTATGTTCTTTGATTCATAACCTCATGCTTGCTTGATAAGTTAGCCCTACATATATCTTTTCCACACTTAGCTGGACTTTGTCCATTGGCACCTTTCAAGTTGAATAACACACGGCTTCAAACAGGCGTTTGAGCAGAGCAGGGTGAGATTTTTGGATGTCAGGTGCAAACACCGACATCCAAAAACCCCCGTGTTCCCAAATGCGCCTACGGACAAGCGCGATGGCGTCTGAGAAGGTGGGTGTAGTCTTGGCATACCAAGCTGCGTGTCTGACAGGCAGACGGCCTTTTGATCGAGACTGGTGGGCCAACAATGTGACCCAGGAGAACCAGCCCAACAAAATGGGGGTTGTTCTGGCAATCGCTTTGTCAGACCATTGGCGCTGGGATTCGACCCCCAGATGAGTGCGCACTTCCTGGAAAGTGACTTCGACCTGCCAGCGTCGGACAAACCAGGTCAGGATTTGTAGTGGATCAGCCGATGGGTCTGTGCAGAGCAACGCGCGCGTCTCAAACTTTTGATTGGGATCCCGGATCAGCACCCAGCGGAGCGGAACCACCGGCAGGCCGCTGTGATACCAGACTGCGGTATCGCTGGTGATCTCAACTTGCGTGGGTCCTTGTCCGTACCAATTGTTAACGGTGATCGTTTGCCAGACGGTTTGTTCGTGGGTCAGCACTGCATTCAACTTCGGCAGTCGTTGGCCTTTCTTGCGGGGTCGTCCGATCGTGCCAGGTTTTGCAGGTGGTGCGGGCTGGTACAAGGCCGCATCCAAACGCAACTGCGTCACCATGTAAACTGGGTTTGACAGGCTCAACAGGCTGGGCAACAGTTCCAAGGCTGCATAACTGCTATCGGCAACCAGGATCACCTTGCGCTTGGGCAGCCAGCGGCGCACCTGCATCCCTAATTGACGAGCCCAGTCTGTGATCTTCTTGTGCTGGCGAGGTCTGCTCTCATAGTATCGCTCGGAAGCTGCCCAGACCGTTAGGAAGGGCAAAGCCCAGATCCGTTTCGCCCAGGAAATCTTCACCAACAGCATCAGGCTGATCCAACGTAAGCCGCTGGCTTTCACAACATCGTCCCGATGCCCTTCGGGAAGTGGCTCTTGCTGGAACGCACTGGATCACCATAGCTCCCTTGGGCTTTGATCTGCTCGCCTCGCCTGCGCTCGATCCTTTCATCGATCCCGATCACCACTGGCCCGAAAGGCAGAAACGTGTTGAGCAGCAAACCCAACAAAACAAGACTGAGCGCCAGGTTGGACCAGACCGCCCGGTTTAGCACCCGATGGTAGTTTTGAAAATGCCGCTCCTGGCTCAAGCCCATGATACGCAGTATGGCAGTTACGGTGCGCTTGCCTGGAGCCAGAATGGCTCCGATCAGCAAAACCATCGCCAGCTTCCAGATCCGTTTCGAGAAGCAGGGTCGCAATTGGGCAAACAGTGTGCTATATTCATCGGGCAGGGTGAGCATTTGACACCTCTCTTGCTGGAGATTTGTCTTAGCTTACCCTGCTATTTGTAAATGTTCAAATGGATAAAGTCCAGCTTAGTTCAGGATGATCCACGCCTCGAAGCCCTCGGCATTCTCAATCCGCAGTGGGTCACGAATGGGGTGTACAAGATTCTCAACTTACATACCCTATTCCGAGATAAAGGCGTGCTTACCATCTCCATGCTCGATGAGATTCTCAACCTGCCCGAATATCCGCATGGCAAACGTCTCTTCATCGTCGACATGATGAAGAAATTTGAACTCTGTTACGATATCGAAGCCGATAAAACCCTCCTCGTCCCAGATCTACTCCCCAAAGACGAGCCAAGTGAACTGAAATTCAACGGCATTCCTGCGTTTGAATATGCCTACCCCGTTTTGCCATCCAGTGTCATCACCCGCTTCATCGTCCGCATGAACCAGAAGATTCACGATGGCTTGGTCTGGCGTACAGGTGTCATACTCAAAATTGGCGAAAACACTACCCTAATCAAAGCTGACATCGAAGATCGCAAGATTACCATCGCCATTGATGGAGTTGAACACACGAGGCGGGACGCCCTGTCTGCGATACGGTACCAATTGGATGAAATACATGCTTCCATCAAGGGATTGAATCCGCAGAAAAGAATACCGATTCCCAATGCACCCAACGCTGAGCCACTCGAATATGATTACCTTCTCATGCTCGAACGCGAAGGACAAGAATTCCACTTAGCAAAAGATGGAACCCGTCTTGTGAAGGTCAATGTGAGAGAGGTTTTGAGCGCCTTTGAAAGCGAAGCTCAAAGAAAAGAGACTGGAGGAAACGTGACGAATATTTACATCGGCGGCAATGTTGAAGGGAGTAATATCGTCTCTGGTAACAACAACGTAATAACGCAAAGAACTCAGGATAGCTTCAATAAAGTCGAAGCGGCAGACATACAAGCTGAACTCAAGGATACATTGAAACAACTCGCCGACGCAGTTGCGGTCACGGCGAAATCCCTTCCTGATGAACAAGCTACTGAAGTCATGGATGACCTGTCTAAGTTGGTGGAGGAAGCCACCAAACCGACGCCGAGTAAGAAATGGTATTCGGTCAGCATCGATGGTCTCATCAAGGCAGCAGAGAATGTGGAGAAGGTCGGCGAACCTGTGATCAATCTCTCGCGGAAGGTGCTGTCCCGGCTGACACGTGGCGCGACCAAATAACAAAATTTCTACGGAGAAATAAAAAAAATGATCGAACATACCTACACAGAACCCGTATCCAAATTATTAACATTGGGAAGACCTGACAATCGAGGCTGGCATGATTACCTTAAGATGGGAATCACGCTCCAAGATATCCCTGAATTGATCCGCCTGGTTGAAGATAAGGAACTGCGGTGGATGGAGAGCCCCGCCGATCTTCCCGAAGATGGCGATATCACCGAATGGTATGGGCAAATTTATGCATGGCGGGCATTGGCTCAACTCAAAGCCGAAGAAGCAATTCCTGCCTTGCTGAGTATTCTCCAGGAGATAGACGAGTATGGTGATGATTGGTATGGGGAAGAAGCATTCGAAGTCTTCCCAATGATCGGACCTGCCGCGATTCGTCCGTTGGCAGAGTATCTTGCCGATACCAAACATGGGACCTGGGCACGTGTCGCCGCGAGCAAATCCCTGCAAAAGATGGTGGAAGCACATACTGAAACAAAAGATGAATGTGCCGCTGCTATAGTCACTGCGTTAAAGAGTTACAAAGATAACGACGAGTCTCTCAACGGCTCCATGATTTCAGATCTGCTTCAAATGAATGCCGCTCTTGAGCATATTGGCTTGATAGAGGAGGCATTCAAGTCAGGCAACGTGGATGAAGCCGTTGACGGCGACTTCGAGGATATTCAAATCAGGTTGGGATTAATCGAAAAGCGCGTAACACTGCGTCCGCATCCTTTGTGGTTTAACGATAATTGCGAACCGACAGCACATGGCTGACACTTTACCGACAGTTAAATCCTGACAAAAGTTCGAAAAGTACCGACAGGTAAGTGCTGACATTCGTGTCGGTTGAAACGACACCGAAGGCGTCAAGAGAAATTTGTTTACAGTAATCCCGTGTGGAGACCGGCACTCATTTCCAACGGAGGTTACCGTGAAAGATGAATTCTCAGATCGCCATCAAGCGATCAAAATGCGTTTGGCAGGTCAGTCTGTTGAAGTCATCTGCCAAACTTTGGAACGGTCACGCGAATGGTTTCATACCTGGTGGCGACGTTATCAATCTATGGGAGCGGCAGGTCTGTACGATGTGAACTCGTGCACGTCAAAGCGCTTCCCTGATTTCGCCAGATATGGAACGAACCATTCTGATGATCCGCAAACGGCTTAAGTCAACCTATCATCCACAAACGCGCTATGCTTTGATCGGAGCCAGCGCCATTCAAGCCGAGTTGAAAGCCTTGCATATTCGTACCGTGCCCTGCGTCCGCACCATTGAACGTGTGCTGCAACGGAATGGCGTGACCTTGCCCAGAGTGCGTTTAGCGCGTTTCCTGCCTACGCATGTATACCCTGCACCGCAAGCGCCCGACTCCAATCATTTGCATCAGGTGGACTTGGTCGCTCCGATTTACTTGAAAGGGCAGAAGCAACGTTACTACATTTTCGTCTGCAAGGACGTTTTCCCGAAGGGCATCGGGACGATGTTGACGGTGCAACCTGCCTAAACCTGGGTCGTTCGCGCAAAATCAAGACGGTTTTAGAGTTTTTGGGCGAGTCTGGAAAACACTTGGTCGCCCGAAACAAATGCAGTTTGATAACGCGCGCGCTTATCTTGGCTGGGGACCCGCTGCGCAAACTGCCACCCGCCTATCTCATTCCACACGATTCACTGCCGAGCGCTGCCGGACGCATCACTTTCTTTCGACAGGTCACTGCTCACGGCAATGTCCATTTGCTCAGCCAGACCTTCCAGGTTGGCAAACGATTGAAAGGAGAGTATGTTAAAGTCCTGCTGGATACCCGACGCTCTCGCCTGACTGTATACCGCCAGGGTCGCATCTTCAAACGGTGGCCATATCCATTCTTAAAGAAGTGACCATCATTGCTGGATCCATGAATGGCGGTTGCCACACCCCAGAATGTAAGCAATGCACTGGCGGTTGAATGTAAGCGATGCACTGGCGGCTCGCACCTAACACTGCGATCTTCTTCAGGTGGATTGCAAACTACCTGGAGGGCCCGCCTCGCCTACTTACTCCTTATCCTTTTGCTAATTGCATTCGGGGCGGATGTGCCAACTATTCTTCCATTCAACCAGACGATGGCTCAGTAGCCGTCTTCAGCGGCATCCTTGCGATCGTGCCGGATGTAATAAGCACCGGCATTGGGATTTCGACGTTGCGCCTGAGGGTCAACAAACCGGAAACAGTTTGAGCGCCAAACGCGCGTCGCATAGTCTCTCCCCCAAGTGGGGGAGGCAAGCTCTAGCCGATAGGTGGATGTGGTTTCCGTGTGTTCGTTGTACCATGAGTATATAAGCCACGTAATGGGTCGGGCGATGCAAAACATGAAGAGCGCTCCGCCTTAGCCTATTAAAAAGGAGATTAGGATGGCTCTCGTTCAAAAGACCATACACGGTACAGAATATTATACAGACGATGAAGTTTATTATACATTCCATCAAGTTGAACTTGCGACCGATACGTTGTGGGATTTCGCCTGCATTGATTTAGGGATAGCTGATAAAACCCGTTTTACCTCACAAGAAACCAAGAATATAACTGATCTAGCAGGAATAGGTCCACGTTATCCAACCAAGTTTCTTCTTCTAAAAAATGGCAAGGCGATTCCAATTCCATATCTTGCGAATGGCAGCCCTAATCTACAACCAAATGACATCATCTTGAGGTTGGCTGTTTATCCGATTGCCCCTGGTATGACTGCCGTCGTTCCCCCTTCTGTTTTGACAAAAAGCGTTGCGGATCAACTCAAAGAAATTAAGGATTTGCATAATATGAAGCTCATAACTGATCTGGAATACCAGGATAAACGCGCCAACATCATGGCTGAGTTATGAACCGGATTTGGATCGCCAGAGCCTTCTAACTCTAATGACCAGTATTACCTTGGGAAGAAGAACGTCACGATTCTAGGTGTCGTTCTGATGCACGGCACGACCGTCTCCTATGGAGACCGTCACTATAAATCAGCTTCCTGCAAGACGACGATCAAAATATCCGCTGATGTCATGTGCCAGCGGCGAGCCAGTACATCACCGGGGTTGTCGCCTGGACGGTTGAAGGCGCAGGGGCAATGCATTGCACACGCCAACTATTCAGGTTAACCATAATTACCTTACAAAATGTGGTTGAAATTACGGCGTTCTTAGCCAGAGATATGTTAGGCAATCAGTGTTAACCTGAATAGTGCCGACGGAAGTATGATCGTCGAGCGCCTCGACACGCTGGATGGCAACACCTGCCCACTGAGTTACGCCCTGCTGACCACACACCCTTTCGAAACTGCCGGACTACTATGGCCGTAAGCAACCTCGGTCCACATGAGGCCGAACTCGAATGGTCGGCATCCTTCGAGCCTAGTGGGGGTCCCTAGTAGCGAGGCTGTGGAGATGTTAGAAAGCACTTTGGCGGCCAACTGTCTTGCGCTGAAGCAGTTCATGGAGCGCTGAGTGACGAAACCAGGTCTGCAAATAGACCTATCGCAGATCAGGATCTGGAAATTCTTTTTTTTTGGAAACTTTTTCAGGCTTAGATTCAAGTTGTTGCGTCGATTTCTTTTTTTAACATTAGTCATTGCTGCAACCATGGAAAAAAAAATGCATAAATCAGTCATACCTTTCCTCGTAGCGGCACTGATTGTTTCAATCATCTTGAATCCAGGGAGAACTTTGGCCGCTCAGGTCCTATCTTTCCCTGCCGAAATTAACAAGAGTTTTTCGCCGATCTCCATTGCATCTGGTGGGGTATCCCAACTCGATGTGACCATCTATAATCCCAATGCGTATCTACTGACAAACGCATCGTGGACTGATAATTTAGGCGGAGTTCAACCCGGCCTTAGCATCGCCAGCCCTGTAGGATTAACCAACTCCTGTGGCGGCTCCGCGACAGCGGCCGCCGGTTCGACAACCTTATCTGTAAACAGTGCCACTGTCCCTGCCCAGCTTGGGATCACTCCTGGGTCATGTACGGTCTCGATCAATGTGACTTCAACGACCGCAGGGAATCTGATCAATACCATTCCGGCTGGCGCGTTAACCTCCACAGGAGAAGGCACGATCATTACCAACACCAGTCCTGCCAGTGCCACTTTGAATGTTGCCGGCATTTCACTACCGTCGGTTAGCAAAAGTTTTAGCCCAGCCACGATATGGGCCGGAGAAATCGGCCAACTTTCCATCTTCATTGCAAATAACCATCCGAGTGCCACTTTGACCCAAGCCTCCCTCGTTGACAGCCTTCCTGCCAATGTTTTTCTGGCCAATCTAGTTTCCCCAACGTTGACGGGGTGTGGGGGCCCCGCCTCGTTGACTGCTGTAAGTGGTGGTACATCCGTAACGCTAAACAACGGCACGATTGCACCAGGTTCTACCTGTACCATACGCGTGAACGTCACCTCAAATTTACAGGGAGCTTACACCAACAGGGTGCCTGCCAGTGCGCTCGAGACGCAGCAAGGTTTTACGAATGCTACTCCAGCAACCGCACAGCTAAATGTTCAAGAAATTGGCGTTGCAAAACGGTTTTCACCTTCCTCTATTTCAGCCGGAGCAATCACGACCCTGATGATCACATTGCAGAACCCCACCACCTCTCCGTATACGGGGGCAAATTTTATAGATAATTTACCTGCCCCGTTGACCGTTGTTAGTGTGGCGACCAACACTTGTGGTGGGACGGTTTCCACAATGACAACCTCTGTCGGCTTGACGGGTGGCACTATCCCTGCCGGAAGCCCAACTGCCCTTGGGACCTGTACGGTCTCGATTTAGGTAACTGCTCCCCGGGGCACATCTTTCGGAACATTTACAAATACTATCCCGGCTGGTGGGTTGACAACCGATCAAGGTGTTGGCAACCTACGTCCGGCAAATGCCAACGTGATCGTCAGCGGGACTGAGCTGGCAGGAATAAAGTCGTTTTCACCTTCCTCCATCGCCGTGGGTGGCAACTCTCGGTTGAGAATCGATATATTCGCCCCAAGTGACACAAACCTGACAAATTTCTCAGTCACAGATAACCTACCTGCTGGTGTCACAGTGAGCAATGCAACGCATCCAACTGTCACAGGCTGTGGCTCCACGCCACCGCTTGTGTTTAACGCTCCCACTGGAGCAATGTCAGTTTCCCTGGCGAATGGCTCAGTCCTTGCCGGGCAGCGTTGCAGAATTGATGTATATGTAATCGGCAGTACACCAGGTTTGCATACCAATACAATTCCTCCTGCAAATATCACCAATGCCGAAGACCGTGTTCTGGCGGATAGCCTAATCTCGACCTTGACGGTTTCCGGCGGCAGCAATTTGTCTGTTACTTTGGTCAAGGGTTTTGACCCATTGACGGTCTTTGGCGGTGCCGCCTCTACAATGAGTATCCAGTTGATCAACCCCGGTACGACTATACTAACGGGCATCGCATTTACCGACAACATGCCGAGCGGTATGATCCTTGCCAACCCACTAAACTTTAACATCGGGAAATGCGGTGGCACTCTCATTGGCGTATCAGGAGCCAGTTCATTCTCATTTAGTGGTGGCAGCCTCCCTGCATCCGAGACATGCACCTTGACTCTCAGCGCAACAATGACTGTCAATGGCAATCTTACGAATATCATTCCAGCCAATGCAGTAACGACCTTGAATGGAGCAAGTAATCCGGATCCAGCCGAGGCCTCGTTGACCAATTTGCCGGGCGCGAGTGTCAGCAAGTTTTTTTCCTCCAATCCAATCACCGCTGGTTCTTACTCATTGCTAACAATTACCATCCAGAACACGGGAAACGTTTCTTTGAGTGGAATGGGGTTAAAGGATACCCTTCCAGGAACTCTTCCCGCAGGTCTTGTTATTGCTGGTCCGCCGGCGCCGGTGCCAAGCAATAGCTGTGGTGGAACCTTATCAGCCGTGGCAGGGACTCAAATCATTCAATTGACGAATGGATCTCTGGTCGCGAGTTCGGCCTGCAGCTTTATAGTCAGTGTTATCAGTAATAAACCTGGAAGTTACCAAAATATCATTCCAGCCGGAACGCTCAGTTCAGATCAAGGTGCGACGAATCACGATATTGCCACGGATACATTAATAGTGAAAACCAGGTTAGGTAACGGGAACGGAGGAGGGAACAACATTAACAATACAACGAAATCGATCGGAGCCGCCAACGCATTCATCATTCCGGTAACGGGTTTTGCTCCGGGCATGATTACGAAGCTGGATAAATTTGCTCGTCCTGCGTATGATGCGACAAGTCTCACCATTGAAATCCCTGTACTCAAGGTGAATTCCTCGATTGTAGGCGTCGAATCCCGTCAGGGCAGTTGGGATGTTTCCTGGCTTCAGGATCAGGTTGGCTGGTTGAATGGAACGGCTTATCCCACCTGGAAAGGGAACAGTGTGCTCACCGGGCATGTCGTCAACGCAGATGGAAAACCGGGAGTATTTTCCAAGCTAAAATCACTGGGCATTGGAGAATATATCTTTGTGTATAGCGCAGGGTATCGCTTTACCTATAAAGTTGGGTCGAATGCTCTTGTGCAGCCGACTGATGCCAGAGTCATGAAACATGAAGATAAATCCTTCCTGACGCTGATCACCTGCGATACATATGATGAAGAGACGGGTACTTATCTGCAGCGGGTTGTGATCGGCGCTGCTCTCGTGGATGTGCGCCCGATCATTAGATAATGGGTCGTTGTTGAATCAAAAAGGGGCTGTTCCCTTTGCAGAACGGCCCATAATTTTTGCCGCATGTGGCGCAGTAAAACTGAGCCTCTCGAGAAATCAAGAATAAAAACCATATACAAAACAACAAGTAACAATAAAGGAAGTATCCCCGCGCTGAGGAAGGAACTCTGTCCGCGGACTATAAACGCTACGCCCTGCCAATCCTCCTTCCGCGTTTTCTTTTCATGCGTTATGAAAAACGCTGCAAGGAATTGGAGAAGATGGTCGCCCAGCCACAAAGCGACTATTACCAGATGGAGATGGTCATCACCGATCCCATCAGCACATCAAGTTCGTGGCTGGCGGTTCGTGCAGTCGGACCTGTTCACGCATCGCAGTGAGGAGCTGGCGTTCCTGGGGCAGGAGAGCAAGGATCTTGCCTATCGCCTGAGTCGCACAACCCCTTTCGCACAGTTGGAGGTGAGAATATAATTAGCACATTACGTTCCCTAATGGAAAACAAACATCCCTCTCTTAAGAAGAGAGGGATGTGATCGTTCGCAGCCTGCTTATTGGATAGAGCGGATATGAAATCAGAGGCAGGCTAAAAATCTGATTACTTAACTGCCATCTCCGGCGTGGGTATGACACCGAGTTGTTGCATCATGCCGAATTGGTCAAAGATGCCCCAGCTCTCGACGATCATTCCATTCACAATCTGGTCTACGTTGATCCCGGTAATACTGGAGGACTTGCCAGTCGCGGGGAGGCCCTGGAGTTCGCCCTGATGCGTGCCGTGTGCTGTCCAGCGCGTCACAACCTTATCTCCTTCGGCGATCTGTTCGTCGATGGTGAAATGAACGTCAGGGAAGGCGTTGCGGTACACCGTGACGAGCTGTTTACTGCCTTCGGGGCCAGTTGGCAATTCGGGAAGAGTGCCTGGACCGCTGTTGACGTGATCCTTGGCGATAATCTCGTTTAATACAGCCAGATTCCCTTTATTCCAGACTTCGTCGAGGAAACGGCGCGCGACGGTTTTGTTGGTTTCTGATAGCATGGGTTCTTCTCCTGATGTGATGGGTGTGCGTCTCCTGGAGGCGCAGTGAATTGTTGGAATAAGTCCAAATTTGTTGATCCCCATTGTGGCTGGACGAACAGTTTGGTCAGAGTCGCCCTTTATCGAAAATGAAAGGGCCATCTGCAAATGACCCGCAAGGGTAAACTGTATCAGCTACAATTTCTAATTGACTTACTTCTTGTTTCATTGTAGCACGCCCTCCCTAATATTTGGCTGCTTCCACCCTTCGGTTCAACACAACTCATATACTTCGTGAACACACATCTCCCACAAAGAAAGTGTCAACCCCGCTTGGAACTCACAGATTTGCCTTGAAATGCCAAGCAATTCAAATATCGAAGTGAAAGGTGAGCGTCCCCGTAGGGATTTGAAGAGAGGACAGGGGTGGAGCGTCGCACTGCGACAATCAGGATTTTCGAAGCGCCCATCTATCTGCATGTCCACGGCGCTTTATCATTGCTGCTTCGACCTCTCCAAATTCAAGCACAGCAACTTCTCCAAGATCTCCTCATCGGATAAATCCGATTTCCAGCCATCCGCTGCAAAGACTACCCTTCATCCCAGTCTTTTGCCAGTGCCTGTACGTGCTCCTGTCATCAACCCCTGGATAGGCTGCGAATCTAATTCAGACCTCTTTCGACAGGCTTTTCTAGTCTCTTATACAAAAACCATCTAAAGTTCATGCAATCGAATAATGCTTTCAAACTTAGTCTATTGCAATCATGGTCCGACCTTTATTTGATTTCTCTATTAGCTGGTCTGGAATGGCACAATCAGCGATTGTTAAGCTGATGGTTGTTCCTGCCTGGGGGCGGCCAGACTTACGTAAACGGTCGCACTGCGCGAGCTGTATCCTGCCCAGTATGTTGCTTCGTCTACCTGATACTTCTCCATTATGATCGCCCGTCCAACCCCATCAAATTGTTCCACGAATACCGTTTTCTGATCCGGTACTCGCGTGACCGTAATGTCACCAAATTCACTCCCACTCTTCCGGCTGTATTGCTCCACGATTTTCAATAACTGACCATTATTCATAAGATCTCCACTTAATTATTCTCCACATGAGACGCTCAGGGTGGCGATGAGAGCCAGACAAAAACCGTTCGTAGAAAAGTGCCATCGAAATTTCGCCGCAAACTGACACTCCATCGTCTTGTCGATTGTTTCCATGCCTATCGGCCGTGAAAGTCGCGATAACAATAGCCTCCTGATCGTCAATCCATGCTCCTCCTCACTTTCCATAGATTGCACTTTTGCTATGATGGGCGAACTCTAATTCTTGTATTTCATCAGGGTTGGCTCGCGTTTATCGTCAGACGACAGTGTGACTGGCAGGCTGCCCAACAACAAGGTCGGGCTGATGCCGTGTTCGGTGATAACGATTTTTGCATTATCGCGTAACGAGTTTTCGGTCATCTCCAGCTTCTTGAGTGCCTGGGCGTTCCCGATAAAATACTTTTCAGCGGCTTCGTTCACCAGGCGAATGGCTTCCGCCTTGCCCTGTGCGACCTGAATGACTGCCTCGCGTTCGCCTTCGGCGCGCTGGATGATGGCCAACTTCTGCTGCTCAGCAGCTTCGAACTCGCCAGTTGCCAGTAACTTCATGGAGCGCCGCTCCTGCTCGGCGGTCTTCTGTTTGTGCATGGCTTTCTTGATATCATCGGGCGGGTCGATCAGGCGGATTTCCACCTTACTGACAGTCAGACCCCATTCGACTGCGAAGGTATTCAGAATCCTCTGTAAATTGTTGGCGATCTTCTCACGGGCAACAAGGCTCTCATCCAGCGACAATTCGCCAAACTCCTGACGCAGGTTCGTCATTGCCAATTGGATGACCGCTCGTTTCCAATTATCGATATTGTAAAAAGTACGTTTGATGCCTTCTTCATCGACCGTCGGACGCACCCACATGACACCATCCACGGTAATTTCAACGTTGTCTTTGGTAATCACCGGTTGCGGCTCAATATCCATGGTATGTTCGCGAACGTCGCGCACGCGCACGATGTGAATGAGTGGAATTTGAAATCCCAGACCCGGCATCACAAAGCGGTGGTACTTTCCCAGGGTCTCCTGGATGCCGCGCTCATAAGGTCGCAAGGTGTAGATAAAGCCGTAAATTGTTCTCATATCCGTCTCCATTCGAAGTTCATGTGCAACGTCAATCGCATGAACATACTTGTCTAGTGTCTCTTTTTCTTTTTGTTAGTTCCATCAGTAGATGAATTCATATTATCCTTGTTGAGTGGGGCACCTTTGTCGTTCACAAGTGACTGCACCAGCGAGCGTCCACCAGAGCGACCATTGGAAGAACCACTGATATCCGCACTGGAAAACGGTCTTGATTTTTTCGGCTTACGTTTACTGACACCTTTGCGTCCCATTCTTTTCTCCTTAGTTTTTGAAATTATCGAGCGTATTAGTTGTACCGAGATCTGTGACCTTGGTCAAAATCAATTTAGAATCTGCCTGCGGAACATTTTATTCTCAGTTGCCCGATGTTGTTACTCCTCAGTCAAATTCGTGCTTGGTAGCTCAAGTCATACCGAACCAGGTACGGGTTGGCGTAATTCTTTCCATAGGGCGACTGGGCCGCTTGCAGAGTCTCAACGATCCGTCCGGCTGCATTTGCCGGGATCACAGTGATCAATTTGTTCCGTTCAGGCTGTCTTGCAAGTTCATCGGCCAGGCGTCCTGTACGACTCAAAGCGATGACCGGACGGCCATTCTCCAAACTCAATTCGATATCTTTCCTGGAAACTTCACCGCCGTTGATCAAAATCGTTACAGCTTTGCGGCCTCTGGAAAGGATGCTGGCAGTAGCGAAAATCCACGGAAACTCATCGCCGAACTGACTGCCGGGCACCAGGATGAAATGGGAATAATGAGGCTCCAATGGCCAACGCTGTTTTCCCAACCATAAAAACTTTGTGTTATGTGGTCCGCCGGGCCAGGTGACCAAATTTTCAGGCGCTATGCCGATCAATGGGAATTTGTAATGATTCTGCTGTCGGATTTGGCCGATTTCAGCCATAATTCCCATATCAGTTCCTCCGCAGATAACTACCGAGTGCATGTCTTCTGCGACCTTTGCGATGGTGGCGATTGCCTGGCGAGTCACGACTGCTTGTTGTTCCTCAACCTCACCGCCGATCAGCACAATGACTGGATAACTTCCCGCCAAACTCAATTGTGATACAGCTTGCTCAAGATCTGAAGGCGTGTCAGGAAAAACGCAACGTGGTTCCTGATGCGAAAAATATATCTTTTCTGTACGCATAATGACCTCAAGTGTGATTGTTCAACAATTAGCGGTTCGTCATCTGGTTGGCATGGCTGGACCTGTATCCAGTAAATTTGCCAGAGTGAGGTTGCCATGTGACTTTGCGAACTTGCGTAGTTGGCCGTGTACAAATACGATTGGATAAGCCAGTACGATAAACAAATCCATAACGGTAAAGAGTAGCTGTAGTTTCATTTTCACTTTCATCATATAACGAATATTCCCCGACCACATCCATCGAACGGGGAGTGTTGCTCTCCACCACTTGGGGGAGACTGCACCTTTAGAAAATGTCGAATTCAGAGCGAGCCGGGAAACGCTTCTGCACGCGAACAACGATCTGATGGTCAGTCATTTTTTCGGCATCTTCCAGGCTGACGATGTGTCCCGCCAATCCCTCACTCTCCAGGTGCTTTTCAAGTTCGTACTTGCCCTCGCCCGGGCAGCCGCTTGCATACGCAGTATTAGCAACGACATACTGCCCCAATTCTGGAACATAAGTGATGCGCGGGTCTTCTATTCCCCATAATTCATCCGGACCGTGTTCCGGGTCAGATATCAACGTAGGCGGGGAATCGATCTGCCGGTCATCCACACCATTTGCAGATCGAGCGACACACAGGTCTGAAAGCCCGCGACGATCTTCCCCGCGGCACAACAACAGGGTCGTGCCATCCGCAAGCAATGTAGCGCCAGGATTGAATACGTTATTAATCTGATAAGGCCAGTTCGCGGCTATCAGGGTTGGGTTGAGTTTGTGGCGTTGAAATAAATCCGTGCGATGGTTGTTCGTTGTAAGTATGCTCATTATGTTGACCAATATTTTCTGCCAATCTTAATTCCAATAGTGATTGGAGAAAAGCCAGCGTAGACTCTGCGCCTTGATTTTCATTGGGTCGATCAGAGTGTAAACCATCACGACAGCCACCCGTGGTTGGATCGTAGACCGGGAGATGTAAATCGTTGCGGCCAAGGAACCACTCAAAAGCGCGGCGGGCTTCTGTATGCCAGCTTTTATCATCAGTGAGACGATGTGCTGCCAAACAGGCTGAGACCATCCCCTGTGCTTCCACCGGTTGTTGATCGAAGCGGGCACGTTCGCCGCCACGTGGGTAAAAGCCGTTGGAGCCGATTGGGACGAAATGCTTGCCCTCTGAGTCCGAGTGTTGTAATTGAGCAAGCCAATTGAGAGATTCCAATCCAACCTCGGTCATTTCAGGATTGGGTATGGATTCGCCACATGACAACATGGAGTGCGATAATGCCGCGTTGCAATAGGTTAGCTTATCTTCGAACCAATACCAGCCATCTACACGATTGTTTTTATAAAGGGTCAGCAAGCGTCCAGCCAATTCCTCCTGTACCTGACTGACACGGCGATCACCCGCAAACATTTGTAAATATTCATGGATACCGATCAATGCAAATGCCCAGGCGCGCGGGCTGGTTGTTTCGAGGATCGCCAGCAACGCTTGCTGAAAAACTCGACTCGCCATATTGTGCAATGAGGGTATATTCGAACGACCCAGTACCGTGCCCAGCGCCCACAAGGCTCTACCATGACTATCGTCCGAACCGCTTTCTTCGAGCCAATTGTGCTGGTAATCCATAAAGTTGCGGAAGCGTCTGGTTTCAGAATTGAAGGCATACCAGGTAAAGGCCAGATACCGCGTCGCCGATTTGGTGGCTTCGGTGTTTCCAACTTGCTCCAACAATATACTGACCAGCAGGGCGCGGGCGTTATCATCGGTTGTATAACCTTCAGCATAGTTTGGGACTGTGAAGATGGCATGCTGGAATATGCCGGTATCATCCGTGATGTGCTGTAGGTGATCCAGTTTGAGAGGAGGTAATTCCCAGGCACGTTTATCCAGGGTTTTGACGGCGAACTCAGCCGCTGCAAAATAACGGTGCTCACTATGTGCACGGTCAAAGCTTTGCATATAACGCTTTGCCACCTGCGGCCAGATCATATCCCGACCGAAAAGATAAGCGCGCTTCCGCATGGCGTGACGTTTAAACTCATTCCCCAGCAAATCAATGACCTGGTCAGCCAATGCCTGTGGGTCGCTAAAGGGCACCAAGACGCCGCGTTCATCTGCCAGCATTTCTTCGGCATACCAATACGGTGTGGAGATGACTGCTTTTCCAGCTCCGAGTGTATATGCCAACGTGCCGGAAGTGATCTGCGCTACATCCAGATAAGGTGTAATGTAAATATCCGAAGCGCTGATAAATTGGACCAATTCCTCCAAGCTAACGAAGCGGTTGTAAAAGATCACATTTCCTTCCACGCCCTTTTCTTGTGCCAGCCATTGCAGTGAGAGACGATATGTCTCGCCCTCATTCTGTAGAACATGCGGATGGGTCGCGCCAACGACCATATAAACCACGTTTGGATATTTTTCCAGAATTGCAGGCAGTGCTTTGATAACATCCCCAATACCTTTGTTGGCCGAAAGCAAACCAAAACTCAATAGAACGGTTTTTCCTTCCACGCCAAACAGGTCTTTGTGGAAACTCGGGTCTACAAAAGGAATATCGGGGATACCATGCGGGATGAAATCGATCTTGGTTGCAGGGACATGATATATGTCCTGCAGAAACTCTGAACCTCTTTGGCTCATGACCACCACGCGATCTGACAGTGAAATGATTTCATTGAGCACACGGCGCTGATCGGGACTGGGATCCTGCAGGATGGTATGCAAAGTCGTAACGACAGGCATGCGCAATGCGCGCAGAAGTGCCAGTATGTAACTGCCTGACCGTCCGCCGAAGATACCGTACTCATGCTGTAAAGAGACCACATCCACATTATTGATGTTCAGGAAATCAGCTGCACGGCGATAAGATTCAACATCTTTCTCGGTCAGTTCAAATCGGACGCGCGGTGGATAGTCATAACCTGCTTCGGTATCATTAACCGGCAGCGCAATGCAGGCTGTGCCTTCGTACTCATCAGCGAGCGCTTCGCAAAGGTCCGTGGTAAATGTGGCAATGCCACACTGACGCGGCTGGTAATTACCGATAAAAGCCACCCGTTTGATGATCGGTTGTTCAGATTTTTCCATAAAACTTCTCCTTCCAATTCTTGAACATATCTGGAATTATTAACGCAAAGAAATGTCCGCCGGGATGTTACCCATTGCAGCGGCAAAAAGAAACTTTACGCCAGGGAACTCATAAATATGAGATTTCTCCATTGTACGTGATTGCTCTATATTCATCATACGCTAAAGGTACTCCGACCACATCCATCAGTCGGGCGGTGTTGTCCTCCACCGGTTGGGGGAGACCGCTTTGTTCTAAAATAGATTTATAGACCTATTGCATAAGTATTCCGCATCAACGCTTCTCCACCTTCACAGTTCGATCATTGGAGTGGTTGTAGCAGCCTGAATACTTTCGGTTCGCTCATGATTTGACCTGATTTAAGAAATGGGGTAAGTTCGGTGGATGAACAAAGAGCTTATGGTAAGGACAGAAGCGGTGGATGACATACCAATCCTGGTGGCCTCGGCGGAGCGCATGCATATGGCGGAACTCTTGGACAAGCATTTTGTGGTGGACAGCAAGTGGCAAGGATTGAGCTTGGGGAAAATGCTGGAGGGCTGGCTGAGCCATATCTTGTCGGAGTCGGACCATCGGCTGAACCAGGTGGAGGGGTGGGCGGAGCAGCGCCTGGGAACTCTGCAGGGGAGTCTGGGGGTGGAAGTGCGCAGCCTGGATTTCAGCGATGACCGGCTGGCGCGGGGACTGGAGTTGCTGAGCGATGACGGGGCGTGGCAGAGTTTTGAAGCTGATCTGAATCAGCACATCCTGCGAGTCTATAAGCTGAAGCCGGAGCGGGTGAGAATAGATAGCACGACCGGGAGCGGCTATTGGCAGGTAACGGCGGATGGGCTGTTTCAACTGGGACACTCGAAAGACCACCGAGCGGAGCTGCCGCAGGTGAAGGTGGTACTGGCGACCTTGGACCCGCTGGGGATGCCGGTGGCATGTCAGGTAGTGGAAGGAAACTTGGCGGACGACCCGTTGTATATCCCGGCGCTCGAGCAGGTGCGCCAGGGGATGGGGGCGAGAGGCTTGCTGTACATCGGGGATTGCAAGATGATGTCTTTGGCGACGCGCACTCACCTGCAAGCGGGTAGCGATGAGTACCTGGGACCGTTTTCGCTGGTGCAGGTATCGGAAGCGAACCTGAAAGGGGTGTGGACGGGAAAGCAGTCCCTGCAGAGCGTGAAACATCGTAGCGTGGATGGCAAAGTGGAAAAGGTCGCCGAAGGCTTCGAACTCAGCGAGACGCTAACGGCGCTGGTGGGAGAACAGGAAGTTCGTTGGCCCGAACGACGGCTGGTCATCCACTCTCTGGCACACGCAAAGGCCGCAGAAGCGGCGTTGAATAGCCGTCTGCAGACAGCCCAAAGCGCGCTCGAAGCCTTGACGGTGCGCAAACCAGGCAAGGAACTCTTCAGCGACACAGAAACCTTGCGCCAGGCTGCTGAAAAGCTTGTTCAACATACTGGGGTGCAGGGCTTGTTGAAGATACATATTACTGAACACGTGCAGCAACGGCAGGTTCGCCACTATGGAGACCACCCGACCGAAATGCGGCGCGCAGTTCAGTTGACCCTGACCGTTCAACGCCAGGAAAGCACCATCCAGAAAACGATCCGCCGCTTGGGCCGGCGCCTCTACGGTACGAACAGTCCGAAAAGCCAACTCTCGCTGCAGCAGGCGGTCCTGGCGTATCGCGAAGAGTACCTGGTGGAACACTGTTTTGGTCGCCTGAAAGGCAAGCCTCTGAGCTTGACCCCCATGTACCTGGTAGACGATCACCACGCCACGGGCTTGATCCGCCTGCTCATGATCGGTCTGCGTCTTTCGACTTTGCTTGAGCATGTTGCCCGCAGTCATCTCGCCGAACTCGGCGAAAAACTGTCCGGCTTGTATGCCGGCAATCCGACCCGCGCCACGGATCACCCGACCACCGAAGCCATGCTGCGGGCTTTCAAGAATATTTACTTGAACTTCGTCACTGTCGGCGGCCAGACCTATCATCACCTGACACCTCTCTCCAAACTGCAGCGCAACATCCTCCACCTGCTGGATTTGCCTGCCAGTATCTACACCCGGCTGCATATCGAACCTGAAAATTCACCATAATCATGAGCGAACCGAAAGTGATTAAGCATCGATTCATGTTTCTAGATGAGCAGTAAATTTGGCTCGGGAGCCGGTGATATACGCCCAGCTTCGAGAATATCCTTGAGTATTGCCAGATTTTCCTTTAGCTGTTTTTTCATCTTACCCGTCATAATTCCTTCATCTATCTGAAAAAAATTAGACACATGGGCTTTGATTGATATATTGATCTTTGTATTCCCATCAGCCTCTTCAAAGAGGTAGGTGGTTTGTAAATATATCGGACCCGAGAGGGATTTGAATTTGTATTTCTGGTTTGGTTCATATTCGAGCACTTCGAAGGTACTTAGATTCCTGCGTCCCCCAAAATGACCAATGCTTCGAAAGAAGGTCCCCAATTTGTTACTAACCTTTTCAGACAGCCTGGCTGAAGTCAGAGTCCCATATTGCCGTTGAAAAACATTTTCGGGTGTGCTCACAAAATCGAGGATCTGCTGAATAGGCTGGAAGATTATCGTACTAATATTTAGATTGATCATTCAATTCTTTCTTGCTTATCTATCAAACCTTCAGGGCCCAACAGTTGAAGCTGTTGTACCGCGTTGTTCTCTTGGCTTTGCCCGACAAACCGTCGATGTATGATCGCTTAGTGAATAGCCGTTAAACATACTGACAGCCTTATCGGCTTCGCTCTGCGCGCTCATGGTGACAAAGCCAAAGCCCCTGGACTCGCCGTTCCTACGGTCTTTCATAATTTCCGTGGCGGTGACTTCCCCGGCTTGCGCAAACAGCACATTTAGTTCATCCTGTGTTGTTGACTTGGACAGCTTCCCTACATGTAACTTGGCTTCCATTTTTGACACTGCTTTCTCCGGCATTCCCGCCATGATAAAACCGCCGTCAACTATAAAGCAGGTTTGACGGCGATATCACCAAGCAAATCCGGCTATTCAAATGTTACATTTAACGTAATGTGGTTTGTAGATTCAGATGACTACACGGAAACAGGCTTAACACCAAGTTGACCCAGGATCGCCATCAGCCCAGGCCATCGGTTGGTTCTGCAGCCCATAAGGAGATCTTATTATCATTTACTGTTACTTTTGTCTTTTCAAGTTTGGCGGAAAAAGCCTTATTCGTGGCCGGGATAACGCCCATGTTCATGTTTGTCAGGTCGCATGAGCCGCCGTGAGTTCCGCTCAAACTGCGAAGTTGATTTCACAGAGGAACATCGCCATCAGCACCGCTAATTTTGAAATGATAATCCAGGTATGGGAGAGCGGTCTTCAAGCTGGCGCTCATTCCAAGCCAGGCTTTTGCATCCTCGAAATCGCCCTTCTGGACCGCGGCCATGAGGGCCGGTACACACTCTCTCTTATTCATGTTGTTTTCCTTTACTAATATAATAGCCGAACTGTTTTTACAAGCTTGGCCCGGGTCTAAATGGATATCCCCTAGGGAACATCCTCCGTTTCCCAAGGTTATTGATAAACAAAATGTTTATGAAATGCCTGCATCCGTATAACACTACTAAGGGTTCGTAAAAGAATAAGTTCCCACATTGCATGAGGCAACGAGGATAGATGGTGTAATTCCATTGCGGGCAGATCGTGTGATGAGTAATGTTCAAAGTTGCCATCATTTCGTCAGAGATCTTTTCGCCTGTGACATATTTCTTTCGGACCAGATGGGCGCGAACAGTCAGTCCAGTTTGGGTTTTTGTTTCTCGAATGGATTGAGCGGCAATCCCAAAGGTACGTAACGGACAGCCGGCCCAAGTCTTGCTGATTTCACTAAACAGACGGTGTTCAATCGGGTTGCACTTGGAGGCACCCGTCGGGTAGTGACAAACCGTCACGATCAACCCAAAACGATCCGAAACTTTCTCTTGCAGATGATATTTCCAGGCTCTCGAAACCGCACTATTGCTGCCGCCGCTATCCGTCTCAATCATCAGGCTCTTTGAGTTTGGAAAACGCTCCAGCCTTTCTGGCGCACACCACTCGGCAATATTATCCACCGCAAAAGCGGGTGTGTCAGCAGACCGGCCGAGGTAGACTGTCCCGCGATTGAACTGAAGATCCTAGACACCATAGGGGACCGCACGTCCCAGCGCATCCTGCTTGAAATCATGGAGATTGACTTGTTCGGCTACTTGACAGCAGATCTGCCCAGGATTTTTAAAGTTGCCAATCAGCTCTTTTTTCTTCGTATCCGTGCTGATTTTTGGCTCCCCAGCTCCTTCGTGCTGTTGGCCTTGAGCCTGAATATCTTCAAACTGCAGGTTGCGTTCGGGGTCTTGCTGGACACAAATGGCCTTGTGGTTGGCTCTCAAATGATAATCATGCGCTTTCAGCAAGCGGCTGATCACGGGCTGACTGACGCGATGCCTTCCTAAGCCTTCTTGAATGTCTTGCAAACGACAATTCAACCACTTGCGACTGCTCATCGGATCGCCTGCCGTATGAGGAGCAACCACCTCCAAGAGCTTCGGTTCTAACTGCGGGTCTTTTTTTCGGCTCGCAAGCGCCCGCCGCCTACCCGGCGTTGACGACCCACTGGCAAGGCCGATACTTGTTCTCGTAACTCGGCTTTACCGCGTCGAATGGCCTTTTCATCCAGACCCGTGATGATTGCCCATTGACGAGCGCTCAGCCCATTTGCATCTTCTGACAAGCTCGTAACGTACCAGCGCTGCTGTGGCTCGTTCAGACGGCTCAACAACAAATTTATTCTTTGATGGCGCGCTTTGATTTCAACGTCAAAACCGGTTTTACAAATCTCACACTCACATTCGTGTATGGTTGGCTCTATGTTCATGCTTCTGTTCCTGTTCACCAAGTATAGTCGGTGTGAGGGAAATTATTCTTTTATGAACCCTAATGAGTCAAAATACGGGGCAACGTAAAACAGTTTGATGGTTGAGTAATAGTAGATTATGGATATCCCAAGGATCTCGGTGCCCAAATTTGCCAATTGTAGTATTATGAATGCATAATAGGTGCTGGGGCTTTATCTGTAGGTCAAGCGAAAGGTTGTCAAGCCTATGCAACAGGATCATTCAAATGGGAAACAGAGTTGGGAGCAGGATAACCCTGCGCTCAGTAAGGTGATCGAACGGAATATCCGCACGATCAACGACCTCCGCGCCAAGGGTTCGCGCGAACGCAACCTGCAGGGTCGTATCGCCGATGTCATTACCTCGTTTTCAGGACGGATGATTTTTGCTTACGTGCATATCGTCTGGTTCGGGCTATGGATACTTTTAAACACTGGACGTTTTGGTATGCATGTTTTCGATCCTTTCCCCTACGGACTCCTGACCATGATCGTATCGCTGGAGGCAATTTTTCTCTCCACGTTTGTGCTGATCAGCCAGAACCGCCTAGGTGAGGAGACCGAACAACGCGCCGATCTGAATTTACATATTGGACTGCTGACTGAACATGAGTTGACCCGTGTGCTACAGATGTTGGATGCCATCCAGGATAAGCTGGATATCGTTGATCACGAGAACAGCGAATTGGCGGACCTTGAAATGGAAACCAAGCCGGAGGATGTATTGGCTGAAATACACCGCCTGCGCCAGAAAGAATACAACACCAGGTGATCGTTGTGAAAGACAAACTACATTCCCAGTTAAGTACCGAAGATAAAGCACAACCTTACCGTATCGTCTTTGAAGCCGCCAGCGATGGGATGATCATCTCCGATGTGGAGACCGGTCTTGTGGTGGATGCCAACCCAGCCGCCATTGCGATGCACGGCTATGTTCGGGACGAGTTCATCGGCTTGCACCTGACAGCATATATTCATTCCGATAGCCAGCGCTTGTTCACTGAAGCTGGCGATCCGGTTCATCCGGGAAGTGCCTTTGATGTACCCGCGGTTCATTTGCGCAAAGATGGCTCATCCTTCTATGTGGATGTACGAAGAACAAGCATCCTGTTTCAGGCTCGTCCTTGTATGCTGAGCATTGTCCGGGATGTCAGCGCGCGGATCGATGCCGAACGCCTGCTCCACGAGCGTGTGGAACTCCATACGCGCGAGCAGGCTACATTATTGGAAATCTCCCAGACGCTCGCCTCCGCATTGGAGCTCAAGCCAGGTTTGATCCTCGATCAATTGCGGGTATTGGTTGAATATACCCACGCCGAGCTCTTCGTTCTTGAGGAGGCAGCCATGGTCGCTCTAGCTGTACGCGGGTTACAAAGGCTGGAAGAAACAATACCTTTCCGCATACGCCTTCAAGGTCCAGAAACGCTGATGAAATTGTTCAACGGGCACCAGCCCGAACGAATTGCGGATGTATGGAGTTCTGACCCATCGGCGCAGTTTCTCCGGTCGTTATTGAATGATCAAGCCGACTTGCTTTTGAAAGGTGTACATGCATGGATGTGGGTCCCCGTGGCAGTCAAGAACCGCGTCATTGGCAGTGTGGGTGTCGCACATGTTGAAAAGGATTACTTCACCGCTCATCACGCCGATTTGGCTTTGACGGTAGCCAATCAAGCCGCCATTGCCTTGATCAATGCCGAACTATATGAACACGCACAGGCGCTCGCTGCACTGCAGGAACGTCAGCGCCTCGCACAGAACCTGCATGATGCAGTCAATCAATCGCTTTTCTCCGCCGGTTTGATTGCCGATGTTCTGCCGCGCCTGTGGGATCGGGATCAGGATGAGGCACGCAGGTCGCTCAACGATCTGCGCCGCTTGACACGCGCGGCACAAGCTGAAATGCGCGCGCTCCTTGCTGAACTGCGTCCATCTGCATTGACCGATACAGATCTTGGCGATTTGCTGCATCTGTTGGGGAATGCCCTTTCGGGACGCATCAACATCCCGGTCACAATAAATGTAGCGAGGGAAATCATCCTGCCCGCTGAAGTCCAGGTGGCATTCTATCGGGTATGTCAGGAAGCGTTGCACAACATTGCCAAACATGCCAAAGCCCGGCGGGTGGATATCCTATTACTACACGAGGGCTCAGCCATCGAGTTACGCATTCACGATGATGGCAGGGGCTTTAACCCTGAAGAAACATTCGCAGGTCATTATGGTTTAAGCATGATGCGCGAACGCGCAGGCGCCGCCGGAGCGCAATTGTCGGTCACGAGCCAGGCAGGCCACGGCACTGACCTGATCATGCGTTGGCAGAATGACCTGCAGAAGGAGTGAGCATGACAACCCTAACCTACCATCCCATTCGCCTTATGATCGTTGACGACCACACGATGGTCCGTCGTGGGCTGGCAACCATTCTAAAGGTTTTCGACGACCTGCAACTGGTAGGCGAAGCCGAAAGTGGTGAAGTCGCCATTCAACTCGCTGCCGAGGTTCTTCCAGATGTGATCCTCATGGATATGTCCCTGCCTGGGATGGATGGAGCGAAGGCAACCCATGCCATCCGCAGGCAGTTTCCACAAATACAAATCATTGCATTGACCAGTTTCAAAGAGGGGAAAATGATCAAGCAGGCTCTAGAAGCTGGAGCCATGGGATATCTACTGAAGGATATCTCAGCAGACGATCTGGTTTGGGCAATTCGCGCCGCACACGCCGGACGCGCCACTCTCTCCCCTCAAGCTGCTCAGTCCCTAGTTGAAACTGCCAATCTGCCACCGACTCCTGGCCTGGACCTGACGGAGCGCGAACGTGAAGTGCTGGCCCTGATGGTTGAAGGGCTGAACAATACGCAGATTGCTGGAAGACTGACCGTCAGTCCGTCCACCGTCAAATCGCATGTGAGTAACATCCTGGCCAAGTTAGGGGTTGCCAGCCGCACGGAGGCTGTAACACTCGCCTTGCGTAACAATATCGTCTCCTAATCATCTCCCCCAAGTAGCGGAGACCAACACTCCCCGGCTGATGGATGCGGCGGGGGAGTGTTCGTCCTATGATTAAGTAACAGAGTGTTTCTTTGCGCGTTCGAGTTCGCCTGACCGTAACGCTCCCTACACTATAGTAGTGATAATAGGGGGAGAACACAAAGAAGGCATCCGGCATCCTATGAAAGGTATAACCAGAAAAGCGAAATCGTTAACCCAGCAATCCCTGAAAGATTTAGAGCTTCGCTACCGCCGCCTGTTTGAATCCGCCCAAGATGGGATTTTGATCCTGGACGCCGAAACGGGGACGATCCAGGATGTTAATCTATATTTGATAAAAATGCTGGGCTATTCACGTGCAGAGTTCTTAGAAAAGAAGCTCTGGGAAGTGGGCGCGTTCAAAGATATCGAGGCCAGTCAGGATGCCTTCGCAACGTTGCAGGAGAATGAATACATCCGCTACGAAGACTTGCCGCTGAAAACAAAAGACGGGCAGTTCATACAAGTGGAGTTCGTCAGCAACGTTTACCAGGTGGGCGACAAGAAAGTGATCCAATGCAATATCCGCAACGTTACCGAGCGCAAGCGGGCAGAAGGAAGGCTTGAGGAGGAACGGCTCCTCTTGCGAACCCTGATTGACAATCTTCCCGATCGTGTCTACGTTAAGGATGCTCAAGGCCGTAAAATCTTATCGAACATGGCGGACTGGCAAGCGTCTGGGGGAAAAACGATGGAAGATGTTATCGGAAAAACAGACTTTGATACTTATCCGCCCGAATTGGTGGAGAATTTTTGGGCTATTGACAAGACGGTTATTGATTCCGGAATATCTATCATTAATCGTGAAGAACCCGGGCTCGATTCTCAAGGCAACTCAGTTTGGATATTGTCTTCCAAGGTACCGCTACACGATCACCAAGGAAAAATCCTGGGGCTAGTGGGTATTGGCCGCGACATTACCGAGCACAAGCAAGCGGAGACTGCACTACAAGAATCAAAACTTATGACCGAAAGGATTATCGATGCGATTCCCGTAAGAGTATTCTGGAAGGATAAGAATCTCATTTACCTGGGTTGCAATAAACTATACGCGTACGACAAGGGATTTACCGACCCAAAGGAGGTCATCGGGAAGGATGATTACCAGATGGCCATGCGTGACCAGGCAGAATTATATCGTGCCGATGATCGCAAGGTCATCGAGAGCGGTCGTGCCAAGCTCCATGTTGAAGAATATCAGATATCACCGGATGGAAAGAAAAATATACTGCTGACAAGTAAGGTGCCTCTGCGAAGTTCTAACGGGGATATGATCGGTGTACTCGGAACGTATATGGACATTACCGAACACAAGCAGGCACAGGCGGTGCGGCAAGAGAGCGAACGGCGCTTCCGTGATATGCAGGAGAACATTGATCTGATCGCCGTCATGCTTGACCTGAATGGTCGTGTCACTTTCTGCAACGAATACCTGCTCAACCTTACCGGGTACAGTCGGGCGAGTGTGTTGGGGCAGGACTGGTTTGAGTTGTTTGTGCCGCCGGAATCGGATGTCAAGGAAGATTTTATGGGTGCGCTGCAACAGGGCAATATCCCTGCCCACATGGAGAATGAAATCCTGACATCTTCTGGTAGGCGTCGCTTAGTTTCGTGGAACAACATCGTTTTGCGGGACGTCGAAGGTCGCGTCATTGGCACGAACAGCATCGGTGAAGATATCACCGAGCGCAAGCGGATGGAAGAGACGCTGCGCAAGAACGATAAACGTTTTCGCGCTTTGATCGAAAACAGTACCGATGCCATCACATTACTGGATACCAATGGAATTGCCCTGTACGATAGCCCGGCATCTCCCGGAATGCTGGGCTACGGTCCTACAGACTGGATTGGGGAGGATGTGTTCGCCCTGATGCATCCCGATGATTTGCCTGAGATTCGAGACCTTTTCAAGAACCTTACCAACACACCCAACGGTCGTGTCAACTGCATATTCCGTGTGCGTCATAAAAGCGGATCGTGGTTGTGGATCGAAATGGTTGCGACTAACTTGCTGGCCGAACCCGGTGTGGAGGCGATTGTTCTGAATTACCGCAATATTAGCAAGCGCAAGCAGGCAGAACAAAAGATCGAACGCCGCGTTGCAGAATTGGAGGCGCTCTACCAGAGCGGCATTGCCTTCAGCCAGACATTTGATCAAAGAGATATTGGGGAGAGATTGATCGGGCTGCTGTCTATTCACTTGGACTGGCACCATGCCGCAGTGCGGGTCAGACAGGTGGATAGTGAGGATGTCAAGCTGGTCGCCTATATGCAGCCCGGCGAAGAGCGGGATGGTGGTTTGCGCATGCAGTCAGTCATCACCCATGTGGGTGAGGGACTGGCAGGCTGGGTGATTCAAAACGAAAAGCCTTTGCGTATCAATAACCTGAAAGAAGACCCGAGATATATTGCAACATTCGATGGGATGCATGCAGGGCTTTACGTTCCGATGCGAACCCACAATCAGACCATCGGCTGCATCAGCGTGGAAAGCGACCAACTGAACGCGTTTACAGATGAAGATGAGCACTTGTTGCTCACGCTTGCCACACAAGCCGCTGTTGCCATGCGGAATGCCGAACTGTTCGAAGGGATGCAAAAGGAACTTGCCCTGCGCAAACTGGCGGAGAAACGGATACAACGGCAGCTTGGGCATCTCACCGCCTTGAGCTCTATAGATCGAATCATTGCCGCCAGCCTTAATTTAAAGTTCAAGCTTTCAGAAATTCTCACCCATGTAACGGCGGAACTTGGAATAGATGCAGCTTCCATTTTGGTTCTAAATTCCAGTTCTCAAATGCTGGAATATGGCGCCGAGCGCGGTTTCCGTACCCAAGCTGTCAGGAAGGCGCAAGTACGGTTAGGCGAGAGTTATGCCGGCCGGGTGGCTTTGGAGCGTCAGCTCGTTCAGATTCCAACTCTAAGAGATGAACCAGATAACGGACTCCTGATAACTCTTTTGGGAGTGGAGGATTTTGTCTGCTACTACGGTGTGCCATTAATTACCAAGGGGCAAGTTGTTGGCGTACTGGAAGTCTTCCACCGTACTGCACTTGAGCCCGATGCAGAATGGTTCGATTTCCTACATACCCTGGCCGGGCAAGCAGCGCTTGCGATTGAGAATGCCTCGTTGCTTGAGAACCTGCAACGCTCCAACATGGAACTCTCCCTAGCTTATGATGCCACTATAGAAGGCTGGTCACACGCTCTCGATTTGCGTGACAAAGAAACCGAAGGTCACACACTACAAGTCACAGAAATGACGGTGACTTTTGCGCGCGAATTCGACTTGCGTGAGGATGAATTGGTACACGTCCGCTGGGGAGCGCTTTTGCACGATATCGGCAAGATGGGTGTTCCGGACGGGATTCTGCTCAAACCCGGCCCTCTGACTGACGAAGAATGGGTGAAGATGAAGGAGCACCCTACCTTTGCCTACGAATTGCTCTCTCCCATTCGCTACCTGCAGCAAGCGCTGGATATTCCCTACTGCCATCATGAAAAATGGGACGGCAGCGGGTATCCACGCGGGCTAAAAGGCGCTCAGATTCCACTGGCTGCACGCATTTTTGCAGTGGCGGATGTGTGGGATGCATTGACCTCAGACCGCCCCTACCGTCCCCCCTGGACAAAGGAAAAAACGCGCGAATATATCCTCTCCTCATCTCGAACGCACTTTGATCCGCAGGTAGTAGATGCGTTCATGAAGATGATGCCTGATGAAGTTTAAGCTTTCGCTGACTGGCGGAGACACAAAATTCTCCAACCGATAAATTTGGTCAGGAGGAATGTTTGTTGTAAAATTAAAGTAACGGTATCTCCTTGCGCTTTTATGTGTGCTGCATAAAAATTCAAACCTGATAGCTGCTATTTACCCGTGCTTTGAATGCTCAAAAATCACGTTTTATGCAAGAAGTAGTAGATGGTCAATGGTGGCAAAGAAAGGTGTCCGATACACGATGAAGCAGGGTACAAACAAGAATGCGGATATAGAGGATGCACAAAATATAAGAACTTCAGAACTTCGTTACCGCCGCCTGTTTGAAGCAGCCCAGGACGGGATTCTATTACTGGATGCCGAAACGGGGATGATCGAGGATGTCAACCCTTTCCTGATCAAAATGTTGGGTTATACGCGCGAAGAGTTTGTAGAAAAGAAGCTCTGGGAAGTGGGCGCGTTCAAGGATATTGACGCCAGCCAGGAGGCTTTCGAAGCCTTGCAAAAAAATGAATACATTCGCTACGAAGACTTGCCGCTTAGAGCGAAAGACGGGCGGCTGATCCAGGTGGAGTTTGTCAGCAATGTGTACCTGGTAGATGGTGAGAAAGTCATCCAATGCAATATTCGCGACATCACGGAGCGTAAACAAGCCCAAGATGCCCTGCGCAAGAGTGAAGCGCTTTTGCGCGAGCAGTCGGTGCGTGATCATCTGACCGGTATCTTCAACCGACGTTATATGGAAGAGACCCTGGAGCGCGAGTTACTTCGAGCCACACGCAAACATTCATCGCTCGGCATCATTATGCTGGATGTGGATGGTTTCAAAAGATTCAACGATGTCTATGGTCATGCTGCGGGCGATGCAGTCTTGCGCGAATTGGGCAACTTGCTGCTCAAACACGTCCGCGGAGAGGATCTACCATCCCGCTATGGGGGCGATGAATTCATAATTATTATGCCCGATGCCTCTCAGGAAGTCACCCGTGCGCGGGCCGAACTATTACGCAAGGATACCCAGCAGCTCAATCTCCAATTCGAGAGGGCAAACTCTTGGGAAGTTCACACTCTCACTTGGAGTCGCGACCTTCCCCAATGATGGCACTACAAGTACGGCATTGTTAAAAGCGGTTGATGTGGCGCTTTATCGTGCCAAGCATGAAGGGCGCAACCGGGTGGTTACAACAATCTAAACTCATTATCCCAGGTGTATCGCGAAAACCAAAAATCTAAGAGACCTGATTTGTCTCCCCCAAGTGGACTAGATACGAACTCCCCGGCTGACGGATATGACTAAGGAGGGTCTGTTGTATGATGAATTCATGATGAGTGTCAGGCTCCCGTAACCCTAGCATCCATCACAGGAGAATAAAATGATCAACTTCATTATATGGATCGTTGTTGGCGCAGTGATCGGCTGGGTCGCCAGCATCATCATGCGGACGAATAATCGGCAGGGTCCAATCACCGATATTGTTGTGGGAATCGTGGGCGCGTTCGTGGGAGGTTATTTTCTGAGTCCCCTGTTCAACGTTGGCACGATCAACCAGGGCGACTTTAGCATCCCAGCTCTGTTGGTGTCGCTGGGTGGGGCCGTCATTCTGCTGGCAATCTCCAAGCTTTTTCGCAATATCGGCGGGTTTCTAGTGGTTGTCATCATTGCTCTCGCCGTACTCATATATGTCAACTGTTGGACACTGGACTCATCCGCAGCGTTTTGCTCCACGGTCAAAGCACTTCCATTCCTGCACTAACCCTTTACTCTCGGACACTTCTCCCCCAAGTGGCGGAGAGGAACACTCCCCGGCTGTAGGATGTGGCTGGGGAGTGTTTGTTGTACGATGAGTACATGATCAGAGTATTTATATCCGATGGAAAGCCAGAAGAACGTGCAGCTCTCCGCATCGTTCTACTTGATCTAAACATGGAAGTTGCAGGAGAAGCTGACGATTGGTCGACTACGTTGGTTCAAGTGCCGATCAACAACATCGATATGTTGGTGATCGATTGGGATCTACTCCCCAACTCGCCTGGTTCGGCTTTAGACGAATTACGCCGAGCCTGCCCGGTCGCATTGGTCGTTGTCCTCATCAGTTATCTGAGCGCACTCCAGCAAGCCGCGCTTTCCGCCGGTGCCGATGCGTTCATCAGTAAAGGCGAACTGCCTGAACGTGTCGCTGAACGTTTACGTGCTGTAGCTGCAGGCGTCCGTGTTTGATGATGCCATTGGCTGAACGAGAGACTTGAAAACCGGCGCATCAAGAGTTGTTCCGAGCGTCGGCGCAAACTGGAACAGCTTTTTTCAAGCAAGGGACCTGACTGAAGGATCCAAATATGGATAAGAATGAATTCGAAAGCAAGTGAGCCAAAATTGGCGCAGCCAATCCAAAGTTTGGTGGAGTCTGAGAACAAACTCACACCTGCATCACGTGGAAAATGTTGATATCAAATTCTTTGGATATGTGACCATACTCCAACTGAAAATCTGCCTTAGACCGTCAGATCGTCAAAGCTGAGATTGCCAGACATATGGCAGAGTATGAAACCCTTAAAGAGTTTAAGGTCAACAAAATTGGCCCCCAATAATTCAGCCTCCCGCGCCTGCTAAATAAGTGACGTGGCACTAAATTCTTTCTCATCTGAGAAAGAGTTGGATCAACAAACGTACGGTATTCCGTACAAATCAAACATTCGAATTGGAGATAAAAATGAACCTTCTTATATACCTTCTCGTTGCAGCAGTAATCGGCTATATAGCCACCGAAGTCATGCATGACCGCTCGAACCTGCTCATCAATCTCATTGTGGCGGTTGTGGGTGCATTCCTGGCTGGCTATTTCCTCAGCCCCATCTTTCATGTTGGGACGATCAATGAGACCATCACCTTCCCGACCATGCTGGTCACGTTGCTCGGATCCATCATCCTGCTGGCGCTCGTCAATCTCCTCCGCGGAAGAGGCCTGCGCGCAAGATAACAGTTTCACTTTACTGTAATTTCTAAAATTCCCCACCAGACAATAGGCCGGTTGTACCAGAGCGATGTGGAACAATCGGCATTTGTACCCTCAATGAGCATGGTTTTTTGGAAGGCGGGTCATGTTCAGAAAGAAGGTCAATATGTCAAACGACAATCGTAGAGTATCGGAAGTTGGAACGTCGCAAGGCGAGCTGGGGCGAGAGCAACGTATTTTCACGTTTAAAGTCAGCCAGTTGATCTGGTTGGTATTCGGCATCCTGGAAGTTCTCCTTGCGCTTCGCATCGGACTCATGCTGGTCGGAGCTAATGCAGGCAGCCCAGTTGTAGCCGTGATCTATGGTATTACAGCCCTGTTTCTAATCCCCTTTGTGGGGTTGATCGGTTCGCCAACAGTTGGCGGCTTTGTATTGGAAATCTCTTCCATGTTCGCCATTCTGATCTATGCCCTGATCGGGTGGGTGATCGGTAGATTGGTTTGGTTGATCTTTTACCGCCCGCGTGGATCAATGGTAGGCGTTACTGAAACGACCACAACCAGCGATCACCGTAGTAACTAACACACCGTAAACATAGGAGGCGGCGATGGATAATTCCTTCCAACGCCTAGGGGCCAACTCGGACATGCAGTCGCCGCGCGGCTTATTCGCCGCCCGCCGCATCTTTTTGAAAACATCCTCAATTGGTTGGCTGGTTTCGTTCAGTTGACCGAAGAAGAATGGGATGCTGGTATCTATCTTGGTGATCCACCTGCCAATGACTACCAACACTCACAATATTCAGACAATGAAGGAGCAACATAATGGTCAATAAGAATCAAGAACTCGCATACCATACCGATGCAGTCGGCATTTTAGCCGGCATGGCGATCGGCGGTCTGGTTGGCGCTGTAACAATGTTGTTACTGGCACCGCAATCTGGAAAAAGAACCAGGATTCAAATCCAGGAAAAAGGCATCGAACTACGCGATCGAGCTACTGGAATCGTGGAAGATGCCATGGCGCAGATGCGCTTGAAGGGGAACAAGCTTGGCAGAGATGGACGTCGGAAGGCAAATGAATTACTGCATCAAGGTCAGGGACTAGTTGCCGAACAATTAGAGCACGTAACCGACGCCGTAAAAGCCGGGAAGAAGGCCATCCAGACTTCCTGAAATTGAGAACGATAGATTTCGAACCTCTTCAAGAAAGGAGATTGTCATGAACATCACTGAAAACATGGGCTTTCTGTTGTTAGCCATCTGGCTAATTCTTACGGGCCTGTCCGCGTTTGTCTCAATGGGTGGCTTGGCAGTTATCCTATCCATTCTTGCGAAGCAGCCGGGGTCTTCAATTTGATTGGACTTTAGATCATTAACTGTCACCTGGCAGGGTTTGCTGGGTGACAGTTAGACTATTTAGAAGACGATATTCTACTGTTGGTTTGTGCAGTGGCTGTTCGATTTCTTCGGTTGATCAATCGCTCCCGGCAGCCTGTCTGTGCAAAAGCTTTACAACCATGTGTCATCCATTTGCAATTATATTGGTTATTGTTATTTTTCATTATCGTAACAGAACCTAGCAAGCGCCCATTCTTTTCTGACTTTCGTGCTGTTTCAGAAAACAAATGTCTTGACGGCTTATCAATAAAATATGAAAGTCGTTGATTTAGAGGAGTAAAGATGCTCCCAACCCCAATATTCGTAATAAACCCTGATGAATTTTTTAGATGCATAGAACAAAAAGTAATATCTGATCATCCGAAGAGTCTCGGCCCAATCCAAAAGACGGATACGAACATAAAAGCCAATATTTACCAAGCCTTTCGTAAAGACAATGCTATACGAGCCCCAGACCAGAATACGAAGAAATTGAAGTCCATGTCAAAGATGGGATTGTTTACCTGTATGGCCATATTGTAAGCACAACCAGCCAGAGCAGAATTGAAAGAGTCATTCGAACCACCCCCGCTGTCCTCGGAACTAAAAATAATCTCGTTTTGGATGGTAGGCTTACGGTCAATGTCGCTGGATTGCTGGGCGAACTAGAGCACACGCATGGTTGCAAGTTCTTTCCAGGTGCATCGCATGGGGTAGTATCGCTAAACGGTCTTGTCAGCCATGAAAATGTGAAATTGCAGGCAGAGCAGCGAGCTTCCAGTAATCCGAATGTTCGTGCCTTGATCAATAATATACGTGTCGCCGGCATTGAATTGGCAGTGCGCCCCTGAACGTGGTCCGTTATCCGACCAAGGAGTTCGGGTTTTCTCTCGATCGCCAGTAAGGAAAGGGATCAATACAATATACGGATTTCGATTCTGCCTCCTTCAGTTCACCGGGTTGGGATTGGGTACCTCCCCATCCGTGTTGTCCCGATGACGTGCCATTCCTGTTAATTAACCTGAAATAAAGAAGCGTACATTAAAGCAGATGTATCAGTCCTCCTTTAACAATTCGGTACAAGAACAGGTACTCTGGGAATTTAGGAACAGCTTCCCGCAAATGACAGCCTGAGTGGTTAACTATGAAATTTCAAATACTAAAACACAGACCCCCTTATTTTTACACACAACAAATTCGTCACAACGAACCAGACAATATGCTTGTATTGGCTAAGCCCGGAACTGAATTGAGGAGCGCCCGAGGTGTACTCGAAAACATCCTGCGTTGGGAGGATGATGGCGGCAAAATCATTGAAGTTAGGCATTCAGCATTAACGGGAGAGGAGAAGCCCAATGTATAAAAAGAGTTGGTCCATGACTGGGCCGTAACCAAGCCGTGATGGCAAATATTACCGACAATGGTGAAGAAAGAAAGAGAATCACCTCAGAGTCCTCTATCCCACCACTGTTCCAGGAGACGGATCACCCACCCAGAGAATATACGGGACAGACGGTTCTGGAACCGTCTTGATGAATATTACGCTAACATCACCGTATACATTCATAACGCAAAAGCGATCCCTTTTTTCAGACTGGACGAAGCCAAAATAGGAACTCAGAAAACATCTTGAGAAGGAGGCATTGTCGGAATATATTGTGAGTATAGAAGATGCCGACAAATTGACAGACCTTTAGATTGCCAACAAGGTCAGGAAGGTCAGGCAGCGTTTTCCAGCTCGATCACCCTTTGATCTTTCTTGACGAGCGAATGCTCAAGCACGTCGATGGGCAATCTTCAACGAATAACGCAATTGAGAAAGCTATGTCAATATCACGCAAGCTCAAAACAGCTTTTCACCATCCGCTCCGTGCAAAACTGATCTTTAATGCCGGTTCCGGCCGACCAGAAGAATCGCCCCAACAACTTGTCAGTATTCTTTCGGAAATGCAGAACCAGAACATTTTGCCTGAAGTCCATGTCATGCATTCTGATACCAGGCTTGAAACAGTTGTGCGTAAGGCCATCAAGACGGGAATAAAATTAATCGTTGTAGCAGGTGGGGATGGCACGATTGACAGCGTAGTAGGAGCGATGGTCGGAAGCGGCGCCACGCTGGGCATCATTCCCACGGGAACACGAAATAATGTTGCTTTTAACCTGGGAATCAATGGTGACATTGCGAACTCCGTGGCCCTGTTGCGCAGAGGCAAACGGCTGAAGATCGATGTAGGACGAGTCCATTACGGACATTGCCGTCATTGGTTTCTGGAAGGTGTTGCTTTGGGCCTCATTTCTGATCTGTATCCCATGGCAGATAACATCCAACACGGAGATCTGGCACAGATTGGCGGTTTACTATCAACACTCGTTTCAGCCGCTCCCTCAAATCTGCGGATCAATCTGGACAAGCATAAACGTCTCAATATCACAACACATATGATGTTGATTGCCAATATGTCCTTTATTGGGCCACACTTCCAGATTTCTGCTGATGTATCCTTTAGAGACGGTCATCTGGATGTATTCACATTTTCAGATATGAGCAAACTAAACATGATTTCATTTGCCATGTTGCCACGTGAAGGTTTGGTGCAGGATGCCGATAACAAACACTACCGCGCCAAACATCTAAAGATCGTTTCGAAACCTCGCATGTCTGTACTTGCTGATGGCGTTTTCTTAGGTAATACTCCATTATCTGTGCACATTCACCCACGCGCCCTGACGGTTATGGCCGGTGATGCGCTTACCGGGCAACCAGCGATAGCCGAGTTGATGGATTTAAAATTAGACGTTAATGCATAGCAGTTCTGAACGGGCGCCTCTTGACCCTGCAGTTGCACGAAGCCTCGTTTTGGTCTGCCAATAGATGAGAACCCGCGTGCCTGTTGCTCCTGGTGCTAGAGTTGTCAGCATTTCTGATCTGGCCGCCGACTGAGGCGCGCGCATCCCTCTCATACGGCCTTCTTGCTCAAAGACGGCTGGTAGTTTTCCTTTTTACCCTAGTCATGTTTCTATAATTTGGTCCGCCGGTCAGCGCTTGGAGGCTGGGGTCTCCACACTATAACTTGGGAGTATGCCGGCTAAATTTATGGTTGCATGCCTGCTCTTCATATTCAATTACCGCTTTCCGGCAATAGCCATCTACTGCGTAACATCATACAGTGGTTGCTGGTAAATATTATCATAGCAATAACGGAGCGAGATCGTTTCTGTCTTACGCTTGATCAAACACGAGTCACAGGCTTGCGGGAACAAGGCGATTCGTTTCCCAGCGGGGATACAATGCGAATATTTTTCCGTGCAACCATGTTTATTCACAATTTCCAATTTGGAGTGGCAGAATCTTTAGCTCTATATGCAGTCGCCACTCTGGTTGGTTCCACGCGGATCTAGATTGGAGCACATTATCCAAGAGATGTACTCGCAGGTACCGCACTGGGATCTGTTTAGGGAATTCCTGCCGCTTTGGTGGATCCTTATTGGTTTGTTCTTCCTAATGCAACCTCCCCCAAGTGGCGGATATGAAAACTCCCCGGCTGATGGATGCGTCCGGGGAGTATTTATCTTAAGATAAATCATAGCACAAATATCTCAAAAAGGAGAAATATCATGATTACCTGGATTATTGTAATTCTCATCGTACTATGGTTGCTCGGATACTTCGGCCCGAATATCTCATCCGGTTTTCCGCGTACAGGCAATCTTGTCCACAGTCTGCTCGTTATTGCCATCATTCTCATTGTCTTGCGATTGTTAGGGATTGTGTAAATCCATGTTTTGTTGAAGAGTGATGAAAGAGAATTTCGTATGAAGAAATGTAAAAGAATAATGACAAAAAAAACCGTTTGTTGTCTGTCAAATGATATGGTGTCAAAAGTCGCGGAGTTAATGAAGAGTGAAAACGTTGGAGCGATCCCTGTTATCGATAACGAACAGACCCGGAAGTTGGTCGGTATCGTCACTGATCGCGATCTGCTTCTGAAGGTTGTAGCTGAGGGGCTTGACGCCAAATCCACGAAAGTGGAGGCGGTCATGACACGCAAGGTAGTGACCTGTCGTCCCGGCGCAGATTTACAAAAAGCTCTGAATGCAATGTCCAAACATCAATTAAGGCGAATCCCTGTTGTGAACAGCGACGACAAAATCCTGGGAATTATTTCCCAAGCAGACGTAGCCATTCGTTATAACCATTCGAAAAAGACAGCTTCAATGATCAAAGGGGTTTCACGATCCATCGCGAATTAAGAAGAATCTCGATGTTTCGTGATCTGCGTTTTTCTACTGTTTCAGTATTGATAGTGCTGTTTTTGACCGCCTGTGTGTCGCAACAGTTGGGGACTCCGTCTGCCGTGAGAGAATTGGGGAGTACACCGTCAGCAAAACAAATCAATGCAGTATGTGATGCGTGCGACCAGGCAACCCTGGCAGTCGCACTGACTCAGGCGAAGGACAATGCCGATAATCAAGCGGCAGCAACTGCTGAAATAGTGCGGGCAAATGCACAGGCAACTTTAAATTCAGCCAACGCGACGTTGAGTGTGGCTCAGACCCAGGATCAAAACAATGCCAATGTCATTGCGGCACAAATAGCAGCTACTGCTGAGTTTCAACGTGCTAATGCACAGGCGACCTTGAATTCAGCTGGTTCCACGCAGAGCGCCGCGTTGACCCAGGATGCGATCCGTCAAACTCAAATAGCAGACATGGCAACTACAGGTGCAGAATCCATTGTGATCCAACAAAATAAAGATGAGCTTGCTTCCGGCACCCAGACAGCTGTTGCCAATAATATCGCCACACAAACCAGGTCCGCTGCGGCAACATCCCAATGGTATTCCGACCAGGCGCGCCAGCGCGACGAGCAAAGGCAAGGACCCATTGCCTTCCTTTGGATGTGGTGCTTTCCAATCTTCATTGTGCTATTAGCGGGTTTGGTGATTTGGGGATTCTGGCGCTGGCTCAGAATCCAACAAGCCAACCAACGTATTCTCGAAAACCCCGTCGAAAGGTTGCAAGCATCGACGGCTGAAGTCATAGATCAACAAGACGATGACGCGTCGCCTTACATTGAACGTGAAATTGTCGATACAAAGCAAGACGATCAAGTGCGGCGATGGCTGGATGAAGTCAAGCGCAAACTACTTAGCAGCGACAGGAAGGATAAAGATGATACAGAAAAATGATCAAAATCGATGGAATCAAAAAGCCTGGCACATCAAAAACCAGATAGTCACTATCCTGACCAACTGGGGACTGCTGCCACGATTTAAGCGCTGGCGATTAACACAAGATCCGGACACTGGAATGGTAGTATTGTTTGGCGTACTCAATAACAACTATATTGCCACACATACTTCAATCCCTTTCAGCAATTATTTCGATCCGCGCTTATTGCATGATCTCACAAGTGAACTGCAAGTGCAGGTGGTGTCTAGCAACAGTGATGGCCTCCGCTATGCTTTTATCCTGGATCGCGGCTCGCTTGGGCAACTGCCAAACCACATAGATTTCCCATTTCTAGAGGGGGATAGCCTTTTTGTTCGTGTCCTTCACGAAGATAATCTATTACCGGAGGTCATACAACCGCAAATTGCGTTTGGGCAAATAGTTACGACTAATGCGGTTGATGATCACATGTTAGTACGCCAGGGCATGGGAGTCTTCTCAAAGGTCTTTGACGATATAAAAGTCAGGAACGATGCCGCTGCACATGTGTCTGCTCAAAAACCACCCAATATCGTGGTTATTGACGAAGGTGAATTCAATAAACGAGTAGCGGAGCATGAAGCCAATCGACAGAGACATGAACATATCAGAAGATTATTCGGCAGTGTTGTCGAGGAGCAAAGATAAAGAAAGATTCCATGCATAAAATACCTCTCCAGCCCCTGCGATTCGAACCGATCTATCAGTATCGCCTTTGGGGGGGACGGCACTTAGCCAACCTACTCAGGGAGCCGCTGCCCGGAAATGGACCCATCGGCGAAGCCTGGCTGCTAAGCGATCGCGATGATCATCCGAGTCGTGTCACTAATGGACCGCTCAAAGGCCGCACTATCGGGGAATTGCTTAAGCAATATCCGAATCAACTGCTGGGAAAACTAGCCGGGCGCTTTCAGCGTTTCCCACTTCTACTGAAGTTCCTGGATGCGCACGATAGGCTTTCAGTCCAGGTGCATCCAGCGGATCAGCAAACAAACTATCTCCCATCCGGTGAGACCGGCAAGACCGAAGCCTGGGTTGTGCTGGAGGCGGGTCCGGAGAGTCGTATCTACGCGGGCTTGAAGCCAGAAACCACAGAAGAAAATCTGCAGTCAGCGCTCAAGGACGGGTTGATAGCAGATCACCTCACATACTTCACTCCCCGGCCTGGTGAGGGTGTCTTCCTGCCAGCCGGGACGGTTCACTCTCTGGGTGGTGATGTTGTGGTGTTCGAGGTGCAGGAAAACAGCGACGTGACCTTTCGCCTTTACGACTGGGACCGCGTTGACCCTAAGACGAGCCAGCCTCGACCTCTGCAAGTTGATCAAGCAATGGCTTGTATTGATTTCACACAAGGTGCGATCGTGCCAGTGGCTCCGGTGGTGGAAGAGACGCAGCTGGTACGGCGAGAGCAGCTCTTTGATTGTGAGCATTTTGGGTTATGGCGGCTCATTGGAGAATCTCCGTTTACAGTGGGCGTAGTGGAAACGCCGCGGGTATTGGTGTGCATCGCAGGCGAGGGTCAGTTGGAATACGCTGGCACTAAATACTCATTCCGCAAAGGTGATGTGTTGCTCTTGCCGGCTGTAGTTGGAGCCTGTTTATGTCAACCGCAGGGCGCCATCACCGTGTTGGAAGTTTCACTACCGGAAGATATCATAACCGAATGAAAAGGCTTATTGTCTTTGATCTGGATGGTACGCTTGCCGAGAGTAAATCATCTCTCGATGCCGAGATGGCTGCCCTGCTCAGTACGCTGCTAGGGCTTGTGAAGGTGGCGGTTATTTCCGGCGGTAACTGGGCACAGTTCGAAAAGCAATTGCTTGCCAATCTGCCCCACGATGAACACCTGAAGAATTTGTCGCTCCTGCCTACCTGTGGAACCAAGTTTTACAAATACGAATCCGATTGGGAACAGCTTTATGCAGAAGACTTCACTAGTGATGAAAAAAAGAAGATCATCAGTGCGCTGAAGCAGACGATAGATGGCATCAAAATTCAAAGTAGCAAAGGTTTGGGGAGAGACCATCGAAGACCGGGGCAGCCAGATCACATTCTCCGCATTGGGACAGCAGGCTCCCATCGAAGAAAAGGAAAAATGGGATCCTGATTTCACCAAGCGGAAGAAGATGAAAGCCCTCCTCGATAATCTTATTCCTGAGTTTTCCGTGCGCTTGGGAGGCACAACCTCCATTGATGTTACCAAACCTGGTATCGATAAAGCCTACGGGATAAGAAAACTTCGAGACACGCTTGGCATTGCCATTGATGAGATGATCTTTATCGGGGATGCTTTATTTCCGGGTGGGAATGATTATCCAGCCAAAGAAGCAGGCGTTGTGTGTATCCAGGTCAGAGATCCGAATGAGTCGAAACGGGTGATCGAAGCGATCGTCGCTTGTTTGGATGGCAGTCAACACACAACACTTCTTGAGGGGCAGAGTCAGTGAGCGGATTTCAATTGCAGCGCCTGGGCTTGATGATGGAGCCGGAACCTGGTAACCCGCTTGAGGTCGAAGGTGTCCTGAATCCAGCAGCCGTTCGAGGACCGGATGGCAAACTTTATCTGTTTCCACGGCTCGTCGCCAAGGGCAACTATTCACGTATCGGCATTGCCCGAGTTCAATTTAATAAAGCGGGCGACCCGTCCGGAGTCGAACGTCTCGGCATTGCGCTTGAGCCTGAAGCTGATTACGAGCGGAGATCTAACAGGAGCGGCGGCTGCGAGGATCCACGTATCACTTTTGTCGAACCGCTTCAGCATTATGTGATGACATACACGGCGCTTTCTCCGAGCGGACCGCGAATTGCGCTGGCGATGTCAGAGGATTTGTTCCACTGGGAGCGGATTGGATTGGCGACCTTTGAACCGTATGACGGCATTGATTTCGTCCATGTGGACAACAAGGATGCCAGTATCTTCCCCGTTGCCATTCCCAATCACGCCGGGAAGATGCAGTTGGCTCTTATCCATCGTCCGCTTTTTCCTGGCACCCGCCCTGAGGAAACCGCCCGCCAAGGGGAGTCCCGGATTTTGGATCGCGAACATGAAAGCATCTGGATTTCCTATTGTCCGATGCCACCCAAGGGACTGTCGCCGCATCGTCCCGGTCTGTTCAACTCGCATCACCGACTCGCCACACCAGTGTCGCCGTGGGAGCGGCTCAAAATTGGCGGTGGCACTCCGCCCATCCTGACCCGGCACGGCTGGCTGATTATTTATCACGGCGTGTGTGAAACGGCAGAACCGAAAAGCAATGAACATCAACTGTGCTACTCGGCCGGAGTGATGGTGCTCTCAAAGGAGCATCCGCAATTTATCCGCTACCGTTCGACGGAACCGGTATTGACGCCAGTATTGCCGCAGGAACGATACGGGATTATCAACAACGTGGTGTTTCCCACAGGCATCGACCAGCGCAACGATCTCGACAAGCCGAACCGCTTCGACATCTACTATGGGATGGCTGACAACCGAATTGGTGTGGCGCGCCTCGAAGTGCCGGATCTCCTCCCACCAGAAAGAGCCGCCGACCCGCCGGAAGCAAAAGTGTAATGCACCCGATGAAACAAGTTAAGGAATGTATCCTAACTATCAACGGCGGCTCGTCGAGCATCAAGTTCGCGCTGTTTGAGGCCAGTGACTTGCGCCAGCGGATTCTGGCAGGCAGCATTGAGCGGATTGGACTACCGGAATCCGTGTGCGCGGTGAAAGGTTTGAACAAGGCCGACAACTTCACCAAGTCAGTGATTGCGGTGAACCACACGGCTGCAGTTGAAGTACTGATGGATTGGATTGAGGAACGAATCCCGCGTGGGGAGCTGACTGCGGTGGGGCATCGCGTGGTGCATGGCGGACCGAAGTACAGCGAATCACAGCGCATTACAACGGAAATGATTGATGAATTACATCAGCTTCAGGCTTTCGATCCCGAACACTTGCCAGAAGAAATCCTGCTGACCGAGGCATTTCATCGCCGGTTTCCCGCTCTTGTACAAGTGGCGTGTTTCGATACAGCCTTTCACCACGATCTGCCGCGCGTCGCCCAGTTGTTGCCGATCCCGCGCCGTTATGAGGCCAAAGGGGTACGTCGTTACGGATTTCACGGGTTGTCGTATGCGTTTCTGATGGAGGAACTGGCGCGCATAGCTGGACCGCAAGCAGCGCGGGGCCGAGTCGTTCTCGCTCACCTCGGCAATGGTGCCAGCCTGGCTGCGGTTCACGAAGGCAAATCTATAGATACGAGTATGGGACTCACGCCAACCGGAGGCGTGCCGATGAGTACCCGCTCTGGCGATCTGGATCCCGGTCTGGTTTGGTATCTGGTGCGAACTGAAGGGGTCACCGCGAAAAAATTCAATGAAATGGTCAATTTCGAGTCCGGGCTGCTCGGGGTTTCTGAAACCAGTTCTGATATGCATGATTTGCTCGAGCGCGAAACCGATGACGTGCGCGCAGCCGAGGCAGTCGCTCTGTTTTGCTATCAGGTGAAAAAATGGATTGGCGCATTCGCAGCGGCATTGGGCGGCCTGGACACACTGGTGTTCGCAGGCGGTATCGGAGAGAACGCGCCCACGGTCCGCGCCCGAATTTGCAATGGGATGGAATTTCTGGGAATCAAACTCGAAGAGAAGCGAAACGCGGCCAGCGCCGCCGTGATTTCCACAGAGGCCGGCCCGGTTACTGTCCGCGTCATGCAGACGGATGAGGAATGGATAATCGCAAGGTCAGTTTGTCGCGTTCTCGGACTTGGCATGGCCGGTGAAAAAATAAATTCGAGCCAGCGATGAGAAACCTCGTCCTGGCTGGACCCGCTATCGGCGAGCAGTATTCCTGCAGAGCGAAGCAGCCCAGTACGATACCAATGTTGGCCCCCGCGCAGATCGCGCTGAAATAGATATCTCAAACACACTGCCGGCCGGGCAAGAGCCCTAAACAAAAACGAAACTCACAGAACGAAAGGATAAGTATTATGTTAGTCAAGGCCAAAACCCTACAAGGTTACAAATTGGACAGTCTCGATGGAGAAATAGGAAAGGTCAAAGAATTCTACTTCGATGACAAGCACTGGACGATCCGTTATCTGGTTGCCGACACAGGCAACTGGCTTACGGGCAGGCAGGTGTTGATCTCTCCCTACGTGCTGGCTACCGCACATCGGGAAGAGCAATACATCACGGTCCTTTTGACCAAAAAGCAGATAGAGGACAGTCCATCTTTAGACAGTGACAAGCCCGTCTCGCGACAATTCGAGGAGGCCTACCACGGATATTATGGAATGCCGATGTATTGGGGTGGCCCATACATGTGGGGGGCTTATCCCTTCTTAATGCACGATCGCAAAACGTGGAAAGAACCTACCTATAATGAGAAAACGTGGGATCCTCATTTGCGAAGCACCCAAGATGTGCGCGGACATCACATCGAAGCCACAGACGGCGAGATTGGTCACGTCGAGGATTTCATCGTTGATGACGAAACCTGGGCAATCCGTTATCTAGTGATCAATACCCAGGACTGGTGGCCGGGCAAGAAGGTCCTGATTTCACCGCAATGGATCGAAGGCGTTAGCTGGGACGAGGCAAAAGTCTTCGTCAATGTTCTCCGGGAGAGTATTAAGCAGTCACCGGAATATACGGAACAGGCCCTGCTGACCCGGGAGTATGAGACCGAGCTGCATCGCCACTACGACCGCCAGGGATACTGGGCGGATGAACCCGCTGCCGGGGAACATTCTCGCTGAAGCGAACACGAGAAATGATTTTCTTGCCAGCGCGTGACTTGCTTGGCCGTGAAACATAGAAGGCGGATGTGTCTGAGGCAGTTGCGCTGTTTGGCTTCCAGGTCAAGAAATGGATCGGCGCATTCTCGACGATGTTGAGCGGACCAGTCATACTGGTATTCGCTGATGGCATCGGAGAGAATGCGCCCAAAGTCCGTGCCAAAATCTGCAGCGGACTGGATTTTTTGAATCCAGTTAAAAGAAAAAGGAAACTTGGCTGGCTCAACCGTGATTTCCGCGCCGGCTAGCCAGTTTGCATCGTTCGCATTGGCGAAAAACTGATTATTTCGCGTACAGCATTGTACGTGAAGGCCCCGCGTTCGGGAGAAAGGCTCCTCGAAGTGCAGGCTTGTTAGATAAAGGAGCCACATTATGACGTCCGCACCCACCATTGCTGCACAACCAAAAAACCAAGCTTGGCACAACCTGTCTGCTGAGGATGTACTGACACAGGTCGGTTCCTCGGCGACCGGACTGTCTGCGCGGGAAGCAGCAGAACGCCTCGCGGCGGACGGCCCGAACGAGCTGAAAGAAGGCAAGCGCATCAGCCCGCAGCAAATTTTCCTCAGCCAGTTCAAGAGTCTCATCATCTGGATTCTGATTGTGGCCGGTGTAATCTCCGGCGTGCTGGGTGAAGTGGTGGATGCAATCGCCATCTTCGCTATCGTTGTTCTAAACGCCGCCATCGGCTTCTACCAAGAGTTCAACGCCGAGAAGTCCATTGCGGCACTTAGAAAGATGACCGCACCGCAAGCAATGGTACGACGCGACGGGCAAGTCACTTCGATTCCAGCTTCGGGAATCGTCACCGGTGACCTCCTCAGGCTCGAAGCTGGCGACCTGATCGCGGCGGATGCCCGGCTCCTGGAAACGGCTTCGCTCAAGTGCATCGAGTCCGCTCTGACGGGCGAGTCGGAAGCGGTAATGAAGCAGTCCGCAACTTTGGCAAGGGGCGATGTCGCGCTCGGTGACAGAGAAAACATGGTGTTCATGGGTACGAGCGTCGCGGCGGGCACCGGCCAGGCTGTGGTTGTGGCCACGGCGATGAAGACTGAGTTGGGCCGCATTGCCGGTCTGATTGAAGAGGCGGGCGCAGAGCAGGAGACCCCGCTTCAGCGGAAGCTCGAACTCGTTCGGGCGCATCCTCGTCTGGGCTACTTTGGGCATCATCGCGTTGCTATTCGGAATGGGTTTGCTGCGCGGAACCAATCCTTTCGATTTGTTCATGACTTCGGTGAGTCTCGCCGTAGCTGCTGTGCCAGAAGGGCTTCCAGCCGTAGTTACAGTTGCACTCGCGCTCGGCGTGTTGCGCATGTCACGCCGTCGCGCGCTCGTCCGTAAATTGCCCGCAGTCGAGACGCTTGGCTCAACGACGGTCATCTGCACGGACAAGACCGGCACCTTAACCGTTGGCGCAATGACTGTGCGTGCGTTTTACGTTTCAGGCCAATGCTACGAAGTCACCGGCGAAGGCTACGGGCCGGGCGGTGAAGTGCGCTTCGATGGCCAGAAGGCGGGAGCGCAGCACCTCGCGCCGTTGCTCGAACTCGCAACCGTTATCATCGGGTGCAACAATGCACACCTCGTTGAGAAAGACGGGACGTGGCAAACCATCGGCAACCCCACCGAGGGTGCTTTATTGGCAGCCGGTGCCAAAGCCGGAGGTGACCGGAAGCGCATCGAGCGGGAAATGCCCAAACAGTACGAATTCCCCTTTGACTCCGACCGCAAACTCAGCTCGGTCATCTGCCAGATGCCTGACGGGAAGTTCCGCGCCCTGGTCAACGGCGCGCCTGGCCCGTTGCTGGAGCGCTGCACCCGCCTTTACACCCGAGAAGGTATCTGCCCCCTGACAACACAAGACCGGGAGCGCATTCTGAAGCAAACCACCACGATGGCGCAGCGGGCCCTGCGTGTGCTTGGTTCGGCCTGGCGCGACTTGGACAATACTTCACCAGCCAGCCTCACAGCAGAAGGCGTTGAGAACGATCTCGTGTTCGTTGGCTTATCGGGAATGTTTGATCCACCGCGTCAGGAGGCAAAAGGGGCCGTGGCAAAATGTCACGCCGCCGGCATTCGCGTTGTGATGATTACCGGAGATCATCCGGATACCGCGACAGCCATTGCGCGGGAAATCGGCATCGCTTCAACCGAAGACATGGCCATCGCAGGTGTCGAGTTGGACAAGATGACCGACGATGATCTTCACAAGCGTGCGCCCAAGATAACTATTTACGCCCGTGTCACTGCTGAGCACAAACTACGCATCGTTCGCGCTCTGAAAGCCAACGGAGCTGTCGTGGCTATGACTGGTGATGGCGTCAACGATGCCCCGGCCATCAAAGGCGCTGACATCGGGATTGCCATGGGGAAAGCGGGGACGGAAGTCACCAGGCAAGCCGCGGACATGATCATCACCGATGACAATTTCGCTACGATCGTCGCTGCTGTGGAAGAGGGCCGGGGGATTTACGACAACATCCGCAAAACACTCCAATACCTGCTGGCGGGCAATACCGGTGAACTGCTTTTCATGACAGTTTGCGTGATCATTGGCCTTCCATCCCCGCTTCTGCCCATTCACCTGCTCTGGATTAATCTCGTCACCGATGGTCTGCCCGCGCTCTGCCTTGCCACCGATCCCATCGACCCCAACGTAATGAACCGCCACCCGCGGCGCCAGTCGGAGCGAATTACAAACCGCAGCTTTCTCCGCACGATGTCCTTCACCGGCTTCCTGACGGCAAGCGTTGCGTTTGGTGTTTATTATTATATGTTGAACCTGGGAACCACGGAAACTGCCCGCGCCTACGCCTTCGCTGTTTTGGTCTTCGCCGAACTCTTGCGCTCCTTTGGTGCCCGCAGTGAGACCAAGCCCGTTTGGCACATCCCCTTTTTTACAAACACCAACCTCGTCATCGTGGTTGCCATTTCTTTCGGACTCCAGTTGTGGAGCCAACACAACGCAACGCTGGGCCGCTTCCTCAGCACGTCAACCATGTCGTTCGCTGATTTCTTCCTGCTTCTTGCCCTGGGGGCCATCCCGCTGTTAATTCTGGAGATGGTAAAGGTGGTGCAGTATGTCCGACAGCAAAACGTAACACTGATCAAGAGGTGAAAATGAAAACAAAAACCAACACACTCACGCCCGAACTGCTCCACAATATGGACGCCTATTGGCGTGCCGCTAACTATCTGTCTGTTGGCCAGATCTATTTATACGACAATCCACTGCTGAAGGAGCCCCTGCAACTGTCGCACGTCAAGCCACTGGTGGTCGGACACTGGGGCACGACGCCGGGTCAAAACTTTATTTATGTGCATTTGAACCGGGTCATCAAGAAATACGACCTGGATATGTTCTATATCGCCGGTCCCGGTCACGGCGGCCCGGCGATTGTGGGCAACGTTTACCTCGAAGGTACCTGGAGTGAAGTTTATCCGAACGTCACCCAGGACGAAGCCGGGCTAAAAAAGCTGTTCAAGCAATTCTCGTTTCCCGGCGGGATTTCCAGCCATGTGGCGCCAACGACGCCGGGGTCAATTCACGAAGGTGGCGAGTTGGGCTATTCGCTCAGTCATGCCTTCGGGGCTGCGTTCGACAATCCCGGCTTGATCGTCGCCTGCGTTATCGGAGACGGGGAAGCGGAAACGGCCTCCTTGGCAACTTCCTGGCAGTCCAACAAGTTTCTCAACCCGATTACGGACGGAGCCGTCCTGCCAATTCTGCACCTGAATGGTTACAAGATCAGCAACCCGACTGTCCTGGCCCGTATCGAGCATGAGGAGTTGGATCAATTCCTACGTGGTTGCGGCTGGACGCCTTACTTTGTGGAAGGTGATGAGCCGGAAGAGATGCATCAACTCATGGCCGGTACTTTGGAAAAGGTCATCGAGGAGATTCGGCAAATCCAAAGCAATGCACGGGACACGAATGACGCCACTCGGCCACGTTGGCCAATGATCGTCCTGAGATCACCCAAGGGCTGGACCGGACCAAAAGTTGTCGATGGTTTGCAGATCGAAGGCACGTTCCGGGCGCACCAGGTGCCGATCCTGGTGGATGCCGAGCACCCCGATCATGTCAAGCAGCTCGAATGCTGGTTGAAAAGCTACAAGGCAGAAGAACTGTTCGATGAAGAGGGACGACTCATGCCGGAGCTGGCCGAGCTGGCGCCTAAGGGCGACCGGCGGATGGGGGCCAATCCCCATGCCAATGGCGGCATTCTGCTGCGTGACCTACGCATGCCAGACTTCCACGACCACGCGGTGAACGTGCCTTCGCCCGGCGCCGTTGACGCCCAAGACACATTCGTGTTGGGTAAATTCCTGCGTGACGTGGACACGTTTAATCAAGATCAGCGCAATTTCCGCATCTTCGGCCCCGATGAGACGATCTCGAATCTCCTGGGCGCGGTCTTTGAAACAACCAATCGTCAGTGGGATGCCCAAACTGTAAAGAATGATGAATTCCTCGCTCCCTCCGGACGCGTGCTGGACTCGATGCTTAGCGAGAACCAATGCGAGGGTTGGTTGGAGGGATACCTGCTGACCGGGCGGCACGGGCTGTTCAACTGCTATGAGGCTTTCATTCGCATCGTCGATTCGATGTTCAGCCAGCACGCCAAGTGGCTGAAGGTCTGCCTGGAATTGCCCTGGCGCCGGAAGATCTCGTCGCTGAACTATCTGCTCGCCTCCCATGTCTGGCAACAGGATCACAACGGCTTCACGCATCAGGATCCCGGCTTCCTCGACCACGTCGTGAACAAGAAGGCCGATATCGTGCGCATTTACCTGCCACCTGATGCCAACTGTCTACTGTCGGTCTTTGATCATTGTCTGCGCAGCCGAAACTATGTGAACGTAGTGGTTGCGGGAAAACATGCCCTGCCCCAGTGGTTGACCATGGAAGAGGCGGTCGTGCATTGCACGGAAGGAATCGGTATCTGGCAATGGGCCAGCAACGATCAAGACACCGAGCCGGATGTGGTGATGGCCTGCTGCGGCGACACGCCCACACTGGAGATTTTGGCCGCCGTTTCCATCCTGCGCGAGCATCTGCCTGACCTGAAAATCCGGGTAATCAATGTCGTCGATCTGATGAAGTTGCAATCTGCCAGCGAGCACCCGCACGGGCTGAGTGAAACGGATTACGACTCACTATTCACGAAGGACAAGCACATCATCTTTGGTTTCCATGGATACCCTTCGCTGGTCCACAGGCTAACCTACCGCCGGGCCAATCAAAACCTGCACGTACGGGGCTACAAGGAAGAGGGCACGATCACGACGGCCTTTGACATGCGAGTGCAGAACGACCTGGACCGCTTCCATCTGGTGCAAGACGTGGTCGATCGCCTGCCGCATTTGGGCTCAAAAGGGACCTACCTGAAACAGATGATGCAGGACAAGCTCATCGAGCACACGCATTATATTGACGAACACGGCGAAGACATGCCTGAAATCCGCAACTGGAAGTGGAGTCGTAGCGCCTCGCAAAAAGAGAAATCGCTGAGAGAAAAAACGCATATGCCTGAACCAAACGAAAAGTGAATAATCAGATCGAACATGGAAAACAAATTGATCTAAAAAAACAAAGGAGTTCAAAATGCCCATTCAACTGAATGAAGAAAAAGGCGGGAAGAGTCTCGTCATTCACGTCAACGGGAAGCTGGTAAAAGAAGATTACCCCGATTTTGTTTCCGAATTCGAGCGACTCCTCCAGCAAAATGGAAAACTGTGTGTATTGTTCGACATGACTGGTTTCCAGCACTGGGACGCAGGTGCCACGTGGGAGGACATCAAGTTTGACATCAAACACTTCGCGGACATCGAGCGGATGGCGATGGTCGGAGATAAAAAGTGGGAGCACGACATGGAGGTGTTTTTCAGGCCGTTCACGAAAGCGCCGGTCCGATACTTTGATCACACCGATGTCGCTGATGCACAGAGGTGGTTGGCCGAAGCGTAGCCGCTTTGACCGCAAACTGCACAAATCAATATGGAAAAGATTATAGACACTGCGATGGCTTTGGTTGCCGGCGACAAGGGCTTGCTGGCGATGGATGAAAGTAATCCAACCTGCAACAAACGATTTGCCGTCTTGGGGATTCCCCAGACCGTGGAGGCCCGACGCGCTTATCGGGAGTTGATCATTACCACGCCTGGTCTCGGTGAGTACATCAGCGGCGTGATCCTCTACGACGAGACGATCCGCCAACAAAAGAAAGATGGCACCCCCTTTATTAAGATCATTACCGAGGCTGGAATCATACCAGGCATCAAAGTCGATATCGGCGAAAAGGATATGGCAGGTCATCCTGGAGAGAAAATAACCGAGGGCCTGGACGGATTGCGCGACCGCTTGGCTGAATACTCTCAAATGGGCGCCCGTTTTGCCAAGTGGCGCGCGGAGATTGTCTTGGGCGATGGCATTCCCAGCCGGGGTTGCATCGAGGCCAATGCGCAATCGTTGGCTCGCTATGCCGCGTTGTGCCAGGAAGCCGGGCTGGTCCCCGTCGTCGAGCCGGAAGTGCTCATGGACGGCGAGCATACTCTGGAGCAGTGCCGTGAGGTGACGGATGAAGTCCTGCGAACAGTTTTTAACCAGCTTTACACGCAAGGGGTGATGCTGGAAGGCATGATCCTGAAGCCCAACATGGTGCTTCCGGGGTTGACCTGCCCCAGGCAAGAAGCAGTTGATCAGGTGGCCGACGCCACGGTGAAGTGTCTCTTGCGAGCCGTCCCGGCTGCTGTTCCGGGGATCGCGTTCTTATCGGGCGGTCAATCCGCTGAACTGGCTTCGGCCCGTTTGAATGCCATGAATGTCAGATTTAAGTTGCGCCTGCCCTGGGCGTTGGCGTTTTCGTTTGCGCGCGCCATCCAGCAACCAGCCTTGGAAATCTGGCATGGCGATGAGGCCAACGTGTCGGCGGCGCAGCAAGCTCTTTATCATCGAGTCAGGTGCAATCGTGAAGCGCGCCGTGGTGAGTACACTGCCCAGATGGAGAAGTCGGAAAGGATATAAGCATGGCAACAAGCATCCCCGCACTCTTTCATCTCCATTTTATTCGGTATGGCGAAACCGAATCTTCACCAGGGATAGACCGATCTTCTTTGCCTTTCATGCGCATCCTACGCTAATTCATCAGCTAACTTATCGCCGCACGAATCACGACAACATCCATGTCCGCGGCTACAAGGAAGAAGGCACTACGACGACACCGTTCGATATGGTGGTGTTGAATGAGCTTGACCGTTTCCACCGGGTTGGCGATGTGATTGATCGGGTGCCAAGTCTGGGTTCGCGCGCCGCCTACATCAAACAGGTTCTTCACGACAAGCTGCTGGATCACAAGGCCTACATCCACATATACGGCGAAGACCTGCCAGAAATTCGCAGCTGGCCAGGGGCCTGACTAAAGCTGGCAACCTTTGTTGCGAAAAAGTAACGGACTGAAGCCGTGATTGAGCATAACAGGCAGCGGCTGCGCGTGAACCACTGAAGCCTGAATCCTCCCCCGAGTGGCGGAGACCAATACTCCCCAGCCGATGGATGTGGCCGGGGAGCATTGGTGCTAGGATGAGATAAAGTTCCAGGTAGGCAAACAGGCTCGCCACAGAAAATGTAATCACAATTAGCGAAAAAGGAGTTTCACAATGTCAAACAAACAGATAGACAATAACGAGAACAAGTCGGCATCACCCACAAGCCAAGAGACATCAGGGCCCAAAAAAGAGATTGTTGGGCGAAGTCATCCAATAATGAGTCTTGCATCACCCACCAACCAAGAGACATCAGGGCCCAAAAAAGAGTTTGTCGGGCGGGTCAATAATGAGTTGGATGAGAATGCTGGCCCGGAAACTGCATCACACGTGGAAGAAATCGGCGTGGTGAGCAACGAAAATAAAGACGATTAGGATAATCAGAAAACATAGGCATCCACCTCGTAGATCACCGCCGGCATTCTTAACGAATTAAGACGAAACGTTCGTCCTTGGATAACGTGGATAATTGCTGTGTTGCAAATTCTGCAAACATTTTGTCATCTTGAGCGGAAGCCACACTTAAATCACATTGCATTCTCTGCCACCTGCCCCGCGAACTACGCGGGGCAGGTGGCAGTTGTGGGGCAGTGCCGGAGGAATGACATGATAGAGCTTATCCGAGGTGACCATCTAAAGTCCACTGTATGCTCAAAACGGGCACAATCTCATTTAGAAAACGCTCTGCCGAAGTGCGCTGCGCCTTTCGTTTATTCCTACTTGATCTGAATATGGAAGTGGTGAGTTAGGCAGCCACTTATTCACCACTTTTTCCAATGTCCCGATAACCGGCTTTGGAAGTTTGGTAATGCAGGCGGACAAGCTTGTTGGCAACACAGTGAACCTTCGATGGCAACCCTCCATTCAACAAGTGCATCCTGGAACAGCTGACTCCGGTGATGCTGGGGAAGCTTGCCTTACTGTGTGAACATAGCGTATTCTTTCAAGGCACTATTAGGAACATTGACTCATTTGACCTGTGGAGGGTCGAACTGGGGACGGGATTTGCTGTGCGCAACATCGCCGAACTTCATGTTAGGGCTGGATGTCAGCTTGAGCACGGTAGCTCAACTTACGCCCTGGTCCAGTGCCGCGGGAGATCCAAGGAACTGTTCCGGTATATTGCAAGTTGCAGTCACACGGTAGGAGCGATGTCCGGGATGAAACGATGTTGAAGAGAAGACGCAGAACGGTTATGTGGAGAAACGACTAATGGTTAGTACCAAGATAATCTGTACACTCGGCCCAGCCTCGTCGAGCGAGAAGATGCTTAAAAATATGATACTTACCGGTATGGGTGTTGGACGCCTGAATTTTTCTCACAGTTCACCGAAAGAATCGCTTCATACAATAGGACTCATTCGGCTTTTAAACACGAAATATCGCGGGCGAATAAAACTTCTCGGCGATCTACGGGGGCATCGTATAAGGGTGGGTGGTCTTATTGCACCGGTTTTGCTAAAAAAAGACCAGATAGTCTGGCTTACCCAGCAAAATATAAAAGGCTCGAATGAAAATATACCTTTTGATTATCAAGGTCCGCTACGCGACATTAAGAACGGACATCAGATATTTATAGATGACGGCAATATCGCCTTGGAAGTGATCGGACGGCTTAAAAACAGCCTAAAGGTCATAGTGATATTCGGCGGTTTGCTTAAAGGACATAAAGGGGTAAATATTCCAGAAGCGCGGCTGGCATTTGACGGTATAAGCCAGATGGATATGAAGGATATATTATTTTGTAAAGAGCATGGTTTTGAATATATCGCACAGTCATTCGTGTGCACAAAAAAGGATATCCTGGAAGTGAGAAAGGCGCTTGGAAAAGACTCCCAGTGCCGGGTCATCGCCAAAATAGAGAATAGAGAAGGCATAAAGAATATTGACGAGATCATCAATGTTTCGGACGGTATCATGATCGCACGTGGAGATATGGGTGTGTCGTTGCCAATTTATGAAATCCCCATTATTCAGAAGATGATCATCAAGAAGTGTAACCGTGCTGACAAACTGGTTATTACCGCGACACAGATGTTGGAAAGCATGACTGAAAACCGCATCCCTACCCGTGCAGAGGTAAGCGATGTGGCCAATGCCATCATAGACGGCACTAACTTTGTCATGCTTTCGGCTGAAACCGCGGTAGGGAAATATCCTGTTGAGACAGTCGACATGATGAATAATGTAATAAAGTTCACTGAAAGATACCTGACTACAAAAGGTCTAAAAAGTAATGAATGAAAAAAACCAAGGAGCAGTGGTTGCGGTGCGCGGCAGTGTTGTTGATATACAGTTCGATACCCATTTGCCGTCCATTTATTCGTTGCTGCATGCGAAGGAAGGGGAGGTTGCCATCGAGGTTTTGGCTCAACTCGACGCGCATCGCATACGCGGGATTGCATTGACGCCCACACAAGGGCTTGCTCGCGGCATGGCAGTAGAAGACACGGGTGGTCCGCTGAAAGCGCCGGTCGGCAAGGGAATTCTCTCACGTATGTTCGATGTCTTCGGGAACCCCATTGACCGCCAGCCGTCACCGACAGATGTTCAATGGCGTACAGTCCATCATGCCCCGCCACCGCTGACACAACGTTCCACCAAATCCGAAATCTTCGAGACAGGGATCAAGGTCATCGATGTTCTGGTGCCGCTTGAGCGCGGCGGCAAAGCCGGTCTGTTTGGCGGGGCGGGTGTGGGCAAAACAGTGTTGCTCACCGAAATGATTCACAATATGATCGGACATCAAGAGGGTGTGAGCATTTTTTGTGGCATCGGTGAACGCTGTCGTGAAGGTGAGGAGCTTTACCGCGAGATGAAGGATGCCGGTGTGTTGCCGAATATGGTGATGGTCTTTGGGCAGATGAACGAGCCGCCGGGCAGCCGCTTTCGCGTCGGACAAGCGGCGCTGACGATGGCTGAATATTTCCGAGACGACGAACATCGCGATGTGCTGCTGTTAATCGATAATATATTCCGCTTCATCCAGGCTGGTATGGAGGTGTCGGGCTTGATGGGGCAAATGCCGTCGCGCCTGGGTTATCAGCCGACCATGGGCACCGAGTTGTCACGGCTGGAGGAACGCATCGCCAATACCGACGCCGGAGCCATCACCTCCATTCAGGCGGTGTATGTGCCGGCGGATGATTTGACCGACCCGGCAGCGGTGCATACGTTTTCGCATCTCTCGGCCTCCATCGTGCTGTCGCGCAAGCGGGCAAGTGAAGGACTTTATCCGGCCGTTGATCTGTTGCAATCCAATTCTAAAATGGCCACGCCTGGCATCGTTGGCGAACGACATTATCTCCTGGCGCAGGAAATCAGGCGAACGCTCGCGCAGTATGAAGATCTCAAGGACGTCATCGCCATGCTCGGCCTGGAGCAATTGTCGCCTGACGACCGCAAAGTGGTTGCCCGCGCCAGACGGCTGGAGCGGTTCCTCACACAGCCGTTTTTTGCCACCGAGCAATTTAGCGGTATCAAGGGAAAACTCGTCAGCCTCAAAGATTCGCTCGATGGATGTGAACAAATCCTGCATGACGAATTCAAAGATTACCCGGAGAGCGCTCTCTACATGATTGGTGCGATCGACGAGGCGAAGAAAAAGTCCCCGCCTGACAAACCGGAAGCAAACACCGAACCCGGAACCAAACCGGCGGCAAAGACCGACCAGGAGCCAGCCACCGAATCCAAGGCCAAGACTGAACCGCAGCCTAAGCCTAAACCAGAATCTGAACCGGAGGTCGAACATGCAGCCAACACGCATGAATCTTAAGGTTCTCCTGCCGTCCCGAATCTTCGCCGAGAAAACCGGCATTTCGCGGATCATTGCCGAGACCCACGAAGGCTCGTTCGGACTCTTGCCACACCGACTGGATTGCGTCGCGGCGCTCGCGCCCGGAATTCTAATCTACGAAACCGAAGCCGAGGGCGAGGTTTTCGTGGCGGTTGACGAAGGGGTGCTGGTCAAGACCGGCCTGGACGTGCTCATCTCCGTGCGCAACGCTATTGGTGGAACGGACCTTGCCCGACTGCGGGAGGCGGTGGACCAGGAGTTTCTGAACCTGAACGAACGGGAGCGAGACGTCCGTGCGGTGATAGCAAAAATGGAGAGCGGTTTCATCCGCCGCCTGGTGGAGTTTCAACATGAGTGAAAAATCGGAAATCAAGAGTCCAAAAGAATCGAGTGCGTTCAGTCAGGAAGTCGGCGCGAAGGTGGCGCGCAAACTCAAGGCGCGGCGTAACTCCTCGCAAGGGGTCTGGTTTGGCCTGGGCATGATGGGACTGGTCGGCTGGTCGGTGGTGGTCCCGACGCTGCTCGGCGCAGCGCTCGGCATCTGGCTGGACAGTCGCTCAACGGGAAGTTATTCCTGGACGCTGATGCTGCTGATTATCGGACTGATGATCGGCTGTTTGAATGCCTGGTATTGGATGGACAAGCAAGACAAGGAAATGCACAAGGATGACGATCATGAATGAAACATTTGGTCTGATGCTGACGTTGGTGACGGGCTTGTTGCTCGGCGGGATATTCTTCGGCGGTCTGTGGTGGACGGTTCAGAAGGGGCTTTCTTCACAATGGTCGGCGTTTTGGTTCCTAGGCAGCCTGTTGCTGCGAACGGGCATTACCCTGACTGGTTTCTATTTGGTTGCCAACGGTCATTGGGAGAGGCTGCTGATGTGCCTTCCCGGATTTATCATTGCACGCCTGATTGTGATGCGATGCACCCAAACGGCAGTTTATACAGCACAGGAGTCTAGCCATGCGCCTGACTCCCGATGAGTTAATCTTCTGGCAATACGGGTTTCTCAAACTCAACGCTACCATTGTGTTCACGTGGGGATTGATGCTTGTACTGGTTGTCGGGTCAAGACTCGTCACACGAAAACTTTCCACGGGGCTGAAACGATCCGGCTGGCAGAACCTTCTGGAAATCGTCGTCAGCGGCATCGAGAAACAAATCGAAGAGGTAGGCTTGAGTCAGCCGCAGAAATACATCGGCTTTCTGGGCACACTCTTCCTGTTCATCGCCGCGTCCAGCCTGTGCACCATCATTCCCGGGTACGAGCCGCCGACGGGCTCACTCTCAACTACGATTGCACTCGCGCTGTGCGTTTTTGTGGCTGTGCCATTCTTCGGCATCGAGGAACAAGGGCTGGGCAGCTATCTAAAATCTTATATGGAACCGACTCCGATCATGCTGCCGTTTAACATCATTAGCGAGCTTTCGCGCACGCTGGCGCTGGCCGTCCGTCTGTTTGGCAATATGATGAGCGGGGCGATGATTGTCGCCATCCTGCTCACGATTACACCGCTCATCTTTCCGATCATCATGACGGCGCTCGGTCTGCTCACCGGTATGGTGCAGGCTTACATTTTCAGCATCCTGGCGGCGGTTTATATCGCGGCTGCAACAAGAGTCAATAAACCCAAGCCTGCGCCCGAGGCAAAAATTAAAGCATGAACACGAAAACAAAAAGGAGAACTTATGGATAGCATGACGATTATAGCGGTGGCATCAATTATCATCGCCGGCATCACCACCGGTTTTGGTTGTATGGGACCGGCAATGGCGCAAGGGAAGGCGGTTGCCTCAGCCCTGAGTTCGCTGGCCCAACAGCCCGATGCCTCCGCTACTATCACCCGCACCCTGTTCGTCGGCCTGGCAATGATCGAGTCGATGGCCATCTACTGCTTTGTAGTCTCGATGATTCTCATCTTCGCCAACCCGTTCTGGAACTACGTTATCGCAGCCGCAGGGAAGTAAAACCATGCTAATTGACTGGTTTACCGTCATAGCACAGGCCATCAACTTCCTCATCCTGGTCTGGTTGATGAAGCGATTTCTGTACAAGCCTATCCTTCACGCCATTGATGAGCGGGAGAAACAGGTCGCCGCAGAACTCGCAAACGCCGACAAGAAAAAAGCCGAGGCCCAAAAAGAGCGCGACGAATTCCAGCACAAGAACGAGGAGTTTGACCAGCAGCGTGTTACGCTCTTGAGTCAAGCCACGGACCAGGCGAAAGCCGAACGTCAGCGGCTTTTCGATGAAGCGGGAAAAGATGCCGTAGCCTTGAGTTCAAAACGGCAGGAGGCGTTGATAAACGAAGAACATAACCTACATCAAGCCATTCGCCTCCGGACCGGGCAGGCAGTGTTCGCCATCGCGCGCAAGACGTCTGATGGATCTCGCTGGAACAAGCCTGGAAGAACGCCTGGGCGAGGTGTTTATTCGCCGCTTGCGAGAGATGGACGGCCAGGCGAAAGCCAGTCTCGCCGAGACCCTTGAAGCAGCCTCTAAGCCCGTGCTCTGTGCGCAGCGCATTTGACCTGCCTGCAGAGCAACGTGCGGCGATACAAACTGCGCTCAACGAAACCTTCTCATCTGAAATCCATGTCCAGTTCGAAACCGCGCCAGACCTGATCAGTGGCATTGAACTTAGCACGAATGGACAAAAGGTAGCGTGGAGCATTGCAGATTATCTGGCGTCGCTGGAAAAAGGCGTCGATGAACTTCTGAAAGAGAAGGATAAACCCATAGCTAATGACGAACCTAAGCCTAAAGCTAAAGCCAGGCCTAAACCTAAAACCAAAGCCAAGCCTAAATCTAAAGCCAAGGCCGGACCTAAACATGGACCAAAGAGCCAATGAAAATGGAACCTGAGAGTCTCCAGAACATTTTCGATAGTGCGTTTGCTGGAATAAGCCAGGCACGGGAAGCATTTACGCCGCAACTGATGCCACGAGAAGTGGGCACAGTCACCAGTGTCGGCACCGGGATCGCCACGGTGTCGGGTCTTCCCGGCGTAGGCTTTGATGAATTGGTAACGTTTCCCGGCGATGTGCTCGGCATTGCGTTCAATGTGGACGCGGATGAAATTGGCGTCGTTCTGCTCGGAGAATACTGGCATTCCATGCAGGAGATGAAGTCCAGCGCACGAGTCGGGTCATGGATATGGCTGTAGGCGATGGATTACTGGGACGCGTCATCGACCCGCTGGGCCAGCCCCTCGATGACAACGGGCCGTTGGCCTCCGGGAAGCGCCTGCCCATCGAACGCCCCGCCGCACACTATCATGGACCGCGCACCCGTCACGGTGCCGCTCCAGACCGGCCTGAAAGTCATCGATGCGCTCATTCCTGTAGGGCGTGGCCAGCGCGAGTTGATTCTCGGCGACCGTCAAACAGGCAAGACCGCCATTGCGATCGACACCATCCTCAACCAGCACGACCGGAATGTCCTGTGCGTTTATTGCGCCATCGGTCAGCGCGCGTCCGCCGTTGCGAAGGCAGTGGCAACCTTGCGGGAAAAGGGTGCGATGGATTACACCGTCGTCGTCGTGACCGAGGGCAACGACCCGCCGGGTCTCGCTTATATCGCTCCCTACGCCGCGACCAGCATTGCGGAGTTTTTCATGGAAGCGGGTCGGGATGTGCTGATCGTTTACGATGACCTTACCCATCATGCGCGCGCCTATCGTGAACTCTCTCTTTTGCTGCGCCGCCCGCCCGGTCGCGAAGCATTTCCCGGCGATATCTTTTATCTCCATTCGCGACTGCTCGAACGTGCAACGCATTTGCGCAAAGAACTCGGCGGAGGCTCCCTCACCGCGCTGCCTATTATCGAAACCGAAGCGCAGGACATTTCCGCCTATATTCCGACAAACCTGATTTCCATCACAGATGGGCAGATCTACCTCTCGCCGTCGCTGTTCGAATTGGGCGTGCTGCCCGCGGTCGATGTCGGAAAATCCGTTTCGCGCGTAGGCGGTAAAGCGCAGCGTGCCGCCTACCGCGTGGTAGCGGGCGACCTCAAGCTGGCTTACGCACAGTTTGAGGAACTCGAAGCCTTTTCCCGGTTCGGAGCCCGTTTGGATGAAGACACGCACAAGATCATCGAGCACGGACGGCGAATTCGCGCCTGCCTCAAACAGCCGGAATTAGCCCCGGTGTCCGTGCCCGAGCAAATCGCCGTGCTGCTGGCATTGAGTGCAGAACTCTTCGACCGCGTGCCGCTTGATCAGATGCCAGACGCCGAGCGCACACTCCGCGAAGCGCGAAGCGAATATCCCAGCGAAGGTGCGCGAACGCTTGGATACCGCCGATAAACTGAGCGATGAAGATCGTGAAACGATCATCCAAATCGCACGCAAAGCGCTGGCTAGCTTCCAGCCCAAACCTGAACCTGGGGAGCAGCCATGAGCGACACCACGGCGAGTCTGCGCCGAAAGATTGACGGAGCCGGGGATCTCCAATCTGTTGTCCGCACGATGAAGGCCGTTGCCGCCTCGAGCGTTGGACAATACGAGAACTCGGTGCGCGCGTTGGATGACTACTATCGCACTGTGGAGCTTGGGTTGGGCGCTTGTTTTCGGGAAAGCGGATCGGCGCCCTTGCTTGCAGATCGGAAAAACAAACCGCTGCTGGTACGCTTGGCGCGGTCGTGTTCGGTTCAGACCAGGGATTGGTGGGGCAGTTTAATGATGTAGTAGCCGATTATGCTGTCGAGACGCTAGCATCTCTGCCCGGCAAATCCCAAGTCTGGGCAGTCGGTGAGCGCGTCCATGCGCGCCTGGCAGACGCGGGACTGCCGCTGATGGGAGTCTTCAGCGTACCGAACTCCGTCAAAGCCATTACCCCGCTCGTCGGGCAGATTATTGTGGAAAGCGAGACGCGCCGCAGCCCTTCGACTATGCTCAAGACAGGTCAGGGCATCGTCACCGAACTCTACCTCTTTTACAACCGCCTGACGTCCGGGGCGGTTTATGAGCCAATTAGTCAGCGGTTGCTACCGCTGGATGAGACCTGGCGGCGCATGCTAACCGAACGTCCCTGGCCAACGAAAAGTTTGCCCGAGGTGATGGGCAGCGGCGCCGACAACCTTGCGGGCGCTCATCCGCGAATATCTATTCGTTCTCGCTCTTTCGAGCATGTGCCGAATTGCTCGCCAGCGAGAACGCAAGCCGTTTGGCGGCAATGCAACGTGCCGACAAAAATATCAACGAATTGCTGGATGATCTCAACGGGACATTCGATCGCTTGCGCCAGAGTGGCATCGACGAAGAACTCTTCGATGTCATCTCCGGCTTCGAAGCGCTGAGGAAAACGGAGAAATGATGTAAAGCGGCGGATGCGGTGGTCGATGCTGCGGCGAGTACGGCGATTGTGGCGATCAATGCGCGTTGGCTGACAATAAAATGATAACAATCCTAATCATATATACCATTCAAGAAATGCGAGGAACACATGAACAAAAAACAACAATTTTCAACTGAGGAAGCGCGTTCAATCGGAACACAACTCAAAATTGATTGGACACAGATTGATCTGGAACAATTTCGACGTGGGCTTGAAGTGGAGCTTGAACACGGAGCAATTGATCCCGAGACGAATGTAACGGGGAATGACCCTTTGCTTACAGGAAAGATCGCCTGGGCGCATTTGAAAGAGATTCGAGACTATTACACGCGGTTGGACCAAATGGAGTCCGAGGCAGAGTCTCAGGACTAAATAGCACAGTTCATAATCACAAAAGGAGACTACCATGCAAATTCAGATCAATACCGACCATAACATCGAAGGCCACGAAGCACTGGCTGCACGAGTTAGTGGCGTAATAGAGACTGCCCTAAGTCGTTTCAGCGATCGCATCACACGAGTGGAGGTCCATCTAAGCGATGAAAATAGCGACAAGAAGGATGGGTACGGCAACATGCGCTGCATGATCGAAGCCCGCCTCGAAGGCCGTCAGCCCATTGCGGTCACGGATCAGGCAACAACCCTGGATGAAGCTGTTGACGGCGCCGCAGATAAGTTAGCAAATATGATCGAGACCACCCTTGGGCGACAGCATGATCAAGAACTTCGCAGGACTGACCCGCCTTTACCCGAGGCGAAATCCAAAGAGACTTCATGAGGCGGCACTTGCGGCTCTCCTCACATGTCTATAAATCGTAAGTTGGGCTGCTGATACTATATTTGAACAGGAGATTGAAATGACAAGGAACATGTATGTCGTGATTTACATTGTGGTGTTGATTGCCGTTGTCGTTAGTGTAGATTTACTATTCTTTAGGAATCTATTCTGGGAACGGCTGACAGCGAACATTGGCATTGTGTTGGTGTTTGCAGTCTTCTATTTTAGATTCCTAAAGAACCTGTAAGCGATGCGCCATGGCACTGGATGGTTCGAAAAAATGAGTCTCAAAAATAAAAAGCGCGAACAAGGTATTTAGCCTTGTCGCAAGAATAAAGGAATGCCGTGCATGTCTATCAATCGTAAGTTGGGCTGCTGTTTTGTTAGAGAAGTATGGAGGCAGTCAATCATGGAGTCCCTTCGTGAATTTGCTAATAATATTTGGTTAGTAGATGGACCTGTTGTTCGTGATGCGGGCATATTCTTTACGACTTGTATGACAATCGTGAAACTCTCGGATGCGTCAATATGGATAAGTTCTCCTGTCCCAGTATCATTTGCGACTTTGAGATCGATTTCCGAATTGGGGAAGGTCCGCTACCTTGTCGCCGCGACACCAAGACATGTTTGGAGATTGAATACATGGCACACTCTGTTTCCTGATGCTGAATTATGGGCATCTCGTCCAATATTATTTACGCTTCAAAAAGGTCATGTACCCATATCTGGTTACTTGAGTGATACACCAGTCAATGCGTGGAGTGCTGATTTTGACCAGCTAGAGTTCAAGGGAAATCCTCTCTTATCAGAAGTTCTGTTTTTCCATAAGAACTCTCACACGATTATTCTTGACGATCTTATTCAGCGAAATCCCCCCGTACAGGGAAATGCTTTGGTCAATGCAGTTTTGAAACTTGAAGGCGTCCAAGATTTCAGACGGGTCGTGGGACTAGATATGAAAATGACTTTCCTAAATCGAAGCCTTGCTCGTCAATCGCTTCGCAAACTATTATCATGGGCTTTTGACAAATTCATCATTGCTCACGGAGCATGTTTCGAATCAGATGCAAAACAGTATGTAAAAAGAGCCTTCAAGTGGCTTGAGAAATAAAAAGATATGAGTAAGTGTTTGGTACGACCCAAAGGATGAAGATGAAAATCAAGTCAAAGGATTTCTGCGTGCAGCCAGGGGAAAAGGTCAAACTCAAAAAGTGGCCGACGATTGTGAATCCTTTTTACAAGTCGAAGAAGCAGTACAAAAAACTACTGGAAGAACAAGTTGATGAATTGAGTTCGCTGCAACGGCTTCATTACGCGTCCAACCATTATGCTTTGCTGCTGATCTTTCAGGGAATGGATGCTGCTGGCAAGGATGGCGCCATCCGGCATGTCATGTCCGGTGTCAATCCGCAAGGCTGCCAGGTTTTCAGTTTTAAACAGCCAAGCGCCGAGGAACTGGAACATGATTTTCTCTGGCGCACAACCCGCCGTCTACCGGAACGCGGACGCATCGGCATCTTCAATCGTTCTTACTATGAGGAGACGCTGGTCGTCCGCGTGCATCCAGAGTTGCTTCACAACCAGGAGCTGCCGGATGAATTGATCCACGGGATCATTTGGGAGCAGCGTTATCGTTCCATCGTGGATCTGGAAAACCACCTATACCAGAATGGAACCCGAACCATCAAATTCTTCCTGCATTTATCGAAAGACGAACAACGCCAACGCTTTCTCGACCGGATCGATGAGCCAGACAAAAACTGGAAATTCAGCCTGGCTGACATCGAAGAACGGAAATTTTGGAATCATTATCAGGAGGCGGTACGAGGCCTGTCTGAGCGCAACCAGCACACACGAGGCGCCTTGGTTTGTGGTCCCCGCTGATGACAAAGAGAACGCGCGCCTGATTGTTTCTCAAATTATCCTCGAGACACTGAACGAACTGGGAATGAGTTATCCGGAAGTGAATGAGGCGCGCGCCTCAAAGAATTACAGTCGATCCGTGAACATCTTGTAGACGAAGGAGAGTAAGAATGAGTAAAAATATTTCAACAACTTTAGCCGCTGTTGACCTGGACAATTTGTCCATCAAGACGCTTCGTTTTTTATCGATCGATGCGATCCAAAAGGCCAACAGTGGGCATCCCGGTTTGCCGATGGGCGCTGCCGCTTTCGCGTACGTTTTGTGGACGCGTTTCCTCAAACACAATCCGTCCAACCCCAAATGGTTTGACCGTGATCGTTTTGTCTTATCGGCCGGGCACGGATCAATGCTCCTGTATAGTTTGCTGCACCTGACCGGATATGATCTTTCTCTCGACCAGATCAAACACTTTCGACAATGGGATAGCCTTGCCCCCGGGCATCCCGAACGCGGAATTACCCCAGGGGTGGAAGTAACTACTGGACCGCTCGGTCAGGGATTTGGAAATGGAGTTGGCATGGCGATGACGGAAGCGTTTTTCTCAGCCCGTTACAACCGCCCCGAACATAAGATCATCGATCACACTACCTATGTCCTCGCCAGCGACGGCGATTTGATGGAAGGTGTGTCAGCAGAGTCTGCTTCCATGGCTGGTCATTTGCGGCTCGGGAAACTTATCGTCTTGTACGATAACAACCATATTACGTTATCAGCAGCTACCGATCTCACTTTTACAGAAGATGTTAAGCAGCGTTTCAATGCTTATGGCTGGCATACTCAAGCGGTTGAAGATGGGAATGATCTTATAGCAATTGAACGCGCAATCAAGAGCGCGCAAAGAAACAAAAATAAACCCTCGCTCATTCTGGTTCATACGCATCTGGGTTATGGTTCTCCGAACAAACAGGATACTTTTGAAGCGCATGGCTCGCCTCTGGGCGTGGAAGAGGTGAAGCTTACCAAAGAAAATCTTGACTGGCCGCTTGAACCAGCATTCTATATTCCCAATCCAGTTCTGACTCGTTTCCGCAAGGCCATCGAACTAGGCGGGCAAGCCGAAGAAGAATGGGAGAAACGATTCTCGTTGTACGAGCTAGCCTATCCAGAATTGGCAGAGGAACTACATCAAATGATACAAGCAGAATTGCCGGAAGGTTGGGATGCGGATATTCCAAAATTTTCCCCCAATGCAAAAGGCATGGCAACACGCGTGGCTTCAGGAAAAGCGATGAATGCAATCGCATCCAAACTGCCCACATTCATCGGCGGTTCTTCAGACCTGGATCCATCCACGCACACTGCCCTGTCCGGAGAAGGTGACTTTGAAAGCCCTCACGAAACGATCGATGATCCCCAGGGTTCTGTCGGTGGCGGCTGGCGATACTCTGGCAGCAACCTCCATTTTGGTATCCGCGAACACGCCATGGGTGCGATCCTGAATGGGATGGCTGCGCATGGAGGCACGCTTCCTTTTGGATCTACATTCCTGATCTTCTCCGATTATATGCGCCCGCCGATGCGCCTGGCTGCCTTGATGGGGCTGCATGTGATCTATGTTTTTACGCATGACAGCATCGCTTTGGGAGAAGACGGCCCCACGCACGAACCGGTCGAACAGTTGCTGGGTCTGCGCTCGATCCCAAATATGCTTGTTATCCGTCCCGCGGATGCGAACGAAACTGCCGCAGCCTGGCGGATCGCGATTGAACATACAGGTGGACCGATCGTCCTGGCACTCACCCGACAGAATTTGCCCATCCTCGATTTGGGAAAATACCCGCAACTTCCGCTTGGCGTTCGTTCCGGCGGATATGTGCTTGAACATGCAACTGGAAACGCGCGCGCCGACATCACTTTGATTGCCACCGGTTCCGAAGTTCAACTGGCGCTGGCGGTGCGCGAAAAGCTGGAGGCGCAGGACATTCAAGCGCGTGTCGTCAGCCTGCCGTGCTGGAATTTGTTTGACCAACAACCAGTCGAGTATAAGGAAGCGGTTCTACCTCCCGATGTTCCCATGTTGGCTATCGAAGCTGGAGTTTCCTTGGGCTGGCGTCCTTACGTTGGCTCTGGAATCGCAGTCGTCGGAGTGGATCGCTTTGGCGCATCAGCTCCGGGGGAGATTGTGATGCGTGAGTACGGTTTTAGCGTCGAGCATGTCATGCAGCAGGCGCTCGCCGTGATACAGCAACACAAGCAAGTCTAATGCTTCCAGAAAGATGATAACGATGAAAATTGGATTCGCAACTGATCATGGTGGCTATATCTTGAAGGAACCCCTCCTGAGGGCGCTTCGCGATTCCGGGCACGAGGTAAAAGATTTCGGCGCTTACAGTCTAAATCCCGAAGATGATTACCCGGACTTTGTCATCCCGTTGGCCAGGGCAGTGGCACAAGGTGCAGTAGAACGCGGCATCGCGATATGTGGCAGTGGGGTGGGCGCCAGCTTCACGGCAAATAAAATCCCGCGTGTACGGTCAGCCTTGATCCATGAAAGTTTCTCTGCGCATCAGGGCGTCGAGGATGATGATATGAACCTGCTTTGCCTGGGCGGGCGCGTGATCGGGTCTGCGCTGGCGTGGGAGATCGTTCAAATTTATCTGGCAGCCCATTACATGAAAGCCGAACGCTTTGAACGGCGTCTGGCAAAAGTAGCTGCAATAGAAAGTAAGGAGTAAATAAAATGAACAAAAATCCGTTACTGGGTTTAGAGACCTTTGGACAGAGTGTATGGCTGGATTATCTCAGGCGCAATGCGCTTGATAATGGGGAAATCCAGGGACTGATCAAGGATGATGGTGTCAGCGGGCTGACCTCGAATCCATCCATCTTTGAGAAAGGCCATCGCGGGCAGTCACGATTACGATAACGCCATTCGCACGATGGCACTGGAGGGTAAAAGCATTGAAGAAATATATCGAGGCGCTGACCGTGGAAGATATCCAACACGCCGCCGATCTCTTCCGTCCCATTTATGATCGACTGGAAGGCGCGGATGGATTTGTGAGCCTGGAGGTTTCTCCCAAGCTGGCGCATGAGACTGCCGGGACGATTGCCGAAGCGCACCGTTTGTGGACTGCAGTGAATCGTCCCAACCTACTGATCAAAGTTCCGGGAACGCGGGAAGGATTGCCGGCCATCCAACAATTGATCGGGGAAGGGATCAATGTCAACGTTACGCTCTTGTTTGGATTGCCGCGTTACAAAGAGGTGGCGGAAGCGTATCTGACCGGGCTGGAAACGTCTGTCTGCGAGTGGCAAACCCCTGAACCGGATTGCTTCAGTGGCGAGTTTCTTCCTAAGTCGGATTGATGTGCTGATCGACCCAATGTTGGAGAAATTGCGGCTACAAGGGAAACCTGTAGCGGAGATCGTGGCGGGCCTGCACGGAGAGGTCGCAATTGCCAGCGCGAAAGTGGCCTATCAGATCTACCAGGAAATCTTTGAGCAGTGAGCGATTTCAAAAATTATCCAAACAAGGTGCTCATTCCCAACGTCTGCTTTGGGCAAGCACCAGTACCAAGAACCCGGAATACAGCGATGTAAAGTACGTCGAAACGCTGATCGGCCGCAAGACAGTCAACACGATCCCGGTCGAAACCCTTAATGCTTTTCGCGAGCATGGCAAACCAGCCGCACGGTTGGAAGAAGGTACACAGGAGGCCTACCGCGTACTGGAAGGCTTGCGTCAAGCCGGTATTGACCTAGATAAAGTGACGCAGGAATTGGAAGACGAGGGGGTGAAGAAATTCAGCCAGGCCTTCGAAAAATTGATGGTTGCTCTACAGAAAAAACAAGCGGTTGCCTTTCAAGAACCAGTGGATCGGCAGACTTTCGTTTTGGGTAATTATCATAAAGCTGTTCAAGAGCGAATCACCCACCTCGAAGCGATACATTTCAGTACTCGTTTGTGGCGAAAGGATCCAAGCCTCTGGAAAAGCGATGCAAAGGATCAGGAAGATATCCGCAATGCCCTCGGGTGGTTGCATGTTGCCGAAAAGATGGAAGAAAATTTGCAGGAGATCAACGACTTCAAAGATGAGATTCTGAAAGCCGGCTTTCGCCATGTATTGCATATGGGCATGGGCGGTAGCAGCCTGACTCCATTGGTCTTCGAACGCACATTTACCCCAGACAAGGCCGCCTTGCCGCTGACCGTTCTGGACTCTACTGACCCTGCCACCATTCTGGAAATTGAAAAATCGCTCCCAATTGCAGACACGCTTTTTATCGTTGCCAGCAAATCTGGTACTACGGCTGAACCGCTGGCTTTTGCCGAATATTTCTACCAAAAAGTGAAGAAAATCAAAGGAGAGCGAGCAGGTGAGAACTTCTGTGTTATCACAGACCCTGGCACACCGTTGGTTAAAGATGGCACAGGAACAGGGCTATAGAAAAACCTTCCTTAACTTTACCGATATCGGCGGACGTTATTCGGCTCTTTCCTATTTCGGCCTGGTCCCAGCTGCCTTGATGGGAATCGATGTGAATGAACTCTTGGCGCGTGCATTGCGGATGGTACATGCCTGTGCCGCTTGTGTTCCAATTCAGGATAATCCCGGGGCGGTGCTTGGGGCGGCGTTGGGCGAGCTGGCCAAGAATCACAAACGGAATAAAGTTACGTTCCTTGTTTCAGAAGCGATTTCGTCGCTGGGGATGTGGTTGGAGCAGCTCCTGGCTGAAAGTACCGGGAAGGAAGGCACCGGGCTGTTGCCGGTGGCTAATGAACCACTTGGAGAGCCAACAGTCTATGGAGAGGATCGAGTCTTTGTCCATATCCGCATGAAAGATATGGCAGACAATATTTTGGAAGGCGTCACAACGTCTGTGCGTCAAGCTGGTCAAGCCATGATTACGATTGATTTGGATGATCTTTTGGATTTGGGACAAGAGTTTTTTCGTTGGGAAATGGCCATCGCCACTGCTGGCGCGATCCTGGGCATCAATGCCTTCAACCAACCCAACGTCCAGGAAAGCAAGGACAATACGAACCGCCTGTTGGCAGTGGTGCATGAGGGAGGCAAATTTCCTGAAGAGACACCAGCCCTGATCGAAGATCCGTTGAAACTTTATTTCGACGAAAAAGCGGCAACGGTAGCAGCGCTGCTAAAACAATTTCTGGCTCAAGCCCACCCGGGGGATTATCTAGCGCTCATGGCTTATATTACTGAGAATCCAGCCAATGAACAAGCATTACAGGATATCCGCAGTATGTTGCAGGATCATCTACATATCCCTACTACTTTGGGCTACGGACCCCGCTTCCTGCATTCTACCGGTCAATTCCACAAGGGTGGTCCGAACACTGGTTTGTTCCTGCAATTGACGGCCGATGATGTCGAAGATGTCCCAATCCCTGGTGCTCCCTATACCTTTGGCATCTTCAAACGCGCCGAGTCCCAGGGTGATCTGGAAGCGCTGCGGAAACATGGACGGCGAGTGGGACGGATACACTTGGGATCCAATATAAGTCAAGGGCTGGCAGTTTTTAGAGAAGATCTTAAGTCTGCATGGCAATTGGAGAAGGTGATGCAATGACCATTAGTCATCGATATGGTTAGTGAAGTCGATAGAATCAGCTTTATTGCGTGGCATTAATCCATAACAAGACACCTAGTCATAATTAGAAAGGAATACAAATGGACCCTATTCTCAAATACGATTTAGAAGATCCCGGTTCTCTTTGGCTTGATCCCACTCGGCATGAACGAGTTGATATACCAGCTGGACCGCCGCCTGAACAAAAACCGATAGAGCGGGTCAAGAACTTTAATATGGTTTTCACAGGCTACGAAGAGAAACAAGCTGTTGTTGAGGCGACGCGCTGCATCCATTGTCCGTCGCCTGAACCATGCATTACCGCTTGCCCGGTTCACAACCACATCCCGGTTGCTCTGCTTGCGATTGAACAAGGCCAATACGAAATGGCAGCCAACGTTTTTCGCACCACTTCCAATTTTCCTGAAGTGTGTGGGCGTCTCTGCCCGCAAGAAGTGTTGTGCGAAGGTTCCTGCACCGTGGCCGGATATGACCGCGCGGTCAACATCGGAAAACTCGAAGCGTTTTGCAGCGATTGGCAGCGTGACCACAGCGGCTTTCCTGCTCCATCCCCAGTGGCGTCAACGGGCCGACGCGTGGCTGTCGTTGGTAGTGGCCCGGCCGGTCTTGCAGTGGCAGAAGAGTTGACCTACGTTGGGCATTCGGTCGTCGTATATGAAGAATGGCCGAAACCTGGCGGCTTACTACACTATGGCATACCCAGTTTTAAACTGGATAAAGATATTGTAATGGCCAAGATCGCTCATCTTGAATTGATTGGAGTCAAATTCATTTGCAATACACGTGTTGGACGCGATGTGCAGCTGGATGATTTGCAGGAACAATACGACGCCATCTTTCTTGGCATTGGCACGCCGGTTGGTCATGCGATAAAACTGCCCGGCGATGACTTGAAAGGCATCTATCAGGCAACGGAATTTCTCGTGCGTGGAAATTTATCAGTGGACGATTTGCCGGAAGGGCTAAAAGGCTTGCCCGAACTTGGTAAGAGCATAGCCGTGATTGGCGGCGGTGATACATCCGCCGACTGTGTTCGCACGGCGCGGCGTTTGCAGGTTCAGAACGGACTTGCTGATGGTAATGTGGTGGACTATTACCGTGGCGCTGAGTTCGAAATGAGGGTGCGTGAAGAGGAACACACATATGCTAAAGAGGAGGGCGCGCATTATGAATTTCTGGCAACGCCCATCCGCTTTATCGGCGACGCGCAAGGTCACGTTCGACAAATCGAAATGCAAAGGATGAGATCAAAGCCATCGCATCAGCCACAGCAGCGCGTGCCGTCCCGCATTCGAATACCGATTCCGGGATCAACGTTCACCGTACCGGCAGATATCGTGGTGCTGGCAATTGGCTATGGAGGCGATCCGTTGATTCCCGCCAAAACTCCAGCCCTGAAGACAACCAAGCCAGGCCTTTTCCAAGTGGAATCAGAAGCGACAGGGCGCACCACACTGGAAAGTGTTTATGCGGCAGGCGATGACGTCCACGGAGCCGAACTCATTGTGACCGGCATGGCAGCTGGGAGAGATGCCGCGCACGCGATGGATGACTACCTGCACACCATCCCGACAGATGTAGATCCAATTAAGAGTGCAGCATAATAGCAGGAGGCGAAGATGGTAACAAAACAGATCACAACGCTCTTCCTCGATATTGGCGGTATCTTACTCACCAATGGCTGGGATCACAATATTCGCATGCGTGCGGCTGAGAAATTTGGTCTGGACTATGAAGAGATGAACGAGCGCCATCATCTCACATTTGATACCTACGAAGAAGGCAAACTAAGTCTGGATGAATATCTCAAGCGCGTGGTCTTCTATCAGCCGCGGGATTTTACGCCTGAAGTATTCAAGGCATTCATGTACGCGCAGTCCCAACCTTTTCCGGAGATGATCGAATTGATGCGCGGGCTCAAGACTCAACACGGTCTGCAGGTCGCAGCCGTCAGCAATGAAGGACGCGAGCTCACAACGTATCGCGTCAAACAATTCAAACTTGGCACATTCATAGATTTTTTTGTCTCATCCTGCTTTGTCCATTACCGCAAGCCGGATGAAGATATGTACCGAATTGCATTAGATATTGCCCAAGCGAACCCGGAGCAGGTAATTTACATTGACGATCGGGCGATGTTCGTTGAAGTAGCTCAAGAATTGGGAATTCAGGGCATCATTCACACCAGTTATCAGACCACAAGTAATGCGCTGGTGGAATTCGGGTTGAAGATCGGTGAATGAAATAATCAGAAGGAAAATAAGATGACTCAAACAAAGTACAAAATTGGTATGGTTGGATTGGGGCGAATGGGTGCGAACATGGCGCTGCGTTTGCTGCACGCTGGACAACCCTGCGTAGTTTATAACCGCAGCCCGCAGCCTGTCATCGAGATGGAAATACAGGGCGCGACGGGCGCATCCTCGCTGGCTGACCTGGTTTCAAAACTGGACGCGCCGCGCTCGATCTGGCTGATGCTGCCGGCCGCCGTTGTAGATCCCATTCTGGATGAACTTTCCCCGCTCTTACAGCCCGGCGACATTATCATTGACGGGGGCAATTCCTACTACCACGATGACATCCGCCGCGCAGGTGAATTGGAAAAGCTCGGCATCCATTATGTGGATGTGGGCGTCAGCGGCGGCGTATGGGGATTGGAACGCGGTTACAGCCTGATGATAGGCGGGGATAAAGAATCCGTCGCGCGGCTTGATCCCATTTTCGCGGCGCTGGCTCCCGGCATTGAGTCCCTGCCGCGCACACCTGGCCGAAGCGCGGATATCTCCACCGCTGAGAATGGCTATCTGCACTGCGGTCCACACGGCGCGGGGCATTTCGTCAAGATGGTACATAACGGCATCGAATACGGCATGATGGCATCCATCGCCGAAGGAATGAACATCTTGCACCATGCTAATGTTGGTCTGCAAGACCGAAAAGCAGATGCCGAAACCGCGCCTCTACGTCATCCCGAACATTATCAGTATGACTTTGACCTGAAAGAAGTCGCCGAAGTTTGGCGGCGCGGCAGTGTCATCGGTTCGTGGCTGATTGACTTGACTGCCACTGCCCTGATAGAAGACCCTCAACTGGCAAAATTCGAAGGGCGGGTATCCGATTCCGGCGAAGGTCGCTGGACAGTGCTTGCCGCTGTGGACGAATCTGTCCCGGCTCCGGTCATCAGCGCGGCTCTATTCTCGCGCTTCAGTTCGCGCAGTGAAGATGAATTCGCCGATAAACTGCTCTCCGCCATGCGCTATGAGTTTGGCGGTCATGATGAGAAGAAGGGGGGGCAGCTGATATGAGCAAGACCAACAATCGTCGGACGACATCTGACGCGCTGGTGCTCTTCGGTGTAACAGGTGATCTTGCCCACAAGATGATCTTTCCTGCGCTCTATGCGATGGCAAAACGTGGTGTGCTAACAATTCCGGTCATCGGCGTTGCCTTCCCGAATTGGAGTCTCGAGAAATTGCATGCACGCATAAAGAACAGCCTGCAACAATCGGGCGGAATTGATGACCCCCGCGCCCTCGATAAGCTTCTGTCTCTGATCAGTTATGTTAGTGGGGACTATAACGCGCCGGACACGTTCACGTCCATCAAAAAAGCGCTGGCGAATGCGAAACGTCCGGCGCACTATCTCGCCATCCCGCCCTCGCTCTTTGAGACAGTCATCCAGCGGCTGGGCGCCGCCGGTTTGGCCGAGCACGCGCGCGTCATCGTCGAAAAGCCCTTCGGACGCAATCTGGCTTCCGCGCGGAAACTCAATCGCGTCGCGCACGCTGTGTTCCCGGAAGACTTGATCTTCCGCATCGACCACTATCTCGGAAAGGAGGCGATCATGAATATCCTCTATTTCCGCTTCGCCAATTCTTTCCTGGAGCCGATCTGGAACCGCAACTATATAGCCAGTGTGCAGATAACGCTTTCTGAGGATTTCGGCGTGGAGAAACGCGGCGCGTTTTACGAAACCGCCGGTTGCTTGCGCGACGTCGTTCAAAACCACCTTTTTCAGATCGTCGCGCTGCTCGCCATGGAGCCGCCGGCTTATCAGGGTTTTGGAGCCGTACACAGCGAGAAAGCCAAGGTATTTCAAGCCATGCGCCCGTTGCAGCCCGGCGACTTGGTACGCGGTCAGTATGCCGGCTATCGAAAAGAACCAAATGTGGCGAAGGACTCTGATGTCGAGACGTTCTGCGCCCTGCGACTTTTCATCGACTCATGGCGCTGGGGAAATGTGCCATGGTACCTGCGCTCCGGCAAATACCTGGCCGAAACGGCGGCGGAAGTCTTGGTGGAACTGAAGCCACCACCGCAGGAACTTTTCGCCGACGCGGCGCCAGCGGCTGGTCGGGCAAACTATTTGCGTTTTCGCATCTCCCCCAGCTCGGCCGTAGCCCTGGCCGCTCGCGTCAAGCGTGCAGGAAAAGAGTTCATCGGCGACCAGCGCGAGCTGTATCTGATGGAAGAGCAGATGGGTGAAGAATCGCCCTACGAGCGGCTTCTAGGAGATGCAATGGCCGGCGACGGAGCGCTTTTCACCCGCGAGGATGCGGTTGAGGCCGCATGGGCAGTAGTCGACCCGGTTCTGAAAACACACACGAAAGCCCATCCTTACAAGCGGGGTAGCTGGGGCCCGAAGGAGGCTGACGCACTCATCAGTGCAGATAACCAATGGCTCAACCCCATATTGGTGAAGGCATCCACAGCATAGCGACGGCGCCAGTGCCACACCAATCCTTCCCAAAAGCGACTGTTCTCACGTGGCAGCCCAACCGCTTGATCATTCAAATTCATCCCCAGGAAGGGATTCTGTTGGGTTTTCAGGCCAAGCAACCCGGTTCGACACTGCATCCGAGCCCCGCGGATATGCACTTTTCCTATCTGGATGTCTTTAAATGAAAGTCACTGGAGGCTTATGAAACCTTACTGACGGATGTGATGGCAGAAGATGCAAACCTATTCATACGTGCCGATCAGGTGGAGGCATCTTGGTCCATATTGATGCCTATTCTGAATGTTTGGGGAAAATCCAACCTAGCAGGTTGTCGGAGAGAGTAGAGTTACTGCGACATAAAAAGCCATAACGGTCATAAAAGGACTTGGAATTCAATAAAAGCGAGGTCAACAGGCGTGTTTCATCTGATGATTTTCCCAAAACTCGAAAAACAGGCGCGCTAATAGAGACCCTGCTCTATCTATAAGATAGGCATGCGCTTCAAGTTGAAAGCCAGGCATACCAAACACCATTCGCCTGCGACGGCCCCCAGACCGCGCAAAGAAAACTGGCGGAAGCCGAGGATTTCCTTGATGATGCCGATGACGGGTTCTATCGTAGACTTGCGTAAGCGGTAAATGGCTTGTCCGATTTCGGTTTGGAGTTTGTAAGCCATTTTGATCTTTGGGTTGACATCTTCAGCAGGCGGCTCAGGTTGTTCTTGGAAAAGGTATGCCAATCTAGATGATGAGGTTCGCGCCCGGTAGCGATGAAAGGGTGGATGCCCAGTTCCTCGCAAGCATTGATATTGGTTTGGCTAAAGTACCCGTTGTCCATCGCCACCGCCTGCGGTTTCCCGACTTCTGGAGAGATGGCCGAGAGGGTCGGAATGGCTTGCTGTTTATCGTTGGGATGATTGGAAAGCGAATGTGCCACAATCAGCAAGCTCTCCTGATCATTCGCTACCTGGATATTGTAGTGCTGAGCTACACCGGTATTGGTACTGTTTTTCACACCGCACCTGCGGTTCGGTGCAGGTGTGATGCGCGAGTTCTGGGTCGGTGAAGTTGGACTGATCTTTGTCATCTGGTCCTGGCTCCGGCGCTTTCGGCGTGCGTCCCCTAGACTTGCGATGATTCTGACCACATTTCTCTTCTCGCTCGCACAGCTTGGCGTCATTCTCAGCCTTTTCCGCCGCATAGCGCTCTTGGGCCCGCGCTTCCAAAACCTTCTTGGCCTTCGCCAGATTTTCCAATCGTTCTTGACGAATGGCAATCTCGTCGGCGATGACTAAATCATCTGGCAATTGGAGTTCCCCTTGATCGACCTGCTCACCCACTGTGAACAACTCATTAACCTCGACTTTCAGTTGAGATTTTGTAATCATCAGATAAAGGACGAACAGTCTCATTGTTAGCCTTTTAGGCAATCTCCGAACCAAACAAAGGTGATTTCACCGCAGAAATTGCTCAAAGCGCCAGAATTTGTGTTCGGGCTATTTCTGACCAATACATAAATTTGGCTTTTCCATGCCCAAAAATGTCACTTTCAATTTTCAAAAATCAGTAAAGATAAATAAAGGAGGAAAGAAGCAATATCATCACAATCAATGATATCCCTCCCCCGAGTGGACTAGATAAAAACTCCCCAACCGATGGATGCGGCTGAGGAGGGTTTGTTATATGATTCGTTTTGGAATATTAGGCTCAAAAAGAGATTATCCATGAAACATGGTGATCGATAAAATAATCTTTTGACATTGCCGCCGCTAGTTTTCCTGAAACTAAAGAAGCCCGTTTAGAAAACAACGGAACGTTCGAATTAAGCTGCGCCAGCCGACATTATTGCCTAACCACCGCTTACGTAATAATTTCGCACTTATATGAGGCGTATTGCGATCCGCACATTAACTAATCATGCTGATGAAAAAAGTATTAAGAGAGATATATCGAATATGAATTGAAGCACAATTTCCCTGGGACGCATTCTCGGGATCCCAATTGGATTGGATTATTCCTGGTTTTTGATCTTTGCGTTGTTGACCTGGTCGTTGGCCACCAATTACTACCCTGTTGAATTCAAAAACTGGCCTACAACCCAATACTGGATCGTGAGCACAGCGACGGTCGTCTTGATGTTTGGCAGTGTGCTCCTGCATGAGCTGGGACATTCAGTCGTGGCCTTGCGCTATAAAGTTCCCGTCCGCAGCATCACGCTTTTCATCTTTGGAGGGGTCGCCCAAATTGGAGCCGAACCACCCAGTGCCATCGCAGAATTCTGGATTGCCATTGCCGGTCCCATTACAAGCTTTGCTTTGGCAATTTTCTTTAGCCTATTGCAACCCGTGGTCAGTGCATTTACTCCGGTGTTGGCACTCGCAAAGTATCTGGCATATATCAACGGCACATTAGGTCTCTTCAACTTAATCCCGGGCTTTCCATTGGACGGCGGTCGCGTCTTTCGAGCCGTACTTTGGGGTGCTACACATAATTTGCGTCGCGCAACACGAATCGCTGCAAACCTGGGACGCATCATTGCTTATGGTTTTATCGGGTTGGGCGTCTGGCAAATGTTCAGTGGCAATTTCGGCAATGGCTTATGGATTGCCTTTATCGGCTGGTTCCTGGAAAGCGCCGCATCCTCACAGATCCAGCAGCAAACGATCCACGATCTGCTGGACGGTCATCATGTGGTAGACGCAATGCGCAGTGATTACACCTCCATAAGTTCGGATGTAACCTTGGAAAAATTAATCGCGGAGCATATTCTTGGCAATGGTCGTCGCAGTTTAGTAGTCAAGCAAGCTGATCGCGTTACGGGATTACTGACATTGCACAATGTCAAAGCCATTTCGTCTAGTGCATGGTCAACTACTACAGCTGCACAGGTAATGATTCCCAATTCAGCTATGAAGCGGATACGCCCTGAAGCGGAGCTATCTGATGCTCTTACGGAAATGGATCGGGATGGTGTCAACCAGTTGCCGGTAATGACGGGCGATCAGATTCAGGGAATTCTGGGTCGCGACGATGTGATCAGCTTTTTGCGCACCGTGAGCGAGTTCAGTAGCCACTAAACCCTTTCTTTGGCAAGATACAGATTTCATGGCAATAAAAGCGCCATCAAGACCCTATACCGCTAAAAAATCAATGGGATATCTTATGAACGCACATTCGCAAAATCACCATTCAATCTTACAAAGCATTGCTCACAGGGCAATGCTCGAGCGAGATCTGCTCCCTGATTTTTCTACCGAAGCACTCGCCGAACTTGAAGAGCTTCATATGGCAGTCGGTACAAAAGTTGCACCGGTTGAAACTCACTCCGATATTCGCGACATGCAAAACCTGTTGTGGGCCTCGATCGACAATGACGATTTGCGTGATCTCGATCAGCTTACCGTTGCCGAGGCAATATCTGAAAGCAAAGTCAGGATCATGGTTGCCATCGCTGATGTGGACGCGCTTGTTAAAGAAGGGTCGGCCATTGGTGAACATGCCCGCCACAATACCACCTCCGTGTATACCGCCGCGATGATCTTCCCAATGCTCCCTGAAACACTCTCCACAGATCTCACCTCGCTGAATCTCAACGAGGAACGTTTGGCGGTTGTGATTGAAATGGAAGTTGACGCCGACGGGTCTCTCCTGGATTCGAGGATCTTTAGGGCGAGGGTCTGTAATCGCGCCAAGCTGGCTTATAACAGCATTGCGGCTTGGCTGGAGGGGAATGGACCTGAGCCTGAAGCGGTCGCTTCCGTTCCTGGGTTGGCTGAAAATCTGCGCTTGCAAGACCAAACTGCCCAAAACATGAAGGGACTTCGCCATGTCCACGGGGCATTGAGTTTGGAAACGATTGAAGCGAAACCAGTATTTGATGGTGACCAGATCCGTTCGCTCGAAATTGAGGAAAGGAACCGTGCCAAGGAGATCATTGAGGACTTCATGATTGCTGCAAACGGTGTAACAGCACGGTATCTCTCAACCCGTGGGTTCCTTTCGATCCGGCGCGTGGTACGCATTCCGAAAAGATGGGATCGGATTGTTGAGATCGCCACGAAACATAAATTCACGCTTCCAGAGGAGCCGGATTTAAGAGCGCTGGAGGAGTTTTTGGTCAAGCAAAAGGCTGCAGATCCGGTTCGCTTCCCAGACCTTTCTTTGACTGTGATCAAGCTTTTGGGCTCTGGCGAATATATTGCCGAACTTCCCGATGGGAACATCCCTGGGCACTTTGGATTGGCAGTCAAAGACTACGCTCATTCGACCGCTCCAAATCGCCGCTATCCCGATTTGCTGACCCAACGATTGTTGAAAGCAGCCTTGGAAGGGAAGCCTTTGCCCTATAGCAAAGACGAACTGGATGTTCTGGCGACTCATTGTACGGACGCAGAAGACGCAGCCAAGAAAGTTGAGCGACACGTTGAAAAATCCGCGGCTGCACTCCTGCTCGAATCCAGAATTGGAGAGCAATTTGATTCGATTGTCACAGGCGCATCCGAGAAGGGCACATGGGTTCGGCTTCTTAATATCCCGGTTGAAGGCAAGCTGGTGAATGGCTTCGAAGGATTGGATGTTGGAGAAAAGGTTCGTGTGAAATTGATTCATACCAACGTTGAACAGGGATTCATTGATTTCAAAAAAATTAGTTCATCCAGAGATGGATAAGGAGAGTCTTTTGAACAAGAAAATTGGTTTGTGGGTCGATCATCGGGAAGCGGTTATTGTAGCGCTTACAGACAAGGGTGAGCAAATCACCCATATAAAATCAAACGCCGAAAAACAGATCCGGTTCGCGGGTGGTTCACGACAGGATGGGCTGCAAACGACAGAGACTATTCGAGGCAAAAAACTGAATGCACAGCTTGGTCAATACTTTGATGACATCACGGCTCAAATTCGTGATGCAGAGCTGATACAGATCTTTGGACCAGGTGATGCCAAGAATGAACTTGTGAAATGCCTGGAGAAGGAGGGGGTCAAGGAGCGCATCAGCGAGATTGAAACCATGGATAATATGACAGAAAACCAGATTGCGGCCAAAGTTCGGGAATATTTTTTAACATGATACGTTCCCTAGTTGTTCTTCAATCTCCCCGCAAATGGCTGAAAACAACACTCCCGCTTGACGGATGCGGCGGGGAGCGTTGTTGATCTGCCAAGTTCAAACTCATGGAGTTTATTAGTTCGAGATTTTATTGCTGATCGGCAACACACAGACCCCACTCATAATCATGATATTAAATGAATTATTCAAAAGGAGAATAAAATGAAGGGTAATGAAAAATTAATTGCGACGTTAAATCAGTTGCTGGCAGATGAACTGACTGCTATCAACCAGTATATGGTGCATTCGGAAATGTGCGACAACTGGGGTTACGAAAAGTTACACAAGGCCATTGAGCATCAGGCAATGGATGAGATGCACCATGCCGAGTGGCTCATTCAGCGCATCATCTTTTTTGAAGCCGTACCCACTGTTTCCAAGCTCAATCCGATGAAAATCGGCAAGAGTGTTCTGGAAATGGTAACTGTTGATCAGGCCGACGAGCTTGACGCAATTCGTGCGTATAACTCCGCGATTCATCTCGCACAGGAAGTGGACGATCAAGCTACCGCCGATTTGCTGCGAAAAATCCTCCAAATGGAAGAAGGTCACGTCGATTGGGACGAGCAACAGAGAGATCAGATCGAGCAGATGGGGATCGCTAACTATCTTTCCAACCAAACCACGGGTGCGGATGGCTAGGTCGCAAGTGATGCTCGCCATCCCTTCCAGCCCGGCTCTGTTTGATTTTTCCGGCAAATCCAACTCGAATGAGGACAGCGTGAAAGACTTGTATTCAAGGATGTTGGGCTTTACCTGTGTGTCTCTCACTTTTACTATTCTCCTGGCATCGGTTCCATAGAAACAGTTCAAACTTTGCTTCTGACAGTCTCCCCCAAGTGGCGGAGACCAACACTCCCCAGCCGGTGGATGCAGGCGGGGAGTGTTTAATATATGATTAGTTGTAGAACATATTACTCAAAAGGAGATAAAAATGAACCCTTTCATAGGCTTCATGGCTTCAAATACAGGACGCATCGTGCGCATCGTAGTCGGACTGGCTTTAGTTGTTTGGGGCTGGTTTGGACTGAGCGGAACAACTGGCACGATTGTAGCCGTTATCGGACTTGTGCCTCTGGTCGCTGGCGTGTTTGACTTCTGTGTATTTGCGCCGCTCTTCGGCGCTCCGTTGAATGGTACAAAGATCCGCGCCGGAAAGTAACCAGATCTTTGATGATTCTAAATCTGTTTGTTTAATAGGATGAAGGAGATATATGATGGAGATTCCTTTAAATGTCCAGGTTGAGTGTACCGACGGTGTTTATGGGCGGTCAGAGTATGTGTTGATAAACCCGGTGATCGACCAGGTGACTCATTTGGTAGTGAAAGAAGATATGGCCCCCAACACTCAGTACATTGTACCGGTTGATTTTGTTTCCGAAACCATAGCCGATACGATTCGATTGAGCTGCAGCAAGGCTGCACTGGAGAAAATGGACCCCTTTGTCAAAACGAATTTTATCGAAGAGAAAGTACCCAATAGGAATTTGCGGAGCGTTGGGATGTACGGAATGGGATCATACTACTATATTCCCTATGTTACTCCTGAAATGACAGTGCAAGTGCCCGTGGAGCGCCTACAGATTCCGCTGGGAGAGCTGGCTGTGCAGCGGGGTACCCGTGTAGAGGCGACAGATGGTTATGTTGGCAAAGTCGACGAATTCGTGGTCAACCCCGAGAACGGGCATATAACATATTTGGTGATGCGGGAAGGGCACCTGTGGGGGCAGAAAGATGTGATCATTCCCATTTCAGCGATGGCTGATCCTCGCGTGGATACCGTGCTCCTGAACATCGATAAGCATCAAGTCGAGGCGCTTCCAACCTTTCCGATTCATAGGCGTTGGGCCTGATAGTACGAGCGCTTGACAAAGCGAGTACTGTATGAAGAAATATTCAAAAAGAACAATATGTTAACCACACATCTAATTGAAACTATCAAATTCGCAATTCTCGCTTCTGATGCTCAAATTGAACGCACCGTGAAAGCACTGGAAATCAACAACATCCATGCTGTTGTTACTGAGAATGGTGCAGATGCAAAAAAGAGACTGTTTGAGATAATTCCTGCCAACGCAGAAATTTTCACATCCAGTTCAGTTACACTGAGTGTTTTGGGTATTACCGAAGAGATTGATGAGTCTGGTCACTATAACTCTGTCAGAGCAAGAATAGCATTGATGGATCGCAAGACCCAAAACCGGGAGATGCAAAAGTTAGGCTCAACTCCTGAATATATGATTGGCAGTGTTCATGCAGTTACTGAAACCGGTCATGTCATCATTGCCTCAAAGACTGGTAGTCAATTAGCGGGTTATGCGGCTTCGGCAGCCCATCTTATTTGGGTAGTTGGCACACAAAAAATAGTCCCAACCCTCGAGGAGGGCATGGAGCGCATCGAGGAATATACGCTTCCCTTAGAGAATGCACGCGCCCTCAATGCTTATGGCGTCGAGAGTAGTGTTGATAAACTGTTGATCGTCAATAAAGAGTTTATGCCGGGCCGTACTACAATGATTTTAGTAAAAGAGAATTGGGATTTTAGTATCCATAAACATATCGAATAATTTAATCTTGCGCTCAAATCATCCAGGAGATAAATAATGAAAGCACTTGTATACCACGGCCCGAATCAGCGTTCATACGAGGAAAGGCCGCTGCCGGTGATCAAGGACGCTACCGATGCCATTGTCGGAATCACAAAGACCACAATTTGCGGCACAGACTTACATATTATGAAGGGTGATGTGCCGAGTGTGACGGAAGGTCGCATCCTGGGGCACGAAGGCGTCGGCATTGTTGAAAAAATAGGGACGAATGTTTCAAGTTTTAAGGTTGGCGAGCATGTATTGATCTCATGTATTAGCTCGTGCGGTAAATGCGTCAACTGCAAGAAAGGCATGTATTCGCACTGCGAGAATGGTGGTGGTTGGATTCTGGGGAATTTGATCGACGGGACCCAGGCAGAATATGTCCGCATCCCATTTGCGGATAATAGTCTGTATCCGATTCCTGATGGAGCTGACGAAGAAGCACTTGTGATGTTGAGTGATATTCTACCGACTGGGTTCGAGTGCGGTGTGCTCAACGGGCAGATAAAGCCTGGGGATACAGTGGCAATTGTTGGCGCAGGCCCGATCGGGCTGGCTGCCTTGCTAACGGCTCAATTCTATTCACCAGCGGAAATCATCATGGTTGATAATGATGATAACCGGCTGGAAGTTGCAAAGAAATTTGGGGCGACGCAGGTCATCCCTAATGACCTAGGGAACGCTGCCGAGAAAATCATGGCGTTCACGGATAATCGCGGTGTGGATGTGGCCATAGAGGCTATTGGGATTCCGGCGAGTTTTGATATTTGCCAGGCAGTCGTCACGGCTGGCGGCCATATCGCCAACGTTGGCGTGCATGGCAAGCCGGTTCAGTTGAACCTGGATAAACTCTGGTCACAAAACATCACATTGACAACCCGTCTGGTGGATACAGTAACAACCCGCATGTTATTAAAAACGGTTGTCTCAGGAAAACTCCAGCCGAATCAGTTGATCACCCACCATTTTGCATTGGATGAAATGATGCAAGCCTACGATACCTTTAGTGACGCAATGAAGGCAAAAGCTTTAAAGGTGATCATCACAAACGGAATTTTGTTGGAAGAAGTTATGCAGGTCAATGAGAAAAAGGCAATTCCTTTCCCGGTGGCCAGTTAAAGCAAATATTTTTCCTGATGTGCTGTTGGGTATGTTTCCTTGAGTTGCAGGCAGCTGATACGGGTGATTGGCCCGTTGATTTGAATCAAAGGAAATTAAAATGCCGCCAATCGTTTTTGTTATAGTTTCCATTCTTATTGTTCTCGTGCTTATCTATCTGGCGTTCTTTCGGTCCTGGCAGCTTCGATGGGGGGGCACAGATGATGAAGTCAACCGCTCCTTGCAGGGGGATGATATTGTACGCGAACCGTCTTTCAATGCTACTCGTGCAGTAACGATCCATGCCTCAGCTGAAAACATATATCCCTGGATCGTTCAAATGGACGTTACTCGGGCTGGCTGGTATAGCTATGACTTGCTGGATAATTTAGGTAGACCCACCCAGTGCAGAAAATATCCTGACCGAACATCAAGCCATACAGGTGGGCGATGTGATCCCCATGAGCCCGGATGGGAAGCAGGGAATGCAGGTTAAGGATTTTAGCAAAAACAAATGGATGTTGTGGTGGGATGGCAAAGGCGACAGTTCCTGGGTTTGGGACATTCAACCGAAAGGTGAAGTAGAACTCTCGCCTTGTAACACGTGTCCGCGTGAAATATCGCTTGCTTTCTCTTGCGATTGCATTCGATTTACTTGTTGAATTCTTCGATATCGTTATGATGCGCAAATGTATGTTTGGCATAAAAAGACGAGCGGAAAAGTCACATACCAAACCGTTGGCTAGTTAACTAGACGTTTGTTGACAAGAGCAATCATCACAATGTCGCGGTCGATCTTATTTATTAAGTTCATTTACATGGCAATCGTTGTCTTCATAAAATGTTCTTATGCAACCATAGGCAGAACTCTTATATAAAAGGAAAGGAGTAAAAATGAATGAAAGGGCCAAAAGCACATATGGTTGGCTATGGCTCACGCTCCCCATCGCCATTCTGCTCTTGATTGCAACAGCTGGCGGATTATTTGTCAACGGTCTTTACCGTGATAACCCTTATTATGTAGCACAAGCGGTCGGTCAGGACTTTATCTCACTGGTCATAGTACTCCCAACTCTTATCGTCACTGCATTGCTTGCCAGTCGCGGTTCTCTCCATGCACGGCTTGTCTGGCTGGGGGCATTGATCTATTTGGTTTACACCTATGTAGTCGCCGCATTTGATAGTAGCTTCAACTCATTCTTTTTGGTTTATGTAGCCTTGTTGGGATGTTCGCTCTACGCTCTAATCGGCGGTCTTGTAACGTCGAATATGGCGAGTATTAAAGAAGACTTCACCGAGAAAACACCTGTCAAGGCAGTCAGCATTTATTTGGCGGTACTGGCGGTTCTGTTTTATTTCCTGTGGTTAAGTGAGATCATTCCTGCCTTGGTGGCGGGAGCAATTCCGCAAAGCATTCAAGATAATGGGACACCGACCAATGCTGTTCATGTACTGGACATGGCCTGGATACTTCCAGCGTTCGGGATAGCGGCATTGAGCTTATGGCGTAAACAGCCACTGGGATACACACTAGTAGGAGCGCTACTTTCCTACACTGTGCTTTTAGTATTAGCAATTCTCTCAATGGTTGTGTTTATGGTTCAGGGAGGTCAACCACTTGTCATTCTGCAGGGAGTAATTTTCTGCACATTATTTGTAACCAGCCTTGGAATGTTGATCTGGTATTTGAGAGGCTTGTCGTCTTCGTCCACCCCGAAGCAACAGAAGTGGTGGTCATAATGTTGAGGTCAATCGTATTTATCCAGACGGCTAATACTGCGATCTTAACGTTCATGAGTTGTGCTCTGACAATGATTTTCTACGAAGTTATCTTAGACCAGATCACGATTCCGACTTGGATTTCAATGGCGCTCTTTCTTGCGGAAGCTATTGTACTCATTGCCAATGGCTGGAAGTGCCCGCTTACAACCTACGCAGAAAAGCTAGGTTCGACTCACAGTCAAATAACCGACACCTTTCTGGCCAAGTGCTTGGCCGATAATGTTTTCAAGATATATGGCAACTCAATAGCAGTTACATTCCTGCTTCTCGTCTTCAGGATGATCGATCGGCTGGTAAGCAACTCTCTTTGGCGCCATGTTGTTGAGTCTCGGCTGGTTGTACTGCACGCAAAAAACTGGACACTAAAGAGGATGCTACAGCGAAGTTTGGTATTTTCGGCGCGCTCAAGCTTTATCTTGACTTTATCAACATGTTCCTCTTCCTGTTGCGGCAAATGGGCCGCGGCTGTTAAGATGACCATCAATATACCCACTATTTGCAAGTTTGCCCGCGATTTTCCATTATGAGAGATAAATGCTAATAATTGACAAAAGGAGCACAACCATGAATAATAACCAACCGTGGGAGTTTACCTGTACAACATGCGGCGGTCACAAATTGAACGTTTACCGGATTTGGAACATCCTGGCTGGTCCTGAAAGTGAAACCTGGCAGGAATGGGGACCGCTCGAAGCTAATCATCTCTGGCGTTTTAAATTCAAGGAAAAGATCGAGAGAGATAAAGAAAATGATACTTGTCGATGGAATTTCCGTGAATATACAAAAGATAACTCTTCTTCCAAGCCGGAAGATTATGAAATATTCGAGCCGGAGGACAACCCCGGAAACGACAAGTTTTATGTGAATTGTGCAAGTTGTGATCGCGAGATCGAATTTGGCTGGGCTGAATCCAGCCGTGGCGGGGGCATATTCCCCGTTGAATGTTCCGACTTCATACCCGGGAAATTTTGGCCGGAGCCCAGATATTTGGATTCGTGGCAAAAGAAAGGCTGGCTCCAAAAGAGTGAGAAAAACTTATGAACATTTCTGAAAATAAAAGTGTAGTTGAGATTCATGGCTGCATTATATGCGCCAACCTGTTCAATGTTCTGGCTGTGTATACTCCGGATGACAAACTATTGGATTGTACCGTGACCAGTTCCGGCGGCCACATAGTACCCGATAAACATCAACCGCTGGTTGCCTGTGATAGGCATACGGCCGAGGAAATTGCATCTGCTCATAAAAGATGGCTGCAAAGGCTTCGATAATGAACAAGAAGATGAATGAAGCGGCAATCAATGGACTTCAAAGACTATTATGAAATATTAGGCGTAGCACCAAATGCCGACAAGAAGCTTATCCAGCAGACCTTTCGCCAATTGGCTCGCAAGCATCACCCTGATGTAAATCCGGGCAACAAAGAAGCCGAGGAGAAATTTAAGACGATCAATGAAGCGTACCAGGTTCTGTCGGATGAGAAACAGCGCAAGAAGTATGATGAGTTGCGGGCACAATACCTGCAATGGCAACAGGCAGGCGGTCAACAAGGCGGGATTTCGATTGGCAAAACTGGTCAGCCCAACCCGGCAAAGACGCGCACGTCCAATATGCCACCGCCGAAGACCTGGAAGATTTATTTGGGAACGAATCGCCGTATTCCGATTTCTTCTCCAATATTTTTGGACAGGCGCGCAAAAGCGGCAGCAGGCCATCTGCTCCGCCCAGCCCGCGCCGGGGACGTGATGTCGAATACGAAGTTGATCTGACCCTCGAAGAGGCTTTTCGCGGCACGGAGCGCGCGTTGGAAATAGACGGGCATCGCATCCAGGCAAGTATTCCCCTCGGTGTGCGCACCGGAACGCGCGTTCGTCTCGCTGGTCGCGCAGAGCCGGGGAGGAATGGCGGCGCCGCTGGTGACCTGTATTTGATTATCAAAGTTCTGCCCCACAACATATTCGAGCGTGATGGCGATGACCTTCACCTTGACGCGCCGGTTGATATTTTCACCGCGATTGCCGGGGGCGAAACTCGCATCCCCACCCTGGAAAAGCCATTAACTTTGACAGATTCCTGCCGCGCACCAATGCAAATCAGGTTTTCCGTTTACGCGGCAAAGGCATGCCCTATCTGCGTGAATCCAATAAACGCGGCGATATGTTTGCCCGCGTCAGGTTGATCCTGCCCGACGCGCTGACCGATCAGGAAGTAGACAGCATTCGCGCGTTGGCTTCTGCCCGACAAAAACACTCGGAACCAAATGAGGTCAAGTGATGATTCCCGAAAACCCGCCTCCCCAAAAATATTGGTATGGTCCATACGAAGGTTATGAATCGCGCAGTCAACATCGTCTCAAAGATGATCTGGGAGTTGATGAGGCTGCCGCTGAAGCGATTTTACACTTGCGCAAGCAGGTTGTTGAATTACAGGCTCATATTCGCCAGCTGGAAACCGAAATAGAAGCCCAGTTTGAAAGTAAACAGGCACGTCTGGCGCGTTACCGCGAAGTCTATTACGAAGCCACCTGGATAGAACTGGAATTTAAGGAATGATATTACGGAGGATTCTGTGAACCTTGAAAAGTACACTCAAAAATCGCAGGAAGCCCTGCTCGCCGCCCAACGCCTGGCACAGGATTACCAACAACAGGCCGTTGAACCGATCCACTTGCTGCTGGCGCTCGTTCAACAGCAGGATGGAATTGTCCGGGCGATCGTCACCAAAGGGTCTGGCGGAACGCAAGCCATTCAAGATGAACTAAGCAACGAACTCGAGCAAAGACCCAAGGTTCAGGGCGCAAACCCGGATATTAGCTTATCAAGCCAAACCGGAGAAGTTCTTTCTGCCGCCGAGCGCTATGCCAGGGGCATGCAGGATGATTATGTCTCCACCGAGCATATACTCCTCGGTCTGGCAGATAGTAGCGAAAGCAAACGCCTAACTCAATTCGGTCTGACCAAGGACGCGATCCTATCTGCTTTGAAACAGGTGCGCGGTTCTCAACGTGTCACCTCGCAGAATCCCGAAGGCACTTTCCAATCACTGGAAAAATACGGACGGGATCTGACTGCCATGGCTCGACAGGGAAAACTCGATCCAGTCATTGGGCGTGATGAAGAGATTCGCCGCACTATCCAGATTTTGTCCCGCCGCACCAAGAACAACCCAGCCTTGATCGGTGAACCGGGCGTTGGCAAGACTGCCATTGTTGAGGGACTGGCACAGCGTATTATTAATGGAGATGTCCCTGAGGGACTCAAGCACAAACGCATTGTGCAATTGGATATGGGCGCGCTGGTGGCAGGCGCAAAATATCGCGGCGAATTTGAAGAGCGCTTGAAAGCCGTATTGAAAGAGATCACAGAATCCGAAGGCCAAATCCTTCTGTTTCTCGATGAAATGCACACGGTTGTTGGCGCGGGAGCGGCTGAAGGTGCAATGGATGCCAGTAACATGCTCAAGCCTATGCTGGCACGCGGTGAACTGCACCTGATTGGCGCGACCACGCTGAATGAGTATCACAAATACATTGAGAAAGATCCCGCATTGGAGCGCCGTTTCCAGCCAGTAATTGTGGAAGAGCCTTCCGTGGAGGATACGGTCAGCATTCTGCGCGGACTCAAGGAACGCTACGAGGTTCATCACGGTGTGCGGATCACTGACGCTGCGGTTCTTGCCGCGGCGACGCTTTCACAGCGTTATATCAGCGACCGCTTCCTGCCCGACAAGGCCATTGATCTGATTGATGAAGCGGCTGCACGTCTGCGCACTGAGATCGATTCTAAGCCACAGGCGTTGGATGAGGTCGATCGGCAGGTGATGCAGCTTGAGATCGAGCGTGAGGCGCTTAAAAAAGGAAAAGGACAAAGCATCAAAGGAACGGCTTGGAAACATCGAAAAAGAACTGGCTAACCTAAAAGAAAAATCACACGAACTTCAGGCACGCTGGCAGACCGAGAAACGGGCCATCGCCGAACTGCGTACAACCAAAGAGAAGATCGAGAGGGCACGTCAGGAGATCGAACGCGCCGAACGGCAGACTGATTTGGAAAAAGTCGCGCGCCTGCGCTATGGGACTCTGCCTGAATTGGAAAAGAAGCTGGCGGATGAAGAACGCCGCATGAAGGAACTACAAGATCAGGGCGGCACTTTGCTGAAAGAGGAAGTGGACGCTGAGGAGATCGCCCAGATCGTTTCTCGCTGGACCCACATCCCAATTTCGAAACTCCTCGAAGGCGAGACCCAGAAACTCCTGCACATGGAAGAACGACTGCGCGAAAGGGTGGTTGGACAAGAGGATGCTTTGAAGGCTGTCTCAAATGCCCTGCGCCGTGCGCGGGCTGGTCTGCAAGATTCAAATCGTCCGCTGGGATCATTTATTTTTCTGGGACCCACTGGCGTCGGCAAGACCGAACTCGCGCGTGCTTTGGCTGAATTTATGTTCGATGATGAACGCGCCATGATCCGCATTGATATGAGCGAATATCAGGAGAAACACACCGTCAGCCGTTTAATCGGAGCGCCTCCCGGATACGTCGGTTATGAAGAAGGCGGTCAGTTGACCGAATTGGTCCGCCGCCGCCCGTATTGTGTGGTGTTATTCGATGAAATCGAGAAGGCTCACCCTGATGTATTCAACGTGCTACTACAATTACTGGATGATGGCCGCCTGACGGATGGTCAGGGCCGCACGGTCGATTTTCGCAACACGCTTGTCATTATGACATCCAATCTGGGCGGTGAGTTGTGGATGCACGGCAGGGAAGTGAACATCATGCGCGATGCGATCACGCATGTCTTGCAGGAGCATTTCCGACCCGAGTTCTTGAACCGCATCGACGAGATCATCATCTTTCATGCACTAACCCGCGAAGATCTGGTGCATGTTGTGGAAATCCAGCTTCGGCATGTATCCGCTTTGTTAGCAGAGCGCGGCTATCACTTGGATATCAGCCCGGAAGCACGCGCCTATCTGGCAGAGGTTGGCTACGATGCCGATTATGGCGCACGTCCGCTCAAACGGGCGATCCAGCGCGAGTTGCAAGACCCACTGGCAGTTAAGATTTTGAGCGGTGAATTCCATGAGGGAGAGGTCATTCATGTAGAACGCGGCAAGGAAAAGCTGGAATTCACTGTGCTGGCATCAGAACAACTCGCTGTCGCATGACAACGCGTGACACTGCGATCTGAATTCCTCACGACTGTGAATTGCAGGAATGGGTTGAATATCATACACGGGGTGCCCAATCACATATGATCATCGAGCGATATTGCAATGCCTCCGCCAGAGAGAGGCACGGATTGGATGTCTTACCTCCCAGCCAGGTCTGCGATGGTACAAACTATAGATGTTAAGAAAATGATTTGGAACAAATTAGGCGATTTGAGGAGCAGCGAGTTGCTGGGTGTAGAGACCCATGAGCCGCCGGATCTCATCCGCCTGAGAAGCCAGAGTAGACAGGGCTGTTTCAACAGACTGGATTAATTGGACGAACTCAGCGAAGTAACGATTATGAGTAGCTTTTGTTTTCACCTTCTTCCAAAGATATTCAATCGGATTGTAGTCTGGTGAGTAAGAAGGCAGTTGGTACACAAGCAAGCGTTTTTTGTTTGCTTCGATGAATTCACGAGTTGACTTGCTGGTATGGTATTTGGCTCCATCCTGGATCAGAATGACCGGCCCCGTGTTTTGAGAGAGAAGATACTTGAGAAAGGTCTGATAACTATCGCTGTTGAAACGATCTTCAATGCCCTGATACAGCAAACGTCCGCCGAAGAACTCGATCAGACCAAAGACCTTGTAGCCTTTGCGAATACCCGTGGTTTTGAGCAAAGGCGTTTGTCCGACAGGTGCCCAAGTGTAGGATACAGAACCCCACAAGGCAAAACTGGCTTCGTCGCCAAAGAAGAGTGGCGCTCCCAATTGCTTCGCCTGTGTGTTGGCTACTTACTCATCCGCCCAGGTTTGAGCGATAAATGAGGATTATCATGCTGTTTTACCCTCATAATATTCCAGGAGCAGCATGATGGGCAAATTCCTTCTTTGGCTACAAGAGCGCGTCAAACTCTGGACCAAACCTGCCACAACCATCGGCATACTTTCAGATGTCACTGGCAGTCGTGCCGATCTAGTTGTAGAAAATGCGTTGTTACGCCGGCAACTGATGATTCTAAAACGGCAAGTCAAGCGGCCTCAGCTCACCAATGCTGATCGTATTCATCTCGTTCTTCTTGCCCACTTTACTAAATTCTGGAGACAAACCCTTCATATTATTCAACCAGACACCCTCATACGTTGGCATCAGAATCTGTTTCGCATGTATTGGCGGCGGAAGTCGCAAGGCAGGCCAAAGGTTGAATCAGAAACGATCATTTTGATTCAGAAGATGGCGAATGAAAACCTCTTGTGAGGAGCGGAGCGGATACGCGGTGAATTGTTGAAACTGTGGATTGACGGAAGTAAGCGGAGCATCCAGAAATACATGCCGAAAGATAGGAAGGCAAATTCATCAAGCCACATCGTCCCGATGTTCTTACGGGAAACTTGGACAACTTTTTTGAAAAATCAAGCCAGCGGCATCTGGGCATGCGACTTTACGATAGTAACCGACTGGTTGTTCCGACAATGGTATGTATTTGTGGTGATGGAACTGAAAACGCGGCGGATCGTGCATATAGGCGTCACAAAATTCCCGACTGATGAATGGACCGCACAACAATTGAGAGAGGCCACCCCGTGGGGGAGAGGACCGAAGTATCTGATTCGAGACCGTGATAAAAAATATGCCATGCATTTTTCAGCAGTGGCAATGAGCTCAGGCATCAAAGAGTTGAAGACGCCTTTTCGAACGCCACAAGCGAATGGATATTGCGAAAGATTTATGGGTAGTCTGCGACGAGAGTGTATGGATCATATCCTGATTTATGACGATCACCATTTACGACGGGTGGTCACAGAATACACTGCATATTTTAATCAAGAAAGGCCGCACCAAGGGATTGAGCAGCGTATCCCCAATCATTATGACCTGCCAAAGTCAAAGCCAGTCAGCGGGCGCATCACATCGAAGGCAATCCTAGGCGGACTACATCATAGTTATTCCCGTACGGCATATCTGAACTGATCCATATCTTTTGCATTAAAACTTTAACGAACAAGGGTGAATAGCGTCTATAGATCATCCAGTTGTGGAGTTGCAACGAATTTGGATACTTATGAATGATGTATTTGATCAAAAGAAATCATTCAGGGCGTCCCAGTGAATGGAAAAGGTCTGTGGGATGACATGGATTGGTGACTTATTTATTAGATTTCAAAAAGAACCTGCGGATGAGTTAAGTAGCCAGCACTGGTCTGCGATGCTGTCTATGAAACACATGGATATGAAAACAGCGCCAGGAATTTCCCCCAAATCACACTGGCAACTGACAATGTCTTCAGCGATGGTTATGGTGAACAAATGGCAGATACATCTGGAGACCTAACGAACGGTTATATTGCCAAACTTACCGTTGGCATTTCTGCATAGGATCAGAATTTCTGATCCCTGTATCAGCGATAAAAATAAATAAAGTTCTCAAAGCCTCCCTGTGAGATAAAACGGGAAGGCTTTTTTGTCTCTGAAATTCTCAATTTTTTCACAGGTTTTGCTTGGTTTCCTCGCAGAGACTTACATTCCATGCAGTTTCTTAAGTTCATCGGCGGCTTTGTTCAATTCTTCTGCATTCAACTGTATCTTTTTAATGGCCGCGACTGCATCATCCACACCTTGCGCTCCAACACGAAAGACAGCTTCATCGAGCCAGACCGCTTCATGTTCACAGGCGCGCGTGGCTTCAGGAAGTTTCATGTTCTTGAAGTCAAAATATTCCGGGAAAGCACTGGGTACTGCCAGCCTTGAATTTTGTGGTTGGAACAATTCGTAGTTATGCATGGCCTCATAACCAACCCAGCAACCGATACCCTCGGCATCCAGGGCGCCGCATACGACATCGTGTTCCACACCAAATATTTCCGGGTCGATGGCGAAGATGTAACGATAGAACGAGCGTGTGGTATGTCGTTCATCGCGTTTCAACACACGCACCCCTTGAACTTCGCTGAGCGCTTCATCCATGTAAGCCGCCATTTCTTCCCGTTGCCTGGCCTGTTCAGGAAAGCGTTGTAGGCCGATCAAAGCCAGTGCGGCTTGCATTTCGCTCAGACGATAGTTACCGCCTTGCAGGGCTAGACCATTCGCGTCTTCATCTCCGCCACCCAGCGCGTGCGGGCGTCCACAGTCGATAATACTGGCGGCCAAAGCAGCATGTTCTGCTGATTTGCACAATAAGATTCCGCCCTCGCCTGAAGTGAGGGTCTTCGAAGATTGAAGAGAGAATGAGCCGAAGTGGCCGATCGTTCCTGCGCCGGATCCATTCCATTTTGCGCCATGGGCGTGAGCACAGTCCTCGATTACGATCAATTCATACTTTTCTGCCATCGCCATGATCGCGTCCATATCCGCCATTTGATGACCCAGATGCACGGGGATGATCGCCTTCGTCCGGGGTGTGATCGCCTTCTCCGCGGCCTTTGGGTCGAGACAATAAGTGTTCGGGTCGACATCCACAATGACGGGAATCGCTCCGGCGGACATCGGGGCCGCGGCCGTGGCTTGGAATGTATACGCCGGGACAATGACCTCATCCCCCCAGCCAATTCCTGCGGCACGCAATGCAACTTCCATCGTCACCGTGCCATTGATCATCGGTACCGCGTAGCCGCCCCCTTGCCATGTGGCGAACTGTCGCGCAAGTTCCGCCGTCTTCGGCCCGGGATAGGGGAATCCGCCCCAATGCCCGGATTTGACCACCTCGATCACCGCTTCGATATCGCGCTGGTCCCAGACCGGCCAGTTAGGATAGGGTTCTGTTCGTGTTTTCGGTCCGCCGAGAATTGCCAATTCAGACATGAAATACTCCTTATCTTACGATTTCTTTCGCGGTTTGAATCATGTTTTCACGGACAATATACCCATCGAAACCCGCCTGTTCCATGCCCAGGATGACTGCTCCTACAACGGGAGGGCCATCGAGCCGTTTTAGTATGGATCCGGGACAATGTTCGAGAACAGTCTCACGCATGGGTCTTGAGATGAGTTCGCCTGCTTCGAAAACACTGCCCGATTGAACGATCTCGACCTTATCGTCTTCCATTTCTATCTGTCGCGCCACGGCGACTGCCAGCATGCCAAGTTCTTCACCTGCCCAGTTCATCACTTCACAGGCAGCCTGATCACCGTTCCTGGCAGCAGCGATTACGCTAACTGCCAGGAACGGAAACAGATGATATTGTTCGTTTGACAGGCCCTCCATTAAATCCATTTCATCTTTTGCCCTCGTCGCCTCGAGATAGATTTGCGTCAATGCTGTCGGCGCGATGCGTTTGATCCAGGCATGGTTCACCATTTGCAAACCGCGATGTGCGATCTCAACGGCGCCGCCATGTTCACCGAACTGCATTCCATTTCCAACAATTCGTCCCACTTTTCCGCGCTTATTTTTTCCTCGACAATTGACCGACGAGCCCGCCGTCACGTTGACGCCAATGCCCTGTGTGGTTCCTGCGTACAGGCCATTCATGCCATCGTTGACGACTTCTACAGGACACGATAATCCCAACATTGATATTGCATCCAGATGGGGCCTACGATCTGACGGGAAATCGCAGCCTGCCACGCCGAAGCCTGCTCCCGCGATATCAGCGATACTCACGCCTGACATTTGTTGCGCGCCGGCGAGGGATTGCTTCAACACCCTCTCGAATCCCTCGTACCCCACGCCCTGATGATTGCCTCCCCCGGCTTTACCAAAACCGATGCAACGCCCCCTTTCATCTACGATCAGAGCGTGTGTCTTTGAAGAGCCGACATCGATGCCGAGGAAGTATTTCATACAGGTTTACTATGATGGATGGAACTGGGGTAACCACTGTTTGTTGGTTTCAAGCATGTCTTCCAGAACCAATTCCACTTTGTCGGCTTTGGGTCCCAGCGGATGAGTTAGCAACGCCTGATAAGCCGCGTTCCTGTCCCCATGCACGGCGGCTTCAACGGTGAGCAGCTCATACATCTTGATCTGGGAAATGAGTTCGAAGCAGGCAGCCGGCAGCGGCTGCGCGTGAAGCGGATGGATTCCCCGTTTATCCACTTTGGCCGGCAGTTCCAGCACCCAATCTGCAGGCCAGTCCCCTATCGCCCCGTTGTTACGTACATTGACCACGTGTGTCTGTCCAAGATCATTGTAATGCGAATTGATCAGTTGCGTGGCAAGCGTCGAGTAATATGCACCACCGTGTTTCATTAAGTCCGCTGGCGGTTCAGTCAGCTTGGGATCGGCATAATCGCGCAGTAGATCCTTTTCGATTTCCATCACTTGCTCGGCGCGGGAGGGGGGCCATTTCTTCTGCTCGGCAAGTTTTTTATCCGTGTAATAAAAATATTGCAGGTAATAATTGGGCATCATACCCAGGGACTCCAGGGTACGAATATCCCATTCAGGCTCTTCCTCCTTTTTTGTTTCTTCAACAAAGGCTGGGAAGATTTGGGGCCACATCTCTTCACCGTCAACAGTGAACCCGCGATGCCAGGTCAGATGATTTAAACCGAGCGTGTTCAATACGGCATGATCGTCATCGATCTTTTTGCCTGTGGCCTTTTCCAGTCCTTCGAGGATGCCCATTTTTGTTGTAATGCCTACATTACAAACGCCCACCGCCGAAACATCCGACGCGTAACGATTAAGCGCTTCCGTGACCAGCCCCGCGGGATTGGTGAAGTTGGCGAGTAAGGCTCCAGGTGCCACCTCGCGCATATCTTTTGCAATATTGAGAATCACAGGAATGGTACGTAAGGCCTTTGCCATACCTCCCACACCGGTGGTTTCCTGGCCGATCAGTCCATGCCGCAGGCCCAAATATTCATCACCGCGCCGCGCGGGCATCTTGCCCACGCGCAATTGTGTGGTGACATGGGATGCGCCAGCAATCGCCTCACGCTGATCAAGTGAGAGCACAACCTTGAAGGGTTGACCTTTCGCTTTCACCATCCGCTGCGCAAAGCCACCAACGACCTCAAGCCGCTCTTTATCGATATCCATCAGCCAGAGTTCTTCGAGGGGCAGGGAATTGACCCTGGCAAGAAAGCCATTGACAAGTTCCGGAGTATAGGTGGAGCCGCCACCTATCACTGCGATTTTCATAAGTTCACATCCTTTCCTGTTCTGTTAGATTCATATGCGGCATTTACGATCCGCATGTTGGTCCAGCCTTCCAATCCTCCGGGATTGGGTGTCTTCCTTTGCTCGATACACTCCACAAAGTATTGTAACTGGGCATCGTACAGACTTTGTGGACAATGTTCCTGGCGCGGATATGCAAAACCTGCCCCGATGATATCAACCTTTTCTTTCTGTGGATTGGGTAGTTCCAGCTTCGTTGGGAATAATTGGCCGAAGCCCTGCGTGCCATACAATTGTGTGGTCGCCTCGGGACCATCGCTATGGGGCTTCCACCATCCCGACTCGATATAGGATACTGCACCATTTTCCCATTCGACGATGATTACACCCGTATCGTCGACATCGAAGTTTTTGTAGTATGTGCCAATTCTTGCATAAACGGAAAGGGACTCGGGATCACCGAGCAGGAATCTCGTTGTATCCAGCGCGTGGATGCCCATATCCGCCATCGCACCGCCGCCGGCAAATTGCTGTTGGGTGAACCAACCTGAGGGTCCCCAATACGTATGCACGCCATAGCTCTTCGTGCGGATGATTTTTCCCAGTCTCTTCGACTGCTCTTTCAGCCAGAGCACATCCGTATCAAAGCGCCAGCAATGTGCCACCATTAGCAACGGGCCTGTTTTTTGAGAGGCTGCAACCATTTGTTCAGCCTGCTGCGCGTTGATTGCCATCGGTTTTTCCCCCAGCACGTGCAGGCCGGCTTCCAGGGCGGCAATGGTCTGTGGTGCATGCAAATAATTCGGCGTGTTCACGATCAAAGCATCGAGATTTTCATCCTTGAGCATGGCCTCCACGGTTGCATATTGATTTGGAATTTCGAATTGTTTCCCAAACGCGGCCATCGAGTCAGCTTTGTGATTCACCACCGCTGTTAACTCCAGACCCACCTTCTGGGCAGCCTGGGCATGGACCCTGCTGATATAGCCTGTTCCAGCGAACGCGACCTTGATTGTCATTGCGCTTCTTTTCTATCCTCTACAATTGTGAGGATCGACAATGAAAGGATGAATACCGCCTCATTCCTTCGAGCCCGTCAATTTGATGCCTTGAATGAAGGTTTTTTGTGCAAAGAAGAAGGCAATGATGATGGGAACGGTGAAGACTACCGAGGCTGCCATCAACTGATTCCAAACCATCGTGCGCTGGCTTTGAAAATCCTGCAGTCCAAGGGCCATGGTGAAATTGCGCGGGCTTGTCAGGAAGAGCAGAGGCCCAGTGAAATCGTTCCATGCCCACAGGAAGGTGAAGACCGTCACTGTTGCAAGGACAGGTATGGAAAGCGGTAGGACGAGGCGGGTAAATATCTGCCACTCGGAGGCGCCGTCCACGCGCGCGGCATCACACATCTCTTCCGGAATGGTGCGGAAGAACTGTCTTAGCAGGAAAACATCATAGGCGTTGGCAAAGAATGTGGGAATGATCAGCGGCAGGAATGAGTTACCCCAGCCAAGAAAGTTATTGAAGAACAAGTAGATGGGAATCATCGTAACCTGGAAGGGCAGCATCATGGTTGCCAGGACGATAACAAAAAGCAGGTCACGGCCCGGAAACTTGAGCCGTGCAAATGCGTAAGCGACGGGCGCATTCGAGAGCAGGGTCCCGATGATCGAGAAAAAGGCCACGATCAAACTGTTCCTGAAATAGACCCAGAAACTCGCGCCTACCGTTGGACGATTGCCCCGGTTCATGGCTTCCGAAAAATTTTCCCAGCGAAAACTGACATGCATGATCGGTTCAGCGATTTTCTCTGCGCCTTGCTGGATCTCATATTCAAAAGTCTGGCTGGGATTGGCGGGATCCACAAAAGTGCCCACGCCTTCGACGATCTTGACCGCAGCCAATTGCTTAATGCCGTTCTCCGTATGAACATTATAGAGGGGCAGTTGCTGGCCGTTTATCTCGACACGGACATTATCGTAGGGCAACCAGCGTGGCGGGGAATGGAAGACATCCTGGCTGGACTTTAGCGCGGTGACCACCATCCATAGAAAGGGCAGGAGAAAAAACAAGCCAACGAAATTAATTACCGCATGGCTGGATAATGAGGTTAGCAGGTCTCGCAGTTTATGCACTCGTCTGCGTTTTTGGATTTCCTTCTCGGTGTCGAGATGAGGCCGAAAGGTCATGGGGGAGGATGTATTGGCGCTCATGGTTTTATCCCGCGTAGTAGGTAAACCGATCGCTGATCTTCAAAAGCAGAAGGGTACAGACCAGGATGATGATGAATAAGATCCACGCCATGGCTGAGGCATATCCCATTTTGAGATAGAGGAAACCGTTTTGATAAAGGTAGACACTGAAAAAGAGAGTTGAGTTCAGTGGGTAACCAAGCGGCTGAAAGCCTCTGAAGACATACGCCTGGGTGAAGTATTGAAATGAAGCGATCACACCGGTAATCAGGTTGAAGAGGGTGATTGGTGACACCATCGGGATGGTGATGTGCCACAATCTTTGCAGCCAGTTTGCCCCATCGATTTCGGCGGCCTCCAACAGGTTGGCTGGTACATCCTGTAAACCGGAGAGATAAATAACAATGGTGCCACCCATGCCCCACAACCCCAGTAGGATCAACCCGGGTTTGGACCAGGCAGGGTTGCTCATCCAGTTTGGGCCATCGATGCCAACGGAGGCGAGGATCGAATTCAGGATACCCACTTGTGGATTGAGAATCCACAGCCAGAGAATGGTGCTGGCAACTGTGGGAACGATGGAGGGCAAAAAATAAATCACGCGATAGATGGATTGTCCCCGAACTTTTAGATTCAACAACACCGCACATAAGAAAGATGCCAATAAGGTGAGTGGGACACCAACAGCAACGATATACATCGTATTTCCCAAAGACTGCCAGAACAGAGGATCCTGGAATAGTTCAATGTAGTTCTGCCAGCCCACCCATTCAAGCGGTTGTTTTGCATGATAAATGCTGAAGGAATAAACCAGCGAAGCCAGCATTGGATAAAGTGTAAACGCCAGGAAACCGATCGTCCACGGGAGCAGGAAGAACATGCCTATCTTGAAATTGGCGCGCTCTCGATATCCCCAATTCGGCAGTTTGGGAAGCCAGGCTATCTTTCTGCGGCGCAGCGATTGTTCTTCCATTTCATTCTCCTTTAGAGATTCAGAAAAGAGGGCGGTGGCAACACGGCAACACCGCCCTCACAGAACAGCGTTTTTTCTTACTTCAAAGCCGCTTCCAGCTTGGGAGCGAATTCAGCTTGCAGTTGATCGAGCAAGGGTTCTGGATCCTCGCCATTATGAACAGCCTTTTCCAGGACGACTCCATAGGCATCATTGAACTCCAGGGAAATGGGAGTATTAATGACATTGGTTGCATTCGGACTGGAGATCAAGTCTGTGAAGACCTTGAATTTGGCATTTTCGGTGAAACAGGGATCTTGAGCAGCCTTTTTGCTGGTGGGCAGGTTGGCATTGAAGCAGAATTCTTCGGACACAATCGATGGAGACATCATCCATGCCAGCAGTTTGGCAGAAGCTTCCTTATCTTTAGCGCCGGTTGGGATCACCGCGACTGTACCCTGTACTACAGCCGTGTTGGCGCGATCCATGTGGTCCGACGGGGGTGGGAAGGGCGCGACGCCGTAGCTAGCTTCGGGTTTGAATGCGCTGATGAAGTTCGGTCCCGTCATCCATTCACCATCCACATACATGGCCATCTTGCCGGTATAGAAGGGATAGTCGGGAGACATGTACGCATCCGCCCAACCGGCTGAGAGTGATAGTACGTCATCGGCGTTATAATCGGTGTAGAACTGCTGCTGCCACTTCAACGAATTGATCATCGGCTGGCTGTTGGCGGTTAATTGAGTGCCATCAATGTTATACCAAAATCCGCCGAACATGCGCACATACAGGTCGCTATGGTCCCAGCCCTGATCGGGCAGGAAACCAACCTGTTCCAGTTTCCCGTCGGCGCCGCGTACAGTTAACTTCTTGGCGAAATCAGCCAACTCTTCCATGGTTTTGGGCGGCGTATTGGGGTCCAGACCGGCCGCTTCAAACATGTCCTTATTCCAGAACAGGGCATACATATCCGTTCCCCACGGCAGGCACAGAATTTTGTCGCCTTGCTTGCATTGCTGAAGCGGCGCATCGAAGAAATCAGTCAGGTCAATACCACCACTTTTGATCGCACCACTCAGTTCATCGACCAGGTCTTCTTTGTAGTAGGATTTGACCAGGTCACCGCCGCTTAACACGAGCACATCAGGAGGCTCCGAGCCGGTTAATGACGGCAGGATTTTATCTTCCTCCAGGGGCGCCGTTACCTCGACTTTGATGCCCGTTTCGGCGGTGTATTTGTCGAAGAGGGTTTGGATCTGCTGCGGATTGTCGCCCCATTGGATCCAAACGCGCAGTGTTTTTGTTTCAGGTGCCTGGCCGGTGGCAGCCCCGGCTCCACAAGCGGTCAAGAGCAGCGATGCCAGCACCAAAAAGGCTAACATCTTGAACAGGTGAAATTTCATTATTCTCCTCCGGATTAATTGAACAGTTGAAACTCATATTAAAGAATATCCAAATTTATGATGACGATTCACCTCCTTGTTGAGGAGGGGATGGATTGGATTTACACCCGCACGATTCGCGGATGACCAACTCCGTGCGCATCAGAGTCGAAAGCCTCGGCCTGTTCGCCGTTTAGCTGGTGCAACAACTGACGGACGGCTTCGCGTCCCACTTCTTCGATCGGTGCGCGGATGGTAGTCAGGGCAGGGGAAACGTATCGGGCAAATTGAACATCATCGAAACCGACAACAGCCACCTCGTCCGGTATGAGACGGCCGGCCTTTTTCAGGGAACGATAGACGCCGATCGCCGCATCATCATCGCCGGCGAAGACAGCATCGAAATCGACGTTCTCCGAAATCAATTTCTCTATGGCCAGGAAACCGCCTTCTTCTTCGAACTCAGCTGAGGAAACCAGGCTGGCATCATATGGAATGTCGTGTGCTTCAAGCGCTTCGCGATAACCCCGCTCGCGCCATTCCGAATCTTCATGTCCCTCGGTACCGCGCAGAAAAACAATACGACGCCGTCCATGTTTTTCGATCAAATGACTGACGAGCATTTGCGCGCCATCCTTGTTTTCGATCGTGATTACCGGAATGTTCATGCCCTTCGGAGGCGTCTCGTGCAGAAGCACCAGCGGAAAATTGAGATCATACAATCGTTTGAGTTCCTCCGACTCCAGGCTGGCAGCAAAGATCAACAGGCCGTCCGTATTGTGCTCGCCAATTGGCTTGCGTTTCTTGGGGCGTTGACTATCTGTGGAGTAAACCAGCAGTTCGTAGTTCTCAGAATGAAGCTGTGCCTCTATGCCTTTCAGCAGATGCGGGAAGAAGGCACCGCTGATCTCCGAAAAAACCAGTCCAATGGTATTGGTCTTGCGGCTTGCCAAACCACGTGCCGCGGCGCGCGGGACATACTTCAATTCATTCATGGCCAGGCGGACTCGTTCTGCCTTTTCGGGTTGAACCGGGGTTGAACCGTTAAGCACCCGGCTTACTGTGGCAATCGACACTTGAGCCCGCTCTGCAACATCTGAAATGGTGGGTGGCTGGTTTTTCAGGGGCATGAAATACTCTTGAAAGCGCTTTCAGAAAGCGCTTTCAAGAGTATACAGAAAATCGAGGCGCAAGTCAATAGCGTCCTCAGAATTGGCTATTTTTGCTTTATGGAATTACCGAGACAAACTCACAGATTCACGTAAAGCCGACAGCACTCCCTGACCATGATGTAACTAGACCCATAAGATTGCCACGCCTGGAACCATAATTGGGTTAAGTTACATCATTGTAACTTAACCCATAAAATGGCCGGGGCTGGAAGCATAAAGTGGCTGCATTTTATCCTGCTTTGAATGGAAAAATTAAGAGATGATGGTCTGACTGGAACCATAACTTGGCCGCAAGTAAATTCTGGAACCATAAAGTGGCCGGAAATTTATGCATTACTTTTCACCTACAACATAGAGAAAACTTTGCAGAACTACATTCTTGTGTTCATAAGAACACAGAATAGGCTTTCTCGATGTCTGTTTGGAGAAATGATCAGAGGCTTTGGCGTATCGAGTTAGATTTTTTAGGATAGTGCCATTTTCAAAATATGCCCTCTGGAAGCATAAAGTGGAAAAAGTGGCCACTTTATGGGTATAGTTACAAATGACATCGATGAGACAAAAAAGTGCTCCGAACAGGGTGAGGGGGGCACCCTGCGCGGAGCACTGCTATTTTCATACAAAAGTCACAGTTTGACAAGAGTTGAAAACCAAAGATTAAGCAAATTCTTTTTTCGTTCCGTTGGTGGCATCCCCCAACGCCGCCGGTTCCCTAAGTCCGGCGGCCCTGATCTACTATATATATACCGATTGCACCGGATTTTCTTTCACTTTTCTTCATAATTCCTGCACCAAAATGAACAAATTGTCCATTTCTGTTGTCAGCTTGGCATAAATGCCATATAATTTCGTTCATTATTCGAAACATCTGCAATTTTAGATGAATCAGAACTATTTCTCTGCGCCGCCCTTCCGTCATAGGCCAATTGTCGCGCATTCGGAGAACAGAAATGAGCCTGGAAAAGGAACAACTTCGGGTTGAAATTGAGCAGGCGCTAGAGAAGCTGGCCGAGTTGCGCGGGGATGAGAGGATACGCAGGATCCGGCAGGTCGTGCTCAACAATTTGGAGCGGGAGCGGCTGCAAACCTTTATGGACGGAAGCTGTGATGGCATCGAGGCGTATGTTCAGCATGTAGACCGCCTCTTCGCGAAGTTACATAAATACCTGCATCAACTCCAGATCGAACGCAGCTATGATGTTTGGGAACCACTCTTCGAACGTATGCAGAATTGGGCATATAATTTTCTGCTGAGAAAAAACTTTACCAAGCACCCGCAAACTCAGGAACTAGCTGCCGCGTGTGCAACGGATGCGGCTCTCATCCTGCTGAACGCTTATTTTCCCTACGACACCGAGTTCGACCCATGGGCTCACATCCTTGTCCAAAATAGTTGTCGAAAATTCATCAGCAAGAATTTCAGGAAATCTGTCGTTTCCGAGAAACAATTCGTGGAGCTGGACGAAAATCTTGTCAGTTCAGAGCAGCTTCCGTTGGAGACACGCGCCCTGCAAAAGGAAGCGGATGGCGAGTTACTTCGGGCCCTGGCGCAATTGTCGAAGGCGCGGCGCAGGGTAATCGAGCTTGCCTACTTCGATGAATTGGAAGCTGCGGAAATTGCCCAAATTTTGGGAAAAAGTGTCAATGCAATTTATAGCTTACAATTTCGTGCGTTGCAGGATTTACGAAAGATTTTAGGCCAAAACAGGGATAACCTTAATGAATGAGGATATCGATCGTTTGAACCCTTCCCCCAATCCGGCGGCTCTGCAAAAGCTGGCCGACCACCTGAATGCCTTGGACGCCCAGGGCGGTTCAACCTTAGACATGGAAAGTGATATGTTGTCGCTGATCGTAAGCGGGACGCTCAGTGGAGAAGATGTATCCAGGCGTTACCCGGCCTTCTACCAAAAACTGTTGGAGAATGCAGACCTAAGACAGGCTTTTCTCGACGCGCTTGAAGCTGTGGAAGCCGAACGCGCCGGGCAGTTGATCCCTTTGCCTGAGGGGGCCAAAGCGGACTTGTCGTTTCTCAAGCAGCAGGCCTCTACACCGAAGGTTGAACTGCTTGAGCCGCGCAACTGGCGTGCCATCTGGCAAAGATCACTGGAGCAGATCCAGGCTATTTTCTCGCCACCGCAGATGGCCTATCGTGCCGATCCGAATCTGGAAGATCCGTGGTTCATCCTGTTACGGGATGAAGTTGTGGTTGAAGGATCTACTTATGCCGTCGCGCTCGAATGTACGCTTTCCGATAACGTTGACAGCGCGCTTTCCACGTTTTTGAACCTGGCCGTCACCCTGGGAAGTCATCCACAACCAACGCATTTTCCATTGCGTGCCAGCCTGCGGTGGGGCGCCTATGAAAATAGTGTCCTGATCGCTGAAGAAGGGCGCGTCCGTTTTCCCGATATTCCACTGATGGCAATATTCGATCCATCTCTTCAACAAGTACAGGTTGGATTCAACCTGGTACTTGAAACAGCCGCTTGAATTCCATTGATTCCTGACGATGATGCTTTTCCTGCATATGTAAATCTCGCCAACGAGCTATTTGCCGGGCGCATGGATCCGAATGATTTGCCGTTGGCTGTCGCGGGCCTGCCTCCCCTCGACAAGGAGCTTCTCGATAATTTAGTACAGTACGCAAATGACTTTGCCTTCACCCAACCTCGTCATGGTTGGGCGATTGCTCGCCTCGCCCAGGAAGCAGCAGTCTTCCAGGATGGGGATCTCTTCCTGCGCTCCCTCGCCTACTGGTATTTGGGCCGCGCCTGTAATCAGTGGACCCAGCCCCAGCGCCTCAGCCGGGCCATAGCGCTGGCACGCCGCGGCTTTGAAGAGTTGAATGAAGTCGGGTGGATCGCCGCCTGCGATTGGCTGCTTAACGATTTGCCGTGGACCAGACCTGACTTTGTGCAGGCCGGTCAGACATTACGAAAGTCGCTGGAAGCGCTTGAGCAGGCAGGCTTTGATCAATTTGTGCCACATTGTCGCTTGGCACTGGCCTATGCTCAAATTCTGGTTCAGGAATATGAGGAGGCAAAGAAAAACATTGCCGCGAGTGAAACAATGTTTGCAGCCTCAGGCGACGGCTTAAATCAGGCGAATTGCTGGCTCCACCAAGCCAACACGCTTCGGCGTGAAGATCGGTTCGATGAGGCATTTGGCAAGCTGGCACAGGCAAACCGGATTTTTGAGCAAGAAAATGCAACTGTTGGACTCGCCAAGGTGGCTTATCAAGCCGGACTTTGTTTCCTGTTGAGAACAGATAACTTATCAGAGGCAGTCGGGCAATTTAGAACGGCCATCCATTTGTTCTCAGACTGTGGCCTGGATTTATGGAAAGGTATGTGTATTAACAATCTTGGCTCAGTTTTCCTTTTCAGAGGGGACTTAACTACAGCAGAAGGGTATTACAGCGAAGCCAGAAAGATCTTTGTCCTTCATGAGAATTCCAGCCTGCTGGCGGACAATCTGCACGACTTTGGTGAAGTAAATATTCTGAAGGGCAAGCCTCACTTGAGCATCGAGCAGTTTAGGGGCGCCGTTGAATTGTACGAGCGCCTGGGGTCCAGGCTGTCCATTGCGAGAGGCATCACCAATTTGGGCAAGGCCCATGCTCAAAACGGTCGATACCAGGACGCCCTTTCTTTGCTTGAACGGGCAGCTGCGCAGTTGAGCGCCATCAATAGTCACTTACGCCTGGGGAATTGCGAAAAGTATATCGCCCTGGTTTGGACCCAATTGGGCCAGCCGGTCCACGCTCATGAATATTTGGATCGAGCCATCCGAAATTATGAATTGGCGGATCAAAAAGCCTTGCTTCCGGAGGCATACAGTTATCGTGCGGTGGCCTTCTTCCTTCAGGGCAACAACGCAGAGGCAATCAGTTGGCTGGAAAAATCCCTGGCTTTGGCAAAGTCATATGGATTACGGCCACAGGCCGTTCTGGCGCGGCGTCTTTTGGGAGAAATCCTGTTGCGAAGTGGACGATACGAGGAAGCCCTGACGCATCTTGAGCTCGTTCAGGCGGAAGCCCCGAACAAGGATTTGGCCCTGGACCAGGCATCCAGTATTATTTCCAGTGCGACCTGTCATATGCTGATGGCTGAGCACGAAAAGGCGCAGGATGCTTTTGAGCAAGCGCTCAAACTCAGCGAGGGAACATTGCCTGCGATCGAATGGCGGGTCTACATGGGCCTGGGGGAGCTGGCCAGTCGCAAGGCAGACATGGTGGAGGCCCTGCGCTCATACCGGCGGGGAGTGGAGATTTTTGCCCAGATTCAACACAACTTCTGGCAGCCAGAGCTTGCTGGACACTACCTTCAGGAACCGTCCAGGAGTTTGGATCAGGCAGTCCTGGCCGCGGCTGTTGCGCGGGCCGCTGAAGATACGCTGTTTTTTGTTGAACAGAGCAAGACAATGACCCTGCTGGGACATCTGCTCAATGACCAACTGATGGGTCTGGAACTCAGGTCGCAAGAGTTGAATGAAATTCAAACTGAAATTGCCGGGCTATTGGACAAGCTGCGAATCCCGGAAGGAAAGCCTCTGCCAGTTCGCGGCCAATCTGAATACTGGCACTTGCGTGCCAGGTTCGGTGAGCAGGTACAAGCCTACAGCGCACTGAAAAGTCGCCTAGAGCGAGAGAAAGCTGCTACTCGCTCAGCCTCGCCTGCCAGCGTGGGCCCCTTTGATATTTCATCCTTCCAGGAATTGGCAGGCAGCTTCCTGGGCGGGACTTGGCTGGCGCTGGATTATTACGTGGCGAATGGCCGGCTGGTGACGATTTCCATCTCACCGGATGGTTGCACGATGACCAACACGCCGATTTCTTATCGCTGCCAGATGGCAATCGAGGCCTGTCAAAGGGCACAGAATAGTTTCGAACCACCTACGAAAAGCGACCTAACTGTCCTGGGCGATCTGCTGCTGCCACAAAGCATCTGGGAATCTCTTAAACCAGACACCCATGTGTTGCTCGCTCCTCATCGAACCTTACATGCCGCTCCCTGGGCTGCACTGCAACCTGCGTTCAGTTCAAAACCGATGATCTCGGCTTGTACGCCAACCATCGTTCCATCTTTACGCAGCCTGGCCTTGCTCTGGCAAAGGTCAACTCTGAGACCGATGCAAGCAAGGGATGCGGGCCTGCTGATCGGTGTCTCAGACTTTCAGGGCCGATATCGAAATCTGCCATTGGTACAGAATGAAATCGAGCTCCTTTCAGGAAAAATCGGGGAAGGCGGTGTATCCCTGTTTAATGAACGGGCGACCTGGGAAGCGCTGTTGGCCTTAAAGGATGAGCAAAAAACTGAGGAAGCCGCGGGCCTGGCCCGTTTCGCCTGGATGCATGTCGCCAGTCATGTGTTTTCGGATTCTACAACCGGCCGCCTCAGCGGTCTTGCCTTGTGGAATGATGACATCTGGTTGGATAGCATCCGGGATCTGGGACCCCTACCCAATTTAGTCACCTTCTCTGCCTGCAATAGCAGCACCAGCTTCATCTATGAAGGGGATGAGCACGTGGACCTGCCCAGTACCTGTCTCGTTGCCGGTGCCAATAGCGTGATCGGTAGTATGTGGCGTGTTCCAGATCAGGCCGCGGCAGAAATGCTGGCCGAATTCTATGATCGTTATTTGGCCGGCATGTCGCCTGCGAAAGCCGTCACAAATACACAAAGAGCCATGTTCGAGCGAGGCAAACCAGTCGATGACTGGGGCAGTTTCATCTGCACTGGCATGCCATAGTTTGACCAAACTGGTTTTGCCGGCCACCTTCCAGACGAAGACCTGCTGGCACAGTTCATTTGCTGCACCAGCAGGTCCCAATTCTCCTGCATGCTTATCCGCCGCCGTCACCTCCTGAGGGGTTGGAGTCGGTACCCTCCAGCGTGGGTGTGGCCGTGGGGTTTCCATCGGCAAGAACGGAATTGGCATGGATGCCGACAGGCCCTGAACTGCTGCTGGATATGTGTATTGCTGGCAGGCTGAGCACAACAGCCAATACCAGCGCCACCAGCAGGATGACAGAAACTGCACGCTTGCGTATCATCGAGAACCTCCTTCTGGTTCGAGGGGAGGGTTCGTCGAGTGGGGCGCCCGGCCGAGATCATCGGCCTCTATAGACACGCAATAACCGCTCAAGAGAGTAGATCAGTTAGGTTTTCATTGGCCAACGTGGGAGGAGACAGGCTCGCGGTAATTACTACGCAACTCCTGCTCATCCTCTTACAACAATATACAGCCTAATATTAGCCCTGTCGCCACGACGGATTGGGATCTTTGTCCTTCGTTGTTGGGATATGCAAAGAAAGAGAGGCTACAATTCGGAGTGCCTAACCTTCCTGATATAAGAATCAAAAAGCCCGCGTGCCCACTGTGCTGCGCTCCGGGGTGTGTTACATGGCGCGCTGCCACACTTTGACCGGCTGGGGTGTCGATGGGCGTGGTGCGGGAATCTGTGGTCCCTGGTGCGGATGGTGTCCTATTCTTCCAGGCATGTTTCCGTGTTCACCAGAGATATTTTAAGGATATATCTGAGCTTGTTAGTGCTACAATAAATCATCCATGCTCTTGTTCCAATGAGATGAACAAGCTTGGACATGTCTGGCCTTTCCATCCGTATCTACGGAGAATGGGAGAGTTGATCAGGGCCGAGAAGACCAGCGCACCTGTTTTTCATATCATCCATGACTGAATCATCGTTTCGAAATCAGTCGCAACAAGAAGATATCCGTTCCGGATCGATGGCCCGCGCAGCGGTATGAGGTCGTGTGGGTATTCGATGTGGACTCGGATGGGTATCTGTTCACTCAGGTGCCACAACTTTTGTTATCTGCCAGGCGCCGACCGCAAGGAGTGAGAACGCATGAACAAGCCGGAAACTATCGAAGCCCACGCCTGCCTCGTGGAATCCATCCCTTTGGGACTCGAGGATCTCCGAGGAAGCATTGGTGTACAGTACACTGAAGATGTGCTGGTACGCTTGACGCGGGCTGCCCAATCCACAATCGATCTCACGGCCATGTACTGGGCGCTCCTGCCCGATCCTGAGGGTGACGATGAAAAGGGCTTTACCAATGCTGATTTCGAGAGGATGGGTGCCGGCTACGGACACGATCTATATAATGCCCTGCGTGACGCCGCTGGCCGCGGAGTGCGTATCCGCATCCTCCAGGCGCCCGGGTTCTCCCAGGATAAGACGCAGCCCACCCCCAAACAGGAATCGGAAAGACTCCAGGTTGAGCTTCCCGATCAGATTTCGATTCGGACAATGGAGATCGATAAGTGGTATGGCGGCAGTGGCATCATGCACCAGAAAATCTGGATATTCGACCAAGCCCATCTCTACATCGGCTCCGCCAACATGGACTGGAAATCCATCTCGCAGGTGAAGGAGATGGGTGTGGCTGTGGAGAACTGTCCCGCCCTTGCACAGGATGTCGGCAGGTATTTCGAGGCGTGGTGGGTATTTAGCGAGCTGCCTCCGTCGAGCGTGGGTGTATTCGACCCGGTGGTACGCATCGATCGGCAGGTGCCGCCGTGGTCCAGGCTGGTGCCTGTAGGGCAGCGCACAGCATCGCCACTCTCTGGTGAGCGCTATGCCACCCCATATGATTTCATAAATCCCCTCCAGGTAAATCTCAACCGGGAGCCAGGTGGTATTTTCTTGACCGGCAGCCCGCCAGAGGTGTGTGGCGATCGACGCAGTTGGGATGAGCATGGACTCGTTTATACGATCGACGATGCACGCAAGTCGGTGTGCGTGAGCGTGATGGACTTTGCCCCGGTCAGCCTTTATGGGCGGGAAAACGCAGGCTCATCGCCTGGCGAACGAGAAGTGATTCCCGCCAACACGCCGGTTTGGTGGCCGGGCCTCTTCGATGCACTACTATCGGCCGTTCTAACCCGCAAAGTGTATGTGCGCCTGCTGGTCAGTAAATGGGCTCATACATCAGGTTTTATTGAACCCTTTCTCCGTGTCCTTCAGGGGGCAGCGGATGCCGGCCGCGCTGACAAGTACATGACCGCTGGCCAGTTGGAGATCAAACAGTTCGTCATTCCAGGTTGGGACAGCACCAGCGGTAACCATCGGCAATATCCAGGGCACACCCGCGTCAATCACACCAAGTATATTGTTACTGATCGACGCATTAACATCGGCACTTCGAACATGACCTGGGATTATTTCTCATCGACCGCCGGTAGTAGCTTCAACGCGGACCATCCCAAGTTGGTTCAGGCCTTGCAGTCGGTGTTCGATCGCGACTGGGCATCGGGTTATGCGTACCGCCTTGACTCACAGTAATGACGGCGGTCGACTACACGTTCTGATAAATCTGTTTCCATGAATACGAAGGAGGCTGAAGTGTCCAGCAATACGACCAATAGTGACCCTGTGCCGCGTGCAAAATTTACCCCGTCACTGCCTCCATTTCGACGACTGCGGGGATATGCAATTGACCCAAGTTTGGCAACTGAACTGGAAACATCGCCGGTGAGCAAAATCATATTCCCGGTACCTTGGGAAAAACTGCGCCCCGGACCATGCGGCGAATACCTGGAAGTAATCGATACAGACCCAGCCAGCAACGCCTATTATGAACCTGTAAATCTGGACGATCCGATCTTGCTGGCACAGGATGGATTGTCTCCCAGTGAGGGCTCGCCACAGTTCCATCAGCAGATGGTTTATGCTGTAGCCAGACTGACGATCCAGAATTTCGAGAATGCCCTGGGGCGACGCACACTTTGGCGACCCGGCCCCGCACCACGAGGCAAAGGTCCCGAAAACAACTCTGTCTTCGTCGAGAAGCTGCGTATTTATCCCCATGCCCTCCGGGAGCGAAACGCCTATTATACGCCGGCACGAATCGCCTTGCTCTTTGGTTATTTCAAGGCTTCAGCGGATTCTCCGGGTGAACATATGGGAGGTGGTATGGTATTTACCTGCCTGTCCCATGACATTATTGCGCATGAAACCACCCATGCGCTTTTGGATGGGATGAACCGCAATTTTTTGGCTTCCACGAATCCCGATGTGTACGCCTTCCATGAAGCTTTCGCAGATATCGTGGCCCTCTTTCAGCATTTCACCTTTCCTGAAATCCTTTTCCAGCAGATTGTAGCGACGCGGGGTGCGATCAATTCCCAGGAGAATTTATTGGGCCAGCTTGCTGGACAGTTTGGGCGTAGTACCGGGCTACGGGGCGCGCTGCGGGATGCAATCGGTCATCTTGATAAGCAAACGAAAAAGTGGATTCCAACGGAGCCAGATCCGGCCCAATTGGCCGATACCCTGGAACCACATGCGCGTGGGGCCATTCTGGTGGCGGCGGCGTTCGATGCCTTCCTCGCTATCTACCGTCATCGTACGGCAGACTTGCTGCGGTTGGCCACCGGCGGCACTGGCGTGCTCCATCCCGGCGCAATTCACCCCGACCTTGCCCAGCGATTGGCCGAAGAGGCCGCCAAGGCTGCTCACCACGTGCTGACGATGTGTGTGCGCGCGCTCGATTACTGCCCGCCGGTGGATATCACATTTGGAGAGTATCTGCGTGCCATCATTACAGCCGACCACGACATCGTGGCCAATGATGATCTGAACTACCGCGTTGCTTTTCTGCAGGCTTTCAGACGTCGCGGCATCTATCCAAGCGATGTGCGGACATTGAGCGTGGAAAGCCTGCTGTGGCGTGGCCCGGAAAATGATGAGCGAAGACCGACCATTGAACTTGAGGGCCTGCTGGCAAAGTTAAAGGATTACACCGCGGAGAACATCTATAGTGACGCACGCGAAGCTGCCTTCAAGCTGGAGCGCGCCCTGAGACGCGAGATCCACGATTGGCTCAAGGATCATTTTAGAAGCGAGGCTGGTGCCCAGGATGCCGAATATTTGGGACTTGATCCCACGCATTCTTTTGAAGTGAGTACGGCCCGCGTGGCCTACCGCAGCAATCCGGACGGCGGCATGTTTCCTCAGCTCCTGGTAGGCATATTACAACAGACCCGGATCCTCGCCGACGCCAATCTGCCCAACGGCGCGCAGATGGAGCTTATAGGAGGCTGCACCATGGTGGCAGATCTTCGGACGAGTAAGATCCGATATTGCATTCGCAAGCCGATTGGAAGCAGGAGCCGCATCGATCGTCAGCGGCAGTTCGCTGGGGAATCTCGCAGCAACTTGCGCGCCACCTATTTTGGATCTGAACAAAATACCGAACCGTTCGCGGCTCTGCATCGCGGTGTCTAGGAGGTCATGTCATGTTGTCCAATAATGTGCCGATGAATTCCGGCTCTACCGGCGGCCCACCGGTTCGTGTGCGCATGTATCGGACGGGCTTGGGAGACTGTTTCCTGATCACCTTCGATCCCGGTGGCAAGGAAGTTCATATGCTGATCGATTGTGGATCGCTTGGTGCCAAAACCACAGGTGTGAAGCTCAAGGATGCCGTGGATGATATTAAGAAGATAACCGGTGCCCATCTGCACCTCGTCATTGCAACGCACGAGCACAAGGATCATGTCTGCGGCTTTCGGGACGTCAAGGCTGAGTTCAACAAGTTCCAGGTGGATAACGTTTGGCTGGCGTGGACGGAGAATCCAAAGGATAAACTTGCGCAGCAGATCGAAAAATATAGAGGTGACTTGGGCGAGTCTCTCACGATGGCTGCTGCCGCACTCAGATCAACTGCTGCCGCAAATTCAAAGTCCGCGGCCATGGGGCTCGCCATTGAAAGTCTGCTCAGCTTTGTTGGCGATCCTGATGAATTGGGAGCATCTGCAGATTCCAGCACGAAGGGGAAAAAGAACTCAGGCATGGCGAAAACCATAGATGAAGCCATGACTTTTGTGCGCACTGGATTTGGTGTGAAAGCGCGCTACCTAAGTCCGGGTGGCGCAGCGCTGGAGGAGCCCTGGCTGCCTGGTTTCCGTTTCTATGTGCTTGGCCCTCCTCGATCCCTGACGAAACTTGGAGATCTGGGAGATCACGGCAGTGCTGAAATCTATGGTATAGCCAGTGGGCTCAGCGTCGGCGCTGCCTTCCGCATGGCGAATTCCACAATCGAATCAACGTTAATAGAGACTGAGATGCCTTTCGACGCGCGTTTTCGCTGTTCGGAGGATGATCCCATCATTCACCCCTCACTCGATTCCTATTTTGATAAGAATAATGATTGGCGGCGTGTGGATAACGACTGGTTGCATTCCGCCGCGGATTTTGCCCTGCAATTAGACAGCATGACCAACAATACCAGCCTGGCACTCGCTATCGAACGCATCAGCGATGGAAAGGTGCTTCTCTTTCCCGCAGATGCACAGGAGGGCAACTGGCTCTCGTGGCACGATCCGGAAATGAGATTCCCCTTCAAAGTCGACGGAAAGACTGAGGAGAAAACCACGGAACAGTTGCTCAATGCCACCGTTTTCTACAAGGTGGGGCACCACTCCAGTCATAATGCCACTGCAAGAGGCAAGGGGTTGGAGATGATGACACGGCAGGCTGAACTGGTTGCCTTTATTCCTGTGGATCGCGCCGTAGCGCTTGGAAAGAGTCCGCAAGGTTCCTGGCAGATGCCGGCTCCCGAGCTCTATCCCCATCTGCTGGAAAAATGCCAGGGCCGCGTCGTACGTTCCGACCTGGGCTGGGCGGATAACGCCGCGAATGCCACGCACAAGGATGTGGAGAAAGCATTATTGGGGATCGGGAGCCTTGAAGACTGGTCGCGTTGGAAGCAGGCTCAACAGAAGGCAAATGTAAGCATCGATGCCAATGGTAAGTTCATTGATTATCTTTTGCCTTAGTGTGCACCAGCATAAACCATCCAGTCGATTGGCCATGAGCCTCGGCGCCTCTTGAATGTCGTCCTCCTTCAACTTCCAAATGAAGGAGGACCCTTCGTTGTTCGGTTGCATGATCGGTATCTATTTCCAGCACGCCAAATAACGCGAAATGCTCAGGATACTTTTTGCGACAATCGCCATTCCAGGGCAGTGAAGCGATTTGCCACTTTGTTATTGCGGACTGCCATGCTGATGGCGCGCCGGCTGCCGGCCAGCACACATAATTTGCCCGCTCGGGTGATGGCCGTGTAGAGCAGGTTACGCTGCAGCATGGTGTAGTGTTGGGTCACGATCGGCATGACCACCGCGGGAAATTCCGAGCCCTGTGCTTTATGAACGGAAATGACATAGGCCAGAGTCAGTTGGTCGGCTTCGCTCCATTCGAAGACGACGGGTCTGCCGTCGAAGTTAACGGTCAGATTTTGTTCGATCATATCCATCGCTTGAATGAAGCCGATATCCCCATTGTAGACATCCATATCATAGTTGTTCTGGGTTTGCATCACCTTGTCACCCAGCCGGAAGACCGTTCCGAATAAGCGTCGCTCCGCTTTCTTAGTTGCCGGTGGATTGAGTTTTTCCTGCAAGCGGTCGTTCAGAACCGTCACTCCCGCCGGTCCGCGGTAGATGGGCGCCATGACCTGGATATCATGAATCGCGTCGAGACCGAATTTCTGCGGGAGGCGTTCGGTGACGATCTGGATGATCCAATCCGCCGCGGCAACTGCGTCTTCGGCGGGAAAGAGAAAGAAATCGCCTTCGCTTTTGGAGAAGTCTGGAAATTAGCCCTGGTTGATCAGATGGGCATTGGTGATGATCTTCGAATTTGCCGCCTGGCGGAAGATGGTATTCAGCCGCGTAACCGGCAGGACTTTACTATCGATCAGATCGCGCAGTACATCGCCGGCACCCACAGAAGGGAGTTGGTCCACATCCCCGACGAACAAGACGCGCGTCCCGGGTCGAACGGCTTTGAGCAAGTTGTTCGTCAGCAGCAGGTCGAGCATCGAGGCTTCGTCCACTACAAGGAAATCCAGATCGAGCGGGTTTTCATTGTTGTGCTTGAAGCCCTCCACTGGCGAAAATTCCAACAGACGGTGAATGGTTCTGGCCGGTCGCCCGGTCGCTTCGGAAAGTCGCTTGGCGGCGCGTCCAGTTGGTGAGGCGAGCGCATACTTTCTCCCTTGTGATTCGAGGGTGGTGATGAGAGCCTTTAAGCAGGTGGTCTTCCCCGTTCCCGGGCCGCCCGTTAGCACACTGACCGGATGAGTAAGCGCCATCTGAATCGCCGATTGTTGTTCATCCGACAACTGTTGATTCGAGAAAAGAGGTTGGTTCATCGTTCTGCCTGATGGGTGGGCATGCGCCAGGCTCTTCAAGCGGTCTGCCACTCCCTTTTCGCCAAAGTAAAGAGGAGTTAAATAGATGACCGATGAACTATAAGTGTCAGCTGCCTCACCGACGGCGGACCTGCCTTTTTCAGACGGTTCGTGATTCAGTGGAATCATGTCCGCGCGGATACGGTCTTCCTGCGCCAGGCGCTCCAGCCCTGGAGGAGATTAACTCGGCGGGGACTTCCAGCAGCTCGACCGCGCGTTGCCGCAGGGTTTCTCTGGGAACAAACACATTTCCCTCATCGATCGTTTCATTCAAGGCAAACACGATTCCCGCTTCGATGCGCGAGGGGTGATCTACGTGTAGTCCCAAAGCGCGTGCAATGCGATCGGCGGTTTTGAAGCCGATCCCGTAGATGTCGCGCTCCAACTGATAAGGATTCTGCTGAACGATCTCAAGGGAATGATCACCATACGTTTTGTAAATTTTTACCGCCAGATTGGTACTCACCCCGTGTCCATGCAGGAAGACCATGATCTCCTTCACCTGCTTTTGTTCCTGCCAGGCTTTGGTGATCCTGCCGGTTCGATCCATGCCGATGCCCGGCACGTCGAGCAGACGTTCCGGGGACTTCTCAATTACATCGAAAGTGTCCTCCTTGAATTTGCCAACGATCCGCTCGGCCAATTTGGGACCGATGCCTTTGATCATCCCCGATCCCAGATAGCCCTGAATCCCCGCCAGGCTGGCTGGCAGGCTTTGTTCACAGACTTCCGCTTTGAACTGGGAGCCATGCGTCGGATGGCGACTCCATTGCCCTTGTAGCTGAAGAAATTCTCCTGGTGAAACTTCGGGCAAATTGCCCACTACAGTCGCCAGACCGTCGAAACTCAGGCTGGATTTTGGCACGGCGTGGATTCCTTTTTGATGCTCCGGCCGCAAACGCAAAACCGTATAACCATTTTCTGGATTGTAAAAGGTGATGCGCTCCACGGATCCGGAGAGGGTATCCCTGCAGATAAGTATACACGACCTGCCAGCGGCTGCTCATGCGATGCGGAATAAGAATCCTCCAGCGAAGTTTTATACGTCTAAACGCAGTGAATGGCAGCGAAAACTTCTCACCTTCTTTACCTCTCCATCCAGAACTTTTGCAGTTCCTTGATATTAGGTCCTTCTCCTATCGATTTCACGATCACCTGGAGAATTTCCTTCGTCATTTGTGGTGGGGCGGACGCGGTTTGAAGGGCCTCCGCTGCTGCCTGCCCTCTGGTTTTGACTTCCTCCGCTGCTTTCCAGGCTTTTTCCGTGAATTCCTTAACCCTTGGTAAACCGGTCATTGTTGTCGGGGTATCAAGGTCAAGAGGGGCCGCCGCGTCCTTTACATTGGCTGCAAGGGTGTCCAGGTTCTTGGCCAACTCAGCCACCGCTTCCAGGCTTTTACGGGCTTTCGCCAACAAAGGTTGACCAGCTTGCAATCCATCAATGGAAGTCCTCGCATCTTTTATTTTATCCTGGGTTTCGCCAACGGTTTTGTACAGTGCGTTAAGGCGTATCTGTAGTGCAGTAACCAGGTTCAGGGTTTCTGGTTTTTCCTTCTCCAAGGGCGCGGCTAATCCTCGAATCTCCTGCGCTTCTTTCAGCATCTGCCTGCTCGCTTTTTGTGCAACCTGCAGAGCTTTGAGAAAAGCGGTCCACCCTGTCTGCGCTGTTGCACTCACCGCTTCCTTTTGTGCCATTTCGAGAGCTGAGCCAACTTGAGTCTCCAGGTTGGCTGTTGCTGCACACACAGTATCTACATTCTCTTTGACTGCGGTGAGTTGGGTTAGTGTCTCCGGTTGTTTCCGTTCCAGTCGCCCTGCGGCTTGCTTGGCAGCATCACTTTCTACGGAGAGCGCCCCCGCCGCCTTTTCCACCTCTGCTGCTGCATCTTTCCCTTCCTTGACCATGTCAGCCTCATCTGAGGGTAACTTTTCCGCTGCCTGTATCACTTCCCTTAGGTTCTCATCGCTGATTTTCTTCGCCGATCCAGCTAGATTCCCCAGTTTTGTCTGTAATGCGAGGATCGTGTCGAGAGTTTCTGGCTTATCCCCCATGAGCACCTCTGAGGTGCTATGAGCTTCTTGCGCGGTTCCAGCAACAGTAGCCACCGACTTGTATAACTCCGCAGCAGCCAGCCTGGCCACTTCACGAGGATCTTCTGGCGCTGGCGTGGTGAAAGCCTGGGAAGCATTGATGGCCGTAGCCAAGCTACTGGCCATGTCGAGATCGAATTGACCGTCTTGGCACGAATTACTTAACAGGTCAGTGGCTGTGCGAATGCAAACGGTGTGAAAAACTTCCGTCCACTGGTTCCGAGTATGAATATAGAGTAAAGCTTGATCAACCCAATCAACTAGCTGGAGGTGAGAAAAGTTGGTGTGGATGATCAAATCAGCCAGAGGAGTAGTAGCCAGATTTTGGATGTTCTCCACCTTCTCTTCCAGTAAACGGGATTCGTGCCAGGTATTTAGGCCCTCTAATTCTGTCAAGAGGTCGCGGTCTACATATTCTGGGGCATGCAGCGCTTGTACAACTTTGTTGGCCGTCTGCAGGATCCAGCGTAAACCGGCCCTGGGGAAAATGCCTACCACGAAGGCAGCCACGACTGCACTGGAGGAAGCCAGGTTGTGCAGCGGCATTGCCAGTTGAAAGAACAGACTTAAGATGAAAACAACCAGCAAGCGAACGACAGCATTGATATAAGCCTGTGGATTTAGATCTGAGGCAAAGTATCTGCGGAGCAGCATTTGTATTATAAAGAAATAGGCACCGATAAAACCAAAGGTAATGGGAGTAGCATCACTGGCGAGGTAGTCGGCCAGGGCTTTTACACTGCCACCTTGACTGATAAGTTGGGCCAGGCCAGAGGTGGCGTGAGGGTAAAAGAAGAAATACCATGTTGTCGCGGTGATGGCTGTGAGGAGAACCAGGCTCGTCACATATTCGCTGTTCCGAAAAACCTGGCCTCCAATAGCCTGAACCACCATCTCCCGCTGTTGTTGCTCATCAGCTGCCTTGATTTCTCTACTGCTTTTTCCAGTCCTTTTCAAAAACTCCTTATGCAGGTGTAGTTTGATCAGCATCTGAGCTTTCTCATTCGCCAGATAATCTCGTTTTCGGAAGAGAAACAGGAAGAGCAGCGCCCATGGAAATAACAGGAATACGGTGTAGAGAGTAGTCACCAGGATGAAGGGGGCAAAGAAGTTGACATCCCCCGCTGGGAGGGTAATCTCGGCTGCAGTAACCAACGCCTGGGCCTGGTTATAGTAGCTGGCAAGTTCTATCCCCTTGTTCCTCAATTCAAGCATCTCGGTGTCACCACCAGACTTGGCAGCAGCTGTGGCGCTTATTAACTCGGTGAAAGTCTGATCAATCAGCTGTGTCTTCGTCACAAGATCGGTAGTTATCGCCAAAAGGGGTTCGAAGGAAGTTCCTTTTGCCTCAATGCTTTTTTCTGTTCTGAGGGCTTGTTCCTGCGTGACCAATTCTTCTCCAACATTATCGACAAGATTGGCTACATCCTTGGCCGTGGTTACATAATAGATTAGGCCTCGTTCGTTTGCAGATACTTTCTGTTTGTTGTCGTCGCTAAGCTGTTCAAATGCCAGCACTCCTTGTTCCAAAGCAGTGTTGAGCTTTCTAACACGGTCATATCCATTGTCAATTGATTGTTTCAGGTCATGAGGACGTTCCTGTGGAGCCAAGGTAGCTCCATTTCCCCTGATCAGTTCATCAATCATAAATGCAGAGCCGCGCAGAGCATCAACTCGTTTCTCCAAATCAGAATAGGATCGATAGTTGGCAAAAAATATGACCAGGGCGATAAGAACAAAGCTAACCCACATGGACTTGTATTTTGCAAAGCTTTCTTGATAAGCCGAGGATTTGTCGCCGATGACGATCCAGACAACAAGAACCAGAACTGACCACAGGATAGCCGCCAGAATGTATGAGGAGGCTGGTAGAACATATAGTCCGTGAATCATATAATTCAATGTCTGGGGGGCCATTTCTACTAGGATCAGAGGCCCCAGCCACACCAATAGATAGACCAGATCAATTGACCATCCAGGGATTTGGATCTTGGAAAGATAATCACGCCACCTGCTCATCTGAAAACCTCCTTCCGCGCTCACTCAGAACCACATGAATTGCGCCTTTAAAGATGCTGCCTAAACCCCAGACTTTATTGAGCATCATGATGCAATCAATGCAAATAATTGAACCCAGCACTTATCAATATTATATATTTTTTTGCTCTAAAGAATATTGAAATCTCGTCACAATAGGCAAAACAGATGGGGTAAGCGGCACCTGTTCTTGGTGACTTAAAGAGGAAGACAAATAGACTTACCACTCGCCCTTCTTGTCGGGCGAAGGATGTTGCCACATTGCACAGTGGTGGGACATGCTAAAACGATAAACGCTGGATTTTCAACTCTCCCCGGATTCTCTCGAACTCGCGGCGCGAAAACTCGCCTCCTCCAAAATGAAGCGCGTTGGCGGAACCGGCCGCGGCTCCATAACTTAAAGCGGTCTCCGGCGGAAAACCGGCTTCAATGGCAAGTGCCAGCGCGCCCAGGAAGGCGTCCCCACTGCCCACACTGCTGACTACTTGGATGCTTGGCGGACGGACTTTCCATGCCTCTGCCGCAGTGACCAGGATCGCTCCCCGTTTGCCGGAGGTCAAGGCGACCTGTCGAATCCCGAACGAACACAAGCCCCGCGCTGTGAGCGCGGCCTGCCTCGCGTCGGGGATTTCTCTTTCCCACGCCTCGCCCAACTCACGCGTATTGACCTTGATGCAAAGGCCGCGTACTTTCAAGGCAGTCTTCAAGGCTTCCCCGCTGGTATCCACCCAGATCGGTTTGCCAGACTTTACCAACCCTGCAAGCAAAGTACGAAATTGTCGCTGCGAAAACCCTTTCGGCAAACTTCCGCTTACACAGACAACTTTGGCGTGAGCGGCTTGCTGCCAGACGGCTTTCATCAGCACTTCACATTCTGCCTTGTTCATTTCTGGCCCCCCTCCGTTGATCACCGTCGCGTCCCGGTTCGCCTCGACCAGGATGGTGCAGGTACGAGTTTCGTTCCGGACTCGGGTCCAACGCGCCGCCAATCCTTCCCCTTTTGCCAGTTCCGCCAGCAGACGTCCGCTATGACCGCCGACCGGACCCATGCACAGGGCCTCACCGCCAAAGGTGTGGATCGTCCGCGCCACATTTAAACCCTTGCCACCGGCTGCCGTCAATATTTTTTCGATGCGATGGACTTCCCCGAGCTTGATGTCCTGCACATACAATGTGCGGTCGATGGCCGGGTTGGGTGTCAGGCACAGGATCATAGATACTCCCTGGCTTCTTGCAGCGTCGCCTGTCCGTCCGTCCCGCCGGCTTGCCGCGTCGAGAGAGCGCCGCAGACACAGCCCAATCGCAACGACCTTTCTAGCTCCCAGCCATGGAGATAGCCATAGAGGAACCCGGCGTCGAAAGAGTCGCCTGCGCCAACGGTATCGACTGCGGTAACGGGAATCGAAGAGGCGCTGATTCTCGCACCTTTACGGACTCCCAAAGCTCCCTGGGCTCCCAGCTTGATCGCCAGCGTTTCCGCCTTGGACCCCAGCCTGGTAGCCGCTTCGTCGATGTTCCCTGCACCTGAAAGCGAAAGCGCTTCCTTATCATTCGGCAGGAAGACGTCCGTGGCTGGGAGTAGTTCATCGATACCGGTCCATCTTTCAGACGGATCGAAATTGGTATCCATCGAAGTCGTCAGGCCAAACCTATGCGCGCGGCGAAAGAGATCCGGCAGATCGGGCTGCAGTTTGGTTTGCAGGAAATAACTTGCCACATGCAGATGCTTTGATTCTCGCAATAAATCGTCAGAGATGTCTGCGGCTGCTAGTTCAGTGATCAGGCCCGGGTGAGTCAAAATCGCTCGATCCCCGTGTTGAACCAGGATCACGCTTAGACCTGTCTCCTCGCCCGCTCGGACGATGACGTGACTGACGTCTATCATGCGTTTCCCCATTTCATCGAGCATGAAGCGACCGAAGAGATCGTCGCCACACACGCCGATGAAACCTACCTCCAGCCCCAGCCGCGCCGCCCCACAGGCAAAGATTGCGGAAGAGGAACCGATGGTCAAGGTCGCTGAGTCGACCAGTTTTTCGGCTTGACCGAACTCAGGCACGGCATCGCCCAACAGGATCAGGTCCGGGTTGATCTCTCCGGCCACAAGGATATCGAACATCAGTAGCTCTTATACCAATCGAATGGTCCTTCGGCTTGATAGAAATCGGTGTAAGGCTTGGCCAGGGCGTGACAAAGCGAGGTTAATCGAGCCATGCGTGGTCGGGCGACCTTCTGCAAAAAATCCAGGCGTTCGCCGCCGTCCATGTTGACAGCTTCCTTCCAGACTGCGCGGCCCACGGCGATGCCGCTGGCACCTGCATTGCAGGCGACCGTAACTTGACGCAGGAAAGTATCGTAATCCACCGCTGCCGAAAGCAGAATCCATGGTGTCACGGAGGCAGAAGAAATTTCCTGGCAGGCTTCCAGCCATTTGGATTCGTCAGTTTCCTTCAAGTCTGTGCTGAGCGCCGTCGAAGCACCCAACGGAAACTCGGCTTTGAGCACGTCCACATTTAACGACGTCAATCTCCTGGCAGTCTCGACCACCACATATCTCTTCTCCTCGGGGGAGAGTTTTTTATTTTGGTCTAGGGAATAAGATAGCGGCTCGAGTATCAATACCAAATCGTGTTCGACACACTCTTCCGCGATTCTTCCAGTGAAGTCTTCGATCTCGTTTGCAGTGGGGGAGTCGGGATGATAGTACACCAATAACTTGATGGCACTGGCGCCCATACGCTTGGCTTTCTCCACCGACCAGCCGGGGATGACTTGTGCCTGCCGCGCGGTTGCCTCGCCAGTATAGCCGGTCGATTCAACCGCCACCACCAAACCAACCTTCTTCGGGACGACTCCCGCGGCGAGGGCCCGTGCCGCGGAAACTTCCGGGTCGAGTAAAACGGCCGTAGCTTCGGAGGCGACTGCCGAGGTCACATCTAGCTTAAAGCGCGAGAGTTCAGCATTATCTACGAAGGCCGGATTTGCTTTGCGCAGATTTTGACGATGATCGAGGGCCAGCGCGGTGAAGGTGCCGCGGGCCGAGGAGATTTGCTGCAAGCCGTGCAGTTTACCGATGGTAATAGATTTCATGTGTCAGGGTCCGAATGTTAAGAGTTTGGTTGTCAAATATCTTGCGAGATTTGCTCAAGCCGCCTGGGGCAGATTTTCCAACCGAGGAGCAACCATGAAAGACTATCTTATCAATATCTTTTATAACGAAGAAGCCAACGGATACGTTGCCGTTATTCCAGATTTGATTCATTGCCCGGCATTTGGTGCGACACTTGAAGATGCGTTAGGCCAGGCTATGACCGCAAAGCAATCCTGGTTGGATGCTGCCAAAAAAGAGGGGAAAGCCATACCGAAGCCAAAGGATCCTCCTGTCATTTATCAACTGACGGCCATGGCAAACCAGAACTAATCCCCGTTCCCTCAAAGAGCGGGGATTTTTTACTGGCAGGTTTGTATCCACGCATCCAGTCCACGATTTTTGAGGATGGTGCTGAAGTTAAGTCCAGTGGATTGTTCACAAAAGACGGAGAAGTCTCCGGGTAGATCGGTATATTCCGCGGCGAAGACGGGTTTGCCTCCTTTGACATAGGGGAGCATGGTTTCCGCTTCTTTATAATGGAAATAATCTTCGGTAATGGCAAAATCGAACACATTCACAAGATCTTTCACTTGATCGGAGGCATTTTTCTGTCCAATGGCGAGCCCACGTTGGTGGGCTTCGTCCGCCAGCCAAAGTGCATACTTCAATTGATCATCGTAAGTCAGTGGGAAACCCGTGTGATTCGTGTAGATTTCCATGTTGTCAGGTTCAACAGCGTCGAAGCCTTTGGCTTTGCATAGATCCAGGCGGGCGCGCATGATGGGTGCCAGCTTATCGAACTGGCGGATGTCCAGCCATTTTTCTCCGGGCCAGCCTTCGTAATCAATCCCTAAGACTTCCTCAGGGAATTGATCTTTATCTGGCCGCCAATTTTCCCATGAACCAACGCTGATGTAGCAGATGACCTTGCGCCATTTGACGTGCAGTTCATCAATAACAGATTGCTCAACATATAAATCGATGTCATAGACCTCCGCTTCTATGGATGTATCAATATTGTTATCGCCGATTTGCCATTGCCAGGTAAGCCCTACCGTAGGATGCCACCAGGAGGAAGAGGGAGGAGTTGAAATCATATGAGTAGAGCTTTCTGTTGGGCCGAGAACAGGTTCGGGTGAGGCCGGGACGGGTTTACATCCTAAAAGGAAAATGGAAAGAAGAAAGGTGACGTGGATCTTCACCCTCACCCCAATCCCCTACCCGCTTCGACTGCGCTCCCACTCCGCTCAGCGCGACGGGGAGAGGGGGCAATCATTGATATTCAGGCAGCATGTCACCATGTGCCTCGATGAGTTCATCCACCAACGACCAGATCTGATCGAGACTGAGTTCAGCAGCCGTGTGCGGATCGAGCATGGCCGCGTGATAGATGTGTTCGCGTTTGCCGCTTAGCGCCGCTTCGACGACGAGCGACTGCACATTGATATTGGTCTGTTGAATGGCGGCCAGTTGCGGTGGCATCCTGCCGATCCTGGTGGGTTGCAGTCCGCTTTTATCGACCAGGCAGGGCACTTCCACACAGCAACCTTGCGGCAGATTGTCGATCAGTCCCTGATTGGAGACATTGCCGTAGACCACGCGCGGCGTGCCCGTTTCCATCGAGTGGATGATCAGTGAACCATACTCGTGACTGCGTTCATGTCGCACTTCATCCAATTCGCCGCGTTCCAGGGCGGCTCGCTCCGATTCCCAGGCTGCGATTTGAAGCTCACAACGCGTGATGTATTCATCAATGGGAATCTCATATTCTTCGATCAGATCAGAGCGATCACGTTTGATGAACCAGGGCACATATTCACTGAAGTGTTCACTTGACTCAGTGACAAAATACCCTGTGCGGCGCAAGATTTCATAACGGACGTGGTCAGCCAGGTTCCGATAACGCCGCCGATAGGATTTTGCTTCCGCAACCTTGCGGATCTGCGGATACAGATCTTCGCCGTCCCGTTCGAACCTGAGATAGAACGCCATATGGTTGATGCCTGCACAGATGTAATTGATCTCGTCGTACGGGACGCCGATATCTTTGGCGAGCGCTTCGGCTGTCCCCTGCACGCTGTGACAGAGTCCCACAGTCTCGATCTTGCTGGCGCGGTTGATGGCCCAGGTATTCATCGCCATCGGGTTGACATATTGCAGGAACATTGCCTCCGGACAAAGTTCTTCCATCTCCTTGCAAATGTCAAGGAAGACTGGAATAGTACGCAGTCCGCGCATGATGCCGCCGATGCCCAGCGTATCCGCAATCGTTTGTTGGATGCCATACTTTTTGGGAATCTCGAAGTCGATGACTGTGCTGGGTTTGTAGCCACCGATCTGGAACATGCTGATGGCATAGTCCGCGCCTTCCAATGCCGCGCGGCGATTTAGCGTCGCTTCGATCCTGGGCTTTGCGCCGAAGAACTCCGCCATTTTGTGTGCGACGATTTCGGTGGTCTTTAGCCGTACCGGATCGATGTCCATCAAGCTGATGGTGGAGTCGGCGAGTTCGGGGAAAGAGAGAATATCGCCGAGCAGGTTTTTGGCGAAGACGGTGCTGCCGGCGCCGATGAAAGTGATTTTGGGCATATAAGTCTCCTCTGTCACACTTGCACTTGCGTGCTGGTGCAAGTGCAAGTGTGACGCTTGGGGCGGCACCCCGAAGCAATCTCATCTTTAATTTGAGATTGCTTCGGGCTGGGTTGCGACCGAAGGTCCCAACCCACAGCCCTCGCAATGACAGTTATTTTATTATCTTTTTACTCCGCTCAAGGCGATCCCTTCGATGAATTGTTTCTGTGCCAGGAAGAAGACGATCAGGAGCGGCAGGATGCTGATCAACGCACCTGACATCAACACAGTGAACTTGCCACCGTGAGTCATCTGCGTTTGGAAGAAAGCCAGCCCCACGGTCAACATGGTGTTCGGCACGGAGGGCATATATACCAGCGGATGGAGCAGGTCATTCCATGCGCCCTGGAAAGTGAAAATGGCCAGCGCGGCCAAAGCCGGTTTGGCCAATGGCATATAGATCTTCCAAAAGATCTGGATCAGCGAGGCCCCATCCACGCGGGCGGCATCCACGAGGTCGCGCGGGATGGTGAGGAAATATTGTCGCAGCAGGAACGTTCCAAAGGCGCCTCCCCAAAACGCGGGGAGCCAGAGCGGAACGCTGGTCCCGATCAGATGCAGGTATTTGAAGATGATGAAGTTTGGGATGAGGGTCACCTGCGGGGGAATCAAAAGTGTTAGGAGCAGGGCAGTGAAAAGTATTTCACGTCCCTTGAATTTAACCACGGCAAAACAAAAAGCTGCCATCGCACAGGTGAGCATTTGACCGATGGTGATCAAAATCGAAATATAGGCGCTGTTCCAAAAGAGTAGTGGAAAATTCAAATCCACGGAAAAGAGTTCGCGGAAGTTGTCCAGTGTGAAGGTTGGCGGGATGAGGGTCTTGGTAAACTGGTCGGCGGGTAGTTTAAATGAAGTGGATACCATCCACAGGAATGGTCCTATCATCAGCACGGTGCCGGCCAATAGAAACGCGTAGGTGACCAGGTCAAGAATGAGTTTTTGATTTTGTTTGGTCATGGGTTGCCTCATTCATAAATGACGTAACGCCGTTCCAGCCAGAAATAAAACGCCATCAAAACGGCCACGATAATGGTCAGCTCGATGGCCTGCGCGCTCGCCCCACCATAATTGAAAAAATTCCAGGCGTTGCGGTAAATGGAGAAGACCACCACCGGAACGGAGCTATCTCCCTGACCGCGGCGGGTCAGCATATAAATGTAGTCGTAGGCTTGAAAGGCATTGATCGTGGAGATCAGGGTCTGGAAGAAAATGCTGGGCGTGACGAGCGGAATGGTAATGCGGAAAAATTGATTCACGCCATTGGCACCATCGATTTCCGCCGCCTCGTAATATTCTCGCGGAATGGCAGTCAGCCCAGCGAGAAAAATGATCATGCCCTCACCGATGGCTCCCCAGATGTTGACGATCACCACCGAAAGCATGGCATGATCGGTGCATAACCAGCAGACTGGCTGCAATCCCAAACGTTCGAGGATGAAATTCAGGATGCCGGTATCCTGTCCATAGATCATATTCCAGACCAGCGCGGTGGCTACAGCCGAGGTTACCGCCGGCAGGAAATAAGCTGTACGGAAGAAGCCCAGGCCGCGGATCTTGCGATTCAACAGGACGGCGATCAACAGGGAAATGATCACTACACCCGGCACGTACATGGCCGTGAACTGGATGGTGTTGATCAGCGAGGACATCAACTTTTTATCTGTGAACAAGTTGACGTAGTTGACCACGCCAGCCCAGGTGGGCGGCGTGAGCAAATCCCAATTGGCAAAACTCAATAACACGGTTGCGACCACAGAACCTAAAGCGCCGAAGATCAGGCCAATAAAAGTCGGCGTCAATAGTGCCCACAACCAAAACTTTTCGCGACCGAGAGGTTTGAGTCCATATTCCATAAGGGCTCCTACCTACCCCCTTCCCTTTAGGGAAGGGGGCGCAGGGGGATAGGTGAATTATTTATTCTTCGCCAATACTTCATCCGCGGCTGTGACCGCATCATTCAGCGTGGGCTGGAGGTCCGTGTCACCGGCCCAGATATCGGCCATGCCATCACCGATGGCGCTTGACCATTCGTCATAGCCTTTGAAGACAGGTTTCATGTGTGCGAAGGCCAGTGAATCGAGGAAGACCTTCTGATCGATATCGATATTTTGTTTCAGGAACGAATCGCTCTCTGCCACAGATTGCAGAACGGGACAGGCAAAGCCCAGTTCCGCCAGGCGCTTCTGCGCGGGTTCGCTCAACACATATTTGAGGAATTCGAAGGCCGCGTCATGATTCTTGGAATCTTTGCCAATCACGAAACCGGCACTGTTGACACTGGTCGCCTTTCCTGCAGGACCTGTGGGCATGGGTGCGACACCCCATTTGAAATTCGTTTCCGCATAACCGGGCACGGCCCAGTGACCGATGGTGGTCATGGCTGCCACACCTGCCAGGAAGGGATCTCCGCCGTATTCGCCGGCTGTGGTTGAGTTCGGCCAGGACTTGTCCGTGAAGACCATGTCATCGAACAACTGCCAGGCTTGCATCGCCTTCGGCTCAGCAATCAGGGTCTTGGTGTGATCGGCGTTGATCACATCACCGCCATACGCCCAAATGGCTTCACTCCAGATCAACTCCATATCCCACAGATCGGAATAGAAACCGAACTGAGTGACCTTTCCATCCGCGTCCGTTTTGGTCAGTTTCTTTGCAGCCTCGCGCAGGTCATCGTAGGTCCAGTCCGCCGTCGGGTAAGCCTGGCCCGCGGCATCAAACATGTCTTTGTTGTAGAACAGCACGATGGTCTGGAAATCGCGCGGCAGTCCATACATGCCATCCGGAGTCTTATAGGCATCTAGTGTTTGTGGGTAGACACCCTTGAGCATGTCGGGATTCTTGTCGAGATAAGGCTGAAGGTTCAACAAAACGCCGCGGCTTTGATAGTCCAGATAGAGGGGCGCGTCCATTGCAAACACATCCGGCGGCGTACCGGCGGAAAGCAGGGTCTTCAACTTCGTCCAGTAGGAATCCCAATCCGAGACGTCCACATTGACGGTGATGTTGGGATTTGCCTGGTGGAAATCCGCCACGATCTGATTCCACACATCCAATTCCGCGGGATCACCCCACATCATCATGCTGATGGTCACCGGCCCGTTGTTGGCCGCAGGTTCATTGCCCGCTGCAGGCGTTGTCGCACTGCCGCAAGCTGCCAGAACCAGGCTGGCAATCATGACAAGTCCAAGCAAACGGTATTTCATCATCTCATCTCCTTTTCATAAATTGAGTCGGACCACTGCCGTCAAGTTCTTGGGACGGTCAGGGTTAAGTCCCTTGGCCAGCGAACGATGGAAGGCCATCAATTGCAGGATTGGCAAGTAAAGGACGGAGCGTACGCTTTCGGGAATGTGTGACTCGAAGGCAACATCCGCCTCAGACTCGCCCAGGCTTGCCACCGTGCTCCCCAGCTTTTTCATCTCTTCGAGCACCTGCGCCTCATGGATGCGATTTTGTTCCGACAGCATGCCCACCACGACAGCCTTTTCATTGACCATGCTCATCGGGCCATGTCGGAATTCCATAAAGTGGAAAGGCTCGCTGTGGGTGAGTGTCATCTCTTTCATTTTGAGATTCCCTTCGCATGCCAGGCCATACCGGATTCCTGACCCGAGAAAATAAAACCGGTCGAAGTTCAAATTCTGCCCAAGCTGTTTGGCGAAGGATTCGTATTTCGTGATCAAGCGGTTTCCCACTTCAGGCAGACTTTGCATGGCTGCCAGTAAATCGTCTTGCCCCGCCAGCTCCGCACAGAACGCGGTCACGGCCACATACATCGAAGCGAACGAACGCGTTTGCGCAACAGATTCTTCCTGTCCCTTATCGATCACGATATCCGCATCTGCCATGCGCGACAACACTTCGGGGTAATTGCTGACCACGATCACATCGCCGCACTTTTCGTTCTTGAATTTTTCAACAGCCCTGACCGTTTCGGTCGTTGTCCCTGAACGGCTGACCGCCACGAGCAAAGTCTTTTGTTCTGTGAGGACCGTCCCGGGATTTAGCAGGAGCTCGCCGCTCGAGACAGCCCTGGCTGTACGACCGGTCAACTCTTGATACAAGGCGGCCCCAGCCAGCGACAGGTAATAGGTGGAACCACAACCCGTGAAAAGTACTTGATCGTAGTTTCCCGCCTTCGGAAGGTCGGTGGCGCGCGCTACCTCCAACGCCTGCGACCAGGCTTCCGTCTGGGAAAGGATTTCAGCACGTGTATGTTGCCCAACAGGTATGGTCATATAGATTTTTCTCCAAGCAGCAGTGAAAACCTTCGCTGTAATGTGGATAAATGAATTTCAAGAATCGATTCAACAGGCAGGTTTTCTGTTGTAATGATGTCATTGGTAATATCATCGAAGGCTCGCCCAAGTTGCTGTTCGTAACGGCTCCATAGCCGCATCGGCTTGTGGGAACGCCCGCGTTCGAAGGTTTCTTTGAGGATGGAAATCAAATTTTCAACCGGAGAACTCAACTCGCCAAATGCATCCAGCCTGACTGGAAACTGTTCCATCGAATGACAAAACCGTTTTTGCGCCGTCTCACTCACCAAGAATGAAACTAACTCAAGCGCGGCCCGCTCGCGTTCCGGTTCATGCCGCGCTTCCTGCCAAATGATGAGGTTATCGCCGCTGACGAAGGGCACGCCCGGCAGCGGATGCACTCCGACTTTCTCGGCGAGTTCCGGGTTTTGCTGACGAAGAAGATTTGGGAAGCCACAGTCGGCAATAATCGCTGAAACCTTTCCCTGCGCAAAACGCTGAAGGCTTTGATCGTAATCAAGCTGATAATCGCTCGGGGACATCAGACGATACAGTTCAAAGAACGAACGTAGACCAGCACGCGTTTCGGCGCTATTCAGCAGGACGTGGCGTCCATCCTGGCTAAAGTAGTTGCCACCCGCGCTCCACATCCAACTTGCTGCAATGTGCATCCGATCGAGAAAGTCTTTTCCCGAGGGCAGGATGAGAGGGGATGCCAGCTTTGCCTCTTTGAGTTTTTGAATTGTTTCATGAAAGTCGTCTGGAGTGTCGAAGGCATGCGCTTCCGAAATCCCAGCGGCTTTGAGATGGTCCCGACGATAATGAACGAGAAACGTGAAGGATGACCAGGGAATGGACCATACCGTCTCATCATCCTGCATGGTGGCGCTTTGCCAGGCCGGCGGGGCAAATACCCCGGCTCCGCCCAAGCCCGCCACTTCTTGTGCAGAGAATTTTCGAACGGCATTCATCGCCACCAGGGAACTGGCCCATGTGGAACCAATATGAGACACATCCGGACACTTCCCGAACAGGGCATAGGAAAGCAGCTTCGTCCAGGCATCCTCCCAACTCATCTTCTCCAGGATGATCTTCACGTTTCGTATTTGCTGAAACTCATCGAGCAGTTTTCGCATTTCGGTGGTTGGTTCTTCGATCACTGAAAAAATAATCGTGGTCGTCATCGTTACAGCTCCAGTGGAATTGCATTCAACAAAAGAGCACCCTGCATTTCGATCTGCAGGTATGGCTTCAATCCCTTCACTTCACCCAATACTCGTCCCTCAATATAATCCCGAATTTGATATGTTTTCGCCTCATTCAACCCTCGCAGTTGAATCTCGCCCGAATGGTTTTCATCCAGGTTGTGGGTGAAGAAGGCGTAATATAGTGTGTCACCTTTGCGAATGGTATGCGCTTCAGGGTAATCAAAAGCCAAATCGTACAAGTTCAAGTATTCACCATTTGCAAGAGAATGCTGAGCGCCAAGATCGAACCATTTTTTCCAGAGCGATTCTTTTTCACTTGTCAGAGACCAATATTCTTTGAGACGAGTTCTTAGAGAATCATCCAGAGGGTGGATAAACTTTGTCGAAAGCACGCCGCCTGTGCCGAAGCAGGAAGCGAAGTCGCAACTTCCATCCGAGAGTTCAACGTGATCGGCGAAGACGGCGGCTCGCGGACCCATCAAGCCTTTATAGAACTTGATCCGCTGACGGATCTGCGCGCTGGAGGTTGGGTCGGCGGTGACGGTTTGATCCGTGGCAGGCATTAACGTGTGCGTCAAGGGTGTGCCACACGGACAGATTTGAGTCACGGAATTCGCTTTTAGCTGGCGCGTCAATTCAAAAATATCGCGATAGATTTCCCCAAAGGCACGCACTGAATCCTGTGGGTCATGATGTTTGTGTGCGGGGTTGTGACAGGCGGACATGGTGTAGATATTATCGAGCTTATGTCCATCGAAATCCCAATCTACGATGAACTTGCGGACCAGCGCGAGAGTGTAGTCGCGAACTTTCGACATGGCTGGACATAACATTGCCAGCCCTCGATTGTTGCGAGCAACAGAGCCATCCGCATCTAGCACCAGCCAGTCGGGATGCTCCTGCAGGATTTGCGAGACTCCATAAACTTGCGCATCCCAACCACCAATGCCATCCTCCACGCACAGTGGATACCACCAGATTTGCGATAACGCCCCAGCCACGTGAATCTGTTCGTTCATCTGTTGGATGTCTTTCACGCCGTCCCGGAATGTGTCGGTGCGCGGATTCCAATCACCGTAACGATCGAACCAGCGATCATCGAGAGTCAACCAGTGAATGCCAAGTTCTTTGAGTTTGGGTAACACGCCGGTCACTTCAGAGGGTTTCACATCGAATTCATAGCCCCAGGAACACCATGCGGAAGCAAAATCTTCTGCGTTTGATTTCGGCGCCTTCAAACCCTGTCGAGCCAATACTTCACGATAAAGTTTCAAAGGCTCGAAAAAATCACCTCGATGGAAAGATAGCATCACGCGCGGTGTTTGAAAAACTTCGTCCGGGGCCAGCGCGTGTTCACGTTTATCCTCGAACGAGACTCGGATTCCTGATTTTGATACCGATACAGGCAGGTACCACAATTCCTGGGTCGGTTCAATATGTGCCAGACTCAGCCCACCAGTTTGATTCCAAAAATAAACGATGGGAATGCCACCGCCTTCTCCGTTTTGGATGTGGCCCAAATGGTTTTCGCGTTCGAATTCAGCCGGCAATTTGAAGGCAAAATCCTGTCCCCAATGGACTGCCGCTCCCTGCATCGTCCACAAGTCTTGTGCCCACTTTGGATCCAACTCAAGACTGGGTGTGAAGACGGAGTTTAATTGAAGCGGCTCATTGCCAACGTTCTCGAACTTCCATTGCAAGATAAAGCAGTTATCTAAATCATTATAAGAATCAACGGTCGCTATAATGTTTATAGCGCCGCGTTGAATAGAAAAAGCCAAACGCTTTCCATTCCCAAGCGTTGTAGTAACAGTTTCTTCATTTGCACTCTGGAAGTTATTTCCCTCACCATGCTCATCTGAAATCAAAACGCGCCCTTTTGCTAAAGGCAAATTTCCCTGACCTTTGATTTCAAAAGCCAGATTCTCTTGCATGATGAGAGAAAAAACCTTGTTTGTGATCAAGATTTCACATCCACGTTCAGGAGTCTCGCGGCGTTTTTGTAATACACCTTTGCAAGCACATCATCGGGCAGGTGCATTCCGCACACATACCAGCGGCCCTGGGCAGGCACTTCGCTGGTGTTGTAATTGAAATACTCATCGTCTGTTTCAAGGAAGCGATAATACAAACGATAGGCATCCAAATCGGGGCTCATATCGGAACCAAACAAAATGCGGTCCTGATATTCAATAAAAAATTTCCGTGCGGTATAGGGCTGTCTTCCCAGTTCGCCCAGGCGCGCGGAAATATCGATGGAATAGTTCGGGCACGCCTCCAACATCTTTCCCACCCATCCTAAATTCTCACCGTAACAGCCGGCGTGCGCGCCGATAAACCTTGTATTCGCATGTCGCTTCACGAGCTTGAACAATCCATTCATGATCTCCATGAACGGCGGAAATGGAGGGCTGGTAAATGCCCAATCGGGATGCTCGCCAATTTCTTCCCAACGTTCATTCGTCGCATCGATGGGATCAAAAAATGCAACCGGGTCAGCCACATGGATCAACACCGGCAAGCCCAGTTCACCGGCTGTTTCCCAAAGAGGACTTAAGCGCGCGTCATCTACTTTGATCAATTGCCCCTGATGATCTTTAACCTGCAACCCAAAGGGTTTCCAGATCTTCAACCCCTGCGCGCCTGCCTCCTTCTGGACCCTGAGCCTGTCCGCGGCCCAATCAGCGAATCCATCAGCCATGCTTTCCCACTTCAACCAGTCCACGCCGCCGAAGATTTGGAATCGATCCGGCGCGCCTTCCTTGAAATGCTTCAGGTGTGCATAAAGAACATCTTCGCCCCATCCGCCATCCAAGTCTATATAATGTGTCACGCCGGCTTTGTCGAGCAGGTCAAGCAACTCGCCCAATGGTTTCTTATCCCAGCCACCGCCGAACGGCTCACGCAGATGATTGTGCGCGTCAATTACCGGAAACTTTGGCTTGTTCACCAAGGTTGTTTTGGTCACCAATTGCGATTTGGGCCGAAAGTTTTCGAGCAGCATAGCTCTCCGTTATGCAACAATAACTTTGATGTTTTGCTTTTTCACGGATTGAACAAACTTTTTATCGGCAGCTGGATCGGTCACGAAGGTTTTCATCGTTCCCAACGGCGCCAGCAGCACTGTCGAAACGCGATTGACTTTTGTGTGATCTGCAACAATAATGACTTCCCGACCTATTTTCAAAATCGCGCGGTCGGTGAGGGTTTCCTGTAAATAGTCATTCGTCAGTCCATGTTCCAGGCTGATGCCCCGCGTACCCATCACCACTTTATCCACACGGACTTCAGCCAATGCTTGTTCGGTGATGTGACCGATAAAAGACGATTCACTGTCACGCAACATGCCGCCCAATGAAATGACCGTGATTTCCTTGATGCCTGCCAGCGCATTCAACACCGGCAGGGAATTGGTAATCACGGTCAGGTTCTTGCGATCCCGCAGATTTTTGGCCACCTCAAGTACGGTCGTGCCGGAGCCAAGAAACACGGATTCGTTATCAGCGATCAATTCGGCCGTCACCCGCCCGATACGAACTTTCTCATGGGCTTGTTCGCTTTCTCGTTGAAAGATTGGCAGTTCAGGGGGGGCCTTTTCCACCGCCAGTGCGCCGCCATGCACACGTTGCACCTTTCCTTCCAGTGCCAATGATTCCAGATCGCGCCGCGCCGTAGCTTCACTGACCGAGAACTGTTGCACAATTTCGGCCACGCTCAGGCGTCCCTGCCTCGTAAGCAGGGAAAGGATCTGTTTCTGCCTTGCGGGCGTAGGGGAAAAATCGCTCATTAACAATCACAATCGCTCATAAACAATCATAGCACTTTTTTATGAATTTTCAAGAGGAAATTGCGTGCCAATGTGGCCAACCTGAATTTTAAGGTATACATCCTTCAGTCAAATACCAGACTCGCGATAAAGAAATTCTCCGCCTTCATCCTGGATGGAGACGGAGAATTTACTGATCCGAAAGCTCTCGCGCAACTTACCGATTTTCATACCTTAACCCATACCCGAACGCGAACAAGGGGTTGGCGGAGTCATGCGGAAGATCTGCTTTTTGCAAGCGAACGGCTGCCATGGAGGAGGGGAGTTCAAAGGGCAATTTGCCCTCAGGTGCAGCCTTACCAAAAATAACATTCAGTACAGCTTCGTCTGACGCGCCGAAATCGCCAAGTAAAGCCTTCGCCGCGGCTGCAATTTCAGGGATGACGGCTGGACGATCCAGATACAATACAACAATACTCGGAACGGATTGCACGATGGCTAAAATCTCGGCCTTCGCCTCTTCCTTGAAATCCAGGTCGCCATGATGAAAGCCGCGCGCGAAGGGATTTTCAGTCTCAACCGCTACCCAGGGCGTTTCCAATCGCAAAATAGCCAGGTCAGCTTCTTCGGGTTTATCAACCACTTGGGCATATTGATTTACCGTGGCTGCATCCATGTTTTTAATGAATAGCTTGGGTTGGGTCTGCAGTGGAAGAATCCCATCTTCATTCTTGAGCAGGGTCATAGCGCGTTGCTGCGAAGCTAGACTTAAGGCCTTTGATGTAGGATCTCGCAGGATTTGTGGAAGCCGTGCTTCGTCCACAAAGGGATTATCAAACAAACCTAATTGGAATTTCAAGCGCAATAACCTTCGCACGGATTGGTCCACTCGAGCTTCTGAGAGTTTTCCTGTTTTCACCAATTCGATCACATATTCAGGACAACTTTCCCCACCAAATTGATCGACACCTGCCTCGATCGCTTTCAATACCCGTTCGGGGCCGGTGAGATGCTCAACACCCCAGGCACGCGCGGGCCATACAACTCCCGCGATCTGGTGATCAGTGATCAGGCCCCAATCGGTACAGATAACGCCATCGTATTGATATTTCTCACGCAACAAACCGGTGATGATCCTCTGGTTGAACGACATGGCCACATTTTCATCGGTTTGATCCACGGGTACACCGTAATAAGGCATGATGGCCGCGGTCTTCGCTAGGAATGCAGCCTCAAACGGAATCAAGTGATAGTCAAAATTATTACTGGGGTAGACCTGCCCCTTCTGAAATTCGAAATGCGGATCCAGGCCTTCGTTTTGCGGACCACCACCAGGGAAGTGCTTGGTCATACAAGCTACGCTGTGCGGACCCAGCGTCTCACCTTGAAAGCCTTCGATGTATGCTTTCGCTAAAAGCGCGGTCAAATGGGCATCCTCCCCAAAAGTGCCGCTGATGCGGGGCCAGCGCGGTTCGGTGGCCAGATCAATTTGCGGGTGGAGGGCGACGCGTATCCCGACAGCGAGATATTCCTTGCGAACGATATCGGCAAATTGTTTCACCAATTCTGCATTCCCAATCGCTCCAAAGCCCAGGGTTTCACACCATTGGGAGAAATCGGTGGCTGCCATCGCAAAAATATTGCGAGTGAAATGATTGCGTGGATCGGATGCGATGGTGACGGGAATGCCAAGTCGGGAATGCTCCGCAAATTGTTGGAGCCTGTTATACCAACCTGCGACAACCTGCGCCCCTGGGATTTGCCACAGGTTGAAGTGATTTATCTTTTGACGATCAATTTGGTTGACCGCCACTCCGCCAGGGTCTGCCGTACCCGGCTTTTCCTCGATAGAACCATCTGCGTTAATCGCTGTGCCATTGATAAATAACAACCCCGCTTTTTCTTCGAGAGTCATCTGGCTTAGGAGATCTTCCACGCGAGCTTCAATTGGCCGGCGTGGATCCTCATATACATCCAGCTTGCCGTTTTTGTTGAGGTCGCGAAAAACAAAATCCTCTTCAATATCGATCAATCTGGAGTACTGTTGTTTGATGTCGTTCAGAGTGGAGGTCATTAGTTTTCCTTTTGAGTAGCGATTCTATTTTGGCGATGGGCCCCTCGTGCCATTTTCGTCATTATACACGCACTGGCAGTTTCCATCATATCCATGGAGCCGGAGCGGTGTTAAGAAAAATATTGGAGACCCATATGAGCCGCGCAAAAGTACCCGAGACGTTCGTGTTGAGTATTCTTTTTTTGTTCTTCCTGCAAGCCTTATCGGATTTCATTGAATTGATTTATGCCTTCGGCCTGCTAGTGACTGCCTTCACCATTGAGGTCGCCTCCATTGTTCTTCTATTTACGCCTCTATTGTTTCTTCTCTTTCACAAGTCTCCTTCCAGATTGCTCCTGCTGGGACTTTCCTACATTGCCATTCTGGCTCGTGTATTGGAGCCGCTTCTGGATCCCGGTGCGAAGCTGGTTGCCAGCGGCATCAGCGTGGGTGCGTTCATGTTGTTGTTCCCGGCGCTTCTACGGAATCGGTCTGAGGTACGCGGTTTTCAGATTGGGAGCGGACTCGCCATTGCGGTGTCACTTTCCATATTTTTTCGCACAGCGAATTCCAGTTTGGATATTTCCGAAATTGGAATCTTCCAGATCATTAGTTGGCTCCTGGCGATTATGGCGGCCTACCTGCTCTGGCGTACAGATTTATTAACAGCACAGCATACTTCCATTACCAGATCATCATCCAACGGACGTCTGATTGGGTTGGCAATCGGTCTGGCTGCGGTCATCGTAATGATCTCTTTTTCACTTGCCAGCCCGACGGTGATGGCGCGTTGGACAGGATATTCCTATCCGTCCATTACTGCATTTCTGGTAATCATGTTGCTGGTTTTTGGCTTATTGCTTAATACGAAGTTCTTTCTTGCATGGTTCACGCGACGTGTGTTTTTGAGTTGGAATGTTCTTTTCGTAATTCTGCTGGTGTTGACCATTCTTCCGCATCAGATGGCATTTCCAACAGATCCAGCAGTTTATCCCATCGATATCTCGATGCCTTCTCCGGTAGCCGCGGTCTTCCTGTTTTTGATGCTGGTCCTATCTCCGGTTCTCTTCGTCGACTTCATGCTGTTTGCGCGACAGATTTCCATGGCAAAGCCATCCATTCATCAAATTGGCATCAGTTTTGCGGTCGCGGCCTTTTTCTTTCTTATGATGGTTTTCTTCCATGTCTTTACCAGCGTTTATGATTATGCTCCAGTGGTTGGGCCCCTCTTTCGGGATCGCTTTTGGCTCGTTTATTGGTTGGCAGGTATCGGCTTGGTGGTTCCGTTGTTGCTCCTTCGCTCCGAGGCTTTCTTATTGGAGATGCCAACCGGATCTAATGCTTTTCCTCCTATCGCATTGGGAACCATGGCATTGCTGACTGTGATTGCGCTATACACAACAGCTCCTCGACTGACGACTCCACCCGGTGCCACATCGATCAGGATCATGACCTATAACATTCAACAGGGATACGACGCGCAGGGGAAAAAAAATCTGGCGGGCCAGCTGGCGGAAGTTCAGAAAGTAAATCCGGACATTCTCGGCCTGCAAGAATTTGATACGGCGCGCGTGGCGAATGGGAATGTGGATGCCGTCCGTTATTTTGCCGACAATTTGCAGATGTATTCTTACTATGGACCCACCACCACAACAGGCACCTTTGGCATCGCTTTATTGTCGAAATATCCGATTCGAAACGCGAAGACTTTCTTTATGTATTCCGTAGGAGAACAAACTGCCGCCATTCATGCCGAAATTTTTGCCAATGATCAAACCTATCAAATCTTTGTCACGCATCTGGGAAATGACGGACCGATCGTTCAACTGGAGAATATATTGACGCGCCTACCAACTTCAGGGAACGTGATCGTCATGGGTGATTTCAATTTCAGGCCTGCGACCGATCAGTATAAACTGATCACCCAGACTCTTGCCGACGCCTGGCTGCTTAGATGGCCAAACGGAAAAGAGACTCCCGGCTTGTCCATGGAGAAACGCATCGATCATATTTTTCTATCGTCCGCAATCTCCGTGCTGGAGGCAGAGTATATTGCCAGCCCAGCTTCTGATCACCCTTATTTATATGCTGTCGTTCAACCGTAGTGCAGAAAGCCTGAGCCTGAGCGCTGTTCCATTCTAGTAAAATCAAATACATGTCGATTGAAATTCAGCAGACTGTTCGCAGCAAACGCAAAACGCTGGCCCTAATTGTGAAGCCTGATGGCAGTCTCCTGGTACGCGCCCCGCTTCACACACCAGTGACGACCATTCAGGAATTTGTAGAAAAGAACGAACGGTGGATTCAAAGGAAACGGGCAGAGTTTCAGGCTGCATTGCCTTCCACCCCCAAACAGTATCTCCCGGATGAATGTTTTCTCTACCTCGGAAATTCTTATGCCCTCGAAATTGTGGAAGGACAGAGATCGCCTTTGCTTCTTGATGGGCGCTTCAAACTGGCCGCGCGGCTACAAGTTCAAGGAGCTTTGGTATTTGAAAAGTGGTACCGAGAACAAGCCAGAATAATTCTGACTCAACGCGTGGAGTTGCTCGCGGATCCGTATGGTTTTCAATATACCGGGTTGAGAATCACCGCGGCGCGCAGTCGCTGGGGATCCTGTAGCGCGACGGGATCATTGAACTTTACCTGGCGTCTGGTCATGGCTCCCTTGGAAGTCATTGATTGTGTGGTGGTGCACGAATTGGTGCATACTGTGATCCACAATCATTCCAAACGCTTTTGGAAACGAGTAGAAAAGATCATGCCAGATTATGCAGAGCACAGGAAATGGTTGAAAAAGAACGGTCAGGAACTCATGCTGTGATGGTATCAGCTCTGGATGCGTATATAATGAAGGGGAAACCTGTGGAGCGAGAGATGGGCACTATGGAAGAAGTTCAAAATTTTGTTATTCCGCTGATCGAAAACGTGGAACAAGTGATTGTGGGCAAGCGCCAGGCGATTGAATACATTCTGGTAGCGCTGCTGTGTGAGGGACATGTGTTGCTGGAAGATGTTCCCGGTTCCGGCAAGACCATGCTGGCGAGATCGATCGCCACCAGCCTGGGTATCAGTTTCAAACGCGTCCAGTGCACGCCGGACCTCCTGCCTAACGACATCACTGGCGTTTCGGTATTCAATCAGAAAAGCGGGGAGTTTGAATTCAAATCCGGTCCGATTTTTGTCAACATCCTGCTGGCCGACGAGATCAATCGCGCCACGCCGCGCACGCAGGCCGCTCTGTTGGAGGCCATGCAGGAACAACAGGTTACTGTGGACGGTGTCTCGCGCGATCTGCCGCGTCCGTTCCTGGTACTGGCCACCCAGAATCCGATCGAGTATGAAGGCACTTTTCCGTTACCTGAGGCCCAACTGGATCGTTTCCTGATGCGGATCTCATTGGGATATCCCTCCCGCGCCGATGAACGTCAGATTCTGGTCAACTTGGGGCGCGAGCATCCCATTACCAAACTTGGCAAGATTGTGGATGGTCACAACTTGCTCTCGCTGCAAAAACGCATTTGGGATGTAAACGTGGATGCCACATTGCAGGATTACATTGTCGCCTTGGTGGAAGCCACTCGCAATCATATGGATGTTTCGTTGGGAGTCAGTCCGCGCGGAAGCCTGGCTTTGCTGAAAACTGCTCAAGCTTTGGCGGCGCTGCGCGGACGAGACTATGTGATTCCGGAAGACATAAAAACCCTGGTCCCGCTGACGCTTGCTCATCGCCTCCTGCTCAAGCCTGAGGCTGAGTTGCGCGGAAGTACGGCTTACAGCGTCCTGACGGACGTACTGGAAAAAACGTCGCTCGATCTGGGCAGCGTCCAGAGTTGATGTTCGGTACATTTCTCACTCTACTGATTGTGCTCTTATTGATCGCTTCCTTTATGCGAGGCGATTTTGCTTTAACCTTGATTTATCTGGTCGTGGGGGGACTCGCAGCCGGGCTTTGGTGGTCGTCCCGGGCGCTGGCCCAGGTGGGGACCAAACGCCGCTTCCAGTCTCATGCCTTTCTCGGTGAAGAGATCAAGGTAAATTTGCAGGTGCGCAACAAAGGCTGGTTGCCGATTCTATGGCTCGAGCTGCGCGAGACTTTGCCGGTCGCGCTGGTAGGACCGAACAACTTTCAATCGGCGATCCACTTGGGGCCGCGCGCCGAAGCGAAGTTTGAGTACACCGTCGAAGCGCGGAAGCGCGGCTATTATCCGATCGGGCCTCTCTCCATTTCCACCGGTGACATCCTGGGCTTGCGCGAAGCATTACGAGCCGAGATCCAGGCTGAGCACCTGGTCGTGTATCCCAAGATCATTCCCTTCACATCCATTGGCATCCCTTCTCATTCGCCGCAGGGCACGTTGCGTCACAGCCTACCTTTATTCGAAGATCCCACGCGGGTGCTGGGAAAGCGTCCCTATCGTTCCGGTGATTCATTGCGCACGATTGATTGGAAAGCTTCTGCCTCGGTCGGTCAGTTGCAGGTGAAATTGTTCGAGCCCTCCATCGCTCTCGAAACCTGTATCATGTTGAATCTCAATGCTGAAGACTATTATTATCGCAGCCGGCTTGATGCTTCGGAACTGGCGATTGTGGTGGCGGCTTCGATTGCGAATTGGATCGTGAATAAAAAACAAATGGCCGGATTGCTGGTGAATGGTCATGATCCTCTAACGTCGGATGGCAAACCGCGGTCGGTTCCTCCGCGAAAAGGTAAACAGCATCTGATGCGCGTGCTGGAAACCCTGGCGCGCGTTGAATTGATCGATACCTCGGCCTTCATTCCTGTCATTCAGGAGCAGCGCTATCAGCTAGCCTGGGGCACCACCCTGATCGTGATCACTGGCAAGGCCAGTGATGAAGTGTTGCAGGAACTCCATCAGGCGCGGCGTTGGGGACAGGATGCTCTGCTCATCCTGGTAGGTCGTGATAATGCGGATATCGAAATCCATCGCCGCGCAAAATTCTTTGGGATTCCTGTGGTAGAGATTGCCACGGAGCGCGACTTGAATATTTGGATGCAGGCAGCGAAACGTATATGAACCCTGAATTGCATTCAAGTCCCTCCGTTAACAAGAATGTCCTGCGCGCCATCACTTATGTGTTAATCTTCTTGATGATGGCTTGCATGGTCATGACGATGGGCGGTTTGCTTCAGGATGCCCTGCCAAACTGGCATACCAGCATTATTGCTGGCATAACCTTGTTTGTTGTGATCGATCGGCTGTATACCTATCCGCGCTTCAAAACATTGATGCCTTTCAGCACCGATTGGGTTATTACCTTTGGCGCGCAATGGGCGGTGATTGTCTTGTCATCGCGCATCCTGCTTTCGTATGCCAAAGGGCTTGATTCTTTCCGCGCAGATTTGTCTCTGTTCACCCACGGGTACCTTGCAGACCTCTTCGATGCAGAGTTTGCGGTTACGCTAATCCTGGCTTTGCTGGCCTGGTATCTGTCAACTGAGTTTCTAGGCTTGCTGGAGGAGATCGGCCTGGATGCGGCTTTGGCCTTGAGTGAAGCTCGTGAACCCAGCAGGCTCATACCCGCGCATCAACGGCTGGCGAATCTGGTCCTCAGTCTGGGTATCGTACTTGTGATCCTGACCGCGCTGACGCGCCTGAATTTGCGGGCCATTTTCGCGCCTGTGTCCGGAGCAACTGGTGTGGATACGACGCGCTTCTCTGGTGGGGAAGCTGCTGCGTTGCTTTATTTTCTGCTTGGCTTGGGGCTGCTCAGCCTCAGCCGTTTGCTATCCTTACATACCCATTGGAATCAGCAACGCGTCCCTGTTTCGTCCAGCAAATTGACCAGGCAATGGGGCATATATAGTTTGGTCTTTCTTTTGCTTCTGGCTGTCTTCGTGAGTCTGTTACCCTCTGGCGATAGTCTTGGTTTTTTCTCCCTGCTGGGGACTGTGTTCAGTTTTCTCATTAGCGTCATTTTTTTCATCTGGCAATTGATCATCGCACTCATTTTCTTGTTATTGAGCCTGCCATTCCTTCTTTTTGGCAAGGTGCCTCCATTCCTCAGCCGGTTACCTCCTCCGACGTTTTTGCCTCCTCCACCGGCGGATTCTGTGTCACCGCAGAATAATACCGTCCTGGCTTGGCTGCGTTCCATTTTTTTATGGGCCGCGCTACTGGCAATTCTGATCTTTTCCTTCATACGTTTTATCAGGCAACATGAGGGCTTGCTTCCTGCACTGCGTAAAGCACGATTAACCAATTGGCTGATCCTTGCCTGGCAATGGCTATATAAAAGTGTGAATAGAACGCGTGAAAGCCTGGCCCAGGCAATTGCAGATGGTTGGCAGAGTCTCGTTGCTCGTCTGGAGCGAAGAGGCGTTCTTCCGCGTGCAGGATGGATCAACTTTCGGTCACTCGACCCGCGCCAACGAATTTACTTCTTTTACCTGGCCATGATTCGTCGTGGCGGCGAACAAGGTTGGACGCGTAAGTCATCGCAGACACCCGCCGAATATGCCGGTAAGTTGACGCAGGTTCTGCCCTCCTCTGGGGAAGATATTGATCTGATGACTCAGGCTTTTGTTGAGGCGCGCTACAGTCGCCGACCTATTGATTCGGAAGAGTCTGAACGGGTCAAATCAATCTGGGCCCGGATTCGGAATGCATTGCGGTTGAAAGCCAAACGTACGCGCTCAGCAGATCGATGATCTTTGTTGGAGATCTTCATGAAAATAATCGTGTGGTTCTTTACTATTAGCACTGTATTTAGTCTCGTTCTTTCCGCCTGCGCGCCTGCTCCCACAACCACTTCGGTACCAACGCCGACGCGGATACCGGCCTCCGCCCCGACATCATTTCCGATACCGACCTCCACTCCAGAGGCCGGAGGAAAATACATTATCGGATACTATCCATCCTGGGCGGCCGGGCGGGATGCCTTTATTAAAAATATAGCCGCCGCTAAGTTGACCCACATTAATTATGCTTTTTCCAATGTGTCGCCGGACGGAGGATGTATTTTAGGCGATCCGGCTGCAGACGTGGAGCGCGTCTATCAGGCTGATGAAAGCGTGGATGGCCGCGACGATTCAGAGGCCGCTGCCTTTCATGGCAACTTCAATCAACTGCTCGAGTTGAAACAAAAATATCCAGAGCTCAAAGTTCTGATTTCGATCGGCGGTTGGTCGTGGTCTGAGAACTTTTCAAAAGCCGCGCAGGGAGAAACCTCCCGTCAGCGTTTTGCTGCCTCTTGCATCGATCTGTATCTCAAACAGTATCAAGGTGTGTTCGCTGGACTGGATATCGACTGGGAATTTCCGGTCAGCGGTGGTTTGACTCCCGGCAGCACGGAGGACAAAAGAAATTTCACTTTGTTGCTAGGTGAGATTCGACGCCAACTGAATGAATTGGAAAAGACCGATAATCATCACTATTTGTTAACTATCGCCGCGCCGATCGGACCGGGCACGATTCGCAACCTCCAGCCGGATTTGATCGCTCTTCTGGTGGATTGGATCAACCTGATGGGTTATGACTTTCACGGTACCTGGGAAACGACGACAAACTTCAACGCGCCACTTTTTCAAACATCCAACGACCCGGCTGGCCCGGGGTTGAACGTGGACGCGGCGGTACAGACTTATCTTTCCCTGGGTGTGCCTGCGGAGAAGCTGGCCCTCGGCGTGCCATTTTATGGAAAAGGTTGGGCCGGTGTCCCGGATGTGGATGATGGTCTCTACCAAACCGCCGTGCAGGGAGCCCCGCCAGGCACTGAGGAAGATGGCGCCTACAATTACAACGACATAGTACAAAACTATACATCGAAATATCAACGCTATTGGAGCCCCGAGGCTCATGTGCCGTGGCTATATGATCCTGAAACCCAAATCTTCATCAGTTATGATGACCCTCAATCCCTGGAAGCAAAAGCAGGTTATGCGCGCGATGTGGGATTGGCAGGTGTCATGATCTGGGAACTGAGTCAGGGAAATGAATCACTTTTGGATGCCCTTCGCAAAGGCCTCGCTTCAGGCGGACCGCCGCGTCCTACTCCTGCGCCGACGGTCATTGCGCCGCGCCCGTTTGAAAAGGAAATCCACTCGGTGAGCGGCATCGTTCTCGATGGCAAAACCGAGGATTGGCCCTCGATTCCAGATTTCATCTTGAACGATCCGTCACAGGTGGTCTATAGTCTCTCACCCCAAAGCTGGGCAGGGCCACAGGATCTATCGATGGAGGCTTGGGTGGGCTGGGCGCCTGAGGGCTTGTATTTTGGCTTTAAAGTTACCGATGATATTCATGTCCAGCCGGATGCGGATGCGAATCTCTGGCACGGCGATCATATCGAGTTGCAGTTTGATACACAATTGGAACAGGATTACACCGAGGCGAGCATGAACGATGATGATTACCAGATTGGTCTTTCAATTGGTGATCTGGATCAAGTGCCTCCAATCGCCTATGCCTGGTTTAACGGCCCTGCCGCGGCAGGGACAATTGATTCCACTCAGCAAGCGTACACCGTCACGGAGGATGGTTATATTTTGGAAGTCTTTATTCCGAAAGAAGTGCTGGCTGGTATTTCCCTTGAGCAAGGCGCGACCTTCGGTATGAATATCAGCCCCAGCGACACCGACAACGCGTCCGCAGGACAAAAGGCCATGCTCTCCACTTCAACGATTCGCACCTATGCCGACCCGCGCACATTTGGAAAGATTACACTGGTGAAATAAGATATTTTAAAAAAATAACGACACTACGGAGAACGACTATTGCAGTAGTTCAGCGCCATTGGATGCGTGAGAAATATAGATCTCCGGATGCAATCCTGTTTCGGCTTCATAACCCTTTGCCAACTCTTGCGCAAAAATTTCAGTGTTTTCGTTTGCGACAAGATTGACAGTGCAGCCTCCGAAGCCCGCGCCGGTTAACCGCGCGCCAAAACATCCATCAAGGGATTGAGCGACGTTCACCATTGTATTCAGTTCGGCACAGGATACTTCATACAAGTCGCGCAGGCTGGCGTGACATTCGTTCATCAACTCGCCAAAGCGTTGGACATTCCCCGCTTCCAACAAAGCCTCAGCCTGTTGCGACCTCTCGATTTCTTCCACCACGTGACGCGCTCGCTTCGAAACGACCTCCGGCAGTTTTCCCGCCAGCCGATTGAAATCTTCCACGCTGACATCGCGCAGAGACTGGATGTTCGGCAAATCCCGTTTAAGCAATTGCACGGCTTCTTCGCAGGCGGCACGGCGTTTGTTATATTCGCCGGTTGTTAACTTGCGACGCACTGTGGTATCCGCGATGACAATGGAAACATTTTCTGGCAAGGGAATCGTTTTCCATGCCAGGGAACGACAATCGAGCAGAAGCAGTTTGTTCTCCACGCCACAGGCTGAGGCAAACTGATCCATAATGCCACAGTTGACACCCACGTATTGATTCTCGGCTTTTTGTCCGAGCAGGGCACGCTGCATTGGTGGAAGCGTCCAGCCTCCCAGGGTCTGCCACACAATCGTGAATGCCATTTCAATGGAAGCGGATGAGCTTAATCCCGACCCCTGCGGAACATTGGATGCAAAGACTGCATGTATGTTGGGCGTTTTTAAATTTCCTTCCTTCAGCGCCCACATGACTCCTGCGGGATAAAGTGTCCATTCTGGCAAGCGTGAGTCATCTGCCTGGGTTTTTGACGGAATGCTTTCCGATGAGAAGGAAGCTCCTTGATGCAAATCCATAGCCCAGAGCATGGAATGATCCGCCTCTGTGGGGGAGAAGGCAACGTAAGTGGCGCGGTCGATGGCGGCGGGTAGGACAAATCCATCGTTGTAATCCACATGCTCACCCAACAAATTCACGCGTCCCGGCGCGCGTGCGATATGAACAGGTGCCTGCCCGAATTTTTCACGATAGAAAACAGTAACTTGTTCAACTAAATTCATGAGCTTTTGTAATGGGTATCAGAGAGTGAGCGCAATCTTTCAGCGGCAGTTTCGGGGGTAATGTCACGTTGCGGCATGGCCAGCATCTCGAAGCCTACCATGAATTTGCGTACTGTCGCAGAGCGTAATAAAGGTGGATAAAAATGCGCGTGCAGAGTCCATTCAGGATGTAGCTGGTCATCGAAAGGTGCCTGGTGAAACCCCATCGAGTATGGAAATGAAACTTCGAATAAATTATCATAGCGCGTGGTAATTTGTTTCATAATCTCGGCCAGACTGCTGACTTCTGCTGCACTGAGTTCGTCCAGGCGTGTAACGTTCCGATGCGCGATGATCATGGTTTCAAAGGGCCACACCGCCCAATAGGGGACCAGCGCGGTGAAGTCGTCATTGGAATATAGAATGCGCTCCTTACGTTTATGTTCCTCTGCCAAATAATCGGATAACAGCGCGCGATCATGTTCGTTGAAATACGCTTTCTGATGTTCGAGTTCTTTGGCGGGTTCGTTGGGGATATGTTCTGTGCCCCAAATCTGGCTGTGCGGATGCGGATTGGAGCAGCCCATCATGGCGCCTTTGTTTTCGAAAACCTGCACATACTGAATGAAGTCTTTTTTGCCCAAGTCAACGGTTTGCTCTATCCAGGTGTTGATGACTCTTTCAATGGAAGCGAGATCCAACTCGGGCAAAGTTAGATCGTGGCGCGGAGAGAAGCAGACAACGCGGCAAAGCCCGCGCTCGGAAACGGAAGCCAGCAACGGGTGGTTGGAGGCGGTCTCAGGGGATGAATCCGGCAGTAAAGCCGCGAAGTCATTAGTGAACACAAAGGTGTTTTGATAATCAGGATTCTTCGACTCCGCCGGCGCGTTCATTGCCCGGGCAGAGATAACAAGTTAAATCGTACGCGGGGAGATGTTCGGGCGGAGTCTTTTCGACTTGTCCCAGCCAGGGACGTTTGGCGCGCTGCGGCGAGACAAGCACCCATTCGCCTGTGAGCGGGTTGAAGCGGCGATGTGGAAAGTCAAGCATAGTCATTTCCTGTACCGCGATGTTCTTATTCGCGTTCGTACACGAGCGAAATAAATTCTGCAGTACATTTTCAAGGTTTGTTAAACCCTTCATTGCCGGAAGGGCAGGGCTATTGTAATCGAATAGTTGGATTCAACGGATAGTGCCCGGATCTCAAGGTAACTATGGGAGGGAACGGATCGTTACGAAGCATTCAATTGAATGATGGCAACACCCTTTAATTCAAGCTCCATTGAATTATTCACCGGGCTGCCTGTGAGCAAGTTCATCCCGTTTCTTGCCAAGGGGATGGTCACTTTTTCATTTGAATAATTCAGTATGAATATAAACTCTTTTTCACCGTTTGTCCGGTGCAGTAGTTCGACGCCACTGGGTAACTTGAGAGGTCGAACGCTTGCGATTTCGCAAATGTGATTTAACAGCCAGTCCATGCCATTTTGATCGAGAAGTGTGCCAACATAAAAGGCGTTGCCTTTGCCGAATTGGTTTTGTGTCACTGCCGGGTTGCCCGCGTAATAATCACTTTCGAAGTTTGCGAGGGTCCTGGCATTCTTTAGATGAATCACATCACTCCAAAACGAACATGAAAATCGTTTGTCGTCGTTTGTGCAGACCGAGTTGGTTTGGGATTCAGCATAGGGCGAGAACTCTTCAATAGTCAATCCCAACAGCTCGCGGAAGGGCGCAGGGTAGCCGCCAAGACGAATGTGCTCATTCTCGTCCACAATACCGCTGAAGAAGGACATCAACAAGTTGCCGCCGTTCTGAACGTAGTTGTTTATATTTGTTGCTGACACATCGTTGACCAAATACAGATTGGGTACAACAACTAATTTATATTTGGATAGATCTGATTCAGGATGGGCAAAGTCAACCGTGATATTGCGATCATGAAATGGCTTGTAATAGTGATACAACTGCGGGACGAGTTTCAAATCAGAGGATGGTTTACTGTCGAGTTCGAGCGCCCACCAATTGTTCCAGTCCATGAGGATGGCAACCTCGGCTTTGACTTGACTTGTGAGAACCGAATCGAGCTTCTTCAATTCGTTACCCAACGCTTTGACCTCACGCCACACGCGCGTTTCTATGCCACCATGCGGAAGCATGCCGCTGTGATGTTTCTCTGCACCGGCTTTGGATTGTCGCCATTGGAAGAACATGACCCCATCCGCGCCGCGGGCAATCGCTTGGTAACTGCCCAGGCGCATTACGCCCGGACGTTTGACCGCGTTGCGTTGCCGCCAGTTAACTTGCGAAGTGGCTTGTTCCATTAATAACCACGGACGGCGTTCCCCGACCGAGCGGATCAAGTCACAGACCATGCCGGCTTGCTTCATCCATTCGGGGTCGAAGGTGTCGGGGTAGCTGTCTTGTGAAACATGGTCCTCATGCTGCGCGAACTTGAAATAGTCCACGCCTTTGTGGAAGCCCATGAAGTTGGTTGTGACCGGGATGTGAGGTGTGATTGCTTTCAGGATGGATTTCTGGTGCTCGAAGCAGACCAGCCATGAGTCCGAAGAGAAGCGTGCCCAGTCCAATTGTTGCGTCGGGTTGATGTGCGCGGGCGCACGTTTGGGCGGATGAATCTCATCCCAATCTGTATAAATTTGACTCCAAAAGGCAGTGCCCCAAGCAAAATTTAATTGGTCGAGCGTGCCATATTTTTCTTTGAGCCACAGGCGGAAGGCGGCGGCAGAGTTATCGCAAAAACATTCGCCGACGTGACAACCATATTCGTTGTCCACGTGCCACATGGCAAGCGCGGGATGATCTTTGTAGTGTTCGGCGAGTTGTGCGGCGATGCGCTTGGCGTATTGATGATAATTGGGATTGTGAGGACAATAATGCCTGCGTGAGCCATGCCAAAGCGTGATGCCATCGGCGTTGATCGGTAACATCTCAGGGTGCAATTTAATCATCCAGGCGGGCGGGGAGGCGGTGGGCGTGGCAAGGTCAACAGAAACGCCGTGAGCATATAGCAGGTCAATAATCTGATCGAGCCAGGAGAAATCAAAGAGCCCGGGTTGCGGCTCCATCCTGGTCCAGGAAAAGATGCCAAGCGAAACGAGGTTGACGCCTGCTTCTTGCATGAGTCGCACATCTTCCTGCCAAACGTCGGGCGTCCATTGATCGGGGTTGTAGTCACCGCCGTAGATCATGTGAGGAAAATTCATTATGCTCCGATTTTTTAACCACAAAGGGTCACGAAGGTACACAAAGGATTTTAAAGATTTCCTTTGTGACCCTTTGTCTCCTTTGTGGTTGAAGGTTTTAAAACTCAGTGATGCGTGTCATCCTGTCGAGATATTTCTCGCGGAATTCTTTACATTGGATTCCCAAAAACGTGGAGCCGATTTCAGCGCCAAAGGTGGCATGATGCTCTTTAGAGATTGAAACAGCTTCCTCGTTGAACAAACTCACATACGTCATCTGAATGGTGGTGCGTAATCCGTTCTCATCCGCGATGCGCTGTTGGGTACGAAAGATGTCGAGTGAACTCTTGCAGGACGGCATTGCGCGTCAAGCCTTCAACCTTCGCCAAAGGCGATCAGGTTTGGGTTTTCCGGAAGGCCCGCTGCTCTTAAGGCCAGATGATATGCCTGTAATCGTTCGGCGCTATCCCACCGCCCAACAAGAGATTGCATTGCTGCTGGTTGGCCGCGGCGCTGATACCCTGGATCAAGGAATGAGCGTAGCGGTCTATGGTGGTGCCCTGATAGATTGGCCAGGTGGAGATAAAACCGATGCTGGGTCTGTGCTTGGTTTGACGATGCATTGTCAGTCAGTCGCTCATTTTTAATTGTATCATTTGAAGCTTTTTTCATATGAACGTGATCCCTTGCCGCTTGTCTCACACCTATGGAACGGGCGGCAGTGAAATTTTTTAAATTGCCGGCACTCTGTAATAAAGTTGAATGATCTTCGTAAGAATTTGTTCAGATTTATTCGTTACACTGTGCCACGAGTTTTCAAACGGCAAATTGCGTATACGGGGGCATGAGACCCGAAGCCTTTTGGCATGCCGGTAAAGCTCATGAGGAGAGAAAGGAGTTCCATTAAATTTAAACCTCAAGCTACGCAAGAATTACCCCAAAATAATTCCATGCCAAAAGGAGATAACCAATGTTTGGTAAAACTACGAAATTTTTGTTCATAACGATACTTGTACTGGCAATGGCGATACCGACCGTAGCTGCGGCACCGCTCTCCGCGGGGACCGCTATTGCTGGTGGAAATATTTCTGGCACCTGGGAGGTGGCCGGGTCGCCGTATCTGGTTAATGGCAACATTGCTGTTCCCTCTGGTGCAACGTTGACCATCGAACCGGGTGTTGAAGTAATCTTTCAAAGCTGGTACAGCTTAACCGTGAACGGTACCCTCATTGCCGATGGTACAGCCAGTGCTCCCATTATGTTCACAGCAGCCACCAGTCCGGGCTGGCTGGGCATCCGCTTCGGTAGTGGATCTGACTCAAGCAATGTTGATTATGCCATTATCGAAAAGGGGCACGCCACGGGCGCCAGTCCGAATGATAGTGGCGGCGGGATCTACATCAATGGTTCGAGTCCCACCATCCGTCATAGTACGATTCGGAATAATCTGGCGAAGAACTCCGGGGGCGGACTTTATCTAAATAACTCGAATGCCACCCTGACCGACAATACGATCATCAATAACCAGGCCGGGCAGGGCGGTACATCCAATGGCGGCGGATTGGCTATCTGGTATTCGAATCCCATCCTCACGGATAACGTGATCAGTGGGAATACGCTCTCGATAGCCGGAGGATATATAACGCCCAGCGGCTATGGTGCGGGCCTGTTCCTCAGAAGCTCGAACGCGATTCTGACCGGGAACCTCATCAGCGATAATCATGTCAACGCAGCCTTGAACAGTAATGCTCGCGGCGCCGGATTGTACCTGTATTACGGTTCTCCCAATTTCATCAACAATACCATTACTGGCAACACCATCGAAAATGTGAGCACCGGTTACTATGCGGTCAAGGAAGGCGGTGCGATCTATTCGTACTATTCCAACCCCACCTTTGTCAATACGATTTTCTGGAATGACGCTCCACAGGAAATTTTTGTTGCCAACTACGGATCAAATAGCACGCTCACGTTCGCATATTCCGACTTGCAAGGCGGGCAGGCAGGTGTTGCCAATGGCAACCTCGCCACGATTAACTGGGAGACAGGCAATATGAGTAAAGATCCGCAGTTCGTTGATTCGACTTCCGGAGATTTCTCATTGCAATCCCATTCCCCATTGATCGATGCAGGCACGGCCCACTTTGAATGGAACGGCAATGTGCTTGTAAACCTAAGTACGGGCGATTACAGCGGCAACGCGCCAGACATGGGAGCTTATGAAAGCACCTACAGTAGCGGTGGTGGTGGGAGTAACCAACCTCCCGTCGCAGTTGCCTCGGCGAACCCAGAAAATGGAACGGCACCTCTGACGGTCCAATTTAGCTCGAATGGTTCATCCGACTCCGATGGCGCGATCAGCACGTACGCCTGGAATTTTGGCGACGGTAATACTTCCAGCCAGGTAAATCCGTCTCACGTGTACACAGCTCCCGGCGTGTATGAGGCGGTGCTGGTCGTCACCGATAATGACGCAGCCACCGGTAGCGCTTCCGTTACGATCACTGTTGAACAAGCCATTCAGAAGGAACTGCATGTTCAATCGCAAAGCGTGACAAGGCAACAGCTTGCGCGACGCTACCGGGGCGTGGATACGATCCTGATCACGGATCAGAATAACCAGCCGGTGGCTGGGGTCACTGTCACTGCTTCCTATGCCGGTCCGAATCAAGGACAGGTCAGTGGCGTTACTGGCGCAGATGGGACTCTCACGTTGACCACGAGTTGGCAGCGTAACCCGAAAGGAAGTTGGTGCTTCCAGGTCACAAATGTGGCAAAAGATGGCTATAGCTACAACGCGGGCGCGAATGTGATTACCTTACAGTGTGAATAGATAAGTAGCCAGGGATGGCAGCCTGGTGTTTGTTAAACCCCAATTGCTGCGGGCAGAGTGTATGTGTCATGCAATGCATAAACTCTGCCCGCATTTTGTTTCAGCAGAATCCCGTTCTGGAAAATTTGCATTCCCCTTTACCCTGCCCGCGAGTTTGGAAATTCATCGCCCGATCCAATTTCATTTGGGATTTGTGCTTGCTTGTTTTCCAAAGATAAATCCATCCTTGAATTCCTTAAGAATGGGAAGGTCACATTTCGACTTTAAGTCAGCAAGTTTGGGGAAGTATGATCGGCGTATGGTGGTGAAAAATACGATGGTCCCATGGCCTTCCCTGACATCCTGACATAAATCCTGGAGTTGCTGCGGGTAAGCATCATTGGTGATGAGCGTGGTTTCATCCATTTTTTTGGGAAGTGTCATTGCTTCAGCTCCTATCCAAAACCGATAGACATCGACGCCGTTTGTATAAATACTTTCATTCAAAGAAACGGATTTTAGATAGTGTAGGATTTCTGCCTCCCTCCACAGTTTCGATGAATAGCCAATGCCATTCTTGTGAATATCGGTCAGGCGCGCAACGGCATTCCCGGCGTTGAACGCGATGGAGAGAATTGCCAGGCTGAGCAGGCCCCACTTGAGGAGTTTCTGCTCCGGCGATTGAAACAGGCACCAGATCAATACAACGATGGCGATTAAGAGGGGTAAAAAAGCCGGTGCTAATATTCGGAAATCCAGAGGTGTATGCGCATCAAAGAAAGAGATTGAGATTGCGAGAAAGGAAATGTAGGTGAGAAAAAACATCAAACACAGTGAAATCAGGACGAGTCGAAAAGTTTCTTGGCTCTCTTTTTGAGAGGCCGCTGGAAAAAGAATCTTAAGTACTGCTATTAACAAGGCTGCAGCGATTCCTGACAGCAGCAGGGCCTGAATCCAGCCCGGCGATTGGATGGGCAGGAAAAAATAATATAAGGTGCCCATTAACATTTTTACTTGTTCGATGCCAATCGGGTGAAACGCAAAAGACCGGTCGGCGGCAGATTGCGTCACAAGGAGATTGCTGATCACCCATACACTGATCGGCACGCAGGAAATGAGGACTACTATAAAAGCCCCCCGAATTCTTTGCGTGATGGAGTTATTTCCAAAAAGCACCATACCCACCACGATGGTGGGTAATAAGGTGATACCAATGTAACGGGTCGCAATTGCCAAACCGGCGGCCAGACTGGTTGCTACAAGAAGCTTGGTAGAGGGTCGGAGACAGTAGGAAGAACAAAGCAGCAGACTGCCCAACAAAAACAGAATGAAAGGTGACTCGGATAGGGCTGTTGAATAGATTAGAAGAAGCGGTGCGGAAAAAATGAAAAGAAACAAGATCAATGCTGAAGCCCAAAAGCTATGATCAGTAGCTCTTTGTACAGCATATACGGCCAGGTACACGTTGGCGCCAAATAATATGGCATGTAGTAAACGGGGAGCCAGCAAATTCTCACTGGTGCCAAAAATGTCAACGGCCGCCAGCAATAGGGGATAAAGTGGTGGGTAATGTGCCACGGAAAGTTCATTGCCGTAGAACCCGTTCCCGGCCAGTAGATTTTTTGCCACCGCCAGATAGGTGGTGGAATCAGGAGTGACACCTGGTCCGTATGCCATGGTCCAGAAGAGCAGTGCAGAGGCATAAACTCCAACGCACAGCGGAAGCAGGCTGTGTAAAAAAATTTCTTTGTTAATTTTGGAATCCGTATTGCTCGTTGTCATGGATATGGTTTACGTATTACAGGGTTTCTGTTTATTATACAGAAGATTAGCTTTAAAACTTGCTTTCAAAAAAGATTTCCAATTATCTTAAGATTTAGTGGCTCTTAACTTTAGGGGATGGGTACTCAAAACAGATGGAATGATAATGTGTTTTCGATGTTTAGTGCCTTTACCTTCTCGTTGTAGCAAATGCTTGCCATTTCTACACTAGTGTAGTATTATATCGCTAATCAACATGTCGCTTAACGACATATATGCGTATAGTATTATGGAAACATTAACAGAAATCCCTCTCACTGAATCTACCTATTTCATCCTGCTTAGCCTTTCGCCGCAACCCAAGCATGGCTATGCCATCATGAAAGATGTGCAGGCGTTGAGCGAAAACCGTATTGTTCTCAGTACCGGCACATTGTATGGGGCCCTGAAACGCCTTCTCGATTTAGGCTGGATTGTTCGCCTGGAGGATGTCGGTGCAACAGGCGCCGTCCGCGATCGTAAGGTATACCGCCTCAGCGAACATGGGCGAAGCGTATTGAAAGCCGAAGTTGCCCGCCTGCAAAACCTGCTGATCGCTGCAAAACAGCGTATTGGAGAGGAGCATACGTGAATCATCCGCCCCAAGTGATCGCTCGGTTGTATCACTTGCTTCTGCGGGCTTATCCGCGTGAGTACCTGAAAACTTTTGGAAATGAGATGTACTCCGTCTTCCGGGAAGGAGCTGATGAGGCATGGTCTCAAAGTCCGTTTAGATTCGGCTTGTTCCTTTTAAGAGAATTACGCGATGCGCCGCGCGTGATTATGAATGCCCATTGGCAGGGGTGGAAACGAAAATTACGTAAGCGAATTCAGATCCTGCAACAACTAACTTCATCAGAAGATCTACCGCCCCTGGCACCTGATGGGCGTGATTCCTGGCAACAAGCCCTATTCGAGTGGAGTCCCTTCCTGATTATGGGATTCCTTTTGATTCTGGCAACTTATTTACCTCTTCCGCGATTGCAGCCCGGCTGGCAACATGATATTGGTTTTCTCGGTAAAGTAATTGTTCCTGCATCTCTTCCATTTTTTCTGATTGGTCTGGCACGCGGCTTGCCGCGCTGGGCCTATCCATTTGGCGGATTGTTATTTAGCTACTGTGGACTGGTGACGTATCGGACCAATTTATGGCTGTTTCTCGTGACCATGCTTTTAGCTGCCTCCATGCTGGTTCTCGCCGCGTTCCTTACGGATCCTCAACCCTCCTTGCTGCCGCTTCCATTGCGCCGCATCGGACAAAGCCTTTCTGTAGACTGGACGCGTCTTTCTTTCGCCTTCTACGGGGCTACGCCCTTATTAATTATCCAGGCCTTCGATGATTCCTACTTCGATAATCGAACGCCGTTCTTTGCCTTCTCCGTTCTGATGATGGTCCTTGGCGCGTTGATTTACATCCGCAGCCGCGCCGTGCCAATCCAAATGACGGCTTTGTTTTGGGGCATCACACTTTCGATTCTGGGCGCCTGGCTGGATAAGATGTATTTTTCAGATGGGTTGATCAACTGGGTCATCGTTCCATCTTCAAGAGGCGCGGATATTCTCTGGATGTTGTATTTGTGGCTGCAGTGGGTGTTCTTCCTCTTATTGCCCGTGTTCCTCCTGGCAATCAAACAATTGATCAATCAAAGAGAACTGAACTAATCAAAGACATACACCGATGATCTCAACCATCTCATTGATTTTGATCGCAATTCCAATAGGATTGATCTTTATGGCCGGGCGACTCATTTACACGCGGGGGAATCCGGCGACGCTGGGGCGGCGTTATTTTCTATTCCTGATATGGACAGGATTGGGATTATCCACAGTCATCCTGGTCATCAATTGGCTGCTATCTCCAGGGGGATATGGCTATTCCGTTTTGTTGTCGCCGGTGCTTATCGGTGTCGTCGTAATGGCCCTGCTCCAGCGGCACGAGTGGAGAAATTTGCATCGTGGGGAAAAGATTGCATTTGTGCGAGCCCTGATTGTGTTGGCCGTATTGGTCAGTGTGCAACTTGTCGTTGACAGATTGAAAGGTGAAGGACAGGATCTTGAGGCGTTTTTTTTCATTTCAGCAATTTTTATAATCGCAATACTTCTTTTTATTGTTTGGTTGGGAGAAGGTCGCCATCCTATTTTGATCGGCTTGATAACTCTACTTTATTTGTTCGTCTTCAATAGCCTGGAAATGGGATCGTTACCTTTGCCGCCTGATGCTTCAGTCGGATGGCTATCCTCCTTGTTCGGTTTGGCGAATTATCTGGTATTGCCGAGCCTTGGCGTTGCCACTGTTGCAATACTATTTTCAGGTATTCTTAAATCGTTTCCCGTACCTAGAGAGTCTGGGTTGATTTCATGGCGGTCCATACTGGTGCGATCGATTCTCATGACAGCCTTGCTGGGCTATTTTATGTACACCATTGTATGGCTTTGTATATGGGATGGAACGGATGATGGTGTACGGGGCCTTTTCATGATCATCCTATCCGCATGGACAGCCATTGCGGCAGGCATGGTCATGGGGGGAACCCTGGCTGGTTGGCGTCGTTGGTTTGGATTGGTGTTGGTGGTATCCGTGGTCGGTCTGACTTCCTGGACGGTCATGTTCCCCGGAAATAGTTTCCATCCCTATGAGATGACAGAAGAACGCGCTGCACGCATCCAGGCAGCAATAGAGACATATCACGCCAAAACAAGTTGGTATCCGCTGGCATTGAAGGAGTTGATCCCGGGTGAGTTGTTGCGGATTCCGCTCCCCATGATCATACTAGGTCAAAATTGGTGTTATCAGGGTGGGCCAAATTACTACCGTCTAGGCGCAGTCTATCGCGAACATTGGAGCTCTCCTTATTTGAGCGTACGCGTATATGCTTCCGCGGGAGATGTTCCAGATACAACGTGGGAATGTGATGTGAAGCTGTCCAACCTGACAATGCACAATGAGATGGATGCGAATTCCATGCCTGTCCCTACTCCTCTCCCAACCAGTATTGCCTCTGCGCAGCGAACTGTGGTCGAACCCATTCTTAAGGCACCTTCGCTTTCGGTTGGGAAATGGTCCCCCGATGGCAAATATCTGGTCTTTGGGACGACCCGAGATTCGGGAGATTCAAAAGAGCCTGTTGAGATCGATTTGCAGTTCCTCAAAGCAGAAACCGGGGAATCCTGTCAGGCTGCCAAAAACAAATGGAAAGCGAGGGAAAGATCGAATGGCTTATATCAACATTATGCCTGGTTACCGGATGGGAATTTTCTCTATGTATCCGAAACAGGAGAGGTCGTATCATTCACACCGTGTGTTGATAATGTGGAAGATCTGACGAATCGTTATCCGACCGGGTTCACACAGGTGCCTACCTTTGATGCGACAGGAGAACGCGTACTGTTGAAGAGTCAGGGAGCATATTGGCTCCTGGATGGTGCAAGTCTGAAAGTTCAGCAGATTCCTGATATAGAGCCGGACTCATCGGAAGATCAAAACGATCAGTTTGCCTGGCTGCCGGGTGGAGCGCGTTTAGCGATCTCGCAATTGAACAGGCAGACGCCAGATAAGGACGCTACGATTTCCATTATTGATGGGACCTCTGCTCAGGTGGATATGAGTATCCCTTTGACTGGCACTTCTGATTCGGTCGATGCTCCCATTGCGGATTGGTTGACTCATGATGAGCTCCTGGTGCAATATGCCGGTTTGTTGAATGTTTTGGATCTTCGCTCCGATCCACCCAAGGCAACTGATCTGGTTCGAGATGTCTTTCTTCTGGATCTTTCCTATCCGACTGATTTCTCCTCCATGGATTTTGTACGCAATTCTGATGGGAATGGCTATTATATTGGTCTATGCGCCAACCATATTCGTAATCAGAATGTATATTTATACGATTCAGAAACACGGCAGGTAAAAGTCTTCCAGCACGATACTCATACCATGCTATTCTTCTCAGATGGACAATGGATGCGCTTGCCGAAATTTGAGTATCCAGCACCGGAGACGGATGAATACGAAATGGTTTGGGTGGGCGGGCCTGAAGATCAACATCGTTTGGTAGTGGATGGACATCGTCCGCGCCAGCAACCTCAAATGATTCCCCAATATTTGCCTGCCTCATCTCAGCTTGTTTTCAGTTCTTCGCAGGGCATATCTTTGGTGTCCATCCCGGATGGAAAAATGATCCGTTTTTGGGAATTGGCCGGTAATGGAGCTTCAAACAGAATGATCCTCTCCCCGCGAGGGGAGGCACTTGTTGTCGCGGCAGACGGGGATGGTTTGTACTATATTCCGCTTCCATCGAATTGACGAGTTATAAGGAAGGGATGCACAGATGTCTACGACTTTCTACGATCAGTTAGGTGTTATTCCCGCTGCTCTGATAGCGCTGATGAGCGTATTTATCCTGCGCGGTCAGGATGCGGAAAAGGCCGCCCGTCGTTTTCTCTTGTTTTTGTTTAGCGTTGGCATTCTGGCGTTATCGGCTCTTTTCCTGACCATGCGTTTTATTACCCAGCCTTATGACCAACCCTTTTTTCAGCTATCCCGTTTATTGGCGCCTTCCATACTGGGGGTCATGGCGCTCGTGGTTCTGAATATTAAAGAACTATTGCGCATGGATCGACGGACGCAAATCCTGGTCGTCCTACTAAGCCTGCTGATGATCGTTTTGTTCGGCCTATTCTGGAATACCCAGTTGGCAGTTGAATACTCAGTGTTGCCTGGCGCCTTGATTCTATCCCTGGGCTGGGCTCTTGCCAAACGATTCGGCCGGCTGGCAGTTGTCTTGAGTTTATTATCCATTGGTATATTCTTTCTTACCAACTGGTTGGTGAATAACCCACCGGATTATAGTAGTCCGCCATTTCGCATTATGGCATTTCTTTCTCTATTCATGTTCTATGTGATGCCAGGGTTGGCGGTTGTGGCATCTGCGTTTTTGATCACCAAGGGACTCGGTTCAGCGCCAACTCAGGATACAGAACGCGTCATTCACCGTTTCGAATGGATGAAGTGGTTAAGATTGAGTCTGGCTTTTATTGTAGTAATCTATTTGGCCTATACCATCTTTTGGGGATCGGTATGGGATCATACCAACGATGGCCTCCTGGGCGTTTTTCTGCTGCAACAATCGGCTCTGGTAGGGATTGGAGCCGGGATGGTGATGACGGTTGTATTGCCAGGTTCCCGTCGTTTTGCCGGGTTATTATTTCTGCTTATCGTGCCTTTGATGTTGTACCAATCTTTTGAGGTGGGTTGGAGTGTTTCTTATCAGGAGATGACCGAAAAGCGGGCTGCCCATATTGCGCAAGCTCTTGACCACTTTCGAGCGCGCGAAGGGCATTACCCGGAATCGTTGGATGCGTTAACGCCGCGCGATTTGTTGTTTATCCAACGGCCTGTGATCCTGGCCGGAGAAAACTGGTGTTATCAAGGCGGCGGGCATTACTACCTGCTATCGGCTTTTTATCGGGAATACTTCAGTTCGCCCGTTTCGTTACGGGTGTACGAATCCGCCGGGGAACTTCCGGCGGGTCCCTTGGTCTGCGAGGATCGCCTGGCTGCCATGAAGAAAAAATATTATTCGCCGATGGAAGACCCGAATGCGATGCGGCCCCCCGTGCCCACACCTGTTCCCGATATTGATGTGGGAATTTCCAAAACTGAAATTCAACCTTTACTGAACGGCGCAGTGGCCCTGGCTGGTAGTTGGTCCTCGGCTAGTTCTTATTTTGTGTTTGCCACACAGGATACCGGACTCACATTGCACTTCCTGAACGGGAAAACGGGCGAGGTGTGTTCTGCGGACAGCAAATTTTCTGCTGCAGACGGTTTACGGGATCGCTATGTTTGGTTGAGGGATGGCCGTCTTTTATATCTGGACACCTCCGGTGAATTGGTGGCATTGACTCCCTGTCAGTTGGGAGAGGAACAGCTTACAGATCGTTACCCGGAGACGTTTACGCAAATTGGAGCTTACACAGCGGACGATAGCAGGATTCTGTTACAAAGCGAGAACGCGTATTGGATTCTGGATGGTGCCACTTTTGAGGTGAAACCCATTCCCGAAGTGGCCCCAACTCCTTATGAAGTCCATTGGGATCGATCCGTTTGGTTGTCCGATGATCGACATCTAGTGATTGCCCACCTCAATGGTCGCAGCGGCAGTAATGCAGGCAGTACATTGTATTTGATCGATGGCGAAGCCGGACAGGTTGAGAAGAGCCTGACTCTGAAAGGCGATTTCGGACAGAGCGCACCCTGGGTTGACAGCTTGAGTGACCACGAAATCATTTTAAATGGCATCGGCAATCTGTTCATCGTTGATTTCGATGCTAATCCGCCGAAGATGACCAATGTGTTGGCTGATATCTTTGGTTTGGACCTCAGGTATCCGGATGATATGTCGGCGTCGGGTTCTTTGATCGATCACGAGAACGGCGGCTATTATTTGTTTGTCCGCGCCAATCATCCACATAATCAGGCAACGTATTTGTATGATTCTCACACCAAACAAACCTACATCTATAATCACGAACATGACACGTTGCTTCTGTTTCCCAACGGGAAGTTCGTAGAGCTGCCTAAACAGGAAACCGTACCAACTTATCAGGATGTCTATGACGTTGTAAAAGTTGACGAGCCGCAGACGGTTCAGCCTCAACTCAAGTTTACCGGCCACACCCCGCGCGACTACCCCGACTTGAACCTCGTCTATCTGGCGCAAAGCGGTCAATTTGCCGCCGCCTCTGCGCATGGCGTTTCGCTGGTTTCTCTTTCCGATGGCAAGCTGGAGAAATATTGGGCATTAACTGGTGAAGGATATTCACCCTGGTTGACGGCCGCGCCGGATGGTTCGGCACTGATCGCAGTCAAGGATTTTGGAGGGCTCTACTACATTCCTCTATCGGCTGGTCAGTGATGTTTTAAGTGTACATATTTATTAACCAATCCATAACATTGTATTAACCCCAGCTTCCTGGATTTATAGAATAATAAGGAGCGAGTGGAAAATACCTTCCGAGTTTCTTTATTCTTTTCTCCCTTTTATTCGCAAACAGCGACGCGCTCCCGTGTCGCTGTTTTGCATTCCGGAGCGTATGTACATCCTTCAATTTGACGGCATGCTGCGTGCCTCAAGCAGCGAGTGGAAGGCCAATGTTGGTTTGCTTGGCTACGGTTGGGTGATCGAGCGCGATAACGTGGAAATCGCGCGGGGCTTTGGGATCTTTGTGCGAAAATGTACTGCGGGTTCGAACGCCGCGGAATATCTGGCCCTGATCGAGGGGCTCGAAGCGCTGGAAGATTTACGGATCGGGAATGAGCCGGTGGAGGTGCGCGGCGATGCCAAATGTGTGATCGATCAGATGCTGGGACACGCAGCGGTCAGTTCGCCTCTCACGCGCACACTTCATCGACGCGCCCAAAAGCTGACGCGACGCTTCAAATCCCTGACCTGGGTCTGGGTGCCGCGCCGCGAGAATAAACACGCTGACAAGTTAAGCCGGCGCAGCTTTCGTTATCTCCATGCCTCTCCGCGGCTGCAAAAAGAACTCAACGCCGCGCGGCTCTTCCCGTTATATGGCGGACGCTTCATTCCCTTATTGGATTTACGCGTGCATGCTCCCATAACCTGACACGGCGTCTATTTAACAATTCATTAGAGGTATTCGGTTTCAGTATACAGTTATAATAAACTGAAATAGTTCGATCATGAATTAAGGTGGCGGAAACATGTTTCAATTGAATCTTCCTCAATGGGTCATACTTTTGGCTGGCAGCCTGGTTCTTATTTGGGTATCTCGAAAACCATTGCAGAGCCGAAGCGCACATGGGTTCTATCGCTTTTTCGCGTGGGAGATCCTTTTGATCATGTTCATGCTTAACATGTGGATGTGGTTTCAGAATCCCTTTGCCTGGTATCAGTTAATCTCATGGGTGTTGCTCATCGCGTCTATGGTGTTGGTCGTCCTGGGGGTGAGAACTCTTGCATCAGATCGGGAAACAGGATGCGGGTAGAAGTGATGTGTCACTGTACGCGTTCGAAAAAACGTCGAAGCTGGTCACAGTCAGTTTGTATGGTTATATCCGGCACCCGTTATATGGTTCACTTTTCTTTTTGGGCTGGGGCATGTTCTTTAAATCGCCATCCTGGTTGGATGTAGGACTGGCGTTGCTGTGTACGTTTTTTCTTTTCACCACAGCGCGCATGGAGGAAGCCGAGAACATCAAATATTTTGGCAACGAATATATTGAGTATATGCAACGGACAAAGATGTTCATCCCCTTTGTGTTTTGAGTTGCCCACTTTTATCTTTGGGAAACCGATGCCCGGAAGCTTGAGACCGTCATCAGTTGGCAATTCACCCGTTCTGTTTCGAGGGAGATGCCAGGGTAGAGTGTTAGCCTGCTCCTGCTTCTTCAATGATGCTACAATGGAATATCGATTCGAAAGGAGAAGCAAATGCCGCACGATACACAATCGACATTAGAGGTGATTTACGAGAACTGGGCAGGCTATAACAAGAGGCTGGAGGACTGCATTGCTCCGCTGACGAATGAACAATTGTTTCTACAGCCTGCCCCGCGCATGTGGCCTTTAGGGCAGATTGTGCAACATATTATTTCGGTCCGTGCAGGCTGGTTCAGTGGCACTTTGCAGGAACCAGACAAATTGATGGACGAATACATGTTGTGGGGCCAGCCTGATTCACCAGAACGCAGCGCAGTGGAGTTGACACGTGGACTGGATGAAACGTGGACATTTATCGAAGCCTGTCTTCACCGTTGGTCGCCCGCTGACGGTGCCAAAACTTTCCCGGATGAAGCAGAGGATGGCCAGGTTTATGAGGTATCGCGCAGTTGGGTGATCTATCACGTATTGGAACACGATCTGCATCATGGTAGCGAAATCTCGCTGATCCTTGGTATGAACGGTCTGCCCCCTCTCGATATTTGATCGATAAAAGAAATTGGCCCAAAGCGAAAAGCTTGGAGAAGAAGGTATTCATGAGCGAGGTACAAAAATTGACAGGAAAAATTGCGCTGGTCACAGGCGCTTCCAGGGGGTTAGGTAAAGCGGTTGCTCTGGAACTTGCTCAGGCGGGCGCATACGTCATCGTGACGGGTCGCAGCACGAGGGGCCATAGCACCCAGCGCGAGCTGCCGGCTACGACGATTGATGATACAGTGGATACGGTTCACGAAGCTGGAGGGAAGGCGGAGGCCATCCAGTGTGATCATACTGATCCTGCCGCGGTAAAAGCGCTGGTCGATACCATTGGAAAAGAACATGGCAGGCTGGATATTCTCGTGAATAATGCATGGGGTGCTCATGATCCACATGACGAGGCGGCGTCAGGCGAGGAAGTCTGGGAAGAGCCGCTGGACCAGTTCAAACATATGCTTTTGGCGGGACCGTACTCGGATTATATTACCAGCCTGTTGGTGCTCAAACGTCTGATGGGTCCCATCCAAAAAGGACTCATTATCACCACCACCTGGCACACCGCCGAACCGCCCATGTGGACACCCTATGGGACCAGCAAGGCTGCCAAGAATCGTCTGGTGTACGTCCTGGGTTACCACCTCAAAGAGAAAGGCATTCCGGTGATTGCAGTTGCCCCGGGTTGGATGCGAACCGAGATCATGTTTACTCATCACACGGTTGATGAACTCGAAGGACAGACCGAGACACCCCACTACGCGGCCCGAGGCATCGTCGCGTTGGCAAGCGACCCTGAGGTGATGCGTTTTACCGGGAAGCTCCTGGACGTGAGCGATCTGGCGGACGTCTACGGTATTACTGATCTGGACGGTTCCCAACCACGCTTGAATGCACAACACCTTGGTGGTTAAGAAAGTTCGCGCATGATGGCAGAGAAACCAATAATTCTCACCAAGCTCCTCTTCAGGGGATAGTGCTTTGATCGACGAAGCAAACCGTTTTTTTCGTTTTTTTATCTTTGGGAAGCCTGTGCCCGGGAACTTGGGATTGTCATTGATTCACAATTCATCCCTCTTGTTTCGAGGATGTTTCCATTGTATAGAGTTAGTCATGCTATTGTTCTGGATGTCCGTAGGTATAAAAAAGAGATGAATAATTGCACAAAATATTGGAAGATTCGTCATGGAAAACTTCGAACAGACATGGGAACGAGTTGCAGAGGCGAAGAACGGTGAATCGATTTCCGCAAATTGTATTGCTACAGATTTGTTTTTCGCTTTGGAAAATTGGGGGATTGATAGGGAACGTTTTCCTGAACCTCTTGCAACTATTCTTGGTGACATGGGTGGTGCATTGCACGATACTATTTCCCACCCAGAGATTGCAAGAAATTTCTATAGTCTTCCCGAGCAATTGTTAGAGAGAGTCCAACAGTGGCAACCTAAGAATGGGTAATTTAGCGAGATCGTTACAGAATTTTGGCAATGATCGAAACATTGTCTTCTTAGATTAAACCGCACCCTCCAGTCTGGTCTGCCGAGACTGGCAAAAGACCCGTAATATTGGTTTTTCGGCTCTGTAGTTTTGATGCACTCCTGCGGAAGTTTGATTCTTGCTGGGTAATTTACCTCCGCCATGTCGGAGGCTTGATTCTTTGCTGGGTAGTTTTCCTCCACCATGTCGGAGGCTTGATTGCTTGCCGGGTAATTTCCATCCGCTGCATCGGCGGTTTGATTTCCTGCCGGGTAATTTACCTCCGATGCGTCGGATGCTTGATTCCCTGCCTTCCAGGTTCATAGGCTAGCTTGCTAGTTTGATCATTCAGCCGCTTACCTGATCCGAGGCAGCCTGTGCGAGCCGAAATCTGGGGCAGTCAGGACAACGTGGCTGGATTCCCCTCGTTAAGAGATAAAATCTTGATCGACGGTGCAAGGGGTTTTCCCCATTTTTATCTTTGAGAAGCCCAAGCCTGGAAGTTTGAGACTGTCATCAATTCGCAATGCCTCCTCTTGTTTCGAGAAGGGTTCTATTGTATAGTGTCAGTAATGTTATCGTCCCTGGAGGTCCGCGGTTGTAAAAAAGAAAAATTTCCTCCTAATACGCTATACAAACTTGACAAGAGGAGGTTTCTATCCTCCCATAAGCGGTTCCGAGGATTTTTTTGCTCCGAAGAAATAGTTGAATGCTACAGCAGTACAATTATGACTCTATAAGTCGATGGGAGAACGGAGATTTTCAAATGAAGAGGAGAGAATTCTTAAGATTATACGGATTAATTTCTGCGGCCGCGTGGCTTGAGGCTTGCGTTCCAAAACCTCTCAAGCCGACCTCTATTGCAAAAACGTTGCTGGTGCCAGCTGCTACAGATATTCAAGTCGCATCACCTACACCTGAGACGAAAATCTTACCCAGGACGTGGGCAAGTGATGAAAATGGATTAGTTGATCCTGAAAGAATGTTTCCCTTTGTGGGTTCAATTGCCTATCCAGTATTAATCAGCCGGATGGTCCCAAATTAGCACCCACAAACAAAAGGACCCTCGATTTCGGATTTGACGGATTAAATCTTGCAGTAATCGTTCCAGATGATGTCTCTCAAGAAAAAATTTCCGATTACAGCGAATACAAAAAGTTTACCGCAAGTCTATTGGATATGCAGACTGATTTGAAATATAGTCTACATAAAATGAAAAATTATTTGCAGGAAAATAACATCAAACTCCAAGATGCTGTTGTTATAATAAATTTCAACCTTGTACCTAAAAATTCTTCTACTCCGACTCCGGATGGAACAAAACCTGAACCAAGTTCTGCATATATTTTTGTCAAAACATCTGGAAACACGAATGACTGGTATGAACTTGACTTCAAAGAGGGAGGAAATATTTCTAGGCTTTCAAGAGAAGATGAACCGATTTTGCTACCTCCATTATCTTCGCCACGCAACCACTATATCAGAACAGACACCAAAGAGACAGTTATGCTGCGGGGTGGTATGATTCCCCATTTTTGGTTTGCGCCTGAAGCAATTGTTCTCCAAAATATCGATGGGGTACTTTCAAGAATGAAAGAAATGAGGCTTAACTGGGTTGTAATCCCATGGAATTCCGGTTTTGCTGAGAATGAGCACTACGTAGAAAAACTTATAAATACTGTAAGACTTGCCAAACAAAAATACGGATTAAGAGTACAGCTAGATTTACATTCAAGAGGTATGAAGAAATACCCCGATGACCTTTATAACGCAGTTCAAATCATTGTTTTAGATTCACAAGTAAAAGACGACTGGAATAAGCTTCTTTCCGATCCGAATACGGCGTTTTGGCTGGAAATATGCGTGGATATATTCACTGTATTATCCGAGGCAGAAACTCAATCTTCTGGTGGGCCGCCTTCATTCTTTAATCCGATTTTAAATGAAACTGCTGAAATAATAAGAGCTAAATTAAATAATCCAAATAAAGTAATTGCCTATACTGGCGGAAAAAACGGTTGGGCAGGAGATGCGTCTGAGCTAAAAGATAAAAAAAGAGATTTACATGAAAATGCTATAGTTGTTCATCCGTATAAAACTGCACCTGCGGATCAAAATAATAGAGATGTTCCAGAAAGTTACAGACCAGATATTAGAGGATATGCACAGGATGTACAAAAAAACGGTTGGAATTTAACAGTTGGGGAATTTGGCTGGTATGACTGGAAATTTAATTTTGAATATATGAAAGATTGTATTGCATTCTTTGAAACAAATAATATATGTTATGCTTTTTCCGGATTTAGTGGCCACCATGACGATACAGTGCCAGAAGGGAGAATGTTTATAGATGAACAAGCAAAAGAACTGTCACCTTTTGGCGAAATGTTAAACGAGCTTTTAAAACCATATATTCCGCGCCTTCCGTGAGTGCGCCCACATAGAATGCACTTAACTGGCGGGTATGTGTCGCGTTTTCAAGTAGTTTCCAACGCCTCGGCAGGATTTTATTTTCGATTCCCGCTCACTTGCAGGTAAGGCCAGCCGTTAAAACTGTCGAACAAGTCCCTTTTCAAAAATCATTTTTTGAAAAGCGGGAAAGAGATACAGAAAAGCACCTGGTTTTTTGTGTTCTGAACAACATTCTGGCGATTTTTAAGCCTGTTGCGGGAGTTTTTATGAAAAATTTTGAAGCTAGGGGTTTTTCGACAGTCTCGTTAGCCAGTTTGTAGTGTTTGAAAAGGGCAAAAATGAAGAGCCAATTGCAACACCTGATGATTTATCTTTCCCTAGTCTTCTTACTCTTGTCGTCCACATATAGCTGTACCAGCGTAAGAAGTTCATCATCTACGCCTTCACCAACACTAACACCGCCGTCCACTTCTACTTCAACATCTACGGTGGCAGCCCTTGCAATAAGCACATGGGCAAGCGATGCAAGCGGTAAAGTCGATTTGAAAAAAATGTATCCGCTTGTTGGAGCAATCAACTATCAACATCATAAAGTAATTGATCTTGAAATAGGTTCGCTTCGCCTAGCGGTAGTCACTAACCAAGATGTCAGCAAATTGGATGCAAGTGCACAGAAAGTTTTGAGAGCTGAAGTTGCCGCCAGATTTGAACAAAATAATGAAGTAAAAAATGCGTTGGAGAGAATTCGCGAGAAACTTATTCGATTGCATCCTTCCGCAACCAACTTCTATATTATCATAGATGGTGAGAAACCTACACAGGCGATTGCTGATAGTGATGGAAATCTAGCCAGATATTATGTTGACACTAGTGGAAACCTCTCTAGGCTCGAAGCAGGATTTCGTCTTCTTCCGGCTCTTTACGTAGATGGTGGGTTCATCAAGCGGGAAGATACAGGCGAAATAGTACAACTCAAAGGTGTAGATATTCCTAATCGGCTTGATGCTACGTGGGCACAGGATAACTTGTATTCTTTCGGTTTGATGGCAATTGCAAAACAATGGGGAGCGAATCAAATTGAGATAATCTTTTATGCGCGAAGAGTTGAGCCTTATATAGATGACACAAAGCGCATTGTTGAAGAAGCAGAAAGGCAGGGAATGTATGTCATTATTACTGGAGGAGGGCTAGACAGCTACAACGATATTCCTTTACCAAATGACGAAGCGATAGAAGCGTTGATCCGACTTGCAATAGAACTCAAGCCATATAACAACGTAATTCTAGATATATGGAATGAGCCCGAAGGAGACTGGGGTGACCCCAAGACAGTTGACAACTTTGAAAGAGAAACTTATGAGACGTATGCCAAGGCAATTCAAGAAATCAGGGCCGTCAACGATAGAGTGATAATTGGTATTTCAGGAGTTTTTTGGGGGAGAGATTTCACTTATCTGAATCTTCTTCAACCTCTTCCAGATTCAAATCTAATTTATAGAGTTCAACATGATTCGATAACCCAGGACAATACAATTCCAGATTGGGATTTTGATCAAGTCTTAGAAAGGTGGCAACACCTTATCGGTGTTCATCCAATAATAATTGGCGAGTGGGGACAGGGCGGTGGGGCAGATGCGCAAAAGGCAGACGCATCAAATTGGTATGAAAAAACCCTCGGTTTGGTCAACAAATATGGCCTAAGTTACAGCCAATATGTGCTCGGAGGGTATGCTGATAACTATTCTCTCGATTTAGCACGGAGAACTGATATGTCCTGCCCTGAGGCACGCTGTGTTTTTACCTACACTCGCACTTCAAGAGGGGATGTAATCTTCAATGATTTGCAAGAATTCCCTCCCATGCAATTCGACAAATGAAGGGGGCGCGCTACCGATTAACAGCAGTGTCAAGGGATAAGTAACAAGAAGATCAAAAAGAGCAGTAGAAATAAAAACGGTCCGGAAGTTTCAGACTCCGGGCCGTTTGATGAAGTTAATTTTTGGAATCCCGTTATTCCACGATCAGCATAATCTTTTCCACTTCTTGCGAACTCCCGCCCACCATCAATTGGAACTGGCCTGGCTCCACCACGTTCTGCATCGCCTCGTTCAGGAATTGGAGTTGTTCGTTTCCCACGGGGAAAGTCACGGTGCGGGTTTCACCGGGTCGCAGGGTCACGCGCTCGGAATCCTTTCAGCAGCTTGACGGGTCGCGTGACGCGTTCACTCAGCAAATCGTGTACATAGAATTGCACCACTTCATCGCCGGCACGTTGACCTGTGTTGGTCACCTCCACCGAAAGCGTGGCGGCTTCATCGGCGTGTATCTTTTCCGCGCTCAGACGCAAATTGTCATAAGCGAAGGTTGTATAACTCAAGCCATGACCGAAAGGAAATAACGGCTCCTGGCTGGTGAATAAATAGCCACGCCGCGCCGAGGGCTTGTGATAATAATAGGCGGGCACCTGACCGACGGAACGCGGGAAGGTGATCGGCAATTTGCCGCCCGGGTTGACCTCGCCGAACAACACGTCCGCCACAGCCGTCCCCGCGGCCTGACCGAGATACCAGCCTTCGAGAATTGCCGGGACATGTTCGGCCGCAAAGTTGATGCTGGCCGGACGGCCATTGATCAACAAGAGAATCACCGGCTTGCCGGTGGCGACGATGGCCTGCATGAGTTCATCCTGTTTACTGGGAAGATCGAGACTATCGCGATCGCCCAAATGCTTGACCGACCAACCTTCACGACAGGTCTGTTCGTTATCGCCGAGTACCAATAAAATCGCATCCGCTTTTTCTGCAACTTGAACAGCTTCCGCAATTAACTTTTCATCCTGAACGGGATCGGGAAGCAGGACGAGATCATCGTGCCACATCTGTCCAGCGTCGTTGGTGGATTGGGTCAGGCCGCAGCCTTCGGCGTAGAGAACTTCGAGCGCGTCGCCCACTTTTTGGCGGATGCCCTCCAATACAGAAATGCCACAGCCGGGATTGCCGCTATATCCGCCCAATCGAATGGGCGCCGCGTTGGGGCCGATCACAGCCAGCGAACGCAGCTTCGATTTTTCCAACGGCAAAAGATTGTTTTCATTTTTCAACAGGATCATGGATTTATGCGCCGCTTCCAGCGCCAGAGCTTTATGCTCTTCGTTGTTTGTCATGGCGACCGCGCTTTCCTCATCGATGAAGGGATTCTCGAACAAGCCAAGCTGAAACTTGACTCGCAGGATCCTTGCTACTGCCGCGTCCAGCGCGGATTCAGGGATGCGTCCGGCTTCGACCGCGCCTTCCAGATATTGGAAGCAGCGACCCAGCTCGATATCCACGCCGCTGGTGAAGGACTTCTCCGCCGCGTCCGCCTGACCCTCAGCCACAAAGTGCAGACGATAAAGATCGTCCACGCCCCAGCCATCCGAAATGACAAAGCCATCAAAGCCCCATTCGCCGCGCAACAAGTCTTTCAATAACCAGGTATTGATGTGCGAGGGTATGCCGTTGATCTCGTTATAGGAGGCCATCACTGAGCCGATCCTGCCTTCGCGCACCACCGCTTCAAAGGGTGCAAATAATTCCTCGCGCAGATCCTTTCGGCGTAATTGGCGGGACCGGCATTCATCCCGGCTTCAGGCTGTCCATGCGCGGCGAAATGTTTGGCGGTCGCCAAAACATGCTCCGCATCGCCGGTGAAGTTTTCTCCCTGCAAGCCTTTCACGGCGGCCACGCCCAAACGCGAAACCAGATAGGGATCTTCGCCGTAGGTTTCCTCCGTCCGTCCCCAGCGTGGATCGCGCGCCAGATCCAGAACGGGAGAGAGCACATAATGGGCGCCGCGCGCCCGCATCTCACGCGCCACCGCGCTGAACACACGTCGATGCAGGTCCACATCCCAGGCGCTGGCGAGACCGATAGCCTGCGGGAAGCTGGTCGCTTCGTGAGCCATATATCCATGCAAGCCTTCTCCGATTCCCAGGGCGGGAATGCCCAGACGCGTCTCTTCGCGTAAAAACTTTTGCATGGCGTTCAAATAGGCTACGGTTTGACGCGTGTTCCGCCGGCGATGATGAGTACTAATATAGGAGACTCCGTTCATGAAGTGTTGGCGTGCGAACTCAGGCGAGAAATGTCCATCGGATTCATCCATCCCAAACGGACCGATCAGTTGGGCGCATTTTTCTGCCAGCGTCATGCGCGGAATCAGGTCGGCGACGCGTTGATCAATGGATAAAGAGGAATCACGATAGGGAAGTGGTGAGGTCATGGAAGTAGACTCCCTTCAAGTTGAATGGATTTTTGGAACACTAAATATTCTACCGCTTGTCTCACGCGTGTTCTACAGGCGAAATTTTACTTTTGATGTTTGGAAGGATAACGTACCGGTTTTCGGAGTTGTATGGGGAGTTGATCGCGAAATCGATTAAGCCTCGATCCCTGTCATCACAGGGATCGAGGCTTGTAAATCATATTATTTAAACGATTCATGGGTCAGTTATTGGTTTGGTCTCGGGGCAAGGGTCACGGTGACCTGCTGTTGCTGTCCATTGCGGATGATGGTGAGTTCAACATTTGTACCGGGATCCTTTTCAGCCAGCAGGGCCTGTAAATCGGCGTAGTCATTTACGGGCGTTCCGTCCACGGCGATCACCACATCGCCGCCGACTGGAACATCAAAGCCCTGCACGCTGGTTGTATTTGCAGCTCCCTGCAAACCAGACTGATCTGCCGGTCCACCCGGAACGGTACGGACGATATAAGCGCCTTTGTCCACCGATAAGTTGTTAGCCTGTGCAATGAAGATGTTCACGCTGGCGCCTTCGATGCCCAGCCAGGACCATTGGAAGGCGCCCGTTTTTATCAAAGTGGGAATCACTCTGCGCACGATATTGGAGGGAATGCTGAAACCGACTCCGGAATTGGAATCGCTGCTGGAGGCGATTTGTGCGTTGACACCCACTACCTGTCCGTCGAGGTTCAGCAGTGGGCCTCCTGAATTCCCCGGATTGATGGCTGCATCCGTTTGAATGGCCATGGGGATCGAAAATGAGGTCGATCCGGCGGGGATGGTCCGGCCGATGGCGCTGACAATTCCCATCGACATACTGCTGCTCAATCCGAAAGGATTGCCAATGGCGACAACCCAATCACCCGTGACCATCTTGTCCGAGTCTCCCAATGGCAGCGCCCGCGCACTATCGGGAAGCTGATCCACTTTCACCACTGCCAGATCGCCATAGGGATCCGTGCCGACAATATTTGCCTTCGATTCGGTGCCATCCTGAAAAATTACCACGACCAGATTTGCATTTTCCACAACATGATTATTGGTAATAATATCTCCGGATTCATCAAAGACAAAACCGGAACCGGCGGCCTGACCGTTTTGACCGGCATTCTGTATGGTGACATAGATACTGACCACGCCGGGAGATACCGCCTGATAAAGTTTGCTTAGATTATCGGATGAGATCGAGTTCTGCTCCCGGCACAACTGCTCCATGGTTGAGTATGGGAGTGCTGACCGGTGCCGCGGGAAGCTGATTCGGGATCAAACTGGGTGTGGCCAGAGGCGTGCTCGCATCAAAGGGACTTACGGAATTCTGAGTGTTGGCGAAGCCGTGCACCTGGATCACTTGTCCACCCAGGATGGGAAATACAAAGAAGGCGCCCACCACTAACAATGCGCCCACTACTAAGGCACAGCCAATTCCCCCCAGAAAAACTTTTAAACGTTCATTTCTCATTACTCGCTCCTTAACTTCCTTCTGACGAAATAACCGGATGATGACGTTTCCCAGTTGCTGGAAGGAACCGAAACAGGCTCCTTTACTCTTCTACGCTTGTTCTTTGCCCGGCCGCTTCAAGGATTTTGTCGGCGGCAGAGTAGGCTGCTTCTTGATTCAGGCCATGCTCCACAATGAGCGTACTGGCGATCTCAGTGCGCCCCTTCTGCAATAGCTCCTCCGGATTCTCACCTTTAGCATAAGTGGCATAGACCTCTTCCGAGCTTAATTCCCTGGTTACTGTTTCGATCTCTTCTGCATGGTGTGACTCTGTTTCAGCCAGTTTTTTACGGGAGACGCGCACATTTTCTTCCAGCGTGTTCAACGCGTCATGGAGTGTCAGCATGGGATCCGCATCTTTCTTGATCACCGCAATATTCTGAGGACGTTTATAGACCACGATCCGCACCTGGTAGAGATAGGGAGTCTCCGTCTTCACGATTCGCTCCAGTGAAACGGCGGCACCGATCAGGTCCGAGTGAGCCGCAGCCAACTCCCTCAATTGCTGTTCCGCTTCCCGCTTGAATTCCGGGCTGATATCCGGCGTCTCAATATTAAAGTCTATATAAAAATCCGAGTTTCCCATACTCCTCCATGTGGACTTTCTAGGGCGAGTTGCTCACTACCAGGGTCCAGGTTATCTGTACTTGCACGGTGATGCTCTGTGTGCCAGGCGAAATTGGTACCGCGACATTTTGCGCGGCCGATGAGGCTGACGGCGCCAAAGGCACGGGAGCCGGCGTGTTGCTTGTTTCCTGAATCTCTGAAACAGATCCGAGAGTGGCGCCGGTCAGCTTTGCCAATTGTTCGGCCTTGTGGCGCGCATTTTCCACCGCAGTTTGTCGAACCTGGTCCACAAGCTGGTCAGAGTTACTAACCTCAAAGCTGATGTTTTCGATGGTATTGGCACCAGCCTTGACCGCATTATCCAACAAGGAACCCAATGAATCGAGCGCTTGCGTATGAACCTCGACAATGTTCGAAGCTGTATATCCAACCAGATGACTGGTGTTATTTGTATTATCGAATTCGTAGCGGGGTGTTAGACGAAGCGTCTGTGTTTGAATATCCTTTGCTGGAATCTGGGCCTTTTTCAGCGCGTCGATCAAAGCCTGGGTATCCTTGCTGTTTTGATTGAGCGCCGCCTGGGCTGTTTTCTCATCTGTTTGAACACCCAACTCAATCGTCGCCGAATCAGGTTGAACCTGCATTTCTCCCATCCCTGAAACCTGGACAGTTCGCTTTACATCATCCGTTTGCCGGGGAGTCTGTTGGGCTTGCGGCTGCGATAACGTATCTGCATGGCCATTGCTCAACGCCAGATAACCAAGGGCTATGAATGTCAAAAGTGCGGCGCCAAGAAAAATTTTGATCTGCTGTTTCATCTCTTTTTCTCTCCTAAAGCATGGAAAACCAAAAAAATAAATGGTCCAACTTATCCTCTAACTCTCCTTTCCTTACCATAGTACAAGAGGCACCTACTTTCCATATACCGGGGCATATTCAAGGGACACAGATTGAGGTACATTTTTTGCGATCCGGATTTTTGAGCCCTAAAAATTTAACCGGGAGAAGATATATCCAAACCTGTACCCATTTTCTATGTCGCGATGCATATTCAATGAAGAAGGATTATGTTATTTTATATTTGATAGACCCCCGGAATTAAAATCAAGTACGGGAAATTTATGTTTATGTATGAAGGAAAAGGAGTAAAGAAAATGGATAACTACGATAAAAAGAGCAGAGGCGGTTTCTTTCCGTTCCTGTTGGGCGGCATGGTGGGAGCCACCCTGGCACTACTTTATGCACCCCAATCCGGCCAGGAGACTCGTGAAAAACTGACTGGCGAGGGACAGCAGATGTTGAATAAAGCGCTCAAGTCGATCCGCGAGGCCCAGGATACAGCCCTGTCAACCATTCAAGAGGCACAAGGTCGCCTGGATGAACTGAACGAAGAAACAAAAGATCGCCTGCAACGCTTACAGGATATTGCGAAGGAAACTCTCGATGAACAGAAGGATAGTGTCAAGAAGGGTTATTCGCGGGCCAGGGAAGTGGTTAAAGAATAAAGATCGAGTTTTGCGCCCGAATCATTTGCGCGCCACAACAGCTTTGCCCGCCTGACGAATATCTGCCGCAGTCAGACCATATTTTTCCAGCAACTCCTGCGGCTTTCCGGACTCTGCATACGTATCTTGTATACCCACAAATTCAAGGGGAACTGAATCATGTTCCGCCATGAAACGCGCTACCCCGGATCCCAGGCCGCCTTGCAGGAGATGCTCTTCCGCTGTCACGATTGCTCCTGTTTGACGGGCGGCCTTTTCCAGCGCGCTGGCGTCCACAGGTTTGACCGTGTGCATATCCAATACGCGTGCCTGAATACCCTCCCGACTCAACTGGTCAGCAGCCTCGAGTGCAGCAGCCACCATCAACCCACAAGCGATGATCGTTAGATCACTTCCCTCACGCAGCCGATTTGCCTTACCGATCTCGAACGGAACTTCATCCTCATAAATTACCGGAACTTTGGGCCGCCCGGTACGCAGATAGACAGGCCCTTCATGCGCGAACATGGCGCGTGTGGCAGCTTTCGCCGATGGCCCATCCGCGGGTACCAGCACTGTGAAGTTGGGGAAGGAAGTTGCCAGCGCGATATCTTCAATGGCCATCTGACTGGGACCATCCTCGCCGATGCTGATTCCGCTGTGTGAACCAACCAGCTTAACGTTGAGATTTGGAAACGCCACGCTCATGCGGATCTGGTCATAGGCATTGCTTAACAGAAAGCAGGCGAAACTGGCAGCCAGCACATCCTTGCCGAAGGCCGCCAAACCGCTGGCGATGCCCACCAGATTGCTTTCCGCAATGCCAACGTTAAAAAAACGATCGGGAAACTCCCTGGCAAAATATTCCGTCCTCGTCGAGTTGGCCACATCTCCATCCAGAACGATCAAGTTGGAATTTTCACGTCCCATCTCTTTCAGACTTTCGCCAAAAGCGTTGCGCGTGGGCGGTCCGTAACTCAACCCGATACTTTTTCCAATATCCATATTATTTAATGCCTCCCGGGTGCCCATATTGTTTGTCCAGTTCCGCATAAGCAATTTGGGCTTCTTCCTCTTTAATGGCACACCGTGTTTGCGGTTGACCTCATCCTTTTCAAAGGGCGATAAGCCCTTCCCCTTTTTTGTATGACATACAATGACTTGCGGTTGATCTTTGAGCTCTTGAACGCTCTTCAAGGCGGACAGGACTTCTTCCAGGTTATGTCCATCGATTTCCTGTACATGCCAACCAAAGGCGCGCCATTTGTCGGCAAACGGCAGTAAGGCTGGCATTACTTTTTCAACGGATCCGGTTTGCTGGAATTGATTATTGTCCAGGAGCAGAGTCAGGTTTTCCAGCTTAAATTTAACTGCCGCCATACTCGCCTCCCAAATCTGACCTTCATCTGCTTCCCCGTCCCCGATCATGACATATACCCGATAGCCGCGCCCGTTGACGCGGCCGGCCAACGTGTGTCCTATACCGATGGAGAGTCCCTGCCCAAGCGACCCCGTGGAAGCTTCCACACCGGGCAACACACGCATGTTGGGATGTCCTTCCAGCGGGCTGCCAAATTGACGCAGGCTGGGTAACAGTTCCGGGTCGAAGAAGCCGGCTTCAGCCAGAGTAACGTACAGGCCTGGCGCGGCATGCCCTTTGCTTAGGATGAAGCGGTCACGGTCCGGCCACTGAGGCTGCTCGGGGTCGTAGCGCAGAATCCCGCCAAAATAGAGCGCCACCATCACATCGATCGCGGATAATGAACTGGATGGATGCCCCGAACCGGCTTTGGTCGTGATCTCAATAATCTGTTTGCTCAGCCGCCAGGAGGTATCTTCTAATTGATGCAGGTCGCGCTGCGTATTGATCGGTGTTTTTATCGAGGATTTTCTCATGATTATTTCCTTGTGCAACTTACCAGTTTGGAAGACGATCCTGTGCGGGATTTCTCGTCAAGTTGTAGCTGGCGCCGCCTCCTGTTCCAACCAGATAAATTTCCAGGTTACCATCTCTATCGGAGGTAAAGGTGACCCAATTTCCGTTTGAGTTCAAGCTGGGATCCAGATCCTGCGCGGGGTTGTTGGTAATATTGGTGGGCGCGCCGCCTGTATCAGTCATCGTAAAGACTTCAGGATTCCCACTGCGATCCGATACAAAGGCCAGCAGCGCTTGTCCTCCCGAGCCAGAGGGTGAGTAGTCATTGGCCGGATTTTTGGTCAGGTTTTCCAATCCGGTTCCATCCGGTTTGACCTTATAGATTTCCAGGTTTCCATCGCGCGTGGAAGTGAAAGCGATCCAGTCCTCTGTGCCGAGAAGACGAGGTACAGAAAACCAGGCCGGAGCAAAATCGTTGGCCGCATTATTGGTCAGGTTATGGACTTCGGTGCCATCGCTGCGCATGACGTAGATTTCCTGATTGCCATCCCGGTTGCTGGTAAAGGCAATCCAATTGCCATCTGGCGACCAGGTGGGCTGTTGATCATCCGCAGGGTTATTGGTCAGGTTGACCGGTGCGCGTCGATCCAGCCCGGTCAGGTAAATTTCGTTATTCCCGTTTTGATTTGAAACATAGGCAACACGCTGTGAATCAGGCGCCAGTGCCGGCTGGGTATCGACCGCGGCATTGTTGGTCAAACGCACCATGGCCTGCGTGGCCAGGTCCAGGCCGTAAATCTCGGAATTCCCATCCCGGTTCGATTCAAAGACCACCACACCCGGTATATTGGGCAGAACTGCGGTCGGAGTTAGAACCGGCGGATTGGTTGGAATGGGTGTATTGGTTGGAATCGCGGTGGGTATGTTCGTGGGCAGTGAAGTCGGTGTGGCAACAATCGGTGTGGGCTGTGTCGCCGCGGCGGTGGCTGTCAGTGATGGATTCTGCGGATTACAAGGGTCCAGGTCATTACCGTCGATGATGCCATCATTATCAGAATCAGGCGAGAGCGGTCTGGGGCAGGTTTGGTTTTCCTGACCATCCAGCAACCCGTCTCTATCTGTGTCCTGCTGCAGGGGATTTGTTCCAAGGCTGATCTCGGCTCCATCTCCCAAACCATCCTGGTCTGTGTCTGCGACCAATGGATCTGTTCTATTCTTGATTTCATCTCCATCATTGAGCAGATCACCATCTGTGTCTGGTTTGAGCGGATCGGTTTTATAGGCCTGCACTTCCTCGCCATCGGTTAGACCATCCTCATCTGTATCGGGAACCAGAGGATTGGTCTTATAGGTATTGACTTCCTCAGCATCCGATAACCCATCTCCGTCTGTATCCGCCTTGAAGGGATCAGTGCCCAGCGCAACCTCCTGACTATCGATCAGTCCGTCACCATCCGAATCGGCCTGTCCTGCCAGAGCGGCCTGGGTTTGATTGAAGGCGGCTGTCTGGGTGGCATGTGCAGAGTTTTGGATACCACGAAGAGGGAACAGGAACAGAGCACAAAGCATAAATACGCCGATGATCGCAACGGCGACCAGCCAGGGCGGAATCAAGCCGCTTTCACTCACTGTCCCCGAAACTTCCTGCGAGGCTTTCTCCGTTGAAAGAACCTCGATGGAAAAAGGATATGCTTGCTCGCCTCCGACGAATGGCCGGGACCGCAAGCCGCTGCGGAAGGGATACACGCCTCTTTCTCCGGCCGGAATCTGAACGGTGTCCCCTTGCGGAATCCCGACGTAGGCCGTTTCCACTTGCTGCGTCCCGGGTTGAGCGCCGGGTCTGGCAACTGAGACTGCCTTTTCGAACAGCAATTGATTCGTCGCATCCTGGAAGCTTACATTATAGGTAGCCCTGGTGTTGCCTTCGTTATTGATGATCAGGTTCCCCGGCTGGATGGCGCGTAAATTCTCCGGCTGCAGCGAAACGGAAAACTGCGAAAAGGTCGATATGGTAAGAATGCATTCCACTTCAGAGCTCTGATCTGGTGAACTCTGACTGGTGATGCGAATCGTAAAAGGCATGCGTCCGGCGGGCGCTGCGGAAGAACGCGGCACTCGCACGGTCAGTTGAATCTCTTTGCTGGCTGAAGGTTCCAGACTCGTCAAGGCCGCATTGGTCGAGATCCAGTTGGCCGGAATCCCATTCACATTCAATCGGAAATTATCTTCCTCCAGACCGCGATTTTGCAGGAGAATCGGAATCGTGACGCTCGAGCCTGGCGTCACTGCGAAATAGATCGAACCCAGCATCACCCCAATGCGTCCCTTGGACTGATAGGCGGCCACGGTCAGAAGACTGCGCGCGGTGGCCGCGTGTCTCGGGTCGTTCTGGCTGACCGCGCGTACATCCAACGGATAGTGGCCGACGCGACTCTGTGGTACAGCCGGCGGCTGCACGGTGAGATCCACCTCCTTGATTTCGCCTGGTGCTACATGAACAACAGGTGTATCAATGGTCGTCCAATCAGAGGGCACCCCCTTCACTAGAATATCAACATAGTCTTCCTCAGGTTGTTCGTTGATCACCGCCACATGAACCCTGGCTTTGCCCTCCGGTGCTACTGTAATCTGTTCTTCTTTGATCGCAAGTTTGAGTCGTCCATCTTCCCTGTTTTGGTAAGGTTTGCTATTCATGCCTTCACTCCTGTTTCCAAGCAAGCTATGCGTTTCTCTTCTCAGTTTTATCCTTTTATGAATTCGCTTTCGGATGAGGTCCCGCTCCGTTCGGGGTTAATTGGTTGCGCACCGGGCATTTCCAGCGCACAAAGCTTTTCGCTGATCGTCGATATATCAGCCCAGTGAATTGGCTCAGTAAATATGCCAGCCCCAGCATGATGACCGTGCCTTAGTACCCTTGATAAAATACCGCGTCCTATGGAAGTACGCTTCATCTTCTGGACCTCCTTACGTTACAGAACTCTAGAAATTCTCGGTGTCTGCCTGCACATTGAGGCGAGATTGCCATCGCAGCGTTTTCAGAAGAACGAAAAAAATGGTATTACGAATGTTGTGTTATTTCTTTGTTGGTTGTCTCAGAACCATCCATAGACAATAAACTCTTCCCCAATGGCTTGTAATTCTGCTCTGGAGTCCGGCAGTGATGTATTGATCAATGCTGTATAAATAATGATCGTTCTTTAATCGCGCCAGGAAGGATTGATTTGACCGCGTGCTTTAAGGTACGGCTCATTACGGGTCAACACAATCCCTTATTCTCCAACCTTAGCAAAGAGTTCGCAATTTGACCATGTATCTGGAGGGGCATGGGAGATACAAAAAGAGATATATTATTTTGAAATCCGGAAAGAAGATGCTGTGGAAGCTTCGGTACAGGGGGCTTCACTTTTCCAACTGGGCGGCGACTTTATTCTCAATCTGCGCCGCGCTTTAGCCATGGTAGATACGCCGCGTCCAATCCAGCAACGCTTCCAGAAGCAAACGGACAAAATAGCGTGAATCTTTATCGGTTAATTTACCATTTCCATTAAATTTCTCGGCTGCCCGCGCCACAAAAACCTGAGGTTCATTCAAAGGGAACATGTTGGTGAAAACGCAAACTTGTCGGAAGTGCATTTGCGCGCGTATTGTCCCTGATAGCCCGGTCGATGTTCCCATCATGGCTACCGGTTTGCCGTTCAACGGAGATTTATCGGGCGGACGGGAGGCCCAGTCGATGGCATTTTTCAACACACCGCTGATCGAGTAGTTGTATTCCGGGATGGCGAAAAGCAAAGCATCCGCGTGCATAATTTCCCTTTTTAGAATTTCCACTGTCTCAGGATCACCCTGCTGACGAACATCTTCATTAAAGAGCGGTATGGCACTTAAAGTTTTATTATCGAAGATCCGGATTTCAAGGTTGTCCGGCGCCAGTTCCTGCGCGGCACGCAGCAAGGCACGGTTATAGGAGCCCTGGCGTAAACTGCCAGCGATCCCCAAAACCTTTACCTTTTCTTTGAACGGAATTTCGAACATCTTTCTCCTTTCCAAACTGAGCAATTTCAGCATTTAAGCGTTGGTCCAAAATGAAGCCTGATCTGTTTTTCCAGCAATACAGGATCATACGATATTCACTCTGCCATCTCAATAGGGAAAAAGCCGCATATCGCCGCGTAGAGCCGAAATTTCAGTAGGGGATTACCCTATATTTCACAGGTGAATCACCAATTGCTTCCACGTTGACTGCCCCATATAGTTAAACGAAGTTCAGGGAATCCCGGTACGCTTATTATGAAAATATTCCATCAGTTTTTTCGTCTCTTTCACTTTGTCATCAGTTTTCTCTTTGTCATTTCTGCGATTGCACTGATCTACCTGGCAGTCTTGCAGTTCCTGCAAGCTTTCTCTTCAACGCAAGCTGCGCTATCGCAAATGCAACGCGTCAATGACATACTGGAAAGTATTGCCTTGCTAACCGTGGCGGTTGCAGCTTTGGAATTGGGCCAGACCATTCTTGAAGAAGAAGTTCAGCGGGAGGCGGATATGAGTGCGCCCACGCGGGTACGGCGTTTTTTATCCCGTTTTCTGGTCGTTCTGGTGGTCTCGCTATCGATCGAAACATTGGTACTGGTTTTTCAGGTTGGCCATCGTACACCGCAGCAGTTGCCCTACGCTGCCTCGGTGGGCGTGACGGCGGCTGTATTGCTTGTCGCCTGGGGCTTGTTTATCCGCTTCAATCGTGGTGCCGAGGAATTGGAACCAGAGAGTATGGAGGAAGCCAAGCGGGAAGACGAGAAAGTACGTTAACTGGTGATAACCTCCAGCTTTCCGTCCACCTTGATCACTTCTACTTTTATCTTTCCATCCGCTTGACGTTCATAATGCAGATCCACTTTGGCATTCCCCACGCGCAACTGGTGCACTTGCAGGCGGCCCACAAAGTCAGGGAGCATCGGGCGGCGGATACGAAGTCGCTCTTCGAACGCCTCTGGCGCGAGGCCGAGGAATGAACTGATCAAGTAGGGAATGCTGCCCGCGGCCCAGGCTTGTGGATGACAGGCCACCGGATAATGAACCGGGACACTATAGTCGTCGCGCGAAAAGCCTGCGAAGAGTTCGGGCAGCCGATAGCTCTTGAAATTCATGGCAGCTTCCAGAATTCCTTTCATGATACGTTCCGCCGCTTGATCGAAACCATAACGGCGAAACCCTACAGCAATCATGGCGCTATCGTGCGGCCAGACGGTACCGAGATGGTAGCCGGTTGGGTTGTAACCTCTTTCGGCGCTGGAAAGAGTACGGATTCCCCATCCGTTGAACATGTCATTTTCCATCAATCTTTCAGCAGTACGTTTGGCTTTCTCCGGCTCAGCAATGCCCGACCAAAGGGCATGACCCGCGTTGGATGAAACGACGCGTAGAGGTTTTCCATTTTCTTCGAGGGCGAGCGTATAAATCCCTTTCTCTTCAAGCCAGAAATCCTGATTAAACTTCGCATGCAGTTCCTCTGCTTCTTTGCGTAATTGCTCAGCGCGTTTGTTTTCTCCAGCTCGTGCAAACAGCGCCGCCAAACCGGTTTTTGCACGATAAACATAACCCTGGACTTCCACCAACGAGATAGGTGGCTTTGCCAGACGTCCATGCGCGTCGACGATGGCTTCTCCGGAATCCTTCCAGCCCTGATTGATCAGCCCCTTATTGGCTCTATTGTGATATTCAATGTAGCTGTCATGGTCTGCATCTCCATATTGGTCAATCCAGGTAAGCGCAGCTTCGACTGTATCGCGGAGTTCATTAAATAAACTCAGGTCTCCCTTCCAGTCTGTATAACTGGCAAGGAGCACAAGAAATAGAGGCGTTGCATCCACTGTTCCATAATACGGCGTATAAGGAATCTCTCCGAGACGGGCCAATTCACCAATGCGCAACTCGTGCAGAATTTTCCCAGGCTGGGCATCCCGCCATTGATCGAAATCGTGGGCCTGGAATTTCGCCAATAGGCGCAGAGTTTGAGCAGCGATCTCCGGCTGGATTGCCAGGGTCTGCAGACCAGTGATCAAACTATCGCGTCCGAATAAAGTCGCAAACCAGGGTACCCCGGCAGCAAAGAATTCCAATTCATCGATACTGGTGATCAACATGTGCAGGTCACGCAGAGAACTGTCGATGATTTCATTCAGTAAAAGACTGTCGCTTTTGTATTCTCCCTGTCCGTCGAACCATAGATGTTCTTTGCTCTGGCTGGAGGTTGAGGATTGCTTTCTTCCATTATGTTTGGAGCGTTCCCAGTGCAATTGACTTTTTTCTTCGGTTTCCTCAATGGACAGTGTTAATTTAATTTCCCGGCTTTTTTTAGGTTCCAACATAAGATCAAATTGCACATTCCCCTGATTTTTTTGGGAGGGTTTCATGGAAAATTGAATGGATAGGCTGCGATAACGTCCATCTGCACCGTCATACAGAAAAATCAACTCTCCGCCTTTCCACTCCGGTGGATGGAGCTTTCCAGGCTGCTCGGAAAGTAAACCACGGATCGCAAACACGTCTTCAAAGCCTGCCTGGAATGTCAGGGAAAGCGGCAGTTTGACCGCTTCATTCCCGTAGTTCTTGATACGAATGCTCTCACGCAAAATATTGTTCTGGCCATCCAGTGCGCGTTCCCAGGTCAGGCCGATTTCCGCAGAGGAAATATGTTCTCCCTCCCAAATCATCAGCTCTGGATTTGTCAGTTCAAAGATTGCCGAATCACCTGACGGGGCGGCTGCCACCAGCGGATTTAGATTCGTATTCGCCAGGGTGAGTTGATAACCATTCAAATATCTGCAATCGTGATAATACAAACCATATCCGTGACTGTCACCCAAAGGAACATTCCCGTCTGGAAGAGTCAGGAAAAAAATGTTTTCATTCTTGATTACAATCGCTTCAGCAATACTGCGGGTGATTGAAGAATGACCCTGGGTTAGAACCTGATGTTTGCGTTGTTTTTTCTCTTTATCTGAAAGTTCAGTTTTTTTCTTGATTTCTTTGGAATGCGTGCTGTCTTGAGTCATGATGTCTCCTGGTGTCGTTGGTTATTGATTAATCGTTTCTGACCTGGGTTCCACTCTCGTTCAAAATTAAGATAACGCGGCGGGCCAAATTTTCGCCTGCCGCCGCGGATTTTATATAATGCTCTCTTTCATCCCAGGACTTTATGTCAGATGAAATTGTGCCCTGGTACATTATTGATTCAGCGTCCCAAGAGTTGGAACACTATTCTTCTGACCCCCTTCTTCTGATTGCCTAGCTCGGCCGAGATAATGGTCCAACCGGAGGAAAATCTGACGGACAGGCACCAACTTTCAGCCTCTATTATAGGACAAATTTATGCGCCTCTCAATGGGGGAGAAATCCAAACGCAGCGCGGGAAAACCCTCTCTACTCGATAACAATACGGTATTTTGGAGTGTTCACTGAAATTCATGCAAATTTGCGGGAAATTCCTGATGGGGCTTGGAGGCCATTCCCCATGTCCATGTATAAACGGCGCGGTTACACTTTTGTGTGTTCGTGTGAGAAATTAGCCTTTGGAGGAAAAGATGCCATACCACTCAAAATCGGATCTCCCGGAAAGTGTCAAAAATATTCTGCCTGTCCACGCGCGGGAAATTTATCTCGAGGCCTATAACAGCGCCTGGGACGAATATGAGGGACCCACAGAAAGACAAGGAGATAGTTCTCGTGAAGAGACTGCTCATCGCGTCGCCTGGTCGGCAGTAAAAAAGAAATATAAAAAGGATGAAGAGTCCGGGAAGTGGAAAGAGAAATAGACCTGCCAATCCTCTGGATTTTTTCTTTGGTTTTTGATCAGGGTTGCGCGACAGGCTGATGAATAAAGAAGCGATCTTTACCCCAGCGATAAAAAAATATAATACCTACTAATACCACGCTGCCTAATAAATAAGCTCCGAGCACATCGCTCGGCCAGTGCTGTCCCAGGTAAACGCGCGAAACCCCGATGGACAGGATCAGACTTCCAAGAAATATCAACAATACGGCGCGCAGAAAAGAACGTTTTAGAAGAGTGTAGATCAGGAACCAAAGGAAGCCAAAGAAGCCGACATAAAACATAACGTGTCCACTGGGGAAGCTGTAACTATTCAGTATCCTAAATACGTGCACCAGATCCACTGTCGGCCGCGGACGCTGGATAAGTTGTTTTACCAGCTCGGTAATAATGGGAGGCACCAGGGCCGCTACGATGGCAGTGATGGCCTCCCATTGCAATCCCGATATATAGATATATAAAATAATTAATCCTGAGATAATGAACGACTGTGGCACAAAGCCCGGCCAACTGATCATGCTCATCAGCGCGGTCAGGAGTGGAGAATTGAGGGACTGCAGGGCCCTTATAATTTGGAGGTCGAGTGGGAAGGATGGAATTGTTTTGACCAGAAAGGTCAGGACGGCAAACGCACCCACGGCTGAAAATAAGGCTGCCTGAAACAGCAGCGTCCGATACTCCCGTTTGGGAGCGGAAGTGGCCTCTTTTTTCGCAGCCTGCTGGGCTGCGTCTTTCATTTTTTCAACGGGCTTCTCTTTTGAAACTTCAGACATTCACTGCATCCTTATCATGCGGGCGTCTCCTCTTTCGAGATTACCTCTCCGCTGGGGGAGACCGGCGCCGGCAGTCTTTCAGACACCGGTTTCTCATTCATGAAGTCGCCATGATCTTCTGGCGCAATGACCCAAAGTGCCCGCGGCCGGATTTTGATCTTGACCTTCCCTTTCCCCAGCATGACACCATCTGCCATGGCCATCAACTTGGGAGAAGCTTTTATTTCGATTTTGCGGGCGCGGTAGCGTTGGATCTTTTCGTTATCTGAATAACCTTCGTTCATAATGCTCAAGTAATAGGCCAATAGCTCAGCTTTGCTAAAGTTTGGATAAATGGAGATGTCCAGCAAACCATCCTGTAGGGAGGCGTGGGGAGCTACCAGGAAGTTTTTTCCGAATATCGGGGCGTTGGAAACCACCACCAGCATTGTTTCGATCTTGATCTTGCTTTCATCGTCCAGAGTAAGATACACCTTTGGTTGTGACTCCTGCTGGATCAACGTTAGAGCCGCATCCTTGAGATGAGAAAGTTTGCCATTCATGATCTTATTGGCTTTGGGATAAAGAGCCGCGACCAGGCCAATGGCAGTCAGTTCGAAAAAATAGAGTTTCTTATGCTTCTTCATTTTCACCTGACCGACATCCAGCTTGCGGGTATGGCGGGAGGCGATCAAGACGCAGGCTTCTTCCAATGACTCTGGAATCCCGAGGCTTTTTGCCATATTATTGTATCATCCCAGAAAAGCGGGGTGACGCAAAATCATAATCTGATAAACTAAAGCATGTTTGAAAACATTGATCTGGGCGCGATCCTGGAAGAAAAGACACGCGAGTTGGTAAAGGGCTTGCTGAATTTCATAGAGCAGTTATCAAGTAATTTGCGCGAAGCGCGTGCGGAAATACAGCGGTTGCGCGATGAGAATAATCGATTGAAAGGGGAACAAGGGAAACCAGAGATCAAAGCGAATGTGGAAGCGGAAGCCAGCAAGGATCACTCATCGGAAAAGGAACGAAAAAAAGCACGCAAGCGTCAGGCGAAAAAGAAGACAGCGAGCCTCGTGATTGCTCGGGAAGAAATTCTGAAAGTGGATCAAGCGCTCTTGCCAGCGGAAGCGATCTTCAAAGGGTACGAGGAAAATGTAGTGCAGGACATTTTGTTGAAGACGGATAACGTTCGTTTTCTGAAAGAAAAATATTATTCGCCGTCATTGGGTTGTACCTATCTGGCTGAATTGCCAACGGGCTATGGGGGACAATTTGGACCCGGGATCAAGGCCTTGTCGCTTGCGTTGTATCATGGCGGGTTAATGAGCGAACCGAAGATTATCGAGTTTTTCGAAAATGTTGGGATACAGATATCGAAAGGCACGCTCTCCAACCTATTGATCAAGGGGCATGAGGATTTTCATGCGGAGAAAGAAGCGGTGTATGAGGCAGGTTTGGCGAGCAGTGACTATCAACATTTTGACGACACGCCAACCCGTTTCAACGGGAAAAACAATTATTGTCATGTCATCTGCAATTGGCTGTACACAGCGTATTTTACGCGGGCAGGCAAAGACCGTTTGAGTGTGTTGGCTGTATTGCGTCAAGGGCGCAAACGCATCTATGTGCTCAACGTAGAAGCCTTGGCATACTTGGATGGCATGCCATTTTCCAAAGAGACGCGACGCATTTTAGAAGACTGGCGCTCGGAGACGGTCATGGAAGAAGACACTTTTCTGCATGAGTTGGATCTGCGTCTGCCAATCTTGAACAAACAACATCGTAGCGCCGTTCTGTCTGCGGCAGCCGTCGCCGCCTATCACGCCGAACACGGCGTTTCGATTGTGCAAACGCTGGTGTGTGACGATGCGCCGCAGTTCAAATGGCTGACGCGCTGGCTGGCATTATGTTGGATCCACGAAGGGCGGCATTACAAAAAACTGGAACCAGTTGTGGCTCTGCATCAAACCCTGTTGAAAGATTTCCTGACGCGTTTCTGGGCTTACTATGATCAACTGCTGGAATATCGCCAGCTTCCCACCACACAGGAAGCGTTACGCTTGGAAGCGGAGTTCGACGCTCTCTTCGACACTCCCTGCGGGTACACCGAGTTGGATAAACGGATCGCCTCAACCCGCTCGCACAAAGGCGAATTACTACTGGTCTTGAAATTTCCAGAACTGCCACTGCATAACAATCCAGCGGAACTGGGCGCGCGTGGACGTGTTCGCAAGCGCGATGTTAGTTTCGGACCCCGCACGGAAGAAGGAAAACAAGCCTGGGATACATTCATGACCTTAGCCGCCACCACGAAAAAATTGAATGTCAGTTTCTACGAATATGTGCGTGACCGCATCTTGAAGAAAAATTGTATACTGCCACTTTCCGATTTTAATTACAAAAGCCGCTCACGAACTCACCCTGGGACAGTCTTATTCGCTTGCCCGCCCCTAATGTTTGAGATGATACATATTATTTGCGGTTCCGGTTGGGAGGATGCCCAAGCGTGTCTTACTTCCAATCATCCCGCGTAAAACGGCCTCGAGGGTGCCGTCGCCGCCCATGGCGATCACGGTTTTATAACCATCCTTCACGGCCTGCCTGGCGAGTGGGGTCGCTTCCTCTTTGGGCTTGGCGAGAGCCACATCCACAGCGATACCATTTTGTTGTAAGTAGCGGGTGGCAAGCTCCAATTGCTTGGCGGATTCCTCGGGCTTCCCGGCTCCTGGATTGGCGATTAATTTCGCCTGAATAAGTTTCTGTTTCTTTTTCATGATGAATAGATCTTCCTTTTCATAAAAATTCTTTCGAGCAGCACGTACACGAATCCAGCCCAGGCCATACCTAAAGCATAGCCTGCTAAGACATCAGTCAGATAATGATTACCCTGGAATATTCGGCTAAAACCAATAAAAAGTACTATCGACATCGTAGAGATGGCCAGCATCCACTTCCAAAAGAGTGAGGGCATCTTTGGAATCAACAAATACGTCAGAAAACCATAGAAGATCATTGCGCTCATGGTATGTCCGCTTGGAAAGGAAGAAATCGTCTTTATGACAGAATCCCATTTGTTCAGGTGGCCTGGGGCGGGAAAAATACGCAATAAAGAAATTCCATACCAGGCTGCCTCCTGCAGAACTAATCAGCAACATCCCAAATTCACACCAAAAACGTTGGTAAAGAAAATAGATGCAAAGTATGGGAACGATGACCAGGATGACTTGTTTTCCCATAAAAAATCCAAAAAGCATAATCTCATTGATGACAGGCGGAGCAGCTCTGGCTTTGGTGATCAGATTATTGTATAGGGATGTGTCGACCTGCGTAAGCGGACCCTGTGTCCGCAGGTTGTAAGCCAGAGCTGCGAAGCTTAGGCCGGCCAGAAGAATTAGGATCACACCAAAGATTGGCCGTCTGCCAAACAATCCGGGCGTTTGCAGTCCCACGGAAGAGGAGTCCTGTAACGGACTTTTCTGGTTTTGAACCGACCAATTTTCAAAGAGTTTTTCCATCAGCGTATATATGAGTGCTGCCCAGGCGAAACCAAGAGCATAGCCTGCAATCACATCCGTCAGGTAGTTACCGCCCAGCATGAGACCGCTGAAGCCAACCCATGCCATGACCAGTACGGACATGACCGCAAGTAACCACTTCCAAAAGTTGGAAGGCATTCGAGGAATCAGCAGGTAGGCCAATAGTCCGTAGCCGAGTACCGCCAGCAGGGCAGATTGGCTGGGAAAAGATAGACCCGTTAATGGGAGGATGTCGATTTGCATAGCCGGTCCCTGACGGCCAAAATAGAGGCTGAGAAAATATCCGATCAAACCTCCACCACCCAGACCGATCAATAGCATGCCCAATTCTCGCCAAAAATGTTTATAAAGAAAATAGATGGCTAGGAGGATGCCGATTACGCCAATAATTTCCCTGCCAATGAAGAATCCAAAGATGATGTATTCCATTAAGCCCGGCAATATGTTTTTTGCATTGGCATGTAGCGTTCTGGCAACACTTAATCCCAGGGGAGCAGGGGTCCGTTTGTCCTGACGTTCCAGGACAGAAAAATGAATGTTATGCCACCCAATAAGAAAATTATCAAACCCACGCTGGGCCATTTGGCCAGCCAACCTAGCGTTCGCAGATCTTGTGGCGATTTTGTTTCAAGTTTTTTATTCACATTGTTCAACCTGTTTAATAAGAAAGTATGCCAGCAACAATATCGGTGCGAACTCTTCAGTTTTCGCCATTCATGTAGCTTGCCATGGGAACAGGGATGGGCAAGTCGTCAAGTTGTGAAGCTGGCTTTTCTGCACTGGTGCCTGGCTCGGGGGCAATCACGTGCAGCGCTTGTGGCAACAACTTGATTTTGGCTGTGCCTTGCCCAAGAATAATGCCCTCTGCCGCCACGTCCAGTTTTGGCGATGTTTTTATCTTTACCTTGCGCGCTCGATAGCGCTGGATCTTCCCATCGCTGGGAGTGCCCTCATGCACCGTCCTGGCAAAATAGGCCAGCAACTTACATTCAATGTGTTTCCGGCAGCTGGGTTCGCGATCAATTTGGTTCGACGCTCTTTCTTCTTGAACATTCTCGGTATTCCTTTGAGCTCGTGATCTTTGTCGCTATCGTTTGAGCCTGAACCAGGCTGCACTCATAATGGAGTAAATCCCAAAGGCGATCAGACCGGCCGCCACAATGCCCAGGAGCCATAATCCGTAAGACTGATGTGCCAAAAAGTTAAGCGCACCGTCAAAAGTCCCGGCTTGTCTCGGGTTTGCATAGTAAGCTGCGAGAAAAATAAAAAAGCCGACGATGGAAAGGACAACGCCGCGCGCGATCGTACCAAATCGACCGAGCTGCTTCGCCACTTTCAATTGTTTTGCACTAAGGGCGTAAGGCTTAAATTGCTGTTCAAAATTCGCTGTAATACCGATGTAGATCTGATAAATTCCTGCTGCAATACCAGCCAGGCCGAATGCACCAACCACTACGCGTCCCATTGGCATGGACATTAAGCCTGCAATCATTTTCTGTGTCCTGCCTGTTTGGGTGTCGCTGGCCGAACCTTTAATCAAATCGTAGGTAGGTGAGGCAAAAAATGCATAGGTGACCGCACTGACCAGGTATCCTCCGCGCGCTAAAAGACCTGGGGCATCTTTACCCTTATGGAAGGGGTCTGCAAACGCGCAAATTATGTATCATCCCAAACATTAGGGGCGGGCAAGCGAATAAGACTGTCCCAGGGTGAGTTCGTGAGCGGCTTTTGTAATTAAAATCGGAAAGTGGCGGGATACAATTTTTCTTCAAGATGCGGTCACGCACATATTCGTAGAAACTGACATTCAATTTTTTCGTGGTGGCGGCTAAGGTCATGAATGTATCCCAGGCTTGTTTTCCTTCTTCCGTGCGGGGTCCGAAACTAACATCGCGCTTGCGAACACGTCCACGCGCGCCCAGTTCCGCTGGATTGTTATGCAATGGCAGTTCCGGGAATTTCAAGACCAGTAGTAATTCGCCTTTGTGCGAGCGGGTTGAGGCGATCCGTTTATCCAACTCGGTGTACCCGCAGGGAGTGTCGAAGAGAGCGTCGAACTCCGCTTCCAAGCGTAACGCTTCCTGTGCGGTGGGAAGCTGGCGATATTCCAGCAGTTGATCATAGTAAGCCCAGAAACGCATCAGGAAATCTTTCAACAGGGTTTGATGCAGAGCCACGACTGGTTCCAGTTTTTTGTAATGCCGCCCTTCGTGGATCCAACATAATGCCAGCCAGCGCGTCAGCCATTTGAACTGCGGCGCATCGTCACACACCAGCGTTTGCACAATCGAAACGCCGTGTTCGGCGTGATAGGCGGCGACGGCTGCTGCAGACAGAACGGCGCTACGATGTTGTTTGTTCAAGATTGGCAGACGCAGATCCAACTCATGCAGAAAAGTGTCTTCTTCCATGACCGTCTCCGAGCGCCAGTCTTCTAAAATGCGTCGCGTCTCTTTGGAAAATGGCATGCCATCCAAGTATGCCAAGGCTTCTACGTTGAGCACATAGATGCGTTTGCGCCCTTGACGCAATACATCCAACACACTCAAACGGTCTTTGCCTGCCCGCGTAAAATACGCTGTGTACAGCCAATTGCAGATGACATGACAATAATTGTTTTTCCCGTTGAAACGGGTTGGCGTGTCGTCCAGATGTTGATAGTCACTGCTCGCCAAGCCTGCCTCATACACCGCTTCTTTCTCCGCATGAAAATCCTCATGCCCCTTGATCAATAGGTTGGAGAGCGTGCCTTTCGCTATCTGTATCCCAACATTTTCAAAAAACTCGATAATCTTCGGTTCACTCATTAACCCGCCATGATACAACGCAAGCGACAAGGCCTTGATCCCGGGTCCAAATTGTCCCCCATAGCCCGTTGGCAATTCAGCCAGATAGGTACAACCCAATGACGGCGAATAATATTTTTCTTTCAGAAAACGAACGTTATCCGTCTTCAACAAAATGTCCTGCACTACATTTTCCTCGTACCCTTTGAAGATCGCATCCGCTGGCAAGAGCGCTTGATCCACTTTCAGTATTTCTTCCCGAGCAATCACGAGGCTCGCGGTCTTCTTTTTCGCCTGACGCTTGCGTGTTTTTTTTCGTTCCTTTTCCGATGAGTGATCCTTGCTGGCTTCCCCTTCCACATTCGCTTTGATCTCTGGTTTCCCTTGTTCCCCTTTCAATCGATTATTCTCATCGCGCAACCGCTGTATTTCCGCATGCGCTTCGCGCAAACTGCTTGACAACTGCTCTATGAAATTGAGCAAGCCCTTTACCAACTCGCGTGTCTTTTCTTCCAGGATCGCGCCCAGATCAATGTTTTCAAACATGCTTTAGTTTATCAGATTGTGATTTCGCGTCACCCCGCTTTTCTGGGATGATACCAAATTATTTCCCAAAGCGAATAAGAGAGCAGACCCACCAATATCACCCATAACACGACTGGGGCATAGGGTAACTTCCGCATGGCGCTGATCGCTCCGAGTTGATCGGCCGGGGTACTGCTCTGGCCCAGGGCACCCCGAACTGCCGCGAGGCCGATGGTAATGTAAATTAATCCTTTGACAGCATAACCCAGGCGCGCCAGACGTTCCACCAGCGGACTATCAGCGGCTTCTTTGGCAACCCTTTTGCTGCCATCCCGAACTGTACCAACTGGACCTGCTTTTCGTTTTACTGTAGCCATCAATTCATCCTTTAGCTTCTTTAATTTTGTTTCCCCTGTGCATAACGATGAAAACTCTTGGTATGATATGTTTAAAATGAGTACTTTGGTTGGAAAATGGTCCCGCTCGACCCCAAAAAGCGGATTTGGCTGCCTCAATTACCTGCAAATGCGCTCTGGATCACAATGAATTGTGGTTAATGTCAAAGCGCACAGGCGAACCGTGGTTGTAGGTGCTATGAATTTATGCCAATCTAGGTGAAGGTAGAGATGACAATGACAGAACCTAAAAATCTTTTGCTGCGCTCGCTGGATGAGAATCGAGCGACATATCGGCAGCAGGTCAAAGCTTGCCGCAAGAAATTTACGAAGAAGTCTCTGCATGATTTGCGAATCTCCATGCGACGCTTGCTGGCTATGCTGACTGTTGTTGATTACCTTATTGACAACACACAGGCGGGAAAGCTGTCGAATAGTATCAAGAAGCAATTGGATGGATTTGGTGATTTGCGTGATCTACAAGTGATGTCCAGGAAAGTTGCTGAACATCTCGATGATGCACCAGCACTTGCACCATTTCAGAGTTATTTAAAAAAGCATAAAAAGCGGGAAAAGCGCGCCGCCGAGAAAATTGTTAAAGATATCCATTTGAAGCACATTCGTAAAAGCTTGCGGAAAATCGATCAAACCCTGGAGAGTCTTTCCGTGGATGAAGTGCAGGATAAACTGCCTCAGGCAGTGGATTCGGCCTATTTAACGGTCATGCAGCGCTACGGGGAGATCGATCCGCAGGAGCCTGTCACGATCCATCATCTGCGCGTGGCTTTCAAACGCTTTCACTATATGGTTGAAGCGGCTCATGACCTCTTGCCAGGTTTTCCCTTATCTCAATTGCAAGCAATGCAGGCATATCAAACTCGTATGGGAGATGTGCACGACGCGCAGGTTATTTTAGAGGCGTTGACGCGCTTTGCTGATCGCGACGATTCATACGACCCCGAGGCTGTTCGCCATTTCTTCGAGCAGGAGTTCGCCGAAGCGTTGACCGTCTATCTGAAAAGCAAAGAAGAAGTCTTCAGATTTTGGCGCGCGACGCCGCTGACAGCCTTTCCGTGGGAGATCGAACCCACCGAAAAAGAAGCCGGGGGCTGACTATTTTTTACTATCCGCTTGGTTGCGCGCATCCACAATCTCGGCCATGATCGATACCGCGATCTCCTCCGGAGTCTGCGCTTCGATATCCACCCCGATCGGCCCGTGCAGGCGATCCAACTGCTCTTCCGTGAGACCGTCACTCCAAAGCCGTTGACGGCGTTTGGCCTGTGTCATTTTACTGCCCAACGCACCGACATAAAAAGCAGAACTGGACAGCGCGATCTTTAAAGCAGGATCATCCAGCTTGGGATCATGGGTGAGCATCGCAATCGCAGTGGAACGTGTGATCGGGACTTGTTTAAAGGCTTCCTCGGGCCAGCGTTGAATTAATTGATCCACATTCGGGAAACGTTCTTCGTTGCCGAAGGCGCTGCGTGGATCGATCACAATCGTACGATAACCAAGTGTTTTAGCCATCGCCATCAAAGCGATCGTGATATGGACGCCACCGACCGCGATCAGTGTAGGAGGGGGCAGGATCGCCTCAATGAAAAGTTCCACGTCTTCGTTCAACTTCACGCGTTGTGATTCTCCCCGCTGCAAGGTTTCGTTTGCCATCTCAATTGCCTGTAAATCTAATTCTGCGTTCAGTGTCCCTGTAACACTGCCGGCTTCTCTTAGCAGCAACTCGTGCCCAAGGATGTCATCGGGTCCTTGTACGACTGTGACGAGAGCGCCAGACTGCTCTTCCATCAACAACGAATGCAAATTGTTAAAAAATTTTGCGTCCAGCGGCTTCACAAAAATATCGATGCTTCCCCCACAAGCCAGGCCCACCTCCCAGGCAGTTTCGTCTGCCACGCCAAAATGCAGCAGTTGGGGATGCTTGGTATTCAATACTTCAACACCGGTATCGAAGACCGCGCCTTCCACGCAGCCTCCGCTGACTGAGCCGGTGATCTTTCCATCTGGTGTGAGTGCCATCTTCGCACCGGCGCGGCGCGGCGAGGAGCCCCAGGTTTGGATGACCGTTGCCAGCGCAATGGATTGATGCTCCTCTGCACGCCAGCGATCCAGGTCAGATAAAATATCGCGCATGATTTACTCTAGAAAGTGTATGGGATGGGATGACATTCCGCGCTACGTTAAAGATTAACGATCCATATGCGCCAGGCCATTCGCCAGATCTTCCAGGCTGGCAAGGTTATGCACTGGCAGAAAGTGATCGATATTGGGCAGTGCCGCCTGGGTGCCACGCGTGAGCGGTTCATAATCCGGTGAGCTGAGTAACTGGTTGAGCCGGATCAGCAGAGGCACAGGTTCAAATTTCATTTCAGGCTTCTTCCGTGTGAAGCTACAAAACCACTATCATTTCTTGTGTGCACTTAATTTGATTTCATCGTCTTTGTTTCTTCTGTCTCGATGCGCTTGCGCACTGCCTCATAAAACTGGTTGGAGAGCTTTTGTGATACAGGTACCATCAATCGGGCTGCGAGACTGGCCAATTGTCCTGAAATACTCACATCGGCTGTCCAATGCACGTTGGTTGAACCCTCCGGGCCATCACTAAGATGCATCTCGCTGATGGCGTCCGCCACACTGCCAGTCGCAGATCCGTGTGCCTTGAGTTTGGCGTGGTCAGGTTCTTCCAGTTCCAGAATTTCAACTTCCCCGGTAAAGCGCGCCTTCACCGCACCAAACCCCACCGAGACTGTTCCGCGATAACGTTTGAGCGGTTCGATCATCTCGATCTTTTCCACGCCAGGCGCACATTGACCGATCTGTTCGGGGTCAGTCATGAAGTCCCAAACTTTTTTTCTTGGAGCATGAATGGTGACATCGCCTTTTAATTGCATTCCATTTTCCTGTTCGAAGATAAAGTCTTTCCCGGACGCAAAGATGGAATCATACCTGTATGTTGACTCCGCCAATCTGTTTAACAAGCAAGATGAAGATGAATAAGCACCTCCTTCTTTATCTTTTGTTCTGTGGCTTAATCTCAATGAAACTTGTCTGCTAGTCGGTAGAAACAAAATGCGCGTCCCAAAAGACGCGCAAAACCAGGCATCATGGTCAATATGATATTGCCCATACCAGCGCAGGTTTATTAATAAGTAAGCCGCCGAACTGCATACTTTACTCCTAAGGGTGAACGGCATCCCCATCATTATGAACTTGTCAGCAAATGTATCGGGAACTTGGTAACATTTTATGGGCAATGAAGCGATACGAGGTTATTGTAAAATATTCAACTGGAAAAGTCAATTTCAGGAAAGTCTTCACAATGGATGCTCGGGGCGAAAGTCACGTTGCCGGGTGGTATCATCGTTCCATGTTATATCCTCAATCCAATTCACAGCGACAGATGATCGAACTACCTGATTTTTGGGTATTCTGTTTTGATCCAAACGATACAGGTCTCGCCAGCGGCTGGCAAAACGGATTTGATAACGGACGCCCGATCGCGGTTCCCGCCAGTTGGAATGACCAGTTTGAAGATGGGCGAGATTTCCTGGGCCCGGCCTGGTACCAAGTTCAGTTTGACTTGCCCTGGGGATGGAATGAAAACCGAATGATATTGCGTTTCGGATCAGTTAATTATTTGGCGGACGTATGGCTCAATGGAAATTCCTTGGGCTCACATGAAGGCGGACATTTACCTTTTGAGTTCGATATGACTTCGTTTGCCAAGCCATCAAAGAATCGACTGGTGGTGCGCGTGGATGGTCGCTTGGCGTTCGATCACGTGCCACCCGGAAATGTAACGGGCGATCCCGCCGATTTTTTCGCCAGCCATGCCGGGAATTATCCGCAGGCACAGTTTGATTTCTTTCCTTATTGTGGTATTCATCGTCCGGTATTGATATACGCGACCTCATGGGATTATTTCCGTGACATCACCCTCACGACAGAGTTCGAAGGCCGGCTGGGTCGCATCCATGTGAATGCTGAAAAAGTTGGTGAGACTTCTGTTAGGGCGCGTTTTTATCTTTCCGGGCATGGATATCAAACTACATGTGAGGTCCCTTTTGCAGGCAGCAGCCTCAACGCAACCATTGATATTCCTGACGTCGCGCTCTGGTCTCCGGAGAGGCCGAATTTGTATGATCTGTCCGTTGAGTTAGTTCAAAACGGAAATGTGATCGATTCTTATTCACTAAGAGTTGGGGTGCGCACAATAAAGATTGCAGGGAATCAGCTTCTCTTAAACGATGAACCGGTCTACCTAAACGGATTCGGTCGACACGAAGATTTCCCGGTCGTTGGGCGCGGCTATCTTCCCGCGCTGATCGTCAAGGATTACGCGTTAATGCAATGGATCGGCGCCAATTCTTTTCGTACCAGCCATTATCCTTACTCGGAACAAATGCTTGATTTGGCAGATCGGCTTGGTTTTCTAGTTATCGACGAGACACCGGCTGTCGGGTTGTATTTTCGCGAGGACGGTCTCGAAAAGCGCAACGCGCTATGTCGAAGATATCTACACGAGATGATCCAGCGCGACAAGAATCATCCCAGCGTGATCATGTGGAGTTTGGCAAATGAACCACATTCCACCGCGCCGCATGCTCGTCCGTTTTTCGAAGGGCTTTATCAGCAGGCGAAGGAACTCAATTCGACGCGGCCGGTTACGCTGGTCAGTTTTTTGGGGGCCGACGAGGAGGCCTTCGAATTTTGCGATCTGGTCTGCTTGAATCGTTACCTGGGTTGGTATGTGGGAGGTGGCAAACTGGAGGAAACGCTATCGATGCTCTCTATTGAACTGGACGCCATTCATGAGAAATTTAACAAACCCATTCTCCTAATCGAATTTGGTGCAGATGCCATTCCGGGCCATCATGCACAGCCGCCTGAAATGTTTAGCGAGGAATATCAGGCTGAGTTGTTGGAAGGTTATGTTCGACTTCTGCACCAGAAATCCTATGTGATTGGCGAGCACATTTGGAATCTGTGCGATTTTAAAACTTCGCAAGGCATCACCCGCGCCGGAGCGTTTAACTATAAGGGTATCTTTACTCGCAACCGCCGTCCGAAGCTTGCCGCCCACCGCCTGCCGCGACCTGTGGAGTAAGATGGCCAATTCCTGAGGTCCTGGGACAGAAAATCGAGCACACTTAAAGACCCAAATTTCGCTTGGGATTGCTAAAATCTCGTTAAATTCAACGGCTATTGTGGGGAAAATGACTGCATTGGAAGTATAATTCGCAATTAGTTATGCAAATGATTGCACGCCTACTTTGACAAGTGGTTACTGGTAAACCTAAAGTTTAGCAGGCCCTAGCCCAACCTGACTATGCCGGCTGGGACTTGATCAGGAGAAAGATTAATGCCTACGATTGTTCGAAAATCCGTCTCTGCCATGGCGGAGACACGTCGCGAAGTTTTTCACGCTGTTAGTTGGCAGGTCCGCTCCAGTCTCTGGAGCCCGCCCACAGATGTTTACGAAACCGAAGAGAATTGTGTGGTTAAGGTGGAAATCGCAGGAATGCGGGATGACGACTTCGAGGTGGGCTTTGAAAATAATGTTTTAACAATCACTGGTGTACGTTCCGATCTCAATGAGCGGCGTGCCTACCATCAGATGGAAATACGATTTGGAAAATTCGAAATAGCGATTGGTTTGCCGGCTCCTGTCGATGTGGAAAAAGCAGTTGCCGAATACAAGGATGGATTTCTGATGATCCTGCTTCCCAAAGCCGATGCGAAACGTATCGAGGTTGAATAAGAATCATGCCTGCTTCCCGCTGGCAAACCAGCCTTACTGACCTTCTTCAATGGAGTGAAGATGAAGAGAATGAATTGTTGTCGATGATCATGCCATCGTTCTTTTCACGTCCCCAGAAGAAGGAGGCGGATTCGTCAGAATCAGATACGCCTCAGATGTCAAATTCAGAAAAATATCCTTCTATTTTACCAATCCTTCCCTTACGTGGTGTGGTTGTCTACCCTCAAACTGCCGTTCCCTTGACGGTTGGCCAGCCGCGCTCGATCAAGTTGGTCGATGAAGTTGTCGGCGGAGATAAGCTCGTCGGTCTGGTGGCAGCTGTCAATCCGGAGTTGGAGATGCCGGGTCCGAAGGATTTATATCGGTTCGGGACGGTGGCGGTTGTTCATCGTTTGCTGCGTGCACCAGATGGAACCGTTCGATTGCTGGTGCAGGGCATGGATCGTTTTCGGCTCGGCGAATTCGTTGAAGAGGAACCCTATCTGCGCGCCAATATTCAACTGGCTCCGGAAATGGTGGAAGAAGGGCTGGAAGTCGACGCCCTGGCTCGTAACGCTCGCGAACAGTTCCAGATGATTACCCAGATGATTCCTTCGTTCCCGGAGGAATTGGCCGGCTCGATCACTTCCGTGGAAGATCCGCTGCAAACAGCTTATACCATTGCGAATTTCCAGCGGATGGATATCAAAGATGCGGAAGAGATCCTTGAGATCAACTCCATCTCTGAAAAACTGAAGAAGTTGATTGGTTTACTGGTGCGTGAAACGGAAGTCTTGCAGATCGGTCAGAAGATCCAAAACGAGGCACGCGGCGAGATTGAAAAAGTGCAGCGCGAGTATTTCCTGCGCGAGCAGATGAAGGCCATTCAAAAGGAATTGGGCGAAAAGGACGAGCAGGCGGCCGAAGCGGAAGAATTCCGCAGGAAGATCGAAGAAGCGAAAATGCCTGAAGAGGCGGAGAAACAAGCCAAGCACGAGCAGGAGCGCCTGTCGCGCCTGCCACCACAGGCAGCTGAGTATGGAGTCATCCGTACTTATTTGGACTGGCTGGTTTCGCTGCCTTGGTCAAAATCGACGGAAGACAACCTTGAGATCGTGCACGCGCGTGAAATCCTGGATAAAGATCATTATGGGCTGGAAGATGTCAAGGAACGTATTCTGGAGTTTCTTGCCATCCGTAAATTGCGCCTGGATCGCAGGGATGAAGTCAAAAGGCCCTCCGAAGATCAAATTCGGCGTGAACGCGAAGGCGTGATTCTTTGTTTTGTGGGGCCACCAGGAGTCGGTAAAACCTCGCTTGGACAATCCATCGCGCGCGCCATGGGACGCAAGTTCGTGCGCGCCTCTTTGGGTGGAATTCGCGATGAGGCGGAGATCCGCGGCCATCGCCGAACTTACATCGGTTCCATGCCTGGACGCATTCTTCAGGCATTGCGACGGATCGAGTCGAAGAATCCTGTCTTCATGCTGGATGAAATTGATAAATTGACCTTCGACTTTCATGGTGATCCTGCTTCCGCCTTGCTGGAGGTACTGGATCCCGAACAAAATACTGAGTTTCGCGATAATTATCTGGAAGTGGCTTTCGACCTGTCGCAAGTCTTCTTTATCACTACAGCAAATACGCTGGAAACCATCCCAGGCCCGTTGCGAGACCGCATGGAGATCATTTTCCTCTCGGGTTATACCGAGAGTGAAAAGATTGCCATTGCAAATGGATATTTAATCCCGCGCCAGATCCGTGAGAATAGCTTGCGTGAAAATGAAGTGGGTTTTACGGAGGAACTCGCTCCGCAAGATCATCCGTGAATATACGCGGGAGGCCGGCGTTCGCAATCTGGAACGGAAGATTGGCGCCGTCTGTCGCAAGGTCGCCACGCGGATTGCGGAGGGAAAACTAAAGAAAGCCAACATCACGCCGATACTGGTTGAAGAATATCTTGATCATCCGATCTTTCATGGTTCGGAGGAACTTAATCTGCGTACCTCCATACCGGGTGTTGTGCCGGGCCTGGCCTGGACACCATACGGCGGCGATGTACTCTTTGTTGAAGCGACTGGCATGCCCGGCGGCAAGGGTTTTCAGGTCACCGGCTCGATCGGCAATGTGATGAATGAATCTGCCGCGTGCCGCACTGTCGTTCGTCCGTTCGCGCTCCAAACATTTGGGTATCGACAACGACTACTTCAACAAATCTGATATTCACATGCATATTCCGGCCGGCGCCCAGCCGAAGGATGGTCCCTCTGCTGGCGTGACCATGGCAACGGCCCTGGTTTCGCTTATCTCTGGACGCAAGGTCAAGCCGCGGCTGGGTATGACCGGAGAGATCACCTTGCGAGGTCAAGTTCTACCGATTGGCGGCGTCAAGGAAAAAGTGCTGGCCGCACATCGGAACGGTTTGCGGACCGTTATCCTGCCGAAACGTAACGAACAGGATCTGGATGATGTCCCGGATGAGATCAAGAAAAGCATGAAATTTGTTTTTGCAGAAACTGTGGATGATGTTCTCAACTCGGCGTTGGAACCCAACCATAAATCCAGACGTGCAAAGACAACCTCAAAGAAGCGCACTACCTCAAAGCGTAGCACATCGAAGAAAACCAGGACAAATGGCAAAAATACTACTAGCTGAAGATGACACCACCATGGTGTCCCTTCTTGAGACCCTCCTCAAAATGGAAGGCTTTGAAGTCATGACGCTGGATGTTGATTCGGATGTCCCAGCTGTCGTTCGAAACGAAAAACCGGATGCACTGTTCATGGATGTTCATTTGGGTGACCAAAGTGGCATGCAGATCCTCGAATCGATCCGGAGGAATCATGATCTCGCCAATGTGCGAGTCGTTATGACTTCAGGCTTGAACATGGAAGCTGAGTGTCTGAATCATGGCGCCAACGCGTTTCTGCTGAAGCCCTTCATGCCTGACGATCTGATCAACATACTGAAACAATAAATCAAAAGGCTGTGATTTCCACCTCGGTACAAATTCGCGAATTTCGCTTCCCGTCTGATTATGAGCAGGTGTATCAGTTGTGGACGAGTATTGAAAAAGGTGTGCACACAGGCCGCTCCGATACGCCGCTTGAGATTCAGAAGAAACTTGCGCGTGATTCGGATCTGTTCCTGATCGCTGAGGCGGATCATCAGATCATCGGTTCAGTGATCGGTGGCTTTGACGGACGACGCGGCTTGATCTATCACCTGGCGGTCGTCTCCGCCTTTCGCGGTCGCGGCATCGGATCGCGTTTGATGGATGAAGTTGAAGTCCAGGCTACGTGCAAAAGGCTGCTTGAAATGTTACCTGCTGGTCACGGAAGATAACCCTGAAGTTGAGGCGTATTATCAGCGCCGCGGTTGGCAGTCGATGGACTCGATTCGTTTATACGGTAAGGACTTGCAATGACGATCCGCTTTGGGATTTTGACTCTCTCCGACCGTTCCTCACGCGGTGAACGTGCAGATGCCTCCGGGCCAGCGCTCGCGCGTCTGATCGAAGCCGAAGGCTGGCTGGTAACCAGACAAGCGATCCTCCCCGATGAGGAAGCTGCCATTCGCGGAACCCTGAAGAGTTGGGCGGACAGGCGTGAAATGGATGTCATTCTTACCACCGGTGGAAGCGGATTTGCTCCGCGGGACGTGACCCCCGAAGCGACGCGCGCGGTTATCGAACGGGAAGTTCCCGGTATGGCGGAAGCCATGCGCGCGGCCAGTCTCAAAATTACGCCGCATGCCATGTTATCGCGACTCGTCACCGGCATCCGCAAGCGAACGCTAATCATCAATCTGCCGGGCAGCCCAAAAGGCGCCGTTGAGAATTTTCAAGTGGTCCTGCCAGTGCTGTCTCATGCTGTGCAACTGCTGCGCGATGATCCAGCTTCTGAAGCCACGCATTGACGCCAGACCAGTGCGACTGCTCTTATAGTATAATCCAGCGGCCTCAATCTCATTTCATAATAAGGAAAATGCAAGAATGATCGATGTAAATGCACTTCGCAAAGGCGTAACCTTCGAACTGGACGGAAGCCTCTATAAAGTATTGGACTACAGTCACAATAAAACCGGACGTGGGAATGCCAATATTCGAATAAAAGCTCGCAATCTTCAAACCGGCGCCAACATTGAACGCACCTTCAACTCCGGACAATCTGTTCAGGATGTCAGTCTCGATTTTCATAATGTCTCCTATCTCTATACCGATGGAGACTTTTATCACTTCATGGATAGTGAAACCTTCGAGCAGCCCGCCATTCGAAGCGAAATGTTGGGCGATGATGCGCTCTATCTAAAAGAGGGCATGGAAGTGAAATTAACTTTCTACAATAATGAACCGCTTGATATCGAGATCCCGGGCTCTGTCGATCTGCTGGTAGTGGAGGCGGAAACTGCCATTCGCGGCGACACAGCCACTGGCGTTACCAAGAAGGTCAGGACTGAGACCGGGCTCGAAGTGAACTGTCCCCAGTTTGTAAAAGTGGGCGATGTCATCCGTGTCAATACCGAGACGGGTGAATACGTCACTCGTGTGTAGACGCTCCCGCGCCGCCATGCCTGGCGGCATTTTTTCATAAGCCATCTGAGCGAGTTGCTTAATAACCATCAAGCGACTCGCTTATAGTTTGTTTATATTTCCGTTCTATAATTACTGGCATGAAAACTCCTGCGGGCAGTGAATGCCCTTACTTTTATGGTGATTACTATCGCGGTCGCAATGTGCAGGAATGTCGTCTGCTGGAACCCGCCGGTTTGCATTGGACTCCGGATTTGTGCAAAACCTGCCCCGTGCCAGGGATTGCGCGTGCGAATGCTTGTGAATTTTTGAAACTAAATCCGTCCATCGAAAGGCCGTTGGGTGCCATGTTTCAACGCCGGGTCAAGATCTCGGCTTATTGCGAAAAAGTAGAACAAAATGTTTCCGAACCGCACATTGGCTGCGGGGAGTGTCATACCTTGCCTTTTAAACTTGAAATTAAATCCTAAACTTCACAGCGGGGATGATCCTGCCATATGACCCTGACACTATTGCTTGACCTTGATGATACGCTGCTGGATACCAATCTGGAAGCTTTTATGCCAGCTTACTTCCAGGCGCTTTCGAAACAGATGGCGAATCATGCCGCGCCGTCTGCCATGCTGCATGCATTGATCAGTAGTACGAATCTGATGAACGAAAGCGAAGACCCCACGCGCACCCTGGAGGAAATCTTCGATGGCAATTTTTATCCGAACTTGGGTATTCCCAAACATGAATTGAAGGGTGTACTGGAAGAATTCTACGAGGTTGTTTTCCCCACGCTTGCAGAGTATACGCGTCAAAGGCCCGATGCCGTGCCAATGGTCGAATGGGCCCTAGCGCGCGGATACCGGGTTGCCATTGCAACGGACCCATTCTTTCCCTGTAAGGCCACCTATCATCGCTTGCGCTGGGCAGGATTTGATCCGGAGCAATTCGAAGTAGTTTCAAGCTTCGAACACTTCCACTTTAGTAAAAATTATCCTGCCTATTATGCCGAAATGCTGGGGCGGTTGGGATGGCCGGATGGGCCGGTGCTCATGGTGGGAAATGATGTGATGCGCGATTTGATTCCCGCGCATCAGCTTGGGTTGCAGACCTATTTCATCGATGGAGACTCCGCCTCCAGTCCCGGATTTGAAGCGGGGTGCGGCAAATTGGCGGATCTGCGTCCCTGGCTTGAATCCGTTGACCTGTCCACGCTTGAGCCTTCTTTCAAGTCTCGTGCAGCGATCCTGGCGATCATGACCTCCACGCCAGCAGTGATGCACACCTTAACAGCTTCATTGACCCGGCAGGAATGGCGGAACGAACCGACGGGCGAAGATTGGGCCCTGAATGAAATTGTCTGTCATTTGCGCGACACGGAACGCGAGGTACACCAGATGCAATTGAGTCTCATGCTTGGAAAAGCCGGCGCGTTTATCCCGCGTCCAGACACAGCAGTATGGGCAAGCGAACGGGATTATTTGAACGTCGATGGACAAGCGGCCTTGTCAGAATTTGCCGCTGCACGTCTCGAAACGCTCAGGACACTAAAAGAACAAAAAGCCGAGATCTGGTCTCGCAAAGCCCGCCACGCGATTTTTGGTCCAACCGATTTTCGGGAAGGGACCAGTTTTTTCGCAGATCATGACCGTTTGCATATTCAGCAGGCCTGGAAGACCCTGAAAAGTCTGTAGGCCCGCCGCGTCTATTTTCAGTGGGGCGTGTTATAACTGCCTAGAAATCGAAGGGTAGCAATGTTGCCTTCCACTCTACAAGGAGATTCGACTTAATGCGTAGACGAGTCGTTGTCACAGGGATGGGGTGCCTTAGTCCTGTAGGAAACAATGTAGAAGAAACATGGGATTCGATCCTGGCTGGCAAATCTGGTGCCGCGATGATCACACATTTCGATGCCAGCAAACATAAGACACGTTTTGCGGCCGAGGTGAAAGGTTTTGATGGTGTGGCTTTGTTCGGTCCACGTGAAACGCGCAAAATGGACCGCTTTACACAATTTGCAGTTTGCGTGGCGCTGGAGGCGTTGGAGCAGGCCAGGCTGAAGATCAATGAGGACAATCGTGATCGTATCGGTGTCATGATCGGTACGGGCATTGGCGGCATCGGTACCTTGTTGGATCAGGCTGGGGTGATGGCCGAACGCGGCCCCGACCGCGTCAGTCCCTTCCTCATTCCAATGATGATTTCTGACAGCGCCCCCGGCATGTTGGCCATCCGTTTTGGGGTGCGCGGCCCCAATATGTCATTGGCGACTGCCTGTGCCTCCGGGAACAACTCAATTGGTGAAGCCACAGAAATCATCCGGCGCGGTGGTGCAGATGTCATGCTGGCGGGTGCCTCTGAGGCCGCACTTGTGCCGGTTGCCATGGCAGGTATGAACGTGATGACGGCCCTCTCGACGCGTAATGATGATCCTCAATCTGCTTCGCGTCCCTTCGACAAGGATCGTGATGGCTTCCTGATGGGAGAAGGCGCGGGCATGTTGATCCTCGAAGACCTCGAGCACGCTCAGGCACGCGGCGCGCATATCTTGGGTGAAATCTCTGGATATGGGGCGACGGACGATGCTCATCACATTTCCGCACCTGCTGAGAATGGTGCGGGTGCTGCCCTGGCGATGAAACTGGCCCTGGAGAACGCGAGCTTAATGCCCAATGATATTGATTACATCAATGCACATGGTACATCCACGTACTTGAATGATAAAAGCGAGACGGCGGCCATCAAAACAGTTTTTGGTGAAAAGGCTTATGCCACACCTATTTCCTCGACCAAATCCATGACAGGCCATTTGCTTGGCGCTTCGGGAGCGCTGGAGGCTGTACTTTGTATGCTCGCCATGCGCGATGAAATCCTGCCGCCCACGATTAATTACCATACACCCGATCCGGAATGTGATCTGGATTATATTCCCAATCAGGCGCGCAAAGCTTCACCGCGGCATATCATGTCCAATTCATTTGGCTTTGGTGGTCATAACGCAACTGTGATCTTTAGTCGTTTCGGAGCATGACAGCTTGATGATCATTGATATTTTGAACTGGCGATAAATTTTAGGAGCAAGCGATGCCGTACGCACATATCACCGGCTGGGGCATGTCGGCCCCCGAGCCCGTTTTAACCAATGACGATATTGCCAAAATGGTGGAAACCAATGATACCTGGATCCGTGAGCGCACGGGTATTCGAGAAAGACGAATTGCTCGCGATGATCAATTTCCCTCCACGCTGGCGGTGGAGGCCTCCATCAATGCTCTGCGGATTGCCAACCTTCGTCCCACAGATTTAGACCTTATCATTTGTTCCACCTCCTCTCCTCAATATATTTTTCCTGCCACGGCTTGTTTGATTCAAGATCAACTCGGCGCAACGAAATCTGGCGCGTTTGACCTGCTGGCTGCTTGTTCGGGTTTTATTTATGCCTTGAACATGGGAGCGCAGGCCATCCGCAGCGGTTCGATCAAGAGCGCGCTGATCATTGGTACCGAGACGCTTTCTCGTTTTGTGGATTGGAAGGATCGCAGCACCTGTATTTTGTTTGGCGATGGGGCCGGGGCTTTTGTTTTGCAGGCGAGTGATGAGCCGGGTGGGGTGCTCTCCGCGGTGATGCATTCGGATGGTTCCGGCGGTGATTTGCTCTCACTTCCCGCGGGCGGCAGCAGCCGCTATCCCGCCTCCGAGACTACCGTCCATAATGGACAGCAATATATCCAGATGGATGGGAAGGAAGTTTTCCGTTTTGCAACGCGCGTGATGGCATCGGCGACATATGAAGTGCTGGATGCCGCGGGCTTGTCCCTCGATGATATTCAGTGGATCGTTCCGCATCAGGCCAATGTTCGCATCATCGAAGCCGCGGCACGCGGACTCAAATTGCCAATGGATCGTTTTATCGTCAACATCGATCGGTATGGAAATACATCTACGGCCTCGATTCCCATGGCGATGGTCGAGGCTATTGAGAAGGGACAGATCAAGCCCGGAGAAAAAATCGTCATGGTGGGCTTCGGTGGTGGTCTCACCTGGGGCGCGCTCGCCGCGGAATGGACCGGACCCATTCCCAGCAAAGGACATGTCCATCCCGAACAGTACCGCATGTTTGCCAGAATGCGCTCCGTTATACGTCGTGCTTTGCGCTTTATTGAAGGCTTGCTGTATCGCCGCGAATTATAGTGGTGAATTCAAGCTGATTGTGGTACGATAAGCAGGACAATGAAAAAAGGAGCAATGAATGTTTGGACGCCTTGGACCTACCGAATTAATTATCCTGCTGGTAATTGTGATCATTCTTTTTGGGCCGGGGCGAATCGGTAAGATTGCCGGAGAACTTGGCAAAGGCATCAAATCGTTTCGTGATGGTCTTGGCAACAATGATCAAAAGGACGAACAAGCCAAAGACTCGAATGGAAATATTGAACCTAAATAAATCAAAAGGCTCTCATCAAAGAGAGCCTTTTGATTTAAGGAACATCTGCTTTATAACAAGGGTTCTAATTCGGCAACTGAATTTATCGGCATTTTACAAACAAAATTTTCGCAAACATAGACTGTCGCTTTATTCTCCTTCAAGGGCCGATCCAGCAGGAGAGAGGGAACATTGGTTGATGGCAGAGGATAGGAAGATGCGGCCACCATAAAGTTGGGCCGATATGCGGATTGAACGATCTGAATCAACTCCTGCGCCTCCACGAGATTCGCTTCGAACAGCACCGCGACCTGTTTCACGTTTCCGAGGGCGAAATCCGCGGCTGAGAGCCAGCGCGCGAAAGAAGTGGGATAGCGCAAAGCATGATCGCTGACCAGTCGCAGCGACGTTTCTGCCAGGTCGCGATATCTGCCGTTATCTGTGAAGGCCGCCAGCTTTAACAGTGCTTCACAAGCCAACGCGTTGCCGGAAGGAAAGGCATTATCTTGCAGATCTTTGGGACGAAACAGCAAGGCCTCACCATCTTTCGGCGTATCGAAGAAACCCCCATTTGAGTCTTCAAAAAATTCGATCATTTCGTCAGCAAGTTCCTGGGCGGATACAAACCACTTGTTGTCAAAATCTGTTTGATATAGCTCCAGCAAGCCGAGGATCAGTGCGGCATAATCTTCAAGAAAGACTTCATCCGTTGTGTTTCCGTCACGCCAGCTATGTTTAAGTTTGCCGTTCGGCCGTAAAGAACTGAGAAGAAATTCGGCACTGCGGGTAGCCAACTTGAAATAACTGTCATTGCGAGGAGCGAACGTAGAGAGCGGCGAAGCAATCTCCGTTTCTTCGCGCTGAGCGGAGTGTAACGAAGACGAAGCGGCGGTGCCTGGAAGGACATGACTTGCCTCTGCCATCGTCGCCAGCATCAGACCATTCCAGGAGGTGAGCACCTTATCATCTGTGCCGGGCCGCACGCGTTCGGCGCGCACAGATAAAAGCTGGGCATGCGCATCGGCTAATTTGGCAGGAACGGCTTCCGGCTGAATCTTGAAGCGGGCGGCGAGAGAGGCATCATCCAGGGCGCGCTGCAAGACGGATTTTCCTTCCCAGTTGCCGAGCGGGGTCACGCCGTACGCCGCTTCGAAGAAATCAGAATCATCTTTGAGCACGGCGCGTATCTCGTCAAGAGTCCAAATGTAGAACTTGCCTTCTTCGCCTTCGGAGTCGGCATCCAAACTGGAATAAAATCCGCCCTCGGGATGTGTCATTTCGCGTGCGATGAAGTCAAGTGTTTCGATCGCGATCTGTTTGAAAAAAGGGTCGTCCGTAATTTGAAAGGCGTGCAAATACGCGCGGGCGAGTTGAGCATTGTCGTAAAGCATTTTTTCAAAATGCGGCACTCGCCAGAAGTTATCGGTGCTATACCGCGAGAAGCCGCCACCGACTACATCGTACATGCCACCGCGCGCCATGGCTTTGAGAACATGAAAAGCCGGTTTGAAAATTGGAGAATTAACCATTGAGTTCCCAGAGTTTTCCAGTTCTTTTTTCCCAATGCTCCCTGTGCGCTCTGTAGCTTTGGTGGCCCGTCTGAATAAAAACTCAATCGTCATCGGTTGTGGGAATTTGGGTGCGGCCCCCCAGCCGCCGTATCCCCAATCGTAAGAGTTCGTCAAAGCTTTTGTTGCCGCGTCCAGCCCCTCTTGTGTAAAGCCTGAATTGGATTGGACATTCAGGTTGAGCGCCCCCTGCAAGTGACTGGTGACTTGCTCCCCGGCCTTTTGAATATCATCGGGTTGATCCTTCCAGGCGTGTGCGATGCCCATCAGGAGATCCCTAAAGCCTGGCAGGTTATAACGAGAAACTGGCGGAAAATAGGTGCCCGCATAAAAAGGTTTGAGATCAGGTGTAAGGAACACGGACATGGGCCAGCCGCCTGAACCGGTCATTGCTACGGTGGCCTGCATGTAAATCGCATCCAGATCGGGACGTTCTTCGCGATCCACTTTGATGTTGACAAAGTGTTCGTTCATGAACGCCGCGGTTCCTTCATTTTCAAAAGATTCATGTGCCATTACGTGGCACCAATGACAGGCTGCATAACCGATGGACAAAAAGATTGGCTTATTTTCTACTTTGGCTTTTGATAATGCCTCATCGCCCCACGGGTGCCAGTCGACGGGGTTATATGCATGTTGAATGAGATATGGGGAGGTGGAATTTGCGAGTTTGTTCATAATGTTTACTTTGATTATAGCGTAGTGTTTATGTTGAGCAGAGGCGGCTATCCTCAATCGTGCCGGTCATGCTGAGGCAGCAAAAGTGACCGACACTTGCACCAGATTTCTAAAGCAAATCGTGTGTTCGGTGCGGCGCAGCTGAGCATCCCGGTGCTTTACGGCGGAGCCCCTTCGTTCGATGTGGGTGATATTGCAGGTATGTTTCTGAATTTAAGCACTCCCAGCTAAACTGTCTGGCGAACGAATTTGTAAATCATGTATAATTCCTTCAATCTAAGGATCATCCTACCTGGCTCGTGCGCTAACTGCAACTTCCAAAACTGCCTTGATCATTCACGACAAAATCCATCTGTGTCCATTTTTGCTCCCGGGTCAGAGGTACAGGAGTGCTGTGTTTGTTTACCAGCCATTAACGGATAAATCTTGTGAGGTGGGTATAATTATCTTGTGAAATTTAGTAATAGCCAGGAGTGCATGTGAAGCCTATTCGGCCGAGACCATCAGAAAAAAGTGGTATAAGCTGGCTTTCCCCACGACGTTTGCGGGCAGGGCGCGAGTATCTAACGGCTTATCTGATGATCGCGCCCGCTGTTATTCTCATTTTTGTCTTTGGAATATTTCCTGTAGGATTTGCCCTGTTTGTCAGTCTCTACCAGTGGAGACTCAAGCGGGGCGATTTCATTGGATTGGTTAATTATACGAACGCCGTTGGCTCTCTAGCGTACTTTTTGGTTTTTATTTTGGGAGCAGGCTTTCTGTTGCTGGCATTTTTTCAGTTGCGTCGGATGTATCGAGCATTCGAGGGTCGGCGCGTGGTTTTCTCGTTGCTGAACCTGCCGGCTGTCTTGATCGCCGCGGCCTTTTTGAGCTTCATCCGTTGGAGCGTGGTAGTGCTGCCCAACCTGCTCGATATTGCCAATAAGATCACGGGTGTGGAGAAAACACGGGAATTATTCATGCAATTGCTGCATGAGGCATTCACGGTGGACACCGTTTTGGCAGCGCGAGGTACGCTGTACTGGTTGATCTTCGGTGCGCTGGCCGCGATGGCCATTGCCTTGTACCTCTGGCGCACACCCGAAAACCTGCAGAGACAGTTTGAACTGGCTGTCGCATGGGTGATGGCAGGTGCCGCCGCGGTCCTACTGTACTATGCATACACGGAAATGATGGCTGCTTATAACCTGGCCGTGCAAACCGGGGAAGATCCCGGCCTCATCCCTCAAATGGTCAGCATCTCCAGTGGCATGCTACTTCTCTTTATCGGCTGGAAACTCTGGCAACAAGCACAAGATCAGCCCAGTACTTTCCTGTTCTTCTTACGCTTGATGGGTGCGACGGTCTTCATCGTAGGTGGATGGATCATGGTCGGTGAATTACCAGTCATGGTAGCGGCGGGCGATCCGGACCTGTGGGTTGGCCTGCGGGCCACATTGTTCTATTCTCTCGGTACGATCCCCTTCCAGCTCGTCATTTCCGTTTTTCTGGCAGTCCTGCTTTTCCAGAAGCTGCGCGGTTCAGCCTTCTTTCGTATGATGTTCTTCATGCCTTACGTCACCCCTGTGGTGGCCAGTGCTGCGGTTTTTCGTCAGCTCTTTTCAAACCGCTTGCAGGCACCTGTCAACGCCGGGATGAGGCTCCTCGGACTGGAGCCGTTGCAATGGCTGTGGGAGCCGAAGGGTATCTTCCGGCTGTTGGCAACCCATTGGGGTCTTCAGAATTGGCCCTCCTGGGCGGATGGTCCAAGCCTGGCGCTGTTCGTCATCATGATCTTTTCGATCTGGGTGTTTGTCGGCTACGATACAGTGATCTATCTGGCTGGTCTGGGCAACATCTCCAAGGAGCTGGGCGAAGCCGCCGAAGTGGATGGTGCCGGCCGCTGGCAGGTCTTTCGCTATATTACCTTCCCCTTGCTTTCTCCCACAACCTATTTCTTGACACTCATTTCGGTCATTGGAACGTTCAAGGCTTTCAACCACATCTGGGTCATGCGCCTGGATGCTGCCCTCGGCACGACGGACACCTTCAGTGTAGTCATCTTTACTGAATTTTTCTTAAAATTGCGCTATGGTTATGCCTCGGCGATGGCCTTCATCCTATTCTTTATCATTTTGATATTGACGTATTTCAATAATAAGATCCAGGGGTCAAGGGTGTTCTATGGATAGAAAAATTACATCTACAAGCACTTTGGTTGGGACGCATCGCAAGCCAACCTGGATTGTCATGCGCAACGTATTTACTTATGTGTTCTTGTCTGTCGGTGTAGTCATCGCAGTCTTCCCGTTTTTTTGGATGATCTCGACCTCGTTGATGTCGTTGGGGGAGGCTCAGGGCACGCGGCTGATCCCTTCAGCAATTCATCTGGAAAACTATGTGGAAGCATGGAAGCAGGCAAAATTTTCGCTTTACATTTGGAACAGCGTGCGCATCACGCTCCTGACCCTGGCCGGCGAGCTGACCTTCAGCACGCTCGCCGCCTATGCCTTCGGACGCATGAAATTTCCCGGACGTGACCTGATCTTCACCACCCTGTTAAGCACGCTGATGATCCCCGCCATGGTGACGATCATACCCAACTTTTTGACCGTTACCTGGCTGGGGCGTATCGGTCCGATCAAATGGATCAACAACTGGCCTGCGCTGACTGTTCCGTTCATGGGGAGCGTGTTTTCTATTTTCCTATTGCGCCAGTTCTTTGCTCAAATCCCCGATGAATTATTCGATGCTGCCCAGATAGATGGGGCCGGTCACCTGCGTTTCTTGTGGAGCGTGGTGCTACCCCTTTCCAGGGCACCCTTGATGGTTATCATAATCCTGTCTTTCATCGGAACCTGGAACGCCCTGGCCTGGCCCATGCTGGTGACCAACTCGCCAGACTGGCGACCGATCGCGGTCGGTTTGAACGGATTTATCGATGAGGCCGGGCAGATGCTCAACTTAATGATGGCCGGGGCCGTAATTACCATTATTCCCATCCTGGTGCTATATTTCTTTACGCAAAAACAGTTCACTGAAAGCATTGCCCGCAGTGGATTGAAAGGTTGATTCCATTTCGATGGAAAGGAGGTGAGCACTTCAGTACCGTTCGTAGTAACCCATCAGTGGATAATTCTATTAATCAACGATAAGGAGAAAGAGAAACCATGTTCACAAAATTTTCTAAAGCAACCTTCCTGGTTGTTGTCTTGCTCTCGCTGGTTCTGACTGCGTGCGGACCATCGGCTACCCCCACTGCCGAACCTGCCATGCCGGTTGAAGCTCCCACTGTGGCACCCGAACCAACCACGGCCCCCACCGAGGAACCGATAAAGCCTGACATCGACCCAACCGGTCAGACCGTGAATTTCTGGCACGTTTGGGGCACCGGGGGGCCCAGTGATGCATTGCAGGCGATTGTCGACGATTTCAATGCTTCGAATGAATGGAACATTACTGTCAATGCGGTTGAACAGGGCCAATACAACGACTTGGAAGATGCTTTCAACGCAGCCGTTCAATCCGGCGACCTGCCTGACCTGGTCACCGGTTATACCAACGCCATGGCTAATTGGTATGCTGTGGATAGCATCGTTGACCTGACCCCCTACGTCAACGATTCATACTTCGGCCTGTCCGCTGACGAACAGGCTGCTTTCTTCAAGGGTTCCATGGATGGCGGTAAGGCTCCGGATGGCACGCTGTTTGCTTTCCCGATCAGCCAGTCTGCGAATGTGCTGTTCTACAACTCAGGCTGGGCTAAGGAACTCGGCTTCGACAATCCGCCCACGACTTTTGAAGAGTTCAAAACCCAGGCTTGTGCTGCAGCGAATGCCAATAACAGCGATGACAACCCCGACAACGATGGTACGGGTGGCCTGGTGCTTTATACCGGCGCATCCAATGTAGCCTCCTTTGTCTTCGCCAACGGCGGCAACATGCTCAATGCTGTGGGCGACGGTTATGACTTCACCGACCAGTCCGTGGTGGATGTCGCTGAATTCTGGAAAGATCTATGGGACAATGGCTGTGCCTATGAAACTGAGTCCTATCCAAATCCTGAATTTGCCGCCCGGAAGGCCCTCTTTACCATGAGCTCGACGGCTGGCCTGCCGTATCAGGTTGCCGCGTTCGAGGCAGATGATGCCATCAAGGATGATTGGACGATCGCGCCCTTCCCTGGTAAAGACGGCGGACAATCTGTAGACTTATTCGGACAATACGTTGCCATTGCGAACACGAATCCTGAACGCATGATGGCCACCTGGGTGTTTGTCAAATACCTGACTTCCCCCGAGGTTCAGGCAAAGTGGATTGAAGGCAGTGCTTATTATCCCACGCGCTCAGATACCCTGCCGCTGATCGAATCTTACGGGGCGGAGAATGCAATCTGGTCCTATGGTCTATCCTTCCTCGATAGCGGAAAAGCCGAGCCCGCCTGGGCTTCCTGGACTACGGTTCGCCGTGACGTGGGTGACAGCTTCAATGCCATCTTACAAGGCACGCCTGAAGACATCCCCGGCCTGCTGGCAGATTTGAATGACAAGGCTGCGCAAGACGTCAAGGAATCCCAATAAGCACGGGCAGATCGTAAGCCCATTAAAGAAACCAGAGAGTGCCTGCCGCAAACATCCTGAGAAACCTGCTTCAAACGGATTAAATGAGAAGTGCCGCTCCTCAGTGTCACGAGGAGCGGCATTCGTTGTTGTTTGAATCTAACTTATACGCTATGGGGTCACATTACCTCCGCCAAAGTCATCCAGCATGGCGTTGGGTGCGGCAAGCGTCCAGATGACAAATCTGCCGCCCTAGTCATATGGCGGGCTTTGCTGATTTTTGTATATGGGATCTGTTATTACATTATGAGAGGGAGTATACTCTTATAAGATTATAAGATTCTACGATTATCTGTCAGTAACGTGTGAGTAATAACCCTTCGTCGCTTGAAATCCGACTCTTTGCTACACCACAGTTGTTATTGAATGGCAACAACGTGAATAGACTGCGCAGGAAGAATCGCGCGCTCCTCTATTACATTGCTGCCGAAGGCGGGAAATCAACGCGCGAAAAAGTCCTCAGCTGCTTTTGGCCGGATCGTGAACGCTCTGCTGCGCAGCCGATTCTGCGGACTATGATCCATGATTTGCGTAAAACTTTGGGGGAAAACTTTCAAGCCGACGACCAGATCATTGCACTGGCTCCTGAGGCTTCTGTGGATGTGCGGGATTTTTTAACGGCTTTTACTTCCCCTGAATTGCAACAACTGATAGATGCCCTTGCTCTGTACAAAGGTGATTTCATCGATGGTTTCTCTTTATCCGATGTACCTCAATTCAATGATTGGGCGGCCTCTGAACGGGAGCGCTATCGGCTGATGGCAATGAACGGTTTTGCCGATCTGTCCCACCGTTACGAGATGATACGCAATTATTCCGAAGCATTGGAAGTTGCCCGTCGGGCACTGGCCTTCAATTCATTTCAGGAGGATTTGCAGCGCGATGTTATGCGTCTGATGTATTTGTCTGGTGACCGGGCCGGCGTGATTCGTTACTAAGAATTCCCTGTGCAAATTGTTGGATGAAGAGTTGGGTGTGCCTCCCATGCCAGAGACCCGCGCCCTTTACAATTCCATTATTAATGATACTTTCGCGGTTCCTTCTTTTTCCGAACCACCAAGTCCCGTTCCATCAACGTACATCTCTTCCGAAAAATCATTTCTACCTTTCCTGGGACGCAACATGGAATTGGAAACCTTGAAGCGACAGTTGGGATCGGGCAAGCTTATTCTCTTGGAAGGCGAACCTGGCATCGGTAAGACGCGTCTGTTCTCCGAGTTAATTGCCTCGCAAACCAAAGGGAAAAGAACCTGCTTTGGTATTGCAAGGCATATCCTATGAACTCGAGCAGGGATTGCCCTATCAGCCAAACGTCGATGCTTTGCGAAAGTTACTGGTGCAACGAGACTGGAAATCTATACTTACACAGTTGCATCTGGAAACCATCTGGCCGACAGAACTTGCCCGTCTTCTGCCTGAACTTCTGACTCAATTCCCACACATTCCCGCTCCCGCCCAACCAGCGGATGAAGCTCGTTTGTGGAAAGCTTTACTGCAGCTCTTTCAGGGTTTATCCCAGCGCGGGGAGGTCTGGTTATTCCTGGATGACTTGCATTGGGCCGATGCAGCCACCATTGCCTGGTTGGAATATTTGATCCGCAACCTGTCTTCTCCCTCTTTGAACCTGTTGGCTACTGCGCGGCCTCTGGAAAAGCACACATATCTCATCAAATTGTTGCGGGCTTTGTGGCGCGAAGATCAACTCGTACAAATCCAAGTGTCTGGACTCCCTGAAATGGCGATGCAAAAAATGGCCCTGGTTCTGAGCCAAAAGCATAACGAGCAGTTGTCTGGTTGGTTGATCAAGAATGCCGAAGGGAATCCATTCTTTGTCACGGAACTTGTCCGTTATGCCGCGCGGGATTGGCTTACTGAAAAAAGACGGGAACCTGGATATGGAATTACTCGCACTTTCACCGGCCATCCCTGCCACGATCCAAAATCTGATTAAATCACGCCTGCTGAAACTATCTGAAAATGCCCAGCGGATCCTGCATATCGCGGCAATTATTGGACGGGAATTTGACTTCGACTTGGTAAGGCAGGCCGCCTCCTTGTCTGAAGCCGAGACTTTGGATGCAATCGATGAGTTGCAGCGGGCGCATCTGATCAACGCCTTGCCGGATGATAAATTTGCCTTTGATCATTCGCTGACCATGGACATCGCCCTTAATGACATGAATGGAACGCGTCGTCGTTTCCTCCACCGGCAGGTTGCCGAAGCGTTGAAGTCAACTCATCAGTTGGATTTCGATCCAGTGTCCGGCTTGATCGCGCACCACTTAATAAAAGGAAACCTTCCCGAGCAGGCGAAAGCTTATGCATTTCGTGCTGGTCGATTTGCGGCAAGTCTGGCGGCCTGGGTGGAGGCGCTTGCTTTTTATAAACAAGCCCTGGAACTTGAAACCTTGGTCGTAGTGCGCGCGCCGATTTTTCTTGCGATGGGTGATGCCCATTTCCATAAAGGCGATTTTGCTTTGGCCTCGGAAGATTATCGATCTGCCATGGAATTGGCACAGACCAGCCACAACCTATCTTTGTTGGAGGACGCCCATTTAGGGTTAAGCCTTTCGCTGTTCCCTCAGGCGAGCTATAGCGAGGCGGTTGAAATGGCCAGGAAATTGCGCGAGTCTGGTCCGCCTGAGCTGGCTATTTGTGCCGAATTTGTATGGGGCGCGAGTCTGACCGTAGAAAGTTCACACCCACAGGAGGCAGAACAACATCTTCGCGAAGCTGAGCGACTTCTTCGGGAGCAGAAAAAGAACTTCGACAGCAAAGTTACCTTCTTACAAATAAAGTATTCGCTCGCCGGAGTCTTTGGACAACAAGGACGCAGTTCGGAAGCGATTGCACAATTCCTTGAAGTTCTGGATATATTGGAACGCGGGGAGGGTACGCTCGATACATTACGGAACATCATGTTGTTTAACAATTTGGCATATCATATGCATCTGCTCGGAGATCCGGCTGCAATGGGTTATGTGCAAAGGGGAATCAAGCTTGCACAGGAGAGAGGCTCGTTATCACACCTGCCTTATCTTTATTCGACCTCAGGCGAAATTGCGCTGGCGACCGGGGATTTGGACACAGCCGAGAAATATTTCCGTGATGGCCTGGCTCTGGCGGAACAAATTCCCATCCCCGAACGAATTGCCGGCATGACCGCCAATCTTGGTCTGGTGGCAAAACAACGCGGTGATCTTACCTTGGCGCGCGAGCGACTGCATTCTTCCCTGAATCTGGTTGAACCATTAGGCAACCATCATCTCGAAGTGCGTATTCGAATTTGGTTGGCACCCCTGCTTTCCTCAAGCGATGCACGCCGCTGCCTGAAGTCTGCGCGGATTCTCGCTGAACAGGATGGGCTGAGAGGTTTGTTGGAAGAAATTAACCAATTGGAAGAGGAACTTGCTTAAGGATTTAACGCTTGTGTTGACGCGTGCTTAACGCACTCCTTGTATCATGGGTCAAGAATTCAATCTGTAGAGCAACCTCTACACAATCTTATTCACAAGGAGAGATAAAATGGCTACCCTTTTCGTTCACCACAAAGTCAAGGATTACTCTGCATGGCGCAAAGCCTTCGATGATCTGACTGCAATACGCACCGGCTATGGCTGCACCGGTAACAAGGTCTTTCAGTCACCCAGCGACCCAAATGAGATTACCATCCTCACGGACTGGAAGAATATTGATCAGGCAAAGACCTATTCCACCTCCAATGATCTGAAAGAGGGCATGAAGAACGCGGGCGTCATCCCTCAACCCGATGTGATGTTCCTTGCTGATGCCTGAGTTAATGAACCAAATGTGTGGAGCGGCGTTTCATGAACGAACGCCACTCCACACATTTCATTGAAAATGTTCACATGACCAAGTCAAGGAAAGGCAGTCCAGACTATGCACAGTCCTTCTCTTTCAGTATTCGCTGGCTTTGCGTCCAGCACAATCTTCATCAGCAGCAATCTTCCCATGCTGTTCAAGGCACTTAAAACTAAGGATTTGCATTCTTATAGCCTGGGACATCTCTCGCTAGGTACGCTCGGAAATGGCATCTATTGGCTGTATGTGATCAGTCTGCCACTCGGCCCGGTCTGGTTGCTGCAGGCTTTCTTTACTCTGGCGAGTCTGTCCATGCTCTTTTGTTATCTGCGCTATGAAAAGAGATGGTTCCGCATTCAGGGCGGCGACTAGATTGCCAGGCCTTTGAATTGACTTATATACAAATGATGGAAGAATCCCTTCGCCTCCAATAGTTGTTGATGCGTGCCCTGTTCGATGATCTCACCATCATTGATGACGATCACATTATCCGCGTCTTTGATCGTGGACAAACGATGGGCAATGACAAAGCTGGTACGTCCTTCCATGAGACGTAACAAGGCTTTTTGAATGCGAGCTTCGGTGCGCGTGTCCACGCTGGAGGTGGCTTCGTCGAGGATGAGGATGCTTGGGTCGGCAAGGATGGCCCGGGCGATGGAGAGAAGTTGACGCTGTCCCTGGCTGAGGTTGGATGCACGCTCGGAAAGCCTGGTTTGGTAACCTTGTGGAAGTTGAAGGGTGAAATGGTCGGCATCTGCAAGTTTGGCGGCCTGGATGCACTCTTCGTCAGTGGCGTCGAGGCGGCCATAGCGGATGTTTTCCATAACGGTGTCTGCGAAGAGGAAAGTGTCCTGCAAGACGATGCCGAGCTTTTTACGCAAGTCATCTTTGGAGATGTCACGGATGTCTCTGTCATCGATCGTGATGCTGCCGTTATCGATTTCATAGAAACGAGACAGCAGGTTTATGATGGTGGTTTTGCCTGCGCCTGTGGGTCCGACGAGTGCAATGGTTTGTCCTGCCTTTGCCTGGAGAGTCATATTTTTAATGATGGGCGTGTCGGGCGAGTAGCCGAAAGAGACGTCCGTGAAGTGAACTTCTCCTTGGACGGGAGCAGGCAAGGGTGAGTCTGAAGCGTTGTCCAGCTCTGCATTTGTATCGATAATCTCGAAGACGCGTTCCGCGCCCGCCAGCGCGGCCTGGATCGAGTTGTACATGTTTGCAAGTTGTCGCAAGGGTTGGAGAAATCCCTGAGCGTATCCGATGAAAGTCGCGATCATGCCGATGGTGGCAAGTCCCTTGAGCGCGAGATAACCGCCGAGACTGACGAGCACGATCACAAAGAAATTGCCGAGCACCCAGGTCAGCGGCATGAGCATGAGGGCGTAGGTGTTGGCATAGACGCCTGCCTTGTAAACTTTTTCATTGCTAGCGCGGAAACGCTCGATGGCAGTTTCACTGCGGCGAAAGGCTTTGACCACACGTTGGCCGCTGATGGATTCTTCCATCACACCATTGATCTCGCCGAGTTCCCTTTGCAGGTCGCGGAAACCTTTTCGGGTGTAACGGGCAATGAATTGCGTAAACCAAAACATGATCGGTACGACGATCAACGCGGAGATGGCGAGATACCGATTAAGAACGAACATGGCGATGACAATGCCCACCAACGATAACACGCTGGCGATCAGGGAAACCACATTTTGGGAAACCGCCTGGTTGATGGCTTCGATGTCGTTGGTAAGACGGCTCATCAACTCGCCCGCGCTGTGTGCATCGAAAAAGGCGATGGATAGTTTTTGTAGATGTTCGAAGAGGTCACGCCGCAGCGTGCGAAGTGCATCCTGTGAGATGCTGGCCATGATCCAGGCAGATGCAGCTTGAAAAGCGTTGTCGAAGATGTAAGCGGTCAACAAAAACAGCGCCAGTGTTGAAAGACCCTTGAGTTGTTTGGTCGAAATGTATTGGTCAATGGCGCGGCCAATCAGATATGGTTCTGTCAAACCCAGCAGAATATAGATCAACACAAACAAAAGCACCAGCGCCAACGTAAATTTATAGGGGCTGAGATAGGCCACCAATCTCGCCAGCGCGCGGCGTGAATCGCGTGGTTTTTCGATTCTGCTATTGTGCATGGGTCCGCGCCCCAACATTCTGCGAACGTCAGCAGGAGCGGGTTGGTCTTTTGAAGTTCCGTTGCTCATGCCTATTCCTCCAGCTTCGCGCCGTCACCCAGCTGCGATGCATAAATCTCCTGATACACCGCGCTTGATTTCGATCAACTCGCTGTGTGTGCCTTGTGCCACAACTTTCCCTTCGTCCACCACGATAATCTTATCGGCGTGTAACACCGTACTGATGCGTTGCGCAACGACGAAACTGGTACTGTCACGCAGCCAATCCTTCATGGCGTCTTGAATTTTCGTTTCGGTTTCCACATCCACCGAACTGGTGCTGTCATCCAGAATTAAAACTGCCGGGCGCAACAGCAGCGCGCGAGCGATGGCGATACGTTGCTTTTGTCCGCCGGACAGATTCACGCCGCGCTCTTCGATGCGGGTGTCATATCCATTCGGCAGGTTCATGATAAAGTCATGTGCCTGTGCTGCCCGCGCCGCGGCGATCACTTCCTCATCCCTTGCGCCCGGCTGCCCATAGCGGATGTTGTCGCGCACCGTGCCAGAAAACAAAATCGTCTCCTGCGGCACTACTCCAACTTGCTGCAGCAAGTCATTTTGTCTTACCTGTCGGATGTCCACGCCGTTCCAGGTGATCTTTCCATCGGCGACATCGTAAAAACGCGGCACCAGATCGACCATGGACGATTTGCCCGCGCCCGTTGCTCCCAGGATGGCTACGGTCTGACCCGGCTCTGCGACCAGATCCACGCCTCGCAGCACAACCCCATCATTGGTTCCGTTATAGTGGAAATTCACACCCTCGAAGCGGATTCGCTGCGCGCCTCCCGCAGGTAAACTCAGCGGCTCGGACGCATCCTGCACTTCCGGAACGGTCTCCAGCACCTCATTGATACGTTCCGCCGAGGCAGTCGCCGCCGCTACCACATTTGCCAGCATGACCATGATGCCCAGCGGTCCCATGGTAGTTTGCAGATAATTGATGAACGCCACGATCTGTCCCACGGAGACGCCGCCACCGATGGATTGAATCCCGCCCGCCCAGATCACGATCACCATGCCGATGTTAACCAGCACTCCCATCATCGGAAAGAGGGTTGCCATGAAGCGCATCACACGGATGTTTTGCCCCGTGTAATCTTCGTTGACTTTTGCGAATCTTTCATCCTCGTATTTTGCACGGACGAAGGCCTTCACCAAACGGACGCCGGCGATGTTTTCCTGCAGCACGGTGTTGAGTCGATCCAGTTTCTTCAGCACGATCATGAATAATGGTCCCATTCTTGCGATGAAGAATACAATCACCACAAAGGTCACCAGTAAGACGGGCATGACCATCAACGCCAGATGACTATCCGTGACGAACATCAGGATCAAACTTCCCATCATCAACAATGGCGCCCGTGTGCCAATTCGCAGGGAAACCTGTACCATGCGCTGAAAGGCCGTTGTGTCGCTGGAGAGGCGCACCATCAACTGACCGGTATTGATGTGATCAAGGTTGCCAAAAGAAAACGACTGGATCCTGAGAAAGAGCGCTTCGCGTATATCCCGCGCTGTGCTCTCGCCCACTTGAATTGAGAAGTAGTTATTGCCAAGCGCGAAAAGCACCTGCATCAACGATATGCTCAACATGATGATTGTCGTTGTCAGCACCACCTGCATGTTGTTCTGGTTGATGCCTTGATCGATGATGCGCTGGATCAGCCGCGGAATGGCTAAATCGATGATGACCACCGCGATCAACAGTGTCAACGCGGCGAGACTCCACTGCCAGTAAGGTTTCACAAAGTGCAATAGTTTTTTTATGTGTTTCATTTTCCTGCAACCTTCTAAGAGAGTGTTTCTTACGTCCCAGTCGCTTGCTTTTTTGTACACGGATTTCGCGGACAACATGGAAAAGAGCGGCTTTTTAAGGGAATTTTTCCGTGCGACTCAGTGTAAACCGCGTTGTCCGTTTCCTGAAAAGTCTTTAAGAAACAGTTTCTAAGGTAATTTCTGTACTTCAGGTGTTTTCAACAAAACCAGCCTTGAAAGAACCAGGGAGCAAATGGCGAACAGGGTCAAGGTGATTCCCAGTCCCATTTGTTCACCGAGGAACCCGATCAGGAGATTGCCAAATGGGGAGAAGCCAAAAAAGGTCAGGGTGTAGAGTCCCATGACCCGTCCGCGAAATTCATCCTCCACACGGGTCTGTAACAGCGTATTGATGGTGGTGAACTGCACCATGAAACCAACACCCAATCCGTATGCCAGCAACAGGGAAAGTGGAAACAAGGAAGTGAAGGAAAAGACAATCAGGATTAGTGGAAAAGCGATGTTGGTGATGACCAGTAATTGTCCGCGCCTGCCGTGGCTAATGCGATGATTTGCAAGCAGGAATGCTCCCGTAACAGCTCCCAGTCCGGTGGCGGTATTCAACCATCCATATGCGGCCGCGCCTTGGTGCAGCACCTTCTCAACAAAGGCCGGCAGGATGGTGGAATAGGATATTCCAAATATGCTAAAGACCAGCGATAGCAACACCAGGCCAGAGATTTCGCGGTTGGTCGCTGCATATTGCAGACCCCCAACCAGTTGTCGCCAGGGTGAAAGAACGTGTTGCGCGCCTTTGTGCGCTGGCAAATCCATCAGCCATAACCCCACAATAACCGCCAGAAAAGAAATCCCATTAAGGGTAAAGCACCAGGCGGCGCCAACGACCGCCAACATCAGACCAGCAACCGCAGGCCCAATGACACGCGCGCTGTTGAACATCATCGAATTAAGGGCAATGGCATTAGGGAGGTCCTGCTTTCCAACCAACTCCGGGACAATTGCCTGACGCGCAGGGGCATCAAAAGCATTGACTACGCCCAGCAAGGCCGCCAGCGCGATCACATGCCATTCCTGAACCACGTTCGTAATAGTCAGTGCTGCCAGAACGAACGCCAGTAGCATGGCACCGGACTGGGTCATGATCAGTAAATTGCGGCGGGATACGCGATCCACAATGACACCGCCCCAGGGAGAAATCACCAAAGTTGGAATGGCTGATGCAAAGGCGACCAACCCCAATGCCAATTCTGAATGGGCAATTTGATACACCACCCAGGCCTGCGCGATGATCTGCATCCATGTGCCGATATTGGAAACCAGCTGTCCGCCAAAATATAACTGATAATTTCTGTGCCGCATGGCAACAAAGGTTGAATTGCCCGACGATCGTGTCGGACTGCCTGGCAGAACTGGTTCAACCAGTTCATCAGATTGTTCAATCATAGAGTTTGTCATGATTACAGTATTTTCGGAAGTGATTATTGATTGGTAAAGATCGGGCGTAAGAGTTGCATGGCCTGTGCGATCCTCTCCAATTCATCCTGTGAGAGGTGCCCTAATTTTCTAGCCAGATTTGTGCGAGCACTTGCCAGCGCAGAATTGACCATGGATGTTCCGGATTGTGTTAACAACAGGGTAAGCTGCCGCCGGTCGGTGATTGAGACCTCTCTGGTGATCAGTTTTTGTTTCACTAATCCATCCACCAGCTTGGAAGCAGAGGGCAGGGTAAGCCCAAGATATTCTGCCAGATTGGATAGGGACGAATTAGGATTGCGTTGAATGAATCTCAACGTTCGAAACTGTGGGACCGAGATGTTTAGATCGCGAGCGTGGCGCATTTCCACGCGGATGGCTTGAACGATTTGAGGGGCGATATCCATTAATCCATGTGCGCAGGCGTCCACCAATTTCGTCATAATTAGTTAGCCTTTCTAATAGTTAGAAGGAGAAATTATATCTTAATCCCTGTCCATTGCTAAGTGCCTTACAAGGCTATTTCATGGCTTTCTCAAGAACCGCAGATCCGGTCTTTGGTACACGGAACTCACGGATTGGACGGAGTCTTTTCCGTTTTTTCACGAGAGAAACCGTGTTGGCCGTCTCCTCCGTGTACCAAATGATGGTTTTGTCAACCTTTCTTGAGAAAACCAGGAAGGCTATTTCAAAACCACGCTTTGCCATTTCCGTACTGAATTAACCAGAAATATCGCCGTGCATTCCCTCAATTCTGCTAGCTGCATCACCCTTTCTTCAACCTGCCCTATTTCCACTAAGTGAGCGCGAAAGGTGCCGGCGAGCAATCCACAGGAGATGGGTGGGGTGCATAGTTTCCCATCCATTTCAACGACGAGATTGCCGATGGTAAATTCGGTCAACTGGCCGCGTTCATTGTAAAGGAGAACATCACTGCAATCTGAATGATCTTTTTTGGCGTTTTCGTAGACATCTCTGTAGGTTGTTTTGTGATAAAGAAATCTATTCCTGGAATTGACAGGTTCCTTGGCAAGACAGACCTTTAGGGAGGTGGCATTATCTGATGTGAGAAATTCCTCTGCTTCGAAACTTAAATTTCCATTTTTATCCAGTAATAATCTCACGCGCTGCCGGGATGTAAACCGGGAGGAAATCTTATCGAGGCAGGCTTCAAGGGTTTCTTTTGCTGGAAAATCAAAATGCGCCGCTGAATCCAACAATCGTGCAACATGTCTCTCGCGTAAAAAAATCCTTCTTCCGGAGTCCATAGCATCGTTTCCAGCAGGGAGAACTGTGGCGCTGATTTAGTCAGGACGCGCGCCTTAAGCAAAGCCTCGGAATATTCATCTGTGCCAACGGAATCCCAAACAATACCGCTGCCCACGCCGTATTCGGCGGTCTGCCTTTCGCGGTCGATCAGTGCTGTGCGGATGGCAACATTGAATATCGCTTTTCTTTTCGGTGAGATGTATCCGATACTTCCCGTGTAGATCTTGCGCGAGGTTGCCTCAAGTTCTGAGATAATTTTCATCGTGTTGACTTTCGGCGCGCCAGTGATGGACGCGCAGGGAAAGAGTGCCGTAAAAATTTCTGTGAGCGATGCCTCCGTTTTTGCCCGGATGGTGGAAGTCATTTGCCACAGCGTGGGGTATCTCTCGACCCTAAATAATTCCGGCACGCGGACACTTCCAGTTTTCGCGATGCGTCCCAGATCGTTGCGGATCATATCTACGATCATGACGTTCTCGGCGCGATTCTTTTCCGACTCCTTCAACGCCTGCGCTTGTTCCTTATCTTCAGATGTGGTACCGCCTCGATGAGCAGTTCCTTTCATCGGGCGGCAGGTGATGGTTTCGCCGTCGAGTTGAAAAAATAATTCCGGCGAAGCCGAACAGATGACATAACGTCCCGTATCGATGTAGGCAGCATGATTATTTTGAGTCTCTGCCAGATGAAGAAAGAAATCCCAGGCATTGCCTCCGAAGTCTGTTCTCAGACGCATCGTGTAGTTGACCTGATAGGTTCGTCCGGTGGCAATCTGTTGTTTGATCTGATCGATGGCCGACTGATAGCTTTCGGGATCAGGCACGGGTTCCCAGTGCCGTCTCTCCTTTGGTGACTTTGGCACGGGTAAGGTGAGTGTGTGCGGCTTCGGGTAGAGTCCAAACCAAAGATAAGGGAATCCAGTCGAAGCGTAAGTCACAAGCGCTGGGTCGAATGCAGACGAGGCTTCGTAGCTGAGAAATCCGGCTGCATACCAATCGTTGGTCCTCATCAATCGTTCGATAACATGCAGCGCGGGAATCACATCTTCCAGCCTCTCTGCAACGATGAGGCGATACGGTGTGGCAAAATGCAGCCAATGTTCATCTTCATGCAGCAGGACCTCGTTCATCTTGATAGGTGCGTCTTGTGTATCCATCTTATCCATTGAAAGGTGGGCCGGTATTGTAACGGTTTCTCCCGCCAATGGGTGATGCGGAAGACTTCTTTTCTGCGGCTATAATTCCGAAAATTATGCCCAAGGAGAATGCACATGAAAAAATATCGTATCTTGCTGGCTCTGGCCGCACTCCTGCTCGCTTCGCTGGCGTGTCAGGCAGTCACTGGTGGCGGAGGCGAGAATCCCGCCGCGCCGCCTGCCAATCACAATAGCGTGAACCCTTCGGCTACGGCGACGCCTGTCCCTTCCGAAGATGGCAACCCAACCGAGGGTACCACCGACACTGAATTCCCCGTGACGGCGGACGCCTATAATGTCATTGAGGTTAATGGGAATTTGATCTTCTATACAAAACTTTCGCTGGAAGACACCATGAAATTCTATCGGGATGAATATACTGCCAAAGGGTACACCGAACGTGAACTGCTTACTGTTGTTTCAGACGGGACCTTCAGTATGGTTTTTGATGGCGATCCGAGCGGAAAAGCGGTGGTGATACAGAGCGTCGATCTGGGCGATGGCAGTCGTACCGTTACCATTCGGCTTGAAGATGTTTAAAGAAATCGTCCCGCTACAACGGGACGATTTGCTATTTATTGGATTTTGACTGTCACTTGATAATCGACCACATTACCACCTTGTGGCACAACTTCGATGATGTAGTCCTGGGTGGAGGGTAAAGTCATGCTGAAGTTCGTAACGCCGTTTTGGGCCCGGGCATAAGGTTGTCCATCGCTGAAACCCCAAACGGTCAGCGCGGCTACCTCCGGCGCTGTGTTGATCGACACGTTCAATAGCTGTCCAGCAAAGGCGTAGGCGACATACATGACCGCAAAACCACCGACAGTTTTGCCGCTCAACGTGGCCTGATTCTCCCCAGGGGAAAATTGGATGCGCGCACCAATCTCCAGGTTTAAGGTGAAGTTCTCCGTGCTTCCGCCGCCATCAAGACGGAAATAATAATCTTGGGTGGATGGCAGCGTTCCCTGCCAGTTGCTAACGTGTTGCGACTGAGCCAACAGAATCGTGCCATCCGCGCCAAAGACGGAAAGTGTCGCGTCGTGATTGGGCGTATCGAACATGACGATCATGGGTTGGTCCTTCAAGGCCTTCACCGCATAATACAGTGTCTGGTTGGTGGTGATACTGCCCTGTGCGAGGCTATACGTGGCTCCTGTCACAAAATTAATGCGCGTCGCGGTGGGTAAGTTGGCGCTGGTCGGTGCAGCGGTTGGCGGAAGTGAAGTCGCGGTAGGGATGGATGTGGAATTAGGAGGAACTTGCGTAGGACTGGCCAGAGGCGTCAATGCTTGTAGAGTCTCCGCAACAGTGGTCCCAACCAAATTCGAAGATGGTATGGATGTGACGGTGCCGCCGCAGGCCGCGGTGACGAAAAACAAGGCGACCAGGGCAGTTTTTAATACGGCGTGTCTTTTTAACTTGATTCATTCTTTCTCCTTATCGTAATTACTTCTAATTATGTCACCTTGAACGCTAGTGAAGGGTCTCCGCTGCGAAGCGGCGGCATTCTCACCTGCACTGCACCGAACGCAGTGCGGCGCAAGTGTCCCTCCCTTCAGTCGTTCAGAATGACATTTATGCTATTTGGATGCGGTACAATCCCGCTCATGTTGAAACTTTGGATGCGTCGCTGGGGTCCGGCCGCGGCAATGATGATTGTGATCTTCGTATTCTCATCGCGTCCCTCCGCCGATTTGCCCAACTTCGGAGGATGGGATTACTTTGTGAAAAAAGGGGGGCATGCGCTGGGATACGCTTTGCTGGCGCTCACCTACTGGCGTGGTTTCGATTTCGCGCGCGGCAAAAAGTGGGTTGCCTGGATATTGGCAGTCTGCTTCGCGATTACAGACGAGTTTCATCAAACATATGTTCCGGGCAGGCATCCCTCTCCCTGGGATGTGCTGCTCTTCGATAATTTGGGCGCGATGCTGGGGTTAATATTGTGGGATTGGATTGCAACGAGACGTAAGCGAAATTAAGTTTACTCGAACTCGATTTCGATCTCTTCATCCTCGCGCCAATCTTCCATACGTTCGAATTCGATGTCGCCGAACAAGCCTTCCTGATATGCGGCGACCCGATAGCGTTTGACCAGTTCCAGTAGAGCCAGGAAGGTAACAACGATCTCCAATCTGGAGGCGCCTTTGTCCAGCAAGGTGCGAAAGGTTGTACGCTGTACTTCCCGTAATGTTTTGGCAATAAGATCGATCTTTTCACGAATCGTGATGCGCGGCGCGGCAATCACTTCACCCAATGGCTTTTTCTGTTTGCCTTTGGCAAAGGCTTCCTCGGCGGCCTGGACCAACTTCTCCAGAGTAAGATGCGACAAATCGAGTTTCGGTTCGACCTTCGGCGGAGGCGCGACGCGCAGATAGGTTCGCAGATTGGCTTGCTGCTGCGCATTCAACCAGCCGCCGATCTCCTTGAAACGCTTGTACAACTTCAACTGATCGACGAGGGTTTGTCCCAGATCTTCTTCGTTGGGTACGTGTGCTGGTGGCCGGGGCAATAAAGCTTCGGATTTGATCTGCAATAGTTTGGCCGCGATCACTAGGAAGGCGGAGATTTCATCGGCGTTGATCTGCTCAAGACTGTTGATATACCCGAGATACTCATCGGTGACCATCGCCAGCGAAACGGAGGTGATATCCAGTTCCGCGTGCTCGATCAAATTCAATAACAAATCGAGCGGTCCCTCATAGATGGGTGTGTGAACGGTGTAATTCAACTGGCGTCCCAGCAGGTTATCCATAGGCCGGAGATTATAACATTCCCGCCCACAGTAGATCACTAAAGAATCAAAAGAGGCCCGAAAATAGGGGTGCGGGTGCCCGAAGGCACTCGCACCCCTATTTTCGGAGAATCTCTTGGTTTTCGTGAAGTACTGATCTTGCTGTTGGAGCGCGAACGAAGGCGTTATAATTGATGCATGCCTGAAAAACTTACTCATCTCGATGAACAGGGACATGCCCGCATGGTGGATGTGGGTGACAAGCCCGATACCGAACGAGTCGCCATCGCACGCGGTGAAGTCCGCATGAAAAAAGTGACACTGGAATTGATCCGCGCCGGGCAGATGAAGAAGGGTGATGTGTTGACGGTCGCTCAGATCGCCGGTATCAGCGCTTCCAAACGGACCTCGGAGCTGATCCCGTTATGTCATCCTCTTCCCCTCACCAAAGTGGATGTGGATCTCGCCCTCGACGATTCCATCCCGGGCGTAGTGATCACTGCTACAACCAAGACGGTGGGCAAGACGGGCGTGGAGATGGAAGCCCTGACGGCGGTTTCTGTCGCGGCGTTGACGGTGTATGACATGGCAAAAGCGGCCGAGAAAACCATGCATATCCAGAATATCCGTTTGCTGGAAAAACATGGTGGCCGAAGCGGTGACGTAGTGAATGAATAAAGACTGCCCGTTTGAGCCGCCGTCCTCGGCGGTGATCATTCCCTCCAAGGATTAAGAAACAATGAATTATCAAGCCATCAACTTTCACGATAAATTCAACAAATTTACCGAGCAGTGGTCGCCCAAAATCATTGGGCAAATGAATGATTATCACTTCAAGATCGCGAAGGTACAAGGAGAGTTCATCTGGCATGATCACACAGAGACTGATGAAGTTTTTATCGTCTTAGATGGTCAGTTGGAGATTCAATTCCGCGACGGAAAAGTTAACTTGAAAGAGGGCGAGATGTTCATCGTACCGAAAGGTGTCCAGCATAAGCCGATCGCCGAACAGGAATGTCATATTTTATTGATTGAACCCGCAGGTACGGTTAACACTGGTGACATCGTCGATGAAAACACAGTGACCGATACAACTTGGATTTGATGTACTATGAAGCATGTGAAATTGTTGTTCTTTGCGACTCTGCGAGATCGGGCAGGGAAGAAGTCCATGGAGATGGAACTTCCGGATGAGCTTACAATTTGGGAATTAAAAGATAAACTCTCGGCTGAATATCCGGATCTCAGAGAGTTCCTGAAAAGTGTGTTGATCACCATCAACCGCGAATATGCGTTTGATGAAGCCCTCATTCCGCCGGACGCGGAAGTGGCGATGTTCCCGCCTGTGAGTGGAGGGTGACGTCATTGCGAGGAGAGCTAAAGGCTCGACGAAGCGGCGCCCTGGCGCCCTGGCGCCCTGGCGACACAATCTCTGTGTGAGATAGAGATTGTGTCGCTTGGTCTCGATAAGCCGCTCGCTATGCTCACGGCACTCGACCATCGCTCGCAATGAGAGAGTAAATATGATGGATTTTCCAACGATTTTTTCCATTACTGAAGATAAACTTGACCTGGATGATTTACTGGCAAAGATCACGCTAACCAGTACCGGCGCGGCCGCCATCTTTGCCGGCATGGTGCGCGGCGTGACCAGCCGCGGCGAGGCGCATGAAACGGAATTTCTGGAATACGAAGCTTATATTCCGATGGCGGAAGCGAAGATGAAACAAGTGGCGGAAGAGATCCGCACCAAATGGCCAGTGGTGGAAGGCATCGCCATCGTGCAACGGATCGGCAAACTGTATCCCAGGACACCGACCGTTCTGATCGCCTGTACAGCCGCACATCGGGATACGGGCGTTTTCGACGCGGCGCGTTATGGGATCGACCGTTTGAAGGAAATTGTCCCGATTTGGAAGAAGGAAGTCAGCCCGGAAGGAGAATCCTGGGTGGAGGGGGATTACATCCCGAAAGCAGGAGAGTAGGACCAAGCCATCAGTATAGAGACTGTACCGAAACGGAAGCAATTTTCGTCTCGAATGAGGCGTGACGCGTTTCCGCTTTTGGGGTTATGTAGTGCGAACGTCTTATTTTAGGATAGTGAGGAGCGAATGGAGCGAGTTGTCATTACTGGAATGGGAACGGTCAACCCATTGGGGTTGACGGTCGAGGAAAGCTGGAACAACGTCATCGAAGGTGTTTCGGGAGTGGGCCCAATCACAAAATTTGATCCAGCGCTACTAGGCGTGCATATCGCTGCCGAGGTAAAGGGTTTTGAGCCGGAACGTTACATGGAGTCGAAAGACGTCCGGCGACGCGATCGTGTCGAACAGTTGGGTATCGTTGCCGCGCAGGAGGCGCTGGCAAGTTCGGGACTTCAGATCACCGCAGAGAATGCAGGCAGGATCGGCGTCCTGGTTTCCTCGGCGATCGGTGGTCTCACGTCATTGCAGGATGCAGTCATTACGAACTACACGGAAGGACCACGTCGGGTCAGTCCGTTTCTCATTCCCATGTTGATGGCCAATGGTACGGCAGGGATGATTGCCATAGAGTATCAGATTAAGGGACCATGCTTTTCTGTGGCTTCCGCCTGTGCTTCGGGCTCGGATGGCATCGGTACCGCGATGATGATGTTGAAGACGGGCATGATCGATGCGGCCCTGGCCGGCGCGACGGAATTGACGATTTGCTCGGTAGGTGTGGCGGCGTTTGATCGCGTGGGCGCAATGTCGCGTCGCGACGGCGATTACTCGAACACTCCTCAACCATTCGATAAAAATCGGGATGGCCTCGTGATGGGAGAGGGCGCGGCCGTGTTGGTGCTCGAAACAGAAACACACGCCAAAGCGCGCGGCGCGCACATCCTGGCTGAACTTGCCGGTTATGGAGCCACGGCGGATGCCTATCACGTCACGGCGCCTGATGCACAGGGCGAAGGTGGAGCGGCGGCCATGCGTATGGCATTGGACTCGGCCAGGGCAACCGTCGATGACCTTGGCTACATCAATGCACATGGGACCGGCACGCAATTAAACGATCAATCGGAAACGCGTGCCGTCAAGGCTGCTTTTGGAGAGAAAGCTTATCAGATTCCGATTTCGTCCACCAAATCCATGACGGGACACATGATGGGTGCGACGGGTGCGCTGGAAGTGATCTTCTGCGTGCAGGCTGTGCGCGAAGGGATCCTGCCGCCGACCATCCATTACCAGACGCCTGATCCGGAATGTGATCTGGATTACATCCCGAATGAAGCGCGCGAGAAGAAGATCGATCTGGCCATTAGTAACGCCTTTGGTTTCGGCGGACACAACGCGGTGCTGGCGATACGGAGATACAGCTAATATCCAACCTTGCGAAGGCCCGCCATTAGGTATGGCCGAAGGATTTCAACTTCGCAATCAGCAATTCTCAATATGAAAAAAGCCCTCTGCAAAGTAACAGTAGTCTGCTAACTTGCTTACCACAATTTATGAAGAATTGAAATTATCCCGCATGATCAAAGGTTTGGAACAGGTAATTTAACAATTTCCAGAGCATCGGACAGGGCAAAATACGCAATATGAGCTGGCAGACGCAGGCATGGAAGCCTTCTGGGTGTTTTTTACCCAAAGCCCATCCTTTCTAGCGCATCAACGCGATCTAAAATTGCGCAAAGGGCGCAGTAATGTTGAGAATTTGTTCGAACTTAGGGACATGCCGAGCGACAACCAAATTCGGAATTTGCTTGACCCCGTCAATCCAAGCCAGCAGGGGCGCTGCTATCGGCAAACCTTGCAAGCACTTGAACAGACAAAGGTGTTGGAAAGTTATCCTTCGTTTGCGAACCAGATCTTGGTGGCGATTGATGGGACAGAATACTTCTCCTCCCAGAAGGTGCATTGCGAGCAATGCAGTCAGCGGGTCTTGAAGAATGGAGAGACCCATTATTTTCAGAGTGTCTGGACGCCGGTGATCGTGCAGTCGGGCAATGCGCATGTAATCAGCTTGGAACCGGACGCGAAGCGTATCGTTCCACAGGATGGGCATGAAAAACAAGATTGTGAGACCCAGGCAGGTAAACGCTGGCTGGAAAAGCATGGCGATTTTTATGCCAAACGGGGTGTCACCATGCTGGGGGATGATCTGGACTGTCATCAACCGTTTTGTCAGGCGTTGCAAGACAAACACTTACACTTCATTCTGGTCTGCAAGCCGGATTCGCATGCCAGCTTGTACGAAACCGTCGATTTTTTGGCTGCTCAGGGTGTTTTAGGAACGAAAGTTGTCCGAAAATGGCTTGGGCGCTATGCTGAAATCCACACCTATCGCTTTGCCAACCAACTTGCCTTACGTGGAGACCCGTCTGCCATGCAGGTCAATTGGTGCGAATTGACCTGCAGCCGCGAAGATACGGGCGAACTGATCTACAAAAACGCTTTCGCCACCGATTTTGAAGTCAGCGAAACAACCGTCGAAGCCATTGGGCGAGACGGGCGCACGGGCTGGAAAGTTGAAAACGAGAATAACAATGTATTGAAGACCAAGGGCTATCATCTTGAACATAACTTCGGACACGGAAACCAGCATTTAGCTTCCCTGCTGCTCTCCCTAAATTTGTTGGCATTTTTGTTCCAAACCATTTTAGATCTGGCGGCTGAGCAATACCGCGCCATTAGGCAGGCTTTGGGCAGACGCAAAACTTTTTTTCAAGATCTGCAGGCTCTCTTGCGTTATTTCATCTTCGAAAATTGGAAGGCGGTTTTTACTTTTATGTTCGAAGCTCTCGAATTGGATACGGAAGGATCTAGTCTGTCCTTGCCCTTCTTTCAGCGGCTGGCTCCATTGATGATTTGCAGTGCCAGTCCGCTGTTCGATTCCAAAATCATGGATATTGTTGCTCCGCCGATTAGTTCCCTCTGTGCCTCGATTGCATTTCAACCGGCTCAGCTTGCTCTCTTCTGCCTTCGTATCTCCCACTCTTTGCTAGATTGAGAATTGCTGCTTCGCAATGTTTTTGCTTGTTTAACTCGAAATTGCATGCTATAATCCACCCTCGCGTAAAACGAATTCATACACGTAAGGAAGAAAGACGATGGCAGATATTATCAAGGCTCTCGAAGCCAAACAGAACGAAAATGTACCGGTGGTAAAGGCTGGCGATAACGTCAGTGTGCACGTGAAGATCAAAGAAGGCGACCGCGAACGTATTCAGGAATTTAAAGGCACCGTCATTCGCATGCGCAAAGGTGGCAACGACCATTCCATCACCGTGCGGCGTGTGGCCTCCAACGGCATCGGTGTGGAACGAACTTTCCTGCTGCGCTCACCGCGCGTCGACAAAGTTGTGGTCGAGCGTCATAGCAAGGTTCGCCGCGCCCAGCTTTACTTCATGCGAGAGCGTACTGGCAAGTCGGCCCGCCTCAAACAGAAGTTTGACTAATCGGTCGATCAGGCCCTAAAGGTTAAAAGCCTTTAGGGCTTTTTTTGTTTTACAATCAAGTCCATGAAACCTCTGATCGGTATTACCACCACTCAGTCCACCAATGTGGAGGGGCATCCAACGGTGATGCTTTTGCAGTCGTACGTCAATGCTGTGATCGTAGGAGGTGGCGTGCCGGTGCTCATCCCCTCCATGATCGTCGAGGACGGATGGGATGCGGTCTATTCCCGTTTGGATGGACTTCTCTTCTCCGGTGGCGGGGATATTGCCCTCGAATATTTCCCCGGCGACCCGCATCCTCGCATCGCTGATGTGGACCCGAGGCGGGATTCCGTTGAATTCGATCTAATCAAAGCTGCCGTCTCGGACGGCAAACCCTTCCTCGGCATTTGTCGCGGCTGCCAGGTGTTGAACGTGGCCCTCGGCGGGACTCTGTACACGCATCTCCCTGACCAGCTTCCCGGTGTACTGGATCACGATTATCCCGGCAATATGCGCACCGTGCTCGTGCATGAAGTCAAGATCGAAGAAGGGACGCATATTGCTGAAATTCTTGGCGAACCGATTCTCAAAGTGAACAGCCTGCATCACCAGGGTCTGAAAGACATCGCACCTTCCCTGTGCGTAACTGCTCACGCACCGGACGGATTGGTCGAAGCCATTGAATTGCCCGATCATCCTTTTGGCATCGCCGTGCAATGGCACCCCGAATGGCTGACAGATCGAGCACCGACGCGGAAGTTGTTCAGGAAGTTTATTCAAGCGGCTCAATTGTAGTAGGCGATTTTGTGCTCCGGAGATCTCGATTGTTAGATAACGTGCATCTTCAAGAATTGGTCCAAATAAGCAACACACTAACTTACGACAACATTGGTGATTTTATGATGAGCGCCACAGTTGTCAAAGCTGCTATTGCGAATCCAGAAACTCTTGTTACCTCGGATAGACTGCTGGAAAAGGTTAGAGGCTTTGCTCGAGGAGCCGATATTGGCTGGAAGATTTTTAAAGAGCCTGTAATGCCAACGTGTGAGTTGTTGGATGTACAGGCATGGCAACTCATAGGTATTGTTGGTACTTTGATGGAGATTAAGATAATCTCCCGCCTGGCGCATATCAAACGTATAATGAATAATTTTACTTATCTCTTTGGAAAAAGTCCCCTGACGGACAAATAATTCATCGAACTTTGCAAGCACACCTGCGTGTTTGTTTGGCTCAACATCTGCCGCAACGAGCAAGGCTAGGGCGGCATAGAAGACGGAATAATAGGCACGGTTTACAATGCTTGCAGGGCTCCCTTCATTTTCTTCGAGCACACGTGCATCATGCAACATTTCTCTTGCGGACTCGAGGCGATATTGAACCAGATCTTTCTTATAAGACTTGTTCTGGGTCATACAACTATCCCCTCGCGTTCAATGCTTTGATAGAAGGGTAGGAAGGCGAAACGGTTCATCTGCTCTTTTGTGTCAGGGATCACGGAGATGATCCTGCCCGCCTCGAAACCTACCTCCCATGCAATATCTGAAGCAAGCTTTGTCGTTTTCGTGTTAATGACGGGGAGAATTACGGGTAAGTCAATATCTGACTCTTTGCTTGCATCGCCGCGCGTTTGCGAGCCGAACATGATGAGCTGAACAGGCTGTCCCAACTCTTGAGCGAGACGCTTGCGGACTTCTTTGGCAAGTTTGAGTGCCCGTACTCTTGGACTTAATTTTCTCATAATTCAATTATTACCTTGCTTTGCCTGGCACATGCTCGCTATAAACGTCTTGCCGTATTACGATATACTTCTCTTTATGCCATTCAATGCAGTTTTTCCCATTGGCATCTTCGACTCCGGCATAGGCGGGATCTCCGTGTTGCGCGCCGTTCGGGAGCAAATGCCCGAAGAGGACGTCATTTACTTTGGCGACCAGGGACATATCCCATATGGACCGCGGCCGATGACTCAAATTCAAAACTTCTCGGAAGCCATCACACGTTTTCTGTTGGAACGAAACGCAAAGATTATTGTTGTGGCTTGTAATGCTGCTTCTGCTGCGGCGCTGAAATATTTGCGCGAGAAATTTCCAGATACGCAGTTCGTCGGTATGGAACCGGCGGTCAAGCCCGCGGCGGAGCATACGCAAACAGGCAAAGTTGGTGTGTTGGCTACACCGGCAACCTTTCAAGGCGCGTTGTACGCCTCCGTCGTGGAGCGCTTTGCCAATGGCGTGGAATTATTTCAGAACACCTGTAACGGCCTTGTGCAGGAGATCGAACGTGGAAATCTAAAAGGCGAAGCAACGCGTAAGATTTTAAAAGACGCACTCCAACCCATGCTCGAAGAAAACATCGATACAGTTGTGTTGGGATGTACCCACTATCCGTTTGTGATTCCGCTCATTCAAGAGATTGTGGGAGAATTCGTTCGGGTGATCGATCCCGCTCCTGCGGTGGCGCGGCAGGCTAGGCGTTTGCTGGAAGCGCAGGGGGGGGAAACAAGTCTGCGTCAAAACGAGACGTCAAGTTTTATACGTCCGGCGATGCGGATGCGCTCATCTCTTTGTTACCGGTTCTGTTGGGGGAGTCGGGGGAAGTTGAAAGAGCCGAGTGGTTGGACGATTCTGTCATTGCGAGTGATTCGCACTGAACAAAACGAAAGTGCTGCGGCAGTAAGGAGATTGCTTCGGTCGTGGCGCCTTTAGCGCCACTCCCTTGCAATGACGAATCAGAGCGCCCAGGCCAGCAGCATGCCGAAGATGGCAACGATCACACCCAGGTGCAAAAACAAGTTGGTGCCGGTGACGAGGTTGTAAGGACCGAAGATAAACGGCAGAATGTAATTCACGATCACCAGAAGAATGCCAAGCAAAGGCAACAGGCCTTTGCGGTGCGCGAAGTAGTTCGAAGCGTTATCGATCAACCTGGAGAGCCATTTCATAGTTCTTCCTCTTCTTCTGGTTCTTGATGATTGGCACTGACCTGCCAGTCATTGAATTGGGCCAGCAAACGACCGGGGATACGTCCCTGCATGAGTACGCCACCGCGACCATGCTCGATGCGTTCCACCTGACCCGCTTCATGGAATAACGAGATCAGCGCGCCCTGCTGATAAGGTAACTTGACAACGATGGGTGCGTACGTTTCGTACAACTCCTGCTGGATGGCACCCAGCAAGTCTTTGACGCCGCTTCCATCCAGGGCGGAAATGGTTTCGGCTTTCGGAAAATGACTCACGGTCTCGCGCGCGGCTCCCGGGTCCCGCAGACGATCCACTTTGTTCAAAGCGGTGACCACGGGAATATGGTCCGCGCCCAATTCTTCGAGGGTCTCCTGTACTGCATTGAATTGATTCAACGCGTTGGGATGGGAAATATCCACCACATGCAAAAGTAGATCCCCTTCCACGATCTCTTCCAACGTTGCATGAAAGGCTTCCACCAAGGTGGTTGGTAATTTCTGAATGAAACCAACTGTGTCTGTGAACAGAGCCTGATAGCCACCGGGGAGTTCAACGCGGCGCGTGGTGGGATCCAACGTGGCAAATAATTGATCGGCCACATAAACATCTGCTTTTGCGATCTTGTTTAATAGCGTGGACTTTCCAGCGTTGGTATAACCAACCAAAGCCACGGTTGGAATCCGTGAGCGTTTGCGTTGAGAGCGATATCGCATGCGATGGGCACGCACTTTTTCCAGTTCTTTCTTAAGCTGCGAGATGCGTTTGCGGATCGCGCGCTTATCCACCTCCAATTGCGTTTCACCGGGGCCGCGTAAGCCTACGCCGCCTGTTGATCCGGCGCGTCCACCGCCGCCACCGGCCTGTCGCTCCAGATGGGTCCATTGACCGGTAAGGCGTGGCAGGTAGTATTCATATTGAGCCAATTCGACTTGCAGCATGCCTTCGCTGGTATGGGCATGTTGGGCAAAAATATCGAGGATGAGCGCGGTACGATCCAATACACGGACATTCCATCCGAGTTCTTCCTGCAGCTCGCGTTGGTGACGCGGGGAAAGCTCATCGTCGAAGATGACCACTTGTGAGCGCGTCTCTTCGACCAGCGCCTTCAACTCTTCCACTTTGCCTGGACCAATGTACGTTTTCACATGAGGGCGATCCAGTTTCTGGGTCAGTTCGCCGGCCACATCCAAACCGGAAGTATCCGACAAGAGGGCCAGCTCTGAAAGCGAGTCTTCCAGAGGCAGAAAGGAAGTTTGTCCGTGGATGTCCACACCGACGAGGAAAGCGCGTTCCCGCGGTGGGTTGGTGGGGTGAGGAGTTTTTTTAGGCATGTACTTTCCATTGGCTCAAGCCGTAGTTTCCGGTGGTGTCTCTTCCGATGGGAGAGATTTGTCCTCTAAGCCTGGCTCCTGCTTAAGTGTATCAAATAACTTTGTCATGCTCGGATCTGGCGATTCGGTATGGAGCGGGAGAAGAATATGAAAAGTTGAACCGGGACATTTCTTTTCGTCGTAACCATCCGACTCAACCCAGATGGAGCCGCCATGCGCTTCCAGGATGCCCCTGGCGATCGACAATCCCAGGCCAGGGCCGCCACCCTTGAACTTTGTTTTCCCGCTCGAATGCAAATCTACTCGTCCGAGCTGGCCGAACTTTTCGAAGATTGTGGCCTGATCTTCGGCGGAAATACCGATACCAGTATCGCTGACGATAACCTCAATGAAGCCAGATAAGGTCCTGCCATCAATGACGATCCTGCCGCCATCCGGTGTAAATTTGATGGCATTGTTGATGACGTTGCGTAAAGCCTGCATAACGCGCGCCGCATCGATGTAGATCCATTGTTTGCTGCCTTCGAACTCTTTGATCTCCATGGTGATTTTTCGGCTGCGCACGATCACTTCTACTTCCACGTACAAGGCCGCAATCATCTGCGAAACTTGCATGGGCTGGAAATTTAATTTCAACAGATCATTGTCAATCATCGAAACGTCGATCATATCATCCACAATGGCGCGCAGACGGTCGATGCCAGTGCTCATTCCGCCAAGCATGCTGTCCAGATCGACCTCTTTTCCCTGTTCCCGCAGGTCGTCGATCATGGAGGCGTAGCCTTCGATCAGCGTAATAGGTGTCTTGAGTTCGTGGGCTGCCACGGAAATAAAGGTGGATTTGCTTTTATCGACGCGGGCCATCTGTTTCTGCACTTTTTCCATTTCATTGGAGATGTGTTCAACGCGTGTTTCCATTTCATAGCGTGACACTACACCGATTCCATACGCATAAATGGGAATAACCGCTGCCAGCAAATCCAGCGCCTGTTGCTTGGTTAAAGTATCGCGCGCGATCTGGATGGTCAGCGCGATGATGCGGTTCAACAGGAAGGAAACATGATACAGCCCTTCCTCCAGGTCCGTCTCGGTGGAGGACTTTGCCCAATCCAAGAGAATGGTGTCGATCCAGGCCGGGTCGCCGTTGACCACTGATTGTTCGAGCAGATCAAAAAGGCGTTCGAGTTGCTCTTCAAAACCGGCCCGCACTTCCATCCCGCGCGCCAATTCCTGCCCAACTTGTGCAATCCAAACCGGGCGAATCTTTGCCAATATTTTTTGAATGGGGGTTGTTCTAGTTTTTCTTGGCACGCTTATACAAATTGGTGATCGAGTAAGGCGTTGTGGGTTTTGACATGATTTTGCCTGCTTGGCACCCGTGTTGAGACCATTTTATCAGGGTTGCCGACTTTGTTGGATGATCCAGGTCCGCAGCGTATCCCCAACCACCTGCAGACTCTCTGCTGAAACCTTGTCGGGCGTGTCCTGGCTGGTGTGCCAGTAGGGATAATCGAAATCGATGATAACCACGGCTGGAATGCCTGCTTCTAGAAAAGGAGTATGGTCATCGAGCATCGAGTATTTGTAATCTGGAATGAATTTGCTGTCGTAGCCCAGGCTTTTTGCCACATTCCAAATTGTATCCGTTAGTGCAGCGTTGGAATTTCGCTCTTTGTAAATATTCAGATCCGCGTCACCGATCATATCCACGATGATGGCGGCGCGCGGTTGGACCGGGTTGTTCTTCACAAATTCGCGCGAGCCCAGGAGCCAATCCCAGCCGGCAATGCGCCCGTTATCTTCGGCGTCGAAAAAGACCAGCCAGACGGGCACTGTATCTTTGGGCAGCGAGCGTGCCAGTTCCAATAGAACTGCAACGCCGGAGGCGCCGTCGTTGGCAGCGGGCATCGGCAGGGACTGATTGGCTGCCACTGGATCGTTGTCGGATATCATGCGGGAATCGTAATGCGCGCCGATGATGATCTGTGGGGATGCGTCGCCACGCCGCGCGACGATGTTCTGAATCGGATGCCCCATTGCTTCGGACTCCTCCAATTCAGCCTGCCAATGCGCCTCGACCAGCTCGCCCTGTATCCAATCCCTGACTTTGGCATGCCCCTCGGTCAAAGGAATGCGCGGCCCGAAATTCACCTGCGTTTGCACATCCGCGTAGGCGCGCTGCCCGTCAAAGGTCAGGGAAGCAGATTCCGGCTGAGCCTGACGCGAGAAGACATACCACCCCGCGACGGCCATGAGCAGCAGACCAATGATCCCCAACGAAAGCGCGATGGATTTTCTATTCATGGGCTACAACGCGCTTGCCTTCATTCGCTTCTGTGAGCGCCAGTGATAAGTCAGCCAGGGCGCGCTTTGCGTAAGCCTGGCCGCGCTCGCGTTTTCCACTTTTCGATGGCAGATCAAGCGAAGGCAGAATCCCAAAATTGGCCTTCATCGGTTGAAAGTCTTTGAGACCCGCATGCGTGATGTAATGACATAACGCACCCAGCATGGTCGTCGGTGGAAGGCTCAGGGGACCCGCACCCTGATAGAGGCGTGCGGCGTTGATGCCTGCCAGCAGACCAGTGGCAATGTTACCCATGTAGCCTTCAACGCCAGTGATTTGTCCCGCAAAGAATAAATCGTCGCGCGTCGTGTGCTGAAGCGTGGGGTGTAGAAGTTTGGGCGAGGCAATGAAAGTATTGCGGTGCATCTGTCCATAACGGACGAACTCTGCATGTTCCAAGCCCGGGATGAGTCGCAAGACGCGTCTTTGTTCCGGAAACTTTAAGTTGGTTTGAAAGCCGACCAGGTTATATAAACTGCCAGCTAGATTGTCCTGGCGCAGTTGCACAACCGCATGGGGACGTTTGCCGGTACGCGGGTCCCGGATACCCACCGGGCGCATCGGACCAAAGGCCAGCGAATCGATGCCGCGCTCGGCGATGATCTCAACCGGAAGGCAGCCTTCGAAGAAGTGCCCGGCCTTCACGCCGTTTCTGATCGCATCTTCAAAGGAACGCAATTGAATACGTTCTGCATTCAGCAAAGCTTCAACGAAGGCATAGTATTCTTCTTTCGTGAAGGGACAGTTGATGTAATCGCCCTCGTCCTGTTCGCCTTTATCATAGCGAGAGGCGCGGAAGGCAATCTCCATATCGATGGATTCCGCCTGCACGATCGGTGCGATGGCATCGAAGAAGAACAGATGCTCTTCGCCGCTGAGTGCAGCAATGGATTGTGAAAGAGCAGGCGAGGTCAAAGGTCCGCTGGCGATGATCGTAAGCGAGGCTGGAATCTCTTTCACTTCTTCACGCAGGATTTTAATGCTAGGATGAGCTTGAATGCGTTCAGTAACGAGCCGGGCGAAGAGCTCCCGGTCCACGGCCAGTGCACCACCGGCAGGCAAGGAAGCGGCTTCGGCACATTCGAGTAACATCGAACCGAGCAGACGCGCTTCATTTTTTAGCAGACCGGAAGCGCGATCGGGTAAATTCGAGCCGAGAGAATTGGAACAGACCAGTTCAGCCAGATCCTGACTCTGATGCGCTCCTGTTTGCACAAGGGGCCGCATCTCGAAGAGCCCAACTTTGAGCCCGCGTTGAGCGGCTTGCCAGGCGGCTTCACTGCCTGCCAGCCCGCCGCCAACCACAAATAAATCTGCCATTCGTTGATTTTACCATCCGGAGGAGAAAGCCATTTTGGTTAATGGAATATACTCTGCTGTATAATTAAATCCATCATGCCGGGCTACTTATCCACCGAAAACCAAATTAAGGAAGCCTGCCAGTTGACCGACGTTTCCTGGGCGGGGCTGGTTGAGCGCGAGGCAGGTAGATGGCGCGTATTAACGCACTATCATCTGGCGCGGCCTGCCCGGCCGGCTTTGGTGAAATTTCTCAACACTGCCGAGGTAGATTTCATGGCTGTGTGGCGCGTTGAGTGGCGGACAAAGTCGTTCCGTGTTGTTGCCGGAATCCAGTAAGCTGGAGACGGCAAGATTATTTGCTTTTCCTCTGGTGGGAGGCTCACGTGTGGTTCTGGCAGGAGCCGATCAGTTAACGAGTGATTCTCAACGTCTCTGGAGACTGGTTGTCGGCTCGATGCAAACCGATGCTTCCACGGCTGATATGGGGGCTTCCTCCGTTGCAGCCTCTCTTCTGGTACCCGACCTTGATTCTGAAAATCCCTACGACCTACCGCGTGCCCTGGACCGCGCCTTGACTTCTTTTACCCGCCTCGTTTCTGTACAAGGAGGCTGGCTGGCTGTGCGACGCGGTGACTTGCTCGAAGTGCATGCCCAGTGGAATGCACCCAGTTGCGCCGGACTTATCCTTTCCATTGACGACAATGCATTACTGCATCGCATGAATCTCAACCTCACGCCGATGGTCGTCAAGCGCGAGGATCCTCTCTGGACTGATCTCCCGCATCGGGGCTTGAAATCGAACACGAAATTATGGATTTGTGTGCCGTTGGTGATCGGTCAACGCCTGATCGGTGCTCTGGCGCTTTGGCGTACCTCCGCACTCAAGGGCGATGAATGGAATCGGCTGATTGATCTTGCCACGCAGATTGCTCCGGCCATCGAAACGATCATTACCTTTGCAGAGATGGCGGGTCATCTGCGGCGTCTGGGAACATTAAATGATTTTGCGCTGACGGTTTCTTCAGGCCGCAATCTGGATCAGATCGCGCGTCGCATGTTTGCCTTGCTTTCCCGTTCCTTTGGTACAGAGCTGATTATTCTTTATCTGCTTTCCTCCGATAAGCGCTTGTTGAACGAGTATCGTACCAGCGATGGAAACATGACCTCCACGGTGCGCAACGCCGAGGATCATCAGATCGCTCCTTTGATTTCAGCCGGCCAGAAGGTTCGGCTGGCCGAAGCAGAAACGGGCAGGCAATTACCTTTGTACGAAGGTGCTTTATCGGGCCTATATGTTCCATTGCGTTTTCGAGGACAAACGATCGGCATCTTGTGTGTGGAAAGCCTGAGGAAGGATGCCTTCAATCTGTATGATGAAAGCCTGATGGTGGTGATTGCCAGTCATCTCGCCAGCCTCGCCGATTACACACGACTGCGGGAGGAAGCTGAAGGACGGGCGCGTAACCTGGGTTTGATCCATGAAGTAGTGCAGCAGGTCATTGGCCTCACTGACCCGCGTGAAGTGGCGGAAATCACTTCCGATCTGTTGGCACGTTATTTTGCTTATGAACTTTGTGCAGTCTTTATTGCGGACGAAAAAGGGAATTTAACGATCGGAGGCTTTGGCGGGGCCAGTCAGAATGTGGTCAAACGCGCTATGAAATCTTTTGAATATCCTGTAATTGGCGGCATCACGGGCCTGGTCTTTGAGACGGGTGAAAGTATGGTGGTAAATGATGTGCTCACGGAGAATCGCTATCGTTCGATCAAAGGCTGGCAGGCAGGTTCAGAAATGTGTGTGGCCATCCGTGAAGGGGAAAAGATTCTGGGTATTGTCGATGTGGAGAGCAGTTCTCGCAACGCCTTCATGCACAACGACTTTATTGCTTTGGAATCACTGGCCGGGATTCTCGCCAGCGTGATTACCAGCGCGGATCAATATCAGCGTTTGCAAGTAACCATCAGCCAATTACAATCCATGCAGATGGAACTGCGTGCCCGCATGGACGCGCAACGCGCAGCTGAGGATCGTTTGATCCAGGCCGCAAAACTTGCGGCAGTGGGCGAGATGGCCGCAGGAATTGCCCATGAATTAAACAATCCGCTCACCTCCGTAACAGGTTTCGCAGAACTGGCACTCGAAGAGATTCCGGAAGGCAGCCAAACGCGTGGCGATCTGGAGATCGTCATGCGCGAAGCGATCCGTGCCCGGGATGTCGTGCGGCGCCTGCTTGACTTTGCGCGGCAGAGTGAAAGTACCCGTGCCAGCGCTTCTCTAAACGAAGTTGTCGAAGATGTCGTTGCACTAAGCCGGCATCTGATTCAAACCAGTGGAGTAGAACTAAGCTTGAATCTGGAAAAGGATCTCCCCTGGGTTTCGGTGGATGCGAACCAGATGAAGCAGGTCTTGTTGAATTTGATCCACAATGCCTTGCAAGCCATGCCAGATGGCGGCGCCCTGAATATCGCCACCGAATCCGCCTCGCGTTATGGTCGTGATTGGGTGGTTGTATCTATACGTGATACTGGCGTGGGAATCCCGCAACCGGAACAGGCACGGATCTTCGAACCGTTTTACACCACGAAGGGCAATCAAGGAGGTACGGGCTTGGGACTCTCCGTTACATACGGAATTGTCACCGATCATGGCGGTCAAATTGACGTGCAAAGTCAGCCAGGTCTGGGGTCGACGTTTGCCGTTTGGCTGCCAAAATAGATACTTATGGGATCAACAGAGTCCTGGTGGTTGATGATGAGCCCGGTATTGCGCTCTTATGCACGCGCATTCTGAGTCGCGCCGGCTATGACGTCACAGCAGAGACAAATCCACGCGAAGCCATTGAACAGCTTCAGCAAAATCAGTTTGAGATGCTGGTGGTTGATATTCGCATGCCTGAGGTGGATGGTTTCGATGTGATCTCGCGGGCGCAGATGGTCCAGCCTGATATTGCCGTGCTGGTCATGACCGGTTTTGGTACCGTCGAAACAGCCATTCGTGCTTTGCGCCAGGGGGTGGACGGTTTGCTGTTAAAACCGTTCAAGAGAGGTGACGAATTGCTCCAGGGAGTTCAGCAGGCGTTGTCCGATAACCAACGCAAGCGGGATACGGCGCGCGTGCAGGCCCTGCGGCCCCTCTTCGATGTAACGGAGACGCTCTTTGCGGAGACAAACCGTGAGCGATTGCTGGCATTGATCCTCAACGCGATCTGTGTTCATTTGAATTGTTCGAACGCCGCGTATTATGAAATCGATCATGGAATGGTTTCCATGACTGCGCAGCGTGGACGCGTTTTCGACGTGGTTGAATTTGATTTCGCGGCGCAACTCATTCGACGTGTCGATGCAGACGGGGATCCGTTTGTAGTCAACGCGACAGGCCCGGGGGAGGAGGATGCGCAGTCGCTCCTATCCAGGCTCGGGCTTGACGCGGCGATTCTGATGCCAGTCACGCGCGCCAACATCCATGCTGTCCTGTTTGCAACCCGCGAGGCCAGTGGACCAGAGCGTCCATTCCGCGGCGCGGATCTGGAACTGTTCTTCGTCCTTGCGCGCCAGGCCGTAGTCGCCATGGAGAACTCTCGTTTGTACGCAGATTTGCGAAATTATGTGCAGCAGATCGAGGATTCGCAGCAGGCTTTATTGCGAGCCGAAAAAATGGCCGCAGCGGGCCGACTGACTGCTTCGATTGCCCATGAGGTAAATAACCCATTACAGTCGGTGCAGAACTGTTTACATTTGGCCGGTCGCGAAGATTTGCCACCCGAAAAACGCAAGGAATACTTTGCACTTGCGCAAAAAGAATTGGAACGCTTGATGAAAACGACTCACCGTATGTTGGATTTCTACCGCCCCGGCGCGGCAAAGGTTGAGACTGTTGATCTACTGGAGTTATTGGAGCATGTGCTTAGCCTGACTTCACAGCAACTGACACAACGGCAGATCCAATTAAAGAAAGATATGCCAAACTCGCTACCCGCCATTCATGCTGTTAGCAGTCAGATACAGCAAATCTTCATTAACCTGATACTGAACGCCGTGGACGCTATGCCGGCAGGCGGTCAGTTGGAAGTGCAGGTGCGAGCACTTGATCAGGGTGTGGAAATCACCTTTCATGATACTGGCCCGGGCATTCCTGAAGAACATCGTAATGACATCTTTGAGCCATTTTTTAGTACAAAAGAAGGTGGCACCGGTCTCGGTTTAACCGTGAGTTACAATATTGTGACCGCACATGGCGGTACACTTGATCTTGTGAATGATCACGAGTCCGGAACCAGCTTTCGAATATTCTTGCCTTTGGGAGAAAAGCAATGAAGTCACATATTCTTGTTGTTGACGATGAACCGGTCGCGCGTCAGTCCCTGAGTGACATTCTGCGCCTGGAAGGTTATACCGTGAATTCGGTGGGGAATGGCCAGGCGGCAGTTGAATACATTCGCACACATCCTGTGGAACTGATGGTTGTTGATCTACGCATGCCGGGCATGGATGGATTGGAAGTGGTTCAAGTCGTCAATCAGATCTCTCCTGAGACAGAGGTAATTCTGCTGACTGCTTTCGGCACAACCGAGTCCGCCATCCACGCGTTGCGTTTGCGCATCCATGATTATCTGCTCAAGCCTGCCTCACCAGCACAAGTACTGGCCAGCGTAAAGAAAGGTTTGAGCCGTCGCGAAGCACGGCTCAAGATTCGAGGCGGTGCCACCAGTATGGATATCGATGATGGGCTCGCAGAGTTTTCCCTGAAGGATGGCACGCATATTGACCTCTCCCGGCGGCAAATCCGCAAGAAGGATCAGATAATCCATCTCACGCCCGCCGAAGGTCGCTTATTGCGTGTGCTGATCGAAAATCCGGGCCATGTTTATTCCCATCGTGAGCTGGTCCTGCTGGTGCAAGGCTATGACACCTCGCAGCGCGAGGCGCCGGAGATTCTGCGTCCATTGGTTAGTCGTTTACGCCACAAGCTGGAGGAATTCCCCACGCTCTCTGATCGTATCCTCAGTGTGCGCGGTACAGGATACCTGTACGAAGGGGATGAGTAGGAAATCCAAATATTTTGCGGGAAACTCAATCGCCCATCGAATATGTCCGATGGGCGTTAATGTTTATAGAAGTCTGTGGGGAAATCAGGCGGTTGAAGCCAACTGAGCAATCCCTGAGCATGCGGCGGATGGATCACCGGCTTTTCAAATCGAACCAATAAAAGGCTCGCACCCAGACCAGCCATTCCCAGCCATTGTAGATTTGTTAACGTTTCACCCAGCCACAAGTGGCTAAAGACCACGGCCACGAGCAATTCCCCCAGGCCGAGCAGGGCGGTTTGCATGCCGCCAATATGTTTTACACCGAGAAATAACGTCAACCGTGACAAAAATGTGACGGCGGTTAATGCCAGGACTGGAAACCAGGGCGCATTCCCCGTGGGCCAACTTCGATCAAATATTAGATAAGCGGGCACAACGACCGCACTCATGGCGAGCAAAGTATATACAGTTACTGTTGGCGCCGGAACGTCATACAAGACGCGTTGGTTTATAGGGAGATGCAAAGCATACAACGCGGCGGCGATAAGCATGAATATCACACCCCATGGATCGAGTCTCTCCGCGTTTGCTTTGGTGAGCAGAATAGTGGACAGGCAGGCCAGCACGATCCGGATGATGGTAAATCTGGAGGGAGCTTGTCGATCCAGTTGCAACCAGAGCGCGACAAAGAAGGGATATAGCGCGTAGAGCATCTGCGATATGCTCGCATTCAGTTTGCTCAAGCCAACATAATAAAAAATGGAGCCAATTCCATTGACCGCGCCTGCAATCAGGCATCCCAGAAGACCAATGGGATAAATATAGAGAAAACGCCGCTTCACAAGCCCGATGATCAGTACCAACAAGAGGGCTGCCAACCCCGTGCGCAGAGCGACAACAGTCAACGGCGTGAAATTACCCGCCCCCATGGCAGCCTTGCCAAAAACTGGTGCTAATCCCAGAAAGAAAGCGGATAGGAGAGCAGCATTGATCCCAGTGCTTCGAGCTGTTTGCATGCCAATAAATGCCTTTTGGCCTCTAACTAGCGCAACGAGCGGAGAGGACCGCGCGTTGTTATCGTGGGTTAGGATCTTGTTTTAATGCGGTTTGCAGTTAGTGAATTAACGAACGTACTTCTTCCAGGAATTCATCGTTGAGGAAATCGCCTTTGAGCATCAATGACTGGATCTGTCCTTGCAGGCGGCGTTTTTCATCCACGGTCAGTGCCTTGGCTGTGGCCACGATCACGGGAATGTTCGCGGTTTCCGGCTTGCTGCGCAATTCATCCAGCACTGCGAAGCCATCCATTTCGGGCATCATCAAATCAAGAATTACCAGATCGGGCTGTTCCTTGACAATCAATGCGATCGCTTCGCGTCCGCCGGCAGCCTCAAAGATTTCGAAGTCGCCCTGCGATTGAAGGATACGGCGAATGAGCCGTCGCGCGTCGGAAGTATCATCTACTACTACCACGCGTGGGAAACGATTTGGCGTCACATTGTTGAGAGCGGACAACAGGCCCTCCTGCGGAGTAGGGGCCAGTTCCTGTTTTGCCTGCAAATCGACATCGCGAGTCCAGCCTTCGCCGAAGAGGAATTGTTCAGCTGGCATCGTATGGCCGGTACAGTTGACAACAACCGTATCTGTCGGCTTAATGACCCCGGCACGGACAAGTTTGAACAATCCTGCAAATGCCACGCCAGCCGCGGGTTCTGCTGATATGCCTTCCATTTTTGCCAGAACATGCATGGCGCGGAAGGCGTCTTCGTCGCTGACACTTTCAAACACGCCGTTCGTCTCATTGACCTGCTGACGCAGCATGACATAGCTTCGCCCAGGATCGCCAGTGGCAAGTGTCTCGATGCGGGTTTTGGGTGAAAGCACAGGCTCAGCTTTTTCGAGTCCTTTCTTCCAACTTTCAACCATCGGCGCGCAGCCATCCGCTTGTATGCATGCCAGGGCGGGAATACGATCGATTAAGCCAAGTTGTTTGAGTTCATGAAAACCTTTATAAACACCCAGCGGACCCAGACCGCCACTGATCGCCTGGATATACCAGTCGGGTGTGCGCCATTTCGGCGCTTCCGCGGTTGGGTCCGATGGCGCACCTTGCTGCATGGTCAGTTGTTCCGCGATCTCGAAAGCGATGGTTTTCATCGCTTCGACGGCGGTGACCGTGCGCGCACCCATATCCTGATAGAGCCCACGTTGACGGGCGAACTCAGCGGCCACTTGTTTGGCCTGATCATAGGAGCCGGTGATCTTGACCACCTGGCTCCCGTACAGGGCGATCTCACGCATCTTAACCCCGGGTACCAGGCTGGTGACAAAAGCCCAAAGCTTGATCCCGGCCCGGGCCGCGTAGGCTGAAAGCGAAATCGCCACGTTTCCCGTGGAGGCAGCCACCATCTCGGTAACACCGCCTTCCTTCAGCGCGGCGATGGTCACCGCGGCTTGACGATCTTTGAACGAAGCAGTTGGCCCCTGCCGCTCATCCTTGATAAACAGATTTGGCAATCCCAGCATCATACCCAGGTTGGCCGCCTGGACCAGCGGTGTGCCGCCCTCGCCAAGCCTTAATGTGGGGTTTGGATTGTTGATTGGTAGTAGTTCACGATACCGCCAGAGATCGAACGGGCGTTCCTTGATTTGCGAAGGAAAGGACTTCGCAACCTCTGTCATATCGTATTCTGCCGCGCGCCATTGACTGTTGCATTGGGGGCAGTGCATGGAACTGGGAATGAAGGGCGCAGCCTGTCCGCAATCCAGGCACCTGATTACAAATGACATAGATGAAATATCCTCTTGAAGGTTTGTCCAAAGCGGAGCTATGAACCGATCCGCTTTAATGCGTTTCCGATACTTTCGACCAGGCCGCCTTCTTTGAACGATCCTTTGGTGATCAGGCGCTGGCCGAAGTCGATTAATTGCTGTTGTTGTTCGTTTGTCAATCCACCACCGCTAACGACCAGCACCGGGATATCGCGCAGGCCTGGGTCCTCGCGCAGCTTCTCCAGGATTGCGAAGCCGTCCATATCCGGCATGAATATATCCAGGATGATGGCCTGGGGTGCCTTCTTGCTGAGAGCCTCCCATCCCGCAAGTCCACCTTCCGCCAGCGTTGGCTTGTACTGGCCGCTTTCACCCAGTATTTTTCCCATGAGACGCAGATCATTTGGGTTGTCATCAATGACCAGAATCTCGTGAATTGTTTCGTTCCCATTCAGTCGCTCAAGTGCATGTAGCAGATCTTCCTGTAGGATGGGCTTCACCAGATAATCGGCCGCGCCAAGGCTAAAGCCCTTGTCGGTTTGATCGATGATGGAACAGACCAGGACGGGAAAATCTCGTGTAGCGGGATCAGACTTGAGCTCTGTAAGCAGCGTCCATCCGTCCTTATCCGGCATCATAATGTCGAGCGTCAGCGCATAGGGTCTGAGTTGCAAAATCCTTTCCCGGGCTTTTGAGGGATCGGTGAGAGGCACAACGTGATAGCCCTGTGGGTTAAGATAGCGTTCATACAAGCCAATCACCTGTGGATCGTCATCGATCGCCAGAATGATCTTTTTGTCGGCAGGTATTTCTTCAACTTGCTGGTCAAAGAGTGGCAAGGTGAACCAGAACGTGGATCCGTGGCCAACCTGGCTGTGAACACCGATACGTCCGCCATGGAGCTGCACCAGATTGGCGCAGATGGAAAGCCCAAGACCGGAACCGCCACTCTTGCGCGTGGCAGAGCCATCCACCTGTGAGAAAGCCTTGAATAATTTCTCCTGGTCCTCTGACGAAATACCAGGCCCCGAATCTGTTACATTGATCAGGGCCTCCAGCTTGCCAACGGAACTTCTTTGTACCAGGGCCTCGACCGTGATCGAACCTTCATCGGTGAACTTTGAGGCATTTGATATCAAGTTAAGCAGCACCTGGCGGACACGCATCGTATCGCCACGCACGGCCGGCATGTCGTCTGAAATCTTCTGCAACAACTGGATTGGCTTTTCCTTTACCAAACCCTTCGCTGTGGACATCACGCTTGTGACCAGTTCTCCGATATGCACTTCCTCGAAGTTGAGTTCCATCTTGCCGGCTTCGATGCGTGCCAGGTCGAGAATGTCGTTGATGAGCCCCAGCAGGTGTTGGCCGGAGTTGTAAATGGCAGTCAAATCCTGTTGCTGCATATCGGTGATCGCGCCATCAATACCCTTGAGAATCACGCGTGAGAACCCGATAATGGAATTCAACGGGGTGCGCAGTTCATGGCTCATGTTTGCCAGGAACTGGCTCTTGAGCTGGTCCACTTCGCGCAACTCCTTGACGAGCTGTTGCGAAAGCTCGTATGAACGAGCGTTATCGATAGCGACAGCCACCTGATCTGCCAGCGATTGCAGCACCGAAATATCATCTTCTGAAAAGGCGTATGTTTGTGTAGATTGGATGTCGATTACACCCAGAGTGCGGGTGCCGATACGCAGCGGAATGGCAACTTCGGAATGGGTGTCCAGCAGGAGTGGGTTGGGTTGATAGAGAGGCTCTTGTTCCGCTACGTTAAGCAGGATCGAATTCTCCGCGCTCGGCTACTTTTCCAACAACTGAATTGGAACCGATGACCACAGAGTGTTTCTGTGCTTTCATCTTCTCGCCGGCTTCCCCTGTGCCCTCGCGCAAAATTGCATTGAAGCCGGTCTCTTCGAGGCTATAAATAGCCGCAAAATAAAAACCAAAACGTTCACTGATCAAGTTGACGGTCCGTGTGAAGATCGTATTGATATCGAGCGTAGATGTCACCAGACGTGCAATTTCGGAAGAGGCTGCCAGATAATCGTTACGACGTTTCAGGATTTCTTCGGATCGCTTGCGTTCCGTAATATCTTGATGAACGGCGAGAAAACCCATGGTCTTTCCGGCCTCGTCCAAAATGGGACTGTTTGTTCCCGAGATGGGAATTAACCGGCCATCCTTTGCCTTATTGGTAATTTCTCCGGAAATTGTTCCTCCGCTGAGCAAGGTATTCCAGAAATGCTTATATTGCTCATCAGGCATCAGACCAGACTTCAAGATACGGGGTGTGTTTCCGATGGCCTCGTCGGCTGAGAAGCCATAGATGGTTTCGAAGGCCGGGTTGACATATTGAATCACGCCTCCGATATCTGTGATAAAGACTGCGCTATCGGAATGGTCAATGCCCAGTTTGAATTTCTGGATTTCAAGCTCGGCGAGGAAACGCTCGATGGCAGAGGCAATTTGCGCTGCCAACACAGTCAGGATTTCCAGGTGATGCTCTGTCAATCGAACCCTCTGGTCGTAGGTCTGCACAGCCACCACGCCCGAAACCACTTGTTTTGAGCGCAGGGGAACACCCAACCAGTCCACGCTGCGCGTACCATCATTGACGATTTCGCCAGAGGCTTCCATGTCGGCAAAAATCTCGGGAGTAGTCCGCAGTGGTTTACCGGTGCGGATCACATAACTGGTCAATCCTTTACCACTCAATTTGAGCGGCGACCATTCATTATCATATTCATCCACATGATAGGGAAAGGTGATTAGATTTGAGGTTGGGTCATACATTGCAACATAGAAATTCCTGGCGGGGAGAAGTGTAGCAACTGCTTCATGTACGGAAGCGATCAGCTCCTCCATGGTTCTGGATGTGAGCGCGCTCTCGGTGATCTGAGTGATCGCCGCCCGTGTAAGTTCGTTGATCTTGCGATCCGTAATATCCTGTGATGATCCGGCGACTTTGATAAGATTTCCCTGTAGATCACGTTCAGGTTTATAGGTTGAACTGACCCAGATAACCCTGCCATCAACGGCTTTGAAGCGCACCTCGGAGACTGTTTCGTCGCCCTCCTGTCTTCCGCTGATTGCATCCTGAACAGTCTGAAAGGCAGTAGAAATATCTTCCTCCAACACGAATTTTCGCAAGAAATGTTCGAGGGGGAACTCGTAACCTCCCTCTTTTTCTACCGTAGTCCCCAGCAGGGAATAAAACTCATCCGTAAGCCGGACAGCCTGTGTGCTGGGGTCAATTTCGAAATAGCCCAGGCGGGCAATCTGCAAAGCTTCGGAAAGCTGGCTTTGGCTGGTTGTGACTTCATTGAAGAGACGGGCATTTTCGATGGCAACGGCAGCCTGTTGAGCCAGGCTGGTTAGAAAATCCAACTCAGTCGGAATAAAATCCTTGCCTTCACCTGTCCGCCATACGGCCATCAGACCGGTCACACGCTCAAGCGACAGTATGGGCACGCCCATGATGTGCTCAAAGTCCCGGCTGTCTGTGCCCACAACGGTGATGGTTCCCGGTTGATTGGAGGCGTCATTCACAATCTGACCGACTTTTGTGATGGCAACATTTCCCAGGATACCGCGCCCGGTTTGGATTGGATCGCTTTTGATTTCCTCTGCGTCCAGGCCGACTGCCGAGATTGCCTGCCAGGTCATGCCTTGAGCATCCGGCAAATAGACAGCACTGCTTTCCGCCTGCAGGAGCGACCTGGCGTAAGTGGCTATCCTTTCCAGAACTGTTTCGATGTCCAAAGTTGCAGAGATCTCGCGGCCCACTTCGGCGAGGGCGGCGGTCTCTTGTGCGCGGCGCTGTGTTTCCTGAAATAGATGGGCATTCTCCAGCGCCAGCGAAAGCTGATCCGCCACCTGTTTGACCAGCAGTTGTTCATCGTGGCTCCACCTGCGTTGGGCGGTTTCATCCATCACCTGCAAAGTTGCCCATGAATTTTGACCTGCCTGAAACGCCAGCGACATGACCGAGTTGGATTGATAAACGTGATTCGTGATCTCCACAGGCGTACGGGTTTCTGGGCGAGGAGCCGCTTCCGCAGGAGGAGAAGCTTTCATTTCAGGCGCGCGTTTCTGAGACGCGGCTTTGGGCCGCGCCGGCGCCTGCTCAGGTTTTACATCTTCAAACAGCTTTTCAAGCCGTTTGTCGATTGGCTTCTTCTTTGGCATACTCAATTAACTCCTGCGCCAGAACACGATACTGTTGCGAACCTCGGCTGGTTGATCGATATTGCATAATGGGCACACCTGCGATCGGGCTCTCACGAAGTTTGGTGTCAATTTCGATTACTGTGGTGAAGACACCTTGTCCAAAAGTCGCTTGTAATTGCTCGAAGATGTTGCGGTGTGTGCGGTTTCTTCGATCCAGTAAAGTAACCAGGATGCGATACGATAAATTAGGGTTGCTCTCCTGGCGTATGCGACGAATGGAGCCCATCATATTTCTTAATGCATATGCTGAAAAATACTCGGCTTGTGTAGGGATGATCAATAAATCCGCGGCGGAGAGCGCGTTGAGCGTGATCGCACCCAGGGCCGGAGGACAGTCGAGCAGAATGTAATCGTAGGCAAGTGCACTAGCCTCCAGCGCGTTGCGCAGCGTCAAGAGGTAATTACTTCTCATTGGCAGGAATTGCTCAACATTCTCGATCCGCGCGTTACAGGGCAGCAAGTCCAGGTTCTTCACTTCAGTTTTGCGAGTGCAGTTTCTGATCGGTGTATTTTCGATGAGCACATTGGCAGAGGTGAATTCCACCTCGCCTGTTTCCAGGCCCAGCGCAAGACTGAGATTGGCTTGCGGGTCGAGGTCGATCAGAAGCACGCTGTGATTGAGTTCAGCCAGGGCAGCACCCAAAGACAATGTTGAGGTCGTTTTGGCAACCCCACCTTTTTCATTTGACATGGCAATTGTGAATGTCATAATTCCTCATATTCCTGATGATTACTCGGTACCTTTACTGCTTGTGGAATCACCTCTACACGGCTGGCACCCAATACTTTTCGCAATTCTTCCATCGCGGTTTGGATCATGGTCTGTGGATCATTTACACTTCGAATCTTGCCGGTAATATCTGAGACCAATCGTTCGCGTTCTCCGCGGCGGGTGGTTTCTTCAAACAAGCGGGCGTTTTCAGCGGATAAGGCAACGCGCTCGGCCACTGCCTCGATCAAATCACGCTGATCCTGATTTAGTGTGTTGGCGGATTGCGATTGAACGACCAGTGTGCCGATAGTCTCGCCGCGCAACTTGATTGGAACGATTACCTGGCTGGCATCCTCTGGTCCGTCTTTTCCGCTGCTCCTTGCCACTTCTGTTAACTTAACGGGGTCATTCAACGGGGAGGCGCCGGTAATGTTATAGCGGAACCCGATCAGGCTTTGTTCCGCTGGGAGCCGCTTCCAGGCTTCGCGCGTGAACTGGCGGCCAATGGCTTCCAACTCAGCCAGCGCCCTGCGTGTCGCTTCAAAAAGACGCGCGTTCTCAATGGCCAAACTTACCTGCCTGGCAAGCAAGCCCAACATTTGAATATCTTCCTCGGTGAAAGCAGCCGCCTCAGTGCTCTGTACATCCAGCGCACCTGTGATGCTGTTCTCGTTTTGCAGAGGTAGAGCCATCTCGGAATGTGTGTTCGGCAAATCCGGGTTGTTGAAGAATACTGCATCCTTTCCAACATCCATGGCAATACGTGGAACTCCGGTGGCGGTTACGTTACCTACAATACCTTGTTCTCCGACTCGTAGATGATGGCTTCGTTCCAACATTCTTCTACCACCCTCACTATTTGCGGCACTTAACATTGCATACTCGCCCATTTCATCGAGAAGAAAAATTCCAACATGATAGAAACCAAATCTTTCGCTGATCACCGTTGCAACGCGTGGTAACAATTCTTGCAGATCATGAATGGATGCGATGTCCTGGGTCACTTGTGCCAGGGCCTCGAATTGCGCGGCACGTTTCTGGAGTTGGAAATAGGCTTTCTCTAATTCCTTAGCTTGTTCTCCAAGTTCTTCGCTTCTCTTTTTCAATTCGGTGGTTTGCTCTTCCATGCTGCGTTCGAGGGCTTTGTTTCGTTCTTCATATTGTTGTGACATCTGATGATTGCGGTTGATCTGTTCGTAAAGTGGTCGGATGGCAAAACGATAGATAATAGGAGCCGACAGGAGGGTAAGGGAGGTCGCGTCGACGATTGTTTCCAAAATGGGCGGTAACATTGGTGCGACCAGAAAGATCACCATGATGACAAATTCGATTGCGAAAATCGAGGCTGCCAGGATCAGGAATATTCGTCTCGGGGGAAGAAAATTATTTTCACTCATATCGATACCTTCAAACTGATTATTGGTTGCCACTTTCATTATCGAACTGGATCAAAACTTCAGAACCAGGCAAAGCGCGCCCCAATTCCTCGACGGCGGTTTGAAGCACATTCCGCATATTGATGGAGGCGCTGATCTTCGCTGTCACTTCACCGATCTTGGCTTCCTTGGAAGCGCGTTGTTGAGATTCCTGCAGCAGGCGGGCATTTTCCATGGCAATAGCCGCCCGTTCAATGATGGCGCTGACGATGTCCAATTCGTCCTGGTCCCATTTGCGATTATCCATGGTGCGGACATTCACTGCGCCGATGACCTCGCCTCGCAGCTTGATCGGCAGTGACAAGGAGGCGCCTCGCGGCTTGACCATGGCCTGCATCTCGTCGGAGAGGCTTTCTTCGCCACCATGACCGTTTTCCCGGTACAGAAGAGTCGCTTTTACGCCGGTATATCGAATCCCAGCCGGGTTGCTGTTTTTTGCATATTGTTGCCAGCCACTTTGAACGAACTGACGAGACAGCGTCTCTGACTCGTTCAATGCCCGGCGTGTCTGTTCAAACTGACGCGCATTCTGAAGGGCGACACTGACCTGATCGGCCAGAGTGGAAAGGATGTTGATATCTTCCGGCGCAAAGGCGTTCGCTTCCACACTTTGTACATCAAGCGCGCCGCTGATTTCCTCGCCAGAGAACAGGGGTAGAGCAATTTCCGAACGTGTTTCCGGGAGATCTGGATTATCGAAGAAGACTGCATCTCTGCCGGTATCTAATGCTACCCGTGGTGTGCCTGTTTTCGTTACGAAACCGACCATACTGTTCTCATCAACTTTGAGACGATGGCCGCGAGCCAGCATTTTCCCCCCCCCTGACTGTTGGCGGCACTCAAAACTGCGTATTCGCCTCGGCTGTCCAGCAGGAAAATGCCAACGTGATAAAAACCGAATTCTCGATGAATGGCGTTCGTAATTTCGTTCAACAAACTTTCGAGATCACGCGTAGAACTGATCGTATGTGCCACGTGTGCGATCGATTCGAATTGTTTCGCGCGTCGTTCATTTCTTGCGTTGGCTGACAGAAGCTCGGCGGTACGCTCCTGGACGCGCTGTTCCAGACCGTCCAGGGTTTGACGCAAGCGGGCTGTCATCATACTGAACGACTTGGCGAGCATGCCGATTTCATCGTTGGTGGTTGGAACGCTCTCAACGGTTAGATTTCCAGAGGCGATCTGACTGGCGGTTTGTGTCAGTTTCTGGATTGGTGCGGCAATTACCTGCCCCAGGCCAAGACTGACAGTTAATGCCACCAGGAGTAAAGCAAGCAGAATCAATGTCGCGGTTCTGATCGCGGATTGAAATTGGGCCTGCGTTTCGTTATGAGCGATGGCAATGGCGCCCTGTAATTCTGATACGGGGACAACCACGGCTACGCTGTACCCATTGGCCTTGATTGGGGCATAGGAAATGTAGGTTTCCACACCATCGACATTGATGGTAAGCAGACCATTTCCACCGGCGACCATGCGGCGGGTCAGGGACTGCAGTTCATCTGTACCCGACCCAAGAATGGTTTGTTTATAGAATTCTTGGTCATTCAAATCTTCCGGGCGGATGCCGAACATGTCAAATCCTGCCGATGGCATGGCGAGGATACGACCTGCATCATCGAGCATGAAAGCATAGCCGGTCTTTCCGATCTTAATTGCGCTGATCTGCTGGGCAACATTGGCCAACTTCATATCTGCTGCCACTACGCCGCTGAATTTGTCACCGATATAAACAGGTGCGGCCACAGTTACGACTGGACCACCACCGGCGGCATCGATGTACGGGATCGTCCAACGCGGCGAACGTTCCGGATTGAACCTGGGGCTACTGATCTCAAAATAGGGTCGCTTGGTTGCATCGAAATCAGGTGGAAGCACGGAGGCGAGATTGATGTTAGGATAATATCAAATCACACCCCTGGTATCGATGGCGTAAACAGCCAGCAGCGCAGGATGGGTTACCAAAATTCCAGGAGCATAAAAGTCAAGATAGGCAGATGTGTTCAGATCTTCTGTCAATCCCGCATCTAGCTGTGTTTTGACTGGCACATACACTGAAGATAAATCGGTCGCAGAATTACCATACTGTCCGCCTTTTTGCTGGATCAGATTTGATTGAGCGTCCCAGTAGCCATTATCACCCAGAACATCTTTCTGATTTTCGAGGGCGATCCAGTTGATGGACAGCTTGACCATTTCGGCGACTACATCTTCAAACGATTGGTTTGCAAGATTGGCTTGAGTGGAGACCGTATTGACCAGTTGCTCTTCTGATAATGACTGCACACTGCTCTCCAATCGTTCGGAGAGGGAACCAGTGATGCGCTGTGTCTGATTAATGGCAAAGAAAGAAAGTATGCCAAGTGTCACACCGCCGGTGGCGAGAATGGCAAAAACAATTTTCGTGCGAAGATCCAGCGATAAGAATTCTCTGGCGAAGAAGATGGCAAAGAGAATAAGAACAGCAAAAGAAAATATCCAACGGCCCGTCGCCAATTCGGCCATGGGTCGGTTGGAATTTCCAAATAGATCAATGACCATTGACGTGATTGCAACGAGCAGCCCACTGGCCAGAACGCGGCTGAGGTATTTGCGCGGCAAAGTTGCCAGGCCAAGACCACCAATCAACGCCAGAGAAGTGAGTGCGCCAGGGATTCCCACTCCACTTTGCATAAGCGGAGAAAGAATGGCTTGAATGCCTATGGCCGCGATCAAGAGCAGGCTACCCAGCACCTGCTGGCCTTTCCTGGCATACCAAAGGGCGATGGGAACGGCTATGAAAACAGGCACAATAGTCAAAAGCCGGTTGGCGTTGCCTTCCCATAAGGCAAAGAACTCCGAGCCTGTGAACAATAACAAAGCGGTGCCAGTAATCCACAGCCATATGCCATGGGGATTTCTTTGTTGGGACTCAGGGCGGGGTAAGTTGGGGTTCAAGCTCACGATTGCTCCTTACCCTGGAATTGAATCGAGATTTCAGTCCCACCCAGTACACGTTCCAACTCCTCTGCGGTGGCCTGCAGAATATTTTCCATGTTGAGTGCGCCACTGATATGAGCCGTGGCTTCAGCGATGAGCTGTTCCTTTGTGGCCCGTCTGCGGGCATCTTGAAACAAACGCGCGTTTTCCATCGCCAGGGCCGCTCGTTGAGCCACTGCCTGGACCAGGCTTAATTCTTCTGCCTGCCATGCTCTGGAGGGATCGTTCGATTCGAGATGCAGAACGCCTATGACCTCTCCTCTCAGCTTGACCGGCACCGCCACTGCATATCGTTCTCCTTTCGAGTCGTTGGGCTGACTCGCCTCCACTTCGCCACTTTCCACCGCTGATTTAACCTCAGAGTGTTGCAAGCCATGTTCCAACATTTCAACCCGACCTGCCGTATATCGGAAGCCGGCTTTTTCGGCTTCTGATATTGTCCGTCCCCATTCTGTGCGCGTAAATTCGTTATACACTTCCTGCACCTGCATGAGGGCGGCGCGGGTTTCAGTGAGTAAGCGGGCATTTTCCAGTGCGATGGATACTTGGTTGGCCAGGGCTGTGAGCACCTGCAGATCTTCATTGGAGAAAATACCGGCTTCCTTACTTTGTACATCCAGGACACCGATCGTCTCCCCCCTGGATCTCAACGGAAGGGCAACTTCAGAGCGAGTCTCTGGCAGGTCAGGGTTATCAAAGAAAACGGCATCTATTCCCACGTCCAGTGCGATGCGGGGTTGCCCTGTCTGCGCGGCAAAACCCACTACGCCGGAACCCAGGCTTAGCCGATGACTGCGTGCCAGCATGCGTTGTCCGCCTTCACTGTTGGCGGCCTGCAGGATGGCGAATTCATGATCCTGATCGATAAGAAAAATACCAACATGGTAAAACCCAAAGCGTTCGCTGATCAATTTGGTGGTAGCCGGGAGTATCTCGTTCAGATCTTTTAGTTGTGCGATGGCTTCAGAGAGTTCAGTAATGGCTTGGAGCTGTGCTGCACGTCGGAGCGTCTGCTGGTTCGATTTCTCGAACTCTTTTGTGCGTTCGTTCACACGCTGTTCCAGTGTATCTCGAACAACTTCCAATTGTTCTTCCCGCATTTGCAATTCATGATTTAGCGCTTGCAGAGTATGCTGGCGACGACCGACCATGGCGGCCAATATTGCCAGCAGAACGGGGGCCAGGTCGATGATCCATAGCAATGGTTCCGTGCGATGGGCCGTCATGGCGTTCGGCATATTTACTGGCCGGTGATCAGTCGCCAGTTGTACAAAGGTCGCCGTGAGAGGAAAGAGAATACCCAATGTAAATCCGGACGCCGTATAGCGCCACATTGCGTTTCTGGATGACTTGGCCTTTGAGTTCATCTGCGTCATGGCGGCCTCTTAATCCTTGGTCCCCATGGGCGATCTGCCATTGGATTTGGGTTCGGCCACGACGTTGGATTCCGTTGGATTGACCAGCTGGAAAGTAACTGTCGAATGCTTGAGCGTTTGCCCCAGTTCTTCCACGGTATCGCGCAAAATGGAATCCAATTGGAAGGAAGTGCTCAGTTTTGCGGCAACATCGGAAAGAAAGGTCTCACGCGTTGCCCGTTCTTGAGCCTCTTCCAGAAGACGGGCGCTCTCCAATGCCAGCGCAACACGTTCAGCCGTCGCTTTCACGATGGTCAATTCATCCTCAGTCCATTGACGTGAGGCGTTGGAGGCCTTCAAACGCAAACGACCGATCGTTTGACCGCGCAACTGGACAGGAATTAGCAGCGCATTATCATCCTTTTGGGCTGGCTGCGCATTTTTCAAGGGCTCGGACCTGATGCCGTCATATCGATAACCACTCGTCTCCAGCGTTTCCGCGTAGGCTTTCCATGTTCGACCAGAAGCCTGCAATGATGCGATATGCGCCTCTTGCAGGGCCTGCTGAGATTCTTCATACAGAAGCGCATTTTCAATGGCAATGGCAACCTGATTTGCCAGAATGGACAATGCAGACCGATCATCCTCGCTAAACGCATTGGCTGCGATCGATTGAATGTCCAGTACACCAAGAAGCTGATCACCAGACTTAAGCGGCAATGCAATTGCCGACTGAGTTTCAGATAGATCAGGGTGACTGAAGAACCCCTTCTCTGTTTGCAGCGCAATCCGTGCTTGGCCACTCTGCGCCACCGAACTGATCAGGTGTATCGGCCCAATGGGCAACCGATAGTGCTGGCTCAGCATTTTTGCTCCGCCCTCCGTATTGGCCGAGCGCAAAAGGGCAAATTCTTTTTGTTCATCCAACAGGAAGATGCCCACATGGTAATAGCCAAGTTTGTTGCTGATCATGCTGGTAATGGAAGGCAAAAGCAGCTCAAAATTCCGTATGGCTGCCGCGATCTGCGTTACCTCGGCAATGGCGCGCAATTTCGTGGTTCGATTCTCCAGTTGCTCATTAGCCACGCTCAACTCGGTGCTGCGGTGCCGCAACTCGATCTGTGTGGAGCTCAGAACGGCATGAGCCGAACTCAGTTGCTCCAGATTATTCTTGGATGTTTTCAGTGCACTTTCGAGACCGCTAATCAAGAGGTAAATCAACACGGCATTCAAACTAAAAATGAAGGCCATATCTTGAACGAAAAGAGTTGCCGGATAGGGTTCTACAAAAATCAGTCCATTCTGCTCAGCATATGCCAGAAGCAAACCTGAAATGATGCTGATCGCGGTCACGATCAGGGAAGCCTGCCAGCTAAGCAATAAGCCTGCCATCAGGATGACGGCGAAATTAATGATATAGGATGAGTCACGGACGCCATAATTTGTTGCGGCAATACCATTTGTAGCCAGCCAGATGAACGCCACCAGCAGAATGGAAATGGTTCTTACATGGCCACGTCTTAACAGAATCACACCTACAATACAGACCATGGCAAGTACAATGCCGGCTACATCGATGACGGACACGCCCGAATAGTGCAGGGAAATTCTCACAATCGTTTCATAAACCACAATGATGGCCAAAAACGCCAAAGCAATCGCATTAGCGTATTTGGCTTTGCGGGTCTTGTCTTCGTTATCCGGGAAGACTGGTGGTGTGAGAATTGCACGCACTCGATTCAACATATGCCTACCTGTTCATGAACTCCTTAATGGTGGTTCTTTCCATCTTCGTTGCTGATTTCAAGCGTGACTTCTGTAGCGCCGCCCATCTTTCGGCCAAGCTCTTCCACGGCGGTCTGAAAAATCGCCTCCAAATGACTAACCGCACCGATCTTTGAGGAAATGTCGCCGATGGCACGCTCGCGAGCGGCTCGGCGTTGGGCGCTTTCCACAAGGCGGGCATTTTCCAGCGCCAGGGCAGCGCGTTCTGCAGCAGCTTCGAGCAAAGCTATTTCATCCTGTTTCCATTGCCGCTGCCCTTTTTTCGCGTGTACATCCAAGACGCCGATGGTTTGTCCGCGCAGCTTGATGGGGATGGCCACTGATGCAGAGATCTTTTCCAGTGAGAGGCCGCCGGTTTGAATGGCACGCTTGATTTGTTCGTGATTGATGCTCTTTTCAAGCGGTGCGACATTCTTTCCATCGAAGGCGAAACCGATATGCTTTACCTGGCGTGTAAAGTTACTCCATTCCTGTTGTGAGTATTTTTCGAATGTTGCTCTTGAATCTGCCAACGCCTCCCTGGCCTGGCTGAACAATTGCGCATTTTGAATCGCAATGGCGACCTGGTCTGCCAGTGTGGCCAGCACACGAATGTCCTCCTCTGAGAACGCATTGGTTTCCGTGCTTTGCACATCCAGGCCGCCGATCACCTGCTCTGCAACACGGAGGGGCAGCGCCAACTCGGAGCGGGTCTCAGGCAGGTCCGGGCTGTTGAAGAAACTGGATTCAGCCCCAAGATCTAGAGCGATGCGGGGCTCTCCTCGTGAGGTCGCGTAACCAACGATACTGTTCGAATTCATTGGCAGCGAGTGTTGACGTGAAAGCATCCGCTGACCACCTTCGCTGTTGGATGCCCGTAGAATTGCGTTCTCTTTGGCTACATCCAACAGAAAGATTCCAACGTGATAAAAGCCAAATTGCTGGCTGACCAAGCGGGTGATGGCAGGGAGCAGGGTGTCGATATCCTGCACTGAGGCGATCGTGCGTGCCACGCTGGCAACTGCCTCTAGTTGTGCGGCGCGTTTCATCAGTTCTGAGGTACGTGCCTCGACGCGTTGTTCCAAATCAACGCGCAATTGATCAAGTTCCTGGTTGGAAATGGATAATTCCTGGGTAGTAGTGCGCGACTTGTTAAGCGCCCTTTGCAGGTTGTTGATTGTTAGATAGATAATCAAGCCGCTCAACGCAAAAACAGCTGTCATGTCACGCGCGAAATGCAACGGCTCGTCCAAGCTGGGAATGATTAGTTGGGCGCTTTGTGCGTAGGCCAGCGCCCAGCCAGACAGAACGCTGACAACTGTAAATCCGATGGCACCCTGCCAGCCAAGCAGCAGGCCGGCCATCATGATGGGGATGATGTAACCGAAAAAGGCCACGTCGCGAATACCATCCGCTATCCAGGCTACGTAGGATAACCCCAGCCAGGTTGCACTGATGAAAATCAGACTGGCGCTTCTGACATAGCCTCGGCGCGATAACAGGAGCGCCAGTGCGATGGTGACGGCTGCCACCAGCAGAATGGAATTGACCTCTGCCAGATTTGCATCATTCCCCTGAATGCTGCGCAATAGAACGATGGCCAGCAGCACAAGAATAACAATCCAGCCAACAGCATTCAGGATCGCAGCAGAACGTGTCCGGTCCTGATCCGCGGCGAAAACTGGCGGAGCGAAAATCTTGCGAAGAATGCGAATGAGGGCTCTCATGTCATTGATCCTTTTTCTCCGCCAACGCGGGATTGGCCTCGTCGAGGATTTGAACCGCGACCTCGGTATCGCTCAGGAGGCTGCCAATCTCTCTCACTGTGGCCTGTAGAATCTGTTCGTATTCTGTGGAGGCACTGATGGCCGTGGTAATGCGCGAAATCGATTGCTCTCGATCAGCACGCAGTCGGGCCTCTTCATAGAGACGTGCACTTTCCATCACAGAGGCAAGACGTTCTGCAGCCGCCTCCACAGTGGCAATGGTGTTGGCATCGTAGCCTTCTTTGAGTTTTAGGCTGACCACGCCAATTGTCTGCCCGCGTAATTTGATCGGAATGGCAACGGTGTTTTCCAAACCCCTGTGGGTGCCGTTGGAACTGATCAGCTTGCCACTGGCCAGTGCCTCTTCGCTCAGTTCCGGCAGTTCGCTGATCGATTCAAGACGGATGTTGTCGAAGCGATAGCCCTTGTTGCCGGTCAGGCCGCTTTCGGCCAGTTTTCTCCAATTGTCACGCGTAAATTGACCGTAGGCGGTCTCCAATTCACCAAGATTTCTTTCCACTTCATCCAACAAACGGGTACGGTCAATAGCCGTAGCAAGCTGGTCGGCCATGACTTGCATGATCGCCATGTCATCCTCTTTAAATGCCTGGGCATGATCGCTGTGTATGTCAAGCACGCCGATGATCTTATTCTCCACTTTCAGCGGCAAGGCCATTTCAGATTGCGTATTTGGCAGCAGAGGATTATCGAAAGGATGCACTTCAGGATCCGATGCAATTTGTGGCTCTTCGCTGGCGGCGACACGTCCAATGAGACCCGCCTCTCCCACGCGGAACTTATGTCGATTGGCAATCATTTGTTGCCCAGCCGCTGTGGGCGAAGCAACCAGCACGGCATATTCTCCGTTGTTGTCCAGGAGGTAGATGCCAGTGTGGTAGTAGTTAAACCGGTTGAGGATGAATCGTGTCGCGCGCTCCAACAAATCGCGCAGATCATGGGCTATAGCCGCGTCGCGGGCAATCTCTGCTGCCACGCGGAGCCGGAGCGTTCGGCCTTCCAGATCCTGGGTGCGGGCGGCAACGCGCTGTTCCAGACTATCGATGACTTCCTGAAGTTGTTCTGCCATCTTGTTATAGCCGGTGGCGAGCGTGCCAATCTCATCCATTCGCTCAACGGAGGCCCGGGCAGATAATTTGCCGGCGGCGAAACTATCGGTGATTTGGGACAGGGCCCTGATCGGCTCCGAAATACTGCGAGCGGAAATCGCTACGGCTGCAATGGCAATGGCAACGATGAAAAGGATCAGGAAACTACTACCTGCCAGTGAGCTTAGAGAACTGGCAATCACAGAGCTTAAAGGTATCTCAGCAACGATTGCCAACTGCAGGGGTTCAAACCATTCGTAATATCCTAAGACCTGCTGGCCCGTGTAGCTCTCATAAATTCCCTGTCCGCCCAGGACATTGCTTGTAATTGAATTCACCGTGGCCTGTGTATGGACAACATCCACTGGCATATAAGTCGGCGTGAGAGGAGCGAAATTGCTGCCCACCAGATAAGTCTCAGCTTCTTCAAACCCGGTTGTGTTCTCCATGAGGCTGACGATAGGGGCGGCACTAAACCGGAGCGCGATAAGGCCACGGCTGGTTTGCTCGTTGGCATCAAAGAATGGGATGGCAATAATCAAATTTTCGTCGCCAAATAAAGTCTTGTCCGCGAAGCTTGCGAAGGATTTTGATATTCCCTGTTGAGATGATATCTGGTCACCAAAATCGGCACCTTCCCGGGCGGGGTTGGATGAGATCATGATCTCGTGTTGCGGATTGAGCAGCATGGCTTCGCTGTAAATGTTTCCTGGCAGGCCAAGAATGGTTTCTACTCGAGAGCGGACCAGTTTTTTTGAATTCTCCAAAAACGCTGGATTGGTTTCCTGGGAATCCAGAACTTCGAGTACATCAGTAATGAACTGGGGATCATTCTGAAGCTTTTGTGCATCCGCTTGATAATCATCCAGTAATTCACGTATCTGATTTTCTTTCAGACTTGTGACTGCCTGCAGAGTTTTGTAGGTTTGTGTTTGGCTGTTTGTATAAGTGCCGACCGCAGAAAGCACTGAACTCATCAAAGTCGCGATGGTCACAATAATGACAAAGGAGGTAAGCAACAAGCTTTGCAGGCTTTTGAAGCGTTTACTTTGCGAGATGGTGGTAATCGTGAGCAGTAACAGACCACTGGCTGTTAGAAATGCGATACTGGCAATGGCAGCTGGACTGCTGTTTTGCAAACGTCCGTCTGGCGCATGGGAGTTTGCATAGAAAATGCCCACCGTGATTGCAAACGCGAGGGCAACCAACCAGTTGCGATGGGTTGAAGGGAGGCCCCGGCGCATGGCAGTGACTGGCGTTACCAGGGAAAATAGAATTGCGATGAACACCATGCCTTGCCAGAAGAGCATCAGAGTAATGGAAAAAATACCAACACATAGAGCAGCTATAAAGATGGCGGCAATGCCCTGCCCACGGCGGGCCAGTTCCAGGGTGGGCAACTGACTGACGGCCAGCAATAAGGTAATTCCACCAATATAGATTAACTGCGGAACCGGCTCTCCGAAAATACCGGATTGGGTTAGCAAGTAAATCGCCAGAAACCCAATTCCGGCTACTGTCAGGGAGATTGGGTTATATCGGCCGTTTGAATAAAAGGCCTCGGCAAGATTTAGGTTCGCATTACTGTTATCTCTTTGCATATTGCTCGGTGGATGCCTGATTACTCCGAATTTCGTTTTGACTGCGGTGCAGAAGCATTTTGTTCCGTTGGCTGACCAATAAATACGGAAACTTCTGAGACATCTGGTAGTTGTCCCAGTTCGCGCGCTGCAGTTTGTAACAATGTGTCTATATCAAACGATTGGCCAAAGCGCGCTGCCAGTTCACCGATCGTTTGTTCCTGTCTGGCGCGTTGAGTTGCTTCCTCCAGCAGACGGATATTGTCCGCTGCCAGACCAACTTGATTCGCAACCTCTTCGATCAGATCCTGATCCAGCTTGCTCCAGGTTGCATCGCCCTTTCGGCCAATGGAAATGCTTCCGATCTTTTGACCCCGCAAAGTAATCGGCGCGCTGATCGTTTGATCGCCGTTCAAAGATGATTTTTCTGCACGTAACCCTAATGGGGTATAGGTGAAAGCGCGACCTTTTTCATATAATTTTTGATTCCACGCTTCGCGCGTGCGGACTGCTGTTACCGCTTCGAGTTGTGTGAGTGCCGCCTGGGCTTCATCGAGCAGACGTGCGTTCTCGATGGCGACCGCCACCTGATCGGCGAGGGTTTGCAGAACGTCAATGTCATCTGTGGTGAATGCCTGGGGCTTGTCCGACTGAATGTCCAAAATGCCGAGCACCTTGTCGTGGATCATCAATGGTAACGCGACTTCGGAGCGGGTCATCGGGAGGTCGGGATTGTTAAAGAAAACGGCATCATTTCCGACATCTGATGCGATGCGGGGCTTCTTTTGCGCAGCCACATACCCGACGATGCCTTTCACGCCAACGGATAGCGAATGTCCCTTCTCAATCATTCGCTGCCCACCTGTGGAAGATGCGGCTTGCAAGACTGCATAATCCCCGGTTTCATTGATCAGGAAGATGCCGGTATGGTAGAACCCAAATTGGTCGGTTACGAGCCTGGCAACAGTATTCAGCAGCGAAGCCAGATCCTGAACTTCGGCTGTTTGCCGTGCCACATAAGATGCGGCGCGTAATTGTTCGGTTTTCCTGTTCAGGGCTGAAGTACGTTCTTCCAGGCGTTTCTCCAGTTCAGCTCGTTGAGCGGATACTTCTCGATATGCTGGCTGAAATTGTTGGGCTTCTTCTTCGAACTCGCTCTGTAAGAACCACATGCCCGCGCCGATGGCGAAATTGGCTAGTGATAGATTCACAGCGAATACCAGCCATTCCGCTGATGAACCCGGAGTATGCTGGCTAACCCCAACCAACAAGATGGTGACCAGATTAACTGCGGCTGTTGCAATACCTGCTCTTCTGTTGAAGAGTAGCAACGTCAGCAGGGAGAAGGAAAGGAAGAAAACCGCCGCACTTGCCTGGGGACCATTACTGACTAGTCTCACGACCGCTACAGCGAAAAATAATGATACAAAAGACGCAGCCTTTGCAGTATAGGGCAGAGCTGTAAAAGTCAGGATGGTCAGGATGACAAAAACAACGACATAGAATCCCTTTTGTATTGGGGGAACATCCTGCAGCATCCAAAAGGGAAGAGCGACCAGGAAGGCCAACAGAACGGTGCGCATGACAAAATTCAGAATCCTGAAGCGCAGCTCGGTATAGGCAAAGGCCCGCTCAGTCAGGTTACCTGATTCGGCAGGGAAACCAGTCTGGAAATCCCTATTCATGATCACTATCCATATCAAGCTCAATCGTCGCCTGGGATGCATCCAGACGCCGGCCAAGTTCCTTGACTACAGTTTGAAGCACGCCATCGATGGTGGCAGAAGTCCAAATCTTCGAGTTGATCTCGGCAACCATACGTTCGCGGACAGCGATCTGGCGGCTTTCACTCACCAGACGTGCGTTTTCCAACGCAATGGCAGCCTGGGTTGCGACTGCATCGACCAAGCTTTGCTGCTCTGGGGACCATTCCCCTTTTCCTTCGAGAGAAATTTGTCCGAAGATCTGGTCGCGCAGACTGATGGGCACATCCAGTTTTCTGAAGCTGATGTCGGTTTCATCTCCTACGCCATATTCCAGCACTTTGTTTTGTTCGGTAAATCCGCTCCAGCCTTCCAGCAGATATTGCTGTTGCACGGCGCGCATTTCTTTAATGACTTGTTGCGCTTCCTGAAATAGGCGGGCATTTTCCAATGCGATTGCTACCTGTCCGGCCATCGTTGTCATGGTTTCGATCACTTCCGGGCCGAAATCGGATTCCCTTGTCGATTGAACATCCAATGCTCCCCGGACGCGATCGCCAACCATCAACGGCAGCGTGATCTCTGAACGGGTATAGGGTAAGAGCGGGTTTTCGGCACGCTGTCGCTCCAGTGAAACTGCCTGGGCAATGTGCGGTGTCTTTTCGCGGATGGTTATCCCGATCATGCTTTTTCCCGTGACCTCAAGACGATGGCGGTTCTGTTTTAGAACGCGGCCCGCTTCACCCGTAGCTTCCTTCAATTCCGCCCAGCGCCCACTCGGGTCCAAAAGGTAGATCGCTGCATAGTAGTAGTCGAATTGGTCCGGAAATAGATTGACAATCCGAGCAACCATTTGGTCGGGGTCGAGGCTGGAAGCAGCTGCCTTTCCAACTTCGTTGGATACAGCCAACTGTTTGGTGCGTTCCGCAACTTGTTGTTCCAGAGAGGACTGTAATTCCTCCAGCCTGGATACCATCTTGTTGAATTGCACCATCACGATGCCAAGTTCGTCTGTGGCACTGACCGGGACGCGCTGTGAAAGATCGCCTTGTTCGATCTTGTTTAGCGTACCGATGAGATCAGAAACTGGGTCCGAAACGCTCTTGGCCAGATAATAAGAAAAACCGCCTCCCAGTAAAAGTGCCAATACGCTAAACAAAATGGACTGGAATTGCAGGTCATCAAATATCTGGAACGAGCTAATCTCGGTATACAGCACTCGCACGGTCTGACGATAGCCAATTGGGACACTGAGCAGAAGCGCAACGGTAAGCAGCGCCAGTGTAAGCAGCATGAACTTGCCGTTGAGCAGCGGACCGGAACGACCTTTCAATTGAGACTCAAAGTCCTTGGGCAGCAGGAACAACCGTACGGGGAGAGTGAAGCGTTCGATCAACAACATGGAGGAAATGACGTAGCCGATCAATGAAACCAGGCCACCGAGTAACACATACATCGGGACGGGCGAATTCAACGCGGTAGGCTGAAAGACCGAAGCAATCCTTTCGCCCTTGCCGAAGGAAATGTAAACAATCGGCAGGATATTAACGAGAAAGATCACGATGCCTGCCACAATTCCGTAACGCCAGTTCAGGCTGGTGATTTCGCGCCAAGCTTTTAGCTCGTCATCAGGTTTGAGGCGGATCATGGGATTGGATTGTTGGTCCAATCTTTTGCGCACCGTTGGAGTTAACTGTCCACTGATGCCCAGCAGCAGGCCATAGCTAAGCAGCATGAAGAGGGGCGTCAGAATAAGAATAGCCCGTGTCTGCTGCTCGTTGAATTCGGCGTTGGTTCGTATGGAAATCATGCCGGGAATGATCCCCACCAGAGCGATGATTTGTGCAACCGCAATAACAAGGAGCAGATAACGCCCACCCAGATTAGGCACCATTCGATTAAAAGAGAGACGTCTATTCATGGCTTGCTTTCTTCTGCTCATTTCGGGCAGGCTCAACGCCGACCTTGATCTTTGCGTTGCGTGCTCCAACGGCTCGAGTCAATTCACTGACCGTGGTCGCCAGGATGGTTTCCATATCGGTGGTGCGACGGATCTTATCGGTAATCTCGAACAGCACACGTTCGCGTTCGGCCTGGGCACGAATCTGTTCCAATAGTCTGGCATTCGCGATGATCGCTGCCAGGCTGCCCCCCAGGGTACCCAGAAGTTCTTCATCATTTTCGGCATAAGCAGAAAGCAATTCACTTTCGACATTTAGCACGCCGAGCAGTTCGCTACGATATAAAAGCGGGATGGCCATTTCCGAACGAGTGTTGGGACTGCCTTCAATATAACGTGTGTCCTGTAATACATTACTGACGCACAACGTTTTGCGATGCGCGGCGACCCAGCCGGTGATCCCAGTTCCAATCGGAATGCGCAAGTCAAAAACGTCTGACGAATAGCCTACCGCGGCTTTCACGGCGAGCGTTTTCTTCTCGCGATCCGCCAGTAGGATCGAAACCCGATCTCCACCAAGCGTAACCTGTAACCCGTTCACCGCAGATTGCAGTGCTTCATCCAAGGTTGTCCCGGAGGCTGCGGTGGTGGTGATGTGGTGCAGTAAACGATGTTGCGCAAGATGTTCCTGCGTTTCGGCAAAGAGTTCGGAGTTGACCACGGCAATTGCCAGCTGATCTGCCAGAATTTGGAGAGTTCTTAGATTTTCTTCTGCAAAAGCATACGACTGCGTACTTTGCACATCCAGAACACCCACGATTCGTTCTCCCACTTGCAGTGGAATGGCGGCCTCTGCCCGTGTGTCAGGCAACAATGGATTTGGGTAATAGGTGGCATCACGCGCTGTGTCGTTCACAACCAACATTTCGCCTTTCCCTGCTACAAACCCCACCACGGATTTTGAGCCCACGCCCAGCTTATGACTGGCGCGTTTGAGCTGTGCACCTGCCTCGCCGGTGGCTTCACGAATCACCACGAATTCTCCGGGTAGATCCTTGAGAAAGATCGCTGCATGATAAAAGTTAAAACGGGAACGGATCAATTCCACTGCTTTTTGTAGTAGTTCATCCAAATCCAGAGAACTGCTGATGTCGCGAGCGATTTCTGCGGCGGTGGCAAACTGCAGCGCTGTGAGTTTGCTCTCTTCGATTAAGCGCACGTTATAGATGACGCCTGCAACCTGGTTGGCGACGGAGGTCATAAAACGCAGATCGTTTTGTTTAAAACTGTGTTCGTTTTTGAGATCTTGAATAATGATGGCACCAATGGCTTCGCCGCGCGCCAACAGCGGGACACCCAGCCAGGACATGGCTGCTTTGCCTGTGATCTTGGCACCCATGGCGGTGGCGCGTCTTTCGGTGTCCTCCACCAGCATCAACGGCTCACGTGTGCGGATCAGGATGGAGGTCAGGCCTTCTCCCAACGGAAAAGTATCGACAGAAGAGAAGATGCCGTCTTCATAAAGATAAGGGATGCGGATGGAATTGGTACGTTGATCATAGATGGCGATCACAAATCCAGGATCCCCAATGACAGAACGAACTTGATCATGGATCAGTGTATAAAAGGAGTGCAGATCTTCGGCATTCGTGGTGTTGGAGGAGAGTGTATTGATGGCACGCACTTCGGCCGAACGGCGGTCGTTGATTGGCTCGGTAGGCGTTTCCCCTTTTTTTATGGAGTTCATGGTGAGCTGGATTGTACTTGCAAAAGCGCCCACCACCTCTTCGTTGAGGTTCTGTCCTTCGCGTGCTCCTATTAACACGAGACCGCGCAACTGTCCTTTTTGAATGATCGGAACGTACGCGGCCGTCTGGCACCCCAATTGGCGAGGCGAGATTGTCAGAGGGGGAGGCAGGACAGCTTCCTCTCGCATATCCACGTAAACAGGTCCATCCTTCAGAAGATTTTCCATATCGATTAGGGAAAGCTCGACGCCTGTGGGAATGGTCTTCTGTGCATTGCGCCGGCTGGGATCAGAGTACTGGACCAGTTGCAGGCGGTCATCACTGACCATGAAGAAAATGGTAATGAAGAAATGGTGATTGTTTACTGAACCAAAGCGCATATTAATCCTTTAAAAGTTCATTAGCTAAATTCCCAGACGGCTTCTCCGCTCAAGATCCGGCGGATCTGATCAGGGAAGCGGTCGGGATCGAGTGGTTTCCCTAGAAACCCATCAAAACCTGAGGCTTTTGCCTTGTTCATTTGATCGGTGCTGGCTTCTGCTGTGACGGCAATGATCGGAATTGACTTTAGTCTCTCGGAGGCGCGGATCTTTTTCAGCGCGCCGTAGCCATCTTCATAGGGCAGGCGAATATCCATCAGGATCAGGTCCAGTCGCTGCAGGGTATCGGCATATTCGACCACTTCATAACCGGAGGTTTTCCACTCGCAGTGAATGCCAAGGTAACCCAACATCCGTGCGATCAGCACGAAGTTGGCTACGTTATCTTCCACAACCAAAACTGTCGCGTCTTTGGGAATAGAGGGTTTCTTGATCGGTTGTGTATCCATTATATTTTCAGACATTCGTCCTCCTGACGAGGAATCTTTCGATTTCCTGGGTTAAGTGATCAATGTCGAGCGGCTTTTGAATATAACCGTCACAACCCGCTTCCAGTGTTTTCTCCTTATCCCCACGCATGACGTTCGCGGTCACAGCAATGATCGGGGTGCGCTCGAACCCCGGTGTGGACTTGATCTTGGCTGTTAAAGTATACCCGTCCATATCGGGCATGTTGATGTCCATCAAAATCAAATCCGGATGTCTGGTTTCCAATACGCTAAGTGCTTCATGCGCGTCTCCGGCTTCCAGCAATTCATAATCCTCAGCTAACAGAATACGTTTGACAAGCAAGCGGTTATCTGGATTATCTTCCACATATAAGATCGTACCTTTTCCGTCAGATGTTTCCATACCAGGAACCTCCGACATAAATTTTACTTATGAGGATAAGGGGAACGCATGACAGGTACCTTACAAAAAAACCAACAAAAATGTCGAGGTGGTTTCTCCTCGACACCAGAGCGGGTGATGGGACTCGAACCCACGATATCTTGCTTGGGAAGCAAGCGTTCTACCACTGAACTACACCCGCGTAGCTGAATGGATTATAGCTATCCATGGAAGGGCTGTCAATGCGCATGTGTTGATGATGAATTGCCCCGCTTCTTTTTGATGCCGATCATTGATCCCGTTTAAGTAATTTATCTGCCAGTTCGAACAATGCTTCTCCGGCTTCGCCTTGCGGATCCGCTTCGCGTAGACTTATCAACGCCAGGTCAGTCATTTGTTTGGCGGCCTCGATGGCGGATTCATAGCCGCCCTCGCTGGCCAGGATGCGCGCCAACTCCTGCACTTCCTCTGCCTGGACAGGATCCTGCTTCCAGCGTGCCGCGAATCTTCCATTTGCGCGGAGACCTGCCAGCACAGGCAAAGAATTTTTACCCTCCACCAGGTCACTGGCTGCAGACTTGCCTGTCACGGCTTCGTCGCCCCAGATACCGAGAATATCATCCTGCACCTGAAAGGCCAAACCCAGATAATGTCCGAACGAACGATAAGCTTCCTGCTTTGGATCGTCTGCACCGCCCAATAGAGAGCCAATGTGACAGCAGGCTGAAAGCAAAGCCGCGGTTTTACCGGAGACCATCGGCCAATAATCTTCCACAGTGAGATTGGTCTTCTCTTCGTAGGACATATCCATGAATTGGCCGCGCGTGAGTTCGAGACAGGTGTCGTGAAGAATCTCCGCCGCGCGCACGACAATCTCTGCTGGATAATTTTCCTTGAGATCAACCATGGCTTGATTGGAAAGGACAAATAGTGCATCCCCAACATTGATAGCCATCGGCGCGCCCCATTTGACCCAGACCGTATCGCGTCCGCGTCGTTTGGGGGAGTTATCCTGAATATCGTCGTGCACCAGAGAAAAGTTGTGTACAAGTTCCACGGCGGCCGCGGCAGGTAATGCCGCACTGAGCGGGGCCGCAGGCGCAGTCGAGGCGTAGGAAAGCAACACCATCAATGGACGGATCCGTTTGCCAGTGGCTTCGGATCCCGCGCCATCACCAGTCCAGCCCATGTGATAGGTGAGCATCTCATGGAAGAGTTTGCTGCGCGGCTGGTCGAGCCGCGACACTTGTTTTTGTAATTCCAGCTCGATATGAGAAAGAAGTGGGTTGATATCCATGAATCAATTTTACCTGATTGTGGATGTCGCCTTTATGAACCTGTTCCCGTGTATGAATTTACCCCTTTTGTCCACACCCAATACGTGAGTGCAAAGAGCCCAACCCCGACCAGCGGTGAAAAATAAACCAGCCGAGAAACCTCCTGCGGTTGCAGGAAAAGCTGGGATGGATAGAATGCTATGAAACCCAGAGGGATGATAAAAGTGAAGGTGAAGCGAAATGCACCATCAAAGATATTCATTGGATAAGGAGCGAACTCACGCAACTTGAATGCCAATCCCAAAACCGGATAAGCATCCAGCACCCAGAAGGCCGCGCAGCCTGCCAACACAGTGATCGAGATCTGCACCAGCGAGGCGCTGAACAGAGTCAGTAGGAGTAACGCAAGTCGAGAGGGGGACCAACTAAGGTTGAGTTGCAGCGACGCGTAGATCAAAATCACAAAGCCCGCTGTCAGTTGAGTCAAGCCCTTGATATCGAACATCTCGGACATGTAATAGAACATCATATTGAGCGGACGGAAATAATACTTGAGAAACGTGCCCTGCTGCACGTGAAAGCGGATCTGCCAGATATGGTCGAATAGGATTTGCATCGGCGAGATGGCGATCATGTAGAAGCCATAGATGAAAATCAGTTGCATGAACGTCCAACCAGCGATTTCGGGAATGGAGCGAAAGATGATCCAAAAGATGGCGAGCGTCGCCAGGCTCGAAAAGAACATGCCGATCGAGCTGATGATAAAGTCCGCGCGATATTGCATGCGAGCCTTAATGTATTGTGTTTCGATAATAATATAGAGGCGCAAATAGTCGACCAGTGAATGCATGCTCAGCCTCCACTGATACGCAAGACTTTGACGGCCTGGCCATAAAACAAACGAGTGAGCGCGAATAGCGCCGCCACCCAGAATATTTGCACCGCCAGCATGGACAGGAATGTACTCGAACTTAGCGTGGGCTGTGCGACCATGGTTAGCGGTGTGTAATAAATTGCCTGGAAAGGCAGCCATAACAATATTTTCTGGATCACGTCCGGGAAAAACTGCAGGGGAATCAGTGCGCCGGAGAGCACGGTAACAATGATCTCTTTTGTAATGCTTAGACCCCATACGGACTCAGTGTAGAAACAGAGCAGGCCAACGAAATAATCAAAGCAGAAACTGAGCAGATAGGCCAGCAATAGACTGAAGGGAAAGAAGAGCAATCCAATCCCGAGCGGGATGTGAATGCGGAATACAAAGATCAGCAATAAAACGGTTGGAATGGTGATGGCACTAAGGCTCATCAAGGCATATCCAAAACTCGTAAATAATGTGTAGAACTGTAAATCGATCGGCTTGATAAGATAGGTTGCCACCATGCCCTCGCGAATATCGAAGGACATTTGCCAATCCACGTAGGTCTTGAGCAGGATAAAGACGGCGCTTCCCAGGGCAACATAGATGTACGTCTGGTCGAAGGTCAATCCGTGCAAGACATCTCTGCCCTGGTAGATACTTTTCCACAGGAAATACGTGACGGACATGTAAATAATATTGCCGGCGATATTGAACAAAAAGCCGAACCGATAGATAAGCCCCACCATGTACGAGCCGCGCAAGAGAGCGAGATAAGGTCTCATGACAACGCTCCGTCATAGATCTTTTGGACCACATTTTCCATGGAAATCTCAACCATGCGCACGTCGAAGACCGCAAAGTTGTTCATCACGCAGCTGAGCACATCAGAGAGGGGTGTAAGAGCCTGATCGAATGTGACATCGGTCCAGAACTCCTCTGTTTGTGCGATGGTAAAGTTTTTGTCTGGGCCAAAGCGTGCGGCCAGCTTTTCTTCCAAACTGTGTATCGTGCTCTCGTTGAAGTCGTTGATCTGTAGCTTCAAGGTGCGGAAGGCGCCAAACAGCTCATTGACCTTCTTGACGTTCCCATCATACAGAATTTTCCCCTTATCGATAATGATGATCCGACGACATAACGCTTCCACGTCGCCCAGGTCATGCGTGGTCAAAATGATGGTCGTTTTTCGTTCGCGGTTGAGTTCCTTGATCAAAGAGCGGATCTTTGCCTTGACGGAGATGTCCAGGCCGATGGTTGGCTCATCGAGGAAGACCACCTGCGGGTTGTGCAGGAACGAGGCGGCGATGTCGCACAGCATGCGCTGTCCCAACGAAAGCGTACGCACCTGTTGCGAATGCAGTGCTTTCAGACCGACCAATTCATTGAACAGTTCCATGTGGCGTTCGAAAGTTTTTTGATCGACCTTGTAGATTTCCTTCAAGATCTTGAACGACTCGATCACCGGCAGATCCCACCATAACTGTGTGCGTTGCCCAAAGACCACGCCCATAATCTGTGCCTGCTTGATACGGTTATCGTACGGCACGAGTCCTTTCACTTGCAGGACCCCGCTCGACGGTTTGAGGATGCCGGTCATCATCTTGATCGTGGTGGACTTCCCGGCGCCGTTCGGGCCGATATAACCGACGATCTCGCCCGCCTCGATATCGAACGAGATGCCTGCCACCGCTTCGACGGTGCGATAATCCCCTGAGAAGAGATCCCGGAACGCGCCACTGATGCCTTCGCGGCGATTCAACACTTTGAACTGTTTGCTGAGATCCTGGATGTGGATGAGGCACATAATGGATAAACCTGTGATGAACGAACGCTGACCCGGTTGATTGTGCTTTTAGCACATATATTCTATCATGGGTGAGGCCCTTTCCCTCCATCAAAAAACAGGGATTTAACCTATCCACATGCTTGGGTTTAAAGGATGTTGAGTTCCTTGAGCTTGGTTTTCAGTCTCGTCGCAGCTTCAAAATGGATGGCCTCGAAGCCCATCCTTTGCGCCTGTTGGACGTTCGGCAGGGAATTGTCAATGAAGAGACACTCTTGCGCGGGTTTGCGAATCTTATCCAGCATGATGTGATAGATCTCCGGCTCCGGTTTGTTAAATTTCACTACGCCGGAGAGCACGATTTCATCCAGCTGGTTGAAGAAATCATATTTTGCGCGCGCCTGGGGAAAGGTCTCGGCCGACCAATTGCTCAATCCATAAAGCGGATAACCCTTTTGTTTGAGCTGTTTCATGATCTCGACCGTGTCCCAATGGATGCCAATGATCGAATCGATCCAATGATCGTGATAAGCCTGAATCAAATGTGAGTATTGGGGGAATTGTGCGGAAAGTTCTGCTACGCCTTCGCTAAATGGCCGGCCCCTGTCCTGATGAGCGTTCCAAGTGGCGAAGTCCACTTCTTGAAAGAAGCGTTCCATCGCCTCCGGGTTGTTCGGGAAATAACGTTGATAAAGGACGCGCGGATCCCAATCGATCAGGACGCCGCCGAAGTCGAAGATGATGGCCTTGATGTTTGAAGTTGTCATGAGTTGATTTTAGCGGGTTACACATCCTTCATCAAGATGATGAAATGCAGCAGGTCACTCTTCCGTTCGAAGGATTGGGTTTTGAGAAAATCATTCTTTTCCCACACACGCATGGCACGCCGAATTCGTCGCCAGGATCGTGACTTGCAGTTTCTTTGGATGATATTTTGATATGCCAAATTGAACCACGGCGTTGGCGTATTTGCTTCCCTGCCCCTGACCTGTGAGTTTAGGCTTGATCATCATGCCAATATCGAGTGCCTCTTCAGAATAATCCTCGCCAGGGACTTGGGCATCGCGCCCGAAACTGCAATAGCCAACCAACTCGTCGTCACGGTACATGCAATACAAGTTGTTTGCTGGGTCCAGATGATAAGCCAGGTCTCTCTCAAAGTGTTCAGGTGAATAGTTATAGGTTTCGTATGGAGCTTCATATTTCCATTGTAGAAATTCGCGGACAGATCTTTCGTCGGTGGGTAGAAAGGTAATTTTGGATGTGAGGTTTGACATGTTTCTCTTGTGGCGTAGGGGCAATCGGTCAGAGATGGATCAATTCATTGGAGTTGTAAGATTCCTTGTGCTGTTATAACTCTGAATTGCCTTGTGCATCGCCCTTACGGATAATCTCAAAAATTACAATTCCCCGAAAATAAGGTGGTCGCCTTGCCGCCGACCCAGACCAAGCCTGCCACATCCTGGCTGATATGGATTCGCCCGGTACGTTCCAGCCGAGTCCCTTGCGAGGCCACATAGGGCGCGGCGACGCGCCCGCTGGAGAGCAGCCACTGCGCTACTGAGGCGTTGAGACTGCCGGTCACCGGATCTTCAAGCACATTTCCATTGGGGTCGGTGAAGAAGGCTCGTAATTCCAATGCAATGGGATTTTCTGCTGGATACGGACCCACTACACCCACATCAATACGATGTGGATATTCCCTGCGCGGATTGAGTGCCAGTACATCCTCCGCTGATTTGAGTAGCACCGCGACCCAGCCTGGTCCGTTATCGACCCATTGCGAGTCAAGGACATGGGAAAGAGGGATTCCAAGAAAATCTGCCACCTCTTGAACTTTGGATGCTTCCACTTCACCACTGTGCATTAACGGCGGCGCGGCAAAGGCATAACGTGCTTCTGCGCGGCGCAGCAGGACGAGTCCCGCGCCACATTCCTGCACGATCTCGTCTTCTTTCTGTGGGATTCCTCCCGCTGTGAGCCAGGCATGACAACTCCCCAAGGTGGGATGACCGGCAAAGGGCATTTCACGTTCCAAGGTAAAAATGCGGACGCGGTAATCGGCGCCTGCGACTGTTGGCGGAAGCAGAAAGGTCGTTTCAGAAAGATTTAACCAGCTCGTGATTTGTTGCATCTCTTCGGTGGACAAACCTTCGGCATTTAGAACAACTGCCAGAGGATTGCCGGAAAACTGCCCCTCATGAAAGACATCGATCAGTTGAAATTGGCGATTCATGGAAGTGTTCCTTAAGATTTGCTCTTCTTTCGTTTTACACTGGCCTTGTTATCATTGCCGGCGATGAGATTGCCGTCAACGTTGCCGCCAATATTGATGGTGATATTTCTATCTCCAACCTCAATGCTGTTCAAAACTTCTTTGACGATCAAATCAATGATGCGATCTCCAACCTGAACGGCTAACGACTTCTCTGCCTTCACTTGCCGCTCGCTGGAGAAAGGTCAGATCAACGGGATCAGCTTCGGGGGCGTTTGGAAGCGGGACTTTTTCCGTCACTTCAATTTTGGCGATGGTTTTGTGGATAGCGTCAAATCCGCCGCGGATCATGGCGAGTAGTTCTCGTCGAGTATCTTGTTTTCCGCCGACGTAAATGTAAATCTTTTTATCTTCGATATCGGCTTTGATCAAGGCGGTGTTGTCGTCACGTTTTAGAACAGCGCCTGTGCGCCAATTGGTGTTCTTGTGGATGAAGGCATTCATGCGGACGATGAAGCGCGTAATGATGGACGATGGCAGAACGTTATAGTGATATTGAAACGCCAGCGCATCGTCCCACTCGCCCGTATAGATTTCGTCTTTGGGGAGCAGGTCGGGAATGAGGAAGGAGTTGTCGGATTCGACATCGTACCGGTAGGGTATTTCGTAGCACAACTCGAACTTCTTCATCATATCCACAATGAACAGGCGTTTGTCCTTTGGGTAATCGGGCGGGTTGAGTGTTTTGTTGAGGATGGGCAGGGTGAGCGTGCCTTGATTTTGAAAGAGTTCGTGCGAGTTGAGGATCTTATACACGCCGTTGGTGACCCACACCGGGTTGAGAATGCCGAGCGCTTCGAGACGCGGGTCATCTTGAAAATGCAGGATTACTCCTAGATCATGCAGGAAGCCGATGAGCGTGCGCTGGCTGGTTGCGTCTGTCACATCGTTCGCGTCGCACAGACTGAGATATTCATCCTGCGTGATGAAGTTTTTCTTCCTGCCGAGTTCCTCCAGTTTTGATTTGACCGCGAACCAGGTCGCGGGCAAATAATCATGCACGTGCGGCAGAATAACCACCTGTCTGGCAATCTCGGTTATGAGCACTTCAATGCCCGCACCTGTGGCGGCGGAGGTCTCAAGGATGCCGACGATGTTCGGATATTTCTTCGCCAAGCCCGTACGGTCGATATCGAGCGGATGCTGGTCGGTCTTGTTGCCGACGATCAGCACAGGAGACTCGCCGCCGAAGGATTGGATGATCTTGAGCCAGTACTCGACGCGGTTTTCCTCCTGCGTCCGGCGCGCATCCAGCACTAACAGGTAGAGACTGCGCTTGGTGAGGAAGAACTGATGCGTGGCATGCATGATCTCCTGCCCGCCGAAATCCCAGATGTTGAGTTTGATCGGTTGGTGGTCATCGGTTGACTGTTCATCATTTTTGCTGCCAACAGTCAACCGCCTACTGCCAACTGACCACTGATTAATAGATATTCCCTCCGTTTTAGTTTGGCTTGGATCAAACGTGCCGTGAAGGATTTGCTGAGCCAGTGAAGTCTTTCCTACAGAACCCTGCCCAACCATCAAAAGTTTTATTTCGTTAACAGGTTCCAGAAAATCAATTTTCTCGACATAAATAACTGGGATCTCCCTCTTACGAACACCAAATATTGAATAATAGTAGTTTAGAATGGTTTGTGGTTCATCGTATTTTTCAAGGATTTCTGGAGGAATTGAAAGAGGATTTCCTCTCAAGTCTAATTTCTCAAGTTTGGTAAGTTGAAGAATTTCTTTAGGAAGATCGGAAATTTTATTTTCTCCCTCAGAACTCCCTTCCCATCCGAGATTGTTTACGTACAACTCCCTTAGATTTTTTAGCTTTCCAATTTCGGGAGGCAATGCCATAAGTTTATTGCAAGATATATCGAGTGATGCCAGTTTTTTTAGATTCCCGATTTCAGGCGGCAAAGATTTTAGTTGATTTTCCCTGACATTTAATACTCTTAGATTATTTAGCTTCCCAATTTCGATGGGAAGTTCTGCTAATTTGTTTTGGGGAATATTCAATCGAGTTGATTTCTTTAGTTTTCCTATTTCACTCGGTAATTCTATGACATCATTATGTAATGCCGACAATTCATCCAGGTTTATTAAGTTTCCAATTTCTGGCGGCAAGGAAGTTAAAATTGTTGTACGAAAGGATCAATCTCCTTAGGATTACAAGTTCACCTATTTCTTTAGGAAGATCTTTCAACTCCAGACTTCCAAGACCAATTTCTGTCCACCCAACGCGAATCACTTCTTCGATTTGCCTTATTGCAATGTGGTCAAGATTCTTGGTTTCCATTTGGTACACTTTCAAAAGATCGTTCTTCGAGTTGTGTGCTACGCTCATTCTGTGAAGTTTCTAACCTTCAACAAGCGTTTCATTTTGGTTCTGGGAAAAAGAAACGGTAAATATCAGCCAATATACTTGGGCTAAGCACTCGAAGTAAGAGCAAAACAAGAACCGTAATGACAATATAGCCAACTATGATTGCACTTGATCGAGCAGCTTTATCGCCTTTTCCCAACACATCAAAAAATAAACGACCAATTGCTGTTGGCAAACTGATAAAGATGAACCTTGTGATTTTTGGTAATAGGTATTTGTTTTCAGGCGAACCGTGAAGTCCCAATTTTTTTATTGTGCTCCCAATATAGTAATTATCTAAATTGCCTTTTCTGGCGTCTGTAATACATTGTGTAAGAAACGCTTCAACTTTATTTGATTTAGAAGTTTTAAAATTTAATTAAGGATGCACCATGATATATGATTGATATAAACTTTGATGTTTGTGTCTCGTAGGAACTCACCAATCTTGGCACTGTTTCTTCCAGAAAGTCTAAAAACCTATCTTCCCAAAGGTTAAATGCAATTACCAGTCGTTCCGCATCGTGTTTTTCAAAAAGCGAGTAAACATCATCATCATAATATTGTTTTTGCCAGCTTTCAAATTTCCGAGCAAGCAACTCTTGTTGCGAAAGATTCTCAGAATTCTTCATAAGTATCCATTTGGAATGATGAATTGAATATCTCTTGATGAGCCTATCTCTCAGTAAATTATCTATCTTTCAAATTTTCCAACTCTTCTGCCCCCACCGCGAACATCGTCACTTCAATCTGCCGCTTTGTCAGCTTCATCATCTCAACAGCTTTCTCGGTTGAGACTGCCGCGGCTTTCAAGAATTGTCCTGAAATAGACCTCACCCCTAGCCCCTCTCCTAAAGGAGATGGGAATCTGTTGCTTTTGAAATGAAGTAGTTGGGCATTCATGGGATATTGGTTTCATACCAATCCTGAAAAATCTACGGCTTTATCTGACCAATCTTTTGCCTGCACAGAAAGCAAAAGTCGTTGTTGTGGATTTCTGGCTAGCTTCTGTCCATGCGCGTTGCCAGAGGGTGAGCATGGTCTGCATTTGCACAAGTTCGGCGGCGGTTTCTGGTTCTGTTTCTGCGGCTGTCCATTCGATGAGGTGTTTGGCTTCATCAAGTAAATTGGCTACTATATTCGGATCAGTTGATTTTCTAGCGGAGGATGAAATTCGTCCAAGCGTGGCGGCAAGTCCGCCCAGGCGACGGGGGAGTGGGTCGCGTAGAAAGCGTTCACGGAGTTTTTCCTTGTTTATCATTGCACACCTCCCAGGATTTCTCTAGTCACAGACTCAACTTGCTTGCGGAGATTCTCGTCTTGGATCAAAATATTTCGATTTCCCAATCGTGGGCGAATATTTATAAGTGACTCAAATTCAATTCGTTGTTCGCTTGGATACCAGTTTGCGCCCCAAAGATCATCTTGTTCACTGCCATTATCCAATAAAACAGATTTGCAATCGGCGTGCATTTCTCCGCCGCCCGAAAGAAAGCGGCGACGAATGTCCACAACTATTTTGATCATGTCTTCGTATTCTTGCAGCATTTCTTGAATCTGGGTAGGCGTTGTTCTTTCCTTGAGTAAATGAATCATGTCTCTCCCATTATAGATTGGCAAGTCTCTTGTATAACTCTTTGTTCTTCTCCAAAACATATTCGAGCGCTTTTTGGAAATCTTCATTTGAAGGTTTCTCAACCAACTTACCAACTTTCAAACCTTCCAACGTTTCAACTCCACACGCAAACATTGTGACTTCGATCTGTCGCTTTGTCAGCTTCATCATCTCAACGGCTTGCTCTGTTGAAACTGCCGCGGCTTTCAAGAAGTTCCCTGCCATGCCGCCGAGGGTTGCGCCGAGGGCGATGCACTTGGCGATGTCGAGTCCGTCCTTGATGCCGCCGCTGGCGAAGATCGTCATATCGGGGGCGGCTTCCTTGACGTTGATAATCGAGTCCGCAGTTGGAATACCCCAGCCGACAAAGGTGGCGGCGAGTTGACGGGTGAATTCATCCGGCGCGCGGTGCATTTCCACTTGCGACCAACTTGTCCCGCCTGCGCCGGCTACATCAATGGCGCTCACGCCACAATCGGCGAGTAACTTGGCTGTCCGTTCGGAGATGCCCCAGCCAACTTCCTTGGCAATCACCGGCACTTCGATTTTTTTGCAAATCTCTTCGATCTTCTTCGCCAGCCCGGCGAAATTGGTATCGCCTGCATCCTGGACTGCCTCCTGCAAAGGGTTAAAATGAAAGATTAGCGCATCGGCACCGATCATTTCCACGGCGCGGCGGCATTGATCGATTCCATAGCCATAGTTCAGTTGCACCGCTCCCAGATTGGCGAACAACAAAATATCCGGCGCGACGAGTCGCACTTGAAAGGTTTTGGCTTGTTCGGGATGTTCGATGGCCACACGTTGACTCCCGACGCCCATGGCAATTCTTACTGCCTGTGCGGCTTCGGCCAGACGCAGGTTGATGAGCTCGGCTTCGTCTGTCCCGCCGGTCATGGAGCTGATCAGAATGGGCGCGGCCAGTTGTTTGCCGAACAGGCTCAGGCTGGTGTCGACGTGCTGCAAGTCCAATTCGGGCAGAGCCTCATGAGTGAAGTGATAGTTTTCCAGACCAGTCGTCAACGCGGAACGGACATCCTGCTCCAGGTTGATCTTGATATGGTCTGCTTTTCGTTGGTTGATCTTGGATTGAGTAGAGCGAGTGCTGTTCTCGCTCGTATCAAATTCGGGCGCAACTTTTGGCATGGGGTAGTGTTCCTGTGAATGTGTTATTACCATCAAGCGTGGCTTGACACGGTTGTTAGACCGGGTACAATTGCCACGATATTCTAGAAGGAGGCTGTCATGTCTGACACATACGAAGAAGTGAAGGCGATTATCAAAGACTTGCTTGGTGCAGATGAGGCGAAGATCACCCCCGAGGCTCGTTTCCGCGAGGAACTCGAAGCGGACTTCTTGACCTTGTTGAGCTGATCATGGCTTTTGAAGATAAATTCGGCGCCGAAATTTCAGATGAAGATGCTCAGAAGATCACAACGGTGGGTGAAGCCGTCACTTATATTGACTTGCATAAGTAAGTAATTTTCCCTGATGGGTTATAGCGATTATAACCGTAGAGCCGTCCTTATTGGACGGCTCTATTGTTTTAAGGCTGATCTATCTTTGCGAGGGTAGTGTTCTCCTGCCCGAAGCAATCTTATGGCAATTCGAAGATTGCCACGTCGTGGTGTCTACCATGCCCCTCCTCGCAATGACATTACTTCAACAATGACGGAATCTCCTCCGGGTGCTTGGCGACCTTGACGCCCGCGGCTTCCAACGCTCGCACCTTGTCCGCGGCGCTGCCCGCGCCACCTTCGATGATCGCACCGGCATGTCCCATGCGTTTTCCGGGAGGCGCCGTCTGACCGGCGATGAAGGCAACGACCGGCTTGGTCATTTTCGCTGAGATATATTCTGCGGCCTTGTCTTCATCCGTGCCGCCGATCTCGCCGATCAACACCACCTTTTCGGTCTGTGGATCGTATTCGAACATTTCGAGCACATCGATAAAGTTGGTGCCGTTGACCGGATCACCGCCGATACCCACGCAAGTGGAGGCGCCTTTCCCAACCAATTTCAGCGCATATAACACTTCATATGTCAGCGTTCCGGAACGGGAGATCACGCCGATGTTTCCGGGAATGGCGATGTTGCCGGGGATGATCCCGACTTTCGATTCGGCGGGAGTTAACAGTCCCGGACAATTCGGTCCGATGAGGCGCACTTTCTTTTGATCGAGGTAATTGCGCACGCGCATCATATCCTGCACCGGTACGCCTTCCGTGATACAGATGATCAACGGGATGCCCGCGTCTGCCGCTTCGAACATCGCGTCAGGGGCGAAGCGTGCCGGAACAAAAATGCAGGTGCAATTTGCACCGGTGGCATCTGCAGCGAGTTTCACCGAATCGAACACCGGGACTTTTCCATCCAAAACCCATTCGCCGCCTTTTCCAGGTGTCACACCCGCCACCACATTGGTTCCATAAGCAAACATTTGTGTGGTGTGAAAAAGTCCTTCGTTGCCGGTAATGCCTTGCACAAGCAGGCGCGTGTCTTTGTTGATTAATATACTCATCGTTTCTTATCCTTTGCCGCTGCGACTGCTTTCTTTGCCGCGTCCGCCAACGTTTCAGCGGTGATCATCTTCGCGTTCTCCAACAATTTGCGGCCCTCTTCCGCGTTGGTACCCACCAGACGGACTACCATCGGCACTTTGGGCTTGACTTCATCCATTGCCACCAGAATGCCGCGTGCGACTTCGTCGCAGCGCGTGATGCCGCCAAAGATGTTGAACAACACCGCCTTGACATTCGTGTCCGACAGGATGATGCGCATCGCCGCGGCCACCTTGTCTGCTCCCGCGCCCCCGCCGATATCCAGGAAGTTGGCCGGTTCGCCGCCAAACAGCTTGACGATGTCCATGCTGGTCATCGCCAGTCCCGCGCCGTTGACCATGCAGCCGATGTTGCCTTCCAGCTTGATGTAGGAGAGTCCATGCCGGCGCGCTTCTGTTTCGGCCGGCGCCTCCTCGTCGATATCACGGATCTCAGCCAGGTCGCCATGACGGAACAATGAGTTGTCATCGATCATCATCTTGCCATCCAGCGCGATCAGGTGTTTATCTTTGGTGATGACCAAGGGATTGATCTCGGCCAGCGTTGCGTCCGTTTCCAAATAAGCGTGCCATAAGCCAGTGGCGATCTTGCTGAAGTCGCGCCAGAGTTCGCGCTGGCAGATCGATCGAAGCTGCAATGTCGCGCGCTTGATAATCGCGCAGTCCCAATAAAGGATCGATATGCACTTTGACGATCTTCTCCGGTGTTTTTGCAGCGACTTCCTCAATCTCCACACCTCCCGCCGCAGAGGCGATCATGACCGGTTTCTTTGCGGCGCGGTCATTGGTAATGGAGAAATAAATTTCGTGTTCGATGGCGGCGGCTTCATCCACCAGTACTTTGCGGACGGGCAGACCTTTGATTTGCATTGTCAGGATTTGCTGTGCCAGTTCTCCCGCCTCATCTGCATTCTTGGCTACTTTGACACCGCCTGCTTTCCCGCGCCCGCCTACCAGTACCTGTGATTTAATAACAACGCGGCCACCCAACTCTTCAGCGATATGTTTCGCTTCATCTGCGGTAGCCGCTACCCGTCCATTTGGGATGGGAATTCCATACTTTGCAAAAATTGTTTTTGACTGATATTCGTGAAGTTTCATGCCTGTTCCCTTAATTGGATTTTAAGAGCAACGGGATTATACCATTCCCAATTTTTGATTGCGCGTGATGGAGATAAGCATTCTAATTGAGAACAGCAAACGGATTTCTTCGATTAGAATAGCATTAATGCAAAAGATCAACCAGCTCACCTTTACCCGCTTCATCGCCGCCATGATGGTTGTGGTATATCACAGTGGGGCACCAGTATTGCCCCTTATTCTTTTTCCGCTCGATCGTCTCATCTCCAGTTCGGGGTTCACCGCCGTCACTTATTTTTTTGTGCTATCGGGATTTATCATGGCTTATGCCTATTATCGCCCCGGGGAAAGATTTCGTTTTGGCGCGTACTGGCAGGCTCGCATTGCCCGCATTTATCCAGTTTTCCTTTTTTCTCTGGTGATCACGCTTTGGTATTACCGCGACATTTTCGTAAAATTATTGGGTCCCAAATTGCTTGCCAATATTTTTCTGGTGCAGGCCTGGATTCCCCGCTATGCGGCCTCCTTCAATATTCCCGCCTGGTCCTTGTCGGCGGAAATGTTCTTTTATTTTCTTTTTCCCTTTTTGGTCTTGTTCGCTCGTCGCCTTCGTCCTCGGACTCTGATCTGGATTTCGATCGGCTTTTGGTTTTGTACTCAGCTGATTCATATGACGCTGTTGACACTATACATGCCGAAAGCGCAACTGACTTTGCTGTACAACCCGGCTCTTCATTTGAATGCATTTCTGCTGGGCATGGCTGGCGGGATCTGGTATTTGAGCGAAGCGCCGCGTTTGCAGATCTCGCAGAAGGTCAACTTGACTCTTCTGACCGGCGCGCTGGCGGCCGTCATCGTTTTGATGATGGCGGATGCCATGTATCCTGAGAAACTCTATTTTGTTGACTTCGGGCATCTTTGCACCTTTTTTTCTGATCATTATCCTGGTAATTTCGTTGGATCAAACCAAATTATCGGAGTTGTTCAGAAGACCTAAGCTTGTTCTGCTGGGTGATGTCAGTTACTCGATTTATATTTTGCATGTTCCAATTCGTTGGATGATGGAACAATATGTACGCAACAGTCACCCTGCTTTCTCCAATGATTATGTTTACTTTTACCTTTATTTTTTCGCCGTGATTGGAATTTCAATATTGGCTTTCAAGTGGATCGAGGCACCTTCTCGAAGGTTTCTCCGGCAGTTTTTCGGCCGCGTATTTCCTTTGCCACGGCTGTTTGTTTCAGACCTCCTGGTTGTATCCATCGCCGTGATATCAAGTTTTCTCCTGCGCCTGGGGCCGTCCATCGTGATTAGGAAGAATCTCAATTTGCTTTTGATCACGTTGGTCATCCTGCTTTTGGTCAGGACGGTGGCTTTTGCGGTTGCCCGCCTCTATACGACCCTGGACAAGCCCGCGATTTTACTGGAAATGGCAAAAGTGGTATTATGGTCCGTTGCACTGGGATCCATCTTGGGTGGTACATTATGGTTCCTGTTATATAAAGCAGGCTTGCTGGATTCCTTCTCACGCAGTATCCTGTTGATGGAGTGGTTCCTCTCCTCGGTGCTTGTTTTTCTCGTGCATTATCTTAATCTTAAGCGCAGACGGGTGACTTCCTCCCCGGTTTAACCTGTTTGCTCGTTTCGATCGTTCCATTTTACAGAGGTAACTCAAGGAGACCTGATGGGTGGGGGAAGGGACAACCATTCCATGGTATCCTTTCAAGTCCGCTATGAAACATTTACTACGCATACGTACCTTCCTCATGCCGTATTTCTGGCAAATACTGTTGACCTTACTCTTGCTGTTGACCATGACGGGTCTTGGTCTTGTGGTGCCGGGCATCATCCGTTCAGTGATCGATGACGGACTGGCGCGCGGCGAGACCAGTTACCTCGTCCGTTCGGCGTTTCTTCTTCTGGGACTTGGGCTTGGTTCCGCCATATTGAATTTGTTCAGCCGCTATCTCTCTGAATGGATCGCCTCGCGCGTTGGTTATGATCTGCGCAACAAAATGTACGATCATATCCAATACCTGCCTTTTACCTATCACGATCACGCCCAAAGTGGACAGCTCATCTCGCGTTGTATTGAAGATGTCCGTTCGATAGAAAGATTTGCGGGCAGCTCGGTCACAGATTTGATCCGCTTTGTGATTCTTTCCATCGGTGTCGTCTGGATCATGCTGGCCGAAAACCCGCGCCTGGCGGTCATTGCATTATTACCCATCATGCCTCTGGCCTTGTTGACCTCCAGTTTTGGGACAAAGATTGGGAAATTATTCTTTGCCGTCGACCAGGCGATCGGTGATGTGTCGAACCGTTTGCAGGAAAATGTGGTCGGAGTTCAGGTGGTGCGCGCCTTCGCACGTGAGGACTATGAGACCGAACGTTTCGACTCTGCCAATAAAAAAGTATTCACTACCTGGGTACACGTCATTGACGAGTGGTCCAAGATCATGCCCACCACAGGCTGGCTGATCGCCATGAGTACCATTCTGATTCTATGGTTCGGTGGGCAAATGGTTCTGAATGGCACATTGACAATTGGTGAGATCGTTGCCTTCAATGCTTATATCTTGATGATGGCGGAACCTGCCCAGCAATTGACCGGCCTCGTCAATGCGGGCGGGGAGGCTGCCGCCGGTGCACAACGCGTCTTCGAAGTGCTGGATACGCATCCCGAAATTCATTCGCCACAGGAGGCTGTCAAACTGGATACGCTGCGGGGCGAAGTGGAATTCAACAACGTTGGCCTGAAATATCAGGACGAGAAAACAGCCTCGCTCAGTGGGATTAACTTGAAAGTGGAGCCCAATCAACTCATCGCGCTGATCGGTCCGACAGGCTCCGGGAAGACATCTTTGGTCAATCTGATCCCGCGTTTCTATGATGTGAGTACTGGCGAAGTTTGTGTGGATGGAGTCGATATTCGCAAAGTGGATTTAGGTTCTTTGCGCAGACAAATCGGCATTGTGTTGCAGACCTCGCTTTTATTCTCGGATACGATCAAAGCCAACATCGCCTATGGCCGCCCCGAGGCCACGACGGACGAGGTCATTGCTGCTGCTAAAGCTGCACAGGCGCATGAATTCATCCAGGGCTTTACCAATGGCTATGACACGATTGTCGGGGAACGCGGTGTGACCCTTTCCGGTGGACAACGTCAGCGCGTGGCGATTGCGCGTGCCCTGCTGATGGATCCGCGCATCTTGATCCTTGATGACTTCCACTTCTTCGGTGGATACGCAAACAGAAAAACTCATCCAGGTCGCATTGGATCATCTCATGGAGAGACGTACCACTTTTGTTATCGCGCATCGTCTTTCTACCGTGCGACGCGCCGACCTGATCCTGGTCATGGACAACGGCCGCATTGTCGAACGCGGCACGCATGATGAACTACTCAAAGCTGGCGGATTGTACAAGGAAATTTACGACCTGCAGTTGATGGATCACGCCACCTTCTCGGATGAGCTGGAAGAAGTACAGGAGGAAGAGTATCCCACCGAGCGCAACCGCGAACTCGAAGATGGCTGGCGCAGGGAAGACAAACCCTCGCGCTGAGCGCAATGAGCAGAAGGCGAATCAGACGAAGCGCGATTTACATTGAAGCGTCATCTAACTTGCAACTCCGCGCTTCGTCTACGGAACAGAAAGGCACTGTCCCTCCGCTCTGCGCGATACAAGAAAACTTATGGCAACCAAAATTATTCCACCGACATTTATTACCCAGTCAGAAGAATTTTACGATAAGGGCTATGACCCAAACGTGGCGCGCGGACTATTGCAATTCGTCAAGCCGTATATCAGGGAGATGCTCGTCTCCCTGGTGTTTATGATTGTCATCACAGCCGCAGCGGTATCCGGACCTTATTTTGTCAAACTCGCCATCGATGATGGCATTGGCAACCGGGAGCTGCATGCCTTGGGAAATATTGCCATCGCCTATTTTGTTGTGGCCGGTGTGCAGCTTGTTTTGAATATTTTCCGCGTGCGTATCATGTCGCGCGTAGGACAACATGTGCTCTACGATGTACGTACAGCCATGTTCGATCATCTGCAAAAACTCTCGTTGAGTTTCTATAATCGTTACAGTGTGGGACGCGTCATTACGCGTGTCATCAACGATGTGGGCACCCTGCGCGAGTTCATCACCTGGGCGGTCTTGGCAGTCGTACGCGATGTGTTGGCGATCATCGGCACCTTGATTGCCATGCTGTCGCTCGACCTGCACCTGTCATTGATTACCTTTGCGGTATTGCCGATTATGGTTCTGGCAACGATTCTCTTTCGCAGCGCGGCACGGCGCAATTATCGCAGAGTGCGCGCCGCCATCTCCTGGACAAATTCCGTCCTGGCGGAGAACGTCAATGGCGTTAGGGTGGTGCAGGCCTTTTCACGTCAACCGTACAACTTCAACAATTTCAGTGGATATGTCAATCGTTATTTTCTCGAAACCACTCTGGATGCCGCCAGGCTGGCTTCGATCTTTACGCCGGTGGTGGATGTGCTGGGTGCCATCGCGACCGCGCTGGTGGTGTATATCGGTGGAACCGCGGTCCTGGGCGAGAGCATCACGGCGGGCGTGTTGATCGCTTTCGTGCTCTACATCGATCGCCTCTTCGACCCCATCCGTGATCTGAGTTGTCGCTTCGATACGCTTCAATCGACGATGGCAGGCGGTGAACGCATTCTCGAGTTGCTCAATACGCCCGTTGAAGTCCGGGATGCAAAAGAGGCGCGTGAGATGAAACCAGTGACCGGCGGAGTCCGATTCGAGAACGTCTCCTTCCATTATTCCGATGATCCGGCTCTCGTCCTGGATGGAATTGATTTGGATGTGCAGGCCGGTCAGACGGTGGCCCTGGTGGGAGAGACGGGCGCGGGCAAGACCACCATCGTCAAGTTGTTGACCCGCTTCCATGACCCGACCTCGGGTTGCATCCGCATCGACGGGGTTGACCTGCGGACGGTGACGCAGGCTAGTCTGCGCCGACAGATGGGCATGGTCTTACAGGATCCATTTTTGTTTAGTGGCTCGGTGAAGGAAAATATTTTGTTCGGTCGCCTGGACGCGAGCGATGAGGAGGTGACGCGCGCCGCGCAGGCAGTCGGTGCGCATGACTTCATCACGCGATCTTAAGAATGGTTATGATACTTCAGTGGAGGAGGGGGGCGTGACGTTGAGCGTGGGACAACGTCAGTTGATCTCCTTTGCGCGCGCCTTGCTGGCAAACCCGCGCATTTTGATTTTGGATGAAGCGACCTCCTCCGTGGATACCCAGACAGAGCAAATCATTCAGCAGGCACTGACGAGGCTTCTGAAAGGACGCACCTCCTTTGTGATCGCGCACCGCCTGTCTACGATCACGCAGGCGGATAAGATCGTGGTCATTCACGATGGAAGAATCATCGAGCAGGGAACACACGCCGAGTTGCTGGCGAATGAGGGGATGTATTATGAGTTGTATAAAACGGGGTTCCGAGAGTGAATAACCCAAAGGCCATCGTCCGTGTCCATGCCGTTCAGCGTATGTTTGAGCGGCATGTTTCTTTGAAAAAAGTAATGAGTACAGTTGAAACGGGGGAGATCATCGAAGATTACACATCCGAAACAACTGAGCCGAGTCGCTGCTCAACCCCCAAAATTCGGGATCATAATACTATGGTATAACTATCTTACTATAATCATATTTTGACTATAGTGTGGTGCACCGTCATTATTAATGGGGAGAAATAGACAACGATCACAACTCTCAACAATGCACCTCTAAGCCATATTATCAGGACTAAACATAATATATGGCCAGTTACCCAAGGCAATATCGGATGTCATCTGAGTTGATTTCCGTGTCAAAATTACCGTACCCTTGATTGCCAATCTAATTTGTGCTTTGTAAGATGTATCCGCTTTATCCCAAAGTGGAACGATTGTTTATACGACAAAGTTTTACCAGAATCGTATTTGTACGGTAAACAAAAAAATTGGGATTGGACACTTGGACACGACCGTTAGAGTAACGGGAAAGAAGAAAAAAATGTCAAAAGATGGAATAGAAGAACGTAGAATACTTACAAAAAGTGTGAAAGCAAGTCTTCGGAAGGCAGGAGCAATAGTATCCAGTTACCGAAAGAAAAAAAACCACTTTCTCATCACAGCCATCGTCAGTTCAACAGCGGTAACATTGGTGGCTGGTGTTACCGCCGCAGTAGGTCCAATAGTAGGCACAGGAATGGAGGGCTGGAGAATAGCCTGCATAATTGCGGCCATATTTGGATTTGTATCGACAGTGAGTACAGGGCTAAATGAGCAGTTAAAGATTAGCGACCGATTATCTGAGGGAAAACAAGGTGTGGGTAAACTCAGTTATCTGGATGTCGTAATTACAACAGGGAACAAGAGTTGGGAAGAGATCACCGAGGAATATGAAGAGATAGCGAAGGCTTATCCAGAATTCATCACTTGATTGATTCTGAAGATATTCAAAAATTACCTGGTTTTTCGAGTTGCCTGCGTGGACATGGATTTGTTTTGGACAAAGTTCCACAAAAACCTGTCAGGATTGGCTATATGAAGTAGAATGACTTTCCAGTGAACAATCCCAAAACCATCTTCCGCGTCCATGCCGTTCAGCGTATGTTTGAGCGGTATGTTTCTGTTAAGAATACTTTGCGTGCAATCAAATCGGGGGAGACCATCGAAGATTACTCCTCTGAAACGCCCGAGCCGAGTCGTTTGATATTGGGGTTTCAGGGGAAGCGTCCATTCCATGTGGTGACTTCCGAGAATTTAGAGACGAATGAAACGACGGTCATTACGGTTTATGTCGCAGACCCGAATAAGTGGAAGACAGATGCGAGGAGCCGCAGGTGATAAAAGCTCTTTTTTACCGCCAAGAGCGCGAAGAACGCGGAAGCTTTAAATCTTTTCTTTGCGAACTTAGCGTGTTTCGCGGTTCAAAGAAGTGAATTGTGATCTGCCTCATTTGCAGGCAGGCTGAGGCTGTGGACGGGCTAACGTCTGTCCAATTTGAGCGTGGGGAGATGCGGCTGATTGTGAATCACGTGCCTGCTAGAGTATGTCCCAGTTGCGGGGAGGCATATGTGGAGGAGCAGGTTGCGGCGAGTCTGTTGCGGGAGGCGGATGCGATGTCCGCGGCGGGGGAAGGGGATGCTGTCATTGAATATGAATTGTCCATGTAAACTTCTTGACTTCTCACAGTCTCAACTGATAAACTCGCAACATCTTATTCCAGAAAGGAGGCACGTGCAAATGAAAGGGACAATGACATATTCTTTTGTATACAGCGCGCCTCCTGAAGGTGATGTAACGGCATAGCCGTTATTACGGTTTTAATTCCCCACCGCAGGTGCTTCCCGCCCTGCGGTTTTTTGTTTTTAACTGGTATGTCATTGCGAGCCACCGCTGGTCGAGACGAAAACGTCGAGACCACTGCGGCGTGGCAATCCCGCAAGGGGATAGGTGTCTCAACTAACCTACCACCACGAGATTGCCATGCTCGTGGTGGTGGTTTCGACACGGGCGGAACTGCACCGCTCACTCAACCACCGAGTGTCCCTCGCTCACAATGACATCAATTAATAAGGAAATCACTTATATGAATTCTCGAGTCAGGAAATTCCTGTCTTATTACAAGCCCTATCTCGGATTGTTATTTGCCGATATGGTTTGTGCATTCCTCGTCTCAGGGACGGCCTTACTGCTTCCCCTGGGCGCAAACTACATCACGAAAAATATTTTGGAAAGCCATGCGCCGAACGCGCTCGCTCAGGTCTATGCTGTGGGCGCAGGGATGCTTGCTTTGCTGATCATCCACGTGCTCTGCAATATGTTCGTCGACTATCAGGGTCACATGATGGGCGCCAGGATGGAACGCGATATGCGCGCCGAACTTTTCGAACATCTACAGAGACTTTCCTTTGGCTTTTACGACGAACAGAAAACAGGTCAATTAATGTCCGCGTATCACCCATGACTCGTTCGATATGTCCGAGTTGTTCCATCACGGACCGGAAGACATCCTCATTTCGCTGTTGAACTTTCTGGGGGCATTTGCCATCATGCTGACGGTCAATGTCAAACTGGCCTGGATGGTCTTTTCCTTTTTGCCCCTGATGGCCGCCTGCGTGATCTATTTCAATCAAAGAATGCGCATCGCCTTGCGTACAAGTCATGCCCGCATTGGCGACATCAATGCCCAGGTGGAAGATGCCTTATCTGGTATCCGCGCTGTGCAGTCGTTTACGAACGAAAACGTGGAAAGAGAAAAATTCGCTTACGAAAATAATCGGTTCCTCGACAGCCGCAGGGATGTATATAAAAACGAGGGATATTTCACCGCAGGCATGGTCCTCTTCACGCAATTAATGCCTATTGCGGTGATCGTCTTTGGTGGCATTGCGATATTAAATTCGTCACTCGATTTGCCCGCCATGATTACCTTCCTTTTGTATGTTGGCATTCTCATCGAACCGATCCAGCGCTTCAGTAATTTCACGCGCCTCTATCAGGAAGGGATTGCCGGTTTCAATCGTTTCATGGAAATCCTGGAAGTGCAGCCCGACATCAAGGACGCGCTGGATGCGATCGACATCCCGCATGCCCAGGGGAATATCGAGTTCAGGGAGGTCAGTTTTAAATATAAGGAAGAGCATGATGATGTGCTAAAGAAAGTCTCTCTGAATATCAAAGCTGGAGAATACATTGCCCTGGTTGGATCTTCGGGAGTCGGCAAGACGACTCTCTGCTCCCTGATTCCTCGCTTCTATGACCTCACCGGAGGCTGTATCCTGCTCGATGGCATTGACCTCAGAGATCTCTCTCTCTCGTCCCTACGTCGTAATATCGGCGTTGTGCAACAGGATGTTTATCTCTTCGCCGGCACCATCGCGGATAATATCCGCTACGGAAAGCTGGATGCCGGCATGCAGGCGATCGTCGCAGCGTCCAAGAAAGCGAACGCGCACGACTTCATCATGTCCCTGCCGAACGGCTACCACACGGATATCGGTCAACGCGGCGTCAAACTCTCCGGCGGACAAAAGCAGAGACTCAGCATCGCCCGCGTCTTTTTGAAAGATCCACCCATCCTCCTCTTCGACGAAGCGACCAGCTCTCTCGATAACGAAAGTGAACGCGCCGTCCAAGAATCCCTGGAGATGCTGGCGAACAACCGCACGACCCTGGTCATTGCTCATCGGCTCTCCACCATTCGGAATGCCCAGCGGATCCTTGTATTGACGGATAAAGGCATCGAAGAACAAGGGACTCACGAAGAGTTGATTCGCATGAATGAAACCTATGCCAACTTGTATAATGTCCAGGCCAGGTTATAAATGAGAGAATGATGAGAAATCAGAAAACCTGTCATTTGAAGACCTCTCGCTGCGACGTATTTATGGAAAGGCGAAAAAGCCTATAATCCATGAAAAGGAGCATGAAATGAAATACCTGTTACTGATGTATGCCAACAAGGAAGAATCACCCAACGCCCCGGAAGAGTTAAAAGCCATTGCGGCCGATTGGTATGCTTTTATGAAGGAAGCAAAAGCCGCGGGCGTATTGCTGGATAACAACGGACTGGATCCCGAAGGTACTGCGACAACGATCCGCGTGCGCGCGGGAAAAACGTTGATCACCGACGGCCCATTTGCCGAGACCCACGAACAGCTTGGCGGATATTCTGTCGTCAAGTGCGACAACCTCGATGAAGCCATCCATTGGGCAGAGAAAGTCCCACCTGCAAAATATGGCTCCGTTGAGATCGTCCCTTTGTGGGAGCAGAAGGCGTAAAGCTATGTCATTGCGAGGAACCCGCAGGGCGACGTGGCAATCTCTGACATCGTTTGCCATACCCACTAGGGCAGGACATTGCTTCGCCGCTTTGCGACTCGCAACACTTGCACCTGATGCAGTGCAGGTGTGACGGAATCATAGGTATGACCGCCACCTCCCAGATCGAAACCACCTTCCGTGAAGAATACGGACGTGTTCTCGCTGCGCTCATCAGCCAGTTGGAAGATTTCATGCTGGCAGAGGATGCGCTGCAGGATGCGTTGGTGAATGCGCTGGAACGTTGGGATCAAGAAGGCATTCCGCGTAACCCCGGCGCCTGGCTGATGGCGGTTGCCAAACGCCGCGCCATAGATTGTATCCGCCGCGCCACAACACAGGATCACATTGCAGTCATGCTCGAACCACCGCCAGAAGAAGAGAATGATATGGACAACACTCTCCCTGATGATCGCCTCAAGTTGATGTTCACTTGTTGTCATCCCGCGCTGGCCCTCGAAGCGCAGGTCGCACTCACGCTGCATACGCTGGGCGGCTTATCCACGCAGGACGTTGCGCGTGCCTTCCTCGTTTCCGAATCGACCATGGCGCAGCGCCTGGCGCGTGCCCGCAAAAAGATTCGTAACGCAGGCATCCCATATCGCGTGCCGCCCGCTGAGCTGCTCCCCGAACGGCTTGACGCGCTCCTGGCAGTTATTTATCTCATCTTTAATGAAGGTTATGTTGCCACAGCGGGTGATAGCTTGACTCGACATGAACTCTGTAACGAAGCGATTCGTCTCTGTCGCATCCTGGTGGAGCTGATGCCTCCATCCGCTGAGTCTTATGGATTGCTGGCTCTTATGCTGTTACATGACTCTCGACGAAAGGCACGCCTCTCTCCGACGGGGGAGTTGATCCTGTTCGAGAGCCAGGATCGTACCCTGTGGGATACCTTCCAAATCCATGAAGGGATCGCGATTCTCGATCATGCGATGACTCTGCATGATCCCGGACCGTATCAAGTGCAGGCCGCCATCAGCGCCCTGCACGCCGAAACACCAACTTACGATGCCACGGACTGGACTCAAATCGCCTTGCTATACGACACGCTCGGGCAGATGATGCCTTCAGTGGTGGTGAAGGTCAATCGTGCCGTGGCAATTGCCATGTCCGGAAAGATGCGGGAGGGATTGCAGATCCTGTTGAACCTCGAATCCGAAGCTGATTCCTTCTACCCTTATCATGCGGCGCGTGCCGACCTTTTACGTCGGACGAACCAGCCTGAAGCCGCCACCGATGCTTACCAGCGCGCCGTGGCCCTATGTGGCAACCCCAGCGAGCGCGCCTACCTTCTGCGACGATTGGATCAGATGTTAACCTCATCTTGAGCGGCCTTATCAAACTCATATCAGCAAGGCTTCATTGGCTTGTTGTCCAGAAGTCTATGGTATTATTCCTGCGATCAAAGTTTTCCAAAACTTTTGCAAAGGAGAGTAATACAAGATGGAAGAGTTGGTAAAAATGATATCGCAGAAGACTGGTTTGAGTCCGGAGGTGTCGAAAGAGGTGGTGAATATGGTTCTGGATTTTCTGAAGAAGAAACTTCCAGCGCCGCTTGCAGCTCAGATCGATGGTGCGCTGAGTGGTGGCTCGGCAGCCTCCATGCTTGGCGGTCTACTTGGCAAGAAATAATTGATACAAAAAGAGTGTCCAGATCGACCTAGACACTCTTTTTATTTGTATGGCACGCAGTTTATCGTAGAGTGGGATATCATCCCACTTTACTTTTTTGTGAATAGGAAATGGATAAATTACCCATTGGAGGGCGGCCAAGTCTGTTATTATTCCAACTCCGCGTTTGCCTCAATATTTCACAAAACACGTTGCCTTGCGTATTGGCCCATGTCACAGCAGATCATTGTCTTTAAGATTACCCGTTCAGATATTGAAAAACTGCCATTTGAAACTTCCGAGTTTGACGCGATCACGAACGCGCTGCCGGCGGGTTTGTATACCACTTTTCGAACCTACGCGGGCCGTACCAAGGTGATCGGTTTGCATTCCCATCTGGAAAGGCTGTACCTGCCGGCCAAAGTTCAGGATATCCTGCCTGCCATCCGCAAGCCGGAAGCCTTTCGCGAAGCGCTGGCTGATTTGCTCACGCACATGGATGCATATGAAGCGCGCGTGCGTTTGATCCTGGATACGTCTGCAGAACCAGGTATGCTGTATGCCCTGCTCCAACCGGTACCCCTTCTGCCGGATGAGATCTATCAAAACGGCGTCAAGCTGGATATTTCCAAATCCAGCCGCGCCCAGCCGTCTTTGAAACCCACCACTTTCATCCGCGAATCAGCCTTCGAGCGTCAGAAGACGAACGGCGATGGCTTCGAAGTGCTGCTCACGAAAAAGCGTACGATTCTCGAAGGCATGGGAAGCAACTTTTTCTATGTTCGTGATGGCGTGTTGCATACGGCTGGGCGCGGGGTTCTGATTGGTATCACTCGCCAGACGGTGATCGCCCTGGCTCGTTTTAACGAGATCGATATCCATTACAGGGCGCTACCGCTCAATGAATTGACTTCCATTCAGGAGGCCTTTATCACCAACAGTTCCCATGGCATTGTGCCCGTTGTGGAGATTCGCAGGGAAACGGTCGGGACTGGAAAGGTCGGTGAAACGACCCGTCGATTGATGGGTTGGTATGATGAGCAGGTGCTATCTTTGGCTGAGGATATCATCCCCAGTGAATATCGCACGGTGTAGAAATTTTCAAGTTGGAAACAGCTAATTGAGAATCAGCTCGATCAACCCCTTTTCAATTTCCTGCCATGGTGCCGTCAAATCCACGGTTTCGATTCTGAGCGTATGATCCTGGAACTCAACCTTTTCAGAAAGTGTGGCTCGAATGGCGGGATAGAGCAGGATACCAGTCGCAGTCCGATGTGATACCGAGACGTGTTCCTGAGACTTCAAGTACGCGTACAACTGATATAAGTGGGAAGAATCAAAGATCGGCTTGCCCCATTGATTCTCGGTTAAACTCTTGGCGGTGAACTTGGTATCCAGCACGATGATCTGCCCCGATGATTTTTCTTGCAGGAACAGATCGGGAATCATCACCGGCAGATGTTCATTTCTTTCCTTGGCGTGCCAGTCGAGACGCCTTTGGGCGCCAACCTCCCAATCTGTCAAGTGGATGCGATAGAAGTTGGCGACGAAGCGTTCGTAGATCCGATACAGGATCAGCGCCTCACTCTCCAACGCCGGGACGGTTGCTCTGCCTTCCGGGCTGCCTGGCATCTGACGCTGCAGGATCAGGTCACAGATACTGAGCATCAGGCGGTAATCACGGTCATGGTGTCGGGTCTGTTGTCTGTGGATCAAGTCAGGGGTGAGTTCGATCAGGTCGATTCCGTCCAGATCGCGGATCAAACGTCGCAGCTGGTGGCGCAGTTCTTTGACGGAACCAGTTTCAGGCTTGAATTGACCCGTCTGTGCCAATCTCATCAGCGTGCTGCGGATGATCTGGTTCCCCAACTCATTGGCACTATAGAATTGAAAATCACAGACGGCTTCGCCGCGTTCGACGGTTCCGTATTTCAAACTTTCCCCAAAATCGATCCGCCCGCGAATGCCTGCCAACCTTTGCCGCGCATCGACATAGTTGCGACCCAGGCCAATGCGCAAACGCCCCTGCATTAACTTGATCAAGAGCGAAGCAAACAGCGCATCCAGCGTGGGCGCCTCTTCCACTTCTTCCTGGGTGAGCTGCCGCAGCGTGTTGAGTGGGACTTCATCCCAGGCATACAGCAGCATGTGCCACAGATTTCGGATGGGGATGCCGTGTTCCATCAAGCCAGCAATCTCTTTTCGGCCTCTTCCGCCTTCCCGGGGTTGTCGAACCAATACTCCTTCAAGAGCGGAACGATTTCGGTGCGCACTACACTTTCATACCATTCCCTGTCCAGCCCGGCAAAGTTGTCTCCCTTCGGGCAGAAGAAACTGTGGCCAATCTGATAGTTTTCACCCAGCAGCGGATGCTGGCGGATCTCGTGGTTAAGTTTGCTCATGCGCTCGACGATCAATTGCACCAGGTCTGGGTCCATGCCTCTTGCGGATAGCCACTGAGAGAAGAGTTCGCTCTCATATTGTGGTTTCAAGGTGATGAAGACAAAGCGGCGACGCAAGGCGTAATCCACCATGGCCAGCGAACGATCGGCCAGGTTCATCAAGCCGATTAGATACAGATTGGAGGGAACGTGGAAGTCAGGCTCGTGTTCGTTGCGATACACGAGCGGAACGCCAAACTCGGGCCCACGTTTATCGGCCTCGATCAGCATCAGCAACTCGCCGAAGATCTGGCTGAGATTGCCACGGTTGATCTCATCGATAATAAACACATATTCGCGGTCCGGATCATGGATGGCTTTTTGGCAGAACTCATAAAAAAGGCCATCCCGCAAACCGAAGCTGCCTGTCTTTCCTTCAATTGGACGATAACCGCGTACAAAATCATCATAAGAATAGGATTGATGGAACTGCACCATTTCGAGTCGCTCGTTGTCGATTTCTTTCATCAAGGCATAAGCGACTTTGCGGGCAATAAAGGTTTTGCCGACGCCTGGCGGTCCCTGCAGGATCATGGCTTTCTTGGATTCCAGACGTGCCAGAATTTGATTCAATTCATCTTCGCTCAAAAATACACCCGAAGCTGTAACATCTTCGAGACTATAGGGTTGATGGCCGATCTCGGACTCTTCCTCCGCAGTTTCGTCTGCTGCGGCTACGTTGTGTTGATGCTTCAGGAACCAGTCATGGTCCTGTCCCTTGTCATACCAGACGAAGTCTCTGAGCCGTTCGGCATATTCATGAAACCGGTAGTTTGATTCATTTCGCAAACGCCAGATGGATCTGCGATTCGTGTAGAAATACCAATCTTTCTCCTGGAAGTCCGGGTCCCATTCCACTTCGACGGTGCGGCCGTCGTTGCGATTGGCAACCACCATCCCGATGGCTTTGATGCTCAGGCGCGAGACTGTCCGGTTGCGGGCGTCGAAGGGCAGGCCGAGACGCTGAGTCGAAGCGGCCTTGATGGCGATCTTATCGTTCACGCGCATCGAGAAAACATCGTTGGTATGGCGTGACTGATTACCGTTCTCCCAAACGCCTTCTTCCAGGAAGCGCTGCGTCTGATCGGCCGGATCACGGTCGTCCCAATAAGCACCCACCAGCCAGTAATTGATCCCGCCCCAGGCGCGATACTCCGCCGATTTGGATTCGGCGATCTTTCTGGACCGTTCGTTCTCCGCGCCCCAGGCTGCCAGTGAGAGTTGCGGGAAGGATTGTTCCTCAGACTGAAAGCTTTGTATGGTTTCAACGTAGAATTGCGCGTTGAGTCCACCCACCGGCAGGCGAATTCCCAGATAACTTCGATTGGCCTGATCCAGATTCAGAAAAACTTCAGGGCGGATCCAGAACAAACCCATGGTCAGGTTGACGTTGCTTTGCTTGACAGTCAGCGCCTGGTCGAATGCCTCCAGGAAATCTTTCTTCTCCAGTGGCTGATCCTTGAGCCCCAGTTGGAAGACCCGCCACAGGCGTTGGATATCGTTTATCTCTCGAGATCCCTGGTTGGAAAAGAACCAGGATTTCATGTTGCTCAGGATGGGTATGCCATTGAAATCCTCAGGTACCTCCCTTTTCAACTTAAAGAATTGTTTGATCTGCGCAAGGATCGCACGGCGCTGTTCATATCTGATGCGCCGGTTGAAGACACCGAAGAAGGTGAACGGATCGATCTCTTTCAGCAGGAACCGCGCGCCATCGTTGTCCTTATCGAATAAGGGTGTGATCACATAGCCTTCCGAACGAAGTTCTTCCAAAAACGAGATCAACTGCTCTTGACGATTTTCCCAGCTCGTCAGTTCGCGGGCCAGTTCCTGATAGAAAGGGATCCAGGTGAACTGATCCAGCAGCGTTTGTTTCGAATGCTTTTGCACCTTTAATGTTTTTTGCTTACCGGGCATGGGGATATCCTATATGGTAGGAATGATTCCTATTGTACCTGTTTGCGCTGACAATGGGTTAAGAATGCGTCGGTTTCGTTCAAGATCCCCCAGGCTGGTGCTCATAACGGTGGAATTCGAACACGTACTTTTTGTTCTGTGACACTTAAGACAGCACCTTGCGCGAATACAGGCCCGCCCTAACGCAGGGTCTACCTTCAAAAACGCCGCCATTTCTGGCGGCGTGGGCTTCTTCAGACCATATCAGCTTATCGCCAACATCGGACCCAGACTCTCCGCCCAGGCGCGGATCGCGTTCCAGTCGCGGTGATCGCCGCGTGGAAAAATCCCCAGTGCCACAGCAGAACGTAATTTCAAGGTATCCCAGTTTAACGGCAGCGTTTTGAAGTCCAGCATACCGGCAAAGAGACCCTCACTGAGTGGTCGCACCAGGGTACGGACCGGTGCCACCCAGGCGGCAACCACCGAACGGTATTGCTCGCTGTTCGACATAGCCAACGTGATACACACCGTGAACATAGCAAATGGTTTATGCCTGAGTGCGGACTGATGTATGCGAACGAATTGCACGGCTTCCGGCAGCCACTTCGACTTGCGGATGGCGCTCCCAACTACGATTGCCCGATAGGGGGACAGATCCTCGACTGCCTGCATCGGCAAGACAGCCACTTCCTTACCTTGAGCTGCCAGGGCTCTTCCAATCGCATTCGCCACGCCGGCCGTGGAACCTGTCCGGCTGGCGTAGGTTACCAGGATCTTATTCGGCATTTCCCCTCCATGCGGGTTTCATGATCATGTTTCAGTGAGGCCTTCATCCTTTGTCAGATGGGCGATGGCCTGCTCACGATCCCTGAAGAGTTTGACATTCAGTCCGGCGTTCGTTGCCAGCACCTCAATGAAATCATGCGAATGATCGTCTGGCCGGACTAGTATGGCTACTCTTGCATAGCGGTCGATATCCGGTTCAGTCTGCATATCGGCATAGGCAAACTCATAATCGTTTATCACCGAATCAACGTTGGTTGAGTCGATCAAATCGGTCAGATAGCGGTTGACGCCCAGTTCTTTTCCTAATTGATGGGCTTCGATATTTTGCTGCATCGCCAGGGCACGCGTCATATCTCCGTGCATTTTGATCAAAATATATTTTCCGTCTTCAGACGGTGTAATGGCGTACGACATGAAAACCAGCTCCTTCGAATTCGTCGCCAATAACGCTTCTGATAACACTATACCACTCAGAACGATTCTTCACAGTTGATATTTATCGTTGATGCGCGTGACATTTATTCCCGGCAGCAAGGTTCTCGCCATGAATCTCACCCGGTCAGGGAATCGGTGTCATTACTGGCAAAGTGGATAGGTCCATGGCGGGATCGATCTCAAGACTGGTTGCCTCCACCCAGCACTGCTTATGGAAGTAAGGATTGATGATGACATACCAGCCTGGCGTGCTGCCAACGCCCACGACATCCACCTTCTTTCCTGCCGAGATATTGCTGTCCAGTGTATATTCAGGCCCGGGCCTGTAATAACAACCCGTAAAGATTTTGATCACAGGCTTCTTGAGCGGGCCGCTTTGGGTAGGTTCCAGGGTGGGTGCATCGGTGGCCGTGGGCGGAAGTGTGGCTGTTGCCGGCATGGGTGTCTGCGAAGCGGCTGCGGCCGTCTGAGTCAACATCTGGTAGGCCAATTGATGTGGAAGCGTGGATATGGTATCCACCGGCGGCGGGGTTGCCTTGGGCGCGCAGGCCCCAACCACGAGAATGGAGGTGAGTGTCATGACGGCTAGACAGCTGGATCGTAAACTCATCCTCCTGCCCCTGCATCCTCGTTAATAAGCAGAAAAGTCTGATCTTTCCGCGGGTTCATTGTGGTCTCCTTTGCTGGCCCGCTCTCAAATCACAGCCGCCGTACAAAACCCTCTCAGCATTCGCCTGGTACCAGCAGGCGGCACTGACGCTCCCAACTTCATGGCGCGTGGACAGACTTGACTTTGACCTCCACCTGCCTGTTTCAAGGGAGAGACTGGGCAGGCGGATTTGTGGCCGGTGGATCGGTCGGCGGTGGATTGGTCGGTGGCGGATTGGTTGGTGGTGGGTTCGTTGGTGGTGGGTTCGTTGGTGGTGGGTTCGTTGGTGGTGGATTGGTTGGCGGTGGATTGGTTGGCGGTGGATTGGTTGGTGGAACGGGAGTCTTGGTTGGAGGAATCGGCGTATTGGTTGGAGGAATGGGGGTATGGGTGGGAGGGATACGTGTGTTGGTAGGTGGGATGGGTGTATTCGTAGCGGTCGGCGCCGGTGGATTGGAATCTGAACGATGCGTGCTGGTCATGGTAATGGATGGGTACCAGTGCGTGCGGGTGGGGCTCGGCGTGAGAGTTAATGTGCTGGACGCAGTAACACTGGCAGTCGGCGAGGGAGTGAAGCTGAAAGCGAACGTAACCGAGGAGGTAGGACTGATTGTCGCCGTTGCAGAAGGAGTGGACGTCATGAATAACGCGGCAAAGGCCTGGATGGTCAGTGCACGTTCGGTGCTGGCAGTCTGCGTGGCGGTTGCGCCGGTGATCGGGATAAAGTCAGGATCGTGCAGGTTCTGATTTGCGGCATGGGATAGGAAGAATGGTAAACCGAAGGCCAAACCACAGCCAGCAAGCAGGACCAGATACAGCATATATTCCTTAAGTCTCACTGCGGTCGTTCCTTTCGACCTTGGCAAAAATGGTGGTGCAGGCTCGACACTTGATGCTCGCTAGATATACCAGCTTTCTCCACGCGTCATAAAGCACCATTCCAAGTATACCGGACTGTGACCATGTCTGCCAATAGGATATTTGCACTTGCGGAGAGTTACTTTCATATTTTACTCTTGCGAAAGCTGAGCAACAGCATGGCATCGTTGCAATTCAAAACTTTGCAAGATAGGGAAAAAAAAGACTTTTTGTGAAATCTATCACGAGTTACAATCGACCCGTTATGTCTCTCAGCCCATTGCTTACAAGTTAAAGACTTCGGACAGATGTCAAGGAGCAAATTTGAGGCGCCAGGAACCACAGTTTCTGAAATTTCAGCGATCTGGGGCTTCCCGGCCACACCTTTTCGGAGGATTTGCCCGGACAACCAGCTTGTAAACAGGCGGTTGAACGTGTCTGAAAGAAAAACCACTCGAAATTGCATGAAAATGCCCTTGACACACTCCTAAAAACCTTAACTTGTAACTGATGCTCTCAGCCGCAAAATCACGATCGTTGTCACTCTGGCGGTCGGGGGTATGTTCCTGTTTTTTCGTTCCGTGCCCGCTAAAAGGACAGAACCCGCTGCCCAGCGTTCATTCCAGGCCACACCGACCTTTGATACTAACCGTCTGGCGCAGCCTCCGACCGTCTATTCACCTGCACAAGGCGACAACGGTGCATAGATTTATTGAGGCATCTGCATGTCCTGTCATGGCGATCATGCACGAGGCTTAACCGAAGAGTGGCAAGCATCGTTCGCAACAACGGAAAATAATTGCTGGCAATCCGGCTGTCATGGCAGTGATGCGCCGAAGAGTAGTTTCGTCATTCCTGAAACAGGGGCGCCGGCCCTGGTGGGGGATGGGAAGTTATCCCGTTTCACCAATGCCTTTGAATTGTTCACGTATATTCATCAGAACATGCCTTTCTTCCGCACAGGCGGACTCTGTACGGAAGATGCCTGTCCATTGACTGCCTTTCTGCTCCGCATGAATGACAGACACACCGAGGATTTCGTTCTGAGCGCGACGAACGGCTCAGCAATTCCGGTTTATCATTCGGTCAAGGCACCGGAGAACGAAATTCCAGGTGCCTCGCTCTTGGTCGGGGTTCTGATGCTGGCCGCGGTTGGATTGAGTATCAAAGGTCAGGGCACGCCGCCGGCCCGGCCTTCCTTTTTCCATCATCTGCATCCACCCTGCATTCCTGCGGAGCAGGCGCGTTTTCGCTATACTCTGGGAGCGTGTGGCATCGCTGTCTTTCTCATGCTGATATTGTTTTTCACAGGCCTGTTGGAAATGTACTACTACGTTCCCACACCGGAGCGGGCCGCCCTCTCCGTGGAAAACATCGATGTGCTGGTCCCGTTTGGGAGCCCGATTCGCAATCTGCATTTCTGGTCGGCGCAATTTCTTGTCCTGGTGACAACGATCCATTTGCTGCAGGTGGTTCTGACGGGAGCCTATGGGGCGAAACGCCGCTTCAATCACCTGCTCGGCCTGGGCTTGCTGGTGATGGTCCTCCTGCTGGATTTTACGGGTTATATCCTGCGTTGGGATGAAGGCATTCATTGGGCCCTGGTGGTCGGTGCCAATCTATTGAAGACCATTCCCTGGATCGGTGAAGGCTTATATCAATCTGTGATCGGCGGTAGCCAACCGGGCGCCGCGACGTTGATCCGTTTCTATGCCTGGCACATTTTCGGCCTAACGGCAGTTGCCTTCATCCTGCTGGTCTGGCATATCTTTCGGGTGCGGCGGGATGGCGGCATCGCTGTTCAGCCCTCTACGACGCAGAGCAGCAAGGAACGCATCAAACGTTTTGAATTGCTCGATCGCGAAGTATTGGCGATGACCATCGTCCTGGCCTTGCTCTTTGCCCTTCTGGTACCCGCTCCGATCAAACCATGCATAACCGACCTGGTCGCCATGCCTGGGGATTCCAAAGCGCCGGGGTTTTTCCTGTGGATACAATATCTACTCAAATTTGGCGACCCCTTCCTGCTGGGTTTATTGCTCCCCGTTCTGATCATCCTTCTATTCGGATTGCTGCCGTACATCCTACCGAACGCCGGGCCAGAGGAATTGGGACGCTGGTTCCCGCGCACGAATCGGATGGCGCAAGCGCTTACCGTATTGATGATCCTCCTAATCTTGATCTTGACGATGCTGGGAGCCTTATCCCCATGAACAAATTGAACCGGCGCGATTTCGCAAAACTTTCTACACACCTGTTTTTTGGTTTGAGCGGCCTGCTCGGTCTGGGAGGCTTGCTGCGCTTCTTTAGTTTTCAACCCGATCTCGCGCAGCCGGCTGAGTTTGATTTGGGGGGCCCTGATGATTATCCCCTTGGCGCGTGGGTCATCCGTGCCGATATTCCGGCGGTCATCCATAACGAGGATGGTGAGATCATGGCCTTCAGCTTGACTTGTACGCATTTGGGCTGCACCGTCGAGGCGGATGAAGAAGGCAACGGGTTTGCCTATCCCTGTCACGGCTCCCGTTATGACGCGGATGGCAACATCCTCCACGGCCCAGCGCAAAAACCGCTGAGGAAGCTGCGCATCGAATTGCTCGCCGATCGCTCCCTGAAGCTAACCACAGGAGAATGACATGCAGTCTGTATTGAAATGGATGGGCATCACTCTGGGCACGCTGCTCGGATTGCTGATCATTGGCACCCTGGCTTTATACGGCGCGGGCAGGTTACGCCTCTACAAGAAATATGAGGTATCGGTTCAGCTCGTTCCCAGCCCGACCAACTCGGAATCGTTGCAGGAAGGCAAACGGATCTTCCAGTATCGCGGCTGTGAGGCCTGTCACGGAGAGCAGTTGCAGGGATTGGTTTACCTGGACAACCCGGCGCTGGGACAGGTGATCACGCTCAATTTGACGGCCGGTCCGGGGGCATCGGCTCGCAGCGCACGGACCTCGACCTAATCCGCTCCATCAAGCACGGCGTCCGCCCGGATGGGACTCCGCTATTGTTCATGCCCTCGACCGAGTTTTACTTCCTGAGCTATGCCGATCTGGGAAAGGTGCTGGCTTATATCCGCAGTCTGCCGCCCGTGGATCAGGAGACTCAACCCAGTGCCCCATCCTTTACCGGTTTCATTGCCATGAACATCGTCAAGAGCATCACCTTCATCCCCGCCGAGTTGATTCCCCACGATCAGGCGCCTCCGCCCGCACCCATGCCTGGCATAACGGTTGAATATGGGAAGTATCTTTCCCTCTCATGTAAGGTCTGCCACGGAGTGAACCTGTCGGGCGGAGAGATTCCCGGCTTCCCAACGGAATGGCCTGCTCAAGCCCAACCTGACCTCCGGCCCGGGCGGACGCCTGCCAGCCTGGGGCGCTTTATCGATATTCTCCGTGAGGGAGAAAAACACGGCCTGCGCATCAACTCCCTTTACATGCCGTGGAAATCCTACCAGCATATGACCGATGATGAACTGCGCGCCGTGTATTTATATTTGATGTCCCTGCCACCGGGGGCGTTTGGAAATCGATAAGAAAGTTATTGCCGCACGAAATGGACCCATTGTTCGTGCAGATCCACCGTGTCCACCATCCAGCCGGCATCCATCCAGGGGATGGATTCGATGGAGATCTCCTGTTTTTGATTCCCCCACCATGCGCGCTCCTGCCTGGCCTCTGTCGGAAGGGTGGTATTCAATAGGTTTTCGATGAGCTGAAAATTTATCGTCACCTCCTCCTGGCTGAGGGGCAGGCTGCGCAGGTATTGTTCCAGCGGATTGTATTTGCCGTTCATGAGTTCTCCATATAGAACTCTATTGTATTCAAAAAATCCCGCAGCGCCGGTGAACTCCCCTTACAAGAAAGTTACATTTTTCCTCATAACCTTCGCAAGGTTGGAAAATTATTTATTGATCATGGCGTGGCTGGCTTCGCCCTGAGCGGGGTAAAGAGCGCAATTGCAACGAACGAAGTCGAAGCGTCCTCTGCCCAAATGGGCTCCGTCACCGCAAGGAGCCGCTGGTCGAGTATGCCGAGCAAAGCGAGGCATGTATCGAGACCATGCCGGCGACAGTATCTCCTCTTTTACGGCGCCTCCAGTTCATACCAGTATTGGGCGATATAACCTTGTGCATCCACCGTGGATAAAGTCCTGTCGATATTTGGCTGGCTATCCCGGCAGACCCATTCATAGATCGTGGTACGTCCGGTCACGTAGGCAGGAATAACATCCGCATGAGCATTGTTCTTGCAATAATCTTCCATGGCCGCGGTTGGCGTTTGCGAAGGATCTGCTTTTTGATCACAGGGAATATTGGCGCCGAAATGACAGGCCCAGACCTGCTGATCCATGCAGCGCCAGATGGCATTCTGCTGCATTTCCTTCGGCATATCCGCCGAGATGATGCCCTTTTGGATCATGACTTGCAGCAGCACCTCCGGCAAGGGGGCGCCGGTGTAATTGGTATCCGGTGCATCGATCGTCCCTGCTTCGTGGCAGTACGCAAACGGATCACTGGTCGGGCTGGCGGCGCTTTCGATAACGGGCGCAGGCGAGGCCGGATTCAGTTCCGGCTGAGTTGATGAGGTGGGTTGGGTACCTGCCGCCGGGCCGCAACTGCTGAGGATGGCGGCCTCACAACAGATAACGACCCAGTTGATTTTCCTGGTTAAAGGGTGAAGCATTCGAAAATCCTTTATCTGATCCGGCTGGTTGAGTGGGCGGTGCGCGCAGCGCTCGCCATATCGAAACCAGCGCTGGAGTAATCTCCATCTTGTCGAGAAAATGCATGAACCTTGCCGCGACAGGTTTGTCAGCTCTGTTTTACAACTCTTTCCTAAATGCCTCGTTAAAAATGGACTGTATCCCCTGCGCTGCAACTTGAACGTATGTTACTTATCCGTCTGCCGCCGGATCATAAGCGACCACGCTCTCCTGTTCATTCGGGTCGTTGCGTGCCACCAGGGCTCTGGCGGGCTGTGTGGCGCTCAGGTTGACAGGTTGATGCGGCACGTCGGCCGGTATGAAGATAAAATCCCCGGCTTTGTTGATGACCGATTTGGACAGACCAGGCCCATAGCGGGTTTCCACCTCTCCCTCAATGAGATAGATGGCTGTCTCATAGCCGCGATGCACATGTGGCTGGGCCGCGCCGCCCGGCGGGATGATCACCAGGTTCATGGACAGGTGCTTTGCGCCGGCGCTTGCAGCGGAGATGCCCACGAAATTGGGCAGTTGTTGCTTTGTCAACGTTGCTTTTTCAGGACGAACAGTGACGATCTCAGGGGTATTCGTGGTAGACATGGGTGCTCCTCAATAATCGATCATAATATTTACTCGTTCTGTAGCTGTGCAAAACCATCCCCTCCCGTTCTCCACGCCGATGAGGAGCCTGAAAAACATCTGCATCGGAGGCCATGGATTCTTCCATGCATCATCAGCGGACGGGCCCCGCAATTGTGACAGGTCAATGCAAGGGACCCATCCCGCGGTATTCACGCATGCTATTGACCTCATCCACCCAATGATTGTCATCGATTTGCCGGCGAGGGCTGAACGAGCGATATGTATCCTGGTGGCCCCCATAAAGTAGACCTAATGTGCCTCCTGCCTTGGTTGCCACCTCACGCTGATAAGCAGACATGGCCGCGCCCGTTTGAATTCGTTCCGCCACAACTTGAGCCAGGCCACACAGACTTTCCGTTTGCAAAGAGGCGAAAACCAGATTGCGGTGGTAGCACTGCAATCCGTAAAGAATGTCCACATCCTCAGTGACGAAGCGACTCGGATACCAGATCACGCGTCCCCGTGTTTGACCGTACAGCACATCCGCAACACCGGCGTCCTTCCCCAGGCCCAGGCTGACTTGCTCGTTGAAGCTCAGGGCGGCGGCGCCTGCACGGATCTTTTGCCAGCCCGTCAGGGCGTTCAATGCCCGCTGAATATCTCCATTGCTTTCCGGCGCTTTTGTCAGATCAGCCTCCTGCCCTTTCAGGATGGTTACTATGGAAAATGGTTTAGGATCGATACTTCTACCCGCACTGGCGGCTGTGCCGAAGGCCAGGGTGCGCGCGATGTTCATCCCCTGATTTGCGAGCTGATCCAGGGAAAGCCCGGTTCCAGCCTTTACCGGCCACTTGATTCCTGCATAAAGTTTATCGCCCTCGTCTGCCCAGCTGACGCGGTGTTGTTGATCGTAACGCATGTCCAGCGCCGTCTTGGTTGCCTCCTCCAGCGATGACGGGCTATCCACCTCCCAGGGTATTGTGCAGACGAAGGCAATGCCATGAGGATAGAAGAAGAGTTCGAAAGGTGGATAATTCAGGGACGCGCTTGTCGTCAAGTGCAGGGGCAGGGCGGCCCGGAAAGGGACCAGCTTCTGCCATGCCAGGTGACCGCTAACATTTGCATTTGTCAGACCGCCGGAGTACCGTGTCCAGAAGTGTTGACCCCTTGTTCGCGGTGTCCAGGGCGGGGATAGGGTTTGAGGAGTCCTCACCTTCAACAGATGCTGGGCCTGATTGAAATTCGTAGCGTATTGATCGGGGCGTCCCAGAAACTTCATGGGTGCCTCGCCCGGCGGGTCCTGCTCCAGTAATTCCAGATGAGTTTCCGCCCAAATCAAGGAGAGAAGAAAACTGGTGATTTTCATTTTTCCCTTTCCTTTCGGTGATATAATCCAAGTGACTCCATAAAGCGCTGCGGCGCTGAGTGTGTCCAGTCGGGCACCAGTTTGAGAGCATCTCGGCAACCCTCCGAGGTGCTCTCTATTTGATTAAGCAAACTCCACCATGACGTCGGGCTTGTCAAACTTGTTGACGTCACCTTTTTGAATCCGAAAAGGTCCCGGTTCGGGCCAATCATGGTCCCAGGCCAGGGTCAGACGATCCGATAACTCCAGGAAGCCTTCGATGTCATCGCCAGTACCAAGCAGATCGTAAACCTTCGGTTCGACATCTCCCAATGCCTCCCAGTTGGTGATGAGAATGCGTGGCGCAATCCAATATGCATCCTCATTTCCGGCTGTTTTTTCCTGTAGCAGAAAAGTCGAATACTCCCGGCCATTGATGTTGACCGAGGCCCGATCGCGCTTCAGGGTCAGCTTCTGCCGTGCCAGTTTGCGCAAGGTATCCAGTGGTCCATCCTTCGCCGCAGGCGTCATCCCGGCCATCTCCTCCTGGCGGCGGCAAGTCAGCAGGGCTTTCGTCCCTGAATACGCAAGGTATGAAAATACCGCCAGAAAGATCGAACCGAACCAAAAATTCAATACGTCGCCCAGGCCATACGCTTCCAGATAGTTTCGCCTCGCTCCAATAACCAGCAACGTGACCCACGGGTAGAGCATAGCCATCAGCAGGGACAGGGAAATTGCAACAAACCAGAATTCACTGGATGCCGCCGGCAGTGGGAACCTGCCCGCTTCATCGCTGGTCCTGCCTCGTGACCAGAGCAGCCGAAATGCAACGATCATCAGGAACCCGGGCAGGAGAAAAAAGGCGGGAATGCCCAATAGGGTCAGGATTTGGGATTCGCCAAATACACCAACATCCAGCTCGTGGGAGGCGATCAGCGTGCCCACCTGTGCCCTCCCTCCCTTTTCCCAGGCGAGATCGATGTTGAATAGCAAGACGTACCTGCCCGGCTGCACAGTTTTGTCAACGGTGACCTGATAGGCAATCTCCGCTTTTTCGCCGGAAGACAAGGTCAGGTTGGTTGTTTCATCCAATGGGGTGACTTTGATGAAGTCCGGAACCCTGGGATCGATCGCTTTGATGTTCAATGGGACGCCGCCCTTGTTCTCCAGGATCAGGTAGATGGTCCCCGGCCGCTGCTCACTTAAAGTAGTCAAGGTGGACTCTACCTCGACGCCCGCCACATTGGCCACTGGTTCGACTGCGGGAGCCGTCACCTCGAATTCGGCGAATTGAATGCGCGGGATGGGATTTGACTGCGCTGCTGCGCTGTCCTTCCAGGTATAGTCGATCCGTAAATCCACCCTGCCGGAATCCGAACCCTGCTCGTTTTGGCGGACTTCCAAATTCCAGACCGCTTCCGCGTTTGCCGGGAGTTCCTGGATCGTTTCATTCTGGGATGTGATCTCGAAGCTGTTATTATTGATCCAACTTAGCTTGAGGTTCGATACAACCTGGTCTGCTGGATTTCGAACAACCACCTGTGCATTACCGCTCTCCCCGACCCCCAATTCTAGAGCGGCGGGAACTACCTGGATCACCAAATCCTGGGGCGTGGAAAATAACGGGACAGCGCGGGGAAATACCAGAAAGGCCAGACCGAGCAGGCCAACCGAGCTGAACAATGTAACGCGCCAGGAGGTTTTTTCCCGAAGTTTCATGGCCTCATCCTTTCGATCATATACGTGTGTGGGGGCATGTCTCCCGGATGTCGTGGGAAGTTCAGTATAGCATATCTGCGGGGCTTCTTTTTTGTCTGCAGGATGCATCCATGCTCCTGCGCCTTCGCACTGTGATGGGTTTTGTTATGCAACCCCTTCTGGATACAGGTCTGCGATGAAATTTGCCAGTTTTTTCAGCTCGGGTCGCCTGAGTTCGATCTCAAAATCGTCCTGGATCTAAATGTGTTGCGAATGATCACGCTTGGATCTTCATAGATGGCGGTATCTTCGATGCTCTTGTTCAGCAGTTCAGCGGGAATGGTTTCTCCGCGTTCACTGTTGACAACATTACCGATAACCGAGGTAACCTTTGGGACGGCTGATATAGCGAGCGGCCGGACGATCCTAAAGTTTGTACCCCATCAATTTACCCACCAGAGCCATGGCCTGCATCACGAAAAAAGGGGGGTTGGCTGAGCGCTGCAGCTCCTTGTGTTTGACCCACAACATGGAAAGATAAATGAGGGACTTAAAGTCTTGAAAATTCCTGACCTTCCCGGATTGTACCAGCCCGTGCAGTTCCCTCATCATCTCTTCAAAAGTCAACCCGGGTAGATGTGTATCCTGCATTCTTAGCCAGACGGTTGTATTGTTCTTAAAGGTATGTGGCGTATTAGCTGGGATCTCCACCTTGTCACCCTGCTTGACTGTGAATGTTTTATCGCCCAGCACGAACTCCGCTTCTCCTTCCAGCACATCATACGTTTCTATCTGATTAGGATGGATATGACTGGGCGGTCCGGACTCGCCAGGACCCACTTCAGCGATCATAATCACTGTATCATGTTGTTTGTCAACAGCCGATTTAACGACAATAGCTTTAGTTTTGATGGTGGGCTCGAAATCTAAAGTATCCATGTGTCATCCCTTTCGATAGACGATGAATATGTACTGCTTACTACATGAGTTTGTGCGTGCACCTGCAATATACGCCCGTTGCCTCTTTTTCACAATACCCTCCGCTTGCGGATTGGGAACTGTCGCATGGGGCCATGGCGACACATCCCCGAAGTGCAACGGAGGCGACTCTGGCTCCCACAGCCTGTCGACCCTCACCTTTGACACCCTTTCCAGCGTTGATTCCTTTTGGGATACATACCCCGCCGCTTGCGGCGTGCTAGTATAGCCGTATGAGTCATATCATCCGAAAAAGTCATAATGTGTCCATTTTGGTCTAGCATTTTGTCTGTCCAGCGAAATATCGCAGAACTGTGATGGATGAGGAGGTTGACTAAGTGTTGAAAGAGATATGTTTAGAAATTGCCAATCGGTACCAAATAGAATTTCTCGAAATTGGAACGGATCAGGATCACGTGCATGTTCTGGTGCAATCCGTGCCGAGTTATAGTGCAACGAAAATCATCACGATCATCCAGAGTCTGACGGCACGGGAAGTGTTGGCTCGGGTACCCTCGGTCAAGAAGCAGTTGTGGGGTGATGAATTTTGGAGCGATGGCTATTATGTAGGTACTGTCGGGCAACATGCCACGGAAGAGACAATTCGACAATATATCAAAGATCAAGGTCAAGAAACAGAGTATAAGCAATTACACGTCCAGCAACTTAAATTGTTGTCGCGGAACGATACCCCGTCCGCTTGCGGCGGGGTAGTTCATTAGGTGACTTTTCCATTTCGTGGGCCGGATTGTATTGCGCCGCAATCGGAGGCTGCAAACCATCTGTAAACCTGCCAGTCCGTTTCTCGTGCTACACTTCCGCAGGTCAGCGGGAGAGAGCCGCCGGGGAATGTCCCGGTTGCAGAGCGTTTCACTATTCACTTGAAAGTCAGATGAGAAGTAAAGGGAAGACCAAGGGAGGGCACAGCACAGGATGAGCACAGCACTAGCACGGGATAAGCACAGCATCCGGTAGCGATTTACAGAGCAATAAGGAGAAATGTATGGGAAGAAAACGGCGAAAAGAACCAAAGATCCTGCTTCATCCAATGTTCCGCTGGATCCGGGGCAGGATGGGCAGGATCGTCTATCGCCTCTCGCACAATGGTGAAGTAACGATGTACCCTGCCCCCGACATGTCCAAGGTGGTGTGGAGTCAGGCGCAGAAGGCGCAGCGCCAGAGGCTGGCAAGAGCCACGGCGTATGGGAAGCTGGCGATCAGAGATCCTGAACTCCGCCAGTTCTACGTGGAGATGGCGAAGCAAAGGAAAATGAACCAGGGGCGTCCCTTCGATATGGCGGTCTCGGATTATTGTCAAGGCCATGACCTGCTCTGGAAGAAGCTCTATGGCGACCAGGAGCAACCGGCGGACTGGAGCTGGAAGGATGCACAGTTGCCATTGGCAACTGTCGCAGGGACATGAAGGCGAAATCGCAAAAAGGGATGTCATACCTTGCGTTGATATTTGTCACTTCCCTTGAGAGGTCCTTGCGAAGGCTGTAGCTTGGAAGATTCAGTGCTTATTCAAAACCTTCGCAAGGTTATTACATTCTGTCGTAGGGCGGAACGCACGAAGTGTGCCGCCAATGCAACGGGCACACGGTTTCGAGTAAAATATCTGCATCGTCGATTTTGATTATCAGTAAAGGAGGTTCAGATGATCGATGTTCAGAAATCCGTCGTGATCAACAAGCCGGTGGCCGAGGTGTTCGCCTATATGACGAACCCTGAAAATGCACCCAAATGGCAGGGCGGCGTGGAGGCCGTCATCCCGCAGGGTCCGTCCGATAAGGTCGGCAGCCAATATACGGAAGTACGCAAGTTCATGGGCCAGGAGATGAAATCCACCCTCGAGATCACCGCCATCGAAGCGAATGCCAAATGGTCTGCCAAAGTGCTCAAGGGGCCGGTGCCTTATGTGGTCACGGCCACCTTCGAACCTTCCGGCGCCGGGACCAAGATGACCACGCACGTGGAGGGCGAGCCCAAGGGCTTCTTCAAAGTGGCGGAGGGCGCCATGAAAGGTCAATTGGAGAAGTCCATTGAAGAAGACGGGATTCGGCTGAAAGGCATCCTGGAAGCTGGCTGAAGCTGAGGGCCCGGGCAGGAGCGGCGCGGGTGAGGCGCAAATTCTCAAGTTCGGACGAAGCGGGTCGATAATGGAATCAGACTTTTGGGTCTTCCAGAAATCGATCCGAGTTTCGGAGCGCGAAAGGATTTGCCATGCGCATCACGGCGCTCAACACCTCGAGCGGGCCTGATCCCAGTCAACCGACTCAGGCTCAGCCGAAGGGTGCGAACACCTCTGCCGCTCCAGCGGGCCGACCTGCGTGTCAAAACTCTCCTCAGCCAACAGGGCAGAATCCCCCTGCGCGCAGGTTCGGCAGCTCCCAGTCAACTGCAGCCAGCCAGGGCAACGCGACCAAAATCAGCGCCACAAAAACCTACGATAAGCGGGATACCAACCAGGACGGCGCGGTCCCGTACCAGGAGGAATTGCTCTACTCGCTGCAGCATACGCCCATGTAGTGCGGGATTGCATAGCCTCCCGCTTATGATCGAACGAACCCCTCCACTTTCCCACGTGTTGTACAATATAATTCGCTGCACTTACCAAGGAGAATGCTTTGAAACTGGGAACCTTCCTCATCATTGCTTCTGTGCTGGCCCTGGGTTACGGACTTGGTCTACTGCTGGTGCCGGCCTTCATGAATATGCGTTATGGTTTGGGAACCAGCAGTTCGGAACTCTTACTCTCGCGTTTCTTCGGCAGCGAATTGCTGCTGCTGGGACTGATCAACTGGATGTCCAGGGATTTTACCGGCGCCAGTGCCCGCCCGGTGGTCACCGCCAGTCTGCTGGGCAATACGATAGGCGCCATCGTGGCGCTGATCGGTACTCTGGGCGGCGTGATGAACTCCGCTGGATGGTCGGCCGTCGGGATCTATTTATTACTGGCGCTGGGCTTTGCTTATTTCCAATTCATCGCCCCCGCAAAGTAGGTCAGAATTAATTCCGACTTACCTGGTCAGTTGAAGCAGTGGGTCGGGTTTCAACCCGACTTACAGCAATTCCCTGCCCCGCTGAAGTACCACCGAATTGATCCCGCACCTGCGAGTTTTTGGTGCAAAGGCTCATCATCGGCGGGATGAATCCCGCTCTACAAGCAGACAGACCCTCGTACGAGGGTCTGTCTGCTTTATTCTCAATTCATTTCCCCGTTCAATAGGGCCGCAGGAGCTGACCGGCATAGATCAGGTTGGCGTTGGCGATGTTATTCCGCACGCGCAGTGAATAAACCGATACCCCGTAATACAGGGCGATGCCGCTTAGCGTGTCCCCGCGGCAGACCACGTAATAACTCCCATAGTAATCATAGCCGGCGCCACAGCCATAGCCCGGTGTGGTGGTGCCGCCATCGTAGCCGCCCGGAATGGCCAGCACCTGACCCGGGTAGATGTAATAGTAGTAGACCGCCCACGGGTTGGCGGCATACAGCTGAGTCAGGCTGACACCACAATTGCGGGCGATCTTGGCCATCCAGTCTCCCGGTTGCACCACATAGGAGCCTCCGCAGGTGGACCAGGCTTGCGCATTGCCAGTCTGCGCAAAGGAGGCCACCAGCAGGATCAGAATAAGAGACAGTTGAACGACGCGTTTGACGGACATATTTCTCTCCTTTTGATGAAATGCTCGACTCTGTTCACCACACTGTTCTGCTACGTTCAGTGTACGATTTTTTAAGGTGAATTTCAAGCGGCCTGGTCAAACTTCAATGTTATTCCAATGATGCCGCCGGATGGGACCCCAGCGCTTCAACCATCCAGGCGGGAACTTTCTCAGGTCGCCATCGTCCCTAGTCTGCCAACCTACCCTTTGGAGATATGCATGAAACAAACCTTTTATATGTTTTTGCTGATCGTCTTTACCCTGCCGGCCTGCGCCACGCCTCCAGCCCATACCCCACCCGCACCGGTCGAGATTACGTCACCGGCGCTGCCAGCGCATACCGAACCCGTTTCAACCCCGAATGAAACCCGCTCAGGCTCGAAGCTGCCCGCGCCTTCCTTCGATGCGCAACCCTATGTCAATGAAGAGGCCGGCTTTGCACTGGATATTCCCAGCGACTGGACGACCGACGAACAGGTGATCGGTCCACGCGGCACGCAGATCCGGTTCCTGTCCTCGCCGGATCTGGCGGATGTTGCCAGCCTGCCCGCAGGCGCCACACGCCTCAGTGCCATGATCTATCTATGGGAGCCGAAGAACGACCTGAAGCCTTATGTCGCTAGGCAAAAGACAACCTGGGAGGCCCCCGGCTTTGCCATCCTGGAGGAGGAGCAATCCGTGCGGGAATTGGGCTTACCGGTCGAACAGTTCGTGGTACAAAGCCCGGACGAGGAAACCGTATTCCTGATCACGGCCTTGAAGGACCAATATCTTGTGCTGAGCGGGGAGGGGGATTTGGATTTGGTGAAAGAGATCGTGGGTAGGGTACGGCCGATCTCGCAGTAGTGCCGGGAGTCCAAAACGTCGCCGTGGCGTCTGTTTTCGATACAATGGACGAACCCCATCTACTCAACCAACGGGCGCGGCTTCTCGCAATGACGATATTATTTGATCGGTTGCTGAAAGATCTTCTCGAAGGTCGAAGCGACGATATGCAAGGTCTGTGCCGGATCCTCGGGTTCGATCAGGAAGCGCTCGGTGAAGCCGGGCTTATAACCAAGCTCCCGGTTGAGCGACCTCACCTCGCTGGAGAATCTCTCCGGATGATAATTGAAGAGCACCTTGTCCCATGCGATCAGGTTCTTCAATGCGGCCCGCACCTCGCCTTGTACTGAATCGGGGACGGAGGCCAACCAGCGGGAACCGATCACATGGAACCACGGATAGGCTTCCTTCTGTAATTCCTGCAAATCCAACAGGTCAAGGTAGCCGCTTTCGAATTCGGGCAGAAACCCCTTCTCGATGAACGAAGGAACAGCCGCTTCGAACTCGACACTTTCTTCGGGGGAAGCCAGGAATTTCAAGCGCACGCAATAAGCCTGGACCGCGTGTCCCGGGCCTGGCAGGATATCTTCGTTGCTCAGGAGCACGGTATCCGGTTTCCGTTCCCGGTTGGGGAAGTCCAACTCCATTTCCTGAATGTTGTGGATGTATCCATCGCTGGGAAAACAAGCCTTCACGCGTCCGAACAGCGCCGGTGGGTGGCCATCATTTTTGCGCACCAGGTTCAACATGCAGAACTGGTCCGTCGTCACCCAGCCTGGATAGGGACTGGGCGCCAACTGATTCTCGAAGTAACGATGGGCGTCCTGCACTTCACCGAGGCGGATATCGGCCAGGTCACGGTAGCCACGCGGCGCCTGTCTGCGTGGCGGGTTATCCCTGCTATTGTTTTGATTTTGATCGGGTTGTGGTGGAGCGCCCCGCTTATCTCCCACCCAGTGCGGCCTACGCGTCTCTCCGTTCCCTGTTTGGGCAAACCAGGGCAGGAGCGAAAACCGCCGGAGAGAGACTTCCAGAGACATATCTGCGGCAAGGATACAACGATTCAGGCCCCCGTGCAAGCCCCCTCAAGAACCATGTCACTCTCCCGAAGGACACCGGGACGGTGTGAGGGAGCGTTCTTACGCGACCGAAGAGTCTCGATCTACCATGTCAGAGATCCTTCGCTCACCCGCACTGCGTGTTCGTCGCAGTGCAGGCGCAAGTGCCGCTCAGGATGACAGATGAAGGCTTTCCTGTTGTTCTAAAACAACTCTTTCCGTATTTCTACCTTCGTCAGGATGGCTTCCAATACGCCGCCGCCGATCGCCAGTGCCTTATCTGAAGCAAGGAAGCAGGCGCTGGGGTCATCACGCGGATCCACATCGCCGATCTTCAAGCCCTGGCTCACCTGGATGCCATCGTGGATCAATCCGCGCAGCACGCCGGGGAAGGGGCTGATGACTTCCTTGTCACTCACACGTGCAATCACCTCACCCGGCTCGCAATGTTCGCCGATCTGCTTCCCGGCTACTACCAGGCCCCCGGCCGGAGCGCGCAACACACGCCGCGCATCGCCTTCGGGTTGACCTGAGTCTGCCTGCGTTGTTCCATTCCAGTAGACGCGTCCCAGCGTGTGACTGCGGCGGGTTTCGATCACAGCGTGGCAATCCTGCCCGGCGTGGAAACCAGGTCCCAGCCCGATGTGCAGAGGAACTGCCACCGGCAGGGGCGGGGCACGATGTTTGAGCAATCTGCCATCCACCACCACCAGAAACCTTTGAGATGTGAGAACTTCCGCCTGCGGATCGACCAGAACGGGAATCTCATCCGCCTCCCACGCCGCCCGGGCTCGATCCCGTTGTACCAGCCGCGCCCTCACGCCTTCAACGGTCTGCTCACCCGCGTAGACTGCTTCCGCAAAAGAGACCGTCCGCCGCACCGCCCAGGGCTGCTCCAGTTCGGTGATGAGCAGCCTCAGGCCCGCCCGGTGTAAACGTAAAGCCACGCCCGTGGCGAGGTCACCTCCGCCGCGCAGCAGGATCAAACCAGATTTATTTTTTGACATGGGTCGGTTGGGTGGAAGCGATCTGTTCGGGCGCGGCCAGCATGCGCAGCATCTGCTCCCGCAGCATGTGGCTGAAGGAATACAGCAGCAGGAAGATGAACAGGAAGAAGAAAGTATAGAGGAAGGTGAAGGCCGCCAGACGCTTGCTCGGGTCGATGACAATGCCCATAATGAGCTGGGCGGTCTCGGCCGGGTCCTGCAGGATATCCCACGAGTTGAGACGCACGAAGCGACCGATGTAAATGCCGAAACTGCTCAAGCTCGAAATCACGAAGACAAAGATCCAGCCGAAGGCACGCCCGAAGGTGCGCAGGATGATGTTCTGCATGAGATAGAGCGAGATCACGCCCAGCAGCATACCGGTCCAGGAGCACCAGACTACGATGATCACATCATACCAAAGCGGGGCACCGGCGGTTCTGCGTGCCAGGTCTTGCAGGTCGGTGAGCATGTAAGGCGCATTGGGAAAGAAGATCAACCATAGGAAGGCGATGGTGGGAATGATGAAATACAGTGTGGCACGCCGCCAGGAAACGGCGTGTGCAAAGTAGGCCAGCATGAAGGGAATCCAGGCCAGGAATAGGTTCCAGATCAAGCCCAGATGACCGCCATTCGAACTATAGGCCACGCGTGCGGCAACCAATCCAATGCACACCGCGCAGGCCGCATTGAGCAACACGAACACGGAAAGGCTGTAGCGATTACGAATGAGGAAATTACGTGCTGACCTTCGGGAGAATGACATATCGATTAGCTCTCAATCAAAGAAATAGATCAAATCCAGATCACCCGGCGAGGTACCGAAGTCTGTCAGGATGGCCGCAGCCTCGGAGCGGTGCTGGGTACCGTGATTGACCACGTGTGCCATGGCCTGCCATAAGATGCGCCGGTGCAGCACACCTTTCGTGTTCTTGTAACCAAAATAGCTGGTGAGTTGATCATCGGCGAGACCATCCACAAAAGACATCAGCGCTATTTCTTCCTTAGCCCAGCGCGCTCGCAGAGCGTCGAGGGTGGGAAACTCTTCCGGCTTGAAACGCACAGTGGGAGAACGGCCTTCCCAGCGTTGACGCCAGAGCCATTCAGCGAACAAGGTATGCACTAATGTCCCTTGCAAGCCCCCATGGGGAAAGGAGGCGGGCGCCAGATATTGTTCCTGGGTTACGTTTGTGGCAGCATCTAATATTTTGGCATTTGCCCAGTGATTGTACTGGAAGAGAGTAAGAATATTTTCTTTTTGCATTGGTTTCCGTCCGTCATTGCGAGCCTGTCGCGCTGAGCGGAGTGAGCAGTTGTCGTGAGCGAAGCGATCTCAATTCAGCGCGAGACGTCATTCGCTGGCATCTCAAGCAGCAGATGCCCGAAAGTATACAATGTAATGTACAAAAAAAGAAAGAAGGCGGCGAAGAGTCCCGTGAACCCGATCGATTGCAAACCCGGGTCTTGGGCACGCTGAAGGGTATAAAGTGCGATCTCCTTGGGATTGCGCAGAATGTCCCAGGAGTTCCAACGCAGGAAGCGTCCCATGTATACGCCGACACTGCTCAAGCCGGCCACCAGCCCCACGAAACCCCAGCCCAGCCAGTGGCCAAACTCCCGACGGATGATCTCCTGCATCAGGAAGAGCGAGACCATGCCCAGCAGCAGCCCGGTAAAGGCGAACCAGATCAGCATCATCACGTCGTACCAGACCGGCAGGTCCTGCGATGGATTGGCGAGATGCTGAAAGTCGGTCAGGATGTAAGGCGCGTTGGGAAAGAAGATCAGCCAGAAAAAAGCCGCGACAGGAATGACGAAATAGATCCACTTGCGGCGCAGCGTCAATGTGTAGGTGAAATAGGAGATCATGAACGGAATCCAGGCCAGGAAGAGATTCCAGATCAAAAAGCCATAACGACCGGTGCCGCTGTATTCGGAACGCACGCGCCAGATCAGGACAGAAAAGATCGTTGCACCACCGAACAGCAGAAAGATCGTCAGGCGGTATTTGTTGAGCGAGAAGTAGGAAAGCAGTTTTTGAAACATAGGGTTATACGCTCCGGGATGTTACTTCCTGAGGAAATTCAAAAGGATGGGGTTGACCACCTCTGGTCTTTCGTAATGAGGAATGTGTCCTGTGTTTGCGATGGCATGAAACTCAAGCTTGGGTATGGCCCGGCGTAAGGTTCTGTTATGTTTCAATGGCACCGTCCTGTCCTCTTCCCCCCACAATAATAAAACAGGTTTGTTCAATGCGCCCACCCTGCGATAGACATCGATGCAAGCAACCAGCATGTTGTTGCGGACGGTGGAAAGCAGGGCATTTCGAAAGCCTTTGTACTGGGTTTGCGCCAGATACTTGGTCAGGAAATCCTTGCCAAGTTGGCGCTCAAGCGAACCCGAGAGCAACCTTCCAAGTAGACCGCCGTTTCCTACCGAGCTGAGGAGCGCTTCCCCAACCAAGGGCGCAGCCGCTATTTTGGCGAGACGGGACAGGAACATGGCCTGGACACCGGCCGGATCGATCAGCACCAGCTTGTCGACGCGTTCCGGATGGCGCGCGGTAAAAGTAGCCGTGATGGGTCCGCCCATCGACAGGCCGATCAGGCTGACGGGTCGCGTGAGGCGCAGCGCATCCAATAGATCGGTCAATTGTCCGAGGTAGAGATCGATATTGTAGTTTGTATCCGGCCGGTCAGAGTAGCCGCGTCCGAAGAGATCATAGCGCAGTACACGAAAGCCTGACTGTTTCAGCAACGCAAACATGGGATCGTAGATGAAATAAGAAGCCGAGAAGCCATGCACGAGCACAACATCTCTCTCCGCTGCGACTGCAGGCAAAGCCCTGCGCTTAGCGGGGAAAGAAGAGGAATCGCTCAGTTCGTAATGTGTAATGCCATCGGGAAGGCCAATGAATGAGCCATCCAGCTCCCGGCGAGTCTGGTCATTTAGTTCCCTGGTTTCCGCGCGAAAGGAGAAAGACATGTGAACTGTAGGGACATAGCGACGCCATGTCCCTACGCGTAATTAGATTTTGCCCAAGGCCCGCAGGACGCGTTCCGGCGTGAACGGAAACTCATCGATCCACACGCCGATGGCATCGTGGATGGCCGCACCGATCGCAGGAGCCGTGATTAGAAAAGGCAGTTCGCCCATGCCACGTGCGCCCCACGGGCCATTGGGATCCGGCACCTCCACCAATACGGTCTCGACTTTTTCTGGAATATCCCAAATGGTTGGGATGAGATAGGTGCTCAATTGATCGGTGAGCACACGTCCATCCTGGGCCTTGAAGTCTTCCAGCACTGCGTAGCCCTGGGCCTGTACGACTGCGCCCTCCACCTGGCCCTCGACCAAGGCAGGATTAATAGCCTGTCCGACGTCATCCGCCGAGACGACTCGCAACACGCGTACATGACCCGTTTCCGTATCGACTTCCACTTCGACGGCCTGCGCCACGAAGGCATAGGCAAAGTTCGGCGTGGAATGTCCGGTTTCCTTATCGAATTGAGTGGTGCGTGGCGCCAGATATTGATATTCACCAACCGCCGGGCGTTCCTCTAATTTCCACTTTTTCAAGGCAGCTTCCGCCGCACCCTTGATGGCGTTGCCTGCCATGAAGGTCATGCGCGAGGCCGAGACCGAACCCGAACTGCCCATGCTGGCTGTGTCGGAAGAGAACAAGCTCACCTTCTCGAATGGTACGCCGACTGCCTCGGCGGCCATCTGCATCATCACCGTATGCGTGCCCTGTCCGACTTCGGCACCGGCTTGGTGCAGAATCACACGATCGATCTCTCCGTTGCCATGGATCTCCACTTTGGCCCAGCAGTTCTCCTGATAGCCAAACGAGAAACCGATGTTTTTAAAACCCGTGGCAAAACCAACGCCGCGTTTGATATGAGCAGGCGTGCCTTCGCTCTTCTTTCCTTTTTTCCACTCGAATCTATCTTGGGCAGCTTGGATACACTGGATCACACTGACGGGGCTGGGCGAAGGCGTTCCCACGCCCAAGGGATCACCATCTTTCAGCGCGTTTTGCAAACGGATCTCCACCGGGTCCAGGCCCAGTTTTTCCGCCAGTTTATTCATTTGCAGCTCGGCCATGAACAAGGCCTGCGGCGCGCCAAAGCCGCGGAAGGCGGCACCGGGTACATTGTTGGTGTATACGCCATAAACATCTGTTTTTACATTCGGAATGTTATAGGCGCCACTTGAGGTAATGGTGGAATTGCCCAGGACCTTATTCGAAGTGTACATATATGCGCCGCCATCGCCAATGATCTCGTTTTCGATGGCAACCACTTTCCCATCTTTCGTCGCGCCCCATTTGGCACGTAACACCACGGCGTGGCGTTTGCCGTGTCCGATTATCAACTCCTTCCGCGACCAGATGATCTTCACCGGGCGCCCCAGCTTCCAGGCCGCCAATGCCAGCACGATCTGCACGGACATATCTTCGCGCCCGCCGAAGGCACCGCCCACCGCAGGGTAGATCACGCGAATCTTTTCCGGCGGAAGGCCCAGCGCATGCGCGACCTGGTGTTGATCTTCATGCGTCCATTGACCGCCGCACTCAATGGCGATGCGTCCCTCTTCATCGATATAAGCCAGTCCGGCTTCCGGCTGCAGATAGGCATGTTCCTGCACGGGCGTACGATACTCGCCTTCGACGATCACATCCGCCTGGGCGAAGCCCTGTTCGACGTTTCCTTTGCGGATCTTGTAATGGACGCAGATATTCGAATCGCCGATCTCGGTATGGACCCGCGGCGCATCGGGCCGCATGGCTTCCACGGGATCGGATAGGATGGGCAAGTCCTCATAGCCGACTTCGATCAGCTTGACGGCCGCGGCTGCTTGGGCTTCCGTGCGTGCCACCACCACCGCCACCTGATCGCCAACAAAACGGACGATATCAGTTCCCGGCTTCACTCGGTTGGGGCTGAGGGCAGGCCCGCACAAGACAGGCTGATCCTGCCATTGCAAACCATACTCATTGACCGGTATATCTTTGGCGGTATACACAGCCACCACACCCGGCGCGGCCTCTGCCTTCCCGGTCTTGATCCATTGAACGCGTGCGTGCGGACGACCCGCAAACAGGATCTTCATATGCAACATATCCGGCCTGGACAGGTCGCCGGAGTAACGTGTCTTACCCGTGACTTTGCCGCGGGCATCGATGCGAGGAACGGACTTGCCTACTGTATTATGAGTGGTCATGGCTCGACCTTATAACATCCCATCTTTTGATTACCTCTTATATGGCTTGGCTTTTGCTCTTGGAGGTGGTGCATCCTGGGGGCCATAGCGCGGCGGGCCGAAAATGGAGTACATGTAACCATAGATGATCGACATGATGCCTCCCAGCACAACAATGATGGCAATGGCGAAGACTACGTTGGCGATCAGATTATTCTGACTTGCCAGAAAAATGATTAGTTGGGAAGCAAATCCCCTACCACTTAGCAGAAGTGGAGGAAACGCGGGCAGGCCCAGCCAACCGGGTGGGATGGGAACGCCGCGCGCCACCAGAACAGGAACCAGGAGCACAGCGATGCCGTAGGATAAGATTGGAACAAGAACCATCATCACGCAGCCAATACCGCGCATCAGCGGATGTACGCCCATGTTGCGCGGCTTGGGAGGCTCTCGTCTCGCAAATGTATATTTACCCATCATGCACCTCTATCATTCATTCCGCTTTTATCTGGCTGGCACGCGCCGCGGCGCTGTCGATGGCTTGCACGATCTTGTAATACCCTGTGCAGCGGCATAGATTTCCGGTAATCGCTTGTCCGATTTCATCGCGGGTGGGATTTTCTTTTTCTTCCAGTAACTTCACGGCAGACATAATAAAGCCTGGTGTGCAATATCCACATTGCACCGCGCCGTGTTCGACGAAGGCTTCCTGTACGGGATGGAGAACTGCCTCTCCCTCAGGGGTAGGAGTGAGGGAAGAGGCGAGGCCCTCGATAGTGACGATCTCCGCTCCGTGAGCGCGCGGCGCCGGGACGAGACAAGCCATCACGGCTTTGCCATCCAGGAAGACCGTGCAGGCACCGCATTCACCTTCGGCGCAGCCTTCCTTGGTGCCGATCAGGTCTGCTTCCTCCCGCAACAAGCGCAGGAGGGTCTTGTCGTGTCCGCCATGAAATGTATAAGGTTTGCCATTGATGGTTGTCTCAATGGGGGCAGGGGATCGATGAGATGAAGTAATCTGCGCGGCGGTTGAGGCTCCCCACAACAAGATGGGGTTGGTGGGCATGCCTTTTTGTTCTTCGCCTGCGCGCGAGAGACCTCAGTCCACGCAAGGTGCAGACGCGCACCATCTCAAGTCGATAGGCGGCGCTGCCCCGCAGATCATCGATCGGCTTGCTGGCGTTCATCGTCAGGCGCGCCGCCTCTTCCATGACCTCATCGGTGAGTTGTTTCCCAACGAGATAGGCTTCCGCCTCGGCCGCACGGATGATGGTCGGGGCGACGGCTCCCAGCGCGATGGAGGCAGACTTAATGGCATCCGCTTCAAGGCTTGTGCTGAGCGAAGGCGAAGTATCCAGGATGAGCGCCACATCGATCAGGGAAATGGCCTGAGCGCGGCGTAAGGCCAGTTTGATAAAGGTCCCGTGCTGCGTGGAGGTCATCCCGGGGAAAGAAATGTCCACCAGCATCTCGTCCGGCTGCATAACCGTCTTGCGCACGCCAGTGTAAAAATCTTTGAGCGGGACTGTGTGTGCGCCTCTGATGGACTGCAGAGTCACCGAGGCGTTCAATGCCATCAACGGCGTGATGGTGTCATTGGCAGGGGAGGCCGTGATCAAGTTGCCTGCCACCGTGCCACAATTGCGAATCTGCGGCGCACCGACCTCCCAGGCCGCGCGTGCCAGGGGATAGGCGCTGGCACGAATCAGCCGGGATTCGACGCAATGATTGTGCGTGACCAGTGGACCGAGATGAACGACTCCATCTTCATCGATGGTGATGTGATCCAAATTGGAGATGCGAGTAACGTCGATCAGCGTATCGATCCCCTTACGGACGCCGCGTTCCAATTCAAGAATTTAAGTCGGTTCCCCCCGCTACGATGCGGGCATGTTCCCCTTGTTCTGCCAATGTCTGAAGTACTTCCTCCAGGCTGGTCGCGTTGATATATTGTTTCCACATATCGAAATCCGTAGGGACACGGCACCGCCGTGTCCCTACCAAGAATTATTTCCCATCACCGGTCACGGCTTCAGACCGTTTGTTATAGGTTTCAACGGAGAGGCGGGCCAGCGAGGTGAGATTACGAATGGCGGCCGGCAGTGCACTTTCGTCGCCGAGACTGGCTTCGACGTTATCGAGCGCATGACCGATCTGCTCATTGAGATCGAAGAAGGCTGCATCGAATTGATAGATGGCTTGTAACTCCTTCTCGTTGATCTTCACTGCATCGAACATGCCGGAATAACCGCGCGGCGCCGTGGTCATTTTATCGATGAACGTGCGTAGTTGAATGGCGGCATTTTCCATATCGTCCACATATTGGATCATGCCGTTACTGACCAGGTCAGTCTGCAATTGTGAGGTGCGCCTCCATTGCTCTTCGAAACGGCGGGCAACGGTATCGCGCAATAACTTATCCGCGTCACGGCGGTTCTGTCGTTCCACGTATCCACTGAAGCCAGGGATGTGGGATGCCAGCGCCTTGAACGGGTCCTGCTGGCTAGCTACTTTTTCAAAGAAATCACTCATTCGGGCCTCCTGCGAGGATATACGAGTCTCTCGTTACTTAAGTCGCATGAATGAGTTACATTATAGCCTGAGTTTCTGGTTATAATCAAGCAGACCATTTTGCACGGAGAGGCAGGTTTCCCCAGGGGCATTATGGTAAAGTAGAGGCCAAAGAGTAAACTTCTCTCGCTGAGAGAGCCAAAAAAAATTTCATGCTGCTCGACCGTGAGAGGTCGAGCCTGGAGGAATAAAATGATCGCCACAATGGCAACCAATAATATTCAATCCTTGTTGGGCGACAAAGCTGAATCGCTGCTCGGTTTCGATTCGCCCAAGATTCCCAGGGAGCGTTTGCACATCCCCGGCCCTGATTTTGTCGACCGCATCTTCATGCAGTCTGATCGCAACAATCGCGTGCTCGGCAATCTCGCCTGGATGTATAACAATGGACGGCTGGGCGGCACCGGTTACCTTTCCATCCTGCCGGTTGACCAGGGCATCGAACATTCCGGTGGCGCCAGTTTCGCCAAGAACCCGGATTACTTCGATCCCGAAAACATCATCAAGCTGGCCATCGAAGGCGGCTGCAACGCCATCGCCTCCACCTTTGGTGTGCTGGGCGTGATGTCACGCAAGTATGCGCACAAGATTCCCTTCCTGGTCAAGATCAATCACAATGAACTGATGACCTATCCCAATAGCTTCGAACAGATCCTGTTCGGCACGATCAAGGAAGCCTATGAGATGGGTGCCGCGGCGGTCGGCGCAACCATTTATTTCGGCTCGGATGATTCGCATCGCGAGATCATCGAAATCGCGCAGGCCTTTGCCATGGCTCATGAGCTGGGCATGGCCACCGTCTTGTGGTGCTATACACGCAATAAGGCTTTTAAGGCGGACAAGGATTATCATGTCTCCGCCGACCTGACAGGACAGGCCAATCATATTGGTGTGACGATCGAAGCGGACATCATCAAGCAGAAACTTCCGGAGAACAACGGCGGTTACCTGGCCCTGAACGCGAACGGTGTCTCATTCGGTAAATACGATAAGCGCATGTACAGCGAATTGACCAGCGACCATCCCATTGACCTGTGCCGCTATCAGGTGGCGAACTGCTACATGGGACGCATCGGTCTGATCAACAGCGGCGGCGCCTCCGGTGACAATGACTTTGCCGAAGCTGCCGCGACCGCGGTGATCAACAAGCGCGCCGGCGGCAGTGGCCTCATTTCCGGACGCAAGGCCTTCCAGCGCCCCATGGCGGAAGGCGTCAAACTCCTGAACACGATTCAAGATGTGTATTTGGATGAGAGCATTACCGTAGCATAAGTTGTTAAGGAAATAAAGAAGCGTGGCGTTGTTGGTTGAATAGGCACCACGCTTTTGCTTTTAAGTTGTGCGGGGAATAATCTTTGAAAGTTTTGTTGATTGTTGGAACGTCAGGTTTGCTGGTGTCACGCTAGGAAGGCAAGTACGCTTGTATGCAATTTCGACCGGCGGACTTCGCCTGATAGAGCGCAGTGTCTGCAGAAATCAGGATTGCCTGAACATCCGTATCCAGGTCGGCTGCTGCCACTCCGCCACTGACCGTGATCACTTCTGCGGTTGGAGAGCTGGCATGAGGGATGGCAAGTTCAAATACTTCCTGCCGCATGCGCTCAGCTACCCGATGAGCCGTGTGTAGATTGGCTCCCGTCATAACGATTACGAACTCCTCACCACCAAAACGGGCCACCATATCGTTACCCTGGCGCAGAGAGTTACGCAGGGTAGCGGCAACCTGACGAAGACATTCATCGCCTGCCGGATGCCCATACCGGTCATTGTATAGTTTGAAGTGGTCGATATCGAACATGATGATCGCCAGGGGCGTGGAGGGTGGACCCTGTTGGATCTGCCCGAGGTAAGCATCGAGTTCGCGGCGGTTGGCAAGCCCCGTCAATGCATCAATATGGGCCAGCTGGGTTAAACGGGCGTTGCGAACTGTGAGTGTGGCATGGCGAATGCGATCACGCAGACTTAAGAGATAATTGAGACGATGATCCCGTTCGAGCGTGTAGTTAGCAAACAGGGTCAGCACCCCGGTCGCGGCAAAGGACAATGATGTTGTTGAACTGGGTGATCGGTATAGCCTGCAAGGTAAGGAGTGTGAAGCCGCCATAAATGATTACAATGGCCAGGGAGGTGACAGCCGCATAAAAGAAGCGCAGCCTGAGAACAATGTTGCCGAACATCATGGATAAAATCAAGCCGTAGATGTAATAAGCGGCGTTAGGCTCATGACTGAGCCTGAGCAAGTAGGCCAGACCCGCGCAGCCAGATACCGAAGCAACTACTCCCAGTCCCTCCCTAAGCCAGGGTGAGAGCCCTTGAGCCTGAGCCACCATTACCAATATGGCTATAGGAGTAATGATGCCGAGGCGAACAACCAGTGCATTCCCAAATATCTCCGGCACCATGGTGAAATCCGAAAGCAGAAACAGGTCATAGATTGATATCGCCACCAAACCAGCGACAATCATGTGGCGGACGCGCGCTGCACCTGTTTCGCGTTCGAAAAGGTGCTCCAGTCGTTCGGGAAACCGGGGCCAACGAAAGCCGCTGGTCAACGTATCATCGACCAGGGTGGCCATGCTAAACAGTTCATGATCAGAAATGGTGGCCTGCTCACGGTTGGAAGGATCGGTCATTGCTTGATCAGCCCGGGAAATATAGCGGGCGGCTCCTACACTTTAGCTCATGGCCAATGCTGATGCATAATCAACTTGGCACCTTTGAAAATGCTTCGTACGCCCATTGCGATAATTTGTTTCATCGTTCGCTCAATGCCAGCTTGACCGCAAATCCTGCCAGGAGCAAAGCAAATACCTGCTGGACTCGTTTGAGCGCTTTGAATGAATTTAATAAATAATTACTGACTCCACTGGCTAATATTCCGTAGAGTGCGAACACAATTAATGTGATGCCCATGAACGTGCCACTTAGCACGATCATTTCCATGGAAGAGGAGGACGGGTTGTGAGAGACGAAGAGCGGCAAAAATGCGAAAAAGAAAATGGTCAGCTTGGGGTTGAGTAAATTAATCGCAATGGCTTTTGTTATGATTTTGGTGGCGCTGACTTCTGGGACTCTTTCCTTGATCTCGAGCGTCCCGGCTTCACGCCACATGTTCCAAGCCAGGTAAAGCAGGTAGGAGGCGCCTGCAAATTTTAATACCGAGAAGGCCTGAGCACTCATATTGAGCAGCGCCGATAGTCCCAAGATGCTGGCGATCATGTGGGGAACGATACCGAGCGTACACCCAATGGCCGCCAGCAGGCTGGCCCTCCATTTGAGCGTGAGAGCGGTCGTCACCGTGTAAATGACTCCCGTTCCGGGGATGAGTACGACGATAAGCGAAGAAAGCAGGAATTCTGGTGTGATCATATTTTTCTTATAAGTCCTTTTGTAGATCGACTGCTGTCGTTTGATCAGGATGCAGTTTGGGTTCGCTAACGATGCGATAACCGTTCCTCTGCCAGAAGCGTATGGCTTGTGGATTGTTCACTTGAACTCCTGAAAGGATGACAGTGACCCTGTCATCTTGCTTGATTTCATTTTCGACTGCCTCGACCACCGCTTGCCCAATGCCTTGATTCCGGAAAGGAGCCGCGATCATCAGCAGGGACAAAAAGGCGGCGTGAGGGTTGCCCTCATAGTCACGCGGAACATAATCGAGTACGCCGATCATTTTCCCATTCGCCGCGAAGATACCACAGAAAAGTCCGTTTTCAGACTCTGAGATTTCTAGGTCTTTCAGTACCATCTCCATGGAGGCGGTGGCCACCGGCCCGAGCGTCAGGAAGTCTTCACAGCCTCGATAGACCTCCAGTACGGCCTCAAGCTCCTCTTGAGCAACAGGGCGTATCTCCAGGAAGGTATCACGAAAATTCACTTCGATCATGACATCGACATCTTTTAGTTAAATGTTCCTGCGAATGTATTTGCATCCTGGAAAGGATCAATCGCTTTTCGTTTCCAATGGCTTTTTATATTCGGCACACGTGGTGGCAATACCCATTCTCGCAACAACCAAAGCGATGGTCGCAAAAAGAAGGGGATTGAGTGGAATGGAGATCGTGCCCGCTAATATAAGGGGCACGAGGATCGGAGTGATTACTTTTGCAATATCATAAGCATCATTTGAAACACTTTGCAGGGCGGGACAGAGGATCTTTTTTACATCCTTCTTCTTTACGATTTCCTCCGCATCCTTTTCAGCTTGTTGGATATTTTTATACCTTTGAACAATTTCTCCTGCGTCTTTTGACGTTTTATTGCTGTTTACTTTTCTCCATAAAGAGTTAAAAAGAGTTATGGGCATCGACAAGATGGTCACCAGAATGGATGGGGCGGATAGACTTGCCATGGGTATTCCCCCGACTTTTCCCGCAAGTTCAAGAAAATCCTTTTTTGCCTTTCCAGCCTCATCGATTTCTTCCAGAACATGGCCTTGAAAAGACTCCAGATCGAAGTTTGCCGGTTTGTTCATGCCGCTCCTTTCCTGGAAAATTGGTTTTTATTTTTCATGAAGCTTCCAAACGCTCTTCAACGCTCCAACGAGATGAAGATAGTCTCTATTGCGCGGTATCCGACTCACCGCGATGAGGCCAGGGCCGCCCAGAGGCCGAGAATAATAACAATACCGCCAACGAGGATGTCGTTCCATAATCCGGGGGAAGCGAAAGGCGAGCCTAAAACAAAGGAACCGAGAATCAGCCACGCATCGCCAGCAGCCGCGACCCAATGCATTCTTTTGGCAATGTTCACATTGCGCGTGCGCGCCGCCCAGATACCGACCACCGTCAGGATCAGGCCAACGAAGATGTGACTCCAGACAAAGGCGCGTATCCTGCCAAAGTTCGGAACGAAGATGGCGGCGATGTCGGCAAATTCCCAAAGTCCGCACAGCGCGATGATCCAGTCTAAAACTTTCATTCAAAGACTCCATATTTCGGCCGCCATGCTCTATTTGTAAAGTTTAACATTTGCTATGCCTTTTGTTTTAACAATGGCATCAAATAACGACTGTACTCATCAAGGCACAAAAGATCGCCATTCAAAGGTTGGAACACAATGGAGTCTGCGCCAGCGACCTGCCATTGCTGGATGGCTTCCGCAACTTGTTCCGGCGTCCCGGATGCCGAAAAGGCGTCCACCCATTCATCCGGTATCTGTTGTGCAAACTCGTCCCGATCATTGCTCTGGAAAAGCCTCGTGACTTCTTCGGCGATTCCCAATGCTTTCAGTTGGACATCGGCTCAGGGCCAGCGCGCGGCGAGTGCCTGTCGTACCGCGACTCGCGCCGCCTCTCCATCCGGTTGGATCTTCACATCCAGATAGACCACAACTCGATGTGAGGATCAATTCCCTTCGGTCATGCCTGCTCGGATCTGTTCCCGCGCCCAACGCACATAGGGCAGGGAGGACATTCCGGTCAGGATCGTTCCGTCCGCGAGGCGCCCGGACATGCACAGTGATTTCTCCCTCATGGCGCCGATATACAATGGCGGAATCTCTGTGGGCGTCAATTGCATCTGCACTTGTTCCAGGTTCACCCCGTTGCCATGCGTGGTGACAACTTCTCCGCTTAAGAGTTGACGCACCAATTTCACCGTTTCTCTCAACGTCTTCAAAGACGACTTCGGCGCCGCGCCGATCTGTTCCATCCAGCTTCCGACTCCATGCCCAAACCCCGGCAGGATCCGCCCTGGAAAGGCGCGCGCCAGCGTTGTAATTTCCATGGCCAGGAATAAAGGGTTGTAGGCAGTAGCCGGTAACAGCCCAATCCCGACCTGCAAAGTTTTTGTGGCCGCAAGTGCGATGGCGGCGGAAGTCAAGGCTCCGGGCAGGAAGCCATCATCCCATAGCCATAGTTCATCAAAGCCGGCCGAACTCGGCGCGCTGGGCATAATCTGCTAAATGTTCAGGCGGAAAGGATGGATGGAAGATGACTCCAAAGGCAGGTACAGGCATGATCATTCCTTCAAAAGAGATGGTTCATGAATATAAGCTCCGTCGCTCGGCGGCTGGGATAAAGCCACGGATCAACCTGCCCTCAATTTCTCTACGATCTTACCAATGCGGCGTTCACGAGTTTCCTGCGCCTTGGCTTCTTCCACCTGACGGACATATTCTTTTTTCATGGAGGGCGCCGATTTTTCGAAAGCCGCGAGCGCGCTGGCCTTGACTAAGGCTTCCTTCAAATCTTTGGGAATTTCGATCGTGCGCGGTTCCAGATCAAGTTCCAAAGTGACATCCGCCTGCTCGCCGCCCTGGACACCGGCCGCTTTTCGATGATCAGGACTAAAACTGATCATATACCGGCCACCCATGACAGCCACTGCACTGCGATATGTGTATTTATTGATGGTGACGCGCACGAGCGGCCTTTTCCCGGCATCGAGCTTTTCGATGACTTCTTCGGGAACTTGAATGCCCGCCGTGTTTTTCCCTGTTTGCAAAATGGTGGTATGAAATGTGATGGGCTTGGCCTTGTTGCCAATATTTCTGGAAGTTGCCTTGTTCATTCGTTATTCTCCTGATCGATCATCAATTCTGGAACATACACTGATTTTGGGATCAACTTAACGCCACTGACTCATGGCAGTGCCATAAATAAGTCGTTGAGCGTGTTGATCCAGTTGTATTTCCAGGTGCGCCGCCTCCAGGGGGATGAAAGACCCATCTTCATCGATCAACTTTACTCCGGGCTCTGTTCTTTCAATCGAACATTTAAGAAGTTGCTTGACAAGAGGATCTACTGCTTTTGCATAAGCCTCATCCGTTAGCAACTGCTTGAAGTCACTGAAGGAAATACTGTATTCTGTATTCGGGATACTTTGACCGACTCTGTATTTCAATTCGGTGATTTGACCACAGCTTGGACAGACAATCGAAAGTCCTTCCCAGTAGTGCTTGGCGCTTAGCTTTGCATCGCAGTGATTACAAAGGAATCTCATTTTGCTGTTCTCACTTACCCATTGTACTTTTTATGAAAGAGTAACCCGTTTAGGCCCACGGTGATGGCGAGCGCCCCCAGGCTGGCAATGTATACTGCCTCTGGCCGGTAATTGTACAGCAATCCCGCTGCAAGTGGAGCAACGACGACTGCCATGGCGTTCCCCGTCTCCACGAGACCATATGCCAATCCGGTATCCTCGACTTTGACCAACGAGCGCGAAAAAGCCATTGCCATGGAGCGGTAAAGTTGGTACCCACCAATGAAAAAGTATCCCACGAAATAGGTCATCACGCTTTGTCCCTGCCACATTAAGAGAGCAAAGCCAGCGAGAAATAATTGCGCGATCAGCATCCCAGTGGATACGCGTAGATTCCCGAACGAGAAGGCAATGATGGCTGTGCCTATGCTTGCCATTGTGCCCATCGTTCCAATTTGTTGGATCGAAATGTGACGAACGTTTTGGAGATAAAGGGAGGTAAGTTGCTGTGGGACACTGATGGCGATGATTGTGAAGAAAACGACCGCCAGTAATCCAAGGAACCGGCGGTTCGCGAGGGGGCTGCCGAGAGGGATGGAACCCTCTGGCTGCTCCGACTTTATTGGACTTCTGGCCAAAGACATTACGAGCGTAGAGGCTACGAAAAGTACAGCGGAATACCGAAAGACGATGGCGAGTCCGGCTCTGTTTGCGATCCAGCCGCCCAATATAGGTCCAAGGATGGCGCCCGTCTGGAAGGCGGCAGGATGGAGCGTGACCGCGCGCTGCACGCTCCAACTACCGCGTAAACTTGTATAATAGCTGTTCAGGGGCGCGCTAATAAACGAAGTACAGCCATAAGCCAATAACCCGGCGACAAAAAAAGGCAGGCTGCGAGCCGCCGCCATCACGATGGCGGAGGCGATCCCTAATAGCAGGGATGCAAAAATGAGGGGGCGCGGGCCAAAACGATCCGAAAAATATCCGGCTGGTACCTGTACGACCGCCATCGTTACACCAATCAAACTGAGTACAACTCCGATTTGTACTGCATCTGTGGGCCACCTCTGGAGAGCCAACGGCAGGAAGAAGATAAAAAAACCTTCACCCAAACCCCAAATGAACGTGGAGCTGGCAACAATCGCTAAGTCACGTTGAATGCCCAGCGGCATTTTTGTGTCAATCTGATTTATGAGTCTCCGCTCGCTAGTGTTTTCCAGTAAACGCTACACTGCGTTGCTTCAATTTTTTATTACGCTTGGAATTTTACCCGGTTGTGCTGACCTGATGCCAACCTTACCGCCAGCACATCAAATAACGGATGCTGTTCGTTCTGCAAATGGAAAACAATCGCGCCCGAACCGGGCGGGGGTCTGGAAGGCTGTCTCTACGCCAAAAACAACGGACAAAAAACGGCTCGGAGTGTGCAACCTCCCGACCGTTTTTGTTTCTTACTTCCCGTTTTGACTTCCTTGCGTTCATCCCTTCACACTGCTGTTAATCGGTGGGCTACCTTCGGTATTTGCGCTATTCTCGCGCTGAATACCAGTTCAACACTCTCAGGGCGCGCAGGGTATTCCAGCGACTGGGTGAGCCTTCGGTTATACCGGGTTCTGCGATGACTTCATCGGGGTGTATTATCCCCAGCACCCAGCGACCGTCCATATCGCGCTTGGAGGCAACGATCTCGATGGCTTCGGCCATGCGCGGGTCTGGTGTCACGCCGGCGTTGCGCAAATAATCCAGCCCGCGGAGAATGTCGTAGTGCCAGCCGGCAGGGTAAGAGAATTGCGTCCAGACAGGGCCGCCTTTGCGGTCATGCTCGATCGGTTCGCCAGTCGATAGCTGCTTAAAGAGATGACGTGAGAGCAGGTACTCCTGCCCGCGCCCGTGTGCTGCCTTTACGGCGGGCGAGCCGCCGGTGGCGCGCTCGAATTCCAGCAGACCTTCAAGGACGTTGATCGTAGTGTGGAAGGAGCCACGCGTAGAGCCGATTTCTTGATCGCAATTCCAGCCGCCATCAGTCATCTGTTCGCCCAGTAGCCGGTCTACCAAAGGGTGCATGTGCACCCCAAAATACGCGCCCACGGTTACAACGCGACCATTAATGCAGGGCTCCACTTCGCCGGCGAAGAAAGGCTTGTGCCACCAGCTGATGTCTTCGTCTTTTGGCAGCTCATCCTGAGTAATATTCATTAGCCATTTGACGTTCTCCTGGACTCTGCCCACAGCGCGCTTGGCTTGCTCACTGGCCGGGTCGAGTCCCATGTCATGCAACAACAATAAAGTGCGCAGGGTGGGCCATTCGGGAAAGCGGGCTTCTCCGGGCCAGGTGCCATCCTCGGAGTGTGCCGCGAGAAGTGTAGCGCCCCAGCCCTCGGTGGCGATCTTGGCACGCTCGGCTGCAATTTCCTCCTCGGACGCATCGGTCAAGTCTCGCATTACCTGCCAGCGGATCGAAGGATCAGAATCAAGCAGCCATTGTATGGCTGCTCTCTCTGGTTTGGGGGCTTGCCATTTGCGTGAATTGGTTGTCATCTGTTATTTCTCCTCATCTGTAAAATAGGCGGTTGGTGGCCCAACGAGACTGTCGAAAAACTGGTTTTGGGGAGAGCCACCGAGGGACCAAATTCTCGCGTTGCAGGCGGTTTTTCGTTCCGCCAAAGGTCAGGGATCGGCCCCAATGGTGAAATGATCTAATTGACCTCGCTACCCGACATCGGGCATCATCTCGTACTTATAAATAACGTCAGTGTGTCATCCACTGACGAGTCCCTTCCAGGACCACTTCGGGATCTGCAATCCTTTCGGCACATCCTCTGCCGAGTTGTGGTAACGCGCCATCGTGGTAGTGGTGGCCCAGGCGAAGTAATCATGCAGTACGCCTCGGAGGCTTTCGTCACGCGCCATCCCAACGTCTTCCAGCGCCTGATCGAAACAGGCGATCGCCCGCTGGTCCATTTCCTCGTGCAGCCCGTTGCCGCTGTGGATTCGTACGACGGAGGTCTCATCCCCGTACCGGTCGGAGTAGGTTGTTGGTCCACCAAGTGCCTCCGCCCAGTATGCGGCGAGGCGCTCGATGTGCTGTGGTTGATAACCGTGGCTGAACGCATGGCTAACCACTGCGTCCTCCAGTACCCGGGTGTGCCACGCGCTTGCCAATCTGAGCAGCCCGTCGCCACCGCCTGTCGCCTCGTAAACTGTTTGCATCGCTCTATTGGAATTCATGGGAAACATTATATGCTAACTCGCTCCCTTCTCAAACTGCCGCCGAACGAGACTGTCGAAAAAATGACTTTGAAGACAGCCAGTTTCCATTTTTTTGTTTCGCCAGTGGATCGCTCCAATGGTGAAGCGATCCGATTCGCCTCTTGATACCGGTCATCATCGGTGGACGTGATTTTATCTTTCAGCCTACTGCGTCTGTGGCAAACGGTTGATACTTATTTCTCTTCTGTAATTCCACCAGTTTTTTTCCAAACTCTAGAAATTTCTCCTCGGATGTAAAATCCCGTTTTGGAATGTAATAAACACAACATTTGCCAACATGCAGAAAAATAAATTGAGGGGTCATACCAATAGTATCAATTAATCCCCACCGCCATTGATGAACCGCTTCAATGTTGTCGAATCGCTTTTCGAGGGGAAGAGCAAGAAAGGCTTCTCGCATCCTATGCAAGGGAAGGGCGTCGGTTGAACCGTGTATGGACTCGACTTCAAACTCACCCCCATCACTTCTTTGAATTCCTCCACCAGTTCACGATCAGGTCCGGACTCAAGGTCGAGGTCGGTGGGGTCTTCAAAGTGCTCTAGGCAATATTGCTTGACGACATCCCACTGAGATGGCTGGATCAAAATGCAGAAATCCTGCTCCTGTTTTGAGCGTTCGCTATCGAACTGAATCTTGCCGAGCATTTTCATCAAAGGCTTTTGATTTAAGATTTTCACTCCCCGCCCAACGGCTGTGCGCGGACGCTGACGCTGCCATCTTTCAACACGGTCGCCTTGCGTTCCAGCGCAAGCATGGTTACGCCGTTTTCAGGGTGCGGAAACACCACCTGGTTGTATGTTGCAACGCGGACGCGCAATTCATTCATTTTGAATCAGAAGCAAATTCCAACGCCTGCTCAAGAGTCATCGCTGCGCCTTTTTTCTGGGCGCTTGCATAGCCTTCTTCCCCCAGCGCCGAACGGATCATTTCCTGATTACGCTCCACTTCCACCCGATCCGCGGGCCACCATGCACCGCCTGCTATCTTCAATACGCTCTCGGCCGCGCCAAGCATGACCGCACCCCATTTGATCTGTCCCTGCCGCGCTTTCAAACCTGCCAGCCCTGCCATGCACTCCGCCATGCCGCGCCGATTGCCCAACTGGCGGAACATTTTCAGGCTCTTCCTGAATTGCGCTTCGGCAAGTTCGAACTCTTCTTCATGCTGGGCGATATATCCCAGGTTGTGGATAAAACGCGCCTTGTCGCCGTTGTCCCCTGAATCGGTGAGCAGTGAATTACATTCTTCATAATACTTCCGCGCCAGTTCGTATTGACCTTGTGTACGCGCCACCTCACCAAGATTGTTCAACGCAAAACTGAGAAGCCAGCCCTCATTCAATGTCCGAGCTTCGACCTGCGCTTCCTCATGCAGAGAGCGCGCCCGCTCGATGTTGCCCAAGCCTAATTCCACATTGCCGAGATGCACCAGCGACAGGGTATGGAAGAAGGGATTGTTCTGTTCTTTGAAAAACTGGCGGCTTGCCTGCAGCATGGGCTGGGCTTCACGGTCCTGTCCCTTATTGATCAGGGCGATCCCTTTGCCAAGCGTGATCAAGCCGCTCAACTGACCCTGATTGAGATCGCTCAGAATCTCCTGGCTTTCCTTGATTTGCGAGAGGGCAAGGTCCTGCTCGCCCTGCCAGATCGCCATCAACGCGTTTGTCTGCAAGGCAATTGCGCGGGCGGGTGATCTGATCGTTGCGGCAGGTGTTGCCAGCAAACGACCCGACCACATGCGTCCTTCGCTGAAATAGCCGCGCCGATACCAAAACCAGACCAATGACATGACCAGCCCAGCGGCAAACTCAACGGACGCGGGTTTCGATTCGACTCCAACCCAATGCAACGCGAATATTATCGTGTTCGCGTTCCAGCCAGCCAAGCCAGTAAACAGCGTTGGCACTGTAAAGTCCCTGCCCTGCCTGCGTGAGAATAATGTTCCCGAAATATTGCGCGTGATTTGCCTGCAGAGACTCGCTCTCTCCGCTTTCAGTGAGACGTTCCACCGCATACGCGCGAATGACTTCCAGCATGGAGAAGCGCGGCTCGCCCTCACTCGCTTCTTCCTGACGGAGGAGGCTGTTATCTACGAGTGAAGTTAATCCTTCCAGGATGTCTTGTCCCCCATCCGTGTTGCACACGGCTTCCACGGCTTCGATTGTGAACCCGCCGGCGAACACGCTCAAACGGGCGTACAACTTTTTCTCGTTATCGTTCAGCAGGCTGTAACTCCATTCAAGCGTATTGCGGAGAGTCTGGTGACGCGACGGCAAATCGCGCGCGCCGCCCGTCAGCAGTTTGAGTTGGTCATCGAGTCGTGACAAAATTGCTTGTGGCGACAACAACTTGACACGTGCCGCGGCAAGCTCCAGGGCAAGAGGCAGACCATCGAGACGGAGGCAGATCTCTGTCACGGAGGAGGCGTTGTCTTTCGTCAAAGAAAAATTCGGTTGGGCGGCGCTGGCGCGTTCCACGAACATTTTTATGGATTCGTATCTGTTCAGTTCTTCGAGAGTTGCTTCACGCTGTGGCACATCCAATGGCGGGACTGGATACTCGTGTTCGCCGCGCACTTTGAGCGCAATGCGGCTGCTGGTGATGATCTTCAATTGCGGCGCGGCGGCGAGCAGGTCGGCAACCACGGGCGCGGCGGAAATGAGTTGCTCGAAGTTATCGAGCACCAATAAAAGTTTTCTATCACGGAGATAATCCTTGACGTTATCGAGCAACGCGCGTCCGCCTTCTTTCACTTCCAGTTGTTGGGCAACGCGCGAGATGAACTGATTTGAGTCGGTATCGTCTGCAAGAGGCACAAAGAATGCGCCGTGTGTGAATTGATCAAGCGACTCTTGTGCGACCTGCAGACTGAGCCGCGTTTTCCCCGTGCCGCCGGGTCCCATCAATGTGATCAGGCGCACATCAGGATTTGCAATCATATCTTTGAGCGCGGCGAGTTGCGCGGCGCGCCCGATGAACGGCGTGGGTTGCGCGGGCAGATTATGTTTCGGCCTTTTGCTTTGCGAAGAGTTTGCTTGACTCTCATCGTAGAGCAACTCAACATTTGTCGGCTGCGGCAGTTTGAACACCGAAGCATATCGTCTGAGATTCGCGGCGGCGTAGATCAACCCTGCAAGACGCTGTTCTTCGGGCAGCCCCGCCTTGTGACAATACGCCAGCCCCGCGGCGACTCCCGCCAGCCAGTATTGTCCCCACAGGTCATCATGCAGACTGGGATGGTGCGCCTGCACCCAATCTGCGAATGCGCCTCTTGCCGGCCCGACAACTGCGCTGACGCCCGAGACTTCGATCGGCACCTTGTGCGGATCGGGCACATCCGCCACGGCAAGCAGACTGAGGAAGTTGACCGCCTTCGCAAACGCAACCTGCGACAGCGCCAGCATGAGATATGACAATTCGAGATAGCGCTGGTCATAAAGCAAAGGCATGTTCTCTTTGAACAGCGCGAAGTCGATCAGGTAGTAGCCCGCAAGAGTCTCTTTATCGTCCCCGAACTTGACCAGGATGTTGTTCGTGTTCAGGTCGCCGTGGATGAAGCCCGTGGCGACGTCCATCGCGCGCACGTTTCCCCACGGCTCGATCTTGCGCGCGTACAACAGCGGGTTGGGAAAGACATGTCCATTGACGAGCAAGCCTGCTGTTGTTGGGTTGACGCGGCAGATATCGCTCAGGAATTTTTCGATATTCCCGCCTTCGTCCAACCGAAAGCCAAGCCACTTTTCAAGAATCTTTTGCGGGTGAACAGCTTGCTCGAAGGTCAGGTGTTCGTTCCAACCGCTCAACAAGAGTTTGTTTGTCTCCGTGAAAATGATCTGAAGCTGGCTTTGCCGTTCGTAATTTGATAGCGGGCGGTATTTCTGAAGTGACTCCCCCGCAATGTGATAAAAGATGGCGATCGCGCCTTCGTGCTCCACTCGCTCGAAGACCAGTTCGGCGATGTGCGCACGGGCAAATTCGGGCGCGGTTTTTTCCATGACGGTATTGTGACGCGTGACTTCATCCGATTTGGCATTCTTGCTTTTGCGATCCAGTTTGAGAATACAATGCTCGACGCGCTTTGTCTCATTCCACGCCACGCTGACCAGATACACCACCGCGCCCGACCAGCCTCCCACCAGCAATTGCAGGGGGGCGATGACAATGTTATTCTTCTCTTGTGCCAGTTGAATGACTTGCTGATATTCGGATGGCAGGAATTGGAAATCGTGGGTGAGTTCGGGCATGGCTGAAACCATATTTTTATGATAAAGATGCATAACGCTCGAAAGGGATTATACCTTGAGTGTTTTTTTCGTCTTCAAAGTAATGCCGAATATTTTCTCTATTTCCATCAGGTTATTACTGTTTTGTACGGGGTTGCCTAACGAGACCGTCGAAAAACTGATTTTGAAGCGCGGCTTTCCCTGGGGTTAAGCGAGAGAGCGAATTCTCGCGTTGTAGGCGGTTTTCGGTTTTTTGTTTCGCCGGTGACGCATTGCCTTTGCTGAAAAGTATGTTTCCTCGTGCCAGACCAAACGTCTACAAGTCCCCAAATCTGCGAACCTCTTTTCTCTTTTCGCCCATTTCCTTCCTACTGTTGACACAGCTACTCATCGGTGGGCAGAGGGCTTGAAAACTCGTTTTCATTTTCATGTTAATTTAGAGCCTTCATTATGATCTTTGGGGCATAGTAAGACTCCTCAACTAAACCTTTCGTATGTATTTGCTTCCAAAAAACTAGTTCAAACCAAATCACTTATGTACATTTCTGACTTTCTCCAAACCTACTTTCGACCGGCTTCTTTTGATTCGTGCCAAAAACCGAATAATTTCTTGTTGATGTGTCGTGAAGTCTAATGAAATAAGTGCTTGCTCTAGTGTATGGAAGGCGTCTAATTTCATGGCATCTTTGCTTGACAGCAGATTTAGAGTTTAACAGGCCAGATGAATACCTGTGCTTTGTGAAAGTATGATTATTTGTTCAGGCTCAAGTCCTTTTTCTTTGACGTGGTTCGTTTCAGTGAGCGCACGACGCAAATCCTGTAATTCAAAATCAAGGGTTGCAGAAAGCAGGTCAATTAGTAACGCCATGCCATACTTGTACCGTTTATCCTTAAAATATAGTTGCTGCCGTGTTGAATAGGTCTGAGCCGGTAACCAGGCCTTCACCAAGATAAAGTATGATATTCAATTCGGGGCTAATATTGTAACGAACTGGCATATTTAGTGTCTCACTTTTCTAAGATCGGTTCACACCACTGCTCAATGGCTCGCGTTACCGGCGGCTGGCGCGACAAGATTCGCCCACGAATAGGACAACACTCAAGACCACGAAAAAAAGCGATTTTGATTGAACTCGACACGGCTTCGCCAGGCCCCCTGCTATATGCTAATCTCTACACGATTTCGTCCCTTGTGTTTTGCCACGTACATTGCCTGATCCGCGCGAGCTATCAGGGTTTCCAGTGCAAGTGTGTGCTCATCCCTCTGGGAAACGCCAATACTGACAGTGATATGCAATAGTTGAGCACACATAGGTATCTCAGCTATGTGTGCTCGCAATCGCTCCGCAATCTGTACCGCTTTCTCCATGACAGTTTCGGGCAGGAATATGAGGATTTCTTCGCCGCCATATCGGCCAATCAGATCTACATCTCTAACGGAAGAACTGCAGCGCCTTGCAAATTCCTGAACGACCTGGTCACCGGTTAAGTGACCATACCTGTCGTTGATTTGTTTGAAGTGATCTAGATCCAGCATCAGACAGCAGAAGGGGCGCTTCATACGATCTGCCCTGGAAAATTCTATTTTTCCCAGTTCGAACAGACTGCGACGATTCTGCAAACCTGTGAGCGGATCAGTCAAAGCCTGACTTTGAATCTCCTGAAACAGGCGCATACGTTCCAAAGAGATGCCAACCTGTTTGGAGAAAATGGACAGTATTGCCAGGTCGGTTTTATGAATGTCTTGTCCCCATAACCATAGCATCCCCAATAGCTTTTCTTCGAATACCAATGGCGAACGTAAAAGCTCTGCCTCTGGTCCAAGCCCTATGCCTAGCAGGATTTCTGCAACTCCATGTTCACGACGTTCCGTAAATAACACCTGAATTTCTGTCGCAGGCTTACTAACAACCACAGGTTGAAGTGATTCCTCGATCTTGAGGATTGAGTTCAATCTCTTGAGTGGAAAGGTTGATCCGATCAATTGAAAACCGAGCCCGGCCTCCATTTGTTCAAGGACTTTTGGCGTCATGGAACTGTAATTTATTGTGAATAGCCTTTGCCCCTGGTCATAAAGTGCTATAGTGCACGTGAAACCGACCTTATCAAGTTCTTCGCCCAACCTCTGAATAATTGTCTCTTCACTGAGTTCTTTTTCGATCTGGGTAGTAATGTGGGTAAGGGCGTACGTTAAAGTGTTTAAATGTTCCAGCTGACGTCTATGACTTTCGATCAGGTTTATATCGCGTTGTTGTATAAGGTTGGCAACAATGCTTAATATGGCTGTAAAGAAGATCATGGCAACCAGGCTGGGCCAGTTGATCGAGGTAGTCGGGAAATTGAACAAAGGCAAGAGCCCCAACGCCAATAATTGAATCCCTGCTAGTAGAATTGTAGTGATTGGCGGGAGCAGCATGCTCGATAATAATATTGTCAGCGACACGTACGTGAGAGGAACAAAATCCCCTTGCAGAACAGCAGCATCGAATACTACAGAGCCCCAAGGTCCCGTGATTGCGCAGGCAACGGTTAACGCGGCCGCGGTAGAATAATGGCCTGCACGATTTAATACGTAAGCAAACGTGAGTAGGGCTATTAGCCCAAGAATCAGCCATATATACACGCGACGGCGGCTGCCATCGGGAGGATCAAACAAAAACACCAGGAACAGGGCCGTCAGACTCAGGAAAATGAGAAATAACAGTATCCAGGTGAGCAGATGTACACGGCGTTCTTCCGATTCGGAAAGTGCTTTCGTTGGTTGGGTAAGCCAGCGCCAAGTGGAAATCAATCGCTTCGATAACGGGCTCGCTCTGGCCGGGGTGTCGGCCTGTTCAGAGTTGTCCAACAATTGCTAGCTCTTAAACTCCATTCTTGAAAATATTGATAAAAACAGATATATCCAACGGCAAATTCCTTACCTGTTTCGATCAATATTTCTCTTAGAGTTTTCTTTGAGAGGCTCTCGTAGCATGGCCTTGCTCTAGAGTAACAGCTTGGTTCCCTGTCATAAATTGCCGGGCTCAATAATTTATGCCCTTATATCTGTTTATACTTGTGGCTACATTATGATTTATATCGCCTCAACCTGAAACAGGAAAGAACCAACTTATCAAATGATCTTGGAACTGACATTTCAAAAGTCACTTCGCACGCCAAAAAATTCTGGACAATGAACCATGCCCCAATCTGATCAAGGCCTTGCTAAAAATCGTTATACCGTCATCCCGCGCGTGGCGATCTTTTTGCAGCGCGGCGAGACCGTCCTGCTGCTCAAAGGCGCGCCGACCAAACGTCTGTGGCCGAATCGCTACAACGGTATCGGCGGTCACGTGGAAAGGGGCGAGTTTGTCCTATCCGCCGCGCGGCGGGAGCTGCTCGAAGAGACCGGCCTGACCGCCGACCTGTGGCTGTGTGGCAGTCTGATCATCGACGCGGGTGAGACCGGCATCAGTTTGCATTTGTTTAGCGGCGAAGGCTCGGAAGGCGAACCGCGCCCTTCGGAAGAAGGACTGGCCGAGTGGATTCCCTTTGAGCGAGTCAGCGAGCTGCCGGTTGTGGAAGACTTGCCGATTCTCCTGGCAAAGATTCGCGGAATGAAGCGCGGCGATCCGCCGTTTTTTGGCCGCTCGTATTATGATGAAGGTGAAAAATTGAAGGTCGAATTTGTTGGATAAATAAAGTGCTTCTATGAAATCCTTTGGTGCGAACCGACAGTGCATTGCTGATTCACCGAATGTTAAAAGTACCGCCAGTGCATCGCTTACATTTTATTGTTAATAAATTGCGGAAAAGCCAGAAAATAGCCGTGAAATCTGCAAATTTGCGATGAAGTACTGGCGGTGATGAAAGTTTTTTTGTATGCTATGCACTGGCGGCTGTATGTATGCGATCCGCTGTCGGCTCGCACTTTGGCATGTCATTCTGAGTGAGTGGCGCTTGTAGCGCCACGACGAAGAATCTCGCCGCTTTGCGGCGGAGACCCTTCGTTCACTTGCACTGCGCTGCCACAAACGCAGTGCGTGCAGTGCAGGTGTCACTCAGGGTGACACGTACCTACCTAGGGAATCTTATAAGATTGCAATTCGATCGTTTCGTCGAAAGCCACGCCGGCCACATTGCCTTGCCCGCTGGCTTTGACGCGTCCCACACCGGGTACCAGCCAATATTCCTCAGAAGTCGAGAAGGTCACCGGCACCGTTAAGCTCTGAATCTTGATGCTCATGGTGAGCGCCGTATCCACGTGCAGTTTCATGGCGTTGAAAGTCCCGGCCGGAACGCTGACGCTTTCATTGCCCAGCGCAGTGAAATTGCTTTGGATATTTCCATCGGCCTGCGCGGTTTGTCCGGCAATGACCATCGTGCCTTCGAATTCGAGGGCATGCTGCCATTGATCACCAGCCTCGATCTCGCTGGGAACAGTGGTGCCGGTCACATTTTTTACATTCAAGGCGACGTTGATATCTTGTGAGCCGAGCGTCGCCACGGTGGGTCCATCGAGTTCCAGTGCGACCAGGCCGTCCTCCATGCATTGCCAGGCCTGCGTGACGGTCGATTTGTCGAATTGAGAGCTGAGCGTAAAACCATCACCCCGCACCGCGGTGATCGTATCGGTGTAGCTGTAATCACCGGCCGCGCCGCCCCTGGTCTTATACGTCCAGGTGGCACCTTGCAGAACCGGATAATATGGGTTGGCACAAAGTCCTTCTCCCTCCACTGGTGTATTCGTCGCTCCTGCTGGCCCGCCCGCCGGACTGTTCTGCCCTCCAAACGAACAGCCTGTCACGAAAAAAATGAGAAGAAGCAGGTTGAGAAATCTTCTGAACGTCTTATATGTCACGTGCATCATCTTCCTTCCATTGTTTGAGAGTCATGGTAAAAGTGCTGCCTTTTCCGGGCGTGCTGACCACCTCCAGCCTGCCATCATGTTGCGCGATCACCTGACGCGTGATCGACAGGCCCAAACCGATTCCGCCGAAGAGATCGTCTCCACTCTTTTCGAGATGATAGTAACGATCGAAGATGTGCACCATATTTTCGGCGGGGATTCCGATCCCGTGATCAGCAACCGCGGCCAAAACCGTTTCATCCCCGGCCTTCAGGCTGATCTGCACATCACCGCCTTGGGGGCTGAATTTGATGGCGTTATCGACCAGGGCCATCAGCGCGCGCTCGAGGGACTTTGAGTTGCCTGAAACCGGAGGCAGGCCCGAGCTGGGGAGGACGCGCAGCATCACGCCTCGCTCCTGTGCTTTGGAGGCGTATTTCTCCAGCACGGCGCGCGCCACCTCGTTCATATCCACCGCCTGGAATTCCGGCAGGACGAGTTCCATCTCCTGCAGGAACAGGATGTTGTTTACCAGGGTGATGATCTGCTGGACGTTGCGCGCCACCGTATCGATCCCAGCCGAAAGCTGGTCGCCGCTGATAATGCCTTTCTGCAGCATCTGGAGATAACCGCCGGCGATCATCAGCGGTGTGCGCAGATCGTGGGCGACGTTGCTGAGAAATTCACGCCGCGCCAGCTCCTGTTCTGCCAGCTTTTGATAAGCCTCGGCCAGTTCGCCCGCCCGCATGCGCAGATCCTCCACCGCCATTTGATCGTTATCGCGCAGGCGATTGCTGATCTCGCGCACCATGGCCATGGCGATGCTGCTGCTGTTGTGCAGCACGCGATTGAAGGCGGCCTTATCCAACACGAGCGTGATCAGTGGTGTCCTGGCCGTGACCGTGGCGGCGCGTGGCGTGTTGTGGATGAGCGCCATTTCCCCGAAGAAGTCTCCCGGGCCGAGAGTTTTAAGCAGGCGCGCCTCTGTATTGTTAATGCTCTTACTGACTTCCACTTCGCCCTCGAGGATCATGTAAAAACAATCCTCCACGGCGTTCTCGCGACACAACACAGCGCCGGGTTCGTAGGACAGAACCTTGCTGTTCGAAATCAGTTCTTCGATTTCATCCGGGCGGATACCCGGAAAGGCACGGGGGATGATTCTGGAGGGGGCGCGGCGTGTGGTCATGTTTGATTCACTCCATGTGAATTTTTACCATTCTAGCATGTCGCCGGGAATGAAGGTTAACCCATTTGAACTAATGGAAGCCGTCCCGAAAGCTTGAACGAATTGAGCTTGACGCGCGCAGAACCCTTCGGGACGTTTTGCGTTCAGTTATTTAATCTTATATCCGATCATGCGCAGGAAATCCTTGCGCCAGGCGATGCCTTCCTCGTCTTCGACACCTTTGGGCGAAAAGCCATCCACCACGCCCAGGATGCCGCGTCCCTGTTCGGTTTGCGCCACCAGCACTTCGGTGGGATTGGCCGTTGCACAGAAGATGCGCGCCACTTCGGGCACGTTCTTCATGGCGTTCAGAACGTTGACCGGAAAGAATCCATTGCCCAAAAAGAGGATGAAGGAATGTCCCGCGCCGATGGCCTGTGCGTTCTTTTGCGCCAGTTCGATCATGGCCTCGTCGGTGCCGCTCCAGCGGATGAGACATTTGCCTGAGGCTTCACAAAATGCCAGCCCGAACTTGATCCCCGGGACGGCTGTGACCAGCGCTTCGTGAATATCCTCCACGGTCTTGATGAAATGGGACTGTCCCAGAATGAAATTGATCTCTTCCGGTTTGTCGATTTTTACAGTTTGGATATCCATAGTTTCCTCTCTTGATTGGTTTTCACAACAACCGTAGCTGATCGCTACCTTCACCGCTTTGGAGCTGTTAAGTCTATAATACACCAAAAGTAATCGTAAAATTAACCTTGCCCATTGCTCACACTGCCGTCTTCGGCGGTGATTCCCAAATAGTATTAGCGCCGGGAACGGCGCTCAGGGAATTATTAAATTATGGAAACTCATATGAATTGTTTTGGTATTTCTCTTCTGCTTTTAATTTCGCTGGCGGCTTGCGCGCAAATTCCTGACACGACTATAACGCCATCCCCTATACCATTGGCAACTTCAACTACTTCGCCTGCTCCGCCTGTGCGTACGGCTACCGTAACTTCTCCTTTAACTGCAACTCCCATACCCGAACCTCTGGTGCCAAACTTCGATCACATCGTGATCATTATGTTCGAGAATAAAGAGTTCGGCACGGTCATCGGGAATTCGTCGGCATCCAACTACAATAAATTGGCGCATGACCATACCTTGCTGACACAATATTATGCGGTCACGCACCCCAGCCTGCCGAATTACATTGCCTTGATCGGCGGGGATACATTTGGCATTCAGAGCGATTGTGGGAAGTGTTTTGTCGATGCCACCAGTCTGCCGGATCTGATCGAAGCGACCGGCCGCACATGGAAAACGTATCAGGAAGATATGCCCAAGCCATGTTATCTTGGCGATACGAACAGCTATGTGCAGAAACACAATCCCTTCATTTATTTCAATGCGATTCGACTCGATACGGCGCGCTGTGAACGGTCCATCGTCCCTTTGACCGCGCTGCGAACGGATATCGAAGCTCACTCGCTGCCGAACTTTATTTTCATCACGCCTAACATTTGCAACGACGCGCATGATTGTTCATTGGAAATCACCGATGCCTGGCTGGCGAATATGCTGACGCAGTTGATTCCGGCTCTCGAAGCGGATGGACCAAACTATCTACTTATCCTGAATTGGGATGAAGGGCAGGGGAATCACTCGTGCTGTGGCCTGCCGCCGGAGGCCGGTGGCAGGATTCCGGTTGTGCTGTATTCTCCGCTGGTGAAAAACGGTTTCGAAGATGACACCCCTTATACTCATTATTCGTTATTGAAAACCATCTCTGCGGCCTGGGGCTTGCCCTATCTCGTTCACGCGGCCGACGAGGATAATGTCCTCATCACCGCGCCGTGGAAGTAAGACTCTCGCGCTGAGTGGACACTGAGCGAGCGTAGCGAGACGAAGTGGAAGTCGAAGCGTTGTATATCGCAGAATAAAGCAATCTCCTTTGACGAATTAGAGATTGCTTCGCTTCGTTTTGACGCAGAGAGTTTCAATTAGCAGTCGCTCGCAATGATAGCTTATTGCGCTTTCCTCTCATAAAACACCAACAACGTAGTGCCATACCTGCGCTGTTCGACCTCCTCCAAATTTTCCAGCACTAAGGCCTTGTATTCCTTCGGGTCGATCTGGGCAATGAGGAATCCATCTTCACTTAGCCAATCAATATTTTCATCTGCTAATTCCAGGGCCTTTTCCCACATCTCATGATATTGCGGCGGCGCAATATAAATATATTCGAAGGAATGATCGGGCCCGGCAGGCAGCAGCGCGAAAGCATCCCCGCGACGGATCTCCGCTTGCGATTTGAATCCACAATGCTCCACGTTGAACTTGATCGTCTCGATCGGCGCGCGGTTGGCATCCGAAAAACGCACGAAGGCCGCGCCGCGACTGAGCGCTTCGATGCCCACTGCGCCCGTACCTGCAAACACGTCCCACCAGTTGGAATTAATAACGTCTCCGGCGAGAATATTGAACAGCGCTTCCTTGACGCGGTCGGTGATGGGACGTGTGGTATCGCCCGGCACTGACTTTAATTTGCGGCCTTTGGCTTTCCCTGCGATGACCCGCAAACTCATTCCACGCTCTCGCGTGCGGCCAGGATGTTTCCGTGCGAAGCGATGATCGGCACCACGCATCCGGTTCCCAGGATGAAGCGTTCCCCGTTCGTCTGCTGGATGGCATCGGCCGCCTCTTTCTTCACCGCGACCTGATCCTGATAAACCAATGTATCCTGCCGCATACCTCCACAGGTGACTCCCTTGAAGAGCTTTTGTGCTTCAGAAAGCGAAGGCGGTGTCTCCCGGTCGTGCCAATTGACGATTGAAAATTGGAAAGAGGAAAGCAGAGAGAAGTAGACATCATGTCCGTGCAGGTGCAGCAAATTGCACCACAGGGACTCTACCGGTTCGAGTGTTTTCTGATCGTGTGGCAGCCCGAATGTTTGATATTCATCCAGGGTTAATAAGTCAGCCTGCGCATGTTGAATGGCATAGAAGACTCCGTCGATGCCGGTGTCGAGACAGGCCTCTACGAAGCGACGCGTCGTTTCGGTAATGGTAGCGAGTCCCTTCATCACGGCTTCGGGATACAAGCGCAAATGTGCGATAAGTGCATCTTTGCCCACCAGATTCTTGGCTTGGGCCAGCGGGCTGAAGATCGTCTGAAGCAGGGGAGTGTCCGGGCCGAGGCCGGCGCGGATCAAGCGGAGACAGGCCAGTTGTCTGGCGAGATGCGGCGCGCTCGGGACTGAGAACGGGCAGCTCTTCCCAATCCCGTGGATCTTGAATGGCATGTTTGGTGTAGCGTCGGGTGCCCTCCGTGTCGCCGACCCATTCATCCTCAACACCCCAATCGCGCAGACAGAAGGAAGAGGCTGGCGTAACCTTCACCAGATCGAAATCATAACTTTGCTGAAAATTCAACGTTGCCGCCGCCAGAGTCTCGGGCGTTTGATCGTCAACCGGAAAATGTCGCCAGAGGGCTACAGGCGGACGATCGGGCATTTCATTATTAATGGAAGTTTGAATACGTTCTTTATGTGTAATCATGGGATTTTTTTTATCATACAAAAAATGGCTTGACCGCGTGTCACGAAAAGGACAGGTGGCGCTTCCCGAAACGTGCTGCGGTCTTCATTTGTGCGTGTGTTGACCAACACGTAATCGCCGGATTTAATTTTCTTGAGGTTGCCGCGCGTATCATACACATTCGTGTTGGCACGGGCGTAATAAGCCGCGATGTACGCCTCGCGGTGGACATAGAGATTGACAGGATGATCGAGTGAGTGATCGAAAGTTTCGACAGCCTCCTTATAGCATGTCAGCCAGAATTCTGTTTCGTATTGGCGGAAGGCATGACTCGTTCCGCCGATGAATGAATTGTAATACGCGTATTCGTAGGGATGAAGTTGGATCGATCCAACGATGCCCGGAAGTAAAAGCAGGAAAATCAATCCTGCGTGTAACCAATATGATGCGATGTGATCGATTAGGAATTCAAAGGCAAAACCGGTGAAAATAAAGATCGGCGGCAGGATAAAAAGAAAGTGCCGCAAGCCGTCATACATGGATGGCCTCCGTATCAGGACATAGGTCACCAGAATCAGGAACCAGGATAATACAAGAGTGAGTGATGCAATCTGCTCTTTCGTCTTTGCGAGAAGCGGTGCCAGGTTTTGAAACCTGGCACCGCGACGAAGCAATCTCCCACGTTGTATAGGGAGTGCTTGATCGCTTATGTTTTGTTTCTCTTCAAAATTGCCTTTGAATAGTTTCCAATATCCAAAGATCACACCAAAAGAGAACAGTGGCCAGATGGGTTCGGTCAGGGTCGTCCCCAGCATAAAGGGCATATAACGAAGAGGCAGTGTACCTGCATGATAGACCTGTCCGGCGAACAGGATGGGCAGGGTGGTGGGGTTATCGGACATCAAGCGGAAAACTTCCACAAAGCGAATGAGCGGCGCGTCCCATAGATACGGCCAGGTGCCGAACATGACCAGAATGGCAATGATGCCGTATAAGAAGAAATGAGGAATGAAAGTTGTGAACCTGCGCCCGAATACTGCGATGGCATACGCGACGATCAATAATCCTGCCAATGGCCCGATCACGCGGATGGAGGTTGTAAAGCCTAAAACAATCGCCGGAAAAATCAGGCGAAGAAATTTTTGCCTGCCGGTCTTGTGATCATCTCTCCAGCGATCCACCATTTCAAAGCCTAAACATACCGAAGCTAGAAAAAATATCAGGAAGGATGGATCTTTCGGATTGATAAAAGCATGTCCCCAAAGTAAAGGCTGCCAGGCAAATAAAGCGGAGGCGGCCGACGCAGCAAGAGGCTTCATCCAGTGCGTTGCCAGTCGATAGAGGAAGTACACGCCGATTTGAAAGAAAAGAAAATTGATGAGATGCCAGGCCGAGGCTTCGTCCAGACCGAGGGCTTCCAGCAGATAGACCGGTTCACGTGCCAAAAAAATATAGGCCGGGCCGCGCGTTTTATGATCCGTCTCGCTGGGACCGAAGGAATTATTCAAGTCGAAATGGCCGCTAAACCATTCGTGTGGGGAATAAGCGTAACCCAATGCATCAGCGTAATCATAGAAGAGCGGCTCATCCCATGAGTAGCCATAATCACGAAATACGAACAGACCGATCAGGATATTGATCGCCAGTAAAATAAAAATTGGTTTTTGGACGAAGCGTTTGAAAAGGGAATTCATAACAAACGATGTCCATCGGCGTCGAAGGCTTTGATTTCCACCTCGGCAGATGGACTGGCAGAATATTCATTTTCGAGCAAGCCCCAAACCATCGAGTCACTCCAATGGTCGAGGAAAGGCGTTTTGGCGCGTAAGGTGCCTTCATAGGTAAAACCAAGCTTGTGCGGAATGGCGGCGGAGGCCGTGTTGCGCGGATCGCAGTGAATCTCGATGCGATGGATGTGAATGATCTCGAAGGCCACTTTGATCAGCGCGGCAGTGACTTCTGTGGCTAAACCTTGTTTGATAAGGTCCTTATGGATCCAATAACCAATTTCCAGATCTGTGGGACTGAGACGCGTGTGCAAACCTGTCCCGCCGATCAGTTTGGTTTCCCCGCGATTGAAAATGCCATAAACATAGTCCTGTTGTAGCTCAAAGGCACTGCGAAAAGTTCTCAGTCTTTTCACCTTTTCTTCCAGCGGCTCTGGCTCGTGGTGTGCCCACGGCATCCACGGCAGTAAATGATCCAGACTTTCCGTGATGGACTCGGCCAACATGGAGGCGTCCTCAGGATCATAGCAGCGGATGACCAAGCGTTTTGTTTCGATGCGATGGGCCGGGTTGGCGATCTTGATCATTTTTTCTTCGCCGATTTTTTCTTCGGCACTATCTTTTTGCCGAAGCCATCTAATAGCGCGGTCAACTCCTGTTCTTCGCCCAGTTGCCCCTTGAAGTATTCGCTCATGAACGGCGAACGACGCAGGCGCAGGGCCATCGGCGCCACAGTCTTTAGATCTTCCATCGTCACTTCACCGCGACCATCCGCCGCGGCATAGGCGCGCGCCGATTCAAACCAGGTGATCTCGGCGCGCAAGGAATCGATGCCGATGCTTTGCACTAGTTCGATGGCCGGATTGGCGATGCCGTCTGGCACGGCGACCTCTTTCACCAGTTCGCGGGCGCTGCGAATCTCGGAGGCGGCCGCTTCCATCTCAGCCGAAAACTGTCCCGTCATCTCGACGCGGATTCGCCAGATAAGCCTGCACGCGGCGATAAGCTTCCAATCGTTCCGCGGCATTCTCCAACCCACGCACGATCACGCGTAGCCCGAAGCGATCCAGAATCTGCGGGCGCAGTCGACCCTCTTCCGGGTTCATCGAACCGATCAACACGAAGCGCGCACGATAGGTCGCGGCGATGGGTCCCCGCCGCACAGTATATGATCCTTGTGCGGCGGCATCCAGGATCGAGTTCGACAATGTCATCGCTGAGCAGATTGATCTCATCGATATAAAGCAGGTTGCGGTCGGCCTGCGCCAGGATGCCGCGCCGGACACGCATGCGTTCGTGAGCCGCGGCGCGCTCGTCGATGCCACCGATCACATCTTCGATCTTGGCGTTGAGCGGCAGTTCGATCAAGCGCACCGGATCAGGCGCGGTGAGCGGGGTGCCTTCCGCATATTTCCTTGCGCAATCCGGACATACTGCCTGGATGCCTCCCGCTTCGATATCTTCCGGCAGGCAGCCATAGAAACACGTGCTGCGTTCCACCTGCGGTAATAGATTCAGCAGACTGCGCACGGCAGTGGTTTTGGCGGTGCCCCGCGGCCCGATCAACAGGATGCCACCCACGTTGGGATTGATCAATCCAAGCAATAAGGCCAACTTCATTTCCTGCTGGCCAACGATAGCCAGGAAGGGAAATGGCAGAACATCCGTGACACGCGCTTCCTCCGCGCTGAGAGGCGGCAGCGATTTCCCCGCGACGTAATCCACCAGTTCGCGCAGGTTGCGAAAGGCATGCCCTGTGCGCTCTTTGGGTTCGGATTGTTCCGGAAGTTGGATGGGTTGGGGTTGGGTCATGGCGGTTCTGTCATTGCGAGGAGGGTTGAGACGCAGGACGTTGGAAACCCGACGAAGCAATCTCGTCATAGGCAGAGATTGCTTCGTCGCCGTGGTTTCGATATGGCCTCGAAAAACATTCGGCCCACTCAACCAGCGGCGGCTCGCAAGGATGGTGGTTCCTTTTACTTCTGTTTCAACCTACGTTCCTGGCGATGCTTGGCTCTTTCCATCTTTTGTTTTTCTTCCTCGGTCTCCGCGAACAGCGGTGGCACGGAGGTGGGCCGGCCCTCATCATCCAGAGCCACATAAACTAGATAGGCCGTGTTGGTGTGGGTTTGTTCGCCAGTGATGGGGTTTTCTGCCAGCACCTCCACTTCTGCTTCCAGGGAGGTGCGACCGGTGTAGGTCACTTCCGCGTTGAGGATGATCAGGTCGCCGATCTTGATCGGCTGGCGAAAGGTCATCGAGTCGATGGCCACCGTGACCACTTTTTTCTGGGCGTGCCGCATGCAAGCCAGCGCGCCGGCTTCATCCACCAGTTTCATGATCCAGCCGCCATGCACGTTGCCCAGCAGGTTGGCATGTTCAGGATGCATCAATTGCGATAGGGTGACGCGCGAAGCGCGCATGGATTTGGGTGTGAATAATTCTGTCATGGCAGCAAAGATGGCTGTGAGTTTACCATGTCAGTCATATGATTCAATCCAGGTCTTCACGGAACTCGCCGCTATCCACCGTATGCAGACGTTCGGGCTCTTCGACAAACACATCGACGAAGCTTTGGGTGAGATCGCTCATCAGCGGTGCCAGCGGAACGGTCGCCGGGATGATGATCCGGCCGGGAGAGGGAGGCGGCTTCAGGCGTTGTTTGAGCGCGTCTCCGGCGCGTTTGCGGACGATGCGCGGGTCATCGGTCAGCACGCCAACGTAATAGCCCATCACCGAATAAACTTCACGTTTGGGCGTGACCCAGCCAATCCATTCTCCAACACGATTATATAGATAGGGAAATACGAGAAAGGCTTCCACTTCTCCGCGGGAGCTATAAATGGGAATAATGCGATTTTGTGCCATGAGTTTACCTGGACGAATTCGCACCGGGGCTACACCACCTCGCTACGTTCGGTGTCGCCGCGCTCGGTGTCCGCTCAGCGCGTTAATCTATATCATTATACGTCCAATAACGGTTAACGAAAAAATTCCAGAGCATCACGACACCGATGGCTAAGGCCAGTGTGAAATTCCGGGCCAGGAATTCAGGTGATGCCCAACGAATGGATGATCTGCTGAAATAATTGATCATGACCGGTTCGACAAAATGCAGGATCGGGATGCGAATGGCGATGCCAGCCATGTTCACCAAAAAGAACATGCCCAGTTGATGCAAGAGGTGCCGCGAGCGCAATTCGGGATAGGTCCAGTAGCGGTTCCAGATGAAATTGCTGGTCACGGCACAGATAAACGAAATAGTTCCCGCGTAGACCAGCGGAAAATCAAAGGAATGAGAAAGTAAATTAGCGACCCCAAAATCGATCACCGAACCGAACGCGCCTACGGCCGCGAATTTCAGGAAGCGGGTTCGTTCCTTGTTGTCTGTCAGGATCATGCAAGCCCTAATTTTTTCTTGAAATATGGCATGGTCTTATGAATACCCTCTTCGATGGTGACGTGGGGTTCCCAATTTAAGATCGTGCGGGCGCGTGTAATATCGGGGCGGCGTTGCTGCGGATCGCGCACGCTGCGTGCGTCTTTGACGTACGTGATGCCAGCCGGGTTGCCGACGATGCGGTTGATCGTCTCGGCAAATTCGAGGATGGTCATTTCATGTTGATTGCCGATGTTGACCGGCAGATGTTCATCGGAATACAGCAAGGTGACAATGCCTTCCACCAGATCGGATACGTAGCAGAAGGAACGCGTCTGGCCGCCATCGCCATAAACGGTCAGTGGCTGACCGAGCAGGGCCTGTTTCAACAAGTTGGGCAGGGCGCGGCCATCTTCCAGGTCCATGCGCGGGCCGTAGGTGTTGAAGATGCGTACGATGCGCGTGTTCACGTTGTGAGCGCGGTGATAAGCCATGGTTAAGAATTCGGCGAAACGCTTGGCTTCGTCATAGACGGCGCGCGGCCCAACCGGGTCCACGTTCCCGGCGTAATCCTCCGTTTGTGGATGCACGAGTGGATCGCCATAGATCTCGCTGGTAGAGGCCAGCAGGAAGCGCGCGTTATGGGCGCGTGCGATGCCCAGACAGTTGTGCGTTCCTAACGCGCCGGCCTTCATGGTCTGGATCGGCAGGTTGAAATAACCCGAGGGAGATTGCGGGTTTGGGCTGGCCGGAGATGCAAAATGCATGACCGCATCCACCTTGCTGGGAATGAAAATATAGTTCGAAACATCGTGCTTGAAGAATGAGAATTTCTCGTTCCCCATCAGGTGCGCGATGTTGTCGGGATTGCCTGTGACGAAATTATCCATGCCGATGACTTCATGTCCATCGGCCAGCAGGCGGTCGCTTAATTGTGAGCCGAGAAACCCGGCTGCTCCGGTGATTAAAATACGCATTTAATTACCTCTTTATAAAGAATTTTTTGTCATTTCCAATCGATCCTCGTAACAAGACCATCGCCGGTGACTTGATACGCCTGTGCATTGCCAGTATCCACCAACCAGAGGTTACCTTGATAGACGACCGCCAGAAAATCACCCGATTGTCCTTCGATGGGGTCCGGTGCCCAGACGGGAGTCTGCGGCTCGAGACCCGGCGCGTCATTGGCAGGGAAAACGGTTCGGCGATTCGACCCATCTCGATCCATCACGACGACGCGGTAACGACTGGTTTCACTTTGCGAAGGAAAGATGGCTTGCAGATAGGCGATCTGGTATTTCCGCTCCGTGGAACTGGATTGCAATGGCGAAGCGGATGGATATGCAAACATGCCAGCTTGTTGCACGATATCAAAAGTCGCTTCATTTTCGAAGGAAGTCGCGCTGAGGTCAAAATAGGGCGAGTCTTCTTCACTCACCAGACTCGGCGGTGCGGCATGCGAAGTGAAATAAAGCGTGCTTCCATCCGCGCCCCAGGCGAGGGATGGCAGCCAGGCCCAATCGCTGTGTGTGTTCAATGGCGTGATATCCAACAATGGCTTGAGATATTTTCCATCGATGTCGACCGTGCCGATACCATCTGGCCGTGCGTAGGCGAGATGTCCATCCTTTGAAAATGCGAACGTCATGCCCCACCAGCCATACACGCCGCCACTGCTGGCATCCAGGATCTTTCTTTTTTCGCCAGTGGAAATGCTGTAACGATATAGATCATTATTGGCCTGCCAGCCCGGCGCAGTGCTGCGCGGCTCAACGGTGGAATAGGCAATTGAATTGGTGTTGGGAATCCAATCAGCAAAATGGACCACGTTCGTGATGCCGGTGCTGAAAGGTTTGCTGCTCTCGCTGGTGCGCACCGCCCATAAGGTATTGATCTCCTGGTCAGCAGGCTTGGCGGATCTGCGCGTGAAGATAAGATACAAACCGTTGGGCGATATGGCAAAGATGCGTCCATCCAGGTCGCCAGTGGTGACCAGTGGGATACGGTTGGCGGTGGAGGTATCGATCACCCAGGCATTACCTCCTGCGAGATAAGCCAATTTTCCGGGAACTGGTAGTGGCGCAAAGGAGGACTGTGCGCCGACCATCATGATCTCCGGCAGGGCATCCTGCAGAGTCACGGATTTCACCACGGACTTGCTGACCTCCACGCCATCTTCCAGGACGCGGCGATAGGTCAACTCTTGTTGCCCGTTCACACCGGCTTGTACGAGTCTTGTTTCGCCCTCGGGCAAAGACTCGTTGCGCACAATTTGTTTATCGAAGGGAATGATCTGTTCTTCGGCCTCGAACACTTCTTTGACCCGCGTCAGTTCGATGGAGTCGCCGTTGCTGAGCACTGTATAGGAGGGCGGATCGACGCGGTCCAAGTCTCCCAAAGTGATGCCCGCGGCCTGTAAGGCCTGACTCACTGTGCTGCCTGCGGGCAGAGTGACGTTATGCGACTTGCCATCGGCGCTAACGCCCACGGTGATGGCCGCGCTGGTCAATTGCGGGGAGCGGCAGCCTGTCAGCAGGGAAACTGTCAGGATCACGGCGAGTAGGCGGAAACCTGTCCTGAGCGAAGACGAAGGATGGAAGATGCGGTGCATAAGGTGTTACGTCACTCTTAGTGAAGCGAAGAATCTCCGATTCCATTGTCGAGATTCTTCACTCCCCATCGAGCGGGTCGTTCAGAATGACAATGATATAATCCCTGCGCTATCGGATGCGTCCTGTGATGGTCATGATGCCATTGGCAATGGAAATCGTCTCGATGCGCAAGCCGGTGGCGACGGGACCCAGCGAACCGGTATAAGCTTCCTTGACCATGGCGGTGATGGCCTCTTTGAGGCCATCGGGCGCCGGGAACGGACCGAAATCCGCGGAGACGATGTCGATCTTCGGCTGACCGTTTTCATCCACACCCATGCTGACGATAACGCCGATATTGGCGGCGAAGGGCCCTTTCTGAGTCTTGCCATAAATTTGCATCTGACCATCGCGCAGATAGACTTGCGGATCGGTGATCAGCGGTGTATTGTCGCTCTGTCGCAAAGTCTGGTCGTTTTGCAGACGTAGGGCAATATAGGAAGTGATCTGCGGTTCCGTGATGTTAATGTTGACCACGCCGGTGGTAGCGCCAGCTTCGAAAGCCTGTTTGATTTCCGCCTTGAGACTTTCGACCAAATCGGCGGAGACGGGAATGGGCGGCAGGTTCGAATAATCGGGGCCGCCGACAAAGACCGTACAGGCCAGCGAGGTCAGCAGCAGAATTAGCAGGAAAAATGGTAAGGCAAGTTTCTTTCTATTCATAAATCTTTCACTAAAGTTTCATGTCATTCTGAGTGGCGTCTCATCCTGAGCGGAGGGCGAAGCCCGAAGTCGAAGGAGTACCACGAAGAATCCCGCCACGGAGCGACGGAGACCCTCACCTGCATGATTTGCCGAGCAAATCACGTGCGGCGCAAGTGTCACTGCGTTCAGGCTGACCCAATTTGAAATTGAGCGGAGCAATTATAGCATGAGCGACTTGGAACCCATCTCTGAAGAAAATTTCGATATTGAATTGTCACTTTCCGTCAAAATCGAGGCGATGCTGTTCGTCGCCGCCGAACCAGTGACCACGGCCCAACTGGCGACGGCCCTGGATGTGGCCCCCTCGGTGGTCGAACGCGGACTCAACGAACTGGACGCCGCTCTCATGGCCCGCGGCCTGCGCCTGCAGCGACACGCGGGACGCGTCCGATTAACCACCGCGCCGCAGCTCGCCGAACTAGTTGAACGCTTCCTCGGTCTCGAGGCCACGACACATCTCAGCCGTGCCGCGCTTGAGACCCTGGCGATCATCGCCTATCAACAGCCGGTGACGCGTCCACAGATCGAACTCGATCCGCGGCGTGAACAGTGACAGCATGATGAAGAGCCTCCTGAACAAAGGGCTGATTCTGGAATCCGGCCGCGCCGGAGGACCCGGTCGGCCGATTCTATATTCCACTACTCCTGAATTTTTACAACACTTTGGCTTGAACTCCCTCCTCGAAATGCCCCCGCTAGCCCAGCCCGAAGAAGTTGACGCTCACGATGAGATGTTGAAGGGATGAGCGGCTGGTTAATCGGTGGGCTGCGGTTCTTGAAATTTTATGAATTCCATTCAGTGGTTAACTCAGATAATTGCGGTTCAACTTGGGCTGCCAGTTGTTGAACACTATCTGTCTCATACAAGAGTCCATCAATTACCCAACCAAGCGCGTGCAATAGTTCATCGCGCGTCAGCTTGGTTACTAGAGTCTTATTGAACAGTTCACGAATTTCAGAGGGTAAATTATCAAAACCCCTACCTTGAAGTGCGGGAAGATTGCAGCGAAGACAAGCCAGATGAAGAGCAGAATAACGAGCTTCACTAATCCAATATTCAGCCTGCCAAAATCGCTCGCGTTCAATGCAGAAGCGTGCACGCAGTACATGATGTACGGCATAACCAAATAAATCTCGCGCTTCTGGTGGTTGGTGGTGATGTTTTTCGACAGCCTGACCGTAGAGCAACTTGAATTTTGGTCCACTAGCACCAAAATGAGAGGCTGGCGTAAAAGATAAATCGAACTGTAGGCAACCAGGGAGTAAAAAAACTCGATAAATGGATGCTCCACTGGGTAAATCAAAAAGTTGTGTTGCATTGAACTTATCGATGATCTTCTTTGTCCAATCTTCCAGTACATCGAAAATCGAAAAGTCATCCGCTACAGAAAAAGTTAGATCGAGGTCTGACCAACGATCTCCCTCACTTAACGCGAGTGAACCAACAACAGCAGCCGCCACAACTCGTGAATCAGACCTTGCCAGATCGAGAATATGATCTTGAAGGTTGTTGCGATCTTTCATACTGAACATATATACTCCTGATTTTCGTTGGCAGCTACACTCAAACATCAAACGGTTCAGAGCCTGAGACATCCGGACCGTTTTGTTGTTTTTGCTTCTCTTTTTGATTACTTGTCGGGATACATACTCCGCCGCTCTGCGGCGAAAAGTCCTTACGGGGTTGAGATCTTTGATACCCCGTCCGCTTGCGGCGGGGTAATTCATTTTCTGGCGCATTACATCTTGACACTGCTGTTAATCGACGGGCAGCGTTGACATTTTCTTTTACTCTCTGCGCTCAAGCTCATCAGGTGTCGGCTTTTGGAAGAAAGCAATCCAGGGCTTCATCGCTTCCTCGGAAATAAGAAAGCTTTCTTGTGAAGGCCGCGCATTCCTTTTCTCAAGCCGCCTTAATAACTCATCCTCCGGCACATCCAGATAGTGTACTTGGCTGCCAGCACCAAGTTGCTTCGCACGCAACCGATAATCTTCGCGTTCCTCTGCGCCCAAAAACCGTAATCGAGAATAACATTCGTGCCCAATTCCAGCGTCCTGCCAGCTATATTCCAGAGTATCGCCTCGATTAGGCTATGCCGAGCATCGTGTTCTGGCTCTTCTGCATCTTGACCAAAGAGACGAATGTGCCATTCATCAACTGTCAATCGAAGCGCCGGCAGTTCATGTTCAAGCTTTTTGTGCCAGCGTTGTTTTCCCTGAACAAGGGAGCCCAACCATCAAATGCAGGGTAGCCACGCTTCTTTCTACCGGGACTGATACTTTTCTTCTCATGGTCTTCACACCAATATTTCCAAATTAAGTCTGCCGGTTACTCAAGTATTTTCCAGAAAGAATCCTTGCGGATGATTTTCCCTTCGGCAAACTCGAGTAGATCAACTCCCCTCACCTCGATGTGTTTCCCTGAAAGAGATGTGCCGGTAAGTGTCCATTCAGAGACACCGAAATCACCACTGATCCAGCGCTGATCGTCGCCATAGTGTAAATTCGGAATCCCTTCAAATCGTTTTGTCAGGCCGGCCCGCACCTCCTGCTTCCCGACATACCAATCTCCGCCAGGTGCCGCGCCTCGCGGCATGTAGAATACGCAGTCATCTCCGAAATAGCCCATGACTGCATCCAGATCATGGCAATTGAATGCTTCTAGAAAACCCTTCAGCAACTCAATGGTTACATGCTCGGACATTGGGAACCTCCAAATGCGATACCTGATAATGATTCAGCCAGCTAACGAGATAGTCGAAAAAGTGTTTTCGAACGGGCAAAAGCGCTCCGCATATTTTATGATCTGGACCGCTTTTTATTTCTTCTTCTCATTTTGATCTTCTTGCTGCTCACCTCTTGACACTGCTGTTAATCGGTAGGCAGCGGCTTGTTATGGCTTGTTCTGGATATAGCAATTTTCTACATAGCAGTGAGGCTCACGCCCATAACTATAAATAAGTACCTCTCTATCTTCATCAAGATGTGGGTCCAAATATACATCAATTTCAGATGTGGTCTCATGACCTACTAGTGTCGCAGGATAACCACTGTATTCGCCATTGTACATAAATGGCAGTCGCCCACAATAAGTGTTGTCCAATTTACATTTGACTCTACTGCAAGAAGCTGTTCTTTAATAACCGAAACTCGGGCTGAAAACCAGGCGGGAGCGTAGCCAAGCACGCCGAAAAAACAAAAAAAGAAGCGGCGGCGGCGGGTACCGCTTCGCTTTGCAGACTTTTTGCTGCTTCTGCCTGCTTCATTTTTGCAATCAGGTAGCGTTGGATCCTGCGCACGTTGGTGTGGCAGCGGATGCGATCGCCAGGCAAGCAACTCTGAACTGTCCGCGCACTGGCAGCTGGCCTGCGGGAAATGGATGTTTCACCGAGCGTACGCTGGCCTCCACGGCCGAGCGCAAGTTGTGACTGTGATCTTGATGTAGCAGATAGTTTCTGCGCCGTTGAGCCGCGCGCATTTCCTGGGTGGTGAACGTCAGCAGATAGCGCGGGTCACGCTTTTGAGGTCTGGTGCGACAACGTCCATCCAGTTGGAACGGACAGGTGGAACACAGCTCAGGATCGAAGCGCACCTGCCAACCGGTGGTGCGTCCGGCGAGAACGGGAGCCGTCTGTCCCTGTGGGCAGGTCAGGGCGTTGGGGTCGCCTTTTTCATTGTGCTCAATGACAAAGTCGGAGAGACTGAACTTGTCTGCGCTGGGCTGCGCTCCGCGAATTGCAGTTTGAATGAGAGTCACCTCTTGCTCGTGCAGGGCATCGTCGCTAACTTCAGCGCCGTAGCCACCGTCGGTGATCAGGGTTTCGAGGCAGGTGCGTTCTTTCAAATTGGGCAGGGCTTCCGCCAGCAGTTGTCCATCATCCACATTGTTCGGCGCCACTTGCACTTTGGTGATCAGTTGGATCTCATTTTCAGGATCACAAGTCTCGGTGATGTTCGCGACGTAGCCTTTGTAATGTCCGGTGCCTTTCGTGCGGTAGCTGGCTTCGAGGTCATCTACCGATTGCAGGCAGGAAGAGGTAATCTCCGTATTTTCTTTGGCGCATGGTCCGCTTTCCAGCAGATTGAAATTCTCTGCGAATATGCGCTCCAGGACCTGGTAGGCAAGTTCGGCAGCGTAGCTGTTTTTCAACTCCTGCAACAGCGCATGAATAGTCTGCCCGATCCGCTGCAGATGTTCCTGTTGCGCTGCCTGGCCTTTGACGCGGTAGGTGTAATGTCCGGCGCTGTCTTGGATGTAGGGCGCAAAGCTTTCACTCAGGCGAGAGCGATCTGCCTCATTCAATATCCGTTCGACCCGTTGGACGGCTGCCACCAACAGTTGCAGGCGGCTGGCGCAGACGATGTTGCTGGCGATTTGCGTCGAGTCCATTCTCTGCATGCCAGTGCGGACTTTCAAATCCACGATCTGGGCATCCGTGATTTGCTCGAAGGCCTTTTCCAACAGGTTGACGCCTTCTTCCGCATTGTATTTGCTCAGCCGTTCTCGAAAGTAATACAGCGAGCGAATCTCAAAATCACCCTCGCCCAGGCGGTCATAACCCAGGGCGTAGCGCACTTGCAGATCGTAGCAATAGTTCTCGTATAACTCTTGATCGCTCCAGCCGAAGCCTGCTTTCAGCGCTTCCAGCCCGACCAGCACATTCACTGGCACATTCGGGCGCAGAGTTTTTTCTGAATACAGAACCGCAAAGGACTGTTCGTCTATGCGACTGAAGAATTCTTTGTAGAAGGTGCCTGCCCAGGAGTTCTCCAGACGTTTGCGTTGTTTTTCCGGCAGTTCGCTGGCGGCGCTAATGAGTGCGGGCTGTTGGTGTTTGGTGTTTTTTCTGAACATGTGCCGATTATATTAAACTTTTGCCAGTTTGAGGAGGGGCGCCGCCCCTTTTTGCAGTGGAGTCACATTTGTACAGGAAATAAACACTATTCTGGCAATCGACACCCAATTGTCTACAACTTGAAAACAAGTAATAAACATAGTTGTCTAGACATAAGCCAATCCGTTTATGATTTTGTTACAGTATGTCCTCCTGCCTCGGCACGATCAAGCACCTCCAGAATCGTTCTAACCAAATCGCGCGCGGCCTGCTCGCTCAACTCCACGGCCACACGCGCAGACGGTCCCTGGGTCTCATTGACAAAATCGATATTCAGCGCATGTTCGAATGCCGCATTAAAAGGATGGTCGAATGAAACGTTTGCCTGCTCCAATTCGAACCATCCACTCATACCTTTGCCGCTTCCATCCACTTTTACTTTTTCCACGATCATGGTGCACATAGTTATTCTCCTTATTCTTTCCGTCATTGCGGCCCGTCTCGCACTGAGAGGAGTGACGCCTTGGCGTCACGAAGACGAAGCGTTGTAGTGACGACTAGGGTCTTAAATTCTTCCCCAAAAAATTCCAGATCTTTTCCCAACCATCCACGGCTTGTGCCTGGCGATACATGGGACGATGATAATAAAAGAAGCCATGCCCGGCGCCGTCATAGCGATGGAACTCGTAGGTCTTGCTGTACTTCTTGAGTTCCGCCTCATGCTGATTCACCTGTTCCGGGCTGGGATGGCTGTCATCATTTCCGAACAGGCCAATTACCGGGCAGGGAAGATCCTTGGTGTAATCGATCGGTGCCACAGGCGACTTCTCGTTCAGATTTTCCTTCGGCATTACCACGCCGCCGCCCCAGCAATCCACCACCGCGTCGCACCCCGGCATGCGGCAGGCCGTCAGATAGGCATGTCTTCCACCGGAACAGGTGCCGAAGATGCCTACTTTGTCGTTGCTATACGGCAGTGAGCGGATCAACTTCATCGCGCCTTTCAGATCGCCGACCGCCTGCTCGTCAGGGAGGCCGCCCTCCCCGCGTACTTTCGCGGCGACATCTTCCGGTGTACCGTGCCCGGCGCGAAAATATAGATTGGGCGTGAGCGCGATAAATCCATGCTGCGCGAAGCGGAAGGTGATCTCTCGATACCATTCATCCCAGCCGGGCATGTGATGTGCCAGCACAATGGATGGAAACGGTCCAGGCCCCAGCGGACGTGCAAGGTAGGCATTGATCCAATCGCCGTTCGCACCGGTCATCATCATCGTCTCGGCCAATATGCCTTCATACCGATCAGTTTGAATCATGAATGGACTCCTTTTCTTATTTTTCCGTCATTGCAAGTGGCGCAACCTGAGCATAGCGAAGGATTGCCCGAAGCAAACCTCACGGTCGTACAGGAGATTGCTACGCCTTCGGCTCGCAATGACAGAATCGATCTGATTATACAATCTTGAGTAAAACGCGGCGAACAAAAATGCATAATGTCCTATAATCAACCCGGAGGCCGATATGCAGGAACACAAAGCTCGTCAGGTGCATATTGTTGATCCCTTTTGGTCGCCGCGGCTGGAGGTCAATGCGGCGCGGGCGATCTTTCATCAATGGGAACAGCTGGAGGCGACGCGCTGCATCGATAACTTCCGCATCGCGGCCGGGGAAAAGGACGGATTCCGCGAGGGTTTCTTCTTCGCTGATTCGGATGCCTATAAATGGCTGGACGCCGCTTCCCGGATTTATGCGCTTCACGCCGATCCGAAACTCGCCTCCCTTATGGATGCGTTCATCGCTCTCATAGCGCGCGCCCAAATGGACGATGGCTACCTCTTTACCTATAATCAGATCCATTTCCCAAATCAGCGCTGGGTCAACTTACACGTGGAACATGAACTTTATTGTCATGGACATTTGATCGAAGCCGGGGTCTCTCATTATGAGGCTACGGGCCGCGAAGACCTGCTGGTTCCATGCCTCAAAGCTGCCGATTTGCTGGTGCGGGATTTTCTCGAGGCCTCCAACGACAAAACCTCCGGGCATGAGGAGATCGAGATCGCGCTGATTCGTTTGTATCGTGTGGCTGGAACGGAAGAGTATCTCGAACTGGCGCGCCGCTTCATCGAGCGGCGTGGACACATTCCATTTTTTTCTGTCCAGCTGTTAAGCCAATTCAATAGCTATAACAAGCGCAGTGCTTTCGTAGATGGACAGCGGAAAGTTTTTCTTGGCGAACATCCTGACTATGAATATTTCTCCTTACCCGATGGGAACTTTGCGAAGAAACCGCGCTTGAGCCGGGAACGTTGGTATCGCAATGCTCTACGCGGATTCTATGGTCAACAACATGCGCCGGTTCGCAAGCAGACTACCCCCGAAGGACACAGCGTACGGTTTGGATATCTGGAAACTGCTGTTGCCATGTCCTGTCGCGAAGCTGGCGAGTCGGATTGGAAATCGGAAGCGCTGTCCACGCTTGAACAGGCCTGGACACGGATGGCCACGCGGCGTATGTCTGTTACCGGCGGCCTGGGCGCGGAACCCAGCTTCGAAGGTTTTGGCGGCGATTACAAACTCGATCCCGAATTTGCCTATAACGAAACTTGCGCCTCACTGGCCAGTCTCTTTTGGAATTGGGAGATGACCTTGCTAACCAAGGACGCGCGCTACAGTGATTTGTTCGAATGGCAGCTTTACAACGCGGCCAACGTCGGCATGGGAACCAGTGGAGATACTTATCTTTATAACAATCCGCTGGAGGTGCATGGCGGCGTGACGCGCCAGGCGTGGTATGCCTGTCCTTGCTGTCCATCCAATCTTTCGCGGGTATTTGCAGACCTTGGAAAATATATTTATTCGTTCGACGAGAATAATTTGTGGATTCATCAATATATCAGCAGTGAAACCACGATCGATATGGGCGTGCCTGTGAAGGTCAAAATAGAATCTGATCTGCCATGGAAGGGAACGGGGAAGATACATATCCAGCCTGAAAGGCCTGGCAAGTTTATCGTTCATTTGCGCAAGCCTTCCTGGGCAATACCATTTCAATCAGATAAAACTGCCTCGGGTTATGATCCTCGTCAGGCTGCTGATGAAACGATATCCCGCCTGTGGTCTGAGAACGGCGAGACCATCGGATTTGACTTCGATATGTCCATCCAGTTGCGCCGCGCTCATCCAAAGGTGAAAGGACATGCCGGCAAAGTGGCTCTGACGCGCGGACCTTTGGTGTATTGCCTCGAAAGTGTGGATAATCCCGACCCGGATATTTTTACCGCCGAGTTGAACCCTGACTCTTTGCGCGATGAATTCCTCTCTGATCTGTTGGGTGGCTGTGTTGTCATTCAGGCCGAAACGACCGGCGGCGAACCTTTGAAATTTATCCCCTATTTTCTGTGGGGGAACCGCGGCGACTCCCAGATGACGGTCTGGGTAAACTGCTCATCTGGCAACATATGAGAATCTGATTAGAGAATCAATCTTCTGTCATAATGCTCCCCTCTCCTGCGACGTTAAAATAGAAAGGCAAAATAAGTTGATCGAGAAAGCTGTTAAGTATAGCTTGGCAGATCATCCCGAAGCAATTGGGCGAATTGATAGGCGACCCGGACCCCGTCAAAGCAAAACGGGTTGCAAATGCCATGCTCAAGATGCACAAGATCATCGTGGCCGATCTGCAAAAGGCGTACGACGGCTGCTGATGTGACGCGATCTTCCTCTATTGATTTCTTCGTACCTTCTCGCGTTCCTGTTCCCATAGTCCTGCAAACCGTTCAAAAACATCTGAAATGATTTCCAGTTCATTTACTGAGTAACTTGAAATCAATTCGTCTTGTGCCTTTCTCGCCGATTCAAACCATGACGCAGCTTTTTCGGAAGCGGATTTTGCGGGAACAATCAGAGTCCCACGGCGATCATCGGGATTGGGTCTTCGCTTAATTAAGCCTGCCTTTTCGAGCCGATCCAGCATGGCGGTCGTCGCACCCGAAGTAAGACCCGTATGCCTGGCAAGTTCAGAGGGCGAGGCAATGCCTTTTTGGAATAACAGCCTGAGACATTCCATGTCGGTTGCGTTGAGTCCTGCCCATTCAGTCATCGCGTGCTGTAGCAGTGTCAAATTAACGCCATAATCTCTCATAGCCAATAGGGCTCGTTGCTTCAAGTCTGTCTTTGTAGAGTTTGTCATAATGATACCCTTGACATTATCTTTACAATAAAGTATCTTTATTATATAACTAAATTTGTTTGGACGCAAGGTGTCAAAACAACCTCAAGTCAGATAAGGAGATTCATATGAGCCCTAATAAGGAAACAAAAAAGACCGCCAAGAAGTCCATGGGCCTTACGGCGGAAGAAAAAGCCGCGATGAAAGAGACCCTCAAAGAGAGGAAGCGGGCTGCGAACAAGGAAGAGGCGGAGCAAGCTGCGCTCGCGGCAATCGCCGAAATGCAGGAACCGGATCGCTCCATGGCTAAGCGGATCCATGCGATCGTCAAAGCCAACGCGCCATCCCTCTCGCCGACAACCTGGTATGGGATGCCCGCGTATGCCAACAAAGATGGCAAAGCTGTCTGTTTCTTCCAGACTGCGCAGAAGTTCAAGGCGAGGTACTCGACGTTCGGTTTCAACGACACGGCGAACCTTGATGACGGCGCTATGTGGCCTACTGCCTTCGCACTAAAAGAGTTAACGCCCGCCGACGAGAAAAAGATTGCCGCACTCGTGAAGAAAGCGGCGAGCTAAGGATGAAAACAAGTTCGAATCCTTCTCCGGAAGGGAAGGCTGCATCTCAACAAATCGATGACATCATCAAAGAGCCGGGTGATTGGCGGGGCAAGAAATTGTCACAGCTGCGTGTTGTGATTAAGAAAGCTCACCCTGCCATAGTCGAAGAAGTGAAGTGGAAGAAACCCTCCAAACCATCGGGAGTTCCCGTTTGGTCTCATGATGGAATCATCTGCGTGGCAGATACGCTCACCCTGGCACCGCCCGCCAGGGCAGGTGAGAATGCCCTGAGGCTGACCTTTCCCAAAGGCGCCCAGGTGAAGGATCCAAAGAAGCTCTTCAATACGCACCTGGATAACAAGACGGTTCGTGCCATCGACTTGTTCGAAAGCGACACGGTAAATGAAGCAGCGCTAAAGGCGCTCATTCGAGATGCGCTAAGGTTGAACACATCGAAGCAGCGCGAGTGATAAAAAGAATTTACTGTTAAGAATAGGAAAGGAAAACGAACTATGCAAATAATAGACAAGTTAATGATGTTCGCCATTAATGTCAGTGACATGCCAAAAGCCAAGGCGTTTTATGAGGACAAACTCGGTTTGAAAGTCACAACGGACTACCGTCAGGACGATGACCACTGGTGGGTTTCACTGATCCTCCCTGAAGGTGGAGTCACTATTACCCTGACAACCTTTCGCGAAAATGCGAAGCTCGGCGCGATGACGCTATGGTTCGCGACTTCAGATCTTGACGCGGCACATAAAACGTTAAGCGATAAAGGAATCAAAGTCAGTGAAATCGGAGACGACCTACACGGACCGGGGTCAGGTGTAAAATGGTTTAACTTTCAAGACCCTGATGGCAATTTGATCCACCTCGAACAGGCGTAGGTCGGTAAGCATCAGGGCAATCGCATCTAAATTTTGATGCCCAAATATAGAGTTCCAAACTCGCGATCGACCATACATGGTGAAGCTCCAAAATCAATTTCAAGAGATAACCCGAAGATATGGGCATTTTGCGCAAACCCCACCCAAATATGCGATTGTCTAGACGTAAGATGCGATAGCCCTACTGTAAGCATCCTTTTGCTTGACTGCCTGGAGCAAATGTTCTAAAATTGCTTCAACACTTTTCAATGGGTGGGCGAAAGCAACCTTGCTTTTACCCATCCATTGCGTTAATGACAAAATACAAAGGAGAGAGATGCCACAGGAATACATCGAGATTCACGGCGCACGTGAAAACAACTTAAAGAACATCTCATTACGTATCCCAAAACGCAAGATCACTATCTTCACCGGCGTCTCAGGTTCAGGCAAGTCATCCATCGTATTCGATACCATCGCGACCGAGGCACAACGACAGCTGTATGAGACGTTCAGCATGTTCGTGCGCAACTTCCTGCCGCGCTACGCGCAGCCGGAGGCCGACTCGATCGGGAACCTGGGCATGGCGATCGCGGTGGACCAGAAGCGCCTGGGCGGCGGCTCGCACTCTACCATGGGCACCATTACGGATATCTATACAATACTGCGCCTGCTGTTCTCGCGGGTGGGCAAGCCTTTCGTCGGCTATTCCAACATCTTTTCTTTCAACGATCCACAGGGCATGTGTCCGGAATGCAACGGGCTCGGCCGCAAGTTGCAACCCATCCCTGAAAAATTCTACGATCCTTCCAAGTCGCTGCGCGAGGGCGCCCTCCAGGGACCAATATTCGACGACAGCATTTACGCGGCCAGCGATTTCTTTGACAACGATAAGCCGCTTTCAGAATTCAACAAGAAAGAGATGGACCTGCTCCTCTATAGCCAGGAAAAAAAATTCAAGCTGGACAATATGAACCGAACCTACCGCGGCGTGATCACAAATTTCACTCGCTCTTACATCGAACACGATCTGAAAACGCGCTCCCATCGAACGCAAGAAAAGATCGCGCAATATATCACCGAAGGTCCCTGTCCTGCTTGCCAGGGCGCGCGCCTCAACCAGAGCGTGTTGAGTTGCAAGATCAACGGCTACAACATCGCGGAGCTTTCCTCGATGGAGGTAGGTGAGCTGATCGACGTGATCAAGGGCATCAAAGGCGGAGTGGCCAAACCGATGGCGGATAGCTTAGTGGAGCGACTTCAGAACGTGGTGGACATCGGCCTGGACTACCTCAGCCTTAACCGCGAGACGGATACGCTCTCCGGCGGCGAAGCGCAGCGCGTCAAGATGGTAAAACAACTGAACAGTAGCCTGATTGATGTGATATACATCTTCGATGAGCCGAGCGTGGGTCTGCATCCGCGCGATGTGCATCAGCTGAATGAAATGCTGCAGAAGCTACGCGATAAGGGTAATACGGTGCTGGTGGTAGAACACGACCCCGATGTGATCAAAGTAGCCGACCACATCATAGATGTCGGCCCGCGCGCCGGCAGCCGGGGCGGCGAGATCGTCTACGAAGGCAGCTATGCCGGCCTGCTCAAGGCGGATACGTTGACCGGAAAGTTTATGAAGGAGGCCACGCCGATCAAGAAGGAGTTCCGCCAGGCGAAGGAGCAGCTTACGCTAAGTAAGGTGAACGTCCACAATCTCAAGAACGTGAGCGTGGAAATCCCCGTGGGCGTGCTAACCCTGGTCACCGGGGTGGCCGGCTCCGGCAAGAGTTCGCTGATCAACGAAGCTTTCATGAGCCAGTACCCCGACGCGATCCTGATCGACCAATCAGCCGTAGGCGTATCTTCGCGTTCCAACCCAGCCACGTACACAGGCATCATGGACGATGTGCGCAAGGCTTTCGCCAAAGCCAATATGGTAGACGCCGGCCTGTTCAGTTTCAACTCCAAGGGTGCCTGCGAGAACTGCGGGGGCCTGGGCGTGGTGTATACTGACCTTTCCTTCTTTGAAACTGTGAAATCGCCCTGCGAGGTCTGCGGGGGCAAGCGCTTCAAAGACGATGTGCTGGCTTACAAGCTGGATGGCAAATCCATCGTCGATGTACTGGATATGACCGTTCGTCAGGCGCTCGAGTACTTCGACCAACCCGAGATTCAGCGTAAACTGCAAACGATGAGCGAGGTGGGGCTGGACTACCTGACGCTCGGTCAGCCCCTCAACACCCTCTCGGGCGGCGAGTGCCAGCGTATCAAGCTGGCCAGCGAGCTGCACAAGGAAGGCAGCATCTACGTGATGGACGAGCCTACGACCGGCATGCACAAGTCGGATACAGCCCACCTGCTCGAGATCATCAACCAGCTGGTGGACGGCGGCAATACGGTGATCGTGATCGAGCATAACATGGACGTGGTGCGTAACGCCGACTGGATCATCGATCTGGGTCCCGAAGGCGGCAGCAAAGGCGGACAGGTCATGTTCGAAGGCACGCCCCAAGATTTACTAAAAGCGAAACATTCAATTACCAGCGCTTATCTGAGTAATTAAATGCCTCTTAAAGATCTATAGAGGAAGGTCTGGTGGCAAAAGTAATCTTAGGAACGACAATTTCACTGGATGGTTATGTAAATGATCGTAATGGCAGCGTGGAAGCACTCTATCCTGACCTTGTTAATTGGCGGGACACCGAATTGGGAAAGGAATCCATACAAAATACCGGGGCGGTGGTGATGGGGCGGAATTCTTATGCCATGGCAGAAGATCCGGACTGGTTCGCGGGAAACTACGAGTATCAAGTGCCGATCTTCGTCCTTACCCATCATGTTCCAGAAAAGAAACCAAAAGAGACCAACGCATTAACTTTCACTTTTGTATCCGATGGTTTGGAAAGCGCGGTCCGTCAGGCAGAAGAGGCCGCGGGAGAGAAAGATGTCAACCTCATTGGTGCCGCGCATACTGCGCAACAATGTTTGAATGCAGATCTCGCGGATGAACTTCATGTGGATATTATGCCGGTGCTTCTATGCGGTGGACTTCGATTCTTCGAGCATATTGATGACTCCACTGCAAAAAGGGGCGGCGCTCCTCCTCAAACTGGCAAAAGTTTAATATAATCGGCACATGTTCAGAAAAAACACCAAACACCAACAGCCCGCACTCATTAGCGCCGCCAGCGAACTGCCGGAAAAACAACGCAAACGTCTGGAAAACTCCTGGGCAGGCACCTTCTACAAAGAATTCTTCAGTCGCATAGACGAACAGTCCTTTGCGGTTCTGTATTCAGAAAAAGACTCTGCGCCCGAATGTGCCAGTGAATGTGCTGGTCGGGCTGGAAGCGCTGAAAGCAGGCTTCGGCTGGAGCGATCAAGAGTTGTACGAGAACTATTGCTACGATCTGCAAGTGCGCTACGCCCTGGGCTATGACCGCCTGGGCGAGGGTGATTTTGAGATTCGCTCGCTGTACTACTTTCGAGAACGGCTGAGCAAATACAATGCGGAAGAAGGCGTCAACTTATTGGAAAAAGCCTTCGAGCAAATCACGGATGCCCAGATCGTGGATTTGAAAGTCCGCACTGGCATGCAGAGAATGGACTCGACGCAAATCGCCAGCAACATCGTCTGCGCCAGCCGCCTGCAACTGTTGGTGGCAGCCGTCCAACGGGTCGAACGGATATTGAATGAGGCAGATCGCTCTCGCCTGAGTGAAAGCTTTGCGCCCTACATCCAAGACAGCGCCGGACATTACACCTACCGCGTCAAAGGCCAGGCAGCGCAACAGGAACATCTGCAGCGGATCGGGCAGACTATTCATGCGCTGTTGCAGGAGTTGAAAAACAGCTACGCTGCCGAGCTTGCCTACCAGGTCCTGGAGCGCATATTCGCAGAGAATTTCAATCTGCTGGAAAGCGGACCACGCGCCAAAGAAAATACGGAGATTACCTCTTCCTGCCTGCAATCGGTAGATGACCTCGAAGCCAGCTACCGCACGAAAGGCACCGGACATTACAAAGGCTACGTCGCGAACATCACCGAGACTTGTGATCCTGAAAATGAGATCCAACTGATCACCAAAGTGCAAGTGGCGCCGAACAATGTGGATGATGGACAACTGCTGGCGGAAGCCCTGCCCAATTTGAAAGAGCGCACCTGCCTCGAAACCCTGATCACCGACGGTGGCTACGGCGCTGAAGTTAGCGACGATGCCCTGCACGAGCAAGAGGTGACTCTCATTCAAACTGCAATTCGCGGAGCGCAGCCCAGCGCAGACAAGTTCAGTCTCTCCGACTTTGTCATTGAGCACAATGAAAAAGGCGACCCCAACGCCCTGACCTGCCCACAGGGACAGACGGCTCCCGTTCTCGCCGGACGCACCACCGGTTGGCAGGTGCGCTTCGATCCTGAGCTGTGTTCCACCTGTCCGTTCCAACTGGATGGACGTTGTCGCACCCAACCTCAAAAGCGTGACCCGCGCTATCTGCTGACGTTCACCACCCAGGAAATGCGCGCGGCCCAACGGCGCAGAAACTATCTGCTGCATCAAGATCACAGTCACAACTTGCGCTCGGCCGTGGAGGCCAGCGTACGCTCGGTGAAACATCCATTTCCCGCAGGCCAGCTGCCAGTGCGCGGACAGTTCAGAGTCGCTTGCCTGGCGATCGCATCCGCTGCCACTACCAACGTGCGCAGGATCCAACGCTACCTGATTGCAAAAATGAAGCAGGCAGAAGCAGCAAAAAGTCTGCAAAGCGAAGCGGTACCCGCCGCCGCCGCTTCTTTTTTTGTTTTTTCGGCGCCTTGGCTACGCTCCCGCCTGGTTTTCAGCCCGAGTTTCGGTTATTAAAGAACAGCTTCTTGCAGTAGAGTCATTGATGCAAATCAGATTCAATTGGAACGGATCAAGGTTATGGAACTGCCAGGCGGTAGGACGCATCTCCGTTTCAGGTTTGTAAGATAGCGAGACAATGATTATGATAGATCAAAAACAAAACGATCTTCCCAAAATATCAGCTCCTGCCCAACGTGCATTACGAAGCGCAGGCATCACCACGTTGAAACAGTTGACAAAGGCCCCTGAGACAGAACTTTTGCAATTACACGGCATGGGTCCGAATGCGCTCGGCAAACTTCGTGAGGCGCTGAAAGCGCAAGGATTATCTTTTCGTGAATTCGAGGAAATCCTCTGGAAGGAAGATGGACAAAACGATTCGTACGCATTTGGATAATATCCGTTCGGCAGATGGACAGGTGCAAAACAAGTCCTCTATGATTTTCTTGAAGAAGACCGAAAAGCCTGTCGATTGGGCGTATGCAGCGTGGGATGACCTCATCGGTGGACTGACACACAAGGACAATCATGTTCGCTCGATCTCATGCCAGTTGCTTGCGAATCTTGCGAAGAGCGACCCCAAAGGAAGAATGTTCCAGGATTTAACAAATTGCTCGATGTGACGAAAGATGAAAAGTTTGTCACTGCGCGGCATTGTCTGCAATCCATTTGGAAGGTCGGGTTGGTGGGCAAGAACGCGCAGCAGTTGGTGGTCAAAGGCCTGGAGAAACGGTATCAGGAATGCGTCAAGGAAAAGAACGGGACTCTGACCCGCTACGATATCATCGTGGACTTGCGGAATCTTTATGATGCCACTATATCCAGTGAGATCCAGGAGAAAGCGTTGCAACTGATCGAATTAGAGTCCGATTTGAAATACAAAAAGAAATATGCATCTGTATGGAAAGGGGTGTAAAATTCATGATCTTATGGGTAAGCGGGAACAACCTTAATGATCATTGACCTTGGTACAGAATCTCCAGATTCCCCTTTCGTTCAATCCGTTTATCAGGCCCGCAGTGTGGGCGGCGGTTCGTTTACCTCCACTGCTGCCAGCCATTGGGAAATGGTGATCACAAAACAACCAGGGAGGATCATCTTGAGCATCCGCGGGCCCGAGACCAGGGCCTCTTCCGCGCCCATTCCGAAAGATGCAGAGTTTTTAGGCATTATCTTCAAGCATGGTACATTCATGCCATCACTGCCTGTACAGAATATTGTGGATAAGGAAATCCACCTGCCCGAAACCAACGGGAACTCATTCCAATTGTTTGGTGACAGGTGGGAATTCCCAAAAATTGAAAATGTGGATACGTTTGTCGATCGATTGCTCCGCAAAGATTTGCTGAGGCACGATCCAGTGGTGTTGGAGGTGTTACACGGCCAAACACAGCCTCTCTCATTGCGTTCCATCCAGCGCCGTTTCCTGCACGTTACCGGCCTGACCTATAAATCCATTCAGCAGATCGAACGGGCACGGCAGGCAGTCGAGTTGTTGCAAGGCGGCGTGCCCATCCTTGATACAACCTATCAAACGGGTTATTTCGATCAAGCCCATCTCACGCGTTCCTTGAAGTTACTGTATGGCCAAACCCCGGGTGAGATCGCCAGGTCGGGGTAACGCCACTTAGAGTCGTGTAGAATTCATCAAACAATCCCACTTTCGTGGAGGGTATCTACAATGATCAAACTTTCTCCAGTTACAATGGAAGGCCATGGCATTCGTTTGGAACCATTGCAGCTCGAACATGAAGCTGCATTAGCTGCGGCAGCCGCGGATGGCGAGCTTTGGAATTTATGGGTCACTTCTGTAGCGGGACCCGCGGAGACTAAAGATTACATTGCAACTGCCCTGGCTGGGCAACAAGCTGGCGATATGTTGCCATGGGCGGTGCGGGAGTTGTCAACGAACGAGATTGTGGGAACGACACGCTATCATGATGTTGTCGCGGCCATTGATCGTGTGGAGATCGGCTACACCTGGTATGCCAAACGCTGGCAGAAAACTCACGTCAATACAACCTGCAAATTACTGTTGCTTGCTCACGCGTTTGATACGCTGGGATGTCAAGTTGTCGGTTTGCGCACGGATAATTTCAACTTCACCTCACAGCGGGCGATCGAAGGCTTGGGTGCCAGGAAGGATGGTATCCTGCGCCATCATCAGGCGCGCCGTGATGGAACAGTCCGTGACAGCGTCATGTACAGCATCCTGGTCGCTGAATGGCCTGACGTGAAGCATTATCTTGAGTTTCGTCTGGCGCGTCACAGAACTGCATAAAACGTGTCGTTTTTTTACAAGACGAAATCTCCTTGCATCCATATGATTGGGCTAATACTGGATATTCAAAAGGAGATACGATGAGAAAGATTATTGTTCACGAATTCATTACCCTGGATGGAGTGATTCAGGCACCGGGCAGTCCTGCGGAAGACACTGATGGCGGTTTTACTCATGGTGGTTGGACGCTTCCCTACTGGCACGATGAGATTGGTGCCCACTTCAGTCAGATCTTTGCTGAGGCGGACACATTGCTTTTGGGACGAAAGACCTGGCAAACTCATGCTGAGGCGTTCGAGCCCAACCCCGCCGAAGATCCGTTCAGTGGATTTAAAAAGTATGTGGTTTCCAATACATTGAAATCGGCGGAGGGTTGGCGGGATTCAAATCTGATCAGTGGAGATGTGATCGAGGAGATGCGCCAGTTAAAAAGTCAGCCTGGCAAAAACATTATTATGGATGGTAGCAGCGTTCTGATCCATGCCTTGATCGAGAACGATTTGGTGGATGAATTTTCCCTGCATGTTTACCCGCTCGTGCTTGGCATTGGCAAGCGCTTGTTCCCGGACGGGAAACGCGTTAATTTGAATCTGATCGAATCCGTTGCGTTGCCGACCGGCGTCGTGTATCAGCGCTATCAGCCTGCCTGATGGAACACGCGGCCAACAATCATTTTGCTTCCCGGTATCGCCTCAGCAACAAGGGTATGGCCTGCTCGATCCAGAACTGAGGCGATACCATGCCGCTGGACATGCCTCCGTGGCTATACTTTTCGACAAATATTGGTTTGTGATCGGCGAGTGATGCTCCGGTCAATTGTTTGTAAAGTCGTTCAAGCAGCGCGCGCAGTTGTTCTTCTGAATCAGGATATTCAACCTTATCCACCACTGACCCCATTTCCCTCCATAGATATGGATCACCGCGCAGTCCCCATTGGGGCGGCTCATCTTCGAAAATTGTGGATAATGTCCTTTTTGTTTGCATCACCGAAGAAAGAACGAGCGCATACCTTACGGGATCTGATTCAGATCATACGGCGTGACCTGATACACATAGTAGTTCAACCAATTGGCATATAACAGGTTGGCATGTCCACGCCAGCGGACGGTGGGAATCTGCGTTGGGTCATCACCCGGATAATAGTTGCGGGGCACCTCAATCGGCAGTCCCTTTTTCACATCGCGATCGTATTCGCCTTTGAGCGTCAGTGGATCATACTCCGAATGACCCGTGATGAAAAGATGACGTCCATCTTTGGTACCGAGGATGTAGAGACCTGCTTCATCTGATTCTGCCAGGATGTTCAGCTCTTCGACCTTCTCCACATCCTCACGGCGGATCTCAGTATGGCGTGAGTGCGGGGCCAGGAAAATGTCGTCGAAACCGCGCAGCAGGTTCTCGGTCCTCGAGAGGACGCGGTGTTCATAGACACCGAATATCTTGTGAGGCAGGTCATACTTCGGGATTCCGTAGCGATGATAGAGTCCGGCCTGTGCTCCCCAGCAAATGTGAAACGTGGATTCCACATTGGCCTCCGCCCAGTCCATGATGTCGGTCAGTTCCTCCCAATATTCAACTTCTTCAAACGGCATTTGCTCCACCGGCGCGCCGGTGATGATGAGGCCGTCAAATTTTTCTTGTTCGATTTCCTGGAAGGTTACATAATGCTGGAACAGGTGGCCAGCATCTATGTTCTTTGATTTCATATGTGGCGGTATGTAGCAGAGTGACCTCCACCTGCAGTGCCGAATTGGAAAGCAATCGAATAAGTTGCGTCTCGGTGGCAATCTTGGTGGGCATCAGATTCAGAATGGCAACGCGCAGCGCGCGGATATCCTGATGTGTGGCGCGTTCCTCATCCATGACAAAAATATTCTCGTGTTCAAGGGTTGCGCGTGCTGGAAGGGTATTCGGAATTTTTACGGGCATGGTTTCTTTCTAACGTGGGTGGCTGACACAGGCGGTCGAAACCACCAAAATCAAATTTGCTGGTCAATGCTGGTTTCGATGCGTGGCGCCAAAGGCACCCCTGCTCAACCAGCGGCCCTTAGCGCCTGATCCAGATCCCAGAGCAGATCTTCAATGTCCTCCAAGCCAATAGACAAGCGGATGAAATCCGGACTGACACCAGCAGCTCTTTGTTCTTCCTCAGTGAGTTGCGAGTGAGTTGTGCTGGCGGGATGAATGGCCAGCGATTTTGCATCACCAAGATTGGCCACATGGCTGAATAGTTTCAGGTTGTCGATGAAGCGAGCACCGGCTTCGCGCCCCCCTTTGGCGCCAAAGCCCAGCACTGCGCCCGGGCCTTTCGGCAAATATCGTTTGGCGCGTTCATGATTGGGATGACTCTCCAGGCCAGGATAAATAGCCCAGCCCACCCTGGGATGATCCGCCAGGAATTCCGCGACCGCCTGAGCATTCTTAACATGACGTTCCATCCGCAGGGATAAAGTTTCAAGCCCTTGAATGAACAGCCACGAATTGAACGGAGACTGGCAACTGCCTAAATCGCGCATGATGCCGGCGCGTGCCTTGGAAATAAAAGCCAGAGCCCCAAAGTCCTCGGAGAAAACCACATCATGATACGAAGGGTCCGGTGTGTTGAAGTTCTTGTGCCGTTGACTTTTCGCCCAGCTAAATTTGCCGCTGTCCACGATGACGCCGCCCATCGAGGTGCCATGCCCGCCGATGAATTTGGTTGTGGAATGCGTGACGATGTGTGCGCCCCATTCAAAGGGACGGCAGAGATAGGGTGTGGCAAATGTATTGTCGATCATCAGTGGGATTCCAAATTCCTGTGCGATCTTTGCCACTTCCTCCAGCGGAAATACACTAACGCGCGGATTACTGATAATCTCGCCGTAAATTATTTTTGTATTCGGTTGAATGGCGCGCCGAAAATTTTCAGAGTCAGAGGGATCAACGAGCGTCACATTGATTCCCAGACGCGGGAAGGTATATTGGAACTGGCTGATGGTTCCCCCAAACAGAGTTGAAGCCGCTACGATGTGATCGCCCGCTTCGCAAATGGCAAAGATGGCGGTCATCTGCGCGGCCTGTCCCGAACTGGTCTCCAGCGCGCCCACGCCTCCCTCCAGATCGGCGATCCGTTTTTCGAATACGCTGGTGGTCGGATTGCCAATGCGTGTGTAAATGTTACCTGCTTCCTGCAGTGCAAACAGGCGCGATGCGCGGTCCGTGCTTTGCAGATCGTACGCGCTGGTCTGGTAAATGGGAACCGCGCGGCTCCCGGTTGTTGTTTCGGGATCGTATCCCACATGCAACTGACGCGTCGTAAAACCAAATTGACGTTCTGTTGTGAGCATAAAACTCTCCTTGCCATAAGATTTACCCGCTATTCCAGAAGAGATCAAATAAAAACCTCTTCTGGAAGTATAAGAAGAGGCACACGCGTATACCATCCTCTCATCTTCCAGATTACGAATAGCGATTGCTATTCCTCTTGCCGGAATTGGCACCTTGACTTTTGTCTGGTTGCCGAGGCTTCACAGGGCCGGTCCCTCCGCCTCTCTGGATAAGAGCGAGTATTTAATTGTTCTTAGCGGCAGTTTATATCAATTGAATCGAGATGTGTCAAGGTCGATATCGGTGGCTATAACAAATTTTCGTTCACGAGTAATTCCGCATTATAGATGGATGCGCCGGCCGCGCCGCGGATGGTATTGTGTGATAATACGACAAACTTAAGATCAAGGATGGGATCGCGTCGGACGCGGCCGACCACGGTCGTCATGCCTTTTCCCGTTAAACGGTCGAGTTGGGGCTGGGGCCGATCCGCTTCATCCCGCACCTCGATGACTGGTCGCGGACTCGAGGGCAGATCCCGCGCGGATGACGGCGCGACATAATCGCGGAATGCCTGGATCGCAACCTGGGGCTCAACTGATTGTTCGAGCTCCACGCTCGCACAAACGGTATGCCCGTCGATCACCGCGACTCGATTCGTATGCGCGCTGAAAACCATGTCTGCTAATTGGATCCCTGCTCTGGGCGTCGACCCCGCCGCAGAGGAGGGCGGCTCGAGCGATTCGACATATTTGCCGAGCATCTTGCGCGGTTCCCACTCCACCTTTTCTTCCTCACCGCCATTGCTAACGTTGGGAATGACATTTTCCATAATATCGAGCGATGGCACACCCGGATAACCCGCTCCCGAGAGCGCCTGCATCGAAACCATGAAAACCTTCTTCACAGCGAATGCGTTATCGAGCGCTTTCAATACGATCGTAAGACCCGTGCTTGTGCAGTTCGGGTTGGTGACGATGCACCCACTCCAAGCTTTGTTTTTGCGCTGCTCTTTGACAAGCTGAATGTGATCTGCATTGATTTCAGGCAGCAACAAAGGCACATCTTCCGCTGTTCTATAGGAGGAAGCATTGGAGCAGACTGCCACACCGGCTTTCGCAAATTGTGGTTCAAGTTCATTGGCAACCTCCGTATGCAGTGCAGAAAAAACGATTTTCGCTTGAACTGCTTCTGTCGTCGCTGGAACGACAACCATATCTTTTGCATACCCTGGCATGGGAACATCCAGTACCCAGCGCGCTGCCTCAGAATACTTCTGCCCGACCGAACGATCTGAGGCGGCCAGTGCCACCACCTTGAACCAAGGATGATGTTCTAATAATGACATGAATCGCTGACCGACAGAACCGGTTGCACCGAGCACCGCGACGGGGATTTGAGATGAGGGCATGATGATTTCTCCTAATTCTTTTTATGCTTGCTGGTCGAGTAGGGCGAGTGTTGTACTCGCCCGTATCGAGACCACACCAAGTTGAATCGTCTTGCCCGTACGGAAACCGGAAATGAGAAGTAAATGTCCATTTCAAATTTCTCTCAAACTGGTGGTTTCGATACACGACGCTTCTGGCGCCGCTACCCAACCACCGGGTTTCTATTCACAATCAACTCATGCAATATCTTCACTGCGTTTTCCGTATCAGCTGAATCCACAACAAGACTGATTGAAACTTCCGATGAGCCCTGTGCGATGGCAAGGACGTTAACGCCGTTATTTCCAAGCTGGCTGAAGACCTCTCCTGCCACGCCCGGTGTATGCCGCATGCCGAAGCCAACCACCGTGATGATCGACACCTCCTCCGTTGACCAGACGCGATCAATATCGTCATCTTTGATCTCACGGGCAAAGGTTTTTTCGAGAGCGGAGGTGACCGCTGTGCCAACCTCAGACGGTACTGCAAAACAAATCGATTGTTCCGAGGAAGCCTGGGTGATGAGCGGCACACTGGTCCCTGTGGATGCCACTGCGCTAAACGCACGGGCCGCCACACCTGGTACACCCAGCATGCCGCGTCCTTCGATGGTGATCAACTTTTGTTTGCGGATGGCCGTTACAGCTTTGATGACTTTTCCGTTCACCGGCTTGCCGTTGGATCTACCGTTGCCTTTCAAGCGTGTGCCGGGATGTGAGGCGTTGAACGTATTGCAAATACGCAGGCCAATCCCTGCCTCCACAATAGGGCGGATGGTTTTCGGGTGTAAAACCTTTGCCCCATAATAAGCCAGTTCTGCGATTTCGCCATAACTGATTTCAGGCAATGTCTGCGCTGCCGGCACGATGCGTGGATCGGTTGTCATCACGCCGTCCACATCGGTCCAGATCCACACTTCATCGGCCGGGAGCACGGAGCCAATAATGGCAGCGGAATAATCGCTGCCGCCGCGACCCAGCGTTGTGATTACACCCTCGGCTGTCGCACCGATGAAGCCCGTTATGATGGGAACGATTCCCTTATCCAGCAATGGATTGAGGGTTTGCCGGGTCTTTTCGGTTGTAAGCTTGATATCGGGATGCGCGCTTTGAAAATGATCGTTGGTAATAATAAATTCGCTGGCTTCGATTGCTTTGGCATTTATCCCTGCGCTGTTGGCAACTGCTGACAATATACGGACGCTCATTCTTTCCCCCAGAGATGCCACTGTATCCAGCGCGCGGGAACTGGCCTCTCCCAATACGATGATCGCTTTGCATAAATCCATCAGCAGCCCGATCAGCCCATTGATCTCCTGTTTCGTTTTTTCGCAAAGAATCGGGTCATGGATCAACGCGTCTGCCGTGACGAAGTGTTTTTCTCGCAGCGTGAACTCGGCTTCGGAAAGGGAATCAATTTTCCCTTGCGCGGCGAGCGCTGCACACTGTAACAATAGATCTGTAACACCGGACATCGCCGAGGTAATCACCACCACGCGTGGATACTCATCCCGCGCCTCCTTGATAATTTGTGCGGCCTTCGTCAGCGCATCCGCCGAGCCAACGGATGTGCCTCCAAATTTCATCACGAGCGTTCCTTTTGACATAAGTGCTCCTTCTGCAAAAACCTGACATGTCTTCGAAATGATGTGTCTGCTTGTATCCTTTGCCCACGCGATCAACACTGGTCATATTGGCACGAATGGGACATGTCAGGTTTGTATAAAGATAACAAAAGCGCCCCACGTTTGCGTGAGGCGCTGTGCGTTTCAAGACAACCTTGACTTGGGTTACTTTTGTCCAGGCACAAACGCCTCACGGTGCGAACCGGAGCTAGTCGTCATGCACATGGTACCTATGCCGCGTTTGTTCATGTTGGGCGGTATTCTATGCCTGAGAGACAAATGAGTCAAGGTTTGTGGAGAGCTTAATTGTCTGTATAGAACATTCTAAGTGTATCAAGATAATATTCAGGCAGACCAATATCGTACCGTTTGCCTTTGATGACCAGACCATGGAAACCATCCTCCTGACGCAAACGATCGATGGCCGACGTCAGTTGGAACTCACCCTTCTCGCGCACATTGTTGTTGATGTGTTCTTCGAGATAGTCAAAGATTTGCGGCTTGATGATGTATTGCCCAAACAGCGTGAGGTATTCACCTTCGGGGAGGCCGGGCACGAGTAAATGAGTACGTGCGTAATCGGCAGTTGGCTTTTCGGCAAATTCGGTGATATTGAGGAGTTCTTCGGCTTTCAGCCATACGCCTGCCACTGTGCCAAAAGCTGCAATCTGTGACTCTGGGGTACGGCGTAAACCTACAATACTTGTGCCGTGTTGAAGATAGGCATCCATTAATTGTTGGACGCAGTTCCGCTCTGTGTGCGAGCGATAAATATGATCGCCCAGCATCAAGAGAAAGGGTTCTTCACCGATCAGTTCACGCGCACAATATACGGCGTGACCAAAGCCCTCCTGTTTTGTTTGTGTACTGAATTTGATATGCCGTCCGATCTCCAGCAAGTAGCGGGCGTAGTCCTGGAAATGGCCTGGGAGTTTGTTGTAGTTTTCGATGGAGATTTGCTCGTTGAAAAACGATCTGAAATCGTCGAGGTCGTTCTCTTGAACAATGATGATGATTTCCTCGATACCTGCCTGCAGTGCCTCTTCCACGATCAGGAGAATGGCCGGTTTTGCTATTCCGTCTCGATCGACCACCGGAAACAATTCCTTCTTTGTTGCTTTGGAAGCCGGGAACATGCGCGTCCCATACCCTGCGGCAGGAATCAGCGCTTTACGCACCTTGTGCGCCGGGCGCAGACTCAGTTTTAGGCAAGGCATCTTCAGGTCGCGTTCAATGATTTCAATTACCGCCTGTTGATCATCCGCACTGCGTGCCAGAAACTGGGCCGTTCCATCGCCCTGCGAGCCAACGCCCTTGCCACCCCAGATGTGAGGCTTCAAGGGCTCATAGTTTAATACTTTGTGAAGCACGGGCGCCGTCAATTCTTCCGGACAGGCCGGTGCCGCATATTTGTCGAAGAAGGCCTGCGCCTCCACCATCAGGGTACCCAGTTGTTCTGCGTTTCCGGCATGCAGCGCTTCGATGGCCTGATGAACAATTCTTTTATTGATCGGTCCGAGGAGCTCCTGCACGCCACGTTCACCATCGTTTTCTGCAAACGGATAACTCCGGTTGAGTTTGGAGAGGATTTCCACCGTATCTTTCTTCGATTGCAGATCAACCAGGATATAGTGTAATTCCGTGTTGACGGGCAATTCTTCCGTGTCGAGTCGATCACCGTCAAAGGCCATCAGCACAGGCCGATTGCCGAACGCACAACCCTGGTCCATGCGTCCACAACGCGAAGGCGTGGTAATTTCACCTTGATATGCCAATTCCATTTCACCGCGCACGGTCATTTTTAGATCATAGACGCGATTAAATGCGCGCGCGGTCAGCACACAAATGGCTGCGCTGGAGGACAGACCCTTCTTGATGGGCAGGTCTACTTGATAATTATCTATGATCAAGCCACGCACACGATAGTTGGTAATGACTTGATACGCCACGCCGGCGGCATAGCTCCAAAACCCGCCATTGCCGGCCTCTTCCAACAATGTCTTTGGTTCCATTGGAATTTCATAGGGTCCAATTCGTTGACCATCCGGAGCGCTCGTCGATAGGATCAGTGAAGTAGGGTGTGGTGAGACTTCGGCATGAATGCCCTGGTCGGTGCCACAGATCAAGGTATATCCTTTTTCAATCTCGGCATTGATGCGGCGATATCCACCCGCCCAATCAGAATGTTCACCAAACAAACAGATGCGTCCCGGAACAAAGATTTTCATGATGATAGTCCTCGTTGTAGAATAACCCAAGTGTAGCTTTCTTAAAGAAGGGCGTCAATCACTTTTATGCTGGTGTCATCGAAGTGTAATCGAAACCGGAATCACTTCATGGAAATATCTCCAAATTCAATTCGCTGGTGATTACCCACAAGTCTGAGGGATGAAAAAAACTCTGTCCGGAAATGGTAAAGTAGGTGTGCGAGCACCCCAACCACAAAGAGCAGAGTTTAGATGACTATAGCACTTGAAAGTATTTTTGCCAAGTTGCCGATAATGGAAATCCGGGGAACGATTAGAAATCATAGCGAGCCCTTGATGAGATTGTTGCCTGATAAACGGATGAGGAAAGTGATTGAGAACATGCTGCTGGGCATTCTGGGCGGACAGACACCCGTCATTACAGGCATGGCGCGCCAAAACGGAAAGGCAGACGGAGAAACCGGGTCAGTCGCAAAAAGCATGTATCGGTTACTGAACAATCAGCGGCTCGCAACGGATGTCATTTACCAAGGTCTGTATGAAACTGGGCAAAGGAGTGTGGCAGGCGAAAAGCCTGCGTATCTGGTAGTGGCAGGGGATCGGGTGAATTTTGAAAAACCCTAGACCCAGAGTCTGGAAGGAGTCAGTGTGGTGCACAAAGCCACACCGCCGGATTTGAATGGACAGGCTCGGCTGGCGCATGGTTACCCAGCGATTACGGCTACGCTGGTCAATACAAAAGTGCCGGTGACCAGTTATGCCAATTGGTTTTCCTATCTCACCAGCGACTTCCTCAGTCAGAATAAAGAGATTGAACAAGCCTTTACGAACACCGTTCGCTTGGATCCAGGTCAAACAATACGGTTTGTCGGTGATTTGGGGCTGGATGACCAAAAAATGTTGGCCCAGGTCGTGAGGTAGGACCACAGTAAAGAGTGGTCATACCGCATAACGAGCCCTCCGAAGAAGCAAACGATTAGAAAATCTGCCGCGACCCTGTTTTTTGATTCAAGGTGGCGGCGGTGTTTTTGTGATGAATAGTTCTTCCAACGACCAGCAGTGATCGGTCAGTTGAGCGGCCAAAGCAGGTGTGCGCTGCACCCAGCGGGAGCCATTGCGACCGACAGAGAGGCGTAAACGCAGACTTTTGTGAAAGTCGCAAAAGTTATAAACACAGCCCAGGATATACATGCTGGTTTGCAATGTCATCTGATGACGAGCAAGATGACGTGTCCGTCGGAATAAACAAGCCAGACGTTGGCGGAAGGTGGCATTGAGCCGTTCAATATAGGCGGTATTGATCATGCCTTTGCCTTGGGTAGTTCGGATGATTTGTTCGATCATGGTTTGTTGACCCTGAACGATCACCCGCTTGATATTCAAGACGCCAGCCTGCTTGGATTTGATGACTTGAACGATCGCGATATTGGGCCATTCCACCAGGGTCATGCGCCCCGTCTGACCTTTGGAGCGCGGAATGCCAGTTCGAAAAGCGTCCCGAAACACCGACAGATAGGTATTTAATCCGTCGACCGCGATCAATAACGGACGACACAGTGCGATCCTGCGAACCTGTTCAGCCATCTGTTGTAGCAGGCTCGTATCCCGATTTGGGCTGACGGCACCACCCAGCCATAGACGGGTGGATACCATCATGACCATCGCCATCCAGATGGATCCCTTTTGTGTCCTGACTTTTATTTCATCGGCTTGGATTTGTCCCAACTCTAGCTGGTTTTGATCCAGCAGGCGTTCATGAAATGTCTGGCAATGCAACCCTGCTCGTCGCCACCAATTCCGCACTGTCCTCTCATCAATCTCAAAGGCTTGCACGATCGCCTGAACCGGACATCCATACACCAGCAGGGCGATCACCAACAAGACTGTTTTCGGTTCTGTTCTCAACCGATAGAACAGTGTTCCTTTGCTGGCGCTAAATGTGCGCTCACAAACATGACAAATATATCGTTTCTTCTTCTGGTCATGTACGCCAATGTTATTTTTTCCAACTTGTCCTCTTGCAGGACATTCGATATTCGGGCAAAATAGCTGAGATGAGCTCATGGATATCCTTTCTGGTCTAAGCACCCATTAGTTTGCCCCTGAGCTCATCTTTTTTCAACCCTTAAACACAAGAAGGAGCCACTTTCCGCGACTCCTTCTTCTTTCTTTACTTTGCTCCACTCTTTAGTGATCTGCTACCGGTCGTGAAATTAGAGCAGGAATTTGTCTTCCGCATCAGCCATCTGGAGCGTTGGGAAACGGAAAAACTACAAGACTTGGTGGAAAGTGTTCCTGATCAGGCCACCTTCCAGGTATTGTTCAAGCATGCTGGAAAAACCAAACTCGACACGATTCATTTTGGCTGGTTCAAGAATTCGCAGCCCAGGCACACAAAAACCGTTGTGGATCATGGTGGCTGATGATGAAACTTTGGATCGACAACTGGTCTTGATTACCAACATCCCGCTGATGAAGGTGGCTGCTGTTCAACAGCTCTATAACGATTGGCGCTTGCGCTCCCGCATTGAACATGGCTATCGCTTTGCTCAAGAACAAGGTTTGGATGTGGAAGACATGCGCCTCCCAACCGTTGACCGTATGCGCCGTCTGTTCGCCATCGTTCTCTTGACGGCTCAAATTGTCTTCGTCATTTCTGAACATTGGCCGCCCAAGGCGGTTCTTTGGCTTCGGCAACTCGGCGGCCAATTGGGCATCCCAACTGACCGTGCTGGTCCCTATTGGCTCCTGCAGGGCCTCTCGACTGTCATCGTCACTTGCATGACCTTGTCTTTTGTCTGCTTGCACCCTTTTCCGTCTCACGAGTTCACTTATGGGTAATCACCAATCAATTCGCCCTTGACTTATTTTCAAATCGTCCTATAATCGGGCGAAATAGCCAGCCAATGAACAGCTTGTTTTTCCTCTCCCTTATTGTCATCCTCCTTGTAGTCCTTATTATTAAGGATTTATTTGTGGTTAGGATGGCCAAGGTGAGAGTGAAATAACGACACTCAAGTAAACGCAAAGAGCCGCCCTAACCCAGGGCGGCTCTTTTTGTAACCATTATCTCTGTTGAAGGAAAAGAGCCATGCGATCCGATACTGTCAAAAAAGGATATGAGAAAGCGCCTCATCGTGCGCTATTGCGTGCCACCGGTGTCACGGATGATGATTTCAACAAGCCGTTTGTTGCCATTGTCAATTCTTATGTGGATGTGGTCCCAGGACATGTGCATTTACAAGAGTTTGGCAAACTGATAAAGGATGCAGTCCGGGCTGCGGGCGGTGTGCCGTTTGAATTCAACACCATCGGTGTGGATGATGGGATTGCCATGGGCCATATGGGCATGAAGTATTCTTTGCCGTCGCGAGAACTGATCGCGGACTGTGTGGAAACGATGATTGAGGCGCATCGTTTTGACGCCATGGTCTGTATTCCGAATTGTGACAAAATCGTGCCGGGAATGTTGCTCGGCGCGATGCGCGTTAATATCCCAACGATTTTTGTCTCTGGTGGTCCAATGAAAGCCGGCATGACCCCCGAGGGCGAAGCCATTGATTTGATCTCGGTCTTTGAAGGTGTGGGTGCCTACTCAGCCGGGAAGATCGATGAGAAGCGCCTCACGATTCTTGAAAAGTTTGCCTGCCCTTCCTGTGGTTCCTGCTCTGGAATGTTCACTGCCAACTCCATGAATTGTTTGATGGAGGCCATTGGTCTGGCCCTGCCTTACAACGGATCAGCACTGGCAAAGACGCCCGAACGCGAAGCGTTGGCGAAGCAGGCCGCCACTCAGGTTTTGACTCTGCTCGAACGCGATATCAAACCGCGCGATATTGTCACACCCGAAGCGATCGATGACGCTTTCGCCCTGGATATGGCAATGGGTGGTTCAACCAACACAGTCTTACATACATTGGCATTGGCGAACGAAGCCGGTGTGGATTATCCGCTGGAAAGAATCAACTCCGTGGCAGATAAAGTGCCGCATATCAGCAAGGTCAGTCCAGCGGGCAAGTGGCACATGGAAGACGTGCACCGCGCCGGCGGTATTCCAGCGATCCTAAACGAGATTCAATGGGGGACGGGCATGCTGCATTTTGATCGCATTACGGTGAGCGGCAAAACTCTGGGGAATCCATTCAAGGCAAGGATATTCAAGATGAAGAAGTCATTCGGCGTTATGACAATGCACACTCAAAACGCGGCGGGTTGGCGATTCTGTTCGGCAATCTTGCCCCCAAAGGAGCAGTCGTAAAAGTCGGAGGCGTAAGCGCTCCCATGATGGAGTTTGAAGGCCCTGCGGTGATTTTTGAATCACAGGATGAAGCGATGGCTGGCATTCTTGCTGGCAAAGTCAAAGCAGGAGATTGTGTTGTTGTTCGTTATGAGGGCCCGAAGGGTGGACCTGGTATGCAGGAGATGTTATCGCCCACATCTGCGATCATGGGCATGGGTTTGGGCGATAAGGTGGCATTGATCACCGACGGACGCTTCAGTGGCGGGACGCGCGGCGCGTGCATCGGTCACGTTTCGCCGGAAGCTGCAGCGCGCGGTCCGATTGCGGCGTTGAAGGAAGGGGATATTATCCAGATTGATTTGGCGGCACGCAGCCTCAATGTCAAGTTGAGCGAGACGGAGATTCAAAGTCGCCTCGAGGCGTTGCCTCGGTTTCAATCCAGGACCACCTCCAAGTGGCTAAAGAGGTATTCACATTTCGTCACCAGCGCAGATACAGGTGCGGTGTTGGAATCTTAAGGAGAAAGAATGAAGCTAAAGGGCGCAGAAATTGTTTGGGAATGTTTGGTGCGTGAAGGGGTGGAGGTGGTATTTGGTTATCCCGGGGGTGCAAATATGCCCATCTATGATGCCATGCTGAGTTATCCCGTTCATCATGTGTTGGTGCGGCATGAACAGGGTGCGGCTCACATGGCAGATGGATACGCCCGCACTTCCGGCAAAGTCGGGGTCGCGATGGCGACCTCGGGACCGGGAGCAACCAATCTGGTGACAGGCATTTGCACGGCCATGATGGATTCGGTTCCTGTTGTTTTTATTACCGGTCAGGTGGCCGCGCATTTGATCGGTGGGGATGCCTTCCAGGAAACCGATGTGACGGGAATCACTTTGCCAATTACGAAGCATAATTACCTCGTGACGCGCGCCGACCAGATCGCCGACGTGATTCGTGAGGCGTTTTATATCGCACGCAGTGGCCGGCCTGGCCCAGTGTTGATTGATATCTGCAAGAATGCACAGATCGATTCTTGCGAGTTTGTGTATCCAGCAGAGGTGAAACTTTTGGGCTATCAACCTGTGATGCACTCGCCGCGCAATTTGTTGGATGAAGCGGTAAAGTTGATCGAGAAGGCTAGGAAACCGGTCATCCTGTGTGGGCATGGTGTGATCATGTCCAAGGCTGAGGAAGAATTAATGCAGTTCGCGGTCAAGACGCAGACGCCCGTCGCAAGCACGTTGTTGGGCCTGGGTGCCTTCCCTGCATCTCACCCGCTGAGTCTGGGCATGATGGGCATGCACGGCGAAGCGTATGCGAATATGGCAATCCAGAATTCAGATTTAATCCTGGCTTTTGGTATGCGTTTCGATGATCGCGTGACAGGTACGTTGAAGACTTATGCGCCCAAAGCCAAGAAGATTCACATTGAGATCGATCCTTCCGAATTGCATAAGAACGTGTATGCAGATGTACCCCTGGTGGGGGATCTGCAAACAGTTCTGCGTGATTTGATCCCGCTCGTCGACGAATACGATCATGATGAATGGCTGGAAGGGATCACCGGTTGGAAGAATGAAGTTGATTCGCGTAGCATCATGAACTGGGCAGATGATGGCAAGTTGTATGTGGCGCATTTGATCGCTGACATTTGGAAAGCGACTGGCGGCGCGGCCATCGTGACCACGGATGTGGGTCAGCATCAAATGTGGACCGCGCAATACTATCAACTGGAAAAACCGAATCGTTGGATCACTTCGGGCGGCGCGGGGACCATGGGCTTTGGTCTTCCCTCGGCCATTGGTGCGTGGTTCGCTGCCAGGGATCAGGAGATCTGGGCCATCGCTGGTGACGGTGGATTCCAGATGACTGCCGCAGAGTTAACGACTGCCGTACAAGAAGGCGCAAATGTGAAAATTGCGATCATGAATAACAACTTCCTTGGCATGGTACGCCAATGGCAGGAGTTCTTTTTCGAAAAGCGTTATTCGGCAGTCAATATGCGCACCCCTGACTTTGTCAAACTTGCTGAGGCACATGGAGTTCCGGCGAGGCTGGTGACCAGGCGCGAAGAGGTTGACGAAGCCATTGAATGGGCACGCAAAATGGAAGGGCCCGTGGTATTGGAGTTCCGCGTGGAACAGGAGGATGCCGTCTATCCGATGGTGCCGCAGGGGGCGGCCCTGCATGAAATGATCCGCAGGCCTGTACGGGAACAAGCATAGACATGTCATTTCGAGTCCATCGCGCTGAGCGGAGGAAGCAGTCCGCAGACGAAGCGTGAGGCGAAGCAATCCCCGGGTGAAGCGTAAGAGGGCTTCGTCAGGCTACAGCCTGCTTCCCGATGACATGATAGGAAATGGAGAAAGAATGAATTACACCTTCATCGCGCTAGTCGAAAATAAACCAGGTGTCCTGAACCGCGTGGCATCGTTGTTTCGCCGACGCAACTTCAATATCGAATCTTTGGCGGTTGGCAGGACTGAGAAGCCTGACGTCTCGCGCATGACCGTGGTGGTGGATTGCCCGAATGGGGATGTGGACGCCCACAAGATTGAAGCAAATCTATATAAGCTGGTCAATGTGATTGATGTACAGGACGTTACGCATCACCCTTCGGTGACCCGCGACCTGGCCCTGATCAAAGTAAAGGTTGGCCCCGAGCGTCGTGCAGAGGTCAACGGCCTGGCAGAGATCTTCCGCGCTCGTATCGTGGATGTGGCGGCCGACTCAGTGATTGTTGAAATCACCGGCACCGAGGACAAGATCGAAGGCATGATCGAGCTCTTGCGCCCGCTGGGCATTGTTGAAATGGTGCGCACGGGCCAGGTTTCCATGACGCGCGGTGTGACCGATGGTGTGCGTCGTGTCCCGGGCGTGAATGGTCATCACTACGATAATGTTGAAGAAATGTTGGAGATGACACCGTAATTTCTTCGTTGGTTGAGTAGTGACGCCTTTGGTGCCACGTATCGAAACCAACCGTTTGATTCAAATACGAAATAACTTTGAACCCTGGTGGTTTCGATATGACATTCACTGTCACTCGTGTCTACTCAACCACCGAGATAAACAATAACTGGAGAACTGATACATGGCAAAAATTAACTTCGGCGGTGTGGACGAAGAAGTTGTGACCCGCGAGGAATTTCCGCTTGAGAAGGCGCGTGAAGTGTTGAAGGATGAAGTCGTGGCAGTGCTTGGTTATGGCGTGCAGGGACCAGCACAAGCCATGAACATGCGCGATAACGGGATCAAGGTGATCGTGGGGCAGCGCGAGGGGACTGCAAATTGGAACAAGGCTTTGGAAGATGGCTGGATCCCCGGCCAGACTCTTTTCTCTGTTGAAGAGGCTGCTGAAAAAGGCACGGTAATTCAATATCTGTTGTCCGATGCGGGACAACGCTCACAATGGCCGAAGGTAGTGGAATGTCTTAACGAAGGCGACATGCTGTACTTCTCCCACGGATTTTCGATCACCTTCAAAGATGATACCGGTGTGATTCCGCCGCCGCATGTGGATGTGGCCCTCGTCGCGCCCAAGGGGTCAGGTCGCAGCGTCCGCACGAACTTTCTGGATGGCTCGGGCATCAATGCCAGCTTTGCCATTCAACAGGACGCCACCAAACGTGCCTATGAACGGACGGTCGCCTTGGGAATTGCCATCGGTGCAGGATATTTATTCCCGACTACTTTTGAGAATGAAGTGTATTCTGACCTGACCGGTGAACGCGGTGTTTTGATGGGCGCGCTGGCCGGAGTAATGGAAGCCCAATACAACGTTCTGCGCAAGCACGGACATTCTCCCTCGGAAGCCTTCAACGAGACCGTGGAGGAATTAACGCAATCCCTGATTCGGCTGGTGGGCCAGAACGGCATGGATTGGATGTACGCCAATTGTTCGACAACTGCGCAACGGGGCGCGCTGGATTGGAAAGACAGGTTCCGCGAGGCCGTGTCGCCGGTCTTCGATAACCTGTACGACAGCGTCACCAGCGGCGTTGAGACGCGTATCGTTCTGGACAAGAACAGCGATCCACAATATCGCGAGAAGCTCGATGAAGAGTTGCGGGCGATGCGTGAATCTGAAATGTGGCAGGCCGGTGCAGCGGTACGTTCCCTGCGCCCGGAAAATTGGCAGAGTAGGTAAACAGGTATACAAGGAAACAGGAACGCACTTGTTTCACTCACTCACTTATGTGTCTACTTGATTACTTGTCTACTTCCCAGAAAGGCAGACCTTATGACAAACACCAACTACGTAAGGATATTCGATACCACCCTGCGCGATGGTGAACAATCTCCGGGCGCGACCATGACCTCCGCGGAAAAACTGGAGGTGGCACGCTCCCTGGCACGTCTGGGCGTGGATATCATTGAAGCCGGGTTCCCGGCTGCCTCGCCCGATGACCTTGAAGCCGTCAGACGCATCGCGCTCGAGGTGGGGAAACCAGCCGCCGGTGAGTTTGACGCGAAGGTTCCCATTATTGCCGGGTTGGCACGCGCCAATAAGGCCGATATCGATAAAGCTTGGGAGGCTATTCAGGAGGCAGAGAAACCGCGCATCCATACCTTCCTGGCCACCTCTGTCATCCACATGAAGCATAAGTTGAAGATGGATCCCGAGGAAGTAATTCAGCGTGTTTCTGAAATGGTGACATATGCGCGCTCGCTATGTGAGGATGTCGAATTTTCACCGGAGGATGCGGGACGTTCCGACCCCGAATTCTTATATGTCGTCTTAGGCGAAGCCATCAAAGCGGGTGCGACCACGTTGAATATTCCCGACACGGTGGGCTACACCACACCTGATGAATTCTTCGCCTTGATCGATGGCATCATCAAACACACACCGGGTATGCATGCGGGCATTACCATCTCGGTTCATTGCCACGACGATTTGGGAATGGCAACGGCCAATACACTCGCCGGTATTCGCGCTGGCGCTCGGCAGGCCGAAGTGACCATCAATGGTATCGGTGAACGAGCCGGCAACACATCTTTGGAGGAAGTGGTAATGACGTTGAAGACTCGCAAACCAGTCTTCGATCTCGAAACAGGCATCGAAACACAACAGATCTCGCGCGTCAGTAAATTGGTCAGCAACTATACAGGCATCGTTGTCCAGCCGAACAAAGCCATTGTTGGTGCCAATGCCTTTGCACATGAGGCTGGCATTCATCAGGATGGCATGTTGAAGCATCAGACCACTTATGAGATCATGCGACCCGAGGATGTGGGAGTCAATCAGACGAAGCTGGTAATGGGCAAACATTCGGGTCGTCACGCTTTGCGTAATCGGCTGGCAGAGATGGGACATTCCCTGGATGATGTCGAACTCGATAAGGCTTTTACGCGTTTCAAGGAACTGGCTGATCGCAAGAAAGTCATTACTGATGTTGACCTCGAGGCTTTGGTGGCCGATGAATTCTATCGCCCGCGCGATGTTTATTATCTGGATGGCTTGCAGGTAACCTGTGGCACGATTGGCATGCCAACTGCGACAGTGCGTTTGAAGGGCCCCGACGGGAAAGTTCATACGCAGGCAGCCATGGGCTCTGGTCCGGTGGATGCGTCGTATAAAGCCGTCGACGCCATCGTCAATACGCCGAACACTTTGCTGGAGTTCAATGTTCATGCCATTACCGAGGGAATCGATGCGTTGGGAGAAGTCACTGTCCGCATTCAGGGCAAGAATGGTTTACATACCATGGATGCCCAAAGCGAGATCATTTATCAGCGCGTCTTCGGTGGACATGGCGCTGACACGGATATTATTGTCGCAAGTGTCAAGGCTTATCTCAATGCCTTGAATAAATTGATCATCGCACAGACGGAAGGAATCGAACCAGTGCCAGCCAATCAAAATCACGGTGTGATGCTGGGATAACTGTCAGGCGAAATTCATTTCGCCATGCAATAGAAGCGACATGAATGTCGCGTTACAAAAGGAGAGATTATCGTGAATACGCCAGATGCAGATCGAGAGGTCCTCCAACCCTCAGCCTACAATCCATTTCCCGAGCCACAGACGATCCCCTCCGGTTGGGATATCAGTGGATTCTTTTCCACTCCGCAGCCTGACTTTGTAGAACAGGCCGTTGACTCAGTTGAGAGTGAATCCAACGACAATTAATTACTGCCCCTAAAGGTATTATGCAGAAAACTCTCTTCGACAAAATCTGGGATGCTCACGTTGTGACACAACAACCTGATGCTCCCGCGGTACTGTACATTGACCTGCACCTCGTGCATGAGGTGACTTCGCCACAGGCTTTCACCGGCCTCCGTCAACGCGGAACTCAAAGTCCGTCGCCCCGATAAGACCCTCGCCACGATGGATCATTCCATTCCCACCACGCCGGTGGATGTCCCCATTGCGGATGTTTTGGCCGCGGCGCAGATCAAACAGATGGAAACCAACGCGTCCGATTTTGGGATTACCTTGCATGGTTTGCATAGTCCGCATCGCGGCATTGTGCATGTGATTGGCCCGGAACTTGGACGTACACAGCCAGGTATGACGATTGTCTGCGGCGACAGTCACACCGCGACGCATGGCGCCTTCGGCGCGCTGGCCTTTGGCATCGGCACTTCCGAAGTGGAACATGTCCTGGCTACGCAGTGTCTTTTGCAGAAGAAACCGAAAACATATGAAGTCCGTGTGGATGGAACTTTAGCGAAAGGCGTTTCGGCGAAGGATATCATCCTGGCGCTCATTGCCAAAATTGGTGTGAGTGGTGGGACTGGTCATATCTTTGAATACACCGGCGAAGCCATTCGTGGTCTGTCGATGGAACAGCGTATGACCATTTGCAATATGTCCATTGAAGGGGGCGCGCGCGCAGGGATGGTCGCTCCCGATGACGCTACCTTTGAATACCTGCACGGACGCGAGTTCGCGCCCAAAGGCGAAGAATGGGATAAGGCTATCTCAAAATGGAGATCATTGCCGAGCGACGAAGATGCTGTCTATGATAAGTCTGTCATCCTCAATGTCTCTATTCTGGAGCCGATGATCACTTACGGCACCAATCCGGGCATGGGCATGCGCATCACCGAACGTATACCAACAGTCGATTCATTTGGCGAAGCCTCCCAAAAAGCGGCCTTTGAAAAGGCCATGAATTACATGGGGCTCCAACCGGGTCAATCACTATTGGGTCACAAAGTGGATGTGGTCTTTATCGGTTCCTGCACCAACTCGCGCATCTCTGATTTGCGTCTTGCGGCTTCCATGCTCAAAGGCCGCAAAGTGGCGGACGGCTTGCGCGTGATGGTTGTCCCCGGCTCGCAGGATGTAAAGAAACAAGCCGAATTAGAAGGCTTAGACCAAGTTTTCAAGGAGGCGGGAGCCGAATGGCGCGAAGCGGGCTGTTCCCTCTGTATAGCAATGAATGGTGATCAACTGCAACCCGGCCAATATGCGGTTTCAACCAGCAACCGCAACTTTGAAGGAAGACAAGGCAAGGGCGGACGAACCTTTTTGGCAAGCCCCATTACTGCGGCTGCTTCAGCTATTAACGGCACAGTTACTGACCCAAGAACTATTATGGTATGAAACCAGCGGTAGTCAATGTGCTTGTTGGTTTTCTTGCTATTGCAACGAGTGCATAATGGTTGGATGTTATCAATCGAATCGGAATCGCCGAGTGTAAGAGGTATCACGTGGTCGCGAGTAAGTTTTATGTTAGGTTCTTGCCTGCCGCAACACAGGCACGTGAAATCGTAGAAGGCCTTCAGCTCTTGCCACTCTTCGTCTGTATGCGAACCTTCTGCTTCAAGTCTTCTGGCGCGACGAAGGTTTGTGCATAAAGTCAACTTATCACGATTAGCTTTTCCGTATTCACGTTGATAAGTATTACGGTCCTCTGCATATTTTTCACGGGACTTTCGACCGATTTATCGTTAATGTTCTAAATCTTGCTGACGGCGTGCTCTTGCCTGGGCATTGATTTTTTCTCGGTGAGTTTCCCGATATCTACGGAGTGCCTCATTGTACTTTTCAGGATTTGCTTTTTTGATGAGCCCGTTTAAGTTCACGATAATGTTCTTTATTAGCTTCAACATACCCACGTGCTCGCGTCAAATAATGTTTGAGATGGGCTGCTCGCTCTTTCCTCGCCTGAGCATTGAGGCAGTTCTTACACCGAGATTTTTAGCCGTCGCCCATGGGTATACCTAGATGTCGCCGTGGATGAAATTCACTTAACGGCTTCCAACCGCACTGGGAAATGGCGTAGATTTTTCCTGCAACACCTTTTTGGTAAACAATTGCCCTTGTTGTCTCCCGGGAATTGGAGAAGCACGAGTATAAACGAAAGCGAGAAGAGACTTTATGAAAAAAGAAAAATGGAGAGAAGATTAATCATGATTACGGATGAAGTTTGGAAATTACCTGCCATTGTAAATCGCTTTCTTTCTTTTCGCGCGGCCATTCCCATGGCGCAGGAGCAAATCGGAGTCATGGTCTCAATTCTCAATTCGCGCTCCGAGCGGGTGGAACGCTTTCTGGATTTGGGTTGTGGAGACGGCATTCTAGGGGCGGCTGTATTGGGCGCGTTTCCGTCCAGCCGCGGCGTGATGGTGGATTTTTCGGAACCGATGCTTGACCAGGCGCGTGCACAATTGGCGGACTATGCAAGCCAACTCACTTTTATGAATTTCGATTATGGGAATCCGGAATGGGCCACGGCCGTGAGAAGTGAAGGTCCGTTCGACGCGATTGTTTCAGGCTATTCCATTCATCACCAGCCGAACGAGCGCAAGCGACCGCTTTATAAGGAAATATATACGTTGCTTCGGCCCGGTGGCTGGTTCATCAACGTCGAACACATTGCGCCTTCCTCAGCCCTGGCAACAGAATTGTTCAACAATCATATTATTGATGGATATTACGCCCTTGAACAACAAAGCAGTGGCACGCGCACGCGTGAAGAGATGGCGGATGTCTTTTTGAAACGGCCCGACCAAGAGGCCAATATTCTCCTGCCCGTCAACACGCAATGTAACTGGCTGCGTGGTATTGGTTTTGAACTCGTCGATTGTTATTTTCGTATCTATGAGCTGGCGGTCTTTGGTGGACGGAGACCCAAGTCAAAAAGGGAAAGCCATGGCTCAATTCACTAAACTTACTTCTCGCGTCGTTCCACTGCCTGTCAATGATATTGATACCGATCAAATCATCCCGGCGCGCTTTTTGAAGGCGACCGATAAAAAGGGAATGGGCGAAAATCTTTTTGCCGACTGGCGTTACCACGAGGATGGTTCGCCCCAAGCAGACTTTGTGTTGAATAAGCCCGCGTCTCAGGGTGCGCAAATTTTATTAGCCGGTGACAACTTCGGGTGTGGGTCGAGTCGGGAACATGCTCCCTGGGCGCTGACCGGTTTCGGTTTCCGCGCCGTGATCAGCACCTCGTTCGCAGACATCTTCCGCAACAATTCACTCAAGAATGGATTGCTGCCTATCATCGTCGATGAGGAAATTCTGCGAATGTTGTTTGATCTGGTGGAAGAAGTCCCTGCCGTGGAACTCAACGTCGATCTCGAATCGCAAACTCTTTCCTTTGATGGTGGGTCGGTGATCTTTCCCATCGACACGTTTAATAAGACCTGTTTGCTCAATGGCGTGGATGAGCTTGGCTATATCATGAATTTCGAAGAACAGATCGCGGCGTTTGAGGCAAGCCTTACGTAGCCACAGGGAATCCGGAGAGAAATCTCTGATGGCCCTGTGGCTTCCGAATGGAAACAGAATGCAACAAATCCAAATCTACGATACTACTTTACGGGATGGTACACAGTCCGAAGGCTTCACACTTTCAGCCAATGATAAGGTCCGTGTGGCCCAGCGGCTCGATGAAATGGGTGTGGCTTTTATCGAAGGTGGCTGGCCCGGCTCGAATCCGAAAGATGTGGAATTTTTCGAACGTGCCTGTGATTTACAGTGGAATCATTCGCTTATCACTGCGTTTGGTGCAACTTGTCGTGTCAAGGGTGGACCTGAAGCTGATGCCAATATCAAGGCTTTACTCAATTCACATACACCGGTCTGTACGATCTTCGGCAAAACATGGACGTTGCATGTCACTGATGTTTTGCTGACAACTCTCGATGATAACCTGCGCATCATTGAACAGTCCGTTGCCTATCTCAAAGCCAATGACAAGCGCGTGATTTATGATGCCGAACATTTCTTCGACGGTTACAAAGCAGATTCATCCTATGCGCTGGAAACGTTGAAGGCCGCCATCCGTGGTGGAGCGGAGACCCTCGTCCTGTGCGATACCAACGGGGGAACCTTGCCCTGGGAAGTGGAACGTATCATTCGCGAACTCAAGCCTGTGCTTTCCCATCCATTCGGAATCCACACCCATAACAACTCTGAGTGCGCCGTAGTCAACTCATTGATCGCGGTGCGTGAAGGCGCCATGCAGGTGCAGGGTACCATCAATGGCGTGGGAGAACGCTGTGGCAATGCCAATTTGGTTTCCATCATGGCCGACTTGGAACTCAAGATGGGGTGTCAATGTTTGCTGGAGGGAAACATCAGCAAGTTATATGAGCTCTCTCATTTCGTCGCCGAGGTTGCCAACATCACGCCGGATGAACATTTGCCCTTTGTCGGCAAATCAGCTTTTGCGCATAAAGGCGGTGTCCATGTCGCGGCGATGCGGCGTTCCGCCAAGTCCTATCAACATGTGGAACCGGAACTGGTTGGTAACCAGATGCGCGTGGTGGTTTCAGATCTAGCGGGTCGTGGCAATTTGTTGAGCAAAGCCGAGGAACATGGCGTAGAGGTGGAAGGCGAAGAGGTGTTGCCTGTGCTTAATGAGATCAAGGAACTGGAATCACGCGGCTTTTCGTTTGAAGCGGCTGAAGCATCTGTCACGATGATGCTGAAGCGACAGGAATACGGCTACAAGCCTCCGTTTGAACTGGTGGACTTTTTTGTCAATGTGGAACATCGTCAGGGGCGCGGCATCTTTGCCGAGGCGATGGTCAAGGTGACGGTGCAGGGTGAATTGCGACATACTGCTGCCGAGGGCAATGGCCCGGTCAATGCGCTGGACAATGCCCTGCGCAAAGGACTATTGGAATATTATCCCCAGCTCGCCGATTTTCATTTGTCCGATTACAAGGTTCGCATTCTGGATTCAGATCATGGTACAGAAGCGATCACGCGCGTATTGATCGACACCCGTAACAGCACCAGCCGCTGGAGCACGGTGGGCGCCAGCACGAATATTATCGAGGCCTCCTGGCGCGCATTGGCCAATTCCGTGGAATATGGTTTGATGGTTGCGCATTAAAAAACACTACCCGTCATTGCGAGGAGTGACGACGAAGCTCCCCGACGGAGCAATCTCAAGCTCTTGCAATGATGGATAAGAAGGATTGTTATGGAACTCAAAATCACATTGTTACCTGGCGATGGCATCGGCCCTGAAGTGGTCGCTGAAGCTGTGCGTGTGCTGGATGTGATTGCCGGCAAATATCAACATAGTTTCAGCTATCAAGAGCGATTGATGGGTGGGTGTTCAATTGATAAATGTGGCTCTTCCCTGACCGATGGGACCCTCGCCGATTGCAAATCTGCGGATGCGGTTTTGTTGGGCGCGGTCGGCGGGCCCAAATGGGATAACCCTGCTGCCAAAGATCGACCAGAGCGCGGTTTGCTGGCCTTGCGCAAAGGGCTGGGCGTGTTTGCCAATCTGCGTCCGGTCAAGGTGCATCCGGCTTTAATCAACTCGTCGCCGTTGAAGGCTGAAAAACTCATGGACGTGGATATTCTTGTGGTGCGCGAACTGACAGGCGGCCTGTATTTTGGCCAGCCGAAGATGCGTGAGGTGAAGGATGGCAAAGAACGGGCGGTCGATACACTGGAATATTACGATTATGAAATTTGCCGGGTGATGGAACTGGCCTTCAACCTGGCGCGTGGAAGAAGAAAAAAGTCACTTCTGTGGATAAAGCCAATGTGCTGGAATCCTCGCGTTTGTGGAGACAGCTTGCGACTCAAGTTGGCAAAGATAATCCAGATGTGCAGTTGGAACATGTGCTGGTCGATACCGCCTCGATGAAGCTGATCACTGCTCCCGCTTCGATGGACGTGGTCGTCACCGAGAATATGTTTGGCGACATCCTCACCGATGAGGCTTCCGTGCTGGCGGGGTCAATGGGGATGCTGCCATCGGCCAGTTTATCGGAGACAAGCCTCGGCTTGTATGAGCCGATCCACGGGTCCGCGCCTGATATCGCCGGTAAGGGAATCGCAAATCCAATTGGAACGATCCTGTCGTCTGCGCTGATGTTGCGGCACTCATTCAAATTGGAAATGGAAGCGGCCTCCATCGAAAAAGCAGTAGATGAAACGATCACGTCAGGCGCGCGCACAGCGGACCTCGGCGGAGAGTTAACGACCCGTCAAATGGCGGATGAAATCATTCAGAGGATTTGAAAGGAGCGAACCTTATGGGCATGGAATCAAGTTATATCTGGATGAACGGCGAATTGGTGCCGTTCGAAAAAGCGACGTTGCATTTTCTGACGCCAGCGTTGCATTATGGCGCGGCGGTGTTTGAAGGCATTCGCTCGTATGATACGGCCAAAGGGCCAGCGGTCTTTCGTTTGAGAGATCACGCAGAACGCTTGCTTAATTCGGCGCGTGTATTTGGTTTCCGCGAACTGCCCTGGACGACAGATGACGTGGTCGAGGCCATCAAACAGACCGTACGGGCCAATGGGATCAAGGAATGTTATATCCGTCCCTTGATCTATCTCGATGGCGGAGGCTGGAATCTGAACGTGGATAATGGAAAGGCCTCGCTGGCAGTCGCGGTTTGGGAATGGGGCAATTATCTTGGGGAGGAGGCGCTGGCGAACGGTATCCATGCCAATATCTCGACCTTTACACGTCATCATCCGAACGTGATGATGACCAAAGCCAAGGTGGCAGGCAATTATGCCAATAGTTTCCTGGCCAAGACCGAATCGGAGCGCCTGGGTTTTCAGGAAGCCATCATGCTCGACCCGCAAGGCTATGTGGCGGAGTGTACCGGTGAAAATATTTTTATCGTGCGTCACGGGAAAATCGTTACGCCCTCCACCGCGCCCGTGTTGGAAGGAATCACGCGTCATGCCATTCACACCATCGCGCAGGATCTGGGCTATAAGATTCTGGAACAACCGGTCTCACGCGACCAGCTTTATATTGCGGAGGAAGTGTTTGTGTGTGGAACGGCTGCCGAATGCATCGGCTTGAGTGAAATCGACTTCCGCAGGATTGGCGACGGCAAGACCGGTCCGATCACACGCTCCATTCAGAAGGTCTATCATGAAGCGATCCGCGGTAAATTGCCCAAGTATGAAGCCTGGTGTGACTACGTGGACGAAGGCACTTCGATCTCTTTATCTGTAGATGCCTCTGCCTCTCAAGCGTAGAATGCAACATTTTAGTCAGCGCGATAATGAAAACGAGCGACCCATGGGTCGCTCGTTTTTTGTTACTTGCTGAATGAATTATTTTCTGGCGTCGAACGTGTGAACCACGGGCTGAGCAAGACAATAATGTATCGCAATCTGTATCTCCCCGGTATATCTCGTCACATTGACCTTCCTGATTCGTTATTTTAAGATAATGAATCAGAAAAATTGAAAAAGGAGTAAATAAGGAGCAAAATGGGTTTTGATCAATATCATGAGCCAGCAGGTGAACTGTCCGAGGAGACGCGTACGCTCGTGCGTGTTCTGCAATCATTAATTGAGGAAGCCGAAGCGATTGACTGGTATGTTCAGCGGCTGGATGTGGAAAAAGATGAGGAAGCTCAAATTGTCATGGGCCATGCTCAAAAAGAAGAATTTATTCACTTCGGCATCGATTTGGAGTTCCTGTTGCGCCGCACGCCAGTCTGGCGCAACATCATGAAAAACATTCTTTTCAAGAAGGGCGATCTGGTGGAACTGGCAGAGCGGGTCGAAGACACGATTCCCGAAGGGGAGTGATGAACTTAAGGGTGATGTTTGCTAATCTCTTCATACAAGAATCGGAGGTAGAGTATGCGTTACGTAAAAGGAACGGAAGTACAAAATGCGAAAGGGGAAAAGGTGGGAACGCTTGACCGCGTGGTGATCGAGCCCAGCACCAACGATGTGATCGATTTGGTAGTTGGGAAAGGTTTCCTATTCCGGGATGATAAGGTAATCCCGGTTTCACTGGTCGACGCAGCCACAGATAAACAGATCAAACTAAAAAAGACGAATCAAGACATCGAAAAGGATTTTCCGAATTTTGAGGAGTCACATTACGTGGATGTGGACCGTACCACCCTGGCGAATCGAAATGTGGAAACCCAGGCACATTATTGGTATCCACCCATGAATTACGTCTGGCCGGCGGGTGGCTATCCAGGATATTATCCGGCTTTGCCTTATGTCGTCAGAACGGAGCGGAATATTCCAGAGGGTTCAATTCCGCTGGAGGAAGGCGCGCGTGTGATCAGCCGCGATGGCAAGCATATCGGTAATGTGGAACGCGTTATTACTGAACCGGGCGAGAACCACATCACACACCTGGTGGTCGGAGAAGGTTTTCTCCTCAAAGAGCACAAGCTGGTGCCTGCCTTCTGGATTTCGAAGGTGGAGGAAGATGAGATCCAACTGTCTGTGGAGGCGCGTTTATTTGACCGATTGCCTGATTATCAGCCTGAGATGTAATACTAACGGCTGAGGTAATATGCCCCTCCTGCCTGAGGAGGGGCATTTTGATTCCCAAATGATCAAGCCGGAACAACTCTTTCCGTCTGCCGTTTGGGAAACTCATCCTCTCTCAAGTTCACAAAAAGATTATCTTTCTTATCCTGGATGGCTTCTTGATACACATTCACAAGCTGTTTCCCCAATTTGTTGATATCAAACTTTTTTGCTTTCTTCAGGGCATTGGCCCTGAATTGTTCCATCCGTTGTGGATCAGCGAAGAGCCCGCCGATGGCCTTCGCCAGAGCCTCCGCATCGTTTTCCACGAGTAGGCCCTGTTTGCCGTTCTCGACAATATCGCGCGTCCCGCTGCCATCCACTGCTACAACCGGGAGACCGGCTGCCATCGCTTCCATTGTGACAATTCCCTGGGTTTCGGTCACGGAGGCGAAACTGAAGAGATCAGCTGCTTTTAGATAGGCAAGTACCTCCTCGAAGGGTAGCTCACCGGTAAAAGTGACCCGTTCCCCCATGCCGAGTTCAGAGGCCAGGTCTTCAAGATTTTCCCTGTTCGGGCCGCCGCCAATTAACACCAGCCGGAGGTTCGCATATTCCTCGTATACTTTTGCAACCGCCTGCAAAAGTGTTTCCCAATTCTTTTCCATGGCCAGCCGCCCCACGGAGATCAGGATCCTTTCTTTTTGCCAGCCGTTCTTTTTGCGCACGGATTGTCCATCCGCGCTTAGGAACGGTTCCAGATTCGTGCCGGTAGGAGATCACGGTGAAAGGGCCCTCCAGGCCGTAGTCTCGAGTTAGGATTTCCTTCATACTTTGCGAGGGAATGACAATGTGCTGGCATTTTTTCATGAATTCCGTCAGCCAGTTATGGACTGCGTTTTTGAGGAAATCCTGAATCACTTCCTGCGGAAAGGGCACGTAATGGGTATATTCCCAGTACTGAGTATGGAAGGTGAAGACAAGCGGCAGGTTGAGTTCCGCCGCTCGGTGCGCGGCCGTTTGTCCAAGCAGGATTGGGTGATGTGTGTGGATGATATCCAATTTGAGAGAGGGAAGCAGTTGCTCCACAAACGGGGAGACTGGAATGGCGGCAGAAATCTCACCGGGCAGCGGCAACGGCAGGCTTGGGTAGCGGAAGATGAAGGGTTCCGTGTCTTCGTAATCGTCACTGGATTGAGCAAAAACGAAAACATTGTGCCCTTGTTTCATCAGCACTTCGCGGAAGGAGGCCACGGACCGGACAACGCCGTTCACCACCGGATGATAGAAATTGGTAAAAAAGGCAATGTGCAAGTTTTCACTCCATGAATTTATTGAGTAAGGAGGCAATCTTTATATCTCGCTCACGCGCGCTTTCCAATACCTGGAAGGCATAAAGGATCATTCCGGCGTTCCAGGTAAGAGGCGCCTCCGGTGTGTACCACAGGCTGGAGAGCGGCGCACCGTTTGGTCCATGCACCTCATTCACCTGCCGATCGCGTAATACGACCTCCAGGCTGCGCCTCATCAATTTCTGCGCTTTTTCCAGTTCGCCGATCTTGACCAATGCGATGATGTGCCAGGCGCCCAGCCAGAGCCAGGATGCATCTGTATGATAGTTGGACATGCCGCCGATCAGATTTTCCACTGCAATCAATTCGCGCGGATAAGAAGGATGGGCCACGCGGGTAGGCACCGGTTCGGCCATACCCGCCTCTTCCATCACCTTCAAGATGCTCGCCTCTTGATGAGAGCTGGCCAATCCCCAGGCGATTGCCAGCAAATTGCCATCGCTGCCCAGCTGTTCCAATTTGTCGCTGGTTGCATAGTAGCCCAAGTCCTCGCGCCAAAAGAGTGCTTCGATGGCACGCGCAACATTTTCCGCTTTCGCCAGATATTGCATGGACTCCTGTAATTGATCCATGCGATTGGCACCCTCTGCCATTATGTTCAGGGCCTTCCAGTAGATCACATTGGTATATAACACACGGCCACGCCGCGCCACGGAATCTGCCCAGTCTGCAAAGGCTCCCTGATGCAATAGCGGATCCTCATCCGGATCATTTCGAAAGCTTTCAAGCCAGCGCATGGCCGATCGCAATTCGTTCCAATGATCCTCGAGGAAGTCTGAAGTCTTGGCTTTTCTCCACATAGTTCATTGCAGTAATGATCAACAGAGCCTGCCCATCGAGTGAGGGAGTACCATGTCCACTGATGTACTTTGGCTTCAGAGGTTTTTCGGTGGGTTGTTCGCGGCCCAACAGGGAATGTAGAAAGCGCGTGACAATGCCGATCGAATGCAGTTTGACAGGCAACTGTCCTTGCGGCGTTTGATGCCACAGAAATGCTTCCAGGGTCTCTTTGACCGTATTATACTCTTTCAAGGTGAGCAAGCCGTAACTGGCGAAGCCAAAATCGCGCGCCCAACTTTCAGAGAAGTTACGATAGCCCGCGTGCAGAATCTGCTTGCTCAGATTATTGGTCAGGCGACGACTTTGAATCCCAGAACGCAAACTCTCGGATATGATGAAAATCGCCAGTGCCTCCTCGGACTCGAATTGATCGGTACTGGAGACAATGACCCTGGATAATAAGCGCGGGCTTCGCAGGATGCCTATCAGATATTGCAGGGTCAGCAGAGAGGCCAGCCCTGTTAGAGTACCAACCAGAGCTCCGCTCCAGAATCCCACCTGCTGTTTTGCTGGTTTCGCTTGCTCGCTCATCAGGAATAGGTATTCTTATTTCACGTCCAGATGATTGATCACGCTCTTCACGCCTGTAACCTTTCGCGTGACATTTTCTACTGTTTCTCCTGCCTGGCGCGAAGGAACCCTGCCTCGCAGCGTGATGACACCATTACTGTCCACCACCTCAACTCCATAGTCTTTGGTACGTGAATCTTCGGCAAGTGCCGTTTCTACTTTCTGTTGTAAACTGGTTATGGTCTCTTCCATTAATATCTTCCTTTCTGCAAACGGATAAAGCATTTGCATCATCCATGGTGTACGGCAACTCGGATTTATTTATTTCCTGTTGGCATGGAATAACACAGCGCGTATTCTAGGATCCTGTTTGTGATGACTGAAATTCGAGCCAGCGGAGAATATCTCTGCGTCGCAACAAGCCAACGATCCTGTTTTCAGTTACGACTGGCAGCTGACGAATGTTCTGATCCTGCAGACGATCCAAGGCCTTCGAGGCGTTTTCTTCCGGAGCAATCACGATTAATTTGCTGGAAGGGGTCATGATTTCGTGGACGGTGGTGTTTGCTCTGGACTCTGCCGGCACCTTTTGCACATCTTCAACGGTTACCATTCCGGCCATTTTCTCCTGATCAAATACGATAAAGGCGCGTTGATCTGTTTGCATGATGTGATCATCGATGAGCGTTTGGACTGTCATATGGGCGGGGACGATGGGCACATCCGTCTCCATCATTCTCTTGACCGGTACATCTTCGAGTACATCCTGCATCAGTACTCGGCGATAGCTTTGGGAAGCCGCATTCTGCAAGAACCAGCCAATGAAAATGATCCACATGCCATTGAATAACCCGCCTCTGAGGATCGGAATCTGTACGCCAAACAACATGGATATACCTGCCAGGATCAACAGCCAGGCAACGAATTGTCCCACCCAGGATGCCCAGCGTGTCGCGCGCACAAGGTTCCCGGTAATGCCCCACAGGATGGAACGCAGGATTCTGCCTCCATCCAAGGGGAAGCCAGGAATCAGGTTGAAAAAGCCTACCAGGATATTCACCGAGCCCAGCCAGATAAAGATCGTGCTTAACGGTCCAGACTGTGACAGAAACTGTGAGGTGCTGGATAGAGGTCCACTCTTCAGGAAGACCGTGCCAGCGCCAATAAAAAGGAAAACGCCACCCAGAATAAGACTGACCAAAGGGCCAACGATCGTGATGATCAGCTCGCTGAAAGGAGAATTTGGCTCCCGCTGAATGTTTGAAACACCGCCAAAGAGAAACAAGGTAATGTTACGCACCGGGATTTTGCGTAACCGCGCAACAACCGAGTGCGCCACTTCATGCGCCAACACCGATAGAAAAAACAGCAGCGCAGCGCCCAAGGCCAAACTCCACCGGGTGAAAGGATCCCATTCCTGATAAATCACCGAGAAGGTGGAGGCGAGGCTCCAGCTCACCAAAGCAAAAATCAGCAGCCAACTCCAGTCAACCTGGATGGTAATGCCGAAAATTTTACCAATACGGAATCCACTCATAATCTTCTTCCTTTCTTGACCAACAAAGCGCACTTTCAGAATTCTTATTTCTTTGAGAAATAGGTCGAAACAAAATCTTCGTCTACCATAGCATAGGACTTGATTCCAAGCCATATATCGCATACTGCGCACCGGATACAGGTTTGGATACAATTAATTTCTACTCAAGCGCGTAGCGTAGGGTGGCAGCCAATTCTCCATTGCCCGGGATTTCGGTCTGAGGAACTGCAAAAACACGGCCGGCATCCAAGAGGGTTTGAGTGGCGGCAAAATTAAGGAGTTCCTGATCCTCTGGTTTGGGTTCTGATACCAGCTTTAGCCTGTCATGCTCCATATCATAGCGACCCCACTTTTGCCGATCCAACGGCACAAACAGCGTTTCAATGTCTCGAAATGTGGCAGCTTTGAGCGTGGTCTTCAAGTCGTTTGTTGCCAGTTCGCTTTGCTGACCATGCAATTGCTCGAATTTGTCAGCGGCCTGCTGTTGCGCCGCTTCAAAAATTGGTTTGACGATCTTCCAGGCTTGCCGATGGAGTTCTTCCGGACTTTGTCTCTCCGGACTTCCGGTGATTTCCTCTTTTAGCAGATGCCGGTACGAATTGACCTGACGATAGATCGGAAGCAGATATTCCACACCCGCCAAAATCATCGGGATGGTTTTGTCCTCCCATAGCTCGTTCAGGCCCTGGTTTACATAGTGAAAGAATCGCAGAATATTTGTTTTTTCCTCATCGGCAACACTTTGCCCATGAAAAATCGCCGTGCCAGCATGGCCCTGCCGTTCTCCGCTCATATTGGAGGCTGTATGATACTCAAGGTGCCGCTGCGGATTGTCCATCCATAACACCTCCTCTATATTCGAACGGATATTCAATTCGATTTCGCTCATATTATCCTGGGTGGCCAGGAATAGTTTGATGTTGTTCAGGCTGAGCGCCAGGATATAAAACTTTTTCCCTCTTTCCAGCAAAGGTAGCAAGGGTTTGATATGGAAGCTTTTGGCAACGATCAGTCTCTCCTCAAATTCAAAGGGCAGGCGATGGACTTGCGAGAGATCCTTGGATATGAAGATTGCCAGCCCGTCACTTTGGTGCTGCCAAAAATCCTCATTGGTTGTCCATTGCTCTGCCGGACGCATCAATTTCTGTACTTCGGGTTGTCGGAGGCCATAAGTTGAAAGTTTTTTCTCAGCTCGAGCCAACAGGTTCTTTAACCGGATCGGATCTTGTTGCTGTTCACGCCCGAAGCGATGCGTTGGCATATATAGCGAGATACACCACTCGTTCGTGATTTCGATCAATGCCTGTAAATTAGTTGGATGCAAAATATCCATCTGCAGTGTCTCCTTTCTTTTAACTAATCGGTCGCAGCCTGATTTTTCAGTTGACCCCATTTGTGGATGGCCGCGCTAAGGTAAGCGCCGAACAAGGTGATTAACGAAATGATATAGACCAGGAACAGGAAAGCGACGATCGCGCCCAACGCGCCATAGACCAATTGATAGCGTCCCAATCCACTGCTCAGGTACCAACGAAAACTGGTCGTTACCATCTTCCATAAGATGGAGGCGGTAAGGGCACTCCATAGTGAAGCTTTCCATTTGACATGTACAGTGGGAATCCAATGGTACAGGGTCAGGAAAGCGAGAAAAACCATCAGCCAGGAACCAAGGTTCGAGACCAACGCGAACAGGTTCAGGCGTGAGAGCGAGGCGTTCGCGATATCCAAAACGGGGAATGCCCGGGTGAGCCAACCCAGAAAAATTGATAGCGAGATCAGGATCAGTAGTCCCGCAATAATTCCTAACCCAGCCAGGCGACCCTGGAAAAAGTTCCGGCGCGGGGCCTGCGGCCAGGCCAGATTAATGTTGTAGGCCAGGCTGGTAAACATACCGGAAGCTGACCACAGCAAGGTGATAAAGCCGATGAGACCCACAGGCCCGCGCGCTTCCAATACGGCCTTCAGGTTTTCATTGATTACCTGCCGGGAGAGAGGAATGGCCTGTTGTATAAACTGGGTGACGTTTACAAAAACCCGCTGGCTATCCAGAAAAAAACTTCCGATGGCGATAACAACGATCAGTAAGGGAAAAATCGAGAAAACCGTGTAGTAGGCCAGACTGGCGGAAGCCTGCACAGCTTGTTTTTCTGTGAAGGTCTTGAACGCGTTTCTAAGGATGCTCAGACGGTCTCCGCTCAGATGATTTATGGAGTTATAGATTTCCTTTACATCACTTGTATTCAATCCTGTGCCTCCTACGTCTCCTGCAAATCTTTCTCGAGAATCTCAATCAAATCGTTAAGAGACAAATTCCCCAATTCTTCCTCATGGGCTTCCTGCCATTTCAAGTTGATCCGGCCGTCCTCTGGCGAGATAAAAACAAAGCGTACAAACGGATAATTCGTCAGGTAATTTCCTGACCAGGCCACGGTTTCTGCATCAAACGCCAAAGGTACAATAACCCATTCCGGTTCAAACTGCTCAATCGCTGAGGGTAACTCTTCGTGGTTGAGCACTTCATGAATGACCTCCAGATTGTTGGCCTTTGCGATCGCACGATTGAGCATCTCACGCAATAACCGTGAACCGTCTGCCAGGATAATACGCTTCGTGGACATAGACGACCATCTCTCTTTTTGTTGTTTTGGTATCGTTGATTACATCCATAAGCGTAGCATCGCAGGGATGGAAATTCCATAGATAAAGTCACAAGAAAAGGATATAAATCGAGATACATCCTTAAATTCAAATAAACCCCAGGCAACACGGTTTTAATTTTAATATCCAGCTCTTACTTTTTGATGAAAGCCAAATACGCAGCCGCTTCGCCCCGTGTGCTGACCTGAAGTTTCTCAAGGATACTGTGCACGTGATTTTTCACTGTGCCAATCTCGATCACCAGCTTTTCGGCGATCTGCTGGTTGGTGAACCCTTTACCGATCAACTCGAGGACTTCGAATTCGCGCGTGGTCAGGCCGGTCGTATCAGTAATGTTGTTCTCAATATCCGAGAACATATGCGCCAGATCCGACAGCCTCTCCATCAGGGCCGCGGCAATTTGCGGGGAAATGAAGACCTTGCCATCCTGCGCGGCTCGCACAGTTTCGATCAGATCCTCCAGCGAATCATCTTTTAAAACATAGCCTGTGGCCCCGGCTTCCACATAACGCAGCACGCGGTTTTTTTCTTCCGTCAATCCCAAAGCCAGTACCTTGGTGGCAGGCGCGAGTTTCGTAATGGCGCTGGTGAGTTGTAACGCGCCCTGATCCGGCAGGCGCGTACTGACCAGCGCTACATCCACGCTTTTTTCCTGAATGACTTTCAGGGCCTCTTCCATGCTCGTTACGCTGTCGACAATCCGGATATCCTCTGCATCTTCCAACGCGACTGTGATGACATTCCCGATCAGACCGTTTTCGTTTACGAGCAGGAGATGAATTGGGCGTTCGGGTCGTTCGATTACTGTGCTCATTAACGGAAATTATACCGCTGAGAGGGAGATGTATCCAAACTTGTATCCTGGGCTTGTATATCGATGCATACGCAGCCCCGCTCCTTTATGCTATCTTGGTTGATATTCCTTTAACTTTAATGAAGTTTGAAAGGAGGTAGCTCATGACTCGAACAAAATTAAATACCTTGAATGAACTGGGGCAGTCGATCTGGTTGGATTACATCGAACGCTCCTTTATGACCTCTGGCGGCCTGACGACTTACGCACAACGCGGTTTGCGCGGTGTGACCTCCAATCCGGCAATCTTTGCCAAGGCAATTGGAAAAGGCAGTGCCTATGATGTACAGATTCAGCAACTGGCACAGGCAGGCAAATCTGCCCAGGAGATTTATGAAGCGCTGGCCATTGAGGATGCTCGCATGGCGGCGGATACCTTACATCCCGTCTTTGAAGAGACCGATGGGACGGATGGCTACTTCAGTCTGGAGGTGAATCCGCATCTCGCGCACGATAAGCAGGGAACCGTTAACGAGGCAATCCGCGTGTTTGCCACGGTGGACCGCCCGAACCTGATGATTAAAGTCCCGGCCACGGAAGAAGGTGTGACGGCCTTTCATGAATTGATTCAGGAAGGCATCAACGTCAACGTGACCTTGATGTTCTCCATTTCCCAATATGATCAAGTAGCGGAAGCTTACATTTTCGCCATGGAAAAACGGGCCTCCAAAGTCGCAGACTTGCAGCATATTGCCTCGGTGGCTTCCCTTTTTATCAGCCGTATCGACAGCAAGGTGGATGATATGCTGGATTCCCTGAAAAACCCAGAAGCAGATTCGCTCAAAGGCCGGATCGGTATCGCCAACGCCAAGTTGGCTTATCAGCATTTCAAGGATGCCTTTTTGAGTGAGCGTTGGAAACGTCTGGAGAATAAAGGAGGACATGTACAGCGCGTCTTATACGGCAGTACCAGTACCAAGAATCCCCTCTATTCCGATGTAATGTACGTGGATAATTTAATCGGCCCGAATACGGTCAATACCGTTCCGCCCAAGACGCTCGAAGCATTTCTCGACCACGGCGTGGCAGCCCTGACCCTCGAAAGTGATTTGGAGCGGGCCCGCACCCAACTGCATGATCTGGATGAATTAGGAATTAATCTAGAGGAGGTCACGCGTCAACTACTCGATGAAGGAATTGAAAAATTTGCCGATCCATACGATGATTTGATCAAGACCATTACCGAGAAGAAAGCAGAACTGATCACTGCTTGATCTTCATCGTGTGACTCATGAAAAAGTGTTTGTAAGAAAGGAATGAAAGAATGACCGAGTTTAATCGAAAAGCAGGTGTACTTTGGAACGGCGATTTGCAAGATGGGAAAGGATCGATCAGCACTGTAAGCAAAGTGCTCTACGAGTTGCCGTATAGTTACCAGACCCGTTTTGGAGACCAGGAAGGACTCAACCCGGATGAATTGATCGCCGCAGCTCACGACTCCTGTTTTAGTATGGCGGTTGCCAGCACGCTCAAGAAAAATGGTTTTACACCAATTCAAACCGAGACAACAGCCACCTGTACGCTGGCTTCTCAAAATGGAGGCTTCGCCATTACTCATATGCAGTTACACGTGCGTGGAGAAGTGTCGGATATCGATGAAGCGAAATTCAAGGAGCTTGTGGCAGAGGCGGACAAGCATTGCCCTGTTTCCAATTTGTTACGGGAGGGATTGAAGATCGAAATCACCGCCGATCTGATCTAACCTCATGGCCCTTAACGTTTCACAAAAACTGATTGAGAGTCATCTTCTGGAAGGCAGGATGATTCCCGGGGAAATGATTGGGATTCGCATCGACCAGACGCTGACGCAGGACGCGACCGGCACGCTGGTCATGTTGGAATTGGAAGCCAGGGGACTGAAGCGGGTGCGGACAGAAATCTCGGTTCAGTACGTGGACCATAATCTGATCCAGGAAGACTATCGAAATCCAGACGATCACCTTTTCCTGCAAAGCGCCTGTCGGCGTTTCGGCGTCTGGTTCAGCCGCCCAGGCAATGGCGTTAGTCATCCCGTGCATATGCAGCACTTTGGCAAGCCGGGCAAAACCCTGCTCGGCTCTGATAGCCATACGCCTGCCGCGGGGTCGATGAGCATGCTGGCGATCGGCGCGGGTGGCCTGGATGTTGCCATGGCCATGGCCGGTCATCCCTTTTATTTGACCATGCCGAAGATCTGGGGTGTCCGCTTAACGGGCAGGCTGCCGGATTGGGTCAGCGCCAAGGATGTGATTTTGGAGATGCTGAGACGTCATGATGTCGATGGCGGTCTCGGATGTATCATCGAGTATTACGGCCCGGGCTTGAAAGAACTCAGCGCCATGGACCGTCATGTGATCGCCAACATGGGCACGGAACTCGGCGCCACCTCCACGGTCTTCCCGTCAGATGAGGCGGTGCGTCAGTTTTTAAAAGAACAGGAGCGGCAGGAAGATTGGAGCGAGTTGGTCGCCGATTTAGACGCGACATACGACCGTGACGAGGAGATCGATCTTTCCGCGCTGGAGCCGTTGATCGCCAGACCAAGCAGTCCTGGTAACGTGGTCCCTGTGTGCGAAGAGGCCGGCCAGGAAATTTATCAGGCTTATGTTGGTTCTTCAGCCAACCCGGGCTATCGCGATTTTGCCATGGCCGCGCAAATCGTGAAGGATCGTCATGTTGCAAACGGTGTCTCTTTCGATATCAATCCCACCTCGCGCCAACTGCTCGAAGAGTTGATGCGGGATGGTGAATTAAATCATTTGATCCATGCCGGCGCGCGTTTGCATCAGGCGGGTTGTAACGGATGTATCGGTATGGGGCAGGCACCGGCCAGCGGTCGCATCAGCTTACGCACCGTGCCGCGTAACTTCCTCGGTCGTTCTGGCACGAAGGAAGATCGAGTCTTTTTATGCAGTCCGGAAACAGCCGCCGCCTCAGCCCTGACCGGAGTCATCACTGATCCGCGGGAATTGGATATGGCCCATCCAAAAGTGAAAATTCCAGCCAAACGGATCCTCAATCGTCAGATGTTTGTCCCACCTTTACCCGAAGAAGAAGCGATAAAAATCGAACTGGTCAAGGGACCAAACATTCAAACTCTGCCGCCGCTCGATTATCTTCCTGATCGCCTGGAATTACCGATCTTATTGAAAGTGGGGGATGATATTTCCACGGATGAAATCATGCCGGCAGGGGCCAGAGTATTGCCTTATCGCAGTAACATCCCCAAGATCAGCGAGTTCGTTTTTGAAATCGTCGATCCCACGTATGCTACACGGGCGCAGGAGCGCAAGCAAGCGGGCGGACACGCCATCGTCGGCGGTGAGAACTATGGACAGGGTTCCAGTCGTGAACACGCGGCATTGGCTCCGCGTTATCTGGGGCTGCGCATGGTGATCGCCAAGGGTTTTGCACGCATTCATCGCATGAACCTGGTGAATTTTGGCATCCTGCCGGTGGTCTTTGAAGACCCATCCTTCTATGATGTTTTGGAACTCAATGACGTCGTTGTGATGGAAAATGTGCGTGAACAGTTGAGCACCAGCATCGACAGTCAGCGGCTGACCGTAAAAGTTCCGCGGAAGAACCTGACCTTTTCAGTGACACATAACCTGTTTCCGCGCATGATCGAAGTGATTCTGGCAGGAGGTTTGACCAACTGGACCAGGGATCAAGTGCCATCGCAAACCTTTTCCACAACCTGAAATTTCTTCCAACGGGACATTACAACATAAAAGGTAACTGCTCACGACTTTTTTAGAAAAATGGTGTTGTAACCGACATGATACCAGAGACAGTCAAGACACCGATAGAGGAGCTTTCGAGGGAAGAACTAATTGGGTTGCTCTACGAATTGACAAACCGAGTTCATGAATTGGAAGAGAAATTGCGTTTGAAACAAACGCCGACGACCTCAAAGAATTCGTCACAACCGCCATCGTGGGATTTCAAGTCGGAAAAAAAGAAGCGCAAGCGAAGTAAAAAGAAAGGCGCCAAAATGGGGCACGAAAAACTCGAACGCGCCCTGATTGATAATCCCAGCCAAGTGCTTTATGCAGTTGTAGACAATTGTCAAACCTGTCACATCAACTTGTTGGATCAGGTACCCGTGCAGGTGATCCGCCGTCAGCTCACGGAATTGCCAGAGATTCAACCTGTGGTGATCGAAACGCAACAATACGAAGTGCTCTGTCCGTGTTGCGGCGAACTTCAACGCGGGAAATTGCCTGAGGGGTTGGCAGCGGGGCGCTATTTTGGTCCGCGTTTGGAAGCCACGGTGACGATGTTACATCACGAACATCATCTTGGATTTGAACGGCTCGTCGAGGTATGCGGTGAGATATTTAATCTACCGTTGAGCGAAGGCGGAGCGGTGGCGATCCTCAAACGGGCGGGTAAAGCCGTGTTCGGCGAAGCGGAAAAGATCGGCGAGAAAGTTCGGCATGGCAAGGTGGTTGGCAGTGACGAGACCCACGCACGCGTGCACGGATTAAATTGGTGGCAGTGGGTCTTTGTCAGCGGGAATTACGAATATCACTTGATGATGCCCAGCCGCGGTTACGATGTGATTGAGACCTTCATGCGCGATCGCGAAGCGGAAGTTTGGGTGTGCGACTGTTGGAAGCCGCAGTTGAACGCACCTGCGAAAATGTGTCAGATCTGTATGGCGCATCAAATCCGCAACTTGCAAGGTTTGATTGAGAAACGTCCGCACTTGGCATGGGCCAAAGAGATGCAAACTTTGTTCCGAAAAGCGGTCCATCTGGGAAATCGCCGGGAGCAAATGACTGAAAGAGGATATCAAAGGCAGGTAACGATCCTCAACAAGAAATTGGATCAACTGCTGAAGCGCAGGTTCAGCGGTTTGGGAACCAACCTGCTGGATCGCTATCGAAAGCGACGCGATTCGCTCTTCCTTTTCCTGGACCGTGCCGATGTGCCAGCTGACAATAATGCCTGTGAGCGCGCCTTGCGTCCAGCTGTGATTCATCGCAAAGTCATGGGAAGTTTCCGTTCCGACTGGGGCGCTCAGACCTACGCTGGTTTAGCCACTGTCCTGAACACTGCCAAACGCAACGGCGAGAACGCCTTTCAAAAATTGGTGCATCTGATGGGGACGCCCATCTTGCCTTTCCTGCTTCAACCAGATTTTGCGTGAGCAGTTACCATAAAAGTTTCGTTCACTTCGCAAAGATAACAGCGCGTCTTGGGGCGGAAAATCTGCTACAATAGCTTTAGATGGCTGAAACAACGCGGATTCGGGTTCTCATTGCTGATGATTTCAAATTATTGCGTGAGGTAATTCGTCTCTATCTGGGACGCGCGGAGGATATTGAAGTGATCGACGAAGCGCCAGATTTAGAAGATGCCTTGGAGCGTGCCGAGACGTTGCAGCCGGATGTCATTATTATGAATGATTATTTGCCACCCATGGACAGCGCCCACGCAACCGTGCGTTTTCGCGAGGCGGGCTTTGCTGGTGCTGTTCTGGTCATTTCTGTGCACCCCGAACCGGAACTTATACAACGACCCTTCCGCAGCGGTGTAAACGGTTTTATGGACAAGGATGAAATCGGCGAGGTGCTGGCGGGTGCCATTCGTCGCGTTCATCACGGTGAACGGTATTTATCTCCAAAATGTAAAGAGGTCTATCGCAGTATGCAAGAGTAGACATCTTTTCTGATCATGGATCACACTTGTTTGAGTGGGGGAACTGCATGGATGCTGCTTCGCCTACTTTCTCTTGTGCTGTAAAGAATAACCATGAACCATATCGCCATTGCCGATGATCATATGGAAATGCAGGTCGCGCTTCGGCTCTTGTTGAATTTCTCAGAAAAAATAGAGATTATCTGTGAGGCCACCAACGGGCAGGAAGCGGTGGATTGTGTGAAGCGCTTGAAACCGGATGTGTTGGTGATGGATGTGAATATGCCTGTATTGAATGGGTTTCAAGCTACCCAGCAGATCGTCGAGTTATTGCTTCCTACTCACGTGATTTTAATGTCCACAGATCTTGGGAAATTTATGGTGCAACATGCGCGTGAAGTAGGGGCCAAAGGTTTCATATCCAAAGATAATTTGGCTGTTTCTTTACTGTCGGCCATTGAGGCCGTCTGTCGAGGAGAAGTATTTTTCGTGGAAGAGGGCTAGCGCAGCGCCTGGTCGGCGAGATTAATTTCCTTCCACCAGCATCCAGGCTGGGTCTTCCAACAAGCCTTTAATATGAACCAAAAACTGCACCGCTTCGCGTCCATCCACAACGCGATGATCGTAACTGAGCGCCACGTACATCATGGGCCGGATGACAACCTGTCCGTTCAACGCGATCGGACGTTCCTCGATTTTATGTAAACCCAAAATACCAACCTGTGGAGGATTCAAAATCGGTGTGCTCAATAGAGAACCGAACACACCGCCGTTCGTGATGGTAAATGTCCCGCCGCGTAAATCCTCCACCGATAATTTTCCCTGCTGAGTCTTTTCGACGTAATTCTTGATCTGCTTCTCGATCTTTGCAAAAGAAAGCTGATCGGCGTCTCGCAGTACCGGGACGACCAATCCTTCCCCCGATCCGACCGCCATGCCAATATCATAATAATGTTTGAAGATCAGATCATCGCCCTCCAATTTGGCGTTGACCCCCGGAAAGGCCTTTAGCGCACTGACCGCGGCCTTGACGAAGAATGACATAAAACCTAATTTGATTCCGTGAAGCTTTTGAAATTCTTCATTGCGCCGTTTACGCAGATCGATCACCGCGCTCATGTCGATCTCATTGAAAGTGGTCAGCATGGCCGTATTTTGCTTAGCTTCGAGCAAACGCTGCGCGATGGTGCGACGACGACGCGACAGACGCTGGCGTTCTTCCCGATGATCTGATGAGATTGGCTGCGTGGCCTGCGTTGGTTCCGCCTCTCGCTTCGTTTCAGCCGGAAGTTGTTTTTCCTTCCCGCGCGTTCCCTCCTGCCTCTGCAGATAGGACTCCACATCGGCTTTCGTCACGCGGCCCTCCGCACCCGTGCCACTGACCTGACGGATGTCCACGTTTTTATCGCGTGCAAAGCGCGCCGCCACCGGGCTGACCTGTGGCACTGTTTCTTGTTGTTTTTCCCGTCCATTGCCGCGTGCCGAGCCTTTTTCTTTTTCCAGCTCAGTCGGCTTGGTTTCCACTTTTGTCGATGCTGGTTGTGGCACGGATTCTTTGGTTGGTTCCGCTTGTTCTTCAAGGGTACCGAGCAGGTCGCCCACTTTCACGTCCGTCCCTTCCGGCACCTGGATGTGTTGTAGAACGCCAGCGCTCTTGGCGCCCACTTCAAGATTCACCTTGTCAGTTTCCAATTCCACCAAGGCTTCCCCCGTGTTGACAAAATCGCCTTCCTGCTTGAGCCAGTGTGAGACGGTCGCTTCCAATACCGACTCACCCAACTCAGGGACGGTAATCTCTATGCTCATAATTAGCCTCGCTCCTTCACCACACTGGACGTCTGCGCCTGCTTCTCGAACTCGAAGGCCTGCTCGATCAATGAGCGCTGGTTGATCCGATATAAGGTCGAAGAACCTTCCGCCGGGCTGGAACTCTCCGGCCTGCCAACATAATTTAAAGATACGTGTTCTTCTGTAAGTTGGCGCAGTAACGGCCGCAAATAATTCCAGGCGCCCATGTTTTGCGGTTCTTCCTGTACCCACAGCAGGCGCTCCAGGCTGGGATAGGTTGACAGCACTTCTTCAATTTCTGCTTTGGGGAATGGATAGAGTTGTTCCAACCGCACAACGGCATCGTCACGATTTTCTTTGCGCAGATCACTCGTGACAAGATCCACGTAAATCCGGCCGCTGCATAAGATCAGATTCTTAACCTCCGTACGCTGGCCCGGAAGATCTGTGTCATCGATCACGCGTCGCCAACTGCCTGTTGTTAATTCTTCTGCTGAGGAAGCGGTCAAAGGATGGCGTAACAAACCCTTCGGCGTAAAAACGATCAAAGGCAGGGGATCGGTTTTCAACAGCAGTGCCTGTCGCCGTAACAGATGAAAATACTGCGCGGCCGTGGATGGATAAACGATGCGCACGTTCGTCTCTGCGGCCAGACCCAGAAAGCGTTCGATGCGCGCGCTGGAATGATCAGGCCCCATGCCTTCGTTCCCGTGTGGCAATAACAAAACCAGCGAGGGCGTGAGTCCCCATTTGGCGCGGCCCGCCAGTAGAAACTCATCGATCACTGATTGCGCGTTGTTGATAAAGTCACCATATTGCGCTTCCCAAATGACCAACCTTTCCGGGGCGATAATGTTATAGCCAACTTCAAAACCAATGGCCCCGGCTTCACTTAAGGGACTGTTCAATACTTCAAAGGAAGCTTTTGCCTGAGGAATCCCTTGCAGGGGAATATAAGCCACGTTCGTCTTCACATCATAAAACGCGGCGTGACGTTGGCTGAAGGTGCCGCGTATGCTATCCTGTCCCGTCAGGCGGATGGGAATGCCTGCCTCCAGGATGGAGGCGAAGGCCAACTCTTCGGCGGTGGCCCAATCGACCTTGGCGGTCTCGGCTTTGTCGAGTAAAGCGCCGCGTCTTTCCACGGCTTTGGTTAGCTTGGGATTTAATTGGAAACCTTCCGGGAACTTCATCAAGGCTTGGTTTAATTCCTTGAGCTGCTTGAGCGGAACCGCTGTCTTGACCTTCTGCGCTGCGCCGCGTGGCGGCGGTTGCGGAACAGGTTCGACCAGCGCCTTTTCGGCATCCAATTGATCGTTTGCCTCCTGCAGGTTTTTTAACATGCGTTGCAATAATTCATCCGCCTCATTGGCATGTAGCAAATTTTCTTTTTCCAATTTGTCTGCCCACAATTGTCGTACGCGTGGGTGCCCATCGATCTCGCTATACATGACGGGTTGTGTAAAACGCGGCTCATCTCCCTCATTGTGACCGTAGCGGCGATAACCAATCAGGTTGATCACAAAGTCCTTGCGGAATGCCTGGCGATAAGCGAAGGCCGTGCGCGCAGCTTCGAGACAGGCTGCCGGGTCATCGGCGTTAACGTGAATGACCGGGATTTCGTATCCTTCCGCCTGATCGCTGGCATGCAAGCTGCTGCGTACTTCACCTTCATTGGCGGTGAAGCCCAGTTGATTGTTGGCAATGATATGTAAAGTACCGCTGGTGGCATAACCGGGAATATGCGAAAAGTTGAGTGTTTCTGCCACAATGCCCTGACCGGTGAATGAGGCATCCCCATGAATCAAAATTGGCAGGGAGGCGTTATCGAAATATTTCGGCGCACCGGGAATATCCACTTTGGTGTTGGCGGCGCGCGCCATCCCTTCGATCACCGGATCGATCTGTTCCAGGTGACTCGGGTTGGCCGGCATGTGAATCACCAGATCGATCTTCTTGTCCTGCTCCGGCGTGCGATAACCGCCCATGTGATACTTCACGTCGCCGGTCCAGCCGAGTTCATCCCAGGTGGTGGCGCGTCCGCGCGGGTCGCTGAACTCTGCCAAAATCTGGCTATAGGGTTTTTGCATGATATGTGCCAGCACATTCAAACGCCCCCGATGGGCCATGCCGATCAGAATGGCGCAGATCTTGACCTGGGCCGCCGCGCCGATCACCTCGTCCAACATGGGGATGAGCATATCCAGGCCCTCGATGGAAAAACGCGTCTTGCCCGGATAAATCCGATTTAGGAAAACTTCGAAAGCCTCCACCTAAGTCAATTGTTCGAGTAATTTTTTTTCATTGAAGTTTAGCTGCGGCGGACGAAAACGTCCGGTCTCTGCGGCCTGGTATAACCAGTCGCGTTCCTTGGGGATGCGGATATGTCCATAGTCGTAGCCGATCTGACCGCAATAGATCTTGCGCAAAGTCTGGATAGCTTGCCAGGCATTTCCACTGGTTTGCTCTCCGGGCAGGTTCACGATCTCGGCCGGCAGATTGCGCAGATCGTCTTCTTTTAAATGATGGAATTCCAGCGTCACCAGGGAGTTGTTTGCCAGCGTTGGTTCCTCCTCCAGCGGATTCAAATGTGCTGAGAGATAGCCATACGAACGGATCGCCTGGGCCAGGTTGACGGCTCCGGTCAGCGCGGACAGGTCATGGGTGGCGGAAAGAGGCGCTGCTTCCCCTGTAGGTTGCCATGTTTCGAAGAGTTGGCGCGTCGCTTCATCTACCTCATTAGGGTCGGCCTGATAACGCTCGTACAGCTCAAGGATATATCCAAAATTGGGGCCATAAAATTCGTGTTCTAAAGTCATTCACCATCTTCCTGAAAAAATCTGTTTACACTGCGACTGCCTGAGCATAAACAGTGAAGTGTTGATTGTTTAGTGTCTTGTGTTTCGATGAAACGTTAATGCTTTTGACTGCTGCTTCCGCCCTTTGTGTTTATAACGATGGTGCGTTACATTCGCTCTTCAAAAACAACTCATCTGGTGCGACGCACACTGGAATGTATGCCTATTTTTTTACCACAACTTGCCAGGCTCAAGCAATACCACTCTCCGTTAACTTTCGCAGATCGCTGAGCGCGTATTCGATCTCTTCCACACTGACCGGCTGATCGTTGTCGCGATGTTTAAGCAGACCGGCTTGCGCTTTTTCTTTGGCCACTTCGCGGATGGCAGCATTTCGTTGCAAAGCTTCTTTCACCAGGGTCGCACCTTGGGCGTATCCAATGACCGGGTTGAGGGCCGTGACCACGATGGCATTCTTCGCCAGCCAGCCTTCAGCCTTTTCACGATTGGCCGTCAGGCCATTCACCGCATATTCAGTGAAAGCGTGTACCGCGCCGATGGTCACCTGCATGGCTTCGAACAGGCTGTGGGCGATGATCGGCATCATCACATTCAACTCAAGTTGTCCGGCCTGCGCCGCCATCGCCACAGTGGTATCGCAGCCCATCACATAGAACATTGCCATATCCATCATCTCGGCGAGGACCGGATTCACTTTGCCGGGCATGATGCTCGACCCCGGCTGGACGGCGGGCAGATGGATCTCATCCAGGCCGGTGGTTGGCCCGGAGGCCAGCAATCGAAAATCGTTGGCAATGCGGATGAGCGTGAGCGCCAGCGTGCGGATGGAGGCCGAGAAAGCCACCGCATCCGCCATCGATTGCATCGACTCAAAGAGATTGTCCGACTCATATAACTGGAGTCCGGTCAACTCGGATAACTTTTTGACAATGCGGGCGTGATACTCCGGATGAGCGTTCAACCCGGAGCCGACGGCTGTCCCGCCGATTCCCAGCCGCCTCAATCCCTCAGCCGCCGCGCGGATGCGTTCCGCGTCGCGTTCGACTGCCTTTGCATACGCACCGAATTCCTGTCCCAGGCGCACCGGGACAGCATCCTGCAAATGTGTGCGGCCCGACTTGACAATATTATCGAACTCTTTGGCCTTCACATTTAGAGCACCCACCAACGTTTGCAGTGTAGTGGATAATTCATCCAGCCGCCATAAACATCCGAGACGAATTGCGGTAGGGATGGTATCGTTGGTGGATTGTGCCATGTTGACGTGGTCATTCGGATGCACGCGGTACTCGCCCAGTTTCCCGCCCATGATCTGTGTGGCGCGGTTGGCAATAACCTCATTGGTATTCATATTGTGACTGGTGCCCGCGCCGGCCTGAATCGGATCGACCACAAACTGATCGTTCCATTTTCCATCGATCACTTCCTGCGCGGCTTGCACGATCGCCTTGGCGCGTTCTTCATCTAATAAGCCCAGGTCGCGATTGACTTCCGCCGCAGCGCGCTTGATGGTAGCCATCGACCAGATGAACGCCTGTCTTGGCTTCAGTCCTGAGATTTGAAAGTTTTGGACCGCGCGCTGGGTCTGCGCGCCATAGAGTGCTTCCACGGGGACAAGCACGTCACCCAGAGAATCATGTTCTTTTCGTGTTGTCATGGTGTGAGTGTATCATAATACTTGTTGTCAGTTAAATCACAGTTTGGCAACACATCCTATCTTTTAGTTCCAGCCGCCCGTGCGGTTGCGGTTGCGAATTGCATCCTGTAGGGCCGCGAGCATATCCTTATAGGAATCTCGGTCGGTATAACCAATCCTGGCTGCCTGTTCTTCGAGGCGCGCCAGCAGGTATACCATCCATGAAAGCCATGTGCGTGGATTATTTTCCATCTCTGCGATTTCCTGGGCAGCTTGATTCAGAATGTCGCGGAGTTCATCTTCTTTGCTCATGTATATACTCCTGTTTGATCGTTGAGACGTTTTGATTCTATCACTTCCCGGGTTTGCTGAAATATGTTTACTGACTGGCAAGCATTTCACTCTCTTTCAAAATGGAGGGAATGACTTCTACAAAAACCCTGACAATTTCCGGATCGAAATCTTTTCCAGCCTGGGCCCTTATATAAGCAATCGTTTTTTTCACCGACCAGGCCTTGCGATAAGGACGGTTGGATCGCAGCGCATCCCAAACATCCACAATGGTGAAAACGCGTGCAGCCAACGGTATTTCTTCTCCCTTAAGCCCGCGCGGATAGCCACTGCCATCCCACTTTTCATGATGACAATAGGGAATATCCAATGCCGGGCGCAGGTAGGCGATGGGATGGAGAATATTGTAGGCGTTGACCGGATGCTCGCGCATAATGGCCTTTTCTTTTGGATTGAGCGGTCCGTGTTTATGCAAGATACGATCCGGGACAGCCATCTTGCCAATGTCATGCAGGAGTGCTCCCTGGCGCAGATAGGTCAGCGCCTCCTTGCTCATGCCAATCTCCTGCGCCAGACGCACAGCCAGCCAGGTGACGCGCTGAGAGTGTCCCTCCGTTTCTTTATCCCTCAGGTCGAGTGCCGCGGCCCAGCCTTCCAGCGTGGATTCGTAGGAATCCTGCAAGGCCTGGAGTAGCTGTGCGTTCTCAATCGCCACGGCCGCCTGGGAGGCGATCGCGGTCAATATCTTGACGTCTTCTTCTGTGAACGTGCCCTGCTTTTTGTTCAGCGCCTCCAGTACACCTGTCATCCTGTCCTGGATGCGCATCGGCACGCCCAGCAGGGAACGCGTCCGGAAGTTGATTTGTGCCGCAACCGAAGCATTATGGCGGAGATCCGTATCTACGTTGTTCACTACTAATGGCATGTTTCTGGAAAAGATTGCCCCTGCCAGACTATCGCTGAGCGGCACCAGTATGCCAGCCAGTGTTTTGCTATCCGCGCTGGTCGAGGCGGAAAAGTACAGGCAGTCTTTCTCCTTGTTGTAAAGCAAAATGCTGCCTGCCTCGCACTCCAACATTTCAACCGCATTGGCGATGATCAAATCCAGTACCTGATCCAGCGCCAGGGTGGAGTTCAAGGTAACATTGATCTCCATCAGGCGTTCCATCTTTTTGAGCATTCGCTGGATCTCGGCGGGCACCGATACGGTTTTCTTTCTTGGCATGGTAAGCCTCTTAGGTGTTATCGACTGCTGATTATCCACCTTCGCCAAGATTTATTTTACGACTGCGATATTGGCTATAGTCTGGAACCAACCGGTCGTATTCCTGATCCATGAGCGGGGAGGAAATCATGAAATCTGCCGAGGGCGCGATTGCAGGCAATGGGGATATTCCACACAACGGCCATGCGCAAAAGCGCTTTGATATCCGGGTCATGTGGCAATGGTTCGAGGGGATCCCAAAAGAAAATCAGAAAGTCAATTTCATTTTCGGCAATCTTGGCGCCGATCTGTTGATCGCCACCCAGCGGTCCGCTCTGCAGGCGGTTGACTTTTAAGTCAAATTCGCGCTCGAGAGCCGTGCCTGTTGTACCGGTGGCATATAAAATGTGATGGGCCAAAAGGGTGCGGTTGTACTTCGCCCATTCCAGGAGATCGCCCTTCTTATTGTCATGAGCAACGAGAGCAACCTTCTTATTCTGTTTCATCTCGATTTTTTGATACATCATCTGTGTCTCCGTTCTTGAATTAGAGCTGCAGAAATCTTTGTTTGGTTTACGCCGATAAATGGATTCTACCAAAATAGAGCACAGGAATACGGATGGTATCAGCGCCAAATTGGTATTTTGGATATTTGTCAGATTGCAATTGAGTTGTTGTGCTTGTCGATGACCCTCCTGCTTATACTCGTCCCGATGGACGAGACGACCACCTACGACAAAATTGCCCTCCTGCGGCTGGCCTTCAAAGAGTTGAACGAGGACAAGTTACGGGAGATCGCAGAACGTATGCAGTTTTGCACCTATCCGGCGGAACATATATTGTGCCGCGAAGGCGCCTATGAGGATAGGTTCTATATTGTCGCAGAGGGCAACGTCGTCATTTCCCAGAAGATGCCAGATGAGGCCGGGGAACGCGTCTTGCGCGTCGGCGGTCGAGGCGACCTGGTGGGGGAGATGGCGTTGATTCAGAATGCACCGCGGGCTGCCACCGTGCGAACGCTGACAGCCTGCACCATGCTGGAGATGGGCAAAAAGGATTTTGAAACGATCCTCAGCCAGACGCCGCGCATGGCTTTGGATATCATCCGCATCACACTGGACCGAATGCGGGCCAATGATCATATGGCGATCGCTGACCTGCAGCGGACCAACAACCTGCTACGACAACTGGACCGCAACAAATTGGACTTTATCCAGATCACTGCACACGAACTGCGCACGCCACTGACTGTGCTAAAAGGCTATGTGGAAGTCCTACGCTCCTTCCCGGAGATCAAGGCCAATACTGCGCTGAGCGAAGTGAGCGAAGGTATTGTCAAGGGATTTGACCGTATCCATGAAGTGGTGGATATGATGCTGGACGTAACCCGCATCGATGCAGAGACCTTACAGGTCGCCGTTGCACCTGTGCCCTTGAAACAGATCATCGAAGAGTTGGTGCAGCGTTTTGAGCCGGCCTCGAAAGAACGGACTATTCACATCACTGTGCAACATGCCGAAGAAGTACCAGCTATCTACGGCGACCCCAAATTGATTCAGAAGGCACTCTATCACTTGCTTGTCAATGCTATCAAATACACGCCGGATGGCGGACAGGTGATGCTCAGCACGCGCCCTGTTCAAATCGAAGATGAGATTCCCGGCGTGGAAATCGCGGTGAACGACACCGGTATCGGACTGGATGCTGAGCATCACGAATTGATCTTCGAGAAGTTCTATCAGGTGGGAAGCGTGGAATTGCATTCTTCCGGCAAGACCACCTTCAAGGGCGGTGGACCTGGTCTGGGGCTGGCATTCGTACGCGGTGTGGCACGCGCCCACGGTGGCAAGGTTTGGGTGGTAAGTTCCGGGCACGATGAAGTGAAGTTTCCGGGCAGTACGTTTTATCTCCACTTGCCGTTGGTTCCCCCTAAATCCTCATCTTAACACCTCAGCGTTTGCCTGCGACCAGCACGCTGAGGAAAACAAGACCGATGGCAATGCCTTCTCTTAAGTTGGGCATTTGTCTCGATCCGAGATAGCTTGCCAGCACATAGGTGGCTTGGATAATAAACCCCTGTAACATGGCCGCAGCCCAAAAGCGTTGTCCATAGAATGCATATAGAGTCCGATAACTCCACCAGATGGGGAAGACCGAGAAGGCGAAATAAAGTAAAGCCAGAGGGTGGAGACCAAACTTCAGCACGCTGGCCCAGTCCGGGGCGGTGGTCTGACGCGCATCGATGTAGAAGTAAGCGCCGAAGATGAGAATCTGGACGAAAATCGAAAGGATCAATTTAGGCATGGGGATCCCAACCGGGGGAAAAATAATTGTACTTTCCGTTCCTGAAAAAACGTTATCGTCTCAGGCTGGCTGCGATGCGCATCGGCTTTTCGAGAAGCTCCAGCGCAGAGAGGATCGTAGGCGCGATCAGGTCACAAGCCAGCAACGTTTCCTTGGCAACACCCTCCTCCGAAATCACACAGATGCCCAGGTGCGCGGCCGCGAGCATGCCGGCATCGTTGGCCCCTTGTCCAATGGCAACCACCTTTTTGTCCCCCAGCTTGCGGACATATTCTGCTTTTTGCGCGGCCTCACTGCCGGGAGTGATCCGCAACGCCGTGAGGTTTAGCTGCTGATCGATGATGGCCTGTTTGCCATGTGTATCGGCAGTAAGCAGGTGAATCGTCAATTGCGTGCGTAACGTCGCGATCTTCTCTGCAACACCGTCAATGAGTTGGCCGTCAATCGCCAGCGTGCCGTTCACATCCATGACAAGATGTTCAAGCTTGTAATCGCCAAGTCCGGAAATATTGAATTGAATCATAATGATTTATTATACAGGGAATGAATGAAGCGAGGAGTAGCACAACTGTGTTTAGCTCATGGAAGCCCTTTGCTCTTCTTTCAACAAGTCAGCACTTGTTTTTCCAAACACGGTCCAGGCAAACCACAGGATGCCCGGGATCACGAACGAAGCTGTCATCCACCAGAGAATGCCGCTGATGCCCAGACCGGTATTATCCAGCGCCCAGCCACCGATGGCCGAACTGATGGCATTGGATAAAGTGAACAAGGCAAATTCGCTGGAGAAGACGCGGCCGCGAACCTGATTGGGAACCCACTCCAATAGTAGCTGCGAGGAGAACGTCCAGTTGACGCCGGCCCCCAGCGAACGGACAAAAGTGCCCAGCAGCACTAATGCAAATCCGGCCAGCGGAGCGGTCATCATCAAGCCCAGCACGCCAACCACATAGGAGATCGTGATGGCGAAGCGCAGCCGACGATCATGATCACGCGTGAAGACGCGTGCCACGATTGGCCCGATGCCGGTTCCTATCCCAGCCGCCGCATAGATCAATCCCAGACTGGTACTGCCGTTCTCGCCGATCACGAAGACGCGTTCTGCCAGCGCCACTTGAATCACCTGAAAGGCGCCCGTGACGAATAAAGAGATCGCCGACTTTTGCAGGGCAATGGCGAGGATATCCTTGTGATCTCTCAAGTAGCCCAACCCATCAATGTATTGGCGAAAGGCGGCGGAAATTTGTTTTTTGCCTTTATCGGCTTCTGTCGACAACGGAGGTTGATGGATATATTGAATGCGCGCGATGAAGAAGGCCGAACAGAAAAACGAGATCGAATCGACCACGAAGGCCGGATAGTTGCCCCATTGACCTGCGACTATGCCTCCGAGCGCCGCGCCGAGTGAAAGCATCACAGACCATGTGGTGGTACTGATGGCGTTGGCCACACCCAATTCGGCGCGCGAGACGATATCGGGCAGGATGGCATTGCGCGCCGGAAAGAAGATTCCGCTGAAGCCTAATTGAATGGCGGTGATCACGTACAACAGCCAGACTTGTTCCGGAGTCCGCACGAACAGAAAACCCAGCACGACGATGCCGCGCAGGATGTCGGCCACGATCAATAGCCGTTTCCGGTTGAAGCGGTCCGCCAGAACACCCGCCAGCGGACTCACCAAAAAGGGCGCCAGCATACGTATCACGAAAAGGCTCCCAACCGCCAGTCCGGAACGTGTTAAGTATGAGATCAGGGAGGCCGAGGCGATCAGATCGAACCAGTCTCCCAAGAGACTGATCACCTGCCCGGTCCACAAATTGCGGAAATTGGGATTGCTGCGGATTAGTTCCAGATAGCCGATGGATTTCTTTCCTTCATCACGTTGCATGAATAAAATGGTTTCCTTTTATAGAGTCTCTAGAAGCCGTCGCGGATCAATCCTTTCAATCCTCTTTTGTGCGCGGATTGCAAAGCCATCTCCAAAAAGCGAAATGGTTCCTCAGTGATGCTGACCTACCACTGAGAGTGTTTGAAGGATTAAGATTTGACCCGATCGCTTTGATGGGAGAATTATACCGGTCAATATATCTCAGTCTTTTGCAGGGATGACGTTTAGCTTGAGCGTTCACGCGCCAGCGCAGTCAGATAGTAAAACAATCCGAAGAGCAGCACCCCGTCCAGGAAGAGACCCAGCCCCTGTCCATGAAAGACCGCTACGGAGGTCCCGGTCACCACGCCATAAACCAGAATGGCGGCCCCAATTTTGGGAAGTTTTTGATTCATCATTTTCCTCCGAACAGAAGCTCATAGAAAACCCAAATAAACATCACGAAGGGGAGGAGCATTGTATTGACCAGGATCATGGTGTCGTCCCTCAAATGAGGATGTTCCCGGCTGATGCGTTCACGCACATACTTGTTGAACAGGTGTTGAACGCCGATATCCTTTTCTTTATTTCGATACTGCTCTATGCCAAAAATGGCGATCATCAGGCAGTTAAGAATGATGCCAATGGTGATCGCGGCCTAAAGCACCTTGCCGTGCAGCACATAATAAATTGCAAAGGGAGCGATGATCAATATTGTGATGGCAAACTCTACGATACTGAAGATAATGCCGTTGAGAATATTGTGCGTTTTGATTCGATTGATCATTGTACAACGCTCCTTTGCATGCCCTATCCATATGGGTTGTGTCGACCTCGGCCATGTCAAGTAAACGAAACCTGCAAGGAGTTTCAGCAAATGGGCGATAAGATCGGCAGATCAGCGGCAAGGCAGCGATCCTTGTTGCGCCAGAATGGCGGAGTGATGTTCATAAGGAGTATGGCCATTCCACGAAACAATTCAAAAATGGGCCCAAAGGCGATCGGAACCGAACCGGCCATTTCGTTTAATGATTTTGCTCCGTACCACTAAATAGGTCAACTGTGCGGATTGTATCATTGGATGTTCCCTTCAATCAGAGGATTTCATCCATATTCTACATCTCCATCCGCTAGATCATCGGATGCTTTCTTCGTCCTTCAAAATCCCTTCCCCCTTGACGAACCATGCAATGCCAAAAGCTTCGCTGGCCAAGGTCTCGCCCCAAAACAGAGGACGGAGTGGTGTGAAGCCAGGCGAATAATGAAGCGTTAATCCAAGTGCCAGCGACGCGCCCATCACAATGGCGCAAACACGGTATATGCGATTGCGGCGTAACTTTTGCGGCGTGAGTGGTTGGCCGGCATGACTCTTGGTGAATAAGAAGGCGGAGAAATAGATCAAGGTCAGGAAGAAGGCTGCTGCCAGAATATTATGCAGAGACCCGGGAAGCTCTGTCTGAGCAGGGCCTCGAGGCAGAGGAAATATCACGGAAAGCCAGCCGAAAACGGATGCTAATTTGGCGGCAATTTCATCGCGCCGGTCATATCCCTTATACGACCACAGAAAACCAGAGAGGAAAAACATCAATCCCACCGAAACATCGCGCATGGGCGTCTGGTAGTAAGCCGAAAGTGAGATTTGCAGTCCAATGGAGAAAAACACCCAGGCGCCACCCGCCAGGATAAATGGCAGGCCCATACCCAATAGGCCAACGGTACGGCGAAGTTCCAGGTATGATATGACGAAATCCGATTTGTATTCTTCGGTCAGGGTACTGCGTGTCATTGCGCCTCCTTTGCGATTGACTGGTTCGCTATTTCCAATGTTCTATCTCTCCCTGGAAGCACCTCTCTACTTCTCTCTGACTTTCCGGAAGCTCGCGTAAACAATTTCCAAGAGGCATATATTTACTAGCCATGATTATTCCTTGCTTTTTCCAATAAACTTTGTCCGGCTTATAGCCATGGCTGCCGCCGCGTGCTGACCTCCATTGTTGTGAATTACCACAAGAAGTAAACGATTAAGATGAAAACCGGTATGACAGCATGCGGTAGAAAGGAAGCTCGTTTGAACATGTATTTAAACGTTTGGTCGTGAGTTTTCGCGTATTCCTTTGACCAGGTTGAATAGACTTGGAGCGGAAGTTCCTTTTCCCAGGTTCCGGTTTGGATCGCTTTCTCAATGTCCTTGATCCGCACTGCAAAGAAGTGGGATAGCCCGCGCCAATAGGCTTCCAGATACCAGAACACGAAGGAAGCCGCAAACGCCAGCCATAAAAAATTCTTGTTGTCCCTGACGAAACCGGTGCCGATGATCGCCAGGGCCACCGTGATTGCCCAATTCTTGATAGTCAGGCCCTTGCCATCCATGTCACTGTATGCGTTCTGCAACATGATGTACTCGTCTTTCAATAGATCTGCCAGCTTGTTTGAATCCAAGTGATTTGTCCTTTCATTATTTTAGAGCCTCTTTGATTGATGGCATCCCACCCGCGGATTGCGAAGCATCCCCGAAGTGTAACGCCGGGGACGAAAACTCCCGCAGCGATGCCAACCAATCAACCTTAGATGACTTGTCCCTGTTCGTCCTATCCATCTTATCCTTCTAAAATCGAAAATCAGCAATGATTGGTAAATGGTTGCTCAAACCTTGGCCAAAGATTCTTTCAACAGAACCAGTGTCACAATTTATCAGATATTGTACAAGAGGCGGGGTTAAAAATAAATGATCCATTTGGTGCTTAATGAGACCATTACTCGTGTTGCGCAATGTTGGAGTTAGATTTCCTTTTGCATATCTTAGAACCTCCGTAAATCCCAATGCTGTCATGCGATCAAGATATTCTCGATTGCCTCTGGGACCTCCGCGCCACAGGTCGAATGTTTCTGAAAGATTGAAGTCGCCGCCAATAATCCATAACGCTGTTGCGCCTGGTTGTATTTGATTTAGACTTGCCCATAATAAGTCTACTACCCAAACGTCAGGATTTTGCGAGAGATGAACTTTTGTTGTGTCGATGTTTTCGAGCCTTTTTTGATCTAAATACCATGCGGGGTTATAGACAGAGATAACATTTAACAAAAATTCTTTATTAAGTCTGATCCGCTTCGCTACGAGATGGCCTTCGAAATAAGACAATTCCTTGGTGATCCAGTCTTCTGGCACCGTGAGTTGAAGTTCGCCGTCAAATTGTCCCTTGGTAAGTATGGCAGTACTAAATATTTGCGGATTGCCCGTTTTTCCTGTTGTACGAAGTTCATGGCAGGCAAAACTGGATTTAATGTGTTCTGGAATTCTAATTACTTCTTGAAGTAGAGCGATATCAGGATTGATTCCTTGTCGGGATACATACTCCGCCGCTCTGCGGCGAAAAGTCCTTACGGGGTTGAGATCTTTGATACCCCGTCCGCTTGCGGCGGGGTAATTCATTTCCAGGAAATAATTCCAAACAGAACTATCTTCTTTGGCGCGTTTGTAATTCCAAGTTAAAACCCGCAGTGTAGCGCTCACAACTCTCCCCTGAATGCCCTATCCAACACGGACGGCGGAGATACTGTCTTCCCAGCTAACAAATTGAGTTTCAATAAGCATTGCTTCATATCCCTAGGCCTTTTGTTAAGCATACAAGAAAAAGTCCCGCTATGCAAGATGGAATCCTTTGGTGATTACCCACAAGTAAATTCCTGAGAAGGGAAGGGGTGCAAGCAGACAAAAGACAAGGTCATGCAAATAACAATAACAGCCGAGAGGCCCTGCAAGAGCCAATAGGGACCAGCACGGTCAGTTGGGATGCCCAATTGGCCGCCGAGTTGCCGAAGCCAAAGAACCGCCTTGGGCGGCCAATGTTCAGAAATGACGAAGACAATTTGAGCCGTCAAGAGAACGATGGCGAACAGACGGCGCATACGGTCAACGGTTGGGAGGCGCATGTCTTCCACATCCAAACCTTGTTCTTGATCAAAGCGATAGCCATGTTCAATGCGGGAGCGCAAGCGCCAATCGTTATGGAGCTGTTGAACAGCAGCCACCTTCATCAGCGGGATGTTGGTAATCAAGACCAGTTGTCGATCCAAAGTTTCATCATCAGCCACCATGATCCACAACGGTTTTTGTGTGCCTGGGCTGCGAATCTTGAACCAGCCAAAATGAATCGTGTCGAGTTTGGTTTTTCCAGCATGCTTGAACAATACCTGGAAGGTGGCCTGATCAGGAACACTTTCCACCAAGTCTTGTAGTTTTTCCGTTTCCCAGCGCTCCGGGCGCGCATTGTAGACTTCCACACTGCGCTCCAGATGGCTGATGCGGAAGACAAATTCCTGCTCTAATTTCACGACCTGGGCCAACATTTTTTGGTCATCCAGCCCCAAATCACCGACAAACCGTATTGTTTGACCTGGATCCAAGCGAACGGTGTTCGTAAAGGCTTGTTCAATCTCTTTATTCTGACTGAGGAAGTCGCTGGTGAGATAGGAAAACCAATTGGCATAACTGGTCACCGGCACTTTTGTATTGACCAGCGTAGCCGTAATCGCTGGGTAACCATGCGCCAGCCGAGCCTGTCCATTCAAATCCGGCGGTGTGGCCTTGTGCACCACACTGACTCCTTCCAAACTCTGGGTCTAGGGTTTTTCAAAATTCACCCGATCCCCTGCCACTACCAGATACGCAGGCTTTTCGCCTGCCACACTCCTTTGCCCAGTTTCATACAGACCTTGGTAAATGACATCCGTTGCGAGCCGCTGATTCCTTTTGGGATACATACCCCGCCGCTTGGGGCGTGCTAGTATAGCCGTATGAGTCATATCATCCGAAAAAGTCATAATGTGTCCATTTTGGTCTAGCATTTTGTCTGTCCAGCGAAATATCGCAGAGCCTTGATGGATGAGAAGGTTGACCAAGGGTTGAAAGAGATATGTTTAGAAATTGCCAATCGGTACCAAATAGAATTGCTCGAAATTGGAACGGATCAGGATCACGTGCATTTTCTGGTGCAATCCGTGCCGAGCTATAGTGCAACGAAAATCATCACGATCATCCAGAGTCTGACGGCACGGGAAGTGTTGGCTCGGGTACCCTCGGTCAAGAAGCAGTTGTGGGGTGGTGAATTTTGGAGCGCTGGCTATTATGTTGGTACCGTCGGGCAACATGCCACGGAAGAGACAATTCGACAATATGTCAAAGATCAAGGTCAAGAAACAGAGTATAAGCAATTACACGTCCAGCAACTTAAATTGTTGTCGCGGAACGATACCCCGTCCGCTTGCGGCGGGGTAGTTCATTTATTGTAGAAGGTGCACTCTGTTTCGACAAGCGGGAAATTGATCTGCAGTGATTTCATAATTTCCTCTTGACGATATGGAATATTTGTTCTAGAATAAGACATTGACGTATTCCTATATAGGAATATAATGGTTGGCATGGCACGCGCTCCGACAACTTACGATCCGTTCAACGCGGTAGCCGAACCCAAGAGGCGCCAGGTGCTGGAAGCATTGGGAATGAAGGAACGCTCGGTCAACGAACTCGTTAAACAGCTTGGCTGGAATCAGCCGATGGTGTCGAAGCACCTGCGGGTGTTGAAACAGGTCGGGTTGGTGAGTGAGAGGCGGGACGGTCGTCAGCGACTGTATCGGGTCAACGCGGAGCGGCTCAAGCCCATTTACGATTGGGTAGCACCGTTCGAACATTATTGGAACGAGAGCTTTGATCGCCTAGATGAAGTTTTAGAAGAAATGAAAAAGGATAAATAGCATGTCATCTAAAAATAGAACCACTGTCACTGCCGAGCCTGGAAAGCAGGAAGTCTTTATCACGCGCGAGTTCGAGGCGCCGCGCGAACTGGTCTACAAGGCGCACATTGATCCGCAGATATATGTCCAATGGTTGGGACCGCGTGGTTATGAGATGATCCTTGATACGTTTGAGCCCGTGAGTGGCGGCAAGTATCGTTACATTCACAAAGACAAGGATGGGAATGAATACGGTTTTCACGGCACCTTCCATGAGATGTCAATCGACAACATGGTGCAAACCTTTGAGTTCGAGGGATACCCCGGTCATGTATCGCTGGATACGATGACTTTGGAAGAACTGCCGGGTAACCGGACGAAAGCCACGATTCATTCTGTGTTTCAATCTGTCTCTGACCGAGATGGCATGATCCAAAACGGAATGGAGCGCGGCGTCACGGAAGGTTATGAACGTCTCGATGAGATCCTGGAAGCCACAGTCCAGCAGCAAAAATAAAAGGGAATAGCATGAAAAAAACTCGTATGGTGATCGCCAATATTTCGTTGTCTTTGGATGGACGGACAAATGGTCCGGGTGGCGAGTACGATATGGACTGGATCGTGCCGCATGCCATCACGGATTCGGCACGTAATCACATGATCGATATAACCAATCCAGCCACTACAACGCTCCTGGGTAGGAAGAATTATGAAGGATTTGGCTCATATTGGCCCTCGGTTGCTGACAACAAGAATGCTAATCCGCGTGACCGCGCCTTTTCACGATGGCTCAATGCTGTGGAGCAGATCGTATTCTCCTCCACGCTCAAGGAGGCTGCCTGGGAAAACTCCCGAGTCGTGAATGACGATCCGGTCGCGGTCGTTCGGGATTTGCAACAACAAGATGGCGGGGACATCATCGTGCTGGCCAGCAGCAGTGTGATCAAACGTTTGCTCGCGGCAGATGTTTTGGATTGTTTAAGTCTCACTTTGTGCCCTGGGGTGGCTGGTGGGGGAGCGCGTTTATTTGAAGATGGTTTACCTGTCTCCTCCTGGAAGCTGCGTCAAAGTACTGTCGCGGAGAGCGGCGCGCTATGCCTGATCTATGATCGAATGCGTGAACAGAATTAATCTGCCTTCATCGGCCAGGACGAAGAAAAAAATTCGATAAGAAACAGCATGAGCATGATTTGAAACTAAAGGAATAGGAATGGTTCTATGAAGAGTACTCAATATCTTGCTTTGTTACGCGGCATCAACGTCGGCGGGAAGAACATCATAAAAATGGCGGACTTGAAAGCCGGTTTTGAGGCGCTGGGCTTTTCGAATGTTTTCACTTACATTCAAAGTGGTAATGTTCTGTTCCAGTCGGAAGAAAAAGACAAAGCGTTGCTGACCAATAAAATCGAAAATGGGCTTTCCAAACGATTCGGTTCCCCGGTGCCAGTGGTGGTCATCTCGCAAAAAGAACTTGCTGACATCATACGCACTGCGCCGGATGGGTTCGGTAAAGATGAGAAGACTTTTCGATATAATGCCATCTTTTTGAAGGAGCCACTTACATCGAAAGAAGCGATGAAAAGCGTGAGCATAAGAGAAGGCGTTGATACTGCCCATGCTGGTAAGCAGATACTTTATTTTTCACATCTGATCAGCCGGGCTTCACAAAGTCATCTGAGAAAGATCATCGGGCTGCCAATGTATCAGAATATGACCATTCGTAACTGGACCACGACTACCAAACTTTTAGCGCTACTGGAAGGACAAGATGGCTAAAAAAGGGTTTGCCTCGGTTGACGAGTATATTGCTGCCTGCCCTGTCGATTCGCAAAGTTATTTGCGTGAGATCCGTAAATTGATCCATGCCCTTGCCCCGGATGCGAAAGAGAAGATCAGTTATCAGATCGCGTGTTTTGAATTGAACCGTAGGAACCTGATCCATTTTGCGGGTTGGAAAAAGCATGTATCGCTGCAACCGATCCCGGCGGGGAGTGAAGCGTTCAGCAAGGAGATCGCAAAATACGCGGATGGCAAAGGCACGGTAAAGTTTCTGCTGAAAGAACCCTTGCCCATGAAGCTTATTGAAAATGCAGTTAAGTATCGATTGGCTGATCACCTAAAAAACACCAGTTTGAAAAAATAGAAGGAGACTTTAGACATGAAAAATATTGTCCCGTTTTTATGGTTTGATACACAAGCGGAAGAGGCGATGAATTTCTACGTTGACACTTTCAACGGCGCGCCGTACAAAAAACAAGAGTCCAGGATCGTTGACATTACCCGCTACGAAAAAGGCATGGAGGCACCCGGTGCCGAAGCCCTGGAAGGCAAGGTCATCACCGGTATTTTCGAGCTGGCAGGCCAACGCTTTATGGCGCTCGACGGTGGTTCGATCTTCAAGTTCACCGAAGCCACTTCGTTCTACGTCGAATGCGAAGACCAGAAGGAAGTGGATTATTTCTGGAACAGACTATCTGCTGTTCCCGAGGCCGAACAATGTGGTTGGTGCAAAGACAAATATGGCTTATCCTGGCAAATCATCCCCAGGCAATTGGGCAAGTTGATGAGCGACCCTGATCCTGTCAAGTCAAAACGAGTCGTAAATGCCATGCTGAAGATGCATAAGATCGATATTGAGGGCTTGAGAAAAGCATATTCTGGGCAGGAGTGAAAAAATGGATGATAGCTTTGGAGGCTAGATACGGATCATCCGTGAGCAATAATCTAACTGACTAATAGAGGAGAGTTATGAATGGCCGATAAGATTAATGGTAAAGCTTTGGGGCGAACCTCACACGCCTCAATTTCAATTCCAACAATTCGCAAAGATTTTAAGGGACAGGTAATTGCACAGGGTGACCCTGAGTACGATCAGGCGCGGACCGTCTTCTACGGCGGGATCGATCGGCACCCGGCGATTATTATCAAGGTTGCCGATGCGAATGATGTATCCCGTGTGGTAAATCTAGCGCGCGAATCTGGGCTGGAATTAGCAATCCGCAGTGGTGGCCACAGTGTGGTTGGATACAGCGTGACCAATGGTGGCATTGTGCTGGATCTTTCCAACTTGCGTGATCTGCAAATCGATGCGGAGCAACGTACAGCTTGGGCGGAGACAGGTTTGACCACTGGCGAATTTACGAATGCGATCGGGACCCATGGACTGGCCGTAGGTTTTGGCGATACGGCGTCCGTGGGAATCGGGGGCATCACCTTGGGCGGTGGTGTCGGTTATCTGGTGCGCAAACATGGCCTCACGATCGATAGTCTGCTGGCGGCTGAAGTTGTCACGGCTGACGGGCAACTCCAACGCGTCGATGCTGAGAATCATCCAGATCTCTTCTGGGCGATTCGCGGCGGGGGTGGTAACTTCGGTGTTGCTACGCGTCTTAAATTCAAATTGTACGAAGTCGATACTGTGGTAGGCGGCATGTTGGTTTTGCCTGCCACACCTGAGACAGTTGCCGGCTTCATCGCTGAAGCGGAAGCGGCTCCCGAGGAACTCTCCGGAATCGCCAATGTGATGGTTGCACCGCCGATGCCGTTCCTGCCGGAGGTGGCGCATGGTAAGCTGATCATCATGGCTTTTCTGGTCTATGCCGGCAACGTTGCAGCAGGGGAAAAAATCATGACCCGCTTTCGCGGTCTGGCTACTCCTCTGGCAGATATGTTGAAGCCGATGCGCTATCCGGAGATCTATCCGCCGGAAGCAGAAGACTACCATCCGGTTGCTGTCTCACGCACCATGTTCGTGGACCGAGTTGATCTTCCGGTTGCGAAAACCATAGTAGATTGCCTTCGTTCATCGACTGCCTCCATGTCAGTAGCTCAGCTGCGCGTGCTCGGCGGAGCGATGGCGCGTATCCCTGCTGATGCCACTGCCTTTGCTCATCGAGACTCAAAGATCATGGTGAACATCGCGGCGATGTATACGAGCCCTGCAGAAAAGGTCGCCCTCAATATTTGGGCGGCGGACTTTGTGAAAGCGCTACAGCAAGATGACCGTGGCGCGTACGTCAACTTCCTGAGTGAGGAGGAGAAGGAGCAGATCCATATGGCTTACCCCGAGGCCACATGGAATCGGCTTGTATCCATTAAAACGCGCTATGATCCGACGAATCTTTTCCGGCTCAATCACAATATTTCACCTGTGCGCCAATCATAGAAGCCTTTATAATTAATTCATGGACGAAAAAAAACGATCCTTTAAAGCCATGGACGAATACATTGATACGTTTCCAGAAAACGTGAAGACCATTTTGAATCGGTTGAGGCAAACCATCAAGGAAGCGGCGCCGGATGCCAAAGAAACAATCAATTATCAGATGCCCACCTTTACCTTGCACGGCAACCTGGTGCATTTTGCGGCATTTAAAACTCATATCGGGTTTTATCCCACTCCTTCCGGTATCGAAGCCTTTAAAAAAGAATTGGCTTCTTACAAAAGCGCCAAAGGTTCTGTACAGTTCCCAATCGACCAGCCTCTTCCGTTGCCATTGATACGAAAGATTGTGGAATATCGGGTAAAGGAAAACGAAGCGCGAAATAAAAGGAAAAAAGTCCGATGAAGATCCATTTGATCGATGGCACCTATGAGTTGTTCCGCAATCACTTCGGCGCGCCTCCGAAGCAGGCACCCGACGGACGCGAAGTCGGCGCGACGCTTGGACTTTTGCGCAGTCTGTCGATGCTGCTGGCGAGTCCGGAGGTGACGCACGTCGGAGTCGCCTTCGATCATGTGATTGAATCATTTCGCAATGACTTGTATCCCGGATATAAAACGGGTGAAGGTGTCGATCCAAATCTGCTCGCGCAATTCCCATTGGCGGAGAATGCAGTCGCGGCTTTGGGAGTTGTTGTCTGGCCGATGGTGGAATTCGAAGCGGACGACGCACTGGCAACCGCTGTAGCGCGTTTTAAAAAGAACAAAAGCGTGCAGCAGATCGTGATCTGTTCGCCAGATAAAGATCTTGCTCAGTTGGTGTCCCGAGAGCGGATCGTCTGTTGGGATCGCCGGCGTGACATCATTATTGACGAGGAAGGTGTGGTCGAGAAATATGGCGTGCGGCCCTCATCCATTCCTGACTGGCTGGCTTTGGTAGGAGACTCGGCAGATGGCTTTCCCGGCATTCCTGGCTGGGGCGCGAAATCCTCCGCCACCGTACTTGCCCATTTCGAACATCTGGAGTTGATTCCCACTGATCCAGCGAAATGGGGATTGGAATCGATCAGCGCAGGAAGAGCGACCAGTCTAACCGCCTCCCTGGCGGAACGAAAAGAGGAAGTGCTTTTGTATCGAAATCTGGCAACGCTTCGATATGACGTTCCACTTAAGGAAAAGTTGAGTGATTTGAAATGGTTGGGAGCTTATCCCCGTTTGAAAAAACTGTGTCATGAATGGGGAGATGAACGCATTCCAGAACGTATTGGCCGTTGGCGTACTTCTGTATGAAATAGCTTCATGTCTTTAGCCGATTGCTTTTCGAGACGAAGGGGTATAGCGCAAAAGTATCGGGAGGAATGGGCAAATTGGAGTAGACTGTGGTAAGGAGAAAAAGAAATATGACCCGACCTCAGTCTCGCAGTAAACGCCAAGCGGCATATATGGAAGAAGCCAAACGAATGTTTGATCAACTGGAAGAATGGTATGATGCGCATCCGCAGGCGAGTTTTGGAGAGAGGCGGAAGTCCGCAAGCGACGACGAGAGCTGATGGGGAAAGCACTGGCGCAATTAGTGAATGGACGAGACACGGATGCACAGATTGAATTGCCGAAATGCAAGCAGTGCGGAGAAAAGATGAAATTCGAGGGCTATGGCGAATGGAGTATTCAGGGTCTGGAAGGCGATAGCACAGTAGAGCGAGCCTATTATGTTTGTCCGAATTGTAAAAGGGAGACGCTTTTTCCCGCTGGACGCAAAACTAAACCTGCGAGCCGATCATTGGAGTGAAGGGGCCGCAGGCGTGGCAGTTCGACAAGGGTTGGTCGGGAAATTCTTTGAGTAGGCAGCGGAAGCCTACAGGGCTGCGACCGTTGCAAGGATACGCGTAGCGTGAGACGCGTGACAGCAGGCTGGGGGCAGATCGTGGAAGAGCAGAGGCAGGCGGAAGCGGAACAGGTCTATGCGGCAGACGTTCCGCAAGCGGCAAGCAAAATAGGGAGGGTGGATCAGCCCATTCAGGAGTTGGCGAACATCTCCAGCGCTGGCGGGATGCTTTAGTGCGTGAAGCAGGCTGGAAAGAGGTCAAACTGAGCGTGATTTCGGAGGTGAAGCCGACCCTAGTCTCATCCCCAAAGCCAGGCGAGGCACCCGAAATACGGGTGCTGCTGACACAACACAGTTATCAGGCCGGGCTGTGGAACGCAGATGAACTGGGACAACATCAGTATCTGGAAGGAGTGCGACGCCTCAGTTCAGTCAATGACGGCGCACCCTGGATTGAGCGGGTTACCACCAGCAATCATCCTCAAGCCATCCAGATCCTTGATGGGAGCCATGCGAAGGAACGTTTCTGGAAAGTCGCCAAAGCTGCTTTCGGGGAAGGTTCCCTGGCTTCTCAACAATGGCTGGAAACCCAAGCCGAATGCTTATGGGACGGACGGGTCAAAGAAGTCGTGAGCGCTTTACAGGCCTTGGATTGGAACCAGATTTCTTGCTTGGACGATGTTCGTCAATCCCCTGCCTATTTCCGACAGGCAGGCTATCCCATTGCAAGCGGAACAGTTGAAAGTGGAATCAATACCGTCATCCATCACCGCATGAAAAGGCAAGGTCGCGGTTGGAAACGAAAACAGGCGCAAGCCAGGCTTGCTGCCTTGGGCGAATTCCACAGCGGACGCTTTCAGAGTGCCTGGCAAGCTGGACTGTCCGTTTCAACCTGATCTTATCCCACCAACACTTTTGCGCTACACCCGAGACGAATTGCCGCGCCGTAGACTCTGCTGACGCTGTTATAATTCCGCTGCCATGCCCGAACGATTACAAAAGATACTAGCCCAGGCCGGATATGGATCGCGCCGCGCCTGCGAAGATTTCATCACGGCTGGACGTGTACGCGTAAACGGACAGATCGCCTCTCTCGGCCAGAAAGCTGATCCCGCCATCGACAAGGTCACCGTGGATGGAAAGCCGATCGCCGCGGCTGAGAAGCTGGTCTACATCGCGCTTTATAAGCCGCGCAACGTACTGTCGACGGTCGAGTCCGAACGCGGCGATGAGCGCCAGACGGTAAGTGAGCTTGTGACCGTCGCAGAACATGTTCATCCTGTTGGAAGATTGGATTTCGATAGTGAAGGTCTGGTCTTGATGACGAATGATGGCGCATTGACCAACCGGCTTACGCATCCAAAGTTTGGACATCAAAAAGAATATCGCGTTTTGTTGGCACGCCGCCCGGATCCAGATCAATTGGAAACCTGGAGACGCGGCGTCATTCTCGAAGATGGATATAAGACCGCACCGACGGAGGTCCGCTTTGAGACGGGCCAGGGGAAGGGCGCCTGGGTGCGTGTCATTATGGGGGAAGGACGCAAGCGCCAGATCCGCGAAACGTGCTGGCAGTTGGGTCTGCCGGTGGTACGAATCCTGCGGGTTCGCATCGGATCGTTGCGTTTGGGCAACCTCAAACCGCGTCAATGGCGTTATTTGACCATGGAAGAAGTCGAGAGTTTGAGAGGCAGGGAAATAAAAAAGACAAACCGCCGTTGAGGCGGTTTGTCTTGTGAATCCGGGCTGCGAAGGATGGGAGAAGCGTGTAATAAAGTTGGATTAACTTTGCCGGATATCCCAAAACTTTAGCACGATGTTTCCAAGCACTTCCTTGAGTTTTTCCTTCTTTATTCCTTCCACTTTGAACGTCAGGATCTTAGAGTTCGCATCTGGGCCGGAGAACACTCCAAAGGAAATGAAATTTCCGCCATTGTTTGCAATTGCTTTCGTAATCTTCGCCAGCACACCAGGCTGCTCCGGAACGGTCGCGGTGACGCGCATAGCCTTCTGACGCGCGCCCATCAATTCAAGGAAAATTTTGAACAGATCAGTCTCAGTGATGATGCCAACCACTTTGTCAGCGTTGGTCACCGGAATACCGCCGATCTTTTGATCCGCCATGATACGGGCAGCATCTTCAATGGGTGTATCTTCATTCACGGTAATGACCTTCTTGGTCATGACACGTTTTACGGTGACTTTGCTGATCAGGTAATTCAACTCCCAAACGCTCAAGGAAGTGGCAGACGATGGAGATGCATTGAGCAGATCTCTTTCGGAGACAATGCCTACCAGCTTGCCGTCTTTCATAACCGGCGCGCGTCGGATGTGTTCCTTCTTGAACATGGCAAGCACTTCGTTAATCGGAGCATCGGGCGATACTGTGATCACAGGGCGGGACATTCTTTCACCAACAAACATTTTTGCCTCCGTAGCTGAAAGCGACTTCACTGACCCGGGCTGCCCGGGCAGGTGCAATCGCCATTTGTGAAATTAGTTGCAAATCGATTATACGTTGTGTTGCGTGGGTGGCTGTCATGAAGTTGGCGTGAATAAGCTCATATTCTGGAGTAAAGGGCTACAAACCCAGATAGGCCTGGCGTACATTTTTGTCTTTGATAATTTTCCGCGCTTCTCCCTGAAGCGCGATCTTCCCTTCCACGACAACATAACCGTAATCGCTGATGGCAAGGGCAAGCTGAACGTTTTGCTCTACAAGCAGAATGGTTAATCCTTGCTCCCGCAACTGTTTGAGGCTTTCAAACAGTTGCAGCACCAGGACGGGCGCCAGGCCCAGTGATAACTCATCGATAAATAGGATTTTGGGGTCTGCCATGATGCCGCGTGCAACGGCCAGCATCTGCTGTTCACCACCGCTCAGGGTGCCAGCCTTCTGAGTACTGCGTTCCTTCAGGCGCGAGAACATCGTATAAACGCGTTCAAGATTGCGCGCGAAGTTTGGTCTCGCCCTTCGACTGGAAGCTCCCATTTCCAGGTTTTCGTAGACGGTCATGTCCGTGAACAATTGCCTTCCCTCGGGTACCAGCACGAGTCCCATTTCAGCCTTGGCGTAGGCAGGCAGGTGACTGACATCTCTTCCGTCAAAGACAATACTGCCTTCCCATGGATGCAATAGCCCCATGATCGTGCGCAGCAGAGTAGTCTTCCCAACGCCATTGCCACCAACCAGACAGGAAAGTTTTCCTTTTTCAAGGTTCATGTCCGAGCCCCACAGGATTTGTACTTCCCCATAGCCGGAGGTAACGCCTTTTACTTCTAAAAGTGCCATGTCTATGCCTCCTCCAATAGCTGTTCCGCCAGTTTCGGATCACCTAAATATGCCTCGATCACTTTTTCATCTTTTGCAACGGCTTCGGGATTTCCCTCGGCGATCTGCTCGCCATAATCCAAAACGATGATTTCGATCTGAAACATTCATCACGGCCTTCATAACGTGTTCGATCATGATGATTGTGATTCCCTGTTCGTGGATTTTTAGGACAGTCTGCACCATGTTGCCTATTTCAGAGGGGTTAAGACCTGCAAGCACCTCATCCAAGAGCAGGAGATAGGGACGCGCCGCCAGAGCGCGGGCCATCTCCAATCGCTTCTTTTGTGCCACATTCAAACTGCCCGCTAGTTGATCGGCTCGGGCAGCCAGCCCAATGAATTCTAGCACTTCATCGGCGATCTTCGCTGCATTGTTCAGATCTTGATTCTCATGCCCAAAACAGGCGCCCACCATCGCATTTTCCCGAACGGACAGTTCGTTCAGCGGGCGGACGATCTGATGAGTCCGCGCCATTCCCATCTTGGCCAGTTGATATGGCCTCAAAAGGGTTACATCCTTATCGCGGAAGATGATACGGCCGTTTTCAGGCGGGTAGACCCCATTGATCGCGTTAAAGAGAGTTGTTTTGCCTGCGCCGTTCGGACCGATCAAGCCGAGAATTTGACCTTGAGGCAGATCGAAGGTTACGTTCCGCAAGGCCTGCAAGCCACCAAAGCGTTTTGAAACACCCTGCAACGAGAGAATGATCGTCATAGCAATACCCGCCGCAGCGCTGGAATACGTTGTCGCAGCCAGCCAACCAAACCCCCGGGAATAAAGAGAATGATCAGCAGCATGAGCAGGCCGGCAATAACCAGTTGAAAATCCTTTAGCGCCAGGGTTCCGATCGTAGCACTGCTGGTCAACAATAAGCCGCGGCAAGCGTTGGTATCCGAATGCCCCAACTACGGGACCTAATAAGGTTCCTTGTCCGCCCAGCATGATCATTACCAGGGATTCAATGGAGAAACCCAGCCGGAATGCATCTCCCGGTTCCACGTTGCCGTTCTTGAAAAAGAACAAGACACCCAACATGCCAGGCAGGAACGCGGAATAAACAAATGCCATCGTCTTTGTAACCGGCGTAACAATGCCCAACACTTCGGCCGCATCTTCATCCTCGCGAATCGATATCAATCCTAAACCGAACTTGCTGCTCTTAACGAAGTAACTAAAGATGACTGCAAAAATCGAGATGCCAACCACCGCATAATAGGCAAGCCATAATGCCTGTGCAGCTCCGCCATACGGTTTATAAACACTGAAATTCAATTCAATTCCAGTTGGCCCTCCGAATGGCTTAAAGTTGGCGATAAAGGTCCGCACTGCTTCGTTCACCCCAATGGTGACCAGTGCAAAATAAGCGCCGCGCAGCCTAAGAATGGCCCTGCCCAAAACGAAAGCCAGTAGCGCTGAGGCAACACCTCCACCCAGGACTGCAATGGGCAAAGGCAAAGCCAGGGAATTGATCAAGTACATACCAACATAGCCACCCAGCCCATAAAAGACAACGTGACCAAATGATACATAGCCCGTGTAGCCCATGATGATGTTAAGACTTACTGCCATCGTGATTGCCAGCAAAATGGTAAAACCTACCTCACGGGAAGCCGCGTCCTGCCTAACGATGGGCCAAAACCCCAATGCCAGCACGAGGATGAATACGATCCAGAATCCGGGATGGAGCCATCGTTTCATTGTCGGCCTCCAAGCAAGCCGCTGGGCTTAATGAGCAAGATTAGAATAAATAACAAAAACTCAATAACAGGTACCCAGGTGTTCGGCATGGTGAGCGGAAGCAGGCCTTCCAATATGCCGAGGATCAAGCCACCGACCAGTGCGCCCAGCGGATTACCCAACCCACCCAGCACGCCGATGATAAAACTTTTCTGTTGGTAGATATCCCCTGAAAGAATCGTAAATGAAAAGAATGTAGCGATCAATGCGCCTGCAATGGCTGCCAGCATGGTGCCGATCCCAAAGCTCAGTGCCAGAATTCGTGAGGATGGAATACCCATTAATTCAGCAGCCGCACGGTTATTTGATACGGCACGAATGTATTTACCGGTGCGCGTACGATAAAGGAATATATACAACGCGCCTGTAACCAGGATCGTTACTGCTGCGGCCACTAGACGTGTACCAGGCACGGTCAATAATCCGATTTTGACGCTGCCCAGAGAAAAACCTATATCACGCGGGGTTGTAGTAAAGATTGCCGTCCCCAGGCCTATAATGATCATGTTGATGGAAAAAGTTGCCAGCAGTGTGGAAAGATATGGCGCGTTGATTACCCGCGCAATCCCCACGATATAAATGAGGATGCCCATGAATAACCCCATCACTGCCACAAGTAAAAGTGCCAGATAGGGATTTAAGCCCAGGCTGCTGAATAGTAAATAAACGCCAAACATGCCGAGCGAGATCAACGCGCCATGCGCAAGATTGATCACCCGCATCACTCCCCAGATCAGATTCAACCCCATCGCAGCAATGCCATAGACCACGCCAATCAATAAGCCATCTACCAGTGAAGTAAGTACAGTGCCAGCATTCATGCGCGGCTGCCTCCGTGAATTAAGATTTGGCTAAAAATCCCGCAGACGCAAAAGGCGTCTGCGGGTGATTTATGGGGATGAATTACTTGATGGGATACACGGCATCCGCGGTCTTGCCTTCTTCGGGCCAGACCACTTGCTTCACGAACGCGCCACTGGCGTCCTTTTGCCATTGGATATAGACCATGGAGTGACCCGTCTGCAGCCCGTGGCTTTCAGCGCTGGTATCAAACTTGATGTGCCCGAAGAAGGTTATCATGTCCACGCTGTCTAGCGCGGCCTTAACTGCGTCGGTGTCCAAAGATCCGGCTGTTTCGATTCCTTTCTGCAGGATCAGGCCAGCTACGTAGCCTCCAGCGGAATGGTAGGAGGGATCTTCCCCGTAGGCCGCCTGATAAGCACTCACAAAATCAGCGCCTGTAGGTCCGTAATCCGGGGTGAACGCGGCCAACGGTTCCCATTGGCTGGGACCGACAATGCCGTATGCTGCATCACCGATTTCGGCAAAGGTTGGTTCCGGAGGAGCAACCAATAGGCCGATGAACTTGGCATTGATACCTTTATCGTACAGGGCCTTGGCAAACTGCTGACCATCAGCGAAGTGACCACCGCCCATGACTGCGTCTACATCTGCAGGTATTTTGTTGATGATTGGGGCAAAGTCGGTGGTGCCTGTGTCGTAGCCCTCGTTCAACATAACGTTATAGCCCTGGTCCGTGGCATACGATGCCAAGGCCGTAGTGACATCGGTGGAAAACTTGTCATTTTCATGGATGATGGCGATGTTCCTGGCATTCGCGTCCAGGCTGGCAAGCAGATCCACCGCGCCGGCCAAATACTTGCCGGCTGGCGTGTAGGATTGATAAACCAGAGTATAGCCCTTCTGGTAGGTGCCTTCGGAGGCCGCGCCGGTGGTAACCATAATCTTGCCGTATTGCTCCGCAATTACCGCGGATGCATCTGCCAAACCTGAGGAATAGGGACTGATCAGGAAGTCGGCGTTATCTTCGGTGACCAGTTTCGTGTACAGTTCCTGAACTCGATCCTTATTGGACTCGTCATCATAGAACTTCGAATCAAATTTGACCATGGTTCCATCGGCCAATTGGATTCCACCTGCGGCGTTGACCTGATCCATCCACAACTTGAAGCCATTGTTCTGGCGCGTCGATTTAACGTTTAGACTCCCCGTTAGTGATGCGGTGAAACCGACGATGGCGGTCTTCTCCATTGCGGCGGGTTCGGTGGCAGCGGGCGGCTCCTGGCAGCCGGGGCCTGTGTGGCCTGGGCAGGCGGCGCAGTCGCCGCGGGCGGAGCCACAGTTGTGGCTTGAGGTCCACAAGCTGCCAGCAATAGGCTGGCAAAAACCAACATGGATAGCGAAATGAGCAGTTTGCGATTTATACCTTTCTCCTTCTTTTTGAATAGATGCAAATGTGCATGTCGAATGACTCTGCAACTATTCTCATTCTACAAACGGAGCACAAAAAAAGACTAAACAGGAGATGTACGAAAATAAAAAATTCATAAAAATCGGTATTTGATCGTTACCTATTCCCCAAAACGATATCCAATGCCGCGCTCTGTCAGAATATACTTTGGTTTTAGCGGGTCTGTTTCAACTTTTTGGCGCAGGTGTCCCACGTAGACACGCAAGTACTCCACCTCCTGGCCATATTCCTGTCCCCACACATTCTGCAGAATATCGCGGTGGGAAAGGACCTTGCCCATGTGTCGCATCAAATAGACCAGCAAATTGAATTCGGTGGGCGTCAATTCCAGCAACTGCCCGTGCGCACTTACTTCGTGTCGGGACATATCCACAACAATATCTCCATGGGTGATATGTTCATCGGAAACAGGGGACTCGGTCCAATGCGAACGACGTAACACAGCTTTTACTCTCCCCAACAGTTCGCCGACGCCGAAAGGTTTTGTCAGATAATCATCCACGCCCAGATCGAAGGCGCGCACCTTGTCCGCTTCCTCACCCATAGCAGTCAGGATAATGATTGGTGCGTGTGAATCCTGCCGAATACGGCGTGTGGTTTCCAGGCCATCCATATGTGGCATCATGATATCCATGATCACGAGTTGAATATTTTCGTTCCTGAAAATCGCCAGGGCTTCCAATCCATTCGCGGCAGTCAATACTTTATAACCGCGCACCTCAAGATTGCGTCGCACAAAATCGCGCAATGGTTTTTCATCGTCGACGACCAGAACGTTGATATTCATGAGCTGGTTTTCTTTTTCAACCTCTTACTCTTATGACCGTTGGGTGCACTGGTTTTCGCCGGAATGGTGAAGGCGATACAGGCTCCCACTTCCCGGGGCTCAGCCCAAATTCTGCCGCCGTGAGCGCGCACCAACCCCTGACAGATGGCAAGTCCGAGTCCCGCGCCGCTGGTGAGACGTGCCAGGCTGTCATCCACGCGATAGAAACTCTCGAAGATACGTTGGCTTTCCTGTTCGGGAATCCCCGGCCCGTCATCCATAACGCGAAATAGAAAATCCTGATCCTGCCTGCTCACCTCCACTTTGATGTTCGCCTTTTCGCCTCCGTATTTGGCCGCATTCTCGATCAGATTTCGCAGGATGGATTCCAGACGCGGGGGATCGGCATAAAGTATTGGCAGCTTCGCCTCCAGCTTCACCTCGAACCTGTTTCCCGGGGCCAGACGCGCTTGTTTGGCTGCCTCGTTGACCATCTCTTTAACATCGCATTTTTCATGCGACAGTTTCAATGACCCGGCTTCGAGGCGGGATAAATCCAATAGATTGTTGACCAGATTTGTCAGTCGATCCGATTCATCCGAAATAATGGTGAGAAATTCGTGCTGTGAAGCGCGATCCCACTCTACATCCTCTGCCAACAATGTGGACGCGTAGCCCTTGATCGCCGCCAGGGGCGTGCGTAATTCATGTGAAACAGTGGATACCAGACTCGATCTCATGCGGTCCAATTCACGATCGGCTGTAATATCGTGGAAAAATATGCCACGGCCGATGGCAACCCCATCTTCATCGTTCACATTGAATACTTCAAGTCGCAAATAGGTGGTTCTGTCAGAGTGGTTTTGAGAGATTTCAATCGTCCGCTCCCCTTTTCTGCTCAGTATTTTTTGAACACTATTTTTCTTTCTTGCTTTCTCCGATGTCCTGACAATGATGCGTGCCAAAATTTGATCCACGTGCATGCCTGCTAAGGTCTTTGTAGATAAATCGGCAAGTTCACCCACGCGTTTGTTTGCATAAATCACGGTTCCTTTCAAGTCACCGAGTATCAATCCATCATGTAAGGATTGAACAAGAGCCTCCAGCCGATGCGTTTGCTCGCGCAGCCGCATATCACTGCGCTCATATAACATGGCATTCTCGATCGCCATGGCGGCATGATTCGCAAAACTGGTTAATAGCTGGATTTCATTATGATTAAATATGTGCGGCGTCGGATGGAATACTAGCAATGCCGTAGGGGGTGCATGTTGCGTGTTGAGCGGCACGGCAAGAATGGCACGAAAACCCTCCCTGCGAGCGCGTTGTTTTCTGATCGCATAAGAAGGGTCCGTTTCTGTATCACTGACCTGGATTGGTTCCTTTGCATGTAGTGCCCGCATTGTGACCGAATCCGGTTCAGTAGGTTGGATCGATAATTGTTCCGTGAATTGTCGCGAAAGTCCGCGGCTGGCGCGGATGCGGAAACTCCCATTTTCCTTGTCCAACGCGATGACCGCGTACATCTGGATGCTCAACAAGCGGCCCATTTGCTCGAGGATACGGTTAAGCACTGTTTCAGGATCGAGTGTTGATACGACTGCGGTACTCGTCTCCAAAAGCGTAGCCTGCTCCTTCATTCGCTCAGCAATTGAATCCTTCATGCGGATGATACTGCGGATTAAGTGACCAATTTGGTCGTTCCGCTGAGATTCCGATAGAAGATGCTTTTGTTCTTCCTGACTGATCGGCTGATTCAATCCGATAGACTCGCTGATGGGTCCCAGGCGTTCAATAGGACGGATCACGCGCAAGGTCAGCGTTCCCCAAAAGAATAGTCCGATTAAGAAGAAAGTAGCCGCCGCGATTTGAACGATACGCCGTAGAAAAATTTGCGTGGCAAATGCCGCGGATGTGGGGCGGCTAACAATCACCTGCCAGTTGATATTTGGAACCCGCGCATGTGTATAGAGTCGTTCATCGCCATCAGGTGTAGAAATAATTTGTGAAGGCGCCTTCTTGTCCAGGTCGACAAGATATCCATCCGGGAGAATATTATCTGCGGGTTGCAGCAAAAACCCTGGATCGGGGTAGGCAATAATTTGATTGGCTGAATCGAAGATTGCGACTTGAAGGCCCTCCTCAGTTTGGTGTTCGGAGATTACCGCAATTAATGTTTCGCTGAGACTTTCAAGTTTGATGTTTGCTCCCACCAGGCCAAGGAATTCACCATCCGCCGACCATAATGGCATCACCGCGGTGGCAACGGCCTGGTTGGTTGTGGGAGAAATCCTCCCTTCAGAAACCAATGGCTGATCGGTATGCAAAGCTTGCTGGAAGTATCCCCTGAACGAAAAGTCCTCACCGACCGTAGATGTGGGTCCTTTAGGGTAGTGATATACCATGATGCCCCTGGCATCGAGTTGATAGACCAGGTTCACATTCGGGGATGTGTTGGAGATAACGTTGAAAACTTTGCCCATGCCAGTAGGGTCGGAGCGAATTACTTCTGGGTAGGTAGCCAGACCCTTTACAGTGGTCAGTGCTTGAGTGATGGCAAGATCGACCTCCTGCGAAATGGATCTTGCTAAAGATAAGTCGCTGGCTTGTACATCCTCACGAATGCGTACCCCAATCAACCCATCAAATATCAGCAGCGTAACCAGGAAAGGGATGATGAGTAACAGGTACAGCGCCAGCAGTTGCAGACCAAGACCGAGATGAATACCGAACCAGCGACGCATTGTCAGCCTACTTTGCAAACTCCTCGATCACGCGGGCTATATGCCGCGCGTGCTTGAGATATAAGTCCAGGCGAATGTTTTCGTTCGGCGCGTGGGCGCGCGCATCAGGATAGCCCAAACCTGCAGTGGCAACAGGCAGCTTGAGGTCATGCACAAACGGATGGCTGGGTCCCGAACCACCGGTCAGCGGTACGAGCTGCATTGGCATTTCATAAATATCCTCGGCGGTCCTGGTTACGAGCTGAATGAAAGGATCATCCGGGTTAGTGCGCGCTGGCGGGTCACCGCCCAAATCAGTGATCTGAATATCAGAGAAGCCGTGTTCATCCAGATGCGCGCGTAATTTTTTGCGAATGTCATCCGGATGTTGATCAGGCACGAGACGAAAATCCACTTTGGCGGAGGCACGCGCCGGCAGGACGGTTTTTGAACCGGGGCCTTGATAGCCGGATGTCAATCCGCAGATGCTGCAAGTGGGTGTAAAAACTTCTTCGACGCGCAAAGCCACCCCATCGGTCAGGCCTTTGATGAAGTGTTTGACCCCAAAACGAGATTTATATTCATCGGCAACTTCGGGCAGGGCTTCCATCAATTCCTGATCACGCGCCGAAGGAGGTTTGATCCCGTCATAAAAGCCTGGGATCTGAATCCGTTCATCTTCTCCCTTGAGTGTGGACAAAGCCCAGACCAGGCGCCAGGCCGCGTTGGGGAAGATGGAGCCGCCCAGGCCAGAGTGCACATCAATGGCGGCCGTCTCCACACTAAGTTCCACATAACAAATACCGCGTAGACCGAGATACTGGATCGGCACCTCGCGATGGTCCACGCCGCCGAATTCCCAGATGCAGGCATCGGCTTTTAGGAGATCCTTATTTTGCTCGACGAATTTAAAGAGATTCATGCTGGCTGTTTCCTCTTCGCCTTCGATAATGAATTTGATGTTGCAGGGAAGCTCACCCTCTGTATCGAGGATGGAATCGATGGCGAACAACCGCGAGACGATATGGCCCTTATCATCACTGACACCGCGGCCATACAATTTGCCATCACGCAGCGACGGTTCGAAAGGAGGTGTTTCCCATAGTTCCAGAGGTTCTGGCGGCTGGACATCATAATGGTTATAGATGAGCAGGGTCTTGTCAGATGCGCCTTTGCGTTCTCCAAAGACAACCGGCGCGCCTGGGGTGGCCATGATCTGTACCTCGAAGCCGCGCGCTTTGAGCATTTCACCTACCAAAGCAGCACATTCTTTCACTCCCAAATTCTGTGCACCGACACTGGGCTGCGCTACGAGGTTGGAAAGTTCCGCCAGGCTCTGATCCAGATTTGTTTCAAGATAGGAGTCGATTTTTGTGTAGTCAGACATGGGCTTCTCCTTAGCCAATTAAATTCATCAGCCATTCGATGGAATACTTGCCTGCCAATGCAAAGGTTGTCATTTTGATCAATTGACCAATCCAGGTGAAGATTAAGAAGGTTTGGATAGGCATTTTCGCGATGCCCGCGGCGATGCCGGCTACATCGAAGAACGGATTGGGAATGGCGGCCAGAACCAGCACAGCCCAACCGCCGTATCTGTCCACCCAGGGTTTGATACGGTTATACACATCTGTTCTCTCCACTACTGTCTGTCCACTAAAGCCGGCGAGATAACCAGAGAGTTCTCCCAGCGCACCGCCGGTTCCTGCTGCCAGGCCAACGCCCAGGGGATTGAAGATGGCTCCCATCGCATAGATGATCGCCAGGCCGGGCGCGGGAAGGAGGATGGTGGCATTGGCCAGCAGGGCGATGAAGAAGATACCCGGATAGCCAAAGGTCGCGAACTCTCGTACGCGCTCACGGATGCTGAACACATAGACAGTGATGGCGATGACCAACAACAAGGCCAGGACACGCAAAACGTTCGTGATGAAAGTTGAACTCCCGGATTTGTTTTTCATTTTGGTGAAGGCGGCTGGTGGCGGTAGGATTGACTCGCTGTTGAGTGTTGGTGCGGCTTCATTCTCTGTAGTCCTCTGTAGTCATATACGAGAAATGAGCAGGAGCTTGCTCCATGATCGTCTGCGTGATCTGGGGCTGCGTTATTGATGCTTTCTTATTTGCTTTCCTCGATGGAGACATTGTTAATCTTCACAGCCGCTGCGCTGACATTACCGGGATCGCGCGGTGGAATGGACATGAGCACATCCATGCCCTCGACAACCTGACCAAAGACACTATGCCTGTCGTCCAGGTGCGGTGTGGGGACGTGGGTGATGAAGAATTGTGACCCATTCGTATTCGGTCCCGCGTTGGCCATAGAGAGGACACCCTGCTTGTCATGCCTCAGACTGGGATGGAACTCATCTGCAAATTTATATCCGGGGCCACCGGAGCCGCGTCCAGTGGGGTCGCCGCCCTGCGCCATGAAATTGGAAATCACACGGTGAAAAATGATGCCATCATAGAATCCTTCGCGGGCCAGGAAGACAAAGTTGTTAACGGTCTTCGGCGCTTTATCGGCGAAGAGTTCAATGACCATCGTGCCTTTGTCAGTTTCCATGTGAGCCCTATATTTTTTCTTCGGATCGATTTGCATCTCGGGTGGGGTATTCCATTGTTTTGCCATCTAAAATTCTCCTTTTGAGTTGGTAGGCTTTTTATTCTAATAGCATTTCAATCCTTGCTACAACCATGTCGAGCGCAGCAGTATTGAATCCCCCTTCGGGGATGATCACGTCCGCGTAGCGCTTTGATGGTTCCACGAATTCCAGGTGCATCGGTCGTACGGTGGATTGATATTGCTTGATCACAGATTCGGTCGTACGTCCGCGTTCGGCGATGTCCCGCTCGAGGCGGCGGATGAAGCGGAGATCTGCATCCGTATCGACGAAGATCTTCACATCGAACATTTTGCGCAACGCTGCTTCGACGAAGATCAAGATCCCTTCCACGATAATGACTCTATGAGGTTGAACGGTGAATGTTTCCGGGGTGCGGCTGTCAGTGGAGAAATCATAGATTGGCACCCGAACAGCCCTCCCGTCGCGCAAAGAGCCGATATGTTCGATCAGCAATTCGGTCTCGAGGGAGTTTGGGTGATCGAAGTTCACTTGCGCGTGCTGCGTGGGGGGAAGTCCGCTTAGGTCTTTGTAATATGAATCATGTTGAAGAAAAGCGATTCGATCCGGGCCCACGCGTTGTAGAATTTCCTGCGCCACCGTTGTTTTACCAGAGCCTGATCCGCCTGCGATCCCGATGACAAGTGGGTCCGGATGCTTCATGCTCAAATTATACACTTGAATAAAAAATCCCCTCTCACTGTGAAAGGGGACGAAGAAGCTAGAGCCCTGCCATAAAGGCGAGGCCGACGGTGCCTGGTCCAGCATGGGTGCCAACCGTTGGGCTCACCTCGGTGAAGACGCTTTCTACCGGTTTGAGCGCCTCTTCTGCACGGGTAAGCAGTGCTCTGGCGTCCTCTGCTGCATTGGCGTGGAGAGTTGCCAGGTGCACAGGTGTTCTGCCAGCGACTTTTTCAATGGTCAATTCAAGAACGCGATCCTGTGCCTTACTCTTCGTGCGAATGCGCTCGATGCCTTCGACCCGTCCATCTTGAATTGCCAGAATGGGCTTCATGTTTAGCATGGTTCCGAGGAAGCGTTGTGCCCCTCCGATACGTCCGCCACGATGTAGAAATTCCAATGTGTCCACCGCGAAAAAGACACCCGTATACTCCTGTGATCTTTCTGCGAGGGCGATGGCTTCCTTGAGATTGACACCGGCTTCGATGGCGCGCGCAACAGCCAGAGTTTGAAAGCCGAGTGCCATTGCCACGGACTGACTGTCCACAATATTGACTTTGTCCCTGGCGGCGCCCATCAAATCCCTGGCCTGTATCGCGGATTGCACGGTGCCTGATAATTTGGATGAAACCAGTACGGCAAGTACCTCAAAACCCTTCCTAACTAGGTCCTGAAAGATTTCCTGGAATGAGATGACAGCAACCTGTGAAGTTGTGGGCATGATCCTGGCAGTTTTGAGGCGTGTAAAGAATTCACCGGATTGGATGTCAACACCATCTTTATATGTCTGGTCGCCCCAGATGAGCACCTGTGGCGCAACCGAAATGTCATATTTTTTCACCAGTTCTGGCGGCATGTAGGTTGTGCTATCTGTCACAACGGCAATTTTCGGCATGATGTCTCCTTGGAATGAGGGGATGTGGGAAGGATGCGTCTGTATTAACCCCACCGTTATCCACGTGGATACGAATTGTTAGGTATAATACCTCAGCAATTTACTTTGCTTTGAAACCCTCATTGAGGAGCCTGCTTTGGCCTTTAACCCGATAAACTGGCTTTTGGGCCTGTTTTCACTGGATATTGCAATTGACCTGGGGACCGCGAATACACTGGTCAACGTACGCGGGAAGGGGATTTTGATCAACGAACCATCCTGGGTAACCATCGATAAACGGTTGCGCCAACCCTTGGCCATTGGTCTGGAGGCCAAGGAGATGATGGGGCGCACCCCCAGTAATGTGGCTGTGATCCGTCCGTTGCGCGACGGCGTCATTTCTGAGTTTGATATCACGCAGGTCATGTTGGAATATTTTATTGGCCGTGTGCACGAACAGAGTGTGGTGCCATTGCCGCGTCCACGCGTGGTGGTTGGAATCCCGACCGGGGTGACAGAGGTCGAGAAGCGGGCAGTCTATGACGCGGTGATGGCGTCTGGGGCGCGCGCGGCTTATTTGATCGAGGAGCCGATTGCGGCTGCCTTGGGTGCTGGGCTTCCGTTGGCGGATGTCAAGGGTAGCATGGTGGTTGATATCGGTGGAGGGACAACCGAGGTGGCGGTCATGTCGATGAGTGGCGTTGTGGCTTCACGCTCCCTACGCGTGGCCGGCGACGAAATGGATCAGGATATTGTGCAGTACCTTCGTAACAAATATAACCTGTTGATCGGTGAAGGAATTGCAGAACAGATCAAATGGAAGATTGGCTCGGCGTATCCGCTTCAACCTGAAAAGACCATGGAAGTACGCGGACGCAATCTTGTGACTGGCTTGCCGGAAAGCATCGAAATTTCTTCCATCGAAATGCGTGAAGCGTTGGCGGGTTCTGTGCAAGTGATCGTGGATACGATCCGTGACGCCTTGGATGAAATTCCGCCTGAGATCGTGGCCGATTTGATGGATATTGGTATTTGTCTGGCGGGCGGCGGTGGACTTTTGCAGGGCCTAGCTGATCGACTGACTGATGAACTTCGTCTGCGCGTATGGGTGGCGGAAGATCCGCTCACCTGTGTAGCACGCGGCGCGGGTATGGTGTTCGAGGATTTCGATTCGCTAAGTAGATATCTGGTTGGCTTGGAACGCGGCAGCACCCGTCACAGCGTTTAATCTTTGTCTCAGCGCATTTTAATTCGTTGCCTATAAGATTATCTCCTGCAGAGAAACCCGACCTTGAGGTTGTCCGGTTGCCTGAACGGTGCTTATTGATTATCATTGAGACATTGAGTAGTACCTTGTAATATGAGAAATTTATTTTCACGTACGCTTCAAACAACGATCATTTTCTTGGTCGTCGGGGGAGTGATGGCGCTCGCACTTGGCGGCTACTTTAGCAGTGCCTCCAATGTGTTCACTGGTTCCCTGGTCAACGTGCAAGCCTGGTTTTCAACTCGTTTTGTAGCCGTGCAGGACTTTTTAACCGCGCCCCGTGATATCGCCTCTCTGCGCCAGCGGAATGCCGAATTGGAAGGAGAGGTTTCTGATTTGCAGGCGCAGGTGATTCAACTTCAGCAGAGGGTGAGTGAAACAGATATCCTGGCTGCGTTGGTTGGCTACGAGCGCGCAACTCCTGAGAATACGTATCGTCCGGCGGCGGTAATTGGGCGCGACCCTAGTCCGTTTCTGCACTATGTGATCATTAACCTCGGTTCCAATGATGGGATTCTACGCGGCATGCCCGTTGTGACGGATCAGGGTCTGATCGGGCGCGTCGACGGGGTCATCTCGGATGCGGCTCGTGTAGAGCTGATCACGGATCCTGCTGCGAGCGTCAACGTCCGCCTGCAGAACGCGGGAACAGAAGCATCATTGGTTGGTTCGGTGACGGGCGATGTCACGCTTGAATTAATCCCTCAGGATGTCAATGTTCAGGAGGGTGATCTGGTTCTGACTTCAGGTTTGGGTGGAGGTTATCCGCCTGACTTGATCGTCGGACAGGTCATTAATGTCCGCTCGCGCGATTTTGATTTGTTCCAGCAAGCCACCGTGCAGCCGGTGGTGGATTTCAATCGACTTGAAATTGTGCTGGTAATCGTTAACTTTCAACCGGTGGATATTTCTCCATTGGTCCCCGCTCAATAAGATGCGCAATCTGGTGGCAGCACCCATTATTGTCCTGGTCGTGATTCTACAATCGGCAGTGATCAGCCGTGTGTATTTGCTCTCCGGGATTGCTGATCTGCCTCTGGTGATGTTGGCAGCCTGGGCACTTCAGGATGGAGTTGATTCGGCCTGGCATTGGGCTTTGGCAACCGGACTATTGGTCGGTTTTATTTCGGGCCTTGCATGGATTGTCCCTGTACTTGGCTATCTGGCGGTCGTGGCGCTGGCGAATGTTCTGCAGCGTCGTGTCTGGCAGGCACCTTTGTTGGCCATGTTCAGCATCACTTTCCTTGGAACGATCATCGTGAGTATGTTGACACTGGCTGCCCTGCGTTTTTCCGGTGTCCCCTTACCGATCGGTGATGTATTGGGCTTATTGACCTTGCCAAGTGTTCTATTGAATATGCTCCTTGCAATTCCTGTCTACGCAGTGATGCGCGACCTTGCAAGATGGGTGTACCCTGCTCCGGAGGCTGAATGAGTTCGGAAATGGTAAAAAAGTATCACGTCCCCCGTTGGCGTGTGCTGCTTGTTTATGGAGTGATTATTGCGGTTGTCGGTCTAGTGATCTATCGTCTGGTCTCCCTTCAAATTTTCGATCCGCAAACCTGGATCAGTCAATCGATTAACAATTTTGAGCTTACGATTAGTGATCCCGCACCGCGCGGCATCATTTATGATCGCAATGGTTATGTGCTGGCCCGTAATGTGGCTTCCTACAATGTGGTCATCACGCCAGCCGGCCTGCCAGATGATGAAGCCGATGTGCAGCGAATTTACCGACAACTCTCAGATTTGACTGATGTGCCGGCTGGTGGACCTGTGACCGACGCTACCCTGGAAAATGCAAAATTATTTTCTGCCTGTGTGCCGGGCCCCAGCATTGCAGATATGGTGGCGCTGGGAGAATCGCTGGCTCCTTACACGCCGGTCCCGATCGCCTGTAATGTAAGTGAAGCACTGGCGCGTGTGATCCGCGAAAAGGCCGTGGATTGGCCAGGAGTCTCAGTCGAAATAGAACCGATACGAGATTACCCAACCGGATCACTGACCGCGGATGTAGTTGGGTTTCTAGGTCCGATTCCCGCGGCGCTGGAAGATGCATATCGTGCTCGCGGCTTTATCCCCAACCGTGACAAGATCGGTTACGCCGGGGTGGAGACTTCCCTAGATGATGTTCTGCTTGGGCGGAATGGAAAACGAGTTGTGCAGGTCGACGTGGCCGGCCAGGAACTCCGCAATTTGCAGCCGCCCGTCATTCCCGTGGCGGGTAACAATGTTGTGCTGACGATCGATACACGTTTGCAAAAGGCAGCTGAAACGGCGCTGGTTGATGAAATCAATTACTGGAACACATATTTGAACAGGACCCAAATTTCCAGTGGTGTGGTCATTGCAATGAACCCGAAGACGGGCGAGATTCTGGCGATGGTTTCCTACCCCTCGTTTGAAAACAATCGCATGACGCGCTTCATTCCAGGCTACTACTATAACCAATTGAGCGAGGATCCTCGCAGACCACTGGTGAACAACGCGATTTCCGGTGAGTTTCCTCCCGGTTCCACCTTCAAGCTTTCAACGGCTACAGGCGCCTACAATGAAGGTGTCATAGGACCCGACAAGATCGTCAAAACCCCGGGAAAGCTTGTGTTGTGCGAGAGGTTTACACCAACCACACCATGCACCGATAGTAACTCGCGTCCATTCGTGGACTGGATCTATGATCGTAACGGTGTGATCAACGAAACCGGTTTCGGCCAGCTCGATTTCTTCCACTGCATTGCTTATTCCAGTAATGTATGTTTCTATAAGTTGGGCGGCGGTTATGAAGACGAGATTCCGGAAGGACTGGGCATTTTCCGGCTCGGCGAATACGCGCGTGCCATCGGTTATGGGCGGCGGTCCGGTATCGAGTTGCCGGGTGAGGAGGATGGCCTGATTCCAACTCCACAATGGAAGCGGATCAACACCGGCGAGAACTGGTCGACCGGTGATACCTACATTGCGAGCGTGGGACAGGGTTATGTTCTGGGCACGCCATTACAAGTACTCATGTCGGGTGCGACGATTGCCAATCACGGCAAGTTGATGCAACCAACCATTGTGCGCGAGGTGTTGGATAACGAGGGACGTGTCATTCCGGCTTGGTTTAATCCAACGAAATTTACTATTTCTACGCATCGCACACCGGGCGCCTATCAGATTTCACCTTTCACTCCCACGATGAAATGGGATATTACCAAAACGCCACGGATTCAAATCTATAATTGTGAAGTTGGATATTGTGATCCAACCGGTCAATACAAAGCTGTTGATCCAGTCAGTGTGGACGCGGTGCGGACCGGCACACGCCTGGCTGTGACGGAAGATCCACTCGGGACATTGCACAAGGTATTCACACAGGATTATCCTCTCCCAATCGCGGTGGCAGGGAAAACCGGTACCGCGGAATACTGTGATAACGTGGCGCAAAAAGCCAATCAGTGCCAGTTTGGTTTGTGGCCCACCCATGCCTGGACCCTGGCGTACGCACCCTATGACGATCCGGAAATCATAATTCTCGCCTTTGCTTATCACGGTGGCGAAGGTGGTACGGTGGCGGCCCCCATCGTGGCGCGTGTGATGCAGGCTTATTTTGAAATCAAATCCGTGGACCTGGCGCAAGCTTCAGTTCGCCAAAATCCTTGAGTGCTTCATGCTATAATCTGCAAACCTGTAGCATGATTTCTATGAATGAGACGAACTCTCTGATCCAAATCAAAGGCTTACGTGATGGACTGCTCGTCTCGCTGGATGACGCTCCCTGGGATGAACAGCGTGCGGCCCTGATTGCGCAGGTGGATGCGCAACCGGCTTTTTTTCAGGGAGCGCGTCTGGCCCTGGATGTAGCCAGCCAGGTGTTACATGTCAATGAGCTGGTGGAGCTGCGAGATCAACTTTCCGAGCGTGGCATTTTCCTCTGGGCTGTGATCAGTGAGTCGCCGACTACCGAGCATACCGCCCAATTGTTGGGATTGGCGACTCGTATCTCCAAGCCGCGGCCAGAGGAGAATTGTCAATTTTCAGTGCAGGACCTCGGTGAGGAGACCGCTTTATTTCTCCATCGAACGCTTCGCTCCGGGACTCGCATCGAATTTTCAGGACATGTAGTTGTTCTCGGTGATGTTAACCCGGGTGCGGAGATTGTGGCCGGAGGAAATGTAATCATCTGGGGACGCCTGCGCGGTATGGTTCATGCGGGCGCAAAAGGAAACCGGAGTGCGGTCATCTGTGCCATGGATCTTTCGCCCACACAATTGCGTATCGCAGAGGAAGTGTCAGCCGTTTTGAAGCCACGGGAAAATCCAAAACCCGAAATTGCGCGCATCAACAGCGATGGAAAACTAGAGGCGGAACTCTGGACGCCTGGATAAATAGGATCATTACATGCCCGCACAAGTAATTACTGTCACATCAGGAAAAGGTGGAGTAGGCAAGACGACCGCTGTTGCAAATTTGGCTGTCGCGCTGGCTTCGGATGGCGCGAAGGTGGTTTGTATTGATGGCGATATCGGCTTGCGTAACCTGGACGTGATTTTGGGTTTGGAAAATCGCATTGTTTACGATATCGTGGATGTGATCGAGGGCCGCTGTCGTTTGAAGCAGGCCATGATCCGCGATAAGAAACTGCCTGAACTGTATCTCATCCCGGCTGCACAAACGCGTAATAAAAATGCCGTATCGCCCAGCGACATGAATCGCTTGGTCAAGGAATTGCGCCCTGATTATGATTTCGTACTGATCGATTCGCCGGCGGGTATCGAGCGCGGATTCAAAAATGCCATTGCCGCGGCCGACCGCGTTCTGGTGGTTACCAACCCGGAAGTTTCGGCAGTGCGGGATGCGGATCGCGTGATTGGTATCCTGGAGGCGGAGGAGAAAGGTCCGGGCGCGCTGATCATCAATCGCTTGAACCCGGCGCTGGTAAAAAATCACGATATGCTTTCGGCTGATGATGTGTTGGACTTGCTGGCGGTGGAGTTGATCGGGATTGTGCCGGAGGATGAGAACGTGATTATCGGGTCGAATCGAGGCGCGCCTGTCGCCTTCGACTCCAAGAGTAGGGCGGGACAGGCTTTCCGCAATATCGCCAAAAGATTGCGCGGCGAAGAGGTTCCCTTCCTCGATCTGGATCATACTGATGGATTGTGGCAGCGCTTGCAGCGCTTGACGGGGAGGAAATAATATGAGCTTCTTCGACCGCCTGTTGGGAAAGAAAAATAGCGCAGAGAGCGCCAAAGAGCGTTTGCAATTGGTTCTGATCCATGACCGTACGGATCTGACTCCGGCGGAGCTTGATTCTCTTAAAGATGATTTGATCACTACCATCAGTCGTCACGTGGAGATCGACGCGCAGTCCATGCGAATCGGTGTGGAGCATGACGGGCGCTCTCAGCGGCTTGTCGCAGATATACCTTTGCGAGCCGCCGCGCGTCGTCGCGCCAAGAAAGCCAAGTAAGTTCCTGCAGTATGCTGCGCGGTATTTCCTGGCGATATTTTGATTTCTGGCTATTGGGCGCGGTAGTGTTGGCCACTGCATTTGGCACAACCATGATCCGTTCGGCTGTGGCGGGGAATGAGGAAGCTTGTGCCGCTCATCAATCGTCAAATCTATTTTGCTGTAGCAGGGCTGGCTCTTATCTTTGTGGTGGCTGCCATTGATTATCATTATTGGATGGCCTTGTATCGTCCCATTGCTCTCGTCATGGGTCTGCTTCTGTTTGCCTTGTTTCTGAGCGCGCAAGCCGTATTCGGCGCCGCGCGTTGGTTTCAGGTGGGTGTGTTGTTTGTCCAGCCAACAGAGTTTGCGAAGATCGCCGCGATTCTTTTGCTTGCTCGCTATTTCGAGAAAACGCAGAATGAGCCGCGCGATCTGCGTTGGATTATTTTTGCCTTTCTCTGGGTGATGGGACTCGGTATCTGGATTTTGCTGCAACCTAACTTGAGCAATGTGGTTGTACTGATGGTCATTCTGGCTGTCTTGCTGTGGTTCAACGGCATTCAGTTGAAGCACTTGCTTCTATTTGGTGGCGTTGGTCTGGCTGCCATTGCGACCATCACGGCCTTTTCTGCCTTGGGGATTCACATCCCATTCTTGCAGGACTACCAGCAGCAGCGTATCGCGAACTTTCTCTTACCAGACCCCAATGCCACTTTCGGTGCAACGTATAATGTGCAACAGGCTCTGATCGCCATCGGTTCGGGTGGTCTGTTTGGAAAAGGTTATGGTCATGGTACACAAACGCAGTTGCGCTTCCTGAAGGTGCGTCACACGGACTTCATCTTTTCTGCCATCTCAGAAGAGTTTGGTTTGGTCGGTGGCCTGTTGGTGATCATTATTATCATCCTGGTCATCTGGAGATGCCTGCGAGCCGCGCAGAAGGCGCGCGACGTAGCTGGCATGACCATTGCCTATGGTGTTGCCACGTTGATCTTCTTTCAAGGGATGATCAACATCGGCGTCAATCTGAATATTGTGCCGGTTTCTGGCTTGCCGCTGCCTTTCATCAGTTATGGTGGTAGCGGCCTCACCTCGCTGATGCTTGGTATCGGATTGGTGGAAAGCGTTGCCATGCGTCACCGGCAACTGGAATTCTGATTCGTTTCTTTTGGAGATTAGTTTTTGAACACAAAACCTGCACGAACGCGTCTGGCTCCTTCTCCTACGGGAAGATTCCATTTAGCCAATGCACGTAATGCTCTCTTTGCCTACCTGCTTGCGCGTCAGACTGGCGGACAGTTTATTTTACGCTTTGAAGATACAGATCAAAAGCGCTTTGTGCCTGGTGCTGAAGAAGAGATTCTACGCAGCCTTGATTGGCTTGGTCTCACACCTGATGAAAGTCCGGATCACGGCGGTTCTTACGGCCCATATCGTCAAACCGAGCGCCGTGAATTATATCAACGCTATGCGCAAGTGCTTATTGCAAAGGATCATGCCTATCCTTGTTTTTGTACACCTCAGCGCCTTGACCAAATGCGCAAGGAACAGGAGGCGCGCAAGGTGGATCGCGTCCGTTACGATGGACTCTGTCGTCTCTTGGAACCTAGTGAGGCAGCTCGTCGTATTGCCGCAGGTGAGCCATATGTGATTCGTTTCAAGATGCCGTATGAAGGTGCAACCATTGCCCATGACCACATACGCGGTGATATCATCACGGAAAATAAATATCTTGATGATTATGTTCTGCTTAAGTCAGATGGTCTCCCTACTTATCATCTGGCCGCTATTGTGGACGATCACGAAATGCAGATTACACATGTGGTTCGCAGTGCGGAATGGCTTCCCACATTTCCGCTGCATGTTCAAATCGTGCGTGCTTTTGGTTGGGATGAACCGGTCTGGTTGCATCTATCCATCTTTCTCAAACCAAGCGGGAAAGGCAAAATGAGCAAGCGTGATAAGGCCGCGGTGATGAAAGACGGTCATTCCATTTTTGTCGCTGATCTTCAGGGTCTGGGCTATATTCCCGAAGGCGTGCTGAATTGGATTGCGCTGATGGGGTGGGGCGTCGCTGAAGATGATGTGATGAATCTCGAGCAGATGATCGCACGCTTCAGTATTGATCACCTGACTCCCTCACCGGCGGCGATTAACTTCCAACGATTGGACCACTTCAACGGGACCCATATTCGCCTCCTGGCGACCGAAGACCTGGCACGGCGGATCAAGCCCTATTTCACGGACACCGGCCTTGAGGTGGACAACGATGCTTTGCTGAAAGTGACTCCGCTCATTCGCGAGCGCCTTGTCACACTGGACGACTGCGTTGCCTTCGCCAGTTTCTTCTTCAAGGAGAATATTGAACCGAATCCTCAAGAATTGATCGCCAAGGGTCTCGACGCGCAGCAATCCGCGGAAGTGGCCCGTCAGAGCTACCGTATTTTGGCATCCCTGCCTGATTTATCCCATGAGACTGCCGAGCCACCGATGCGCGAGTTTGTTGAGAATTCCGGGTTGAGCGCGGGTCAGGTTTTTGGCATCCTGCGTGTTGCCGTAACGGGACAGAAGGTTAGTCCGCCACTATTTAAATCGATGGAAGTGATTGGACGTGAGAAGGTTTTGGAGCGGGTGCAGAACGCGATCACGCTTTTAGAGAGGATGCAGTAGGTTAGGTTGGTAAAACGACACCGCCCATCTCTATCTTCGGAGACGGGCGGTGTTTGCATGCAATGTTCGCCGGCGTAATGGCTGACGATTAGGCTTCTTGGGCCTGTTATTTTGAGACCAGCGCTCATATTTGCGCCAGATTCTGCGTGCGATCTCGCCGGTCATGGTGGCAATTCGTTCTTCGTTCTTCTCGCTAATATTCATCCCTTTGCGTGTAAGCACCCAGTCAAAGATCAGGTGTTGAACCTCGTGGGCCACTAACTCATGTGCCATTGGGGAAAAGTTGAGTTCACTCAGGTAAATATACCCAAACAGTCCCTTGCGCTGTTTTCGGGTTTCCGCCGCGATGTAATAGGCATGACACTGGTTTTTGCGCTTGAACCAGGCAGGGTCTTTTGCAACGTATACGTTGACCCATTGTTCGTTGTTATTGAAATATACACGGAAGTCCGGCTTGGACATTTTAGGCAACCTCTTGAACAATGAAAGTGCGGCGATTATATATCCAATGTTGGTGAGTGTGAAGATTTTTAATGTTAAAGTTTGGATGCAATCCTCTATTTGTGGGTGGAATACAAAGTGGGGAGAGCTTTGTCAGTCAGCGGTTTCGTGTAGGGACCAGTTACTTAAATTCGGAAAAATCGATAGAATTGCTAACCCTGATACTTAACCACGTAGGCGGGTATAAGGATACCGGAAATCGATATGCTGATCTCGCGGGCCTTTATGCCGGCCTCTGTCGGGATCATCTGCATGGCCTCTTTGGTGATGAGCACCTCGCCTGCCGCGGCAATATCCTCGCCCATTTTGGAGGCGCGGTTGACGGGGTCGCCAAAGCAATCTTCGTGCTCGATGATCAGCAGTTTGCCATAATCGATGCCGCAGGCGATGTGAATGTCGAGATCATCCGAGGTCAGCAAATTCGCCGCGTCGAAGGCGTGCTGCATGGAAATCGCTGCGTTGACCGCGGAGAGTGGGTCGGGGAAGATTGCGAAGCAGTTGTCTGCTTCATATTTGATCATGCTCCCACCATAGGATTTGACAATAGGCTCCGTCGTCAATTGCATACGCCGGACCATGGACAGATAATGCACGATCCCGTATTTACGCGTGAGTAAAGAGAAGCCAGACATATCCAGCACGAAAACGGCATATTCCGCGCCGTACTCTTCCCAGAGCACCTCTTCGATCTGAACACGTTCCTCGACTTGTTCAGATTGTGAAAAACTCAGTAGTAATTTCTGGAATTTTTGGGAAGGTGTTTCTGACATGGAAAGTCTCTTTGAAAAGAAGATTGAGCGCCGTGCAAAGTCGCGGCGCTCAATGTCTTTCGGCTATTTTGATTTAGTGGACTTATTCGACTTTTCTATCTTCGCCCAGCTGTCTTTCAGCGAAACGGTCAAGTTGAAAACCGGATTGCTCTCAGTGGAGTCGGGATCGGTGCAGAAGTAGCCCAGGCGTTCGAACTGGAAACGGTCGCCGGGCTTCGTCTGCGAGAGAAGCGGTTCCACATATCCATGGAGAACGTGCAGCGAGTTTGGGTTCAGGCGGGCAAGGAAGCCTTCATCACCTTCTTCTGGATCCTCCTTCATGAAGAGACGATCGTACATCCGGAATTCCACATCCCGCGCATGTCGCGCGGATACCCAGTGGATGGTGGATTTCACTTTGCGGCCATCTGGAGAATCGCCGCCGCGCGTGGAGGAATCATAGGTGCCATGTACTTCGACAACTCCGCCCGCCTGATCCTTGACGACATGCGTGCATTTGAAGAAATAGGCGTAGCGCAAGCGAACTTCGTTGCCAGGGTACAAGCGGTAATATTTTGGTGGAGGCGTTTCTCGGAAATCATCCTGCTCGATGTACAAGACTTTCGAGAACGGAACTTTGCGCGCTCCGGCCTCAGGATCCTCAGGGTTATTGACCGCCTCCATCTCTTCAACGAGATCCTCCGGGTAGTTATCGACGACGAGTTTGAGAGGTTTGGTAACAGCCATTCGGCGCGGCGAGCGTCGATTGAGGTCGTCACGTACGCAAGCCTCCAGTAGTGCAATATCTGCAACCACACCGGCATTGGAGGTTGCAACCGTGGAAATGCCCATACGACGGACAAACTCAAGAATGGCTTCTGCGGTATAGCCGCGGCGTCGCATGCCGCGCAGGGTTGGCATGCGTGGGTCGTCCCAACCTTTCACATGGCTCTCCTCAACCAAACGGCGCAGCTTGCGCTTGCTCATCACGGTATAATTCAAATTCAAACGTGCAAATTCAATTTGCCGAGGTTTGAAAACATCCAATTGTTCGGGGAACCATTCATAGAGAGGACGATGGTCACGATACTCGAGCGAGCACAGGGAGTGGGTAATGCCTTCCATCGAATCGTTTTGCCCATGTGCCCAATCATACATGGGATAGATCTTCCACCTGGTCCCAGTGCGGTGATGGGCTGGCTCATGGATGATGCGATACATGACGGGGTCGCGCATATTGAGGTTGGGATGCGCCATATCGATCCTGGCGCGCAGGACGCGCGAGCCATCCGGGAACTCACCGTTCTTCATGCGTTCGAGCAGATCAAGATTCTCCTCCACGCTGCGATTGCGGTAGGGTGATTCTTTGCCGGGTTCAGTAAAGGTGCCGCGATTGGCGCTCACTTCTTCCGGGCTTTGATCGTCCACATAAGCCAATCCTTTTTGGATTAGCTGTACAGCCCAATCGTACAGCAAGTCAAAATAATCGGAGGCGAAGGTGACCTCCTTCCATTCGACACCGAGCCAGCGCGTGTCCTCCTCGATGGCCTCCACAAATTCAGTGCCTTCCTTGGTTGGGTTGGTATCGTCGAAGCGCAGGATCAGCTCACCGTTATTTTCCTTGGCGATGAGGTAATCGATCATCCAGGCTTTAACGTGTCCGATGTGCAGATACCCATTGGGTTCAGGCGGCAGGCGTGTGCGAACGTAGTTGAAGCGTCCGGTGTGCAAGTCTTCCGCGACGGCTTCGCGGATAAAATCTGTATACTTCGTTTCTTCAGTCATGCAGGCATCCTTAGTCTATCAGTCACAGAGAGGCAGAGCGTGTTGGGATATTTGATTGTGCGTCCCGCGGGTTTGATCGGTGGAACATTTTGCGGGTGTCTGGCGTCCCTTGTTTGACCAGACCCAAAATGGTTTTGTCAATCCGTAATTATAACAAACGGCAAAGTATAATTTAGTATGGAGGCAACCATGACCGAGGCATCAAAAGAAAAGCAGGCAGGTTTTTGGGGCACATATTTCGATCGTGACGCGGTGCTGCGCCTGGCACGTTGGACGGACATTCTGGCCTGGGTGATCCTGACAATCTACATCTTAACCTGGTTGTTTTCATTCATACAATTCCTGGCCCAATTTTGGAGTGGGTTGTATTTCGATAAAGGCGCGACCTTCCTCAACGTACTCATGATATTTTCTCCGTATTTCCAGCAGCCGCTTCCTGGCGTCTTCTATTTCTTCGCTCTACAGGCCATTTCAAAAGGGATGTTAATCCTGCTGGATATGGAAGATAATACACGACGCGCAGCCCGGAAATAAATAGTATAAGAAAAGACGAAGCACCCCCTTGATTCCTTTTGGGATACATACCCCGCCGCTTGGGGCGTGCTAGTATAGCCGTATGAGTCATATCATCCGAAAAAGTCATAATGTGTCCATTTTGGTCTAGCATTTTGTCTGTCCAGCGAAATATCGCAGAGCCTTGATGGATGAGAAGGTTGACCAAGGGTTGAAAGAGATATGTTTAGAAATTGCCAATCGGTACCAAATAGAATTGCTCGAAATTGGAACGGATCAGGATCACGTGCATGTTCTGGTGCAATCCGTGCCGAGCTATAGTGCAACGAAAATCATCACGATCATCCAGAGTTTGACGGCACGGGAAGTGTTGGCTCGGGTACCCTCGGTCAAGAAGCAGTTGTGGGGTGGTGAATTTTGGAGCGCTGGCTATTATGTTGGTACCGTCGGGCAACATGCCACGGAAGAGACAATTCGACAATATGTCAAAGATCAAGGTCAAGAAACAGAGTATAAGCAATTACACGTCCAGCAACTTAAATTGTTGTAGCGGAACGATACCCCGTCCGCTTGCGGCGGGGTAGTTCATTGCGCATCTGGCGCATGATACAATACCGCCCGCTGGATCGAGCAAGAACACTTTCAATGGAGGCCCGTCTAATGGCAGGAGGGCTGACTCTGGATCAGCTACTCAAGTTCCTGTTGCTGAGCCCGAAGACCGACTAATCTCGAAAAATAGCCTAGAAATAAAAAAAATCTAGCTGGTTGTCGGAGAAGTCAGTGAAAATGCAATAAACTTGAGACATGAGCAGAAAATTCAAAACTCCTGACTACGAATCGACTCTCAACCAAACCATAAGCCTGCGAGGCGCATTGCCGCCTACCCACTTGGCGCGTTTTGTGGTGGATATTATCACCCAACTAGATTTGAGCAGTATCTAGGCTGGTTAGGCTGCGTTGGGCGGGGTAGCCATTGCGCCGGAAATCTTGTTGGCTTTGCTGTTTTATGGCTATGCTACTGGCGTATTCAGGTCTCGTAAGATCGAGAAAGCCAGCTACGAGAGCATTCCCTTTCGGTTGATAGCTGGGGGATTGCATCCCGACCATGACACGATTGCCAACTTTCGCAAGGTCTGTCTGGAAGAGATCAAGGGGTTGTTTGTGCAGATTTTGCTCTTGGCGCAGGAGGCAGGGGTGCGCAAGCTGGGGAACATCAGTCTGGATGGCCGCCAGGTCCATGCGGATGCTTCCAAGAGCCATGCTGTCAGTTACAAACGTCTGATTGAGTTGGAATCTCAACTGAAATGTATTGGTCAGAAATAGCCCGAACACAAATTCTGGCGCTTTGAGCAATTTCTGCGGTGAAATCACCTTTGTTTGGTTCGGAGATTGCCTAAAAGGCTAACAATGAGACTGTTCGTCCTTTATCTGATGATTACAGAATCTCAACTGAAAGTCGAGGTTAATGAGTTGTTCACAGTGGGTGAGCAGGTCGATCAAGGGGAACTCCAATTGCCAGATGATTTAGTCATCGCCGACGAGATTGCCATTCGTCAAGAACGATTGGAAAATCTGGCGAAGGCCAAGAAGGTTTTGGAAGCGCGGGCCCAAGAGCGCTATGCGGCGGAAAAGGCTGAGAATGACGCCAAGCTGTGCGAGCGAGAAGAGAAATGTGGTCAGAATCATCGCAAGTCTAGGGGACGCACGCCGAAAGCGCCGGAGCCAGGACCAGATGACAAAGATCAGTCCAACTTCACCGACCCAGACTCGCGCATCACACCTGCACCGAACCGCAGGTGCGGTGTGAAAAACAGTACCAATACCGGTGTAGCTCAGCACTACAATATCCAGGTAGCGAATGATCAGGAGAGCTTGCTGATTGTGGCACATTCGCTTTCCAATCATCCCAACGATAAACAGCAAGCCATTCCGACCCTCTCGGCCATCTCTCCAGAAGTCGGGAAACCGCAGGCGGTGGCGATGGACAACGGGTACTTTAGCCAAACCAATATCAATGCTTGCGAGGAACTGGGCATCCACCCTTTCATCGCTACCGGGCGCGAACCTCATCATCTAGATTGGCATACCTTTTCCAAGAACAACCTGAGCCGCCTGCTGAAGATGTCAACCCAAAGATCAAAATGGCTTACAAACTCCAAACCGAAATCGGACAAGCCATTTACCGCTTACGCAAGTCTACGATAGAACCCGTCATCGGCATCATCAAGGAAATCCTCGGCTTCCGCCAGTTTTCTTTGCGCGGTCTGGGGGCCGTCGCAGGCGAATGGTGTTTGGTATGCCTGGCTTTCAACTTGAAGCGCATGCCTATCTTATAGATAGAGCAGGGTCTCTATTAGCGCTGCCTGTTTTTCGAGTTTTGGGAGAATCATCAGATGAAACACGCCTGTTGACCTCGCTTTTATTGAATTCCAAGTCCTTTTATGACCGTTATGGCTTTTTATGTCGCAGTAACTCTACTCTCTCCGACAACCTGCTAGGTTGGATTTTTAAGATCACACCTGGGTTCACCTTAAGTTCATCTTCTAGGAGAGAAAGATGAAAATATGCGTTACTTGTGGTTTACCAAAAGAAGAAGAAGAATTTAACTGACGTTGGAAGGAGCTAGGTATCAGACAGAAGAGTTGCAGGGAGTGTCAACATGGACACCAAAGAGACTTCAATATTAGGTATCAAGAAGAGGAAAAAGAAAGGACAAGAAGGAGAAGGGTAAAAGCACGGGAGGCGGCGCGGGACGTTGTGCATTCATATAAGCTCAGTCACCCGTGTGAGCATTGTCGTGAACGTGATCCTGTTGTACTTGATTTCCACCATGTAAGAGAAAAAGGAAAAAATATCGGCCAGCTCGTAAATGACGGAGTATCAATCGATAGGATTCAAGCCGAAATTGCCCTCACGATTGTTTTATGTAGTAATTGTCACCGCAAAGTTAGCCACAAAGAGAGAAGACAGTGGTAAAATACGCGTCGCTTTGGGGAGTGGTGTAATGGCAACACGTCACGCTCTGGACGTGAAATTTGGGGTTCGAATCCCTACTCCCCAGCTAGAAAAGATCCTCCATTTCGGAGGATTTTTCTTTTCCTAATTCTGCTAGGCATTCCTTGGTAAAGGGCCGGGAATAAATTAGGACGGGAATGGTAAGAAATAGCCCGGGACTTTCAGGTTCACGCAGGGCTCTTGGCTGCGGATAGTCAATATGGTAAAAATCGGAAAGACATCAGCTCAGTGCAAGAGCTATTATCTTGTCGATGAATTCTTCCTTAAACTTGTCGCGGATAAGTATTGCCTTCAATTCTTCGGGAGTACGGTATGATGATGGAGATCTCGCTTAGCGGCGCCGGCGATTTTTAGAAGATTTTGGTTGTAAAGCTTTAAAATGTCTGGATAAAATCCTTTCTTGCAGACCTGGCAGACAACAAAATGGGAAATGTTTCTGGCTGGACATAAAGGGATGTAGTAAAACGTAAAATCAACCGAGGCCGGCATTACCGAATAAGGTCGGTTTTGTAAAAAACAACGATGCACCTTCAAGTTCATTTGTGATGCTATTTATATTTAGTTTTTTCTTTGTCATAGATCAAAAAGCTCGTGTATGAGCTTGTCAAACGCAGAAGGAAGCGCCGCTTTTGTGCGCGCCGGATTGAACTCAAATATATCCTTTTTGCTAAAATGTGGTATCATCCCAAAAAAGCGGGGTGACGCAAAATCATAATCTGATAAACTAAAGCATGTTTGAAAACATTGATCTCAGCGCCATCCTGGAAGAAAAGACACGCGAGTTGGTAAAAGGCTTGCTCAACTTCATTGAGCAGTTGTCCAGCAGCTTGCGCGAGGCGCGCACGGAAATCCAGCGGTTGCGCGACGAGGTCAATCGTTTGAAAGGCGAGCAAGGCAAACCGGAGATCAAAGCGAATGTTGTGGAAGCGGCAAAGAATCATTCATCGGAAAAGGAACGAAAGAAACCGCGCAAGCGTCAGGAGAAAAAGAAGCCCGCGAGCATCGTGATCGATAGGGAAGAAGTGGTGATAGTGGATCAAGCGGTCTTGCCAGCGGATGCGATCTTCAAAGGGTATGAGGAAAATGTAGTGCAGGACATTTTGTTGAAGACGGATAACGTTCGTTTTCTGAAAGAAAAATATTATTCGCCGTCATTGGGTTGTACCTATCTGGCTGAATTGCCAACGGGCTATGGGGGACAATTTGGACCCGGGATCAAGGCCTTGTCGCTTGCGTTGTATCATGGCGGGTTAATGAGTGAACCGAAGATTATCGAGTTTTTTGAAAATGTTGGGATACAGATATCGAAAGGCACGCTCTCCAACCTATTGATCAAGGGGCATGAGGATTTTCATGCGGAGAAAGAAGCGGTGTATGAGGCAGGCTTGGCGAGCAGTGACTATCAACATCTGGACGACACGCCAACCCGTTTCAACGGGAAAAACAATTATTGTCATGTCATCTGCAATTGGCTGTACACAGCGTATTTTACGCGGGCAGGCAAAGACCGTTTGAGTGTGTTGGATGTATTGCGTCAAGGGCGCAAACGCATCTATGTGCTCAACGTAGAAGCCTTGGCATACTTGGATGGCATGCCATTTTCCAAAGAGACGCGACGCATTTTAGAAGACTGGCGCTCGGAGACGGTCATGGAAGAAGACACTTTTCTGCATGAGTTGGATCTGCGTCTGCCAATCTTGAACAAACAACATCGTAGCGCCGTTCTGTCTGCAGCAGCCGTCGCCGCCTATCACGCCGAACACGGCGTTTCGATTGTGCAAACGCTGGTGTGTGACGATGCGCCGCAGTTCAAATGGCTGACGCGCTGGCTGGCATTATGTTGGATCCACGAAGGGCGGCATTACAAAAAACTGGAACCAGTCGTGGCTCTGCATCAAACCCTGTTGAAAGATTTCCTGATGCGTTTCTGGGCTTACTATGATCAACTGCTGGAATATCGCCAGCTTCCCACCGCGCAGGAAGCGTTACGCTTGGAAGCGGAGTTCGACGCTCTCTTCGACGCTCCCAGCGGCTACGCTGAGTTGGACAAACGCATGGCGTCCACCCGCTCGCACAAAGGCGCATTACTACTGGTCTTGAAATTTCCAGAACTGCCGCTGCACAACAATCCAGCGGAACTGGGTGCGCGTGGGCGTGTCCGCAAGCGCGATGTTAGTTTTGGTCCCCGTACAGAAGAAGGCAAACAAGCTTGGGATACATTCATGACCTTAGCCGCCACCACAAAAAAATTGAAGGTCAGTTTCTATGAGTATGTGCGCGACCGTATCTTGAAGAAAAATGCTCTCCCACCGCTTTCTGAATTAATTCAAAAAGCCGCGCACGAATTAACGCTGGGGCAATCCTATTCGCTTGCCTACCCCTAAGATTTGGGATGATACAAAATGTGCGCCTCGAAGATCAGTGTTTCGAGGGATAACGGTTTTCAAGACCTTGTTGGTATAGGTCTGGCGGAGGATTTGAAGCGAAGTTGATGTATTTATGGTAGGGTCTGAAATATTAGAAAGAAATCCCATCAGATCAAGATTTGGATTGAAATATCTCTGTACTTCCTTTATTGTTTTGCTTATTTGAACTATTGAATTAAGTTCAAAATATCCAGGCGAAACAACGATTTTGACACGGTCAGAAGCAGTAAGGGCGTTGACCCTCTGTGTCTATACTCGTGAGACAACTCCCTTCAATAATTTAGAGTGCAAGGCGGAGGAGAAAATGATATGCTTGAGAATACAAATAGTAGCCTAAAGGAAGCCATGCCCAACACCGAAGTAGTAGCCAAAGCCAAGCGCAAGCGCTTCACAGCCGCAGAGAAACTACTACATACTGGCATAAATAGCTAGGCGGAAAGTGCCCTGCCTTTGTACGTCCACTTGAAAGGTTTTGCCATGGTGCGGTTGTAATACTCGATAAAGGCTAAAACTTTGCGTTTCAAATTATCAATCGAAGTAAAGTTGCCTCGTTTGAGAAGCTTGCGAACCAGAATGCTAAACCAGATCTCGATCTGGTTCATCCAGGAAGCGTGCTTGGGTGTGTAGTGAAAAACGATACGATGTGTCGGATCGCTCAAAAAGGCAGATCTTGAAGTTTTGGATTTCAGAATGCGAGAGTATCAGAATAATTGTGTAAATGGGTTATCCTAAAGAGAGAAAGGAAAACCCATGAGAGAGAAAAGGAGCAAGAACAAGAAAGACATTCAAGCCCATATGCCAAGTGCCGAGGAAGTTGCGCAGGAACTGGGGAAAGCGACCTCCATCGATGATTTTTATGGGAAAGACGGCATCTTTGCCAGGCTGTTCTCGAAGACGATCGAAGAGATGCTGGAGGCGGAACTGACGGCTGAGTTGGGATATGAGCGGTATGAGGCCGAAGGACGCAACTCGGGCAACAGTCGCAACGGGTCCTATACACGCAAGATGCGCACTTCTGGGGGGGATGCCGAGATCAAAGTGCCGCGGGATCGCAACGGTGAATTTCAATCGGCGCTGCTGAAGAAGAACAGCAACGAGATCGAGCAGAAGATTACCGCGATGTATGCCAAAGGCATGTCGACGCGTGACATCCAGGCTATGCTGACCGAGCTGTACGGGATCGATGTGTCACCCGATACGATCAGCGCCATCACCGACAAGGTCTGGCCGCTGGTGGAAGCCTGGCAGAACCGTCCCCTGGCAGAGGTGTATGCCATTTTGTACCTGGATGCCATCCACCTCAAGCTCAAGCGGGATGGCAAGATCAAGAACGTGGCTGTCTACAATGTCCTGGGTGTTGATCTGGACGGTCAGCGCGAGATTTTGGGTCACTGGGTCGGGGAGGGAGGAGAAGGCGCCAACTTTTGGCTCTCCGTGGTCACCGACCTGCAAAATCGCGGTGTTCAGGATGTTTTGCTGGCCTCCATCGATGGTCTGAGCGGTTTCAAGGAGGCCATCCAGTCCGTTTTTCCGCAGACCCAGGTGCAGCGCTGCATCATTCACCAGATCCGCCAAAGCCTGAAATATGTGGTCTGGAAAGACCGCAAAGCCTTCACGGCGGATCTGAAAACGGTCTATCAGGCAGCTACGCGTGAACAAGCCGAAGCCAACCTGCTACAATTGGAACAAACCTGGGGCAGCCAGTATGGCACCGCCATTCGCTCCTGGCAAAACAATTGGGAGGATCTGGCAACTTTCTTTGAGTTCCCCAGGGAGATCCGGCGCTTGATCTACACCACCAACGGTGTGGAAGGCTATCACCGCCAACTACGTAAAGTGATCAAGACCAAAGGCTCCTTCCCGACTGAACAGGCAGTGCGCAAACTGCTCTACCTGGCAACCCTGAACATCACCAGGAAATGGACTATGCCTATCCAGAACTGGCCGCGAATCCTCAACCAGTTAGCCATTCGCTTTGCAGAGCGGGTACCCGTATGAACCATTTCTGCCACCCGCTTCTCGAGGCTAGCCTGCGCCTGACGGGCCTCAAGGGGAAATGCGCTCCGCTCCCCTTGACCCCCGTTGCGCCGCAGACTGTTGATCCAGAAGCACTGGCAGAAAAAACATTTGTTGTGAAAGTCCCATTTACACAATGTTCCTGACATAGCGCAACATCAAAGTTGCAGGTCAACGACAACGTGCCATATCGGAGGTATTCAAATTCACGCCGCTCTACTTTGCCAGCACACAGCGGCAGGTCTGGGTGTTTGCGTTCCAGCGCTTGTACACCCGTCATTTCATCCAAACTTTCAGTGTGTTGTCCCTGTTTTGCCCGTTCGGAAGCCTGTTTGTAGACTTCGTTGATGGCTGCGACTTTTGCATCAAAGCCTTCTTCATAGGCAGGGGTCAGCCAATAGCGGCTCAAATGCGGCTTAATCTTGCCATCTTTTTAAAAGCCTCGCCGCATGTCGCGGAGAAATCTTTGTAACAATCTTGCGCTTCTTCATCTCAGCGGCAATTTCACGCGCTGTCCAGTTTGTAATCGGTCTACCATGCTTTTCAGGCTTTTCACATGCCAGCGCCTCTATCTGACAACGTTGGTCTGCCGTAATGTGGGCTGGCGCTCCTGGACGGGGCGCATCTTGTAAACGATCTTCAATGCTCAAGTCGTCGAAAGAAATACTCTGTAACTTTACCCAACGATTTCGCCATAGACTGACCGTATCCAAAGTTACTTTGTATGCTTGAGCAATTTCTTTGTTCTTTTGTCCGCGTGCTCCCGCCAAAACGATCCTCGCTCGTTTTGCAATTTGTTGTCCAATTTGATGCCGCTTGATCAATTTCTCTAAACCTTGTTTTTCAGCATCCGACAGATTTACCACTTGTGCTTTGGCTCCTCGCATTTTGGCATCTCCTCTAAAACTTTACCCTATATTATTCCAAAGCCTCATTTATGCCAAGGTGTACTAGTCATCGCCTGCGCATCGCCAGGGGATAAATCCAACTCCGCACCAATCTGCTCGTTCGAGAGATTCAAACCCATGAAGTACAGGCAGAGCACCCACACATGCAGGGGTTGATGGTGACCCTCAAAGATGGTGCCACTCAGATCATCGAATTGTTGCCCACAGTCTGCACACTCATACCGCTGACCATGGGCTTGCTGAGTATGAAAACCACGTTTGTTGATCGCACCAGACTTGCACGTCGCACAACGTACTCCGTCTGGCCAGCGCAATTCACGAACGACTGCAAAACACTTTGCGTCATCTATCAGTTGTTGGATGTTGACCATGCCCATATCTTATCAGAATCCATCCACCTCCTTGAATTCAATTAAGAGCCTTCTGATAATCTTGGTAGGTATTGACGAAACCTGTATTTCAGATTTTTCGTCAAACTTTCTATCGGGTTTAGAATTGGGAATCGGGGAGTTGTCATCAACATTTAGAAGAAATCTATCACTTTAAGGGTAATGGCTTGAAAAGGGGTATAATTCACGCCCCAATCAATTTTGGCGTGATGCCAATTAGGCACACGAGAAAGTATTCGTATGAATAGGCAATCGATCACCCAGGCAATTACGGACCGGGTTGAGTTTGCCAAGGCAGCCGATTACTCTTTGTGGACAATCGGAATGACACACTTTCCTAATGAACGGAAAAAGCAGCGAGAGTGGATCGCCGATTCACTCTCTGACGCCCAAGAGCATCGAATCCTTTTTCATAAACAACATGGGCATGAAGGGTGGTACTACTGAAGATCTGTCCGAACATAAAATCAGTCTACGTTTATATTTTCTGACACCGAATGCAGGACAGCCAAATTGCGAACGATTTTGGGTTAGCGGTGCCGCGTTGATTCGCAGCCCATCTGGGATAAATTATTCGTTCTATTACCCATTCATGAACTGTTGAAATGCACCCCGAAGCAGAGGAGGATTGTGCCTTATGGGATACTATTCGTTCACCTGCTAGATGAAAAATAACTCCTATTGCGTCGCACAAGATCGCAGGTTGTTGAAAAAGCCTGGTTCGTACGAGGTTAGATGGACCCAGCAGGTGTCAAACGAAAAGTAGGGTGATCGAGCACGAGTGTCTATCAGAGAGTATGTGCGCTTAACAGTCCTGAAGGCGATTATGCACCTGCTCGATTTTACTCCCTGGTGCTTGAAAGCCTTGACTCGTTGCACAATATAATATGGCAAAAAAAAACCCCTACGCGAATGAAGCGATGGGGTTTAGTCAGTCGACCTAGCTTACTTGGCGTTCACGGCCGTCACCGTAATCTGCTTGGGCCGAACTTCCTCGGATTTGGGCAGGGTCAGCGTCAAGACGCCGCCATCGAAGTTGGCCGTGATGTGTTCAACGTCAATGGTCGTGCCGAGTTGTAGGGTGCGGCTGAACGGCCCGTGATAGCGCTCGTTGAGCACGTAATCAACGTTCTCAAGCGCTTCCGGGATTTCGCCCTTGATGGTCAGGTTGTCGCCTTCCACCGTGATTTCAACATTCTCTGGTATGACACCTGCAAGCGCTGCCGTCACGATAATCTCATTGTCGGTCGAATAAGCGTCAATCGGCAGACGCGCCACGCGCTCGCCACTGTCCTGATTTGACCAACCGTACTCAGACATTCTAACCAGCTGATCCAGCGCCTCTTGCATAGGGTGCATGTTTCGTACCGGGTCCCACCTTGTTAGTGTTCTCATTGTGTATTACTCCTTTTCTTTTAAGTATAAGCCGCTCATGCAAGAACTGTCTTAGATGAACGTTTGCTTTGTGATAGATCCACGCGAGATGAGGAGTGCCTATATCAGTGAGCAGGTAAGAAATCCCGCACGCGACTTGCCAAAAGTCGAGTGGACCAAATCTAGGTTGTGTCTACTCTGGATTGAAAAAGACCGATAAATCGGCTCTTGCTTCTCACTTCAAAATCTGCCAGGGTGTTCTTATTAGACATAATGCAAACCGACACGACTTGTGTTCGTCCCAGTTTTTGTGTTTTATTGAACCCATTTCAACAACAAATAAATACTGATAATGTTGCCAATCACTTGGTATTACATCTATGAAAACGCTGCAATTGTCAAGGGTTGAATGGATCTTGTATGAATGGATCTTCCTCGACAGGTAGCGAGAGAATTATAGAAAATGTCATGGTGAACATTTTTAGGCTGAACCACTTCATAAGCAGAGCATCTGCCCGCAGGCCGGGGTGCCAGTCAAGGGCGGCGGAGCCGTCCCGCAGGGATGCGGAGCGAAGCGCAGCACCCTTGAAGGGGTGGCCGAAGGGCAAAGAATGGCTCTGCCAGAAGTGGTTCAGTAGGGATCCGGCATGAATACAGCTCCTTGGTTCAAACAAAACTGTTTTGCATAATTCCGAAAGAACAACCCGTTGCAGACTTCTGAGTGAGGGAGAGCACGGCCGCTTCAATCCAGTCTTGCCGGAATACATCTATACGCTGTCCAAGCAGCAAGAAAATGTTCAACAAGAGTGTCGCAATCAACGCACGTATCTCGAGGGATACAGTAATACTTCGCGCTCACTCTTGCTTGAGCAAGACTCTCCTGGAAACAGGTTCCTGATAAGGTTGGTTTTTGGTCAACATCCAATAAGTGGCTTCCGCCAAGTGACGTGCCACGGCACCTACAGCGACTGCGTGGCCTTTGCGTCTACGCACGCGTTCATACAGTTGGGTCACGTGCTTGGACTGCCAGTTTGGATGCCGATAGTGGCGAGCGACTCCATTGGCCGCTTCAATGAAAGCCCATTTGGGGTAGTGATTGGATTGAGGGGGCAAGTGGCCATAGTGGGATTTGCCACCACTGCTGTGCACGGTAGGCGTTGTCCCGGCATAACTGGCCAGTTGCTCGGCTCTGGCAAAACGTCCGATCGAACCAATTTCAGTGAAGATCACGATGCTCAAGATATCGCCGACTCCCGGCAGGCTTTGACAATTGCAGCGTTTTCATAGATGTAATATTAGTAATGTATTCACTTATTATGTGTATTTTAAAGTAGAGAACAATGCCAATCCAAAATACAATATTAGTCGTACAATGCATTAAGGATTTATGTGGCGCGGCGTTCAGCAAAGTATCAATGTGGTGGAGAACGCAGCCGCCACATAATCCTTCTTGAACTGAGCCGAACGCAGAGATGCAAAGCTATTTGGAATTTAAGGCGGGATGGATTGCAAGATCAATTGCATCAGGGAGGAATTCAAAAAAGGTTTCAGCCCAAAGATCATCAAAAGCCACTAAGCAAAGCCAGTACTCTTTCATATCGATCTGCAGATTGAATTGCTAACGGGTGATTTCTGGCTAATCGGCAAAAGGCATAGCAAAGCACGATGAGACTGCAATCATGCCGGGAAGCAGAACAAAACCACCTTTTCGCATCGACGATTGTCATGGCGGCGAAAGTCCAGACGGAGGAATGAGGGCGCCAGGTTGCATGGGGTGGCCACAGACCGGACACCGATGGGCAGGTGCCGCTGAATCTGTTTCTGCGGATTGAGAATTGCCATCCCGAGTTTCCGAGGGGACTGAAGGAGAGGCAGAGCTGTCTTGCAACTGTTGCGTGGCGGCGGCGGAAGTTTTGAAGAGTAAATCATAGCGCAGCTTCCAGCCGCAACCAAAAAGAAAGTGGCCTGTCTTTGTGAGAAAATGAAGGCTAACGTAACGCCGAAAGGGCGCCGATAGGGAGCTCTGAGGCTCACATGCCAACCACTTTTTCACGGACAGGCCATGGAAACATTTCTGAGTATACACCGAGACGACATGGTGGGGACGCTTTCGATGTTTGATCGCATGATCTTCAAGGGTTATCTGACCGGCTTCTTTCCGAAGGGAGCCTTTGGAGCGTATCTCTCTCGACAGGGAGTGTTGTTGAAGGATTTCAGCGACTACGTACAGGAGCACACCAAGAAGTTGAAAGCACATGTCGAAGGCATGGTGCAAGAGGCGGGACGACCTGTGCAATACCTGGCGTCCGCCAAAGAGAGCAAAGAAGAGCTGGCGCGTGCGATTGCGAAGCGGGACAGTGTGACCGAAGGCCTGGTGGGTGTCTTTTCGGTGTTGGAAACCTGCATGTCGTTTGATGTGCAGGGAAATCGCCAGGCGCACAAGTTGGAGGTGGTGCGCCGCCAGCGCAAATGTCTGCACTACTACTGTTATTATCTGGACGCCGAGTTTGGGTTGATGCACATTCGCTTGCAAAGTTGGTTTCCTTTTGATATGCAGATCTATGTGAATGGGCGGGAATGGCTGGCACGCCAGTTGGATCAGCGCGGTATTCGCTATGCTCGTTACGACAACAAACTGACCCACATCGCCGATCTGGAAACAGCCCAGGCGTTATGTGAACGGTTCACACAACGTAAATGGCTAAGGGTCCTGCATGCGTTGGCTCGGCGCGTCAACCCGTTTTTAGGCGCCATCCGCAAAGCGGGATTGGGCGATTATTATTGGACGCTCGCCCAGGCGGAATACGCCACCGACGTTTTCTTTCGTGACCGTGCCACTCTGGCAGCCTTGCTGCCCGCGCTTATGGAAATCTCCATGAGCGCATTCAGCGCCGAAGACGTGCTGCGTTTTCTGGGGCGCAAACCACATGGCAACTTCCAGGGTCAAGTCACCACCGACTGCAAGAAACGTCCCGAAGGCCGCCGCATCAAACATCGCATGAAGGGCAACTCCATCAAGTGGTACGAGGCCGTCAACCTGTTGCGCATCGAGACCACCATCAACCAACCGCATGAGTTTCGTGTCCGGCGCGTCGTGGACACTCCGCAGGGTCGCTGTCGTCGCTGGCAACCCATGGGTAAAGGCGTCGCCAATCTTTGGCGCCATGCTCAGGTCGGGCGACAGGCAAATGATCGTTACCTGAATGCCCTGGCACACGCTCAACCAACAGGCAAAGCCATCGCTGAACTCGAAGGCTTGTGCCATCCCAAAACCCATCAAGGGCAGCGTTACGCCAGATTCAATCCCATCACTCAGGCAGATTGTGACCTGTTCTCTGCGATCCTGGCTGGCGAGCATGCCCTCAACGGCTTCCGTAACAAAAACCTGCAAGCCTACCTGTATCCCAAGCCTGCCAGGAACCGCATTGAGCAACGTCAACGCAGCGCACACGTCACTCGTTTGGTCGCCAAATTGCGCGGACATGGTTTGATCTCCAAAGTCAAAGACTAGCCGTCTCTATCCTTCCACTCCGCGTGGCATTCGCTTGATGTCTGCCGCCATTCAGTGCCGCAACAAAACCTTCCCCGCTTTTGCCCTGCAGGCTGCAGAATCTTCGCGGTTGACGTAGTTTTTAAAGAGCAATACTATAGATCAGGCTCTGGTGACGGCGAATGACTTCATTGAATCCAGCAGGCAAAGTGAACGTCAGCAGAATGTACGGCACTGGTAGCAGCAGATCCTGTTGTTTCTCCAGCCAATGCTCCGCATTTTCGTTTTGGCATTTGGGACAATGGCGGTTGCGGCAGGAGTGGTAACTGTACTGCACCTGTTCACAATCCGGACAACGATTTATCAGTCCGCCCAATGCCTCGGTACGACATTGTTCGATTGCCCGCATCGCTTTGCGATGGGTGGAGGGCATGCGCGAGCCATATTTTTGGCGATACGAATTTCCGTAGCGGCGAAAAATATCCGCCAGTTCTAGCCCCATATGTTTTCCAACACTTGATCAATGGCCTCGGTCGCTTGGCCAATGATGGTCGGTGTCAGATGAGTGTGGATCGCGGTGGAGTTGGGCGAGGCATGTCCAAGATACGCCTGGATCACACGGAAATTAACACCGGCCTCCAGCAAATGGGTCGCGTATGAATGCTGATTATGGAGAGCTCTCCATAACAGGCATACTTCAGCATCGCTTTTAGGAGCAATTGGCGTACATCCCAAGGTCGTGCAGGAGAGATTAGGGCATTCTCAACTCTCAACCACGATGGATATTTATTCGCACCTTTTCCCAACTATGCAGGAGGGGGTTCCTGAAAAAATCGACAAGATATTAAGTTCACCTACAAGTTCACCTTAGGCGCTAGAACTGAATAGACTTTATTGGAAAGACTGGACTAAAAACCCAATCTTTTTTGATTTAAACGCGCTTGTTTAATACCACTTGGACATATTTTTCAACTTGATATCTTTCTTTCTCTGGATCAGCTAGCATAGATTCGAATCCTGTGCCCCCAGCTAAGAGGCTCTCCTTAGGAGAGCCTCTTTTGTTATCTTTTTGACTGCGATTCAAGGGGGAAACTATGGATTTGAGGAACGGATGAATTGCCGGACTTCTGCGCTGGTGCTAAATTGTAGGGCCTGTTCAGCCAGCTTGCGGGCCGCGTCCATCGTTAAATCGTGTATGATCGATTTGATATGTGGAATCCCGGCGGGGTTCAAGCTGAGTTCATCCACACCCAGACCTACCAGGATAGGGGTGGCTTCCGGGTCTCCTCCCAATTCGCCGCAGATCCCGGTCCATTTTCCAGCTTGGTGTGAGGCCTCGATCACATCCCGGATGAGCATTAGTACAGAAGGGTGCACGCCATCTGCCAGATGAGCAAGTGCCGGGTTGCCGCGTTCGGCGGCCAGTGTGTATTGCGTTAGATCATTGGTGCCAATACTGAAAAAGTCAACTTCTTTTGCCAGCGCCGGAGCGAGCAGAGCTGCAGATGGGATTTCCACCATAATGCCCAATTCAACCGGCCAGGCGTGAGATAAATGCTCTTCCATCAACTCATTGTGGGCTCTTTCAACCCAACTGCGGGCTTGACCCACCTCTTCCATATCGGCAACCATGGGGAACATGATTCGGCAGGGAAATCCATCGGCGGCGCGCAGAATTGCGCGGATCTGCGTTAGGAAGAGATCGGTTCGAGTTCAGGGAAAGCCGTAGCGCGCGTACTCCCAGAAATGGATTAGGCTCTTCGGGCATTTGAATATATGGCAGTTCTTTATCACCGCCCACGTCAAGTGTGCGCACAGTAATGGGACGCTCGTTCCCCATTGTTTCGAAGATCTCACGCAAGACCACAGTCTGTTGCTCTTCAGTGGGCGCGGTCTCACGCGTCAGGAACAGGAATTCAGTTCGCAACAGGCCTACGCCTTCGGCTCCATTTTGTACGGCGCCACGCGTGTCATTCACGTTGCCAATGTTGGCGAACACTTCCACGCGCTGGCCATCTTTTGTTTTTCCCAGTTGCTGGCTGGTTTCCAGCATTTTCTCGCGTCCCGCCAGCCATTCCTCCCGCTGTGCCCGAATCTCCTTTTGAATCTCTGGCGAGGGATCAAACCAGACCTCACCGGCAAAACCGTCGATACCGGCGAGCGTACCGCTGGTTTGTCGGTCGAGCAATGTTCCGACTCCTGCCACTGCTGGAATACCAAGTGCGCGGGATAAGATGGCGCTATGGGAAGTCGGGCCACCACCTGCGGTGATGATCCCAAGTACTTTTTGCATGTCAAGTTGGGATGTTTCGGTGGGCGTCAGGTCGGCGGCGCACAGAATCACCGGTTCATTGAACACAATCGGTGCAGAGGCGCTTTTATTCATCATGGCGAGTAGGACCTGGGAGCCCACATCTTCCACATCTGCGGCCCGCGCTTGCAAATAGATGTCGTCGAGCGCGCGGTAACTCTCTGCGGTGGAAGCAATCGCCTGGTTCCAGGCGAAAGCCGCATTCTCGTGCCGTTCATCGATGCCAGCACGCGCCTTTTGGATCAGGTCCGGATCCTGTAAGATGAGCAAGTGGGCGTCAAATATGGCACCCTCGCTGGAGCCAAGTGCCTGCTTCATTCGCCGCGCCAGCTTGGTGATTTCCCGGCTTGTATTTTCAAGTGCCGCTTGCAGGCGCGTCCATTCTGCTTCGGGGTTCTCAGCAGGCTGTGTGGGGATGGGTGGACGCTGTGCTTGATATTTATAGAGGGGTGCGAGAGCAAATCCAGCAGAAATCGGGACGGCCCTGAAGGCATCACCTTCTGATATGGCTTTATGAGTTTCGGACCCTGGTTCTTTGGAAATCAACTTGGCCGGTGTTTCGCCAAAGTTGTCTTCGATCAACACTTTGAGAGCGGCCAGTACCAGCTTGGCTTCTTCACCTGAGGCGCTGATGCGGATCTGGTGGTTTTCAATTGCACCGAGTGTGGCAATGGCATTCAGGCTGTGGGACGAAACCGGACCTTTGCCGTTCGACAGATCGGTGACCGTCACGTTCGCCATGAACCGGGTGGCGGTCTGAACGAACTTTGCGGCTGGACGAGCATGCAGCCCGTGCAGGTTGGTCAATGTCAGAGTGATGGATTCCCCAGCTTCTTCTGGAACAGGTGGTGGGGAGGGAGAATCATTGCTTTCCTGACCCAGCTGCTCGCGTTTGGGAGCCAGGGCGGCGTTGGCCTCGCGACAGATCGTTTCTACGTCGCTATTTAGTCCAACCTGAACAGCCGCGGCCACTGCTCCCTCTACCAGCGGAGCGCCGCAGAAGCGAACCTTCTCTGCCATTTCAGGCGACAGGAATTCGAGCGCCATATTGGCGCTCAACACGGCACTGCCTAAATCCATGAGCACCAGTACCCCATCGTCTGAAAATACGGACTGAATGGCTTCCATGATCTCGACCGCGTCCGTGCCGAACTCGCTGCGGTCTTCGCCGATCCCTGCTGCAACAGCCACTGGCAGGTCAGACGAAGCGACCTGACGAATTAATCCCACCAGCGCATTTGCCAGCGCCCGACTGTGCGAGACAATAACTAGTCCGACCATGGCTCCCCTGATTAACTGCCTTTCGATACAATGGCTAATGCCAACCAGACTCCGTAGAGGACGGACGAAATCCCGATCAGCCCAAGAAGCCAGGTGACAAGTGTGAGTACACTGCGTGAAGGGTTGAGATCGATGATGATGCCGCGCAGGCCGATCAGACAATGCGTGACCACAGTAGCGAGGAAAAGAATCTCGATGGCTGGGATGACGGGATTTTGGAAATAGGCCACGATATCATCATAAGTCATCAGGCCAGAGGGCAGGCTGCCGAGATAATGATTCACAACAAGATGCAGCAGTACCAGAAACACCAGCAAAGGACCCGTGATGATTTTGATCAACCAGATCCAGGTGTTTTCACCAGGACGAGGTCCTGATGTATATGGAGAAGAGATTGGCTGTGACATAGACTATCCTAATGCGTACATGCGTACCGTAAAAAGTAGGATGACAAACGCGGCGATGATCATGAGGCCATAGAAAAGCTGTTTCTGACGCGTCACCCCAACTCCGAAGCTGGTCAACACAATGCGGATGCCATTCAGCCCGTGCAGAATTGCCGCGGCAACAACAAGCCATTCGCCCAGCTTGATGACCGGGTTTTCAGTGAGTGCCAGGAACTTATCGTAGGAGCCCGGCCCCTGTGCCAGCAGACTGAGCACACTCAGATGCAGGAACAAATAGAAGGTCAAGCCGATGGCCGTGATTCGATTTAGAGCAAAAGCCCAGCCACCCGTCTGGCGGCCAAAAGGCATGAACCAGGACCAGAACTTTCCGGGGGAAGGTTGATTATGTGTGTTTTTCATAAGAATGGCTCCTCTGCTTAACCTTTGCCGAATAGCTTGCCCAAACGCGCACCAACGACTTGTGTGCGTAAGTTCATAATGCGGCGGCCCGGATCAACAAAGGATGGACAGACAGCTGTACATTCAAATGCACTGTGGCAACGCCAGACCCCATCCTCACAATCGACAATGGACAACAGTTCCGGCTTGCGCTTGAGGCCGTTATCCTGTGCACCGGCTAGTGGTGCAGGCCCGAGATATTCAGGCGTGGTGGCCATGACCGGGCAGGCGCTCATGCAAAGCCCGCATTCGATGCAATCACTCAAGCGGATGTATTGTGCGTCATCCGCGTCCCAGGTGGAAGGCGGATTTTCGATTTCGGCTTCCGTGACCGGCAGAACAGCGCGTTCGCCAACCCGTTCCATTTTTCTATAGAAGGATCCCATATCAACGGCTAGGTCGCTGACTACCGGGAAATTTCGCAGGGGTTCGACTTTGAGTGTAGCGCCGTTATGAGTTACATCCCGAATGGGGGTAATGCAGGTCAGCTTTTCCATCCCATTGACCCGCATCCCGCAGGCGCCGCAAGTGGAGTGATGGCAGGCATGTCGGAAACAGATAGTACGATCATGGAAAGCCCAGGCACGTTCCACAGCGTCCAGCACATACTCGTCCGGATTTACTTCCATCTCGAAGTTGTCAAAATGCGGCGCTTCATTTTCCTTTTGGCGATAAATGCGCAAGGTGATTTTCCATATTTCAGTCATGGAGCTTCTCCTAGTTTGGGTTGGCGTAATATTGACGGTAGGAGAGAAGCGGAGTCTCTTTGGTCACGCAAGGCTCTGTAATTCCCAGTTTGGCGCAGACCACATCCGCGGTTTTTTCGGCCATGGCTCGCAAGGTGGTAGCTTTTCCGCCAGTGATGGTTACCAGTCCATCGACGTTATGTGTCTCTTTGTGATCATAGCACTTGAAGGTGCGGGCAATGCTGCGTCCTGAACCACCGCCTACCAACGGCCGTGCAGCCATGTAAATTCCGCGCGCTTTCGCGTTCCGAATTCCCGGGATGAGTTCACTACCACGTTCCAGCATCAATTTGATCTGATCCTCGGTGACCGGGATGTAGTCTACATTCTCGGCGGCGAAGGAGGTGGTGCCTACTACTACCATGCGTCTCTGCGGAAGAACAATATCCCCGTCACCCGGTGCATTGAGACGATTAACCGCTCGCTGGACAAAGCGTTGATTGTATGCCACCATGATGCCTGGCGTGGGTTTGACGGGTGCATCCAAACCGGCCATATTGGTGATCTCTCCTGCCCAGGCACCGGTCGCGTTCACGACAACATCGGCGCGCAGTTCCTCCACTTTGTTTGCGGCACGATTCAACATCTTCACGCCACTCACATTCCCCTGACCGTCCATCAGGAAACCTTGCACTTCATGATAAGTTCGGAATTTGGCTCCATGGTGTTTGGCTGTGCCTGCGAAGGCCAGCGCCAAACGCAGAGGATCAAAGGTTCCATCGGGAATCAAGAAGGCGCTCAATACCTTTGGGTTGATGTTGGGCTCCAACTTGAGCGCTTCCTGCGGCTTGAGTTCTTCGAGCGGGATGTGGCACTCTTCACAGCTCTCGATAAACTGTTCGGCATAAGCCAGATCACCTTCTTCGATGGCGATAAATAATCCACCGTTGGGCTCGATCACTTGCGGAACGATCTTGCGCAGGATGGTATTCTCATCGATACATTCCACCGCGGATTCTTTATCTTTGACTGCGTAGCGGCCGCCGCTGTGCAATAATCCATGCGTTCGCCCCGAAGTTCCGTGGCATAGATCGCCACGTTCAACAACGGTCACATCGCAGCCACGCAGTGCCAGATCGTGAGCGGTGGCGACGCCGGTAAATCCCGCCCCGATAATGATGACTTGTGGTTTACTCATAGCCTCTCCGAAAACATGCCTTCTTAAGCCTGCCTGCATTGCGGACAAGAGAATACTTCATTTGTTATGTTGTTCAGCTCTGTGGACCAGTAATCCACGGGTCCTTCCTTGAAACCCGTGGCGCCACATAAACAGGCATACCAACCCATGTTTGCTGCGGCGAATGATTTGCGTTCACTTAGCAAGTCGGCTACCTCCACTGACATATGCCAGCGCGCATTGGTAATTATTCGCCTGGCGCCCGCGCTCCGCAGTTTCGATGCATATAACCGAAAGCAGGTGCAGTGACGCATCATCAGCACGCCAGTCGTGATATCGGATGGGAACGCCAGCGCGCGGGCGTCCGCGCAGATGGGGATCAAGTTGACAGGTAACGGGTCGCGCACAGCGTAGGCCTGATCCAGCACCTGAGCATTGATCTCAACCGCGTATACTTTCCGGGTGATCCGAGCCATTTGTCGTGCCAGCCGCGAGTCGCCCGCCCCAATATCCAGGATGATATCGTTCGGCTGGATCTGATTCAGGACGGCCTGATAGGTGGACTGGTCGTAGGGAGCGAACATCGCTTCCCACGTGGCCTCCGATAAGTTTGCCTGCATTTTCAAGGTTCCGGTGCTCGCGCGTCTATCTTCGCAATAGCTTGTTAATCAGGATGTTGCCAAAGAAAATAGCCCAGATCAACGCGCCAAAGAGCAAACCCCAAAGAATTCCTTCCAACCATCCTTTAGATGGAATGACCTGCCATGCGGTCAAGAAGGCCATCGCCACACTGGCGAAGGAGACAATCATGATGCCTGTACGCATGGATATCCAAGGCTGGTTCGCCAGCTCTTCTTTTTCTTCTTTTTTTTGTTTCTTTGGCTTTTTTGATTTCTTTGCCACAATCTGCTCCAGGAAAACTTAATTTGGCAAAAAGTTTGGTAGGTAAGACTGAGGGGGCAGGCAAATAACCTGCCCCCTCAGTAGGGTCAGATTTTATTCAACCCAGTCAAAGGTTCGGGTAACAGCTTTCTTCCAGCCTTTGTATTCCTTATCGCGCAGAGCGGCATCCATCATTGGATCCCATTCTTTATCCTTGGCCCAGTTGCTGCGCAGGTCTTCAACGTTCTTCCAGAAGCCGACCGCCAGGCCCGCCGCATAAGCAGCGCCCAACGCGGTGGTCTCAGCGACTTGTGGACGAATGACAGGTACGCCCAGGATATCAGCCTGGAACTGCATCAGCAATTCGTTGTAGACCATTCCACCATCCACCTTGAGGGCGGTCAGCGGCACGCCCGAGTCGGCGTTCATGGCATCGAGCACTTCGCGAGTTTGGAACGCAGTGGCCTCAAGGGCCGCGCGCGCGATGTGTCCGCGATTGATGTAGCGGGTCATTCCGACGATCACGCCGCGAGCGTCGCTCTTCCAGTAGGGAGCGAACAGCCCGGAGAAGGCCGGAACGAAATAGATGCCACCGTTGTCATCCACAGTGCGGGCGAGCGGTTCGACATCCGGTGACTTCTCGAACATCTTCATATTGTCTCGCAGCCACTGAATCAGTGCACCGGTGATGGCGATGGAGCCTTCCAGGCAGTAGACCGCGTCCTGATCACCGATCTTGTAGCCGAGGGTTGTAAGCAAGCCATTCTTGGATTGCACGGGTTTCGTACCGGTGTTCAGGAGCATGAAGCAGCCAGTGCCATAGGTGTTTTTGGCTTCGCCTGCGCTGAAGCAGGTCTGGCCGAAGAGCGCGGCCTGCTGGTCACCCAAGATGCCCGCGATCGGAATTCCTTCCAGGGTGCCCTTGGCATGCCCATATACCTCCGACGATGGTTTGATATCGGGAAGCATGGCGCGCGGGATGCCCATCACCTTGAGCATATCGGGATCCCAATCCAATGTTTCGAGATTCATCAACATGGTGCGGGAGGCGTTGGACACATCGGTGACATGTACGCCATCTTTGGGACCGCCGGTTAGATTCCAGAGCACCCACGTATCGATATTGCCAAAGAGCACCTCGCCCTTTTCGGCCTTGGCACGCACGCCTTCAACGTTATCCAGAATCCATTTGATCTTTGGGCCGGAGAAATAGGTTGCCAGGGGCAGACCAACTTTGGAGCGGAAGCGATCCTGACCACCGTCTTTAGCCAGTTCGTTGCAAATGGTATCAGTCCGAGTGTCCTGCCAGACGATGGCATTATGAACTGGTTTGCCGGTTGCTTTTTCCCAAACGACTGCGGTTTCACGTTGATTGGTGATGCCAACGGCAGCGATATCCTTGGGGGAAACGTCGCTCTTTTTCAGCGCGCCTTCGATTACTTCCTGGGTGCGCTGCCAGATTTCCATCGGGTCGTGTTCGACCCAACCGGGCTTCGGGTAGATCTGTTCATGTTCTTTTTGATCGATGCCCACTACTTTGCCCGCATGGTCAAAGATCATGAAACGGGTGCTGGTAGTGCCTTGATCAACTGCTGCTGAATATTTTGCCATTGTGTAATCTCCTGTATGAATAGAAAGGAGCAAGTTTATATGCGGAGCGTTATTGGACGCAATCCGCATAAGGTCAAAGCCTTGAACCCGAGTTAGGCTGCTATATCTTTCCAGGTATCAGCAGCGGCTTTGAGGATCAGGAACGAGGAGGTCGCACCTGGATCCTGATGATCTGCGCTGCGTTCGCCCAGATAGCTGGCGCGGCCTTTACGTGCCACTAAGGGGATTGTGCCTTCCATCCCTTTCATTGCGGCTTCTGCTGAAAGTTCAAGGGCTTTGTTGATAGGGTGGCCATCCGGAATGGACTGTTTGAGGCTGGCTACTGCCGGAGTGAGTGCATCGACCATGGTTTTATCACCCAGTTCAGCTTTGCCACGCATTATTACACCGTTGAGAGCGGCCTCAAGCGCTTCCGTCCAGTCGGTCAAGCTAAGTTCCATTTTTCCGGCGGTTTTCATACCCGCTTGAAGGAAGAACGTTCCGTACAGGGGCCCACCAGCCCCACCAACGGTGGATATCAGGGTCATGCCGACGGTCTTGAAAATTGTGCCAATATCCTTATCGCTGATTTCTGGCATCTTGTTCATGACTGCCTTGAAACCACGTTCCATGTTGGCACCGTGGTCAGCATCGCCGATGGCAGCGTCGAGTTGCGTTAGATAGGCACTGTTCTCGCCAATGACGCTGGCGATCGCTTTGACCCAGTTCAAAGTATCATCACGTGTAATAGACATTATCCAGTCTCCGTTGGTACTGCCAGGATAAATTGTCTTTATTTATCTTGGCGCGTGACCGATGCAGATATTTATACTCCCCAGCGCAGGCCCGGAGTCTTGACGGGCGCATCCCACAACTTCATCATATCATCATCCATCTTGAGCATCGTAATGGATGTGCCGGCCATTTCCAGACTGGTGATATAGGGGCCAATCAAATTGCGCACGACTTTGAGACCATGTTTTTCTGCGATTTCATGTGCCTTGCGATAAACAATGTAGAGCTCGATCAGTGGCGTGCCTCCCATACCATTGACGAACATGAGAACTTGATCGCCTTTTTTGTAGGGGATATCACTGATGATTGGCTCCATGAGCATTTCGACAATCTCATCGGCTGGCTTGACTTGCATGCGTGTACGGCCCGGTTCACCATGGATGCCAATACCGATTTCCATTTCATCTTCCGGAAGATCAAAGGTGGGTTTGCCAACATGGGGAACGATGCACGAGGTCAACGCCATGCCCATGCTGCGACCTAAATCCTTGGCCTTGCGGCAGACATCAGCTACTTCTTTGAGCGAATGACCCTGCTCTGCCGCAGCGCCGCACAACTTCTCGGCCAGTACGGTGACACCCACGCCGCGACGACCTGCCGTGTAAAGACTGTCCTTGACTGCTACGTCATCATCTGTGATCACGGCTTCCACTTCGATCCCTTCGGCGCCTGCCAATTCAGCAGACATCTCGAAGTTCATAATATCGCCAGTGTAGTTCTTGACGATATGCAGAACACCGGCACCACCGTTTACGGCCTTGGTGGCTTCGAGCATTTGATCTGGTGTAGGTGAAGTGAAAACCGCTCCAGGACAGGCTGCGTCAAGCATGCCCATGCCTACAAATCCGCCATGCATCGGTTCGTGACCAGAGCCACCGCCAGAAACAATGCCTACTTTGTTCTTGACAGGGGCATCAGCCCGAACGATGAAGTTGGGATCGTAGTGTACTTTCACCAAATCCGAGTGGGCAATTGCTATACCTTCCAATTCCTCCCGAACCACATCCTCGGGTTTATTAATCAATTTCTTCATTATAAGCGCCTCCATAGACAGTTAAGGGCTGGCATCATACTTACTTGTACGGGGATAATCCAATACAAAGAACCAGTTTTTTTCTTGTGCCTGGTGTGCCCAATTTGTTAAGACTTGGGCAGATTGGCGGTGACCAACCAGTCATATACGTAGATGCCCACAACGCCGCCGATGATCGGAACAAGCAACGGCACCAACCAGTAACCGGCGTCCCATAATCCTTGCGTGCCAACCAGGGTTCCAAAGAGACGTGGACCAAAGTCACGCGCGGGATTGATGGCATAACCGCTGGGTCCACCCAGACTCAAACCAACTGCCAAAACCGTACCACCGACCAGGAAAGGTCCTAAATTGTGCATCAAACCAGTGTTCTTGCTATCGCCGCTGGCTAGAACTCCCCACAGGAGCACTGCTGTACCAAAGAACTCTGTGAGGGAGGCAGTGAGCATGCTATACCCGCCAACAGCTGTTGCACCGGTACCGCCCCAGAAGGCGTTGCCAAAGACCGAGCCTGGCCCTGTTGCCCATACGTTCGGCACACCGGCGCTGACAAGACCGTCACGGTAGGTCAGGTAGACACCCAGCGCACCAAGGAAGGCACCAACCATCTGGGCGAGGATATAAGGAACCACCTTTCCCCAGGGGAAATCGCGTTTGACGGCCAGCGCAATGGTGACTGCAGGGTTGATGTGTGCCCCTGAGACACCAGCAGACACATAGACGGCTACTATCACCGCAAAGGCCCAGCCTATGGTGATCGTGTTCCAGTTATAAGCCGGGGCGGCAAGACGAGGTGCCAGACCCACATTCGCAACCACACCATCACCTAAAAGGATCAGGATGAAGGTTCCGAATACTTCGCCAATCAATTGTCCTAGCATTGTTATCTCCTTGATATGAAATTTGGATTTTATTGATATCGGCGTGACCACTTGTTCAATATTTGTTCTCCTGGGTTCCTCCTTTCCTGGATAATGTTTAATACAAGCCCAGCCGATTAAGAATAAAAAACCGCCCAAAGATCAACATCTTTTGGCGGCCCATTAGAATAAGGGTACAGATCCACTGGGACCATACTAACTGGATTTCATTGGTGGCATGCAAGTTTTTCGGCATCGTTTTATACTATGACATTGGGATCTTGGAAAAGTATACTTTTTCATTGTATAGACCTAATAAGGAGTTGTCAAACATTTGCTTAAATAGTGTTCTTAAATGAAACATGGAGATAAATAGAACTGTTTCACAATGAAACAGTTCTCGCTTGACTCTGGAGAAATCTTCTTCAGAGGCTAACGGTATTCATCCGGATCGATACCATAACTTTTGACCTTGCGCCATAATGTTGTGCGACTTACACCCAACACGGTGGCCATACGCGAGATGTTTCCCCGGTATATTTGCATCATCAGCAGGATCGTCTCTCGTTCCATTTCACTAAGTGCGCTAACTTTGACTTGTAGAGCTGGCTTAACCGTCTGTATACTATTTTCCATCAAACGCACGTTATTGGGAATATTTTCCAGACCAATCACGCCTGTGCCAGCCAATTGCGTGGCTGCGCGACCCAGAACCGCTTCCATTTCGCGGATGTTTCCTGGCCACGAATACTTCCGAAACACATCCATTACCTCAGGGGCAAGTGACACTTGAAAACCCAGTTGCCTGGTAAGGCGAGTCAGGATACGCTCCGCTACCAGAGGAATATCCCGGGGTCTTTCCCTTAGAGGAGGGAGCGTCACGGTAAATGTACTCAAACGGTAATACAAGTCCGGACGGAACGCGCCTTGAGAGATCAAAGCTTCCATATTTGCTGGTGTGGAAGCGATTACGCGCGCATCCACCTCCACTGGCCGCTGGCTCCCTAAACGCTGTACCACGCCCAACTCCAGAGCATTGAGCAGCACCGCCTGCGCTTCCAGAGGCAGGGCATCGACATCCTGAAAGAACAAAGTTCCGCCCTGTGCCAGTTCGAATTTGCTGGGTCTTCCACTAATATGTCTTTTTTCTACCGATTCATCATAACCTAGCAACTCATTGATCGCGAGTTCATTGGGTACAGAGGATGATGCAAAAATAACGAAAGGGCCGTCGTGTCGAGGTCCGGCATTATGAATTGCACTGGCAAGAGCATTCTTCCCAGTACCGACTTCACCGCGGATCAAAATGCTGGCTTGCGCTCCGGCTGCTGAACGGACGAAATTTCGCACGCGTTGCATTTGGGGCGCTTCGCCCGGAATATCGTTCAGCGTTAACGAGGCAGTGGCGCCCACCTGTTTCTGGATCAGTTTGCGCACTTTCTTTTCCGAGCGTAGCGTCACGATCATCCACTGTAGCTTGTCGGGACTTTGAAATACGAAATCCAGGCTGACCAAACAATTTACAACGCGTTCCCCTACATTGATTGATGCTTCAACATCGTTCAGCGGTTTCCTTCGCAATATGGCTTTCCGTATAAATGCAGGGACGCTGAACAATGTGCCAGCGGGCTTTCCTACCATGGATTGCGCCGGAATGCCGAGCATTTGACTCGCAGCATGATTGGCGTGTACCAGGGTGTAATCTGTGTTCCACACTAAAATCCCGTCCGAGATCGCCGAGAGGATTGTATTCAGCTGAGTCAACTGACTATTTTGTTCCGCCATCAACAAATCGGACTGATGTTGGTTCTCTATCGCGCGTGCAGCCGCCGCGACCAGGCCCAGGGAATGGATATGATACCGTTCGACTGGCATAACCAATCCCAGGATCCCCAGCAGATGGCCGCTAATATCGAACATTGGGGCGGCCGCGCCGGTTATGGTATGAAACTGCTTGACAAAGTGTTCGTTACCTGCCACTTGTACGGGCATGCGTTCGGATAGAGCCAGTCCAATCGAGGTTGTGCCCACCCTCTCCTCTGACAGGATCGTTCCCAAGCCTGCCCTCCATTTGTTCATGATCGTGATAATGTCTTCATCCCCAACAAAATCGAGGACGCAGCCAACACTATTGGTCAAAAGGATGGCAGTCCCGGATTTTTGAACACACTGATAAATATCTTCCATCACCGGACGAGCAATGGCCAACAAATCGAAACTGGCAGTCTGTGATGCCAGCAGATGTTCCTGGCCCATGTGGATGAATTCCATCGGCTTGTTCGGATTGACTCGTCCCCAACATCGCCGCCAGGATGCTGCGATCAAAGGTGGCACGATGAGATCCAACTGTTGGTTGGTGGTAAAGCTGTTCCACGCCTCTAACATCGATTGCTGGTAGTCTGCGGGTGGGTCAAAGAAGTTGAACTGGATGGTTCCTGCTGATTCCATAGGAAGGTTTGCCTGTTCGATGCTACTTCTATTGTACTTTCTTCCATACTTCACGGATTGCATTACATTTAATGTTGCCGGCAATTTTGTTGTGACCTTTTCTGAGAGTGTTATACCACTCTTGATCGCGAAACAGAATGGGAGATGATTTCGGGTAATCATGTCAGAAATAGGAAGAATGTTACTTCATAGTGAAGCCAGGAGAATTTATACTATTCCTTACTTATAAGGTCTAATAACTGCATTACCGGCGCAGCCTCTTTGATTCGCCAAAGAATTGACAAGATGAAGCATCAATCCTCTATCCGTCTGCCCTCCATTTTTCGTCTGTATGTGAATGCTGCATGTGTCATTGCTTTTAGCCTTGGTTTTGTAGTTTTGCTTGGCCAGTTCTTGAGAAGCCCAATTCTAAATCGTTTGTTACCCGACTTGGGGATAAATGGGCCTTTGTCTTTTGTGTTTTTGGGTGCCTCTTTTTGGTTGCTACAATATGAAGACCTAACTCCCCCCAGAAGGAATATTGGGAGGATTCTGGCTGGGTTGACATTATTGATCAGTTTCTTTACCCTGGGCGGATATTTGTTTGAGTGGTTCCTGCAACTGGATGTTTTCCGAAATTTACCTCAGTCAACCACATTGCTTGCGTTTCTTTGCGCTGCCTTGAGCAGCCTTAGCCTGCTTCTCCTCGACTCCAGGATCTTTCAATACTTATCCATCAGTGTCATCGTCATCTCGCTGGTCCGGCTGATGGGGCGCTTGTTCGATTTTCAGACAACGTATCTTCCCCGGAGGCTGGCCGGATGGTGTTATTTCCAATTGCTGTCTTTCTCATTCTTTCGCTCGCGATCACGGTTGTCCGGCCCAAGCAGGGGATAATGAAGGTGTTTTTATCCAAGCAGCTGGGGGGCAAGGCCATACGATTATTGCTGCCAGCTATTGTCATCCTCATCGTCCTTGCAGGCTGGTGGGTTGAGAAAGCTGAAGAACTTGAAATTTTTGATTCTCGTCAAGTAGCTATCGTTCTCATTATCCTGCCGATGATAGTGTATTCACTATCGGTCTATTTCATTACAAAGAATATCGATCGGGCTGAAGAACATATTTTTTCTTTAAATCGACTTTACGCAGTTTTGAGTCAGGTCAATCAGACGATTGTACGCGCGAAGAGTCAGCAGGAATTGTTTGAATCCATTTGTGAAGTGGCAGTGCAATTCGGTGATTTCTCTCTGGCCTGGATCAGCTTGCTGTGCGAAACATCAGGGCAACTCAAACCGGTAGCCGCTCGTGGATTGGATGTATCGGATTGGCCCTTCTCACAGGATGGGCTGATTGCCAATACCACCGGCTCAGCGACAGTGATCACCAATGAAGATCTTCAGGCTGATGAGACATTGGGAAACCTGTTCCGGCAATTGCAGGAATATGGATACGGCTCATACGCCACCATCCCCTTCCACCTTAACGGAAAGAACATCGGTATCTTCGCTGTAGCTTCATCGGAAGCTGGCCTGTTTAGAGATGATATCCAGGTACGCCTGCTCGAAGAGATGAGTCTGGATATTTCCTTTGCACTGGGTACGATGAAAATCGAATCGGAGCAGAAGCGGGCGGAAGCAGCGTTGCTGGTTAGTGAGGGGCGGCTGGCAAGTATTATTGAGTCGGCCATGGACGCAATCGTAAGCGTTGATGAGAATCAGCGCATCGTTTTGGCGAATCCCGCGGCTGAGCGAATGTTTAGATACGCAAAGGGGGAGCTGATCGGCCAACCATTGGACAAGTTGCTGCCTGCCTCAATTCGCGAAATTCACGGTCAGCATATCAAGCGATTTGGAGAAACAGGTGTAACTACGCGCTCCATGGGGAATCTTGGTGAACTGCGTGGCTTGCGTGCCAATGGCCTGGAGTTTTTCAGTGAGGCATCCATTTCGCAAATCGAGTTTGCCGAAAAAAAACTTTTTACCGTGATTCTGCGGGATATAACGGCACGAAAACAGGCTGAAGAAGCAATAGAGGCTAGAGAGAAACATTACCGGTCATTGATTGAGAATAGTGCTGACAGCATTGTTTTGTTTGAAGAAAATGGAAACATTAGATATGCCAGTCCGGCTGTTGCTCAGACTTTGGGGTATACGGTTGAAGAATATTTGATGCAGAATATCTGGTCATTGATTCATCCGGATGATGTACAAGCCTCGAACGGCCTCTTTCATAAAATTCTTGAGCAACCTGGTACAAACGTTTCGGTGCAAGCGTGTGAACGACACAAAGATGGCTCCTGGCGATGGTTGGAGGGTGTTGCCGTCAATCTACTGGGAGAACCGAGCGTGCAAGCCATCGTAGTCAATTTCAGGGATGTGACCGAAAAGCAATTGGCCGAACAAGCGCTACAGCAAAGTGAAGAACGTTTCCGCCTGCTGTTTGAAGACAATCATGCCATCATGATGTTGATTGATCCGATCTCGGGTGCCATCAGAAATGCCAATGGGGCAGCCGCGGAATTTTATGGCTATCCTCTCGATGAATTGTGTACGATGAATATCAATGACATCAATCAGTTGAGCGCGCCGGATGTGCAGGCAGAACGAATGTACGCCCTGAAGGAGGAGAGGAATTTCTTTAATTTTCAGCATCGTCTGGCGAGTGGTGAGATTCGATCTGTGGAGGTGCATTCGGCTCCCATGGACGTGGATGGGAATACGCTCCTGTTTTCCATTGTATACGATGTGACTGAGCGCAAAAAGGCGCAGGAAAAGATTTCAGCGGCAAATTAATTATCTGACCGGTCTTCGAGAAATTGACCAGGCTATTGTCTCCTCCTTTGATCTTCGTTTTAGTTTGAATATTTTGACTTCGCGTGCAGTTTCGTTATTGAACGTGGATGCCGCAGCGGTCCTACTGCTTGATCCGGTGACGAACTGGCTGGAATATGTAGCCTGGCACGGTTTTTGGATGAACAGGATTCCCACTAGCAGCGTCAAATTGGGCGAAAGTTATGCCGGGAAAGTTGCCATTGAAAGACGAATAGTGCAGATTCCAAACCTGGCTGCTGAACTGAATCATTTATTCCGAGATGATTTCCTTCGAGATGAAAAGTTTGTTAGTTATTACGGTGTGCCCCTGATCGTTAAAGGAAAAGTCATCGGGGTTGTGGAGATTTTCAATCGGACCCGTGTGGCCCGCGATTCCGAATGGCTCGATTTTCTAAATTCCCTGGCCGGACAAGCCGCCATTGCGATTGATAACTGGCGATTATGGGAACAGGTACAACGTTATGCCAGAGATCTTGAACTGCGTGTGGCGGAACGTACTGCTGATCTCAACCGGGCTAACACGGAACTCGAGCATGCCAACCGCACCAAGGATGAGTTCCTGGCGACCATGAGCCATGAATTGCGAACACCTCTCAACAGCATCCTGGGTTTGTCTGAATCGCTCCTCGAACAAACGCGTGATCCACTGAATGAGCGCCAGCAACATTCTCTGCGTATCATCGAAGCCAGTGGGCATCACCTTCTCGAATTGATCAATGATATTCTGGACCTCTCCAAGATCGAAGCTGGCAAACTTGATTTTTATCCAGAAATGATCAATGTAGCCGAAGTGACTCAGGCAAGTCTGGCTTTTGTGAAAAGTCAGGCTATGAAGAAATCCATTGAACTTACGTATGAGCAGGAAGAACTCGCCTCTAGAATTCATGCCGATCCGAGACGGGTAAAACAAATTCTCGTCAACTTGTTGATCAATGCCGTCAAGTTTACGCCCGAACATGGGAGAGTCGGTCTACATGTGAGTGCCGATAAACAGCGGGACCTCGTGCGATTCGCGGTCAGAGATAATGGTATCGGGATTGCACCGGAGGATATGAGACGATTGTTCCAGCCTTTCGTACAAGTTAACAGCCAGCTAAATCGTCAGTTTGAAGGGACCGGCCTTGGACTGGTCCTGGTTCATAAACTGACCGATATGCATGGTGGAAGTGTACAGGTGGAGAGTGAGCCGGGAGTTGGGAGTTGTTTTACTGTCAATTTGCCATGGGGCCAGGATAGAACTAATCAGCAGGATGCCATCGCAGCATTTGACAAAATTTTGGAGGCCGAGAAGTCGATAGCTTCACACGGCATTGCGGATCAACGGACGGATCGTAAAGTGGTTCTCCTGGCCGAGGATAACCTGGCCAACATCCTGACCATCGGTGAGTATCTTGAAGATCACGGCTACGAAATCATCTATGCACATGATGGCTCGGAAGCCGTCGAAAAGGCCGAAACAGGCCATCCCAGCATCATCCTGATGGATATCCAGATGCCTGTCATGGATGGCTTGGAAGCCATGCGTCGTTTGCGTGCTAACCCTCACTTCGCGACTACGCCGATCATTGCTCTCACAGCCCTGGCAATGCCCGGCGACCGGCAGCGTTGTCTCAGCGCTGGTGCAAATGAATACATGAGTAAACCCATTCGTTTGCAGGAATTGGTGAAGATGATAGGAACCTGGATCGAGCAGAGGGGCTAGATTGCCATGAGTGGGGATGTTCAGAAGAAAGCAAGAGATGAGAAATTGCTTGTCCCATATGTGTGAGCGTCATATAATGCAGTATTCGTGATGAACTGATTAAGGATAATCAATGGCCTTTAACAGAGCTAAGCGATATTTTTTTATCTTCCTGCTCCTCATATTTGCTCAGTTTGCCCCTTCGTCTGCCCGATCTGTGCGAGCGCAGGGTTTATCCTTCCCGGCGCAAATCAATAAGCGCTTTTCACCAATTGCCATTCCAGCAGGAGGAATCGCTGTCTTAAGTGTAACGATCTATAATCCGAACTCGTTTGATCTCAATCTGTCCGCTACGCCTCCAGCCTGGACCGATGACCTCTCGACGGCAAATCTGAATTTTGCCAATCCGGCAGGCGCGACCAACGATTGCGGCGGTATTGTGACAACCTCCGGGACCGTGTTGTCTCTGATTGGCGGAACCGTCCCTGCCCAGATGGGAACCACCCCCGGATCCTGTACGGTCATGGTGAACGTGACTTCATCCATTGCCGGGAATCATATCAATAATATCCCCGCCAATACCTTGAATTCTACAGATCCAACTGGCACGATTGCAGTGAGTAATACTACGCCTGCTAGTGCCACCCTACAAGTGAATGCCGTTCAGCCGCCCTCCCTGAGTAAGAATTTTTCGCCGAATACGATTTGGGTTGGCCAGATCAGCGTGTTGACGATTACAGTCAGGAACAACGATATCTCTGCTGAATTGACACAGAGTTCGCTGACCGATAATTTGCCTGCCAATATCGTTGTTGCGAATTCCTCTGTGACGTTAACTTCCTGTGGAGGTGGAGCGACGGTCACGGGCTCAGGTGGGAATCCTCTTACCAGTGGCGATCTCTCCTTAACCTTGAATAACGCCACCATCGCGGCGAGTGGAACGTGTACGATCAAGGTCAACGTCAATTCCAATACCCCTGGAGTTTATACCAACACCATTCCAGCCCATGCCATTCATACGCAACAGGGCGTGACGAATAGCGGTTCTGCCTCGGCGCCCCTGAATGTTCATGCGATTGGAGTAAGCAAAGCCTTTTCCCCTACGGCATTTGAAATTGGTGGCATCAGCACATTAACCATCACCTTGCAAAATCCAGCTTCCTCTGATTATACAGGGGTAAACTTTACTGATAATCTGCCTGCAGGTATTACCGTCTCAACGGCCCCCGCTTCGCTGCAATGTGGCGGCGCGGTGACCAGTACGGCCACTTCGATCAGTCTCAGCGGCGGAACGATCCCGTCTGGTTCCGTTAGCACACCTGGAACGTGTACGATCGCCGTCGCGGTTACTTCTTCCGTTGCTGCCAGTTATACCAATACCATTCCTGTTGGCGCAATGACCACCGATCAAGGGGCCAGCAATGTGGTAGCAGGGACTGCCAATATTACGGTGTATGGAAATGGATTGGGCGTTGGTGGCAGCAAGAACTTCAACCCGAATTCCATCGCGATTGGTAGTACTTCGCGGCTGATGATCAACATCACTGCGCCGGCAGATACATCGTTGACCAATTTCTCGGTCTCGGATGCGCTCCCGAGCGGCCTGCAAGTGGCGAGCAGTCCGAACGCCACCAAGAATGGGAATTGCGTCGGTTCGATATTTGCGCCCGCGGTTGGAGATACATTACTTACTTATAGCGGTGGCACGATCGCGGCGGGGACAACTTGTACATTGCGAGTGGATGTGACTGGCAGCACCGCCGGTGTTTTCACGAATACCATTTCTCCGGCCAATATTTCTGACGCGGAAAATCGCAAAACGGCCAGCAATATTTCGGCAAATCTAACTGTCAGTGGCATCTCGGTGAGCAAAGCCTTTGCTCCTTCGACGGTCAATCCCAATGGTATTTCAACATTGACGATCACGCTGACCAATACGAACACAAACCAATTGGATAATGCTTCTTTATCGGATAATCTGCCGGGCAACACCACCAATGGCGTGGTCAGTGCGCCAACGCCCAACGTCAGCACCACCTGCGGCAGCGGGACGGTAACGGCTGTTGCCGGGACACAAGCCATCTCATTGAGCGGTGGCACCATCCCAGCCCAGGTTGGAAGCGTGCCGGGAATTTGTACTATCACAGTCGATGTTATTGGAAAGGGGAACGCCACAACTTATACCAATACCATCGCGGCCCATAATGTTTCCGGAACGATTCATGGTACGTCTACCGTGGTAACCAATCCACAAGCCGCGAATGCCACTCTGCGTATTCTTGCCATTACCATTGATGTGGTAAAAGGTTTTGATCCATTAACCGTTTTTGGCGGTTCTTCCTCTACACTGACAATTCAATTGTCGAATCCCAATACTGTCGCGTTGGCTGGCATTGCCTTGACGGATAATCTGCCGCAGGGTACTGATGGTGGTATGTACGTTGCCAGCCCGGCCAATCCGGATGTGGGTACCTGTGGCGGCAGTATCAGCGCGACTCCAGGGGCCACCTCTTTCTCGTTTAGCGGAGGCAGCCTGGCGGCTTCGGGGAGTTGTTCGCTGTCCCTCAGCGTGACCATGAACGTCAATGCTAATCTCACCAATACGATCCCGGTGGGAAGTGTCACCAGTACTAATGGCGCCGACAATACCCAGGATGCTTCTGCCACGTTAACCAATTTGCCGGGAGCAAGTATCAGTAAAGTATTTGGGCCGAATCCAGTTTTGTCCGGCGCCGGAAATTCATCCACCCTGACCATCACCATCCAGAATACGGGCAACTTTCAGTTGGATGGAATGGGGATGACGGATACATTGCCAGCGGGGATGACTGTTTCCGGTTTTCCCGCAACGGATTGTGGCGGGCCGGTGACCAAGACAAGCAACTCCGTCACGTTGGCTGATGGCATCCTGGCTGGCAGTTCAAGTTGCGTGGTTCAAGTTGATGTGACCGCGCCTGCGGCTGGAGAATATCAGAATTGTATTCCCGCTAATAGCCTGGTGGACAATCAGGATGCCACGAATATCACCGATGCGTGCGACACGCTCGTTGTTATTTCATCGCCTACCATCAGTAAAGCATTTTCGCCTACGACAATCGCCGCAGGAGCGACCTCCGCCTTAACCTTTACATTGAGAAATCCGGCGGCCAACACCGTGGCGTTGACCGGCGTTGGGTTCACCGATACATTTCCAATCGGCATGATGCTGGCCAGCGTGCCGAATGCTGCACAGTGCAATGGCAGTGTGACCAGTACGCCGGATTCGATCACATTGACAGGCGGTTCCATTGCGGTCAATAGCACTTGCACTGTCACTGTCAGCGTGACCGCGGCGAACGGTGGCAGTTATCCGAACGTCAGCGATGCGGCCACCTCTACCAACGGCGGGACCGGCAATACGGCCTCAGCTACTTTGAATGTGATCGCGCCGCCCTCCATCAGCAAAGCGTTTTCACCCGATTCGATGGCTGCTGGCGGCACATCCACTTTGACCTTTACCCTCACAAATCCGAATCCGAGCACTACGCTAACTGACGTAGCCTTTATCGATGCTTTTCCGGTTGGCATCCAGGTTGCCAATCCGCCGAATGTAAGCACGACAGGCTGCGACGCCTCCAGTACACCAACCTTTGTACCTGCCGCGACCGATACCAGTCTATCGTTCAGCAATGGTTCCATTGCGGGAGGTGGCACCTGTACAATTGCAGTGGATGTCATTGCCTCGGGCGGGACTCACGTCAATACAACAGGAGCCGTCACCTCCACGAATGGCGGTACCGGTAACACCGCCAGTGATACGTTGACCGTCAACGGCGGCGGTTTATCACTGGTTAAATCCACGACAGCCTCCGGCTATCAAAACACCGGAGATACCATCGACTACAGTTACTTATTGACGAATACTGGTACGATCACTTTATACGAGCCGTATACTGTTACAGATGATAAGGCTACTATTACTTGCCCTCGACGCCGGCAAGTCTTGATCCGTTGGATACGGTTACCTGTACAGCCTCCTATACGGTACAAGCCGCGGATGTGACGGCTGGTGCCGTGACGAATACGGCGACTGCTACCGCACAGGACGCGGCTAGCGGCGGGAATACCGTTACCTCGAATCAGGACAGCCTCACAGTTCGCCATGAGGCGCTTTTCTTGAGCAAAACCACGCCAACTACCAGTTATCGGAATGCGGGGAATACCATCACTTATGACTATACAATCACCAATACTGGATCTATCACCTTGTATCCTCCGTTCAATATTGCGGATGATCACATCGGGACTCCACTGGGAACACCGTTTACCTGTGGCAACGCCACAAGTCTTGCGGCTGGTGCGAACCTCATCTGCTCGAAGACTTATACGGTTCTGGCCTCCGACGTGACGGCTGGTTCCGTGACGAATATGGCTACTGCAACTGCAACCAATTCCGGCGCGAATACGGTCACATCCAATCAGGATAGTGTCACAGTCTACGCTGTCATCGCGCCGTCAATCAGCAAAGCTTTCTCCCCCAGTACGATTCCGGAAGGCACCGCTTCGACATTAACATTCACGATTACCAATCCTGCACCCAATGCCATTCCGTTAACCGGCATCGGATTTACGGATACCTTTCCTTCCGGATTGATTTTTGGAACCGCGCCCCTTGCGGCACAATGCGGTGGCACCGTGAGCAGCACGGCCAATTCGATCACTTTCAGCGGCGGAACAGTTCTTGCCAATAGCAGTTGCACCGTGGCGGTTTCCGTAATTGGCACGACCAATGGAAACAAGAACAATACCAGTGGAACTGTCAGTTCAAGCAACGGTGGCAACGGCAATACCGCCTCGGCTACATTGACGGTTGTTTCACCACCGACGATTAGCAAAGCTTTTTCGTCCATTACTACATTCAATGGCAGCACCGTTACTTTAACGTTCACACTGATTGCGCCTTCAGGAAACACGGTCGCGTTGACCGGTGTGGCCTTTACCGACAATCTCCCGGCTGGTTTACAGGTGGTTGCGCCACCCAATACCAGTACCTCAGCGGGCTGCGGCCCGCCGACCTTCGCGCCCCTCGCAGGTGATACCATCTTGAACTTTAGCAATGGGACCATCCCCGTGGACGGAATCTGCACAGTTGCCGTGGATGTGACGCCTATCTCTGCTGGAACCTTTAACAATACAACGAATGCTGTTACTTCCACGAATGGTGGAGCTGGTGCCATATCCAATACGGCCACCCTGACGGTAGACGAAGCAGTTGATCTTACGGTTACCAAAACAGATGGCAAATTGGCCGTAGACCGTGGCGAAGCGATCACCTATGCCGTGGTGGTCGGCAATGCTGGAGCCAGTGATGCCATTGGCGCATCGATCTTTGATACCATTCCTTCCTCGCTCACAGGGGTGACTTGGACTTGCGCGCCCGGAGCAAGCGCGACTTGTAGTCCCAATGGTTCTGGCAACATTAGCGATACAGTAACCATCCCAGCCGGGTCGGATGTAACTTATACCGTTTCTGCCACTGTTACCAATACTGCCACTACAGATATTGTTAATTCTGCGTCGGTCATCGCGCCGATCGGTGTAACCGATTTAGACAGTTCGGACAATAGTGCGACAGATACGGATCATCTCAACCGACTCTCGGTTGCCAAGTCTGCCAATCCCACCACATATTCTACGGTTGGTACAACCATTACCTATTCATATACGATTACAAATGATGGTACTTCCACGCTGAGTGCACCCTTTAACGTTACCGATGATCAAGTGACTCCGAGTTGCACTGCACCTGCAACTCTGGTGCCAGCAGCTTCCTTTACCTGTACTGCCTCCCGTGCGATCACGCAGGCGGATCTCGACGCGGGTTCTGTCGTCAATAATGTGTTTGCCACGGGGAAAGATAGCGATGGTGATACCGTTAGCTCCAATACCGATTCGGTAACGATAACCGCTGCACAATCACCGACATTGAATCTGGCCAAGACCGTTACCAGTGGAAATCCATATGTGATTGCAGGGGGGACAGTTGGCTATAGTTACACCATTCGCAACAGCGGCAATGTGACGCTCACTGGTCCCTTTGCAATCGATGATAACATGGTGACGGTCAATTGTCCGGCGACTGCCAGTCTCGTGCCGAACGATACCATTACTTGCACGGCCACGTATACAGTTACTCAAAATGATTTGGATGCTGGCAGCGTCGCTAATACTGCCAGCGCGACCGGTCACTTTGGCGCATCGGCGATACCCTCCAACACATCAGACCAGACGGTGAATGCCACCCAAAACACAGGACTGAACTCTGCCAAGAGCATCACTGCTGGAGATCCATATACGAATGTGGGCGATGCGATTGATTACAGTTACCTGCTGACCAATACGGGAAATGTCACTTTGAATGGAACAGGTGCGGGCGGCGTTTTCACGGTCACGGATGATAAAGCTACAGTGACCTGTCCTGGTACGCCTATCAGCCTGGCACCGGGTGGTACGGTTACTTGTACGGCTTCATATGCCGTGGTAGCTGGAGATTTGGGAAGCAGCGTGACCAATCAGGCGACCGCACATGCACACTTCGGCGCGACGGCAGTTGATTCCAATCAGGACTCGCAGACGGCGCTTGGTTCGCCTGTATTGGTGATCACCAAGGATGATGGGCTTAGCATCGTCGCGCCGGATGCCATGCTCGAATACACCATCACGATCAGCAATAACAGCTTGCAGGATGCAACCGGCCTCCAGCTTGTGGATACGATTCCAAGCGGAATCAGCTTTCAGTCCGCGACGAACGGCGGAAATTATGATGGCGGAACCAGGCAGATCACCTGGGCCTCCTTCGATTTAGCGGCAGGCGACTCGATCCAATTTAAGGTCCAGGTGCAGGTGGATGATAGTACGCAGCTTCAAAACAACAGTATTACCTCCGTCACGAATCAAGTGGAGGTGCGGGATGATGGTACACATAGTGGGGGCGTGCCGGTGGATGCCACTGCCAGCGATACTGACCAGATCACGCTCATTGGTGTGAAGAATCTTTCAGCGACGGAGCAGGCCGGCTCTACCATGCCTGAAGTGTTGATCGGTGAGATTCTGGATTACAGCGTCAACATCGATATTCCCAATGGAACGATCAATGATTTACGGGCCGTGGATATTCTGGATCACGGACTTGCCTTTGTAGGCTGCGATCTGACCACGCCCATTTCTGCGGGTACATTGACCATCGCGCAAAACCCCTGCACGGATCCAACTGCCCTGACCGTGCAAGCCGAACCAGTTACTGATACGAATCCTGCCAGTGAAAATACCGGGCGGCATATCACGTTTGACCTTGGGCAAGTACAGAACCCCAGTGGCTCGATCCAAACTCTGACCCTTAATTATCGCGTGATCGTCTTGGATATCAAAGATAATGTGGACGGTGTGCAGGATCTAAACAATATCGTGCAATGGAATTGGGCAGGCGGCACTTTGTCTGGTTCGGCGCAGAGCGTGGAGATTATCGAGCCGCGGCTCACGATTTCAAAAAACGGTCAGCCCAGCTGTGGCTGCCTTTGGTAGTACGGTCACATTTACGATCGATGTGAATCACGCGGCAGCCAGTAGCGCGCCGGCCTATGATGTCCTTGTTACTGATAACATTCCTCCCGCCTTGGTTTTGGATCCAACCTCAGTAGCTCTGAATGGATCAGCGGGTCTGCCCGCAGCGGTCATTACCACCACCTCGAACTCATTCACTGTCTATTGGTCTGAATTTCCACTTGGCGAGAACGCCGGTATTACCTTCCAGGCCCAGTTCATTGGGCCATCTCCGGTCATCAATGCTGCCAGCATGGAATGGTCGAGTTTGCAAATCGACCCGGCGCCGCACTTGCAATCGCAATCACCTTACAACCAATATTCCACCGAACGTCGATATGATCCGCTTGACCCGGCGATCGATGATTATCGTGTGGATGCCTCTGCGCAATTGCGCGTGCCTCACGCGCCGCTGACCGGTTTTGCCCCGCATGTAAGCACGCCATTGCCTGTTCAGCCCAGACAGAAGACATATCAGAGCTTGGGCGATTTGTGGTTGGAGATTCCGCGGTTGGGTGTGAAGGTTTCCATTGTGGGCGTACCGCTTGGCTCAGATAATGAATGGGATCTCACCTGGCTCGGCAATCAGGCCGGCTATTTGAATACCACTGCTTTTCCAACTCACGCAGGGAACTCGGTGTTGACCGGTCACGTGTACATGCCGAATGGTTTACCCGGCCCCTTTGTCAACTTGAACCAACTGCGCTATGGCGATCAGATTATCATTCATCTCGCCGGCCAGAGATATATATATCAGGTACGCGAGAATCGGGTGTTATCCCCCAATGATGTCTCTGTGTTTAAACACGAGGAATATCCGTGGTTAACACTGGTCACTTGTAAAGACTATGATCCAAGAACGAAAGCATATCTACAGCGCGTAGCGGTGGGTGCGGTTCTGGTGAAGATCGAATTGGACTGAGCCGTAGGTGGGGCATTTAGCTCGCTATAAATATGTTCCCTTCAAATTGAAGACATGCTGGCTGCCATCCCGCACCACGCCTCATACAGATGATTTCAACGCCCGGCAGTTTTCTAGTGGCTTGAATTGATATCTTCCTACAGTTGCGGGAACAACCGCGGTTTGAAATTTTTCCAACACTAGTTGGTCCGCCTGGGTTTGTAACTCCGCCGTTCCTTCGATCACCGTAATGGCGTGAAAGCTTTCATCTTTTGTGTCCAGTGCAATGGTCCGGGATTGCGCACCCAGCAGCCCAAGTGTGAAATAATCACATTGAAGCAAAGTGTGCTCTGTTCCATCTCTCAGTTGGGGCATAGGTTGAATGGGCGCATGGAAATCAGCGCGCGTCACTCGAATGGACTTTTCGATGTGCAGCGGACGCTGCGCTGTTTGTGGGCGTCCCCAGTCGTGGACGCGATATGTCCAATCAGAAGTTTGCTGCACTTCATAGACCAGTAACCCAGGCCCCAGAGCGTGCAAAGTGCCGGCTGGTACGAAGACCGTATCTCCGGCTTTGACTTGTGCGTATTGCAGGTGATCGATCACGGTCCCCTCTCGGATGGAGTCAGCCAATGTCTCAGCGGAGGTACGCGGCTGGAGTCCACTGACCAGCCTGGCGTTGGGGTCGGATTCGAGAATGTGCCAGGCTTCCGTCTTGCCGAACTGATCCGCTCCTTCCAATTCGAGCGCCTGGGCATCGTTGGGATGCACTTGTAATGATAACCATTTTGCGCAATCCAGCAATTTAATTAATAGCGGTACACGCCTCCCCGTGCGCGCCGTGGCTTTTGTCCCCAATAATGCAGCTCCTAATTGTGCCGCGGCTTCGCCCAATGTATTTCCGCCCAGGCGGCCGGATTGAATGCGATCATTTTCCCACACCACCCAGGCTTCAGCGGTGGGGTTGTTCCCAGGACGTAAACGATCGCCTCCCCAAACATAATCTCGATAGGAAGGTTCCAACTTTAGGAAAGAATTGAGGGTTTCGATTTGCATGGACCGATTGTAGCAGGGTTTCTTCTGTGGAAAAAAAAGAATGAAAGATGTATGCCGAGCCAGCCATGATGCGGAATTTGATCGAGGCGATTGCCAGTGGCTAAATCTTAAAGGATGCCATCGGTGCTTTTCGTGAAAAGTCTTGTCGGCCATGATGGTGATGAGGGTTATAATCTGTTGGTACTGCCAGTGAATCCCAATTGACGCGAAACTTTCATAGTTAACAGGGGTTTCGCATGGTAGGTACTAAGGAGCAAATGAAATGACAGATGTGAACGTGACCGGATCCTTCTTCGACCGTCCAGGTGTGGAGACGGACACCATTGATGTGGGCCAGAAAATTCCCTTTGGAATTGAACGCGTCAACAATCCCCTGGTTGGGATTGGCGGCGTCTATGGCACCTGGGGTGAGAGCTACAACAACGAGAAATTACCCTCATTTTTGGAGGCACGACTCGGGCATCCGCTTCAGCCAAGCGAGAAGCTGAATCTGTCCGAGCTGGGTTTTCTCAACCGGCATCATCTTCCGTTGAATCTTTCCCGCGAGGAGCATAAGCAGCTGGAGATCGAAGTCGGGACGCGCATTCTGACTGAAGCGATCAAAGCCTGCGATTGGCGGCCATCTGAAGTGGAAGGTGTGCTGATTGGTATGAGTGCACCGGTCTCGGAAGATTACTTGAATTGCATCACGGAACGTGCCGGGATCTCCGAGGGCGCTTTGAAGGTTGCCATCCATAAAGCCTGTGATGGTTCCACCAGCAGCCTGCACCTGGCCTTGAACCCGGAGTTGCCTGAGAACAAGCAGCTCGATCACAATATCGCTGAATCCATGTTTGGTAAGAAGGTCTTGGTGGGCGGGATCGAGGGCCTGAGCCGGTTTATCAGTTCCTCGCATGATGCGAACGCCCTGCAGTTATTTGGCAATGCCGCTGGCGTGCTGGGGGTGATTCCGGGCAAAACGATGAAATTCCTGGCGGGCAAGTCGCGCGAAGTTTTCGACGACGAGGGTGTGTTGCAGGTGCAAATGTATTATCCACATTCAAAGCAAAACCTGGATGGTGGTTCCAACGTCGATGTGACCGAGCCCTTCGCACATAACATTCGTATCGCGGGTCTGATGCATGAGCCGCAAGATGGGTCTTCGATTGCGATGGCTGGTCCGATGGGCATGGTCAAACTCTTTGTGCGCACGGGCGTGCAAGTGGTGCGCGATGTTTATTCTGCTTATCTGGCCAAGCTGGACGAACTGGGTTTGGCTGGCAAATCTGTGGCCGTGGCCATTGTCCATCATGCGAATTACAAGATCAACAAACTGAAAGAAAAACATCTGCAGAACGTGGGTATTTTCCTGCCGATGCCATGGCTGGTGAGTGAGTTTGGCAACGTCAGCGCGGCCTCCAACATGATCGCCTTCCTGCGCGAACTGCCGGATCTGAAACCTTTCGATCACGTGCTTATCGACGGTTTCGGCGCTGGCACTTATTATGACACCATCGCGGTGGAACTTGGCAGTTGAGCGCCCCTATATAACACTCAATTTGATTCGTTTTTTCTTCCGCCCAGCGATTTTGCTGGGCGGATTTATTTTGTAACCTCCTATCCCACATTACGTCTAGAGAATGTAGCAAGATCATTTCAAATTAAGGTGACAATGTTCCATGTATCGTACGAGAGAAAAACGGGAGATCGTCAAAATGCTTCTGCAATTAAAAGCATTTGAAGAGGAATACCCGATTCGTATGTTTACGGAACGGCGCACCTCATTTTTGATATTGATCGCGCAGTACATTCATTCCTGGGTGCGCATGTATTAGGGGGTATCGGCCCAACAAAATTCCCTCGCGTGACCTCCGCGCGAGGGAATTTTGTCGTTAATTTGTGGAGCGGCGTTATCCGCTCCGACTATATTTTGTAGAAAAATCGACTACGAAGCGGGTGTTGCACTTTTGCGGAACCAATTTCTCCATTCGCGGTTTTCCCACACGACCAGGATCGGCGAGGCGTTGAAGATCGATGAATAAGTACCGCTGAAAATCCCAACCAACAGGATGATCACGAAATGACGAATGCTTTCTCCACCAAACAGCACCAGCGCAAACAGGGTGAACAACACTGTCAACTGGGTGTTGATGGAACGGTCAAGCGTTTGCACCACGGAATGATTGACAAGCGGTTCATAGTCTACGCGGCGGTATATGTGTATGTTCTCACGGATACGGTCGAACACCACGATGCTGTCATGCACCGAAAAGCCGATCACCGTCAGCAGAGCGGTCAGGAATAAAGCATCTGCTTCCCAATGCAGGAAATATCCCAACATCGCTTCCACGCCCAGTACAACGAAGACATCATGCAGCATAGCGATGATGGCGGCCGCGCCGTAACGTATGGCGTGTTCCACGCCGCGGAACGCATACCAGATGTATAACAAGATCGCGACGGCAGCCATTAAAATGGCGATGCCTGCCGCACGTGTCACTTCCGCACCAACTGAGGCGCTGACTGAAGTAAACTCCAATACATTGACCGTACCACCACTGCGCTGTTCAAGAGCCGTGACGATCTGTCCCTTGGTCGCGTCGTCGATGCGTCTCGAGCGGATGGAATAGGAATCTTCGCCGAGGGGTTGAATAACAGGGTTGCTGTCGGGAGCAAGTTGATTGAAATCCACTTCTACTTGATCTGTTGTCGGGCGCGTGCCGGTGAATTGCACCTCTAGCAGGGAACCACCGGTGAAGTCAATACCCAGAGGCAGCGGTGCCTGGATCGTCACCCAATTGATGATCAAGAAGACCAGCCCTGGGATGATCACCAGCAGTGAAATAAGAAAATAAAGGTATCGATTTTTGATGATGTTCATGGCGTTTCTCCTACAGTCCAAACCAGCGCGGGTGGTCGGCGAGCTTCATGTTATCCAGCAGTGTGTGCAGGAAGGTACGGGTCACAATAATGGCGGTAAACAAACTCGTGACAACGCCCAACGCCAGCGTGACGGAGAAACCTTTGACCATGCTGGCTCCAAAGCTATTCCCGAAGATGTAGAGGATAAGACAGGTGATCAGCGTGGAGGTGTTTGAGTCACGAATGGAAGGCCAGGCACGGCTCCAGCCGAGATCGATGGCCTGGCGCAGATTCTTGCCAGCGCGCAACTCCTCCTTGAGACGTTCAAAGATCAGGATGTTTGCGTCCACGGCCATACCGATACTAAGGATAAAGCCTGCAATACCAGGTAAGGTCAACACCACCGGGATGAACTTGAACAAGGCCAGGGACAGAATTGAATAGGTAATGAGCGCCAGATCTGCAATGAAGCCGGGCAGACGATAATACAACAGCATGAAGAGAATCACAACGCCCAAGCCGATCATGCCGGCCATTAAACTCTTGCGTACCGATTCTTCACCCAGCGTTGCACCAACGGTGCGGCTTTCCACAACTTTTACCGGTACAGGAAGGGAACCATAGCGCAGTTGAATGGCCAATGCATTGGCGGTTTCCGCGGTGAAGCCGCCACCAGAGATAATGCCACTTCCATCGGTGATCGGCTGATTGACTACTGGCGCAGAGATGACGGTCTTATCCAGAACGATGCCCAGATATTGACCTTGATGTGCGGTCGTGTAATCAGAAAATATTTTGGCGCCGTCGGTCGAAAGTGTGAAGCTGACTGCGGGCTGACCTGAGGTATCCGTAGAAACATGCGCTTCTTTGAGGTCCGCACCGGTCATCACTGTATGATAGATAGTGGCGGCAGGTTCAGTCGTTGCCACCTCAGGCGTGGCAGGCGGTTGATTCGGTTCGGCAGTGGCTGTAGGAGCCGTTTCAGTTGCGGCTGCTTCTGTGGTGGTAGCAGGCGTGGGCGCAGTGGACGAGTCGCTGGAGGCCGAGGTGGCGTAATCCGTTTCCACTTTAGTACCGGGATTTGCCGGTGTGGATCCCATATCCACAAATTCCAGCAAGCCGGTTTGTTGTAAGGAACTGATCACTTCTTCCGGGTTGCTCACCCCCGGAAACTCTGCCACGATGCGTCGTTCGCCCGCCGTTTGCATGACGACCTCACTCACACCCAGGGCGTTGGCGCGGCTTTCCAGGATCTGGCGGGTGACTCCCAAATCATCAGAACTGATGTTAACGTTTGCCGGCAGATCAGCTTCCAACAGTGTTTGCAGACCTCCGCGCAAATCCAGGCCCAGGCGCGTATCTACGTTGCGTGAAAACAAGCTTTGATCCGGGTTAACAGGGTTGGGAATGTTAATCTGTTTGCTAAGGTCGATCCAGAGCGCGATCGCGATCATGAAGACGATCAGGATCAACCAGTTCGTGTTGCTACGATTCATCGAATTTCTCCATCCATGAAAATGTGGCGCTAGGTTTCGGTATGAGCGCAGAGTTCTCGCTCTACTCGACCGTTGGGCGCCACGCGGCGGTGATTATACTACGAACTTTATTGTAATAGTAAAAGCACGGAGGCTGTTTTGGCTGAGGAACCTGTTGGATGATTGGACTGCCTGTTGATCGAGTTTCGCAATGTAAATACCTGGTGAAATGAAGAGCAGGCTATGGTGGATAAACCCATTCATCGAAAATGGGCTGCAGGTCACATCCGCAATGTTTTTCGGCCAGGGCTTGCAATTCCTGTGGCGTTGAGATTTCCCAGGACAGTGTTCTGGTGTAATCTTTCATGAATGAATCGAAAGCTGTCTCGCCCATCTCTTCTCTCAAGGCAATAAAGAATAGAGGCCCGCGTCCGTAAACGATGGCACTATATTCCTGTCCAGAATAATCAGCCACGGGCAGACCAATGGGAATATTCGCTTTGTTGACACTGGCCCAACGGCCTTCCAGTGAGTTGCGAAAACCCTGTGCTCCTCTCGCACCATATTCGTCAGTAAAATATTGCAGGGTGGCAAATTGTGCCAATGATTCATCCAGCCACGGGTCATCAAGCTGGTCATCCCCGACGAGGTTGTAAAACCATTGGTGTCCCACTTCATGCGCGACCGTCGATTCCATGTAGATGGCAGCAGTTGAATTGCCATAATCCTGACTCACATTATAGATGCGCGAAGTGATGGCGATCATGCCGGGATATTCGATGCCCAGTGCCAAGGTCGGTGTCGAAACGATATCGAGTTCAGAGTAGGGATAGGGCGCATAATGTTCGCTGTAATCCTGGATGGCGCGTGAGGCCACCTCCAACGCCAATTCCGCGCCATCCTTCAGATCGCTTGAGGCGTAGCTGTGAATGGTGACCTCGCCGAAGGTTTGGGATGTTTCCTGGTAATCCAGACTGGCCGCCAGATAAAAATCGCGCGCCGGTCCGCTCGCAGCGACCAAGATCTGAAGCTGTCCTTCTTCGCTCTGGCTGACTTCTTGCCCAGTCGTGACCAGCGTTAATCCTTTCGGCGCGGTGACGCGCACGATGAAAAAGGACGCGTCGGCATAGGTGACATCGCCACTCTGTGGAGGGATCTCCGCGTTCCAGCCTTCGTCATCGTAAACACAAATCATGGGATAGGAGTGTGCGAGGGCCAGCACATCATCCGAGTAGGCCAGCACACCGTAATTCAAGTTAACGGATTGGGGCACAGTCACCGCAAAATCCATGCGCAGGGTCACACTCTGATTTGGTTGCAGGGACGTGGAGAACGGAACGATCATCAAGCTGTGCTCCAATCCAAAGCTGGGTATGGCAGATTGTGCATCGACTGTCAAATTCTTAACTGTCATCTCGCCGCCGAGAATGTTGGGAAAGAGCCGCAATTCCACTTCATTCAATGCGGTGGTTTCGGTGTTGGTATAGCGCACTTCTTCTGTGCCAGTGACGTGATAGATATCGTCTGCAATCTTGAATTCCAGGTGATATACGCTCGCCCCTTGCAACTGGTCCAGTGCTGCTTGCTCTGATTCAACCAGTCCACTTTTAAAGATGGAACGATCTTCCCATGTTGTTTGGAGCGGGTCTGGGTTGGACGTTGCCGTGGGAGTCGCAAACGGTCTGAAAACAGAACAAGAGGTAAGAATCAGGCTCAGGCTGAGGAGAGAAGCGAGCAATCGTTTCATGAGGCTCTTTCTTTCAGATAATCCAGGGCTTTTTGCAGGACAAACTCCGGGCTCAGGTCATCCGTATCGATGGAGAGATGCGCGTGTTGGCGCGCATGTTCGAGCCGGCGCAATTGTTCATCGTGGTCTTTTTTCTCCCAGTTGAGTTTGCGGCGCGCTGTGCTGACTGGGAAGGATGCATTCAGATAAATCAAAATGTCCGGCTTGCTTATGATCTGCCACATGGCCTGCACATAGGAGTGTTCCTGCGCGATGTGGCGACAGGTGAAGCCATATTTCTGCAGGCCGGCAATCAGCGTGGATTTACCCGATCCGCAGGGGCCAACAATTCCGATCAACGGTTTCTTACTGGGAGGCGCCATGATTTGCTTTCAATATCCTGCTGGAAAGGCAACCTTGAGCGATAGCAACGGAAAGAATGAAGTCGATGAATGCAGCTTTTATTGATTATGCTGCATTAACAGACTTAGCTCCTCCGGGCCACCCAACACAGCCAGTGTGTCACCGGCTTGAAGCGGGCGCGTATCCGTGGGATGCATTTCAGATTGGTGATCGTGCCGCAACAGAATGATATTCAGATGATAGTTGTCTTCCACAAAACCAACCGTCTTGGTTGCCAGCGGGGAAGAGTCGGGGATGGTCAGGCGTGCCAGACTCAACTGCTGGCCTTCCACTGAGATGGGATTGGTCACATCGGCGCCGGCTGCTGCCGCTGCAAAAACCGGCGCAGCCATTTCGGTGGCGCTCAGGGCGGTAAAACCAAATTGTTCCTGCAGGGCGTGGGCGAAGTCCGCGTCGAAGATGCGGATGACAACTTAAATCTTTGGGTTGAGGGCGCGTGCTTTCAAGGCGATCTGCAGGTTCATGGCATCGTGCTGGCTGGCCAGGATCACAGTGCGCGCGTCCTTGATGTTGGCGCCTTCCAACGCGCTTGAATGTCGCGCGTCCGCTTGAATGATCGGAATATCCATGGCACGCGCGGCGGAGGTGGTATGCGCATCAGGATTCAGTTCGATGATGGCGACCTGTTCACCCATCTCGTGCAAGCGTTGCACGACGCGATATCCCAGGTGACCCAGTCCGATGAGAACGATGTGATTATTCATGGTGGAGGCAACAGCCATCTCCCACTCCTTGCTTCGTGCCCTCCGGTTGAACAGCAGACTTCCAAAATCGGCCAATCCCTGGGCAAGAATGATGATGCCGATAACGGGCATAAGAAAATGAAATAATTGCAGACTCCAGTGTTTTGGAAAGCCGCCGATCGGTTGCAAGAAAGCGGCGGTGAGAACAGTATATATCCCCTCACTTAAGCTTTGAACCGGTTCACCCACGAGCTCCGCGATCGCGGCGTAGGCAATTCCACCTCCGATCACCATCACGGTAAAGATGATCAAGGGCCATTTGAACTCTTTCAGCAGGATGATGGTATCGCGCCAGGTTGCCTTCCACTGACGCTCGACGCGGCTCATATCCTCGATACCCCATCGATAGGCAGGCGTACAGTCATGCGCCGGACGCTGTCGCCTGTGCGCGGGATGACTTTGAGTACCAGTACGCTGATATCATCTGCCGGACGGTTTTCATCCAGGCGGACGGCTTGTGCCAGCAGGGTATCCGCTAATAATTGCGGACTCGGTTCCTGATCTTCCACCACAGATTGGATTGTTTCCGACATATTCATGGGCAGGCCGCGTCGTTTTCCGGCATGCGCAAGGCCATCTGTATAAATCACGATAATCAAACCCGGCTCGATGGGGATTTCGGTGATTAACGGCCGCACATTGCGCGAGGTACCCAGCGGAATGCTCTCTTCATCCAGAATATCGATGCTGTCGCCGCGGCAAATGAACACAGGTTCAGGATTGTTGCGAGTCAATACAATGGTGCTGGTATGCAGATCTACCGAGGCGATGTTTAATGTGGAAATCACTTTGCCACTTTTGTCAGTATAGAGCGCGTCCGAGGCAGCGCGCGCCGCGGCTCCGTCGCGTACGCCTTCGGCCAGCAGTCCGATTACTTTGCGTACCACCAACAAAGAAACGGCTTTGGCACCGCGCCCGGAACTTTGCCCATCGGCCAGCACAACGGACACGCCGCCGTTAGGACGCTCAACAACTTCCAATGTGTCGCCGCTTTCTGAGATGGCGTATTTGTTGATCTTGGCGGCTGCGATCTGCACTTCCATAACCTGATTTTACTACTCTTGGAGAAAGGACTTGGCAGCAGGAGTCCAAAGCTTCGCCGTGGCGACATCCCCTGACTTCGTTATGCATGGATTCAAGAGGTTTCGGATTCCTCAGATGAAGAATGAAGAAAGCACGGGATTTTTTCAGGCCTGTACTTCTTGACAAGCTTTGTTCCGTCCCCTACAATATGGACGGCTCGTCATCCGGGCGCCCCCTCACTCTGACGACGAGCCTTTTTTAACCCGGTTGGTTTTTCGATGCCTTGACGCACCTTCCCCATGCCGCTATAATCTGCCAGCTTATCATTCGGAAATCAGCCAAGGCGGAATGCTCTTCCACCTTGCAATTGTAAATGAAGGAGAAAGTCAATGCCCCCACATCCAAAGCGCAAACACTCAAAGAGCCGCCGCGATATGCGCCGCGCACATGATGCTTTGCAACCCCGCAACCTGGTCGCTTGTTCCAATTGTGGCTCGATGCGCCTGCCGCATACGGTCTGCCCGAACTGCGGTTTTTACGAAGGCCGCGAAGTTGTCGAAGTGAAGAAAGAAAAGAAAAAGTCTGAGTGAACCAGCGGGTCGTGACGAACACGACCCGTTTGTGTTTTAAAGGCCGATGGTTGCATAGGCGTTCCTTGCAATACACTCGCACCGCACTGCGTTGGGTGCAGTGCAGATGTCGAAACCACCAATATTTATTTGATAGTTTCGATACGACCTCGAAAAACACGCGGTCTACTCAACCAGCTGGAGCAGAATATGAATCTCAATCCACAAACCACAGCCTTTATCTTTCCCGGACAGGGTTCGCAAGTTGTCGGTATGGGCAAAGAATTGGCCGAAGCTTATCCTGTTGCAAAAGAAACCTTCGAGGATGCAGATGCCATTTTAGGCTTTTCCCTTTCGACGCTTTTGTGGAATGGACCGGACACCGAACTCAATGAAACGATCAATACACAGCCCGCGCTGTATCTCCATTCGATGGCGGTCTGGAGAACTTTTACGCATCTTTACCCGGACTTCAAGCCTGCTACCGTAGCCGGACATTCCCTTGGCGAATTATCGGCACTCTGCGCGTCTGGCGCGGTATCCTTTTCCGAGGGGCTGAAGCTCGTCCGCACGCGCGGCGAGCTGATGAAGCGCGCTGGCGAGATCAATCCCGGCGGAATGGCTGCCATTTTGGGCGGCGATATTCCTCTGTTGGATCAAGTCTGTGCGGATGCCAGCACCGAGAAAGAGATCGTTCAAGTGGCCAACGATAATTGTCCCGGGCAGGTAGTGATTTCTGGACATAAGCCTGCCCTGGAGCGAGCCATGGCCGGCGCGAAGATAGCCGGTGCGAAACGCGCCAAAGCTTTGCCGGTGAGCATTGCCGCGCACTCTCCCTTGATGGCCTCCATTCAGGAAGAGTGGGATGCGGCGGTCGACGCCTGTGAGATTGTTACACCGCTGATTCCTGTGGTTGGGAATGTGCATGCGGATCCGATGCTCACCGCGGAGCAATTGCGGGCTGACATCAAAGCGCAGATGCAGTCGCGCGTGCGCTGGACCGAGTTGGTGCAGCTGATGCTTGGAAACGGAATCCAGACGTACGTCGAGGCTGGAAGCGGGGATATCCTGCTAGGTTTGATCAAGCGGATCGACGCCTCCGCCGTCAGGATCCCAGTAGGGGCTCCCAAAGATTTTGAGGCCTTGAAATAGTGGCTGATCTGACCATGCTATAATGCGGTCTATTCCATGCTAAGTGGATAAGGATGGCTTTGTGGACCGCCAACTGTTAATCGATCGTCTTTTGGAAACGGAAAACCTGACCGACAATCTGGAAGATGATTCCGCAAATGTTTTAATTGATTGGGGAATTGCGCAGATCGATCATCTCGTGAAAGGCATCGAGGATGAGAACTCTGCCGGAGAAAAAGTTAATCATTTGATGCGCCTGATGCGCGGGGTAAATTCCATTGCAGGAAATCCATCGACTGTTTCTCATGACCAGCTGCTCGCGCTCTTGGAACAATATGCGCAAACTTTCAGCCAGACGCATCAGATCGATGATGAAGAACGCAAGACCGTGATTGAAAAACTTTCGCAGATGCAGCCAAACGAGGCGGTAAAATATCTGCTTTCATGGATACATCCCTCACATGATTGATATTTATGATCAGTACTTCACCAAAATCAAGAGGATATCCGAAAATAGGGGTGCGCGGGCGTACGCCCGCGCACCCCTATTTTCGGGCTTTTCCCAGTCATTTCGTAATCTACTGATAATTCATATCGGAAAAGGTAGTGTGCAACATGGCTAAGAAAAGAAGCCGCCAGAGCTTATCGTTAGTGGGAGTGATCGCGGTGATTGTTTTGGTTATCTATAACCTGTTGCTCGGCGGTGGGGGAGAGGCGGGCACTACACCGACGGTTCCTCCTGTTGTGACGACCGGGCCGACGAATGGCAACACCTGGTTAAAGGTATACTTCACGAATCCCAACCCGCCAGATCAGGTTGATAATGGCATCGATAAATATGTGGTGGCGGAAGTCAACAATGCCAGACAAAGTATAGACGTGACTTCCTTTGACCTCAATTTGCCCAGCTTTGTAAATGCCCTGGTGGCTGCCAAAGGACGCGGTGTGCAGGTGCAGGTGGTCTATGATGGCGAGAACGGCAGTCAGGCATTGGCCGCTGCTCAATCTCCAACCGGAAAGGATTTTAACGCGATCAACATCATGAAGGATGCTGGCATCCTGTTGGTGGATGGTGGCCGTTCCAACGGCTTGATGCACGATAAGATTATCATCATTGACCGCCGCATCCTGTTCATGGGTTCGTGGAACATGTCTTATAATGATACGTTCCGTAATAACAACAATTTACTGGAAATTACCAATGCTACGCTGGTGGCCAATTACCAGGCCAAGTTCAATGAACTGTTCGTGGACAAGAACTTTGGTACGCATGCGGAAATCGGTGGACAGACTCAGCAGTTCACCATTGCTGGAAGCCCGGTGCTCAATTATTTTTCGCCGGTGGATGATGTCATGGATAAGCTGATCAAGTTGGTGAATGGCGCGCAAAAATCCATCCGCTTCATGGCTTTCACTTATACAGACAAAGGTTTGTCAGATGCGATGATCGCCCGTTTCAAGGCTGGCGTGGATGTGGCTGGCGTGATCGAAAACCGTGGTGCCTCCCAGGGCGCGTTGGTCCCATTGGCTTGTGCCAGCGTGCCTGTCAAAGTGGATGGAAACAAGTACACCATGCACCATAAGGTGATTGTGATCGATGAGCATGTTGTGATCACCGGCTCATTTAACTTCACCAAATCGGCAGACACAGTCAATGACGATAATGTATTGGTGATCGATGGCGCCTCGGTGGCCCAACAGTATTTGAACGAGTTCAATAAGTTGAACGCTATTGCTACTGAACCAGATCCAACAAAACTAAATTGCCAGTAACAGCATAAAAATGGTGACATTCCGCACATAGACGGGAAGGGCCTCCCTGTTTATAATGCCGGTATGATGTATATGTCTGACAATTTGATTGTCAGCGCCGTTACGAACGGTTAGAGAACCCTATCTGGTCAGAGAGTAGCTCTGACCAGATTTTATTTTCATAAGACTACCGAAGTCTTTCAGGAGCAACCATGAAGTTAAGCAAATTAGCCAGTGAGATCGTCAAATCACCGACCCTGGCCTTGAACGAAGAAGCACGTATCCTGCGCGAGCGCGGAGAGCCTGTCATTAATTTGGGAATCGGTGAACCGAAGAACAAAACGCCGATCTCGGCGATTCTGGCCTCCGCCGCCAAGCTGACCAGTGGAGACGTGAAATATACGCCACCGGAAGGTTTACCCTCCTTGAAAAAAGCCGTCATCCGTTATACAGAAGAGAACTACGACCGATTGGTCGCGCCCGAGAACGTGAGCATCACCAACGGAGCCAAACAATCTCTGTTCAACGTGCTCTATTCCATCCTGAACCCGCAGGATGAGGTGATCATCATCGCGCCCTATTGGGTTTCCTATAATGAAATGGTCAAGATGTGTATGGGCATTCCCGTGGTCGTGACGCCGGAAGACGGCACTTTTACGCCGCGCTTTGAAGATATCGAACAAGCGGTGACTTCCTCCACACGTGCGATCATTGTCAATAGCCCAAACAATCCCTCTGGCGCAATCTATCCGCCGGAGTTGATCGAGAAGATCGTGGCGATGTGCGAGGGAAAAGGCATCTTCATGATCTGCGATGACATTTATCATAAGCTGACCTTCGATCATCATATAGCTGTTCCGGCTTATCATTTCACAAAAAGAGATATTGATGATTCTCACGTGATTGTTGTCAACGGTGTGGCAAAATCGTACGGCATGACCGGCTTTCGGATCGGTTGGGTGATAGCGCCACGTGACTTGACGCGCGTCATGACCAATGTTCTGGCGCAGACGACCTCCTGTGTCTCGCCAATTGAGCAATCTGCCGCAGAAGGTGCATTGAATGGTTTACAATCAGTGGTTGAGGCTTTACGTCTGCATATCCAGAACAATCGCGATGTTGTTCTGCAGGAGATGCGCACCTTCAATGGAATTCGCCTCATTCCCCCCGCAGGGACGTTTTACGTACTGCCTGATATTCGTGCCTTTAGTAATAATTCCATGGATGTGGCAAAATTCCTGCTTCAAAAAGCCAGAGTGGTAACGGTGCCCGGCCGGGAGTTTGGCATGGAAGGCCACCTGCGTCTCTCTTTCGCGGGCTCGGTCAAAGATGTCACTGAAGGGATCGCCCGCATCAAATGGGCACTTGACCCGACCAGCCCCAATGAAATTTATATTGGCGATAAAAAGTTGATCCGTGATTGGATGTGATATACACCCTCTCATAACCATAAACCATACGCAGAGATAGGAGAGGATGAGGAATGAATAACTTACTTAATATTAAGACACCGGCTGAAGCGAGTGCCCAAACGCGTAAAGCGGACTACAACTTGTCCAACCATGGCGTCAGTAATTTGCGGTTGGCGTATTGGAATCTTCCAACAGAAGCCTTGTATGAGGAAGCTGTCTTTCGCGGCGAAGGCGTCACATCTGCCGGCGGGCCGTTTGTCGCATATACCGGCGAACATACGGCGCGTTCTGCCAATGACAAATTTATCGTGCGCCATTCTGACTCTGAAGGCAACGTCTGGTGGGGAAGCTATAATCGGCCGTTCGACCTTGAAAAATTCGAGTCGTTGTACAAACGCATGTTGGGATACTTGCAGGGGAGGGATGTTTTCGTTCAGGATGTGATTGCCGGCGCAGACGAAGATTATCGTCTGCCAGTCCGCATCGTGACCGAACATGCCTGGCACAGCATGTTTATTCGCAATATGTTTATCCTGCCGGCCTCGCTGGAGGAATACAAGCGCTTCGTGCCAGAGTTTACGATCATCGCTGCGCCGGGCTTTAAGGCTGTTCCCTCAATTGATAATACCAACAGTGAAACCTTCATAATTTTGAACTTCGAGGAAAAACTTGCCATTATTGGAAACACAGCTTACGCGGGCGAATTAAAAAAATCTGTGTTTACCCTCTTAAATTATCTTCTGCCGTTGGAGGGTGTGCTTTCGATGCACTGTTCTGCAAATGTGAATCCGGAGGATGAAAATGATGTGGCTCTTTTCTTTGGTTTGAGCGGAACCGGCAAGACGACTCTTTCCGCTGACCCGACGCGGCGTCTTATCGGCGATGATGAGCACGGCTGGAGCGACAACGGCATCTTCAACTTGGAGGGCGGCTGCTATGCCAAAGTGATCGGACTCTCGGAAGCCGCGGAACCGGAGATCTACGCGACGACGAAACGCTTTGGGACGATTCTGGAGAACGTGTCCTTCGACCCGGTGACCCGCCTCATTGATCTGGACGATGACTCGGTCACGGAAAACACGCGCGCCTCTTACCCGTTGGAGTTTATCGCCAACGCGGTCCCGGAGAAAAAGGCCGGGCATCCGAAGAACCTGATCCTGTTGACCTGCGATGCCAGCGGAGTGATGCCACCGATCGCGCGCCTCACGCCGAACCAGGCGTTGTATCAATTCATTTCGGGGTACACCTCCAAGGTAGGGGGAACAGAAACCGGCTTGGGAAAAGAGCCGGAGATCACCTTTTCCACTTGCTTCGGCGCGCCATTCATGGTCCATCATCCCTACAAGTACGCGGAGTTGCTCAAGCTTAAGATCAAACGCTACGATGTCAAATGCTGGCTGGTCAATACCGGCTGGGTGGGTGGGGCATATGGTGTCGGTAAACGTATTTCGATCAAGTATACGCGTGCTTTATTGAACGCTGCTCTCACTGGCAAACTGGACGATGTGAAATATAACCAGGATCCTGTCTTTGGCTTTGAAGTTCCCATGCAGTGTCCCAACGTGCCGGATGAAGTGCTCAATCCTGCTTCTTCCTGGAGCGACAAAAAGGAGTATGACAAGAAGTACCGGCAGTTGGCGCAAAGGTTCGTGGAGAATTTTGCCAAGTTCACTGACAGCACACCGCCTGAAGTGGTAGAGGCCGGGCCCAGGGTTTGAGCAAGTTACCTGTTTTTTTGTGCCATCAGTCCCTGGTCTGTTATTTCAAGTTTTACAAATCAATAAGCCCATTTCTGAATAATCACGACAAAAGGCCTCCAGGAAAATTTCCTGGGGCCTTTTGTCGTGAAAAGCCTAAAAAAGGGAATTAAGACTAAAGCCCTGGAGTTTTCAGATCTCAAAAGGTGAAACTTTTTCGCTCCCTTTTTTTAATTTTTTCGTGTAACGCTTCTTATGGGAAGTCGTCTTGAGTGTGAATCTCGCTAAAGGATGATTGAGGGCCCTCCCTCGGTTGTGTTAATTGTGCGGGATGGTTTTTTCTCCGTAGTCAAGTTGCTGGGTTTTCGAGGATATCATGAAAATTCATCCATTTACGTTCTTTTCAAAATTAATCCTGATCATACTGGTTTGCGTCCAGCTTTTTAGCCCGTCTGCAGTTTACGCAGCGACTACCGTAGGGACCGGCTCTGCCAGTAGTTGTACGGAGGCAGCTCTGGATACGGCTCTGGCTGCTGGCGGGGCAATCGATTTCAATTGTGGTGGTAGTGCAGTAACGATCATCGTTACCAGCTCGAAAATAATTTCGAAGAACACACAAATTAATGGTGGTGGATTGATCACCCTGAGCGGCAACAATGCGACACAGATTTTTACGGTGCAATCCGCTTTTTCGTTTCAGTCTCTCCAACATTACCCTGGCTAACGGCAATTCGGGAAGCGAATCAGGGAGGAGCGGTTGCAGTCCTAGATGGTGCCAACGCCAGTATCACGGATGCTGCTTTTTCAAATAACACTAGCGCCTATGACAGTGCTGCCGTAGCTGTGTCAGGAGGAGGCAGGCGCAATCTATAATGCTGGTACGTTGATCATGATAGAAGTGTGTTTTCCGGTAACACTGCAACAGGGGCTGCTGGGGACGGCGGCGCGATCTGGAGTAAAGGCGCAGTCAGCATCTTCAACAGCACCTTTGTCAATAACGCTGCAGCTACGCCCGACGGTACGGGAAGTGCCATTCGCCTTGATGGAGGCGCGGGACCGAATATCATTACTCACATTACCTTATCAAACAACGCGAACGATGCTACTTTTGGCTCTCTAGATATCAAGAATACAAGTGCGACCTTGAGCCTTTCCATCTTGGCAAATTCCGTTAGCGGCCTAGATTGTACGGTGCGAGAAGGGGCTACCCTTACCAGCGTAAATAACCTGATCGAGGACGGAGTCAACTTGTTCTCCAGCGTCTACGCTGGATCCGGGATTAGGCACGTTGCAAGACAACGGTGGTAAAACACCAACGCTGGCAATCACAACCTCGAGTCCAGCTTATAACTTTACTTCCAGTTGCTCGCTGTCTACAGATCAGCGCGGTGTTTCCCGCCCGCAACCTTCCGGCGGCGATTGCGACTTGGGAGCCTTCGAGCTTGATTTAACGGAACCTGATACCGCGATCACTGCACAGCCTGCCGACCCAAGTAACAGTAGTAATCCTTCCTTCTCCTTTAGCGGCACTGATACCAATGGATCAGGAATAGCTTCGTTCCAATGCCAACTGGATGGTGGCAGCTGGCTCCCTTGCAATTCAGGCTCCAATGTTGGACCGCTGGGAGAAGCTTCACATACTTTCAATGTCCGTGCCGTTGACCGCGATGGCAATATTGATTCAAGCCCAGCTTCCTATACCTGGAGTGTTGATCTTACCAGGCCGTCTGTGACCATCGATCAGAGTGGCAGTCAGACGGATCCTGCCATTGGTTCCCCGATCAACTTTGCCGTTGTTTTCAGCAAACCTGTTTCCGGTTTTATTGGCTCAGACGTTAGTTTGTCGGGTCAGGCAGGTGCAACCACGGCTGTAGTGACAGGTGGGCCCGCTATGTATAATGTGGCTGTGAGTGGCATGACAGGTCATGGCTCTGTGATTGCATCCATTGCCAGTAATGTCGCTACGGATACAGCAGGGAATCTAAATTTTGCATCCACCAGCACAGATAATGCTGTTGACTATATTATTTCCATTCCCGGTGCGCCAGATTTACTGTCTCCCTCATCTGGTGCCCTGCTTAAAACAGATCAACCCTTGCTGGATTGGAATCATTCTGTTCCTGCTGCCCATCATTATCAAATACAAATTTCCTCAGCAATTGATTTTACAACGTTGATCATGGGTGAAACGAATATCCTGGCCTCGCAGTTTTCACCGTCCATAGACCTTGTGCCCGGAGAGACCTATTACTGGCGTGTGCGTGGGATCAATGCGTTGGGTGATGCGGGAAGTTGGTCCAACACATGGTCTTTTGGGATTAAGTTTTCAGCTTCCGGAGCTTTACTCGCTCCTGCTGCCGATGAACATGTCCTGACTTTACGGCCGGCTTTTGACTGGGTGGATGCAACCGGAGCGGGACAATATACGGTCCAGGTTTCAAAAAGCATCGCCTTTAGCCAGTTGCTGGTAAATAATATTTCACCTGTATCAACTTTCACCTCCTTGAAAGATCTTCCGCCCGCCGCCGTCTTGTACTGGAGAGTCCGCGTTGACTTTACCAACGGCTCAAGTGATTGGTCGGAAGTGCGGTCGTTCAGCACGCCGAATCCTCCGGGCATCCCAAGTTTGATCTCTCCCAATATCGGTGTGGTGCTGGATTCAGCTCCCAGGCTCCGCTGGATGGCTACCAGCCTGCCGCGCGGCACCGTCTTTAATCATTACCAGTTGCAGCTAGCCTCCAGTATAGACTTTACTGCGCCCATCGTTGACGCTAATCTATCAAGTCTGACAGATACCAACTACGGTCCAGCCGCGAGCCTAACGCCAGGGACAACTTATTACTGGCGGGTGCGGGCAATCAATCAGAATAGTGAAGCGAGTAGTTGGTCGGAGGTGCGTTCATTTGGCATCCGTCCCGCCATCCAGAATGATCGGCCCACGATTAGTAGCACCAGCGGAAACATGATTTCGCCGGGCATCATTGGTCCTGGGGATGCAACCGTGGTGGGCCAGAGGCCAGTATTGGATTGGAGTGATCTAGCTGGCGCGACAGGATACCTGGTACAGGTAGCCACAGACCCTCACTTTGCGTCTTCGAGCTATCTGGTGTTTGCCACCACAGTTGACTCTCGTTATGTTTTCCTCCATGATCTTCCGTCTGATACGGAACTTTACTGGAGAGTGTCAGCGCTTTATGGAAACACTGCTGGCAGTTGGTCGCTTACTTCTTTCTTCGTCATTCCATGAAACGTTAAATCATGAAGCAAACAAAAACCTCCGATTCTGCAACCGGAGGTTCTCCATTTATTTTTTTCGCATTTGCTGGCGGGCGATCTGGTTGAGCAGCTCGAAGAGAGACTGAAGGTTCTCACTTGCCGAAGCGTCTCCCGTGATCACGGTGTGCTTCCATTTTTTTGTCTCAACAGTGATTGTGTAAGTGAACTGATCCGATCCTGATGATTTGTTCATCATCTGCTCGGGTAACTTATTGAAATCCAGCCGATCGAGCAGGGTTTCAATTGTATGGGCTTCTTCGTCGGGCAGCTCATCGGGGCTGAAGTCTGCCGCGAAGCGCATACCGGCAAATCCGCCTGTCCGTTCAAACTTGATCCGTTCGAAATCCATGATCTACTCTTTATTTCGCCGGTGCCGCACCGAGAAAGCGCAGCAGTGCTTCGAGACAACCACCACCGGAATCCGGCGGCGTGCTGCCACCGTTTCCACCGGCTGTGATGCCAACTTCGCTCCAGCCTTTTGCGACCGCTTGTTGTTCCAGGCTGCCCGCACCAAACAACTCGCCAGCAGTGCTGTACGTCAGATTGGCGCAATCCTGGAAACTGGAATTTGCCTGTAGTTTATCCCGCAAAGTGACATACCAGATCTGCCCAGCCTTCTCCCATGCATTTCCGCCAATCTCAGTTGCTACAGCATAGAAGGCATGGTTGGGAATTCCTGAATTGATGTGGACTCCGCCGTTGTCACTGATGGTATTCACATAATCGTTCATATTGGCTGGTTGTGGATCTTTGCCCAAGACAGGATCGTCATAAGCCGTACCAGGAGCTTTCATTGAACGGATGCCAACCCCGTTCACGTTTTTGGTAAGCAGTCCCTGGCCGATGATCCAATCGGCGTCTGCTGCGGTCTGTTTGAGGTGATATTGCTTTACTAGCGACCCAAACACATCTGACATCGATTCATTCAGAGCACCAGGTTGTTGCGAATAGGTGAGCTTGGCTTCGAATTGAGTGACACCATGGGTCAACTCATGACCGATCACGTCCAGCGCGATCGTGAAGCGATTGAACAATCGTTGGCTTTCAGGCAGGTTTTCATCCCCATCGCCATATACCATCTGCTCGCCGTTCCAGAAAGCATTATCGTAACCCTTTTGATAATGGACAGTTGAGTCCAGACGCATGCCATTTCCGTCGATGGAGTTCCTTTGGTATACCTCGTTGTATAAATCGTAGGTATAGCCGCTGCCATCATAAGCCTCATTGACAGCCACATCGCTGTTGGGGTCCCCGCCTTCCCGACGCACGATGGTACCCGGCAGGTTTGATCCATTCTTGGCATCGTAAACAATGCGTTCCTTGCCGGCCATAGCAACGCGGAACGTCGCGGCCTGAAATTCGGAAAGCGCATGTCGCTGACCGCGGATCTGTTCAGAGGTTTTCAAAGTGCTTATGGCAAGAACTTTCTGTTCTTCGGTACCCTTGGTGGCGATATTTTTTAAAATATGAGGGGAAGAATACAATTAACAGGATGACGATTGTGCATGGAACAGAATCCTTTCTAAGATGTGCAAATTAAAGAAAGCAAGCTCAGTATACGTTGTTTTGAAATGATTATCAATACTTTTGGATAAGGGGATTCTTAAGTTATTTCTTCATCTGCCGGGCGGACTCCCAGATCAGAGGCCATAAGCTGAATGTTTTCGAAATTTTCAAACGAAAGATCTTGGAAGGAATACTCCAGCGCTGTTCGTCCTCGCTCGAAGAGCGCATGATAGCTTGCCGCAATGGCTGCTCCCCAATGCAGATGCAGGTGTTCTGCAACCGTGCGAATGTCTTGTACGGTTGCGCCCTCTATTTCGATGAAACTTCCATAAGGCAGTTCATCCAACATGATGTGAATGAAACCATGTAATGACTGCAGGTCATAAGTAGTGCGATATTTTTCATAGTAGAAGAGTTTTTGATAGCCAAGGGCTTCAAGAAAATCTTTCGCCCGCTCAAAGTCTTCAACGGTGAATTCGATTTCCCTGCGGCTTAACACGCCTCCCTCATTTGTGCCGGCACTCTTATAGGTGAGTCGCGCCCCTGTGTCCTGTCTCAGGCGCAGGACGCATCCATTGGAACTGAGGCTGGCATCCGGCAGGTCGAAGCGGAAATTCTTTTCCAGCACGCGTTCCTGTATCAAGGTCGCGGCCATCACTTCAAGCCGCGTTTTGATCTTGTTCAGATCCTGAACGTAGAACTTGGCTTCCGTTTCCTGCATTTGTTGTCCTGCCTATTGAACGCTAAGCAACGTCTGTTTCTGTTCGACCTTTTCACCTGGCTCGACGCGCACACGGCCCACGATGCCATCCCTGGGCGACTTGAGTTCGTTCTGCATTTTCATGGATTCAAGGATCAGGAGCACCTGCCCCTTCTTGATCTCCTGGCCTTCCTCAACGGGTATCGCTACGACCAGCCCAGGCATGGGTGCTTTGAGATGGAATTCGCCGGTCTCCGCTACACCTCCGCCAGCTGCGCGGCGCAGACGCTTTTCGCGTTCATCCTCGACGGTCACCGGGTACAAGCGTCCGTGTAAGAGCACCTGCCAGTCGTCATCGCTTTGTGCCACATAAGATTCATGCGATTTGCCGTTGACAATTAGCGAAAAGACCGGCTGTCCGCTGACAGACTCGAAATCCACTTCATAAATCTTTCCATCCACGCTGACGTGCTTGTCGTCGATGACTTCGATCAGGAATTGTTTGCCTTCGATGGTTGTTATGTATTTCATGGTTTATCTGTGCATTCTTTCCCAGCGGCCAACCCATTTCCAATTGCTGGTATCCCGTTCGTTGCGCATGACGACGTTGGCCGACCGTTCAGTTTCACGGTGTGCCACCAGCGTTGCCAGAATGGCCGCGGTTTCTGCATTGGCCTGCCTGGTTTCCTCCGGCTCGTTCATGGAGAAGCGTTCCTCGACAAAGCGCGTATCGTATTGTCCGCCCATAAAGCGGGCTGAATCCATCAGCATCTGATGGAAGGGGATGTTGGTGCGCACACCGACGATACGATATTCTTCCAGCGCACGCCGCATCCGCAAAATGGCCTGCGCGCGCGTCTCGCCCCATACGATCAATTTGGCGATCATTGGATCATAAAAGGGCGTGATCTCAAACCCGGGATATACGCCTGTATCCACGCGTACGCCTGGACCAGTGGGAATCAAACTGTGAGTGATGCGCCCTGTCGAAGGCATAAAATTGTCATAGGGATCTTCTGCGTTGATGCGGCATTCAATCGCATGACCATTGAAAACAATTTCATCCTGTTTGTAGCTTAAGGTGCGCCCACGTGCCACACGGATCTGTTCCTTTACAATATCGATGCCAGTGACCATCTCCGTAATTGGATGTTCCACCTGCAAGCGCGTATTCATTTCCAGGAAATAAAAATTCTTGTCTTTGTCCAGCAGGAATTCGATCGTACCGGCGTTGACGTAATCCACGGCCATGGCAGCTTTTACAGCCACATTACCCATGTTCTGGCGCAAATCATCTTCCAGCGCCGGTGAGGGCGCTTCTTCCACCAGCTTCTGATGACGGCGCTGCAGGGAACATTCACGTTCTCCCAAATGGATGGCATTGCCATGTGAATCGGCCAGGATTTGGATTTCGATGTGCCGCGCACCCTCCACCAATTTTTCCAGATAAACGTTTCCATCGCCGAAAGCGGATTCCGCCTCGCGTCGTGCGGATTGCAGGAGGATCGGCATTTCCTCCAGGTTTTTTACTTCCCGCATGCCTTTTCCACCACCGCCTGCCGTGGCCTTGACCAGTAAAGGGAATCCGATCTGAGGGGCTTTCGCCAGCAGTTCGTCATCGGTCATGTTGCCAACATCTTCAGTACCTGGTACGACCGGGACGCCTGCTTTGATCACCGTCGCGCGTGCCTCGGCTTTGTCACCCATCGCCGCGATCGAGGATGGTTTCGGCCCGATAAAAGCGATGCCCGCCTCTGCACAGGCAGCCGCAAAGTCTTCACGTTCCGCCAGAAAACCATAGCCCGGATGGACGGCGTCGGCCTCGCATTTGCGCGCGATGTCGATAATCTTGTCCGCCCGCAAATAGGAATCTCGCGAAGGCGCCGGGCCGAGTAAATAGGCCTCATCGGCATATCGTACGTGAAGTGCGCGACGATCCGCCTCTGAATAGACCGCCACGGTTTCAATGCCCAGTTCGCGGCAGGCGCGGATGATGCGTACAGCGATCTCTCCCCGGTTTGCAACCAATACTTTTTTAAACATGACACCTCATTATTACTCTGTTATTGCGATGGGCGCTTTAGCGCCAGGTGGCAATCGCAAGTAACCATTCAAGCTGAATTTGCCGTCTCACTCCGTTCCCCGCAAAGATGGGTTACAAAGGAATATTCCCATGCTTCTTGGCCGGGTTGCCCTCACGCTTGTTGCTCAACATTTCCAGTGCGTTGATCAGGCGCGGACGCGTCTCCTTTGGCTCGATCACATCATCAATATAACCGCGTTCCGCCGCGATATATGGGTTGGCGAATTTCTCGCGGTAGTCGGCGACCAACTCTGCTTTTTTCTTGACCGGATCCTCAGCCTTTCCCAACTCCTTGCGGAAGACAATATTGACGGCGCCATCCGGTCCCATCACCGCAATCTCTGCCGAGGGCCAGGCCAGATTCAGGTCACTACGGATATGTTTGGATGACATCACACAATAGGCACCGCCGTAGGCTTTGCGCGTGATGACCGTTAATTTCGGCACCGTAGCTTCGCAGTAGGCATAGAGCAGCTTGGCGCCGGAGCGGATGATGCCGTGATGCTCCTGATTTGTCCCGGGCATGAATCCGGGTACATCTTCAAAGGTGATGATCGGAATGTTAAACGCATCGCAAAAGCGGACAAAGCGCGCACCCTTTTCACTTGCGTCGATATCCAATACACCGGCCAGCACCGCCGGTTGATTCGCTACGATGCCAACGGAATGTCCACCGAGCCGTGCGAAACCTACCACAATGTTTGGCCCATAATTTTCATGGATTTCGAAAAATTGACCTCCATCGACAATTCTTTCGATTACTTCCTTGATATCATACGGCTTGTTTGGATCATCGGGAATGAGCGTATCAAGTGATTCGTCCATGCGCAACGGATCATCGCTTGCCATATACGGCGGATCTTCCATATTGTTTTGTGGAAGATACCCCAACAATTTACGTATCAAATATAAAGTATCGGCTTCACTATCGGCGGCAATATGACATACACCGGATTTTTCCGAGTGTACGCTGGCTCCGCCCAAATCTTCAAAGGAGACTTCTTCATGCGTGACGGCCTTCACTACATCCGGGCCGGTGACGAACATATAAGAAGTGTTGCGTGTCATAAAAATAAAATCGGTCAATGCCGGGGAATAGACGGCGCCGCCAGCACAAGGTCCCATAATGGCAGAGATTTGTGGGATCACACCGGAGGCCATCGTGTTGCGCAAAAAGATATCCGCGTAGCCTGCCAGCGATACCACGCCTTCTTGAATGCGCGCACCTCCGGAATCATTCAAGCCGATCATGGGTGCGCCATTCTTCATTGCCATGTCCATGATCTTGCAAATCTTTTCGGCGTGCACTTCACCCAGGCTGCCACCAAATACGGTGAAATCCTGTGAGAAGACATAGACCAACCGGCCCTCGATCGTTCCCCAGCCGGTCACCACCGAATTGCTCATGTACTTTTGCTTATCAAGCTCAAAGTTATGAGTACGGTGCTGGACAAACGCATCGACTTCCCGAAAGGAGCCTTTATCCAATAGGAGATCGATTTGTTCACGCGCGGTCATGCGTCCTTTTTTGTGTTGTACCTCCACACGCTCCGCACCGCCGCCCGTGCGTGATTTGGCTTTTTGTTCACGCAGCATTTGCATTTTCGTTTCGTTGCTCATGTTCCTCACTTCTTATCAAAAAGTTTTTTGTCCTTCGATTGAACGCGCTGACTACCGTCACCCCTAATAACAAAACGGATGCGAACAACGCAAAAGGGAGATTGGCGCGCGGGCCTTCGAAAACGATCCGCTCGATCCAATATTCCGCCAGAAACAGGAATACGGAGATGGAAATTACCGTGGGCGACCATGCCTGTGCGCTGAAGATACTCCACAGCAGAACGCCTCCCGCGAGGGCCCAGCCTGCTCCCGTTATGGACAAATATAGCGGGCTCAGGCGCGCCTGAAACTCGGACAGCACCTCCCACCAGCGCAAGGTGGCCAGCAAGCGGACCAGTCCCCACGCTGATAGGCTTAACACCAGCCACAGGAGCAGGGTTACACCAAAAGGACGTCGGCGGGGCATGGAATTGTCTCGACAATGGTAACAGGTTTCGGTGTGGAAAGATGCGAAAGTGTATCCTTTTCAGGGCGCGCGATAGCGCATAAGTTGCTTCCCGCCGTAGCTAACATTGACCATTTCCAAATATTCATTAAATTGACCTTTATAAGGCTGCTGATCCAGTATGGTTGGATTCGCCAGTACATAGTCAAGCCCCATCGCTTCCAGATACTTGCCGGCTTTTTCCTTTTGCAGGGCCTGAAAATAAGGATAGCTGTTGATCAGACCGTCCATATTGACAATGGTACGGTCGTGGATGAAATAACCGGTGTTGCCTCCACCGGTGAACCCGATGATGCTGCCAGGTGGTGTGTTTTCTTCGAGCAGCGGTACGATGTCAATGTAAGGAGCATCCGCCGCCCAATAATGATAAGGCATCGTCACTTGTACAAGCTTCCAAAATGAACTTCCCATGGAGATGCCTAAATACGCGGCCAATGCCCAGGCGAGGATGTTCTTGTAGGGGATGCCTTGAATTAATTTATACAACATACCGGGGATTAGACTCAGGGTGAGAACGATGATTACCAATTGGCTGACCCAATACCACTCCTGATAAGCGGCATAGCCTGTGGCATGATAATAAAATACTTGTAACCAGGCGCCGCTCAAGAGCGGGATAATACTCATTTGTGTGAGGGCTGTTTTTCCTTTCCTGCGATTGGTTAATAAGAGCAGATAGAACAGAATGGCGAAACCCGCCAGCAGCAGGAGATAACGCCAGCCATCTTCGATACGCAATCCTTGCATATTCTCCGCCCAGTTTCCGAAAAATCTGGATACCGGATTCCAGGCATTCGCATCGGTGTAGTAGCTGAGTCCGAAAAAGGAAAGGGTATCGCGTGTGGTACCCCCATAAGCATGGCCCGGAAGAGTTGCCCACCAATGTTTGATCTGTCCGCTGACCGGAGAAAACGTGCCAAAAGCGAATTTGCTCCAAACCATATAAATGCCGAGCGCACCGAAGACAATGCCATAATACACCGCTCCATCACTGATCCATTTCCTCCAGTGGATACGCAGGGCGGCAACAGGTTTCACCTCTGAATTCACGGTGATGGACTGATCTGTATGCAGACCTTTGAAGATGAAACGACTGATGCCCAAAATCAAAATTGTAAATGCCAGGTCGATCAAAATGATCAAGCGCGAGAAAGAACCTTGCAACAATCCAAGGCGCAAGCTAAACAACATCAGCGCGCCGACGATTACTGAACTCGTGCTGCTGGATAAGAAAACTCGCTTCAGCAGATCACTGATCTTCAACAAGTGAGGACGCTGATATAAACCAAAGAAATACGCACATGCAATTTTGATTACCACCCCGCAAGCCACCATACCCAGCGCGATGTCCGTATAAAGATAGTAATCGCGAATATCCACTCTGACGAGGAAGGCCAGCAACGTGGCGACGATAAAAGACACGATATCCAATGGCAGGAAATAGCGCAGCAGATGCCCGCGGAAGACGATCCAGAGGCCTGCAATTCCGGCGAGAAAGACAAGGTCGAGTCTGCTGAAAATTGCCAGTACGGCGATGACGGCCAGCCGGGAAAGTTGTACCCGAGAGACATCCGCCTTGCGCCAGAGTTTTTCGAACTTGAACAATTCATATGCCAGCAGCACAATGAAAAAAGCCGCGATTCCGGATTCCAATCCCTGTTGATACACGTTGATCAGCACATCGTAGCTGAATACCCAAAACACCGCGGCCATCGCACCAATCGCGGGCGCAAAGATCCTTCCAATGAGCCGATACAAAAGAATGCCCGTCGCAACAGATAGGCCGCTCATCACCAGCAAAAGAATACGCAATGGCAGGATCAGATCGAAACGGGCCAGCGCGAAAATCGGAATGCAGACCAGCATCCATAAGGGATGATAGCCGTTGGTCGGATTGATGCCGTCGAAGGTGCTGCCATGCCCTTCACTGATGTTTTGTGCGACCTTGAAATAGTAATAGGCATCGTCGCGCGTGAACCAGCGCCAGGATAAATTCTGTCCATCAGAGAACGCGGCATACAATCCAATGGACATGACAACAATGATCAATAAAATTTCAAACCAGGGGATGCGTTTCATGCGCGAACCAATCCTGTGAACATGCATGGCAGTCCTGTGGATCAAGGAATATCCAATGTGATCTTTCCAAAGTTTTCACTCTTCTCGAAGACCCCGTAGCTTTCGCCTGTGGGGCACAAACGTTCCTGGGCTGCTGCGGCTTCTTTGAGCGTATAGGTTCTATCCAGGATCGGTTTTAGTTTTCCCGCTATGACCAACTCCATCACTTCTGTGAAGTCCTGGCGCGTGCTCATGGTGGCACCAAGAATGCTCAAATGTTTGGCGAAGATATAACGATTATCGATCTCAAAGCGTGCGCCGCCGCTGTTACCGACCGTGAGAAGCCGGCCGCCTTTGCGCAGCGTACGCAGGCTTTGCATGAAGGTAATACCGACATTGTCTACCACCACATCCATGCCGCGTTTGTTTGTAGCCAGGAAAACTGCCTTCGACCAGTCTGGCTCCTTCGAGCGATCGATCAGAATATCCGCGCCGATTGCTTCGGCCTTTTCCAATTTCTTCGCCTCTGAGCCCACCACTGCTACCTGTGCGCCCATATATTTGCTGATCTGAATGCTGGCGGTGTTTACTCCGCCTCCTGCACCGACGATCAATACCGTTTCACCTTTCTGCAAGTTGCCACGTTTGATCAGCGAATGCCAGGCCGTTTGATAAACCAATGCAGCCGCCGCGGCTTGGTGATAATCAAAATCATGGGGTAAGCGATGGAGTTGCTTGAGGGGTAGAGCGATATATTCCGTATATGTGCCGCGTACTGTCTCACCGAGCAAATGCCATTCCAGACACATGTTATCTTTTCCTGCCAGACAGAATTCACACTTCCCACAGCCAAGATTGGCATTGATCACCACATGATCGCCAATTTCCAGTCTCCCATCTCCACTACTGCCAAGAGCGGCCACCTCTCCTGCACCGTCCGCACCATTGATATGCGGCAACTCCAGTTTCAAGCCAGGCCAGCCATTGCGCACCGTCACATCCATGCGATTGAGTGCCGCGGCATGTAATCGAATTAATGCTTCGCGGGGCTTTGGTTCAGGGATTGGAAAATCTGTATATTCAAGGACTTCAGGTCCGCCATGTTGACGGAAGAGAACAGTTTTCATTGTGACGATTGTAACTGATTTGGGATGCTTCTCGATCTTTGGCTGCTACTACGGCGCACCATAATCGTATAACCAATACAAAGTCTGATTGTTCCAGGCTTTTTGCGTTGTCAGGACGCCGCCAGGATATTCCATCCTGACAACGTCGATTTCATCCTCACGGCTTGGCAGGAAGACGAAGATGATATTCTGGCTGTCGAAGCTGGAATGATCAAACTGATTCCATGACGCCGTGACATCTGTGCCCTTCACCTGCGGAGCCAGGTATTGAATGCTGGGAATGGAATAATATCCCATACCAGGGGAATTAAAAAACGCCACTTGTGTACCGTCCGGTCTGTCTTTCAGGTAGGTGGCAAGTTGCTGTGCGATCATTCCGTTGCTGGCGATGTTGTCGATTTCACTCTTGAGTGTATATTCGTAAAAATAAAAGATCAGATCACTTGCCATTGCAAAAATCATGACCAGATAAGCAACCACCGTGAATATTTTTGCTCGCTTTGGCCACAGCTGTTCTCCAACCTGCGTGATTTTGTCCAATCCGTATCCCACGATCAAGGTGCAGGCGGGCGCCGCAGCCACGTACCTTTGCGCGGCTGGAGTTGAGTCGCTGAGGCCGCCCATGAAGCCAAAGGCGAGCAACCATAAAGCCAGCAGGACGAGCCGGCTATTTCTATCTTGTAAAAACAGGAATATCAAACCCAGGTAAAACAGTGCGACGCCAATGGGACGCAGGATTGGCGTTTCCGGTTTATACCAGAAAATGATCGGAGTGTAGGTATATGCCTGCAGTCCCGTGCCGATTTGTTGTAACAAAATCTTCCAGGCAGGTTGTCCTGTGGCAATGATCTGCCCATCGAGCCAGCCCCTGAAAATGGAAACCCGCTGGAAAGGTGCAAAGAACTGCCTCGGGTCGCTCAGATAGAACAATGCCAACGGCAGGGCGATGGCGACCGTCACCAGCATCATAAGAATGATGTTCGGCCAGGCACCTTTGAGGCGATCGGGCGCGAATATGGCCGCCAGAAGGATGCCAACTAGAATGATCGCAAACAAGGCATGGCTGCTGGTATAAAAATATTGCGAAAACCCCAGGCTAAACCCTGCAATCAAATAGGCGTTTCTTTGCTCATGTTGCCAGCCATAACATAGCGCTCCCATGGTGATCACATACCACAGCCCATCCCAGATATTGTTCAATCCCAGGCGGCTGAAATGCACATGGAAATGAAGTGCAGATAAAAAGAGCGCGGCAAAAATGCCGGCACGCTCGCTGAACATTTTCCTTCCGCAGAGATAGGTCGCCGCAACAGTGAGTGCTCCGGCAATGGCCGAGGGGATGCGCAAGGCCTCCACGCTCGGCCCCAGAATACGAATAGAGAGCGATTGTATAAAGGAAAAGAAGGAGGGGAAGGCAAACCAGGCAGTTGTAAAGATATTATTCCAATCCCCCCTGACAAAATCCATGGCAGTGATGCCCGCTGAGCCTTCATCTCCGGATAACAGAATGGGAATCCGTGCAGTGGCGATGCCACGAACCAGCAGCGCAAATACTGTAAGAAATAATATCCACAGTAAAGTGTTTCGAGACAGATGGATCTTTTCTTTTCCCCATTGAAGGCTGCCAAGGATGGCCAGCGTGACTCCCAAGATCCATGCCGTAATCGCGACACCCGGACTGTAAAGCCTTTTCCAAAAACCAGCCGCGTTCGTGGCAATCACAGCAAAGGCGGGACTCATGAGCAACAGAACTACCTGCCATGTATTGATGCCAAACCAGGCGGCACGTTTGTTTAATTTATCGTTCCACCATGTAAAGACTCTCTCGTTCTGAAAAGACATCAACCCCAGGATGAAAAAAAACGGTCCGATAACCAGCGCCCAGAGGGTGTTGGAACGCAATTCGGGAGGCAGGTCTGTTCTGGCTTGTACGGAGAAAAACAGAAGCAGGATCCCACCGCCAAGCAGGCAACTGATCAATAATGCTCTTTGTGCATCCACCGCAGGTTGAGCATCGGGGGGGGCCTGCATCTATTTCAGCCCCAGCTCATTGCGTGAGATGACCAGTCGTTGGATCTCACTTGTCCCCTCGTAAATTTCGGTGATCTTGGCGTCGCGGAAATAGCGCTCGACCGGCAATTCCTTGCTGTAGCCCATGCCACCATGGATTTGAACGGCTTGATGGGTGACGTACATGGCGGTTTCGGATGCAAACAGTTTGGCCATGGAGGCTTCGAGTGAATAACGACTTCCATCTTTTTTCGATTTTTCTTTGGCCATGGCCGCGTTGTAGATCAATAGGCGGGAGGCTTCGATGCGCGTCTTCATATCGGCGATTTTGAATCCTGTTCCCTGGAATCCGCCGATTGGTTGACCGAACGCCTCTCTCTGGACCGCGTGCTGGCGCGCGGCTTCGTAGGCCGCTTCCGCGATCCCCAGCGCCTGCGTGGCGATCCCAATCCGACCGGCATCCAGCACGGTCATCGCGATCTTGAAGCCTTCGCCTTCCGCGCCGAGACGATTGGCAACCGGTACGCGGCAATTCTCGAAGATCAACTCGCTGGTGGCCGAAGCCCGGATTCCCAGCTTCGGTTCCTTTTTTCCACGCGTCAGGCCCGGTGTTCCTGCTTCGACCAAAAACGCGCTGATGCCTTTCTGTTTTTTGGACGGATCGCTCATCATGAAGACAACGTAGTAATCGGCCACCGGTCCACTGGTGACCCAGGATTTGCGTCCGTTCAAAACGTAAAAATCGCCATCGCCCGTGACGCGGCTCGTCATCGTCCCGGCGTCGGAGCCGGATTGCGGTTCCGTGAGCGAATACGCACCGACCGCCTTCCCGGAGGCAATCGGCGTGACGAACTTCTTCTTTTGTTCCTCTGTGCCGAACTTCATGATGCCGTGACAATACAACGAATTATTCACGGACATGATGACCCCGTGCGAGGCATCCGCCTTGGAGATCTCTTCGAGGGCCAGCACATAAGCCAGCGTATCCATCCCCGCACCGCCGTTTTCTTCGGGGACTTCAATCCCCATGAAGCCCATCTCGCCCATCTTCTTGATGGTCTGATGGGGGAATTCGCCGCTTTCATCGAATTCGGCCGCGATGGGAACGATCTCGTTCTGCGCGAAATCGTGGGCTGCCTCACGTATCATCTTGTGTTCTTCATTCAGGGAAAAAAGAGCTACATCGGACATGCTTCCTCCAGGAATTGATCTTTCGCGATTATACCGCTTCGCGCCTTGTGTTATCGTCGCGCGGCTCTCTGATAAAATCAGCCCAGAGGTCAGACGAAAAGAATGAATACGACACCCACCACGGAAGAACGTATCTGGGCGGCTATCTCGCATCTTTCTGCATTGGCGTTTGGCATGGGCATTGCCTTGCCGATCGTCGGCTGGTCGGCTCAGCGGCGGAAATCGAATTATGCTTCCTTACAGGCCTTGCAAGCCCTGGGATATCAATCGTTGGGTTTTACTATCTGGATATTATCTTATCTGGTCGTAATGCTTGTAATCGTGTCCATCCGGGTTCTGACAAGCTTTCGGGGTGAGGTGAATGGTGGTGACACAACGGGGTTCCCAAGCTCAGGTATGTTGTTGGTTTTCATTGCTTTGTTTGGATTATTTGCCCTCTATTTTCTTTTGCCAATCATCGCAGCTCTGGCGTGTGCATTCGGCAGGGATTTTCGCTATCCCATCATGGGGAAGCGCCTAGAGCGTTATCTTGGATATGAATCATTGAAGGCCACAGATCAATCAAGCTGGTTGGTTGAAGATCATGAATTCCGTTGGGTGGCGGCGATGGGACATTTCGGCATACTCATCCTGTTCTGGGGCATCTTCGCGCCATTGACCGCCTTGATCCTATACCATAAGCAAAGTCTCTTTCTAAGGTTTCAAGCGATACAAACGCTGGTTTATCAAACTGTAACAACTCTGTTTTATTTCGGGGGATCGTTTCTATACACCTTTGGCCTTTTTGCACTGATCGGTTCCATCGGTTGGTTTGGAAGATCCGAGAATCATTCCCCTTTAGGAATAATTGGTCCGGTAATTTTGGCCGCTTTATTGTTGTTTGGTCTTGTGATCGTGTTATTGATTCCCCTGTTACATATCTTGGCTCAATGGGCAGGATACCGTGTACTCAAGGGAGATGACTATCATTATCCATTGGTTGGTCGCTGGGTTGACAAATGGATTTTGAAACAAGGAAATACAGAGATGGAGGCAAAGCTTTCATGAAGATCCTGATTGCAACTGATATGGAAGGCGTCACTGGTGTCACTACCTGGGAACAAGTCACGCCCGGGCATCAAGAGTACACGCGCTTTCGGAAAATGATGACGCAGGATGTCAACGCGGCGGTTCGCGGTGCGTATGAGGCTGGCGCGGATGAGGTCATTGTTGCAGATGGACATTGGAACGGGTCGAATATTTTGATCGAGGAGCTTGACGCTCGGTCGCGCTTGAACACCGGTTCGCCTTCTCCCTTCTCAATGATGGAGGGGATCGATGAAAACGTGGATGGCGTGTTTTTCATCGGCTATCACGCGCGTAATGGAACGCCGAACGCGGTTCTTGATCATACCTGGTCTTCGAAGGTGGTTGCCAATATTTGGTTGAATGATATTTTGACGGGTGAATATGGATTGAATGCAGCCGTGGCAGGTCACTTCGGCGCGCCGGTCATTATGGCTTCCGGTGACCAGACGGCGTGTGCGCAGATCGTCGAATTATTGGGCGATATGGAAACGGCAGTGGTCAAGCGTTCCACCGGACGTTTTGCGGCGGAGTGCCTGACTCCGCAAGTAGCACAGGAACTGATCTTTTCCTGCGCGGCGCGCGCCGTGGAACGTTTATCGAACAACGATGTACCTGAGCCTTTTGTGGTGGATACGCCTGTTCGCGTCGCAGTCGAGTTTTTTACCTCCGATATGGCGGATCACGCCAGATGCCTGCCTTTTACGGAACGCCAGGGCACCTGCGTCACTTTCACCGCGCAAGAGGTGGCCCCTGCCTATGGCGGCTTCCGCGCCCTGGTGAGGCTTGCCTCGGGGTAAACGAACAACTTCCGGCCGGTGTCAGGCGAGTCCGGTTTCCGATTCAAGTGTCTTTATCGGAAACTGCTGATTGACTTTGACTCCCCTGTTTCCATATAATTGAATAGAGTCGTCGTATCGAAACCTCATTGGTGGTGTATCTTTCTTTACATGGAAGGAGGTCATTCCGACCCAGCCAGTAAACCACTTCAGTTCATCATGTTCGCCAACCCAATTTCCCAAGGAGAGAGAAGAGATATGCACAGCACTTTAGTGAAATCCAAATGGTTCATGGTGTGTAGTATGGTGGCTCTGTTCAGCCTTGCACTTTCGGCCTGTGGCGGTGCAGCCAGTGGCCCCAAAACGAAGACCTCGGTCGGTGATGGAGAAGGTGAAGTTTCGATTATTTCATGGGCGGGTTATATCGAGCGCGGCGAGACCGACCCCGCTTATGACTGGGTAACTGAGTTCGAGAAAGAGACAAGTTGCAAGGTGACGAACAAAGTCGCAGCCACCTCCGATGAGATGGTGACCTTGATGAATCAAGGTGGCTTTGATCTGGTGACCGCTTCTGGTGATGCGTCGAATCGTTTGATCGCGGCTGGCAAGGTCCAGCCGATCAATATCGATTTGATTCCCTCCTGGAATACCGTGGATGATCGTTTGAAGAATGCGCCCTGGCATACGGTGGACGGAGTCCATTACGGTGTTCCATATCAGTGGGGGCCAAATGTGTTGATGTACAACGCGGATGTGTTTACACAGGCGCCGACCTCGTGGGATGTGACCTTCGAAGAAATGACCCTGCCAGACGGTCAATCCAATAAAGGGCGTGTGCAAGCCTATGATGGTCCCATCTATCTGGCTGATGCTGCCCTCTATTTGAAGTATCACAACCCGGAATTGGGAATTGACAATCCCTATGATTTGAATCAGGAGCAGTTCGATGCGGTGGCGAGTCTGCTCAGGGCGCAACGCCCACTGATCAATCGTTACTGGCATGACGCCTACGTTCAGATGGATGACTTCGTCAATGAAGGCGTGGTGGCATCCGGTTCGTGGCCGTTCCAGGTCAACTTTATGGATGGCGTGAATGTATCTTCCGTCATTCCCGAAGAGGGCGCGACGGGTTGGGCGGATACCACCATGATGCATGTGGATGCACCGCATCCCAACTGTGCCTACAAATGGCTGGAGTGGTCGTTGAATCCCAAACTGCAAGGCGATCTGGCGTCCTGGTTTGGTTCAGTCCCGGCCGTGCCTGCGGCTTGTACAGGCAATGAACTACTCGGTGATGATGGTTGTGCAACCAACGGTTTCGATAACTTCGATAAGATCTGGTTCTGGCGTACACCAACGGCCGAGTGCAGTACCGGCAAAGGCGGCTGTATTCCCTACAGCAAATGGGTGGAAACCTATGTTGGGATCATTAGTGGTCAGTAGTGTAAATGGAGATAGTTTTGGGCAAGGATTGCTCCCTGCCCGAAACTCCATTGGAGAATCACAACCGCATGACAGCCTCTGCCATCCGCTTTGAAAACGTCAGCCGCCATTTCGGGAATGTAAAAGCAGTCGACCGTGCCGATCTTGAAATTCGCGACGGTGAATTTTTTTCCATGTTGGGTCCGTCCGGTTCAGGGAAGACCACCTGCCTGCGCATGATCGCCGGCTTTGACCGTCCCACTGCCGGAAATATTTTTTTATATGAGCAGGATGTTTCCAATTTGCCGCCTTACGCGCGGGATGTAAATACCGTCTTTCAGGATTATGCTTTGTTTCCGCACATGAACGTGGGGGATAACATCGGCTTATGGACTCATGGTTAAAAAAGTTGAGAAAACCGAACGCCTCAAACGCGTGGACGAGATGCTGGATCTCGTTCAACTCTCCGGATTTGCGGAACGCAAGCCTTCCCAACTCTCCGGCGGACAACGTCAGACGCGTCGCTCTGGCGCGTGCCTTGATCAATCATCCCAAGGTGCTCCTGCTCGATGAGCCGCTCGGCGCGCTCGACCTCAAATTGCGTCAACAAATGCAGGTGGAACTGAAAGCTATTCAAAAGCGCGTCGGCATTACCTTCATCTTCGTTACGCACGATCAGGAGGAAGCACTGACCATGAGCGATCGTATCGCTGTGTTCAGCGAAGGAAAGATCGAACAGGTGGGCCTGCCCTCAGAAGTGTACGAACGGCCCGCCTCTTCTTTCGTAGCTGGCTTTGTCGGTACCTCCAATCTGATCAGTGGGGAGGCGGCGAGGCGCATCACCGGTTCAGCGCAGATGTTTTCGATCCGCCCCGAGAAGATTCATCTTGGTTCCGTAAATGATAAGCCTGGGAAAGATATGCTTTCCATCGATGGCGTTGTGCGCGATGTTATCTATTTGGGCTTGTATACTCGTTACCTGGTTGAGATTGAAAATGGCGTGGATGTAATTGTCATCGAACAGAATCTGAAAACCACCTCCATGGATGTCTTATCGGTCAAGGGACAGCAGGTGTGTTTATTCTGGCACAAAGACCATATCAGCCACGTGGGAGGTTGATGTGTTAAACCGCCTTTCCACGTATTTGTACCAGCGCCCAAAATTACTATTGGCTCTCCTGCTCGGACCGCCCATGTTGTATATGCTGGTGGTATACCTGGGTTCACTGTTTGCTTTGCTTATCAACAGTTTCTACTATCTCGAAGAGTTCACCGGATTGGTGGTGCAACAATTTACGCTGCGCACCTACGCGGAACTTTTTACGCCGACCAACCTCGGCATCTTCGGGCGGACGGCCGGCATGGCCATGACGGTCACGGTGGCTGATGCCATCATTGCTTTTCCATTGGCCTATTATATTGCCGCGCTTTGCCTCCCCGCGTTTGAAGACCTATTTGTATATTGCGGTGACCCTGCCGTTGTGGTCAAGTTATTTGGTGCGCGTCTATTCCTGGAAATTGATCCTTGCCAAGGAGGGGATCATTTCCTGGTTTCTCAGTTTGTTCGGTTTGCAATTTGCCCTGGATAAGCTGTTGTCCATTCCGGGTATTGGTGGTTCCTCGCTCTCGATTATCACCTCTCGGAATGTTTATTGCCTTCTGTTATATCTGGCTGCCGTATATGATCGTTCCCATTCAGACCGCCCTGGAGCGCGTGCCAAGATCCTTGATCGAGGCTTCGAGCGATCTTGGTGCCAATGCCGGACAAACCTTTCGCAATGTGATTCTGCCGCTGGCGTTTCCCGGCGTGGTCGCGGGTTCCATCTTTACCTTTTCGCTGACGCTGGGTGATTTCATCGTTCCGCAGTCGTTGGGGAACTCGCGTTTCTTTATCGGGCAGGCGGTTTATATCTACCAGGGCACGGCCGGCAATATTCCTTTGGCGGCGGCCATGACGATGGGCCCGGTGGTCATTATGATTGTCTATCTTTTGATCGCCCGCAGGCTGGGAGCTTTCGATGCGCTCTAAATCCTATGGCGAAAAGCCATCTTTTGGTTTGGTGTTGGCTGCCGTTGGCGCGCTGCTCTTTCTGCATGTTCCGCTGGCGATCATTTTCCTGTACTCGTTTACCACGGATGAAGCCGCCTATTCTTTTCCTCTGCCGGGGCTGACAACCAAGTGGTTTGGTGTGGCCCTCCATCGTGCGGATCTATGGTCGGCACTGACCTTGTCGCTGCAGGTGGCGGTGGTGGCAACCTTCGCAGCCTTGGTCCTGGGAACCCTGGCCGCCGCGGCGGTCTATCGCAGTAATTTCTTTGGGCGGGACGCAGTTTCGTTTCTGTTGGTCCTGCCAATTGCTCTCCCGGGTATCGTGACCGGCATCGCGCTGCGTTCTGCAATTGGCACGTTGAACATTCCATTTTCTTATTGGACGATCGTCATCGGTCACGCAACCTTTTGTGTGGTGGCCGTGTATAACAATGTGCTGGCGCGCTTCCGACGCATGTCCAGTTCGCAGATCGAAGCCTCGATGGATTTGGGCGCGAATGGTTTCCAGACCTTTCGTTATGTTGTGCTGCCGAACCTCGCGACCGCCTTATTGGCTGGAGGTATGCTGGCTTTCGCGCTGTCCTTCGATGAAGTGATCGTAACGACATTTACTGCCGGACAACAATCCACGCTGCCGATCTGGATCTTTAGTCAACTTGTCCGTCCGCGTGATCGTCCTGTGACAAATGTTGTCGCGACCATCGTGATTTTGATTACCTTCCTGCCGATCTTCTTTGCGCAAAGAATCTCCGCGCAAAGTTCGGAGACGGAAGGAGCAGCGAAGTAACTGGATGTCATTGCGAGGAGGTTTGAGATCCGATAGCGTCGAGTGCCAACGTGGCAGGCTCCATTGCTGTTGGTGGAAATTGGTCTGACAGGAGATTGCTTCGGGCGACGATCATCGCCCTCGCAACGACATGGCTGTAGGTTAAAGTTTTCAGATTCGTCCGTTCAAAAGATTGACATCACGACGATTCCCATTACAATTGCGTACAACTTCCAAAAGGAGAGCCTTTATAGCACGAACTGCACGAGTGAATGAAGAAATCCTTGTGCCCCTTTTCTAACTTACGCCACGAATGAATTCGGGCTTCCGCCGCCCTCCAACTTAGACTTGGTGAGGCGGCGGGACTGCTTAAGCAAATGCAGTCAACACAAGTGGTTCAGAGCTGTTGTGCTTTGGCTGTTTTTGTTTGTCTGTTGCTCGTTGTGATTCACTTTGGCGCTCATCACCATGCGGTGCACAGGGTTAGTATGCCAAAGATTATTCTGGGCGAAATGCCTTCACAGGCGAAGTGGCGCCTTGGACCAAAACGAAAGGAAAGAATGACCGGTCAGTTTAAATCCTATCTAAACCTGAAATGTGATTCGGGGCTGTTCGAAGAGAAAGGCGGCTGCGGCGTTTTTGCCCGCGAGCCGATCCAGAAAGGTGAGTTGATTTGCTTGTGGGGTGGGCGCATTGTGGCCGAAGCTGATCTCGACCCCAATATGCCTCACTTCACGCAACGCGTTCTGCAAATCGAGGAAGGGTTCTATCTGGAAGCTTCCGAACCTTTGGAGCCCAGCGATTGTTTCAACCATTCCTGTGAACCGAATGTTGGATTTACGGGGCAGATCGGTTTGGTTGCCATGCGTGATATTCACGCTGGGGAAGAACTGAACTTCGATTATGCCATGTGTGATGGTACCTCTTATGACGAATTTAAATGTTATTGCGGCAGCCCGAACTGCCGCGGCCATGTCAAAGGTAATGATTGGATGCGTCCCGAACTCTGGGAAAGATATGACGGCTATTTCATGCCCTATCTCGCCAGACGCATCGAGGCACTCAAGGCTGAGGAACGGATGCCTGCATAAAAGGGCGCAAGCGCCATCCTCCCTGGCGAAAAACGATAACGGATTGCACGGTACAATTGTGCAATCCGTTTTATGTTCAAATCTTTTACATTTCGTATTTATGTTCTTGCCCTCATCCTTCGTCTAATTCCAGTGATACTGACCCGCGGGCTGGGGATTGGTCTCGATGATATGTTCCAGTACGACATGCTGGCGCGCAGCCTTGTGGCGGGACATGGATTTCGCTGGTATGCCCAGGCGGACTTGCAGCGCCTCGCACCCTACGTGAACTTCGATTTGTCCAGCGTTAAAAACTATGATCCCGTGCTTGGCGTTCCCACTTCGTTCCGCGCCCCGCTTTATCCAACCTTCCTGGCCATCGTCTATTTTTTCAGCGGGACAGGTTTTACTCGTTTTTTCGCGGCACGCCTTGCACAGGCGATTCTTTTCGGCGCTCCGCTCGCACCCTTGACCTATTGGGTGGCAAGGAAGTTATTCTCCCCTCTCCTCTCAGGAGAGGCTGCCGAAGGTGTGGGGGCGAGGTCGGAAAGCGCCGCGTGCCTATCCGCGTGGATCGTTGCCGTGTACCCAATGCTTCTCGTTTACCCTCTTGGCCTGGGGACTGAAAATCCATTTTTTGTTTTATTGCTTGCCTCTTTCCTGTTTTTGCTGCTGTCCATCCAGAAACCAACTGCCCTTTACTTTCTGCTTTCCGGCGTCTTCCTCGGTCTGACCGCGCTGACGCGTTCCGTCATCCTGCCCTTTGCCGGATTGGCGATTCTCTGGGCTTGGTTTTCCCTCAAAGAAAAGCGCGGCGCAGTTCTGATTGCGATTGCATTGACGATCACGATCATGCCCTGGATCATCCGCAACTCCCTCTTACATCACAAATTAACTGGCATCGAGACCTCACTCGGCTACAACTTATATCTCGGCTATCATCCACAGGGGAATGGATCGTTTGTGTTTGGGCCATCCCTGGATTTGCTGACCATCCTCGACGATGCCCAGCGTGACAAGATTGGCATGCAAAAAGCCTTGGAATTTATCCAGGCGCAGCCTGAACGGTTTATTCCACTGGCAGTCAATCGGCTCGGTTTTTTCTTCGGGTTGGAAAAACGCGTATTGATGTATTTCTATTCGAACAATTTGTTTGGATATATGCCGCCTCCGTTGCTGTTGACGATTGCGGTGATCTTGCTTTTGCCCTTTGTCGCGATTTCCATCTCAGCCGCCCTGGGAATGTCCTTTTTATGTTGGAAACCCGCGCATATTCTGCTGCTCTTATTGTTCATTGGTTATTTGGCCCCACATGTCTTCATCCTTGCCGAAGACCGTTTTCATCTCGCGCTGGTACCGTATCTTGCCATGCTTGCTTCCCAGGTGTGGATCAATGGCTTTTGGCCCCTGCGTCAGCGCTGGCAGGAATCAGTGACGGGCAAGGTCGTCGTCTCACTCGCTGTTCTGGCGGTGTTCCTTTTATTCATTAATTGGGGCTTTGAATTGACCAACGATGCGGATAAAATAGCGCAATTGCTTGGCCCTTATGGGAATGAAACTTATTTTCCGTATTAATTCTTCTAAAGGCATGATGAAATATCTTCTCGGTGAAAGACTGGATTTCGATTGGAAAGTGGTCACGATCACCATCATCAGCACCTTGTCCTTGATGGTGGATTATTATCATACGCTCACTCCCGCCAAGTATTGGGATCGTGTCATTCTGTATCTTGTCCTTCCCTTGATCGTGACTGTCCTTTTCTTTCGAGAAAATCCCAAAGCGTATGGCTTCTCTTTTGGCGATTGGAAAGCGGGACTGATCATTACTGCCATCGGTATTTTGGTTATGGCTCCGGTGATTTATTATTTGGGACATGGGAACGACTCCATGCAGGAATATTACAAGCCCTATATCAATGGTTTGCCCTGGACGACCTTCCTGGATTTGATCGGCTGGGAATTCTTTTTTCGGGGTTGGATTCTGTTTGGGTACGCGCGTAAATTTGGACCGCAGGCCTTGTGGCTGCAAGCCGTCCCGTTTGCGCTGGCGCACATCGGCAAGCCCGAGGTCGAAACTCTTTCCACCATCTTCGGCGGCTTTGTTTTTGGCTGGGTTGCCTATCGCACGAAATCCTTTGTCTGGCCGTTTTTGATTCACTGGTTCATCGCCACTTTCATCATCATGGTCGCGGCAGGTATTGTTTAATGTCATTGCGAGGAATGACGCTAAAGCGCCATGGCGTGGCAATCTCAGAATTCATATGTCTACCTTCTCTCTTCGTTCGGCGCGGGAAACGGAATCCGCGCAAATACGCGACCTGATCCACCTGGTCGGGATCAACCCGATGGGCCTGGATTGGAAGCGCTTTATCGTCGCAGCGAATGAACGCGATGAAATGATTGGCTGCGTGCAGTTAAAGTCTCATGGTCCCGATGTCCTTGAACTGGCCTCACTGGCGATCTATCCCGACTATCGCGGCCAGGGGATCGCGCGAGCGCTGATCGAAGAGTTGCTCAAAGAAAGCCCGCGGCCTTTATATTTGATGTGCGAATCTTCGCTGGGCTCTCTCTATGAAAAGTTTGGTTTTCAGAAGATTTCAAATGATGAAATGCCGCGTTATTTTCAACGCATCAGCAGGCTGGCAGGTGTGGTGGCCACTTTGGCACATTGGGAAGAACGCCTGCTGGTGATGAAGTTGCAGTAAAATTGTGCCGATGCAAAATCTACGTTCTGCCCTTTACATGGCTTCTGGTATTCTATTCGGTTTATTTGTCGCAGCCCTCATTTGGGTGGCGGCGCGTAATCCCAGCGGGGAGGCGGTCATCCTGCGGCCTCCACCGACGGAGAAACCCATTGTGGTCCATATCACCGGCGCAGTGCCGCGTCCGGGCGTGTACGCCTTGCCTCAGGGGGCACGCGTGCAGGATGGCATTGCTGCGGCGGGTGGCTTCCTGGCCGAAGCCGAGAAGACGGATATCAATCTGGCTGCGCCGCTTGAAGATGGCGAGAAGCTCGATATTCCGTACATCGAAGGCGCCTCGATTGTGATTCCCACCCCGGGCGTGGAGGTGGCTCCCTCCGGGGATGAACTGATCGATATTAACACCGCCTCCGCCGCGGAACTTGAGGGCCTCCCGGGTATTGGCCCTTCTCTCGCACAAAGAATTGTAGATTACCGCGAAGAGAATGGGCCCTTTACGCAGACCGAAGATATTATGAACGTAGCAGGGATTGGTTCGGTCACTTATGACCGGCTTAAGGATCTGATTGCCGTGGGACAGTGACGTTCCTTTCCTTCGCTTGAGCCTGTATTCAATTTCCTGAACATTTCTCCGTTTCCAAACAGACCGTCCCGAAGGTGCTTGCATATGGCGAGTTCGATTTGCCCAAGCCTTCGGGACGTTTCTTCTTGGGGAACTTTCCCCTTTTCCTTTCGTCAATAGGGTGAATCACCTGAAAGGAGTAAGAATTGAAAAAGTATCTAATGATTCTGATAGCAATCTGTTTAATAATATCGGCTTGTGCATCTCAGGGGACTTCTGCCACCTCTTTGATCGGTTCCTGGAAGTTGACTGCCTATGGCTCCGCCGATGCTCCAACCCCTGCCACGGCGGACCGGGAGGCGAACCTCACGTTCGAAGAGGATGGAAGCGTATCTGGGAACAGCGGCTGTAATAGCTTTGGTGGTACCTATACGATCAAAGGCGACCAAGTCACTTTCAGCCAGCTCATTTCCACGCTGATGGCCTGTGGCGACCCGGTCATGGAGCAGGAAGGTGCCATCTATCAGGTGCTGACCGATACAGCTTCCTTCAAGATCGAAGGGAATACGTTGACGCTGACGAAGGATGATATCGTGCTGGTTCTGACACGCTGATTTGTCTCACAGGCGCAGAAGGCGCAGCCCCAGAAGATGGCCAGAGCCACGGCGTATGCGAAGCTGGCGGTCAGAGATCCCGAACTGCGCCAGTTCTACGTGGAGATGGCGAAGCAAAGGAAAATGAACCAGGGGCGTCCCTTCGATATGGCGGTCTCGGATTATTGTCAAGGCCATGACCTGCTCTGGAAGAAGCTCTATGGCGACCAGGAGCAACCGGCGGACTGGAGCTGGAAGGATGCACAGTTGCCATTGGCAACAGTCGCAGGGACATGAGGGCGAAATCGCAAAAAGGGATGTCATACCTTGCGTTGATATTTGTCACTTCTCCTGCCCCGCGCTTGCCCGGCCGGTAGGGCAGAATTAATTTCGCTCTACAAGAAATACAAACTTCCAATCTTCCCATGTTTTTGCCAGCCCTGCTTTGACCCGGTTATTCAGGGTATACCACACCATAGGGTCATATTCCTTCTGGTCGCGGATCGCGTAATCATAACTTTCAGGATGCCAGGACGAACCACTGCGTTCCAATGCCAGATTACATAGACGTGCCGTGCGGCCATTGAGCCTTTTGAGCGTATCCGTCAGGGGATAGGGCGCAGTAACCCCATTGTGAGCAGGCCGGAAGGTATGTCCGTAGGTATCGATGACGATATCGACATGATTGGACATCAGACAATAACAAATCAGGGAATAGCGTTCGCCGTCCAGGGCATGGGGAGACGCCCTGAGCGCCGTCGAAGGGTTGGGGTGGTGGGCTTCTTTTTACGAGGGGCATAAAACATTCCTATCACCATCCCGAAGGTTGAAGCGATTGCACGAGGTTTTTCAAGAGGACCCTTCGACAGGCTCGGGGCAACGCCTTCGGGACGTTTTATATTTAGATCCAACTCGAACCGATCTCTTTGGCTTGTTGAATAAAAAACGCTTTGACAGCTTCCCACGAAACAGGTTGGAGCATCATGGGGTCCACCTCCACATCAGCACTCTCGAAGTAAACCAAGCGCTTAACAGTTTGCACCTCGAAATCGCGGATGTTGGCATATTTTTGCGGCGCCAGATTGAGCAGACTGCGCAGTGGAATTTTTTGACAGATAAAATACAGATCATAGAAATCCTTGCGCGCCGCGCGGGAAAGCAGGGCGTCCAATTTCATCAGCGCAATGTCTTCGATGGAAGCAAGTTTTACACCTTCTGTTTCCACGAGAGGCCTCACCAGCGGGAACCCATAACCGTAAATCCCATGCGCACATCCTTTGCAACGTAAACCAGGTTGCCCCAGGCAAATCCGCCAGTGTCGGTTGATATGGCGCAAGTGCCGCCTCCAGTGCAGGGCAAATCGTCGGTATATCTTCCGTGGTTGAGAAGAAGTCCAAATCCACCGAGCGCCGATGCCTCAGTTGAAGCGCGAGGGCTGTCCCGCCTGCGAGATAAAAGCGGGCGCCCATGTTCGTCTGCATGAAACCTTGTAGAACGCGGTGCATGTCTTCAGAGACGGTTGTCCAAGCCAATTGATTCATTCTTTGATCTCCAAAACGATGCGCCAAAAAGTGTTGTGCGGGTTTGGCAGGCGTTCTCCGGCGTACTTCTTGAACCAGTTGGTAATTTGCGCGCGGGTATATTGCGTGAATAGCCAGTGGATTTCAGACGCGGTTTCCAAACTGCAGAGTCCGCTCGATGATCAACGGTGCAGCAGTTTGAGGGTTGAGTTTCTCAAACTCATATTCTTGAAGGAATGGGGCAAGCGTAAATGGTATGGATTGGAGCATAATTTATTCCGTCTTTATAGTTGATCAGCGGAATAAGTTCCGTGGTACGTTAGTTATTCTTCCGCTAATACATGCCGGGCGATGACCAGCCTTTGGATTTCACTGGTCCCTTCACCGATGGTCATTAATCTTGCGTCACGGTAGAGGCGTTCAACGGGATAGGCACTCGAGTAGCCATATCCACCGTGGATTTGAATGGCATTGCGGCAGACGCGTTCGGCCATTTCCGTGGCGAACATCTTGGCCATGGCGGCTTCCTTGTTATACGAACGTTTGTTTTCTTTGAGCCAGGCGGCTTTATAGAGCATATTGCGCGCCACTTCGATCTCGGTCGCGGCATCGGCCAGCATCCATTGGATGGCTTCCTGTTCGGCAATGGGCTTGCCGAAGGCGTTGCGTTCACGCGCATAATTGACCGCGTATTCGAAGGCAGCTTGCGCCAGGCCGATGGAAATGGCGCCGATACCGATCCGCCCACCATCCAGCGTGGCGAGTGTTTGTTGTAATCCCTTACCTTCTTCGCCGATCAGATTTTCCAAGGGCACACGCACCTCTTCGTAAACGACCTCGTGCGTGGGGGAGCCGTGCAGGCCCATTTTCTTTTCGGCGGGACCGATCTTCAGTCCCGCTGAATCAGTTGGAACGAGGATCTGGCTCAAAGAACGCGAGCCTCCAGCCGGGTCTGTGCGCACGAGGGTGATGATGTATTCTGCGATGGAGGCATTCGTGCACCACATCTTTGTGCCACTGATGACCCACTCGTGCCCGGCTTTTGTCGCCCTGGTCACAACTCCGCCCTGTAGATCGGAACCCGCGCCCGGCTCCGTAAGAGCGAGGGCGGCGAGCTTGTTCTGTCCGCTGGCGAATAGCGGAAGCCATTTCCGTTTGAGTGCCTCGCTCCCGAATAAAACAACCGGTGTGGTGCCCAGTCCGTTGTGGGCGGCAATCGCCAGCGCGGTCGAACCGCAGCCCCAGCCCATCTCCTCGAGCGCAATCGCCGCACTGACCGCATCCACTGCCGCGCCGCCATATTCTTCGGGAATGTTCAGGCCGAGCAATCCGAGCGGACCCATTTTGTGCGCCGCCGTCCAGTTGAATTCACCGGTCACGTCTACTTCGTGAGCTTTGGGTTGTACTTCTTTTGCGACGAAATTATGAACGGTCTTTCGCCAAAGTTTTTGTTCTTCGCTTAAGTCAAAATCCATTCATCAGCCTCACCGATTAGATTTGGATCATGATCGAGTTCGTTTCTTATTCTTTTGTCTGATTGTATTCCTCCAGAATCTGGCGGGCTTCCGGCGCCTGTTCTTTCGAAACGAAAATCTGAACACGGCCGAGACCATCGATCGTTACTGGATAGATATGATGTCCCACTGATTCCTGAAAAAGTTCAACGTCGATGCCCTGTGCTCCCAGGTAGCTTTTGATGAATTCCGCCTCCATGCGTCCCTGTACTTCAGTAAGTACTTCCCAGGTAAGTTCGTCCATTTATGATCTCCATGTAGATAGCCTTTAGGATTTCCAAAATATGATAAACAGAATTGTCCATAGCGTGCTGACGATCAATTGGCGGATGCCAATGCGAGTGGGTTTCCAAGCGCGTGCGGGGTGGAAGATGCCCCACAGGGTTTCACTCCATTGTACCAAGTATGGGAGAAAGAGAAGGCGCGGTAAAACGGAAGCAAGCCCGAGCGCAAGTGCAGCGGCCAGATTGAAGGTGGTATAGGCGAAGGCGCGCAAGCCCTTTTTCCACAACTCGCTTCGCACTAAAGCCTCCGGCTGAATCCGTTGCTCAAGCCTGAGATAAGCGTAGACGATGCTGGCGGCAGACTGAAACCAGAGCAGGATCCACAACCACCAGCCGCCGGAGTCATAACGGCCGATCCCAACCCAATAGGCGGCGGGCGCGGCGAGCGACAAGACGCCGGTGGCGAGGATTTCGACACCAGCCTGTCTTCTTTCTTCACGGCGGCTGACCAGCCATAAATGCCAGGCCAGGATCGGTAAGCCGGGAATTACAAGCAAGAGCAGATAGCCAAACCCCAGGCGTATCAAGGCAATCAAAGCCAACAGTATCATCAGGCCATAGACCACGATCCAAAGATAGGCGGCAGGCAGGTCGGACCTTGCGCGGCGACCCGCATGTGCCTTGACCGCGATGGTCAGAGGCTGGCGGATCAGAAAGGCGCAGATGGCTGCCAGGATCAAACTTATCGAGGCAAAGGTAAATCTGGCTCCGGCAAACAACCCGATGAGCAGGGGACTGAAAATGAATACCCACGCCCCGTGCTCCTGTGGCAGGAAAATCTGTTTCTGGAAATAAGTCGCTCGCATATTGATGATTATATTCTGTGATGAGTATGCTAAAATCACAGGTAAGAAATCGGAAAGCGAGCAACATTCTAGCCCTGCCATGCTGAGAGAAAAAATTGCTGCGTTGCTGAAGGTTCGTCCCGACGAAACACGCATGGTCGTGTTGATTGCCGCGCTGTTCCTTGCCCTTCAGGCTGGTCAAGGGATTGGGGAAAATGCCGCCTTTGCATTGTTCCTCTCGAAGATCGATGTCGATTTTCTACCTTATATGTACATGGGGCTGGGAGGCGCAGTTTTCATTGCCTCGGTCGCTTACTCGGCGAGTTTGAGTCGTTTTAAGAATTCCAGTGTGGTGCGAAACCTGCTGGCCGGAACTGCCCTGCTTTTCGCAATCGAATGGATTGCCATCCTTCTATTCGGCAATGCCTTGTCCTACCCGCTGTTATGGCTGACGACTTTTGGAATGAGCGTGGTGCTGGGCACCTTATTGTGGACGGTGGCGGGCGAAGTCTGTGACGCACGGCAGGCTAAACGTCTATTTCCCTTGTTTGCCAGTATGGGAATCCTGGGGAGTGTTTTTGGGAATTTATTGACCGGCCTGATCGCCAAAGCTGCCGGAACGAATAGCCTGATATTTTTATATGCGCTTGCCTTGGGGGTTGGTTTTCTCCTTTCACGTCGGATCACCAATCGATACTTTACACCGGGACAGGTTACCAATCTCAAATTCAATCCACTAAAAGATGTGCGCGATGGCTATCAATTCATGCGGGAAACACAGTTGTTCCGTTTGATCGCCATTTCCTCCATTCTGTATTCGGTTCTTTTCTTTACGGTCGATTTTCCATTTAGTGAAAGGATTTCAAACGCCTATCTGAATGATGCGGCCGGGCTGGCCGGTTTCAAAGGCTTGTTCACCAGTATCACCACCGCGGTTACTTTCCTGGTATCGCTGCTCCTGGCCAATCGTTTCTATACACGCCTGGGGGTGGTGAACAGTGTTTTGATCATGCCCCTCACTTATGTGGTTGCATTTATTTTGTTTTTTGTCAGTTTCAATTTTTGGGGTGCGGTCAGCGCCAAATTTGGACAAATGGTAATTCTCGGCGGCGTGGCGGGTACAGCCTGGAATGCGCTGTTCAACGTTGTGCCGCCGGAACGACGCGGTCAGGTGTTGTCTTTCAATAACGGAGTCCCGTCGCAGATTGGTGTGGTACTTTCTGGTTTGTTGATCATCCTTAGCAAACAGGTTCTGAGCACGCAGAGTATCCTGTTGCTCGGGGCCCTGGTGGCATTGGTAGTCACCTTTCTCACCTTCAAAATGCGAACCGCCTATGGAGAGGCACTGCTGGACGCGCTTCGGGCCGGTCGTGTGGAAGTATTCAGTAATGAGGATGAATCGTTTTCTGGTTACAAGGATGAAGCTGCCGCGCTGCAGGTGGCGCTCAAGGCCTTGCAGGATTCGCACGCAAGCACACGCCGTTTGGCGGCGGAGATGCTGGGGCGCATGGGCAGCCTGCTTGCTACGCCTGACCTGCTGGGGCGGATTTCCGATGCGGATGCCGGTGTACGCGCGGCCGCGATCCGAGCCTTGGCGGATTTAGGTGTCAGGCAGAGTGTCGGGAGCATCCTCCCCGCGCTGGACGACCCGGATGACTCGGTCCGTGAAACGGCGCTCGCCTCCTTGCCAAAGCTGGGAGTTGATTCCTCGCCCGAACTGCATCAACGCCTCGAACGATTGCTGCAAGACAAAAATATCGATATCGCGGCGCGTGCCGCGGTGGTTTTACTTTCCTTGGGAGAAAGTCCATCTGCCTGGTCGCTGCTCTCAACTTTGCTCAAGGATCCGGATGTCAATCAACGGCACATCGCGCTGGATGCGTTGGGTCAACTTGCTGAACGCGGCCAGGATAAAGAACCCTTCGAGAGCGACTTGCTTGTCGATGCGTTAAGCGATCCGGTTCCCTTGATCAGGCGGGATGCGATCCACGTGCTCTCGCTTAGGAGAGAATGGGGGAACAGTGAGCGGGTTTATCAATGTCTTTCCGATGAGGATGCCACGGTGAGGGGCATTGCCTCAGAATCGCTGAAGCAGGCCTGGCCGCAGTCACGAACGAAGATCATCCAGGTTCTTGAAACGGCAAATGACCGCACGTTGGACGCGGCATTGGCCACCATCCCATCCGGCGATCCTGAGATGGTCACCCCTTTGCGTGAATATGTTCAGCGCGAAGTTGCAAACATTGGGCAGCTGCGTAGATTGATCGACGCGCTGCCCCAGGCAGGGGCTGCCGTTGCTCTGTTGACGCAGACACTTCGGCATCGTGAAGCCTTGGGCGAAGAGCGCTTGACCAGGGCGGTGGGGTTATTTGGCAACCCACGCGCGCTGGAACTGATCCGCAAGAGTTTCCATGCTAATGAAGCCTCCACGCGCGCCTCGGCGCTTGAAGCGCTTGAAACTTTGGGCGACAAAACGATCACGCAGGAAGTGCTGCCTGTTCTGGATCGCGGTGGTGTCTTTCGATCATCTTCCGACCAGGAGATGAACGCCTCACAGGTGATCGATCTCCTGTTATCAAATGAAGATTACTGGCTGCGGGCGCTGGCTGCCCGGTCCATCCCCGAACTTGATTTGAAAGAATTCATTCCTGCCTTACGTAGATTGGAATCGGACTCTGCTGTGCTTGTGAAGCAGGCTGCAGCGGATGCCCTTGCTCAAATGGAAGACGGTGCTGCGATGAAGACGTTAAAGACTATTTCCACGCTGGAACGCATTCTACTTTTACGTGAAGTTCCCATGTTTTCCAGACTTTCACCGAGAGATCTTGAACAAGTGGCCGAGATTGCAGAGGAACGGCTCTTTGCGGATCAATCCTTGATCTGCCGCGAGGGTGAACCGGGGGATACTTTGTTCATCATCGTTAACGGGAAAGTAAAAGTAATGAAACAGGTTGATACCCATGAAACGCTGCTGGCCGTGCGCACTGACGGCGAGTTTGTGGGGGAGATGGCCATCCTTGAATCCGCCCCGCGTTCCGCCACGCTGCAAGCAGATGGAGAGGTTCGTGTCCTGGCGATCGAAGGGAGAGCGTTCACGGCCATTCTTTTGGACCGTCCGGAAGTGGCAGTTTCCGTTCTGCGGTACATATCAACGCGGGTGCGCGATCTGATGGATAAGATGGCCGCTCCTGTTCGCAGCAGATAATTGGTACAATTCGATCAAACCAATCACGGAGTGAGGCCCATGGCAAACAAAAAGAAAATCGAGGAGCGGCAGCGCGCTCTTCAAAAAAAGAAAACAGCAAGAACGATCCAGATGGTGGGCGTGATTGTTCTTGGATTGGTTTTGATCGCTTTTATCTGGCTGGCGACACCGGGGAAAAGTTCCAATGTGGTTGACCTGCCAACGGATTTTCCGACAACTCCAGAAATTGCCTCAGTTGCGACGCAGCCTGCGGATGTTTCCCAGGCAACGCCTAAACAATATGGCGAGTATCCGCCCATGACGATCGATAACACGAAAAAATATCTGGCTACGGTCAAAATGGCGAAGGGCGGGGAGTTTGTCATTGAACTGTATCCTGATAAAGCCCCACTTGCGGTAAATAATTTTGTGTTCCTGGCGCGCGATCACTACTTCGACGGTGTGACATTCCATCGTGTATTGGATGGCTTTATGGCGCAAGGCGGCGATCCCACCGGTACTGGCATGGGTGGCCCCGGTTATGAATTCAAAAACGAAGATAATGATTTGAAATTTGATAAGGCTGGTGTGGTGGCCATGGCAAATGCGGGGCGTGATACCAACGGGAGCCAGTTCTTTATTACTTTTGGCCCTGCCGATTACTTGAATGGTGGGTACACCATCTTCGGTCAGGTTATTCAAGGAATGGACGTGGTCAATGGAATCACGCTTCGCGATCCGGATCAAAACCCAACCTTTCAAGGGGACGCGATGGAAAGTGTAACGATCACTGAAGAGTAGGAATTAATTGTTGAATGACAAGTCTCGCAGAATACCTGCGAGACTTTTTTATAGTCAGTAGATCACGAAAGAATCAAAAGAAGCCGAAAATAGGGATGCGGTTGTGTCTCAGGTGGTATATAGCATTAAATTGCCTTCGTCCATCACTTCCACGCGCAGAGAGTGAAGTGGTTTTTCTGCAGGGCCATGCGTTACGTTGCCATTTGTATCGTAGCGCGAGCCATGACACGGACAGGTAAAGCCTTGTGCGTTTTCGCTCTCCACCGTGCAGCCCAAATGTGTACAGATCAAACTCAAGGCGGAGAATCCATTTTCGGTGTGCAGCAACATGGCCGGCGGTTCGGAGAGAAGCGTGCGCGAGTTGAGTGGATAATTCGAGGCGGGGCCGAGGTCAAATTCCGTTTTAGGGGCAGGATTGGGATCGTAATCCAGGAAGCGCAACAAGCCACCCAGTGCCAGTGCGCCGCTTAAATAAAGAAATCCAGCGCGGGCCAGTTTGAGAAAATCATGGCGGGAAAGTTCGGACATGTTCAGCGCTCCACCGAATGACATTCATGGCAATAAGCAGAGGATTGATCTTCACCTGATTGCGTGCAATGACTGCCCATGACAGGCTTGAAGGTGAAGTATTGGATGGTGGCCTTGCCGACTAATTCATAGGTTCCATTGGAGAGAACGCGTGTGTTCCAGAGCGGTTCTCCTTTTTCGCTGACAAGGACCGTATCACCGAGTTTCAAATCGACCACCGGGTTGAGAAAGGCCAGCTTGAATGCAATGTCATTCGGGTCTGTTAAAGTTTTCGTCGGTGGCAGTTCCATTGGCGTGCCATGACAGGTTTTGCATTGCACATATTCCATGTCCTTTTCATTGACATGAAGGTCGCCATCGCCCATGGCTTCCTGGCGTGTATGGCAATCGACGCAGTCGAGGGTGTATTCACATTTTGTAAATTGTGCGATGGGTTGGTAATAATCGTCGATGCGCTGGGTTGGATGATCAGTGCGCTGATCAAAATTCATCGTACGAAGGTTGTAATTGCCGCGGTTGTGGCAGGTGTTGCATTGACCATAAGGAATGGCGGTGGTCAATGTGTGGACTTTGGAATCGGCAGAGGCTTGTGGAGAGTGACAGGCGGCACAGCCTGTGAGACGCGCATAGGCAATCCCTTCATGCGGTTCGGCATACAGATGGCAGGTGAGACAATTTTGTCCAAATTTTTGGACCGATGGATCTGTTTCAGTTGATAAGTCAAGTGCAGACAACCCTGTGATACCGGTCTGCGTATTTTGGTCGGTCACGGCGTTGATACCGTAATGGGGAGTTAAGTCGGATTGCGCGCCAAAGGCGAAAAGGATATTGGCGATCGCGCCTGCATACGTAGACTGAATACTGGTCATCACACGATGGATATGGTCGCGCTGATCCGCTTCGCTGCCGGAGTGACAGTTGCTTGCGCCACATGACTGCTCCACCACTGACAGGTCCGAGGGATTCGCTCCGCCGCGCATTGTGCTGTGAGCGAGGTCGGCGTTGAGAGCGAGTTTTTCCCCGCCATGACAGGTGACACAACCGAAGGTTGCGGTTGTATGCGATGGGCTAATGTCGGGCACATCCGCGTGACAGGTGATACAGTATTCTGGTTGACCGGTCAATGTGGGAACTAATTCCACGGGCTTTGGCTCACGCGAATTCAGCCACCAGACAAAGGCCAATGCAAGCAGTAAAAAACTAGAAGCAACAGTAAGTGTTCTTTTCATCGGTAAATTCTACGCAGTAAGCATCATCAGCGTTAGCGCGATCACAATCAGTGCGATCAAACTGAGGATGATCTGTGCCGGGCGATTGGATTTTGGAAACCAACCACCGATGTCGCCATCGGCGGGCTTGGGGAGGATATAAGGGATGAGTGCAGTGATAACAAGAATAGCCATGGGAATCAGCACGCCAAAAAGAAAGGGATCACCCCATTTAAGCATTTGTTGAACCCACAGGAAGAACCATGGTGCACGGGCTTCCTCGGTCACGATATATTTGCCCGTCATGGCTGCGGCAATAGGCGCAGGGATGAAACTTGCCATCAGGATGAGAACGATGCTTACGATGAGAATCGTCAGCACTTCACGATGCACAAGTTCATTGCGGGAGATCCGCTCATTGTTGATGCGTAGTTGCGGTGGGGGGACGGCGATCCCGCCATCGCGGCGGACGCGGAAGGCGTGCCAGATCATCAAAATGATCGTAACAATGGTCAAGCCAAAGATATGCCAGGTGTAAAAACGGAGCAGTGCGGTATTACAGGCTTCTCCGCCACCAACCGCGATGCGAAAGAGAAAATCGCCGGTCAATGGAATTGTTTTAAGTAAGTTTGTCCCAGTGACCAGGGGATAACAAATGCCGACATCCCAGCGGAGGATATAGCCTGTGAAATCCAGAAGGATCATCAGGACAAACAATCCCAATCCAAGTAAATAATTGAAGCGACGCGGGTGACTATAAGCGGCAGTGAAAACCACACGCAACAGATGAATGGCGGAAACGATCAACAAAAGTTGTGCCGCCCAATAATGCAAGTTGCGAACAAATCCACCAAAAGGAACGTGATAGGTAATGGCCTGGACCGAGAGTGCGGCTTCCTGTGGATTGGGGACGTAGTAGAACATCTCCATGATTCCCGTCACCCCCAGGATCAGGAAGAGAAAGATGGCTGTCCCGCCCGCGCCCAACGTATGACGCCAACGCGCTTGTGCGGCCGGGATGGTCGGTGGGTGTAGATGGTGGAAAAAGGAAGGGCGCATGGCTTATTATACAAACCTCCCGCTTCTTTTGGCGGGAGGTTTTTTATTATAGGGGCAAAGGCCGGTCGAAGCAGAAGCGGGTTCGAAGTCGGGAAAGAAGCGGTCCGCTAATCTCCTGCCGCCAGTCCGGGGAGTGCGGCGCGCTCTGCCTCCGATAGATCTTTGACGGGCAAAGTCTCTGAGAAGATCGGGAAGAAGTGTGCAACCAACGCATATACAACGATGATACCTGCCACAACACCCGCTAATAAGCCGATCTCCATAAGTGAGGGGAAGTAGGTAATGCCATGGAGAGGGTGTAACGCGAACCAGGTGACGTCAAAGCGATTCAGCAGAATACCTGCGGCGACCATCAAGGCGCCATACAAAGCGCCATTGCGAGTGGAGCGTAATTTCTTATTGGAGAACCAAATCGCGGCCGCCAGCAGCAATCCCAATTCGATCAGATAAAGAATACCCATGAAGCCGCTGGTCAATAGCAGGTTCCATTTTGCATTCCAGACGAAATCGACCATTTTCAACAATAGATATAAACCGATGAACCAGGGCTGCAAACTGCCCAGTTTTTCCAGGACTTTTTCACTCAGTGTCTGCTTGAACATCCAGATGCTCGCATAAGCGCCAATGATGATGGTGGCAATGCCCGCTGACAGTGAAGAAACCAGGAAGAACTCGGGCTGCATGATGGAATACCACAGCGGGTGAAGACGATGAATCTGAATGACGAACAAGGAACCCAAGGAAGATTGGTGCATCGAAGAAAGCGTTATGCCAGCGATGACCATGCCAATTGTGATCTTCTCTAGGAGCTTGGCGATCTTGTTACCATTCTTGATACGTTCTAGAATCACCGGACTCAGTTCGAAGGTCAGAATGCCTGTGTAAATGGCGATACACCAACTGACTTCAAAGAGGGCAGATGACAGGTTTGGATAGACCAGGAAATGCCAGAAGCGGTCCCAACGTCCAAGGTCGAAGAACAGAATGACTAACACGGAGTTGTATCCTAAAAATCCGAAAAGCACAGTGGGACGAATTGTGGGATGCAACTCGTGCATGTGAAAGATGTAGACCAACATTGCCAATGTAAATGCCGCACCGGAGAACGCGACGTTGGTCAGGTCGAAGCTAATCCACAAGCCCCAGGGAAACACGGTGCTCAAGTTGGTGGTGGATCCAAGCCCAGCATATAGACGAAACAACCCGGCTGTCATACCCAAGGCAGCGATGACCGCCAAAATATAGACGTAACGCGGCAAGCCTTGAAGTGCTTTGACACTTTTGATCTTGATATTGAAGGCTGTCATGGCTTACTCCTTCTCCGTTTCATCGTCATGCTCATCTGCGTGACCGGCAGTTGCCAGCGCATGTTTCTTTTCGCGATGTTCCAATGCAAGATAGATGCCGGTCATGCCCACTGCCGCTGTCCCCGCGATAATCGGAGTACCTTTTTCAGTTGCCATGCGGTTGGACTCTGCCGGAGATTCTGTCGTTTCCACCGTCGGGAAGCCTAATTGATCAAAAGGAATCGGGGAAAGATAAAAAGTGGACGTGCCGCCGTTTTCATGCTCACCGAAGATATGGTCAACATAGCGCTCCGGCTGAGTCTTGATCCGCTCACGCGCCATTGTCAGCATGTCTTCCCTAGGACCGAATTGAATGGCATCCGTGGGGCAGGTGGCGGCGCAAGCGGGCTCTGCCTGCCCATCTCCCAGTCGCGATACGCACATGTCGCACTTTGTGATCAAAGCAAATTGCTGACTCCATTCAAAGTGTGGCACCTCGAAGGGGCAGGCGTACATGCAGTAACGACAGCCAATACAAGCTTCGTCATTGTATACAATAATGCCTTCTTTATTTTGGCGTAAAGCGCCCACCGTACAGGCGGACACACAGGATGGATCGGCACAGTGCATGCAGTGATAAGGCGCTGTATAACGTTCCAGGTTGGGGAATTCACCTTGAACTCCTGTTCCTTTGATCCAAATGCGCGTATTTTCCATTGGCACATTATTTTCCACACTGCAGGCCACTAAACAGGCACGGCAATCGATACAACGGGACGCGTCAATTAAGAAACCATATTTGGCCATGGATTACCTCACTAAAACTCACCTTCATAAAGTGGTTTGGGCGTTGGCTGATTAGGAACGCCTGCAACCTTTTGTACCGATACAAAGGTCTGAGTCAAAGCCTGGCCTCCACTGATCGGATCGGTGTACGTAACGTGGAGGGCCGAGTCGCTCGCACCCACGCCGAAAGCTGTTTTCAATCCTTTGGACAGATGTCCATAGCCAGGAGTCATGTACACACAATCAGGGCGGATGGCTTGCGTGGCGAGCAATTTGATGTGAACCTGTCCGACTTCACTTGTCACTTCGACCCAATCATCGGTAGCTATGCCAAGCTGGGACGCGGTCTGAGTGTTCATCCAGAGGTGTGGTTCGTCAGAATATTTATGAAGCAGCTGATTGTTCTGCGTTCCAAATTGTGTTTGTTGCGCCACCTTGCCAGTCAGCAGATAGAATTCACCATCCTTTGGCGCGGACGGCTCCTCCCAGGTGGGCCAGGGTGAGAAACCCGCGTTCTTCAAGGTCTCGGAATAGACCTCAATCTTGCCGGAGGGTGTGTTGAATGTGATTTCTCCATCCTGCTCACCTGCCGGCATTTCGGCATAACCTTTTGCCTTCACCTCTTCCAGACTAACACCCAACGGTTGGAGTTGTTGTCGGAGGTAGTCTTCCTCATCCTCATACTGGAAGTAATCGCTGAGACCGAGACGTCCACCCAGTTGTTTGTAAATCCACAATGCGGATTTGGCTTCACCCTGCGGCTCGATGACAGGCTGGCGGACAAAAGCTTTATCGCCAATAGGCAGGAGCGGGTCATAGCGTTCGAGATACGAGGCTTCAGGCAGAACGACATCCGAGTACCAGGCTGTGTCATTCATGATGATATCCACGGTGGCGATGAAGTCCATTTTGCCAAAGGCTTCGAGTGTCTTGTTTCGATCTGGCAAGGACAGGATCGGATTCTGCCTGGAGATGAACCAGCCGTGGGCTTGATAAGGATCGCCTGTCAGGATTGCGTCGCGCAATTCCTGGAAGACGCCAAGTTTGAGAGGCACGAGTGGATACTTCCATGGCACGCCATCCAGTCGCAGCGCAGACACGCGTGGATATGGCGGTTGTTTCGGCATTCCCAGCCCCGCGCCCTCAGCTACAACTTCCGCCGAGAGACAACCACCAGGCGTGAGAACATTGCCGCTCAAGGCATTCAATGTTGCAAGTGCCCGCTCGGTCTGGAAAGAGTTGATGAAATTGGAGGTTCGCCAGCCCGGATGTGCCAGGGCATTGTGTTTTTCTGCCGCATATTCGGTGGCAATCCGCTCGATGGTTGCCGCAGGAATGCCCGTGATTTTCTCTGCCCATGACGGGGTATACCTGCTCATTTCACTTTTGATGTTGTCGCAGCCAACTACATACTGCTTGACGAATTCGCAATCTGCCAGTTCGTTCGATACGATGACATTGATCATTGCCAGCAAAAAGGCGGCGTCTGTGCCTGGACGGATGGGAAGCCATTCGGCTGCTTTGGCTGCTGTTTTGGTATAGCGCGGGTCGAGATAAACCAATTTTGCGCCGCGGTCAATCGCATGAGATAACTCCGACGTTTCTGATGTCGAGATGGCTTCCATCATATTACGGCCTACCATCAGGATGAACTCAACGTTGTCATATTTTCGAGACGGTTCTTCAACACCATATGTAAGCGAGAAGGCGGTGATCATGGCGTTGAAGCAGAGGCTCCGTTGCGTGCCGTAGTTCGGTGAACCGAATGCATACAGCAAATTCTCAAATTGCACCTGACTCAAATTATGCGTGGACGAAAAGACCATCGCTTCCGCGCCGTACTTTTCCTTGATCTTGGACATATTCGAAGCGACCAGGTCCAGCGCTTCATCCCACGATGCTTGACGGAACAACCCTTCGCCGCGTTTTCCCACTCTGATAAGCGGGGTCAGCACACGGTCAGGATCGTACGTATTCATCAACCCCGATTGCCCGCGCGGACACAAATTCCCGCGTGAGTGCGGATGCTCTGGATTACCATCCAGCTTGACGACGCGGCCATCTTTGACTTTTGCGATCAAACCACAGCGCCAGACACACATCTCACACATGCTGTGAACAAAGCCATTGCCCTCGGCGTCGACAGTGCCTGCAGCCCGCGCAGCCTGTGCCACTCTGGGCGGTAGCATCTGACCGACAGCCAAAGCACCTGCACCCGCTACTCCTAATTTCAGAAAATCTCTTCTTGAGATCGTATTTGTCATACCACAACTCCGTGTCTCACGTTGAAATCGTGACTTACTGTTTCTCAGCGCGTTGCAAACCTGCGCGATCGATCAAATAGAAAAGTAGCAGGGATATCAATCCAAAGAGCAGAATGAAGAGGAAGGGGCTCACATTCCAAAGGTCAGGTATGTTGACATTGCCATAATTTGCCAATGCCGAGATTGCAGGCTGTATTTGTTGATAGGTCAAGCCATAGATGACTGCGCCAGTAAGGAAGCCGAGTAAACCGGGAACGATGTAATCCATTTTGCCTTCGCCGCCACCGGCGGCGCAAGTACCCGGTCAGTAACCTGTGAGTGCCATGCCTACGCCAAATATCAGCCCACCCACCAGATTCCCAACAATGTACGTGGCAGGAATATTTGGAAAGGTTATCAATCCAAGGCCCCTCAGGGTATAAAGTCCGCTCATGGCAACAACCAATGCTGTCATCATGAACTTGAGCACCGCCATATCCGTAAAGCGGAAGACGTTCACGATCTTGTTGTATTTTGTCAGACCGGCTTTGTTGAGCGAAAAGCCGAAGAACACGCCAAACACAAGTGCAAGAGCAAGGTTCATATTTGATCTCCTTGTGATTCCTAGTATCGCTTTCGATAGATAATGAGTGCGGTGACAATCCCCGAAGCGAACATTCCCATGATGAACAGGAATGCTGCCGGCGCCAGCAACATGCCGCCTGAAATGGCAAGTCCGCTGGTGCAGCCGCCCGCGATGCCTGCCGCAAATTCCAAAATGATGGCACCGATGAAAGCCAGCACCCAGCGTTTCCAAACCTGCGGGCCGAAGATGCGCTTCCATTGCGCATCTGAATTAGCCGAATCCTTCTTGCCCCACATCAATGTTCCGCTGGTTGCCGCACCGATCATCCCGCCGAAGAACACGCCCACCAAAAGGATCAGGCCCCAAGTGATGCCTGGCGGCATGATGAAGTTGAAGTACAAGTTGTCAAAAGCCTCGGGTGCAAGAGCCTTGCCGATCATGCCCGCCAGGTTTTCGAATGCGCCCGAAGCACCAAGCAAACTGTTGCTTGCCCAGACCGCCGCAATACCTACCAAGCCGAGCAATATCCCTGCTACGTATGGCGACCATTCTTCCTTGCGGATGTAATTCAAAACGACTTTCATGGTTTACTCCTCGTCTTTCCCGATAACAGCTTCCATCAAGTCGAGCACCTTGTCCGCTTTTTTGTTATCAAGAACATTCTTTAAGGACTTGCGCGCATCAGCTTTGAGTCCTGCGATCTTCGGCAGCATCTCGACCACATCTGCTGGATACTCCTCATCCACTTTGCGCATATCGCCAAACTTCACATTGATCAGCTTCTCGTGCGTGACCACAAATCCGCCACCGCCAACCCCGATCAAACCGATCATGCCAAGCAAAATGATGTTGCCCCAATTGGCAGGCTTCTTTCCCAAAACGATCTCATCATAGTTCTGTGCATAATTCACTGTGTTGGGATCATCCACCACGACTTGATTACAGCTTTGGGTGGATTCAGCAACTGAAGTGGATTCCACGCTCACAGCCACCGGCTCAGTCTCACCCGAGGCTGGCGCGTCGGAACCCGAACCAACCTCCACGCCCAAAGCAGATGCGTATACCTGCGCGCGTTCCTGCAGGTCCGCAGCATGACACTGTTGGCAGGATGCCTGCACATCGGAAAGTGGATCCACCATCCCTTCGTGTGCCGCCACTTCGTCTGTAGCTTGTTGGTTTCCTGCGTGGCAGATATAGCAAAAATCGCCAAACACATGCGATTGATGCCATCCGGTCCCGTCTGCATTGACAGGATCTTGTCCTTGCACTTCATGACAGTTCTTGCAGGATGATGCCTGAGAGCCGCATTGCGCCTGTGCTGGTTTTACACCAACGAACGCAAATCCGGCGATCAAAAGCAGTAGAACGCCGGCGGCCATGGGGATGATGAAAGGTTTCTTATTTTGCATAGGTTCCTCCTGAAGGAGAATGGGTTTTGGCTTGATTACTGGGTATGTTGTTCCAGATAGCCCTCTTCTATAAGGCTGGCCTGCTGGGCCAGGCGGTCACGCATCGCGGAGCGAAGCAGGTCCATCGCCTGAATGATTCGATTGTCCGCCAGGTGATAGGTAATGACCGTGCCTTGACGCTCTGTGTAAACGAGTCTGCGCTCGCGCAAAACCTTGAGATGCCGGGATGTTGTGGGTTGGGGAATCCCCAATTCATGGGTGAGTTCAGTTACATGGAGCGGGCTTTCGTTCAGCGCATACAATATCAAAATCCGGGTGGGATCGGATAATGCAAAACAAAAATCCGCCTCCAGTTGTGTAATTTCTTGTTTTAACGTTTGATTGACCATTTCTACCTGCCTATATGTGCATGAACGAATATACGTATCATACACCTGTGATAAATTTCACAATAGTGAAACATGTCATGATAACGTGCGCATAATGTCATGGGGAAGCAAGTGAAACCTTGGTAATATTTTATGCTGAAAGGAAAGCAAATGGCACTCTATCAAAACAATGCATTCTCGATCAATGTGGGGGAGCGGTTACGTGAACTTCGTACCGCGCGTGAGATTTCGATGCGCGTCCTGGCAGCCAAAAGCGGTCTTTCGATCCACACGATATCCTTGATCGAACGGGGAAAAACTTCTCCCTCGGTCAGCACACTCTATAAACTGGCTGAGGCTCTGAACGTGTCCATTACCTATTTTTTCAGCGCAGAGAACGATCGAAGACAGGTCGTCTTTCTAAAGGCCGATGAGCGGACGCGGATCTCGTTTACGCGCGGTCTGTTTGAGGGCCTGGGCGGTGAGCAATTCTCAGGCAAAGTGGAACCATTTGTGCTTACTTTGGAAAACAGTGCCAATAGTGGTCCCCAGGCCATGTCACATACGGGATATGAGTTTGTCTTTTGCTTGCGCGGTGAATTGGAATATCAAGTGGAACACGAAATCTATGAGCTTTCCCCTGGCGATAGCCTTTTGTTTGCTGCGCGCCTAAAGCATCGCTGGAAAAACCCCGGCGCCAATGTGACGGTTGCATTGATCCTTATTTCGGGTTTTGAGGAAGGAGAGCAACCGTATATCATGCACTGGAAAAAGGAAGCATAAATACCGAATTTTGTGAATTAATCCAAGGCTTTTCGTTGGTGATGCCAGAGAGCAAGACAAAAGAGCGACTCAATTGAGTTGCTCTCGCGCTTTCCTGGACTTTGCGGCGCAGCCTTCGAAGCCGGTGGCTGATTCTGATTAAGACGCGTTCTCCCGGGTTAGGCGTACATACCCCAATCCAGCGCTGACGGGTCTTCCATCATGGAGAAATCCCATACATCCATCCCCATTTCGATTGTGACTGGCATGTTCAATCCTTCCACGGCCTTGGCCTTGGTCATTTCGATCATTGCCGGACCGTAGGGACAGAATGGGGTGGTGAGGATCATTTTCATGCGTGCAATATCATTTTCGATTTGCACATCGCGGATCAGTCCCAGTTGGATAATGTTCATTCCAATTTCGGGGTCTACTACTTCCGATAGCCTCTCACGTAGGGGTTGCACTTGATCAGGATGGGTTTCGTGAATAGTCCACTGGATTTGATTTACGGATTCTTCTGTCATATTTCCTCATGATTATTTGTCATTGCGAGGGGTGTGATATTCCTGACCAAGCAATCTCAGAGTCCAAAAGATTGCCTTGCTTACTCGCCTAAAGGCTCGTGCCTCGCACAGACATTAATTTTTTATCGCGGCAGGCTGTTGCACTACATACGTACAGAATGCGCCGCCATCCAGAATGCATTGCACCTTGTTGGCGGGCAATGCCAGCATCTTGGAAATCAATGTTTGATCCACAGTACAGACTTCCGGATGAGCTACGCCGATCTGATAGTATGGGCATGAGATCTCATGGATCTGGTATTCGCCACCCTTTTTTTCCCATTCGACGATAAAGCCTTCCTGCGCTAGTAACTCTTTGACAAACTCCAAGCGTTCTTCCATGCTCATACCCTGGATTTGACTTGCATACTCGCTCGCCAAATCCTCAGCAATTTGATTGAACAATTTGCTGACGACCGGTCCCGGCATGGTCTCTTTCATCTGCGCCAATAGACGCGTGGTAAGACGGAAATATTTCGTTGGAAATCTCTCCATCCCATCCTCGGTCAATGAATACACCAATCGCGGGCGCCCCACGCCGTGACGTTCCTCTTCTGCCGAGATCAGCCCCTCCATCTGGAGGTTCGTCAGATGATGGCGAACCGAAATGGCATTAATGCCCACTGCCTCGGCAAGTTCATTGATCGTGACTTTGGGATGTCGCAACAACGTTTGAAGAATCTTGTCTTTCGTGCTTTTCATACCGGGGCAGTATAACAGTCACGATGGGCTTTGTCAATATATTAGATAAATATCATAAAAATCCCGGAAGAGGAACTAGCGCCAGAAGGCTGGGAAAGCCGTTCTAAGCACCGTATCAATGACCAGACCCAGTACGAAGTAATTGCTGAAGACGCGATTATGTACGAAGCAAACAGTCGAGAACCAGCGTGGCCAGATCGGGTATCCGGCGGGCGGTTCGCTCGGGCGCGGACTGGAAAGCCGCTTGAGCGCGACCTGTGCCGGTTTGACGGCAATGAAGACTAACAGCATTACTAGCGTGAAGAAGTGCATCACAAAGATTAGATATAGCGTGATGATGTAGGCCACGACAATCGCAGACATGGTAATAAACCGCGCCGCGGCTTCTCCCACCAGGACAGGCAGGGTTCTGACTTTCTTGACTCGATCTTCTTTAAGTTTGTCAGTATGTTTGCCAAGGTTGATGGTGACGACGTTCAAGCCTACGGGAAGACTGGCGAGGATGACGGCCCAGCTCCACAGACCGGTCAGCACATAGTACACGCCGCCAATCATCAACGGTCCCCAGATGATGAAAATGGACAATTCGCCGATTCCTACATATTTCAGCGGATAGGTGTAGAACAGCAGGATGAACGCTCCGACTCCAAACAGCCAGGCCACCACGGGTGAGAAGTTTGTAAAGTAGATGGCGTAGAAACCGGCCGCTGCCGCGAGCAGACCGCTGACCGCGAACCAGAGCAAGTGCGTGCGTTTGTTCCAAAAGCCCTGTGCGAGGGGATGCACCCCATACTGTGTACGAAAATAGTTGTCCTTATCGATGCCGCGGCTAAAATCAGTAAAATCGTTGATCAGGTTATTCGTGCCGTGTGCAATGAACAGTCCGAGGGTCAGGATCAACCAGGTGATGAAACTGAACGGCTTTCCATTCGCATAAAGATATTGCCATGCCAGCAGGCCGCCGATCAGACCTGAGTAGAGTGTGATCGTGCCGACCGCAGAACGTGTAGCAATAAACCATTTTGAGAGGATATCCAGGGCGTCCCACTCGTTTTTTTCTTTCATCATAATCAGTTGAGAAAGGGATTTGCGCCACATGGCAAAAGTTGAGTTCATGCGTACCTCCAGAAATTGGGTGATATGTGCTTAAAAAACACCAAAGTCAGATTTTGGTTCTTTCTTGAATGTTGGTAATATACTAGAAAAATATGATAAATATTGACTTTTCTCTCTCTCCCTGCTATAATCCCGCCGAATGATAGAAGGCCGGCAATGGCTTAATTTTTCGTTATTTTCGTTAGGAGCAAACAGGAATATGTCGCAAATCGAAATTAAAAACCTGCACGTCAGCATCGAAGGCAAGGAGATCCTCAAAGGTGTCGATCTGACAGTGGAGCGGGGCAAAGTCCATGCAATTATGGGGCCGAACGGAACGGGTAAATCCACGCTGGCTTATACGCTGATGGGGCATCCAAGTTATACGGTAACAGAAGGTGAAGTTATTTTTAAAGGGCAAAATGTCCTTGCGCTGGAGCCCGATGAGCGCGCAAGGCTTGGTATTTTTCTTGCGTTTCAGTATCCGGTTTCCATCCCTGGAGTGACAGTGGCCAACTTTTTGCGTACGGCTTTGAACGCTCGCCGCCGCGCACAGAACCCGGAAGATAAAGGAATTCCCATTCCTGAGTTTCGCAAGATGCTCAAGGAGAAAATGACCCTGCTCAAAATGGATCAGGCTTTTGCGGGTCGTTATCTGAATGAGGGCTTTTCGGGTGGTGAAAAGAAACGCGCGGAAATTCTTCAGATGGCAACGCTCAAGCCTGAGATCGCCATTTTGGATGAGACCGATTCAGGTCTGGATATCGATGCGCTGCGTATTGTGGCAGATGGCGTCAACGCCCTCATGAACAAGGATATGGGTGTGTTGGTGATTACGCACTATCAGCGTTTGTTGAATTACATCAAGCCGGACTATGTACATGTCATGTTGAACGGACGGATCGTCGAATCGGGTGACGCCGATCTGGCGTTGCACCTCGAAGAGAAGGGCTATGAGTGGATCCGCGAAAAGTACGAAGAAACTCCAGCGTAAATTGAGTCGATAAAACGGTGACAGGCTATGGCTGAGAAGGTTGCGCTGCGCATTATCGATGTGGCCCAGCCTGCCATCCGTGAAAGGTGAAATGATATGAGTGACGATACTAAAATCCTGGAAGATATCGGTGAATACAAGTACGGTTTTCATGACCGTGATGACAACTACACCTTCAAATCTCAAAAAGGTTTGAGCCGCGAAGTGGTTGAGAATATTTCGCGCATGAAGGGCGAACCGGAATGGATGCTTGAGTTCCGCTTGAAGGCGCTTGATCACTTTTTGAAACGCCCCATGCCAAACTGGGGACCTTCGTTGAAGGATCTCAACTTCGACGAGATTTACTTTTATGTCAAACCCACCGAAAAAAGCGAGAAATCATGGGATGATGTGCCCGATGATATCAAGCGTACGTTTGATAAATTGGGTGTACCGGAAGCCGAGCGAAAGTTTTTGGCTGGCCTGGGCGCGCAATACGAATCCGAGATGGTGTATCACTCCATTCAGGAGCATCTTGAAAAACAAGGTGTCATCTTTCTGAGCATTGAAGATGGTTTGCGACAACACCCGGATCTGTTCCGTGAATATTTCGGGACGGTCATTCCGATTGAAGATAATAAATTTGCCGCGTTGAATAGCGCCGTTTGGTCGGGTGGTTCGTTCGTGTATGTGCCGAAGGGCGTCAAAGTGGATATGCCCCTGCAGGCCTATTTCCGGTTGAACACAGCCAATCTTGGACAATTCGAACGCACATTGATCATTGTGGAAGAGGGCGCCTCGGTGCATTACGTGGAAGGTTGTACCGCGCCGCAATACACCACCGACTCATTCCATAGTGGTGTGATCGAGATCATTGTGAAGAAGGGTGCACGTTCTCGTTACTCGACCATTCAGAACTGGTCAACCAATGTTTACAACCTGGTCACACAACGCGCAAAGGTCTTCGAAAACGCCTCGCACGAATGGGTGGATGCCAATATCGGTTCGAAGGTGACGATGAAATATCCCTCCTGTTATCTGATGGAACCAGGCGCGCGCGGCGAAATGCTTTCCATGGCGTTCGCCGGTCCGGGCCAAACTCAGGACGCGGGCGGCAAGATGTATCACTTTGCGCCGAACACTTCCAGCAAGGTAACCTCCAAATCCATCAGCAAGGCCGGTGGACGCGCTTCTTTCCGTGGCTTGCTCAAAGTCTATAAAGGTGCCAAAGGCGTCAAATCCAACACGGTTTGCGACGCGCTGTTGCTCGATCCTCAGTCGCGCTCCGATACCTATCCATATATCGAGATCGATGAAGACGACATCACCATCGGTCACGAAGCCTCGGTTAGTAAAGTGGGTGAGGAGCAGCTCTTCTACCTGATGTCACGCGGGCTGAGCGAAGAAGAGGCCACCACCATGGTCGTTTCCGGTTTCATCGAACCACTGGTCAAGGAACTGCCGATGGAATATGCAGTCGAAATGAATCGTTTGATCGCCTTGCAAATGGAAGGATCGATTGGCTAATATGCAGGAGAAACCCAAGGTAGTTGTTTCAAGGACTCGACGAGCCGAATCCGCCGCCAGGGATTTTAGCTTTACAGAATCTGATATCCGCGCGGCTGGGGAACCGGTCGCCTCCTACCGGGCGGCAGCCTGGAACGCCTTTAAACGACTTTCTCTTCCCGTCACCACGCAGGAAGCCTGGCGTCGCACCGATATTCATGCCTTGCCCTCGGACAAGTTCAAATTAACTGTCGACGGCTCAAATGAATTTCCCCCGGTGCGCGAAGATTTGTTGAAGCCTCTTGTGGCCGAGCAGCATGGCGGACAAATCGTTCTTACGCCTGCGGGTGCGACGATTGATCTTGATGAAAATCTCGCTGATAAGGGCGTGATGTTCACCGACTTGAAAACTGCGGAACAGAAACACTCCGATCTTCTGACGAAGATGATTGGCAAAACCGTCAACGTGGAGGAAGGGAAATTCGCCGCGTTGGCTGGTGCCTTTGCACAAAACGGTGTTGTGCTTTATGTTCCGAAAGGCGTGACTGTCGACGAGCCATTGCACTCCGTGCTGTGGGGACCAGGTGCCAATCTTGCGCATGTTTCTCATATCCTGGTGCTGGTGGATGAAGGCGCCTCGGTAACTTATGTGCACGAGGCGGCCTCGCCTGATGACATGGCCGCCAACTCAATGCACGCAGGCATTGTGGAAATCCAGGTGATGCAGGATGCCTCTCTGAAGTTCGTAGAGCTACAATCCTGGGGACGCCACGTTTGGAATTTCTCTCACGAACGAATCCGCGTGGAGCGCGGCGGCAACCTCGATTGGATTTTCGGCGCGATCGGTTCGCGCCTCACCAAGAATTTCTCTGAACTGGATCTGGTGGGCGAAGGTTCGCAGGGGCGCATGTCCGGTTTTTATTTCACGGATGGCAATCAGCATCTTGATCACGATACGCAGCAGAATCATCTGGCGCCACACACCACCAGTGACCTGTTATTCAAGGGCGCCTTGAAAGGCAGGAGCCGTTCTGTCTGGCAGGGCATGATCTACGTGGCGCCGGGGGCGCAGAAAACGGATGGCTATCAGGCCAACCGCAATATTGTCTTGAGCGAAGGCGCCCGCGCCGATTCCATTCCGGGGTTGGAAATCCTCGCTGATGATGTTCGTTGTACCCACGGTGCGACCGTTGGAAAGTTGGAAGAGGAACCGCTGTTCTATCTCAAGTCACGCGGCATCCCACAAGCGGAGGCAGAGAAGATCGTTGTGGAGGGCTTCTTTGATCCGATCTTCCAGCGTATTCCATTTGAGGGTGTGCGTGAGCGTTTCCAAAAATATATTGCAGATAAAATGGCGTAAAGCTTGTACTGGAATTTTGAAAAAGGATTGAGAGCCTTGATGATTGCGAAAACAAAATCAAAAGCCAAAGATCAAGTGAAGACGAAGAAAGTTATGCAGGCGAAGTCAAAGGCCAAAGGGCAGGTGAAAGAGTCCCCGAACGCCGCTGAGAAAGTGCGCGTGGTGAACAAAATTTCGCCGCCTCGGTCACTGACCAGTGGCGAGGAAAGGGCCAAGTCGAAGGGCTTGCGTCTGCCGCCGCAGTTTGCCTATATGCGGGCGCCGGGTGGGGCGCACGAATTCCAGGTAGGTGACACCGTGGAAGTCTATTGCGATCACGAAAAGAACAAGGAACGTGTACGTGGCTGGATTCACGGAATTGTTGTCCAGGTGGATAACAAGATGGTGGCCGTACAATTCCGTTCGAACGTCTTTCTGACCGATGGCTGGATGGTTCCCGACCGGATCCTTTGGTACCCGCTGAATTCTGAGCACATCCGTCCCGTTGCGAAGAAGTCCGGAAAAAAAGAGAAGGTTATACCGGATTATTAATCGATAACGACACAGGGTAACATGTACATATCAAACATTTGTTTACCTGTATATGTGTTTACTTGTTTACTTCCACCATGTTAGATCTAACAGCGATTCGTAAAGACTTTCCAATCTTTGAGCGCGAGACACGCCCTGGTGTGCGCGTTGTCTATTTGGATTCCACAGCCACCGCGCAGAAACCTCTGGCGGTCATCGAGGCGATGAATGATTTTTATCGTCGTTCGAATGCCAATATCCATCGCGGCGTCCATACACTGGCGGAGGAGGCCACCGCGCTCTACGAGCAGGCACGCCTCAAGATCGCGAAATTCATCAACGCGCCATCTGCACATCAGATCATCTACACACGCAACACCACTGAGTCGATCAACCTGGTGGCTTACAGCTGGGCGCGCGCAAATCTCAAAGCCGGGGATCTGGTCATTCTGACTGAGATGGAACATCACTCCAATCTGGTTCCCTGGCACATCCTTCAAACGGAACGCGGCATCGGGTTGGACTTCATCCCGGTTACGGACGATGGGCTGCTGGACCTGGAAGGATATAAAACGCTTCTCGCGCGCGGCCCGAAGCTGGTCTCGTTTACACACATGTCCAACGTCCTCGGCACCATCAACCCCGCGGCCGAGATCATTCGTCTGGCTCATGAAGCCGGCGCAGTGACGTTGGTAGACGCGGCGCAATCAGTGCCGCATTTGAAAGTGGATGTGCAAGCCCTCGACGCCGATTTCCTCGCCTTTTCCGCGCATAAGATGTGCGGGCCAACTGGCATCGGTGTGTTGTACGGGAAGATGGATTTGCTCGCTGCCATGCCGCCCTTTCTGGGCGGTGGCGATATGATCAAGGAAGTCCATCTGCGTTCCTTCCGTCCGAACAGTCTGCCGTATAAGTTCGAAGCGGGCACGCCTGCCATTGCCGAATCCGTAGGCTTCGGCGCGGCTGTGGATTATCTGTCAGCGCTGGGCATGGACGCGGTGGCCGCGCACGAGCACACAATCACGGAATACGCCCTCGAGCGATTGGAAGAAGTTCCAGGCGTGAAGGTGTTTGGTCCCAGTGTGCAGCACAAGGGCGGGGTGGCTTCGTTCACGCTGGACGGAGTCCATCCGCACGATGTAGCGCAGATCTTGGATCAGGATGGGATTGCCGTCCGGGCCGGTCATCACTGTGCGCAGCCCTTGCACGAAAAGTTTGGTATCCCTGCCACTTCGCGGGCCAGTTTCTATCTTTACAATACGAAAGATGAAGTAGACCTGTTGATCAATGGGATTTACAAAGTGAAGGAAGTATTTGGATAATAACTGTCATTGCGAGGCGGGCGTTAGTTGAGTAGACGCGAAGCGGCGTATCGAAACCAGCCCGGCGACACTTGCGCCACACTGCGTATGTTGCAGTGCAGGTGAGCAATCTCATGCCAATCAGGAGATTGCTGCGTTTCCCGCAAAGCGCGTTGCTCGCAATGACGTGGGAGTACTATGGACGATCTCTATCGTGAAGTAATCATCGAACATTACAAGAACCCTGGCTATCGCGGGCATCTTGAGCCGCATAACATCCGGTTCGAGGACAGCAATCCGCTATGCGGCGATCATATCGAGATCACGCTACAGACCGACGAAAACGGCAAGATCACGGATGCGCGTTTCGACGGACATGGCTGCGCGATCTCGCAAGCTTCTGCGGATTTGTTGATCGAATCCATTATTGGCAAACCCATCGAAGAAGTAAAACAGCTTAAAAAGGAATACATCCTCGATATGCTCGGCATCGATCTGGGTCCTGTCCGCTTGAAGTGTGCCTTGCTTTCCCTCAAAGTATTGAAAGCCGGCGTGTACGGGTTGGGCGAAGCCGGTGATGATTTGGTGGAATAACCGCTTTTCCCTCTCCCGGCGGGAGAGGGCAGGGTGAGGGAATCTTCATGTTCAACTACACAACCATTGACGAATCGAAAGTCGAGTTTCTTGAAATTGCTCCTGCCCCGGAACTTCCGAATGGGGAACGGTTATTTATCGAGGTGGAAGGCAAATCCATTGTGATCTTCAACATTGCCGATCAGTTCTTTGCGATTGCCGATATTTGTACGCACGATGATGGCCCCCTTGGCGATGGGGATTTGGAAGGCTACAACATCGTCTGTCCGCGACACGGCGGTGAGTTCGATGTACGCACCGGAAAAGCGGTTCAGTTGCCGGTGGTGGTGGATGTCCCGGCCTATCCGGTGAAGGTAGTGGATGGAATGATCCAGGTGGGAATACTGAAGGAATAATTGAAGGGTTTGGAAATGGCGGGAATAAAATCAAAACCAGCAGTCTGGTATGGAACCTTTCTGTTCTGTGTTGCCATTCTGATTGCGGGCCATCTCACTCCCAATTACTCTCACATCCGACAGGCCATCAGTGAATTGGGCGCATCCAATGCTCCTTATGATTGAGCGGTGCGTTGGCTGGGCTTTATCCCGCTTGGTATCAGCTTTATCATGTACGCTTATCAATCTCGTAGATTGTTTTCCAATAACCTGCCCTTCTATCTTTTTCTGCTTACCGGTATAGCCATCATCATGACAGGAGTTTTTCCCACCGAACCCAAGGGCAGACGGGATACAGCCTCTGGCATGATCCATGCCATCGCGGGGATTATTTTGCTGGTGTTTCTCTGCCTGACGCCATTGACCATGACCTCTCGCCGCCTCTTTCGCCTGCCACCGCGCCGCTGGCTTCATGGATTTTCGTTCATCATGGGGATTCTCATCACGGTCTTTTTCATTATGCTGCCAAATGGCATCTCGCCTCAATTGGTGGCTTTCCATGAAAAAGTGCTTGGGCCCTACTTTTAAGTTTTGGTATCCCATGCATGGATTGCACCAGAGAATCTTGCTGGGTCTGTATTTTATCTGGCTGTTGGTCTTTTCGTATCTTGTGAAGCTGCCTTCCCTAACCAATGGCTGAATAATCCAAGTTTGAGGTTCATAATGTCTTATCTCGCTGCGGCGCTAAAACCTGTTCATTGCATGCAGCATCCGCGAGGTGATCGAAATCAAGATAAATCCTGAAACCAATCCAAACCAAAGTGACAATGGTAATGAATCGGTGACAAAAAACCAGAGGATTGCCCCAATACCCCCAAGAATCAAGGTCCAATTGTAGGAACTCTTATGGGGATAAAACATGAACCCAAACAGACCAAGGACAGTTGAGAGAAAAATTATCCCCAAAAAATCAAAGCTCTCTACATAACCCTGCTCAAAATATAAGAATACAAAACCTGAGATTGTTCCAACGATTGTGAAAACGATTCCACGCTTCCACCAGATTTGGAGCCATTTCTGGGGTCTTGTTCGGGTTACGGTCTCCGCAGTTGTCTGACTAATTTCTTTCACAGGTTGTTCAGCATATTTTATTGACCGTCTCAAGTCAAAAAGTCCAAATATATGGATAAAAAGTCCGATGATGCCAAGCAGGAGGGCACCATCATCGCTGACAAGATCTACCCCGAGATAGTTATAATCCAGATCGAAAGCCACAAGAAGCCAAAAACTGATCATTGCCAAAACAGCAATCGGATATATCCATTTGCGTTTTGCTTTTTTGTCTACAAAAAATATACCAACCCCAAATAGCAATTGCAGTGCATACATAACAGCATGGGTCATCTTCTTGGCTTCAGCCCAGGGCTGCAGCACAAAAATATAGGCTAGAGCGCCGAAGAGACTTATGAATCCTTCCACAATCCCGACCATGAGAAGGCCGCCGAAGACTACTCCCAGGTCGTAGTTGATGATATAGGAAAGATCTCGTTCCATTATAAAATCTATAAAGAAGGCACCCAACGTTCCTGAAATCGATCCGCTTAGAACTCCTGCAAATGCACCGATTAGTGTCCGCTTGGTTCTAGTCAATTTTCCGGATTGCGACCGTGTTAAATAGCCATATACTCCACCCGCCCACAAACCTAATGGCAACAGTAAAAATGCCAGGAAGTAAACTGCATCAAGCGGGTCGCGTGCTTGTTGGTAATAAATTATTGTCTCAAAAAAGCCAATAATGCCCCAGCCAAGAAAGCCTATCAGTGTCACTGCTGCGCCATACATACTTGCGGATAGGAATTTTTTCCAGGTAAAATCGGGTTCCGCATTCGGGTCGATTGGAGCAGGACTCTTAAATACTGTGCGGTAAATCCTACGAGTACCAAGTCCATAAATCACGATCATGAAAAATGTGATCGGGTATCCTGCATAATCATGGGCCCGCATCGGCCAGGTATATAAGCCATATGTCACACGTTGTTGATTTGTCAGATCGCAAGAACCGCATACCCTGGTTGCATACTTTTCGAGGTCAGCGCGGCTGGGCCAGATATCCCATTGATCGACAATGCCATTATCATAAAGGATGAAAAGCCCATCCTGTAGATAGGCTATATCCGCGACGGGGTTTCCGGTTTGTTTATTTTGAGCTTGATCTGCTTCACCTGGCTCGTTTGGCTTTCTGCTGATCAGGTTTGTAGAACTTGCCACTGTATATCCCAGGGGTTGAATCTGACGATTGGCAATGACAAGAACCTTTTGTTTGGTAGCTATATCCCATACCACAACTGTGCTTTTTTCATCGTTATATGCGATCGCGAGGCGTGATGCATCCGGGCTGAAAGACAAAGAAATTGGTATACCATCATCCTTTTCGATTTTTATCCGCGCGATGACATCACCATTCTTTGCCTCCGATACAAGAGCAGATCTGGTGCTTGCTGACGCCACGTATTTTCCGTCCTGACTGAAGGCAACTGCTTTCACATCATAGGCCCCATACCTGACCTGTGCTGCCTTTTCTCCTGATGCAACATCCCAGACGATGGCGAAGTTGTAACCACCTTCTATCCGATACTTGCCATCACTGCTAAACGCCGAAATCCGATCATAGTTTGCATTAATATTGTCCAAATGGTAAATGCTTTCCAAACCTTGAATAGGATTATCCACATCAAATTTTTCTGTGTTGCTGTTTAGTGAATGGACGCGATCCCATGTAATAAGATTTCTCTGGGTGATACCAAGAATATCACCATCTGAAGAGATGGTCATGGCGGCCACTATGGTCCTATCCTTTTGAACGGGCGCAGCGATCGAATCCTTTTGTTCTCCTGTTACCGTATCCCAAAGCCTAATTTCGCTTCCTGAACTATAGCTTTCGGCCAAAGTTTTTCCGTCCGAGCTAAATGCCAGGCCCGTCACAGGCCCATATGATCTTGATAGGGTGAATTTGATTTGGCGGGTTGCCACATCCCACAAATTTGTTTTGCTCGAATTGTCACCGGCGGCGAGCGTCTTGCCATCCGGACTAAATGCAAGACTGGTCACATTATTATTATCACCAATGAGCGGCTCCCCTATTGGCTGGTGGGTTGCAACATCCCATAAGATGACGGTTCTGTCGCCTGTATCTCCACCAGAGGCGAGTATTTTCCCATCGGGACTAAATGCAATTGTGTTGACCCAATCAGTATGATGCGCCAGTGGTTCTCCGATTGGCTCGTGGCTTGTCACGTCCCACAGAATAATGGTGTCATCCCAACTACCCGATGCCAATGTTTTCCCATCCGGGCTAAAGGCCACGCTGGTTACATAAGATCCATGTCCTGAGAGAGGAGCCCCAATGCGTTCTTGAGTTTCTACAGCCCACAGAATGACGGTATTGTCGTAACTGCCAGATGCCAATGTTTTCCCATCTAGGCTAAACGCCACACTGGTTACTTGACCTGTATGTCCTGTCAAAGGTTTCCCGATTGGCTTTTGAGTTTCCACATTCCATAGAATGACAGTATTATCGTAACTGCCTGATGCCAACAATTTGCCATCAGGACTAACTGCCAGGCTGGAGACATTGGCAGTGTGGCCAGTGAGAGGTTTTCCAATGAGGCTGCGTGTGACCATATCTATCAAATATATATTGCCGTCTGAATAACCCGCGGCTAGTATCTGCCCATCATCACTGGGAATCAGCGCGATCGCTCCCACCCCGTTATTGAGATTGGGAATCACAAAGGGGGTTTGCTTTGAAACCCTATCCTGCATGGTATGTGCGATATTTGCGAGCCCCTGCTCCACTTCCCCATGATCGTCCCCAAATTGCTTCAAAGCCTGATATGCCAGCATGGTGCCCAGTCTCTTGTCATTTTGAAGCTCGATGGAGGAAGCATTGAGTAGTACTTGCATTTGTGTGGTGCGCTGGTTCCTATTGGATTGAATGCCAAGCAGGATTGCCGCCACAAGGAGTAGTGAAGCGAGCCCTGCGATGATGGTGGAAGTTCGCAGGGCTCTTCGAATCCGTTGGTTGGCCAGCGCCTGTTCTTGGGTGAAGTGTTGCTGCTTTCTGCAAGCCTCGAGAAACTCCTCCTCCACTTCAGTTAGTTCATCCTGACGCGCCTTTGCCCATTGTTCCACTTCAATCAAAGCTTGAGCAGTTAAGAGCCAGCTATCGTTTCTCCCATGATCATTCCACAGCGTGGCTTGTTTTTGCAGTGGGCTCGAATAGTGATCATCCTCCCATTTTTTGTTGCTCGCAATGATCGGCTCTACCAGGCGGTCATGAGTTCAACTCGTAAAATGTTGCGCCACCGCGCGTCTCTTGCCCGCACAAGGTCAGATAATGCCTGGATCACATCGTTCTCCAAGCCCCCGCTCTCTCCATCGTGTTCCTGCAAGACCATGTTGCGGATGCCGCTCGGCGAAATCAGTTTAGTGGTAAACCAGGCGCGGATCTTGCGTTCTTTGACATTCTTCAACTCGGCAATCGCCTTCACGCGCGCAGCGTAATAGTTCCCCAATGAGGCGCTCACATCGCCGACTTCCTGCAGGTTCTTCTCGGTGATCTTTTCTCCACCTTGCGGCAAATTCTGCCAAAGGTTATAACAGACCACCTGCAATTGGACCGCCTCCACATATTGACCCGGTTCCACGGCCTCCGTGCCATCAAGCTTGTATACTTTTACGCTGCGAAGATCGTCAATCAATTTTTCGGCAACGCCTTCTGCATACGGGCGTTTTGCCTTTTTTGCAGGCTCCTCCACAGCAGTGATGGCGGCATCCTTTTCGAGACGCTGCATGTAATAGCGGACGCGCAAGCCCCCGGGCAGGTGGTGCGCATAGGGGTCCATTGCGGCTATATAATCCTCACGCATGACCAGGACGACCCACAAGTAGGGATCTGCCTGCATAGCCTGCGCCAGCTCGATGAAAAATTCCTCGCGCTTCACCCAAGCATCTGCATTCGTGCTGAAGATTTCTTCGAATTGGTCGATGATCAATGCGCGGCGCCAGGGAAATTCCTGAGCGTCTCCTCGCAACTCCTTTGCCAGATTTGTATCGTAGAAATACCCGTTTTCATCCTCGTTAATCGGCCCATAAATTGCGGCAGTGTGAGCTTCACCAGAGAACCCGGATCGAACTCGGGCTTCGTGGTCAAACTGCTGATCAGATTGAAGACATAGATATTAAACTTAAGTTTGTCTCCCTCATCTAAAGTGATCTCTTTAGGCAGACTGCCACCCACCCGTGCCACGGGCAGAACTTCGTATAAATTTTCTTCCGACTCCAATTCTGGAATCAGGCGGGTATTAATCAGCGAACTCTTGCCGGCACCCGATTGGGCATAAAAGAGCACGAGTCTCTCGGTGAGAACCAACGCACTGAGTGTGCGGGCTTCGCGGTCCCTGCCGAAGAAATATTCTCCATATTCTTTTGTAAAGGTTTTTGGACCAATGTAGGGGTTGTCGATGGGGGTAATCATGCTGACCAGCTCTTTTTATTACATGCGCTCCACAACTCGTACACATAGCTACCAACATTGTTCCTGTTCCACTCGATACCGAAGTTGGAGATATCCATAAATTCCTCAACATACCGCTTGAGTGGTTCTGGATTCTCTTTTTCACCGGGTTCAAGTTGAACAACGATGCCGCGATTCACACGTTCATATTTTTGAATGAACTTCAACAATACGCGAAAGTCCCAGTCCTGCACACGATAGCCCAACAAGACCAGCTGGGATCTGGCCAATCCCTTAAGCAGAATATCCGGGATGATCGGTTTTTGACTGTCTGTATTCTGCACAACTGAGATGAGGAAGTCCATGTAATCACTTTCGCTTAACACCAGGGATTCTGGATAATCCTCAAACCCAAATAGATGATATACCAGGGGTATCTCTGATGTGGGAGTAAAATTCGGGTCTTCTTTGTGTTCTGCTTTGAGGTCTATTTTCTTTGACCACGAGCAAATTTGTGTTTTCGGTCTCTTGTCTGCAGCAGTCAATGCCCGCTCTAGAAAATCACTCTGACTGGTTGTTATAAAAATCCTTAATGGCAGATCTGCAAGAAGATGCACAGGGTCACTCTGCTTATCTGGAATTCTTGGGTAATCCAATTGAACCGCGATCTCTGAAAAGCGTGTTTCCCAGTTTGTTCCTTTAGTTTCCCTCCATTGGGCTTTGAGTCCGCGAACTATTTTTTTGTATACTGGTTCTGTCTGCTCTTTATCATCCAACAGAATCTCTTTTAAGATTTCATAATATGGTTGAATTGACACTCGAGTCCCGCCTTCCTCATTTTTTTCCTGTTGTTCTATCTTGAGGATTACCTGATGGTATTGGGCAACTCGTGCCAGGTCTAGTTTATCTTCCATGGGGTAACCCAATAACTCTGCCCACAAAAAAGTTAATTGATCGAAGGTCGATAGGTTGCCTTTTACCGGGAAATATGATTTAAATATCGGTTCAATGCAAAACGAATTACTGACAACAGGAATCAACTCCTCCTTTTTGACATGCGACCTTATCTTTTCCCAGGGATCGGTTGCCTGGCTCTTGGCCTGTTGCCGCATTTTTTCGAGAATTTCTTCCATTTTTGTTGGCATCAGTTTTATTCCGCCTTTCGGGCTGGCGGCACTTCCATCACAACCCGGAAGCCGTGTCGTGCGCCCGGAAACCCTGCATCCCATGGAAATTTTCCACTGCGCTGACGAACACGCGGCGTGCCTGCTTTGTCTTGTTTTGGATAGATACATACCACCCGGCGGATTTGGCTATTGGCGTTCAAGTTGTTTTGTTCATTATCCGTGGATGGGTAGCGATACTTTGCATCTGGAGCAAGGGCTTTTGCCCCCCATAAGGTGCAGGTCCATTGCAAAAGATTATCCACAACATCCAAACAGCCATCGGGCTCTTGATAAGCTTTTTCCAGTTGTACTTCGTTGGGTATGGAGTAATTCCGTTTTGTCTCATCCCTAAGCCATTTACAATACGCTTTTGCATCATCCAGAGTTACACCCTCCACCGGATCATTGTCCGCACCATCCGGAATTTTTAGGGAATCCCATTTCCCTGTCGAATTATCCGCATTCTTTACCTCTTGCACAAACTTTTTATATTGGGCGTTGGTAATCGGATATTTTGAAACACGGTGGAGCGGAAGATACGCCCGATAGTGTTGCTTTTCATCGTCAGGAGTTTTCTGCTCATCCTCAATACCCATCCAAACCTCTCCTTCGGAAATTACGATTGTTTCAGGCTCGAAATCTTTTCTGCGGTTCAGTATTTCTGCCGAGAGATCCTCCCCAGGGGCGGCTTGATAAATATGCTGGGTAATTTGATTATTGTGTCCGATAGTTATTGGCGCGTCGATCGAACCATCAACGTTTACACTCCCAACGGCAACGCTACTATTGTCGGCATGCACACCGGAATTAGTTGTCTCTTCTGGATTGGCCATGTTCTACGTTCCTTTCAAAATAGGAGGGCCATAAGAAATTGCTGATTGGAACGGCATGTCAGAAATGCGTGCAAAACGAGCTGGGGCTCTTTGAATTCCCTGAACCACTTCCGCCATGGAATCCCTTGGGAAGGATTTACTTCGAGTTGGTCTGATTGTTATTTCCAATCACAAAATTGCCGTTGACATTTCCACCGATTGAAACCTTACCGACTGCGGTGCTGTTGTTGTTCGCGCTCACCGTAATTTTGTCGCCACCCACAGTGTCGCCAAATTCGTTTTTGGCCTTCTCCATCAAATCCGTCAGCAGCCCTGCAAAATCCTGATCCTTCTCAAGCGCTTTTTGCAGTTGTTTCTTCAGGAAAACTTCGTTATCGGCATCCTCCGGGTTTTTGGCAAGGTCGGCGGCTGCATCTGCAGCGCCTGAAGAACGGCTCGCGATCGCCTCCCAAATCTTGCCAACAGATTCGGGCAGGTGTTCGACGAGTTTATCCATCGCTGCCGCACCCGCCTTTTTGATGTAAGGCGCGAGCAGGGAGGTGGCGGCGGTTGCAAGTGTGATTGGGTCCATGGGATTTCTCTCCTTCTTGATTGCGAACTTGGGCGCATCCGCGATTAAATCTTCGCTTGGGTTGGCAAACTCGTTCATGCGTTTGGCGATTCCCTCATACATCTCATTGAAATCTGAATCTCGATGCATATCTGGCGTCAGGGTATTCATATCCTTCAGAATACTTGTCAGCCCCGAGACTTTGTCGCGAATGCGGTCATATAAATCCATGTCATCACGAATACCCTGCAGGTTGGCCGGGTCCAGGGTTCTCATCGCATCTGCCAGCTCGGCGCGCTTGACCTCCCAATATTTCACATACTCGACGCGTTTGATCGGGTCGTAAATATTGGCATCACTCAATACAATCGGGAAGATCCGGTTGTGAAACTGTTTGCCTTCGGCGATCTCCACCAGTTCGAACATGCAGTTCGGCGAACGCAGGTATTTGTCGCTGATCACCACTATCACGCAATTGCCCTGCCCAATGCGCTCCATGAATTCGCTGATCGAGCCTTTGTAGCCCAAATCCCGTTTGTCACGGATGATCCTGATCCCCCGCTTCTGTAATGCCCCATCAATTTGATTGACAACTTCCTCTCGGTCGCTGCCCCAGGCATACGAAACGAATACGGCCTGCTCATAGTCTGACATTGGACACCTCCTTGCCTGCTCTTATGATCTGGCCCGTCTATTCGATTATATAGTTTTTAGATGGTTGTTGTCAATAAAAATAGTTTCTTGATTATTATCTTCTGCCAGAGGAAACAATCCCTACCTAGATGACCATCAATCTGAAAATTGCCTCTTGAAATCTTGTCGCCGAATCATTATAATGAAATCACGTTTAGGCTGTCTATGGGAAGGAGATCCTCATGAAGAGAAAACGTTTCTTGTGGGGTTGTGTTCTTTTCATGGTATTGGCCATAACGGCGTGCGCTCCAGCTACGCCTGAAAATGTTGTCCCTACTCAGCCACCTGCAACAGTTGTTGCTGATACAGAATCGCCGACCGCAACGGAGCCTCCGACAGATACTCCACCACCCGCCACAGATGCTCCTGCATTGGTGCCGGTGACTGGTCCCGTTATGGAAACGGGATCAACCTATCCGTATGTGGATGGCAGCACGCTGATCGCTGTTCCGGCCGGCGAATTTATGATGGGGGGCGATAGGCGGGATAACCCTGAGCATCCTGTAACGCTGAGCGATTTCTGGATATACTCAACCAAAGTTACCAACCAGCAATATGCATTATGTGTTAGCCTGGGCGTGTGCACTCCACCGGCGCCCGGTCATAACTTGCGGTATAACGATATAGAACACGCGAACGATCCCGCGGTCGGGGTCAACTTCGAGCAGGCGGCTGCTTACTGCAGTTTTGTACATGCCCGTCTGCCAACCGAAGCCGAATGGGAGAAAGTTGCTCGGGGACCCGATGGAAATACGTATCCCTGGGGAGAGGAAAAACCTACCTGTGATTTGTTAAACTATTATTCCTGCGCGGGGGGCACAAGCAGTGTGATGAACTATCCACAAGGCGCCAGCTACTACGGCGCCTTGGATATGGCCGGTAATGCGTACGAATGGGTAGCCGATTGGTATGATTCCAATTACTACGAGAATTCACCGCAGCAGGACCCACCCGGCCCCGAAGATGGCACGAAGAGATCAGTCCGCTCGAGCGGGTATAAGACTGATGCGAGGGACACGGTAGTTGCTCTCCGTCACTCCTACGATCCGCAGGAACAGCACTCAGACTTGGGCTTCCGTTGTGCAGTGGATCAACCTGGCTACTTTGCCACATTTTGTGAATTGCCGCCAGTTTATCCACAAACCGGCGCATCTGCTTCTTCGGAAACCTGCCCGGTAGTAGGCATCGAGCAGTCTCAAGCCTGTGCAAAGAAACTGTCAACAACAAACATAGTTTTCAAAGGCCCGGATGATGCAACTGTTGATTCAGGCGGATGTGCGCCTACAGGTGATCCACGCGTGTTTAACTGCCTAGGAGCCGGACAGATTTCGATTTCGGCAAGTTGTGATGTGAACATTACTGGCGAGCCAGACTGTGGACCAGGCTATTCGTTGAAGGGTTCGGTCTGCCAGGCAAATTCTACGCAAGGTGCGTGCTTGGCCGGCATGAACTTTGATTCAGCCCAGGGTTGCTGTACCGTGGAAACCCAGCCGCAAGCTGCCTCTGTTTTGCCAGTGTGCCCTGTAGGAACATATCACGTGGCAGGTCAGGAAGCATGTACGCCTGCTCCTTTGCATGGGGTTGTTTCGGAGGTCCAATCGATTGAGCTCAAGTCGTGCAGTGGCGGCGGGGCCGCAGTGCCTGGTGCAACGGCTTGCGAGGAACCTCCTGGCGCTTGTCAGAGAACTCCTTTCAAATGGAGTACGCAATTCTGTTGCTGTTATGACACCTATAATGGCCGATGCTATTAGCTAGAGAAGGAATTGTCTGTCAACCCTCCCGGCCCAATCTCTGATGAGAGAGAGTTTCAAAGGTTCCGCGTCTTTCTTTATCTGCATTATTCTTGGTTTTATAGTGTGGGTATGGTTTTATCCTGGCACCTTCTCAGTTGACTCCCTCTTCGCCTACAACGAAGCGCTGATCGGCAAATTCACAGATGCCCGCCCGCCTTTAATCGCGTTCGTGCTCTTTCTGTTCCTCAGGGCAGGCGGGACGATCGCTTTATTTACGCTGCTCGAATGTCTACTGGGTTACCTGGGCGTCCGTAGTCTTCTGCTCGCGTTAACGGGTCTGTTCAGTGCCAGTCGAACAAAACAGGAAGGTATTACCTCCGCCGGACTATTGCTTCTTTCTTCGCCATTATCTCCCATGCCAGTCTATTTCGTAACGCTCTGGGTTGATTCCTGGCTGGCTATTTTTCTGCTATGGACCATCTCCCGCACGTTAGCTTTACTGAAAAATGGGCAAGTTGCCATTTCCCGAAGTGATATCGTCACGATCATCGTTATCGGTGTTCTCATTACGTTTGTGATGCTGGTGCGCTGGAATTCTGTGGTCCTATACCCTGTCTTAATTATGCTGCTGTGTTCGATACTAATCCGAAGGTTTGTTCCACCCAGAATGCTTATTTTGCTTGCCATGTCACCTCTGGCAGCATACATTTTGTTTCTTTTTTTTGAATACAAGGTGGTGCGGGTAGAGACCCAGCATACCGAAAAAGTGTCATTCGCGCTCGATCTGGCCAGTATGATTGTTTATGACCCGTCGCTCTGCACGAAGCTCGAACTGCAAAGTTGCGAACTGGTCAAAGGAAGGATCACGCCCGAATTTGTGATCGGCAATGGCGCGATTGATCATACGATCAATCAGGGTCTGAGGACGATGGAGCCTGCTTTTATGAGCCTCGTTGATAGCAAATCACTCACAAGTGATATGTTGCAGGCCGCGATGCATTTTCCCGGAACGTATGCAAAGGTGAAAGTATTGAATTTCATCGATTATATGACTCCCAAACCGCGCTATTATTTCCAATCTTTCATTCATCCCAATGATCTGGGGCTTTATCTTAACGCACGATTTGATACTATTCGAAGCAAGTACGTTGTACTTTTACATTGGGTCTATTCCAATCCAGTCCTGAAGATGTTTTCTTTTGCCCATATTACCTGGATGGTTTTTGATCTGGGTGGACTCCTGTATTGCTTTGCAATGCACCGTCACTCGAGTCGATATACTTTTTTAGGATTGATTCTGATAATCCCTCTGACCTATGAGCTTTCATACTTGCTCGCGCTAACCGCTTCAGATTTTCGTTTCATGTATCCCTCTACTCTCTTGATCCAAATTATCACATTCAGCATGATTGGGCAAAGTATTTCTTACTTTCCTAAGTTCAGGATTTTTGCCGTCATTATGGGCAGGTGGACCGATACTCCTCACCCGGAAAGTACTGGGACCATTCCGCGGCTGTGAAACTGCGTCCAGCACGCTGACACGATATTTGAACCCAGGATGCTGGATCCATATCCCATAGGATCACCGTGCCGTCCGCGCCGGCCGAGGCGAGCATCTTACCATCCGGGCTAAATGCAAAATTCGTCACAGATCCCCTGGGACCCCTCCAGGGATCACCGATCGGCTGCTGCGATTTTACGTCCCAGAGAACGATGGTTCGATCAAAGCCGCCAGAAGCCAGCATATTGCCATCTGGACTGAATGCCACGCTGAGAACCTTATCTGTATGACGAAATAGCGGACCACCAATTTGCTTCTGACTTTTAACATCCCACAAAATAACATTGTTATCATAACTGGCTGATGCAAGTATGTTTCCATCGGGACTGAAGTCTACACTACTTACTCTGTCTGTATGTCCAAGCAGTGGACCGCCCAGGGCCTCTTGCTTTTCAACATCCCAGAGAATGATGGTGTTATCAAAACTGCCGGTGGCCAGCACCTTTCCATCCGGGCTAAAGTCAAGACCGGCAACGGTCTCGGAATGTCCGAGAAGGGGATTATCAATAGGTTGGATTTTCTTCGTATCCCACAGAATGATGGACTTGTCAACGCTGCCCGACGCGAGAATGGCGCCATCCGGACTAAAGGATAGGGCCGTGACGGCAAATTCATGCCCTGCCAATGGTAGGGAAATGGCCTGTCGCGTTGCAACATCCCAAAGTACGATTGCTCCATCGGCATAGCCTGCGGCGAGTTTGGTTCCATCCGGGCTGAATTCGAGGCTTGATACTACCTCAGCATATGCCATGATTGGGGTACCGTCCGGTTGGCGTGTTTGTGTATTCCACAGGATGATCGAGTTGTCAGTGCCTCCGGAGGCGAGCAGTTTGTTGTCCGGGCTGAAAGCCACGGCTTGTACGGATCCCGTGTGACCCGTCAGAAATTGACCAAGCGGCACACGCGGTTGCATATCCCAGAAAATCACCGTCTTATCATCGCTAGCTGAGGCGAGAATCTTGCCATCTGGACTGAAGGCAATGCCGTGCACCAGATTTGAATGTCCCGTCAGCGGCTGTCCTATTCTTTGATGGGTTTGCATATTCCAAAGGATGATTGTATGGTCATAACTGCCGGATGCCAGTATCTTCCCATCCGGGCTGAAGGCGAGGCTTCGCACAGTATCCGAGTGACCTGTGAGAGGCTCTCCGATCTGTTGGTGGGTCTGAACATCCCATAGGATGATCGTCATGTCCTGACTGCCGGATGCCAGTATCTTCCCATCCGGGCTGAAGGCAATAGCCTTGACGAGACTTGAATGACCTAATAGCGGAGCGCCAATCGGCTGGTGGGATTGCACGTCCCACAAAATGACAGTCTTGTCTTCGCTTCCAGAAGCAAGAATTTTGCCGTCAGGACTGAACGCCAGGCTGTAAACTCCGTCGGTATGTCCCCGGAGTGATTCGCCGATTGGCTGGTGCGTTTTTGTATCCCAAAAGATGATGGTTTTGTCGAAACTTCCGGAGGCAAGTATCTTTCCATCCGGGCTAAATGTCACGCTTCTGATCGTCGTTTCGTGACCGCTGAGTCGATCGATGATCTGGTGACTCTCGACATCCCAAAGGATGACCGTCTTGTCATCACTGCCCGAAGCCAGAACCTTGCCATCGGGGCTAAACGCCACAGTCTGCACTTTTCCTTCGTGACCCTGGAGAGGCTGACCGATAGCTTGGCCCTTTTCCACATCCCAAAGGATGACGGTATTGTCATAGCTGCCAGACGCGAGAATCGTGCCATCTGGGCTGAACGCAACGCTGACAATAACATTTGAGTGTCCGTTGAGATATTTGATGATTTGCGGGTTCACATTCAAGTTGTCCAGCAAGCCGGCGCGCGTACTGGGATTATCCTGTGCTCGAAACGCCTCGATACCGATAAGGAGGGAGAGTTGTGCCTGTTTTTCCCGCAGTGCCACTGTTTGTGCAGCCAATTCCCGGACGCGGGCAAGATGTGATTGTTCTTCGGCGTCTGCCTGTGCAGTTCCTGCTGCATCCGCATTCGCCTGTGATGTGCTGGCGATTGCAGCCTGGGTGTTTGCAGACTTCTGGCTTTGTTCTGCCAGCTTATTCGCATTGGTAGTGGACACGTAGGAAAATAATGCGATGCCCACAATGATCAAACCAATCACACCTGAGATGCCAAGAATTCTTGTGCGTTGATCACGTTTTTGTCTGAGGAGCCCGGCCTGGACAAAATCATTGGCTGTTCCGCTTAATACGAGTTTTTTGGCGTTGAGTTGTTCGCGCGCGCTGGCCAGTCGTGCCCCTGCATACAAATAGCTGGCATCCCGCTTATGCTCCTCCCATTCTTTTGCGTCCTCTGCAATTTCATTTTGCAATACGATCACATCCCGGTTTTCGTTGACTAGCCTCTTCAGCCAAGGCCAGGCCTCGATCAACTTCTCGTGTGAGATCGTGACGGTGTCTTTCCCTGCAGCTTCGTCGGTGGTGATCAGGCGCGCATCCGCCAGTTTGCGCACAATGGATTCGATCTCGGGTGCCTGGATGTTGGCGGGAACCAGTTCTGCGAACAAGGCGGTTCGACGCGTATCCTGAGTGCCGCGCCCGATCTCGATCAGTCCCGTGAAGATGGAGCGCGCTAATTCCTGTTCTTCTGTGTTGAACGCGGCAAAGGTCTTGTCTGCATGTCGTTCCAGTGCTTTGCGAATCCCGCCGCGCTGGAGGTAATCGTTCAATGTCAAGGCAATGACTCCACCTATTCCCTGTTGTGCATCGAACAAATCCTTCAAGGCAAACTGCATCAACGGCAGCGCGCCCGGTTCTCCTTGCATATCGTTGATGATCTGCGCGATCAGGTCGGGGTCAATGCGCAAGCCCACGCGCAAGGCAGGTTGAGCGATGGCGCTCACCAATTCGTCAGGTTGCATCGCGCCAATTTGCACGAACTGCTCATTCAGTAGTGCATTAAGTTGGGGGTAAGTAGCGCAGTTCGAGACGAAGTCCGAGCGCATGGAGAATAAAATGATGACACGTCCGTTCTCGACCGTCGCCGCGTGGGTCAATAAATTCAAGAATGCGACTCGTTCCTCTTCTTTGCTGATTTGCGTGAAGACCTCTTCAAATTGATCGATGAACAATACCACGCGTTTCTCGCGCCCATCCTTCAAGGCGATCTCACACCAGCGTGCGAAGATGGTTTTGTCAGTCAGTGCCTTGAGACGGATCTCGTCCTCCGCATTGGTGGACATCACCAGACCTGCCATCGCGCGCCCCAGCGTGCTGATCGGCTCACGCCCTGGCTTCATCGTGGTATACAGCCAACCTTCGCTGCGCAACTCGTTGACCGCTCCCTGTTTCAAGGCAGGGATCAATCCCGCTCGCACTAGAGACGACTTTCCGCTTCCGGACGGACCCGTGATGAAAACCGTTCGAGATTCATCAACGCGACTAACAAGATCTTCTACCAACTTTTCGCGCCCGAAGAATAGCTCTGCATCTTCCTCCTCGAAGACATTCAAACCCTTGTAAGGGCAACGTCCATCAAACGGTTTTACCTGAAACGTTGTGGAGATTTGTGTAATAAGCGCGGAGACCTGCTCGGACGTGAAGCCAACAACGTTGTGGCTGCCAATGATCAGCGATCCGTTAATGGATCCACCAACGTTGACGCTGCCCACGGCAATACTGTTGTCGTTCGCCTGGGTATTTTGACTCGCTTGCGTTTCTTCTGCCATAGGATCCCTCTCGATACTATGTACTTGTTATCAAGACCAGTCTCGAACACGCTCTTTCACGCTCGAAGGCAGTCTGAGGCCGCGTGTTTTGCAGGTTATTCCGCAGGGTCATAGACCCTGATTTATTTACTCGTTACCTGATTATTATTTCCTATTGTGAAATTTCCACTCACATCGCCGCCTACGGAAATCTTGCCCACAGCGGTGCTGTTGTTATCGGCTTTCACGTCAATTTTGTCGCAGCCGACGGTATCACCGGTTTCGCTTTTTGCTTTCTCCATCAAATCTGTAAGCAAGCCTGCAAGATCCTGATCCTTTTCCAAGGCCTTTTGCAATTGTTTCTTCAAAACCACTTGATTTTCGGCATCGTCCGGATTACTGGCCAGGTCACTGGCAGCTTCGGCAACTTTCTCCGAATGACTCGAGATTGCTACCCATATTTTGCCGATCGATTCGGGCAATTGTTCAGCGAGTTTATCCATCGCTGCCGCACCTGCTTTTTTTGATAAAAGGCGCGAGCAGGGAAGTGGCGGCCGTTGCGAGCGTAATTGGGTCCATGGTTTTTCTCTCCTTTTTGAGCGTGGGCTTTGGTGCATCGGCGGTTGAATTTGTGGTCGTGCTAGCTGATTCTTTCATTCTTTTTTCGATGCCATCGTAGATCTCGCTGAAATCGGAATCTTTATGCATATCCGGCGTGAGGGTGTTCATATCCTTCAAGATGCTCGTCAACCCCGAGACTTTGTCGCGGATGCGATCATATAAATCCATGTCGTCACGGATGCCTTGTAAATTTGCCGGATCGAGCGTTCGCATCGCATCCGCCAGTTCAGCGCGTTTGACCTCCCAATATCTCACATATTCAATCCGTTTGATTGGGTCATAAATATTGGCGTCATTTAATACGATGGGGAAGATCCGATCGTGGAATTGCCTGCCCTCGGCGATTTCCACCAACTCGAACATGCAGTTGGGCGACTTCAGATATTTGTCGCTGATAACAACAATGATACAGTTGCCCCGCCCAATGCGTTCCATAAATTCACTAATCGAGCCCTTGTAGCCCAAATCCCGTTTATCACGGATGATCTTGATTCCCCGCGTTTGTAATGCTTGGTCAATTTGGTTTACGACCTCCTCCCGTTCTCCGCCCCAGGCGTAAGAGATAAAAACGGCCTGCTCATAGTCCGACATCTGACACCTCCGTGCCTGCTTTTATGATCTGGCGTGTCTATTCTATTATATAGTTTTCAGACCGTTGTTGTCAATAAAAATGGCTGTTTGATTATTTTTCTTCTGGGAGTTCCCTACCAATCGCCCGCGTATTCGAGATTGTAAGGCCGGGTTATTCTTTCAATAAAGAGTTGTCGTAGTTCCACCAGTTGTCGTATGTGCAAATTGTCATGTGCGACCCAGCAGGCAAACATCTCTCCCGCGCTGATTGTGCGGTACTGGGTTGTGTAAGTTGTTCCCCAGTTTGGATTCGCTAAGCCATTGAGCCAGGCAAATGACTTTTCGCGTTCGGCAAAGAACTTCTCCTGCACCTCAGCAAAGTTCTGCTCATTGTACTTCCGTTCGGTTACCCAGCGGATTGTGTCAATCGAATGCCATTCTTCATTGTGACGATGAAGAATGAAATCGAGGTGCTCACGAAAATCTTCGCACTCCTCATCATATAGGTGGCAAATGACTTCGAGAATAGACCACGACTCGGGGCTCGGCTTGACCTGTGCATCTTCCTGATTGATGCCTGCCAGCAAGGCGCGGATCATTTCCGTGCTGTTGACCAGTTCCTGATAAAGTCTCTCGAATTGCATGGTTCCTCTTTTTTTCGTAGTCAGTCGCGAATTTCTATCCGTTGAATTTTCCTACAATTCTCAAAATATCGAACCCCTCTGCGAAAGGGAGTTCTGCCAACGCGCCGTGACGGATCATGATGGAGCGTGTCAATTCATTGTTGAAATAATAGCGATCGCGATACGTTTCGTAACAGGATAACGCCTCGATTTTCTTGTTCACATCTTCTTCAGTAACTTCAACCAAAAAGTGAGGGAAGAAGTCATAAGACGAGCGCACAACATCAAATCCCAAAACTGTGATACCGCGAAAGGCGCGCAGCGCCTCATCCGTCATGGTGTTATGGTCCTGGTGCACATCCTGCCTGGAGTGTGTGAAGATCAGATCAGGCTTGAAGTCCTTGCGGAGCTTGAGGAAATATTCCAGGATCTCCTGCCGTGCATCTGGAAAGACGCGTGTGGTAAATGGACCCAGGACGATCTTTTCTTTTGATATACCTAGCACTGCCATCGATTGGTAGTGTTCCGCTTTCACATTTTGCAGATCGGGATTCTTTTGATTGTCAGAGATCGTTACACACAATACCTCTGTTTTTTGAACGATATGATGGAGAAGCGCCCCGCAGCCCAATTCGATATCATCAGGATGCGCGCCGAGGAAGAGCACCCGTTTGCCAAAAAAGTTCATAGCAGATTCCTGTCATTGCGAGGAGCGAGCGACAAAACAATCCCCTCGCGGGGACGATATGCAAATTATTGATCCAACACCGCATATGCACGCACGGGAAAAGTTCCAAACGCCTTGACCTTCACTGGCGCGGCATGGAAACGAAAACCGCTATCCGGCAGCGGTTCCAGTCCACGCATGTGCTCGCAGATGGGAATATTGTTTCCCAATAAGATGGTATGGGCGGGACGCGTACCATCCGTGATATCGTCAATATTGTACGTATCGATTCCGACGAAGACCGCGCCGGTTTCCGTTAAAAGTTCGGCCGCGTCCTTTGTCAGAAAAGGATGCCCCTCAAAGTATTGATCCGTGCGCCAATGCCGTGACCAATCCGTGTGAATCAGCACAGCTTTTCCTTTTATACTGATTCCGTTAAACGCTTTTGCCGTGATTGTTCTTCCAAAGCTTTGCGCACGGACAACTATACCTTCCAGATCCGCTAACGACTCAAGCGGCAACTCCGAGAGATCGATCCCATCTGCAAATCTGTGAAATGGACTATCTACATAGGTGCCCGTGTTCGCCACCATTTCGATCTTGCCGATGGCAAATTCCGTTCCTCCTGTGTAATGCGAGCGGGATTCCTCTCTCGAGAGAAAATCACAGATGATCGGCGCGGGCAAGCCTTTATAGGTTGTCATCCCGTGTTCGACTTCGTGACTTCAGATCGATCAGTTTATTAGCCATCCGTTTTATCCGTTCAGAATCCGTTGAAAAATCCGCGCATCCACTCGGTATCCGTTAACGAAATCTGTGCGTCTCTTCGTACAGCATCCGTGCCTCTGTTCAAAATTCGTTGACGAAATCCGTGCCTTCGTTTGTGTGGCATCCGTTGACTATTTCGTGGCCAGGATGCCACCAACGACTTTGGCCATCACCAACATGCCATCGCGTTCCAACCAGTGGGTAGCCACTTCGGTGATCTTGCTGATCAAAGCTTCATATTCCTCATGACCGTTGAACATGGAAGTCCACAGCCTGCGGTCTTCGCTCAATGAGGCGCGCACATATTCGATAAACGGTGCGACTTCCGGGAAGGTGAGATGATTCTCGAATTTGTGTAATTCTGTTTTTGCAAAGATGCGGTTTATCGTGTTGAAGATGTCCCCTCTAAAGCGCGAGGAACCAGGCATCGGAGGGATAGTCGCATGTGTGGCTTCCTTGATGATTTCATAGAACATCTGCTTGTTTTCGGGCAGGGGACCGGAGACAAATAGCCGTCCTCCGGGTGTCAGCACACGGTGCGCCTCACCAAACGTAAAGTCCAGGTCGGAGGCGTAATAGATGGCGAAAGCGCTGGTGCAAAGATCAAATGTATTATCGGGAAAATTGAACCGTTTGTTGAAATCCAAAAACTGGAAATCAATGTTCGAGCCGCGCTCCTTATTCTTCGCGCGGGCTTTGTCTAATAGTTCTTCAGAGAAATCACCACCGATAATCTTTGCGTCGCCTTTGGTGTAATCATCGAACAGGAAAGATAGTTTCCCTGCGCCACAGCCAACATCCAGAATACTCATACCGGCTTGTGGCTTGAGCAGATCGTTGGTCCACACGTCGATGTTTGCTGAGCCATATTTTTCATGAATATCAATACGAGTAAGCAGATCTTTGGAAGTTTCCTGATAATTGATTTCCATTGAGGTCTCCTTGTTGGTCGAATGAAAAAATTATACCAAAAATAACGCAAAATTCAACGACTGAATTTTGGATGGCAATAAAAAAGGTCACTGGAAATTTCCAGTGACCTTTTTCGTTATTTGCCGACAATGGCTTCGATTTCTTCCTGGATCGCCTTGCATACCGAAGGTATGCTATTCTGGATGGAATTGCTCATTTCTGCTCCCAAAAATGTCTGTTCGGCCTCGATGCCGATCAAACGAATGGGGATGTCTTCGATCTTATCCAGAAGCCGGCCCATCACCAGGGTTTCTGCAACGCCCCAACCATGCGCGGATTTTGCATCTGATGTGAATGTTAATAACTCTCCCTCGCTAAGACGATGGATCGTGCCCGGCTTGGCGGAGCTTTGCACTGCATCTACGAAGATGGCCGCGTCGACATCTTTGAGCATATCCAATAGACTGAAGCCTGGCAATTCACTCGCCTCCACGCGGACCTCCGGCCTGTTCGCCGTTTCAGGATAGCTTTCCTGCCACTGACGGATGGCCTCCAGGCCCGCGGCGTCATCGCCCCGAAAACTTTGTCCGATGCCGATGACTGCGACTTTGGTCATTTTTCTTCCACTTTCAATCTTAGGAAGTGAGTGGCACATGAAATACAAGGATCGTAGGCACGCACCAAATGCTCAGCGGTAAGTGTCGCTTCTGCTTGTGGCAGGTTGACGATCTTCGGCGCAAGAGCAAAAAGATCGGCCTCGATGCGCGGCAGGTTTTGAGCGGTGGGCGGGGTGATCTTCGCGAATTGAATCAATCCGTTCCCGTCGATCTGATAGCGATGATAGAGGAGCCCGCGCGGCGCTTCCGTCGCACCGGCACCTTCACCAGCTTTGAGTTTCAATTCAACGAAGGAAGGCCCTTCCGGTTTATATTCTTTGACCAACTGGATGGCCTCTTCATAAGCTTGTACCAATTCCACCGCGCGCGCGATCAGTGATCTGTACGGATTCCTGATCGGCAGTTCGATCTTGGCTTCTTCCATTGTTTGGCGTGCGATGGGTAGCAATTGTTCATGATTTAAGTTCAAGCGCGCCAATGGGCCAACCAGATATGTATTACCGTCTACTGTGTGTCCATGCAAGGCGTTGGAGTGCTGCACCTGCTCTTCGAGATAGCCTTTTTCGTAGTCAGCTGTAGAGAGTTTGCGTCCATTGGACGACCAAACATCGCCTTCGATGATGGCGTATTCGTCAGGGTGGTGAAGCGCCACGAATTCGTAATCAATCTCCAGGTCCGGATAGGGAAGCGTGACTGCCCACTTGACGCAGTCGATCGAGGCTTGTAAGCCCCATTCCAGATCGGGCAGCAGGGCCTTGATTTGTGCTACATCTGGCCAGCGATAGAAGCCACCAACGCACACACTGACCGGATGAACGGAACGGCCACCGATCAACTTTAATAGTTCGTTGCCGATTTTCTTCAGCCGCAATGCATTCTTGACCACCTCGGGCGCCACGGCTGCCAGTTCCAGAGCGGACTGTACGCCAAGCAAATCCGGTGCCTGCAACATGTAAATATGCAGCGCATGGCTTTCGATATATTCGCCGCAATACATCAATCTGCGCAAAGCCCGTACTTGTGGCGCGATCTTGATGCCCAGTGCATTTTCCAGTGCAAAGGCGGAGCTCATCTGATAAGCAACCGGACAGATGCCACAGATGCGCGCTGTAATATCGGGAACTTCCTGTAAGAATCGATTTTGCAGGAAACCTTCAAAGAAGCGCGGCGGCTCATAAATATCCAAACGGATTTCGACCGCCTTGCCATTTTCCAGGCCGATATATAAACCGCCTTCACCTTCTACGCGTGCCAGAGCGGGAACTTCGATATTTTTCATTTGGTCACCTTGCCATTCTCTAGGATCGCATCCGCTGCTTCCTGGAAGGCCGGCGCATATCCACTGATGCCGCGGAACAGACGGGCTACCTCACCCGGTTGTCGTTCCAGTTTTTTCAGAATGGTGGTCAACGAATTGGTATTCATCTCGCGTGCCGGCCCGAAACAGCCATAGCATCCACGTCCCATGCTGGGGCAGATGGCACCACATCCAGCCTGCGTTACCGGACCGAGGCAGGGAATACCCTGATCCACGAGGACACAAATCGTGTTGTGACGCTTGCATTCCAGACAAACCGAATAGGGCGGCAGGCTGGGTTGTCGGTTATTGAGCAGGGAGATGACGATCTCGAGTACCTGATTCTTGTTAACCGGGCAGCCCCATACTTCCAGGTCCACATGTACATGCTCGGAAATGGGCGTCGCGGTTTTCAGGTAGTGAAGATATTCAGGATGAGCATAAACCACATCGGCATAGTGATCAGCATCCGCAAAATTACGCAGCGCTTGAATGCCTCCGCTGGTGGCACAGGTTCCAAGGGCGATCAGTTTTTTGGCATCCTGACGGATTTCCTTGATACGTTCGATCTCATGCGGTGTGGTGATGGAGCCTTCCACAATGGCAATATCGTATGGCCCTGGCTTGACAGCCCGGGTGGCTTCCAGAAAGTAGGCAATATCCACGGCTGCTGCTAAAGACAAAAGCTCATCTTCCAAATTCAAAATCGAAAGTTGACAACCATCGCAGGAGGAAAACTTATAAACCGCGATACTGGGTTTTGTGTGAACTCATTAGAACTCCTCGACGTTAAAGAAAGACTGCAAATCATCGAACCGGAACACGGGCCCCTCTTTGCAGATAAAGTACGGACCCATCTGGCAGTGTCCGCAGGATCCCTGCCCACATTTCATGTTTCTTTCCAGGGAAACGTAAATGCTCTCAGGGGGAATACGGCGGGCCATGGCTTCGAAGATGACAAAGCGGATCATGATTTCTGGTCCGCAGGTGAGGACGGCCGTTTTGCGTGGATCGAGCCGAAATTGGTAGAACCACATGGGCACCACACCAACGCGTCCATTCCAGTTCGCGTCGCCGCGGTCCACTGTTACTTCCACATCGATTTGCGCCTTGCGCCATTCTTCGTATTCACTGGGGAACATCAAGTCGCTGGAGGTCCGGGCACCGTAAAGCAGGGTAACTTTGCCATATTTCCCGCGATTCCGAATGATGTGATAGATTGCCGGGCGCAGGGGTGGAAGCCCAATGCCTCCACAGGCAATAAAAACGTCCCTGCCCTCCATTTCTTTCATGGGCCAGTAAGTACCGAATGGCCCGCGCACACCGACCATGTCGCCAACTTTCAAGCGACTGACCGCCCGGGTGACATTGCCTACGAAACGGATGGTGTGTCCGAGTTTTTCATGATCGTCAGGGTCTGAACTAATGGAAATGGCTGATTCTCCAAACCCCGGCAGATAGAGCATGTTGAACTGTCCCGGTTGAAACCGAAACGCATTTTGTTCTTCTGAATTTGCAAAGCGCAGCCAGTAGGTGGAAATACCTTCTGCCTCAGACTTAATATCCGTGACCTGCGCCCATTGCGGATGAAGTAATAAATCAGAATGGGAAATGCTTGTCTGTGTGGCCATGCTTGGAGTTGTCATCGTTTCACCTCATTTCGCAAAGTGGCCACCTCTTCGGTAAGATCGATTTCTGCCGGGCACCAGGTAATGCAGCGGCCGCACCCTACGCATCCAAATGTGCCGTATTGCTCTTTCCATGTACCAAGTTTATGCGAGAGCCACTGGCGATAGCGTGAATAGATGGTTGGTCGCGTATTCCCGCCTGCCTGGTAAGAATAGCCCGGGTTGAAGCACGAATCCCAGACACGTTCGCGTCGGGTCTCTTCGCCATTTAAACTCATTGCGTCCACCGTATCCCAACAAAAACAAGTTGGACAGACCTGGGTACAGTTGGCGCAGCTCAAACAGCGTTTGCCTATCTCGTTCCAATAGGGATGATCGAGATGATCAAGGATCAGTTCCGGCAAATCCTGGGTGTCGAGCGTTCGCCTCATTTTTTGCTCCGCATGTTCGAGACGATGTTCCACGTTGGTCAGCACGTAGCCGCGCGCATCTTCAAAGGGGACGCCTGTCAGCAGCCGGCGTGCTAATTCCGAGCCGATCGTCAGTACAAATACATCATCGAGCTCGGTCAGGTTCAGGTCGAAACCATCCTTGACGCGAGGACCGGTGCCCATCGAGGTGCAGAAACAGGTTTCGTCGGGATGGGTGCAGTTGACCGAAATGATCACCACGCGCTCGCGTCGGGCACGATAGACCGGGTCGGTGAAATCCGGCCGCATGAAAATATTGTCCTGAATTTGGATCGCAGCCAACTCACAAGCACGCACGCCGATAAATGCGTACTTGGGTGCTTCCGCCTCTTGTGTCGTTGTTTCCCATCCATTTCCGTTTTTACGTAACGCGAACAATTCTGTGCGCGGTGGGAACAGGAACTGCTTCCATGAATGGGCGCCTGGGATGATATCAAAATAGCGTGAGTGACGGTTCTGGAACAGGCGGAAATGTCCTGGCCTCTGTTCGGTGCTATAGCCTTTTGGTAGATCTTCCAGGTTATCGATGGCTTCGTAAACGAGGGTTTCGTTTTTTACGCGTGGCCCAATTGGTAAATATCCTTCTTCTTTCAGGTGCAATAAGATGGCATTGAAAGCCGCTTTGGGTATCGTAATGGTACTTCCAATTTCGGGCAGGCGTTCAGCGGGCATTTTCTTCCTCCGGTGAGGCAAACATATCGAGTAACTGTAAGCGGGTGACAAGGACGCGGCTGGCCACGATGTTCGCGAGACGGCGCATCACCAGGTAGCCCAGATCATGATCTTCATCGCACACTTGTCGCAGCTTGCCGGAATTAATGCAAACCACCACTCCATTCACAACGGCCGTTGCCCCGGCAGTTCGTTGATGAACAACCGGAGTTACACTCGACCAGCCAAAGACGTCCCACGGTTCTACTGTATAGATGCGTACTTTACCGCGGTGGGGAACGAAGATATCCAGGGCGACGCGTCCTTCAATCACGATATAGAGACAATCTTCCTTGTCGCCTTCGTGGAATAGGATTTCTCCCGCTTCGACTTTCCTTAACTGTGAAATGTGTACGATTTTCTGAAGGTGATCGGGTCTGATCTCTTGAAACCATGGAATTTTTCCGAGTTCGCTCGTCAATTCCTCATACTGATCCATTGATGCCTCCTTGTGTGATGTAGAGAGTTACCAGGTATTTATTGTACTATTTCTCACAAATAATACTAGTGCGTTCCATCCTTCGCAGGGAAGATGCTTGTCATACCCCTCGTTCCTGCCAAATATGCTAAAATGCGGAGCATTTCATCGGAGAACTTGTTATGAAAAAAGCAATTCCACAAGTAAAAGGTACACGTGAGTTCTATCCTGAACAGATGTCGCTTCGCAATTATCTTTATGGGAAAGTGCGCGCCGCCTCACAGGGCTTTGGTTATCAGGAATGGGATGGGCCTTTCATTGAAACCATTGATCTTTACGCGGCGAAATCTGGCGAGGAATTGGTGAAGAAACAGTCTTTCACCTTTGAGGACCGCGGCGGAGAACTGGTAACCTTGCGCCCGGAGCTTACACCTTCACTGGCTCGTATGATCGCCGCCACACAAAACGAATTAACCTATCCGGTGCGCTGGTGGTCGTTTGGTCCGTTTTGGCGTTATGAACAACCGCAAAAAGGGCGTACGCGCGAGTTCTTCCAATGGAATATCGATATGCTGGGCGTTAACTCTCCGGAAGCCGATGCGGAACTAATCGCGGTCGCCGCGACCTTTCTACGTTCGGTCGGACTCAGCCCGCAGCGGGCGATGATCTATGTAAATAATCGCCGCCTGATGGATGCCGAGTTCGACGCCTTGGACCTTACTCTCGATAAAAGGTTGGATGTCTCCAACTTGGTGGATCGTCGTACCAAAATGGAGCCGGCCAAATGGGATGCATATGCGTTGGAGCTTGGCTTGACCCAAAAACAACTCGACGGGTTGAGCGATATTCTGGGCAGCTTTGACCTCTGGAGGAAGAACGATGAACTGACGCGTCTTTTCGCGGCGCTCGAGGCCTTGGGTGTAAAGGACTATGTGAAGTTCGATCCCAACATCATCCGCGGTTTGCTATATTACACCGGCACGGTCTTCGAAGCTTTTGATGTGAGTGGTTCGCTAAAACGTGCCATCCTAGGTGGCGGCCGTTATGACAACTTGCTGGCGGACGTGGGCGGCCAGCCGCTTTCAGGCGTAGGCTTCGCCATGGGCGATGTTGTGATCGGAATCATCTTACAGGAGGGGGGTCTTTTGCCTGAATTCGAATCGGCACCAGCCTCGGCGCTGGTGACTGTCTTTGATGAATCCCTTCTGCTGAACTCCTATGCCCTCGCCGCCGAATTGAGAAAAGCCGGACTGAACGCCATGGTATTTCCAGAACCCGCCAAACTGCAAAAGCAGTTTAAGTTTGCAGATAAGATGAGACTGAAAGTTGCTGTGACGATCGGTCCCGATGAAGCCGCCAAGAATCAGGTCGCCATCAAGAATCTGATTAAATGGCGAACAGGTCCTGGTTCCAGCAAGCGAGGCGGCAGACGTCATCCGCAGGATTCTTGCATAGATATTTTTCAGATGATATAATCGACCAGTCCCGTGAACGGGACGTTATGGTGCCTGTAGCTCAATGGCAGAGCGCCACACTGTGGATGTGGATGTTGTGGGTTCGAAACCCATCAGGCACCCTGATCAAGGACCCTAAAGGTACGTCAAGACCTTTAGGGTCTTTCAAAAGATAAATCTATGCCTCAAACCATCAATGTTCTTTTTCTCGCGGCGGAAGCCGAACCGTACGTAAAGGTTGGGGGATTGGGAGATGTGGCGGGCTCCCTGCCGCGGGCGTTACGCGCTCTCTCCACAGATGATCTGAAAATCGATGTGCGTCTGGTGCTGCCTCTCCACTCCGTAGTCCGTTCGGATTCGCTGCGCCCGGCGGGCATGTATTCAATTCGACGCGGCGAGTTGGAAATCCGTGTTGAAGCTTTTGAAGGCATTCTGAATGGAATGCCTGTTTATTTTATTAATGGAGAACCGATTCGTGCCAGCGGTTCGGTGTATTCCTCCAACTCAGTGCTCGATGCGGAAAAGTATGTTTTCTTTTCCCTGGCCGCGCTCGAACTACCGAATCAAATCAACTGGCAGCCTCACATTCTCCACACCAATGACTGGCATACCGCGCTGGCGGCTTATGGTAATCTCGTCAAACGTTGGGATGAAAAGACGCGCCGTGTTTCCTCGATCGTGACGATTCACAACCTGCCGTTCATGGGCCCCGATGTAAGCGGTCTCCTCGAAGCATATGGTTTGCCGCATGCCAATACGGACCTGCCAGAATGGGCGCGTATGATGCCCATGCCGTTGGGGTTATGGGCTTCGGACGCGATCATAGCTGTTTCCCCCACCTACGCCGATGAGATCCTGCAGGAGGAATTTGGTTGTGGCTTGCAGGATTTTTTCCGGAATCGTAGCGACAGCTTGCACGGTATCTTGAACGGGATCGATACCGCCTCTTTCGACCCGCAAACGGATTCTGCGCTGGCAGCGAATTTCAACGCTGATGGTCTTTCCGTCCGCCCGCGCAATAAGGCGGCCTTACAGGAACACCTTGGCTTGCCCCTTCTACAGGACGTTCCCTTGTTTGGTATGGTCTCGCGCATGGATGTGCAAAAAGGTGTGGATATCGCCCTCAAGGGGATGCGCATGCTGCACAACCTGGATTGGCAATTTGTGCTCCTGGGTGCTGGCGATCCCAGGCTGGAAGCCATGGCGAAAAAATTACAGGAAGATCTGCCGGACCGTGTGCGCGTCGAGACGCGTTATGATGCAAAGCTGGCGCGTCAAATCTACGCTGGCTCGGACATTTTCCTGATGCCCTCGCGTTATGAGCCCTGTGGTATTTCGCAAATGATCGCCATGCATTACGGAAGTATTCCCCTCGTCCGTGCAGTGGGTGGGCTGCACGATACAGTGACAGATAGTGAAACAGGTTTTGTCTTTGTCGATACCAAGGTAAAATCTTTTAATGATACGGTGCGTCGTGCCCTGGATACGTTGCCCTATTCATCACGTTGGGTGAAACTGCAAAAAGCAGGCATGGCATTGGATTATTCATGGCCGCATTCAGCTGGCAGATATTTAGAGTTGTATAAAAAATTAGTGGAAGAAGCACCTGCTATCGTTCGCAACCCAAATGATGGCGGGCTTCGTGAAGGCTGAGGTGACTGGATGAAAACGCGTGCAGTGATTCTTGCAGGGGGAGAAGGTTCACGGTTGGGTGTGCTCACGGCAAAGCGTGCAAAGCCGGCAGTGCCTTTTGCAGGCAAATACCGCATGATCGATTTTCCGCTCTCGAATTGTGTTAACTCTGGCATCTTCGATGTGATGATCCTGGCGCAGTATCGCCCTCAATCCTTGATCGAACATATCGGTTCGGGCGCGCCCTGGGATTTGAATCGTGACTTTACTGGCGGGATCAAGATCCTCACGCCTTATAAAGCGCGTAATGATTCGGACTGGTATGCGGGGACAGCTGATGCGGTTCAGCAGAATTTTAGCTTCATCAAAAGAGATTTTCCTGAACTGGTCCTGGTGCTCTCCGGTGATCATATTTACACGATGGATTATGAGCCCATGATTTCCTTCCATCTGGACCAGCATGCGGACATGACTCTCGTGACGATCCATGTTTCGAAGGAGGAGGCCTCGCGCTTTGGTATTGTCGCCACAGACAATAAATACCGCGTCACTGATTTTGTTGAAAAGCCAACGAATCCGCCCTCCGATCTTGCCAACATGGGTGTCTATCTTTTTAACCGCGAACTGTTGGATACGGTGCTTTGGGATGATCATATCGCGGACGGCTCCTCGCATGATTTCGGCAGGGATATCATTCCACGCCTGCTCAAGTCTGATGCGCGCGTATTTGCCTTTCCTTATACCGGTTATTGGATGGATGTAGGAACGGCACAATCCTATTGGCAATCGCATATGGATATGCTGGCGCCCACGCCTCGCCTTAAGCTGTATAACCGCAGTTGGATCATCCACACTCGTACTGAGGAACGGCCGCCGGCGCGTTTGCCTGCTACGGCACATGTCTACGCCAGTATGATCTGCGATGGCTGCTTTGTTGAATCAGGAGCACGCGTGGAAAGCAGTGTGCTTTCTCCCGGCGTGCATATTGGGCCGGGTGCAGTGGTACGTGAGTCCATTATTCTTACAGATGGCGTGGTCGAGAGCGGCGCCGTGGTGGAACGTGCCATCCTCGATAAGCGCGTGGTCGTGGAGGAGAGCGCGCACATTGGTGGTGGAGTGGCCGAGCAAAATATTCGCTTGGCTCTGGTTGGGAAAAATTGTACCATTCCGGCGCGATATGTGGTCGAACCTGAAGCGCAAATCGGGACCGACGTGGTTCAATCTGACTATGATGGCAATGTTGTCCGCGCAGGACAATATATTCAAACTCGGAGACGGGCGAATGAAATTTGAGCGTTCCGGCGGCATCCTGCTTCACCCCTCCAGTTTGCCGGGCCCGTATGGTATTGGTGATCTTGGGCCGCAAGCTTATCGATTTGTGGATTGGCTTGGGTCTACGGGTTGCAAGCTTTGGCAGATCCTGCCACTCGGGCCGACGGGCTATGGCGATTCGCCGTACCAGTGTTTCTCCGCGTTTGCGGGCAATCCTTATCTCATCAGCCTTGATCCGCTGATCGAGGCTGGCTTGTTGAAGAAGGATGATTTTACCGGGATGCCGGACTTCGACGCCTCACGCGTAGACTACGGCCTGCTCATCCCGTGGAAGCTTGATCTTCTGCAAAAGGTTTTTACCCGTTTCACAGAAAACAAGGCCGAAGAACTACATAAGGAATTTAACGATTTCTGTGTTGCAAATACCCCCTGGCTGGATGATTATGCTCTCTTCATGTCGTTGAAGGAAGCCAACGGCGGTGGTCCCTGGAGCGATTGGGATGAGGCTTTGCGCAAGCGGGAACCCTCTGCCATGAAACGGGCGCGCAAAGACCTGGCAGCAAGTATTCGGCGCTATTCGTTCTATCAGTTCGTATTCTTCCAGCAGTGGAATAAATTGCGTGCATATGCACATGCACGCCAGATCAAAATTATCGGTGACATTCCGATTTTCATCGCGTACGATAGCTCGGATGCCTGGGCGCATCCAGAGTTATTCTTCCTGAGCGAAGATAGTTTGCCCATCGTGGTCGCGGGGGTCCCCCCCGATTATTTTTCTGCTACAGGACAATTATGGGGCAATCCTTTGTACAACTGGAAAGTGCATAAGGAATTGAATTATGCCTGGTGGTTGGAGCGATTCCGTTCGGTCTTGCATTTTGTGGATATGATCCGGCTCGATCACTTCCGCGGTTTTGCCGGTTACTATGAAATCCCATATGATGCACCCACGGCTGAAACCGGACAGTGGATGACCGGCCCGGGCAAGGATTTCTTTTTAAAGGTTTCGAGTGAATTGAGTGCATCCGAAGATGAGACCCTGCCGATCATTGCTGAAGACTTGGGCGTGATCACGCCCGACGTCGTTGAGTTGCGAGAGACCTTCCATCTTCCGGGAATGAAGATCTTGCAGTTCGGTTTCTCGGGCGCGGACAATCCTTTTCTGCCACATAATTATCCGCAGAACTGCGTGGCCTATACCGGCACGCATGATAACGATACGGCCATGGGCTGGTTCGATTCTGCACCGGAGGATGAGAAAAAATTTGCAGTGCGTTATTTAGATATTGATCATGGCACGCACTTTGCCTGGGATTTGATTCGTTCCATTTGGTCTTCGGTGGCGGTCTATGCTGTCACGCCGATGCAGGATGCCCTGGGCCTCGACACGACCGCCCGCATGAATTTTCCCTCCAGGCTGGGTGGCAACTGGGAATGGCGCATGCACGAAGGTGATATGAGCGGGGAATTGGCCGATAAGCTGCGCGAGTTGAACGAATTGTTTCTACGATAACTAAAAACGGTGGCGCCAGCGGCGCCACCGTTTCTTATAGCGGGCTCAATTGTCGGCTGCGCGGGAAGCGGACGTTCATCCTAGTGGCCTTACTTCTCCTTCGCATCCTCCTTGAACAGAGATAAATATTGGCCGTAGCCTTCTTCCTCGAGACGGTCTACCGGAATAAATCGCAGCGAAGCAGAGTTCATACAATAGCGCAAGCCGGTGGGTGCGGGACCATCGTCGAAGACGTGACCGAGGTGGGAATTCGGCATGCTTTGAGCGGACTTCCGTGCGCGCCATGAAGAGCTTGTAATCGGTGTGAGTCTTAACGTTCTCAGACTCGAGCGGCCGCGTGAAGCTCGGCCAGCCGGTACCTGATTTGTATTTATCAAGCGAGCTGAAGAGCGGTTCGCCAGAAGCAACGTCCACGTAGATGCCCGCCTTTTTGTTATTCCAATATTCGTTGGCGAAGGGCCGCTCGGTGCCTTCGTGCTGCGTCACTTCGTATTGAAGCGGGGAGAGTTGTTCCCGGAGCTCGGCCTCAGACGGTTTGGTATAGGTTGTCATCGTAGCCTCCTGCTGATAAGTTTTGTCTTTTCATTGATAAAGAGCGTGCCTGTATTTCATCTCTTACTTGTTGGGAGGTCGCGGGCGGCTTGTTAAGATTTCTGTAAGAAATGATCCTATCTGCGCTGCCAGATTATAAAACATGGATACATCAACTTCACTTGTATCCAGGCGCTGGTGACCAGACCATGAACCCCCTTCTGTGTTTTATAAAGACCGAAATAGTCCGGACCGCCTATTTTACAGAATTGCTCCTCCTATCGATATCCGAATCGGGTCAATAGCTGCCTGCCAGTCCGCGCGAACCATGTAGGACAACCCGCGTCATGCTGGGATGAATTGTGAGGCTGGAGGCTTACATCAGTCGATGGGTTTCAGGAAGCGAAGACTCAGCCTGTGGTTCGAAATTGGTTATTCTGATCATATAGATGTTCTTGTCAGCTACTTGCTTTGTTCGTCTGAGACACACCCAAGGCGATTGCCAACAACGCGCCGGCGATGGCAGCGGGACCATGAATGTCGTGCAGCGCGATCAGCAGGATGTCAGTACCGAGCGCCACGAGTGCGGCAATCTGGACCGGTCTGGGCGGGCGGTGCAACAAGCATAGAACAGCGAGGCTGGCCGCCAGGCTAAAGTTGGCAACCGAATTGCCTGCGCCGATGGGCTGCCATACCAGCCCCACGATTTCTCCAACAAGACCGCCAGCAAAAAAGATAAGCAGCATTTTCGGCGTGTCCCACAATTGCTCGGCTACCAACCCTACAAACAACAAGGCGACCAGGTTGAAGATGGCTCCGCTTATCCCTCCATCCTGCACAAAGAGCGAGGTAAACAGCCGCCACCACTCGCCATCCAAAAAGCGTGCTGCATCACGTTCCAGTGTCAGGAGAATGATCGGAAAGAAGAATTCAAGTATGCTTGGGATGGCAATGACCAGCAGAAGCCCCACGGTAACTTTGGGAAAGCGGAAAGGCGTTTTCTGAGGGATGGAGCCTGATTTGCCGGATTGACTCCTCAGATAAAGATAACCAGCCAGGTAAGCGCCATACAGGCTCACAGCATAAAGACCGGGCAAGAGATAACTCATGAATTTGCTCCTACTGCTTCATGGTTCCATAGTCTTGATGGTTCCATCGGGATTGTAGATCAACTCGGCCACCTTGATGTTCCGCTTGTAGTCGACGCCGCCTGAGAGCGTGCTGTCAGGATAGAAAAGATACCACTTTCCCTGGAACTCAACGACGGAGTGATGCGTGGTCCATCCCAGCACCGGAAATAAAATATAGCCTCTGAAGACGAAGGGTCCGGTTGGACTCTCGCTCGTCGCATAAGCGATGTAGTGGGTATTTCCCGTGGAGTAAGAGTAGTAATAGAGGCCGTTATATTTATGCATCCAGCTTGCTTCGAAAAAACGCCGCGCATGATCACTGGCGATCAAAGGCTTGCCATGTTCGTCAGTAATGGAGACTTCCTGGACAGGAACCGCGAAATGGAGCATATCTTCCGAAAGCTTGACGACGCGTGGCCCCAGCGCTGGTTGGGTCGCGATGGGCCCCTGTCCATTCGGATCGAAAGTACCAGTCTGCCATTTTTCAAGTTGTCCGCCCTGCAATCCGCCGAAGTACATATAAGCCTGTCCATCATCATCCACAAAGACGCAGGGATCGATGCTGAAGCTGCCCGGAATAAAATCCGGCTGCGGCGTAAATGGGCCGGCCGGTGACTGGCTGGTGGCGACACCGATGCGGAAAAGTCCGTCATGATCTTTGGCAGGAAAATAGAAATAATACATGTCGTTCTTGTACGCGGCATCCGGGGCCCACCTCTGCTTCTCCGCCCAGGGGACATCGCGCACGTTCAGAATTTCTCCGTGATTGACAGGCAAAGTATGCATATCATCCATGGAGAAGATGTGGTAGTCTTCCATGTCAAACTGATCCCCGTTTTGGGTGGATGGATTGTTGCGATCCAAATCGTGGGAGGGATAAACATACAATTTGCCTTCAAAAACGTGAGCTGATGGATCGGCCGTATACATATTCGTGATGAGTGGTTTTTTCATAATATCTATTGGGTGCATTTCATTTGAGTTATAAAGTAATCAGACGGCCAAAGGTAACGGGCTAGGCTTGGTGCGCCTGCTTGAGACAAGCGCTCGGAGGACGGGCCGAGAATTTATGGCTTGGGATTCAAGGGCTGGCAAGTTGGGTACAGATTGTCTGTATAAACGGAGTTGTCGTTGTTCCCTGCGATAAGCATAGTATGCGGCCCCATCATCGTTTTCAGCCACAGCGCGCCGGCGCAGCAAGTTTTCAGCGCCGGTTTGCAGCCAACGCATGCCAGACAGTTCAAAGCGATCTTTAACAAAGTGAGGACAAGCGCCTTGGATGGCGCCGGCTGCGATCGGATACCCCTTGGCCAGATAAGTTTGATAATCCCGGTAAGGCAAGTTGCGCTCAAAGTAGTTGGCTGTTTTGTGGAGTTGTGTTCTTTGCGCCATTTTCGTTTTTTTGTTTTTTGCAATCTGGGGCAATTCTGCAATGACTTGTGCAGTCTGTCCAGATAGGATTTGGAGCGTGCGGCTTGTGACCCATGCCAAGCGTTGCTCGCTGGCTTCGCCCAGCAAACTATTGGCGACGTCCCATAGATATTCGTTCGCATGCACAAAGTCCAGGATCAGAATAAAGTCCTGAAATTAGAGAACAATGCGCGATTGGAGGGCTTCACACCCATCGCACAAAGCAACTCTGTGTAGGATATGCGTGCTTTCACGCAACGCCACTTGTATACTCAGACGCGAGAGTGCAACATCTTTTCCATCCAAGGTGGCCCAGATATACTTGTTTTTTGGCTTGGCATCCTTTTTGAAGCTCTTTTCAGGCTGGTTTTCTTTGAAGAAACTGGCGGTCACTTCTGATGGAGTGCGCGGCGCGGCTGAGATCGTGTAAATTGCGCTGACCAGGGCCTCCTTTTTATGCCCCGGCTTTTGTCCTTTACCAAGCCGTACCTGCGTCTCAGCCACTTCCTCTTCCTCCAGCACCATCGGAACACCTTTGCCATCTGCCTGAATGACCAGAATTTCGGCTTCGCTTTCAGGGCAGGGCGGCGACTTTTGAGCATAATACGCTTCCACACTCTCACTATCTTCCGCAACATTTTGTTGTAACGCCCGCGTAGATAGACTGAAACCGAATAAGCGCTCCATGAAATCGGCGTTGGAACCACCGTACCCGTGATAGACCGCAAGGTATTCTGTGGTTTCTCGCAACACATCGGAATAACTGTCGTCACCCAAACCCAATTCAGCATCCAATGGGATTTGTGCACCAACTCCTGGTTTGTAAAAGTATGGACGTTCGATGAACACCTTGTTAAAGATCGAGAAATATATGCGCTCAGTATCACGCTGGTATGGCAATACCTGTCCGTTTTTGCTCTGCACTGCTTGTCGTGAACAAATCTCAGAGCGCATGGTAAAAAATAGTTGTAATAGTTTTGCGCCCAGTTTCAACAGCATTTTGAATAAGCCTCGCTCAACATTGTCTGCCTGCGCCGTGCGCGCCTGTTCTCCTGTAACAAAATCCAATAGCTGCTCGAATTCTGCGCGGACATCTTGTATAATCTCTTGTGAGTTGAAGGTCATGTGATTTCTCCTAAAGTGGTTGATCCAAACTCACTTTACCAGAAAAGCGTGACTTTCAACTCAACTCAAATGAAACACACCCAGATCTATTTCACTTGTCGCGGTGGGATTTGGGGTAACTACCGTTGTGGGCACGCTCCTTGGCGTTGGCTCGAGGTTGGTTGGTGCGCAGGCAGAGATGAATAGCGTCATGGCCGAAATGAGGCCAAACTTGATGAATCGTGATTTCAAAATCTTTACTCCTTTAGCTCTTCTCCAACTTTTCCAATCGTTCCAGCATCATACGCTCCAGCCTTTGAGCATCACCAACGCTATCTTTCTGTGCTTGCCTGACTGTAATAATGTACCATGGCCGAGACACATTGCAATGTCGACTTTTCTCGGTGAGGCAAAATCTCCCCTGTAGGTTGTATTCTAAATCTGAAATTTTGGTTGGTAAAACTTGTCCGCCAGTGAAACAACGCCACGCCAAATTTGTTCGAGATCATGGACTGTCTGAGTCAACTGTTGAGGTGCGCTGCCGGGATGAGCCAAGACATTTTGGATTTGCTCAGTATATCCCGTTGGCAGTTTCGGGAACATGGCGATAGTGTCCATCGCCCTTTTGTCGCTGAGGAAATATCTCTCGTTCAAAGCAAAAAGGGCCTGCGTCAGATTGGATGCGATACGAGTGAGGCAACCCACTGTATTATAAATGTCTCCTTTGGCGGCAAAAGTGCGGGCGTACGAAAACGTAAATTCTGCGCTCCAGAGCGCACCTTCGATAACGTGGTGTTTGAGTTTTACGGGGTAGACCTGCACCTGCTGTTTGAGTCTCTCGATCAACTGATCCGGGTCGAACACGGGAATGCAGATCTTTGTTTCGGCCAGATAGATCACGCTATAGAAACCGTAAGCCGGCTGTTGATCGTAATCGTGAAGTATGACGCCACGGCAGGCCTCATCAATTGTCTGCTGGACCTGATCGAGGTTACGGTATAGAAAATCCACCTTTCCAAGTTGCGTGCGAATCCAGGCGCCTCCATTGACCCAGGGACCCCATTCGTAGAATTCTGTAACGGTCCAAGATTCCTCGACCGACACACTCCGCGCGATGCTCCGGATATCTTCAATGGAGAAGCGTTGGGAGTCGGAGTAATATAGACCGATATCCAGGTCGGAGTCTGCGTGCTCCGCGCCGGCGGCGTAAGATCCACCCAGGACAATGGCTGCCATCCCGGGGACTTTGCTCAGTTGGTTGACCAACCCTTCCAGAAGGATACGTTTCGTTTCAGGCAAGTTCAACACGTAGTTCATCCTTACTCATTGCTTTCGAAAAACATGTCTTGATCTTTTATTCGTCCCACGCCGATGAAACGACCATCCAGATCTGCAAATACAAATTCGTGTGATCCGTAGCTGGTTGTGGTTGGCGGCTGTACGATTTTTGCACCTTTCGCCAGGATTTCAGCATAGAAGGCGTCAACTGCTGCGATGCTCTCAGGTACCAGGTAGGCATCATAACCGGCGCCGTAATTCTCGCGGTTGGGCTTGATGGTTCCATGTTGTGCTGGCACAACGACAATTTCCACGGCAACGCGATACAGTGCGGAGTATTTCCGCTCTCGACTGTGGTGCTCTACTGCACGAAAACCTAATACATCACGATAATATTCCGTGGTTTTCTTGATATCTCGCGTGACGAATACAATTGCACAACTGTCCAGCTTCCAATCGTTCATGAGTTGTTGCAAATTCTCCTCTGCTTTAGGATCTGATCTGACCATTTACATCTCCGAAGCCATTTTTCTATGAAATTTCATCTTACCTCCATAAATACTGGGGTTGAGTCCAGGGCTACGGCAATATTTCCATTCACCACCTGAATCGTTTCAACTTGGGGTGTGGTCACTCCCGATTTTGTGATTACGTGCGTTATCAAGACAGTTGTGGCATCGCTCGGTAAATTGACGGAAACGGTCGCTTCAGCCTCATCTGGAAAATAGAGACGCCCGGGTTCATTCCACGCGACCCGGACCGTGTTCCCGCGAACGATAAACTTGTAGGCGACAACGTTCCCACCGAGGTTCAACTTTTCCACGCTGGTCGCGCCATTCAATTTCTCGATCGTCAAATTCAACGCGTAATATGCGGGACGCGGCGCACCGGGCGTAAACGTTCCAAGTCCCATCCGTGAGTTGATCATCCCCATGTAGAACCAGTCGCTGGTAATCCGGGGCGTCTGCAGGATGGGGATATCTGCGAGCGCCCAGAGGTTCATCCCCGCGTAGCCTGCGTTCATGGCCGCCGCGAATTTTTTCGGCAAAGCCCCGGCGTGCTCGGCGCGAAACCAACGTGTCGCGGTATCGTGTTGCGGATTGCCTGTCTCTTTCATGGCCTCGAGTAAATTGATGAAGCGGATCGCGTCATTTGGACGAAGTGGCGCAAAGGTGAGAAAATCTGAATCGGTCGCGGCAAGTGTGAGCGTGTGCATCGATCCCCCAAATGCCCTGCGAGATGCCCATCGCATCACCGACGAAAATTGGTTTGTCGTAGCCGTTCTTTTTCATTTCGCCGTGCAGCCAGGCGGCAGTCGCTTCGAGTTCGCTGTAGTCACCCAGCGCGTGTATTTCGATTAAGTCAAATAGCTCCGGATGTGTCAGAAGTTCTTGCGTTTCGGCGATGGGATGACGGAAGGGAAAATTGACCGTTGCGCGCTGCGCGATCTGCTCCGCGCCAGGGTTGGCGTCGAAGACGTCGATCATCATCAACGGCACGAGCCAGACGCGGGCGCTGGGATTGGCACGTTTGATGGCACGCTGGGCGATGGCCAGGAGCTGTAGATATTCATCCGTGGTGCCCGGGAAGAACTCCGTTCACTCGCGCTCGATAACATAATCAAGCACGGGATATTTCAATCCGGGTGCATCGTCCTGACCATCGCTATCATAACGTTCCACTAAGCTGTAGATGTAATTTTCATAATCGGCCAAATATTGCGCATCGGGGAAATAATGTTTGAGCTTCGCGGAGGCCCAATGATTGAAGGCTGTAGTGTAAATTTGAATTTGGTTGAAGCCCGCCGCCTGATATTCTGAGATATAGCGATCCACTTTCGCCCAATCATACTGGCGTTGACCTGAAACAGGCGCGCGTGGCTCGACCTGATCCCAGCCGAAGGTTTCCGCGGCTGCCCGCGTGGATTGCGCTCCGGACTGTGCGTAAATCTGCGCGAGACCCGGCACTGCATACTCCACACCAAAGGCGAAGGAAGAAAGCTGGTGAGTGGTTGGAGGCTGAGAATTAAGTGTTGGACTTTGAAGATTGGCCCCTGAAGAAGTTTCAGAAATTATTGGGGTGCCTGTCACAGTTGGCGCTGTGCGCCCACAGGCAAGTATTAGAAGGAGAGCAGCCAGGAGAATCAGAGCTCTTTTCATTCATCCACCAATGCGTGGCACAAGCCAACCGTGCAGAAATTATAGTGTTCTGGTTCTGGCTTGACAAGCAAAACCATGTGAATGGGTATTTCAAGGTAGTCAATTAATCAAGCAGGAACTTTCGCATTTCATCATAAACCAGATCCTCCTGTCCGATGAAACAGTAATGATGTCCGCCGGGGATCACTATGATCTTTGCATGGGGAAATCTGCTACGAAAATCGGCGATGATGGACCGGAAGAACGGCTCGATCACTTCCTGATGGAAATGCTCATAGGCGGCTTTTTGTTCTGCGGTGTATTCCTCTCCCAGTTTGGGCTTTCGCTGCCCAATGAAATAGAGCGTCGGTATGATGGCGTCTACTTGCTTGGGGGCATACTCTTTGATCAGATTCTGAATGATCATTGCTTCGACCGAGGCGGGCATTTTATCGACGAAGATTCCTTCCTCGTTTACCTTTACAACGTGCCGGAACTCCTCGTCCCATAGGTCGCTCCAGATCGCCGCGAATTGTGGAACTTCCTTTTTTACGATCGCAATATATTCTTCGAAGGTGCGCGGTGGAGCGCTTTCTTCTTTCTTGATTTTCACATTTCGAAGCGGATTGTTCTCATTGATCTTGTGTTCCTTTCTTCGATCATTCAGCGCATCCAGATAGACCAATTTCTCCACGCGGTCTGGATGAGTGGCAGCAAAATGAGTCAATTCAACGCCTGCCAGCGAGTGACCGGCAAGGATGGTTTTTTCAATGTGCAGCGCATCCATGAATTGTCGGATGTCCTCCACAAGCGTATCGGCGTCGTAGCCGGTCTCGGGGTAGTCCGAATCGCCATGTCCGCGGCGAGTGAGTGCCAGGACGCGGAAGTTATCGGTAAAGAGCGGGGCAAACTTGTTGAAGATGTAAGCGGAGGCTCCCATCCCAGCGAGAAAAATCAACGTCGGACCGGGGCCGCCCCAGTCGAGATAATGGAGGCGGATTCCGTTTACGTTGACGAAGTCGCTTCTGGGATGCGATGGTTTCATTTCATCTCCTTTTCTTCGCCATGAAACGCTCGATCTCTTCGATCGTTGCGGGGATCGCCGCGGATAAATTCTCGCAGCCATCAGCTGTGACGAGCACATTATCTTCGATGCGTAAACCGATGTCCCATTCGCGCACATAAATGCCGGCGTCCACGACGATTACCATGTTTTCCGCGATTGGCTCGTCGTATCCGCCCACATCATGGGTATCCAAACCCACATGATGTGTGACGCTGTGCCAGACATATTTGTTGATGTCAGAGAACCCGGCCGGCAGCCCCAACGCTTTGAGACCTTCAAAAGAGACCTCGCGGCAAGTGCGATTCAGTTGAGGAAAGAATATACCCGGACGTACGTGTTCCATGACCGCGCGGTTGGCCGCATAGGCAACCTGATATAGCTGAGCCTGCCTCTCGCTGAAATGACCGTTCGCGGGAAAGACGCGCGAAATATCCGTGCAATATTCATCATAGGTCGCGCCGACATCGGCGAGGATCAACGCACCTTCGGAAATCATGGACATGGGGTTTGCGTAGTGTAAATAAAAAATCCGCTCACCACCGGCAATGATCGACGGAAAGGCGGTGCGACGCTGTGCATGTCTGGCAAGTTCGTGATTGAATTCCGCCTCGAGTTCGTATTCCATCATGCCGGGTTTTGCGATATGCATCAATCGACGTATTCCCGCCCCGGTGATCTGCATCGCTTTGCGGATGGCGTCGATCTCTTCTGATGACTTGATCTTGCGCATCGCTGCCAGCAATGGAAAGCTGTTCCTGATCACGATATGCGGATGCCTGCCCTGGATCTGCTTCGCAAATTCCCGCTCGATATCAAACGACCGCTCCGATGCCAGAGCGTCGAAACATAGCCAAAGGGTTATGTCTGTTTGAGAAGTGAGCAGCCTGTCCAATGTCCCGTCGAAGTGATCGATATCTTCGATCCCTTCCACGCCGCTCATTTCGTTGATTTCTTCCTCGGTCAAACGCTTGCCGGTCCAGACCTCCTGTTCAAGATCAGGCTTGGCGACAAACAGGCATTCAGTGAGCAGATCACCTTTCTTTTGCAGCAACAGTGCAGAACTTTCCTGTTGGATGCCCGTCAAATACAGGAAGTTACGATTCGCAAAATATGGAAAGTTTTCGTCCGCGCTCTTTCGCGCAAATTCGCCACTTAAAAAGAGCATGACGTCATGATCCAGCATATGCGCGGCCAATCGTTGTCTGTTCTTGTTGTAGAAACTCTTATTCATTTTGTTCTCCTTTTAGCTTGCCCGGACTTCCTTTAATACTCTTGCTTCATCAGCATGGATACCCTGCTTGATGAAAGATTTGCACAAAGAATGGACATCCCTTTCCAGAAAGGCCATTGCATTGGGATTATGCTTGATTTCCATAACCTGGGGAAGGTCAATCACAACTGCCTTGTCCCGGTGCCAGAGAATATTGAACGTGGAGTAATCGCCATGCACTCTGCCTGAAGCCAGAATCCGTTTTAGGTTCTCGACCGATTGCCGGAAAGCTTCCTCCGCTGGAGCTTTCTCCAATTTCAGATCAGAGATGCGCGGGGCAGGAGCCCCGTTTTCATCCCCGATGAATTCCATGATGATGGAAATTCCGTTAACGGCAATCGCTTTGGGCACGGTAACGCCCTGTTCATGAAAACGTTTCATTTGCCTAAACTCCTCCTGCACCCAGAGGATCTGATGGGCATCGAGCCCTTTTTCGCTGCCTTGTGCGATGGCCTTTTCGATCCTTAAATCGCCAATGAACCGGCCCGCCCGGTAGGCCTCATCATGCCTGAACGAGCGGACACGCAGGTCGGTATACATTTTTACGGCTACCAAACCCTCTGAATTTCTGCCGAGATAGACCGAAGCTTCCTTCCCGGTTTTGATGCCAGAGATCAATTCGTCGAGAAAGCCCATCTTGGAGAGTGTGTTCAGGTTGGCGTTCGCGAATTTGACATTGAGATCCAGATTTTCAGCGCGGGAAACGAGCTGTGTAACCGACCGCTTACCGATCAGCTTGTGTTTTTTGCTTTTGAATTTTACGAAAGTTTGTATTTCCAGTTCTTCATCATCCAATTGATTGACGGGTATTTTCATTCGTTTGTTTTCCTGTGAAATCATCCTGCAATAAACAAAAACGCAGGGTTGAAATTCCTGCGTTGAAAGAGGAATCAAAAACCGCAGGGCTGTGTAGCGCGCCTGCGGTTGGATGAATCAAAGGAAACGAATCAGATCGTCGTTATATTCCTGCGGCGAGAGGCGCACTCGATTGCACTTGTGTAGAGAAGTTCATGGTTGTCATAGGCTTCTGCGCCTCCTTTCCTGATTTCGGACAATAATGCTCATATTTTATGTGAGAGAGGCTTCCGTGTCAATACTAAATAATGATGGTTATGATTCTGCTCAGCGCACTTCAAGCCGCACAGATATACTGTCGCCTTTTTCAAGATTTTCTGCTTTGCGGACACTGGCTTTGATGGGCACAAGATAGAGTCCGTCCTTGGGAAACAGGGAAGTCGTAAACTTTTTTTTCCGATCTGCACGTGGACCGGGATCACGCCCCAGCCATAGGTAACAAGATTGGATATGGCCTTGATGTTTTGGCTTTGCTCCTCCGGAACGGCGACGAAGAACCAGGGGGCGGGACCACGCCAGAACAAAATCTTGCCGCTGAACTCGATGATCATTGGCGCAGTATATCAAAAGATGAGGGTTGGTTATCGTAAATCAACGGTCGGAGCATTCTCGCCAGCCAGATGGCGGCATTGACAAAGAATAAGACCTGAGCCGCCTTGATGAGATGCGACATTACAGTTCTCTCCAATTCAAACTGGTTCCGAACGCATACGCAATCCCTGTCCAACTGGTCTTGATTTTTGCTTCTCGTTATAAGCCTTTTGACACTGGCCTCTTGACACTGCATTTCCGCAATCTACTTTCGTTGCCTCAAGACTTTTCCCAGGGAGAAATCAGGCTCAGGGGGTTCCATATAATTGAACTTTTCCCCCGTAAAAATCGCGCTCCCTGATCAATTTCATGTGCGCTGCCAGTATTTGCGGGATGAGCTCCATTGGATCAGTATAGTCGTTATGGCTGTACACCAGCCAGACTCGGTCATGCCCGCCGATCAACGAAACCAAGTCGTGTATATCGTTCTCCGTCATCCTGGGTTCCAGAATACCGCTGTCGAACAGATCGAGAGGAACTCCACGTTTTACCATCTGGAGAGAATACTGTTGTTCATAGGCCTTGAAATAATAATCGAACGGGATTGCCACAAAGTTGGAGTTGAAAAGGACCAAATCATCCTTTTCAGCATAATAGGCGACATAACCGGCGGCAGTGCTCCAATCCTCTTTTTGCACGAACCGATAAATATCGCCATCAGAAGACAGGTAGTTTGTGCTGAGAATCCCCAGCACCACGATCATAAGAATACGAAATCTTAATTGCGCGATGCCAGCCGCCAGCACCAAAAACAAGGGAAGCGTTATCCAGATCAGGGTTCGATCCAGGAAAATGGGCCGGCGAAGGCTGACGATTAGCTCACCCATGACAGGGATGGCGAACAGGCCAGCCAGAAACAGGAATATCGAAAGTTTTTTGCAGTAATACACCAGCCCTAAGCAAAGCACCGCACACAGGATCCACGTAATCACCAGGCTGCTTTGACCCGGCGAAGATGGATTCAATAAGGCGCGAAGGGTCTGGGTAACCGTGTCCCAATCTGGTTTCGGCAGCCAAAACTCCTGATAGACTCGGCTGGCTTGTCGGAAAAAGGGCAGTAGCCACGGACTCCATAATAAGAAGATGCCCAACTGCGCCTTCATCCAGTTCCCAAAAGAGGGAGCCTGGAGGGCGGTTTGGGTCTCGGATTTATTTTCCTTTTGAAAAAGCATCAAACCGAGAACAAAGATATTGGTGGCTAGAAAGAAAAGGACAGCCGTATTGTGAGTCAGCAGGGCCGCAGCCGAGAACAAGATAAAAGCCAACCAGGCCAGGTCGGTCCCCATGATCTGGATGGGCGGCCAGCGATGGCCGAATATCCAGGCTCTCCATCCGGTTTGATAACGGGTCTCATCCCGATAACTGAATTCTCTTTCAGTGTCTGGTTGCGTTGGCTCCCATGTCTGCCTTGCATGCAAATAGTCCCGAAATCCGCTGCCGATGGGTTTGAGCGAGCGTGGATCCGTTAGCAGCCGGACCAGCGCATAGATCGCCACGCCGGCATTGAATGTCAAAAACGTGTACATGCGCGTTTCCTGGGCGTAATAGAGATTAGAGGGCGAAAGAGCCAGGAAGACGGCTGCTGCCAATCCGACCAACGCACCAGAGATGCGCTTGCCGATCAGGTAAATTACAGGTATCGTGACTGTGCCGAAGAGAGCGGAAAGCAGACGCGCGTAATAGGGCGTTTCCCCAAAGTGCGCTACCCAGTAGTGGAGCAAGAGATAATAGAGGGGTGGATGCTGGTCGATCCTGATAATCCATTGCAGCATATCGTGGATATTGTGATTGGCCAGCCATACGCTGAATGTTTCGTCCAGCCACATCCCTTTCGTGCCGATGAGAAGCGCTCGCAGCCAACCACCAACCAGCGTGAGAAAGATTACAAACCAGGGCGCAATTTCTTCAATATCGATTTCTTCACTCATTGTCTTTTAAAAGTCCTGTAAGTCATAGGAGGTAGGACCGCGAGCATGGTCTCTCCTATTATCAATTGGTCTTGCCAATTGAGTGTAGCAGATGGCAGGAAGACACTCCCCTGCCTCTGGTAAAGTCTTGGACTGGTCAAATGGACAGGTGGCCAGCGCCCAGTATGCCGCCGATCTGGCTGCCCAGCGCTACCGCTGCGTAGATCCGAACAACCGGCTGGTGGCCAGCACCCTGGAAGCAGAATGGAATGCTGCCTTGAAGAGTCTCCAGGCAGCCCGGCAGGAATATGATCAGCATTGCCAAATGGATGGCCAACTCATCAATGCGGAAGTGCGGGATCAGGTCATGGCCCTGACCACTGATTTTCCCCGCGTCTGGAACGATGAGCACACCACCGACCAGGACCGCAAGCGCCTGGTACGTCTCCTGATCGAAGATGTTACCCTGATCAAGGCGCAGGAGATTACCGTACAGGTGCGCTTCCGCGGTGGCGCGGCCCGAACCCTGACCCTTCCGGCGCCTCGCCGGATTTGGGAGACTTGGACGACCGAGCCGGAAGTGCTTGGGGCAATTGATACTTTGCTGAATGAATACACCAATGCGCAAGTCGCAGCCATTCTGAACGAACGCGGTCTGCGTTCTGGCAAGGGCTGTCTCTTTCATGGCTATACCATCAAGAAATTGTGCCACACTTATGGACTGAAAAGCCGCTATGAGCGCTTGCGTGAGGCTGGGATGCTTACAGCGAGGGAAATAGGAGAGATCCTTAGCTGGACTTTATCCATTTGAACATTTACAAAAAGCAGGGTAAGCTAAGACAAATCTCCAGCAAGAGAGGTGTCAAATGCTCACCCTGCCCGATGAATATAGCACACTGTTTGCCCAATTGCGACCCTGCTTCTCGAAACGGATCTGGAAGCTGGCGATGGTTTTGCTGATCGGAGCCATTCTGGCTCCAGGCAAGCGCACCGTAACTGCCATACTGCGTATCATGGGCTTGAGCCAGGAGCGGCATTTTCAAAACTACCATCGGGTGCTAAACCGGGCGGTCTGGTCCAACCTGGCGCTCAGTCTTGTTTTGTTGGGTTTGCTGCTCAACACGTTTCTGCCTTTCGGGCCAGTGGTGATCGGGATCGATGAAAGGATCGAGCGCAGGCGAGGCGAGCAGATCAAAGCCCAAGGGAGCTATGGTGATCCAGTGCGTTCCAGCAAGAGCCACTTCCCGAAGGGCATCGGGACGATGTTGTGAAAGCCAGCGGCTTACGTTGGATCAGCCTGATGCTGTTGGTGAAGATTTCCTGGGCGAAACGGATCTGGGCTTTGCCCTTCCTAACGGTCTGGGCAGCTTCCGAGCGATACTATGAGAGCAGACCTCGCCAGCACAAGAAGATCACAGACTGGGCTCGTCAATTAGGGATGCAGGTGCGCCGCTGGCTGCCCAAGCGCAAGGTGATCCTGGTTGCCGATAGCAGTTATGCAGCCTTGGAACTGTTGCCCAGCCTGTTGAGCCTGTCAAACCCAGTTTACATGGTGACGCAGTTGCGTTTGGATGCGGCCTTGTACCAGCCCGCACCACCTGCAAAACCTGGCACGATCGGACGACCCCGCAAGAAAGGCCAACGACTGCCGAAGTTGAATGCAGTGCTGACCCACGAACAAACCGTCTGGCAAACGATCACCGTTAACAATTGGTACGGACAAGGACCCACGCAAGTTGAGATCACCAGCGATACCGCAGTCTGGTATCACAGCGGCCTGCCGGTGGTTCCGCTCCGCTGGGTGCTGATCCAGGATCCCAATCAAAAGTTTGAGACGCGCGCGTTGCTCTGCACAGACCCATCGGCTGATCCACTACAAATCCTGACCTGGTTTGTCCGACGCTGGCAGGTCGAAGTCACTTTCCAGGAAGTGCGCACTCATCTGGGGGTCGAATCCCAGCGCCAATGGTCTGACAAAGCGATTGCCAGAACAACCCCCATTTTGTTGGGCTGGTTCTCCTGGGTCACATTGTTGGCCCACCAGTCTCGATCAAAAGGCCGTCTGCCTGTCAGACACGCAGCTTGGTATGCCAAGACTACACCCACCTTCTCAGACGCCATCGCGCTTGTCCGTAGGCGCATTTGGGAACACGGGGGTTTTTGGATGTCGGTGTTTGCACCTGACATCCAAAAATCTCACCCTGCTCTGCTCAAACGCCTGTTTGAAGCCGTGTGTTATTCAACTTGAAAGGTGCCAATGGACAAAGTCCAGCTTACGATTAGCGGAAAAACGGCTATCAAGTGGTACTATGCTGGCCTGTTACGCGGATACATCTTCAACAGCAAAGGCAGTCTCCTGTTCGAGCCGCCCGGCACGGATGTTCTCCCAAAGTGTTTGGGACAAAAACTCGCCAAGCGACGCTCACTGATTCACGCAAAGGTCGCGCCTGAACGAACTATGGAGGTGCAGTATGAATCATAATCCTTCCGTTGTGGACGACCTGGCGGGATCAAGATCGGCTCGACCTCAAATCGCAAACACAGACGGATCAGCCGCGACAGGTAACGCGCAGCGGGTACCCAACCAAGATACTCGCGCGCGTTATCAAACTGCATTTGTTTCGGACGACCAAGTGTTTTCCAAGACTCGCCCAAAAACTCCAAAACCGCCTCGATTTTGCGTGAACGACCCAGTTTTAGGCAGGTTGCGCCGTCATAGACGTCCTTGCAGGTGAAAATGTAATAGCGCTGACGGTGACCTTTGAGATAGATTGGACCGACCGCATCGACCTGATGCAGTGGGTTGGAGTAATTGGCTTGCGGCTTGAGATAGGTGCTGCGAGCCAGATAGGGTGCCAGACGCACCTGCGGAACCGTTTCGCCGTTGCGCTCGAGCACGCGCTCGACTGTGCGGGCACTGGGCACAGGACGGATGTGCAAGACTTGAAGTTCGGCTAAATCGAACTGGCCCCAATGAGACTGTCGCGTGTGCCGGGATGCGTCTGGGAAGCCAGCCTGCGGCGAATGCCCACGCTCGTCCGTTCGAGTTCGGGCGAGATCCTTTGAGGTTGTAGGTTGGATCGCGTTAGATCGAACAGCCCGTTGGGGCCCTGGCTTCGATAGCGACGCCACCAGAGGTGAAACCACTTCCGGGAATGACCGAGCAACTGGCAGATCTCTTCGACCGACCGGACTGCCAAACGCAATTTGATCGCTTGTTGGCGATCTGAAAGTTCGTTGTCCATAGTTGCCTCCGTTTGAGAACCGAGGACGGTTGTCACACTCAGCAACTATAGCGAAAAAGAGCATGCCAGAATTCATAATCGATTTCGGTATGTCACAACTTACCGCCAAAAATGTTACCGATGCACTGGCGGTTCCATTAATATTGATGCCACCCATGCACTGGCGGTTGAATGTTACCTTTTTACTGTCGGCCCGCAGTTATTGGAATTGATTTTGTTGAAAATGCCATCCTGAGAGCCAAATCAAAAGTTGAAGGACGCGATTTGCCTGTTGAATTCTTGGTTAAGGATGCTACAGCTCTGGAAGAATGGAACATGAAATTTAATACTGTCATTGATAGTGGCTTGCTTCATGCCATTTATGATAGGAAAAAATATGCAAATGGACTTAAACACGTTTTATTTTCTGGAGGACGATTATATGAATTTTACTTTAAAGATGACCCTTCATCTCCTGGCGGTGGTATAGCGGACAATGAACTGAAAGAAATTTTTGACGATGGTTGGAAAATAGAATCCATAAAACCTGTCGCACAGGATAATGACGAGTGGAAAATGAATTTCGCAGTAACACTCAGAAAACCTTGAAAGCGGCGCACGTTGTAGATCCTGCGCAGTCGGGCTTTGTTGGGCAGATTTTGAAAAATACTTTTGCTTTGTTTTTTTAGCTTGTATTACACATGGTAATACCAAAGGTTGCCAACGAAAGTAGTTGTAGTGGTGCAGGCGAACCGGTCAGCAATCGAATACGAACCAGCAGACTTCGTTGCGCAACTTCTCATCGTCAAGCACGAGATCCCGGATTTCGCTGGGAAGTTGTGCACGCTGCCATTCGCACTCAAGACGACGCGCTTCTTCAGCCTGATCGTCCAGTGCCGCTGCCTCGCGTGCGGCTTTGATCGCGTAGGCCGCTGCGCCCAATTCATGTGCGGCAACGTGTGCTACCGCCGCCGCCTGGCCAGCGGCGTGTGCCGCGTGCCTTGCCGCCCCGCTCAAGTCCCTGGCAGCCGCGTTGGCATGGCCGGCCGCGGCGCGGGACGCAGACATCGTAATCTCACCTCGTGTCCAGGCACGGACCAATTCAATGGCTCGACGGGGCCGGTGGTCATTGGGTTGCGTTTCCTCGAATAGGTGCAACACATGCTGTGCGCAATCGGCCGCCCATATCGCCAGCCGATGATGATCGGCGTCCTGGAGGGTACCGCCGCGGCGCACAGTGATGAACCTGGGATCTCGCTTCTTTGGTAATATCATTCGTCAGATCCTACGCCTTCCTTTTGCCCAACGACTTCCGTTAGTTGCCGCCGAAAACGAGAAAAACAAAGAACGTACCAATAATAATACCAGTCACAAATAGCCAGCCAAACCATCGCCATAAGGCGGTCACCTGTAGGCTTTGTCGGGAGTCTCTCTCGTTGCACTCGAAACATACAATGTGATAAGTTCCGCCGCCAGTCATATCTCCACAGCGCCACATATTAATCATTTTTCCACAGATCAAACACTTTCCAACAGGGATTTCCATGATTACCTTTCTGCAGATGTGTCTGCCCAACCGTCTGCATTAGCCGCAAGCGGGCGGGAGGGGCAAGATAACGTCATTTTAACGGAACTGGCCTGAGCCGAAGAAAGGCTTGAAAACGCGGTGCGTACCCGCCGGTCCAGGGTACGTCGTGTTGGGTGGGATCACATGTGTTAGCCGAAATATTGAAAACGTTTCCAGAAGACAGGCCAGGACATGCGCAAATTGTGACACAGGTAAATGGACCTATGATCGATCGTTTCGTCGTTCTGAATGTTGAAAGGAGTGACAATTTGAGCAAAAAACGTGCAGTCTTGGAAGTTCACCAGGAGTTCCGAATCGAAGCCAACCACTAGCAACGTTTGGGGTTGTGGTTTTCCATAGCCGTACTGCCAGTAGGAATTATAGCCACTTATGGCTCCAGGCAAACCATAGGCTGGGCCATACAGGTCAATTGCTCCGATCTCACCAGCACTCGCTGCTAAGATGGCCGCACCAGACCGGTCAACCGCTGGCAGCGAATTGTAAGCTTTCGCCACCTGTTGAACCAGCTCCGGCCAGCCAACTTCTGATTTCAGTTCAGCATTGCTCTTACTAACGACATCCCACCAGGCAGAACCTAGTGGAGCAACAGGTAGCTCCGTAGCAATAATAAGCATTGCGAAGGCGCTCAAGACACTCCAAGTTATCCATCGCCACATGCGCGCTCCTGGCTGACTAACCATGCGGGTAAGACGTCCTTCCCACCATACTGCACCACCAGCCGCGAGCATTGGGTAAACCGCTGCTAGATAATAGCCTTTCCCTTGAGCAAGAAGTAGCAGGAGGAAAGGCACAATGTACATCCAACCCATCATCCGGTAGCGCTGTCCAGCCGGTACAAAGAAGAAATAATACAGTCCGGCTATCACCAAAAACAGCATTAGCGGGTTGAAATTGAACAAAATCTGATCGACCAGGAACTGGCTGGTTTGCACATCCCGTGCGTGGATGCTGGCGAGAAAGTAAAGCGAAATCCAGTCATTGTGAAATTGCCAGAGCAGGTTGGGAAGCCAAATCACGAATGCCAACAGAGCGCCGATCCATAACCAGCGGCTTTTCAGATAACTCCGGTTGGCTGTCACCAGGAACCCAACGATGACCCCTACAACCGAAAAGGCGATGGTGTATTTGGTCAGCATCCCTAAACCGATAGTCGCGCCTATCCCTACCCACCAGCGCGGATCTTCGGACTTCAACAGGCGAATCACCATAAAAGCCAGTAGTACCCAGCATAAATAGTCCAGAGTTTCATACTGGAACAAACCACCTTGGATGATGGAAATAGGTGTTGTGGCCACGGCTACTGCACCGAGGATTTGTGCCCACCTGCTACCACCTAGATCGCGGATCATCAAACCTGCCAATAGCATCACGATTCCTTCAGCGATAACAGCAAAGGAACGCAGACCAATAGGCGATAAACCGAACAAGCTTAACGCGACACGCGCTAGAAAGGGCGTGACTGGGGGCCAAGCAACATATCCCCAAGCCAGTCCGCGTGTGGCGATATCCATTGTGACCAACTCATCTTGATGAAAACCATACTGTCCATTGGTCGGGATCTGCAAGAGAACACGCAGCAGCACCAACAAAATCAGAATTCCAGTATCGCTCAATACGATAGTGCGCAAAATTGAAGAACGGTTCATTAGTTTTTCTGTCCGGATGAATATTTCAAATTATCAGCCTCAAAATCTGTTTACTGGCACCGACCGGTTTGCGTTATTGTCCCTGAGGGTGGTCTTCCCGAGTGGAATCGCGGACCAGTCCCGCGGGCTGTGACGCTCTGGGGCGGGGTGTCCGAGTGCACGTCGTAGACCCCGCGGAGCGGGGCTGTGTTGGCACGCTTCAGAGTTGTAAGACTTGTCATGCAAAATCAAAAAATCAGCCTTATCAATTATCTTTGCCATTAAGTTCTATCCATTACGTCTGAGCAGAGAGAATCTCATTGCGCTTTTCATGAAAGAGCAACCTATTTAAACCCACGGTGATGGCGAGAGCGCCCAAGCTGGCAATATAGACTGCTTCTGGCCGATAATTGTATAGGAATCCCGCTGCAAGTGGAGCAACGACAACTGCCAGGGCGTTCCCCGTCTCAACGAGACCCTATGCCAACCCGGTATCCCCGACTTTGACCAACGAGCGCGAAAAAGCCAGTGTCATGGAACGATATAGCTGGTACCCACCAACGAAAAAGTAGCCCACGAAATAGGCGATCGCGCCTTGCCCTCGCCACATCAAAAGAGCAAAGCCAGCGAGAAGTAACTGCCCAATCAGCATCCCAGTGGATACATGTAGATTCCCAAGGGAGAACATAATGATGGCTGTGCCAATGCTTGCAATCGTTCCCATTGTTCCGATTTTTTGGATCGAAATGTGATGAACGTTCTGGAGATAAAGGGAGGTAAGTTGTTGTGGAACACTGATGGCAATGATCGTGAAGAAAACGACTGCCAGTAATCCAAGGAACCGGGGGTTCGCGATCGGGCTGACGAGATGGATGGATACCTCTTGATGCTCCAACACGAATGGACGTCTGGCAAGGGACATTACGAGCGTAGATGCCAGGAAAAGTCCAGCGGAGTACCGAAAGACGATGGATAGTCCGGCTGTGTTTGCGATCCAACCGCCCAGTATCGGTCCGAGGATCGCACCCACCTGGAATATGGCAGCGCGGAACGTAACCGCGCGCTGCACACTCCAACTACCACGTAAACTTGTGACATAGCTGTTCATGGGCGCGCTAATAAACGAAGTACAACCATAGGCCAATAACCCGGCGACAAAAAAAGGCAGGCTGCGAGCCGCCGCCATAACGATTGCAGAGGCAATCCCCAATATTAAGGATGCAAAAATTAATGGTCGCGTGCCAAAGGGGTCAGAAAAATACCCGGCTGGTACCTGTACGACTGCCATCGTTACCCCGATCATACTGAGTACAACTCCGATTTGCACTGCATCCGTGTTCCAGCTTTGGAGAGCCAACGGCAGGAAGAATATAAACAAACCTTCACCCAAACCCCAAATGAACGCGGACATGGCAACAATAGCCAGGTCACGATGAATGCCCAAGGGCATTTTTGTGTCAATCCGATTCATGAGTCTCCGCTCTCTATTCGTTAAAACGCTACACTGTGTTGCTGGAATTTCTCATTGCTCCTGGAATTTTACCCGGGTGTGTATGGAGCGTGCCAACGAGACTGTCGAAAAACCCTGGGTTCGAAAAATGTTCATAAAAATCTCCTACAACAGGCTAAAAAATTGCCAAAATGTCGCCATAATATGGTGTGGTGCACCCAAAACCAGATGCTTTCCAGTGTTTCTCTCGCACTTTTCAAAAATCAGTTTTTGAAAATGGACTTTTTCGACAGTTTCAACGGTTTGCGTTATGCCCTTTAGGGTACGCTGGGGCGGGCGTGTGTCTCGACAGGCTCGAAAACCAGACTCTGCTTACTGTCAATGTAACTGTTTTCTAGAAACCAGATTTTCAATATATTCATTTAAAGTTGTGTCGCCGCGAATCGGAGATTCCGCTTTTTCAGGATTGTTGAGTGTTAGCTCGGTCATTGCCACTATTGAGCGGGCTGCTTTATCGGAAAAACCGAACTGTTTTAGTGTCGGCAACCATTTCTCTTGAGGAATTTGCATGGCTTCGACGGGTCTGTTCAGAGCTTTGCTAAAAGCCTTAGCGACATCGGCGGGCGAATACATTTCAGGGCCTTCAATATAATGAATGCGAAAATCTCGTGCGTCGTTCGTTAACAAGCCCGCGGCGATAACTCCAATATCTTTCGGCGCAACCATCGGCAATTTAAAATCAACCGGAAAAAACGTATGAACTTGACCCTCTTTTTCTGCCGTTTCCAGCGAACCGTCCCAATTACTCATATAATAACCCGCGCGAATTATGTCGGTAGGCAAATTCATTTTTTTCAGTCGCTCTTCCATGTTGTAAAGAACGCCCAAGTCTCCTATGCCTTCGCCCGGCTGTGCACCTTCAGTAGATTGGGCAACTACTTTTTTAATGCCTGAATTTTCAAGTGCCTTTAAGATCGATGATAAAGTTCGTTGTTCTTCAATGACGGTATCTGTTGTGGGGTCTGCCTCCGGATTTAATAAAAATAAACGCTCGCCGTTTTTAAGGACTGCATGCAATTTATCGCTGTCATGCACATCAACTATGATTACATTAGCTCCTTTTTGTTCCCACTCAGGAGCCTTTTGAGGGTCATGCGTAATTACCGTAACTTCTTTACCCATTTCGAGTAAGGTTGTTGCAACAGAAGAACCGACATGTCCGGTGCCTCCCAAAATAATATACATTATTCTTTAATCTCCTTACTGTCTGTTCGCTGAAAATTCTTTGAAATCACGAATTTGCTGATAAGCTTGGTGAATGACCACCGAGCCGATAATCACCTCCGAACGTGTTGACGATTTTCCGCTAAGCTGGACTTTATCCATTTGAACATTTACAAAAAGCAGGGTAAGCTAAGACAAATCTCCAGCAAGAGAGGTGTCAAATGCTCACCCTGCCCGATGAATATAGCACACTGTTTGCCCAATTGCGACCCTGCTTCTCGAAACGGATCTGGAAGCTGGCGATGGTTTTGCTGATCGGAGCCATTCTGGCTCCAGGCAAGCGCACCGTAACTGCCATACTGGGTATCATGGGCTTGAGCCAGGAGCGGCATTTTCAAAACTACCATCGGGTGCTAAACCGGGCGGTCTGGTCCAACCTGGCGCTCAGTCTTGTTTTGTTGGGTTTGCTGCTCAACACGTTTCTGCCTTTCGGGCCAGTGGTGATCGGGATCGATGAAAGGATCGAGCGCAGGCGAGGCGAGCAGATCAAAGCCCAAGGGAGCTATGGTGATCCAGTGCGTTCCAGCAAGAGCCACTTCCCGAAGGGCATCGGGACGATGCTGTGAAAGCCAGCGGCTTACGTTGGATCAGCCTGATGCTGTTGGTGAAGATTTCCTGGGCGAAACGGATCTGGGCTTTGCCCTTCCTAACGGTCTGGGCAGCTTCCGAGCGATACTATGAGAGCAGACCTCGCCAGCACAAGAAGATCACAGACTGGGCTCGTCAATTAGGGATGCAGGTGCGCCGCTGGCTGCCCAAGCGCAAGGTGATCCTGGTTGCCGATAGCAGTTATGCAGCCTTGGAACTGTTGCCCAGCCTGTTGAGCCTGTCAAACCCAGTTTACATGGTGACGCGTTGCGTTTGGATGCGGCCTTGTACCAGCCCGCACCACCTGCAAAACCTGGCACGATCGGACGACCCCGCAAGAAAGGCCAACGACTGCCGAAGTTGAATGCAGTGCTGACCCACGAACAAACCGTCTGGCAAACGATCACCGTTAACAATTGGTACGGACAAGGACCCACGCAAGTTGAGATCACCAGCGATACCGCAGTCTGGTATCACAGCGGCCTGCCGGTGGTTCCGCTCCGCTGGGTGCTGATCCAGGATCCCAATCAAAAGTTTGAGACGCGCGCGTTGCTCTGCACAGACCCATCGGCTGATCCACTACAAATCCTGACCTGGTTTGTCCGACGCTGGCAGGTCGAAGTCACTTTCCAGGAAGTGCGCACTCATCTGGGGGTCGAATCCCAGCGCCAATGGTCTGACAAAGCGATTGCCAGAACAATCCCCATTTTGTTGGGCTGGTTCTCCTGGGTCACATTGTTGGCCCACCAGTCTCGATCAAAAGGCCGTCTGCCTGTCAGACACGCAGCTTGGTATGCCAAGACTACACCCACCTTCTCAGACGCCATCGCGCTTGTCCGTAGGCGCATTTGGGAACACGGGGGTTTTTGTATGTCGGTGTTTGCACCTGACATCCAAAAATCTCACCCTGCTCTGCTCAAACGCCTGTTTGAAGCCGTGTGTTATTCAACTTGAAAGGTGCCAATGGACAAAGTCCAGCTTAGAGAGTGTTTCTTAAGTGGTCGGGTAAGATTGGAGAATGACCAAATTCAACCAAACCTACCCGACCGACCTCAAGTATACCGAATGGCAATTAATTTCCGACCTTTTTCCAGCCCACCGCGTGGGACGCCCACGCAAGTGGGAAATGTGGCAAATCCTCAATGCCATCCTGTATGTAGTCCGCACGGGTTGCCAGTGGCGCATGCTGCCCAAGGATCTGCCGCCGTGGCAAACAGTCTATGGCTACTTTCGGCGCTGGAAGAAACAAGGTCTCTGGGCGCGCATCAATGCAGCGCTGGTGAGAACTGTGCGAGTGAAAAATGAACGTCAGCCCGAGCCCAGCGCCGCAATTATTGATAGTCAGAGCGTGAAAAGGTCGGAAGGCGGCGAAGAACGCGGTGTGGACGTCCATAAGCAGACACCCGGGCGCAAACGCCATATCCTGGCAGATACCTTGGGCTTGCTTTTGATCGTCCTGGTGCAGAGTGCCAGTGTCCAAGATGGCAACGGCGGCTGGCAGGTCTTACAAACATGGTTCGACAAAATCAAGCACAGTGTCCATAATCGCTGGTGTCGCTTGAAACTGATTTGGGCTGACGCTGCTTACACGAGTATGCCTTTTATGGAGAGCTCTCCATAACAGACATAGCTTTGCCACCCACCTTTTACAGAATGGCTATGATATTAGGACGATCCAGGAATTGCTTGGGCATAAGGACGTAAAAACAACCATGATTTACACTCATGTGCTTCAACGTGGTGGACTGGCTGTGAAGAGCCCCCTCGACAGCTAAATCAATTACCAATTACCAATTACTGATCACCGCCTACTGCGTTCCCTGTCCGTTAGATTGACCACGATGGCGCCGCTGGCCTTGATCAAGTTCCCGGGCGTGATCATGATCTCTTCACCCCATTGACCGGCGCCCGTGCCCAGGATGGGTTCTTTAAGGAGACTGGCCTCCAGGAAGGATCGGAATCCAGGCGGCTGCCAGCCAAAGGCGGGGATCGAACCGATCACATAGCCGGTCGTCTCTTTGACCGCTTCCGGTTTCGCCATCTGAATGTTGCGTGAGCCGATGGCCTTCTTCAGATTCCCTGAGATGGCGTTCTGATCGCCGCCCAACATCACCAGCACGCGTTCGCCCGTATCCACTTGCAAGATCAAAGTCTTGACCGCCTGTCGTTCCGAAAAGCCGAGCACGTGAGCAACATTGACCGCGCCCTTCTCCGTTTCCGGTGAAAAACTTTTGCGTTCATAGGGAATGTCGTGTTGGTCGAGATAAGTGTGCGAGGGGAGTTGAATCATTTGTCTTCCTTATAGAGTTCATCACCTGGTATGGCGGGCGGCCAGATAGATACCGAGCAGGATCAAAATGCATCCGCCGATGGTACCCGCACCGGGCGTTTCGCTCAGAATAAAAAAGGCCAGGACCGCCGAACCGATCGGTTCGCCGAGAGTCGTCACTGCCACGAAGGCCGCCGGCACATAACGCAGCGCCCAGTTATAGGTGGAATGTCCGATCAGTTGCGGGAGCGCGGCCAGCAGAAAAATCCAGCCATAGGTCTTCGCCTGCAAGCCGAAGGGAGATTCACCCGCTGCGAACATGATCACGATCAGCGCCAGCGCGGCCATGCCATACACCAAAAAGATGTACGGGATGAGAGACATCTTCGCCCGTAGTTTTCGCCCGATGATCAGATAGCCCGTCACCGCCCAGGCGCCTGCCAGCGCCAGGAAGTTTCCCCACATCGACCGGCCTTGCAGGATTTGATTTAACTCCGGACATTGCAGGCCGTGATTCCAAGCGCACGCATCGGACAAGCCGACCACGGTGCCCCCGAAAAGGGCCAGGGCCAATCCGATCACGGCCGCGCGCTGCAAACGTTCGTTCAACAATAACGGAGATAACAGCGCCACCCATAACGGTCCCGTTGAGACGAAGACCACGGAACTGGCCACCGAGGTGTATTCGAGCGAGGAGATCCAGGTGGCGAAGTGGACAGCCAGGAATAAGCCGGAGGCCAGTCCCAGAATCCATTCGTTGCGGCTGAGCGAAGAGATTTCCCCTCGCTGGCGAATCAATGCGATGGGGGAGAGCAGCAGAGTCGCGAAGGTCAGCCGCAGCGCGGCGATCACCAGCGAGGGCGCGCCTTCCATCTGCGCGAAGCGGATAAAGATCGAAGCCGCCGAGACCGCCAAAATGGCAAAGAATAATGCCGCTCCCACCCGACCGCCCCCAATTTCATTCGATATGGCCGAGGTATCGTGCAACGGCGGAGGGAGGGTGCGTTGTTCCTGCATCAGCCCATTCTAACCGCGTATGTCGGATCTTTAATCCGACAGCTCCCCGGAACATCGGATTTTAGTCCGACAAATCACCAGCCAACCATAGATAGTGCAGGTGTTGTCAAACAGACTTTCTTCTGCGTGCATCGGTTTGTTAGTCCCACAAATCATGGCTACATCGGCTTGCCAATCCAACTTACGTGTTCTGCCTGGGTCACAAAAGATTAAGTGGAGGAAGTGATGAGAACAGCTTGATCAGTTATTCCCGCATGGTTCGCTCGATGCGCAGATCGGGCACGAACCAGATCATGGCCACCAGTACATAAATGCCAAGCGAGATGGCTGTGCTCAGGAAGGCAAACGCGATCGCGGCAGAATAAAGAATCAGTGAGCCGATTTCCTTGCGTTTTCTGCCCAGGGCAGTGGACAGCAAAGAATCCGTACCGTGCAGAGAGGTCAGTGCTTGAACCAATATGTAATAGGCTAGCGCAGCCATCCACAGGATGACGCCATATAAAATCACGGGGAACTGCGCAAAATGATTCTCGCCCATCCAGCCGGTGGCAAAAGGTATCAGCGATAACCAGAACAGCAAATGCAGGTTGGCCCATAACACACGGCCGTTCACCTGTTTGACCGCGTGCCATAAGTGGTGATGGTTGTTCCAGTAAATCCCCAGGAAAACGAAACTTAATATGTAACTGAGAAAGACCGGGGAAAGCTCACGCAGCGCGGCAAGGTCCGTGCCTTGCGGCACTCTCAACTCCAGCACCATGATGGTGATGATAATGGCGATCACGCCATCGCTAAAGGCTTCTACGCGTCCCTTGCTCATGCCCTCAAGGATAATCAAGGCTTGTGAGTCTTTACAAGGTTAACCTGCCAAGCTCACTCTGCCGTCCCCGGCGGGAAACTCGCTATCTACCGCGGAAACTGTAAGGAGCCGGTGAAGGTTGTATCTCAACAACCTGCCAGATTTAACTGGCAAGTGTTTTGATCTGGGAAAGTTCATCGACCAGCGGCCGCAGGGAGGCCGGCATCATCGAATCATTGGTATAGACGGTATGACTGGTCACACCCGCGTCGACCGTGATGGTGTATTGGTATTCGTCCGGATTGAATTTGACGATCATCTTTTCCGGCAGATTGAAAAATTGGGCTTCTTCGATCAGGCGCACCAGGTTCTGGGCCTGATTCGTTGGAAGATGCTTGAGGTCCAGTTCGAACTTCATTCCACGACCTACAAATCCACCAGAACGCTTAAAAGTAATTGTGGCCATATTTGCCTGTCCTTTCTGTTTTTTGCAACAGAGGAAAGTCGGAACATTGATGGCGCTGTGTTGTTTGGGAAGCGTACATATTATAAACGATATGGGAGTTCCATGTATTACCCGGCATCTTTGTAGGGTGTGTTCTTAACCTGCCGAGGATTGCATTTGCAGAGCTGCGCCTGGCGGCTCTGGACAGTGTTCCAGGATTTCCCATGGTGAAAATGAAAAAAACAAAGGTTGGGGATATGGGAGCATATAGCCAGTATATAAGCACCTCATAGCAATACAAAGGCGATCCAAAGCCAAGACTGGAGAAGACAAGGTCGATTGCAGAGATCATACCGCCGTGAAGGGAAGCCTGACACGCCCAAATGGGTCAATTTGAATATCTCTGGTGATTACCCACAAGTCTGAGGGATGAAAAAAACTCTGTCCAGAAATGGTAAAGTAGGTGTGCGAACAGCCCAACCACAAGGAGCAGAGTTTAGATGACTATAGCACTTGAAAGTATTTTTGCCAAGTTGCCGATAATGGAAATCCGGGGAACGATCAGAAATCATAGCGAGCCTTTGATGAGATTGTTGCCTGATAAACGGATGAGGAAAGTGATTGAGAACATGCTGCTGGGCATTCTGGGCGGACAGACACCCGTCATTACAGGCATGGCGCGCCAAAACGGAAAGGCAGACGGAGAAACCGGGTCAGTCGCAAAAAGCATGTATCGGTTACTGAACAATCAGCGGCTCGCAACGGATGTCATTTACCAAGGTCTGTATGAAACTGGGCAAAGGAGTGTGGCAGGCGAAAAGCCTGCGTATCTGGTAGTGGCAGGGGATCGGGTGAATTTTGAAAAACCCTAGACCCAGAGTCTGGAAGGAGTCAGTGTGGTGCACAAAGCCACACCGCCGGATTTGAATGGACAGGCTCGGCTGGCGCATGGTTACCCAGCGATTACGGCTACGCTGGTCAATACAAAAGTGCCGGTGACCAGTTATGCCAATTGGTTTTCCTATCTCACCAGCGACTTCCTCAGTCAGAATAAAGAGATTGAACAAGCCTTTACGAACACCGTTCGCTTGGATCCAGGTCAAACAATACGGTTTGTCGGTGATTCGGGGCTGGATGACCAAAAAATGTTGGCCCAGGTCGTGAAATTAGAGCAGGAATTTGTCTTCCGCATCAGCCATCTGGAGCGTTGGGAAACGGAAAAACTACAAGACTTGGTGGAAAGTGTTCCTGATCAGGCCACCTTCCAGGTATTGTTCAAGCATGCTGGAAAAACCAAACTCGACACGATTTATTTTGGCTGGTTCAAGATTCGCAGCCCAGGCACACAAAAACCGTTGTGGATCATGGTGGCTGATGATGAAACTTTGGATCGACAACTGGTCTTGATTACCAACATCCCGCTGATGAAGGTGGCTGCTGTTCAACAGCTCTATAACGATTGGCGCTTGCGCTCCCGCATTGAACATGGCTATCGCTTTGATCAAGAACAAGGTTTGGATGTGGAAGACATGCGCCTCCCAACCGTTGACCGTATGCGCCGTCTGTTCGCCATCGTTCTCTTGACGGCTCAAATTGTCTTCGTCATTTCTGAACATTGGCCGCCCAAGGCGGTTCTTTGGCTTCGGCAACTCGGCGGCCAATTGGGCATCCCAACTGACCGTGCTGGTCCCTATTGGCTCTTGCAGGGCCTCTCGGCTGTCATCGTCACTTGCATGACCTTGTCTTTTGTCTGCTTGCACCCTTTTCCGTCTCACGAGTTCACTTATGGGTAATCACCAGAATATCTTTCTTGACATGTCTGCTTCAAAAGACTACAATTTTTGATGAAATAAATCCTATTTTCTGTTGAGGGGAGCAGACCAACTCATAAGGAGAGAACATGGCTTTTGAATTACCAAAACTTCCGTACGCGGTGGATGCCTTGGAACCCTACATTGATGCGCAGACAATGACCATTCATCATGATAAACATCATCAGGGGTATGTGAATAACCTGAACGCCGCGCTTGAAAAGCATCCCGAACTGGCTGGCAAATCTTTGGAAGATTTGCTCTCAGATCTGAACGCCATCCCCGAAGATATCCGCACTGCGGTGCGAAACAATGGCGGCGGTACCTGGAATCACGGTATGTTCTGGGAGATCATGGGACCCAAGATGGGCGGCACTCCCAGTGGGGCGGTCAATCAGGCACTCGAGAAGGCCTTCGGCTCGTTCGATGCCTTCAAGGCTCAATTCGAAAACGCTGCCAAGACTCGCTTTGGCTCTGGCTGGGCCTGGCTGGTAAAGAAGGGTGGTGGCCTGGCGGTCGTCTCAACGGCCAATCAGGATAACCCCATGTCGGAAGGCATGGCACCTGTCATGGGTATCGACGTCTGGGAACATGCCTACTATCTCAAATATCAAAATCGCCGACCGGAGTATGTCTCTGCCTGGTGGAATGTGGTCAACTGGGAGGCGGTCGCAGAGCGTTTGAAATAGCAAATGAGACTTTGGAAGCCGTTTCAACAAGATTTAGCCATCAAGAAACTATAACTTTTCCGCAACTTCCGAAGTTTTTAAAACACGATATAATGAACGCATATTGCACATCACTTCCTAAAAAGGAGATAATCTGATGACACACATCGTTACAAGTCTATGCGTACGTGATCGCGGTTGTATTGACGTTTGTCCCGTTGAATGTATGATTCCCGGTTTTCCGCTGAAAGAATGGCCGTGGATTTATATTGATCCCGATACCTGCATCGATTGCGGCGCGTGCATTCCCGAGTGTCCCTATGCTGCCATCTTCCCCGAAGATGAAGTTCCCTCTGCCTATACCGCCAAAGGTGGCGAATATATCAGTAATGTGGGCCTGACGGGTCACTTCGAAGGGACTAATCATCATGGCAGCCCGATCGTCCTCGATACGGCGCGGCAACTCGAGGCCGGAGAGACGATCGATCTCACACCCGATATCAAACCCAATTACGACTTCTTCCAAGGTGGTCCGGGTTACGGTGCCAAAGATGTTGATGACGGAACGTAGCCCTAGATCAAAGATGAAAAGAGCCAGGTTGATTGCCTGGCTCTTTTTTGTTAAGCAGTTCCGTCCTGTCAGGGGTTCATCGCGTCGATCAACAATTCCTGCCCGATGTGACGCGCCAATGGCGAATTATCTTCTTCGAGGGCGACCACCACCACCAGAGGCGATGCCTGCCAGTTGGGCGGAGTGCCGCCGATGAACCAGGTGATCGACGATTCATCGCCACGGGCGCGGGCTGTATATGCCCAGTAGCTTTGGCCTGACACGATCAGGGCCCGTGCCGCCTCATCCGCCGCCGAGGCGGGAATCGCCTCGAGTGGCGTTCCCAAGGCTGGGAGCGTGACCCAGCCATCGTTGGGCGTGTTGAGTGCAGTAGCGATGCGTGGCGCGGGCAGGTTCCCGTGATTACTCAGCGCGGCAGAGGCCAGTGCCACCTGGAGCGGCGAAACATGCATTTCATTCATATCTGATCTGGCGAAAGCTTTGGCCACCTGCATGCGTAATTCGGGCGCACGATAGAAACCAAAGGCCTCATAGACACTTTGCAAATCATCCTCGGAAGGGTTTCCTTTTTCAAAGAACGCCTGTACGAAAGGATCTGCCAATGAACCCAGCGGATACAGTCCCTGAGTAACGCGGTTGATCAGCGGCTTGGCCGGGTCCTGGCTAAGCTGTGCACCGATCTCATCCATGTTCGCCGGATCGAAGGTGGGGTGCGAGGACATCACGAAGATTTCACCGTTCTGCGCGTTCAACAAGATGACTGCGCCGCGCTCTTCCTTCATCATCTGATCAGCGCGGCGCTGCAGCAGCAGGTCGATGCTTAAGCGAATGTCCAGGCCGTGGGGCGGCATACCATACAAAAGATGATTCCACCAGATGGAGGTATCCGGGTTTCCACGCAACCCGCGCAGATATTCATCCAGTGAAGCCTCCAGCCCGGACTGTCCGTAGACCGGATGGTTGTAACCGGTGATGGGTGCCAGGTCTGGATACTTGTACACGCGGAAGTAATCACCGACCTCCCCTTCCGTTCCATCGATGATGTTATTTGTACGATCCAGTAACATGCCGCGTGGTACATAGCGATCCTGTATCACACGCCGTGGATTGTCCGTACGTGTCAGCAGGTCGGGTGCGCGCACAATGGCCCACCAGCCATTCGTCAACGCCGCCGCGAAAAGTCCCAGCGACAGCAGCGCGCCGAGCAACTGATAGGGCTGAGGCTTGAGTAGAGGTGCCGGTTCTTCATCCAGGTGATTGCTGATGATTAAGAGAAAAAGCAACGCAATGAAGGATGTCAGCAAGGATGATCCGCCGTAAGAGATAAACGGCAGCGTCACGCCGGTCAAGGGCAGCAGCCGCAGGTTTCCTCCGATGATCAATAGCGCCTGCACGCCGATATAGGCGGTCAAACCGGCGGCCAGCAGTCTGCGAAAAATGTTCGAGGCGCGCAGTGCAGCGCGCAGGCCGCGAGCCAGGATCAAACCAAACAGGGCGATCAAGCCGACAGTCCCGAACAGACCCGTTTCTTCCGCAATCGCCGAGAAGATGAAGTCAGAGATGGCAACGGGAACCAATCCTGGACTGCCCAAGCCGGGGCCGCGTCCATCCAAGCCTCCATTGGCAACGGCGAACAACGATTGAATGATCTGATAGGACGCGCCGCTTGGGTCGTCCCAGGGATTGATCCACGAATTGAGGCGCAGGCGAATAATATCTACCAGAAAATAACCGGCGACACTCACCAGAATCAATACGGCTGCGCTGATCAGGATGGTGCGGCGACGACCTGTTGCCAGATAGATCGTGATCGTGTACAGCGCAATAAAGATGGAAGCTGTCCCAAGGTCACGTTGAAAGAGTAAAAGCAGGATCGCAATGCTGCTTAGTATGAAGGTTGGATATAGCAGCGGGAAAGCATTTATCTGAATGGGGAGTCTATCGGCCAGATATGAAGCGAGATACACCACCAGCAGAAGTTTCAGCGGCTCCGAGGGTTGAAAATACACGCCGCAGCAACCCAGCCATAGCCGCGGACCATAACCGATCGGGTTCGTTCCCAAAAATAGCGTCAATCCTGTCAGCAGCAGACTGATGCTCAGCAGGATATATTTATATTTGCGGATAAAGTTGAGTGTGGCCGGTAGGCGCAATCCAAACAGAAATACGATGATGCTGATGCCCAACCACAGCGCCTGGCGCGTGCCGTAGTTTGGATCCAGTCGCCAGATGGTGAGCAACCCCCAGCCACTGAGGAAGGCTGCCGCTGGGAAAAGATAGGGATCGGCATCTGGCAGCTGTTCGATGATCGAAGAATGTGCGCGGATGACACAAATGCCCCATACCGCAAGAGCGATCCATTGTGACCAGCGATAGTCGACATCCCAGGAACGGGCTCGGACAGCGGGTGAGAGAGTAATGATCAGGGTCTGCAAAAAGAGAAAAACAGCCGCGACTTTAAGCAGGTTGCCTTGGAGGGCTCTATTCATCAAGTTATAAATACTTATGAATTAGCAGGTCAAGTTTTTGAATTGTCGCCGGTGGGATGGCTTCCTTACGCGTGATCAAGGCCGTGGACAAGGCTTGATCACAGTCACAGTCTCGTTTGGGCTTGAGGTTTTTGGCGAGGAATTGCACGGCTTTCTGCGCCATGTCGGTGTTCTTATTCAAGGTTTGAATTACCATTTCCACCGTGACGGGCGCCTCGCTCATATGCCAGACGTCATAGTCGGTGACGTGTGCCATGGTGGCATAACACATCTCGGCCTCGCGGGCCAGGAAGGCTTCCGGCGAAGCGGTCATACCGATGATGGACATGCCCCAGGAACGATAGGTGCGGGACTCGGCCTTGGTCGAAAAGCGTGGACCTTCTATGGTGATGAAGGAGCCGCCGCGATGAACCACGCCTCCTGCCAGACGGACGGCTGATTCCAGCTGACCCGCGAGATCTGCACAAAACGGGTCAGCCACACTGATGTGCGCCACCAGGCCCTCCCCGAAGAAGGAGCTGGCGCGTCCGTGCGTATTATCATAGATCTGATCGGGGATGACGATATGGCTCGGCGCGAACTTCTCTTGCAGGGAGCCGCAGGCGCTGATGCTCACGATGCGGGGGGCGCCCAATGACTTCAGCGCGTAAATGTTGGCGCGATAGGGAACCTCACCGGGCGCGATGTGGTGTCCAATGCCGTGGCGCGCCAGAAAGGCGATGCGCTGACCCTCGAGTGTGCCAACGATGATCGGCGCGCTGGTCTTTCCAAAAGGCGTGTTGATATCATGTTCTTGTGTATGGCTAAGACCCGGCATTTCATACAAGCCGGAGCCACCCATCACTGCCAGTGTCACCTGATCAGCCATGTTGAGCCTCCCAATTCTATGAGTCTTTCGTCAGGGAAAGTTTATCATCCAATTCCACGCGGATGTCGAAGATCGTATTTCCGCATTTGAATTGGTCACCGGTAATTACCACGGCGGGCGTGGAGAGTTTTTCACGGTTCAGAAAGGTACCGTTGGTGGACTCCAGATCCTCCAGCCACCACTGACCATGATGATGCGTGAGCCGCGCATGATGTGCGGACAAACTCGCATCCACGATGGAAAGGTCGCATTGTGTATCACGTCCAATGATTATCTCTGCCTGTGAGAAGTGACGCTGGTTTTCAGTCCCGTCTTCGATTTTTACAAATAAGCTGATGCCTGGTTTTATTTGTGAGGAGATCTTGTTTCCCTGCTGTCTGATTTCCTCAAACAGAATCCACAGCGCCCACCCGAGAAATGCATAAAGTGCCAGCGCCAGTGCAATCCGCAGGACGAGAACGAGAGTAGCGATCATTGTTCTGTAGCATCGTCAAGGGGCTTGTCAGGCTTGAGGTCTACTGTCTTTTGATCAACGGTGGCGGTTGGCCTTTCGCTCGTTCCCAGATCGGTCTCGAAGGGAGAGGTGTCGGCCAGTGCCGGGCGGGAGGGGGGATTATCCTGACCGAAGATCAGAGCTACGCCGGCCAGCGAAACAATGTCCCCGGGATACAGAACCGTTTGGCTGGTACGCTGACCATTCACAAACGTGCCTCCCGTGGAGTTCAAATCAAACAAAACAAAGCGTCCTTTGATCGCCCGCAGTTGGGCGTGGTTTCTCGAGACGCGCGGATCATCGATCACCAGTTGATTTTCAAGCCTGCGGCCGATATTCACAACCGACTCGTGTATGGGAAATACCCTCACGCCTTCCACGATCAAAAATGCGTTTTCAGGAATATTTTCAGTCTGTGCTGTTTCATCAACCAGTTGGGACGTATGGGTTCCCATGGTTTCCCCGATGGGCTGCAATTTGTGTGAAGCAACCACTTTTACTTCATCGGCGGAAAAGGTATCATCGGTTGTGATCGTAATGGAGGGTTGCGTGGTGAACTTCAATCCCACATCCTTGCCGGCTGTGGTGATGATATTTTTCAGCGCATTGATGGTGCCTTGTTCCTTCCACATGGGGGAAGTCTCAGTTGAAACGATCAATGTAAAAACATTAGGGGCAATGGCGCCATCGTCTTTTTGCTGGACGATGTTCTCGCGGACAGCGGTCGCCAAACGTTGGATGACCCGGTCTTCGAGTTTCAAGCCCGGCAAAATCCCCGTTAATTGGTCTTCAACGAGTTTCTGAATCTTTGCTTCCAGTTGATCAAGTCTTAACTTCATGAAAAGCCCTAAGGGTTACCTGCTGCAGGGGTATTATAGAGGCGAGATGAAAAATCTGCAAGCCAGCAAACTTACAGATTCAATACACGATACTCTAAAATTGTAAAAATAGGATTAATGGAGTTTTTTATTGCAGTTGGGACAAATACTTTCACCCGTCGAGACTGCAAATCCACAGTGCGGGCATGTGGTAGGTTGTGCATCGCCTAATGGAGCACCACAGGCCAGGCAATTTCCTTCCCCCAGGGGATTCGCCGAACCACAGTATTCACAGGTGACGCGCGACAAGCGGTCAGATAAAGCGTAGGAGGCGCCCAGTGCCGCAATGGCGCCGTCTATGATCTGCCACACTTTGTCATTCAATTGCAGGCTTTCGATATCCTGAGCGAGATCATCCAACCGGCCCAGCAGGCTGAACGGATTACGCAGTGCCGAGATGGCGGTTTGGCCCAGACTTGCCGCAACGCCCAACCAGGCTTGCTGACCGACTTCCACCATGATGCCATCTTCCACCTTTTGCAGGCTGATCGTCAGCGCGGTCTGTCCGCCTGACATCCGGCCTATGCGCGTAGCAATTTGTACCGCCATCTGGTCCTGGCTGCCTACCACCTGTGCAAATAGATTGCCGCGGTTGAACTCTCCCATCAAGGCGTGTGCAATATCATTGGGTTTGATGTTTCCGTGAAAGATTCGTCTGTCCATGTTTTCGATTATAATCCGCTTTATGAGCGACGACGTTGTGTCGTCGCATTCCATGTCTAAAGAATATATACGTAATGAGACGATTTTGGTTTAAGACTTTGCTGGGGATTTTAGCGGTAACAGGCATATGCGCGGGAGCGTTCCTTTCATCGAATCAGGCTCAGACTTTTCAAGATGCGTCAACGCCCACCGGCGTTTTGGTGACTGTCACCTATACTGACCCTATCAATGTGCGCAGCGGGCCGAGTACGATCTATTATCCAATTGTCGCGCAGTTGGCGCCGGGAGATGTTGTGCCAGCTTTGGGCGTATCTCCGGGACGGGAATGGGTACAGGTTTCTTATCCTGGAGGCGTGGGGTGGGTGTATGCCTCTTTTGTTTCGATTTCAGGCGGAGAACTGCATGTGGTGGAGCCGCCGCCAACTCCTGTGCCGCCGGCAACATCTACGATCGACCCGACACTTGCCGCGGCTTTTGAAATTCAGCCAACGGAAACCCGCATGCCAACGTTTACTCCGCCGCCGCCCCTGGATGTGCCCCAGTTCGAGGACACAGGTAAACCGGCAGTGGGGTTCGCCTCCGGAATATTGATCCTGGGATTAGGTTTGATCGGCGCACTGGGCCTGATCGTTTCTTTCGTGTTGAGAAAGTAGTTACTCCATGAAATTCCTTCGCCGCGCCAGGATGCTGCTCTGGACCCTTGCTCTGATGGCAGTTACGTTGTTGGGGTTCTTTGATCCAGGCCAACCTGCCGCGGTTGCGCAACAACCCACCGGTTCGATTCCTACAGTGACGGGCACACCTTTGGGCCCGATCGTCACCGTGGACCAGAGTTTGCAAGTGATCCGGGTTTACGCGGGTCCCAGTTCATTTGATTATCCACCTATTGGAGTGATGCAGGGCAATGAGACTGCTGCGGCACTCGGTCGCGCCAGAGACCGGGAGGATTGGATTCAAATTTACTACGCGGGTGTTCCGGGTTCAGTGGGCTGGGTCTACGGGCCCTACGTGAAGCTGTCCCCGGGCGCGCTCCTGTCCGTGATCGATGTACCTGCCACGCCGACACCAATTGCAACGCCCACCATAAATCCGACTCTTGAGGCGGCTTTCATCGGTCAACAGACGCCGACACGCTTACCTACCTTCACACCGCCTCCGCCTCTGGATGTGCCTTCGTTTCAAGACGCGGCTGGTACACAGCCAAGCGGCATCCCAACGGGGTTGTTGATCCTCAGCCTGGGCTTATTTGGCTTTTTCGGCGCGGTGATCTCTTATCTGCGCGGTAGATGAGCTTTGTAACTCCCTTTTCGAAAAATAAAAAAAGACCGGCGTACCGGTCTTTTTTTATCGAAACAAAATTCAATCAGTTATTGCAGGAGCAGGAGCCGCCGCAGGAACAGCCACCTTCACCGTGCTCGTGAGCTGCCGCGTTCGGCGTATCGACCGCAAACCCCGAGCCCCGTACCGGGTCATTGACAAAGTCGATGGTGGCACCCCGTAGGTAATCAATGGATACTTCGTCTACGACTACCTTCACACCGTTGGATTCAAAAGTAGTATCCACGTCGCGAATATTGTTATCCAGGGCCATGCCAAAATTTACGCCACAGCAGCCGCCCCCGGCCACGTATACGCGTAAAGCGTAACCTTCCAGATTGCGTTCGGCAAGAATATTTTTTACTGCATCAGAAGCCGTTGTTGACAGCACAATGGTTTCAGCAACAGTCTCTGGCATAATGTGTGTTTCGAGTTCCTGTAGCATAATATCTCCTTTTGGAGCGAAATTTGACAAATGTTATCAAATTTAGGGCGGGCTGTCAACCATCATCCGGTGGAATTTGGTTACAGTTTCCTAAGAGTTTGCGAGCCTGTTCCTGTTGCTTACCGAGGCAGATTCAGCTTAATAATTCATAACCATTTGCTTAACTGACGCTTATGCTTGACACATCGTGTTTGCGACTGTAAAATCCCTGTGCTCAATTCAATACTGCGATAGCCTCTAAACTAGCGACGTTTGATGCTGGTTCATCGGCACAATCCAAGTTTAGAGCGGTCGAGTTAAACAGCAGTATATATCACTTATTCTCGGGAGGAATACCCCATTATGTCTGCTATGCAAGGACTTACCTCACTGGAGGCCATCGCGATTTGGGCTGTGCTTGGCATTGCCATTCTCGGCCTGTTATACGCGATTTTCCTCCGCAATCAGATCCTGCGCGAAGATAAGGGCACGGAAAAGATGCAGGAGGTCTGGAACGCGATTAAAGATGGAGCGAATGCTTATTTACAGAAGCAGTTCCGCTCCATCTTGCCGTTAATCGCCATTTTGACAGTTGTCTTGTTCCTGTCAGTCTATATTGTTCCACCTTCGCCAGAAGCACATGATCGATTCAAGGATTTTAACGACGCCCAGCTTAAGTTATGGATTGGCATCGCGCGCGGTCTGGCTTTCATCATGGGGGCGGGCTTCTCCCTGGCGGTTGGTCAAATCGGTATGCGTATGGCAATCGAAGGCAATGTGCGCGTAGCGTCAGCCTCGAAGAGATCGTTTGGCGAAGCACTCCGTATCGCCTATCGAGCCGGTACCATCACTGGCATGTTGACGGATGGCCTGGGGCTGCTGGGCGGCACGATCATCTTCATAATCTTGGGTGTTGCGGCTCCGGATGCGTTGCTTGGTTTCGGTTTCGGTGGAACCTTGCTGGCGCTTTTCATGCGCGTGGGTGGTGGTATCTTTACGAAGGCGGCGGATGTCGGCGCGGACCTGGTCGGTAAAGTGGAGGCAGGCATCCCAGAGGATGATCCGAGAAATCCTGCGGTGGTGGCAGACCTGGTTGGCGATAACGTTGGCGACTGTGCGGGCATGGCGGCGGACATCTTCGAATCCTACGAAGTGACGATCGTTGCCGGACTTATTCTTGGTCTGGCCCTCTGGCATATTACTGGTCGTCTTGAATGGATCATCTTCCCGTTGATCGTGCGCGGTGTGGGTGTACTTTCATCCATCATCGGTACGTACTTTGTGAGAGCCGGAAAGACTGGCAGAGCTGGCGATGCCATGCAGGCGATCTTTAGCGGCTTCCTGACCTCCGCTGTGATTTCTGGTGTATTATTCTACATTGCGGGTTTTGTCTATTTGAGATCGCCTGAAATGGCTATGTGGGGCGGTTGGTGGCGGTTGCCGACAGCCGTCGGCGTCGGCGTCATCCTTGCCATTGTGATTGATCGTTTGACTGAATACTTCACAGGCACCGAAGCAGCTCCCGTAAACGAAATCAAAAAAGCCGCGGACACGGGTCCCGCGACTCTTATTCTGAACGGAATATCAGTTGGTTTTGAATCTTCGGTGTGGTCCGTGATCGTCATCGCGTTGACCATTGTGGCCTCCATCTTTGTCTTCGGGACAATTCCCGGTGTGGCGGGTGCAGAACGGGCCACATTTATTTTGTATGGTGTTGCGATGACTGGTATCGGTATGTTGACCCTTACAGGTAACAATGTTGCGATGGACTCCTTTGGCCCGATCTCAGACAATGCCAACGGCATCGGCGAAATGGCCTGGTCTGGCCAAACCGATAAGGAAACCAAAGACGCGCAGCAAATCATGGCCGACCTGGACGCGGTTGGGAATACCACCAAGGCCATTACGAAAGGCGTGGCGATTGGTTCAGCCGTAATCGCCGCGGTGGCGCTTTTCGGATCTTTCCTGGTCGATGTTTCTCGCGCGCAAACGGGTCTCGGAGTCCCGCCTGATCAGTTGATCTCGGCGATTGGGATCCGTGTAGATGTTCCTCAGGTGTTCGTTGGCATGCTGATCGGCGGCGCGTTACCGTGGCTGTTCTCCTCGTTTGCCATTCAAGCTGTCGCGCGTGCCGCCTCACTGATCGTGATGGAAGTCCGCCGCCAGTTCAAGTTGGGCGTGCTGGAGGGCAAAGTCAAACCGGACTACAAACAGGCAGTTGGCATTTCGACCTCCGCCGCGCAGAAGGAATTGGTTTCGCTGGCCTTGCTCGGCATTGTCACCCCGATCGTTGTCGGCCTGACCTTGCAGGTGGAGGCCCTGGGCGGTTTCCTGGCCGGCATCATTGTCTCCGGTCAGTTGCTGGCAGTATTCCTCAACAATTCCGGTGGGGCGTGGGATAATGCCAAGAAGTTGATCGAAGACGAGCCCAAAGATCCTAAGAATAATACAGGTAAAGGTTCTGAGCGCCACAAAGCTGGCGTGGTCGGTGATACGGTTGGCGATCCCTTCAAGGATACGGCTGGCCCGGCGCTCAACCCAATGATCAAGGTTGTAAATCTTGTGTCTGTGATCATTGCGCCGATCGTGGTGCAATATGCGGGCGCGGCCGGTACGACACTTATTGTCGTTTGGGTTGTAGCCCTGCTGTTACTTGGCGTCTTGGCCTGGGCAGTGGTTCGCTCGAAGGCTCCCGCACCATCCATGACGGATGCGGCAGTAGCCAGCAAAGAGTAAGATTGGATTTAGGTTCGGAGACCTGCAACCGCAGGTCTCCGATGTTTAAAAGAGAAGCTCTTTAAATGAAACGTTTTGTGTTATTGCTTCCTTTTTTATTCACGCTGGCTTCTCTCCTCCAACTCGGTTACATTTCTGCGATTGTTGTTTCCCCGGGCCAGATTCTTCGTCCATTGGTGGTTTTGTGGGGGGTGTTGGCTCTCCTCATTTGGCCGGCATATTGGCTGACACGCGACTGGACCTGGGCGGCGATATTACTGACAGTTTTTGTTCTGGGGTTTTATTTTTCCTCCGACTTCTTTTCCACCGCTCTGTTGTTCATCGTGACCGGCACGGTTGTCTGGCTGGCGATCGCTTCTCTTACAAAGAGAAAAATCCACGTCTTTCATTTCACATATATTCTGGGTATTATAGGATGTTTTTTCGTTGGATATTCCATCTATGTGACAGGGAAGATGTTGGCAAGAATTCCCTGGCGTGATTACAGACAAGCCACGAATGCGGCAAGAAATTTTTCTCTCAAAGGTTTGTCAACTCCAGCGATTGAGCATGATATCTACTATATTATTCTCGATGATTATGCCAGGTCGGATATCCTGCAGAAGTTATATGGATTTGATAATTCGGATTTTATTGATTTTTTGCATGAAAAAGGCTTTATCGTGCCTGTCTCCGATCACTCGAATTATCCGACAACGCCGCTGTCTGTTGCGTCCACCCTGAACATGGATTATATCCAGGCGCTGACATCCGGCCTTGAAAACAGCCATAATCGCTGGCTCATGGAACCCTTCATCGATCACAGTCGTGTGCGGGCTTTGCTTGAATCTCAAGGTTATAAAACGATTTCGCTTAGTACGAATTGGACGATCACTGATAACCAGACGACCGACATGTATTATCATCCCTATCCTGTGATGTTAAGCGATTTCGAAAGTTTTGTGTTGGATCGTACGCCACTCAAGTATTTCAAACCTGCCCTAAGCAGTTTTGCCTCCGTTCCCTCGGTAACAACTCATCGGGAAATTGTCCGTTATAATTTTGAGACTCTTGCAGCCTTGCCGAAGGTTCCGGCTCCGAAATTTGTTTTTGCCCATATCATTTCTCCGCACCCACCCTTTGTGTTCGATCGAAATGGAAACCCGCTAGCCTCATCCTACTCCTTCAATTTCAAAGATGCCAATGAATACCCCGGTTCAATGGAAGAATATCAATATAGATACATTGAGCAGGTACAATTTGTCAATCACCAGTTGGAGCAAACCATCGAGGCCATTCTTGCTGAATCAACAAATCCCCCGATCATTATTTTGCAAGCTGATCATGGGTCGGGATTGCTTGCCAATCTCGCCTCTCCAGAAGACACCTGTGTGATGGAACGCTTCTCACCTTTCGCCGCGTATTTATTGCCTGTTTCAGATGAACGGACGGTTCCGCCTGACATTTCTGCGGTGAATGTGTTCCGGATCATTTTCGATAAGTATTTTGGGGCGGACCTGCCTCTGCTGGACAATCGACAATATTTCTATACGGATACGATGCATTTCTATAAGTTTGAAGACGTGACCGCCCGGGTTGATGACGCGTGTGTCGCGCCGTAGTGTGGTGAACGGAGACGGGAAGAAATACATGGGCCTCGATCAAAGTTCTTATGTATTTATTTTGGGGTGCGAGCGATCTGGTTCTACATGGCTGTCAAACATAATTGACGCTAATCCTGATGTCGAATTTTTCATGGAGCCTTTTGCAACACAGATTGATATTTTCCCTGGCTTCCCAGAAAGAAATTTTTACCTCGAGAATTGTCGGGACAATTTGCTTGAATTCCTGAAGGGAGAGTATGAAAAATTGCCTCAAATGAAATATCTGTTTTATAAACGGGGCAACCATTTTTACATTAGAATTTTGGATAGCCTGGCAGTGCTTTTTTATGCCGCTATTGTCAACGCTCTCAGATGTAGAGTTCCCAGGAGACTAAACAGGATTTTAGAACTAACCTTAATAGAAAAAATATGAATATTTTTCAATATCAAGCCAAAAACACGACAATAAAGTTCTACGTTACGAAAGAGCTAAGATTGAATTTCAAGATAGGCATAATTTCCAAAGCCTTTCCAGTCGCCAAATATCTCATAATCGTAAGACATCCTGGGGCTCAAATCACTTCAATTCTAAGATTGATGACCGAGGGTCACCTTGGTGAATTACAACAATCATTAATGTCGTTACCCGAGTATATTCAAATAATACCGAGGTTTAGGAAATATATGAAATTGATTGACGAGCATCGATGGGGAAGGGATGTTCAACACATGCTCATAGTGTGGTGGTTGATTAATTATGATATTTTGATTGGTGATTGCAAAAGATTTCAGGGTTGATCATAAAGTCATATATCATGAGGATTTATCTGAGCATACGGACAGGGTTAGCAGAGAGATCTTCAGATTTGTTGGGCTCGATTACTCGAGAGAGGTTCAAACATATCTAAGGGAGTCATCCACTAATAATGTACATGTAACTAAAAGTCCGGTCGATACAATAAGAGATACGTCACATTACTATAAAGAGCAGATCGACAAAGTAAATTCATCGCTTCTAAGTGACATATCAAAGATCATTAATTCTTTTGATGTTGTGGATGAGCTAAAGAAATATCGATGGATAGACCAATGGCATTAGTTATTAGACTGACAATGGGCAAGATAAAATATCTCAACCAGCTACTGGACCTTGACTTATTAATGTCACTTCGAAAAGTGCCGATTCTAGGCTGAAATTGAACCGATTTTGATGACATTATTTTGCCAAACATAAATAAATCGATCATTTTTGTGCTGTGATCGATTCTTGAGGCATAATTCTTGGCCTTAGATGTATTCGAAATAAGGATTGTTTGAATCAAGCCGATGAAACGTAGAGCCGCCTCTGGCGTTAGATGGTCAGCTGTATCACAGATGGGTAGACAGGGTATACAGATATTAACAACTGTTGTCCTTGCCCGTTTGCTGCCCCCGTCTGATTTTGGTCTGCTTGGGATGGCACTCGTGGTTATTGGATTCATTGACATATTCAAGGATCTAGGGACTACGGCAGCTGTTATTCAGAGGAGGGAACCGTCTGAGAGAATGCTATGCAGTGTTTTCTGGGTCAATCTGGGTTTTGGAGTAATTGCAACAGTAGTTTTATTTTTAGGTGCGCCATTGGGCGGATTGTTTTATCATGAACGACAGGTGGTTTCTGTTTTGCAGGTGCTTTCGATTGATTTCTTCATTTCAGGGCTTAGCTTGTTGCAGCAAGCGCTCTTTGAAAGATCGTTGGAGTTTCAGCTTTTGGCCAAGGTAGAGATAGGCGCTATTAGTTGTGGTGCGGTCGTTGGAATTTTGCTGGCTTTTGCTGGAGCAGGGGTATGGAGTCTGGTTTTTCAATCATTGGCAAGCACCACTGTAACTACTGTATTTCTCTGGTTATCAAGTTCCTGGCGGCCCCGGTGGATTTTTCATTGGGGGGAAATTAGGTCAATCAGTAGTTTTAGTTTAAATCTGGTTGGATTCAGTGTTTTTAATTATTTCTCTCGTAACGCAGACTATTTGCTGATAGGTCGGTATCTTGGGGCGCAGGATTTGGGCTACTATACTCTGGCTTATCGCATCCTATTGTTTCCAATCCAAAGCATATCAAGCGTTATTCGACGGGTTATGTTTCCTATCTATTCAAGTATTCAGGATGACGATCAACGCTTTTCGATTATCTATTTAAAAGTTGCGGCAACCATTGCATTGGTTACGTTTCCCATGATGATGGGCGTTTGGATATTGGCAAAACCCTTGGTTATAGCTATTTTGGGGATAAGATGGCAACCAACGATTTTTTTAATTATGATCTTGGCGCCAGTAGGATTGACTCAATCAATAGGTACCATGGTTGGAATGATTTACCAGGCAAAGGGCCGCACTGATTGGATGTTTCGTTGGGGGCTCGGGGCAGGCACGTTTGTAGTAATTTCTTTTATTATTGGTTTGCACTGGGGAATTGTTGGCGTTTCGGCTGCTTATGCTATTGCTACTTTTAGCCTTTCCTACTTCAATCATTTTATTCCGTTTCGTTTAATCGACCTCAAGTTCAGACAATTGATACAAGCGCTTTACAAGCCTTTTCTTAATGGATTGGTCATGCTGTTGACAATGATATTGTTTAAATTCTTTTTGCCCAAGGAAGAATCAGATGTGTTGGTGTTGGCTTGTTCGGTTGTAATAGGAATAGCTATGTATGTTTTCATGACTTGGCTTAACAATCGTAGTCAGCTTAGTGAGTTATGGGAATTAGCCTGGGACAAAGGCCCCGTTCAATGAGTAGTGAGAGCATATGTGTAATGCATAGTTTCCCCATCTGGCTTCCGCAGACCCAGACCTGGATGTATAACCAGGTAAAATACCTGCCTGATAATATTGAAGTCCATGTGGTTTGTGAGAAAACGGAACACCTTGATCAATTCTATCTACCAAATATCCATTGTCTGCACAAGACCTCCTGGTGGCGATATTTCTGGGAAAAGGGAATCCGCAAAATATTATTACCGCGATATCGAGGCTTTTTAACTGTTGTCGCAAAAAGGATACAAGCTCAAATTCTTCATTCGCATTTTGGCAATATTGGTTGGATGGACATGAATACGGCAGCGAAAACTGGGATGCGGCATGTTGTCACTTACTATGGGTATGATGTTAAGATGCTTCCCGGCCAGGGTAAGAGATGGCTGCGCCGTTATAAGGAGCTTTTTGATACCGCCAGCCTTTTTCTCTGTGAAGGTCCTCATTTGGCAGGGGAATTGCTGGACTTGGGCTGTCCACAACATAAAGTCAAAGTCCACCACTTGGGAGTTGAAATAGATAATATCCCATACAAACCACGCCAGTGGAAAGACGGTGAACCATTGCGGGTTCTTATTGTTGCTGGCTTTCGGGAGAAGAAAGGAATCCCCGACGCGCTTGAAGCGCTTGCTCGGTTTCAACATACCACGCCCGTGGAGATCACAATTATAGGTGATGCCGTTTCTCAACAGCGCAGTAAAAAGGAAAAGCAGCGAATATTGAAAGTACTCGAACAGGGTGGACTAAAATCCAAAACTCGATTACTCGGCTTTCAACCTTTTTCTGTGGTATTCGAAGAGGCATATAAACATCATGTTTTTATTTCTCCAAGCATTACCGGATCAGACGGAGATACCGAAGGCGGTGCCCCGGTTACATTAATAGAAATGATCGCGACAGGAATGCCGGTCATTAGTACGTTGCATTGTGATATTCCAGAGGTGGTCCGGTATGGAGTCGAGAATTGGTTGGTGGAAGAAAACGATATTCCCGGCTTGGTTGATAGACTGCGTTGGCTGGTTCAATATCCAGACGAATGGAATCAATTGCTTGTCGAGGGGAGAAAACATGTGGAATCGGAATTTGATGTTGTATACCAAGGCAGGAAACTCTTAGGCCTTTATCAGGATCTCATGGAAGGTTGGTGATTCTATGACTTCTGTTTCCGTGATCATCCCTGCTTATCAAAATTCGACAACTATCGTTGACGCGATTAATTCGGTTCTAAGTCAAACTTTTAGTGATGTTGAGATAATCATTGTTGACGATGGTTCCACGGATGGGCTCGATCGAGTTCTTGATCAATTTCAAAAAAAAATAGTCCTCTTCAGGCAAAAGAATAAAGGCTCTGCAGCTGCCCGAAATCTGGGCATTAGACACTCCTCTTCCGAGATCATTGCTTTTTTGGATGCCGATGATATTTGGCTTCCTGAAAAACTTGCATTGCAATTGCCTCTTTTTAAGCAGGGATCTACACTCGGTGTAGTCTTTGGGAATGTGAACTTTTTGAGCAATGGACGAGTACAGCCAACAACGTACTTTGATCTATTCCCCCCTTTCAGAGGCCGTATCTTTTATGATCTATATGCATATAATTTTGTGCCTACTTCGTCCGTCATTGTCAGAAGGAAAGTTTTCGAACAGTCCGGTATTTTTGATGAATCCCTGCGAAATGTGCAGGACTACGATCTATGGCTTCGGATAGCTCAAAGCTGGGAGTTCGATTACGTTAGGCGTCCTGTGGCAATCTACAGAATCAGCTCCCGCCAAATTAGTAGGAATATCGTAAGATCGGCTGCTTTGTTATTGCAGGTGAAGGAAAATATCTATCGTTCTCGTGTTGAACTGTTCGATGGCGTTGATCGGAAAATTTTAGAACGCGGCTTATATAATAAATACTTGCGGCTGGCATTGTGCTATATGCGCGAGTCCCAAAAAAAGGAGGCGGGCCAAGTTCTTGATCGATATCGTCAAGTAAGAGGGATCTCACCAAATTACATTGCATTTAGGGGCATTCTGAATCTGCCCGGGCCGTTCATGTCAGTGGCCGTCTGGTTATTGGATAGGATTCGCCAAAAGCCGGAATTTGGGATGTACTGATTTATTCGATGCGAATTTTGCAGATTAGTTCCCTCTATGGTGTAGAAGGAGGCGGTGCTGGCCTCCTTGTTTATTACCTTACTCACGGCTTACAGACCCTAGGCCATCGAGTCTCAATTATCACCTTGGGAGGAGATTATCATCCCTCCTTCACGGATGAGCAGGGTATAAGGGTGTATCGCTTTCGACCGAGAAATATCTATCGATTTGAAGCAAAGAGTACCCTGCCTTTTTGGAAAAGAATGATCTGGCAGCTGATGGATGTGTATAACCTTCATGGCGCCGGAGTACTCCGCCAGATAATAGAAGAAGAGTCGCCGGACATTATTCACATTCATAAAATGCGAGGCTTTTCAGGAGCGGTTTGGCTGGTTCCCTCACGATTGTTTCCCGGCCATGTTATTCAAACCTGCCATGATTATGAAAGTATGAGCCCCGATGGATTGATGCGAGGGGTAATTGGGCGAATGGCTCTCAATAAAAATTGGCCCATACGTGGCTATCAGATCATCCGTGCGAAGCTCTCGGCGGGAGTTTCTGTTGTCACCGCACCAAGTAGTTTTACTCTCGATCGAATTGTAGCTTGCGGCTTATTTCCTCACGCCCACTCAAGAGTAGTGTCAAATACACACGGCTGGTCAAGCTCTCAACTTGAGTTTATTCATCAAGAGGCAGGTAACTTCTCTGCGAACGAGATTCGCTTCCTTTTCTTGGGACGCTTGGAAAGGGAGAAAGGAATTGTCGAGTTGTGTGAGGCTTTCTTGCAAGCTCTCGTTCTACACCCTTCACTTCAACTGGATATTGCCGGATGGGGAATGCTGGATTCTGAATTGCGAAAGAAATATGCTGCATGCTCTAATATAAATTTTCTAGGGAGGGTCGATGGCGAAAAGAGAGAGCATAGTTTGTCCCGTGCCGCCGTTGTTGTTGTTCCATCGTTGGTTGAAGAAGTGTTTGGATTGGTGACGGTGGAGGCTTTTGCGTTTGGAAAGCCGGTTATTGCCAGTAACATCGGCGGGCTTCCTGAACTGGTCAAGCATGGCGAGACTGGATGGCTCGTTGAACCCGGTGATATTGGGGCCTTAGCCGAACAATTGCAGTCAGTGGCAAAAATGGACTCATTGTCATTGGTGAGAATGAGCGAAACCTGCAAGGAATATTCTTATGATTTTTCAATGGAAAAGATACTGGCAGAATATCTGGAACTCTACAGGCAGTTGGCAAAGTGAACACAGCCATGACCATAATCCGTACCGAGGCTGGCTTTCCCAGAATATTCTTGTTAGGCGTACGAATTCATTCATTGTCACTGGATCAGTTATTATCTGCTATCCAGATATATATACTTAATGAAAACAAAGCTATCATTTCCTATGTCAATCTTCACGCACTAAATATTGCCTACTCGTTGCCGTGGTTCAAGGACTTTCTCAATCAAAGCGAACTTACTTTTTGTGATGGCGTTGGTATAAAACTGGCTGCTCGATTGACCGGTCAACGCTTAGACCATCGTTTTACGCCCCCCGATTTTATGGAATGTATTTGTGAAATCGCGGCGCGCTCTGGCTGGAGGATTTTCTTTCTGGGGGCCAGACCCGGCGTGGCACAACGCGCTGCGGATCGCCTCGTGAACAAGTTTCCAGACCTACAAGTAAAAACTCATCATGGGTTTTTTGATAAAATCGTGGATGGTCATGAAAACAAGCTGGTGATCGAGCAGATCAATCAATTTCATCCGCATATTCTGGTCGTGGGATTCGGCATGCCATTGCAGGAAAAATGGATTTTGGAAAATCTTGCCTCTCTCGAGGTGAAGATTGCTTTTCCGGCTGGAGCCCTCTTTGACTATTTATCCGGCCAGCTGCCGCGCGCTCCGCGTTGGATGACCGACAACGGGTTGGAATGGCTGGGCAGGCTGATGGTTGAGCCGCGCCGATTGTGGAAGCGCTATATCCTCGGGAATCCCCTGTTTTTCTGGCGTTTGTTTGTTCATCATTTCCTGGGTTTTCCGTTACCATCTTAGCATAACATGCTTAGACGTTTCTCTGTAAACTTCGCGATATTGTCGATGCTTTTGGACGGGCTCAGTGTTGTCTCCTGTCTGTTGTTGTCTACACTGATCCGTCCTGCCATGAACGTTCTGGCACTTATCAAAGATGTTAACTCATCTGCTACAACTCCGATTCAATTGTATATCTTGTTTCCGTCGATCTGGGTAATCATTTTTTCATCGCTGTCCATTTATGATGGCAGGAAGTTCCTGCGTGCGGCCGATGAACTCGCAGCTTTGTTTCTATCCACTTTCATTGCCTCCATATCAACGGCCGGGATATTATATTTTTCGTTTCGCGAAGTTTCACGCGCGTTGTATGTTGTATTTGTGGCAAGTACTTTTCTTGCCTGTCTGTCCTGGCGCATCCTCGCCAGATCTTATTTTCGCATCCACCGTGATACGTCTGCGATCTCCCGACGGCTTTTGGTGGTGGGCGTTGGACCTCTCGGCCAGAGTGTGGGACGACAGATGCAGTCAGCACTGGCTGAGAACCTTACCCTGGTGGGGTTTGTGGACGATGGGTATGAGGATCAAAAAGCCGGGCAATCTTTGGGAAAGCTTGATCAGTTAAAAGAATTCGTCGATCAGTGTCAGGTCACCGATGTTGTGATCGCTTTGCCTTATTCCCAATATCATAAAATGTCGGAGATCGTACTCCTTTTGGATGGTCTGCCTGTCGGTGTATGGATCGCCCTTGGGTTTTTTGATCTTGCCTTATATCGCACCGATATTGAAAATTTTGCAGGCATTCCCATGCTCGATTTGAGAGCTTCCGCGATTGACGATTATCAACGGCTGGTCAAACGCGGCTTCGATATTTTCTTCGGTCTTTTCGCCCTGATCCTTGCTCTGCCACTTATGCTCTTGTCCGCGCTGATGATTTTCCTCGAAGACGGCGTGCCCATTCTGTTTCGGCAGCAACGGGTTGGGGAGAATGGACATGTGTTTGAAATGCTCAAATTCAGGACCATGGTCAGGAACGCGGAGCAGTTACAGGCTCAGGTAGAGAAGCGGGACTCGAACGGAAATCTGATCCACAAAACGAAGGATGATCCTCGTATCACGCGGGTGGGACATCTGCTCCGCCGCCTCAGCTTTGACGAGCTTCCACAACTTTTCAATGTGCTCGGCGGGAGCATGAGCCTGGTTGGACCTCGTCCTGAAATGCCATCTCTGGTGGAGAACTATCAACCGTGGCAGAGAAAGCGGTTTGTCATTCCACCAGGATTGACGGGCTGGTGGCAGGTCAATGGCCGGAGTGATAAACCAATGCATCTGCATACCGAAGATGATCTCTACTATATACAAAACTATTCGATCTGGCTGGATATTCAAATTATCGTGCGGACTATCTGGGCCGTGATATTTGGAAAAGGGGCCTATTGATGCTCAAAAGGCTTGATGGCCTTGTTTTATTCCTGGCACTACTCTTGGCGAATTTACGCGCCACGATGTTCGTTTATCTCTATCCAGACACCTCTGTGTTACTCGGCCCGGCCTGGATCGAGATCGCTTTATTCTTTGTGGCTTTTATCGCAGCGGTCTTTGTATTGATTCGAGAGAATCAAATCAAAGAATATGTTTCTCGCTGGCGGAAAAATTGGCTGCTGGTATTATTTATTCTTCTGGTTTTTTTTTCGATCCTCTGGTCAATCGGTCCGGTAATAACGCTGTTTAGAGCCTTGGAATTGCTCTTCACGACTCTGATTGCGGCTTTTGTTGGAATGCGCCATCGTCCCAGCCAGTTGATGGAAATCCTGTTTTGGTTCGGGGCCGTCATGCTGATCTTATCTATCGGGTTGATATATGGCGCGCCAAAAACCGGGACGATGTACTGGCCGCCATTTAGCGGTGCCTGGCGTGGCCTGTTCTGGCATAGGAATCATCTGAGCAGTCTGACGGCACTGGTGGGTATCATCTTTTTTTGCCGTTTGTTGATTGCAATTGAGAAACGACAATCTACTGGTCCCCTGGATGGTGTTTGCTATGTTTTGTCATTAATCGTTTTGTTTTCAACGAAATCGGCCACCGGCTACATTCTTTTTATCGTTTTGCATTTCTCCGTGATCTGCATCTGGCTTTGGCTTCGCTTCTCCCAGCGGATGCGCGCCTGGCACTACTACGCAATTGTTGGGGTTTTCGCTATTGGAATGATTCTGATCTTGTTGAATTTGAATTTCGTCTTTGGCCTTTTCAATCGCACCTCAACCTTGACCGGCAGGGTCCCGCTCTGGGAATATCTCTTGAACAATGTCGTCCCTCAGCGCCCCTGGTTTGGGCATGGCTTCGGCGCGGCTTGGGCGCTGGATGCATTTCGCGAAGAAGTCCGGCTGCACGTTGGCTGGGCTTCGCAGCCGCTGATCGGTGACAATGGCTTTCTCGATATTTTGATTCACGTGGGCGTGCTTGGTCTTTTGATCCTAATAGGAATCCTCATCATGGCGTTTGCTCGTTCGATCAAATATGGCATTACCCATAAGACGCTGGCTGACTTTCTCCCCCTGTTGATCATGAGCTACGCGGTTTTCGCGAACATCTCCTTCAGCCTGTTCGCGGAAACGGAAGTGTTCGTCTGGTTTTTAATCGTTGTCGTTCTTTTTGAAACCATGCCTGCCGTTATATCAACCGGGATGCCTCGCCCAGTCTCTTCCTGGCATGGAACTGGTTCGTAAACGAAGTGACGCGGTTGCAAACTACTTCGTAAATTTTTTCTGCCATTCAAACAATTTGTTCAAGGCCTCGATGGGGGAGAGTGAATTGATATCCAATTCTTCCAACTCTCCCAAGATTGGGCTCGATTCGGGGAATAGTAATGCCTGTTGTGCAGACTGCGGGTTGATGTTGACCGCGCGGCCGGAGGTCTTTTCCAGTTCGGCCATGATCTCATTGGCGCGCTGGATGACCGGCGCGGGCAGTCCTGCCAGTTGGGCGACATGTATTCCATAGGAACGGTCCGCGCCACCAGGTACGATCTTATGCAGGAATACAACTTTATTGTCCGCTTCACTGACTGCCACGTTGTAATTGCGCACACCGGGCAGCAGCTCCGCCAATTGGGTCAACTCATGATAATGGGTGGCGAATAATGTTTTCGCGCGCAGATGGGGATGATTGTGTATATACTCGATCATTCCCCAGGCGATGGATAATCCATCATAAGTCGAGGTACCGCGGCCAATTTCATCCAGAATCAACAGGCTGCGCGCAGTGGCATGATGCAAAATATTCGCGGCTTCGATCATTTCCACCATGAAAGTGGATTGCCCAGCGTGGATCTCATCCTGTGCGCCGATGCGGGTGAAGATGCGGTCGACGAGTCCAATGCGGGCTGAATCAGCGGGCACGAAGGAGCCGATCTGTGCCATCAACACGATCAACGCAGTTTGCCGCAGATATGTAGACTTTCCGCTCATGTTGGGTCCGGTAATGACGCGCACGATCTCCCCTTTTTCAAAGATAACGTCATTGGGAACGTAGCGTTCGCTGTGGAGGAACTGTTCCACGACAGGGTGCCGTCCCTCGTCGATTTCCAGTTCACTTCCCGCGTGGACCTCCGGGCGGCTGTAGCCTCCGAGTGCGGCGGCCTCCGCGAGAGAGGAAAGCACGTCCAACACGGCCAGCGCTCTAGCGATTTGCAGTAACTTGAAAGCGGATTTTCCAATTTCCGCGCAGGTTTCTTTGAACAGCCGCAGTTCGATTTCGCGGATGCGCTCCTCGGCATTCAAAACGAGCGTTTCATATTCTTTCATTTCGGGGGTGATAAAACGTTCCGCGTTGACCAGCGTTTGTTTGCGGATATAGTTTTCCGGAGCCTTATCCGCCGCGCCGCGTGAGATTTCGATGTAATAACCAAAGACTTTGTTATAGCCAACCTTCAGTGTCTTGAGACCGGTGCGTTCACGTTCTACCGCTTCAAGATTTGCGATCCAATCCCGGGCGTGTTTCGACGCCTCGATGACCGAATCCAATTCCTGCGAATATCCCGGACGGATCACGCCGATATTTTGCAGCGTAGAAGGTGGGTCCTCATCAACGGAAGATTGCAGCAGGGATAATTCCCCGTCTGCCAGTTCAAGTTTTGGCAACGAAGCAGTATCTGCCTGACCGATGATGCTCAGAAGGGTTGGCAGGCGCGAAAGTGTATCGCGCATGGCGACCAAATCACGCGGTTGGGCGTAACCCGCCAGCACGCGGTTGACCAATCGTTCCAGATCCGCCAGTGGCTTGAGCGCAGCGCGCAATTCAGCGCGCCGCATGCCATCATCGAAAAAAAACTGTACGCCGATCTGTCTGCGCTTGATTCGGTCAACGTTGAGCAAGGGTTGGCTGACCCATTGATGGATGAGGCGCTTGCCCATCGGCGTGACGGTCTGATCGAGCGTACCCAGTAAGGATCCCTTGCGTTCACCGCGCAAGGTTTCATCCAGCTCGAGATTGCGGCGCGTGGCGGCATCCAGGGTCATGAATTCATTGATGCTGTAGGAGCGCAGGCTGGTCAGCAGAGTCAGCGACTCGGGTTGTGTATCCTTCAAATATTGAATGATCGCGCCGGCGGCGCGTATCGAAAGACCATGACCCTTGACGCCGAATCCTTCTAACGTGGAGGATTTGAAATGGGTGAGCAGCGTTTCCTCACATTTGCCAGGCTCAAATCTCCAGGCTGGGTACGGCGTCCAGTGGCCCTGGAAGCCATCGTTCCAGTTTTGGTTATCAGGATATAAAACCTCTGCCGGGTGTAAACGCGTAAGTTCCGCGCGCAAAGCCTCGAGGGGGAGTTCGGTAACGGCGAACTCCCCGGTGGTAATATCGGCATAAGAAACGGAAGCAGATTTCTCTCCGAGAATGACCGAAACGAGATAGTTGTTCGAATCCCCCGGCAGGAGGGCCGGTTCGGTCACGGTCCCGGGCGTTACCACGCGCACGACTTTGCGAGGGAAAAGTCCTTTAACCGGTGTATCTCCAACCTGTTCACAGATCGCGACATGATAGCCTTTCTCGATCAGCCGCCCCAGATAATTTTCGACAGCATGGTAGGGAATGCCGGCCAGCGGTACGCGCATGCCTTTGCCAACGGAACGCGATGTCAGGACAATATCAAGTTCGCGGGCAGTTAGTTCTGCATCTTCATCGAAGGTTTCGTAGAAGTCACCCAAACGAAAGAATAGAATGCAGTTGGGATAGTCATGTTTGATCTCAAGATATTGTTGGCGGATGGGGGTAGCGTCATCGTTAGGCATGGGTCGATTTTACTTTATGAAAAGAGATTTATCGAAATCGGTTGTTTTGAATGAATCGCGCAAATGACTCTTAGAACAATTGTACTAGGCAATAAGGATTATAATTCAAACCATTACCGGACGTAATTGACTTTTCAATCTAGATACGGTATAAAGCCAGTTCGAGAAAAGGAGTAAATAACATGTATATTGATCCCAATACAGGCGGTATCCTCTTTCAGGCATTGGCCGGCCTGTTTGCTGTTCTATCGGGGGTGCTGTTCATCTTTTCACGTCAGATCCGTGAGAGAATTGCCCGCCTCCGCCGCCGCGGCCGCAAGGATGAAGAAGACGTTCAAGAACAATAGTTTCATTGCATGAAGACGCTTATTTTGGGGTTCGAACTCGTTTGACCCTGCCGTGTTCGAAGAGATGGCGGGAAAAAATCAATTACCAAATCTTGAAAAATTTAGCGGGCAAGGCGGTTATTCAAGGCTGGAAGTGTGCTCTCCGCCGCAGACCGAAGTTTCCTGGACGTGTATCGCCACCGGTGCCGACCCGGGCGGGCATGGGATTTTTGATTTCGTGCATCGTGATCCCGCCACCTATATGCCCTACGTATCCATATTGCCGATGCGTAAGAGTGCAATTGGTGAACAGTTCGTCCCACCTTATACGGCCAGGACATTCTTCGAAGAGGCCGCGGAAATGGGCTATCCGGCCACGGCGTTGTGGTGGCCCGCGATGTTCCCGGCTCGTCCTGCTTTACCCGTCAATACGCTCCCGGGCCTCGGGACCCCGGATATTCGGGGTCAACTGGGCGTTGGTACGTTGTTCTCTACCGACGAGGTGACTCTGGAGAAGACCACGGTTGTGAAGCTGGCCTCGGCGGGAAAGAATCATTTCACGGCATCCTTGCCCGGTCCACAAACCCAGAGTCGTTCCGGGCCCCAGACGGTCAGCCTGTCTCTCAGCCTGGATGTGGTCGATGCGCAGACGGTCAAACTCACCGTTGATAAACAACAAATCGAATTAAGGCTTAACCAATGGAGTGATATCCTGGAGTTGCGTTTCAAGGCTGGAATGCTGTTTAATATTCACGCCATCACGCGTTTTATCGCTACCAGCCTCAGTGGGAATATTCGCCTCTACGCGTTGCCGCTGCAAATCCATCCTTTGCATTCGACCTGGCATTATGCCTCGTCACCTTCCTTCTCGAAAAAGCTATGGAATGATGTTGGCCCATATCTGACTTTGGGCTGGCCGCAGGATACCACCGGACTCGAAGATGGCTGTATCACAGATGATCAGTTTATTACTTTGTGCGAGTCAATCTTCAATCGCCGCATTCAAATCCTGTCTTATCTGATGAAGGCTTTTGATGAGGGGGTGCTGGCCGGCATTTTCGATGATCTCGATCGTGTGCAGCACATGTTCTTCCACGATCGTATGGATGTTGTGCAGGATTGGTACAAAAGACTTGATCGCTTTGTGGGGGAGGTGAGTACAAAGGTGGATGCCTGGGGTGGCAAGTATCGCTTCCTGATCATGTCAGATCATGGCTTCAGTGATTTCAGAAATAAAGTACATGTCAATCATTGGCTGCAGGAAAATGATTACCTCTCGCTGAGTAACGGCACGCGTGATTTGAGCGGCGTGGATTGGGCCAAGACCCGGGCCTACGCAGTTGGGCTGAACAGTATATATCTCAACGTGGCTGGCCGCGAGGGACAGGGGATCGTGCAAGCCGATGAGTTGGAGGACCTTTTGACTTCCGTCAAAACCAGGTTGTTGAATTGGGAGGATGCGGACGGAAAGTCCATCGTCCAAAAGGTGCGCCTGAAACATGAGACTTACTCCGGTCCCTATACCCGCTTTGGTCCAGACCTGGTAATCGGATATGCACCCGGATATCGCGGCTCAGCTGAAACCGGACTCGGCAAAGTCCCCAGCGTTTCGCTGGAACCCAATACCGATCACTGGGGCGCGGATCATTGCATGGATTTGGACGTGGTTCCGGGCGTGATCTTTGCGAACCGCGACCTGCGCGATTTTGGAAAGATCTCCTTCCGCGATATTCCCTTCCTGGCTATTGGAAAACATCTCGATCAGTCGAATATCAAGCCGCCTTCCCAAGCTGCCGGCCAGGGACAGAAAGATGTCGAAGAACGTCTGAAAGGTTTGGGATACCTTTAGTGAATAAGTTGTTCTCGGGGTTTGGAAGGAAAACGGTAACGAAACAACCGATCATTATTGTATCAGGGTTGCCGCGCTCGGGCACTTCGATGATGATGAAGATGCTGGGAGAGGGCGGACTTTCTGTGGTGACCGATCAGCTCCGCAGCGCGGACGAAGATAATCCCAATGGCTACTTTGAGATGGAGGCGGTCAAACAGATGGCGGATGGGGATACAGCCTGGCTGAAGCAGGCGGGTGGAAAAGTAGTCAAGGTAATCTCGGCCCTGCTCGAGTATTTGCCGCAGGAATATTCTTATAAAGTTATTTTCATGGAGCGCGAGATCAAGGAAATCCTGGCCTCCCAGCAGAAGATGCTGGCTCATCGAAATGAGAATTCAAAGCTGGATGATGCCGCGATGGAGGAACAGTTTCGCAATCATCTTTCGGCGGTGAAGCCCTGGTTGGCGCGTCAGCCAAATATGGAAGTTATCTATGTTAGCTATAACTCGATGGTACAGGACCCTGCCGCGTTATGCAAAAAAGTGATCGATTTTTTGGGACTGCCGCTGAATTATGAGCGCATGTTGGTGGTGCCCAATGAAGGACTCTATCGCAATCGTAAGACCACCATATAGGAGTGCGTATGTATAAGCTTGTTTTGGTCCGTCATGGACAAAGCGAATGGAATCTCGAGAACCGTTTCACAGGCTGGACGGATGTCGGGCTGACCGATCTGGGAGTACAGGAAGCGCATGAGGCGGGCAAGTTGTTGAAGGAGGGTGGTTATGTTTTTGATGTGGCCTATACCTCGGTATTGCGCCGCGCCATTCAAACGCTCTGGATTGTTTTGCAGGAAATGAACCTGGAATGGATTCCTGTCACGAACGCCTGGCAACTGAACGAACGCCACTACGGTTCCTTGCAAGGCTTGAATAAAGCCGAAACAGCCGAAAAATTTGGCGAGGCCCAAGTCAAACTGTGGCGGCGTAGTTACGATGTCCCGCCGCCGGCCCTGGAATTTGACGATGAGCGGCATCCGCGCTTTGACCCGCGTTACGTTCTTTAACTCCCGAACAGTTGCCAGCTACCGAGTTGCTTAAGATTACGCTGGAACGTGTTCTGCCTTACTGGCACTCGACCTTGAGCCCGGTGATCAAGTCTGGAAAGCGCGTCGTTATTGCGGCGCACGGCAACAGTATCCGCGCCCTCGTGAAATATCTCGATAATGTTTCTGATGCTGATATTACCGAGCTAAACATCCCAACCGGTTTGCCGCTTGTGTACGAACTGGGGGAAAATTTGAAGCCGCTCAAGAGTTATTATCTCGGTGACCCGGAGGAAGCTGCGAAGAAAGCTGCAGCCGTAGCCAATCAAGCCAAGGTTAAATAATTGGAACACCTGCCTGGCGCCATGAATTTGGTCTCTGTTTTTGGCGATTTTGAGCATTAGCAAGTCAATCATGACTAAACGTCAGCCTTGTGGAGGAGAAACTTTGCAAGGCTGATGTTACGTTTCCCCAGCGAGATGCAATGAAGGTTCTGTCAAACCGTTGGCCGGATAGCCGGTCAATCCTGAATGTTTTTGCCGTAGTGGTGGTCATCATCTATGGATGGACGTTGTATGCCTCTTTCTGGAAAGTGCCCTCATGGTCATTCTTTTTACGGCTGGATGAGATCTTTTCCATTTACGCCTATGCTTTCACGTTCAACCTGATAGAAAGCCTGCTCCTGCTTGCGGGATGTTTATGCTTGAGCCTGAGCCTGCCTGCCCAATGGTGGAAGGAAAAATTTCTTTCCAGAAGCGTCACTTTCGTTGTAATTTTCATGGGCTCGATTATGTTGCACTTGCTGCGCTATCGCTTCCCGGACCTTAGAATTGAGTTTGTTCACAGCCAGAAGATATGGTGGTCTGTCACCTTTGCCTTGATCATCCTCTTGGTTTGGCTGGCTCCCCAAATGGCCTGGTGGCGAAAGTTGTTAAACGCGATTGCAGACCGTTGTCTGGTTTTCTTATATATTTTTGTGCCATTGAGCATGCTGTCAGCGCTCGTGGTGATTGGTAGGGCGATCTTTTGAGCTTCCATGAGTAAAATATCCCGCCGTGACTTCATAAAACTGGGGTCGCTGTCAGCCGTCAGCGCCCTGCTGCCTCAATGGACCCAGCGAGTCCTTGATGCTCAAGCAGCGCGTCCGAACATCATCATTATTTTGTTCGATGCCATGTCGGCGCGTAACCTCTCGCTGTATGGATACAAACGATCCACCACGCCTAATTTCATCAAATTTGCGAAAGGAGCTACTGTATTCCATCAACATTATTCTGGAGGAAATTTCACCACACCTGGAACGGCTTCGATGCTGACCGGTATGTACCCATGGACGCATCGGGCATTTAACCAGGGCGGGTTGATCAAAAGGGAATATCACTCTGACAATCCATACACCTTGCTTGGCAAGGATTATTTTCGTTTTGCATTTTCTCAAAATCCATGGCCCGATCGTCTGGTCAGCCAGTTCTATGACGATGTTGACCGTATCTTGCCCCCCACTTCCTTTAGCCTGCGCAGTGATTCCCTCGTCATGGATAAGTTGGGCAGGGATCGCTCTTTGGCATCCCTGGCCATTGAGGAGTTCTTATTTTCCACCCAGGCGGATACGGTCGGATCATCACTGCTCGGATATATCTATCGGAGCTTTCTGTTCAGGAAAGTGGTGAATGAACAGCAGGCGCATTCAGATTATCCGCGTGGAGTTCCCGAGGTGGAAGGGTATGTCACGCCTTATCTGAATGAGGAGGTATATAAAGGGGTTGCACAGGAGATTCTCAAACTTGCTGCTCAAGAGACGCCATTCTTCGCTTATTTCCACCTCTTCTCTCCTCATTCCCCTTACAAGCCGCGCAGAAACTTCCGCAAACTCTTCAACGACAATTTCAGGCCTGTGGAAAAGCCCGTGCACCCATTGGGACCCTCTGAATCCGAGGAGCGCCTGCTGGCGAAGCGCACCACATATGATCAGCAAGTTGCACAAGTGGATTTTGAGTTCGGGAATTTGATTACAGACCTGGATGCCCACGGCGTGCTGGACAATAGTTACGTGATCGCCACCTCTGATCACGGCGAGATGTTCGAGCGCGGTTTTGACGGACATGGCGGACTATTGATGTATGAACCCAACATCCGGATTCCATTAATGATCCACGCGCCGGGCCAATCCTCACAAGTGGATGTTCAGCAGTATACAAGTAATGTTGATGTGTTGCCTAGCCTCCTTTCCCTGGCTGGCAAACCGATCCCTCAGGAACTGGATGGCCGCGTGCTGCCGGAGTTTGGCGGTAGCGTTGACCCAAATCGCCCGATTTTTTCCATGTTCTCTGTGGAAAACCCGGCCTTTTCCCCAATTCAAAAGGCTGCCATTTCCATGCGGAGGGGGGATCGCAAGCTGATTGCCTATCTGGGATATGAGCATTTCGATGGCGTGTTTGAGTTATATGACCTGGCAAACGACCCCGAGGAATTAACAGACTTAGCTGGGAAAGATAAATCCGCGCTCAATTCGATGAAGGAAGAATTTCTCCAACATCTTTCACAGGCCAATCTTCCCTATACGCGAAAATAATATTGATTGCAGGCAAACGCGCCTACACTTGCTGCGGGGAAATCCATTGTCTCCGCCTATTGATAGTAGAATCATTTCATGCCTCTGCCCGCTGATTTTATCCATGAATTAAAAAAACAATTTACCGGCGATATTCGCAATGATCTTGCCTCGCGCATTCTTTACAGCACCGACGCCTCGATTTATCAAATTGAGCCCTTAGGTGTGGTTTTCCCAAAAACGCAGGATGACTTGCAGGCCGCTGTTGAACTGGCCTCCAAATATGAAATTCCGATTTTGCCGCGTGGCGCTGGGACGAGTCTGGCAGGGCAGGCCATTGGACAGGCACTGATTCTGGACTGCTCGCGCTGGCTGGATAAGCTTCTTGAAATCAATGCCGACGAGCACTACGCGATCGTTGAACCTGGCCTTGTGCTATGGAATCTAAATATGGCTGCTGCAAAATACGCTTTGCAATTTGGACCCGATCCTGCTTCTGCCGAACGTGCCACACTGGGTGGTGTGATTGCAAATAATGCCACGGGTGCACATTCGCTTTTATATGGCATGTCCGCTGATCACTTGCTCTCCGCTGAGGTGATCATGTCCGATGGCAGTCTGGGGACTCTCGGCCAGGGTAGTACGCTGGATAATTCTTTGGTGAACGGTCTCTACTCATCTGCTTTGGAAATCCGCGAAAAAAATGTCGAGGCCATTCGAAAGAATTGGCCGACAGCCTGGCGGAACTCGGCTGGCTATCGCTTGAATTATCTTTTGCCATGGTCACCCTCCAAACCATCGCAATGGATTGGTGAATATCCGCCTGTCGATTCCCTGCAGCTTAATATTGCTCCGTTATTGGCTGGTAGCGAAGGCACTCTGGCGGTCATTCGCCGCGCCAGGGTCAACCTTGTTAGTAAGCCAAAGCATACAATTCTTGCCGTTCTTGCATACCAAAGTATCGTGGAAGCCTGTGAGGATGTGCCGCGTTTATTGACGCATCATCCCTCGGCGGTGGAGTTGGTTCCGCAAATGTTGATTCGTCTGGCGCACGGCATCCCTGCCTACGCGCGTCAGATGGGGTGGGTGGTGGGTGATCCGGTGGCGCTGCTGGTCGTTGAGTTTAGCGGCGAGCAACCTGCGGCGTTGAAGGAGGCGGCGCGAAACATCGGGGAAATCCTGACGATCGCCGAGTCCAATGAAGATCAGACACACGTGTGGAACATCCGCAAAGTGGGGCTGGGCTTGTTGGATTCGCGTCCGCAATCGGTGCGGCCGGTGGCATTCATCGAGGATTGTGCCATCCCGGTGAACCGGCTTGGAGAATTCGCGCGGGAGGTGGAACGAATCTTAACTGCGCATGGCGTGCAAGTCGGGATTTATGCCCATGCCTCGGCGGGATGTCTGCACATTCGCCCCGTTCTGGATTTGAAGACAGCGCGCGGCGTGACCGATTTACGTTCGATTTCGGAAGCGGTTCTCGCGCTGACCCTCCGGCTGGGCGGCGCCATGAGCAGTGAACACGGCGACGGCCTGTCTCGCTCCGAATACCTCGAGCGGACATATGGTCCTGAGTTGATGGAGGGGATGCGGGCCCTGAAGCGCGCGGCCGACCCACATAACATTCTTAACCCGGGCAAGATCATCAACGCGCCAAAAATGGATGAGAATCTGCGCTACGGCCTCGCGTATCAAACCCGTTTGTGGAAAACGAATCTTTCCTTTGCGGGAAACGGCGGATTGGCAGTGGCGATCGAACAATGTAATGGACAGGGTGTCTGTCGCAAAGCTACCGGTGTAATGTGTCCATCCTATCAGGCGACGCGCGAAGAGATGCATTCGACGCGCGGCCGGGCAAATTTGTTGCGCGCATTAATCTCATCATCAACGTCATTACGAGCGCAGCGAAGCAATCTCGTGTCCAGTTTGGGGAGTGCTTCGTCGCTCACTTCGTTCGTTCCTCGCAATGACATAGTGGAAGCGACAGCCACCGCGTTGGATCTTTGTCTGGCTTGCAAGGGCTGCAAAGCGGAATGCCCCTCGGGTGTGGATATGGCGAAGTTGAAATTTGCCTTCGAAGCGGAATATTACAAAACACACCGTCGACCACTTCGTGATTATGCCTTTGGCTATTTTCATGTTACCGCCGCACTGGCTTCTGCGGTGGCACCTTTATCGAATGCGATGATGGAAATCTCCGTTGTCAAGAATTTGACCGCGCGTATCCTGGGGATCACGACACAGCGTCCCTTTCCGAAATTTGTAAATAACCAAAACAGGTCACCATTCAAGCGCGATGCAGCAGGTGGAAAAAGAGTTATCTTCTTATCCGATCCGTTCGCCCGTTACATCGAACCTGAGACGGAGCAGGCAGCCTTGGACATTTTGTCGCGTTGTGGATTTGACGTTCATGTACTGCCGATCCTTGGTGCGGGTGCCTCGTTTTTATCGAAGGGATTTCTTGACGCGGCGCGCCGTCACGCTGAGAAAGTACTCGATATATTGAGTCAACTTGACCCGGCTCGTGTAGCGATCATCGTTGGTATCGAACCTCCGGAAATCTATACATTGAAGCATGATTATGTTGATCTACTCCCTGAACGTGAACAGGAAATTCAGCAACGCGCTGGAAATGTCTGGCTGCTGGATGAGTTCCTTTTGCGTTCAAGCGAATTTAATGCTTTGCGTGTAGGCACTTCGGATCAATTGGAAAATTGGAAAGATAAAACGCCAGGAAAAATCAAATTCCATCCACATTGTCATCAGCGGGCCGAGGGGCCAGTGCTAGATGGATTGCCAAATGGAACCAATGCCACCGTGGAATTGCTGCGCGCCTGTGGTTACGATGTTGAATTGCTGGATACTGGTTGTTGTGGCATGGCTGGAACGTTTGGTTATGAGGCCGAACACTATGAGCTTTCGATGAAAGTAGGGGAGTTGAAGTTGTTCCCTGCGCTGCGGGAATTACGAAAGAGTGACGAGCAGGTAGAAGTCGCTGCCACTGGCGCAGCCTGCCGTATGCAAATCAGCCAGGGAACAGGGCTGAAAGCGAAACATCCGGTTGAATTGGTCCGGAATATGCTTCTCTAGAACGAAAGATTTGTCTTTTACAGTACCTTTCAAAAGGCCTTCAATTTTAGAAGTGGCATCCATTTGTGAAGTTTTCAGTTGTGCTTGGGGGTTAAGGAAATTGTGTCATGGATGTATTGAAAAAAATCTCTTCTATCACAAATAATCCAAAAACTTCTGCATACGATTTTTTCTTCGGCAGGATCGATTATTGCTTGTGTAAAGGGAAAGGTTTCTCTTTGTTCGATACCGACGAAGATTCCATCACCAGTTTCCTGGAACAATGCAATCACAAAGGGTATAGCCCGCTGGTCGTTCCGTTGTCTGCGGTTGAAAACTCACCGCTGGACATGATGGATTCACAGAAGCTCGTCATCATCGTTCAAGACCTTTCTTAGGTGGAATTTTTCGAGCGAGCCTCCAGTATCGCTGGCAAGTTGGTTTTTCCACTTTGGTTCAAGCATATTCCGATCTGTTTCTTTTCTTATCTGGGTCGTGAGGCGTATGAGCACCAGCAGGTGAGCGCGGAAGACCTCCATAAGAATTTTTCATTGGTGATTCGCTAACTCATGGCGGAACAGATTTTCACTTTGCTGGACCGCTCGAACTATCAGTTTGCCTCGCCGGATTTTCTGGGCTTATCGCTGCATAAGACTGTTTTCACGCCGATCGAGGAAAAACTGCTGAAGGCGCTTGAGAAACACCAATTATCCTATCAACCGCAAGTGTGCATTGGAAGGCACATCGTCGATTTTGTGGTCGATATTCAGAAGGCTAAGATCATCGTTGAATGTGATGGGAGAGCCTATCATGATCCGGCGCGGGACCACGAGCGGGACAAAGTCCTTGCCATGGAAGGATATTCAATTCGCCATTTTTCCGGCGCGGAGATTTATGCCGACGTGGAAAAATGTGTTGCAGCTATCAAAGAAATATCGAACTACCAAACTACGGCTGCATATACTCTGGATGATGATCTGGATGCCAGCCAACAGGCGGCAGTACAGTGCAGCCGAGGCCCGATTTAAGTCCTGGCCTCGGCTGGTTCCGGCAAAACGAACACGCTGGTCAATAGAATACTTTATCTGCTTAACCAGGGCATCCCCGGCGAAAAAATATTGGCTCTGGCTTTCAACAAAAAGGCTCGATACGAGATGCAGGATCGCCTAGAGCGACGCGGTGTCAAAGGCGTCGAAATGCGAACCCTTCATTCCTTTGGCTATGAAATTGTGCGTGAAGGATTGGGCTGGACCTTTAGCGGCTCCGGCTATAAGAGGACTGCCAAAGAACTAATGCAATCCGCCATAGCGGAGCATACGGAATTGCCTGCCCTCCGCAATAAAGATCCCCTGGATGCATTTTTAGCGGGACTGCGCAAGGCGAAGATGGAATTGCCCGAGCTCGCCGCTTTGACCGTGGAATACGGTGACAAGATTTATCCCTTCGAGCCAATCTTTTATTCCTACATTAAGAAGCAACTGGCCGCCAACTTTTTGGATTTCGATGACATGATCTACTTGTCGATCCGGCCGTTGTTGGAAAATAATTCACTGCGACACAGCTATCAATCTCGCTTTGAGTTCCTCCTGGTGGATGAGTTTCAGGATTTGAACGAAGCACAATTGCTTTTGCTACAAATCCTTTCTCTGCCAGAAAATAATATTTTTGCTGTGGGTGATGATGACCAGATGATCTAGGGCTTTCGCGGCGCGGACGTGAAGCATATCGTTGAGTTCGATAAACGTTTCCCCATCTCGTCCAATCATGTGTTGAATACAAATTATCGTTCCAGCCGGATGATCGTCCGGCAGTAGGGCTGGTTAATTGATCATAACGGCGACCGGGTCAGCAAAGATATTCAGCCGCGCAAAGATGCCCAGGTCGGTAAGTTTGAAGTATCAGGCCATGCCTCCTTATTTGAACAAGCTGAGTTCGCCGCGAAGTGGCTGGTCGCGCATAAGAAAGAACATGACCTGAACTGGAGAGACTACGCGGTTCTCTATCGCTATAACGCCTATCAATTCCCAATCGCCGTCCTGCGGGAGGCGCTGGGCGTGCCTCATTCTCCCTTATCTGGTCAGCAGCTTTTTCAGACGGCTGTGGGGATGGATATCTATTCTTACTTACAGGCGATTCTCTATCCGCAGGAAGCCAGCGCCTTGGATTTTGAGCGTATTCTCAAACGACCCAATAAATATTTCACCAACTCCTTGATAGTACATGCCAGAAATTGCAAGTCTTTTATGCGGCTTGCAGAAACGCCGAACTTACGCAGCTGGGAGCAGGAAAAATTAACCGATTTTACAACTCGCATCGAGCGCTTATCCACTTTGGCGCGCGCGCAGGATATTTCCGCGGCGGATTTCATGCAGGAGCTGAAAACCGAGCTTGGACTAAGTGATTTTTATCGGGATCAATCGCGAAAAGCGGATGATCTGGATCAGTCCAGTGACAAAGGGATTCTGGATGTCATCGTCGCGCTGGCGGGGAACTTTAAAACGCCGGCGGAATTTTTCCAATTTATCTGTAAATCCAGGGATGAAGAGGAAGTGGATACCTCCGCTGAGAATGGTCATTCCGCGAACAATGAAGGTATATTTAAGTACCATCCATAAAGCCAAAGGCAAAGAGTTCAAAAACGTTATTTATTTTAACTTGAGCAAAACGGATGCGAATTCCAATAAAGCACAATATGTAAAGCAAGAAAGACGCGTCGCCTATGTCGGCGCAACCCTTCCCAAAGATGACTTATTGGTGACCTTTTCTTCCACCAAGCCATCAGAGTTCTTGAACGAGATGGCGCTCAACCCGAAATTCGAAAAGATGGAAGATGATGAGTTGCAGCGTGAGGCCACCTCCTCTCGACTTCGCCTTGAAAAAGAAAAGGTGATTCTGAAACAACGCGAAGCGAAAAAAGAAAAGACGATAGCCTTTTTTCACAGGTTGACTGGAACGGGCGCAGATCAAGGATCTGCCTGGTCGAATGGATTGCTATGGAAAATCCAGAATTGGCGCATCGACCGGACTAAGGCCAGAATCGAAAAAATGGATTTGCACATGAAAAAGAATCTCGAGACAATCATCCAGCCTCTGACTTTAGCAATGCAGGAATTGGAGGAGGAAATAAATTTGCGAATTGCGTTAGAATTGGGTACCGAGGCTGTTCGCAGAGAGCAGGAGCCGCCCCATCGTGCTGGTTAAAATCGTGTACAGCAGTCGGAATCACGGACTGTCTTGTAGCAAGTCAAAACGATATTTAGAACACGAAAGGAGAAATAATTATGAGCGGCAATGGCAAGAAAGATAAAGGCAATAAGGAAACCAAGAAAAAACCCAAGCACAACCTGAAGGAGAAAAGAAAACTGAAAAGCGAAAAGAAAAGCAAGTAAATTTACCGGAGCGGCTCGCCGACAGGATCATCGAATGCTCTGAAAGAGTTGCTCTCTTTTCATGATAGTGTGCAGCGAACTTTATCGCTGCACAGTTTCGTCCAGTAACACTTTGGGACGCGTCTCCATCCACACCTGTTGGCGGAGACGCGTCCCTGTTTCAAGGATGGGCTCTCGCGTAAGGGGATTTTGGTAGCTGGGATAAATTTCTGCGAGCGGGATAATGACAAACGCGTACTTCCAGAACTTGTCGTTATATGACTTGTCGTCAAATAGAACGATATCAATGTCGATCGTGCGGGGCGCGTTTTTATCGGCGCTTCTTTGCCGTCCCAGCTTGTTCTCGATGGAGCGAAGCACCCCATCCTTCAGATCTGCAGCCTCAAGCGCTGTATTGAACAAAATGCAGGCATTCAGAAAATTTGGGCCTTGCGAGCCGACGGCTTCTGATTCCCAAACGCTGGATACCTTCAGAATGTCGCCGTACTCACGCAAAAGTTGAATCGCCTGCGGTAAATTTAGCTCAGGCTGAATGTTCGAGCCGAGACTCAAGTAAACCTGATGCACCTTTACTCCTCGCGGCTGCGTTCAATCTCCACGCCCACAGATTTTGTGAAGCGCACGGCTCCCGGTTTCTCCACCCTTACGATGACTTTTTGTACGCCTTCTTCTTCAAGACAGATCTTTGCCAGGTCATCTGCCAGCGCCTCTACCGTCAGCCTGGCCACGCTTTCGGCGTGCGCCAAAACTTTCTTGCTCATCGTGCTGTAATTGACGCTGTATTTCAAGTTATCGGTTTCGCCGGCGCGGCGCGTGTCTGCGAATAGAATGATGTTGATCAAAATATCCTGCGGACGTGTGCGTTCCCAATCATTGACGCCGATCACGCCGCGCGCCAGTAAATCTTTGATGATGATTTTATCCATAGCTCTATACCAAATGCCTGCCGCCGTCCAAATACATGATTTCACCGGTGATATACGGCGGACAGGTCAACAAAAACAGCAGGGCCTCTGCGACCTCGTTTTCCTCCGCCCATCTCCCCGCCGGGACATTGTTGATGATGTCCGGTTTGGTCTTGCGATCGGCGTCGGAAGGGGGCAGGATGGCGCCCATCGCCAAACCATTGACGATCACTTTCGGCGCCAGTGCCACGGCGGAGGATTTCGTTAGAGCGGCCAGGGCGGATTTACTGATCGTGTAAGGGAAATGATCTGCACCGGGACGCAAGGCGCGCCAGTCGAGGATGTTTAGGATGCGCGCCTCCTGCGGCGCCTGCCTGGCGAAGGCCTGGCTTAGCAGAAACGGCGCGGTCAGGTTGATCGCCAGATGCTGTTCCCAATCTTCGGCGGAAGTTGTCTCCAGGGATAGAGACGCGAAGATCGCCGCGCTGTTAACGAGACCATGCAGCGGGGTAGATTTGTTGATCAACGGAATCAATTTTTCGGCTTGGGATGAATCGCTGAGATCCGCCTGATAGACCCAGGCGCGTCTTCCCAAGCCGACGATGGCCGCGCGCACCTCTTCCGCTTCTTCCTCCGAATGTCCATGATGGATGACCACATCCGCACCCGCACGGGCACAGGCCAGCGCAAATATCTTCCCGACGCGCCGCGTGGATCCCGTGATCAGAATCGTCTTGCCGTGCAATGTATTGTTCATCTGATTGAGATTTTATCATTTCCCGGAGAGAAGTTTGTTACACCTGCCCCATGTATTCTTGACCCGCGATTTTGTCCGTGATAATATCTTTCTACGACCGTTAAAAATAGCGTCCAAGTTTTGTGTTCTCCAATAGCGTTATTGAGAAAGGGTTAGATATGACAACCAATCAAAACTCGCCGGCTTACACAGGGGATATTGCGGAGCAGCACATCGATCCAGCCAGTGAATATTCCACCGAAAATCAGGAAGTCCTTTTTTCAAAAGAACAGGAAACCGTTTGGGCGGACTTGTTCGCCGGTGTCCATCAGCCGTATCTGCTGGAACATCTTTGCCAGCTATGGAAAGATGGCATGACCCTGTTGCAACTTGATCCGCGTTACATTCCAACTGTATCTCATCTCAACCATCACATCACGCCGCGTACCGGCTGGCGCATCGAGCGCACCGTTGTCCGTTATACGCTGGCGGATGATTGGTATCAGAAATTTGCGCAGCGCATTTTCCTGATCACCGATTACCTGCGGACGCGCGACCAGATGGAGTTTACGCCCGAGCCGGATATGTTCCATGACATCTTCGGTCACCTGCCCTACCTGACCATGGAATTCTACGCGCGCATCGAAGATAAGTTTGCACCAGCGTATTTGAAGGCTACTCAGGAAGAGAGGGAGGTGATCAAGCGCCTGGCCTGGTATAGCACCGAGTTTGGACTGGTGATGGAAGATAATCGCTTCAAGGTCTTCGGCGCGGGGATCATTTCCGGACGCGCCGAACTGGCGAATACGATCATGGAGTTCTACCGGCTCTCGCGTGATAACGTGATCGATTACAGCGGGGATGCCTTCGTACAGCTTAACGAACATTTCCAAAAACATAAGAAGGATCTGTATCGCCTCATCGCTGGTGTCAATGACTTGCATCGGCAGGGACAGATGTCATCCCAGGATCAGGGCTGGAATGTGGTGCATTCTTTGTATGAAGAGCTGGGGATCCCGCGCGACGGATATTTCGGCGGCGAGGTGATTCTAGCGCCATTTGACGTGGAAACCATCGCGCGTATTCCCAAGACAGTGTATGCTTTCAACCCGATGTTCTTCGTTTGCGAGTTGTTCGAGCAAATGGATGAATTGCTGGATTCGTATCTGAAGCCGATCGCTTCGCGGAATTAAGGAAGGATCTTGAACAGCCGTCTATTAAAGGGCGGCTGCTGTTTCATCATTTTTTGGAAGGGCTGGTATTTGACGTGTAAAGAGGGATATTATGTCAACAAAACATGCAAAATGGATTCTGCCAATTGGATTCCTGCTGGGAATTTCGTGTTGTATTTTGGGCTTTTGGGCGTATGGGAATTGGTCGAGTAGCTACACCAAAAGTCATCCTGAAGTGAAACCTCCAGCAAAAAACTTATCGATAGATGTTGATATCGAGCAGCGTGAAAAACTCTTCGATCAATTACAGAAGTTCTCTGAAAAGCACCATTTGGGATTTCACTTGTCTTTGTATTCACGTGAGACAGCTAATGATACATTTTTGGCCGAGATGCGCCGGCAAAACTTTCTTATATCTGCGGCCTCAAAACCTATTAATCAAACAGAAATCGATTTTTACTTTACTGTAGATGATCCGACAAATCCGCCCTCGCAGGAGACAATCGATGAGTTGTACAATGATCTCAAAGCATTTGTGATTTGGATTCCGAGTGTGAAGATTGCGGAAGAAAATTAATGAAATGGCATTCGTTGTTGTATGTAAGACCGTATGGAAATTTTGGGAATGCTTTATGTGACTCTACTGCAAGAAGCCGTTCTTTAATAACCGAAACTCGGGCTGAAAACCAGGCGGGAGCGTAGCCAAGGCGCCGAAAAAACAAAAAAAGAAGCGGCGACGGCGGGTACCGCTTCGCTTTGCAGACTTTTTGCTGCTTCTGCCTGCTTCATTTTTGCAATCAGGTAGCGTTGGATCCTGCGCACGTTGGTAGTGGCAGCGGATGCGATCGCCAGGCAAGCGACTCTGAACTGTCCGCGCACGGGCAGCTGGCCTGCGGGAAATGGATGTTTCACCGAGCGTACGCTGGCCTCCACGGCCGAGCGCAAGTTGTGACTGTGATCTTGATGCAGCAGATAGTTTCTGCGCCGTTGGGCCGCGCGCATTTCCTGGGTGGTGAACGTCAGCAGATAGCGCGGGTCACGCTTTTGAGGTCGGGTGCGACAACGTCCAGTCAGTTGGAACGGACATTTGGAACAAAGCTCAGGATCGAAGCGCACCTGCCAGCCAGTGGTGCGTCCGGCGAGAACGGGAGCCGTCTGTCCCTGTGGGCAGGTCAGGGCGTTGGGGTCGCCTTTTTCATTGTGCTCAATGACAAAGTCGGAGAGACTGAATTTGTCTGCGCTGGGCTGCGCTCCGCGAATTGCAGTTTGAATGAGGGTGACCTCTTGCTTTTGCAGGGCATCGTCGCTAACTTCAGCGCCGTAGCCACCGTCGGTGATCAGGGTTTCGAGGCAGGTGCGTTCTTTCAAATTGGGCAGGGCTTCCGCCAGCAGTTGTCCATCATCCACATTGTTCGGCGCCACTTGCACTTTGGTGATCAGTTGGATCTCATTTTCAGGATCACAAGTCTCGGTGATGTTCGCGACGTAGCCTTTGTAATGTCCGGTGCCTTTCGTGCGGTAGCTGGCTTCGAGGTCATCTACCGATTGCAGGCAGGAAGAGGTAATCTCCGTATTTTCTTTGGTGCGTGGTCCGCTTTCCAGCAGATTGAAATTCTCTGCGAATATGCGCTCCAGGACCTGATAGGCAAGCTCGGCAGCGTAGCTGTTTTTCAATTCCTGCAACAGCACGTGAATAGTCTGCCCGATCCGCTGCAGATGTTCCTGTTGCGCTGCCTGGCCTTTGACGCGGTAGGTGTAATGTCCGGCGCTGTCTTGGATGTAGGGCGCAAAGCTTTCACTCAGGCGAGAGCGATCTGCCTCATTCAATATCCGTTCGACCCGTTGGACGGCTGCCACCAACAGTTGCAGGCGGCTGGCGCAGACGATGTTGCTGGCGATTTGCGTCGAGTCCATTCTCTGCATTCCAGTGCGGACTTTCAAATCTACGATCTGGGCATCCGTGATTTGCTCGAAGGCCTTTTCCAACAGGTTGACGCCTTCTTCCGCATTGTATTTGCTTAGGCGCTCTCGAAAGTAGTACAGCGAGCGAATCTCAAAATCACCCTCGCCCAGGCGGTCATAGCCCAGGGCGTAGCGCACTTGCAGATCGTAGCAATAGTTCTCGTATAACTCTTGATCGCTCCAGCCGAAGCCTGCTTTCAGCGCTTCCAGCCCGACCAGCACATTCACCGGCACATTCGGGCGAGAGTTTTTTTCTGAATACAGAACCGCAAAGGACTGTTCGTCTATGCGACTGAAGAATTCTTTGTAGAAGGTGCCTGCCCAGGAGTTCTCCAGACGTTTGCGTTGTTTTTCCGGCAGTTCGCTGGCGGCGCTAATGAGTGCGGGCTGTTGGTGTTTGGTGTTTTTTCTGAACATGTGCCGATTATATTAAACTTTTGCCAGTTTGAGGAGGAGCGGCGCCCCTTTTTGCAGTGGAGTTTTTATGTTGTTCAATAGAAGTAGACTAAAGTTGCTGACTTTTTTGTTTTTGATCCCATGCTTGCTTTCAGGGTGTTTAATAAATCTGAAACAGATCATAGATGTTGTAGGGGACAATCAGGAACAACTACCCGTGAGGAGCTTAACAGTCGCGATCGCTCAAGAGCAGCGATATTAAGATGCTGGCTGTGAGTGTTTCCAAAACTCCAGCGGTCATTTATATCGATTTTTATGATGAGCGTCGTGTAAAACCAGTTCCGGATGAGACGATCAAGACAATCGATGAACTTAAGAATGATCTCTTGACTTTATCAAAGAGATCCCAGATGTTACAATCACAGAACCGCTAAAAAGCTTGAGATTCAAACTGGATGTGAATCGACGGGAGGAATTTTTCTCGCAATTGCGAACCTTCGCAGATAAACATTCCTTTGCGTTTACGCTATCGTTCAGCGCTGACAAGACAGTGTTTCATGCGGAAATCCGCGGGGATGGCTTCCACATCACAAGTGCGGCGGTAACAGGCTTACCAAAAGAAATTGAGGTCGATTTTTATCGCGAAACTCATGGGACCTCAACACCAATTTCTCGGGCAGTTATCAGTAATTTGTTTGCTGACCTTGTGAATTCCATTAGTGAAATTCCAAATGTTGAGATTTTGGAACAACGGTAATAAATTGATATGAAATCCAAGAAGCTGAAGATTGGAGTCCTGATCTTATTGTCCGGCTGTCTATTGGTGGAAACTTGGTTCTTCGCAACACCCTGTTCTCCAACCTCTCTGCTCAGCAATGGTCTGCGACCTTGCCGAACTGTAGACCGAAGGTCTCCTTCCAGCGGCACATAATGTCGGCATGGAACGTTATCGCATTGTTCCCGATGTGGGATTGTATTATGTGAACTTCACGGTGATTGAATGGTTAGCGGTCTTCATCGATGAAGGTGCTTGTAAAATTGTCATCGAGAGCTTGAACTTCTGCATTCAGAATAAACATTTAGCTGTGAATACCTATGTTATCATGCCAACCCATTTGCATGCCACTGCCTTTGACATCGAATTTGATTCAGAACGGCTGAAACGTACCCTGGATGACATGCGTAAGTTCACGGGGCGTCAATTGCTGGATTATTCCGCCAGACATCTGCCAAAATCATTTACAGAGGAATTTCATCATCATGCCGGGAACGATCGTGCACGCAGATTTTGGCAGCCAGCCCAACATGCAATGAGCATTTTTTCGGTAGGCTTTTGGAAACAAAAAACGGAATACTTGCACTACAATCCCTGCCGTAAGGGATTGGTACTCCGGTCTGAAGACTGGCGATTTTCGTCCGCACGATTTTGGGCTACGAGGGAACCTGGTGATGTGCAATTATCTGATGTTGGTTGGGGTTAAGGAGATAACGAGACCCTTCGACGTTGCTCAGGGCAACGCCTGCGGTCTTGAGTCTCGGCGGGGACAAAGTCCCACGCCGAGCGAGAAGTCATGTGGAATTTCAAACATATTGCAAATGCGGCCTTGCGCGCCAACGCGGAATTGGTTTGTCGGCTTGACGGCTATGAACCGCCTGTGATTTGTTCGCCGATGGATTGATGGAAACATAATATGTGGAACGATCCAATTGTGGAAGAAGTACGGAAAGTGCGCGAGGCGCACACCAAGAAATTTGGATATAACTTGCATGCGATTGTTGCTGACTTGAAGGAACAGCAGAAAGCCAGTGGCAAGGAATTTGTTACGCTGCCTCCTAAGAAACCAAGTGTATTGCCAAACCCTAAAGTCAGCAAAGGCAAATAAATGCTTGTGACAATGCAACAGAAAGCGGTCTCCGGGATTTCATCTCTGAGACCGTATTCGTTTCTTTTTCAACCGCTTTTTTCTTTTCGTAGAATCAACTCTCCAATAACGAAAACTAGGGCCAACACAATCCACGCAATGACCTGTGCCAAGCGCAAGCCGCCGAAGATCAAAGTGCTGTCGCCGCGGAAGGCCTCGAGGAAGAGACGCGCGACCGCGGTCAAGGCGGCGAAGGTGAGGAAGAGGGAGCCAAGGCGGGAATCCGCCGGTCGAAACCAGATCCAGCCCAAAATCAGGGAAGAGGCGAGCAGTTCGTAAATCTGAGTAGGATGCCGCGTGGCGCCCCATAAGTCGATGCCCCAGGGTAGATCCGTCGGACTCCCAAAGGCGGTCCCGGCCGCGAGATGGGCAAGGGAGGAGCCAATCTCCAGTACTGCGAAGAGAGGTGTGAGCGCGTCCAGCGTAGGCCAGAGCGAAAGCTTTTGGCGCTGTCCATGGGCAAACGCCACCAGCACGGCGATGAGGAATCCGGCCCACGGATCGAATAGATCGAGATTGAGAGAGAAAATACTAAGCGGGCTTTGCAGGAAGGCGGAATAATTGGCGAAGGAGTAAAGGAGGCGGCCTCCCAGCACGAAACCGAACAAACTGTAATAGACGATATTGTTTAGGATCGGTTTGGAAACGTTGTATTTCTCGGTGCGTTTCTCAGCCAGCGCCAAACCGATCCACAGCGCGGCGATCATCAAGATCAGATGACGGGGCGGGGCAAAAATGGAACGAAAGAATGCGAGCATTATTTTAGAATCTTTTCGATGCGCGTGCGCAGCAGTGCTTCGGCCATCGGCCCACCGATGACCACTTCACGGATGATGCCAGTTCTGTCGATGAAGTACGAAGAAGGCAGGGAACGCAATTGATAAGACCTGGCGACCGCGCCGCCTTCATCCAGCAGAATGGGATAGGTGAGGCCTTCTTTTTTTACGAAAGGTTCCACAGATAGTGTATCGTCTTGATAGGTCATGTTAACGGACAGCACGGTAAAACCTTGATCTTTGTAATCGTTGTAGACTTTTTCGATGGTAGGCATCTCGGCCCGACAAGGCGGGCACCAGGTGGCCCACAAATTGACCAGTACGGCCTGTCCGCGCATATTCGATAATCGAATGCTTTCCCCACCGGGTCTTTTCAATTCGAAATCGGGCGCGAGAAAGCCTTGTTGCGGCGCGGGGATTTCTCCTGAAGTGGAGATCCCTGATCGATCTGCGCTGACGAAGATCCATGCCAGCCCGAGCAGTAGAAACATGGAATATAGAATGCGGCGTTGATTTTGTTGCATATCTTTCCTTTTTCGGCTACACTGGAATTGCTCACTTGACCCAATGGAATCTTACCATGCCCTCCGATGACTTGACTTTTGCCGGCCTTGACTTCAGTAGTGGACGGAAACCCGTCACACTAGCCGCATTGGATGATGAGCTGAATCTTTTGTTCCTCGAAAGCTTCGATCTTGCGGGCGCCCTGGCCTGTCTCGAGGAATACGAGCGCTTCATCCTGGCCATCAGTTGGTCGCTGAGTCAAAAGGCGCGGTCCGCAGCTGAGATGGATTTCAAAAAGAAAATCTCTCAGGCGGGTTTTCAGCCTTATGGCGCGAAGAAGTCTGCGCGGGGATGGGTTTCAATTCAGACGAGAGATTCCCTTCAATTGTTCAATGATGGACATTTGTTGTCGCGTCGCACGCTCGAAGGACGCATCCAGCGCGGCTTGATCCTTTATGAACAAGGATTGCAAATCAAGGAACTCGATGGATTTCTTCGAGGAGATCACGCGCTACAAGCTGATACAGGGAACGCTCCCGCTCGAGAACCTTTATTCAATGAAAGAATTGGATGCGCTGGCCGCCAGCTATGTCGCCTGGATGCTCGTCAATAAACCCGAGCAACTCAGTCTCACGGGCGATCAGCATGAGGCTGGTGTCTTGGCGCGCGAACGTTGACCGGTGGCATTTTTCATTTGCTTTTCAAAGCTCAATTAGAAAACTTTCTCTGCAATGGAAGTCTGGTTGTGGAGCGGGATGTGCCAGTGCCCAATAGGATTCCTTTTCCTCTTTGGTTTGAATGATGGCGCTGACGCCAACCTTTAAAGGTTGATCCTGAAGAATAGGGCGCAAATCGATTATTGCATCAAGTATAAACTCGTCCGCCTCCCGCCGAGCCTCAAGCCGTAAGCATTGAACGGACGTTTCCTCCCGAAAGCCGATTTACGATAAGCGTCCATGCGATAGATGTTCCAATGGCCTGAGGGAGAGAAATTACATTCCCAATATGCTGGTGCCTCTTTCACCGCGAAAAAAAGTTCACAGCAAGTCACCTTCCACAAGTCAAATTTGCGTTTTGGTCCCGTAGAGGATAATGGAAAAAGAATCTCTTCCAGTTTTCCTGAGAGTAAATAGCGAACAGTAAGAATATTATTTTTGCGAGTGATGTTGCCGGTGATCTTAATCTGCGGAGATGATTCCCCGGAAAAAGGGAGCAACTCGAATTTTCGGTCTGTCATACCGCGCGCGAGACGATGCTTTGGATGATGTTTCGTATGTCAGCTTCATGGGCTTCGATCGATTCGGTCAATTTGAATTGGACCAGCGCGCGTTGCAGGTTGTGTTCCTCATGCTTGACTTTGAAATAAACATTGCCCGCCAGATAATCCGTGAAGAAACGGATGCCCAGTTCGAAGGTCAGCAGCCGGATGGAATCAAATAAATATTCGTAATCGGCTGCGGTCAGGAAATGTAACGCCCGGGCGAGATAGCCTTCCAGAATCGCGGCGCCAATTTCCGGGTCGAAGCGAACCGCCTCCCAGTCCTCGGTCTCCTCTCCGAGCGGGTTGCATCCGGAGCGCATACAATCGCCGATATCGTAATGGATCAAGCCAGGTTTGACCGTATCCAGATCCACCAGGCTGATGGCGCGTCCGCTGGCCTCGTCGATCATCACGTTGTTTACCTTGGGGTCGCCATGCACGGGACGCAGCGGAAGTTTGCCCTGCTCGCGCGCCTCCTCCAGGACGAATGCAAAAGCGCGTCGTTGATCCACGAAGTCAAGACAATGTCTCACTTCGGCTTTATTGTGATGTCCATTTTGGGAATGCGCCTGATCGAATTGTTCAAGATAGCGGGGCGTGATGTGAAAACCTTCGAGCGTATCAGATAAGCGCTGAATGGGCAGGTCGCTGATCAGATATTGAAAGGTACCCAGCGCGTTTCCCACTTCCCGCGCGTGGTCGAGGTCCTTGATCGTGTCGAAGGATTGGGCGCGGTCGATATAGCTAATCGCCCGCCAGAAGTCGCCCTGGGCGTCGAGATAAAAGTCCTGGCCGTCCTGTGTGGGAAGCACGCGCGGCATTTCCCAGCGATGCGCCAGCGCGACCTGGCGGGCACTGTTGCGCACGTGCTCGGTGAAGGCACGCATGTTTTGCATGATGAGCCTGGGTTGTTTGAAGACCTGTGTATTGATGCGTTGCAGGACGAAATTCTTTTCTTCCCCCGTATCAAGTGTGACCAGATAAGTGTCGTTGATGTTGCCGTTGCCAAATTCACGAAGGTCCACGACTGGGCATTGCGACGCAAATTGCTCGGCGATATAAGCGTAGTGATGCAAGTGCATTCTCCGATTTTATAGTGTCTGTGTGATTATATCCCCGATGGGCAGGTGGTAAAATGGATTATTCCAACTCAATAGGTTACTGACTTATGACCGAAGATCTTGAAACTCGTGCAATCAATACCATTCGTTTTCTCTCCGCGGATGCCGTTCAAAAAGCGAATTCCGGTCACCCGGGCTTGCCCATGGGGGCAGCTGCCATGGCCTATACCGTTTGGACGCGCCATCTGCGTCACAATCCGCGCAATCCCAATTGGGCAGGACGCGACCGTTTCATCCTTTCCGGCGGTCATGGTTCCATGCTCCTGTACTCTTTGTTGCATTTGACGGGTTATGATGTTTCATTGGATGACATCCAGCACTTCCGTCAGTGGGGAAGTATTACACCGGGTCATCCGGAACGCGGCCTGACTCCCGGCGTCGAGGTGACGACCGGCCCGCTCGGGCAGGGATTCGGTCAGGGTGTGGGGATGGCCATCGCGGCGGCGCATTTGGCTGCTACGTTCAACAAACCTGAATATGAACTCATTCAATCTCATATCTATGGCATCGTGACCGACGGCGATCTGATGGAAGGAGTTTCCTCCGAGGCCGCTTCGCTGGCCGGACACCTCAGTTTGGGACGCATCATCTATCTGTACGATGACAATCATATCTCGATCGATGGCTCCACCAATCTGGCCTTCACTGAAGACCGTGCCGCGCGTTTCGAAGCCTATCACTGGCATGTGCAGAAGGTGGAGGATGGCAACGATGTCGAAGCCATCGACAAAGCCATTCGCGCTGCCAAGGAAGATGCGCGTCCCTCGCTGATCTGCGTCCGCACCACCATCGGCTACGGCGCGCCCAACAAGCAGGGTACCTCCAAGGCGCACGGTGAACCGCTGGGTGATGCGGAATTGAATGCGGCGAAGGAAAATCTTGGCTGGCCGGAGGAGCCGCGCTTCCTCATTCCTGGCGATGTGATGGAGTTTTATCGCGAGGCCGTGGATCGCGGCCGCGGCCTGGAGGCCGATTGGAGTTAGCGCTTCGGCACGTATAAGAAGATTTATCCGGCTCTGGGCGAGCAACTGGCGCGGCGCTTAAAGGGCGAACTCCCCGAAGGCTGGGATGCCGACCTGCCGAAGTTCTCTGCGGATGAGAAGGGGATGGCCACACGCGCCTCCTCGGGAAAAGTGTTGAATGCTTTGTCCGAAAAACTACCTGAATTAGTTGGCGGCTCGGCGGACTTAACACCCTCGAACAACACAAAATTTGAGAAAGCAGGAGACTTTGAGAAGGACAATCCAGGCGGACATTACGTCCATTATGGTGTGCGCGAGCATGCGATGGGGGCGGCCCTGAACGGCTTGAATCTTTTCGGCGGCCTCATCGCCTATGGCGGGACCTTCCTCGTGTTTTCCGATTATATGAAACCGGCAATAAGAATTGCGGCGATCTCACATATCCCCACGATTTTTGTTTTTACCCATGACAGCATTGGGTTGGGTGAAGATGGGCCGACGCATCAGCCGATTGAGCATCTGGCCGCCTTGCGTGCCATTCCCAATCTGGTGGTGATCCGTCCCGGGGATGCGAACGAGGTCGCGGAAGCGTGGAAATTTGCCCTCACCCACCGTGATGGACCGACCACTCTGGTTCTCACGCGCCAGGCCGTTCCGACACTGGCCATGGGACCTTTTGTCAAACTATCCCAGGGCGCTTATGTGTTGAAAGATTTTGGCGATCAGCCACAAGTGATTCTGATGGCATCGGGTTCTGAGGTGAGTTTGATTTATTCGGCGGCAGAGAGATTGTTTGCCGAAGAAATTCAAACGCGCGTGGTTTCCTTCCCCAGTTGGGAACTGTTCGAGAAACAAGATGAGGCTTATCGCGAGTCGGTGTTGCCGAAGAATGTCACGGCCCGACTGGCTGTCGAAGCGGGTGCCACCCTCGGCTGGGAACGATACACCAAGTCCGTCATCGGCTTGGATCGTTACGGTGCCTCGGCTCCTTATAATGAAATCTTCAAACACTTGGGTTTCACTGTTGAGAACATCGTGGCGAAGGCGAAGGAATTATTGTAAATAATCCGGTGGTCGAGTAAGGCGCGGGTTCTTCGCACCTGTATCGAGACTACCAATTACAGGCAAAACTAGAATTGTGTAATGTGGTCTCGATACGTCCTGCCATGGGCTAGTGGGACCACTCGACCACCAGAGGTGACGATGAAAATTGCTGTTGGTTTTGATCACGCGGGTTTCCCGCTCAAACAAACTGTACTGGACTCCATCCGCGCCGCGGGACATGAGCCGATTGACATGGGCACAAACAGCGCCGAGCCGGTGGACTTCCCGGACTATACGGAGAAAGTTGGACGCGCCATTCAGAACGGGGAGGCCGAACGCGGAATTTTGGTGTGCGGTTCTGGTGTAGGCGCGTGCATCGCCGCCAATAAGATGAAAGGCGTATACGCCTCCATTTGCCACGACACGTATTCCGCCGCACAAGGCGTACTCCATGATGATATGAATGTGCTGTGTCTCGGCGGCCGGGTGATCGGGCCCGAATTGGCAAAGGCGCTGATCCCTGCATTCTTGAATGCAGAATATCAGGGGGATAAGTCCGGTGGGGAAAGACTGGCACGACGTGTGAACAAGATCCATAAAATGGAAAACGGCGAATCCGTTTTGTAGAGAGGTAAACACATGACATCGACAATCGAGAAACTTACACAACTCGGCCAATCTCTTTGGTACGATAATATTCAACGCAAGTTATTGGAGAATGGCGAACTCAAGGCCATGATCGACCGTGGCGACATTCGGGGTGTTACTTCCAACCCGTCCATCTTCAATCACGCGATCCGCGAACTCAACAGATTACGACTCGGCGTTGACTCCGCTGGCCTGGGCCGGCTGGGACGCGGAAAAGATCTTCTGGCAACTGGCGATCGAAGATATCAAAGCTGCCTGCGATGCCTTCTCACCTCTGCATGAAGAATCGAACGGTGGTGACGGCTACGTGAGTTTGGAAGTCAGTCCAAACATCGCACATGATACCGAGGCCACGGCGGCCCAAGCGCAGCAACTCTGGGCACGCGTCAAGCGACCGAATCTGATGGTCAAAATTCCCGCCACGAAAGAAGGTGTGCCTGCCATTCGCAAGGCCATCGCCGCGGGCGTGAATGTCAATGTTACGCTTATCTTTTCGCTTGTGCGTTATGCTGAAGTGATGGATGCCTATCTGAGCGGCCTGGAAGATCGCCTCGCTGCCGGCAACCCGATCGATCATATTGCTTCGGTGGCTTCGTTCTTTGTTTCGCGCGTCGATAGCAAAGTCGATCCGAAACTTCCTGCCGAATCTCCTTTGGGTGGCAAAGCGGCCATTGCCAACGCCAAGCTGGCTTATGATCAATATCAACAAACCTTTGTGGGGCATCGCTGGGAGAATCTCAGGGTGAAAGGCGCGCACGTGCAGCGTCCGTTATGGGCCAGCACCAGCACCAAGAATCCCGCCTATCCAGATACGCTCTACGTTGACAATTTGATCGGACCGGAAACTGTCAATACCGTTCCGCCGCAAACCTTGGATGCTTTCAAGGATCACGGTCATGCCGAGTTGACCATCACGCGTGATGTGGAGCAGGCGCAGCGGGAGATCGAGCAACTCGAAGCGGCGGGCATCTCGATGGAGGTCGTGACCCAGGAATTGGAAGATGAAGGTGTGAAGGCCTTTGCGGATGCCTTTGCACAATTGCTCAAGACGATCGATGAAAGAAGGAAGAACGCCGTCTCTACCCTTGGACCTCTGGCGGATGCCGTGGCCAAACGCATCGCGCAGCTTGAAACGGATTCCGTTCCTGCGCGCCTATGGAAACATGACCCCACATTGTGGACGAGCGACCCCGAAGGCCGGGCGGAAGTACGAAAGCGTATGGGCTGGATGGACTCGACTGATAAAGCGCGCAAAAAGATGAAGGAGTATCAAGCCTTCGCAAAGGAAATACAAAAGGCCGGAATCGATCGTGCTTTGGTATTGGGCATGGGTGGTTCTTCGTTGACGGCGGAAGTGTTTAGTTCCCTGCTCGCGGCGGCGAAGATCGATGCGCCGCTATCGCTTGCGATTCTCGATTCAACAGATCCTGTGCAGGTTGCCGAGGCCGCGGAAAATTATCCGCCTGATAAAAGCATATATATTGTGGCCAGCAAGTCTGGTGGCACGGCAGAGACGTTATCGGCTTTTAATTATTTCTGGAAGCTCAGCAAGAAGGCTGGACCCCGATTTGTGGCGACGACTGATCCGGGCACCTCACTTGAAATATTGGCGAGAAAGCGAAACTTTCGGAAGATCTTTTCTGCTGATGAAACTGTCGGTGGACGTTACTCCGCCTTGACGGACTTTGGTCTTGTCCCGGCTACCTTGCTTGGCATGGATTTGAAGCAATTGCTCGACCAGGCGGACGGCATGCGCGCCCAATGCAGGGAATATGTCCCGGCGGCGCGCAATCCCGGTTTGGGCTTGGGAGCGGTGATCGGCGAGGCGGCCTCCGAGGGCCGCGACAAGCTGACAGTCCTGGCCGACGCGCCGTTGTCCGCCTTTGCCGGCTGGATCGAGCAGATCGTCGCTGAGTCAAGTGGCAAGGAAGGGAAAGGCATCCTGCCGGTGCCATTGGAGCCCGTAGCCGATCCAAAAGTTTATGGCAATGATCGCTTCTTCGTTTATCTGCGTCAGACGGGTGAGTTTGATGAAAATGTCAAAACGTTGCGTGAGGCGGGTTATCCAGTATTGAAGTTTGGCATACCCGGTGTCTATGAAATTGGCGCCGAGATGTTCCGTTGGGAAATCGCGGTTTCCGTTGCCTGCTCGATTATCGGCGTGAACGCCTTCGATCAGCCGAACGTTGAATCAAGCAAGAAAATTACGAAGGCAAAGATCGCCGGTTATCAGAAGAAGGGCAAGTTGAAAGAAGGCAGGGCCGCCTGGAAAAAAGAGGGCGTGAAGGTGTTTTCTCCATCCAGTGTGACCGGTGCGTCCTTGAAGACAGTCTTGAACGGCTTTTTGAGGAAAGCCAGGCCGAATGGATATGTAGCCATCAATGCCTATATCCCGCGCAATGAAGAAATGATCGAAGCTTTACAGCAGATGAGGGTGGCAATCCGTGCCAGGACTGGCAACGCGGTCACTGCTGGTTTTGGTCCGCGCTTCCAACATTCGACCGGTCAATTCCATAAGGGTGGATCGAAGAACGCACTCTTTATTCAAATTACCGCCGAGCCGGCAGAGGATTTTAAAGTGCCGAAAGAAGGCCTGACGTTCGGCACGCTGATTCGTGCACAGGCCCTGGGGGATTACGAAGCCTTGATCGAAGCGAAGCGGAAAGTGATACGCGTCCATTTGCCTAGCGCAAGTGCCATCCAAACTCTGGTTGAGGCGTTATGAAGGTGTGCTCTGCATAAGACTCGGCGCTGATGGAGAAATAATCATGCCGTCTTTCGAAGACGAATATCTGGATGTTCTGCAGAATATCGAAATGGCGATATTAAATGTCTATCGTGAACATGACGATTTGCTGGATTACGATGTTGATAAAGTGCTGAATTTGCTTTGGACCGAATATCGAAACGAAAAGCAGAGCAGGCTAATTCCCAAGCCGAAACTTGGCGACAATGTCCAAATGGTTTACGACAGCGTTCAAGAAGTGTGCGAATGGCGAATTGGTCGGAGGAATATGATTGCCGGGAAAGGACTTGCTGAACTGAGACCAGAGCCAATCGCTGTAGACGAAATTATGGATTGTCTGAAGCGAATTCGCAAATCGGTCGATTTGTGGCATAAACAGGGCGGCCGTCAGGGTTATTTGTATTTTATTGATCACAACATTGATTGACAAGATCGAAGGCTCAGCCGGTTTAATCCAATTTTCACCTCACGGGTTTACACTTAACGGTGAAAGGAAAAATAAAATGTTTGATCTAGGTGCTCCCGAGCTATTAATTATTCTTGTCATTGTGGTGTTGATCTTTGGACCGGGTCGATTGGGCAAGGCCATGGGTGAAATCGGAAAAGGAATTCGTTCCTTCCGTGAATCTTTCTCCGCCGATGAAAAGGACGAGTCTGCGGCGGATGCGAGTTCTGTTTCAGAGACCCATACTGAGCCGAAGTAGTTTTCCGGATGAGCGAATTATCTCAACTCAAATGTATCCCCTGCCGCGGTGGTGAACGGGCGTTGACGGATGCCGAAATCTCTGAATTGCTTCCGCAAATTCCGGAATGGCAGGTGATGGAAGTAGCGGATATCCGGCGCTTGCAGTGCGTTTTTAAATTCAAGAACTTTGCGCAAGCCCTGGAATTCACGAACAAGGTAGGGGCCATTGCTGAAGAAGAAGATCATCATCCTCTGCTTACGACGGAATGGGGGAGCGTCACAGTGCAATGGTGGACGCATGTGGTGAAAGGTTTGCACAAGAACGATTTCATCATGGCGGCGAGGACAGATCAGCTTTTCAATCCATAGACATCGAAAGCTTTCGGGACATTGATACGCCGTAAACTTCGTCAACTGCTAAGCACGGCTAAGTTGGATTTTCTCCTGCTGGGAGTCAGCGGGCTTAGTTCTGCTTTCTTCGTTCCCTCGAATTGGTTGAAAGTCGAAACGCTGCACCTCAAGTTGGGCAGGCTGGCTCCTGCCTTTTCGGGTCTGCGCGTGGCCCTGATCAGTGACATCCATATGGGCGGTTGGATGAACAAAACGCGCCTTCAGCAGGTGGCCGGTTCAGTATTGGCTCAAAGGCCTGATGTGCTATTCATCACCGGTGATTTTCTACTGGGACGCGGTTTCACCGAAAGTTCGAAACAATGGATCGAAGATCTCAGGGCGGTCTTGTCACCTCTGGCGCGGGCAGTTCCCTCTTTTGCAGTGCTGGGAAATCATGATTATTGGACCAAACCGGAAGCCATCCGTGAAATGTTGTGTTGTTCTGGCATCCGGGATTTGACAAACACCGTATTTACCTTGACGCGCGCTGGAGAGCATTTACATCTCTGCGGCGTGGATGATATCCAGGCTGGGCGCGTTCGCTTGAATGATGCGATCGCGCAATTAAGTGATTCGGGCGCGGCGATCCTGTTGGCCCATGAGCCGGACTTTGCCACGCAGAGCGCAGCGACCGGGAAGTTTGATCTGCAAGTTTCGGGCCATACCCACGGCGGACAAATCGTGCTGCCTTTTTATGGTCCGCCCATCCTTCCTTATTTGGGCAAAAAATATCCGAGCGGATTGTATAAGGTCAAGGATATGTTCCAATATACGAATCGTGGTGTAGGCATGGATAAGTTCGCGGTTCGCTTCAATTGTCCAGCAGAACTTACGCTATTTATATTGGAGAGCGCCGCTTCATAAACGTTTGCTTTCCCAGATGGCGGGCAAAACCTGACGCCGGATCATTTTCAGTAAGCCGATATTTTGTGCCAACCAGACGGGGATATTCATATCCGCTGATTGAACCGGGACCACCGCGCTGAAATCCACCTCTCGTTTATCAATTTGATATTCGTAACGGCGCTTCTTCTCAACCGTGAAATTTGATTTCAAAAAATCGGAGAGTGTTTCCTGTTCTTTGGCAGTCAACCATTGCGGCAGATCAGAGGTGGCCTTGAAGCCAGTGATGGTTCCCAAATCTTGCAGCAGTTGTCGTTCGTTTGGTCCCAACGCGTTGTACCTCGAACGAAAGTACAGCACGTCCGGGTCGATGTTGAGCAGCGGCTTAAGCCAAAGACGATGAACACTGGTTCGAATGGCATTTTGTGTGGAGGTGTCGTTGGGATTATTCAGCCAAACGGATAATGGCTTATTGAGCCAGTAGGGACTGACATCCGGGCCGATGCGCAAGCCGTCGCACAAGCCCAAAGAGGGGATGATCGGCGCGCCACAAGCCAGGATATATGCATCGCCCGCGGCTGCGCGGATGACTTGCAACGCGTGGCGATAAGCAACTTCTCGCGGAATATCCTTGTATCTATTACCGATCAACGCGCCGATATACAAAAAGTCAAGTTTAAGATAGCCATAGCCCCAATCACGAACTTTCTGAATAAGTTGAGCAAGCGACTCCAACACTTCAGGATGACTGGAGTCCAAGCCATAAGGATGTCCACTCCAGGTGATGCCGGCGGAGACGGGATTTCCTTTTTCGTCGCGCAATAACCAGTCCGGATGATCTTTTGCCAATTGCGAGTGTGGCGAGATCATGAAGGGTGCCAGCCAGAGACCGGGGGTTCGGCCCGTCGCAGAGATCTTATCTGCCAGCGCCTGCATGCCGGAGGAAAATCTCCTGTTCGGTTCCCAGTCTCCGTAGGCGAGCTGCCAGCCATCATCGACCTGAAAAACATCGAAGGGCATATCGCCGAAATCGTGCAGGGCTTTTTCAAGGATATCTTCATGAATCCAGCGATACAGGCTGTACCACGAGCACCAAACACGCGGGGCATGGTCGAATCGGGTCTTACCAAACCTCGTTTGGAGCAAGTCTGTATATTTGGCAAAAACATGTTCTTCCTGGCCGCGGGCCATGAACCATTCGTAGGTCGGAATATCATCACCAAACCTGCGGTTCGGCGCAGGTGTCCGCCCCACGGTTTCGTAGAATCCTTTGAGAGCCGTACCGTCCAATGCTACACGGCCGCCGAGGTTTAGCGCGCCGAGCAGAACGATATCCTCTTCGCCAAGTTCCACCGCACCAACCCAGGCGCTCAGATGGTTTTTGTGGAATAAATACGCGGGATCCTCATCCTTGATGCGGAACTCGGGTGCGCGGACGGGAACCGGCGGATCGCCTGGATCGAGCCAGGTTGTGAAGGTCCAAGATTGCCAGCCATGACGGAAAAAGCGCTTCGGCGGCTGAGGCAGGCTGAGGCTGAGAGAAGAGGTGCTGACGATTTGTGAGGAAGATGCCGGGGGTAGGGATTTGATTGTGAGCTGCGATGCAGTCATGATACGCTCATTATCCCGCGCATGTTGTTGACGGTCAAATTGAAGTGTGGCATAATCGGCGAAACATTATTATCCCGTGAAGCGGGAAAAAGCGATGATGGGAACGAGTAAGCCCGCCCAGTTGGCAGCGAGCCTGGGAATAGTGAAAGCCAGGTCAATGAAACGGACTGAAAATCCTCCCGAAGCCGCAATCTGAAACCAGACTAGAGTAGGAAAGCCGGACTTGTTCTCCGTTACCAGAACAGGATGATGATCGTCGTCCAATGAGTGTCACGCCGTTGGCGTGAAATCAGAGTGGTATCGCGTGAGCCTGGCTCTCGTCTCTGTGTGAGATGGGAGTTTTATTTTTAAATCGTCTGTCCTTGCGAGGAGTGATGGTCGAGTGTGGCGCCTTGGCGCCATGTATCGAGACTAATCGACGAAGCAACGACAGCCCAAAATCGGAGGCATGAATGTTCGAACCTGTTTCATCAAAACTTAACGTGACCGCCATGGAAGAAAATGTGTTGAAGTTTTGGAAGCAAACCAAGATCTTTGAGAAAACGCTCACGCAACGCGTGGGCGGGCCCGAGTATGTTTTTTACGAAGGTCCTCCCACGGCCAATGGAAAGCCAGGTGTGCACCATGTGTTGGCGCGCGCTTTCAAGGATATGTTCCCGCGTTATAAGATCATGCGCGGCTATCATGTCTCGCGGCGCGGCGGGTGGGATACGCATGGTTTACCGGTGGAGATCGAAGTCGAGAAGCAGCTTGGTTTCAACAGCAAACACCAAATCGAAGAATATGGCATCGATAAGTTCAACGAACTTTGCAGGAAGTCGGTATTTACCTACATTCAGGATTGGGAACGTCTGACAGACCGCATCGCCTTCTGGGTCGATCTTAAAGAAGCCTATGTGACCTACACCAACGATTACATCGAGTCGGTTTGGTGGATCCTGAAGAGTTTCTGGGACAAGGAACTTCTCTTTAAAGGCTACAAGGTTGTGCCTTATTGTCCGCGTTGTGGCACGCCGCTTTCCGATCATGAAGTTCATTATCCAGATGCAATTCATGATACCGATGATCCTTCCGTATATGTGCGCCTGCCTCTGGTGGATGAACCCGATACATCCTTGTTGGTTTGGACCACGACCCCCTGGACCTTGCCGGGCAACGTCGCCGTGGCCGCGCATCCAGATGTGGATTATGTGCTCGTGGAACACGTGCATAACGGCGGTACGGAGAAGCTGATCCTTGCCAGGCCCCTGCTGGAAAAAGTTTTCAAAGATGAACAGGTGGAAGTTCTGGAAACCTTCAAAGGCCGGAAGCTTAAAGGCACAAAATATCATCCGCTTTTCACTTTTCTGCCTCCGGACAAGCCGTCCCATTATGTGGCATTGGCAGATTATGTGACCACGGAAGATGGCACCGGTCTAGTTCATATCGCTCCGGCTTTCGGCGCGGAAGACATGGAAGTGGCGAAGGAATATGATTTGCCGGTGTTGATGACGGTCGCGCCGGATGGAACTTTCGTGCCCGAAGTAAAACCCTGGCGTGGACAATTCATCAAGAACGCCGACCCGCTGATCATTCAGGATTTGGAGGCACGTGGCTTGTTGTTCCGCTCGGAACTGTATACCCATGCCTATCCATTTTGCTGGCGTTGCAAAACACCGCTGATGTATTACGCCCGTGAGTCCTGGTACATCCGTACCAGTGCTTTCCGCGAAAAATTGGTCGAGTTGAATAACACCATCAATTGGGTGCCCGAGCATATCAAGGAGGGCCGCTTCGGGAACTGGCTGGAGAACAACATCGACTGGGCGTTGAGCCGCGAGCGGTATTGGGGTACGCCGCTGCCCGTTTGGGAATGTGAGGCCTGCAAACATCGCGAAGGCATCGGTTCGGTGGCGGAACTCTCCGAAAAAGCCGGACGCGACCTGGGTGAGCTTGACCTGCATCGTCCCTATGTGGATCAGGTGCATTGGGATTGTCCCGATTGTGGCGGCCAAATGACACGTGTGCCGGACCTGATCGATGTGTGGTTCGACTCCGGTTCGATGCCGGTGGCGCAATGGCATTATCCGTTCGAGAACCAGGAGATATTCAAATCTCAATTTCCCGCGGATTACATCTGTGAAGCCGTCGATCAGACGCGCGGCTGGTTCTATTCGCTGCATGCCATCAGCACATTGTTGTTCGGTGAAGTCGCTTTCAAGAACGTCATCTGCTTGGGCTTGATCCTGGATGGCGAGGGGCAGAAGATGTCCAAGAGCAAAGGCAATATCATCGTGCCCTGGGATGTGCTCAGCGCACATGGCGCGGATGCGTTCCGTTGGTATCTCTACACGGCGACTCCGCCTGGGAACGAGCGTCGCTTCTCTTCGGCTTTGGTGGGCGAGGTGGTGCGTAGTTTCACGCTCACGTTGTGGAATGTCTATTCGTTCTTCGTGACTTACGCGAATCTCGACAAACCCACCGTGACAACCATGCCGATCGCGACCAGTGATCTGGACCGCTGGCTATTATCCGAACTGAACGTACTGGTCCGTGACGTGACGGCCGCCTATGAAAATTATGATGTACCGAACGCCACGCGTCCGATCGAAGGATTCGTGGAGAAGTTGTCGACCTGGTATCTGCGACGTTCACGCCGCCGCTTCTGGAAGTCGGAATTTGATTCCGATAAACAGGCCGCCTACTCCACCCTGTATACGGCTCTGGTCACCGTCGCCAAGCTGCTGGCACCTTCCATGCCTTTCCTGGCCGACGAGTTGTATCAGAACCTCGTCCGTTCAGTCGATGAGGCCGCGCCTGAATTGGTGCACCTGGCGAAGTGGCCGGAAGTGCTGCCGGAGATGATCGATGAATCCCTCAACCGTGATATGGATCTGGTGATGCGCCTTGTCTCGCTGGGACATGCCGCCCGTCAAAAAGCGAATCGCAAAGTCCGTCAGCCGTTGGTCCAAGCTGCCTTCTCGGTCGGGAATGCCTCCGAGCGACAGGCCGTGGAGACCTACGCGGATTTGTTCACGGATGAATTGAACGTCAAACAAGTCCGCTTGCTGGACGCCTCGACCGAGGCCCTCTCGCATACGGTCAAGCCTTTGCCCAAGCAATTGGGACAGAAATATGGCAATAAATTCCCGGCGATTCAGAAGGCCATCCTGGCGATGAATGCAGAGGAATCCGCGCACACCTTGCTGGAAGGCAACTCACTGAAAGTCACCGCGGACGGGACAACCTATGACATCCTGCCTGATGAAGTGGAAGTCAAGGCGCTAGCCAAGGAAGGTTTTGCCGTTGCTGAAGAAGGCGCTTACGTGGCCGCACTGGTGACCGAGCTTACTCCCGAACTGATTCAGGAAGGCCTGGCGCGTGAGTTTGTCCGCCGTGTGCAGGATCTGCGCAAGAGCGATGGACTGGATGTGGCGGATCGTATCGAGTTGTTCGTCGAGGCGTCGGACGGTCTGAAAGCCGCCATCAAGGCGCACAAAGATTACATCACCACCGAGACGCTCACCGCTGCACTCAAGTTTGGGAATCCGCCGGATGATCTATCCGTCGTCCATGATGAATTCGATGGCGAGAACCTTACCGTTGCGTTGGTGAAGACATAATTGTGAAAGATGCATCGATAGTTGGATGGTACTCTGTATGTTCTTGAGTTGACTGTCATGTTTAATTCAAAGAAAATGCCCGATGTCATCGGGCATTTTCTAATTTATGGATTGATCAACCTTTGCTTCTTGCGCTTTCAATCATGCGTACGGCATCCTCAGGCGAAGCTAGCCTCAGGGTATCGAAGAGTTTTTGGACCTCATTATGGTATTTTGCTGCACGATTTAGGATTGTCTTCTTATCAAATGTTACAAAATAATCACACTTGGCCATCAATGCATGAAGGATATGCTCAGCATCGTCATCGTCAAAGATTGATGTAAGCTTCATGTAGACAGGATTAAACTCAGTAATGCTACCTCCTCCAAAGAGGGCCATCACCTAAGAGAGTGTTTTAAAAGTAGTCGGGTAAGATAGGGGAATGAGCACATTCACCCAAACCTACCCGACTGATTTGAAGTATACCGAATGGCAACTGATTTCGGAATTCTTTTCCAGCAATACCCTGGGTCGCCCGCTGAAATGGGAAAAATGGCAAATTATGGATGGGATCTTGTATGTGAACCGCACCGGCTGCCAATGGCGGATGTTGCCGGTGAATTTTCCGCCTTGGGGCACCGTGTACTACTATTATTGGCGCTGGAAGGGCGAGGGGCTGTGGGAACAGATGAATGGGGTCCTGGTGAAGCAGGTGCGCCAGAAAGCTGGACGGAATGAGCAGCCCAGTGCTGCGGTGATTGACAGCCAGAGCGTCAAAACCTCGGAAGGTGGTGAAGAACGCGGCGTAGAGGTCCATAAGCAAACGCCAGGCAGGAAACGGCACCTGATTGTGGACGTTTTGGGGCTGGTGTTGCTGGTTAGGGTGCATAGCGCAAGCATTCAAGACGGAGCGGGAGGTCTGCTGACCTTGCAGAAATTGTTTGAGCGCATTAAACATAGTTTGTACAATCGCTACTGTCGCCTGAAATTGATCTGGGCCGATGGCGCTTACACATCGATCGTGGAGAAGGTTCACAAACAATTTGGCTGGGTGCTGGAGATCGTAAAACGTTCCGATGATGTCAAAGGGTTCAAAGTCTTGCCGCATCGCTGGGTCGTGGAGCGAACTTTCGGTTGGCTGGGTCGTTACCGTCGCCTGGCTCGTGATTATGAACACACCACATCCTCCAGTGAGAGCATGGTCTACATCGCCAGCATCCGACGCATGCTCAAAATCGTCGCAACTTGACTTTTAAAACACTCTCTAAGGTTCCACCGGTTACCATAACCGCACCGCGAACTGGTATCTTTCTCATAATTCCATAAACGAATTGTTAATGAAGAACTTCTTCGTTTGTCTGATGTTTGTAATATTTCTTGTTGAGTCTTTGGCGATGTTACAAAATCTATTTCATCTATCGCTACCAACCTAGCAAGAGTATCACGCGTCTCTGCCGACATATCCAAATCATACATTCGAGAAAGAATATTGGTGTCTAACAATACCTTCGCCAATTATGGGCTGGCGGAAGGCTGTAAAAGCGGGATGAATAGCGCCCAAGCGGGCGATTTGTTGAAAAATGTCAGCCAATAAAATGGCATCAGGTTTTTGCGGAAGCATTTTGATTGTCTCGCTGGCATATCGGTAGCCACGATAGTGTGATTTCAAATCCAGGATGCTGTATTCCAGGATTTTGTTGTCGGAACGGCTGTAATAACGCATGAGCTGAAGTTGACCATGAAAAACGACAGATTGGCCGCATTGGTGACGGCGGTTTCTTTGACATTCATGAAGTCTTCCAAGCCCCAGTACTGCTTGGCGTCGCGGAAGTTAAACTCGATTTGGAAGCGCAGGCTGTAGAACTTGATGATTTTATCGTAAGCCTGCTCCAAGTCTGTGCTGAACAAAATGACGTGCGCCTGGGTGTGTGTCGTCCAGATTGGTCTTGAGAATGATGACCACATTCAAAGCAAACGCAAACTCTTTGTTGTAGAACTGGCCCTGATAGATGTCGGTGCGCAGATTGGTCTTCGATGGACGTTTCTTTCAAATATTTCGCATCCAGCTTGTCGCACATCGATCTTTGCGCCATACTTGGGCTTTGGGCCTCGGCCACAGTGTTCGCCTTCAAAGGCTGGATAGAGTGCCGCATCGGAACGCAACTTGGAAATCAAGTGCAGATTCGTCTGGCCGGACCATGAAAGCGCTCGGATAGTTGCCAAAATGCCCATCCAGCACCACATATTTCAAGGGAATGGCTGTACCGACCGTTTCCAACAGGCTTTGCAAGGCTTTTTGGATGCGCACCAACTCAGGATTGAGTACGACCGCCTGTTTGTCTTTGTTCTTGCTACCCTTTGGGCGGCCTCGCTTTTTCGGTTCACCTGTGTTCTTGAACCTTTTTCGCTTCAGCTTTGGCTTTGCTGGCCGCCTTTTCTTCCGCGCTTTTGACCATTTGCGTGGTCTGCATCGGATACGATTGCTCTTCCCGAACATTCACCAGGGAAAAAGTGAAAAACGAGAGACCCGCGAATAACCTGTTGCTGAATGCCCGAGAAAAAGCGATCCAGTCCATAGGTTTCTTTGCCGGCTTTGCTGACGACTACTTCATCGCCTGCGATAAGGTACTCGTCTTCCGGCTTCAAAAAGCGTTCCCGAAAAAACAACCATTGGAGAACTCTCCAGGAAAGTACGCTATGATAAAAACGCTGGATGGTCCGATAACTGCCACCCTTCTCGGTCCAGCGCGACAGACCCAACATGGTAATCCGGCCACTGGCCACCAGCATCCCAAAGATAACCTGGCTCATCTGGCGAAAAGTCGTTTTGGTTAAAAGAGGCGCAATGGCTTGTAAAAGTGCTAAAATCTCTGGCATGGGCTTTTCCGAGTAGGCTGGGTTGTGAGAGACACAACTTTACTCGATAAGCCCTATTTCATTCACCTAATTTTGGCGAAGGTATTGGTCTAAATAAACTGTTTTTCTTTCCATGAAGCCTCCCCAGAACAAAATATTGTTTGGAATTTGCTGTTTATATCTTGTGCTAGAGTCAATTATGACAAACGTTTCGTTATGGCTTCTGTAGTAAAACTGTCCTCAAGAATACCTTGCAGGAATATGTGCTCTCGTATGAGTTTTCACCTGTCAACTCTCTTGCATCAAAGCGCATCTTTTTCCTTTTAGAATTGCGGCACTTAACCCTACTCAAAGAGGTGAACCGTGTTTGAAAGACTCCCATTGCGCATCAAACAGGCCGCGTAGCTCGCATGTACATTGAAAAAGCCTGCGCGGTCACAGATGAAATTTATGAGGCCTTACGGAGGCTGATTCCCCAACTGGGTCCAGGTAAGATTCCACCGACTCTCTCAGAATTGGACGCATTAATCGAATCCGAATCCTCCATGCTGCTGATGGCGCGTGATCCAGACGGGCACGGCCAAATCGCCGGGGTCCTCACGCTGACGATTTATCGTGTGCCGACCGGACTCCGCTCGATCGTGGAAGATCTGGTCGTAGACGAGGGCATGCGTCGACGTGGAATTGGCGAAGCGCTAATTCGTTTCGCGATCGAACTTGCGCGCGAAGCCGGTGCGAACGGTGTGGCACTGACCTCCAACTTTCAACGCCAGGCGGCCAATCAGTTTTATCCGACGATGGGGTTTGAAAAACGCGCGACCAACGCATATTTTTACAAAATAAAGTGAATTGTGTGCGGGATGTCATCCCGCCGAATATTGCATCCTCAAATGACGGCCAGGCTGCCAACCCGACCTACAATTCACATTCTTCCGTATAAACTTTTTTATGCTTCGACATATCCGCGTACTCGCCGCGCAACTCCTCGGGCAGCAGTTCGGCCAGCCGGTACATCATCTCATCGACGATCTGTTGGCGCACCTCATGCGTCATCCGAACGCCCTCCACTTTCAAGCGAATCGCATTTCCAATCCGGATGTGAAAATCCGTGCGCTTAAGACGAACGAGATTCTTGCGAAACTCTTTTCCTCCCCAATGCGCCACTGGGATCAATGGCGCGCCGGAAAGCAGGGCCAGGGTTACCACGCCCGGATACGCGCGCTGCAACTTTCCAGAGGTGCTGCGCGTCCCTTCCGGTGAGATGCCCAGGATCATTCCCTTCTTCACGGCCTCGACTGATTTACGCATGGCGCTGGCATCTGACTCTCCGCGTCGGATTGGAATGACTCCCCAGAAATTAAATACCCAGCGCAGGAAGGCATTGTCCCATACTTCGATTTTTGCCACGGCTGTAATTGGACGCGGTTGCAACTGTCCGAACAAGATGGGGATTTCGATTTGCCCGGTGTGATTGGCATATCCAATCAAAGGGCCATAAGCCGGTATTTTGTTGATGTCCGGCTCATCGATGCGGCATAAGATTTCTGTGCCAATCCTGACCAGCGTGCTGACGGTTTTATAGAGAAGGCTTCGTTTCATGGAATGTTGTGTGATGGTTTGGATTTTTGATAATCTTCCGGCGTATCCAGGTCTGCCAGGATACTTTCTGAATTGATTTCCATATATTCGATTTCGTGCGCGTGCTTGTTCAGAAAATCGCGCGGTGAGGCCGGGGGTTTCATTTCCAGGATTTCATCCCAAAGTGGACGCGCCACCAACCAGGGATGCCCGCGCCGCATCTGGAAACTTGGTACGATCAGGCTGGGTTTATTCTCCCGATACCTTTCACAGATCGAACGCACGCTTCTTTCCTCGACCTGAGGCTGATCACCGAGACCAATTAGAACCGCCTGCGTCTGACTCGTTATGGCTTCCAGCCCGCATTGCAGTGAAGATAACATCTCGCCGTTGGCGTACTCGCGATTATGAATGGTTCGTACTGGATAATCTTTCACCGTCTCTTCGACTTTTTCCCGTGCCCCGCCTGTTACGATAATGATCTCCTCGATGCCAGCCTTCTCGAATACAGATAGTACGTGTATGATGACGCTGGCTTCCCCCCATGGCAAAAGCATTTTGGGCTGTCCCATTCGTTTCGATTTACCTGCGGCAAGGATAATGGCTGAGATCATAAATTTTCATCGGCAATCAGGCGTTGATACATCTCGGGTGTATCAACATCCAATAACAGGCGTTCATCATGCCAAGGAAGATATTCTACGCGATATTTGTGAAACAAAGCCCGTCCGCCCACATCTCCTTCCAGGGTCATCAGATCAGGAAATGTGGACCGATCGAACAAAACAGGATTCGCGCGGCGGTCCGTCACCATCGGCGCGACGACAGGATACAGTCCTTCTGCGTGTTTTTCTACCAATGCCCGAAGGACTAAGGTGGTTATCTGTGGCTGGTCCACGAGCAGAAAGATAGCGGCCCCGGCCCCCTCCCGGCCTCCCCCAAATACGATGTGAGAATCTTTTTGTTCAATAGAATATGGGCGTTGCTGGATTTGGGAGAGAATGTTAACCCCTTCCTTGATCGAACTGCTCTGACCGCTTTTCCACTCCGTATTCTGGATTATTTTTACCTTCAAATCTCTTAACGCCGCTTCAATCCCTTCCGCATTCGCACCTGTTACAACCACCACTGGAGAAAGTCCAGCCTCCAAAGCCGTCTTTGCTACAGCGCGCACAAAAGGCTGTCCCTGCCAGTCGAGCAGTTGTTTCGGTTTTCCATAACGTGTAGATTTGCCCGCGGCCAGAATGATGCCAGCCATTGGTTCATGCACCGCGAATATTTTTTTCTGCTGCAAACTCGCGATCACCACGGAGTCATAAACGTTAAGCAGCCTTGATACCATTCCGCGCGCGACAGCTTGCAGTTCTGGCGTTTCTGCCTGATTAAGTAAAACTACTCTGCGAGCCTTGGGTGGCATGTTTTTTAATCCACCTTCGAGGTGTGTCAAGGTTCCCATAATTGTCTGGGATGTGATAGGTTCCCCAATCTTTAATCCGTTGAGCTTTGAAAATAATTCCGCGCGGTGAACGACTTCCTCGCTCAATAGTTTTCCCAATGCATCAAGACCAACCACTTGCACCACTTGATCGACAAAAGCTGGTATGGGTGGTTCATGATCTGCCCAGGCTTTAATTGGTTTTTGCCGTGCTCCATCTGCTTCGATAAGCAAAGGAATAAAGTGACCTTGGCAAAATTCTTTAACCAGTCCAAGCCAGGTTCATTGATTGGCTGTGTTCTATCTCCTTGGATCGAGCCGGTGACCAGAGTCACACCAGTAAATTCATGTTCAAATGACTTGGATGAGATTGGTGCGTCTGCGGTGATGTGTCGATCTGCCCATGGAATTTGCCATACGCCGAGATGTGAGGTCGCGGTGACGATGACCGGGCCTGGCAATTGACGAGCGAGTTGGAACAGTGCCGTACTTTTGCCGCCTGCACCGATGAATGCCATGGATGAGGCATGCCTCGCGCGTAAGGCGTCGATCAGTGAAAGACTCATACCCACGATTATACATCCTGGAATTTCAAGCATTGACAAGGTAAGGTATAATATCTGCGCACATAAAACAAATGCGGCGAAACTATAATAAGGCAGAGTAATGGTAAGCGACCCTATCATTTCCACAGACTACTGGACTGACCTCCAGATCACACAGCAAGACGTTGAATATCTCCATAATCATCTGTTCGAACTTGAAACTCCGCTGACAGTGCGTGAGCTTGTTTCTGTATTTGTCAACGAGCGTATTCGCCTCGAACAACAAGCGGTGCAACAACGCCGTGAGGCGGGCGGCAAAACCTATATCCCGAAGGAAGCCTATCAAGTTGGTGATAACCTGATCTTCCCCGCCCTGGATTGGAAGCATGGCAGGGTCACCGCGGTGCGCGCTGGCTCCAATCCGCAGATGGGCCTGTTCGATGTCTTGACCGTTGATTTCGGCAACGGTGCTGATCGTTTTTTTGCATCCAATCTTCCGACGCATATGCTGAACGATGAACCTGCTCCGGTTGAAGACGCGGCCTTCGACGCTGGAACGATTTTGGGCGAGCATGGACGCGCTCTCGAAAAGAAGCTCGAGGCGGCGTTCCGTGCTGACGACGAACTGGTTCGGATTGCAGGTCGCTGGTTCCCGCGGGCGTTGCTGGTCGACGTCAATGTAGGTCACCTCAATTTGGCGGAAGCAGTTTTGGACATGTCTGGAGGCGAGCCTCTTCCCACTTCGGCGCTACTCAAGGATGTCGCTCTTCCCGAAGGTGTCAATCCCAAACTGGCAGAGTTTTCTCTCAATTTCGCTTTGCAGGAGGACCCGCGTTTCGATGAAGTGGGACCGGCCGGTGAAGTGCTCTGGTGTTTGCGGCGGCTTGAACCAGTTGAGGTACGTGAGGTGCCTCTTTATTTGCGTTATACTCCCATCGAATATGATCGTCAGGAGCTTACGCCACAAATGCTGGATCTGGAAGCGCAGCTGGATGATGAATTGAGTGAGGTCGAGGCCGCCTGCCGAAGGGAGATATCAAGGAAGTCACGGTTTCATTGATCTATCCACATTTGCGTGCCGGGACCTTGCCGCTTTCGACGCGTGTCCGGCCTTTGTTCCCGACTGCCTACGAGTTGCCGCGCGTGCGTTTCACCTTGGTGGATGGCCGGACTACTCAGCGCATGCCGGGCTGGGTGGCGCGTGAACATGGCTATGTGTTCGGTTTGCGTGAATGGTATAAGAACAACGACTTGATGCCCGGCAGTCTGGTGCAGATTCGACGTGGCGATCATCCCGGTGAAGTCGTGATCGAGGCACGTACCTATCGCTCGACAAAGGATTGGGTACGCACTGTGATTGTCGGCACGGACGGCGGCGTGGTATTCGCGATGTTGAAGCAGCCGATTTCAGCAGAGTTCAACGAACGGATGGCATTTGCCATTCCCTCGATGGAAAATGTCGATCAGGTCTGGCTGCAGGATAAAAAGCGTCCTTTCGATAAATTGGTCGCGGATCTGATCCGCGATATGTCCAAGCTGACTCCTCAGGGACATGTGCATGCTCAGGAACTTTATTCGGCCGCCAATATCGTCCGTCGTGTGCCACCGGGACCCTTGTTCGCATTGTTGTCGAGTCGGCCCGAGTTCATTCATGTAGGTGATTTGCATTTCCGCTTGAGTGAATTGGAGTAATGAAGAGTGGAACGCACAGCGAAACGTTTTAGCCTCGTCAAACCCAGTGTAAAGACTCCTTTCCATATTGATTTTGATTGGTGGAAGAAAAACGAACGTGATTGGCATGTCTATTTGCGCACTCTGTTATGTCCTGAACATCAGGAAACCTTTGCGAATTTGGACGATGGACAAACCGTTGATTGGGTCAACCCCAAGACGGCGGAGGTCAAACCGGTGGATGGCATTCAGAACGCCTTGATGACGCATTGTGTCAAGCAGCCTGACTTTCTCACGGACCAAACGGCGCTGGTGGAAGCCGTCTTCCGTTTGTTTCTGACCAATGGCAATAATCCCTTATCATCTATTGAACTTGGGGAGAAGCTCAACCGTCCGCCTGCGACCATTTTACGGACATTGGCGGGGGCGCGCGTCTATAAAGGCATTAGACCGTATAGCGCCTGAAGCAACAGCCTGGATAGCTATAAAATAATTTCTTGGTCTGCCCCTGTAGCTCAACGGACAGAGCACCGGCCTTCTAAGCCGTTGGTTGTGGGTTCGAATCCCGCCAGGGGCGCTAAATCTGCGATGTCAGACAAATAAGCACCGCCAGATCCCAGAGGTGGCAGTGCTTATGTCTTAAGATGAAAGCTGTATGTCATCTGTTATTTCTCATATTCAGTAGATCACGAAAACCGAGAGATTCCCCTATTTTCGGGCTTCTTTTGATTCTTTCGTGATCTACTCGATTCTGATCCAAAATAATTCGGTCTCTCCCATCGCGCCACAGTTCCAAACGTTAATACGAACCAGGCTCACTTCAATGTTACTGTGAAGTGAGCCTGGTCTGTTGCGTAAAGTGTGCTGATAAGAATGACCGCTAGAAATCTTCGCGAAGGAAGCTGTACGATCTCAGTCAAACATCGTGGTGGACAGGAGTACTTTAACGATCGTTTTGAGTTGCTGGAATGTCAGAGCGAGCACACTTTCCTTCTCTGCGTCGGTCAATGAACGGCCCAAGCTTGTCTCCAAGGCAGCAACAGGATCTTTGCGGTACGCCTTTGCAAACTTCGGATCCTGCAAACTCTTCGAGAGCTTACTTAACCTTGGCATTCGATTCACCTCCTTTCTTTCCTCTGGTTTCCAAGGCATGGTTTCCAATTTCCTACTCATCAGTATATTGCGGATTGCCATGTGTCTGGGCATACCTCGATCACTCACCTTAAGCTTCGCTTCGTATGTGCTCCTCTACCAGCTTGTCCGACCATGCCGGGGAGCATCGCGAAGTGCAGCAACTACTCAATCTGGGAACGCGCGACCGCCTGGCGTCCGAACTTGGAGTGCTGCAACAATCTTTTTGAGATGCTCGATCTTCAAAGCCCGCACTCCTTCCTTTTCCTTCTTTGTTAATGAGCGACCCAGACTGAACTCTAGCGCGCCAACTGGATCTTTACGATATGCCTTTGCAAACTGCGGATCCTTCAAGCTCTTCGACAGCCTACTCATTCTTGGCATTGGATTCACCTCCTTTCTTTAGAGATTCATGAATTAACAGGTGTTAATCGCGGCAGAGTTCCTTGCATGAACAGAACCTCTGTGATTTCCATATCCTTCACAGCGAATCTAAAAGGCGCATCCACCTAGAAGAACAAGCCTTTCAAGTTCTCAGCCATGTGCAGCGCAGCTTGGGTCTCTTCAACTTCGCGGTGTAGAAAATCGCCGCGGAAGGTCAGATACTTGCTCAAGTCGTGATTTTGCAATTCCGTTGCGCGCAATTGCAGCTCCTGCATCCATGTACCAAGGATATTACTTCCCCAGGCAAAACCTTCGCGTATCACCCAATCAGGCACAGACTCTTCAATTTCCTTCCGGCGCGCTGCTTCTGACAGAAAATAGGTCGGTGTGTGCAGCGTGAAATCTTCATACCAGTGGAACAGGTCGTTGTACATCTGGTGCCAGCACCCAAAGAGATCGACAAAATTCGCCCAAGCTGGAATTAGCTCCGCGCGGGAGTGGATGTAACACACCGCGGCAAGCGGAATCTTGATCGCACAGATTTTTTGCGCTGCAATCTGGACGAATTGTTCGCGATCCAAATCTGTAGTGCGCGAGTCCTTCATTGTCACGTCAGCGGAATGAAACCAGACGGTTGCAAAATAATTCCAGAAGGGATGCTCCGCCGGAAAGTGCTTTTGGTAGGTTCGTTGAAACTCAGTATGAAAGAAACCCAAAGCAGGCAGTAGTTCCATCTCATTTGTGGACTGTCCATCGATCAAATTGTCAATTAATCGGATCCAGTAATAGCCATTTATCGTTGAATAAACGAGGTCGAATTGCAGCGATGGATCACGCTCAGAATGAATATGCTTCTCGAGATACCAGGGGAATAAAAACATCGGCGAGCCACGCAAGTGATGGAAATAGGCTTGCGGCTCTCCTCCACCGGCAAGCTGTCTCATCCATGCAATTATCTCCCCTCCCGCTAGTGGCATGGACTGCTGCAGTGCTTCGCAAATACGTGCAACTGCCGCATCAAGTGTCTGCCCTAAAGCAGGATCATAAGGAGATTTGGAGGAAGTATTCATAATGTATGCGCGCGCTCCAGATCATTAAGTGCGCTGACCTCGGTAAAGAGCTGGATGGCTTGCGCCAAGTGGGATTGACGTTCCGTATCACCTTCGGGCAAGTGTCGCGTGATCTCATAGTTTGCCAGACCCTGATCGTAGGCCATACCGAGTTTCCGCGCATGTGTGAGGCTGGTATGCCATGCATGGCGTGCATGACTGTGTTTCCCTTCCAACCACCAATTTTGCCCAAGCTGTAATTGGAATTGTGGCATACCGATCGGAAACACACGTGTATACTGCTGTATGGTACCGAGAGCGAGTCGGAGGTTGTCCAAATTGACCCTGGACCGATCCCCGTTTTCCAAAAGAGTCAAAAACACCTTGCCTGGCGCGATGTAGCCTGTGTACGCGGCATAAAATGCCGGGCGTCCTTTCGTTGTCATGGTCAAAGCCTGTTGTGCCGCCTGCACGGCTCCATCGAATTCTCCTTTCTGTAAAAGCGATAAAGCCAGCAAACCCCATAATTCCATTTGCAGTTGAAGCACCTGCACCTTGCCTTTTTCGATCAAGTCCTGCAATTTGTAGACGCTGGAGAGCGCCGCCTCCATCCTTCCTAGGTGAAGCTCCGAGTAAGCCTTCCCTTGCATCCCACGCGCCATATAACGCAGATCCTGTTGACGACTCGCATGCGTGTGTAGATTCTCTGCCGCTTGTGCACTCTCCATGAATTTTCCTTGGAAATAAAGCATGGACATTAAGATACCGACACCATCCTGCCAGCGGCGGCCGTCCCCTAATCGTTCTGCCGTCTCGATGAGCTGGCGTGCACACTGGTCCACCTGGGCCCATTCGCCAACCCCGGAATAATAATACGCAGACGACATGAGAACAAATTCGCGCGACTGCAAGTGTTCCGTGATCTGGGCAATTCCCAATGCTCGCCGGATGTATCCCTGGGCAACACGATGCAGCGGAATAAAACCACTCATCGCGCCAACCGCTGCATTGCCACGTCCCAATTCCGCGGAGGGCCCCACTTGTTCTGCCAGGTTGAGGAGACTGAAATTACTGTAGAGAGAAACCAATGGTTCGCCCGTAAAATAGGCTGCTTCTGCGAGACGCTCATACGCCAGGGCTGAGGGCAATAACCTCTCGCGTTGATCTGCCAAACGGCCGAAGTAACGTATGGGGAACAGACGATACCGAAGTTGATCAATCAGCTTACGCAGTAACTGCAAGGCTTGCTGAAATTTCCCGGTTGGGACCGGAGTCCCTAACAGTGCCAAGCCATGCTCGATGTGGGTTCGTGCTTCGGCATAGTGTGAGAGGTTTGCATGTGCCTCACCAGCCTCTAGCTCCCAATGAGCGAGACGCTCAGGTTCTACAACGATCCCTGCATCTTTGACGAGCAGCAAAAGCTCATCAAAAAATGAAATTGCCTGCGCATTGGCAAAGTTGTGCAATGCCTGTTTCCCAGCCCGTGCTAAATAGTGGATCGTCTTTGCAGGAACGTCAGCACTTTTCCAATGATGTGCCAGTAATCCATAGAAACGTGCTAGATCATCGCTGTGGTAATTTTCATACCATTCAGCAATCGCCCGGTGTAACTCTCGTCGTTGCGCAAAAAGAAGAAGTCCATAGGAAACTTCTTGGATGATTACATGCCGGAAGGCATACTCGATCTCGGGGTCCGGTTGTTCGACAGTGGTCAGTTCCAGTTGCGTCAGGTGTTGTAGTTGCTTTTCGAGAAGAGGTCGGTCACTTTCCACAGGAAACGTGTGATAAAGGATCTGATAACCAAAGACGCGCCCGATGACGCTTGCTACTTTGAGCGTTAGTTGTTGCCTGGGCGTAAGACGGTCGATGCGGCTGGTGATGACTTCCTGAACTGTATCAGGTAGGGCTGCAGCGTTTAGGTCGACATTCGGGGCAAGGCGGCATTCTCCGTCAAGGATCTCGATCAAACCTCTTTCATGCAATGCATGTCCGAGTTCGACGCTAAAGAAAGGATTGCCTTCAGCTTTTTGCAGGATGAAATCTGCCACCGGTCCCGGCAATGTGTTAATGCCCAGACTCCGGGCCACAAGCGTCTGAACCTCTCCAACGTGCAATGCTCGTAGGGAAATGTGCAAGGTCGTTTCTGCCTGCAACAGGGATTGATCTTCAGGAGGCAATGCTTCGGCGAAGGAACGCGCAACAATAACTTGAAGCAATGGATGAACATGCTGGGCAACTTGACGAAACAATGCCCAGGATGCTGAATCCAGCCAGTGTGCATCCTCCAGGAATAAGAGCAAAGGATTATTTTCCGCGTAGTGTTGCAAAACCTGACAAAGAAAGGCATGTGTGTTTTCCGCGCGTACTTGTCCGCTGAGTTGAAGGGTCAGCCTGTTTTCCGGAATATCAAGGGGAAGGACAGCATTCAACAAAGGACTGAGATCGATGAGCTCAGCTGGTGCCCACTTCGTGAGTTCGGAAAGAACCCGCTCGCGACGCACGTCATTTTTCTCGGGAAGGGTATTGAGTTTGAACAATTGGACGAAGATGGAATGCCATACATAATAGGGCGTTGTTTTTTCAATGGCATCGCCGGAGCCCAATAAAGTGGTAATGCCAGACGATTGGGCACGTGTCTGTGCATATTCGACGAGCCGAGACTTACCAATGCCTGCTTCACCCTCGATCGCTACGATACCGGTGAGATCTCCAGCAACGAGTGCATCAAGTATTTCGGAGAGCAGGGCAAATTCCGTATTGCGTCCCACAAGTTCTGTATGCGGTCCAACGTTTGATAGAACGGCCTCTTTTTCTAAAACTTGATAAATGGCAAAAGCATCCTGTTTTCCCTTGACGTGAATGCTGCCGAGCGAGGTAAAACGATAGTGTGGACCAACAGCATTCACAATTCTTTCGCTCACAAGAATCTGACGTGGGGAGGCTTTTTCCATCAAGCGTGCAGCGCGGTTGACCTCATCCCCTTGCACGCCGTATGTCAGGCGATTGCGGCTACCGTACGCGCCCGCACGCATGCGTCCGCGGCTGATTCCGATACGCACCGAGTCAAGGAAATCCAATTCGTCAGGAAGATCACATAGTTCCTTGGCAGCAGCGACAGCTTTTACAGGGTCATCTTCATGTGCGATGGGAGCTCCAAATATGGCGTAAAGATAGCTACCCTTATCGCCAAAGGTAAGGTCAATGAGCACCCCTTCGTACCGCCTGAGAATCTGCTGCACACGACAGATGAATTGATCAAGCTTAAGTCCTGCAGCTGGATCGCCATCGTAATCAATCCCACTGAAATTCAAAAAAATTGCGACTGCCGGGCGCAAGTCGGCCAGGAATTTATCCTGCCCACGCATCAATCGTTCGTAAACTGGGCTCAAGATCCAGGGACGGATATCATCGTCCTGCAACGCATTCGGTGGGAGAGGGGGCCATACCTTGGGCGGGATTTCTACAGTCAGATGATCACAAACAGCGAACCGTTCTGCGTCTTGTACACGCCACTCCCGCAGTTGGGCGATCGAGTTCAACGACCCGCCAAGTCTGTTCATCGAGAATAACCTCCCCTTTTTGTGCAAGCTCTTCTGCTGCAGCAAGACGATCCAGGATGGAGCCTGCGAGAACCTCAAGCAGTTGAATGGATGGATCGCCCACAAGAAAGCGCCGAACATATCCTGACGCGATCCCTACTTTTATCGAAAGAGAAGCTGTTGTATTGTGTAGGATTTCAAGATTTGCAAATTGCTGCATGCGAGCCTGCATCGCTAGAGCAGCAGTAGCGGCGCATTTGCCATCATCGCCATCGAACCAGCAAGTGATTGAGTCGCCGCTAAATGAGATTGCACTCCCACCATAGCGGTGTATTTCAGCAATGAGGGTGTCGTAAACCTGATTGAGGTAAAAGACGAGTTCTTCCACGCCGCGTTCTGGACCGAAGGCCTGTGTCAATGCCTCCGTAAGTGGAACAAAGCCGGAAATATCAGAGAAAAGAGCGGTCCCTTGGGCACGATCAGGCAATTCGTAACCAAACGCCAGCGTGTGACGCCGATCAATCGGCAAATAAACACTTAGCGAGTCCATAGCCTGCATCCAAGATATAAACCTATTAAGTTTTTCACGTTGAGAAAAGAGTTGATCCTTTTGCGCTCTGCCCAAGAATATCTTGCGGGGCCCAGGACATAACACGCGTGGATTGATCCATGACTACCTCCACAGCGAGGTGTATGGCATTATAACGAGGCAAAATTGGTTTGTCAAAGGATTTGGTTAAAAATGGAAAAAATGTCTTTTGCACCATGCTCGCGGATGATACAATGTGCCTGACTACCAGAGGAGCATGGCAATGAATCGGAAGACGGCCCAACTATCTCGTACCCATTTGCAGGCCGCAATCACATGCGCCCTTGATTTTTTGTACCGTAGGCAACTCCCTTATGGCGAATTCCGAACATATGCTGCTAAGGACAAACGCATGCAGATCGATTGCCGTTTCGACAGTTCCCTCTTTGTTACTGCATGGGTTATCGACTGTCTCAATGATTGGCAAGCTGCACGGATCAAAACGATGACGAGACGGGCATTGAAATTTCTCCTCCATGAAATGGAGGATCCAGGGATATGGCGTTATTGGTCCTCACGCAATAAAGCCCATGAGTTCCTGCCGCCCGATTTGGATGATACGTGTTGCATATCGTTTCTGCTTGGAAGGCTGAATAGACCGGTTCCTGCCAACCGGCAACTCATTCTAGCGAATCGAAATACAGAAGGTTATTTCTACACATGGATGGTTCCGCGGGCAAATTCTCCTCAACAAATCGTAAATGTACTGGAGCCATTGATCAACCGCGGTGCACAACTCGTCTGGTCTCTCAAAGGTATGCTGGAAAACATCGATCCAGGAGTCAACGCGAATGTTCTGCTTTATTTGGGAGAATGCCGCGAGACGCAATCGGCTTTAGCCTATTTGATTGATGTAGTGCGTGAAAGGGAAGCGAGTCAGCTCCTCAGTTTTTATCCAGAGCGACCAACTCTCTACTATATGCTTTCACGTGCATATCGGCATGGTGTGTTTGCATTGGCAGACGTCTCAAATTGGATCAGTGGCGAGGTGTTGGCAACCCAAAAGCGAAATGGCTCTTTTGGGAACCCATGGCTGACCGCTCTCGGAGTATGTACATTGCTGAATTTTGATAAAAGAGTTCCTGAGCTTCGAAGAGCGATACACTACATCCTGGATCAACAGTTGCGGGATGGGTCGTGGCCAAAGGTTGCCGCGTTCCTGGGTCCTGCACCATATTATGGTTCGGAGGAATTAACGACTGCCGTCTGTGTTCAGGCTTTGGCGCGCTTTTCTGAGGAAGTCGACTAATCAAAGGGAGAAGCCATGACTATTTTTGCCATCAAACATCCATCCGCAACTCAAGCTGCCTCCACTCCCTCACAGCAACAGGATCAGGAAACCTGGTTACCAGATTCCTTCATCGACACCCTCTACAACTATAAGGCATTCCTGGATGTGGATCAACCCATAGCCTCCTTTGCAGGGAACGCATCTCCTGCAGGAGAAGTCGCCATCATTGGCGCGGGCACTGCGGGATTGGTTGCTGCCTACGAACTGCTGCGTGCCGGAGTCAAGCCCACTGTTATCGAGGCAACCAACCGTATCGGAGGTCGTCATTGGTCGCGCCCCTTCCAGGATAGACATGGAAAGGAGGTACCGCTTTGGGCGGAGATGGGCGCGATGCGTATTCCTGAGTCCCATTACGCTTTCTGGCACTATGCTGATCAGTTCGGCGCGCAAAGAGGCGCGTTTCCAGATCCGGGCAGAGTTCCAACCTTGATTTATTACAAGAATAAGGCATTTCCCTGGGATCAGGGTCAATTACCACCGAGGCCATTCAACGCGATTCAGCTAGATTTTGAGAAATTTGTTGAGCCCGTGCTGATGCCCATTATGACCACTTGGCGGAAAAACCCGACTGTGAAGAACACCGATCTTGTGGCAAAGTGGCAGAAGTGTATTAACCAATACGGAAATATGACCATGTTTGATGTTATCCGCGATGTCCCTGGCTGGACAACTAAACAGTTCGACATATTTAGCACGCTGGGAGTTGGCTCGGGCGGTTTTGGAAATTTGCTGTATTCGGTGAGCTATATGGAACTGCTGCGCCATATGATTAATCGCTGGGATTACAATCAACTATTGATTACAGGCTGGCAGAGCAAAGATCAAAGGATAAAACCTGATGGGATCAATGGGTTTACCAAACAACTTTACCAGCAGAAGATCACCTGGCACGATGGTCGAACCGTTTCATTGCGGTCTTTGCGGCGCGTACTGTTCAACTGCAAGACGACCAGGATCGAATCAGACCCCAGTACCGGGCAATTGAAACTGCATTGGCTTGATGGGCGTACAGGCAAGGAGAAGGTCAAATCCTTTGCTGCGGTCATTGTCGCAACCAGTACACGTGCCATGGAAATCGACATGGGACTCACCCTTCCAGTAACATCGGAGGTGGATGTCACCTCTGCCGATGTAAAGGAGGCGATCCGCAATTCGCATCTGATGGGCGCATCCAAAATGTTCATTCGAACAAAGTCGAAGTTCTGGCTGGACGAGAACGGTAAACCACTCCAGAATATTCCTCAAACGATCCAAACTGATGAACTTCCCCGTCAGGTTTATTGCCTTGATTATCCACACACAATGGAAGGTGTAGTGTTGATCAGCTATACCTGGGGAGATGATTCAACCAAGCTGGCCGCCCTGCCGCTCGTAAAGCGCTTCGAACTATTTCAAGCAATCCTGATGCAGATTTGTCCTGCTTTTGCAGAAAAGCTGATCCCGGTTGGCGGCGCGCGCGGCATCTATAACATCGACTGGCAGAACACCGAACACTTTTATGGAGCTGTCAAAGTTCAACTGGCTGGGCAGGAATCGTTACTCTATAATGCCTATTATCAATTCTTGAGTGTCCTAAATTCGAAGAGGGATAGGGGACTATACCTGGCAGGAGATTGTATCTCATGGGCTGGTCAATGGGCAGAAGGCGCCGTCCAAACAGGAGTCAACGCTGCTTGTGCGGTCGCGGAGCATTTGGGAGGAACAGTACGCGAGAATTCGCCTCTTACCCAAAACCCATGGCTCTTTCGCTATGATGGGTAGGCGATTTGAGCGTGACTGATGAATTCAATATGCAGGCTGGTGATTTTCAACCCGGCTACCGGGCTGTTAGCACGCTTGAAGGACAACCGCTTTCATCGTTTAGATATACTCGGTAGATCACAAAAGAATCAAAAGAAGCCCGAAAATATGAGTTTTCGTGAAGTCAGGATGATTCTGCTCGTCAGTCGTTCAATCGAATGACCCCCATTCTCACTGCAGCTAACACGGCTTGTGCGCGATTCGGCTGGTGCATTTTTGCCAGGATATTCTTGGCGTGACTTCGCACAGTCTCCTCACTGACACTTAGCTGATTGGCGATTTGTTTGTACGTGTTGGGTGTTGCCATCCATTCGAGTATCTCTGAATTCACGCAAAGTCAAGGCTACCGAGGGGTTAGCATCCGATTTCATGTGGCCAAGGATCTTTTTCATCACCTCAGGATGCAGATAGGCCTCCCCGCGCATCACCGCATGGATGGCGCGCACCAATTCCCCCGGCTCGATATTCTTCAACACATAGCCTTCAATACCCGCGGCCACCAGGTCATAAACACGATCGTCCACTTCAGTACCGGTCAACATCACGATCTTGATGGCTGGGGCAGATTTGCGCAGCCGCAGCACCATTTCCTGGCCATCCATTTCAGGCATGACCAGATCAACGAGAGTGATATCTGGATTGAGATTCCTTGCGGCTTCCAAACCGGCTCTTCCGTTTTCCGCTTCGCCGATCACCTCGAAATCTGGTTCTTGACGAAGTACCATGGCCAACCCTTTGCGGACTACCGCGTGATCGTCCACAATTAGAATGCGGATGGCATCAGACATGGGGAGAATGCCCGTCCCTAATAGGCAGGTTGATCATGATGCGCGCCCCTGCACCTGGCTGAGAGTTGATCTCACAATCGCCGCCCATGGCTCTGGCCCGTTCCCGTATTCCCTGTAGTCCGAAGTGTTCTCGGTTAACGCCGCGTGACAGTGCCAGGTCTGGATCAAACCCCTGGCCAGCATCGGTGATGACCAGATAAACCTCATCATCTGTGACAGTCAGGCACAACCGTGCAGATTGTGCCCCGGAATGTCTGGCGGAATTTGCCAGTGCCTCCTGGGCCATACGATATACCGTTCTTCTCAGGCCAGGGGCTAGGGAGTTGAAATCACCGTTGTTATTGAAGATAATGCTGAACGGACGCGGACGACAACAGCTGCTCACGTAATTCATTAAATCCGCTTTGAAGAGCTCAACGGTCAGTGCGGAAGGCCACAGGTCGAAGATGGAACGACGTACTTCGTCATGCGCGTTGTTGGCCAGGGAGCGCAATTCGATTAACTCATTCTTGACTTCGTCTGCCTGGGTGGGGAGCATCTTGATGCAGGCATCCAGAGAATACACAATGCCGAAAAGCGACTGGGCGACGGTGTCGTGAATATCGCGGGCGATACGATTTCGTTCGGTCTCCACGGCGAGGCGTCGGGCGCGGTCGATGCACAGGATGGTGGTACCAAGCGCCAGCGCGGCTTGATTCGCAACGGTCATCAAGGTGTGCTCACGCTCCGTTGTAAGCCCCGACTTGTCGACCAGTAATAACCCGACTGGATGTTCGCGCAGATAAAGAGGAAGTATGAACCACCTGTTCTGCCGAAGCCAGTTGTCAAGTTCGGGGTGCTGAATGAGCATTTCATCGTTGGACCTCAAGAGATTGCGATTGAGTAATGCCTTGAATATCTTTCCATTTTCCGATCTCAGGGCGAGCGGCTGAGGGCAGGAAAAGATTCTTCCGGTGGATAGACCAGCCATCCGCCAAGTTCCTCGCGTGTAGGATCAACCAGGGCAACCACAGCTTTTGAAAAACCAAGATCGGTTGTGACGGCACCCAGTACGCGTTCCTGGACAGAGATCAGGTCAGGTGCCGCTTGCAGCAGCACAGTGAGGTCGTGAATGATTTCGAGTTGGCGATGTGCCATTTCAAGATTTTCATGCTTCTGTACCAGCTCATCGCGTGCGGTCGTAAGTTCCTCACGGGCCTCGTTGATATCTTTTAGTAATGCGGATGGATAGGCAAAGAGAATGGGAATAAGCCATACCCCCGCGAGTTGAGTTGTCAAGGTAACCAGTTCGGTTTGTGGATTTGTGGCTTGCAATCCAAGAGAATGACTGAATAAATAAAGTGGTGTAAAAGCGATGGAGGCGGTCAAGGCGCCCCGCATCTGAAAGAAAAAAGCACCCGCCAGCAGTGGACTTAAAGCATACAAATAAAAGGGACTATTTGCACCGCCGCTGACAGCAAGGATACCTGCTGAAAAAACCAGGTCGATGCCAAGCAGCAGTGGATGGTCAAGAACGAGTTTATTGAGTTGTCGATTGGCAAGAACGATCAGAAGGTTGACAGCAAAGGCAATGCCGAATACCAGAATTTGGGAGAGAGGTTGCCCAGACTGCCTTTCCACGCCTAACGTGAGCAGGGCGGGCAGTAAAGACGCCCAACGATAAGCCACCAGAAACGAAAAGACGCGGCGGGGATGAAAGAAACTTGCGAGTTTTGCCAACATAAAAACTCTCCAATGATTATATCCGAATCCCCCCGCGGGGGAGATGAATTCCCCTGCCCGCGGGATAGCCATCCAAATCTCAGTTTGTTATTATACAGGGAGTCAATGGAGGTTTTCTATGGATGTGATCAAGGAAGATCAAGTGCTTGATTGTTCAGGGATGCTCTGTCCCATGCCCGTTGTTAAAACGTCAAAGGCTATTAAGACCATGGAAATTGGCCAGATCCTGAAAATGGTTGCCACTGACCCGGGTGCCCCACCTGATATGGAAGCCTGGAGTAGGCAGACAGGGAATGAATTAATGCGCTCGATGCAGGAGGACGGTAAGTTCGTTTTCTACATCCGTCGCGCGAAGTAATTGTCTGTATCCAAGAATCATTTGGAGGCCAGCATGTCTAAATCTAATCCTGATGGTCCGAAACGGCTGGCGTTAATCGCCAGCAAAGGAACTCTTGACTGGGCCTATCCCCCGTTCATCCTTGCCAGTGCGGCTGGCGCGATGGGCTGGGAGGTGGGCATTTTCTTCACCTTTTTTGGGTTGACGCTCCTCAAGCCGAAGTTAACCACTCAAGTGTCAGCCCTTGGAAATCCGGCCATGCCCATGAAAATGCCCTTTGGCCCGGAGAGTTTCCAGAATATCAATTGGCCCATGCCGAATATCATAATGGCAAACATCCCGGGTTTTGAAACACTGGCAACCAGTCTGATGAAACAGACTTTCAAGAATAAGGGCGTTGCCACAGTTGAAGAACTTCGCGACATGTGCGTCGAAATGGATGTGCGCCTGATCGGCTGTCAGATGACGATGGATGTCTTTGGCTTCAAACGCGAGGACTTTATCAAAGAGGCCGAGATCGGCGGTGCAGCCACTTTCCTTGAATACGCTGCGGATGCAGACGTTCAATTATTTATCTGAGGGATGGTTGGATGTCAACACTATCCATTGAAACTGATAAGACACAAAGCGTATCTGTCATGAAGGTAAAGGGTCGTGTCGATTCGGAGACAGCACCCGACCTTGATAGCGCACTGACAAAACTCCTGACTGACAACAGGAACAAAATTGTGCTGAACCTGAAGGATGTGGATTACCTTTCCTCTGCTGGGTTGAGGGCCATGGTCAAGGCGCTCAAAGGAGCCCAGGGCGCGGGCGGGGATGTGCGCCTGGCGTCGGTTCCGAAGCCGATTGAGGGGATTCTACTTACTATTGGCATGATGCAGATGTTTAAGTTGTTTTCAACGAACGAGGAAGCGGCAGCAGGTTTTTAGCCGCTTTCCAGCTTTCGATTTAGGAGAGGGCAGGTATGTGGAAGACGAATGAAGAGGAAACAAAGAAGATTTTGTATGTCCAGACGCATGGGCGTAAGGATCCTGAGCGTACCGCAACTCCCTTCTTTCTTGCGACTGCTGCGGCCGCCATGGATAACGAAGTGTGCATCTACTTCACGATGAATGGTCCACAGTGCCTGGCCAAAGGAGCAGGTGATGAGATCGTTGTTCCCAAAGCAGGCGGCGGTGGCAGGGAATTGAAATACTTTATCGATCAGGCAATGGACATGGGCGTGCGCCTACTGGTCTGCCAGCCATCGCTTGATCTGCATGGCTTTACGATGGAAGACATGATCGAGGCTGTCGAGATGATCGGTGGTGCTGCGTTCAACGATATGGCTATTCGTGCCGACGCGGTGATTTCGTTCTAATAAATGCTGGTCGAGTACGTGGCGGGTTTCGATATGTCGCGATAGGGTTACTCCACCGGCGCCGCTGTATCGAGACCACATTCTTCAGGAGGCACAATGCCTACCACGCTGGAAAATTGGAATCCGGGGAAAGCGGTGGATCGCCATCCCGATGTGACTTACGAAGAAAAGGAACGCCTCTTCCTCGAGGTCAAAAACGATACACGCTACGAAGATTTTCTTTACGGCTGCTACGAGTGCGGCATTTGCGTTTCAGCCTGTCCCTCGGCACGCTTTTATGACTTCAGTCCGCGTGTGATCGCGCAGGCGATGGCGCGCGAAGATGTCGAACGCATCTATGACATCATCACGGAAGATATTTGGAATTGCGCCCAATGCTTTTCCTGTGTACGCTGTCCGCGGCAGAACAACCCTGGGGGACTGGTGACCATCCTGCGTGAAGTTTCCCTCAAGAACGGATTGCAAGAATCAAAAGACGCGTTGCAAGGCTATAGCCGTGTCATTTACAAAGTCATGCTGAAAGGCAATCAGGTCTCGCCCGATATGCTTCAACCAGATTTCTTCCCTGATTGGGGGCCCTGGGTGCAAGACTTCAGCCAAAACATGCACGTCTGGCGCAAAGCCATTCCCATGGATTCGATCCGCGGACTGACCGATGTCGCCTGGCGAACCGATCGCAAAACACTACTTGAGCTATATACCATCTGGTTTGAGTTTGGCAACATGGACATCATCAAGGAACTGGATGAAAGTTTGTATGACTTGTTGACTGAGGTGATGGAAGAAGAATTGGAAGAAGGATAATTTTCACCGTCATTGCGAGGGCGATAGCCCGAAGCAATGACGGGAAAGGTTTATTGGAGAAACCTAATGACTGAACTAACTACCGTTGAAGAGATCCTCGCGCGGAAGGCACAACCTGTGATTCGCGATGCGTCCATTGCGCCGACTGAAGATATGCATGATCGTTTATTAGAACTCGAAGCCAGGGGTGAGATCATCCTGCAAAAGGTTCCTGAACCCTATGTGGAATTCACAACCAAATACGGACGCAAGAAAAAGATTCCCATCGAACATACCTGGCATCATAAATCCTGTGGTCATTGCGGCCATATTCCTGGGTATGCTTCTTCCATCCTTTGGCTTCATCGTCAATTCAATTTGGATTACCACGATCCCACTGACCAGACCTCCTGCACAGGCTGGAACTATTATGCCTCTGCTGCATCCAACGCAGTGGGACAGGCTGCCGTCATGTCGCGTAACTTTGCCGCCGCTTATGAAACAGGCTACTTCCCGATGATCCATTGCGGCACATCCTTTGGACATTACAAGGAAATCCGCGAGCAGCTCGTGCATCACAAAGACTTGCGCGATGAAGTCCGTCGCATTCTTGACAAGATGGGCAAGCCGCTGGTGATTCCCGAAGAGATCGTCCATTACAGCGAATGGGTTTACGCCATGCGTGAGAGATTTGCTGAACGCCAACTCGTGGATATGAGTTCCATCACTGCGACAGTGCATCCCGCCTGTCACTACTATAAGATCGTCGCCGAAGATGCTATCTACGATCCCGAAATCTACGGTGGACAACGCACTGCGGTTGTCACTGCCTTGCTTGAGAAGCTCGGTGTCAACGTCGCGGATTATTCCACTTGGTTTGATTGCTGTGGATTTGGTTTTCGTCATGTACTTGTACAACGCGACTTCACTCGTTCTTATGCTGTGCTTCGCAAGATTGAAACCATGATCAACGAAGCCAATCCTGATCTGACTGTGACTCACGATACAGGTTGTGTGACTACATTGGATAAAAGTCAATTTGCCGCCAAAGCACATGACCGCAAAGTAGGCGTGCCTGTTTTGTCTGATGCGCAAGTTGCGGCCCTGGCAATCGGAGCGCATCCCTTCCGCGTGGTGCAGTTCCATTGGCACTCCACAGATTGGCGTCCGTTCTTGGAGAAGCTTGGAATCAACTGGCAGAAATACTGGGATGAGTTCCAAGGCGACCTCGATCAAATCCGTGCAGGTACGAAATCTGGAATCACCTGGCAGGATGCGGATCAACCTATACACCTCACCGCATGAGAAAATCCGCTGGTTGAGTAGCCCTAAACGTTTGTTGCGAGGGTGTATCGAAACCAGCAGTGACAAGTAAACAAAAAATAAAGAGTTAACTTGAAATTAGTGGTTTCGATACGGCGGACGAACACCGCCCACTCAACCACCGAACTTCGGAGGAACATAAATGTCATCCAACAAAGTACTCATCATCGGCGGAGGGCCGGCAGGACTTGAATCAGCGCGTTGTGTGGCTGATCTCGGCGGGGAAGCCATTCTGCTCGAAAAGCGCGAACATCTCGGTGGCACACCTGATCGCGAGAATTATGCCAAGTTGACTCATCACTGGCGCGATGCTTCCGAAGCGATGGCGGAGATGTCTGCTGCGGTCACAAACAGCCCAAACGTGGAGGTGAAGTACAAGGCTGAAGTGAAGTCAATGTCTGGGAGTGCCGGGGACTTCACGGTCGAAATTGAAGCGGGCGGCGCAGCCGAGTCCCTCAATGTGGGCGCGGTCATTGTCGCAACCGGCTTCCAGCATTTCGATCCAGGTCGCGCAACGCAATACTACAACTATTATTCTTTTCCGGATGTCATCACATTGACCGATCTTGAAAAAATGTTGCGCGAACATAACGTCGTGCGCCCGTCGAATGGCGAAGCGCCGAAGAAGATCGCCTTCGTGCAATGCGTGGGTTCGCGCGACCGTCAGATCGGAAACGAATATTGTTCAAAGGTTTGTTGCGGCATCGCGAGCAAGCAGGCAATTGAGTTACGCCAACAACTGCCTGACTCAAAAGTCTTTATCTTCTATATTGACATGCGTATGTATGGCTATTGGGAAAATGAGATCTACTGGCCCGCGCAGGAAAAATATAAAGTCAATTATATAAAGGGTGTCATTAGTGAAGTGCTGCCGAAAGGCGGACAACTGCTCGTGCGCGGTGAGGATACGACGATGAGCCGCCCGATGGAAGTCACGATGGATATGATCGTACTGTCGGTTGGAATGGAGCCGAGCGCGGGCACGCGCGCCATCGCACAACTGCTTGACATCCAACAGAATAAATATGGCTTTATTGAATCGGGCGGCGTTGGCGGGCTTGACCCTGTTGCCACATCGAAGGAAGGTATCTTCGTTGCGGGTGCTGCATCGGGTCCTGCTGATTTGGATGATTCAATTTCAACCGCGGGTCTGGCTGCAGCTCGCGCGTTAGCTATTCTTCGCAAAGTGATGGCGTAATCAAAGATCATGCAACCGCAGCGCCAGAGTCACATCGTCAAACAGAAAACAGGACCTGATGATCCTGAATTGGAAAAGGCGTTAAATGCTGCGATTGAACAGGTCACGCCTGAAGATGTGACTGCCATTGCGGATGAATTGGCAGAACGACATGCCCGCCTCTTTCTCGGACTCGAAACCGACTCTGCCAAATTAACATTTTCATTCGCTGGCATCGCTTCCGCCGTCACGCACACGAAAATGAATGCGAGCACGATTACTAATTATTTCAATCAAAGTGACTTCAAGATATTTGAAGATTTATTACAAGGCGAATCGCCAACTCCAATGCGCGTGGCAAAGTTCGTTGAAACATTGGATGCACTCGACACAAGACTAGCCCTGGAACTTGCCTCTGGACTTTTACACAATACCTCTCCAAAAGATCACTGGTTGTGGACTCGCTGGCTGTGGGACCCAACCACGGGAACAGGTATTCTTCCATTGTTGGCAGGCAGCACCCACAACCTGTTGGCAGAGAATCTCGCCGATGGGTACGCCCGCGTAGGCGCAGTCGCTGCGATGAGCATCAAGTTCGGCGAAGGCACGGGCTTGTGGAGCGATAAGTTGATTGGTAATGAGAAACGTGCTCCGTTTGCCAATAGTGCATTTTTAGCCTGCGCTTATAGTGTTTATCTCTACGGCACAACGAGTTGGAGATTGAGTGGCGAGTTCAACAACTTATTGCCATCGTTACCAAACATGGCAAGGAAGTTGTTGGGATTGAAGAAGATAAAAGAAGAAACTGACCCGTCATTGCGAGAAGGGCTTTAGCCCGACGACGTGTGCCCTGTAAGGGCAAGCAATCCTCAACATAATAGGAGATTGCTTCGTCGCAAAGAGAAAGAACGCTCCTCGCAGTGACATAACACATCAAGGAGACCATAATCTTATGCCTGCTGGTCCAATTAAAGCCAAATTTGTAGAAAAAGAACATGCCGTTGTAGATGGTGTGGATATTTCGGGTCACTGGAACCGCATGTTCGAGCAGCGAACCATTTTCGAATACACACCTGAATTAATCGAAAAAATTGCGGACATCCCGAACGCGGAATCATTTGCGAATTGTTATCAGTGTGCCAAGTGCGTCGCTGTCTGCCCGGTGGATGTAGTTGGCAATTATGGTCCGCGCAAATTGTATCGTTACGCCCAAACAGGCATGGACTTAACCGAAGCGCCAGAGCTCTGGCTTTGTACTACCTGCGCCAATTGCCTGCGTGTATGTCCCAAGGAAGTGAACATGGTTAAGATCATGCCCGCTACACGCGAGCAGGCGATCCTTGACGGCAAGTTCGTCCCTGCGGAATTACAACAGGCTTTTGAGAATACTGCCAAGTCTGGCAATCCGCTTGGACAGCCCCAACGCAAACGCGACGCTTGGATAAAAGATGCAGGCGTGGAAATTCCCATCATCAAGGATGTGGGTCGCCCAGTGGATGTGCTTTGGTATGTTGGTTCGTATCCTTCGTATCACCCACGCGGTATCGACGCGGCCTCCGCGGCGGCAAGAATATTTACAGCTTTGGGAATTGACTTTGCGATCTTGGGCAAGGAAGAAAAAGATGATGCCGACTCTCAGCGTCTCGCTGGCGAGAAGGGTCTCTTCGAAATGATGGCTGATCACAACATCGAGACCTTCAACAAGTATGAATGGAAGGAATTGGTTGTTACTGGACCTCACGAACTGAACGCCTTCAAAAACGTGTACCCCAAATACGGCTTCAATCGACCCGTGGTGCATTACAGTACTTTTCTCGCCCGTCACCTTGACCAGCTCAAGCCGTTACTCAAACATCCCGTCAATAAGAAGATCACTTATCACGATCCCTGCTACCTGGGACGTCACAATGGCGAATATGAGGCGCCGCGCAAACTGCTCGAAGCCATCCCCGGCGTGCAATTGGTCGAGATGGCGCGCAATCGCGAAAACGGATATTGCTGTGGCGGCGGCGGCGGCGGCATGTGGATGGACTCATTCACTGCCAAGCACACCACCATGCGCCTCTCTGAAAAACGCGCCATGGAGGCTGCATCCACGGGTGCGAACGTATTGGCAGTGGCTTGTCCGTTTGAGGTCTCGCGCTTCGAAGATGCGGTCAAGTCCACGGGCAATGAGCATGTGACTGTAAATGATATTTTGGAGTTGTTGGATAAATCCATGCGTGGAGAATAATAACCCAATGGCCGAGTAGCCCCGTGTTCGTCGGGGCGTGTCGAGACCATCATGTGACAGATAAATATAAGATTTCATGAAAAGTTGTGGCCTCGATACGACCGAGAAAAACACTCGCTCTGCTCGACCACCAAGTAAATTTGCGAGGAGATTTTCTGAATGAACCTTGTCGTAGCAATCAAACACATCCCCAGCATTGCCGATGACCTACCTGTCAGCGGCAACAATGTGGACTTTGACTCAGTGGATTTCGTACTCAACGAATTCGACGAGCAGTCCATCGAGCAGGCGGTGCTGGTGAAGGAAACCGTCGGGGGAACGGTGACTGTCATCGGGGTGGACCTGATCCAAGAGTTGGATAACGTGCTCCACCTGGCGTTGGCGAAGGGCGCAGATAAGGCTGTCAAGATTACTGCCGATGAACCAGGGGCGGATTCCCACATGCAGGCCAAATGGCTGGCGGAGGCGATCATGGGCATGTCACCTGATATCGTCTTCGCGGGCGTACAGGCATCCAATGACCTTGACGGTCAGATCGGACCTCTGCTGGCCGCGTATCTCGATATGCCTTACATTGGCGGAGTCAGTTCGGTGGAAGTGAACGACCATACGGCAACAGTCAATAAAGAATTCTCAGGTGGATTTGGTGGAAAATACGAAGTCTTATTGCCGATGGTTGTCGGTGTGCAAGCCGCATCCAAGCCGCCGCGATATGCACCTATCAGCAAGGTCCGCCAGATCGCACAAACTGCAACCATTGAAAAGGTTGATCCATCAGGTGAATCCAGCGCGGGACTAACCTTCAAGAAAATGAGGCCGCCTGTAGTGACAGGCCATGCTGAGATGCTTGAAGGTTCGTCGAAGGATGTGGCCGCGAAGATCGTGGAATTATTGAGGAGCAAGGGTTTAGCGTAATTCGGTGGTCGATTAGAGCGAGGCCCGTATCGAGACTACAGGTAACAAGCAAACATTTACTTCTTTGAAACGAGTTAGTCTCGATACGCTCACAAAGAGCGCTCGCTACTCGACCAACGGTTCATAATGAGGAGATAAGTATGAGCAATGATGTCTTTGTAATCACTGAGCACATGGATGGAAAGTTTTCCGATGTTTCGTTTGAGATGGTTGGAAAAGCCAAAGAGTTGGCGTCCGCTTTGGGAGGGGGGGCAATTGCCGTAGTGGTCGGAAACGGAGTCGATGCGAATGTCTTCGCATCCGATTTAACAATCCATATGGATGATGCAGCATTGTCAAATTTCAATCCTGAAGCGTATGGGAAGGTCATCGAAGCGTTAGTCAAAGAAAGATCACCGCGCGCGATCATGTTCGGATGGACGGCCACGGGCATGGACCTGGCCGCGTGGCTCTCGGGGCGGACAGGCATTCCCTGCGTGGCTTACGCAAAAGATGTATGCATGGAAGGCGGCGTGCTGGTGGTTAGCAGTCAGGCGTATGGTGGCAAGTTAATGGCAGATGTTGCACCCGAAGGTGACATGGCCATCGTAGCCTGCCTGGCAGGTTCATTCCCAATCGAAGCAGGGCAGGGCTCAACTGCTGCGACAACGATGGCATCGCCCATTGACTTGGGTTCATTGAAAGTGAAATTTATTGAAGGCATCAAACCCGCGGGTGGCGATGTGGACATTACTGCGCAGGGCAAGTTGGTTTCTGTGGGACGCGGTATCGGCGGAAAAGAGAATATCGAACTCGCTGAAGAACTTGCTGAAAAACTTGAGGCGGCATTATCCTGTTCACGTCCCGTTGTGGATGCGGGCTGGTTACCGCGTACGCGGCAGGTCGGTAAATCGGGTTTGAAAGTCAAGCCGAAGTTGTATCTCATGCTTGGTATCTCTGGCGCGCCTGAACACCTGGAAGGCATGAAGAGCGCCGAGCTGATCATTGCGGTCAATACCGACAAGAAGGCGCCGATCTTCAACGTGGCGCATTATGGTGCAACGGCAGATTTGTTTGAAGTAGCGGAAGCGATGCTGGAGTTGCTGTAATTCCGTCATTGCGAGGAAGGGACAGCGACCGAAGCAATCCCCAAGTTAATTAGGAGATTGCTTCGCCCCAAAGAACAAGAGCGCGGCTCGCAATGACATCATGTTTCTCGGGAGGGTACGTTGCTCACGCCAGTTGAAAAAATCATTTTCATCTTGCTCGCCTTGACATCGTCGGGATTCACGATTCAGGGCTTCAAGACCATTATCGAACTCGGTGCGCAAAGGAAGACCGGCGCCGGAGTTGAAGAATGTTCCCGGTAGCCTGGTCAAAGCCGCGATCACCGTTCTCTTTCAAAAGACCATTTTTAGAGCGCGCAAGGTGTTGAGCGCGATTCACATGGGACTGTTCTTCGGTCTCATCACGTATGCGTTTGTTAATCTGTTGGATGTCCTTGAAGGACTAATCCCAGGGTTAGATCTTGTTTATGCCGGCGCACATCTCACTAACGCACCGACAGGACTCATCAACGCTTTCAATCTTATCTCCGATGTGATGAGCGGATTTTTGCTGATCGCTATCACAGTTTTTTTTGTACGCCGCTTCATCACAAAAGATAAAGCGCTCACTTTCCGCGACAATGTTCTGCTTAACGAAAGGGTAAAAGCGGGTGCGCAAAACAGGGACTCGCTTATTGTCGATGTGTTCGTCGTCATGCACGTCAGCGCCCACCTGATGACACAGGCATTTCGCCTTAATCAAGGCGCCGACCCATTCATGCCCCTCGCGAGTTTTCTTAACCGTATCTTCGGCGCATCGCAAACAAGTCTGCATGTTGCCTGGTGGATCAGCCTCGGCTGGGTGATGTTCATTATCCCGTATCTCTCGCGCAGCAAGCACACACATTTCTTTGTCGCGCCCTTCAATCTCGGCCTCGCCAAACAGAATCCGCGCGGGCAGCTTGACCCCGCCATTCCGCTCAAGGTTCTCAATGACAATCATTTCGAGCCCGGTGCAAAGCACATTCACGACCTCGCGTGGACACGCGTGCTCGACGCTTATGCCTGCGTGCAATGCAATCGTTGTCAGGATGTCTGTCCTGCGAATTTCCATGGGCGTCCCCTCTCTCCTTCAGCTTTGGAGGTGAACAAACGTTATCTCCTCAAGGAAGCGACCTTCGGCTCTCACCCCGACCGACTCCTGCTTCCGCTTACCGAGGCCGTGATCTCCCCTGAAGCGGTTTGGTCTTGCACAACGTGTTATGCGTGCGTACGGGTTTGTCCGGTTGGCAATGAACCGATGGCAGACATCATTGATATTCGCAGACGTCTAATCATTGACGGCGGTGAAATCGACAGTGGCGTGCAAAATGCATTGCAGTCCCTTGCCACCAACGGCAACTGGATGAGCAAAGGCAAACGCCTGCGCGGAAAATGGGCGAAAGAGATGGGGTTCCCCGTCAAAGATGCGACCGCGGAACCTGTGGAACATTTGTGGTTCGTGGGTGATACAGCATCTTTCGATGAACGCGTTGTACCAAACACAAAGATGGTCGCGCGCATTTTCAATCAGGCTGGCTTGGATTTCGGCATTATGTATAAGGAAGAATCCAACGCGGGCAATGACGTTCGGCGTGTTGGTGAAGAAGGTTTGTTCGAGCAGTTGGTTGAACAAAATATGGCTGCGTTTGGCAAGGCACACTTCCAACGGATTGTCACTACCGATCCTCATTCGTTCAATACGCTGAAAAACGAGTATCCGCAATTTGGTAGTCAGTGGGAAGTTAAACACTATACCGTGACCTTACTCCGGTTGTTTGAAGAAGGTAAGTTGACGGTCAAGAATAAACTGTTACATTACAAAGTAACCTTCCATGATCCCTGCTATCTCGGTCGCTACAATGGCGGGTTCACTGCTCCGCGCAAATTGTTGGAGTTGGTCGGTGTTGAGTTCGACGAGATGCCGCGCAACTGTGAGAACTCATTCTGCTGCGGCGCAGGCGGTGGTCAGATTTGGATGGGCAAGGTCGCGCCTGGGGAACGCCCTGCAGAAAATCGTATCAAGGAAGCGTTGTCCACATTCGAGAAGAATCCAAGCGACAAGACGCAACTCTTTATCGTCACCTGTCCCAAGGATATGATTATGTATTCCGATGCGGTCAAGACGACTGGCAACGAAGGCAAGATCGAAGTCCGCGACATCATTCAGTTGATCGCCGAAGCTGTCGGCGTGGAAGCGCCTGTTTCGGCAGAAGCGGTTGCGGCTTAAGAAAGAGCTGATGTTCGATTGTCCGTATTGTGAATTTAGCGGTAAACGTTCTGAGCTCCACAATCACCTTGCTGAGAGTCATGGCGATACATTGGGCACGCGAGTGGATGATTTCACAGGTCACATTTATTTTGTAGTAACGTGTCCGGTATGCAAAGATAGTTACGAGCAGGTGACGAAGAAGGCAAGGAACGATCCAAATTTTGTAAACGAGTACGAACGCGAAATTCGTTTGGTCGTGTTCGATATGCTGTTGTATCACATGCAAGGCGAACATGGTCTTGGTATGGCGGAATAGCACCGCCTACTCGACCTAAAAATTAGGAGAATAGAAATGGCTACAGTTCGTGGATGTAATATTCCTGAAGACCGCTACTACTGGGTGGAGAAGCACGTCTGGGTAACGCTCGAAGCGGATGGCATTGTAAAGATCGGTATCACCGATGTGGCGCAGAATTTGGCGAGGGGCATTGTCAGTGCCACACCAAAGGAGGCGGGACGCACTGTGAAAAAAGGCAAGTCCGCTGGGACGCTCGAAAGTGGTAAATGGGTGGGACCAGTCACCTCACCTGTCACGGGCGAGATCGTGGAGGTGAATGAGGCGATGACCAGCAATCCCTCGCTCATCAACTCTGACCCCTACGGCGCAGGCTGGTTTGTGAAGGTAAAACCTGAGAATTGGGATGGCGAAAGTACAGAGTTATTGACAGGTGAAGCTGCAGTCGCTGCGTATCAGAAGTTCATGGAAGAACAAAATTTGAATTTTGAATAGGAGTCCCTAACCGCGAAGTACGAAAAAGGCGCGAAGAAAACCTTTTAATTTCTTTGCGGACTTAGTGCTCTTCGCGGTTCAAAATGTTTTCATGATCTATTACGCCTGCGATATCCCTGAAGATTTGTATTACGACATCGAACGCGATGTGTGGATCCGCTTCGATGGGGATACCGCGACTCTCGGTATGACGGACGTGGCGCAAACCCGTTGTGGAAAATTCGCGGCGATTAGTTTTAGGGGCGTTGGCAAGAAGGTTATGCAAGGCAAGACCCTGGCAACAGTAGAAAGCGCCAAGTGGGTGGGACCGTTCCCCGCTCCATTTTCGTGCGAGATCGTTGAGACAAATGAAGAAGAGTTTACCAGAAATATTTTATTGGCAAACAAAGAGCCATACACCGATGGCTGGATTGTGAAAGTCCGACCAACCAATCTGGAAAATGAACGTGGTCACTTGGTGACAGGGGAAGAAGCGTTTGAGAAATACAAGGTAAGAATACAAGAACTGAAAATCAATTGTTTGAGGTGTATAGACTAGTTTCAAACGGTGGTCGAGTAGCCGCGAGTGATAGCGAGTGGCGTATCGAGACCACAACCTGAAGTATTTTGAAAAGTTGAACTAGGAAGGTTAGTGTTGGTCTCGATATGCTCGCATCGAGCGCTCGCTACTCGACCAACGGCGAATAAATCATAGGAGAGAACAATGACGAAAAAAATTCGTTTGTTATATATGGAAGGCGTATCCCCGCTCCGTTCGCAGACGGTTTATCACGCGGTCGGGTATGCCATGAAGGAAGATACCCCGAACACAATCATCATGGTCTCGCCGAATGCGCCGTATGTATGCGTTGGCTATCATCAGGATATCCAAAAGGAAGTGGATTTGGATTACTGCGCCGAACATAACCTGCCTGTGTATCGACGTGAAGTTGGTGGCGGCGCGGTTTTTTTGGATAACGGGCAACTCTTTATACAGTGGATCTTCCACAAGGAAGATTTACCCGCTTCTCTCGAAGAACGCTTCAAGCTTTATATCGATCCGTTGGTGGCGACGTATCAAGAATTGGGCATCAATGCCAATCACCGTCCCATCAATGATGTACATGTGGAAGACAAGAAGATCGGTGGCACGGGCGCGGCACAGATGGGTATTGCGGAAATTCTTGTTGGCAGTTTGATGTATACATTCGATAAGAAGACCATGTCGCAAGTGTTGAAAGTCCCTTCGGAGAAAATGCGCGACAAGATATTCGAGTTGCTGGAAGCGTACATGACCACGATGACCGAGCAACTTGGCTCCACACCAGATCGAGCAATGGTCAAAGACCTGTATATGAAGAAGGTCTCTGAAGCTTTGGGCGCGGAAGTCTACGAAGGCGAATGGACAGCTGAAGAAGAAGCGGTGGCAAAAGAGATCGACGAACGCTTCGTCTCAGATGAATGGCTGCATCAAAAAGGACAGCTCCGCCAGCAGGGCGTGAAAATTCATCAGGATGTGCACCTCGTCGAAACAGCATTCAAGTCACAGGGCGGTTTGATCCGTATCATCGCCCGCTTGCGTGGAGGCCGCATTGACGATATCTCTTTCTCAGGCGATTTCACGCTGCTGCCCGTCTTCGCATTGGGCGCGCTCGAGCAAGCGCTGCGTGGAGTCTCCGCCACGCCCGAAACAGTCAAATCCAAAATCGAAGAAGCCTATTATCGTTTGAACATTCAATCGCCGGGTGTCAGGCCGACGGATTTTACAACGGCGATCATGAACGCGGTCACGCCGCCGCAAGCCGTATGATTCTTACCGCGAAGGCCGCTAAGTGCGCAAAGATTTTTAAAGGTTTTTCTTCGCAACCTCACCTGCACTTGCGTGCGGCGCAACTGTTGCGTGCTTGGCGGTTCAAAAGGTTTTAGCCTAATGACAAATTATGGATTTCTCATCGATCAGGGCAAGTGCATTGGGTGTCACGCCTGCACGACTGCGTGCAAGTCTGAGAACCAGGTGCCGCTTGGCGTGAACCGCACGTGGGTAAAGTATGTTGAGACGGGTGCGTTCCCCGATGTGCGCCGCCGCTTTCAGGTGACGCGCTGCAATCACTGTGCCAACCCGCCGTGCGTACGCATCTGCCCCGTCACTGCGATGTATCAACGTGATGATGGCATCGTCGAGTTCGACCCGTCCATTTGCATCGGTTGCAAATCCTGCATGCAAGCCTGTCCTTACGACTCGATCTATCTCGACCCCGAAACGAACACCGCCGCCAAATGCACTTTCTGTGCTCATCGTTTGGATGTGGGACTTGAACCTGCCTGTGTTGTGGTCTGCCCCGAACATGCCATCGTGGCTGGGGACTTGAACGACCCCGCTTCGGAAATAAGCCGAAAGCTGTCCACTGCACAAGCGACCGTTCGCAAGCCCGAGCAGGGGACGGGTCCCAAGTTGTTCTATATCAACGGCAACGACTGGTCACTGCACCCGACTGCTTCACCAGCGAGTAATAGCTACGTTTGGGCGGATAAGATCACCGAGCAGAATACATCCATGTATGAGTTACCTGTTCATAATGGTGGTCGAGTAGGGGCGGGGTCATCCCGCCCCGTTTTGACATCCAGCCAAAAGACATCCAAATCAGGCACACCACTTCGCGTTCCCCAAGAACAGGGACGCCCGCTCAACGGTCCGATTCAAATTGGCGGACGTGTCGCCGAGCAAATGGTGCAGACCGCCTACAACGCACAACACAAAATTCAATGGCATTGGGAGTTGCCCGCTTATCTCGTCACCAAAAACATCGCAGGTGGATTGTTCATGATGTTGAGTCTTGGCGCGATTTTCAATTTCTTCACCTTTGACTTAACAACATTCCTGGCTACAGGTTTCACTGCGATGGTCTTCATGCTCATCACCGTCATCCTGCTCATCAAGGATTTGTCTCAACCCAAGCGTTTCTTGAATATTCTTCTCCGCCCACAATGGAAATCATGGGTGGCGCGTGGTGCGTTCATTTTGGTTGGTTTCACTGCGGTCGCTGGCTTATGGTGGCTGATCGAAGGTGCGGCTCATGTAAATTTGTTGTCAAGCGATGTTGCTTCATCACTTCGTCCCGTCTTTGCATGGATAACACTTCCGCTTGCATTATTCGCCGTAATTTACACTGCCTTCCTGCTCGGTCAAGCCGAAGGACGTGACATGTGGCAGAGTAATCTGCTTCCGTTCCAACTCTTCGCGCAATCCATGATGGTTGCCAGCGGCATGTTCCTAATCTTGAATGTATTCGTTTCCTTCCCTGAAAATTTACATTCACTTCTCGTTGGTCTATTCCCTGCCAGCATCGCCATCAATTTACTTTTGACATTCGCAAGCAAATTCAACTCCTTCGCATCCGAAGTTGCCATGCTAGGACATCGCGAAATGACAAACGGACGCTACCGCAATCATTATTGGTGGGGCGGCATTGGGTTAGGGCATATTCTCCCATTTGCGTTATTCCTGATCGCTCCACTCTCCATACCTGTCGCAGCACTCGCTGCGATGGTTGGCTTGTTCTTCTATGAATATGCTTTTGTGATGGCGCCTCAGCATATTCCGAATTCGTAAGTGATCTTGGTGGTCGAGTAGGGCGAAGCCCATATCTAGACCACCAGATATTCAAGAAATAATTCATTTGCATCTAACTTGTTGGTCTCGATATGCTCGCAACAAACGCTCGCACTCGACCAACGGAGTAATCAAAATAAATGACAAAATCCGCTCCCAAAACTTCCGCAGGCGTGACCCCGCCTCAATTCGCGACATCTGATCGCAAGCCCGTCAAACTGACCGAAGTCGTCCACCCCGATGGACGCATCAGCCAGTACCCGCCTCCCGATGTGTGGGATGACTGGGTTGAATGGGATGGGAAAGCCTGGCCTCAACGGGTCGCGCATCGTTACACACTTGTGCCAACTCTATGCTTCAACTGCGAATCTGGTTGTGGACTTTTAGCTTATGTGGACAAAGAAACCTACGAAGTCCGCAAGTTCGAAGGCAATCCTGTCCACCCTGGCAGCCGCGGACGAAATTGTGCAAAAGGGCCCGCCACACATAATCAAGTTTATGATCCCGAAAGAATCCTTTATCCATTGAAGCGAGTTGGCAAACGCGGCGAGGGTAAATGGGAACGAATATCCTGGGAGCAAGCCTTATCCGAAATATCGGAGAAAATGCGCGAGAGCAAAAAGCGACGACCGAATGGTGTTGTTTATCACGTTGGTCGCCCTGGCGAAGACGGATACACCACACGTATCGTCCAAGCCTGGGGTATGGACGGTCACAACAGCCACACCAACATTTGCTCATCCTCATCACGCGCGGGCTATAACTTTTGGATCGGGCAGGATCGTCCCAGCCCTGATTTTGCAAACGCACGTACCATCTTATTAATTTCCAGCCATCTCGAAACGGGACATTACTTCAACCCTCACGCACAGCGTATTATGGAAGCCAAGACTGAAGGCGCAAAGATCATTACCTTTGATCCGCGTCTCAGCAACACCGCCTCCATGAGTGACGCGTGGCTGCCCACATATCCAGGCAGTGAGAATACAGTGATGCTTGCGATTGCGAATCACTTGATCCAAAATCATCTTTACGAAAAGGAGTTTGTCCGCAAGTGGACGAATTGGAAAGAGTTCTTGCAATTCGTAAAATCGTCTGATTCAAATGAATGGGATTTAATTCGTCCGCTTATTTCAGAGAATCCAACCTTCGAAGATTTCGATAAAGTTCTAAAAACTCTATACGCCGAATACACCTTCGAACGCGCCGCGGAAGAATCACAAGTATCCATCGATCGCATCGAACTCGCTGCAAAGTACGTTGCCAATTGCGAAGGCAAACTTGCCACACATGTCTGGCGCAGTGCCAGCGTTGGTAATCTCGGTGGATGGCAGGTTTCACGTTGTCTGTTCTTCCTGAATGTGTTGACTGGCAGCGTTGGTAACAAGGGGGGCACCTCCATGACAGGCTGGAACAAGTTCGTGCCTAAACCTTTCAAGGGTGCACCTGCTCCCGAAACATGGAACGAACTTCACTTCCCAACCGAATATCCGCTCGCGCATTATGAGATGTCCATCCTTCTGCCGCACATGCTTGAAGAAGGTCGCGGCGACATCGACGTCTATTTCACGCGCGTCTACAATCCGCTGTGGGTCAACCCCGATGGCTTCATGTGGCTCAAGGCGCTCAAAGATGAATTGAAGATCAAATGTTATGTTGCCCTCACGCCCACGTGGAACGAGTTCCGCGTGGTTTGCCGATTATGTTTTGCCAATGGGTCTCGGTCCTGAGCGACATGATCTATTGAGTTCAGGAAACACATGCGGGTCAATGGATTGGTTTCCGCCAACCCGTGCGAAGAGTTGCGATGGAACGCGGAGGCATTAAAGTCGATTTCACTTATCAAGCCAATCCTGGTGAAGTCTGGGAAGAGAACGAGTTCTGGATTCAGCTCTCCGTGTACATGGACCCAGATGGCTCGCTAGGCATCCGTCAGCATTTCGAGTTGCCGTATCGTAAAGGCGAGATCGTCACTGTCGAAGAATATTATCAATGGATTTTTGAAAACTCCGTGCCGGGGCTTCCCGAAGCCGCTGCAAAAGAAGGACTGACTCCATTGGAGTTCATGCGCAAATACGGAGCCTTCGAAGTCAAAAAGGAAAATTACTCACCGTTCGACAAAGCGCCTCATGCGACACCCGAAACTGGATTAACCTCCGATGAGTATGATCGAGCCTTAGACTCTTCCGGCTCAGTCGTCGGCTTGATGGTGGATGGGCAGCCCAAGGCAGGCTTCACCACGCCCTCGAAAAAACTTGAATTCTTCAGCGACACACTCGCCAACTGGGGCTGGAGTGAAAAAGAGAACGTCATTCCGTGGTCCGTGAAAAGTCACGTTCACCCCGATAACATTGACCATTCCAAAGGAGAGATGATTTTGTTACCGAACTTCCGTTTGCCGACATTGATTTATACTCGTTCAGCCAATGCAAAATGGTTGTATGAGATCTCGCATAAAAATCCAATATGGATGAATCCCGAAGATGCGAAACGCATCGGATTAGAAACAGGCGACCCCGCCAAGGTTGAAACGGAAATTGGTTATTTCGTTGATTCCGTTTGGGTGACAGAAGCGATCAAACCTGGCATCATTGCCATCAGCCATCACCTGGGACGATTCCGCTTTCAGGAAGATTTAAGCGTCAATCGCGGTGCATCGAATTTGGTAGAGCTAAATGATGATGGCAAGGGTGGATTCTTATTACGTGTACTTCATGGCGCACAGCCATGGAAATCATCCGATCCCGATACGAGTCGCATTTGGTGGAGCGAAGTAGGCGTGTCGCAAAATCTCACGCATGCCGTGCACCCAGATCCCATCAGTGGTGTACATTGTTGGCTGCAAAAAGCAACTGTCCACAAAGCGGGAGCCGATGATAAAGGCGGCGATGTATTTGTCGACACAAACAAGTCCATGGAACAGTATCGTGAGTGGCTGGCAATGACTCGCCCTGCAAATCAGTTCAGCCCTGACGGAACCCGCAGGCCGTATTGGCTTACGCGTCCATTGAAACCTACAAAGGAGGCATACAAACTTCCAAAATAGTTTGCAATCGAAAATATATGACACAAATCGAACTTACATTCTTGTTCCTGGGGATTGCGGCTCTGCTGCTCGTTCGAAATATTCTTCGACCTGATGTTGTTGCGTTGTTGTTGATGCTGGCCCTGGGCTTAGCGGGATCTTAACGCCACAGGAAGCATTTTCGGGGTTTAGTCGTTCGGCGGTCATCATTATGATGTCGGCGTTCATTCTTGCAGATGGATTGAGACATTCCGGGGCAACCGAACGCCTGGGGGCATTCATCGTCCGTCTGTTCGGTGCCGGTCCGCGACGGATGACTTTTGGTGTGATGACGGCTGCTGCGTTGTTGTCTCTTTTCATGAATAATATTGCTGCTGCCTCCTTGTTGTTCCCGGTCATATCGGGCGTGGCTCGACGTTCAAAGATTTCATCATCCCGGTTGCTAATGCCTCTTGCGTTTGGCACCATCATGGGTGGTATGGCAACCTTGCTTACGACCACGAATATCATCACCAGCGGTATCTTGCGAGATATGAATCTTCCCGGGTTTGGTTTGCTTGATTTTGCGCCGATTGGTTTGCCAATCGCATTTTCTGGTATCTTTTTCATGACTTTATGGGGAAGAAGATTTTTGCCGGAGCAATCGCCTGCAGATCGTATAAAGGAGGTCGAACTCTGTCGGGAGAAATCCTGCTGGATACGTATCAATTGGATGAACGCTTCTTGCGAGCAGCCGTGCGTACAGATGGGTGCTTGAATGGAAAGGAATTGGCCGAAAGTAAGCTAAGAGAAACATATCATCTGAATGTCATGGCGGTGCAGCGCGGGAGAAACGTCCTATCGCCAGAGCCACAACTTAAGCTTGCCGGTGACGATGTCCTGTTGTTACTGGCACGGCCCGAGGACAGCCTGCCAACGGCAATCAATGACTTTCTGAAAATCCTTCCGACTGGAAAATGGCAGGAAGAATATCTTTCAACTCCAAACCTTAAACTGATAGAAACCGCTGTAGCACCGCGCTCTCAGCTGGCAGGTCATAGTTTGCAGGAACTACAGTTCCAGCAAAAGTTTGGGGCAAAAGTCTTGGCCATTTGGCGGCGTGGACGATCCATCCGCACGCGTTTGGCGGATATGCCTCTGGAATTTGGTGATGGTTTATTGTTGCACGGATCAGCCAAAAATCTCAATTTGTTGCGCACGGAGCCGGGGCTAATCTTGCTGGCAGAGTTCGAATTTGCAATTCGCATGACTCCGCGAGGCTGGTTAACCGTCTTCTTGATGATCACAACCCTGGGACTGGCGGTGGTTTTTCCTGGACTGATCGCGGAGATCATGTTCAGCGGCGCAATTGCGATGGTGTTAATCGGCATCATGAGCATGGATCAGGTTTATCGTGCGATTGATTGGCGAAGTTTGTTTATGGTGGCAGGGATGCTTCCAGTTGGCGTCGCGTTGGACAAAACGGGTGCAGCTGAGCTGTTGGCTCAACAGATCATTTCTTATTTGGGCGGTGCGGGGCATCTGGCTTTGCTGGCTGGTTTTGTGGGGTTGACCGTAATGCTCACGCAAGTAATCAATGGTGCGGCGTCTGTGACAGTTATTGCACCAATTGCCATCAGTGCGGCGCTCAAGGTTGGGATGGAGCCGCGTAGCGTGGCCATGGCGATGGCCATTGCGTCTTCCATGGCGTTCATGTCGCCGCTTGGCCATTCCGTCAATATCATGGTGATGGGCGCGGGGGGATATACCTTTCGTGATTACGCGCGTGTGGGTATCCCACTGACTATTCTGTTGTTGGTCATTCTTCTGGTTATTCTTCCATTAATCATGCCGATTGGATAACTTTCATGGCTGCGGACAAAAAGACGCAAGGCGTAAACGGAGCATCCTCCAAAGGGCAGGAAGCAGAAGAGCCTGTTTGGACGTATCGCGGCTATAAACTAAAAACAAGCGAGTTTGTCACCGCGATGGTACATCTCTTTCGAGCCGAGGTCTCGCGTGCCAATGTCTGGCGTCAACGACTCGATACCACGACAAACTGGGCAGTCGTTTCTACAGGCGCGGCGCTCTCTGTCTCTTTCAGTCAGCCGAGCGTACACCATGGCGTCATCATTCTCAATACCCTACTGGTAACGTGGTTTCTCTATATGGAAGCGCGGCGTTACCGTTACTATGAGCTATGGAGTTATCGTGTTCGGATGATGGAGACCGATTTTTATGCTGCCATGTTGGTGCCTCCATTCCACCCTTCACCCGAATGGGCTGAAAGCCTCGCAGAGAATTCGACTTTCTCCGCGCTTTCCTGTTTCGATGTGGGAGGCCTTTGGTCGTCGCCTGCGGCGTAATTACCTATGGATATATTTGATCCTGGGGGCTTCCTGGTTTGGCAAAAATTATCTTTTCCCCCAGCCAGCCACAAGCATGTCTGAATTTATGGTCAGGGCCTCGGTGGGGCCAATTCCCGGGTATGTCATGATTGTGATGGGAATTGTTTACCATGTCTTCTTGCTTTCGATTGCAGTCGGTACCGTAGGTATGACACAGGCGACTGGTGAAGTTCTGCCCCGTTTTGGCACGGAGGGTGTTCATGGAAAACACGCTCAGCCTGGTAAAGCAAAAGGAATTCGTGCGTGGCTGTATCCAAGTCACCGCCGGGACCAATATTTGGCATTGATCATCACGGACAAAGCGGCCTTGGTGGCAGACTGCATTCTCACTGACCTGGGAAGGGGTGTTACTTCGCTGGAAGGCAAGGGCATGTATACTGGTCAAGCCAAGTCGGTCTTAATGTGCGCCATTACCGTGACCGAGGTTCATAATTTGAAAGCCGCGGTGGCCAAAGAAGACCCACGTGCTTTTGTGGTCATCTCCCCGACAGTGGAGGTGTTGGGGCGCGGTTTTGGTCCCCTCGAATTGGATTCCGCGGATACCTCTTAAGACCACATCGTGGTATGTCAATTATTGTGACAAAAGATCAAGTTGAAGGTTCAGGAACTGATCATCCCAAGGCATCGGGATCTGTTTGGGTGAATTCTCTGGTTGGTCAGGAAAGCATAGTGCTCAATATTCTTCTGGGCTGCGAGCTGTGAGCTCGAATCCCGCCAGGGGGGCAGATGTGTGAAATGGAGCGCCGCATGCGTTTTTGGGAAAGCATCAGATGGGCAACCTCGATCAGCGAGGTTTCAGGACTGGCACTCAAGACCTCACGCGACGTCAACTGTACGGCCTGGATGTGTTCCTCCAGAGTTTTCTTCATGTTCATTCACCAAATATCTTTTTGAATGCATCCATGCCGAAACTGGTTTCCAAAGGTTTGCCTTCGATCAATTTGTAAGTTCGATGGCCATCAGCCTGCCTCTCTGCCCGCAGGAAGATGGCAGCCTCCAATCCTTTTTCATGGATACCATGTGCCAGTTCGTATAAATGTGTGACATAGAAAACCTTAACTTGCTTTTCCAGCAGTGCGCTCACGATTTGCCTTGCGATCTCCGATCCTTCCCTTTCGTTGGTCGCCGCGAGTGACTTATTGAACAACACGATGGAATTGGGCGTAACGTGGTCCACGATTTCGCTCATCCTGCCGAGTTCCTCGTCGAATTTACCGCTGGTCATCGTGCTGTCTTCCCCTCTTTTATAATGCGTGAACAGCCCGGTGCATACATTGGCATGAAACGACTTAGCCGGGACGAACATTCCGCCCTGCATCATCAATTGTGCCAGACCAACGCTGCGTAAGAAGGTAGACTTGCCACCTTGATTTGCCCCCGTAATGATCGTGATTTTTTTGCCATCGGCCTGGACATCGTTACCTACAACCTGATTCTTGATCGTTAGTGCCAGACACACATCATACAAACCTGCAAACGAAAGTTTCCGTTCAGCAGCAGGTGCCGGTTCGGGGAAAGCGAGGGGCTCTCCCATTTGGGCAAGTCCTGCGGATAGATTTCAAACAACCGATATAAAATGCCAATTCCAGTCGCAATACATTGAGAAAACCATCGATGTGGTCAGCGGATTGAGCTGCAGCATTGGCAACCCGATTGATGCCTCTGTTCCGCAGTTCTCCAAGCGCCCGCGCTCCGGCTTCATCCCGGGGATGGATGGTAAAAGAAAAGATCGATGATTTCTTCGCAAAGAGGCGTTTAATCCAATTCCCATTGTCGTAGTTGGCCGCGCGCAGGATGTAATTGGTTCCCTCATTTCCATTACCCAGGTCAGCGCTGACCAGCACACCCTGACGGAACTTCAACACTTTGAGGTGATGTTCAACGGTCGTGAAGTATTCGTCATCCAGCTCCTGCTGGATCATCCTGAAAAATCTCCGGAAACCTTCGGACTCAAATTCATGAGCGTGTTCATCTGCAATTCGCTTTAATTTTTTGAGCAGTTCAACAAACACCTCCAGCATTTGGACTGCACTGCTCAGTATGCCGCTGGGGTAGTGGGTGAAGATTCCCATCCACCTCCTGTGTTTTCTTTCGACGGCTTGCATCGGGATGCTGTAAATCTCCTGCACAACCGCAGGATTTTTGAGGCAATCCTTGAGGATCTCCTGTCGATAACGGATGATCTCCGGCACCTCCAGACTCGACAAAATGGTCTGCTTCGCAACCTCGAATAAATATTCATCGCCTTGCGCCATCGCCTCGAGCAACGTGTTTAATTCCAGGTCCTGTGTTAGTGCTTCTTCATTGAATGGAATTCGTGGTGCTGGCCTGAAATCCTGATTTGGGTGCATCAAAAAGACGTTCATGATCGGATACGCTCCTTGATCTGGCTGTAAGTCAGACGGTGCTTTTCGGCGAGCGATAGGGCGAACGCCAGTCCATCGGCGGGTTTTCGAATGATCTTGAACGTGCGCATGGCGGGATTGTCAGGTACGACTGTGCTGACCATACTGATGGTCTTCTCACTCAGAGTGGACAGTTCATCGAAGAAAGTCACCCACACGCATAATGCGTCCAGTTTCATAACCTTTGCCAGGATCTCCTTACTCAGAAAAAGGGCATCCTGTAAAGTGGTAGATGCGAAAATCTCGTTCATGATGAGAATGCTATCCGTCGAAGCGCGCGCGAGAATATCATGGATACGGGCGACATCGTCCTCCAGTTTGCCGCGCAAGTTATGAATATCTTCCTGCCGCTCGAAATGCGCATAAATCTGGTCAAAGAGAAATAGCCGCGCCTCACGTCCGGGCACAGGGCAACCCAGGCTGGCAAGATAATGCAACTGTCCGAATGTACGGGCAAAAGTGGTCTTGCCACCCTGGTTCGGCCCCGAGACAACAATGATCCGTTCGGGGTCTTTGAGATGAAAGTCGTTGCAAATGACGGGCTTTTCGGTATAGATCAAATTGCGCGCCAACACCAGGTCGAAGCCATCATAATCATACACTTCACGGCTTGAACCAACCTGTGGGTAACAAAAGCTCAGGCCTTTGTATTTGAGGTCGGCGATGAAATCAAGATACGCAACATAAAATTGAATCTCTCGGTCAAAGACACGGATTGTATCTTCCATAAATTGACTGTGATCAACGCAAAACTGATCGAGCGCGGCAAATGGCCGGGGATATAACAGGGCAACGAACTCAAGTATTTTTGCTTCGATATGGTTCATGCCGGCACCATTGTCAAGCTCGGCCAGATAATTCTTCACGGCGCCCTGCTGGAATTTCTCGAAGACCTGCTCCACTTCCGTACTGTAATCCGTCTCGTCTTCATATTTCCTGACACTGAACCTGCCATCTTGAATGATCACACAATATTTCGCACTTGATAATCCACCTTTGACCTTCTGTGCGTCTGTCTGCAGTGCTTGAAACGTGTGGGAATAAACATAATTCTTTACATATTCACGGAAGGCCAGAAAACCGCGCGAGCTCAAATCCACTTGCTCGAGACCGTGAAGCAGATGATTGGTCGCATCGCAATAAATCAGCACGGACTCCAGGAACCAGCCTTGTCTGTGGTGGTGAAAATCCAGTTTTTCTACCAACCCCAAATAACGGCGCACAAGCTGGATTTTCTCTGCAAAAGCTTTGATATGGGTCATCAAACCTTGCTTTTCCAGATCGCGCATCACTTCATGACGATAGTAGATGGCAGCCAAATTGCGTAAGAGAGTGTAAAAGAACGGCTTGAGATTGTACTCCTCCTTGCTTGCCGTAATGCTCTCCACCACCTGATCCAAATTTAGATCTGGGAAGAACGCTGGTTGTTTTGTTGTTTCTTTTTGGACATTCTCCCGATCAAAAAGAATGCTGTGAAATCTCATAAGTGGTTTTCCTGTTCTACTTCTCGCGCACTTTTCAGCGTGCGCGTGCTAGTCTGTGCATTGGAACCAAAGGATAAGCTTATCATTATGGAATGATCAGTTGTCGACGCTGTGCCGCTTCAAAACACTGCAGTCGCCATCCATAGAAGGGTGGTCATGTGCCCGTATGTCAACTGGCACATGACTACCGAGATTATGAAGTTGGATAATTTTGATTTCGGGGAGATGTTCCGTCACGGCAAAAAAATAGCCTCCACCGAGTAGGGATAATCGGTAGAGGCTATCAGTCGGTAAAGACGGTTTTGGCGAGCCTCATCGCCAGCAGCATGGCTGATTTATTTTATCACAAGCGAAGTCTCACTCGTGAATCACGAATCGGCCAGGCGGTTTATGATCTTCCTGGCAATTTAAACTGCTGTAGGAGGCTTTTATACCTGGCTCCCGGCTTGTCTCCGATGGATACTTCACCTTACAAGTCGTCCCACAAAAAATGGACTCTAATTACATCTTTTGTCTGATATTTTGTGCGAATTTCTGATACCCCAAACCATGAAACTCGTTGTTTAATGAGGGAATCATATATATAACATCTGGAGCGTCCATGCGAAAATTCTCTCTTTTGCTTTTGACCCTTATACAGACGACACGTCCTGTTCGACCGCACTGCTGGTTTCAACGTGAGTAATGAGATGGACCGTTTCTGCTTCACAGGTCTCGGTCAGATGCACTTTGTACCCCACCCATTCTGTGGAACGTTTCGTACAATAGCGGCAGTCCACATCGTAGGGAGAATGAATCCGCTTGTCTCCGGGCGGTTGGTTGTCGTCGGCGCGCAGACGCACCCGATACTGCTCTTCCCCTTCGGGATATTCCATCCAGTATTGTTGGACCCATATTTGCCGGAGGATTTCCACACCCGGAAGTTCCCTTAGTTCCTGCTTCTCAGGCGTATCCAATAGGGTTGACATCAGATAAATTCCATCTGAGCCAATTACCTCAATTAATGCTTCGCGCTTCTCGCGCTCTTTGGGCAAGTGGATGCCATCCAGGCGTGGCCCATAGCGCGTAAACCATTCTGACGGAGCGATCGTCTTGAGCCACTCCGGGTCTGCGGCCGCCAACTCGTTCAAGGCTCGACGCATGGTTTCTCCCACCATCTCTAACCGGTTCAGCTGCCGGACGCTTGCGACCACATGTGTCGAATCCGTCCGTTGTTTGCTGCGGGCCTTAAGCCAGCCGCGTTTCTTGAGTTCGTCCAGCAGCACATTCAATAAAGTTTGCTCTTGCTGACCCGCACTCAGCCGCTGGCGAAACTCGCTGAGCACTGAAAAGTCAAATCCCGAATCGGTTAATTCCAAGCCCAAAGCATATTTCCAGTCAATTCGTCCCCGCACGGCTTCCGCAGCCTGTCGATCTGTCAGCCCTTCCATGAACTGCATGATCGTGATCAGAGCCAGTCGCCCCGGTGAGACCGTCGGTTGTCCGCGGACTGGATATAAATCGATAAATAAGTGGTCAGAATACAATTCGCCGAGTTCATCCCCAATCCATAGGTACACATTCCCTTTGGGAAATGCAGCTTTCGCAACCCGGCGGGTTTCTGCAGGAACACTTCTACCTACCTCTAATTTTAGGCTCATTTCTGGACCTCCTCCTCATTTTTGATTTCGATTAGATAATTCTACACACCCACTTTGAATTCGCCAACAGTATCAAGCCTCGAGGCATACAAACGGGTCAATTCCGTTATGCAAGCAAAGTTCCCACACAGGAATAGCCTGGTTGTTGATTTTTAGAGAGAAGATCCCGGGAGATTGTTTTCAGGCAGATGATTTCTCGCCTGTTTCCAAAACTTCCAAGATGTTTTTATGAAATTGTTTTCCCACTGCTTCCCAGGAATATCGTTCGCGGGTGAGTTGATGGTTGCGTTCACCAAAGAGGCGGGATAGTTCGGAGTCATCCAAGAGCTTGCTGAGCGCCTCTGCCAACCCTTGCACATCTCCCGGTTCCACCAGCCAACCGTTATGTCCATGCTGTATGAAGTCAGGGATGGCGCCCACGCGTGTGGCGACGATTGGCAGCCGGGCGGTCATGGCTTCGATGAAAACGATGCCGAATGGTTCAACATAGGTAGGCAGACAAAAAACGCTGGCCTTTTGATAGTAACCGTCCAATTGATCTGCCGCGATAGGACCGATAACGTCGCAGTTCTGAATTTGCAAATCCGGGTTTGCGCCGACAATCGTCAGGTGTGCGTTTGGATGATTTTGAAGGATGAGCTTGAACGCCTCGACCAAATCCGGGCCACCCTTGCGTTTCCAGTCCAGCCCAACAAAGAGGATGTGTTGATCTTTGTATGCTATATTTTCTTTTTTTATTTCGCTAATGGCGATATTGCTGCCAGCATAGACGGGAATCACTTTTTCTGGTGCGCAGTCGTAGTCTCTGACCATCGAACGGGCTACATTCGTGCTGCGTACAAAATCCCGGGCGGTGTGCTGATAAATTTCTTTTTCCAGGGCGATCCATTTCTCGGAATATAACTCGTGCGTACCATGATTATAGTTGAGATTTTCCAGGTGGGTGTGATCGGTATACAAAAAGTGTGGGGTGCCGGGCGTACTGGCGTCGAACAAAGATTGCATTTGGAATGAAAATAAATACTTTTCTTTTGTTACCTGCCGGTTGATTAATCGCCTGATCTGTCCGAAAATATAAGGCGTGCGCCAGAAGGCAAGTTTAAATGTTTTCCTGCGGGCGAGAATATCAGCACCATACAGGGCAACGGTCGCGAGACTATTGGCCAAAACAATATCTAGCCGCCTCATCACCAGCGCGGTCACATCAATCAGGTCTACATCATAATCAGGAAACTGTTTTCTAATGACCCCTTCGACGATTTTATTGGCCAACGGCCAGCCCCTTGGTCGTATAAATGCGATACTTTTCTTTCCACTCATGATTAACCCTGTCATAAATCACGCATAATGTTGGATTTTGTTCCCGGTTTGTATTGTACACTAGTCCGAATGATTTACAGGAAGGGCTGTGATACCCCTCTCCAGAGGGGGAGAATGCACTTGCCCGTCCCTTCGAACTCTCGTACAATCAGGGCGGGCAAAAAGCAGTATGAATTCCAAAAAATAGGAAAGGGAAGATCATGGCCGACCTGAAAAATTTCGGTGAAGGTATTATTCATAACCTGGAAGAAGTCATCGTGGGGAAGACCCAATCGCTGGAATTGGTGGTGATCGGTTTGTTGTGTCAGGGACATGTGTTGATCGAGGATGTTCCCGGGGTGGGAAAAACCATGCTGGCGCGCAGCCTGGCGAAATCGCTGGATTGCACCTTCAACCGCATCCAATTTACGCCGGATATGCTGCCCAGTGACGTCACTGGCGTATCCATTTTCAATCAGCAAAAACAAAAATTCGAGTTCCGTTCCGGGCCGATCATGGGGCAGATCGTCCTGGCGGATGAGGTCAACCGTGCCACTCCAAAGACCCAGGCGGCCTTGCTCGAGGCAATGGAAGAACACCAGGTGACCGTGGATGGCGTTACACATCCGCTCCCCAAACCGTTCATGGTGCTTGCCACGCAAAACCCCATCGAATACGAGGGCACCTTCCCACTACCTGAAGCACAACTGGACCGCTTCCTCCTGCGTGTGCGTTTGGGGTACCCCACGCCATCAGAAGAAATGCGCGTCCTTAACGCGCAACAACTCCAACACCCGATCGAAACGTTGAAGCCGGTTGTCAAGGCCAAGGAACTGATCAGTGCCATCAACGCCATTCGCAAGGTTTATGTTTCGCCTGCCATTCAAAGATATATTATCGATCTCGTCGGGCGGACGCGTCAGAGCGGGGATGTTTATCTGGGTTCGAGTCCACGCGGCAGCCTGGCCTTGTTCCGGGCAGGGCAGGCGCGCGCCGTGTTGCATGGCCGAGATCATGTCCTGCCGGACGATATCAAAGTGCTGGCGATCGCTGTGCTGGGTCATCGCGTGATCGTCTCGCCGGCGGCGCGTCTGCGCGAGTTAAGTGCGGATCGTATTGTACAGGAAATCCTGTACAGCGCGCCAGTTCCTGGTGGAGATTATCAAACCGCGGCATCCTCCGGAAAGGAAAAAGGCAAGTCCAAGTGACGGCGGGTCGTATTTTTGTTGCGTTGATTCTGGTTGTTGGCATTGTCGGCACAGCGGTGCATGGGGGTACGGTCTATGTGCGCCTCTTATACCTCGGCGTCTTACTGATCGTGCTCGCTTGGTTGATGACTTTCTTTTCACTGTGGGGACTGCGCGTAGAGCGCCAGGCGCGTTCGCTGCGTGCCAGCGTGGGCGATATCTTCGAGGAACATTTTGAGATTTACAATGCCAGCCGCATTCCGAAACTCTGGCTGGAGGTGGCAAACGAAGCGACTATTCCCAATGTGACCGGTTCGCGCGTGCTAACCTTTCTGCGCGGAAGACAGAAGCGCATTTACACCTCCCGTACCTGGCTCACCAACCGCGGCGGATTTGCCCTCGGGCCGACCACCATTACCTCCGGCGATCCGTTTGGGATTTTTTGCGTCTCCAAGAAATATCCGGCGGTAGCTTCACTGATGGTTGTGCCCTTGATCTTTCCTGTGACGGAATTTCTATCGCCTCCCGGTTTGTTGCCGGGTGGCAAGGCCATCCGCCGTAAGTCCATCGACATCACACCGCACGCGGCGGGCATTCGCGAATATGTTCCGGGTGACCCGATGAAGCGGATTCACTGGCCCACCAGTATTCGCCGCGATCAATTAATGGTCAAAGAGTTCGAACAGGATCCGCAGGCGGAAGTGTGGCTCTTTCTCGATACGCGTAAAAACTCCCATGTTTCAAAGCCTGTAGAAAAACATGAAGCTCCTCCGGTTGATGATCTTTTCCTGCTGCAGCGGCGTAAGGTAAAATTATCTCCGGCGACGCTGGAATACTCGATCAGTGTCACGGCTTCCCTGGCACATTACTTTATCGAACAGCGCCGCGCGGTTGGGCTGGTCACGGCTCTTGAAAGAACCTATAAAGTGATCCCCGCCGAGCGCAGTGAACGACAGGAAAATAAGATATTGGAGGCGCTGGCCTTCCTGCAAGCTGAAAGTACGTACACGCTTTCCGGTTTGGTCACCGCACAAATGGGACAGTTGCCACAGGGCAGCAGTGCCATCCTGGTAACACCTACCATCTGGCCGGAATTGTTATTGGGCGTGGATAGCTTGCAGCGTCGCAATCTGCGGCCGGTTGTGGTATTGTTGATGTCGCGGTCTTTTGGCAGCCGCGCGGACAACAATGATCTGGCTCAATCGTTGGCGGAACGGAAGGTGCCGGTTTGTCGAATCTATTGCGATGCCGATCTCTCGGAAGCCCTTTCCAGTTTCGCGGCCAGTAATTTTTCTCAGGATGCCTCATGGCGCAGACCTCTGTTATCACACTTGACTTGAATTTTCAGGGACGCCCGCATGCCATCGCCTCGTATTTGATTCGAAGCGGCGACGCGGTGGTGCTGATCGAAAGCGGACCCGGCTCGACTCTTCCGGGACTGGAAGCGGGTTTGGCGAAAGCGGGTCTATCTCCCCGTGACGTGACTCACGTGTTGCTCACGCATATTCATCTCGATCACGCCGGTGCGGCGGGTTGGCTGGCGCGACAAGGCGCGCAGGTCTACGTCCATCCGGTCGGCGCGCCGCATATGATCAGCCCGGAAAAGCTTTTAGCCAGTGCGACGCGCATTTACGGGGACCGCATGGAGGCGCTGTGGGGTGAGTTCCTGCCGGTGTCTGAGAGTCAGTTAGTCGTCCCGAATGATGCGGAGGCAATCAAGCTTGGTAACGCGGAATTCATTCCGCTCGATACGCCCGGCCACGCGGAGCATCATTATTCCTATCTGTTCGAAGATATTTTGTTTTCCGGTGATGTGGGTGGTGTGCGCATCCCGGGTTATCAATATCTGCGCGTTCCCATGCCGCCGCCGGAGTTGCACATTGAACGCTGGCATGCAAGCCTCAAACGTTTGGGAGTGGAAAAATTTGCGCGCATCGCGCCGACTCATTTTGGTGTCTACGATGACCCTGCCTGGCATCTGCGCGAAGTGGAAGTGGGTTTGGAGGAGGCTGAGCGCTGGCTGGAGGAAATCATGGAGGAAGATCCATCCATGCCGATGGCGGCCATGCGACAAAGTTTTACCGAATGGATGACCGAACAGGGCGTGGAAATGGGCCTGAGCGAAGATGTGCTACGTTCTTATGAGTTGGCCAATCCGCCCGGCATGAGCGCCGACGGATTGTTGCGCTATTGGAAGAAGGTCAAGAACGCGGGGTAATGTTTCTTGCGGGGAGGATGATGGACGTTCCATATATCTCTATGGTTGGTGAAGCGATGTCAGTGAGGAGTGTAGACCTTCGGTCGAGTCTCGGCGGGGACGGAGTCCCACGCCGAGCGAGTGACAACGTTATTGCCAAAGTAAAAAGGCCATATCTCATGAGTGTCACAAAAAAATCACTTATGTTACTTATCTTAAGTATGTTTTTGCTAGGGTGTCAGGTTCTCATGCCTAATAACCTTTGGTGCTAGTTAAGTCATGGGGTATCCGCAGGTTGCGAAACCAAACGAGGAGAAACCCCATGACTACAGGCGACATTATCCTACATATTTTCTGTCGCGTGGACGACAGTCTGCCAGACCTTCCGAGGCATTCCCAAGCGAAGTTGTATCCGAGCGAATTGGTCACGATCGGCATCCTGTTTGCGCTCAAAGGCGGTCACTTTCGAGCCTTCTAGCGCTGGCTACAACGTGATTACGGTGCTTGGTTTGGTGATGGTAGCTTGCCTGAACGAACTCGATGGCAGAGATTGCTCAAAACCCATCAAGATTGGTGTGAATTACTCATGGCGGATCCAACCTGCTTGACCGTCATTGACAGTTACCCGATTGAACTGATCTTTCCTATTCGGCAAGGCCGTAGTCCTCAACAAGTAGGAAAAAAGGGTCGCTGGAGTGTCGGAATCAAGTTTGGTTGGCTATTGAATGACTTTGGCCGAGTAGTAGCCTGGGACTGGAACACCATGAATGTGAAGGATAAGTATTTCAATCCACTGGTTGAGCCATTCCAGGCTCAAACCATCCTTCTAGCCGATTACGGATTTCGAGATCAAGACGGTGTGCCAGACAACATGAAGATTTGCAAGAAAGGAACTTGGAACGAGCGCATGTGGGTCGAGACGGCCTTATCCTTGGTAACAGTCATCTGCGACTTGAAGCGCATACAACATAGAGTAGCTGTTTACATGCAAGCACGTCTGGCCTTCGTCTCTGCTATGTTCAATGTGCTTATGGATTTGTTTCGCTCGTTTCATCCCGATGCGCATCCGTATAAGATGAGCATCGCGGAGTTTTCGCTCTAAAAACTAGCACCAATGGTTAATAAGACAGACATGCCAACTGGAGATGTTCAATCGAATCCAGAGAACGGCATGGCAACTCATTGTATCCAGCCACGATTTGACTTTTCGTATCCTGCCGTACAAGAACCGAGTCAAGCCAGAACTCTTGACAGATGTTATTCCGCTGAAGTGGAGTGTAGAAGTTTCCATAGCAGAAGAACTTGCAAGTGCTTTCCATGGAAAAGTAATTGATCAGTTACCGCAAACAAGCCTTGTGGTTTGGCCACTCAACTCGAACTCTGAGAGACTGATTCTGGCATATGCAGATTACTCCTCAGAAGGTCCGACGCCGTTGACATCATCGGTAATATCCTACGATCCAAAGACGAAAGACATCAAACTCTATCAAGATGATTCAACAACCTTGGTTCCTTATATTTTACTATGCACTCGCGATGGCGTTTTGTGGGGAGTTGGTAAAAGATATTTATCTAAATCTCCCGTCTTATTTCGCTACGACGAATCTGCAGACGAATTCCGAGTTGTTGTAACAGAGAAAACTTTTTCGTCGGAAAATGTACGTGGAGCGATTACTCGTCTTCAAGAAGACGATACTGGACAGTTATGGGTATTGGTTGAAAATAATCGAGAAGGTAACAGTATATATTGCATTAACCCCATCAGTTACAAGTTAAGCACATTAACAATCTGTCAAGAATGGACATAGCCACTGAGATGGGGTATATCCGTCTGCATGAGCGAAGAAAAACAAGCCCGGAAACACAGCAGCGTCCGTCACACGCGGCCCATCCGAAAAGATCGTGTCAGCCATCCTATTGCAGCGCCTTCGGATGAGCAAATCCGAGAACGGATCCAGGATCTCGTGCATCCAGCGACGCTGGCGCAGGTAAGTTATTTTCATCGTCTGGGTCTGCGGGAACGCACGTTGAGTTTTGTGGTCATGGTGGCTTTTGTACTCGAGATGGTCTGGCGCCAGATTGGTAGTGTGAACGCACTGGCCCGGATGGTGCAAAAGGAAGCCATTCTGTGGGAACAGCCCCGGAAAGTCAGCCAACAAGCGTTGGCGCAACGACTGACCAGTCTGCCAGCCGAACGGTTTCTGCGTGTTCTGCTGGAGATCTTGCCCAAAGCGCAGGAACGCTGGATGAAGCGCGAACGCCCATTGTCTCCTGAACTGCTGTGGGCGGCGGAGCAGTACCGTGCTGTCTTGGCTGTGGATGGGTCGACGTTGGATGCGTTGATTCGCAAACTGGGATTGCTTCAAGACTTGCCTGAAAATCCGCTGGCCGGACGCATGACCGCCTTATTAGACCTGTGCACGCGTTTACCCGAGAAGATTTGGTATGAAAGCGACCCCAAAGCGCACGACCAGGGGTTCTGGGCAGAGATTTCCCTGGCACCGCCCCGCCAGGGCAGGTGTGTCGGTTTTGAATGCGGGTAGCCTGTTGATTTTCGACAAACTGAGCCAGACCAAAGTCAAATTCATCACCTGGGCCAAGACGAATCTGGTCTATACGTTGGAACGCACCATGATCCGAAGCGCCGCAGTACATGATTCCTTGGTCTGGATTGGAGCAGAGGAGACCCGCCAACAAGTTCGTTTGATCGAAGTCCTGTATCGCGGCAAATGGTATCGCTACCTGACTAACGAACTGGATGAGAAAAAACTACCGATTGCTTATCTCGTGGCCCTGTATTGGCAACGCTGGCGCATTGAAGATGCCTACAACATCGTCAAACGCTTGTTGGGACTGGCTTACTTCTGGTGTGATGCACAAAATGCGGTTGAAATGCAACTTTGGGCCACCTGGTTGTTGTATGTAGTCTTGGTCGACCTAACCGATGCCGTTGCCGAAGCACTTCACCTGCCTTTCTCAGCCATTTCCATCGAGAGGGTGTATCGTAGCCTCTATTTCTTTACCAATGCCAGACAACGTGGCGAGACGCATGACGTTGTAGCCAATCTCGCGAACGAAGCGAAGTTCTTTGCTATCCTCAAACATAAGCACAAGAATGACAATCCTTCGCCTTTAGTTTTTGTGCCTGCTCTCTTGACAGATCTTTCAAAGCCTTAACTTGTAACTGATGCATTAACCCACAAACGTATAAGATAAGAGGATATCCTGATGTTTCAAAGCTTTCGCCGTTGAGCTTAGCAGTTGCAAATAGTCACGAAATTTGGATGACAGCCAAGGACAATACTGGAAAAGTTTACTTGGCATCATTTGATCCCACAGCGAATAATGTTTTCCCTTATCGGGATCCTAAAAATGTGGTTGAAATCGGTAATGGATTGGAAAATGAAGATCTTTGGGAAAAGACAAATCTATATTTTGATCATTCAGGCAACTTATGGATAGACGACAGAGGCTGGATTGCTTTTTTTGTTGAATCAAATATGCCAATTTGGAACACTGTTTTTCGTTCACCCATATTTATTAAACAATGCGCAGGGGGCAGGTGTTTTGGGAAAGACCCTACGCGTCATATGAAAGTTCCGACCAAAAATATTGGTTTACTGCTGATATTGGCGTTGCTAGATTTGATTCCTTTAGGGATACATACCCCGCCGCTTGGGGCGTGCTAGTATAGCCGTATGAGTTATATCATCCGAAAAAGTCATAATGTGTCCATTTTGGTCTAGCATTTTGTCTGTCCAGCGAAATATCGCAGAGCCTTGATGGATGAGAAGGTTGACCAAGTGTTGAAAGAGATATGTTTAGAAATTGCCAATCGGTACCAAATAGAATTGCTCGAAATTGGAACGGATCAGGATCACGTGCATTTTCTGGTGCAATCCGTGCCGAGCTATAGTGCAACGAAAATCATCACGATCATCCAGAGTTTGACGGCACGGGAAGTGTTGGCTCGGGTACCCTCGGTCAAGAAGCAGTTGTGGGGTGGTGAATTTTGGAGCGCTGGCTATTATGTTGGTACCGTCGGGCAACATGCCACGGAAGAGACAATTCGACAATATGTCAAAGATCAAGGTCAAGAAACAGAGTATAAGCAATTACACGTCCAGCAACTTAAAATTGTTGTCGCGGAACGATACCCCGTCCGCTTGCGGCGGGGTAGTTCATTTAAAAGATGGATGGTGTTGGATTACTACAGCAAAGACAAATGTGGTTGAGGACTCTGACCATAACTAGTGGATGGTTGCAGATAACAAACTTTACAAATATTCTCTTAACAACAAGTAAGTGTGAGGTTGAGCCTCGCGTGAACTTGACAAACACGAGCTAGATTTACAACCATTGGGCGAATGAGATTGGTGCTTCATCCTGAAGACTGGCGATTTTATTCGGCGCGATATTGGCTCACGAGGGAAACAGGTGATGTCCAATTATCTGATGTTGGTTGGATGACGAAATAACGAGGCCTACGGTCTGGTCTCGGCGGTGACAAAGTCCCACGCCGAGCGAGGCGATACATTCTTGCACACCATTTATTTTTCAAGAATCCAAATCATAAATGGACTGTCCTCATTAAATTCCGAATAGGAATAATCTCCATACAAAGCCTTGATCTGGAAGCCAGCGGATTTGATAAGCTCTTCGAATTCATCTTTGGTTGATAAACGGAAGTGCAATTCCAAAAGCCGCTTGGATATCAGTTTTCCGTCGGCATCGTATGCTTCGTAGAATTGATTAGCTTCCACGATTTGCTCATCTTCCGCGCTGATGGCTTCGATGGTCCAAAGTAACAGCATCCCTTGCGTTTCTGGCAGGGGATATTTTCTCAACAGGTGCAGTTGGCCGTCCACCGCGTTTCTGCGAAGTGCAGGATTTCCCAGCGTGCAAATAAAGGTGCCACCGAGTAGTAAATGCTGATAAATGCTCGTTAATGCTTTTCGTTGATTCTCAAGGGAAGTAATATGGGCGAACGAATGGAAGGGGATGATGACCATGTCGAACTTCCTGGGCAAGGCAAGTTTGGCAATGTCCATTTGGCAAACCTCCGCGTGCAATCCCAGTTGATGAAGTTTGTTTTCCAAAATGGCGTTTGATTCGGCGGAAAGGTCCACGCAGGTAAGCTTGACTCCCGCTTTAATTAATGGGATCGATACCCTGCCTGTGCCCGACATGAGCTCCAATACTTCACCGGAATCTTTTTTCACCTCCTTGAGAAAAAAATCGATGTCGAACGTCACCGGCACATAGGTGTCGTATAAGTCGGCAATATGGTCATAGTTGTTGATTTTCATGTGTCAGACTCCCTTGTGCGTTTGAGGCTTCGGTATAATATCCATTGTAAGTCCTTTACACATGAGTATTTTACAACAGATAAATATCACTCCGGCCCGGTGACGATTTGGACAAGGCAAAATTTGCCTGAAAAGATATACTTTATCACAAAGGAGCTTGCATGAAACATTTTCTCGCTGTCTCGGATCTCTCTTCTGGGGAGGTTCAGGACCTGCTCGATCTCGCCATTAAGTTGAAGAAAGAACATTTTGAAAAGGGGAACCCGCCATATTTCAAGGGCAAGGTGCTGGGGATGATCTTTCAGAAACCCAGCCTGCGGACGCGCGTCTCGTTCGATATGGCGATGCGTCACTGTGACGGGGATGCGCTCTATCTCTCGCCGAATGAGATCGGCCTCGGCAAGCGCGAAGCGATCTCCGATATTGCCCGCGTGCTTTCCGGCTACGTTGACGCCTTGATGGCGCGCGTCTTCGATCACGCGCATGTTCTGGAGTTGGCGAAGTGGTCTGAGATTCCTGTTGTCAATGGTTTGACTGACTACAACCATCCCTGCCAGGCGATGGCGGACGCGCTGACCATTCAGGAGAAATTTGGAACAGCCAAAGGCTTGAACGTGGCCTATGTCGGTGATGGTAACAACGTGGCCGTCTCACTGATGCACGTCTGCGCCAAGCTGGGCTGGAATTTCACCATCGCGAACCCCGAAGGCTACGATCTGGTTGCCAAAGCTGTGGGCATCGCCAAAGATATTTCCGAAGAGTCAGGCAGCAAGCTGAACTTCGTCCGCGACCCACATGAAGCAGTTAAGGGCGCACAGGTGATCTATACTGATACCTGGACTTCGATGGGGCAGGAAGAGGAAACGGCCAAGCGTGAAAAAGTTTTCCCCCCATATCAGGTCAACGCGGGATTGGTCGGCGGGGCCGATAAAAATGTGATCGTCCTGCATTGTTTGCCGGCACATCGCAATCAGGAATTGACTGATGAGGTAGCCGATGGCCCGCATTCGGTGATCTTCCCTCAGGCTCATAATCGTCTGCATGCGCAAAAGGCTATCCTGGCACGCTTGTTGGGTGTCATGTGATCCGTCATTGCGAGAAGTGGCGCTATAGCGCCACACTCAACCATCAACCCTCCTCGCAATGACGTGGAAAGGGATTAATGAATACAAAAGATTTTATTACCTTAGAAGATCAATACGGCGCGCATAATTATCATCCATTGGATGTGGTGATTGAAAGGGCGGAAGGGGTCTGGGTTTATGATGTGGATGGAAAAAGATATCTGGATTGTCTCTCGGCTTACTCGGCAGTCAATCAGGGACATGTCCATCCTGAGATTTTAGCTGCCCTCATCGAACAGGCGCACAAAGTCACGCTGACCTCGCGCGCTTTTCGTAATGACCAGTTACCTCTCCTTTACAAAGATCTCTCCGAGATGACCGGCTATGAGATGTCCCTGCCGATGAATAGCGGTGCGGAGGCGGTCGAGACGGCGCTCAAGCTGGCACGAAAGTGGGCGTATCGCGTCAAAGGGGTACCGCGTCACCAGGCGGAGATCATCGCGACGGCAGGGAATTTCCATGGTCGCACAATTTCCATTGTGACCTTTTCCACCGAGCCGCTTTATCGTGACGACTTCGGTCCGTTCACGCCCGGATTTGTTACCGTTAAATACGGGGATGCGGCTGCGATCGAAAAAGCGATCACGCCCAATACCGCGGCGGTTCTCATTGAACCTATTCAGGGCGAGGGTGGCGTGATCGTGCCACCTGCTGGATACTTGAAGACGGTGGCGGAGATTTGTAAGCAGAACAATGTTTTGCTGATGGCGGATGAGATTCAAACGGGTCTTGGTCGCACCGGAAAATTGTTTGCCATGCAACATGAGGATGTCCGCCCGGACGTGACCATTATTGGCAAAGCGCTCTCCGGAGGCTTTTATCCGGTCTCCGCGGTGTTGGCGGATCAGGCTCTGCTCGGCCTCTTTGCACCGGGTGAGCATGGATCCACTTTCGGTGGGAATCCGCTGGGGGCCGCGGTGGCACGCGCCGCCTTGCGTGTGATCCGGGAGGAACATCTGGCCGATCGTTCACGAGAATTGGGCGAATATTTTATCGAGCAGTTATCCGAGATTCCCAGTCCGCACGTAAAGGAAGTGCGTGGCAAGGGCTTGTTGATCGGCGTCGAAATAAAGCCGGAAGCTGGAGGCGCACGTCGATTTTGTGAGGCAATGCAGGAAAAGGGAATCCTGGCGAAGGAAACTCACGAGAGTGTGATTCGCTTCGCACCGCCGCTGATCATCGCGAAAGAGACCATTGATTGGACGCTGCCGATCATTCGTGAAGTGTTGAATATGAAATAAGGTTTTCCCTCACCCTGTCCCTCTCTCATAGGGAGAAGGGTAGGGGATGATGGTTTGGAGGCTCTATGAACATTGGTATTCCAAGAGAAAGACGGCCCTTCGAGTCAAGAGTGGGGCTCTCTCCGGCCGGCGTGGAACTGCTGACGGAGCATGGTCATCAGGTGTACGTCGAGCATGAGGCAGGCATGGGCGCGGGATTTAGCGATCCAGAGTTCGAGGCCGCCGGTGCGCGTCTCGTTTATTCTCCTGAAGAAGCCTTCGTACGTGCCGATTTACTTCTTAAAGTATCGCGTCCGACGCTGGAAGAATTGCAGTGGCTCAATCCGAAGACCACGCTGCTGGGCTTGTTGCATATGGCCTCGGCCCGGGAAGATAAGACGAAGATCTTGCTTGAAAAGAAAATCACTTCCATTGCCTACGAACAGGTGGAAACCGCCGATGGCGCCTTGCCGGTTCTGCGCCCGTTTAGTCAGATTGGGGGAAAGATGGCGGCCTCGGTGGCCTCGCGTTTGCTACAAAACAATTGGGGCGGCAAGGGGATTTTGTTGGGCGGTGTTCCGGGTGTACCTCCGGCTGAAGTTTTGATCCTGGGTGGTGGTGTGGTTGGCATGTACGCAACCGAAGCCTTTCTGGGCCTGGGTGCGCATGTAACGTTGATCGATAAGGATGTCGATGTGTTGCAGGAAGTCTATAAGCGATTTCCAAATGTCGTTACCAAGATTTCAACCCAACGTAATATCGAGAAAACCACCTCCTATGCTGATGTGGTGGTCGGTGCCGTCCTGGTCACCGGGGAACGCACGCCGATGTTGGTTCCGCGTGAAATGATCCGGGCCATGAAGCCGCGTTCGGTTTTTATCGATGTGAGCATCGATCAAGGTGGCTGTTCTGAGACGTCGCGTCCCACGACACACGATCATCCCACTTATGTTGAAGAAGGAGTAATCCATTATTGTGTTCCCAATATGCCGGGTGTGGTGGCCCGTACCGCGACACATGCCTTTGTCAATGCAGCCACGCCTTTTATCTTGGAAATTGCTGATCTGGGGGTGGAAACTGCGATTGCACAGAATCCTGCCATCGAAAAAGGGGTCAACACGTACAACGGTGAACTTGTTCACCTGACCCTGCTTTCACGAGGAGGAAATGATGGATTGGACTAGCATCTATAAGTCGCGCATCACCACTGCAGAGGAAGCAGTCCAGGTTATTAATCCGGGAACCGCATCTTTCTCACTGGAAACGTTTCCGTTCCACAGACGGCGCTCGCCGCCCTGGTGCAGTACGCTCCGAACATCGAGAATGTGGAGATGTGCCAGGCGCTGACGGTCGGCGCGGCCGATTACGTCAAGCCAGAGCTGGAAGGGCATTTGCGTGTCAACACGCTGTTTATCAGTCACAATGTTCGCAAGGCCGTGCACGAAGGTCGCGCGGATTTTACGCCGGTCTTGCTTTCTGAGTTTCCTCTTTTATTCAAAAATGGCCCTCTGCCGCTGGATGTTGCCATAATTCACGTTTCCCCGCCTGATGAACATGGCTTTTGCAGCCTGGGTGTGGAGGTTGGGCTCACCAAGTCGCCCGCCGAAGCCGCAAAGGTGATCATTGCCGAAGTGAACCAGCAGATGCCGCGCACGTTGGGTGATTCATTCATTCATGTCAGTCGCCTGAACCATATCATCCCAGTCGACTATCCCATCCCTGAGATGGCCATGTCTGAGGGTGATAATTCAGATGTAGTTGAAAAGATCGCGGGTTTCATCGCGGATCTGATTCCGGATGGCGCCACGATGCAATTGGGCATTGGCGCGATCCCCGATGCGGTCTTGAAATATTTGCATCACAAGAAGGATCTGGGTGTACATAGCGAGTTGTTTTCCGATGGCGTGATTGACCTGGTCAATGAAGGCGTACTGACCAATGCTCGTAAGTCCCTCCACCCCGGAAAGATTATTGCCGGGTTCATGCTCGGCACCAGAAATCTATATCATTGGGCGGATGATAATCCGTTGATCGAATTCCATCGCACTGAATATGTCAACGATCCGTTCGTGATCGCGCAGAACGAACGGATGGTCGCGATCAACTCGGCTATCGAAGTCGATTTGACGGGGCAGGTCTGTGCCGATAGCATTGGACCCAAGTTGTATAGTGGCGTTGGCGGCCAGCTTGATTTTATCTATGGCGCCTCGCGTTCGAAAGGTGGAGTTCCGATCATCGCTCTGCCAAGTACAACGACACTGCCGGATGGAACGCTGGTAACCCGCATCGCCGCGATGTTGAAGCAGGGGGCTGGCGTGGTAACCACGCGTAACCATGTCCATTATGTGGTCACCGAATTTGGCGTGGCTGATCTATATGGAAAGACCATTCGACAGCGCGCGCAGCAACTCGTTAACGTTGCCCATCCCGATTTCCGCGCTGAACTGCTGAAACAGGCGCAGGAGTTACACTATCTGTAACGCTCGTTATCGCCATAAAATTCTAGAAAGATTGCTTGTGACACGTAAAGCAAAAATCATCGCAACGATTGGCCCTGCCAGCCAGGATGAAGAGACCCTGGAGAAATTGATCCTTGCCGGTATGAATGTGGCGCGCATGAATTTTTCACATGGTACCCATGAGGAATATGCAGGTTGCATTGCCACGATTCGCCGGCTTTCCACAAAACTCGGCATCTCTGTTGGAATCTTGCAAGATCTGCAGGGACCCAAGATCCGGGTGGGTGAATTGTCTGAGATCATCCAGCTCGCGGAAGGGGAGATCGTAACGCTATATGCCGAGAGTACTCCTCCGCCGGAAGGGGAGGGAGAAAAGATTCCTGTGGATTTTCGCCAGCTCTTCGCATCCGTCCGCACCTCAGACCGGCTCCTGCTTGATGATGGCCGCCTGACGTTGGAAGTCCTTTCCGTTAAAGACCGCAATACCTTGACGGCCAAAGTCATTATCGGCGGGCCGCTCTCTTCTCATAAGGGCATCAACCTTCCCGGCGTCCAGCTGCGAATCGCCGGGTTCACGGAAAAGGATGAAGCGGACCTTGCCTTTGGTCTGTCACAGGGAGTGGACGCGGTCGCCGTCTCATTCGTTCGTACCGCGGAGGATATGCGGAAAGTCCGTTATGCGATGGAGCGCTTCGCCAACGGAAAAAACTTGCCGCTTCTGATTGCAAAACTCGAGAAGCCCGAAGCGCTTGACCATCTGGATGCGATTCTTGAGATTGTAGACGGTGTCATGGTCGCGCGCGGTGATCTGGGTGTGGAACTTCCGCCTGAGCGTGTACCCGTCCAGCAAAAACATATTATCAAAGCCGCCAATGATGGCGCCAAGTTCGTGATCACTGCCACGCAAATGCTCGAATCGATGATCACCAATCCCTTGCCGACGCGCGCCGAGGCCTCGGATGTCGCCAATGCTGTTTTCGATGGAACAGATGCCGTTATGCTCTCTGCTGAAACTGCAGCGGGAAAATATCCGGTCGAGTCTGTGGAAATGATGGATAGGATTGTGCGCGAGGCTGAAATGCATTTCATGGAGTGGGGCACGGAACAGCATGTGCATGGCTTCGAGCAGAGCGACGCGGCTTCGATGGCGCGCGCCGCGCAGGCGCTTGCCAACGATAAAAATGTTACAGCTGTGGCTTGTTTCACCACGCGCGGACAAACTGCCTGGCTCATGTCAAAGATCAGACCGCGCGTGCCGATCATGGCTTTTACTCCTGATCAAAATACCTATCAACGGCTGGCGTTCATGTGGGGCGTGCGTCCGCAGCTCGTCCCGTTTGCAAATTCAGTGGATGAAATGCTGGACTATGTCGATGCTGCTTTGATGAAATCCGATGTGGTCCAAATTGGGGATCAGGTGGTTATGGTTTGTGGTTTTCCTGTGGGCGCGGTACGTCCGCCTAACATGGCCTTGCTGCATACAGTTGGCGAACGATAATTCTCTTTAAGTGGTTATTGTCTCTTCGCGACTGGAAACCACCAGCCCGATTCCGATCAAAAGTCCGCCGAGCAAAAACAGCGAGGTGATCGTTTCTTTTAGGAAGAGCCAGCCCAATAACGTGCCTACCACGGGCTGGGCGAAGAAAGTCAAGGATGCCAGGCTGGCATCGATCAGGGTGAAGGCGTTGTTCCACAGGATCATTGCCAGCGCAGTGGAGATGATGCCGAGAAAGAGCACGCCTCCGACGACCCCCAGGCTGATCTCTCCAATCCCAATCGTTTTCAACTCCCAAACTCCTACCGGGACGGTGATGGGCAATCCACCCAGGAACGCGATCAAGCTGAACGGCAATACATCCAGGCTTTGCGTCAGTTTGCGTACCAATACCGAGTAGAGCGCCCAGGTGATGGCAGCACCGATCAGCAGTAGATTACCCAGAAATAATTCCTGATTGAGTTGGGCCGATCGTGGATCGATGACTGTAATCACACCTGCTGTCGCGAGCAACAGCGCAAGGAGTCTGCGGTGCGTGATTTTTTCCTTGAGCAATATCCACGCAAAGAGCAGGACAAAGGCCGGTGTGGCAGAAGTCACCAATGAGCCGTTTGCGGCAGTCGACAGTTTTGTCCCCAGGAATTGCAGACTCAACGAGATGCCGTAACCGATCAGGCCAACACCTATCACTTGTAGGATCTGTTTCTTTGTGAGTGTGGGAAAGCCGCGCAGCCCGAGCACAATACCGAGCGTAAGCGCGCCCAATAGCAGGCGAAGGCTTACCAACGAAAATGGCGGGATGATTTCCAATACAACTTTGCTGACCACATACATGCCCCCCCAAATGGCGGCTGCGCCCAGGCCACAAAGAATTCCCAGAAGAGTCTTATTCATAAGGCGGCATTATAACGGCGTTTCTTGTACCCGGTGGAGTGACAGGCCCGCGTTAGGAATATTTCAACGCTGACTGCCTGTCGCGAATTTATTCGTAAGATTTGCTTTGCCGACTCTTCTTGATTTCCCCGCGTTGTTTCTTTTCGTTCAACCTTTTTTGTTTCGATGCTTTGGTCGGTTTTGTCTGCTTGCGTCGTTTCGGTTTGGTCGTTGCCTCGCGAACCAATTCGACAAAGCGGCGGATGGCATCCTCACGGTTTTGTTCCTGAGTGCGAAATTTTCTCGCTTCGATCAATAACTGATCTTCGCTATTGATGCGTTTTCCGGCCAACTGAACCAAACGTGCTTTAACCTCTTCCGGCAACGATGAAGCTTGCACATTAAAGCGCAATTGCGCCGCAGTCGCGACTTTATTGACGTTTTGGCCGCCTGGCCCCGAGGCGCGTACAAAATCGAACTCCAAATCATTCTCATCAATTTGGATGGAAGGCGTAATTTCCAGCATATAAGAAACCTCCCACATTTTAACATGTCCAAATGTGGGAGGCTTTAAGGAAACAGGAGGACAGGGCTAGAACATCAAGGCGTTCACCTTGTCGATCATATCAGGAGCAGGCCGCAGATCCGCTTCTTCGAGGCGGTTGAGCGGTGTGTCCACCAGGTTATACATATCAGTCAGGGACGGCTTGTCCGTTTCGATATAGATAAGTCCGGTGGCAAGCCAGTTGTTGTAATGTGCTTCCGCCAGCACGCGCATGGCTTCGAAGCGATCGGTGGGGTTGTAATCCTTCTCCAGTTTCTTTAGAATCACAACGGAACCATCGTGCATACTGACCTCACGGATCTCGCCTTCCATCATCTCTTCCTCGAGCATGATCTCATTGCGGGGGGCGATATAGGTGATGTCATGCAGGGGTTCTTCGTGATCCTTGCCCCAGGCGTAGGAGTGATAGGCGTTTTCCTGATTGTTGAAGGTTACGCAGGGACTGATGATGTCGAGCACAGCAATGCCCGTATGTGCCATCGCGGCTTTAAGCAATTCCTTAACTTGCTTGGGGTCACCGGCAAAGGAACGTGCCACAAAAGTGGCCTCAGATGCCAGCGCTTCCATGCAAATGTCCACGGGCATATATTGATTGGCGCCTTGTTTCTTCAGTTTCAGTCCTTTTTCCGCGGTGGCGGAGAATTGGCCCTTGGTCAAGCCGTATACACCGTTGTTCTCAACAATATACACCATGTTCACATTACGGCGCATCACATGTTTGAACTGTCCCATACCAATGCTGGCAGAGTCACCATCGCCGGATATGCCGATGCCTTTCAAAGTGTGATCACCAAAAAGGGCGCCGGTTGCGATGGATGGCATGCGTCCATGCAGACTGTTGAAACCAAACGAACGATTCAGAAAATAGGTGGGACTCTTGCTGGAACAGCCAATGCCGCTGAACTTGATTACAGTCTCAGGAACCACGCTCATTTCATACATGGCGCTGACAATCTGGTTTGAGATCGAATTGTGTCCGCAGCCCTGGCAGAGGGTGCTGGGGTTGCCTCGATAATCATTTTTTATCAGACCGGCCAGGTTGGTGTTTGCATGTGCGCCGGACATGGGAAGTGCTTGTGTCATCGATATTACTCCTTTCGCTCGTTTACTTCTTAATTAGATGTCTTCTTCACAACGGCGGTCGCAGTTTTTGCCTTTGCCGCTGAGGATTTCGCCGCCTTAGTGGACTTTGTCCTACTGGCAGTTGATTTGCTATTTGCCTTTGTAGCCTTACCGTTAAGTTTCGGATTGGCGACGTACCTGGCGAGAATGCCTTCGCGTACCCACTTGGCCGAGGCAGGCAGGCCATCTCCATAAGCAACAGATTTGAAGTTGACTGCTTTTTCTGGATACTCCATTTTGAGGATCTGATCCATCTGTCCATCGCGGTTCATTTCAACTATAAAGATCTGATCATATTGGTCGATGAAGTCGGTTACTTCCTGCGTGAAAGGCAGGGCTCGTACCCGCAGAAAATTTGCCTTGATGCCATGTTCTGTTTCAAGTTCTTGCATGGCTTCAATGATGGCTGCTTCGGTCGAACCGAAACCAATGATGCCGATCGTCGCGCCTGGTGTCGTCTGTAAGAAGGGCACAGGAACATACTTGCGTGCTGTTTCATACTTTCTGTTGAGACGGTCCATGTTGTTCAACCACATAGATGCATCTTCACTATAGCGGGCATTCTCGTCGTGACCGGTACCGCGCGTGAAATATGAACTGGCCGGATGCTTGTTGCCCGGGACGGTGCGATAAGGAATCCCATCCTTATCCTTATCTAGATAACGTCCCCAATTGCCTTTGAGCGCTTCCAGATCCTTTTCCCATAGGATCTTCCCGCGCTGTATGGACGTGTTTGGATACTGGAATGGTTTACTCATCCATTGGTTCATGCCTATATCGAGATCGCTTAATACGAACACAGGAGTTTGCAGTTGTTCAGCGATATCGAAGGCGCGCCAGCCAAACTCGAAACATTCATTCACATTGCCTGGTAAAAGAATCACGGCATGGGTATCGCCGTGACCCATGAAATTGACAAAGCTCAAGTCACCCTGCGCGGTGCGCGTGGGCAAGCCGGTGCTGGGTCCGACGCGCTGCACATCCCACACAACGATCGGCACCTCCGCATAGTAGGCCAGCCCGGCAAATTCCGTCATCAGGCTTAAGCCCGGGCCGGAAGTGGAGGTCATGGCGCGCAGTCCGCTCCAGCCGGCACCGATGGCCATGCCGATGGCCGCCAGTTCATCCTCTGCTTGCAGGACGGCGTAAGTATGTTTGCCATCTTCGCGCTGGCGCAGCAGAGGAAAATAATCGTTCAATGCTTCGGCCAACGATGAAGCCGGTGTGATGGGATACCAGGCGGCAAATTGGGCGCCTCCAAAAATCGAACCAATCGCTGCAGCCGTATTGCCGTCGGTCATGATCAGATCATCGGTCTTATGCATCGGCTCGAGATAGAAAGGATCCTTCTTTTCGAGATTTGCCGCGGCCCATTCTGCGGCCGCCTTCACCGTGTTCAAATTCATGTCAATCGGCTTCTGCTTGCCTTTAAAGTGGAAACTCAATGCTGCCTGGATTGTTTCCAGATCAATGCCAATCATCTGCGCAAGGACGCCCACATAAACCATGTTGCCCACCAGGTCGCGGAAGTCGCTGGGGATATTCGGGTCGCCGCGCACGAGCTGCTTAGCCGGCATCGGATAGACGGCGATGTCAGCCCGCGTGATCGGCTGTTTAATATCGTCAGCGTAGAAAAAGGCACCCCCAACGGCAACCGAGGCCAGGTCCCGCGCGAACGAATTGGGATTCATCGCCACTACGATCTCCTGTACTTCGTGTCTGGCTGTGAAACCATCCTTATTGGCGCGGATCGTATACCAGGTTGGCAGCCCTTGAATATTGGAGGGGAAGAGGTTTTTCCCTGAAACCGGGATGCCCATCTTGAAAATGGCACGCAGGATGGTATTGTTTGCCGTGGAACTGCCTGAGCCGTTCTTTGTGCCAACAATAATCGAAAAATCATTTACAACTTTATTCATGTGACTCCTCGTTGTTTCCGGAGTTCGTCAGCTCATTGACGGAAATGCGGGAGCGTCTCCGCGACTCCAAAATTTATGGCCGGTGATACAAAAGGTCGGTATGATTGACGAGCGCCTCATAACCGACCTCATAATTGCCACTACAGATTGATTCCACCATCTGCTGATGGTACTGCCAGACTTCCTGCAAATATTCATAGCCGCCGCGGAATACATTCAAGCCAACTGACTCGTAGGCGTCCCAATAAGCTTCCAGAATGCCAGTGACGAAAGCATTATCAAGGCGACTGAATATCAAGAGATGAAGTTGGCGATGTTCTTCATGGGGTACCTGAACCGGCTCGCGGTTTAACTTCCCCATGGCGCGTACGATCAAAGCTTCCAATGCTTGTTTATCTTCAGTAGTTAACTTTTTTACGGCCTCATACCAGAAAGCCGATTCCACGTGATTGCGCAGTTCGGAATATTTACGGAAATTCCCATCGTTGAGTGCCAGGGCGTATCCGAGAACTCTGCCGCACGGCGGGAGTGAACGAATATTCGCGACGCTTCATCCCCAACCGCGGCCTGATATCCACCAGACCCAGGGCGCGTGCCACCTCAAGCTGTTCACGCAAAGACGCGAGGCTGACGCCCAGTTCCTGGCTCAATGTCTTAAGAACAGGCAATTTCTTATTCGCTTCTTCGTGAGTTGCGAGATAGCGGAGGAATTCTGAAATATCGGGGGAGATTCGTTCTCTAAGCATCATAAGTATGATTAATCAGATTAATTGGAGTATAGACGCTTTACCCGGATGAGTCAAGGAAAAGGCCGTCATTTTCGTTACATGACATTTGTTTGCAATGTTGCTTTGTTTGTTGGTTCTTTCTCCAGTCAGGCGGGTATAATGCCGCTTGGCGAAAGCTTTCTTTGTAATGAGAGAATTCAAAGCAGACGATGTTTCCCTGATTCAGAGGATTTCCGGACTGAAACCGGAGGCAATGGCTGAGTTGTATGAGCGCTACCATCGTCTCGTCTTCAGTGTGGCGCTGGCGATGGTGGGCGAACGAGCTATTGCTGAGGAAGTTACCTTGGATGTTTTCGTACATGTTTGGCGGGGGGCCGGTACTTATGATCCGAAGCGCGCGAAGGTCAGTACCTGGCTGGTAGCCATCACGCGTCATCACGGTATTGATATTTTACGCTGGCTGGGCTCACGTGCGGAAGCCAACAGTGTGGGTTGGGATGAAATCTCTTTACCTAATGGAGGTTCGAACCGTGACCTGGAAAATGGAGTAGATGTTTCTCTGGAACGTCAGAGGGTTTGGAATGCTGTGGCTCACCTGCCATTGGAACAGCGGCAAGCGCTGGGATTGGCGTATTTCAAAGGTTATGCCCATATGCAGATCGCCGAGATTTTGAAGCAGCCGTTGGGAACCGTTAAGACACGCATCCGCCTAGGGACGCAAAAACTTCGAGAAATTCTGAATGAGGATGATCATGATGATTAATACATCCGCACAGGTGATGGCTGCGTACCTTTTTGCAGAGGTTGCCGAGGCAAGTTAAATGGTACCGGAGACTCATGTTCTCGACATCTTTGCCCGCCTATGTTCTCGGAGCGCTCGAGCAGGATGAAGCGCGGCTGTTATCTTTGTCGCCGGGAGCTCGCAGAGTTCGAGAAACTGATTGACCAATTAGCCCTGGCTGTCTCGGAGGCGCGTCCGCCCGCTGAATTAAAGTCCCGTTTAATGGAACGAATCCAGGGGGCGAGTTCGAGGCGTTCCGACTCTGAAGCGTAAGGTGTCTGGCCGCGTTTCCTGCCAGCAGGATTTGTGGCGTCTGTTGTCCTGATTCTCATCCTGCTGGCTTCCAATCATTTGCTGTGGCACAAGCTCAATCACCTGGCAGTCTTGTCGGGGCCTTTGGGAATGCGTGCGGTCGCGTTACAAAATTCGAGCGCAGCGCCCAGCGCAAGTGGCTTTGTGATCATCAGTGCAGATGGAGGCAATGGTGTCTTGGTGGTGGATGCATTGCCACCGCTCGACCCGCAAAGTGTATATCAGTTATGGTTGGTCAAGGGGGAACAAATAATCAGTGGCGCGGTCTTTTCAGTGGATGAGAGTGGATATCGTGGAGTGCGGATCATCGCGCCTGACTCATTACTCACTTACTCTGATGTGCTGGTCACGATCGAGCCAACGGGGGGAAGTGCCATACCAAACGGCAAGCACATATTACAAGGTTCCTTATTTAATCCTTGATTTCTAAATGTTAAGCTCACTTGTTTCCCTTTGTTGCTGCAATTCCTAAGTTGGTGTGGGCGGCACGGATGTGTTTGTCGGTGGAACCGGCGTGCTGGTGGGTGGAGCGGATGTATTCGTTGGTGGAACTGATGTGTTGGTAGGTGGCAGCGACGTGTTTGTGGGTGGAATCGCGGTGTTTGTGGGTGGCATCGATGTGTTTGTGGGCGGTATCGGCGTGTTGGTGAAGGTGGGAATAGGTGTATCAGTATCCGGGGGAATCGGTGTATTGGTCTTACTGGGCGTGTTGCTTGGTGTGCGCGTCGGAGTTCTGGTTGGCGTGCGAGTAGGCGTTTTCGTGTAAGTAGATGTAGGTCTGGGACGCCGTATCCGGGTGGGTTCGCTCTCTTGGAGGAAGGTCACGGTGGGACGAGGTGTTCTGCTTGGGGTATTCGTGGCGGAGGGTGTTGGCGTAATGGTAAATGTATCTGTAGGAGGAATTAGCGTCGGAGTTGGGGTGTTGATGATCTGTGGGGCGGCAGCCACAGTCAACGCCGCGGCAGTGTTCAAATTAGCAACGGCCAGATCCAGCAGACTCTGCGGCTCTATACTTACGGAACTGGAGGCCTTTGTATCAGACAGCGCCATTGCAGAAACAACACAAAGCAGACTAAAACCGAGGGCACCCGCTGCAAGTACTCCCAATGGACCGGAATAGTCCTTGACTCTCAACTTCTCTCCTTATGATTCCAACGATTCGATCTTCAAATGTGCGTAGGAGAAATTATCCCACATTTCCTTAAATCTTTCAGAAAGTTATTCGGGCTTTGTATAGTTGTCAAGGCGTTCGTGGATTTCATCAAGCAGATGTTGTAAATTCTCCCGTTCGCTGACGAGTTGCCGCAATGAGGCTGACATGTTGTATTTCTCACCTTCTGGTGAAATCGTTTTCAACAGATGTTCAGCGCGCGGTAATCTGGGTATTCTTTTGTTGCAATTTGGTTTCCAGACGTTTGCGATAGCCATCGTAAAATTTGAATTCATCGAGGGGTTCGCGGGCAGGCGTACCCTTGTCCAATATCTCGACGATCTTTGGAACGAACCACTCCAGATCCACTGGCTTTTCGATGAAATTACTGACCCCGATGGATAGTGCAAATTCTTTATCTTCAGGTGCCACATAAGTTGCTGAGAGGAAGACCACTGGTATATCGCGTGTCGCCGGGTTGATACGCAATCTATGAACTAGGCTGAAGCCGTCCATGCGTGGCATGAGAATATCAGTGATGATCAGTGATGGGTGTTCCTTCAGAACAATTTTGAGCGCCTCTTCACCGTTTAGTGCAGTGACAACGCGGAACCCCTTGAACTTCAGCGCGGTATTCAATAGGTTCAGGATGTCGGGAATATCTTCGACAACGAGCAGATAGCCTTCTCGAGTATTCATTTGATGATTTTATCCTTTGTCCCCTTGCTGGGGAATAACGCTACGGTTCCATCCCAACTACCAACTGCCGTCCACGAAGATCGGTCATTGGGCCTCTCCTCACCCGCTTGGTGTATCAGCAGGTGGCGGCGGATTATTCTCCTGTGTTGGTGGCGGATTGGTTGGTGGTGGGTTGGTTGGTGGCGGATTGGTCGGTGGTGGATTCGTTGGCGGTGGGTTGGTTGGTGGCGGGTTGGTGGGTGGCGGATTGGTCGGTGGTGGATTCGTTGGCGGTGGATTGGTGGGTGGCGGATTGGTCGGTGGTGGATTGGTGGGTGGCGGATTGGTCGGTGGAACAGGCGTCTTGGTTGGCGGAATGGGTGTTTTCGTGGGAGGCACAGGTGTGTTGGTCTCGGTGGGTATGGGCGGGTTCGATCCTGAGCGATGTGTGCTTGTCATCGTGATGGATGGGTACCAACGTGTGCGCGTGGGAGTTGGTGTCTGTGTAGGTGTATTGGAGGCGGTGATGGTGAAATTGGGTGGAAGTGTTGCCAGCAATGTCCAGGTTGGCGAAGGCAGTATTGCGAGCGTGGGTGTTGATGTAGGGCCGGTTACAGGAAGGAAATTGGGCAGCGCGCTGGCATCTGAACTTGTGTTGATTACTCGAAGAGGTGTGCTCGTGCCGGGTGTAGTTGTTCCGGCGTTCGCTGCAGCAGTACCGGTCACTCGCAGAACTACCAATTCATGCCGGCCTTCCGAATTGAGTCCCGTAATGATGAAAGGAATCACGAAGCCAATCAAAATTGCCCCAATGACGACTACCAGTGTTACCAGATAGCCTGATGCCTTCATGCTGGCTGCACTCCTTTTTTACCGGAGAATCCAAAACTGGCCGTAAAAAACACTCCTTCTACACAAAACGTGTTAAGAAATTATCCCACATTTCTGTTAAATGCGCGTGGCATGGGATGATGTTACGACGATGGTACGTTGGTGTGATGGAATCTGGATGATTTTATATCCAAAGCGGATGAGATTTCTTTCAGAATCGTTTCATTCTTTAGCGGTGAGGACAACCATTTTGCAATTTTTGTACTGGATTAAGTAATGTAGAATGCCCCTCATTGGCAATATGGATTCTCGGAGGATGGACTGCTTATACCTTCAAATCGGCGCCCTGTAAACGGAATACGCTGTGTTGTGCTTGCATAATTGTAGGTAACAAAAATCTATATAGCATGTCTTGCCATTAACAATAACTCACTCGATATAGATGAACATTTCGTTGAAGATTAGGTGTTAAAAATGGAAACAGCACATGGCAATTCACACACACTGTCCCTGATTAGCGAGCATGAAGGCACGGAAGAATGGTTGTGCCCAACCTGTGGCCGACACATGTTGGTGAATTGGAATCCAAAATTCAAGAGGACCGTTATTGAGGAAGGTGATCCTTCGGCAACTTATAACGGGTTTAAAAATGAATTCCAGCCGGAGGATATGATAGCCACTCTGATTGACACGGCTGCTCCGCGCGAAGAATCGGAGCAGCCTGTCGATGAAGCCAGACTGATCCCCTGGGCCATATGGATGGAAAAATCTGATTTTGCGAACTTGTGGAATGGCTAGCGCCTAGTAAACCTGGAAAAGTCCACCTGCGAACGAAGCGTCAATGCCAGCGGATAAAGCCGCCGCGTCGTTTGAGTCAAGCTTTACCAGTGCTTCCAATCGGTAAAAGCCTTGCGTCAGGTTGGCGTTATCAAGGGTGACATCAATTATGGGTGCATAGGGAACCACGCGTTGCACCTCACTGATTGCCCGACGGAGCCCGCCCCCTAGTTTCTTAGCAAAGAGCATTCCAGTTACATCAAGTTGAGTGATGTTTGACATCCGTGCTTTGGTGATATCGAGAGTCAATTTCACATCGAAGCTTTGATCATGTGGCAGGCTGCTTATTGGTTGATTGGAATTGGAAAGTGTATTCGTCCACTTGATCAAATCGATCTGATTGATCACAGCCGCTGGTACGGGTTGTGATTGAGGCGGCGGAGGAAGAACTTGCGGGGGTATCTGGTTGAAAGTTTCTGTTACAGTGATAGGTGCTTTTACAATCTTCTTGGATATAGGTAATCTTTCCTCATTTGGTGTCGCTGATTTTGTAACAGGATTATGCACTTCCGCCGTTAAGGCGGAGATGGATCGAATAAGCCTCGCACCTGTGTGCCGCGCTAGAAAGTGTAAAACTTCCTCTGAATTCCATTTTGCCCAGGTTTCGATATCCCCGCTCTGGACATGCATAATCCGCAATCGGCGGAGTTTGTTTTTTTCATTCAACAGGAATTCAAGGGTGAAATTCTCATAGTGTTGACTGATCGTTGAAACTGTTGTTTTCTTCTGACGAGGTTTTGACGCAGCCTTTTTGGGGGCCAGCTTGCGAGCTTGAAGGACCCAGCCTTGTTTGCGGATTTGACTTGCAGACAGGTTGGGGATATGGGTTGCAACATCCTCCGGCGATAGTTTCGCCAGTTGGGCGAAGGTGCGGATGCCGGCTTTGTGAAGATGCTTTTCATAAAGCGGACCGATACCGCGTATGGCTTTGAAATCGTCTATTACCCGTGACGAGGCAACCCTCGAAGCGTCAGATCGCTTGTGGGGCATGCTTTTCCTCGATACTGTTTATTTATTCTCATGCAAAAAGAGATGACAAGGTCTTTTGCCCCTGCCATCTCTATGGCTGGATCTGACAACTTCCTTCACAGTGGGAGGGTAAAGTCTGTCCAGTTAATTCTTCTTATGATGTTCCTGGATCGTAAATCTGAATTAGATCCGGTAATTCCATAAAGCCAGCCATAGGTCCCGGCTTGAAGAGGGGATTACCTGCAGAGTCTGTTTTCTGTATACCAGTGGTTCTGTCTACGTCTGGTTGCTCGTAAGTAAGCGTGACAGCCAACTTATATGGACCTGGCTTCAGGAGCCGCGGTCGCGCGGGTTTTGCGTTGGGATCTTCAGCTCTGATCGTGATTGTCTCGTTATATTGCCATTCTGTCTCCAGGGGATCATCTTGTGTTGGATGCACAGCGGTCGGGTCGGCTTTTGTTCTAGCCCCTTGATTTACAATAGCCTTGGCGCCACCCATGACAGGAACTCCTCCAACGGTATCTCCGGGAAGTTCCATTTCATCAGTATTCCTCCTGCTACCCAGGCCTTCCAAGTAGGCATTTATCAAAAAATTGCCGTGTAATGCGGCTGTGATTGGCCCCATATGAGGCGGAGCCATCATATCCAACACGGTCCCAAACAATTTCCACGTTAGCATGATTTGCCAATCGCGGTCCGTACGCATAATATTATTGGTGTCTTGCAATATCCCATTCTCATCCTTCTCCCGGACGATTAGGCCTGTGATCTTTCCACGCAATGTGGCTGACGTAAGTACGCCGAGACTTATTTCTGAATCAAACAGTTGAGTTGGCATTTTGTACGCTCCTTTTGAAAAATGTGTATTACATAATTTGCATCATATAACTCCCCAATTAATTGATACTATTTTGAACGATTAATTTCGTTGGTGCTTAAATTAAGTGCTTACACGTGCCTGTGTTGGCGGATTAGCTCATATAGTTTGGTGGTTTCAGGTGTCGGAGTGACATCCAGTTCCAATCGAAGTGCCTCCACACAAGCCTGATATTGTCGTAATGCCAGATGATCCTGTCCCTGGCGGCTGTAACATCGCATTAGCATGGAATGCGCATCTTCCCGGCAACGATCACGCGCCAGGATTAATTGACAGATTGCGATGCAGGCAGCATATTGCTTCCGGTTGAAATAGATTTGACTTAGACGGCCGAGCGTGTCCAGATAAGCAACCCGCAAACGTTCGCGGTCAAGCACCGTCCACTCTTCGTACGGATTCTGTTCGAGGAAATCCCCCTGGTACAGACTGATAGCCGCCTCATACTCTGCCGCGGCGGCTGTCAATTGATTTCGAGTCTCCAATCGTTTCCCGGCATGGACACGTCGTTCAAACTCCTCCACGTCGAGCCAAACCTGCAGATTGGAATCCAAGCCGTAAGCCCCATCCTCGAACACGATCACCGGCAGGAAAATAGTGCTTCGCAGCGCGCGACGAAGGCTGTGGATGGCAACATTGAGATTGTTGCGGGCTGTTTCAGGTTCCGCCTCCGGCCAGAAAACATCCATGAGCACTTCGCGCGGCGTATTCTGTTTGTGATGGAGCAACAGGTACTTGAGCAGTGACAAGGCGCGCGAAGCCCGTAATTTGATGGAGAGGTCGCCGATCCTCATACTGAATTCCCCCAGCATGTGAACGGCGATTGGCATAACGGTACTTGCTTGGTCCGTAGGCTGATCGCGAGCAGCTTGTGAAATGGAGATGTCCGGCGTTTCTTTATTCGTTAGGGTCTCAACGATTGGCCTCCCTGTTTCAAGCGGCAATTGAGGGAGATTGGAGATTTGATCCACCTGCTCATCCACATCAACTTGTAAAACGGAGATGTCCGGTGTTTCTCTATTCGTTAGGGGCTCAACGATTGGTCCCCCTGTTTCAAGCGGCAACCGGGGAAGACTGGAGATTTGAGGCCTCGCCTCATCCACATCAATATCAATTCTTACTTCTGGGCGGTTTAGATCCGGCGAACTCATATTTGTGTGAGCTGTTTTAGTTACCCCCCATTGTAGTTTCAACTCCCCCTTAACCGCGAGGAGAAAAGTCCGCCAGCGGCCCTGCCAGCGTTCAATTGAAAAAAGGGATTGAATGTGAGTTGATCGTGTGGCCGTATCCCTTATTGAATCTTTGCCGAATCTCGACTCGGTTGTGCAGGCAGAAAACCCCCAGTTCTGCAGCCAGTCGAAGGAGACAGACAATAATTCTCCGAGTGGCCGATCACGAGAAGACAAAAATTGTTTGTCTCCATCCATCGTTGTAAGCTGGAATAAAGATTGTTTTAGCACATCGACGTAATCCGCCAGAACCCAGTCGCTCTGCGCGCTGAGTTCTGCCTGCAAATCCACTAGCTTGCTGGAGGCCTGTTCGTAATTGCCCTGTTGAAAATTGATCGCACAGGCCCCCCATAATGCCCATAGAATTTCCTGAGAAAGGCCACTCTGCGTTGCTAGTGTCATCGTTAGTTGCGTGGTTTGCAGAGCCCGCTGTCTCCGGCCCAAATGATTCTGGTAGACAGCGCAAATGAGCAATACCTGACAGGCATCACTCGGATGATCTCTTTGGAGTTTTCGGACAACGCTGAAAAGATTTTCAATGATTCCAGGGGATGCTGTTCTATCTATTTTGCTAAACCGTATCCAAACGGGATGCGAAAAGATGTCCGGCCTTAATTTGGAGACCGCGTAGGCAAGAAGTGGACTCTCGCTTATAGACGTCTGCAGTTCTTCCACCACCAAACTCCCTGGCAACATGGACATTCGCAGGTTTCGGTGAGATCTTGATGTTAACCTGCCCCTGATTTTTCATATTTTATATAGTAGCATAAAACTGACAGATTCGTTATACCCGATTCCGATGAGATTACTCTCAATTCGGTGTAGTGAATCCTAAATGATACAATTGGTCCGTGAAACAGTGCCTGAGCCTGTTTATTTTTATTTTTCTTGGGGCCTGTCAGGTGGCGCCGACCTCATCCCCCGTGATAACGGTCGTAGCGCCGACGAAGGTTGTCGTTGAGACAATTACGCCTTTGCCTGTTCCCACGTTGACGCTCACGCCCTCCGCCACGCCAACGATTGGCGAGTTGATCTTTCCGTTCACGATTGAAGGACTCTGGCAGCACAACTATCGAAGTGGGAAGATTCTATGTCCGTTCCACGCTTGATGAAAATGAAAAATACACTGGTTACCTCATCGATTATCCGAGCGATGGATTGACAATTACCGGTGTGATGCAAATTCCGGTGGGGGAGGGGCCTTTCCCGGTCATCATTATGAATCATGGATTTTTTAGTCGCAGCCTCTATCACTCCGGCGATGGAACGGATCGCGCATCGGCTTATCTGGCGGAGCACGGGTATATTACGCTCGCCTCCGATTACCGCACTTGGGGAGATTCCGATATCGGCGATAGTTTTTTTTACTCTGGTTTGGTGATCGACGTGATCAACCTGATGAATGCGATTCCGTCCATTCCACAGGCAGATCCTGATCGAGTTGGTATCTGGGGCCATAGTATGGGTGGCGGCGTGACGATGAAGGTGATGACAGTCCTCAGCGGTCTTGTGGAAAGGAATAAACCAAACATCAGGGCCGCGGTGCTTTATTCCCCCGTTAGTGCGGATGATGCGGACATTATTGCGCGCTGGGGCATGGGCTGTTTTGGTGACATTGCTGCAGGCGAGCAAGTTATCGGTTGTAATTCATCGGATGTCATCCTTGATGATGTTTCGCATAATTTGAAGAGTGCCTACCGCTTCGCCGCGACCGATGCCGATACGCTCAAAGAAATTGCTCCATATTATCATCTGGAGGATATTAACATTCCCATTCAAATCCACTACGGGACGGAGGATGGAAAAGTCCTCAGCGGTACGCCGCCGCAATGGTCGGTTAAACTGGCACAAGGATTACGTGACGCTGGAAAGCAAGTTGAGTTGTATCAATATGCAGGCGAGCGTCATTCCTTTATTGGTCAGCCCTGGTTTGATTTTATGAATCGCGTATTGCGGTTCTTTGATGAGTATGAAAAATGAAATTCTGTCATTGCGAGACCCCGCTGGTTGAGTAGCCGCGAAGCGGCATCTTGATCAAACGCGGGGCCGGAGTATTCTCTTTGTGAGCTGATGCGAGCGCTTCGGGCGCGATTCGATATGCCAAGTCAATGCCCTTTACTTGACCATCGCTCTCGCAATGAGTGACCAGGAGAATCAATGAACAACGTCCGTCCACGCTTGACCATGCTTGCTGAAGAACAAAAACAGGATATCCATCAATATACGTTGAAACTCCTCTCCACTACCGGCGTGCGCGTTGACTCGCCGTCAGCGTTGGAAATGCTTAAGAAAACGGTAGGCAGTTCGATGGTCGAGGAAAGAACCGTACGCTTTCCCGCGGAACTGATCGAATGGGCGATCAATGCTGCGCCCTCGCGCATCCAAATCTATGATCGTCGCGGGGATGAAAAATTCGCCATCGGTGGGGAAGGGCATCGTTTACGATTTGGGATTGGCGTCACGGCCTTGTATTATCAGGAACCGGAAACCGATACACCGGTTTTGTTCGAGCGCAAGCACATGCAGGATATGGTGCGGCTGGGCAACAAACTTCCGCATTACGATGTGGTCTCGACCGTGGGTATCGTGCGGGATGTGCCCGAGGATCTGACAGACCTTTATGGCAGCCTGGAACATTTTGCGAATGGTACCAAACCGATGGTGCTGCTATGTTCCGATGAACATCAATTCGAGGATGTGCTGCAAATGTTTGAATCCTTGCATGGCGACCTCGGTACAAAACCCTTCATCATTCCCTATTTCAACCCGGTCTCGCCGCTGGTCATGAACGCCGGCACCGTGGATAAAATGCGGATAGCCATCCAGCGCGGCTTGCCGGTCATTATTTCGAATTACAGCATGTCCGGTGCGACTACACCCATCACACCCGCCGGTACGATCATTGTTCTCCTCTCTGAGTTGCTTGCTGGGTTGACCATCGGTCAACTCTTCAAGGAAGGTGCGCCGATGCTGCTTGGCATGTTGCCGGTCTATTTCGATATGAAGACGCTGATGAACTTTTACGATCCGCAATCCATTCTGGTCAATCTGGCCTGTGCGGAGATGATGGCGCACTACGGCATTCCGCATTGTGGGACCTCGGGCAGCGGCACCGGCTGGGGCATGGATTTACTCGCCGCAGAAACTTATTGGATGAACACCCTGACCTTCGCTTTGGCGAAGGGCGGGCTAGCGCCGTTTGTCGGCGATACCCTGGGTTCCAAAGCCATTTCGCCTTTAACCTTCATCTATTGCCATGAGATCATCGACCAGGCCCTGCGCTTCGCCGACGGCTTCCAACTCGACGAGGCGCATGTGGGACTCGATGAAATCCATAAAGTGGGCGCAGGGAAAAGCTTTGTCTCTGCACCAACTACACTTAAAAAGTATAAAACAGGATATTATGTGAATCCCATCTTCCCGCGCTGGAGCATGGAAAAGTGGATTGAAGCGGGCCAGCCGCATGTGCAAAAAAGATTGAGTCGAATATGCTGTGGATTTTCTCAAGGATTTACCCATGCCTGAGGATCACGATGAGTTAATGAGCAAAGGCGAAGAATTTATCATGAACTATTCAAGCAAATAACACTGAGAAATGAAATCTCGAAAAGAATTAAATGATGTCTGATTACCACATCGCCCAGATCAACGTCGCACGTATGCTCGCGCCGATCACTGATGCGATCATGGTAGATTTCGTCGCGCAACTCCCTCCCATCAACGCGCTGGCAGATGGAAGTCCCGGCTTTGTGTGGCGACTGCAAACGCCAGAAGGCGACGCGATCAGCCTTAAAGTCTATGACGATCACAAGATCACTTTCAACATGTCTGTTTGGAAGGATATCAAGTCTCTGCGAGAGTTTGCCTACAAGACTGCACACAGTGGGGTCATGCGTGACCGCAAACGTTGGTTCGAAAAATTCGATGGTCCCTATTGCGCCTTGTGGTGGCTTCCTGCTGGGCACATCCCAACTCTGAACGAAGGCAAGGAAAAACTCGAATATCTGTGCAAGCATGGGGATACGGCTTATGCGTTTTCGTTCAAGAATGTATTCCCCATGCCACAGGATTGAAATATGGATTAATGAACACCTTGACGCTCAGGACCTCCCCTGATAAACTCTTGCCATCGTAACCTCTTACGAAATTTTTTCTTTGAGAGGAGGCACGCAATAATGAAAACCATCTTGTTGTCCACCCGTGTTGTATTGGGCGCGCCTCCTAAGGATAGATCGTAGTAACGACTTTAGTCGTTTAATTGCTATTTGCCGCAGGCGCCCCTCGCCCTGCGGTTTTTCTTTTAATTTCTGCACAGGATAATTTCACAATGAGCAAAATCAGCTCTTACATTATTATGAAGAACTCGACGATAGTGATGAAGAAGTGTTGCCACCAAAACGCATAACCCGCAAACGTGAGTCGAAAAAGATCGAGGCCGATGCCCAGTTGTTCATCCGCGCGCAGGAGCTTGCCCGCGAATTCAAATTCACCTACAAAGCCGCCCGCTTCGAGGAAGCCTGGTTATTGGATTCTCTGGTCGAGATTGCCGAGCATCGCTGGATCACGGATGTGCTTCGCAAAGTCAAGGCTGGTAAGGAGGCTTCGGTCTACCTCTGCCTGGCAGGGGCGGGGATCGACGCGCCTTATGTGGCCGCCAAGATCTATCGTCCACGTATGTTGCGCAACCTCAAGAATGATGGCCAATATCGAACTGGCCGCGTTGACCTCGATGCCAGTGGCAGTGTCATCCACAGCGATGGCGATCTCCATGCCATGCGGAAGCGTACGAATTACGGGGAGGAACTCCGGCATCAATCCTGGATCGCTTACGAGTTCCAAACGCTGGAGATCTTACACGAGGCCGGCGCGGATGTCCCGCGGCCATATGCGATGGAGAAGAATGCCATCCTCATGGAATATATTGGGGATTTCGGAAACGCCGCGCCGACTCTCAATTCGGTGACCCTCGATTTGGATGAAGCTCGCATCCTCTTTGACCGCCTCATCCGGAACATCGATCTGCTCCTGACCACGGAACGGATTCACGGCGATTTATCCGCCTACAACGTTCTCTACTGGGATGGCGACATCACACTGATCGATTTTCCACAGGTCGTGCCGCCGGAAACGAACCCTGCCGCCTGGAATATTTTCCTGCGCGATGTAACGCGCGTCTGCCAGTATTTTGCATCCCAGGGAGTCCGTTCTGACGCGCGTCGCCTTGCGACTGAACTATGGATCTCGCATGGCTATAAAATTCGGAGAGAAGTTCATCCGCGCGATCTCGACGCTGAGAGTATGGATGATCGGCATTTGTGGGAACAACAGAAGCATGAAAGATAAAAACCAGCCCGATAGAGAATCTATCGGGCTGGTCGTTTCTCCTACATGTTATACTCCGCCATCATTTATGAAACTCAGATTTGTATTCTCTTTCATACTGCTTGGTGCAGTCCTGTTGACATCTTGTGTCGGAAATCAGATTGCGGACACTCCAACGAGTGCCCCGACAAACATGTCTACCGCGATTCCAACACAAGTGACTTTACCCAAGATCACCTCTGTGGAATTGGATCGAACCGAATTGCCAAAATATGAATCCATGGAATTGACCATCGGGTTGGACGCGGAGTATCAAAACCCGTATGACGCCCGGCAGGTTGGCCTCGATGGAATCTTTACCGGCCCGGATGGACAGATGATGAAAGTGCCTGGTTTTTGGGATGCTGAGAGTGCCTGGAAGATGCGTTTTACTCCTTCGCAGGAAGGGATATGGAAATATTCCATCTCAGTTCAAGACGTACATGGAGAAAGCCTCCCACAAGAAGGGCAGTTCACCGTTACATCCTCTGACTTGCGTGGATGGATTATCCCGGGCAACACCTTCGATGCTTCTTATAGCACGCATTACCTCACCCATTATGACGGGACTCCGTTTTATGGCGTCGGTCACTGTGACGCTTTAAATATTCTGGTGGACGGTTTCAGCATTGACGATGGCGTTCGCTTGTTTGACGATATGAAAGCTGCCAGGGAAAATTATGTGGTCTGGTGGCCTTTGTATAGCAATTCCTTTATCAGCGATTATGCAAATTATGCGTTTCCTCAGATGAAGATCATTGATCTGGTGGTCAATGACGCGCAGAAAAAGGGTGTCTTTCTGGTGTTCACGATTTGGGATCATCCCGAGTTGCGCGATGAAACCCATGCTTGGGGTGCGGGGAACTGGAGCGCCAATGGGTTCAGCCACTTGAGCGATATCAACTCATTCTTTGTCGCAGATGAGCCTTGGGCCTGGCAGGAAAACCTGTATCGCTACATCATCGCTCGTTGGGGATATAGTCCTGCCATTGGCATGTGGCAAACTGTCTCGGAAATCAATGGGACGAATTCGTACGATCAGACCGATCCGTGGCATGAAAAAGTCAACGATTATTTTGTCGCAAATGATCCCTATCGCCATCCGACGACCGCCAGCGGTTCCGGTGAAGTGGATTGGCCCACCGGCCAGGCAGTGATGGATATGCCACAGGTACATCTTTATGATTTCAATCATGGTGGCGCGCACGGCAGCGGGATCGACACGGTCGGCGCGGCGGACCATGTTGCTGAGTGGACCCAAACCATGTTAAAGAATGCTGATAAACCGAATTGAGTGGGTGAGTTCGGCGTCGAAGGGAATACCTATTACCCGGAATTGTTTCACAATTCGATCTGGGCCGCGTTGGGTGCTGGTGCGTCCATGACACCAGCAGAGTGGAACAGCGGGGGAGCATTTGGAGAAATGACTCCTGAAATGAACGCCGATATTAGCCGATTGGCTCAGTTTGTTCAGGATTTGCCGCTGGCCAGGTGGAATCCATCTGCGATACAGATTACTAGCAAGGACGAAAAAGTCCGCGCCTGGGGCCAGGCTGGAGAAGATGGCGGGTTGATCTGGATTCAAGATTTTTCTTTGGAAGGCAAGTCTATTGACGATGTGCGGAATTCAACAACCATACAAAAGGGTGTTCAACTAAGCGCAGCGTTGCCAGCTGGGAGTTATACAGTTATGCCTTATGACACCCGGCAGGGGATTTATCTCAATTCATTGGATGTAAATTGCGAGGCTGGTCAAGCTTGCCTGATCGATGTGCCTGACTTTCAGGCAGACATTGCTTTCAAAATAATTCGCAAGTAAAAAAAGAGCTGGCGCATGTTTTGCGGCAGTTTCGTATTCATTTTCTTCCCCATAGCCCATAACCTGCATTTCTTCGCTCTTCGCGGCGTTCGTGTTGTTCGTGGATTTGCTCAACGTGGTCCGCTTTCTCTGCGATGGCTGCCTCCAGCCATAAGCGACCTTTCTCCGCAGTCCCATGGCTGCCGGCTCCATACGCGCCGGTTTTTGTGTCATCGTCCCAGGGCGGATTCGCAATGAGAGAGCCTCCCTCGATCCAATCCATGTAGTAGTCGGGTGTGGAGACAAAGTCAGTCTCGTCCACGACGCGATCCCTCTGACATAGATCTGGGCGGAGATGCAGCATGTAGGATGTTTCCAATTCGCCCGCATGTCCCATCCCGCCGATCTTTGACGTTCGATATTTTTCTAAAGCCTCCGCACCAATTCTTCCCGAAGTGTGCAGCCAGGCAGTAGCGCAAAATATCCTGCGATGACGTTCGCCGGAGTATTTCACGATATTCACAAGAAAGGAGCTATTGCCTCCGTGTCCACTCATAAAGTAAAAGCGATCCAAGCCGCGTGCTGCCAATACATCGATCACTGCCACCCAGAAATCTTCGAAGGCGCGTCCACCGGCATTCATCGTTGCGGCGAACGAGGCACGATGTGTGCTCACTCCGTAAGGCATCACCGGCAATGCCGCACTGCGCGTAGGCAGTTTGGTAACTGTACCTTTGGCAATGGCATCAATAATGATGGTATCGACCGAGAGGGGCAGGTGAAATCCATGCTGCTCTGTATGTCCAATCGGAATCAGAATAACTTTACCGCGGTCACCATCCGGCGGTAGTTGGATGGTTGGCAAATCATGTGCAGCGTGTGGAAGTCGCAAAAAGTTTGACGATAGATGTCCCAGAAAAAACGATTGTGGATCGATTCCTGTAGGTGCAAGACAATCGACCCGTGAAAAGCCATCATCACGCATGCTGTCCATCAAGTTCGAAATGTAGGGCAGGAGAATTGACTCAGGGATTTCGAGACCGCTGCCGCGCCAACCAAAGGGAAAGGCTGGCAGGAGTCCAATTCGGGGTGGATGACCCAGTTGGTCTGCCAGCAGATCGAGGTTGTAGCCGGAGCCGAGAGGTAAAACCAGTGGCGTATCCCGTGGAAGTTCAGCAATTGCATCCCAGGTCAGCTCAGCATATGGAAAGAAGATTGTCATCGCAGCCTCACTAAAAAATCTATTTTGCGTGTAGTCAATATAACACAAAAGAAAACACACGAAAATTACTTACTCAAATATAACCAAAGCCAACAATATACAACCAACTCAGCGCGGCAACAAATACCAATCCAGGAACTGCTCCATACGTTCGTAGACATCATAAAGATTCTCACGCCGCAGGAAGCCATGCGGTTCACCCCCATAGGTCTTATATTCGAAAACCTTGTCATAGCGCTTTAACGCCTCGACCCATTCCTCTGAGGCTTCAGGCGGAACGATGGTATCCAGCAAGCCATGCACGATCAACATGGGTTTTTGGACATTTTTCACATCCAGGATGGGGGAGCCCTTGAGATAGAAATCTGTGTTCATCGCCGGGTGACCCAAAAAGATCTCGGTGTAATAGCGCAATCGTTTTTCACACTGCGCCCAGGAGCTGATTAAGTTTGAATCTCCATATTTGGAAACGCCACAAGCGAACAAATACTCTGGGTCACGCGACAGACTGCAGATGGTCATATAACCGCCATAACTGCCGCCCGCGATGCCGATACTTTCCGGGCGAACCTCTTTCAGCCCTCGCAGGAACCTTGCACCATACAGACAATCCTGTGTATCACCAACGCCCCAGTTCTCATAATTGGCGCGTTCGAATTGTTTGCCATAGCCTGTGGAGCCGCGATAATTTGGTGCAAGGTAGGTGTAGCCTTTCGCAGTAAAGTATTGCGCCAGTTCATCCCAGAAGAAACCATATTGATCACTCGGACCGCCATGCGGATACAAAATCGCCGCGCCGTTCGGCTTGACGGGTTGATACAAGAACGCCGGGATTTCCAAACCATCATAACTTTTATAACTAATGATCTCGGGCATGATCTTGGCATTTCTTTCCATGGCCGGTGGATTGGAAATCGTCAACTGCGTGACTTTTTTGGTGAGCACATCCACGCGATAAACATCAGGTGGGAGAAAGGGGTTCTCGTATTCAAACGTAAGAAATGCTCCATCCGATGACCAATTCGGATTGGAATAAATCCCTCGACCGCCTCTTAGATCCCTGATCGAACCGGTTTCCACTTCGATCAGGCTCAAGTCGAAGGCACCGCCGCGGTTGAAGATGACAGCCATCCGCTTCCCATCCGGTGACCATTCGAACTGAAAGACATCATTGCCTGTATTAGTGAGTTGATGCGGACTTTCGCCATTGGGTTTGATCAGAAAGATTTCTTCGTGTTCACCTTCCTGTGCAATGAAGGCGATCCATTTCCCCTCCGGTGACCATTTCGGCGACAACGTTCGTACAGATGGTTTACCATACAGGGTGATGGATTTCCCGGTTTCCCGTTCAAGCAGAACCACATCCAAACGGTTCAAGTCGTCGAAACGCCGCAATGTGTAAACGATTTGTTTTCCATCCGGTGAAGGGCGCGGGTCCCAATGATCGCCGACGATATCCGTTGTGAGAGCGCGCGGCCAAGAGCCTTCGATATCTGTCAGCAATAATTGATCCACCTCGCTGCGTTCAACGGTGACGATCAGTCCATGTGAGTCAGGCATGAAGCGCGGACTGCTGGCCGAGGTCGTGAAGTCTGTGATCTTTCTGGGCAAGCCACCTCCGCGCGGCACAAGATACACATGACCATTGATGCAGAACGCGATCCATTTCCCATCCGGTGACCAAACCGGAGTCTCATCATCCCAGTAAGGAACCAGGGCGCGGTCGGTGCTGATGCGGGCGGGCCAGCTTCCATCCAACGGGAGCAGGAACACGTCTGAGAGAACTCGCCATCCTTGATGTAGGCGACGGTCTTTCCATCCGGGGAAAGCGCGTGGGAGCGGATTCGCTCCAGTGAAGTCAGAAGAGACAAATTCCAGCCTTCCGGTGGTTTGAGGTCCGGTCGTTTGAGAGAAGGCCAGCCATTGCGCTCATATTTTTCGGTGAGTTTGATGGGGTTATCCATGTATGTCGCTCCTTTTCAAAACACAAGTATGGCTAATTTTACAGTACAATCATTCTGATTACGAATGGACATCACGAGTCTGCAGAATCCACGTGTAAAGCACATCGTCAAGCTGCGCGATGACAAACGCCAGCGCCGGAAGGATGGCCTGATGCTGGTCGAAGGTATGGATGAGATTCAACTGGCACTCGCCGCTGGCTACCAGCCACAGACGCTGCTTTCTGCGCCGGAGCTGGCCACGCGCCAAATCAGCGGGACCAAAGCTGAGACTCTGACCGTTAACCGCGGGGTCTTCGAGAAGCTATCATATCGAGAAAATCCGGATGGCTGGCTGGGAGTTTTTCCGATTCCCCAACAGACGCTCACCGATTTGAAGCTAAGCGAGGCTCCATTGGTGATCATTGCTGAGTCTGTTGAAAAGCCGGGCAATTTAGGCGCGATCCTGAGAACCGCGGATGCTGCTGGGGTGGACGCGGTATTGGTTTGTGAACCGCGCGTGGATCTCTGGAATCCCAATGTAGTGCGGGCCAGCCGTGGCACGGCTTTTAGCGTACCCACTGTCGAATGCAATAACGCCTCCGCGTTGGAATGGTTGAAAACGCGCTCCATCCGCATCCTGGCAGCCACGCCCTCCGCTCAGATCATTTATTCCGATTTCGATTTGCAGGGACCGATTGCCATCGCCGTCGGTACCGAAGATACCGGACTGACCGATTTCTGGATGTCGAATGCGGAGGTGAAAGTGAAAATCCCGATGACCGGAATAGTCAATTCGTTAAATGTTTCGGTCGCTACAGCTCTGATCGTTTATGAGGCACGGAGACAACGAGTTTCCTTTCCTCATTTCCATTATTAAAAGTAAAATCCTAAGATAAGCCATGCATGGGAAAAGGTCCACCCCCACACACAAAGAAAGGCAAAAACTGCATCGCGCCTATTGTGCGGATGCAGTTTTATTTTAACGGGCGCCGACCCGATAACCCGATTGACACTCATGAAAGGAAAAGGAGAAAGTGATGAAGACCAGATGTACGTTTTTTACAATAATGATTGTGGTGACATTATTGCTCTCTGCCTGTGGAGCGGGGACCACCACCACACAAGAGCCTCCATCTTCTTCAGGCCAACAAGCGACACAAGCCCCTGCAGCCACCTCAGCGCCCAGTACTAGTAGTGGACCTTCAATCCTACATATTGGCTGGTTGGGAACACCCGATACATTAAATCCGGCTTACGCGTTTTTGTCTGAAGCTTATGCCATTTTCGATCTGATTTATTCTCCATTGACCACGGAGGGAAAAGATGGAACCTACGTTGGCGCGCTTGCAAAGGATTGGTCTGCCAGCGATGACGGCCTAACGTGGACGTTCAACCTACGGGATGGTCTGAAATGGCATAACGGCGAGGATCTCACTGCCGACCAGGTGGCATGGACCATCAATGCCATTATCAACGATCCTGATGGATGGGCAGCCCTATCTGGCTATGTGGGCGGTTTTGTTGAAGCCACCGCACCAGACGACCAGACAGTTGTAATCACCACGGAATATCCGATTGCGAACATGGATTATCGTGTTTCGTTTTTGTATGCCGTCTATCCTCCGGATTTCGAATCTTTCGATAACCCTGAAGATTTGCAGAACTTCACCAATGACAACGCCATTGGCAGCGGTATGTTCAAGATGGATCAATTCAACAAGGATACGGGCGTCTTGATCCTGGATGCAAATCCAGATTTCTACGGCGGTGCGCCGCACATTGATCAAATCATCTTCCAGACCTTTGACACTGGAGATGCCCTGGTTCAGGCCTTGAAAGTTGGCGACGTGGACATGTTGACCGATGTTCCAGCCAGCGCTTTTGCCACTGTGCAAGGTATGGACAATGTAAAAACCGTGACCTATCAGAGTCTGGCCTTCGATGAACTGATCGTCAACACCGTTGCTGATGATAATGATCCGCCTCCAACCGGCAACCCCGCTTTGAAAGATCCGGCAGTCCGCCTCGCCATGGAGACAGCCATCAACCGCCAGGATGTGATCGACATTGTGCTGCAGGGACTGGGCACACCAGGAGATTCGATCATTCCTCCGACGATGGGCGGCGGTTTCTGGCATGATCCCAATCTCAAGGTTCCGGCATTCAGCATCGACGATGCAAATAAGATTCTGGATGATGCCGGTTATGTTGTCGATAGTGACGGCGTTCGCACGAAGGGTGATTTACGTTTGGATTTCCGCTTGCAGTTCCCATCTGACAGCTCTGTCTATCCTCGCATCGCCGACCAGTTGGCTGGCTGGTTCAATGAAATCGGTATCAAGGCTACACCCGAGGCCGTTGATCCCGATACACTGATCGGCTCCACGACCGCGGTGGGCGATTATGATCTGGTGATCTGGGGTTGGGGACCTGATTCCGATCCGGACTTCATCCTCAGCGTTTTGACCACCGATCAGTTTGTCGAAGGCGGCTGGAGTGACAGCGGTTATCACAATCCCGATTACGATCAACTGTATCTGGACCAGCAGCAGGCTGTGGACAAGAACGAGCGGCAACAGATCATCTATAAGATGCAGGAAATGGCTTATAACGATCGCCCATACATCGTCTTCTACTATAGCAAGGCGCTGCAGGCCTATCGCTCGGATCGGTTCACTGGGTTTGTAGAATCTCCGCTGGGGATCGAGAATGATTCATCTCTCGGACAAGTTACACCCGTACAATAGATAATTTCAGAATAGAGTTTATCCCTGCCTTTTAAATTGCGAAAGGCAGAGATAAAACCACATCATGTCCCGTCGCGATTTCCTCATCCGCAAAGTTGGCCTGGCCCTGCTCACACTATTGGTTGTGATAGCGTTGGACTTTATTTTGTTTCGCGTCCTACCCGGCGATCCTGTGCGCGCAGTGATCGGTCGAAATGTTCGTATTCCTGCACAAACTCAGGAGGCGTTACGTCAACAGTTTGGCTTGGATAAGCCGATTTTTCCCGATCAATTTCTGGATACGCTGGGCCAATGGATGCGTGGGAATCTGGGAGTTTCATGGTCATTACGCAGGCCCGTTGCGGAAGTGTTGATCTCCAAGTTGTGGAATACCCTCTTGCTGATTGGCATGGGAACGTTGCTCTCCATCATCTTTGGCGTCATCCTTGGTTTGCTGGCGGGCTGGAAAAGGAAAACTCCCTTTGATGTTGGCGCGTTGACCTTCTCGCTGATCGCCTGGGCCACACCGACCTTCTGGCTTGGAATTATTCTCTTGGTGGCAGGCAGCACCTGGCTGGGCCTGCCCACGGGCGGCATCGTCAGCCCGGAAAATACCGGTAAGCCTCTCTATACCATCCTTCCGGATGTGATCCATCATCTTGCACTGCCGTCGCTTACGTTTACGATCCTTTACCTGGGGGAATATATGCTGATCATGCGTTCATCGATTCTCGAAGTGCTTAGCGAGGACTACATCCTGACCGCGCGTGCCAAAGGGATGAGTAACTTTCAAGTATTGATGAAACATGGTTTGCGCAACGCTTTATTGCCTGTGGTGACGCTGATCGCGCTAAATCTTGGGTTTACCGTCTCGGGTGCCATTTATATCGAGATCGTTTTTTCCTATGATGGCCTCGGCAAACTGGTGGAGACCGCACTCACCAAACAGGACTATCCTTTACTACAAGGTGCATTCCTTCTGCTGGCAGTCAGTGTCATTGTGGCGAATATGGCAGCGGATTTTCTGTACACATATTTGGACCCGCGCGTGAAGGCCAATTGACATGGTCGAAAATTGGGCAATCTTCCGTCGTAACATTGGAGAATTCTGGAATACATTTCGCCGGAATCCGTCCGGGCTGTTTGGCGCTTTTCTGGTGCTCGTGACTATTTTGTTGGCTGTCGCCGCGCCGTTGCTGACCAATCATCAACCTACCGAGATCATCCGTGATGCGAATGGGCGCGGGCTGACGTTTGCACCGCCCTCAGTGCATGGGCCGCTCGGCACTGACGATGCCGGGCACGATGTCTGGACGCAGTTAATATATGGTGCCCGGATCTCCCTGATGGTTGGCTTTTTGGCAGGCTTCATTTCCATGTTCGTGGGAAGTCTGCTCGGGATTCTTGCGGGGTACTTTGGCGGCGTGACCGATACAGTGATCATGCGCGTGACCGACGTTCTGCTGGTGATTCCCGACCTGCCGCTGATGATCGTCCTCGTTGCAACCATTCGCCAGTTGAACTTGAAAATTTCTCCGCTGGCCGTCCTGGTCCTCGTGATTGGTCTGTTGTATTGGACCAGTACTGCCCGGCTGATCCGTTCACAGGTGCTGACCATCAAAGAGCGTCAATTTGTGGCACGTGCACGCGCCATAGGCGCAGGGCATTCACATATTATTCGCAAGCACATCCTGCCGCAGATCATGCCTCTCATTGTAGCCAACACAGTGCTGATATTATCCACGGCCATCCTGATCGAATCGGGCCTGGCTTTTCTTGGTTTGGGAGATCCGACCAAGCCATCCTGGGGCACCATGCTTAACTTTGCTTTTGATAGAAGCGCCATTTCGAATGGTGCCTGGTGGTTTTATTTGCCGCCTGGTCTGGCCATCCTCTGGATATCATTGGGCTGCATCCTGCTTGGTAATGTTCTGGAGGAAATGCTCAATCCGCGGCTGGCGGCACATCATCTGGAGGGCGAACAAAACATGATTGCCATTGCCGGGGAAGGTCTTCGCAAATGAGCGAGAGACCTGTGTTAAGTGTACGCGGCCTGACGACCGATTTTCTGATGCCGGATGGTGCGACCGCGCATGCCCTGGAAGATGTTTCCTTCGACGTGATGCCGGGACAAACGGTGGGACTGGTTGGAGAATCCGGTTGCGGCAAAACAACCACGTTGATGTCCGTGATGCGCCTGCTTCCCGCCAGCGGCCGGATTACCGCAGGAAAAGTCCTGCTTAACGGAAAAGATATTCTTTCCCTTTCAGAAGTCGAGATGCGAGAGTATCGCTGGAAGAGCATGGCAATCGTTTTTCAAGGGGCGATGAATGCCCTGAATCCGGTGATGAAAGTCAGCGATCAAATTCGCGAGGCAATCCTGCTGCATCGACTCATGGATCGTGACGCGGCCGAAAAACGGGTGGGCGATCTGCTGGAAATGGTGGGCATTCCACGCGTGCGGCGTGACCAATATCCCCATCAATATTCCGGTGGCATGCGCCAGCGTGCCATGATCGCCATGGCACTGGCTTGTGTACCCGATCTGTTGTTTGCTGATGAACCAACCACGGCACTGGATGTGATGATCCAGGCACAGGTGCTGGAACTCCTAAAAGAGATTCAAAAAGCACTGGGCCTTTCCATCGTGATCGTGACCCATGATCTGGGAGTGGTGGCGGAGACGTGTGATTTTGTGGTGGTCATGTATGGGGGCAAGGTGGCGGAGTACGGCAGCGCTGATAAGATCTACAATCACCCGGAACATCCCTACACTCAGAGACTGCTGGCCTCTTTCCCGGATCTGAACAAGCCGACCGATACGCTGGCTTCCATCCCCGGGACGCCGCCGCGCCTGACGGATCTCCCACCAGGCTGCCGCTTTGAGCCGCGCTGCCATCTGAAAGTCGAACGATGTTCGCAGGTGGTGCCTCCACTATTGGAAGTGGCGCCAGAACATTATGCCTCCTGTATCCTGCGCGAGGGTGTGGAGGCAAATTTCTCATGACCGAATCCCCCGTGCTGGAAGTACGCGAACTATTCAAATATTTTCCTGTTCATCAGCCCATCGCCGACTTGCTCATGCGCCGTCCGCAATTACAGGTGAAGGCGGTCGATGATGTTTCTTTTTCCCTTGGACATGGGGAGGTCCTGGCCATTGTCGGTGAGTTGGGTTGCGGCAAGACCACCATCGCGCGGACATTGATCGGGCTGGAAGAACGTACGAAAGGTGAAATACTATTTCACGGACAGGCCGTTGGCGAGAACACAACCAACGACCGCACTACACCGCGCATCAAATTGAAGCAGTTGCGCCAACGCGCCCAAATGATCTTTCAGGACCCCTATGAATCGCTCAACCCGCGTGCCACCATCTTTGAGATCGTGGCCGAGCCGTTGGTTGTGCATGGCATCGCCACGGATAGAAATGAGCGCAGTCAACGCGTGAAGACTGCGCTCGAAGAGGCGGGCCTGCGTCCTGCCGACGATTATTTCTATCGTTATCCACATGAGCTATCTGGCGGGCAGCGCCAGCGTGTGGTGATCGCTGGTGCGATGGTGTTGGAGCCTGAGCTTCTCATCGCGGATGAACCCGTCTCCATGCTGGATGTTTCCATCCGTGCCGAGATTTTGAATCTTTTGCGTGACCTGCGTAATAAGCGCGGCATCAGCATTGTTTTCATTACGCACGATCTAAGCACGGTGGCTTATTTTGCAGATAAGATCGCGGTGATGTATCTAGGCCGTATTGTGGAGATCGGTACCGCCAGCGAAGTCTTGCAAAATCCGCAACACCCTTATACCAAGGCGCTGCTCTCTGTAGTTCCGGTCCCCAATCCTCGACTGCGAAAAGAACGTGTCATCCTGCAAGGCGAAACACCAAACCCGATCAACCTGCCTACAGGTTGTCGCTTCCATCCACGTTGTCCGGTTGCGATCGATATTTGCAAGCAAACTGACCCGCACCTGGTCAATATCAATGGCACCCATCAGGCAGCCTGTTTGCTGGTGGCAAAATAGCAGGGGATCAATCAAAACTTGATCTTTTTTTCCTGGCTTGCTTGAACAAGGGCAGGATTAAGTAAGCGGCCAGCGCACCGATCAGGAAGAAGAATACCCATTGAGTCCACTCAGGCCAATGATAACGGTCGACAAATAACTGGTTGTAATCGGCCAGGAAAGACGGACCCGCCACCAGCACTGCCACCAAGGCGACCACGATACCGATGCGATTGATGGATGTTTCACTTTTATTAAGCTCGTCCTGCACTTCCATGCTGGAAAAGAACTGGATAAAACTCACCAATTCATCCACATTGCGTTCCACATGTTCCTTGATGTCCGCCAAATGCAATACAGAGTTTAGCGTTTCGAACTTGTTGATGGCATAACTGGCACGGTAGGACGAAGAGGGCACCAACACATCTCTCAGCAATGGCAATACATTAAATGTGTTGGCAATGGCCTGTGCCATGTGGCTGATTTCTTTCTTGTCCGCACCGGATACTTCCCCGTCCACAACTTTTTGAGTAAGGCGAGGAACATCATCCAGATCGCGTGTGGTGTTGTATTCGATGATCTGCAGCGCGGCTCGTAAGACAATCGTGTGTTCGATACCCCGGTTGATACATTCCCAGTAATGCTCATACTTTACGGGATCGGTTCCAATCTGGCCAGACAAATAGATCTTTTTTTCAGGAATATAGATCAGCGAACGTTCCGGGGCAAAAACACAGAGCTCATCTTTCCAGGTGGCCAGATCCTCGAATTTGTCCCTGCTGCCATCATCCATCTGTGGAAATTCCAACCGGTTGTCGCTATTTCGAATCAGTGCGCCTTCCAGGATGGCAGCCAGCGTTGTCCCATGCTCCTTCCACAGTCTTTCAGCACTGACTCTTTTGCCACACTTTTTGCAGATGATCTCATTGAGGAATAGCACCATATGTCTCTGACGATAAGGCAGAGATTCAGGACGAGGTCCGATCGTTTTGGTCGCGATCTTCGTCGGTGATGCTGTCTCGGTTTCAGCAACATCGATTGTCTTTGGAAGACTGCCAATAAACAAGTCGGCGCAATATAGGGCAAGCTTAAGTTGAGCAGATAGTCGGTCTGAATCCGGGCGGCCCCTCGAGCCCATTTCCATTTGTTCTTTCAAGACGTTCACGATATTTTCCCCTGCCAAAGGCGTATATTTGGTCAGCCGAATCTCCAAAAAGCCGGTTCGCGAAATCCTGATACGAAATTCAAATTCTTTCCATTCTTTCCTGAGCAAAGTGTCAGAAGGCGGAGGCGCCTGATCTTTATCCAGCAAATATGTTTTGGAAAGCCAATCATCCTTGAGATGCCCGCGAAACACCTGGAACTCATGGCCGCGAGCTACTGTCTTCGTCTCGTATTCATCTTCATCAAAGTATTTTTCTGGCTTGAGGGTACTGATTGCATGTGCAAAGGCCCGCCCGCCGCGTAAGCGTTCGAATTCTTTCCCTGAATTTGACTGAATAAAATTTTTCAGGTTGAGCACAGTAAATAAGTGTACTTTCCCCTTCGCGAGAAAATCTGTTGATGGGTTGATCGATTTTGCTTCACACTGACAATTGTTTGCTTCCATTTTGTAAATCTCCCTATGCCTACGACGAACGGCCATGTAATTTTACTACGGACAGGTGTAATGCAATGAAACAAAACGGCTTTGGGAATGATGTGAGCCGAGAAGGCCCCGCATTTCTTGACCCCGCAGGATTTACGAATTGCTGCTCAGCGCTAATGCAATTGCATCATCCACGCTCATGGCTTGCCCCTTTATCCACCCGACTTCAAAGATTTTATTTCCCAAAGCCTTGCGAAGTGTCATAATATCCTGTTCGCACTGGGACTGATCTGTAAGCGACCATGAACTGGTGTTAGTCGAACCCTCGCGTAACGGTTGAGCCGCGCCGAATAGAAGGGCAGCCCGGTTTACATTATCGGCATCTTGTGCGATCTTCCCGAGATTGTGCAGCGCAAAACCAATCATCGCCTTATCGCCAACCACTTGATTTAATCTGAGCGAATCGGTGTAGAGTTTCTTGGCATGTTCGGTGTCACCCTGAAAACGAGCCACCTCCCCAAGCAAATAAAGCGTGCCCGCGTTCGACCATGGATCATCAAGGTTTCTGCTGATCTTCAACGACTCTTCAAGGTGTGAACGAGCAGTGTCATACTCAGCCTGACGACCCGCGATGCGTCCGAAGCCATACAAAGCCACGGATAAGCCCCAGGGCTCATTTAATGTGCGGAACATCGACAAGCTTGCCTGAAAGTTTTCACGAGCAACCTTACTGTTGTTTTCTGCTTCGTGGATCAAGCCATGATTGTAGCATGCCAGAGCAAGATTCCATTTATTATCAATCTGTTGCAGGAGGAAAATGCTTTCATCTAATATCGAATGTGCATATTCCAATTCACCTTGATAAGTGGAAACTATCCCCAATTCTCGGAGTGAAATCGCCAACCCGAGCTTACCTGTCGGATCATGGCGCCAGAGAGCGACACTTTCTTCCAGTTGGGAACGAGCTTCTTCGAAGTCTCCCTGGATCCACGCCAGACTTCCTGCCGCCCAAAGCGCTTTGGCGCGGACCGAGTCTTTAGTCTTATTATCCAATGAATTTGCCAATAATCTTTCCAGTTGTGTCCGCCCTTCGCTAATGTGCCCGCGTGTTTGCCAGAGCCAGAAAAGTCCCACCGCTAATTCCAGTGTTTCTTCATAACGGTTCGCAGCCCAACCATATTCAATTGCGGCTCGCAAATTTCCCTGTTCCATTTCCAGTCGTCTTAACCAATATGGACTCTGGGCGGTCTTGAGGCCCACCTCAGCCTGTTTCGCCAACATGCGGAAGAAATCCATATGACGATTTTGGAGACTTTCCAGATCCCCATGTACAGACAAGAGTTTATGACTATATTGTTTTACAACTCTTAGCAGACTGTAACGGGCCTCGGATTGCGTTTGTAAGTCTGCCACCACCAATGATTTGTTCACAAGTTGCGAAAGAAGTTCGAGGACCTCCTCCTCGAGAATCATCCTTTCATCGCTGATCACGGCCTCTGCCGCATCCAATGTCCAGCCGCCTGAAAACACAGACAGACGCTGTAATACAACGCGCTCCTCTTCTGAAAGCAAATCATAGCTCCAGCTTATGGTCGCCTCCAATGTTTGAAGATGTGGAAGCGAAGTGCGATCTTCTCCCAGCATTTGAAAACTTTCCCTTAAACGTGACGCGATTTGCTCAACCGATAACAAAGTTATTTTGGCTGCGGCAAGTTCGATGCCCAACGGCATTCCATCCACCAAATGGCAGATCTGTGTGATTGCAGGCAGAACTTCTGCAGCCATTGAAAAGGATGGCAATCCTGTTTGTGCGCGTTCGACGAACAATTGCGCTGCTTCCGATAGGGAAGAGGAGTCGCTATCTTTCCTCGACAGAGAGAGTGAAAGCACACGGAATTGCACTTCTCCGGGGAGATTAAATATCTCGCGAGCTCGTTGCGAGGATGCTCACCTTCGGGCAAGTCTGCAAGATTTCCTTTGCCAGCTCTGCCGCGCCTGTAATGACTTGCTCGCAATTATCCAATATCAGTAAGGTTTGTTTGGTTTGCAAATATTTGGTTAGGGTGCCGGTTGGGTTTGCATCACGTGATTCAGGGATTCTCAATGTGGAACTCACAGCCCGCAAAACAAGGTCGGGATCAGAGATCGAGGCGAGTTCGATCAACCAGATGCCATCCCGATAAGCTTCGACCAATCTGCCCGCTACTTCCAGCGCCAGCCGTGTCTTTCCACAACCGCCGCTTCCGGTCAGTGCGATGAGTTTGGACTTGCCAAGCAGGTTTTTGATTTCGACGATCTCGCGCTCACGCCCCACAAAACTTGTCAATTGAAGCGGAAGATTGTTCAAAACATTTTCTTCAACGCTCCGAACATTTTCCAAGACTTCTTTGCGAGTTCGAGCGCGAGAACGTGATCATGCCATTGTGGGGGAGTCCTTCCCCGCGGGCCCGCGCGCCAAGTTCCATCAGGCGCGCTACGATCTCTGGTTCATCATCCACATACAAGGCTGGGACGAACAATGCCATCAACGCGGCAAGATCGGGCGGGCGTTGGTTCTGCTCGAGGCGGCTGACCTGCGCCTCGCTATATCCCACTGCAATGGCTACCTCGCGTTGCGTCAACCGGGCGCGGCGCCGCAAATATTTCAACAAGTCGCCAAAGGTCATGAATGATTCGAGTGGAAGGACAGGTTCAGAGGACGGCATTCATACTAGTTTACCCCCAAGTTGGTAAGAATTGTCATATATGGTAATCCCTACCCGGCTACATTGTAATCATCAACAAAGGAGTGATATGCGCCGCATCATTGAACGGGTTGTGACAGTTATGACAACCACCACATGGAAGATTTCCTGGGAACCGGATACGCTTCAGCCTGACTCTTCATCTGCTTCGGCTTCAAATGACCTTACCTCACCTGACGCGATCCCCCAGACGACCCGCTCCGCAAATAAGGCAAAGGAGGTCCACTCAAAACCGATAGAAAGTGAAACAAATCCAAAGACGGACGAACCGTCAAATGAAACTTATCCATCAGAAACAGAAAGGAAATCCAAATCATGAACAGGAAACGTTTATTGTTCACAGCGATGCTACTCATCAGCACAGCCTCACTGCTCCTGGCTGCTTGTGCTCCCTCTGCTCCTGCGACACCAGCTGCATCGCCCACACCTGCCAAGGAAAACATGGAACCAACGGCTGTCGTCCAATCATTTTATGAATTGCTCAAGACCAAGGATGTGACTAAAGCTATGGAATTGACAGCCGAAGATTACGTGATGAACGATCCGTTTGGCACGTACAACCGCGCGGATGCCGCCCTACAGTGGCAGTCAGTGATCGACGCGGGGCTCAGCTTCAATGAAACCAACTTCGTGGATACGGGTAACGGTCGCGTGACCTCCTGCTATGAAGTATTTCAGGACGGCGAACAGATCGATAAGGGGTGTGGCAACGTGACTCACGTACGCGACGGCAAGATCATCTACGACGGGCTCGAAGATGGCGAACAGATCTGGGTTGTGCAAAAATATTATGAATTGCTCAATGCAAAGAACCTCGATCTCGCCATGTCCTTCATCGCCAATGATGCGGTCTTCATCAACCCGACGGGCAGCTATGAGGGCACAGATGCGATCCGTGAATCGCTGGCAGGTGTGAATGCAGATGGCATTACCTTCGACCTCAGTAACTTCCGCAACACGGATGGCAAAGTTGTTTATGACTACAAAGTGATGCAAGGTGCTAATTTACTCGACCAAGGCACGAACGGACTCACCATCGTCAAGGATGGCAAAGTTGTCTTTGACGGAACGGAAGACACGCTTGCCACACAGTAGTTTAAACCTGAAACCCAGACCACTAAAAGGAGAAATTACAATGACTATTGAACAGAACAAAACCATTACCCGCCAGCACATGGAACAGTTGGATAAGCGAAATCTGGCAGGCGCGTCAGAGTTATGCAGACAGGGAGCGCGGTGGTACGGCTTCGGACCGGAACCACTTGATCTGGAAGGTTGGAAAGCGGCGATCAAAACTTTTTTTGAGGGCTTCCCGGACTCCCGTTTTCCGTTGGATGATGTGATTGCCGAAGGTGACCTTGTAGCTGTCCGACACAGTTTTCGAGGGACACATCAGGGTGAGTTCCAGGGAATTCCACCAACCGGAGTAAAGGTGACTGTACCGGCAATTGTCATCTACAGGATCGTGGACGGCAAAATTATAGAAACCTGGCTCAATGCTGATATGTTGGGTCTGATGCAACAATTGGGTGTTGTACCCACCCAATAAATTATTCAGTTTCAACGAAAGGAAATTTCGAATGTCTACAGAAAATAACAAGGCCATTGCAAAGCGCTTCTTCGAACAAGGCCTGAATCAGAAAAATATGCCGGAGTTCGACCTGTATTTCAGCCCGAATGTGATAAATCATTCCATTCCGCCGGACTTGCCGCCCGGCATCGAAGGCCGCAAGCTGTTTATGTCCACCTTCTTCAACGCCTTCCCCGATCTGCACTTTACGATTGACAACCTGGTAGCGGAAGGGAATATGCTCGTCGCCCGCTGGACATCCACCGGTAAACACACGGGTGAGTTGATGGGCATCGCGCCAACAGGGAAGTCTGTCACTGTAACCGGCATCGCCATTGATCGCTTCGAGAATGGCCGATCGGTGGAAAACTGGATCGAGTTTGATCAGATGGGTTTGATGCAGCAACTGGGTGTCATCCCCGCACCGGGAACGGCATAAAACTAATAATCGGTACTTCACGAAAACCGAGAGAATCTCCCGAAAATAGGGGTGCGGGCGTACGCCCGCACCCCTATTTTCGGGCTCCTTTTGAGTAGACCCATATACGTATCAGGGTAATGTGATGTTCGCTGCCTATGGTACACTCGCCAAACATGAAACCCCAAGGCATGCGAGCTTTCAGCATTCTCTGGTTGGGACAAGTCATCTCATTGATCGGCAGCGCGATGACCTGGTTCGCCTTCACCATTTGGGCTTGGGAAAAGACAGGCAGGGCCTCCGCCCTGGCAACCATTAGTTTCTTTGCCTTTCTGCCCACGGTATTGTTGACTCCGGTGGCGGGCGCCTTTGTCGACCGGTGGAATCGCAAGCTGGTCATGCTGCTCAGTGATCTGGCAACCGCGCTTGGCACGCTCACCATTTTTCTCATTTATGTGTTTGGTAATCTACAGATCTGGCATATTTATGTGATCAGCATTCTCGCTGGTTTCTTTACCGCCTTTCAATATCCGGCTTATGCCGCGGCGGTAACGACCATGCTCTCGAAGGAAGATTACGCGCGCGCCGAGGGGATGCTCGGTTCAGCACGCGCCTTATCCGGAATCCTGGCGCCGATCTTTGCCGCGGCGCTGCTCGCTCCGCTGGGGTTGCGCGGCATCATGCTGATCGACCTGGGAACCTTTCTGTTCGCCTTCGGGACTTTGTTATTCATTCACGTTCCGTCGCCGAAACAAACAGAACTTGGATTGCAAAGCCGGGGAACGTTATGGCAGGAGATCGTCTTTGGTTTTCGCTATATCAGGGATAGACAAAGTTTAAGCGCGCTCACTTTGCTCTTCATGTTGACCGGAATCTTCCTCGCCATGGGTGCCACGTTGACCGCGCCGCTGGTCTTGAGCGGAACAGGGAACGATCAATCAGCGTTGGCCGCGGTCCAATCAACGGGAGCAGTGGGCGGTGTGGTAGGAGCCGTGATCCTGAGTTTGTGGGGCGGGACCAAGCGACGCATCCACAATGTGCTCATCGGTGGCGCGGGTGCGTGTTTGCTGGGCATCTTCTGGCTGGGGCTTGGTCGGGCGCTCATCCTTTGGTCGATCGCCAATTTCTTCTTCGCCTTCTTCGAACCGTTCGTGGAAGGCGGCAATATTGCCATCTGGCAGACAAAGGTGGAGGCCGACGTCCAGGGACGCGTGTTTTCGGCGCGACATTTGCTGGTGCAGATTCCCTATCTATTTGGTATCCTTGTTTCCGGTTGGCTGGCAGAAGCCAGTGACATCGCGAACGTATTGATCGCGGCAGGCGTTTTGGGTGCACTTATTTTCCTGCTCGGGTATGTTTTCCATTCGGTGCGGGAAGCCGAGTCCTTATTGCCCGATCAAATTTTGGAGTAAAAATGGGTTTTTACATTTGGCTGACTGTTTTTATCTCGCTGGTTGCCGTTGGCTTCCTGTTCGACCGCGAGATCTATTTTTATGAAGGCGCCCATTTGGGGCCGCGCGTGCAAGCCTGGCTATATGATCGCTGGTCGAAGAAATACGACAAGGACAAGCGCGAGAGTTAAACTGCATGATGATGCAATGCTGGCGCAACCTCTGTTGCAGGCGTTAGAAAACACGCCGAAACCTTTTGTCTTGGATTTCGCGACTGGCACGGGACGCCTGTCTTATGCGTTGTTGAAACGGCCCGATTTCAATGGACAAATCATCGCGCTGGATCTATCGATGGGAATGTTGGAACAGGCCGTCAGGAAAATAAATGATCTCAATGATATGAGCGCGAGGCTGGAGTTCCTTCACCAGCAATCCCTGCCTTTGCCCTTCCCGGACGGCGCGTTCGATGCGGTATGTGCACTGGAAGTCCTGGAACTATTTCCGAATATGGATACACCCCTGGCTGAGTTTTCACGCGTGCTGCGCCCGGGCGGAATCCTATTGGCCTCGCGCGGCACAGAAGCCTCAGGACGCCGGGCCAAGGTGAAAAGCAAAGTCGAACTTGGCCGATTATTGAAAAAACATGCTTTCGAAAATTTTGAGATTACTCCCTGGTGGACCCTATTCGACCGGGTGCTTGCCGTGAAAAATGGATCCTCCGAACCGGTTGCAGCGCGCAAACTTTCGGAACTGCTGCGTTGTCCGAACTGCGGTCGGACCGAATGGCAGCGAGAGGCAGATACATTGAACTGTAAGAAATGTGGCCAGAAATTATCCGTCACAAAAGAGGGATTAGTATCGAATTAGATCATGCCTACCGCCGGAGCAGGAAACGAATGTGATCGCGCAACAGATGATAGATCACACCTCCAAAGAGGGCGCTGAAGGTCACCAGGACGGCTCTGACCAGGCTGGCACCTGATCCCGCTTGGAAGCCGACAAGCGCTTCCAGAAAGAGGGCGGTGCCCGCGGCGGCCAGTAGTAAACGCGGCAGATCCTGGCGGAGAGGCGCCTCAGCACGACCGCGCCATTCCGCGGTCAGATAGCCCAGCACGGTGAGGGCCGCCAGATATTCAACGCGCGGAAAAATGAACTGCAGGCTGGTATCCTGAGCGCGGCTTGTCAGGCCGAACATACCATGCCAGACGACCAGCGGGCGGAGAGGCGGCCAGAGTGCAGCCAGCAATAGATAAAGTCCAAAGATCGGCAGGACGCGCTTTAACGTGGAAAGCTCGAAGCGGCGATCGGCCGAAGGGGTATCGGCTGGGGAGCGCGGCAACAGGGTGAGAACCGCAGTCAGGAGCATTACGCCTGATCCAATCGTCAGGGCGGTCAGTGGGTGCCGCAGCGTGGGCCCCTCTCCAACGAGGAACCAGGCTGCAGCGGCGAGAGAGGCATAGCCCATCGTGCGGGGTCCCCTCCCTTCCAGCCAATGACGATATAACTCACTGAGCACAATCGCACCACAAATCCCGATCAGCGCGGTCAAGATCCAGCGGCTGGAGTCATCGGCCAGAGTCAGTGCATTCACCCACAGTAGCGGGACAAGCAAATAGAGAAAACCCATCAGCGGTGTTTCCAGCCTCAGGCGGCGCACCACGCCGGATGGAACGGTGAAGTGCGCCAATAGCAGATCATACAAGGCTGCACCCAGCCAGGCACCCAAACTATTGTCCGTGAAATCGATAAAGGAAGCTGTGCGAGCCGGCATGAAGAGTTGAGTTGTTTCGATGCCACCACTGAGCGCCGCTCCCAAGACCAAAGCGGGCAGGCGCTCGCCGCCGGTCAAACGATAGAGAAATCCGATTGGCAGGAAGAGAATGATATTGGCGATCATATCTTTCGGATCCAGGTTAAAGGAGAAGCCGATTTGACGGGGCAGCGTCAAATAGAACGGATTGAGCGTGAGCAGCAGGATGATCAGGGCGATATAGCCCAACAAGGCCGCGGCCAGCCGCGAGGCGGTGCCCCTAAACGGGAAACTTGCCCGCCGCATCCTTCACTACCGGTCCGTGGCCTGAGCACACGATCTGCGCACCAAGCGCAGCCTGCTTCTGCACAGACTCTTTCGCCTTCTCTTGATCCCAGGTGACGCTGGGACGCGAGCCATGGATGACATTCTCATCGGTGACCATCGAATTGCCGCAGAACAGGATGCCCGCTTCCGGCGCGTGCAAAGAGATGTGGCCCGGCGTATGACCGGGTGTCTCCAGCACATGCAAGCCGCCCAGGATGGATAACGTTTGGCCTTCCGTCAGAATCTCATCCACCTGGACAGGCGTGCCTTTGAAAAATGGACCGAGTAAGGCAAACAGCACGCGCCGCAATGAAAAGCCGGATGACTGGATCTGGCGCGACGGCTGGCCTGTCGCGATGGCATCCGCTTCGATCTGGCTGGCATAGGTATGCGCACCGGTCGCCTTTTGCAGCGCGGCCAGACTTCCCACATGGTCAAGATCGGAATGCGTCAGGATGATGCGTTTCACATCGCTGGCCGATTTCCCCAGGTTGGCGACATAGGAAAGAACTTTTTTCTCACTGCGCGGCAGGCCTGCATCGATGAGCGTCAAGCCATCGGGGTCACGAATGATATATAGATTGGCAACAATGCCCGGAACAACAAACACATTCTCAATAATCTGCATATGAAACATCTCCTTTGTTATCAGGCGGTGAGCAGCAAATGAAATCTGCTGTTAGTTTACTGTATCAAGGGACCTGACCGGTTTTATCGTAAACCTGCCAGACGGTGTGCTGACTGCCCGACAGGGCGTGTCGAAGCGTCTTCTTAATCTATGCCTGCATGAGATGAAAACGGTCGTCTTCCCATTCGATGCTGGATGATTGGGCCTTTTGCTTGCGCACTTCCACGGCTACAAAATTCATGATCTCTGTGCGTCGCCCCACCGCCCAGGGATATTGCGCGGCCCACTTTTCTTCGGTGGGAAACCAGACCGTAGCCAACAAATTTCCACCACCGAACTCCCAGTAAAACTCACAGGTATTGACCTTGAGCCATCCTTCAGAATATTGGATCTTTCCCGAGCGTGCCTGCTCGAAGATTTTGACTTTACCTGCCATGGGGGGATTCTCCTTTGGGAATTTTGAGGTACGAAGGACGGTTCAACTATCAGAGGCGACTGGTTTCAATCCATGACGTTTCATCAGTGCGCGTTCTTCCTCCGGCGAGCGAGGTTCTTTTTTTCCCCATAATTCTTGCAGCTCTCTAAAATAGGCGTCCGCGGCAGGGGCGTGGATGATCAGAAGCCTGGCAGGAGAGTCGCCGACGTTGCCAAAGGTGTGTGCAACCCCGCTCGGAACAAGGGCCCAGAAGCCGGGTCCGCCGATGCGGCCTTGATCTCCGACCAGGAACTCGATCGCGCCTTCCAGCACATAGAAGCCTTCGGGTCCCGCATGCGTATGAGGCTGAGGCCGGCGGTTGCCCACCGGTAACTCGCGTTCCATCAAACTGAAGGCGCTATCAGTGGTCTCGGCCATCGCTTTGAAGAGCATGCGACTGCCGCGTGCACCGACCTCCAGCCCTTCCCCTGCTTCGAAGAAAATGCCCTGTTTCATCGTTCAAGTCTCCTGATCCAAATAATGCTCATCATCGCAAGCCTGAAAGGGAACGACATCTGCGACTCCCGTCGTTCCAATAACGTATATAGCAGTAGTGAATGATAACCGAAAAGGAGAATGAGATGAACACCGAATTGATCGCCGGCGAGCAAAAAGTTCAGAGACAAAAAGTGATTTACCGGGGACACACTTCCGAGGCTGTGTATGGATTTGGCTTGATCGGCGCCTGGATTTATTACCTCACCCACGCGGCCACGTTCTGGATCGGCGTGCTGGGCATCCTCAAAGGGATCGTCTGGCCCGCCATGCTGGTCTATGAGTTGTTAAAGTTTCTGAATATGTAGTGTATCGAGGTAGCTTACTCTGCGCGCATCAGCTTCACACGTTTCTGACTCACATCCACACTCGCGACCTTCCAGCCCGCATTGGCCCAGGCGCGCCTACTGAGGTGGTTGCCCTCTTTCTCGCGCAGCCACCATCTTCCGTCTTCGTAGGCTGAGGAGGGAGGTTGCTATTCAAAATTTCCTCGATCTGGTCGAAGTCAAGAGTAATTTCATTTTGACGGGCAGGCAGATTGAGCAAGTAGTTTTCAAGTGGCGTGTACTTTCCAGCCATCATAGATTGTGCCTCACTGATTTAAGTATACATTGGCAGAGATTTGAAAAGCTCGTTCTGCTTTGCCGATGAATTGACCATCATCATACACGGACAATTCATATTTATCATGGCTGTAGGTATAGAACGCAAATCCCCATTGATCGTTACCAAAATAGCGCAGACGACACAAGTGAGTTGGTGTGTTTCGTAGGCGCTCTTCATATTCCTCGCGAGTCTCGGGCCAATCTTTCGGAGGCCATGTATCTGTGAGCACAGGTTCAGTGTAGGCATCGATATAGCAGAACTGATTTTTGAAGCGAATTTCAAGTCGCGTATATTTCCCCTTGAACTCCTTCTCGGCAATCTTTAGAATACGATTTTCCACATCTGCCTGTACAACCGATGGGATTTTTATTCCACCTGAATTGGGATTGGATATCCATTGTTTTGGTGACATATTACACATCCTTATCACAGACCCTAAAGGTTTCCCGGGCTGCCTAGTTTCCTGATTTGTAAGACTGCCTCGCTAGACATGACGAAGGGTTGCAGAAAAAAACCTTTAGGGTCTAAAACTAATGATCATTTCATCCTACGTATATCGGGCAAAACTTCGAATTCCGCAAGGCGTGGGATCAACTGGAAGGTTTCCAGCAATTCTGGCGTAGGATAAGCGGCTTTTCGCGTGGCGAGGTTCAGCAACCCTCCTTCCAGGTCAAGGCTGACTGCTTTTTTTCCATTGGATTTGAGTACCTCATGATGAACTCGCCAGCGCTCTCCTTGTGTTGAAAGTCCAGCCAGGGCAAAGGTAATGGTCACTGTTTCTCCCATGCGCACTTCTCGAAAGAATTCGGCATGAAGCGTGGAATAGAATGGACTGATGCCAAGTTCCAGGAATTTTTCGGGCGGAAAGCCGTGTTCAGTAAAGAACTTGTAACGTAAATCACCAGCCGTATCAATGTACGCCGCGTAATTCACATGGTTATTGGCGTCCATATCTGAAAATCGGATCTCGTAAGTTTTTGAATAATCACTCAATTGAGCACCTCACTGGAAAAGAATCTCATTCAAAACTCTCACTCAACAACGACTTAAACAGGCCCTCGATCGTTCGACAGGCTCAGCACGGCGCCTGCCTCTCGCCTTCCCCCAGCCGCCCGCCCACGAAGCCCCCGAGCCCCGCGACACGGCTCAGGATAAACTCCGCGAGTGGGAGCCACTCGACCGCGCCACCACGCCCGCAAGGACAGAGAGTAGTTTACCTTCCATAAAACCATTCCTCAGGTTTCAATCCGCGCAGGTAAGAGTTGACCTCATCCAATGCACCATGTTCCGCTGCATAGCGAATATGCTTATCAAGGCGCAATGATTTTGCGAGTAAAGGTGTTTCCCACCAGACTGCCAAGGTCAAAGGCATTGGCGGTTCCCAATCTCTACCAACATGCGTTTTACCGGGCAACATTTCCCAAAGCCGATCCCAGCAAGTTCGAGTGGGGCAAATCCGTCCATCCGCTTTGACATATCCAAGTAAAGCTTTTAGTTTCTCGTCCATTATTCACCTCTAATAGATTGCGCCAACAAGCTTACCACAGCGCCTCTCCGCCTGGCGAGCCTCAAACGCTAGGTTCCTGGTTCGAGTCCAGGTCGAGGAGCAAATACAGGGTTGTTTCCCTGATAAAGACCCAGATATAGCGATATTCTGGGTCTGTTTGTTTGCCTGAATATGGGTCTGGTGCAATCTGGGTGCAATCTGCTTACACACTCCCACTCGACATTAGGTTGTCCATCAATATAGCGGCTTTTTCTTGCTGACTGGGTATGATGTGACCATAAACATCGATGGTGATGCTTGGTTTTGAATGACCAAGTCGTTTTGAGACGATCAAGACTGGGATACCATGATTTAACATCAAGGAGGCTGCCGTATGTCGCAAGTCATGGAAGCGGATTTTAGGTAATCCAGACGCTTTGAGAAGTTTCCTCATAGCACTTCGGATTTTACTGCCTGTAACGGGCGTGCCGACATTGGATGGGAAGACCAGATCCTCGTCAGTCCAATTTTCGCCAGCGGAAGATATTAAAATAGGCTGTTCCCTTTTGTGGACCTTCAAGATTTCCAGAGCTTGTTTTCCAAGAATGATCGTCCGATTTCCCCTTTTTGATTTGACTTCAGTGAAGATATAACCTCCACCTTTTAGGTGCATGACCTGACGCTTTACTTGGATCGTGTACCGTGCAAAAACCTCATCCCAAGTAATTTACTCTAGAAAAACAGCATCTTTCCTCTAGTCGCACAGAGTTGGTAAAATGGAGGCATCTCTCACTTTGGAGCACAAAATCAGATGGGTTGGTTCATTCTCAAGCACATTTTTTCCACCCTTTTAGCCATCGTCAAAGTCAGGCGATTGTCCGATCCGGAAAAAGATTTGGAAATCCTGGTGTTGCGGCAACAACTATCCATCTTGCAACGCAAACTCAATCACCCGATCAAACCCAGCAAGATAGAGAAATTGACCCTAGCCGTTTTGACCATCAAGTTCAAGCAGACGACGCGCCAAACCGCAAATCAACTCCGGGATGTTATCCGTATCTTCGAGCCCGAAACCGTGCTGCGCTGGCATCGGGAACTGGTTCGTCGAAAATGGACTTATCCCAACAAAAACAAGGGTGGACGACCATCGATCAGCAAGGAAACTGAAAGCCTGATTCTCCGTCTCGCTCGAGAGAACTCCCGCTTGGGATACGGCAAGATTGTGGGCGAACTTCTCAAGTTGGGCTTCCAGGTCTCTCTGACAACAGTACGCAATGTGCTCGATCGATGCGGTATTCAACCAGCGCCTGTTCGGAATGGATCCATTGGTTGGCGTCATCTCATGACCCACTACAAAGAACAGATCCTGGCGTGTGATTTCTTCACAGTGGAAACTGTCTTTCTTCAGACCATATACGTGCTTTTCTTCATTGAATTGGGGTCGCGCCGCGTCCATTTTGCTAGTATCACCACCAACCCCGATCAGGTCTGGGTTACGCAACAAGCCCGGCAGTTGGTTTGGGAACTTTCCGACAGAGAAAAGCCATTGCGGTTCTTGATCCATGACAATGACAGCTCTTTTTGCCCAGCCTTTGATACGGTGTTCGAGTCCGAAGGCTTCCACGTTATCCCCACTCCTCTCCGAGCCCCGAATGCCAACGCGTTTTCTGAACGCTGGGTTCGCACTGTCCGCGAAGAATGTCTGGATTACATTCTTATATTTAACGCTGCTCATCTACGGCGCGTCGTGATTGAGTTCGTGGATTATTACAACACTGCTCGTCCCCATCAGGGTATTGATCAACAAACTCCCATCCCCCAAGCAAGACCTTCAAGTGGAACCATACAGTGTAGAAATGTCCTGGGTGGCATCATCCACGATTACTATCGTGCCCTCACTCTCCTTGCTCTTCCTGCTACTTGAGTTCCCCCTGCTCGTTACCCCCTTTCATAAAATACCATCTTTTGTGTTTTAGTGCGTCTCATTGCCAATCAGAGGCATTCTTCCTCAGTTGAATTCCCATAATTCACCGTTTTCGAAAACCATCTTGGGATCAACAGTGGTCGGTTTGCCACCTTTTTAGCCCTGTTTTCTGTCGGTTGAGGTTCTTGCACGATACGGGTCAAATGAACTACCCCGCCGCAAGCGGACGGGGTATCGTTCCGCGACAACAATTTAAGTTGCTGGACGTGTAATTGTTTATACTCTGTTTCTTGACCTTGATTTTTGACATATTGTCGAATTGTCTCTTCCGTGGCAGGTTGCCCGACGGTACCAACATAATAGCCAGCGCTCCAAAATTCACCACCCCACAACTGCTTCTTGACCGAGGGTACCCGAGCCAACACTTCCCGTGCCGTCAAACTCTGGATGATCGTGATGATTTTCGTTGCACTATAGCTCGGCACGGATTGCACCAGAACATGCACGTGATCCTGATCCGTTCCAATTTCGAGCAATTCTATTTGGTACCGATTGGCAATTTCTAAACATATCTCTTTCAACACTTGGTCAACCTCCTCATCCATCAAGGCTCTGCGATATTTCGCTGGACAGACAAAATGCTAGACCAAAATGGACACATTATGACTTTTTCGGATGATATGACTCATACGGCTATACTAGCACGCCCCAAGCGGCGGGGGATCTATCCCAAAAGGAATCAAAGGAATGCAGGATCAGTACAGGATGACTGGAGGCTCAGTAGAAGAGAACTATGGCACGCTTGGGCAGGTAAGCAGATCATAAGGAGAACACAAGGGGGAACCTGGTCGATCACCGATCCAGCCAAAATATAACGTCAGGTTTCGTTATCCGTTTCATCAAGCAATCCATTTGTACCATCCTGTAACCTTAATGTGACTTTCCCCATTGAATCCCGTCTTTAACATGAGTAATATGGGAACGAACCACCCGCAGAAAATCCGGGGAGACGCCCAACGACTCCTTACATCCAGCATAGAGGAAGCCATGCCGAACGCAAGAAAAATCCAGAGAATGATCCAAAGCCTGTTTTCCATTTTCGTGTTGACAGGTACCCTCATGTTTTCTTTTAGGACGTTCAATACGTCCACAGCCCAGGCACAAGGGTTGAGTGCGGCCTCCGCTCAAGCGGGGACGAATCCCGTTCAGGTTTCTGGCAGGCTAGGGGTGGTCTGGGCCGATGCGGATCCGCGCGAGAACCGGCCTCCGCAGATCTATCTCTTCGACGAGAACGGTAACGCCTATCTGCTGGAAATCCCGGAGCAGGTCCGCGCGCAGATGGGAGAGATCTCGGCCCTGAAGGATCGCCCCGTCCAAATCTCGGGAACGCTTCATACGCACGACGTGGAGATTCTGTCCGATGGAACGCTTCCCGGCCCGGACACGATCGAGGTCAGCTCCGTTGATTTTCAATTTTCCACGGCCTCCGCCAGCGCATCCGTGACCGGGTCCAAACCCTGGATCATAGTGCTGTGCAAGTTCAAAGATGTCTCCGCTGAGCCGGAGCCGGTTTCCTACTTCCAGGGTCTCTTCGGCAACAGTTTCGGCCAGATCAACGATTACTGGAAGACGGTTTCTTATGGAACGATCAACACGAATGGCAGCGCGGTGGTCACGCATTGGTACACGCTGCCCAATAACCGTTCGTACTATGTTTCAGGCAGTTCCGCCAATCTGCAAAGACTGGCAAATGACTGCACCGCGGCGGCCAATGCCGATGTCTACTATCCCTCTTTTTTTGGCATCAACATGATGTTCAACGACGACCTGGACGGCGCGGCCTGGGGAGGCGGCTGGTATCTCAGCCTGGATGGAGCGAGCCAGTATTTTCCGCTGACCTGGATGCCGCCCTGGGGCTATGAAAACCAGAATACCATGGCTCACGAAATGGGGCATGGATTTGGCCTGCCACATTCTTCCGGTGCCTATGGACAAACCTATGACTCGAACTGGGATGTAATGAGCGGAGATTGGAACTGCTTCCAGTACACCAGCACCGGCTGTCTGGCCACCGACACGATCTCCTATCACAAATACATGCTGGGGTGGATTCCGCTATCACGTGAATATGATTCGGTTGCCGGTACCAGTCGTTCGCTGGTCATCGAGCGCTTGAACGCCATCCCGTCCAACCCGGATGCGTACCTGATGGCAAGGGTGCTAATTCCCGGTACTTCCCGTTTCTATACAGTCGAAGTGCGCGACAACATTACCAGCATGTCGAATTCCTATACACCCTTCGACGAGTACGAAGATGATCTACCCAGTAACGATTTCTCGAAGAGTTCCCAGCCCAATGCCCCCGTGGTGCTGATCCATGAAGTGAATCCAGCACGCGATAACGAAGCCCAGGTGGTCGATCAGACTTTGAACAACGATCCCAACGATGAAGGGGCCATGTGGCGTCCCGGCGAAACCTTTGTGGACGCGGCCTACAATATCTCGATCTCGGTCCTGTCGACCTCCGGGACTGGATACCTGGTGCGCATCCAAAACGGGACCATGCTCAACGACAACATCGCCACGCCCGTGACCATCAGCACAACGCCCTTCTCCTTTGATGAAGACACCCGCGCAACCACCAATGACGCCAACGATCCATTGATCTCCTGTGGCGGAAACATCCAGGGACATGGCACCGTTTGGTATAAATTCAAACCCGCCACCTATGGCATCGTCAGTCTGGATACGGCGGATAGTAGTTTCGATACCCTGCTGGCCGTTTGGAATGGAACCCCGGGTGCGCTTACCAGCGTGGCCTGTGATGATGATAGCGATGGCAGCGGTCTCTCCTCGCTGAGTTTTGAAGCCGATCTAAACACAACCTATTACATCGAGGCCGCGGGGAAAACCGGGACTGGCGACCTGAGCCTGCATCTGGACATGATCGCCTGTTACCTGCCCACTTTGAAAGTGTCTCCGAGTGGCACTGGCATGGCCATCCCCATGACCAGTCCCAATTGTGGGAGCAGTTATTATCAAAACGGCACCTCCATCACCTACGCCGCCGTGCCCAACGGTGGATATACGTTCAAGTCTTGGAGCGGCAGCGCCTCGAGTGTGAACAATCCGTTGACCCTGACCCTCAATTCGAACCAAACTCTTACCGCTAATTTCGTAACCACCTCTTCCACGTCGGTGCTGGTGAGCCCGTCCAATTCCGCTCTCACTACAGATTACACGCCTGCACTCACATGGAAACAGGTTTCCATGTCTTCCGGTTCCATCTTCGACCATTATCAGTTACAACTGGGAAGCGATTCTGGCTTTGGTACAACGCTATATGATCAAAGCATTAATAATATTGCGATGCCTTCATTCACGCCGTCCAGTGACCTGACGCCCAATTCCCTCTATTACTGGCGGGTGAGAGTCTATAACACAGTCGGCAACTACAGTAACTGGTCTGCCGTGTGGTCCTTCCGTACGGCACTCACGTCCCCGATCGTGGTTACGCCGACAGCTGGACATCATGAGATCACCCTGCTGCCCAGCTTCGATTGGGAAGATGTATCGGGTGCCACCAGCTACACCATCCAGATTTCAAAAAGCCCTGCCTTTGTCAGCAGCAAGAAGAAGAAACTGAATACCATCATCCACAGCGCCACCACGGTTGCCTCAGAGTACACACCGGTCGCCAACCTGCCTGTGGGCTCGCTGTTGTACTGGCGGGTGGTTGCCAATGGCCCGAATGGCCCCAGTGAGTGGTCGGAAGTGCGCAGTTTCACTACCGCCAATCCTCCTGGCGCTCCTGTCCTGACCTTCCCTGGCAATAACGCCCTGCTCAGCGATTACGCACCAGCATTAACCTGGAGCCAGGCTATCGTACCTTTAGGTACCACCTTCGACCACTACCAACTCCAGTTGGACGGTGATGCATCTTTTGCCTCACCCTTGGTGGATACTTCCATCTCCTCACTGACGAATGCACAATATCAGGTAACACCCGCTCTGCCGGATAATGCTACCTTCTACTGGCGAGTTTATGCTTTCAACACCCAAGGTGAATCCAATCTCTCCCTCACGTACTCCTTCCGCACGGCGCTGACCCAGCCGATCGTGGTTGCGCCCACAGATGGTCATCATGAGATCACCCTGCTGCCCAGCTTCGACTGGGAAGATGTTTCGGGTGCCACCAGCTACACCATTCAGATCGCCAACAATCCCAACTTCGCCAGCAGCAAGAAGAAGAAAAAGAAAAGCAAGTTGACTGTGCTGAGCGCCACCACCATTTCTTCGGAGTACACACCTGCCACCAATCTGGCAGTCAATACCCTCTACTACTGGCGCGTGGCTGCCAACAACACCACGAATGGTCCCAGCCTGTGGTCGGAGGTGCGCAGCTTCACCACAGCCAATCCTCCTTCTGCCTCGATCTTGACCTACCCGGGGGACAATGCATTGATCACCGATTACGCTCCGCTGCTCACCTGGAAGGCGGCTGTGGTACCCACTGGTACAACCTTCGATCACTACCAACTCCAGTTGGATGATGACCCAGATTTCACTTCACCTCTGGTGGACACATCCATCCCATCCTCAACGAACACCCAACATCAGGTGTCACCTGCCTTGCCGGATAATGCCACCTTCCATTGGCGCGTTTACGTTTTCAACACCCAGGGTGAATCCAATCTCTCGCTCACTTACTCCTTCCACACCAGCATGCTGCCGGTGGTTCTGACTACTCCGAGTGAAGGAACCACCGTGGGTGCGCTCACGCCGGTCTTTGATTGGCAGGATGTAAATGGAGCCACCAGCTACACAATTCAGATTGCCACGGCTCCTTCCTTCGCCAGCAGCAAGAAGAAAAGCAAGAACAAGCTTATCCTCAGCACCCCAGTGGTTGACTTCTGAATACACCGCGCTCCAGGATCTCCCTTCAGGTGTGCTCCTCTACTGGCGGGTGTGTGCGAATGGACCCAATGGACCTACGGCCTGGACCACTGGGACTTTCATTACTCCCTGATATCAGCATCTCCCCCTGGATGGACGGAGATGCTTCTTTTCATAATCAGTACTTCTCATAATCAGTACTTCACGAAAACCGAGAGATTCCCTATTTTGGGGCTCCTTTTGATTCTTTCGTACTCTACTGATAATAAAACCTGGCGAAGAAAAAGCTTTCGTATTTGTAACTTTTTCCGTTCCCCGCTTCGTAACTTCCAAGCGGATCTACGTCATGTAGGGGACACGGACCTCACGAACCCTACACACTTCCTCGGCATTTTACCAACTTCTTCAAAGCGTCCGTGTCGTCCATTCTTTATCCGATGTCAGGTTAGAAAGCCGCTCGGATATGCGGCGCAATGGAGCATAACATGATCACCATCCTCAAATGGATCGCCACCGCTTTGTTTGCCGGATTAGCCTGGTTAATGGCCGGGTATACGGTTGAATATTTCAGACCCTACAAGAAGATCAGGATAAAAAGAAAAGGCTGATCTCTCGCCGGGAATAATTCCCGTCAGTCTGCCATTTTATTTTGCTGAGCGCCCCGTCACAGGCGTGCGCGAACAGGTGGGTTTTGCATCAGCCTCAGAGACGGTTTTCAGGGGCGAAAACAACAGGGATGGACCATGGTCCATCCCTGCGCATTTAATTCCCTTCCCACTCATAATCATACACAGTGGTCAGATGTTGAAAACCATGCTTGAGCACGATGGGTTTGCTCATCGGGCCCGTTTCCACGATGGCAAATGGGTAGCCGCGTTCACGGATCTCTTTGACTCTGGTCGCCAGCAGGCTGGTATATAGTCCACGCTGGCGATACGCGGCCAGAGTTGTGCCGCCGAACAAGGTGGCAAATTGCCCGCGTGGAAAGTAGGTCCAGGCGATCGAGACAGGCTGTTCTTCCACGTAAGCCGCGTAAACGCTCAGATAACCGGGAATCTGCAAATGATTACCCAGGCGCTCATTGACCCAGAGGTTGTGCCCGCCATACACGTGGTCCAGCACAGAGATGATGTCCTTAAGGCCGGAGCGGTCCGTGATACGGCGGATATCCGCGTTCACCGGCTGAAATAATTCGGTGGGTGCATGTTTCACTTCCAACAGCATGACGGCCGCGGGATCATCGTCACCGATGAACCCATGCTCGAGCAACTGATCTTTCAAGCTGGGCAACAAATCGTGATCATATACCTTCCAGGTGAAAGGCTGTCTCAGAGGCAGAAAATACTCCACCTCTTGATGAATGACGTCATGAAGCTTGGTCTCATTCGCAAACGTAAAGGCGACGAAGTTCATGCCGGGGGCATTGCGAATGATTCTCACCACATCATTGGTGATTTCCTTGCGGGCCTCCGGATATGCGGCACGCAGCCGCAGGTCCTTATCGTAACGTATCAGTAAGTCTTTCGTATTCATAATCTTTACCTTTACCCCTCCCCGGCCCTTGCCAACTACAACGCAGTATGGTTGTGATTGGCAAGGGGGACCCGCAGGCCTGGGTGAGGGTCAATCCGCAGCCATGGCTTCCTCTTCAGAAACATTTTCTTCAGCGCCAACGGCCTCGGATAATCCATATTGCGATTCCAATTGATGACGGAACTGCTGTGTATACAGGCGATAGTAATGTCCACGTAGTTTCAAGAGTTCCGTATGTGTGCCGCCTTCCACGATCTTTCCGTTTTCAATGACGAAGATGCGATTTGCGCGTCGGATCGTCGAGAGGCGATGGGCAATGACAAATGAGGTGCGTCCTTCCATCAAGGCTTCCATGCCACGCTGGATCAAGGCTTCAGTCAACGTATCCACTGAGGAGGTGGCTTCATCCATGATGAACAGTTCGGGTCGAGCCAGTACGGCTCTCGCCAGGCTGATCAACTGCTTCTGGCCCACGGACAAAAGATTGCCGCCTTCACCAACGTTCTGGTCATAGCCTTTCTCGAGCGTCACGATGAACTCGTGCGAACCGGCGATCTTTGCCGCTTCGATGATCTCCTCATCACTGGCATCCAGGCGTCCATAGCGGATGTTGTCGCGCACACTTCCCGAGAAGAGATGCGGCGTCTGTAACACGATCCCGATCCGGCTGTGGATGGAGGCGAGCTTGTAATCCATGTAGTCGCGTCCGTTGATGCGAATCACGCCTGCACGCGGTTCATAGAAGCGGCACAGAAGATTCACGATCGTGGACTTGCCGCCACCGGTCGGACCAACCAGAGCGATCATCTCGCCGGGTTTGACCTTCAGCGAGAAGTCTGTCAGCACGGGCTTGCGGTCTTCGTAATAGAAGTCCACGTGATCGAATTCGATCTCGCCCATCAGCGTTTCCGCTTCGATGGCATCGGCTCGGTCATGGACCTCAGGCGGGGTATCAGCCAACTTGAAGATTCTCTCCGCCGAGGCGATGGAGTGCTGCATCTCGGCATACACCCGCGCCAGATCCTGCACCGGCCACATCATGAACGTGAGATATGAGACGAAGGCCTGAATGCCGCCGATGGTCATGAGACCCAGCGTGATCTGCGTGCCGCCATAACCAACTATCAGACCAAGCGCCACCGCCGCGATGATCTGCACGGTGGGGAGGAAGAGGGCCGAGAGCCAGGCTGCCCGATAGGATGATTTATACATGGTCGAGGTCAGCTGCTGAAATTCTCTGGTATTCTCATCCTCACGCAATAAAGCTTTGACCACGCGCACACCCTGAATGTTTTCATTGTAAGCACCGGTGATCTTCGAATTCGTACGGCGGGTGACACGGTACTCCAAAAGAATGTGCTTGCGGAATTCGATGGCGATATAGATCATCAAGGGAATGATAGTAAAGACGATCAACGCCAGCTTCCAATTGATGATGGCCATGAAGATGATCGAGGTGGTGATGTTCATGGCAGCCCAGGTGGTATCGACCACACCCCAGGTCATCAGGTCGGCAACACGTCCGGTATCCGAGGTGACACGTGCGATCAATCGTCCGACCGCGTTCTGGGCATAATACGACAGCGATAGTTCCTGCAAGTGATTGAACAACATCTTGCGCAGATCGTACTGAATGCGTTCGCCCAGCACGCCTGCCAGATAGACAAAGGAAAAGACGGTCACGGCCTGAAAGAGAATGATCGAACCATAGATCGTTGCCAGATGCATCAGACGGGCGGTGTCCTTTAGTACGATGCCCTGATCGACGAATTGCTTGTTGATGAAGGTAAAGTAGGCATCCGTCGAAGAGGTCAAGGCAATCGTGATGAAAAAGCCCACGACCCATTTCCAATGCGGCTTGAGCAGTCCCAGAATGCGTTTGAACACCGGGGCAGTTAATTGACTGGTGTATTCTTCTTCTTCGATTTCAATTAATTCGTCAGCCATGCTAAATCTCCATTACAAACGTTGGTTGAGTAGGGTTGGTGGTTTTACAGCCCGTATCGAAACCACAAATTACCTGCTTGCTTGTTATTGCCGGTTTCGACACCTGCACTGGCGTGCGGTGCCAGTGTACGCCGCTTTGCGGTACTCAACCAGCGGGTATTAATTCACTCTAGAAATTTCCATTTCCAATTCTTCATCGATCCGGGTCTGAATATCGTAGATCTTGCGGTAGATGCCATCCATTTGAGAGACCAATTCTTCGTGCGTTCCCATTTGAATGACTTCACCTTTGTCCAGCACCAGGATCAGATCGGCAATCATCACGGATTGAATGCGATGAGCGATGATGAAGGTCGTCCGGTTTTCCATCAGTTCGTTGAGCGCCTCCCGGATCTCGGCTTCGGTCTCGGTATCGACCGAGGAGGTTGAGTCATCCAGGATCAGGATGCGCGGGTTCTTCAAAAGCGTGCGGGCGATCGTTACACGTTGCTTCTGTCCGCCGGAGAGGGTCACACCTTTCTCACCGACCAGCGTGTTATAGCCATCGGGGAAGGACAGGATTACATCGTGAATGGCCGAGGCTTTGGTGGCACGCTCCACTTCTTCCTGGGAAACTTCACGACCCACGCCATAGGTGATGTTTTCGCGGATCGAGCGGCTGAACAGGAAAGGTTCCTGTTCCACGATGCCGATCTGTTTGCGCAGATAAGCCCGTGAGTAATCCTTCAACTCGACTCCATCCAGCAGGATGCGGCCACCGGTATATTCATGAAAGCGAGGCAACAAATTGACCAGCGAGGTCTTGCCTGAACCGGTGGAACCCAGCAGTGCGACCGCCTGTCCCGGTTTCGCGTGGAAGGAGATATTCTTCAAGGCATCCTTCTCACCATCCGAGTACATGAACGAAACGTTCTCAAAGACCAGTTCACCTTTCACCGGATTCTTTGGTTGATACTTTCCATCGAATAACGGTTCGCGCGCCTGCCTGACGATCTCCATCAAACGGCCATAGGAAACCAGGCCCGTAGAGGCGGAAACGATGATGCGTCCCAGATTGCGGATCGGCCAGATGAGCCAGACTACCAGACCGACATAGGCGATATACATACCGAGCGTAATCTCGCCGCGAATCGCCATGGTGGCCGCAAACACAAACCCGAACAACATCTGAAAGCCCAACACAACGTCTGAAAGCGGCCAGAACATCGAATGCATCAGGAGCAACAATTTGCCTTTCAGGAACTTGGCCCAATTGTCTTTCTCGAACTTGCCTTTTTCATATTCCTGTCGGGCGAAGGCTTTGACCACGCGCACGCCGGTCAGGTTCTCCTGCAAGGTGGTCGAGAGGATGGCTTCCTGGGCCTGATACTCCTCATAACGCCTGGTCACCTTCTTGAAAAACCAGAGCGATACCAACAATATGAAGGGAATCACCACCACCGAGACCAGTCCAAGTTTGACGTTGAGCCGCAGGATGGCAATGAAGTTAATCACGAACAGCAAAATGATGCGGCCCATGCCGATGCCTTGTTCGCTGAAGAAGCGCCGCAGGGCATCCACGTCCGAGGTCACGCGTTCGATCAGGTCACCGGTCGGCGTGGTGGCGTGATACGAGAAACTCAAACGCTGGATATGATCGAAGAGAAAATCGCGCAGGCGGCGTGTAATTCCTTCGGCGGTATAAGCCGCCAGGCGTCCCGAAAAGTAGGCAAATCCGCCTTCGACCAGGGCCAGGCCCACGAAACCGGCACCGATCCAGATGAAGGTTTCGGTCAGGCTGTTGGCGATATACCTGCCTTGGGTGAGCACATCATCGACAAAGTATTGCAAAAGCAAATAGGTGAATGTCTTTGCCAGGGCGGAAACAGCCAGCGCGGCCGTGGCACCTGCATACGGCAAACGATAATCCACCATCATCTTCCAGATTCCCTGGAGCCGATTTGGGTCGAGGGCCTTGCGGAAGTCAAAAGTGAGGGTAGGTTCGTATGTGGGTTGTACAGTGGTCATTCATTCTCCATTTTTTGTGCAATGACATTAAACAAAAAAGCTACGGGCGGGTGCGCCGTAGCTTGATAAACAAGGGAAGTATTGACCTAATAATGGTCAATAGGCGCACTGCGAGAAGGCGAAAACCCAGCGAAGTCTGGGCTGATGATAAGGGTGGTGCTGTGGACAAACTGGCTCATACCGTGCGCTCCTTTCTTTGGAATCGCCATGCAAAGAGTCGACTTGCAGAGCGGGTTCGAGTTTACACTGTCTCTGCCCGATGTGTCAAGGGCTTGTGAGAAATTTAATTGGCTTATCTATAGGATCGTTTCGCTTATCCGCAGGATGGCGCTTCGCTTATAATCAATTTATGCCTCGCACCTGGAAAATTAGTGAAACATCTGATGAAGAAATTACCTTTCCAGACAGTTCATCCCTGGATGCGGTCACCAGACAATTACCCGACGGATATTACAGCACCTTCCGTACCTACGCCAGAGGCCGACGTGTCATCGGATTAGCGGACCATCTGGGACGCCTGCCGGCGATCGACGCTTACTTCCTGCGCCGAGAGTTGCGTTCGTTACTCGAGGAGAATCGCACCCTCGACAATGAAGCGCGCGTCCGCGTGATGATGACGATGCAGGGAGAACTTTACGTCTCCATCGAACCGCTCAAGCTCCTGCCGCGTGAAGTCTATGAAAACGGCGTTCGCGTGGAAACGACGACAGAGACCGCACGCCAGACCCCGCGTCTCAAAACGACCGCCTTTATTGGCGCCAGTGATACGGAACGAAAGCATATCGCCACTACCGGCAGCTTCGAAGCTTTGCTGGTCAAGAACGGTAGAATTTTGGAGGGCATGACCAGTAATTTCTTTTATATTCTTGACGTCCGCTGGTTGAGTGAGCGAAGCTCGTACCGAAACCAGGCCGCGCCGCTGCAGCGCGAGATATTGTACACAGCCCAACGTGACATCCTGTTGGGTATCACACGCCGAATGGTCATCCGCGTGGCGCGGGGGAGGGGACTGGATGTGAAGTATCGCGCGTTGAGGCTGAATCAATTATCGACAGTGAGCGAAGCGTTCATCACATCCAGTTCGCGCGGTCTCGTGCCGGTGATTCAAATCGATGAAGTGACGATAGGGCAGGGGAGGCCCGGCCTGATCACGAAACAGTTATCGGCAGCGTACGAAGAATACATCATTCAAAAGGCAGAGAAGATTTAGGTAACCTTGCCAAGGCCTGTCCTGAGAAACTGTTTCTTAAAGAGCTTTTCAGGACACGGACAACGCGGTTTACACTGAGTCGCACGGAAAAATTCCCTTTAAAAAGCCGCTCTTTTCCGTGTTGTCCGCGAAATCCGTGTACAAAAAAGCAAGCGACAGGGACGTAGGAAACACTCTCTGAGACGTAGCCGAAGGATCTTAACCATCGCCAGCGTCGTTGTTTGAGAAAGGAAACTTTGATGAAACGATTATTGGTTTTATTGTTGTTACTCGTCACAGCCTGTGCACCTGCCACACAGTCCCCAACGGTCGCGCCAACCTCCGTGGAAGCTACAAACGACCTGGAAAGTAACGTGGATATTTTGGCCAATCTGCCCGGCGTGGATTGCAATGCCGGTTCGACGCCGGCCGATCAGGAAGGTTCACATTTCAAAGCCGATTTGCCAGAAACCACGCTGTTCTTTAGCGAGGGTATGCAGGGCAAAAAGCTGATCCTGGCTGGGACTGTTGTCACGGCGGAGTGCTTCCCGGTGCCGCGCCTGTCGTTGGATTTCTGGCAGGCGGATGCAAACGGCAAGTATGATGACGCGGGCTACACTCTACGTGGGCACCAATCCACGGACAACAAAGGCAGATATTATCTCGAGACGGTTTACCCGGGCATCGATCCTGAGACATCCACGCGCAGCATTCACGTCAAGGTGCAATCGCCAAGTGGATATCCGTTGATCACGCAATTCTATTTCCCCGATCAACCTGTGGATGGACAAACCGTTCAACTGGAAGACCACGGCGATTTCTATCTGGCGTATTTCAACATTATCCTGCCGTAGGCCACCACGCCTCGAAAGCGGATCAATTGTCAGCGGAGAGCGAAACGTCCGCGCCCAAGGCATCTACGTGCATGGTCAGGTCGTTAATCCACTTGCGCGAGAAATAGCGTTTGATCCCCAGGATCCATTTCGTCACTTCTTCGGACATGGCACACAGATACACCAGATACACAGGCAGGTGGAAAACAAACGCGCCGAGGAAAGCAAATGGCACACCGATAATCCAAATGATGAAACCGTCCAACACGAGGGAATAACGCGTATCACCACCGGCGCGCAGAATGCCGATCACGGTCGTCATGTTGTTGACTCGTACCCATAGGAACAGCGAAACCACGTTGATCACATAGCCCGCGTCCCGAATGACTTCGGGCGATACGTTATAGAGCGAAAGAACGGGCGCCTTGATCAGTTGCAAACCTACTCCCAGCAACATGCCTCCCAAAATACCCAGGCCCAGCGAACGTCCCGCATACTGATAGGCCTCTTCCGCTTTCCCGGCGCCAATGCGATTGCCAACCAGGACAGCGGTTGCATTGGATATGCCAATGAAGATGACAAAAGCCACCTGCTCAATCGTTGAAACAATGTTCATCGCGGCAAAGGATTGTGTGCTGATATGTCCGTAGATCACGTTATAGGTTGTAATCCCCAGCGACCAAAATAATTCGTTCAGGATTACCGGTAATACGGGTTTGATCACTCTGCCAAAGAAGGCAAGATCAAAGCCCATGAGTTCGCGCAGGGAGGCAGCCACCGGCGATTTACGCACATAGATAACGGTCAACAGCGTCATACATTCCACCAGGCGGGCGATCACTGCTGCAACGGCCGCGCCTTGAATGCCAAGTTCCGGTAAGCCAAATTTCCCGAAGATCAATGAATAGGAAAGAAATGTACTGAGGAAGAGCGCGCCGACGCTGACGGCCGTGGGTGTTTTGACATCACCCGTGGAACGCATCACGAGTGCATAACTGAACGTTACAGCAAAGAAAAGAAAGCTCCATGAAAAGGTGCGAAGGTAACGCGAGCCCAGTGCGATCACAGCCGGGTCATTGGAATAGATATGCAGGATCTGCACCGGCCAGACTTGCGAAAGCGTGAAAAATATGAGGCTGGCAGACATCGCCAGCATCAGACATAAGCCCAGCACACGGTGCAGGTTTGGAATATCGCGCTTGCCCCAGAATTGAGCGGTAAACATGGCCGCGCCACTGATGATGCCAAAATGAACCAGATTCACCAGAAAGGCGATCTGCTCTGCAAGTCCCACCGACGCCACGGCAATATCCCCCTTTTGTCCCACAAAGACCACGCCCAATAATTCAACGCCGAAAATACGAGTTGTTGAATGATGATCGGAAAGGCGAGCTTTTGAATTTCCCTGAAATATTCGGGGTCGGTATAGAATGCAACCGCTTTATTGAAGAACGACACGTGCCCTCCAGCGGGGCGATTATAAGCGAGCTTAAGCGGAACTGTGTCAACTCGAAACCATTACTTGATTCTTGCCTTTCTCCTTGGCCTGCTTGGCTGCCTTCTCTACAGAACTTAACAGTTCTTCCACCGTTTTGCCGTGCACTGAGTAAGAGGCAACGCCGATCGAGATCGTCACGGGAATCTCCCATGATTTTGAATTTTGCTCGACGGCGGCCCGTAAGCGTTCGGCAACTGTGCAGGCCTCGTCAGCCATCGTCGCCGGAAGCAATACGAGGAATTCATCGCCCACGCGCCAGCGGGCCATAAAATCTCCCGGCCGCAAATGAAGCGAAAGAAGATCAGATAATCGTTTCAGCATGGCATCGCCCGCGGAGTAGCTGATATCATTGTAGAAACGCAGGTTGTCGCCATCGATGAATAGAATCGAAAAGGCCTCCTGCGAGCGCTCCGTCTGCTGGATGGCACGACTCATCTCCCGTTCTGCCACTACACTGTTCGGCAATTGGGTGATGGGATCCAGAAAAGCAATTTGGTGAGTTGCGTCGAGTTGGCTGGCAAAGGAAAGCAGACGCTCGGTCAGGGCATTGATCACGCGCAGCTGATAGTTGTTCCCAGCGGAGGCGTGAGCATAGGTGTTGATGATAAAGCCGCGCTGCTCATACACCTTGGCATCGAAGAGTGCGTCGCTGAGAGCGATCCACAAATCTGCGATCTCCAGCTTTTCATCCTGAAAATGGATCAGCATCACGGAGGCCGGATTGGGCCAATCAAACTGAATGCTTTCGCGATTGAGCCTCTCGAACAATGCCCTGGCAATGCCTTCCCGCTCCGTGGGCGTACCTGCAGAGAAAACAGCAACGACTTCGTCGCCGCCGATGCGATAGACAGGCGCCCCGGTATCCTTCATCACGATACTGACCCAGTGCAGGATGGCGTCACCTTGCTCATGGCCGCGCTCCTCATTGAAACGCATAAAGTTATTCAAATCGATCAGCAGCAGGGAAAAATCCGCTCCCTCGCCGGATGCCAGGCGGCTGGTAAACGTTTCGAGAAAAGAGAGCAAATTTCCCGAACCAGTTAATGGGTCGATCCTTTCCACGACTTGATGGTGATCTTCCGTCATTTCAACTCTTTCTTCTCGCAGGTTTCATGGGAGTGTTTGTCCATTTGATCATCGCCCAAATTGAAGGAGTGGGAGGTAATTTTACCAATATTCAACAAAACCCGAATCACCTCATCAGGATTTGTATCTTTTTGACGGGTTGTACATCCAAAGGAAAGCTTCTAAATTGGAGAAATCATCTCGGCTTTTTGTTCGGGAATGGGAAATAGGGCAGCATGATACTGCTTGAGCTATTGCTTGGGTTCGGAATTGGACTCTCGCTGGGATTGCTGGGCGGGGGAGGTGCGAACTTGACTGTCCCAGCACTGGTTTATCTTGTCGGACAAACGCCTCAAGCGGCGGTCACAACCTCCCTGGCCATCGTCGGGGCAAACAGCCTACACGGTGACATGTTTCACCGTGCCCAAGGCACGCTGGATTGGAAAGTGGCATTGCTCTTCGGTGGGGCAGGGATGCTGATATCTTATTTTTCTGCGAATATTTCCAGGCATTTACCGTCCGCCGTTTTGTTGGTTGCCTTTGTACTCCTGATGCTTGCCATTGGAATTGTGTTATTTGTTCGACGCGATCGAGCAGCGCCTGCAACTTCATCGACAAAGCCGCTTTCGCTTGTGCTAGTGAGCGGCGCGGGCGTTGGATTTCTCACAGGTGCGCTGGGGGTTGGCGGCGGATTCCTGCTTATCCCAGCGCTGGAGATGTTAGTGGGACTCCCGGTTCAGATGGCGGTGGGAACCTCCCTGGTGGTGATCGCCATGAATAGAATGGCGGGGTTCATCGGTCACGCGGGAGGCGGCTCGTTCGATCTGGTCATGGTGATGGTCTTCGTTGCGGCCGGACTGCTCGGAACCTTCGCCGGCACGAAGTTGTCCAGCCGTATGTCATCATCAAAGCTGCAGAAAGCCTTTGCGGTATTCGTCATCGTGCTGGCCTTCTTTCTCCTCTATGATAACTTTCCAAAACTTTTCTAATTGCCCAAGGAGAGACAGTCCATAACTTCTCCAGCGGGAGCTGCGCATGGATGTACAGCAGGCTCGAATTGGAGTATTAATAGGGGTTGTGAAAGTTGTTACTAGTCACAAATCTTGTTCTGTACAGGAATCACATCATGGCAAAAAAGGCACGTCGCAAAGCACAACAGATGCATAAAAGCAAAAAGCAGAATAATCTCTGGATATGGGGTGGGGTAGGGGTTTTGGTCTTGCTTGTCCTGGGGGTTGTTTTCTTCAACAATCAGGGCGCAGCTCAATCCAATGGTCTTGCACGCGCGATCACAGTTCAAGAAGCAGCCGCGAAACGGGAGGCAGGCGCGTTCATTTTGGATGTGCGCGAACTCAGCGAGTGGAACACGGTCCACATCCCGAATGCAACACTGATTCCTCTCGGTGAACTCGCTTCACGTGTGGATGAACTACCGAAAGATCAGGAGATCGTTGTGGTCTGCCATTCTGGTAACCGCAGTGCGCAGGGACGCGATATCCTGCTCAAAGCCGGTTTCACACAAGTCACCAGCATGGCGGGTGGCATGACTCAATGGGAATCCGCAGGATATCCAAGCGTTAGCGAGCCGTAGCGATTAATGTCATTGCGAGGAACCGCGCTGCGATTACCTAGCGTCGAAAAATACTTGGATGTCGCGCAGCCTGCCCAGAGGAATACGCAGACGTTCTGCTAGTTTTTCTTGCTCGGTTCGTCCATCAATATTGCTCTTGGACGAATTGCAACTGCCGCATGCAGGAACACAATTCCGCGCACTTGTTTCACCGTCTAGTGTCAGAGGCGTGAAGTGTTCAATGACTTCATAGTCACTGCCACAATAGGCACACTTCTGATCAAAATGAACGAGCGTCTCACTCCATTGTTTGTAATTTAGACTTGCCGGCAATCCCAATTTGCGGGCTTGTGTATTCTGTGGAAGAACTTCATTCCTCTCCTTTTGGCAGGTTTCGCATCTCACCTGAATGGGATGTACCCGAAAATAAGGAGAACCGCAATCTATACATGCAAATGTATGATTATCAAGATATTGCTTCTGGCAGTCATAACATGCTCCATTCCCATCTTGCCATAGGTGAGAGTAACGATAACTATACTTCACCTTCGCCATTGTGTGCTCGCCGTATGAGTACATTTCAAGTCTTGGAAGTTCTTTGCCGCAGTTCACACAATTATCAATACCTGTAATCCACTCCTGAAATTTTCGTAGTTCTCTCTGCCGCGTCTGAGCCAATACTGAGATGATATCTACCTTGATAAGCTCGTCCCAGAGAGCCAGAATCTTCTCGTCATCGTCCTTTGCATATGCACGCAACCGGCTTATGAGATCTTCGACATGGTAATCGATAATGCTCATATTTCTGTCCCTTCCCAGAGACTTGATCAGAAAACGTTTCCTGGCTTGTTATTGCTTTTCGAAAACTTCATAATAGCCTTTGTCTAACTCATCATCGTTGATGTGTGCATAACGTTGGGTGATCTGAATATTTTCATGTCTCGCCAATCCCTGGGCCAGCTTGAGGTTTCCGGAGGCGCGCAGAATGGTTGAGACGAAGTAGTGGCGGAACGAGTGGGGAGTAATATGTCCTTCTGCATCATTTCCTAAGGCTTGTTCCACTCTTTGCGCGACAATATTGCGGCCAGTTGTCGGTGTAATTGGTTTGACTTTTTTCCCTGTCCCTTTATCATGGCGCGCAAAGAGGGGCAAAGCCGTGAGCTGTTTCCCCGAGCCGCCGTCGAGTTCCGCGTGGAGCGCAAGATAATCTTTGATAGCGTGCATGGAGCGACTTGTGAACCGCACAACATCTTGTTTATTACCTTTACCGATAATGAGCGCGCGCCCTTCATTCCAATCGATATCGCCACAACGCAGATTGCACGCCTCATGGACGCGAAGGCCCGTATCTGCGAGCGTGAGCAGAAATGCCCGATCTCGCATTGCGCGTAACCGTTCAGCTTCAGAATCTGCGGGTAGGGAGTTGATGTTGGATACAAAATGTAGCACCCGTTCAATCTCCTTTGTGGGGAACTGCGGCATGCGTATCCCAGGCTTGCGTATACGCTGCTCAATTAGCAGGTCCATGCGAGGCAAATTTATTTCGGCTAGCCGTTCAGCTGACAGATATTTGAAAAAGCGTGCAATAGCCCGGACATAGAGCTGTTCCGTGGCTGGCGCAAAGGCTTTCAGATGCATCAAGAACTTTGAGATCAGGTCTTCTTTCAGCACGGTAGCGGGGGATGTTTCAGGATCGATTTTGGCTTTGGTCAAAACCTTTTTGAATTCTTTTAGCGCTTTCGCGTACGTCAGTGCAGTGTTCTGACTGCGGGCGAGCTTCACAACATCAAGATATTCTTCGATCACAGAAGCAATAGTAGGAGCTGTTTCTGATTGTTCCATAGGTGCAAACTATGCGAAATCTCCTTTCCAAGAATTGCTTTCGGTAATGTATCTTATCGAAAGCGTAAACAGTATAAAGGAAAGGAACGCAGATGTCAAGCCTGTAGTCCTGGTGATTACCCACAAGTGAACTCGTGAGACGGAAAAGGGTGCAAGCAGACATCATAGATTTGCGAGATATTGTTGAGCGTGGTGCCTTCGCCCGCCTTGTCGCCGATCTGCTGACAAATGGCCAGGGATCGTTTCAGGTAGGACAGCGCCGTCTCGTAATCGCCCTGCGCTTTAAGACCAAACGTCATTTATATAAGGCCGATTGCTCGAAATAATCTTCAATCCCCGGGCCCTCAGAAAACTTCTTAGGATCCTGCCTCAAAACGGTTTCATCTACCAGCCATTTTTTGGGTGTCAAAGCAATCAGTGTAAGAATCAACGCGAATAACCAGCAAGCGAAGGCGATATTCAACGCAGTGTTGACAGGCAACTTTGCTGCGTCTCCCCGCGTTAATTTCAGGACAGTGGCGAATAAGCCAGGAATCCCCAATTCCAAAGTGAGCAATCGTTCACTGAGCTTGTCCATCAAATCGCTTTGCGCCGCTATACTTTCATAGAATTTTTGGCGCAACAAATTCTCGTTTTCGCTTACCGGACGAGTTGATATGGGTTTGTTTGCCATCCTGTCTCCATTTCTGGCTCAAAACCTCTCCCCCATTCTGTGGGATTATCTCTATTGTAGGGACAAACCCTGTGGAAGGCAAGTGATAATTCCGTTGTAAAAAAACAAGCCCCGCCTGCTTGAGCAAACGGGGTTTCGAGAGATGCTTCGCAGAGTTTACCCCGAGCGAAGCCGAAGGGTTCAGGATGACATTTCGTTTGACATGCTATCTGCGCTGATATCCCTTCCTTTGATACTGATTCTTAGGATACCGGTTCTTGTTGACAGTACGCACTGGAGCGACGGGTTCCTCCTTGCCAAAGATATGCATGATCAGCCAGTAAAGCGTCAGGAATAGCACCACCAGGAATGTGCCGGCATACAACAGCATGGTGATCGGTAAGGCAGAGTCGGTGCCGGCGAAGAGTCCGTGCAGGGTTGTGCCCAGATAACCAAGCAAACTGAAAAGGTGAATGGCGCGAAAGGCTTTGGTCCCAATCTGTGCTCGCAGATAAAAGGTAACCGTGACGATCAACAAAATATAGAAACTGATGATACCCAATCCCACCCAGAGCGGGCGATAGGTATCTATGAAGGGAATCAGGATTTGAATCAGCGAGAACGGCAGGTATTGATCCAGCATCAAGACAGCCACGTGCAAGACCACAAAGCCAATTCCCAACAGCGAAAGATATTCGTGGAAGTCATAAGTGAAGGTCCCTTCCAGAAGAGGCTGGACGATCTTACTCGGAATGGCCAGCCCCCAGATCATCGAAAGCCATAACAGGAAGTAACCGGTCAGCCCTGACGCGCGGGTCACGTACCACCAGATCTGCACCGAGTCCAAACCAAAGAGCGTGCGCAATTTTTGCGTGAGAGTCGCGCCGGCCAGCGGGCCTCCCAGGGTGATCGCCAGTAACATGGCGATGAAAATTCCACTCACCAACAGGATGATGCCCAGAGGCCGCACCAACGCGCCCAGCCCGCTGCCTTTAGTGTTCGATAGCTTCGCTTGTGAATTCATAAACATAATCCTTATAACCCGGCGAGCCCGATAAACGTCCCTGCGGGTCCACCGCCAAATAAATCAGATCGTTTCTTTCTTTCAAAAGTTTCGCGCTCCCCGCTTCCCCTGCGATCAATAATGCCTTGGCGTATATCTCTGCCACCGTGACATCCGGATGGATGACGGTCACGCTCAACCAATCGCTTGCGGCCGGTTGGCCGGTGCGTGGATCGATCAAATGATGACGAGGCGTTTCGCCCTGATTCCACGTTCGTTTCGCGATCGAGGAAGTTGCCACCGCACCCGAGGCGACGTGCAGTTCGGTCAACATCTGCTCCGGGTTGCGCGGGTCTTCCATGAAAACATCCCAATCCAGGCCATCGCTCGGATGGCCGATGAAGAGCATGTCGCCTCCCACGCTGACGGCGCAGACTCCCACAAATGTATTGAGCAAACGCGCGGCCTTATTCACGATCCAGCCTTTGGCGATTCCGCCCAGGTCGATCTCCATGCCGCGCGGTAAACGTATTCTCTTCCCAGCGGAGTCAAAAATAATTTCATTGAAGGCCGGCTGTGAGCTCCGCTCTGAAGCGGGAGCCGGGCGCAATGTTCCTCCAGCACGAATCTCATCCATACTGCGGTCATAGCCCATTCGTTTGAGATCAGGTAGGATGGAGGGATCGAATAGGCCATCCGTCTCGACATAAAACTTCCTGGAAAGTCCCAACAGTTCGATCAGATCATCCGAGGCTTGAAACCAATCACCGGCGGAACAGTTCAATTGAGTCAATTCGCTGCCCGGCAGAAAACGACTAAAACGCTGTTCACTTTCATCGATAAACCACTTGACTGCCTGCATACCCATCGCCGCGCTCTCCCCTTCCCCGGCCAGCATGACCGTGGTGTTCATGGCCCGAAAGCCGGAGGTCTGCATTAGGAGCCTCCAGTTCTGAAAAATGGACGAGACTGGGCGCGGGGCATCTGCTGTGTATTGAAGAAGGATTGACTGGACGAACTAAAGCTTTGGTTATCAAGCGGCGCGAGCGGCTGCAGGGTTGGCAAGGGTGCGACGGCCGCGGACGAGGATGCACTGTACTGAAAGGGTTTCGGCGCATGCACTAAAAGAATCCAACCGCCCACGAAACTAAGCACACTGGTAATGGTGATCCAGAAGCGGAGCCCAAGTTTAAAGAGTTTCATTTGTCACCTCACAAGCTATCGATTGATAAAGATGCGGCCATCCGCGCTGATCGTGATCAAGCCACGCTCCTGCAAAGCCTGCAACAAACTCTGCGCCTGTTGCACAATACGTTGATCCTGTGCGACCTGGGCGTTGGCCTGCTCAAGTTGTTGTTGAAGCTGTTGTTCGCGCTGCTGATACTGCTGTTCACGATCCTGATATTGCGAGACTAGGGACTGCAATTGATCGATCTGCGCCTGTTGGGACGAACTCAAATTCGAGGCCTGCGATACCTTGGCCGCCTCCACCTGGGAATTGGAAACGGCCACCCCATTCTTGTTGATAAGTGCCGCTCCCCCAATCGCAAAAATTCCTATACCGACACAGGCAGTCATAAAAAGGGCTGCCAACAAAGCCACGAGTTGTTTTTTCATGCGTACCTCCTTAATGATGTTGCTGCGTAGTATACAGACCGAAAATGACAGTTCCGTGAAAAAGTTGTGTGCAAAATGTGGTCGCCCCAAACATAAAGGAAAATCCCTGGCCAAGAATGGAATTGCAAATTCTTGCTATTTTAGAATATGTGTTCTATAATTCGTGTATGAATGCGCTGGATACTTTAGTGGAACTTTCGGGACAGATGCAGTTGGAACACGCGGAAGAGTTCTCGCGCTGAGCGGAGGCCGAGCGCAGCGAAGTCCGCAGACGAAGCGCAATTTCAGCGCGAGCCAATCAAACCAGCTTGTTTTACACCGAAAGGTCGCCCTGAGTTTACCGAACGGGAGAAAAGAGCCGTATTCGTCCACCCGGCGCAGCTCCCCAACGGAAAACCAATCCTATTGCTGAAGACCTTGCTCTCCTCGGCCTGTGAGCGGGATTGTTACTATTGTCCCTTCCGCGCCGGACGCGATTTCCGTCGCGCCACCTTCAAGCCGCAGGAATTCGCCGAACTGTTCATGAAGTTGAATCAATCGAAAATAGCGGAAGGGATCTTCCTCAGTTCCGGCATCGCGGCGGGCGGCGCGAATACCCAAAACAAGATTCTCGATACCGCGGAAATCCTGCGCAAACGACTCGGTTTCCGCGGCTATATGCATCTCAAGATCATGCCGGGGGCAGAGAAGGGCCAGGTCGAACGCGCCATGCAGCTGGCCGACCGCGTCTCGATCAATCTCGAAGCGCCAAACAAGGAACGCCTGCCGAAGTTGGCGCCGCATAAAAGCTTCTTCGAAGAATTATTCGCGCCGCTCAAATGGGCCGAGGAGATTTGTCGCAGCCAACCGGCTTATCAAGGCTGGAATGGCCGCTGGCCTTCGACGGTCACACAATTTGTGGCGGGCGGCTCCGATGAAAGCGATTTGGAATTATTGAGCACCACCGATTGGTTGATGAAAAACGTCAGCCTGAAACGCGCCTACTATTCGGCGTTCTTTCCCATCCGTGACACGCCGCTCGAAAACAAGGCCGCCGTGGATCCGTTGCGCGAGCATCGTTTGTATCAGGCTTCTTTCCTGTTAAGAGATTACGGTTTCGATCTGGAGGAGATGCCGTTTACCGAGAACGGTAATCTTCCGCTTCCCACCGATCCGAAGCTGGCCTGGGCACAACAGAACCTGAGTGAGAAACCTTTGGAGATCAACAAGGCTGAACGGCGCGAACTGTTGCGGATTCCCGGTATTGGCCCGAAAGGCGCGGAGGCGATTCTGCGCGCCCGGCGAACAAATAAGCTACGTGATGTGACCGCGTTGCGAAAATTGGGGGTCCTGGCTGCGCGTGCCGCTCCATTTTTATTGTTCGATGGCAGACGCGCCGAAACACAATTGAGAATGTTTTAGTTTTAATTACAACGCCAACCAGCCGCCGCGCAAGCCTTCGCGCACGGCTTCTGTTCGATTGGTCACATTTAATTTTGAATAGATGGAAGACACATGAAATTTCACCGTGTGTTCACTGATCCCCAACGACAAGGCGATCTGTTTGTTTGCCAACCCTTTGGCCAACAATCCCAATACTTCTGATTCCCGCTCCGTGAGCGGACCGCGTCCCAAGGGTTCGTTCTCGGATTCGAATAACAGCGTGGAGGTGCCAACGATCAATCCCTGCGATAAAGCGTGGATCGCCGCGCTCAGCTCTTCAGCCGAGGCGTCATTTGGCAGGACTCCCCAAACCCGGGAGGAACGCCTCAGGTCGCGGAGATTGGACTGATCATCGCTCAGGAAAAGAGTCGCGGCTGAGGAGGAGTCAGCCCCATCATCCAGAAAAAGAGGCATGAGAAGCCGACGTGATGACCACGTCGGCTTCTGTATCTTCCTCCAAAGAATCATTGATTACCTTGATCGTTCCGTCCGCAGAAAGCAAAGCGCGCAGGCCGGCACGCAGCGCGGGCGACGAAAGGTTCAACAGAACGCGAATCACTTCCTCTCACCTGCCGTCACGCTGACCGTTTGCGGCTGTCCGCCACGCAACACTTCAACCACGATGGCTTTACCCACAGTGTCGCTGCCGAGCGCCGAGAACAGATCATCCGGATCACCCACGGCCTGACCACTGATCGCCACCAAAATATCCCCGACCAATAAACCACCTTTTTCTGCCGGACCATCTTCTTCGAGCCACATCACCAGCAAGCCATGAGTTTGTGCGCGCTTGAGGGCGCTGCGACTGGCTTCCGGAATTTCAACAGGCTGGGTGCGCACGCCCAGATAGCCGCGCTTGACCGAACCATGCTGTGCGAGCGCCTCTGCAATTTGCCAGGCACCTTGCACCGGAATGGTCAACGAAGAGCCGCGCGTGAGCCCGGAGGTATTCAGTCCCAGCACTTCCCCTTCAGTATTGATCAACGGTCCGCCCGAAAAGCCGGGATAGGGCGTGGTCTCTGATTGAATAAATCCATCCAGCATGCCGCCGCGATGCGTGCGCGCCGGGCCATTGATGGAAGTGATAATGCCCCAGGAAGCTTGCATTCCATCCTTATTCGGACGTCCCAACGCCAGCACCAGTTGGCCCACCTTCACATCGCTGGAGGCTTGCGCAGGTGATAAAGCCTTCTCCGCCAAGCGTAGAACGGCCAGGTCGGAACCGGGGTCACGGCCGGCCAAAGTTGCGCTCAAATCCTTTCCATCTGGCAGCGAAACTTTGATATCCTCTTCGCGTGTGACCACATGATCGGCGGTGAGGATCAAATCTTCAGCGTAGGCAATGCCGCTGGCCGGATAACGTTTACGGGCATCCACCAGAACCGTACTGGCGCCGCCTTTTTCCACTGCGGCGGTCAATCCATTTGAAAAATCAGTTAAAGGGTTGGACATGGTTTTCTCCTTGAATCATAACATAATCAGGTTGTTGTATTTTCTGATGAAAGGCTCTTTTCCATCATACGGCTTTGTCTTGCTTCGTCGATTCCCCAGGCCATGATCTTGACGGGGTGCAGACGCATGACTTGCGGCGCAAATCCACGGCCAAAGTTTTCTCCACCAGTTTCCAAAAGCTCTACATCTGCCAAAATCTCAATGGAACGCGGCTGCCAGGGAGGTAACACATCATCCACCACGAAGGCCACGCGTGGATGACGGCCCGCGTCGTGCCATTTCCTGGAGTGAGCAAGATTGTGTCCGCCAATGTCGATCGTGTCGCTTTCCGCGTTATAGCGAAAACCTACCGGGACAACGCGTGGATTCCCCTCAATATCAACTGTGGCTAATCGTCCCAATTTCTGTTTCTGGAAGTACTCAATTTCATTCTTCGTAAAAACACCCATGGAGGAATGTTCCTTTCGTGTCGCCGATGGTTGAGTACAGGGGTGCGCGAAGCATCCCACTCGTATCGAAACCCGGCGACATTCCGCTCAGCGCGAAGTTCTTTTTTTAGTGTATCTCACCCAGACATCAATTACATCAGCAGGATGGGTAGGCAACGGACTAGTCTTTCGGGGGAGGGCATTTCAGGCATATAATCGAATCATGAAAGCTACGTTGCGGCTGAATGCAAAGATCCTGCCTCTGATCGGTGTAGCGGCATTGGTCATGCAGATCATCAATCCCTCGCGCGTTTGGACGATTCTTTTGATCGGGATCGGCGGTGCGTGGCTGGTCTGTTGGTGGTGGGCGCGTGGCCTGGCGCGTTCTTTGCAATTCGAACGGGAGATGCGTTTCGGTTGGGCACAGGTCGGGGACCGTCTCGAAGAACGATTTACATTAATCAATCCCTTTCCCCTGCCGGCAACCTGGGTCACTTTACACGATCATTCCACGCTGCCGGATCATCATGCATCCATCGCCACAGGCGTGGATGGATCCAGCACCTCACAATGGCGTGTCCTGACTCAATGCACGCGCCGCGGCGTGTATACCCTGGGAGGAACTACTCTGGAAACAGGTGATCCTTTCGGCGTTTACACCATTACGCTCGAAGACGCGACTTCATCCACATTGGCTGTGATGCCGCCGATCATTTCATTGCCAACCTTTCGCATCCATGCCAGCGGCTGGACTGGTGATGGGAAACCCAGCCGATATTCGCTGGAAGAAAACATCAATGCCTCACATACGCGTGAGATGCAGCCCAACGATTCCATGCGTTTGATCCATTGGAAAACAACGGCGCGTCACGCCGGTTCCGCGGACGGAGTTTGGGGAAACAAATTCTTTGTGCGCCAATCGGAGGGCACACCCGCTGGGGATTGGTGGATCGTGCTCGATCTGCACCGGGCCTCGCAACTGGGCAGCGGCTGGGATTCCACCGAAGAACACAGCATTATCCTGACCTCTTCTCTGGCAGCACAAGGCTTGAACGCACAACATCCTATTGGACTCGCCATCAACGGCCGTGAAGCGGATTGGATCGCGCCGCGCCGCAACGAATATCAATTGCGTTCGTTATTGAAAGCTTTGGCAGTTGCCACACCCGCGGATATCCAGCTAAAAGATTATCTGCAAAGAATTGGTCCATCGCTGAGCAGTCACAGCAGTCTCTTGGTCATTACCGCCTGTGCCGATCCTGCCTGGACTGAATCATTGCTGCCGCTGATGTGGCGCGGCATCATACCGAATGTTTTTGTGTTGGACCCCGTCACATACGGCGGTGAGACTTCCGCCAAAGCCGTGGAAGATGCCATGCGTTTGATCGGCACACCCTGTCATATCATCCCCAAAGAGGTGCTGGACAAGCCACAGACCCGTCCCGGTCACGAAGGCGAATGGGAATGGCGCATCTCTGCCACCGGGAAAGCCATCGCGGTGCGCACCGCGCAGGAAGAGTGGCGAGGCCTGCAATGATCGGACGCTTCGCACGCAATGTGTTCACTGCTGAAGTCATTGGGCTGCTCTTGATCCTGATTGCTTTACAATCATTGACTTTCGGCATTGCCGGATCTCTGCAAAATACAGATGGCAGCTATTTTTCACAGGTAGGCATCGTTGCCGCGTTGTTGGCCCTGGGACTAAGTAAAAGCAGATGGAACGGGATTTCAGGCTTCGTTCCTGTTTGTGGCGCTGGGCCTGATCGGCGTCTGGATTCTCGGTGCGCGGCTACCTTCTCCGTTGCTGGGTCTCGGCAAGGCATTCTTCTCCCTCATGCCGCAGATCATCCCGGCCTTCCGAACACATATTCCCCTCGATACTACAGACATCGTCCAGGCCTGGGTGCCCATTGCAGAAGCGTCCACCGCCTTGTGGGTGCGCGTGTTCGCCTGGCTGGCCAGTCTCCATCAAAAAACAACGGTCAACGACGCGCTGGTACGCAGCCTGGTTTGGATTTTGATTGTCTGGTTGGTGGCAGCTTGCATGGGTTGGTTCGCGGGCAAGCGCAATGGGCTGGCGGCTCTATTGCCGTCCATCGTGCTGCTGGCCCTGGTTACCTCTTACAGTGAACGCCGAGTTGAAACCTTGTGGCTGATCGTCTTCGTGTTGCTTTTGTTACTGGGCGTGTGGAATTACAAAAATCATACGCAGCAATGGGAAATACGCAAGGTGGATTACTCCGACAGCATCAGTTACGATGTTGGGCAGGCCGTCATCCTGCTGGCTTTGTTGATCGCGGGAATTGCTTTCATTACCCCGTCAATTTCATGGCGCGAGATCAGGGATTATCTGCAAGAACGAAATCAACCCACCAGGAATGAAGTGGCGGACGTATTAGGCGTGCAACAGCGATCGGCTACCCCGCGGCCAAAATCCGGACAACAAGCCTCCCTGCCACGTAATCATCTATTGACCGGCGGATACGCTCATTCGCAAAATGTGGTCATGACCATCAGCACGGGTGAACTACCTCCTGTGCCCAATCTGGAATTCGCCAGCAATGCGCCCCGATACTACTGGCGCAGTGTCACTTATGACATCTACGCTGACAACGGCTGGCTGACGAGTTCTGCGCCGCCACAGAAAATCCAGGCCAACACGCCGATCATCCCCGGCTTATTACATGGCTATAAAATTCTACACTTGAACGTACAAATGGCGAAGCCGGAAGGAAAACTATTCTGGAGTGGGACGCTCTTCAGTGCAAACGTTCCTTTCACGGCAAATTGGCGCCTCAGACCGGGCTCAGAGCTGTTCACCGATCAATCAGGTTTGCTCCAGGCTGACATGTTCGCCGCGCTCAGCGAGGCGAACTCCTACAAAGCGGAATCCTATCTTCCGATTGTCACCGTGGATGAGATGCGCGCCGCCTCGACGGATTATCCTGAAGAGATTCGCACGCGTTACCTGCAATTGCCTGATGAGTTACCGGGTCGTGTTCGCCAGCTTGCACAAGAGATCACACGCGGACAAACCACTCCTTATGACAAAGCACACGCCATCGAAGCTTATCTACGCGGCTATCCGTACGATCTGGATGTCCCCACCCCACCTGTGGGTCACGACGTTGCCGATTACTTCCTGTTTGATCTGCGCGAAGGTTATTGTGATTACTATGCCACAGCCATGGTCGTGCTGGCACGCGTGAACGGCGTTCCCGCCCGCTTCGTTTCCGGCTATGCTCCCGGCTATTACGATGCACCCAACGCGCGCTATGTGGTCCGTGAATTGGATGCCCATTCCTGGCCTGAGATTTATTTCCCTGAGATTGGCTGGGTCGAGTTCGAACCGACTGCCGGACAGCCGCAAATTATTCGTACGCAATCGGGCACTTTACCTGCACCCTCACCCGACCCGGATGTGGCGCGTTTGCTTGGTCGCCTCCGCATTGGGCAAGCCATTAACTGGTTATTACCTTTTGCGGCGATTCTGTTTCTTGTCGCCTTTTATTTTGCCGTGATCGAACCCGCCAGGTATTTATGGCTGGCGCCTGTAATTGCCATCGAAAGAATATATCGCCAGTTGTATCGTTCGGGACGTCCGCTGGCCGGCGAATATACAAAAGCAGAGACTGCTTATGAGTTCATGCAAAAGCTGTCCAGCAGTATCGAAGCAGTGATGGAGCCTTCCCGTCTAAGAAAATTCCTCTCCTCGTCGGAAAGAGAGATTACATTGCTGACAAATCTCTATCAAGACACTTTATTTACGGAGCACAGCACGCAAAAGCAGGATGCAAGAAGCGCATGGAGGATCTGGCAGCATCTACGTTGGAGATTGATGGTTGCAAGAATTATCGTCATGGCGCGGAAGATCGCGCTGAGCGGAGCGGCTTTGGGGCGCAGACGAAGCGCATGACAAAACAATCTCCATATAACTATTCAACGCGAGATTGCTTCGCTATATAAATTCTTTTATCTTAAAATATTCAAAACATGACCATGGGTTATTGATTTTGATTCGAGAATGATGTATAGTATTTCCAATGCATATTTGGAGGGGCGGGTTTGCAACCCGCCATTCCTCATGGCATTATGAATTGTCAGGTATAAACCTGAACTACATTAGAAAGGATATTTAGAAATGATTTCGATGGATACGCTGACGATCAAAACAGAAAATAAATTCAGAAGTTTGATCACCAGGCAAGCCTATAAGAAAGGGGAAGTCATCTGTGAGATCCCCACGGAGAAGATCGTCAACCAAGCGAATCGTTATACGGTTCAGATCGACACGGACAAGCACACCGATGTGGGCAAGCTGGCTGCCCTAAATCACTCCTGCGATCCCAATGTGATCCTGGATACGGAACATTTATTGATGTATGCCTGCCGCGATATCGAAAAAGGCGAAGAACTTTCCTTCTTCTATCCCTCCACCGAATGGGAAATGGATGCACCTTTTATTTGTTTGTGCGGCGCCTCGAATTGTATTCACGTAGTGGCCGGTGCACGCTTCCTGCCGCTCTCCACGCTGGAACATCATTATCTCAACAAACATATCCGTGAGATGATGATCGAATTATTGAACAATACAGAAACACACCTGACAAAACTACAGTAAGACTAGCCAACCAAAGCAAACACCTCCCCGGCTCGGGGAGGTGTTTTATCACGGGCACAGGGAGGTTATTTTCCCCCGCTATATTTCTCCAACTGCTCGTTGATCTGGTGCAACAAAAGGGTCAATTCATCGCGTTCGTGCATGGCCTGACGCAAAGAGATCTGCAGGGAGGAATCTTCCCTGTCGGGCTCGTTCGCCAGCAGAGCCTCCTCGCGCACAATTTGCCTGACCTTTTCATCGAATTTAACTTCCAGCCGGCGGCGGTATTCGCTGTAGAAATCAACTTCATTGAGCGGCTGCACCACCACATGCAGTTCCTGCTCCAGGAGTTCCGCGATCGTCGCCAGGAACTTCTCCATGTCGACCGGCTTTTGAATAAAACGGGTGGCGCCGATGTTCAAGGCAAATTCGCGGTCTTCGCGCGCCACGTATGTGGCAGTGATGAATACCACGGGAATGTCGCGCGTCTCTGGATGGATACGGATGCGGTGAACGAGACCAAAGCCGTCCAGCTTGGGCATCATGATGTCGGTGATCACGATGGACGGGCGCTTGACCCGGATCACTTCCAGCCCTTCAGTACCGTTCCGGGCCGTGACGACGCGATAGCCCTTGAATGTCAGCGTGGCATCCAGGAGCTTCAGAATATCGGGGTCGTCCTCAACAATAAGCAGATAGTCGTGCACCTCATTCATACTCTTATTCTACTCATCTGCTTGCCCCTTATCATATTAATTTCGTCGCGAGAAGTTACAGGTTTCTCGTATTTCTCTGAAACTGCGTTTTTATGAAGAACATAAGTGGTATAATCAAGGCATATCCCAGAATCGACGGGTCCCAAACGCCAGTCCTTTTGTCAGCCTGGCGTTTTCTTTTTTTCCACAAACTTGAAGAGGAGACATATATGAATATCCGTGAAGGTGACTCGGTCATGCATTGGACGCATGGTCTGGGCAAAGTCGTTCGTTTGGAAGAACGGGCTTTGTCCGGTCAGGCGGCAATCCTCTATTACGCCATCCAGATTGGCGATATGACGGTCTGGGTGCCTGCCGATGACATGTTGGAGACCCGCCTGCGGCTTCCCACGCACACCGCCGAATTCCAAAAGATGATGAATGGCCTGTCGCAGCCAGGGGAAGCGCTGCCGGATGATCGGCGGGAACGGAAATCATTACTGATCGAATGGCTGAAGGATGGCCGCACGGAATCCCTGTTTCGGGTAGTGCGGAGTTTATCCACCTACCGGCAAAGTCACTCCTTGAGCCTGGATGAACAGAGTCTCATGAAGCGGTCGCAGAACGCGCTGGTTGGCGAATGGAGTTATGCCATGTCCGTGACCCACGCCCAGGCCGAAATGGAACTCTACCGCTTACTACCACCGCATCCCGTAGCAAAGTGAGAAAACAGTTCGGCGATCAGAGTCGCTCTGCTCTACCGGTGAGTTCCATCCCTGTCAAGGAAAGGTGATCTGCTTACGGATTGCCCGCATTGAGATTTGTTCTCCATTCACGCTTTTCCATTCAACTGATTGAACGCCCCAACCCACGGCTTGCCCAACCGATGATTTTCGGAAACAACGGTCTTGTTGAATTTCTGCGCGATTTGTGCAGAGAGCATGGCCACAGTCCCCCAATCCTCGGCCAGGATGGCCGTTTTCATTTTCTCGGCAAATTGACCGGTCCATAACCACTCCATACGGAAACGGTCAGCTTTGACCCAGTAACCGCGCTTCTCCCAGGCCAACACAGAGACATCGATCCCCTCAGAAATGTTCCTCAATGCCAGGGCAATGAAGGCAGCCAGGTCTTTGGCTTCATGATTTACATCAGTTTGTTTTGCCAGTTCACGGACAGCCAGTACAATGGCTTTGGTCAATCGTGTTCGTTCTTTTCCTGCGGAATCGGGGTTGATCAGTCGGCCCAAGGGAAGTCTCCGGTTTCAAGGATCAAGTTGCATGCGTCAAGATAGCTGCCAAGTGCGGGATTATACCTCCGCTTGAGGCATCCCCGTTAATGACCCATTATGAACTTTTGTTAAAAAGTGGAGGGGATTGGCGAGATCAGAATCTCAACATTATCAGCCAGGCATAGACCAGCACCATGAGTGCGTAGATCCCGAGCAAAAGCCGGTCGCGTCCGTTGGCCTGTTGATAGCTCACACGCCAATATTTTACGGTTCTTTTGATTTTTTCTTTGATTGGTTTCATGGTCATGGCACCGATAAGTTTATATAAAGAAATACCAAACTTTGTTTCCTTATTTATTAAGACGGGAATTATATGTTGTTGTTACAAATAAACTACTGGGAATCAATATCAAGATCATCGGGGGTCCCCTCATCTCAAGATCGCGGTACTCCGTATACTGTCAATTCCCACCCACCTTGCGGTATAATTTTGCCGCTCACTGAACACTGTTATTGTTCAATAAAAACCAAATATGAAACCGGGGACGTGTCGGAACTGGCAGACGAGCATGACTTAGGATCATGTGCCGCAAGGCGTGAGGGTTCGATTCCCTCCGTCCCCATCCACACTCCGTCATTGCGAGGGCAGCGGCCTGAAGCAATCCGCCTCTCATGAGGAAATTGCTTCGCCTGCGCTTCGTTTGCGTAGTACTCAGCGCGAAAAGGCTCTCAATGACGAAAATAAAGAGGAAACATTGAAAATCGAAAAAACCATTGAAGAGAACCATGAAGCCAAATTAGTGGTTGAAGTTGAACCAGAAAAGATGGACCACTATAAGCGCCGCGCGGCCCGCAAGATTTCGGAACGCGGCAAGATACCCGGCTTCCGCCCGGGCAAGGCGCCGTATCACATGGTTGTCTTGAACTACGGCGAAGAGGCCATTATGGAGCAGGCTGTCAGATTCCTTTGTAGATGCCGAATATTCGAACATCCTCAAGGAAGCGGAGGTGGAACCCGGCGACTCGGGAACGCTGGAATCGATCAATTCGCTCGAACCACCCAAGTTGACCTTCCGCGTGCCCCTCGCCCCTGAAGTGGATTTGGGCGACTATCATACGATTCGCATGCCCTACGAATGGTCTGTCCCCGCTGAAGAAGATGTGGACAAGGCGCTCGAAGATGTCCGTCAAATGTACGCCACGACCGAAAACGTCGAACGCGAAGCCGAGGAAGGCGATTATGTGATCGTGGATGTGAAATCCGAAACGCCGGAATTAGCTCGCACCGGCTTTCCAACTCTTATTCGCAAAGAAGAACGCGACAACGAATGGCCTTATAACGGCTTCTCCAGGGAACTGGTTGGTCTCAAACCCGGCGACGGCAAAACGATCAAATATACCTTCCCGGAGGACTGGGATCTTGAAACCCTGCGAGGCAAAGAGGCCGAGATGGAAGTGACCGTGCAGACAGTGCGCGCGGTCACGCTGCCCGAGCTCGACGATGAGCTTGCCAAAATGGCTGGTATCGGTGAAACGGTCGAGCAGTTGCGCGAGGCCGTCACCCAGGATGTAGAGAACCGCTCCAAAGCCGGGTACGATGACAAATATTTCGTTGATTTGATCGAAAAGATCAAAGAGGGCGCCACCTTGAAATATCACCAGCATGCCCTCGAGCACGAAGGCGAACATGTATTGGAAGACCTCGGTCAGCGATTGGCCCAGCAAGGCATGGATCTCGATACTTACTTCAAAGTCCGCAATACCACCCGCGAACAATTCATCGAAGATGAAGTGAAACCTGTTGCCAAAAAACGTTTCGAACGCTCGTTGATCCTGGACGAGATCGTGCGTTTGGAAAAGATCGAAGTGGATAACGCCTCTCTCGATGAGGAATTCAATCAAACCCTGAGCGCACTTACCATGCAAGGCATGGACCTCGGCAAGATTCGCGGTGGCCGTAAGGGACAACAGCGCGTCGCCCAGGCTGTTGCCATGGAATCAGCCAATCGCGTGCTCACTCGCAGCGCTCTGGATATGTTGAAGTCCATTGCAATCGGCGAATACAAGTCACCCGAGGAACGTCAGGCTGAAGCGGAAGCCGCGGTCCAAGCCTCCGCCGAAACGGAGACCGAATCCGTTCAGGTTGCCGCGGAAACGGAACCCACCGCCAGTGAAGAGCAGATCGATGAACCGGAAGCAGCTTCCAGCTCGAGCGAGGCGCAGGAGACTCCTACTGAGTCCCCTAGCGAAGCCGAATCCGAGACCAAATCTGAATAACAAACCCTGATAAAGTTTTAACATATTTCCAACACGGAACCGTTATGATTGGCGAAACGCAAAGGAGAAAATATGATCCCTGATATTAAAAGTGTCATTCCCATGGTCATCGAGTCGACAGGCCGCGGCGAGCGCGCCTACGATATTTATTCGCTGCTGCTCAAGGAACGCATCATCTTCCTGGGCACACCGATCGATGATCAGGTTGCCAACTTGATCGTGGCACAGTTGTTGTTCTTGAACCATGAAGATTCCGAGAGGGAGATCTTTATGTACATCAACTCACCGGGCGGTGTTGTGTATGCTGGTTTCGCCATCTACGATACGATGAAGATGATCTCCAACCCGATCAGCACCGTGGCTGTTGGTGTGACCGCCTCCTTCGGGACCGTGTTGCTGACTGCCGGTACGAAGGGCCGTCGCTTTGCCCTGCCGCATGCCACCATCCATATGCACCAGCCTCTGGGCGGCGCACAAGGTCAGGCCACTGACATCGAGATCGCGGCCCGACAGATCTTGCGCCAGAAGGCCATCCTGAACGATATTCTCTCCACGAGCACTGGACAGCCGCTCGAAGTCATCGAGCGCGATACCGACCGCGACTTCTATCTGGATGCCAAGGCCGCGGTTGAATATGGCCTGATCGATGAGGTAATGCAAATCCCCGAAAAAGTTGGAAGCTAATTGTTTGATCCCTTAGTCATGAAAGCCTGCTGAGAAATCGGCAGGCTTTTTCGTTTACCTCTCGGAAAGACTCTTCGCTACTCTCAGAGTGACATATTGATCAGCACGATGGAATCATCAGGGTATAATCCAATGTCGCGGAAACAAACTTTATTATGACTTTTTCCATTGTTGCTTGTGACCTTGAAGAACAAACCTGGGGCGTGGCTGTCGCGTCGAAATTTCCGGCGGTCGGCGCGGTAGTCCCGTGGGCGCAGGCGAGCGTCGGAGCAGTTGCTACGCAATCCTTTGCGAATACCTCCTTCGGTCCACGCGGCCTGGCATTGATGGGAACAGGCTTATCCGCGCAGGAAACCCTGGATCGTCTATTGGAAGATGATAAGGATAGAGATTTGCGGCAAGTGGGTCTGGTAGACGCGAAAGGCGGCTCGGCGACGTTTACCGGAAGCGGATGCTTTCCCTGGGCCGGAGGCATCGCTGGAAGTGGGTATGCCATCCAGGGAAATATTCTCGCCGGAAGCAAAGTCGTTCCCGCCATGGAAAAAGCCTTTCTGAAAACAAATCGGAATCTGCCAACGAGATTGCACGCGGCGCTACTGGCTGGTGACCGCGCCGGCGGCGACAAACGTGGGCGGCAATCCGCGGCGATCTATGTGGTCAAGCCCAAAGGTGGCTACGGCGGTTATCTCGATCGCTGGCTGGATTATCGCGTGGACGATCATGAAGATCCTGTTCCCCGCTTGGGCGAATTATTGGAGATGCACGAGTTATATTTCGGCAAAAGCACAGAGGATGAACGTGTAAAGTTGAAAGGCAAAGCGCTACAGCAAATCATAGAGATTCTGACACAGGAAGGTTATCTCAAGAGCGGCAAAGATTTTCGCGCCGCTTTCAATGATTTCATGGGCAATGAAAACTTCGAGGAACGCGCCGACCCGGAAGCGAAGTGGGTCGACAAGCCAGTGTTGAAATATTTGGTGAAGAAATTTAACAGGTGACAGTCACTTCGCCCACACCGCTCCACTACGGGGTGCTACGCAACAGCAACTCTCACCTTTAATGGAGAGCTATGTTACCCGCGCACATCAAATCCCTCATCATTGATATGGATGGCGTCGTCTGGAGAGGTGACGCACCGATTGGCGATCTGCCTGCCACTTTCAACCGGATTCGCGAACGTGGCTTGAAGTTCATCTTTGCCACAAACAACAGCACCAGGACCGCAAAACAATATGTAGACCGACTGCAAACCTTCGGCGTGGAGGTGGAACTCTGGCAAGTGGTCACTTCTTCGCAGGCTGCGGCGCGGGCGGTGGCACAAAAGTTTCGGCGCGGGACGAAGGTCTTGATCATTGGCGAAGATGGTCTTCGCATTCCGATGGAGGAAGAAGGTTTTGAAATCGCTTCGATGGAAAATGCTCCGCAATCGAAGGTTGTAGTGATGGGTATGGATCGCGGCATTAATTTTCAAAAAGTCTCTGAAGCGACGCTGCTGATTCGCAAAGGAATCCCATTCTATGCCACCAACACAGATATAACCTTTCCCACGCCGCGTGGGGAAATCCCCGGTGCGGGCGCCTGGATCTCGGTCATTACCGCAGCAACGAACGTCGAACCGATCGTGGCAGGCAAACCCTTCCCGTTCTTGATGGATCTCTCGTTGGAAAAACTTGGAACAAAGAAGGAAGAGACTCTCGTCGTCGGCGATAGACTCGAAACGGATATCGCCGCCGGACAGGGAGTCGGATGTCCGACTGCATTGGTGTTGAGCGGCGTCGCAAAGAGAGAGCAAGCGGAACGGTGGAAGCCAAAGATTGATATCCTTGCGCAAAGCTTGGCCGATCTGGTCGCGTGAAAAGTAAACATGTTAATTTACGATCTAGATGTAGATGACTTAACAGATCTCATGATCGAATGGGGTGAACCTCCTTACCGCGCAAAGCAAATATGGCAGGGGCTCTATCAGCATTTGTATAACTCGCCTGAGAATTTCAGCAACATTCCCAAATCCCTGCGCGAGAAAATGGCGGGGCATTTTACATTTTCACCGTTCAACGTGAAAACGTTTCTCGATTCATCTGATGGTTTCACGCGCAAGACGCTCTTTGAATTGCCAGACAAAAATCTAATCGAAGCCGTGCTCATGCACTATGGCGACCCAGCCGATAATCCGCAGATCACTGCTCCCGCTGCGGGAAGTGCGAATCTGCGTGGAGCAAAGAATCGGCGAACGCTTTGCATTTCAACTCAAGCTGGTTGTGCGATGGGATGTGTCTTCTGCGCTACCGGACAGATGGGATTCAAACGTCAGCTTTCAAGTGGCGAAATTGTCGCGCAGGTGATGCATTACGCGCGTATCTTGCAGGAAAAGAACGAACACGTAACAAATATCGTTTTAATGGGTATGGGCGAACCATTTCATAATTATGACAACACGATGGCCGCGATCGATCGCTTAAACGACTCCGAAGGGTACAACTTCGGCGCGCGCCGCTTCACCATCTCGACCGTTGGGCTGGTTCCGCAGATTCGGCGTTTCGCCGACGAGAAGCGACAGGTCAATCTCGCCATCTCGCTTCATGCGGCAGAGGATGAGGAACGGCTTGCCATTATGCCGGTCAACAGGCGCTATAAGATCGAGGATGTGATCGAAGCCTGCAAATACTACGTTCAACAAACAGGACGACGCGTCACATTCGAGTGGGCATTGATCAGCGGAGTCAATGACACGCCCGAGGTGGCAAAGAAATTAGCGTCAAGACTCAAAGGCTTGATGTGCCATGTCAATGCCATCCCCCTCAACTCCACAATGGGCTATGCAGGTAAAGCCACATCACGCGAAAGGGCCGCGGCCTTCAAAGAATCGCTGGAGCAGGCCGGGATCCCTTGCACGATCCGCATGCGGAGAGGGATCGATATCCAGGCGGGCTGCGGTCAATTGGCAGGTCAGTCTTTGACTTGACTTTCTTATTCTATAGTTTATATTGTATATTGTGTGTGTAAAATTGATAGGTGTATTTGGCTATACGCAAATTAAAATTTCATCATAAGCTTCATGAAGGTTCTTAACTCCAAAGGCGTTAAGCATTGGATAGATGGGTAAGAGACCGAGATAATGGAGAATACTTTGCATAATGCCATGGACAAACAAGAGCGTGCAAAGCCCATCCCCTTTTCGGTGCATGACCTTACAAAGAAAAAAGAGAAAAGTGAAAAAACAAGCACCTTACTGGTTACACGCAAATCCGTGCTCAGCAGGGTTCTTCTAGGGTTTCGTTGCAGCTTCCGGCAAATCACATTGTCCAATAAAGAAAATCCGGAACAGCCTTCTTAAGGAAACGATCTTATCCATCAATCATCTGCAAACAGAAACAATTTGTGTGAACATGGAATAGATCATTCTGCTTTGCAATTCGACACCAACCCGGACCACCTCCCCGCTCACATCTACTACGACCCTTACGCCGAGCCTCAATTTTGCATCTTACACACCCAAGCAATAGGCGTTTTTTAACCATTAAAGAAATATTACACGCAAACTTGTCAGAACATTAAGATTGAAGTATAAGTTTCACAATCTCAAACGGACAGAAAGATATTATGGATAACAATAAAACCTCCTGGCTTGAACGACCCATTCACCCCGCCCTCCCGGCAATTACCAATGAAATTGCTTTGTTCGCGGGAATTATTTTGCTTGCGTTCATCACCAGATTCTATAACCTCGGTGCGCGCGTCATGAGTCACGATGAGAGCCTGCACACTTACTTCTCCTGGCTGCTCTATCGTGGCCAGGGCTACCAACACACGCCCATGATGCACGGTCCCTGGCAGTTCCATTGGATCGCGCTTTCCTATTTTCTGTTCGGCGTAAGTGATTTCACGGCCCGTATCCCTGCTGCGTTGTTCAGCATCGCCACCATTTGCATGGTCTGGTTCTGGCGGCGTTATCTTGGAAAAACGGGCGCGCTCATCGCCGGACTGTTGATGGTCATCTCACCGTACATGCTTTTTTATGGGCGGTATGTGCGCGAGGATGTATACACTGGACTATCAGGCATTTTGATGCTTTACGCCATTTTGCGCTATTTGGAAGTTGGCGAAAGCAAATATCTCTTTCTGTTGACAGGGGCCCTGATCATCCATTTCGCAGACAAGGAAACATCGTTCATCTATGCCTTGCAGGCCTTTCTCTTTCTGGCGTTTCTTTTCATCATTCAAGTTACCAGAAAACCCTGGGAAAATAGTGGGTTGTTCCGAGCCTTCATCTTTGCTCTGGTTGCGGCGGCTATTCTTCTCGGTGTTGGTGCGGGCCTGACATATATTAACAAGAGCAACGCGATATTGAGCGGCACAGAGACAGCCGCGCCTGCCAACCCCGGCGATATTCCTTCACCTCTCACGCCGACCAGTCAGGCAGTTTCCTTCCCCAAGATTCTTCTGGGAACTGGTGCGTTAATTCTGCTGATCGCAGGATTGATCTATTTCGTGCAGGCCTATTATCTGCACAAGATTCCAAAACAGCGTTCTTTTGACTTGATGATGCTGATCAGCACGTTTGTGCTGCCCATGACAACCGCCTTTCCCATCGATTGGCTCAAAGATAGATTGAATGTCATTCTTCCCACTGACGCCGCCTCTGTGAATGCGCTGGACACACGATCACTTCTGATCATCGGGACGTTTGTACTGGCCTTCTTCCTGGTTTCCATCCTGGTGGGCATGTTATGGAATCGCGACTGGTGGAAATATGCAGCGCTGTTCTGGGGATTGTATACGATCCTGTACACTACGGTATTCACCAATGCCGCCGGGTTTTTCACCGGCGTGGTTGGCTCATTGGGATATTGGCTCGTACAACAAGGTGTGCAACGCGGCAGTCAGCCGGAGTACTACTACATCCTTGTGCAAATCCCCATGTACGAATATCTGCCCGCCATTGGGACGCTGGTGGCGATTGGCCTGGGCTTGAAAAAGCTTTCCGCCCAGCGATCCGCTGTGGATGAGTCTGAAGGGGACGACGGGTCGCTGCCGCCAGTCGCAGCAGAGGCTGAGTTCAAACGCATCCAACTTCGGTACATTCTTTGGCTTGATGGTCTGGTGGGTCTTCTCCAGCATCCTGGCCTTTTCGCTCGCGGGTGAACGTATGCCCTGGCTGACGTATCACATGGCCTGGCCGATGGTCCTGATGACTGGTTGGGCGCTCAGTCAAATCATCGAGTCGATCAGACCCCGGTTGGCAAGCGAAAAGCCACAACGCATTGCGCTTTCCATCCTGGTAATGGTGGTTTTCCTGTTGGCGATATTCAACGTGCTACGTTCGCTGTATGGAACGACTCCGCCGTTCCAAGGGACAGAGTTGGCACAGTTACAGGCTACGGCGGCCTTTATTTTCCCGGCGATCGCTGCCATTGCATCCGGTACGCTCCTGACCTATTTGATGAAGGATGATCTCCGCAGTTTAGCGATTGTTGGATTACTGATCATCGTCATTATCTCCTTCGGCTCCAGTATCATCAATGGCGCATCCTATATGCTGGCTGTTACCGGTGGCGTTGAGGCCGCAGGAATATCAGCTGCCTGGATAAAATTGGCAGCCTCGCTCACTGCATTCGTCCTCAGCCTGGTGGTACTGGTTTATCAATTTCAGGCAGGCCAATCGCATTCCACATCATTTTTCCCACTGGTTGTTCTGACCATCTTTGGGCTGCTGGCAGTACAGACCGGACGTACAGCTTTCAGAGCCGCTTATATCAATTACGATGATGCCACAGAATATCTGGTGTACGCCCACGCAGCCACGGCTGTGAAAGAGGTGACATCACAAGTGGCAGAAATCTCTGAACGCACTGTCGGCGGACTGAACGCCGTTGTGGCCTATGATGCCAGTGCACCAGATACCGGTGTCTCCTGGCCCTTCGTTTGGTATCTGCGCGATTTCACCGCGCTGCGGTCTTTTGACCAGCCGACGCGTTCCCTGCGCGATGCGGTAGCCGTCATCGTCGACGAAAAGAATTTCGACAAGATCGATGCGGCTCTGGGAAATCAGTTCTATCAGTTCAATTACATTCGTATGTGGTGGCCGAATCAAGACTACTTCAACCTGGACCGCAGCCGTGTTCTGGGCGCGATCGTCAACCCTCAAATTCGCGAGGGTATCTTCGAAATTTGGTTCGATCGCGATTACACGGAGTATGCGCAGGCGGTCGGCAGCACATCCATGACACTGACCACCTGGTCTCCGGCAGATCACATGCGGCTCTATGTCCGCAAGGATGTGGCCGCGCAGATTTGGGATTATGGAGTCGGCCCTTCGGAAGCCCCCACCGCCTCAGACCCGTACGAGGCAGGTACCATTAGCTTGAACGCGGACCAAATCTTCGGCGCAGAACGCTATCCTCTCGGATTAAATGCACCACGCGCCATTGCCGCGGGCTTGCACGATGACCTGTACGTCGCCGACTCGCGCAATCACCGTATCCTGCACATCGGTTCCGACGGGACGCTTTTAAACCAATGGGGCACGTTTGCCGATCAACAGACTGGCAACGCGCCGATGGGCACTTTCAATGAACCCTGGGGCGTGGCAGTCGGACCGGATGGATCGGTATATGTGAGCGACACCTGGAATCACCGCATCCAAAAGTTCACTGCGGACGGCCACCCCATTCTGATGTGGGGCCAATATGGTCAGCCAACGCCTGACATCCCGGAATCGAAGAGTTTCTTCTGGGGACCGCGCGGTATCGCGGTTGATTCCCAGGGCCACGTCTTTGTGGCGGACACCGGCAATAAGCGCATTGTCGTTTTCGATGCGGAAGGGAATTACATCACGGAATTCGGTTCGGGCGGCTTTGACCCCGGGCAGTTCGACGAACCGGTCGGTGTTACCGTTGCCAATGATGGAACGGTCTTCGTGACCGACACCTGGAATCAGCGGGTCCAATCCTTCCTTCCCAACCCGGATGGTACCTTCTATGCTCCCCTGCAACAATGGGATGTGAGCGCCTGGTATGGTCAGTCGGTGGACAACAAGCCCTTCATCACGGTAAGTCAGGATAAGCACGTGTTCATCACAGATCCGGAAGGATATCGGGTGATCGAATTCACGGAGAATGGTGACTTCGTCCGTACCTGGGGCGATTTCGGCTCGGGCGCGAATGAGATCGGACTGGCCGCCGGCATCACCATCGATCAAAACGGATTCATCTGGGTAACCGATGCAGGCAACAATCGGATCCTGAGGTATACCCTTCCACAGTAAACAAGTAACGAATAATATGGATTTTTAATAGATGATAGACCTCTTGCACAGAGGTCTATTTTTTTCTTAGCTTTCCCGTTTATGAAAAAAACCATTACAAGCTCATTTGTTCAACAGGTTGATCTCTGGCGAAGATAAATCACGCCACCGTCCAGGCTCCAGGTTCTCCAAACGAATGGGCCCGATTCCAACGCGGACAAGTCGAAGCGTTGGCAGACCCACCGCGGCGGTCATATGCCGAATCTGACGTTTCTTCCCTTCTCTCAGTTTGATCTCCAGCCAGGCGGTCGGGCCGTGAGGCGTGACAGGGCTGGCGCACGGGAACAGGTTCGGGCTGGGCATGAGGCGAGCCTGACAGGGAAGGGTCAGATAATTTTTGAGCTGAATCCCGCGTTCGAGTTGTTCCAACTGATCCCGTTGCGGCTCCCCTTCCACCATAACCCAATAGGTCTTTTCGATATGATGCGTTGGATCGGTGAGGCGTTTGATCAGAGACCCGTCGTCTGTAAGTAATAGCAAGCCCTCGCTGTCGCGATCCAATCTGCCAGCCGCGTAGACATGCGGGACATCAATGAACTGTTTGAGCGTGGCATGCCCTGTACCCTCGTCTGTAAATTGCGAGAGGACATTGTACGGTTTGTTAAAAAGAATATAGCGAAATAGCATCTGTTTTTATGGAACCAGAGTATAATTAATTTATCCAGCCAGCCAAGAGAAATGGAGGTTAATATGCCAGGAAGAAAAATGGGCAAAGTCCATAACACGGACAGGGAATTTGCGGTTGATGAGGGCAACCGACCTGGAAGCAAAAGAGGTGTTCGATTGCATCTGAGTGATAACAGCCCTGACGATTGGGATGCCGTGGAAAAGGATCTGGATTCTACGCTCCCAAAAACATGGAAAGACCCAAAAACTGGGCAGGAAATTACAATCACCTGGTTCATCAATGTTGGCGTGGAACCTAAAGCGGGCAAATCTCCCAGACTGAGCAAGTATAAGGTCAGTTTTGCAGCGTTTCCTCCGGGCAAAAGGATTTTTGCCTATCATGGAGGTGCCGTGCATGAAGTCTCTTTCAGCACCTCTGGCGATAGATCAGAGATTGAACTCAATGTCACTGATCCACCTCTTGGGTCAGGACCGTAACTTATCTGAATATTCCCGGCCGGCCCGCTGAATGGCAAGCCGCCAGGGAACGTTTTCAACATACATTTTGCGAACCTGCTCGTCTTTAAATTTCGAGACCTGCGCTTCCAGCAGCTGCATTGCAGTTTTTATCACCTGGCTGGCACGCGGGTCTTGATTTTTCTCAAGGAACAAATAGCAGGCATGATAGACGCGCAGAGGTTCATCTGTTCCATTTAATGTGCCTCCCTTCTCCAGATAGGCAAGAATTCTTTCAATGGCAAACTTTGCGGTTTCATAGTCGCCCAATTGCAAAGCGACCTCGACCAATCCTGCCAATGGTTCCATCGAGAGCGAGGTTTGTTTCAATTCGTTACGAATCTCAATCGAGTCTTGATAGGCACTTTGAGCGCTGGAAAGTTCGCCCAGCAGCAGATGAGCGTGCCCCAGATAATGGATGGCCCAAGCCTCACCAGAGCGGTCACCGGCTTTGCGAGCCATGTCAGCAGCTTCCTGCGCATATTGCAGGGCATGCGAGGCATCTTTCTGCATTCCGGCCACGGCACTCAAATTTATCAAGGTGTAGGTCTCGTGGTAACCACTTTCCGTTTCACGAGCCAGGGCCAATGATTGCTCATGATATTGATGTGCGGAATCAAAGTCGCCCAACATCCCAGCGACAAAACCAAGATTTGCCATGGCAATCCCCTCCGCATTCCGATCCCCCACCTCGTGGGCAATGCGGTAGGCGTGTTGATAGTAAGCGTGTGCCGTAGCGTAATCCCCATTGATCGAGCCTTCGGACATGGCAAGATTATTCAGGGCTCTGTGTTCTAGGCTGCGATCTTTTATCTGGCGGGCAATGTCCAGCGCTTCGACGAGATAACCGCTCGAAGTGGATGATTCCTTCTGTTCCAGCGCGATCTGACCCATGGCGTTCAATACACGGGCCTCCTCTTTGCGATTCCCGGCTCGGCGAATACGTTCCAGTAAGCCCTGTGCCCGCTGCATGGATTCTTCCAGCTTGCCCAAGCGCATTAAAGCCAGCACCCAAGTCGTCTGTGACAGGAAGGCCAGGTCCGTCTCCGCGATTTCATCCGAAAGCGCCTCGGCATGTGATGCATCCTGAATCGCATCCAGATAATCCCCGAGCATAAAGAAATAGACTGTACGCAACATCAGCATTTTGGCAAGGCGTGTTTGATCGCCGAGCTGTCTGGCCAGTTTCTCCAGTGCATCAAGATCGTTCCACTGCGAAGCACGGTCTGCGCGCCGATTGAATAATTCAACGCGCGCAACCAGCAAATCAAATTGTGTTTGCAGATCACTTAGCGGCGTAAAACCAAGCGCCCGGGTATAGTAATCAATGGCCTGGATGTTCTGGTACAAGTCAGAAGCAGATTTCCCCGCAAGGGTGTAATATTGCTGCGCTTTCTGACGGAGGTCAGCATGTTCAGAGTGATACGCCAATTCCGCGTAGCGGTTTCTCAAATCGCCCCCATGTACATGCTCCACCGCTTCCACCGCAAGGGCATGGAGTTCGCGACGTCGAGCCTGCATCTGCATGGAATAGGCAGCATCACGCATTAATCCATGCGAGAAGATAAAGTGCCGTGCATCGAGGGGTTCCCAAATCGCAGCCTTTTCCGCCGCAGCGATGTATTCCTGAACTTTTTCCCCTCCACGCAGCATGTGCAATAGTATTGGGATTTCAAATTCACGTCCCAGCACTGAAGCAGTCTGTATGCTCTCCTTGACTTCCCGCGCCAATTGATCGAGCCGTGCAACCAGGATCGCACTGATATCTCCAGGGAGCAAAGTATCACGTAATTTTCGGACGATCGCCCACCCATCCTTACTCATTTCGATGAAGCTCTCATCTTGCAAATAGCGCAGAATCTGCTCAGCAAAATAAGGATTGCCCTCCGAGCGCTGAAACAGTACATTAACCAGTTCAGGCGCAGCAGCTCCGCCTAGAGAATTTTCAGCCAGGTGCGCGAGAGCCTCGTGCGACAGGCCGGTAAGATTTACCTGGCCATCGATCACTTCCAGACCAAGATCGGCCTCATGCGGCCGTGAGGTGACAATCATGGCGATCGGATAGGCTTGACTCGAAGCGAGCAAGGCACGTCTCAAACGCGGCAGGAAATCCTTCGTATCACTGTCGGTGAACTGGAGGTCTTCCAGGAAGAAGATCACAGGCTGGCGCAAGCTCTCTGCTTTAAACAAGGTAATCAGCGCCAGGAAGGTGTTGTTGTAGCGAGCTTTTGGATCCAACTGCTCGTACAGCGATTCCGGCCAATATAAGTCCACGAGTGCGCCCAGAATGGACCGCGTTCTGTCGAGCTCTCGTGCCAGCTCCGGGTCCGGAAGGGAGGCGAGGAGCGCATCCAATTTTGTGTCGAAGGCACGCTGGCGTTCCTGCGTACTTTTCTGCGGGGGAATCTCAAAGTATCGCAATAGCCAACTACGCAATGGATTGAATGATTGACGCAGGATCTGATCGGACTGACAAACCGCCCAGAGTGTTTTGTTCTCTTCAAAGTGCGCGGAAAAACGGAACTCATGGACTAGACGCCCCTTGCCAATGCCTGCATCGCCCGAGACAAGCAGCAAACCTGCAAACCTGCGTTCGCGCCATAGGGGCTCAGTAAAATTCGCCAGCTGGGCAAGCTGGTTCTCGCGCCCAACCAGTTCTCCTTGATAGATGGCCTCTGCCGTTGGTTTGTAGCCGCGCACGCGATGGACTTTCTGCAGTGCAGCAAAACCTTTGAAAGGCTGAATGCCAACGAGTTCCATCTCAAAACGCTGTGAAACCCGGCGCGCAATGCGGTCATCCACCCAAACCTGACCGAGAGGCGCACCCATCATAAAACGCGAAGCCAGATTCACACCCCAACCATAGCAAGTGTAATCCTCACACATGACGCTTCCCAGGTAACCTGCGTGCGCAATATAGTATGTGACTCCTGCTGTCACGGGAAAAGCAACTCGTGATTGCAACTCGAGAATGAAATTCAAAGCCCGTCCAATATCATTCCCATGGGCGATCGGTGCCCCCCATAACATCAACATATTGCAACCTTTATCGCCAAAGTCGAGCCGTGTGATCAAGCCACCATATTTCTTGCGCATCTCGAATACAATGACCATCAATTCCTGCAACACATCGCCCGGGAGATCTGGAAAACGCATGAACAAATTAACAATCTGGCGGAACTCACCGCGCAAGTCCTGCGCAATGACTTCCTCAGGCATGAAACGGCGTGCAATGCTTAGATCCATTGGAGGAAAGACGGCCGGTGCAGCTTCAGGCTTATCGACGCGGAACCTGCGAAAGCGGTGGAATGAGTCGAGAGGTTTGGAGGCGATCATTCCCTGCAAGAGCGCGTTCATGCGGTCGTTCAGTAAAATCTCGCCGGGGCTGGCAGCATGCTCTGCCAGTGCTGATTCATCCACGGCGGTACCGCGAAAATAATAGGTCGCGTTTTCTTCATCTTCCGATAACAGGATTCCCCAGGAGACAGAACCACTCGCCAAGCCAATCTTGGCCGCAATGGGAAATTTCCCGTAGATGGTTTGGCGAGCAGGATTTTCCGCCAAGCGTTGCTGAATCACATGGGCAGAGGCGAGCGCTCGCAGGGCCACGGAAGTGGCGTCGGATTCGATGGGAAACAGGGCCATAATACCATCCCCGGCAAATCCCACAATCTTGCCGCCGTAGTCAAAGATACTTTCCACCAGCGGATCAAAAACGCCATGCATCAAGCCTGCCAGCACCTCCGCGCCATGCTGTCCGTGCTGCATAAGTGCATCAGACATGGCGGAAAACCCCGTTAAATCCAGAAACATTCCCACCGCAGGAAACTCGCCGCGATAACAACCTGCACGATAATTTTCGATAATGAGTTCAGGGACAACGCGATGCATGGTCAAATTGTAGCATGTATAATCACCTCATGCCATCGAAATCCTATGAGATCAGAGTATGTACTTCATGTGGATTGCGATATCCACTGGTGAACCACCAAAACTTTGGGACGCGTTGCCCATCCTGCCTGGGAGAGACCCGCGTCGCCCTCCGCCGTGAACTGCTTCCAGAGCCCGAGCCGCGTCCCCCCTCAGCAAATTCATCCCCTGTACATCAGAAGAGGGGGGAACTAGCGGTGTTGCTGGACAACATCCGTTCGGCCTGGAATGTGGGCTCGATCCTGCGCAGTGCGGATGGGTTCGGATTCGCGCACGCGTATCTATGCGGCATTTCACCGACTCCCGACAACGAAGCGGTGCAAAAGACATCACTTGGAGCGGAGGAGACCGTTACCTGGTCTTATCACAAGGACGCGGTGAAGCTGGTCAAGGGCCTGAAGAAAGAAGGTTGGAATGTCTTCGCCCTGGAAGAGAACGAACGCGCTGTTGAATTCAGCCGCGAATTGAACACAAGTTACAACTCCACCTTGATCGTTGGCAACGAAATAACGGGGGTGGATCCCAGTCTACTGGAGTTATGTGACAAAATTTTCCACATTCCCATGCGCGGCGAAAAAAAGTCGTTCAACGTCGCCATCGCCTTTGGCATCGCGGCTCATGCAATGGCTGAGAAATAGGTTGAGTTTTCGGCCAAAGTCTAAATTTGGAGTGGTTTGGTTCCGCGCGAAATATTTTCGAGAAACTCCTGGCGGGTTGCCAGATTGGCACGAAAAGCACCGTGCATGGCCGAAGTTGTCATACGGGCATTGTGCTTCTTGATGCCACGCATCATCGAACACAAATGCATTGCTTCAACAACGACCGCCACTCCCTGGGGCTCCAGGATTTCCTGAAGCAGGTCGGCAATCTGGCGCGTCATCCGTTCCTGTACCTGTAAACGGCGCGCATACATTTCCACGATACGCGGGATCTTGGAAAGGCCAATCACTTTTCCCTTGGGAAGATAAGCGACATGCGCCCGCCCCAAGAACGGCAGCATGTGATGTTCGCACAAACTATAAAACTCGATATCCCGCACCAGGACCATTTCATCATAATTAATATGGAACAAGGCGCCATTGATAATCTTTTGCGGGTCGGCACTGTACCCGCTTAATAATTCCGCATACATACGAGAAACACGGTCGGGCGTACCTTTTAGACCCTCGCGTTCCGAGTCCTCACCGACAGCTGTAATTAATTCAACAACCGCGTCTCTGGCATGCTCGAAATCTATATTCGAGTTCACAAAACTCCCATCATCGAAATCATCATCAAACTGCATATTTACTCCTTGATAAAACCAGTGGCGCCGCGGCGCCACTGGTTTGTCATGAATTATCTATTTTGTGACTTTATCTAACCAACGACAGGTTCGATCAAACCATATGACCCATTACGACGGCGATACAAAACCTGGAAAGAGTTCCGCTCTGCATTGAAGAACACAAAGAAGTTATCGTGGCCGATCAAACGCATCTGTTCGACAGCTTCCTCTTCATCCATGGGTAGGACCACAAACTTCTTGCGCCGTGCGATCAGAGGCAGCAGTTCTCCAGTTTCGTCATCCACAGGTTGCTCCTCCACCACCACTTCGGCGGCAGAACGGCCATCGCCGCGCCCACGATAATGCTTACCCTTATAACGCTCCACCTGGCGCTGCATTTTATCTAATGCAGAATCGAAGGCAGTGTGGGCATCGTCCGAGCGTTCCTCCGTACGCAGGATGAATCCTTTTCCATGGACCGTAATCTGTGCGACCTGGCGATCTGCCGCGCTGCGAGCAGATTTGACATGCGATAGCTCAACGCGAATTTCATCAATTTCCTGGAGGTATCGCTCAAGCTTCGCAGCCTTCTTCTCGACATAATCATGTAGATTATCCGTCAAGCGCATGTTACGTGCCAGAATCTCAATCTTTTCAGTCATGGGGCCTCCTGAATGATTATTATTTGCCTGGGGGAAAACCATCAAACACGATCCAGGCTATGATGTGAAAGTGCACGCGCGATCGTTAGAATGTAAACCTCTTGCGCACCTGCAGAAAGTAAAGCTTCGTTGCATGCTGAAGTGGTGGAACCCATCGTGGCTACATCATCCATCAGCAGGATGGATTTACGCGTCACAATCTGAGGGTCGGCCTGATAGGCGTGGTGAACATTTGCCTGCCGTTGGGAGACCGTTAATCCAACCTGTGTGCTTGTCTCGCGCACCTTCCGGAGTGTACCAGGTTCATACGCCAAACCAACATGATACGCCAGCGGACGCGCAACCAACCCAACCTGATTATACCCTCTCTCTTTCAGCCGGTTTTGGCTCAATGGAACCGGGATAAGCGCTTGTATGGGCCACTCCAGTCTTCGGCAGAAGTCTGCCATTTGAATTGCCAAAGCCTCACCCAAGCCCATATTGCGGCGATATTTCAATGAATAGAGACCATTCTGCACCGGCGAATCAAAAACCGCCCAAGATCTCATCTCTCGATACGCGGGCGGATTCGTTTTACATTTTTCACACAGATCGGCCCCTTCGGTTGGGACCCCACATCTTTCACAGAAGGGTTCATGCATGATCAGGACACGCCTCTGACATTCTGGGCACCAACGCCAGCCTACTTTTCCACACCCGCCACAGGTCGGCGGGAATAGCAGATCTATCCCGTTCCAAGTCAATCGGTATAAACGATACGACCAGGGTATGGTGCTCACGAATAAACGGCAGGCTTCTGTTTCTACTTATCCAAGAGAGGTCATGATCTGAAGAGCCGCAGGCGTAAGAATAATGATCATAATGGTGGGAAAAATCAGTAGAGCCATCGGGATGATCATCTTGACCGGCGCCTTATGTGCCTCTTCCTCTGCGCGCTGACGTCGCTTGATGCGCATCTGGTCAGATTGAATGCGCAGTACTTTTGCCATGCTTACACCTAATTGCTCACTCTGAATAATCGCGGCGACAAAACTTGTCATTTCCGGAAGGCCCAAACGATCTGACATATCCTTTAATGCTTCACGACGAACCTTGCCTAATTGGATTTCACGGATGGCACGGGCAAAGGCCAGAGAGAGTTCATTTTCCCATTTCTCACTAACCTTTGACATCGCGGCATCAAAACCGAGACCCGCCTCCACACAGATCGTGAGCAGATCCAGAGCGTCTGGCATCGCCTTACGAATTTCCCTTTGACGACGCGTGATCCTGCTCGACAGCATCAAATGTGGAAGAAAAAAACCGCCAAAAACCGAGCCGCCAATATATAAGAATTGATCCGTGGCACTCGCCGGCGGAGAAATGATCACAACGGCAACCATAAAGCCGCCCAAGACGACAGCCAGGATAAAACGAAGCGCAAGGAACGTAGGAGCATCGATCGGCCAGGGATTGCCGGCCAACTCCAGCCTCCGAGCGGTATCCTGAATTGCTTTTTGAGGGGTGAAGCGCGCGGAAATTTCGCCAATGCGGCGAATCACCGGGATGATTACACGTTCGCTGAACGGTTGCGAAAGCTCGATCTCCTCAAGGGAGGCGACGTCTCCACGCTGGATAAACTCAGCCAGACGCGTCTGCAAAGGGTCCTCTTCATCCTCTCCCTGTATGTTTCTCCGCAAACTGACAATAATGACTGCAACCGCACCAACGAGGACGATTGCACCAAATATCAACAAACCTATAGGCATCTTACACCTCGATGTCAGCTATTTTCATCATAACAAAATACCCTGCTATGATCATACCAATAATCGCCGCAACAGCGATAAAGCCACATAGTGGCTGAGGCACAATACCGTTATCATCAAAAAAACTTCCAATATATTCCGGGCTGACAAACCAAAGCGCGATTCCAAGGAAAACAGGGATCAGCGACAAGACAGTCCCTGACGTTCGAACCTGCGCGGTCATTACGCGAATCTCGCCTTTGATCCTGACCCGCTCACGAATGGTAAAGGAAATCGTATCGAGAATTTCAGAAAGATTCCCACCAACCTCGCGCTGCACATTGATCGCCGTCACTACAAAATCCAGGTCATCGCTGGGAATGCGTCGCAAAAGGTTATCCAATGCCTTCTCCATGGGAATACCAATCTGCATTTCCTGGACAACACGATGGAATTCATCAGAGATGGGAGTAGGCAACTCACGACTCACAGCCTCCAGGGCTTGCATGGTCGAATAACCTGCACGTAGGCCATTGACCATGAGGTTCAACATGTCACTCAATTGATCGTTGAATTTGGTCAATCTCACCGTTTGCTGTCGCCTCACATAGAACCGGGGCAGGAAAAAACCGACCACTGCGCCAATGATCGCCGACACGGGGTGAGGTTGAATTAAGAACGCCAAAAAAGCAACAACGACCGTCGACATGAAGATCAGGGCGTAATATTCCGCCACTTTGAACTTGAGATCCGCGCGGGCCAATTCCCGCGCCACACGATCGCCCATGGAAGATTTGGCAACTCGGCGATTCACCCACTCCGTAAGGACAGACCGACCACCTTCCTCATCAGGCCCCCCTTGCTCCTCCTCCAGGAAACGACCGAGTCGTTCCTCCACGAGTGAACGTTCGCCCGCGATGGAAACGACTGCTCCTACAATCAAGAGCAGCAATACGACCCCACCTCCAACCAGCAAAACGATCGGACTCATTTCATCAACCTATCCAGCATCCACAGATCAATAACGGCGGCGTTCGCCAATGCCAAAGATCGATGGAGGCAAATTAATGCCCGCAGCTTCGATCTTATCCATGAATTTTGGCCTTAAGCCTGTCGGGCGCAGCCGGCCCACGATCTGACCATTTTCTACACCGGTCTGCTCAAAAATAAAGATATCAGTCATGGTAATCACTTCACCTTCCATGCCACTGATTTCAGTAATATTGGTGATCTTACGCGTGCCATCCCGCATACGCTCCTGATGACAGATCACGTCGACAGCGGAGGCGATCTGCTCACGGATCGCTCTGGATGGCAGATCCATGCCAGCCATCAAAGTCATTGTTTCGAGACGAGACAATGCATCGCGTGGTCCGTTCGAGTGCAGCGTGGTCATGGAGCCGTCATGACCCGTATTCATGGCCTGTAACATATCCAGGGCCGCCTCATCACGGATCTCTCCGACGATGATTCGCTCAGGACGCATGCGGAAGAGAGTTCACTACCAAATTTCGGATGGTTATTTCTCCACGGCCTTCAATGTTGGGCGGACGGGACTCCAGGGTCACCACGTGTTCCTGGCGCAATTGCAAGTTCTGCCGCATTCTCAATGGTGATGATACGTTCATCAGCAGGAATGAAACCAGAAAGGATGTTCAAAAACGTGGTTTTTCCAGAACCGGTACCCCCAGATATAACTACGTTCAAACGAGACTCAACACAGGCCTTGAGAAATTGGATTGCCTCCTGCGTAATGGATCCGAACTGAATTAACTGTTCGACCGTAATCGGATTATGTGAGAATTTACGAATGGTCAACACAGGGCCAACAAGCGAAATCGGGGGAATGACGGCGTTCACACGGGAACCGTCTGGTAAACGAGCATCCACATACGGACTGGACTCATCAATACGACGACCGAGAGGAGCCACGATTCGGTCAATAATGCGCATCACGTGATCATTGTTTTCGAAGGTCACGGGTACACGATGAACCTTCCCTTTGCGCTCTATGTAAATATTCTTGGCCCCATTAACCATGATTTCTGTAATGGTGTCATCCTCCAAAAGGGGCTGTAGAGGTCCAAAACCAAGAATTTCTGCGGCAATTTGCTCAAACAAACGAGCGCGCTCGGGCCGGGAAAGAACGATATTTTCCTCTGCCAGGATCTGCTCGAATAAATCCTGAATGGTCCGACGTACCTCATCGGTTCGCGTAATATCCATCGACGGATCCAATTCCGATAATAGCTTGTTTTGAACCCGTGTTTTGAGATCGAAATATGAACCAGCCTGGGGCGAGGTGATAGGAGCGTTGACGCGCCGGGCCTGTAAGGAAGAAAGGCGTGAACCTTCTGTCCCCGAATTCTCCGGGGATTGACCGGCAGAATTCCCACCCTGCCCTTGTTCGATACGTTTTAAAGGGACATGTTTGCTCAACTCCTTACGATACAAATACCAATATATGCATTATCGCCGGGCCACGTGAGGCGCTTCGTCGGAGGATTCCTGCGCCGCCACACGAGCACGAACATTTTCTGCCAGTGAGAAAATTCCACGAGAAGCAGGATGACTCTTGCTATCCAGAACAAAAGGCACGCCGCGGTTTACCGCTTTCGTAACCGTTTGTTCATCGAAGGGGATCACCGAAACCACCTCCTGCTTGAGATTTTCTGCGACCCGTTCCGGCGTAATATTGATCCGTTTATCAAAACGGTTCATCACGAAGAGAATACGATCTCGCTCCACGCCAATGGTCTGCAACAAATCCAGAAAGAGACGGCAGTTTTTGATTGAAGGAATATCCTGCGTAGTTACCAGCACGATCAAATCGCTTATATCGATCGCTGCCAAGGTCACATCGGTAAGATAAGCTGATGTATCAACAATAACATATGCGTACAGCTGTCGTAAATATTCAAGAACACCAGTGAATTGGCCACTCGATACTTTTTCTGCATACTCGGGGCGACTGGGCGCCGCCAGGATATGCAAACCAGAGGCAGCGTGTTTAAGCATCACTTCCTCCACGATCTCGGGATCCAATTCATCAGCCCGTGGAGAAAGATCAATGATTGTGTTTTTGCCCTGTTCATTCACAAAAACTGCAACGTCACCATACTGCAAATTCCCATCGACCAATACCACCCGCGTATCTTCGTTGTGCAATGTCAAGGCAAGATTTACAGCCAGAGTTGTACAGCCTGTGCCACCTTTTGGACTATAAACTGTTACGATCTTGCCTTTCGGAGCCCCGTAACCGCCCACCATGCCCATATTAGGGGAGATGGGAGCTGCCTGCACCTGAGCACTCTTTGACCGCTCAGACTGCGCCATGGAGCCAGCCCGACGAATAGCAGAGATCAATTCATCCCCCATGGGCGGCTTGGTGAGAAAATCCCGGGCCCCGGCCAGCATAGCCCGACGCATATAATTCTGATCACTCTGCACCGAAAGGATTACAACCTGGACAGCCGGCTGCTTGGAGCGAATCGCTTCGGTCGCAGAAATACCATCCATGTCTGGCATATTGATATCCATCAACACAACGTCTGGATTCAGGTCCAGCGAAAGTTGTATCGCCTCTTTGCCAGTGCGAGCAACACCGACCACATCGACGTCAAATTCAAACTGCAATAGCTTCCTTACATTTTCCCTCGTTTCGGAAACATCATCAACTATCATCACTCGAATTTTGTCACCAGTTGCCATACCAATTAACTACCTCAGAAACCTGGATGGATATTATTGTTGGGGCTGAACGGTAATCGTATCATTCGGCAATTGAGGAGGAGCCAAAACATCAACTCGCGGTTGCGTTGCGTAGGGAAGCTTGGAGGGCAGGGCAATGTTATACTGCGTTAACAAACTGGTCAACGTAGCAGATTCCGCAGCAAATCGAGAGGTATCGTTCGGGTTTCGCAGAGACATACTCAAGGTCGCGCCACTATAGACAAAGTAATTGAGAGAAATAGAGTCTTGAGGAGTTACCATTAGCGTAACAATGTCAGGTGCAGCCTGTTGTTGGGCCTGAACCGGCGAAGGTGTGGCATTGGCATCGGCAGCGGCCGTTGGAGATCCAAAATTACCCAATTTCAAGAACAACAACATCCTGCAAAATCATCTGGCAGACCAAACGTGGTCTCTGCGACTCGGCCGGCACCACGTAAAATGGCTGTTGAAGCGTTGGATCGAGTTCTACTCTTCCTTGTCGAGAAGCCTGCTCGCCAGTTGATGCGGCAACCGACAAAACGGGCAATTGGTCCTGAGGAAAACCGGTGCCGGTCAACACCGAGGTGAAATTCGGCGTAATCGGTTTGAAACGCGGGATCAACATCCACAAACAACATACAAGCATTCACATTAACGTGCGCACCGTCGGTCACACCGTAAGCGGCCAAAGCCAGACGATTCGTTGGAATCGCTGCCGCCACCATCCCGGAAGGAATGGTGACAGCCCATTGCGGACCAGAAATTTCCGGCGCCCCTTCTCCAACCATCGAAGCCGTAATCACAACTCCCTGGCCCAGGGAAAAACGGGCCGTCTGCCCCACCAGAGCATTCTCTTCGCCAACAGTAAACATTACCTCTGCTACATTCTCCGGTGGAATAGCAAAAGTACTCAACATATCCTGGGTGATCGTCGTCCCTTGAGGAATATTTTGAGCAGCATAATAAACACTAGTAAGCGGCGGTTGTGTTGGCTGAGCGACAACCGTGGGTGCAAATTGGATGTATGCCACATAAAGCAATACCGCACCAACCAACACGATCAAAATGAGGAATATGAATATTCGTCCGCGACGCATGAGCAATTCTCCTCTCTTGACTTCTCTGCCAACTGGCCGGCAGGCATTTCACTTCAAATATTATACAGTATAAACGAAAAACCATAATCCCCATTTGGTAAAAAAGTAGGACTCTGTCTCTCGACAGAGTCCTAAATTGCTTGCTCAGATGTTGATATTACGGCAAAGAGCTGTTAATGGTGCTAAAGGTGTTTCCGATCTTGGGTCCCAACAGACGCATGACCGCGATCACAACGATGGCAACCAGCGCGAGAATGATAGCATACTCAACCAAACCTTGACCTTTTTCCTTGGGGGCGAATAACATGGCATTAATCCTTTCGTAACTGAAAAAATATTTTCTCTGAGAACCGCTCTCAGAACCATACATATTTTACTTACTCCAGAAAAAAACACAAGAGGGAGAAGACACTTCTTACTTACAATCCTGTTATGCAGTATGAGAACAATCGAAATCGTCAGGACGATTAGGAACGGGCAGGGACTGAGAACGTCACCCGTGCACCTTTTCCCAATGCGCTATCGATTTCGAAACTGCCACCCAACATTTCGGCTCGTTCACGAATCAACTTAAGCCCCAGGCTGGTTCCCTGATGAATAGACTCCGGGTCAAAGCCCGTACCGTTATCATCCACGCTGACACGCACGCGATCCTCTCCCAAATCCAAAATGACCTTCACCTGAGTCGCCTGGCTATGCCGGGCAGCGTTCCCCAGCAGCTCCTGAATGGCACGGAAAAGCATCACCTCTAGATAGGGTTCCAGACGCCTTTCAATACCAGTGACCGTTACATTGATGTCCAGGCCCGCCTGTTCCTTGAACGCATCTGCATAGCGCCGCAGCGTGGGCACCAAACCCAGGTCATCGAGCATCATCGGCCGCAGTTCGAAGATAAAGTTTCGGACCTTTTGGAACGTGCCCATGGCCGAATTCTTCAAGTTATTCAATTCATCCCGTGCTTGAGCCGCATCCACATCCATCAACCGCATCGCGATCTCAGTCTGCAGGATGAAATTGGACAAAGCCTGAGCTGGCCCATCGTGCATTTGGCGGGAAAGACGCTGGCGTTCAGTTTCCTGGGCGTTTACCAGCATCTCCACACTGGCCAATGGGCTTTTCGACGCGCCTTTCGAAGCAGTTGAAGAACTGGTATCGGAGGCGCTGCTGGCGCGTTGTAAGGTCGACTTGAAGCGCTCCAAATGAGATTTCTCACTTTGTAATTTCTCCAACTGTCCCCGCATAACAAAGAGACGCTGCTGAGCATCCAGAGCGGAGTCATAGGCGTTACGAATTTCCTGAGGCGGCAACTGATCGAACTGGTTTTGGATCTGCTGGAGATGGGTGGTGATCGCTGCGTTGCGTTGCGTAAGCTTGGACACCTCACCTTGACTTTGTTCGATCATCAAGGTGACTTCCCGTAGCGCGCGCTCAGTTTCATCAAGTTCTGCCTGTAGATCCAAATCGCCATCGGCAGAAGGAAGGGCCGGCATTGCCATACCATTTACTCCTGGTTTTTCACCTGATTATTCTGCAACTTGACCCAACCCCGTTTCAAAGCGTAGACGACCGCTTGTGTACGATCTTCAACTCCAAACTTTCTCAAAATTGACGTTACATGATTCTTGACAGTTTGATGACTGATTCCCAACAGCCCCGCGATCTCTTTATTACTCATCCCTTTTACCACGCAGGACAACACTTCCATTTCGCGATCAGATAGAGGGTGAAAGGGTGAACCTGGTTCACTATAAGAACGGCGCGCACCATCCATCTGTTCATCAATCCAATGATCCAATTCGCGTCGAGTGAATATATTCCCTGCGACTGCATACTTGCCGTCAGCAACCGCACGCACCGTACGTGCGAGCACACTGGGCTCAATTTCCTTCGCACAATATCCCACCGCGCCAGCCAGAACAGCGTGGATGGCCTGCTCAATATCATCATAGCCAGTCAGGAGCACCACGCGCGTCGATAAATGTTCAGTCGTGACTTGATGGGTCACCTGCTGACCATTCATACCGGGCATATTGACATCGATCACCGCGACCTTGGGCTTGAGCGTTCGAATCATTTCAAGCGTTTCGTTCCCATCCGAGGCCTGAGCGACGATACGAAAATCCATCTCGAGCGAGAGCGTATCCACCACACCCTGACGAAAAAGTGGATGGTCATCTGCAACAAGCAGGGTTATCTCATTCATCCGTTATCCGTGACCTTTTTCCTGGAAAAAGTGTTTAATAGAGTATAGCACAGGAGCGACGAGCGGGCAATTTTCCACCCATGCTGACACATTTCAGTTTCGTATTAGCTGTTATTTCCAACGATAGACTTTCATATTCTCACCTCCCATTATGGGCGCGTAGGAGCCACCACTGGAAAAAACAGGCTCAAGAGTTAATACCAGATCCGGATAAAAAGCCGGGAAGGTCACAAGATAGTTTGCATGCTGTCGATCCAGATATTCTGCCAATTTGGACTGATCACGTATAAACGGAACGACATCCGGTGAAACCAATCCCGCCAGATCGATCAACTTATGCCGATCGTAATATCCAAGCGCGCCAATATCATGAACCGCCAACACGGCCTCACTGGGCAGGTTTTGTGCAGTCCATTTGGCTGTCGTGATCATTTCACTTTCAATGAAGGCTACATCCATCGCATACGTACGCGCGCCTAAATACACAAAAGCTACGGACAACGCCACAGCAAACATTTTCCATAAATTCGCGACAAAAGTGTTAAATCCACTTGAATTCACAATTTGAAGAAAACCCAACAGCCCCCATAGATATAGGATCGGCAGGGCCGGCATGATATATCTTCCATGCTGGTAAGCAGGCAGGCGCATAAAATAAATTGCGACATATCCAAAGAACCAGAGTACCCCGGCCAATGCACCCCAATTCCAGGAACGAAGACTTTTGACCAACCAACTCAGCGCACCGGGAAGAAGCGCTAAAAAGGGACTCACTAATAGCGGCAGAAGATACTCGCTAAGGCGTTCTGTGATCGGCTTTGCCAGCCAGTAGGCGCTGTACTCCGCCTGCTTGGCATAGAACGTATTTGGCATCGGATTACCCGACAGCATCAAGTTAAAAAACAAATAAGGGAAAAACAAGGCACCAAAGCCAATCACAATTTTAAGTAATGCTTTTCTACGCGCCGACCAGGAATTCTCGACCAATAATGCAGTAAACAGGATGGGGCCCAACAACGTCAGGCCGTCAGGACGAACCCAAACGCTGAGTCCCGCCAGCAGCCCCAAACCCAGATAGTGACGCGAACTTTTGAGCAACGCAGCCAACACCAGAAATATGATAAGCCCATGCAACAGCGTCTCCATCCCGGAGGCAGCAGACCAGGTAAGATGCCATTCAAAAACAAAGAAGAATCCCACCCACGGCAAACGCGGTTTGTAAGCAACAACCAGTTCGCGCGCCACGTGCTCTGCGTTAACGGCCAGCACAGTAAGAATTCCCCAGCCCAGTAGATAGGTCCATACATACGGCCCCAGACCGAATAAGAAACCCAACGCGAGCAGAGCCGTCCATAAGGGCGCTGTTGAACCAGCGGAAGGTTGACCAAGTCGAAAGGCCCACTCGCCGTGTTCACCTAGGTTACGCGCGTACGTCAGATGAATCCAGGAATCATCCAGGGGAAAACCAATGCGAAAAGTAAGCTGGCTGACAATCAAATACAGAAGCATCGCCGCCAACGCAGCCAATGCAATCTCGACCCAGACTTCAAGGCGCCAGTTCAATGCGATAGAGCTTCGCTTCATCGACCTCTCCCAGATAAACAAACGATGGATCGCCCTGAGGATTTTCGTATAAATCCTGAATGCCCGCGAACGTGCCACCTTTTTCAAGCACAAGATAATCGGCATGATAGCGTCCAGCAACAGCCAGGATGGTGGTTTCATCTCCATAGGGCAAGGCGATGGCCGGACGACCCGAAGCGATGAAATACCCCGGCGGATTGCGGACGATCACAACTTCCCGAGCATTGATTCCGTTATCGAGCAACATCTTCTCCACTGACGGGTAAATGAGATCATCCCTGGCCCAGCCGTCGGCGATGACGCGGATATTCACGAGGTAACCTGTCATCAGCAGCGCCAGCACGACGAGCAAACTCTGAAAGACGAGCGGCGCGTGTTTATCCGTGAACTGGCCATGCTTGCGCGCCCACCCAATCACTGCTTCCAAACCCAGGGGTGCCGCCACCCACCAATAAGGCTGAAAGGCCGCACCGGCATGGAAGAAGCTGCCGCGCGAACCCGCAAAGGGAAAAATAATCGTCATGACCGAGAAAAGGATCAGCCAGCCGGTGACCGCGATCTTCGTTCTCAAGTTGCGTCGCAATTGGCACAGCCCAATCAAAATAAAAGGAAAGAGGAAGATACCACCTTGCGCAGCCAAAGTATTGGCAAGATTGGATGAAAGCGCGCGCAAGCGATTCTGTAAAGCGAGATCCCAACCCGCCTGCAGGAAAGATTCGCGCGTGAGGGCCTGTGGCGGATAAATAAAAGTTTGATTGTAGTTTTGCAGCCAGAGCAAGCGACCGCCGCCCGGCGTTAGAAAAGAACCAAAAAGATTCAGGTTGCGGACATGCCAGAAACCCATAATCATGAAATAACCAAGGAGAGTCAATAGACCAGCGGGGATGATCTGCAGCAGCCGCTCTCTAAAAGTATTCTTTGTTCCATCCTCTTGAGAAGCAAATTTCCACATTACTGTCAGACCTGCAAGTCCCAGCCAGAGCAAGCCGTCACTGCGCGCCAGAGTCATCAAACCAGCCAAGGCGCCGAGAGCCAGCGGAGTCCATCTTTGTCTGCGCGGTAGCAAGAGCAGAAAAGTTCCGCCCAATAACATGAACAAGGCATAGTTATCGGGCACGCCCATGAACGGCGCGTAATACAGCGAAAAAACAGATAGGAGCCCGCTCACCATCGCGAGCCACGCTTGACGGGAAATATCAAAGGCAAGCGTCGCGATCAATAACGGCACACAGGCTGAAAGGAGAAGGAAGGGCAGTCGTCCAGCCGCGTAAGTTGTTTGACCGGTGATCCACATCCCGAGTGCGGAAGCGATCGAGGCCAGAGGCATCCAGTAGGTATGCGATGGATGAGGCAAACCAGAGGGATCATCTAAATAATTCCAAAGATAGGGTTCGGTAAAACCCTTCCCCTCGGCGAGTTGCATACCTCCGGCAAAATAATAGTCTGCATCCATGTACCCCGGCAGAGTCTGGAAACGGGAGATCACCAGCGGGACGAGCAAGCCACTAACAAAAAGAATGAGATAGTGACGCCAATTCATCGAGGAAAACCCACTTGATCGATCCAGGTGCGCGACGGGCGGATGGCCCACCAGCGCATCCAATACAAACCAAGGATCGTTGCAATCGGCGGCACCGCTGAAAGCAATTGTGCGTAGAGAGGGCTGTACACTTCAACGGACTGAAGATAAATGCCAAAAGGAACCAATAAAGCGAAGGCCAAAATGAAAAGAATCGCCAAAACTCGCAGACGCTTCCAACGTTCCCAAGCCAGGGTCAGGATCAACACCAGCGGCAAAAGCAAAACAACATGGTTGGATGGAAATATTGCCAGGCCCATCAACGGCGTAAACGCCAGGGCCAGACAGGCAGTCCATAGCACTCGACGAAAATGTGCATTATTAACTGAAGCAGCCGCTTCCACAAACAGAACAATAGTGAGTAGGATCGAAATAATCCTTCCCAAAGAAAATCTTATATCAGGAAGCCAGGCCGACAGAATCTGACCAAAATTCAAATTCACGCTGCGATACAAATCTGACAATACACCGCGCAAATAGGGCAAAACCCAGCCCGAGTTAACCAGGAAAGCAATGACCAACATGACAAAAAAGGACATCGCGAAGCCAGCCAATACATTCCAGCGGCAATTCGCCAACACGAAGAATAGGATAAAGAGAAAGAATAAGCCGCCGACTTCCCATTGATAGGCAACCAGCAACAACAGCGCCCCGGCCAATTCGTCAGCAGAAGATCGTAAAGCAAAAAGAATATAGAAATAAAGTAAAGCCAGCAGGATGGCAGGCGTGGCGGTGACGAGGGCATCCAGGCTGAAATACCCTAACAGGCCATAAGCAAACAGGACAATGGTAAGCCAGCGCGGAGGCTGCCACTCAGAAAGAGTAAAGGACAGGTAAACTGAAGCAGCCAGTGCGACTTCAGAAATCAACATCCATATTCCGCGGGTAATGGTGAAATCTTTAAATAAAGCCAGCGGAGTATACAGCAGCACAATATAGAACGGATCATTCAACACGTAGCCATATTCATTTGCAAAAGCACCCCGCCCATAGGCCAGGTTTTGCACACGTTCCGCGATGGTTGTACTATAAGGTTCAATATGTTCAATTAGAAAAGCGCGCGCACCGCTCCAACGTAGAAAGAGCCATTCTCCTCCAGGCAGGATCCGCGCCAAAGTAATATTCCCGATCAGCAAAACCACGAGGATAAATAATAGCAGACCCAGAAGCCGAGCTTCCTCCACGCTTAACCACTTTCGAGATTTACGAATATCCTGAAAAGACATTTGTTATTCGATGCTGAAACGAAAGATTGGTCGCGTGGGAGTACGACGCGCGACCTCCTGAAAGCCCACCTGCTGGAATACGGAGGCCGTCCCGGTGAAAATCGATGCCGAAGAAATATCTGTCTTCGCGTCCACCGGATAACCTTCCACGATTCTTCCTCCCTGCTCCCTGACGTGCTCGACCGCGGCTTTTAACAACTCAACGGCGATTCCGCGGCGCCGAAACTTTTTCGCCACGTAGAAACAAGTCACCGACCAGACTTCCTGATCGTCCACCGGTTTGAGCGTGCGCGAATGTGCCAACCGCGCATAGGCGCTGCGCGGCTCGACCGCCACCCACCCCACCACTTCACCATGCAAATAGGCCAACAGGCCGGTGACCTTCTTCGAGTCGACAATAGATTTATGCAATTGTCGAGTCTCATAGCCTCTGGCTGCATCAAAAGCCTTGCCGCGTAATTTCCAGAACATGCACCAGCAACCTGCGCAGGCGCCGTTCAACCCAAAGAGTTCTTCGAAATCTGTCCAGAGATTGCGCTTGAGGGGTTTAAAAGAGAGTTTGTCAGTCATGTCAAGGCAAAATGATATTTAAGCGCTTGGGAAAAATTTGATATTTGAAATCCTGAATCCATTCGGGGAGTAATTCGCCATCGGTATGAGCAGGTGAAGGTTGATCCAAATGAATGGAAACGCGTGTGGCCTGGACCTCAACCATTCCTTCCATCTCCACATAACTGCCTTTATCTTCGTTGAAGGCGCGCGGCAATGCCTGGAACAATCCGAGGCGTGTGCCGCGATAACCATAGGCCAGAGTCAACTTCCCATCGAAGGGATCAGCATGAGGCGTCATAAAGAAGCCGCCTGTACGTCGTCCGTTTCCTAGGGTAATGAGGGAAAACTTCCCGCTGAAATCCCCGCCATCCCAGGTGACGCGTCCACCCCATTCAGGCTTTTCCATAATGGCCTGAAAGGCCGCCACCAGATAACGTACCATGCCTTTGATCCAGTGGATCTTTTCATGCTTGATGGTGACATAGGGTTCTAGGCCGGCAGCCGAATTGTTGGCAAAATAACGGTCATTCATCTTGCCGAGATCCATCGCCCGCGTCTTCCCGGCCGCGATCACTTTGGCGGCTTCGTTGAGGTCCGTTGGCAAGCCCAAGGCGTAGACGAGATCATTGGCGGACCCGGTCGGCATAATGCCCAGGGGACCTAACGGCTCATCCTCAGATTTGGCCGCGCGTGCCAATCCATTGACCGCGTCACCGATCGAGCCATCTCCACCGGCAATAATGATTGGTGAACAATTCTCACGCACAGCCTGTTCGACCAGATCGACGATCTGTCCTTTCCTCTGCGAGACGGCCAACTCAAAATCCACACCCGCGGCCCTGAGGGCAGCCTCCGCCTCAGGCCAGCGCTTTTGTGAGTTCCAACGATTTGAATACGGATTTAAGATAACCTTGGCAGTCATTTACCTTCCACCAAATGAGTTGAGTCAATTTTACCTGAATTCCAATTCTTCACTTGTGATAAGCCGACTGCAATAAAGATCAGCAGACAACCCAGGATTTGAATTCCGGCCAACACTTCACCTAACAACAGCCAGCCTGATAAGACAGCAAACACGGATTCAAGCCCCAGGATCAATGCGGCATCTGCGGGCGGCGTATGTCGTTGCGCCCAGACCTGCAAGGTGTAACAAAGTCCCAGTGAAAAGACTGCCGTATAGAGCGCTGCACCAGCCAACGGCCAGGTAAAGACCGGTGTTTCAACAAACAGTCCAAGGACAAGATTGAAGGCCCCACAAACCAGCAACTGCCCAACCGAAAAAGAGATCGGTTCAAAGCGGGAAGCGAACTTACCCAGCAGGGTAACGTGTAATGCCCAGAACAGCGCTCCAAGAAGTTCCAGGGCATCCCCAATATGGACCTCAAATTGGCCACCTGTTGAAAGCAGAAACGCTCCGGCTCCAGCCAGGACCACTGCCAGGACAGATATCCAGTGCGGCTTTTCCTTCCATCCGAGGAAAACCAGCATGGGTACCAGGACAACATATAGGCTGGTCATAAAACCGGCATTCCCCGCCGTTGTATATCGTATGCCTGCCTGCTGCAAAGCCGCCGCGATAAAAAGCAAAAAGCCTGCGATAAGCATCCACTTCCATTGTGCGCGTGAAAAAGAGAAAAATACATTCTTTCCGGCGAAAGGTAGCACCACCAGGCCAGCTAGAAGATAGCGTACCCCGTTGAATAAATACACGCTGCCCAATTGACCGGCAAGACGCTGCGCCACGAAGGCCGAGCCCCATATGATGGCGATGACAAACATGACCAGATCTGCTTTGAGCCGCATGGAAGTTACCCGGTATTGCACGAAGAATTTGAAGTGATACAATTAAGTACAGCGCATGAGTGGCTGCGCCTGGTTATCGACCTTCCCGGACATCATAGCACAGGATGAATATCGCTCAATACCTTGGAGGGAAATTCAACTTTAACGAATTCCGGGGCGTTTTCCAAATCTATTTCTCATTCCATGTTAATTTTGAGAGAGCTAAAACAGGTATACTAATCGGATAAAGGTGCTAAATGAAGGATATTTTTGAATCTACAAAATCGGTAAAAGACTTTTTGAATACGCAAAAATACATCGCTTCGGATGAAATTTCAACCATTGTGTATCTTTCGCAGAAACTGGGCAAACCATTGCTGGCGGAGGGACCGGCCGGTGTGGGAAAGACGGAATTGGCCAAGGCCATTGCCGGCGCGACAGGACGAGAGTTGATTCGTTTGCAGTGTTATGAAGGTTTGGATGAGTCAAAGGCCCTATATGAATGGGAATATTCGAAACAATTACTATACACGCAACTCTTGCGCGATAAGTTGAACGATACGCTTGGCAAAGCCGAGTCATTGGCGGAAGCAGCAGACAAACTGGCAAACGAGGAAGACGTGTTCTTCTCCAGCCGCTTCCTGTTGCAGCGCCCATTATTGAAGGCCATACAATGCGATCATCCAACCGTTTTGCTGATCGATGAAATCGATCGCGCAGATGCCGAGTTCGAAGCTTTCCTGCTTGAAGTCTTGAGTGACTTCCAGGTCAGCGTGCCAGAGTTGGGAACTTTGAGCGCCAAACATATGCCGATCGTGGTCCTGACTTCGAACAATACCCGCGAACTCTCCGAAGCACTCAAGCGACGCTGCTTGTATATTTTCATTAACTATCCGACCATTGATGAAGAATTGGCAGTCGTGCGTTTGAAAGTGCCTGATTTGAATCCAAAACTGGCGCGCCAGGCCGTGGAATTCGTCCAGCGGCTCCGTGCCGGCGACATGCGCAAATCACCATCCATTAGTGAGACGCTGGATTGGGCGAATGCGCTTGTGGCGTTGAATGCCAAGAATTTGGATAAGGATACGCTCGAAGATACGTTGTCTGTTTTGCTCAAACATGAAGCCGATCTGCAGAAAGCCAAGCGACAGATCATCTCGCCCCCTCCCCCACCGCGGCGCAAGCCGGATGAGTTCGGGAGGTTCTCAGGGAATTAAAGTGAGTGAAGCATGGAATCACGCATCTTACAGTTAATTGCCGCGTTACGTGCCAGTGGCGTGCGCGTGTCACTGGCTGAAAGCGCGGAGGCGTTTTCCGCTGTGGATCTGATGGGCATTCAGGACCGCGAGCACTTCCGTTTATCGTTACGCGCGACCCTGATCAAGGACGCCAAAGATATTCCCATCTTCGATAAACTGTTTCCTCTGTTCTTCGGCTCCGGGCAGCCACCCATGATGGGTGGAATTTTGCCGGATGAGTTGACCCCGGAAGAAGCGCAGATGCTGGCCGAGGCCTTGAAACAGTTGGCCGAGGATCTCCGTCAGCGGATGGAACGGCTGATGAACGGCGAACCGTTGTCCAGGTCCGAGTTGGAAGCCTTGGGTCAATTCGTCGGTTTGAATCAGGTCGACGATCTCGAATATCAAAACTGGATGGCACAGCGCATGATGCGCGCCATGGCCTTCCCTGAAGTACGAGAGGCCATGAAGGAATTGATGGAACAACTGGCACAGATGGGCATGAACCGCGAACGCATCGAACAGATCCGCGAGTTGATCCAGCAGAACATGCAAGGCATGCGGGAACAGATCGATCAATTCGCGGGCGAACGCATTGCTGAGAATCTCAGCGAGCGTCCGCCATCTGATAACATCGACAGCTTGATGAATTGTCCCTTTGACACGCTGTCCGACGCGGATAAAAAACTTTTACAACATGAGGTCCAGCGACTGGCCGCAGCCTTGCGCACGCGTATTGCGCTCCGACAAAAACGCGCCAAGAGTGGACAGCTCGATCTCAAGGCGACCATTCGCAGCAACCTGAAATATCATGGCGTGCCGCTCGAGATTCGTCATCGTGACCGCGTCCGTAAGCCACGTATTGTCGTAATTTGCGACGTCAGCACCTCCATGCGCTTTTGCTCGGAACTGATGTTGAGCTTCCTCTACGCGCTACAGGGACAGGTTCGCAAGACTTATGCTTTCGCCTTCATCGACCATCTCGAATCGATTTCGGAGGACTTCCACGGCTCGAACGCAGACGAGGCAATTGCTTCCGTTTTATGGCGCATGCCCAGCGGACATTACAATACCGATCTCGGCTGGTCTCTGCAAAACTTCAACGATGATTTCATGGACACGCTCAACGGGCAGACGACGCTGCTGGTTGTGGGCGATGGGCGCAATAATTACAATGACCCGCGCACCGATATCTTCTCCATTATGTCGCGCCGGGCGGCGCGCACGATCTGGATGAATCCGGAGCCCGCGCATCTGTGGTACGGTGACAGCGACATGCCAAAATACGCACCGTTGTGCAACAATGTCTTAAAGGTTGGCAATCTGCACGAACTGGTCAGCGCCGTGGATGCTTTGCTGGCTGTCTAAATCCCCGAAGTGTCCAGAGTCCAAAAGGCCATCAGGGTGACTTAAGAGTGTACAGCATGAAGAAAATGGGAGGAGCTTTAGGTTTATAATTGGAGCGCTTAGGCGTGCAAAAAGAACCGCGACACCAGCAAATCATCCAAATTATCCGGGAAGACATTATGGCAAAGATCATGGTTGTAGACGACGACGAACAAGCTTCCACTTTCATCGCGGAGGTTGTGGAGATGGAGGGCCATGAACCCATTGTCGTCAACGAAAGCTCGAAAGCAATGGAGACCGCGCGCGCTACACTTCCAGATTTATTCCTGCTCGACCTGATGATGCCCGAACCCGATGGCTTCAAATTATGCAGAATGCTGCGCAAAGATGAGAAATTCGTGCGGACGCCCATTTTGATCGTAACCGCGCTGGATAATACGGACAGTAAGATCGTTGCCATCGGAGCAGGCGCCAACGATTACCTCACCAAACCTTTTCACATCAATGACCTGGCAACAAAAATAAAGAAATTACTCGACAAGACCAAGCGATGAATTCGCATGGAAAAGATGAGTTTGGGCCAACTAATATTTTTCAAGGACACCAGGGTACTTTGATGACAAAAATCATGGTCGTTGACGACGACGAAGAATTCACCACCTTGTACAGAGAGTATCTGAACATGGTAGGCTTCGAGGCGATTACGGAAAATCACAGTTCGAAAGCCATGCAGGCCGCGCATCTCGCCAAGCCCGATCTCTTTGTCCTCGACCTGATGATGCCCGAGCCGGATGGTTTCAAACTGTGCAGGATGTTAAGGGCCGACCCGGAATTCCAGCGTACACCCATCATCATCGTCACCGCGCTCAATAACATGGACAGCAAACTGGTTGCCATGGGCGCTGGCGCCAATGATTATCTCGTCAAACCTTTCCGCATCGAAGATCTCAAAGCGAGGATCGATTTATTATTGGAGAAGGTCAAGTAAAAGACCCCTGAGATTATCTTCAAACTCGAAAACATGCCAAGTCCGTCGCGCGTTCTTCCACTCGACCTGCCATCCAATTTTATATTAATCAACCTCAAGGCCGAACTCCTCACCTATCGCGGGCGATCTGCGTTGCAACTCATGGGATTGGATATGAAAGGTGAAAGGGAAAGCCTCGCCATTCTCCCGGATTCAAGTTTCAAAAACGGGATCATCGAGGCCGAAATAGCGGGCAGCCCACGCGCGGACGCGCCCGGATTCGCCCGCGGCTTTGTGGGCATTGCTTTCCACGTCAATCCAAACGGCGAACGATTCGAATATTTCTTCATCCGCCCCGCCAACGGCCGCGCCGATGATCAACTGCGCCGCAATCATTCCACGCAATATTGTTCGCATCCTGATTATCCCTGGTTTCGATTGCGAGAGGAAAGTCCGGGTGTGTATGAATCCTATACGGATCTAGTCATCGGCGAATGGACCAAGCTCAAGATCATAGTCTCAGGAGTTCCACGCGCAACTATATGTCAACGAGACCGAACAACCTTGTCTGATCGTCAATGATCTAAAGCTGGGGGAGACACAAGGCCAGCTGGCGTTATGGGCCGGTGCTGGAACGGAAGCCTATTTCTCCAAGTTGACCGTTACTCCATTTGAATAAGCAAGAAAAAGTGATCCGCTTCGATTACAAAAACAACCATGAAAATATCCCTTCTGCTGCGGTTTCAAAAGGGTTTTTTATCGGGTGTAGTTCTCGCCGTGGCGCTCGTGATCCTTGGCATGATTCTTTTTCCCACCCAGCGTCTGGCGGGCGTCATCACTGCAATTTCGATTCTGACTGTTTACGGATTTGCAGCCCGCTCCGCTTCACCAAACAGAGTCAATCACTCGCTCGTTTCCCCGGCCATCGTTTTGGGTTTGATCGCTGGATTGATCTTTGCCGGAGAAATCATTCTCGAGTACATATTGCTACAGAAAGACAACACAATCTTCGGGCTGATCGAGGTTGGCAGTTTTTTCCTGCTCTACTTCCTGTCCGGTGTAATTAGCGCATATCGTACGAATAGAATCCGCAATGGAGTTTGTTCTGCCGTTGTGCAAGGCCATGATCGCTACTTTGACCTGGGTCATTGTCACGTTAAGCGTCTTTCATATTTTCCGCGGTTCGTCCCAACAAGCACAGGTTTTTCAAGCCCGAGGAAACTACGCGGACTTTGCCCAACGCGGCATCACCGACTTTAATGTCTTCATCATGGAAGATTTCATGGGTGCGGTCTTTTTCCATTCCCTGCTTGGTCCGATCGTCGCTGCAATTCTCGGATTGTTTGGGGGAATTGTCGGGAAACTTATTTCCAAGGCACAACTCAACTGATTCTCACTCTCTTGACACCCGGCCTAATTCGACTATAATCGCATGTGACTATTTTTACTAATTTAGTCACAGAAAGGTGATTTTCGAATTTGCCAAAAGCGTTTTCTGAACAGGAAAAAGAAATAATCCGCCAGCAATTGCTCGACAAGGGCAGGGCGCTGATCGAGAAACATGGGATCAAAAAGACCAGCATCGATGAGATCGTCGCGGCTGTCGGGATCTCCAAAGGTGCGTTTTACCTTTTTTTCGAGTCCAAGGAAGAACTGTTCATGGCGATCCTGGAACAGCTTGAAAGCGCTTTTCGGGCGCGCGTCTTTGATTTTACGATCAGTACCCAGGAGGATGCGCAGCAACTTCTCAGCAAATTATTGAAGGACGCGCTGTCGACCTGGGATGAATATCCTCTGCTCAAGAACCTCAGCATGTCCGATTACGAGTACCTGGCGCGCAAGTTGCCTCCCCAGCGAATTCAGGCGCACGCCACGCGCGATGATGAATTCGTGAGGGACCTTATCAAGAGAATCAAACGTGAAGGCATCACCGTCAAGGCTTCACCGCATGTCGTGTCCAACCTGATGACCAGTCTCTTCTTCCTCAGCTTACACAGAGACGATCTGGGCCGGGATGACTCCATGGAAACGATGCAAATTTTGGCAGACCTGATCGCCCGTTACACAATAGAAGGCGCCTAATGGAATTCGCAATCGAAACAAACGGATTATCCAAATTCTATGGCGACGTTCACGCCGTCAACTCCGTGGATCTGCGCGTCAAACCCGGAGAGATCTATGGCTTCCTGGGTCTCAACGGCGCGGGAAAAACAACCACGATTCGTGCGCTGTTGGGTATGATTCACCCGAGCGCGGGGAACGTCAAAGTGTTGGATCAACCGGTCGGTCCGCATGGACGCGGGCCGTGGACGAAGGTTGGGCATATGGTCGAGAGTCCCTCCGCCTATCCGGAAATATCGGTCCGCGAAAATCTGGAGATCGCGCGCCGTCTGCATGGCATCCCGAATCCGAAAGTTGTGGTTGAAGTCATCGAACGACTCGGTATCGCCTCGTACGCGCAACGGAAGGCTGGCACGCTTTCGACGGGCAACCTGCAACGCCTGGGGCTGGCGCGCGCATTATTACACCAACCCGAACTGTTGATCCTCGACGAGCCCACCAACGGACTCGATCCTGCCGGCGTGGTTGAAATCCGCGAATTGTTACGAACGCTGGCCCACGAAAACGGTGTGACCATTTTTATGTCGAGTCACATCCTGACCGAAGTGGATCGTCTGGCGGCGCGTATCGGCATCATTCACAAAGGACACATGATCGAAGAGTTGGATGCCAAAAAATTGGAACAATTACGCGCGCGAAAACTTGTTGTGACCGCGCGGGATATGCAACGCGCGACTCAGGCCATCCTGCAAGCCGGATACACTTCCACAAAAGTGGTGGACCATTCGATCCTGATCGAAGAAGTCAAAGCGCTCGAAGCACCGGACGATGTCGCCCGTATTTTAGTGAATGCTGGAACGCCGCCCATGCATCTCACAGTGGAACAGGAAAATCTCGAAGATTATTTTTTGAGGTTGACAAGTTAACTCCGCGCGGTCTTTATCGAAGGAAAACAGCATGAACACATTTACATCTGCTCTCTGGACTGAGACGCTCAAAATGCGTCGCTCAAAAGTGCCGCTCTTGACTGCCATTGGCTTTTCCGTAATTCCATTTATCGGTGGGCTCTTCATGATTATCCTGAAGGATCCTGAAGCTGCCAAGTCCATGGGATTGATCAGCACCAAAGCACAACTTCTGGCAGGTGTGGCAGACTGGCCCACCTTTTTAATATCCTTGCGCAGGCCACCGCAGTTGGAGGCGCGATCCTATTTTCCATTATCACCATCTGGGTCTTTGGACGTGAGTTCTCCGATCATACGGCCAAGGAATTGCTGGCCCTGCCAACTTCGCGAGGAACAATTGTTTCTGCAAAATTTGTTGTTATCGCAGTCCTGGTTGTCGGACTGACATTGGTGATGTTTGTCATCGGACTGGTTGTCGGCCAGCTCGTCGTTATCCCGGGCTGGTCGACAGAACTGCTGGGCACAGCCTTCGGTGATGTGATTGGTTGTGCAGTACTCACGATCGCGCTGCTGCCTTTCGTGGCTTTCATTTCCAGCACTGGACGCGGCTATCTGCCTCCCTTTGGCTGGACCATCCTGACCATCGCCGCGGCACAGATCGTCGCGATCATCGGCTGGGGTGACTGGTTCCCCTGGGCCGTCCCTGCCCTCTTCAGCGGTGCAGTAGGTCCCCGTGCAAATGTACTGGGCCTGCACAGCTACATCGTTGTGATGCTCGCCTCTGTCGCCGGATTATTGGCGACCTATTACTGGTGGCTCAGCGCAGATCACACAAAATAGCTTCAAGACCGGATGGAAGGTACCAGGCAAAATCCATCAGGTCATCTGATATTAATCGATAAAATCAAAACTTATTCGTTGATACAATTGGCGGATGCACCTCTCCTCCACATATTCAAAAACGATCACGATTCCCAAAACTGCCATTGACGAAAATGGACATGTCAACAATGTGATGTACGTTCAATGGATGCAGGACATCGCTGTGGAACATTACGAATCCATTGGTGGCATCAATCCCATGCATGAGGCAGGTGCCATGTGGGTCGTCCGCGAGCATCGCGTCGAATATCTGTTACCGGCTTTCGCGGAGGAGGAGATCGAGATCAAAACCTGGGTGGAAAATTTCCGCCGCGTGCGTTCACTGCGAAAATATGAATTCATCCGCAGGTCGGACGGCAAAGCTCTGGTCAGAGGCGAAACGGATTGGGTATTCGTAGACGCGAAAAGTGGGAGACCCATTGCGATTCCAGATACGGTGATCAGGGTTTTCACTTCCTCACAAGCCTAATAAGCGAAGCATGGAATCTCAAACTGTGCAATCAACACAGGTGCGGGCGCGGAACCATCTTCCCCTCTATTCACTTTTCACAGCCAATGCCATTTCATTAACCGGGAATGTTTTCACCACGATAGCGGTCCCCTGGTTCGTCCTGCAAACCACCGGCAGCGCGGCGCAAACAGGCATCACCGGTTTCTTTACCATTCTACCGGTAGTCATCGCCGGCTTTCTCGGGGGAACTCTCATTGATCGTCTCGGCTACAAACGCACCAGTATCATCGCCGATATTGCCAGCGGCGTGACCACCGCGCTGATTCCCTTATTGCATTTCACAGTGGGCTTGCAGTTTTGGCAATTGATCGTCCTGGTATTTTTAGGTGCCCTCCTCGATACACCGGGCAGCACCGCGCGCGACGCCTTGTTGCCGGAACTGGCCGAACAAGCCGGTATGGCCATCGAACGCGTCACCTCTTTGACGCACGTGATCGAACGCAGCGCGCGTTTTGTCGGCGCGCCCCTGGCGGGTCTATTGATCAGCATCATGGGCACGGCCAATGTGCTGTGGATCGATGCGTTATCCTTCTTCATCTCCGCCGGCATCGTTTGGATTCTCATCCCTGCACCAACGGGTGTCGAAAAGGAAGCAAAGACGGGCAAATATTTCGATGAATTGAGGGAAGGACTCCGCTTCCTGATTAACGACCGACTGCTCTATGCGCTCGTCATCATGATTATGCTGACGAATTTCCTGGACGCCATTTTTGGCGGCGTTGTCCAGCCTGTGTACGTGAAGGAATTATATGGAAATGCTTTGAACCTGGGCTTGTTGATCGCCGCCAACGGCGCAGGTGCGGTGATCGGTGGCTTGATCTTCGCGGTGATCGGTCATCGCCTGCCGCGACATACAGTCTTCGTCGCTGCATTTGTGCTGACGGGATTCCGCTACTGGGTATACGCTATTTATCCACCCATATTAATTCTGCTGATTACGACTTTGATCACGAGTATTGGAGCGGGACCGCTCAACCCGATCATCGGCGCAGTGGAGTTCGAGCGCATCCCAACCAACATGCGCGGACGCGTCTTCGGCGCGGTGACAGCCGGCGCCTGGATCGCCATGCCATTGGGGATGCTACTGGGAGGTGTTCTCACCGAACAGCTTGGAACTTTCCCCATGCTGATCTTTCTGGCTGTTGCTTTCCACATCACCACGCTAAGCATGGCCTTCATCCCGGCCATGCGCGAGATGAATCGCAGACCTGAGTTTTTTGATACTGGCAACGAAAAAGCGCACTCCTGATTACGAATGCGCCTTCTTCTTTAATGCTTATTGAATCTCGAACTCGACACTTTGCGAAAGTTCATCATTCAAATACAAATCCACTTTATATTGACCCGTGGGCCAGGGGGCAGCATTGGATAATTGAAAATGAATTGGACCGGTGTAATTTTCTTCCGAAGTTTCCAACGTCTGATTCTGAAATTCGAAGTTGGGCTCGACATTTTCGGCATCGACGGCGATCCACTTCACATCGAGCCTGGTTCCCTTCGGTGCGTTGGAAAGATCCGCCACCGCGTACAGAACATCGCTCGACGAAAACGTGGAGGTCGCGTTCTTGCCCATCTTCATCAAAAGCCATGCGCAAGTTGGAAACCTTCAATTTCCCATTCAACAGCCCGCAGGCAGATAATGGGACTGCAATAATCAAAGCAGCCAATAGAAAATAGAATTTGTTGTTCACGCCTTTCCCTTTGAGCTTATTCGATCTCGATATAGAGCCTTTTATTGATCGCGCCTTTGCTCTTGTAATCCACCACCCGGATGCTGCCAACCTCATCCGTATTGCGGACGTGCGTCCCACCGTCGGCTTGCAGGTCCAGGCCGACGATCTCGACCGTCCGCACTTGTGTGATACCTTCGGGCAACAGATTGATCTTGGTGCGGATCAGATCGGGGATTTGGAACGCCTCTGTGCGCGGCAGGATCTTGACTTGGATCTCACGCGCCTGCGCCACCTCTTTATTGACCGCGGCTTCGATCTCGCGCACCAATTCGCCACGCATGGTCTCGAACTCAAAGTCCATGCGGCCCTTGAGCGGCTCCATATCTCCACCGGTGACCAGCGCGCCATAGTCGCGGAAGACCGTCCCGCATAGCACGTGAAGCGCGGTATGGGTGCGCATCAGCTTGTGTCGCCGCGCCCAGTCCAGGGTCCCGTGTGAAGCGGAGCCGACGGCGGGCAAAGGATCAGCTCCACCGAGAAAGTGCAAAACGTTATCGCCCTGCTTCTTCACTTTTCCCACAGGATACCTTACACCCGCGATGGCAAGCGATCCAAAGTCACAGGGCTGCCCTCCCCCACCCGGATAAAAAGCAGTGCGGTCCAAAACGATGACGCGGTCCGTCTCCATCGTGGAAGTGACGGTCGCGTCGAATTCCTGCAAATAGCTGTCGGTTTGATACAGTAATTCTGTCATGCCAACTCCATGAGATGAAGTTTACTAGCATTATTTAAATCAGCCAATAGGAGTAAACTTGACTTTACTTACCGGAGGCAGAGATGAACCCTGGAGTTATTGTGATCGATGGCAAGAGTTACAACAGTGTCGATGAAATGCCACCCGATGTTCGCCAAAAATACGAACAGGCCATGCGCTCATTGCAAGATACAGACGGGGACGCTGTGCCGGATATGTTTGAAAATGCGAACATTCTGGCCGATCGTGATCAGGATGGCATCCCGGATGTGCTCAAACATCTCACCGCATCCAACAGTGTGCTTGCAGACAAGATGAAAATCTTTTTCGAGGATAGGGAATTTAATAGCATCGAGAATCTACCGCCGGAGGTGCGTGCCCGCTATGAGCAGGCGATGAGCAAGCTGGATGCAAATCGCAATGGCGTCCCGGATTTTTTGGAGGGGATGATGAACGTGAATACGCCCAATCTGACTACAAACCTCACAACCCGTTCTGGAATTGAAACGCCGGCTCAAGCCTCTCCTACACCGATCATTTCCAGTCCGCCGATCAGCGCCAACTCTGCCATCACACCCGATATATCCAATGGCTGGATGCTGGCTCTGGCGGGTCTCTTTCTATTTCTTTTATGTGCGGCGGGTGCGGTCGCCGTTTGGTATTTTTTCATCCGCGTATAAACTTCGCGCAGTTGTCTAACACATATTAGCGTTTGATTAGAAATTCACAAGTTGCTTGACTTTGATTTTAAATCTCTGTATAGTATTCTAGAATAAGTAAATTGGCACGGTTGCCCACCGGCATGCGTGCCTTTTGTTTGTAAACACCCATCCCATTTATTTAAGGAGCACCAATGATCCAGGTCAATGGTCTCACCAAGGACTACGGCGTCCGCCGCGCCATTGACAGTCTCACCTTCGACGCAGAGCAGGGAGAGATCGTCGGCTTTCTCGGACCAAACGGCGCAGGAAAAACCACAACAATGAGAATCCTCACGGGTTACATGCCGCCCACTGATGGAACAGCCACTGTCGCTGGCTACGACATCATGGATGAATTGCTGGAGGTCCGCAAGCGCGTCGGCTATCTGCCTGAAACCGTCCCTCTTTATAATGATATGACGGCGCTTCAATATCTTGTGTTCATGGCGGAGTTGCGTCACATCCCGGATGCAGAGGAGCGCGCTTATGAAACACTCGAAAGAGTCAATCTAGGTGACCGGGCCAAGAGTTATATCGGTAATTTTTCGAAAGGCATGCGGCAGCGGGTGGGATTGGCTCAAGCATTAATTCATCGTCCGGAAGTCTTGATCCTGGACGAACCCACTATTGGGCTCGATCCAGCCCAGGTGGTGGAAATGCGTAAAGTGGTGCGCGAGGTGGGCAAGGATCGCACAGTTCTGCTCTCCACCCATATTCTTTCAGAAGCGCAGCAGATCTGTGATCGCGTGCTGATCATCAACAAAGGCAAGATCGTTGCTGAAGACACACCCGAGAATCTGCAATCACGATTGGTGGGATCTCAGCGTGTGCTTATCCATGTACGTGGCGACGCAGACGGCCTGGCTGCCAAGGTCAACAAGGTCAAAGGGGTGCGCGATGCCGAAGTCGAAGGCAGATGGTTCGGTTGAATTTGAATTTCGAGCAGGCGAGGATGTTCGTCCGCAGGTGGCAAAGGCCATTATTCAAGCAGGCTACGAACTGCTAGAAATGCGACCCATTGGAATGAGTCTCGAAGAGATCTTCCTGGAACTCACTCGCGACAACGCTGCTGCCACTAGCAAGAAATCTTCGTGAGGTCTCCATGCGAAACATTTGGACAATTGCAAAACGTGAATACGAACACTACTTTATCAGCCCGATCGCCTATGTTGTGGCGTTCATGATCCTGTTGACGATTGGCATCCTCTTCGCTCTCAACGTTTTATATTTCATTCAAAATGCCTTCCAGGCCTTTGGTCAGGTTCCGGACATCAGCTCTGTTACGGGGGCTTTTGGATTCTTGTTGGTGTTGTCGACACCAGCCATCACCATGAGGTCGCTGGCTGATGAGGCGCGCATGGGCACGCTTGAGCTGCTGCTCACCGCTCCGGTGCGCGACTATGAATTGGTGGTCGGAAAATGGCTGGGCGGTTTGCTCTTTATGTTGAGCGTCATTGCAATAACACTGATCTTCCCCATCTTTCTGAACGGGATTGTGATCGGGAACTTCACCGTCTTATCCCCACTGGTCACTCCGGGCATCGACCGGCAGTTGTTGCTATCTTCCTATCTGGGCGTGATCCTGCTCGCGGCATCATTCCTTGCGCTTGGCGTAGGTATCTCGGCGATCTTCACGAATCAGGTCGCGGCTTTCTTTGTAACACTCAGTACCTTCGTTATTCTTTGGTGGCTGGTCGGTTTCCCTGCCAATTTTATCCAGGGGAATGCCAGTCAGGTTTTCCATTATCTGGATATGCAGGCACACTTTTATGATGCAATGAACCAGGGGAGCATTTATTTATCTGATCTGGTTTACTTCTTCAGCCTGATTGGTCTGGGCTTGTTCGCAGGAACGACCGCTGTTGAAATTCGGAGATGGCGCTAATGAAAGACAAGAAAGAACGCTCCACTGCCGCGCGCAACTATTCCATCATCGCACTGATCTTCGCCCTGCTGGCCTGTATTGCCACATTCCTGCTGGCTATCACACGCGGGCTGGTAGCCCTGCAGTTGTTTTCGGTCACAAATGTGGATAACCTGCAGCGCTTCCTTTACGCTGGTATTGGTCTGGTCATCATCGGCCTGGCCGTTTATGCGATTCTTGAACCGGATAAAGTGCGAGGCTTCTTCACTGGGCGACAAGCCCGTTATGGAAGCAATGCTCTGATCATGGCGCTTGCCTTTGCAGGAATTCTGATCGTTGGCAACGTGCTGGCCGAACAAAACCCCGTCAAAGTGGCCGATCTCACAGAAGATAAGGTCAATACGCTTTCACCGGAATTGTCGGCCGCGCTGAAAACCCTACCCCAAAAGGTAACCGCGACCGCTTTCTTTTCCCAGAGCAGCACAGCCACCGCGGAGCAGCTATTAGGCAACATCAAGGCTGCCAGCAACGGTAAATTTGATTACCAGTTCATCAATCCGGATCGCGATCCACAGGCTGCGATCAGTGCAGGCATCACTGGCGATGGAAAGATCCTGCTGCAAATGGGTCAACAAAAGGAAATTGTGGCCTCCGCCAGCGAGTCAGAAATTCTCAAGGGATTGCTGCGCCTACTTAACCCGGGCAACAACGTGGTTTATTTCCTGACCGGTCATGGCGAACATGATATCGAACAATCCGGCGACACGTCCATGACGCGCGCCAAAAGCACACTTGAAAGCAAGAACTACGGAGTAAAGACTCTCAATCTGCTGGCCGACAATAAAATCCCTGATGATGCCAGCACGATTGTAATCGCCGGTCCGATCAAGCCGGTCTCTGAAAATGAAGTAAAGCTGCTAAAAGATTATTTGGCCAACGGTGGTTCATTGATCGTGATGGAGGATGCCACCGCATTGACAGATTTCGGCGAGGCAAAGGATCCTCTGGCCGAGATGCTGTCCGCCGATTGGGGAATCAGCTTCGATAACGACATCGTGATCGATCTGAACAGTCCCCAGCCCACGACAGCCGCGGCCGCCTATTACGACACCTCTCACGCAGTCACGCGCAACATGAACAATCTGGTGACCTTTTTCCCTTTCACCCAGAGTCTGACCACTTCCCCCGTAGATGGCGTTACAGTTAATGCACTGGTGCAGACCGGACAAAACTCCTGGGGCGAAAAGGATTTTCAAAGCCTGACCCAGGGCGGCGGCCCGCCAAGCTATGATGAGGCAACCGAATCGCTTGGTCCTTTGGCATTGGTCGTTGCTGGCGAAAATTCGAATACCCAAGGTCGTGTGGTTGTATTTGGCGGTTCTAATTTTGCCATCGATGCCAACTTCGACGCCTACGGCAACGGAGACATGTTCGTCAACTCTGTAGATTGGGCCGCTGAACAGGAAAACATTGCCAACATCACACCCAAGACGCCCACCGATCGCACGTTCAACCCTCCCCAGGAACTTCATTGGATTGGCATCCTGCTGAGTTCTGTCTTTATCATCCCGGGTCTGATTCTCCTCGGAGGCATTTCCGCCTGGGTCACTCGCAGACGACAGGGATGATGTATGATTCGCCGCTCTACCATCGTCTATATCCTAATTCTCCTTGGACTCTGCAGGCTTATATTATTTTCTGAATCACCGCGAAACAGCACCTGCGGATGTATCCGCTTCCCTCACAGCCGAGCCCACGGAAGAGATATCCTATTTGTTTAGTGCAGAGCAGGGTGTTCCAACCAACATCCGCCTTTACTCAAAATCGGAGGGCATCGTTGAGCTGGCGCGTGATCCACAGAACCTATGGGTGGTGAAAGAACCCATATCTACCGAGGCAGACCAGGCGGCGGCTGAGGCGGCCTCGACGCAGGTCACAACCATGCGGATTTTGGATCGCGTCCCCAACGTGGATCCCAAAGTAGTGGGCCTGGACACGCCTCAATATATCCTCACGGTCGAGTTCACGGGGGGAGTGGAACGAAGCGTCCAAATTGGTGTTATGACCCCCACGGAAAGCGGCTATTACGTACGTGGTACGGACGGCAGCATTGTGATTGTCAGTAACAGCGCAGTAGACCCACTGCTTGGCCTCCTGACCACCCCCCCGTATATGGCAACAGCAACGCCCAATCCAAGCCCGGTTCCAGCCACGCCTTAGGCTGGTAACCGCTAAAATTACGGTTCCGATACCGTAACATTTTGTAAAAAGGTACGTCTAATAAAACGCAATGAAAAATATATTGTAATTCACTTGAAAAAAGTGTATTCTGTTAGAAAAAGAAAATGGACCTATAGCGAATGGATGTAGACAAAATATTGATGGTCGACGAAGAAGAAGAATTTTCCGCCATTGCGCGGCTCATTGAATTGGGCCGGCAAAAGGGCTATATCACGCTGGATGATATACTGCATTTCTTCCCCGAGGCCGAACAGGACGTTGAACAGCTCGAAGAGGCTTTTTCGGCTCTATTAAGCGTGGGGATTCCTTTTGTGGAAGACGCCACCACGTCAGAACCCACTGAGGATGAACTGGTCGCGGTGGAGGCAGCAGAGGCCGAGCCGGAAGTAGATCTCTCCCTGGATGACTATCTGGCAAATATAGATACTGACGACACAATAGGTTTGTATCTTAAAGAGGTCAGCCGTGTGCCACTGTTGACCGCCGAAGAAGAAGTGAAACTGGCACAGCGCATTGAGCGTGGACGCATGGCGCGTGAAGAATTGGCCAAAGGAAATGCCAGCCCGCGGCGTCGCACCGAGCTGCGCAAACTCATCGAAGATGGCTGGGCTGCGCGTGAACATTTGATCACGGCCAACTCTCGTCTAGTCATTTCAGTAGCAAAAAAATATATGGGGCGCGGTGTTCCTTTCCTCGATTTGATTCAGGAAGGCAATATTGGCTTGATCCGCGCCACCAAAAAATTCGATTATCGTCGTGGACACAAGTTCTCCACGTATGCAACCTGGTGGATTTGTCAGGCAGTCACGCGTGCCATCGCAGACCAGGGACGTACCATCCGTGTGCCGGTGCACATGGGTGACCAGATCAATAAACTGTTGCGTGTTCAGCACCAACTGACCCAGCGTCTGGGCCGTGAGCCAAGCGTGGAAGAATTGGCCGTCGCACTGGATGTGCCACCCAAGAAGGTGGAAAATATGATTCAAGTGGCGCGGCGCCCTCTCTCGCTCGAGACTCCGACCGACGATGAAGAGGATTCGGTGCTGGGTGACTTCATCGAAGACGATGAAGCGCCCCCTCCGGACGACACGGCTACGTACAATCTGCTACGCGAGCATCTCGGCGAGGTGCTGAACGGATTGCCCCCGCGTGAAGTTCGCATCCTGCAATTGCGTTATGGCCTTCTGGATGGGCAGGCCTATACTCTTGAAGAGGTAGGGCGCAAGATGGGCGTTACCCGCGAGCGCGTGCGTCAAATCGAAGCGCAGGCTTTGAGCCGTCTGCGCCACCCCTCCATCCGGCGCAAGCTACGGGATTATCTGGGAGAATAATCATCACATGAAAATAAGCGGTGTGCAAAACAGCATACCGCTTGTTTTTATTCCAGGACAAACATTGAGAACACATGAGAGTTGGAGATTACTTCATTCAACAATGGCGAATGCAAGTGGCGGCCCGCTGGGTGCCTCAGGGAAGTCGCGTTTTGGATATTGGTTGCTTTCAGGGTGAGTTTTTAAAGAGGCTGGGGAAAAAAATTGCCCCCAGCGTTGGTTTCGATCCTCTATATCAGGAAAAGCGGGACACGCGGGGACATCAGTTTTTTGCAAGGCCGTTCCAGGAGGGCTTGCCTTTCCGGGCTGGTTCCTTTGATGCTGTTGTCCTGCTGGCAACGATTGAACATATGCGGGAAAAATCCATGATTGCCAGGGAATCAAGCCGACTGTTATCAAAGGGCGGACGCGTGGTCATCACCGTCCCTTCCGTACTCGTGGATAAAATCCTGTCCATCCTACTCTTTCTGCGCATTGTGGATGGCATGTCCCTGGAAGAGCATCATGGTTTTTCACCAGACGACCTGCCGAACATTTTCTTGCCCGAAGGGTTTCGGCTCATTACGAAGCAAAAATTCCAACTTGGACTGAACAATCTCTACGTCTTTGAGCGGTTATAATTTCCGGCAGACTTTTGACAACAATCAAACATTGGTGAATTATTGTGAAAAAACCTTACGAGGTTTCCATCGTCATGCCCTGCCTGAACGAGGCCGAAACGCTCCCGACCTGCATCCGCAAGGCCCGGAATTTTCTTGATACAAATCACATTACCGGGGAGATTATTATTGCTGATAATGGAAGTACAGACGGGTCCGTGGCAGTGGCAGAAGAAATGGGAACGCGCGTTATGCATGTTGAACAAAAGGGATATGGAAACGCCTTGCGGGGAGGCTTTGAAGCAGCCCAAAGTTCATATATCATCATGGGCGATGCAGACGACAGCTATGATTTTTCCGAGCTCAAGGCGTTCGTCGATGCCTTGGAAGATGGATTCGATCTGGTCATGGGTAACCGCTTCCAGGGTGGCATCAAGAAAGGTGCCATGCCATTCCTCCACCAATATTTGGGCAATCCCGTGTTGAGTTGGATCGCCCGACTATTTTTCAACAGTGAGATTGGGGACTTCCATTGCGGACTGCGCGGGCTTCGAAAAGAAGTGCTGCCTTCGCTGAATTTGCAAACGACAGGGATGGAATTCGCCAGCGAAATGATCGTCAAAGCCACCATGAAAGGTTTGAAGGTCAAGGAAGTGCCGGTCATTTTGTATCCAGATGGGCGCAGCCGACCGCCCCACCTCCGCACCTGGTCCGATGGCTGGCGACATTTGAGGTTTCTGCTGCTGTATAGTCCGCGCTGGTTATTTCTTTATCCTGGAGCTTTCCTCACCATCCTCGGCGTGCTAGTTTCGGTTTTTCTACTGGGTGGCCCGAGGAAAATGGGCGGGCTCACGCTGGACATTAACACTCTTTTATACGCGGCTTTCCTTATTATTCTTGGTGTTCAATCAGTGTTGTTTTCCCTCTTCACTTATGTTTTTGGCGTCAACGCCGAATTGCTGCCAAAGGACTCTTTAACTGAAAAGATCCTCCGGCAGATCGGCCTGGAAAAAGGCATTTTGATCAGTCTGGGGATGATCCTGCTGGGCTTTGCCAGCTCCGTCGGAGCGTTGGTGTACTGGGGCGAAAATTTTTTTGGTCCGATTGACCCGACAGTCTCCATGAGACTGGTTATCCCCGGCGCAGTTTTGTTTACGCTGGGCTTTCAAACACTTTTTGCCAGTTTCTTTGTGGGCGTCTTAACCACCAAACTTAAGTAGTGGGCTTTTTCCGGTGAGATCAAACCTTACGCTTTGGCCCCTTCCCAGGATACGGGATATATTTTTCATCGCCATTTTTATTACTGTCCTGCTGCTTGGACAGCGGATGCTCAACCTTGATGGGGATCTTCCACGACATCTCTTGACCGGAAGGTACATCCTGCAAAATCATATCATCCCCACCACAGAAATATTCGTCTACCCATACCTAAATCAACGCTACGTGCCCCACGAGTGGTTGACAGATGTCCTGTTCTTTCTGATATATTCGCGATTGGGATTAGCCGGACTCGTAACACTATCGGCTTTGTTGATGGCAACCACATTTACAACCCTATATAACAAGCTGTCCAATACACTAAATCTCCGTATTCCCATTCTTGTTTTGATATGCTGGGGCGCAATTGTAACCTCGATAAATTGGGCCGTCCGCCCCCATCTCGTATCGATGTGTTTGCTGGCAGTATGGTTGTCATGGGCAGACGATTTACAAAGGGGGGAAAAGATTCAGATCTGGCGTTTTCCGCTGCTGATGCTGCTATGGAGCAATCTGCATGGAGAATTTATTGCGGGAATATTTGTGCTGCTGGCCCATGCCTTCGGCTGGCTGCTGGATTATCTATTCGATCGTGCAAATGCAAACTTGAATACCGGGAAAAATATCTGGATGACGCTTGTTTTATCCGGGGCCGCCAGCTTGATCAACCCGAGCGGATTCCAACCGTGGACGAGTATCCTGGGTTTTGTCAATAATCGCTACTTGATGTCGCATATGTTGGAGGCCAATCCACCGGATTTCCAAAACCCCGAACTACGGTTGTTGATGGGCCTCCTCATCTTTTCCATATTTCTCTTGGCAATCAAAAAAAATAGATTTTCCTCCGGACAGGGATTGTTGTTGGCGGGTTTTAGCGCAATGGGATTGATCGCGGTGCGAAATGTCCACTTGTATGGCATCGTCGCGCCATTTGCAATGGCGGCAGCACTCGTTGAAATAAAACGTGTCCCACTTTTGGACAAGCTTGAGTCATCGCTCCAACAAGTTGAGGGACAGATAAAAGGCATTACCTGGATTACGACTTTCGTAATCCTATCGGGTTGCATACTTATCTTCAGCAACAGGGTACAACGTTTGTATCAATTCGAAGAACCATCTTTCCCGGTTCGTGCAACGGACTGGTTGGAAAGTCACCCGCAGCCAGGAAACATGTTCAACGACCTGAACTGGGGCGGCTATCTTGCTCTCCACTTGTGGCCCGAACACCTGCCTTTTATCGACAGTATGGCAGATACAAGTGGACAGATTACCATGCAATATGAAGCCATTGTCACGCTGCGCGCGGGCTGGCAGGATACCTTTCAGCAATACAATGTTAGGTGGGTGATCGTTCCGTCAGGTTCGGCTCTGGATCGCGAATTAAAACTCCAGGGATGGAATACTGCCTACGAAGATCATACTGCGATCATCCTAACAAAAGAGTAGTCTCCTGAATTTAGCTACAACACTGAATTGATCATGATCGCCAAAAAGATGAACACAAGATACGTACTCGACCACTTGTACATCCGCCAGGCGACTTTGTTTCCACCCTTTTTCCATACAGCCCAGGCAGCGTAAATGAGGGCACCCCCCAGCAGAATGGAGGAAACCAGATAAATGACCCCAGCCAGATGAAGAATGGGGAGTAAAAGAGTGACGGCGATCAATTCAATGGTGTAAATAAATATCTGCTTGCGCGTCTCCAATTCACCGCGTACCACCGGCATCATGGGCACACCTGCCTTTTCATAGTCCTTCATACGCACAATCGCCAGCGCCCAAAAATGAGGGGGTGTCCACATGAAGATAATCGCAAAGAGAATCCAGGCAGTCCAATCCAGGTGCCCTGTCGCAGCAGCATAACCCACGAGTGGTGGAATTGCCCCTGCTCCACCGCCGATAACGATGTTCTGCACGGTCGCTTTCTTCAGCCAGAGACTATACAAAATCACATAATAAATAATTCCGGTGAGCGAAAGCAAGGCTGCCAGACCATTGACAAAACACGCCAAAAGATAATAACTGATCAGCGATAAGGCGAGTCCAAACGCCAGGCCCTCCGCGTCTGTCAGGCGACCTTCTGCCAGCGGGCGTTTCGCCGTACGCTGCATCTGTTTGTCAAGCTCGCGGTCTATATATTGATTCAAAGCGCTCGAACCGCTGGCCGCCAGGGCACCACCAAGCAAAGTCCAGACTGTGAGAGAAAAAGAGGGCCATGTTTTTCCGCCGATGACCAACCCGCCGTAGGTTGTGATCAATAACAATCCCACGATCAAAGGTTTGGAAAGGGCAAAAAAATCTTTTATACGTTGATGCGTGTCAAATTTCTGAACGGATGCACCGTCCACCGCCAATACGCCGGAGGTGTATACAAGCAGGATCAAGGAAACCCATAAGGCAATCGTTGTCAGAGTATGCAGGAAAACCAGATGCGTTGGGTAATTCAAGGTAACCTGCATGGCTCCCACCAATGCCTGACCAAAAAACATCACGCCCAGAATGGTGGTTAATGGCAGCAAGACTCGCTGATCGCGCTGCTCTCTCCAGGCTTTTCGCAACACGAAAAACATCAGGATGGAGGCAATACCGGCCAGGGCGATATGCGCCTGTCTCAACCAACCTACCGGATCGCTGGGTACGCAAAATGGAAAACCATTGCAGAACGCCCAGGCACCTGTTACATGGACCATGCGGCCAGCAACGGTCAAAAGCAGTATTGCAAAAAATAGAATCAGCACCATTCTCGCAAAGGAAGATCTAAGTGAATATTTCATTTCGAGCCTTTTTCCTGCTTTCTCAGAAAAAATGGATAACCGACAAACAATATGGCCGCAAAGGCAAACCACTGAGTGGCATATCCCATGTGTGGACCTTCTGACAGGTCGACTTCTGGCTGGAAAGGAATTGGCGGTGTCGCATCCGATTCAACTGGATCGAGCTGGACGTAAACGGGCAACAGAGGATAAGGCATCTGTGCAGCGATATGAGTTAGGTCGAGATTATTCCAAATCTCCAGCATGGATCCATTTTCAGGCAGCGCATCAACAACCCCGCCGAAAGCAGGTTTGGTCTGCTGGAGCCGAACCTGCCCTGAGAGATCCACCACACCGGCTTCGTCATACTTGCGCCAATCGGCAGGTGTGGAATTGCCATCAGCAGGGATCCAGCCACGATCAATGAGGACAGACTGCCCGTCGAAGCGAAGCGGAGTCAGTAGATGATATCCATACTGGCCCTGATAATACTGATTTCGCAAGACAACCTGATGATCGAAGTCGTATTCCCCGTCGACCCTTACAGAACGCCATTCCATCCCGGTGATAGTCTCCAGTTGATCCCGATTGAGATCCAAAGGCGGTTGAGCACGTGAGTTTTCCACTTGGGTATTGAAGGCACGGCGCTGCGCTAATCTGTCCAACTGCCAAATACCAAGACGGATACACAAAGCCGTACCCGCCAGGACAAGGACCGTGATGGGCAGCCATTTAAGCTGAAACGCCTTAAGCAGGGACATTTTCTTTTTTCTTTGAAGGTATCAGCAGGCTGTAGAGGGCGATCAAACTTGCCATGGGTACGGCAACAAAGAGAATCCCGAAAATGCGTGTGCCGGCAGTGAGGGGTTCCCGCACATCCAGCCCAAATATCTGGGTGGGCTGAAAGCTGCACTGAAAAGCGAGTTTTTCTTCCTCATCCAACGGCAATTGTGCGGAGGAGTTGGCGGGAATCCATAGTGGCCCCAACTTATGATCCACACTATCATCATTCTTGACGACCAGCGTATCACCGACGACAAAAATCATATTGTCAGGAATAGAGGGCGGTTTTTCACCGCGCGCAACTTGTTCCGCTGTACCGGCAGGAATAGTGAGAACGATTTGTTTGGGAGGCCGAGCGGTTTCCCGGAGGAAAATAAACGGGATCTCGCTGATGGCCACCGCCAACACCAGAGCCACCATGAACGAAACCAGGATTTGTTTGAAAAGGGATTTCGGAAAATGCATATACTTCTTTCAATACACGTTAGCGAACTCTATTGCTAAAGCGTCTGCTTCAGTAAGAGCTTCAGATCATGAACCATATCTTCCACGGGCGTATTGAAACTGAAGGATACGCGCAGGTTTCCCTGCTGATCGATCAGTGTCACGCGCGAGGTATGATTTACCAAATAACCGGCCGCGGATGTACCTTGCACGATTTCTCGATAGATACCATAGGAATTCCACACTTTTGTTAAGACATCTTCTGATCCACTCAACCCAATGAAATTTGCATTGAAATGATCCACATACGTTTGCATACGTTGGGGTGTATCACGGTCCGGATCCACCGTCACAAATACAACCTGCACGTGACTGGCATCATTCCCTAATTGATCCAGTGCCTGTTTGAACTCGGCCAAAGTTGTGGGGCAGACATCCGGGCAGGATGTATAACCGAAGTACAGCACCACCACCTTGCCCCGCATCTCACTCAGCTGAAAACGCGTTCCGGCAGCACGCATCAGTTCAAACTCTGGCGCCGCAGGATAGGGTTCCGTATAGGTTGTGCCACGAAAATGGGCAGGTTTTGAAAAAAAGTAAAAGCCGGCCGCCATCACTCCGATGACCAGAAACGATGCAACACCCACCAAAAGGGTTTTTCTATCCATAACTCTGCCTACCTTCCAATCATACACCCGAAAATCGGGGCGACCCCTGGAGGCCGCCCCGATTTACATTCCAGTCTTGCCCGCCTAAAAAACTTCCTGCCAGGTTACTTCACTGCTGTGCCGATCAAATATAAAGCGGGATAGAAAAATATCCAAACCACATCAACGAAATGCCAGTACACCGCCGCGGCCTCGACTGGATAATTCTTCTGATCATATAGGCCGCGCCTGCCATTCAACCAGACAATCGCCAGGATGATCAAACCGGTCAAGACGTGAAAGGCATGCATACCAGTCATCATAAAGAAGGCAGCACCTGCCGTTCCACTACTCGGCGTCAATCCCTCCGCAATGGCACCTCTCCACTCTACAAAGACAACCCCCAACAAAAAGCCCAGACCTAGGACAAAGGTAATCGCCGTATTCGTGAGAAAACCCTGACGGTTTCCGTTGTTCATCAAAATCTCGCCGCGATTCATAAAGAAAGACGAAATCAGCAGGATGGATGTCACACCCAAACCGAGCAATTGATTCAAATCCGGGCGTGTTAAACCAAGCAAGTTAAAACGCATCATCATTAACCCACCGAAGACAAATGTATCTGATGTCAAGAACAACCACAGGCCCAGGCGATTTGTATCGGTCTTGTAAGCATAAGATGCAGTATCATCATCCTGCTCGATATTGAGCTTGTAAATATGCATATAGTAGTACACAACCAGGACTGCTTTTACCAGCGCCACAACAGCCAACAAGGGAATGGCGTCAAAGGCGATCGCAATCAAAAATTCCATGCCAGTCAAAACAGCCAGATAGACAAAGATGAATATGCCCTGGTTCAATATTGATTTTTTATCTTGTGTATGGTTCATTGTCATCCTACGCCTGGGATTAATGCTTCTTACTTTCCGAGATAAACTCTACATACTTCGAGCCGGCCAGGCCATAATCATAGGGCTCGCCAACCACTTCAAAGGGAACATCATAGTTATGCACGGGCATTGGGGAAGGCACCTGCCATTCGGGAGAGCGTGAGTTCCAAATATTGCCTTCTGCTTGTTCACCGTGTTTGACACTCCGGATCAAATTGATAAAGAAGATCAAGACTGAAAGGGCAATGAAGAAGGCGGCAATGGTCATGATCAAATGGGTGGTATCGAAACCCAGGGCAGGATCGTAGTCCGCGATGCGGCGGCGCATACCGAGCAGACCGAGGCGCATCATACCAAAGGTCAATATCAAGAAAGCTGGCGTCATCATCCAGAAATGAACCTTGCCCCAGAACTCGCTCATGCGCCGGCCGGTTGCCTTCGGGTACCAATAATAGATCGCGGCGAAGAATGGGAAGACAAATCCGCCGAAAATCGTATCGTGGAAATGGCCGACGACGAAATATGTATCGGTCAGGTGAAGGTCGGTTGAAACGTCAGCCAGCGGAGGTCCCGAAAGACCGCCCAGGAGGAACACAATGATCGCGCCGAGCACAAAGAGCATCGGGGTCGGAGTCTCGATCTTGCCGCCAAAGATCGTCGCCACCCAGGAGAAGAATTTCACGCCCGTTGGAACGGCCACAAGCAAAGTGCTATACATGAACGGAACACGCAGATATTCGTTCATACCGGACGCAAACATATGGTGCGCCCAAACCGTGAAACCAACCAATGCAATTCCAAGGGACGAGAGCGCGATCCAGCGATACCCAAACAACGGCTTGCGCACAAAAACCGGCAACAGTTCGGAGATCACGCCCAGGCCCGGCAGCACGAAGACGTAGACGGCGGGATGTGAATAAAACCAGAACAGATGCTGAAACAGTACCGGATTCCCGCCCTTGGCCGGGTCAAAGAAACCCATGCCCAACAAACGCTGGAATAGTACCAGCTGAAAGGCAAGACCAATCAACTGCGTGGCCGTCAATGCAATAATGGAGGTGGCGATCGCCGCCCAGACAAAAATGGGCAGACGCATGGCGCTCATTCCCCTGGCACGCATGCGCACAACTGTGGCAATCACATTCAACGACCCGAGAATGGATGACCAGCCGGCCGTAAAGACACCCAGGAAGAACATTTGCATGCCGACCGGCGCGCGCGCCGAAAGAGGCGGGTAGCCCGTCCAACCTGTATCAAAACCGCCGAGCACGAGGGCCATCAACAGTAACACAGAAGCCGGAACGGAAACCCAAAATGCAAAGGCATTCAAGCGCGGGAAAGCCATATCGTGTGCACCAACGATCATTGGCACCACATAGTTCATAATGCCCGAAACACCGAGCAGAATGGAAATAATCATGATAATCCCATGCAGGGACATCAACGTGTTATAGATCTGGGGACCATTCTGATCGAACAAACGCAGCGTTGTCGTCAGGAATTGCAGCTGCGATTCGGCGAGTTCAGTACGGAAGATCAAGGCAAAAGTGCCGCCGATGGCGATCAAGACCAGAGCTGTCACTGTGTATTGAATACCGATTACTTTGTGATCCAACGAAACGCCAAAATATTTTTCCCAACCGGGTTTATCTTCATGATGTTCAGGCGTCTCGATACCGCGCGTCCATTTCAGCCAATCGTCCACCACACCTACGCCGAAGAGGAAGGAGATGTCACCCACTAGGGCACCAACCACCCAGGCAGGTTCGCTGAAAAAGAATGTACCAAATACAGGTACGCTTCCCATCAAAGCACGCAGCCCTGTCACAAAGAGCCCACCAATGAGCGTGCCTGCAACCTGCCAGACCAAACCACGCGTAATACCACGATAACCGTACAGTCCAAAGAAGAAGGAAGCCAAGGCCAGCAATAGAGCAAAGGCAGCCGCAACAGACCCGGAAAAGTTAAGCGCGCCTGATACCAGCAAATCGATGACCAGACCGATTCCATAACCTACCGCCCCACCAACCAGCAGAAGCAACAAACCTCGGCCAACCGTGCTTGTTTTTTTCATTTCGTTTCCTCCACCAATCATTTCAGCGTCTTGATGTATGCAACGATATTCGCGATCTGTTCATCTGTAAAACCGAACGTTGGCATCAATTGTGTTTCAAAGCCAGCCACAATCTTTGCTTGCGGTGATTTGATAAACTCCGTCAAGTATGCCTCGTCGGCTGTTACAGTGCTACCATCGCTCAATTTCACCTGGGAGCCATACAATCCAGACCACGTGGGGCCTACACCGGCGGAACCATTGGTCGAATGGCAGGCAGCGCATCCGTTGGAAGACACCAAAAGCTGACCAGCACCTTCCGGCGTGGCAGCCAATTGCTCCGCGGCCTTCAACTGCCCGCCCATCCAGGCCTCGTAATCCGTCTGGCTCGAAACCACGACCGGACTTCTCATATATGCGTGAGAGGTACCACACAATTCAGCACAACGAACCTGGTAGTTTCCCTTAAGCACGGGGGTGATACGCAGTTCGGTAATGCGTCCGGGCACCAGGTCCTGTTTGACACGAAACTCCGGCACCCAGAAAGAATGGATTACATCCTTGGAAGTCATCTGCAAGAGAACTTGTTTCCCTACTGGAATATGAAGTTCATCAGACGCAACCGCCAGGCCGGTGGCAGGATCAGCTGGATACTCAAACTTCCATGACCATTGCATACCGGTTACCTTCACCACCATGGCCTCGGGATCAATTCGGCGAATTTCTGCCAGATTGGCGGACCCCAGGTAAGCAAAAACCACGACCAGAATTAACGGAAAAACAGTCCAGGTAATTTCCAGTTGGGTATTCCCCTCAATATGTTCTGCATCTGTAGTATCGCCCTTTTTCCGACGAAATACCGCCAGGCTGTAAATCAGCGGAACGACGATCAAGGAAAAAAGAAAGGATATGGCAATTAATTGATAATTCCATAACCGATCAATCGTAATTGCCTGGGCACTGGCTTCCACAGGCATCAACCCGGCCGAGTTCAGGCCCAGGTAGGTGAGAACACTCATAACAATGACAAGGATTCCCACAGTGACATAGTGTCGCATACGTTCTCTCTCCTCAATTCAATCAAAATCAAAACGGGGACCGCCCTAGTCAAAAACCGTCTAAATTTACCAAACTTTCGCTTATTTGTCACGAATCAATGCAAATGAAAATTTCGATCCGCACGCAACCGAACACGAATACCGTTAAACTAAGTGAGTTCCAACACTGAAAGCACTTCCGCGCTATGCTCTGACGGACGCACTTTCTCAAACACTTTGACGATTTTTCCATTTTCATCGATCAGGAAGGTTGTGCGCAAAACTCCTTCGTAGGCTTTGCCCAAAAACTTCTTTGGCCCCCAAACCTGATACAAGTCACAAACCTCATGTCCTACATCGGCCAGTAAAGGGAACGGTAGTTGAAATTTATTCTTGAAACTTTCATGTGAGAGAACATTATCCGGGCTGACACCCAGAATGACTACCCCCGCTTGTTGATAGGCCGAGTAATCATCACGGAAGTTACAAGCCTCCCTGCTACAACCAGATGTATTATCTGCCGGATAGAAATACAAAACTACATTTTTTCCACGATAATCAGATAGTTTGCGTGGCGTGCTGGTGTCATCAAGCAATTCAAAGTCTGGTGCAGAAACTCCCGCAGAAATTGGCATGGCATTATCCTTATATTTTGGATATTATACATCGCTAATACAAAGAATAAACGCCAATAGCTTAAGATTGGCTGAGAAGATTCACTTTAAGGTACAAATCAACGAAATCGTTTGCCAGATTTGTTCCTCAGTGAGAATTCCGCTCCAGCCCACCATGGAGCTTCCCGGTCTGCCGGTGCTAATTCGCCAGAAGAGATAATCATCGCTGGCCACCTTCTGCAATTCAGCCAGATTCTTGGGCTTGGGTTCCAACGCCTGGCCAGCAGGTCCATCTCCATGGCCTTGAGGCCCATGACAGGCCTCACAGTTTGAATGAAATACTTTTGCACCTTCGGTCGCCGCATACTCCCCCAATGGATTTGTTTTCCCCGCATATTCAGCGGGAACAGGCGCCAGCGTGGCATTTACAGCAGAACTGGAAGAACTTTCACCCCCGCCACATGCAGACAGGAAAAAGCTGGTTATCATCACCAGGAAGAATACTTTTTTCACGATTTACACCTCTTGTGCCAAATATTTTAACTCACAAAAATAGCCGCCACTTGAAAGTGGCGGCTAAGCATCTCTCCATGGAGCAAAATCTACTTCAGGAACTTCGTCTTCTTCAAAGCATCTTCCAATGCATCGATCGTAGCCGGCTTGATGATCAATACATTTGCGCCCAGTTGCATTACCTTCTTACGCGTCTCCGGCTGATCGTCAGACGTAACCACGAAGACCGGCACGGGAATCAATCGGGGCTCGCGGCGCAGGTACGCCAGGATTTCCGTGCCATCCACGCCGGGCATATTGATATCCAGGCAGATAAATTGTGGGGTAAAACCACTTGCCAATGATGACATCGCGGGAATTGAGCCATAGGCCACGCGTGCCTTGAATCCGAGAACCGTTAACATCTGACGAAGAGCGTCGGCTGTGGAACGATTGTCATCAATGATGAGCGCTTCAGTCATCTAGTTCTCCATAATTTCGGTGCCCATAACGAACACAACCCGGCATCAGCCTGGCAGCCGTCATGGTAGCACCGGGATGAGTATACCCTTCCAGAGAAGAGCCTACAATGTGCTTCGGTACTATTGATATTAAATTCAAATCTTGGATGATCGATTTAACAAAAATATCGCTGCTCAAGGCAGCGGAAACAGGATGGCCCAAGACACCAACAATGGACAACCAATGAATGTCAGCCTGTAAATTCTTCATTGTCAAACTGTACACCCTCTTCGCGCAGGGGAACAGGGCCAGGAGGAGATAGCGGTTTACAACTACGTTAATACCTCAACATCGTGTGGCCCCGACTCTCTCAATCCCGCGCCGGTCATACGCACAAAGAGAGCCTTTTGCTGGAACTCTTCAATGGAGTGCGCGCCACTGTAGCTCATGCCTGATTGCAATCCGCCGAGCAGTTGAGTCAGCACTTCGCGCGCCTCTCCGCGATAAGGCACAGCCGCCTCCACGCCTTCCGCGACATATTCATCGATCTCATCCTGAGTCAGGTCATTGCCTTCGCGTTTGTTACGATCGATATTTGCTTCAAGTGAAGCCATACCACGCGAGGCTTTGTAACGATGACCCTTCCTGGTCATCACCAACCCCGGGCTTTCATCGGTGCCGGCCAGCATACTGCCGATCATGGCGCTCTGTGCACCGGCAGCGATGGCTTTGGCCAGATCCCCAGGCTGCCGGATACCACCGTCCGCGATGACCGGGATGCCATATCCACGTGCGGCTTTAGCGCACTCCATCACCGCAGTCACCTGCGGCACTCCTGAACCTGCCACGACGCGCGTGATACAAATCGAACCAGGTCCCACACCGACTTTGACAGAATCAGCACCAGCATCGATCAGACGTTTTGTGCCATCCGCGGTGGCGACATTCCCGGCGATGATCTGCGCTTCGGCAAAATGCTTGTGAATACTTCTGATCATCTCGATCTCAAGGTGCGAATCGCCATGTGCGATATCCACCACGATACAATCTGCACCAGCCTCCAACGCCGCCTCGACCCGCCGCATTTCCCTGTCTCGCACGCCCACCGCCGCGCCGACCGCCAATCTTCCTTTGGCATCCTTTGTCGCTTTTGGAAATTGAGTGATCTTCGTAATGTCCTTCAATGTCACCAAACCGGCCACCCTGCCATCTTCATGGACCAATGGCAGCTTCTCCACCCGATGTTCATGCAATAAGCGTTCCGCTTCTTTCAGGGAAGTATCGGGGGGTGCAGTATGTACTTCCCGCGACATAATGGCCGTCACCGGCTTATTGTCATCGTTCTCGAACAGCAGATCGCGTGTCGAAACAATGCCGATCAATTTTTCATTTTTATCCACGATCAAAATGCCACCGGTGCCCGTCTCCTCCACCACTTTTTTTACATCCCCCACCGTGTTGGATTCTGTCATGGCGATGGGCTCATCGACAATAAAAGACTCGGCCTTCTTTACGCGTCCAATCTGGCGCGCCTGTTCTGCGATCGTCATAAAACGATGGATGATCCCAATGCCACCCTCACGTGCCATCGTGATCGCCATCTCATGCTCGGTCACCACATCCATATTCGCTGAAACGATCGGCATCTGCAGGGCAATCTTCTTTGTCAGCCAGGCTTTCGTGGAAAGAATCCGGCGCGAATCCACATCCGAGTATTGCGGCACTAATAAAACATCATCGTAGGTCAATGCTGTATTGGGAAGTATTTTCATAATCTCTCCTCATGAAATCAATCGCACGAATTATAATGCCTGCGCATGACCCTCCACGCGCTTTCTCCTCTAGATGGACGATATGAAAAAGAAACAGCTCCTTTGAGGGATTTCTTTTCTGAATACGCCTTTCTGCGTGACCGCGTCCGCCTCGAGCTGGACTTTCTGGCTGGCCTCTCCGACACAGGCCTGGTCCGCCCTTTGACTGCTTCCGAACGCGCAGTCCTTGACGTTTTCACCGATGAAGACGCGCAGAATGATTCAGGAGCAGGAAAAGATCACCAAACATGACGTCAAAGCCATTGAATATTTTCTGCGCGAAAAATTAAACGCGTGTCATTCTGATGAACTGCACAGCAGCAATCAAGAATCCCAAACCAACAAGAAAAAGACTCTTCGCCAAAGAACGGCTCAGAGTGACATCATTTCCTTCATCCACTTCGGCCTGACGTCGGAAGACACCAACAGCATCGCACAAGCGATTGCTCTACGCGAACTCGCGTGATCAAGTAATTCTTCCAACATTGGATAACTTGATTGCCACCTTACGCGACTTTGCAAAAAAATATCGCGCCATCCCTATGCTGGCACGCACGCACGGCCAGCCGGCTGTGCCAACCACACTGGGAAAAGAGATTGCAGTCTACCTGGCGCGTCTAAAAAAATGCCGCGCTGAAGTTGCGAATCACAAGTTCGAAGCCAAGCTGACAGGCGCGGTTGGAAACTTCAACGCGCTTCAAGCCGCCGCCCCACAGGTCGATTGGATGGCATTCAGCGAAAACTTCATTCGTAGTCTGGGGCTCGAGCCGAACCTGATAAGCACGCAGATTCTTCCTTATGACAATTGGGTGCATTACTTTGATACCTTGAAACTAATTAATTCGATCCTGGTTGGTTACACGCATGATATGTGGAGATATATCAGCGATGGATATCTCAAACAGGCAGTGATCGAAAGTGAAGTGGGTTCCTCAACCATGCCGCAAAAAGTGAACCCAATCAACTTTGAGAATGCCGAGGGTAATCTCGGTTTCGCCAACGCACTGTTCACCCACTATGGACGGAAGCTGACGATCTCGAGGTTGCAGCGAGACTTATCAGACTCGACCGTGCGCAGAACCTTTGGTACGGCTCTGGGTCACACATTATTGGCTTGGATCAGTCTGATGCATGGCATGAGTTGCATCGAAGCGGATGAAGAGAAACTAAATGCAGATTTGGAATCACATTGGGAAGTTGTCAGTGAAGGCGCGCAGACCATCCTACGCGCGGCTGGCCGCAGCGATGCGTACGAGTCGCTAAAATCCCAGACGCGCGGACGCGTCCTAAACGAGAACAGTTATCGGCTTTGGGTGGAGGCGCTGGAGGTCGATGAGGCAACGCGCCTGAAGTTGATGAGCCTGTCGCCAGAGAACTATATCGGTTTGGCAATTCAAATCACCGATCGTGTAATCCGTAGTAGCGACTTCGGTCGCTGAGTGAATGGACGACTCAAGTCGTCACTACAAATGGAGGAGTATGTATGACAGTTACCGCAGTGGTAGGTTCGCAATGGGGCGATGAAGGCAAAGGGAAGGTTGTCGATTATCTGGCTGAGAGCGCCGATTATGTAGCGCGCTTCAACGGTGGGAATAACGCCGGGCATACGGTCATCAACGAGTATGGAGCGTTCAAGATTCATCTTGTGCCATCAGGAATTTTCGCACAGAATGCCGTGGGACTGATCGGGGGCGGTGTGGTAATCGACCCGGAAGTATTGATCGATGAAATCGAAATGTTAAACAAATCCGGTGTGGGTGTGGAAGGACGTTTATGGATTTCGCCGCGTGCGCATCTCATCATGCCCTATCATAAGATTCTGGATGGACTCTACGAAGAAGCAAAGGGCGTGGGCGCGACTGGAACCACGCGACGCGGCATCGGGCCGGTGTTTGCCGACAAGGTCAGTTATAACGGCATCCGCTGGACGGATTTCACGACGAATGCATTTGAGTTGCGTCTCATCGTGCAATTGGAATTAAAAAACAAGATCATCGCCGCCTTAGGTGGTGAAAGGTTGAAGTATGAAAAGGTTCGTGATGCGTATCGTGAGTATTATTTAAAGCTGAAGCCCTACATTCACGAATTATTCTCCCTGGTGCAGGATGGTTTGAAAGCGGGCAAAAACTTCTTGCTCGAACAAGCCATGGGAACCTTTTTGGATACGGACTGGGGCACTTATCCCTTCGTCACTGCCTCCACCACGATTCCTTCTGCCGCTTCAGCCGGGCTGGGCATCCCGCCGCGCTATCTCACGGACATCGTCGGCGTGACCAAAGCCTATACTACCCGCGTTGGCGCGGGACCGCTGCCAACTGAGATCAAAGATATCACCAGCGAAGTGTATGAGCAATTTGCCGAGGTCGCAGCGACGACGGGACGCATCCGCCGCGTCGGCTGGTTGGACTTGGAGATCGTGCGCACTGCCGCGGAATTAAGTGGCACAACAGAATTATGCGTGACCAAACTGGACACCTTGAGCGGATTGGATGAAATCCAAGTTTGCACGCGTTATGAATTGAGCTGTGACCCCGTTCGTTACGCAGACGTCGACGCGTATGGTTTGGACAAAGTAGAACCTGTCTATCAAACGGTCAAAGGTTGGAAGGAAGACATTAACAAAGCTAAATCATTTGAGGATTTGCCGGAGAACGCGCAGAACTATATCAAGATGATCGAAGAGTCCGTGGGAGTCCCTGTCAAGTGGATTGGTGTGGGCCCAGAGAGGGACGCGACGATAAGAAGATAAGGTTGGTAGAACAATGAACCACCCCGCCGCAAGCGGACGGGGTATCGTTCCGCGACAACAATTTAAGTTGCTGGACGTGTAATTGCTTATACTCTGTTTCTTGACCTTGATCTTTGATATATTGTCGAATTGTCTCTTCCGTGGCATGTTGCCCGACAGTACCTACATAATAGCCAGCGCTCCAAAATTCACCACCCCACAACTGCTTCTTGACCGAGGGTACCCGAGCCAACACTTCCCGTGCCGTCAGACTCTGGATGATCGTGATGATTTTCGTTGCACTATAGCTCGGCACGGATTGCACCAGAACATGCACGTGATCCTGATCCGTTCCAATTTCGAGAAATTCTATTTGGTACCGATTGGCAATTTCTAAACATATCTCTTTCAACACTTGGTCAACCTTCTCATCCATCACAGTTCTGCGATATTTCGCTGGACAGACAAAATGCTAGACCAAAATGGACACATTATGACTTTTTCGGATGATATGACTCATGCAGCAATACTATCACGCCGCAAGCGGCCGGGTATGTATCCCGATAGGAATCAACGACATGATTCTTTTGAGCAGATTTTATTGTTACATGATTTTAGCGCTCGCAGGGATTTAAGACTTAGAACCCAAATTTCCAGCTCCCTTTTCAAACTGGGGACCCATTATGACAATGGAAACAATTTCAAAAGAGGAGTCCAGTGACTAGAAACATATTCATCTTGGTGAAATAATTTCCTAAGGAGCACAACATGAATGAGAAATTACAAAAAGAATTGAAGATCCAAACTCATGACTTCAAAGGGTTGATCGCTGATTATTGCCGTTTCGAAAGCGTCGCGGCGCAAAACCGTATGATGAAAGAAACAGCGGATTGGGTGGAGAATCTTCTCAAAGAAACGGGCTTTGAAACACGACAAATCGAAACCACGGGTGCACCCAACTATGTATATGGATATATAAAAGGTAAAAGCGATTTCACCTTATTGTTGTACAACCATTATGATGTCCAACCGGAAACCCCGATCGAATTGTGGAATAGTGCGCCGTTTGAAGTCGCTGAACGGGAGGAGAAACTTTTTGCCCGCGGTATCAGCGATGACAAATCGGAATTGATCTCTCGCATCTGCGCCATGCGGGCGATTCTGGCGGCAGAGGGTCAACTCCCGATCAGCGTCAAGTGGATCATCGAAGGCGAGGAAGAGATCGGCAGTCCGCACTTCGGTGCGATGACGCGCGAACATGGGGATCTTTTCAAAGCGGATGGAGCGTTATGGGAAGGCGGCGGCTTCAACGAAAGGGGACAAGCCAGCCTGGCTCTCGGCTTTCGCGGCATGCTATATGTAGAATACAACGTAGATGTTATGAAAAAAGACGCTCACTCTGGTGGCGCACACTTCCTCCCGAGCGGACCATGGCGCCTGGTCAAAGCCCTTGCCACACTGAAGGATGAAAATGGCAAGGTGCTCATCCCTGGCTTTTATGAGCACGTCCGTCCGCCAACAGAATCGGAGAAAGAAGCGTTGCGGAAGCTTGCCGACCCGGAAATGGAAGAAAAACAACTTGAGATGTACGGCATTGACTCGTTCTTCCAAAATAAACGCGGCTACGAGCTGGAAGAATTGGTTTACTCACCGACAGCCAATATCGCCGGATTTCTTTCAGGATATGTTGAAGAAGGTATGAAAACGGTTCTCCCTGCCAAAGCCATGGCGAAGATGGATTTCCGTCTCGTACCGGAACAAAACCCTGATGATATTTTGGAGAAATTGAACAGCCATCTTAAAGCGCAGGGATTCGAGGATGTTCAGGTCAAGAAACTGGGCGGTGCCGAGCCGGTTGTCGCCCCATTGGATGGCGTTTTTACGCAACGCATCAAAAAGATCTGCGTGGATTTCACGGGTAAAGAACCCGAGATCACTCCACTGGTCGGCGGTACCCTGCCCTTACTGGAGGCAATGAAAAAGAATGTCCGGCTTCTGGGCGTCACCACGGCCGGGAACCCGATCTATTACGGAAGCGGAGCCCACGCGCCAAATGAGCATATCCGTTTGAGCGATATTGCACGCGCGATCGAGTTCAATACGTTTATGTTCGCTCAATTGGGTGAGTCACAATCATAAAAATCTTCGATTGGTCTCTACCTAACCATTGGTGCTAGTTTTTAGAGCGAAAACTCCGCGATGCTCATCTTATACGGATGCGCATCGGGATGAAACGAGCGAAACAAATCCATAAGCACATTGAACATAGCAGAGACGAAGGCCAGACGTGCTTGCATGTAAACAGCTACTCTATGTTGTATGCGCTTCAAGTCGCAGATGACTGTTACCAAGGATAAGGCCGTCTCGACCCACATGCGCTCGTTCCAAGTTCCTTTCTTGCAAATCTTCATGTTGTCTGGCACACCGTCTTGATCTCGAAATCCGTAATCGGCTAGAAGGATGGTTTGAGCCTGGAATGGCTCAACCAGTGGATTGAAATACTTATCCTTCACATTCATGGTGTTCCAGTCCCAGGCTACTACTCGGCCAAAGTCATTCAACAGCCAACCAAACTTGATTCCGACACTCCAGCGACCCTTTTTTCCTACTTGTTGAGGACTACGGCCTTGCCGAATAGGAAAGATCAGTTCAATCGGGTAACTGTCAATGACGGTCAAGCAGGTTGGATCCGCCATGAGTAATTCACACCAATCTTGATGGGTTTTGAGCAATCTCTGCCATCGAGTTCGTTCAGGCAAGCTACCATCACCAAACCAAGCACCGTAATCACGTTGTAGCCAGCGCTAGAAGGCTCGAAACTGACCGCCTTTGAGCGCAAACAGGATGCCGATCGTGACCAATTCGCTCGGATATAACTTCGCTTGGGAATGCCTCGGAAGGTCTGGCAGACTGTCGTCCACGCGACAGAAAATATGTAGGATAATGTCGCCTGTAGTCATGGGGTTTCTCCTCGTTTGGTTTCGCAACCTGCGGATACCCCATGACTTAACTAGCACCAAAGGTTACCTAATGAGAAATGGTTCAAAAGTAGGAGTTAGCAATGTGCTGAAGCGTTACAAGACGGACTGTCGATTATTTCGGGGTGAGAAAATGGAAAGAGGAGATCGAAGGGCCAACCAAGACACCGTTATGCGCGCCCAGATTGGGTTAGAAATTAAGGCAGTGGGATATGGGGCGAATCCCTAATTGCGCATCTATCAATAAACCTTATACTTGTAATTAGGGAAGATTTGTTCCCTTAACCAACTTAACTTTCGGAGGAGAATATGAATATCTTACTTTGGATCATCTTTGGTGCGATTGCTGGCTGGATCGCAAGCATCATTATGGGGCGCAATGCCCAAATGGGCGCCCTGGCCAATATCGTTGTCGGTGTGGTCGGCGCGCTGATCGGAGGCTTCATCATGAACGCCTTCGGTGCCCCAGGCGTGACGGGCTTCAATTTGAGCAGCTTTCTCGTTGCCATTCTGGGTGCCGTTGTCCTGCTCTTCCTGGTAGGTCTCGTGCGCCGCACCTAAGCGTTCCATCCACTAAATGAAGCAAGATTAAACGTAAGTATCCAAAAAGGCCGTGCCTGTTCGATGCACGGCCTTTTTGGATGCGTCTTCCGAGGGACGAAAAACGAAGGGATATAATCGTCCCCATGCCAAAACTCCTTATCGTTTCACATAACACAGAAGAATACCTTGACCTGATCCAAAAAGCGGATTTGCCAAATCTGGAGATCTTTACCGAGCCTAATCCCGATTGTGAGATCGTCTTTGGTGATACAGGCAGGATCAAGAAAGCGCTTCCGCTTCTGCCTCACTTGAAGTGGGCTCAAACGACCTCGGCCGGAGTTGAACGCCTGATGGATCCGTCCCTGAGGAGGGATTACACGTTGACCAATGCAAAGAACGTATTCGGCGAGTTGATGTCTGAGTATGTCTTTGGGTACATGCTGTACTTCAAGAAGAGAATCGCTGAAAGACAACAAGCACAAAACGCCAAGCAATGGGATAACGAAGATGGCGGTGTATTGCGCGGCAAGACTCTGGGCTTGATCGGCGTTGGTTCGATCGGCTCACACATCGCCACAACGGCAAAGCTCTTTCGGATGCATGTTTGGGGGTACACGCGTAGCTCGGAAACAAGCAAGGAAGTAGACAAGTATTTTCACCCCTCACCCTTAGCCTCTCTGCAAGGCAGAAGAGGAACTCATTGCCTTTGCAAACGACTTGGATTATCTCGTGGTCGTTCTCCCAAAAACAGAAGATACGAACAGCATCGTGGACGCTGAAGTATTGGGAGCGCTTCCCAGTCATGTACTGCTGATCAACGTGGGACGTGGAAATGCCGTGGACGCATCAGCATTGGTGGAGGCACTGACCACTCATAAAATCGGGGGCGCGGTATTGGATGTCACCGAACCGGAGCCGCTGCCTGAGGAGCATCCCTTTTGGACGACGCCGAACCTTTTGCTCACCTTTCACACTTCGGCGATAAGTTATCCGGAAGACATGGTGGCATTGTTCGCTGAGAATTACAAACTGTATACCACAGGTCAACCTCTAAATCATCTAGTCGATTTTGAGAGAGGCTATTAATCAAAAAACCTGACAGGTTTTACTCGCGCTGCATTGACCTGAACATTCGCGTGGATCTATATGATCGAATACATGCATTTTGTGGAAATCTGTCAGGTTTGCTACATAGGGAGATCTTATGCCCCCAACCTTCAATGACATTCTGCAAGCTACGCAGCGCATCCAACCTTACGCACATCGCACGCCAGTTCTGACCAGTGAAAGTCTGAATGGACGTCTCGGCGCGCAGGTTTATCTCAAGTGCGAAAACTTTCAAAAGGTCGGTGCCTTCAAATTTCGCGGTGCTTGTAATGCAGTCTTTTCTCTGAGTGAGGAAGAAGCGGCGCACGGCGTATCCACCCATTCATCGGGGAATCACGCCCAGGCCCTGGCGCTGGCGGCGAAGCTGCGCGGCATCCCGGCGTATATCGTCATGCCGAGTAACGCCTCGCGGGTCAAGAAAGACGCGGTCGCCGGTTATGGCGGACAGATCACTTTTTGTGAACCAACTCTGGAGGCGCGTGAAGCGACGCTCGCAAAGGTTGTGCAACAAACCGGCTCGATGGTCATTCATCCGTACAACGACAACCGCGTCATCGCGGGACAGGGAACTGCCACCGTTGAATTATTGGAATCTATTCCTGACCTCGATGTCGTTATCGCGCCTGTCGGCGGCGGCGGTTTGCTGAGCGGCACATCCGTCGCCGCGACAGAAATACAAAAGGGAATCCGCGTCATTGGCGCCGAACCTGAAATGGCCGACGACGCCTTTCGCTCACTACAAGCTGGAAAGATTATTCCATCGCAGAATCCAAAAACGATTGCAGATGGCTTGCTCACCTCCCTGGGCAGCTTGACCTTTCCGATTCTTCAGGAGCGCGTGGAACAGATTGTCACGGTCAGCGAAGTGGGAATCATCGACTCGATGAAGTTCATTTGGGAACGCCTCAAGATTATTATCGAACCCTCTGCCGCGGCGGCCGTCGCTGTGCTATGGGAAAAGAAAATCGATCTGGGAGGATTAAAAGTCGGCGTGATTCTGAGCGGCGGAAATGTCAGCCTGGAAAAGCTTCCCTGGCAAACTTTTTTCTTGAGCGCATCGTGATTAGAAATTATTATCGAAGCCAGAAGGTCAATGACAAAAAGTAAGTAGTGAGTCCCAAAACAGAAAGTGCAGTCGCGGTTAGCAGTGTCCAATTAACACGCGCGCCCAGGGAAATATTACGCAGTTGATAGATCTGGAAGAAAGCAAAAGGCAGAGTAAGGAAAGCGGGCCAAACCAAGGCAAGAGACAAGCCAAAAATCGGTGAAGCAAGGAAGAAAAGATAAGCCAGCAACACAAAAAGATGATGCAGGGGCACCACGCGTTCATAACCCAGGCGCGTCAGCAAAGTAATGCGGCCATATTTGGTATCGGAGGCAAACGAGGGGAAGTCCATCACGATAAAATAAGCGAAGGCCAGGAAGGTAAGTGGCAGGGTGATCAACAGAAATCGATGTGCATTATCAGCCTGAAGAATATAACCAATGGAGGGAATCACATAGGCCAGATGCGCAGCCAGAATGAATTCGCCGAAACCACGGTTGATGAAACGCAGAGGATAAATGGAATAGGCCAGAACGAGGAGTAGAGACAGCAAAATAAAGAAGAAAGCAGAAATAGAAAGATGGTGATTGTTATACAGAATAAATGCAATGACCGCATCCACGGTCAGCAAGGCAATGGCAACATATAACGCATTGTTGCGGAGAGCAATGCGATCCTTGAATGATTCATCCCCCACGACCGGCTCGTTCACCGGACGAAAAACCTCGGCCAACAGATTCATGCTGATTTGGGCCAGCAGTACGGCCGCAAAACCGAGCCAAAAGGAATCGGAGCGGAAAGGTTTGCCCAGGTAATTGGCAATACTCGTGCCAAGAAAGTAACTTAGCGCGGCCAGGAGCAGATGAAGAGGATGGGAGAGGCGGATCAGTGTTCTCAATTTATTTTATATTCCAATTACATTTGATTCAAAAATTCTTCCAACTTCTCCACCGCTTGCGGAAGATTCCTTCTTCCCAGCCCCAGGCGGAAATGATCGGAGGTGTCATCATACATCGAACCGGGCAGGAGCAGAACACCTGCTTCGCGTACAAGCCTATCACAAAACTCTTCGATGTTGCCGTTCAACCAACGCGGAAATCCCATCGAGCCGGCACGGGGACGAACCCACGAGAATAAGTCCGTGTGCCGTGTCATGAAATCATCCATCACCCTCAGATTATGCTTGATGATATCAAGATTACGTTCGGAAAGTTTTTGTCGATTCCGCATGCCGACTTCCGCCAGAAATTCACTTGGCGCAGAGTTGCAGATTGTTGTGTAATCTTTTAACCCAGCCATGCCATCGTACACTTTTTTGTTTTTTGTGGCAACCCATCCGATGCGCAGGCCGGGCAGTCCGTACGTCTTGGAGGTGACACCCAGCGAAATAGCGTGCTCACCCAAGTCACAGGCAGAGGGCAGTCGCGTCGTGGGATCGTATTCCGATTCGCGGTAGACTTCATCGAAGAACAACAACAGATCATGCTCTTGCACGAAGCGATTGAGCGCAGCGAAGTCCCCTCCAGACATCAAATAACCGGTCGGATTATGAGGCGTGTTGACAATGATGATTTTGGTATTCGGACGTATCAGCCCGCGTAGTTCATCCAGATCAAGCGCCCAATTATTCTCCTCACGCGCCACCCACGGGCTGAGGTCACAGCCGATGCTTTTTGCTACCTCCCCAAGAGATTGATAAGTTGGTGTATGAAAGATCACATGATCATCTTCCCCCAACATGGCGTGCATAAAAAGGAAAATGGCTTCCTCGGCACCGGTGTGAACGAGAATCTCTTCGGGTTGAATCGATTCATAAATTTTGGCGATTTCTTTTCGCAATGCAGGACTTCCCTGTGATTCAGTGTAGCCCAGCCAGACCTGTTGAAATTCTTCCGCGGCGCCTTCCTCCCAGGCCAGCAAATCCGCAATGGACATGGCTTCACAGTCCGACGCGCAGAGCAAAAATTCCGTCTTGAATTCATATTTGGCAAAGTAACGTTCAAGTTTGAAGGGAGAAAGATTTATATTAACTCATCCTAAACGTGCGAAACAGTCCAGGAAGCGGCCGTTCCTTTACAGCTCCTTCGCCACGAATTTGCTTCAGACATCCGTGTGAATTCGTGAAATCTGTGGTTAAGGATATAACCACTCTACTCCGCGCGCATTTACTTCAAGGTTCTCTTCAGATCGCGATAATGGATCTGGTTATGAACATAAAGTGTCTTCAACATCTCGCGGATGGTTGTCTCACCCAGATACGGATGGCGGCCGCGTTTCTCCAGATCGGCATCAGCGATCGAGGCGGTCCAGGCAACAGAATTGGCGCGCACTTCCTTATATTGTTCGAGCAATTCAGCAGGGGTCAATTCCTGTGTCTTTTCCTGCATTCGGGCATTGTAACGATCGATCGAAAAATCGTTCGCTGCACCTTCACCCGTTTGGCGGATGCGTTCAAACAGTCTGAGCAGTCCGCGTTCGGAAGTGACAAAATGAGATAAGATGTTGCGGATCGTCCAGGTTGTCCCTTCCGTGTAGACTTCCTTTTTCCATTGTTCATCAGTAAAACCGGCAAAAATGGCAACAATTTTTTCGCCTTCGGATTTTAGCTTTTCGGCAAGGTCAGTGGTTTCGGGCATGAATATCTCCTAATCAAGCACGCTTCGACTACGTACCAAAGAACATAGCACTCCGCTCAGCGCGATGGGGTTATACCAATGAATAACCCCCATCCACGACAATCGTTTGCCCGGTGATGTACTCATTCTCCAATAAGAATTCGAGCGCAGAGGCGATCTCTTCGCTGCGCGCGGAACGTTTGAGCGGAATCCGATTAATCAGTCTCTCCCACTCCTCCGCGGAGACCACCTCAGACTTCAAAACAAATCCCGGAGCGATGGCATTGACGCGAATCGTTGGTGCCAAGGCGCGTGCCAGCACGCGGGTCAAGGCTTCGAGCGCCGCCTTACTAACCGTATAGGAAGGATAGCGACTCCAGGTTTTTTGCGCGCCGACATCAGTGATATTGACGATGAGTCCACCATCGGTCATTTTCTTTGCACATTCTCGCGCCAGCAAAAAAGGCGCACGGAGATTGAGATCGAGTGAGGTATCCCAATTATCGATAGTGAGAGAGTCAATACTTCCGTTCGGCATGAACGCGGCAGAATTTACAAGAACCCTGAGAGAATTGAGGCTGGAGATTAGAGACTGGATTTGTGCGGAGTCAGTGAGATCCGCCTGGGTTAAAGTAACGCGTCTGCCAAGAGATTCCACTTCCGTCTGAGTTTGAAGCGCCGCCTCCAACGAGTGATGGTAATGGAGCACGATATCGTATCCACGCCGCGCCAGAGTCAAGGCGAAGACTTTTCCCAATCTATGTGCTGCGCCGGTGACTAGGGCCAGAGGGGACATGGGTAAATTGTAATTGGTAAACAAGTAAACAGGTAGACATATAAATAAAGATTTACGTGTTTACTTCTATACGTATCTACTTACGGAAGAAATTGGAAACAAAGAACCAGATATTGGCCGGGCGCTCCGCAAGGCGGCGCATGAAATATGGATACCAATGGGTGCCGAAGGGAACGTACACACGTACCGGAAATCCTTCCCGCACCAATTGCTCCTGCAAGTCACGGCGAATCCCATAAAGCATCTGGAATTCGATGGCATCTTTCGGCAGGCCGACTTTTTCAGAATACTGCTTTGCGAAGGCGATCCGTTTTTCATCATGCGAACCAATCGCCGGCACTGGCGGGACGCGTCCGTTTTCGCCCAGTTTGTTGGACTCGATCTTGAGGGCGGCATCGATCATCAGCTTGGCCAATAGATCGTAATTCGCATCTGTATCCACCTTTTTAGGATATGCCTTCTCTGGAGGCTCCTGATAGGCGCCCTTCACCAGACGGATATGTGTGTTGTATTCCAATAGTTTGCGCAGGTCGGCTTCTGTGCGAAAAAGGTAGGATTGCACCACCATCCCCACCTGACTGACATTGAATCCACGCTGGAGCATGGCAAAGTAAGTAGATAAGGTTACATCGGTGTAGGGCGTATCTTCCATATCGATGCGCAGGAAATTGCCATGTTTCCTGACCTGCTCCAGGATACGCACAAGATTGTGGATGCAGATCTCCTCATCCAGGCCCATGCCAATCTGTGTCAACTTGATGGAGACATTCGCTCTCACATTCGCCTTATCAATTTCGTTCAAAATTAGAAGAATGTCGTCCGTTGCCTTTTCTGCTTCCTCGGTGGTGGAAGTGTGTTCTCCAAGATGGTCCAACGTCGCATTGATGCCCTTTTTGTTCAACTCGCGGATAACGCGAATCGCATCGGCCACTTTCTCCCCCGCCACAAATCTCGAGGCTGCCCGCCATGCAATTCCCCAACTCGTCACCAGTTTTTGTGCCCAGCCAGCCTTGGAAAGATAGATGAGAAAAGAACGTAACATGGTCCTATGCCGAAAGAGAAATGAATATGGAAAAGAAAGTCAAAACCCTAGAGGCTTTCTTTGCGTAATCAATCGCTCTGCCAACGAATGCATACTCGCAAGTTCATCGCCTTTAGGGTTCGATTCTCCGAATTTATTCTAGCACAAACGCAAAATTTGAGTGTGTTATACTTTTTATGATCTTTATCCTGTTCTTGGAGGTAGTGTGAGGAACCGCAGTTCCATTCCTATCTTACGCGGCATATCCATCGCGATCTTGACCGTGGCGATCATTCTAGTGGTCATTGCGTTGATCGGATATAGCCGTCAGCGGAACAACTATCCAGGCGGGATGACGATTGCAGGTGTAGCAGTTGGAGGGGTGGATCCACAGATAGCTTCTCAGCGTGTTCTACAAGTCTATTCATCGCCCATTGAAGTGCAATATGGAAATGCAATTATTCATGTCGATCCTTCGGTCGTTGGCTTTGAGCTGGATATGGACAGCATGATGGCCGCGGCCGACCTGGAACGTACCGGCGGTTCCTTCTGGGGCGGATACTGGAACTATCTCTGGAACCGTGAGCCAGCTCCGGTGGATATTCCGTTAAGCGCCACGATCGCCGAAGACCGCCTAAGGGCCTATCTGCAAAACGAGATCTCCGCCCGCTATGACGAACCGCCAACTCCTGCAGAGCCGGTTCCGGGCAGCACTACCTTCACTCCCGGCACTCCCGGAGTTGCGCTCGATATTGACCGTGCGGTACGCCTGATCGAGGAGACTCTACGCTCGCCTAGTAATCGTACCGTGGTACTTTCCTACCAGCGCAGCGCGGCTGCCCGGCCAAGCATGCAAAACCTGGAAATTCTGCTCCAGCAAAATATCAAAGTGGCGGGCTTTGATGGCGTCATGGGTGTGTATCTCCTTGATTTGCAAAATGGACAGGAGATCCATTTCGCCATGGATAAACAAGAATTGATCCCGGTGAATCCGGATGTCTCTTTTACTGCCTCCAGCACAGTGAAGATTCCAATTATGGTTTCATACTTCGTCAAGTATGGTGCACAGGCTTTGGACGACAATTCGTCCACGCTTCTCCAGGATATGATTCGCAAGTCTGAGAATCCGCCTGCCGATCGACTGATGGAAAATTTGGATCCGGCGCGCGGTCCTCTGATTGTCACGGATGACATGCGGAAAATTGGTTTGGATAATACCTTCCTGGCTGGTTTCTTTTGCAGCGCGCAGTTTCCTTGTCCGTTATTACAACGCATCCAAACACCTGCCAATCAACGCACGGATGTGCTCACCGATCCTGACTCATTCAACCAAACCACACCATCGGATATTGGCATGTTATTGGCCGATATTTATCAATGTGCGGAAGACAGCGGCGGCGCGTTGATCGCAGCCTTCCCTGATAAGATCACCAGTGAAATCTGTCAGCAGATGATCCGCTATCTGGCCTCGGATAAGATAGGCGTGTTGATCGAAGCGGGCGTCCCGGAGGGAACGCAGGTTGCACATAAGCACGGCTGGATCAGCGATCCCAGTTCGGGCGTGATCAAAAATATCAGCGATGCGGCCATTGTTTACACACCAGGTGGAAATTATGTTCTGGTGATTTATGCCTATCATCCCGTGCAAACCATCTGGGAACCAGTTTCCACCCTATTTGCCGAAATGTCGCAGGCTGTCTATAACTTTTACAACATTCCCACTCAATAACGGGAGTTCGTATATAATCGAACCATGAGCGCTGCACTGGGTTTATTTCGACTACAACAGGTGGATAGCCAGATGGATCAAATCCAAGGTCGTCTCAAGGCTATTCAGCAAATACTCGAAAACGACGTTGAATTGCGGGCTGCAACAGAGCGGCTGGCCTCTGTCGAAAAGAAGGACAAAGAGGCGGCACATGCCTTGAAAGAAAGTGAAGCAGAAGTTGAGAAGCAGCGCATCAAGATCGAACAAACGGAATCCAGCCTATATGGCGGTCACGTTCAAAACCCCAAGGAATTACAGGATTTGCAAAAAGAAGTTGCCGCGCTAAAACGCTATCTGGAGACATTGGAAGAACGTCAACTGGAGGCCATGCTGACGGCTGAAGCCACGGAGAATGATGTTCAGAACGCGCAGGCTGGTCTTGAGCTTGTACACGCCAAATTAAAGGATCAACACCAGGACCTGACCCAGGAAATTGAAACGCTTCAGAAGGATTTGGAACGCCTGAATTCGGAACGCCAGGCGGTGGCCCCCGATATTGAAGAACAAAGCCTGCATGTATACGAAAAGTTGCGCGTACAGAAACGTGGCATTGCGGTGACGACCGTTAGCGATCGTGCCTGTGAGGCGTGTGGCACAACGCTTACGCCCTCACAACAACAAATCGCGCGCTCGTCCAGTCAGTTGTTCTATTGTCCCACCTGTGGGCGGATCTTGTATGCCACCAATTGATCTTCATCTCTCTCTGTTTTCCTTTGTTGTCGGCTTTGCCGTTGGCATCCTCACTGTCTGGCTGGTGGGACGGATACGGCCCCTGTTCGCACAGGTACGCGAGAACGCGAAAGAACAGCGTGAGGTGGCCAAGGCACGTCGCACCAGCGGTCTGGAAGATAATCACCGGCGTATCACCTTACGAAGGGCACAGGGCATGCATCTTGCTGCCTCACTTTTTGCGCTGGACGAAATTTTGCAGGAGCCGCGCCTGATTGCCCCGCCGGTGCGCGTCGAACCGGGCGTGGTTGGCATGCAGGAAGATAGCATCTCGCAGACTCTCCCTTATATGCCGGCCTGGCCTGAACTGGCCGCGATCTACCACGCTCCCACACTTAGCCTTGCAGAAGCCATCTCCGGCGGGTCAAACATCGTCATTACCGGCGCGGCGGGCATGGGGAAAACTGTGGCCCTCGCGCATCTCGCTTCGCTGGCGGCCAATCTCCAGGTCAGGTTGGAGGCGGACGCGGCACTGGAAGCGGTACCCTATCTCCATCATGTTGCGGACCTGCAATTTCCATTCGACCCATCCCGCGATCCGATCGATCTCATCACCAACGCCACAGCTGAACGAGCACCCGTGCTTGATCTCAGGCGTTTGCCCGGCTTCATCCAACAGACTTTCAAGAATGGACGAGCCCTGGTATTGATCGATGGCTTCGATGAACTTGACCCCAAGGGACAAGGCGAGGTTGTTGAATGGTTCAAGACTTTATTACAAACCTATCCCAAAGTCAGAATCGTAACGACGGGTTGTGTGGATCAGCTAAGTGGCTTGATCAGCGTAGGGTTTAACCCTCTGGCATTGGTCGCCTGGGATACAAAGACCAGTGCGCATTTCATCCAACAATGGGGAGAACAGTGGTCACAAACAGTGGCCCTGGAAGCCTGGGCGCAAACCGGTCCGGAGCAGGTGGATCCCATTTTGCTGAACACATGGTTGAACTCGGATAATTCCGGTTTGACTGCCTTCGAGCTGACACTTAAAGTCTGGGGAACGTATGCGGGCGACAGCCGGGGCCCGCGCGTCCTGGACGCCATCGCGACCCACATTCGCCGCGTCGCCCCCAGCGGAACGCCGGTGGCCGCGCTGGAACTGTTGGCTATGCAAGTGGTCTTGACCTCGCAGCCAGTCTTCGATCCACGGAAGGCGCGTTCATGGGTCAAGCAGTACGATATTGTGGAAGATAAACCCATCGAAACTGCAGAGACTTTAACCGAAACAGAAGATGGAGAGCCAGTCCCCCTTACTGAGTCGCAGAAGATCAGGATCAAGAAATCGAAAGCAGGCGAAGCTGTCCCAACTTATGGCTTATTAAGCAAGATGGTGGATAGTGGTTTATTGGTTTCACATGCCAATAATAAGATGCGCTTTTTGCATCCCGTACTGAATGGGTATCTTGCGGGACAGGCCCTTGGTGACAATGAATCTTACGTCACATTGTTGACACAGCCCGAATGGGATGGAAAAACTGTGTCCTTGCATTACCTGGCCGCCCGCGGAGATGCAACCGCGGTTACAGATATCTTATTGAAAGAATCATCTCTGCCACTTCATAAGCAGATCTTTACCGTGGCACGCTGGTTGCGCGACGCACCGCGTGAAATGGCATGGCGCGCAAAAATCTTTGCCAGCTTATTAACGCTTTTACAAGCCGAAGGCCAGCCCCTGGGATTACGCGGCCAGGCAATGGCAGCTTTTGTGGTCAGTGGAGATCCGGGGGCAGCGACCCTCTTCCGCCAGTTGCTGGGATCGCGCTCTTTCGAGCTTTTGCCCTTGGCCGCGTTGGGCAGCGGCGCCATGAAAGACATTAAGGCAGTTGATGCCTTAGAGGAATTAACACAAGCGCCGGTTGGAGGTGTGCGTCGTGCGACTTGTCTGGCATTGATCGCCATCGGGACAGAGAAATCATTGGAAGCGGTGGGGCGCGCCTTGTTGCAGGGAGATGAAGAACTGCGCCGCGCCGCGGCGGAAGCGCTGGCCAACGATCCGGTAGAGGGGTATCCAATGCTGAAGGAGGGAGCCACCCTGGAAGACATCATGGTGCGCCGCGCGGTGGTTCACGGCTTGTCGCGTATCGAAGAGCCCTGGGCGGTTGATCTGCTGCGATATTTGCAGGTGGAGGATAATCAGTGGGTCATCCGCAATCTGGCAAATCAATATCTCGAGCAAATGGAAAAAACAGATCCGCGCGTGCCGCGTAATCTTCTTCCTCCCTCAGAATCCCCCTGGTTGATCGAGTTTGCCGGCAAGGAAGGGATGGGGATCCCGCGCGGTGGCCCTGCTACTGAAGTGCTGCTCAGTGCCTTCAAGGCTGGCGAAACGGAACAGCGCCTGGCAGCTTTGCCTTATCTCAAGCGCGTGCCCACCGAAGGAATTATCAATGCGCTCTATAACGCCATGTACGGCCAGGATCCGGAAGTCCGCGAAGCAGCGTTTTATGCCATTGAAGAAATTGGGGCGAACGGCTTCAAGTTACCTCACCCCAATCAATTTGGGGTAGGTTGATATGCTGATCACCAATGCACGAGTTGTCACGTGGGAAAAGAAAAATCGGATTCTCGAAGATCAAGCCGTTCTCATCGAAAATGATCTCATAAAAGAGATCGGCGCAAATCAAACTCTTCTGGAAAAGTATTCAGAGGAGGAAAAACTCGATGCGCGCGGGCAATGTGTGATGCCCGGCAACATCTGCGCGCATACGCATTTTTACAGCGCCTTTGCCCGTGGCATGACAATTCCCGGCCCCGCGCCCAAAGACTTCCCGGAAATCCTGCAAAAGCTATGGTGGCCGCTGGATCGTTCGCTCGACGCGGAAAGCATCCGTTATTCCGCGCTCCCGTCTCTGGTGGATGCGATCAAACACGGTACAACGACTCTTATCGACCATCACGCCTCGCCCAATGCAATTGATGGATCGCTTGACATCCTTGCGGAAGCAGTTGAAGAATCCGGTGTCCGTGCAGTGCTCTGCTATGAAGTCACGGATCGCGACGGCGAAGCCAAAATGAAGTCGGGGATCGATGAAAATATCCGCTTCCTCAGGAGGGAGAAAAGTCCGCTTCTCGCCGGGACCTTCGGCCTGCACGCCGGCCTGACACTCTCTGACTCATCCTTGGATTTGTGCCGACAGGCCGCGCCCGCGGAGGTTGGCTTCCATGTCCACACTGCCGAACATGAATCAGATGAATATGATAGCCTCAACAAATCCGGCCTGCGAGTGATCGATCGTTTGAAGAAACATAATATTCTCGGTCCGAAGACCATCACCGCGCACGGCATCCACTTCGATGCACGCGAGATGCAGATCGTTGCCGAAACGGGAACGTGGCTTTCACATCAGCCGCGTTCGAACATGAACAACGGCGTTGGCGTCGCGCCGATTAAATCGATGTTGCGTATGGGCATCCAGGTCTGCCTGGGCAACGACGGTTTTTCCAATGCCATGTGGGAAGAATGGAAGACCGCTTATTTGTTGCATAAAGTCCATCACCGCGACCCGCGTCGTATGAATGGATTTGATGTGGCACAAATGGCGATTTATAATAACGCCGCACTGGCAAATGTCTTCTTCCCGGCCGCACCCATCGGACAATTTGTCCCCGGCGCCTGTGCCGACATTATCTTCGTGGATTACCATCCCAATACGCCCATGACAATCGATAATTTGCCCTGGCATATCATCTTTGGCTTTCAACCCAGCATGGTCACAACCACGATTGTGGGCGGGAAAGTATTGATGAAGGAGAGAGAATTACTCACACTGGATGAAGAAGAGATTGGAGCGAAGGCGTGCGAGATCGCTCCGCGGGTTTGGGAAAGATATCAAAAGGAAGTAGCAAAGGTCTTATAAAAGGAGAATTGTATGGATAAGGAATCAGTAATGCTCACCATTGCTGTTCTGGGCGGGACAGGCAAGGAAGGTAAAGGGCTTGCCTATCGTTGGGCAAAAGCAGGGTATCGCGTGTTGATCGGCTCACGTTCCTCAGAAAAAGCCGTTACTGTCGCTTCTGACATTATCCAATTGTTGGAGGGTGCCCCTTCGGTCGTGGGGACCACCAATCGAGAAGCCGCCGAACAATCTGACATCATCGTCCTCACTGTTCCTTACGCGGCCCATCGCGAGACGATTGAGGGTGTTAAGGATCTACTAAAGGGCAAGCTTTTCATCGACGTAACTGTTCCACTAGTGCCACCGAAGATCACCAAGGTGCAGATGCCCGCCTCCGGATCGGCTGCACAGGAAGCCAGGGAAATTCTTGGCGAAGACTCACAAGTGACCGCCGCCTTCCAGAATATCTCACATAAACACCTGATCGGCGACGAGGATGTCAACTGCGACGTACTTGTCACAGGTACGAGCAAGGCTGCCCGTGCCGAAGTGCTGAAACTGGTGGAGGCCGCCGGCCTGGTCGGTTGGGATGCCGGCCCGATCGAAAATTCCGTGGTGGTGGAGGGCCTGGCCAGCGTGCTGATCAATATCAACAAACAGTATGGCTCGACCCATGCCGGGATCAAGATCACAGAAGTACATAAAGAATAACGTGTCGGCACTCACCCTCACCCCCCTGCACAAAATCCCTCTTATCCGCCGAGGCGACAACTTGGCGGATATTGTTCTCAACGCCCTTCAGCATACCGGGATTACGCTCGAAGACGAGGATATTCTTGTCTTTGCACAAAAGATCATTTCCAAGGCCGAAGGACGCGCAGTCAATATCAACACACTTACGCCTTCGCCGCGTGCCATCGAGTTCGCCAGGCAAACCGAAAAAGATGCACGCATCATAGAATTGATCCTTCAGGAAAGCAACGAAGTATTACGTGCCCGGCCAGGAGTCATGATCGTAGAGCATAAACTGGGCTTCATCTGCGCCAACGCGGGAATTGATCACTCTAATGTACATGCCCCTCTCCCTAAGGGAGAGGGGCCCGGGGTGAAGGAAGCAAGCGAGTCAGCTGAAGAGTGGGTTTTGCTCCTTCCCGCGGAACCAGACCATTCGGCAGAAAAGACCCGCAGCGAAATCGAATCCAAAACCGGAAAAAAAGTCGGCGTCCTGATCATCGATTCACATGGACGCGCCTGGCGCAATGGCACTGTTGGTATCGCCATAGGAGTCGCGGGTCTGCCCGCCCTCCAGGACTTACGCGGTGAACCAGATCTGTTTGGCATTCCATTGCGCATCACGCAAGTGGGCGTGGCGGATGAATTGGCCGCGGCGGCCTCGCTGGTTATGGGCCAAGCCGCTGAAGGCAGACCAATTGTGCATGTACGCGGTTTTCCCTATCCCTTACGTGAAAGTTCATTGAATGAATTGATCAGACCGAAGCAACAAGATCTGTTTCGCTAAAGCCCAACACATGGAATTTCAGTAAATCATGAAAGCCGAAGCTGATTTCTGGCAGGCAATGCAAGAATTGATCACTGCCAACGCCATCGCCATCGATAGACCAAAAGGCAGTACACACCCACGTTATCCGAAAGCAGTCTATCCACTTGACTATGGCTATCTAGAAAACACCACTGCCAGCGACGGTGGCGGAATCGATGTCTGGTTTGGTTCATCAGAATCAAAAATGCTAACGGGAATCTTATGCACATTTGATACACTCAAGCGTGATGCAGAAATCAAATTATTGATCGGCTGCACAAAAAACGATGTGCAGACAATTCAGGAGTTCCATAAAGGAATGCACACGCTCTATATTCCCAATCCAATGGTAATAACTTCATGACCTTCCCCGAAGAGTTTCTTGACCTGCTCAAAGACGAAGCGAAAGCAATAGTCTTTCTGGCTACCAGCATGCCTGATGGCTCGCCTCAAGTGACACCGGTCTGGTTCGACACAGATGGTGAGCATATTCTCATCAACACGAACGAAGGCCGTGTCAAAGATCGTAATATGAAGGCCCGTCCGAAGGTCGCCCTGGTCATTCAAGATGCGAATAATCCCTATCGTTATCTCGGCATACGCGGCGAAGTTGTTGCTTATACCAGAGAAGGTGCAGATGAGCACATCAATAAGCTCTCACTCAAATATGACGAACAACCCTGGAAATATCGTGAAGGACAACGGCGGATTATCTATAAGATCAGACCGACTCACTTCGACCCGCACAATTGATCTGCATAACTTTCTACGGACTCGCCGCTCGATTCGCCGCTTCAAGCCGGATCCGGTTCCCGATCCCGTTATACAAGAAATTCTCTCCACTGCTACCTACGCGCCTTCCGCGCATAACCGTCAGCCGTGGAGATTTTGTGTTTTGACAGATGAATCTGTCAAAACGCGTCTGGCCGAGACCATGGCCATAGAGTTTGAACATGACCTGAGAAAAGATGGCTTGTCAGAAGAAAAAATCCAAGCACAAATTAAGCGTTCCAGAGAACGGATCATTTCTGCACCAACTGCAATACTCTTATGTCTCGACATGGGCGAGATGGATTCGTATCCTGACGAAAAGCGGAACAAGGCTGAATATACGATGGCCGCCCAATCCGTCGCCGCAGCGGGATTGCAATTATTGCTTGCGGCTCACGCCGAGGGCTTGGGCGGAGTCTGGGCTTGCTGGCCGTTGTTTGCACCGGAGACAATTCAAAAAACGTTGAATTTATCGAGTAGTTGGGAGCCGCAAGGAATGTTCTTTGTCGGGTATCCGGAGGTCATTCCTCCAACGCGCGAAAGAAAGCCTTTGAATGAAGTCGTCATGAGGATGTACTAAGTATTTTTTTGAAATCATATAGAAGAAGTAAAGCGACCCTAGCGTCGCTTACACGGGAAAAAATGAAAATTGTTGCCTTGGCCGGTGGAGTCGGTGGTGCAAAGCTCGCCCACGGACTCGCTCAAAATCTTTCGCCTGAGGATCTCACAATCATCGTCAACACCGGCGACGACTTCGAACACTACGGGCTGTATATCTGTCCCGACCTGGATACGGTCTGCTATACACTTGCAGGCCTGGCAAACCCAGAGACAGGTTGGGGGCGTGTGAACGAAACCTGGAATATGATCGAGAACGCCTCAAGACTTGGTGGACCGGACTGGTTTCGTTTAGGGGATCAGGATCTGGGAACGCATCTCGAGCGCACGCGGCGTCTGAAAGAGGGACAGACACTATCGCAAATCACACGAGACTTTTGTAAAGCCTGGGGCGTCGAACAAACAGTTCTGCCGATGTCTGATCAACCCGTGAGAACCATCGTTGAAACGGAAGAAGATGACCTGGCCTTCCAGGAATATTTCGTACACCGGCGCTGTGAGCCGCGCGTCAAAGGTTTTCGCTTTGATGGAGTTGATCGTGCGGAACCGGCTCCGGGGGCGCGTGAGGCGCTTCAGGCCGCGGATGCAATCGTTCTTTGTCCATCGAATCCCTGGGTAAGCATCGATCCCATTTTGCAGGTTCTTACCCTCACCGCAACCCCTCTCCCAAAAGGAGACGAAAAACCGATCGTTGCGGTTTCACCCATTATCGGCGGCCAAACAGTCAAAGGTCCCGCGGCAAAGATCTATCGTGAGTTGGGTATCGAACCCTCCGCACTGGCCGTCGCCAATCACTATCATGATCTGGTGACCGGCTTTGTGTTGGATCAAATTGATAAGAAATTGAAAGGAGATATCATGGGTCTAAACCTGCATACACTTGTAACCAATACCTTGATGACAAGTCATGATGATAGTAGCCAACTGGCTAAAGAAGTTCTCAATTTTATTGAAAGAGAATTCATTGGAATAGGCCTATGACCATTTGGGCAATTGTCCCTGTCAAGCCGCTACGACGCGGCAAGTCCCGTTTATCTGGAACCTTATCCGAAGACGAACGGACAGAACTCAACCAAAAGCTATTACAACATACCTTGAAAACACTTTCTGAATTGAAGGAAGTGGAACACGTGCTGGTTGTCAGCCGCGATCCATACGCACTGACCATCGCGCGCAACTACGGTGCGCGTACAGTACGTGAGGACGGCCAGCCTCAATTGAATACGGCACTCCAGCGCGCCACAGTGGTCGCACAAGTCTATGCGACCCGGGGGGTCCTGGTTCTGCCTGCTGATCTGCCTCTGATTACGCCTGAAGACGTGCTGGCATTGATCGAGCGCGCCATCGATCCACCGGTGGTGGTCATCGCGCCGGACCGACATCAAAGGGGCACAAATGCACTGTTGATCTCGCCGGCGGGCCTGATACAATATGACTTTGGTGCGAATTCGTTTCAACGACATTGCCAACGCGTAAAAGAGGCCGGCGCCCGACTGGAAGTCGTAAACCTGCCTTCGCTTGGTCTGGATTTGGATTTGCCCGAAGATCTTGAGTTGATCAGGAATCTCGAAAAGACCACACCGGTGTAAATGATTCCATTCTTAAAAAAGGAGAATATCATGGCCGAGCGCGTCGCACTCTATCTGCAAGACTCGCATGATCTGCGCGATGGATTGGAGTATGCAAAGTACGCGGAAGAAAAGGGCTTTGAAGCCGTATGGCAGGCCGAATCGCGTCTCGTGCGCGATGCCATTGTCCCCATGGCTGCCTACGCAGCAGTGACCAACAGAATCAAAGTCGGCTCGGGGGTCATCAACAATTGGACGCGCAACATTGGTCTCCTGGCCGCCACCTTGCTCACCCTGGATGATCTGGCTCCGAATCGCATCATCTGTGGGATTGGCGCCTGGTGGGATCCGCTGGCAAAGAACGTAGGCATTGAACGAAGAAAGCCTCTTCTGGCCATGCGCGAGACAGTGGAAGTGCTACGCCGTTTGTTGAATATGGAGCGCGTCACTTTCCATGGAGAGTTTCATCATGTGGAGGGAATTGAACTGGACGTCGTGCACGGCCGCCGCGAGCCACGCAATGTACCGATCATGATCGGCGCCACCGGGGACCTGATGATGGAGCTTACGGGAGAGATCGCAGACGGCGCAGTGTTGAATTACTGTGTTCCACCAGAATATAACGATAATGCGCTGGAACTCCTGGAAAAAGGATTGAAGAAATCGGGCCGCAAACTGGAAGAGTTCGACCGCCCTCAACTGGTGGTTTGCTCTGTGGATGAAAATCATGACAAAGCTATTGACTACACCAAGGAACTGCTTTGTCAATATTTGGCACAACAACCCCATATTGCCAAAGCGTCAGGGGTATCAAAAAATGTAATTCAGGATATCCAAGCCATTTTGGGATGGCCCGCCACCAAAGAACAGATCAACAAAGCGAAACATCTCGTGCCGGATGACCTTGTTTATCGCATCACCGCTTCTGGGACACCGGCGGAGGCGAAGGCCAAAGTGGAGGAATACAAGAAACGCGGCTGCACCTGTCCGATTCTTTACCCCGTTGGCGGAAACTTCAGATTATTGATCGATACTTTCGCACAACCGTAAAATCTTGCTTGCTCATATAAGAACACCTCCTGATCAGACAATCAGGAGGTGTTGTATTAATCCTGCTCCAAACAATCCAACAACAATTGCAAGGCCGCGTCGACCGCGGATATTTTGTTGACAACACGGTCACCTGAAAAATGAAACAGTTTTGCCTGTTCCTTCCCTTCTGCCGCCAAACCAATCCACGTTGTACCCACCGGTTTTTCGGGCGTTCCCCCAACCGGACCAGCAATCCCGCTAATCGATACGGCAATATCTGCGTGCAAAGCCTGACGCGCGCCGTGGGCCATATCCAGAACGATTTCGCGGCTGACCGCCCCGAAAGAATTCAGAGCATCCCAGGGAATCCCCAATAAAGCAACCTTGGTTTCATAGGCATAGGCGACAATACTGCCCAGAAAATATTCCGAAGAACCGGTCACATCTGTGATCCGGCTGCCGAGCAATCCGCCCGTGCATGACTCGGCCAAAGCTAGCTTTAACCCACGTTCATGTAAAAGGTGTCCAACTCGAGCTTCCAACGACTCTATCACAACATCCTCAAAGAAATTGTTATGGAGATTATACACGGCGCGTTCGCAATCTCGGTTATAATTTTCCGCATGGCAGACTGGGCAGGTAAAACGCTCGGCAAGGTCCACCTCGAAGACCTGATTGCGCGTGGAGGGATGGCAGAGGTTTATGTGGGCACACACGAGTCTTTCGGACAGGTGGCGGTGAAAGTCATGCGGGGCCTGCTCGAACGGGACACGGATCAACTTGCTCGCTTCCAGCGCGAAGCGGAAGTGGTCGAAGAACTAAAACATACCAATATCGTCCGGATGTATGAATACGATGTTGTTGACGAGAGTCCATATCTCGTTATGGAGTACATATCCGGTCCATCGCTTGCCAATTATCTCAAAGAGCTGCAAAACCACAAACACCGCCTCCCCATCGGGGCTGTGGCACACTTGCTCAATGGAATCGCCGCTGCACTGGATTACGCTCACGCCAAGGCCATGATCCATCGTGATATCAAACCCGCCAATGTTTTGTTAAGATCCCCCACCAAGAAAATTGCATACGACGAAAAGCTACCCAGAGATGTGGAGCCGGTCCTTACAGATTTTGGATTGGTACGCCTGCTGGATTTAACGATGCACACCACGGTTGGATCGGTAAGTGGTACTCCCACCTATATGAGTCCAGAGCAGGCCCGCGGGGAAAAGGTCGATAAACGCACAGATATTTATTCTCTGGGCATCATGCTGTATGAGATGCTGGCTGGTGCAGTTCCTTTTCAAGCAGATACCACTTTTGGTATGTTGATGAAACACATCAATGACCCGCCGCCACCCATCAAAGGAATTTCAGCGGATCTGCAGGCTCTGCTTGATCGGGCACTCGCCAAAGATCCTTCGCTTCGTTATGAGACCGCTGGAGAGATGGCCAGAGAGTTTACGGCTCTCTTCAATGGAGAGACCATTTCTCCCAACACGCTGCATATTGCACAACTGGCACGTCAGGCTGCCGAGACGAGCAATAACCCCGCGCCGCCTCCAGAACCGCGCCGAACTCGTTTTATCCGTATGGGTATCGAAACGGGAATTGCGCTGATCCTGGGAATCTTCATCCTGCGCTTTTTCATACCAGGCCCGGCTGCCGCTGTGGACCCGAATGTGCCCGTCGGAAAAATGCGTTTTTCGGACTTTGAAAATGTGAACGACCGAATCACATTCAATTTACCGGAAGTATCCCAACCAGAGGCCAATACACATTATCAGGCCTGGCTGGTCAGCGATGATGGCAAGACCTTCCAGGATGTGGGAACAATCTCATTCGACGTAAGCGGAGCCGGACAACTTGTATTTACCGATCCGGACGAACGGAATCTGTTGGAAGATTTCAGTCAAATTCAAATTACAAAAGAGAAAAACGACGCTTCGGTTTCCCAGCCATCGGGCACGGTTTCCTATTCGTCCATTTTTCCGCCGAAAGCGCTAAGCTACGTCCGAGCTGTGGAAGTTTCCTATGGTGGCGCTCCAGACAGTCTGGCGCTCATGCAGGGACTGTATTATTACAGCGGCAGTTATATCGACATTTCCGTCAATGGCGACAAGGTATTGGATCCAGATATTTCTCTGGTGGATGCCTACGCCAGCGGCGATGAGGCCTCCGTACGAAAGCGAACCGAAGAGGTCATCAATTTGATCGTGGGTGATCAAAGCGATCAATACTTGGACTACGATGGCGATGGAATCATCGACACCAATGATGGTGACGGATACGGCAGCCTTCCAAACGGTAATCGTCCTGGCTATTTCCAGGCCCTCACAGCTCAATTGGTATTTGCAGCTGAGGCTCCGGACGCGACGTCGAACATCCAGCAACAAAGCCAGAATATTCAAATTTGCGTCCAGAATATGGACAAATGGACGAACCAACTCCTGCCACTGGCTCTGCAACTTACGACAATGCCGTTCGACGCGGATATGAAACCGGCGATCGACGAGATGTCCATGTTGGCAAAAAAACTGGTGGATGGCGTGGATGCAGATGGCAATGGCATCGTTGATGCGGCGCCTGGCGAGTGTGGCGCCGGAAAAGCCTATGAATACGGCTGGTATCTGGCAGATTTCCCCATCTTTACGGGCGCCGATCGAGTTCCACCGACTGGCAAATAAAAAAACCTCCCGCCTTTGCGGGAGGTTTTCAATGCTGAATACAAACTTACTGATTAAGTCCTTGACGAATTTGCTCAAACACATTTTGGAAGGCAAAAGCAGCGACCCCAGCCAAACAACAACAGATCAACAGAACAGCCAGGATGGGTATAAAGAACGAACCAATTGCCTGCCCCCAACCGAATTGATTGACACCCTTGACTGCCATCACATCCAGTACGAGAACATAGATGCCTGCCAGCATCAGCACGATACTGAAACATAATCCAACCAACGGAATGGCACCCAGTAAATTAAAAACCGTTGCCACCAGACTAAAAGGCGCAGCGATGGCGGCCAGGGCATAAGACATTTGATCAAAAGTACCGCGCCCGCCGAACATTTTCGCGATCCACTGAATCAGTGCAACCCCTATTGCAAAGAAAGCCACACTGATCACCGCCGCGATCGGCGCGCCGCAAACTGCAGAAACCAGGGTGAAGCCAACACCGCGCACCGGAAGGTTGCCACCCAGCCCCTGCTGTTCCAATATGCCACGCACGAAGGAGGCACGTACCAGCGACACAAGGAAAATTTGGATCAGCGATGCAAGAAATACCCATAAGAACGCAGTGGTGGATTTGGCGCTGGCTGAAGAGGCGATACGGGCAAATGTTTGTTCATTGGGCTTGGTCAGGGCATCCATCCAGATTGAAAACCAGGTCGCAGGACCCGGGGTTGCGGGAATCATCGGGGTTTCTGGCTGCTCATTCATAAGTTCCTCCAGGGAGTAGATTTGCCCAATTATTGCACGAAACAGGATGAATTACAACCTATTTAATGCATAATGTATTGGTCAGAAATAGCCCGAACATAAATTCTGGCGCTTTGAGCAATTTCTGCGGTGAAATCACCTTTGTTTGGTTCGGAGATTGCCTAAAAAGCTAACAATGAGACTGTTCGCCCTTTATCTGATGATTACACTATTTAACGCATAAGTAATACAAACGTTCTATTTGCAGTACAATTACCTTCGATGGAAATTTCTGAAAAAGTTCAAGGCATTCTTGCCACTCTTCCCGCCAAGCCCGGCTGTTATCTGATGAAAAACGCGGAGGGGAAAATCATCTACGTTGGCAAAGCCATCAGTCTGAAAAACCGCGTCCGCTCTTATTTTCACGCGGATGCCAGTCACGATGCCAAGACGCGTCGGCTGGTGCGCGATATCGCCGATATTGAATGGATCGTGGTCGGGTCAGAGCTTGAGGCATTGATCCTTGAGATGAACCTGATCAAGAAGCATCGCCCCAAATACAATGTCCGTCTCAAGGATGACAAACGCTATCCGTACATCAAAGTTCACTGGGCTGAGCCCTTTCCCAAGGTGACGGTGACGCGTCAAATGCTGGATGACGGCTCGCGTTATTTCGGCCCGAATACCTCCGCCTGGGCCGTCTACCAAACTCTGGATGTGCTACGCCGCATTTTTCCTTATTTGACCTGTGACCGGGTAATTACCGGCAACGACAAACGAGCGTGTCTCTACTACGACATCAAGCTGTGTACCGCTCCCTGCATCGGCGCGGTGAACCAGACTCAGTACCGCCAAATGATCTCTGACCTGATGGATTTTCTCAGCGGACACAGCGAGGGGATTTTGACGCGCATCGAGCAGGAAATGAACCAGGCGTCGGAGGAGATGCGTTTCGAACGAGCCGCGGCCTTTCGCGACCAGCTCAAGGCCATCCAATCCATCATCGAGCGGCAGAAGATCGTGTTTGCTTCGGATTATCTGGACTCGGATGTCCTTGCCATGGCGCGCAGTGACGGAGAAGCCTGTGTTCAAGTATTCTTCATCCGCGGCGGCAAACTGATCGGACGGGAGTACTTCATCCTCGAAGGCACTGAAGATGAAGCCGATGCCGAAGTGATGGAACAATTCGTGATGCAGTTCTACACTGAAGCGGCGACCATTCCACAGCAGGTGATGCTGCCACAGGAACTCGAAGAGGCGCGCATTATCGGTCAATGGCTGCGGTCAAGACGCGGCGGCGAGAAGGTGGAATTCTTCGTACCCAAAGAGGGCCAACCTCATGATCTGGTCCAAATGGCGACAGAAAATGCAACTGAGACTCTGCAAGCCTTACGCGCGCAATGGCAGGCCGATACACACAAACAAGAGCAGGCTCTCACCGAATTACAAGAGGCATTAAACCTACCCGAACCGCCCAACCGTATTGAGTGCTATGATGTCTCGAATACACAGGGAACAGCCATCGTCGGTGCAATGGTAGTGTTCACACAAGGCGTGTCAGACAAGAAACTGTACCGGAAGTTCAATATCGAAAGTGTGGTGGGCGCGCCCGACGATTTCGCCTCGATGGAGGAAATGTTGACGCGTCGCTTCCGCAGATGGCAGGGCGCTCGCGAAACGGAAGCAGGCCCAGGGGCCAAGAAAGACGCTTCTTTCTCCTTCCTGCCAGATCTCATCATCATCGATGGCGGTAAAGGTCAGTTGGGGCGCGCCGTTGACGTCCTGGAAAAATACGACCTGATGGATAAAATTCCCGTGGTGGGCCTTGCCAAGCAACGGGAGGAAATCTTCTTTCCTCACCAATCCGAATCGCTGATGCTGCCGCGTCACTCACAGGCGTTATACTTGGTACAACGCATCCGGGATGAAGCTCACCGTTATGGCATTACCGCCCATCGCAAGAAACGACAAAAACTGGGCATGGCCTCACAATTGGATTTAATTCCAGGAATTGGTCCGGCAAGGCGGAAAGCCCTCTTGAAACATTTCGGTTCCGTGGATAAGATTAGGGAAGCTTCGATTGAAGATCTGAAATCCATTGTGCCGGAGAACGCGGCACAATCCATCAAGGCGCATTTGGAATGAGAAAAGTCTGGATAATCGATGATGACGAGGAAATGAGTCGGGCAATCGGTCTGATGCTCAAAATGCTGGATTGCGAATCGACTCCTTTCTTCAGTGCCCGCTCTGCAGCGCGATCGTTACTAAATGGCAAGAGCCCGGATCTCTTCATCCTGGATATCAATATGCCCGAAGTTTCCGGCCTGGATATGATCGAATTCCTGCGCCGCCGTCCAGAATTGAAAAACGCTCCCATCGTCATGTTATCTTCAGAAGCGGCGGACACGATGGTCGACAAAGCCATTGAATTGGGAGCCGATTTCATATGTGATGAAGCCTGTCACCATCGAAGAACTCGAGAAGGCCATGACAGCTTCTTTTCAAAAACATCTGCGTGTATAAGTTGAAAAATGGCAAATAAGAAATCAAACAAAAAACCTGTCAGAACAACTGAGAATCGGGATGCCAGACGGATTCGAATATTGCAGATCGGCTTTGCAGTATTTTGCATCCTGCTGATCCTCTCGATGGTGCTCTCCCTGGTCGTCAACAGCTAGCTTGAAATCTAAACTGGTATAATCCAGGCCGCGTGGCGCACCCGGCCGCGCTTTATTTCGCGATGGTTATGGGACGTGATGGCATTGGGCCCTCCGCCTCACGAAAAGGTATGTATGCTGGAAAAATTACAAGGCATTGAAGAACACTACGAACAACTTGGACGGGAACTGCTCGACATCGGCAATGATTATCAACGCGCGGCTGAGATCAACAAGGAACGCGTCGATCTGGAATCCATCGTTGAAAAGGCACGGGAATATCGTCAAGCCTTGAAAAATCTGGGGGAAGCCAGAGAAATTCTCGACTCTGAGAAGGACGCGGAGCTGCGCGCTTTGGCTGAAGCTGACATCGCTGACCTGGAGCCAAAGATCGATGGGCTGGAACAAGAGATCAAGGGCATGCTGGTCCCCAAAGATCCGCGCGATGAGAAGAACGTCATCATGGAAATCCGCGCTGGCACGGGCGGCGATGAGGCGGCCATCTTTGCTGGTGACCTCTTCCGTATGTACACGCGCTACGCAGACCGGCAACGCTGGAAGAACGAGATCATGTCGGAAAATGCCATTGGCATCGGCGGCTACAAAGAAGTCATCTTTGAGATTCGCGGCAAAGGCGCCTATTCCAAACTCAAATATGAGTCCGGCGTGCACCGCGTTCAACGTGTTCCCGCCACTGAGGCGCAGGGACGTATCCACACCTCCACCGCGACGGTCGCGGTCCTGGCCGAAGTGGACGAGGTTGAAATCGATATTCCCGAAGGCGACCTTGAAGTCGAAGTGTATAGGTCGTCGGGCGCGGGTGGACAAAACGTGCAAAAGAACTCGACTGCCGTGCGTCTCACCCACAGGCCAACTGGCATGGTCGTGACCTGTCAGGATGAACGTTCACAATTGCAAAATAAATTGCGCGCCCTCAGCATTTTGCGCGCTCGTCTTTATGAAATTGAAGAAGCAAAACGCCGCGCTTCGATTGAATCCGATCGCCGTTCACAAGTGGGCACCGGGGAACGTTCGGAAAAGATCCGTACCTATAATTATCCTCAAAACCGCGTCACCGATCACCGCATTGGGCATTCCATCTACAACCTGCCGGCCGTGATGGACGGAAGTATCGACGAATTTATCGATGAACTATCCACGCGCGACGAGGCAGATCGTCTCGCCGCGAGCAGTATGAACGAAGAATGATCCTCTCGGATATTACAAATTCCCTCAAGCCAATTAGCGATACTCCAGCCCTGGATGCCTCTGTTTTGATCGCCAATGTTATTAATAAGCCGCGCGCCTGGGTGATGGCCCACCCTGAGCTGACCCTCACTCTCCAGCAACAAGAAAAAATGAAGGAAGCGCTGACGCGTTTGGATCATGGGGAATCTTTTCCCTACGTGCTGGGGCATTGGGAATTTTTCGGCCTTGACCTTGACCTCACCTCAAATGTCTTAATTCCCCGTCCAGAAACAGAACTGCTCGTTGAAAACGCCATTGCGTGGTTGCACAAATATCCCGCGAGAAGAAGGATTGCGGATATAGGCACGGGCTCAGGCGCGATTGCTCTGGCAATTGCAGTCAATGTACCGAATGCACGCATTCTTGGCACAGACCTCTCCGCGCAGGCGCTGGAAGTGGCCTCCCGCAACGCACGGAAATATGGAGTGGCCGACCGCATCAATTTTGTACAGTGTGATCTGCTCCCTCAGGCTGGCAATTCATTTGCACCTCAACACAGCCTGGATTTGATCTGTGCCAACCTGCCTTATATTCCCACCGAGACTCTACATCAACTCCCCGTCTTTCAGCGTGAGCCCATCCTCGCCCTGGATGGCGGTCCCGACGGGCTCAAAATCATCCGCCGTCTGATCACCATGGCGCCGGAGTGGCTGGCTTATCGCGGCAGGATGCTGTTGGAGATCGAAGCCACGCGCGGCATTCAAGCGCTCAATTTTGCTTATGATATTTTTTCCGAGGCGAAAATCCATTTGCATCGCGACCTGGCCGGGCGAGACCGCCTACTGGAGATCACCATTTAACACTCATGAAAACAGAGATCCTATCAGCCTCTTCCCCGTATGCCATCCCCCGTGCGCTTGAAATCTTAAAAAGAGGCGGCCTGGTTGCCTTCCCCACCGACACCGTGTACGGTGTCGGTGCGCTGGTATTTGATGGCAGGGCGGTCGAATCAATTTACGCGGCCAAAGCACGCCCAGTTGAAAAGGCGATTCCCGTTTTGATTGGCGATGCAAGTGATCTGGAAAAAGTTGCCATAAACGTTCCAGAAGCCGCCCGCCGCCTCGCCTCTCGCTTCTGGCCTGGACCGCTGACTATCCTGGCCCCGAAGCGGGCGGAACTCCCCGAATCGGTCTCTGCCACTGCCAGCGTTGGCGTGCGCGTTCCCGACCACGAGGTGGCACGTGCCTTGCTGCGTGCCGCGGGCCCCATGGCCGTAACCTCCGCCAATATTTCGGGGCGGCAGAGCCCAGTCACGGCTGAGGAGGTCGCGGGTCAACTCGATGAAAGAATCCCTCTCATTCTGGACGGCGGAAGAACACCCGGAGGCGTTCCTTCAACGGTTGCAGATTGTCTAGGGGATGAAATCAAGCTTTTACGGGAAGGCCCCATTACCAAAGAAGATTTGCTTGCTGCAATTTGATCATTTCCCCGCTCAAAAACTCTTATTTTGTGTTTAGGAAGTATTCAGGTTGGCCTAACGTCCAAGAATATAATAAAGGTTGCATTCTCCTTTACAAACCGCCTACGGCTCGGGCAAGCCAAGGGCGGTTTGGGTCTTTAAAAGCGATGACAGTTACGTCAACGGCCAGGTGGGTTCGATGTCCATATCCAGTGTAGACTGAAAGCCCAAGGCGTAACGATAATATCCCGCCGCGGCGATCATGGCGGCATTATCCGTACACAATGAAAACGCGGGGACGTTTACCTTGAACTCTGATTGGGTTTGAAAAGCCTGACGCAAAGCGCGGTTTGCTGAAACACCACCTGCAACAAGAATTTCTTTGGCATGAAAATCACGTGCCGCCTGCATCGTCTTATCGAACAAAGTGTCCACGACCGTGGCCTGAAAAGAAGCAGCCAGATCTGCCACCGGTAGTTCAGCGCTTTTCTTTTTCAAGTCATTCACTTCATACAGAACAGCCGTTTTCAATCCACTGAAAGAAAAATCATGGGGACTATCCAGCTTGGCGCGCGGAACTTAAACCGATGCGGATCGCCCTTCTCCGCCGCGCGTTAAATCGATGGGCCGCCCGGATAAGAGAGCCCCAAGAGACGGGCGACCTTATCGAAGGCCTCGCCCGCCGCGTCGTCCAAAGTGGAGCCGAGACGCTTGTACGTTAAATGATCGGTCATCAGATTCAATTCGGTGTGTCCGCCCGAGACGAGTAAAGCCATCAGAGGGAATTGCGGTTCGAGCGGCATATCTTCCCCAATATTATGGATCCATGCAGAATAGATATGCCCTTCCATGTGATTGACCCCAACGAGAGGCAAGCCGCTTCCCAGAGCAAGTCCCTTCGCCATATTCATGCCCACGACGAGTGACCCTGCCAAACCCGGACCGCGCGTCACCGCGATGGCGTCCATATCTCTCAGGGTTAGGTTCGAACGCGACAAAGATTGCTCAACTACAGGGATTATACTCAACACATGCTGACGCGAGGCCACTTCCGGAAAGACGCCGCCATAGCGGGCGTGGATATCCATCTGTGAGGCCACGGTAGAAGCCAGTAAGGCACGGCCGTTTTCGAGCACGGCACAAGCAGTTTCATCACACGAGGTTTCCACTGCCAGAATACGAGCTTGTGTTAATTCACTCATTTCTCTTTCTTCCATTTCCTCATCGGTAAAACAAAATCATACGGATAATCAGCCAGCAATTCTATTTTCCCGTCTGGGCGCACCCAGTAGGTATCTTCGATACGAAATCCCATGCCTTGTTCCGGGTAGTACAGCCCGGGCTCAATGGTGATGACAACACCCGGCTTGAGAATGTTCTCGTCGCGAACGGCTAGTGAGGAGCCGGGACGCTCGTGGATGTTCAAGCCAACGCCATGCCCAAGGCTGTGTACATATCCATCCAATGGATTTTTTGTGGTCAGTTGAGTCTTGTGTCCTTTCGACTCAAAATACTCACACGTCATGCGCTGATAATCTACAAAGGAGGCATTCAAATCCAGGTTCTCGATCACTTGATCATAGATTTCATGGACCTGATCATAATTTGTCTGTGCTTCAGGTGTTGCATAACCCAGACTCCAGGTACGCGTAAAATCATAGAAGTAGCCGCCACCCTTTTCGGCGGGAAAGATATCAAAGACAATGGTTTTACCAAGCCTCATCAAATCTTCAGGGTTTCCGGTCGAATGTGGAACTCCAGCGTCGCGGCCGATGGCAAAGATCGTCCCTTCGATATCCACAGCCCCGCGCTCGGCCAGCCACAACGCAATCCTGTCCTTTACATCGCCAATTGTCAGAGGCGTGCCATCTTCCTTCAACAATACTTCATCTTCCCGCACATCGCGGGAGATGAGATAGTCCTTCACCATTCCCACCACCGTGGTGGTGACCGCGCCCATGTGACGGATACGCGCCACCTCCTGCTCTTCCTTTGTTTCCATGGCGCGCATGATCAATGAATCGTCACCCGTACCACCGATAAACTCGACCTCAGGCATCAACTCCATCGCCCTCAGCATGAGGGCAAACACTTGAGAAAACTCTACTTTGCCATACACTGCAATGCGTCCGCTCGTCAGTCCATAATCGGTGAGAATTCTCTGGAGACGCAGGGCGCCGGCACGCATCATGTCGCCATCGGATTGTTTCATCAAATCCTGCCAGCCAAATTCACTGAAGGAACGCGTCTGTAATCCGCTCCTGGCCGCTTCACCTCGTTCCATATCGTTATAGAATAATACAGGCGCTGCGTCGCGTTTTTTTAGCAGAACCGCCGCGCTCACGTGCCCACCACCAACGAAATAATACATGGGCGGGTTATGTTCCGCATCACCAAGAACCAGGATGGCATCTATATCGCGAGCTTTCATTAGCGCGTCAAGGTCAGATTTCATAACTTCTCCAAAAGAAGAACTTCGAGATTTTCGAGTAATATTTCGTCATTTAGAACTGTGCGTGGGTCGAAAAGAATTCTATCATCTTCCAGACGAGCGATGATGGGTGGCCTCGCAATACGCAGTTTCTTCATAAACTTATCCGGTGACTCGACCTGCAAGGCAAGCACATAAGTTGGAATGGATTCCTCCGGGAGACTGCCTCCACCGACAGTCGATTTCAGACTTAACCACCTCGCCCTGCCCCAGCGCCTCTCGCCACGTTTCGGCCCGGAACTTGAGCTGCTCCAGCGTTAAGGAAATCATTTTCCAAATCGGGATTTCGCGCTCCGCCTCATCGCGTAGATAATGGAGCAAGGTCGCGGTAAGTCCCGCCAGACAGGTCTTATCTGCACGCACGGCACGCGCCAAGGGATGTTTCCTGATCTTTTCAATTAAGTCTTTCCTGCCAAGGATGATGCCTGCCTGCGGACCACCCAGCAGCTTATCCCCGGAAAAGCAGACGAGGTCTACGCCCGCCGCCAGAGATTCCTGCACGGTAGGTTCGTGAGCAAAACCGAATCTGGCCGTATCGAGCAACGCGCCGGAACCCAGGTCATCGACAAAGATCACGTTTGATTCGTGCGTAAGCTCAACGACATCTTTCAAGTCAGGTTCTTCGGTAAAACCAACGATCTTGAAGTTACTGCGATGGGCACGCATCGCCAGTGCAGTAGGATCTTCGAGCGCAGATTCATAATCAGACAAACGGACTTTGTTTGTCGTTCCAACTTCAACCAACTTCGCACCGGATTGTTTCATCACATCGGGCACACGGAATCCGCCGCCGATCTCCACCAGCTGTGTGCGTGAAATCACCACACGTTTTCTACTGGCCAGCGCCGATAACACAAGCAATACCGCGGAAGCGTTATTATTCACAACGAGGGCGGCCTCAGCGCCGGTAATTTTTTGCAGGACAGCCTGTGCATGAATCAAGCGCGAACCGCGTCGACCCTTCTCCACGTCATATTCGAGGTTGGAGTAGTTTGCGGCCGCGGTGTTCATGGCGGTGATGGTCGCTTGGGATAGCGGCGCGTGTCCGAGATTCGTATGCAGAATGACTCCGGTTGCATTAATGACGGGCTGCAGAGTTGGAGCCGTCCATGCGTTGAGGTAAGATTTCAGCCCGAGCCAGGATCACGTCCGTCGATGGCAGATCAGCTTCCGGCTCCATTTTGAAGCGTGCGCGGGTTTCATCCAACGTCAGACGAAGCGCGTCCAACGTGAGAGGACGACCATATCCATCGATGAGATGAGTTGCATTTTGTAAAAGTCCTTCAACAGAGGGAAGGTGACGAAGACTATTCATCGGAAGAGAGGGGTGGTTTCCAATGGGCCTTTTCGCGCAGGCGGGTAAAGTATTCGATGGCAATCAACCCACCGGCCAGGCCAAGGATCACATAAATGGTCACGAGGCGCCCAAGTTGCAGCCAGGCCAGCGTGGCGGCATAGATGCCGAACCATATCGCCTGACGAATAATGACGTTCGCTTCAGCAGGCTTATCCCCCGGAAAGCGCCGATGAAAAAAATAAACGATGGGTAGGACCGTTCCTGTGACAGCCATGAGCACTAAAACAAAAAAGCCCCAGCGCGGCCAAACGTAAGGAAGAGTCTGATTGATGAGAAGATATAAACCGCCCCAGCCAACCAGGATGAGCACGAGGGACGAAATGCCAAAAGCTTTGAATTTGAGTTGTTCATCCATCAGATGAATTATACTCTGAGTATTGAATTGTCATTGTGAGCCGGCTTCATAGTGTTCGCAATGACAGGAGGTGACGATGAATGTATCCGATGCGATCCGCACCAAACGCGCGGTCCGTAAGTTTCAAGACAAGCCTTTGCCTGAGCAGGTCATTCAAGCCATCTTGAATGCAGGACGCCGATCACAGTCGTCCAAGAATGAACAGACCTGGCAATTCATTGCCATTCGAGACAAGGCGATTCTCAAAGCCTTGTCTGAATGCGGGCAGTGGGCCGGACATCTCGCAGGCGCGGCGTTGGCGATGGCGATTCTTACGCCTGATCCTACTGGAAAATTCCAGACCATGTTCGACGCGGGCCAGGCCGCGGCTTTTATGCAACTCGCCGCCTGGGAGTTGGGCGTCGGCTCCGTCCCGGCTTCGATCTACGAACACGAGAAAGCGCGGCGATTCTAGGATTCCCATTCGAGTGGCATTTGCGCATCGCGCTATCTTTTGGCTATCCACTCGATGAAGAGAAATTATCCGCTCCACCTCAAAAAGGCGGAAGAAGATCGTTGGATGAATTAGTGCACTGGGAAAAGTGGTAGCTCCCTCACCGCAACCCTCTCCCTTTGCGAGAGGCGATTTGTCTTATGTCAATCATCGAATTTGAAACACCGACGGTCAATGAAAAAGGGGAAGTCATCGCGCGGACGAACCACAGCGCAGAACAATTCACCGAAGAACTGGGCAACGGTATACCACTGGACATGATCCTTATCCCGGCAGGCGCGTATCAAATGGGATCGCGCCCCAGTGATGGAAACACGGACGAACAGCCCCAACACTTCGTCACGATCAAAGCTTTTATGCTGGGGAAGTCTCTGATCATGCAGGGACATTGGAAAGCCATCATGGGAAAGCTGCCACGCTGCAGATTCAAGGGAGAGGAACTGCCGATCGAACGAGTTTCCTGGGACCGCGTCCAGGAGTTTTGCCGGCGTCTTTCTGAAAAGGCAGGAAGACACTATCGCCTGCCGAGCGAGACTCAATGGGAATATGCCTGCCGCGCAGGGACGCTCACTCCTTTTAGCTTTGGCGAAACTCTCACTACAGAACTGGCAAACTTTAACGGAGAACATACCTTTCGAAACGCGCCGCAGGGAGTTTATCGTCATACGACCACGGCGGGCGGAACCTTTCCGCCAAACGCATTTGGCATCCATGACATGCACGGTAACCTCTGGGAGTGGTGCGCGGATAGTTGGATTAACGATTACCGCATGTCACTGAGAGACGGGAGTGCCTATCAAATGATGGATAATCCCGACCACGTGGCGCGCGGCGGATCGTGGCATGAGCCGCCGAGACTCTGTCGCAGCGCGGCGCGTTTGCGAGTCTTGCATTCGGATGCGGAGGACTATATCGGTTTTCGGGTGGTTTGTGATGTGGTTTAACATTCTCGCGCTCAGTGCCGTCCCCGGCGCTGAGACCACTAGGCATCGTCGCCGGAGACCGCGGCTTGAGCGTTAAGCTGTATACACAGGCAATTCCAGCGAATCCAAAAAATAGGGAAGCATCTTGTGCCACCACGGCCAATCGTGGTTGACGTCATGACCCCAGATATCCACCCAGTGGGGAATGTTCTTTCGCTCAAGGATTTGTTTCAGCGCCAATGTATCGGCCAACATTTCATCCTCCCAGGCGCCCTGCCCCACTCCAATAATGATATGGCTTTTATTAAATTGGTTGAGATACCAGGGATCATTGAGATTCGGAAGATAAGCCAACGGCGTGTTGAAATAGACATTGTCATCCATGTAATCGCCGATGAAATGATTCAAGCGATATAAGCCGCTCAGGGCAATCACCGTATCGACTACATCGGGATGGCGAAAGAAAAAATTCGCGGCATGATAGGCTCCCATGCTGACGCCCGTAGTCATGAATTTCTGCTTTGTATCGCCGGAGTGCCGCCGGGCGAAGGGCACGACTTCCTCCACAACATAACGGTCATAGTCCTGGTGCCGCCGCGCCCCAGCCGCCGGATGGACACCCTCATTCGCCCAGGATTGATCATCCAAACTGTCGACCGTGAACAACTTGATCTGCCCCGCTTCGATAAATCCCCCAATGGCATCGATCATGCCCCAATTTTCGAAATCATAAAAACGGCCCTGTTGGGATGGAAAAGCCAGCACGGGCTTGCCGTAATAGCCATAAACTTTTAATTCCATATCATGTCCAAGGGTAGAGCTGAACCATTTGTGGTATTCGATCTGCATCAGGACCTCAACATGTTACCAAATATTTACTTCATTACTCTTGGATAAACTTCGCAATCGAGACGATTTCATCCAAATCTGGCGAACGGAGGATGTAGCCGTAATTTCCCAAAGCAACACTGAAGACCCCGCTGATCAATTCATGATGACAAATTCTATCTCCGTATTTGGAAAGGATCTCGTATTCGCTGTGCGCATAGGAGCGATTGGTTTTGCGGCTGGCATAACAGCAATAATACTTGTGAGTGTAATCGGGATACGGGAAACCTTTCCCAGAGATGATGCTGGCCCAGGCATTGTAAATGTCAATGTCACAGGAGTAGTTGAACATGTCAGTGGTGAGGCCGCCTGGGGGGCGCATGTTCACTTCCAGGGCGAGAAGATCGCCCGTGGCGAGGCGGAAAAACTCGAAGTGGAAGAAGCGTTCACGCACGTCGAAGGCTTCCGCCGTGCGCCGTCCTATAGAGTCCAGATCAGCGGGGATATCGCGTAGGGTGTAGTAATAGATGAGGGCGTCGTCGAGAACCGTCTCCATTATCCCCGCGCTGTAAGCCAGTGAGTTGATGAAGACCGGCGTTCCGTCGCGGTCAGTCAATCCATCGAAGGTGACGATCTGCCCGTTGACAAATTCCTCGAAGAGATAATCCACGGGCGGCTTGGTGGCGAAGAAGTTCTTCAATTCGTCTTCATCATGGATCTTGTAGGTGGCCGCCGCGCCCACGCCAATATCAGGCTTTGCCACCATCGGATACCCCGTCTCTTCGATAAGATTCAAAGCATCGTTCACATCTTTGACCACGCGACCGCGTGCCACTTGAATCCCCGCCTTCACGAACGCCTCGCGCATCTTTGACTTACGCTTGATCCCATCGACTTGATCGCTGCGGATACCCGGGATATTGAAATCGCTGCGCAGGCGCGCCTCGGTTTCGAGCCAGTATTCGTTGTGCGAGTCGATGCGATCCAGCTTGCCATAGCGATGCGTGAAATACCCCAGCGCACGGACAAGCTGATCATAGTTATGCATATCGTCCACCCGAAAATACTCCGTCAGCGCGGACTTGAGTTCCTGGCGCAGGAAATCGTAGTGCTCATCCGCCAGGCCAAGGACGTTCACGCCGTGAGACTTGAGCGCGGCCGCGAAACGATAAAAATTGGGCGGAAAGTGAGGGGAGAGAAAGACAAAGTTCATGGGGACCTCCCGCAGGGCAAAGTTGACCTACTATACCAAATTTTAGCGGGAATGAAGATTTAAGAATAACTCGAATCGGCCGCGTCTAATAATTAATTGATAATACAATATGACATGATGAAACAGTACAGATGGTTGAGTATAATTAAGGTAACTGCTCACGCAAAATCTGGTTGAAGCAGGAAAGGCAAGATGGGCGTCCCCATCAGATGCACCAATTTTTGAAAGGCGTTCTCGCCGTTGCGTTTGGCAGTGTTCAGGACAGTGGCTAAACCAGCGTAGGTCTGAGCGCCCCAGTCGGAACGGAAACTTCCCATGACTTTGCGATGAATCACAGCTGGACGCAAGGCGCGCTCACAGGCATTATTGTCAGCTGGCACATCGGCACGGTCCAGGAAAAGGAAGAGCGAATCGCGTCGCTTTCGATAGCGATCCAGCAGGTTGGTTCCCAAACCGCTGAACCTGCGCTTCAGCAGTTGATCCAATTTCTTGTTGAGGATCGTTACCTGCCTTTGATATCCTCTTTCAGTCATTTGCTCCCGGCGATTTCCCAGATGGACCGCTTTTCGGAACAAAGTTTGCATCTCTTTGGCCCATGCCAAGTGCGGACGTTTCTCAATCAAACCTTGCAAGTTGCGGATTTGATGCGCCATACAAATCTGACACATTTTCGCAGGTGCGTTCAACTGCGGCTTCCAACAGTCGCACACCCAAACTTCCGCTTCGCACTCGCCCATGAAGGTCTCAATCACATCGTAACCGCGGCTGGGCATCATCAAGTGATATTCGTAATTCCCGCTGACAAAGACCCACTGCCACCAATTTAATCCGTGCACGCGTGCGTGGGCCTCGTCACTGCCAACCACCTTGCCATGCCGAACTTTCTCCCCGATCTTTTCCGCTTCGCCGAACACGGCTTTACCCGCCCGCTTGAGGATCGCCACTGCTCCGCCTTCGCTCAACGGTAAATTAAAAATCTCACCGCATACCTCGACGAGCCGTTCAAATCCAAGATGATGTTCGTGATGTAACATCGTCACCGTGGCTTCCAAACGCGGACCAAAATAGCGCCCCGCTGCCAACCCCTCAGGCAATTTCCCGCGTTGAAGTTCGCCGCAACACGGACAGAGCACTTCGCATTGTTGCGTTTCGATCACCACAGGTTGAATCTCTGGCAATTCCGTGAGCTGACGGCGGATCACCTGCACGGGTACCTGATCCAACAAGTTGATGTGACAGGTTTGACAATTGTCTACAACTGCATAGAGCACTTGGCTGGGATTATCAATCAGGGCGCGTTCGAGTTTTTCGTGCCCCATTTTGGCGCCTTTCTTTTTACTTCGCTTGCGCTTCTTTTTTTCCGACTTGAAATCCCGCGATGGCGGTTGTGACGAATTCTTTGAGGTCGTCGGTGTTTGTTTCAAACGCAATTTCTCTTCCAATTCATGAACTCGGTTTGTCAATTCGTAGAGCAACCCAATTAGTTCTTCCCTCGAAAGTTCCTCTATCGGTGTCTTGACTGTCTCTGGTATCATGTCGGTTACAACACCATTTTTCTAAAAAAGTCGTGAGCAGTTACCAACGCGCAAAAAAGCGAAACCTGAGGCGCGGATTGACGGAGTCCATATCCAGCAACAGATTAACAATGGACAGGAAGTCATCGTCGGCGCGACGCGCGATCCGCAGTTTGGCCCGTTGATGATGTTCGGCTCAGGTGGCGTGGAGGTGGAGGGACTTAAGGATGTGGCCTTCGCCTTGGCACCGCTGAATCAGGCTGAGGCTTTGAAAATGATCCGCAAAACGTGGGCCGGTAGAAAGCTTAAAGGCTTTCGTGACATTCCTCCTGTTGATGAGGAGTCCGTACTCGATGTCTTGATCAGATTATCCCAGCTTATTGCGGCGAATGAATTCATCGAGGAGATCGAGCTCAACCCATTGCGGGTGCTGAGTACAGGTTCGATTGCTGTGGATGTGAGAGTCAAGAAAAAATAGTTGTAATGCCCTCAGAAATATTGTATAGTGATGACATAGATTCAGGAAAGGAGAGAAAGATGACAGACAGTGTATATAAAGTAATCGAGTTGATTGGTACCAGCCCGGAATTATGGGAGAAAGCCGCCACCGCGGCTGTAGAGCGTGCTTCGCAATCCCTGCGCGATTTACGCGTGGCTGAAGTTGTCGAACTGGACATGGTGTTGGAAAACGGCAAGGTATCAGCTTATCGCGCCAAAATTAAAGTCTCGTTCAAGTTCGAAGGTTCATAAGCTTGGTTGAGAAAACCGAAGTTAAGGTCCCTGTGTCCAAGAAAACACAGGGGCCTTTTTGTTTTTGCTTAGCCTGTGGATGAATCCTTGGGCTTGATCTCGCTGTCCAGGACGCGTTGAAAGAAGTTCTTCGTTTCTTCCAGGACAATATCGTTGAGGATGCCAACTTCCTGTTCGAGATCTCTGTTATGGAAATCCAGAGCCAGGAAGCGGTCGCGCTCCTTCTCCAGCCGCGTGGCATTCATCACCATGTCCCGCCAAGTGGCGCCCCAATGGAAGTTTTGTCCCAGCCCAGTAATAACGGCCGAAGTTGCTGCAATGACAGGCGTTGCGACTGCAAACAGAATCCGCAGCCAGTCAGGCTTCTGAACAAACTCAGCGGCGGAAATCGAAGAAATCAGGGTTACCGCAGCACCAAGAATCACCGACCAAGTGCGGTAACGCTTATACAAGTTTTTGTTGCTGCGACTTGCAGACCAGTAATAATCGATCTGGGTTTTGTATCTCTGCAAGATAAAACTTGGGTGCATTTCATTTGAGTTATAAAGTAATCAGACGGCCAAAGGTAACGGGCTAGGCTTGGTGCGCCTGCTTGAGACAAGCGCTCGGAGGACGGGCCGAGAATTTATGGCTTGGGATTTAAGGGCTGGCATGTTGGGTACAGATTGTCTGTATAAACGGAGTTGTCGTTGTTCCCTGCGATAAGCATAGTATGCGGCCCCATCATCGTTTTCAGCCACAGCGCGCCGGCGCAGCAAGTTTTCAGCGCCGGTTTGCAGCCAACGCATGCCAGACAGTTCAAAGCGATCTTTAACAAAGTGAGGACAAGCGCCTTGGATGGCGCCGGCTGCGATCGGATACCCCTTGGCCAGATAAGTTTGATAATCCCTGTAAGGCAAGTTGCGCTCAAAGTAGTTGGCTGTTTTGTGGAGTTGTGTTCTTTGCGCCATTTTCGTTTTTTTGTTTTTTGCAATCTGGGGCAATTCTGCAATGACTTGTGCAGTCTGTCCAGATAGGATTTGGAGCGTGCGGCTTGTGACCCATGCCAAGCGTTGCTCGCTGGCTTCGCCCAGCAAACTATTGGCGACGTCCCATAGATATTCGTTCGCATGCACAAAGTCCAGGATCAGAATAAAGTCCTGAAATTGGAGAACAATGCGCGATTGGAGGGCTTCACACCCATCGCACAAAGCAACTCTGTGTAGGATATGCGTGCTTTCACGCAACGCCACTTGTATGCTCAGACGCGAGAGTGCAACATCTTTTCCATCCAGGGTGGCCCAGATATACTTGTTTTTTGGCTTGGCATCCTTTTTGAAGCTCTTTTCAGGCTGGTTTTCTTTGAAGAAACTGGCGGTCACTTCTGATGGAGTGCGCGGCGCGGCTGAGATCGTGTAAATTGCGCTGACCAGGGCCTCTTTTTTATGCCCAGGCTTTTGTCCTTTACCAAGTCGTACCTGCGTCTCAGCCACTTCCTCTGCCTCCAGCACCATCGGAACACCTTTGCCATCTGCCTGAATGACCAGAATTTCGGCTTCACTTTCAGGGCAGGGCGGCGACTTTTGAGCATAATACGCTTCCACACTCTCACTATCTTCCGCAACATTTTGTTGTAACGCCCGCGTAGATAGACTGAAACCGAATAAGCGCTCCATGAAATCGGCGTTGGAACCACCGTACCCATGATAGACCGCAAGGTATTCTGTGGTTTCTCGCAACACATCGGAATAACTGTCGTCACCCAAACCCAATTCAGCATCCAATGGGATTTGTGCACCAACTCCTGGTTGGTAAAAGTATGGACGTTCGATGAACACCTTGTTAAAGATCGAGAAATATATGCGCTCAGTATCACCCTGGTATGGCAATACCTGTCCGTTTTTGCTCTGCACTGCTTGTCGTGAACAAATCTCAGAGCGCATGGTAAAAAATAGTTGTAATAGTTTTGCGCCCAGTTTCAACAGCATTTTGAATAAGCCTCGCTCAATATTGTCTGCCTGCGCCGTGCGCGTCTGTTCTCCTGTGACAAAATCCAATAGCTGCTCGAATTCTGCGCGCACATCTTGTATAATCTCTTGTGAGTTGAAGGTCATGTGATTTCTCCAGAAGTGGTTGGCTCAAACTCACTTTACCAGAAAAGCGTGACTTTCAACTCAACTCAACTGAAACACACCCATATAACTTTCATCAATTGCCTTGGGTTGTGCCTGGTCAGCCATGATACTCCTCCGTGGTAGTCCTGCTTGGATGAAAACTTTTTGCATTTTATCTTACTTTCGTAGGTTTTAATATAAACATGCAAATGTCATTCTGAGTAAGTGGTGCCGTGGCACCACGAACGACGAATCTCCGAAGGTTGGAGCCAATAAGCTCCAACCTTCGGAGATTCGTCAATCGCGGACGGTTCGTCTTCGTAGCGCCCTGATGCTACTCCGCTCAGCGCGAGGCTCCTTCCGGGTGGCATATTCATTGAGTGCCCCAAACCATTTGATACAATTGCGCCCATGTTTGATCTGAGCGCCACCCTTGAAGGAACAGAAGGGAAATTGATCGAAGTTGCTTTTCACGACCTGGAAAACGGCAGAGATTATTTCCTCAACGCCGATGAATCCTTGCATCCTGCCAGCACCATCAAAGTACATGTAATGATGGAAGTCTTTCATCAGGCGCAGGCAGGCAAGTTTTCGCTGGATGATTCTCTGCCGCTGACCAACGCCTTTACAAGTCTCGCCAATGGAAGCCCGTTCGCGCTGCTCGAGGAGGACGACGCGGAACAAACGCTCTATCCGCTCATTGGACAAAGTATCTCGATCCGGGAACTCACTCGCTTGATGATCGTACGCAGTAGTAATTTGGCTACAAATACTTTAATAGAGAAAGTTGGCGCGCAAAACGTCAACAACTTTATTCAAGCACTTGACATCCCGGATGTGATCCTGCGCCGCGGTGTGGAAGATAATGTTGCTTATCGTCTGGGTATCAACAACAGCGCCACCGCGCGTGGACTGACACAAACCATGAAGTTGATCGCCGAGAAGAAAGTCGTCTCGGAAGAAGCTTCTGAAGAAATGATACAAATCCTGCTCAGGCAGGAACTCAATGAAAGCCTCCCGGCTTTGCTGCCAAATTCCGTCAAGGTCGCACACAAAACCGGCTGGACCGGTGAGGTATATCACGATACCGGCATCCTTTATCCTGAACATCGAAGGCCATATGTGCTTTCCCTCATGACGCGCGGCTTTGCCGAAGATCACCCCGACGAAGCGCATGCCTGCATGGCAACCATCTCAAAAATGATTTACGAACAACTACCATGATCACAATTTCCGCTCTCATCCACTATCCCATCAAAGCCTGCCACGGTTTCGAAGTCGAGGCGGCGGACGTCGAACGCATGGGACTCAAAGACGACCGCCGCATGATGGTCGTCACGCCCCAAGGAGAATTTCTCACACAACGCGAACATGCGAAGCTGGCGCTCGTTACTCCGTGCCGGCAGGATCACTCGCTGACTCTTTCCGCACCAAATTTTGATTCCATTCATCTGTCCATGCAAACAACCGGGACTCCCTGGCGCGTCAACATCTGGAAAAGCAAAGGCGTGCAGGCCATCGATCAAGGCGGCGAGGCCGCGACCTGGTTTTCGGATTGGCTGGGAACCTCTGCCCGCCTGGTTCACATCGCGGATGGATACAAGCGAGTTGTGAACGAGAAGTACGCCGTCAATTCAGATGATCACACCGGCTTCGCCGATGGATATCCGATTCTGATCGCCTCCGAAGAAGGCCTGCAGGATTTGAACGCGCGGCTGGATACGCCCGTCCCGATGAATTGTTTCCGGCCCAATATCGTGGTCAAGGGCAGCGAGCCTTTCGCCGAAGATACGTGGAACAGAATCAGGGTCGGAGACGTTGAATTAGCAGTAGTGAAGCCTTGCGACCGTTGCGTGGTTACAACGATCGATAAGGAAACGCTCGAACAAGGCAAGGAACCGCTCAAGACCCTGGCCACCTTCCGCAAGCAGGAGCTGGGCGTGATCTTCGGGCAGAACGTCATTCCGTTAAACGAGGGCAGGCTTCGGCTGGGAATGAACGTGGAAGTTCTCTCCTAGTCTCCAGTCTCCGGCCTCGATTGGTGGACGACGCTTCGACTTCGTTCGTCGCAAAATGCGCTCCTGACCCCACTCAGCGCGAATTAATTTTCATCCGTTATAAGGTTTGCATGCATCTTTCTAAAAAATTGGTTTGGCTGGGGATCACCTTCATCTTCTCCGCCTGTCAGGCCATGCCCATTCCGCTTTCCATTCCCACCGCTGCACCCACCATCACCGCAGGACCCAGCCCCACCTCCACTCCGTTACCAACCTCCACGCCTCTGCCCACGCTTCCGCCGGTTGTGCGAATCGATACCGGTGACCGGGCGCTTTTCTTCGGTGATTATGATTTGGCGCGCGACCAATATCAGACGGCGTTCAACGAGACAACCGAGGATGCCATCAAAGCCGCGGCGTTGTGGGGACTCGGGCGCACCGAGCTGGCCGACGAGCATTACGAACAGGCCCTTCAACAACTCACAACGCTGACAAACACCTATCGGGATTCCACTTATTCGGCGCGGGCTTATTTCTTGATGGGAGAGGCCTATTACGGATTGGGCCAGTATCAACAATCTGCGGACGCCTATAACACGTACCTGACGCGGGTGCCCGGCGTGCTAGATGGATATGTGCAGGAATATCGCGGTGACGCGCTCGACCAGGCTGGCGACTACACTGGGGCACAGAACGCCTATACGGCTGCGCTATCCGCTCAACGCCTCGACGATGACCTGACCCTGCAGATCAAGATTGCCAAAGCCCGGGCCTCGTTCGGCGATTACGCCGGCGCGTTGACTCTCTACGATCAGATTTACGCCGCGGCGACCGATGAATATACGCGCGCCCAAATGGATTATCTTTCGGGCGAGGCGCACACGCAACTTGGTCAGGTGGATGAAGCCGACGCGCGTTATCTGCATGCTGTGGAGAATTATCCGCTTTCGTATTATTCCTATCTGTCCCTGGCCACGCTGGTGGATGCCAATGTGCCGGTGGATGACCTGGACCGCGGCATCGTGGATTACTCTGCCAATCAAGATGATGTGGCGCTCGTGGCCCTGGACCGTTACATCGCTGCGAATCCGATCAACGATGGCACCGCTTATTATTACCGTGCCTTAACTCTGCCGCGACTTGCAGCGTACACAGGACGCCATCGATGAACTCGATCACTTCATCAATGCTTACCCCGATCACAAAAACTGGGCGGATGCCTGGGATGAAAAAGCCTATCTCGAATGGGCTGTCCAGGGGGATTACGACGCGGGTGCAAAGACCTTGTTGGACTTTGTGGCAGCGGTTCCTGCCTCGACCTCTGCCGGAGATTTCCTGATGAGCGCGGCACGCGTGCTGGAACAGGCTGGCAAACTGGAGGAGGCCGCCTCGACCTGGGAACGTATGCCCACGGAGTACCCTCAGAACGAACAAGTTCCCAATGCCCTCTTCCTGGCGGGGGTCACACGGTATCGCCTCGGCAATTATTCAGAGGCATTGACCGCCTTCCAGCGCGACTTCCTGTTGGCACTTGAGCCTGAAGACCGGGCGCGTGCGCAATTATGGATCGGCAAAACGCAAATGCAATTGGGCGATCGCTCTGCCGCTGAATCATCCTGGCAGCAGGGACAAGCGATCGATCCCGGCGATTATTACAGTCTGCGCGCCCGAGACCTGCTGGTCGGCACTGCACCTTTTACGCCACCTATATCCACTAATCTAAATCCGGATTTGACGCAGGAACGCAAGGATGCGGAGGCCTGGGTGCGCGTGACCTTCAATCTACCACCCGACACCGATCTCACTGGTCCAGGCACACTATCCCAGGATCCGCGCTTTGTGCGCGGCAGCGAACTCTGGGAACTTGGCATGTACGATGAAGCGCGCCTTGAATTTGAGTCACTGAGAGAATCGGTGTCGAATGATCCGGTAGCAAGTTTTCGCCTGGCGAATTATCTGCTGGATATCGGTTTATATCGTTCGGCGATCGTCGCGGCGCGCGAAGTTTTGACACTGGCAGGTTTGGACACGCAATTTGAATCTCGGGCGGCGCCAGTTTATTTCAACCATCTTCGTTATGGGTTGTATTATTACGACTTGATCGTCACCGAAGCGCAAAGATATGGTTTTGATCCGCTCTTTATGTTTAGCGTTGTGCGACAGGAAAGTTTATTTGAAGGCTTTGTACGTTCCACCGCCGGCGCACATGGTTTGATGCAGATCATCCCGGATACCGGGAAACAAATCGCCGCGGATCTAAACTGGCCGCCTTCCTTCAAAGATGAAGATTTATATCGTCCCCTCGTCAGTGTAAGGTTTGGCGCATATTATTTGGCCAAAAATCGCGACTTGCTTGGAGGCAATCTTTATGCGGGACTGGCTGCATACAACGCCGGTCCAGGCAACGCACTGACCTGGAAGAACCTGGCAGGCGATGACCCAGATCTGTTATTGGAAGTCATCCGCTTCGAGGAAACGCGCAACTACATCCGCTTGATCTATGAGATCTTCGATGAATATCGCAGTTTGTATGGAACCGGGGTTTAGACGGTGAAACAGTAAAGCGGGTGCCATCCCGCTCCCTATAAAACAAAAAGTGACAGCCGATTGAGGCTGTCACTTTTTGTTATGAACTGAAAGAAGGGCATCTACCCTACATGCGCCAGGATGCGCTGATGTGCGGTCTCCGCATCCAGATCGACCACGGAGATCAATTTATCGCGGCCGGAAGCACCTGCCACAATATCCAATCGGGATTTGGGCACGCCGAGCACATCTGACAGAAATTCGATCAGCGTCTCATTCGCCTCGTTATCGACGGGCGGGGCGGCAATGCGCACTTTGATGGTGCCATCCTCCAGTAATTCAACGATCTCATTGCGGTTGGCGCGGGGCGTCACGCGCACGGCCAAAGCCGAGCCCTTTTTTCCATCATGCAGGTTGAATTTACGGTCGCTCATGTTCACCTCAAAGGAATTAAGCCAAAGCAGCTAACACACGGATGAGAAGATTGGCAAGGATCTCGATCAGGACGATCAAAATCAGGGGGCTAAAATCCAGCATGCCTACCATCGGCACCACGCTGCGAATCGGCGCCAACAGAGGCTCTATGATCCGTTCAATCCCGCGCCGGATGGGATGATACGGATCCATAAAATAGGACAGGATTACAGAAACAATCACCAACAAAACCAGGATTTGCCTTACTGCATCAATTGTAATAATCAGGATGCCAGTCACACTCCACGCTCCGCGTCCAAATTTTCCACAGCATTACTTTGCTTATACTTGCGGCCACCCACAATAGCGGTTCCCACTCTAACCAGGGTTGCGCCCTCCTCCACTGCCACCACATAATCTGCGCTCGTGCCCATCGAGAGCTCGCGCCAATCCGCATCGGGGAACTGAGTCGCCAAATGGTCACGTAACAGCCTCAGGCGTTGAAAGAAGCGCCGCGAATCTTCCGGGACCGTTCCCAGCGGAGGCATGGTCATCAGCCCATGAATGCGCAGGTGCCTCAGGTCATGCAGCTCGGCGATATCTGGCAGGAAAGCATCCCATTGCGATTTATTGGAAGCGGTCCAACCCGATTTACTTGCCTCGCCACCCATATTGAACTCCAGGAGAACGGACAAAACATGGTCACGTTCCTCGGAAAAATGGTCCAGGCGTTTGGCAAGTTTGAGACCATCGAGCGAATGTAAAAGAGCAAAATGATCCGCCACGAGACGCGCCTTGCAACTCTGCACATGACCGATCATGTGCCATTCTACCCCACTTTGTCGCGCCAGAGATTGAATTTTCGTAAGACCTTCTTCGGGATAGTTCTCGCCAAGGATATGAATGCCCGCGTCGATGGCAGCTTGCACCACGTCCAACGGTTGAGACTTGGTTACCACCACAAGACGAACCTCGTTTGGATCACGCTGACTTCTATGCGCGGCTTCTGCAATTTGATCAAGTGTGTGTTCGTAATTCTCACGAATGGATTGGACGAGTTCTGACATGAGGGTATTATAATCGCCCATTTTCCCTCACCCCTCTCCCGCAAGGAGAGGGGAACTACTGCAATGAAATCAAGGCGCCGAAGCGTCCGGTACGTCCTTTTTCGGCGCGGTGGGAAAACCAATCCTCGGTATGACAAGCCGTACAAATCCCGGAGACTTCGATCTGGCCCACGCCGGCACGTTCCAGGAGTAAACGATTGGCTTCCCATAAATTGAAATGAATTTTTCCGTTGTTGGATTTGAGCACTAGTTCGGATTCATCTCCGTATTTTTGCATCACTTGCAGAATCACATCCGCGCCGATCTCATAATGATCCGGCCCGATTGACGGACCAATTCCGGCGACAATATCAGCCGGATTCGAGCCATATTCTTTTTGCATGGCATGAACTGTGGTGGTCGCCACATCCCGCAGCGTGCCCATCCAACCGGCGTGGGCCACACCCACGATTCCACGACGCGGGTCCTGCACCAGAATCGGGACGCAATCGGCAAAACGCATGAAGAGCGTCACCTCGGGCCGATCGGTGAGGATGATATCGGCCTGACGATGGGATTCGTCCGCGGGTCGCGGCGCCTTCGCACAGACCACATCTGCACTGTGAATCTGCCAGACGTCAAAGATGGATTCCGGCGCGCGCTGCAGCGCTTCAAAGGAAACCAATCGATTCTTTTTTACACGTTCGAGTTCATCTCCCACCGTGCCACCGACATTCAAAGATCCCCAGGGCTTGGGGCTGACTCCGCCATGGCGCGTGAAAACTGCATGATGTGCAGAGAGAGCCTCGAATTGAAAAAACCGGATTCCGTTGTGCTGAATAAATGGCATGAAGGAACGATCCCTGAAACCGCGCAGGGCAGTAATGGCTTACGCGGCAGGTAAAGATTTACTGTTGATAATCGCGGCAAACTTTTTGATAAAGAACTGGCGAGTCTCAGCCATGGATTCTTCCATGGAAGGATAGGCGAACCAGGCAGTTGCAAACCCGAAGAGTGCCCCGGTCAGCACACGCAGGTATGGTGTGCTCTCGCGATACGGCAACATCGTGGTGAGCCATGACCAATCCATCTGGCTGAACAATTGGGAGAAGCCATCCAGGCCGATCGGTCCGAGGCCGATCAAAATCCAGAGAGTCCAGTGCAACGGCTTGATGCGGCGCCCGGTCAACGAATAGATGACACCAAATAGCAGGAGCGCACCCCAGATTGCCAGATCGCGCTCACAAAAGGCGATCTTATAACCAACAACATCATTGCCGATAAACTGGCGAGCCTGCAATCTTGCATACCCGAAAGGATTACGCAGATCCTCAAATCCAGTTATCTGGTCGAATGTCTGGACGCCGCTCATTCCGGCTTCTTTGAGCGGGTAATAAGCTTGTTCACCAAACAGAAAAAAAGACCGGAACCCGAACTGGTGACACAGGGGCTTGTAGATGGTGTAGATCACCTGCGCTGGTAAGGTTGCCCCAACTTTCATGAACACCGGTGCCATGACTGGTAAACCCACATACAACAACAGGAACAAATTGAAAACGGCCAGATAATGTCTCGAGATCCAATACATCAGGCGGTCACCGCCGCTGATCGTCTGTCCACGACGGACGCGGTCAAGATGATCTTCGCGCCCAAGCTTATCAAGCTGACCGCGGCGGTCATCCGCCGCGCCCAAAGTCATTGCCAGTTTTTGTTTATCGAAGGGAGCTTTAAGAACGTAGGGTCCCACCTCAACCACGGGGATTTCCGACTGATATGCCTTTTGCAGCGCAGGGTCACTGTCGATATCGATTTCAACCAGCCGATGTGGAATTTTTTCCTGTAAAGATTCCAAATCGGTTTTGGCTTGTTCACATAAATGACAATCTTTTCTTGTGTACAGTGTAACAGTAAGCATGGCAAATCAACGATAAATTGGATTACAGTCCGAAATTGATCCAGAAAAATGGGAAGGCCTGTGCGATGCGCTCGAAAATACCGAAGAAGAGCAACAAGCCAACGATCACCAGGATGCCTCCCATCCCGACTTCCACGTAATGCATCACCTTTCCATACTTCCGCAAAATGAGTGAGACCCATCCTACACCCAATGCCGCGATTAAGAACGGAATGGCCAACCCCGCCGAGTAAGCAGACAGCAGGGAAATACCTGTCGAGATCGAGCCGCCGTTCAGCGCCAGCGTCAAGATCGCGCCGAGCACCGGACCCACACAGGGCGCCCAACCCGCTGAAAAGAAAACGCCCATCAACGCCGACGACAGATAACCCCATCGGCGATCAGGCAGTTTCTGGATGCGGGTATCATACTCCAGAAACGGAATACGAAACACGCCGATCATATGCAGGCCAAAGATGATAACAACAATGCCGCCAACTTTGGCAAGAATGAAGCGCAGATCGAACAGCAAATGTCCAAAAGCGGAAGTGGCGACGCCTAAAATAACAAAGACGGTGCTGAACCCCAGCACAAATGCCAGTCCGTGTGTAAACGTTATGAAGCGATTACTCGCCGTGGCTTCCCCACCGGCCGCGCGTCCTCCCAAATAGCCAATGTATGCGGGCACCAACGAAAAAACACAGGGGGAAAGAAAAGATGCCAACCCCGCCAGAAAAGCCAGACCGATGGTGATTTGTGCGATGTCCATGAGATCATCTTACCACTAGTATGAAACTGCCTCTTTCGTGACGTTTACCGCTGTTCCTAGATTGGGCCATTCCAGACGAATCTCCGGCTGAGCGAAAGTGACCGTCGGTGATGTCCAGCGAAAGATCCATTTCGCGTCTTCGGGCATCACATTGATACAACCATGAGAACGCGGCACACCAAAGTCATTATGCCAGAAGACGCCGTGAATGGCCGCACCCGCGCTCGTATTAAAAATGTAGGCCACGAGACACCCATTGTATCGTACCCACTGTCTGAACTGGTGTTGGCTGCCATATGCACTGAGATGATCTTCCAGGCCACGGCCTGCTGACCGACAGGCGTTGAGAATGTATCGCTGGCCCCATTGTACCCGCTCGAGATTTTACAGAAGTAGACTTCTTGATCCCCTTCGAAGCAGGATAGATACTGACGATAATCTGTTACATTGATCTCGATGCGCTTGGTCGCCGGGTCAACATCCGGAGTGATTGGTGCAACATCGTCGGGAGTCAATGGACGAAAGGCTTCAGCATCAGCCAGGAAGAGGTCGCCGTAGCCATACCCATGGCCTGGCGCTTCGTTAAAACGATACAAGACTTTTCCATTTCCGTCTGAGCCGACTTGATCGATCCAAACGACCTGACTGTAATACAGGCGCGGCGTTTGAAAAGAGGCCAGGAGGTATTTAATGCCAGGCGAGATGGGAGAGTTTTGAATCTGGAGATCGACATAAGGCACGGTCACTTCCGCCCAGAAACCTGGCTGCCCCTCCGGAACTGCTGTCAGCGATGCATTGGGCTGATTACGGACCGGTTGGAGATGAGGCACGTAAACATATCCTTCCGGAGTCTCAGCCCATGATCGGCTCAGACCATAATAGGCGTCCGTCCCAACCACATCTCGAAGCCAGACAACCACTTCATCTTGATTTAAATTCTTGATCGCAAGTGCATCCTTATCGGGGCGCGGCTTCAATTCCGTTGAATAATAATTTGGCGTTACGGCCACCCGGCCCAATCGGTCTCCCTGCGGAAACTGCGGAAGATTCGTTTCATCGGGATGCGGCTGAAGCGGATTAAATGCCAGCGCCCCTACGCCCAAGCCGGCAAGTTTGAGAAAGTCACGACGAGAAATATTTTGATTCATGGATTACACCAAAATCGTCATTGCGAAGAAGCAACCGTATTTCAAACAAGAGCTTGCCTCATTCCGTTCGCAATGAGGTGAGATAAGCTATAGGATACCTGCAAATAAAACGCGAGTCAACGTTCGAGTGAGAGATCATTAATCCAGGAGAAATTCCCTCAACGCGCGCAGACAGGTGACACTAACTTTGTGGCCGACATCGTCCTCGCAGTAGTTCACCAGCGCGCCGGACCGCTCAAGGAGCGCCACTGAATCACGGGCACGCTCAATGGTCACGGTTTCATCCCTGGTACCATGCGCCACGAAGAAGGGTTTATCTCTCAACGGACGTGTCGTGACCCGCTCTTCCAAACCATCAGGAACAAAGCCAGCCAACATGCCAACCTTGTGGATCCGCTCAGGATACAGGAAGGCCAGCACGCTGGACATTGCCGCGCCTTGACTGAATCCCATCACATTGAAGGTATTCGCCCCAAACCCTACCGAGGCCGAATACTCGTCCACGAACCGGATCAACGCCTTGGCGGAGGAGTTAAGCCTCTCGAGGCTGGGCGGGTTCAGGTCCCCAGCTTGAGGCGGGCGCCAGGAATAACCGCCCGGTTCCCCGGCATATGGCGCGCGCGGGGCGACGATCCAATAATTCTCCGGCAGGTTACGTGCGAAGACCCACATCGAATTCTCATCGCCGGTGAAGCCATGAATCATCAGCAGCAGACGAGGTGCTGAGTCCTTTGATTCTCGAACTCGCACCGTCCAGTCTCTAAATGTAATCAAGGAGGTGTTATTTAGGTCGGGCACGTTTCAGGATCCATTCGATGGCAACAAAGACGAATAGAATCAGGATCACGGGAAACAAAGCCGCCAGCAAACACATCAATCCCATGCCAGCCGCCTGTCCACCATAGATGATCCAGATCAGGCCTATGCCAACGACTAAGAGCAAGATAAACGCGCCCAGCACCAGACGAATATTTGTCTGCTTTGTATATTCACGCAAATCTCTCATCGATAGAGTCCCGGGTTGTAAGCTCCTACGGTACGCAGCCAGCGATTTCGCCACGTAAACAAATTCTTCAAGTCAGGTAAGACCTGTTCCACTGCCTGCTCACCTCTTTTCGCAACACCATGTACATCCACAACATCAAGTGTATCAATATCCATCACATTCGGGCGAATGATAACATCAGGATGGTCAACCTCGAGGCGATACTGTGTGACGGCGCGCGAAGTGATATCAAGGGAACGAGAAAACACATCCCATACAGAGCTATAGCTCATTCTACTCAATAAATGAGACAGAATTGGCCCGCTCCAATTTCTGGGCAACGGGATATTCCAGGATTGTGGCGGGGTGCCCATCGGAACATTCAAGACGACCGCCACAACTGGTAGTCGCGGCGCAAGCTTGCGAGCCGGCGCCACGGGAACCGGATCGAGCGTGCCACCATCCACCAATTCCAGTCCATCGATCTGGCGCGCAGGGAAGATACCGGGCAGTGCAATCGTGGCTAGAATGGCATCTTTGAGGCACCCCTTTGACAGGATGACCTCATTACCACTTTTCAAGTCCACTGCCGTTAGCGCACAAGGGATCTTCAAGTCTTCGAATGTCCGATTGCCCAGCGTTTCCTCAAGGAAATGTGTCACACCCGCCACCCCCATGAGCGATGGTCCGTCATTCGGTGCGTGACCATAGAGTTGAGTCTGGTCCAGCGAAGCGAACATCGCTTCGATCTGATCTGGCGAATATCCCAAGGCGTAATACGCAGCCACGATACCGCCGAAACTCGTCCCGGCGATCGCCTTAATCTGAAAGCCTTCTTTTTCCAACCGACGGATGACGCCAAGATGTGCGTTTCCTTTTGCGCCGCCGCCGCCTAATGCAAGTGCAATATCCATAATAATCTAATCAACCTCCAGGTTTACCTTTTAAACAACTCTCATCTTAACTCTCGGTTGCGCTGTGCGGGAGGATTATTACCTGCACACAGCAACCTCTTCTGGCTCGCCAGCACTCGTACCAGTCAACAGGCAGTGTTTGACTGCCTTTGAAAGACAATTCTGGGAGCTTATTTATATAACGAATTTGCGTTACATAGTTCGCGCATGTGGTATTCTCAATCCTGAATACCCGCCGCCTGGACAATGCACCTGCCTGTTGTTGAATGGAATCCTATTTGGAAAATCCACTATCGGCCATACCCGCGCGACAAATTCCTACCCTCTGATCCGGGAGGACTGCTGCTCGGCAAAAAACAAGCACTGCAGATAACCATCCGAAATGGCTGTTTGGCGTTTTCTCTGCACTCTGCTTAACGAATTTCCCTCCATTTTGTATTAAGTAGCGCTGTAGTAGCAAATAATTCCGCTACGGTGTTGCCGTTGGCTCCGGCGTATCTGTTGGAGTTGTGGTTGCAGTGGGAGGCACTGGAGTAGAGGTAGCCGTCGCGGGCTTAGGTGTCTTGGTTGGCGCACTGACTACAATGGATACTGAAAGGGTGGCCCCGAACACATTGCCATCCTGGTCGCCAAGACGCCAATAACCGGTGTATGTCCCGGGCTGCTTGGGCGCTTTCAAGTTAATAGATATTTTTTTCCATTGTGTCGGTGCAACCACATCGTTCAACTTCGGTGGATCACCGCTCATGCTGTCTCCACTGAGGTAGACCAGTCGATATAGATAAACCCAGTCACAACTGCCGGTATTTTGGACTCGCCAGGTTTTGGTGAATTTTTCCTCCGGCAAAAAGACGGTGCCATCCGGAATCGTATCATCGTGTAAGAACGCCAGATTGTTACATCCATATGCCAGTTGTGTAGGATTCACCGTGGGCGTATACTGCGTCCCCGTTGGCGTCACGGACGCATAGTAGTAGGTTGGCGCCAGAGTGCTGTATAAGATCAGTTGCGTTGGAGAGGCCAATAGGGTTGGCAGGGTCAAGGCAGTCGTTGTCTCCGTGGGAACGGTTGTCGGTGCGAGGGTAACCGTTGCAGGGGGCACAAGTGCCGTTTGAGTTAGGAAAATCGAAGCGGACAGCGTTCCCACTCCGGCCGTCAGAATGGCGTTGATATCCTGGGTAGGCGCAGCTGAAGCCCCTCCCCCACAGGATGCGAGTAGGATGCCAACGAGCAGGAATACGATCAACGTTCGTCGAGTGAAGTACATTTTCACCTCAGAGTGAGTTTTTTCAGAGCCAGGATGCTTCCAAATCGGTTACCATAAATCTTTCCCACAATATAAAGGAAATTATAGTCAAAAAATACGGTGCGTTTTCAACTTCCAACCGATTCTCGGTCTACGGAAACCGTACGAACGGCTACATGCTCATCCTCAGGAAACCGGCGCAAGGATAAACTTTGCAGACTCGCGTTGAAAGATTGTGTCCAGAGATTCCGGCGATATGTCAAAAATCGTATCAATTCTCACAATCATACCATCCTCGACCCGGACGGAAACCATCGTTTTTTCCCCGGAACTTTTGTATAGAATGGAATACATACCGGCCGGATAACCTAACTCAGATACAACCGTATCAGAAACCTGATAGACCGCGTACAACCCTGAAATATCGATTCCTAGCCAACCCTCAAGTTCATCCTTACGAATGCAACTGCCCTCTGAACCGAGGAAGGGAAAAACATCAACTACTTTACCTTCCGCTTCGCCTGCCTGACATTTTGGCGGATCTCCCAACCCTTCCCGGGTAGTACATTCTGCAGCCGTGAATTTAAGCAGCGACCGAAGAGATTGAATATCCCCCGTGGCAACCACATTTAATATGCCATCTATTTCTTCAACGCCAGTTTGAGTGTCAAGAGGGTATATTGTTCGCTCCACTGTAAGCTGTGGAGACGGAGCTACCGCCGTTTCAGTAACAGGAGAGGGCAGCGGTGCGCAAGCAGCGAGCAACGGAACAATCGTTAAGATACCAGTTCCTCGGGAGAATTTTCTCATTTTGAAATACCTTTACCGCATGATCCGTCCAGAGCCTATTCTGTGTTACTCCTTTGGACGGAAAGGCGGACTAATTTGTTCCAATTCCAAAGCACCAATGGAACCTCAATCTGGTATCCTTCGCGAAAACACCTCCTCAGAACCGCAATGTTGGTTCCCTTACGATGAACGTAATGAACATTTGACGGAACCAGGTATGGGCTTGATTGGAAGCGAAAAGCCAAAGTATGGATCAGACTACATAACGACCTCAGGTAACAAGGCTTCCAGAGCATGCACCAGCGCGTCAATGTCCTCCTGGGTGTTGTATCCTTGCACAGATATACGAACGAACTGTTGATCCTGCCATTGAGTTATCGGTACCTCAACTCTGTGTTCATCGTACAAGCGAGCCTTCAGTACAACAAGATTCGATGGAGGCAAGGGAGCAACAGCCATCTGACAATAAAAATCCGAATCAGGAGAATATAACGGAGGCAGCTTCGTCAGATCACCGATACGTTCAATCGCATTGCGAAGAAGCGCATGGCAGGCAATTCGTACCTCCTCCCAATTATGTTCCTGCATGAATTGGATCGCATCGGGCACCGTTAGCGCTGCGGCCGGATCTTTGGTCCCGGTCCATTGCAGAAAATCTATGAACTGAGATCCAGTAGTTTTATCTGGTGAGGAACGATATCCCCAACTCACAATCAATGGCTCAATAAGATGTTGTAATTCCTGGCTCACAAATAGAAATGCAGAGCCCTTCGCGCCGAGCATCCATTTGTGACAATTTCCAAAAACGATGTCTGCGCCCAATTCCTGCAGATCAACGGGAATTTGCCCAGGAGAGTGGGCCGCATCCACAATGGTCAGTATTTTAGCCTCCCTGGCCCGCCGGCAGATTTTTTCAACGGGAAGACGAAGCGCGGTGGGAGATGTAATATGACTCAGGTAGATCGCTTTTGTTTTCGAGGTAACACCCGACCAAAATTGGTCGACAATCTCATCCTCTGAATAAATAGGCAAAGGTATCGGATGATGAATATAACTTGCGCCTGTCTTGCCACAGATAAAATCCCAGGTGTAATCACAGGCCCCATATTCGTGATTGGTGGTTAAAACCTCACCTCCGGGGCGCAGCCCAAGTGAACGAGCGATGATATTCAGGCCATGTGTGGCATTCGGGATGTAGACCAAGTCATCAACCTTGGCATTCAGATACTCTCCCAATGCATTTCGGGAATCGTATAAGAGACCGTCCAATTCGCGTCCCAGGAACAACACGGGCTGTTGTTCCAGGCGCAATTGCCACTTCTGGTAGGCTTCGAAAACCGGCTTTGGCGTTGCGCCAAAGGATCCATGATTTAGAAATGTGATCGCGGGGTCAAGCAGAAAGTATTGACGAATATTGAACATGTAGCAATCGTAAATGCAAAGTTCTGATTTGTAAATCGCGAATATAATGCACTCCGCCATGTTGAACAAACTGTTTCGACAGACTGCCGTTCCCCGCGAATACCGCACCAATTTCATGCATCTGTACTTCGACATGGGCTGGTATGGAATCCTAAGTGGTTCATCCATTAGTTTCCTCAATATTTACGCCACACGCCTGGGCGCGAGCGGTTTGCAGATTGGCCTGATTGGCGCCATGTCTGCCATCGTCACCTTATTTCTGGCCATCCCAGCCGGTCGCTGGCTTCAGAGTCAGCATATCAGCAAAGCCATCTTTCGCACCTCCGTTCTTTATCGTTTGGGATTTCTCGTATTTGTCCTTTTGCCCTGGCTCTTTAACGCACAAGGACAAATCTGGGCCATCATTGCCATCACCTTTTTCATGGCCATTCCGCTCACACCGCTGGGTGTAGGTTTCAATGCGCTTTTCGCCGAAGCCGTGCCGAATGAATATCGCGCTCATGTGGCCGGCATCCGCAACATTCTTCTTTCGCTTGCCTTCATGGCAAGTTCGCTGATCAGCGGCTATATTCTCGACGCAGTAGCCTTCCCTGTTGGTTATCAAATCGTTTTCGGGATTGGTTTTATCGGCGCGGCCATGAGCAGTCTGCACCTGTACTTTGTGAAGCCTTTACGAACAGAGCCCCTTCCTGCGTTTCGAGATCAGCCGAAACCTGATCCCGTTAAACAGAGTACCTCCCCTCTCAGCACCCTGCGCCTGGACATCTGGCGGACTCCCTTTCGGAACATCTTGTTAGTGTTATTTGCCTTCCATCTTGCGCAATATCTTGCAATACCTGTCTTTCCACTTTACAACGTCCGGGTGCTTAATCTCACGGATAACCATATCGGCATAGGCACAGCACTCTTTTACCTCACGGTGCTTTTCGGCTCCACACGACTGAGCCGCATGGTACATCGATTGGGCCATAAAACGGTCACGGCCCTGGGTGTGATGGGCATGGCTTCATTTCCTTTCATTTTGGCGCTATCAAATCAAGTCTGGCAATACTATGCTGCTTCCTTGATTGGCGGACTGGCCTGGGCCCTCGTGGGCGGCGCCTACGCCAACTACATGCTTGAACACATTCCCCCGCGCGACCGGCCCTCCCATTTGGCATGGTACAACATCGTTCTGAATGCAGGGATATTAATCGGCTCCCTGAGCGGCCCTGCCATCGCGGACCAGATTGGGCTTTCCACCTCCCTGCTATTATTTGCCGCTCTGCGTTTCTTATCTGGCCTGTTTATCCTGAAATGGGGTTAGAATCTGTGGGAAAGCCGGGATGGGCGCTTATGTTAGAATGAATTAAAATGGCTGAAAACGTAAAAGTGATGGCAACCAACCGTAAGGCTGGTTTTGAATATTTTCTGCTCGAGAGATTCGAGGCGGGTCTTGAGTTAAAAGGCAGCGAGATCAAGTCGATTCTGCGTGGGCCAGATCAGCATTCAGGAATCTTATGTGGATATCGAAAACGGCGAGCAAGCCTGGCTGATCGAAGCCCATATCGCGCCTTATGAACAAGCCAATCGCTTCAATCACGATCCCAAACGGAAACGGCGCCTGCTGTTGCATAAAAAGCAGATTCGCGAACTGTGGAACAATGTACGGATGAAAGGCATGACCGTTGTCCCAACGCGTGTCTACCTCAAAGACGGACGCGCCAAGATCGAGATCGCATTGGCAAAAGGCAAGAAAGCCTACGACAAGCGTGCCACTATTGCCAAACGAGATGAAGCCAGAAACGCAGAACGTGAAACGCGCGTGAGGTAATTATGCAGTTCGGTCGCTGGATAGTTGAATACGAAAAGTGCAATCGCAAAGTTAGAAAAATAAAACATTAAAAACTATGCAACCGTCAACCATCGGCGGAATTAACACCCTCCCGGAAGATGAAAAGCGAGCCATCTATGCTCGCTCTATTCCCATTGAACTAATTCAAAAATTCAATCTACCGGATCTAACAAATAACAAAGAATTGTTGCGGTTTCGCTTTGCAGAAGGTTCGAGCGATGTGGAAATGCGGCTATATCATCAAACCGATTTTCCGGATCCAATTCTGTACGCGCATCTCACCGATACACTGATGGGACAAATCCATGTTTTGTTGTATATCTTGAATGATCCCGACTTGCCCAGGTTCGAGGTGGACAGGATGCCGGATGGCTCCCCCACCCGGTTCGGAACGCTCCAACGAAATATCGCGGCTGAAGAAGCAGCTATGAAGTACGGCCTGGCGCCCGGACAGATACGACGCGGTTTACGCTTCTTGCAGCCTGCAACAACAGCATTCGAGGAGTTCATCACCAGCCTCGGGCACGACATGTATTACGTCGAGCCGCTGTATTATCATAACGCGGTCATCTTCGAGCGCTACGGTTTCGCCTATCAGGTGGGGAAACGCAAAATGGAGAGTATCAACGCCGGGTTCGAGGCCGGGGGCGAGTTAGGTCAAAAGCTGGACGACGCGTATCCGTTCCGATCCTCCAAAGCCGCACACAGTATCCGTTTAAGATCCTGGGCCATGCATGACGGGATTCTCGGAGAGCCTTTCACCAATGTGACCATGTACAAACGTATCGGGAAAGCCGCCAATATCAGCACCACACCTGGTTGTACCTGGTGAACAAAACGTTTGACACGTCCCATAAATTGCTGTATTCTTCCGCCGATGAAAGCCATGGATGCAAAACTGGATGAAACTTCCTTATTGAGCTTGCTCCGTCAGCGGGACGAAATAGCTTTCACGCAACTTGTGGAACAGTATCATGCCTCACTGGTTCGCCTGGCAAATATCTATGTGCGCGATACTGCTCTCGCCGAAGAAGTCGCGCAGGAAACCTGGCTGGCCGTCTTAAATGGTCTCGATCAATTCGAAGGCCGCTCCAGCTTGAAGACCTGGATCTTCACCATTCTGACCAATAAAGCCAAGACGCGTAGTCAACGCGAGAATCGCACAGTTTCTTATAGCGAGTTGGATGAGTTGTTTTCCGCCTCACATAAGCCGACAGTGGATCCATCTCGCTTCAATTCCCCTACATCCGAAGGATCGCTGGATCACTGGGCCGAAGCGCCCGCTTCCTGGGCAAATATCCCCGAAGAACAATTGCTCTCCCGGGAAACGCTGAATCTGATACGTAAGACCATCGACACACTGCCGGAAAATCAACGCGCCGTGATTATCTTGAGGGACATCGAAGAATTATCTTCGCAAGAAATTTGTAATATTTTGGATGTAACAGAGACTAATCAGAGAGTACTGCTGCATAGGGCGCGTGCCAAAGTGCGACAGGCGCTGGAGAACTATCTGAGACCTGGGTTTTGATGGAAGATCAAATGACATGTAAAGAATTGGTAGAACTGGTCACGGACTATCTGGAAGGAACATTGCCACAAGATGTTCGGACGCGCATGGAACATCATCTGTCGGCATGCGATGGCTGCACTAATTATCTGGAACAAATGCGCCAGGCCATTCGCCTGACCGGAAAATTGCGTGAGGAGAGGCTCAGCTCCCAGGAACGCGACGACCTGATGCGATTGTTCGGTGATTGGAAGAAAGCTTGACCCTAGCAGGCTCAGCCTGGGCACTACGAGAAGTTCGTGGTGCTTTTTTATTGGAGTAAAGTATGAATCTTAGAAGCCGAAAAAGATTGTAGAGAATCCACAAAATGACGATCACCCCTGAAGATCAACGGCTGCACGATACCAATGAAAGCAGAATCAACTGGAAGGAATGGGGACCCTACCTGGCCGAACGCGGCTGGGGAACGGTGCGTGAAGATTACAGCGCCCATGGGGACGCCTGGGAATGTCTTCCTCACGATCAGGCACGCTCGCGCGTCTATCGCTGGAATGAGGATGGGCTGGGCGGCATCAGCGACGAAATGCAGCGTTTATGTTTTGCTCTTGCCTTCTGGAATGGACAAGATTCCATTTTGAAAGAACGGCTCTTCGGCCTCTCCGGCCCGGAAGGCAATCACGGCGAAGACGTCAAGGAATATTATTTTTATCTCGACTCCACACCGACGCATTCCTACATGAAAATGCTTTACAAATATCCGCAGCGCGCCTTTCCCTATCAGGATCTCCTCGCAACCAATCGCGGACGCAGTAAGCACGAGCCAGAATACGAGTTATTCAATACCGGCATCTTCAGTGAAAACCGTTATTTCGATATCTTCATCGAATATGCCAAAGCCGCGGCGGATGACATTCTTATCCGCATCACGGCTTTCAACCGCGGGCCGGACGCCGCTGACTTGCATATCCTGCCCACGCTCTGGTTCCGGAATACCTGGAGTTGGGGTTGGGAACATCATGAGCTGGCACGCCCGACGTTGAAGGAAATCTCATCGGAGAGCCACTCCGTCAAATGCGTGGAGGCGCGTCACACCATACTCGGGCGTTATCTGCTGGCCTGCGAGGGCGCGGGAGCCCTGCTCTTTACCGAGAACGAAACCAATTCCCAGCGTCTCTTTGGATCGTCCAATCCAACACCATATGTCAAAGACGCGTTTCACGATTATGTGATCGAAGGGAAGACCGATGCACTTAATCCCGAGCAGGTTGGGACAAAAAGCGCAGCGTTGTATCAGCGTACGGTGGCAGCGGGGGAATCCATCGGCGTGAGATTAAGGCTGATGAAGGCAGAGCAAGCTGAGGCTTTGCCACAGAGAGAGGCGTTTTCTTCTTTCGAAGAAATCTTTGGCCAACGCCAAGCCGAAGCCGATGAATTTTATGCGGCTTTGCAACCGGCCTCTCTCACAGAAGACGAAAGAAATATTCAGCGCCAGGCCTTCGCCGGTATGTTATGGAACAAACAGTTTTATCACTACAATGTGGAAGAATGGTTACGCGGCGATCCTGCGCAGCCCGTCCCCCCTGAAGAACGGGAACAAGGCCGCAATCACGAATGGCGTCACCTGAACGCGTCGGATATTATCTCCATGCCAGACAAATGGGAGTATCCCTGGTTCGCCGCCTGGGATCTGGCTTTTCACTGCATCCCTTTGGCCCTGTTGGATGCAGAGTTTGCCAAAACACAACTCCTTTTATTGGGACGCGAATGGTATCAACACCCGAATGGACAAGTCCCGGCTTATGAATGGAATTTTGGGGACGTCAATCCACCTGTGCTGGCCTGGGCAGCCTGGCGTGTCTATAAGATCGACCAAAAGGAACATGGCAAAGGCGACCGTGCCTTTTTGGAGCGTATGTTCCATAAACTGCTGCTCTACTTTACCTGGTGGGTCAACCGCAAGGACGCCGAAGGCTTGAACGTTTTCCAGGGTGGTTTTCTGGGTCTGGACAACATCGGTGTCTTTGATCGCAGCCGACCATTGCCAGTTGGTGGACATATTGAACAAAGTGACGGCACGAGTTGGATGGGCATGTTCTGCCTGAATATGCTGACCATTTCTTTGGAACTGGCTGTTCATAATCCTGTCTATGAAGACATCGCATTGAAGTTCTTCGAACACTTTTTGTACATTGCGGAGGCCATGAACAATATTGCAGGCGAAGGCATTTCGCTCTGGAATGAAGAGGACGAATTTTTTTATGATGTTCTGCATTTTCAACATGGCATGAACCTCCCGCTCAAGCTTCGTTCGATGGTGGGCATCATTCCCCTTTTCGCGGTGACGACAATTGAACCCAAGCTGCTCGAAAAATTACCTCAATTCAAGCATCACCTCGAATGGTTTCTCGAACATCGTCCCGACCTCGCCAAACTGGTTTCGCGCTGGTCTGAGCCGCGCATGGGCGACCGTCGTTTGCTGGCGATTTTGCGCGGACATCGCATGAAGCGTGTTCTCTATCGCATGTTGGATGAAAATGAATTTCTATCGCCTTATGGAGTACGTGCCCTTTCCAAGGTTTATGCAGAACATCCCTACGAATTGGACCTGGAAGGCTCGACCTATACGGTGGCCTATCAACCCGCTGAATCGGATAGCAGTTTATTTGGCGGCAACTCGAACTGGCGCGGGCCAGTCTGGTTTCCGGCCAATTACCTGATCATCGAATCGCTGCAACAATTCCATCACTACTATAGTCCGGATTTCATCGTTGAATGTCCCACCCATTCCGGACAGATGCTCAGTTTGAATCAGATCGCCGATGAACTTTCACAACGCATGATCGATATCTTTCGGCGGGACGCGAACGGACACCGCGCGGCCTTCGGTGGCAATAAAACTTTTCAGAATGATCCACACTGGCGCGATTACATCCCCTTCCATGAGTATTTTCACGGGGATAACGGCGCAGGCATCGGTGCCAGCCATCAGACAGGCTGGACCGGCCTCGTGGCCAAGCTGATTCAGCAGCAAGGTGAGAAACGCAAATCATAATGCTGTAACAAATGCACAAGGCGTGTGACTAATCAGGAAAGAAGACTTTGGAGTCGGACGGCAAGGCGTCCAAATATTCAGAAGCCAGCTTCTGGACTCCACAACTCAAAACGGAGGACTCAATGGCCAATGCAAAAGTAACAGTCTACGGTGCATACTGGTGCCCCGACTGTCGCCGCTCGAAGAAATTCCTGGGTGAGCAATTTGTTCCCTATCGCTGGGTGGACATCGAACAGGATAAGCAAGGCGAAGCCTATGTTCTAAAAAGGAATGATGGCAAACGCATCATCCCCATGATCGTCTTTGAAGATGATTCTTTTCTTGTTGAACCAACCAATGCAGAACTGGCCAAGAAACTTGGACTCCCGACCGAGGCGAAGAAAGTCTACTACGACCTGATCATCATCGGCGGCGGCCCTGCCGGTTTGACAGCTTCCATCTATGCAGCACGCGAAGGCGCGGAGGTGCTCCTGATCGAACGCTCGGGGCTCGGCGGACAGGCTGGCATCACCGTTGGTCTGGATAACTTCCCCGGCTTCCCTGAGGGTATTAGTGGACAGGAATTTTCTGAGCGCGTCACGCAACAGGCGCGGCGCTTCGGTGTGGAAATCCTCCAGGCAGTCGACGTCGAGAGGCTCGAAATGGAGGAAGGCTACCACGAAGTCTACACTTCGGATGGTAAGCATTATCACTCGCGCGCAGTACTGATCGCAACAGGCGCTTCATACCGCCGATTGGAGGTCCCTGGCGAGGATGATTTCATCGGCGCTGGTATTCATTTCTGCGCCACCTGTGACGGTCCGTTCTATAAAGGCTCCAGGGAAATCGCTGTCGTCGGTGGAGGAAACTCTGCGGTGGAAGAGGGATTACATCTCACCAACTTTACGGACAAGGTCACCCTGCTGGTACGCGGCGACAAATTGACCGCCAGTCAGATAGCCATCGATAAGGTGAATGAACCTGATTCGCGGGTAGACGTAAAATACAATACCATAGTGGACGCCTTCGAAGGTAAAGATGCGAAGTTAAAAACCATCAAGTACCATTACAAGGATAGTGACAAGGCGGAGGTAATTCATCCGGCCGCCGCGTTCATATTCATCGGGCAGATGCCGAACACTGAGTTTGTCATGGATTACCTGGAAACGGATCGATATGGCTTTATCTTGACAGGCCACGATCTGAGCCACGACAATCAGATGCATGAGCACAACGCGCTTCCATTCGAAAGCAGCGTGCCCGGAATTTTCGTGGCGGGTGACGCACGTTTTGGGAGCACCAAACAAGTTGCTTCGGCGGTTGGTGAAGGAGCCGCTGCTTCCATTTCAATTCGAGAGTTCTTGAGGAAGATGGGTTAATTAATGTCACTGCGAGCTTTTATCCCGAAGCAGTCTCATCATAACAGGAGATTGCTTCGGGAAGAAGCACCTTCGCAATGACACTGATGAAGAGGAGTTTAGAATGTTAGGTCTTAAAGATAAGATCGTGTTGGTCACTGGGAGTACATCCGGAATTGGACAATCCATTGCTGTGCGGTTCGCACAGGAAGGCGCAAAGGTGGCGATCAACTATCGTAGGGCAGAGTTGGATGCAGCGAAGACGGATGCACTCGTCGACGAAGCCCATGATAAATACATGCACGATGACTATATGCGTCACATGCAAGAGCATGGTGTGGATCATATCCTGGTGCAGGCGGATGTATCGAAACCGGATGAAGTGGAAGCCATGGTGCAGGAAGTGATTGACAAGTTCGGAGGACTCGACTTTCTGATCAATAATGCCGGGATTCAGATCGCCGAAGATTCGGACAAAATCAAACTCGACGACTTCGAACGCGTATTGAACGTCAATTTGCGCGGCGCCTTTGTCGCCGCGCAGGCGACCATCCGGCATTGGCTTAAAGCGAAGAAGCCGGGTGTGATCGTCAATATCTCCAGTGTTCATCAAATTATTCCCAAGCCACGTTTTTTGAGTTACTCCATCAGCAAAGGTGGGATGGGAAACCTGACCCGCACACTGGCGCTGGAATATGCGGGGCGCGGCATCCGCGTCAACGCGGTGGGACCTGGCGCAACCGTCACTCCCATCAACCATGCCTGGATCGATGATCCGGCCAAACGCGAACAAGTGGTCAGCCACATCCCGATGGGCCGCGCCGGTACGTCCGAGGAAATGGCCGCTGTGGTGGCTTTTCTTTGCTCGGACGAAGCCGCTTATATCACCGGGCAAACCATCTATGTGGATGGAGGCCTGGTTCTCTATCCTGATTTCCGGACACCCTGGTCCTCCGAGTAAGGATTCCAAAACTCGACTGCATCAAATAGTAGACGGGCGTTCCACGCTTCGTTCCACGCGGGAAATTGGATTCGAGACTTATGTTATAATTTTTAAAACGGTGGGGAAATCATGGTCGTTCACTTCAGCTTTTCAGCTCAATTTATGGGGTGGATATCTGGTAATCATCCATTTACAGGAGGAATATGGACAAAGAGCATAAGGAACAAACTTCAGGCACACGCGCGAGCCGCCGCGCGGCCTGGAACAACGCTGTCATGATTGTGATAAGAAAACGGGGGCTGAGGAATTAAGATATGAAGCTGAGTGGTAATCTTGTCGATGTAGCACGGCACGATGAAGAGTCTGAAGTCATCCGTTCACAGTCTCCTTTCGCGCCGAACATTGATCATCGCCTCGAATCGAGGTCCGGTCACCCTCCGCCGGAATGAGAGCGGCCAGGTGGAATTTCAGCGCGGCAGTGGCGGTCTGGTGACAGCTCTGGCGGGCGTCATCCAATATGCCCAGGAAGCCCGTTGGGTCGCTTGCGCACAGACAAAAGAAGATACCGCCTGGGAGCGCGGCGCCGTCCCCATTGGAGATGGCGATGACAAAGTCTGGATGCAATTCATCACACCTTCCGATGCTGCTTACGATGGGTATTACCGTGTGATCGCCAATCCACTGTTATGGTTCCTGCAACACTCTATGTGGAATATTTTTCGTGAGCCGACCATAGATCAGACTACCTGGCAGCATTGGGAGGATGGCTATACTGCCGTTAACGCACTTTTCGCAGAGGCGCTTTCTCAGCAAATTGCCTCTGCACCCCGTCCAGCGCTGGTCATGTTACAAGACTATCACCTTTACCTGGCGCCCGGCATGATCCGCTACAAGTTCCGACCAAAAGCAAAATATACCCTCGCACACTTTGTGCACATCCCCTGGCCCGGCGCTGAAGACTGGGGGCTGCTACCAGCCAAAATGAGACGGGCAATCCTGGAAGGATTGTGCGCGGTGGACCTGCTCGGTTTTCAAACCCGGGAAGATGGGTTGAATTTCATTCGCACCTGCGAGTCTCATCTACCCCGCGCCCACGTGAATTACCGACAGGGTCGCATATGGTATCGAAATCACGCTACTTATATTCGAGACTTCCCCATCTCGATCGATGTGGATGGCCTCAGACAATTAGCCCAAACGGATGATGTGAGTTCCTATCGTAACCAGCTTTTGCAACTGCATGGCGATTGGCAGATCCTGTTACGCATCGATCGGATCGAACCCAGCAAAAACATTGTGCGCGGTTTCCAGGCCTTCGATGAGATGTTGGACCTTCATCCGGAACACCGCGGCAAAGTGCAATTCCTGGCCTTGTTGGTACCTTCCCGCCTGGGAGTGAATGAGTACGGAGACTATTTGGATGAAGTGATGGGCATCGCCGGACGGGTTAATGCCAAACATGGCAGGAACGACTGGGAACCCATCCGTGTTTTGGTGGATGAGAATTATCCACGCGCGGTGGCAGGATTGCAAATTTATGATGCCTTGCTGGTGAACTCCATCGCCGATGGGATGAATCTGGTGGCCAAAGAAGGGCCGATTGTCAATCAACGGGATGGGGTCCTGGTGCTTTCTGAACGCACAGGCGCCTATCAACAACTTGAATCGGGTGTATTGGTTGTTTCGCCTTTGGATATTTATGGCACCGCAGAGGCCATGCATCAAGCCTTGACCATGCCATTGGCAGAACGACACACAAGAGCAGAGCGTCTACGCTTCCTGATCGAGAGTCAGGACATTGTTGATTGGCTGCACCAGCAGCTCAACGCGATTGTTAAATTGAATCTATGAGTGCTGAAAAACCAGGTCAGGTTGCTGTCATACATTATTCGGCGCCGCCAGTGATCGGTGGTGTTGAGAACGTGATTCTGGCGCATGTGCGTTTATTCCTGGATGCCAAATATTCCACCGCTGTTATAGCTGGCAAAGGTGAGAAAGATGCCCTGCCGGATGGGACAGAATTCATTCATATCCCCGAGTTGGATAGCCAACATCCCCAAATATTGAAGATCAGTTCAGAGTTGGAACATCGTCAAGTGCCTGAAAACCTGGAGGCCATAACTACCCGGATCGCGCGGGCCCTAACTCCTGTTTTGCAAACAAAAGATCATGTTATTGTTCATAATGTTTTTACGAAGCATTTTAACCTGCCGTTGACGGCCGCTCTCTTCCGTTTGCTCGATCAAGGTGTAATTCATGATTGTATTGTCTGGTGTCACGATATGACCTGGACAAGTCCACATTCGCGCTCCAAAGTGTTTCCTGGTTATCCATGGGATCTGCTGCGTACCTATCGCTCTGATGTCGCCTACGTGACCATTTCTGAGGACCGACAAAGGGATCTGGCCGATTTGTTCGGATGTCCACTGGAGGAGATTCGCGTCATCTATAACGGCGTAGACCCACAGGAACTGCTCGCTCTATCCGACGTTGGCCGTTCTCTGATCGATCGGCTGGATCTTTGGGACAGCGACCTCAACCTGCTCATGCCTGTCCGTGTGACACAAGCCAAGAACGTTGAACTTGCTTTGCGCGTGGTAGCCGTGTTAAAGAAAAGGGGATTCACCCGAAACTTGTCCTGACCGGCCCTCCCGACCCGCACAACTCGAAGAACATGGAATACTTTCAAAGTCTTCTGGCGTTACGTGAGAAATTAGGAGTAAAGGGTCAGATACACTTTGTCTTTCAATCCGGACCGGTACCAGACGAACCGTTTATCGTGGAGATGCCTGTTGTCGCAGATCTGTTGCGTGTCGCTGACGCGCTATTCATGCCGAAGTCATCGAGAGGGATTCGGCATGCCAGTGTTGGAGGCAGGCCTGGTCGGGATTCCGGTCTTTTGCGCGGATACGGTTCCAGCCGCGCGGGAGATTGGGGGACGGGATCTGATCAGATTTTCGCCTGAAGCGAATCCACATCAACTTGCCGACTTGATATTGAAGGAACTTGAGGCGAATCCCGTTTTCCGGTTGAGGCGGCGCGTCCGTCAAAATCTCACCTGGCGGAGCATCCTCCGACGCCAGATTTTGCCATTGCTCGAACGAGGGCAGGCTTGAAATTCGAAAGTAAAACCGGCCTCATCCAGTGGGCCCTGGAGGCGGGAAAGTTATGGCTATTCCTGGATTACGATGGTACCCTGGCAGACTTTGCATCCACACCTGATCACATCGAACCGCAGGCCGAGATCATTCACTTACTTGAACAGTTTGCCCACGAGCCAAACATCCGCGTGGCGATCATCAGTGGACGTAGATTGGGACATGTCCGTCAGCTTGTACCTGTATCCGGAATTTTTTTAGCGGGCACTTACGGCATCGAACTGCTAACAGCCGAGGGGAAAAACGTTAATCAAGTTGAATATGGTGATGTTCGTCCCGTGCTGGAAGCCATCAAGCCGCGCTGGGAAGTAATGATCCGCGGACAAAATGGTTTTTTTCTCGAAGACAAAGGTTGGACCCTGGCGTTACATGCCCGTTTCGCAGACGGCAAGGACGCGGAAGAAGTTCTCACAAAAGCACACCAGATTGCTGTTACAAAATCACAGATGGATAATTTCCGTATTCTCAGTGGACACAAGTTCTTGGAGATCGCGCCCACGCTGGCCAGCAAACGTGAAACAGTTGCTTATCTCTTAAAGCAGTATCCCTTTCCTGATGGACACTTGCTTTATATCGGAGATGACGATAAAGATGAGGAGGCCTTCGCGGTGATCCATGCCCATCATGGAATTGCGATCAAAGTGATCCAGCCCTCACAAGCATCACGTGCCACTGAAGCCGATTTCTTTTTTAAATCGCCAGCAGATACGCTCCAATGGCTGGAAAAACTCCTTCTATACAAAAAATAATCACTCGACTTTTGCACCTTAAAAATTGAATAACCAAAGGGTTGCGCAGGGCGGATTTGAATGCCAGCGCTGTGGGCTTGGACAACACGAACCTATCTTGCCTGGGATTGGCCGGGCAAGATCACAACCGCTGCTGTGCGAAATCATTTTCAAACTCTGCAGATGACCCGCAGGAACGGGTCCATGATCTCGCGCAGAGAATGACCTTGCGCCAAACCGGAACTAATCAACAAGCCCAGACACCACAAGCTTTGTGCCTGAACGGCTCGACGCCGGGAAGCTGGGTGAGCTTGCAAATTGATGTGAAGGATACGTTGAAGTCGTGCGCGAAGGGAAGGGTCATGTTGGGCTGCACGCAATAGCGAGTAGGCCACGGCGACCAGAGCGACATGTCGTTGAATGCCGCGGAAATCCCGTAGTTGATATTGGTCCAGTCCTTCTGCCTTGCCTTCCTCGTGATAGACTTCCACGGGCCAGTGGTGGCGTCGAATGCGGGTAATCCCGGCAGCCTGCCAGATCAGACGGTTGCTCATATAAAAGGTTGGCTTGTCCGAAAGATCAGCTTGGCGATAATTGATCACCAAGCGCTGTCGTCCGAAGTTGTGCAGACGGTGAGTGTTGCCATAGCTGTAGTAGGTTTCATCCGCGCCTTTGAAGGGAATGTTGATGCGCTGGAAGATCGGTTTCCGACTGTGGGCGACGGCTGCCAGATGTTCCTGCTTGAGACGTTCGGTGAAGTCTTCCCAAGGGATCTGCCCTATTTTCAAATTGATTTTGTCGGTGCCGGTCAGCGTGCCGACATAGGCCAACTTGAGTTGCTGGTCGAGGAAACGGCCGAAAGCGGGTTGGGTAAACCAATTATCAAAGGTGACCGGCCAGTGTGCCTCGGGATGCTCTGCCACCCATGCGGTAAGCATCTTCGGCACCAGGATCAACTTATTGTCGTAAAGTTCACGCAGCTCTTTATGCTTCTTCTGTTGCCTTTGCCACACCCCCAGTAAATAGCTACCTCACTTCTTCGGGTCACTCTCCTTCAGGGGCTTCTTGCTGGCTTTGAGCGAGATCCTAGCAGCCCACAGTCCCGCTTCCAGCTTCTCTAACTCTTCCGGTTCCCAGAGCTGGAAGAGCACTGGGTAGTCCGTCTCATCATCCCTGTAGTGGATCGTGACCAAGTCATGCGCCCAGACATAGGTTTAAGTCACATGATCGAACAACTTGGCGATCTTCTCAAAGTCCTGACCATAGTGGATCAGCAGTGTATCGTCGATCCCCAGCACTCCTTTTGATTTGATCTGGGTCCCTGACAAGCTGGCCAACATGCGCAAACGCGAGCGGTTCAATTCTTCCAACGAAAACGGGCTTTCGCTCAACAGGCAATTCAGCGAACTCTGGTTCCGACTCTCTACTACGAACAAGCGGTTGATCCCATCCACCGTTTTATTCTCGGATACGATCAGCCCACTGACATCGCGCTGAAACTCAATGAACGCATCCGCTGAGAAAACATCTTGAAAGAAGGCGGCCTAATGTTTCACCAATTCATGAATTTCCACCAAAGGAATCATTCTGCACCTCCAGCCTGCGGATCCCGCCTCGGGATTGTACCGTTTTTCCTGCACTGGCTGTTTGGTTATTCAACTGTTAATGTGCTGCAAAAGTCGAGTTATCACTTTGATAAAGTGATGAAAAGCACTTTTGTACACGCTGAAAAAGTTCTTGAAATACTTCGTGATAAAATCACGGCACATGGTCGCGCAAAATATTTCGAAGATTCTTTTTTGTAGAATTTATTACTGGATTTTGCAGCATTTTTTCCGAGCCAACTTCGCTTTACTTCGTGTCACCTCCAAGGAGGCGAACAGGAGTGCGGCTTATTTCAACCTCAAATTAGTAATTGCAATGATGAACAGAGGCGTGCTCGATTGTATTTGAAGTAAGGATTTACAGGTACAGATGCTCAACGCTACGAATATCGCGCCCATGTCTGGGGCAGGATATCCTGTTCATGTTCGGGGCTTAAAAATCAGCCACGAAATTGCCATTACGGGGTTTGACTGTATCGAGAGTTCAAAACACACATCGCCACCGCTGACAACTCTCGATATTCCCATATGCGAAAAATTACAAAAATCCTTCCGCACACGGCTGGCAATTCTTAATGGCGAGATATTACTAAAGCGAAACAACGCACTCCCATCCAAATTCCTTACTCGTCATTCGATAGGTGCATAATATGAATTCAAAGTTGTCAATCTGGGTTGAGCGGGTAACCAGCTCACAGACGCTCATCCTCGGCGGGACGGCCTTATTGGTGGGCCTATCTACTGGTGTCGGTGTATGGGCCTTCAAAGGGTTGTTTGAACTCCTTCGTCAGGCAGCTTTCAACCATGTCACAGGTTGGATGATTGTACTGATTCCAGTCATCGGTGGCCTTGTTGTCGGCGCGATCGTGAAATATCTCATCGGGCCAGAGAAACTGCATGGAACCGCCAGAATTATGCAGGCCGTAGCGCTGACCGGAGGACGTTTACGTTATAAGAACGCTCCGATCAAAACCGCCGCTGCAATACTTTCCATCGGCACAGGGGCATCTGTCGGACCGGAAGATCCGGCGGTACAGATCGGTGCGAATCTGGGCTCGATGTTTGGGCAGGTGTTTCACCTGTCGGAAGAAAGAACTCGTACGTTGGTGGCGGCTGGTGCAGCCAGCGCCATTGCAGCGGCATTCAATGCGCCGATTGCAGGCGTTTTCTTCGCACTTGAAATTATTCTTGGTGAAATCGGTGGCAGCGCGCCGGGAATGATCTTGATCGCGGCGGTCACATCCTCGGTGTTCACACAAGCCGTGGCCGGCAGTTCACCTGCCTTCAAGGTGCCGGCCTATGCATTTAATTCCGCATGGGAATTACCGTTGTATCTTGTCCTGGGTTTGCTGGCAGGGCCGGTATCTGCCTTGTATGCGCGTTTGCTTTATAGAATGCAGGATATATACAGCAGTTGGAATGTATCTCTGCCCATCAAGACTGCCAGTGCAGGTCTGGCGGTCGGCTTGGTTGGATTGTTTCTCCCGCAGGTTTTTGGTGTTGGCTATGAAACCATCGGAGAAATACTCAACAAGAATGATCTTGGATTTTGGCTGCTGATCGCCCTACTGATCGCTAAACTTATCCTCACGCCTGTCAGTATCAGCGGTGGTTTTTTAGGCGGCGTTTTTGCTCCGGCGTTGTTTATTGGCGCCGCGCTCGGCGGAGCCTTTGGCTCGCTCCTGACGATGCTATTTCCCAGCCTGGGAATCAACCCGGCAACATTTGCTCTCGTGGGCATGGCGGCCGCTCTGGCTGGCGCGGTCCATGCGCCACTTACGGCCGTCATCCTTCTCTTCGAAATGACCAATGATTATCGCATCATTTTGCCGCTGATGTTCGCGGTCGCCATCAGCCTGGTGATTTCCCAATGGCTGCAAAAAGACTCGGTCTATGCCATGGGGTTGGCTCGACACGGGATTCGCCTTGATCGTGGGCGCGATGTGGAGATCCTCAGTGCCATAACGGTTGGCGAGGCCATGCACGTAGGAACTGTAACCTTGCCAGAGTCACTGCCACTGGATGAGGCTGCAACGAGATTGGCGCAAACACGACATCACGGTCTGCCTGTCGTGGATGCGGACGGAAATCTGAGCGGAATTCTGACGGTTCAGGATATAGAAATGTCCCAGGGCGAGACCGTGGGAGAGGCCTCTACACGCGAAGTGGAGGTGGCCTTCCCGGATAAGTCACTCAATATGGCCCTGCGCCGGATAAGTCATCGCGATATAGGAAGATTGCCAATCGTGGCGCGGGAAAACCCGCGCAAACTTCTCGGTGTATTGCGCCGGGCGGACATCATCCACGCCTATGAAATTGCTTTAACTCGATCGCGTGGCACAACGTCAACAAGAGTACGCCGTGCGATTGGACGCATTAACTCCGACCAAAATGGATGTCTGGGATATCATTGTGGATGCGGGGGCACCAGCCGCTGGCAAACGCATGAAAGAAATCCCCTTCCCCAGTGGATGTGTCATTGCCAGTGTACGACGCGGTGCCCAGTTCTTTATCCCGCGTGGCGAAACATTATTGCGTCCAGGTGATGTCATTGTAGTCGTGGCGGAAGGCCGGGCACATAATGACATCTTTAAAGCTGTGTGGTCAACCACTAAATGCCTGATTGACCTCCTCGGCAAACACACTTTCTTATGTATGATAATCTTAACAACTGCCATGGAATACATGGCAGTTGTTATTTAAAGCCTTGACAAATCACCTGAACGAGGTAAAATAATGACTGACCAGTCAGTCATTATCAACACTCCCAAAAGAGAATTTATGTCCCCACGTCCAAACGTCAGTAACGAACGCAAAAATCAGATCATCAATGCTGCTGAAGATGTCTTCACCCAAAAAGGTTTTGACGAAGCGCGCATGGACGACATTGCTGAAGAAACAGGTTTAAGCAAAGGCACGCTTTATCTTTACTTCAAAAGTAAAGATGATCTCATCATTGCCATTCTCGACCGCATGTTTCAGGGCGAGTTCAAGCAATTCCAAGACTTAAATTTGACTGAGCTGAGCGCGGTCGATGCTATCTGGAAAATAACAGATCTGCTCACTAAAGATATTCTTGGTTTTGTACACCTCATCCCTATTGTTTATCAATTTCTCGCCCTCGCGTTTCGGAATAAGTATGTTCAGAAAGCGCTCAAGAAATATATCAACCTATACATCGATATGCTTGTGCCAATTATTCAGCACGGAATTGACTCGGGCGAGTTTCGCAAAGTAGATGTACGGGAAGTGGCAATAGCGATGGGCGCAATGATCGAAGGAACGTTGTTACTTTGGGTATACGACAAGAGCCTTATCGACCCCAAGTACCATATTCAATCAGGTATGAGATTATTGCTTGAAGGTGTACAGGCGCGCATTTAGTCACGCATCTCTTTTTTAAGCCAATAACTGACTGACCGGTCAGTGATAAACAACACAAATATATTGGACATCTTTTTTACATACAAATATTCTTGTTAGGAGAACAAGTGATGAGTAAATCCTTAGTCGATACCCCACCTGGGAAAGCATTACGTTTCGGATTACGACTGCCCATATGGCTGTATCGTCTCCACCTGGGTTGGCTGCTGGGTAACCGTTTCCTGATGCTGACCCACACCGGAAGAAAAAGCGGATCGCCGCATCAAACAGTCATCGAAGTGGTCAAACACGATAAAGCCACCGATACTTACTACGTGTTTTCAGGCTGGGGCGAAAAATCGGATTGGTATCAAAACATCCGCAAAACGCCGCGGGTCACTATCCATGTTGGCGGTCGAAAATTCCAAACAACCGCAAAATTCATCCCCATGGAAAAAGCCATCGAACTTCTGAATATATATGCACACGAACATCCCATCGCTTTCAACGAACTCAGCGGATTATTTTTTGGCGAACACATGAAAAACGATGGCGTAGCTGCTGAACGAATCGCTCAAAAAATGCCAATGGTGGCATTTCAATCCAAGTCCAAACTGTAAACGAAAGGAATAAAAAATGAATATTCTTATTCTCATTATTGCCATGATCGTGGTCGGCGTGATCATCGGCTGGCTGGCGGGTCCCATCTGGAAGAACAAGCGTCCCATTGGAATGAGCGGCGACTATATCGCAGCGATCATCACAGCTCTTGCGGTGGGATTCCTTGACTGGTTTGTTGTTCCTGCCATGGGATTTAGTGACAACCTACGCAATATCGCGGTGGCCGTTGAGCCCGCGATTGGTGCCCTGATTGTCTTATGGATTATCCGCGCTGTAAAGAGATGATGACGGACACCTCCCCCATTATCGAAACAGATCGCCTGGGGCGCGACTATAAAACTGTCCACGCCGTGGACGGTTTGACTCTGTCGATCGCGCCGGGAGAACTCTTCGGCTTTGTAGGTCCCGATGGCGCAGGCAAGACCACAACTCTGCGATTGTTGGCTGGCCTGCTCGATATCAGCGATGGGAACGCCACCATTCTTGGCCTCGATTTAAAAGAAAAAGCGGAAGCCATCAAACCACATATTGGCTATATGGCCCAGCAATTCAGTTTGTATGGTGAATTATCGGTGATGGAAAATTTGCAGTTCTTCGCGGAGTTATTTGACGTTACACCGAAAGACCGGCAGGAACGCACCGAACGATTGTTGACTTTTGCTGGCTTGACCGAATTCAAAGAACGCCGTGCCGTTGAATCTATCCGGTGGTATGCAGAAGAAACTTGCACTGGCCTGCACCTTGATCCATCAACCTGAAATCCTTTTGCTGGACGAACCTACCACAGGTGTTGACCCAATTTCCAGACGTGAGTTTTGGAACATCCTGACCGAATTGCATTTACAAGGAACGACGATCCTGGTCAGTACTCCTTATATGGACGAAGCTGATCGCTGTTCACGCGTCGGCTTGATGTACGCGGGCAAACTCGTCGAATGTGATTCGCCAAAGAGGATCAGAGAGAAGATCGAAGGGGATGTGATCGAGATCCAGCCTGAGGATTGGCAAAAGACCTTGAAAACGGTCACCAGTTTACAGGGAGTCCGTGAGGCACAGACCTACGGTGAGTCGATCCACCTGCTAGTGGACTCCGGAAAACGTCGTCTACCGGAGATCGAACGCACCCTCAAGAAACATAAACTGGCTTACCGCAATATCCGCATCGCGCCGGCACGGATGGAAGAGGCCTTCATCTCTTTGATCAGAAAGCTGGAGGCGTGATGAAGATCCGACATATTTGGGCCGTGACCCGTAAAGAATTCGATCATATCATTCGCGATAGAAGTACATTGTTTCTGGTGCTGTTCACGCCAACATTAGTGCTATTGCTAATGGCCTACGCGTTGACCGTGGATTTGAAGAACATCCCGATTGCGGTGTTGGATTTTGATCGTAGTCAAACCTCACAAGCGTTCATCCAACAAATTACTGCCGGACAGGATTTGGATGTTTACGCCTATGCCACCAGCATGGATGAAATCAATGCCATGCTGATGCGTGGACAGATCAAAGCCGCGGTGATCATCGCACCGGAATTTGCCAGCGATCTACAGGCCTTGAAAGGTATTCCGTTACAGGTCATCATCGATGGGACGGAGCCTGAAAGTGGCAACTTTGCCGTGGAACACATCGAGCAGCGTGCTGAGGAATTTATCGATAACGCGCTGACAAAACAATTGCAGGCACAAGGGATTTCAATCAGTTCCCTACAACCATTCGATCTACGCGTGCAGACCTGGTACAACCCCGACCTCAAGCCGCGCAACGCTTTAATCCCCGGATTGATCTCGATGGTATTGGCATTTCCTTCGCTGTCCGTCGCCTTGACGCTGGCGCGCGAACGCGAGAATGGTACGCTCGAACAACTGCTGGCGACACCGATCGGCCGCGGAGAGCTTTTGCTCGGCAAGATCATTCCTTACATCATTGTGGGATTGATCAACGTCATCATCATTCCACTGCTATCCATCGCCTGGTTTCACATTTCGATCAACGGAAGCTTCCTCCTGTTCTTCGGACTTTCAGCGATCTTTATGTTCGCGGTGTTGAGCATGGGCATGGTTGTAGGCGTGTTCATGCGCACACAGGCCGCGGCTCTGGCCTTGTCATTCCTGGTGCTGTTCTTCCCAGGCTTCTTCCTGACTGGCATTTTCTTTCCCCTGGTTTCCATGCCGGAAGAAGTGCGGTTAGAAGCGATGTTCCTGCCTAGTACACATTACGCCATCATCACGCGTGGTATCTTTTTGCCCGGCATAGGCATTGACGTTCTCTGGCCGTATGTGGTGATGATGCTGGCATTGGGGGTTATGTTTAGTGTGTTGGCGGCCCTGTTCTTTAGAAAGAAGCTGGGGTGAATCATGCTCAAACGAATCTGGTCTTTGGTCATCAAGGAATTTATTCACCTGCGCAATGATTGGTGGCTGCCCGCCTTCATGTTGATCGGCGGTGCCTCCGAGCTGCTGTTGGTGGCCTGGGCAACCTCCAGACCGATCACCAATTTACCGTTGATGGTCCTTCGACCAAAGTAATACCGCTGCGAGCCACGCGATCGTCATTGGATTGGAAAACACAAACACCTTTGCCGCGCCCGAACAGGTCAACAATATGCAGACCATCCGCGAGGCCATGGACCGCGGCAAGGTCAGCGCCGCGCTGGTCGTTCCTCCCGATTACGCGGAGCAACTGCAATCTCCTACGGGCAAGCCCACCCTACTGATGATCGTGAATGGTTCGGAGAATACGCCCGCCCAAGCAGCCAAACGCGCGATTCGGGGTCTGGCGCGGACGGTCGATGAACGCATCCTGATCGACCGCCTAAACCTGGGTCCTGAACAGCTTAGCGGATTTACACCGAGTTTGCGAGTCTGGTTCAACGAGAATCTGTCCGAGGCGCTATACACCACGCCGGCAGAATTGGGATTGATGCTCGAATTCACCGTGCTGCTCTTCGCCGCGTTGGCTTTCTCGCGCGAGCGCGAACTTGGCACGATCGAGCAGCTGCTGGTGATGCCTTTCTCTTCGCTCGAGATCATCATCGGGAAGTCCATTCCCGTGATCATCGTCGGCTTTTCCGATTTTCTCTTGATGCTGGCCATGATTCATTTTGCCTTCGATGTGCCAATACGTGGATCGTTACTCTTGTTGCTTGTGCTGGCCTTTGGCTATCTACTCGTTGAGTTGGGCAAAGGATTGGTTCTCTCAGTCATCTCAAAAACACAGCATCAAGCTTTTCTGTTGGTATTGCTGGTTGGCATGGTGGATTTTATGTTTACCGGATACGCCGCACCCGTGGAGAGTATGCCAAAGGTTTTGCAGTGGTTCGCCAATGTCATTCCCGCTCATCACTGGCTGACCATCCTGCGCGGCATTGCGCTCAAAGGCGCGGGCCTGGATGTGCTCTGGCCAAATGTATTGGCCTTGCTCATCCTCGGTATCCTGATCGGCACGTTCTCATTGCAATTTGTGAGGAGGGCATTGGATTAGTATGAATGCTCAACAACCTGCCATACAAGCAACCAATCTCACCAAACGTTTCGGTGATTTTACCGCCGTGAACGGCATCAACTTTGAAGTTCATCACGGCGAGATCTTTGGCTTTCTGGGGCCCAACGGCTCCGGGAAAACCACCACCATTCGCATGATGTTGGGTTTGATGAAACCCACCAGCGGATCCACTGAGATACTCGGCATGAAAGTCGATGGCGATGCGCGCAAAATTCGTCCGCGCGTGGGCTATATGTCCCAACGCTTCAGCTTATACAACGACCTGACCGTGTTGCAAAATCTGAACTTTTACGGTGCGGCCTATGGCCTGGATAACTCAGAATTGGGTACACGAATTGAGGAGGCGCTTGCGATGGCCGGACTCGAGGGTCGCGAGAATGCCAAGACCAGGGATCTCTCTGGTGGCTGGCGCCAGCGGTTGGCCCTTAGTGCGGCGATCCTGCACCGGCCGGAAGTTCTTTTCCTCGATGAACCGACCGCCGGCGTCGATCCACTTTCTCGTCGTGCCTTCTGGGATCTGCTGTATCAGCTTATCGCCGAAGGCATCACAGTCTTTGTCACCACGCATTACATGGATGAGGCCGAACACTGCCATCGTTTGGCTTTCATCCAACATGCTGAAATTATCGCCTATGGCACATCGGAAGAGATCAAAACCAAAATGATGCGTGGAGATGTTCTCGAACTTGAACCATCCGATGCACCGGAGGCTGTCAAAGTACTGCGCGCCGCACAGGCAAATCAAATACTGCCGCTTGAAGAAGTGGAATTGTATGGTTCGCTGGTGCATGTGGTCGCGCCGAACGTTAAGAAGCATCAACGCGCCATCGAACGCGAACTGCGCCAGGCAGGCATCCGCGCCGGTCACACATCCATTATCGAACCATCTCTCGAAGATGTATTTATCTCAGCCATGAAAAAATAACTGGAGGCTTCCATGAAAAAATTTGTCTTGAGCTTTGTTGTGTTACTCTCCCTCATCACTGCCGGCTGCGCGAATGCCAATAGCACAGCGCTCCAGGCATCGGGTCAGATAGAGGCGAAAGAGATCGCGGTCGCGCCCGAGCTTTCGGGCCGCGTCGTCGAAGTATCCGTAAATGAAGGAGATTCCGTTAAGGCGGGCGATCCGCTTCTACGCCTGGACGACAGCCTGCTTCAGTCCGAAAGGCAGGCCGCGCAGGCCGCGCTGGATTCCGCCAACGCCAGCGCCCAGACCGCGCAGGTTGGGTTGGAGGCGGCGCAACTGCAATACGATCAGACTCTCTCCGCCGCAATGGCAGAAGAGGCATCCACCCGTCTGGCTCCCTGGGAAGAATCCAAGCCGACTGAATTCAATCAGCCCAACTGGTATTTTTCGAAGGATGAACGCTTCGCCTCCGCGCAGGCCGAAGTGGACGCGGCCCAGGCCAACCTTGAAAAAGCACAAACTCAACTCAGCGACACGGAAAAGAAAGCGGGCAGCGCGAACTTTTTGGAGATCGAACAGAAATTATCGGACGCGCGTTCCACGTTCGAGGTAGCCAAGACGGTGCTCGACAATACCAGCGGCACCTCCGATGGATCGGATCTACACGATGCGGCACAAACCGCGCTCGACGATGCCAGGACCAAGCTCGAGAACGCGCAAAAGGATTATGATGACGCGCTCACCACCGATGGCGCGAAAGATGTGCTCGAAGCGCGCGCCCGAGTGGAGGTGGCGAACGAACGTTACAACTCCGCTTTGGATGCCATGCGCGCTCTTCAAACGGGAGCACAATCTCCAGCGGTGGCATCTGCACAGAAAGCACTGGAACAGGCCATGGCCCTGGTGGATCAGGCGCAGTCCGCCATCAAACAGGCGCAAGCTAATCTGGATGTGATCGATACGCAGATGGATAAACTCGTTGTGCACGCGCCGGTGGACGGCGCGGTACTCGTTCGTAGTATCGATGTCGGTGAAGTAATTCAAGCGGGTATGCCCGCCATGACAGTGGGCAAACTGGATACTTTGAAGGTGACCGTGTATATCCCCGAAGATCAATACGGACAGATCAGCCTGGGTGAAAAAGCCACCTTGAACGTAGATTCCTTCCCTGATGAAAACTTCACTGCCACGGTCACGCGCATCGCCAACCACGCTGAATTCACACCCCAAAACGTACAGACGAAAGAAGGCCGGCAGACCACGGTCTACGCAGTTGAATTATCCGTTGACAATCCGGATGGAAAACTGAAACCCGGTATGCCTGTGGATGTGACATTCGGAAGCTAAGTTTGTACAGAACAATTTGCGATGGCAGTCATGATGAATGACTGCCATTTGCATTAAGAGCCAAGAAGGATGAAAATATCATGCTCTTCATAGCCCTTTAACCCAGGGCGAATATAATTATTTGTTGGTTAGATTCCAATTTGGAGGTGTCATGCAACGCAAAGTATTGCTTATTGGATTGGGGGTCCTGGTACTCTTGATTGCTGTAACCGCTGCTTTCTCTCTTACTGCCAAACCCTCATTTCGAGGCGCTGTCATCAGTCCACCCTGGCCCGCACCGGAGATTAGTCTGTCAGATGACAATGGACAACCTTTCACAATGAGCGCCCAGCGCGGCAAAGTCGTTCTACTCTATTTCGGATATGTCAACTGTCCCGATGAATGCCCGTTAACCATGGCCCATCTCAAGCTGGCCCTGGAAAGTATTGGAGATCAGGCCAAAGATGTGCAAGTCGCGATGGTCAGCACGGATCCGGCGCGGGACACACCCCAGACCTTGAAAGATTTTATGGGACACTTCAATCCATCCTTCCTGGGATTGACCGGAACGGTCCCAGAGCTTCAGAAAGCCTGGACTGCTTATGGCGTCACTGTGGAAGATGGCGGTGAGACACATTCCACCTATCTGTATGTGATCGATCCGGCCGGCAACGTTCGCGAAACCTTCCTACCCGACACAGAACCAAAGGATATTGCCGCTGATGTAAGTCTGTTGCTCAAAGGGAAATAAAAGATGGACAGGTACGGGACTAAATATCCCGATGCTGAAACGTATTGATGGCGGCCAGCAACGCGACTACCAAGTAAACCACGGCATAGACCACCATGAGCGCGCTGGGAACAGAAACAGTCGAAAAAGGAGTCATTCGCAGAGCACTGGTCAACGGTGATTGCATTTCAAAAGCTGCACGCCGCCAGAGCGCCTCGGAAGGAATGATCAGACTTGTAATAATGCCTACCCTCACCGCGGTGGTATTGTTGAACAAAGCACCGATCTGTTCGATCCAGCCTCCCAGAAAGGCCAGACCATACAATCCAAAAACCATCCCGCCGGTGGCCAGGGCCGGCATGGCACTGGAACCAGCCAAAGAGACGGTCATGATTAATAAAGCCTCCAGATAAATCAGCGATAGCCCTGTCAGGATGTTTCGGGGCACATAAGCAGATTGAAAGAAAACGCTCAACACTGTCCCGCCCGACATCAACAGGGAATAAAGCCCAAGCAGACCGGCAAAACCCAACCATTTGCCGATCACCACATCAGCACGGCGCAGCGGTTTCGTGATAATGGTCTGGATGGAACCGGAACTGATCTCACCGGCCAGCGTATCGGCACCTAATAACGCGCCCATGGCAATGGATAAAAATGCCACCGCATATAGACCAGCCATGAGCAGAAAATTGGAAGCTTCAGTGCGCACCACATTTTCAGCCGCGCTTCCTGACTGCGCTGCAGTTACGCCAATGGTGGTATAGATCATGCGAAAACCGATGGAGAAGATCACAAGAAAACAGATGCCCAGCACTAGGCCCGTCAAGACGATACGTCTGCGAATCGCCTCGCGAAAGGTCATGCGGGCCAGAATCAAAATCTTCTTCATAGCCCGCCGTCCTCCCCGACTGTTTGAATGAAGATTTCTTCCAGAGAAACGCGATTGGGTGTGATGGCATAAACCTGCGCGTTTTGCGCAACCAAATAGCGCGTGATCTCCGGCAAGTCACTTTCCTGATGAATATTCATGGTTAATTGCCCATCGTATGCTTGAATGTTGTCGCCCCAATTCGCCAGTCCGGCCAATGCTTCAGGCGTCAGTCCCGAAGCACGGATCGTGACCAGCGATTTGTTCTGATCCAGAGTCGCCAGTTCGATCACGCGCACCACCTCCCCGTGCTGGATAAAAGCGACGCGGTCACAGGTCACTTCGATCTCACTCAAAAGATGAGAATTCAGAAAAACACAGGTGCCTTGTCCCCTCAACTCGCGGATAAGATCTCGAACCAGCCGTCGTCCCACCGGATCGAGGCCGGAGGTGGGTTCATCCAGAAACACGAGCGCGGGCCAATTCAATAGTGCCTGTGCCAGGCCGATACGCTGCAACATCCCCTTGGAGAAAGTACGCAACTGCTTCGAATGAAACGCAGATAAACCTACTCGTTCGAGCAGCCCCTCCAGCCGCGTGCGCAGATCCTGAACTTCCATGCCCAATAACTCGCCATGCAGAGTAAGAAACTCGCGCGCTGTGAGCCAATCCTGAAAGCGGAAGTGTTCCGGCAAAAAGCCAACGCGGGCCAATTTCGCAAGATCTCCAACCGGGGCACCCAAGAGTGAGGCGCTTCCAGAGGTGGGTGCGACCAGTCCCAACAACATTTTCATGGAGGTGGTTTTGCCCGCGCCGTTTGGCCCGAGAAAACCGAACACCTCACCCTGCTCGACTTGCAGGGTGAGGCCTTTCACCGCGGCTCGATCGCCGAATATTTTTCGTAATTCCCTTGTTTGGATCGCAGGAACGGGCATACAGTAATCTTATGGAAGTGAGTTTGCCATATCCATAGCTTGCTGCGAGTTCGTACCTAATCCACTGATGGCATAGACGATTCCATCTTTCACCCACAGCAAAGCAAACCTTGGAGCGTCATCGGCGGGACGTTGGATCAGCGTGCCGGTTACACCATCGACTGTTACCTGTTCATAGGTGGCTGCGTTTCTTGGAATAGGCACGACCAGGGTGGAGGTCCAATCCACAGTACTGGCGAACTTGACAGCATCATCACGACTCATGCCCGTAAATTCCAAACCGATCTCGGCCAGCTGATCGATATCGACGTCCGCTGGTGCGTTGACACTCGGACTCGGTATCTCAGCAAGGATAACACAATCGGGATAGCGGCGGCCCGGGATTTCTGATCCGCTATTTCCTGAATCATCAGCTTGAGGCTTGGGACAAGTTCCGTATGCCACGCTGACCGAAGCGGGAATATTGACGGAAATTTCCGCGCCGTCAACTGAATCCGGCAAAACAAGATCACCGCGTCCGGCTTCATCCAGCAAGGCTTGCGCCTTGGCTCGATCCACCGTTAAAGTGAAGGCGGCTCCGTCCGTTACATAGATCTGAGATGGATTCGGGCTGCCCGGCAAACGGACGTTGAAACCCGCCAGCTGACTAGCGGACTCTACGCTCGCGGCTGCCTGTGGATCGCCGGGTTTTTGGGTCATATTAATTGAACTTGAAATCAATTCTGTGAATTGATTACCGAGCGCACCATCTCCGGTCAACTGCTCCAGGCCCGTAAAATCAACCGGGATCACGGCAACCTGCTGCACGCGGAACAGGTTCAACAATTCACCAGCCAGCGCGCGCGTGCCGGAAAGGCCAGAATCAATGCCAGGATCAGAGCCAGGGCACTTCCAAAACGCACGACTGGAAAAGCAAACCATTTCTTGAACATGGAAATCTCCTTTTTGATCAATATCTCTTGAGAGAACCGATGCCATGCACTTTGAGCATTCGGGGTTGGTTCATCGGCAGGAACCAGAAAGGCAAGCAAACGCGCGGTTTCCTGACTTTCACCCTGCAACTGTCCCTTGCGCGCCTGACAGGCTGTACAAACTTCCAAATGGTGAAGCCGATTGAATTCCAGTTCATCATCCAGCGCAGCGCGCAATTCGCCATCCGTCAGATGCTTTCTCATGGTTCCTCCTGTTCAAGTGCATGGTAATGTTTTTTGAATTCACGTTCCGCACGCAATAACAAAGGCCCTATCGAAGTTGCAGCAAGTCCGATTGCCTGGGCAATCTCTTCATACGACAAACCAGAATAACGTAGGATCAGCAATTGAGATTGTCTCTCACTCATCTGCGCCAGAGTCCGGCGCACCAATCGATGTTCTTCCTCATGGGCCATGATCTCAGTTGGGCGGTTCTCAGGCGCCTGGTCAAACGCGTACCTTCCGGCATCCATCTCGTAATGCTCGCGGCGTTTCCAGCTGCGAATGGATTGCAGCCCAAGATTGGTTGCGACTCGCCGCAGCCATCCGCCAAAATTGAACTCGCTCTCGCGCGGCGGATAGCGCTGATACAGCCGCAGGAATGTCTCTAAAGCCAGATCTTCAGCCTCGGCAGTGTCACCCACCAAACGACAGAGAAGACGGTAGACACGCGCCCAATGCTCCGTAAACAGGATTTCAAATTCAGCAGACGGTGATTCCGTTTCAAGGATCTCAGCTTTGAGATTCTTCATCGAAGCAATCATACTCTTGTCGTGCACACTTTGTTCATTCTTATCAGGTTCTCTCTAGTAAGATAACGCCTCTCGAGCTAAAAATAAGACAAGCTCACTCCTTGAAAAAGGTGGAACCAAGTCTGTGGCTCAACCGATGGCTATTTCTCCCCCGAATAGCTTTTCCCAGTGAAGAGGTTGTCTATTTCCTCGGGCCTTGCTTGATATTGGATTCACCAAATTAAGCCAAAAGTAACGAATCACTTGACAGGCAATCACAAAATCCTTATACTACAATAGTAACACGTGTTAGTAGAATATACATGAGACCCACCAAACGAACCACAAGCCGAGATGTTGCAAAGCTGGCGCAGGTTTCACGGACTACTGTCTCCTTCATTCTGAACAACGTGCCTGGTGTCAGTATCAGCGCCGCAACCCGTCAACGTGTGCTGGATGCCGCCGAAAAACTCAACTATTCTCCCAACTCTGCCGGCAAAAAACTCGTTAGTGGAAAATCCTATACGATTGGATTCGTTCTTTGTCAATCGCCCGAGCAGATTTTCAATGATGCCTTCCTGCCCCAGGTGCTTTTGGGTCTGGAGCAGGCAGTGCTTCAACAAGGCTTTCATGTGTTGTTAAAACCTGTTGAGTCGAATGACACTGGAGGATATACCCGCTTGATAACTGAAAATCATGTGGATGGCATTTTGTTATCAGGGCCCCGTCAGGATGATCAGGCGTTGATGCGCTTGCATCAGGAACGCGTTCCGATCCTACTGATGGGCCAATTGCCGGGCACAGATGTCCCTTTTGTGGATGTCAAGGCAACTGCCGGGGCAGAGATGGCGGCAAATCATTTAATAGGGCTCGGACATAAACACATCGGAATGATCACGAATGCTCCACTGAATTACACATCCGCGCAACAGCGCCGCACCGGCTATTTGGATGCCCTTAAAAAGTAAATCTGCCTGTCAACAAGAAGCTCATCCGGGAAGGTAACTACACGCCTGCAAGCGGATACCAGGCCATGAAATCCTTACTGGCGTTGACCCCGCGGATTACGGCTATCTTTGTCGCAAGTGATGTTGTTGCCATCGGCGCAGCCCTGGCGATCAAGGAAGCCGGATTACGCATCCCTCAAGATATTGCCATCGTAGGTTTTGATGATATTCCCCTGGCAGAGTACTACGATCCCCCTCTGACAACAATTCGTTTACCTGCCTTCGGGCTGGGCTGGGCCGGCGGAGACCGTTTGATCCGTTTAATTCAAGGTGAAGGCCTGGATCGCGAAGATGTTTTTTTGGATTCTGAACTTATCGTCCGCAAATCAACTTTTGAGAACTCACTGCCCAACTAATCGTTTTATTTTGAAGATGGGCAGAGGTTGATCTGCATCTTGCAAAGGAGGTGGTCCGAACAACAAGTGTAATGTGATCGTGTAAGATATACGTTCAATCTACCAAATGAAAGTTAGGAGAAGAGAAATGTCTAAATTAAGCAAGATTCTCACTGTGCTCGTGTTTGCGACCCTGTTTCTGGCAGCATGCGGTCCGGCAACAACACAAGCACCAGCAACACAACCCCCCGCAACAGAACCTGCCATGACTGAACCTCCCATGACGGAAGCACCCATGACGGAAGCACCCATGACGGAAGCACCGGCGATGGGTACAATCGACTGCATGGGAGCACAAAGTGGCGATGAAGTCAGCATGCTCTATCAATGGGCTGGTGTGGAGGAGACCAGCTTCAATCAGGTGATGCAGCCTCTCGTGGATGCCTGTGGCATCGTACTTAAGCCAGAGTCTTCACGTGACCAGGCTTTGCTGGACACACGTGTCCAGGCTGGCACCCCGCCTGATATTGCTTTTTACAACGTTGCACAATTGGTGCAATATCAAGACCAACTGAAGCCCATGGATTCTCTCGGTGTGCATAGTGAGAACTATGCTGACTTCTTTGTCAATCCGGGGACGGTCAATGGCAAGTGGCTTGGGCTTCCAGTCAAAGCTGATGTCAAGACCATTATCTGGTACGACCCGGCCAATTTTTCCGCTCTTGGTTATTCAGTTCCCACAACCTGGGACGAACTGAACTCCTTGGTAGATCAGATGGCCGCGGATGGGAACGTGCCGTGGAGCATGGGATTTGAGTCTGGTGACGCCACTGGCTGGACGGGCACCGACTTCATCCAGGATATTCTTCTGGTACAACAGGGACCTGATTACGTCTTGGGTATTCTTGACGGCAGTGTTCCTTACAATGACCCAGGAGTCAAGCAGGCCTATGAAACCTATGGCAAGTGGGCCACGGATCCGAAATACACGGTTGGCGGCAAACAAGGCACTCTCTCGACGGCCTTCGGTGACGCTATTTTCAAACCGTTCTCTGATCCGCCAGAGGCGATGATGGTCAAACAATCAGGCTTTGCCGGCGCCAATATCGCCCAGCAATTCCCCGACCTCAAGCAAGGCACTGATTTTGACTTCTTTGTGGTACCAGGCGCTCAAGGCCTGCAAGGTGGCGCAGACTGGATGATGGCATTTAGCGACAAGCCCGCCGTAAAGGCATTGGTTGCGTACCTGTCTTCTTCAGAAGGCGGCGCAAATTGGGCCAAGGCTACTTTTGGGCTTTCGCCCAACAAAGGCGCAAGTGGTAATTACACAGACCCAGCCTTGCAGAAGCTTGACCAGGCCCTTTCCGCTACCAAAGGCTTTACTCCGGATATCGGCGATACCATTCCTGGTGGCTTTGGCAGTGCGGAGTTCAAAGGTGTCACGGATTACGTCAATGGTGGCGATCTCGACAGCATACTCTCCAACCTGGCCTCAGTACAGGCAACAGCCCTAGGCAAATAGCGTTTAACTTACACTGCCTGAGGACGTTTCTAGAAACGTCCTCAGGTTTATTGTTGGACAGTGGTTTTCTTTATATACAACAACTGAAGGAGGATGAGATGGGCGCACAAGGTGTTTCCAGAGGTCGTTCTGCGCCAAAAAGGTCCGCGCCACCGCCGGTTCCCCAGATCATGAAGCAAGGCACACTGGCGCCCTGGCTGTATCTCCTGCCTGCTCTGGTGGTCATGTCGGTCTTCATTGTTTACCCGATGATCAATACTTTTGCCTTGAGTTTCAGTAACAAGGACGGTACTGCGTCAGCGGCCACTACCTGCCAGCAAGGCAAGCCCTGCTGGGGCATATTTGAAAATTACCATTATGCATTAACAGCCGAATTGAACACAAGTTCTCCCGGGGCCATTTGGACTTCGTTTTGGGGTTCATCGTATGGCAATACCATAAAATGGATCGTGATCATGGTGTTCGGAACAGTATCCATTGGGCTGGGGTATGCAGTGCTTTCAGACCGGGTGAAGTACGAGGCCCTGGCAAAAGCCATCCTTTTCATGCCAATGGCCATCTCATTCGTTGGCGCGGGTGTCATCTGGAAGTTTGTCTACGACTATGGCACCTCACAAGTTCAGGTTGGCCTATTGAACGCGATCATTACCAAGTTCGGCGGTCAACCTGTTGCATGGTTGTCCAATCCCCAGATCAACAACTTCGCAATCATTGCTGTGGGTATTTGGATCTGGTCAGGCTTTTCGATGACCATTCTCTCCGCTGCGCTGAAATCCGTTCCAGACGAGATTCTTGAGGCCGCGCGGGTGGACGGTGCCAACGAATGGACAATCTTCTGGCGAATCATGGTACCCATCATCCTGCCAACAATTACAGTAGTGGTAACCACGATGGTCATCAATGTTTTGAAGTTGTTCGATCTGGTATACGTCATGACCGGCGGCAATTATCATACCGATGTGATCGCCAACCGTATGTACACTGAAATGTACAAGAATTTCAACATTGGTCGAGGGACGGCAGTGGCTGTGGTCCTGGTCCTGGCCATCATCCCATTCATCTATTTCAATATTAAGCGCTTCCTGGCGCAGGAGGCGATACGATGAACAAGGATAAAATCAACAAGACCCTCAATAAGCTGCCAACCCATATTCTTATTATCTTTACGATATTCATTTGGGTCGTTCCCACCGTTGGCTTATTGGTCACCTCCCTGCGCCCAGTCCAGGCCGTAAATAGTTCTGGTTGGTGGACTATTTTCTCTCCGCCCCAAGGCTCGCAAGAGTTTAAACAATACTGTGCGGCCTGTCATGGCGCAGATGGCACCGCCCTGCCCGCCGCCGATCTGACGGACCCGAATTTGATTAACCAGTATCCTCGTTCCCTGCAATTGCTGGCCGTGTTACGCAAGGATATCGACGGAAAACCGCACATGGGTGACACCCCCGTTCCAAACGCGCAAGACGCCGCTGATATTAACTCCTACCTCAGGCGCATTTCTGGAATTGAAGTACCGCCCAAATTTACATTGAACAATTACATTGACGCAATAGTAGGCTACCGCGGAACCTCCACATATACAACCGCTTGTGAAACAGGAACGCAATCGACCGACCTCAATTGCAATACCAGCGATATTCTCAATCCACGCGGCATGGGCCGGGCATTCATCAACAGCTTGATCGTTACCATCCCTGCCACTTTCCTGCCAATCATCTTCGCTGCCTTTGCTGGATACGCTTTTGCCTGGCTGGAGTTCAAGGGTCGTTTCCTGCTTTTCGCCATCCTGGTTGGTTTGCAGGTCGTACCGTTACAGATGACGCTTGTCCCGATTTCACGTATTTATGCCCAGGCCGGATTAAATGGCACCTTTTTAGGCGTGTGGCTTTTCCATACTGGGTTTGGATTGCCATACGCAATTTATCTAATGCGCAACTTTCTTGGGACTTTACCACGTGATCTATTTGAATCGGCCTATCTGGACGGTGCATCCCATTGGACTGCTTTTCGCCAGCTCGTGATTCCCTTGGCCACACCGGCCATTGCATCGCTGGGCATCTTCCAATTCTTATGGGTGTGGAATGACCTTTTGGTTGCATTGGTTTTCCTGGGTGGCACCACCCCGGTCATGACCTACCAGATCAGTAACATGGTGACATCGCTTGGTGCAGGATGGCAGGTGCTCACCGCTGCAGCCTTCCTCTCCATGTTATTACCCATGATCGTATTCTTCGCGCTCCAACGCTATTTCGTGCGCGGTATGTTGGCCGGCGCAGTGAAAGGATAAAACGGAATGGTTTCTTGGTTCGCTTTTATGCTACCAAATAAAAGCGAACCAAGTGCCTTCTTAACTGACGCTTAATTAGAAAATATCCATTATTAAGGATAATTTCGCCCGTGTTTTCTACAATAAAGGATGGTTTGTTCTAAAACAATTCTCGAAGGAGATGCATGGGCATGTTACGCAAATGCGGCGTTTTGGTGGGGATGGCGATTTTGTTAAGCGCCTGTCAATCATCACCAACTTTTGTCAATTCAACGTCACCAATCCCAAGTCACGAAACCGAACTGTATATGGAAGTTCTCATTGAGGCGGCGGTGATATTCGTTGTTATCACAGGAGCGCTGATCTGGATTCTGATCCGGAATCGCCGCAAGCGAGGCGACACTTCACTGCCGCCCCAGATCTATGGCCGGGTGCAATGGTTCATCATCCCGGTCTTTCTTATTGTTGCGCTTGATGGCTTTGATTTTGTGTTGATGGTGCAAACCATGAACAAAGTTAAAGCGCCGGCGATGGCTGTCAGTGATCTGAACCTTCAGGTGGTCGGACATCGCTGGTGGTGGGAATTCGATTACACGGATCTTGGAATTGCCACAGCCAATGAATTGCACATTCCGGTTGGAAGGACGGTGCAAATCTCACTTAAATCGGTGGATGTGATTCATAGTTTCTGGATACCCCAGCTTTCTGGCAAGACGGATGTTATTCCTGGTCAGCACAACACAATGTGGCTGCAAGGGAATCAGATAGGCATGTTCCTCGGTCAATGTGCTGAGTTCTGTGGAACCGAACATGCCATGATGCGCTTCCGGGTGATCGTCGAATCACAGGCTGATTTCGACGCCTGGGTTGCCAACCAGCAGAAACCAGCCTATCAACCTCAGACTCCCGATGAACAAGCTGGATACAAGGAGGTAACCGGTGCGTGTGCGGCTTGTCATTCCATTGATCCAGGCGAGATGAATAGCGAAAAGGTTGGGCCCAACCTGGCACACCTCTTCTCGCGTACTACATTTGCCGGGGGCACCTTCGACTTGGACGAACAAAACCTGCGCAATTGGCTGAAAGATACCCAGGCGATGAAACCAGATAATGATATGCAGATTAGTGTTCCACGAACACAAATGGATCAAATTATTGCATATCTAAAACAACTTAAATAGCAGGAAAGTAAATCATGACAGCACAGGCCCAAGGAATTACACATAAAAGAGAATTTGGAACAAGCGGCCCACTCGCGTGGCTCATGACAGTGGACCACAAGCGGATTGGCATCCTTTACATCGTCAGTGCCTTTGTTTTTTTCTTGCTGGGAGGCCTCGAGGCGCTATTGATGCGCATCCAACTGGCACAACCTGATAACAAATTCCTAAGCCCTGATCTCTACAATCAGATTTTTACCATGCATGGCACCACCATGATCTTCCTGGTGGTCATGCCACTTTCAGCTGGGTTTGCTAATTATGTGGTTCCGCTCATGCTTGGCGCAAGAGACATGGCCTTCCCAAAGCTCAATGCCTTGAGCTACTGGGTTTTTCTATTCGGCAGTATTTTCATGTACAGCAGTTTTTTGTTTGGCGGCGCACCCAATGACGGCTGGTTTAGTTATGCCCCACTGACAGAAAAGCTATACTCGCCGACTCACGGCATGGACTTCTGGGTCATGGGCATCCTCTTGCTGGGATTTGCCACTACAATTGGTTCGATCAATTTTATCGTCACGATCATTCAGTTGCGTGCCCCGGGCATGACCCTAACGAAAATGCCCGTCTTCGTTTGGACCACGTTGGTAACCTCCTTTTTGGCGGTTTTCTCTTTGCCTTCTTTGACCACCGCCGTTCTACTTTTACTGTTTGATCGACAACTAGGTGCACATTTTTACAATGTCGCTCAGGGTGGCAATGCATTGCTCTGGCAACATTTATTCTGGTTCTTCGGCCATCCTGAGGTCTACATTCTGATATTACCAGCCATGGGTATTGTTTCGACGGTTGTACCTGTGTTTTCAAGTAAACCTCTGCTTGGTTATCCGGCAGTCGTTTTTTCAACGGTTGCCATTGGCTTTTTGGCATTCGTGGTCTGGGCGCATCACATGTTTGCCACGGGCATGCCAGAAACCGCCCTGTTATTCTTTGCCGCGGATACCTTCCTGATCAGCGCGCCTACCGGGGTTTTGTTTTACGCCTGGCTGGCTACCATGTGGAACAGCAAATTGCGCTTCAGCACCCCGATGTTGTTTTCTCTTGGGTTTGTCGCTCTTTTCCTCATTGGCGGGTTGGATGGTATTCATCTGGCTGTAGTCCCGGTAGATTGGCAACTGACCGATAGTTACTACGTGATAGGACACATTCATTACGTGTTATTTGGCGGAGCCATCTTTGGCTTGTTCTCCGGGATTTACTACTGGTTCCCCAAGATAACCGGTCGTCGGTTGGGCGAAGCCATCGGTAAATGGCATTTTTGGCTGATGTTCATTGGCATGAACCTGGTTTTTATGCCCATGCACATCCTGGGCCTTGAGGGTATGCCCCGCCGCATCTATACTTATGGAACTGGCCGCGGTTGGGAAACCTGGAACTTCGTAGAGACCATCGGAGCCCTGATTGTTGCGCTAAGTATCCTGATCTTCATTGTTAATTTCTTTGTTTCAATATTCAAGGCAACCACCAATGAGGAAGACCCATGGGATGCATACACGCTCGAATGGGCAACCAGTTCCCCGCCACCAAATTACAATTTTGAAGAAGTGCCTTCTGTCCGCGGTCGTCGTCCATTATGGGACAAGAAACATCCTGAGTTGGCAGATTGGAAGGCAGAAACATGAGTTCAATGACTACCGTGCATCCAGTGAACAAAACCAACACCGGCCGCATTGCCCTGTTAATTACGCTGGGTGCCGAATCAGTGTTCTTTGTTACCTTGTTGGTGGCTTATGCTGCTCTGCGCGACGAGGTAAGCTGGAATGTATCGCATACGTTAACCCGGCTGGCAATTCCACTGGTCAACACGACTATTTTGCTTGCCAGTACGATAACGGCCTGGTCATCAACACGCGCTATTCGCCGAGATGAACAGACCTCGCTGCGAAACGGTTTGTTGATCACGCTGTTGTTGGGATTGGTATTTGTCGCAGGACAAATTTATGACTTCAGCAATGCCGGCCTCCAGATAAATGACCCGTCGTTCGGCGGGGTATTCTTCACGTTGATGGGATTCCATGCGGTCCATGTACTGGCCGGTGTCGTTTTCCTTGCCCTTAATTACGTGCGGGCAAAGTGGGGTGATTTTTCATCCACGCGGTATGAAGCTATAGAGTTGGGCAATTGGTTTTGGTATTACGTTGCTGGTGTCTGGCTGCTGTTGTTCGTAGTGTTATATCTCATATGAGCGAACTTTTGAAAGTCGGCTGGATGTGGTATCCCAGTGTGGTGATCGGCTTCAGCATATGGACAACCCTTTATGTGATTGCCATCAAACGGGGCAAGCCCACGCCGTTGATGCAGCAAATCGCCTTTCATCTTGGAACGCTGGCCGGTTTGATCGCGCTGGTCTCACCATTGGATGAACTTGGCGATGAATACCTGTTCAGCGCTCACATGGTGCAGCACTTATTGCTAATGTTTATCACCGCTCCTCTGTGGTTGATTGGCACGCCGGGTTGGCTGATTGATGGGATCATACCCAAGAGACTGACCAAATCGGTTAAATGGCTCGCAAGCCCGGCGTCCGCGTTTGCGGCGTTTATCCTTGTAATATGGTTCTGGCACATCCCAGCTTTCTATGAGATGGCACAGGAAAGCGAAGGCGTCCACATCTTCGAGCATTTGACGTTTATCGGGGCGGCTCTTATCGGATGGTGGCCTGTCGCGGGTGCCGAAAAATCTCCCATCCCCAAGCCTGAACCGCCAATACGGATGCTGTATCTGTTTCTGCTGGCAATACCGTGCACAGCATTGGCGGCCATTTTGACTTTTGCCCATACGCCACTTTATCCATTTTATGTGACGGCCCCGCATCCCTTCGGGTTGAATGCTTTGCAGGATCAGCATCTGGGTGGGCTGATAATGTGGGTGCCAACGCATATGTTCCTGTTCCTGGCATTGGCTATTACATTTCTCAAATGGTTTGCTGACTCTGACCGTCAAGCGGAACAGGATTTTTTAAAGTCATTATCATAGGAGCTGATCATGAAGGAAAAACCTGAAATTCATTTGCCTCCACCCAGTTATTGGCCCATCATACTTGCCTTTGGAATGATGTTAATCGGTGCTGGCGTGGTCTCCAATATTATCGTCAGCATTGTTGGCGTGATCGTGATGGTGGCGTCGATCGCCGGCTGGACAATGGAAAATCGCAAACTTAACCAGGAGGGTCACCATGAGTGAAATGCGAATGCAGGGAACTGCTCCTGTTGCACAGCACGATAATACAAAATTGGGGATGTGGGTCTTTCTGGGCGGAGAAGTGGTTTTCTTCGTTTCGCTCATTCTGTTGATCATTTATACGCGCTTGAGCAATACTGATTACAGTTCGCAATTCCGTTCGCATCTAAGCATACCGGTCATTGCTTTGAACACCTTCATATTGGTGACCAGCAGTTACTTTGTTGTGCGCGCACTGGAAGCCATTGGTTTTAGAGGCGATCAAAAGGCATTGCGTAATAATATGATCGTGGTAATCGTGCTTGGTTTTCTCTTCCTAGGTGGACAGGCTTTTGAATGGACCACATTGTTTGACGAGGGTGTGAACCTGAGTACCACATATGGTCCGCCGTTCTTTATTGTGACTGGCATCCACGGGACACATGTGTTTGTGGGGCTCATCTGGGCCTTTTACCTGCTGCTCGGTCATCGACAGATGCCGTTCACAAAGGATAACCACCTTGGCATCGAAAACTTTGGTTTATACTGGCATTTCGTCGACATTGTCTGGATCGTGCTGTTCACAGTGATCTATCTGGTCTAGGAGGCGGTATGGAAACTGCAAAACATCCCAATTATCTGTTTGTATTCATTGCGTTGGCCGTCTTCACATTGATTGAGACGCTGGTGAGCTATGTTCAGCAGGAGGCGATCAAACTTCCTACCCTGATAGTATTGTCTGTGGTCAAGGTGTTGTTGGTATTGCTGTACTTCATGCACTTGAAATACGACTCGAAATTGTTCCGCTATCTCTTCATCGCGGGTTGCATCCTGTCCATTCCACTGATCCTCGTACTGGTGGTGGTGATGCCAATGATCCTATAAAAACTCGCCTCTCGAGTTTCTCAGTTGCATACCGGGTTTGCATTTAGACACAAAAGGGGTAAACTAAATTGCCATGCCAAGCTTTCATATATTAGTTGTGGATGATGATTTGCTGGTCTGTAAGGGATTGAAATTCAACCTGGAACAGGCGGGATATAAGGTTTCGACGGCCAGCACTGCTCACTCCGCTCTCGAACTTTCCGAGCGTCATGTATTCGATGCTGCCGTTCTGGATATTGGATTACCGGATGACAACGGTCTCGATCTGTGTAAATCGCTTCAGGCTCGCCGCGACCTGCCTGTCATCTTCCTGACCGCCCGCCGCCGCGAATTGGATGAGATCATCGGTCTGGAGATCGGTGCCGATGATTATATTACCAAGCCGTTCAGTGCGGATGTGCTGCTGGCACATCTACGCGCCATATTACGGCGCTTCTCCAAACCCATTACCGAACCTGCGTTTAATGGCACAATCGCTCAGCGCCGGGCCCTTCAAGCTGAATCCCGTTAACCACACCGCTCAAAAAAATGGGGTTGATCTTGATCTTGCTCCGCGTGAGTTTGAGTTGTTGCGTATGTTCATCACGTATCCTGAACGTGCTTTTACCAGTGAAGAACTAGTGGAAGGTATCTGGGGAGTGGAATTTGCGGGTGAGCCACAGGTTCTTTATGTACAGGTGCGTAGTCTGCGAATGAAGATCGAAGCCGAGCCATCCCGCCCCAAACACATCCTCACCTTGCGAGGGGTTGGCTACAAATTTGTCCCGTGAAGAAATCGTTTAGTATTCGTACCTACCTGATCCTCAGCCACGGGCTACTGTTAATTATTTCGCTGGGGGCCATTGGCTTTGTCTGGTCACGCAATGAATATCAGGTAATCACCCGCGAACTGCAAAATTTAATGGGAGAACGTGCAGCCCTGCTGGCGAAAGTAGTGGGTCACGAAATTACTGAACAGGACACCCTGCAACCCAATGAAAAAGAATTTCCACAGGTTCACCTGGAAGAAGGAGTGCTGGCCGTCTACATTGATGATTCCGGATCGCTCTACAACCTGATTCCGGGAACAGTAAGTCCAAAACAAGCCGACCTGTTTCTGGATATCAGTTCTGAATACCAGATCACCGACGTGAGCTATACCACGCTGGTCAGCACAGAGTTTGAAACTACCAGTGTTTATGCTGCCTCCGCCGTATACAACGATGAAAACCAGCGGATCGGCGTTGTTTGTCTGCTCATGCCGATCGGACATCTGGATAACTATATTTCGCGTTTACGCTGGCTCCTAATAGGCGTCATCTTGTTTGTCGTTCTAATCGGCGCGGGCGTCAGTGCCCTGCTGACCAGTTACTTTTCCAGTCAATTCTCACGTGCACAAGGACTGGCGGCCACGGTGGCGCATGGAGATTACCAACTACGTATCCCGGAAGAGGGACCCACTGAACTGCGTGATTTATCTCATTACCTGAATCAAATGGCAGAGAAATTGCAGGAACAATTGAAGACGCGCAGAACTCTTTTGGCCAACGTGGCTCACGAATTGGCACGTCCGCTCGCAGGCTTGCAACTCGGCATCGAGAGTCTGCGCAAGGGTGCGATCAAGGACTCGGATCTGGCTGACGATCTACTGGTCAATATGGGGCAGACAATTCGCCACTTCGAAGGCCTGGTCGACGACATCACGCTGGCCGCCCATGCCGAAACCCAGCCGATCGAACTCCATTGTACGGCATTGGCCGTCGAGCCGTTTTTGCAAGGGATCGCCACTCGGTACTGGACCCTGGCCGAATCCGCGGGCTAAGGCTCAAGGTTCAAGTGGAAGCGAACTTACCAGCCGCCTACGCCGATGAGAAACGCCTTAACCAGATTGTCGGCAATTTAGTAGATAACGCCATCAAGTTCACGCCGCGCGGTAAAACTATTCGGGTGCTCGCCGAGCGCGTGGGCGAAGGCAATATCCATATAATCGTGCATGATGGTGGCAAAGGCATTGCGCAAGACGAAGCCGAACACCTCTTCGAGCCGTTTTATCAGGGAAATGTGGGGAGGCATATCAAGCAAGGTATGGGATTGGGGCTGGCAATTGCCCAACAATTGGCACAGGCCCACGGTGGGACACTCTTCTTGAAGAATCATCCCGAGGGCGGTGCGCTGGCCATTCTGACGTTACCGGCTGCAAACCCTTAATTCATGCAAAGGTAATCAGTAAGCCCAATTAAGGTGGACATATGCTCCATCTTTTATACTTTAAGCGATTCTCTGTAGAGGATGGTTTCCTGCGGATGCAAAGATTCGTTGTTGTACATGACGGCAGTTTACAGGGGTGGCAGACCACCTACCTGGCATTCCACATTGCAACTCGACTGGGCGCGGTACTACAAGTCTTGTTGCTTAATTCCAATAGTAACAAACAAAAACTGGCTGAAATAGCCAATCATGTGGAAATCGGAGGGCGTGCTGCCGGCTTGACAATTGAAATCCAACCGCTAATGGATTTTTCTCCGAAAACCTTGCAGGCGAGCCTAACTACAACCGATGGTCTTTTCGTATCACGCCGCCTCATACCCGACGGCAAGTCTGCCGAGCTGTTTCTCGAAGCTTTGTCCTGCCCCTTATGGATTGTATCAAAAGGATCAGAAATCCGCGAGATGGCTGTTCTGGTGGGAAATCCAATGAGGAACCGCCATTTGATCACATATACAAAAATGCTCTCCCATCGTATACAACAACCTATCACTGGATTGATCAGGGAAGAAGATCTTGCCATCACACCGCAAGGTAAATCCTCGGTGCTGGCCTGGAAGTTCATCCCCTCGCTTGCCTCAGTCGATGTGAGCGCTGCGTTGAGGCAACTCAACACCGGCCTTCTTTTCATTTCGCGTCTAAATGCAGCCATGTTAAGAGAATTAGCCTACAACTGTGTCATTTGCCCTGACACAGGGAATGCTTAAGTTGAGATTAAGTCCATTGAGGCCTGCTATAAGGATTTTCAGAAATCTTTTTGTCAAAATAATACTGCAAGAATGAATGGTTTCAAAAGCCTTACATACAAGAGGAGAAGAAAATGAAACAAAGAAAAATACCCGCCCTTCTGGCACTGCTCGTCCTGCTGGTTCCCATGTTGACAGCCTGCGGGCCACAAAAGATTGATGCTGCCTTGACAACTTACAAGATCACATTATCCAAGAATACTGCAAGCGCTGGCGATATAATCTTCCATGTACACAATGACGCTACGGACTTGAAGCATGAATTCGTCATTTTCAAAACCGACCTCCCCGAAGATCAATTGCCCCTGAATGATGAGGGAGCGGTCGACGAAGAAGGTGCCGGCGTCACCCACATCGATGAAGTGGAAGTGGAAGCTGGTCAAGCTGCGGACCTGGCGGTCAATCTGGAGCCGGGCAAATACGTGCTTATCTGTAATATCAACGACAACAATGAAATGCATTATATGCACGGTATGCACGTGGCCTTCACTGTGAAATAGTTTTCTGACCGAAAGGTTATCCTGGGACAAAAACAACATCGTGTTTTTGTCAAACGAGAACAATCCAGGCAAACGCCTGGTGGAATTTATGCAAAATTCCACCAGGCGTTTTCGCATTAAGGAGATATTCAGGCGATGTATATGCGCATAATCTTGGCATACGCCAGGTACAGTATCACAGTATTTTAGTACATATTTTGCTATTTCTTGATTTTTGTACTATAATATTAGTACACTGTTATGGAATGCTAGGTAAGAACTTCTCAGAGAACCCATCCAAAAACAGGAGCGCAAGCTGATGCAAAATAGCTCTTTGTCCACCCAGTCCAGAGATGCAGAAATGAATGTAGGGCAACGCTTACATGAGTTACGCGCACTCAGGGGCTTGTCGATGCGTGCTCTTGCAAAGCTAAGTGGATTGAATATTAATACGCTTAGTTTAATTGAGAATGAACGTACCTCACCCAGTGTCAGCACGTTACAACAATTGGCACAAAGCCTGCAAGTACCCATCACCGATTTTTTCCAAACGAATCACGACAATCAGGAGTTGGTTCATCAAAAGCAGGGAAATCGTCAACGTATTTCATTCGAGCACGGTGCAATGGAGGATTTAGCTGCCGGGATGCCGCACTTTGGTGCCGAACCTCTAATTGTGACTCTGTACCCTGGTGCAGATAGCGGAAAAAACCCTATCGTCCATACGGGACGAGAATTCGTTTACTGCATCGAAGGCCAGGTGATCTATACGGTAAACGCGGCAGGAGTATCTGTTGGAACCGGGCGATAGTCTGGTCTTCGAGGCCTATCTGCCACATCGTTGGAAGAATTCCCATATAACACAATCACGCATCCTGTTAGTACTCTGCCTCACGGATATACGCGATCGCCCAAAGGAACGTCATTTTTCAAACTAAGGGCCCCTGTGAGACGATGAATATGAAATACAGAAATCTTGCTTTCCTATTTTCTTCCCTGGCATTGATCTGCATAATCACGATCAGCTTGTCATTTAGGGCCGCCTTTCATGAAGAAACAGAGCGAATAATCACTTTACTCCTTGCTGCGGAAGTTCTTCCACCGGCTCTGATCCTTGGAATGATTTTCATCTTTTACCTTTTTCATAAATCACACAAATGGAGAAACCTATAATGAAAATTGCCGCAATCACTGATGATGGTAAGACAATTAGTCAACATTTTGGCCGTGCTTCTCACTTCATGGTCATCACACTGGAAGAGGGCCAAATCATTGAGCGTGAATTACGTGAAAAGTTTAAGCCACGCGCAGTTTCAGGCGGAGGGCCATGAACACAAGCATGAGCACCAGGAGGCTGCCGGACAACATGGTCATGGGCCGGAAGCCGATCATCGACACAGCCGCATGGCAGAAGCAATTATCGACTGTGAAGCAGTGCTCTCTCGCGGCATGGGCACGGGCGCGTATGAAAGTATGAAAGCGCGTAATATTCGACCAGTGGTAACTGATATTTCCAACATCGACGAAGCCGCCCTGGCCTATGCCAGCCAGCAGATCGTTGATCACGTGGAGAAATTGCACTAGTAGAAAGGAAGTCAACACTACGACTGCGGTTTAACAATGCGTGTTGAAGCATATCATGTCGGTTATTGAGTCATTCAGCAAGAGGAAAGGAGCCCAAAATGAATGCTTCATTTACAATCACTCCCGTAGAAAAGAATATTATGCGTTGTCGGCATACTGCCGCGTTCAACCCAGGTGATGTGCAAACCCTGGCAAATTTCATGAATAATTATCGCGGCAAATTGCTAATCGACCTGACAGGAACAACGGGAGAAGAATGCTCACGACATATTCAACAATTCCGCCCAATGATGCCCGTGACTGCCATCTTTGGAGCAGACATCAACCCATCCATCCTCGATGTCCCGGATAGTTACTACGCCCACGAAGTCTGTTATTTTAAGACCGAGGCGGAGGCCTTGGACTGGTTGCACAACCAATAAGTGCCGCGAGACATTAAATCAAATATAGCGGTAGCAAAGAAGAAACAAAAGTTTAGGGTACCCATGAAAAAGATTGCTTTTCCCACTGATGATGGCAGGACCATCAGTCGTCACCTTGGAGAGGCTCAATTCTATTTGGTCGCTCTACTGGATGATGCCGAAAACGTGACTTTCGAGCGACGTGAGAAACCTCGCCGCAACCATAACCATGAAGAACGTTCCGGCAAGCATCACGGTGAGCCCCTCCAACGCGGTACTGCCTTGTTCGCGCCCCTTCACGATTGCCAGGTTCTGTTTTCCGGCCGAATGGGACAACCCGCCTACGACCATGCAATTGCTCAAGGCCTGGAGGTAATCCTTCCGGCAGAAAAGAATATCACAGACGCGCTGGATGCTTTTCGCAATGGTATGTTGATCTCCGATCTGCGTCGCATACATAAACATTTGTCTGGGCCATCCTCGTGAGAGCGAACACAGCTGACGATATGAAATACGTTTTCGGTCCGGTTCCATCACGTCGCTTGGGTCAGTCGTTGGGGATTGACACTATTCCGCTCAAGACTTGTAACTGGAACTGCATCTACTGCCAGTTGGGACGGACCATGCCACTGACGAATGAACGGCGGGAATATGTTCTGGATGAGAATATTCTCTTCGAAGTGGAACAGGCACTGAAATCCCACACGAATGGCAGAATTGATTGGGTGACTTTTGTCGGATCAGGAGAACCAACCTTACACATCCATCTTGGTGAAATAATCCGTCGTGTAAAAAATCTCACGGAGCTTCCGGTGGCAGTCATCACCAATGGCTCTATGTTGTGTCTGCATGAAGTCCGACAAGAATTGAGTATTGCAGATGCAGTTTTGCCAACACTGGATGCGGCAACGGATGAACTGTATCGCAAAATCAATCGACCTCATCCAGAAGTTACATTTGAGCAGCTTGTCGATGGGCTGGTCGCATTTCGGGAGGAGTATCGGGGAAAACTATGGGTGGAGGTGATGCTGGTACGCGGATTGAATGACACCTGCCAGGTACTTGAAGACATTGCTAAAGTTCTACAGTGGGTCAAGCCGGATGCGGTCCACATCAATCTGCCGACGCGTCCACCAGCTGAAACATGGGTTCAGCCTTCGGATGAGAAAGGCCTGACGCGGGCTAAATCCATTCTGGGAAATATCGCTGAGACAGTGCGCCCGGCAGAAGGAACTTTCGATCTGAGTGAATTTGAGAATGTGGTAGATGCGATCATTGGCATCATTACCCGCCATCCCATGCAGCAGAATGAACTCGAGCTAGCACTGACCAATTGGTCGCCAGGGCAGGTAATCGAAGCACTGGCAGACTTGAAAGCCAGCGGCAGAGCACAAATTGTGGAACGCTATGGTGAGCGTTTCTGGAGTGCAGCGCCCGCACATTATCCTGATCAGGTTCAAAGCCAGCGGACGAAACCAAACCGCAAAAGGGAGGTTCCCCATGTCTTCGAATCCGAACAAAAGCCAGGAAATTCTGGATGAAGTCCATCCATTTCTGGAAAAGATGTTGATTTAAACATATTTGAAAGGTAAAGGATATGCATTGAAAGAACTGCAAAACTTGCCGAAAGAGGACTCAAAACAACTCATGAAAGAGGCATCCACATATGCCTCAGGCAGACTTGCTGAGGTGGCAGGGAAGGCGCGCTTGAGGCAGGAACTGTATGATGCCTTTGCCCGCGCTTACTAGAAATTGCGCAGCAACAGTATCCCTCTAGAAGGAAAAATAGCTTTATGGAAATCATCGTGCACCCCATTGGTATGATCCATTCGCCATTCACAGACAAAGACGAGATGCCAATCCAGGCTTCGCGCTCACAAGCCATTGGACTCGTGGAGGTCTATCCAGAGTTCGCGGATGGGTTGAAAGACATAGAGAATTTGTCTCACATTCATCTTGTGTACGTCTTCCATCAATCGATTGGGTACAAACTGCAGATCAAACCATTTTTGGATGACCAGGAACACGGCGTATTCGCCACCCGCTACCCAAAGCGTCCCAACCCAATTGGCCTATCAACCGTCCGGCTCGTATCACGTCAGAACAATGTAGTTACCATTGAAGGTGTGGATGTACTCGACGGCACGCCCCTGCTGGACATCAAACCCTACATACCGGAGTTCGACACGCGCACAGATGTACGCGTTGGCTGGTACGAAACACGGAGTAAACCGTGAAACAATATCACCTTGTCATCCTCGCATTACTTATCGGCCTGATTCTCTCCCCATTACAGAAGAGCGTCCATGCGCAGATGGACTCACCCATTGTACGAGCTGTACTTTTTTACTCCCCCACCTGTCCACACTGCCAGCAGGTGATCAAGGAAACGCTTCTGCCCCTGGTCGATAAATATGGGGACCAACTACAGATCCTGGCCATCGATGTCACCAAGCCTTTCGGGCAACAACTCTTCCTGGTCGCCCTGGAGAAATTCAATGTTGAATTTGCAGGCGTTCCCTTCCTCGTTATTGAAGATACGTATATGATCGGATCGGTGGACATACCGGAAAAGTTTCCTGTTCTGATCGAGAGCTACCTCTCGCAGGGAGGCACGGCATGGCCGGATATTCCCGGACTGGACGGCGCGCTCAAGAGCCAGCCAAATACCCCGGAGCCAACTTCCATGTCCGATCCCGTTGTCCATGCGGTGCTATTCTATCGTGGCACCTGCAGCCACTGTCAACAGATCACTGAAGAAGTTATCCCACCGATTCAAGCCAAGCATGGCAAACACCTTGAGATTTTTAGCATCGATGTTTCCACTGCTCAGGGAAAGACTCTTTATGAGGCGGCCATTGAGCAACTTCACATCGAGAGAATTGGTGTTCCAACGTTAATCGTGGATACACACGTTTTGGTTGGCGGTGAAGAAATCCAACAAAGTCTTACGGATCTCATTGAAGGATATTTGGGACAGGGCGGCATGGATTGGCCAGACATCTCCGGATTGAAGGAGGCGATCTCTCAAGCTGCCGAGGCGAGTGCTTCGGCGGCTGCCACTCCTAAACAAGCCGGGACGCTTCAAACGCCCCTGGCCCCTGCTACCGTTTCATCAGCATCTGCCTCGCCGACAATATCTCCGGGCCTCATGCCCCTGGAAACGGGAACATCTACCTGGCTGGAGCGTTTCGCCCGCGACCCAGCTGGTAATCTAATGGCTGTTCTGGTTCTGACGGGTATGCTTGCTGCGGTAGTATGGATCCTCGCAACCTTCAAAAAAGACGAGGGCGATTCCATTAGGGGTGGCTGGGCTTTCATGATTCCCATCTTATGTGTGCTTGGCCTTGGGGTGGCAGGCTACCTGGCATACGTGGAAACGACAGAGGTCAGCGCGGTTTGTGGGCCCGTGGGAGATTGCAACACTGTACAACAAAGTGAATTTGCCCGCTTATTCGGTATACTTCCCATCGGCGGGCTGGGTCTCTTTGGGTATGTAGCGATCTTCATTGCCTGGTTGGTCACCCAATTTACTCGTGATCGTCTCGCCGACCTAGCCGCCATATTTATATTCACCATGACTGCCTTCGGTACACTCTTTTCGATCTATCTCACCTTCTTGGAGCCCTTCGTCATTGGCGCCACTTGTGCCTGGTGCTTGTCATCCGCCATATTGATGACCCTGCTTATGCTGCTCTCGGTAGGACCTGCAAAAATAGCATTATATGAAGAGGCACATGCAGGCAGGAGCATATCATGATTGACATCCAAAAGATTGAAACGTTTCTGTGCGCGGCCGAAAAGCTGAACATCTCCGAAGCCGCCAAGCAACTTCATCTCAGCCAGCCCACAGTGAGTCATCAGATTAAGTTATTGGAGAAGGATTTAGGTTCCATCTTATTCATCAGGAGTAATACAGGATTGCAATTAACCGAGGCAGGGCAACTCCTTCTACCATGGGCACGCAAGTTGCTGAATGACAGCGCCAACCTTGAGGCTATGATGTCTTCAGTACAGGATGTTGCAGGCGAACTTCGGATCGCCTGCAGCACGACAGCCGGAAAATATATTCTGCCTCAACTGGCGGCGCGTTTTCGATTACGCTACCCGGGAATACATGTGCATATCCCAGCCTGCGCTCCTGAAAAAGTTGCGCTTGACCTTTTGGATGGTGAAGCCCACTTAGGTGTTTTGAGTAGAGAAGTGGGAGATGCGAATCTCGAAATCCAGGAATTCTTCCACGATACCATTACATTGATCGTACCAGCTAATCATCGATGGTCCAGGCGCGCTTCCATTGAGCCGTCCGAACTGCTTGAAGAACCGATCATTATGCGCGAACCTACTTCAGGAACGCGGCGTGTAGTTCTCGAAGAACTGGCAAAGCATGATATTAGCCTGGAAGACCTGAATATTTTTATGGAATTGGGAAATGCCGAGGCGATCGTACGAACTGTTGCCGATGGATATGGCGTGGCTTTCGTCTCTGAATTGGCGGCTACCTACCCACTGGAACGCGGCAATGTTATAGCGATCCCTGTTTCTGATCTTACTTTACAGCGAACCATTTACATGGTCAGAAAACGAATTGGCGATTCCTATCGCCCCCGTGACGCCTTCTGGAGTTTTGTCCACGCCCCGGAAAATGCCGATCTGTTGAAAGTTGCCGGAGCAAAGTACCTAGAAACACTGCCAGGAACGAAAATCGAAAAATGGAATCACATACTTGGCTGTTCGCCGCGTTCTGTACTAACAAGGAACCGCATACACGCTTTCAAAGCTTTCCAATCGATCATTACATGAATGATGGTAATGATACCGGCCGCTATGCTAATCCAAAAATGCACATCTCCCCACGCAGACTTAGTTAAAAATAGCAGTATGAGTCGCCCGGAACGCTGTCCGGTTGGGGCAACGTAGAGCAGAAACCCGGTAAGGGCTGAGATAGCCCAAAGAAAGATGAGGGCGAATGCGACAACAGCGCGGAGTTGTGCCTTCATTTGGGACTTGCGACGGTAATTCGTTTTCAACAATGTCTCCTTCACAGATGGTATAGCCCGAGACACTTGATCGAGCAGTAAGTAAACTGTTGCTAAATTTTCAAGTTGACGTTCTGGTTACACTAGACTCTTAAAATCAAGGTGTAGCGTAACCAGAACGCCTTTTATTTAATTTAGAACACGTAGGTCTGCGCCGCGCCTTCGACATCCATCAGATAAGGCGGAGCCTTCTTGATCTTGATGCGCGGGTCGCGCAGGTCTTCAGGCTTGATATCCTTGTTCTCCAATGCCAGTTCGCAGAATACGATCTCGCCACCCAATTCGAGAATATCATTGAAGAGTTTGACGGGATTGGGCATGCCCTTGGGTGTACCGAGTTTTTCCAACTCACCCTTGAGGAACCAGCGTGCGCCCGCAGGACAGACAAAGACGTGCACGTCATAATCCAGGGAAAGCCCGGAAGTGGAAAAGATCAACGTCGGCATGATGTTTGCCGCGGTATCGCCATTGCAGACGACTGCCATTTTTTGCTTAGCCATAGGAAACTCCTTCTTAAAAAGTTATGAAATGTTTTCTATCAATCTGCGGATGCCAGGGCTCCCGCAGTGACTTCCGATAGTTTGCTGGCTTTTTCTTTGAGCGTTTGGAAATAGATCGCGCATGGTCTATAAGCCAGATGTGACCATTTGCCAAAGGGCACTTCGAGAACCAGCATGGGGAATAAGATTGCCAGGTGCGCGACATAGGTATAGTATGTTGCCAGTGGCAGATCGAGATAACGGAATGTGTGCACCAGAATACCACTCACAGTGGTTAACATGAGTAGGACTGGGAACATCCAATCACTGGGATGTGAATAATGATGCATCTGATGGTCCTTTACGATCCGACCCCAGATGGCATCGCCTGCGCCAAACAAGAGTGCAATCGTAGCTAAATATCCAAGCCAGCGCTGGGGGTGCCAGATCGGATAGATGTTGTCCGTTTGAAACCATTTCAAGAACACAACGATCATGACGAACATCAAAGCGTAGCCGCTGACCAATAACCAGTGATTGCGCCAACGCGGTTTTTGCCAGAAGCGAAGCTTTTCATCCCCGTCACATTTTGAAAAGTGATTTTGGGTCGCGGCCTGATAAATCAACTGCCAGGCATGGGTAACATAGAGTTTGATAGGTATTTTGATTTTTTCTTCTTGCAAGATCGTAAAGGAATACATCCGATAGACGTTGGATAACAGGAAGAATGAAAGCCCACCCAACATGATCCAATCGCCAATCTCAATGATATGGACAGGGGCAAATGTATTCAACTCGACATGGCTGGTTACGACAGGACCGTGGAACAAGATAAACATCATTAGGATGAAAAAGCTCAACAGGAGGACGGATCCGATTTCCCAAATTTTAGATGTATAAAATTTGCGCGCCAGTCCCGTCCAATCATATTGAGCGGTCAGCCAGCGACGGGCAGCCATCATGGTCTCACCTGGTTCGGCATCCTTCGGGCAAGTGGCAGAGCAATCGCCGCAGTAGTAACACAGCCAGGGATCAAGTTGCGTCTTCAAATGTTCTTTCTGCCCGATCTGTACGCGGCGGATCACGCTGCGCGGGAAAGCATAATCACTGCTCGCCAGCGGACAAACTGCTGTGCAGTTACCGCAATTGAAGCACTTCTCAATGCCCACCGCGCCATATTCTTTCAGTTCATACAAAAAGGTTGGGTCAACGCGGTTCATGCTTTCGTCTCCTCGGCTTTTTGGTAGAGCGGATAATCGCCGCACATCCCGTTCTCAATTACCAAACCATACTTCTTGAAAGATGCCATATACCAGAGAACTTGTTGCATCGGGATACCCGTCTCTGTGGCAACTTCGGGAACGGTCTTGGGTCTCTCACGTAGCACCTTGCAGACTTCTTGTTGAATATGTTTTTGTTCTTTCAGTAACACCTGCGCACGTTTCACTGACTCAGCGTGAGTTGTGCGCAACTGTTTGAGTGTTTCACCCCGCGAAAGTGTTTGTGTGGTCATGCGGTCACCTCCACCAAAGCGGGCATTTCCATGCCAACAGCTTCGACCATCGCATCGTACTGCGCCAGTGTCCAGCCTTGTACGTCAATGGCTTGATTTGGACAGACTGCCACGCACGCGCCACAGCCAACACAATTGGCAGGCGTGACAACCGCGCGCTTCACTTGCGCTCCATTTTCTTCGAATGTCTGTAATGCAATTGCGCCTTCGTATTCACACGCATCGACGCACGCGCCTGTGCCGTTACACTTCGCAGTATCAACTGCAGCGACAAATGGAGGCAGTTCCACTTTGCCGCGTCCGAGCAACGAAGCGACTTTTGCTGCGGCTGCCGAAGCTGCGCTGAGACTCTCTTGAATGTTCATCGGTCCCTGTGCGGTTCCAGCCAAAATCACGCCATTGACCGCCGTCTCAACGGGGCGCAGTTTCGGATGGACTTCCAACAGGAAACGGTCAGCCCCGCGCGAGATTTTCAACATCTTGTCCAAGCCATGCAGATCACGCGGCATAAAGCCCACCGCCAGCACAACCAAATCGACGGGGATTTCGAGCTCTTCGCCATAGGTCAACATATCTTTGACCTTGATCAGCACGGGATGCGTGTCACCCTTTGTCGCGGCGGAGACTTCGGGAACTTCTTCGCCGTTGTAACGCACGAAACGCACCCCATCTTCCAATGCGTCGCGATAATATTCTTCGTGTCCGCGTCCGTACGTGCGGATATCTTGATGTAAATCGTAAACATTGAGTTGCGGATAGCGCCTGTGTAATTCGATTGTCGCATGCAGCGATGCAGTACAACACACACGCGAACAATAATTGTTGACCTGTCCATCTTCTTGTGGTTGATGAACGCCATCCACTTGACGAGAACCAACACAGTGTATCAACGCCACATCGCGGACGGCGCGCCCGTTCCATTGCAGGGATTTGCCATCTTTTGCTAAAGCCAGATGACGAATCAACTGCGGCAGGGTAATGACCTGCGGCAACTCGCCAAAGCCGTATTCGCCTTGCGGCGGTGCATACGGGTCAAAGCCCGTGGCGACAACTACTGCACCGATGTTCAACTCAAACGCTTTCGGTTCATCCTTAAGAACAACTTGCTTGCCATTTAATGAAATGGGTTCGCCGTTATAGTTGTCCCAATCCACCGCAGGCGTGCTCGGGTAACAACCCTCATATGGTTTATAAATTACTCTACGCTGGGTCAAGCCATAATTGAAATCGTTCGTACTTTCCTGTGAGCAAGCGAACATCAATGCTTCGGCGTTTTCATCTGTCACGCCGCGCGAATGTTGCTGTACTTGAATCTCGAAGTTTCCAACGTAACCAGAAACACCAGTTACTTCTGCTTGCGTAAAGATCGTGACATTTGGATGCGCTACAACTTTTTGAATCAAGTCCTGCAACAATTGGCGGGCATCCTCCTCGGTTGGAAAAACGCTTTCGAGTTGCGCCATGTGTCCGCCAAGGAATGGCGACTTCTCAATCAACGTCACACGTAGATCTTGTCGCGCAATGTCCAGTGCAGCGCGCAAACCTGCGACACCGCCACCGATGACCAGTGCGTGTTTCTCCGCGCTGAGTTCGGATCGGGTCGAGCGGTTGTAGCAAGCGTGCCTTCGCCAAGCCAGCTGACATCAAGCGAAAGGCTTTGTCGGTGGCGGCTCCCTTATCGTGACCGTGAACCCAGGAGTCCTGCTCACGCAAACCAACATGGTGATACAGATAAGGGTTCAATCCCGCGCGCGTCACAGTGCCACGAAATGTTTGTTCGTGCAGCATCGGAGCACACGCGCCGATCACCACGCGGTTGATGCCCAGTTCCTTGATGTCCTGCTCGATCATCGATTGCCCCGCGTCCGAGCATAGCGACTCGTCCGTGCGCGTGATGGTCACGTTGGGCAGTCCCTTCAAGGCTTTGGCAACCAACTCGCACTGGACTGCGCCACTGATGTTCCCGCCACAATGACAGATATAGACACCGATGCGTGGGTCTTGATTTTCAGGCATATGCCACCTCTTCGCTTCGTTGCTGGACATCGGACTTACTTCCGTTTTCCCGGATATAAGCCGAGGCCTCAGCCGCTGCTGCACTAGCAGAGATGATGCTGTCCACGATATCCATTGGGCTGGCAGCGGTTCCAGTGACGAAAATGCCCGGTCGCTCAGTGACGCATGGAGCGGAGTCGGGGGCTGGGACGGAGATAAAACCATCAGAACCTAGAGGCAGGCTCACGATCGGGTGTGAAGCGGGGATGATGCCCTGCGAGAGAACGACAAGGTCATGAGTTCGCTCGACGATTTCGCCCGTGTCCGTTATCTCCAATTTCACAATGGGATTCTGGTCGGCATCCTCTTTGATCAACGCCACTTTACCGCGTACGAATTCAACGCCCATCGCTTTGGCATTCTGATAGAACTGTTCGTAGCCCTTGCCGAAGGTGCGGATGTCCATGTAATAGATGGTGATGTCAGCCATTGGCAGAGCGCCCGAAATCAGCATGGCTTGTTTGATGGCATACATGCAACAGACACGCGAGCAATAGGTGATGCCGAGTGTTTCGTCGCGCGAACCTGCGCATTGAACGTAGGCAATGGAGCCAGGTTCCTTGCCGTCGCCAGGACGCAAGACGCGCCCGTAGGGTCCGGTGGGAGCAAGGAAGCGTTCCATCATCAACGGATCAATCACGTTATGAAGTTTGCCCTGGCCATATTCCTTTTTCGTGCTGACAGGGGTCAGGTCGAAGCCTGTTGCCATGATGATAGAAGCGGCCTCGATGTTGAAGGTTTCCGGCTGCTGCGAAAAATCAATCGCATCAACGGGACAGGTCTGCTCGCACTTACCGCACCATAAACAATATTCGGGGTCGAGCACTGCCTTTTGCGGCACCGCGGTCGAGAACGGCACACGGATGGCTCGATAGGATCCCAGGTCTCTATCGAACGGACTGGGCACAGTGATCGGGCATGCGTATTCACACTCGCGGCAGCCCGTGCATTTGGAAACATCCACGTAACGTGGCTTCTGCAAAATGGATATATCGAAGCCAGCACCATGCTCCTGCACAGATTGAACTTCGCAATAGGTAAGCAAATGGATATTCGGATGATGCACCACTGCCGACATTTTCGGAGTGGTGATACAACTACAACAATCGAGCGTCGGGAAGACTTTACTGAGCGTGATCATCTTTCCGCCGATGCTGGCTTCTCTTTCGACCAGTGCTACTTGGAAGCCCTGGTCTGCCAGATCCAGTGCGGACTGCATACCCGCAATCCCACCGCCGATGACGAGCGCGTCCATGTGAAGATTATCCATGCGTCACCTCGTTTCGACTAAACTCAACGCAAGCCTTCCCCACTTGCAGTGCACCGGCGCGTGCCGTGAGTTCGTCCTTGACGTAGCCAATGCCTTTGAGCAGATCGTTCATTTGATTGACTTCTTTCAGGAAGGGTTTGACGCAAACCGTGCAGATGGCAGCCAGACGCAGGCGGCGAATGTCCATACCGTGTTCCTTCATCAATTGATAAGTGCGGTTGATGAGTTTGGCAGTTCCGTCCGCTTCGACTTTGTACGGGCTGTCCGTGCCGCTGTACATGACGATGATGCCGTCAATACCATGCTCGAATGCCCGTACGTAAAATTCGGGCGGGAACATGACAGGCGACATGACAGGCAGGATATACGTATTGGCTGGGTAATCGAGGTGACTTTGCCCAGTCGAGTCCGCACCTGCGTAGCCGCCTGAGAGCGTGCCAAGAATCAAAATCTTGGGCTTAGTCTGTGCAGTCATCGCAATCCTATTTCGAGCGGCGGATGAACAATCGCTCGTAACCTTCGCCTTGCAAGACGCCCAGAAATTCGTGTCCAACCTTTTCGCACCAGCGAGGCATATCGTTCTTGGTGTTGATATCGCCTGACCAAATTTCGAGCACTTCGCCGACTTTCACAGTAGCGATGCCTTTCTTGGCTTCGAGCAAAGGTCCCGGGCAGGACATGGCACGCGCGTCCACCACTTTAGTAGCTTGGATATTGGTAAGTTCAGGGGTAGTCATAATGTTCTCCTTGTTAAGCTCATGATTCAATTTTGATTAACTGATCTTTAGGTCTATTAGCCAGGACCAGACAATTCCTTAGAAGTTCATTGTCGGCGATCCGGTAGTAGATGTTTTGCCGTTCCCGGCGCGATGCAAGAACGTTGCTAAGTTCCATCAAATGAAGATGTTGTGATGTACTGGGTAGTGACGCTCCAATTGCCTCGGCAATCTCACTGACTGTCTTTTCCTTCTCTGCGAGAAACCAGAGGATCAGAACCCGCTGGGCATTGCTGAAAACCTTGCAAAGCATTGCCTGACGCTCGGCTAATTCCTGAAGGACGGGAGGAAGTGCTTGTTTCATCATTACTTCACGAGTTGCTTAATTCATATATAGATTAACTTCAAAATCTTACTCTAGCTAGTGATAATTATCACAATCTATTTCGGGTTTCTTGATAGCAGGCCATAGAAAAAGTTGATAGCTACCTGGAGCAATCGAATTGGCTTTCCAATTCACACGAGCCGATTATTTTGCGATAAACTACAGTGAAACTCGATCAAAGTCAAAATGACCTTTTGCGCTTCTCTGCGTACGAAACTCGTTCCCCGTCCACACACCGCGCGGATTCTCGGAATTCACGTGCCGTTTTGTCCCCATCGAAGATCTAACAGAGAAACTGAATCCAATGAAATAGCGAAGGTATCATGTCTCGAAACGTCAAAATATTATGCACAGGCAGTTACGTTCCTGAACATGTCGTGACCAACGCCGAAGTCGACGAGTTGATGGGTAAATCCACCAACGAGTGGCTGATCGCCAACGTAGGCATTCGCGAGCGCCGCTGGATGGCCACTGATCAGGTCACCTCCGACCTGATTGTGGCAGCCTCAAAAAAGGCCCTTGACCGCGCCGGGATTTCGGCTTCCGACCTGGACCTGATCATTGTCTCCACCGATACGCCAGATTATCTCTCCCCTAGTACGTCCGTGGTGGTGCAAGCCAAACTCGGCGCGGACAAGGCTGGTTGTTATGATGTCAACTCTGCGTGTGCAGGTTGGGTGACCGCCCTCGATCAGGGGGCAAAGTATCTTATGACCGAACCAACCATGAAACATGTTCTTGTTGCAGGCGGCTATGGTATGAGCCGCTTTTTGGACTTCAAAGATAAGCAGACAGCCAACCTTTTCGCGGATGGCGCGGGTGCGGTTGTTTTGGGAGTTGCCGAAGAACAAGGTTTTCTTGGCAGCAGTTTGCTTGCAGTAGGCTCGTTTCACGATGCATTGGGGATCTACACAGGCGGGACATTCCGTCCTTGCACGCAGGAGAACCTGGCTCAGTTTGGCGCTCCGAAGGTGGAGTTTGTTAAAAAGTTTCCCAAGACTTTCAATACCGAATACTGGCCCAAACTCATGCAAGGTGCGCTCGATAAAGCCGGTCTCACCTTCGACGATGTAGATCATTATTTCTTCACACAGTTAAACCTGCGCACAATTGAATACATGATGGACCTGCTCAAGCAACCCATCGAAAAGACACACTGGGTGATGGACAAATGGGGCTACACCGGTTCACCCTGTGTGGTCATGGCACTGGATGATGCGATTGCGCAAGGTAAAGGCCCCAAGCCCGGTGACGTGATTCTGTTCTGTGCCAGCGGCGGCGGGATCACGATGGCATCGTCTGTGTGGAAGTGGACAGTAAAATGAGTTTTTACCGCGAAGATCGCCAAGAACGTGAAGCGATAAATATATTCTTTGCACGCTTTGCGTGCTTGGCGGTTCACAGGAGTCGAAATGTACATCGGCGATTATTTGGCAAGACGCGAACTTTACTCTCCGGATAAACTGGCGTTCATCGACGCGGGAAAATCTCCGGATTGGAGATTAACGTTTAGAGATGCAAATCGCCGCGCGAATAAATTTGGCAATTGGCTGAAAGCACAGGGAATTGAAAAAGGCGAGCGGATTGCCATTCTTGCACGCGATGGATACGAACATCTCAATTCTTTCTTCGCCTGCTCAAAACTCGGCGCCATCCACACGGCACTCAATTGGCGGCTGAATTGGCATGAATTACTGGAGATTATCCAATACACCGCGCCGAAGATTTTGATCTATTCTGACGACTTCAAAGAGAATGTTGCCAAACTGACAGACGAGTTTCCGCTTACTCTTCTTCATTTGGACGGGGATGGCGTCAAAGAAAGTCTTCAGTTTGAAGGCGCGCTGCAATCAGGTACCGAAACTCCGGTCACCTGTGAAACGCTCGAAGCAGAAGATATTGCCGCGTTGATCTTCACCGGGGGCACCACTGGCCTGCCCAAAGCTGCTGCAGTATCACACCGTATGATCGCCTGGAATACGCTCAATACCGTCATCCATGATGTAACGCATAACGATGTTTACCTAAATGTCTTCCCGATGTTCCATACGGGAGGACTTTTCGTTTACACCTTGCCACAAGTCATCTTCGGCGGAACAACGATTTTCATTCGCACATTTGATCCTGCACAAATATTAAGTCTGCTCGAACGCGAGCATGTTACCATCTTTGCCGCAGTGCCGACGATGTATCAGATGTTGACGACCGCCTCCAATTGGGACAAGGTGGATTTATCATCCTTACGTTTCTGCACCTCAGGCGGTGCGCCGTTACCCGTCCCGTTGGTGGAGAAATACACACAGGAAAAGAACATCCGCTTCAAGCAGGGGTTTGGCATGACCGAGTTTGGTCCCGGTATTTTCGCTTTGGCGCCAGAAGATGCCATTCGCAAAGCGGGCTCCATCGGCAGACCCAACTTCTTCGTGGACGCGCAAATTATCGATGGCGGAAACAACCTTCTCGGTCCGAATGAGGCGGGAGAGTTGGCGTTGAAAGGTCCATCCTATTGCTCCGGCTATTTCAATGATCCCGATGCGACCGAAGAAGCAGTCGATGAGCGCGGATATTTCCATACAGGCGATGTCGCCCAATTTGATGAAGAAGGTTATTTCTATATCGTCGACCGTAAGAAAGACATGTTCATTAGCGGTGGAGAGAATGTATATCCTGCCGAGATCGAAAAAGTTTTATATCAGCACCCTGCCGTCCACATGTGTGCTGTGATCGGTCTGCCTGACCCGAAGTGGGGCGAAGTTGGCAAAGCTTGTGTGGTGCTGAAACCCGGAAAATCCGCTGCGGAGGCTGAACTATTGGAATTCATGACAGAGCGATTGGCAAAATACAAGGTTCCCACATCTGTGACGTTGATGGAAGCCCTGCCCATTTCTGCTGCAGGAAAAATTCTCAAGCGCGAATTGCGCGATCAATTTACCAAAGGAGATTAACATGTCCACTGTCCCCACTTTACCCGGCATTACTTCAAAAATGATCGATACGGCTCGTTTGAAGACACATGTGCTCTTTAGCGGACCCGAGGATGGCATGCCGGTTCTATTCATTCACGGCAATGCCTCTTCCAATACATATTGGGAGGAGATCATGCTCAAACTTCCAGCGGGGTTCCACGGACTCGCGCCTGATCTACGCGGCTACGGTGATACCGAAGACAAATTGATCGATGCCACGCGCGGCGTTGGCGATTTCGTTGACGACCTGCTTGGATTGCTCGAAGCGCTTGGGATCAAGAAAACCCACGTTGTCGGGCATTCGATGGGTGGAGCAGTCATCTTTGGTCTGCTCCCGGCTGCCAGCGAGAAATTTCTAAGTGCCACTCTCGTTGATCCCGGCTCCCCGTTCGGCTTTGGTGGTACGAAGGATATCCAGGGCACGCCCTGCTACGCTGATTTCGCCGGTTCGGGCGGCGGAACGGTCAATCCGGAGTTTCCCAAGCTGATGGCGGCGGGCGATCGCTCATCTGACAATCCACAAGCTTCGCCGCGGGTGGTGATGAATAGCTTCTACTGGAAGCCGCCCTTTAAGCCGGCACGTGAAGAAGATTTGCTCTCTTCACTGATGACCGAAAAAGTAGGCGAGCAGAAATACCCAGGTGATTTTGTCGCTTCGGAAAACTGGCCGAATGTGGCACCTGGAAAGTTTGGTCCCATCAATGCGCTCTCGCCCAAATATGTCGGCGACACCGTGAAGAATTTCATCGCCAGCGCCAATAAGCCGCCCATTTTATGGGTACGCGGCGATTCCGACCAAATCGTCGCCGACAACTCACTCTTCGATTTTGGCACCTTGGGCAAATTGGCAGCGGTCCCAGGTTGGCCCGGCGAGGAAGTCTATCCGCCGCAGCCGATGGTCGGGCAGACCCGTTACGTGCTCGATCAATACAAAGCCAATGGCGGTTCTTATGAGGAGGTCGTCATCGCGGAGACAGGGCATTCTCCTTATATCGAACATCCAGATGAGTTCATGGCTGCATTGACGAAAGCTTTGAAATAGATGTGTAGGGCACAACTTCGCTCAGCGGGAAGTTGTGCCTCTACGAATTTGACGTCTAAAGTTTGGTGTCACTGCGAGCGCAGCGAAGCAGTCTCAGAAGAATTCAGAGATTGCTTCGGGCTTGGTTTCGATATATGGCGCGAGGCGCAATTACTCAACCAACGATCCGCGCAATCACAGTAGCGAACGTGTAACTGGCAAGTAACCAATGGATGATAAAACGACAATACGTGAATGACGGGCAGAGACGGTGCGACAACTTTCCGCCCTTACGACTTAAGGAGAAAAATATGAGAATGCAGGATAAGGTTGTGCTCGTCACAGGTGGCGCAGCGGGGATCGGTAAGGCAACCGCCTTACGCTTCGCCGAGGCAGGCGCCAGGCTGGTGATCTGTGATCTAAACGAAGCAGTGGGCCAGGAGACGGTAAAGCTGCTTGGGGAGGGCGCTTCCTTCTATAAGGTCAATGTGACCGACCGCGCCGAAGTCCAAAAATGGATAGATGATGTAGCTGCAAAATATGGCCGCGTGGATGTCATCGTCAATAACGCGGGCGTTTTACGCGATGGACAACTGGTCAAGTTCAAAGAAGGCCAACTCATCGGGCAGATGTCCGAGGCAGATTTCGATCTGGTGATCTCTGTCAACTTGAAAGGTGTGTTCAATTGCGCCCAGGCGGTTTCGCCAGTGATGATCAAGCAAGGCAGCGGCGTGATTCTGAATGCTTCTTCCGTCGTCGGCTTGGATGCCAACTTTGGACAGACCAACTATGTGGCCACCAAGTTCGGTGTGATCGGGATGACCAAGGTCTGGGCGCGCGAACTTGGCCGATACAACATCCGTGTCAACGCGGTGGCGCCGGGATTTACTGCCACTGAGATGATCACTGCCATGCCTGAAAAGGTGTTGGATGGCATGAGGTCACGCACACCCTTGGGACGACTGGGTGAGCCGCGCGATATTGCCAATGCCTATTTCTTCCTTGCCTCCGACGAGGCTTCTTTCATCACAGGTGAAGTCCTGCGCGTGGATGGTGGCATTGTTGTTGGAACGTAATTAGCCAAAGAGAACACAAAGATTTTTTCTTTGTGTTCTCTTTTTTCTAAAGATATGAATTCTGCTGATATCCTGACCAAACGAGCAATCCTAACTCCAAATCGCGAAGCTCTATATGATGTGACCAGCGGAGTCCGTTATACCTACGCGGAATTGGATCGACGCGCCAACCAGGCTGCAAATTTCTTAATTGAAAAATATGGTGTGCGCAAAGGGGATCGTGTCTCCATTTTGGCGCACAACAGCATTGCCTATGTGGATTTATTGTTTGGCGTGGGAAAGATCGGCGCCATCCTTGCGCCGTTAAACTGGAGATTGACTTCACGCGAGTTGACTTACATCGTCAACGATTGCCAGCCAAAAGTGCTGATCGTTGGGCCAGAATTCGTATCTGTGTTGGATGAGATGCGCGCAGCGGTTCGAGTAGAGCATGTTATTCCCCTGGAGAGGGCCGAGGTCGAGGGGGCCAGCTATGAAAATTTGATGGAGCAGGCGTCAGCTTCTGAACCGACGCGTCCGCTTGTCAAAGAGGAGGATGCCTATTGCATCCTCTACACCTCCGGGACAACGGGACGCCCGAAGGGTGCGATCCTGCCACACCGACAGATTTTGTGGAATGCGATCAATACGGTGATCTCATGGGGACTGAGTGAAAAAGATGTTTCGCCGGTCCTGACACCGATGTTTCATTCAGGCGGGCTCTTCGTTTTTCTCGTGCCACTGCTTTACGGGGGTGGACGCGTGATCATGGCACGATCTTTTGATCCTGACGCTTCGTTGAGATTGATCGTGGATGAAAAATGCACGGTCATTCTTGGCGTACCGACCTTATTCCAAGTGTGGATGAATTCGCCACAATTTGAAGCCGTGGACTTCAATCACGTGCATTTCTTCATCAGCGGCGGCGCGCCCTGTCCGCCATCACTGATCGAAGACTGGAGCAAACGCAAAGGCGTGACGATGCGACAAGGCTATGGTCTGACGGAAGCGGGTGTGAATTGTTTCTCCATGACGGATCAAGACGCGTTGCGAAAAATTGGTTCAGTGGGCAAACCGATTTTCCACAGCCAAATGCGGTTGGTGGATACGAACGACAAGGATGTTCCTGTTGGCGAAACCGGTGAGCTGCTTATCAAAGGTCCGCACATATGCACAGGCTATTGGAATAATGCAGAAGCCACGCGGCAATCCTTAAAAGACGGCTGGTTCCACACCGGCGACATGGCGCGCATGGATGAGGAAGGCTATTTCTATATCGCGGGCCGTTACAAAGACATGATCATCAGCGGCGGCGAGAATATTTATGGTGCCGAAGTGGAAGCCGTCTTCCGCCAGCACGAGGCCGTCGCCGACGCCGCATTAATCGGTCAACCAGACGAGAAGTGGGGAGAAGTTGGTTTGATGATCGTGGCCTGCAAACCCAGTCAAACTGTAAATGCGGAAGAATTATTGAAATTCTGTTCAGGACGCCTGGCAAAGTACAAGATTCCGAAACGGGTCAAATTTGTGGAAGCGTTACCGTACTCGCCGTATGGGAAAGTCATAAAAGCTGAGCTAAAAGAGATGTTCTTGAATGAGTGAAGGAAGTTGATTTTTTCTTGAGAGGAGCGAATCATGCCCAAGATAATATCCAATGGAATCGAGCTCTATTACCAAAAACACGCTGTAGGTCAGCCGTTGGTGTTGATCTCCGGCCTTGGATATTCACTTTGGCAATGGCACAAGATGGTGCCGTTCTTGGCAGAACATTTCCAGGTCATCGCCTTCGATAACCGCGGTGTCGGTCGAAGCGACAAACCTGAGGGCCGTATACGGCTCAGATGCTGGCGGCAGACACCGCTGGCCTGCTCGATGCGCTCCACATTGAAAAGGCGATCATCGTGGGTCATTCGATGGGCGGCTTCATCGCTCAGGCTCTCGCGCTCGATTTTCCACAGAAAGTCGAGAAACTCATTTTGTGTTCGACCAACTTCGGCGGGCCGCACCATGTTCCGGTCACGGAAGAGGCGATGAAAGTTTTATCGGATGTCAGCAGTGACGCGCTGCACTCGTTTCAAAAATGGACTCATGGTCAGCACCGCGCCGGGCTGGGCGGAGAAAAATCCGCAGACGATCGAAGAATGGATCCAATGGCGCGTCGCCAATCCGATCGAGCCGGCGCCTTATCAGGCACAGCTTGCCATTGGTCTCGGACTGTTGTCCGCAGCCGAGGCCTTCCAGGACAAACTGCCTCGCCTCAAGATCCCGACCCTGATCCTGTTCGGCGCTCACGATAAGGTGGTGCCCCCCGCCAACGCATCTCTCTTATCCGAAAAGATCCCAGGCAGTCAGGTGATCATCTTCCCCGACGCGGGGCACTTTTTCCCGATCGAAATTCCAGAAATTGCTGCGCAAGCCATCATCGAATTTACCGAACGAGGTTAGGTTTAGAAAAACACATCCACTAATTTGACATATCGTTCATCCGCGGCGTCCTGCCCCGCTTCAAATTTAAAAACAAAGGGGACCGTTCCGCAATTTGAACCACAAAAGATTTTGCAATATAGTCATTTGAGTTCACTCTCCGGACTGCCCGATAAATCCGAAAGTTGTACCATTCTTGAATTCGACCGGCATCCATAAATGGCCAGACAGAGCTAACGTTCATAGCGAGCAACTTCCCCACGGTAACAATCTAAAAACATTTCGCCTTTTATTGGAATGTTACACTTGAATTACTGAAGAAGAGGATTGAAGGACACAGTGCGTGGCGGTGGAAGAAAAGTAGAGGCAGCCTGTCGCCATGAACTTGCGGTTGCAAAGTGGAAAACAATGGAGTAAAAATGTCACAGAATTTGACCGTCTGCAAAACGTGTTTCGTGATTATAAAGTGACATAATTCACTACATTAAGCTCACCATAAAAAATTATGATGGGTAAAAAAAAAGGAAAATACTATGGATTTTATTGTATCTTCTGGCCTAGACCCGGCCCATGACGTGCTTCAATATGGCCGTCAGGCATTGGATGCCATCTTCGCGCCCAAAAGCGTAGCCGTGATCGGCGCAACTGAAACACAGGGCAGTGTGGGACGCACGATTGTTTGGAATTTAATCAGCAGTTCCTTTGGCGGGACCATCTATCCGGTCAATCCGAAACGACCGAGCGTGCTCGGCATCAAAGCCTATCCAAACCTCAGCGCAGTTCCAGAACCAGTCGACCTGATCGTGGTGGTAACTCCTGCTCCAACTGTGCCAGCCATCATCAAGGAAGCGGTTGATGTGGGTGTAAAGGGTGCGATCATCATTTCCGCGGGTTTCAAGGAAACCGGTCCCGAAGGCGTGGAACTCGAACACCAGATCATGGAACACGCGTGCCGTGGCAAGATGCGCATCATCGGACCCAATTGTCTGGGTGTGATGAGCCCAACGACCGGCTTGAACGCGACCTTCGCCAGTACGATTGCGCGGCGAGGCAGCGTGGGTTTCATCAGCCAGAGCGGTGCGCTGTGCACTGCCATCCTCGACTGGAGCCTGCGTGAGAATGTGGGGTTTAGCGCCTTCGTTTCGATTGGCTCCATGCTGGATGTGGATTGGAGCGATCTGATCTACTATCTCGGCGATGACCCGCACACCAAAAGCATCGTTATTTATATGGAAACCATTGGCAATGCACGTGCGTTCCTCTCCGCGGCCCGCGAAGTCGCTTTGACCAAACCGATCATCGTGATCAAACCCGGTCGGACTGAAGGAGCTGCCAAAGCCGCGGCTTCTCATACCGGCTCATTGACCGGCAGCGACGAGGTCCTGGAAGTAGCCTTCCGCCGCAGCGGCGTCCTGCGGGTCAACAGCATCGCCGAATTATTCTACATGGCTGAGGTGCTTGGGAAGCAACCGCGTCCACAAGGCCGCCGCATGACGATCCTCACCAATGCAGGTGGACCAGGCGTGCTGGCAACGGATGCCCTGATCACCAATGGCGGCGAGCTGGCGAAACTTTCTCCAGAAGCGCTCGAGGCTTTCAATCAATTACTTCCACCGGCCTGGAGTCATAATAACCCCGTGGACATCCTCGGTGATGCCAGCCCGGAACGATATGGAAAGGCCTTGGAAATCGCAGCCAAGGATCCGAACAGTGACGGAATTCTGGTCATTCTCACACCGCAAGCCATGACAGATCCCACCAAAACTGCCGAAGAATTGGAACCTTATGCGCAATCCCTTGGGAAACCTGTCATCGCCACTTGGATGGGCGGCAATGAAGTTTCTGCCGGTGAGGCTATCCTCAACAAGGCTAATATCCCGGCCTTCCCCTATCCTGACACGGCTGCACGCGTGTTCGATTACATGGCACACTATTCCGAAAATCTCCATAGCTTGTATGAAACCCCCATGCCGGTCAGCGAAGCCGGCCAGGCTGAGCTGGACCGCGAGTGCGCAGAAAGCATCATTACAACGGCGCGTAGTTCAGGCCGCACGATCCTGACCGAATACGAGTCCAAACAACTTTTGTCGTGCTATGGCATCCCCACAGTGGATACACGCATCGCAAAGAGTAGCGAAGAAGCTGTCAAAGCCGCGGAAGCCATCGGTTATCCTGTTGTACTTAAAATTCACTCAGAAACGATCACGCACAAAACCGATGTGGGTGGCGTCCAGTTGAACCTGGCCGACGCAGAGGCCGTAGGACAAGCTTATACAAACATCCAAAAATCAGTCACGGAGAAAGTCGGTGCTGAACACTTCCTGGGCGTCACTGTGCAACCGATGGCCAAAGTTGATGGCTATGAGCTGATTCTCGGCAGCAGTATCGATCCGCAATTTGGACCGGTTCTGCTGTTCGGCCTGGGTGGTCAATTGGTGGAGGTTTTCAAGGATCGGGCTCTCGGCCTGCCGCCACTGACCACTACCCTGGCGCGGCGCATGATGGAACGCACCAAGATCTATACCGCGCTGAAAGGGGTCCGCGGCCGCGATCCGGTTGACCTCGTCGCTCTTGAGCGCTTGCTGGTTCGTTTCTCTCAATTAATCACAGAGCAGCGTTGGGTTAAGGAATTGGATATCAATCCTTTGATGGCCTCTCCTGAAAACCTGTTGGCACTGGACGCCCGCGTGGTTCTGTTTGATAAAGATACGGAAGAGCAGCAACTGCCCAAGCTGGCCATCCGCCCCTACCCCATTCAATATGTGGGAACCTGGACGGCCAAGGATAAAACGAAAGTGACCATCCGCCCGATCCTGCCGGAAGATGAGGCTCTGCTGGTAAAGTTCCATGGCACCCTCTCCGACCGTACGGTCTACATGCGCTACCTACAGCCGATGATGCTGCAACAGCGTGTGGTGCATGATCGGCTGGCCCGCATCTGTCACTGTGATTACGATCGGGAAATTGTTCTTGTCGCTGAAAGCACTGATGCAAACGAGGAGCGCAATATTCTTGGCGTGGTTCGGTTAAGCAAAATCCACGGAACGAATGGAGCGCACTTGAGCATTCTCATCGGTGATCCGTACCAGGGAATTGGACTGGGTGGTGAAATGGTACACCGTGCGGTCGATGTCGCCAGAAGTGAACGCTTAACGCACTTGAGTGCCGTACTCACAGCCGACAACCAGGTCATGCAGCATATTTTCGAAAAACTGGGTTTCAGTATTCAGCCGATTGAGGACGAAAAACTAGTATCGGCCATGATCGAGATATAGCGGTCCCCATTCGTGGAATTGCGAGCCCCGCCCGGTCAAAAATGGGCGGGGCTTTTCTATTTTACAGGTTAAAGAAAATTTGTCGGCGAAGAAACCATCAGGATTTGGGAGTCAGATAGTTATCCAGGTTGAGGCGTTTGAAGAGGCGCTCGCGCACCTCCTCGGGCAGCGCGCCTCTTTCAAGAGGCATCTGCACGAGATCAATCGTCCGCCTGGTCGTATTCAACACGACGCGGCAATTGTCACACCCTGCCAAATGCTTTTCAAGTTCCTGACACAGTTCAGGGCTCAGATCATCATCGATGTATGCCGACAATGATCCCAATAATTCTTCACAATTCGTATGAGTATGTTCAGTCATTTCTCACTCCTCAACCATACGCTCGCCAAAATAAGTGGAGAGCCCTTCACGCAGGACCATGCGAGCCCGCAACAAGCGCGTCTTCACATTGGTCTCAGTCAGGCGCAACACTTCAGCTGTTTCCTTGATGGACAATCCTTCCACGTCCCGGAGCAAAAAAACAATCCGCAGGGATTTGGGGAGGGTCTTAACTGCGGCGTCGAGGACTTGCTTACTTTCGCCCGAGAGCAATTCATCTTCTGGAAGAAGGCTCCAGTCCACGAACTGGGTTGGTTTCAGGTCTCCAGCCTCTTCCCCCCCACCCTCCACATCTTCCAGATTGATCTCCGGCTTCTTTTTGCGGAGCAACATCAGAGCTTCATTGGAGGCGATGCGATACAGCCAGGTAGAAAGGCTGGAGCGACCCTCGAAACTGGTGATGTGAGTCAAGGCATTGATGAAGGTATTCTGGAGCACATCCTCCGCATCCTCCGGATTACCAAGCATTTTCAAGCCGAGACGATACACCGAACTGGAATACTCGTCCACCAACCGCGCAAATTCGGCGCGGTCTCCGGCAATGAGTGCTTCCAGTGAGATTTCGTTGGGCATTGACTTATCCATTAGATGCGGTCCTCATGAAAAAGTTGCAAAAAGAAGAGTATACATCTTCATTTGTGAAATTTGCAACTTTTTCGATACTGGTGCATCCAAAGAATGATAACAAAAAATTTCAGATCAGGAGTATCAAACAACATGGAAATGATCATCGACTTCCCGGGCGGCTCTCGCGTGGACGCCCATTTCGGCAACTTCACCGTTCAAACCGACCAGCCTCCTGTGGCAAGCGCGCCCACGCCGTTTGCCGTTTTCCTTTCTTCCATTGGCACTTGCGCGGGAATTTACGTACTCGGCTTTTGCCAACAGCGCGGCATTCCCACCGAAGGCATCCGCATCGTACAACGTGTGAACAGCAACCCCTTTACACATATGGTGGATAAGATCGACCTGGACATCCAGGTTCCCAGCGACTTCCCCGAGAAATACCGCGATTCGCTCATACGGTCTGCAGAACTGTGCGCCGTGAAGAAACACTTGGAGAACCCGCCGAAATTCGAAATCACGACAACCAAAGTCGAGATGGCGTAAGCAGATAAACTTTGCCACGGAGGTTCCTGAAACTTTATTTCGTGATCTCCATGGCAAAAAGAATTTACACGTAAGAGGAATAAACATGGAAAAAGTTCTCGACGACCAGATCGTCAAACAGATCAACGAAGTTTTTGCTGGAATGCAGGAACCGGTGCAGGTGCTTTTCTTTGGCTCCAAAGCCAATTGTGACTATTGCAATGAAACGCAGCAACTTCTCGAAGAAGTCGCCGCACTCAGCGATAAACTTGAATTGAGTGTTTACGATGTTCAAGAGCATCAGGATATTGCCAGTCAATTCAACGTCACCAACGCCCCAGGCATCGTCATTGCCGCGAAAGACAGAACCGAAGTGAAAAATCTCGGAATTCAGTTCTCAGGGATTCCCTCCGGTCACGAATTCAGTACGCTCATCAATGATATTTTGATCGTGTCGAAGCGCGAGTCTGGCCTGGATGCCAAAACCCGCGAGTTTCTAAAGAATCTCAATCAGCCTTTGCATCTCCAGGTATTCGTCACGCCGACTTGTCCTTATTGCCCGGGCGCGGTGCTGCTCGCCCACCAGATGGCGATGGAAAATCCGCTGATGATCCGGGCAGAAGGCGTGGAGGCGACTGAATTCCCGGATTTGGCGAATCAGTTCAATGTGCGCGGCGTGCCGCAGACCGTGATCAATTCCGGCGTCGGAATGGTGGTAGGCGCGGTCCCCGAACAAAACCTGGTGGCGGAGATCATGCGCGCGCTCCAAAACTGACCTCAGAAACAGGCAGTTTCCGTCTCAAGACTTACATTGCCATGTCAAAGAAGAAATATCGCCGCAAACCCAGAAGATCGTTTCCTACTCTTGCCGTTGTAATCGGCCTGGTTCTGGTGGGATTTGCCATCTTGGCAATGGCTTTACCCAGAACAACCGCCAATCTTGAAGGAAGAAATTCCATCGTGCCGGCCAAGGTTAATTACGCTGCACCAGAACTTTCTCTGCAAAATATTCACGGAGAGACAAGGTCGCTTGCTGATTATCGCCACAATGTCCTCCTGGTCAATAATTGGGCGACTTGGTGTCCACCCTGCAAGGCTGAGATGCCGACTCTGTCAGCATATTTCAATGAACATCATGATGATGGCTTCATGATCATCGCCATTGAAGCGGGCGATGCGGTGGATGGCGTTTCCCAATTTGCAGAAAACTACGGGTTGAAATTTCAAGTCTGGTTGGATCCTGGCAACGCATCTTTGAAAGCATTTGGAAACGGAAGTCTGCCTAATTCATACGTGATCGATCGCGCCGGGATGGTTCGCTACGCATGGACAGGTGAGGTCAACAAAGCTACGCTCGAAAAATATGTGACGCCGTTGCTTGCGGAGAACTACTGACGGTATCGATCACCGAGGGCAAACTTGCTGTGATTTATCGTAGAAAACAGAGACGATTTACATCGTTTCTGTTTTTGCTCTTCAATGGGAATACACTGCATTACCCCTTCCTGGCACTCTCACCATAATACAAATAAAATTCAGATTGAGTCTACCTTCTTTTTCGCATTACATCAGTCAGGCATGATAGTGACAAATTGCACTAGAGGATTAGTTGAATAAGCAATAGTATATTGTTGCAACCTATTGCAACCTATTGCAACCTATTAGACATCACATCAAACCATGGATCCCCTACTTTCAGCCAAGCAAGTTCAAGAACTTCTCCACGTCGATCGCACCACGATCTACCGTATGCTCAAAGATGGCCGTCTGACCGGGGTGAAGGTGGGCCAGCAGTGGCGCTTTTATGCGCGTGAAGTGAATGAAATGTTGACAGGTCTGGCACCCATGGGGGAAAAAGATGCTCCTGTCTCAGTTGATATCCTTCCTTTACATTGTATGCAGCCGATGCAGGATGTATTCGCAGAAATTGCAGAGGTGGGTGCCGTGACAACAAACAAGGAGGGTCAGCCACTCACCCGCTTCAGTAACACCTGCGATTTTTGCAAGCTGATTCTGGGCAGTGAAGAGGGACGCCAAGCCTGCATTCAATCCTGGCGCAAGATGGCCCAACATGAAGACACATCAGCAGAGTTCATTCCCTGCCATGCAGGGCTTCAGTATGCCAGCACTCGCATTGAGGTTCAAAATGCAACGCTGGGATTGTTGATTTCGGGTCAGTTTTACGCGAAACCTCCCGATCCCCAAGAACAGGCGCAACGAATACAGAAGATCGCCAATGCCTATCGCATCGATCAGAATCTGTTGTCACAAGCCGCTGAGAAGATTTCTGTTCTTGATCATCGAAAAGAAACGCAAATCTGGGAATGGTTAAAACGAGTGGCTCGCACGTTCGAACAGATCAGCTCTGAGCGCGCCAACTTGATGCATCGGCTAAAGCAAATTGCTGTAATGAGCGATTTTGAATCCTAATCAGCTTTATAAGGAGTAACATATGTCTTTCGATTTTGATCAGGAACTTGACTGCAGTGGTCTGGCTTGCCCCATGCCCATATTGAAAACCAAGAAAGCTGTAGACGCGTTACAGACTGGGCAGGTGCTTAAGATGACAGCGACCGATCCGGGGTCAGTTCCCGACATCGAGGCCTGGACCTCGAAGACAGGCCACGCGCTGCTTGGCCATGAAAAACAAGGTGAAAAATTCATCTTCTACATCAGGAGGAAATAAATTAGAGCCTACCGAAACTGGTAGGCTCTAATTTATTTCACCCCATTTCTACCCTAATTATGATAATTGGAGAATAGCATGGCTGAACAAAATGGAAAACTCATTCTCATGTGTACTCACGGACCGGAAGACCCTGAACGTGCAACGATTCCCTTTGTTATGGCAACAGCAGCCCAGGCCTCTGATGTCGACGTTGTACTTGGGTTTCAAGCCAACGGCGTGATGTTGATTACAGATGGAATTGCCGACCACGTTTTCGCATCCGGGTTTTCCCCCCTCAAAGAATTACTGAGCATCTACCTTGAGAACGGTGGTAAGTTGCTGGTCTGCGGCCCATGTGTCAAGTCGCGTCAGATCGACCCGGAGAAGGAATTCATAGAGGGTGCAATTGTGGTCAATGCAGCGACATTCGTCAAAGAGTGCTCTGAAGCAACCAACGTGATGGTTTATTAGGAGAACGTCATGGCAAAACGATTAGCAATCATCTCTGCGCACGGCAGCCTGGACGCGGCCTATCCGCCGTTGATCCTGGCGACAGCCGCTGTCGCAATGGATATGGAAGCGGCTATTTTCTTCACCTTCTATGGGCTTGAGATCATCAAGAAAGGTAAGGCTGATCACTTACAAGTGGCGCCCATTGCCAATCCGGCAATGCCGCAGCCCATCCCGGGTATTTCAGTCCCTAACATCATTGGCGTTCTGCCGGGCATGACCGCTGTGGCCACTGGGATGATGAATGGCTGGATGAAAAAAGCCAATGTGGCCAAAGCCAGTGAATTGTTGGAAATCGCCATCGAGAGCGGCGTTCGCTTTATCGCCTGCCAGATGAGCATGGATGTAATGGGCATCAAGAAGGAAGACTTGATCGAGGGTGTGGAAGTGGCAGGTGCGGCCGCCTTCCTCGAATTCGCCACCGATGACGCCATCGCTCTCTCATTCTAAGAAACAAAAACTGAAAGGATATTTTATGGAAAAGGTTTTGATCGTTATGACCAGCGGACCAGACACGCCACGCCGCTGTGCAACCCCGTTCTTTTTCGCATCTCTTGCCGCCGCGATGGAATATGAAGTCACCATGTTCTTCACGATTGACGGCACCCTGCTGCTGAAAAAAGGAATGGCTGAGACAATTTATCCGAAGGCGGGCGGCAAGCCGGTGAGCGACTTCCTAAAAGATGCCATGGAGGCCGGCGTTGAGTTCCTGGCTTGCTCGGCTTCCACGGAATTGCATGATCTGAAGCCCGAAGATTTGATCGACGGCGTGAAGATGGTCGGTGGTGCCAAGATGTGGCAACTGGCCGAAGATTCAAAAACACTGACTTTTTAAGGATGGCTCCCATGACAGACATTCGTGGTTGTAACTTACCTGAAGATCTCTACTATCTGATCGAAAAACACGTGTGGGCCAAGCCAACTGCAGATGGCATTCTACGCGTCGGAATGACGGCAGTTGCTGCGAAACTTTCAGGATCGAACCTGGCAGCTGTCACAGTGAAAGCCAAGGCCATCGGAAATGAAGTTCTCCAGGGGAAAAGCATTGCAACCGTGGAGAGCAGCAAGTTTGTCGGTCCCGTCCCGGCACCGGCCACCGGTGTATTGGTACGCGGCAATGATGCACTTGCCTCTGATCCGAATCTGGTTACCCGCGATCCCTATGGCGAAGGCTGGATCGCTGAGATCAAACCTTCCAATTGGGATGGAGAAAAAACCAGTCTCGCTACAGGTACGAAAGGATTAGCAGCCTACCAGCAAAAACTGGAAGCCGACAATATTTCCTGCGCCTAATTCGTGCCAACATGCAGCAAAACAATTCTGCTCATGTAATTGGAAAGTAACTTTGAGGAGAAGGCTATGCCCGAAGAAACAATTGCTCAAGGCTTAAAGAAACAAGGCGTGTCACGCCGAGATTTTCTCAAGCTCGGTGGTTTGTTGGCCGCAGCCATGGGGTTGAACGTTGCTCCGCCAGTGGCCGCCAGTGGCCTGCCATCCAAAGTGGCGCGCGGCTACCGCGTTGATCGTGCGATTCTCAGCGCGCTGGAAACGAAGCCCCGTATTCCAGTCATTTGGCTAGAGTTCCAGGATTGTGCAGGATGCAGCGAGGCGATTACCCGTTCCGACTCGCCCACACTTGGCAACCTGGTGCTCAATACACTCTCCATCGAATATCATGAAACGCTGTCTGCCGCGGCCGGATTTCAACTCGAACAGGCCAAGCAGGATGCCATGAAGAAATATGCTGGTCAATATATCCTGGTGGTGGAAGGCAGCATCCCACTAGCTGCGGATGGGGTTTACTGCACCATTGGCGGGCGAACTGCCCTGGATTTGCTAAAGGAAGCAGCGGCTGGTGCGGCAGCTATCATCGCCACGGGCAATTGCGCCTCCTTCGGTGGAATTCCAAAAGCCAAACCGAATCCGACCGATGCTGTGGGCGTTTGGGAAATCATCACTGACAAACCGGTGGTCAATATCCCTGGCTGTCCGGCGATCCCTGAAGCAACCACAGGGACCATCGCTCATTTCGCGATCTTTGGCGCACTACCCGAGCTGGATGGTCTGCATCGTCCCAAGACTTTTTACGGCAATACGGTGCATGATCGTTGCCTGCGTCGTCCCTTCTACGAGGCTGGCAAATTTGCCGTCTCGTTTGATGATGAGGGTGCGCGTCAAGGCTGGTGCTTGTACAAGCTTGGATGCAAGGGCCCGACGACCTACAATGCCTGCGCTTCCATTCGCTGGGATGAGGGGCTGTCCTTCCCAGTCCAGTCCGGGCACCCCTGCCTCGGCTGTTCTGAACCGGGCTTCTGGGATGGTGGAGGCTTCTATCAAGGTCAGTCCGCGCCGCTGGAGCGACCAACGCTTGGAGCGGTCGGTGCAGCAGTGGGAGTTGGCGCGGCTATTGGAATTGGCACCACACTTGCCAATCAGGCAAAGAAGAAAGCAAAGGAAGGTGCGGAATGACCGGGCAATCAGTGTTGGAATTTGCGCGCGGTCCGTTTTTCTACGCCGCGTTATTATTCTTCGTCGGCGGGATGATCTATCGCCTTGTCAACGTGATCGGGTTGGGATGGGCCAAGGACCGCGTACCAGTCAAAGGATCCAAGGCAGGAGGCGTAACGAGATCCTTTTTGAAGGGTATTCTGATCTGGCCCTTCATCCCGTGGGTAAAAAACACGTTCAAGCGCAACCCGCTCGTTTACATCGGCGGAGGCTTATTTCATCTGGGCTTGTTCGTTATCCTGATCCTGGGCACACCACACATGCTGGTCTGGAAGAGTCTTCTGGGGTTCGGCTGGCCGACGCTCGCCCTGCCTATTGTGGATTGGATGGCTGCAGTCACGATCATCGCCATGTTGATCCTGCTTGTAAACCGCTTGATTCATCCGGTACTCAAATTGATCTCCGGTCCCGCGGAATATTTTGCCTGGCTGATCGTTTTCATCCCCATGGTCACCGGTTACATGATGACCCATCATTTGTGGTTCCAGTATGAAGTGTTGTACAGCTTGCACATGCTTTCAGTGGATTTGCTGTTGATCTGGATTCCGCTTAGCCGCATTTCCCATTTTATTTTCTATTTCTTCTCCCGCACCATCCACGGACAAGAATTCGGCAAGCGCGGCGTATCGTTATAGGAGGCGTGAGATGACTGCAACAAAACAAGCAATGGATGCTTTTGTACATGAAACCGGCGGCTGGGTCGCTTCACAATTGGAGGCCTGCACTCGCTGCGGCATGTGTGCCGAAGCCTGTCACTTCTATCAAGCCACTGGTAATCCCGAATACGCGCCGGTTTGGAAACTGGAGTTGTTACGCCGCGCCTACGAACAGCGCTTCACTCTCATTGGAGGACTCAAGGCTTCCATCGGCCTCGATAAGCGCATCACCGAGGAAGACCTTCAGCATTGGAGCGAACTTAATTATTACGCGTGCACGGTCTGCAACAAGTGCTCGATGGTCTGCCCGATGGGCATCGACCTTGGCTCACTTTTACATGGTGTACGCGCCGGACTTTCCGCGGCGAACATGGTCCCCGCGGAGCTGATGGAGGCTGTCAACAAACAGGTTGAAGAAGGCAGCCCGCTGGGCATGACCAGTTCGGTTTGGGATGAGCGTCTCGAATGGGTGGCTGACGAGTGGGAAGTCGACATTCCACGTGACGTGCAAGGCGCGGATACCTTGGTCGTGTTCTCATCCATCGAAGTGATGAAGTTTCCGACCAATATCGCGGCCATCGCCAAAGTCCTCAATAAGGCCGGCGAGAAGTGGACAGTCAGCAGCAAGGCACGCGAAGTTGTCAACTTCGGTTTTTACGAGGGCAGTGAAGAACATACCAAGTTGTTCATCAATCGTATTCTCGAAGGGGCTAAGGAATTGGGCGTGAAACGGATCGTGGTCACCGAGTGCGGTCACGCCTACGACGCCTTACGCTGGCATGCCTATAACATCATGGACATGCCCAAGGATTTGGAAATCACGCATATCACCGGTGTGCTGGGCGAATTGGTTGGCTCCGGTCGCATCAAAGTAAAACCAGGCTTCTTCGACGGCAATGGAACGATCACCTTCCACGACGCGTGCAAGATCCAGCGCAAGGGTGGCCACATTCAGGAACCTCGCGTATTCTCGGCCTTCTGGCCCCTGAGTCGTTCAAGGAAATGACGCCTAATCGTGAGGAGGCCATTTGTTGTGGCGGTGGAGGTGGCGTGATCGCCATCAAAGACGCTGACCCGCAACGTTATGCCGCGTTCCAATTGAAGATCGATCAGGTTAATAGCGTTGGAGCCAAAACCGTCACGATGTCCTGCTCCAATTGTCGCCTGCAATTTACGAACGGCGTCGAGCATTTCAAATTAGATTGGAAGATCACCGGGCTGGCGCAAATGGTCGCTGATGCCCTGGTGGAATAGAGGTGAGATATGGCACAACGAATTGTGGTTGACCCAATTACACGTATCGAAGGCCACCTGCGCATCGAAGCGGAAGTGGACGCGAGCAATCAAATTACAAAAGCATACTCCTCCGGCACGATGGTGCGCGGCCTCGAGATTATTCTGAAAGGCCGCGACCCGCGCGAGGCCTGGGCCTTCGCACAGCGCGCCTGTGGCGTCTGCACAACCGTGCATTCATTTGCCTCGATTCGCTCGGTGGAAGACGCGCTGAAGATCAGGATTCCGAAAGCCGCCAATCTTATGCGCAACCTGATGATCGCCCAGCAATATGTTCATGATCACGTCATGCACTTCTATCATCTGCATGCACTGGACTGGGTGGATGTAGTGGCCGCCCTCAAGGCCGACCCCGCGCAGACGGCCAGCATTCAGCAGAGCATTTCGCCTTGGAAGAATGCTTCGCCTGCATATTTCGCGGATGTACAAAACAAAATCAAAGCCATCGCGGAAAGCGGCCAGCTTTCGATCTTTGCCAATGCCTATTGGGGGCACCCGGCTTATAAGCTGCCTCCAGAAATTGATTTACTGGCGGTCGCCCACTATCTCGAGGCCCTCGACGCGCAGCGAACTTTCACCAAGATTCACACGATCTTTGGAGGAAAAAATCCGCATCCGAACTTCGTGGTCGGCGGCGTGCCCATGCCCATCGATCTGAACTCCGACACAGCGCTCAATGCTGATCGACTCTCGATCATAAAAGACAGCATTGACCGCATGATCGAGTTCGTGGATCAGGTTTACATTCCGGACCTGTTGGCAGTCGCGCCGTACTACCTGGATTATGCCGGCCTCGGTGAGGGGCTCGGTAACTTCCTGACCTGGGGTGAATTACCGGATACAGATAACAGCGACACATCCAAGTTCATCGTGCCGCGTTCTGTGATCCTCAACCGCGACCTGGCCAACATCCAGGAACCTGACCCACGCGATTTCGAGAGGATGCAGGAATTCGTTGCACGCTCCTGGTATGACCAAAGTGTGGGCGATAACGCCGGCCTGCATCCATGGAAGGGTGAAACCCAATTCAACTACACAGGGCCCAAACCGCCTTACGAAGAACTGGAAGTCGAGCAAAAGTATTCCTGGCTCAAGGCTCCTCGTTGGGCTGAGACGCCGATGGAAGTCGGTCCTTTGGCACGTGTTCTGGCAATGTACGCAAATGGTCACGAGCAGACCAAAGATCTGACAGATTTCGTTCTCAAAACGCTGGACGCGCCGATCACAGCTGTGTTCTCCACCCTTGGACGCACAGCCGCGCGCGGCATTGAAACCAAGGTTTTCGCCGACTTCATGCTCAAAACCTACAACGATTTGATCGATACCATCAAGGCTGGAGACACCGACACTTTCAACGCTGACAAATGGGAGCCAACCACCTGGCCTTCCCACGCCGAGGGCTTTGGCTACATGGAGGCTCCGCGCGGTGCCTTGGGCCACTGGATCGTGATCGATCAGGGCAAGATCGAGAACTATCAGATGGTCGTCCCCACCACCTGGAATGGCTCCCCGCGCGATCACAAGGGTCAGGCGGGCGCCTATGAGGCTTCGCTGGTGGGTACTCCCCTTGCCAAGCCCGAATGGCCCCTGGAAATCCTGCGCACCATCCATTCGTTCGATCCATGCATGGCCTGCGCCATCCACATGGTGGACGCAGACGGCAAAGACCTGGGCGAGGTTGCCACAGGCTTGAACGTTTGCATTAGTTAGTAAAAAAAGAGGGGTGCCCAAGTGGGCGCCCCTCTAACAATCTTCTTTTTAAGCTCAAGTAATCGGACTATTTGAGGTATTTTTCAAACAATTGTCCGGTTAAAAACAAGAAGATTATCACTGTGCAAATACACAAAAATGGTGAATACTGGTAGCTGAAATGAAAGAGAACAACACCACACGCAAGATCGTACTTGGATTGGGCAATACACTCAACCGCGATGAGGGCTTGGGCGTTTACGCGCTCAAAGCCCTGGAAGTTCGCCTGGCAGACTCTGCACCGGAAGTGGAATTCCTTGACGGGGGGGTGCTCGGGCTGAATCTCCTGCCCTGGGTGGAAGAAGCTAGCCATCTGCTGGTATTGGACGCGATCAATGCTCGTAGGGACCCAGGAACACTGATCGAGCTGCAGCGCGATCAAATCCCACTCTATACCGGCATCAAGCTTTCTGACCATCAGGTCACATTCCAGGAGGTATTGGGACTGGCAAATTTCCGCGGCCACCTTCCTTCTCACCTGCACATGATAGGTGCGCAGCCTGCTGACTTATCAGTGGGCGTTGAATTGAGTCCCGCGATCACTGACATCCTGCCTGAGATTCTTAACTGTGCAGAAGCGGTCCTGCGAGAGTGGCAATTAGTGGATCATATGGAGTTACAAAATGTTTGACTTTGGTGTCCCTGAACTGCTGATTATTCTAGTCATTGTTGTGCTGTTATTCGGACCCAATCGCATCGGCAGGATCGCTGGTGAACTTGGACAAGGCCTGCGCAGTTTCCGCGAAGGGCTTTCCGATAAAAGTGATGAAAAAGTAAACAAGGATGCATGAACTCCCCATTACGCAATCAATTCTAGATATTGCCCTGCGCCATGCTGAACAAGCCGAAGCGAGGCGTGTCACAGATTTGTATCTCGTGATCGGCAAACTCTCCTACGTGGTGGATGACTCGGTTCAATTCTACTGGGATGTGATTGCCAAGGATACCATCGCCGAAGATGCACAACTTCACTTTCGACGAGTGCCTGCCGAGTTCCTGTGTCTGGATTGCAATCATCGTTATGCTCCTGATGAGGAGCATCTGGCCTGTCCGCACTGTGGGAGCACGCGCGTAAAGATCGTTACCGGTGAGGAGTTTCGGCTAGAGTCCATTGATGTTGAAACAGACCCAGTTCCAATTTCAGTCCCTGCGGAGAAATGAAATGACTTTAAATGTTCCAGTTGTTGAAAATATTTTGAGTGCCAATGACCGTCTGGCAGAAGAAAACCATTCCCGCATTGAAGCCGCGGGTGTATTTTCGCTCAACCTGATGGCTTCCCCTGGCGCGGGCAAAACATCCATCATCGAGCAGACACTTTCGCGCCTGGCAGATAAGCTGCGTATCGCAGTTGTAGATGGCGATATCGCCACCTCACTCGACGCAGACCGCGCCGCTGCAGCAGGTGCCAGGGCCTCCGTTCAGATCAACACCGGTGGTGAATGTCACCTGGATGCGGTCATGCTGCGCGGTGCTCTCGAGCAACTGGACCTCTCACAGTTTGACCTGTTGATCGTCGAAAATGTTGGCAACCTGGTATGTCCTGCCGATTTTCGCCTCGGTACGCACAAGTCCGTGCTAATCGCCTCTGTTCCCGAAGGCGATGACAAGCCCTATAAATATCCGGGCATGTATCGCGGCGTGGATGCGCTGGTGGTCAACAAAATCGATCTACTTCCTTATATCCCTTTCAAAATGGATTTCTTCCAGCGCGGTGTTGAGGCGCTCAATCCCGGCGCGATTACGTTCCCGCTCTCCTGCCGCACAGGTGTGGGAGTGGATGCCTGGATCAATTGGCTGCTGGAAAGTGTAAAACGTTGAGTTGATATGCAAGGTCTTCGGGTTCATATTACCGGTATCGTTCAAGGCGTTGGCTTTCGTCCCTTCGTCCACAATCTCGCCACGCGGCTGAATCTTTATGGTCAGGTTCGCAACACCTCTGCCGGCGTGGATATTGAAGTGGACGGAGAAGAAAACGTTCTGAACTCATTTGTCCAATTATTACGCGACGAAGCGCCGCCACTTTCTCACATAGATGAACTGAGCGCTTCGCGCGGACCCACGAACGGCTTCCGTTCATTCGACATTCTCCGCTCTGAAGCCATCCCCTCCGCCTTCCAACCCATCTCGCCAGATTTCGCCATCTGTGACGATTGCCTGCGTGAACTCTTTGACCCGAACGATCGGCGCTATCGCTACCCGTTCATCAACTGCACCAATTGCGGACCACGCTTTACCATCATCCATGACATTCCTTATGACCGTCCCAAGACGACCATGGCACCTTTTGCCATGTGTCCTGAATGTGAACGCGAATATACCGATCCCAGGAACAGGAGATTCCATGCACAACCCGTAGCCTGTCCTGTATGTGGGCCTCAAGTTTGGGTCGAGGGAACAGAGGCCGAAAAGAAAATTGGTGATAAGGCAATACATCAACTACGTGAACTGCTGGCTCAAGGAACAATCGTTGCCATAAAGGGCCTGGGCGGATTTCATCTTGCTTGTGATGCCACCAATACAAAATCAGTCAGCGAACTCCGTACCCGCAAGCTCCGTGTAGACAAGCCTTTTGCTCTGATGATGCCCGACCTTGCGACCGTCGATGCGCATTGTTTTGTCAGCGATTCCGAACGTGAGTTGCTGCAATCAGCGGCGCGACCCATCGTTTTGTTACGCCGAAAACCAGAATCGAACATTGCTAGAGAAGTCGCGCCCAGTCAGCATTGGATCGGTGCGATGCTCCCCTACACGCCTTTGCATTATTTGCTTCTTGAAAAAGCAAATGGCTTCCCAGAAGCGCTGGTAATGACCAGCGGCAACCTGAGTGAGGGACCGATCGCCACTGCCAATCATGAAGCACGCCAACGATTGTCTTCCCTGGCGGACGCCTTCCTGATGCACAACCGTGATATTCACATTCGTTGCGATGATTCTGTCGTACGTGTGTTTGAAAAAGAAATTTACCCCATCCGCCGTTCGCGCGGCTATTCTCCGTTTCCCGTCAAGCTTCCTTTTGAGGTTCCACAAATCCTGGCCACTGGTTCCGAATTAAAAAACACTTTCTGCATTACCAACAAGAACTATGCTTTCCTCAGTCATCACATCGGTGACATGGAAAATTACGAAACGCTGAAATCCTTTGAACAGGGCATTGGCCATTTCGAGCGATTGTTCCGCGTCAAACCTGAAGCCATCGCTTATGATCTGCATCCAAATTACCTGGCTACGTGTTATGCCCAGGAACGCGCCGAACGTGAGAATTTACCTGCGATTGGCGTGCAACATCATCATGCACATATCGCGGCCTGCATGGCTGAACATGGCCTGGATGGCTCAGAGTCGGTCATCGGCCTTTCATTTGATGGCACCGGATATGGTGAAGATGGCGCGATTTGGGGCGGAGAATTTCTGATCGCAGATTACAAATCCTACCAACGGCCGTTTCATCTGGGATACTTTCCCCTGCCCGGCGGAGACGCGTCGATCAAGAGGCCTGCTCGCACGGCTTTGGCATTGCTCTGGTCGCTGGGACTTGAATGGGATGATCGTCTCGCGCCTGTAGCAGAGTTCAACGAAGAGGAACGAAAACTCTTACAGGCACAATTGGAAAAGAAAATCAACACGCCGCTGACATCCAGCATGGGCCGTCTCTTCGATGCAGCCGCCGCGCTGGCAAGTGTGCGGCAAAAAGTCAACTATGAGGGTCAGGCTGCGATCGAGTTCGAAGCGTTGGCAGATAAAGCTGAGGCGGAGAGTTACGCCTTTGCGCTGGATCAGCATCAGGTCCAGGTAGGAGACGTCGTTAGAGGGTTGGTCAACGATGTGATGGCAAGAGTCCCTGTTTCCAAAATATCGGCGCGCTTCCATAACGGATTGGCAGAGTTGGCGCTGGCAACCGTCAAACAGATCAGTCACGAGACAGGCATTCGTTCGGTTGTGCTTTCGGGTGGAGTCTGGCAAAACCTCACCCTGCTGGAACGAACACTGCCGCTTTTGCGTGCAGATGGCTTTCAAGTATTCATACATCGGCAGGTGCCGACGAATGATGGCGGCTTATCACTTGGGCAGGCCGTCATCGCGGCCAGTAGATTGCGAGGATAAGATGTGTCTTGGTGTACCAGGCAAGATCGTTGAGATTTACGAAAAGGGTGGGCTCAAAATGGCAAAGGTGGACTTCGGCGGAATCTTCCGCGAAGCCTGTCTGGATTATGTGCCCGAAGCGAAAACGGGAGATTATTGTGTGATCCATGTTGGATTTGCCATCAGCTTGCTGGATGAGAAAGATGCCATGGAAACGCTTGACCTGCTCAAACAGATCTCCGATATCGAAATTGAGCTTGGGCCCGCGGAGCCGACCACATGAAGTACGTCACCGAATATCGCAACGCGGCGCTGGTCAAAGGCGTGATCGAAGAAATCCGCCGCACCGTCACGCGTCCGTGGACCTTGATGGAAATCTGTGGCGGGCAAACGCATGCCATCGTTCGTCACGGGATCGATCAACTGTTGCCGTCTGAAATTGAACTGGTGCACGGGCCGGGATGTCCTGTCTGTGTCACACCATTGGAACTCATCGACAAGGCATTGGCCATCGCCTCCCGCCCTGAGGTGATCTTCTGTTCTTATGGAGATATGTTGCGTGTGCCGGGTTCTGGCCACGACCTATTTTCGGTCAAGGCGCAAGGCGGAGATATACGCGTGGTTTACTCTCCATTAGATGCCGTGACACTGGCGCAGCAAAATCCTGACAAACAGGTGGTTTTCTTCGCGATCGGTTTCGAGACCACGGCCCCACCCAATGTGATGAGCGTCTTGCAGGCACAACGACTTGGTTTGAAGAATTTTTCCATCCTGGTTTCACATGTACGTGTGCCTCCAGCGATCCGAGCCATCCTGGGTTCACCACAAAATCGCGTGCAGGGATTTTTACTGGCCGGTCACGTCAACGCGGTAATGGGTTACTGGGAGTATCCAGCATTGGTTGAGGAGTTCGAGATTCCCATGGTGGTAACTGGTTTCGAACCGCTCGACATTGTACAGGGAATTTTGAAGACCGTGCAGTTGTTGGAAACGGGCAAAGTGGAAGTCGCCAACGCCTATCAGCGCGCGGTGACGTTCGAGGGTCTCAAGCCCGCCCAAGCCGCCATCAACAAAGTCTTCATGGAATGTGATCGCAAATGGCGCGGCATCGGCATGATTCCGATGAGTGGCTGGCGCCTGCGTCCCGAGTTCGGCGCGTTTAACGCCGAAAAACGTTTTGAAGTGGAAGCTATTCAAGCGGAAGAATCGCCGCTATGCATCGCAGGGCAAATCCTGCAAGGGTTGAAGAAGCCTTTCGATTGCCCTGCATTTGGGAAAGAATGTACACCTGAAATGCCGCTCGGCGCGACGATGGTCTCATCCGAGGGTGCGTGCGCCGCGTATTACCGGTATGGACGCATCGATTTGAAACAAAGTGTGTCAGCATGAGCAAAGAAACTGTCAACATGGAAGGCGCGGTCTGTGCACCGCCTCTTCCACATAACGAACAGATCGTGATGGGGCATGGCGCCGGCGGACGAATGAGTCATCAACTAATTCAAAAAGCTTTTCTGCCGGCCTTTGATAATACAGCGCTGCGCGCTGGCGACGATGCGGCACTACTCCAGCCTGGAGCCTGTCTACAACTGTCGATCAGCACAGACGCGCATGTGGTTTCGCCCTTGTTCTTCCCCGGCGGCGATATTGGCAGGCTGGCTATCTGCGGCACGGTCAATGATGTGGCCATGTTGGGCGCCAAGCCTTTGTATTTGACGGCCGGTTTCATTCTCGAAGAGGGCTTGTCGATGGAAACCCTACAGCGTGTCATCGCTTCGATGCAAGCCGCAGCAGCCGAAGCGGGCATTCAAATCGTAGCTGGTGACACCAAGGTTGTGCAAAAGGGTAAAGCAGATGGTATGTACATTACCACGGCTGGCATTGGTGTAGTGCAAGCCGGGGTCGACATCGGCGGCGCGCAAGCCAGGCCGGGAGACGTTCTCATCCTTTCCGGCTCAATTGGCGATCATGGTATTGCTGTCTTGGGTGCGCGCGGTGACCTGGGCTTCCAATCCAGTATCCAGAGCGATGTCGCTCCACTCAATCATCTCATCGAAGCCATGTTGGAGGCGAGCGACAACATTCATGTGCTGCGTGATCCCACGCGCGGCGGATTGGCAACCACGCTCAACGAGATCGCTTCGCAATCCAATGTGGGCATCCTCCTGCAAGAGCAAAGTATTCCTGTGCATCCGGAGGTCAATGCGGCCTGCGAGATGCTGGGGTTCGATCCACTCTACATTGCGAATGAGGGCAAACTGATAGCTTTCGTCGCACGCGACGATGCAGAGGCCGTGCTAAAGACCATGCGACAGACGCGCTATGGACAAGACGCGGTAGTAATCGGGGAAGTGACGCAAGAACCGCGTGGACGCGTCCTGATGAAAACCGCCATTGGCAGCCAACGCGTGGTGGATATGCTGGCCGGCGAAATGCTCCCGCGCATTTGTTGAAATTTCGAACAACATGGAGTGAGTGATGAATAAACCACAAGCAACACCTCAGGAATTCAGCGTTGGCTCGGATTCCTACACCATCCCTGCTGATCGCCAGTATGATCGCGAACATCACATGTGGGTACAAGTTGATGCCGCACAAGGAAAAATGCGCGTGGGCATGGACACCCTTGGGCTGGCCGCACTGGGTGATCTGGCTTATGTCACATTGAAACCCGTTGGTACGGCCCTACAACGGGGTGAGTCATTTGGTACGCTCGAAGCCGCCAAAATGACCGGTGATTTGATCGCTCCCGTCAGCGGCATGATCATGACCCGTAATGAAGAAACCGTTAGAAATCCGGCTCTGGTCAACCAATCGCCTTATATGGCTGGCTGGCTGGTTCTGATCGAGCCCAGTTCCTGGGAAAGTGAGTCCGCTCAACTGGTTGGCGATGAAGATCTGCCTGCCTGGGTAGAGGCTGAATTGAAACGCTATCGCGAGCAAGGCTGGATCGATTAATGGATTGGCGTCTGATCGCCGACGATGGGGTGACTGCCTCCTTCGGCTTGAGCGCTGACGAAACATTGGCTGAACGAGTTGGCGCAGGTCTGTCCGTGCCGACTTTACGTTTGTATACCTATCGTTCTCACTGCGCGCTGGTGGGTCGCTTTCAAACGGTTGAAAACGAATTGCGGCTGGATTATTGCAAAGCTCATGCCATCCCGATCAATCGTCGTCCCACGGGCGGCGGCGCGATCATCATGGGCGCGGATCAACTCGGTGTGGCATTGACAATTCCCGGCACGGATCAGGATAACTATAGCCGCGCCCGGGAACTCATGGGCATGTTTTCCAAAGGCCTGGTGCATGGTCTGAACCAGCTGGGCGTGGAGGCAAGTTTTCGGCGCAAGAACGACATTGAAGTGAATGGCAAAAAGATCATCGGCCTGGGTATTCATCGCGCTCATTCCAACGGATTGCTGTTTCATGCCAGCCTGCTGGTCGATCTCGATGTGGAATTCATGCTGCGTGTGTTGAATACACCCTTTGAAAAAATTTCAGACAAAGAGATTTTCACTGTCGCAGAACGCATCACTACTGTGCGACGGGAAACGAACAGCCTGATCGCGCTCAATGCAGTACGAGAGACCATTGCACGCGCCTACGGGTCAGCTCTAAACGTGAGGCTGGTCGCCGATACATTTACTGCGGATGAACTCCAGGCTGTTTCCGCAGTCGAACACGAAAAATATCTTAGCGATGACTGGGTCTACCAAACCTCCGCAGTGGTGGACACCCTCGGTTCCAGCAAGATCAAAACGCCCGCGGGATTACTGGATGTACGTGTGACATTAGCCGGCCCCACCATCAAGGCAGTATTCATTCGAGGCGATTTCTTTGCATCGGAAAACGCGGTCGCGGATCTGGAAGCCTCTCTGCGCTGGCAGGCGAGTCAGCCTGAGAAAGTCGCGGCCACCTTGGAAAGGGTCTATCAGCAAAGAAGAGGTGAGTTTAACGGCATCCCGCTCGAAGTTCTGATTGAGGCGGTGCAAAAAGCGGTTGCCCGCGCCCGCTTGGCGGAGAGCCAGGTACGCGCCGATCCCTATGGTTGTTACGTCAATCCCGGAGGGGGATATGCTTGAGACTCTGCAAGTTTCCTCCCAATGCATGGACATACGCCGCGCCAATTTTCCAGACGAGATCACTTTTCACGCGCCGGGCTTGCGCAGTTATAAAACCGATGAATATCAGGATCACAGCGCCATCGAATTCGTTTCCATCAGCCTGACTGGCACGGCCTGTGCACTGGCGTGTGAGCATTGCAATGCGACCATGTTGCGCGGCATGACTGATCTACATCGTTTCGATGGTTCGCTCTTTGACTTGTGCGCTTCACTGGCAGAACGTGGTACACGCGGCGTCCTAATCTCCGGTGGCAGTGACCGCCGTGGACGTGTGCCTCTTTTGAAACATGTCCCGGATTTGATCCGCATTCAGCAGGAACTGGGCTTGAAGATTCGCGTCCATCCCGGCTTACCCGACGAAGAGACTTGTGCCGCCCTGGGTGAGGTTGGCATTGACGGCGCCATGGTGGATATCATCGGTCACCGCGATACGATCCGCGAAGTTTATCACCTTGATGCCGATCCACAAGACTATGAAGAAGTGCTGGCATCGTTGGAGAAATATCACGTTCCAACAATTCCGCACATCATCCTGGGATTGCATTTTGGGAAAATGCTCGGTGAGGAACGCGCCCTGGAAATGGTTGTCCGTCATCCACCGAAGCTCTTGGCGCTGGTGATTCTGGAGCCACTGACCAAAACGCCGATGGCAAAAGTCATTCCTCCGACCTTGGATGAAATCGCCGACTTCTTTGAAAGGGCTAGAAATGTCCTCCCATCCACGCCAGTGATGTTGGGATGTGCACGCCCGATGGGTGCCACGAAAATTGAGATCGACCGCCTGGCACTCGAGGCAGGTTTGAATGGCATCGCCTATCCCGCGGAAGGCATCGTTGATTATGCCCGCCAGGCAGGGCTGCGTCCGCAGTTTATCAATGCCTGTTGTGGAGTGATTTGGTAAATTACATCGTTTCTGTCAATGCAAGAAGTAGCGTCGAGCATCAAACGGCGAGCGTGTTACGACGAAGCAATGCAAAATTGACAAGGAGATTGCTTCGGGCTGGGTTTCGACCCAAAGTCCCAACTCGCAACCTTCGCAATGACGTAGTGGAGACCCTATGGCAAAAGTGACAATCCCGTCCGATCAGCAAGCTGAATACTATCAGATCAGTCCCGAGTACGTTCGAATCAGCATGGCTGCGGCCATCGAATTAGGGCTCAAGCCCGGGCGCATCCATCGCACCCATTGCGATTGCATCAACTTGTTACAAAATTATCCCGAAGGCTGTTACGCAAATTGCAGTTATTGTGGGCTGGCGCGCGAACGACCCGGCTTGCCGGAAGACAACACCTTCATCCGCGTGGAATGGCCTTTGTATCCCACTGACTTGGTTGCAGAGAAGATCGCTGAGAAGGAAGCCAAACATGGCGTGGGGCGCGTTTGTATTTCGCAGGTACAGGACCACCGTGCCAACCCCGATCTCATGGATATGATCCAGCGCGTGCACGACCGCGCGCCAGAGGTACCCATCTCCGCACTGGTCAGCGCGACCTTGTTGAATGAAGAAAAACTGTACGAGATTCGCGAGGCTGGTGTGGATATCATCGGCATCGGCCTGGACGGCGCAACCGAGCATATCTTTGATGAAGCGCGCGGGAAAAAGACGCGCGGTCCGCACAAATGGGATTATCACTGGAAGATCATCCGCGCCGCGTGCCGCATCTTCGGACCGATGAATGTGAACTGTCACATCATCGTTGGTCTGGGCGAATCCGATCGTGGACTGGTGGACTTGTTCTTCCAATTCAAGGAAGAACAGATCGCCGGTTACTTATTCTCCTTCAATCCGGAACCGGGAACAGCCACGCAGGATTTACCGCGCCAACCGATTCATCGTCATCGCCGTGTTCAACTGGTCAAGTATCTGATCGAAAACGATGATCTACTGCGCGCGGCTTTATCTTTCGATGAAACAGGATCTCTTGTCCACCTGGATGTCTCGATGTCCATGCTGGACGAAGCCATCAATTCTGGATTGCCATTCATGACGAATGGCTGCCCTGATCGAAACGGCGTGATGGCTTGCAATCGTCCCTATGGTTCGTATCGGCCCGGCGAGGAATATCGCGACTATCCCTTCCTGCCAGATGCTGACGATATCACCACCGTTCGCCAGCAGATGCGGCTGGAAGAAGTTTGGGCTGAAACGAGTCTTGTAGCGCGGTAACAAACCCATGCTCGCGCGCGAACGGCGAAGCAAATCCATATGAGTGCAAACCCCATCCGTCTGCTCAACCTGGGACGAATTCCATCCTGGCAGACTCAAGCCATCTTTCACAGCCTGGCAGAGAAGCTGACAGATGATGATCCAGATACCATCATCATCTGTCAGCCCAGCGAGCCCTATCTTTGCCTGGGTTATCATCAAGTTTTCGAGAGCATTTTCGATCGCGCCGAATGTGAACGACGCGGTTTGCCTGTCTTCCGCCGAAGGATTGGTGGTGGTGCAACCTACCTCGACGAAAATCAGTTGTTCTATCAATGCATCTTTCATCGCAGTCGTATGCCAGTCTTGCTTAAGGAAATTTATGCGCTTGCCCTGGCCGCGCCGGTGAGGACCTTGCGCTCCTTTGGCTTGAATGCAGAACTGCGGGATACCAACGAGATCGAAGTGGATGGGAAACGCGTTGCAGGTACGGGCGGCGGTCAGATCGAAGAGGCAAGTGTGGTGGTGGGAAATTTGCTGTTTGATTTTGATTTCGAAGCGATGACCTTCGTCTGGAGGACTCCTTCTCCAGCCTTCCGCCTGCTGGCAGAAAAAGCCTTGCATGGACAGATCGTGACGTTGAAACAGTTATCGCTTCCTATCTCACTCGAAACTGTTACCGACAAATTAATCGGATCTTTCGCTGAAGCGTTTCGCCGCCAGCTACAAGCTGATGGTTTGACTCCCGAAGAAACGCACGCCGCTGAAGAAGAAGCGGAGCGACTTGCGTCGAATGAGTTTCTGCGTCTGCACGAAACGCAGCCAAACCCCGAGCCAATGCGCTCCCTTAAGATTTCGGCGCGCGCTTTGATCCGCGCCGATGAAGCCCGCGTAGATGGTTATGATGTGCGTGGCAATTTCTGGGTGAGTGGGGATACTATCCAGGCCGCCATCCTCGAATCAGAACCGGATTATCAATGGTTTTCCATCGAACAAAACTTGATCGGTACTCGTTTCGATGAATGGAAGGAGCGGGTCCATGTTCAATGAAAATTTTCTGCAAGGAAAAGCGGCGCTGGTCACCGGCGCATCGCGAGGGATTGGAAAAGGGATCGCCCTCGAACTTGCCAGATCCGGCGCGGATGTAATCGTGCATTATGCCCGTAAGATGAGTGCGGCACAAGAGGTTGTGGCGGAGATCACATCCATGGGGCGGCGTGCCCTGGCAGTCAAAGCCAACTTCGCCGATCAGGAAAAAACAGAGGTGATGTTCGACCAGATCGAAGCGGCCTTCGGCGGTTGTGATATCTTCGTTGCCAATGCGGCAACAGGTGGTTTCCGTTCCATCCTGGAAACCACGGACAAACATTGGGACTGGACCTTGGATGTAAACGCGCGTTCCATTCTGCACAGCGTAAAACGGCTCACGCCTCACATGATCGAGCAAGGTTGGGGGCGGATTATTACGATCACCAGTTTGGGCAGCACGCGCGTCGTTCCATCTTATGGTGCGGTTGGTTTATCCAAGGCCGTGGTGGAATCGCTAACCCGCTATCTGGCAGTTGAGTTGGCCCCCCAGGGAATTATCACTAATGCCATTTCGCCGGGACTGGTCGAGACCGACGCGGTCACCGCCATGCCGATCAATGTGGAGGCCTCGCTCGAACACGTATGTCAACGCAATCCAGCCCGCCGCCTGGTGACTCCCCAAGATGTGGGCAGAGTAACGGCTTTCCTATGTTCAGAGGCGGCGGAGATGATCGTGGGACAAACCATCCTGGTGGATGGTGGCTTCAGTTTGTTGAGCAATTATTTCCCTGAGATTGAACGTTCAGAAGAACTCGAACTGCAGGAACTCCCTTTACCAAATTAAACAAAACATCCCGCAGGTATGCGGGATGTTTTGCAAAATCAACTACGGATTGGATTCAGGATTCATGCCGGTATACAGACCAAGCACATTTCCAGTCGGATCCTGGAAAAACGCATACCAGCCCATCTGTGGAATCTCAACCTTCGGATGAATCACCTTGCCGCCCAACTGTTCGACCTTTTTCAGGTCTGCTTCGATGTCATCGCTGGCGATATAGACCAATACATGTCCTGCCGGGGCCTCATCGGACACTCCCGGGAAACCGCCACCGGAGCCATCGCCTGCTTCCCACATGGTGTAATTCATTTCAGGCATGTGTTGGAGTTTCCAATCGAACAACTCGTGATAAAACTGGCCCGCGGCCTCAACGTTCGCCGCGGGAATCTCAACATGAACGACATTTCGTTTGGACATGACAATCTCCTCTTTTGGTAAGTCGGATACGATTGCCAGATTATAGAACATTTTTTCTATTTTTTCAACCCCCTCCCGAGAACTACTTTATATGCCGTCGAACAAGTCATGCCGTTTTTGAAATGAGCCATTGACCGGTGGAAAAGCGCGCATATAATCTTCCCTCTCGCCAAAGAGACGCGTGACAATGCCCATCAAACCCCGGCGCATGCCAACCCCTCCCTGCGAAGCGTGCTGCGCGCCGGCTTCGCGTTTAATTTCATCCACTGAGCTGATATCCAGGCGCACATGGACAGGGAAACTTACTTCGGCCAATTCCCTTAGGTTGATGTCTTTATTGCGACCAAACTTCGTAGGATCTTTTCCAACCAAGGGCATCAGGCGCGTTATCCACTTCAAGAACCCGCGCGGAAAAACCTGAAAGTAAAGCGCACGCGGTTTAAACGGCGACCCGGCTTCGGGGTGGAAGGAAGCGTCATCTGCTTTTTCAAAGGCCAGCACCGTCGCATTATGGATGTGGATGTGATCCGGATGTTTATATCCGCCGATCGGGTCAAAAGTCAAAACAACATCAGGTTCGAGTTCACGAATGTATTTGACCACTTTCCCGGCTACTTCATCCACCGAATGATTGATCTGCGCATTCGGATGTTGATTCTCCTGCGTGCCAGGCATCCCCGAATCGCGATAATCAAGGAAAAAGACTTCCTTCAAACCCAGGATCTTGGCTGCGCGCTGTAGTTCCTCCGTACGAAGTTCGGCGATATCTTTGAAACCATTAAGATGCTCTTCATCCACTGTACCTACTTCGCCGCGCGTGGCGCAGACCAGATACGTGTCATAACCCCTGCTTGCATACAATGCAAGCGTGCCGCCCAGCCCAAAAGATTCGTCATCCGGATGGGCAAGAACTGCTAAAATTGTCTTGGTCATGTCTCCTCATATTGTGCTTATTTGAACACCTTATTCAGACAACACACCTCAATCAAAAATTACAGGAGAGCGAATGAGATTTGAAACACTTGCGATTCATGCCGGACAGGAACCCGACTCCAATAACGGCGCGGTGATGACACCCGTTTATCTCACCTCCACGTATATGCAGGATGGCGTTGGAAAAGCGCGCCAGGGCTACGAATATTCGCGGACACAGAATCCCACGCGCAAGGCACTGCAGGACTGCCTGGCGGCGCTGGAGGGCGGTGGTTATGGCCTGGCCTTCGCCTCCGGTCTCGCGGCAACCGATACAGTGCTGCGCTTATTGAGCGCGGACGCTCATGTGCTGGCAGGCAATGACGTTTACGGTGGCACATTCCGTCTATTTGACAAAGTGCTGCGCCGCTTCAAACTGGATTTTACATTTGCTGACACGACCGATCCTGAATTTGTGGCAGAGGCTCTGACTCCGTCAACGCGGCTCGTCTGGCTGGAGACACCCACCAATCCCTTTTTGCGTGTGACAGACATTCGCGCCGTGGCAGAGCTCGTCCATGCCCATGCGAATAAACCGTTGCTGGTCGTGGATAACACCTTTGCCACACCCTATCTGCAACGTCCACTCGAATTGGGCGCGGATATTGTGGTGCACTCGATGACCAAATATCTGGGGGGGCACTCCGATGTTGTCGCCGGTGCCGTGATCGTCAAGGACAAAGAGCTGGCCGAACGTTTGACTTTTCTGCAAAACGCGGTCGGCGCGGTGCCGGGGCCCATGGATTGCTTTTTGGTATTGCGTGGTATCAAGACCCTGCCCCTGCGCATGGACCGGCATGCCGAGAACGCCGCGGTTATCGTCGAACTTCTCCACGAACATCCCAAAGTGCAGAAATGTATCTATCCCTTCCACGAGTTCACATCCGCAACATAAGATCGCCAAAGGACAGATGAAGAACGGCGGCGGGATGATCTCTTTCATTATGAAGGGCGGACGAGAAGCTGCCATCCAAGTGGCAGAAAGCACGAAAATATTTACGCTGGCCGAGTCACTGGGCGGCGTCGAGTCGCTGATCGAAGTCCCGGCTGCGATGACGCATCTCTCGGTTGCAGGCTCTCAATTGGATGTCGATCCTGGCCTGGTGCGGTTGTCGGTTGGGATTGAAAACCAGGACGATCTGCTGGAAGATATCCAACAAGCATTGGATAAGAGATGGGATTAGCAGTTGTTTTATTGATGAGATTGCTTCTGCAGGGCGACACATAAAGCAAGAGACTGGGCTTTGAAGCCAGGTCTCCTTTTATTTTGCGTGGACAGCCACCAGGGTCACATCATCGTCCTGCTTGGAACCGCTTTGATAAGTCATCAGGGTATCAAACAAACGATCGCAACTTGATTGTGCCGAAGGAATTCCACAGGTCGGCCATGGTTGTCTTAATCCGTTCCAGTCCGAACGGTTGTCCTTTGGGATTGCGGCAATCGGTCATGCCGTCGGTAAACATCACAAGCAGGGAATCTTTCGGAAGAAAGATGCTGTACTCGTCCAAAGTAATATTTTCCCAGAGGCCGAGCGCCATGCCAGGTTTGTGCGGAAGACGATGTACATCACCATGCTCGTGCAACAATAGTGGCGGTTCGTGTCCAGCGCGGGCATAGGAAAATTCACCTGTTTTCGTGTCCAGTACGCCGTATAGCGCAGTGACGAACTGGGTGGATTTCTCCAGGCGGGTGATGTGTTTATTCGCCATACGCAGCACTTCACCAGGTGTCGTGGCGCTATCTGCCTCCGCGATGATCAAGGCGTGGGCGCGCGCCATGAAGATCGCCGAAGGAACTCCCTTATCGGCCACATCGCCAATCAGAACACCGATCTTATCCTCGTCCAAAACAAAGACATCATAAAAATCGCCGCCCACCTGTCGGGCCGGGAGGATGCGGCCACCGAAATCGAAGTCTTCGTGCACGGGCAAAACGTCCGGGAGAATCGACATCTGAATATCGGCGGCCACCTTCAACTCCCGTTCGAGGCGTTCCTTTTCTATCAGTTGCTCCTGCGCAGCTTTCAGCTCATCAAAAGCCTGCTGGAGTTGACGATTCTTCTCAGTGAGGTCGCGGAACGTAGCCACATTCGTACTGTCCAGCCGCTGACTAAGTACGCCGACCATGGTGGTAGCAAGTTCCGGGTGTCGGCCCAGCAGTTCCCCGAATTGCTTGCGACTCATACTCAGCAAGGTCACTTCACCACGCGCCCGCGCGCTGGCCGTACGATGGCCACCGGGTTGGATCAGACTCATCTCGCCCAGGTATTCCCCCGTGTAGAGGACGTTCAAGATCAACTCATCATCGGTATCCGGGGCCATGAGAATTTCAAGTTCGCCATGAACCACTACATAGAGATGTTCGCCCGGGTCTCCCTCGCGGAATAACACATCACCCGAATTCAAGTTGACAACATCCATTTCCGTCACGAGGCGATCCAACTCCTCGGGCGGAAGGTGAGTAAAGAACGGAATACGAGCCAACAGATTGACAGCCATCGATTTGTTCTATGCCTATGTGAATCCAATAAACGATATGTAAACCTATTTTACACGAAGAACGAACTCTTTTCCCAAAATTCAGCTAAAACTCGACAATTTCCTTGCCAGCCAATTTCTCTTGAATACGTTTCACGACTGTGTCGAGATGCTTTGGCTGGTGAACATAATCCAGGTCATCCGTTCGTACCGTTAGGACTGGGCAGAGGTCGAACGCGCCCAGCCATTCATCGTAGAAAGATTTGAGCAGACTCAAATATTCGGGGCTGATGCCTGTTTCCATGTTGCGTGCGCGACGGCGGATACGATTCATCAAAACATTGACCGGCGCTTTGAGATAGATCAACAAATTGGGACGCGGGACGCTGTTCACCACCAATTCAAACAGACGATGATAGGCAAGATAATCACGTTCCGACACATCGCCCATGTGATGCAGGGCACGTGCAAAAATATAACAATCTTCGTAGAGACTGCGATCTAGAATGGCGGAACGCGCATCGCGCGCTGCCTCCAGATATTGTTCAGCACGATGACCGAGGAAGAAAATTTGCAAATGAAAAGCCCAGGCGCGCATATCGGAGTAAAAATCAGCCAGATACGGATTATCTGCCACGGACTCGAAGCCGGTCCACCAACCCAACTTTGCCCCGATCCGCTCCGTCAGAGAAGTCTTTCCCGCGCCGATATTCCCTGCTACAACAACAAGATGCTTGGTCATGCACGCCTCACAGATCGTAGATGAAAATAATCGGTAGTATAGGCGCGGCTAATAATTTTGTCGAGACCAGGCTACAGATTGCGGGTATAATTTTTTAAACTTTTTCCAAGGAGACTGGATGTTTTCAAATCTCAAGGTACGAGATGCCTCAGGGTGGACGATGTTCATCTTTGGAGTCCTCGCGCTTCTTTTCGGACTGTTGGGCCTGTTTCGCCCCGAATTGCTTTTATCCATCCTGGGCTTTGCCGTGCTGGAACGCGGCGCACGAGCCACCGGCGATTACACAGTGGTCTTTACGATCGCATCCTCCATGGCTTCGTTTAACATTGGTGTTTATTACATCCTGGCCACATTGAACAATCTGAAACAGTTCTACAAGTGGACGGTTCCCTTTCGCTGCCTGACGTTCATCACCTTCACTACGGCAGTGCTGAGTGGATTGGCGCCCGCACGTTTTATCGGCGTTGGCGCCTGGGAATTGACCGGTGCGATTGCAACGGGCATTGCCCTTTGGCAGGAAAGAAAAGTTTAGGAGACTAATATGCGCTCCAATTGGATTGAATATAACGGCAAGAAAATCTTTTATCAGGATTTTTCCAAACTTTTTTATAACTCTGCGGCTGTCAAGCAGGAGCTGACAGAGGTCCAAAAGGTCGTCAGCGCGCAGCCATTGAACTCCGCCCTGGTACTATCCGACTTTCGGGATACGAACGTGGGCGCCGACATCCTCTCCGATATGAACGCCGCCTCGGCTGCGACCAAGGATCATGTCCATAAGACGGCGGTATTGGGGGTGACCGGCATGAAGCGCAAACTTGCCGATCTGCTCACAGCCATCACGGGCCAGCCGTTGAAATATTTCGATGATATCGAAGCGGCCAAACGCTGGCTGGCAGAAGATTAAACATTGAAATTTGAATACAAAACTCCGGGTTTTTGAAAATCTCGGAGTTCTATTTTATAATGTCGATGCAATTATCACTTTTAAGGAGGAGTTCTTTATGTCACAAAAGATTGTATTTGGTACTGACGGCTGGCGCGGAGTTATCGCGGAAGATTACACCTTTGCGAACGTCCGCCGCGCGGCCCAGGGCTTTGCCTCGTACCTTCTGGAACAAGGCAAACAGGGTCAGTGGGTGGTAGTAGGACATGATAAAAGATTCCAGTCTGAAAATTTCGCCGCGGCGGTCGCGGAGGTACTGGCTGGAAATGGTCTGAACGTGTACCTGACAGAAGCAGCCACGCCTACACCTACCATCGCCTATGCCGTGGTGGACAAGAAAGCCTGCGGCGCGGTCAACATTACCGCCTCACACAATCCCCCCACAGACAATGGATTCAAGGTTCGGGATGAGAATGGTGGCGCAATCGCTCCTGAGGGATTGAAAAGGATCGAAGCGCTAATTCCGGAATCGGCGGAGGATGTGAAGCGCATTGAGCTGAACGATGGAATGCGCGACGGCAAAATCGTCTACTTCGATGCCTCGGATGCCTATATTGCCAACATCAAAAAATTGGTCGATGTTGAAAAGATCAAGGCGGCGGGACTCACCGTCCTGGTCGACGCAATGTGGGGCAATGGCGCGGGCTGGTTTACGAAACTCCTGGAGGGCGGCAAGACAAAGGTCATCGAGATTCATAACACCCGCAACCCCTCCTTCCCCGAGATGAAACGACCGGAACCGATCCGCCCGAACATCGACGTGGGCCTCAAAGCCACCGTTGAAAATAAGGCAGATGTTTTACTGATCACAGATGGAGACGCAGACCGCTGCGGCTTTGGCGACGAGAAGGGTGAATTCATCAATCAATTGCGCGCCTATGGACTGTTGGCATTTTATCTTCTGGAAATACGCGGCGAGCGTGGACCGATCGTCAAGGCACTTTCCACCACCACCATGCTGAATAAGCTGGGCAAGCTTTACGGTGTGCCTGTCTACGAAACCGGCGTGGGCTTCAAATATATTGCGCCCAAGATGATCGAAACGCATGCCATGATCGGCGGTGAAGAGAGCGGCGGTTATGCCTTCCAAAACCACGTGCCTGAACGCGACGGTATTCTCGCCGGACTGTATTTCCTGGACTTCATGGTAAGCACAGGCAAGCAACCAACCGAATTGCTGCAAATGCTCTTTGATAAAGTGGGCGCACATTATTATGACCGCATCGATACGCCTTTCAGCGGGGACCGCAAGAGCCGCGAACAACTCATCCTCGATGCCAAACCGGAGTCCGTTGGCGGATTGAAAGTAACCGAACTCGTCACCACAGACGGCTTCCAATTCAGGTTGGAGGATGGTGGCTGGCTGTTGATCCGTTTCAGTGGCACGGAGCCGATCATGCGAGTGTATTGTGAGACGACTCACGCAGACAAAGTACAGGCGCTGTTGAAGGATGGATTGAAAATTGCCGGATTAGCAGCCAAGTAATTGCCGAATATACAAAATGCCGTCAGGTTGAGCTGGCGGCATTTTTATTTGGGGTAACAATTTTCCTTAACGAAGGATTCGCTTCGAAAGGAACAAAACCCCAAACAGTGCGGGCAATATCAACGCTGTGCCGCCACAGAAAGGCGTGGCACTTGGCTTCTCCGTAGGTATTGGAGCAGGCACGATTGTTGGAGTCGGCGGTGTAGTTGGCAAAGCCATAATGGTTTCTGTGGGAATCGGAACCGGTGTTTCTGTTGCTTCGCCAAAAGGCGTTGGCGGCAGGGGCGTTGCCGTTAAGGCAAGATAATCATAGTTATCGCCGTTGATCGTCACAGAACCCGGAATATTACTGGAAATCCAGGAGAGCAGATCTTTTGCCTGCTGGTTGTCGGAATCCAATTCGAGGGATGTCTTCAACTCGGAAAGGACACGTGGCAAAACTCCTGCCGGATCAGGCAGGCCTCTCGTATAGAGGTCAAAAAAGTAATGTGACCACAACAAATCCGCATATCCATAGTGCCAGAGCGAATCACTTGGCAGCAACGCCAGACATTTTTCATACGCTTGTTTGCTTAGCCCATAGATTTCAAGGCCGGCGGTATCTTCGCGCAAGTAACCCTTGGACAATCTGGCGACCTCCTTATAGGCTTTTCCCAATCTGCCCCAGGCTTCTCCATCGTTCGGGTTTTTGCTAACATTCCCCATTTCTTGTAATACCGCTTGCCATAAGGCAGGTGTGACCACGGTAATCTGGATATTGTTTTCCGCAGTGGGCTCCAGGTTCTCAAAATGCCAGCGGACTTCCTTGCCATTCAACATTGCCCCCGGCGTTGTCTCAGAGTAGCCAGTTGTATCGTCTGTCAGCCACACATCATATTTGGAGGCTTCATAAGGGAAATGAGCAATGATGTCCGCGCTGCCAATCGTATCCTTCCAACCAGCGCCTGTTTCAAGAACGTATCGGAAAACTTCGTACGGATAATAACCATAACCGTTCGCCTGGTATCGCACTTCAATGGTCACATCTTCGGCGGGAGGAAAAGTAACATCGAACACCGCCCAAGGAACTTCCTGACGCTCCTGATAAGAATCACCGCCGGATGTCAAGGCTGGTTGCATTACCCGTTGAGTATTGGCAGGCTTGCCATTTATCTTTACCGTGATTTGAGGAATCTCTGGGAAATTTCCAAATCCATCGGAGTTTCCGTTAAAGAAAGACAATGGGAAACGCGCCTGCATCCTTTCATGATCTGTGCCCAGATTACGCATGGTGAAAGTCGCGATCGTATCGGCAACGGCACCCTCCCTATCGGCGGGATCCTGCGAAATATTGAGAATGACCGTCTCCGACACCATGCGGACTTGGGTGACTTCCGTTCCGGGAGCAAGATCAGAACCCGGTGGTGACTCCGGCGGAGCGACATCTGCGCGCACAGGGCCTGCCGGAAATAGCGAAAAGAACAACAAAAGAATGGTTACGAAGGTGAAGGAATATCGTTTCATGCTTGACTCTTCTTCCAATGTTTACATTTTTATTTCAGATTTATTCAAATACTCTTCACAAACGCGTCTGATATTTAAGACTGATATAATCGCTCTGCTTGCTCCACTATCCTGTGAATCTCACCGACACCCACTGTCATCTCGATTATAACAAGTTCGATCCCGATCGCGAGGCGGTCATTGCGCGCGCCAAAGAGTCGGGGTTGATTCGTATCCTCGTACCGGGACTCGATCCAAGGTCCAGCCTGGAGGCGGTGCGGCTGGCAGAGGCTCACCCTTTCATTTATGCGGCGGTGGGTTTTCACCCCACCGATCTGGATAAGTTCTCTGAGGCAGCTTTCGCCGAAGTGCGAGAAATGGCGCAGCATCCCAAGGTGCTGGCGGTCGGCGAGATCGGCCTTGATTACTACTGGGTCAAGGACGAGCGGGAGCGCACCTTTCAGTGCGAAGTCCTGAAAAGACAACTTGCCTTTGCAGAATTGGTGGGTAAGCCGGTCATTATCCACATGCGCGAGGAAAACGATGCCTGGATTGGAGCAGCGTCCGTGGATCTGCTCCAAATCCTCGCCGCATGGTATGAGGCTTTGCAGGTAAAGCAGCACCCACTTGCCGAAAAGCCCGGCGTGCTGCATTCCTTCAACGGCAGCCAAGAAACTGCGCAAAAAGCCCTGGATCTAAACTTCTATATTGGCGTGACCGGTCCGGTCACATATAAGAACGCCGAGGAAAAGCGTCATATCATCAAACAATTGCCCATGACCAGATTACTCATCGAAACAGATTCCCCCTTCCTGGCTCCCGTGCCCCAGCGCGGCAAGCGTAACGAGCCCGCTTTTGTGGCCTATATTGCTGATAAAATTGCAGAAATTCATATGACAACCCGCGAACAGGTGTCTGAAATTACCACGGCCAACGCCGCGCGTCTGTTCGGTTGGGGAGGCTGACGTTTGAGCTCGATCTCTTTTTTCACATCGGTACAGGATCAACTTCAATTTGTCGAGGGGCGGATTCGGGAACAAGCCGGAGAGGAACATCATCCGGACTTGCACTCCGCGTTGGAGCATCTTTTGTCTTCTGGAGGCAAGCGCATCCGACCCACCCTTGGCCTGCTCGTCGGAAACATGCTGGGCGCGCCCGAGGAGAAACTTATCACTCTCGGCGCGGCCGTGGAGCTGCTTCACACCGCCACCCTGGTCCACGATGACTTGATCGATGGTGCGCTCCTGCGCCGCGGTACACCCACATTGAATGCGCGCTGGTCCCCGGCCGCGACCGTTCTCACCGGCGACTTCCTGTTTGCCCGCGCCGCCAAGCTTGCCGCCGAGACAGATTACCTGCCACTGATGAAACTCTTCGCCGATACACTGGCAACCATCGTCAACGGTGAATTGACTCAGATGTTCTCGGCGCGCGGCGTGATCGAACGCGAGAATTACTACAAGCGCATTTTTGCGAAGACCGCTTCCCTGTTCGAGATGGCCTCTCTGGCTGCCACCATGGTTGCCACGGAGGACGAAGAGGTACGCGCCGCGATGAAGAATTTCGGCTATGAAGTGGGCATGGCCTTCCAGATCGTGGACGATGTTCTCGATTTCACCGGCGATCAATCCGCGGTCGGGAAACCAATCGGCTCGGACTTGCTCAACGGTTTGGTCACGCTCCCTGCCATTTACTACGCCGAAGCCCAACCGAATGATTCGGATGTTCTCTCCCTGCCACAGGGAGGCTGGAAAGATACTGAACGTGTACAGCGTCTGGTAGACGCGATTCGCCAGAGCGAGGCCATCCGTCAGGCCATGGATGAGGCACGTCAATCCATCAGCCGCGCACTCAAGTCATTGGAGGGATCACCCATTTCGCCTGAGAGAGAGGCGCTGGAAAATCTGGCGAAGTTTATCGTCGACCGAAAAATATAGTTTTTTAGAATCAGTCAACTTGCTCAGGCAGCATCGCCGGCAGGCAGACTGATTCCAAATTTGAGTTAGTCATGTCCAATCCCCGTAAACCCTTTCGTATCAACGTCGGCTTCATCATTCATGAAGAAGTCGGCTATAGTCACGAAATCTCTTTTGAATACGAACGCGTCAAACTCGAAGACCTGGAATTGCAAAACCTCAGCGGTTATGTGACCATTGGCCGCACGCCACAGGGACTTGTTGTACAGGGAAAGTTTTCGGCCGAGATCATGCTAGAATGTGTACGCTGCCTGACCGAGTTCAGTTATCCGCTAAGTTGGGAATTCGCAGAACTGTATGCCTTCAATAAAAAATCTGTGAGCGAATCTGGCTTGCTCCTGCCCGACGACGCGCATATTGACCTGACTGTATTGCTCAGAGAATATGCCCTGCTCGAAGTCCCGATCAACCCGCTGCATGATCCTGATTGCAAAGGATTGTGTCCTGAATGCGGACAGGATCTCAACGTGAAGGACTGCGGTCACCACGCGCAGGAAGATGACTCCCCGTTTTCTGCTTTGAAGAAACTATTGTAGTAAAATAGCGCCTATGCAACACAGACCTGCCTTTCCAATGGTGACAAGAGCCATGTCCATGCCTATGGACATGTCGAGTCGCGCCTGGATAGCACGTTAGGTTGTCATACCTGCCGAAGGTAACGGGCTGTCCATCCCAGGACAGCCTTTTTGTTTGTAGCCACAATCCCGTCATTGCGAGGAGGGCGAAGCCCGACGAAGCAATCCCCTTATCCTGTTGGAGATTGTTCGAACAGCGCTTCGACTTCAGGTTTCGACTGCTTGCATCTCTGCCCTCCACTCACATCGTCCCGATGTTCTTTCGGGAGCGAGGAATTGCACTCGCAATGACAGAAAAATCCACGGAGGCACGCATGCCTGAAAATATCCTGATCGCCATCGCCTGGCCCTACGCCAATGCAGAAATCCACGTTGGCAACATCACCGGCTCACACCTGCCCGGTGACATCGTGGCGCGTTACCACAGACTCAAAGGGAATAATGTTCTGATGGTCAGTGGCACGGATTCGCACGGAACGCCGGTCACCATCGCGGCGGACAAGGAGGGAAAATCTGTCGAAGAAGTGTATAAACGCTATCACAATGGATTCGTTGAATTGTTCCAGGGCTGGGGTATCACGTACGACCTATTCACCACAACGCACACGGCAAACCACTTCAAGGTCTCCCAGGCCATCTTCCTTGCCTTGCAACGAAATGGATTTATGTTCAAGCAGACTTCGAAGCAATGGTACTCCCCCGGTGCAAAACGCTTCCTGCCTGACCGTTACGTTGAAGGGACTTGTTACATCTGTGGTTTCGAAGGGGCGCGTTCGGATCAATGCGACAACTGCGGCAATGTGCTCGAGCCTGAGAAACTGATCAATCCGCGCGCCAAGACGGGCGACGGTGCCCTTGAACTACGCGAGACCGAACATTTTTATCTCGACCTCTCCAAGCTGGAGCCTGACGTCAAGAAATTCCTTCAGGATCGCGCCGACCACATGCGCGACACGGTCTTGGGCGAATCGCTGCGCAAGATCGAGACCGAAGGCCTGAAACCGCGCGCCATCACGCGTGACCTCGATTGGGGCATCCCCGTTCCCGTTGAGGGCTGGACCGAAGCAGGCAAACGCATTTACGTTTGGTTCGAAGCCGTCATCGGCTACCTCTCCGCTGCGATCGAGTGGGCGCAGTTATCGGGTCAGAGCGAGGCGTGGCGTGAGTGGTGGGCCAATCCGGAAGCGCGTCAGTTCTACTTCATCGGCAAGGACAACATCTTCTTTCACTGTGCCCAGTGGCCTGCGCAGCTGATGGGCGCAGGTGAAGAGTTCGGCGAGATTTTCACGGGCAGGAAGTTTCCACTGACACTTCCATATGACGTGCCGGCCAATCAGTTCATGAATCTCGAAAAACAAAAGATCAGCGGCTCGCGCAATTGGGCGGTCTGGGGACGCGAGGCCTTGACGCGCTATGATCCCGATGCGTTGCGCTATTATCTGACGGCCAACATGCCCGAAGCAAAGGACAGCGATTGGGATTGGGCGGATTTCGTGGCGCACAACAACAATGAACTGGTCGCAACCTGGGGCAACCTTGCGAACCGAGTCTTGTCGTTCGCGTACAAACATTGGGAGGGACAGGTTCCGCCTGTGGATGAGTTTGCGCTTCGCTCCGCCGACCTGGAACTGCTCGTCACGATCGAAAACGGATTCCAATCTGTCGGCGCGGAGCTCGAAGCCGTGCGCCTGCGTTCGGCCCTGGGCGAAACGATGAAACTCGCCACCGCTGTGAATCAATATCTCGACGTCAACGCGCCCTGGACCGCCATCAAAACGGACAAAGACTCCGCCGCGCTGACGGTCTACACCGCGCTCAAAGCCATTGACTCGCTCAAGGTGCTCTTCTCACCCTTCCTGCCATTCACCTCTGAAAGATTGCATGGCTTCTTCGGCTACGAAACTCCGCTGTTCGGCGACCAATACCTTGAAGAGATTCAAGACTCTCTTGGCACGCATACGGGGTTGCGGTATCGCGCCCCTTCCGCCCTGAGCGGAGGGGTGAGTAGTCCGCAGGACGTATCGAAACCCGCAGTCGAAGCGTACTGGAAACCCAGCAAATTGAAGCCGGGAGGAAAGTTGAATCAACCAGGTCCGTTGTTCAAGAAGTTGGAGGAAAGTGTAGTGGAGGAGGAACGGGCGAGGTTAGGGAAGTAAACGAAACCCGGATGCCAGTTTGACATCCGGGCTATTGTTTATTCTGTGAGGCAGGGCAGAGGAAAACACGGAGTTTGCGGAGTTGGGTCATGGCAGCTTGCAAATTTTCCTATACCCAGATATGTGCACATTGGTAGCAGAACTCATAATCTCCTCCTTTTCCTCCTCTTCATCGCCAACTTTTTCGCAAGCATAGGGTCTTTAGATAGCAAAGGTGTTAATATCAGCATCTTCGTATTTACTTCCAAGGTTTTTGCACGTGCCTTCAAGCTTGCGATTAGAAGATCAAAGGCATTTCCGCTGGCAGAATCTGGAAAATAGTTAGCATATTGCAGTCCTCTTAGGCGACGTGGAATATCACATTCGTTTAGTCGCAAGGGTATGATGAAAATCGTTCCTTCAGGTTTTTCATTAGCAAGATCTAAAACCTTTCGTAATTCTTTCTGAACATAGCCCTCTTTTGTAACTGAATTAATTGAAAGACATACAATCACCGCATCAGCCGATTCCGCCACCTTTTCGATTTCCATATCCCAATCCTGACCCGGGAGGAGTTTATGCTCATCCAGCCAGGGATCGATCCAGCCCTCGGCAAGGAGTTGCTGGTACAGCTCACGGACAATAGGCTTATCCTATGAGGCAGGACAGAGGAAAACGCGGAGTTTACGATCATTATCAGGCATGTGCCTTCCCCAAACTTGGAAAGGTTGTTAAATTATACGACTGAACTTGGGGTCATGCCGCCGCAGAGCCTTTGCCAGTCAACAAGCCTTTAAGGGCCTCCATCATCCCCAGATGACGACAATGATGCATCAAGTAGTAATACAAATTCCAGCGGATATCAGAGAGCTGCTTGAGAAGCTCTTCATCCTCAACGCGCTCGAATACAGGGTAACGCAAATCGAATTTCTCAATGAATTTCTCAGTCCGCAGGAAGGTCTTTCGCAGGTAGGAAATCATTTCATCTTTGGATGGAAAGTTCAATCCATCCGCGGCTTCATCGCTTAGTCCTGTCCCGCCCGGATACATAACGGGAGGCAGTCCCCATTTTTCGGCAAGGGATTCGTGCTCCCAGATTTCTCTGGCATCCCCCATGTCAATGCCCAGTTCGGGGAATTCCTTGAGAACTTCCGCGATCAGATTGTCAGACCAGCGTGCGATGTGCCAGAGATTGAATCCAATGGAATTATTGTATCCGGCGGGTTTCCAAAGCATTTGCTCATCGTTCAAGCTTTCTGTCAAATCAAGGATCAATTTATGATTTCTTTGATATGCGCGCAGGGTGTTGTAAGGAGCGAAAGAGTCCATGAGAAGTTCCTTTAGAGATTGGCAAGGGTCGCTAACATAACTCGCGAACAATGGGTTGGCCCTGCGAGGCGTGGCAGAGACGATGTCCTGAGACTGTCGAAGGGAAGACTTGGAGTTTGCGGTCGGTTGGCATGGATGACATTGAGATGATCCGGATGGTTTCTTATCAAAAATCCCGATATCGTCCCGCGCGCCGATATAGCATTTCCTGCCGATCAATGGCCGAGGGTTGAGGATAAGCCATCATCATCAGCCGGGTGAGGATCAGCCCGAACACGAAGCCGCCGATATGAGCAAAGAAAGCCACGCCCCCGTTGCTGATTGTTGCTCCCAGCGAGGTGACGCCGTTGAAAAGCTGCATCAGGAACCACAATCCAATCACTGCCCAAGCTGGCCACTCCGCCCAAAAGCCAATGAAGGCCAGGGGAACAATCCCTCTCACCCGCACACCAGGGAAGAAAAGGAAGTAGCTGCCCAATACACCGGCAATCGCGCCACTCGCGCCCACCAGGACAATCGTCGAGGTTGGGTCGATGGCGATCTGGGCCCAGGCGGCCGCAAAACCACAGCCGAAATATAGCAGCAGATACATCATCCAACCCAGGCGATCTTCAACGTTGTCGCCGAAGAGATACAGGTAGAGCATGTTGCCCAGTAAATGACTCCAGCCACCGTGGAAGAACATACTGCGTATGATGCTTAGGATGGTCCCCAGAGCAAAGGGATGAGACGAAGCAGTTGCCGGAACAAGAGCCAGGCTGTTAAAAGTCACTTCGAGCTGATCGGGAGAGAATCTCAATTCCCATAGAAACACCAGAACATTGGTGACGATGAGAAGGTACGTCATAATGGGAAAGCGGTGGGTTGGATTCACATCTTTAAAGGTAACATGGATCAGTGTTCCTTAAGGCGTGTCGCATCTTTTTTAATGGGATTCTCTTCTGAAGTTGATTTATCTGTTTAACGGAATTTGTCTACCGGTTTGGCGCGACGTGCTGACTCTCGCTTATCTTCTCCTGAAGACAACTGCGATCAGTCCACCGATTAGCACAATCGGTGCCAGGACAAACAAACAAATTCCACTATAAAGAAATCCAGTCGTAGCCTGATGCTGACTTTCCTCAAATGCAGCGCGGTCACCGGCGAAAAGCTGTTCGGGATTCACACCGCCGCTGGGTGCCTTCTTTCCATAGACAGTAACCAACTCTCCGTTCTTGATTCCGTGATAGCGCATCGTGCCGTCTGAGACGGGCTGACCATCGTAATTGGCCGTAACGGTATTCTCAGCAGAAATCTCCAGGCCGTGCAAGGATCCGCTTAATCGCACGCCGCTGGCGCTATGAATATCGACTGATTGACCGTTCATATCCAAAGTTAATTCGGGAACCATAGCCGGCTGCGAAGTCCAAGAGCCGGTGGGAGTTGAGGGACCATCATCATCCGCCGAGGGAATTGAAACACTCCATCGTTCGCTGCCATAGGCGATGAAACTGGAATCTCCAACCGCCTGAGGCGTACCTTGCAGGTTTCCAGTGATCAGGATAAAGTCCCCGGCAGAGGCGACATTCACTGACTGTGCATCCATGACCGGCAGATGAGAGATACGGCTCGCTTGTACCGCCTGACCTGGCGCGAACACAAAGGTCATCAGCACGCCGCCCAGACAACAAAGCAAAGAAATTATGAGCACTCCAAATGCTGCGCCGATACGCTGACGAAGTGCCGCAAGAGGATTGAGGCCAAATAGCTTCATGATTCATTCTCCTAAAATGAATTATTCTTCCCTAGTTTTGTTTAGGTGGCATCAAACGCGGGGATTGTCAGTTACCCACTCGAAGGCTGCCAAAAGGAAACTCAACGAATTGGGTTGGTCAAATTATTATACGGCAGATTTTCCATCAGAGGCATCTATCGGCACAAACTTCATTATTCCCAGGTCTGACAAGAATGACATATTTTTTCATTTCACTGTAATCTTGGAATAATAAAATTCTTACCAATACAGTCCAATTCAAAGGAAATGTCATGTCACACAAACATGCGCGGCAAAGTTCAAGTATCAACCAGACGATCAAAAAATTCTTCCTTTCGGCATTCGTTATTTTTTCCTTTGCCGCTTATGCCATTCATCAACGGTTCAGTTATCCGGATTTGCCGCTTAAAACAACGTCCGCTGTGCCAACAGCAAACGTGCAGTCCGTACCCTCCCAAATGGCCAATATTCCTACTATTCCCACCGACTCGAATGCGAGCCCGGCTCAGCAGCCGGAAGTCCCGCTCCCTTCACCCACAGTCGCGCCGGCCTCAAGCGGACGGTATAAGGATGGCACTTATGCGGGCCCCGAAGTGAACGCATATTATGGATGGGTTAGAATTCAGGCAACCATACGCAATGGGAATATCGAGGATGTTCAATTCCTTGAGTATCCTAACGACCGACGCACCTCTGTCCGCATCAACAGAATTGCCGTTCCCTATCTGCAACAGGAAGCCATACAGGCTCAGACGGCGAATGTGGATCTTATTTCGGGTGCAACTCTCACCAGCAGGGCGTTCGTTATATCTTTGAGTTCAGCCCTGCAATCGGCTCAAAATTAGTGATGAAGCAGACCAGAGTTCTGATGGGCATGCCGATCACCCTGGAGGTCATTGATGAACTGTCAACCCAGTCATTGTTCGATGAAGTCTATGCCTATTTTGCCTCCGTTGATGAAAGATTCAGCACGTACAAGGAGAACAGTGAAATATCCCTGATCAACCGGGGAAAACTGGGAGTCGAGGAGGCCAGCGCGGACATGCAAACCATCTTTGCACTGGCAAAGCAAACTCGTGAGGAGACAAGTGGTTATTTTGACATTCAGCAGATGGATGGTGTTTATGATCCATCAGGGATTGTAAAAGGCTGGTCTATTTTTAATGCCACAAAAATTCTACTCGCACACGATTGCCAAAATTTTTATGTGGAGGCTGGTGGGGATACCCAGGTACACGGATACAACCAGGATGGTCAAAATTGGCGCATCGGAATTCGCAATCCTTTCAACTTCGATGAAATTGTCAAAGTACTTTCTGTGCCCAATTATGGTGTGGCAACCTCAGGCACATACATCCGCGGACAGCATATCTACAATCCACACAACTGGGGCCAGACTATCTCAGAGATTCTGAGTCTGACAGTAATTGGTCCTGATATTTATGAAGCAGACCGCTTTGCCACGGCGGCATTTGCAATGGGCAGGAAGGGAATTTTTTTTATCGAAGGCCTGGAAGGGTTTGAAGGCTACATGATCGACGAAAACAAGCGGGCAACATTTACCAGCGGCTTTGAAAGGCATGTATTGGATGATGCAACTCATCGATAACCAACTTAATCGCATCACCATGTACCGGCTGGTGCTGTACTATCTGATATTCCTTTATGCTGCCGCCATTTATATGAGCATTGAAAACATGCTGGTCGTGGATCCCTATGCGTTGACCTTTTCGCTGGGCCTTCTGCTGGCGGTATGTTGGATCACGAATCGCGTCTTCGCCTGGGTTTATAAGGTACCAGCCAATGTGGAATCTGTTTATATCTCCGCCCTGATTCTTGCACTGATCATCACCCCGCCACAAATTACAAATGATTATTGGTTCCTGATCTGGGCAGGGGTCTTATCGATGGCATCCAAGTATATCGTTGCTTATAAAGGCAAACATATCTTCAATCCGGTCGCTTTTGCCGTGACGCTCACTTATTTCACCATTAATCAATCGGCCAGCTGGTGGATCGGAAGTCCCTTAATCCTGCCACTGGTGATCCTGGGCGGGCTCTTGGTAACCCGCAAGATTGGCCGTTTCGATCTGATCATAAGTTTTCTGCTCGCCAGCCTGGGCTTCACCCTGCTTTCCAGCCTGTTTACAGGACTCAGCTTTGTGACCTCCCTGCAAAACATGGTTTTATACTCCCCCATCCTGTTCTTTTCATTCATCATACTCACCGAACCCCTAACAACCCCTCCAACCCACAGGCTGCGCGTAAATTATGGAATCCTGGTTGGCTTTCTTTTCATTCCACAACTTCGTATCGGTTCCCTTTTTATCACCCCGGAATTGGCGATCCTGATTGGGAATATCTACTCCTTTATCGTCAGCCCAAAGGATAGACTGAGACTTCGGCTCAAGGATAAAAACCGCATTGCCCGGGATATTTACGAGTTTACTTTTTCCTCCCCGCGCAGATTCAATTTCAAGCCGGGCCAATACATGGAATGGACGCTCGGGCACAACGAACCCGACAGCCGCGGCAATCGTCGATATTTCACGCTGGCCTCTTCTCCCACGGAAAATGTTCTCCGACTGGGCATAAGGTTTTACGAAAATCCCAGCACCTTTAAACAGAGCATGGGATCGATGGCCCCCGGCAGTGAAATCATTGCATCCCAACTGGATGGCGATTTTGTGTTGCCAGATAATCCGAAACAAAGATGCGTCTTGATTGCGGGTGGTATCGGCATCACGCCTTTTCGGAGCATGATTAAGCGCCTTCTTGATATACATCAACACAGGCCTGTGACTGTCTTCTATGCGGTTAAGTCTGTAGAGGATATTGTGTATAAAGACATCTTTGACCGGGCCGAGAGAGATTTGGGAATAAAAACCTATTACAGCATTTCGAATTCCAGGGATCGATCCAGTTTCCAGCCAAACACAGTCGGCATCATTGATGAAGCTCTGATAAAGAAAATAATTCCCAGTTACCGGACCTGTCTATTTTTCATCTCCGGCTCACGTGGCATGGTCACTGATTTCAAATCCATTTTGCGCGGTATCGGGGTGGCTAGTTCACAGATCAAAACCGACTTCTTCGCTGGTCTTGCATGACAGTGCTGCAGTTTCAGCACGCCGATCTAGTACTATTGTCTCAGTTTCAAATTCATTTCGGATTCTGGATTCGCACCCTTTAATTGTATAATCACGGCATGCCAGAGTGGATTGGGCATATTATTGGTAAGGTAAGAATTGAAAAATTCCTTGCGCGTGGGGGAATGGCAGAGGTTTATCTTGGCACGCATCTGACCCTCGACCGTCCTGTTGCCGTTAAAGTTTTACACAGTCACATCGAATCAGACCCTGCACTATTGGCGCGTTTCCAACGCGAGGCCAAAGTCATTGCAGGTTTGCGCCATTCGAACATCGTACAGATCCTCGACTTCGACACCCATGAAGGCCATCCTTACATCGTGATGGAATACATCAACGGGCTGTCGTTTTCCAGTTATCTGCGCGGGCTGCATGAGAAGAACCAAAAACTCTCTTACAAGCAAATCGCGCATCTGCTTAAATCCCTGAGCTCAGCTCTCGATTATGCTCATGCACAAGGTGTGATCCACCGCGATATCAAGCCTGCCAACATCCTGCTGCATAGCAGCAATGGGGATTTCATCGTGGATAGACCGATTACCCAACACACCGAGCCGGTCATCACGGATTTCGGTCTCGTGCGTCTGGTGCATTCCGGCACACAAACCGCCTCCGGCATCGTGAGTGGAACGCCAAAATATATGTCACCGGAACAAGCGCGCGGTGACAAGGTGGATCATCGGACGGACATCTACTCGCTGGGGATCATGCTATATGAACTGCTCGCCGGCCGTGTGCCCTTCGACGGTGACAGCACGCTGGCAGTGATCTATAAACATCTACATGAGCCACCTCCGCCCATAGAGAATATTTCTCCTCAACTACAGGAAGTGGTCAACCGGACGCTCGCAAAAGATCCCAACGATCGCTATCAAAGCGCGCGCGAGTTGACCAACACTTACTTGGAGGCTATCGGCCTGCAGACTCAAATGGAAGTGATGGATGCGCCTGTGACTCAGACGCCGCTGTCTGCTTCCGTGTCGAAACCGAATCCAGCTCGCAGACCGGTTTGGATTGGTGCGGCAGTGTTTGGCTGTGCCTGTCTGGGACTCTTAGCCATAGGCGCGGTAGGGTTATCCGCCGCGTCGTTATTTCCCGCACTGAGAGTCGAAAGTACTGCGACCCAGTCTGAAGTCTTGGCTCCTCTTTCCACTCCGGCGCCGACTGACGATGGTTATACGGTGCCGGTTACCGGAGATGAGCCGGTCGGCGTATTCCGCATTCAGGATGGCACCTCCGCGCTGGACCAGATCACGATCAGCGGCGCGCTCGCGCCACTTTCGCCCGGGACACAATATGAGGCCTGGTTGATCGCGGATAGCGGCGAACAGCGCAAAAGTCTGGGTATCCTTGAAGAAAACTCAGCCGGGCAGTTCGTGCTGAAATATGTCGACCCGCAAAGCCGCAACCTGTTGGATGGTTTCAACAGCATGGAGATCACAGTTGAACCCAATCCGGATGACAGCCCCAATCCTTCTTCACAGGTGGCCTACTCATCGGAGATTCCCATGGGTTCATTGATGCACATTCGTCACCTGTTGGTACGCATCGACGAGAATCCCAATGATATTGGCATGGCGGTCGGGTTGGTCGATACATCCAAACTGATCAAAGAATCTTCTGACGCCATGTTGGGCGCCTACGAAGCAGGTGACTCAACTACGATCCGTGCAAATGCAGAGACCATCATCAATCTTATCGTTGGCAATCAAAGCCCTGATCTTTACAAAGATTGGGATGGAGATGGAACCGTCAACGATCCCAGCGATGGATATGGAATTCTCCTGAACGGAGAACAAGCTGGCTATGTGGCGGGCGTTATCGATCATGCCCAACTTGCCGCGGATTCGAATGATTCCACCGCTCCGATTCGCATGCACTCCGGGCATGTGGTCATCTGTGCCCAAAACGTTGAAGACTGGTCCACGCGACTGCGCGACCTTGCGATGCAGATCGTGCAGGCCCAACCTGATCAAATCTCCGAAGCCGATGTTCGTTCTGCCAGCACGTTTGCAGATCAAATCCTGGATGGAATTGATATCAATGGGAACGAGGCCATCGATCCCATCCCAGGCGAGGGCGGAGCCATGACGGCTTATGAACATGCCGATTACATGTCCGACATGCCGATTCTGGCCGGGGAAAATCAAACGCCGTAACATCCGCGTACGCCCACCAAATTTTACAGAGAGTTTACAAGGCCTTGGTATTCGATTTACGAGGTGGCTTTACACTTCACGTAATTAATAGATCACGAAAGAATTTCGTAGTGGCGACTGCGCTGGCACCGCGCGCAAGGGAAGGTGTAGTCGCTTTTTGCCCGCACGACTGAAGGCGTTGCTACGTCTTCGTGAAGTAATGATTATCAAGCAAAAAATCGAGACTGTAGCAGATCTACCGATGGGCAGGCACAGTGAGGTTGAACCGGCTTTCGGCAAGTCTAGACAAGCCTTCTTGGAAGTAATGCCAGGGCAATATCCCCAGAATCCGGCCAGAAATTGCACGAAAAACAGGAACTGGCCTCGTTTCGCATCCAATGGCACACAAAACTTGCAGTTTTTTTGAAAGATGCCTCTCCAAGTCGGTATCTGTGCTACAGTGTCAAAAAATCGGAGAGTAAAATGAACTCAACGAAAAGGATATCCCTCTTATTGATCGCCCTCATGTTCCTGCTCAGCGCCTGCAAGGCCAACATCTCGCGTAACGCGGACGGCTCACTGGATCTGGAAACCACCCTCAGCCAGCAGCAATTGCAGGAGGCTATTACAGCTTCCATTTCCGACCCGTTAGTGAAAGATGTGACCGTCTCGCTTCAATCGGGATACGTGCTTGTCTCCGGATCGCGCGAACGACTCAATGACGCCAGCAAAACCGACGCGCTCAGCTTCCGCCTGGACCTCGGCGTGAATAATGGCCAACTCACCGCTTCAGTCTCCAACGCGCAATTGGATGGCAAACCCATCCAACAAAACCGCGTGGATAACTGGAATCAGACGATAGCCAATCGCATTGGAATCATCGGGCAAAAGAATCCGAACAGTACGCTTAAGGCTGTCAGTATTACCCCCTCCGCGGTCACCATGACCTGGAAGGTGACACAACGGTAAACAGTCAGCCTGAAATGTAGCGACAGTCCTCTGGCGATTTGATTTGCCAGAGGACTGTCGCATTTCGGAGAAACTATCGCATGGATGGCAGAGGTTCACGACCATCGGCTGGTGGCTGCCAATTCCTGAGTCGGAAACCAAGTGCGATGATCAGAACACCGAAGATGATAGCGTAGGAAGCTACCGTCCAAATAATGGTGAGGCCGCCTGCGACCGGCGAGACAAAAAGAAAGACGCCCAAGGCAATCGAGACAATGCCACCCAGGCCCAACAACCATTCATTGCTGATCTCATTGCGCAAACGGATTGCGCTGACAATCTCCAGGATACCAGTAATAATAGCCCAGGATGCAATCATATAAATCACTACAACGGCAGCCAGCCCGGGCAAGATCAAGGCGATCAAGCCGGCCCCGATACTGATCAACCCTTCGAGCAGAAACACCCACCAGCGCGGCGAGTCCTGAGTATGAGCCAGACCGCTGCCAATCGCCATCACGCCATCGGCAATGGCATAAATTCCAAACATGATCACTAATACCAACCAGGTAATGGATGGCCAGACGAAGGCAGCCAATCCAAAGAGAATGGCGAGTACTCCACGCAAGACAACCAACCACCAATTTCTGGATAAGGATTCAACCATCAGTTTTTATCAGCCTTTCAAGATTGGATTTATACCGCCCGGCTTAGATTCTCACTGCCCATGGCAGCTTTCACGTTAATCCGGTTCTCTGCGAGATGTGTTAACTTCTCATCAGCTTGCTTTTCTTCTTCCAGGGTCTGACTTAGCAGTTCAACCGCTTTCAAATATCCCAATTGCCGGGCATGGGCGCGCAACGTTCCATACGCGGCGATCTCATAATGCTCCATACGTTGAGCGGCGCCAATCAAAGCCGCCTGAAAGGGCTCGGGGTCCGCGTCGCTGCGCAGTACTTCCTTTTCCTCCTCGAGCAATCCTTCCATGCCTACACAGGTCTTACCACTGGGCTTGATATTCAGATTCCGGCAGAGCTCTTCAATGCGTTGGACATGCTCCCGGGTTTGTTCCAAGTGATGATCAAAAGCGGTACGTAGATCGGTTGACATGGCCGCTTTTGATATTTCCGGCAGCGCCTTGATCAGCTGATTCTCTGCGCTGTAAATATTTTTCAACTCATCTTCCAGCACTTCTTCAAGTGAAGTGAATTTCATATCTATCTCCAATTTCTATCGCGATTTAATGTGGAAAACTTGCAAGAAAACCTCGCGGGCTTCCTTCTATCATCTGTAACGAAAATCACGCGGGCATGTTACTCAGATATGGATTTGCAGGCTGCATCTTTTATAATGCGAAGTGGAGAAATTCATCATATGATCAAAATCCGTCCCATCAAACCAGATGAAACCATGACCGCAAAGCGAGTGGTTTATCGCGTGGCCCACTTTGTCTTCAATGATCAGCGATCTTTGGAAGAATCCATTGCGTATCATGAATCACGCCATGAGTTAAAAGATATGGACGATATCCAAGGTTCATATTTCGATAACGGCGGCATCTTCCTCGTCATGACTGACGATGAGGAATGCATCTGTACCGGTGCGCTTCGAAAATTGGACGAAGAAATCTGTGAGCTAAAACGACTATGGCTGCTACCAAAATATCATGGCCAGGGACTGGGTTATCGCATGACTCAGGAACTATTAAGCATTGCACGTGCAAAGGGCTACAAACGCATCCGCCTTGAGACGGATCCCGTTTCCCAAAAGCCGGCAATCAATTTTTATGAACGTCTCGGATTTTATGAAATTCCCTGTTACAGCCAGCGCACGGATGAGGTTGCCATGGAGCTGATCTTATAACCATTCCTTAGCGGCTTGAGCATCACAGTTTTACCGCGTCCAACCAATCGGGCAACTGTTCGATAAGGGTTCTCATAATTCCCGCGGCGCGCCTATTGAACATCTCGATATTGTTATAGGCCTCTCCGCCATCTTCACCGACCAAATCACTGACCCCCCGCAGAATCAATAGCCGCGTCCCATTTTTTTCGGCGACCCAGGCCAGCGCGGCCGACTCCCAATCGGCGGCGATGGCACCTTGTTCTTTTAGAAAGGGAATCTTTTCAGGCGGCAGGTCGTTATCAGCGGAAGCGATCATCCCGCGTCGCACGGGATGAGGATAGGGTGCCGCGATCCAGTTCAGGTCCAGGGAGGAAGCGTAATAAGAGCGGATGTCCAAATCTCCCATCAATTCCACAATGTCATACACGTAGGTTTGATCCACCAGAATGATATCTCCCTGATTGACCAGTCCGGCAAAGCCGCCGCAGGTGCCCAAGTTAAGAACCAGGTCCGGAGTATGGTGATCGATGACATATTGCATTGCACCCGCCGAGGCGATCTTTCCCCAGCCGGTATGGAAGAATCCCATCTGCTCTTCCCGCAGCGTTGTCTCCAAACATTCACCAAAGGAATAGTGCTGAATTTTCGCATCCGGAAAAAGAGGCTTGACCGCATTCCATTCGGCGCCGGCAGAAATGAGGACAACTGTTTTCATCATTTGACCGTACCAGATTGAGATGGTCTTCATATTATTTGGGTGTGTTTCATTTGAGTTGAAAGTCACGTTTTTCTGGTAAAGCGAGTTTGAGCCAACCACTTCTGGAGAAATCACATGACCTTCAACTCACAAGAGATTATACAAGATGTGCGCGCAGAATTCGAGCAGCTATTGGATTTTGTCACAGGAGAACAGGCGCGCACGGCGCAGGCAGACAATGTTGAGCGAGGCTTATTCAAAATGCTGTTGAAACTGGGCGCAAAACTATTACAACTATTTTTTACCATGCGCTCTGAGATTTGTTCACGACAAGCAGTGCAGAGCAAAAACGGACAGGTATTGCCATACCAGCGTGATACTGAGCGCATATATTTCTCGATCTTTAACAAGGTGTTCATCGAACGTCCATACTTTTACCAACCAGGAGTTGGTGCACAAATCCCATTGGATGCTGAATTGGGTTTGGGTGACGACAGTTATTCCGATGTGTTGCGAGAAACCACAGAATACCTTGCGGTCTATCATGGGTACGGTGGTTCCAACGCCGATTTCATGGAGCGCTTATTCGGTTTCAGTCTATCTACGCGGGCGTTACAACAAAATGTTGCGGAAGATAGTGAGAGTGTGGAAGCGTATTATGCTCAAAAGTCGCCGCCCTGCCCTGAAAGTGAAGCCGAAATTCTGGTCATTCAGGCAGATGGCAAAGGTGTTCCGATGGTGCTGGAGGCAGAGGAAGTGGCTGAGACGCAGGTACGGCTTGGTAAAGGACAAAAGCCTGGGCATAAAAAAGAGGCCCTGGTCAGCGCAATTTACACGATCTCAGCCGCGCCGCGCACTCCATCAGAAGCGACCGCCAGTTTCTTCAAAGAAAACCAGCCTGAAAAGAGCTTCAAAAAGGATGCCAAGCCAAAAAACAAGTATATCTGGGCCACCCTGGATGGAAAAGATGTTGCACTCTCGCGTCTGAGCATACAAGTGGCGTTGCGTGAAAGCACGCATATCCTACACAGAGTTGCTTTGTGCGATGGGTGTGAAGCCCTCCAATCGCGCATTGTTCTCCAATTTCAGGACTTTATTCTGATCCTGGACTTTGTGCATGCGAACGAATATCTATGGGACGTCGCCAATAGTTTGCTGGGCGAAGCCAGCGAGCAACGCTTGGCATGGGTCACAAGCCGCACGCTCCAAATCCTATCTGGACAGACTGCACAAGTCATTGCAGAATTGCCCCAGATTGCAAAAAACAAAAAAACGAAAATGGCGCAAAGAACACAACTCCACAAAACAGCCAACTACTTTGAGCGCAACTTGCCTTACCGGGATTATCAAACTTATCTGGCCAAGGGGTATCCGATCGCAGCCGGCGCCATCCAAGGCGCTTGTCCTCACTTTGTTAAAGATCGCTTTGAACTGTCTGGCATGTGTTGGCTGCAAACCGGCGCTGAAAACTTGCTGCGCCGGCGCGCTGTGGCTGAAAACGATGATGGGGCCGCATACTATGCTTATCGCAGGGAACAACGACAACTCCGTTTATACAGACAATCTGTACCCAACATGCCAGCCCTTGAATCCCAAGCCATAAATTCTCGGCCCGTCCTCCGAGCGCTTGTCTCAAGCAGGCGCACCAAGCCTAGCCTGTTACCTTTGGCCGTCTGATTACTTTATAACTCAAATGAAACGCACCCATATGATTTCAATCATAGGCCAGGGTTAATTCGCCAGGCTGTCGGCACGGGTAATCAGATCAGAAACGGCATTGATATCAATGGGAATGAAAATATCGAACCGATCCCTGGTGAGGGCGGGGCACGAACTGCCTATGAAGATTCCTGCGGTATGGCGGATATGCTGAATTTGCCTGAAGGAAATCAGGTTCCCTGATTCAGGCGTTCCCGGAGACTTCGTGTTCCAAATTTATCCTGGGGGATCTTATCTTCCTGATAGACTTCCCACGTTTCCGTATGAGTAACAGAGCGATTCGGCGCCAACTCTGTAACCGCGCCGAGACTTTGCAGTTCAACCGTACGGTGATTGCTGAACACTTCCGAGTTGCAGCCATAATCAGGATAGGTCGCGTCACTGCGCACGCCAAATCGTTTTACGAACAAAACATCATCGAATAAATAGCCCAGCCAGCCATGTGAATTGAAGTATCCAAACTTCATCCCTTCGCGCGGCGCGCCGGCCTTCACGGTAATAAACTCTTCACCAAAACGCAGGCGACGATCGCGCCAGTGGGTATACGGCCACAAAGCAAAATGTCGATTGGGAAGCACTCCATCCACATCTATATTCCGATATTGCTGAGGCAGCATCCCAATCCCACCGGGGCGCATCATGGTGATGGCCCACGGTGCCAACGTGATGGGTTTATCACTGAGATTCTCCAGGCTGTGTTTCACCAACACAAACGGTTCAGATGAAGTCAATTGAATGGAAATACTTTTGCGGATATGAGTATGCGGATCAACCGGACCTTTGATACGCAAACCGTTCCGGCGCTCATCGACGTCCACTGCATCGTTATCTGGTGCGTAGGTACCGGCCAGTGTTTCCGGTGCAAACGAAAGACGATGCCCGCCATAATAGCGAAATTCTCCGGACGGCGCTTCAAACGTCATATCGGGCGCCTCCGCAAAGACGTTCTCCCCCATCCAGCTTGGAATCAAGCGCACAATACGAGGCCCGGCCTTCGTCAGGCACTCGATCCGAAAGTGCCCATTTTCCAAAACAACAACTTCGTGGCCGTGAAAATTTCCGTACTTCATCCCTATAATCTTAGTCTGAAAACGTGTTTCCGTAAATATTAAATTCGTAATTGAGTCACGACTAAGAAATCTGCTAAGAATCAGGCAACGCGGACGATTATTTCGCGGCTTTTCTGCAATCATCAGATAAAGGGCGAACAGTCTCATTGTTAGCTTTTTGGCAATCTCCGAACCAAACAAAGGTGATTTCACCGCAGAAATTGCTCAAAGCGCCAGAATTTGTGTTCGGGCTATTTCTGACCAATACAATTTCGCGGCTTTTCCAGCAACTTTGCGCCCTTTTAAAGCCTGGATGAGTATAATAGAGCCGCTCCATGGACCCCCAAAATCAGAAACCTTTTGATATTGATCTGGCGATCGAGCGCATTCGGACTGCCGTTCGCCCCTGGCCGAAGGCGGCACTCTTCCAGTTGGCAGAAAGCGGCTTTAGCTCCACGTTTGAGCAATTGGTGGCCTGTATCATCTCCATTCGAACCTACGACGAAGTGACCCTGCTTCTGGCCCGCAAGCTTTTCGAACGTGCGCGTACTCCGGAGGAGGTTGGCAAGCTCAGCCATGCAGAACTGGACGAGCTGATCCATGCATGTACTTTTCACGAGAGGAAGGCGGGGCAGATTCTCGCCATTGCGCAGCGCGTCGTCAAACAATATGATGGAAAGCTGCCCTGCGATTCAGAAGTGTTGGTTTCATTTGCCGGTGTCGGTCCCAAATGCGCCAATTTGGTATTGGGCATCGCCTGCGGAGAACCGTTCATTAGCGTGGATGTTCACGTCCAGCGCGTGACGAATCGCTGGGGATATGTGCAGGCCTCCACACCTGAAAGAACCATGGCAGCCCTGGAAGCCAAACTTCCAAAACGTTATTGGATCGAGATCAATCGTCTGCTCGTCCCGTTTGGAAAACACATCTGCACCGGAAGCCTGCCCCGTTGCTCAACCTGTCCGGTGCTCGAAATGTGCCAGCAGATTGGGGTGAAAACTCATCGCTAATTTCAGCAAAATAAAATTTGGAAAGGAAAATTCTGGCTCCATGCAAACACAAAAAATCGCGGGAAAACGCCAACCCAATTCCAAACATTGTTTTATCTGCGGGATGGAAAATCCAGTTGGCTTGCACCTACACATTTACGAAACCGCGCCCGGCGAGGTGGAATCCACTTATATCGCGCCGGATCACTTTCAAGGTTACCCCGGCGTCCTGCACGGTGGGATCGTCGGCGCGATCATCGATGAGATCTCGGGCCGCGCCCACATGGGCAGTGATCCTTTGAATCCGCGTTTTATGTATACCGCCAAGTTGGAAGTGAAATATCGTAAGAACGTGCCGATCGGCAGACAACTCAAGATCATTGGCAAGGCAAAAAAATCCCGTGCCAGATCGGCTGAGGCCTGGGCGGGCATTTACGATGCCGAAACGGAGGAATTATTGGCCGAGGGCAGAACACTGCTGATCGATGTCCCGGCAGACCAATTTGATCTTTCCAGCCTAGAAGAAGTGGGGTGGAAGGTATATCCAGAGTAGTTTCAAGCAGCTAGTCCTGGAGATTGCTTCGCTTCGCTCCCAGTGACAAGAGGCAATTTCCCTGTTACTTTTTTCCCGCCTCCTGCAACATATTTATCGCGCGCACAATAGACAGGAGGTCCATGACTACCCTTATGGCAACAGAAACTGAAGAGCAGGATGAAAACGATTTAGCGCAACGTGGGATCACGGATGGCGACGCCTTTGCTGAACTCTATCATCAAAATGTGAATCGCGTCTTTCGCTATCACATGGCGCACGTCGGCAACGTCAAAGACGCGGAGGATCTCACCTCGCAGACCTTCATCGCCGCGCTGGAGGGCCTGCGCTCTTTTCGCGGGCGTGGTTCCTTCGCCGCGTGGATCATGGGGATTGCTTCCCGGAAGAGACTCATGTTTTTGCGAAGCAGGGGGAACAAGCCTGAGGCTCCGTTGGAGGCGGCGCTGCACATCCCAGGCCCGAATCTGTCCACCGATAAAGAGGCGCATCAACGCCTGCAGCTTGAATCCATTTCCCGCGCGCTGCGCGGCATCTCCCCCGATCGCGCCGAAGCGATCGTCCTGACTTTCTTCGGCGGACTATCGAACGCAGAAGCAGGCCGCGTCCTCAAGAAGAGTGAAGCCGCGGTCAAGATGCTCATCGGGCGTGGATTACAGGATCTGCGTGAACGTACCTCCCTGGCACTGGAGGTGGAACTATGAACCACAAATTTACAAATAACATGGACGCCGAAAACAAAAAGTTCGCACAAGAATTATACGAGTTGGCAGAAGAGACCAATGTCAACTCCCACTTCGCAGGAGAATTAGAGGAGAAACTCAGGGTGGCACATCAACCCAAACCCGGTTGTCTTGGATATTCATTAAAACAAATCTCACCAACCTTACGTTGGGTGGCCATGATGATTGTATTGGGCTTGGTCTTGAGTTGGAGTATCAAGACTTCTCATTCCCAGACCGCAACCCGCCGCAAATGGCACGCCGAATGGATTCGCTTGTCCAGTAACAGAGCCAAATGGCAGCCTGCCTCCGGGTACACAGCCCAGCCAGACAACCAGTGACCCGAACCTTTTCGGCAATGGCGAGATTTGGACTGTGCTAAAGCCGGACGGCCAAATATATTTATCACCTTTCAACCAGAGAGCAAACGGTTCCTTCGAAACGGACTGGCCCTGGTATCGCGGCATAGATGGAGAATTAACCATCGAGGGGCATCGACTTGATGCAAAGACAGAGCCATTACAATACGAGTTGCTTGAAGGCTTCAACAATTTCCAATCATCCACGTTGATTTTCCCCTCCACTGGTTGCTGGGAAATCACCGGCCATGTTGGGGATGCGTCGCTGACCTTTGTGACTGAAGTTTTATTCGATGCGGTCATCCCCACACCGACTGTGATCACCACACCTAATGTCGTCACAAATGGAACGGCCACACCCATTGCGCACAGCGAAGGCTACGACTGGCGCGGCGCCAATTTATATTTAAATGCGCCCTTGCCAGAGGCGCCCGCGGAAGCAAATGTGTATTTGCTAAAGAGCGATCAGGCGGCGACCGTTGACGAAGCCCGCGCACTGGCCGAACGATTTGGGATTCAAGGTGAAATATATCTATCACCAAATCCCGTTACAAAGACAAATGATTACCTCATTACTGATGGCAAACAATCACTGACAGTGGCTTCCAATCTGCTCTTCACCTATACAACAGACACGGCGAGGGCGTACAACAATCTTGGCGGGGTAACGAATCCCAACGCAGAAGCCATCATTAATGACTTCTTGCAAACATATGGATTCAACGTTCCTCACAAAGTCGACTCTGCTGCCCCCGGCAATGGATATATTGTAGAGCCGCTCTCTCCTGACGGCTTCCCGATGCGTTATGAATTTTTTTCATCCTACCCCATGCACGTAATATTGGATGAAAATGGACAAGTGCTGCAAGTCGAAGCCAACCTGATGGATCACGAGGCCGTGAGCACACAAACTTATGGCATCATCTCAGCGCAAGAGGCCTTTCAAAAACTACTGGATGATTCCATCCTCACCGGGAAGATCGAGAGCGCGCTTTCTTCATCACTCTCCCAGCCTACGGAATGGCGCCGCGACTATGACCGGAATGAAAAGATCACCATTTATGGCTACGCCTCCTCCACTCCCGCATTGGACTCGACCAAATCATCTTTTGCACAAATCGATGGATACACCATCACAGGAAACACAAGCGGATTCGACGCCCTCGCGCCGAACACTTTCATCGAAGCCACAGGACAATTCGTCACTGAAAACGGGATCGAAAAGTTCAACGTCGAATCCTGGAAACCTTCGGAATTTCAACAGGATGGCCTGGTGGGTACCCTGCATCGCGAAAACGGACAGGTGCTCCTTTCAACGCCTGATCAGGGTGATTTGATCCTGAACCCCAATGTTCCCACCGATCTTCCCATGCCGTTTGAGAATGCCTTCGTAGTCGGTGTACGAAAAGGAAATAACTATGAGTGGACACTGATCGATGATCGCATGACCATGGGTGGTGGTGGTGGCGGCGGGGGTGGCGGACTCGGCTTCTACAAACTCAACCTGAGCGGAACGCCGGTAGCCTTCCCAACACCAACGCCGCAGCCTTCCTTCACACAAGGAACCGGCGAGTACACTGTCAAGGAAGGTGATACGCTGAGCATGATCGCACAGAACTACGGGATCACTGTCGATGAATTGATGCAGGCAAATGGTTTGAGCGATCCCTTGATTTTCATTGGTCAAAAGATCATCATTCCGGGTGCGGAATCTGTTCCCTCTGAAGTGGGTCAGAAAATTGCTGGCTTGCACGGTCTCGTTTCAGTCAACATCTACACACAGGCAGACGGCAGTCAGCGTGTTGAATATGGGCTCGTTGCCGATGTCGGTAGCAATCCCGCTGGCTACATGCTTTTGGAAGGAAGCGATTTACAGGCCCTGCAAAACTACAACAACCGTCCGGTGAAGATTTGGGGCACAGTGGAGCGCGCCAACGAGAATGGCATATTGGTGATCAAGGTCGATCATTATGAAATTCCCTTCTCTGATTTGAACTTCCAGATATTGCGCGGCAGGCAAAAGAATACCCAGGTTCAAGGCCAGGCTGCCACCCTGTTCACCACTGAGGATGGCAAGACTTATGTTCAGTTGTTCGTAGACGGCACGCCAGGCAGTTCACTGATTGGAAATGAAGGTGATCCAGTTTTGATAGAAGCGCTTGCCATTCCGGACGAATTGTTTGGCGGCTACCCGGCCCTGCGAGTGTTTAGCGGCGCCATGGCGATCAATCCCAAAAGCGGTGAGCAGACAGAATTAACGATTACAGCCGATCGGCCCCAAATGATGGATGAAGCATTGGCACCGCAAAATTATGTTCCTCCGACTCTCACCATCGAAAAGGTCGAATTGATGTATTACGTCACCAATCCCAATTGGCAGGTGGATCACCTAGATGGCAGTCCGCTTTATATTCAGCCGGTGTGGCGTTTTTACGGTCATTATGATGATGGCGGTGAATTCGAAGTGATCGTACAGGCGCTGAAAGAGGAATACCTGTTGCCTGAACTCGCTTCCCATATTCAAGGAGGTTGATAAGCGCAGACCGCCACCCCAATGATGGCGGTCTGTTTTTTAACTGTATAATAAAGATATCTCCTGTGGAGGCTTTCATGATCACTGCCTATCATCGACCGAAGACTTTGGACGAAGCTCTGACACTTCTGACTTAACCAGGCGTTCTGCCCCTTGGTGGCGGAACGCTTCTCTCTCATCCGACCTCCGCTCCGGTTGAAGTAGTCGACCTGCAAGCTCTAGAGATTGATACCGTTAAGAAACAAGGTAACGGCCTTGAGATTGGTGCAACCGTTACCTTGCAAGAACTATTCGAGTCCGAAGATTGTCCTGAGGCTTTGAAGTCTGCGCTTAAACTTGAAGCGCCGCTGAATATTCGGAACGCGGCCACTGTTGCGGGTACCCTCATCGCTTGTGATGGCAGATCTACCTTTGTAAGTGTCTTGCTGGCTTTGGATGCAAGGGTCATTATCAGCAGTCATTCCAAGGCGGAAGATACGATCAACATTGGCGATCTGTTACCTTTGCGCGAGCAGATGCGCGGCAAACTGATTACAAAGATCGCCATTCCACTGAATGTAAAGCTTGCCTTTGAATATGTCTCCCGCACGCCCGCGGATAAGCCGATCGTCTGCGCCGCGCTGGCTCAATGGAACTCCGGTCGCACGCGTCTCGTCTTGGGCGGCTATGGCAAAGATCCGATGCTCGCCATGGATGGAACCGAAGCGGAAGGCGCTTCAACTTTGGACTACGCCCTGCGCTCAGCACAAACCGCCGCACGCAACGCCTTCCACGAAGCAAACGATGAATGGGCCTCTGCCGAATATCGGATGGATGTCGCCGCAACACTGGCGAAGAGATGCCTGGAAGAGATAAATGCCACTGAAATCTAGGGGATGCCTTCTCCATGATGGTCTTCTTGGGGACCGGGCCAGTTGCCCTCATTGAACTTCTGAACATATGTCTTCAAGATATCAAAGTCAACCTCGAGGATGGAAGTATTGCCAAGCACCGGGTCTTGCACGCGTCCATTCTTGAATAGGTTTTCAGGGAAATTATCAAAGTTAACCGTCTGCTTGCTGAGTCTGGCTCTCAAACAAAGTAACTGAGCAATTTCCACGGGACCCAGATCGGTCTGCACCGCGTCAATAAAGCTATCGATCAATTCCAGTAATTTGGGAATTGTAGAGAAGCCCAGCAGTTTTTCCGCAAAGGCTTGCAGGATCAGATTTTGTATATCTGCACGTTGAAAGTCTCCCTGCGTGCGCAGACGCGCCAACAACATGGTGCGATATCCATTCAAATGTTGTTGCCCGGCTGGAAAATATCGATTGGGATCACTTGAGCCCTTGGCGCGTCCATTGATCGCATAGGGCAAGTCAACATCGATTCCGCCCAGCTGATCCACGATGCGGACAAAGGTCTGCAAATTCATGGCAACGTAATGATCGACATGCACGCCAAAGTTATGCTCCAGCGTCAAGGCCAGGAGGCCCGGACCCTGTCCCGGTCCATCGTAATAGGCGTAACCCGGATTCCCATATAAATAAGCCTGGTTGAGCTTGCCATGGGTGATCCCGTGATGGCTTTCAATACCGGGAATCTCGACATACAAATCTCGTTGGAAGGTCAGCACATCGATATGCGGATCGACAAAGTCCAGGCGCACCACACGGATCGCGTCCGCCAAACCAACCGCATAGCTATTGCTACGCGCGTCGCTCCCGACCAGCAAAATGAACATGGCCGGCGGCCCGCCGCACACGATGGGAATCCCGGTCGGGGTGGGCGTCAATGTAACGGTGGGTGTTGGAGTTGCAGTGGATGTAAGGGTAATGGAAGCGGTGGGCGTCAGCGTAGGAGTCGCTGGAAGAATACTGTTCATCGCTCCACAGCTGATCACGGCCAGCAGAAGCATCACGCAACAAAAGCACAGAAGGATACGCCTAAAGAGATCACGAGAACTATTATTCACAAATGACATGAGATTTATTCAACATTGAAAACAACCGCAATTGCAGGGGTCTTCCCAGTTATACAATGAAATTGGGCGCGCAATTGTTCCCTTTCAGCTTACGTTGATGCCGTGAACTGATGCATTCACGCTCCACAAGCGGATTGGTAAAGGTATAATTTCCTCGTGTCCAATCTGCCTCTTAACCAAATCGTTCATGGAAATTGCGTTGAGGTGCTGAACTCCCTGCCTAAGCGCTCGGTGGATTTGATCTTTGCCGATCCTCCTTACAACCTGCAATTACGCAACGATCTATATCGCCCCAATATGACCAAGGTGGACGCGGTGAATGACGGTTGGGATAAGTTCAATGATTTTACAGAGTACGACAGTTTCACGCGTCAGTGGCTTTCGGCGAGCCAGCGCGTTCTAAAAGACACTGGCACGATCTGGGTCATTGGTACTTATCACAATATTTATCGCGTGGGCGCGCTCATGCAGGATCTGGGATTCTGGGTTTTGAACGATGTTGTCTTTATCAAGAACAATCCCATGCCTAATTTTCGCGGCGTGCGATTTACGAATGCACATGAAACCTTGATCTGGGCACAAAAGAAAAAAGGCGCGAAATATACTTTCAACCATCAATCCATGAAGGCCCTGAACGATGACCTGCAGATGCGCTCCGATTGGTATCTGCCGATTGTCACAGGAAAGCAGCGCCTGAAGGTGAATGGCAAGAAAGCGCATTCGACACAGAAGCCGGAAGGTTTGTTATATCGGGTAGTCATGGCTTCCTCGAATCCGGAGGATGTAGTGCTCGATCCGTTTTTCGGGAGTGGCACGACCGGCGCGGTGGCAAAGAAACTGGGTCGCAACTGGATTGGCATCGAGCTTGATAAGAAATATATCAAGATCGCGCAGAAACGCATCGACGCGGTCACAGAGGCGGATGAGGCGGCACTCCATGTTCCAAAACGGAAGCAGATGCGGATCCCGTTTGGCGCGCTACTCGAAAACGGGTTGCTCAAGCCGGGTCAGACACTCTACTTTGCCAGGGATGGCATCCGGGCTAAGATCTTATCCAATGGACATCTTCGCTGCGGCGAGGTCACAGGATCCATTCACGCCGTTGCCCGTTCGTTGATGAACGATGCGCCGGTGAACGGCTGGGAGGCCTGGTTCTATAAGGATGAGGAAGGCGGGAAGAAATCGGTCAATGAATTGAGAGAACAACTTAATAGCTTATGGAGTTTGCATGACTGAGATTTTTGTGATCGAGGAATACGCGGTTGCGTTGTTGTTGATCGCCACATTGGTGGGCATCTTCGCCCGCCGCTTGCGCATGCCATACACAGTAGGTCTGGTGATCGTTGGCGCGGTGCTGGCGGTCCTTTATCAGCAATTCAATTTTGAAGTGGAACCCGAACTGATCCTGGGGATTTTCGTTCCGCCACTGATCTTCGAAGCGGCCTTCCATCTTCCTACCAATGAACTGCGGCGTAATATCGTACCGATCCTGGCGCTGGCAGTGGTGGGTGTCCTGCTGACTACGTTCCTGGCTGGCGGCGTTGTCCATCTGGGCGCAGGGATCGCGCTGGCCAATGCGCTGGTATTTGGCTCTATCATCGCCGCGACCGACCCGGTCGCGGTGATCGCCCTCTTTCGATCCCTGGGCGTGCCGAAACGATTGCAGGTATTACTCGAAGGGGAAAGCCTCTTGAACGACGGTACGGCCATCGTGATCTTCAACATTGTCGTAGTTGCCGCCCTCACCGGAAAATTCAGCATCCTGAGCGGTATCGGTACGTTTCTGTACAGTGCGGGAATCGGTCTGGGCATCGGATTGGTCCTGGGATTACTGGCATCCTTTCTCATTTCCAGAGTTGATGATCATCTGATCGAAACGGCCATTACCTTTGTGCTGGCGTATGGCGCCTTTATTCTGGCAGAGACTCTCCACGTGAGTGGCGTACTCGCCGTGGTTGCGGCCGGACTGGTCAATGGGGATATTGGCCCACGTGGCATGTCTTCCACCACGCGCATCGTAGTGTTCAATTTCTGGGACTTCATGTCCTTCCTTGCCAACTCATTTGTCTTCCTGTTGATCGGCATTGTGGTGGATCTACCGTTATTGTTCGCGAACTGGACTGCAATCCTGTGGGGCATCCTGGCAGCCCTGTTGTCGCGGCTGATCGTAGTCTATGGAATGTTCCGGCGTTCCAAGACGATTCCATTGCGCTGGAAACATATCCTGTATTGGGGAGGCTTGCGCGGTGCGATCTCACTGGCCCTCGTGCTGGGTTTACCGGTTGCCATCGGCAGAGAAACCAGTGGGCAGTTAAGAGCCATGGTTTTCGGGGTCGTCCTTTTCACCTTGCTGATCCAAGGCACAACCATGAATTGGCTGGTAAAACGTATGGGCATTGTTCAGCGCCGCAAGGAGCAGGATGAATATGATCTGCGGCGCGCCAGAATCGCCACGACGCACGCGGCCTATGACCGGCTGAAGAAAATCCATCATGAAGGCATGATCTCCAGACAGGCATGGGAGATCATTACAGAGACCATTACGAATTACACCAAGGATTTGACTGATTCCATGCAGGAAACTTTGAGAACATATCCGGACGTTCAAACTGAAGAACTTGACTTCGCGTGGCGGGAGTTCCTCCAATATCAACGCCTGGCGCTCAGCGAGCTTCTCACCGATCGCGGCATCACAGACGATATCTTCAGTGAGTTGAGCAGCCAGATCGATGATCAGCTTGCCTCCTCGGAGATTGCCTGGAGCAGCGCCGTGCAGATGGACCGGGACCTCTGGCAATTACACCCGCCTCCGCCCGAACCGGAAACTGATACCGATTAATCCACTTTTCTTTATTCTTTCGAAAGGGATTGTATGAAACTCCAACTTACTATCAATGGAAATAAACATGATGTTGAATGCGCGCCATCCGACGACTTTGCTCGCTGCCCTGCGGGGACTTGGGCTTTATGGCATCAAGTTCGGCGATGAACACGGTCTCTCCGGTGCGGACACGGTCCTGCTGGATGGCAAACCTGTCAACGCAGGTTCCATGCTCGCCGCGGAAGCTGAAGGGCACAACCTTGTCACCATCGAGGCATTGGGTGAACATCCCGAACAAGGTTGGAGGAAGACCGAAGGTCTGCATCCGCTGCAGCAGGCTTTTGTCGAATCAGGGGCAATTCAATGCGGTTACTGCACGCCGGCGCAGATCCTGGCGGCAAAGGCATTGCTCGATAAGAATACGAATCCCAGTGAAGAGCAGGTGCGTGAAGCCATTGGTGGCGTTCTGTGTCGCTGCACCGGTTATCTCAAACCGGTACAGGCCGTGTTGAAAGCTGCGGCTGTGATGCGCGGCGATGAGCCATTCGACCTGGATTCTGTCAATTGGGATTTGGGAAGTTGGAACAATCCGCCCGCGGCTCAACCGCCCTCTGACCTTCCCAGCGAGCAACTGGCCAATGTCATGACCCGTCCCAAGGTGGTGGTTACACCCCAAACACAACGGTATCAGACCGTAGGCAAGCCTGAGAAAAAAGTGGACGCGGTCAAACTTGTCCAAGGCAAACCGGCCTTCACCGCGGACATGGATATGCGCGGCTTGCTGCATGCACGCGTCTTGCACAGCCCGCATGCCCATGCGCTTATCAAATCCATTGATACCAGCAAGGCCAAAGCATTAAAAGGTGTTGCGGCAGTGCTGACGTATCAAGATATTCCGCGCGTTGTTTATTCGACAGCCGGCCAATCGGATCCCATCCCCGGGCCGCTGGATCTGTTTTCCCTGGATCACAAAGTGAGATTTGTCGGTGACCGCGTCGCCTTTGTCGCGGCCGAGACTCCCGAGATCGCCGAAAAAGCGTTGAGCCTGATTGACGTGGAATATCGAAATCCTGCCAGCCATCCTCGATTCTCGAGAGTCAATGAGGCCGGAAGCAATCAAGATTTACGATGAGCCTGAGTACGTTAACTTCGCGGATTCCAACCCGGAAAAGAATCTCGCCGCCGAAATCCGCATTGATATCGGTGATGTGGAAAAAGGATTCAAGGAAGCCGATGAAATCTTCGAATCCGAATACGAAGTGCCGAAGGTCCAGCAGGTTTCCATTGAACCGCATGTCTGTGTGACCTATTGGGATGAAGATGATCGCTTGGTAATCCGCACTTCCACACAAGTTCCGTTCCACGTGAGAAGGATGCTTGCTCCCGTTTTGAACTTGCCGGTAAAAAGAATCCGCGTCATCAAGCCACGCATCGGCGGTGGCTTCGGTGGCAAACAGGAAATGTTGATGGAGGATGTGCCTGCGCACCTCACGATTGCCACGAAGCGACCTGTCATCTACGAATATACGCGCGAGGAAGAGTTTATCGCGTCGCGGGCACGGCATCCGATGAAGATCAAGATGAAGACCGGTGTAAAACGCGATGGAACGATCACCGCCAATGAAATGTACGCGTTGTCCGATACGGGCGCCCACGGCTGCCACGCGCTGACCGTGACCGGCAACACCGGCCACAAAGCCATGGCTTTATACGTCGGCGATGGAGAATATCGCAAGACGCCGAACATCCGTTTTTACGCGGATGTGGTGTATACCAACACACCGCCGGCGGGCGCCTTCCGCGGCTACGGCGTTCCGCAGGGCTACTGGCCCGTGGAACGTCACATGGAAAAGATCGCCCGCGCCCTGAATCTCGACTCGATCGATTTCCGTTTGAAGAACACCATTCGACCCGGCGAATACCATCCGTTCTCCACTGCCTGGAATGAAGGCCGCGAGCCGCGACCTGAGATCGTACATACGGTTGGATTGGAACAATGTGTGGCACAGGGCAAGGCCGCCATTGGCTGGGATGATAAATTCGGCAATGATGAATGGCACGTAAGCGCGGGGTCATCCCGTCCCTGCAAAAAAGGGATCGGTGTAGCCATGGTGATGCAGGGTACCGCCATTCCTTATCTGGATATGGGCGGCGCCTCGATCAAGATGAACGATGATGGTTCGTTCAATCTGCTGGTCGGTGCGACAGACTTAGGCACGGGCTCGGATACGGTGCTGGCACAGATGGCTGCCGAGGTGTTGGGCGTTCCGCTCGAAGATATGATCACCTATTCTTCCGACACCGACTTCACGCCCTTTGACAAAGGTGCCTATGCCTCTTCGACCACCTACATCTCTGGCACAGCGGCTGCAAAGGCTGCCGAGATTTGCGCCGAACGGATTCGAGTTCCGCGCAGCGATGATGTTAGGTTTGGAAGAACATGCTGACATCCAGCTTGCCAATCGCCAGGCCATCGCGCCGGATGGAAGAGCCGTGCCTTTTTCTGAAATTGCGTTGCATTCCTTGCACAAAGAAAATCAGGAACAGATCATGGGCGTAGCCAGTTATGTTTCGCCGGTATCGCCGCCTCCTTTCGCCGCGCAGTTCGCGGAAATCACTGTGGATGTGGAGACCGGCGCGGTAACGGTTGACAAGCTGGTGATGGCGGTCGATTCGGGCGTGATCGTGAATCCGCTCACGGCCTCCGGTCAGATCGAAGGCGGCATGACTCAAGCCCTCGGCTATGCGGTCTGCGAAGAGATGCGTTACGATGAAACAGGTAACGCCATCGAACGCGATCTTGACCGTTATCACATCTTCCGTGCCCATGAGATGCCCTCGCTGGAAACCATCTTTGTGGAAACGTTCGAGCCGAGTCATCCGTTCGGGGTCAAAGCCGTGGCTGAAATCCCGATGGATGGCGTGGCTCCCGCGGTGGGCAATGCCATTCTCGACGCGGTTGGGGTGAACGTGGATGACAACCCGACCACACCGGAAAAAGTGTGGCGAGCATTGCAGAGTCGATAATTTTTTTGGTGCTTCTTAGAGTAACGAGTAAAATAATCCTATGGCAGATCGAATTTATGTGATTGGACACGTCAACCCGGATACCGACTCTATTGCTTCTGCAATGGGCTATGCCTGGCTGCTGCGGGAACGCGATGGGCTGGATACCATCGCGGCACGCGCCGGTGCGGTCAACCCACAATCTGCCTGGGTGCTGAAACAACTTCAATTGGACGCGCCGCTCCTGCTCACGGACGCTTCCCCGCGCTTTGAATCCGTCATGCGCCGCTTGGATAGTATTCGCCCTGATGCGCAGCTCGGCACAGCCTGGACTTTGGCCAGTCGCACGGGCGGCCTCGCGCCCGTGGTGGATGACGAGGGCAAACCGTATGGCTTGATCAACGGCTTCAGTCTCTTTCGCTACTTTACCGAGGTGCTCGGCCCACAGCCAGGCGATGCAACAGTACGCGAGATGATGACCGTGGCCTGCAAGGAGGCCGCGGATACAGACGTTCCCAAGTTCCCGGCCAACGGGCACATCCGCGACTTTCTCACTCGCATCCTGCGCAATGAGGGTGATGATTACTGGGTGGTGGACGAAAATGGTTCCTACGTGGGCATTGCTCGGCAGACGCGATATTCTCAAACCACCGCGCATCAAGATCATCATGGTGGATCACAACGAGCCGCGCCAATCCATCGCCGCGCTCGAAGAAGCCGAACTGTTGGAGATTTTGGATCACCACCGGCTGGGCAATCCGTATACGCATCAACCAATCCGTTTTACAGTGGATGTGGTCGGGTCGACCTCGACTCTCGTTTGCGAACAGACTGCCGAAGCCGGACTCTCCATGCCGCCCGCGCTGGCAGGAGCGCTTCTCGCGGGGCTGTTGTCTGATACCCTTATCCTGTCCTCTCCCACCACTACGCCGCGCGACAAGGACGCGGCCCAAAGATTGGCTCGTTGGACCTTTGTGGGGAATGGTCCGCTCAAAGGCGAAACCCTCGTCTCCTACGGCAAAGCGGTGATCTCTGCCGGAGCCGGACTCTCCAATCGCAAACCGGAAGAAATTGTCAGCACTGATATCAAAGCCTATGAAGCCAACGGCTTTAAACTCGCCATCGCCCAAGCCGAAGTGACTGACCTGCTGCAACTCTCCGATCATCTCAAGCCGCTGACCAAGGCACTCGATGAACTAAAAGACAAACGTGGCCTGGACTTTGCCATGCTGCTCGTCACCGATGTGGTGCGCGGTTCGAGCCGCCTGATCATCTCATCAGAAGCGCCGCCAGTTCTCGACGACTTGCCGTATCCCCCGCTCTCTGACGGGACGCGCGACGCACCGGGTGTGGTCTCCAGAAAGAAGCAGTTATTGCCCGTGGTGTTGGGATTATTGGAGAGATAAGAAATTGTGAACACAACCAAGTCTGTGAATGGCGTTACAATAAGATTACCGGATGAGCCCTGGGTTCACATCACAGAGGAACATGCTGAAATGGCAGGGTATCTTTATGATGTTCTTGAGACCATCCAGGAACCAATGGCTGCTTTTGAAGGCAAAACAGGCGAATCGCTGGCCGCGCGTGAAATTGAACCCGAGAAGTATATTGTTGCCGTTTATCGTGAAGTAGACAAAAAGGACGGATTTATTATTACTGCCTTTATAACCAGGCGCTGGAACAGATTGGAAAGGAGAAAGAAGATATGGCAACCGTAGACCTCAATCGCATACTCACCTTTGTGCCACAAGTTTTACAATTGAATCAGAAAAACATCTGGCTTTCCTATGATGAAGAAGCCGATGTGCTTTACGTTAATTTCAAGAAACCTAGTCATGCAGACGACTCAGAATTACTGGATAATGATGTTGTTGTTCGCTACGAAAATGACGAAGTGATAGGAATGACCATCATGAATGCCAGTAAAAAAGTAAAGGGAAAATAAAGAAGTACCTCCTGATTTAGAAGAATATTTATGCCTGTGAATGTTGGGGTACTGGAGAATTAATGGAATTTCAAAAGTTAGTTAACCGGGCGATGGATCTGCGCAGACAATATGAGATCAAGGAGACCGATCTTTATGGCTCGCCGCATACCGATGTGGAAATCGCAGAGGGTTTTGCGGCTGATGTCAATAATCTGGTGAAGCTTGTCATGGCGGAAAGCGGTCAACGCGTCATCGCCAATAGCAAGGAAAAACTGGAAGCGCAGTTGGCACATTGCTTATGGTCGGTGATTGCTCTCTCCAAAACGCATAACGTCGATCTTGAGATGGCCTTCATGGAAGCCATGGATCGGCTTGAAAATCATTTGCTTGAGACCCAAGAATAATGCCTTTCGCATCCAGCAATCAAATCCTGTGGCCTGAAGAGGTGCCAGATAGCTATGTCGAAGTTTACAGTCGTCCTGAAGAAGAGCCCTTCATTGAAGGGATGAGCGGTAAAGTAGTAAAGATTCGAGATCTGAATCAAATTATCAGGGATCATCCTTGTGAAAATTTGTGGCGATCCTTAACACTTTATGGAGATATTTCGAAATCAAAAACAATTGTGTGCATGCCGGCAATTATTGATATCGATAACGAATCCGATAAGCCTTTAATTGACTCTTTCCATCAAAAAACACCTGACCTTCAAAAAGCGCATGAATTAACCAAGATTTGTCTAACATTATTATCGAACAATGGGCCAAGTCAGAAGATCGAATCAAAATCATATTTTCAGGGCATAAAGGCTTTCACATTGAATTTAAGCCCATCGAACCAAAAGATATGGAATCGTTTCGCAATGAATTAATTAAAACATGTAAAAGAAATGGGTTGCCTCTGTATGGAAAAAACACTTTTTTTGAAACAATGACTATTGATAAAATACATGGCGAAGTACGATTGACCGGGTCTGTTAATAGCTGGAAAAACAATACTGAATAGATTGAACAACGAAGAGTTGCCCAATTGACATTTGACGAATTTTCATTTCTCGAATTAGAGGAAATCATATCTAAGTCAGATGTACGCTCATCGTGACATATAATAGGGACATGCAATCCATGTATCAAGCTCTCACTGAACTCGCACAGAATAATGAATCCGCTGTGTTGTGCACTCTCACCAAAAGTGAAGGTTCTACGCCACGGCATGTCGGCAGTAAGATGCTCGTCTACCCGGATGGAAAGTTCATCGGCACGGTCGGTGGTGGGGAATTGGAGAGTCGCGTGATCAAAGCTGCATTGGAATCTTTGAAAAATGGAAGCGCGCAAAACTTGTCTTATACGATGGCTGACCCGCGCGCGGCGACCCGGGGGTGTGTGGCGGAACAGTGGAGGTCTTTGTGGAACCGATCCTGCCTCCCGCGCTGATCGTCGTCATCGGCGCGGGACACGTGGGGAAAGCAGTTGTTCATCTGGCGAAATGGCTCGGATTCCGCGTGGCAGTCAGCGATGATCGCCCGGAGTTTTGCAATCCCGAATCCGTGCCCGGGGCGGAGGCCTATTATCCCGTTGAAATGGGAAAGCTGGCCGAACAACTCAGAATCAACAGACAAACCTTTATTGTGATCACCAGCCGCGGCTCCGGCGTGGACGCGCAGGGACTTCCCAGCTTGCTCGCGTCCGAGGCAGCTTACATCGGTGTGATCGGCTCGCGGCGTCGCTGGCTGACGACCGTCAAGGCCCTGAAGGAACATGGCACACCCGAGGAGCAGATCGCGCGCGTCCATTCCCCGATGGGATTGGAACTGAATGCGGAAACCCCTGAGGAGATTGCGGTCAGCATCCTGGCGGAGGTCTTAATGGTAAAAGGTCAGGGAACAGGCAAGCCGATGAAAGCGAAACAGGCTGAGGCCTCATAAGGAAGCGTGGAGCAACGTCGAGAATAAAAATCCGTATAAGGAATAAGAAAAACGGTTCAGCCCAAAACGCCATCTCGACCCCGCAGCGCGAGATCTGCGACTTGTGGCTCACTAGTGCATGGACTATAATCGTAAACACTTTCAAAGGAGAAAAACATGGCCAGAATTTTTGACGTCATTGAATACCCGAATGAAATGAGGGATGAGATCGTTCATCGGTTCCCGGAAACGGGCATTGGCGATTATCGTATCGGTTCCCAGGTGATCGTACGCGAGGCGCAGGCGGCTGTGTTCTTCCGCGATGGGAACGCGCTGGATGTGTTCAGAGCCGGCAGACATACCATCAGCACCGCCAACATTCCCTTGCTCATCAATCTTGTCGGCAAGGCTTTCAATGATCGTACTCCCTTCCCCGCGGAAGTCTATTTCGTCTCGATGAAGGAATTCGCCAACGAGAAATGGGGAACGCCGCAGCCGATCATCGTCCGCAATCCCGGCATGGGACTGGGCGTTGCCTTGTTACAAGGTTTTGGTACATACGCCTTCCAGGTCAAGGACCCGCAACAGTTTGTCACCCAAGTTGTTGGCACACAGGGTGCTTTTCGCACCACTGACATCGAGGAACGCTTGCGCACCATGCTGCTGTCCATCCTGCAGGATGTGTTGGGCGAAACGACCGCTGCGAAGAGCGTGGTGGATTTGATCGGTCTCACCGAAGAGATGGGCGCGGCGGTACGCGCCAAGGCGCAGGATGATTTCGAAGCACTCGGCCTGACTCTCAAATCGTTCTATATCGGCAACCTGAAGCCCTCCAGCAAGTCCGCTCAGGAACTGCGCGATATGGGCATGCTCGATATGGCAACCTATACTCAACTACAAGCCGCGGACGCGATGCGCGATGCCGCGCAGAATCCGAGCGGTGGGGCTGGTCTCACCGCGGGCATTGGCGCTGGCATGGGCATCGGCAATCTGATGCAGCAAGCCACCTCCGGCGCGATGCAACAGCCTCAACAGCAAAACAACGGTGGCGGAAATTCTGGCGGCATTCCGGAAGTGATGACGCCCGCTGAAGCAGCCAGCATCCTGAAAGTATCCGAAGAAGATGTCAGAGCCGCCATCGCCGAGGGCAGCTTGAAGGCCAAGAAGCTGGGCAATGCTTATCGCATCAGCAAAGATTCTTTGGAAGAGTTTTTGAAGAGCTAAGTTCGAAGAAACATGAAAAAAAGAGGAGCCTGAATCAAACAGGCTCCTCTTTTTTGATTTCACATCATGGTCGAGTGGCCGTCATCGCCACATACACTTGCACCAGCAGGCAAGTGCGGGTGTCCAAACCACTGGTTCGTGCAAATATACCAATTGCAAGTGGTTTCGATACGGCAGACGAACACCGCCTACTCAACCAGCGAGGGTTTTAATTATTCCAAATCACTCAATACATCGGAAACGGAATTCACCACATCGCCAGCTAGAACGGACGCGGTGGTTCCGAGATCATCTGCGGCGTAGAGGCCGGCTTGTCCATGGATCCAGGCACCGGCTACAGCCGCTTCAAAGGCATCCAGTCCCTGAGCGCGCAATCCGACGATCAAACCTGCCAGCACGTCACCAGTACCCGCACGTGCGAGGGCTGGCGAGGCGACAGGTATCACGATTGTTCTTCCATCTGGTGAGGCGATCACGGTGAAAGCGCCTTTGAGCACCACCACGTGTCCCCATTTTCCTGCGTACTTCCTGGCAATCTCCTGCCTGCTTTCTTGAATTTCTGCGATGGATAAATTCGTCAATGAAGCCATTTCCCCGGGATGAGGAGTCAGGATCGCCGGCGCGGGAAGTTTCTCATGCCAGTCTTCGATCTGCGCTAACAGCTTTAGCGCGCCCGCATCCACAACCAGGGGCGGTAATTTATTGTCGGTTTCTTCGTTGGTTTCGCTCTCTTCATGCACAAAGCCGATACGCGCGGTTGTCTTGCTGGCACCAGATTTCCCGGCCAGCAGGTTCTCGATAAATTCCCTGGTGGTCTTTTGTGTGCCAAAACCGGGACCGATCAACAGGGCGGTGGCGCGTTCGAGATTCTTCCTCAACACATCCGCCGCATTGGCCGAGATGACGCCCAGTTCATGCGGAAGCAGGATCCAGGTCACTTCGGGGATGGTGCCCGCCAAAGCACTATGCAAAGGAGAAGGGACTGCCAAAGTGACGAGTCCCGCCCCCACGCGGTAAGCCGCCTCTCCCGCCAAAGCAACGGCTCCCGTATAATTGACGGATCCCGCGGCGATCAGCGCGGTGCCAAACGTCCCCTTGTGAGAAGTAAGCGGCCGCTCTGGCAAAAGCGCAGAGACCATTTCTTCGCCGGCAACTTCCGTGTTCAACTCATCGAAGGAAGACAAATCATCCGGCAGACCGATTTCCATCACTTCCAACTCACCCGCATATTCGAAGGCTGGCAGCTTTAGCAGTCCTTGTTTTACCGCTGCCATCGTGACCGTCAGATCTGCTGGAATCGTTTCATCTGCAGCTTCGCCTGTATCACTGTCCACGCCCGATGGACAATCCACGGCAACGATCAGCGGAATCTGATCCAAACCATCCAGAATATCATTCACTTCGGAAAGTACTTCAGCCACATCTTTTTTCAGCGGTAATTTGATGCCAGTGCCAAGTACACCATCCAGAAAGACATCGGCTGTATTAATGGCTTCTTCCAACTGCTCAAGGCCCGGGCCGCTAATGACTGTGCCGCCAGCTTCCACGAATCCTTTACCAGATCATCCTTCTTGCGCTTGACCAGATACGCGCTGGCCTTCCAGCCTTCACCAGCCAGCCTGGTCAAAGCAACCAGGGTATCGCCGCCATTATTACCCGGACCAACCAGGCCCATTGCTTCGGGCTCAACCTCATCCAGGAATAAATCCAGCACGATTTCAGCCAATCCCCGACCAGCGTTTTGCATCATCTGATCGTAAGCCAAACCGTTGGCATCGGCCTCTTTTTCAATTGCCTGCATTTGTGATACGGTAACGAGTTTCATGTATATAATCTCCGATTGAATTAGTGGAATTTTACTGCAAATGAAACTGGCAGCCCCAATCCTTGCGACTGCCTCTAACAAAAATCAAATTGTTACCTTCAGAAACAAATTCGCTGATTTCTTCAAAAAGATGGATATATCTCATCAAATTGACTCTATGCGGAAAGGTATCCCGCACCACTGAAATTTTTCTGTTACCATTAATCAGATGAATAAAATCTTTGCCATCACCACCCGTGGGCTCGAATCCATTAGCGCGGACGAACTTGCAAGTTTGCCAGACGTGAGCGTTGAACAAATCGCTTATCGACGCGTCTTTGCGACCTGTACTGGAAACCTAAGGCTTCTGCTTCACTTGCGAACGGTAGATGATGTTTTTTTATACGTAGATTCACTGCATGGAATGGGCCGTCCACGCGAAGCCTTGAAATTATTAAAAGCTGCCAGCGATCGATTGCCGTTACAACAAGTCGCGCGCATCTGTGCTCAGGTACGTGCACTTCCGGAAATACCAACCTTCTCGGTCACAGCCAACTTTGTGGGTCGTCGCAACTACAGCACCCTGGAGATCAAACTAGCCTGCGCCGAAGGCATCACTGAGGCGCAAGGATGGACCTATTCAGAAGACGATAGAGTAGCCAATCTGAATGTACGCATTTTCATCGAAGATGAGAGTGCCGTGATAGGAGTTCGCCTGGGTGAACATTCCTTATCAAAACGCGCTTACAAACAAGATAACGTCCCTGGTTCTTTGAAACCAACCGTGGCGGCGGCGCTCGTTTCGTTGGCAGGTGTTCGCCTGGGGATGCGAGTGCTGGATCCCTGCTGCGGCGCGGGGACCATTCTTATCGAAGCGGAGGCAGTTCAGGTCGAAGCTTGGGGCGGAGATATCGATCTTCAGATTGTGAGAGCCGCGAAAAATAACGCGTTCTATTGGTCAAGCGAATCTGCATCTGCAATGTTGGGATGCAGGCACATTGCCCCTTACCGATCGATCCATGGAGCGCGTGATTACGAATCTTCCATGGGGACGAGCTGTGCATACGAACCAATCGCTGAGCGTTCTCTATGAAAGAATCGGAAAAGAAATCAAACGCGTCTTGACCCCCGATGGTCAAGCCATCCTATTGACCAACCAACCTGATCTGATTCAAATGGACGGATGGAACTGTGAGGCGCGGACTGAAATCAGCCTCTTTGGTCAGATACCCACGATCATGGTTTGGAAGGCTAATCGCTGAAAAAGGTTGTCAATGGAGCCCTGATGGCGACCCGCTGGTAACAATCACTCCCTTACCCATGATATAATCCCCTGGTCGGTAATTAGTAGGAGCATAGCGAATGACAGACAGCCTGTAGTCCATCAAGCTTTTTAGGGCACCAACCTGCTGCCCCGACAGCATGAGTCTGTCGGGGATACTTTCAGCGGAGGCTTGCCCTCGGTTTTCTTTTTAACTACTACAGGTTTCTATGCTTACCGCACATCACATTTCCAAAACTTACGGCATTCAGCCCATTCTGCAAGACATCTCCTTCAGCGTTAGTAACAATGAGCGCGTCGGCCTGATCGGCCCAAATGGCTGTGGGAAAACGACCCTCATGCGCATCCTGGCGGATATCGAAGAGCCCGATTCTGGGACTGTCGTTTCGACCCGCCCCAACTTGAGAATTGGATATCTCGCCCAGGGGATGGACTTCGACGATGGACAAACGCTTCAAAGCGCACTCAGTCTTGCTTCCGTTTCCCAAGCCGAACTCGAATCTGAGATCGCAGTCCTGGCTTCAGCCCTGGCCTCGGACCCGAAGGACTCAAACCTCCAAACCAAATACGACACCGCCCTCGCGCAAATCTCTAGTTTCCAATCTCCACTCGCCAACGTTCTTGCTCCATTGGGGCTCAACAACCTGCCTCTCGACACGCCCGTCAAACACCTCAGCGGTGGACAGAAGACTCGTCTGATGTTGGCGCGTGTTTTAGTGGAAGAGCCACATCTTCTATTGCTCGATGAACCCACCAATCATCTCGACATTGATATGCTCGAATGGCTCGAAGATTGGTTGAACCGCTTCCAGGGCGCGGCAGTGATCGTCTCTCACGATCGCGCCTTCCTCGATAACGCGGTTACGTCGATTCTCGAACTCGATCCAACCACGCATGGACTCAAATCCTACGACGGCAATTACGGAGATTATCTCGAACAAAAATTAACCGAGCGAGAGAAACAAGCCCAGGCTTATCAGGACCAACAAGATGAGATTGCCCAACTCCGTTCTGCCGCGGCGCACATTCACAGCCTGACGAAGATGCGCAAAGGCGGCAAAGCTGACCCAGCTAATACAGACGGTTTTTCCGTAGGACATTTTGGCAACCGCGCTACCAAACGCACCGCCGGACGCGCCAAACACATTGAGGCGCGCATCGAAAAACTTTTAACAGAGGATCGTATAGAAAGGCCAAAGCAGACCTGGCAAATGAAACTGGATTTCGGAGCGCCTGTTCATCAATCAAAAGATGTACTGATCGCTCAATCGTTGTCCATTGGCTACACGCCAAGCAATCCCCTGCTCGAAAATCTGAATCTGTTCATCGGCGCGGGAAAACGCATTGCGCTGACCGGGCCGAATGGAACCGGCAAGACGACGCTAATCCGCACCATCGCCGGGAAACTGCCTCCACTGGCTGGCAGCCTGAAGCTGGGCGTGACCGTCAAACCTGGCTATATGGCGCAGGAGCAGAAATTGTTGAATCCAAGTTTTAACGCGTTACAAACCATCCAAAGCGTGGCGACCTTCAACGAAACCGAAGCGCGCAATTTTCTGCATTACTTCCTGTTCAAAGGCGATGATGCGCTGCGTCCCACATCAGATCTTTCCTTCGGGGAACGCGCTCGCCTGCAATTGGGAACCCTCGTCGCTCAGGGATGTACCTTCCTGTTGCTCGATGAACCCATCAACCATTTGGACATTCCCTCGCGTGCACGTTTCGAGGAAGCACTCGCTAATTTCAAAGGGACCATCCTGGCGATTGTCCATGATCGTTATTTCATCGAACGCTTCGCTTCTGAAGTGTGGCATCTGAAAGATGGAAAGATCAAGAAATGGTAAATAACCCAAGTTGCTACCTTGGGATGAAGGTTGATAAAGGTCGATGAGATTCATACAGTTGGGGTATCCCAACCACCAACAGGAGAATCTCATGGATACCCAGATACTAGTAGTGTTTTGTTTATGTGTTGACATGCTCAAATCCTTAGATCATTACGAGGATCCCCAATGTCGTATGAGTGACGCCGAAGTGATGACGACGGCGATCATCGCCATGTTGTATTTCAAAGGCATTTTTTGTCTGGCCAGTGAATATTTGTACGAAAACCACTACATTCCAAACATGTTGAGCAGGAGCCGTTTCAAGCGTAGATTGCATCGGATCGCCGATCTGTTCTTGACCTTGTTTCTTCGCCTGGGTGAAACCTGGGAGAAACTGAACGAGAAATCGGTCTATGTGATCGACAGTTATTCCGTTGCGGTGTGTGACAACTACCGCATCAAACGCTCGAAAATCTATCATGGAGAAGACTTTCGCGGCTACATTGCCAGTAAGAAACGCTATTTTTACGGTCTGCGCATCCATATTCTGGCAACTGAACACGGTGAACCTGTGGAATTCTTCCTGGAACCGGGAGCCTTTAGTGACAGCAGCGCACTGGGCTTGTACAACTTTGATCTTCCTGAAGGCTCATTTGTCACAGGCGACAAAGCCTACAACAACTACACGATTGAAGATGTGATGCGGGAAGCGGCTCTTGAACTGAACCCCTTACGCAATAAGAACTCGCTTCGACCTGTGCCGGCTTATATGACTTACTTCCAAGCTTGCATTCGTAAGATCATCGAAACCACTGCAAGTTTGATTGAACGTCTCTTACCAAAATCCATTCATGCGGTCACTGCCAAAGGCTTTGAAATCAAAGTCGCTCTCTTTGTGCTCGCTTGTTCCATCAACCTCCTTTGGTAGGTCGCAACTTAGGTTAATTACCAAGGCATGTCATTCTGAGCCATCGCTAGTCTAGTGTGGCGCCTTAGCGCCATGTATCGAGACTAAGGCGGCGTGGCAATCTCACTATTTCTCCAAGCCGGCAATCACAGGTTAGTTGAGATTGCTTCGTCGCTATCACTCCTCGCAATGACGAACAAAATATAAAATGAACATATCCCCTAGTCCCCACCCCGATGTCAACGAGAATTCTGAATCTCTTGCTTACAAACGTAAAAGACATCTTACAAGATCAATGTGTCGGCATGTATCTGTTCGGTTCGCTCGCCAATGGCGATTTCGATGAACATAGCGACATCGATGTATTGGTTGTCACACAAGAGGAAATTTCGAATGATATATTTTCGACGTTAAAAAACATGCATGCAGAAATGGCAAAGGTGGATTTGCCCTGGGCGATTCAACAGGAAGTCTCATATATCCCACAAACAGCCTTGCGCCGATTTGCCCCACCGGACATTCTGCATCCGCACCTTGACAGAGGCAACGATGAAGTTCTCCATATGATGTCTCATGAAAGCGACTGGATCGTCCAACGCTTTATTCTCCGCGAACGCGGTGTGATCGTCACAGGACCCGACCTGAAATCATTGATTGATCCTGTCTCTCCAAATGATTTGCGACAAGCTGTGATCGATGTTTTGCCTTTATGGATTAACCCGATACTTGAAGATCCATCTCAAATCAAAAAGCGCGGGTATCAATCCTACTGCGTTCTGTCTCTTTGCAGGATGCTATACACACTTCAAAACAAGGCGATCCTTTCGAAACCTGCCGCGGCAAAATGGGCAATAGATATTCTACATCCACGCTGGAAGCCATTGATCGAACGTGCCATCGTCGGACGCCAAAACCCGACCCTGGATGCTGAACCAGATGATATTCAGGGCACATTGCACATCATGCGATATATATTTGAATGTACCAGGCAGCCTTCCATATTTCCTGATGTCAATGAGGTGTTGCATTTACTTCATATCAATGCAAAGGAAATTCTTGGCAAACAATTTATCGGCATGTATCTTTACGGCTCACTCTCCAGTGGTGACTTCAACCCTGAGTCCAGCGATATTGACTTTCTGTTTGTCACGAAAGATTCTCTTTCCGATGAAATAATTGCAAAACTCGAAGCCATGCACAAACAAACCTGGGCAACATCTATGAAACGCGCCGGTAAATTGGAAGGCGCATATGTTCCCAAAGATTTGATCCGCAAACATGACCCGCACGGCGCTCCCTGCCCGACGGTCAACGAAGGGCAATTCTACACCGCCGCTCTAGGCAGCGATTGGATCATTCAGCGGCATGTCGTCCGTGAATACGGCGTGATCATCGAGGGGCCCGATCCGAAGACGTTGATCGACTTCGTCGCTCCGGAGCAGATCCGTGAATCGGTCACCGGCGTTTTACACAAATGGTGGTTCCCCATGCTCGATGACCCGTCCTGGCTGCGCGATCACGAAGCCGGATACCGTTCCTTCGCCGTCTTCACCATGTGCCGCGTCCTGCACGCACTGGAAACCGGAACGATTACCTCCAAGCCCAAAGCCGCTCAATGGGCAAAAACAAAATTGGATGAACCCCGGCAGGGACTGATCGATAGGGCTATCGCAGCCTCAAATCATGAGGAACAGGAAATAACCTTGGATGAAGCCCTGGATTTTATTCAGTTCATCCAACAACAGGTAAAATAATGAATATGACTTCTTCTCAATTTAAACTTATAGGTCCCAAGGATTTGGAGGATTACCGCGAGCGCGCTGGTGAGATTGCGGAAGCCTCCTGGCCCGAGTTCATGCTCCACGATCCCATCGCGGATGAATACTGGCACGAGCTCTTTGATCGTTTCGAAGAGTATCAATTTGCATTACTGGACACGGAAACCAGCCGTATGGCCGCCATGGGCAACAGCCTGCCGTTCCACCGGGATCAGGCCCTTGAAGAATTACCCGAAGGCGGCTGGGATTGGGTCTTCGTCAAAGCGGTGGAGGATCACAAGGATTGCGTTACACCTAATACTCAATCTGCAATACAAATTGCCATCCATCCTGATTATCAAAGTCAGGGATTGAGCTCCATCATGGTGGAAGTCATGCGCGGAATTGCAAAATCCAAAGGGTTCAAGTATCTGGTTGCCCCAGTCCGGCCAAACTTGAAAAGCAAATATCCGCTGACAAGCATTGACGATTACATCCAATGGACAAATGATGGTGACCTGCCTTTCGACGCCTGGCTGAGAGTTCATGCGCGGCTCGGCGCAAGAATCATCAAACCCTGTCATACAGCGATGACCATCCGCGGCACGCGCGCTGATTGGGAAGAATGGACCGATATGAAATTTCCACAGAATGGACAGTACATGATTCCCGGTGCGCTCAGCCCGATGGAGATGGATGTTGCAAAAGATGAGGGGGTTTACATCGAGCCGAATGTGTGGATGGTTCATTCGGTGGGCTGATTTATAATTAACGCATGAAATTAAAACAAAGTCTGGCTCTGGCATTTACCTTCTTTCTCTTTGCCTGCCAGACGACAACTTCCCCATTACCCGTCACGATTATTGATGGTGAGAAAATCCTTACACTTCAAACAGACGAGCGCGTACCTTCGGCGATTCTCGCAGGGGCCGGAATAACTCTGAATCCAAAAGACGAAGTTCTCTCCGACGGAATTTCCATCGCGCTTGATGGACGGATCTCCCAGTCTCCAGTCTCCAGTCACTCTGTTGTACTGCAAATCCGCCGCGCGTCGAGCGTGCTCATTATCACGCCCCAGGGACAACAAGCCATCCAAACCTCAGCGTTTACGGTGGGAGAAGCGCTAACGGAAGCGGGAATCACCCTCCATGCGAATGACAAAATCGAACCACCTCTCACTTCGCAAATCACAAATCCATTAACCATTAGCTACATTCCATCTCATGAGCTTACTGTGAACTTGGATGGAAAACAATTGCATGTATATTCTTCCGCGGTGACTATTGGCGAGGCCCTGGCCGAAGCGGGGTTTCCGCTCATCGGGCTGGACTACAGCCTTCCAGCGGGCAATGAGGCGCTTCCAGCAGAAGGGCAGATCAAAGTAGTGCGCGTCAACGAATCCGTCCTGCTGGGGCAAAAGCCAATTCCCTTCGGAAGCGAATCGCTAGCCTCCGCGGAGGTCCCGCTCGATCAAACGCAGATCCTGCAACCCGGCGAAAGCGGACTGACCGTGCAGCGCATTCGCATTCGTTATGAGGATGGAAAAGAGATTTCGCGTCAGACTGAATCCGAAACGATGGTACGCCCACCCCAAACGCGCATCGTGGGATATGGTACCAAGGTCGAGATCAAAACCGCAACCGTAAATGGTGTGAAGATCGAATACTGGCGCGCAGTGGAAATGTATGCCACCTCCTATTCGCCATGCCGTTCCGGCGTAGCGAATTGCGGTTCGAGTACTTCCAGCGGTAAGCCGTTGAAAAAGGGGCTAGTGGCGCTCCGATATAGCTGGTATCTCAACATGCAGGGACAGAGATTTTTCATCCCCGGTTATGGTTTTGGAACCGTGGCCGATGTCTGCGGTGGCTGTGTCGGCCAGCCATGGATCGATCTTGGCTACAGCGATGACGATTACCAACAATGGAATTCCTGGGTCACAGTGTATTTCCTCACTCCTGTACCAGCCAATATCATCTACGATCTGCAATAACATGACCAGATTCCAAAAAGCTGCCATATCCTTTGTTTCTGTGATTGTCTGCTCCGGGCTGGGGATCGGTATCTGGCTATATCAGGGAAAATGGCAACAGCCTCTGGGACCTGCCTTGCAAATTTCGACCGCGACTCCCTTTGAGCTGCCGCCAACCTGGACGCCCAATCCGCGTGCCACGAAAACGCCTCAAGCTACAGCGACAACAGTTTCCGTGAGCCGCGCCCTTGCCCTGCCCACGGTCACTCCGAACGTTGGCCTGTGTAGCGCGCCGCCTGTAATCAACATCCTGGCCATCGGAACGGATCTGCGCGGCGCCGGGTATACCTACGGTTTAGCCGATGTCATCCGCCTCGTACGCCTGGACACGGTAACGCCAAAAATCACTGTGCTTGAGTTCCCGCGCGACCTATGGGTGGAGATTCCCGATATCGCCGGTCACTTGAACGGGCAGGATCATGAAAAGTTGAATCAGGCTTACCTATATGGCAATCGCGGTTTCGGTTATACGGATGACCCCGCGCAAGGCCCCGGGTTGCTGGCCCGCACTTTGGCACTGAATTTTGGGGCGCAGATCGATCATTACGCGGCCGTCAACATGCAGACCTTTGTGAAGATCGTCAATACGGTGGGCGGGATCGATGTATATCTCCCTGAGCCCGTGGATGGACGAACCGTGGACGATATGGCAAGCCGCCTGCTCTTTCGTTCGGGCACGTTGCATTTGGATGGAACGCGTGCGCTCACGCTGGCACGTATTCGCATCGAAGGCACCTTTGCCCGCGCCGATAATCAGAACCACGTGCTTTGCGCATTGCGCGATAAACTGACCAGTCCATCCGTTATTAAAAAAATCCCCGACCTGATCAAAGCCTTTCAAGGTTCCATACAAACCGATTTCAGCCCTGCGCAACTCGGGCAACTGGCCTGCATCGGCACGCAGCTTCAACCAGGCAATATTATTTTCGCCAGTTTCCCGAAAGAATATTTCAAGCAAGGTCGCAAGTATGATCCCATCTTCAAGAAGGAAGTCTTTGCCTGGGATGTAGACTTTGACATCCTGCGAAATTATATCAGGCAATTCAATACAGATGCATGGCCGGCGCAAACCGTCCCGACTACACCAGATAACGAAAATAACAATGAAGAGGAAGTACCATTCTGTCCATGAACGAGGTTCCTCCGCTCGACACGGCGAACGTGCTCAAACGATATGGCCTGCGCGCGCACAAAGACCTGGGGCAAAATTTTTTGCAGGATCCTCTGGCGCTGGAAAAGATTGCCGCAGTGGCAGAGATCCAACCGAGCGATACTGTGGTGGAAATCGGTCCCGGCCTGGGAAGCTTAACGCGCTATTTGGCGGTCGCGGCCAAAGCCGTCGTTGCGGTCGAACTGGACGCGAACCTGCTCCCGCCATTGAAAGCGATTCTCGCCTCGTACCCAAACATCCGTTTAATACACGGCGATATTCTCAAACTTTTCCCGCAAGATCTGGTCAGCGAAAAAGATTATCTGGTGGCGGCGAACATTCCCTATTACATTACATCGGCGGTCATCCGCCATTTGCTCGAAAACGATCCCAAGCCGCGCCGCATTGTGTTGACCGTTCAAAAAGAAGTCGCCCAGCGGATTTGCGCGGCACCTGGAGATATGAGCCTGCTGGCATTAAGCGTGCAAGTTTATGGGAAACCACGCATTGCGGCGCGCATCCCTGCGGGAGCCTTCTTCCCTGCGCCGAAAGTTGATTCTGCCGTGCTGTGCGTGGATATTTATGAATCACCGCAAATCGCACCAGAATTACTTGATACATTTTTTCAATTGATCAAAGCCGGCTTTAGCCAAAAGCGAAAGACCTTGCGCAATTCATTATCTTCCGGGCTGCATATCTCCCCTGCTGTTACGGTAAGCCTGCTCACCAACGCGAACGTCGATCCACAGCGCCGCGCAGAAACACTAAGCCTGGAGGAATGGTCTCATCTCGCCTCGCTCAAACAAGCTATGGGGTGAGAGAGCAGCGGAATCCGACTCCTTCATCGCGCTCATCTGCACCTGCCCACTGGCGATGTGTTGTTTGCAGTGCAATATAATTGCTGATCCAATTTCCGCCCCGGATCACGCGATAATAACCATTGATCGGACCAGAGGGATTCAACTGGGGTGATGCTTGATAATAATCTGCCGCATACCGATCACCCACCCATTCTGCAACATCGTCCGCCAGATCGTAAATTCCGAGCGGTGTCTGCCCGGATGGCAAACTCCCCACCTCAACTGGCGTAGTCCCACAACCGAAAAAACGTGCACGTTCACAAGAGGGCTCCATGTTTCCCCAGGGAAATCGACGACTACCGACGCCCTTTGCAGCATATTCCCATTGCGCTTCGGTCGGCAACTGGCGGCCTGCCCACCGACAATAGTCGTTCGCTCCATACCAGGATACAGCTACAATGGGATAATTCTCTCTCCCAGGCATGGCTTGCCATTTCCCATCCTTTTCGAAAATCCAGACAAAGGGATTAAGCTGGTTAAGCAGGTGCGTTCCACCTTCCAATTTATTTCCGACCGCGTTCAAAAAGCCTGCAAACATGCGATTGGTAATCTCTGTACGGTCCAGCCAATAGCCATCGAGTGCCACCACATGCACTGGCGCCTCATCCGCATTGCCAACGGTTGAACCCATATTGAACTTTCCGGCAGGAACATATACAAGCGTCATGCCATCCTTACTCGAAATCATCGTTTCACTGGCCATATGTTCGATGACTGATGTCGTGGTAGGCCGAACGGGTTCGGTGGCAGTCAGCATGGCTGGCGGCTGCACGATTGCACGACGAACCGTATCCAAAACCTGCAGAGCGGTAAGATTTCGTATTTGCATCCCGTATTCGAGATAGGAAGGATGGGAAAAATCTGCAAAAGACATCGTCGGTGCAAAGGTCAGATGATCAGAGCTACGCATCCCCTGTTGTGGCAAAGATTGAACAGCTTTCCAAAAATTCCAAACAGGCAGTTGATATTCCAATCCCAGACGAGCGGTCACATCATTGATATACCAGCCTCCTTCATCATTATCAGCCTTGGTACTCAGGATGGGTACCACACCCTGATCAATACTATGTTCAATAATGCGGCGCAAGCGCGTCTCAAATGATGAGGGATCCAGTCTCACATCATGGGCCTCATTGGTCCCCAGGGAAATAAGTGCAAAACTGGGATGATGGATGCGAAACTCACAATCGAGCGGTGTTTCATTGCTGGCACAGTACTTCCAATCTGACCAGAGCGAGGCCAATACGCCGGCTGTGCTTAATCCCTTTTTCGCAGCAAGGCTTTCACGCGAAAAGGAGCCTTGAAAATAATCAATGGTTGGCTGTAAATAACCATAGTCAGCCAGGTTGTATCGAGTAGAGCCAAGGTCAAAGTCTGTCAGAAAGTATGGATTGGAACTATTGCAATCCCCCACTTTGGAAAACGCGTTGGGGTTGTTGCCCATCAAAAGCCCACGTTGATAGATTTCACGTACCCGGTCGCTCACATTCGTTGGAACAATGGGCAAATCCATCCAAAAATCTGGAGAGGGTGTTGTCGTTATCGTTGGAACAACATCAGAGGAAATGAAAGCGATCGGCGATAACACGTCATTCGTTGCCCCTGAAACGGACGGTGATGCCGTAACGGGCCGGCTTGTCGTTTGAAAAACCGACGGCGTAATCACTTCGGGCCCGCTCGTCGGGAAAGCGTTCGATGAGCAAGCCGATATCACCAAAGCAAAAATCAAAATGGCAAAGATTTTTTTGGTCATATATTACCCGGCATCCATGCTTGCTTCAAAACCTTGTTTTAGCCTCCAGTTGCTTCTCTATCTTCTCGTAATATGAATATGTCAACCCGACCTTCATCTCCACCGCATGATTTAATCTTGATTGCTTTTCACGCGCAGATCGCGATAATGCCACCAAACATCCCAGATCCGTATCGCCGCTTCAAGTTGAATCTTTAACGACATTTTAGACCTGCCCCAGCGACGGTCTGCGAAATGAATGGGGACTTCGGTAATTTTATACCCCATCAGAAAAGCTACATAGGCCATTTCAACCAGAAAGATGTATCCATTCGAACGAATGCGCTCCAGAGGCATGCCCTGTAGAGCCGCGCGGCGCCACATGCGATACCCGGTTGTCACGTCGCGTAAGGGAAAAGACAGGATGGTGCGCGCGTAGAAATTGCCAAAGGCAGACAGCGATTTGCGCCAGGCTGGCCAACGCTCATCGAGGGAACCACCCTTCACATAACGGGAACCGATCACCACGTCGCAGGAGGCGAGGCGGCGTTCCATCTCCACCAAAACGTCCGGATCATGAGAAAAGTCCGCGTCCATCTGAACAACGGCCTCGGCTCCTGCCTCAAAGGCTTTTCGAAAGCCTTCCATGTAAGCCGAGCGCAGTCCAAGCTTCCCCGCTCGATGCACCACGTATAGTCTACCGGAATATTCTTTCGATAATTCATCGGCCACCTTTCCCGTTCCATCGGGGCTGGCATCGTCGACAACAAGAATCCTCAAATCTAGAGGCAACGAAAATAAAGCGGAGACCAGCTTGGGCAGGTTCTCCGCTTCGTTATAGGTTGGCAGAATAACGGTAATGCGCATCAATGCTTCTGTAAAAGTTCCTGCTTTAGTTGTTCCACGCTGCTATAGCGTCCATACACGGAAGGAACTTCGGCGACCTTGACCGCCAGACGGTCTGAACGTTTGGCAGCCTGTTCGCGATCTTTGATCGGATAAAAATAATCGAGGGATTGTTCCAGCCTGGAACGAATGCGTTCCTGGAAGGCTGGCAAGTTTGCGGGCGCAAGGACCACGACAAAATCCGTCGGGCTGAGGTGACCGATAAAGTCATCAGGTAAACCAGTTTCCTTCATGGTATTGTCGATCATCAAGCTGATGGCGCGCAGCACATCATCTGAGGCAACAAAACCGTACGCTTCGCGGAACGCATCCAGATAATCAATTGTGATCTGAACCAGGGCGGAACCGCTCTTGTGAATCACTTCTGATAAACGTTCTTCCACCAGTGGCCCTTCCGGCAAGCCACTCACCGGATTGGTCAGTGAGCCCTGACTTACACGCTTCAAGGCATTGCGGACGCGCAAGCGCAGTTCCTGCACATCGAAAGGCTTGGTAATGTAATCATCCGCGCCAACCTCAAAACCTTGCAAACGGTCTTCTCGCTCACGTTTTTCTGTGAGGAAGATAATGGGAATTTGATCGGTACGGCGGTCAGTACGCACCCGTCTGGCAACTTCATATCCATCGATGTCAGGCAGGCGGATATCCAGAATGATCAAGTCTGGCATGACGGTTTGGGCCGCGCGCACTCCATCTTCGCCCCAATTAACTGTAAAGACTTCGTAGGCCTGGACGCGGAAATACGCGTTCAGCATCTCGGCAACGTCGAGATCATCTTCAACGATCAGGATTTTCGATTTGGCGTCTGCCACGTCCATCCCACCTTCTAGGAGATCGGTTCTTTCTGTATGACGAACTCGCAAACCACGTCACCAACGGCCACGCATTTGGATTCATTGACACGGAATTCACTACCGCCGGAAACCCATTTCAGGGATTCCTGCAAGATCCCTGTGGCAATGTAGCAGACAGGCTTATCGGCGTTCGTCCGCCCCCAACAAACAGGACATTTGTGGATCGTCCAGACAAACTCGTTATCCTTTTCTTCCACCGTGCTGTACTGATCACTTAACTGGGTAAAGATCTTGGCAAAGGCCGGTAAACCAATCCGAAGCTTGGACTGCAGCGGCAGCACGACAAATGCCAGATCCGCCGCGCCGGCCAGGGCACCAAAGTTCTTCAGCGCGTCAGAGAAGGTCGCACGTCCGGCACGGAGCGCCAGACCACGGCCGCCGCGTGGACCGTACATTTCCTCCAGCGCCACCCCAACAGCAGAGAGTTCCGCAAAATCGAAACCCTTGTCCAGGTTATCCGGCGGATAGTTTTCTATATAATTGTTCAGGCCAGCTAAATTCAGAATAGCATTCAATCCATTCTTGCCCATCACCTCTTCCAAAGACTTGATAATGATGAGACCAAATTTATTGGGATAGTACAGACCGGTCTTTTGCACAGGGCTCATAAATTGACTCCACTCAGATCAGTTTCGACAAATCTTCGGCCGCGCGGCGCATGTCCAAAAAGATCAGACCCAGCTTTGCCTGTTCGCGCGCCAACGCGGTAAGAACGGCCTCCTCCCCTACCGACATCAGGACCACGTAGCCTTTTTCCCCTTTGATGTAAACCTGCTCGAGTGAACCCCGCCCCAGCTCAGTTGCGATTCGTTCGCCGAGGGAGAGCATGGCAGCAGACATCGCCGACACACGATCTTCTTCAACGCCTTGAGGCAAGGCCGAAGCGATGCTCAGACCATCCACACTCACCACCGCAGAAGCTTCGATATCCGGTGATGAGGCTTGCAGTTCGCGCAGACGATCCACCATTTGTTGCGTACGTGACTTTGACAAGACAGCCCTCCTGCATAGTGTTGATCGCCAGCTAACTTGCCGGCCGGCGAAGTATATCTTTTAATTGCGGATAATTTAGCATAGTGGAGGAAAAGTGTCAAGCCAACCTTCCGCAAAGTGGATCTGAACGAACCTCATCGAGAATTCCCACATGCTATAATCCTGACACCATAAAAGTCGCCGATGAGAAAAATCCTATTCGTTTCTCTAATCAGTATTTTTTTGTTCATCCCAATGGGACAGGTACCCGCTTCTGCCCAGGAAGGCTCGGCCGATGGCGAACCTGACAGCGGCGCCGTGGTCCGTCCACCGGACGCTTATCTGGACACGCCCAATGGCTGTTTGCCGTTGGGACCCTCAGCCTATATTGCCGAAATGGCCAAGCTAGGCCCGACGTTTCCACCGCGCCCCATCCCAGCCCACAAGCCAGACCCATCCCTGGCCGCGCTGCCATACCGGTATTTCCATTTGGATGAGGAGAGCGTACCCGTGTTAGATGGGCCATCGGGTAGTGAGATTAGTCAACCCTTCCAGCCAGGATTCGTATATATTTTTGCTACGTCGATCGGGTAGACACCGGACACGGAATTTATTACATGCTCGAATCTGGAGGTTGGATTCCCGGGAAGGGTGCCCGAGTCGGAGAATATTCGCTGTTCCAGGGATTGGAATTCAACACCACGCCCGCTAATGATTTTGCCTGGCCCCTGCCTTTCTATACAGGCAGGGTTCCTGTTTACACGGCCCCTGGTTATAACTCCCCGGAAACAAATAAGATCCTTTATCCTTACGTGGATATCGTTCAGGTTTACGATACCCGCCAGGCCAATGGCGTCGATTGGAATATGATCGGTCCTGACGAATGGGTGGAGGCACGTATCCTGGCCACGGTCAAACCCAACACAACGCCACCAACAGGCGTAACGAACAGGCGCTGGATCGACGTTGATCTGGAGGAACAAACGCTGGCTGTTTATGATAACTTTCAACTGGTGTTTGCAACCGTCATCGCCACTGGGCTTGAGCCGTTCTGGACACGCCCGGGCCTGTTCCAGATCTATCAGAAAAATGAGACCGAAACCATACGTAATAGCGATCTGAGCGACTTCTACTATCTCGACAACGTGCCGTGGACCATGTATTTCGACAAGGCCCGCGCCCTGCATGGTGCTTATTGGCGGACGCGTTTCGGTTATCCTCAATCGCATGGCTGTATTAATCTCTCAGTTGGCGATTCACATTGGTTATTTAACTGGGCCCATGAAGGCGATTACGTATATGTCCACGATCCTTCAGGATTAACTCCAACGGATCCCTCACTTTATCATGACTGGGCATATTGACACGTGTATAAGCGCATGGTAAACTACTGCCCGCTTGTTAGGAAGAATGGTCCCGTGGTGTAGCGGCCTAACATGCGGCCCTGTCAAGGCCGAGATCGCGGGTTCGAATCCCGTCGGGACCGCCAAGAACAATGCGAAAGAACCGACCATAATGGTCGGTTTTTTTGTTGTTTGCGCCAATTTATATCCAATATAAGGCGTGGTTATCAGTTACGCTCCGCAGGTTCGTTAAGCGGCGCTTCTTGATCGAACCCGCGATCTAGCATAACAGTTGCAGATTAGCAACACATATCCAGAGAAGCTGGTTTTCTTGCTTGAATTAGTTTTTCAATAGGCATTACCTCAGCCACCATCATACACGAAGTTATGGCAGGGTCCCCCAGCGAGTGGTGAAACACTCATAGTCTTCGTCATCATGATATTTCACAGACAATAACAACATTCCCCTCTTTCGCCCCTGTTTCAACATACCTGTGAGCCTCCGCAGTCTGTTCTAGAGGATAGCTTCTATCAATAATAGACTTGAGCTTTCCATCTTCAAACAATTGCATAAGAAAGATCAAATCTTCCTTCTTCTGGCTTGATGATTCGATCTTCAACTTTTTGTTACTTGTCATCGAAGTCCATATACCAAGCAAGATATGCGAGAGACCGGCATAAGCCAGGAAATAGTACCCGCCTTCTTTCAATAATTTCAACCGCCGCGCAACGGAGCCTTTACCAACTACATCAATGATGAGGTCGTATGCTTCACCCGTGTTGGTGTAGTCTCCCTTTGTGTAGTCAATGACATGATCCGCGCCTAAGGATCGAAGCTGGTCCAGTTTTTCAAAGCTATCGACGCCGGTCACTTCAGCGCCAAGGTGTTTGGCAAGCTGTATCGAGAATGTACCAATGCTTCCGCCCGCGCCAACGATCAAAACCTTTTTCCCAGGCTGGATGTTAGCTTTTCTGAGAAAATGCACCGCTTCCAACCCGGCAGTAGGAACAACAGCAGATTCCTCGTATGTCAAGTTTGTGGGTTTAGACGCAAGTGTCCCTTGCGCATCGCCAGGCTTTTCAGGCATGCAAATGTATTCAGCGTAAGCGCCAAACTTAAAGCCGGTAGTACCGAAAACCTGATCTCCCACCTTGTAAGTAGTCACATCCTTGCCGGTCTCCACAACTTCGCCAGCCAACTCTTGCCCAAGAATAGTGATTTGTTTGGGTTTCAGGAAACCCGCATATAACCGCATAGGGAAGGAAAGCATAAGGGGAAGTTCCAACCTTCGCATTTCGCAATCTCCTGCCGTCACGGATGACGCGTGGATTTTTATCAGTATCTCATTATCCTTTGGAGCCGGTTTTTCAACCTCTCTGAGTTGAAGTCCATCAGGCGAACCGTATTTTGTCCATATGATCGCTTTCATACACACTCATCCTGCTTTCCGAATTTTGTCATCATGCAACTGTTATAACAACATTTCCCTTTTTCCGCCCGGTCTCGACGTAACGATGCGCCTCAGCAGTTTGCTCCAATGGGTAACGCTTATCGATAACTGCGTTGATCTTTCCCTGCTCGATCAATTCTTTGAGATGCAAGAAATCTTCCATGCCTGCTTTCGTTATGGATTTGACGGAAAGATAGTGCCCGTTGGGTTGTAGCGATGATTTGCTTTCACCTGCTGAGATCTTGCCGACCGCATCAAAGATGACATCATAGACCTCATCATTTTCTGTAAAATCTTCTTTTGTATAATCGATGACCTGATCCGCTCCCAGCGATCTCACCAATTCCACATTTTTCGTACTGCAGACCCCTGTGACCTCGGCACCAAGATGTTTGGCGATCTGCACAGCAAAACTTCCAACGCTGCCGGAAGCGCCATGGATCAAAACTTTTTGTCCCTTCTGGATATTTGCTTTACCGAGGATATTTAATGCGGTCATGCCTCCCACCGGAACGGCAGCGGCTTCCTCATAGGAAATGTTCGCCGGTTTGATCGCCAGCACACCGGTCTCCCGTTCTTCCGGCAGGCAGACATATTCAGCGTTCGCGCCGACGCTCGAGCCTGTTGTCGTTCCGAAAACCTGGTCGCCCACTTTGAATTGTTCTGTTTGTTCACCTACTGCTTCAACGACTCCGGCAAACTCATGCCCTGGTGTTTTTTTCATTTTCATCCCAAACAATCTCAGTGGTATGGACAATAATGGATGGAGGTTCCGAAGAAATACGTCACCGGTTGTCACTGTCGACGCATGTACTTTGATCAAAACTTCGTTTTTTGTGGGGACAGGTTTTTCCACGTCTCTAAGTTTGAGAACTTCCGGTGGGCCTTGTTTTGTTCTTACGATTGCTTTCATTTGTAGCTCCTTTGCTAAATTAAGGACTTGCTTGCTTCCAGTGCGCGCTCATGCCATTTGGTCTCGTCCACGCCTTTGATCAAGAGCCATAAAGCAAATACTAATTCTCCCGGGATGGCTAACACAACCACCACAGTTTCCAGTGTGTCGGACAGGTTGGGCGCAACCATAACCCCAAAACTTTGGGCGAAATAACCAATGCCAGCCAATGCAAGTAATATGCCCGGAATCTTGGGAAAGAACCCAGATTTATAAACCAACCACCCGAGCAGCACCAGATGGAGCGCGAAAAACAAGCCCCAGATCAGGATTACGTAATTATTGGCATCCTGGAAAAGGAGTGCGAGCGCTTCCTGTTGCTCCTGCTCAAACACGGATAAGTAACCAGCTCCGCCAACCACTACTAGTGAAAGGATACTGGTGAACAAGTTTGTTGCCGCCATGACCACTCCCTCTGAAGCCCGGGCTAATGCAGATCCAAAAGACACTGACCGGCTCACGGGTCTCAAGAGCACGTAGAGATACCCAGCCATTAATATTTCGATCAAAAAGATGACAGACTCACCTGCCATTCCCCAGCGGAACAGAGTTCTGGTTTGCCGCTATGTTCTGGACCGTTGCCGCTGAGTCCCCAGGCACGACCAGCGTTGATCTTACTGAGGTAGCTAATGGGTAGATTATGAAGATGGCTAGATACAGGATGCCTGCAATTCGAGCCGTTTTTTTGACTGAGTTCATTTTTATACTCCTATCGATAAAGATACTTTTAACAGATCAAAATACAGGGAAAGCTGGCAGCACCAGCTTTCCCTGTATTAATCTTATGCAGGTTCAGGTGCAAGTTTCTGCCACCCGTCGACATTCACGCCCTTGATCAATAACCATAAGGGAAATGCGATCTCTGCGACAGCTATTGGAATGGCAAGAAAAACCGGTGTAGTGTGATAACTGCTTGAGAGAAGGAGCGCAAAGCTATCCACGAGGTAGCCTACACCCGCCAGAAGGAATAACACTCCTAGAATGCTGGGAAAATATTCTGATTTGAGGATCAGGTAACCAAGGATGAAGACATGTATGGTGAGGAAGGCTATCCCGATGGTAAACCCGTAATGGTGAGCATCCAGGAAGAGTGACACAAGGGCTTGAGATTGATCTGATCCGAATGCAGTCATATAGCCTGTACCGGTCACAAGCAACAGAACGAAGTAATAGTTGATCAAGTTGATCCCGTGAATAGTGGTCATGGCCAAACGGGAAACAGCCGCCATCAGGGAAAGAGTTTTATTGACAGGCTTCAACAGCACATACAAAACGATGGACAAAATAATTTCGCTCAACAGGATGACCAGCTCACTTCCTACACCGCCAACGCGAAACAATGTTTCGGATGCTGCAATGTTATCTGCAGTTGTTTGCGGGTCTCCGGCCACTATAAGGGTATTTGGAATATATTGATGAGCTATGATGGCGAAAACAGTAATTATTAGATATAGAACCCCGGCAAATCTTGCAGTTTTTTTGATTGAATCCATTTCTTTTCTCCTTTTGTAAATTAATTGTTCAAAATTTTCGATTGATCCATTTTCTTCGCCTTTGATTTCCAAAGCACCTCCTTGGTCTAAATCAATATGGTTGACAGCAACCAGGTTCATACCCAGATCGCGCACTTTTTTTAGCAATCCGTACAGGGCGGGCTGATCAGCTACAGGTCCAGAAAGAACCGTTTCGCCGTTCTCCTCCAACGTCATGGTCATTCCGTCAAACCAATCCTTCCATTGCGAACCCAGATGCCCCTTGATCCTGATCTGATAGATCATTGGCTGGTTGGGATTGGTCTTCTGGTTATTTCGTTCTGACATTACTCTGCCTAATATCCCTGTGCTTCGTAAGTCTTGCCAGGGAGTTCAATCTCACTAGGCGCAAGCGCATCGGACGCAGCCGAATCCTGCTTCAGTTCCGTGAGCAGGAATGCCGTGGCGAAGTGACTGACAAGTTCGTGTGCATAGCTTCGATCCCAATCTGGGTCGGAGCAAAACTCACGAGAGAAGGGTTTCATGTAAAACGGAATCTTTTCACACGGATTTGTGAAGATCATGTGCTCGGCATCGGTGAGGGAGATCAACACTTTTCTTGGGCTGGAAGCATACTCATAAGCTGGGTGGGTTCCCCATTCATAAGGAGCATCGTTATCGTTCGTGCCGCCAATCGCCATGACAGGCACGTTGATCTCAGCCAACCCTTCGTGACCGAAGAAGAAAGCATCACCTGCCAGCGGTATAACGGCATCCACGCGAGGGTCAGCCCACGCATCCCAGAGTCCTTCGGGAACCGAATCAAGACCAGCCAAATCAGCCATATCATCGAGGTGTGGCAGAATCTCATCACACAGCCAGGCGGCGGGATGTTCAGACGCAGATGCTTCCTCACAATGAGCTTTGAATTCAGGCGTGTTGATCCGCGCGCCTGCCGCTGCCAGTGACGTGTATCCGCCATAGGAATGACCGATCACAGCGACACGATCTGCATTGATGAGACCATCAAAGACTCCACCATCCGCTGTTTGTTCATCCACGTAAGCGAGCACGCTCAAAACATCCTGTGGACGTTCGATGGCAGACCGCCACAATTCATTGGCGGGATCGAGATGTTCCTGATGTTCAGGCGATATCACCACGAAGCCATAAGAGGCGAGATGCTCTGCCAGCCAGGCGTAGGTTGATGAACCGAATGAAAAACCCGGAGATAGGATCACCAACGGGTACGGACCATCCAAAAGGTTATATGCCGCGTCACGAACTGCCTGACCCTCATACGCCGCCAGCGAGACCGTCCCCAATGGATCACCCATCTTGAGCTCGTAGCGATACGCGACCTTCTCCGCGCTATTGCCGGCACTCGATGCGGGATACCAAACAGTCATTGTCAACTTATCCGTTTCCAAACCGCGCATTCCAACCAGATATGAGCCTCTTGAAGCGTATGGCAACACAACGGATGGCGAACTAGAGTACTTCACTTCTTTGTCCCTGTTTGCCCTTGCACCCATGAACAGCACAGCAAGTACCGCGAGTATGATCGCCAGATTGACAGATTTCTTTTGATTTGACATTATTCGACTCATTTTGTTGCCGCCTGGTGTCGATAGACATACCAGGCGGCAACGTTTGGAAAACCTAGTTTTGTTCTGCAGAAGTAATTGCCGCTGAGTTGAATCCTTTGAAGATCAGCCAAAGGCTCAAAGTAATTTCAAATAGACCACCGGGGATAGCAAGCATGACGCCAACACTGCTCCCGAAAAGCTCGAAAATTGTTCCTGCGAAAAATACTGCATATCCAACAAAACCCCAAACAGAAAATACCCGAGAGACGATTTTCGATTTGAATAGAACTGCTGTAAACAACAAGCCGCCCATACCCCAGATAGCCATCCCGATCTGGTAAGCATAAAACCCGCCCATTTTGAGGATTTCGCCGATGGTTACAAAATGATCTGTGGCTGCCGAGCCAGCTTTTACATACTCACTGCTCAAAGGGATGAGTAACATCAAGAAGATCCCACTGACTACGATCACGGTGGTCGAAGCGATTGCGAAACTCAGATAGCCATAGGTCAGGTTCTTGTGGAATGGCTTCAGGATTGGCGTTAGTAGTACAGGCAGCCCGATATTTACAAATGTATGAACCAAGGTGACAAGAATTACACCAACGATAATGGTTGTGTTGTTGGCATTGACATTAGTAAGAAAATCCGGGGTGCTTGTAATCGTGCCTATCATGCCACTGCCAATTCCATAAGCTAAAAAGGCTATGATAAAAAAGATACCCCAAAGTCTGGCTGCGCTTCTGTGCGTAAACATTTTTACTCTCCATTTCTTAGTATTAATCGAGTTAAGATGATTTTCACAATTTAGTTGTGTTTTTTGCAGATTCCAACCAGATGTGAACCTCATGAAACGTACGATAGATCGGCAAACTAAGAGTCGGTATATTTCACCTCCTTATTCCTATTTGCTTTGGCACCCATAAACAGCACGGCAAGTACCGCAAATACGATGCCAGGTTGACAGATTTCCTTTGGTTTGACATTTTTTCCTTTCCTTTATTGTCGATGCAGAATTTTGACAATTCGGTTGTAAATAATGTTCGATATCGCCGTGGTCTTTCCGCCGATCACATTCGCTGTTCCCCAGGTGTCACCACCGGTTGTATTTACAAGCTGAACAACAACAGTATCGATGTCCGCATAATAGCGGGCGATGCTGAAGTATCCAGGAACCCAACCCGTATGTTCATATACGTAAATTGAGGAGTAGATCGCCTGCTCGCCGCCATTGAGCAAGGAGCCGTCATTCAATGCTCTCAGGAATATTCCGACATCCTCTGCAGTTGCAACCATCGACCCACCAAGAAATCTGAGATCATCGTCATACTCATACCAATACCCACTGACAACGTCATCGTATTCCACCTCGTCGAACGAAAAGTATGTATTCGTTAGCCCAAGTGGAGCGAGAATTTCATCATAGACATATTGATGGTGGCTGTATCCCAACACTTTATCAAGGATACGGCCGATCAACAGATAGTTTGTATTGGAATAACTGTAGTGAGCATCAGGCTTAAAATCTGCTGGTTTATCTAAAATCAGTTCCAGGTTTTTGTCCTCGTCTGTTTGCGGATTGAACCAGTCGAACTCCACTTGGTCAGTGAAATTAGGAATGCCGCTACGATGCTGAACCATCATTCGCAGGGTAATCTGATCGGCATATTCAATTCTTCCAGCAAGCTCAGGCAAATAATCAGCGAGGGTTGCATCCAGAGACAAATCCCCGTTATCGACCAGTTTGGCTACTGCGGTAGCGATATACAGCTTGTGGATACTGCCAATTTTGAAAAACGCGTGCGGGTCGGCTGGTACCTGGGTGAGTTTATTTTTCCAGCCCGCCGCATAAAATACGGGTTCCTCACCTGCCTGATCGACATAGACGATGATGCCATCTAGACCCTGATTAACAACGGCATCATCAACCTGCGCTTGCACCGTGTCTGGCAGAGGTGCTATCAATGGGGGTATCAGGTCCAAGGGGGGGATTACGATGATGGTGATTAGCCCTATGATGGGCCCGATTATTCTAAGTATTCGAACTATCCGCTCCTTTTTTTGCATGTACTTTTTCTCCTTCGTACTAAGTCCTTTAGCGTGACCCTAGTGTAGAGCAGGCAACGCAAAAAATCCCTACAAGAAACTGTAGTTTCAAGGAGGAAAAACTGTAGTTTATAAAGGGAAAGCGATTGGTAAATTACAACAAGTTAAGTTTTTGAGCTTTCAGAATAGCCTGCGTACGTTTATTGACCCCCAGCTTGTTGTAAATATTCTTGGTGTGATAGAGCACAGTGTTGAGGCTGATCACCATTTGCTCGGCGATCTCTTTGTTCTTTAGCCCGTTGGCAATTAGTGAGAGTATTTCTCGTTCGCGTTCACTCAGAGGTTCGATCAAAGATTGATTCGTCGCTATTTTGCGTTCGGTTTCTCCAAACGCATCCAGCAATTTGCCAACATATTTTGGCATAATCCCCTGGGCTTTGACTTCCGAAAGCAAGCGGGCCATTGATGTGTCTTCATTCGCAAAAATGCGGATATAACCTTCAGGCCCGGCAAGTCTCAAAGCATATTTCAAAGAATTGACCGCAGAAGGGATATCACCTTGAGCTTCATAAGCAAGGGCTTGCAGAATTCGGATCTCGATCACGCTTCCCATCCGATTGCCATCTTCGGCTTCCTTCAGCAAGCGTTTTAGCAAATGGATTGCATCTTGAAAGATTTCATCTTTTTGTTCATTTTTATATTGCGCGATCAATACACGTGCAAGGGTGATATGGTCAAACTCGCGTAGGAAGCAAAGAATATCGTTTGGAGACAAATCTAATCCCTTTGCCCAACCCAAGGCTTCGCTCAACCTATCTTGTTTGATCAAGATTCTTGTTTTCAAGGTTGCAGTAGGGCGCACATCTGGCATGGGACCTCTGCGGTAATTGGCGTCCGCTTCTTCCAGAAGATTGAACGCCGCATCCAAATCTCCCTGTGATTCTTTCAAGCGCGCCTGAGCGAGACACCAGCGATATCGCCAACGAGGTACTTGAGATTTTTCGCCTAAAGTTCTGGCTTTCGATAGATATTCTTCAGCGGATTCAAAGTCGTTCATTTCACGATGCAGGTCGCCCATCGCCGAGTAAACATCCACCACACCCCAACGGACAAAGTCAGCTTTTCCTTCTGCGAGCTGCAGGGCTTGTTGGCACATATCGAACGCCTGACGGAGTCGCCCCATTGTTACCCGTATATCAACGATGGGATATGTGCCAGTGATCGCGTAAAGAATATTGCCAGCCTTTTTGTAACTTGTCATCGCGTTGACCAAAGCCTGGTCGGCGGTTTCCAGATCCCCGTCGGTCCATGAGGCGAGAGAAAGGAGCGAGGCAGGAGTCCCACGTCTCAAATATTCATCCGCAGGCAGGACGTCCAAAGCCTGACGGGTATAAGTCATAGTGCCAGACACATTGCCAACGGCAAGTGCATGGTAGGCACGCGCAGTCGCAATTGTCGCAGGTAGGAAGCGGAATTCTTCTTCATCAATAACCACCATTTCGGATGCATCCTTCTCCAGAATTCTTTCAACATCCCGAAGCCGCGCCTCGCCAGCCTCCAATTCGCCGCGATCCAACAAAGCCCAGGCACAGCCAACACTGAGGACAGGTCTAAGGCGGATGATCTCATCTGGCAACGCTTTCGCCCATTCAAGCCATTGAGCAGACTGACGATTCCGATCCATCTCCACCCATACCTGCTCCACCAAATCTGCCGCCTTTTTAAAATCCCTAGCAGTCAGGGAGTGACGGATAGCATCAGACATCGATCCATTTTGCTCGTACCATTCGCTTGCCCGCTGATGGAGCACAGGCACCTGCTCAGGATATTCCTGCACCAGATGCGCACGGAGAACATCTCTAAAAAGATGATGATAGCGATACCATTTGCGGTTGTTATCCAGTGGAACAATAAACAAGTTGGCACGCCCCAGTTCAGCCAGCAACGAGGTGCTATCATTTCGCTCTGTGACAACATCGCACAATGAATCATTCAATCGGCTGAGAATGGATGTTTGAAGCAGGAAGTTCCGAATCGTTTCAGGTTGACGATGGAGGACTTCTTCCACCAGATAATCAACGATATATCTATGATCGCCAGTGAAAGAACTGATGAATTCAGGAATATCCTCGCGTCCCTGCATTGAAAGCGCTGCCAGTTGAAGCCCAGCGATCCAGCCTTCAGTACGGCTTTCCAATGCGGCGACTTCTGAGGGAGAAAGCTTCAGCCCGGATATTTGTTGAAAAAATTCAGCGGCTTCATCAAGCGTGAAACGCAGATTCGCTGAACGAAGTTCCGTAACCTGTCCACGTGCCCGCAGGCGCGGCAGAGGCAGGGATGGGTCAACGCGTGAGGTGATGACAAGATGAAGATTGGTCGGCAGATGATCAAGCAAAAAAGCGAGCGCATTGTCAATGGCTGGTGTTTCGATAACATGATAATCATCGAGAATAAAGATGATCTGATCAGGAATGTCCACAAGTTCATTAATAAGAGAGGTGAGAACAATCTCCGTTGACGGTGCTCGGGGAGATCGCAGCATTGCCAGCGCACTCTCCCCCATGCCGGTTTCCATTCCATCAACCTGCTTCAAGGCGTGGATGAAATAAGTTAAGAAGCGTGTCGGCTCATTGTCGTTTTCGTCCAATGAAAGCCACGCGATTCTATTGCCTTTACCTCGATCTTCAACGCGCAAAAGACCCATCCATTCACTGACCAACGTGGTTTTGCCAAAACCAGCCGGAGCAGAAATGAGGGTTAATTTGTGGTATAGCCCATCGTTGAGTTGTTGGAGAAGGCGGGGACGTTTGATGAGTTCAGGTCTTGCAGGTGGGATATAGAACTTGGTGGAGAGGAGTTGTTCTGCTTTATGCATTGTTTGAGGTTCCAACCAAGATAAAGTGAATATTCAGCGCTTGTTATCTCCTTTTGCGATATTTCATATAAAATAGGCTCCCTATTCCCTTCTGTGTCCCAGTCATTATAGCATGACAAAAAAGGCGCTTTACGAATTGTCCATTATCACTTCGATATGGATGTTGATGAGGTCAAGCATGGGGCCGGAAATCAGCTTTTGGTATCTGGTAACGACAGCAGGCGCACGCCCACAGGCCTTATGTGGTTCACCAAAATTGCCGCATGGGCATGGATTCGTAGCTCCAATCTTGGTATTATTGAGGCCTTGAACGATTATTTTCGCGAGTCAAAGCATGCCAGCCCCTTCGCTACACGAAGAGTAGGCAGAACAGTTCTTTTTGAACCCAACTGGCTTGACCAACTGCCCTGATCAGATGTATAAACTCGTAGTAAACCTTTCTACAAAAGGGAAGAAGATATGCAATCTGTTTCATTTCGTGATCTCCAAAATACCACCTCATCAACATTGCGCAAGAAACTGACCAGCGAAAGTGTCTTGGTAGTTACCGCGAACAACAAGCCATTCGCTGCAATGATCAATCTTAACGATGAGAATACCCAAGACATTTTGTTGCTGGCATCTCGTTTACGCGCGCAAATGGCAACGCTTTCGATTCGAAACCAAGCACACAAGGGTGGAATGGATAAAACAACGTTGAAAGAAGTCAACGCCTTGATAAAAAAGACACGTGTGGAACAAAAACGAGGTTAGAAGTTATGTCGGGCATAAGTGGACATTAGCCTTGATTTTGAATTGATATTCCATATGTCGCTTGACATCCCACAAACGACACCATACAATCAATACATCATCGAAAACCACCCAATAAACCAGTTACGCTCCGCGAGCCCAAACCCCGTCGGGACCGCTGAGTTGTCTCTTGACCTTATCATACAATAGATTAGTGGGGGGTCCCCTCTCGAGCGGCAAGACCAACGAAAATTCGACCTCTTAGGTCGTTTTTTGTTGTTTCAAGTTAATTCGATCTTCAAATGGACCATTTCTCGTTGTGATCTCAAACATAGTATATATCATCGACCCTGCAGGTTCGGTTGGCGTCGTCACCTGGGTAACTATTCGCTTACACCTCACTTTACTGCAAAAGTCTGTTACAACAGTAATATAGCCATGCACAACTTCTAAAATGTATCTGTCGCGCTCTGTGGGCAGAATGCTGAATGTGTCACCAGTCAGTTCGCAACTCATGCACTGGCAAGAACAACCATCTTTGAATACATTGAGGTTTGGTACAATCGCAAACGCTTGCACTCCACTTTCGGGTATCTTAGCCCAGTGGAGTTCGAGCAACAGTTTGGACATTAATCGTGTCTATTAAATCAGGACAAAGCCACATGTGCCTATTATGGCGTAGTTATGAAAGAAGTCCATCATATTGTTTCTTATACAAAGTGCATGTTTCTGCGCCAGAAACATTGCTTAATCCTTTCATCAAACTTTCTTTGTCCCATCTTAAACAACTGAGCCTTTATGACCCTCCTTGAGCAAGCAATTTCCTACCCATCAACCAATTGGCAAACCCAACTGCCCAGAGAATGAAGGCTCCGCCAAGACCTAAAGTCACCCACCAGACTCGGATCTGCATTCCGCTCAGGCGAAGTCGCTCTGGCATTACAAAAAGCGTAACCACCGCTAAGAAACAAAGGAGAGCCCCTGTTCCGTAGTATCTCCTTATTCGAAAGATGGAAGCCAAAGGGAAAAAATGAACTCCAACGATGAGCATCATCACCGGGTAGAATAAATCGGAGCGGTTGACCGCGCGACAGATCACGTAAGCAATCATGATTGCTATTAGCTCTATCGCGAAGACAATGCGAAACCATTTGCTTCTACGTTGTCCTTCTTGAGCATCTTCTATTGGAGCTTGAGTAGAAGTTCGCCGCGAGGCACGTGATAATGAGACTCCGGCAATAAGCAATGCAAGTCCGATGAACATCACCACGATTGCTAACCAAGGTTCTTCCAACCTGTTCAGTCCATTTATGCCAATTGACGCCCAGAGTGCGCCAAAAAAGACCAAGAAAAGCACACTTCTTGCAATACCTCGTACGGACGGTCCGATTTTAGATTCTTGGTTTTTATTTGTAATAGTCATTTTTGATTCCTTTCTGAATTAAACTCTTATTCCGACAATCGCTCACATCAACCGGCTATACATCTTAATGATGAAGAGCAACAACCAGGGTTCGATTATTATATTAATCAGGGCGTGACTTATGTATGATACTGGGGGTCAAACTGCGTTTGCCGAAAACATATGCAGCTGCCATTGCAATGCCCATGACAAAGGTCAAGAATATTCCTACAAGATCAAACCCCGTATGGATAACTGCAAATGACACCCCGGAAACTAATATCTGAACGCCGAAAGTAGGCATAATTATGAAAAAACCAGGACAAACGAAAAGGATAAGTACGGGTCGAAAGACCGCTTGCCATCCTTGAGGTCCATAAGATACATTTTGTGTAGTCCGAATCATTTTATCCAGGAGCTTACTTCTGATTGCTTCAAGAAATCAATCACTAGATGGGCTGTTTTATCAGGCATTTCCGTCTGCGGATAGTGGCCAGTACCTTTCATCAGCTCAAGCGTGCCCTCGGCTTGCTGTGCCAGATATTTTTCCTCTGCTATGGGGTCAGGGGAATCCGGATCCTTGGTGCCCATGATGATCAAGGTTGGTGCCTTGACTTCGACTTAAGCGCTCCTCTGCCGGTTGAGGAATGCGTTTCCAAAGGCATTGAATGCTGCGACCGGCCTGGTTCCTTCAGATTATCAGTTGGCGCTTGCTAGTTATTTCCAAGGCGAGTAGAGAATCAGCATAACGATTACCAGGATGGGTGCAAGTATGTCGATGTAAAACACGGGACCAGCATTTCCCGGATTTAAATTTCCCTTTTTAGCCATATCGCGAGCATGAACAAATGCGGCGCCAAGAAAGAGCGCTGAACCAGCGATGCTGGAACTAATCAGGTAAGTACCGTGAAACCAGATTGCTAAAAAGCTAGCCAGCCCCAAACCAACTTCGGCCCAACCCAGCTCAAGCTGAAAACCACTTCCGGTAAGCCAACCGATGTAGTTAGCAATCTTGTCTGAGTTAAATAAGTGTTGTAGTCCGGCAAGAAAAGTCGCAACACCGTAAAAACCAGCCAGCAACCAAATGAGACTTACTTCGACGATATGAGCAGTGGTAAAGCCTGTCGAACTAGAAACTAGAATTTGAACGACAGCTCCAAGAACGGTAACTGAGAAGACAATGATCCAATACATATAGCCTCCAATTTGTAGTGAGATTGTGCAAGATTTCAAATTTTGTCTGCCTAAATAACTGTATTATTGATTTCACCTCCTTATTTAAACTATTTCCAAATGCTTGTATGATCATAGACACAATTGATTGGATCGTAAATATCTACATGGTTTCACAGCTTCTTATTTATTTCTCCATTTCCTGTATCAACTTTTTGGGCATCATGACCTCTGCTTTCGACTTGTGAGCCAGGGACTTTTGTCCCCAGATAGCTGCCACGACAACAGACGCCAGAATCCACAACAGCGTTGAATAGATATTCGTGCCAGTAGTCGCGTTAAGAAAATCATCGGTAAAGACGACCATAAAATGGAACAAGATAATCGCCAGTGTGCAGCGGTTGGTGTTATTGAAAATCCACGTAAAGATGACAGTCAGCGGAATAATCCCTATCATGAACGTCCAGAACCAGACGGTCCATGGACCTTCATTGTATTGATACGTGTTCTTTATAAAGAATAGGGGCCAATGCCAGATCGCCCATATGAAACCCAAAATCAAGCTAGATTTCAGTGCGCTCCATCGAAGCTGCAAATGATCCAAAACATAACCGCGCCAGCCGAACTCTTCAGGCAATGGTCCCAGGATGAGCACGCTGAGAGCAAGCGGGATAAGTGTTCCAGGGTGTGCCAGGAAAGGTGCAACCGTATCCTGGAATGGCTTGACGCTTCCGCCGGCAAAAATATCTAGCAATGCTGATAATCCCATGACAACCGGAACAAGCAGGAAGATGACAAAATACCAACGTGCAGGAATCCTTCGAGGATCAATTATGCGCGACCAGTAATCGCGCCAGCCCTCTTTACCCTCAGTGAGATATGTGAAGACAATACCGCCGAACATCGGTCCTAATAGACCTAGCACTGCTAACAAAAAACCGAATGTAGTATCAGTTCCTTTTCCTGAGAGAATCGCCCAACCCCAGAAGAACCAGGTCCATCCTAGTACGGCAACAAAGTAAAGCCACGGGCTGGACAAATGAGGCAATTTGTTAGTATTCTTTGTCATTCTAAAACTTCTCCTTTCCTGGCAACAGGTATAGTTGTTGCCAGACTATCACTAAACATTTTCAACTCCGGTTTCAATACAGCCCAGAGTGTTACGAGCAATACCAATCCACCAGCAGAAACAAACAGGATATTCAAATTCCATTTGATGACCGCACCGGAGATTGCCTGTGAGACAGGCACCAATCCAGTGTTGGCGAAGATCAAAATACTCATCATTCGCCCCAACATTTCCTTCGGTGTGCGTGTTTGCATCCAGGTGAAAAGGATAATGGCGATATAACCGTTCCCCAATCCAAGCAATAGCATCAGGCTAAAATCGACCCAGGTTGATGGAATAAATCCAAGTGAACCAATAACCAGTCCAAACCCAACCAACAAGGCAATCAGAATGACTCTCATGGTCATACCACTTGCCCGTGGCAGAGAACCAGCTAGGATATAGCCAACTAAATTCCCTCCAGAATAAGCTGACATGAGCAGCCCGAAAGCCACGGCGCCTTCAGGCAAACGCTGGTTTGCCAGCACCGGAATGCCAACCAGAAGAGGACCGATGAGTAGAAAGTTTATGGCGGCGAGAATCAGAAACATCAGTCGTAGAACTTCGTCATCCCACAGATATTTGATCCCGGCAAGAATGGATGCCCAGAGCCTCTCTTTTGTTTCTGCCCCATCTGCAGACTGTTGTCTGCCAACTGTGCGGATCAGCCACAAGCAAATTGCAGAGACAGCAAAACTAACTGCATCAATCACAAAAGCAAGACTGATACCAAGATCTGAATGGGAATATCCACCAATGAGTATGCCAGCAACGGTTGGACCAACAAATCCAGTCAACTGTGTAACGCCCATGATGATTGAATTGCCTGCTTGTAAGTCTTGTGTCTTGACGAGCATGGGCACAATGCTGTTTTCAGCCGGCACCGCGAATCCAGCCACCAAGCCAAAACCCAGACTGAATGCATATAGCATCCACATCTGAACAGCACCCGTAAAAAGAATGATGGACATCAGTCCAGTCAAGATCAGACGGATGATGTCTGAGGTGAGCATGATGAGGCGCGGCGAAAAACGATCAGTGATGGCACCGCCGAGGAGCATAAACAAAGCACGGGGAATGCCTTCCAGCGCCAGGACAATACCTAATACCAGTGGATCGCCTGTCAATTGCAATACCAGCCACGGGGTGGCAATGAGAGCGAATTGGTCGCCTAGTAAAGAAGTTGTCGTGCCTACAAATAATAGACGAAAGTCATGCAACGCCATCACGCTTAACATTGGATTCTTAGAATTTTGAGATTCTGTCATTTTGTAAGCCTTTCATTTATGGCAGGGCAGTAGAGGCATCTCGCCCTAACCAACTTAACATGTTTCAGTTGTTCTTACGCCAGAGTTCGACGGCGATCCACATACAGCCAAAAGCAAGAAGCAGTCCGTGCGCGACACGAATAGGTTGTTTGCCAAAAAACTGGGGAATGTAAAGTGCGATTGCGACCGCATAAGGAATCCCGCTCCATCTTGAATATAGCCCAGACTTCCAAATGGCAATTGCAGTAAAGATTGCACCGACTGCAAGCAGCAAGAGTCCCACTAGAAACATGATCAAACCTGGTCCCGAACGGATCACGCCTGCAAGACCAAGCAAAGCGGCATCTTGTTGTCGGAGCGCCTCTTGACCGATCGCATGTAAGCCATTCGCTTCACCTCCATAGAACGGCAAGGTAAGACCTACTCCTACAATACTAAGCACAACCGCCCAATATCCAGGACTCTCAGCCTCTGTATTTTGCAGAGAATTGTGAAGTGCCAACAGTCCTAGAGGGAGAAATGTGAACGCCACCATTGCCAGCATGTGCGCTGCCAGCCAGTAAGGCGAGGCAAATGCAGTGGCTCCCTGCAAGGATACTTCATCGGAAAAAGGTCTCAGTGCAGGATATAACACAAAGAAAATACCGGCAACGACAAAGGAAATTGCGCCCAGACGCAAACGAGAGGATATGACAGAACGAGACATAATACTCCTTTCTAGAGTTATGATTGTTTCAATAGATGTTCACCCGATAAATACACCAACAGGTGATAAACAATTGACAGCAAACCCAGGATCCAGCCGAGGGTATGTTGTCCTGCTACATAGAATGCAATGGCAGCTATTCCGGAGATAATCAACTCTTCGAAAAGGCGGAGGGGTTCTGCTAACCTACCAGCTTGATGAAAATCAACAGCACCCCAAAGCCCAAAGCCCAATACCGGTACCATAATCCCCAATAGAATTTTCATACTTAGACCTTCGCCCATTTGATAGCCCCAGACTGCAACGGCAATTACAATGCCCAGCTCCATGAGGGCGCGTAACGCCAGATTGACCCCTTGTATTTTTGTCATACCTGAAATACTCTCCTTTCTCTTGAAATTCGCGAAGAAGAACCCACCAAGCAGTTGACATGGTAAAACCACCAAAGTCTTGGTACATATTGCTTCGAACGCGAAGATTGGATTGGATAGTTAAAAGTCCCCTCTCACTGTTGCCTGATAAAGAAGATACTTTAATATCTTCTGGGCTAATGCGCACTTGAAAAGCAATACCACCATGGGATAGATGCGCTTAATAAGCGTAACACGATACAATTAATCTCAAATTAAAAAACTCCCGCCGCCTTTTTGAGTCAAGCGGGAGTTGAACCAAACATATGAATATTAGATGTTGATGTCGTTTTCGCAAAAGATAAGCTCAAACAAGCAGCCACTACAGCGAGTCATTTGATCTACCCTCGGTGCTTTCCGGGTCTCTCCACGTACGTAATAGATAAACACCATATACCATCAGCAACGTGACCTGCACCACATCCAACGGAATGGCCGGGAAGTTAGTATATTTCAGAGCCAGATCATGCAGACCGTGAAGGATAACGGGGAACCAGATCGTGTTGGTGCGCAGGCGAATGGCGCTGAGACCAATTCCATGCACGAAGGCACCAATCATTTGAGCAAACACGATAAATGGATTGCGATAGAGTAAGTTGCCAATATGCATCAACCCAAAGAGCAGAGATGAGATGACTACGCTACAGGTTGTGCCTGTGGGTTTGAGAACGCGTAGGACGATACCACGCATGAGACCTTCTTCCATGAAACCTGTCAAGGCGTAACCAATCAGGAGATAAACGAACGTGCCTGCGTCTGTGGTTTTGATGCCTTTGAGGAAAGGCAATCCCAGTACGATCAGGAATGGGACAATCACCAGGCGGGAGTTGCGCCATTCGGTGAGAAAGTTGAATCCAGCCGCTTTCCAAAATCCCAGCGCGGACAGGGTCAATGCGATGACAACAGACATGCCAAGGAGAGCAATGAAATCAGGCTGGTATTGCGGGAAGAATGCTTTAGCTGCAAGACCGAACAGAGTTGCTACGGTCAGGTAGACAAGGAAAATAATGACCGCCGAAAGGACAGGACGCCGTTCAAAGAACGGCAGCACTGTGGCACGAAGTCCGCTATTGGATGATCGAACAGAAACATTGGCTTGGGTTTGCATGGGTTCCTCCGAATTAAAGATAAAGTTTGAAATCGTGATTTCATTGTAGCCATCAGTATTCTTTTTATCTTCGGTCTTAAGTCGGAGAAGGCTGACCCACCTTTGCCTGATAAAAAAGACGCTCCGTTTGTGGAGTGTCTTGCGCTTACTTAATTTGGAATGGTAACTGTGATCACTGTCCCTTCGCCAGCCTGACTTTGGATGTGAAATTCTCCACCGATCTGTACTGCACGTTCAGGCATGGACTTCATTCCAAGATGTCCAGGAAATTCACGACTCGTATCAAAACCTTTGCCGTTATCTCGGATTTCCAAAATCAGTTTTCCATCCTTGTTTTGCAAACTCAACTCCACCTTGGTTGCATGGGCGTGCTTAGCGACGTTCTGCAGCGCTTCCTGTGCAATGCGATAAAGCGCTTCTTTGGCGTCCAATGAGATATTTGGTTCTTCACCGAAATCCATCACTACATTGATCTTGTGCCGCGCGTGGATGGCATCCGCTTGTTTGGTCAGCGCGGCAACCAAGCCTTCGTTTTGCAGCGATTCGGGGCGAAGCTCGAAGATGAGAGCACGCATCTCGGAGAGTCCTGCTTCGGCGAGGGAAAGGATGTAGTCGAGCGGTTCTGCCAGTTTGGCAGGATCACGCTCCAGTTAAGTCTGCGCCGTGCGCGCGCCCAGCGCGATCCCATACAGAGCTTGAGAAACTGAGTCGTGCAATTCCCGCGCCAGCCTTTGTCGTTCTTCAAGTGTCGCGACTTTCAATTGCGCTTCCTTGACTTGCAGTTCCGCGCTGGTTTGCGAGAGTTCATGGGTGCGATGCTTGAGTTCGCTGGTCATCTGATTAAAGGAAGTGGCAAGTTCGCCAAGTTCATCATTGGCAAGGACGGGCACTGATACATCGAGATCACCTGCTGTGATGGAACGCACGCCGCCCAGCATCTGCATGATCGGACCCGTGATAAAACGCAAACTCAAAAGAACGCTGACAAAACCTGCCACGAGAAAAAAGACGCCCATGACAAGCAAGGTGTTGCGCACGGTGGCGGAACCATCCTGTCGAATGGAGTTGGATACCTCCTGCGATTTCGCAGTAACATCGTTCAACGGCACAACGACGGACAAACTCCAGTTCAGGTTGGGAAACGGCGCATACGCAACGAACGCAGGTTGACCATTGAGGTCGATATCCAACGTGCCGTTCTGAGATAACAGTTGTGGATTCATTTTGTTTGCCAGAGTCGGATTGATATCTTTCAACGTGAGTGCCAATAACCCGTTCGGCGATGTTTCCTGCGAAGTCAATTCACGGCTGGCAAGACGCTTCGCATCTTCAGGAGAGATGGCGATCAACCTGCCATCGGCGTCCATCAAAAAGACAAAACTGCCCTCTGTCGGTTTGACCGTGTTCAAACGTTCGACCAGACGCGAAAGCGAAACATCGATGCCGATAAAGCCCTGAAATTCATCGCCATAATAGATTGGCGTATCGGCGCTGACCAACAATCCCTGCCCGGCATCATCAAGATAAGGCGGCATCCATACGGTCTCCCGCTTCGGGTTGTTGTTTGGCGCTACGGGCAGATCTTCCACGCGGGCAGACTGCGCTGCCTTTGCCGCACCATTTTCGATTTCCAACTCAGGCAAATTTCGCACAGGATAATAACGGAAGGTAAGTTGCGTGCCTTGATAATAGATTCCCACTCCTGTTTCAACTTGTGACAACAATGACGGAAATAGTTCTTCTAGAATGGCAGAGTCTCGCAGACTTTTATCGGTCGTGGCATCAGGCGTGATGCTGCCGATGTGTAAAATCTCGGTTGTGCGTTTGGGATTTGCATCGTAATAAAGCAAACCATCGGGACTCAGAGTCAACTGCGAAGATTGGTACACAACATCTTTTGTGTTCGACCAGTCAATATTTTTTCCCGTTGTATGCATCTTCTCCATAAAGTCTGCGGCGATGGTGGTCATGCGCGCGGCGCGCTGTAACTCGCGGTCGTAGAGCTGGGCTTGCTGTTGCGTCAACTGCATCAGCGTCATCTTGCTTTGTGATTGCAAACTGTCTGCGCTGAGTTGTACGGCAGTTTGCTCTGTTTGGTCAAATCCGCGCTTGACGATCAAGCTCGTCACCACTGCCACCATCAACAGAAACGCCAATAATCCCGCGCCAATTTTCGTGCTTACATTGTTGAATTTGAACATGCTGGCAAACTTCCTATTGAACGGAAACCAATCCAATGCGCACGGCATGAAGAGCAGCCTGTGTGCGGCTGGGTACATTTAGTTTTCTCAAAATACTGCTCACGTGAGTCTTGACCGTCTTTTCCCCAATGTTGAGTTCGAGTGCGATCTCCTTGTTGGCACGCCCCAATGCCAACAGACGCAGCACATCCGTTTCGCGCTCCGTCAGTTTCTCGGGACTATCGGGCGTCTGCACCTCGCGCATCAAGCGCGCTGCCGCTTGTGGTGACAATTGCACCTGTCCCGCCGCCGCGGCTTTGATCGCACGCCGCAATTCCTCCGCCTGCGTGTCCTTGAGCAGATACCCGATCGCGCCCGCACGCATGGCTTTCATCACGGCTTCGTCTTCGAGTACGCTTGTCAGAGCGATGACTTCCGTGTCAGGAATATCGCGGCGGATGTGAGTGATCGCATCGATCCCATTCATGACGGGCATCAGCAGATCCATCAGGACGACATCAGGATTCAGGTCCCGCGTGAGACGAATTGCTTCTTCTCCATTTTCCGCTTCGCCTACGACCTCCAAATCTGGATCCAGTCCGAGGAACATCTTCAACCCCTGACGGACTACCGCATGATCATCAACCAGAAGAATACGAATAGACATGGGTTTGCTCTCCTCTGCAATTCATTATAGTGTGCGCTGCTTAAATCCATCTCAGACTTAAGACTGAGATGACAAACAGACCTTCTCCCGATGCAAATTGTATCGCTTCCCGCTAGACTTTGGACATGATCAAGATCCTTATCGTCGATGAAGAAGCCAGCATTCGCAGAGGTCTGCGGATGCGGCTCAATGTTGAAACGGATTTCTTTGTAACGGGCGAAACCGGCGATGGTTGGGAAGCGCTTCGATTGGTGCGCGAACTCCAACCTGATGTCGTCGTGACGGGCATCAACCTCCCTGGCATGGACGGCATCACTCTCACCGAACGCCTGCATCACGATTTCCCAAACTGTGCCGTGATCGTCCTCAGTTTGTATGACGAACAATCCAATCGTGAACGCTCATTGAATGCCGGGGCATCCGCATTTGTCAGCAAACAAAAGCCAGATGGCGAATTGACCGAAGCAATCCGCTCGGCGGTTTCATAAAACTGAAAACAACTTTATCCATATCAAAAGGAGATGAAATCATGAATCGACGAAATCGCACACCCAGCGTATCAGGTGGAGTATTTCTTATCGGTTTGGGAATCCTAGTTTACATAGGTTGGTGGTGGCCCGGGATTCTTCTAATCATTGGGTTGGCAAGCAGCGCGGAATTGATCTTGCGTGGCAAATACATTTCTGCAATGGTTACTTTCGGGTTCTTTGCCGCCATCCCCTTGTTGGTGAGCGCGAACATTCCGTGGCACATCGTGGGACCGTTCATTCTGATCGCAATGGGCGCCGCGGCAATTTTCCGCAGTGCAACTCAGCCATCCGAGAATAACAATAAATCTTCGGAGTAACTATGATGGTGACAACAAAGCGCCTTCCGAAAAAGAAGCAAAAGAATAAACAATTCGACGATGAAACCGGGCTGGAACGTTTGGTCTTCTTTAGTGATGCAGTGTTTGCCATTGCAATCACACTACTTGCGCTGGAAATCCACCTTCCTGTAGAGGCTGCTGGTTTATCTGACTATCAACTCATGAACTCCCTCATCGAAATCTGGCCCAAGTATTTGAGTTTCATCATCAGCTTTCTGGTGATCGGTAACTTTTGGATATCCCATCATCGCCGCTTCCGCTCGATCACTCGCTACGATAACCGCCTGCTATTGCTCAATCTGGTTATGTTGATGTGTGTCGCGTTCATTCCATTTCCTACATCCATTCTGAGCGAGAACAGTAACCGTACCGCAACTATTTTCTATGCCCTAAGTATTGCTATGACAGGATTGCTCTCTACGATCCTGTGGTGGTACGCATCACGCGAGAACAGGTTGACAATGAAATCCTTCGACCACCAAATAGCACACCGTTATCTGCTATCCAATTTGACGATCCCTGTTGTGTTCCTGCTGTCCATTGGATTGGCTTTTATCAATCCCGACCTTGCCAAATTCTCGTGGGTTTTGACGGCACCAGCCGCCTTATTGGCAAGATAAATAAATGAAATTCGAGGAAGAATGAAAGAATATAAAACAAACATTATTGGTATCAACCTACTCAAGAAACCCTTACAAGCCATCGAGGTTATCCTATCGCTCGCCGTACTTTTGACTGCGTGCGCTCCGTCTTTGGCGCAGAGTAATCCCACACCCCAACCTGTTTTAGAGTCAACGCCTGTGGCAATTAACGATCAAATGAACTCAGCCATATCCGCAGCGAAATTTGTACTCGCTGAACAACTTCAGCTTGGAGAGGAAACGATCAAATTGACGGATATCCAACAAGTTCAATGGCCGGATGGATGTCTGGGAATTCAGCAGCCGGGGATCATGTGCGCCATGCACGTGGTGGACGGGTACAAGATCACGCTATCAGCGAACGACCAGACTTATGAAATTCGAAGCAACCTGGATGGGAGTCAGACCGTGGTTGTTCCTGGGCACGCATCCTCGTCTGCTCCTGCACAAACACAATCAAACGGAATTAAGATCACGGATTTTTCGTTTTCGGTCGGCGGCGTTGATGGAAATCCAGATCAACAAGTTATATCGTACAACGTGACCATTAATAACCCGAATGACAATCCGATCACCTTGTCGTGGCTCGAGCCTATTTTGCAAAACTCAGTCTCGGGAAGGACTTCAGAGACCGACTTGCGTAATGCAGTAAACAAAGTGCTTACGCCAAATTCACAGACAGCCATTCACGGACAATTAACCCTCAACACAAGCGGCTTGACAAAATCAGACATAACACAATTGGGATCCTTATTTAGCGGATTTACTGTCTCAACAACTCAGACTATTCCGCTTCCATAATTTTAGGAGTGATAATGAAAAGCAAAATTGATTCTCGAAGAATAAATCTCTTCCTGCTGTTCGCATTTGGGATCACCTGGACGCTGGATCTGGCAATCTATTTTACAGGCGGATTATCGAATTTTAAAGTCGGCACACTCACCTGGTTTTTATCGCTTCGCGCGATGATCAGTCCTGCCCTGGCAACCCTATTGACGCGTTGGATCACAAAGGAAGGTTGGAAAGATTATTCTTTAAAGGCATATGTGAAACAGAACCGGCGTTACTGGTTGATCGCCTGGCTGGGAACTCCGTTATTGTTACTCCTTGGTACAGGAATATATTTTGCGATCTTCCCACAATATTTTGACAGCTCTTTTTCAGCAGTAAGCAAATTGTTGGCACAAGCGGCGCAACAAACCGGAAAACCGATTCCGCTTTCACCTCAGCTGTTTTTGGTTATCCAAGTAATCCAGGCGATCCTGATCGCTCCAATCTTTAACAGCATCGCTACCTTCGGTGAGGAATTTGGCTGGCGCGCTTATTTGCTTGACAAATTCATGCCGCTTGGCGGCCGCAAAGCAATGTTAATCATGGGCATCATCTGGGGTGTCTGGCACTGGCCGTTTATTTACATGGGATATGAATATGGCTTCGACTATCCGGGCTCTCCCTGGCTGGGACCTATTGTCTTCCTATGGTTCACTTTTATTGTCGGTACGTTCCTGGCATGGCTTACGCTTAAATCCAAAAGTGTCTGGCCGGCTGTTATTGCACACGCTGCATTGAATGGGATGGCACCGATTGCTTTACTTCTTGTCAAAGGTCAACCTAACACATTGCTCGGACCAAGCGCGGTGGGGCTTATCGCATCCATGCCATTTGCGATCCTGGGATTGGGGTTGCTCTGGCGTTCAAATGTATTCTCGTCAACCGAATCTCAACACAATCAGGCTGAAGTTCTTTCTTCACACGCAAAGGCATAATCATGAACAACAAAATTGCAGGCTCTATTTTGCTTGGCTTTTCAGGCTTGGTCGCGGCCATTGGAATAGTTGGCACACAAATTGCTTATGCGTTGGTCAAAGCGGGGTTTTATGCCGGTCAGATGACCGGCGAAAATCCTCCCGGCCCGGAAAGCACCGTTCCACATTGGATCATTATCGTATCCATTGGCATGTTGGCAATCTTGGGTATTTATTTGCTTTTCGCACCAGAGGAATCAAATCGCAAGCTGGAAAATTAAAACGACCAAAGGAAAACAAGATGGTAATCACAAATACTTCAAATGAAACAACTGTATTCTGGCACCTGGATGGAATCGATATTGATGCAACTTTAAATCGTCCAAACGGCGATGGTCCCTTCCCCTCTGTCATTATGATCGCTGGCAGTGGACCGACGGATCGTAACTGGAACTCTCCCCTAATACCAGGTAACAATGGGAGTGCGGCTCTGCTCGCTCACACATTAACCGACTTGGGTTATGTTACGCTTCGATATGACAAACGTGCATCCGGTCCACATGGAAAAGAGAATGCCATGAAACTTGTAGGTAAGATCAGTATGCAGGGCCACACCGATGAGTTGGCAGGCGGCGTGAAATATCTAGCCGCTCAAAATTTTGTAGACAGCAAAAAAATATTCGCCCTTGCCAATAGTGAAGGATGCATCCACGCATTGAATTATCAGGTCCAGGAAAATAAACCGGCGTTTGCTGGGATGATTTTGACAGCGCCCCCTGCCCGACCTGTGGGTCTGGTCGCTCACGAACAGCTTGCTTTTCAACTGACTCCTCTCCCGGGCGGCGACAAGTGGCTCGCATCCTACGATTCAGCCATCGCTGATTTTGTTGCGGGGCGTGAGGTCAAAGTTGATGAAAGCCTGCCTGATGGAATACGAAATCTGCTCATTGGTACAACCAAACCCGTCAATCAACCCTTTGCACGTGAATTGTGGATCACAGACCCGGCTGCATTGTTGAGCAAAGTTGATGTCCCCATGCTAGTGGTAATTGGCAAGAAAGATATCCAAGTCAATTGGCAGGCAGACGGCAGCGTCATTGAAGCAATTTCCAAGACACGTAAGAACATAACAGTTGTCTATCCTGAGAATGCCAATCATGTGCTCAAGCACGAATCACGGGAACGATCACAGCTAACTGCGGCAGAAGTCACAGCTTCCTACAATGCAGATACCAGCGTTCTGGACGAAGAAACAGTAACAGCCATTACTACATGGCTCGAATCGCAGCGATAATTTTCAACCTTCAAGATATAGAAAGCAGTGTCTTTTATGAGTATTTGGAATTGGATCCATATCCTTGCAGCGTATCTTATCTATATTTTCATCGCCGTCCTGGCTTCTATGGTTGTTCGTAAAACATCGGGAGATCTGAAAGATTTCTCTGCTCGAAATTCACCACGAGTTCTTTTGTTGGGCGGAGCAGCAAATCTGATCGCCATGTTCGCGATTCTCTCCCTGATAATCTTCTGGGACAAACGCCCAATTCATCCCTTGGGTTGGATTTCCCCAGAATTGATATTGTCATATCAGTAAGTGGTTTTTTAGTAACTTTCATGCTGGCGATTGTGTTCTTGTTATTCTTAAAACGAACTAACCACATTAATTCATTGGAAGTTGTACAACCTGCGAAATCGCCTGACCAGGTTGCCAGTATGTTGATAGGTCTTATCGTGCTAGTGACCATTGTGCTTCAGGAGGAAGTTCTTAACCGTGGTTATGTAACGCTTAACTTGCTCCACCATGCGTCCAATGGGAGTTATCCTGATATCCACAACGATTTTTGTGCTCATTCATTTTCTCACCAATCGCGCCAACGTATATCAACTGATCAGTTGGATCATGAGTGGACTGGTATTGATAACATCCTATCTATTAAGCGGAACGATTTGGGTGCCGGTCATTCTGCATTATGCCACTGATGCAACGAATACATTGGTGTTCAATATCACCGGTCCATTTTCAAAACATCCCCGTCAATAACCGAGAAACAACGTGCAACATTTCGCGTCATTTACGGAATTATCATGATGATATTGCTCATCTCGATCTACGGCATTGAATTCAGGTTTTTCAAATAAGGAAATTCTCAAATGAAAAATCAGTGGATTGGTTGACTTTACTAGTGAACAATTCAGCATAGGCTGCTTGCCTGTGGGAAGAGTACTGACTGGACCAGTAAAACGATGCGTTATTTGATTAGCAAAGTCCCGTAATGCATCAAGATAAAATGTTACTTTGGCGGTAACGTTGCATCAAAGGAAAATGTTACCGAGAAATTTTCCAAAGTTTGGCGATTTTCTGGTCAATCGAGCGACGAAGTTCAGCAGGATTGAGTTGGACATACAAGTTCATGAGCCGTGCTTTGGATTCAATAGAAATATCTTTGCGTTCCAGGACACGTTGGTAAGGTGTCTTGGCTGTATCATACCGTTTGAGGGTCTGGTTGCCAACCCGTTCCTTGGCAATCAGCTTGAAAGAGGGTTGGAAGAAGTTGATATAGAGCCGTAAATCGTCGTAAATGCTTTGCAGAAGAACAAGTTCCTGTTCTGTTTCCCAACGATCATAACCAACTGTGTGTCGCACAACAGACCAGTTCTTCTGCTCAACATGTGCCTGATCGTTTTTCTTATATGGGCGAGAGCGGGTGAAGGTGATCTTCTTGCCCAAACAGTAACGATACAACAAGTGGTTAATGAACTCACTGCCGTTATCCGAATCGATACCGAGCAAAGGAAAAGGTAGTCTTTGACCCACTAGGTGAATGGCTTTAGAAACAGCCTCTTGCGAGTGGTGCAACAGGGCGGTGACATCCGTCCAACCTGTAGAAAGATCGGTACAGGTCAAAGTATTCAGGTAGTGTCCTTCTGTGGTGTTCCCACAGTGCGCCACAAGGTCAATTTCCATGAACCCAGGTCGTTCTGCGTCCCATTCGGTAAAGGTGCGTACTGGAATTAGATTCTTGAGCAGACTGCCGGGCTTGGTGGTACTTAAGCCATGTGCTGACTTGATTCTGACTGGAAGCAAGCAACGATCTATGCTAGCCGAACTGATTTTTAGGAGCAGTTCTTTTGTGTCTTTTGGGATGTTGATTTCTTTGCAACGTTCCAGCACTTTAATGGCTTCGGGTAGAATCGGCTGCAGTCGTTTGGAACAGATTTGTCCATAGATCTCCCAGATTTGCTCAAGGACCTGCACCACTTCACCACGATAGATGGTTTTGTAGGTTTTGATTTTCCCTTTAATGTGGTTTTGAACTTGCACTTTGTTTTTTAGTACACGGATCGCATGTTTCCGATGGTATCCAGTGGCAGACGTAAACTCGTCTAGCATTTTTTGCTTTTCAACTTTATTGGCTTTCAAGCATCTGGGTCGTACTACTTCTAACAACTCTCGCTTGCTTTTCAGGCTCATCATGTGGCTCCTCCGACAGGCTTTTCTGCCTATCGGAAAGTAACATTTTCCCTGATGCAACGTTACTTCTCAAAGTAACATTTTCCCTGATGCAATTCGAGTCTATGTGTGAAAGCAAAAAGTAGTATGATCGTCTATCGGAATGCCCAAAAGAAAAACACCCCTTTACGTAGGGGTGTTAGTTTGTCTATTGCTATTTTGTTCTCTATAGGGTGGTTATATTTCGATAAGGTCGGAATTTATACCCATCGACATGATATATGTCGTGCAGGGGAGATCTTTGTGCAGATCTGAAACTAATAATAAGCACTTTTAGGCGCAAATCTGATAATAACATCCCTTTGACGTAGGTGCTTTCTGACCATCACTCTTGACAAAAATACTATCTATATATCCTAGGGATGAACCCTTGGGGCCAGGGATACACACGATCAGACACGGTCTTATTGCTTGATTAGTTGATAGAAGCTTATTACAAAGGCATATCTCACCTTCACAATCATTGCTCATTACCCACCTCTTCGTAAGCAACAGACTATAATGAATTTATGTCCACACCAATTTTAGCCACTAAACTTTATATCCCGCCACCTCGAGCTAAGGTTGTTATCCGTCCTCGTCTGATTGGACAATTGGACATGGGACTCTCCACGGGTCGCAAACTGACCCTGATCTCTGCCCCTGCCGGCTTTGGTAAAACTACACTGATCAGTAACTGGCTGGCCAGCGGCGAGTGGCGGGCCGCTTGGCTATGGCTTGACGAAGGGGATAGCGACCCAACGCGTTTTCTGATTTATTTCGTGAGTGCATTGCAGACAATTTCGCCCAATCTAGGGGCTGGCATACTGGATACACTCCAATCTTTACAGCCACCGCCAATCGAAGCAATTCTAATAACTCTGTTAAACGAAATTGCAGCCATCGCCGACAAATTCATCTTCGTCCTTGATGATTACCATATGCTTGCTTCCAAAGAGGTTGACAATGCGCTCAACTTTCTGCTTGAGCACCAACCACCACAAATGTATCTAGTAATCACTACTCGTGAGGATCCAAATTTACCCCTGGCTCGGTTGCGAGTCCGCGACCAATTGACCGAACTGCGCGCCGCCGATTTGCGCTTTACCCCATCGGAAGCCGCCGAATTTCTCAATCATGTGATGGGTCTTAACCTCTCGATGGAAGAGGTTGCTGCATTGGAAACCCAAACGGAAGGCTGGATTGCCAGTTTGCAATTGGCCGCACTTTCGATGCAAGGTCATCAGAATATCCCCGGATTTATCCAAGCATTTGCTGGAGATCACCAGTATATTGTAGATTATCTGGTTGAAGAGGTTCTGAAGCGCCAACCTGAACCTATTCGGCACTTCCTACTCCAGACCGCCATCCTTGACCGCTTGAATGGTCCGTTGTGCGATGCCGTGACCGGTCAGCCAGGAGGCAAGGCGCGATTGGAAACATTGCAGCGGGGCAACTTCTTTCTTATTCCACTGGATGACAAGCGTCACTGGTATCGCTATCACCATCTCTTTGCTGATGTTCTTCGTATGCACTTGATGACGGAACAACCTGACCTGGTACCTGATCTGCATCGACGCGCAAGCGAGTGGTATGAGCATAATGGTTCGGCAGCAGATGCGATTTGCCACGCATTTGCCGCTAAGGATTTCGAGCGAGCGGCGGGGTTGGCGGAAACAACCTGGCAGACAATGTACGAAAGTTTTCAATCAGTTGCCTGGCTGGGTTGGGTGAAGCATTTGCCAGAGAAGTTGATCCGTTCCCGTCCTGTCCTCTGCACGCAGGTTGCTTGGGGGTTGATGAATGCCCATGAGGTGGATGCCAGCGAATCCCACTTACGGGATGCAGAACGGTGTCTGGAAGGTCCATCTGATGGAATGGTAATTGTTGATAACGAGCAATTTCGTTCCCTGCGAGCCAGAATTGCATTCGCCCGCGCTTACAATGCTCAGACTCAGCGTGATTTCACCACTGCGATAAAGTACGTGGAACTCGTGTTTGAGTTCATTTCTGAAGAAGACCAGTTCTTGCGCGCCCAAACTACTGCAATTCTGGGAGCCATTTACTTGATCAATGGTGATTTGGATGCAGCCTGCCAGTCGATGAGCAATTGGATCGATAGTTCACTGAAGGCTGGTAATTACTTTGCGGCATTTGCCTACGCAATGGCAGAAAAGGCAGACATACTTACAGCGCAGGGACATCTCCGCGAAGCATTAAAGACTTATCAGCAATCCTTACAACTTGCTGCAGAACATGATAGCCGTGTTTTGCGTGTTATGGTCCATCCATATTTGGGGATGTCGATGCTCTATCACGAGATGGGAGACGACAAAGCTGCTAACCAGCACTTTCAAAAGAGCCTTGAATTGGCCAGTCTGCACAAGAGTGTTGACTGGTCTTATCGTAGATGTATTGCCCAAGCTCGATTGAAAGAGTCTATGGGAGAACTGGAAGCTGCGCTCGAACTGTTGGAAGAAGCCAAACTTTTTTATATTAAAACCCTCATGCCGCATACGCGTCCTGTTGATGCTATACAAGCGAAAATCTACTGAAGCAAGGACGCTTATCCAAAGCAGAGGAGTGGGTAAACAAACAAGGGTTTTCGGTGGACGATGAACTGATCTATTGGCGCGAGTTCGAACATATTGTCCTGGCACGTGTCCTGCTGGCCAAGTATCAGAAGGATCGGGATGAACACGTTATTCTTAAGGCGTTGAGCTTATTGGAACGCCTTTTGAAGGCAGCAGAAGATAGAAAGAGATTGGGTAGTGTGCTACAGATCCTAATGGCACAAGTGCTCGCTTATCAAGTGAAGGGAGACACATCCAAGGCTTACGCAGCGCTGGAACGCACCTTGACGCTGGCACAGCCCGAAGGCTACTTCCGAATCTTTGTAGATGAAGGAGAACCCTTGCGCTTATTGCTTTTTGATTTTCGAAGGTCAATTGGGAAACAATCGCACGGCAACCATGAATTGTTGGGGTATGTTGATAAACTCCTATCTGCTTTTGCACAACCTAAAGATTTGCAGCAGTCAAAACTGATCGAGCCGCTCAGCCAGCGTGAGTTGGAAATTCTCCGGTTATTCAAGACCGAGCTTTCGGGACCTGAGATCGCCCGCGAACTTGTGATCGGCTTGAGTACAATCCGTACCCATACTAAGAGTATCTTCAGTAAACTCAACGTCAATAATCGCCGGGCGGCTGTCAAACGGGCAACCGACCTTGGTTTGATATAAGCGCGCAAACTAACCACTAGTAAGGCATTTCATTAACCCCGCCAGACTGTTGTTTCTCTGGCGGGGTTAATGTTCATATTGTCATCTATTCACATATCCCCACACGAAATCCCCACATCTGGGGATGACATCTCCCCACATTCATTTGTATATTGTATTCAATCGAACCCAAACAGGCAGCTATGCCGGGTGTCAATCTTTGATACTTATCCTCCGGGTTCAAAATGGAGACAAACATAATGAAGATAACAAGCTCGAAACTCATCCGTTGGGCAGGTTTAGCAGCTATGGGGGCAGGGATCATTTACATAACTATTCAGGCGATCCATCCACTTGACGTTTTTTCGTCAGTCACCACCGCCCGATGGGCGAACGTCCACTACTTGAGCATCGTCATGGACATCCTCGCTATGCTCGGCATTGCCGGGATCTACGCCAGACAGGTGGAAAAATCAGGTTGGCTGGGTCTGGCGGGCTACCTAGTGTTTAGCGGCTTTTGGGCGTTCTCAGTGGCTCTTCATTTCATCGAAGCCTTTATCTCGCCAGTGGTGGCGAATGTAGCTCCGAAGTTCGTAGAGGGACTTTTGGGGATGGTCAATGGGCACGCCACTGAGTTTAACCTCGGCGCACTCCCAACCGTATATGGGCTACTAATAGGGCTTGTTATGTATGTGATCGGTGGACTTTTGTTTGGTATCGCTACGTTCCGCGCCCGTGTCCTGCCGCGCTGGGCAGGTGGACTGCTTGCCTTGGGGACCTTATTGCCTGTCCTTCTGTCTTCAGTAGTTCACCACCCGTTCGATCGGATATTCGCAGTGCCGGTGGGGTTAGCCCTAGCCTGGCTGGGATATGCACTCTGGTCTGAACGGCGCGAGCCAGTTTCAGAACCCGTGCTTGGCAAGGTAAGCCCAGAGCTCAGCTAAACTGGAGCCGAGTAAGATTGCTGGGGACTGCATGAAGAACAATAGGGATGACAGAGAGTACCAAATATCATCTCTCCATCCCTATTGTTCAAAAGGAGACAAACATAATGAACGTCAGTGAAAGAAGTAAATCTTGTGAATACTAATCGGCAGGCTCTCACACCTATGGACTTGTCGAGAAAAGCCTCGTTTGCGGGGGGCATACTCTACCTGCTCACCTTTGTCTCGATCCCGATCGGCTTTCTCTACATGTCTGTATTGAACGACCCCAACTACATCGTCGGCTCTGGCACGGATACTGCTGTCATCATCGGCGGCATCCTGGAGATCATCGTGGCGCTCGCCGGCATAGGCACCGCCGTCGCGCTGTACCCGGTGCTCAAGAGACAGAACGAAGGGGTCGCGCTGGGCTTCATCGGCTCCCGGGTTATGGAAGCTGGCACGATCTTCGCTGATGTTGTCTGCCTGCTGACGATTGTGACCTTGCGACGGGCAGGAGTTGGAGCTGATGCGTTGGTGACCGGCAAGGCGCTGGTCACCATGTATGGCTTGTTCCGCCTCGGACAAAACCTTATGCCAGCTATTAACGACCTGTTACTGGGCTCCCTGCTCTATCAGTCGCGCTTAGTGCCGCGTGTTCTTCCCCTGCTGGGAATCATCGGAGCGCCCCTACTTATCGCTAACACCATTGTCGTTATGTTCGGCATCACGACCGGACCTCTCTATCTACTGACGGGGATCGGCGTTCTCCCGATCGCCCTATTCGAGTTTTCACTGGGCGTGCGGCTCACCTTCAAAGGATTCGATCCATCGGCTGTTGCCGCCCTGTCTGCAAAAACGGAAATGAATGCACTGTTAAGCGCGACATAGATATGATTATGGATGGTAGGACGGGCTGAATACCTTCCCTGCCATCCATTCAGCTCATTCATGAAAGAAAGATTTTAAAATTAAAGCAAGTGGTTCAGGCACATAGGTACGTTGGGACCAAACATAAAAAATAGAAATGTCGTCAGCACCGTGGAATAGAAGAATGTCAAATAAACGCAATCCAATCATTGATTTAAGTCAACCAATCGTCTATCAGATCAGGCTCAAAGGTTATCTGAGTCAACAATGGACAGAATGGTTTGCGGGACTGACAATCACGCTGGAAGAGGATGGCAATACGCTTTTAACCGGTCCAGTAGTCGATCAGGCCGCCTTGCATGGATTGCTCAAAAAAGTGCGCGATCTGGGAATGCCTCTGCTTTCGGTAAATTCCGTTGAACCCGGACTGCAAGATACGTTAGATAATAACCAGGTGACTTATGAATAATCCGACTCTCTCCCTCATTAGCGCAATCCTCATTGGACTTGGTGCAACTCTCACTTTTGATCTTTGGGCGTTATTTCTCAAATATGCTTTCAAGATTACTCCGTCCAACTTCTGTCTGGTTGGCCGCTGGATTCGAACCATGCCAGAAGGAATCTTTAAGCATTCAAATATTGCATCTGCTCCACAGAAGAGCGCAGAATGCACAGTAGGATGGATCGCTCACTACATAATTGGTATCACGTTCGCTGTCACCTTTATTGCATTAGCGAGGGATGATTGGCTTCTTCATCCAACGCTGATTCCCGCAATCGTCTTCGGGGTTGTCACGGTTTTGATGCCATTCTTCATCATGCAACCTTTATTTGGACTCGGATTAGCTGCATCAAAAACATCAAATCCAACACAGGCAAGATTTCGTAGTTTGATGAATCATTCTGCGTTTGGCGGGGGTCTTTATTTATTCGGATTGTTAGTCAACTGGTTAATATGAACACCCAGCCTGGCATGGGACAGAATTAAAGAATGAACAAACAGGATCAAGAGGACACTACACTTATGCAACTCACAGTCAATAATCTCGGCAAACAATACAAACGTGATTTTTGGGGATTGAAGGATTTTTCCCTTGATATTAAACCCTGCATTCTAGGTTTGCTCGGACCGAACGGCGCTGGTAAATCGACTTTCATGCGCATGCTCGCAACCATCACCAAACCAACCAATGGAACGATCACCTGGAACGGTGTGGATGTTGTCAAATCACCCGACACTCTGCGCGCTGTGCTTGGCTATTTGCCGCAGGATTTTGGCGTCTATCCAAATCTCAATGCAATTGAATTTCTCGAATACATGGCTGCCATCAAAGGATTGGATGCGGTTTCCGCAAAAAGAAGAATTGACGAACTGCTTCAACTCACGAACCTAGTCGAAGCCGCGAAACGTCCGTTAGGAGGATATTCGGGCGGTATGAAGCAGCGCGTGGGCATTGCGCAGGCACTGCTCAACGATCCGCAGTTGCTCATCGTCGATGAACCCACTGTCGGGTTGGACCCCGAAGAGAGGGTCAGGTTTAGGAATCTGCTCTCAGATTTATCGGGAGAAAGAATCGTGATCTTGTCCACGCACATCGTTTCAGATGTGGAAGCCACCGCCACACACATCGCCCTTGTCAACAAAGGTCAGCTTTTGCGTGAAGCCGCGCCGGAGAATTTACTCAACGAACTTGAAAATAAAGTCTGGGAGTGGACCGTCCACAGCGACGACCTGCCCGCCCTCAAGCAAAAGCACATTATCAGTGGAACCATCCGCCGCAGTGATGGTGTGCAGGTGCGCGTGGTCAGCGAGAGCAAGCCCGATGCAAATGCAGAGAATATTTCACCAAATCTCGAAGACGCCTATCTATTTTTCATCGGCGGTAAAAAATGAAACAAGCACGCGTCATCTACCATATAGCGTGCGCCGATTTTCTTGAACGCGTGCGCCGGTATAGTTTTCTGGTCATGTTGGGATTGGTGGTATTCCTCGGCTACCAAACCGCCATTGGCAATCTGGCGTTGGAACTGGGTCTGTATCGCGGCGAGTTCAATTCCGCGTGGGTCGGCGCGATGATGTCGCTGATCGCGACATTCTTCATTGGCTGGTTCGGCTTCTATCTCGTCAAAGGCTCAGTCGCGCGCGACAGAGAAACCGGTGTCGGTCAGATCATGGCAACCACACCGCTAACCCGGCCTCTTTATTTGATCGGCAAATGGCTGAGCAACTTCGCTGTCCTCATATTAATGGTCGCGGTGTTGGCACTGGGTGCCATTGTCATTCAATTTTTGCAAGGCGAAAATACACAGATCAATCTATTCGCATTCCTATCACCCTTCGTTTTCATCGTCATGCCGCTCATGACGCTTGTCGCAGCAGCCGCAGTACTATTTGAAGCAGTTTCTATTTTACAAGGCGGCTTCGGAAACATCGTTTATTTCCTCGCCTTCATCAGCTTCATACCGCTTTTCATGGAAAATTCTACACTCAAACAATACCCGGCCTTTGAACCAACCGGCTTGGGAATATTAGCAAGCGATATGGGCAAAGCAGTCACCGCGATCTATCCCGAATATAACGGTGACTTTTGCCTCGGCGGTGGATTTGTTACGGCAACCAAGATATTCACCTGGAACGGCGTCCAATGGACGCCGGGAATCATCTTAGCCCGCTTCTCGTTGATCGCTCTCGCCATTCTGTTAATCTTTTTCGCCGCCGTTTTCTTTGATAGGTTTGATCCCTCGCGGGCAAAACCCAAGCGGATGACTTCGCAGCGCGGCGCATCAAAACTGGACCTGTCACCTGCTTCAACAACCCAGGCAATGCCCACCGTTCAGCTGACTCCTCTAGACAAAGCCGCCAACCGATTCAGTGTCTTCAATGTCTTAATGGCTGAATTAAAACTTACTGTTTAAGGGACAGCGTTGGTGGTGGTATGTCGTCATGGCTGGGATCATCATTGCCTGCCTGGTCAATCCATCTATTGCGGTGCGCGAGGTTGCGCTTCCCATTGCATGGGTTTGGCCGATCCTGATCTGGTCTGCCATTGGCAACCGTGAAGTTCACAACAACGTTCAGCAATTGACCTTCTCCTCTGCATCCCCGCTCTTGCGACAACTCCCCGCTCAATGGCTGGCTGGATTTATCGTCGCCTTGCTGGTCAGCATCGGAGCGATTATCCGTCTTACAGTAGACGGTGATACGACTGGCTTGCTGGCATTGCTTTCAGGCGCTTTTTTTATCCCCTCCCTGGCATTAGCCTCCGGTGTATGGAGCGGAACCAGCAAGCTCTTTGAGATCCTATATATGCTCATCTGGTATCTCGGTCCTCTGAACAAAATTATGGAATTGGATTACATCGGCTCTCACGGAAATGGACGTCCTGAATTCTTCATCCCATTTTCCGTCGTGTTAATTGTCTTTGCATTTATAGGTCGCACGAGGCAAATCCGCACATAGACTGCGTTATATGCGTTGAAAAAGATTAGTTTCGCCTTAATACCATAAGTCATTTGACCGATCCCGAATCGGTCTATCCGCCGATGCGGTAGCTTATAGATCTGTGACCCAAACTGGCTGATTAAGCCAGGTGTGCTTCTACTTGGCATTTGACACCAATTCATACCATATACAGCAGGAGTAAATATGAGCGCAATCTTACAAGTCCAAAACCTTGTCAAAAATTATGGTGACTTTAAAGCCGTTAAAGGCGTGTCATTCTCCATCGAGGAAGGTGAGATATTTAGCCTGCTCGGTCCCAATGGCGCAGGGAAAACAACAACCATCTCCATGCTATCCACTTTATATAAGCCCACTTCAGGCGATGCAATCATCGGTGGACATTCGATCACAAAAGACCCGATGGGTGTGCGCGGCATTATTGGTGTTGTTCCGCAGGATCTGGCTTTGTACGAAGACCTGACCGCCCGCGAGAATTTGATCTTCTGGGGACAGATGTATAACATGAGCGGAAAGCCGCTCACCATGCGAGTGGACGAAGTACTTGAGCAGATTGGCTTGACCGATAAAGCCAAAGACAGAGTCAAAACTTATTCAGGCGGAATGAAGCGACGCGTCAACATCGGCGTTGGACTGCTCCACAAGCCGCGTTTACTATTCTTGGACGAACCCACCGTCGGCATTGACCCACAGTCTCGCCGCGCAATTTTGGACACGGTGAAAGACCTCAACAATCAGGGCATGACATTGCTATACATCACACATTACATGGAAGAAGCAGAAGAACTTTCCGACCGTGTTGGTATCTTTGATCACGGCGAGATGATCGCAATCGGTACACAAAAGGAACTTACCCAACAAGTTGGGGAGGCTGAAACATTGATCCTTCATATTGGTGAGAATGACGAATTCAGCGGCTCTCGCCAAAACATTAAAGGATATTCAAGGTGTTCAACAAGCGACTGCTGTTGACCATGAAGTCTCGGTGGTCTGCGTCGAAGCCGAGGATGTGTTGGCGGCAGTGGTCACCAAGGCAAATGATCGTGGCATCAAGATCCGCTCTATCGATATTCGCGAGCCGAATCTTGAAGCAGTGTTTTTGCATCTAACGGGACGCGCCTTGCGCGACTGACAATAGACGATGGACCAACTGTCCATTGTCCATCGTCAAATGGAGTATTCATGTTAAAAACTTTCCTCATCGGTATCAAAGATGTACGCCTTGCATTTCGTGACCGCGCCGCGCTGATCCTTATGCTTGTTGCGCCATTCGTGCTGACGGTTGGGCTCGGTCTTGTTACGGGACGGTTCAGCAGCAACACGAGTAGCGGGGTTTCGGATATTCCCGTCATCATCGTCAATTTGGATAATGGTCAACTGGGCAATGCATTAGCAGATGTCTTCAACTCGGTGGACCTTGCCAATTTACTGGAACCAACTACCGGGTCCGACCCCGAAGCGGCTCGTAAATCCATTGATGAAGATAAAGCCGCGGCAGTCGTCATCATCCCCGAAGGTTTCACAAAATCCATCATCCCGCAGCAAAGCGATTTCGCAAATGGAAATGTGGCGGCGGCAGACCCAGTAAAAATTAAAGTGTATGCCAATCCGTCACGCTCAACGGGCGCGGGCATTGTCAAAGCCATCGTGGACGAATTTCTTAGCCGCGTGGAAGAAGCGCGTGTCAGCGATGCGACATCGATTGAGCAACTCATGTTTAGCGGTAGAATCACGCCGCAGCAAGCCCTCGCCGCAGGCTCCGCAGCGAGCCAGGGCATACATACCATCTCCCCCGCAAGTACGCTCGCTGTCAAAATAAATTCATCCACCGCGAACGGTGATGCAGTCAAGTTCGACGCGCTTGCTTATATCGCGCCCGCCATGGCGTTGATGTTCCTGATGTACACTGTCAGCTACGGCGGACGCTCGATCCTTGCCGAACGCGCACAAGGCACCTTGCCGCGCCTGCTCGTCTCACCGACCATCACTGCACAAATTTTGGGCGGTAAAGTGTTCGGCATCTTCTTGACTGGCGCAGCACAAATGTTAATTCTGATCGGCGCATCCTCGCTATTCTTTCTACTCAAATGGGGCGACCCGCTCGGTGTCATCGTGTTGGTGCTCGCGGCAGTCTTCGGTGCCACGGGCTGGGGCATGGTTATCACCGCCCTCGCGCGCACGCCGAGTCAAGTGGCAAGCGTCGGTACCGCCATCATGCTGATTTTCGGCATCATGGGTGGAAGTTTTATCAACCTCGAACAAATGCCGTCCTTCGTGCAGACATTTAGCAAGATCACGCCCAATGCCTGGGCATTGGATGGATTTACTACATTGGGACTCGGCGGGACATTGACCGATCTTTCCGCGCCGATACTTGCTTTAATCTCAATGGGCAGTATCTTATTTTTGGTTTCTGTCGCGTTGTTCAGCAAAAAGAATTTGGTGCAGAAATGAAAAAAATATTTGCCATCATCTGGAAGGACGCCATCGTCCGATTTGCAAGTTCATCGGAGTTAATCTTCTTCATCATTCTGCCGCTCATCTTCACGTACCTACTCGCAGGCGGAACACCGAAAGCAGACGGCGGCGATACCCGCATACGGCTTGTTGTCGTGGATCAAGCCAATACGACCATCTCTCAGAACATCATTGCAGAGCTGGATAAATCCACAGCGGTGAGACCCGAGACTCTGACTCTTGATGAAGCCGAAAGCCAGTTCGATTCGCGCCGCGCATCCGTTGTATTAATTCTCCCCGCAGGCTTGGACTTGCAAGCAATTCAAGATGGAACGGCTCAAGTTGATTTCCGCCAACAACCTAACAGCTTAAACGCCATAGTTGCCGAGCGCGCCGTGCAGACCGCCATTCGACAGGTTAGCAGCGCGATCAACGCCGCAACCAATGCCGTGAAAGATGCGGAGAAGCAAGCGCCATTTGCAACTGAAGCAGAACGCAATGCCTATTTTGAGGCATCACTGAAACTCGCCCAATCCATTCAAGCGGATACGCCCGAACGCGCAACTGTGATTGAAGGCTCAACCCCTGATAAGGTGAATTACGATCCGCGCGCAAATGCATCCGCAGGGCAACTGGTTACGTGGGTGTTCATTCCGCTGTTTGGCATCTCCGCCATGTTTGCATACGAAAGACAACAGGGAACTCTGCGCCGCATTTTGACAACCCCAACCAGCAAAGCCACCTTCCTCTTGGGAACTATTGCAGGTCAGGTTGTGATGGCACTGATTCAAATGTCCCTGCTAATAATGTTCGGCATCTTCGCCATGAAATTAAGTTGGGGACGTGATCCGCTGGCGCTGTTCGTCATTCTGACCGCAGCGGCCTTGGCAGCAGGTGCAGTTGGGACCACAATGGGAACCTTCGTCAAAACCGAAGGTCAAGCCAGCGGGCTAAGTATCATGATGGGCATGATCATGGCTCTCATGGGTGGTTGTTGGTATCCGCTGGAATTATTTCCCTCTGTTGTACAAAACATCGTTAAGATATTGCCAACGACCTGGGCTATGCAAGGACTGCTTACACTTGTTCTGCGTGGCGGCGGATTAATTGACGTCCTTCCCGCAGCAGGAGTCTTGCTTGGGTTTGCGGTGATTTTATTTTCAATTGGTGTAATGAGATTTAGGTACGAGTAGTTCTGAACACAGAAAGTGGATGCAGTTGATTGCCCTCCTGTGCTGGCTTCTTGCTTCATCCGCTCTTGTGATATTGGTTCCTGTATTACATATTATCGCTGCCCTGGCTACGTTCCGCGGTATCCGGTTCCGGCGAAAGAATACGCAGCTCTCAACGCAGACGCAAGTCGCGCGTTATATCGCTTTGCCGTTCATCTGGAACGCCGCCATCGCCTATTGTACTTCTTGTGGCTTTGCTAATTGCATTCAGAGCCAAGATGTCGGTCATTCTCCTTTTCCAGCCTGATGTTGGTTGGGTGGCGGTTATTAGCGGCATCTTCGCGGTTGTGTGGGGATTAATGAGAACTGGCATTGTTGTTTCAAACCTGCACTAAATTTTCGAAAGACAAAAGAAGTTATAGCTTTCATGCCTCGGGATTTTAGACATTCTATTTCAATTCGATTGGTATGATTATCCAAGCATGATCTTTGGGCGATATTGCAATGCCTCCGCAAGATGTACGGATTAGATATCTTTATTTCCCGCCAATTCTGCAATCGTGCGCGCTAATTTCAGGATGCGGTGATAAGCACGGGCCGACAAATTGAGCTGTGTCATCGCCTCAAGCATCAAGCTCTGACCTTCATCCTGCAACCTGCAAAATTGCCGTATCTCCCAGACGCGTATATCGGCGTTTCTGATGATGTCAGACCGCGAACTGGCAAAGCGTAGTTGTTGAATATTGCGTGCCACTTGCACACGGTTGAGAATCAACTCGCTGGTCTCCCCCATTGGTCGCTGCTTATTTTTCATAATCCACTCTTGAGATTTCTATGTATATATCAAGCCTCTGCTAGTAGTTCAGAAAGCAATCACACTTCTGAGCGTTGGGTATTATTATTGAGGGACTCTACAATATGTGCAAGTAGAGTCTCTTTAGGTGTTACGAAAGTGTTGTGATCAGAAAAAAAGCACAATGGGAATATTGGGCCCATTGTGCTTCTGGATTCCTGAAAATGCAAATATCCAAAAAAGCACGAAACGGACGTAGTGGAAGCAGTGGAAGATGAGACTTTATCACACTGTAGGGACTCAAGGTTTGAGACTCTACTACGCCCCTAAAAAAACAGACTTACTTTGCGCACATTTGATATATTTGGTAAATGTGACTATAATTAGGATCATTCAATTTACTAAGCGCCCAAGTAGTTACGCGTCACTGTTTCTAACCCCGTCGGGACCGCAAATGATGACGCGAAAGAACCGATCAACAAGGTCGGTTTTTTTGTTGTTTTCTACCAATTTCGCCCATATTAATTGGCACACATTTTAGTTACGCTCCGCGGGTCCGTTAAATGGCGTTTTTTGATCGAACCCGCGATTCAGTATACAGGTGACAAATTAGCAACGCACCTCCAGAGGGACTGTTCTTCTAGACTGAAATATATCTGCAGTAAGCATTACCTCATCCAGCACCATACTTGAATTTACGGCAAGGGCCCCATCAGGTGGTGGGATACATTAGATAAGCCATGTGTCCCAATGCAGAAACGATTATCTTCGATTGCGGAGCTCCGAATATGCATTGCTCGAGCCGAGGTTCTATATCCCTTTTGAGAAGTATCTATTTTGTATAGCATGCACAGTTTGCACGCAAGCATGAACAGCATCGCTCAACTCTCCCCCACCCGATCATTTACTTAGCCTTTCAAAATCAACTCTAGGAACTTCGATGTAAATGTCAGTACGGTCGAGCATGGGACTGGATATTCATGTTTGATATCTGTTAACAACAGCAGGAGCACACCTACAAGCTTTTTGTGGGTAATTGAGCCATCCACATGGACAGGGATTCACACAATCGAACATATTTTTCTTGCTCAATAACGCGAAAAAAGATCGTTCTTATGGTTTCTTGGCAATGGATTTTGGATACAAAAGCCACGCAACGACGACACCAAATACAAATGTGGAAGAAGCCGTTTCGATCATGTGACTGATGCGTACGCTATTGAGTGGAATCATTGGATTCGGGATGAGATGCCCGATATTCTGCGGTACGCTGAGCATCAATCCAACGATCAGGGCTGTTTCCCAAAGCGGAAGCCGTGAACCACGAATGACCACCAATGCACCTGCCACCCAAAGCAATGTCCGCACGAGTTGATACGGTGTCAGCCAGGGATCTTTGAGAAAGATATTCGCCATCTGCTTAAAGAATGGAAGCGCTTCACCGGGTGAACCGTAGAAGGCGCGCACATCCGGGTTTTGCCAGGCGATGAAATATCCAGCAAGATAATATGCAACCAGATAAACGATATAGATGACGCTCAGCTTCCACAGCCATTCTTTGAGCGCCATCGGAACGATTTCGGGTGTAGTGGATTCATTCTCAGAGGCACGAAGGCGTCCCATCACAAGAACAGCTATCGGAATGAAAAAGAACGCCACAGAAATTCCTTGCAGGAAAAGCCTCTTCATGAGCTCAGGCCCAACAGTGATGCCGTAGAGGAAATACCAGGCTTCGAGTTGCGTCACAATGGTCAGCACCAGATAATATGCCACCGACATGGAGAGGATCAACTTCCATCCATTCCAACGTGAACTATGGATCGTCAACATGATAACGGCCGTAGTCGCCATGCTGGAAAGCAAAAGAGCGGTCATCAGCGGCAATGGACCAGGCTCTGCCGTGATATTCGGCAAATACGGGCCAACGATTTGCCCACTGATGGAAAACAGCACAAAATACAGAACGACCAGTACAGTAAACCGTAATAGCCAACTAAGGATTTTCATAACAGATCGAAAGGGTGATGGGTGAATGGTTGCAGTCATACTCATTGTGTTCTCCTTGGATGTTTATAGTTTAGAAACTTTCAAGTTCTTAGTCTCCCATCATTGGTATAGTCTTTACTGTCCACCTGGACAGTGTAAAAACTCTTCTCGCGGCTGGGGAGTTTTTTATTCGAAGCAATTATCCTTGTAAAAACGAAACGTCATGGATAATGCCGCCCAACACCAAGCAGAGATAAAGATTGACTACGATGCTTTGTTATTCGCATCCGTTATTTTGACAGATGTATTCAGAACAATCAGGGGCATACAGACGCTCATAGCGTTATCCTTCTATATGTGATGATAGGTATATCCAGTACGAACACTTGACCAGGCTATTCTTGCACGAGCCAAAACAAATGAATTAAGACAAAAAGAAATTAAACAGGAGAAACAATGAAATCAACGCCACGCCCCTACCAAACGGAGAAAGATTATTGGCGCATTCGCAATTTCCTGCGCGAGGTGTCGCTCCATAATGACCGCCATGAGTTCGCGTGGTCGCTGTTGCGTTGGGATTACTGGCGCTGGCATGTCAACGAAAACATTTTCCATCTCAATCTTCAGGATGTTGTCACGCTTTGGGAGTTGAACGGGCAGATCGTCGCAATGCTTAACCCCGATACGCCGGGCGAAGCGTTCTTTCAAGTCCACCCAGCATTTCAAGATCAGGTATCCATGTCTGAGATGCTTGATACTGCGGAGGGGAAACTTTCCAAGATCAGCGACAACGGCAAGCAAGAATTGATCGTTTGGGTGAATGCGGCTGACGACTCGACAAAAGAACTCTTCACTAAACACGGATACGTACGCTCGAAGTTTCTGGCTGAATATATGCGCCGCCGATTCTTCTCTCAACCGATACCTGATTCGACACCCCCAAGCGGATACTCCGTCCGCGCCTTGGGAGACGAGAGCGAGTTACCCGCGCGCAGTTGGCTTTCGTGGAAGGTATTTCATCCCGATGAGCCTGACGAAAAATACCAAGGCTGGGAATGGTACAAAAACGTGCAACGCGTTCCCCTCTATCGCCGTGACCTTGATATTGTTGTAGCTGCAGATGATGGTGAACTCGCTGCATTCTGCACGGTCTGGTTCGATGATGTGACTCGCACCGCGGTCTTCGAACCCGTAGGGACTCATCCCAATCACCAGAAACGCGGACTCGGTAAAGCCGTGATGAGTGAAGGCTTACGCCGCGCCGAAAGACTTGGTGCAACACTGGCAACCGTTAGTTCGTATGACAAAGCCGCGCACGCGCTATATAACTCGATCGGATTTACAGAATTTGACTTGTTAGAACCGTGGATCAAGGAATGGTAAGTGCATATGGATACATATACATTTCATCCATTGGAAGTATGCCATTGAACAACCATAAACAGCCTGTCCACTTGACCACACTATCCATTCGGACAGTGAAAGACTCCCCCATAGTCGGGGGAGTCTTTTGTTCGTAATGGCTATTATGTAAACATCAAAATTATTAGGAGATCTTGATGGCAAATAGGCATCGTGTTTGTCTTTTATTTACAACAATCATATTCATAATTACGCTTTCAGCGTGGACAATGCCTGTTGAAGCAAGATCAGCTTCGGGGTCCAAACTTGACGCGCAGGCTCTTGATGCGTACATCTCCGAGCAGATGTCCAAGCATGGGATTCAAGGAATCTCCCTCGCTGTGACATCCAAAACAAACATCATCTATCTCAAGGGTTATGGCACGGCTGGTAACGGTCGCCCAATGACGCCGCAGACGCCGATGTATATCGGTTCGCAAAGCAAGTCGTTTACGGGTTTGGCGATCGCACAATTGATAGAGCAAGGCAGAATCAATTTGAATGATCCGGTGCAGAAATATATTCCCTGGTTTAAGGTCGCAGACGAAGAAGCATCAAAGAAGATCACGATCAATCATTTACTGCATCACATCAGCGGACTTTCCGAAGCAGGTTTTACAGTTGTGTTGCCTGATAACACATCAAACGAAGATGCCGTACGCGCGCTGTCTTCTGCAAAATTAACCGCACCCATCGGTACAAAGTTTCAGTACTTCAACGTTGGCTATGATGTACTGGCAGTTGTTATACAAAACGTAAGCGGGATGAAGTATGAAGATTATGTTCAGCGATATATCTTTGACCGATTGGAGATGACTCAAACATATACCGACCCTGTGCTCGCCCGTGAAAATGGGCTCTCACAAGGCTACAGTCGCTTCTTCGGTTTTACGGTTCCGCAGAAACAACCGCATCGCGTGTTTGAAGTCGGTGCAGGGTATATCATTTCGACCGCCGCGGATCTGGCACATTTTTCCATGGCGATGGATAACGCAGGCTATTACAAAGACAAGCAACTGCTATCGCTCAAAAGTATGGACATGCTTTTTTACTCTGTGCAGGGATATGGCATGGGCTGGTTTATCGAACAGGGACATATCTTTCACGGTGGTGCGAACGAAACTTTCAAAACCTATGTGGATATTTATCCGCTGCGCGATATGAGCATCGTACTGCTCATCAATCAGGGGTATATGCTCGATCATTACATCTCTGCTCCACAGATATTCAAGGGAGGCGAAGCCATCGTATTGGGACGTGTACCACCTCCTATTTCAGAGGGCTGGTCAGTGAAATATATCGGGTGGGCGTTGCTGGTTTTCGTTCTTGCATTGAGCATTTTCCAAATTCGTAATTTACTCTCACTACGTAACTGGATTGAACGCGCCCGCAATTGGTCCACTCTAAAAAAGATGTTAGATGCCGCGATAAGTTTCCTGATCCCCACGATCATTCTCGTCGTTATCTTCAGTCAACTCAAAGCCTTCTACGGCTATCGCTTCAACGTGACTTATCAACTGGTCAACATGTCCCGTACGTTGACCGATATCACCATTTTGATGATCGTTGGATCAGTTCCTGATTATGTGCAGGGATTTGTCAAATTGTTCTGGATGGCAAGCGGAAAAACTCGCAAAGCCTGATATATCAAAAAGGAAAATGAAATGAATACAAAAACAGAAGGCACATTGGCAATCATCGCGGCGTTGATCGTTCTTTTTAGCGCCATGTGGAATCCGCTTGTATCAGCGGGGATTTCAATCGTTGCGTTATTGGCATTTGGAATCTACAAATATATGCAAAAGAGCAGTTAGGAGTCCGAACATGACTGCATTACATGTGAGTGTTCAACAAGATCGTTCCCATGGTTTTTTTGTGCTTGTTTCACCAATTCTCGTAGTTGTTATCGGGCATTTCGCGGCGCGCCTCTTCCTTTCTCTATTTGGAGATTGGGCGTGGTTGGGAAGTTCCCTCACGTATTGGGGAAGTATGATTCTGCTCATTTGGCTTTTGGGAGACAAACAGTCTATTAGAAACTGGTTTGCAAAATCTCAGGGAAGCAAGTGGTGGATTCTGCTCGCGCTGGCAATGGGATTGATCTCGTTCCCATTGCTCTTTTTCCCGAACCTGCAAGTGATGAAGCCGTTTGGGCTTGTGGTTTTGTGGTTCCTGTTTGCTGTGATTAACTCTACATGTGAGGAAGCCTATTGGCGCGGCTTTCTGTTGGATGCAACCAGCCACCTTCCGCGAGCCTTCAGTGTGATCTACTCAACCATTTTCTTTACTGCCATCCATCCCTTGATGTTGGGTGTCTTCTCAAAGATCAACAGGTTCGACCCCGCAAATCCTACCGCGCTAGATTCCGTTTTGGATCATTCTGGTAATTCTCTCGCTGGCGTTTTCATTGCTCTATCTAAAAACGAAAAGTCTGCGGTTACCAGTTCTTTCACACTTTTTGTCCGACTTGGGGAACCTTTCCATATTTCTGTTCATGAATATGGTGACGATGTAATAGGGAGAAAAAGATGAAACACTTTAATTTCTATTTATTAATTTTGTTGGTTTTTTTGACCAGTTCCTGTACTTCTGCGACCGTAACTGCGACTCCCGTGAGCCAACCAACAGCAGTGAATACGCCAACCCTTGCTGTTCCAACAGAAGTCTATCGTTCGCTCAATGTGTTGCAGATCCCTGCTCCGTCTCTGGAAAACAATCTGATCGATGAGCCTACGCAGCGGATGATCTATGTTTATTTACCGCCCTCCTATAGTGAGATGCCGGATAAACACTATCCCGTGGTCTATTATTTGCCCGGGTATGGCGATAGCACCATGATCGGTTTTCTCTTGCCGACCGATATGGACACTCTCATCAAAGATGGGAAAGTCAACGAGATGATCGTTGTAGTCGCCAGCGGGACGAATAAACTGGGCGGTAGTTTCTACGTCAATTCACCTGTGATCGGCAATTGGGAGGATTTCATCGTCAAGGATGTCGTTGGCTATGTGGACAGTCACTTCCACACATTGGCGCAGGTAGAGTCGCGCGGTGTCATGGGTCATTCAATGGGCGGTTTCGGCGCGTTGAACATTGCCATGCTTCACCCGGATGTCTTCAGCGCGGTGTATAGTATGAGTCCGGGTCTGTTCGATGAGAATGGCTTGGCTGAGTCGCAGATCTTTAATAGCGAGGGATTAATTCAAAGCTTTATTGAATATGATAGAAAGCTGTCAACCATCCCGTTGGATGAAGCGAAGGTAAAGATGCTCCTCGCTCCGCAACAGTTCGCATTATCCTACGGCGTTGCTTTTTCTCCGAATCCCAATAACCCTCCGCCTTATTTTGATTACCCCTTCACTGAAGTGGACGGTCAGTTGGTGCGCGATGATGCGATGTGGAATAAGTGGGAGAGCGGCTTTGGCGGTATCGCCGATGAAGCAGTGCAATACAAGGATAATTTCCTGAAACTCAAAGGCATCGTTGTGGATTATGGCAACTCCGATGAATATAGCTGGATACCCAAAGGCTGTGTCTATTTTGGTGAACAACTTTCTGCGGCTGGCATCCCTGTGAAAGTGGAAGGCTATGATGGCACGCATCAAAGCGGCTTGGGCGACCGCATGCGAACATATGTGATGCCGTTCTTTTCAAAAACATTGAAGTTCGAACAAGGAGAAAAATGAAACGTAAACAGCTTATTGTTTTTCTTATCATGTTGGTGGTGTATGCGTTCTGTGCTTTTGCCACTTATGCCTTCTTCACGGATGACCTTGTCGCAATGTCGGGTATCCCCATGCCTGATATGGGAGTTTCAAATGCCGTGCTCGGGCTTGCCAATGCAGGCATCGTGCTTGTTGTGTATGGCTTGCTGGGCTTGGCTGGCATTTGGTTCGCCGCGCAAACTTGGTCTCCCTGCCGTCTATAGCGCAGATAGGAACTGGCGTCGCTGGTTTATTGTCCCGCTTGTGTTGGGACTGGCGTGCGGTGGTTTCGTTGTCGTTGGCGATGTTCTGTTCGCACCCATCAACGGCTTCGGTCGTTTCCCGCATCCTCAATTTCCCTTGTCCATTATCGCATCCATCAGTGCGGGAATTGGCGAAGAGATCATGTTTCGTGGATTTGTCTTCGGCTTGTGGGGATTTCTCCTTAACTGGCTGTTCAAACGCTTCAACGGACATACCGTCGCGTTGTGGGTCGCCAACATCATCGCCGCGCTGGCTTTCGGTGCCGGTCATCTTGGAACGATCCTCGTCCTGACAGGCGCTTCCTCCTTAACCGAATTGAGTCCTATACTATTGGCAGAAGTCTTCATCCTCAACGGAACCGTGGGACTCATCGCAGGCGAACGTTACATGAAAGACGGATTAATCGCCGCATCAGGAGTCCACTTTTGGGCGGATGTGGTCTTCCATGTCATGTGGGGATTGTTCTAAACGCACCTATCCACATGGATAGTAAAGACTCCCCCAGTGACGGGGGAATCTTTTGTTTAACAAACGTATCATCATCGTGGAAAGGATACCTATCATGGAAATTGCAAATACATCCGGTCGATCAAAAACTTCTTCCAAGAGCCTGAAACAATGGGTACAGCAGCATCCCTTGTTTTCCTACTTCTTCCTGGCGTATGCCATTTCATGGATCGTGTTCATCCCGTATGTGCTTGCAGAGTGGGGTTACCTGCAAGGAGATTACACCATCTTTTATGTTTTACATGTTTTTGGACCTGCTGTGGCAGCGATCATTATGACCCGTATCATTGCCGGACAGGCAGGTCTACAGGAACTGCGGCAAAGTATTCGACATTGGCGTGCGCCTCGAAAGTGGTATCTGTTCATCCTGTTGGGCATTCCCGCATTGGTCATGGCTGGGATCATCCTCCAGCCGGGAGCGCTGGAAAGTTATACAGGTCTCACAACCAGCATGGTAGTGGGTTATCCCATCTATCTCGTCGCCACCTTTTTCGGAGTAGGATTGGGCGAAGAACCCGGTTGGCGTGGCTTTGCATTGCCCTGTATGCAAAAGCAATATGGTTCATTATGGGGAACTCTATTTCTAGGCGTCTTGTGGAGTTGCTGGCATTTACCAGACTTTTTGACTGCCAGCAAAGGCGGAGGACCGGGTACTACTCTTGCCACCTTCCTTACAAATTTCCCCTTCTTTACATTAGCGGTTGTATCTTTGGCAGTCTTCATGACATGGATATACAATCACACCAGCGGCAGCCTCTTCATCGCCATTCTGGCACATGCCAGTGTTGACTCTCCTGAAGTAGCTGGTTGGACAGCGCTCTTTCCAGCCGTGAGCATGATTGGTCTCCATTGGGCTCTTCTCATCAGCTTTAGTGTGCCAGCACTCCTGATCATCATCCTCACTCGTGGCGGGCTCGGATACAAACGTGCTCAAGCAGAGCTGTCAATATAACGAAGGGTAAGGGATACCGGATGAAAGATCATCGCGTTCTACTCGAAACAATCATCGTCACCATCGTTTCTCTCGGCGGGATCCTGCTCACCCCGCAATTCAAACTGATCTTCGTTCTTCTACCGATTGCTTATCTGTTGATTGAACGTCGCCAACGTCACCGTACATGGGCTGACCTTGGCTTCAGGTTCAACACCTTTTGGGCAGACCTGCAGGCGAATTGGTCCTGGTTCGTACTGGTGGGAGTCATCAGTCAACCGGCATGGTTTTTGATCGAACGTGCAATTGATCCTGAAATCATTGACCATATCGTTGCGCGCCTGCCATTTCCACCAACTGCAGGTGGACTGTTGGTTTATGCCATCCCTCTTGCCATTGTGCTGATCGGTGAAGAGCTGACACATCGCACCCTCATCCAAGGACGTTTGACCCCGTTCATCGGAACTACAGCGGCAATCGCAGTTGCATCGCTGGTCTTTGGGATAAGTCACTATTCACCTGGTCCATTCGCTATCGTGGCAGTGGATATCAGCAGTATCGTCTTTGACTCGATCCTGTTTGGCATCATTTATGCCCGCTCGAATAATCTCATCGTGTCGTGGGCGGCGCATCTGCTCGGCGATATTCTTGGGCTTGTATTTCTCATTTCATTCATGTAGGCGAATAAACATGCAAACCACAGCCCAACCCAATTCCATGCCGATTGCAAATGCTAATGTGGTCTCACATCCCTGGTTGATGCTCATCTCGCGCTCGGCTTTGTTCTTATTCTTTCAAGCTTTGATCGCGTTGATCTTCTTTGCGACAGGTAACATATCCGCTTGGGATGAATCCATCCGTTGGTGGACGTTTACTGCATTTCTTGCCAATTTTGCGTCCATCTACTTTCTAGTCCGTCTGTTGAATGCCGAGGGCAAGCGCTACTTTGAAGTCTTTGGGTTTTCACGAGTAACATGGAAAGCCGACCTGCTGTGGTTCATTGGAGCAAGCATCGTTGGCTTGCCCATCATGGCTGTGGTGAAAGACCCGCTCGCTGTGGCGATCTTTGGCGATGCCATGATACCCACCAACATGTTATTCCTTCCGTTGCCAACATGGGCATTCGTGTTAAGTTTTCTTTTCCCCATTACTATTGCCTTCGCAGAACTCCCCACCTATTTCGGTTATGTGATGCCGCGGCTCGAAGCGCAACTCAAGAACGGCTGGCTGGCATGGTTTATTGCATCCTTCTTTCTCGCAGCACAGCATATGTTCCTGCCGCTCATTCTTAACGGTGGCTTCATGCTCTGGCGGCTCGGGATGTTTCTACCGTTTGCCCTCTTCACGGGTCTTGTCATCAAACTCCGACCTGCGTTATTGCCGTACTTTATGGTCATTCACGCCTTGCTGGATGTCACAACCGTGTTGGTCTATTTGATGATATAACCCCGCTTCTCTCTTAACCAACAACTGACTCAACTTAAATAGCAGGAGCGACCACTGAGGCCGCTCCTGTTTTATTTACAACACCCCGAAACTTTCCTCAACAAGCCACCCCAAACTTGTTTTCATTCTTTCCAAACGGACTTTGGCGATCTCCTGTGCGCGCGGAAGTGTAAAACGATTCTGAATACCATAGCGACGTGAAAGGATGCGTTCGTAGCAGGTCTCCACGTTCTTCGGTCCACGGGCAAATTCACGCGCCATACCCATCATGCCAAGGAACTCGAGCATATCCGCTTCACGCAACAACAGCGCCTCATTCGATTTTGTTGGGCGCATATCGCGATAGTCATGCAGTTCTATGGTTTCGAGCAGAGTATTTTTTTGATCCGCTGTCAGATTGAGATAAGGCAGAATGTCAGATTCAACCACCTGTCGGGAACGAATCGCATGTTCCACATCCTTTTGTATGTATTTTGGAAATGCGCCCCAATCATGCATGTAGGTTGCCAATTCCATGAGATGCGAATCATACGGAAGATCGCCGCTGATCAGCTTGACGAGTTCAATCAGGCGTTTTGCGTGAGCGACCGCCCAGTCCTCGCCGACTTCCATGGTCATTTGGACGATGTCATCGAGTGTGAATTGAGTCTTTATCATGGCGGTACTCCTTTATTTTGAATATTGATTATTGGCTGTGAGCATTAAGAGACGGTCTTCCAAACCAACATGTTTGATCCATTTTTCAACCAAAGCCTGACCGACGGGTGTTTTCCAATCTTTCTCGATATCGGCATGGCACTTGAGACCAAGTCCGCGGCGCTCATGATGACAAAAGCGACATTCCAATGGTTGATGATCTGTCCCATAAAGTTCACAACGAGAATCTTTCAGGAACGTACACTTGTTTCTAGCAAATTCATTGGTTGCATAAAACTCTTCACATCCCTTGAATGCCGGAGACAAGACACCAAAGGTTAATTCAGGAGCAACCTCCAACATCATGCGGTTGCCATAACCTGCATCCAGCGCGCGAGCCGCTTCTTCAACAGTCCACCAGCCGGGGCGGGCACAATATGCCAGACAGACTTCACACGTGCACGGCTCGGACGGCGGGTATTTCTTGATGAGAGTCTTTCTATCTTTTTCTCTTCTTGTCATATTGACTGCTTTTATCTACATCTGTCTTTTGCAGAGTTCTTCGCCTATTGTTTCCCCAAACAGCAACCAGATTAGGCAGAAGTACCCATGAAACGTAGGCGATATAAACATTCACATAGCCGAGGAAGATCGATATAAACCATCCAATGCTGATAATCAGCCATACCTGTGATGTGATCGTCAGCATACGCGGATCAGATTGTGTAGCAAAATCCTTTTGTCTTTTGGCAACATAGGACCAAAACATTGAACTGGTCAATGCTTGCAACGCACTGTTGATTGAAAAGCAGGCAACTGCCAGTTTCTCGTTGGGATAACGACCAACAATCGCTGTGGCGGCGGGGATCAGTGTGATGAAAAGCAGTCCCAAGATCGTAAGCCAGAGCATGGTCGTATCCGCACTGGTGATGTGACGGAACATGCGTTGATGAACCACCCAGTGATTGGCGATCGAATAGAATGCGATGAAGTAGATGTAAAGACGCGGCAACATGGCGAGCAGGTTTTCCGCCAGGCTGGTATTGTTTGATTCGGGAAGTCGCAACTCCAACACCAGCAGAGTTATTGTGATCGCAAAGACACCATCCACGAGGAAGGTCAATCGCTCGAGGTTGACGTAGTTGGTCGATTCGCTAAGTGCAGCTGATTTTTCTTTCATGGTATGCTCTCATCATATTTCCCATCCCATCCAAACTCCCCCGTCATTGGGGGAGTTTGGAACTATCCAAGCGGACAGGAATGAACCAGGCACACAGTGCTCCGAAGACTCCAGTGGAAATAGATACTTCCCAAAAGTGACCCAGGCTAATAGTGGCAGGCATAAGAGGATTGGCAAAGGCAAGTTGGGCAGTTGGCAGGAGAGCGAGAGCAAGAGCGGACAGGATGATCAGTTCAACACGTTTACCAGAGAAGCCCATGAACAACGGAATCAGGCACAAGATCCACAAAATGCCGCGGAAATATTGGAAAACTGGCAGTTCGGGTTTTCCCATCAGCGAGATACCCCATTGTTCGAAAAAACCATTCAATTCAGCGGGACCACCGTAGAACAGGCGCAGTTCTTTCACTTGCCAGGCAACAAAATAGCCGAACAACATATAGAGAACAATATAAACCACAGATAACCAGGAACTTTGCTTGATCGTATTGTCTGAAGTTACTAAAAATACCGATTGCGAACGGGGATTCTTGGAGAAGCCACCACACATCCAGGTCACAAGCGCTGAGAAGAAAAGTGATGTGAGAAAACCGCGCAGGATCAGGTTATAAAGTTGAAAGTTATTGTGCAACAATGGAAAAGCGGAAACGAAGTAACCCGTCTCGATCTGGGTCATAAAGACCTGCGTGCCAAACGATAGGGCAAATAACTGACCGATCATCGCCCAGCCTTTGAAACTGGAACGCCGCGCTGCCCAGACTAGAATCAACGCATTGGCAGCGGCATTGAATAGAAATGCCACCCCGGAGGAAAGGAAACCAGTGGCAGATTTTGCCGCCTCCATGATCTCAGGTGAGAGTGGAGAAATCAAGTTGGAGACCGCCAGACTGACCACAAAAGCCAGCATTGCGCCAAGCCCCTGGAAGGTGATTCTGAAGATGGATTTAATGGACATATCTTTCTCCTTTTTATTGTTTTCATCATACCCATATCCAAACAGAAACTCCCCTGTCACTGGGGGAGTTTGAAACTATCCAAGTGGATAGTAAGGTTAAACAGGCATTTTCTTCATTCGAAGAAGTTTGGGCTAATAAGATCTATAATCTCTTCATTACATCTTTCCCATTCGTCCCCCGAATGTTCGATTATCAGTTGTTGAATTGGCAAACCGCGAAGCATCTCCACTTCCAACTTTTGTCGCATCTCATAGAACTGAATGACACCGTCATACCCACTCAAGTTATGAACCTTACCGTATTCCTACCCAGTCAGATACCAAATGACAAAATCCGACCACTCCTTCGGTCGTTCCGCATAGACGTGTTCCAGGGCGGCACGCGCGTTTCGGGGATAAAGATAGATCACCAGCGGATTCAGGTCACGGATAATCTCTGTCAGTCTTTCACTGTGCTGACGGGCGAATTGTGGATCGGCATCGTGACGAGCGAGCATCACTGTGAGTGGATTCTGCAAATAACAGCATTCCATCAAGGTAACTTCATTGGAATTCTTCGCGGCATCGCAAAAATCTCGCCAACGGTCGAGAGCAAGACGACAATATTCCTCCATCGTTAAGCCATCGTAAACATCGAGGCGAGATAACTCGTCCACCAACGATTGATCTACTTTCTCTGGATACAAACGCTGGATTTTTCTATATTTCAGTAGATAGTCATCACCACGAATGGATGTATGTTCTCGAACGATTTCAGTCAATTCTGAATGACGTGCAAGTAAGCCTTGATATTCTGATGCGCTTAATCGAGCAATGCTTTCAAAATCAGCAGGATGGTCAAAGTCACCTTCACGCCAGAAGCGGGAAGGGATATGCTTGCTTTCAAATAAGTTCTGCAAGTTTACAGCTGCAGTTGTTTTTCCAGAACCTGGGATACCTTCGAAAAGGATGAGTTTGCTATTCATACGTCTATTGATACCACTGCATATCCTGCCACATCTCGCTCCATGGTCGGCGTGGCTCGCGGCAGATATATAAACCTGTGTGCCAGGTTGTCTCCTCGTTCTTCACGTTATAAGAATTTTTCACTGTGCCGCTATATTTGCACGAATCGAAAAATTTTCCTGCATATGAACTTTCAAAGCCAACCACGATCACGGTCTTAGGTTCAAAGTCGCCGTAACCGCGATACCAGTAGTTATTTCCGCCGCTGATGATGCGCGGCAAAACATACTCATCACCATACAGATCCAACGCGCCTGCTTCGCCATAATTGCCAGCCAAAATCACGGTACGTGCTTTTTCATTTTCAGGGATGGATTGATAGATCTCCGCGACCTGCTTTGTCATATCCTGCCAGCCAATCATCTCGGTAAACAGATCATCGGTTATGCCAGTAGTGACATCCCAAAGCGGAGAATTGATGGGCGCGATCGGTTTCATCAGGATGACTCCGATCAAACTCCCGATCACCTGCATCGTCCACAATAAGCCGTATCCAAGCTGACGCTTTTTTCCACCAAGCCCCTCGAACCAGCCCTCAAACCAGACCACGCCTGCCGCCAGCAACATCACATATGCTGGACCCGTGTAATAGCCGCGTCCTTGATTGATGAGGAACAACATGAACGTGACGATAAACATCCAACCCAAGGCACGGAAACGCTTCATTGAAACAGAGAACAGGCATAGGCAGAGTCCGACCGTCCATAAGGGCAGGGAAAGAGGATTGGTCGTAAGATAAAGTTGTTCGGGCAGGAATTCGTCCGCCCGTCCCCAATCCACATCCCGCGCATGAATAGCGGAAAGATAATCGAAGGCGATGAAGTCATGCTGGTATTGCCAGATGAGATTGGGAAGAAAAATGAAGAGCGCCAACGCCGCGCCGAGATACAGCCACTTTGACTTGAGGTATTTACGAGCAGGCGTGACCAGCACAGCTACAACAAGACCTGCAACAAAAAAACCCATCGTGTACTTGGTCATCATGCCGAGACCAATACCCGCGCCGATGCCCAGCCAATAGCGAGCATCATCTGTGGCGAGCAGACGAACAGTGAAAAACGCGACCAGCACCCACCACATGTAATCGAAAGCGAAGTACATGATAACCGTGCCGCCAAACAGTGACATGGGCACGATAAAGATAGCGAATGCAGTTAGGATTTGCGCATTGCGTTTGCCGCCCATATCGCGCGCCATTAACGCTGCAAGGAACATGGCAACACCCTGTGCAATGGCAGGCAGGACGCGCAGTCCGCGCAAGGACTCGCCAAAGAGTTCCAATCCAATGCGCGCAAATAACGGTGTGATCGGTGGATAGGATACGTAGCCCCAATCCAGTTGACGGGCGTTCATGATGAAATCAAGTTCATCGCGATGAAAGCCATATTGTCCGTTGAGGGCGATGTGGAAGATGACCGCGCCCAATGACATAAGGAGCAGGATGAGATTGTTGGTTTTGTTTTCTTTGGTCATAATAAGGTATATCTCCTACATTCCAAAGTCTGCAGGCGTCTCGGGGACAGGTCGAAGTGCCTGGATAACTTGCAATGCCCGAACTTGTGCGCGCGTAAAAGCACGGGTGGATTTTGCCGATTGTGACAGACCTGGATCATTAGTAAATTCATTTGCAGATCCGATTTCGAACTCAGATTCGGCTTGTGCCATTAGCTCTTCCAGAGGCTTATAAGCCGGATCCTGCATATCCAAACTAGCCAACAAGTTACAGGCTTGTTCAATATACTTGGCGGCAGTTTGACCCGCATATTTCGCTACATCCCCCGGAGTGGATGCCAGTTGCACTTCCCAATATGCATTGGTTTCATTGAATATTGGCGAACACCAGGTGGGCATGCAAGGAGCCAAACCACGTTTCGCCGTGCCAACGCAAAGTGCATATCGTCCTTGATCGCCACGCTCCGGTTTAGTCACAACCACGTCAGCATTGGATGCATGACCAGTAGTCACGTTGGTCCATTGACCAGTCTTCTTGAAATAATCCACAAATTCCTTCCATGTTTTCGCAGGTAATGTGCAACCTTGGCAATTCACCATTTTCATATACTCAAAGTCGATCCTTCCCACTGCGCGGTCAAGAATGTTGAATAGATATAAACTTCGGTCGCGCGAACTGATAAAGCCATTTCCAAGAGACTGGATAATCACTTCCTCATCAATCCCAATTTTCTTGATCGGACGATAATCTGCATACCAGCCGCCATGAGGATCGTAATGCCAAAAATCCTTATCCGCCTGCATCCAGGGTGCTTGACCAGACCCCTGGTGAAGGGGATGGTTGGCTGCATATAAGAAATCTGTCTCGCCACAATCTCCTGCCTCGTGGATAATGACCGGGTCTTTGCGGCTATCGATGATGTATCCATATTCGCTGTCTGCCCAGAAACCCCCTAAGGAACCAAACCCGCCGCTGCCAACATCGCCAACTGGCATTGCCAATTCCATTTGCTGGGCTTCACGAGCGCTGTTCGCAAAACGCAGGATATGGAAAACCGCCGCACCCATCCGGATTCCATAACCCCATTCCTTTTTGGGCTCAACCATCTTAGGCATGCCGCCATGCTCAACATAAGCCAAACCTTGATTATTCATGCCTGGATGGCCGAACATATATGTACCGCCTAATTTTGGGACATCACCCGTCGCGCCAAAAGGTGTAATCATGAAATTGTTCCCGGTTTCAGGGAAGGCAATGATGGTTGCCATGTGGTGACAGTCATGATCACCTGTAGAAACCGTCACCAAGCTTCCATCTGTCGTAGCTCTTCCCCAAGCAGCTGCGCCCGAACAATAGGGCGGCGCCATAAATGGTTCACCATTCCCCAATCCTAAATAAGTCTGCGCAGGAGGGCGATGTCCGGTCCAGATATCGACAACATCCTCATAACTCATGGGAATTCCAAGTTCTCTTGCTCCTGCAGACCAACCTTCACACATGCGCAGGATTTCAGGCGCATGGATTTTCAATTGGGCTTCCCACTTGTGCAGGCATTCCAATTCACCTTTCGTGAATTGCTTTCCTGATTTACGTTCTAAAATCCATTTCCCATAAATTTGAACGAGTTGCTGAGCGTACTGGTATCCCATCTCGAAATCGGAGCCTTGCAAAATCACGATGGGATTGATTTCCGGCACGAGAGGAGCGCCTTCTGCAAAAAGGATTTCCGTATCGCACTGATCTAATGCAGTTTCAGGGAAGTTGATCGCCTCTTGTGAGTTGGTTTGGAGTGCTTCCAACAGGCGCTGGCTGTATTCTTTGCCCATACGAATGCTGGCAAAAGCCTTCTCCCAAAATCGTTTAGCATCGCCTCTATCCTTCGCTTCCATTGCACATGCCATGAGCCATTTTCCCCTGACAAGTTCTATCATCAACTCGTTGAATTCTTTGATACGACAAGCATAGATAGGATCATGATAAGTCATTTTGCCGATTTCCATATTTGCCAGCGAAAGGTTGATGCGAACATCGTACAACTGACGGGAAGCTCGGAAAGCCTTGATGTTTTTGAAAATGAATTTTGTATATTTCCAAAATGTATCCAACTGCTGAGAAAATTTGTTGTTCATGCTATTATCCTTTCAGCTTGAGAGGTGTTTTCCGCCCACACGTTGCGGAACTTGGCGCTCTTTGGGTCGCGCATGGGAGGTTCATCAGTGGGGACGATGCTCACATTATCCAAACCTTGTTGGGTCAAATAATTGCGCAGGTTGCCATAGACACGTTTCCAAACCGCTTCGCATTCTTCGGCAAGTTTCGCCTCTAAACGGATCTTTAATTGATCAGGCGCGATTTGTATCGCCTGGAATTTCAAAACGCCAGGCGTCTCTTTGATCACAGACCAAAGAGCAAGCGGTAGGACAGGAATCAACTGTCCGTATAAAGATTTGAAGCGTAGGATTTCATCCGTGCGACCTTCGAGATGAACAATGGGTAATGTGATCCCACAATCGCATTTTTCTGGCAAAAGTTTGACGCGGTCGCCGAGTTCATAGCGAATGATCGGCATGACGCGGTTAGCAAGATTGGTGATCAACGTTCGGTCAGAGAGTTGACCCGCAGGGACGGGATTATGATCCACATCCACAGGCTCGAAGATAATCCAATCCGCGTTGAGGTGCATACGTCCGTGGTTGCACTCGTAACCCATCACGCCACCTTCGGAACATCCGTAGTTGTTGCGCGGCGGGACACCGAATGCCTTTTAAATCAGTGTGCGATTTTCAAGTGTGAGCGGTTCAGCCGAACTAATAACAATGGAAGGATGAATATTCAACCGCCCCTTGAGTTGTTCCTGTGCCAGCAACCCAAGCGCACTGGCATAGCCCGAGAACATGGCAGGTTGGAGTTCATTCAATTGTTTGACGATCTCATGAATAGGTAGCGTGACAGGAATAAGTCGGATATGTTTCCTCCGCGAGCTATTGGAATTGCGCTGGCGTTCCAACATAGTCACGCCAAAGAAATGCCCATTCCCTGCAAAGACCGAAGCGCTGTTGCCGCCCGCCTTCAGCATGCCGCGGATAACATCCATGGTGTACCATTCACCGCCCATGCGTAAAACATTCACAGCAGTGATCACTGCATCCCAGTTTTTGTCTTCAAGAAATGTTCCCGGCGTGCCTGTTGTTCCGGAGGTTGTCCACACCATATATTTGCCCATGAACGGTTTACCGATATTATCCAAATCGCTGATGTATTTACAAACATCCTCCTTGTGAACAAATGGATCGGTGACCACATCATCAAAGTGTTCCATGAGTTCCACTTTCGTCACGGGTGGGAGCAGCCTCACATCCGTGATCGTCTCTGGTAAACCGCGGTACTTCTCAGCATAGAAGCGCGAGTTTGCGCGGGCAAATGTCACCAGTTCGTTGAGGCGCTTTTGTTGGCGGGCAACGATCATTTCGAGTGTTCCGCGTGTAACCCGTCGCGAATCCATGAAAACGGAAATAGTGTTAAAGGATGTCATCTTGCATTCTCACCTTTTGGATACGCTATTTATCTTTATTGTTTTTCTCCATGTCGGCAGCGGCAGCGAACCAACCAATCGCCACACCGATCAGTGTGCCGATGCCCAGCCCTGCAAGCGGATTGTTACCTGCCGACCATATCAGCCCCAAGAAGGCTCCAATCAACGCTCCACCGAAAACGAAATAGCCAAATTTTTTGTCCATTTTGATTCTCCTTCACTCCGATCGCAAATCCAGGAACCATGTACCTATGGATACAACGACGATCGCAGTCCCCAGACCAAAGTACATGATCTGCATAATACGCGCGGGTCCAGCAGGCGAGCCGATGACCAGCATTTCTACGAACTCGAAAAACATGATGATGATCCCAGCTGCGGCTGAGAATAGGATGTCAAATTTGCTCTTGCGAAATAACAGGATAGCGGCGAATAAGGCACTCCCGCCCACGATGAGGGCAAGCGACAAACCTGGGATGGTGAAATCTTTGAACATCGAGCCTGCCAGCATGTCCACAGGTGGAGCATAGAAATTTGCCCTGAGCACAACACCGCCAGGGATGGCAGACAGTGCCAGGAAGATGGTCAAAACGATCAAGATGATATGGAGTGCATTTCTGAACAGTTTCATATCGATTCTCCTATTAGGTTTTTCAGTTCCATAATATTTCCATCCAAACAAAAACTCCCCCATCATTGGGGGAGTTTTCCACTATCCAAGTGGATAGTGAAATCACTCGCTTTCGGTCGGACAGAATCACTTCATCAGAATAAATCGTAGTCCACGGTTGTAGGATTCTGGTTTATTACTGGCGTGGCTTTCCCCTTCAATGATTCGTACCTCCATGTTCAGTCCAGAGTAGTTACGGTCATTGAGGATCTGCGTAAATTCCTTCACGGGATACGACAGGCTTTCCAATCCGCCAACGCTTACGAACAGTCTTACAGGCAGGTCAGTGTGACTCTTGAAGTAGTCAGCCTCCTGTTGATAAGCGAATCGATCACCATACGTCACAACCGGGCTGGATGCCAAATATCCGCTAAAGTATGTTGGGTCAGTGAGCATTGCATACAGGGTAAACGTGCCACCGAAAGAGCTTCCCAATAAATATTTTTGTGAAGGATTGGTGCGGTAGTTGGTATCCACGAAGGGAACCAATTCTTCTTTGATAAAGGTAAGGAATTTCGGCGCATCGCCTGACCCTGGGATAAACGTATCATGCACTGGTGTATAGTCCATGGACCGCAAGGCTCCATAGTCCGCGTTTTCACCAGAATAGGTGATGCCAACGATAATCATTTCGGGGATAAATCCATCATAAAGCAATCCACTGTAGATTGAATCGAGCATTTTGAAATCCCATTGTGCGTCGAGCGAATAAAGAACAGGGTATTTTTTTGACGGGTTCTGTGCATACTTGTCGGGGAGTCGGATGTAAATATCGTAATTTCGACCAGTGGCAGTGGAGCGGATTTGTTTCATCTCCGTATATGGAATGGTTACACGGGTTGTTGATGTCAGGGTGGTGGGCTGATCCGCAGGCTGTGATGTACAGGCATTGAGTACCTGAATGGACGATAAAACAACGACGATGCTACAAACTCGAGTTAAATACTTCATTGTTAACGACCTCTTTTTACTTCCTTATAATTTCTTCAATACAATCATATGCCAAACTAAAGCCAAACTCCCCCGTCGCTGGGGGAGTTTGGGACTGTCCGACTGGACAGGTGATTTAGAGGACTTGCCATCCAGGATATTCGGCTCTATCTACGTTATAGACCAGATTGTCAAGTCTGAATGTCAACCGAGTTTTCCCTGGTTAAACCCTGTCGTTGAACCGACTGCACTGAGTTTGTTTTTTCAATATTCTTGTTGCAGTGCTCCGAGAGATTCATGGAACCTTTTTGCCTTCCAACTTTTCAGCTGTTTTTGAAACTGCCATTAATTGGTGGGTGGGCATTATTCCGGAGCGGGTGTTTAGCACTAGTTACAGTTCTCTGCTATTGCCGGGAAGCGTCCATCCGGTGAGGCAGGGAAAGCAAAGTTAACACACCGGTCGGAATTGATGTTTTGCACGCGGATACCTTCCACTACCTGCCCGGAGGTAACTGTCAAGGAGTCGATTCCGAATCCGGCGGTATACGCGGCTGCAGGGCGATTGGTCAGGTTCTCACTTCCGACAGGGAAGGCGATCAACTGGTAGGTACCGGGAGCCACCTGTAGTCGAAAAGTTGCCACCGGGCTTCCACCTCGGACTTCCATGGAATACCAGCGCTCAGGGCTGATGACATACAGTATGGAGGTTGGAGTTGGCGGGGCTTGATAGGTAATCGTTCCGGCGATGGTTGCCGGTGCTGTTTCCAACGGGAGTTTGGTACAGTTCTCTTCTATTGGCGGGAAGCGTCCATCCGGAGAAGCGGGGAAAGCATATGTAACGCACCGGTCAGAATTGATGTTCTGTACCCGAATCCCATTAAGAACCTGTCCGGGGGCAACTGTTAGAATCCCAATCCCTGACCCGATGGTATACGTAGCCGCGGGACGGTTTGTGAGATTCTCGCTACCCACTGGGAATGCCACCACTTGGTAAGTACCGGGTGCCACCTGCAACTCGAAAGTCGCTACTGGGTTTCTGCCTGGCACCTCCTGAACATACCAATGCTCACTGCTGATGAAATATAGCATGGAGGCAGGGGCGGGTGGAGCCTGATAACCGATCGTCCCGCGCACGGTAGCCGGTGTTGTTTCAGACGGGAGTTTGGTACAGTTCTCTTCTATTGGCGGGAAGCGTCCATCCGGAGAAGCGGGGAAAGCATATGTAACGCACCGGTCAGAATTAATATTCTGTACGTGGATACCTTCCAACACCTGTCCGGCGGCAACTGTTAGAGCCCCGAGCCCAGTCCCCGTGGAATAGGCAGCCGTGGGACGGTTGGTCAGGTTCTCACTGCCAACCGGGAAAGCGACCACTTGATACGTGCCGGGCGCCACCTGCAGTTCGAAACTTGAGACTGGGCTTCCGCTCGGCACTTCCTGAACATACCAATGCTCACCGCTGATGAAATACAGCATGGAGGTGGGGGTAGGCGGAGCCTGATAGGTGATAGTCCCGCGCACAATCGCTGGCGCTGTTTCAGATGTGAGTTTGCTACAGTTCTCTTCTATTGCTGGGAAGCGTCCATCCGGCGAAGCGGGGAACGCATAGTTAACGCACCGGTCGGAATTGATATTCTGCACTTGGATACCTTCCACCACTTGTCCGGCTGCAACAGTAAGAATGCCGATCCCGGACCCGGTGGTATATGCAGCCGCCGGACGATTGGTCAGGTTCTCGCTGCCGATGGGGAATGCCACCAATTGATAAGTGTCAGGTGCCACCTGCAGTTCGAAAGTCGCCGCAGGATTTCCGCTTGGGACTTCCAGCGGATACATGTGTTCAGCACCGATGAAATACAGCATGGAAGCGGGGGTGGGCGGAGCTTGATAGGTAATGGTCCCGCGGATCGTGGCTGGCGGAATCTCTGTTGGGAGTTTACTGCAATTTTCTTCCAAGCCCGGGAAGCGTCCATCCGGCGAAGCGGGGAAACTATATGTAACGCAATTGTCGGAATTAATATTCTGCACGTGGATACCTTCTACTACCTGTCCAGCGGCAACTGTCAAAGTAGCGATCCCAGATCCTGTGGTATATGCAGCCGCGGGACGAAATTCTGCCGTCTCACTGCCGACAGGGAATGCAATCAACTGATAGGCACCGGGAGCCACTTGCATCTCGAAAGTCGAAGACGGGCTGGCGCCTGGTACCTCAAAGGAATACCAACGCTCGGGACTTACGAGATACAGCATGGAGGCTGGAGTTGGTGGAGCTTGATACGTGATTATTCCACGGATCGTGGCTTGCACCTGTGTAGTGGGTGTATTCTGAACTGGTAATGTAGTGGGAACTGGCGTTGCGGTGATAGCGTCACAACCTGATAGCATAAGAACCGGACCCATGACGAGGATCAGCCAGAAGGCTGAAGAAAGACGCGTCAAATGTTTCATATTGTACTCCTTATTGAATATATATATTCCCATCATAGCCATCACAAATAAAAAACTCCCCCGCCTTTGGGAGAGTCTTGGACTAGTCAAATGGACAGTGTGGTTAGATGAAAAGATGATCATTCTTTTGCAAACAGCCTTTCAAAACCTGAATACGCTTTTAATGGAATCAACTCGAACGTGATCAACTTATTTTGGATGAACGGCAACGTGGACAACGCCTCCCGCGCCTCATCTACATTTTGACATTCCAGCACCAAAACAGCCTCGCTTCTATCCTCGCGGAAGTATGAATTCGCGGACCACGCCAGCCTGAACCAACGCCCAAACCTTTCTCGCCTCAGCGACGGCATGTTCCTGAAACCGTTCCATGGTCGCATTTGGAAGTTCGTTCTCAAGTGCAAGGATCTTCATACCTTTTCCTATCTGGTTTGCAGTGTGTGCGAGTCTTCCTTGATGTTCAGAAGCAGGAGCACCACCATTACCATATTCAACGCGGTCAATACCAAAAATGGGATCATGATCCCCAGGCTTTCTGACACACCCTTTAGCGCCATATTGATCGCCATGGTACTAACCGCCAACGACATTGTCAGACCCTTGAGAATTGCCACCGATGCGAGCAAGTATCCCCAGGCGCTTCTTCGCAATAGCAATACGCCAGATAGAACAGCAAGTGGGACGATCAATGTCAGATCCATGGCTTGGATCACTCGCGTGGTTGTGTTTTCCAACGCCGCGGGTGTTTCAGGGTGAAGGAGTTCTGGCACTACGCGTCCGATCCAGGCAAGGAACAAGAATCCACCCACAGCGAATAACACGCCCGCGATCCAGCCGCGCGGCAACTTCTCGGAAAAGTGACGCGGCAGTTCATCCAAATCGAAAGACAACATGCACAAGATGAACGCATATAAACTCATCGTGAACAGCGCCACGTATACGAGGAACAAAATGTTGTACGCTGTCAGCATCGACATGGACATGTATGTATACAGAAAGAATCCCATCGTGCCAGTCAGGAGCAGGCGACCACGCAGCGATCCGCGAAAAGCCATCCAGGTGGAAATGATCAATAACGGTAATCCCACAACAAGTGTGATGATGTCATTTCCCTGCATTTGAGCGACCGTGCTGACTGTGTCGTAATAATACAATCCATGCCCATTGATCATGACCTGCTCGCCACGAAACGATGTGATTGGGTAAGGTTGACCAGGTGTATCGTAGAATAATCCCATCACGACAACAAACAAAGCGAGAACACCGATCAATGGGATAAGCCATTTAAGTGCTGATTGATATTTCATTTTTGTTCATCCTTCATTGGTTTGTTTCTTCGTGTTTATGGGTTTTTTCCAATTCACAGCAATGACGTAAACCAACGCGACCTCAAGCAGTATCTGCGCAATCTTCGAGACCAATCCGCCTGGGGAGAGCATCACAGCGGGACGATTCTGATACATGCTGAAAAAGAACAAAATCACCATGGCATTGATGGACGCGCCGAAGAGCAAGAGACCACGATTGCGGGTGAGGATGAGCAAGCCACCGAGGAGGTAACATCCTGCCGCAACATAGATGATGCCTGCAGGCTTCTCGCTCACTTGCAAATCTCCCACACCGAGAATGCTGAATTGAATCAGGATGTAGGAAAGAGCGGTAAACAGTGCCAGCACAACGGCTGTCCACATGATGCGTGTGTTTATTTGAACCGTATTCATAAGTAAGTCCCTTTCTGAATTCAAGAAGCTGAAATATTGCGGAAGTAGCGAATTGCCAAGACAACGGCGAATGCCCCCATCACCACCCATGAGCCGATCATGCCGATGTACACACCGATGGGGAACGTGATCCCTTCCGTTGCCTGGTAGATCGTTTGCGAAAGAACCGTCACGCCAATGATGGTGCATAGGATGAGCAGCGGTGCGGCAAGAAGATAGCCAATGGGCTGTCGCTTCAGAAGATAGATGCCCGTGATTACTGTCGCTGGTGTAATCACAGCCGAGTCAAATCCGTGCGTGAACATGGTTGTGTACGGACCTAGGTTGGCTGGCGCTTGACCCGCCATCAACGGACCGATCAACTCGCTAAGCCAGAGAAACAATGTCCCAAGCCCTGCTACGAACAACAAGATCGCAATCCCGCGATGTGGCATGGCAGACGTCACTTTCGATGCGAGCTCTTGTACATCAATTGTTGTCAAAGCGATGATCGTGGCAAACAGACTGGTAGAGAATAGTGCGGCATACACCAGAAAAAGTGAATTGAAGATCAACGAGAAAGTGTAAGTGACTCCGACATAAAGGAAATACAGGAGCATCCCGATGAGGAAGACACTTCCGCGTAGGGAACCCCGACGATACAACCAATAACCGATCAATAACAACGGGATACTTACGAACAGAGTGACTATATCCGTGCCTTTGGAAAGCGTAGCGACGAAGGTTGAGTCGTGCTGATAAATGCCTCGACCGTAGATCTCGACTTCATTTCCATAAATTGTCATAAACGTGAACGGACCATCCCCGCCTTGTGAGAATAAGCCGACTCCAGCGACGATCACTGCAAGGATGGCGATCAACGGAATAAGCCAGTTGAGAGCGGATCGTTGTTTCATTTTCGATCCCTTATTGCACCTGTGCGAGCGCGGTGAGAAGCAAAACCAGCACGCCGCAAACCGCCATCGTGTTGACATATTTGCGGAAGCGAACGATCGCCTGCTCTGGGTTATTCGAACTCATCAGTGGACCCACGCGCAGGATGGCGTTGTACCAGAATCCCATGCCGATCATTGCAATGACAAGAATATGCTTAACCAGCATAACGATGCCCCAGAAGTTGCCGAAGTCCATGAAACCAAGATAGCCCGAGTTGATTAACATGAGATGCGTGCCTGTGATGGCGAAGACAATCAATGATGCATACATCCATAGGCGACTGCGTTTGGAAATTTCACTAAGGGCTGAGCCATTCGTCGAGAGAGCAGGAATATAAATCCCTGCAAGCAAAACGAAATGTCCGATGAATACAACAGTAGCAAGGGCATGAAGCCAGGTGGAAATGGAGATAAGAAGTTGTGGCATTGTTTATTCCTTTATTTGAAAGTTCAGGCTAAACTACCCAGAGGTTATATTTTCCAGTTGAGACATTTTTTGACCAGTGACAAACAGCCATACTATGAATGTGTCAATCGTTATGCGTTTGATTAAATCGAAGATCAGGAGTGTTCGAATTGGCGAACTACCCAGAACTAATTTACTGTTCTAAGTGTAGTGGATGGTAACAAAAGACTCCCCCACCGATGGGAGAGTCTTCAACTGGTCAGATGGACAGGTCGACGAAGAAGTCTGAATTTCAGAACTTCGTCATCAGCTCACCTCGGCGGAAGCTTTTGCTGGCAAACCAAAGCAGGACTGCATCGATCAACCAGATCACCAACCCTACGATCATGACAACGCCAAGGCTAAAATACATCACGCCTGAAATTTGCCCGACCATGAGAGCCAAGACTGGTAAGACCACCAGCCCGCCTGTTTGATAGGCGTCTTGAAATCCCTGTGCGCGAGCGGAGGCAAACACCATCACCACGAGTCCCAGCCCCGCCACCGTGGGCGTGACCCATACCACCAGCGCGATCCACATCCAATTGGGGAAGAAGATGTGACCGATACTTTGCCAGCCAGCGGCGTTTGCCATCACGGCATAGACGATAAAACTCAATATCGCGACCACAACTGCCGCTACCCATGAGCCTAACAATTTACCAGTGAAAAGCTCTCTGTCAGTGGTGGGAGTATAGAGTAAGGCTTCCAATGTTTTGCGTTCCTTCTCTCCAGCGAAACTATCCGCGGCGAGTACGGAAGAGACCATCAACGGCATGATGAGGAACATGGGCGCCAGCATATAGACCAAAGTAAAAACCGTCAGTTGTTGGTCGTGTGTATATCCGCTCAATTCATTGAGCAAGCCTGCAGGCATGCGACCCAAAAGTTCGCCCATGTTGGTAGCTGAAGTGCCAGTTGCTTCGGCGAGAGATGAAGCATAGACCATGATCCAGGGCATGATCACGAACAAGACCAAAGGCAGGATAATGATCGGCAAGACCACGCCTTTATTCTGTACGGCAACTTTCAAGTCCTTGCGGACGATGGCGAGAATGGCGCGTGTGTTCATTGTGTATCTCCATGCAATGCAAAATAAACTTCTTCAAGATCGGCTTCCTGTGGCGCGAGGCGATAAACGTGTAATCCTTTTTGTACAAGAGTGTTTAACAATTCAGGTATGGCTTCCCGTCCAGAGAGGGTCAATGTGAAAATTTCCTTCTCCTGTTTTACTGGACCGATCACCAGTTGAGGCAGTTCCTGCATGATCGGGAGGATAAGCTCCATTTGAGCAGGATCAACTTCAAGGTCCACATCGAGGCGTTTGACATATTGGCGGGTAAGTTCTGCAGGCGTTCCCAAAGCCACGAGGTGTCCATGTTCCATCACAGCGACGCGGTCACATAACTTTTGCGCTTCGACCAAATTATGTGTGCAAAGAAAAACTGTACAACCTTCGCGACGTGCCAGGTTTTCCACCAGGCTATTGACGTGTCGCGCCGCCACGGGATCAAGACCCGACGTTGCCTCATCGAGAAAAAGAACTTTAGGTTTGTGGAGCAAGGCGCGGGCAAGCGCGAGGCGCTGCTTCATCCCCTTGCTATAGCCGCCAACTTTTTCATCGGCACGATCCGCCAGCTCAAACTCAGTGAGCAGATCGTTGACACGCGTTGAGACATCCGCAATCGGAACATTATACAGATCAGCATAGACGGATAGATTATCGCGGGCGGTGAGACGTTCATCAAGCGAGGGCGTTTCGGTAAGCACACCCGTTCGAGCGCGCAATACTGGACCTTGAGTCTGCGGATCCAGCCCCAAGACCTTTGCCTCCCCGCTGGTGGATTCGATCACACCGTTGAGCAAACGCACGGTGGTTGTTTTCCCCGCACCGTTATGACCGAGAAAGCCGAAGATCTCGCCAGCCTGCACATCAAGCGTTAGTTGATCGACAGCATTTGTTTCACCAAAACGCCGCGTAAGAGATGAGATTTGAATGACAGGTGATGACATAGGTTTTCCTTTGATCGAGAGTTATAACATTTTCTCAAGTTGTTCCACTTCGTTCTTCCAGCCGTACACGTGAATTAAATTTTCTTCCAACTTTGTGGCATCCTTTTCGTAGCCTTTCGCCAACTCTGCAAGATGCTCATAATAACCCGCCAGCCTATCGAGAGGCAACGATATGATCGCGCCACTACCTCGCAGGTTTTCCTGCAAACGTTCCAAACTCGACAACCACTCTTCGACAGGCATCCCCGCCGTCTTTTTAAAATCACGGATGACCCATTGACGTTCGAACAGCGAGCGCCTCTTCCAGCCTTCGGATTGTTCTTTGAGAGTGACAAGCACCGCTTCGCACAAAGCTGACGCTTGCTTCCGCCTCTCAAGGCTCATCTCACCTGATTCCTTTTTCTCCTCCCCGCCACCGAAGTTAATATCCGCTGCCTTCAACGCCTGAATGGACGATATCTCCTGCCCGCGGAATTTTTCTGCAAACAGAACTGATAATGCAAACCCAACGCCTGCCTCTTCTACAGATAGTACGGCGCCTTTGTTCATCTCAAAAAACTGCTCAACGCTCATTCCCATTTGCGGAGCAAGTTGACCCACTGCCTTCAATGCAGTCTCTGTTGGCGCAAGCCCTGGACCGATCGTATACGCAATGACATTCGTACTTTCCAACTCAGCGTCCAGTGTGTTTGCCAGATGTACCTGTGCGGCTTTGAAGGTTTCGTAACCACCAAGGAACGCTGTCCCTGTAGAGGAGACACAGGCGAAGACGCCATGATCACGTTTGATCATGTCAGGTAAAAATGTTTTTGCCATCAAGACAGGTCCACGCAAGTTGACGTGATAACTTTTGTCCCATGATTCGATAGGGAGGTCAACAACATTCCCCAGTACGGCAATCGTTGCGTTATTAATGACCGCGTCCACTTTGCCAAAGGCGAGAACGGAGAGTTTGTACAACTCCCTCACTCTGGCTTCGTCACCTACATCCGTGGTAACGAACAGTACACGTTCCTTGCCGAATTCTTTTTCCAATGTAACCTCGGCTTTACGCCCAAGAGGCTGGTTGATCTCAGCAATGACCACGTTCGCGCCTAGCCAAAGCAAGGCACGCGCGGTTTCATAACCGATGCCGCCGCCTGCGCCAGTCACAACGACAGTTTCGCCACGCAGGGCGTCGGGTTTGAGTCCAAGTTGGGAGATGAGCAATGTCATTTCAACCTCTATCGATTACAACACTATCCTTTTGAGATTACGTAATGTATAACAGCATTCACCACTTTGAGCGATGCAAGGATCGCAATGGCAAGCAACGCCTGCTGGTCACTTGCGATGAACGGAAGTTTCCATCCAACGAAAACTGCCAGCGTGATGATGAGGATGAGTCCGCCGAGGAGGTAGCCGATGATCGATAGCGGATGAGTTCACTGTCCCGTCGCGGCGACGCGTCCGATCCCGCCTTGTGAGCAGATGGTCATGCCGATGATGACGAGCAGGATGATGTCCACGCGGACGTTGGAAAGCAGAGTAACCTTTTTACCCGTCACGCCGATAAAAGTGACAACAGCGAAGAGTAAAGCAAGTCCGATGATGGTGGGTGTAATAACTGCGGGCTGTGCGATGGTTTTCATTGTGTAATTTCCTTTCCACCACATTCTAAATTTGAGGAGACAAAAACTCCCCCGTCAAGAGGGGAGTTTTCACTATCCACATGGACAGGATGATCAAGCAGAAAGGATTTCTTGTTGCATCTTCAATAATTTCAATGCTGTCACGAAGATCCATACTTCGTACGTGCCGATCGTGATGCGCTCAAAGAGACCGAACAGGTGGACACCCTGCCCGGCGAGAATGACACCTGCCAGCCCAGAGACAAAGATGATCGCCGATGAAATGAACGAATAAACAGCATAACGATCGAAACCATTTAACTTTCGTACGCCCAGTCCCATCAATAAGGGCATGACAATGGTTGCCATTGCAACCACGCCGCCAAGTATATTGTGCATTGTGCCGGCAAATGTCGCTTCTGCACCCAATGGGTCCATCGGGAAGAAACCCCACGAGAAGGATAAGACTTGAATGCCGATCAAGATGCCCATCGAAACCCTGGAAATGCGTGGAAAGTTTTTCATGGCATAGTAAGCGCCTAGTGCAAATAGCAAAAGCAGGACATTGTAGATATTGAAAACAACATCGAGTGTTGCTTTGTTGGGAGCGCCATTCGAAAGCAGTTCACTAATGGCATTGACGATATGGCTGTAATCGTTGGGACGTAAGGCAGCACCAACAATGGCTGTGATGATGTATAGAACGGGTGCGGCAATACCGCAGGAGAGCAGGGTTTTACGAAGCACGATGTTTTCTCCAGACCAGAATTTGATGTATGTAGTGTAGGCTATCGAACAAAAAGACTCCCCTGTCATGTGGGGAGTTTTCGCTATCCAGGTGGATAGGCTATTGCGTTAGCGGTTTCCGCGCAATGACATATCCATAAGTCAACCAGCGGCCGCCATCCTGTTGAATGACTTTCGCTTCGCCTTCTGGGTCGGCCTTACAGTGCGGGTCGTTTTTACTGAACTCGTCCCACCAATGCCAGCCATCAGGAGCATTGTCCGCTTCGAGGATGCCGAAGCCTGATGCCTGACACGCTGTGACAGTTTCTTCAACTGTAGCAAAACATTTCGCCCAACCTTCTGGCCCTGCGCCACCACCTTTGGTGTAAATCGGCGCGAGATCGGCGGGAACGGGAACATTAAGGTGCATCGGTTCACCCAGACCAAAGACTCCACCGGGGCGAAGAATGCGATAGACCTCGGATAAACATTGACGATACATATCTTCGCCAAAGAATCCGCGCACCATTTCCAATGTTGTTGTGGAGTGGACAAAGTCGAACGTGTTCGATGCAAAATGTGTTTCGGGCATACCCAGCTTCAAACCCATGACTTGATTCTCAACACCCCATGTTCGAGCATTCCGCATAAGATGTTCCACGTGCGGGACACCGTCAATTCGATCATCATCGGGGTCAAGGCCAATAACTTGCACTCCGTATTCCTTTGCGAGAAAGCAGGTTTGATAACCGCGTTCAATGCCAATATCAAGAAGCCGTGCATTGGGGTATAACCCCATTTTCTCCGCCATGAACTCGGTCAATTGCAAACCACCGGGGCCACTGCACTCGGCATAGATGGTTTTCAAGTCGCTCGAATATATGTCAGATCTGGGATAAGAAGTTGTGTGGTTCATGGTCATTCTTTCATTGATAATTCGTAGTATGGTCAGGTGGATGGTTCGCCTTTGTTGAACTGGTATGAATTTGTGCGAAGTTCACCCGCCAGGAAGTTGGGATGATTTCGGCGATCCACCAGCGTTTCAGGGGTGATTTCGACAACCACCATGGACTCGTCATTGCCATCACTGTCTACAAACGAAAGTACAGTTCCCCACGGGTCGATCACTCCCGCCCAGCCAGGGAATTTAGCGCCTCGAGGCTCCAGGTCACTGGGCGCACGTTCCCCTGCGCTATTGCAGACAACGGCATAAAAACCGTTCGTCCAGCACGCCTTGACAAGGGACATGCCGTGAATGGTCTCCTTCAAATATTGACTGCGCGGCACATTGTAATAACCGAACGGCATCAGTACAACTTCCGCACCTTTGAAATACAGAGTACGGGTCATTTCATCAAAAAACGAATCACGGCAAACGGTGATCCCAACCTTGATTTTGCCAACATCGAACACATTGATCGAATCGCCAAGACCCCAAAACGGCTGTTCCTGCACCGGGGTATGGATCTTGCGCTGTTTGCCAACCAACCCATCTCTGTTGACAATGATATGGGTGCAATACAATCTTTCGTTGTCCTGTTCCAGAAGACCGCAGGACAAGGTCACACCAAACTCGCACGCCAGTTGGGTCACTTTTTCTGTCAATGGGCCTGGGATGGATTCTGCGTACTGTTGTATGAAAGCATTTTGGATGTAACCTGTCACATTCAGTTCAGGGAAAAGAATGAACTCTGCTCCCTGTCGAACGGCTTTTTCGGTCCAGATACGCATATCGCCCAGAGCGACCTGGGGCTGGCCGATCAGGTTACGGGTCGAGACAGAAGCGATGATGATTTTTTCCATTTGTTTACTCCTGGTTTCCCTGTTTTGATTGCAATCTTATGCATATGGCAACGAAACTCCCTCTGTCAGTGGAGGAGTATTACACTATCCACATGGACAGGTCATTGGCAGACTTGAAGCGGCTCATTGGTTTCCCATGTGTCGCAACAAGTCGGGGTTGGAAGGAAGCCAACAAGTTCATATCCCTGCATGGGGAATGTGTCATCTGAGGATTCCAAATAGATGCCTATTTCATCCAGATCGGAGTTTGAGAAAAAGGTGTCCAAGTTTCCCGCAAGAGCATCGGGACGATGTGGCTTGATGAATGTGCCTTCCTATCTTTCGGCATGTATTTCTGGATGCTCCGCTTACTTCCGTCAATCCACAGTTTCAACAATTCACCGTGTATCCGCTCTGCTCCCCACAAGAGGTTTTCATTCGCCATCTTTTGAATCAAAATGATCGTTTCTGATTCAACCTTTGGCCTGCCTTGCGACTTCCGCCGCCAATACATGCGAAACAGATTCTGATGCCAACGTATAAGGGTGTCTGGTTGAATAATATGAAGGTTCTGTTTCCAGAATTTAGTGAAGTGGGCAAGAAGAACGAGATGAATACGATCAGCATTGGTTAGCTGAAGTCTCTTGACCTGCCGTTTTAGAATGATCAGTTGCTGGCGTAACAATGCATTTTCTACAACCGGATCGGCACGACTGCGAGTGACATCTGAAAGTATGCCGATGGTTGTGCCAGGTTTGGTCCAGAGTTTGGCGCGCTCTTGTAGCCAAAGAAGGAATTTACCCATCATGCTGCTCCTGGAATATTATGAGGGTATAACTGCTCACACTTTTTTAGAAAAATGGTGTTGTAACCGACATGATACCAGAGACAGTCAAGACACCGATAGAGGAACTTTCGAGGGAAGAACTAATTGGGTTGCTCTACGAATTGACAAACCGAGTTCATGAATTGGAAGAGAAATTGCGTTTGAAACAAACACCGACAACCTCAAAGAATTCGTCACAACCGCCATCGTGGGATTTCAAGTCGGAAAAAAAGAAGCGCAAGCGAAGTAAAAAGAAAGGCGCCAAAATGGGGCACGAAAAACTCGAACGCGCCCTGATTGATAATCCCAGCCAAGTGCTCTATGCAGTTGTAGACAATTGTCAAACCTGTCACATCAACTTGTTGGATCAGATACCCGTGCAGGTGATCCGCCGTCAGATCACGGAATTGCCAGAGATTCAACCTGTGGTGATCGAAACGCAACAATACGAAGTGCTCTGTCCTTGTTGCGGCGAACTTCTACGTGGGAAATTGCCTGAGGGGTTGGCAGCGGGGCGCTATTTTGTTCCTCGTTTGGAAGCCACGGTGACGATGTTACATCACGAACATCATCTTGGATTTGAACGGCTCGTCGAGGTATGCGGTGAGAGATTTAATCTACCGTTCAGCTAAGGCGGAGCGTGGCTATCCTCAAGCGGGCGGGTAAAGCCGTGTTCGGCGAAGCGGAAAAGATCGGCGAGAAAGTTCGGCATGGCAAGGTGGTTGGCAGTGACGATACCCACTCACGTGTGCACGGATTAAATTGGTGGCAGTGGGTCTTTGTCAGCGGGAATTACGAATATCACTTGATGATGCCCAGCCGCGGTTACGATGTGATTGAGACCTTCATGCGCGATCGTGAAGCGGAAGTTTGGGTGTGCGACTGTTGGAAGCCGCAGTTGAACGCACCTGCGAAAATGTGTCAGATTTGTATGGCGCATCAAATCCGCAACTTGCAAGGTTTGATTGAGAAACGTCCGCACTTGGCATGTGCCAAAGAGATGCAAACTTTGTTCCGAAAAGCGGTCCATCTGGGAAATCGCCTGGAGCAAATGACTGAAAGAGGATATCAAAGGCAGGTAACGATCCTCAACAAGAAATTGGATCAACTGCTGAAGCGAAGGTTCAGCGGTTTGGGAACCAACCTGCTGGATCGCTATCGAAAGCGACTCGTTTCGCTCTTCCTTTTCCTATACCTTGCCTATGTGCCAGCTGACAATAATGCCTGTCAGCGCGCCTTGCTTCCACCTGTGATTTATCTCAAAGTCATGCTAAGTTTCCGTTCCTACTGTCGCTCTCAGACCTACTCTCTTTTAGCCACTGTCTTTAACACCGCCAAACTCAACCGCGAGAACGCCTTTCAAAAATTCTTGCATCTGATAAGACGCCCATCTTGCCTTTCCTACTTCAACCAATTTTGCGTGAGCAGTTACTGAGGAAAACAGCATGATAATCCTCATTTATCGCTCAAACCTGGGCGGATGAGTAAATAGCCAGCACACTGGGATGTTCCCTTGTGCCAGTGCCAATAGGCGCAGTAGTCCATACTTGTGCGTGATATCCTGTTTTAAACAATAGCAACAGCTCTTGATAAATTGGGAGAATGGGTGTATCTTTATTGTAGATACAGACAGGAGATAGCCTTATGCTCACAAAAGTTCAAAAATGGGGCAACAGCCTTGCCCTGCGGATACCGAAAGCCTTTGCCCTCGATGCGCAATTGGAGAATGATACCATCGTTGAAATTTCGATCGTTGACGGGCAAATCGTCATAAAGCCTGTTGAAGCTCAAAGTTGGTCATTGGAAGAATTACTATCAGGCATTAATAAAACCAACATCCATCACGAAGTTGAAGCTGGTCCCGCCGTGGGAAACGAGGCTTGGTAAAAGGCATGGCATACGTTCCCGATAAAGGCGATGTAGTTTGGATTACTTTCAACCCACAGGCAGGGCACGAACAAGCAAGACACCGTCCTGCCTTGGTATTATCTCCAAAGGCATATAACGGAAAAGTTGGATTGGCTATTTTGTGTCCCATCACAAGCCAGGTCAAGGGATATCCGTTTGAGGTTCTGATCCCTGATGGACTGGAAGTTAACGGGGCGATTTTATCCGATCAGGTAAAAAGCCTTGATTGGAGGGCGAGGAAGGCCAAGTTTGGTTGCAAGTTGTCACCTGCCGTATTTAATGAAGTAGTTCAAAAGTTAAGTACGTTACTTCGCGAGCAACTTGAAAACATGTAGATCGTGATAACGTGTAACTTCTTAAGACGATGTAATATTTCAGCCCCCCCCCATGACCAGAAGTCTGCAATCCGTTTTTGAGCGAAGATATGTCAAAAAATGAACGCTATCCATTCCGTTCAATGCCTCATAGCGTGTACGGGTAAACAACCAACCTTGCGACGTAATCGCACTCATCATGGAAAGATAGTAGGTGTTGGAAAGCGAACATCGAGAATCACATGGTAAAGGTCCAAGGTCTAAACTCTACTAACGCGCCTACAGAGAAAGACTAAATTTGCACACATTTGATGTATTTGGTAGATGTGGCTATAATCAGTACTTCACGAAAGCGCAAAACAAGGTTGATGTTGAATGATCTCAGTCAGGCCCCACAAACGTTCAATCGCACGACTGAGCAAGAGAGCCAAGCGACGCAAGGATAACCAAAAATGTTTTGGCAATTGTAATGGATGCTTGAGAGCAGAGGACAAATTTTGGCGCAAAGATAATGTAAAGGTTGAATAGGACAAAAGCCAGTCCGACCAATAGCAAGCGGATCACGGGATTACGAGTTGAAGTCCGTGCACGCACCTGGTTCATTTGTCGGTAACTGGACTCGATCCCGAAGCGTTGCCGATACAATTCAAAGACCTGGGCAGGCAAGATACCCGCTGACAGTCCTGCTACTGCGTAGGCAAACCACTTACTCTTATGTCGCCCATAGCGTCCTTTGGAATAGCGTTTCACAACCACAGCTTGAACTGTGTATCTACCATGTTTCGGGCTGTTGAAGGTATAGGTGGTTGCGCGGGACTTGCCTTGAAACAATGACCGTACTCCACCCGACTTGCCTCGTACGGGAATGGGCACGCCATAACTCAATTTGTGCTGTCCCAGAACCTTGAAAACCAGCTTCGAGCAAAAGCCCTTGTCTAAAAACACTCGTCGGATGCGAAATTTGAGCGATTTTAGACGTTTTATTAGCCAACGGACGATCTCGGCCATCTCCTCGCCATATTCGATGAAGCGCAAGGCCACCACCTAGCGTCGATCATCCCGCACAATTGAAACGGTGGCGTAACCATGAAAATGGGTTGTCCCAGACTTGGGTAGACTGCGCACAATTTCCTTCTTGTCTTCGTACGGTTGACCATGATACGGGATCAATGTCAGGTCAATCGCAATGTTGAAATCACGTTTGTATGTCCACACACTTGGATGGAGTTGCTGACCAAACATGCTGTTCAACATACGTTGCATACCTGTTCGGTCTGGCAGAGCTTCTACCAAGACCTCCCGCAGACGATTGCCCGAAGGTGCGTCCTGCAACTCCAGACAGGCTGATTCAATGCTCATACGATGGAGGTTGGCCTAGGCCAGCACATAAATGATATCTTCGGCAGTAATCCGTGTATTCTTCATTTCTAGCGGCAGGTTCTTGCGAACTACCTCCACAAAGGCGTTTAGGACTTGCTCGGAACGGATTGTTCGGGTAATCTTGGCGCTGGGCTTGGACATGGGCTTTGGTCTCCGTGGTTGGAACCCGGTTAACCATGTTCAAGCCCTTTCGTGAAGTACTGATAATTAGAATTATCCGATTTACTGAGCGCCCAAGTAGTTACGCGTCGCTGTTTCTAATCCTGTTGGGACCGCCAAGAGTAACGCGAAAGAACCGATCAAAAAGGCTGGTTTTTTTGTTGTTTAATTCCAATTTTCGCCCAAAATAAGGCAGTCATTTTAGTTACGCTCCGCGGGTTGTTTAAACGGCGTTTTCTGATCGAACCCGCGATTCACTCGCCTTTAATTCTGCTCATGTGAAATCTGCCCTCATAAATTCTTTAGCAAATTTAATGATGCACTGTAAACCAGTTCCAATGACTGAAGGATAGCATCTAACCTGCTTGGCACCTGCCAACGGTATTCAGAAAGATTATCCATGCCCACCACGACCGACACAGTGGGGATATTCCTCACTTGCCCAATAGTAAACAACCCTGCTGACTCCATTTCAACTGTCTTTACCCTTTCTACCTGATACTGCTTAATCTCCTCAACTGTTTCACGGAATGGAGCGTCGGTTGTCCAGGTGGTGCCGCGGGTACATGTGCCTCCTGACGCACGAATTTCTGCAACAAGTTGATTTGCCAATTCTGTATTGGCATCAATATATTTAGAAGGTGGAAGATAGTGATAAGATGTCCCCTCATCACGAATCGCCCTGTCAATCACAATAATATCGCCGGGTTTCAAGTCAGGCTGCAATAAACCACCCCACGTCATCAGGATCATGCACTTTACACCCATTGCAGCAAATTCTTCGGCAAGTTCTACGGTCATGGGAGAGCCGCCGCCAAAGCCTGTCATAATACCGACTTTGTCTTTTGGCTTCTTAAGTGCATAAAGATCGCCATTCATACCGCCAGCACGTTTTACTGGAATTTTCCAACGCAATCGCCAAGGCAACCCACGTTCGAGACAGAACAGGATTCCCTGAGGTGAAGACAGTGAAGGCATTCGTCCAATCTGCCTTCGATAGCCTACGATTTCTTTTGCGCCATACATTTCTTTCAACTTGTGTTTTTCAGGATAAATCGGATAACTCATACGGACCTCCTATTGAAGGAATTAAGATCTGGTTGATGTGAATGATCCCTCAGCCACGCCAATAAAAACATGATCATTTGCAGGCTTTCAGTAATAAGAATTGCCCAACCTGCACCTGCCTCTCCTGAAACAGGGATGAACCAGAAATCCAAAATCAATAGCATTAACAAGGAAACTGCAAATACACGAAGAACAACTTTTTCTTTCCTCATAGCTAGATATGCCAGTGAAAGAAATGAGTTTGCAGTATAAGGTATTAAAGTGAAGGCTAATATCTTAAGAACAAGAATCGACGACTGATACTCATCTCCATAGAAAACTTCAATGATGGTCTTGGAAAGTAAAAAGATAAGCGCAGAACCTATCCCCGAAACCGCAAGTAACAGACCCCATGAAAACCTGAGTGTTTTACGGAATACTGCTCCCTGATCTAACTTTGCCATGGAAGGATATAACGCGGTAAAAACAGCAACATGACCAAACCGCGCTGCTTCGACAACTCGTGCCGACGCAGAAAATATCCCTATCATCGTTGATGTGCCTAAAAAAGAGAGCATGGCAAGAGTCGTCTTTTGATAAAGAATTCCCAGAATGGCAATCAACGCGACAGGCAAACAAACCATGAATAGTGGAAACATTCTCTCCAATGAAATGTGCCAATCGTTTAAACAGAAAAAAAGGGGGCACACAACAGTCCAGCAATTAAAGTGCCAAGGATCTGAACTTCCAATAAAACATAAGCAAGATCGATGATGCTTGTTTTGCGTTGGACAAAAATCAACACGGCGGAGACTTGGATAATAGCAACTCCAAGATTGAGCCAAGCATATGATGTCATTCTTTGCATTCCACGCAAGATGGATGTAAAAACCGTAAAGAACGCGAGTGGAATTAATACAAAGCTATAGATCTTCAATGCCAGAATGCTCTCCGTTGTTTGACTTGGAAACGAGAGAGCAAACAAAAACACAAATCCAATAAACGCGAAAGACAACACCAGTTGAAGGAACAGAACCGATAGAACGCTAGAGAAATCTCCATTCGCAGCAATCTCGCGGATTAACACCATATCAGAGCCAAAAGTTGTCAGTACATTTCCAATAACAACTACAGCCGCCATAAAGGCATATTCGCCAAAACCCGATGCACCCATTCGCCGCGCCAATGTGTAGGTGACGATCACTATAGCTCCCTGTGCAACAATGCGGGCAATCAGTAACCATAGGCTGTCTCCTGCGAGTTTTTTTAATAAGTTCATTTTGGCATAAAACGCATAGTTATGATGAAAAAGTCGCCCCAACCACACCATGGGTAGCGGGAAGCCAATCGGTCATCGAGCCAACTCAAAGTTCGATAAAGACGCGTGTATCGTTTGGCAAAGTTCTTTGATTCAGCTGTCGGTGTAATAACAGAGAGTCCCTCAATTGCAAGACAATCGAATTCATCTCCAAACCACTCCAATACTTTTTTAGGCGTAAAGTAATAAATCGTGAAATACAATCCTTCAAGATGAGCAGTGGTACCATTGCGGGCAAGACGACGAAACGCCAAACGTGGATGCCCACGAAAAATTTCAGCCATCTCCCATAAACAGACGGGCGGCATCAAGACCCATGTAATGAGACCGTTTGGACGTAATACTTTTGGGAGCTGTTTGATAACAGGCGAAAGATCGGGAATACAATTCAATCCGCCAAGATTCGAAAAGACCGCATCGAATGGTGCACCTTGTACTTGATCCAACTCAGTAAACGAACACTGTTGAAACGAGATATGATCGCCCAAATTATTTTGATGGACTTTGTCTTGTAATCGCTCCAACATACCTGGCGCAATATCTGTAGCATGAACTTTATATCCGCGCTGTGCCAACTCTACTGCATCGGTACCCGTGCCACAGTTCAGCTCGAGAATGCGTGAACCCGATGGAATGAACCGCTGAAAATGCGTATACACTTTATTTCGCATGCGGGTTTGATTGGGATGATCATCTGCAAACGAATCATATTTTTCAGCAGTGCGGGAAAAAGCTTCAGCGATGGTATCGATATTGTTTTCCATTACAGAAACCGCCTCAATTGGATTTCGCTCTTGATCATGCCAAACACATTTCTTGGCACTGATACAACGCCGCGCAATGATGGTTGTCTGCAATACACGCCGTGTGCGAAACTCGTAATGGACTCGTCCGTGCAAGATGCGATAGAACTCGGTCGGGAAGGGACCGCGATATAACATCGCCAGATCTTCCGAGTCAATCCAGTTTTGCTTTTCACCCAATTCCAATTTCACGCTTTCATAAAATTTTGTGCCAGGCAGTGGATACGAAACAGAGATACCAATATCATCAGGCATACATTCACGAACCATCTTCAATGTTTTTTGCACATCATCCCATGATCTCGCCTGGGTAGCCGAACTGCAGGAAGAACCCAACTTCGATCCCATTTTCTCGCAACAACTTTGCAGCGCGATAAATGTCTTCCACTTTATCGCCCTTCTCCATCGCATCAAGAATTTTTTGCGAACCCAACTCTGCGCCGAGCCATACTGTTTTACATCCAGCCTTCGCAAGTCCCACAGCAGTTTTCTCGTTCACCAGATCCGCACGCTGTAAACATTTGAAGGGAATAACCGCATTCTCTTCATGCAACAAACTCGCAAACTTCTCGATCCAACTGGGTTTCAAACCCAAAATGTCATCCGCAAACCAAATATGGTCGGGAGCAAAAGTTTCCTTCAACCACTTTATTTCAGCAACAACATTCTCTGGCGAGCGCGAGTTATACCGCTGTCCCCAGATCGGTTTTGCACACCAGTTACAGTGATATGGACAGCCGCGCGTGGTTACCATGTTCATTGAAAAATAGCTGTGATGCTCCAGCCAGATCTTTTTATATTTTTGGATATCTACCAAATCCCAAGCAGGGAACGGAAGTTTGTCGAGGTTGATGATGTCAGGTCTGCGCGATGGATGAATCGTTTTGGGCGAAGCAAGCCCGATGACTTGATCCGCTTCTTTCCCCGCTGACAACTGATTCAGCAATTCGAGCAATGTTTCCTCCCCCTCCCCAAGCAGACAGTAATCTGCACCTCTTTCAAGATAATCCCAGTAATGGTCTGTCGCATCTGCGCCACCCATGATAACCACACATCCACGTGACTTTGCCATCACGATCATCTTGAATGCAGCCTCACGCATTCGGAGTAAACACATCTTCGAGAGATAATTGAAATTATCCTCATATATGACGGCATATTTTGGCTTGTGTTCGTCGAGTGCAATTGCCCAATCATCTTCCGATTCCGCCAGCATTGCATCGAACAGCGATACTTCGTATCCATGCTGACGTAACCAACTCGCGGCATACATCGTTCCCAACGGCGGATAAGGCTGCATGGCTTCCCATAATTTGGGATCAAAACACAAATAATAGGACTGGCCGAAGAGGACCTTGGTCATACTCCTTCCATCTCCAACTCATCATCCACGCACAATGAATTTAGTCGTTCTTCGAAGATCACATGCGTCAACTCACGATGATGGTCAAAATTTCCCTGACACATGTCAGTATTAAAAACTGTTTCATCACTAAAACCATCTTGTTGCACGAAACGCGCAATTTTGCGTTTCATCTCCCAACGCTCAACTCGATCACCGAGTTTGCCAAGCAGAGGAAACTCTAGAAAATTTTGTCGTAGAGTTTTCGAATTCCTTTGAGCTTTTAGAAGCTTGAACATTTGTGTTCGGTAAAAAATCTCTTACCCATTCGTTTGCTTGCATCAACTTGTGATATACATCCACGCCAGAGACAGGGATCATCTGACATAATTCACGCGCGGAATACAAATCATGTTGTGACCATATCAAAGCGTTCTCAGAAACGATTAGATTGGGACAGAGTGTATACCCAAAAAATCTCGTCATTCGATTGAGTAACAGTGCAAAGGCTCTGGCAGTCCACACTCGCCCTGAAGCAGCCACAAGCATAAAATCAAAATCGGACTCATCAGAGCTGTTCAATACCGCCAATGAACCTGTCAACGCCACCATACGGACGAAAGGTAAAGCCCCTATTATCTTTCCATACTTCAATGCAAGTTGAAATAACTTTTGTGAATGAGCTTCGCGATATTTACGAATTTCTACAACGATCTCACGTCCAGCAAGAAAATAATAACCATCCTTCTTCCCCACTTGATCGCGCATTAGCTCAATCGTTTGCCGCAAACATTCTGCTTCTGTATGGAGCGGCAAATAGCGATGCAACTCGTCCAAACGCAAAGGGTACTCAAATATATCCGAGTATGCCAATGTTTCCAGAATGGCACGTTCCAAGGCTCCGTTAATCATGTTGTGCAAGACTATACTGTCCACAGAGTCATCTGTCAATCAGACTTAATGATGGGACTTTTATAAATCCAAAATCGTATTTACAAGCGTAATGTATTAAAGGCAATTGTCGTCTAAATTGTATTCCCCAAACACATACTTATGCATCTTGTCATCGTCAGCCCATTCCCCCCCACGATCACTGGTATTGGACAATATGGATATCATGTCACGCGTGCGCTCGAAAAGTCAGGAATGTTCGAACGGATCACTGTATTGGCTGGGTCACATAAGGAAGGTGAGAGACCCAATCACCTTGGCTCAACAGAAATAGACTATTGCTGGGAACCCGGTCAATGGAAAGCGCGGCCAGCCATCTTGTCACGAGTGCAGCGATTAAATCCCGATCTGGTCTGGTTCAATACTGGCGCAAGCATCTTTGGTAGATCTCCCTGGCTGAATATCTTCGGTCATCTTGCACCGATGTCAGTCCAGCAAATGGGATACCCCACAGTTGTCACATTGCATGAGTTGGTGGAATTGGCAGACCTTCGCACACTAAATGCGCCAGGCGGTCCATTTGCGCTGGCTGGCGCTCGGCTGTTTACAAAGATCACATCTCGCGCGGATCTGGTCTGCTTGACGATGAAGGAATATTCTGACTGGCTTTTATCGCAAGGCGTGGATTGTATCCACATTCCGATCGGGGCATATCATGAACCTGAATTATTGGAAGAATTTGCTTCACAGGAGTTGTTGTTTTTTACAACACTTGCCCCTTTCAAAGGGTTGGAGCTATTACTCAAATCATTCGAATACCTGCGTAGAGAATATCCAAAACTCACGCTGACTATTGCAGGAACAGAACATATTCGATATCCAGAATACTCTCAGCAATTGAAGGCTCGATTTGGCAAAATGAATGGAGTGAATTGGTTGGGACAAACTTCAGAAGATGAAGTCATTGGACTATTTCGTCGCGCGCAGGTCATTGTCCTGCCCTACACTGCCTCGACAGGGTCATCAAGCGTTTTATATCAGGCTGCAACCTGGGGGCGAGCTGTCGTTGCGTCGAACCTGAAAGACATGAAAAAGCTGGCTGCTGAAAGCGGACTGATGGTTGAGTTTTTTGAAAGCGGAAACATATTAAGTCTGACTGGAGCGATAAGAAATCTGATTGAATCGAAACATGAAAGAAGCCTTCAAGCTGAACACAATTTCAACGCCATCCTGCGAACGAGACCTCAAGAAACCAGCAAAAGATATATTCAAGCTTTCAACAGAGCATTGGAAAAACGATTAAGCCCCAAGCGGATTGCCATGCCGATCGCAGAAAAGAAGATCGCTTAATGCCTCGTCGTGTTCGGATCGCGTTTCTGATCGCATTTGTCTGTCACGGATTGTTCATTTTGACAGAGCGCTATCGACTGAGCTACGACGCATACACTCATATGCTGTTCGCTAATCATTACGCCGAGAGTTGGTTCTCTCTTTGGGAAACACGCTGGTATACAGGCTTTACAGTTGTTTCGTATCCACCGCTTACGCATCAACTCATTGCATTTTTTATTCCCATCCTCGGTTTTGAAAAAGCATACGCTCTTATTCTTTGGATTGTCACAAGTCTTTATCCAATTGGCATATACAGTTTCAGCCGTATCTTTACTGGTAAAACATCATCATCTTATGCTGCATTAGCGTCCGCAATGCTCCTGCCGATTTATGTCACTGCACATATCTTTGGTCAACTGCCATTCCTAACCAGCACACTCACTGCACTGTTCGCCGCGGCAAGTCTCAATCGCTATCTTCGCGACGGTGGTCTTCATAACTTTGCATTATCTGTCTCACTCATCACAACATCCATGGCAATGCATCATGCCACGCTCATGGTACAACCATTTTTTATATTTGCCGTAACGATCAATCACCTTTTGCAACACCAATCATCTTTCCCAACTACCGTCAAGCGTCTAGCAATCTTTGGGGCAACTTCAGTGATCACCAGCATGGCTGTGATCTATCCATTCTGGCAATGGGGAATGAACCAAACTATACAGACGCCCATTGATCATCTTTCACGTCACAACTTTTTCACCGATCCACTTGCGCCTGCCATTTTTTTCCTGCCAATGTATGGTCCACTTGTAGCGGTCATCCCATTTCTCTTTCGCAAATGGCACCCGCGTTTTATTGGTTTGCTGATTTCAGTTGCGATACTTTTTCTTTTGGGACTTGGTGGAACAACTCCACTCCCACGTCTTTTCTTTGGGGATGCCTGGGAATGGTTGACTTATGATCGCTTTGCATTTTGGGCAAGTTTGACATTAACTACGCTCTTTGGAATTCTCTTTATTGGACTTAAGAAAAAGCTTCGCCTCAAACTTAAGCCGACACCTGCTTCACTTCGAAAATACTTGATCCTAGCTCTGACATTTTCCTTTTTTGCTGCCACATCGCTGGGAGCATGGTTCACACCTATCTGGTTTCCCATTCAACCCAAGCTTGTAGACATGCAACCCATCGTTGATTTTCTTAACACAGACAACAATTCCCAATGGCGGTACGTCACCTTTGGCTTTGGCGATCAGTTTGCGTATTTAAACCTACTCACCCAAGCCACCACCATCGACGGCAGTTACCACACCGCACGGACTCTTCCTGAACTTCGCAACAGCGGCGTCGGTCAAATAGACACTTCCTATTGGGCACTGAATGGGATGAATGCCATCGTTCCAATACTGAAGCAGTCAGGTCAGCATGGAGTTCGTTGGGGATTTGTGAATCCGAATACAGTTGAGACAATAGAGTCTGGTCAAATAAAAATTCGGCAAAGCCCTTTCATTCCCGTTCTTGATAAACTGGGCTGGAAAAAAACAAAGACACTTTCAAATGGCGTTTTAGTATATGAAAATCCAAAGGCCATAACACCTGTATTATCACCAGTCCCTACTACCTTCCCGATCAATTCTTTCGCATGGGGAGTTTTTCCAATGATGGCTTTTGTCACTACGCTCTCATTGGGTATGCTTCGCGTATATCCCATTCAAGCGGAGTGGTTCATTCGAAAAATATATGCATTTGTTATTGGGCTACTCCCCATATCACTTTGTTTCTGGCTCTACCAAACTATTGGAGATTTTACACATCCACGCGTTTATTTCACCTATGACAACGCCTTGATTTTTCTCAGTGGTGGTCTGGCAATATTAGCGGTTATTCTCTGGATAAGCGTCAAACTCACCCAACCATCTTTCTTCTCTCAAATTTTCTCAAAAAGAAATACAACTTATTTATCTGCCTTCTATATTCTATTTTCAATCTTATTGATTCTTATAACAATTAGTGTTGCATGGTCTCGCGATTGGCGAACATCGCTCTATATTTCCCTGCACCTTTGGCTGATATTTTTACTGATCCTTTCCCTACGCGATTGGCCCGAAACATGGACTGTAGCCATGTACGGTCTCTGTGCGGCGTTGACAATCCAACTCATCGCAGGTTATGTAGGGTACGCCCAACAATCAACTGCCTTTCTCGAATCTTTAAACATGAAATGGCCTGGTGTATTAGACGCTTCGATGCGTGGTGCGAGTGTAGTTCAACTAGCAAATGGATTTCGAGTCCTGCGCGCATACGGAACATTGCCTCACCCCAACGTCCTTGGAGGATTTATACTCCTTGCCTTACTCGGTCCTGCTAGTTTGTTTCTGTCGAGTAAAAAGCTAAATTATTCTGCTCTCATCTTACTTTGTTTGGGAATCATTCTGATTGGTTTGACCTTTTCCCGTTCTGCATGGTTAGCCTTGATTGCATTTGTCATAATTCTCAGTTTGAAATCAAATTATTTTGGCAAAAAAAAGATCTTCCTTTTGCTATCAGTCATTGCGATTTCTTTTGTATTGACACTCTTTACATTAAGAAATTTAGTTTTCACGCGTGTTAGCAGCCCATCCACTTCAACAGAAGTGATCTCAACAGTGGGTCGTTCATGGCTAACACAGCAAGCAATGGATATGATTCGCCAGTATCCGTTTACAGGCGTGGGAATTGGTTCATTCATAATTGAACTCTCACAAACAGCCATGGAAGGCGCGCCTATTGAACCCGTTCATAATATCTTTTTATTGATCACAGCCGAACTGGGCATAGTTGGTGCAATTCTGGTTATTGGCTTATTTATTTCCATTGGGATTAACATTTACAAAGCAAAATCACCACGGGCGATCCTTGCCAGCGCAACATTGACAGGACTTGGTGTGATTGGATTATTCGATCACTATTTATGGACGCTTGCTCCAGGGCGCATGATATTGGGCTTGGCGCTCGGTCTCTGGGCAGGACAGGTATCGCATGACGCGTGACATTGTCATCAACGGGCGTTTCCTTTCACGTCCAATTACTGGTGTGGAAAGGTGTGGACGAGAAATCATTCGATTGTTTAGAGACAGTTATCGGATCGAAAAGACACGGCTGAATGGGCTGGCAGGTCACGCTTGGGAACAGTTAATACTTCCAACGAGAATGAAATCTGAATCCATCCTGTGGTCTCCTGCAAACACAAGTCCATTGTGGATACGCAATCAGGCAGTAACAGTTCACGACCTGAGTCCGTTGGAACATCCAGAGTGGTTCAAGGCAGGTTTCGCATCCTGGTATCGATTGTTTCTCCCAATCCTGGTAAAGAGGGTTCGAGTGATCTTCACTCCATCCAATTACGTGAAGCAAAAATTGACAAAGCAATTTGGCATTAGGAATGTGCTTGTCACACCTAATGGCGTGGACACATCGCGTTTTCATCCAAGCGCAAAGCAAATCACTTATGAACTTCCCAACAAATTTATTTTATTTGTTGGGACCCTGCAACCCAGAAAAAATTTACAAACATTATTGGAAGCCTGGCACAAGATCAAAAGTGACTTCCCTGATTTATGGCTGGTAATTGCGGGCGACAATGGAAAAGTGTTTGCAACAACACATTCCTCGAAGGCGGAACGAGCAATATCACTAGGCTATGTAAATGAAAATGATCTTGCAGGTATTTACGCAAAGGCGACTTTGTTTGTACTTCCATCCTTCGATGAAGGTTTCGGTTTACCAGCGCTGGAGGCAATGGCGTGCGGCACTCCCGTTATTATTTCAGATGGCGGCGCCTTGCCGGAGACAGTTGGAGATGCGGCAATGATATTCCGGATCAATGAGAAAAATGATTTGGTAAAGGTATTAAAAGAATTTCTGGAAAACAATGAATTACGTTTGTCTTTGGTTTCAAAAGGGCTGGAGCGGGTGGAGCTATTCACATGGCAAAAGTCCGCAGATTTGATTTGGAAGACACTGAATGAAATCTGAAATCCCACATCGCCTTCGTTGTTGACGCACTTCCCTCTCTTGGCGGAGGTGAGAAGGTTCTATTTTCCGCGCTGGAAGCTTTTCCAAGTGCGGAGATATTTACTCTCGTTTACAACAGAGAAGTTTTTAAGAGCACCCCACTGGCAAATCGAAAAATAAAGACATCCTTCGTTGACCGCATCCCATTGGCACACAAACACCACCGTATGTTCCTACCAATCATGCCCTATGCCATCGAGCAATTTGATCTACGGAATTATGAAACCGTTGTTTCATTCAGCTATGCCGTAGCCCATGGCATCAAAAATTTCAACGGTCCGCGGCATGTCTCCTATACTTACACACCTATGCGTTATGCATGGACAGATCTGAATATCAATGGGATTCACTCCCACAAGAACCTATTGATCGACTTGTTCATGAAAGCTTTTCGGAAATGGGACAAAAGAGCCGCTTCACGCGTCCATCAATTTGCCTCGATTTCCCAGACAGTTTCCAAGCGGATAGCGGATGCCTACCAACGCGAAGCGGTGGTCGTCTACCCGCCCGTTGAAGTGGACAAATTCAAACCTGCCTCAATACGCGAAGACTTTTATATCACGGTCACGAGGTTGGTCGCACATAAACGCTTGGACATCATGATCGAGACATTTTCGCAGCTAAAACTCCCGTTACTCATTATCGGTGATGGACCAGAATTACCTCGACTAAAAAACATGGCAACACCCAATATTCAAATTCTAGGTCACCTACCAGATGAAAGGGTTATTGAATTACTGGGCAAGGCTCGCGGCTTTATATGCACTACAGAAGAGGATTTCGGGATTGCCATCGTCGAAGCACAGGCAGCAGGCTGTCCAGTCATTGCCTATGCAAAAGGTGGGGCTCTGGAAACCATTATTGATGGAGTCACTGGATTACATGTTCCAGAACAAACTCCTGAATGTTTTGTAGAAGCCATCAAACGGTTCGAGTGCACTTACTCGAACTTCCACACCCTGAATCTAGTACAAAATGCGAAAAATTTTGATAAAGATATATTTATACAGAAATTTAGGAAATTTGTAAAAGCGTAAAAGTCAACTAAAAATCGACCTTCAGTACACGCTGACCCGTTGGCTGGTCGCTCCCGCCTGCGGGTTCCACTGTCACACCAATACCTACATAATTCGAAAAGCCAGAACCCGTAGTGATAATTTGGGTTGTATAAGCCTCGTCTGTTTGCGGGATAAATATCCCAGCACTGACACGTCCACCCTGTGGGTCAATAAGCCATGCCTGATAAGTTTGTTTCTTCGATAGTTGCGGCATGTTCCAAACAATGAGTGCTGCAATATTTCTATCACCATCCAACAGGAATGAACCCGTAACGTCTTCTCCTTCAACAGACAATCTTTCAACGCCAGGATATGACAACATTGCCAGTACAAACTGGGCATCGTTCACCTGGTTCATAAGTTCAGCCTGCTGATTTTGAATTTGGCGTGTCTGGTTTAGGGATATAAGATTTAACGCCAATAAAGCAATGACAGCAACACCGGCTGCAAGACGATAAAAGCTCCATGTAAATTTCGGTGAAGGTTTTTTCCGTGCGCTTGGCAACTGACTTTGCAATTGCTTGCGAAGCATCGCTGACGGTTGCTTTGGCGGGACAGTTGTCAGCAGAGATTCGCCAATAGCATTGTATTCAGCCAATTCGGTCCGACAGGAAGCGCATTCTTCCAGGTGGGCCTCCAACGCGGCAACATCATCCGCATCCAATGCACCGAGCGCATAGGCCGGGATATTTTCAAGAAAAGGAGCATGTTTTTCATGTATCATTCGCTTTTACTCCAAATAGGAATACGTCACCAATAACAGATTTGGATTTATTCTTCGTTCCAGGCCTTCCGCAGGTTTTCCATCGCCGCTCGGATGCGGGTCTTGACAGTACCAAGCGGCCACTCAAGCACATCTGCAATCTCACTTTGGCTCATCCCTTGATAGTAAGCCAGTTCAATAACTTTCCGGTGATCAGGGTGCAGGGATTGTACAGCAAAGTACATACTCCGCCAGCGTGCTTCCTCAGTGGCTGTTTCGGAATCAGGCAGATTCTGCCAAGTGGTTTCCGGATCACTTGAATTGGATAAAAGAGGACGGCGAGTTTCCAGCCGTATTCGATCCAGCGCAACACGACGCGCGATAGTTAACAACCACGGGAGGAAAGGTCCACGTTCAGCTGCGTACTGACGGGCACGACTCCATAATTTGAGGAATGTATCCTGGGTAACCTCTTCTGCCAGTTGAGGGTCTCCAAGAATATGAAGTGTCAGTCCATAAACGCGGCTGTTATAACGATCGTAAAGTGCAAGGAAGGCTTGCTCATCACTTTTCACCACGCGTGTTACCAATTCAACATCATCAATGTTCGTCACAAGTCTATTGTACCGAATTTATGAGTACCCGTCACGCTAAGAAACATAACCAGGGATGTTATTTCAGGTAATCTGAAATCCAAATCCTTGAATGGGGACGTATAAAGAGTTGCAAGCCAAAATTAATCCAAAGGAGAGATACGATGAAAAAAAATAGGTTTGTCAATCTGATTTGCAAAATCCGGGGAAATCGCACACCGAATCCGGTTTATGTCGCACACTAAATCCGGGGCATGTCGCACAGTGCGGAGTGAGGAAAGCACTGGTATTGGGATTGTACCTCAGGTGTTCGGCATGGAGCGGACAGATCTGAGTTTTCGTTGAGACTCGCCCTGCAGTTGGATGCGCAGAGCGCTGTAAACAATGCGATCCAGAAGGGCATCGCCCAAGGTAGGATCAGCGACGTTTTCATGATGCCTTCCTTTTTGATGGAACTCTGTCCGGGTTCCTTCGGCGCAGAGATTTCTTGAGGTTCAGGATCAGTTCCTCGTCCAAAACAATTCTCCAGGGAGTTCCTGCGGCGACTTGGTGAGCTTCGAGGCGACGTCGGTAGATCCAGGCAAAGATCGTTTCGGTCGATACACCAAGCACCTCAGCCGCGCCCTGGACAGAATAGGTTCCATCCTCCCAGCGTTTTGGATTGAAGCCCGTGGGGACCATCGCTTGCAACCCCCATCGTTTTCTCAGGAAGAAGATCATCCCGCTGGTGAAGGGCTGCAAATGAGCGTTACGAAAGCCTTCTGCATTGAGAGCGGATGCGATTTGCCTGTCGAGGTTGTGCTGGGCATGTAGTTCACGGACGCGTTGCTGCAGTCGTTCCAGGTCCGGGTAATTGGCGTAGTCCTGCACACGGCGAGTATAACATTGCTCAGTGATCGCACCTGTTTGCCAGTTGATCTGGAACCAAACCTGTCCTTTCACCCGGTCGGGATCCACAATGACATCCCGGATGAGCAAGCGCACGATCTGTTTGCGGTCCGCGGGGGTCGTGGTTCTGGAATTCCAAACCCTCGGCAGATCCTCTGCCAGGCGCAGGACCTGCTCCCGATCCGCGGGAGTGATCTCCAAATGATGCTGTCGCTGCCAATCTTCATACTCGTGTTCCATTCGTTCGTTCTCCCGCAATTTCTGCTCCCAGACAGCTTCGAGGTTGCGGGCCACCATCCGATTCTCAGGTTCCACCAAGTTGTACTGGCGGCGAGCACGCTCTGCCTCATAGCGAGTGCGTTCCAGACGCAGCCGCCAATGCCGGGATAGCTGGTCCTGCTCTTGTTCGATCTGCTGGAGAGAGGTCAGAGCAATCGCAATTTGATCCGGTGCCAGGGCAGCCAGCAGCAGGCGTTCGATCTCCTCATCCAGTCCCAGTGCCCGTACCTCCTGGCAGTAGATCTGCTGGTGAAGTTCCCGATCATACTGGCAGCGGTAGACCGGAAACTGGCCATGCGGACCGGAGTAGCGCAGTCCCATGCGGGTACCGCACTGTCCGCACAGCAGGATCCCCTGGAGCAGAGCCTGACCTTTGCGTGGTGCCCCTGATTTTCCAGCCAGATAGTGGTACTGGTTATTGGACAATTGCCGTTGGTTAGCCAAATATTCTTCCCAGGGGATATAGGCAGGATAAGCTCCTTGAAGGATCACCGGCCAGTCTTCGACACGGCGATGAACTATTCCAGATTTGTTGTGACCTGCCTTGTGCCGCGCCGGATCGCGGGTGGATTGTCCATATACATAGGCTCCGGCATAAGCCGGGTTCTTCAAAATGGACTGGACGGCACTGTAACGCGCCTTCTGCCAGATGACTTCGTGTGGGCCAGGACCTCGCAGAGGACGGCACGGGAGTTGCAGCTGCTCTTTTTGCAGGTAACGCTGGACCGCATAGGCTGAACGCAATTCCCTGAATTTCTGGAAGACCAGACGGATCCGTTCCTGGACTTCTTCATCCGGGTTCAGGATCACCTGACCAGTGACTGTGCGTACCAGCCCGGCAGGAAGAGGTAGAACCAGTTCGCCGCGTGCGGCCTTATGCTGGGCACCAGCCTGCATGCGCATCTTGATCTGGTGGAGTTCAGCCTCGCTCATCATGCCCGTGAGTCCCAGTAGGAGGCGGTCTGCATATACACGCGGGTCATGGAGACTTTCCCCATCGGCGATCAGGGTACCAAACACAGAACACAACTCCAGCAGGCGGTACCAATCGGTGTTCTTGCGAGATAGCCGTGAGGCGTCCATGCTCAGGACAATCCCCACCCGACCCAGACCGATTTCGGCGATCAACTTCTGGAACCCGGTACGTTCCTCTGCCGATGCCGCCGATTTTCCCAGATCTTCATCGATCACCTGGATCCGTTCTTTGGGCCATCCCAACTGCACAGCCCGTTCCACCAGCTCATACTGCAGTTCCGTACTTTCCCCATGATGGAGTACCTGATTCAGCGAGGACTGGCGGACGTAGACATAAGCAAGTTCGGCTAAATGCTCATCGGTCACCTTGGATGATATGGCACTAATTGTCTTCACGGTCATTCCTCCCCGCCTCGGAAAAGTTGGCCCATATCCTCTGGATCAATTCTGCCAAGTTCTGTGCCACCTGTTGTTGTACATCCGGAGTCAACTGATTCCATAGGGTCAGTTCTGAAATCCCGGATTGCGTTCGTTGCCCGGCTGCTCGCACGGGATCGCCACGAGATCGGAGATCACTGGATCTGTCATGAGAATCCTCCTCGGCTCGTTGTAACAAGCTTTCGATAAAGCGAGCCAAAGGAAGGATAGTCCAAACAGAGACCGCCGGAAGACCTGCGTGTTGGACACTAACCGCCGTCAGGTTGGTGGCTGATTGTGGAACGGAATGAAACAGTCCGTTCGGTAGTTCGATGATCAATTGATTGTTACCGCGGGGAGATTTGTGAGGAATGACCGGAAATGTGCGCCCGAATAAGGGATGAGCAGGATCCGTGATCGTAATTTCAGATACAAACCGATCTAAGATGGGGGCATTCTGTAAGGTTCGCTTCGGGAATTCGTAAATGCCAATCCGAAACGGGGACCTGAGAAGCGATCAGCGTTGCAGTATGTCCAAAGCGATCATCCAAGACTTCGAGAATATCCTGGGCGTTGGAGAGTGTGATGGGATCCCGCATCCAGTCATCGATGATCAAGAGATTGATCTTTGCCAAAGATCGCAAGAAGGGCGGTGAAGGAACCATCGGCTCGGCCAGGGTCAAGGCATGCAGCAAACGGGCGGTGCGTTGATAACGGACGGTAAAGCCATGACGTGCAGCCACATTTGCCGAATGCGGAGGCGATAAAAGATTTGCCGCTGCCGGTCGGACCCAGCACGAGCAGGTTGTGACGGGAGGGGATCCAATTGCATTGACCGAGTTCAAGAATGGAACGGCGATCCAAATTGCGGGCTGGAGAAAAATCAATATCTTCGAAGGCAGCCTGCATCGGAAACGCAGCGGACTTGATATTGCGTTGAATGCGGCTCTCCCGTCGTCGGATACATTCGTGATCGGTGAGCAAGGCCAGACGATCTTCAAAAGTGAGTTCAGTATATTGAGGATTGGCTTGCTGCTCGCGCAGGGCTGCAAAAAAGTGGGCAGGCGCAGTTCGATCAGTTGGTCATACAAGACTTGCACGGACATGATGGGCTCCTTTTAGTGATAGTAGGATTGACCGCGCACGTTTTCGTGAACGGGAAGTGGCTCAGCGGGAGGTCTGGCTGCCAGGCGTTCGAGTTCAGCCTTGACATCTTTGTAGGAGAGCAAGTGAGCAGGCAGAAGACGCTCACAAACGATTTCCAATCTGGCGTGAGATGTCTTGCGGGACAGATCAAGAATGCCCAGGCAGGTACGATAGGCTTGCTGAGGATAGGGACGGGATTTCAACAGACGCGGTGAAGTAGGCGGAGGTATGCGGTCCGATCTTTTCCGCTTCCTGCTGAAACCAGTTTTCATCGGCATTCAACACAAAACGATGATTGGCAGGCATGTGCTCGGCACGGGTCGAAAAGCGTCCCTGTGTCCGGCTGCGGGCATGGATGGATACCTGCGTGCCATGATGAAATATCTGCAGCATGCCCTCGCTGGCGCGAATGCGCACCTCCTGCCTGACCAAAGTGTGCGGGACGCTGTAGTAATGCCCTTCAAAGCACATGTGATAGTCGATGCTCACTTTGGCGTTTTTCCAGATCGCGAATTCATAGGGGCGTTCAGGCAATGGGCGTAGTGCGGGTCGATCCAATTCTTCATACAACTGCAGGCGCGATTTTCCCAGGTGCTGCATTTCCTTTTGATTGAGTGCAGTCCAGCAGCGGCGCTACGGCACGATTGGCTTCGCCCAGACTGAAGAATGTGCGATTGCGCAGCGGTGCCAGTACCCAGCGTTCAACGTTTTGCACACTGTTCTCTCACGTGCGCTTTGTCTTTCGGCCGGCGAACGCGGGCTGGCAGCACCGCGATCTGATAATGCTCGGCCAGTTCCTGATAACTGGGATTGAGTTCGGGTTCATAGCGGTTGGGTGTTTTCACTCCCGACTTGAGATTATCCGGACGAAGGATCTTTGGCACACCGCCAAAGAATGCAAAGGCACGGACATGTCCTCCAAGCCAATGCCGCAATTCCTGCGAGGGCTGGATCTCCGCATAGGTGTAGCTGCTGGCTGGCAAGACCGCCACGAACACCTGCGCTTGCGAGATCTCTCCTGTTTCAGGATTGGTGATCGGCAGGGTCATCCCGGCGTAATCCACCTCCATTTCTTCGCCGCCTTTATGCGGCAAGCGCATCTGTATTGGTATGTGCTTGATTCCAGCGCTGATAATGCTCACCAAATTGCGTCTTCCCATATCCGTCCGGATTCTTCTCTCGGTATTCCTGCCACAGCAATCGCAAGCTCACGCCACGCTTCGACAGCTCCCGGTGCACCTCTTCCCAGTCGGGAGCGGCGCCGCGCGACCGGCTGGGAAGAGGTGCTTTTTCTGAAAACAGTCGCTGGTACAGCGTCTCTTCACTCCATGCCTTCTGGTAATGGCCAACTCAATCCCGCTTGCTTAGCTTTCTGCCAGATATTCTCCCACCGTGCTGTTGGAAACCTTACAGACCCGGGCGATGGCTCGGTTGGAAAACCCCTCGTTTTTTCAGTCGTAATACTTCTCGAATCTTGCGCACTGGTAATCGCTCCTGGGGCATACCTCTCCTTTTTTTCCAGAAGATAGGATACCCGACTACATGAGTTTTCCAGTGCTTTCCTTCCCCTCATTCAGTGTGCGGCATCGACCGAATTAAGTGTGCGACTTGCTCCGGATCACAGTGTGCGACATCAACCGGATTCGGTGTGCGGCATGATCCGGATTCACTGTGCGGCATGGACCGGATTATGCATCTACTCACGGATCGGTTTTTTTATTGTTCCCAGCTATTGCGCGACCAGCAACCCATTCGCTACCCGGCGATGGCTTGAGCCTTCCACGCTTTACAACTTAAAACACAGCAACTACCCTGACATTCAAGACAGTGCTGCATGACGCTAATCGCGTTTTGCATAGATGCCGGTGTGATTTACGACATCTTCTTGTATTGCATATTCTGGGAGCACCGTTAAGGGAATCTTCAGTTGATGGTTATAATAACCAGCCGGTCACTTGCCATTATTCAAACAAAATGTCAATTGCTTTGCGTGCTTCCTGTAATACCCGATTTGAAATCCATAAGGATGAGTTTGCAAGATTATCCAATAATTGAACTGCAAGCCTCTTCTCATTAATTAGGTATGTCAGGAACATTGTGTAAATGGGACTTTCACAACAAATGTTTTTTTTGCCAGTGCTTCTGGATCAACAGTCTGCGGCGCAACGGGCCTCAAGGGGAGCGGAGCGCATTTCCCCTTGAGGCCCGTCAGGCGCAGGCTAGCCTCGAGAAGCGGGTGGCAGAAATGGTTCATACGGGTACCCGCTCTGCAAAGCGAATGGCTAACTGGTTGAGGATTTCGCGGCCAGTTCTGGATAGGCATAGTCCATTTCCTGGTGATGTTCAGGGTTGCCAGGTAGAGCAGTTTGCGCACTGCCTGTTCAGTCGGGAAGGAGCCTTTGGTCTTGATCACTTTACGTAGTTGGCGGTGATAGCCTTCCACACTGTTGGTGGTGTAGATCAAGCGCCGGATCTCCCTGGGGAACTCAAAGAAAGTTGCCAGATCCTCCCAATTGTTTTGCCAGGAACGAATGGCGGTGCCATACTGGCTGCCCCAGGTTTGTTCCAATTGTAGCAGGTTGGCTTCGGCTTGTTCACGCGTAGCTGCCTGATAGACCGTTTTCAGATCCGCCGTGAAGGCTTTGCGGTCTTTCCAGACCACGTATTTCAGGCTTTGGCGGATCTGGTGGATGATGCAGCGCTGCACCTGGGTCTGCGGAAAAACGGACTGGATGGCCTCCTTGAAACCGCTCAGACCGTCGATGGAGGCCAGCAAAACATCCTGAACACCGCGATTTTGCAGGTCGGTGACCACGGAGAGCCAAAAGTTGGCGCCTTCTCCTCCCTCCCCGACCCAGTGACCCAAAATCTCGCGCTGACCGTCCAGATCAACACCCAGGACATTGTAGACGGCCACGTTCTTGATCTTGCCATCCCGCTTGAGCTTGAGGTGGATGGCATCCAGGTACAAAATGGCATACACCTCTGCCAGGCTTCCACCAGCGGCCAGACCTTGTCGGTGATGGCACTGATCGTATCGGGTGACACATCGATCCCGTACAGCTCGGTCAGCATAGCCTGGATGTCACGCGTCGACATGCCTCTGGCATACATCGCGGTGATCTTCTGCTCGATCTCGTTGCTGTTCTTCTTCAGCAGCGCCGATTGAAATTCACCGTTGCGATCCCGCGGCACTTTGATCTCGGCATCCCCCCCAGAAGTGCGCATCTTGCGTGTATAGAACCCGTTGCGACTGTTGCCCGAGTTGCGTCCTTCGGCCTCATACCGCTCATATCCCAACTCAGCCGTCAGTTCCGCCTCCAGCATCTCTTCGATCGTCTTCGAGAACAGCCTGGCAAAGATGCCGCCTTTCCCATAAAAATCATCGATGGAGGTCGCTTTCCCCAGTTCCTGCGCAACTTCCTCGGCACTTGGCATATGGGCTTGAATGTCTTTCTTGTTCTTGCTCCTTTTCTCTCTCATGGGTTTTCCTTTCTCTCTTTAGGATAACCCATTTACACAATTATTCTGATACTCTCCATTAATTAAACCAACTGCAACACCCCACAAGATTATTGCAATTGATCCGTGAACCTCAAGACCTAAAAATTCAGCAAATTGGCGTGCTTTTGTGTCATCAGTCAACAGCCAATCAGCCTGTTCTTGCAAAGCTAGGCCAATGGCTTCTGCTTCACCTGCATCAATCTGCTTTTCTTTCGCCCATTTTTCGGCTTTCTTCTGGGTTGATTTTTCTAGTGCAACCTTTCTTGCCCATTGAGGTGGACTCCAACCTTGTGCATTGGCTTCAAACTCGATTACGACCATTGGAGGAATCAGAATTTCGCCTGCCAGCGACAACAGATGGCTTGCTCCGGCTTCGCTGAGATGAAGGAGCGGACCTGTGTCGCACACAATGATACGCGTCATTTCTTTTTGCCCTTTTGTTTGACTGCCCAGCTAATATCAGCACGTTGATACTTCTCTGCCAAGGCGCGATCAACAGGCAATTTGGGAACTAGCCGAATCGAACCATCTTTTTCAACGAGGACTTCGAGCAGATCGCCTTCGTTCAATTTTGCCTTACGTCGGGTAGGCGCAGGCAGAGTAATTTGTCCATTACTGCGGATTTGTAAATACTCAGGCATTTTTTACTCGCTTTCTTGAAATCTGATTTCCTGATTTCTCATATATAATACCAGCCAGAACCACAAGAAGTCAACCCAAGCTAGAACTCGTAAAATCTGATGAATTTGTTCGTTACTGCTATTATAATGAAGGAAACTTCATCCAATTTACTGAGCGCCCAAGTAGTTACGCGTCGCGAACCCTAACCCCGTCGGGTCCGCCAAACGTAGAACAAAAAAACGACCCAAAACGGGTCGTTTTTTTGTTACTTTGTTCCAAAATCGCCCATAATAATAAGCCCAAAAGTAGTTACGCGTCGCGAACTCCAAGAATGAGTGTATTTTATCGAACCCGCGATCCAAATACCGCTAATAGAGGTCTTGTAATTCAGTTGGTTAGAACGCGCCGTTCACATTGTGTTTCCAATTTTCGGGAATAACAGAGGCACACTATTACGTTTCTTCGTTTAGCGATTGTTGAACCGGTCTTTGCTAATATCCGAGCGCAAAAACGCTTGGTTCGCTTCACTTTATGATCAAAAGCCAAGGCGATTGTGCAGTGGAAGTTGTTTGCTCTATTTCACGATATTGGTAAAATCCATCATTAAGTGGGAGAGTTTTATGAACATTTTTCGAACCAACTGATACACTGCTGTATAAACTTTTCCTGGATAATGACCAAATCTATTATTTGCTATTCTGTCCATTGAGTATCCTTGCAACGAGGAATTTGAAAACGTTAGATGTGCCAGCACAATCGACATAATTCTAAGAGAGCGTTTTAAAAGTCAAGTTGCGACCATTTTGAGCATGCGGCGGATGCTGGCGATGTAGACCATGCTCTCGCTGGAGGAGGTGGTGTGTTCATAATCACGAGCCAGGCGACGGTAACGACCCAGCCAACCAAACGTACGCTCCACGACCCAGCGATGCGGCAAGACTTTGAACCCTTTGACGTCATCCGAGCGTTTTACGATTTCCAGCACCCAGCCAAATTGTTTGCGAACCTTCTCCACGATAGAAGTGTAAGCGCCATCGGCCCAGATCAGTTTCAGGCGACAGTAGTGATTGTATAAGCTATGTTTAATGCGCTCAAACAATTTCTGCAAGGTCAGCAGACCTCCCGCTCCGTCTTGAATGCTTGTACTGTGAACCACGACCAGCAGCACCAGCCCCAAAACGTCCACCATCAGATGCCGTTTCCTGCCGGGTGTCTGCTTATGGACATCCACGCCGCGTTCCTCACCGCCTTCCGAGGTTTTGACGCTCTGGCTGTCAATCACCGCTGCACTGGGCTGCTCATTCCGTCCAGCTTTCTGGCGCACCTGCTTCACCAGGACCCCATTCATCTGTTCCCACAGCCCCTCGCCCTTCCAGCGCCAATAATAGTAGTACACGGTGCCCCAGGGCGGAAAATTCACCGGCAACATCCGCCATTGGCAGCCGGTGCGGTTCACATACAAGATCCCGTCGATAATTTGCCATTTTTCCCATTTCGGCGGGCGACCAAAATCGTTGCTCGGAAAGAATTCCGAAATCAGCTGCCATTCGGTATACTTTAAGTCAGTCGGGTAGGTTTGGGTGAATGTGGCCATTCCCCTATCTTACCCGACTACTTTTAAAACACTCTCTAAAGGAATAACTATATCGGTACAACTTGTTTTCTCCTCGTTTTCAATTGCGAGAATACGACTAGTATTACAACGAGACTTCATATTACTACGAGACTTTGGTTATTACTACGAGACTTTAAGGTATAGACTTATGGACGAGCCATCAAGCGGAGAGGAGTTCGCCATGAGTCCAAAAGGCAAGAATACCAATCGTCGTGCCAGGCGCACACCGCCTGCGAGCGGGCGCAAGCCAGGGTATCGGATCAGCGCTCGGGATGTCAGTATGACTGCGGATGAGTTGCAGGCGTTTCATCGTCAATTTCAACCGTTGTTTCAACGACGTGAGCAGCGAGCCTGGTCGTTGTTGTATCTGTGTGGACAGCTGTCGGATTTGGAACGCAAGACGATCGAACCGATGGTCCTGTCGCTGCTGGGAGCCAACCCGAATGCCATTCGAGGTCTGCAACAATTCATTGGACAGGGAGAATGGGAGAGTAATCCTCTGCTGTTGCATCTGCAGGATCTTGTCAGCAGCTGGTTGGGAGAAAAGGACGGTGTGGTGATCGTGGATGGCAGTGGGTTTCCCAAGCAGGGAAAACATTCGGTGGGCGTAGCTCATCAATATTGCGGTGCGCTGGGGAAGATTGCGAATTGCCAGGAAGGCGTCTTTCTCGTGTATGCCAGTCGTCGCGGCTATACATTTGTGGATGAACGTCTGTATCTGCCCGAAGATTGGTTTGGCAAGGAGGCCCGCCAACGGTGGAAAGCCTGCGGGATCCCGGACACACTGACCTTCTGCAGCGAACCGGAGTTGGGCTTGGAGATGATCAGCGCTTTGCATCAGCGAGGCGTTCTTCCCTTCCGCTGGCTCACCTGCGATGAAAAATATGGCGGAAATCCCGCATTTTTGGATGAAATCGCCACTTTGGTAGTGTCCCTGTAACGAGTGATGACAAAAAATGATGTTTGTGTTATGTCGAAAATCTATTATTCTCGAAACTATCAAAAGTTTCGAGGAGCAACGGAATGGATTATACGACATGCTACTGTCAGTCGCGGCGATGTTCTATGTTTGGGAAAACAGGCTCATCGGCTCAACTCAAATTACATGATTGGCAACATGGTCAGCCGCGATTTCGTTGCCAAATATGTGGCTCAATTATTTCAGCAAGTAGCGGTACAGCGTATGCAGGTATTCGCACAGATTTGGAAATCTATCGACGTGGAACAAAAACGCTGGCAGAAGGATTAAGTATTCGCGCTACATCTCGACTGATAGAAGTAGACAAAGACACAGTCAATCACTGGTTGCCAACTTTGGGACTTCATAGTCAAGGAGTGATGAATTATTTTTTCCGTAATCTGCATTTGGAAGAATGTCAGTTGGATGAGTTGTGGACATTTATCTACAAAAAAGAAAAACAACTGACCGCATTGGAAAAATTAGCCGAAGTGTACGGCGACGCTTGGGTTTGGATTGCCTTTAGTCCAATATGTAAGATCGTGCCTGCTTGGGTGGTGGGAAAACGCACCTTATCCCATGCGCGCAGGCTGGTTTTTCGGCTAAAATCGGCTTCTGACGGGCAAATTCCGTTCTTTACCAGCGATGAACTGCCTCATTATGCGGATGCGCTCTTGGAGGTGTACGGAGAACAAGTACAACCATTGCGCAATGGAACGCGGGGACGTTTTCCTAAACCGTACCGTGTGCCGCCTCCAGATTTATGCTACGCAGTCGTCGTTAAAAAACGTGAGCAAGGACGCGTGGTGGAAGTCTCCACACGTATTGTTTATGGCACAATGCAGCAAGTTGAAGCGGCGCTTGAAGCATCGCCTGTCAGCCGTGCAATCAATACTTATGGCGTAGAACGTAACAACTTGACTATCCGCCAACATTCAAGACGAATGAGTCGCAAGGTTAATGCCTTCTCAAAAGACCCAGATTATCTTGAGCATCAATTGACATTGGCTTTTGCCTATTACCACTTTGTCATTCCGCATCGCGGGCTTCGCCAACGTTTACCGCACGCGATGCCAACCAAAGGACGCAAAGGTTCGTACAAAAAATGGAAACAGGTAACCCCTGCGATGGCGGCTGGTTTGACCGATCATGTTTGGACAATGGATGAATTGCTTAGTTTTCGCGTACCGCCAAAATCACTATGGAAATGACCTTTCACTCGTTACAGGGACACTACCGCCACTTTGGGCAAGTGGTATTTGGCAGAGGTGCCGGTCGATACGCGGGTCTGGTTGCGGACGCCTGCCATAGAACCGCCCGGACCTGGCCTGCTCGGACGACCGCGCCTCTACGCTCGTGTCAAGTCCAATGCGCCCAGACCGCTGGAACTGCGCGAACTGTTGCTGCAACTGCCTCAATCTGCTTGGCACCGGCGCAAGATCCAGGAAGGCAGTAAAGGTCCGCTGGTCGTGGAACTGGCCTGTGTGCGTGTAACTTCCGATCCGTGAGGCATTGCCGGCGCCCCGCTGCTGGGCGATTTTCCGTCGTTCGCTGGGTGCGCAGCCGGAAACCAAATATTATTTGTGCAATGCCCCTGCGAAATCTTCCACCAAGCGAACTCGCCCCTCTCACCGTGATGCGCTGGCCGGTGGAGATGGTAGTGTCCCTGTAACGAGTGAAAGGTCATTTCCATAGTGATTTTGGCGGTACGCGAAAACTAAGCAATTCATCCATTGTCCAAACATGATCGGTCAAACCAGCCGCCATCGCAGGGGTTACCTGTTTCCATTTTTTGTACGAACCTTTGCGTCCTTTGGTTGGCATCGCGTGCGGTAAACGTTGGCGAAGCCCACGATGCGGAATGACAAAGTGGTAATAGGCAAAAGCCAATGTCAATTGATGCTCAAGATAATCTGGGTCTTTTGAGAAGGCATTAACCTTGCAACTCATTCGTCTTGAATGTTGGCGGATAGTCAAGTTGTTACGTTCTACGCCATAAGTATTGATTGCACGGCTGACAGGCGATGCTTCAAGCGCCGCTTCAACTTGCTGCATTGTGCCATAAACAATACGTGTGGAGACTTCCACCACGCGTCCTTGCTCACGTTTTTAACGACGACTGCGTAGCATAAATCTGGAGGCGGCACACGGTACGGTTTAGGAAAACGTCCCCGCGTTCCATTGCGCAATGGTTGTACTTGTTCTCCGTACACCTCCAAGAGCGCATCCGCATAATGAGGCAGTTCATCGCTGGTAAAGAACGGAATTTGCCCGTCAGAAGCCGATTTTAGCCGAAAAACCAGCCTCCGCGCATGGGATAAGGTGCGTTTTCCCACCACCCAAGCAGGCACGATCTTACATATTGGACTAAAGGCAATCCAAACCCAAGCGTCGCCGTACACTTCGGCTAATTTTTCCAATGCGGTCAGTTGTTTTTCTTTTTTGTAGATAAATGTCCACAACTCATCCAACTGACATTCTTCCAAATGCAGATTACGGAAAAAATAATTCATCACTCCTTGACTATGAAGTCCCAAAGTTGGCAACCAGTGATTGACTGTGTCTTTGTCTACTTCTATCAGTCGAGATGTAGCACGAATGCTTAATCCTTCTGCCAGCGTTTTTGTTCCACGTCGATAGATTTCCAAATCTGTGCGAATACCTGCATACGCTGTACCGCTACTTGCTGAAATAATTGAGCCACATATTTGGCAACGAAATCGCGGCTGACCATGTTGCCAATCATGTAATTTGAGTTGAGCCGATGAGCCTGTTTTCCCAAACATAGAACATCGCCGCGACTGACAGTAGCATGTCGTATAATCCATTCCGTTGCTCCTCGAAACTTTTGATAGTTTCGAGAATAATAGATTTTCGACATAACACAAACATCATTTTTTGTCATCACTCGTTACAGGGACACTACCGTGGAGATGGACTAATCACAAATGACAAATTCTGCCTTAGTCGGTTTGGAAAACTAAAGTTAAGGTACTGGCACCGTCCGTTGCGCCTGCGAAGCGGTACCCTTCTGGAAGTAGAGCAACATCCAGGAGGCAGGCATGACACAGGAATGGACGATCCACAGACGCATAATTCAACTGAGCGATGGGCAGCGGAGGTGGGATCTGGTTTACCAGTGCCTTCTGAGATGGAGCGAGGAGATGATCCAATCCTTGGAACCTCAGGAGGCAAACCATGAGAATCGCGATTTATGTACGGGTCTCGACGCAACGTCAGGCACAGACCCAAACGAGCGAGCAGCAGATTGAGCGGCTGCAGGCGCATATCAGAGACAAGGGCTGGATACTGGAAGCGGAGCCTATCTATCAAGATAACGGTTACAGTGGTGCGAAACTGAACCGGCCGGGATTAGATGCTTTACACGACCATGCTGTTTTGGCAGACTTTGATCTGGTCTTGATCACGGCACCGGATCGCTTGGCACGAAATTACGTGCACCAGGTGCTGATCATTGAAGACTTGGCAAAACGAGGTATTGCGGTGGAATTTCTGGACCGCCCGATGAGCGATGACCCGCATGATCAACTGCTGCTTCAAATTCGAGGGGCGGTGGCTGAATATGAACGCACGTTGATTGCGGATCGGATGCGTCGTGGACGTTTGAACAAGTATCGGGCGGGTAAACTAATTCCCTGGACACGGCCGCCCTACGGATATCGGGTAGATCCAGATCATCCCAGAGAGCCTGCGTTGCTCCAGTTGGATGCTGCCGATGCGGCCATGGTGCTTCAGATGTTTGAGGAATATCTGGAACCGCGCAGTACGCTATACTCGATTGCGAAAAGGCTCAGCGATCTGGGGATCCCGACCCCGACCGGAAAACCACGCTGGAACGTTTCCAGCCTGCGCTGGATCCTCACGAATACAGCCTATGTGGGCCGAGCTCTAACCAATCGCACTTATTCAGTCCCTGCGAAGCACCGCAAATCTGCTATGCTGCCCGCCGGGCCAGGCGTAGCTTGGGCCTTGCGGCCGGAAGAAGACTGGATTGTTGTTCCAGTACCCGCGATAGTCTCACAGGAAATTTTTGATCGGGTTCAGGCCAAATTG
>CAWAGT010000002.1:0-475921 GCA_963781625.1 uncultured Chloroflexia bacterium | reverse complement strand
AACGTGAAGTTACCCGCCCCAGAACGGCAACGGAAGAAAAAATCGCTGATATATGGTCCACTGTGCTTGGAACAAAGGAAATAGATATCCATGATGATTTCTTCGACATCGGTGGACACTCTCTTCTGGCAACACGGGTGATCTCACATATACGCGAACAATTCCAAATTGATCTACCATTGCGCGTATTGTTCATAACGCCTACAATTGCGGAGGTGTCTGAAGCGGTGGATACAATGCTCTGGGCCGCACAAAAAAACTTAATAAACCAGAAGAGGAATGCAGGCAAAATCGACGAGTTGGAAATATGACCGGAAACACGGGAATACTTGAGTTCCTCTCCCAATTGAGAAAGTCCGGGGTTGAACTAAAAATTGAGGAAGATCGTTTCAAATCAGGGCCCCGGAGGGGTACTTAATGCTTCCCTAAAAGAAGAACTCGTTGCGCGCAAACAAGAGATCATTGAGTTTCTAAGAACAGCCCAGGAAGAAAGCCCGGCAGCAACACGCATTTTGACCTATCCGAGGGGCGGGCCCCTGCCTTTATCCTATTCTCAGGAACGCTTATGGTTTTTGGATCAGTTGGAACCCGGCAATGCTTCCTACAACATGCCGGGCGCTATCCGGCTAAAAGGAAAGCTGGACCTGGTTTGCCTGCAACAAACACTGGATGAAATCCTGGCACGCCATGAAATCCTGCGCGCCAACTTCGAGACGCGCAATGATCAACCAGTGCAAATCCTGGCCGCGATCCAACCCTTACCACTGAAGATCATCGACCTGAGTGGGCTTTCAGTGGAAGTACAAACGACGGAAGCACGGCGCTTGACCGAAGAAGAGGCAAAGCGTCCGTTCGATCTGAGCAAGGATCTGCTCGTACGGACTACCTTGCTGAAACTAAGTGCAAACGACCATATTTTCCTGCTTACGATTCATCACATTGTCTCTGACGGTACCTCGATCAGAATCTTTGCCAATGAATTTACAAAACTATATACCGCATTTGTAAATGGTCAGCCTGATCCACTTCCGCCTCTTCCTGTTCAGTACGCCGATTTTGCGCAATGGCAACGAGAATGGCTCGAGGGAGAACGCCTTCAACAGCAGCTAAATTACTGGAAACATCAACTCAGTGGCGAACTACCTCAGCTGGAATTACTGCTCGATAAGCCACGCCCGATCATTCCTTCACATCAAAGTGGGCAAGTACATTTGGAGGTATCTGCTCCACTGGCTGCCTCCCTTAGAAGTTTGAGCCAGCAGGAAGATGCCACGTTATTCATGATATTGCTGGCAGCTTTCAAACTGCTCCTGCAAAGGTATACCGGCCTGGAAGATATCATCGTTGGCTCGCCCATCGCCGGAAGAAATCAGGCTGAAGTCGAAAACCTGATCGGCTTTTTTATCAATACTCTGGTACTTCGTACTGACCTGTCTGGCAATCCGAGTTTTCGTGAGCTGCTTCAGCGTGTAAAAAGAACGGCCCTTGATGCTTACACGCATCAGGATATTCCCTTTGAAAAACTCCTGATCGAACTCCATCCTGAACGCAACTTGAGCCGCACCCCCATTTTTCAGGTATTCTTCAACATGCTCAATCTGGAAAGCGAAGGCCAACAATTACCAGGGTTGACAGCCGAAGTGATTCAGAATTCAGAGATCGGCGCGAAATTCGATCTAACGCTTTATCTATCTGAACGGAATAAAACCATTCATTTGAACCTGGTGTACAACGCCGATCTGTTCCATGCAGAACGGATGAAGGAACTGCTGGCTCAATACGAATTCTTGCTGGAACAGGTAGTGGGCAACCCGGATCAGAACATCGCCTCCTACTCCCTGCTCACCGATCAAGCAAAAAACATCCTGCCCAATCCTTCTCAGGAACTGCACTCTTCCTGGCAGAATGCCGTCTCCGAAACCTTCTCCCAGCAAGCCCAACGCCTTCCAGAAAAAATCGCATTGTCAGATGCTCATGGCTCCTGGACCTATCAACAACTGGATGCCACCAGCCAGTCAACTCGCCAACTATCTGCAGGCTCAATGGCATCCATTCCCAGGATGTGGTAGCCGTCTACGCTGATCGCAGCGCCTCTCTCGTTTGTGCACTTGCTCGGCATCCTCAAAGCCGGTGCCGCTTTTCTAATTCTCGATCCTGCCTATCCGCCCCTGGACGCCTGATCGATTATCTCAGCTCGCTCAACCCAAAGCCTGGCTCCAACTCGAAAGTGCAGGCACCCCACCCGGTCTCGCTGCAGGAATTCCTGGCAACTTCTTCCTGTTCTTGTCAGTTCATCCTGCCCAGCACGCCTTCACAGGCTCGCTCACTCGTTACACGGTTTGCCAGCGAGCCTCCCGCCGTGACAGTCCATCCGGATGATCTGGCTTACATTGCTTTCACCTCCGGTTCCACCGGTCAACCCAAAGGCATTCTGGGAACCCACCAGCCCCTCGCTCATTTCATCCACTGGCATACCCAAACCTTTGGCTTGCATGCAGACCGATCATTTCAGCATGCTCTCTGGTCTGGCTCACGATCCCCTGCTGCGTGACATCTTCACACCTCTCTGCCTGGGAGCCACGCTCTGCATCCCCAAACAAGATCAAATTCTCGCTCCTGGTGAACTTCTGGCATGGATGGATGAACAGCATATCAGTGTGACTCATCTGACCCCTGCTCTCGAGCAAGTGCTGGCGACTACCTCTTCCGATCCTTACATAGCCAACTCTCCCATTTGCGTTATGCCTTCTTCGGTGGCGAAGCACTCTCCAAACAACATGTTCTGCAGCCTGACCCAGTTGGCACCCAATGTGACCTGTGTGAACTTCTATGGAGCCACAGAAACCCCTCAGGCCATGAGCTATTACGTTGCTGATCTCTCGCAGTCTGAAAATGTTATTCCTCTGGGACACGGGATAGAGGATGTCCAGTTGCTGATCCTCAACTCCGCCGGACAACAAGCTGGCATGGGTGAAGTCGGCGAGATTTTCATTCGCACGCCTTATCTCTCACGAGGCTACTTGCAGGATGCAGAGCTCACCCAGCAGCGTTTTCTCCCCAATCCCTTCACCAACAATCCAGACGATCGCATGTACAAGACTGGCGATCTGGGTCGCTATCTTCGCAACGGGCAGGTCCAGTTTCTCGGGCGCAATGACAATCAGGTTAAGATCCGCGGTTTCCGCATCGAGCTGGGTGAGATCGAACGTGTTCTGAATTCCCATCCGTCCATCCGCCAAGCAGTGGTTTCCGCCTGGGAGGCTACTCCAGGTGAGAAGCGTCTCGTGGCTTACATCGTTCCGGATGATCCGCAGCCTCCCAAAATCAACGAACTGCGCAGTTTCATCCAGACGCAACTCCCTGAATATATGATCCCGGCCTCCTTCGTCTTCCTCGATGCCATCCCTCTCACTCCCAATGGCAAACTCGACCTCAAGCGCTTTGCCTACACCCGGTCAGGATGATCTCGGCGGCGGATCATAGCGATGCAGCCGCCAGAAATGTCACGGAAGAAAAACTGGTAAGAATCTGGCAGGATCTATTACATGTGCGATCCATCGGCGTCAGAGATAATTTCTTTGAACTCGGTGGTCATTCGCTCATGGCTGTGCATCTATTTACCCAGATCAACCGGGAGTTTAACCTAAACCTGCCGCTGAGCACCCTGTTTCAGGATGCTACGATTGAACATCTCGCAAGTGTCATCGACAGTAAATCAGCTCCAGTCACCTGGTCTTCACTGATTGAGATCGAGCCTCTGGGTGATCACCCGCCATTCTTCTGCGTCCATGGCATCACAGGCGATATCCTCTGGTTCCGGGATCTGGCACAAAGCCTTGCCCCGGATTATCCATTTTATGGTTTGCAGGCGCGCGGCCTGGATGGTATTCAGGAACCAATTCCACAAATTGAGGCTATGGCTGCCCACTACATTGAAGAGATCCGCTCGCTACAGCCTAACGGACCCTATTTGCTTGGAGGGGCCAGCTTCGGCGGGACGGTTGCCCTGGAAATTGCCCAGCAGTTGCATCAACAGGGAGCAGAGGTATCCTTGCTGGCCATTTTTGACCATGCACCGCATAATGTCAAAATCGAGGTTCCTTACGGGAAGTTCAAGAAACGTTTGATTTACACCTATAAGGTATTAGGGAATTTCCCCTACTGGTTTAAAGAGTTCTTGCAAGTAGGACCCTCACGAATGTTGACGCGGTTTCGCAGAAAGTGGAGATCTGCCCAGAAAGTGAGGCGAGAGCCGGAACTGAATAATCTGGAGCACTTCGATCCGGCAGATTTTATCGACTTTGCCTCGGAATTGTCGCCACGCCGCCTGGAGTTAATTGCAACTCATTACCGCGCGATGAAAACCTACAACCCAAAACCATATCCGGGCCGCGTCACCCTTTTCCGCGCAAGGAGCCGACCCTTGTTGAATACCTTTGATCCCGCAGCAAGTTGGGAAAAACTTGCGCCGGGAAGGGTGGAAGTGAAGGATATTCCCAGTTCCCATGAAGGGATGTTCAGGAAGCCAAATGTTTATCAGCTCGCCAAGTGTTTAAGGGCTTGTATAGATCAGGTCTCTGATCAAGAGCGCCACCCACAGGCGAATCTCGCAGACAAGATATTGTCAGTGGGAATGATGCTTATGTACTCTTCAGCGCTGATCTGGCTCTCATTGATACTATAAATCGATTGACCCAGATTACATTCATTGCCTGGAAACCGCTACTTAAAAGAAGATCGCCGTCTTAAGCAGACGGCGATTTTCTTTTAATCCAACTTATAAAAACTGCCCTCCACAGCGTGAAGAGCAGTCGATGACGGTACCAATTGTCGGTTAAGATTCAACTACCTCAGATAACAGCCCCTGAAACTTGATCTCAAGGGCCATCGTGTGAGCACAACGCTGGTGCGTTACGAAGAATTCACAGTCGCAGCTAAAGGCACCATTGTCAAAATTTACACGGTGACTATTATTATCTCCATGGAAAGTAACATCAAATTTGTTGAAGAGGAAACGATTTTGCTCTTCGGCATAACGTTTGGCTTTTTCTCTCTTTCCTATCATTCCATAGTCCATCGTCTAGTCTCCTTTCAGGTTTCAAGGTGAGGAATAAAAAAAAGCACGCGTATACAAGCGTGCTTTTTCCGCTTAGGTTTGTCTTTTTTTGTAGGTATATGCTCGCATAGGACATTTACCTCAATGAGTTGAGTATAGCCTGAATCAAGGTGCAAGTCAACACCGGAACCACAGATGTGCCCAAATCGTATGGAAGTCGTAAGGTTAATTTAATCCGCCGGTGCGGATAGTATATTTGGCTCATCTCCATTGTAATGGCCCAGAGAGGGCCAAATGGCAGTAATCAGCCAAACGCCCAGGATTGCCCCCACCCCACCACTGACAATTGCAAAAGGAACACCAAAAAATTGCGCCAACGCGCCGGCCTCGATCTCGCCCAACTGTGGACCACCCATAAAGAATATCTGGTTAATGCTGGTCATTCGGCCGCGCAGGGAATCCGGCGTGTTCAATTGCCGAATGGTATTACGAATGATCGTACTCATGGAATTGGCCGCACCACTCAAGGCCAGGGCGAAGAAAATCAAGGCATACAAACGTGAGATACCAAATAGGATGGTTGCGAATCCAAAGACCACAACTGAACCCAACAACAACAGACCCTGCCGACGAAGATACTTGTACTGTGATACGATAAAGCCGACAGTCACCGCGCCCATGGATTGTGCAGCAGCCAGCCAACCATAGGCAATTTCTCCAACATGGATGATGTTCTGGGCAAAATACGGGAGCAGAGTGTTGGCCGACGAGAAAAAGGTCGCGATGAAATCCAGGATCATCGTGGACAGGATCAAAGGCTGGCTGCGAATAAAATGAACTCCATCTCGAATATCAATCAACGCCGCCCGGAATCCTTTCTGGCTGGCGGAGCGGGACTGAGGTACTGGACCCATCAGGATCAAGGCCACGATCACACCCAGAAATGTCACAGCATTGATGAGATAAACATATTCCTGCCCCAGGTAACCGATTACTACGCCGCTCAATCCAGGGCCTAGAATTGCTCCCGTGTTAAAGGCGATGGCCTGCAACGAGAAGGCGCTCGGCAGAATCTCCTGCGGCACCAGATTGGGAACCAGCGCCTGACGAGCGGGCAGATCAAAGGCCATTGCGGCAGTCTGGATGGCCGTTAAGGCATAGATGTGCCACAACTGAATCTGATGCACAAAAGTCAATAAGCCCAGGATGGCAGCCACCAGCATGGCAATGGATTGGGTGGTAAAGAGGATTGTTTTGCGATTGTAACGGTCCGCAACCAGTCCACCAACCAGAGAGAAGAGAAAAACTGCCACGAAGCGAACACCACCGACAATACTGACCGCAATGGGATCCCGGCTCAATTGGCTGATATGCCAGAACAAGGCCCATTGCTGCATTTGTGTTCCAACCATGGAAATGATCAGGCCGCCCCAAATCAAAGCAAAACTTCGATGTTGAAGTGCAGGCGGAACACGAAACATCTTCTTATTAATTCCTTTCCATATAACAACAGATAGCAGAAGGCTTTCACCTTCTGCTATCTGTTGGCATCAGTCAATATGCTTATGTTCCCCAGTCTCTTAGATAGAGGAAGTCATAACCGATGGTACGATTACTCAACTTTGCCGTGGGCGGCATCATGCGCTTGAACTGGTTACGTCGAACACGGATGATGACCGAATTGACGAAATCTTCGTCAAAACCTTCCTCAACACATTCCTGTGCGCTGAAACGTTGATCAACGAGCAAATACAATAATTTATCCACTTCTTCATACGTAAAGCCGAGCTCGCCTTCATCGGTTTGGCCCAACCAGAGATCGGCAGAAGGGGCCTTTTCAACAATTACGGATGGGACACCCAACGCCCGTGACAGCTGGCGCACCTGAGTTTTGTACAAGTCGCCAAGCGGGTTAAGTGCAGAGGCCATATCTCCCCACATGGTGGTGTAACCCAGGAGAATTTCTGTTTTATTGCTGGTACCGATTGCCAAACCTTTGTACGCTTCTGATTGATCATATAAAACAATCATCCGCGTTCGCGCCATAATATTGCCTTTACGTGTATTGGACATGGTGGGATCATGATTGATCAACGGATCAACCATTTCGGTTATGTCCAGCGTTTTACATTGTACGTGGAACTTGTCAACGATCAATTGGGCATGTTCAAGCGAATCCGGCGAAGATGTACGGTATGGTAAACGCAAAGCCAGTACATTTTCAGCGCCCAAGGCTTGCGCAGCGAGCACGCAGGAAAGGGCCGAATCCAGACCGCCTGAAAGGTTAATAACGGCACGTGAATAGCCCACACGTGTGACTTCGCTTCTGATAAAACCAGTAAGAATTTGGCAGGCAACGTCAGTATTGATGGTTAGATCTATCATGTGCTATTTTTGCAGGATTCTCTGTAATTCTGATACGGTAAGATTTGTACGTTCATCGCGCAGCAATGGCAAACGCGCCCTTGTGCGGCGTAACTGATTTAAGTCAAGTTGTGCAATCGTGAGTGCCTCTTCGAAGTAGGGCCCTTGCGCGATCAATTCTCCGTTCGGGTCATTGACTGTTGCCCCACCCCAGAAATGCAACCCATCTTCATACCCGACGCGATTGCTGTGCGCCACAAAGGAAGTGAACATGCTGGCGTATGCCTTGCTTACCCGTTCCACCCAGCGGGCCGACTCAAGTTTTTCACGGTCCGTCAGGCCACGCCCGGGCGAGGCGGAGGAGAATAACATGAGATCCGCGCCATCCAGCCAGAGCAAATACGGCGGGGAGGCATGCCAGAAATCCTCACAGATCAGCAGTCCGGCGCGGCCAAAACGCGTATCAAAAGCACGGACCGAATCTCCCCAGGCAAAGAAACGTCCCTCGTCAAATAAACCATAAGTGGGCAGGTAGACCTTGTGATGGACGTGCAGAACGCGCCCGCCCGAAAGATAAGTGGTGGCAATGTAAAAGCGGTGACGAGAGTCTTCATCCACGAAGCCAATGACCAGGTCCAGATCCTGACTCGCTTTGAGTAGATGCTTGAAAACAGGATCATCCTCCGTTGGTTGATGGGCAACCGTCGCGACTAAATCCTGCACAACGTATCCCGTTAAAGAAAGTTCAGGGAAAACGACGAGGTCGGCTTTTTGCTCTCTGGCCTGTTTTATGTAGTCCAAATGCTTTTCGAGATTGGATTCGACGTCCCCCAGTTTGGTGGCGATCTGCGCAAGGGCGAGGTTGAGTTTCATTGCGTGAATCTTACCACTAAAAATCAGACGCTATGTATGCGGTTACGTCATTTGCCTTTCATTCCCCTATCTTCAAGCAGTTTTTTCAAACTACCCAGCATCATGGTCCAATTTTGCTCAGAATGGGTTTTCTCTTGCTCGGTGGCATTATTATCCTGTGTCAGCGTAACGATCGTATTCCCACCCCGCGGCGAAAGCTCGTAGCTGACCGTGTGATAGTTTTCAGGAGTATCTGGTACACCGGAAAGCGGCGACCAATGCGTGGAAACCAGCCGTTTTTCCGGCTCCAACTCCAGGATCACACCTTTGTCTTCAAAAGGCTTACCTTCCCATACACCCTTGTACACGATAGAACTTCCTACTCTCCAATCACTGACTACCTCTGTACCAAACAGATACTGCTCGATCAGGCCTGGATTTGTAAGCGCCTCCCACACCTTCGACACGGGGGCATTGATGGTTATTGTTGCCTTTGCTACAAGTGGCTTGTTCATGATCTATTTTCCTTTCGCAAAATTCGTTGGATTACCAAATAAAAGGAATCAACCGGAAGCGAACCTTTTGGCGATAATTGGTATAGCCTGGCAGATTTTTTTCCAGGAATTTCTCTTCATCCAAAAGTCTCCACACAATGGCGGCGAAGAGCAGAAAAACGAAAATGAACGCCGGCCAGGAACCAAGCGCCAGCGGCACTCCCAGGAGCATGATGAAAGCACCAGCGTACATGGGATGACAAATAACCGCGTATGGTCCCGTTGTGATCACGTTCTGTTGTTCGCTGACCTCGATGGTTGTGGAGGTAAACGTATTTTCTCTGAAGACGAGGAAAACGATATAGAGGCCCAGAACCACCAAGACATCACCTGGGAGCGCAACATACGTTGGAATATCAGGCCAGCCAAAGCGATGATCGAGGCTGGCAAAAAAGTAACAGCCCAAGAATAAAGATAAGCTGCCCGAGTCCCATTAACGATCGTGCTGTGAGTTTGCTCATACGTTCTTCTTAATCAACCACTGCTCTAAAATATCTTTTTCTATTCTATACCTTTATAAACGATGAACACTCCCCCAACTGTTATTTTCATTAGCGGGAAGGGAGGGATTCGAACCCTCGGTGGACCGGGGCCCACAACGGTTTTCGAGACCGTCCCATTCAACCACTCTGGCACCTTCCCAATGTACTCTCGCGGGCGGTATTATATCTTAAATCCTTCGCTTCGACCCCGCTCAGCGCGCTTACAATTCCACGCTCGAGTGCAATTCAGGGTAGTACACCTCGTTCATATTTCTATCGTTCAATTTTTGGGTCAGTATCGCGGCCGGTTTTTCTTCTCCATGCACCAAAAAAACTTTCTTGGCTGTTTCTTTGACCGCCGAAGCATAATCCATTAATAAATTCTGCCCCGCATGACCAGATAAACCGCCTATGGTTGCGATCTCCGCTTTGACCGTATACGGTTCGCCAAAAATTTTGATACGCTTCTCACGATCTGCCAAACGGCGGCCCAAAGTATAGGGCGCCTGCCAGGAAACAATACAGACCGTGTTCAGCGGATTTTCGATGTTATTGCGAAGATGATGCAAAATCCGTCCCGTTTCTGCCATGCCGGACGCTGAGATAATCACCATGGGATCTTTGCGCTGGTTCAAAGCCTTCGACTCTTCAACACTTTGAACGTAGGTCAACATCTTGAAATCCAGCGCGGGATGGCGCGCCTGCTGGACAAACCAACGCGTCTCCATATCAAAACATTCAGGATGCCTGCTGAACACATTCGACGCGTTGACCGCCAGGGGGCTGTCCACAAAGACCGGCACCGGCTTCATATGATTTGCGTACATCATCATATTCAGGTGATAGACCAGTTCCTGTGTGCGACCAACTGCAAAGGCGGGAATGATTACCTTGCCGCCGCGTTTGATCGTACGGGCAACAATCTCGTGAAATTCTTCGAATGCCTGTGTGGGATCATTGTGCGGCTTATCGCCATAAGTACATTCCATCAATAAATAATCAACATCCTGAGGCAGGACGGGATCACGCAACAAAGGCAGTTTATAACGGCCAATATCGCCCGAAAACCAAAAACGAATCATGCGTCCCTGTTCTTCGACCTCCAGCGACACAGCCGCCGAGCCCAGGATATGACCCGCTTCGATGAAACGAGCGATCACGCCGGGGATCGGCTCGAAGGCTTGATCGTATTCGACGCTGCGGAACAAATCCGCGGTCCGTTTTGCATCTGCCTCCGTATACAGCGGCTCGATGAACGCTTCGCCGCGCGCCAGACGTTTCTTGTTGACAAAGGCCGCGTCGGCTTCCTGGATGCGGCCCGAATCCGCGATCATGATCGTGGCGAGATCAACCGTTGCGGAGGTAGCGTAGATCGGTCCATCAAAACCACGCTTGACCAGGTTGGGCAAATTCCCCGCGTGGTCGATATGCGCGTGGGAAAGGATGACCGCATCCACGCCTGGCGGATCATAGGCAAAATTCAAATTCCGCAGGTAGGTTTCATCACGACGGCCCTGATACATGCCGCAGTCCAGCAGGAGGCGCTGTCCATTGATCTCCAGTAAATGCTGGCTTCCGGTCACAGTATGAGCCGCCCCGTGAAAATTGATCCGCACCCTAGCCTCCTAACACGCGACAAATTTGATCGCCGTATCTTTGCACTCGCGTGGGCGATTCACTCATCATTGTTTCCAATTCTTCAAAACTCCCGGGGGGATGTTCTGCCAACTCATACATGTAAGATTTCGGCAGGATGATGTCCGACTCAACGTGCATTCCCTGTGCGATCTTCTTTCTCCAGCTCTTGAGCTTTTCCAGGCGTTTGACCATCGCATCGTTCGGGTGGTGGGTCTGCTCCCGTTTCACCAACGGTGCCGCGGTCCCGCGCTGCGCCGCCGCCAATATTTCATCGCCCCACAGGTGGATCTGCTTCGGGCTCAGCCCAATACCGGCCAGATCAACATCCTTCTCGGGCAACCTCCGTGCGATATCCAATAATGTTTTATCTGAGATCACCTTGAAGACGGGCCGATTCATCTCTTCCGCGATCCGATCGCGGGCGAGCAACAATTCACTCAAAACGGTCAAATCGCGTGTGCTGACATCCTTACGCGTACTGAAACGTTTCCAGGATGAACCGTTGAGCCTTTCCCTGGGCTGTTCCACGTCACAGGCCCGTATAAAATCTTCACGCGCCAGCTGCAGGCGGTCCTTCTCCTTCAATTCAGCTTCCATGAGATCGCGTAGGACGAACAGATAATGGGTATCCAAACGGGCATAATCCAATTGGGCAGGCGTCAGAGGTCGCGCAGCCCAGTCGGCTTTCTGATGTCGTTTGTCCGTCTTGATTTGCAGTTTTTCGAACAGCAAATGATCCAGGCCCACAAACTGGTAACCGACCACGCGTGCGGCATGCATGGTATCGAACAGGTTGGCAAATATGAAACCAAAGTCACGCCGCAAACAGATCAGGTCATATTCGGCTGCATGAAATATCTTTTCGATTTTTGGATTGCTAAAAATTGGAGCAAGAGCACTCAGGTTAGTCAACACCAGCGGATCGAGGACATAATCCTTTTTGGGAGTCGAGAATTGGATCAAACACACCTGTTCACGATAAGCATGCAAACTATTGGATTCGGTGTCGACGGCAATGCGGGGCTGTGCGGCCAGATCCCCGATCATTTGATTGAAGATGTTTGACTTATCCACCCATACGGGTGGATGTAGATGCAGAGAGGTCATTGGCTTTCATTATATCCTACGTGATGTTTTTGCCTTGCAAAGCTTGCAAAGAATGCGACCCTGTCTTTGCCATACCGCTCAATTTGAGGATAACCTTTTCTCCATCACCACCCCATCTTCACCATCGTTGTAATATTTTTTCCAGATATCCACAGAACGATAGCCTTCTTTTTCATAAAGGGAAATCGCTGGCTGATTGGAGATGCGTACCGTCAAGCGCATCCGCGGCAGCCTGGTCCGCGCCTCACAGGCATGCAGCAGAGTGCGACCGATACCGCGCCGCTGATAGCGTGGATCCACGCCGATGGTGGCGATCCAGGCCATGCCTTGGGATGGACGCGGGTCGCCGGCAACGAATCCGATCATTTCACCCTCCTCCACTGCCTTGAGGCGGATCACATCCGGCCAGGTCAACACAGCCATCAAATCCAACAAGGGCCAGGCATCTTTTTCGAAGCAGGCATGTTCGAGTCGTCGTAATGCGCTCAGGTCGCGCAAATTTGCACTTTGAATTTCCATAAGTACATGAATTCTATCAACAAAAAAGTAGAAAGTGGAGGAAGTTCCACTTTCTACTTCAAACCATTTCGGGTTGAGCCGGCGAATATCGATATGCTCTGCTCACTATCCGGCTCTCGCAGCCGTATCGGGACCCTACTTCTTACCACCATCCTTGCCAAGGAAGTTGTCCAGCAGACTGGTGAACTCCATGGGGAAGATATATTTGGTGGAAGGACTTGTACCAATGGATTTCAACGTTTCGAAATATTGAAGGGTCATCGTCTTTTGGTCAATGGTCTTGGCCGCGTTGAAAATTGCTTCGAGTGCCTGAGCGAAACCTTCTGCGCGCAGAAGCTGCGACTGACGCTCGCCCTCTGCCTGCAGAATTGCAGACTGCTTCTGACCTTCCGCGCGCAGAATGGCAGATTGTTTTTCACCATCAGCCACGTTGATATTGGCTTCGCGGTACCAGTCGATTCAGTGACCACCGCACGGCGGATACGTTCGGCAGACATCTGGCGGTTCATCGCATCCTGAACTTCGCGTGGAGGGATGATCTCACGGATTTCAACGTTAGTCACTTTCACGCCCCAACGTTCGGTCACCTCGTCCAGACGGGTGCGGAGCATGGTGTTGATATGCTCACGCTCAGAGAGTACGTCATCGAGCGGGATGCCACCGATGACCGCGCGTAAGGTGGTTGCCGCAATGCCAGCCGCGGCCAATTCAAAATTACCAACTTGCAGCACTGACTCGGCCGGGTCGAGCACCTTGTAGTACCACAGGAAATCGATCGAGATCGGCGCGTTATCCTTGGTGATCGAAGTCTGATGCGGGACTTCGCGTACCTGCTCACGCAGATCGACTTTCACCGCACGGTCCAGTACCGGGAAGAGCAGAACGATACCGGGACCCTTCGCCCCGATACTGCGTCCCAAGCGGAACACCACCAAGCGCTGGTATTCGGGCACAATGCGGATCGCATTGGCCAAAAAGATAAAACCAAGGAGGACAATTCCGCCAATAAAACAGAGAGCACTACCGCCAACAAAATTAGTCATAACAAACTCCTTTTCATGAAGTGATATCAGCTATTTTTCTCGACGATCAGGATAAACCCTTCGCGCCGGATGACACGGATCAAACTGCCTGCAGGAATGGACTTTTCACTGCGCGCCGACCACAACTCACCTGCGACCTGTACACTTCCATCCTCCCCAACTTTGGTTTTTGCCTCTCCGACCTGACCAACCAGGCCCTCAAGATCATGAGAAGGCCGCGCGTGTGCGGCTTCAATCGTCTTGCGGACGGCCACCCATAAAAAGCCCGCCACCAGTCCCGAAGCGAGAATCGCTACCAGTGGATTAACAACGCCCTGATCTGCCGTGGGCGGAAAGATAAAAACTGACCCTATTACCAACAACAGGATGGACAAGGCCAGATAGAGTTCGCGCTTGGGTTTCTGTAATGCATACACAAAAGGCACCAGACTCAATACCAAAAGAACGAGGGCCCACCAGTTGAAAGACAGATGATAGATTGCATACCCTGCCAGCACAAGGCAGAAAAAAGCCCCGATTTCGAGTAACCCCGTCCCGGGTGAGGCCAACGCCAGCATCGCCAAGAGAACTCCCCCGAGCAAAACGAGATAGGCAATGTTGGGATTAAGTAAGAAGTCCATGACTGCTCCATTTCATTATACAACAAGACAACTTGTTTTGATTCCATTTTATCTACGAGATTCTTCATGAAAAGTTGTGAAATTAATTACACAACCAGGCTTTATAATAAGCACTACTTTCAATACCCCTAAATCACGTCTTGGCATGACGGTCTGCCAAATTCGACGGCCAGGTTTTTTCCACAGAAATTGCAGGTCAAAATCAGGGAAGATAGAGAAGGGGTGCGGAGCATTAATGAACTTTCAAAAGATCTGTATCCTCGGCCTGGGCTATATTGGCTTGCCTACCGCCGCCACCTTTGCCACACATGGCCTCGAAGTTCTCGGCGTGGATGTAAACCCACACGTCACGGAGACCCTCAGGAGCGGAAAGATTTATATTCACGAACCGGGCTTGCAGGCGGTGGTGGAGGCTGCGCTCAATTCCGGGAATTTCACCGTTTCTTCTCAACCCGAGCAGGCTGATACCTTTCTGATCGCGGTGCCCACACCTTTCTACCATGACGAACAAGGGCAATTCGAAGGCCGCAATTACAGGCTGGCCGATATGCGCGCGGTGACCTCCGCCATGGAGGCGATCGTGCCCCATTTACGCCAAGGAAACTTGGTCGTGCTCGAATTGACTTCGCCGCCTCGTACAACCGTGGATCTGGTCACCCCCATATTGGAGAAATCCGGCCTCAAAGCTGGTTCCGATTTCTTCCTGTGCTATTCGCCGGAGCGCGTCCTGCCCGGGCAAATCCTACGCGAGTTGATCGAAAACGCGCGCGTCGTCGGCGGAGTCACACCAGAGTCAGCCAGAGCAGGCCACGCCTTGTACGCGACCTTCGTCAAAGGCGAGATCATCGAGACCGACGCGACCACAGCCGAGATGGTCAAGCTGATGGAAAACACCACCCGCGATGTAAACATTGCCATTGCCAACGAATTTGCGCGTCTGGCTGAAAAGTTCGGCGTGGACGTCTGGGAAGCAATCAGCCTGGCCAATCGACATCCGCGCATTAACATTCTCAGTCCCGGCCCGGGCGTTGGCGGACACTGCATCAGCGTCGACCCGTGGTTCTTTGTGGAAGCCGCGCCGGAATTATCAATGCTGATCTATCAGGCACGACAGGTCAATGATGCGCAGCCGCATTTCGTCGTGCAAAAGTTGAAAAAGGCGCTGGGCTCATTACAAGACAAAAAAATCGCTGCGCTCGGGATGGCTTACAAGCCAGATGTGGACGATTTACGCGAAAGCCCGGCAACGGAGGTAGTGTACCTGCTCCAAAAAGAAGGTGCACAAGTATGTGTCTGGGAACCGTTCAAGCCGGACGCAAATCTACAAAACATCGAGATGGGGTCCAGTCTCGAGGCCACGATCCGGGATGCCGATGCCCTAGTGTTACTTGTCAAGCATACAGAATTTGTAAATCTTAATCCTGATGAAATCGCGACGAAAACGAGAGCACGCGTGGCGGTAGATTGTGTCAATGGTTGGCAGGCAGGGTCATGGAAAAGTGCAGGCTTTGAAGTGTTTCGACTGGGAGTAAACAAGTAGGCAAATCGCCGTTTGCTCAGCGCCCATCTACACACCATGACCATCAAAATTCTCTCCATCTTTGGCACGCGTCCGGAAGCCGTGAAAATGGCGCCAATTGTTCAACTGTTAAAGAAGACTCCCAATATGGAATTTGGTGTCTGTGTGACTGCGCAACATCGGCAGATGCTTGATCAAGTCTTGGAACTTTTTCAAATCAAGCCCGACTACGATCTGGACCTGATGCGCGACAATCAATCTCTGGCAGAAATCAGTGCGTCCATCTTTACTCATCTGGATCCCGTTTTGGGTGATTTTCAACCCGACTGGGTACTCGTGGTTGGCGACACCACCACGGTGGTCACCACATCACTGCTGACCTACTTTCGGCGCATCAAGTTGGGCCATGTGGAGGCAGGTCTTCGCACCCATAACAAGTGGCATCCTTTCCCGGAAGAGATCAATCGTCGTATCGCAACTGTGATCGCCGACCTGCATTTTGCCCCCACGGATTGGTCAAAGGGAAATTTGTTGCGTGAAGGTGTAGACGAAAAAAATATTCGTGTGACCGGGAATACGGTGATCGACGCGCTGCAATATGTGGCAAAACAAAATGAACCTGAAGTTGTTACTCAGCTATTAAAAAAACTTGGGATTGCTTCTTCAGCATCCAGCAAGGCTGGAAAACGACTGATTCTCGTCACCGCTCATCGCCGCGAAAACTTTGGGCAGCCGCTTGAAAATATTTGTCTGGCAATCAAAGAATTGGCAACCCGTGGAGAGGTGGAAATCGTTTATCCGGTACATCTCAATCCAAGGGTGCAGGAACCGGTCAATCGTATTCTAAAAGACGTTCCTCATATCACTCTCCTGCCGCCATTGGACTATCTTCCGATGGTACACCTCATGCAGCATGCAAAAATCATTCTTACCGACTCGGGTGGCCTGCAAGAGGAAGCACCCTCCTTTGGGATTCCCGTCCTGGTGATGCGCGAAACGACCGAACGTCCGGAGGGAGTTGAGGCGGGAACGCTCAAACTCGTTGGAACGGAAACGGATGTGATCGTCCATGAAGCGAAACAGCTTCTGGATAATCCGGTGGCTTTTGCACAAATGGCAAAAGCTTCCAATCCGTACGGCGACGGTCATGCCGCAAAGCGGATTGTCGAGGCCCTGCTCCAGGCGTAAGTGCATCACATCAGACTTAATCCTGCGTTCTACCAGTCGAAGGTGGGTATAATGAGTTGTATGAAGACTACGCGGAAAATCGTCGCGCTGTTTTTGGTTTCAATTCTGCTGCTGACACAATGGGGTTTAGTCAATGCGCAGTCGACTACCATACAGTTTTTCCCGGAAACCGGTCATAACGTCAAAGGGGACTTTTTAGACTTCTATCGCAGCGTGGCTGACCCGCGGCTGGTCTTTGGATATCCCATCAGCGAGCAGATCACATCCAAAGATGGAAAGACGGTTCAATACTTTCAACGCGCCCGTTTTGAACTGCATACTGAACTGGCCGAAAACCAGCGAGTGCAACCTACTCCGATTGGAAGATTGACCTATCAACCCGCCGGTCAGTTGGATATCAATAACTCTTCGGGCTGCGAACGGTTCGTGACTGGTTACGGCGTATGTTTTGCCTTTCTGGATTTTTTTCGCGCGATGGTGGCGCGGCGCAATTCGGCAACCCGATTTCGCCCTTTGAATTTCACGATAATCTAATCGTTCAATATTTCGAAAGGTCGCGTTTCGAGTGGCGCGCCGATCGGCCCGAAGGCCAGCGTGTGGTCATCACCGATTTAGGAAGATTGTATTTTGATCAACTCGGCGAAGATCAGGCTTTGCTGCGACCGGTCCCACCGCTGGATGCAACGATCAACGCGGTCTTGTCGATTAAACTGTCGGCGTTTGTAGCCAAATCAGTCACATTTGCCAGCGACCAGCAAACCGTATACGTAGTCGTCCAAAGCCAGACGCTGCAACCCATTTCCAATGCGACTGGCAGAGCTACCATGCATTGGCCGGATGGTCATACCGAAGAGCGTTTCTTCACGACAAATACAGCCGGTGTGGGCAGCTTCACATTCAATTTTGCGGATCAAAAACCAGGGGAACTTGTGCCAATTGATGTAATCGTTCTATACCAGGGCCTTAGCGGGTCAACAAAGACTTCGTTTCGGATTTGGTTTTAATTCCAAAAGTTATCCCCGGATATCTTTCCAATCGAAAACCGGGCCATCTTTGCAAGCCAGCTTCCAACCGGACTTCAACGTTACCGCACAGACCCCGCATTCTGCGATTCCACCGCAGGGAATCGGCGTGTGGATCAGGATTTGCGCCCCACTCGAAACCTTTCGCTGTTCACCATTAAACAATCGTTCTCTTAGCAAAGGCAGATGCTCACGCGCCACGTCGAGCGCCAGATAATCGGCCCATTCGAGGATCTCATCCGCCATCGATAGCGGTTGGACTTCCACTTCATCTGGCAGATTACCGGGAGATGAATCCCACTCCGCTGCGCTCCGGGGACTACAGTCGCACAGCATCACAACCGCGGCGCCTTGTATTAAAGCAGGTCGAATTAAGCCGCGTAGTCTGGCAGGCTGGTCGTCGAACGCCACCAATCCGACTTTACGCGCGGAGACGGGCAAGGTGAAACCACGTCCAAGCGGGCCGCGTAAGTGAAGACGTCGCCCGGGAGTCCAGGAATCAAGAATTGGGGCTACGGCGATAAAATGTTGCGACGGCGCCACAGCGAGGCCATCAGGCGTAGAATCCGTATGAAAAAGGGGAACAGGTAAGGATGCGTTAGATCCGTTGCTGGCAAGCAGATATTGCCCGGGCGATGGTATCAGATTCGATGGACAGGCAACGCGTAAGTAAAGACATCCATCCCCCAAAATCAGCTCCACAACCTGCCCAATGCCTGTGCTCATAGCGCTATGCTATCATGGCGGTATAATATTTTCAACTATATATTTGGAGGAACCATGAACATTGCCGACTTGCTTAAGGGTGTTGCTTCGTTTGCCTGGATTGGTGTAGTGGGTGTCCTTGTTTTGATTTTTGTGCGAGCCACTCGTAATCAAGGCACAAAAGGATTAAGTGGTCTCATTATCGGTCTGGTGGTGGTGGCTGTTTTGCTGACCGGCGTAGGTGCGGGCCTTGTTTTCATTGAGCCAAATGAACGCGGCGTTGTAATCACGGTGGGACAGGGCGGTATTCTGCCCAATCCTTTGGAACCCGGTTTACATTGGATCATTCCTTTTGTGCAGCGAGTGCAAACTTATAGCATCGCGCGTGAGACCTATACCATGTCATCTTCTGCGGCTGAGGGGCAAATAACGGGAGATGACTCCATCGAAGCGCGGACCAAGGATGGTCAGCAGGTATACATCGATGCCTCCGTCATTTATTCCGTAGATCCGAATCACGTCGTCGACATGCATATCATCTGGCAAAACCGTTATGAGGATAACGTTGTGCGGCCAGTCACTCGCGTGGCCATCCGTGACGCCGTAGCCCAGTTCGGCATAGAGGAAATTGTAAGCACCAAGCGCGCCGAATTGGAGCAGAACATCAGCGATACAATTGAAGCTGGCATGGCTGCCAACAATCTGATCATGGACGATTTTCTGCTGCGGAACATTCGTTTTAGTGACGAATATGCCGCTGCCGTGGAGCAGAAACAGGTTGCCGAACAACTAGCACAGCAAGCCGCGTTTGTGGTAGAGCAGAGAAAACAGGAAGCGGAACAGGCTCGTCAGGTTGCACAAGGCCAGGCCGATGCCGCAGTAATTGCGGCAAAAGGCGACGCACAGGCACAGGTCATCAAAGCGCAGGCGGAAGCCCAGGCTAACCAATTACTGGCACAATCGCTTACGCCGGAACTTCTTCAATATCAATATATTCTAAAACTTTCTCCTGGTGTCCAAACCATCTTCATACCCAGTGATAATCAGTTTATTTTGCCGCTACCCGGCACAGCGGAGACCCCAGCAACGTCGACTACAACGCCATAGTTTACAGGTAAAGGTGATATGGCTATCACCTGATTAATCAGTGATCAGAAGCACTGGTCACTTTGATTTAGGAGCTAAATGCCCATTCCACAAACTGGACGCGAGATCCGCCTCACGACTCTTTCCGCCTGTGCGGGTTGAGCATCCAAACTGAGCGCTGAGGCGCTGGCGCAGGTACTGCGTCCTGTCAAAGACATCTTCGATGCTGCTTCTTTCCCGGACTTGCTGGTGGGTCTGCGGGATCCTGACGACGCGGCGGTCTGGCGCCTGGACGATGACCATGCCATCGTCCTGACCACGGATTTCTTCACGCCGATTGTGGACGATGCCTACGACTATGGTGCGATCGCCGCGGCCAACAGTCTCTCGGATGTCTACGCCATGGGCGGGCAACCTTTCCTGGCGCTCAACATCGCCGCGCTGCCAGATAACCTGCCGGAGGAGATTTCCATGGAGATTATCCGCGGGGGTGCAGAGAAGGCGCACGAAGCCGGCGTGGTGATCGCAGGCGGGCACACGGTCAAAGACAAGGAACCAAAGTATGGCCTGGTGGTGGTCGGCTTTGTTGATCCTCATAAGATGATGAGTAAAGGCGGGCTCAAAGCAGGCGACGCCCTGGTGTTGACCAAACCCTTGGGGCTTGGCGTGACCACCACAGCACTCAAGCAGGAAAAAGCCGATACGCAAAACGTGCTCGAAGCGGTGAACTGGATGAAGCGCTTGAATCAGACCGCCCGCCAATTGGCGAACGAATTCGAATTGCGCGGCGGCACCGATGTGACCGGATATAGTCTTTTGGGTCATGGGATGGAAATGGCCCAGACCTCCGGCGTATCACTTCAATTGGAACTCGCCAGCATCCCCTTCATCTCTGGGGCGCGCAAATATGCCGAAATGGGCATCTTCCCCGGCGGGGCATTTGATAACAAAAAGCACTTTGAGCCCGAGGTTCAATTTGCCCCTTCGGTCGATGAACCTCATCAAATGATGTTGTTTGACCCACAGACCAGCGGAGGTCTGTTGCTTGGTGTGCCAAAGCATAGGCTGGAATCTTTCCTGTTGCGCGCCAAAGAATTGGACCAGCCGGCCTGGGTGATCGGTCAGGTGCACTCTGGTACGGGTATTCAAGTAACAGAGTAGCAGGTTGAGATGATGAGTTTCGGTTTTGGCATTGGTGAGCCTTAAGAAAATCATTTCAGGTTCTTCGCCCCATGGTAAGCAGTTTATTCATCCATAGTACAATATGAGGACTTGGAAAAATCGATTGGATCATGGAAGAAATCCCCTTACAAATTAATTTGACTCCTGGGCTGATCACGATTGGTGTATTACTTATCCTGAACAGTTTGTTAGCCATGGCTGAGACCGCCTTGCTTTCATCCCGGAAAGTGCGTTTACAAAATGAACTTAACAAAGGCCGTGAGAGCGCCGGCACCGCGCTAAAACTGATAGAGGACCCAAATCAATTTCTCTCTGTCATTCAGATCGGTATCTCCACGATTGACCTGCTGATTGGTGCCTTGACCGGAGCAACACTCGGCGCCTGGATCGATTTTGAACTCAACCAATATCCTGCCCTGGAGCCCTATAGCGTAGTGATTGGCTTGCTGGTGGGCGTTGTACCCATTACTTACCTGACTCTAGTTATTGGCGAACTCGTCCCCAAACGGCTGGCTTTGCGCAACCCGGAAGGAATTTCCTCCACCATCGCCAAGCCAATGATGTTCGTCTCGAAAGTCTTTCACCCGTTGGTAATATTTTTGAGTTTTTCAACTGAATCGATATTACGTCTCCTGGGTGTAAAAGAAAACGCAGAGCCGCCTGTCACCGAGGAAGAAATCCAATTATTGATCGATCAGGGTACGCAGGCCGGTGTCTTCGAGGAAGCAGAACAGGAAATGGTGGAGGGCGTGTTCAGCCTGGGCGACCAACGCGTCTATTCACTGATGACGCCCCGCCCGGACATCGTCTGGCTGGACATTGACGACTCCACCGAAGAAATTCGCCAAAAAATTACGGACTGCAATCTTTCCCGTTTCCCTGTGCGCCAGGGCTCACTGGATGTCATTCTCGGCATCGTCAAAGCCAGGGATCTGCTGGTCATTAGCCTGAATGGAATGCCCATTGTGCTGAAAGACTTGCTCAAACCTGCCTTTTTCGTGCCGGAGACCATGCTGGCATCCAAGGCACTTGAAATCCTCAAGGAAAAAGGCACGGATATGCTGCTGGTCATCGACGAGTTTGGCGCCCTCCAGGGACTCCTGACCATAAATGATATCCTTGAAGAAATTGTCGGCGAAATGGAGATAGATGAGCCACAGGCCACACAACGTCAGGATGGCTCGTGGTTGCTGGATGGCATGTTGGAAATCGATGAGTTCAAAGAGATTTTCGAGCTGCCTCCTTTACCTCACGAGAGCGAATACGAAACCTTGAGTGGTTTTATCATGATGTCCCTTGGGCGCGTCCCGCAAGCTTCAGATCACTTTGAATGGCACGGACTAAACTTTGAAGTCATTGACATGGACGGACGTCGTGTGGATAAAGTTTTGGTCACCACACTGCCACAACGACCCCTGACTGCAGAGCCGCGCGGGACTGCACAGCAGTAAGTAGCGTCAAAAAATCTGGGTTTTTTCGAAACACACTTTCTTCTCCGAACTTCGACCTTTATGCCACGAAACTTTCTACGCGGAGTCATTTTTGATCTGGGCGGTACGCTCATGTATGAGCGCGCCTCCTGGCTCGGCATCAACGAAAAAGCGGATGAAGCTCTCACCAGCTATCTTCGTGAACAAGGTGTGGAAGTGAATCTTTCCACCTTCCCATTCGAATTTCGCAGCCGACTCGATGGATACTTCAAACAACGTGAACAGGATTTGCTGGAAACAACCTATTCCTTTGTGTTACGCGAACTGCTTACCAATAAGGGATATAAGAACATTTCCGATGTCCTGATTCGCAGAGGGCTGGACCGCCTCTTCGCCATTACCCAAACCAACTGGGCACTGGAGGAAGATGCCGTACCCACACTTCAAAGATTGGAAGAGAGTGGTTATCGCCTGGGCCTGATCTCGAACGCCGGCGATGACCGGGATGTGCAACAACTCGCGCAAGGCTTTGGCATCGCCCGTTATTTTGATTTCATCCTGACCTCCGCCGCCTGCAGTTACCGGAAACCCCATCCGCGCATTTTCGAGCTGGGACTTTCCAACTGGTATTTTCTACCCTCGGAAGCGGTGATGGTGGGCGATAATCTCGATGCGGATGTGCGCGGCGCGCAAAACGCCGGATTGTACGGGATCTGGCTCAGCCGACGCGCTGGCGAAAAAACCGACGAGCAGCTTCAGGTCCAGCCTGACGCGAGTCTGTCCTCGTTATCTGAACTGCCGGCCTCCCTCGATCGTCTCCAGGTTCAATAATAACCATATTGCAGATTGCATTCCCATCACTCAAAACAGGAGTCCCCGGTTTATCTTGCACTGGATACTGAAGTACTGGGAAAAGTTTAAACTCCCATCGCTTGGCAGCTTGCCACCCAATTGCCCGTGGGACTTGTAAATTATGCCACTCTTTTATATACTATCCCTATCGCCAAAGTCTCATAAAGAATCATAGTCCCGGAGGAGCAAATGGAAATCAAGGTCTCGACAGAAAATGGCCGTGTCCCTGTCACAGTTTTACACCTGGACGGAAATCTTGACGCCTCGACTTACGACCAACTCCAGTCCAAAGCAGATGAATTGATCAACGAGGGTGCCCGCTACTTTCTGATCGATCTCTCCCACTCACATTTTGTCAGCAGTGCTGGTTTGCGAGTCTTTCATGGCATGTTTACGCGGCTCCGTTCTCTGCACCCAGAAACCGACCTGAGTGCAGAGGAAACAAAACAGGGCATTCGAGACGGGACTTACAAATCTCCTCACTTGAAGCTGCTAAACCTATCGCCGGAAACAAAATCATCCTTTGAAATGAGCGGGTTCGACATGTACATCGAAACCTTCACTGATTTCAAAACAGCGATCGCCGCGTTCTAAGCTTTGGAATGCCTCCTGAAACGCCGGTGTGAAACATCTGTTATGATGAGGAAAGGGCTGTCTCGGACAGCCCTTTCTGTTTATAATGAATGATATGTCTGATCTCTTTGACCACGCCATGCAGGAACGCATGAAACAGGAAGCACCGCTCGCGGCGCGGATGCGTCCGCGCACGCTCGATGAATATATCGGTCAGGAACACATTGTGGGCGAAGGAAAACTCTTGCGCCGCGCCATCGAAGCGGACCGTTTGTTTTCGTCCATCATTCTGTGGGGTCCCCCCGGCACAGGCAAAACGACCCTAGCACAAGTGATCGCCAATACAACGAAGAGTCACTTTGTCACCATCTCGGCCATTCTGGCGGGAAAGGCCGACTTACGCGAGGTGATCGCAGAGGCCCTCGAGCGCAGGCGGCTGCACAACGTGCGCACCATCCTTTTCGTGGATGAGGTCCATCGCTGGAATAAAGCCCAACAGGACGCGCTCCTGCCCCACGTCGAGAATGGAGCCGTAACCTTGATCGGCGCCACCACGGAGAATCCATACTTCGAAGTGATCAAGGCTTTGATCTCGCGCTCGCGTGTCTTTCAATTGCGAAATCTGAATCAGGAAGAGACCGGGATTCTGCTCGATCGCGCCCTCACCGACAAGGAACGCGGCTACGGGAACAAGCGCATCCTGCTCGATGCCGATGCCCGTTCCCACTTAATCGAAGTTGCCTCCGGCGACGCGCGCAACGCCTTGAACGCCCTGGAACTTGCCGTGGAGTCAACCTCTCCTGACGTTGACAGGACCATTCACATCACGCTAGATGTTGCCCAGGAATCCATCCAGCGCCGCGCTGTGCTATATGACAAGGACGGTGATGCGCACTACGACACGATCTCAGCTTTCATCAAATCGGTGCGCGGTTCCGACCCGGACGCCGCGCTATACTGGCTGGCCAAGATGATCTATGCCGGCGAAGACCCGCGCTTTATCATTCGCCGCTTGATCATTCTTGCTGGCGAAGATATTGGTCTGGCAGATCCCATGGGACTGGTTGTCGCTTCCTCTGCCGCCCAGGCCTATGATTACATCGGTTTACCCGAGGGAATCTATCCCATCGTGGAGGCAACTCTTTATCTCGCTACCGCGCCCAAGTCCAACAGCGCGGGTGCTTACTTCAAGGCCATGAAGAAGATCGAAGAGGAGGGACAGGTCTCGGTGCCACGCCATTTACAGGATGGGAATCGCGACGCGGCTGCAATGGGACACGGCAAGGATTATGTATATCCGCATGAGTTTGAGGGACATTTCACCCCGCAACAATATTTGCCCAAGCGTTTACTGGGTACTTATTTCTATGCTCCATCACAAGAGGGATATGAATCTCAAGTTAATGCCCGCCTCGACATGTGGCGTGAAGCGCAGCGCAAGGCCTTGGGCATCACCAAGGTGGAGAATATCCCAGCCATGAGTGAAGAGCAAATTCAGGAGATGAAGAGGAAGATCAAGTAATCTTCATTTGATTGTGTTTCTTCAAAGCAGAGACAGATCCCAGCAGCGCGCCTGTTACGATTCCCATAAATCCATATATACCTGCCGAAAGCGCCAATTCCATCCAGCCTAATTCTGCCTGCGGATACTTGGGGAATAGAGGCAAGAACAGCCAGACTGCCAGCTTTTGAGCAATGTAATATCCCATACCACCAACGAGCAAAAGCCCAAACGTTTTCCTGCGATCTTGTAAGATCCAGGCGAAAACGATACCGTATCCCAAGCCAATAAAGATTATCGCAATTTCGCGTGCAACCGGGCTATTGACAGAAGAAACGCTAAAAAAGGATGCAGTAATTTGAATAAAGCCCAATGGCGCCGCCCAGCCTAACAGGGTGGCTGCCACATAGCGTTTGACGCGTTGCAAATCGCCAAGGCACACCGCCAAGGATATTCCTGCCAAAACCGCGCCGATTATATAAGTGGAAAGAGACAGCACCAGACCTGCGGCACGATTGTAATCAAGGAGCCAACCATGTGAACTGGCAATCCTCAGAAGAAAGAGCCAGCCCTGACCTGTCATGGCTTTCGTGATCACTGTGGCGACTGTCTGCATCACAACGAGCGCAATGCCAACCGCAATGGCGCTTCGTAACACGCTACGTGCGGTCCCAGATCGAAATACTGTGGACATGTAATCCTCCTCCAAATGTGCAGCCGCCAGACTCATTGGAAAATCTCGTAATTCTCTAGCGAGGGCGAGAAACAAAGCTATTAACCCTGCCCTGCTTGCCTCTTCCGCTAAATCTGAAAAGTCAGAAAGCATATCGTCACCATATTTGTTTCTATAAGATGCTGGAAACAAACGCAATAGATAATTGTAGATACTGATAACAACCGCAAGAACGTGATTCATATCATACCTGTCACCTTTTTATTCCTGCGCGCGGCAGAGACCAATCCTTCCAGTCGTTGAATCTCAGTCTTCAAAACTTCCCCTCCCAAGCCAGTTAACTCATACACCTTCCGCGGTCGCTGGGATTTTTTCGGAGTCTTTTCCAGCATGCTGATCCAACCATCGTCGAGTAATCGCTTCAAGATCGTATAAAGCGTACTTACGCTCAAGAGAACTCTGTTGTCACTAAGCTGCTGAACTTCCTTCACAATGGCATATCCGTGTTTCGGGGCAGATGCCAAACTCAAGAGAATAAAATAAGTTTGTTCAGATAGCGGCGGAATGTTTCCAATATCAACCATAATAGTCTCCAATATATCATCAAGTGATATATCATTGGATGATATTATACGCCTAAAGCAAAAGGGAGTCAATACGTATATGAAAACCACAAAATGAAAATAAGTCCGAAGAAGCTATGGTAAACTTTTTGCATCAGAAGTTCGTTGGTTAAATTTTCCTTGCGAGAGTGGTAATGATCGAAACAGTCACAATTGGCATGGCACGCATGCACGCGGAATTCGGCGAGCGGCGCGACTTCCTACCATCATTTGTTGCGCGCTTGAACCGTCGCGGCGCGAAAGTTATTTTGGAACACGGGTATGGAGCAGGCATGGGGCTCACGGAGGAGGCTTACCAGGTCATCGCACCAGACATTCAATTTGCGGCCCACGAAGAGATTTACCAGCAGGATTATGTCATGGTTCTGCGCTGTCCTACTGAGAAGGAACTCCAACAACTTAAAAAAGGGGCGACCATAATCTCCATGTTGCACTACCCCACCCGCCCGCAACGTGTCGAACTCTTGCGCTCGTTAGGTGTGGAGGGCATTTCACTCGAATTCACTGAAAGATGACAACGGCAGACGTCTTGTCGAGAATCTGAAATCCGTGGCGTGGAACGGTCTCGAAGTTGGTTTTCAAGTATTGAGGCGAACCTATCCTGGTTCCGGCCTGGAAGGTAAGGATCGCAACCCGATACAGGCAACGATCATGGGAGTTGGAGCAGTTGGGGTGCACGCGGTGCAGGCCGCGAGTCGTTATGGCGATTTGCAGCTTTGGCAATTCCTGGCAAAGCGCGGCATCCCCGGCGTGCAAGTCACTGCTATCGATTACGATGTGGTCAATAATGAGAAAAGCATGCATGAAATCCTGAGCCGCACGGATATTCTCGTGGACGCGACACAACGTCCTGACACCAGTAAATACGTTATCCCGAACACGTGGGTGGGCTGGATGCCGGAACATGCGGTTTTGGTTGACCTGTCTGTCGATCCATATAACTTTGAAATCGAGCCTCCCGAAGTGAAAGGGATCGAGGGCATTCCACAGGGAAATCTTGATCAGTACGTGTTCGCCCCGGATGATCCGGCTTATGAGCGCATCCCGGACTCGGTGTCCAAAAAGAACCGCAGGCATGCCGTCTCCTGTTACTCATGGCCGGGCATCCATCCGAAGGAATGCATGGAACTGTATGGTAACCAGCTTCGCCCGATCATGCGCATGCTCATCGAAAAAGGCGGACTGCAAAATATCAATCCGAAGGGTTTCTTCTTCGAACGTGCCCTTGGACGCGCCATGCTCTCACGCTGGACCGGTACGGAACGATCAGAATTCATCAAGACCACCGAAAAGAGGAACGAAGAATGACTTTGCCGCAATCCATTGGCTTTCCACGCATGACGCAGGAACCCGGTGAAAAACGTGTGTTCCTGCCGGAGTTCATCCAATTCATCGCCGGTTCGGGGGTCAAAGTATATATTGAAGAAGGTTATGGCTCGCGCTCCGGCTTTACCTTTGCTGATTACAAACGCGCCAGCCCGAACGTGGTCCTATGTAACCGCGAAGATGCCTTTCAAAAGGATGTGGTATTGATCCTGCGCTCGCCCAGATCTCAGGAATTTGCGCTGCTCAAGCGCGGCACCATCCTCATCTCCATGCTGCATTATCCAACCCGTCCCATGCGCGTCGAACACCTACGCGATTTGGGCATTCGCTCCATTTCGCTCGACAGCATCGCCGACGATAACAACCTGCGCATGGTCGAAAACATGAAGGCCGTGGCATGGAATGGTTTGGAGGCCGCCTTCGATTGGCTGGAACAGGAATGGTCCTGCCTAGAGCGCCCTGACAAGAAACCGATCACCGTTTTGATCCTCGGAACCGGAATGGTGGGCAAACATGCCATTGAGGCGGCGACAAAGCTTGGCAACATAGAACGCAACAACGACCACATCGCTTCCAACGGACCCGGGGCCTTTGCCGTTTCGATTGGCCGTAACATCGCAACCAACCCATCCACCATGAAGTCCCTGATGGAACAAGCGGACATCCTCGTAGACGCAACGCAACGTCGCGATCCATCCAAACCCGTAGTTCCAAATGAATGGATCGGCTGGCTGCCCAAACATGCAGTCGTTGTCGATCTGGCGGTGGATCCCTATACACTGGATGCAAATCCACCGGTTGTACGCGGAACTCGAAGGAATCCCTCAGGGAAATCTGGATCAATACGTTTTCCCCGCCGATGACCCAAACTGGGACAAAACCGTTCCGGCCTCGATCGCCTCGCAAAACCGCCGAACCGCAGTTACGTGTTATTCATGGCCAGGTGTCCATCCAGAGGCTTGTATGCTGCACTACGCGCAACAACTTGAACCCTTCATTGAAGTCTTGTTCGAAAAGGGGTATGATGGGCTGTCATTGGAAAGCTTGTATTTTGAACGGGCACTCTATCGAGCCACATTGAAGGCCTGGCTGAAGAACGAAGCCGCGCGGGCCGAATTCCTCGAAAGCCCATCAGGAACCGATTAGGGAAGCTGATGCCTTTACTCCTTCTTATCCGCCATGGTGAAAACGAGTTTGTCAAAACAGGCAAGTTGCCAGGACATCTATCCGGGATTCATCTCAACGAAAAGGGACAGAAACAGGCCCAGGCGTTGGGTGAAGCGTTGAAAGAGGTCCCCATCAAAGCGATCTATGCCAGCCCCCTGGAGCGCGCGGTCGAGACCGCCGAGCCGATCGCCAACGCTCGTCGCCTGACCGTACAGCAAATGCCCGAACTAATGGATTCCGATGTGGGCACCTGGCAGGGCAAATCACTGAAGGTTTTGAGGCGCACCAAAGCCTGGCAGGTAGTACAAAATGCTCCCTCCAGGTTTCAATTTCCTGGTGGAGAATCTTTTATCGACCTGCAAACGCGTATCGCTGACGCGCTGGAAGGCATGGTCAAAAAGCATAAAAATCCCAGGGATATTGTGGCGGTGGTCTTTCATGCCGACCCGATCAAGCTGGCAATTTCACATTTTATTGGTCTGCCGCTGGACCAGTTCCAGCGCATCGGATGTGATACGGGCTCGGTATCGGCTTTATATGTTGGTCAGATGGGAGCGAATCTGATGAAACTTAATCAAAGACCGCCTCTTGATTTTCTGTCAGACGCAAAAACGTAATCAATATTATCCAAGCCAGATTGGAAAACTTTTATGGGTACACTCCCGACTGGCACTGTTACTTTTCTCTTCACTGACATTCAAGGAAGCACCCAACTTGCGCGGCAATATCCCAAAACATGGGAGACAATGCGGGAACGCCATCATGCCATCTTGCGTTCTGCTATTGAGGCGCACAATGGTTATGTTTTTCAGATCATCGGCGATGCGTTTTGCATAGCGTTTCATCACGCAGGAGATGCATCACGTGCCGCAGCCAAATCCCAAATTGATTTATACAAAGAAGAGTGGGGAGAAACGCCCCTTAGAGTTCGCATGGGAATTCACACCGGCAAAGCAGAGATCCAGGAAAATGGAGAATACCATGGTTATCTGGCCATGAGTCGTATTCAGCGCCTGATGTCCGCGGGGCATGGTGGGCAGGTGCTGATTTCCGCACCCACACAAGAGTTGTTGCTCGAAGATTTGCCTGAGGGTGTCTCCTTACGCGATCTGGGTGAACGGCGCTTGAAGGATTTGATCCGCCCGGAACATATTTATCAGTTGGTGATTCCCGGTCTGCCAATCGAATTTCCGCCGCTCAAGACCCTGGATGCCTATCGTCACAACCTGCCTACACAATTGACCAGTTTTATCGGCCGCGAAAAGGAAATGGTGGAGATCAAACAATCCATGATGACCCACAGGCTGGTGACTCTCACAGGTGTGGGTGGTACAGGTAAGACACGTCTAGCCTTGCAGGTGGCAGCGGATTTGCTGGATCAATTCTCGGATGGGGTGTGGTTCGTTGAATTCGCTGCAATCACCGACCCCAATCTTGTCATCCAAACCATTCTCACAGTCCTGGGGATTCCCGAACAAGCTGGGATGACCATCCAGCAATTGCTGATGAATTACCTGCACGGCAAGAAAATGCTCCTGATACTGGATAACTGCGAGCATGTGATCGGAGCCATCGCGAAACTTGTGGAGGGTTTGTTAGATCACTCATTGGAATTAAGGATCATGACCACCGGTCGTGAAGCGTTAGGGATCAAAGGAGAGTTGATCCGGCAGGTGCCTTCGCTTTCATTACCCGACATAAAACGATTGCCAACCATCGAGGAGCTCCCCCAATATGAGGCAGCTCAATTGTTCATTGAAAGGGCTTCATTGGTGCAGCCAGATTTCGTGGTGACAAATGACAGCGCGCAGTCCGTTGCTCAAATTTGTTCCCGTTTAGATGGCATTCCCCTGGCAATCGAGCTGGCCGCAGCGCGTGTCAGAGTCATGGGCGTGGAACAAATTTCCGAGCGGCTGAATGACCGCTTCCGTATCCTGATCGGTGGTAACCGCACATCGCTCGAACGTCATCAAACGCTGCGTGCTGCGCTCGACTGGAGCTACAACCTGCTCTCCATGAACGAGAAACTTTTATTATGCAGACTGTCTATCTTCGCCGGCGGTTGGACTCTCGGTGCGGCCGAGCAGGTCTGTGCAGGACGAGATGATATCTCGTCCGATGAGGTGCTCGATGTGCTAACGCGTCTCGTCGAAAAATCACTGGTCCTTCTGGACGGATCACGCTATCACATGCTCGGAATTACTCGCCAGTATGCAAGCGAGAAGTTGGACGACTCAGCAGAAACTAAAACCTTGCATAACAACCATTTGGCATATTTTCTTGATTTTGCCGAGCAAGGATACAAACAAGTCCACGGGCCCGATCAAGTCAAATGGATGGATCACTTGGAAAAGGAGTTGGATAATTTCCGTACCTCATTGGAGTGGTGTGTATCGGGACAGTTCACCGAATCTGCGTTGCGTTTACTGAATGCGCTGAGCTATGCATGGGGCTGGCGAGGATATTCGAGTGAACTCGAAGGTTGGTTTAATAAGGTTAGAGATTTTGAGGATGCCATGGGGTATCCCGCCCTGTATGCCGGCTTACTTGATGCAATTGGAAGACAGCGTAAGTATGACGATGTTCGCTTCGCCCTATCCATGTTAGAGGAAAGTCGCGACATTTGGCTAACGTTGGGTGAGGCTGGGGAGCCTGGCTTGGCTGGAACGTTGAGTGCACTTGGTGAAATTTATCTATATGAAAAAGAAAAGCTTGAAAATGCGCGGTCTCTTTTTGAACAGAGCTTCAAAATCTATCATGAGCATCGAGACGAATCAGGAATGGCCTGGTCGATCTTCCTCATGGGGAGTATGGCAGCTGTGGCGGGTCAGTATAAAGAGGCGGAGCAGCTGTATAAGAAGAGCCTCGCGAAATTTCAGGAACTTGGCGACAGGAGCAGGATAGCTTTTGTTTTTAGTGGGCTGGGAGAATTAGAACGATTTATTGGCAACTACGAACTCGCATATAAATTTTGGGAGCAAAACCTTTATGCTATGCAAGAGCTCCACAGTCGTTCTGCGCTTTCCTTTCCTTTCCTTGGGTTGGCGTGGGTATCGCTTGGTATGGGCAAATTCGCAAAAGCCACCAACTTGTTCCGGGAAGGTCTAAAAATATCTAACGAGTTTGGCGATAAATCCAACGTGGCTCTTGCGCTTGCCGGTCTTGCAGGTGTTTTAGGAATGACCGGTAAACCTGAGCAGGCCGCCTTGTTATTTGGCACAGCAAAACTGATGGCTGAAAATACCGGTTATTTGGAGCCGGCTGACCAGAAAGATTTCGATCATTATCTCAAGATTGCACGTGAACAACTGGATGAATCATCATTTGAAAAAGCATGGGCAGAAGGCCGAGCAATGACGATGGAACAGGCAATTGAGTATGCATTGGATGAAACCCACGAATAGTCTACCCTCTGGCACAGTTACCTTCCTCTTCACCGATATTGAAGGCAGTACCAAACTCGCACAGAAATACCCTAATGAGCTGCCAATCCTTTTGGCGCGGCATAATGAAATCCTGAATCAAGCAATTCAAAGCTACAATGGTTTTGTGTTTCAGATCGTCGGCGATTTATTCTCAGCGGCATTCCATAACGCCAACGACGCGTTAAACGCAGTACTTGACGCACAACAAGCATTGTACAAGGAAGCATGGTCGCCTGCACCGATCAAAGTGCGCATGGGGATTCACACAGGTACCGCACAATTGCAGGATGAAGATCAGGATTCGCGTTATTCCAACTATGCCACAGTTGCGCTGACACAGCGGGTCATGTCTGCTGGGCATGGCGGGCAAGTTCTGATCTCACAGATCGTGCATGATTTGCTTTCCAGCAACCTGCCAGAAAATATTCAACTCGCTGATATGGGCGAGCATCATTTGAAGGACGTTCTGCAGCCACAACATCTATATCAATTGCTCATGCCAGGTTTACCTTCTGAATTCCCGCCTCTGAAGACGCCAAAAACAACCAACCATAATCTTCCGATCAACCTCACATCCTTCATCGGGCGTGAACGTGAACTTGCTGAGGCACAAAAAAAATTCGGGTCAGCAAAGTTACTCACGTTGATCGGGCCGGGAGGCACCGGCAAGACGCGCTTATCCCTGCAGGTGGCGTCTGAACAGTTGGGGCAATTCAGGGATGGTGTCTGGGTCATTGAGTTGGCATCTATCAGCAACCCGACCCACATCGTTTCCGCCATTGCGGTGGCGTTCAGTTTGCGCGAGGTGCAAAACATTCCGCTGATTGACATCGTGCTCGATTACCTGCGCGCCAAACAACTCCTGCTCATTTTCGATAATTGTGAGCATCTCGTCGAAGCCAGCGCCCAGGTTGCGGACCAAATATTGCGGGCATGTCCGCAGGTGAAGGTCATCGCTTCCAGCCGCGAGGCGCTGGGTATAGACGGTGAGAGCATCTTTCGGGTACCCGCACTGTCAGTCGATGAAGCAACCCGTCTCTTTGTGGAACGGGCGACGAAAGCAGAGTCGCGTTTTAAGTTGACGGAACATAACGCCGCGGTCATCGCCCAAATCTGTTCGCGTCTCGATGGCATTCCCCTAGCCATAGAACTCGCCGCGGCACGCGTCAGGTTGTTCACTCCTGAGCAGATCGCAGAGCGGCTCGATGACCGCTTCAAGTTATTGACCGGCGGCTCACGCACTGCACTACCGCGTCAACAGACTTTGCGTGCCCTGATCGATTGGAGTTACACCTCCCTTAATGAAGGAGAACAGCGTGCCTTGCGGCGGCTTTCAGTTTTTTCGGGTGGCTGGACATTCGATGGAGCCGAAGCAGTGATCGGCGAGGCTGAAGCGTTGGACGATTTGATGAGTTTGGTCAACAAGTCGCTGGTCAATGTGGAGGAGTTGAAATCCGAATCCCGTTATCGCTTTCTTGAAACTATCCGCCAATATGCCATGGAAAAATTGTTGGAAGTCAACGAAGCCATGGAGGCGCGCGATCGTCATCTTGATTATGTTTTGCAAATCGCCGATCATTCGTGGGAGAGCATGTTCGGAGCCGAGAATCCAGAATGGCTGGACAAAATGGAGTTGGAGCATGATAACGTGCGTGCCGCGCTGGAATGGTCGTATGCAAACCATATTGAAAAGGCATTGAAACTCGCGATCTCCGCGGGCGGCTTTTGGACCACACGCGATTTCAACGCGGAAGCAGGTGAGTGGTGCCAAAAAATCCTGGATAAAAGCGCAACTTTGCAAGGTGCTGAGGAGGACCGCGCACAGGTCTGTGTAGTGTGGGGTTGGATCCTGGTCACAACTGGAAATCACAAAGAGGGACGGGCTGTAGTTGAGAAGGGTCTGGGACTGGCAAGAAAAATTGACGACAAGAAAGCCATTTTGCGTCTACTTGCCATCAAAGGGTTGGCATCCACTTTCATCGGTGATCTCACGCTTGCATTGGATTCCATGGAGCAGGCTGAAATCCTGGCACGGCGATTGAATTATCCGGGTGAGCTTGCCATGGTACTGACCGGGTATGCACAAGCTTTGTATTTTATGAGGATGGATTATGAATTGTCAAAACAGAAACTGGATGAGGCCAACAAGCTGGCAAAGTTATCCGGCTTTCAGTGGGCAACCTCCTTATCAGCATACAGTGCCGGGCGCCTGGCTGCAAATATTGGCGATATTGAAACTGCGCGGACACGACTTATCGAGAGCGCGGAAATTTCGAGAGGGTTCGGCAATAAACGGCTCGTGTACTCGAGTTCGCAGTGAACTGGCACATGTGTTGCGCGAAAATGGCGAGTTTGATGAGGCATACGGCATTTATCGTGAGGTCATCCCCGGCTGGAAAGATCTCGGCCACCGCGCTGCAATCGCCCACGAACTGGAGTGTATCGCGTATATCATGATCAGGCGCGAAGAACCCGAACGTGCCGCAGGCCTTTTCGGCGCCGCTGAAGCCTTACGCGAGGTCATCGATACCGCGATGACCAGTGTTGAGAAAACGGAATACGATAAGGAGGTTATCGTTCTGCGAACAGGTATGGATGAAAAGGATTTCAACGAAGCATGGCGCAAAGGTCGAGGCATGTCCATGGATGAGGCAATTGAGTTGGCGTTGAGGGATAACGATGTCTAATCTTCCTTCAGGCACAGTTACCTTTTTATTCACCGATATTGAAGGTTCGACCAAACTTTGGCAGGAACAACCTGAAGCGATGGCGATTGCTCACGCGCGGCATGATGAGATTTTACGTGAAGCGATTGAATCCAATCACGGCTATGTCTTTCAAATCGTTGGCGATTTTTTAGCGCGGCATTTCATAATGCGGCGGATGGGGTGAGGGCGGTATTGGTGGCTCAACGCGATTTGCAACAGACAGCCAAGTTTCTAAAAAACTTGGCTGTCTTGATACGTGTCCGGATGGGATTGCACACAGGCTCCGCTGAAATATTGCCTGATTGCAAATACGAAGGTTACACCACCCTCGCCTCCACCCAACGTGTGATGTCCGCCGCGCATGGCGGACAAACCATTCTTACACAGACCACATATGATCTATTACAAAACACCTTACCAGGCGATGTGACTCTGCAAGATATGGGCGAGCATCGTCTCAAAGATTTGCGGGTGCCATTGCGACTTTATCAAGTCAATGCACCTGATTTGCCACATGAGTTTCCTCCGATCAAATCGCTGGATATCCTGCCGAACAACATCCCCATTCAACTCACATCTTTTGTTGGTCGTGAAAAAGAAATCGATGAGATCAAAGCTGCGCTTAACTCAGCACGCCTTGTCACATTGACAGGTTCGGGCGGCACAGGTAAGACCCGTCTTTCGATTGAGGTTGGTGCAAATCTGCTTTCAAAATTTTCAAATGGTGTTTGGATGATCGAACTCGCGCCTCTGAGCGACGAGTTACAGATCATCCCTGCGCTGGCACAAACCTTTGGTTTGCAGGAATTGCCGTTCAATCCGCTGGCAAATCTTGTCACCGATTTTTTACGTGATAAAAAGATTTTGCTCATTCTCGATAACTGCGAGCATCTCATAGCCGCCTGTGCGCGTCTCGCCAATGATCTCTTACATCAATGCGCGGGGCTCAAAATTCTTGCCAGCAGCCGCGAGGCGTTGGGAATCGCAGGCGAGATTGCATATCATACACCATCACTTGCAGATTCCGAATTGACGAGCCTTTTCGTGGACCGTGCTCGCGCTGTCAACCCAAAGTTTTTTCTCACCGATTCAAACGCCTCATCCGTTGCCCAGATCTGCCACCGTCTCGATGGCATTCCCCTGGCGATAGAGTTAGCCGCCGCACGGACAAAGCTCCTCTCCGTGGACCAGATCGCAGCGCGCCCTCGACGATCTCTTCCGCCTGCTCGTGGGCGGCAGTCGCACCGCGTTGCCACGCCAACAGACTCTGCGGGCGTTGATCGATTGGAGTTACGACTTACTTTCCGAAGAGGAAAAAAATCTGTTGCGCATTGCATCCGTCTTCGTCGGCGGTTGGACTTTGGACGCACTTGAAGCCGTATCCGAAGACCCGCATGCCATCGAACATCTTGAAGGATTGGTCAACAAATCTTTGGTGGTGACGGAAGAGCGTGACGACGAAATGCGCTATTACCTGTTGGAGACGATCCGGCAATATGCGAGGGAAAAATTATTCGAAGTGAAGCAATCGTCGGCAGCGCGTGATCGGCACTTCATCTATTTTGTTGAGTTCTCGGACACGTTATGGAAATCCTTCCTTTCGGAAAAACTCCTGCCGATGGTCAGCAAGGCGAACGATGAAATTGAGAATATGCGCACCGCATTGGAATGGGGGTTGGAAAATCACGTGGAAGAGAATCTCCGTTTGGCGGCGAATTTTTGTGTCGTCTCCAGCGTGATCGGTGTCCTTGGTGAGGGCATTGAATGGACAAGTAGAACCATTGAACGCGCCAAAACATTGCCACCCGCCGCAGGTGGAGATGCGGATGTTCATAGAAAAAAGTTAATCGCCAAAGCTCTGTTCACACAAGGTATGGTCGGCATGGGGATCGGAAAAATGCAGATGGTTATACTGACGCTGAAGGAAGCCATCACCATTTCACGTGTGACAGGCGATAAACAAATTTTAGGCTACAGCCTGGAAATGTACTATACAGCTACGCAATTTGCATATATGCCTGACAGGGATGAAGCTGCATTGGAAGGGTTCCGCATATTCAGTGAGGAAATCGAGGATAGCTTTGGCTTGGGTATGGGATACATGAACATGGCGAGGCTTGCCGTAGCAAAAGGGGATGAAAACGAAAAGGAAATGTACTTTGAAAAACTCAGGGAACGGATGCGTGAAGCGCCTGGGTCGTATCAAGTCGCCATGTTCCACCTCGGCATGGGCATGGGCGAAAGCGTGCTCGGCAACTACGCAACAGCAAAAAGAATCCTCGAAGATGGCAGAAAGATATTCGAGAGTATGGGTAGTGTTAATTTTCAACTGGTTATGCAGAGTGAGATCGGTCACGTCGAGCGGCATACAGGCAACCTGAGTCAGGCAAAAGCGATCTATCAGGAGACCATCAAAGGCTGGCAGGAGATCGGCAATCGTCCTGCCATCGCGCACCAGTTGGAAAGTTTTGGTTTTCTTGCCATCGCCGAGGAAGAACCGCAACACGCCATCAAACTATTCAGCGCGGCAGAAGCCTTGCGTGAAAGAATTCAAGCACCGAGGGTGGATCATGAACAAGCCGAATATGAGCAGTCCATTGCGCAATTGCATGCCATGCTTCCCGAAGTGGAGTTCAATGCACTCTGGGCGGAGGGACGATCCATGACGATGGAGCAGGCGATCCAGCTGGGATTGGAGTGATGAGAATGGCAATCAGCCTCGAAATGGAATGACGCCAAAGGAGATTTGGAACGGTTTATGAATGGCAACCCTGAACATCGCCAATTGGGGCGCACGACCGGTATTCACATTTGCTTTTCCGGATCAATAAAAAAAGGTCACGTTTCCAACGTGACCTTTTTTATCTACTTCCATAACTTCGCCAACTCATTCAACGATTTGTAATAGGGCTCGATACTGGGAATGTAATGCCGTTCATCTTTCGAGTGCGGCCCGAGGCCAGATTGTCCCCAAACCACGGCCTGGCCGTTTGGCGCGAAGCGCGCACTCGTACCCGGGAGTTTCTTCCCAATCCTCGGTTCATGCTCACCCGCCAGTTTCACTGCCTCGACCAGCGCATTCAAAGCTGGGTTATTCGGATCGCAAGCCACGCCGTTTTCCATCACGTTCATTCTTAGATCAAGCCCAGTGGCTTGACAATAGGCTTGCACTTCTTCTTTGAGCTTGGCGATGTCATCCTGCGGGATGGGGCGAATCTCGACACCCAGGATTCCCTCGGCCGCCGTGACATTGTACACGCCGGGCGTACCCACGTGGATAAAGGGGAATTTGGCCTGCGATTTCCATCCATTCGCCGAGGTCATCGTCAAGTGGTTATTAAACAAATCATTCAAGGCAGAGCGGGCGCTGATCAATTTCTCGCTCAGATCGCCCGCGCCTGCCACACCAGAGTGACCTTTCACGCCGCTGGCTATTACATCAAAACGCATCACACCACGGTTTTCGATGCAGATCTCGCCAAAGAGTTCGTTTCCTTTTTCACCGGTTCGTTCGCCGGCGATGAATAAAGACGGAGTAATGCCCAGCTCCTTCAGCACATATGGCGTGCCCCAGGCCTCCGCTTCACCGTTTTCCTCATTGCCGACCAGCATCAAGGCAATATTAGGATAGTGCGCACCCCATCTGATCGCATCTTTCATCCAGACCAGATACGTTGCAACGACAGTTTTCATATCCGCGCTGCCGCGCCCCCACAGATAATCACCGTCGAGGCGCGGGATAAACTGTGAGTCATCAGGCTCAGGCTCAACCACATCGAAGTGACCGGTTAAAGAAATCTCTCCGTCACCCCCGGCCCCTCTCCCATTGTGAGAGGGGAACTGCACATAAAGAGCCGGATATTTTCCATCAAAGTAACGAACATTCAAGCCAGCGCTTTTTAAATAATCATCGAGCAACGAGCCGGCGCGATGGACTTCTTCCAAACGCTCGTTGGGCGAGGCAGTAATGGATGGAACACGAATCAATTGCTTTGCCAGATCCAGAATTTCCGAGGTTTTATCCGGATAGGAAGCTTCGACGACCGCCTGGGCGCGCGGTCGGAATTGAATCGGCGCCTGCGGGCTTTGGCGCGTAGCATCGCGTCCACGTTGAAGGAATTCGGCGATCTTGGAAGCTTCTGCTCCCAGCACACCGTATTCAGAGGCGATGCGTTCAACGTCGCTTTTAACCTGGGACTCACGCTCGGAGAGCAATTCTTTCAAGACCTTCAAAGGCACTTCATCATTTTCGCCGACTTCCATTTGAATGCGAGCGCGCATCTTCTCAGCGGTGTTGCGTCCACCTTCGGACATTTCGATCAGTGGCGTCAAATCATCCCACAAGCTCAACGCTTCGGCCAACGGTTTCACTTCATTGAGCGTCCATTTCAGGAAATCGCGCATGGCAATAGGCTTGCCAGTGAGCGGATTCTCGATCTCGGCGCGCATGCTGAATTTCGCGGCGAGCTTTTCGTTGGCCCGAGCGCGGCTGATATCTTCGCGGTCGTATCGGAAACCGCGCGCGAATTTCGGGTCGGCGTAGATGCGCAGCAGCAGCAGGTGTTTGAGCGTCAGGTTTGCAATATCCAACTCGAGGCTGTGGCCCCCCTCATCCACACGAACTTCCACACGGCTCATGGGCAAATTGATGCGTGCCATCAGGTTTTGCTTTTCAATTTGTAGAGCCATCGCCTCAGGCTGAGTCGACTGTCCTGCTGCGTACAGGCCGCGAGCATAGAGCGCGGCCAGTTCATCGCTCGTGGTGGAGATCAGTCGCTCAACAGGTTCCGCAAAGGAACGGGCGCGGATGGGCGTGTAATTGTTGTTGCCAAAGCGAATCCCGCGCCGCACAAGGTCATAGGAATTTTGCAAGTAATCCTTATAGGAACGATAGAGATCAGGCAGATCCATCTCGGGCGGATTCGGGAAAGTGAGATTACGAACGGAGTCATATTCCGTCAGGATGACCACGGCGCGTCCATTCCGCACCTGAGCCTGCATCGGCGTAGAGGCGGCGGTCGCCACGAAGAGCGCCGCGAAAGCACGCAAGAGACGCGTCGCTGTGATATAGAACTCGGACTTGAATTCATCGAGATGCTGATCCCCGCGCTCGCTCGGAGAGAGATGCATGAAGTCCCACTCAAAGAGTGGATCGGGCAGGGAGAGATTGGTGTGAATGCCTGCCACCGCCAAGCCGAGACCATACAGGTCGACACATTTTTCAAGATAACGTCGTTTGGCAATACCCCATTTTCCGGGAATGGACTGAGGGCTGATATCGGTGAGGAAAAGCAGATTTCCGTGCCAGGCATACAACCGTTCACCAAAGTCGAGCCCGGCGCGATATAACGCGTTAAGCAATGAGGCTTCCATCAGACGGGCTTCGTAGATGGCGCCGCACGGACTGTAATAGGGACGCGTGGCCCATTCGATCATCCAATGAAAGACTTCAAGCTGGCTGAACTGCGCCTGCCAGGATGGGAGATACTCCGCGCGTAGGTAATCCACGAAGGATTGCTGGCTGGGTCCCGCACCAACTGTGAGCAAGGGACGTAATTCTTCATCGAGCAGATTCCATTCCTGCTCGAACCCATTGAGACCGCCCTGCGGCTTGTCCTTGATGGCCTGCCCCAAGGCGAGAAGATATTTATCGGCAAATTTTTGAGGAGACATAAATATTCAACTAGAGGTGAATGAAGATTGACTTATATGCTAGTGATTGCTTAGGGAGTCGGCGTTTCGGTCGGGAGAACCGATTCATTCTGCGGCCAAGGCTTGATTTCCACTGGTCCAACGTAACCATGTTTCCAAGCCAGATACAAACGTGCATGAGAGGGCTCTGTGCACCCTGCTTCATCGGGAATATTCGCGAAGACGGTTATCCCGTCCGTGACATCTGGCCCGTAGGGTCCCCATCTCGACGGCCAGAAAACAACCTCACCCGCTCGGCACACCCAGGCTTCGATCAGATAACGAGGGCTCGTTTCGCTCTCGAACTCGCCTTCTCCCACATCGAAGAATTCCCATTTCACCATGACCGTATCGCCCGTGCGAACCACATCGGTAACAACTGGATCGTTAAGATAGCGATGATTAGAAATATGATCAATGGGAAGCTTGTACATGTTTGGATCAGCTGGATCAATGGGCTGTACACCCATCAATTGTGTTTCAGTGATATCAAGATACTTTGCGTTCAACCAGCATGGATCGCTAGCATCGAAGTATGGAGGCGAAGTGGTTATCTTGACCCATGTGCCGTTCGCCGTGTCAATACGCCCCATGACGTCCACTAAGTTACCGCGCTTTCGGGCAGTTCCCTTATTAAGGTAGGGGTCGCCTGGTCCATAGCGGCATGCAGTCCCATCGTGATTGACCACCACTTTACTCAACAAGGCGACATAGGTTGGACTCGCGGTCAGCGTATCAGTGGGAGAGGCAGTGAATGTAGTGGTGGCTGTTGGAGAGGGGGACGGCGTTTGTGTGAGAGTACTTGTCATCGTTTGGGTTGCTGAGGGAAGTACAACGACTCCGACTTCGCTCGGCGCGACAACAGGTGCTGCCGTGGGTGGTGTCTGATTCTTTTGGGAATTACTGAAAATCAGGAAAGCCGCAAACGCAATGATGGCAAGGCCACCCAATGACCATGAGATTAAGCTCCGGAAAGGATTTGCAGGCGCAGCAGCGGGGACAATAACTTGCAGGTTATTTCGTGAGTACGCCACGCCAGTTTGATCTCCGAGTTTGTTGCGGATCGAAACTGCCTGCTCCAATAACTTCCGGGCCGCAGTCAAATTACTCGTCCCAATTTCGTAAGTTCCCAACTGATGCAGAACCCAACCCTGCAGAGCGAGATCTTGCAGCGCCTGAGAGGCATGCAGAATCTCCGTCAGAGTTTTGTGCCAGGCATCCCAATGACCGCTCAGGGTGAGATACGGATCCATGGCACGACCCAACGTCGCAACATTTGCCCATTGGCCTTGCGCAGCTAACCAGAGGAGCAAACCGAGTAGATTGCCCAACTCATCGCGGATGAATTCAAAATCCATCCAACGTGTCTTCAAGGCGGCAAGAAGATGATTCAGTAATCGCTCCCGTTCTTTGGTAACATCCTTTTCCCGTAAGAGGATTGGTTTGAGTCCGGGCATCAGCCGCAAGCGCGGACTATTGGCATGCAACAAGCCTCGATCCTCCAGTTTTTCACTGACCGCGCTACCTCCGTATATACTCTCCAGCCATTTACGATCCACAGAAACACCAAATGCCGCAGCCACCTGATCCAGCATACCGCGCTCATCTTCGGAGAGTGACCCGGACAGCAAATACAAAGCTCGCTCCAACGCTGCCCTGGCTTTATTCTGTTCCTTGGGTGTATAAGCTTCCAGACGCCCTAACACATCGTCCACGCTCAGCCCATCCACACGCATAGTGTCTGCCACCATGCTTAGCGCGGCGGGCAGGTTTTCCAGCAGCGCGGCGATCGGGGCGAGGGTTTCCTGATCATCAATGCTTGTCAGACTGGCAAGCAATGCCAGTGAATCCTCGCGGTCCAACGGTCCAAGCAAGATACTATATTTACGACCTCTTGTGAGAGCACTATTTTCAGTCGTGACCAAGATCGGCGCTTTGGAAAACAGGTCTGCTAATTGATCCAGATTTTTGGGAGAGAGAGCGATCGAGTTGAGTAAAACCAGAGGCTGGGTATTGCTCAGATAAGTCCGCGCAGAGGCAAGGTCCACTTTTTGATGCGGTTGGGATTCGAAGAGCGCGTCGAAGATACGTTGAACCAAATCACCAAACTCCAATAAATTTCCCTCTTCATCGAGGGCATCCACAAAGACGACTCCATCCGGTTGGGACTTGGCGGATTCACTGTTCGCGGCTTGTTTGATCAGACTGGTTTTGCCGATTCCATCCACACCTTGAATGATGCCAGCCTTACTCTCAGCGATCCAACCCTCCACTTGATTCAACTCGGGCTTACGCCCGACAAAGCCATCTGGCTCAGCAGGTGGTTTCGGGATTAAGCTGCGTCTGTGAGTAGACATCGCTTCCTGGCGGACAATTGTCCCGTTATTGGTATTGACTATGAAATTATTATCACCTTTAACAATATTTCCATCCACATTCCCATGAACAATTATGTCATCCAAAGTGACCTCCCGGGAAACAATTGAATTTCTCTTTGAGAGCTATTTTATTTCCGCATCTGCATGTCAGGCTGGATCATTGGCCGCTTCCTCTGCGGCCAGCTTTCCCTGGAATTTTTCAAGTATATAGTTCCAGAATTTGCCGACTCCCTTGGGGAGATCGTCAATTGCCTGCTCTGCAAGCGTTTGACCTGGCTTCAGAAGGTAGGGAGCAAGATAGTGAAGTTGCGCTAGCTGCAAAGGTTGCTGGGGCCATTTTAATCTCCTATGGATTGAGTAATATGAGTGATTCATCTAATCGCCTAATTCGTAACGGTGTAAGCTAACGCGGCTGAAATTTAATATACAGCAAAACGCCTGTCAGGACAAGCAATGTGTTTAATACTTGTATCTGCTGTTGAGAAGCGGGCAGTCCTTAAAAGACATAAGCTTTTACCAGAACTAAATGTAGCAGCACCTACCCTTTAAGTGAATTCAAACCTTCTACTAATCGATGAAATGCGCCTTCGCTCCGTTCAACCGGCGTGGCATAGGAAAAGCGCACCCAATCTGCGCCAAAGGGAGAGAAGAACGCGCCAGGCACAATCGCGACGCCGTGATTTTCAGCCAGATATTGACCCAATGGTTCACTATCCGCCCAGCCTTTGGCATGAAGGTATTCACCAACATTGATAAAGGCATAATATCCCTTGCCAATGATGTGTTGGAATTCATTACGCATCAACTGGTTTTTCAGGGCCACGCGGCTGGCATTGGTCGGCTCGATAATGGTCCTTGCCGCTTCGGCATATCCTATTTCATAGGCAGCCATGGCAACCGCCAAAGAATAAAACGGCGGGATAACGCCATGCGAAGCGCGCGCCACGATAAACTTGATCACCGCTTCATCCGCGATCAAATGACAGTTACGAATATTGGAAGCGCCCAGTGATTTGGTGATCCCATCCAGAAACATCAAACGCTGGCGTTCTTCCGGTGTGAAATGTTTGAGGAAGGAATTTAGATCCATCGGCGATTTGTCAGTTACGTAGTGATACATCCAATCGAAGAGCACGAAAGCCACACCCGCTTCCAATGCGGCTTTGGCGAGCGAGACTTGCTTCTCAACCGGGATGGTCAAACCGGTAGGATTATCCGGGTTGGTGATAATCAGTCCCGCCAGCTTGCGTCCTTTAGCTTCGGCGAACTTCACGCTCTCTCGAATCGCATCTTCAGAATATGCCCAACCTTGTGCAGGATCGCCAGGCGCCCACAACACATTGGCACCCACACCATAGGGTCCCCAGTTGTAGGAAATCCACGGCACGCGCGAAACCATGATGAGATCACCTTGTCGCCCGTACCCTAAAGCCAGCATGGCCTGATAGGCTTTGACCAGCGCGTCGCGGCCGCCAGTTGTCGCCAACACATTCGCCGGCCCCCAGCCTAGACTCGGGTCCAATTTCCAATATTGTTCGATCACAGCTTTGCGAAACGATACGGTTCCGAATGGCATATCGTAGGCACTGCCATGTTCGATCTGAATCTGGGCGGCGCGTTCCAAGATTGCCCTGGGGACTCCGGGCAGGGACGCGCCACCGTCTCCCTGGGAAGCGTCAAAGGTTTTGGCACCGGGATTCTTATCCAGATACACTTTCAGGGACTTGTTGATGAGAAACATGCGTGAGGGTGGAATATCCGCCATCTGCTTAAGATGGTCGCTGACGGGCACCAGATTCTTTTCGTCGACTGCAAAAACGGGTGTGCTGTTGGAAATCATGATGGCTCCTATGCTCCCCTCTCTTTTACTTTTAGGAGAGAGGCTGAGGTGAGGTGGATACAAAAATAACGCCCCGACTGTGCGGGGCGTTGGGTTCACCTGTTTAGTAGCTTTGAACTTGTTCGTGTTCATCTAACAACCGCCAACGTCCCGTTACCAAAGTAGTACGAGTATTTGTATGATCGTTATTGGTAGTACCGACAGTGAACAAGCCAAACATTGGGCGCAAGGATACCACCGCGGCATACATCAGTCAAGCAGGAATTTGGAGAAATTTGAGAGAGCCACAACGAAGGTTGCCTGCTCGCAGAAGCCACCGGCATTTTCAGCAAATGAGGAATCGAAAAAGACATTTCACTTGCGAAATCAGTTTTAGAATTAAATGTGAGCACCAAAATAAATGGAAAGTGCGCCCAGAGAGACTCGAACTCCCAACCGCTTGTTCCGAAGACAAGTGCTCTGTCCAATTGAGCTATGGGCGCAAATTCAACCAGAGCGCAATTATAGTCCATGTTGCAATAAGAGAGAGGATGGCTTAGGGTGATCACATTTGGATATTTTAACCGCTAATCTGAGCCAAATTGTGTAGAGTTTTTCAATAAGATTTCGCGTAAGCCCATGTAGATCAGGAGATTTCCAAAGAAAAAGCTGAGTCTTTGACATCGAAATTTCCCTCGGTGATTGCCCTGGAGGATGGTTTAGGAAGGTTTGCGCCGTGGTTCACAGTTCTACCTGTCAAGAGATTAGCAGAATTGAATATCTTTCCCATAGAACCTTTTCGTATGATCACGGGTTCAAACCCCGTCAGGGCCGCAACGCGTAACTAATGATGCCCCAACCGGCGCTCGATGAATTCTTCATGGAGGGTTAGTTACCTTTAACCGGCGGAGCATCTAAGATGGTTACTCAAAAAGTGCACAATTCTGAGCTGAGCCAAATCGAGAGTATCAGAATAATTGTGTAAATGGGTTATCCTAAAGAGAGAAAGGAAAACCCATGAGAGAGAAAAGGAGCAAGAACAAGAAAGACATTCAAGCCCATATGCCAAGTGCCGAGGAAGTTGCGCAGGAACTGGGGAAAGCGACCTCCATCGATGATTTTTATGGGAAAGGCGGCATCTTTGCCAGGCTGTTCTCGAAGACGATCGAAGAGATGCTGGAGGCGGAACTGACGGCTGAGTTGGGATATGAGCGGTATGAGGCCGAAGGACGCAACTCGGGCAACAGTCGCAACGGGTTCTATACACGCAAGATGCGCACTTCTGGGGGGGATGCCGAGATCAAAGTGCCGCGGGATCGCAACGGTGAATTTCAATCGGCGCTGCTGAAGAAGAACAGCAACGAGATCGAGCAGAAGATCACCGCGATGTATGCCAAAGGCATGTCGACGCGTGACATCCAGGCTATGCTGACCGAGCTGTACGGGATCGATGTGTCACCCGATACGATCAGCGCCATCACCGACAAGGTCTGGCCGCTGGTGGAAGCCTGGCAGAGCGGCAGAGGTGTATGCCATTTTGTACCTGGATGCCATCCACCTCAAGCTCAAGCGGGATGGCAAGATCAAGAACGTGGCCGTCTACAATGTCCTGGGTGTTGATCTGGACGGTCAGCGCGAGATTTTGGGTCACTGGGTCGGGGAGGGAGGAGAAGGCGCCAACTTTTGGCTCTCCGTGGTCACCGACCTGCAAAATCGCGGTGTTCAGGATGTTTTGCTGGCCTCCATCGATGGTCTGAGCGGTTTCAAGGAGGCCATCCAGTCCGTTTTTCCGCAGACCCAGGTGCAGCGCTGCATCATTCACCAGATCCGCCAAAGCCTGAAATATGTGGTCTGGAAAGACCGCAAAGCCTTCACGGCGGATCTGAAAACGGTCTATCAGGCAGCTACGCGTGAACAAGCCGAAGCCAACCTGCTACAATTGGAACAAACCTGGGGCAGCCAGTATGGCACTGCTATTCGTTCCTGGCAAAACAATTGGGAGGATCTGGCAACTTTCTTTGAGTTCCCCAGGGAGATCCGGCGCTTGATCTACACCACCAACGGTGTGGAAGGCTATCACCGCCAACTACGTAAAGTGATCAAGACCAAAGGCTCCTTCCCGACTGAACAGGCAGTGCGCAAACTGCTCTACCTGGCAACCCTGAACATCACCAGGAAATGGACTATGCCTATCCAGAACTGGCCGCGAAATCCTCAACCAGTTAGCCATTCGCTTTGCAGAGCGGGTACCCGTATGAACCATTTCTGCCACCCGCTTCTCGAGGCTAGCCTGCGCCTGACGGGCCTCAAGGGGAAATGCGCTCCGCTCCCCCTGACCCCCGTTGCGCCGCAGGCTGTTGATCCAGAAGCACTGGCAGAAAAAACATTTGTTGTGAAAGTCCCATTTACACAATGTTCCTGACATACCCGCCAAACAATTTGCTTCCCATTCAGGAAGTTGCAAAATGGGCAAAGGCAACGACCAAGCCTGTCTACCCATGGATATCAGAGAACAGAATCCCGCCGTTTAACCTGGAAGTCGAATCCATCGCATTCCAGAAAAAACAATGATGGCCTATCTCAAGCAAAAATGTTGCATTAAGAAAATAAGACATCACCGTTCGTTAGCCTCTTTCTTGCAGCCATCGAAGCATGGCTTGCACACTACCGCTAGCCATCGCAATACTACTATCCGCCGCGCCGTAATAGATGCGCAGGGTATCGCCATCCGATGCAAGAGTATAGCCGCATGGAAAGACCACATGATCCACATCCCCACGTTGTTCGTAGACCTCTTCCGGGGCAAATACCCACTCAGCGCCACGATTCAAACAAAGCTCTGGTTCCTCCAAGTCAAATAGAGCAAGACCCAATCTGTAAATAGCGCCAGCCGCGTTCTGCTTCACTCCGTGATAGATCATCAACCAGCCCTGCGATGTCTCAATGAGAGGCGGAGAAAGTCCTATTTTGTTGGCGTCCCACCAACCACCGAGTCGAGCCTTCAGGATCATTTTGTGACTGCCCCATTCCTGCAAGTCGGTCGAATAGGAAATCCATATATGAGCCGCACTCGCGCTGACCGGGCGGTGAATGAGTGCCCAACGCCCATTGATGCGGCGAGGCAATAGTGCCGCATCCTTGTCTTCCGGTTGCATAATAACGCCATAGCGTTCAAACTGATGAAAATCCTGTGTAAGCATCAGCGCCACACCCGGACCATCACGCGTGTAGGCAGTATAGGCGACTGCATACTTTCCCAACTCCGGAATGTAGGTAATGCGCGGATCTTCAATTCCCCAATACTCTTCAGGAAATTGTTCGGGGTCCGGCATCAGAGTAGGTTTGGAATCAATCTGCCAATTATCCACACCGTTTACAGACCGGGCAGCGCATAAGTGAGACAGCCCGCGCCGATCCTCGACGCGGCACAATAGCAAAGTTGAGCCGTCAGTTAGTAATGTGGCACCGGGATTAAATACGCTATTAACCTGATAGGGCCAGTGCGCGGCTGTCAGGATGGGGTTGAGTTGGTAACGTTGCAAGAGTTGGGGGCGGTGGTTGATCAATGTGATTATTCTCCTCAGACATTATGATATTTTCTGCAAGCCGTAACTCCAACAATGATTGAAGGAAGGCCAGTGTGGACTCTGCACCCTGATTCTCATTTGGCCGATCAGGATGCAAGCCATCACGACACCCGCCTGTGGTTGGATCGTAGACCGAAAGATGCAGGTCGTTGCGTCCGAGAAACCATTCGAAGGCGCGGCGGGCTTCCCTGTACCACCGTTTTTCCCCGGTAATACGGTTTGCCTCGAGACAAGCCGAGACCATCGACTGCGCCTCTACCGGCTGTTGATCGAAGCGGGCGCGTTCGCCACCCTGTGTATAAAAACCGTTGGAACCGATGGGAACGAAATGCCTGCCTTCTGTTTCGTCATATTGCAATTCGGCAAGCCAACTGAGAGACTCCAAACCTGCTTCAGTCATGGCGGGGTTGGGTATGGACTGACCGCACAACAACATGGCGTGTGATAATGTGGCATTGCAATACGTAAGTCTATCCTCAAACCAATTCCATTCGTCCACTCGATTGATTTTGTAAAGCGACAGTAACCGGCCCGCCAATTCCTCCTGCACCTGACTCACGCGCCGGTCTCCGGCAAAGCGCTGCAAATACTCGTGGATACCGATCAGCGCAAATGCCCAGGCACGTGGGCTCGTGGTTTCAAGGATGGCCAGCAAAGATTGCTGAAATACACGTCCCGCCATATTGTATAGGGTTGGCGTGTTCGAATGGCCCAGGATTGTCCCCAACGCCCATAGAGCACGACCGTGACTGTCGTCCGAACCGCTATCCTCCAACCATTGGCGCTGGTAATCCATAAAGTTACGAAAGCGCCTCGTTTCTGTATTGAAAGCATACCAGGTGAAGGCGAGATAACGGGTTGCCAGATCCACGGCCTCCTTATTGCCAATTTCTTCGAGGAGCGCGCTCACCATCAAGGCGCGCGCATTGTCGTCTGTTGTATAGCCTTCACGATAATTGGGTATCGTAAAAATGGCATGCTGGAATATGCCGGTATCATCCGTGAGGTGACGCAAGTGGTCCAGTTTGAGCGGAGGCAATTCACCTGTACGTTTATCCAATGGCTTGACTGCGAACTCAGCCGCCGCAAGATAACGGTGTTCGGCATGGGCACGTTCAAAGCTCTGCATATAGCTACGTGCCACCTGGAGCCAGATCATATCACGACCGAATAGATAGGCGCGCTTCCGCATGGCATGTCGTTTGGGCTCGTTGTCAAGCAAATCAATGACCTGATCGGCCAATGCCTGTGGATCGCCAAATGGCACCAATGCCCCGCGTTCATCTGCCAGCATTTCCTCGGCATACCAGTATGGCGTGGAGACGATTGCCTTTCCAGCGCCAAGGGTGTAAGCCAACGTTCCAGAGGTGATTTGTGCCACATCCAAATACGGTGTGATGTATATATCCGCAGCACTGATAAACTGGACCAGCTCCTCCGAAGTGACAAAGCGATTATAAAAGATGATGTTTCCCTCCACGCCTTTCTGACGCGCCAGCCATTGCAGGGACAAACGATAAGTTTCGCCGTCATCCTGCACCACATGGGGGTGTGTCGCGCCGACCACAATATATACCACGTTGGGATATTTCTCCAGAATAGCTGGCATGGCTGAGATGACATTCTCAATGCCCTTGTTGGCGGAGAGCAAACCGAAACTCAGCAGCACGCTCTTGCCTTCGACCCCAAACATATCCTTGTGAAAGCTTGGATCCACAAATGGGACATCAGGAATGCCGTGCGCGATCATATCTATCTTTTCAGGCGGAGTGTGATAGACATCCCGCAGAAATTCCGCGCCCCGCCGGCTCATGACAACGATTCGATCCGACAGAGCAATGATCTCTTCGAGCACCCGACGCTGATCGGAGTTGGGATCCTTCAGGATCGTATGCAGAGTCGTGACGACCGGCATGCGCAATTCGCGCAGAAGTGTCAGGATGTAACTGCCGGCCTTTCCTCCGAAAATGCCATATTCATGCTGCAAAGAAACCATATCCACGTTGTTGATGTTTAAGAAATCCGCCGCGCGGCGATAAGACTCAATGTCCTTCTCGGCTAATTCAAAGCGGACACGCGGCGGATAGTCATACCCCGTCTCAGTATCATTGACGGGTAGTACGATGCACGCGGCATCTTTGTATTCCTTAGCCATGGCTTCGCAGAGGTCCGTGGTGAAGGTGGCAATACCACATTGACGCGGCAGGTAATTGCCGATAAAGGCAATGCGTTTAACGATCGAATGATTAGCATCATCCATAAAAATTTTCCTTTCAAGTACCCTGTTGTTTTGGAGAGTGTTGCTTAAGTCGATGCGGCTTGCTCTTCTGTACACGGATCTCACGGAAAACGCGGAAAAGAACTGTTTTTTCAATGGATTTTTCCGTGAATTTACCTGTAACACAAGCACAAGCGTGCGGTGTGGCGTCCGCGTCCAAAAGACTTTTTGAGAAACAGTCTCTTAGAACATCCAGCGCAACCGGTATAAAGAGAGGCTTGCGAGGGGATCAGCTCTATCGGTATTAGAAACTTAATCTCACGAATAGGTCACAAACTGACAGGCGAATTCGTTCCGGACGCGGATGGATACTGCCTCACCTCGAGGAGGTCTTTGAGTACTGTCAGGTTTTCCCTCAGTTGTTTTTTCATCCTTCTTCCCAGAATTTGTTCTTTCATATACTGGAAATTCACTACACCGACTCGGATGGATATGTTAACCCTTGTGTCACCGCCAACCGACTCAAAAGTGTAAGTGGTTTGCAGATACAAGGGACCAGAGAGAGACTTAAATCTGTATTTCATGTTGGGAGTTGATTCAATCACTTCATAGGTGCCTAAATTCCTGTGCCCCATCAAATGACCAATGCTTCGAAAAAAGACTCCCATCCGATCGGAAGTATTGGGTAGGGTGGCTGTTGCCAGCGTTCCATACTGCCATTCAAAATCATTTTCAGGTGTACTCATATAATCAAAAACACGCTCGATTGGCGCCTCGATCATTGTGCCAATTGTTAAATAGAACATTCAACACTCTCGTGGTAGACTGGCGAGGGATCACAACTCAATGGGTGAGACCTTTACATCGCGATTTTCTCTTGATTTTGCCAGACTTACGTTCAATGCATGGCCGCTGAATAAATACAAGTTGAACTTATTGATGGCCTGATCGGCTTCGCTTTGCGCACCCATGGTAACGAAGGCAAACCCCTTGGACTCGCCGCTCTTACGGTTCTTGATCACTTCCGCTGAGATGACTTCTCCAGCTTCTGCGAACAATGTGTTCAATTCATCCTGTGTCGTTGACTTGGATAGATTCCCTACATACAACTTGGCTTCCATCTTTAGATTTCACTTTCCCCAGTATTTTCATACTGGCATAAGAAACGCCACCAACCCCATAACAGGGTTGGCGGCGAAAATACCACACTAATCCAGTTATTTCATTACAACTGTTATGTCCTGTATGGCAACCCGAGGGCTTCTGACATCTACATCGTGGGCACTTCGACTTCGAGTTGCTTGAGGATCGCCATTAAGCCCGCGCCATCGGTTGGCTCAACGACCCATGCTGTGATCTCGTTATCCTTTACCGTCACCTTTGTTTTTTCGAGCCTGGCGGAAAAAGCCTTGTTTGTGGCAGGGATGACGCCCATATTCATGTTCGTCAGGTCGAATGCACCGTTATGCGTGCCGCTCATTTGCGAAGTGGATCTGACCACATCTCCTTCTGTACCGATGACCTTGAAGTGATAGTCAAGATCGGGGAAGGCTGTCTTCAAATTGCTACTCATTGCCAGCCATGCAGCCTTGTTGATCGGTTCAGGGACCGGCCCACTAAATTGAAAATCATCCGCAAGCATGGACTCTGCATTCTCGAAATCGCCCTTCTGGACTGAGTCCATGAGGGCTTGCACCATTTCTCTTTTATTCACAGTGTTTTCCTTTACTACTAATCGAGCTAATTCAGAATAAACGGGCCAGGGTATTAATGGATGCTCCCTATGGAACAACCTCCGTCTCCCCCGATTGATAAACACATGGTTTATGAAGCGCCGATATTAGTGTAACATACTATTGGGTCAGAATGGATGGCAATCTAAAACCGCCAAATCTCTCTAACCATTCAGTCGTAAACACCTTTCTTTATCGGGGAATGGGAAGTCTCTTTTTTACCAACCAGGCGTGGAAATGCAGAACGATGTGTGTCTATTGCAGTACAATAAATACCAGTTGATCACGAAAGAATCAAAAGAAGCCCGAAAATCGGGGAAGCTCTCGGTTTTCGTGAAATACTGAGTATATACGGATGAAGGCATATCGAACAACAAAAGGTAGAGCCTGTATGAGGCAAGTTCCTGACAGTCGATTAATTCTGACGAAGAGTACCGGAATATTTTTGAAGCCGCGCGCGATGGATTGGTTATCTATGATATTGGACTGGACGCTGTGATCGAGGCCAACACCACGGCCTGTGAGATTCACGGCTACGCACATGATGAATTCATCGGATTGACACCAGCGGTCTTCATGCTTCCTGAAAGCTATGCCCTGTTCAGAGAGCAGGTCCGCACGGCTGAACCAGGTAGTACGTTCGAGTCGCTTATCGTCCACATACGCAAGGATGGTTCACCGTTTCATGGTGAGGTAAGCAGATCGGTGATCAATTTTCGGGGACGGATGTGTCTGTTGAGTGCCGTCCGCGACGTCAGCCAGCGCATCCAAACGGAAAAAATCTTGAGCGAGAAGATAGAAGTCCAAATGCGTGAACAGGCGACTCTGCTGGCCATCTCCCATGCTCTGGCATCCACCTTGGAATTTCAGCCGGGATTGATCCTCGACCAGTTGCGAGAGATCATTGAGTACTCCCATTGCGGTTTATTCGCACTGGAAGATTCCACACTGTTCACACTGGCCGTGCTCGGGACAACGCAATTGGAGGAAACCTCCCCAATTCGCATCCACCTGCCGGGGCCGGAGACCCTGGCAGCCCTGTTCAACGGACACCAACCCATCCGTATCGCAAATGTCAGGAGCGATAACTCACAGGCAAAATTCATGCATTCGCTCCTAGATGGTGGAGCAGCCAGGTTGCTCGAAGGGATACAGTCGTGGATGTGGGTGCCACTGGTTGTGAAAAGCCGTATTATCGGCGTTGTGGGTGTGGCACATCAGAAACGCAATAACTTTACGCCCCGTCACGCTGATCTAGCGTTGAGCCTTGCCATCCAGGCCGCCATCACCATGGTCAACACAGAACTGAATAAACAGGCACGGGCCCTCGCGGTGCTGGAGGAACGGCAGCGCCTGGCGCGCAATCTGCATGATGCTATTAACCAGTCACTCTTTTCAGCGGGTTTGATCGCCGAAGTTCTGCCGCGTTTGTGGGAGCGTGAACCGGACGAAGCGCGGCGTTCGCTGGAGGATCTACGCCGGTTGACACGCGGTGCGCTGGCTGAAATGCGCTCTTTGCTGGTCGAATTACGACCGGACGCGTTGACAGATGCAGATCAGGGCGATTTGCTCGGCCTATTGGGCAATGCTTTTACGGGTAGAACAAACATTCCGGTTGCCTTAGAAGTTACAGGCGAAGGTATCATGCCCACTGAAGCTCAGGTGGCGTTGTATCGGATTTGTCAGGAAGCACTGAGCAATATTGCCAAGCATGCCAAGGCTAGTCAGGTGGAAATTGATGTACGACATGCACCTGGCACATTAGAACTCTATATTCGTGATGATGGCCGCGGTTTTGACGCTGCCAAACCATATCACCAGGTCATTATGGTTTGAGCATGATGCGTGAACGCGCCGAAACCGCGGGTGCGTAGATGACGGTCACCAGCCAGATAGGGCACGGCACAGAGCTCGCCATACGCTGGAGTGAAATCTCGATGAAGGAATCCGAATGAGCAAACAATCGTTGCAACCGATTCGTGTTATGCTGGTTGATGACCACACCATGGTGCGTTGAGGACTGGCTGCTTTCCTGAAGGTTTTCGATGACTTGCAGCTGGCGGGCGAAGCCGAAAGCGGCGCGGCCGCCATCCAACTCTGTGCCAAGGTATCGCCGGACATCATCCTCATGGATATGGTCATGCCAGATATGAACGGGGCAGCCCCAACCCGCGCCATCCGTCAGCAGTTTCCGCACGTGCAGATAATTGCGCTGACTTCTTTCAAGGAGGGCGATTTGGTGAAGAACGCGCTGGAAGCCGGGGCGATTGGCTATCTGCTCAAGGATGTTTCGGTCGACGAATTGGTGCTAGCCATCCGCTCTGCCCACGCTGGCCGCGCTACACTTTCGCCTCAGGCCGCGCAAGCCCTTGTTGAGACGGCCAATCAACAACCGACGCCGGGCCTCGATCTAACGCACCGCGAACTCGAAGTTCTCGCTCTGAAGGTGGATGGATTGAACAATACGCAGAGTGCCAGCAGATTGACCGTGAGTCCATCCACGATTAAATCCCGGGTTGGTAATATCCTGTCCAAATTAGGGGTTGCCAGCCGTACAGAAGCTGTAACGCATGCACTGCACAGCCACATTATTTCCTGACTCGCCAAATATCCCCCAACTGGCGGATGTAAATACTCTCCGGTCGATGGATGCGACTAGGGAGTGTTTGTTATAAGATTCGAATGACAGTATACCCTTCCGGGCTTCCTATCTTCTGCATCAACATCGCAATAAAGTGTAAGTCTAAAACCATTTTCATACTGGTTGAGGAGTCCTACGATGACTATGATCAAAGTGTCGTCTACGTCACGCACATCTGCTGTTGCTGGCGCCATTGCAGGCGTCGTTCGTGAATATCGCCGAGCGGAAGTACAAGCAATTGGTGCGGGAGCGGTCAATCAGGCTCTGAAAGCCCTTATCGTCGCAACCGGCTATCTCCGGCTCGATGACATTCATGTAAGCTTCGTGCCGGAATTCGCGGAGGTGACGATTGAGGATAAGGTGAGAACTGCCGTCAAGCTGGTTATTGAACCAGAACGTTCGCCCGGCATTTCTGATCCATCAGAATAGACCGTGTTCGCTGCAACAGCCCACCAGGCCAATTCAAAAATCACAACTCCAAAAAATTTCCGATCCCCTCTCCCCCAAGTGGCGGAGACACAAACTCCCCAGACGCAGGATGCGTCTGGGGAGTTTGTGTTGTACGATGAATGTATGACCCGCGTATATATAGCCGATGCCTTATCAGAGGAACGTTCAGCGCTGCGTCTGATGTTGCTGGACCTCAACATGGAAATCGCGGGCGAAGCTGCCGATTGGACAACTGCGTTGGCGCGGGCCCCCCTAAGCCTTACGAACATGTTGTTGATTGATTGGGGTTTGCTTCCCACTACATCGCCAACTGCAGCTCTGCAAGCACTCCGCAGAGCCTGTCCAGCTGCGTTGGTCATTATCCTGATCAGCCATCTGGATGCCCGAAAGCAAGCCGCACTCTCTGCTGGCGCCGACGCTTTCATCAGCAAAGGCGAAACGCCCGAACGTGTGGCCGAACACTTGCGGGTTGTTGCCGCAAGCATTGGCATTTGATGGAGCCAGCAAGAGGTAAGGATGGAAGTTTTTGCGAATGATCCAAAGGAGGATCCGTGAACAATGATGTATTGAAAGGCCAGTGGAAACAAATCCGAGGCGAGGCGAAAGCGTGGTGGGGCAAACTTACCGACGATGATCTGGAACGAGCCGCCGGCAAATTCGATGCCCTCGCTGGCTTGCTCCAGGAAAAGTATGGTTATACCCGCGCACACGCCATCGAGGAAATCGAGAAGCGCGTGACCGAGTATGAGGCTGGACTGAAGAACACGCCCACTTCATAATTTGCCAGCGTGATTTCTGTGCCTCTCTCGAAATAAGAAGGGCCCGAATGAATAAGCAATGCATGGGCAAACGCGTAATAGAAACATTCAAAAGGAGAAGAAAATGAACCTCATCATATATCTCATTGCTGGAGCGATCGTTGGTTATGTGGCCAGTCGGATCATGCATACGAATTCGCAACAGGGTCTGCTGCTCGATATCGTGGTCGGCGTGGTTGGCGCCTTCCTGGCCGGTTACTTTATCAGCCCATTATTGAAAGTCGGAACGATCAACGACGCCATTACTCTGCCGACCCTGCTGGTAACGCTACTGGGCTCCGTCGTGCTGCTAGGGCTCTACAGGATCGTCGCTCGCCGCTAATGGCAGTGAGTGGCATTCATGAACAAGGCTCCCACACACAGCAGGATGCGAAACGCCGTTGGGTGATGAGTTTGCCAATTCTTGGGAACCTGATCCACTGGCTGGCAAGTTTCAGCCAGTACACAGAAGAAGAACAGGAGGAGGCAGGCATTTATATGGATCACTTGGGAGGCGAATGAAGATGGGTGGAATAGCTTTAGCCTTGCGTATACCAGATGTCAGCCGCATGTCACGGTCATGATTGGTCAATTCGGAGAAAACAAAATGATCCACCAGAATCAAGAATATAAACAGCCCACAAATAATATACTAAGCGTTTTGGTTGGCACACTGATTGGCAGTATGGTCGGCGCTGTGACGATGCTGCTGCTGGCGCAGCAATCTGGAAAAGATACGCAGACATAAATCCGGAAGAGAGGCATTGAACTGTGCGACCGAACGACCGCAATGGTGGAAGATGCCATGGCGCAGGTACGCACGAAAGCGAGCAAAATCACGATGGGCATCGAAAACTACGAGCTATTGTGAAATTCTTTTCGTAACCCAAGACCCAACAGATATTTTACTTGCAAGAGCTTAATGTCTCACTAATTTGCACATATCTGGACCAGTGAACTCCAGGAGAAAATATGATACCAATGCAGATACGCGGAATCGCTCAGGCTGAATTTTCCAGATGTGAGGAAATCAGACAAATGCCAGATCACGGAAAAAGCCTTAGCCCACTCCAAAAAACGGATATGGTTATTAAGGGACTTGTTGACCGTGCCATCTGGAAAGACGATGTTCTACGAGCGATAGAATATGACGAAATTGATGTTCGCGTAAAAAACGCGGTCGTCTATTTGCATGGTCACATTGTAAGCGCAATCAGTAAGAGCCGGATTGAAAACGCCCTTCGTTCGATTCCCGGTATCCTCAGAATTCAAAATGATCTCGTTGCAGACGACAAGCTCACAAACGATGTCGCGAAATCGTTGGGAAAGTTGGAACATATTTACGATTGCAAATTTTTTACAGGTGCCTCGCATGGAGTGGTATCCATAAACGGGAATGTGAGGGACGAGAATGTAAAAATGCTGGCAGAGAAATACGCGTCCAGTAATCCGAACGTCCGCGCTGTGATCAATAATGTATGTGTGGCAGGTGCCAGGGCAGCGGTACGGGGTCAACCCTTCCTGCAACCTACCATTGGAGAAATCATTTATTTTCTGGATGGGGTTTCGGGTGTTGTCAGGCAGGTAATCATTAATCCGAATAATCGTCGCGTCATTGCAATGATCCTCGAGGGAATTTTCGCCGATCAACGTCACGACCTGAACTTGCTGGCTGATGGCAAAGCCCGTCACCTGGAGCAACTGGTGGCTGTACCCATGTACGAGGTGCGTTATCTGACGAAGACTTCGGGTTTTCTAGATCTCAATAGTCATGAAAGAAATCGATATATCGCCTATCACCCCACTGATTTTTCCACACCCCCGATCGATTGGCAGGCTCCCTATCCGTATTGTCCCGATGACGTGCTGTTCCCGATTGAACCACCGCAGGTGGAGCATCAGATGATAAAGCAGCTTCCGGGTCCCCCACTTGCCGTTGCCCTACAAGAACAGGAGCTTTGGGAACAACTCCTCGCCGATGACAGCCTGGGTGGATCATGATGAAAAATGGACTCTCCGGCGGCAGATTGTCTTTCTTTATCACGCCACGAATTCATGGCAACGTGCTTGCATGGCTGAAGCCTGATTCCGCATCGCAGAAAAGCAAACAAGTAGTCGAAAACATCCTGCGCTGGGAGGAGGATGGCGGCAAAATCATGGAAAGGGATGATGCAACCCTTGATCACAAAAAGGAAAAATCCAATGGATAAAAAGGTTGGTTTGTGGCTGGATCGCAACAAAGCGGTCATTGTGAGTATCGCCAACAATGGCGAAGAAAGAAGAATAATTACTTCCGATATGGAGCATTACATCCTTTACTCCACGATAGTCCCCGGGGATGGCTCACCGGAGAATCTACGTGACCGGCGCTTCTGGAACCATCTCGGCGAGTATTACGACAAGATCATCACGCATATTCAGGATGCTACAGAGATCCAAATTTTTGGCCCGGGCGAGGGCAAGTACGAACTTGAAAAGCACCTGGAGAGTGAGGGATTGGCGGGACACATCGTCAGCCTGGAAGATGCCGAAAAAATGACTGACCATCAGATCGTTGTTCGCGTGCAGAAGCGTTTCCCGGCTCGCTCTGAATTCGACATTTTCTAAAGGTGCAGTCTCCCCCAAGTGGTGGAGAGCAACACTCCCCGTTCGATGGATGTGGTCGGGGAATATTCGTTATATGATGAAAGTGAAAATGAAACTACAGCTACTCTTTACCGTTATGGATTTGTTTATCGTACTGGCTTATCCAATCGTATTTGTACACGGCCAACTACGCAAGTTCGCAAAGTCACATGGCAACCTCACTCTGGCAAATTTACTGGATACAGGTCCAGCCATGCCAACCAGATGACGAACCGCTAATTGTTGAACAATCACACTTGAGGTCATTATGCGTACAGAAAAGATATATTTTTCGCATCAGGAACCACGTTGCGTTTTTCCTGACACGCCTTCAGATCTTGAGCAAGCTGTATCACAATTGAGTCTGGCGGGAAGTTATCCAGTCATTGTGCTGATCGGCGGTGAGGTTGAGGAACAACAAGCAGTCGTGACTCGCCAGGCAATCGCCACCATCGCAAAGGTCGCAGAAGACATGCACTCGGTAGTTATCTGCGGAGGAACTGATATGGGAATTATGGCTGAAATCGGCCAAATCCGACAGCAGAATCATTACAAATTCCCATTGATCGGCATAGCGCCTGAAAATTTGGTCACCTGGCCCGGCGGACCACATAACACAAAGTTTTTATGGTTGGGAAAACAGCGTTGGCCATTGGAGCCTCATTATTCCCATTTCATCCTGGTGCCCGGCAGTCAGTTCGGCGATGAGTCTCCGTGGATTTTCGCTACTGCCAGCATCCTTTCCAGAGGCCGCAAAGCTGTAACGATTTTGATCAACGGCGGTGAAGTTTCCAGGAAAGATATCGAATTGAGTTTGGAGAATGGCCGTCCGGTCATCGCTTTGAGTCGTACAGGACGCCTGGCCGATGAACTTGCAAGACAGCCTGAACGGAACAAATTGATCACTGTGATCCCGGCAAATGCAGCCGAACGGATCGTTGAGACTCTGCAAGCGGCCCAGTCGATAACGAAGGAGGGTCCTATGACCCCGTTGATGGTGCAAGAAAAGACAAGCAGCGCAGTATAGTTCAGGAATAAAAAAGTTGATTCAAGGAGCCAATTACTAAATGAGTAATCGGGTTTAGAGTGCTTCACACACAAGCATGGAATGGAGACGGATATGAGAACAATTTACGGCTTTATCTACACCTTGCGACCTTATGAGCGCGGCATCCAGGAGACCCTGGGAAAGTACCACCGCTTTGTGATGCCGGGTCTGGGATTTCAAATTCCACTCGTTCACATCGTGCGCGTGCGCGACGTTCGCGAACATACCATGGATATTGAGCCGCAACCGGTGATTACCAAAGACAACGTTGAAATTACCGTGGATGGTGTCATGTGGGTGCGTCCGACGGTCGATGAAGAAGGCATCAAACGTACTTTTTACAATATCGATAATTGGAAACGAGCGGTCATCCAATTGGCAATGACGAACCTGCGTCAGGAGTTTGGCGAATTGTCGCTGGATGAGAGCCTTGTTGCCCGTGAGAAGATCGCCAACAATTTACAGAGGATTCTGAATACCTTCGCAGTCGAATGGGGTCTGACTGTCAGTAAGGTGGAAATCCGCCTGATCGACCCGCCCGATGATATCAAGAAAGCCATGCACAAACAGAAGACCGCCGAGCAGGAGCGGCGCTCCATGAAGTTACTGGCAACTGGCGAGTTCGAAGCTGCTGAGCAGCAGAAGTTGGCCATCATCCAGCGCGCCGAAGGCGAACGCGAGGCAGTCATTCAGGTCGCACAGGGCAAGGCGGAAGCCATTCGCCTGGTGAACGAAGCCGCTGAAAAGTATTTTATCGGGAACGCCCAGGCACTCAAGAAGCTGGAGATGACCGAAAACTCGTTACGCGATAATGCAAAAATCGTTATCACCGAACACGGCATCAGCCCGACCTTGTTGTTGGGCAGCCTGCCAGTCACACTGTCGTCTGACGATAAACGCGAGCCAACCCTGATGAAATACAAGAATTAGAGTTCGCCCATCAAGAAAGGAATAACGATGGAAAACCAGATTACATGCCCGCATTGTCAGAGAAAGATAGCCAATAACCCAATCATTGAGGATGCAGCGAACCGTCAAGGATCTGACAGGCAAGTCATCATGTGTGATTGCGGAGAAAGAATCACATATTGGCAAATTACGGACCAACTAAGGAACCAGCAAAAAGCAGGCACAAGAATCCAAAATTGGCTTCTGCACCTTTTCAAGAGCCATGGCTAGGAGCACGTTCAGATGAAAATCCTGCTTATTTATCCCGAGTTTCCCGATACCTTCTGGAGTTTCAAACACGCACTAAAATTTATCCATAAGAAAGCAGGTGCGCCACCGCTGGGTTTGTTGACCGTTGCGGCGATGTTGCCTACGGTCTGGGAAAAACGGCTGGTAGACCTGAATGTGACCAATATCGTCGATGAAGACTTGGTATGGGCTGATTACGCTTTCATCAGCGCCATGATCGTACAACGTACCTCGGCAAACGAAATCATCAAACGCTGCAAGGCTGCCGGCGTGAAGGTCGTAGCAGGCGGTCCGCTCTTCACAATGGAACACGAACAATTTCCGGATGTGGACCATTTTGTCTTGAACGAGGCCGAGGAGACGCTAACGCCGTTCCTACGGGACCTTGAATTGAGTCGGGCTCGACGCGTTTACACGTCCGTGGAGTTCCCCGATCTCCACCAAACTCCTATACCACTTTGGCGGCTGGCCGATCTCAAACATTACGACACAGTCAGCATCCAGTTCTCGCGCGGTTGTCCTTTTAACTGTGACTTTTGCAATGTGACCGCCCTGCTGGGGCATCGCCCGCGTACCAAGACTGCCGCGCAAGTCATTGCTGAGTTGGACAGCCTCTACTCTCTGGGTTGGCGCAAGAGCATCTTCTTCGTGGACGACAACTTTATCGGTAACAAGAAGCATATCAAGACCGAGGTGCTGCCAGCCCTGATTGAGTGGCGCAAAGGTAAATCTGGCATGCCGTTCAGCACAGAGGCGTCCATTAACTTGTCCGATGACCCGGAATTGATGCATCTCATGGTACAGGCCGGGTTTGATACTGTCTTTGTGGGCATCGAGACACCCAATGAAGACAGCCTGGCCGAATGCAGCAAAAACCAAAATAAAGGCCGCGATCTGGTTGAGAGCGTCAAGCAACTTCAGCGCCTTGGGCTGCAGGTACAAGGTGGTTTCATTGTTGGGTTCGACAACGATTCTCCTTCGATCTTCCAACAACAAATTGATTTCATCCAGAAGAGTGGCATTGTCACGGCCATGGTGGGCTTATTGCAGGCCCCTTTGGGAACGCGCTTGTATGAACGCATGCAAAAAGAGGGTCGACTGGTGGACGAATTTTCAGGAGACAACGTGGATGGCTCAACCAACATCATCCCCAAGATGGGTCTGGAACCGCTGCGGGAAGGCTACCGCGAAATTCTAGGCCAGATCTATGCACCCAAGTTTTATTACGAACGCGTTTTGACATTTCTGCGCGTGTACCAACCGCCCAAAATCCGGGTGCCGCTGGAACCGCAATATCTCCTGGCCTTGTGGCGATCCATTTACCAACTGGGGATTCGCGGCGTCGAACGCCTCCAATACTGGCGGCTCTTTCTGTGGACTTTGTTCCGGCGTCCGCGCCTGTTCCCGCTGGCGATAACATTTGCGATCTATGGTTTCCATTTCCGCCGCGTGGCTGAGTTGCATATCCAGTGAATACAAAGGTGCCGATGTATTAAGTGACAAGGAGTCTATGTGGAACCAAACAAAATAACAATTGAACGTGATAAGAAAATTGCTCTGGTAGCTCACGACAACAAGAAACGTGATCTCGTCGAATGGGCAAAATACAACAGCATCCTGCTCGCGCACCATACCATCTATGCTACAGGTACAACTGGTGTATTGCTGGAGGAGGAACTCGGTCATCCCATTCACAAACTTGAGAGTGGGCCGCTGGGGGGAGACCAACAAATAGGTGCCAAAATCGTTGATGGTGAGATCGACTTTCTGATTTTCTTTTGGGATCCGCTTGAGTCTTTGCCTCACGACCCGGATATAAAAGCGCTTTTACGGATGGCAGTAGTGTGGAATATTCCCATCGCCTGCAATCGCGCAACTGCAGATTTCATGATCTCATCGCCACTGATGGACCAGGAATACAATCGCTTACTGCCTGCATACGATGAATACAGAAATCGCAAGTTGACAGAAAAAGCATCAGATTAAATCTTTTCGTGTAAAGAACACCTTTAGCAAAACAAGGAGTTGATAAAATGGTAACCAAAACGGTCAAAAAAACATCCCGAGGGATGCGAAAGCATGTGAGGCGGATGAAACAAGAGTCTCGGAAAACAGGTATCCCTGTCAATGAATTAAAGAAAAGGGTGAGCACACCACAAGTATCCAAAACCAGGAAAGAAGCTTAACTGTTGAGACACGTCTGCGCAAAACGTGGAACAGCGGATGGCACCAGGGATGCCCCGGCGCACGAGTTGGAACATAACAACAAAGGAATTTAAGCTGATTCTCCTTGAGATTCCCCGAAAATAGGGGTGCGGGCGTATGCCCGCGCACCCATTTTCGGGCTTCTTTTGTTTCTTTCTTGATCTACTGATTGTACATTTCATCAAGTTAGGGATGCTGTAGTATGCAAGTGAAATCAGGGAGGAAATGAACACCTAAACTTAAACAAAGGTATCAAACCAGTTCTTTAGGACAAGCGCTCTCAACATTACTCTTTCTGCGCGCAATCGGATAACCGGATGGTTATTTCTTTGGGTTTGAATCTGAGCAAGCCAATGTGGGGATAAAACCCCTAAGCTTCGCTTTACAACAGACTTTGGATTCAGCTGCTGTGCGAGGATCGACCGGAAGCGAAAGCTTTTTTCCAAAGTTCCGAGTAAATTTGTCAGGGCCGCCAGATCGAGGAAATCCCATATCCCGCTGGATCGGTCATTTAGTTCATCCAGGGCGTATGCTCTAACCGGAGAGGCCCTGGCTAATAGTTGTCTCCAATCCTCGAGGTTGGAACGTTTGGCAATCGGAAATTGCGATAGAAGCGGGTATTTCTGATTTAGTACACGGCGATATAACAGCTTATCAATCCGTAATTCATCGGGCACCTTGGCGAGGAAGTCGAGAATGCTGTCGTCAAGCAACGGATTGCGCTGATCCAATTCAACCTGTTTATAGTAGCTGGCAGTTTGAAGATAACATTGGAGTCGATGCTTGAAATAAAAGAAATCTTTGGCTTGATTGGGCGAAAGATCAGAAGTTCCCAGCAAAGCTTTCTCCACAGCCGTGTCGGAGGCATCACAAAATTCGGCATAGTGCATTGGCCGAACAACTACGGCAATATCAGGAACATCACGTAGCCGGTGTAAATTCGCAAGTGTGAATGCCCCTTCAAGCGTCCAGGCAGATAAGGACCAACCAAAGATCTCATCCCCACGTAGTACCCGTTCATAGCCCAAATTGCGGAGTTCAACCATAAGCTGGTATTCATAGGCGTGAAACGCAGAAATGTCCGAGAGACCATCAATAAGATAATTCATGCGCGCAAAATGCTCACGGTACTTTGTGACACTTCGCTGCATGAATTTATGATTCGTGTTTAGATGATTGGCGATCGCAGCTGCGATCGCTACATCTGAGTTCTTGGTCCCCTGGTTGGCACCCCAGGAAACGGTATTCAGCCTTGATCCATCACCCTGCACATTGGATAAAACACCGCCCAGGAACTCCCCGAGAATCGACTCCCCCGGACAAAAAAATTACACTCTTCCCGGGATCACCCATGTGCTTTCGAGCCGCCGCGTTGAGCAAGTCCCCCAATTCACATTCCAGATCCGCCTCAGAAGCGGTACCAGCAGCTGATCCGGGTGAGAAGCGCCAGTAAGTCTCTTTGGTTACCCTTCCATTTTCGACTCTCAGAAATTGACCACCCTCAAGTCGCCTCACCGATCTGAACAGGGTCTGATCAGCCAGCAAATAACCCTGTGCCAGGAATGTCGCCATAGCTTCGTGATCGATTTCCCTTTTCACCAACGGATTGACAAGTAAAGCCTTAATCTCGGGTGCAAAAAAGAGTTGATCGTTAATCTGTGTATAGAAGATGGGAAAAGAGGCTCTACGGTCAACGACAAGGATGGTCGCCTCTCGACGATGGTCCGTTACCACGGCTGAGAAAAGGCCATGCCAGTGAAGTAAGTCAGCATGGTCAGGCAGCCTGTCAACAGTCTGATGAGTTTCTCGTTCCCAAAAAGGGCCAGCGATAAAAAATGGATTTCCAGATTCCTCTTTATCGAAATATTTCCCCCACCCTATCAGATTTTGCCCAGGCAAACCGACTCTACCCACCATCAATCCTGAGTTCGTTATATAGGCCCGCTCCATCTGATCATCTTCATGATGACGCAAGGAATTGGCCATTTTCGCGAAAAGAGCTCTTTGATCTTCGCGTGAATTACGTCTGGATGCCAGCTCCAAGATACCAAATAAACCGGGCATAATTTCTTTCTGTATCTTTCCAGTGCAATGGTCTTGCTTTAGCAAAGATCCATGTCCCGGTGGACATGACAACAGAAATATCAAGGTTGCCATCTGCATTTTTTAACGTTAAGCAGGATGATCTAAGGCAACTTGTTAGGAAATTATATCGCAAGTTCCGCCCGGGATGATAAGCGCATGAGCTCCAGTTACCTCGATTATAATTCCCACCGGGCATGCCTGATCGTGCATCCAGCAGCGAAACTGAGCATGCTCACTCCCAACAACGGCAAACCTCATGCCCAATTCACAGGCTGACCTGCAATTGCTTCGTATGTTATCTGAACGACTGGAACGCATCTCGGTGGATTCAATCTGGGCGCATCAGGCAAGCGGGTTACGGGGAGCACTACTAAGGGAGATCGAGATGAGTGAAGAGCATACCCCCAACCGCAATGCACAATGGCATGCCCTCATCGCGCACGGCTTCCGCATTTTGGAGGCAGCTGCGAACCGAAAAAGATCCTAATCAATCATGATTGACAGGTTTTGACTCTCTAAACGCGAGAAGAAGGACTCGACCTAACTCCAGGTTTTTTCCAGACGAAACGACTATTTCGCCAACTTCATCCTTCTTAGAATTTTCAAAGCATAAGAAGATATTTTTCTCAAAGCCTTTAAGTAGGGTATTTTTTGAATAAACAGTTGCACTCGCATGGCAGGGGGGCATCCATCCAGGCCGGTGTCCCGGTATCCCACCTGTTTCAGTAAGGGACCCATCATACTATTCATGATCCAGAGCTGTTTTCTGTCTGGTGATCTGCGCCAGGCTTCAATGCGTCCAGCATCGATCGTTTCTGAGGCTTTGTTCTTCCAATCCTTTTCCCAGTCAGGCACAGCACTGGATGGTTGCACAGTTTCAAGTTGCCCGGGTTCGAATTCTTCGCCAATGAAATCACATATTTTCTCAAGTTCTAATTTCGGCTGTCGTAATATATCCTCGAATTTCACGGTCATAAATACATCCGGTGGCAACGTCTGCTGATAGTGCAACATCTCCTCCACCGCGTCATTCCACCTTATGCAAAATAATCCCAGCCGCCTGGGGTTGCCCGGAATCGCCCAAGGGACTTTCAACAAGGAACGAACCACATCGCGTCCATCTCTAAGGATACAAATGATTTTGGCTCCCGGAAACTGTTCCAGAATGGTGGGAACATAATTAAGATGCAAAGGACTTTTCTCACCCGGACGCAATTTTGAATGCTGCAACGCATAGACTTCAATAATGGCCCGCAATAGATTTGCAAAAGATAATTCATAATTGCTGAAATATTTCAGCAATTCCTCGCGATCCAACTCAAAATCGGCAATACGCTTGAATTCAAAACCCGAATCCAGCAACTCCTCATGCGTCGCTGGAACCCGATCCGTCCAGTACCGCGGGACGAACTCTGTAAAAAATTGGGTCTCTGGGCCAATGGAAATATTTGAATGCCTATCCAGTAGAACAGCCAACAGCGTAGTACCAGAACGAGGTGCACCGACGATAAAGACGGGAGGAGATAGTTTCTCTTTTTCCATCCTAGCAACATATTTGGTATTGTGCATATTGAGGCATGACCATTTCTGCCAGATCCTGCGCACTGGCAGCCAAAAGAAACTTATGTAGACAAAGGTAATACGGAACGGTTTAGGGGGAGGCGTTTGTACGCACACTCCAATGGAAAAACTGGTTATTCATCCCAATGCCAATGATCTCTAAAATCAGCGAATTACAAGAGTGAGGCTAATCACACGCCAAGGTTATATCCAGTATAATGTATAACGATGAAGTGAAGAATCTTTGGCCTAATGTAAGTTCGGGCAGAAATCACGAACAGAAAGAAGATGAGACCAAGTAGCAGAAAAGTAACTCTATTCTTAATAATGATTCTTGTACTCCTGCTTTCAGTTACCTGGGTGGTCTATAGGGATATGGAAACCCGTTCCGGTGAAAGCCTGACTGAAGCAGCCATTGCAGCGACGAGTTCAACCACAGCTGCAGCCCCGCTGCTTCCTACTCCAACAAAACTCTTTACCATCCAGTTGGCATGGTTCTATAAACCACCAGCAGACAATCTGCTTCTTACTCTGTCACAAAATTTCGATTTCTTTATCCTTACTCATAAAGATGAGCCGGAAAGAGATCAGTTACGCCGACTGGGTGTCACCGCTCCAATCCTCCAATATCTTTTGTTGACAGATATCCGGGACCCCGGAAATTGTACCGACGTTCCCTTTGGGAATCAGGCGGCGTTTCATCCGGGGGACTTTTGCATGATCGAAACACAGCATCCCGATTGGTTTCTATTGGACCAACATGGAAACCGAATTACCAATGGGCAGGTTTATTTCATGGATCCGGGCAATCCTGGATATCGTGCGTTCTGGCTAAAGCGCGCCCAGGAATTGCAGGAGGTATACGGCTGGAGCGGACTCTTTATCGATAATGTAGATGCAAGTTTGGGTCGATTTAGAGGTCTGAATATCGTGCCTGTAAAATATCCTTCTGATGCACAATACCAGGCGGCTGTAAAAGGCTTTCTGGAATATTTACAGACAAATTATTTTGTTCCAGCCCACCGAAATATGTATGCCAATATCACAGTAGTAAACGACTATGAAGTTTGGCAAGAGTATCTAGGCTCCCTGGACGGAGCCCTGGTTGAAAACTTTGCTGCTGGATGGCCCGGCAGAAATAAATCCAGGGCGGAGTGGGAAGAACAACTGAACGCTCTAGAAAAGGCCCACTCTCAGGGAAAAACAACTATTCTAGTTGCGCAGGGCGAACAAAAAGACACAAAACGGCAGGAGTTCTCCTTCGCCAGTTATTTGTTGATCGCCAATGATCTCTCATTTTTTCGTTATTCCTTATCCAATTACTATGATGAGATCTGGTTGTACGAAAATTACCAAATAAGCCTGGGACCGCCTCTCTCAGCCCGCTATCGAGAGGGAACCATATGGCGCCGAGACTTCTTACACGGATATGTAACAGTCAATCCGGCAACATTAGCATCGAAGATCGTCACTCAATAAGTTGGAAATCCTATCAAAAGAATCAATGCAGAGCAGCCCAATTAATACTGCTCTGCATTGATTTCACTTCATGACCTGGTGACTAGCCCTCTTTGGATCTAGTCTTGGGACGACGATTCCTTCTGTCTCCAACCACCAGCCAGATCAGGATCAGAAGCACCGCGGCGATCGAGACAATCAGTGTGGGCAAGATCCAGGTTGGGCGAGCCGTTGCTGCGGGAATGACACTCGCCGGCCCGGGCTGGGATCCTGATTCGCTCGCAACGGCAGTGGGGACAACGCCCGCGTCAGCAGAAATCAAGCGGGTATCTCCAGTAAGCACCTGTGTTCCATCGATCACGGCAAAGTTGCCTGCCAACCGGGAACGCAGCGTTGGGTCAACCAACGTGGAACCAGCCCAGCGCATTCCTGCAGTTGAGTTACCCAGAATTGTGATGACGACCTTGTCTGGATTCCAGGGTGACGGAACCATCTCCAAGTAGCCTGCCGGGGAACTGGCAGGCACACGGAAGGTCACCTGCAGGTTTTCCTGGCTGGCTATATCACCACCATCGGGGAATGGCGCAGGCAGGCTCCCATTCAATTCCGCCATGACAGGCAACTTGCTGGGTTGACCAACCACCAGGAGATTGTAGTTTGCCCTATCTGTTTCAGAGATTTCATCAGCATAGAAGGCTTTCAAAGTGGTCAACACGCCGCCTGCTCGATTACCCAGGAAACCAGCCACTTGTAATGCCGCGCGCCACGCATCCGGATTATCCTTTTGGAGGACGAATGCACTACTGCCCAGGGTTGAATCAAATGTGAAAGGTGCCGGATAAGTATCCAAGCCCAGAGCCGAGACAGCACTTGTGGGGAAAATTCCCAGAGGCAGGTTTAGATAAGAATCGGCCCAGATCATAGCCCACAACTCCCGGGTGGATGGACTCGAACAGACATCCAAGGGCAGCAGATTTACATTGATGGTTAAGAGATTGTTCCCGGGCACAACAGTCGAAGGAGGAATCGACACCCGCAAATGATTCATGGAATTACCGGCTGTGGCATCCGTAAACCTGGCACTTCCAATCGGCCGGTTATTCAAATTCACCACAATCCCGGAACGTTCATAGTCAACCAGAGCAGAGTGAGTGTATGCCAGGTCGAAATAAGCATCCGCCGAAATAGAGGCACCGGGCGGAATGTAGAAACGGTAGTTGACCGCATTCGCTCCATAGGTAGTAAGCTGCTCATCATCATAACCAAGGTCAGCCAGCGATTGATATACAGCCAGGGTGGGATTGACTGGAGTCGGCTGTACAGATTCCACGATTGCAAGGTTAGATGCAGATCCAGCGCGAATTACACCGGTGCTGACTGCCTGCGCGGCCTTGGCAACACCAGCATCCGAATTTCCACCAACCAGCATGACGACATTTGCAGGATTCCAGGGCGAATCCACCATCTGGATCACACCATCATCCTGATTGCTATCCTTGAATTTTCCTGAAGCAACGCCAGCAGGCAGGGTTAATTGCGAAAGCAATGGCATGGAATTGGCTTTTCCCACCAGAATTAGATTCTGAGCTGCAACCTTCTCGGGAGTCAATTCGCTGGCGGTTGCCAAATCCAGCTGCAAACTATTATTGGTAATATTTTCCAGGCCGGCCGCGATGGTTAAAGCACTGCCCAACTCAGCCGAGGAAGGCTTGTCAGGAACTACAAAGAGCACTGAGTCTTGAACAATGGAGGCCTGATAGAGCGGTCTGGGGAAATTAACCAGGGCCGTATCGGGTGCTGCATCAGTATAGGGAAAAGTAAAATTAGAACCAGAATGAACGATGACGGTCATTTGCTGATTTGCATAGCAGGACAAACCACTATCCAGAATCAACTGCAATTTCATGCGTCCATCTGCACGAGCGGAGGCCATTGCCTCCACTGGAATGGTGATACGCTGATCCACCTCACCCACTTGATTCAGCGATAGAACACCGACAGCTTGATTGTTAAACTCGACCGTTAGAAGCCCGCCACTTACCACAACAGGGGAATTAAAATCCGTGGCAACAGGCAGGTTGAATGAGACGGTCATCAACAATTCAAGTTCACCGCCACCATCCAGTTTCCAGTCAGCCGGCAGGCCAAACGTGAGCGTTCGGGAATCATGAGGTCCGAGAAGGCCAATTTCGGCCTGCCCAAGCTGAAGGAAAGTAAATTGACCCGAATTGGGCTCCACCCCATCCTGCGCCAATGCAGACATTGGCATTGACAACAGCAGGGTGGCGAGAGCAACAAAAATCATCAGGAATTTCTTAAATTGAGTAATCATATCTTCACCTTTCACTTATTTACGAATTTGCATGCATTTCACACATTTGGACATAAACACGCTCAAGCTCTCCAATCATCCGCTCTCTGGTGAAAGACTGGAGCAGCCTCGTTTTTCCATTTGTACCCAGTTGAGCAGCAAAATCACGATCTCCAATAATCTTCTCGATAGCAACCCGCATTGCTTCCAGATCGCCCACTGGGCAAAGATAACCATTAAATCCATCTTCAACTGCTTCATCCACCCCCGGGAGATTGCTGGCCACTACTGGCAATTGAGCTGCCATCGCCTCCAGGATCACAATGGGAAATGCCTCCCAATGCGAGGTCAACAGGAAACAATCCAAACCGCGCAGGAGTGGAGCCACATCCGAGCGAGCGCCAACAAAACGAATGCTCAACTCCACGCCTAACTGCTGGGCCAGATGTATAGCCTGTTCTTTCAATTGTCCATCTCCGATCCAGACAAAAAAAAGACTCTCGCAGGATTGCTGCATGAGGGCCACCAAACGGACGAAATCAAAAGGGGCCTTCTGCTCATTAAGTCGTCCGACTGTTCCGATCAATATGGCATCAGTGGGAACATCAAGGATGCGATGCAGGGAATCTCTATCCGCAACAAGTTCAAAATGCTTCACGTCAATTCCACTATGAATGGTAGTGAACAACTCTGGCCCACCTATACCACGAGCCAGCGCAGATTTCCTTTCTGCATCTGAAACTGTAATGATTTGCGCAGTGAGCCAATGAGCCATGATCTTTTCCACCAAAGCATAGAGAGAGCCAACCAACGCTGAAACATTTCCAGCATCAAATGCAAAACCGTGAGGCGAATACACCACGGGTACCCCAGATCCAGCTGCCGCTACTCGTGCCAGGAAACCGGCTTTGGAGCCATGCGCATGAATGAGATCAAATTTCCGGCTTCGCAGCAATCGAAACAAGCGCAGAATGACTGACATATCTGTTACCGGATTGATCTTGAAGCGATTCATCGGCCAGCTCAAGGTTTCGATCTCTGGCGGACGGGCAAGTTGAGCCGCCAATTCTGCGCTGCCCTCTGAAAGACAGGCAAAGGTCAAGTGGAAGCGGCTCAAGTCCAGACCACCGGCCAGCCAGCGCATATAAGTGAGTAATCCACCGGTGGATTTAGAGACTAAGAGAATTTGCCGCGGTGACATGAGATTTCCAGAGTCTTTCATAAAGTTCAACGGTACGGGTGATCATGGCCTGTATGCTGTATTTCTCGGTTACGTGTTTTTTTCCCGCCGCGCCAAACGTTCGAGCGAGTTCTTTATTTTGAAGAACAACCAAACACGCCTGTGCCAATGCAACAGGATCCTCGGGCGGTACCAATAAAGCCGTTTCATTTTCCAGGACAACGCCGGGAATACCGCCCACCGCGGTGGCAACCACGGGCAGCCCCGCAGCCATGCCTTCCAGAAGCGTCACCGGCAGGCCCTCCCAGCGAGAGGAAAACACCAGCAAATCCAACGCAGCTAAGACGTCAGGGATATCTTCCCGAATGCCACAAAAAATGACGGACGGTAACAGATTCAGGCTGCGTGCGAGCGCCTCCAATTCATCACGCAAAGAGCCATCACCAACGATCAGAAAACGCGCATCAGGAAGATGCTCCTTGATATGGACCGCAGATGCCAAAAAATTTCGATGATCTTTTTGCGGTTCCAGCCGGCCCACAATACCGATCGCTGGAACCATCTCGTCCAGACTCAACTCCTGCCGAACAGTCTGAGCACGAGCTGATTGATTCTCAAATCTATCCACAGCAACTCCATTATCGATCGTAACAATCCTGCCTGCGGGTGTGTGCGTATACCGGATCTGGAAATCGCGAACCTCATCAGACACCGCGATCACCTGGTCAGCCAGCCGGGCCGTCAAACCATACAAGTAACCCAGTGCCGCTCGACGCGCCCAGGCATCATTGTTATGGGCAGTAGATACAACCACCGGAACGCCACAAAGACGAGCCGCGAGGCGGCCATGGAAATCGCTCTTAAACAAATGAGTATGAACAATGTGCGGTCGTTCACGCCTGATCAATTGACACATGCCCCAGAACAACCAGGGATCGACACGCATCAAACGCGGCAGCCTGGTCAGCGAAATACCCATGGCACGAATTGATTCTTCAATAGGCCCCGAAGTACTAAAGCCCACACTGACCTGAAAACCACCCTCCTGCAATCCGTGAACCAGGTCGCGCAAAAGGACTTCGGCCCCGCCGATCTTCAACCCATCAATCAACTGAAGAACTCGAAGTTCGGTCAATTATTTCTTCCTTTTGACAGTAATTCGGCATACAGTTCTTCATACTTTCCTCCAACTACACCGAAGTCATAGGTGTCCGCAATACGTTTGCGAGCCAACGCGCCCATGGCGTTACGACGTGAGCCTTCGCCTGCCATTTCCACGAGCGCACATGCCCAGGCATCAACATCCTGTGGCGGCAATAAAATTCCATACTCCCCATGACCAAGAACTTCAGGATTCCCCCCCACGGAGGAAACCAGGCAGGGCAAGCCGAAAGACATGGCTTCGAGCAAGGCATTTGAGATACCCTCCGATATTGATGGCAGGACAAACATGTGTGCGTTCTGCAAATAAGAGGCAACGTTTGCATGATAGCCAGCAAAGGTCACGTGATCCGTGATCGCCATGGCAGATACCTGCTGCTCAAGCTCCGAACGCTCGGGTCCTTCACCCAGCAAGACCAGATGCAACGCAGGACATGATCGAATGGCTATGGCAAGCGCCTGTAGGAGGGTGTTCAATGACTTTTGTCTTGTCAATCTTCCAACAAAAATCGCAATAATTCTGTCAGCCGGCATCATCGTGATCTGGCGCTCCAATTCTGAGATTGAAGCATTCAAGGCCAGAGCATCGATACCATTGGACATGAGGCGAAGCCGCTTCGCGTCAAACCCAGCCGTTATCGCCTCCTGTTTCATTGCCTCATCAAGAACAATGACTAGATCTGCCCAACGACCAATCACCGACAGACGCAATCTGCCACGCAAGCTCTTCTGGGACGAGATGACATCTCCAAATTCACCACTATTTCCCAGCTTCACAATTGAATGTTTTCCTAAAAATCGAGCTGCAATCACACCTGCAAAGGCAGGCCCAAATGCGAGATGTGCATGTAATATTTCGTACCTGTTTCTCAGATGCCATAGTTGCCACAATGACGCCAGGACAAAGCTGAGAGTCTTGAATTTTCCCGGGCCGACAGTCGATGGACGAATTACATGGACACCTTCCTGAAGTTCATCATATGCCAGTCCTCTTTGATGGCGGGTAATGACCCATATGGGCCAACCCTGCAACGAGAGGTACCTGGAAAGTCGTTCTGCTTGTTTTTCGGCTCCGCCAACTCTCAGAGGCGGAAACTCGTTAACAAGCATAATAACGCCCACTTTCATAGCGACTTACCCGTCAGGCCGGTATACATTTCCACCAGCGCATCCACCCAGGCACCAACAGAATGATATTCTTCCACATAAGCCTGTCCTCTCCTGCCCAACTCTTTCAGCTTATCTGGCTGATCGAGCAAACGGGAAAATTCCGTGGCAAAAGATGACATATCATCAGCCGGCACCAAAACCCCCCTACCGTCAGCCAGAAGATACGGCGCATCACCGACACTGGTTGCCAAAACAGGGGTACCAGACGCCATCGCCTCGAGCATGCCAATCGACAGTCCTTCCCAGTGGGAACTATTTACATAGAGGTCGGAGGCACCCAAAAGCCTAGGAACATCCTTTCGATTTCCCAAAAAGCGGACACTGCCATTCAACGCCAGAGATTTGGCCTGTGCAGTCAATTCATCACGTAAGTAGCCATCGCCGGCAAATATCAGTGTCGCGCCAGGGTGCCGTTTATGTACTTCTGCAAAGGCAGCGATCAACTGCGAATAACCTTTCTGCAATATGAGGCGCCCGATCGCCAGAATGATTTTCTGATGGGAATCTCCCGCCATCTCCTGGCGCAACTCATCGCGTTTGGCATCTGATATTTCGGGTAACATATCCACCGGATTTGGAATGGTACAAAGCTTTTCCGCAGGGAAGACAGACTGATGTGTATCCGCCACGATATGCCCAACAGCAATCAACTTCTTGGTCAAAAAACGCAGGACAGTTCGCTCAACAAACGCGCGCGGTGCAGACGTAGACGTGGTCTTCGATGGCAACCAGACATTATGCAAAGTAGTTACAACCGGGATACCGGCCAGACTGCCTGCCAGGCCGCCTAAAATATTTGCCTGGGAAAGATGTGTATGCAATATGTCGACATGCTCTGTCCTCAGGATCCTTAGCAATCTGGGAATGGCGGACAAATCGAACAGGGTTTTGATGGACAGAAATTCAACGCGCGCGCCTGCCTTCTCCAACAGCGCAGGATACGGGGAATCCATATTCTTTCTGAGAACAATCACCAGAACGTTAAGGCCCCTTGGAACCGCCGCGTTTGCGAAGTCGACCAACAATTTTTGTGCCCCGCCCCAGGCCAGGGTATCAATCAGATGTGCCACTACCATATGGACCAGCCAAACATGAACATTATGCAGCCTCCTCCATGCTATGAACGAGAGAATGCTGCCCGTAAAGTTGAGAATGCCCCTGTGATAATCTCCTTATTAATCACGGCCAATACGCCCAGATACGTTACTCCACCCATAAGCGCGTACGTTAACAATCCAACCAGACCGTTTAGAGAGACACCCAGTTGAAACACTTTCACGACCGCGACCATCATTATCGATGAAACGATGGCAGGCAATAATGCTTCGAGCAATTCCCGCAGTTGGAATTTCAAGATCCGATCGATTACCACGGTAAGCATCGTCACGTAAAGAAAGGAAAGCGCCAGCTGTCCCACCGCTACACCTACAATACCCCAGCGCGAACAGTAAATTAGAACGCCAATCGCAAGTGGAAATTGTATCAGGAGTATGCGATTGAGGATATCGGGCTTGCCAATTGCCTTGTAGAGTACGCCGGCCACGTAACCAATTGCCTTAACTGCAAAGGAAACTGCAATCAACGACATGGGCACTATCATGGCATTCCATGCCGGAGAAAGAAACGTTTCAACAAAGGGCTGAGACACCAGCACCAAACCAAAACCAGCAAGATACGCGAACAATGCAATGTACCGAATATACCCAAAGTAAACTGCCCGCAAGGAAGCGAAATCATGCTGTGCGCGTGAAAGCAGCGGGAATGTGACATTGGCAACCACCCCGTTGATATTGCCAATCACAAGTTCGGGAATGCGATAGGACATGGTGTAAATACCCAGCAAGGCGGATCCCAGAACACGCCCCACGATAATGTAGTCAACATTATTGCGAAACTCCGCAGCTATATTCGCCACAATAATATGCAATCCATAGATGATCACTTCCCGTGTTACCTGAGGATCAAATTTACGACCCGGTCTCCACCCCGCCAAAAGCCACATAAAGATCGCTTCGGCGATTTCTCCAACCACCAATCCATATACGAGAACTCCATGGTCCCCAGCCAGCCAGAGCTAAAATAATGGAGGCAAGTCCTTTAAGAAGAGTCCGTCCCAGGTCGCCCATGACCTTTTTACGAAACTGCAAGTGCCGGCTTAAATACGCGCTGGAAACCAATCCCAAACTCGAGATCGGCAGGGAGACACTCAACGCCCTAAACAGGTTGGTTACTGCGGGCTCGTGAAAGAAATTAGCAACGAAGGGTGCAGAGAACCATGAGATTCCAAATGAAACCAAACCCAGAGTAATGCTTGCAAAATATGCAGCGTTCGCCGCCTCTTCAAATTTGTCCTTGCGTGCAATCAAGGCACTCGCCAAACCTGTTGTATTGATAATATCCAGGTACTGAATGGCAAGCGTGCAGTAACCCACCAACCCAAATTGCTCCGGGACAAGCAGACGAGCAAGTATGATGGTTGAAATAAAATTTAACAGCTTCCCGGAGAAAAACGAAAGGTAACTCCAAAGAGTCCCTCGTACGGCTTCCGTAGAGAAGGAGACTGGCTTGGATGAGGATTAAGTCACGACAATAATACTCTGGTGGATTTAGATGAACGATGCACTTGTTTCGCAATCGAAGCCGCTGCCCAGGCTATCCCAATCAATACCCAAAAATAGCGGATAAATAAATCATGCAGGAACAGTGCCGCTGCCAGATAGGCTGTCAAACCTGCCGAGATGGCAACAGTCAGGTCTGCAAAATCCTTCATGCCCAAACGTAAGTATCGCTTCTCAGCCTGTCGGAGACTCCAATAAGCAGAACCAATGATGGCAAAAAATACGGTCAAACCCAGCACGCCCCTCTCGGAAGCTACCTCCAAATAAAGACTGTGGGCCGAACGCGGGTCCCGGCGAGGATCGAGACCCAATCTGCGGGAATAATCCTGGTAATGGGCATTGAAGTTTCCAGCTCCCACACCGATCACAGGGTGGTCCAGAAACATCATCTCACCGACCAGGTTTTCGCTGGAACGTCCTCGGAAGGAAAAATCCTGCAAGATCGATGTCTGGCTGTTGGGGAGAAAATCAAACAAGGTGGAAACCCGGGTCAAGTAGGATTCTGGAAGAAGCTGGAAAATAAAAATGAGGATGCCCAGCATCCCGATCGCCAGGGCCGGGCGCGGCGGCCTACGAATAGCCATGAACGCCAGAGAGAATATGACCGCTAAAAATCCTCCCCGCGAATAGGTAAATATGACCGTAAATCCGCAAAGAAACAGTGCCACTAACGCCAAAAAGCGCGGAAGCGTTCTTTTCTCATTCCAAACCCGTTCAAGCGCCAGAGGGAGTAGAACAGCCATGATCTGCGCATACGTATTTGGGTCACCGATCGGACCAGCGAGACGCAATCCAGAGGTTGTGTCCGTTTTATTGGCTCCAAATCCCCAGTATGGATTATCGAAAGTGCCTGTAATCTGCTGATAGAAAGTTAAAGCGCCCATCAGCAACCCGGCTATTAATAAGATCCACACTGTCTGCCTTAAGCTTTTCGGCGTGCGAATGAGAAGGATGATTTCCAAACCAATAAATACATCCTTCAGATAATCCTGCAAACTTAGAAAGACCGCGCTGTAGTTTGTGGCGATTAGCATGGGAATAACACCAATCAGGCCGTAGACAACCGCCAGGAACACAAAACTCTGCCATCCACGAAAACGATCCTTAAACACCGCGGCGCGGATCAATATGATGCCAAAGACAATCGCGACCAGAGGTTTGGCAATCGATGGCAGGCCATGGTAGTTTATCAAGACATCAGAAAGATTAATATAAACTACAAAAAGCAACCCGAAAAGTGCCAATCCGGGATAGAGCACCGCGATAATGATCAGGACAATAATCGAGGTAATGAGAATGGAGAGCAGTCCGGTGCTTCCTACCAGGTAAGCAACGGCCGCGCCAATCAGCAGAGATAGAATGGCAAAACCAAATATCAGCCAATCCCAATTTCTATCTTCTACTCGATTGGTCTCCTTTATCACCAGGGAATTATTGGAGAACATCCGATCCCTCAAGTGAAGTACTCATATCTTTTTCAACCCAGAAGGGGTTGTTCATTTCCCAGACATAGATCGGATTGGATGTATCCCTCCGGGCTTGTTCAACTGAATTTCTCGCCTTCTCAAGCAAATCTTGAGATGAAATATCGTTAGTGTAAACGGCTCCGCCAATATGAGGATCGAACTCAACGGTCACACCATATTGTGGAAGGATAGCTGGTTGGGACAAAGCCTGACAGATTCTCCCAAAAGTACGGCTGGCGGCCATGCCAGATGTGGCAGGCAGCATAACAATGAAGGCGTTGTCAGAAAGACGCGCGATCACATCATGCCCGCGCAATTCTTTTCTTAACGTCGCTGTAATGTTTCTTAGCACCCAGTTCAACCCAGCGGGAGGCAGAGTATCAAGCAAATCTTCGAGACCTGTCAGTTCAACGATACCTAGGCTCAAAACCTCCTCGGGATGACGCGCAAGTTCATCTTCCAGCAACGATGGAAAAAAGCGGCTGTTATAGACACCGGTGACATTATCGATGCGAGTACGTTGTCGATAGGTTTCCAGGGGAATGCGAATTTGTTCACTTAGAATGGCAAGTAACGCGCCGACCATAATCCCTAACACCAGCGCTACGGCTAAATCCCGTACCGGCTGCGGGCTGAAGGGCTCTTCGGCAGGCACCGCCGTATCCAGAATACTGATCACATAGACTGTATTTAGGCTGCGCGCAAAGCTGATCGTATCGTTTCCAATTGTATTTGCAATATCGGCAGCGACTTTGGGATTTGGACCTGTGACGCTTAACTCAATCACACTCGCATCCGGCAATTCCACCGCCATGATGGTGTAATCGTCCTGGACTTGGGTCGAACTGAGATTCAGCGAGGCAAGCAACTCGGATAATATCCGTCGACTGTTCATGATCTCCACATAGGTAGCCACGATACTTCGATCAAGCGTCTGCAGTCCGGAAACCACATCACGCCCTGTCGTCAACGACGCGCCAGGAGTGATAATGAAACGGGCAACTGCACTATACTGAGGCACAGCGGTGTAAGAGATACCCAACGACATGGCAAGTGCCATGACCGCTACTAACAAAATAATCCACCAACCCCGCTGAAGCATTTGAAAATATAATCGAATTTCCATCTAGGACTCCATCGTTAGAATACAATCAAGCGCATTCCTTAATGCGCTCCTCGGTGTTTTAAGACTACCGGTATTGTTCTCCAGAGAATATTTAGATCCAACCACAAACTTGCGCGCTCAATGTAAGCAATATCCAACCGGGACTTGGTATCGATATCCACCGTGCCACGTCCCATGATCTGCCATAAGCCGGTCATGCCAGGTAACACATCAAAGCGGCCAGTCTGCCATAACTTATAGTTTTCCGAAGAATAAGAAGTAGGACGAGGACCCACCAGGCTCATATCTCCACGCAAAACATTGATCAACTGCGGCAACTCATCCATGCTGGTTTTCCGAAGAAGCTTGCCAATCCGCGTAACGCGCGGATCATTTGTGATCTTGAAATCAGGCCACTTCAATTCATTCAAATGTGCGTACTTTGCCTTTAACGCCTCCGCATTCGGCACCATTGTACGAAACTTGTACATGTAAAAACGCTTCCCGTGCCTGCCGGTCCTTAAGTGATGAAACAATACAGGCTCTCCAGATGCAGAGATCCAAATGGAAAAAGCAATCACAACCAGGAGCAACGACCATACTGGCAAACTCAAGATCACCAGAATAAGGTCCATGGCTCTTTTAGCTGTCTGATAGGCACGCCCAGTTAATCCGCGTTTGTTGGGATCGAATTTCTTAAGCCAATCTATGCCTCCTGGCGAGGCAAGCTCAATTACACTCATGATCAAGATGTCTCCTGATGAACGTTATTAGGAAGTGGTGTATTCTCCAAGATAACCAAATCATCAAGCGGCATCTCAGTGGAAAGACGTTCATAGGCTTTTTTCATCAAATCTTCAAATGTCAGAGCTTCATCTGGAAATGACGCCACACCACATTGTACTTTCAGGTCGATTCGTTCTGTAATCGCCTGCTGCATACGTTTCGCAAGAAGGATCACGCTGGATAGGTCAGTTTCCGGACAAAGAATCAGAAAACGCCCCCGGTGATCTTTCAGCACAAGATCTGTCTGGCGTATTCGATCATCAATAATTTGACCGATCCTGGCTGCGGTAAATCAATTCATCAAATCGTGTTGAATACTCTTGACCACTTCCCTGGTGTTTATCCTGTCCTCATGGTCTGCCTCAAGCACCAAAATGCTGAGTGGACGATTGTAACGACGGCTGCGTGTGAATTCAACCTTGATCCTCTGACCTTCCGCCTCCACATCTTTTACCCGATTGGGAAATGCTCCCAGGGCCAGGGCATCCATAATTAACTCAGCATGGCTAATTTGAAAGGCCAAATGAAAAGCAAACCAGACACCAATCTCCAACAAAACAAACTCTAAAATGATCACGGGAAATTCAATCGAAGAAGTAGAGTGCGTTCTATCAAGAACCTGAAGCAAAACAAGATAAATGGCAGCCCAGACCGCCAACGGTACATAAACAGAAACACGGGAAACGCCTGGGAAGAAAAGCGTAACAGGCACTGCGATCATGACAGCCAGGTAAAAATAAGACGCGAAATTAATGATCGGTCTGCCAGCATAGTCTGCCTGACCCAAAACAAAAATGATGGCCAGGTATATGGCGGTCCAAAAGAATGATCGTCGAAAATTAGTCATTGTCATTATGGCACTTATGCAAATCCAAATTCACAACTCATGTACGGTTAGCAATCCTTTGTCTACCAAAAGATACTGCCCGAAATATGATACTGGTACGTGTTGCTTTGATGGAACTCTTAATAGACGCAAATTATTAGAAAAAGTAACACTCCGTTTGAAATCAAACTGCAATGATGCAGCAATTTGTCATACAACTTGCAGTAACCCGCTACATTGAGCGCAAGTTTGGAGGTGCTTCACAAGTTCTTGGATCTTGGATACAGATGAGTTACATATTCCAGCTTCTGATATTTTCGTAAGGAAACGGCCATTTATGCGCTCTAATGATATACTCAGATTAAGGGAACACAGATGACCGACCGCAACAGCCTTTCCCCTGCCCAAATCACGATGTACACCACTGAATTTTGTTCAGACTGCAGGCGTGTCAAAGCGTTTTTTGAAGCACACCACATTTCTTATGTTGGCATTGGGCTGGAGGAAAATCCAGAAGCCACAGAGTTCGTAATGAAACTCAACAACGGCTATAAAAGCGTTCCAACCATCATCTTCCCGGATGGCTCTGTGTTGGTCGAACCGGGTTGGGATGAACTTAAAGCCAAATTTTCGAACTCATGACTCGTACAGCTGACGCTGTCATTTGCGGCGCGGGGATTACTGGAATTGCCGCAGCTTATTTCCTAAGCAAAGCAGGTATCAAGAAAATCCTTCTGGTCGATGAACGCTCTCCTCTCTCATTGACAAGCGACCGCTCCACCGAATGCTATCGCAATTGGTGGCCCAACGCCGAGATGCTCGCGCTGATGAATCGTTCGATCGATCTTATGGAAATGCTGGCCGATGAAAGCGGCAATGTCTTTCGAATAAATCGACGAGGCTACTTGTACGTGACCGCCGATGAAAGCAAAATTGCCAATTTGGAGTCGGCTGCACGCCGGATCTCAAGCCTGGGTGCGGGTCCAATACGCAAGCACCCCTCTGCGGCCTTATCCTACCAACCTACACCAACCGAGGGTTTCCAGAACCAGCCGATCGGGGCAGACTTGCTGATTGGCAATCGACTACTTCGTCAGTATTTTCCTTACTTAACGGAACGCGCCGTTGCCGCCTTACACGTTCGGCGGGCAGGTTGGCTGAGCGCGCAGCAGCTTGGAATGTACCTCCTCGAAACGGCCCGCAACCGGGGGGTCCGGTTCGAATCCGCACGGGTCACAGGCGTGGAGGCAGCAAACGATCGCATAAGTGGAATCAGGCTGGGATCCGGAGAATGCATCGATTCTCCCCTGTTTATCAATGCCGCTGGTCCGTACCTCAAGGATGTAGGCCGGCTTCTCGACGTCGACTTGCCCGTCCACACCGAACTGCATCTCAAAGCCGCCATCAAGGATTCCCTGGGGGTAGTTGGGCGCGGTGCACCGTTATTGATCTGGAATGACGCGCAATCATTGCCCTGGACAGATGATGAGCGCAAGGCATTGGCCGCAGATATGGAGACACTTTGGATGATCGAACAATTTCCAGCAGGTGTCCATACACGGCCGGAAGGCGCTGGAGATAGCCAGACGATTTTGATGCTGTGGGAATATCAAACAAAAATAATGGATCCAGCCTGGCCTCCCATGATGGATGAACAATATCCCGAGATCGCTCTGCGGGGTCTCGCTGTCATGCTTCCACGCATGCGGGAATATTTCAACAGATTGCCGCGTCCGCAGTTGGATGGCGGATACTATACAAAGACGCGTGAGAATCGTCCTTTGATTGGGCCGATGGGCTTAGAGGGTGCATATATGATTGGTGCGGTATCGGGTTACGGGATTATGTCTGCTTGTGGAGTCGGTGAGCTATTGGCCGCGCATGTCGCTGGAAGTGAGCTGCCGTCGTACGCGAGTGCATTTGCGTTGGAACGTTACAATGATCCTGCATATCAAAAGAAGCTGGAAAACTGGGAGCACAGCGGACAATTATGAGCAAAGGTAAATACTGGCTTTGCCCTTTCCTTAAAGCGGGATACAATCAAATGGAGGAGAAGAAATGAAAAAGATCATTCCTGCGCTTCTGTTGACATTTGCGCTGGCATCCTGCAATGGCTGGGTCATTCAACCACTTCCCAACCCTACTCCCCTGCTGCTCTCCACTCCCACGCCATCCATTTTCACGGCAACGCCTCTCGTGATCGGTGTAGCCACGATGACCGCAACTCCTCCAGTCGAAACACCCACTGCTGTCTCGTTTATCACTGCTACGACTGCGCCAACTTTAATCCTTCCTTCAGAGACACCCACAATAACAGAGACAAGCGCGCCCAGTGGACCGACTGTATCCGTCGAGACTTCTGGGCTGCAACACCAGCATCGATATAGCTCACGGAATGGGCGAAGTGACCAATGCCTTTGTTATCTTGAGAAATGCGGGTGGTGTGGATTTGACCAATCTCACGACTACATTGAAGGCGCTGGATGAGGGCCGCGTGCATCCCGATAAAACCATTGCGGTGACACTACTCCCCATTGGTTACCAGGTGACATTGAAACTGACGGTAGATAGCACCTACAAAGCGGATACCCCCATACAAGTGGAAGTCACAGGCGATGGCGGATTGTTTCAAAGGGTCGGTACACAGTCCTGCCGCGATATCGGCGTGCTGGCACCGAATCCGGATGGGCTGAATACGCCCGTGCCCTCCGGATAGATCATTACGCTAAAGGCAGTGCGAAAATAAAAGCACTGCCTTTTGATTCACCTTCACTCTCCACCCAAATCCTGCCGCCCTGCGCTTCAACGAAATGTTTTGCGATGGTCAATCCGATACCGCTGCCGCCGCCTGCGCGGCGTGAACGCGATTTATCCACGCGGTAGAAGCGATCAAAGATGTGCGGAAGATGCTCTTTCGGAATGCCGATACCAGTATCGCGTACAGCTATCTGCAATTCTTTCTCAGTCTGTTTTGCAGAAATCGTTATCTTGCCGTCTTCATTTGTATACTGAAGTGCGTTGGCAAATATATTCGTAAGCACTTGCACAATGCGATCCTCATCGGCCAGGACGCGCCGAGGGTCTCGCGGCAGGTCGAGTTCCAAAGAGATGCGTTTGGCTTCAAACTGAGTCGCCAGCCTTTTTGTCACCGTTCGTAGGACATTTGTAATATCCACCGGACAGACATCCAATTGATAGGCATGCGCTTCCACGCGACTCAATTCCTGAAGATCATCCACAAGCCGCTTCAAGCGATCGGCCTCCAGATGGATTTGTTGATAGGTTTCGTTCGTAGCCGGCAACACACCGTCCATCAAACCTTCCATTGAGCCTTTGATCGCAGTGAGTGGTGTTCGTAATTCATGGCTGACATCACCGATCAAACGGCGGCGCATGGCTTCGACCTGTTCGAGTTTCTCAGCCATTTGATTGAAGTGTGTCGCAAGCTGGCCTAATTCATCAGTGCCAGGTACGTGCACGCGCTCATCATAATGACCTTCTGCAATTCGTTGACTGGCGCTCATCATGGAACTTAACGGTGCAGTCACGCGGCGACTGAAAAATAATCCTACGAGGATGGCGACCACCACAGAAGCCAGCCCAGCATAGACCAGCGTCTCGTTAAAACCGGCGCGAAAATCAGCAAACAAGCTCTGCATTGCGCCACCACGTCCGTTCATCATGCCAAAACCCAAACCACCCATATGATGATTGAACGCGCTGGGCAAAGTCCATTGGCTGGCAATCACCAAAACGAAGACACCCACCAGGATCACGACCAGGTACGAGTACAACAATTTCACACCGATATGGTTTCGCAAATAATCGTTCATAAAGGTTCGTCCTCAAAACGATATCCCACGCCGCGCACAGTTGCAATGAAGTTCGTCTCTCCCAACTTCTGGCGCACATGCCCGAGATGCACATCCACCACGCGCATTTCACCAAAGTACTCTCCGCCCCAAACTTTCTCCAGCAATTGTTCGCGAGAGGACCCGACCGCGATTTTCAGCAAGAGCCCTCAACAGATCGAACTCCACCGTAGTGAGTTCAATGGGATGTTCATCCACTGTGACCTGATGCGCGTCCAGATCGACGCGCACGTGACGAAAGGACAGTATGCCTCCTTCCAGGCCGGTGCTTGTTCCCGTTTGGATTCTTCTCAGCGCCGCCTTGACGCGTGCCGTCAACTCGCGCGGACTGAACGGCTTCGTAACATAATCATCCGCGCCAAGGCTCAATCCCACAACTTTATCCGTCTCCTCCGTCCGGGCTGTGAGCAGGATCACATACACGTCCGATTCACGGCGCAGGCGTGAGAGCAATTCGGTCCCATCCATGCCGGGCAACATCAGGTCCAGGATCACCAGATCCGGCTTGAAGGCCCGCGCCGACTTAAGCCCCGCCGGACCATCCGAAGCAGTGAAGACTTCATATCCCTCTGCTTTGAGATAGGAAGCGACCAAATTGAGAATACTGGGTTCATCATCGATCACAAGAATTTTGGGAGGCATGAGACTATTGTACCTATTTAGCGTTGCATGCGCACAGTTTAATCCCGGCAGATAAAGGTGTTTTGAATGCTTTATAAAGATTTGGTAAAGAAATGAACGGCAATTCAGAAAGCCAAATGCAATATTTCCTATCAAATGAAGTTTACAAAGCAAGTATAATTTGCCCATGGCAAACGAAACTTTATCCGACGGTCGTCAAAAAATCGCCATCCTGATCGATGGGGATAACGCGCAATCTTCCCTGCTCCCGCAAATGCTTGTGGAGGCAGGTCGTCACGGGCAGGTCACTGTCCGCCGCATTTATGGGGACTGGACGACCAACAACATGAACTCCTGGAAGGAAACCTTGAATTATCACGCCTTCCAACCCATTCAACAGTTCCGCTATACAGTGGGAAAGAACGCCACCGACAGCGCCATGATCATCGACGCCATGGACATCCTGCACTCAAGTGTTGTCGATGGGTTCTGTCTTGTTTCTTCTGATAGTGATTACACCCGTTTGGCTACGCGTATTCGCGAGAGCGGGATCTTCGTCATGGGCATAGGCGAGAAAAAGACACCCAAGGCCTTTGTCAATGCCTGTGATGTGTTCGTCTATACCGAAAACCTGGTGGAAGAAAAGAAAGCTACACAACCTAAACGCACGCCATCCAGCAAAACGAGAAAGACAAAAGATGAAAAGGAAGAACCTGATCCGATGCCCGTCTTGAGCCAGGCCTTCGAAATGGCCGTTGGACAGGATGGCTGGGCACGGCTGGATGTACTGGGCAATGCTCTTTATCAGGTGGATCCGGGCTTCGACCCGCGTACCTATGGACACAAACAACTCTCGCGCATGCTCAACAAATTGAAAGACCACTTTGAAATGCGGACCAAAGATATGGAAGGTCAATTGATCTTTTATGTGAAGCTGAAGGAATAGCTCAACGCACAGTGGTGTCAGGAAAAAAGGGGACGCGACCGGTATTCGCCAAAAGGATAAGGAGATGTGGATGGCAAGAAATAATTCCAGGAGCCTGACCAGGAAAATCCTGAGGAAATTATTTCTTCAGGAAAAGAAAATCTATCAACAGATAAGGTCTTATCTCGACAGTGCCTATGTGGGGCACAGGAAAACGTTGTCTATCGTCGGTTGTCAGCGCTCAGGCACCTCCGTCATGCAAAGAGTGTTCGAACGGGATTTGAATGTAAAAATTTACGGGGAAAGAAGCAGACTTTCATCCATCGAAGGGATACGCTTGAATCCACTCAACACCGTCGTCGAAGAAATCCAAAAAGACAAGGCACAATTTATCGTTCTGAAGCCTCTGGTCGAGTCGCAAAATGTCCTGACCCTGTTGGACACCTTTCCCAACAGCAAGGCTCTCTGGTTATTCAGGGATTATAAGGATGTCGCCAATTCAAACCTTAAAACTTTTGGGATCAAAAACGGCATCCATGATATTCGGCCGATCGTTGAGAATCAACCGGACAACTGGAGATCTGAGCGTGTCTCGGATGATGTCAGAAGAGTTCATATCGTTGCACTTCTCAGAAGAAATGAATCCTTATGACGCGGCCGTGCTCTTTTGGTACTCTCGTAATCGCCTCTTTTTCGATCTGGGTCTGGAGACTAATCCGAACATCATTATGTGCAAATACGAACATCTCATCGCGGAACCAGGCAAGGTTTTCCGCAGGATTTATCAGCAGCTCGGCCAGACTTTTCCCGGAGAAAAAATCACGGCAGAAATCGATGCCACTGCATTGAGAAAAGGCAAAGCAATAGAAATCTCGCCAGCCATCAACGATCTGGCCCGGGAGTTATTGGATAGACTCGACGAAGTCTATTTCTCCCGGTGGCCCACCAGTCGCACGGCATTGGAGCAACAGGGGACCGCATTGCCAAATCCGCATTGGTAGACAATTCCAGCACACAATGAGATCATCGCAAATATTTAGATCGAAGCTGTTGACCATCAGCTTGATAGTCATGCTGAACATGATCCTATAATATGAACGGAAAAGAAACTTTGGTTGAATCACCTCACTTAAGTCATCAGCCAAAACTTTACCGATATTTTGTTGTTACCCTGGTTGTAACGTCCTATGTAGCATTGGGATTTCTTTTGCATCCAGATGCAAATGCCTATCTTCTCTTGGGCATGCCAATTACTGTCCTATTCCAAATGCTTGTGGCGCAGAGACCATTAAGCGAGTTATGGCTGAGGCATGGACAAACTCTCCAATTCGATCGTCGGACGCTGGCCTGGTTAATCCTATTTTTGATCGGTCTAATACAAGCCACGGTGGCTGGAATCCATGAAGGGAGTTGGCAGATTACCATCCACGGTTTGATGGCAATTCTGGGGGCAACCGGTGCGGCGTTTGCTTTTCGAGTTTTGGGGAGGAAAAACATGGAACAAATCGGGGTGTTATTGCTACTGGTCATTCCCATAGTTTTGGTTCGTTGATTCATTCAACAATTCATGCATAACAATCAGGAGCTGGCCCTCGGCAAACGTGCCTTGACCGGTATTCAGTCATTGCTTTTTTATGTGCCCGCGATCTTTGTTGCTGAAGAAGTTGTCTTTCGCGGCGCGCTCAATTCATATCTGTACCGCGATGAAAAAGGAGCAGATTGGACATCGGCTGCTTTTGCTTCCGTGCTTTGGGGCCTTTGGCATATGCCAATCGTAGGTTCACTATCGATTGTCGTGATTCTCGAACTGATAGTTGCACAGTTATTTATGGGATTGATTCTCTCGTGGTTGTGGCGTCAGAGTGGAGACCTGGCAATGCCCGGTACCTGGCACGCCATCCTGGATGCGGTACGCAAGGCGCTATCGCTTTAGGCGGGCACGCGCAATTCTTCATAAACATCAAGGATCTGATTCGCGATCTTTTCCCAGGCATAATCCTGGGCATATTCAACGGCGCGCGCACTCATCTTCCGGTGAAGTTGCGAGTTACTCAAGAGCCAGGATATTTTTTCACACAACGCTTCGGGTTCACCATCCGGAATGGTAAAACCAGTCTCGCCATCCCGAACAAGATACGCCAGCCCACCCACCTCCGAGGCAATGACCGGCGTACCGCAGGCCATGGCTTCGAGCGCCACCATGCCAAATGACTCGTAATGCGAAGGCATGACCACCAATTCCGCGGCAGAATAGTAATAAGGCAATTTATCCTGGTCGCGCTTGCCAAGAAAGATGACCGTCTGCCCCACGGCCAGATCGTCACACAACTTTTGCAGACGCGCCATCTCAGCGGACATCTCCTCCGGGCTGGCCGACGGATCGCCACCAATGATGGCCAGATGTACGGGCTGTTTTTCCTTCCACTGTAAACAGGACATCGCCTCGATCAGCGTATCCACGCCTTTGAGCGGCTCGATCCGCCCCACAAACAGAATCATGCGGTCATCGGCTTTCAGCCCAACGTATAGCTTGGCCTCGTCGGCTGGGATTGGATAAAAATGACTCACATCCACACCAGGTGGGATGACAACCAGTTTGCGATCATTAGCTTTATAGAGAAAACGCAACTGCGTTAGCTCGGCCAGTGTGGCGACAACGATCCGATCCGCGCGACGGAGCACCTGTTTCTCACCATTGATGCGGTACTCGCCTTCGCGTTCTTCCTCGGAGCGCGCGATGCGGTTCTTCATCTCGCCGAGAGTGTGGAACATGTGTACAATCGGAGTCCCGCCCCAGGCGTCGGAAAGAGAGGCGGCCGCGATGCCGGACATCCAGTAATGACTGTGGATGATGTCATATTTGATATCCTTTTCGCAGGCAAAATATTCGATCCCACGCACAAACTCCGGGACGTAATCCGTCAATTCCGGTTTGGGAATCGGATGTTCAGGTCCTGCTGGCACGTGGACGACCCGGTTCCCATAACCGAGATCATGCAGAACGTGCGGTACGTGTTCATCCTGCGAACGCGTGAATACATCCACGTGGATGCCCATCTGTCCCAACTGACGCGTGAGATCGCGGACATAAACATTCATTCCGCCGGTATCCTTACCGCCCAGTGTCGCTAGCGGGCAAGTGTGATAAGAGAGCATGGCAATATTTAACATGGGCTTTTCCGCATTCTAGACGCCGCGTAAGCCTGAAAACTTGCGGGAATATGTGTAATCCTTTATAATCTCCGCCGCTAAACAAGCCACCGTGGCTCAGCTGGTAGAGCAGACGATTCGTAATCGTCAGGTCATGGGTTCGAATCCCATCGGTGGCTCACCTAAACATAGCGGTTTTTACCCTAAAAATAGGCTGTTCAGGAAGGAAAAACCGCTATGTTTTACCCTAAAATCCATGAGCAGACGATTCTTGAAATTCCCCAAGGGGATTCTATCGGAGCAACGGCCAATTCTTTTTTGATCGACCGCCAAGCAAGAGAGTTATCCCGACATACACTCAAGTTCTATAAGAGAGTTCCTGTGCAGTTTCATTGAGTACTGCAACGCAAATTCGTTAACATTCATCCAGGAGATTACCCCAGATTTCCTACGGCGCTATTTTCTCGCGTATGGAGAACAACATAATCCGGGCGGTGTCCATGGAGCTTACCGGACTCTCCGTGCATTCTTCCAATGGCTCATGAAGGAAGAAGTGATGGCACCTGACTGGAAAAATCGTAACTGCTCACGCAAAATCTGGTTGAAGCAGGAAAGGCAAGATGGGCGTCCCCATCAGATGCACCAATTTTTGAAAGGCGTTCTCGCCGTTGCGTTTGGCAGTGTTCAGGACAGTGGCTAAACCAGCGTAGGTCTGAGCGCCCCAGTCGGAACGGAAACTTCCCATGACTTTGCGATGAATTACAGCTGGACGCAAGGCGCGCTCACAGGCATTATTGTCAGCTGGCACATCGGCACGGTCCAGGAAAAGGAAGAGCGAATCGCGTCGCTTTCGATAGCGATCCAGCAGGTTGGTTCCCAAACCGCTGAACCTGCGCTTCAGCAGTTGATCCAATTTCTTGTTGAGGATCGTTACCTGCCTTTGATATCCTCTTTCAGTCATTTGCTCCCGGCGATTTCCCAGATGGACCGCTTTTCGGAACAAAGTTTGCATCTCTTTGGCCCATGCCAAGTGCGGACGTTTCTCAATCAAACCTTGCAAGTTGCGGATTTGATGCGCCATACAAATCTGACACATTTTCGCAGGTGCGTTCAACTGCGGCTTCCAACAGTCGCACACCCAAACTTCCGCTTCGCACTCGCCCATGAAGGTCTCAATCACATCGTAACCGCGGCTGGGCATCATCAAGTGATATTCGTAATTCCCGCTGACAAAGACCCACTGCCACCAATTTAATCCGTGCACGCGTGCGTGGGTCTCGTCACTGCCAACCACCTTGCCATGCCGAACTTTCTCGCCGATCTTTTCCGCTTCGCCGAACACGGCTTTACCCGCCCGCTTGAGGATCGCCACTGCTCCGCCTTCGCTCAACGGTAGATTAAATATCTCACCGCATACCTCGACGAGCCGTTCAAATCCAAGATGATGTTCGTGATGTAACATCGTCACCGTGGCTTCCAAACGCGGACCAAAATAGCGCCCCGCTGCCAACCCCTCAGGCAATTTCCCGCGTTGAAGTTCGCCGCAACACGGACAGAGCACTTCGTATTGTTGCGTTTCGATCACCACAGGTTGAATCTCTGGCAATTCCGTGAGCTGACGGCGGATCACCTGCACGGGTACCTGATCCAACAAGTTGATGTGACAGGTTTGACAATTGTCTACAACTGCATAGAGCACTTGGCTGGGATTATCAATCAGGGCGCGTTCGAGTTTTTCGTGCCCCATTTTGGCGCCTTTCTTTTTACTTCGCTTGCGCTTCTTTTTTTCCGACTTGAAATCCCGCGATGGCGGTTGTGACGAATTCTTTGAGGTCGTCGGCGTTTGTTTCAAACGCAATTTCTCTTCCAATTCATGAACTCGGTTTGTCAATTCGTAGAGCAACCCAATTAGTTCTTCCCTCGAAAGTTCCTCTATCGGTGTCTTGACTGTCTCTGGTATCATGTCGGTTACAACACCATTTTTCTAAAAAAGTCGTGAGCAGTTACGAATTTTCATACTTAGACCTTCGCCCATTTGATAGCCCCAGACTGCAAGGGCAATTACAATGCCCAGCTCCATGAGGGCGCGTAACGCCAGATTGACCCCTTGTATTTTTGTCATACCTGAAATACTCTCCTTTCTCTTGAAATTCGCGCAGAAGAACCCACCAAGCAGTTGACATGGTAAAACCACCAAAGTCTTGGTACATATTGCTTCGAACGCGAAGATTGGATTGGATAGTTAAAAATCCCCTCTCACTGTTGCCTGATAAAGAAGATACTTTAATATCTTCTGGGCTAATGCGCACTTGAAAAGCAACACCACCATGGGATAGATGCGCTTAATAAGCGTAACACGATACAATTAATCTCAAATTAAAAAACTCCCGCCGCCTTTTCGAGTCAAGCGGGAGTTGAACCAAACATATGAATATTAGATGTTGATGTCGTTTTCGCAAAAGATAAGCTCAAACAAGCAGCCACTACAGCGAGTCATTTGATCTACCCTCGGTGCTTTCCGGGTCTCTCCACGTACGTAATAGATAAACACCATATACCATCAGCAACGTGACCTGCACCACATCCAACGGAATGGCCGGGAAGTTAGTATATTTCAGAGCCAGATCATGCAGACCGTGAAGGATAACGGGGAACCAGATCGTGTTGGTGCGCAGGCGAATGGCGCTGAGACCAATTCCATGCACGAAGGCACCAATCATTTGAGCAAACACGATAAATGGATTGCGATAGAGCAAGTTGCCAATATGCATCAACCCAAAGAGCAGAGATGAGATAACTACGCTACAGGTTGTGCCTGTGGGTTTGAGAACGCGTAGGACGATACCACGCATGAGACCTTCTTCCATGAAACCAGTTAGGGCATAGCCGATCACAAGGTAAACGAGTGTACCTGCATCGTTCGTTTTGATGCCTTTGAGGAAAGGCAATCCCAACACGATCAGGAATGGGACAATCACCAGGCGGGAGTCGCGCCATTCGGTTGGGAAGTTGAATCCAGCTGCCTTCCAAAATCCCAGCGCGGACAGGGTCAATGCGATGACAACAGACATACCAATCAATGCGACGAAATCAGGCTGGTATTGCGGTAAGAGCGCTTTGGCGGCGAGACCGAATAGAGTAGCGGTTGGCAGATAGATCAATAAGATGATAACTGCCGAAAGCACAGGACGCCGTTCAAAGAATGACAGCACTGTGGCACGAAGTCCGCGGTTGGATGATCGAACAGAAACATTGGCTTGGGTTTGCATGGGTTCCTCCGATAAAGATAAAGTTTGAAATCTTGAAGACATTGTAGCCAATGCTATCCCTTTTATCTTCGGTCTTAAGACGGAGAAGCCTGCCCCACCTTCGCCCGATGGAGAAACAAAAAAAGGCGCTCCCGAAATGGGAGCGTCTTGCACTTCAACTATTTCGGTATGGTGACCGTTATCACTGTACCCTCACCAGGCTGGCTTTGGATGTGGAACTCCCCGCCGATCTGTGCGGCTCGTTCAGGCATGGATTTCATGCCAAGATGCCCAGGGAACTCGTGGTTCGTATCGAAACCTTTGCCGTTGTCACGAATTTCCAGAACGAGACGATTTTCTTGTTCCTTCAACGTCAAATTAACTCTTGTTGCGTGGGCATGTTTGGCAATGTTCTGCATGGCTTCCTGTGCAATGCGATAGAGCGTCTCTTTTGCATCCAGGGAGATGTCAGGTTCATCGCCAAATTCTGTAACCACATTGATCTTGTGGCGGGCATGGATAGCGTCCGCTTGCTTGGTCAGCGCGGCGACCAAACCTTCGTTTTGTAGCGATTCGGGACGAAGCTCAAAGATGAGAGCACGCATCTCGGAGAGTCCTGCCTCGGCGAGGGAAAGAATGTAATCGAGTGGTTCTGCCAGTTTGGCAGGATCACGCTCCAGTTGAGTCTGAGCCGTGCGTGCGCCGAGAGCGATACCATATAAGGCTTGCGAGACCGAGTTCGTGCAATTCGCGCGCCAGTCTCTGTCGCTCCTCCAGTGTAGCAACCTTCAACTGTGCTTCTTTAATTTGCAGTTCGGCGCTGGTCTGCGAGAGCTCATGCGTACGATGTTTGAGTTCGCTGGTCATTTGATTGAAGGATGTGGCAAGTTCGCCGAGCTCATCGTTGGCAACAACTGGCACCGACACATCAAGATTTCCCGAGGTGATGGAGCGCACACCGTTCAACATTTGCAAAATGGGACCGGTGATAAAGCGTAAACTCAATAAAATGCTGACAAAACCTGCGATGATGAAAAAGACTCCCATAACTAACAAGGTGTTACGCACTGTAGCGGAACCGTCCTGTTGAATGGCGCTGGAAACCTCTTTTGATTTGGCAGTGACTTCGTCTAATGGCACAACGATGGATAACGTCCAGCCCAGGTCGGGAAGCGGTGCGAACGAAACGAACGCAGGTTGACCCGCGAGGTCAATATCCAGAGTTCCGCTTTGTGATAGAAGAGTTGGGTTCATCGCATCCGCGAGTTCTGGATTAATATCCTTTAGCGTCAGCCCCAGCAAACCGTTGGGCGAAGTGTCCTGTTGAGTCAATGTACGACTGGCAAGACGTTGTGCATCTTCTGAAGTGATTGCGATCAGCTTGCCAGCGGGATCCATCAAAAAGATAAAACTACTCTCAGTAGGCTTGACCGTGTTCAACCGTTCAGTCAGTTTGGTAAGCGACACATCAATACCAATGTAGCCTTGAAAATCATCCCCATAATAGATCGGCGTATCCGCACTGATAAGCAATCCCTGCCCGGCATCATCAAGATACGGAGGCATCCAAACGGTCTTTCTTTCAGGATTGTTGTTTGGCGCAACTGGGAAATCCTTGATATTTGCGGACTGTGCCGCCTCGGCTGCGCCATTCTCAATTTCCAATTGCGGCAAATTTCGTACGGGATAATAACGAAACGTAAGCTGTGTACTTTGAAAGTAAATCCCAACGCCTGTTTCGATTTGTGACAGCAACGAAGGAAAGAGATCTTCCAAGATGGCAGAGTTGCGCAGGCTTCTGTCTGTAGTTGCATCGGGCATGATACTGCCGATATGTAATATCTCTGTAGTGCGATTGGGATTCGCGTCGTAATAAAGCAAGCCATCCGGGCTAAGAGTTCAACTGGGAGGATTGATACACCACATTCTCTGCGTTCGACCAATCGATGTTTTTCCCCGAGGCATGTGCCTTCTCCATAAAATCGGCGGCGATGATAGTCATGCGTGCCGCGCGTTGCAATTCACGATCATATAACTGGGCTTGTTGTTGGGCCAGTTGCATCAACGTCAATTTGCTTTGGGATTGAAGACCATCAGCGCTGAGTTGGACTGCTGACTGTTCTGTTTGATCGAATCCGCGTTTGACGATGAGGCTGGTGACCACTGCCACCAGCAAAAGAAAAGCCAACAACCCCGCGCCGATCTTGATACTTACGTTGCTGATCTTGAACATGCTGGGAACTTCCTATTCAATCGTTACCAATCCAATGCGCACGGCATGCAGCGCGGCTTGTGTCCTGCTGGGTACATTCAGTTTTCGCAAGATGCTGCTCACATGAGTTTTGACTGTCTTTTCACCGATGCTGAGTTCGAGCGCGATCTCTTTGTTCGCGCGCCCCAACGCCAACAGGCGCAATACATCTGTCTCACGCTCGGTTAGTTTTTCAGGGCTATCGGGCACCCGCACTTCACGCATCAAACGCGCTGCTGCTTGTGGTGAAAGCTGCACTTGTCCTGCCGCCGCGGCCTTAATGGCACGCCGCAGTTCCTCTGCCTGCGTGTCTTTAAGCAGATACCCGATGGCTCCCGCTCGCATGGCTTTCATCACGGCTTCGTCTTCGAGCACGCTGGTCAACGCGACGACTTCCGTATCTGGAAAATCGCGGCGGATGTGAGTGATCGCATCGATCCCATTCATGATGGGCATCAAAAGGTCCATGAGGACGACATCAGGATTCAGGTCCCGCGTGAGACGAATTGCTTCTTCCCCATTTTCCGCTTCACCTATGACCTCCAGATCTGGATCCAGTCCGAGAAACATTTTCAACCCCTGACGGACAACAGCATGATCATCTACCAATAACACGCGAATAGACATGAGTTCACTCTCCTCTTTGATTCATTATATTGCGCATCGGTTCAAAACATCTCAGTCTTAAGTCTGAGATGGAGAATAGACCTTCTCCCGATGCCGATTTTATCGCTTATCGCTACACTATGGACATGATCAAGATCCTTCTCGTCGATGAACAAGCCAGTATTCGCAGAGGCGTGCGGATGCGACTCACTATTGAATCGGATTTTATTGTGGCGGGCGAAGCCGGCGACGGCTGGGAAGCCCTGCGGCTAGCACGTGAACTCCAACCTGATGTTGTAGTAACAGGTATCAACATCCCTGGCATGGATGGCATCACTTTGACCGAACGTTTACGCCGCGACTTTCCAAACTGTGCCGTGGTCATTCTCAGTTTATACGACGAACCATCCAACCGTGAGCGTGCCGCAAAGGCCGGAGCATCTGCTTTCGTCAGCAAGCAGGAACCCGATGGAATGCTTGTAAATGCAATCAGGACTGCGGTCGGTAAAACAGAGTAAATCTCAAATTACAAAGGTGCACTTATGACCTATTTCATCATTGGGCTGATATTTATTGCGTGGATATGCTGTCTAATCAGTCTAAAAAGAGTGGCGTCCGTGCAATCAGAACTAGTCAAACGTCTCGATCATATACAGCTGAAATGGATGGGAAACATGCTTTTCATTGTTCCAATCATGATCGTTGTGATCGTTGTTTTACTCTTCCTTACTATTTGGCGGTCAAATCCATTACTGCGCTTCACGCATATGATCTGGATTTTAGGGTTATGGATGCTTGGAACCTTAGCCTTTTTTACTTTTATGCTCCCTGCCCGAACGAAACTGATCTATCGATATCTTGCTCTGATTGTATCCATTCTTTCCATCACCACCGCTGTTTATTTCACGCCTCTGCCTAATTTCGAAACCGTCTTTGCGGACCAACCTGACTTAATTCTGCCGATGGTAATCGGAAGTGCGAATCTAGCCATGAGCTGGGCAGTCGTTTATTTCATTCGAGCGCATTCATAGTTGAATTCGGGTTGGAACCCTTGGTCTTTTTCAGTGGTTAGATATTTTCTTAAAAAGGAGATGAATTCATGAACAGGAGAAATCGCACACCCAGCGTATCAGGCGGAGTATTTCTTATAGGTTTGGGAATCCTGGTGTACACCGGTTGGTGGTGGCCCGGGATTCTGCTAATCATCGGATTGGCAAGTAGTGCAGAATTGATCCTGCGCGGCAAGTACATTTCTGCAATGGTTACTTTCGGGTTCTTTGCCGCCATCCCCCTGCTGGTAAGCGCGGACATTCCGTGGCGTATCGTGGGACCGTTCGCCTTGATTGCCATGGGCAGCGCGGCAATCTTTCGAAGCGTCACCCAGCAACCAGAAAACAATAATAGCTAGTCTGTGGAGTAATTTAAATGTCATCAAAGAGCAACCTTCGCGAAAAGCGTGCGAAACCTGAACAGTTCGACGATGGAGCCGGGTTCGAACGCCTAATCTTCTTCAGTGACGCGGTTTTTGCAATCGCCATTACACTTCTTGCATTGGAAATCCGTCTACCAGTAGATGCAGCTGACCTATCTGACCTGCAACTTATGACCTTTCTTATGAGTATCTGGCCCAAATATCTAAGCTTCATCATCAGTTTTCTGGTCATTGGAAATTTTTGGATCGCGCATCACCGCCGATTCCGTATGATCACGCGCTACGATACTCGTTTGCTCCTACTCAACCTGTTTATGTTGATGTCCATCGCGTTCATTCCCTTTCCCACATCCATTCTCAGCGAGAACAGCAACCGCACATCCACCATCTTCTATGCCCTGAGCATCACCTTGACGGGTCTACTCTCCGCCTTGTTATGGTGGTATGCATCCTGGGAGAACAGATTGACAGAGAAAAACTTTGACGTCAAGCTGGCACGCCGTCATTTATTATCCATTCTGACGATTCCGACAGTCTTCCTACTATCCATTGGACTGGCATTCATAGATCCTGACCTTGCCAAATTCTCCTGGATATTGACAGCACCTGCTGCCATGCTTACGAGATAAATACATACAAGAAATAGAGGAGAAATGAAAGGAAATAAAACAATTTCTATTAATACCAAACCATCCAAAAAATCTGTACTGCCCGTGACAGCTATGTTATTCATAGCAATCCTATTGACTTCATGCGTGCCATCCCTGATGCAGACCAACCCAACTCCACAACCTGTTCTGCAACCGACACCCAGAATTACTAACGATCAAACGAGCGCAGTCATCGCCGCCGCAAAGTCTGCGCTTGCCGAACAATTACATCTTAGCGTGGACGCGATTCAATCGATGGATATTCAGCAAGTCCAATGGCCGGATGGGTGCCTGGGAGTTCAAGAGCCGGGAATCATGTGCGCCATGCATGTGGTTGACGGATACCGAATCACACTGTCAGCCAATGACCAGACCTACGAAGTTCGAAGCAACCTGGATGGGAGTCAGACCGTGGTTGTCCCGAATGAAAAGCAGTCATCCAACGAATAGGTTATAAGTGAGGGAATAACAGCAAGAAGGAAAAAAATGAAAAGGCTCTTTACATTCATTATCATTTTGATGGTGCTCACATTTTGCACGGCGCATTAGACTCAGGCGACAACTGAACCTCCTGCGACGGCATGCCTCAGGCAGGTATGCCAAATCCCGCCTCGGTCTATTCCGAGCAGAATGGGGAAAAAACTCAAAATTCACAGTGCTGCTGATGGCAGCGCTTGTGACGAATGGGCTCATTACTGGGGAGAGTGTGAACCTGCAACACTTGCTGTGAATGTTGAAGCAACATCAACAGCAAGTGATGACAAAGATGAACAAGCCCTCAGGCGGTTCCATGCCACCAGGTGCCACAGAAGAAATAGTTGACTGGTGGGATGTCATAAAAAGCACAGAGCCCGGTGCACAGTATGATGACTACTTCGAGCGGCAAGACTTAGGGCAGGTTATCTACTTTGGCATTGATTCAATAGACCCAGCGGTAAAGTGGAGGATTGAGGCACTGCGCGCCAGAGGCAAGATCGTTCATCTTTATGGAACATTAATCAGCAATGTGCCTGATTACAGTGACTCGCAAATCCAAGTAGATCGCATCGATGTTGAAGACTAACGACCAGCCACAAATGTTATTCGCCATAATAACGATTTTGACTGGCCGTCTGTAGGTGCTTGACATCTCATAAGTGACACAATTAGACTTGATTTGTACATCGAAAACCACACAACGAACCAGTTACGCTCCGCGGGTCAAACCCCGTCGGGACCGCTGAGAATAATGCGAAAGAACCGACCATTTTGGTCGGTTCTTGTATTGGTCAGAAATAGCCCGAACACAAATTCTGGCGCTTTGAGCAATTTCTGCGGTGAAATCACCTTTGTTTGGTTCGGAGATTGCCTAAAAAGCTAACAATGAGACTGTTCGCCCTTTATCTGATGATTACAATTTTGGTCGGTTCTTTGTTGCTTTACGCCAATTTCGCTTCAAATTTGTCGCGTTTTTTCGTTACGCTCCGCGGGTTCGTTAAATGACCTTTTATGATCGAACCCGTGATTGAGTATACAGGTGACAAATTTATCAACACATACCCAAAGGGCTGGTCTTTTTGGCTGAAATATATTTGCAGTAAGCATTACCTCATCCACCATCATACTCGAAGTTACTGTGGGGTCCCCCATCAAGTGGTGAACTATTTATTTTGTTTCATTTTCATGACACTCCACAAATAATAACGACGTTCCCTAATTTTTGACCCGTTTCAACATAGCTGTGCGCATCAGAAGTCTGTTCCAACGGATATTTTCTGTCAATGACAGATTTGATCTTACCCTCCTCCATCAGTTCCTTGAGGAAAATCAAATCTTCCTTCTTCTGACTGGACGATTCAATTCTCAATTTCTTGTTACTTGTCATCGACATCCATATTCTGAGAAGGATGTGTGAGAATCCAGCATACGCCAGAAAATAATACCCATCGCGCTTCAGTAAGTTCAACCGACGCACAACGGAACCCCTGCCAACTACGTCAATAATGAGGTCATACGTTTCGCCAGTACTAGTGTAATCTCCCTTTGTGTAGTCAATGACTTGATCTGCGCCTAAGGATCGCATTAAGTCTAATTTTTCCGGGCTATCTATGGCGGTCACTTCAGCTCCAAGATGCTTGGCAAGTTGTATCGAGAATGTGCCAATGCTTCCGCCCGCGCCGACGATCAAAACCCTTTTTCCGTGTTGGATATTGGCTTTTCTCAAAAAATGCAGTGCTTCCAACCCGGCAGTCGGAATGGCAGTGGCTTCTTCATAAGTTAAATTCGTTGGCTTGAAAGCCAGTACTCCTTGTGCACCACCAGGTTTTTCGGGCAGGCAAATGTATTCAGCGTAAGCGCTAAACTTAAAGCCAGTAGAACCGAAAACCCGATCTCCCAGCTTATACGAATTCACATTTTTGCCCACTTCCACAACTTCCCCAGCCAGTTCCTGCCCAAGAATTGGAATCCTTTTCGGCCTGAGAAAACCCGCATACAACCGCACAGGGAAGGAAAGCATCAGCGGAAGCTCAAGCCTGCGCATCTCGCAATCTCCAGCAGTCACGGATGATGCGTGAATCTTTATGAGGATTTCGTTATCCTTTGGAGTTGGCTTTTCCACATCCCTGAGTTGAAGTCCATCCGGCGGGCCATATTTTGTCCATACGATTGCTTTCATGAGTTCCTTTTCTTTATGCATTTCAAATCCGCGTGCTGTCGCGGTTTATTGTAATGACAACATTTCCTTTTTTGTGCCCAGTTTCCACATAACGGTGAGCTTCGGTGGTTTGCTCCAGGGGATAAAGTTTATCAATAACAGGTTTGATCTTCCCAGCCTCTACAAGTTCTTTAAGAAGCATCAGGTTTTCAATTCTTTCATTAGTTGACGATTGAACGGAGAGAAAATGATTCTTGTCCGTAAGCAATTTTTCAACGCTCGCGAACGAAAGTTTACCTACCGCATCGAAAATGAAGTCATAGGGCTGGCCATTCTGTGTGAAATCCTCTTTGGTATAGTCGATAACGTTATCAGCGCCTAATGACTTGACCAACTCCACATTCGCGGAACTGCAAATCCCGGTCACCTCCGCTCCGAAATGATGTTTGGCAAGGTGTACGGCAAACGTCCCTACGCCTCCAGAAGCGCCATACACCAAAACCTTTTATCCTTGCTGGATGTTCCCTTTTTGAAGAATGCACAAAGCCGTCATCCCTCCAACAGGAATTGCCGCAGACTCTTCATAGGATAAGTTTACCGGTTTGATTGCCAACACACCCTTCTCCCATTCTTCTGGCAGACAGACAAACTCAGCGTTCGCGCCGACGCTCAAGCCTGTTGTCGTTCCGAAAACCTGATCGCCAACTTTGAATTGTTTTACATCCCTACCCACCCCTTCCACTTCCCCGGCAAATTCATGTCCGGGCGTTTTCTTCCTCTTCACGCCAAACAAACGCATGGGAAGGAACAACAATGGATGTAGTTTCCGCAATATGACATCGCCTATCGTGACCGTTGACGCGTGCACTCTCACAAGCACTTCATTGTCGTTGGGCACAGGCTTTTCCACCTCTCTAAGTTGAAGAACTTCCGGCGGACCCTGTTTTGTACATACGATTGCCTTCATTGATCTGCCTTTCTTTATGAGTTGATAATCCTCGGAGGAAGATCTTGCCTCGACCCTCCTCCGAGGATTGCTTACGCAATTGCGGGAACAAGCTTCTTCCATCCTTCGGTATTCACGCCCTTGATCAAAAACCACAAAGGGAACGTGATCTCGGCGAGGGCTATGGGAATGGCAAAGAAGATCGGTGTTTATCAGTAGGCGGCGCTATGACGAGCATCTAATTGTCCGAAGAGTTCCGATGTTTATTCATCAATGTTTATTTATTTGTGCAGAATCCGGACAATACGGTTGTAAACAACATTCGATACCATCACCTTGGTTCCACCTTGTGTATCGAAAAACGGAACCAGCGGGGTTCCACCGGTTGTATTCACGAACTGAACTACGACCGTATCAATGTCCTCGTGATAGCGTGCAATACTCTGGTATCCTGGTAACCAGCCGGTATGTCCATACTCGTAAATAGATGAGTAAATAGCCTGCTCATCGTTATTCAGCAACGAGCCATCATTCAATGCTCTCAGAAATATTCCGACATCCTGTGCAGTCGCGACCATCGATCCACCGGGAATGACAAAATCAAGCTCCATCAGATCATCGTCATATCCATACCAGTACCCGCTGACCACATCTTTATCTTCCACTTGACTGAGCAAACTGTACGTATTCGTTAGCCCAAGAGGTGCCAATATTTCATCATCGATATATTGATGATGACTGTATCCCAACACCTTGTCCAGGATACGGCCAATCAACAGATAATTCGTATTGGAATAACTGGTACGTGCGTCAGGCTCAAAATCTGCAGGTTCATCTAAAACCAGTTCCAGGGACCAGTCGATGTCTCTCTGCGGAGTGAACCAGTCAAACTCATCTTGGTCAGTGAAATTAGGAATGCCACTGCGATGTTGCACCATCATTCTCAGGGTAATCTGATCGGCATATTCAATTCTGCCTGCAAGTTCAGGCAAATAATCGGCGAGGGTTTCATCCAGTGACAAACTCCCGTTATTGACCAATTTGGCGACGGCGGTGGCGATATACAGCTTGCTGATACTGCCAATTTTGAACAAGGCCTGCGGATCGGCTGGCACTTGCGTCTCTTTATTTTTCCAGCCAGCAGAATAAAATGCGGGTGGTTGGCCTGCTTCATCCACAAATACAATAATTCCATCCAATCCATGACCAATTGCGTCATCGACTTGTTCCTGGACAGTATCAGGTAATGGTGTTATCCAAGTCCATATTCCGTCCCAGGGCAGGAATGCCACGATACAGATTATCCCCACGATAGGCATGATGATTTTAAGTATTTGAACGATACGTTTCTTTTTTTGCATTTTTGATTTCCTTTCCGAGCCGTAACGGCGGCTACACTTCTGAAGTTTGGACATTCAGTTTTGTAATTGTCTGGCACGTTCGGCAAAAGCCAGTACAACCAGCACAAGCGCTGCACCCAGGTAAACCAGCGGATTGCCGTCTGTACTGGCACCCATGAAGTCCAGTGCAGCGATCTTATTCATCGGCCCTAAATACCACATCGTGACGTACAGCACTTCGAACAGTTTGTTGCCCCGGCTCCAGACACCCGATGCCAGTGCAAATGACGGGATGAAAAGAGCAGCAGAAATCCAGATAAGCAGTCCGGCGCTGTCGCCGGCACCTATCAAGCGCAGCGCAACACCACCACCCGTCAGCAGGGTGACGAGGAAACCGGCCAGCCAACTGGCGGGCAACTGTCGCCACAGCGGCGCGGCGGACGAGAAAACCATCTGCTGGGCGTTGTGCTGAATCGCACGGTTGCCCAGTGCGGACCAGATCAGCACCGGCCAGAGCCACGTAAAGGGTAACAGGTATGTGCGCGAGGTCTCGAACGGGTTGGCGAGACCTGCAATAAACAACCCGCCAGCCACAGCATACCACCACCAAGGTTGTCCCTTGACAAGCAGTTTCAATTCGGAAACCAGAACACGTACAAATCCGAATTGTCCCGTGGATGCTTTTAGCGGAGTCAAACTGAACGGCAGAGTCCGTTTTTGTAATCGGAGCAGGTTCGGGCTTCGTTTTCGAGGCGTTTTTCTTCGTCGGCTTTGTAGCTGGTTTGCGACGCGAGGCGTCGAAGCGGTCGAAGAAAACGGAGGCGATCAAGGTTAGTACGATGGCGATACCAAAGAGCGCCAAACGCATAAGGAGGATGTCAGACGTCCAATGTACGCCGGTCCATTGAAATATGGAACTGGCAGTGGCGGGGTCGCCAAGTACGAAGCCGCCGTTATATTCAGGGAAGGCGGCTTTTGCGGCGGCGCCCATGCTTTGCTGGAACAACCCCAATCCCAAAGGCTCCAACGCGAGATTGATGGCGCTCAATTTGTCAATGACTGGAAAGAGCATAAAGAATAGAAAGAAATAAAGCACATTGCTGAAGCCGCCGCTCAGGAAACCGATGCTTTCAAAGAGGACCGCAATTGCCGCAACAAGCGCCATGACAGGCATGGTGACGAACAGGAAGGGCGCCAGCAGTGCCAACAGGTCGAGATGGGTGTTCTCTCCAGCCAGGAATTGAATACCGATGCCCGCAATAGCCAGCACAAGGATCATGGCCATCAGCACGGAAAAGTTACTGGCCCATTTGCCGAACGTATAAAGGAGTCGCGTGAGCGGTGTGGCAGCCATGATCTGCCCTACACCCGTTTCGCGGTCGCGTGCCATCGAGCCTTTGACCAGATAAAACCCGAACCAACCCAGAAAGAAGGAACCGATCAGTGCCATCATACTGCCGACCCAGGCGGAATTGAACTCCCCGCGGTAGATATCGAGCCGCAGCGCGATGTTACCAACCGCAACTTGATAGCCAAGGAAGGCGCCCAGCCCCAGCATGATCAGGAAACTGTAACGGCGCACGCGTTCTAAAAAGTCGGCACGAGCCAGGTGATAAACGATGCGAACGGCGCTCATGCGTGAATTCCCCGCCCGATGAAGTACAAGTAAGCGTCTTCAAGATTGGGAGTCACGTTCTGGGCTTGGACCTCGGGACTGCTCTCGCTGATGACGCGCACCTCCACCCCGCCACTTCGGCGGATGGTGCCGCTGACAATATGTTGTTGTTTCAAGGCGGGCAGTTCAGCGCTGGGAACGCTCCATTCCCAAACCATACCGTCCAGTTCCTTGAGCAGGTCTTCAGGGGCGGCTTCGCGCAGGAGACTTCCTTTGTTGACCAGCGCGATACGTGTGGCGGTGGCTTCCACATCCGAGACTATGTGCGTGGACAGGATGACGATGCGTTCACCAGACAGGTCAGAGAGCAGATTGCGGAAACGCACGCGCTCCTCCGGATCGAGACCGACGGTGGGCTCGTCCACGATCAGCAATTGCGGATCATTGAGCAATGCCTGGGCAATGCCAACGCGCTGTTTCATTCCACCCGAATAACCGCCCAGTGGTCGTTTAGCCACTTCAACCAGATTGACCAATTGCAGCAACTCATCAATGCGGCGGCGTGCCGAATTGGCGTCCAGACCTTTTATGGCGGCCATGTATTCCAGAAACTCGAGTGCATTCAGGTTGGGGTAGATGCCAAAATCCTGGGGCAGATAGCCCAGTACCGCGCGTAACGTATCCGGTGATTTGGCAATGTCTGTGCCATCCCAAGTGATCGTCCCTGTGCTGGGTTTGGTAATGGTTGCCAGCATACGCATGAAAGTGGATTTACCTGCGCCGTTAGGTCCCAACAGACCGAGCACGCCGGGCTGCACTTCCAGGCTAAAATCCTTCAAGCCCCAGAAGTCGCGCTTGTATTGCTTTCCAAGTTGTGAGATTTTAAGTTCAAAGGAAGACCTCTTTCGATAAATTTAGGGATGATTTAGACGATGTTTTACTTATCATCATCCAGTCCTTTACGTTGCCGCTCGAACGTTGCTCCAATAGCAGCGCCGATTGCTATACCGACGCCAACACCGACAGCGATATTGTCGATTGCTATACCGATGGCTGCACCAACTCCTGCTCCAATAGCGATGCCAACCGCGATCTTGCTGTCTGGCTTCGTGTCTTTCCTCTTGTCATTTGATTCTGATTTCATGTTTAAGTACCTTTTCTGAATATTGTTTTTTTTTTCGCAGCCCAACTGCTAGCTAGTTCGTGTCGAAAAATTCAAGTTTGAACCTTAACATTTTTACGTTTGCGGTGATGGCGGTTGTGTAAGAGCCGGGCGATAATCACCAGATTGGCGACGAGGATGCCCATGCCAACCCAGCGCTCAAAGCCATCGGATGCATGGGCCAGGCAACGCTTCAATTGCACGGTGCGCTTCAGCACGCTGATCCGACCTTCAATGCCGTTACGAAAGCACTGCTCTTTCTTGAACCAATCCTGTTTTTCGTAAGCGCTGCGCTCAGGCGTGCGTTCGCCAGTATGCGGAATGGCGATCTGTGCGACACCCAGGCGGTGTGCCAGGTGTTCATTGTCAGGCGAGAAGAGACCGCGATCGCCGGCCAGCACCCGAGGGGCATGACCGAAGCGTTTGCCATGCTGTTTGAGGAAGGGCGGCAGCCTCTCGGCGTCCGGAGGATTACCCAGGGCACAAATCTGCCAATCACTGAGGAGGCCCTGTTCGACTTCGGCGTAGTTTACCTGATGTCCGAACTCGGTTTCATGCGGTTGTGGTTTACCGCGCCGGATGATTTGGGTGTGAGGCTCCCATAGGCTGGTCACCTTTTGCTGAGCGGGAACGCTTTCGCCCTGGAGCACCCGCCGGGTGGCCTGGTCAATGACCCGTTCCACCAGGGGGCGGATCTGGCCTAGTTGCGAGATCAGGGCCTCAGCGGTGGGATTGTTCTTTTGCTTGCCCAGTGGCTCGGCTGCCTGGGTGGCCTGGTCGAGGCTGAGGTGCGTAATCTCGATCAAATCCCCGTACAGGTGGGTGATCGCCTTCTTCTTGGCCTGCCGGTGGTGGTCTTGTTTGGGCGTGGAGTGGCTCAACTGTCCGATCAGCCGTGCCCGGCGCCGGGCACTTCGCACACGCTTGCGACCTACCCCACCCTCCAATAACTTCCTGGACAGGAAGGGAGCTGCCCCCGCCAACCAGCGGCTCAGTAACCGCACCCCATCCAGCAGCAGTCCGCTATCGGTGGGATAACGAATATTTGTCTCTGTCACGCTTGCATCCAGGCGCAGCTTGTAGCCCTGGGTGAGATGCTTGCTGGCCGCCAGAGCCAACAAGCGATCATTGATCTGATGCTGAGTCTTGCCCTGCACCAGCCGTTCGAGATCATTGAGGGTCGTGTGGTCCGGCACACGGTGGTCATAGACCCGCACCCAATCACGGTAGCCGGCACCATCTCGCACTTCCTGCTCGGTCTGCCGCAACGACCATTGCTTCCGACGACGCAGGACCATTAACCGCAAGCTCACTGCCACGGGAATGGGAGCACGGCCATACTTCGACTTCTTGTAATGCCTGGCCAGGTCGCCGCGCACCAGACCAAACAATTCCGGGTCTTCCAGGATCTAGTCCAGCTCTTGCAGGATCGGATCGCTGAGACGGCTGCCTGGCAGGCTTTCCGGACGCTCATATCGGTCTATAATCATGCTGGGCCTCCAAAGTTGTGATTTGTATGTCGCTATACCAAATCTACTCCTTTCGGTGGCCCTTTGACACATTTACTTTCTTAAGGTTCAGATTTTTCGGCCCCAACTTGAGTTTTCCAACGCGAACTAGCTATTTATGCCAGTATGTACTAACGAAGCTTCGCCTCAAACCGACGAGTAAACGGGTCGCGCAAAGTTGAAGTACTATCCAAGGCTGCGCGAAGAGAGTATCCTCCGTAGTGGAGGATTGGTCCATGATAACTATTCCGGAACTCCTGCGTGAGCATCCCTCTGTGTCTATAATCGTGAGACAACTCCCTTCAATAATTTAGAGTGCAAGGCGGAGGAGAAAAAGAGATGCGGAGATCAGCCAAATGCTGTATGTTAGCGAGCAGACAATCCGGCGGACACGGCTGCGCTATGAGCAGGAAGGCATGCAGGCAGCGCTGGAAGACAAGCCGCATCCCTCCAGGGAACGCAAGCTGGATGAGAACCAAGAAGCGCATTTGATTGCTTTGGCATGCAGCACGCCTCCGGCAGGACAGGCGCACTGGACCTTGGAGCTGCTGACGAAGCAATTAATGCAAGACGACCAGAGCTTGCACGTTTCTGCTGACACGGTGCGCTTACTGCTAAAAAAAACAAACTCAAGCCTTGGCAGATAGCGAGTTGGTGCATTCCAGAAGTGACGCCTGATTTTCTCTGCAAGATGGAAGCGACCCTAAAAGTATATCAGCTACCCTACGACCCCAAGCCTCCCATGCTCTGTTTGGATGAAAAAAGCTTTCAATTGCTCGCTCAAACTTCAAAGCTGTGGCCTCCCCGCTCTGGCCACGCTGCTCGCCAGGATCATGAATACCAGCGCAACGGCACACGCAATCTATTCATGCTGGTCGAGCCCAAGATCGGTTTTCGACAGGTGCTGGTCACGAAGCGACGGACCAAAATCGACTTTGCCCGGCTGATGCGCTACTTGGTGGCGGGGGGTGGTGGTGGTGGGGGGGGGTGTTGGCGGTGGTGGGGGGTGGTGTGCGGGCCGGGCGCGGGGTCGTGGCGGTCGGTCGCGTGGTCACTGCACTGCAGCGGCAGGTGTATCCCAGCTCCATACTGGTTGGGTTGGTGGCCGCGCTATACAAAACCCTTTGAGCTCTTCCGAAATGCACATCGGCAGGCGTGAGGAGACCGTTGGCGCTGTGTTGATGCTCGTAGTTGTACCAACGGAAGAATGCTCCCGCCCAAGTCCGGGCATCGGTTTGGCAACCAAAACGTTCGGGATAATCCGGGCGATATTTCAAGGTCTTTGAACTGTTCTTCTGAATACGGATTATCGTTGGATACGTGGGGACGGGAGTGGGTCTTCGTGACACCCAGATCCGCCATGAGCAAGGCGACTGGTTTGGTTGACATGGAGCTGCCGCGATCAGCATTATTCGTCAGCTGACCCGGCTGTATGCCCTGGCGGACACAAGTGGCTGCGATCTATTCTTCAGCCAGACTCGCCTATTTTCGCGTTCAGCGATCAGCCAACCGACGGAGTAACGGCTGAAGATGTCCAGGATGTTGTACAGATAATAGTATGTCCATTTGGTCGGTCCAAGCAGTTTCTTGATATCCCAGCTCCATAATTGGTTCGGTTGCGTGGCCAGCAGCTCGGGTTTGGTGTAATTCGGGTGTCGCAACTGGTTGCGGCGCTCTCGCACTTCCTGATTCTCATCCAGGATCCGGTACATCGTGCGCCAGGAGCACAGGTATTTGCCTTCATCGATCAGGCTGGCATACACTTCCCGCGGCGTTTGATCGGCAAACCGCTCACTGTTGAGAACCTGTCGGACCTCCGCTTTCTCGGTGGGCTGAAGCGCACGCGGGGAGACAACCGCACTAGGGGTCGCGACCGGTTCGGTGATTTTGCGTGTCCGGTAGAGGCTGCTCCTGGGCATCTCCAGTGCCTGGCAAGCGACAGAGACGCCCACACGTTCCGCCAACTGCTCGGTCGAGGCCATCAACTCGGATCGTCCAGATCTGTCGTCTCCAAGGTCCTGCCTTACATCTGCTCCACTTTTTTTTGATATCAATAATGAATTCCGCCCGCTCCAGACGATCCTGTAAGCGTGCATGCTTTTGGCGCAGTTTCCTGTGCTCTATCCTGAAGCAGAATACATCGACTTGGTCATGGATAATTTGAACACGCACCACTATCATTCTTTAGTGGAGACGTTCGGCAAAGGCGAGGCCGATCGGATCATGTGCCGCTTACACTTTCACTTTACACCCAAGCACGGCTCCTGGCTAAATATGGCCGAGATCGAACTCAGCATATTATCCAGACAATGCTTGTCCCGTCGCCTTCCCACGGAATGGAACCTGACCACAGAAATCATTGCCTGGGAAGCACCCCGCAATCAAAAGCAAGCTAAGATCCGCTGGAACTTTACCGTCGAAGATGCTCGTCAAGTTTTTAAAGAGTATTACCCTACAGCTTAAGCAAGTTGTGCTACTAGAGCTTCTAAATTTCTGGAATACGGCAAATATTGGTGGCTCAGTTAAAGAATGGGTCAGTGCAGTAGAACAAAATTGTCGCGACCTTCGTTTGTCCGAAAAAGAACGCTTAGCGAAGTTGGCAAGACAAAGTAAATATTGGTGATAGTCACGATAAATTGCAGATCCCACGCCGTCTATTCCCGAACAAACCGCCATTGCCGAAATCCTGAGCGACATGGATGCCGAAGTCACTGTGCTGGATGAGAAACTGTCCAAGGCGCGAGAGGTAAAGACAGGTATGATGTCGGTGCTGTTGACGGGGCGGAGGGTGAGGTTGGTGTGAGCAATTGGCGAGAGGTCGTATAATCTTTGGGAGGCAACTTCTAGAACAGCGATGGAGGTCCCATGCCCGATGACCAATTCATGAAAATGCATAAACTGTCTATAAAGCTCGCGTATCCTTCAGGATTAGCCCGGATTGTCTTCCGCTTCCCTATTTTGCTTTACCGCCTAAATCTCGGTTGGCTCTTTGGAGAGCGAGCGCTCCTGCTCGAACATCGGGGGCGTAAATCAGGGATGATCAGAAAGGCTGTGGTTGAAGTTGTTGATCACGAAGTACAAAGAGATTCCTTTACAATCGCCGCAGCCTGGGGTAACCAATCTGATTGGTATAAAAATATTCAAGCACAACCAAGTGTGAATGTCGTGGTTGGCACAAAGCGGTTCCCTGCCGTTGCCAAAACGCTCTCAGCTGACGAAACCGCCCAACACCTTAACACATACGCAACCAAGCATCCATTCGCTTTTAGGCAATTTGGGCTGCACATGTTCGGATTAAAAACCCGTGACACCGGGCAGATCATAAAGTCATTGACCGAGGCTATTCCTTTCGTTGATCTCATTCCAGTAAGAGGAAAAGCTGCCTGACACAGCGCGTATCTGAGTTTTTTTTACATTGGATGCCGAAATCACCATCCCCGAAGCGAAACTGTCCACAGCGCGCGGGAGGTCAAGGCGGGGATGATGTCTGTGTTGTTGAGTGGGAAAATACGTCTTAACCATGATTAGAAGGATTATGGGATTACCATGATTGGATTGCCATGATTTCAAATCAAGATCATCAGGAAAATCAAGTAAATCACGGTACAGACATGGATGCCGAAGTCACCGCGCTCGAAGCGAAACTGTCCACAGCGCGCGGGAGGTCAAGGCGGGGATGATGTCTGTGCTGCTGAGTAGTAAGGTGAGGTTGGTGTAACGGTGTAAAATTCTCACAGATTGATATTTGATTGTCTGTAAGCGTTTATGCGGCAAAATGGCTTCCGAAACAGTACTTGGGCTGCTTGTAAAACATTCACTCTAAGTAGCAAGAGGTAATATGACCACGCAGAAGGTTAGTCTTACTAAAGAAAAAGAAACGATGTTGATCTCGTTGTATTCGCGCGCCTTGCACAGTCGCAGCGAGAATCCGCTACTTCGTGACTCATGGGCGGAGAAAGCTATTGAGAAAGTAGATTATGACTTTTCATCAATAAAAATAAACAAGATTGAACCACTCGCTATCGCCATCCGAGCAAAGCAATTTGACATTTGGGTTTCTGATTGGATTGATAAAAACCCTCAATCCACCGTTCTTCATCTTGGCTGCGGACTCGATAGTCGCGTCTTTCGGGTGGATCCGCCTTCTACGATTCATTGGTTCGACATTGATTACCCAGAAGTTATCGATCTTCGTCGGCAACTCTATCCTGAGCATCCCAGCTACAGTATGATCAGCGCGTCGTTATTGGAGGACGGCTGGCTTAAAGGAATCCCTGGTAATTTACCAGCAATAATTATTGCCGAGGAAGTCTTAATGTACCTACCTACAAGCGATGTTGGTCCACTATTGGGTAGGCTAGTTTCCCACTTTCCGAGCGGGCATATAGCCTTTGATGCATTGAGTAAAAGAGGAGCAAAAATGGGGCGCGCTGACAAAGCTGTTAGTGCCACGGGCGCCGAATTCCGATGGGGGCTTGATGACCCCAGCGAAGTCAAGAAGTTCGCACCAAAAATGGAGCTCGTAGCAGAATTATCAAGCGCACAATTACCAGGGCATGAAAGATTGCCGATGGTGATGCGGGCAGTTGTCCAAGCTATTGAACCATTTCCCGTGTTGCGTAGGTTGAACCGTTTGCTGCTCTATAGATTTTAGAAAAACTTTAACACCGCCCAACAAAGCGTTAGGTGGCTCTGGAGCCATTCGTGCAGTTTGTTGAAATGATTTAATTAGTAGTACTACTCGCAAGGGGAGATTCAGTATGGCACACTTGATCTACTCAGCGATCTCGTCACTCGAAGGGAAACTGTCCAAGGCGCGGCAGGTCAAGGCGGGGATGATGTCCGTGTTGTTGAGTGGGAAGATACGATTAGTTTGATGTCGTTGCGAGCGGAGCGAAGCAATCTCCTCCGCGGGGATTGCTTCGTCGCGGCGACACTTCGACTTCGCTCAGTGCGCGCGCCTCGCAATGACAGCGGGAATAAAAGGGTTGTATAATTTACTTATGTCCATGACCGCGTTAGACCTTTCTCCCGAAGAGCTTAAGAAATACCGTCCGCTGGATGCCATCAAGAAACGCAGGGCGAAATTCAGCGCGGAGATTGCCAGCCGCCGTCGACGCGCCATGTCCGCGGCCCGCAAAGCTGCCAAACTGCTCAAAGAGGAATTTGGTGCGACGGAGGTCATCCTGTTCGGGTCACTGGCGCGGCGCGTGGGTTTCACTGGCTGGTCGGATATTGATCTGGCGTCACGCGGCATCCCTTCTGAGAAGTTCTTAAAAGCAATGGATACAGTTTTGTATCTCAGCCCGGAATTCAAAATCGATCTTGTGGAGCTTGAGACCTGTCCCCCTCATTTGCTCAAAAATATTGAAGCAGAAGGCAAGCCCTTGTGAAAGACGAAGAGGTTGCGATCCTGGTCAGGCGTATCCGTCAGGAATTGGAAGAACTCCAACGTGTTTTGGATCGTATTCAACAAGGCTGGGAACGCTCCCGCCGCTCGAACGATGATTATTACCTTGACGGCGTGGCATTGAACCTGCACGGTCTTTATTCGGGTTTTGAACGCCTCTTTACCCGCATTGCTGAAACCATAGATGGGAATGTGCCGCAAGGGGCAGAGTGGCATAAGAGTTTATTGGAACAAATGAAGACAGAAATTCCGGGTATACGTCCGGCTGTCATTTCAACAGAAACAGGAGCATTTCTGGACGAACTTCGCAGATTTCGCCACATCGTTCGTAATGTGTATATTCATCACATTGATCCTGAACGGCTCAGGAAACTTGTCGAAAGTACATCTCGAAATTTCACGCAACTCAACGCAGAAATTGCCGCCTTTGGTACGTTTCTTGAACAGTAGAATCATGCCGTGAGAGGGAGCGATAAGATGGTAGTCGGCAAGTCCGAACGTGCAACACAAAACCGCGTTATCAAACTTTTCCAGGGAGAGTTAGGCTATCGTTACCTCGGCGATTGGACCGTTCTCGCCGGACGCACCACCGGTTGGCAGGTGCGCTTCGATCCTGAGCTGTGTTCCACCTGTCCGTTCCAACTGGATGGACGTTGTCGCACCCAACCTCAAAAGCGTGACCCGCGCTATCTGCTGACGTTCACCACCCAGGAAATGCGCGCGGCTCAACGGCGCAGAAACTATCTGCTACATCAAGATCACAGTCACAACTTGCGCTCGGCCGTGGAGGCCAGCGTACGCTCGGTGAAACATCCATTTCCCGCAGGCCAGCTGCCCGTGCGCGGACAGTTCAGAGTCGCTTGCCTGGCGATCGCATCCGCTGCCACTACCAACGTGCGCAGGATCCAACGCTACCTGATTGCAAAAATGAAGCAGGCAGAAGCAGCAAAAAGTCTGCAAAGCGAAGCGGTACCCGCCGTCGCCGCTTCTTTTTTTGCTCTTTCGGCGCGCTGGCTACGCTCCCGCCTGGTTTTCAGCCCGAGTTTCGGTTATTAAAGAACAGCTTCTTGCAGTAGAGTCATCTGTGACTACGAGAGAGGATATGACGATCTGGGACCATTCCTGGATTATCCCGGGCACCTAGTTAACAGTAGTCTCAAATTAGGAGATCGGACAGTGTTCCCAAAAGGCCCGTCTCAATTGTTTAGGCGACCATGCATGGGCGGGATGGAACGAAACGGCAGCCTTGCTACGGTAGCTCAGAAACCATCGAACAAACCGCTGCAGAAGTGCTGGCACATGCGCCAGAGCGGTTTGTATTAGCAGCCGACTGCACATTACCAAGTGAGACACCCTGGCAGAATTTGAAGACGGCGATCAAGACCGCGCATCACTATCGGAAGCAGTGGATTTCATCAGTGGGAAAGTAATGGATGTGCATTAACCGCAAACCACAGATCTAGGCGTAGTGAACATCTTATTCTTTGATGAAACAGGCAACTGATGAAAATCCCTATTTATCAAAGTACAACGATGAATGCGAGGCTTAACAAGGAATGTCTGGAAAGGCAACATTCTTAGGAAATTGAGTTTCACTCATACTTTAAGCATGGCATAGGCAATTGCAGAATATGAGCATTGATCTAGGAAATGTGGATACCACACGTTTACCTTAGAAATTCGATATTGGGCCATACTCATCATTAGGAAGAATTTGCCAGCAACTAGAGAGTTTCCCCATGTCTGGTCCGACACTCAGAAGAAATTGGCCCAGAACCGCATCCCAATTTCCTTGGCTGATTGCCCATAAATTCACAAAATTGACTTTTGATTTCCACAGCCGTAAAATGATCTCAAAGATCGAACATCTTGATATTTTCGGTTCCAGACCCGGAGGAAATGCATGCGAGAGTTAGCAGACCGGGATCAGCATTCCCACCTTTCCTTTACCGATAAGGAACGAAACTTTATTCCATCGTGCACTGCCTTCACAGTACCTTCCAGTGACCTGGATATTTAATCCTCAACTTTGGCATCTCCATTGCTGAATGCTTGAGGATGAGGTAAGACAGAAGGAATGACAATCGCCAACCATAGGATATACGATAGCCCTGGGTGGAAGTTTCCGCACCCGTGACGAGACTGCTAAAGGCAAGCAGACAGCGGCGTGGAGGCCGCAATCAAGATGAAAGATCTGCCACCCGGATTCAGCACAAGCCCCAAAGATTCAGGTTCTAAAAGTCTCCTCTATTTCGACTATTCTGTAGTCCGGTAGAGGTCCTTCCTTGCTGCACTACCATCTCATCCAACCATTGCACGAGCTGGGTGTACGGCTTTTTTTCAGACATAACTGATGGAGAACGCCTTTGGTTGAACTACCTATCAGTAGAGGAGTTCTTTTTATGCACAGTGCGGTAGTAAATAGCGCATCTGGCGATATTTGTGTATTCTCCTGGTAACATTTTCAGAGGGATCCATCCTAATGAAAGAAGTCGAGTCCAAAGGGAATAAATCCGTGAACATAAAAATGGGGGATGTTACCGAAGTGAACGCTCCGGTCAACGTGGCCGGAGGCGATATCACCACTTACCAACTGGGAGAAGGGGCCATTCTCAATATCTACAACGCAGCGCCAGCTTCTCAACATGCGGTCAAGGGCCTGGCAGCCCTTGCAGAATTGATTCAAAGCTCCCAGGCAGTGTCCATTGTAGTGTTTGAACTTCGTACTGAATTTCATTCGACGTATGAGCAAGTGGAGCTGTTGACTCATTACAAGGAACTACACGATCAATTGCATGACCTCCAATTTAAATGTTACAACGGAATGGCAGATGATGCCCGAGACTTTCCCAACGATGACCGTGCGGTGGAAAGGATGAACAATTATGTCCAGGACTTCAAGGACATCGTGAAAGCCATGTACACAGTAGCCGCGAATCCTTCCATGCCAGCCCAAGAGATGGAATGGATCCAAGATCTGAACGAGATGTGTTCTGTGTGCAGTCGCGCCCTGGACGGTTTGGATGCGTCGCCCTTGAAATCAATTCTCTGGAACATGAATCGCGTTCTCATGAACCAACCGGCACGCATCAATTCTTTATTGAATCACACCGCGCAGATGCTGCACCTGCCCGAACTCTTGAAGGCATTGGCAGGCATCTCCAACACAATAAAAGAATTGAACCTTGATTCAGAACGAGTTGCCATGTTTCAAACGGGGCTGACGGCCTTAGCCGATCTTAGCAAGTTGTTAGGTTTGCTGGTCGTGGATCATCACCGCTGGCAAATGCTTGAGGTTGAAATCCGACAGGCTGGAAACTCCATTGGAAACGATCTGACGAATTTCGAGATGTCATGGGTTTATGTTAAATCCAAAGCCGATCCATTGTATATGGCCATGATGGAGGATTGGGCAGTGGATCTTAGGAAAGATAGCGCCCTGGTGGATGAAATCCTAAAGACCAACAATTCTGCGAAGGTCAGTTCAAAGTTTCGTTCATATCAACGTGGGGTCAGTAGACATTTCTATCAAGTGGATAAGGATTTGAAATCCCTCTGCGGGGAACTGAGCAAGATCGGTACGCCACTGACTGTGATCCTGGAGATGATTTCATGACGACTGCCTCCATTCTTTCAGACGATGTAATTCGCTTTCCCTCCCTTGAGTTGATGCGGGCTGTCCACACAGAGTTGCTCAGAGCGTTTCGTAATGAAGGGCCGACAGAGGCAATCATCGCGAGAATTCGAAGAATTTATCAGCCGCGGCCGCTCAACTGGTGCCCTGCTGGATGTAGAATCGGAACGCTGGTCAGCGCAAAGCCAGCTCGATTATTGGTCGACGCAACTCTATCGACCCGGCTATCCAGCGCCGAATTCCACGCTCGATGAATTTGATCCGGAGTTGGCTCCAGAACTACAGGATGAGCTTTGTCCGTATGTCGGTCTCGATGCCTTTCATGAGCAAAATCAGTCCATCTTTTTTGGGCGCGATCACCTCGTCAGTGAGTTGATCGAAAAACTGAAATCCACGCGATTTCTGGCTGTGTTGGGCTCATCCGGTAGCGGAAAGTCCAGCGTAGTGCGAGCGGGATTAGTCCCCAGGTTGAAAAACGGCGCGCTGCCGGGCGGCGCGGAGTGGATATATTTCAAGCCCATGGTCCCAGGTTCCAACCCACTTCTGAACCTCGCCCATCTCATGGAGTCGGGCACGGAGCAGATAAACCAGGCCACTCTCGCCGAGGCCTATCGGCAAAATCCTGACAAATTGGCGGGGGTGGTATCCGAAAAATTCGGAGAACCGGTAGTGTTGGTTGTGGATCAGTTCGAAGAAATCTTCACCATATGCACCGATGATGAGGCCCGTGAGCGCTTTGTGGCCAACTTGATCCATCTTAGCCTGGCACCGGGCGCAGAACATCGGGTCATTATTACAATGCGCAGCGATTTTGAAACCAAGGTGGCCCGCCTGCCGGAATTGCAGAAATTTATTGAACGATCCGTCGTACGCGTGACACCGTTGAGTGCCAGTGAATTACGTGAGGCGATTGAAGCACCGGCTGCCCGGATTGGTCTGAAATTCGAGGAAGGTGTAATCGAAGCCCTGTTGAATGACACGCTTGGCGAACTAGCCGCGCTTCCCTTGTTGCAATTCACCCTGCTGAAGTTATGGGAAAACCGTGAGCACAACCGCATCACTTGGGGGGCCTATAAGCGTCTGGGTGGCGGCCGGGAGGCCCTGGCGCGTTCTGCAGACGATTTCTACAATAACCTAATTCACGAAGAACAGGTCACGATGCGGCGTATTTTATTAAAAATGGTGCGGCCCGGTGAGGGCCTGGAGGTCACTAGCAACCGCGTGCCGCGCCGCGTCCTCTATCAGAAAGCGGAGGCGGATGACCGCATCGACCGTGTCCTTAACCGCCTCATTGTGGCCCGCCTTGTGCGTATCTCAGAGGGAGATATGGCCGGGGATGAGCAGGTCGAGGTAGCCCATGAGGCTCTGGTACGGAACTGGCCGAGGCTGGTGGAATGGCTTGACGAAGAGCGGACTGCCCTTCGTCAGCGCCAACGCCTGACGACTGCCGCAGAAGAATGGCAGCGGCTGGGGCGCGATCCTCTGGCCTTATGGCGTGGCTTGTTGCTGGAGGAGGCCCGTCATTATGACGACCTTAACGGCTTGGAAACCGAGTTTCTGAAAGCCGGCTACGATGCAGAAAAGGCAGAAGCAGAACGCGTTGAAAACGAAGCTCGCCAGCAGCGCGAGCTTGAGATGGCACAAACGTTGGCTGAAACACAACGCCAGCGGGCCGAAGAGGAGAAAACACGCGCCGAGGAGCAGGCCGCCTATGCAAAAAACCTGGGACGACAATCGAGGCGTCTAAGTTGGGCCCTGGTAGCAGCTCTAGTTCTGGGTTTAGTAGCGGTATTGTTCGCCTATCTGTCCATTCAACAGGCCAATCTCGCAAACGCTAACCAAGCCTTAGCATTGAGCCAAAGACAGATCGCCGAAGCTAATGCAAACATCGCCAAGGATAATGCTGACATCGCCAAGAGAAATGAGGAGGCTGCAATCCAACAAAAGAATCTTGCTGAGCAGAGCAGCCTCATTGCTGAAGCCCAGCGGTCCGCCGCGCGCGCTCAAATCTTCCAGGCACGAACAGGAGGTTTGTATACCAGTACCCTACTCGCCCTGGACTCATGGATGAGATCGCCCAGCGACGAGGCCGCCGAAATTTTGCGCCAGAATATTAGTCTGCTACCCATTCCGGTGGTTCAGGTCTCTCAGAAGGTCAGAATTACTGCCCTTGAGCTGAACCCGGCCGGACTCAGGTTTCTGACTGCCAGCCTGGATGGGAATGTGTGCATGCGTAAACTAGAAGATGGAAGCGTGTTGTTTTGTGTCACAAGTCCGGGCGTTGTCTCGCATGCCATCTTCATTCTCGGTGGAAAGTCAATCGCCATTGGGGACGAGTCAGGTATCGTGCAAATTTTCGATGCTCAGGACGGCAAAATCCAAAATACCTTTGAATACAAGGCCCCGGTCCGTGGCCTGGATTTTTCAGAGTTTAGAAAAGAACTTGCTATTGCCCTGGAAGATGGAAACATTGAGGTGATCAACCTGGAGAATCCCGCAGTCTGGGGACCAAGCTATAAGCTGTATATCTCAGGTAAGATCTCGGTAACCCGCATCAGTCCCGATGGGAAATCGTACGCAGCCGGAACGGCCGCAGGTTCCATCATCATCTGGAATTTGAGTAATTCAGCGATTATGTCTCACAGAGCGGACCGTAGAGCTGTTCTATCCCTTCGTTTTAGTCCAAACAGCCGATTGTTGATTTCAGGAGGGGCCGATAATCGGGCCGTCGTGTTTGACCTCCTGACGGGAAAGACCATCTTTCAATCCTTCCAGGGCGGTGACTGGGTACAGGATATTGCATTTTTTCCAGATGGCGGCTCGTTTGCAACAGCTTCCAATGATGCACGGGTTCAGGTTTGGGATCTTGGCACGGGTAAAGAGCGGATGGTCATGTTCACCGATGCGGCCATCACCAGCCTACAAATAAGTCCTGATGGAAAGTGGATCGTATCAACAGGAGAGAACGGCACGATTCGGGCCTGGAGTGCTTATACAGGAGTGGAAGAATTCGAGATTCCCCTGGAGAACGCTGGCGCGTTCCTTGCCTTCAGCCATGACAGCCAGCGTCTTATATCTGGAGATATCAATGGCAACATTGGCATTTGGGATATCTCGGCAATGAGCAGCTCATCCGGCCATCTCCAGTTTGATGAGTCGCTTCGTATTGCGAAATTTGACGCCTCAGGTCTCAGGATCATTGCGTCCGACGGCAACCGAGTCTGGCTTCTCGACACAAACAATCTCGCCGCACAGACGGCGCCATCACCTAAAAAGGCCGCGTTGGAACTTAACGAGGCCATTGACAATCTGGCCATCAGTCCTGATGGAAAGTTGATCGGAATCTCCACATTTGCAGATAAGATTTATGTCTATGACCTGGTGACTCGCAAACCGATACTCGTGGTGGAATCACCAAGCGACGTATCTGCGCTGGCTTTTTCCACAGATGGTTCCAGCTTGATTAACGGTACCACCGATGGCACCATCGTAACCTGGGATGTACAAACCGCTACTCCGATCATCTCCTTCCAGTTAGACAATGCCATTCTTTCAATTTCCCCAGGACGAAAAGGGATCGCCGTCGGAACAAAAGACAAGATTATCCTGCTCGATGCAAAAGCGAAACAAAAGATCGCTGAATGGGAGGCACCAGGCGAAAACCAGTTTCTGGCGATCAATGCCGAAAATTCTCTATTGGTATCCGCCAGTTCTTCCGGGCAAATTAAATTCTGGAAACAACAAAATAACAGTTATGTGTTGCAAACCACCCTTACTCGGGAGCGACCATACTCCATGGATTTAAATCCCGCCAGTAACTTGCTGGCGGTTGGCTCAATAAATGAAATATTTCTGATCGATGCTTCCAGCGGACAGGAGGTCGGTCGCGTTCCTCATAAAGGAAACGTAACCGACGTTTCGTTCTCCCCGGATGGGAAAACCCTGGTAACAGCCTACCTCAAGACGCTCCAACTCTGGGAGGTGTCCGCACTGCAAAACACCAAGACGGACGATCTTGCCCTCGCCGCCTGCTCGCGGTTGGTGAGCAACTTCAGCCTTTCTTTTTGGAATGCCATGTTTGGCAACGATCAGCCATATGTCCCCTTGTGTAAAGGCTTGCCTGTACCCGAATGAAAGTGCGGAATGGATCTAAACATTATTTGCTGAAAGGAAGAGTGCAGCGTGTCAAAAAATAGCACCGACCCCAAAAACCAAACGAATGTTACGGTAGGGAACATCTCAGGCGTCAGCGGGAATCTCAATATCGCTGGAGGTGATATCACTACTCATTACACTGGCACGGTCAACAATGAAGCTGAGATCAAGAAAGCATTTGATCAAGTGTACGCGAATATTCGACTCTCGTCCGCAGACCAATGCGGCCGACAAGGCGGACCTGAAGTCAGAGGTGCAGGAAATCCAAACCGTGATAGCGGAATCCGTAAAGGACAACGCATCACCTGACGAAGGCTTCCTATCCCGCCGATTCCGTAATATTGCCCGCATGGCACCCGATGTGCTGGATGTGGTCGTGGCAACATTGGGGAATCCGCTGGCGGGGTTGGGAGTGGCAGTTAAGAAGATTGCAGACAAGGCAAAAGAGGAAACTAAATAAGCAGTTGAGACAACATTTCTCCAGTAACGTGCCTCTCATTGCTAATTCATCAATTCCGTTTCCCCGGTCTAGCTGCCGTTCAATGAAGGAATCCTTTAGAATTATCAAACGAGAACTGAAATTTATCGAGGAGATCCATTCATATCGAACCAAGACAGTTTACTCATGGAGATCACCATTTACTTCAGCCTACTCTAATTCCCAATTCTTAGAAAATCGTAAATCATTACATATCTACTCAGCGTATGATCAATAGTTGCACCAAACAGAGATATTGCGTATGATAATGTCGCCTTTATCAAGTAGTCACGAAGTAAACGCTGTTGAGCTGACAGTGAGGATCGTTATCGTGAAAAGTTCATAACGAACATCCTATTTCCTTCCAGAGCGAACTGGAAACAGATTGCTGAAAAGCTAAAACTCGCAGGGGAACGATTTGTAATGGACCCCAAAAGCTGGCTCTTGCGCAATTTTCGTGCTGATCGAGCATAAAGCGGGTATTCCGGGAAATAGCATAAGATGAGGGAATGGCATGTATCAAGCTTATCTCACTCCCCGGGTTGAATGTTACGGAAATTTAGAGACATGAGAATCAAGTAGAAATATTCGCTGCTTCCGATCGTGGTATTGCCAGGTGCCCGGATTGCGGGACAGGTTCTTCCCGGGTACACAGCTACTATGACAGAACACTAGCCGACTTCCCGCTGCCAACTGGGAGTGTACGTTTACACTTGAGGGTGAAACGTTTTCGCTGCCAGAACGAGACTTGTTCTCGAGCGACTTTTGTGGAAGTTTTTCCCGATCTGCTGGAGAAATATGCTCGCCGGCCAGTTCGGTTGTGGAAAGCACAAGCGGCGATTGCTTTTGCGCTGGGCTGACAGGCAGGCAGCCGACTGGCCAGTAAACTCCAGATGCCGATCAGTGGAGATACTTTGTTGCGGATGGTTCGGAGCACAGCGCGCCAATCGTCATTGGAACCAGAAGTGATTGGGGTGGATGATTGGGCTCAACGTCGGGGACGGGTATATGGCACGATCCTGGTGGACTTGGAACGCCACTAGGTCATCGATCTGCTTCCCGATCGAACGGCAGAAACCCTGGCACAATGGCTACGCAGCCATCCTGAGGTGAAAATCGTTGCGCGAGACCGTTCCATGGAGTATGCCCGTGGCATCTCGGAAGGCGCGCCACAGGCTATCCAGGTAGCTGACCGCTGGCACTTGTTGGTCAATTTGCAAGAAGCCTTACAAAGAGTGCTGGATCGCCTGCGCCCCGAATTGAACGCATTGCTACCTGCTACTTTCAAACCCACTGAAATTCCCGTTCGCAGGCAGCGCCCTCGCTCTCCAGCGACAGAAGCGACCCGCCAGGCTCTAAGAGAGTGTTTTAAAAGTCATGTTGCGACGATTTTGAGCATGCGTCGGATGCTGGCGATGTAGACCATGCTCTCACTGGAGGATGTGGTGTGTTCATAATCACGAGCCAGGCGACGGTAACGACCCAGCCAACCGAAAGTTCGCTCCACGACCCAGCGATGCGGCAAGACTTTGAACCCTTTGACATCATCGGAACGTTTTACGATCTCCAGCACCCAGCCGAACTGTTTGTGAACCTTCTCCACGATCGATGTGTAAGCGCCATCGGCCCAGATCAATTTCAGGCGGCAGTAGCGATTGTACAAACTGTGTTTAATGCGCTCAAACAATTTCTGCAAGGTCAGCAGACCTCCCGCTCCGTCTTGAATGCTTGCGCTATGCACCCTAACCAGCAACACCAGCCCCAAAACGTCCACAATCAGGTGCCGTTTCCTGCCTGGCGTTTGCTTATGGACCTCTACGCCGCGTTCTTCACCACCTTCCGAGGTTTTGACGCTCTGGCTGTCAATCACCGCAGCACTGGGCTGCTCATTCCGTCCAGCTTTCTGGCGCACCTGCTTCACCAGGACCCCATTGATCTGTTCCCACAGCCCCTCGCCCTTCCAGCGCCAATAATAGTAGTACACGGTGCCCCAGGGCGGAAAATTGACCGGCAACATCCTCCATTGGCAGCCGGTGCGGTTCACATACAGGATCCCATCGATAATTTGCCATTTTTCCCATTTCAGCGGGCGACCCAGAGTATTGCTGGAAAAGAATTCCGAAATCAGTTGCCATTCGGTATACTTCAAGTCAGTCGGGTAGGTTTGGGTGAATGTGCTCATTCCCCTATCTTACCCGACTACTTTTAAAACACTCTCTAACGCAAAAACGCAAAGCGCTCCATGCAAAAATCCAGCGCCTGCATAATGAGGAACTTCCCATCCGTACCATTGCTCATAAATTGGGCAAGAGTCCCACTACAATCTACAAATATCTAGCGATGCCGGAATTTCCCCAGAAAATGATTCGCAAACACATAGCCGGCATTCTCGATCCATATCAGGACTATCTCAACCAACGTTGGCACGATGGCTGCCGGAATGCGCGCCAGTTATGGCGTGAAATCCAACAGGCAGGGTATCCTGGTACTTACCGCCAAGTCTCGCGCTGGGCATGTGAACGGCGCCTAACCCCTGCTCCGACCACTCCAAGAAAATACCTGCAAGAAGACTTGCACGGCCAACTTGAAATTAACTCCGTCCGACCTTCAACGACAGAACCAAGCTTACCGGTTGCCAAACGTCTGGTTTGGTTGTTTCTTCTGCCCGTTGAAAAATTGGATGAAGAAGAACTGAGACTACGCCAGGGTTTATTGAACCATGCAGTGCTCAAGCAAGGCTGGCAACTGGTGTTTGATTTCCTATGCATGCAGCACGAGCAGAAGGCTCATCAGTTCCCAAGCTGGCTGCAAGCCTGCCAGGCATCCAATATTCCCGAGTTTGTGAACCTGGCACTGGGCATGAAAAAAGACCAAGAAGCTATCCGGAATGCTCTATCTTCTGAGTGGAGTAATGGACAAACGGAAGGTCAGGTCAATCGGCTGAAATTGCTCAAAAGGCAAATGTATGGTCGTGCTGGTTTTGACTTGCTGACTGCCCGCTTCCTTCAGCCACCATGATTGAGCACGAAAATTGCCCAAGAGCCGTTGTTGAATGTGATGCTCGATTTGAACATCCCTGAAAATGAGTTCACGCAAAATCTCGAGCCGAAGATCAGACAGAGCGCGTTACATGCGTTATTGGAAGATTGTTTGAAATCTGCGGCAGGGACACAAAGCCAGCCAGCACGGAAAGAGAATGACTGTACATGACTTGGATCGCCTTTCCTTGACTGCTGGTAATGAATACGTCAACCAGAGCGGCGTTCCATCAATGAACGCCGCTCTGGCTGTTTGGCTAATCAGATTCGGGCCTCGACGAGAAACATCACCTCGGGCTGAGAGATCACACCCGCGTTCTTCATTGCATCCTTGAGGGAGTCTGATGTGGCAAAAGCCTTCGCCGCATCAACCGAGGGCCAATTTGTGATGGCTGTAATGTCATTCGGATCGCTGGCTGACTGGAATACCTGATATCCAGTGGAACCGAATTCCCTGCCGCGCCTTATCGTGATCGTCAAAAACCTTGCGCCATGCTGAATAATTCTGAACCTTGTGGTGAACAATAAGTGTAGCCATTTTTATCTCCTTGAACTGATTGGATTTGCAGAGACCATTCTGCATGTCTAAATCTTGACCCCATGATACAAGGAGGGCGTTAAGCGGGCGTCAACGCGAGCGTTAAAGAACTAGGGTAGATTTTTCTCCAATTTCCCAATTTCTTCCAGCAAGCCTTCCAAGCCGCCTTGTTCAGCCAAATCTCGAGCAGATTTTAAACAAACGCGAGCTTCGTTTGATGAAAGAAGCGGTGCCACCCAAATTAGAATCCGCACTTCGAGATGGCGATTGCTCAAAGGTTCCACCAGCTTTAGCGCATTTTGTAAGCGCTCACGCGCCAAATCCATATCACCACGTTGTTTTGCCACCAGGCCTAAATTGGCATTCATCCCGGCAATTCGTTCCGGGAGCGGAATCTTTTCGGCAAGCGCCAGCCCGTCACGGAAATATTTCTCAGCGGCGTCCAAATCGCCAGCAGCCAGGGCAATCTCACCGGAGGTCGAATACAGATACGGGAGATGGGATAGCGAGCCTCTTTCATGCGCGAGTTTGATTCCCTGCGCGATGTAGTCTCTGGCAGAACTATCCCCCAGCAAGTGCAAGTGATATGCCAAATTGTTATACAGCATAATATTTCGTAAAGTATCCAGCGTGCCCTTTCCGCGTTCCATCAATTCCAAAACTTCACGGAATTGTGCAACAGCTTCCGAGCTTCGACCCTGTTGTCCAAAAACACCTGCAAGCGAATACTTTATTTGTAACGATGTAACTTTACTGTTGAAAACTCTTTCTTTTTCTGTGAGTAAATGCTCTGCAATTCGCAGATGGTATTCCGCCTCTACAGGATGTGCGCTTTCTACGCCCAGGCTGGCGCCCCAGATAAATTCTGCACAAGCGGCAAGCTCGGGCGGTCCGGACTCACGTAAGTCTTTCGCCAACTCAATTGCCTCCGCGAAACGCGTCTGAGGAATGAACGATAAATTGAGGCCCAAATGAGCTTCTTCCAACAGTGCCCAATTCTGAACGGCCTGCGCTAATTCCACAGCAGATTGATACTCATTGGAGGCGAGTGCAAAATCACCCTTGTGAAAATGAGCATTGCCCATCGCCAGAAAAATTGGCGCGCGCTCCGCGTCTGTTGTTGCCAGAGAGAGAGCTTGTTCGTAAAAAGCAAGCGCCTCCACCCAGGCTGCCAGGGTTGCTGCAAACAAACCTGCTCGCAGGGCGTAGACTTTGGCTCGATCAGGAACATTTCCACCCAAAAAGTGTTTCGCCAGCAAACCCGAAACGGTATCGAGATTAATTTGATAAATTGCTTCCAACGTCTCCGCGACCTGCCGATGGATGAAGCGGCGGCGTGTTTCAGTCATGTCGCTCAGAGAAACTTGCATCGTTAGAGAATGATCGAATGTGAACTTGTCATCTGGCAGAGGTTTGATGAGATGCGCCGCCTGCAATTCATCAACTGCATCCAGGGTGTCGGATTCAGACAATGCAACAACCTGTTTTGCCAATTCAAAGGCAAACTCGCGCCCGATGATTGCCGCAACATGCAAAAGGTGACGCGCGTTTTCCGATAGTTGCAACAGGCGTGATTCGATCAGGTTTTGGATCGTGGCAGGTATGGCAGGCGACAGGTTCAGCAACTCCATATCGAGCGCTCCATCCTGTTTCAATAAGCCAATCGCCTGGGCGTAACGGACAAGCTCTGTGATAAAGAATGGATTCCCTTCCGTGTTTTTGATCAACCAGCCTGACAACTGTTCACTATGCATTTGACTCAAGGAGACCGCCAGTTTTTGCATGATCGATTCGGGCAGCACCGATAATTGAATCTGTACAAGTCGATCTTCGCGCTTCAGTGCCTGTAATAACTTAATGAGATTCGTTTGCCCTTCAAGAGGCCGCGAAGTAGCCAGCAGTTTCAAGGACGGTGAAGACAGATTGCGAATCAAATAGCCCAACCAGCTGATGGTAGCAGCATCTGCCCAATGAAGATCATCAAGGAACAACCAGACTTCTCCATGTCCGCTAAGTGCTCGAAAAAACTGGCGCAACGCCTCCCATAAGCGGCGTTCGTCTGCAGGTTGGATGGGAGCGGGAATCTGCAGGAGTTGGGTCAAAAGTTCAGGCAGGAGGCGGCAGAGTTCCGTCAGCCACATTGGCTCAAGATTCAACCCTCCAAATAAAGACGTTCCTCCAGGTTGAGTTAGAAAATCTTCGTAATGCATCCACAATAGGCTGATACGGCAATCCTTGTTCGAGCTCATAGGAAATCCCCTGCAAAACAAAAATAGAAGACTGTCCTTGAGTTTGGGAGGCGATTAATTCGGAAATGAGCCGGGTCTTACCTATGCCGGGCTCTCCCTGCAACAAGATTAACTTGCCTGAACCCAGCAGGCTCTTCAACGTTTCCAATTCAGCATCGCGCCCCAAGAGTGGTAATAATGGTTTATCGGCTGATGGTTTTGTCGCTGGAACGTGAATGGTCGGTTCAGGGGCAACAGGTGCAAATGTATCGTTGATCATGGAATCATATAGTGCGCGTGTTTCCGGCATGGGTGGCACGCCTAACTCTTCATCCAATAATTTGCGCAACGTCTCGTATTGTCGAACCACTCCTGCACGGTTGCCGTTCAAATAAAGCAGGCGCATGACATCCCGATGCAGATCCTCCTGAAACAGATTGAAAGTCAGCGCGCGCCGACTGGATTCCAATGCGGCTGGATACTCACGCTTCGCCTCCTGACGATGGGACAGCTCGGCAAAACCATTCATTGCTAGCAGCCGATAATGCTCCCGTTCAGCAGCGAGCCAGTCATCGAATTGAGGTGAATCCGACAGAGAAAAACCTTCGAGAAAGTCGCCTTTGTATAGGCTAAGAGCCTGTGTTAGTTTTTGCGGATCAGTGGAAGGCGAAGTCAGAGCCGTTGAAAATTCCTGCACATCAATGAAAACCTCCGGCGCGAGTGCAAGGTCGCGATCGTCTACTTGAAACGCATCCCCCAAATATTTGCGCAAATCATGGATCATTGTACGCAGTATAGGTTGCGCGGCGGGGCGTTCATAGTCGGGCCAAAAGAAGGTGAGTAGCTTCTCGCGGGTTACCTGACCACCTTGCGCAGCAATATAGTAGATCAACGCACGGTTCTTGCGGCGTAAGTTATCCACATTGCGATCATTCAATAACAGCTGTGGGTTGCCCAAAAGCCGGATTTTAAGCAAGGAAGGGATATTACTCACGGTTATTCGCCCATAATCGAGGAATATGAATGTAGTATACCTCCTCCGTGGAGCGCCATGAAGATGTTCCAAATGGAATTATCAAGACATGCATTTTGCTGTTGCATGAGTATATTTGAAGTAAAACAAGGAAACTATTTAGGATCTGGTGGTATCATCTCCTCATGACGATAGCTACTGCCCAAGCGTTCGCGAATATTGCATTCATCAAGTATCGGGGAAATTCTCTCATCTCCACTACGTTCAGAGCAAAATTTCAAGCATTCGTACAACAACTTAAGTAAATCCCTGCTTCTGAAAGTAATAGGTAGTATCGTCTGAATATCGTGGCGAGGCCTAACGAGATCTCACGCGGCATATATCTCGTGTAGCGAAACTTATGCCCGTATACCGGATTTGTACCCCGATAGAATGATTATCCTCAGGTTTAGCGTATTAAAACGAATAGATAACTGTACAAGGATAAGGGTTGTTTTGGGCAATCTAGGGCCATAATCATCTCATTGTTCAGCAGAGTGTTTTGATTTTTAGCTCTCAGGTGAATGCATCAACGAACAAGATTGAGAAGGACATGAATATGAACTCAAAGATAGGATTTTTGTAATAGGAGTTCTCGATAAGATCGGACCGGGTAACCTGTTTGAGGGCGTGCAAACGGTAGGGAGCATCCGACACCCTTTGCTTGTATCAGGTAATCGCAATTGGATTCACCCAGGATCCCGTCGCCCCATAGATACGCAGTGGAGAAATAATCAACAAAAATTCATAGGCTTTTTCTGCGGCAAGCATTTCAAGGAATATATTTTCGACTAGGGTAACGCCGTTGTGCACAAGCAGAAAACGATGCACGCGATGATCCAGGGGTGGTAGCGCTTCTACGGTCATGGTGTCCGCGCCGACGAGATTCACTCCCGCATCAATGAGACATTGCGCTGCAGGTAGACCCGGCCCGGCGATGGCGTCTAGATAAGCTGGGTTGCCTTCACGAAAGTGCTTGTAATAGCCCGTGCGAAAAATAACTGCTGTCTCTGGTACGATCTGTAACCCTTCCCACTCCAGGGTTGCCTGCAGGTCTTCGACGGTGATCTCATACGCATCAGGTAACACGTCCACTCCTTTGTATCCTGCTACGTCTACCAGGATGCCGCGCTGGATAATGGGAATCATATCGCCTGCGCTCAGGTGGAGCTGTCCCTGATAAGAAACTGTGTCTTTTGCCGCTACTGTTTTTCCCTTGCCTGCGTACAGATACACCTCCCCTCCGGGCTGTGGGTTACCGAGGGCATCCTGGTGTTCGCCCATATGACAGAGCGCATCGATGTGCGTTGCCGTATGGACCGGAATGGTAATCGTTTCCGCAGCCGCAGAAGCTGGTGCAATGATATCCAGGTCCCCATGCCGCAAACGCGGTGTCAGTGTGAAGGGCACCATCGCTCCAGGTCTTGGCAACCCTTCAAAATGAGGGATGCCCAAGCTATACACCTTGCCAGTTCTGATGAGGCTTAGCAATTCGGATGACATATGAGGGACAGGCAACGCCCCATAGGGACTCATTCTTCCGGGTTCAACTTTGGTTACATCCATACACTATGCCTTTCTCTTCCGGGTTTACGTTTTGCTTGGAAGACCTTATTTTTTCAGGTTGCAGGTATTGGACAAGGGTCAGTGCCAGAGCAAGCGCTCCGAGATCGTGCTACAAGGAAATTTGCTGCAAGCCACGCAAATTGACAATCGTGCTTTTCCTCAGGTTGGATACCATGCTTCAAACAGTGTGATGCTTGAACTGTGGTAGGTAGTCTTTGTGCTGAGCAAATAGGTCGTTGGTCATCTGGCTGATCTCAGCCAGTGATAGCACCGCTGAGGTCAGCGGATCATGAGCAATCGCGCGATAAATCGCTACCGGATCGCCAGCCAGCGAGCCCTCGATAGCAAGTTCCTCGATGCCGCTCGACAGCCCGGTCAGCAGTGCACACTCTGGCGGCAGTGCTCCTACATGGATGGGATGGAAGCCCGCCTTGTCCACCACGACCGGCACCTCCACGCACGCACCTTCGGGCAGGTTGGTGACGAGATGCGTGTTGCGCACATTGCCATTGAACTTGAACATCTCCCCGCCTTGCAGGGCATTGATGATATACGCTGCATATTCGTATCCGTGCTTGAGATCTTCGCTACCGAGCGGCTGATCTAGTCGTTCCTTTGCCTGATCTTGCCAGGTTGCTTCGTTATGCTGGTATTCCTTCAAGATATAGGCGTACTCACCGGGGTTCCAGTTCGTGCCGTGTATACAGTACTTTTCGATCAGGTCAGGGCGTTTGCGAAACCATGCGTTGTACTCGGAATTGTGACCGCTCGAACTCAGTCACATATTTGCCAAGCGCACGATACATTTCATTGCGGACAGGTTCGGCATTGTAGATCTCAGACCGCTCCGTGATGGCTTTATGGATGAGCGGGTAGGCATCCTTGCCGTTCCACGTATACTTGAGATACCATGCCTGATGGTTAATGCCCGCACACAGGTAATCTACTTCATCGAAGGGCGCGCCGATCCACTTTGCAAGCATCATGGCTGTTCCCTGCACGGAGTGACAGAGTCCGGTGACCGGGATGAAGGTCTGACGTTGTACCGCTGCGCACAACATCGCCATGGGATTGGTGTAGTTGAGCAGAACCGCGTTCGGACAATATTTCTCCATATCGCAGACGATTTCCATCATCGGGTTGATCGTCCGCAAAAAGCGGAAGATGCCGCTGGGACCACGCGTATCGCCGACGTTAATATCCACACCATATTTCTTGGGGATTTCGATGTCGTGCCGCCAGACATCGGTGTTTCCGGCAAGGATCGTGGTCAGGACCACGTCCGCATCCTTGAGCGCCTCCGCTCTGTCGAGAGTAGCACCCACCTTGGCGGGCCGGTTCCCGGCTGTAATCAACTTCTCAACGCCTCGCTTTGCCCACGCCAGCCGCCCCTCGTGAATGTCCATGAGGGAAATCGTAGCATCTTCCAGAAGCGGAAAGGTCAGGATGTCGCGTACAAGCTTGCTTGTGAATTCCAGGCTCCCGGCGCCAATGAAGGTAATTTTGATCATAGAGTCTCCTTTACGTGTAATGTTTCTTTTCAAAATGATTGGGCTGTTATCGCCAATTCACCGAGTGCCCAAGTGATTTCGTGTCACCGTTTCGAGTCTTTAAAGAAAATTTTGGAAGTCTTGCTGTAACACTTATGGCTCGCTGGAAAAGACGTTCAAGATCTATTTGGTGCTGGGAACTGAATAATGACCTTGGTCCCACAATTCATCTGGCTGGAAACTGATATGTCCCCTTTTGGGAAGGCGGTTTGGAACCGCTCGCGCACGTTGATGAGACCAAGACCTTTTTTTCCATCCAATGCTTGCGCATCAAAACCCTGACCGTCATCCTCGATAGTGATACAGACGTACGGTTTACTGTCCTGCTCAAAAAGACCTGCATCAACAGTCATCGTGCAGGGCCGCCCTGCTGGCTCTATGCCATGGATCATGGCATTCTCCACCAAGGGCTGTAACAGCAGCTTTGGAATTCTTATTTCCTTTGCGTATTGGTCGCATCGAATTTTGCTTGTCAAGCGGTCACGAAACCGCAGCGACTGTAATTCGCAATAACGCTGGATAAAAGCAATCTCCTCATTGAGCGCAACCCAGTCTTCTCCTTCCAGAATGTAATGAAGCATCCCGCTTAACGCCAAGATCGCCTTTTCCAGGCTGACCATGTCATTCAAACGGTTCAAGCCCAGAAAGCTATTGAGAGTATTGTAGATGAAATGCGGCTGGATCTGTGATTGCAGCGCCCGGTATTCCGCGTTGCGCTGATCGATCACGGCCTTGTACTCACGTTCGATCAGCTCGTTGAGCCGTTCAATCATATTATTTAGCGCTTTTCCTAATTCCGCGATTTCACCCTGATTTCCCGAAACTTTGAAGCGTGCTCCAAGATTGCCCGTTTGTACCTGTTTCATCACAGTGATCATCTCTTGAAAGGGACGTCCTACCCAGCGCGAGAGGATGAAGAAAAGCAGGAAGGTCAGAGCCAATCCACTCACTGCGAATAGAATTCCTGTTGCATAAATCCAACGCGTCTTGGCGATCACCTCCGCGTTGGACAGAAATACAACCAACCTCCATCCCGCGGGCGAAATCACCTTCGAAACAGGAACATAAGAATCACCGCCCGTTTCCACGGTGGATCCATGATCAAAGTTCAGGTTTTGAAGATCTTCAGATAACGGCTTGCTGGAATACAACAGTTTATTCTGATCATCGAACACACAAACAATGGAGCTTACATTGAACTGGATATCGTTGATGATACGCGCCAGAACGACTGTATCCGCATCAGCCATAATCACGCCGAGAGGTTGACGTGTATCCGGGTCTTTGATCAACCGGGCAACTGAAAAAACCTGTCGGTTGGACAGCGTTGCGCAAATAGTCTTGCGGGTGAGAACTGATGAATACGACGTCACCATCCGCCTGTACTGCTCTCTGGTACCAATCCTGCTGAGTGTGAGCATAATCAGCGACAGGCTTTCCAATGGCATCTCCGACAGAGGTGACGTATGCTGTCCCATCCGGGAGAACTAAAATGGTGGCAAGAATATCGCTGCGTGAGTTTTGTAGGAAGAGGGGCAGTGTGGTCTGAAGCGCCCGATCCGCTACTAATTTAGTATAGTCATCTGCCTGGTTGTAATTGGGGCTGGCTTTCAGTTGCATTGCTTGCATCACACTGTCGTTCAAGTAAGGTGTAATGGTCAACCGGTTTAGATCATCCAGGTACGTCTCGATATTCTTAGCGATGGAAGTAAGAGTACCTTCTGTCAGCGTCTGCGTCTCTTTTGACAATGATTGTTGGAAATAATACGGCATGGCAGAGATCATGATCGCCGCCGGGACGAGAAAGATGATCAAGTAAAAGATCATTAAGCGAAAGCGCAGAGAGGATGAGAATCGCATGGGAACATCTCACCTTTGAGGTAAGAATTTACTGGTTGGATATGGCCAAAATGGTGCTTCTATTTCCAATAATAAACCTCTTTTTCACCTTTAACCCTTCACAGCACCTTCTGCCAAGCCGCTGACGAAGTATTTCTGTAAAAACAGATAGAGTAATGCCATAGGGATCATACTCAGCAAACTGCCGGCAGCAGCCAAGGGCAGATTGTTTTGAAATTGGGAAAAGAATTGGGAAAGAACTAAGGGAACGGTTTGTACCGATCTTTTTTGGAGCAGGAAAAGCGAAAAGCGATAGTCGTTCCAAACTCCGAGCATGATAATAATGATTACACTGGCGGTTACTGGTTTAAGCAAGGGAAAAATGATCCGGAAAAAGATTTCATAACGGTTACAGCCATCGATCAACGCAGCTTCATCCAATTCTCTGGGAATGGTTCGAATAAAGCCCGTGTACAAAAAAATGACGGTGGGTAGGAAAAAAGTGGTCAATACCAATACCATGGCCCAATAGGTGCTAATCCCGCGAAGATCCACAATCAATTTATATAATGGCACAAGGACGGTCAACGCCGGAACGATAAGGGTGGCTACCGACAATGTATAGATAGCGTTGTTCCAACGACTTGGGAAACGCGCCAATGGGTAGGCAGCCAACACGCCTACAAAAATCACCAGGGCAACGGTACAAACCGTAATAATCAGGTCATTCAAGAGCGCCAAGCCCAGGTGGGATTGAGTCCATGCATTCGTAAAGTTTTCTACATAAAAGTAACCAGGGGGAATCCATTTTGAGCTGGTATCTTGCCGTGTTTTAAGAGCAAGGTTGATCAATATGTAAAAAGGCACCAAGTGAATGATGGAAATGAGGAACGCAGCCAGGTAACGTATGGTTTTTTTCATAAATCTACCTCTCTCCTGCGTAAAAATCTCAAGGAAGTGATGCCAAAGAAACTAATGATGACAAACATCAGGTTTCCCAACGCCGCTGCAAAACCTGCATTCTGGCCGGCAAAAAACAGATCAGACATCATGGTAGACAAGGAATGCGAGGCATAGCCCGGCCCTCCATTCGTCAGCGAAATGATGACATCGAACAACTTTAAACCTTCGATAATGTTAAGCACAATACTGACAGTGATGGCTGGCATCAGCAAAGGCAACGTAATGTGGATAAATTCATAAAATCCAGATGCCCCGTCGATCTCAGCCGCCTCAAGGTATTCCTTCGGGATTGCCTGTAAGCCCGCCAAATAGATCACCATGGATACCCCCATATACTGGAACGTATTCACAAATGTGATCAGCCAAACAGCCCGCGGACCGTTTCCCAGCCAATCCGTAAATTCTTTCCCCAACGCGAGTAAGATATCGTTCAGAGCGCCGCCATCATATTGAAAAATAAAATACGACACATATCCCATGATCAGGGGAGCAACGATCACGGGAAAGTAGACGATCGTGCGAACGATGCCTCTTCCTTTGAGATTTGTATTTAAGAGCATGGCATAAGCAAGTCCTAGGATATTCTGAAACAATGTACTGCCAAGGCCATAAATGAGAGTATTGATAACAACCTTATACGTTCTCATATCCGTAAACATATAAAGATAATTTTCAAGTCCCACGAAAGAATAACGGGGAGAGTATCCATTCCAATTCGTAAATGAAAACTTAACTCCCTGGATAAGCGGATAGTAGATAAAAACACTGAACAGAAGCAGTGCGGGAACGTACATGAGATTAAGTGATACAGGAGAATCAAAGAACTTCTTTAGGCGGTTTCCCCTCAGCTTGTCTATGTTATTTTCGGAAGGGCGAACGATGTCCATCTCAAGGTATCCATAGGGAGAGCGGCGCAGATTCGTGTGCCGCTCTCCATGTGTTCAGACGGGGTAAATGAAAATACAGTGGTGACGAAGGATCTACTGCGCAGCACGCAGGCGAGTATACTCCTTGGCAATATTTTCTGTCGCTTGTTCGGGAGTAGCGCCACCAGCCAAAACATCCTGACCGTTTTTGCACAACACATCCCACATGCCGTTGGGCAGGTAAATACGATCAAAGTAAGTGAACGTCCGCAGATCGGCATACTGCTTGTAGTACTTTGTCAGATAGCCGGCATCCACGTCAACACCGGTCAATCCCGCGGGAGCCTTATTTGATTCTGCAACGGCTTTCACGTTTTCGGGCCTGGCAAAGAAGTTCACAAACTTGATCGCGGCATCTGTGTGTGGCGAGTCTTTCCAGACGCCCCATGTGGTCAGTTCGCCGCCAGCGAAGGTGGGTTCGTCCCCTTCTGCCAAGGCTGGAATAGGCATGATACCGCAATGGAAGTTTGGATTCGTCTTGAGAGCCTCTTCACAAATAAAGGGACCATAGAATCCGAACGCTGCCTTGCCCTCGGCTAATGCTACAGCTGCATCCGTATACTTGGCGGTCAAAGCGTCTTCATTCAAGTAACCTTTTGTTTTGAGATCAAGTAGATTCTGAGAGAGAACCGTGTATTTACTCCAATCATAGGTGCCATCGAGGAGAGCTTGCTCATCATTGGGGGTGGGGCTGATCGCCAGGGCTGTTGAGAAGAAGTCGTAGAATTGACCGACGGGCCATGAATCGGCGCCGCCCATGTGAACACAGTCTACTTGCCCCTTACTTTTTGTCTTGATCGTTTCGCAAGCGGCCATAAAATCTGTCCAGTTGAGAGGGACATCCACACCATACTGTTCGAGGATATCTGCATTAAATGCTGGTCCCGTCTTCTCCTGGTCTATGGGCAAAACATAGACTTTTCCTGAGTCATCGGTCACGGCTGGTTTGATCGCGGGATCCAACTGCGTTGCCCAAGGCTGATCCCTCAAGTCCAATAGAAACTCTCCATAGCGAATCTTCGCCCAGCCATGTGTTGCGAACACATCAGGCAAATCATTCGCGGCCATTTTGATCTTCATTAACTTTTCGTAATCTGAACCGGGTGCGGAGAATTCAACTTTGATGCCAGGGTTTTCTTGTTCGAATTTTCGGGCAAGCTGCTCCAGTAACTCAGCCTGCGCACCAATGCGGTTAGCCATGACTGAGATGGTGACTGGCTCACTGGCAGGCGCTTCCGTTGCTACCGGTGCTTCCGTCGCGGCGGGAGCTTTGGTGAGTGCGGGAGCCTCTGTTGCAGCCTGTGTTGCCTGCGTAGCAGGTGTACCACATGCAGTCAACGAAAAAGAGAGGATGAGCACAACGCTAAATAAGGTGCACAGTTTGCGAAACATATTCTTCTCCTTTCAAAATTGGGAGTATCAGGTTCTCAACGCGACAATAGTTGATCTAAACAATAAGTCGTTTTTAAGTATGCGATCCTCCTTATCGAGTATTTGTGAGCGATTTAAGTCTGTTACCCAAATGGGCTTTTATCATAAACGCATCCAGTTTCATATTAGCACCCTGGCTATGTTTGACAATGTCATGGAACTACGCTTGATGTACTCATTTCTCCACTTTAAAAATTAGGGGGATTCGAATCAGAAAAAAGCGAGTGGTTCTTGACAGCACTCGCTTTTTTCTGTTGCCAGGCTCTATTGAGCTGCTACTTTCAATGTATCGCCTAACGAACCTTATGTCTATCACGATATTCTGAAGGAAGACATCCGTAATGTTCCGCAAAAAGCCGGGCAAAGTGACGCGGACTGAAATATCCGACTTGTTCCGCAACTTGATGGACCTGGACGCTGGGATCGGTTAATATTTCCTTCGCCTTAAGCATACGGATCTTTTGCAGATACGTCATGAAGTTAATTCCGGTCTTTTTGTGAAATAAAGTGCTTAGATAATTTGGTGTAATGTTTAGGCGTTCGGCAATCTGTCCAATTCCAATATTCGCCATATAGTTCTCATGCATAAAAGCAATGACCTGATCCACAATATCCGTGTTTTGAAAGTCCTCTTTGGGCAAAGAGGCTGGAAACAACGCGTCATACTGCTCAAGCGCTTGCACCCATTCTTTAGGGCTTTGGCCCGCAGAAAGCTGACTTCCAATTGATTGATTGAGGAAGGTAACGATATTCTCTCTGTGATGATCAGAAATTTTGAAATTTTCTTTCTGAAGCGTTTTCTTCAGGCGTTCCATGGATTTGACATAGTTGAGCTGATTTCTATCGCGAAAACTGCGGCAAAGGGATTGAATTTGGATCGCAAGTTCCTTCTGATCTGGATGCTTGGCGTGTTGACTTAAGCTGCTTACATCCAAAAGCCTTCCAGTCTTACAAAAGACGCGTAAGGGGGCGAGTTCTTGAAGACGCTCAAGTCCAGCCAGGAAATCGCGATAGGTGAGAGATTCTTTCGTCTTGACGATTGTTATTGCGAAATCCGTTCCGCTTAAATTTTGAATCTGACCCTCCAGTGCTTCAAAATATTTTTGAACGTTATGCTTAGCGTGCTCATATTGTATAGCTTCCCATGCACCTACGGTTGCAAGTTCGCCGTTGGGTAGCACGATCAGTGCCAGCCTGTTGTAATGATTTAGATTTTCACTGATTATTCCTTGGACGGTACGGCAGAATGAAATTTGTCGCTCCGCTCTGACTTTTTCCAACAGGCAACTATCGAAATAAAAAATTGCACCCGTAAAATGTGCCCTCCTGGCAAAGCTCTCGAGTCCCTCGAACTCCAAAGACGTCAATCCGTGTAGGAGTACCATCAATTCTCCTTCAAACTGATTGTTTTGAACTATTTTTTGCTTCTGATTTCCTTCTGTGAAGTCGTCGAGAATCTTCTTCAGCTCCTCGGGACTGATTGGCTTCAACAAGTACCCAGATACCCCTAATCGAATTGCCTCCTGGGCGTAATCAAACTCTGGAAAACCAGTCAAAATGAACCATTTGGTTTGAGATGATAACGACTTGGCGGCATTGATAGCTTCCAACCCATTGAGCCCAGGCATACGAATATCTACGAAAGCTATATCGGGAAGATCATGCCTAACTATATCAACCATTTGTTCCCCTGTTGTTGCTTCCTGGAGAGAATGGATAGGCAAATTCAGCTCTTCGAGCATACTGATTAGACTTGCTCTTATAAGATATTCATCATCTGCAATTAGGATTCTCATATTTAATGAAATGACTTTGTCCAAACAGAGATGGTAGATTAAAATTTATGGTTCAGTTTACCATATGGTATACCAGCTCTGGTGGGGTAATCGCATTTGAAATATGAGAAAATCGGTGGGCAACCAAAAGTTGCCAGCGATAGAACAATAGACAGTAGCAAGTTTCACGAAGCACTTTGGAGTGTTGTCAGATCCACGGACAGGAAATGTAAAAGCGTACATTTTCTTAAAAATCCTAATCATTGCAATACTATGTAGTCGGCCATTAAGGCGTCGATCTCTCCACGTGGCCCTCTGTGTCTATACTCGTGAGACAACTCCCTTCAATAATTTAGAGTGCAAGGCGGAGGAGAAAATGATATGCTTCCAATGTTTTGTGAACGGGAACGTGTATCCGGGAACGCTACGTTAGGGTCCAGTCGACAGTGCCTATGGGAGGTCTTTCGATTTTTCCAAGACCAGCCCGCAATTATGTTTCCCGAAGGACACCGGGACGGTGTGACTGCCCCGTTCGAATCCGCTTAACTGGGAAGCTCTGCGATTGTACTGAGAGCCAGCCCGTATCTGTGTGTGACTGCGTAGCGTGCGGCCCTAAAAATGAAACGTGCCCGACCTTTTCATTCAACAGGAGCAGAATCGTATGGCCAATCAAAATCCACTGCCTCAACGTTTCATTGGACTCGACGTCCACAAGCACTATCTCATTGCGCTGGGTGTCGATGCGGAACTAAACGTCGTCCTGCCTGCCCAACGGGTGGAACTCTCTCGCCTGGAAACCTGGATGAAGAAAACGATCACCCGTCAGGATGCGGTCGTGCTGGAAATGACGACCAACACCTGGGAGCTCTACGATGAATTGTCACCCTGTGCACATTCGGTGACGGTTGTGCATCCCCCGCATGTAGCCTTGATCACACGCTCGCAGGTGATGAACGATAAAATCGCAGCCTCCATTCTAGCCCGGCTGCTAGCCAAGGGCTTGCTGGTTTCGATCTGGGTGCCACCGGTGGAAGTGCGCGAGCTGCGCGCCCTGGTCGCGCAACGCACCAAGATGACCCGGATGGCCACGCAAGCCAAAAACCGTTTGCACGCCATCCTGCAACGCCATCACATCTTTCCTCCGGCTGGCAATCTCTTTCATACAGATCAAACCGCCTGGTGGTGCGCTTTGCCGCTGGGCAAATTGGAAAAGATCAATCTGCAAAGTGACCTGGAAACCTTGCGCTTTGCAGAGAGCCAACTCGCCCGCCTGGCTGCTCTGATGAATGAAGTAGCCGCGCAGGATGAGCGTGTGACCCGCTTGATCCATTTGCCTGGGTTTGGCGTGGTGGTTGCCCTGACCGTGGTGGCTGCGATTGGTGAGATCGCTCGCTTCGCAGACGCCAAACATTTGGTGGGCTATGCAGGCTTGGGGGCTCGCATCCACGATTAGGGCCTCACCACCCGCACCGGGAAAATCACCAAGGCCGGTCGCAAGGATCTGCGCACCGCGCTCGTCGAAGCGGCCCAAACCGCTGCCATTTCCCATCCCCACTGGAAGGCAGAACTAGCGCGCCTCGAGCCGCGGCTCGGCCGCAACAAAGCGATCGTGGCCATTGCCCGCAAACTACTCGTCGCCGCTTGGTATGTTTTAGCCGAACAGGCTACTGATCGCTTTGTCAAGCCTGAAATGGTGGCGCGCAAGTTGATGCGCTTCGCCTATCGAGTTGGAAAACACAATCGCCCAGCGGATCAATCGGCCGCTCAGTTTATCCGTCGACAGCTGGATGCACTGCACATTGGTGCGGACCTGACTTCCATCCCCTGGGGCACGAAGCCGCCGATCCGCTTGCCGCCCTCGACGTTGCCACAAAAAAAGTGAGCAACGTCCTCCCACACACGTAATCGTGTGAACTCCACCTGGGGGACCTGAAAAGGTTTTTCGGGCTCATCGCTCAACAAGCTTATACAACTTTCCCCACCGTTTCGCGCAGATACGAAGACGGTTAGGGGAGGATTACCCTTTTTCTGGAACTTCGGCTTGGGTCCACAACGGGGGTGAGGATCTGATCAAAAGATCCTCTTGGAAATAACGACTTCCTTTGTTTTCATTTCCCTTTCACCCTTGACTCCCACTTACATCTGTAGACACAGAGGGAAGTGCGGGGGTTATGCAACAAAATTTGTATAACACACTATAGGCAACATTATACGCCCACCGGGAAAAGCCTATGGTTTCACCTCAAACACACTCCCTGCCCCTCTGCCTCCCACATCCGGGAAGTAGAACTCGCTCGCTGTCGGCGGGATAACTTTGAAGGTTCCAGCAGTAGATGCACGCGCCAGATAGGTGTACACGTATGTTCCTGCAGGCAGGTAATCTGCTGAAAGCACAACTTTCTCATCGCGCAGTTCAACGTGACTGAAATACCACCAGCCCCAGCCGCGCTCGTTGTAATCTTTCAATGTATACGAAGAGGGAACCGCGGTATCCGTCAGGATGGACGAATCCACCGCTTCGAACCCAGCCGGCAGCGGATCGTCCACGACGATGTAATGCACCGCCGCTGGGACAACCACCGTCAAACGCACGCGCACCAGGTCACCGCGTGTAGCGTCCATGATGAGCTTCTTGGAGTTATCCAAGGTGAAGTATTGCCGCGAGAGACTCACACCCTGATCCAACGGTTGGATGGATTCAACCGGCAGTGTCGTGCTCATGTAGGCGGTGTAATACAAATTACCGGTCCCATCGCCGCGCGTGAAAACCAGATAGTTGGCGGAGTCTTTCAACAAATCTTTCATTTGCACTTGCAAATTCACGTTTTGAGTTAAGTTGTCTTTTGTGGCATTACCTTGATTGAGCACTTTGCCATTCAAGCCAACAACATACGCGTAGTCCGTATCATATTCATTCGAAGCGCTCATCCAATTCGTCAATGCGATCAACGACCAGGCAGTTTCTTGTGTGGTGTACCAATGTCCCTTTTCACGATGAGCCATCAGCCAGCGCACCGCGTTCGCCGTGATCGGGATTCTTGGGGTCAAGTTGAACGAAGGCATTCAATACGATGGCGGTCGTGCGCGTGTCGGTGTTCCAGTTCCAATAGTCTGTGCCGGATTCTTCCCAGTGTGCGCCAGAGCTTGATAAAACCGTAGCAGTTTCAAGGTCAGAAAGAAGCGAGGCAGTTCGCTCATCCTGCGCGTCCAGGGTATTCATCGCCTGTGCCAGATATGCCTTTCCATATAAACTGAGCGAAGTCCGATTCTCGTAAATAAAGTTGACCTGCGATGGGCGCAGTTGATCGGCACGCGCCAGCACATACAGGATGAACGCCGTGCGGTTATATTGCGTGGTGGCGTCGTTGCGTTTCAGGTCGGGCACATTCTTCGACAGATAGTTGAGACCGTTATTCAACACGCTCGTTGAAATATCATAGCCGGAAGCCTTCGCTTCGATCAGCCCATAGACCACATACGCGCTGGTCTGCGGATCGCTCTGATCGCCGTCCCACCAATTCCAGCCGCCATCGTAATGTTGCTTGGCATAAATGCGTTGCAGTGCCACCGCCACTTGCGCATCGAGACCGCTTTGCACAGCCGTGGAAGCCATGCCCGCGTTCTTCAACGCCCGCGACGTGATGACGTTCGGCAAAAAGCGCGAGACCGTTTGCTCCATGCACAGGTACGGATAATCATCGAGATACGTCAGTCCGTTTTGCATGGATGCCGCCAGCGAAGGCGACATTTCCACCGAAAGTTTTGCATCGGTGAAGTTTCCCGCGACTCGTGGGACGGAAGCTGGATCGCTTCGGTGGCGGAGTTCGCCGTTTGTATCATGCCCGATGTACCCACCGTTTCGGTCGTGACATAGTTATAGACCGGGATGCCCTGATCGGACAACGTGCCAAGCGCGGGCTTACTGGAATCGCTGTATGCGCCGCTGACCGCGCTCGCTGTGAAGTCAACCCGCTTCACCCCCCCTTGGACAGTTGCTTCCCACTTAACAACCTTTTGTTGCCCTGCTGGCACTTCCACATCTTGCGCCGCCGCTGACGATAAATCCACGCCCTTCGCATCCAGCGAAACTTTTACGCTCAATGATTTATCCGTGTTGTTATGGATCGTCGCACCAACCGTTGCTTGATCGCCATTGATAAAGAAGCGCGGCGTCTGCATCTCGATGAAGAGCGGCTTCGTGCTGAGCAGTTCCTGTGTAGTCTGTCCCACCTTGCTATCGGCAGTGACCGCACGCACATCCGCTTTCCATGTCGTGAGATTCTCCGGCAAGGTCACTGTGATCTGTGCTTTGCCATCTCTATCCGTGGTTACTTGTCCTTCAAAGTAAGCCGTGTCTTTGAAATTCTTCCGCGTCGTGATAATGCCGAGGCTGATTTCGTCGCCACCTCCGCCACCACGCTCCCGCGCCATCAGGAACTGACTCACGATACTGCGCGTTGAAATCATCCGCGTTCGAGACCAGTCCCAGTGCGGTTTGCACACTCAACGCCTGGTCTGAATAGAACGCATCCAGAATACGCATTGAATTCATCGGAGCCAGCGCCAGCGCAGCTTTATCCACCACCGCCAACGAAACATCCGCAGAGACCGGTTTGCCGCTGTAATCCTTTGTCTCGAATCGTATACGTGACCTTATCCCCGGGTCCCGCAGACTTCTTGTCCGCGGATACTTGCACATCCAACGTTTGATGACTCGTATCCACCTTGATACTCGCCATGCCGATCTTGAAATCAGGCGTTCCACTTTTCTCCGTCCCACTGATAACAGTCACAGAGACATACGATATCGGAGCCATCTCTTCAGTGATCGGCAGTTTATAAATGGTGCTGTTGCCTTTGAGCAAAATCACATCTTGCTTATAGATGTGTCCGCGCTCGTAAGTGACCAACGCATAAACGTCATGGTCAAAGGGTTGAGCAATGAGAATTTCAGCCATATCTCCCGGTGTGTATGTATCCTTGTCCACGATCAGATTGAACGTGCGGTCATTCGTCTGCCGCCATGCGATATAGCTATCGCTTGAAACCCACGTATACGCCGAGGCCGATTGTGAATGACCTTTGGTATCCTGTACGGTCACAATGGCTTTATAGACTCCACCTGCAGGCGGGACAAACGACACCGTCACTTTGCCATCTTCGCCTGTTACAGCGTTCGCTGTTGAGACGGGAATCTCTTTGACCGAAGTCTCCCAACTCAACGTGCCCTGCTTGTCCTGAGTCTGCACGCTATACCAGCGTCGCTCCACGAACTTGACCGACACTTTTTGATTCGGAACGGGACTTGAATCCCAATCCAACACGACCACCTCGAACGGCGACTCTTTCCCTTGCTGACCCACATAACTCAGTGAGCGCACACCTGCGTAAAACTCGGTTTGATGAACAGTCAAACTTGTACTTGCGCTGACCACGTTACCAGAAACATCCGTCACATTAGCACTGAAGGTTACTTGCTGGCTGGTTTTGTTCTCGTTCTCCCCAAGCAGTTGCGTCACATCGAAATGTCCCGCCGCGTCGGTGACGCCACTACCATTTGCCAGTGTGCCGCTTTCAAAGCTCTCTTGCGGCGACCAATAGATGTCACGATCCCAATCGATAAAGTTAAATTGCTGATACTTGGAATTGGACTGGAAATAATACGGCGCCGATTCGATGAACCAATTCGTAGCCGCGTTCCCCAGATTTCCGCCGGAATAATACTTCGCGTCGAGACTAAATTTGACCTGATCCCCAGCAAGGACATTTGTCTTATCTGACGAAGCGCTCACGTCAAATTCCGGTTTGTGATATTCCGCCACACGGAAGGATAGATAACTGAACGGATCACCGCTTGGAGACTGTCGCAACATAACATCGTAGGTTCCCAACGCGGCATCGTCGGCGAGCTTAAGTTTTCCGGTGAAACTGCCCAGATCAGAAAGGGACATGTAATCACCGCAGACTTTTTCACCATTCTGCTCGATGGTTAAATACATATTGGATGTTTTGGAAAGTCTATAGTGCAGATCATCGTTCTGGCGGACAATGCCTTTGAAGAACACATCCTGTCCGGGACGATACACGGGCCTATCGGTGTACATATATCCAAACATCGAATTAGGCGGCGAATAATATTGTTCATAAAGACCAAAGTCACCTGCCCACACACCGCTTCCCCATCCGATAGAGGTAAAGGCAAAATGACCTGTCCCGTCCACACTCGCGTTAGATGGAGTGTTCAAGTTATCAAGATGAGCCAATCCATTGTTGTCTGTAACTGCCTTACCGATTGCAACATACTTCTCGTTATAAAACGTGACCGGCACGCCCGCCTGTGGCTTTCCGCTTTCCAGATCCGTGACCCATGCAGAAGCATCTGTCGTACTGGCTTTGAGCGTAATGTTATCCGTGGCAACGATGAAGACAGCTCCCTGATAGAACTTACTCTTGTAATCCAACGGCTTGCCTTGTACGCCGATGAAATAATATCCTGGTGGTAACGGTTTCTCCTGCGCATCTTCCAATTTGAATTTGACAGAATTCAGGATGTTTCTCGGCACATTCACATCTGGCGTCCATTCACGGATGGGTTCCACCTTCGGGTTAAAAGCCGTTGGGTCCAAGGTACCCAATAACATCCGATTGAAATCGGATTGTTCCAGTCGGATAGAGCGAGACCGTCACAGAATCAAGATTGATATGTTCGAAATAAACTTCCTGCGGACCTTTGGCGCGATAGACCAGCGGTGTCCACGGTAGGATCAGCCGCGCAGAAGGCGTATACTCTCCCGTGGTGAATGTGAACGACTGCTCATCCTTGATCGTGTTAGCGTAAATATCCTCCATGCCCGGCAAAATGCGCACCACATACTCTGTGGATGGTTCCAGCCCAAAGACCTGTAACTGCCAGTTGGAATCGTTGAAGTACCACTCCAATCCCTTCTTGGGCTGGGGTGTAATTTTGATCCTGCCCTTCAGGCTATCCAACCGCATCGGTGATGCAAAGGTGATCGCAATATCAGAATTGAATCCCTTGCCGCTGGAAGCTGTCAAAGCGTTCGACTCCGGCTTGGGGAAAATATCCACGATCTTCGGCAATGGCACCGTCCCAAATTTGAGATGCCAGCCGTCTTTGAGCTTGCCACCATCGCCTGCGCGCGCAGTGTTAGCAATATTCAAATCATAGAAACTTGCGATCTGTATATTTTCCAGTCGGTTCAATGGTTAGCGTGGTGAGTTCCTTGTCCCAAGTTAATTTAGTTGGGAAGGATTGACCTGATTCACGATTCACCAACGTGACAGCATCCTTCACGCTCTGTTCATCCATCGGCTGTAAAAACGTAACAACAAAAGCCTGATCGAGCAAAACGTTATCAATCGCGTCTGGCGGATTCTGTTGACCGTTCTTCAAGGCAAAATTACCAATGAGTGGCGGACGCGTGCTGAAATTCCAAGTATAGGATTTATCCAACGCGTCGCCGTTTGTATCCTTGAGTCCCGCCTCCACACTGACCTTGTAATTGGTCCCGCTTAAAAGCCCTTTCTCCGGCTGAAACACATACACCGACGAATTGACCCATTCTCCATGCCCTGCCACCTCCGGTGAAATCGTCAACGGCTGAGGTAAATCCGTCTGTTCTTCTTTGATCTGAAGCGGAACGACGGGATGATTAAAGATCACCGTAATGTTTGTCGTTGGGTCAATCTCTTCTGTTCGATCTACAGGGAAAACCTGTCCCACCGCGAGAGAATCAATCGTTGTCAGGTCAAGTTGAATCTTATCCTGCAAAACCTCTCCGTCCTTGCCAATCGCGGAGGTGGAGAAGGTCGCTTTGTAAACCGTGGAAGGCTCCAGCTTGGAATTGGGTTTGAAGGAAAAGGTTTTCGAGTCCGTCCATGCCTTTTTACCGGGAACAGGTTTGTTATTCGAGTCGAGAAGCGTGAACGCATCCGCCGTTTTGGTCTGATCCATCTCACGGTCGAATGCAAATTCAAGCGTAGGTAAAAGTTCCAGCCGCTGACCCTCCGGCGGGTTTTGCCCCACAAGATAAGGTCCAACACTTCCCTGACCCACCTGAAATTCAGACAAAGAATCCAATGTAGGCGTCATCACGGCAACGGGTGTGACAGGACCACATTGTGTCAGGATTAAAGATAAAACCAGCACAGTCGCAAGCCAAAATAAGCGTGTTTTATTTACCATGCCAGCATCCTCCACATGCCATCCCTATGACGATTGAGAGGTTACTGTTGTTCCACCATGTAATAAATTAGCAGAGGTGAATATTCCTTCATTATAGTCGGCGCAAGGTTATCGACTTCAAAGCGTAGATTGTTGACAAGTCTTCGCTTTGGGTTAATAATCCCAGTAGCAAAAGAGTTTCTCGGAGTGGCACCAGACATATCGGTGCCCACTCGTAGCTTTAGGGAGTTCTTCAACAATCCGCTTATGACCTGGAGGAAGAGAAGTCCAGACAGGAGAAAATCTGTATGTCAGAGAAGATGATTCTGACCATAAATGGAAAACCTCACATCGTTCAGACAGCACCAGATACACCGCTGCTTTACGTTCTTCGCAATGAGTTGGGTTTAGCGGGTCCGCACTTTGGTTGCGGCGAGGAGCAATGCGGAGCCTGCATGGTATTGGTCGGCGACAAGGCGAAGCAATCCTGCAAACTGCCGGTCTCAGAGGTTGGAAAAGCGCGCGTCACAACCTTGGAAGGATTGATGGAAGCGGGCGAACTTCACCCGGTCCAACTTGCTTTTATCGAAGAACAGGCCGCCCAATGCGGCTACTGCCTCAACGGGATGATCATCACAACCGCCGCACTATTATGGAAAACCCCACATCCTAGTGACGTACAAATCCGGGAAGCCTTGGATGGAAATTTATGCCGCTGTGGTTCGCATCTGCGGATCATGCGGGCAGTGAAACGCGCTGAGACGTTATTATCTGGATTGGAGGACCTGATGGCAACTCCAAAGCAAAACTCAAATTCCTGGAGCGACAAACAAATGGGGCGACCCGGATCAGGTCGGCGCGAGGCGGCTTGGGGCGAAGTAAGCGATTATCTTGATGATTGGATTGCGATCGAAAAGGATGGAACCGTAACAGCCTTTAGCGGAAAAGTGGAATTGGGAACGGGTGTAAAGACTGCCCTGAAGCAGATCGTCGCTGAAGAACTGGATGTACCTCTGGAGCGGGTGCACATGGTCATGGGCGATACTGAGCGCACGCCGGATGAGGGCTATACGGCGGGAAGTATGACCATCAGTGGCAGTGGCACTGCTTTAAGGAATGCCGCTGCTGAAGCGCGTCACACCATGCTGGAGATAGCGGCTGAACGTTTGGATACGAATTTGAATGACTTGATCGTTCACGACGGGGTGATCTCAGTAGATCGCGATCCAGAGCGTTCAGTCACATATGCTGAACTGATGGGAGGCAAAACCTTCGATTTACAAGTGACCAATGAGGCTCCGTTGAAATCACCGGAGGTTTATCAGATCGTTGGAAAGTCAACGCCGCGCGAGGACCTGCCTCCCAAAGTGACCGGTCAACCACACTTCATCCACGATTTGAAGGTGCCCGGAATGCTGCATGCCCGCGTGGTGCGACCGCCAAATCCGGCGGCGAAATTGATTTCATTGGATGAGGATTTGGTGAAAGACATTCCTGGTCTTGTCAAAGTATTCCAGCACGGCAATTTCATCGGAGTGGTGGCAAAGCGCGAAGGGCAGGCGATCCAGGCTGCTAAACAACTTAAGGTGCAGTGGCAGGAGACGGTTGCCTATCCGAACATGCAGGATTTGTTTACAGTACTGCGGAATCAGCCCACTGAAGATCACCTCCTCGTGGAAAAGGGAGATTTCAAAAAAGCATTGGAAGCTGCGACGGAGCAACTCCACTCAACTTACTATCAGCCGTTTCACGCGCACGCATCGATCGGTCCCTCCTGTGCGGTCGCCGATGTAAAAGGTGATCAGGTTACCGTTTGGGCAAGCACGCCGGGACCTTATCCATTAAGTGGCGCGCTGGCACAGTTGCTTGGGATTCCTGCGGAGAACATCCACCTGATTTTTATGGAAGGCGCAGGAAGCTATGGGCAGAACGGTGCGGACGATGTTGCCGCAGATGCAGTGATTCTATCTCGAGCAGTCAGCAAGCCCGTGCGCGTCCAATGGACGCGTGAGGATGAATTCATCTGGGAACCCAAGTCGCCTGCCATGGTGATGGAGGTCTATGGAGGATTGGACGAGCAGGGGGATGTGGTTGCCTGGGATTATCACGTCTGGTCACCTTCGCATGTGGCGCGGGCGCGTTTCGCCGGCCAATTGGTGGCGGCTCAGTTGCTCTCCGGTCAACCCGCCCCACAAGCCCGTTTCTCCTTCGGCGCTGAACGAAACGCTCCGACAAATTATGCGTTTCCGGTACAGCGTGTGACCGTTCATTACCTGCGCAATTCGCTTTTGCGCGCTTCCTCATTTCGGAGCCTGGGCGGAGCGGAAAATACTTTTGCCAACGAATCCTTCATGGATGAATTGGCAGCCGCGGCGGGCGTCGATGCGTTGGAGTATCGGCTGCGCTATCTATCGGAACCACGCGAACGGGAGGTGTTGGAGATTGCCGGAAAGAAAGCGAATTGGGAGTTGCATCCGTCACCGCGCAAAGATGTGTCGCCAGTGGCAGAAGGACGCGGCGTGGCATTTGCGCAATATGAGAATGACCAGGCTATCGTTGCCTGCATCGCTGAGGTGCAGGTGGATCGAAACACCGGCGTTGTGCGGGTAAAACGAATCATCGTGACACATGATTGCGGACTAATCATCAATCCAGATGGTGTGAGGAATCAAATCGAGGGCAATGTGATTCAATCCCTCAGCCGCGTGCTCAAAGAAGAAGTGAAATTCAATGAGATGCGCATCACATCCACGGATTGGGAAACCTATCCGATCCTGACCTTCTCAGAAACGCCCGAAATCGAGATCGTTCTCATCAATCGTCCCGACCAACCCGCGGTGGGTGCGGGAGAACCCTCCACGGTGACGACCGCTGCCGCAGTCGCTAATGCGGTCTTCGATGCCACGGGCATGCGCCTGCGACAGATCCCGTTTACGCCGGACCGAGTCAGGGTGGCTTTGGTTGATCGCCAATGAAGAACGCAATACCCATACACAAATCCATGAATAGGGTTCCGACCGTAAAGGCAGTCTACGGTATGGGCAAACTTCCTGCATAACCCGTAAGTTCGATATAGCCGTTTCCGTTCACAGGCGCATTGTTACAATGGCCCTCAAAATGCACGGCTCCCTCCCAATAGGTGACGGACGGGATATTGATCTCCTGATCCGCCATCCACGGTTGGACTTGCAACACACACTGCAGCTTATGGAGCTCAATCTTCCAGACGGAAGGATAAATGCCCTGCGAGTGAGGGCTCTGCCATTGCCCCAAGACAGCGATATCAAAGTCCGATTTGTGAAGTGCTTGGGAAGTTCCACCCGCAGAAATAAATGTGCCACTGGCTGTATCGGAAATTTCCCCATCGTGTTGGCGCAACTGAAAGAGCATCAGCGCAGGACCCTCATCGAATTGCAGTGAAAACCAATCCCACCCGATTTGATTCTCATCCAACTGACCGGTACTAAATTCATGGTCGTTCCATACCAGGCCGGTCACCTGGTATTGGGCACCATTGATTTGAAGGGCCCCATCAGCACGAAGGCGTGGCTGGCTGTAATAATAGGAGGCATTGGTTGGATTCCGGCCCTTACGACTGTAGCCCTGATCACCATGCAGGACGACCCCCATTTCATCAACCAGCGTCAGGTCGATGGTCACTCCGTCCTGCTCAGCCTGCAAACGATAAGCACCGGGGGTACTCTCGGAAATATTCCAATCTTCGAGCCAGACGCGGTACGGATCAGCCTGCGCACCTGCCAGTCCCGGCCCCGCACGAGAGTAACGCTGAAAGGCATAAAAGTGATCCTGGTCAATATCGCTGATCGCAAAGTGAGCAAAATAGATTTCACGACTCGCCCACCTGGAATTGCCGGGGAGCTCGGCTGTAGGTGGTACCAATCCGACACGGAATATGGTCAACTCGAATCCAAAATGCCGGCCATCCTTTGCTTGCAAATTGCCAGTGTAATACCACCACTCGGTCCGGAAATCGGGATGAGCCCCAAAGTCCTCAGGGAAAGTGAGGGTGCGCGATCCATCCGCCGCAACGAAACCGGGCGGTATCGAGGGTATGGGGATGGCAGTAAGGGTATTTGGAACCAGCGTTGCAGCAGATCGGGGCGAGGCACACGCGGAAAGAAAAAGCACCGAAGCCAGAAGCCCAAGGAACAAAGCTCGAGATAAGACACGCATCATGAAGGCATTATACGTTAGGGTAAAGTCCCACTGCGGAGTCCGACAAAGCAAACCATAAAAGATCTATGCTCCAAACTGAGATTACTCTAACGTTGGCAGAATAAAATCATGATCATGACTTCATTTCTTCGTTTCCACGATCTCACAAAATCCTACTACGAGGGCAGCGTTCGGCACATTGTTCTACAAAAGGCCCGTGCTGAATTTCAGCCCGGCGAGATTACTGCCATCCTGGGAAAGAGTGGCAGCGGCAAGAGCACCCTGTTGAACCTGATCAGTGGTATTGACATGCCAGATAGCGGGGAGATCTGGGTCGATGGTACGAATCTGACAGCCTTATCCGAACGTGATCGGACCCTTTTTCGGCGCGCCCGCATTGGCTTTGTCTTCCAATTCTTCAACCTGATTCCCACGCTGACCGTGGGGGAAAATGTCAGCTTGCCCCTGGAACTGAATCATGTGCCTCGTACGGGCGCGAAAAAGAAAGCTCAAGGCTTACTGGATGCCGTTGGCCTCCTGGATCGTTGGGACACCTTTCCTGAGAAGTTGTCGGGGGGTGAGCAACAACGAGTGTCACTGGCCCGTGCCCTTGTGCACAATCCCCTGCTCATCCTGGCCGACGAGCCCACCGGAAATCTCGATGAAGAAACCGGCGCACAGATGATGTCATTGCTTGCCACCCTGACACATGAGCAAAATGGGACCTTGCTAGTGGTGACCCACAGCCCGGAGGCAGCTTCGTATGCTGACCGTATACTGCACCTCTCACATGGTCACCTCGTCGCGGACTCTGTGAACATGCTCTCTCTCCGCACTCTCCTCCGACATCCGCTTCAATTTTCCATCATGATTTTGGGGATTGCCCTGGGTGTGGCGGTCATGGTCAGCATAGATCTCGCCAATGTCAGCGCGGCACGGGCGTTTGATATCAGTGCCAGTACGGTCACCGGTCGCGCGACGCATATCATTATCGGTAGCGGTCAGGGCCTGGATGAATCGGTTTACGTTCGGCTCCGCACGGACCCGCAATGGCGCGCGGAACTGGAAAGCGCGCCTATCGTCCGGGCTTATGCCATCAGCTCTCAACTGGGCAAGGTGCCATTCACCTTGCTGGGCATAGACCCTTTTGCCGAAGGACCGTTTCGCAATTACCTGAGTGGGCAGGATCCATTGAAAACGGAATCGGTCCTCTCGCTGTTGACCGTACCTGGGTCAATCTTGCTCTCCCGATCAACTGCCCAAAAGTATGGATTAAAACCCTGTTCACCCAACAGGTTGAATGATTTTTGCCGCTTGGTGCTCTCGGTGAATGGAGAGACGCATATAGCCTACCTGACCGGCCTGCTCGAACCCAACGATGATTTTTCCCGTCGAGCCAGCGATACGCTGATCATCACGGATATTTCCACCGCCCAGGACTTCAGCGACATGGACGGCCAACTTACACAGATCGACCTGATCCTCCCGGACAATTTTGATGCCAGGTCACTTGCCTCCACTCTCCCTGTGGGCACGCGGCTGGTCACCTCTGAGATTCGTAATGCCCAGGTTACAAATATGATCTCCGCATTCCAGATCAATTTGACAGCCCTGAGCCTGCTGGCACTTGTGGTCGGTGTCTTCCTGATCTACAACTCGATGACCTTTTCCGTGATTCAGAGGCGCGCCCTGTTCGGCACTTTGCGAAGCATTGGATACACACGTGAGCAGGTTTTTGGCATGGTGATAGGTGAAGCCGCCGTGGTCGGTGTGTTGGGCGCCGGGCTGGGATTGGGGGTGGGTATCCTGCTCGGCCAGGGTGCAGTCAGGATGGTTACCCAGACCATCAATGATCTTTACTTTGTGATCAGCGTGCGTGGATTCCAAATCCCTTCATCCAGTCTCATCAAGGGTGGAATAGTTGGTTTGTTTGCCAGTGTACTCGCGGCGGCTCCGCCTGCCTGGGAGGCAGCCTCAGTTCCGCCCCGGCAGGCACTCTTACGTGCTGGTTTAGAGAGCAAAGTCCATGAGATTGTGAAGCGTGTGGCATGGCTGGGCATGGTAATCGCGGTCACGGGCGCCATCATTCTCGCCATTCCGACACGGAACCTTGTGATCAGTTTTAGCGGTACTTCCGCCGTGCTCCTGGGTCTGGCAGCCCTCACCCCTCTGGTGACTAGCGATCCTCATGCGCTGGTTGGATGCTCCGCTTGGCAGGCTGTTTGGTTGGCTGGGTCGTCTGGCACCGCGCAATGTGATTCGGTCGCAGAGTCGGACAGCGGTAGCTGTCGCAGCACTTATGATCGCCGTTTCAGTCACGATTGGTGTACAGGTGATGATCGCCAGTTTTCGCACCACGGTTACACTCTGGTTGGATCAAACCTTACGTGGAGATGTTTACATCTCCGCCCAGGGTGTGAGCGACACGCGCCTGGATACCCCGCTGGACGCTCGAGCTGTTATCATCGCGGAAGCGTATCCCCCTGCAAAATCCAGGATTGACGTACGAGTAGTCACAGTTGAATCGGAGCAAGGTACCCTGGATCTGGTGGCGGTCAGTCAGGAACAGCCAATAGATTCCCGCTTGTTTCTGGCTATGAACGGGAATCTGCAGCATGCCTGGCAAATGATGAAGGAGGGAGCCGTTCTACTCTCCGAACCCCTGGCAAACAGGCTTGGGATATCCACCGCAGATGGTACACTCGCCCTCCTCACTCCTCAGGGTTGGCAATCGTTTCCCATCGCCGGAATTTATGCGGACTATGCCTCCACGCGTGGAACTGTTCGAATGAGCCTGGATGTTTACCGCAGCTTATGGGATGATGATCGTCTAAATGGAGTAGCACTTTTGCTGGGCCCGAACGTTGATATCGATGCTGCCACCGCAGACTTGCGTGGGCGTCTAGTCGATTTTCCCAATATACAGGTCAACCCCAGTAGCGCGCTGCGTCAGGATGCCTTGCAAGTGTTCGACCGTACCTTCGCCATCACAAGTGCCATGCAATTCATTACAACCCTGGTGGCGTTCACTGGTGTACTAAGCTCGCTGCTGGCCTTACAACTCGAAAAAGCACAGGAGATGGGCATTCTTCGAGCGCTGGGCTTGAGCGTGTCCGAGCTGCGCCGGCTCACTCTTTGGGAGACAGGACTATTGGGCGCCTCTGCCGGATTGTTGGCACTGCCTACAGGCTATGTTCTGGCTTGGATCCTGATCTTTGTGATCAACCAGCGTTCTTTTGGATGGACACTCCAAATGCAAGTTGAGCCATTGCCTTTCGTGCAGGCATTCCTGTTGGCGCTTGGAGCTGCATTGCTCGCCGCCCTGTACCCCATCTGGCGATTAAGTCGTATACAAGTCGCAGAAGCTTTGCGCGGAGAATAGGCCTTGTCGCGGGCGCTGTTGGTATTGTTTATGTAAATGCGAATTTCCAGGGTTATTCGCTTAATCGAGCCTCCTCTATTAAAGTAGTAACCTACGATTGTAGGCTAAACAACAGGCTCCATCGTGAAGTCAGGTCGCCAAATCCGCAAACAAATCAGAAGATGAAAACGCCGCAGGCTGTGAAAGAATTCGGATGCAAGCCAATAGCGTTCGCAAATGGAGATTGGGAACGAATTGATGAGTTTCAGCGATCTGGGAGGCGATTGGGAGAGATGGTTCCCAACTGTACTCAGCAAGTTTTACACGAATTTTCGTGTTCGATCCCTGAGGTTCGCAAGGTTGGTACAAGCGCGAGGAGCCGGAATTGCCGTCTGGACCCGTCAACATGTACACTGGCGAAATAGATCGCAGATTTAGATGGAACAGGATTTAGTCACGAGATTGAGAACCCCAGCAGAGAAAACATACAAAGTGGGTTAGCGAAAGTTCACCATATCCAAAAAGACTACAACATAAATTGCCTTGGTAAATACCGATTAACAAAAGCAGATTGACAACCTGATTGTGACGTGCCTTGATCGACATGGAAACCCGATTGCACGCATGATAGAATTGTATCCATGACTCATGCCGAAAACATTGCATCCCAACTCAACGTCAGATCTGCTCAGGTAACCGCGGTCATTAAACTGCTGGACGAAAGCAATACGGTTCCATTCATCGCGCGCTACCGCAAAGAAATGACGGGCTCGCTGGACGATGAACAGATCCGGATCATCGCTGATGAACTGGTCCGCCTGCGTGCTCTTGATGAACGTCGCGCCTCTATTTTGACTTCCATTGAAGGGCAGGGCAAACTTACCAACGAACTGCGCGAAGAACTCAATGCTGCCGCCACACTGACTGCCTTGGAAGACTTATATGCGCCCTACAAAAAAAAGCGCCGTACGCGGGCCATGCTTGCACGCGAAAAAGGATTGGGGCCGCTCGCCGATCTAATCATCGAACAACCCCTCACAGGTTCACCCGAAAAAATCGCTAAGAAATTCATCACCAATCAGGTTCCAGGTGTTTATGAGGCGTTACAAGGCGCCCGCGATATTGTGGCTGAACGGATCAGTGAACATGCCAACGTCCGCGCGGTGGTCCGGGAGAAGGCACTAAAATTTTCGAAAATCCGTGTCGGAAAAACAAAAGATTCCGTGGATGAAAAGGCGGTCTACCAATCGTATTATGAATTCGAGTGTCGTATCGATCGTCTCCAGCCACATCAAACCCTCGCCATTGCGCGCGGTGAAAAGGAGGGCATTCTACGTGTGCATGTGGACATACCCGAACGTGACTGGCTTGACGCCATTCAGGCCGAATTCGAACAAGACCTCCTCTCTCCATTTGCGGATCAACTGGCATTAGCCATTCAGGATTTGGCCGAACGCCTATTGCTCCCTGCCATCGAACGCGATGTTCGACGTGAAAAAGGCGAACGCGCGGATAATCATGCGATTCAGGTATTTGCCAGCAACCTGCGCGCACTCCTCAGTCAGCCGCCTCTTGCGGATCAAATTATCCTCGGTATTGATCCCGGCTTTCGTACCGGCTGCAAGATTGCTGTAGTAGATGCCACCGGCAAACTCCTTGACACGGGTACGATCTACCCACATGAACCAAAGAACGATTGGAAGGGCGCACTTGACACTCTCCAGGATATGATCAACCGACACCATGTCACCCTTATCAGCATCGGGAACGGCACGGCTTCGCGGGAAACGGAGAGGCTTGTCTCCGAGCTCACTCGTCATGCGCAGCAAACCAAATATTTGATCGTCAATGAAGCGGGGGCATCTGTGTATTCAGCCTCTGCATTGGCACGTCAGGAATTCCCCAATCTGGATGTTACCCTGCGCGGTGCAATTTCCATTGCTCGCCGCGCTCAGGACCCCCTCGCAGAACTGGTGAAAATCGATCCCAAGTCCATCGGTGTGGGACTATATCAGCACGACGTAGATCAATCCTCTCTCGCCCATGCTCTTGACGGCGTGGTTGAAAGCGTTGTTAACCGGGTGGGGGTGGATGTCAACACTGCCAGCCCCGCCCTGCTCACGCATGTTGCCGGGATTGGTGCAAAACTTGCTGAAAGCATTGTCGCCCACCGCGAGGCCAATGGTCCCTTCAAGGCGCGCACAGCCCTGCGCAAGGTGACCGGGCTCGGACCGAAGGCCTTTGAGCAGGCAGCAGGGTTCATGCGAATTCAGCACGGATCGGAACCACTGGATGCATCTGCAATCCATCCCGAATCCTACAAAATCGCCGAGGCCGTTCTTGCCTGGGCAGGACTTTCTGCCAATACACCGATACAGGAGAGAGTTTCGGCGCTCGATGCAGCAACCGCCAAAACACCCCCTGAAGAATTAGCCAGGCAACTACATTGCGGCGTGCCCACCTTGATGGATATGCTCGAACAACTGGTTCGTCCCGGCAGGGATCCCCGAACGGATGCTCCCCTGCCCATTCTGCGCACGGATGTACTTAAGGTGGAGGATCTGGTCACAGGCATGCAGCTCAAGGGGACGGTACGCAATGTAGTGGACTTCGGCGCATTCGTTGACATTGGAATCAAACAGGATGGTCTGCTTCACCGCACACAGATTCCAGTGGGCACAGTTTTGAAAGTGGGGGATATTATTGAGGTGGAAATCTTGAAAATTGAGAGCGAACGTGGGCGCATCGGATTGGGATGGGCCAGTTAGCCGCGGAATTCATCATTCTTCAACAATCACAGTGGCAAATTCCGATTAGCTCCGCCCCCCAAAAATTACTTCCCCTAGGAAGGGCCCCGTTGAGATTGGTCGTGATCAAATTCGTTCTACTCACGTTGGCTTCCCCGAGAATGGCCCGGTTCAAATCGGCTGGCTTAAGATCTGCCTGCTCAAGATTGGCTCTAGCAGGTTGTCAGAGTAAACGGGATTGAGAGGCATGATAAATTTCCAGGATGAGCCGGAAATTTAGGACCCTCAAATACGAGGAGACATTGAACCAGACCATTCGCCTGGCGGAGGCGCTGCCTGCCAACCACCTGGCGCGTTTCGTGGTGGATGTGATTGCTCAGCTAGATCTGAGCGAGATCTACGCCAGCCATGCCCCACGCGGGGGCGAGGCCTGTGCACCCGAAATCCTGCTGGGGTTGTTGTTTTATGGCTATGCCAGTGGGGTGCTCAGTCCGCGCAAGACCGAGAAGTCCACCTATGACAACATTCCCTTTCGCTATGTGGCAGGCGGACTGCATCCGGATCACGACACGATTGCTCATTTTCGCAAAGTCTTCTGAAAGAGATCCAAAAACTGTTCATGAAGATTCTGCTGATTGCCCAGGAGGCCGGGGTGCTCCAGCTGGGCAACCTCAGTCTGGATGGCAGTAAGATCCATGCGGATGCCTCGAAGAGCCATGCGGTCAGTTATGGGCGCTTGCTGTGGAGTTGGAGAGCCAACTGAAGCAGGAAGTGCAGGAATTGCTGAGCCTGGGAGAGCAGGCAGATCATGGCGAGCTGGAACTGTCCAACAAGTTGGTGGTCGAAGATGAGATCGCGCTGCGGCAGGAACGTTTGGCGAATCTGGCGCAGGCCAAAGCGGTCCTGGAAGCGCACGCCCATGAACGCTGCGTTGCTGAAAAAGCTGAGTACGAAGCGAAAATGCGGGAGCGCCAGAAGAAGGCCCGCAAACGTCACCACAAGCCCGAAGGACCACCGCCCCAACCTCCCGAACCGGGTCCGCGCGACAAGGATCAATACAACTTCATCAATCCCGATTGGCGGATTACACCTGCACCAAACCACAGGTGCGGTGTGAAGAATAGCACCAATGATGGCTTTGACCAGCACTACAATCTGCAGCTGGCCGCCGATCAGGAGAGTAGGTTAATCGTCGCACAGCCTCTTTCCAATCATGCCGACGATAAACAGGAGGCTCTGCCCACTCTGGGGGCTCTCGCTCCTGAGCTTGGACAACCAGACGCTGTCGCCCTGGATAATGGCTACTTCTCTGAAGCCAACATCCAGGCTTGTGAGAAACTGGGGATCGAGCCTTATATTGCCACCGACCGTGAACCTGATCATCTCGATTGGCACTCCTTTTTCCAGCAACAACCCGAGCCACCGTCACCCGAGGCCAGTGCCATCCTCAAGATGGCTTATAGGCTGCAGACCAAAATTGGACAAGCCAGCTATCGCTTCAGAAAATCCACCGTGGAACCCCTCATCGGTATCATCAAGGAGATCCTCGACTTTCGCCAATTCTCATTGCGCGGCCCGGCCGCAGCGGCTGGCGAGTGGGCACTCGTCTGCCTGGCTTCCAACCTGAGGCGCATGCACATCCTTTACAAGAAGCGAGGGCTGCTCCAACGCGCCGGGAGAAAGAGAATAATGGAAATCCAGAAGATCAGCACTACTTATGCAGGTCTGTTTCATCGAATCCGTTGGTTGATGCCATCCGATAAGGCAATCACACTGCCTTGCCAAACCATTAACCTCGCCAATTTACTTGTCTCTCCGACAAGCTGCTGGATAGTAGATATGTTTTCAGCATGATCACAATGAGTTAGAGTCGACTTATTGATTAGACGCAATAAGTGTGCAATTCAAAAGACACTCCGTTTTCAATCGCTGTTTGAGGTATTCTTCGAACTCCAACCTGTTGCACTTACAAGTTGAATCCAGGGGGAACTTCAATTCATATCCAAATCTTCCCCACATTTCAACACCTGATATGCCAGGGATAACTTTTCTGCCGCCTGGATGAAAACTTCAGGTGAGACCGTGTTGAACTCAAACATTTCATAGTGGCAGGGAATGACCATTCCTGTGCCGATCTCTTTTGCAAGAGTAGCGGCTTCCTCTCCGTTGAAGTTGCCTGCCACACCACGCGCAGGATCACGTCCATTGATGGGGAGTAGTGCGAGATCGATTTTCCACTTTTGGAGTCGTTCCACCAAGCCGTCATACAGAACACAATCGCCACTGTGATAGATTGTCCATCTGCCAACCTGTACGATAAGACCGATGAAGCGATGATCACCATTCTCATCCTGTTCGAGAGATTCATGCGCCGCGGGGATGGCATGGAAAGTGAATGGGCTGATGCTAATCGAACTCATGATCCGTACGAATGGCTGTTAAACGTTTTGACGAGACTTGCATTCGACCTGCCGCGAAGTCTGTATTGGCACGCGGTACGACTATTTTCAAATTTGGATTCGCCTTCAATAATGGGACCAAGGTTTCCCCGTCGAGATGATCCGTGTGGTTATGGCTGGAGGTGACTATCTCTACGAAGTTCAGGCGTTCGGGCGCAATGACACGTTCGGTCATCCGTACGTGTGGCTTGTTCGTGCCGGCATATTTTCTGGTGAGCGAATCCGAAAGATAAGGATCGATCAAAAGATGATGTCCCTGCCATTGGATTAAATATCCGCTTTGTCCCAGCCACCAGAGATGAAGATGGTCTGGGTCATTCTTTGCGTGGGCCACATCTTCGAGAAATGCGTCATCTTGTAAAACGGGTTTGATCATAATCCCAGCTCTTGGCGAACCATCTTCACACCTTTGACCATGTTCTGCAACTTGAGGCGTGAAGCCCAACGCGCGGTTTAACTCAGCCCGCAATCTGGTGCGAATGATAAGCGTTCGGCGGGCGCATACTTCAAACAACGACGTACGCGTTCGGCAATATCTTCAGGCGTTTCGATGTAATATGACTTCACATCCACAATGCCTACTGCGACATCTTTGACCTTCGCCACTTCTTCGATTATCTCCAGCTCAGCAAATTCGCGGCTTGCCATCTCAAGATGAATTTCATCCACTTTCATATCGAGAAAATCAGGGAACATTGGCGCATATTGCCGTGGCCCTACTGCACGCGCTTTGAAATTGCCAAAGCACAGATGTGTGGAAAGATGTGTTTTGCCAAAGACCGTTCCCACCGTGCGATTGAAAATATCCACAAAACGTTTGGTATCTTCCTTGTAGGCATAACAACTCATGGATGGTTCATCGACCGTGATCTCCTGGCAGCCGGCATTGACCAATGCCTCCAGTTCCGCGCGCGCACAATGGGAGTTAACGCGTCCGTGACAGCATACCGATCAGGGTATTGTTTATTAGGATTCAATCTGCCGCTCAGGGTATACGGACCCGGCACACTGGCTTTCAGCGTGAAGCCTGGCGGAGCGAGGCGTTTTAATCGTTCGTATTCTTCGATGACTCCCAATCCATGAGGTGCGGTGATCTCATCCACAATATTATGTTTGCCACGCTGATCATGTGCGGGCGGACCAAATACACGCAAGGGCCGTTCGTTGGCTTGAATACCGCCCAAATAGCCATAGAATGATAAATTGAAATCAAGGCGTGATTGTTCACCATCGGTAACAACATCCAGGCCGGTTTCCACCTGATCGTGAATGGCAACGATGACCGCGTCCTCCTGCAGTTCAGTGATCTCATTCGTGCCAAACTTATCGAGTTGCTGGGTCGCCAATTCCAGCCAGGATGGAAATGGATAACTTCCGATCACGGTTGTGCGTAATGGTTGCTCTTTCATGCAGCCTCGTTTGACGAAACCAGTGTTTGCACTAAAGCCACAGCCCGGCTGGCATCTGCTGCAAAACCGTCTGCGTGGATATGTTGCGCAAACAATTCGGTGAGCGGTGCGCCGCCAACGATCACTTTCACTTTGTCGCGTAAGCCGGCTGTTTCCAAGGCTTCGATCACGGCGGCCATCCCCAGCATGGTCGTTGTCAGCATGGCGGAGAGACATAGCACATCTGGTCCCTTTTCTTTCACCGCCTGCACAAATTTTTCCGGCGAAACATCGATGCCCAGGTCATGAACCTCAAGACCCGCGCCTTCGAGCATGATGGAAACCAAATTTTTTCCAATATCATGCAAGTCGCCTTTGACGGTTCCGATCACGGCGCGACCAACAGGTTTCACACCTTGTTTGATGAGCAGTGGTCTCAGCAAACTCAAGCCTCTTTGCATGGCACGTGCCGCCACCAGCATTTCTGGCACATAATATTCGCCCGCTTCAAAGAGCTTGCCCACTTCGCGCATGGCGGGGACCATGGCTTCATCGAGCAACTGTGATGGCCCTATCCCGGCCTCAATCGCAGAACGAACGTTTTCATTGGCCGCATCTTTGTCGCCTTCGAGTATGGCTGTATATAGAGCTTGAAGTTTTGTATCCATGTTTATTTGCGAATTCCTTTTACAACCTCACTGGCTTGTCTTGCCAGGCGAGTGATTTCATCGAACTTTCCGTCTGCGATCATTTGTCGCTTCGCCATCCACGGACCACCCACGGCGTGGATCCTTTCCATTTGCAGATACTCTGCTACATTTTCCAAACGAATGCCGCCGGTTGGAATAAAGCGCAATTGACGAGAAAATGAGCGCCCGCTTCACAGGCCGCCTCAGCCCGCTCCCGATTAATCAGCGTTCCCGCCTCCGAGGACAACATCCGGCACTGCGCGTGCGATCATGCGAATCAATTCGAGTGCGGCTTCCGTGCGAAGAGTCACTTCAGCGATGGGTAGTCCTGCAACGAGCAGGGCTTCTACCAATGGCTTGGCGCGCTCTGCTGAGTCGATTTCAAGTACAGGGATGATGCCGATATTGTAGAACTGATCAAACAGCGATGAAGTCATAAATATCCTTAATGATGATGAGATTGCTTCGGGCATGCTTTCGATACACGCCCTTGGCGCTACTCAACCAACAGCCTCGTAATGACATTACTTCATAGTCCAGCCACCATCGACAGTGAAAACGGAACCTGTAACAAACGATGACTCGTCCGAGGCAAGATACAATGCAGCATGGGCCACATCTTTGGGAGAACCGAAATCTCCGGTCAATGGCTGAAGTTGTGGAAGACGCGCACGGATATGTTCACTCTCCTGGGCGCGTTGGCTCATTGGCGTGGCGATCAAGCCGGGACAAATCACGTTGGCGCGGATGCCGCGCGGCGCGTAATACGAAGCCATCGAACGAGTAAGACTGATGATCGCTCCTTTGCTGGATGCATAAGCATGCGTGGCAAAATCATCATCGCCGCCGACCAAGCCCAGCACCGATGAAACGTTGACAATGACACCATGCTTTTGTTCAAGCATGACTTGCAATGTATATTTGCAGCAATAAAAAACACTATTGAGATTCAAATCAAGAGTCTTTTCCCAACCCTCGAGCGTACAAGAGTCGGTCGGTCCGTCGCCCCATTTGCGTCCACTTCCGCCAGCCACATTGACCAGGATATCAATTCGTCCAAATTTGTCTGTCACCTGTTTTACCGCAACCTCAACTTCGGACGCAGAGGTGACATCCACGCGGAGGGCAGAGAGGAGAAATGGCTCATTTGACGGAGACAGGTTCGAGTCTGTAGGGGAGGCGTTGATGTCGAAGGTAATGACGCGCGCACGTTCCTCTGCAAAAAGTCGTGCGGAGGCGAGTCCGATCCCGCTCCCACCGCCAGTGACGATGGCAACTTTATCAGCGAGGCGGTTCATCGGCAGCCATACACCTTTTGAACGCGGGCACGATAGTCGTCGTAGCAATCGTCGAAGCGTTTTTTGCTGGCTTCATTGCCGATGAAATAACTGCTGGTGAGAATGATCGGCGGTTTGCCCAGTGCGGTCAAATTTTCTGCGATGCGACATTTGAGCGCGTTGGTCACTGCAGCCGCGCCGATGGTGGAGCCTGGGCCAACCGGATCTTCAAGTCCCGGCACGCGCACCATGGCGTCTCCGGCGGGAGTACAGTTATCGATGACGATATCGGCGATGTCGATGAGTTTTTTCCCACTGCTGTGATTGGCAGGTGAAGCGGAGCAATGATCGACGGAGACCACCGCGATAACCGGCATATTCAATCGTTTGGCCTCGAGCGCCACATCCACAACGACTTCATTGATGCCGCTGTTGGAGAAGAGCAGAAAACAATCCGGGGGACTGAAGACGAAGTTGCGCAGAATCACCTGGCCAAAGCCTTCCACATGTTCAAGGAACATCGCCTGGCGTTGTCCGTTCGAGCCAACGACAAGATTGTGATAGGTAAGCGAGAGTTCAACGATGGGATGGAAGCCCGGAAAACTGCCGTGACGCGGGAACATCTCTTCAACGAAAATACGTGAGTGGCCCGTTCCAAATAGATGAACGAGTCCATCCCCAGCGATGGTCTGTGCACATAGTTCGGCGGCGCGTTCGATGGCATCTGTTTGTGTGGACTGGACGCGTTCGAGAATGGCTTGTGCCTGGACCAAGTAATCGAGAGCAGCATTTGACATGAATTTTCCTTTGAAAGAAGAGATTGCTTGGCCTTCGGCCCGTAATGACGAACGCCACTACCCGCAACAAGTTTGTGTGGTGCTGTATTCGTAACGGTCGGCCCGATAGTAACTGGCCGTGTGTTCGATGATCTGTCTACTGTCAAGATAAGTTGTAGTTCCAACAAAAAGCAGGGGCGTGCCTTCAGTCACGTTCAATAATTCGGCGCGGTATTCATCTGCAGCGCTGGCGCGCACGACATGATCGATGCGGTTGATCGACAACTGGTAGCGCGTGGCGAGGATTTCGTACATGGATTGATGCTCGAAATCGAGTTTTTCGATGCCCGGATAGCGCTCACTAAGGATGGTGCTAATCTGGTGACAGATCGGTTCCTCGTCGCCGAGACGCAATCGTTCCAGCGTAAGACAAGGAACGCCGTTAAATTCATGCAAAGCAGGAAGCGATGTGGCATCCACGGTACCGCTCCGCAGACTGAGAACATGCGAATGTGGTACACGTCCCATCTCGCGCATTTGCTGGGTAAAACTACGATCAAGAAAAAATTGGGTATGGCTGGGTTGTTCACGGACGAATGTGCCGCGTCCCGCGAAACGTTCGAGCAGATCATCATCCACCAGACGTGCAATGGCCTGACGAACGGTCTGACGCCCCACGTTATAGGCCTGACAGATTTCCATTTCGGGAGGCAACATGCCGCCAGGAGCAATCAATCCGCGCTGGATCATTTGCCGCAGATCGAGGTAGATCTGATGATAGAGCGGCACAGGACTATGCGGTTCAACGGATGAATATGGGAGAGTTACAAGTGTGTCAGTTGTCATTATTAAGCTCTCAAGGAATTGAGATGGGATATTTTCCGAATTGGCGTGCGGCATCAAAGAGAGTGACTACGTTCTCGGCGGGCACATCGGTCTGCAAGTGATTGGATGGAGCAAGGATATACCCACCACCTTTCGCGAGTTGCTTAATACGAAGTTTTGTTTCAGCGATCACATCTTCGCGTGTGCCAGGCATGGCATGTGAAATGTCGATGCCGCCCAGGAAGGTCACTTGTTTTCCGAATTGCTCTTTTACGGCGACGATATCTGTTGCCTGAAGCGGCTCCAGTGGATGAATCACGTCGACACCCAGGGCGATGATATCGGGAAGTAGTTTTGTAATGGCACCGTCACTGTGCAGCATAATTTTGGTGTTCGGGTTATGTTCCTTGATTATTTTGATCAGACGTTCGAGACAAGGCTTGATGAACTTGCGAAACATCATGGGTGAAATCAGCGTGTTCAGATTACCGGCATAATCATCGCCGGGCAATTCCATCATGTCGAAATATTTTCCGCCCAATTGCATGGCAAGTCGAATTAGCCCTTCCATGGCGGTAGTGATTTTGTCCAACAAGGCGTGGGCAAATTCTGGATTGAGCGCCATGTCCAAAAGAAATGTCTCAGTGCCACGTAAATCACAGGCAGTCTGAAACGGTCCATGTGAAGCGACCATGCGCATGGTGACAAAATAATCAGTTTCATCATGCAACATGCGAGCACGTTCTGCTACTCCGTGAGTCCAGCGCGGGTCGGAGAGGTCCGGCCAAAGAACGCGCGTTTCGATATCAGCGATGCTGCTTGCATCTTGGAGAATCCCATCACCAGTGTAATAGTAGGGTAGGGCGCGCTTCCAGATCTGACCATAAGAATCGTAAAACGTGTCATCATCTTCACCGCGTGTGACAGGGCTATTGGGTAACAGGCCGGGCCAGCAATAGCGGATATCGATATCCAGTTTTTCCAATAAGCGATCATCCATATGGGAAATGCTGTGACCTGTGCGGAATGCCGGGACTGGTTCACCGAGATTCAGGTGTTTGACCAATCTCAAATAGAGATCGTCTACGAGACCGTAGGGGCCACCTCCTAACGCTGTGGGAACGGTATCAGCCTCTTCATGGGCCAGAACCGTCAATACTCGCTGTCGATGATTCATCGTTGAGGTTGTCATATTGATTTAAATGTTCGTACAATCAAACAAATTTATCATATTGTTTGATTGTACGCAATGATTGACGTGTGAAAATTGTTACTTTATAATTTCCTCATCTTGTTCCACCAGGAGATACCTATGCACAAGATTGCGCTGTTGGGAACAGGCTTGATTGGTCGTTTCTATACCATGAGCCTGCAAAACTTTCGGGGGAAAGATGAGATAAAAATCGTCTGCTCGAGCAAATTGGAAAATGCAAAAAAATTCGCGGATGAGTTTGGCGTCCCGCGCTGGACGGATGATCTCGCTACGGCTGTTCAGGATCCTGAAATTGATACCGTTATCGTGGGTATTCCCAACTACCTGCACAAGAAAGCTGTCCTATTGGCGGCTGAGGCAGGGAAGGCAGTTTTGTGCACCAAGCCGCTCGCAATGAATGGCCCCGAAGCGCTGGAGATGCTCGAAGCTGTGGAGAAGGCGGCTGTATTCCACGGTTATTTGGAAGATTTGGTTTACACACCCAAGACACTCAAGGCATTGCAGGCTACACAAAAGGGTGCGCTCGGCAAGGTGTTATGGGCCCGTTCGCGCGAGACCCATGGCGGGCCACACAGTGATTGGTTCTGGACAAAAGAGCTATCCGGCGGTGGTGCGATTGTGGATATGGGTTGTCATTGTATCGAGATCGCCCGTAATTTCATCGGTAAAGGGATTCGACCGGTGGAGGTCACTTGCTGGGCGGATACGCAAGTTCATCCGATTGAAGCAGAGGATCATGCAGTGGGACTCGTCCGCTATGAAAATGGCGCAATCGGGCAATTCGAGGTCAGTTGGACATTCCGCGGCGGGATGGATCTGCGTGATGAAGTTTCCGGTACGGACGGTACGGTCTGGCTGAATCATTGGATGCGGACAGGCTTCGAGATGTTTACTGGGATTGGTCAGGGCGGTTATGTGGCGGAGAAAGCCGAAGGAGATACGGGCTGGCTCTTCCCGGTGGGAGATGAAGTTGGCTCGCTTGGCTATGTTGAAATGTTCATGGATATGTTCAACGCCATGGATAAGGGCAGCGCGCCGATGGAGACTTTCCACGATGGATATGTTGTCAATACGATCATCGACGCGGCTTACAAAGCCGCTCAAAGTAAAAAGTGGGAAGCAGTTGAGGTCAGGGATTGGCGCGGCGGTCCCGTGAATCAGGAGATTGCCGGGTTGAAGGATTACGATAAACAGCATTTCCTGATCAAGGAAGAAACGATGGCCGATGGCAAGTTGAAGATCATCTTGAAGGATAAAAAGACAGGCACGATTTCGCAGATCGTTCAGTAACCAAAGCAAATTGCTCGAGATAAGAACTTCGTTCACAATTTGAACGAAGTTCTTATTTTTAATCCAATGTTTGGCTATTGAATTTACAAACGGATTTCGCTATACTACAAATGCTATTACCCATTTGGGTAATATAGCTGACATGGAGACACTGTCGAATGGCATCTCAAAGCTCTGCTGGCGAAAACAAATCCCCGCGTTTGCGTGCTCCAATCCTGGTGGATTCAGCGGAAGCTGAGGTGCTGCGGGCATTGCGCCGACAAGGTCGCATTTCAAGGGCTGAGATTTCCAGTATGACGGGGTGGTCCAAGGCTAAGGCCTCACAGGAAATCCGTAATTTGGTTGAGAAAGGATATCTCGTGGAGGTTGGCGAGGGGGCCTCTCAAGGTGGACGTAAACCACGTCTCTTGCGAATCAATAATCAGCTTGGTTATATCGCTGGAATCGATATCGGGGCTACAAGCCTGGATATTGCCCTGGCGGACGTTACTGGTTTGATCGTGCAGAGACGCTCAGAACCGACGGATGTTCATCTAAGCCCTGAAGATGTGCTTGGTCGTTGTAGCGAAATATTGCTGGAACTGGTGCAGGCCCAGGGCGCAGTCTCTGATCAGATTCTGGGAATCGGCGTTGGCGTTCCGGGACCAGTCGATTTTGCCCGTGGAGTTTTGGTGGCGCCTCCTCTCATGCCCGAATGGGAAAATTTTCTCATTCGGAACTTTTTTAAGGTCACCTTTACTTCGGCTTTTGTGGTTGTTGATAATGATGTCAATATTATGGCATTGGGCGAGCAGCGAGCTGGCGAGGGGGCGGGGGTCGACCACTTCATTTTTGTCAAAATAGGAACAGGGATCGGGGCAGGCATTATTTCCAATGGAAAAATCCATCGCGGCAGCGATGGCTCCGCCGGCGATATTGGTCATATCTGTGTGGATAAAAATGGGCCGCTGTGTGCATGTGGGAATAAAGGTTGTCTGGAGGCCATGGCGGCTGGACCGGCGATTACATCCAAGGCGATGGAGGCCGCACAGAATGGAAGCAGCTCCACTTTGAGTCATATGCGAGATGCCAACGATGGCAGGATTCGTCCCGAAGACGTCAACGCGGCATGCCGGGAAGGGGATCAGTCCGCTTTGGATATTATTCGAGATAGCGGCCAGATGATCGGGGATGTGCTGGCCAGCCTGGTGAATTTTTTCAATCCCAGTCATATTTTTATCGGTGGTGGAATCACAAACTTTGGAAATCATTTGCTGGTGGCGATCCGCAGAGCGGTGTTGCATCGTTCACTCCCATTGGCTACCACGCATCTTTCCATTAAGTTTTCACGTATGGGCTCGGATGCTGGCGTTACAGGTGCCATTGCATTGGCGTTGGATTATCTTTTTGCGATTGAAGACAATCGACCTTCCGTTTTATAAAACTCAAAAGGAGGTTCGCATCCAAAACAAACAAATCGAATGTCTCGAACTGCAAATTCAAATCAAAATCGTAGGAGAAGATAAACATGTCTACTAAAGGCAAGAAATTCATTTTGCTGGTGACTGTTTTGATCACCATCATGTCCATGCTGGCCGCTTGTGGTACGCCTGCAACACAACCCTCTGCAGTCACACAGGCACCGGCTACGCAAGCGCCTGCAACGCAACCGCCTGCTTCCGGGCAAGAGAAGTTCACCATTGGTATCTCGAATCCATTCATCAGCAGCGAATATCGTACGCAGATGATTGCCGAACTTCAGGATGTCAACAAAGAGTATATGGATCAAGGCATCACGAACGAACTCGTGATCGAGAGCGCTGACACGGACGTGGCCGGCCAGATCCAGCAATTGCAGAACCTGATGGCAAAGAATGTGGATGCGATCCTCGTCAATCCTGGTGATGTGAATGGCTTGAATGCGACGCTGGAAGAAGCCGTCAGTAAAGGCATCATCGTGATCTCTGTGGATCAGGAATTGAATGTGCCTGGTGTCTACAACGTTGGTATCGATCAAAAGGCTTGGGCCAAGACTTCCGCACAATGGCTGGCTGACAAACTCGGCGGCAAGGGCGATATCGTGGAGATCGAGGGTTTCCCCGGGCATCCCGCTAATGTGGCCCGCATGGATGGCGTCGCTGAAGTCTTTGCGAAGTATCCTGACATAAAAGTGTTGGCGACCGATACTGGCAAGTGGGACGAAGCGACTGGCCAGCAAGTCATGTCTAACTTCCTTTCCGCTTACCCGAATCTAACGGGTTACTGGACGCAAGATGGCATGGCAATCGGAGCATTGCAAGCTGTGATGGCTGCCAACCCCGCTGTTTGGCCGCAGGGTGTTGGCGAAGGCCGCTGCCAGTATCTCAAGCTCTGGCAGGAAGCGCTGACCATGAATCCAGACTTCGACTCGATCGCGGTTGCGAATCATCCCGGCGTTTCCCCCACTGGTCTGCGGATCGCGGTCAATATGTTGATGGGCAAGAAAGTTGATGACAGCAAACTCGGTGGCTCGAATGGTTTGTCGTTTGTTCTGCCGCTGGCAGCAGTTATCACCAAAGAAAACCTTGCTGATGGTCTGGCGATGTGTGAAGGCAAGCCGGATGCATACCTGCTCGACAAGATCCTGACCGACGAAGAAGTGCAACAATATTTCGTCAAGGAAGCGGCCCAGACTCAGAAGTTCACGATTGGCATCTCCAACCCGTTCATCAGCAGCGAATATCGCACGCAGATGATTGCCGAGCTTGAGGAAGTCAACCAGGAATACATTGACATGGGCATTGGTAATGAACTGGTCATCGAAAGTGCCGATACAGATGTGGCTGGCCAGATTCAACAGTTGCAAAACCTGATGGCGAAGAATGTGGACGCGATCCTGGTCAACCCTGGTGATGTTAATGGCCTGAACGCAACGTTACTGGAAGCGCTCAACAAGGGCATCATCGTGATCTCTGTGGATCAGGAATTGAACGTCCCGGGCGTTTATAATGTCGGTATCGATCAGAAAGCCTGGGCCATGACCTCTGCTGACTGGCTGGCCAAGAAGTTGAATGGCAAAGGCGAGATCGTGGAGATCGAAGGCTTCCCTGGCCACCCGGCCAATGTTGCTCGTATGAATGGTGTGGCTGAAGTCTTTGCGAAGTATCCCGAGATCAAAGTGTTGGCAAGCGACACTGGCAAGTGGGACGAAGCCACTGGTCAACAAGTCATGTCCAATTTCCTGGCGGCGTATCCCAACTTGACCGGCTACTGGACGCAAGATGGCATGGCGATTGGTGCGTTACAGGCCGTGATGGCTGCCAATCCGGCCGTCTGGCCGCAAGGTGTTGGTGAGGGCCGCTGTCAGTATTTGAAGCTCTGGCAGGATGCGCTGACTATGAATCCGGATTTCGACTCGATCGCAGTCGCCAATCACCCAGGCGTTTCCCCGACCGGTTTGCGTATTGCCTATAATATGTTGATGGGCAAGAAGGTCGATACATCCAAACTCGGTGGCGCGAACGCTCTGTCGTTCGTCATTCCGCTGGCAGCAGTTATCACCTCCGACAATCTGGAAGAGGGCCTCAAGATGTGTGAAGGCAAGCCGGATGCCTATCTGCTCGATAACATTATGACCGACGACGAAGTGCAGCAGTATTTCGTCAAGTGAAATCTCATGGCTCAGTCGCTTTCCGCTCAAAATATTGTCAAGCGCTACGGTGGCGTCGTTGCTCTCTCCGATGGCAATTTGAACATCCATGCGGGCGAGGTCGTGGCGCTGATTGGGGCGAACGGAAGCGGCAAAAGTACAATGAGCAAGATCATCAATGGAGTAGTTGTCCTCGATGGAGGGCAACTACTCCTTGATAACAAACCCGTCCATTTCTCCTCTCCACAAGCTGCCAAGAACATGGGGATTGCAACTGTTTTTCAGGAATTGAGTTTGATTCCACAGATGACCGTTGCAGAAAATATCTGGCTGACTCGTGAGCCATTGACTGCCCTGGGTGTTGTGGATCGAAAAGCGATTCAAGCGCGGACCGACGAATTGCTCGCGTTATTTAAGGGGAGTTTCAAGACTGATCTTCATCCTGATGACCCCGTCGTGTCCTTGCCGCCGGATGAGAAGCAGATCATCGAGATCTTGAAGGCGATCAGCTTCGATCCGTGGATGATCATCCTGGATGAAGCCACAGCCAGCCTCGACAGTCGTCAGGTGCAGCGTCTCTTTGAGTTGGTCAGGCAATGGAAGGAGCAAGGTAAGGCAATCGTTTTTGTTTCCCACCGCATGGAGGAGATCTTCCGCATCGCCGACAAATTCAGTGTACTGCGCAATGGCAAAACGGTCGGTGCGGGCAATATCAAGGATATCAACGAAAAAGAATTGATCAAGTTAATGATCGAGAAAGAGTTGATATTTAGTTACACGCGCAAAACGTCAAACGCGGAAGAAAAAGCAAAACAGGAAGTTTGCATAGAAGTGCAGGATCTTCAAACCGAGTTCCTCAATAAAGTTAGCTTCAAAGTTCATAAAGGCGAATTGATTGGGATTGGTGGCCTGCGCGGGCAGGGACAGCGTGACCTCTTGTTGTCTCTATTTGGCCATATCCCTTACTCAGGGAAAATAAGAACTCTTTGATAACGAGATCAGGTTCAAGCATCCGCGCGAAGCGATGAAGCATGGATTTGCTTTGGTTCCTGGAGACCGTGCGAAAGAAGGCTTGCTCTACATACGATCCATCCTCGATAATTTTTTACTGCCCTCCTGGAAACAATACGGCCTGCCTTTGAGAATTGGCAGGGCAAAAAGTGATGCCATGCAGGTCGGCCAGAGCCTCAACTTGAAAATGGCTGGTCTGCAAGAATCCGTTAGTAGCCTTTCTGGCGGCAATGCACAAAAGGTGGTGATCGGGAAGTGGCTTTTGCGAAAACCGCAAGTGTTTTTGTTGGATGATCCTACCAAAGGCGTGGACGTGGGTACGAAGGCAGAGTTTTATTCACTGCTTACACAATTATGCGAGCAGGGCCGGACTATTCTGTTTTACAGCAGTGATGATGAAGAATTGATCGGACTATGTGACAGGGTTTTTGTCTTGCATGATGGCATGATCCACAGGGTTTTATCTGGAGAGTCTTTGACCAAGGAAAACTTGATTGCTGCCAGTCTGGGCGTCACGCAGGGAGGTGTGGGATGAAACGATCCAGATGGGATGTTTTAATGTCCCGCTACCCTGCCTTGTTCGCATTAATCTTGTTGGTTTCTTCTGTTGTGATCAACTTCATCCTGCAGCCGAACATGTTTGCGCGCGAGACGCTCAATAGTAATATGCGCGTCTTTCTTCCGATTATCCTCCTGTCCGTCGGCCAGGCCATCGTGATCCTTGGCGGCGGGATCGATATTTCTGTCGGTGGGATCGTTTCCATTGTAAACACGGTGCTTGCCACGCGCGTAGGCCTGGATGGATCGCCGGAAAAGATGTGGCAGTTTGCTTTGGTCTCGTTATTTGTAGGGTTGTTGGCTGGCGCAATCAACGGATTTTTCATTGCCTACCTGCGTTTGCAGCCGATCATTACCACCTATGCCACCAGTTTCCTCTATGCTGGGTTCGCCCTCTTTGTTCTGCCCAATCCGGGCGGCGGCATTCCGGCTGATGTCGCGGCCTTGTATCGGGATACAACGCCACTAAATCTGCCACTGGCTTTCTATGTTATTGCAATTATTCTATTCATATGGTTCTATGTCAGTTCCACACGGTATGGCAAATTTTTGTTTGCAGTTGGCGGTAAACCGGACGCCGCCTATGAAACCGCCGTACCAGTGACCTTCATGCAATTCAGCACCTATGTGATCTCCGGCTTAATGTCTGCCTTTGCCGGCATCGCCATTACGATGTTAAGCGGATCAGGCAACGCCGATATTGGAAACCCGATGACCCTGAATTCCATCACGGCCGTTGTGATTGGCGGGAATGCCATGAGCGGAGGCATCGGCGGTGTGGCGGGACCAGTCATGGGTGCGATTACGCTGGGCGCAATCCAAAATATCATCTCTTTTGCACATATCAACACCTGGTGGGAGACGTTTGTTAAAGCGGCCATCATTGTCTTGGCCTTGGCTGCGCCCGGTCTCATCAACTTATTCAGCAGGAGGAGAGACGCATGAAACGAATTTCCATTTCTCCTCCGGTTGCTGCTTTGATCCTGGCGGTGGTTCTTTTCATATTCTCGGGCCTTCTGCCCAACGGATACGGGAGTGACCTTGAGATCGCCAAAGCGCAGGCACTGAATATTTTGCGTTTGGCTGTCTTTTTGGGGGTGATCGCGGCCGGGCAGACTCTCGTGATTATCAGCGGTTCTGAAGGGATCGATCTTTCATCCGGTTCGGTTGTGACGCTGACGGCCATCCTCACATATGTGACTGTCAATGGCCAGGATAGCAAGGTGTTGCTGGCTGTCTTGATCTGCCTGGCGGTCGGCGGTTGCATTGGATTTTTGAATGGCGTAGGCATCACTTTCCTTAAGATCTCGCCCTTTGTAATGACGCTGGGCATGTCAGGCGTGGTGACGGGTGCCATTATTATTGCAAATCATGGCAATGTCAGTGGCAAAGTTGCGCCGATCATGACGCGGCTGATCGCCCGTCCGTTATCGCCAGGTTTTCCCATCCCGAACGCGCTCATCATTTGGTTGATCTTTGGCGTTTTGATGTGGCTGTTATTGGAACGTACCACCTTTGGCAAAAATCTGTTTGCCATCGGGGTTAATCGTGTCACAGCAAAACTTTCCGGTGTTAATGTGACTGCCATGAATCTGGCCAGCTATGCTCTGGCGGGCGGTTTGGCAGGATTTGGCGGTTTCCTCCTGGTTGGCAATACGGGCGTGGTGATGATTTAACTCGGTCAACCATATTTGTTTCCATCCATTGCTGCTGTTGCGGTTGGAGGCACATTACTCTCCGGTGGGAAAGGAAGTTACTGGGGCACGATGGCCGGCGCGATTGTTCTAACTTTGATTACCAGCCTTTTGACAACCATGCAGATGCCGGATTCCGTCCGGCGCATGGTTCTGGGTGCCACTTTATTGATACTGATCTCCATCTACGGACGCCAGCGTTCCCTGCGGCAATAACTTTGGAAATAGGCGAGCTGCATTTGCATTGTGATATTTTCTCTGCCTGCATCACGGACTCATTGTAACCAATGCAGCTCGCTTATCTCAATTAACTCTTCCAGGCAAACGCCTGTGGCAACATGAAAATACAAAGGAGAATTCCATGAGCAAGACTGTAAAAGTTGGTATGGTGGGAACTGGCTTTGTTGGCGATCTGCATCATGCCGCCTTCAAAGGCTGGGTGCATAACGCCGAAGTCGTTGCTGTTTCCAGTCCGCACAAAGCGGACAAGTTCGCTGAAGAGCGCGGTATTGCAAAACACTACAGCGATTATCGCGCGATGTTGCAGGACAAGGAGATCGAGGTTATTGACATTGGTATTCCCAATGACCTGCATTGCCAGGTGGTCTGTGACGCAGCCCGGGCGGGGAAACATATCATCATCGAGAAGCCGCTCTGTCTCACGTTGGAAGAAGCGGATCAAATGATCGAAGAATGTAAAAAGGCGGGAGTCCTGCTGATGTATGCCGAAGAGCTGTTGTTTGCGCCCAAATATGTTCGCGCGAAAACCTTGATCGATGAAGGCGCTATCGGCGAACCCTTCCTCGCCAAACAGTCGGAGGAACATCCGGGCCCGCACATGCCCTGGTTTTGGGATGTTAATCGCTCCGGTGGCGGGGTGATGCTCGATATGGGTTGTCATTCGATTGAGTACACGCGTTGGGTGTTGGGCAAACCGAAAGTCAAAAGCGTGACCGCCTTCATGGGGCAATATGTTCATCAGGACAAAACGCAAGGCGAAGACCATTCCTATGCTGTCATCGAATATGTAGGTAACAAAATCGCCATGATCGAAAATAGCTGGGCAAAGGGCGGAGGCGTGGATGACCGCTGTGAGATTTACGGCAGGAAGGGTCATACGCGTGCTGACCTGTTGCGCGGCAGTTCCTTGTTGACCTATTCAGAGGAAGGTTATGGGTACGCGGTCGAAAAAGCCGGCACGACGCGCGGCTATACCTTCACCATGTTCGAAGAGATCTGGAACTACGGTTTTCCTCAGGAAATGCAGCACTTCATTGACAGCGTGCTTGGTAAAGTGACCTGCATGGAAACCGGTGAAGATGGACGTGAAGTATTGAAGATCATGTATGCGGCTTATCAATCTGCCGGCGAGGGGCGCAAGATTGAGTTCCCATACGATCCGCCGAAAGTCAACAAGCCGATTGATCTGTGGAAAAAGTAAGAGAATTCAACGTCGCTGACGTTGAATTCCAAAAAACTGAGATTTTGGAGTCCGATCTATGTCCTTAAATAGTAAAACCATTACGTACGAACAACTTGCCAAAGTCATTGACCATTCCCTGCTGCGGCCCGAACTTACCGAAGCCAATGTGCTTGCCGGCTGTGAACTCGCCGCGCGTTATCATGTCGCAACGGTTTGTGTGAAGCCGTGTCATGTGACTCTGGCGAAAGAGGCGCTCAAAGATTCAGATGTGATTGTCAGTACGGTGGTTGGTTTCCCGCACGGCAGCAATCATACTTCTGTCAAAGTAGCCGAGGCGCAACTGGCCATGGATGAAGGGGCGCTTGAACTCGACATGGTCCTCAATATCGGGCAATTGCGTTCCAGTAAGTATGACTACGTGCGCGCTGATATCAAAGCTGTCTGTGACGCGGCGCACGCGCGTGGCGTGAAGGTCAAAGTGATCTTCGAGAACGCCTATTTGACCGATGAACAAAAAATAACAGCCTGCAAACTCAGTGAAGCCGCGGGTGCGGATTGGGTCAAGACCTCCACGGGTTTTGCTCCGAGCGGTGCAACTCTCGATGATCTCCGCCTTATGCGCACCAATGTCAGTGAAAGGGTGAACGTCAAGGCCGCGGGCGGTGTGCGTACCCTGCCCGCGCTGCTGGATGTGATCGACACAGGCGCGAACCGTTGCGGCGCCACCGCGACCGCGACCATCCTCGACGACTTTAAGCGGATGAAGGATGGAGCGCCTCTTGCTGCGCCCAAGCCTGATTCCGCTTCTGGAGCTTATTAGCCACCCGAAGGGGAACTCATCATGACCAAACAACTCACTAAACAAACCATCGGAGTCGGTGTGGCAGGGACAGGCTTCATCGGACCCGCCCACGTGGAAGCGTTGCGGCGCAATGGCATTCAGGTATTGGGTCTCGCAGAGAATACAAACGAGAAGGCACAACAAAAAGCCGCTGAAATGGGCATCCCTCGCATTTACGGTTCATTGGAAGAAATGTTGGCCGATTTAGATATTGATGTTGTCCATCTGGCAACGCCAAACTACTTGCATCATCCCCATGCTAAAGCTGCCTTGCTGGCCGGCAAGCATGTGATCTGCGAGAAGCCGTTGGCGATGAACGCCAAAGAGTTGGAAGAACTGGTCAAACTTGCGGCAGAGCAGCAATTGGTCAACGCGGTCAATTTCAACATTCGCATGTATCCGCTCACCCAGCAGGCGCGTAGTATGGTGCAAAGTGGTGAATTGGGCGATCTCTTTATTCTGCAGGGATCGTATCTCCAGGACTGGCTGCTTTTCCCGACGGATTGGAATTGGCGCCTGGAGCCTGAACGGGGAGGTACATTGCGTGCGGTCGCCGATATTGGATCGCACTGGCTTGACCTGCTGACTTTCATCACCGGTTTACGCGTTGAAGAAGTCTATGCCGATTTCAAAACCTTTTATCCGATTCTGCAAGAAACCTACCAAGCCTCTTGAAACCTTTACCGGAAAGATGTTGACGCCCGAAGATTATGTCGACCAGCCCATTGGCACGGAAGATTGTGCCACCATTATTTTGCATTATGAAAACGGTGTGCATGGTGTGTTGACTGTTTCGCAGATCTCCTCAGGACGCAAGAATAGGCTCTTCTACGAAATTAACGGCTCAAAATCCTCGTTGTCCTGGAATTCAGAAAGACCCAACGAGTTGTGGGTAGGCCATCGAACGGAGCCAAATCAAGTCTTGATGAAGGACCCGTCTTTGCTTTCCCCTGAAGCAAGCGCGACTGTCTCTTATCCTGGCGGCCACAACGAGGGTTTCCCCGATACGTTCAAACAACTTTACGCCAAGGTGTATGACTACATCTTCACTGGCGACTATAGCAAAACACCAGACTTCCCAACCTTCGCCGATGGACATTATGAAATGCAACTCTGTGAAGCCATCGAACGCAGTGCTCGCGAAAAGACCTGGGTCAAAGTCAAGTAAAGGAGTCAAAATGAAACTTGGATTTTTCACCGCCGCCCTGCCCGGCAATACACTGGAACAGGCGGCAAAGTGGGGCGCTGAAAGTGGCTTTCAAGCCATTGAGATTGCCTGCTGGCCGCTCGAAAAAGCCACTCGCCGTTATGCTGGTGTGACACACATTGAAGTGACCACTCTGGATCAGCCCAAAGCCAAAGAGATTCGCAAGATGCTCGAGGGTTACGGGTTGTTCATCTCCTCGCTCGGCTATTATCCGAATCCTCTCCACCCGGAAGCAGAGCATCGCGAAACCGTCATCGCCCATCTCAAGAAAGTGATCGAAGCCGCGGCGCTGCTGGAAGTGCCCGTGGTGGGAACATTCGTTGGCAAGGATAAGAACAAAACGGTGCCACAAAATTTGGAAGATTATGCCAGGGTCTGGCCGCCCATTGTGAAATTTGCCAAAGAGCATGGCATCAAGATTGGCATCGAGAATTGCCCAATGCTCTTTTCGTATGATGAATGGCCTGGTGGCAATAACCTTGCCAGCACGCCAGCCATCTGGCGCAAGATGTGGGAGATCATTCCAGATGATAACTTTGGCTTGAACCTCGATCCATCCCATCTCATTTTGCAGATGATCGACTCCGAACGTGTGATTCGTGAATTTGCTGATAAGCTCTTCCACGTCCATGCCAAGGATTTGCACATTGACCGCGAAGGTCTGTATAACAACGGTGTACTGTCCCAAGGGATGGGCTGGCAGGTCCCGAGACTTCCCGGTTTGGGTGATATGGATTGGCAAAAATTCTTCGCCGCTCTGACCGCTGTACGCTATGATTATGTTGTCAGCATCGAGCATGAAGATCGCGTTTTCGAAGGCGACGAGGAACTCATCAAGCGTGGTTTCTATCTTTCACGCGATGTTCTCAAACCATATTTCCATTAAGCAAATTTAGTCATTCGAAAGTTTCACCCCTTCCTCTTTTGGGCTTGAGAAGGGGTGAAACTTTAAAAGGTGATCATGAAGAAATATATCGGCTGCGATCTGGGGGGAACAAACCTCCGCGCTGCAATTGTGGATGTGGAGATGGGGACTGTGGTTCACCAGATGAGCATTCCCACACTGGCGCGCGAAGGACATGTTTCTGTGATGAAACGCATGGCAGAATTATTCCTGCAAGTCATTCAATCTGCAGGACTAAACAAGGTAGAGATCGGCGGGATCGGCATCGGTGTCCCCGGCGTTCTGGATTTGGAAAAAGGTGAGACTTTTTTCTTCCCAATCTGCCGGGCACATGGCCGCATGTGCCATTGCAGATAACCATCGAAAAGTTGACCGGTTTACCCACAGCTTTGCTCAACGATGTACGTTCCATCACCAATGGCGAATGGTATTTTGGTGCTGGGCGCGGCTTTGATACCGTGGCGGTTTTTGCCGTTGGTACGGGCGTGGGTGGTGGTTTGGTGGTCAACGGCCAATTGCATCTTGGCATCGGAGGCACGGGCGGAGAGCTGGGTCACACTACCATTGATTTCAACGGCCCGCCTTGTGGCTGTGGCAATTTTGGATGTGTTGAAGCCTATGCCTCCGGCCCTGCCATCGCGGCGATGGGCATGAAAGCTGTCGCACAGGGATTGACCACAAGCATCGGTGAATTGTGTGAATATGACTTGAATCGCATCACGCCAAAATTGATTGCCAAAGCCGCGCAGGAGGGGGATGAAGTTGCAAAAAATATTTATGAACGCGCAGGCTTTGCTCTCGGTATCGCTGCGGCGAATATGTGCGTCGTCCTGGGACCGCGCCGTATTATCATCGCGGGTGGAGTCTCACAGGCAGGTGATCTCCTGCTCGAACCCATTCGCCAGACGTTGCGTGAGCGTGTCCACGTGATGCCTGTCGATCAGGTACAGGTTGTAGGATCGCAATTGGGCGATAATGCGGGTGTGATTGGCGTGGCTTGTTGGGTGGCGCAGTTATGAATCCATATATCGCGGATATTTTGTCTCAGCATCATCCTTACTGGCATGGGGTCTTCCTACAACGCGTCTTATCCGGCGTTTATCCAGCTTTGCAAACAACCGGCTCCTGTGCAACTGCTCAACGCCTCCGAATTGCTGCATACCTTATTTGGTACGATTGGAACCCGATCCCTGCTTTGGATGAATTCCCAATCTGGCCGGAGTGCCGAACTCGTACAGCTCCTCGAGCGGATCAACCCCCAAGCCCCGGCCTGCATTCTGTCATCCGTCAATGATCTCTCCAGCCCCATGGCTGAAGGCGCTGACGTGTGCATTCCCATCCATGCCGGGGAGGAGGCTACGGTCAACACGAAGACGTATACGAATATGCTGGCAACCAATTTATTGGCAGCCATTCAATTGACAGACGGAGACCTGGATACGGCAATCCGCGAAATGCATTCTGCGGCGGATGGCATGGAAGCCTATCTTTCAAATTGGGAAAGTTTTGTAAAAGAGCTCGAGGCCATGCTCGGAGATTTTAAACAGCTCTATATTATCGGGCGTGGCTCTTCGATGGGTGCAGTATGGAATGGATCACTCAACAACAAGGAGGCTGCGAAGTGTTCGTTTGAGGGCATGCACGCCGCGGACTTCCGTCACGGGCCGCTGGAGGTGGTCGAATCAGGGTTCGCTGCGATTATCTTCGCGGGAACAGGCATGAGCCCGGTAATGAATCGCAGGCTTGCGCAGGATACCGCCTCTTATGGCGGAAAAATCATCTGGGTGGATTCGTCGGCCGATGTGGAATTCCCAACAGTTCTGCTACCGATCACCAGTGAACTGACTCTGCCGCTGAACGAGATTCTCCCCATGCAATTGCTGACCCTGGTCATGGCCTGGCGTAAGGGTATGGAAGCGGGGCAGTTCTGTTATGTAAGCAAAGTGACTGTACGGGAATAGTTTACCTGTTTTAAGATTCAAACGCTTAACCAAAAAGAACAGTTGCCATATCCACATCCACATCACTTGCCAGCGTGACCTGTTCGTGGGCTAGTAAGTTTCTTAGCCAACGAACCGTTGCCCGGACCCATACCATCTGTGTTGGATGTAATTGTTCAATTGAAGCTGGTCCTTCCTTTATCTTGTTGTTAACTTCACTTAGAATATCTCCGAAGCAGCCCCTACTCCCAATGATCGCCGAGAGTATGGCTGATTCTCCCTTGTAAAAAAATTGCTGGCTCAGATGCGGATCGATAAATCGTTCATTCTCACACTTCGCCGCCTCGGCATAAGTCTCGTCAGGAATTTCCTCCTGTGCGGGCTGAGATGATGGTAAATACTTCAGTGCAGCCAAAGCGTTTATCTGGCCTGCTCTGGACCGGTGGGTATCCACAGGCGAACTGCTTTCTATCAATGCCGCTTCCATGGACGCAACACTGGCATTTGGACAAGCTTCAAAAAGCAGAGCGGCAATCCCAGCCACATAGGCGCTGGACATGGAAGTGCCGGACATTTTCCGAGTGCCTGCGCCCGGAGCTAATGAAATAATATTTTTGCCGGGGGCCAAAACATCTGGTTTGACCGCGCTATGATCCTGCAAGTTATTGCGGCTTCCCGAAAAAGAAGCAATTTGTCCCTGCCCATTCGTTGCACCCACGGATAATACGTTGGGATAGACTCCCGGGGAATGGAATTGTCCCGCCCCTCGATTGCCAATAGCTGCGATGGGGAGGATGCCTCGTCCACGCAATATTTCCACCGCTTCTCGAAAAACCGGATGATATCCGGGAATGCCAAGCGGCAAGGTGACAACCCGCACTGGTTGTTCAGCCAGCCAGCACAACCCGCGTAGAATCCGCAGGATCGTTTGTCCGCCATCAATAACCGCGCCGCTATATAAACTGGCTTCCGGGGCCACTCCAATCGGGGTCCCATTCATGGTGCCGCCACAGATCAAACCGGCAGTATGCGTGCCATGTTGACCTGCATCAAACGGTTCATGATCGGGAACAGGATTACCTTGATCATCGAACAACATGAATCCCGCAACTTTGCCCTCCAAGGCAGGGTGGGAAGCGACCCCCGTATCCAGGTGGCCGATTCCCACTCCCTTTCCAGTCAGGCCTTGGTGCCATAATTGATTCACGCCCAGCCCGCACAGGTTTTCGGAACTTGAGTATTCTTGATTTCTCATGCCACGGCAAACTTATACCAGATGCTCCCTTCAGCCATACATGATAATGAAGTTAGTGCCCAGCCAACGACTTTTAACTTTTCATCTGGACCTTCAGTCATGGGGCTCACAATGGGTGCGATGCAACCGATGGCCTCAGCCGTATTTTCTTCGGTAGCATGGCTGGATTCTCCAGTCGCTGCCATGATCCCGCTGATAATCATCATGGGGACGCCAAACGTAGTTTTTATGGATGCCAGCAGCAAGTCGAATTTTTCTGCATGCTCCTCCTCCAATTTCAACGAGGCGATCGTGCCGATCACATCAAGCGAAAGCATGCCCCAGCGGCACAGCCATAAAAAGTCTTCTATTGCTTGATGATCGTCTGGGTTCGCGGGTGCCTTATGGGGCGCCTCTTTTGCACGTTTAAACATTTCCTTCCAGCTTTCATCAATTTTTATCTGGTAGATCACGTCCAGGATAATATTTGTGCTTTTACTGATCAGCTTCCAATGTTTATCATATTTCAAGGCTTCACTAACCGCAGCCAAAGCAGGACCAAGGAGCGCACTTGCAAATTTTGTTTCACTGATCACAGCTTCCCACAACCTTTTGTTACCGTCCGTCTCGCTGTCCTCACCCATTGCAAGGGACGGTAAAGTCTCCAACGGACCATTCATGGAGGTGAGGGGAATTGATACCAGAATAGTCGCCAGGTTAAGGGCTGTGGGCTTTTGGTCCGTCAATCCCTCTATGAACCCTGATAAGCCTGGCAGCTCGAGTTCAACATTGACGATGCGTCGCAGCGCAAGAAGCGCGGCCCTGAGTAATTTCACCATCAAACCCAATGTCTTTCCCGTAAAGTCGAGCATGGTATCGAGATGCTTTTGCACAGGACCAAGCAGTTCGTTCAGCAATTGCTGTGGGATTTCCGCCGGGTCTTGCAATGCTACCTGTGCTGTTTTCAAACGCTGTAAGGGCTGTTCAAGATCGTTGTTAAAAGCCAGCCACCGAGCATCACTGGCGAGGGCGATCAACTCATCCAATATATGAAGCATATCCTTGTCCAGGAGTTCACCCAGGGTGATGCCCGGATCAGCTTGCGGTAATAGACTGCCCATCTCGTTCAAAAGCCAATTAAACTCACTTAGATCTGCCAGTTCCGCTTTGGCTGACGCGACCATATTATTTAGGCCCATGGGCTTTTGTGCCTGGATTCCTGTTTGGTCGATTAGCGATTTAAGCTGCGTTGTCACCTGAGACCAGGGTTTCACCAATACATCATCTAGGGCGCCCGGAACAAAGTCAATGGCTTTGGAAAGACCATCATTGACCAATTTGGTCAATGTCTTCTGTGTCTTGATTACATCGTCCCAGCCAAACTCGGATGCGATCCAGCCAACGAACTCACCGGCCAGCACTCCAATTTTATTGACCACCAAGGTCACGATCTTGCCCACTTGTTTACCTACATTGGCTACAAATGTGATGATTTCCCCTCCAATGTTAAGGGTCATTTCAAGCGCCTGACCGAGTGCCGGATGGATGCTGCTCAAAAAATCTGCCATGGAGTGTGCTGCGGATTCCAGGCCTTGTTTGATTTCCAGAGCTAACTGAATGCCCAGTTTCCCCATCTCTTTCAAGATACCCAGTCCTTCCTTTCCCAATTGAGCAGTAAAGTTCACTACATCCATCCCGGATTTAACCAGTGTGTTGAGCGCTTTTGTGCCAAACTTTGCGAGCGCTTCCAGCCCTTCGGTTGGCAGAGCCATTAACGCCTCCCATCCCGCCTCACCCAATGCCATCATCGTATTAAAAGCAGTTTTGCCAAGCTGTTCAATATAATTAAGTGCTTTATCGCCAAACTTTGCCACAATATTGACAGCCGCCTGCCCATACTCGATCGCTTTATCGATCACCTCTTTTGCTACATTCGTTGCAGGAATGATGATGTTCTTATAGACGCGCACTGCCACCCACTCAACTCCCGCAACAAGTCCCTTTCCGGCATCCACGAAGGTTTCTCCAACGTCTTCCAAAAAGTCCACAAAATCGTCCCATCCCTGGGCGGAGGTCAAATCAACTCGTTTTGCATTTTGTGCCTCTCGCGCATATTCTTCGGGGCTGAGGGGTTGGAAGCGGAGGGAGTCATCAAAATGACTGATCCATTGTGAATATTCCATCATCCGTCCATCAATTTGTGCGCTGACAGTACCATTGATATTTTTACCGGCCGGATTGGCATAAGCTATGGAAGAAGACAAATTCCTTAAAGTCTGCTCCACAACCTGGCAGGATGCTTCGTCTGCATTAATTCCCAACCTGCCACGTGCCTCCCAAAGGGCGTTGGTTCCCAATTGATTGAAGTTGCGATAGACCTCTGCATCAGGATATACGAGGTACGCTTCATTCTCTGCCATGGTATTGGTCCTGAGTTTCAACACAGGTTTTCCGATCGTATCAGCTTGAAGCAGGATGACCAACCTGCCTGCATTGGGTTTTGCTTGATACGGAGAGGTCGCTGAGATAGGAACGAATGAGTATCCAAGGCTGACTCGAGTATCTCCCATTGATGTTATCTCGACCTCATTGACTTCTGGAGCAAAGTTAACGATACAGCGGTAGAATTTCTCGTCCGACTCAAAATGAAGGGCAGGCACGCTGGGAATTCTGGTGGGGTCATCTTCTATAATATGTTGGCATGTCTCCTCGAGGGCCATGGTTAAGCGGTGTTCTTCCCTGTCACTTAGTGGCATGTTTTGCCGAACTCTGCTGGCAACCTGTTTGGCTTTTTCGACTCCAGTAGTGTAGGATGCCAAATTGGTTGTCCTAATGCGCCACCAATAAGCAATGTATTTGAGAACAGTCGGATCATCCGCCCAGGTAGGCCACTGCGGGGGAGATCCATGCCAGTTAATGATATCTTTAACCAAGGCCCTCACCTGTTCGATATCGAACCAATTGACCGGAGTTCGTTTCAAGCGTTGCCAGAAATAAGGGACTGTATCGGCGAGGAACGATATTGCAGGAATCTCACCGGGGTGCTGAAATTCCTCTGGCACGGAAGTTTCTCCAATAATGTATTTGTAATCCAGATCCAGTTTTAGATTTCGCGTCCAAATTCCTGTTGTAGCGTGGATGCCTTCACTGCCCTTGCCTGAATAAATCCATACTTTGAATGAAGAGACTTTTTTATCCAGATTGCTCAACTTGCTGATATTTACAAAGTAATCTTGCGATTTGCCGTCATATTTTGTATCTTCAAATAATGTGATCCCCGTCCCTGAGCCTACTTTAATGGATGACACAGTATCATCAAGCGTCCCCAACATGCTGCTCTTGAGGTCGGGAAAATCAGTGCGTACGATCCAGACACTACCCTGAAAATTGGGTTCAGAATACAGCGCCACCTCCCCGGGAAATAACACGCCTCCCTCGCGTTCGCCTGTCACTACCAGTTCCTCAGCCAGATTGAAAGACATCGCAGCCTTGCCGACTGCCGACATAAGCAGATCAGCACCTGTGTCAGCATCCCGCACTATAAAGGCGGTGAACAAGGTTGTTTCCACATTTTGGATCGTCTCTGGTTCTCCAGTTGTAGCTAAAATAATATCTCCTCTGGAAGTAATGGTATGAATTTCAATTCGGTAATGAGTATTATTGATCAGACTTAATGAGGCGGGCGTGGACACTGGCAAAGATCGGAGCTTGTGCGTTGTGATCATATAACTATGATCGCCTTCTTTGCCATGCCATAGGCCCAATGGCAATCCATTGAGAGTTGCCATCCAGGGAGTACCCGCGTCGGTTGGGAAGATCACCCTTTGACCAGATTGGAGCGAGAAATGATTGCTTTGTCCTGTCTCATCCCAGTATTGCAGACTTGCTTTGAGAGGGGCTGCGTTATAAATCTCGATCGTGCCATTGGAATGTGTGGGAAATGTTTTGAGAGTGATGTCAAAGTCGTTTCCATCTGAGCCAAGGATGTAGGCGGCGACTGTCGACCCGGATGAGCGTTCTGTTATTAAGAGGGCATCGCCCACAGAGAGCGTAGGCACGGGATTTGCAGGATCATAATTAAAGGTTGTATTCGGGAGAATATCTTTACCAACAATGAGACGGGCTCCCTTCGCATCGACCTTATATATATCGATCCATAACGATGTACTATTTTTCAGCGACAGATGAGCAATCGGTTGATTTCCTCCGGCGGAGCGGAGGGCTTCGGTGGTCACACGTACCTCGTTCGCTGATGTCGCTTGGACAACAGTCTGACCGACTAGAAATCCACTGTGATGGTCGCGTAGAACCCATTCGTAAGTGGCATAAGTATCTCGGAGGAGAGAGTTGTACGAATCAATGCTTCGATGGTATTTCTCGTTGGACTTTCCGTCTTTGTTATTGAATTTGCGGTACACATCGATGGTCAAGCCCGTATCATTATGGATCGCAAGCGTGGTGCGGGGGTGACCAGCTATCACGGGGCTGCCTACCATGTACTCCCGGCGCCTGTCTGCGGTCACAACGAAAATGTTGACCTCATCCTGTGATTTATGTTCACGAACGCGCAGCACCGCGCTTACAGTCATATCGACCAGTCCGCCATTGTCATCTGGGTCATAGGTGTTTAGTAGTGTTTCCTTGCCATTGGACTCCACTTGGTATAGATCAACTGTAAGGCTGGTGTAGTTCCAGACTACGATCGATATTTTCTCTCCTGGGATGCTTGCCGATCTCAGATGTTCAGTGCTAATGGTAATTATTGGCTGATCCCGCGTGGCTATGGAAGTGGTGATAAGCCGGCTGCTTTCTGTATCACGTACAATCCACTCGTGGCTTTCAAAAGTGTCTTGGACAACTGTTTGGCCGATATCAAGATTTGCCCTCCATACTTCTTGCCCTTCAAAGTTCACCCAAAAAAGACTGCAGGCCAATGCGCCATTATTCTTAAAAGATAAACGCATGGGTTGGTCGCTGCGCATAAACCAGGAATCATCACGTGGGTCAGGAATTTTGAGGGTTTGTCCGGCTCGTAGGTGGTAGGGATTGCTGCCAATGAGTTTGCCGTTGATTTTATACATTTTTACCCATTGGCTTCGAACATCCGTACCGTAATGCCAGAATGCAATCTGGCTTAGGGAATCACCCCGCTTTATCTCATATTCAGTGATGATCTTGACTGGTGGAACCTTCGGCACAAAACGCGGAATCTTCAAACGCTGGCCCGGGACGATAATATTGTAGTCAGGGCCGATGATGTCACAATTGGCATCGTAGATTGTCATCCACTTTTCGGGAGTGGCTGAGCCATAGTAACGCAAAGCAATATGGCTTAAGGTTTCGCCTCGCTTTACAAGGTGTTCTGCAATGACTTCGAATTGAGGAACAGATTGATTGGTTGCGGACATAGTTTCTCCTTTTATGTGGCGTTCTGAATAAAATTACTTGTAAGGTTTGCTGTGTAATTCATTAAGTTGCAAGGTCCTTTTTCCCCTTATCGCCTGTGTGGATAAGTTCATCTAAAAATTCGGAAAGAGCCTCTATCGAGCGGAATCCGTGCTGTTGACCTGTCTGTGGGTCCAGCAAAACAAAACGCCAAACTGGCTCAGCTGCTTCTTGTGACTCGACCCACAGGCGCAGAATATAAGCATGATAGCCTTCGTTCTCTGGTGTATTTTTATCCATTTCGTCCACAATAGCATGCCTGCGTGAAAGTAACGTGATTAAGGTGTGAACTGTCAAACTGCACAGTATAATTAACACCCATGCTTTCCTTGTTTCTATTGGGCAGCCCGCAGGTGTTTTGGGAGCACAGGGCTGTCAATGAAATGACCTCGATGAAGAGCCAGGCATTGCTTTTTTACCTGGCGCTCAATCGACGTGCTCAGTCGCGCCTGCGCATGGCTGGGTTACTGTGGCCGGAAAGAAGTGAGTTGGAGGGCGCGTGTCAACTTGCGTCAGGCGCTTTACCAGTTACACCGATCGTTGCCCGAAGTATTCAAAGCCAGCCGGAATATGCTGGCCCTGAATGAAAATTTACACCTGGAAGTTGATATTCATGATTTTGAGGTGGAGATGCAGGCTGGGTTGGCTGGCGAGACCGCCTCCCTGCGGTCAGCGATCGACCGTTATAGTGGGGATTTCCTGGCGGGCTTTTATGTGGATGAAGCGCCAGAATTCAGCGAGTGGGTATTGATGGAACGGGAACGCCTGCGAAGTCAGATGGTCCGCGGGCTGGTCCAGCTTTCAGAGCATTATGTTGAACATAGAGAAACGGGTCATGGCATTCTCTATACGGGCAAATTGTTGGCTTTGGAACCATGGCGTGAGGAATTGTACCGGCAAATGATGCGTCTGTTGGCCCGGGATGGACAAACCCAGGCGGCAATTGCTCAATATGAACGTTGCCACCAATTGCTGAAAGATGAGCTGGGCTTGGAGCCTTCCGCTGAAACAACGGCGCTTCTTCGGCAAATTCGATCGGGGACTTTTGAGCGCTTCACATATGCCCCGGCAGCTGTTATCACCCAATTGGAATCCACGCGTACCGTTGAGTGGGGCGATGCACCGGCATTAATGTCGCTGCATGGCCGGCAGGCCGAAATGGCAAAATTCGAAGAGGAAGTACTGGAGAAAAGGAAACAATTGGTGGTCATCCTGGGAATGGGTGGTCAGGGGAAGACTGCGCTCGCCTCGGCTTTCGCCCGGACTCATGCACCGGCTTTTGAAGTTATCCTGTGGCGGACATTGTTGAATGCTCCTTTGCTCGATGATATTCTGCAAAGTTGGTTGGAACGCCTGGCACCCGAGACCGTGGCCCATTTTCCCAAAAGCCTGGATGATAAATTGGATTTGCTCTTTAGCTACTTGGGCAAGAGACGTTGTTTGCTCATTCTTGATAATGCCGAAAGCATCATGGAAGCCGGACAGCGTGCCGGTGTATTTCGGAATGGGTATGAACCTTATGGGCAACTCTTGCGTCGTTTTGCACTTGGGGTGCACCAGAGTTGTTTATTGCTAACCAGCCGGGAAAAACCAGAGCAACTTTCAACATTGGAAAGGAAACAGAGTCGGGCCTTTTCTCTTTCTTTGTCAGGGTTGGAAACCGTTGCAGGGCAGGGCATCTTACGAGAAGAAAATCTAAGCGGTTCAGAAGTAGAAATGGATGCATTAGTCCGCCAATATTCGGGCAATCCACTGGCTTTGATCCTGATCGCGGATACGATCAAAGATTTATACGCCGGCGATGTAAGTGCGTTTTTGGAGGGGAAAACAGCCGTCTTCGCAAACATCCAGGAAGTTCTTGCCCAGCAGTTCGATCGCCTCACCGGTTTGGAAGTGCAAATCATGCTCTGGCTGGCTATTGAACGTGAAGCTGTTAATATCCCACTTTTGAAAAGCTTGATCCGTTTGCCACATAAACAAGCTGATTTGCTAGTGGCGTTGCGTTCATTGGAGCGGAGGTCTCTCATTGAAAAAAGGGGGACAGGCTTCACGCTACAAAATGTTTTAATGGAATTTACAACAGATTATCTGATTGCCTCCATGGTAAAGGAATTACTTGAAGGCGAGTTGGAATATTTTGTTCACTTCCCATTGCTGGAAGCTCAGGCGAAATCGTATATCCACCTTGCGCAAGAACGGCTCTTGTTGAAGCCGGTTGCTGAAGGACTCGCAAGTCAGGCGGGCGCGGCCTGGACTGTTGAATTACTCAAAGACCAACTGAAGTCTTTGAGTAATTCAATCCGGCAATATAGCTACGCTGGAGGAAACATTCTCAATCTGTTGCTTTATCTGGGTGTTGAAGAAGCTCTCGATTTTTCCGGTATGGCTGTCTGGCAGGCTTTCTTGCGTGGAAAAGTCTTACCTCCTATTAACTTCCGCGATGCAGATCTGACCGGAGCTGCTTTTACCGATTACGGTGGATATATCCTTACCCTCGCTTTCAGCCCGGATGGCACTCGATTGGTGGGTTCAGCCATCAGTGGAGAACTGCGTATGTGGGATGCAATTACCAGACAGCCGCTGCTCACATTTGAGGGTCATCAGGATTACGCCGGTGCATTGTGTTTTAGCCCGGATGGTCATTTCCTGGTGAGTGGTGGCGGCGATGGTGTTGCTTATCTTTGGGACACAGAAACCGGGCTGTGTCTGCATACATTTCTATCTCGCGATAATGCCATTGCTTCAATTGTTTACGCGCCCAATGGCGCATGGATCGCCAGTGCCAGTTATAGTCAACTGACATTTTGGGATTCTGTATCTGGAGAAATACTGCTCAATCAGACCTTCAGAGACGGCTATGTCGATGCACTGGCAGTGAGCCACGATGGTAAGTATCTGGCATTCGGCAATCAAAACATCGTGGTAGTTTGGGATGTATCAGAGACCCTTGCGTCTGGAACAGGGTATCTTGTATATGAATTTCACGGCCCTCAGGCTGTGATTCGCCGATTGGCGTTTTCATCAGATGATCAATGGCTTGCCGGCAGTGGTGATGGTGTCTATGTTTGGTCCATGGCAACGGGACAGCTTTCGAGGACCTTTACCATGCCCAATAGTCGCATCGAGGGAATTACCTTTCACCCTCAAAAAAATATTCTGGCAGGGGGAAGCCAGGATACCATTTATTTGTGGAAGATAGAGACGGGCGAATTAATTCGCGCTTTTGCCGCGCACGAAGAGATGATTGTTTCGCTGGCCTTTTCACCGGATGGGCAGATCCTGGTTAGTAGCAGTGAGGATCATATTGTAAAATCGTGGAATCTGGATGGACAGAATTTGCATACCCTTCAAGAATACGTGAACATGATTCACGGAGTGGATCTCTCGCCAGATGGCCACTTCCTGGCTTGTGGTTCTGATGATCGGGAAGTGCGTTTATGGGATTTTCGAAGCGAGGAATTGTTGTCTGTATTAAGGGAGCATCAGAGTTGCGTGCATTGCGTAACTTTTAGCCCGGATGGTCGTTATCTGGCTACCTCATCGCGTGACAGGTTGGTTCGTGTATGGGATATATCCTCTCGCGAGGAGCGGTATCAGTTGCCGACAGGCGGGGTTCCTTACCATTCACTGGCATGGAGCCACGATGGGCAACGGCTGGCCACGGGTGATCGAGCTGGTGTGCTGACTCTTTGGGAAACCGTAACTGGACATCGACTGCAATCCTTCAACCATCAAACAAGAGTGAATACGATTGCTTTTCATCCTGATGGTCAGCAAATTGCTGCCGGCTGCCTGGATGAGAAAATTTATATTTGGGATTTGGAGACCAAGCGTTGCACTCAAATCTTGTCCGGTCATCTAAATGAGGTCTGGGCATTGACTTATATACTTAATGGCCGCTTCCTAGTCAGCGGCAGTGACGATTGCACCCTCCGTTTTTGGAATATGGCTGGCGGAGAATGTGAGTACGTTCTGGATCGTCATAAAGGATGGATACAAACTTTGGCGCTCAGTTATGATGGGAATCTTTTGGTCACAGGTAGTCAGGATAAAACGGTCTGTCTATGGGAGTTGATGTCTCTGAAATCTGGACAAGCTCCACAATTGATCCGAACGTTAACCGGCCATCAGGCCAGGGTGACTGATGTCTGCTTCACACCTGATGACAAGGTGATTATCAGCAGTAGTTTGGACGAGACCATGCGTTTATGGGATGTGAACACCGGGACATGTTTGAAAATGTGGACGATCCCTGGCCCATACACAGGTATGGATATTACTGCAGCAACAGGCTTGACGGATGCTCAACGTAGAGCTCTAAAATCATTGGGGGCTATCGAAGAAAAATGTTGAAACGGTGATAGTTTTTATCATGTGTGACATGCTTCAACGTTTTACCCAACTATAAGCAGCTCAATTGGCATTTGCTTTTTGATTGAAGCTTTTCATCAGCCACACATATCCATCTTCCAGAACGGGCTGTGCAGGCTGGGCGGCAGGGTAATCTTTCGCACATGAGCCGACCAGACTCTTCCACGATATGCGTCGAGAGCAGGACAACGCGATCTGTAGCGAGATTGACCAACAGGTTGCGGAAGCGAATCCGTTCTTCCGGATCCAAGCCATCGGGGGCTCAGGATGATGTTTCCGAAGAAAAATACGCTCCGGAAGTTTTTGTTTTTCCGCGTGCTATAATCATCCTGTCTCTTTACCTTATCGTACGATGTATTGTCGTTTTACGAGGAGCCAAATATGGATCAGGAAGATATGTTGGATGACCTGGCGAAACGCATACAACACATGCAGAACAAGGCCAGGGAGAAAGCGCAACGGCATACTCCATCCATGAGGCTCAAACGGGGATTTCACGCCAAAGGCATTGGTTTACGGGCCAAATTTCAAATCAGCTCAGAAATACCAAAACAACTACAAGTCGGCTTTTTTCAACCCGGCGCAGAGTATGAGGCGCTGGTGCGCTTTTCCAATGCAAGAGGTGAAGTGCTGGGAGATTTGGCAAAGGATCAGCGCGGCGCGGCCATTCGTGTAAAAACAATTCAGGGCAGTTCCCTCGCACCCAACGATTACTCGGATGTTCAGGATTTCCTGATGACCAACACGCCGATTTCCTTCGCGCGTAACCCCGTGCAGTTCATCGAAGTCGGTGAGATCCTTCTGGGTGGAATCGGATGGGTAGTCCCGCGGCTGATCAGGAAATATGGCTGGAATGAAGCTCGGCGCATCCTGAGTGTCTTCCTCGCTCCGATCATCAGCTTTACGCCGTACCAGATGAACGAGTATTGGAGCCGCACATCCTACCAGTTCGGCGAGACGCCGATCCGTTACCTGATCCGACCCTCAACTACTTCAAAAGAATCGTCCTCTTTCCAACAACTTCTCGGTGCCTTGCGTTTCGTAGTTCAAGGGGGGCCTCAAAAAGAAATCTACTTACAGGAGAAATTGAGAGAAGCGTTAGAGGAAAATGATCTGCGATTTGATTTCTGCGTTCAGCGTTTTGTTGACGCGAAAAAGACACCGATTGAGGAAGCCTACATAGAATGGAAAGAGTTGGATTCGCCACCGATACCAATCGCCACGCTCACGATCCCCAAACAGGGTTTTGACGATCAACTTCAAGTGGAGATGGAAGAAATGGCTTTTAATCCCTGGCATACAAAAGAGATTACGCCACTTGGATTGATCAATCTGGCGCGCAAGAAAGTATACGTTGCCAGCGCTATCCACAGAGGGATACCTTTGAAAATTGAACAATAAGTTAATGAATCGTTTCTTTTAGTGCGTCTTCAAAGATTTTCAACCCATCACGGATTTGTTCACCTGTCACGTTCAATGGCGGAATCCAGCGGATGGTGTTGTCATAAGTCCCACAGGAAAGCAGTAACAGGTCCCGCTCCTCAGCCGCATGGATGATCGCTTTCGATAACGGCTTGGCCTTATCCGCGCGGCCATCTACCACAAATTCGGTGCCGATCATCAAGCCTTTGCCACGCACATCACCGATCTGTGGATACTCCTCCTGCAGCTTGCGCAATCCCGTCATCAGCTGAATCCCACGCTCAGTGGCATTCTCCAGCATCTTTTCTTCACGCATGGCGCGGATGGTGGCGACCGCCGCGGCGCTGGCCACCGCGTTACCGCCGTACGTCCCGCCAATGGAGCCGACGTCCATCTTCAACATGATGTCCGTCTGGGTGAACACACCCGAGAGCGGCATCCCGGAGGCGAGTCCTTTTGCGACGGTCATAATGTCCGGCTCGATCTCAAAGTGTTCGAAAGCAAACCACTTGCCCGTACGACCAAATCCCGATTGGACTTCATCCAGAATCAGCATGATCCTGTGCCGATCGCAGATCTCGCGCAGGCCTTTCATGAAAGACTTTGGAGGCACAACGTATCCGCCTTCGCCCAAAACTGGTTCCACCAAAATTGCCGCGGTCTCTTTGGGCGCGGTCTGTGAAGCCAGCAGATATTCGAGCTGCTCCAGCGCGTAGGCGGATGCTTCCGCTTCGGTCATTTTCAGGCGGAAGGCATACGGGAAGGGTGCGACAAATACACCCGAAGGTAAGGGACCAAAGCCCGCGCGGTAGACCGTCTTGGAAGTAGTCAACGCCATCGTACCAACGGTGCGTCCGTGGAAAGAACCACTGAATACGATCACGTTCTGTCTGCCGGTTGCCACACGCGCGATCTTGACCGCGTTCTCCAGCGCCTCCGCGCCTGAATTGGCAAAGAAGAACGAATCAATGGAAGCAGGCACAATCGTGCGCAGTTCTTCGATCAATTGCAACATCGGTTTATGAATGACTATGTTCGCCTGGGCATGGATAAAATTGCCTGCTTGTTCACGAATCGCTTCAACTACTTTGGGGTGGCAATGACCGGTATTCGTCACACCAATGCCACAGGTAAAGTCCAGAAACTTGCGTCCATCATCTGTAAAAATGTAGGAGCCCTCGGCGCGGTCGGCAACAAAGTTGAAGATGCGACTCAAGGCGGGAGTCATGTAGGGAAAGTTTTGTTCGTAGAGTTGATTAGGCATAAGAATTTCTCTTGTTACCGATGGTTTCGATACGGCGACTATCGTCGCCTACCCAACCAGCGAGCAGCAATTAACTCTGTGCAATCATCACATGCTTGGTGATCTGATAATCGCCAATGGCCTCAGCAGATAAGTCCTTGCCGAAGCCGGATTGCTTGAATCCGCCGTGGGGGGTTTCCGAGGTCAGCGGAAGATGATCGTTGATCCAAACGGTACCAAACTCAAGCTGGGAGGAGATGCGCATGGCGCGTCCGATGTCCTTGGTGAAGACGGAAGCCGCGAGTCCATATAGGACATCGTTGCCCTTCGTCAACGCATCGGCCTCATCCTCGAACTCCTGCACCGTGATGACCGGTCCAAAGACTTCGTTTTGCACGATCTCCCAATCCTGCTGAACATCCGTGATCACGGTCGCCTCGTAGTAATAGCCTTTCTCAAAACCTTTCGGCACACCGCCGCCAGTCAGGATCTTTGCGCCCTGCGATTTGGCGCGCTCCACAAAACCAGAGACACGCTCGCGCTGAACACCGGAGATCAAGGGGCCCATTTGGACTCCATCTTCAAACGGCGTGCCAAGCTTGACGTTCTTCATCGCTTCGACCACCGCTTCCTGCATTACTTTGACTTTGCTCTTTTCTACATAGAGGCGCGTCGCCGCCGTGCAATCCTGACCCGTGTTCAGCGTCGCCGCCATGGAGGCTTTGGCCGCAATCAACTCAGGATCAGAATCGTCGAAGACGATAAACGGCGCCTTGCCACCAAGTTCGAGATGAACTCTCTTGAGCGTATCGGCGGCGGTCTTCATGATCTTCTTTCCGGTGCCGGTGGAACCCGTGAGGCTGACCATGCGCACATCCGGATGTTCGACAATGGCCTGACCCGTTTCATTGCCACCGGAAAGAATATTCACCACGCCATCGGGAATGCCTGCTTCTTTAAGTAATTCTGCGAGCATCAGCGTGGTAAGGGGCGTGCCCGGCGCCGGCTTGAGCACGACCGTACAACCGGCCGCCAATGCAGGACCGATCTTCCAGGCGGCCATCATCATCGGATAATTCCACGGCACGATCTGACCGACTACACCCACCGGCTCACGACGATAGATGGAGGTATAGCCCGTCATGAACTCGCCGGCATGTGATCCATGCGTGTCGCGCGCTGCGCTGGCAAAGAAACGCAGGTTGTCCACGGCGAAGGGAATATCACCGCCCAGGCTGACGTATTGATAAGGTTTGCCCGTGTTTTGCGATTCCACCCTGGCAAGCTCTTCGGCCTTTGCTTCGATCAGGTCAGCCAGCTTCCAAATAATCTTCGAGCGTTCGCCGGGAGTCTTCTTCGACCAGCGGCCATCATAGAAAGCTGTTTTGGCTGCTTGTACGGCGCGATCCACATCCTCGCGGCTGGCATCGATGACTTCCGCGATCTCCTTGCCGGTCGTGGGATCTTCAATGGACATGATGCCCCCACCCTTCGTATCTTCCCACCTGCCGTCGATCCAAAGTTTGTAATTCATATTTCTCTCCTCTGTGATGAAAATCTCACGACATGCGAATGGCAACCAGTTGAATGTTGGTCATATCTTCCATGGCAAAACGCAAACCCTCGCGTCCCAAACCACTCTGACGATTGCCGCCATAGGGCATGTGATCCACGCGGAAGGCCGGGGTTTCATTGATGATCACGCCGCCAAAGTTCAAGCGTTTGATGGCTTGGAGCACACGGTTCACATCATTGGTGAATACACCGACCTGCAAACCGAATTTTGTATCATTTGCCTGACGCAATGACTCTTCAAAATCATCACATTGGATCACTGATGCCACAGGGGCAAACGTTTCTTCCGCCACCACTTTCATGTCCGCGGATACATCGGCCAATATTGTTGGATAGTAAACAGTGCCCTCGCGCCTGCCTCCAGTCAAGATTTTTGCGCCTCCGCTCTGCGCCTCTTTGATCCAGCCTTCGATGCGATCCACTTCCTTTGAATTGATCATCGGTCCAACGTCCACCCGTTCATCGAGCGGATCACCGACCACCATCGCCTCGGTGGCCTTGATGAATTTCTCGGAGAACGGTTCGTACACCTGCTTTTGAGTGTAAATGCGCTGCACAGAAATGCAAACCTGACCGGAGTTATAGTAGGCACCAACCGCGGAACGTTTGGCAACCAGATCCAAATCTGCGTCCGGAGCGATGACAACGGGTGAGGTATTGCCGAGTTCAAGAGTCACTTTCTTGATGCCCGCCACAGATAAAATGTGACGACCCACATCTGGTGAGCCAGTAAAGGTGATCTTATCCACGCGGGGATCGGTAACGAGCCATTCCCCCACCGTACCACCACCACCAACTACAAGGTTGAGCGCGCCGGCAGGTAAACCGGCCTCCATCAAGATTTGACACAATTTCACTGCGGCGAGCGGAGTAGTGCTGGCAGGCTTCAGGACGAGCGTATTACCCGAAGCGAGGGCAGGAGCCACTTTATGGGCAACCAGGTTGAGCGGGAAATTGAACGGACTGATCGCGGCGATCACCCCCACAGGACGGCGGGTCCAGAAGCCAAAGAAGCCTTCACCGCTGGGATGAGCATCCAAAGGAATGGTTTCGCCATGCAAACGTTTTGCTTCTTCAGCCGCGAACGTAAACGTGCTGATAGCGCGGTCTGTCTCGGCGCGTGCATACTTGAGCGCCTTGCCTGCTTCAGCGGCAATCGTCTTCGACAAATCTTCAAAGCGTTCGCGCAAAAGCGCGGCAGTTCTCAGAAGAATATCGGCGCGTTTGTAAGCGGGCATATCTGCCATCACATCTTCAGCACGCTCAGCGGCGGCAATCGCCGCGTCTACATCTTCGCGGCGGGCAGTGGCCACCGTGCCAACGATTTCGCCGTTGTATTTATTTTTTACTTCCATGACAGCACCGCCATCCACCCATTGACCATCGATCAAAAGTTTGTATTCCATTTAGTGCCTCCAATGTCTGAAAACTCTGTTGGTTGAGTAGAGCGAATGTTTGTCTCACTCGTACCCTTGCACCAGCACTTGATTTGCCTGGCAAATCATGCAGGTGTCGAAACCAACAGGTGACAAGAACAATTCTGTAACGAGTACCACCTTGCTTATTGGTGGTTTGAACTGCTCACCTGCACTGCGCGCAGGCCCAAGTGTGCTCTCAACCACCAAATAATGATTCTTAACTCTGGGCAATCATCACATGCTTGGTGATTTGATAGTCACCTACCGCCTCAGCGGATAAATCCTTACCAAAACCAGATTGCTTGAAACCACCGTGCGGCGTTTCAGACGTAATCGGCAGGTGATCGTTAATCCAAACGGTCCCAAACTCAAGTTGTGCGGAGAGCCGCATGGCGCGTCCAACGTCCCTGGTAAAAACAGAAGCCGCCAGTCCATACAATACATCATTGCCCCGTTGCAAAGCTTCAGCTTCGTTTTCAAATTCCTGAAAAGTAATTACCGGACCAAACACTTCGCTTTGCACGATCTCCCAATCTTGTTGAACATCTGTAATCACGGTAGGTGCGTAATAATAGCCTTTCTGCAAATCCTTCGGCACGCCACCGCCAGTAAGAATCTGCGCGCCCTGTGACCTGGCACGCTCCACAAAACCGGAGACGCGCTCCCGTTGTACACCGGAGATCAATGGTCCCATGACCACATCGTCGTCGAACGGCAAACCCACTTTGACGTTCTTCATCGCTTCGACCACTGCCTCTTGCATGATTTTGGCCTTACCTTTTTCCACGTAAATGCGGGTCGCGGCGGTACAGTCCTGACCGGTATTGGCTGTTGCCGCAAATGAGGCCTTCGCGGCAACCAACTCAGGATCAGCATCATCAAACACAATGAACGGGGCCTTGCCCCCCAATTCAAGGTGGACTCGTTTGAGCGTATCGGCGGCGGTTTTCATCACCTTTTTACCGGTACCCGTTGAACCGGTCACGCAGATCATGCGTACATCGGGGTGTTCCGCCAAGGCCTGACCGGTTGCATTGCCGCCGGAGATAATGTTGACCACGCCATCGGGGATGCCTGCCTCTTTCATTAATTCCGCCAGCATCAGCGTAGTGAGAGGGGTGCCAGGCGCAGGTTTTAAAACAATCGTACAGCCAGCCGCTAGTGCAGGCCCAATCTTCCAGCCGGCCATATTCAAGGGATAATTCCAGGGTGTGATCTGTCCGATCACGCCGACCGGTTCACGCCGATAAATGGAGGTATAGCCGGACATGAACTCGCCCGCGTGCGAACCATGTGTATCGCGCGCCGCAGTGGCGAAGAAGCGCAAATTATCCACGGTAAAAGGAACATCGCTTGCCAGACTCAAAAATTTATAAGGCTTGCCGGTATTCTCACTTTCCACGCACGCAAACTCTTCGGATTTTTCTTCCAATAAATCTGCCAGTTTCCAAATGGCTTTCGAGCGCTCACCCGGCGTTTTGCGCGACCAGCGACCATCATAGAAAGCAGTCTTCGCAGCCTGTACCGCCCGATCGACATCTGTCCTTGAAGCATTCTGCACCTCGGCAATCTTTTCGCCCGTGGCCGGATTCTCAACGGACATCTTTCCACCACCCTCGGTAGCCACCCACTTGCCATCAATCCAAAGCTTATAATCCATGCTCGCTACTCCTTGGAAAAATTCTCAGGGCCTGTAAAATTATACAGTTCGTCTCCACTTAATTCAACGCGCAGATGCAGAATTGGACCAAGTGCGTTTCTTTCTCAGCCGATGATTGATTCGACTTCGAGGAGGGTGTGTCGCACTCGCGATATTGCTACAGCTCCTTCATCGCATACGGGAATCCATATTCAAGCATCTTTTGCATGAATGGCTCGGGGGGGAAGGCTTCGGGCCCCAGCACCCCAACGCCCTGCCAAATTCCATGCTCAAGCAGATCCATAACAATGACCGGGGTAAACGCGGTCTGCGCGACGACTGCCTGACAATTCCAGGTTCTCATACACTCCTGATTATCAGCGACTTGATACACATAGACTTCTCTCTTCTTTCCGCTTTTGATGCCCTTTACCCAGGTACCGGCACAGGTTTTGCCGTGCATTTTTTCGCCGAGATGGGCAGGATCAGGCAGGCAGGCGGCAACCACATCGCGCGGTGCAACTTCAACGTTTTTTACTTTAATCTTATTCTTGTCATCCAGACCAAGCATATGCAATGTTTTCAGCACACCAATGAATTGCTCGCCAAGACCATATTTGAAGGTGACGCGTCTAGTCTTCACCCAACGCGGCACGAGCAATACTTCTTCGTGTTCCACGTTAACCACATCAATCGCGCCGATTCCTTCCGGGAATTCGAAAGTCTCGTGTTCGGAGAACGGCTCGGTTGTGAACCAGCCTTTCTCCTGCTCCCAAATGACCGGCGGATTCAAGCACTCTTCGATCGTTGTCCAGATCGAAAAGTTCGGAGCAAACTCATAGCCATCGATCACAATATTCGCGCCATCGCGTATGCCAATCTCTTCGATCTCGTCAAACAGGCAATCCTGTGCGTAACGCGCAAATACATCCGCCATGCCTGGTTCCACGCCAAAACCCACCAATGCCAGCAAGCCTTTCTGCTCCCAATCTTTGGCTTTTTCGAACTGATAATCGCCGAGCTTCACACCTGTTTTATGGAATGGATCAGTTGGATGTGGCTCGGACAAGGTCATGGCCATGTCCATATACTTCACCCCCAAATGGAACGCGGCATCGAAAATCTGCTGATTGAAAATTGGATCCACCGCGTTCATGATGAGGTCCACATTGTACTTTCTGGCCAGCGCCTCAATGTTTTCCTGTTTGCTGGCGTCGATGAATTCAAAAGGAAAACGCGCTTCATCTCCCAACTTTTTTTGCACTTCTTCCGCGCGTTGGGCGTTATAGTCTGCAAGCACCATCAATTCCAGCCACTGGCGTGGTTTGGCAATTGCCGCAATGGCTTCCCCTACTCCCCCTACACCTACGAGTAGAACTCGCATAAGTTCCTTTCAGATGGCTCCACCACCCATCTTATTGTGGGGGCAGACAAGTTTTTTTAACGGGACCAGCCTGCAGTCCCGAAAGAAGCGATTATTTTCTTTTTAAGAACAAGTGACAGTCACTTTGCCTCACTCACTTCGTTCGGGAATGCTTCGCAAAAGTGACTGTTACTTGTATGTTTATTAACTGCCAACAGAGGCTTTGAATTCCGTCCAGATGCGATCATACAACTCAAGCGCAGGACCGACATCTTCGATCCACTGCAAATGGGCTTCGACCTCCGGGGGCGGGTAGATGCCCTGATTGGCAAGCATATCCGGGTCCATGAAATCTTTTGCCGCGGCATTCGGTGTACCATATCCAACAAACTCCGCGTCCTGCGCCGCGATTTCAGGATATTGGGCATAGTTCATGAAGACCATCGCCGTGTAGGGATTCGGTGCACCAACCGGGACAGCCATATTATCCTGCCAGATGGTGCACCCTTCTTTGGGAATCACATAACTAATTGCCTCATTATCTGCGGCTACAGTGGACCAATCACCTGTCCATATATGTGCAAGTGCAACCTCACCAGAGGCAATCAGGTCGTCGTTCGTTTGGCTGTCATAGGCCTTAACGCATTTGGATTGTTGCACAAGCAGGTTCTTGGCTTCTTCCAGATGCGCAGGGTCAGTCTCATTGATCGAGTAACCCAAATACATAAGCGCCGCACCCAGGGTCTCGCGTTGATCATCGAGCATGCTGATCTTGCCGCAATACGGCGAGTTCGGGTCGAACAGCATGCTCCACGAATTGGTGTAATCCTTCACAACGTTTGTGTCCACCGCAAAGCCTGAAGTTCCCCAGAACCATGGCACCGTATATTTCTGGTCAGGGTCAAAATATTGATGCGTATTCAAGTCATCCATATTCTTGATGTTCGTGATCACACTGTAATCCAGGGGCATCAACATCCCTTCATCGATCATGATCTGTACCATGTAATCCGAGGGGACAATAATGTCATAGCTGGCGCCGCCAGCCTGAAGTGTGGCAAGCAGCGTTTCGTTCGAATCAAAGTTTGTTTCAACAACTTCCACCCCGCACTCTTCCTTGAACTGGTCCTTTATCGCCGGGTCAATGTACTCAACCCATGTATAGAGATAGATCTTATCCGCCAGTTTGGATTTATCTCCACAGCGGTTGGTTGTGTTGCCGCCGCTCGCAACTGCGGTCGGCTCGGTGGCGACAGCGGGCGCGCACGCGGCCAACATAAGCGCCACCAAAACAAACATGTAAATCAATCTTTTCTTCATCTCTTCTCTCTCCTTTTCATATACCTACAATCCACAGGTCACCTAGCTGAATTCGGGTGACCAACAAAAAAATCAGATTGGCTAAGCATCACCTCCTCATGTCTAGGCTAAAAGCAGCCACGCAGACAGAAATGCGGCAAAGCCGGCGATGACCAGGGTAAACCAGGCTAATATCTTACCGGAACGATTTGCATCCGCCAGTTCTTCACGAAAAGCGTGAAAGGCGCGCCGGGCCCACCAAAATGCCGCCAGCAGGATCAAACCCAGCAACAATCCTCCAATCGTAAAGGCCCCGGGTGCCAGCAGCGCAGACAGGCTAAACAACCCAAACAAGCCCAGCCCCACACCCGCACCCACCGACATGGCACGCGTAAACACCGGTCCACCGCTTTGCGCCGTGAGTGACAGTCCAACCAAACCAATTGAACCAACCAATAGCGCGGTCGAAAGCGCGTTGATTTCTGGTGTTACACCCTTTCGTACCAGGGAATAGATATACAAGGGCATGGTCTGTTCCTGTACACCCTTGGTAAACACCGTGATGAGGTAATCATCCAAAGACAGCGTAAAGGCCATCAAGGCGCCGCCGATGATGCCCGGCATCAGCAGCGGCAGCGTCACACGCTGGAACGTCTGCCATTCGTCTGCGCCCAGATCAGCCGCGGCTTCCTCGAGGGTGCGATCGAAATCCGCAAGCCGCGCGCGCACGATCACATAGACGAATGGTATATCAAAGGCGATATGGGATATAGTGATGGTGTGCAGACCGGTGGTCGCCCGAATCCCAAAGACATTTTGCAGGAAGGGAAATAGCGCCTGATTGAAAAACAGCAGCAAAGAGATACCCATTACGATCTCAGGGATCACGATGGGAAGATACAGGTTGGCGTCGAAGGAAGTACGAAGCTTGAAGCGGTAACGATCCATGGCAAGAGCCGTCAAAGTTCCGATGGTTGTGGATACGACCGTTGTGATGATCCCCACCAACAAGCTATTACGCGCTGCACGAAGCAACTCCGTGTTTGAGGCCAGCTTGGTATACCACTCGGTGGAGAAGCCTGTAAATACAGCAACGGAGCGCGTGTTGTTGAACGAGAAGACGATCAGGATCAGAACAGGCAGGTAGATGAAGCTAAAGAGCAAAACGGCGTTGGCGCTCAAAAGCCAGTTGCCGATGCGCGTTGCAAGGCGCACTTGCTCACGCGGGTAGACAGGAAACTTTGCGGTCATAGCATACTCCTTGCCTCTTCACCGCCAGAACGAAAGTAGGCGATCACACCGATCAAGACCACAAGCATGAGGATCATGGACATGGCTGAACCAAAGGGCCAATTGCGCGCCACACCAAATTGACGGTTGATCAATGTACCGATCATTTCCACCTTGCCGCCGCCCATGATGTCAGGGGTGATAAAAGCTCCCACAACAGGAACAAACACCAGCACGAGCGCGGCGATGACTCCGGGCATTGTCATCGGTAACATCACACGCAGAAAAGCCTGACGTGCCGAGGCCCCCAAGTCTGCCGCGGCTTCCATCAAGGTGTAATCAAATTTCTCAACAGATGTATACATTGGCAGGATCGCAAAGGGCAGGTAACCATAGATCAAGCCAAGGACTACTGCGAACTCATTAAAAAGCAGATCAAGAGGCTGGTTGACCAAATGAAGGTTCATCAGAAAGGTATTGAGCAAACCCTCCGTGGCAAGTACCGATTTCAACGCATACGTGCGAACAAGAAAGTTTGTCCAAAACGGGATGATAACCATCACCATCAAAGCGTCGCGCACAATAGGCTTTTGTTTCGCCATAAAGTAAGCGAGCGGATATCCAAGCAAGATACACCACAGAGTTACAACAATGCCAATGCGGAGCGAATGACCAAAGATACCAAGATAAAGGAAGGGATTACAATTCGCTCCGGCAAATTGTGAAGTACAGGCATTAAACAATTGTCTGTAGTTTTCAATCGTGTAAACGGGTGGGAGTTTAATGCCGCCGGCACGTCCACGCTCCACAAAACTGATGAACAACATGATCAGCAACGGCAAGTTGAAGAAGATCAGAATCCAGAGCGCACCCGGACTGATCAAGCCGGTTAACTGCCAGCCCTTACTTCGTCGAAAGAATTTCAACATGGGATTCACCTTTACTCCGTTAGGAGACGTGGAGCCGTGTGAGTAAAGGACACTGTCACCTCGTCACCCGTCTTCGCGATCTCTTTGTGAGCCTGCGTGACATTCTGCTCACGCACACGCGCCTTCTGCCCGCCGGGAAAACGCACACCATAATGTGTATCTGTCCCAATATAGATGACATCCTCTACGCGCCCTTTAAGATTGTTGCCATCTTTGACATCGGCATTCAGACGAAGCTTTTCGGGTCTGACCGCGACCGAAACCTGCTGCCCATTCGTGAATGTTCGACTCGATTCCACATGGACCGTTCCCGTGCCGGTCAATTCAACTTCGACGGTTCTACCCTTCTGCTCTTTCACAACACCATCCAGGAAGTTGGTCTCGCCGATGAAGTCAGCAACGAATTTATTAGACGGGCGTTCGTAAATCTCTTCCGGCAAGCCAATCTGCAGCGCCACACCTTTGCTCATCACCGCGATGCGATCGCTCATCGTCAACGCCTCCTCCTGATCGTGGGTCACGTAAATGAAGGTAATACCCACTTCACGCTGCAGAGTCTTGAGTTCAAGTTGCATCTCCTTGCGCAGTTTCAAGTCGAGCGCGCCGAGAGGCTCATCGAGGAGCAACACTTCCGGTTTGTTGACCAGCGCCCGGGCGAGAGCAATGCGCTGTTGCTGTCCACCGGATAACTGTTTTGCGCGGCGCATCTCCATCCCGGGCAGGCGGACCATCTCCAAAGCTTCCGAAACACGACGCGAGCGGTCGGCCCTCCCAACGCCTTTCATCTCCAAACCGAAGCCGATATTCTGCTCGACCGTCATATGAGGAAACAAAGCATATTGCTGAAAAACCGTATTGACCGGTCGCTGGAATGCAGGAACCTGACTTATCTCCTTGCCACGGATCAGGATCTTGCCGTCGGTGGGCAGCTCAAACCCTGCGATCATACGCAGGGAGGTTGTCTTACCACACCCTGAGGGACCTAGCAAAGAGAAAAACTCTCCGTCCTTGATTTGCATCGTAACGTGATTGACCGCCGCGAGAATTCCTCCTTCGGGCGTGACGAACTGCTTGAGAACGTCCTGCATTTCGACAGCAAACTCAGCCATATGCCATGCTCCTTGAAACTGATTTGAGGCTGTCTTCCAGCCTTTCCAGCACCTGATCAATTTGTTCCATCGAAATAATCAGCGGCGGCTCGATACGAACGGTTTGGGCGTTCGTCAGCGTACCGGAAACCAGCACACCGCGCTTGAACAACTCAGCCGCCACTTTATACCCAACCTCTGGCGTTTTGAAATGCATACCAATTAACAACCCCTTGCCTGTTATTTTCTCATAAATTTGATGATACTTTTGGGTAATCTTTTGAAGCTCCGCGAGCATATACTCACCCTTTTGCGCGGCTTGTTCCCACAACCGATCACGCAACGTCACGTGGATGGCAGCGATCGCCGCGGAGCAGGCCAGCGCGCCGCCGCCGGTGGTGGTCGTATGCATAAAGGGATTGGGATACATCATCGGTTCAAAGATTTCTTCCGTTGTCACCACCGCACTGACCGGCATCACGCCACCACCAAGCGATTTGGCCGTGGCAAGAATATCGGGCACAACATTCCAATGGTCCACCCCCCACATTTTTCCTGTGCGACCCAGTCCGGTCTGCACTTCATCAGCAATCAATAAAACACCATAATGTTTTGTGGTCTCGCGAATGCGCGGCCAGAAATCATCGGGAGGCACGATCGCACCTGCCTCGCCTTGAATTGGTTCGAACAAAACACCTGCAACACCAATTCCCACTTTGTTGCAAATGTCGAGTTGTTTCTCAACTGCCTCCGCATCGCCAAACGGCACATGATAGACAGGGCCACCGTACAAAGCACCCATCGGCTGACGATAATCCGCTTTACCCATCATCGAAAGCGAACCCATGGTCTTACCATGAAAGGCTTTCAGGCCAACGATGAAGGCCGTCTTTTGCGTATACAGTTTTGCGATCTTGATCGAAGCTTCAATCGCCTCTGTGCCGGAGGCGGCGAACCAGCTATATTTCAAATCTCCCGGCGTGATCTGCGCCATCAACTTTGCCAGCACGCCGCGCAGCGGATCGATCAATTCCTGCGAAGGCATCGGTGAACGATCCAACTGCGCCTTGACAGCTTTCACCACATCCGGATGGCGCCAGCCCAAATCCATCATGCCAAAGCCGCCAAGACAATCGATATATTCGCGTCCCAGCACATCGCAGAACACCGCGCCTTCGCCGGTCCATTCCACGGAGGCCCAATCGCCTGCCTCGGTGACTGACTTACGATATTCCAGCCAGCCGCGATTGAAGTGCTCGGCAAAGTTTTGCTTGGACTTATCGATGATGCTCTTGGCTTCCTGCTCAGTCAGGGTTTGTTTATTCTCGATAATGTCGAGCCATCTTTCCGCGTATTGTAGTGCGGTCTCAAAATTTTCAGGCATAAATCCTCAAACTTCCGTCATTGCGAGTCCATCGCGCTGAGCGGAGGACATAGTTCGAAGACGAAGCGAGCGCGAAGCAATCTCCGTTGCTATGTTGGGGATTGCTTCGTCGTGGCGTTCTGCGCCGCTTCTCGCAATGACGGGCAGCGCAATTAGAACTTCCTCGTCCATTCCTTGGGCCAACGTTCAACCACAACTTTTTTCTGCGTAAAGAATTCGACCGCGTCGGTGCCTTGCCCGTGCATATCGCCGAAGAACGAATCTTTCCAGCCGCTGAATGGGAAGAAGGCCATGGGTGCGGCGACGCCGATATTGATTCCGATGTTGCCTGCTTCGGCTTCGTAGCGAAACTTTCTCGCGGCAGAACCCGACGATGTGAACAAACTCGCCTGATTGCCATACTGTCCGCTGTTGACCAACTCGATGGCCTCCTCGACTGTATTGACATGCATGAGACTCAAGACTGGTCCGAAGATTTCCGTCCTGGCAATTTCGCTGCCGCGGGGTACGTTAGCCAATATGGTGGGTTTTACAAAATATCCTCCTTCGTAACCCTTGATGGAAGTACCGCGTCCATCTACGGGGACGGTTGCTCCCTCTGTGACGCCGAGTCCAATCAACGATTCTACTCTGGCCTTCGACGCGGCGTTGATGACCGGTCCCATTTGGACGCCTGAGTCCATGCCGTAGCCAACGACGCGCGTCGAAGCCGCGTCGCAAATCGCTTCGGTAAAAGCATTTCGGGCAGAATCAACCGTCACTACGAAAGAGACGGCGAGACAACGTTGTCCCGCGCATCCGAAGGCAGAGTCCGCAACGATCTTCGTCGCCATGTTCATATCCGCATCCGGAAGAATGATGACAGGATTCTTCGCGCCGCCCTGCGCTTGTACGCGTTTGCAGTTGGCTGCCGCAGTAGCATAAATATATTTCGCCGTGTTGGTGGAGCCAACGAAAGTGACCGCACGAATGGCGGGATGCTCAAGGATGGCATCCACTGTGTCCTTGGCGCCGTTGACCATGTTGACTACTCCCTTTGGAAAGCGAACCTGCTCGATGAGCTTGAAGATGAACTGCATGGTCACTGGCACTTTTTCAGAAGGCTTGATGATGTAGGTGTTGCCCGCCGCGAGCGCATAGGGCAGATACCAGAAGGCGATCATACCGGGAAAGTTGAATGGGCAAATGGTGGCACACACACCGACCGGCTGGCGGATCATGATTTCATCGATGCCAGAGGCAATGTCTTCTACGAACTCACCTTTACTCATGTGTGGCATCCCACAGGCAACTTCGATGTTCTCGTAAGCACGCACCATCTCGGCTTTGGATTCTTCGAATGTTTTGCCCGCTTCATCCGTGATGAGTTTGGCGATCTCATCAGCATGCTCACGCATGAGATTGCGAAGTTTGAACAAATATTGCACACGATCATTGACAGACGTGCGCCGCCATTCGGGAAGCGCGTCGCCGGCGGCTTTCGCCGCCGCATCCACATCGGACTTGCCGCCGAGTGGTGTCTTTGCGATCAATCCGCCTGTTGCGGGGTTGATGACTTCAAAATATTCTTTGACGGTGGGTTTTATCCATTCGCCGTTGATGTAGTTTAGGATTTCCATGAATTCTCCATTTTGTTTTCAGGCATGGTTTCGCTAGCGTATTGCTTCCGCGATTTTATTAGAATTTTCGTCTCCACGCTTTTCCAGTTCACCGACAATATTATTGCGTTCTTCTTCAGTTTTTCCTTGACTCAATTTGTAACCACCGTCTATGCGAGTAACATCCACAGCAAAGCCAAAAACGCCTTTTATTTCTTTTTGCACCATATCCTGTGGGAGTCCTTCAAGACGATAGGACGTATTCGATTCGTGGTTTTGTACGAGACGGCTAAGGACTGAATACAATTCATCGCCTTGAATTTCTCGTACTTTTCCGTACACATGCACTATCATGTAATCCCAGGTTGGCACATCAACTTCAGTGTACCAGCGCGCAGAAATATAAGTATGCGCTCCCTGAAAAATAAGCAATGCTTCCTGCTCGCCAAATGTCTTTTTCTGAGCATTCGCACGCGAGAAGTGACCGTAGATTGTCAAGCCGTTTTCAGATTCAACGACTTCCACGGGGGTATGAGTGGCGATTGGTTTTTCGCCATCAAAGGTAACCAGCGCGGCAAAATTATTCTGTTTGAGAAAAGCCAAGATCTTTTGACGATCCTCTTCACGATAATATTTTGGAATATACATGGTCGCGTCTTAGATGAGTTTGCCTTCTCGATTGTCTGTGTCTAAAAATGCTGTTGAGACCGTGCCGCCGCAATATTGTTTAACTAAATCTGCTAATTCACGGATTGCAGTCTCAACCGTATTGCGAGTGACGGGCGGTATAGTTTCAATAACCAAAAAAGCATTTTTTGTTTCTTGGGTCAATTTCGTTCTGTCTGCTTCTTTCCAATTCCAGCGTCTGCAAATTGCACCGACTTCATCTTTATAAATGATTTCACCTGCACGCGGAGCGTGTGCTTCTTTTTCGCCTAAAAGAAAAACAGCAGGTTCTTCATTGCCAGCCCGTGTCAATAGAACGTCACCAACAATTTTGTCTAAATCTTCGCCCCCAACAGGCAAGATATGTCTTAATGAAATCGTGTTGTATAAGGATACAAGGTTATTGATATGTCTAATCGTCGCGCCGTTTAATACCCTTCTTGTTAGATTCTCAACTGATGAAGGATAATCCTTCGGTTTTGCTCCAAATTTTCGATAGGCTTCCCGCCAGGTTGCGATGTAAGGATGTTCAATGACTGCAGTGCCCCCAAATTTACCGGAGAGTGCCACTTCTGCCTGTCGTAACATTTCAGTAATATCAGGTCTAGTTTGCGAGTTGTCAATGTTATGCAAAGTTACAACGCCTAAAACCAATTCAAGGAAGTCGTCAAAAATTGTGTCTGTGATAATTAAGTTCATATGTTTATTGCTCACATGGTGTAGATTTATTCTCTTTTCTACGTCTCCAAAAAATTAACTTTGGACCACTTGCTTATCCGCCACTTCCAATGCCTTTTCAACCAAGGCAAGACCTTCGTCCAATTGCTCCTTCGTGATGCACAGCGGCGGCACAACAAAAACCATCGTACCTACGTCCTTTGCCATGATGAAGGTGAACAGTCCGTTTTCTTTCAAAACTTTGCCAACTTCACCCATCACGGATGGAACAAACGGTTGTTTGGTCTCGCGGTTGACAACCAACTCAATCGTGGAGAACAGTCCGATATAACGCACATCACCAACCGAGGCATGTCGTTCTTTGATATCTTCCAACGCTTCGCCAAGATATTTTCCCAACGTGGCGGAGTTTTCGATCAATTTGTCTTCTTCGTAGACTTCGATGGTTGCCAGTGCCGCGGCACAGGCGAGGGCATGTCCGCTGTAGGTTAAGCCTGCATAGAGATATTTGTCTTCAAAGAACTCAGCGATCTTTTCAGAAACGATCACCGCACCCAAGGGGACGTAACCAGAAGTAATTCCTTTTGCCGTTGTGATGATGTCCGGCTCGACGCCCCAATTGTCTACGGCGAACCATTTGCCAGTGCGACCCCATCCACTCATGACTTCATCAGAGATCAAAAGGATTCCGTATTTATCGCAAATCTCACGGACGCGGGGCCAATAGTCATCGGGCGGGACAATGATGCCGTTGGAGCCGGTCACACCTTCCATGATGATGGCGGCAATTTTGTCAGGACCTTCGTACATGATGACTTCTTCGAGATGGGAGATACATTCCCGTTTGCACGATTCCGGCTTCTGCCCAAACGGACAGCGATAACAAAACGGGTCAAGGAAGTGCACTCCGCCCGGCATGGCTGGCTCGACGGCGTTTCGGCGGTAGTCACCTGTCAACGCGATGGAGCCATGTGTCGCGCCGTGATAAGAACGATAGCGAGCGAGAACCTTGTTTCGTCCTGTGTAGAAGCGTGCCAGCTTGATGGCGTTTTCGTTTGCTTCTGAGCCACCCAAAGTAAAGAAAGTTTTCTTCAATTTTCCAGGCGTGACTTCTGCCAACTTCTTGCCAAGCAAACCGCGCGGCTCAGTGGCATTGCCGGGATGCACAAAGGTCAATTGTGCGGCCTGGTCCTGAATGGCTTTGACGACCTTTGGGTTTTGATGCCCGATGTTGGTGTTCATCAGTTGCGACGAAAAATCCAGATACCGTTTTCCATCAGCATCCCAGAAATAGACGCCCTCCGCTTTTGTCACAGGGATGGGATTGGTTTGCGACTGGACCGACCACGAGAAGAAGGTGTAGTCTTTGTTGAGGTCAACGATTTCTTGCGAGGTAAGTTTTGTCATAGTTTCTCCTGCGGTGGTCGAGTAGGCGGTGTTTGCCCGCCATATCGAGACCACCCAAAAATCAAATTTTCCTTGCTACCCGCGGTCTCGACACCTGCACTTGCGTGCTGGTGCAAGTGTACGCTCTTCGTTGAGAACGCTCAGGGCTACTCGACCACCGGAACTACTTTTTTACTTCTTTCACGATCTCCGCATATACACTTAATGTTTCATCGATATCGGCGTCGCTGTGTGAATAGGATAAGAACCACGGCTCGCGCGCATCATGGTCGGGCATCACGCCGCGCTCAATGGCTTTGTCTGCCAGTTTGAGATATAGGTCGCGGTCACTCTTCGCCCAGTCGCGCTGGCAAGTGACAGCCTCCACGCCAAGAGAAAACGAAAACATGGCTGGATAACCTGTAAACACTGCGGGAATATTATTCTCTTCGAAGATGTCCTTCAAGCCGTCCAGCAACCGTTGCCCACGTTTTTCGATGGTTTTTAGTATCGGTAGTTCTTTGAGTAATTTCAAGGTTGCGTACGCACCGGCTATTCCAGGTTTGTTATTGGTGTAGGTCCCACCTTGCGCAACGCCATGTCCAATAATGGACATGATCTCCTTTTTGCCGCCGAACGCGGCGATAGGGTAGCCGTTGCCCAGGGCTTTGGCGTATGTCGTGAGGTCCGGTTGGAGGCGATAGTATGCCTGCGCGCCACCATTAGCGATGCGGAAGCCCGTTTTCACTTCATCCAGGATGAAAACACATTCGTACTCATCTGTCTTTTTGCGGATCAGTTCTAGGAATCCATCCTGAGGATTGATGGCGGCACAGTTTCCCTGACACGGCTCAGAGATTACAGCCGCGATCTGTTCCCCGTAGGAACGCATCACGCGCTCGAATCCTTCAAAATCGTTGAACGGCAGCGTGATAACAAACTCACGCATGGATTTGGGAATACCCGACGAGGCTGGCACCGGGATCGGACTGCGAGCATTGCCATAAGCCTCGACCGGTGCATAAGTAGACCATAAGGTATGATCATGGAAGCCGTGATAATTTCCCTCGAATTTCAAAATCAAATCGCGACCCGTGTACGCGCGCGCCACACGGATGGCGTGCATCGTAGACTCTGTTCCTGAACACGCAAAGCGCACCATATCGACTGCAGGGGCCATCTCTACGATCATCTCCGCCACGGCAATTTCCAGTTCACCTGTCATGGCGCAAAGAATCCCGTTTTGAATTTCTTCGATTACTTTTTGATCGACTTCATCATAGGCGTGACCCAGAATGATCGGCCCAAAGGCCAGGCGATAATCAATATATCTCCTGCCATCCACATCCCACAAATAGGCGCCTTTTGCTTTTTGAACATACGGCGTAATACCATTCCCCCAAAAACGGAAATTGGAATTCACACCCAGCGGTATGACTTCCTGGGCACGGCTCTGCAATGCAAGCGTCTTTGGTCCAAACATGAATCCTCTCCAGGTATTTTGTCTTTAGTCTGAAGCAGCCTTGATTTCTTTCTCAGAGATTTCCTGCATAATCCCTTCCGGGACGCGCCATTGATACACATCCTTGAGGATCAAGGGCACGATGGAAGTGGTCGTCTTGCGGACACCGGGAACTTTGCGAACGACTTCCGTCACGAATTGATAGATCTCCGCCGTGTCTTTGGCAACGATCTGAATACTGACATCTGATTCCCCGATTCCGCAGGCAACGTAACTCACGTTGTCAAACTCCGTCATTTTTTTCGCAACTTCCAGGATGCGATCAGACTCGACTTCCATCCAAATATCTGCGATGGTGGTCAAACCAAAGGCCTGCGGTCGGGCCACAGCACTGATGCGGACTATGCCATCCTTAACCATGCGATCGATGCGATAACGAACAGTCCGTTCCGAAATATCCCCCAAGCGGCGCGCAATCTCGGACGCGGGAATACGCCCATCTTCGAGAAGGATATTGACAATTTTTATGTCAATCTTGTCGAAATTATACATATCTATTCCATTTTGTTTCCGAAAACGACAGAGACGCGGCATAATATACATCATCAAGAGGCAATCAGTCAAGATCAAATAAGATTCCTGTAAAATCCATGTCAGCAAACCTTGCGGTCTGATACATCTTCGGAAATAATGGAGCAAACTTATACATTGACTGCCGAGTTAGTATAAATATTTTCAAAAACACATTCCTTAACGATTGAACCAGATTTCACATTGACTCCTGTTTGTCATATAGGTATAATTGACGTTTGGCATTATTCCAAAACAGTAGGAGCATATTATGACAACACCTGATATCGCGCCGGTCACGACGCTCGAACCAAAAACAAAATTAAGCGGAAAGGTACTAAAGACCACCCTTGCAGGTGCTTTAGTGGATGTGGGCCAACCGATTCCCGGTGTCATTCATATTTCACAGTTAAGCAAGGAACCCATCAATAAAGTGGAAGATGTGGTGAAAGAAGGAGAGACTGTGGAAGTATGGGTTCGCCGTGTAAAAAAAGATCGCATCGAACTGACCATGATCGAACCACTCGCCCTCGAATGGAAAGAGATCGAACCTGACATGGTGGTCAAAGGCAAGGTCGTCCGCCTAGAAACTTACGGTGCCTTTGTTGACATTGGTGCGGAACGGCCCGGCATGGTCCATGTCAGTGAACTGGCTCATGGCTACGTAAAGACTCCCGGTGAAATTGTGAAAGAAGGCGATGAGGTTGAAGCCAAGGTGCTGGACGTCAATCGCAAAAAGAAACAGATCAAGTTGAGTATGAAGGCACTGGAGCCGGAAATCGAAGAGTTCAAGCCCGCTAAGAAAGAAAACAAAAAAGGTGGCAAACGCAGCAACCGGCAAGAAACCCAGGAAGTCCCGACACAGGAAGAAGACCGAGAACCCGAGATGACCGCCATGCAAATCGCCTGGCAGGAAGCTCTTGACAGAGCGAACGCGGAAAGAGCCTATAAAGTCAAGCGCGCAAAATCCAGCATATCGCGGAACAGGAAGACCTGCTGGATCGTACCATGAAGAAACGCCTGCCCACCGGTGGATAACTCTTAAAACACTAAGGAACGGCCGTGCCTGGGCACGGCCGTTTTTATTTTGCAGTTTCCAACTCTCTAAGAAATTTTTCCTTATTTGCAGAACGGGCTGTTTTCCCGCTGGAAGTTTTCAAGATCCATTTGGGTCCCACCACCCTTACGTATCGCAAAGCAATCGCAGAATTTTTCGTGACATGCATGCGGACGGCATCCGCAATTTTTTGTTGTTCATCCGCATCTTCCGAGTCAACTTCAGCAATGATAACCACATCCTCCGTTCCCTGGGCCTCATCGAACATGCCAAAGGCCACGGAACGCCCGGCGTGGACGCCCGGGACCTCGTAGGTCAGGGATTCCAAATCCTGCGGATACACGTTCTTGCCACCGACAATGATCATATCTTTTTTGCGGCCGGAGACAAACACCTCTCCACCAGCGATGTAACCATAGTCACCAGTCAAGTACCAGCCATCACGGAACGCCTTTTGGGTAGCATCCGGACGATTGAAATAACCGGTCAACATGCAATCACTTTGTAGGGCAAGTTCGCCGATCACACGTTCGGGCACTTCTTTTCCATTTTCGTCAACAACTTTTATTTTTACATTTTCGAGTGGCTGTCCGGAGGATAACATCCTCATGGATGAACGCCCATCCGAGGGACTCTGGGCCAGGCGCTCGGCCATAAAGGCTTCCCGGTCAATCTCATCGACAACTGGCACGCGGCCCAACGGACTCTGCGTTACGCCGAAAACATTTTCTGCCATGGCGTACGAAGTCTGGAGTGTTTCCAGCTTGAGGCCATGGTCTTTGAAACGCTCATAAAACGCGATGTGACTTTCAATACGCACCGGCTCTGAACAGTTGATCAAAGCGCGCAACGAAGATAGATCCACACCCTCGAGGTAGCGGTCGCGCATCTTCTGCGCGCAGAAATTATAGGCGAAATTGGGAAGCCAGGCGAGCGTGCCCTGATATTTCGAAATGGATTGGAACAGCTTATATGGCGCGCGCACCCAATCGAAAGGTGACATCAACACCAGCGGCATCCCGGAAAGAATCGGCATGAGAAAGCCAGCGATCAAGCCCATATCGTGATACAGCGGCAGCCAGGAAACGATCACATCTTTTTCGCTGATGGCCAGTGAATTTCCGTACGCACTCAATTGATTGAACACGGCCTGATGCGAAAGCGCCACTCCTTTTTGCAAACCAGTCGTACCCGATGAATGTTGCAGCAATACAATGTCGTCTGAATTGCGTTGAAAGCCCATCAAAGAATCGAAGCTAATATCTTTCGTTTGAGGCTCGATGTTATTTGTAACAATCACCGAACGGACAGAATCGCCATCTTTTAAAGCGGTGTGAACATCGGCTTCAAATTCAGGATAGGTCAGGATGGCGGCAGGCCGGGTGACCGAGATTAACGCGGCCAGGTCAGCGCGGTAACGCACGGGCGAAAGCTTCTCAGTGAGAAAAGGCATGATGGAGGGGATGGCGCCGTGCAGGATCGCGCCCCAGAATGAGTAGACCAGATCCTCGCCATGCTGCAAAATCAGCACAACCACTTCGCCGGGTTGGATAGCTTCGCGTTCCAACGTCTGTGCATAGGCACCGGCACCGCGTAATAGTTGGTCGCGGGAAATTGATAAATCATCCCGGCCCGGAAACTGCAGAGTGACGGCAACCCGCTGCGGGCTTTGTGAATGAAGCGTCTTGAGCCGCTCAGGCAGAATCGTCATTACTGGCGGGACTCGATCAAAGCAGATAACTGATTCAGATTGTCAAACGTATCGGCATTGAGTTCGGTATCCTCAATGCGGACGCCAAACGTATCTTCCACAAATAAAGCCACATCCATCAAACTGAACGAGTTGATCAAACCGCTGGAAATCAACGGCTCATCGGGTTTGATCACGCGATCAGGTTGTTTCAAAATATTGGTTGTAATGAAAGTGGAAAGTTGCGGGATGTTATCGGACATTCCTTCTCCTTATGCAATAGTACGCAAATATGATTCCATGAATTCATCCAGGTCGCCATCCAGCACGGATTGCGTATTGCCTGTTTCATGTTCAGTACGATGATCCTTGACCATTTGGTAGGGATGCAAAACGTAAGAGCGGATCTGGCTGCCCCATTCCGCCTTGGTATATTCGCCGCGCAAGACAGCGCGTTCTTCTTCTTTTTCCGCCTGTTTCAATTCCAACAGACGGGCGCGCAAGATGCGCATGGCAAACTCGCGATTTTGTGTTTGCGAACGTTCGTTTTGACAGGTGACCACGATGCCGGTGGGGATGTGCGTGATGCGCACCGCGGTGGCATTCTTCTGCACATTCTGTCCACCCGCGCCTGAAGAACGATACACATCGATCTTAAGATCAGAGGGATCGATCTCGATCTCCGCCTCATCCATCGCCACCTGGGGAAGAACCTCCACCAGTGCAAAGGAGGTATGCCTGCGATGCGCGGCATCGAACGGCGAGAGTCGCACCAGCCGATGGACGCCTTTCTCTGAACGAAGATATCCGAAGGCGTATTCGCCATCAATCGCAATGGTCACGCTCTTGATGCCCGCTTCTTCACCTTCGGTGATATCCAGGATTTCCGTTTCATAGCCGCGCGCTTCGGCCCAACGTAAGTACATGCGTTCGAGCATGGAAGCCCAATCCTGCGAATCGGTTCCGCCCGCGCCCGCGTGTATGGCAAGGATGGCCGGGTCACGATCATACTTGCCCGAGAGCATGGCGGTAAAGGATCGCTTCTCCAATTCTGTTTCTATGGAAGAAACCTCGGTCTCCAATTCAACGCGCAAACTTTCATCGTCCAATTGCGCAAGCTCAAGCGTTTCATTGACGCGCCGCGAAAAATTCCGCCATGAATCCACTTCAGATTTCAACGAGTTGTATTGTTTCATCGTCCCCTGGGCCCGCGAGGGATTGCCCCAGAAATCGGGCGCTTCTAGTTCTTTTTGGAGTTGGGAAAGTTTTAGCTCTTTAGACGCGAAGTCAAAGACGCACCAGTAATTGACGAGTTAAGTCCTGCGCGGACCCTAAACGATTGACAAGATCTTGCATGGTTCCTCCAGATTTACCTTGCTCAGACTGCCGAGGACGGCATTTAGAGCAAAAAATTATCCTAGTATTCCCTGCACAAAGGCATCGGGGTCGAACGGGATCAGGTCTTCGGGCTTTTCACCGAGCCCGGCAAACAAAATTGGCAGACCGAGTTCACGCTGAATGGCAAAAGCCATGCCGCCGCGCGCCGATGAATCCAGCTTGGAAAGGATTACACCAGTCACACCCACAGCCTCTCTAAATGACTTGGCTTGCTGCAAGGCGTTTTGTCCGGTGGTCGCGTCGAGGACAAGCCAGACCGCGTGAGGGGCACCAGGCAGCGCCTTTCCGACGACGCGCTCAACCTTCTTCAGCTCTTCCATCAGATTGAAGCGCGTATGCAAACGTCCGGCGGTGTCGATGAGGATGATATCCACACTGCGCGCGGCGCCCGATTGAACAGCACTGAATGCCACCGCGCCCGGATCGGATTCGGGAGCGCCGGCGATCACATCGACCTTCAGCCGGTCTCCCCATACCTGAAGCTGATCCACGGCTGCGGCGCGGAAGGTATCGGCGGCACCAAACAGGAGCGTCTTCCCCTCCGCCTGAAAGCGTTGTCCAAGTTTCGCGATCGTCGTGGTTTTGCCAGATCCATTCACGCCAACCATCAGGATCACCAACGGCTTATTCTCCCAACGCAGCGGCGGCGGTACAATGAGTCGGGCACGCAGTTCTTCCTGAAGCGCCGCGGAAATTTCTTCGGCGCGAGTCAGGCCGCGGCTTTGCACGAGGCGATGAAGCGACTCCAAGATCTCGCTGGTGGTCTCGATTCCCAAGTCAGCCTGGATCAACAGCGCTTCCAGATCATCCCAGGTTTCCTGTGTAATTTCGGTGACACCCAGCAAGGTTGCCAAACGCCCAAAGGTGGTTTTACTCGTCTTTGCGAGTCCGCTTCTCCACTTGCCAAAGACTTCAGCCATGACGGGCGATTATATCATGGGGCATTCTATGATATACTCGTCTCTCGCTAGGGGCAAACCCAAAATAAGTTGATTGCCAGATTAAATAAAAGGTGTATGTCATGTCCAGTGAACCAATTCATGTAACCGATGCTGCATTCGAAAAAACTGTTTTACAATCATCCATGCCCGTTATCGTGGATTTTTGGGCACCCTGGTGCGGACCGTGCAAAATGGTCGCGCCCGTGCTCGATAAGCTTGCCACTGAGTACGAAGGCAAAGTATTGATCGCCAAGGTCAACACGGATGAAAACCCCGAATGGATGACCAAGTATGGCATTCAGGGTATCCCCACCATGCTCTTTGTCTCCAATGGAAAAATCGTACATCGCCAGGTTGGCGCGCTGCCAGAGCGGATGTTGCGCGATGTCGTAACCCAGTTCATGGAGGTTGTCAGTCAGGCGTAGCCCCAAGGAGGGCAGGATGAAAAAAACGTTCTTTGCTGGCTTAGTGTTCGCCCTTTTGCTGGGCGCGTGTTTACCTTTTCCATCTACACCGGCTCCTGGGCCAACGTCGAATATAGCAGAGACCATCAACGCAGTTGTGGACTCTTCGGTTGCCCAGACATTGACGGCGCAACCCGCGCCTTCGCTTGTTCCTGCCCCCGCTACGTCAACTCCTGTTTTAGAGTCGCCAGTCCCCAGCGCGACCGAGGTTCCCCTAGAGACACCAACTCCCGTTCCTAATTTAACAACAACACCTGCCACGGCTACGCTTGGCACCTTGGACCAGGCTGTTACTCCAACTCTCGTGTCTGGTCAGTTCACAGCCTCACCGACCTTGGGCATCCTAAAGTACGGTACACTGCCACCAGACGTACCATCCAGTACCATTCGATTAATCAACAAATCAAAGACCGAAGCGTACATTTCATTGCAAGTGACCCTGTCCGATGGCAGATATTCCATCATCGAGTATCCAGTCCGTAAAAACGTAACGATCCGGGCCCCCCTGGGAGCCTATGTTTATGTAGCCTGGGTGGGTGGGAACAAAATGGTGGGAGACTTCCGTCTCTCTAAATACCAGATTTTGTCCATTACATTATATAGAGACAAAGTCCTCGTAGAATAGTCTTTACAGACTTTATCCCATCCATAGAAGGTAACTCATCAATGATACAAAAGGCGTTGACGCTTAGTATCGTCCTGCTCGTAATCTTAAGTTCGTGTACAGCTCAAGCAACCCCAACAACCAATCCGGTAGATACACAACATACTGCGGAGGCGATGGCCTCTACGATCATCGCCCAAACACAGGCCGCTGTACCTTCGCCAACCCTCGTTCCCCCCAGTGAGACACCAACTCTAACCCCGCTGCCAAGCGGCACGCCTCTGGCCTCCCCTACCTTATTGGCTACACTGAGCCCACAAGCCTCTGCCACCAATCAGGATGCTTGTAATAAGACTTTGACCGTGTGGGAAGGTCCCTCGGCAAATTTCGACATTGTGTATGAGTACAAACCCCAGGGGAAGAAAGACAATGTGGTTTTATCCTTGTGGGTCTCCACCAGCCTGGGAGAATGTGGTTTCCTGGCTGATGTGTCTCATGGACCTGCCGGACAATATACTGCGGTTGCATTTGTAAATGGTAAAAAAGATTTCAAGGTGTCCGGGAGCTTCTACATTCGAGAAGGAAACTGGACGCTGATCGTCAGAAATGAGAGTATCGTAGCCCAGGGCGGGTGTTACCCTCACTGCTGATAGTTCAAGGAGATTTCCATAAAATGAAACAGTTCCAGCTTTTCCCAATCATCATTGCTATATTCGCAATGATCATCACAGCCTGCGGCGCACAACCTGAACCGACCATGAGCCCCGCAGATGTGCAATTCACGGCCGTGGCAGCTGCGTTCACGATCGTTGCGGAAACGCAGGCAGCCATCCCAACTGCCACGCCATTACCGCCAACCGAGCCACCCACGCAAACGCCATTACCTACAGAAACGCCATTAGCCTTGCCGACCGTGGGGGCCCTATCCACTTTGCCGCCAACCACCAGTTCGGGTGGCGGGGATCCCTGCGACAATCGGATCCTTTCATGGTCACCGGCTGGTAGGTCCACCAAGATTCAAATCATCAATACAACGAAGGTGGAAATCTCGGTGTCCATTTACCTTAATGAAACAGCTGATAAAGGTGAATGTGGCTGGAGGACTTATACCATTGGCAAGAAAAACGATATTGTGATTACTGATCTGGTACAAGGCTGTTACAACGTATGGGCCTGGAGTGACGATCCGAAAGGGAGATTTAATTCCAGCGGATATGGTTGCATCAACAACAATGACAAATGGTCCTTCGAAGTTTCCAGTGCAGTCATTAAGGCTGTCGGCCCCTAATTATTGGCTCTTAACACAGCAAATAGGTGAGCGAACGCTGCTCACCTATTTGGCATTTAAAAGAAGCAAGTCACTTTAGGCAGTGTCGTTTGTTTTCTAAAACTCACTCAACGAAAATTGTATTTATGTGCTCTCATCAATTCTACAAATGTAAGCCATGCGCGCGTTCGTCAAACGGATTAAATCGGAAACAGGGAGTCTAATATTCAAACCTCTTTGTCCGCTGGAGACATGGATTTCCGAATAATTTTGCGCAGAAGAATCAAGCACGACTTGAAAGCCCTTATTGAGCAGCGCCAACGGAGAGATACCGCCTGCCTGCAATCCGGTCAATTGCTGGGCCTCACGCTCGGTGGGCAGATAGACTTTTTTCTCGCCCAGGGCCGCGGCCAACAATTTCAAATTCACCACCCCGGGACCGGGTACAACCGCCAGGATCGGTTTCCTGGGTTTGTCACGCGTGATCACAATGGTTTTAAAAACCTGTTCGAGTGGCAGGTGCAGGAGTTCTGCCACTTCCAGCGCGCCCAGCTTTTCCGCCGGCGTTTCAAAAGCAGTATAAGAAACTTTTCGAGAGTCAAGGAAGCGAGTAACGTTGTTGATGGAAGGCATACGATGATCCAACTCAGAGTGTGATTTCGAGTCATTTTACCGCTTTTGAACATCCCAAAAGCTGACTTGGCCCATTAATTGCAGGAATCTGCCGGAACTACACGCTTTCCTCCAATCCAGGCCCTGGTAGTAAAATGAATGGAATGAAAACGTCCATCATAGCCATCCCTCTTGAAAGGCTCCTGGAACAGCTGCCAGAAAATTATACGCTGGCAGACCGGGAGCTGATCCAGCGCGCTTACCGCGTGGCTGAGGAGGCACACCGCGAACAAAAGCGCCTTTCCGGAGAACCTTATATCAACCATTGCATCGCAGTGGCTAACATCCTCGCTGACTTACGTGTGCCGCCTGAGGTTGTTGCCGCCGGGTTGTTGCACGACACCGTGGAGGATACAACTGTCACGCTTCAGGATATCAGAAGGGATTTCGGCGAAACCATCGCCATCCTGGTGGACGGTGTAACAAAACTCACCAATCTCCCGCGCGTTTCGCGCGATGACCAGCATGCAGAACATTCCAATGGAAAGAATGGGAGCGATCCAGTTGAAGCCACCTCCGGCAATACTCCTTTGGGACGTAAACGCGACCTTGTATCCGAGACCCTGCGCAAGACCTTCCTGGCCATGGGTGATGATGTTCGCGTGGTGTTGATCAAGTTGGCAGATCGATTGCATAACATGCGTACCCTCGGCTCCATGCCGGAAGCCAAGCGCAAACGCATTGCCAAGGAAACACTGGATATTTTTGCACCTCTCGCCAATCGGCTAGGTATCTGGCAAATCAAATGGGAGCTCGAAGACTTGGGCTTCCGCTACGTGAACCCCGAAAAATATAAAGAGATCGCCGAACATTTACAGGAGCGACGCCCGGACCGCGAGGCGCAGATCGAGGCCATCAAAGAACATCTCAGCAGGCTGCTGGAGAGCAACAACATCAAAGCAGAGATCAGTGGAAGGCCCAAGCACATCTACTCCATCTATAAAAAGATGACCAAAAAGGGAAAGCCTTTTGATCTGGTGCGTGATGTGCGGGCTGTACGTCTCATTGTCCCGGATGTGCCATCTTGTTATGCAGCCCTGGGTGTGATTCATACCCACTGGCGTCCCATCCCCGGTGAATTCGACGATTATATCGCCGCGCCGAAAGATAATTTTTATCAGTCGCTGCATACCGCCGTCATCTACGATGACAAGCGACCGCTCGAAGTCCAGATCCGCACGGCGGAAATGCATCAGAACGCAGAATACGGTATCGCCGCACATTGGCGATACAAGGAAGGCGCACACCGCGATAAATCCTACGAGCAGCGCATCAACTGGCTGCGCAATATGATGGAGTGGCGCTCGGACGTGAACGACGCCCAGGAATTCGTGGAAGGTATGAAGACCGATGTCTTCCAGGATCGCGTCTATGTGTTCACGCCGCGTGGTGACATCATCGATCTTTCGGCGGGCTCCACACCCATCGACTTCGCCTATCACGTTCACACCGATATCGGTCATCGCTGTAGGGGTGCGCGCGTTAACGGAAAACTTGTCCCGTTGTATCAGGATCTCAAAACCGGCGACCAGGTCGAGATCCTGACCGCGAAGCGGGGCGGACCCAGTCGCGATTGGCTCAATCCGAATCTGGGTCTGGTCAAAACCCAGCGTGCGCGTTCCAAGATCAGAGGCTGGTTCAAAAAGCAGGAAGACGAACAAAATCTCGCGCAGGGACGCGCCTCCCTTGAACGCGAACTACAACGTTTAGGCCTGCCCGATGTCAACTTCGAAAAGATGGCGCGCGAGATGGGCTTCAAAGTTCCGGATGAGATGTTTATCGCGCTCGGCTGCGGCGACCTTGCAGTCAACAAGATTATCAAACAGATTTCGGATACTGAAGGAACCGCCGACATTCTGGAACCAACGATTCCCGCGCAGGGACCCAAACCTTCATCCGATACGGTGGAGGTGGTCGGCCTCAAAGGCTTGCTCTGGACAATGGCGCGCTGCTGCAACCCAATGCCCGGCGATGAGATCGTCGGTTACATTACGCGAGGCCGCGGCGCCACCATTCATCGGCAGGATTGCCCGAATATCCTGCGCTGTAAAGATACCGAACGCTTCTTGCAGGTGGGCTGGGGAAAAGTGGAGCAGACTTACGCGGTGCCCGTTACGGTCAAGGCGTATGATCGCCAGGGCCTGATGGGCGATATATCCACCTTGCTGCAAAGTGAAGGCGTGAATATCGCCGACGTCTCGGTGAATATCAATCGCAGTGTCGCGGACTTGAGTCTTGTTGTGGAGGTGCGCGACCTGGCACAATTGAGTCGCGTGCTCACGCGCATTGAAAACCTGCCGAATGTTCTGGAAGCGCAAAGAACGAAACCGGGGTAATCACAATTTACAACCAAAGGTTTTTGATTCCAACTTTTCACATCCCAAATTGCCAATATCAAGTATAATGTCGCCGCTTTAAGACCATGTCTTTGCTCAGCGTAGATCAGGCGCGCGAGCGCATCCTTTCTCACTTTGAACCTGTCAGCACAGAAACTCTACCACTGACAGAGTCTGCCGACCGCGTCCTGGCACAGGAGATCGCCGCGGCCCATGACCTGCCCCCCTTCGATAATTCCTCAATGGATGGCTTCGCTGTCCGTGCTGTGGATGTGACTGAGGCCGCGGCCGCTTCGCCGCGCAGCCTGCCGCGTGGTCGCCGATATCCCCGCGGGGATACACCCGACAGTCACCCTCGCCGCCGGAGAAGCCGCGCGCATTATGACCGGTGCGCAGATGCCCGCAGGCGCGGATGCCGTGGTTCCGGTGGAAGATACAAACATTGAGGATCGCGATCCCGGCACGCCCGCGCCAGATGAAGTACAGATCTTCAAGGCGGTCAAACCTGGCGAGAATCGCCGTCCGCATGGCATGGATTTGCGCGCTGGCGCGGTGGTTTTGGAGAGGGGTCATTTGCTCAAGCCACAAGATCTTGGCTTGCTTGCCATGCTCGGCTTTGCAAAGGTAATCGTCCATCGAAAACCGCGCGTTGGTTTGTTTTCCTCCGGCGACGAATTGCTGCCGGTGGACGCGCCGCTGGAAGATGGCAAAATCCATGATTCGAATTCGTACACACTGGCCGCACTGATCGAAGATGCAAATGCGGAAGTGCTGCGCCTCGGCGTGGCCGGGGACAATCACGCTTCAGTGGAAGCGCTGTTGGAAACAGCTGTCGAGCATCATGTGGATCTGATCCTCTCTTCGGCAGGCGTAAGCGTCGGTGCATTCGACTTTGTAAAAGAAGTGATCGAGGCCCATGGCAACATGGATTTCTGGCGCGTCGACATGCGCCCGGGAAAACCACTGGCCTTTGGCAATTACCGAAATATTCCATTCATTGGTTTGCCGGGGAATCCAGTTTCGGCATTCGTGGGCTTCGAAGTTTTCGTGCGTCCAACGCTTCACAGGCTGAGCGGCCTATTAAATGGAGACCGACGGATGCTCCGCGTGCGCTGTGCGGAACAGATCGACTCCGATGGACGCGAGAGTTATCTCCGCGCTGTCCTGCGCGAGGAAGAAGGCGCCTTGGTCGCCGATCTCACCGGTCATCAAGGCTCGGGGAACTTACATTCCCTGGTACAAGCAAACGCTTTACTAATTATCCCCGCTGGTGTAAAATGCGTGCCTGCTGGTCAGGAAGTGAACGCCTGGTACATCTGAGGAGTCATGGAAAAACGACTGTCACAACTTGCAATTGTCTTCACGATCATTGGTCTGCTCGTTTCAATTTACATGACGATATTTAAACTCACCAATAACGAAAACATGTGTATCGGATCGCATGGCTGTTCCATCGTGAATGCCAGTCGCTACTCGGAACTCTATGGCATCCCGGTGGCAGTGATCGGCACGGCCGGATACACGGCGATTTTGTCAGTGCTGCTGCTGGAGCGAAAGTTCGCGTTTCTGCAGGCGAATGGGAGCCTGGTGTTCTTCGGACTGTCAGTGCTGGGCTTCCTGTTCACGTTGTACCTGATCTTTTTGGAAGTGGCCCTCATTAAGGCTTATTGTCCGTTTTGTATCACATCCCAAACCACGATGACCATTATCTTTATCCTGTCGGTCATCCGCGTGGTACGACAACCCTAATCGCAGGAGGAGAGAATGCCCCGAATTAAGTGTCATTACGCAGATTGTGTGTTTTTGGATGAAGGTTATTGCAGCGCGGCCGCAATCGAACTGGATCCTGATACCGGCTGCGCCACCTATTCACCCAGCGACGAAGCGGCCGCCGCGGAAGAGTGGGAAGATGAAGAATTGGAGGAATGGGAGGACGATGACGCCGATGAAGAAAGCGATGAACTTTGGGACGAAGATGAAGACGAGTTCTAACGCTTCCTTACCAGCCGAATATTGACACACAAAAAAGCCTTCTCTAAATCGAGGAGGCCTTTTTCGTTTTCTTTGGAAGCAGCCAGCTTGCTGTCGCCAATGAGGGAGTAAGCTCCCCGTCTCACGGCAGCCAGCAGCCAAACTCCATATTTATGTCTTATCACAAAATTGATACAACAATATTCCCGCCGCTACCGAGAGATTGAGCGAATTGACTCTGCCCTGCATGGGCAGGGAGACTGTTGGATGACAGGCTTTTATCTGCTCCGCCGATAATCCTTTTTGTTCATTGCCCAATACCAGAACCCATGGCGACTTTGGAATCAATGTCCGATAATTCACATCGGCGTGCGCGGAACTGCCGATCAATTGATCGTCTCCCTTCCGAGCCCAATTTACAAACTCGGCAAAGGAAGTTTGCACAACCGGCTTCCAAAAAATCGTTCCCATACTCGAACGTATAAGCGTGGGGTGGTATAACTCCACGCCGCCTTCCAGCAGGAAAAGCGCATCCGCGGCAACCGCGTCCAGGGTGCGCAGGATGGTCCCGACGTTGCCAGGATCTTGTGGAGAGACCAGTGCCGCGGCCGTTTGGATTGGCGCAAGGTCATCCAGGCGCGTTTGCCGTTCACGAACGATCGCCAGGATGCCCTGCGGATTTTCCTTGTCAGCCAGGGATTTCATGACTTCGGCAGAAACAGGCTGAGGTGTAAGAGCTACGCGTGAAATCATTTCGCGCGCGAATTCGCTGGTCAACAAGTCAGGCGCATACAAAATCGTTTCCACTTCCCAACCAGCTGCGACAACTTCACCCACATGATGAATGCCCTCCACCAGGAACGATCCACTATCCGCCCGCGCCTTCTTCTGTCGCAGGGCGCGCGCCTGTTTGATCAATGGATTACTGGTACTGGTGATCAGCGGTTTTGGCATATTCCAATTTTACTCAAAGCTATTGACCATCCGCCACCACATTTAATTTGGCAACCATGCCCGCCATGATATGACCCGGCGTGGAACAGACAACTTGATAAGTGCCAGGGTCCGGCGGTGCAGTGAACGTATCGGTCTTGGAATCACCGGGCTCCAACTGAATCTGCCAGTATACATTGGGGACGTCACTATCATCCCAGGCTTCACCCGCATCCATCCCCTCTTTCATAACAACGAAGTTATGCACGACGCCGCCATTGTTCACAGCCTTGATCGTGATCTGCTGCCCGGCGGGAACGGTAAAGGTGTTCGGCGTGAACTGGAAATCGGTCATAGTGACATTGATCGTAGTCGATGCGCCTCCGCCACCGCCGCAAGCTGTTAGAACAAAGCCAGCGATCACGGCCAATAAAAATAAAGCTTTTTTCATCTCGTACTCCTTTGGTATGTTTAGTAGACATGCTTCGAAACAACCCGCAAATGGATTTCCCTGCCACCATTATTTCCGAATCATGCCCAACAGGTAAGTATAGTCCCGCTATATTAAAAATAAATTTGCAAATGGCACGAAACCGCTCTGATCTTCGGACATCTTCCTTCCTGAGAGGCAGGTTATGATGTACACTAGAAAAAAAGATTCGGAGAAATGAGATGAAGTCAACCTTCGACCCTTCCACTCGCATCTTGTTGGGACCCGGGCCCAGTATGGCACATCCACGCGTGATGCGCGCCTTGAGTGCGCCCACCGTCGGACATCTTGACCCTGAGCTTCTAGCGTTATACGCTGAGGAACAGGATTTACTGCGCACTCTCTTTCAGACAAAAAATGAATGGACCTTTGCCTTGTCGGGCACAGGCACCTCCGGTATGGAGGCCGCATTGGTTAATTTGCTCGAACCCGGTGATCAGGTTTTGATCGCCATTCACGGTTATTTCGGCGAACGACTGGCCGAGATCGCCACACGCCTCGGTGCGCAGGTTGATCGCATCACGCGGCCGCTCGGTGAGATCTTTACCGTCGAAGAAATCGAATCGGCGCTCAAACAAAAGAAATATGAATTGTTTGCCATCGTCCATGCGGAAACCTCCACCGGTGCGGAGCAATTGCACATCAAAGAGATTGCCGAGGCTGTTCATGATCAGGGTGCCATCCTGCTGCTGGATACCGTGACATCCCTGGGAAACATTCCCTTGAAGGTCGATGAATGGGAGGTGGACGCCGCCTATTCCGCCAGCCAAAAAGGACTAGGGGCTCCATCGGGGCTGGCGCCCATCACCATCGGTTCACGCGCCAGAGCCAGGATCGAAAATCGCAGGACGCCGGTGGCTAGCTTTTATCTTGATCTAAACAGCTATGCCGCTTATTGGATGGGCGCGCATGCTTATCATCACACTGCCTGCGCCAACCTGCATTATGCCCTGGCCGAAGGGCTACGCGTGATCGTCGAAGAGGGATTGGAACATAACTTTGCTCGTTTGCGCGCCAACTCCGAAGCGTTGTGGCAGGGCCTGGAAGAGATGGATCTGCCGCCCTTCATCCCGCTCGAGTATCGACTCCCGCCTTTAACCACCGCACAGGTTCCCGCCGGAGTCGATCCGCATCAAATCCGGACGCGGTTGCTGAATGAATACAACATCGAGATCGCGGCTGGTTTCGGTGCGCTCAAGGACAAGGTCTGGCGCATCGGCTTGATGGGCTACTCCAGTCGCAAGGAAAACGTTACGCTTTTACTGGGAGCCTTGAGAGAATTATTGAAATAACCCGATGGTTTCAGTGCACCGCTGCGCAGCACTCAACCAACAGAGGATAAATCTTTAGGAGTATTGATTATTGATGACAACTTTAACCCAATCGACCACAAACAAATATTGGACCTACGCCCTCTGGCTGGCGTTCTTTACCATCTTCTATAACCTGGCCGAAGGATTGATCTCGGTCTATTTCGGCGCGCAGGATGAAACGTTGACGCTCTTCGGCTTCGGCGTGGATTCCTTCATCGAAGTGATGTCCGGTATCGGGATTCTGGCGATGGTCTTGCGTATCCGTGCAAACCCCGAAACGCCGCGTTCACAATTCGAGAGGACCGCCTTGCGCGTCACTGGTACCTCCTTCTACCTCCTCTCGGCTGGGTTGGCAATCACCGCCATTTACAATCTCTTCACCGCGCATAAGCCTGAAACCACTCTGCCCGGCCTGATCATCTCGCTGATCTCCATTGCCGTGATGTGGGCTCTGGTCTTCGCGAAACGCAGGGTAGGCCACGCCCTAAACTCCTCTCCCATCCTGGCGGATGCCAATTGCACGATGATCTGTATTTACATGTCAGTTATTTTGTTGGCCGCCAGCCTCATATATCAGTTGACCGGTTTTGGTTTCATAGATTCCATCGGCGCGCTGGGACTGATCTGGTTCTCATATAGCGAGGGCAAAGAATCGTTTGAAAAGGCCGCCGGGCTGGAAGATGATTGTGACGATGGAGACCATGAGAAAAAATAATCCAACGACTGATTTTCTTTTCAGCATTCAACGAACATCTGTGAAATCAGTTAAAAACAAAAGGAGCAAAAGATGAGCGTCTATCGTGTCGGCGAAATGCAGGCCAGGGACGAAGCCACCGAGAAGCTGCGTGAGTTTCTAATCTCGATCATGTCTGGTATCAAATCATCGGAAGGCTGCGAGTCGGTGAGGCTGTATCAAAGCCAGGATGATGCAAACAAATTTATGATGATCGAAGTATAGTATTGCTCTTTAAAAACTACGTCAACCGCGAAGATTTTGCAGCCTGCAGGGCAAAAGCGGGGAAGGTTTTGTTGCGGCAAAGAATGGCGGCAGACATCAAGCGAATGCCGCGCGGAGTGGAAGGATAGAGACGCGAGCCTTTGACTTTGGAGATCAAACCATGTCCGCGCAATTTGGCGACCAAACGAGTGACGTGTGCGCTGCGTTGACGTTGCTCAATGCGGTTCCTGGCAGGCTTGGGATACAGGTAGGCTTGCAGGTTTTTGTTACGGAAGCCGTTGAGGGCATGCTCGCCAGCCAGGATCGCAGAGAACAGGTCACAATCTGCCTGAGTGATCGGATTGAATCTGGCGTAACGCTTTGGTTGCGGCTGGAAGCTGCGCTATGGGATAGCATCGAAGCGCATCAGGCCTCGGTGAAAAATATTTCGCCAGAACAGTTAGGTGAAGTGCGGCTCTTATTGGCGGAATCACCCAGCGGTAATTACTACAATTTAATTGAAGAAAGATAATTTGGGGATGCCGTATCATTCATGATCGATTTTGATTCATACAGAGGCGCAAAGCTTCTCACACCTCTTCCAATTTCTCATACTTCGGGATCGTGAGATTCCCCAAAAGAGCAGGGACATTATCTGCCATGAGGGTATCTTCAAACAAAACTGGAAAATTCCGTTCTTCCTCTGATAACGACAAAAAAAACTGTTGCAATTTTTTTTCGGGCAACACCAAGAAAGCATTCTTCCAGCCTTTACCGCCCGCACGCGCATCCCGCGAAGCGAGTTTTCCCAAGTCGCGATCAGAATATTTTTGGCTATTGGAGAAAATCGCGTCCCAAAGATCACCATCCAAAATACGCGCTTCACACACGCGATAAATTCGGACGGTCGGCAGGCCAACCGCACGCGGATTCTCCGTGGCGGCAGGTTTATTCTCCAGCAGAGTCCATAACGGCTTCCAGTGGAATTGATCCGGTCGAAGGTGAATCCCCGACGCATCCTTGAATTCCTCAATCAACTCGCGTACAGGAGAGATTTCAAGCACCGACTCATCCTGACGCCGGAATTGCTCCAGACAAAAATCGCGGAACACATTCCAAGTGGCGGGAGGAATCAGGATGCGAAAATCCGCTTCGCCGCGTGAACGCTTGCTGTCAAAATGAAAGTCACCACAGCGTTGACGTAACGCCTCCAGGTCGTTGATACGAATCGCACCTCCGAAAGCCTGTGCTTTGACCCTGGCACGTCCCTCGTGTTTTAAGAACGTGGCCGTGCGTTCGAGGGCCAGCAATGAATCTGTGTTCTCTGAATCATCGGACACGATCCTGACCAGGGTCGCGATGCTAACCCGCAGACTTAATTCATCTGTCACGCCGATGCCAATCTTGGATTTTCGGTTGCAAAAACTAGCGCCTGCTCCAGAGTCATGGCAGCGCCCTTTTCGCGCGCGGCTGTCAGTTGTTCTTCGCTGAGTGCAGATTTGATTCTCCCCCAGTTGCGTTCCACCTCGACGCGGTCAGCCGGCCACCAGGCGCCGCCGGTGGCATGCAAAAGGCTTTCCCCCGCGCTGAGCATGATCGCGCCCCATTCGGCATCTCCCTGCTCAGCCCTCAAACCGGCCAACCCTGCTATACATTCTGCCATGCCGCGCCGGTTGCCCAATTGACGAAACATAACCAGGCTTTCCCTGAACTGAGCTTCGGCGCGCGCCAGATCACCTTCATGTTGGGCGATGTATCCCAATGTATGGACAAAGCGCGCCATATCGCCACGATCCCCTGTATCGCGTAACAGCCTTTGACACTCCTCATAATATTGGCGCGCCAGATCATATTTACCTTGTGTGCGCGCCACTTCACCCAGATTATTTAAGGCAAAGGACAAAAGCCAATTTTCATTGATGGCCCTGGCTTCTGCATAGGCTTTTTCCTGCCAGGCAAGTGCCTTTTCGGGGTTTCCCAATCCAAGTTCCACGTTTCCAAGATGCACGATGGTAAAAATGTGGAAATAGGGATGGAAATGTTGTTCGAACAAAGCCTGGGCTTCCTCCAAAAAGGGGCGGGCGTCGCTATCTTTTCCCATATTGATCAACGACACACCCTTGCCCAGCAGCCAGGTCGCAACCATCTCCTCATTTTCCAAGCGCAGTTCAATTTCCAAACCTTCTTCGATCTGCGCCAAGCCAGCTTCCTGTTCACCTTGCCATAAAGACATCATTCCGCTGGAACCCAAAACCAGGGCGTAGGCCGCAGTGGCTTCCTGCATGCCGGGAGCTGCGAATAGTCGTTTCGTCCACATACGCCCTTCGCTTAAATAACCGCGGCGATAACAAAACCAGATTAGCCACCACATCACCCCTGCTCCAAATTCGATGCGCTCTGGGAAAGCCAAACTCCAGCTCAGTGTCGCGCGCAGGTTATCAATTTCGCTCTCGATCCAGTTCAACCAGCGCAGGGCATCGGGAGAATACATCCCTGGACCTGCCTGGTTAAGGACAATACTACCAAAATACTGGGCATGCTTGGCCCGCAATGATTCCATCTCACCACTGGCCTCGAGTTGTTCCACCGCATACACACAGAATCGTTTCCAGCATCCGAAAGCGGGGCTCGCCTTCCTTCGTTGCCTCCTGACGCACAAGGCTGTTATTGACCAGCGAGTTGAGACTCTCAAAAACATCCAGGTGGCCTTCGGAGTTACAAACCGCTTCGACAGCTTCGAAGGTGAAGCCACCTACGAACACACCCAGCCGCGCGTAAAAAACCTTCTCATCCTCCTGAAGAAGGCCGTAGCTCCATTCGAGCGCATTACGCAGAGTCTGATGCCGGGCCGGGAGATCACGCGCGCCGCCAGTCAGCAGTTTCAGCCGGTCACCCAGACGCGATAGGATCGCTTGTGGAGGCAGAAGCTTGACACGCGCGGCGGCCAGTTCGAGGGCCAGCGGAAGCCCGTCGAGTTGGAGACAGATTTGGGCGACGACCGAGGCGTTCTCGTCGGTCAGTGTAAAACTGGGTTGGGCCGCCTGCGCTCTTTCCACGAAGAGGGAAACAAACTCGTTTCCAATCAGGCTTTGCGTGGTCAAATCGTGCGCGGCCTCCGGCAGGGCCAGAGGCGGAACGGGAAATTCGCGTTCGCCGCGCAAGTTGAGCGCCATGCGGCTGCTGGTTAGAATTTTCAATCCTGGCGCATCCGCCAATAGATCCGCAACAACTGGCGCGGCGGAGACCAGTTGCTCAAAGTTATCTAACACCAACAACAAGTGCTTATTTCGCAGATAATCTTTTACATTCTCCAACAATGGCCAGCCCCCCTCCCGGACTGAAAGCTGCTGGGCAATGCGTGAGATAAGCTGATCTGAATTGAAATCATCCGATAACGAAACAAAGAAGACTCCGTCCTCGAAACGGGAAAGGACCTCCTGCGCGGCGCGCAAACTCAGACGCGTTTTGCCGGTGCCACCGGGGCCCGTCAACGTGATCAGACGCACCTCGGGCTGAAGCAGCATGCCCTTGACCTTTTCCAACTCCTCCGCGCGTCCGATAAAGGTGGTCAGCGAGGCGGGAAGGTTGTTCGGGATTCTCCCAGACGGAGAACCGGAGCTGACGCGTTTGACAGCAGAACGATCGTAGGATTTTTCATCGTAAAGCTGCTTCGCCTCCGCGGGCATGGATAGACCGAACAAGCGGACAAATTGTTTCAGATTGGCAGCCGCGTAGATCAGGCCGGCCAGCCGCTCTTCATCGGCCTGGCCCGCCTTGTGAGTGTAGCTGAGGCCCGCCGCGATGCCTGCCAGCCAGTATTGTCCCCATAAATCATCGTGCAGGCTGGGATATGCCTGGCGTATCCATTCGCTAAAAGCCATACGGCCAACACGGATCGTAGCTGCCGCACCGGCCAACTCGATGGGCACCTGGTGCGGATCGAGCACCTCTTCCTCGCTCAATCGCATCATCAAATCAACACAAGCAGGAAAGGAACTTTGCGAAGCCGCTACGATCAGATAAGACATCTCAAGATAACGCAGATCAAAGAAAAGCGGCATGCCCTCTTTGAAGAGGGCAAAATCGATAATGTAATAACCTGCCAGACTTTTCCCATCTTTCGAAAAGTTCACCAGAATATTGTTGGTGTTCAAATCTCCGTGCTGCAATCCAAAGAGAGCTTCGATCTGACGGACTGATCCCCAAGGTTCCTCACCGCGCGCGTATCGCAAGGGATTGGGAAATACGTTGCCGCGCAACAGAAAGCCCGGGCTATCCGGTTTGACCTGACAGGTCTCGCCGATAAAGCGCTCGATGTTGCCGCCCGGGTCGAGGCGAAAGCCCAACCAATCGTGTAATAGCTTTTGCGGATGCAGGACGCGTTCGGAAGTCGTCTCAAGGTTCCATTCAGATAAAATATGCCGGTATGTTTCCCCAAAGATCACTTCCAATTGATCCTGGCGTTTATAACCTGATAAAGGGCGATAATTCCGCAGCGATTGCCCAGCGATGGCATAGAAGATGGCAATCGCTTCCTCGCTTTGCACACGGTCGAATAATATTTCCGGAATATACTGTTGGGTAAAGTCTATTGGAGATTTACTGCGCGCCAGGTTATGGCGCTCGATCTCATCGCTGCGCGCTTTTTTCCCTCTGCGATCTAGCTTGAGCACATAATGTTCCACGCGTCGAGACGTCTGAAAACTGATACTGACCAAATACACCATCGCCCCCGACCAGCCTCCCACTAGTTCCTGCAAGGGAGTTACACTGATGCCATGCTGATCCTGCGCCAGTTGAATTACGCCCTGATATTCAGGAGGCAGAGATTGAAAGTCACTCGCCAGTTCGGACAAAAAGTCACCTCTTCACTGTAATAAAGATACTGATAACCATCCACGAGTATAAGCCAAAATATTGCCGCGTCAAACGGAAGAATATACGGAAAAATCAGTGCAAATCTGTGTAATCCGTGGCAAAAGATGAGAGTATCCGAACTTGCAATTAAACGTCAGTAGGTATAATGAGTTCATGACGCGCAAAGTAACCTACGCCATGTCCGTTTCCCTGGACGGATATATCGAAGCAGCCAACGCGGATATCACTTGGTCTTTTCCAGACGAGGAATTGCACCAGCATTTCAACGAACGTGAAAGTGGAATCGACACGTATCTATATGGCCGCGGGTTGTATGAAAACATGTCTGCTTGCTGGCCGACCGCCGATAAGAATCCCTCGGCGCCACAACATGAAATCGAGTATGCCCGCATTTGGAAGGCTAAACCCAAGATTGTTTTTTCGAGTACCCTGGAGCATGTCCAGTGGAACGCCAGGCTCGTTCGAGGAGATCTCCTCGAAGAGGTCAACAAGCTCAAAGCCCAGCCGGGAGGCGATATGAGCGTAGGCGGCGCGGGGCTGGCTGACTCCTTCATACAATTTGATCTGATCGATGAATATTCGCTCTACATTCATCCGGTGATTCTGGGCAGTGGAAAGCTTATGTTCCAAAACGGTGAAAGAAAACGCAAATTGAAGTTGATCGAGACACATACTTTCGGCAGTGGCGTCCTGCTTCTGAGATACCAGAATCTTTTGGATGGATAAACATATGAATATGAAGGAACACATTCTCGCCGCGCTGCGAGAGCAATTCGAGCGTTGGGAAGCCTTACTGGCGGGCCTCAGCGAAGAGGAAATCACAAAACCGCAATTTGACCTGGATTGGTCCATCAAAGATGTGATGGCGCATTTATGGGCCTGGCAGCAAATTTCCATCGTGCGCATGGAAGGTGGACTGAAAGATCGCGGACCCGAATATCCCCGCCGGATCGTAGATTCAGTTGAGAATTGGGAAGAAGACGCAAATCAAGTCAACGCGGTGACATTTGAAAATTTCACAACCAATCCTGGAGCGAAATTCATCAGAATTGGAGAAACGGATTTTTGCGATTTCTCGAGTTAGGGAATCAGATCTCCGAAAGAGATTTGTTGGATGGGGATAAGTATGAATGGCTGAATGGATATTCGCTTGCCTTCATTCTTGAGGCCTCGTCCCATCATCATCAAGAGCATTTTGAGAAGTTGACCGACTGACTGCAGGAGCATGAGGATTGATCGAATTTGAAGAAGGTTGCGGGTATCGCACAAAGAGAGGGAGGTGAAGTCAGAAAATTTCTATCTCTGTAATGCCTCAGCATCCGAATGAATAACAATTCCATCTGTTTTTAATAATCTTTGCTCTTGTCGTTTAATTTCCTGCGCGACCTTTAAACGACCCGCCCTATTCGGAAATTGGGCGGTGAACTCGGGCGAGCCGAATAGGCGACTGTCCTGAACTGCATCGAAGGAATGATCAGGCAAAAAATCCAGAGCGTCCATCTTCCCGAGATCAACTCGATAGTGGGTAAAGAGTTCGCCATCCAAATCGCCGAAATCAATCCCCACGGCATTTGCGCCCAACTCAAACAGAATCCGGCAAAACCATGGCTCGAACTGTGCCGTATAGCCTTGGCCGGTACGCCGAATTGTCTTTCTGCCGAAAGGTGTATTGATGTGAAGCGAGGCTGGGGCTTGGCTGGTACTGGAACCACAGGCAATATCCAAAATCCTTTTGTCTTGAAGACCGGATAAACGCTCAAATGAATTTGCCAGCCTGCCAAACATCTGCTTGATGATCTCTTCGAGACCAGGTTCCTGCGCCATTTTTCTGTTCAAGTTATAGCGAACATCAAGCGCCCGGATCGTGTCCACAAGCAGGGCTTGATCCTGCTCATCTTTCCATAAACGCTTCAACTTGGCAATGAGCCGATTTTGTCTGTTATTACGCAAATTCGCTCGCCTTCATCCTGGTTGCCTGGTATGACCGGCACCGGCAGCATCTTGAAAAGTTAAGTACCTAACTGAGTAGGAATTGGAGTTGATTATTACTGCGCGACGATATCGAATGGAGGATGGCTTCAGTTCTTTCCATACATTGTTCATGAATTGAGACATGTCCCAGGTAATTCACGCGGATCGACTGGCCTGGCCGCGATGTGCCAATAAAGTGAAGACGTCTTCGAGGGTGGATTGGACTGTTTCAATCGAATTGACAGTGATGCCTTTTCCTGAAAGATAACTCGTCAATTGTTCAGCCGGCCATTTAGTGGGGTCGAGAATTACATGGGCGCGATCCCCATGCAGACTGGCCTGTGCGATTCCTTCGGTCTGGCTCAATTCTTCAACGGTTTCCAGCAGTGGGCTGGCGGCCAGGTCCCAGGCTGCGCCTTGTAAATAAGTGGACTTCAAAGCCGCAGGTGTATCGATGGCCATTAATTTACTGCGATACATGAACGCCACCCGATTACAATGTTCGGCTTCATCCATGTAGTGAGTGGTGATGAAAATGGTCGTCCCCTGGGAGGCCATTTCATAGATCAAGTCCCAGAACTCACGCCGGGCAACCGGGTCCACGCCGCTGGTGGGTTCATCGAGAAAGAGCAGTCTCGGGCGGTGAAGGATGGAACAGCCAAGAGCGAGGCGCTGTCTCCAGCCACCGGATAATTCCAGTGTGAGCGAGGTCCTTCGTTCCTGCAAGCCTGCAAGGTGCAGAATCTCATCGATGCGGCTTTTCTCCTCGGCTTCAGGCACTTCATACACACCGGCATAGAATTGGAGGTTCTCGAGAACGGTGAGATCGTCATAGAGCGAAAACTTCTGTGACATATACCCGATGAGTGGTTTGACCTGTTCGGGATTCTTGAGGACGTTGATGCCCAGGATACTGGCTGCGCCCTCGGTGGGAGTGAGCAAACCACACAACATGCGGATGGTAGTCGTCTTTCCGCTTCCATTCGGGCCGAGATATCCCAGCACTTCCCCGCGCCGTACAGCAAATGAGACATGATCGACCGCGGTAAAGTCGCCGAACTTCTTGGTTAAACCGTTAACTTCAAGCGGAAGGGTTTGGCTGTCCATATTCAGCTCCTTCCGTTTCGATCAGATGAATGAAGACATCCTCGAGCGTGGCCGGAACGGGTACGAGATGCCTGATGGCGATGTTGGCAGATTGAAGTCGCGCGGGAATACGTTCCATCGGTCCCTGTGCGGAACTCACGCGCAAGTGTAGATAATTGCCAAAGGTGTGCACATCCTCGACCTCGGGATCGTCCACAGCGATCTGGCGCGCGGTCATCTGATCGCCAGCATCCAATTCGAGGATATGACCTGCGAGGCGTTTCATCAATTCACGCGGTTCACCCTGGGTGAGCACGTGTCCATGATTCATAAAGATCACGCGATTGAAGCGCATGGCTTCATCCATGTAAGGTGTGCTCACCAGGACTGCCGAACCGCCACGCAAAAGTGTGATGAGCAGGTGCCAGAATTCCTGGCGCGCGACCGGGTCTACGCCGCCGGTGGGTTCGTCGAGCAAAAGCACCCTGGGACGATGCACCAGTGCGGAGGCCAGTCCAAGTTTCTTCTGCATGCCACCCGAAAGCGCCGCCGCCGGACGATTTGTAAACTCGTCCAAGCCGGCGAAGTTCAAGAGCTCGGCGGCACGCTCTTTGAGTTCGGCGATGGGAATATCAAAAACCTCGCCGAAGAATTCGATATTCTCCTGGACGCTCAAATCGCCGTATAAGGCAAAACGCTGGGCCAGATATCCGATTTGCTCACGGGCCTTTTCCACCTGCGCCGGGACTTCATAGCCTGCCACACGCACAATGCCGCTGGTGGGATTCAGCACGCCGCACATCAAGCGGATGGCGGTTGTCTTGCCCGCACCATCAGGCCCGACAAGTCCAACCATCTCTCCTGCACGGACTTGCAGGTTGAGTCCATTCACCGCATGGAATGTTCCAAAGGTTTTGACCAGGTTTTCAGTTTCAAGCAATATTTCGTTTGACATGTTATTGCGCAAAAACCACGTCAGCCGGCATACCAATCTTAAGTTTTCCAGCCGGGTCACTCACCTTCAATTTGACTGCGTAAACAGTCGCGCTGCGACCTTCCACGGTCTGAACGTTTCGAGGCGTGAATTCTGCCTGATCGGAAATCAAGGAAACGGTGGCAGCGAAAGTCTCATTGGGAAACGAGTTCAACACTCACCTGAACTTGCTGTCCGAGCGAGATTTTTCCATACTGGTCCTCGGGCACGTAGACCGTGATGGTCAACTCGTTGAGGTTTGCCATCGTGATGGCCGCTGCCCCTGGTTGGACAAACTCACCCGGTTCCACATTGCGAGTGAGTACTGCACCATCCAGCGGTGCATACACCGCCAGCTTCTCCATCTGGGCATCGATCAAATCCAGATTGGCTTGCGCCTGTTCCACCGCCTTCTGTGCCTGCTCCACCGCCGCCTGTCCCTGATCCACCGCTCCCTGCGCCGCCGTCACTTCCGGAGAGGCATCCCCCGTCTGCAAACCGCGCAGAAAATCCAACGCTGAATAGTAGCGCTCCTGCGCCACCTGCACGTCCGCTCGCGCTTGCAGGACCAAGTCTGCCGAGTCACTGTTCAACATGCTGTTGTAGGCTTTCTGCGAATCTTCCAACTCCCGCCGTGCATCATAGTACAGCGTCCGTCCCGAGTTCGCCAGATGCTCATCGCCTGTGCAGGTGTAGATCTGGTTCGTCAGCTTGGCATTCTCCACAAAGTAACCTGCATTCGTGCCACAGTGAGTGCTGTTGTAGCGTCCCTTCGGCACATTGGTGGTGGAGGAGTTCTGTGCGCGATCATTCACCACCGAAGCGATCTGGTAGGCCAGACGTGCATCCAACAGACGTTTCTCCGTGGTCGCAAAATCGGATTGTTCCAGCGAATGCGAGATCTTGTCCAGGTTGGCCTGGGCATCGTCCATCACCTGTTTGGCGAGATCCACCTGATCCTGGGCGGATTGGATCTGTTCCTGGCGGGTGTAGTACCAGCCGGGTTGTTGGAAGAGATCCGGGTCGGAGAACCAATCTTCGAGCCGGGTTTTCTTGCCAGCCGCCAGGGCAGTTTCCAGCGTGATCTGGTACTGGGATTGGGCGGTTTGCAGGGCATTCTGGGCCGTTTGCACGCCGGCTTTGGCGGAATCCAATTGAGCGGTGGCAACGGTCCGTTGCGCGGTCAGCAGGCTGTCGTCCAGTCTGAGCAGCGGGTCACCTGTTTTCACCGTTTGTCCTTCGTCCACCAGCACTGCCTGCACTTTCCCGGAAGTCTCCGGCGAGAGATCGACTTGAATGGATTCAATCGTGCCAGAGGCGTGCAAGTTTCCATCGGGCCTGTTCGTGAAAACGCGATAGCCAAAATAGATGATGGCACCAAGAAATACCAGGATCATGACGATTTGGATACGGGATAATCTTTGAGGCATGGAATATACTCCTGAGATGTTAATCTAATGTTTTTTGGAAACGCCTGGCCGCCAGGCCAAGCAGAACGATGGCAAAAATAGTCAGTGCAATGATTTGCGGGATGATCAAGTCAATCCCTACCCCTTTGACCAGGATGCTGCGCAGAATGTAAACAAAATAGGTGAGTGGCAGAAGGTTGCCTACAAATTGCAGGAACAAGGGGAGCGACGAAATCGGGAAGAAAACGCCCGACAACATCATGGATGGCAACATGATCGGCATGGTCATCAATTGCGCCTGTTGTTGTGTGCGCGCCGCCGTAGAGATCAAGAGTCCCAAGCCGAGCGTGGGCAGCAGGTAAAGGCCCACCAACCCAAATAACAGGACGAGGCTACCGCGCAGCGGGATCCCAAAAAGGAACGTTCCGACAGCCATGATGAGGACCGTGTTTGCAAACGAAACGATGATATACGGAATGATCTTTGCAACGATCAATTCCCAACTGCGGATGGGTGTAACGATCAACTGCTCGATCGTGCCGCGCTCACGCTCCTTGACAATGGCCAGCGCCGTCAGACTTGTAGCGGTCTGGAACAGGATCATGGCGATCAAGCCCGGTACGAGGTTGTAACTATCGAGTAGGTCGGGATTGTATAAGACGCGCGTACGCACATCCACAGGTGATGAGCCGCCTCCCACCGGACCCTGGAGGGATAGCTGCTGCGAGCGCACGCTCGCCCCATGGGCCTGACCGGCCAAGGCCGCAGCAGACATGACCGCGCCAGCGACCGTAGGATCAGCGCCATCCAACAGCACAAGCACATCCCCTGTTTTGCGCGTGGCGATGCTCTGACTGTAATCGGGCGGAATGATGATCCCCACTTTTGCCTTGCCGCCATCGATCAAGCGATACACTTCCTGCTGGCTGTAAACAGCATAGTCAAAGGAAAAATAGCCTGTTGCTTGAAATGAATCCAACAAAGCCCGGCTGGCCTTGCTATTATCCTGGTTGAACACTGCAGTTGGCACGTTCTTGATATCGGTGTTATTGACATAACCGAGCAACACCAATTGCAGGATGGGCATCATAAAAATAAATACCAGTGTGCGCGGGTCGCGCAGCATATGGATCATTTCCTTTTTTATCAGTGCTCTGAAACGTCTCATAGAAAACGCTCCTTCTTGTAAGTTAAGATAAAAGTCCTGTTAGAATCAATACGCAGTTTTATTTCTCGTTCACAAAGGCATCGAACAATTTCGTCATCAGTCTTAAGAGCTGCTCCTGTTCCTCCGCCGTGAAATCCTTCAACAACCGAGCAATGCGCTGTCTGCTGTAATTTATGCCGGTCTCATATAGTTCACGTCCGTTTCGGCTTAAGCCGACGCGCACCACACGCCGATCATTGGAGTCGTTAACCCGTTCGGCCATTCCGCCGCGTACCAATCCATCCACGATACGTGTGGCCGTGCTCATTGGCACACTTAACTCTGAGCTGAGTTCGCTCATCGTGAGTGGATCCTGGCTTTGTGACAATAGGACCAGGATGCGGAATACAAACGTATGATCTTCAGAACCATGAACAGAATTCCTGAAGGACGCCATTTTCTTCTTGAGCTGGACAACATGTTCTGGATGAATCAACTTTGGGCGAAGACTCATATATCTTTGGATCAATTCCACAAATTGCTCAGCAGTTCTTTCCGTAGACATACAAAATCCTTCCGTTTTGAAAATATTGCAAAACGAAAGGATTTTACGCATTTTCCGCTTTTTGTCAAGCCCTATTTGCTATTCAGTTTCCCTGTCAAAAAACAAAGAATCCCGCGCCCCACTGTCGGCCATCATTGTGAAATAAATCCTACTGGTGATTACCCACAAGTCTGAGGGATGAAAAAAACTCTGTCCAGAAATGGTAAAGTAGGTGTGCGAACAGCCCAACCACAAGGAGCAGAGTTTAGATGACTATAGCACTTGAAAGTATTTTTGCCAAGTTGCCGATAATGGAAATCCGGGGAACGATCAGAAATCATAGCGAGCCTTTGATGAGATTGTTGCCTGATAAACGGATGAGGAAAGTGATTGAGAACATGCTGCTGGGCATTCTGGGCGGACAGACACCCGTCATTACAGGCATGGCGCGCCAAAACGGAAAGGCAGACGGAGAAACCGGGTCAGTCGCAAAAAGCATGTATCGGTTACTGAACAATCAGCGGCTCGCAACGGATGTCATTTACCAAGGTCTGTATGAAACTGGGCAAAGGAGTGTGGCAGGCGAAAAGCCTGCGTATCTGGTAGTGGCAGGGGATCGGGTGAATTTTGAAAAACCCTAGACCCAGAGTCTGGAAGGAGTCAGTGTGGTGCACAAAGCCACACCGCCGGATTTGAATGGACAGGCTCGGCTGGCGCATGGTTACCCAGCGATTACGGCTACGCTGGTCAATACAAAAGTGCCGGTGACCAGTTATGCCAATTGGTTTTCCTATCTCACCAGCGACTTCCTCAGTCAGAATAAAGAGATTGAACAAGCCTTTACGAACACCGTTCGCTTGGATCCAGGTCAAACAATACGGTTTGTCGGTGATTTGGGGCTGGATGACCAAAAAATGTTGGCCCAGGTCGTGAAATTAGAGCAGGAATTTGTCTTCCGCATCAGCCATCTGGAGCGCAGTGTGGAAGTCTACAATGCGCGCCTCGAGCGCTGGGAAACGGAAAAACTACAAGACTTGGTGGAAAGTGTTCCTGATCAGGCCACCTTCCAGGTATTGTTCAAGCATGCTGGAAAAACCAGACTCGACACGATTTATTTTGGCTGGTTCAAGATTCGCAGCCCAGGCACACAAAAACCGTTGTGGATCATGGTGGCTGATGATGAAACTTTGGATCGACAACTGGTCTTGATTACCAACATCCCGCTGATGAAGGTGGCTGCTGTTCAACAGCTCTATAACGATTGGCGCTTGCGCTCCCGCATTGAACATGGCTATCGCTTTGATCAAGAACAAGGTTTGGATGTGGAAGACATGCGCCTCCCAACCGTTGACCGTATGCGCCGTCTGTTCGCCATCGTTCTCTTGACGGCTCAAATTGTCTTCGTCATTTCTGAACATTGGCCGCCCAAGGCGGTTCTTTGGCTTCGGCAACTCGGCGGCCAATTGGGCATCCCAACTGACCGCGACGGTCCCTATTGGCTCTTGCAGGGCCTCTCGGCTGTTATTGTTACTTGCATGACCTTGTCTTTTGTCTGCTTGCACCCTTTTCCGTCTCACGAGTTCACTTGTGGGTAATCACCAAAAATCCTATCATTGACTTCTGAGAAGTCGCGTCTATAATGAAATCATATTCTAAAAATTGGCTTCATAATTGTTGGGCCAGATAAAGATTCCATAACCAATACAGGAATGATTTCATCGATGAAAAAAAAATAGCCTGCTCCTTATTTCTGTAATAGCAATTTTCGGGGTCACATTCCTTGGCTTTGCACTTCCACAAATTTCCGTTTCAAATATTGCCATCCCACCTACTTCCACTTTTTCACCTTTGCGAGTGACTGCATCGCCCTTTTATGACTCTGCCAGCCATGAAATCAACGTAGGCAATTACAGTGAACAGCTGGAAACTTTCAAGTATGACGAACTGTCTGCCCTGGTCGATGAAATGACGCAGAACAAGGCTGATTTAACGCCGGAACAGATGTTTGTGTTGGCTATCAAACTCTTCGAACTCGGCGACAACGACAATGCCGTGTATTGGTTTTATGAAGCGCAGTTCAGAGCAAAGCTATTTCTGATCGCCCTGGATCCCGATCATATCGGAAGCATCGGTGATCCGTCCTTTGAATTGCCCGCAGCCTACAATGCTTTCACACAACTATCCGGTGATTATATTAATGCATACACGGGCTGTGATATCGAGAATTGGACCAATATTGCGACGATGGTTAAGAACCACAATCCAACCCCGCCTGACTTGACCAGACTTTTCCCAGACGTTGTATTTGTAGCCAAAAGTCAATGGTCTTCGCTTAATGAATTACCCCGCCGCAAGCGGACGGGGTATCAAAGATCCCAACCCCGTAAGAACTTTTCGCCGCAGAGCGGCGGAGTATGTATCCCGACAAGGAATCAACAGGTTGCAGAAGGATTGGATGGACTGATCAATTACTTATCAGCCAACAAAGAGGCTGTTATGAAAGAGCGGGAAGCCAAGAATCTGGATGCTCAATATTGTAGATAGGCGATTGACCACGAACAAGTTGACAACTGCCTCATCCAAACAGCTTTCCCAACCCTTTTCCACCACTTTTCTGTAGCATCTTCATCATCTTCTGTGTTTCGCGGTATTGCTTGATCAGGCGATTCACATCCTGTACTTGCAGGCCGGAACCCGCAGCAATGCGTCGCCTGCGGGAAGCATTCAAAATATCCGGGTTACGGCGCTCTTTAATCGTCATTGAATGAATGATCGCTTCGGTCTGCTTAAAATTCTTCTCGATCTCTCTGGGGTCCACCTGACGGGCAGCCTGTCCCAGCTGTCCCGGCAGCATATCCATGATCTGCGCCAGTGGTCCCATTTTCTTCATCTGCTTCATTTGATCGAGCCAGTCTTCGAGGGTGAACTGTCCCTGCAGCATGCGCTCGGCGGTCTTCTCTGACATCTGCTGATCGAAGGCGGCTTCTGCTTTCTCGATCAAACCGATCATATCGCCCATCCCCAAAATGCGCGACGATAGGCGTGACGGGTCATAAGCTTCGAGCGCATCCAGTTTTTCACCTGTACCGATAAACTTGATCGGCACGCCGGTCACCGAACGGATCGAGATGGCCGCGCCACCACGCGCGTCGCCGTCCATCTTCGTCATCATCAAACCGGTAATGGATATATTGTCACGGAAGCCTTGTGCAATGTTCAACGCTTCCTGACCGATCATCGAGTTCGACCACGAGCAGGGTCTCCACCGGTGGGACTTTCGCCACGATGGATTTCAGCTCGTTCATCAGCTCCGCGTCCAGCTGCGACCGACCGGCTGTATCCACGATCATCACGCCGAAGCCACCCTTTTCCGCTTTCTCAAAGGCGCGCTTGACGAGTTCCGGCGGCGTGATATTTAGATCTGTCTCGACTGGCACGTCGAGCCGCTCCCCCAATTGTTGCAACTGCTGTACCGCCGCGGGACGATAGGGATCTCCCGCGACAAGCATTACCCGCTCCCCTTTCGAGCGAAGCAAGCGCGCCAACTTGCCAGCACCAGTCGTCTTGCCTGAACCTTGCAAGCCAACCATCAGGATGACGCGCGGCTTGGGGCCGGTCAGATTTAACGGCGCAGGCTCGCCAAGGGTCTGGATCAATTCTTCGTTGACGATCTTGATCACCTGCTGGCCCGGGACCAGCGCCTTGGACACCTCCGCACCCACGGCGCGTTCGCGCACGCGGGCAACAAAAGCCTTGACCACGCTAAAGTGCACATCTGCTTCAAGCAGGGCAAGGCGCACCTCGCGCATGGCCGCGTCCACGTCCGCTTCGGAGAGTTTTCCGCGCCGGCGCAGTTGATCGAATACCTGGTTGAGTTTATCGGTTAAGTTTTCAAACATAAATCATTTTCCCGTCATTGTGAATCCCCGCGCTGAGCGGAGGACGCAGTCCAAAGCCATCTCATCGATCAAGCGGGAATTGCCACGGCGCTTCGCGCCTCGCAATGACGACCCATCAGAATAGGACAAAGATTGTAGTGTGGAAGCAGATGGAGGTCAAGTAGTGGGGCGTGTTCTTAGTCCATGTGCTTCGACCTCCGCTTCGCTTTGGCCCAGTGTCCGCTCAACGCAAAGAACATTGCTTGACAATCCCTATCTCCCCTAGTAAAATCACGAACGCTTAACAACAAAATATCGGGCCGAGATAGCTCAGTTGGTAGAGCACGCGACTGAAAATCGCGGTGTCCACAGTTCGATTCTGTGTCTCGGCACTCTCGGTCAGAAAGTGGGACCAAGAACGCGGGCGTAGTACAGTGGTAGTACGTCTCCTTGCCAAGGAGAAGGTCGTGGGTTCGAATCCCATCGCCCGCTCAGTATTTTTAAATGGCGTCGTGGCCAAGTGGTAAGGCAAGGGTCTGCAAAACCCTCATTCAGGGGTTCGAATCCCCTCGACGCCTCTCAAAAATTTACGATGAAAGATTGATCATTTTTGATTGAATGGGCGCCATAAGGTGCCTTTTTCTTTTTATTTGACTTATCAGTTTTATCATGTTTTGAGTATGATTCTTTGTTATATAATGCTTTAAAATTCGTCTTAACTAAAATATATATCCCACATCTCGTAAGAATGGACCGGCTAAGTGAAAATCCTTTATGTGGAAGATGAAATAGCACATGTGGTGCTAACACAGAGAACACTGGAAGAGAATCTCAAGCAGGGATTTAGGCTGGTACATACAGAAACAATCAAGAAGGCGCTGGATATCCTGGATCAAGAGCCGGATATCGATTTGATCTTGAGCGACCTGCGTCTCCCGGATGGCACAGGGTTGGATTTATTGGAAAAGGTGCATGAACGCAGGTCTCCCCCGCCAGTCGTTCTGGTTACGGGCCAGGGCGATCAGGAAGCCGCGGTCAGCGCACTCAAGGCGGGCGCAGCCGATTATCTCGTCAAGCAAAGTGATTATTTACATCGTTTACCCGTTGTCATCAGCAACGCCATCGCCCAGAACCGCTACTTACGTGAACAGACTGCGTTACGAGAAGCCGAAGTCAAATACCAGTCGCTGGTCGAACATATCTCGGCAGTGGTCTTTTTAGATGGTGTGGACGAAGCAGAAACGACCCTCTACATCAGTCCACGCATCGAGGAATTGACCGGTTATACATCGGCCGAATGGCGCGCCGACCCGGATCTATGGATCAGGTCCATACATCCCGATGACCGGGAGCACATCATTCATAGGGATCGGGAAACACATAACGAAGGACAGCATTTTACGGAGGAGTATCGTCTTATCCGGCGGGACGGGGGAACTGTCTGGGTTAAGGAAGATACCAGCCTCATTGTTGACGAGGCGGGCAATCCTCTTTACTGGCAGGGCGTCCTGCTTGATATCACCAGGGAGAAGGAAACTGAAGCAGCGCTGCAAAGGCAGGTTATGGAATTGGCCATCCTGCAAGCTGCCACCGTCGCGGGGACTGAGGGCCAGTCCGAAGGCGAGATCATCGAGAAAGTTACCGAAATCGTCGCCATGATCTATACGGAAGTCTGCGGCATTCTACTGCTGAATGAGAAAGGCAATATTCTTACGCCGCATACATCCTACCGAGGTGCGGATCTCTCAAACTGGACAAACGGCTTTCCAATCACAGCGGGGATCACCGGAAAGGCAGTCTCTCAAGGAAAAATTCAGCGCGTTGGCAACGTAAAAAAGGACACCGCCTTTATCGATGTTTCTCCGGCAATCCAATCGGAGTTGTGCGTGCCAATCCAGGTTAACGGCCGAATTATCGGTATTATCAACGTTGAAAGCAGCCAACCCGAGGCCTTCGATGAAATTGACGAGGGCCTGCTGACCACCATCGCCAGCAGTCTCGGCACGGCCTTGGAACGCCTACGTCTTTTCCAGGAGGAGCAGAGGCGAGCCAAAGAACTCGATACGCTCTACCAAACCACGCGCTCCCTCACCGAAAGCCTGATGCCGGAAATCATTGCGCAGAACCTCGTCCAGGCCATGGAAAAAACGATGGGCTATGAATTCTGCGTTGTCGTCGCGATTGATGAAAATACGCAACTGCTTATGCCACTCGCCATGAGCCGTCACGGAACTTCTGAATCTGCACATGCTCAGGAAATCGGGCACCTGAAGAATTTCAAGAAGAAAGCCGACCAAAGCCTGGTTGGCTGGGCGATCCAACATAAACGGATATTACGTGTGGGAGATGTAAGAGACGATTCCCGGTATGTTGCCATCCAACCAGACGTTCGGTCAGAATTATGCGTTCCATTGCTTGCGCGCGATAAAGTAATCGGAGCAATCGTCGCGGCATCGACCAGGTTGAATGCCTACACCGAACATGATGAAAGCCTGCTGGCTACCCTTGCCAATTCCGCGGCCGTGGCAATCGATAATGCCCGTTTATATCAGGAGGCCGTGCAGGCCGCGGAACGGCGCGCGGTGCTTCATCGCATCAGTCAGGACATTGTTCGCATCAGTCAAGACTCCGAGCAGGTCTACACGGCCATCCACGAAGCTGCCGGCAAGTTAATGCCCTGCGATGTATTCATCATTGTTCTTCAAGATTTTGCGAAGGGTGAGAACATCGCGGTATACACGGTCGAAGATGGAAGCCGCGCTACAGTGGAAAGGATTCCATCAGGACGGGGAATCACACATACCGTTATCAGTGAGGGTAAAAGTATCATTTTGAGGAATCAGACCGAAATCGAGCAGAGGAGCGTGATCCACTTTGGTTCGCCCAAACAAGTTCAGTCTGTGGCAGCTATCCCGATGAGAATCAGCAATAAGGTGATCGGTATGATCTCGGCGCAGTGCTATGAGCCCTATGCCTACGATACGGAAGAACAGGTATTGCTTGAAATGCTGGCCACTCATGCTGCAACAGCCATTGAAAACGGTCGTCTGTTCGAATTGGAGCAAAAGCGGCGCCAGGAGGCTGAAACCTTGCGGCAGGCAGCCACAGCCATTTCATCCACACTCGATCTGAATCGAGTCATGGAAGACATTCTGAAGGCGTTAAAACAAATCGTGCATTACGATAGTGCCAGTGTTTTTCTTCATGAAGGTGAATGGCTGCGACTGGCAATCTGCCAGGGCTTTGAATACCCCGAAGACCTCATTGGTCTCAAATTCCCCTCCAGTGATGCCCTGTTCCAAAAAATCCGCGAGACCCGATGGCCAATCATTCTAAGCGATGCACAAAAGGATGCACGTTATCATAACTGGGGCAAGACTCACCAGGTGCATGGCTGGATGGCCACGCCGCTGATCACACACGGCGAAGTGATTGGTTACATTACACTGGATAGCTTTGCAGTGGATACATACAGCGAATCGATCACTGATACCGTTATGGCGCTTGCCAATCAAGCTGCCGCGGCCATTGAAAATGCCCGACTATTTGAGGAGCAAAGTCGTCGCTCAAAGATCATCGAAGCATTGGCAGATATTGCAAACGAGATCGCGACCACACGTGAGGTCATGCCGGCATTGGACAAGATAGCACAGCGTGCACTTGAACTGCTTGACGCAAATAATGTCGCGATCTATCTCCTTCAGGAAAACAACCGTACCCTCAAAACCGTGACTGCTCATGGAGTTTATCAAAAGGAATTACTGTCACACGTGCGCAAAGCTGGCGAAGGGATCACGGGAAGCGTCTTTTTGAATGGGAAGCCGGAAATCATCAGTGACACGATGGAAGATTCGCGTAGAGTGGTCGTACCCGGCACACGGGACAGGGAGGAGAAACTTACAACCTTGATGTCAGCGCCGTTAATCCTGCGCGGAAAATCGATTGGTGTGATCAATGCCTGGAGATTTAAGGAAAATGGTTTATTCAATGAATCGGAGTTGAATTTCCTGGTGAGTATTGCACATCAGGCATCCATATGCATCGAATCAGGACGGTTAGTGGAGGAAATCAATCGCCAGGCACAAGAAGCTGCCGCCATCGCAGAAGTTGGCCGGGACATTTCCGCGACGCTTCAGTTGGATAGAGTATTGGAACGTATTGCCTCTTATGCCATGAGCCTGCTGCGGGCAGAGACCAGCGCCGTGTATCTGGCCGATCCATCCAAATCGGCATTACACGCCATCGCAGCACTGGGTCTGGATGCCGAAGAAATCAAAAACGATCCATTACCCATTGGTCAGGGAATCCTGGGTCATATGGCCTTGCAAAATATGGGCGAAATTGTCAATGACACCTCAAATGATCCCCGCGCGGTCATCATCAAAGGGACACAGAAGAATCCTCTTGAACACTTGATGGGCGTACCGATCATGCTGAAAGATCAACACACCGGATTGCTTGCAGTCTGGCGCTCAGGTATGGGCTCGGAATTTGCGCCCCGGGAATTGGATTTCCTGGTAAGTCTTTCCCGCCAAGCAGCAGTGGCCATCGAAAATGCTCGTCTGTATGACGAGACGAAGCGACGCCTGAAAGAACTCGAGATCATCAATCGGGTTTCCACCTCCCTGCGCATGGCTCAATCGCTCGAAGAAATGCTCCCCATCTTGCTCAACGAGTCATTGCAATTGGCAAATACTGCTCATGGCTCGATCTGGCTTTACGATCACACAAATGACATGTTGGTCCAGCAGATTGCCAGCGGGGCAGAAACCCAACTTAAGCAGACCTCCATGAAGCCCCTCGATGGGCTGATTGGTCGCACGTTTACATCCGGGAACATATATAAGTCGTCTGAACTGCAGAGCGATCCGTTATTGTTTGAACCGAACCGCGAAACCATACCCGGTGGACTCGCTGCAGTTTATATCCCCATCCAATCCACCGCCGGGCCGGTGGGTGTTTTGATGATCTCCACGGAAGGCGGCCGTCAGGTCCCAGAGGAATTGAATCTGCTCACCATCCTTGCAGAAATTACCGGAAATTCGATCCACCGCGCCCAGCTTTATGAGCAAAGTCAGAAACAGGTTCGCAGGCTGACATCGCTACGTGATATCGACGCGGCCATCGCCTCCTCCTTCGACCTGCGCCTGACGCTGAATATTTTGATGGATCAAACCCTCAGCCATCTCAACGTGGACGCAGTAGATATCGCCATCTATTATCCAGATCTGCAAGCGCTGACGTATCTGGCGGGCGTAGGCTTCAACACCCCCTCCATGACCCGTCCGCAAATACGTATCGGCGAAGGACTGGCCGGTCAGGTGATTCTTAAACAACGTACGCATCACGTGACCGATCTGCAAAATGCGCCTGAAATCATAAACGAACCTTTTGTGAAACGCGAAGGTTTCGTCACCTACATTGGCATTCCATTGATCGTGAAAGGCCAGATCAAAGGCGTGTTCGAAATATTCCATCGCTCGCCGCTCGCCCCCACTCCGGATTGGATGGAATTCCTGCATACGTTAGCAGGTCAGGCGGCGATCGCCATCGACGGCTCCCAGTTGTTTGAGAATCTGCAGCGCTCGAACCAGGAATTGATCCAGGCCTATGACACCACTCTGGAAGGTTGGGCACGCGCTCTGGAGTTACGCGACCGCGAGACTGAAGGTCATACCCGCCGGGTCACCGAATTGACACTGCGTCTGGCCAGATACATGAAGCTCTCCGAGAATGAAATGGTAACGATCCACCGCGGCGTTTTGCTGCATGATATTGGCAAAATGGGCGTTCCAGACCACATCCTCAAAAAGACCGGAAAGCTTACGGCCGAGGAATGGAATGAGATGCGCATGCATCCCATCTATGCGTATAATTTGCTTTCGCCAATTGCGTTTTTACGCGGTGTATTGGATATTCCCTATTGCCATCACGAACACTGGGATGGAAGCGGCTACCCTCGCGGGCTGAAAGGTGAACAAATTCCCCTGGCCGCACGCATCTTTTCCGCGGTGGATATTTGGGATGCCTTGCTCTCGGATCGTCCTTATCGGAAAGCGTGGCCGCGACAAAAAGTTCTCGCCTACATTCGGTCCCAATCCGGCAAGATCCTCGACCCGAAAATAGTCGACATCTTTGTCGATATGATGGAAGGCGAAGATCAAACGGAATAAGAAGTCTGCGCGGTTCTGCTTCACCCTACTCTCAAGAACTTCCGCTTGCCAACCTGCAACACGCCGGGATGCGGGAAAATGACATCCCCGCGTTCGATTGTTTCTCCATCCAGCCTCACACCCTTTTGATCGAACAGACGCCGCGCTTCGCTCTTGCTGGCGGCCATTTTGGCGGCCAGGACAACCTCCAGCACAGTTTGTCCATCTTGCAATTCATATTCCGGCATCTCATCCGGTACTTCTTTTTGCTGGAAAGTTTTCACGAACGCCTCCTGTGCCTTTTGTGCATCCGCCTCGCCATAGAAAACACTGGCGATTTCAAAGGCCAGTTTCATCTTGGCATCACGCGGATGGAGCTTTCCCGCTTCAACTTCCTTTTCAAGCATTTCGATCTCATGCGGACTCCAGCGAGTGGCAAGGCGCAAATATTTTCCCATTGCAAAATCAGGGATGGACATCAACTTGCCATACATGTCCTCCGCGCCATTATTGATCGGCACGATATTCCCAGTCGACTTTGACATGCGCTGCACGCCGTCTGTACCAGGCAGGATACCCAGTACAATTCCCACTAACGGTCTTTGCCCCAATGCTTCCTGTAACTTGCGCCCGGCCACAATGATATTAAACAGTTGATCCGACCCACCCACTTGCACATCGGTTTGCAACGCCACCGCGTCATAACCCTGCATCAAGGCGTAAAACGTCTCATGCAGATAGATGGGCTCATTCTTCTCAAGACGATTGGCAAAATTATCGCGCGCTAGGAACTGCTGCACAGTAAAGTTTTGCCCCAGGCGAATTAAATCGACTAAAGACAACTCACTCAACCATTCACCGTTGTAGCGCACCTTCGTTTTTTCGGGGTCGAGCACACGGAAAGCCTGTTCGGCATAAGTCCGCGCGTTGTGGGCAACCTGCTCCTCGGTCAGAACAGGACGCGCCTTATTTTTGTCCGATGGGTCTCCCACCAGCGCCGTATAACTTCCGATCAGAAAGGTCACATCGTGTCCCAAATCCTGAAATTGACGCAACTTGCGCATGGGAATCGTATGCCCCAAATGCAGATCAGTGGATGTTGGATCAAAACCGCAGTAGACGCGCAATGGTCTGCCCTCTTTTTCCGCGTCGATCAGGCGTTGACGTAATTCATTGGCCATGGCCTTCTTTAATTCTTCGTCGCCATATTCAGTGCCCTGCATGAGCAATTCGACTTGTTCTTCGATGTTCAACTGAACCTCCTAAATAAGGCGGGATGCCATCCCAGCCACATAATTACAAACAAAAAGCGCGCCCATGACGCCGCGGCATCATGGGCGCGCTCCCAACAGACCGCCGCGGATTTACGTGGGGCTGTAATAATAGTATCTGGCAGCAAACTTTGGTACACACATAAGCCAATTATACACGCGATGAAGTTCCGTGGACAATATCACTGACCAAGATTGAAGGTAAACGACCAGGGTCCCTTCACGGTATAAAACTCATCGCTGTAGACGATCTGTTCGGCTTCCTGATCGGACATGCTGTCAGGCTTGCTGGCGATTTGCATGGTCTGCACACCGTTGACATCCGCGCAGTTCAGCGTGATGGCAATGCCGCGCTCGCCCAGCGCCTGCTGAATCTTGGGCATATAGATCATACAATAATCCTCGGCACGCGGCTGGGCCGCGATCGCGTCCACAGTCACCGTAACGTTGGAAAGATCTGCATCAGGCGGAACATTGAGGAAGGACAATGTGTCGCAGCGCTGACCAGACTGTCCTGCAGATGGCTCCTGCAAGCTAAGTAAGGTCGAACCAAAGTCCAAAATGGAGGCGCCGGGATATTCCAGGCTTGCGCTCCAAATCGACCAGTCAGAGGCATCCAACAGGGTAAAACAGACATCCACATTCACCTGTTTCCCATCCCGCCAGGCTCGGTCGGCCCGGACCTCGATGCCATTGGAGGCTTGTATGGCAGTCTGCGGCGGGGATTCCACCGTTGGATAAGAAGGATCAATATAGGCAGTAGGCAAAGCGTTAAATTGCTGCGCGGCTTTTGGCCCGCAAGCAGTTAAAAGCAAGCAAATCAAAATCAATACACGTTTCATGGTATTTCGGTGGCAAACGTTCATTGAAACCCAGCCACCATCTCCTTTCTTTTGAACATTTGTTCTAATTGTACATCATTCGCGTTTACGAGGAATCCAGCACATAGAACAAGTTATAAGCTTTACCTGGCGCTGGGCAGGATGCCGGGTCTGGGCTGCTTATGGCGCACAAGTAAATCTTCCATCGCATCTGCCAGTCTTCCGAACTGAAATTGGAAGTCCAATTCTATCAAACGTTTGGGCCGGGAAAAACGGCCTTCAGTTAAGAGAATGCTCATTTCGCCCAGCACCATTCTTAATAGAAACGTGGGAGTGTGAAACCAATAAGGACGATGCAGGGCTTTCGCAATCGCACGCATGAACTCGGCGTTGGAAGTTGGATTCGGTGAAATTAAATTGTAGGCACCACGGGCATCTTCATTTTCAAGCAAGAGACGGAGCGCATTTGTGTAATCCACCAGATGGATCCAGGGCATGGCTTGTTTTCCATCTCCAAATTTTCCGCCAAAGAAGAGGCGCGCCGGCAAAGCCATCAGTGGAAATAACCCGCCGCCCTGCCCGAGTACAACCGCGTTTCTGGTAATGACGCGGCGTACGCCAATTTCTTCCACCGGTCGGGTCGTATCTTCCCACGGAACGGTGATCTGTGCGAGAAAATCATCAGCGGCGGGTGTTGATTCATCAGCAATGCCCTCACCGCGCAGACCATAGCGATTGATGCCGGAAACTTGCAGGAATACGCGCGGGCGACGCGTCGATGCCTGTATGGCGGAGACAAGCGCGCGTCCTGGAATGACGCGAGAGTCGACAAATCTCTGCTTCTGTCGTGGATTCCAGGGCCAATGTTCCAAACCATAACCCGTCAGATTTACAACCGCGTCCATTTCGTTGACCAGGGCCCCCCACCCGCTGACCGTCTTCCCGTCCCAGTGGATTCGATGCGCGTCTTTCGAGGCACTACGCGTCAAAACAAAGACCTCGTGCTGATCTTTTAAGAGCGAGTTTTTGAGGGCAGTACCCAGAAAACCCAATCCACCGGCAATCAACACTTTCATATATTCTCCCATGACATATGACAACTTCATGACACGATATGAGGGCGATTCTACGGATTTAAAAAATCAGCAGTATAATCGTGCCTGTTATAGAGGCAGTATGCAAGAACCTGTGCTAGTGCTCAACGCTAATTTTGAGCCGATTAATGTTTGTACCACACGCCGGGCGATTGGCCTGCTCCTGGCAGGGAAAGCCGATATGGTGGTAAACGGACGTGGTCACATTCGTACGGTCAAGGAATTACTGCCGCGTCCTTCCGTGATTCGGCTGGAGAACCAGGTCCATCGCCCGCGCCCGCACGTCAAACTAACACGGCGGGAAGTTTTTCGCCGCGACAATTATACCTGTCAGTACTGTGGAAAGCGGGAGGGTAGCCTGACCGTGGATCATGTGATGCCGCGCCACCTGGGTGGTGAACACATCTGGACCAACGTTGTAGCGGCCTGTCCACATTGCAATCACCGCAAAGGCGGACGCAAAGTTGAGGAAGCACACATGAGCTTGCTGCACATTCCAAAGGAACCGCCGGCCAGTGCCATATACATTTTTGGCAGGCACCTGAATGAATACAACGAATGGGAGCCGTATATCAACGGCTGGTAAATCCCTCTTCCGCTGGGAGAAAGAAACTCTTAAAACGAAACGGTCACCATATTGGTGACCGTTTCGTTTTATATGTCGATATTCATAAAATCCTGAGCAATAATGATTTCGCCTTTATAGGTCTTGCTGGCTTCAGCCGCAATGTTTCCTTTGGCAAAACGTCCTGTCGGATAATGAATTAGATAAAGTTTACCAACCTCCGCCCTGGTGGCAATCTCACCCGCCTGCTCCGCGGAGGAATGTCCAAACGTCGCGCCGGCCGCCTCATGAATGAGAATATCCGCGCCGTCCGCAAGGCGGACCGTTTGCTCGCAGGGCTCGGTGTCGCAGGAATATGCCAGAACCCTGCCATGTTTGCACTCCACTCGCAGGCCAATGGTGGGCACCATATGATGCACCGGAGATGAACGTATGTTGAATTCGTCGCTGTCCAATACAAAAGCCATCTCGGCTTCCGGCAGACGATAGAAACCCACTGAAAAGAAGTTTGGCCATTCCGCCCAACCGTAGAAGCCCATCAGGTCTTCGAGACGGTCCATTGTATAGTGGAGACCATAAATGTTGATTGGTTTCGTGCGCCCCATCAGCCACATGTCCATCAGCAACAGCGGAATGCCGGAGACATGATCCGGATGAAAATGGGTGATGACAATGTCAGTCAGATCATTGAAATCCACACCGGCCTGTTCGAGCCGCACAACCGGATTGCTCACACAATCCACCAGGATCGTGCGTTGCTCCCCAATAATAACCAGGTGAGTGTTCTCATGATCCTTGGATGGCACTGCATTGGATGAACCGAGAATAATGACTTTCGGCATGAAATCCTCGTCGCTACAAATATGGGAATGCCAGTTTAATCAACACGGGCGTGATATAAATTTCGATCACAGAGGCAATCGCCAGCAACGGCAGAACAATACCAACAAAAACACGGCACCAGTCTGCCAATGAGATCAACAAAGTTTCGCCCAGGCTTTTTTCGGTTTGCGGGGTGACCAATTGCGCACCGACCTTCAGCATGGCTGCGGTAGCCAGCACAATCGCCGATATTTCGAAAATGCCATGTGGCAAAATTCCTACACTGAAAGCGAGCAGAGGAGAATAACCAACCAGATGTGCCGCTCCCAAGACTCCGCCAACCAATGCGATATTTCCCAGGAACAGGGTCAGGCCGAGAGTGGCAAAAGACACCAGACCCAGCAAGAGAAAAGCCAGCGAGGTTCGTGCATTGTGATAGAACACCAGCGGAGCAGGGAGCCGTTCGCCCAATGTATCCAGGTTCGTAAGATTCTCGGTGAGAAATGTACGTATCTGGTCGATACGCCCAGGTGTGAGATCCACATAAGCCGGCACATTCTCTACCACCCACATATAACTCACAATGCCCGCGACGAGTCCCAAGCCAATCACGATCAAGAGCGGCTGTCGCAACTGACGCAAAGTGAGCGGCAGTTCCTTCTTATACCATTCCGAGATTGATTTTGCCTGACCGGTAAAATTCTTGAGAAAAAGGCGAAAAATCAATTTGATATTGATCACGTCGATCTCACGTCCCAGTAGATATTCACGGCGAAAATGAGACAAGCCCAGGCGCACCAACAGTGTTGCCAACAAGGTAACACCGACAATGGCATACCACAAAACATCTTCATTGCCCCAAAAGATCAGAATCGTCTCGCCCTGCAGCAGAAAAGCCACCGGTACGACAACAAACGAAGCAAGTAAATTTGCCGAGCGAATGGTCGTGGCTTGGACGGAAATGACAATGGCAGAACTGACCATCAACACTGCATGCGCGAAGGTCAACAAAAAGATCAAAGTCAACATATACGCGCTGGGGAAGGTTACCTGGCGGCGTGAGACCAAAAGCAAATAAATACCAATTGAAACATAACTAAAGACAAGCGGCGTGGTAATACCAACCAGCAATTTCCCCAAATACATGTGACTGTCTTCCAGCGGTGAACTCAGCAGCGGCTCGATCGTGCCACGTTCCTTTTCGCCCACAAAAGACTCGAGTGCCACAACCAACGTGAACGATAAAGGGAAAAATCCGATGACCAGCACAACAAACGGGATGAGGTTATCCAGGATCAGGCTGCCGCCAAAACGATTCATGAAATTGACAGCCTGCCGCGTCGTATCATCTGCGATGAATGGAAACAACGATACCAGCAACAACATCGGCACAACGATACGCCAATCCCGGAATTGATCTGTGAACTCGCGCCGCGCCACCATCCAGATGGCATTGAGATTACGCCGCATAAGCCACCCCTTGCGCCTCTGCCATGGTTTTGAGATAAACGTGCTCGAGGCTGCGCGGAACTTCCTGAAAAGAAACCAAAGGCGCGTTTCGGGAGGTCAGCGTGTGCACAATTTGTGGATTGACCGCCTGCGGCGCTTCGATACGGAACCGTAAACTGGTCCTACTTCGAGAGGCGAGGGTCACCCCTTGAGGTAGATCCAGTTCTCCGGCGTCGAAGTCCTCGGCAAATTTCGCTTCGAATTCCGCAGGGCCCAGGACGTGTTGCTTCAATTCCTCCAACGTGCCGTTTAAGAGAATTTTTCCTCGAAAAATAATGGCTATCGAATTGGCGAGAGACTCTGCTTCCGCCAAATTATGCGTGCAGATAATGATCGTCCGCTGTGAAGAACGCAAGCGGGCGATCTCGTCCCGTACAAGCCTCGATGACTCGGGGTCCATGGCAGAGGTGGGCTCATCCAGCAAGAGCACGCATGGATCGTGCATCAGGGCACGCGCCAGTGCAAGTTTCTGCTTCATCCCCTTCGAATATTCGCCCGTACGCCGCTTTGCGGCCTGAGCCAGGCCAAAGTATTCAAGAAGATAATCACTGCGCATTTTACGCGTCTTTGGGGTGAGACCATAAACCTGACCAAAGAATTCCAGATATTCAATACCTGTCATCCGCATATAAAGACCATGCTGCTCCGTTAAGACTCCTACATTGGAGCGAACCTCCTGGGGGTGCTTAACCACATCATAGCCAGCCACGCGCGCCCTGCCGCGCGTGGGGCGCAATAACGCCGTCAACATGCGCACTGTAGTCGTCTTTCCCGCTCCATTTTGGCCAAGCAATGCTAAGATCCTTCCGGGTTGCACGCTCAAAGTCACGCCGTCCACAGCCCAGAATTCATTATTGAATTGTTTGCTGAGATCATTGGTCTCGATCATACATACCTATCCACGATGAACGTATGGGAGCATAGCATAGAGATTCTTGCGGTCAATAAGACAACAGTCCCTCTCAGGTTCCAGGCTAGACCGAGGCGTCCTGATGAAGCGGCGGCGTACCATGTTTGCGATGCCGCCACAATAGCATTGCCACAGACAACACAGCCACAAATGCCATCAAGGTCTGATTGATGTTGATCCCTGCCACCCGGGAAGCATCGAGCCGTAAAAAGTCAAGTAGGAAGCGGCCAACAGGATAAATGATCAGATAGACGAGAAAAACATCCCCGTTCTTGAGTTGCTCCGGGAAGCGGCGCGAAATCCAGAGCAACAGGAACATGTTGGCAAAGTTCCAAATTGACTCGTATAGGAACAAGGGATGATAATACTCCACGCTCTGGTAACCTGCCAGACGGTGGGCCGGATCGATGTACAACTTCCAGGGCAGGTTCGTCGGGGCGCCATAGAGTTCCTGATTGAAGAAATTTCCCCAACGCCCAATCCCCTGTCCGAGCGCGATGCTTGGCGCTGTAATGTCCGTCCATTCGGCAAAGTTAAGATTATGTTTGCGGGCATAGAGAAACAGAACGATAATACCGCCAATGACCGCACCAGGGATTCCAAGACCACCTTTCCAGATGGCGAGCGCATCCAGGGGATGCGTGAAATACCATGTGGCGGTCACCCCTGAGGAGGGTGACGGCGTCAGGATGTGCCAGATGCGTGCACCGATAATGCCGCCAATCAATAAATAGGTAAATAAATCCCAGACAATCTCCGGTTCATGACCATGACGTTTGGCTTGCCGGGCTGCCAGCCAGGCCCCCGCCACCGCGCCAAGCATAAGAATAATCCCATAAAACCGTATCTCAATCGGACCAATAAAAAAACCTTCAGGCATGCTAAATCTCCTGATTCTTCATCTTCGCGTGCGCCTGACCACGGACATACCAGATACGTTGTAATGCAGTGATATTGGCAAAGATGGCGATGATGCCCAGGCCAATCAGGAGTTGATTGAACACCAGGGCTGGCGCAAGCACAAGATAACGTTCCACTCTGGTGAGCAATCCAATTTTCGCTTCATAGCCCAGCCCTTCGGCACGAGCCTTAACATATGATACCAGCACAGCACCAGAGGCTGCGCCAAAGACCAGCAACCCGCCTAACGTTTGGCCCGAAGTCAGGTAATAATACAAGAGGCCGCCATAAATGATCAACTCAGAATAACGATCACTGACCGAATCGACAAATGCACCAAAGTCTGTCGAACTCTCCACGCAAGCGTGCCATGGTCCCGTCCAAAGCGTCGATGGGCGTCATCACCAGAACAAGAATCCCACCTGTTAACATTTCGCCACGTGCCAGGAAATATGCGCCGATGATATTGCCGATAAGACCCAACATGGTCATCATGTTGGGAGTGAATCCCAAGCGGTTAAAGAAACCGCCCAGCGGGTCCAAGAACCATTTGAACCACAGGCGCAAATAATCAGTGAATGTTTTTTTTACTGGCATAGATTTGGCAGTTCTCTCCATGGCTCCTCGAAGTCGTACAGCTCAACAATCATAACAGGAAAATATCCTGGAAAGCGGCGATAACTCAGCGCGAAAATAACAGCCGCTTGCGGAATGGCCTACATCAGGCTTCCTAAACAATCTGTTACTCAACCGCTTTCTGCTTCTTCCTCGTCCAATGGGCCGAGCAGAACATCGCGTTCCTTGCCGCCGCCTTGCGATGGACCAACCACTCTCATCTCTTCCAGTTGGTCAAGCAAACGCGCCGCGCGTGGATAGCCGATGCGTAAACGTCTCTGCAACAGGGAGGCTGAGGCACGTTGACTTTGCCGCACAATCGAGACCGCCTTTTCGATGAGTCCTTGATCCTCATTTTCCTCAGGTTCACTCAACAACTTTTCCCAAGGCGGTGCGTCGGTGGAAGCCTCCACCGTTTTCTGCCAGTATGCGATCAAACGTTCGATCTCCATATCCGTGATCATAACACCCTGCGCACGGACAGGATTCCCAACCTCTGGGTTGAGGAATAACATGTCACCGCGTCCCAACAAACTTTCCGCCCCGGTGGTATCAAGAATGACACGGCTATCCACACCGGAGGCCACAGCAAAAGCCAGGCGCGCTGGAAAGTTGGCTTTAATCAAACCAGTGACCACATCTGTGGAAGGTCGTTGGGTGGCTACGATTAAATGAATGCCAGTGGCGCGGGCCATTTGTGCCAGACGCACGAGGTTATGTTCCGTCTGGTCCGGAGCGGACATCATCAGGTCTGCCAGCTCATCGATCAAAACAACGATGCGCGGAAGTGGAATCCCATCTTTCTTGCGGGCCATACGCCGGTTATAAGTTTCAATATCTCGTGCATGAGCACCTTCCAGCAAGCGATAACGATGCTCCATTTCAACCACCACCCAGCGCAGAACACCGAGAATGCGCTCGATGTTTGTCTCAACCTTTCCATACAGATGAGGTAAACCATTAAAGCGTAAAAGTTCCACCATCTTGGAATCAATCATGATCATGCGCAGGTCTTCCGGCGGATTATTCATCGCCAGACAGGCCGCCAGCGAAGTGATGCAAACGGACTTTCCAGAACCGGTCGCACCGGCAATTAACAGATGCGGCATACGCGACAAATCTGCCACGACAGCCTGACCGGATACATCTCGTCCCAGGGCCAATGCCAGCGGTGCACCAATGCGGTGAAACGACTCGGTTTCCAGGATGGAACGCATCCGCACCACTGAGGAATGTGAATTCGGCACTTCGATGCCCACATAGGGCTTGCCGGGTACCGGTGCTTCGATACGCAAACGTTCAGCAGAAAGCGCCAACGTCAGGTCCTTTTGTAAAGAGGCAATCTGTGCCACACGCACCTTGATCTGCTGCGCCTCTTCTTCGGAAGCGGCGTTGCCTCGCTTCATAAAACCAGGCTGCACGGCAAATTGCGTGATGGTCGGCCCAACACGAAATCCAATCACGGTAGCCACGATGCCAAATTCAGCCAGCGTCTTTTCGATCATGCCAGCTGTCTGATTAATGGTCCGTTCATCGGGACGCGTATTCTGATCCGCAAGCAAAATATTAAGGGAAGGCAATCGCTCATCACGGTCGCGCGGCACGGCAGGCTTTTTATCCTGCAGTTCTGAAACGCGCAATGACTTTCGAAATTCAGGTGGCAAAGGCGTAGACTTCTTGCGCCGAGCGGGTTCCTTTTTTTCTTCCTCTTTCTCCTCAACGACGGGCGCTTCCTCCACCACCTCTGGCTGGATAACCATTTCCACAGGCTGATTCTCCCCTGCTATTTTCATCAGTCCCCGCTCCAGCCAGGCCCATATCTTCAACCCACTCATCAAGGCCAGGAGCCATAATACAAATAATAGTAAATTTCCGGTCGTTTCGCCCAAACGCCAAAACAACGTCACGAGCCCCCAGCCGATACGGCCACCGTCTGCACCAGATTCCGCGCGGCAGGATATCATTGCCCTGTAAAGCGGCGAACAACCCGAGGGTGAGAAAGGAAGCGAGTTCCAGAGCGAAGAGTTGGCCCCAAGGCAAGGGAGTGGTACTACGACGCAGAAAGGCGAACCCCGTATACCCCACAGCAATAACAATCAAGTAGGCACCCCATCCAAACCACAGGGAGAGGAAAGCCGCCCACGGCGTCAGCAACGCGCCATCGGTATAACCACCCAACGCCATGAAGGTCATGACTGCTGCGGCGATCAACCCCACGCCAATGGCATCGCGCAGGAAGCGTCCAAAGTGTTGATTGAAACCGGCGAAACGATCCAGCCAATCGTTGCGTAGTTCCAGCTCTTCTGCCTGGGGTAACTTGGACTCTTTGGCCATTATGGATTTAGTTGCAAGCTTAATCCCATGCGCTGATGTGTCGCATCCACGTGCAGGACTTGTACCTGGAGTTCCTGGCCCTCGAAAAAGGTTTCTCGCGGAGTTCTTGTTGGGTGGCAGAACCATTTCAGAAGCATGGATTAAACCTTCAACGCCGGCTTCAATACGAGCGAACGCTCCGTAAGACATCACGCTGGTGACCACAGCCTTGTGAATGGTGCCGACTCCGAATTCGGTTTCGGCATGTTCCCAGGGATTTGAGTTCAAACGCTTCAAGCTCAAAGCAACACGACAGCGTTCTGGAGAGAGGTCCAATACCTGCACATCGATCTGTTCACCCAGTTTGACAATCTGATTCGGATGTGCGACGCGTCCCCACGAGAGTTCAGAAATATGGATCAAGCCTTCCACGCCGCCCAGATCAACGAAGACACCAAAATCCGTGATGTTGGTGACGGTGCCTTTGATACGCGAGCCGGCCTCGAGATGGTGGAATAGCTCTTCGCGCTTGCCCGGCTCAGCCAGTGCAGCGCGTTCGGAAAAGACAACCCGTCCATCCTCGGGCACGCATTCGATCACTTTCACATTCAACGTTTTCCCCACGTATTTTTCCAGACTCGCGTCACGGTCAGTTTCAGGCTCCTTGCCGGCCAGATCAATCAGGTGAGAAAACGGAATGAATCCGGATAACCCATCATTCTCGACCAGCAGACCGCCCCGGTTGTGACCCGTCACTTTGATCTCGACAATGCGGTCATGCGAATACAATTCCTTGACTGCATTCCAATCAGGTTCCACGGCTACGGCCTCCGCAATCGACTCTTCCTTTGCCTGGGCAAGCGGCTTGGCTTTTGTCACAGACTGCTGCGAACGCGGCGCGTGCTGCCGCTCCTCTGCCAGCACGGACTCCCACCAGCCCTCATCGGTGACAGGCATGCTGTTTTCATATTTTCGTCTTGTGTTGCTGCCATTGGTGTCCATAATACATCCTCCTTAACTTATTACCTCATTTTGTTCCATGTCAAGAATGGCGCGCGCAACGGCTTCCACTGCCACGCGTTGTTTGCGATACAAGTCAGCTTCAGACATGGCAAGCCTCCCGGCCACTTCGCGCACTTTACGCCCCTCAATAAACTTCATTTCCAAAATATTATAGAGAATCCATTCGCTTGTAAATCTTCTTTCACCCTCTGGTTTTACTTGATCAACGGCCTTACGCAGCAAAGCCCGCAAGGCATTGGGAGTATTGCCCTCATGTTCTTCAGCCAACAGCTGAACGATCTTGAGTTTCATCAATGGGCTATTGGTTAACTTTGGCCCGCCCCAGTAATGAGTCAGCGCATCCTTGACCCAATCCACCAGATCAGATTCTTCGAATAATGGCTCATCCAAAAAGCTGGCACGCGAATCATAGCGACCCGCTGCGCGCATTCGTTGGAGCATGTCAATCTGAGGCTGTAAATCCTGCAAAGAGCGAAATACGCGTTGTTGCAACTGACGGTCTTCCAATGCCAGCGCCGCACGGTCAGCCAGCAGCCAGACTGCATCGCGCTGATCCTTATCCATAGGGTGATCCACTTTGCGAGCAATGCCCAACAATCCCAGCAACGGCGGAATTTCATCACGGTCGCCATTGAGCCGGCGCTGATGCAGCGGCAATATCCAAAAGTCACCCCAGACAAATTCGTGCCTGCCATTCTCGCCGTTATGAGCCAGCAATTCCAGGGCTTCGTCGAGATCTTCATTTTCAAGCAGGGCACGATTTCCCGCGACCACACTCAAGGACAGTTCATTGCCATCCAAGGCAGCAACGAAGGCACACGGAGATTGCAGATGATCACGCACGGCGGCAAGCACGGTCTCAAGAAATTGCTGCAAATCTCCGCGCGTTAACAATCTCTCTTCAATGTTTTGTAACAATTGCAATTCACCGCGGTCCCTGCCAAAAAAGAGAAACTGTTCCCATAGTGGGGAGAAGAGAGTCACCGCGTGTTCAAATAACAAGACCGTGACCACCATCACCAGTGGCACCAAAGCTGAATATTCCTCACCGCCAAATACAGCGCCCGCGCGGCGGACAATCGTCATGACACCCAGGGCCAGGGAGGCCGTTACAGGCCCGCGCAACAGCCATTTGAACAGGCGACTCTTCACCAGGCGATCCGGCCAGGAAACACCGAAGAACGCCACTGCATAGGCCATGACAATGACCAATACCGCCACAAGTATATTGATCACCAGCGCTGTCCCCCAAAAGAAAAGTGGGTAACGCGCGGCGATATTGGAGCCAAACAAAAGATAAGGATATGAACCGAGGGCTGGTGCGGTTGCACCTGCCATGAGATACAACATCCTGCGACGGCCAGACCGGGTCAACATGCGTGCAAAGGCACGCGCAAAGTTATACCCTGCCCAGACCATGATGCCAACATAATAAAGTGTGAAGAACTCAGTCCACAGGGTACGTTGCAAGTGAGGCGCGGGCCCGCCATTGGTCACCAGAGGGCCAACCAAAACTCCCAATCCAAGCAGGAGCAGGAACCCCAGAGAAACCACATAGATCAAACGTACGGCCAGCCGCCGGCGTCCACGCGAGGGACGACCAGCGGTGACAAGCAAGGCGTCTGAAAGATGTAAATAAGCAGGAGGAAGGAAAATGATGCCAATCCACTGCAAACGCAGTAGGAGTTCGATCCCCCAATCTGGCATGGACTTGTTCTGCAAAGCCTCGGTGGTAAAGACAACCACCACACACAATAGAATAATCGCAAATGACCGGGCAACTCGGTCGCGTAAATTAAAAGACAGGGCATACAAAAACAGCGAAAAGGCCGTAATTGCGATGCCAGCAGTCAAGATATTATTGATTGTTTGAAGCCCCACCAGTAAGCCATCCAACCAACCGTTAAACATGCAGACCTTCCAAATTTTGTTTTACTGCCTCTCAATTATATCTAAACCTGACGCTATCCGATCCCAGTAAGGCACGGCTCGCGGCTTAGACATTAGAGCAGTACTATAGTCCTCTCCCGAAGAACAAAGCCACATCCTGAGTTGGGTAATACTGGTCATTATACCCGCAGAATTCATACCCAAATTTTTGGGCCAGATGAATGCAAGCCTGATTTTTTGACTGCATTTCAAGGATGATTCTGCGCACGCCGCGCTCTGAGGCCCAGGTCTGGGTTGCCGTTAAAAGAGCGGAGCCGGCTCCCTTGCGGCGTTGTTCAGGCGCCACAACCAGATCGGTTACCCGGGCAGATGCCGCAGCACGCTCCTGCAGGATGCCAGTATAGCCAATCGCGTTACCTTCGTATATAGCAACAAGTATGGCATCATAGCGTGTCCATTCGTCGGCCAGGGCACGGGGATCACGCGGATAGCCAATCTTGATCGAACGCGGCAATCGCACTTCCCGAAAACTGGCCGTGATCTGTCCTACTTCGCGGCGCAGTTCCAATTGCCAGACATAGTCGCTCTGGCAGGAATGGTCCAGATTCATCAACTGTAGCAGATCGCTTGCATTTGCAGGGCGGACTTCAAAAGTTGTCACATTCTCTCCAGTTATGGATTTGCCACGCGCACGGCGATCACACAAGGTTCAAGCGACGCGCCGACATTATCTATGATGACGAGACGCAGAAAATAGTCACCATTGGTCAAAGAGGTGGTATTCCAATCCCCAAGCTTTTCATCCCGTTTCGGTGTACGCTCGGCCGAAATTGTTCCCCAGTTCTCGGTACCCATGGGAGCCACTTCATATTTATAAAACCCGAAGTTTGGAATATTAGCTGTACCGGTGATCTCGATTGTACCCTGCAGTTCATCTCCCGGCTCTGGAGAGGTGATCATACTGGTCTCCGGCACGCAACCACTCATGCCAGTTGGCACAGATTGCGTACCAACTGACGGGACACCCTGCGTGGCCTGCTCGGGCGATAAGGTCTCCGCAGGTGTAACAAGAAGATTCAGCGTAGGAGTCGCTAATATATCGGAAGCAGGCAGAGACGGCGCGATGAACGTCGCAATGAAGAATTCAGCAAAAACCAAGGCCAGAACCAGCAACGCCGCGGCGGTGGCTTGTCCGAGTCTGCGCAAAGCAAATTCGCGCTCCAGTCCGTACACAGAATCCCGCCACTCTCGCCAGGAACGCCAAATCCGTCGAAAAGTAAACAGGCCCCCAATCGCCAACGCAATATAAATCAGCGGCTCATAGTTCGCCAGAGTACGATATACAAAACCCATACCAATGCAAGACTACAATGAACGTAAAACGCCGCGTATGATCTTTTCCACTTTTGGTGAAATGATCTTTCCGGCTTCAATAACTTCCTCGTGTGTTGTTACCGTGGACCCATCCAGATTGGCTTTATTGCTGATTCCCGATAGTCCCATGACCCGCAATCCGCCATGACGTGCGACGATCACCTCCGGCACAGTGGACATCCCCACCGCGTCTGCGCCAGCTACGCGTAGGAATCGCAAATCTGCAGGACCCTCAAAGGAAGGTCCGCTTAGCGCACAATAGACACCTTCCTGCAAGAGCAAATTTTCCCTGGCGGCCACCTCGCGGGCCATGCTCATCAATTGGCGATCATACGCCTGGCTCATATCCGGGAAGCGCGGCCCCAACTCATCTATATTCGGGCCCATCAGGGGGTTGGCCCCGGTCATGCCCAAAAGATTTAAGTGGTCAGTGATCAGCATCACATCACCGGGAGAAAAATCCGGATTTACGCCGCCGGCCGCATTCGTCACAAACATCATTTCCAGTCCCAGCCGCAGCATGACACGCACAGGCAACGTAATTTGCGACAGGCTATACCCCTCGTAAAAATGGATGCGCCCCTGCATAACGAACACCACCTGCCCATCCAGCTCCCCGATAACCAATCGGCCGGCATGCCCCTGCACCGTCGAAACCGGCCAATTAGGCAAATCGGCATAGGGAATTGTGATCGCGTTTTGAACGGAGTCGGCCAAGTCGTTCAGGCCTGAGCCAAGGATGAAGCCAATCCGGGGTTGGTATGAAGTTCGCGCACGGACGGCATCTGCTGCCTGATCAATTTGTTCAAGGGTAACATAGGTAGTCATAAGCAATGCTTCTTTTTTGGTTAAAGATAAGGGGCTTTTCCCCTGACGTTATCCCTTCTTTGAAAAATTATATCAGAGATTCATCCTGAATGCTTTCAAAGCTGTAAGTAACTGAACCCAGGCTGGGATGTCATGCCTTCACGATTAGTAGAAAAAAAAGCTTTTTTGTGCTATCCTTTTGACCACCATGTCGCAACTTTCACCGCCGAAGATCAGGCTTATCATAGCCGGGATATTGTCGCTATTGGCAGAGGCTATGTGGCTGTCTCCCAGGAAGCCGGGCTCCCTGGGAGATCATTTTGCTACATGGGGAAGCGTCGCTATCGGAGCGGCGCTTTTCGCGCTCGCCATATTCCTATTGATCTTCGTGATCCATGCCATTCCTGGAAACAATAGGTGGAGTTGGCGCGTGAACGGGATCTACCTTCTGGCACAGACAATAACCGGGATTGGGATTCCCCTTCTTTTAGCTGAACTCGGCCTCATCCGCACGAGGGGCCGGTTTCCTTTTAAGCAGCGCTATCACTCTCCTGGCTACATACGGCATCTTGCTGTCAGTCGGTTCGGGGAAAGAAAACGAGATCGTTCCATCTAACGAAAACGGGAACGATTCCTTATTGGATCCCACTATTGATCCCACGACAAACACGAATGTGCTGGCCGAACAACTTGAATCACTCACGCGACAATTAACAGCAGAAAAACATCGCATTACGCAACTCATTCTACTCAATGAGTTAAGCCAGCAATTAGAGTCTGAATTGGATCCACCGGTCGCAGCCCAACTCACCGTCAACACATTGGAACGCGCGATGGACTGTTCGTTCATTTCCTTGATGATGCCCGAGTCCCAGCAACACGAGTTTGTTGTACTCGCCTCAGCGGGAAGGATGACGAGTATTATTCCGCCCGGGTACAGACAAGATGCAAACGTTGGCTTACTTGGCCGCACCATAAGAATTAAGAAGACTCAGATCGTCAACGACACACAGCTTGATCCTGATTTCTTTCCCCTCAACAATGAAAATACCCGGTCAGTAATCAGCGTGCCAATCCTCCAACATGGGCATGTAAAAGGGGTACTTGAAATTAGTTCTGAAAAGCCAAATGCGTTCAGCAGTATGGATGCGGCCATCACTGAAGGGGTGGCCGCCGAATTACTACGCGCCTGGGAACGATCCAGTTATCGCCAGCGATTAACCGAGTTGATTCAAGCAGGTATTTCACTGACAACTTTGCTTGATCCTCAAGCTGCGGTACAGGAGATCACAGTCATTGCGCGCAAGACTCTGGAGGCGCGCTTTGTTTTCGTCACTTTGCTCGACCAACAGGGAAACTTCTCGCGCACAGCTTCAGCGGGTGAGGCACCCAAATTGCTGGCCGCGCTGCAGGCACATCCATCCGATGAACCTCTGATGCAGGCAGCACTCAACGCCACCAAACCTTTCCGTGTGCGCGATCTCCGCAAGTATTCCAACGCAAAATCCTCAGATATCGATCACCCTGGATTACGCAGCATTCTGGCTATTCCCATTCGCTTACATCGCTTAAGCATCGGCACCATTTTGGCGTTTGGAAAAGAAGAAGGCATCTTTTTCTCAGAGAACGACGAATCACTGGCTGATCTGCTTTCCTCACAGGCAGCTGCCTCCATCGAGAGCTCATGGCTGTATCAGGAATTACGCAACACTTTGAATACCACGTCCATGTTATATCAATTGAGCGTGGATGTCATCCAGGCGGAGGAATTGAGTCAGGCAGCTAAGTTGATTGCCCAAGCCGCTCACAAATTAACCAATGCGAAAGAAACAGGCATCATCCTGCTTACCGGAGAACAAAAGATCGAGACGGAGGTGGGGATTGATGAAAACGGCTTGCATACGAGCGGCAAACATCCCATGGAAAACATTGATCAGGCCATCGAAACAGGACAAAGCATTATCGTGTCCATGGAGAATGGGTCTCTCGTCTGTTATCCCCTTCTGACGCGTGGACGGACTTATGGTGTCTTATGGATGAACATCCCGGAGAGTCGCGGTCAAAATTTTGCAAACATGCAGACGTTGGCGAATCAGGCCGCGATCGCTCTGGAACGTTCGATCTTGTTGTCAGAATCCCGGCAGCAGGCCAAACAGATCGAGGCAGCGTACGCGGAACTGGAAATCACCTATGATCAAACGTTGACCGCACTGACTTCGGCGCTCGACGCGCGCGATCGCGAAACGGAAGGGCATAGTACGAGGGTCAGCTGGCTGGCTGGTCTCCTGGCAGAAGAAGTGGGATTAAACGGTCAACAGCTCAAGGCGTTGGAACGAGGCGCCTTGCTCCATGATATTGGCAAGATTGGGATCAGTGACGCCATTCTTCACAAGCCGGGCAAATTAACCGATGATGAATGGGAGATCATGCGAGGTCATCCAAACATTGGTGCCCATATCGTGGAAGGGATCCCATTCCTGCAGGAAACTCTACCTGTCATCCTATATCATCATGAACGTTGGGATGGGAGTGGTTATCCCCTTGGGCTAAAGAATGGTGATATTCCACTTCAAGCTCGCCTCTTCGCCGTCGCGGATGTCTTCGATGCTTTGACCAGCAAAAGAAGCTATCGTACCAAGTCCACCGCTGAAGAGGCCATGCAGTATTTACAGCAGCAGGCCGGCGTACTATTCGATCCATCCATCGTAGAAGCCCTGACCAGACTGCCTTATCAGGAATTTACCGAAGGGGAAAAGACAACCGCATGAAATCCAAGAAACCATTGGGGTCGTTTACACCGCATGAAATCAGACGTTTCATCCTGCCGATCACACTCATGACGATCGCCATCTTGACCGGCTTGATCATTGATAGTTTGTTGAACGATCCAGCCCCAGATCCATATCTAATTGGTTATGCACTTGTCGCAATTGTTTATGTGTTGTTGCATAGCTCCTTCATCACCCGAACTGCGGATTTTCAGGAAGCCTATGGAATATTGAACGCGGTTATCGTCGCGGTTGGTCTGGGCCTGCTTCCTTTTATTCTTCCAGCGCGCTTATCAGAGGTCCCTCATATTTTGGTTGTGCTTGGAATCATTGCCATAGCAACCACGACGGGCCGTTATCACGCTTATCTGGCTTTGCTTGGCATCTTGATCCTCAATCTATCCATCATGTTTACTGGACTGGATAGCCCCGGGAAAGCCCTTGAGTTCATGGCTCCCTTTATCGTCACCGTTGTAGTCGCCGAAGCCGTTTTGCGCCTCAAGGATACTACCCAGCAGCATATCCATCGTCTGGAAACCATAAATAAAGTAAGTCGTCAAATCATGCTGTCACTCGAAACGGAACAGACCATCTCACTACTGAACGCAACCATCCAGGATGCTCTGGAAGCGGACACCTATTTCGTTGGCATCGTAAAGGAAAACGAAATCCATCTGGACTTATTTTATGACGACGGCGAATACTATAGCGGAGTCAGGCTCCCAATCGAAGGAACATTATCCGGCTGGGTCGTTAAAAACCAAAGGGATTTGTTCCTGCCTGATCTTCGTCAGGATGTGGAACTGGAAGGGGTCGGTAACTTTATCATCGGCAAAGAAAAGACCAGCCTATCCTGGATGGGAGTCCCGCTCAAAGCCGTGAATATCACAGGCGTGATCGCGCTGGGCTCCTACCAACCCAATGCATTCGACCAGGCGGATATGGAACTGCTATCCAATCTTGCCCAGCACATCACTCTGGCCCTGGACAATACCATCCGGCACGCACAAGTAGAGGAGCAGGCTCGCCTCGATAGTCTGACTGGTGTTTATAATCACGGCTATTTCCTAAAAAAATTAGAGGAACAAACCGAGGAGGTCTTGCTCACAGATGTGCCACTTAGCCTGATCATGCTGGATGTGGATTTTTTCAAGCAATATAACGATACCTACGGTCACCTTGTTGGAGATCGCATTCTCAAAACGCTGTGTACGGCCATCAAACATTACATCAAACAGGCGGATACCGTCGGTCGATGGGGTGGCGAAGAGTTCGTGATTTCTCTCCCGGGCGCAAATGGTGCACAAGCCACACAGATTGCCCAACGTATCGGTCAAAGGATGGCGGCCTTACGTGTGGAAGACCGTGCACAAAGAATGATTCCTGTCCCCACGGTCAGTCAGGGCATCGCAGTCTTTCCTTTGGAAGAAGGTGACATCTACCGTCTCATCGACCTGGCAGACAGTCGCTTATATATTGCCAAGGAACGGGGACGCAATCAGATCGAGCCAGACATCAGTCACTGGGCAAAGCTACAATAAACGGAAAAGGAATGAGCAAGCCGTTGCCGGCTCATTTCAACTGATCCATCACACTGCGAAAACCGGCTAGCGCCTTGTCTACCCCATCATCAGTGATGCAGTAATGTGTCACCAGGCGAAAACGTCGCGGCCCGGCCCAATCCACCAGCACTCCCAAATTCTTCAGTCTTTCGCAGGCTTCCTGCTCACTCAAGGAAACATTTTTCGACAGATTCATATAAACCATATTGGTATAGGGAGAACCCGCGTCCACAACCAGGCCCTTAACCTGTTTCAGGCCATCGGCCATTCTCTTCGCCCGGGCGTGATCCTCCGCTAACCGCTGAGTCATCTTTTCGAGCGAAATGATCCCTGCCGCGGCTATCACACCAACCTGTCGCATGCCGCCGCCCAGCATCTTTCGGATGTGACGCGCCCGCGCGATGAATTTGCGCGTGCCGACCAGTACAGAACCGATCGGCGCGGCCAGCCCCTTACTCAAACAGAACATCACGGAATTGGCCGGCTCGACCAATGCTTTGACTGAGACATTTTGCGCTACAGCAGAGTTGAAGATCCGTGCACCGTCGATATGCAAAAGGAGTCCATTACGATGTGCCAATTCACCCACCTGCCGCGTATATTCCACGCTCAACGGGATGCCACCAGACGCATTTTGGGTATTTTCCAAACAGATTAAACGTGTGATGGGATGATGCACATCTTCGCTGCGAATGGAAGAGAGAATGTCATCCAAAGCCAGGGTTCCATCGGACAGATTTGAAACAGGACAGGGCTGGATGCCACCCAGGGCAGCCATCCCACCGACTTCGTTCAAATAAATGTGAGCTTGATTCCCAACGATCGCCTCATCCCCGCGCTGGCAGTGAACCAGCAAGGCGATAAGATTGCCCATCGTCCCAGAAGGGACGAATAACGCCGATTCTTTTCCCATCTTCCCCGCGGCCATCTCTTCCAGGCGATTCACGGTTGGATCATCACCGTAGACGTCATCGCCCACTTCCGCTTCTGCCATAGCTTCACGCATCTCCGGCGTGGGCTTCGTCACCGTATCAGAGCGGAGATCAACATATTCCATAATACCTCCTCAAATGATGTTTTCTTTGACAAGCAGAGAATGTTTTACCAGAATCAGTACGTCACGAAAACTGACAGATTCCATTGTTCAAGCACGCAAGGTATTCAATACTTGTTCCAATTCTTCCGGCAATGGTGATTCGAAGACGCTTGGTTCCTGCTCTCTAGGCAAAATAATATTCAAGCGATAAGCATGCAAAAAGTGACGTTTGATTTCAACCGAGGGTTTTCTTCGTCCATATACTTCATCCCCCACAATCGGACATCCAAGAAACGCACAATGCAAGCGGATCTGATGCGTCCGACCCGTCAGCGGATGGAATTCCAACAAGGTATGCTCTTTGAAACTTTCCAGTGTCTTATATTCAGAGATGGCTGCGCGGCCTCTGCTTTCGGGGACGATTGCCATTCGCTTGCGATGACTCGGGTCCCGACCGATTGGTGCTTCCACGCGGCCGGACGGCGTCGGTGGTTTCCCGTCCACCAGGGCCAGATATGTTTTTTGAACTTTTCTCAAGCGAAATTGATCCTGGAGCCAGCGATGAGCGCGCTCATTTTTTGCCAAAAGGATCAGCCCGGATGTTTCCTTATCCAGGCGATGAACCACGCCCGGTCGTTCTTCCCCGCCAATGCCTTCGATGTCGGGATCATAGCCGAGCACCGCATTGACCAGTGTCCCGCTGGCATGTCCGGCAGCGGGATGAACGACCATCCCGGCCGGTTTATCCACCACGATGAGATCATCATTTTCAAAGATAATGTCAAGCGGAATATCTTCAGCGATCAGATCTGTCGGCGCGGTTGGCGGGATGCGGACCATAACATTGGATTCGCTTTCCAGTGTTTGACCCGCTTTCTTGGCCGCGCGACCGTTCACCTCCACAAAGCCGTCCGCGATCAATCCCTGGATCCGTGAACGCGAAAACTCCTGTAACTGCCCAACCAGAAACTTATCGAGCCGTTCAGGAGTTTCTTTCTCAAAGCGGAAATTCAGTACACGGTCACTCACTCGTACTCGTGGTTTCGCTGGTCTGCTCCGCGGCAGACCGTTCTTTTTCCTTTTTGGAAGCACGTTCCTGCCACCACACGCCCAACAGCAATACAACGCAGCCGATCGTAATGCTGGAATCCGCGAAGTTGAATACGGGAAAGGTACCCACCGAAATAAAATCTGTTACCCGGCCTCTGATGAGACGATCGACCAGGTTGCCCACCGCGCCGCCTAATTGCATGCTCATGGCAAGCCGCAAGGGCCAATCCGCCGGTCCCACCTTCGGATAATAATAAAGAATAACGCCGATCACCACAAATGCCAGCACCGTAAAAACCATATTGCCTTGCTGGAACATGCCGAAAGAGGCGCCCTGGTTATACCAGTGAACGATGCGCGCATAAGGACTTAACCACTGCAGCGGGGCCGGCAGCCAACTTTCTCCGGCGGGTATGTTGATCCGCACCAGCCACTTCGTCCACTGATCAAGAGCAATGATCAGCGCTGCAATCGTAAAGATCGACTGATACTTCTGAATTGAACTTTTCACATTTCACCTCAAAAGGAAACCGCCCCATTCTACCATTACTCACCGAATACAACGTACACGCGCGGCACGCGTGCGCTGATGTTCGTCATTACTTCATATTCGTTTGTCCCCGTCCATTGCGCAAGCTCCTCCGCGGTGATACCACGCCCCAGCAAAATCACTTCCTCACCAACTTTGACATGCGCCTGGCCAACGTCCACCATGAACTGATCCATGCAGATTCTGCCCACCTGGGGATATCGCTTCCCATGGATGACCACCTGCGCTTGATTCGTCATACGGCGAAAATAACCATCCGCATATCCGCACGGAATGGTGACGATTCCAGTCTCAGCCTCGGCCTGCCACAACGACCCGTAGCTGATTGGCCGCCCGGGCCGCGTGCGCTTCGAGTAGGCGACCCTCGAGCGCCAGGTCAGTGCCGGTTTCACATCGACAGTGCGCTGCACTTCCTTTCCCGGATAAACGCCGTAGCACAATAGACCAGGACGTACCATTTCAAAATACGCTTCCGACAAATTCAAAACACCGCCGGAATTGCATACATGTCGCAGCCTTGGTATGGGAATACCATGTTTTGGGTATAGATCGAGAGCCTCTTGAAAACGTTCCAACTGCATCGATGAATATTTTTTGTCACTCAATTCAGAGTTCGCAAGATGAGTGTAAATGCCTTCTACATCTAAATGCTTACACGCAGCCGACTTGTGGATGAATGCCTCGGCTTCATATTCGCGGACGCCCACCCTCTCCATACCAGTATCAATTTTTAGGTGAGTCTTGAGGCGCTTACCACTTGAACGCGCTACTTCTTCGGCCGTGTCCAGTAAGTCCAACGAAGAACCGGTCAGCGTCAGATCATATTCCAGGAACGAGGGAACTTGTTCTGGCAGGGTCCCGCCTGCAACGAGTATCGGTTTCTGGATGCCAAGTTCACGCAGATGAATCCCCTCGTCGAGAAGCGCCACACCGAAATAATCCACGTACGGTTCAAGGAATGGCACAACGCCATCCATGCCATGACCATAGGCGTTCGCCTTGACCATCGGCATGACTTTCGCCGGAGCCACCTGTGCACGAATGGCTTCGATGTTTTTCCTGAGTTGAGATAGATTAACTTCGAGATAAGTGGGTCTCATGTTTCAGTAGCACAATGAATTACGATCTTCTCCAATGATATTCCACGTCTGGTTCGTTCTCAGGCGGCGGACTGATTCCGAACTTTTCCGCCACAAATCCATTCTTCTCATAAAACGCACGCGCATTCAGGTTGATCTGCAAAGTGTACAACCAGACATGATCGGGAAACAATCCGCGCGCATGGTTCAGTAACAACTCCCCAATCCCACGTCTTTGATAATCAGGATGAACGTATAAGTGATCAATGAATTCATTTTGCATCGCCATGAAAGCGGCAGGATGAGCCTCTGCTTCAACGATCCAGACTTTATTCTCTTCCAAAATATGGCTGCGAAAATAATGCTGATCTTCGTAGAAGAAATGACCTTTCGTGTGCTGAAATGCCGGCAGTGATATCTCGCGAGCAACCCGCCAAAGAATAGTGACCGCGTCGAAGTCATCAGGGCGATAATCGCGGATGAAAAAGTTTTCAGACATGGTTAAGGGCATTTTGAAAACAAGATTTGCTCTCGCTTCGAGTCTTTCCGTTCGGCGCGAGGTCAGGAAACAAATCGAGCCAAATGGTTGGCACCGCCCATTTGGCTCGAAAACTTCTAGTGATTGGAGGAATTTAGTAATCGCGTCTGCGTTCGCGGTCGCCGTTGCCACCTGGTCTGCGTCCACCGCCATTGCGAAAACCGCCGCCACCCGGACGCTCTTCGCGTGGGCGGGCAAGATTCACAGTCAGCGGGCGGCCGCTGAAATCCTTACCATGGAACATGGTAATGGCGCTCTGGGCCTCCTCCGCCGAGTGACATTTCCACAAAGCCGAAGCCCTTGGAACGTCCGCTGGCGCGGTCACGGATAACCTGAGCGGATTTCACGGTGCCGGCCTGCGAGAACAAGGTCTGCAGATCCGCATCAGCAGTATTGTACGGCAAGTTGCCTACATAAAGTTTTGCTTCCATAGAAATACTCTTCTCCTGAGTGTGGGCCATGAAAGTGAAGCAACTCTCACAGCAAAACGGATCAATTGTGCATGATTTCCAGCGATCACAGACACCCAGGTGCCAAGAAGCAAAACTTTCCCTCTGATTGTCGGACCACCATTCATGCAACGAACAATTCGATTGTAGCACAAGAGGGATAGGAAGACTAGCAACTGGGCAGCCAGAATCGCAGCCATTTTTCCCTCTTCGCGCGAGGGAAAATTGCATCTGCGCTTCGAGTTGATCCACGGCCGAAACTGGGTCCGCACCCAACGCCTCAGCTATGCGTCCATTTGCTACGCGGCCAAAAACGCGCGCCCGGAAGTTCTGCAGCCAGGCGATAACCTGTCCATAGCGGGGCGCATTCAATGTAACGATTGGCCATATACGTCTGGCCGGTCCTCGCAACAGGAGCCAGCGAAAATCCTGCACGGCCTTAGCGTCGAGGCTTGCCACCGATTCAAGGTCATCGACCAGAAGTAAGACGCTTTGCTGTGTATTCTTGTTGGCGTGCGCCCAGGAGACCAGGGAATGGAGAAAGTCGCGTGTATCGGTGTGCCCCACTGCAAAAACGCCGGTGCGATGTGGGGTCGCTTCCATGTTCTCCCACTCATCCGGATAATTTGTGATCACGCCAAATTGCACATCCTTTTCCTGGTGCGTCTGTGCGATCGAATGAGCAATCGTTTGCAAGAAAGCCGTTTTCCCCGAGCCGGCATCTCCAGCTACCAACATTGGCCCCGGATGAGGATCATGTAGATTCAACAGAATTGGCAAGCGATCTGAGGCCAAGCCCAGAAACAAGGCTTCGCGCGGCAGCGGTCCGATCTCAGCCAGGACATCGCTCAGGTTCGGCACAGCAGGAATCGGCTGCGCCTCATGCGGAGGCGCAGCCGTTTCCAACTTAAGTTCGGTCAACGCTTGCAGAGCCAGAGAGAATTGACGATTTGCGGTCATGCGTCCTCCTTAAGTAACATAGAACTTATGTTCTATTTTACTACCCTACTCCCGTTCATCGTCAAGGGAAATTATCTTAAAGTTTTAGGGCAAAATATTCTTGTCGATCATCCAGGCATGCAATTCAAAGATCAAACGTCCCACCTCCACCATTGGATCCGTGCTAATCAGTTCCTGCGCTTCAGCCAGTGAACTTGTTTTCAACACACCAATGCCGCGCATCTCCCCGCTGATTGCAAAAGAATCCAGCAAAGGCCCATTGATGACCAGCTTACCCAATTCCCCAAGATGCCGCATATTGGCAAGATGCGCTTCCTGCAACGCATTGATCTCTGGTGTTTCCTCCGCACTCCAAGTCGGGCCTTTCTTGAGCAGGAACACATAATAGATCGTCATGCTGGGAAAATGTTTGTCTACATCTTTCCATGCTCGAACATCATCGTATTCCATGGCTCCTCCAAAAGTTTCAGGCCCGAAAGATTATTATGATCTTTTGGGCCCGGATCTTGTCTAATGCCACCCGCCGAGGATCGCGCCAAACAGCACCAGATTGAGCAGGTGATTACCCGCTTCAATCGCCCAGACCTCGAATCCTTGCCCGGCGAAGAGCTTGTTCACCAGATTCGTGGGCGCAACAAAACCCAGCCAGAGCATAAATCCAGTCAAGGTACCAGAAGAGGCGGTCATACTTCCTATGACGTTCAGCATCAACGCAACAGATACTGCCTCCACCAGCGCAGCGATAAGCGTGAAGACATAGATGACTGGGTTGGGATTTGCGGTCTGTCCCGATTTACCAATCCCTGCCCACCATGTCGGGAAGAAAACCTTCGGATGGTACCAAACGAATCCACTAAACATCGCGACAACAACGCAAACAATGACGGCCAACCAATTGACGGCACCCATATCCATTCGAACATCCTGTGGCAAATGTGGATTGGGACGCCCAATCCTTTGCGCCCTATAACCCGAATATATGTTCTAAGATACGGTTCAGGGCAGGAGTTCTTTTTCCCGGTAATCTATCAGAATTTGCCTGCCACGTAATCCAACACATCGATCTTGGTGAGGATGCCACGCGGGCGACTGTGCTCGATGACGATCAAGGCATAACCGGCCTTCAAAGAAGGCATGGCTTCCTCGAGTGTGGTTTCCGGCGGATAGACTGCACCCGCATGCTGCACCAGCGTATCAATGGCCTCCTCCTGACTATGTTCATGTTTCTCGAGCATGTGATTTAACAGGTCCACTTCCTCGATCAGGCCTACGATTGAACCATCCGGTCCCACGACAGGCATCTGTGAAATGCCATGCTGATGCATGCTCGCCACCACTTGTCGAATCGAATCGCCCAGGGCCGCGGTATATAAGGCCTTATCCGGCTTCGCGATCAACAAATCACCCAGTGTCATTTCGCCGAATTCCATCGAGAGGAAACCGAATTCGCGCATCCACTTGTCATCATAAAACTTGGAAAGATAGCGCGAACCTGAATCCGGGAAGATGACCACCGGCAATCGCTCCCCCTTTAACTTGCGGCAGTACTTTAGCGCACCCGCCAGCGCGGAGCCTGAAGAGCCGCCAGCGAAAATTCCCTCCTGCCTGACCAACTGTCGGGCCCACAAAAATGACTCTTTATCATTGGCACGTTCGATCCAATCCACCACCGACAGATCCGTCGCAGATGGCAAAAAGTCCTCGCCAATCCCCTCGACCTTATATGTCTTGGGATATGCGCCTGCCGGGACTTTTCCATTGTTCTGCCAGATCTCGGTCAGGATCGAACCTTCGATATCCACGCCCACGATCTTGATGTTCGGATTCTTCGACTTAAGATAATGACCGATTCCCGAAATTGTTCCACCGGTTCCCATACCGATGATCACATCGGTCACGCGCCCCTCCGTCTGGCCCCACAACTCGGGACCGGTCGTCAGCTCATGCGTTCTTGGGTTATCGGGATTGTGATATTGATTTGCCAGGATGGCATTGGGAGTTTCACGCGCAAACTTATCCGCCACCTGGTAGTACGACTGTGGATCATCCGGCTCGACCGCAGTCGGCGTGATAACCACTTTCGCTCCGTAAGCACGCAGCAATAATATTTTTTCATTGCTCATTTTATCGGGCATGACAAAGATGGTCTTATATCCTTTGAGCGCCGCGGCGATGGCAAGACCCACACCTGTATTGCCGCTGGTTGCTTCCACCACGGTCCCGCCCGGTTTCAATTCTCCGCGTTTTTCAGCCTGTTCGATGATAAATGCACCAACACGATCTTTAACACTTCCCCCCGGGTTCATGAATTCCAATTTTGCATAGAGGGGAACTTGTAAATCGCGTCCGATGCGACTCAGCTTGACCAGCGGGGTATTCCCGATCGCTCCCAGAATACTATCGAAGACTCGCTTTTCCTGCGAAACAGGTAAGGCCATTCTCTCTCCTTTGGCTGGAATGAAGGTATTTTACCGCACCAAACTGAAGCATCTGAACATATGTTATTATCCATCCATGTTTGAGGAACTATTTCACCTACCCAAAGAACATGACAAACCACTCCCCTTAGAAGAGTGGTTTTATGAGTTAATCTGGTGTCCAAGCCAATGCTACTACCATTTGCGGCACAATGAAGCCGATTACATCCTATACTTACGCTGGCGGCACGAAGATCCCTGGCAAGGCTCTGTAATCAAAAATGCAACAAATCTGGACGACATGCACAAGGATGAGGCAATTTGGTTTGAGAATATATTTGAAATCCATGATATTCAGTTTACCGATGAAGAAATCGAACTTGCCAAAGAAAAAATTATCAGCATGTTTTATGAATTTAATGGTGAATTTCCAGAGCGAAAGCGAATTCATCGATAACCTTAATCAAAATCTCCCGCCAAAACTCTGACGGGAGATTTCATCTTTCATCCTTCTAACTTCATCCTTTGCTTATCCGAACCATCTCGCCCAACGATCTGTTTCAAACTTGATCTTTTCAGCATAATATTCCTTGGACGGCTCGGTTATATCCACAAGAGGAGCCGGCTCGGCAAGGAAATTTCCTTTGATCATCATAGCTTCGCCGTTGCCCGTTTCGAAATAACAACCGCCTTCCCCGGAGAATTGCGCGGTAGGTTCTTCGCCACTGAATATATTAACAAGACGATCCGACACAGTCTCCCCCATCAACTCAGCAAACAGGCCTGCTTTGGGCAAGGTCTTTTTGTTCGTCAAAACAATGTGTGTTGTATCGCCAATGGCATACACGCCTTCAAACGAAGTTTCACAGGTACGCGGGTTGATCTCGATCCAACCCGATGCGCCAGTCAAACCACTTTCGCGCACAACTTTAGTCGCGCGATGTGGCGGAATACCCAACAGCAAGTCAAACCCCATTCTGCGTTTTTCAAACACAACTTCATTCGCTTCCACGCTCAACGCCTTGTGATGACCGTACGTGCGAATCCCGTTTTCCAAAAGCTGGCTTTCCACCGAATCACAGCTTGCCTGACTGAGAATCGGCAACGTCACTGGCTGTGGCGTGAATACTTCGATCGTTGCCTGTACGCCGCTTTTCTTGAACTTGTCCTGAATCAACATTGCCATTTCCAGCGGCGCAGGTGGGCACTTGTACGATCCGCCCAAAATTCCGATCACCAGCCGTCCACCTTTGAATTCGCTCAATGCTTTTTCCGCACGAGGAATATCATTCGGGTCATATACGTTATAGCCGTGCTCCACAAAGCCCGGCACAGCGTTTGGATTCAACTCCGTGCCCAAAGCGACGACCAACGCGTCCGCCTGGATTTTTTCTCCATCAACAGTGGCAGACTTCTCTTGAGGATGAATCGCTTCGATCGTTGCGCGCCTCACGTCGACCCCGATCCTGCTGAGGCTGTCTATCGGCTTTTGTCCCTCTTCGAGAGACTTCTCCCCGATTAACGCCCAACTCTTACGAAATCCCACCATAAAGTATGGCTGGCGATCCACAAGGATAACTTCGACCTCGTTACCAAGTTTTTCTTTGAGACGATGGGCCGTTGCCATGCCGCCAAATCCACCACCGAGAATCAAGACACGTTTCATTGAACACCTTAATCCGTCATCGCGAAACTTGCGAAGCAAGTTGAAGCAATCTCCGTCACCGTATTGGAGATTGCTTCGTCGGGCTAACGCCCTCCTCGCAATGACGGGCAATATCGATTAATACAACGGCAAACTGGTATCTACATCCTTTGCCCAGGCATTGATGCCGCCTTTGAGGTTTTTCACCTTCTTGAAACCGGCGCTGGCTAATAACTCCAACGCCCTTGCGGAGCGCGTGCCGCCTTTGCAAAAGACAACCATATCGTCGGCAGAATCCAATTCACTGAGCCGGCTGGCCAATTGTCCCAGCGGGATGTTGAGCGCATTCGGTAGCGCGGAAATTTCCAACTCGTGCGGCTCGCGTACATCCAGTAATTTGAGATGATTTGTCTTCATGCGTTCAGCAAGTTCAGGAGCGGTGATATCGAAGCCCAAGCCGGCAGAACCTTCTTCGTGATCATGACTCGGCACGCCGCAAAATTCTTCGTAATCAATCAATTCCTTGATATCGGCGTTCGGTCCACATACGCGGCAATTCGGATTCTTCTTAAGCTTGACGAAGTCAAACGACATATCCAACGCGTTGTAAAGCAAGAGTCTGCCAATCAATGGCTCGCCAATTCCCAATAATACTTTCAAGGCTTCCGTAGCCTGGAGCGTGCCAATCGTCCCAGGCAACACACCTAGTACACCACCTTCTGCGCAGGAAGGGACCAGTCCGGGCGGCGGCGGTTCCGGGAAGAGACAGCGATAGCAAGGTCCCTCCTTGGCATAGAACACACTTACCTGTCCATCAAAGCGATAGATGGAGGCATACACATTTGGTTTGCCGAGGAACACGGCCACATCGTTGGTGAGATAACGCGTCGGGAAGTTATCGGTACCGTCAAGGAGGATGTCATAATCCTTTGCGATGCGTAGCGCGTTTTCGGAGGTATACGGTTCGTTATAGACATCCACTTGAATTTCAGGATTCAGATCCAGCAGTTTGGCGCGCGCGCTTTCCACCTTCAGTTGGCCCACGGTCGAGGTGCCATGAATGACCTGTCGTTGTAGATTCGAAGAATCGACCACATCGTAATCCACGAGCCCAATGCGACCGATGCCGGCCGCGGCCAAATACAGCGCGACCGGTGACCCGAGTCCGCCGGTACCGATGATCAGCGCCGATGAATTTTTCAACTTGCGCTGACCTTCCAGGCCAACTTCAGGAATTAATAAATGACGTGAGTAACGCAGGATTTCATCGCGCGAAAGTTCAGGAAGTGCCATATCGTCCTCCGTTTAAGAGGAGATTGCTTGGTCGAGACACCTGCCCTGGCGGGCGGTGCCAGGGAGAACGCTCTCCTCGCAACACTTGCACCGCACGCAAGTGCAGGTGTGACATTCCTCCGGCAATGGATGGGATCAGCATGATCTTCTCGCCATCCGTGATCGGCGTTTCCACGCCCTGCAGATCTTTGATGTTGTTCTCGCCCACAAACAAATTGACAAATGGACGAAGTTCGCCACCCTCATTGAACAAGTGCGGCTTGAGCGCGGGATACTGCTTTGTCAAATCGGTCAGTGCATCAGAGATATTCGAACCAGTGACATTCACTTCGCTCTGGCCATTGGTATAAGCACGCAAGGGCGTCGGGATTCGTAAAACAGGCATATAAATTCTCTCCTCAATGTTTTATAGCGTTTGTATTTGTTCCATCAATTTTTCAGCGCGGGCCACGCCATTGTTGACATAGCGGGCTTCCCCGCCCGCATCCAGCACAAATGTGGTCGGGACGCTCATCACGCCCCACACCTTCGCCAGGTCTGGGCGCTCAGTGGCATCGATCTCCACCACCTGCAGCCTCTCACCCAACTGCTTCGAGATCCGGTCGATGGCGGGCCGCTGGACTGTCTTGCACGGCACACAATCGGGTGTTGTAAAGTAAACCAATACAGGCTTGTCCGGCAATTTATTGAACAGCGTGAAAACGTTGCTGCTTGCCCGCACCAACAGACGCTGGTTGATCAGCCAGTAAACGAATGCGCCCAATGCAATAATACTGATGGCCAGGCCAAAGCGTAACACGACGGATGTCGTTTCCGCGTTCATCAGTTGGCTCCCACTTTCGGCTTCATGCCTGGGAACGTGCCGGCGGGCGGCTCTTTGGTGAAGCCGGGCAACTTGATGCGACCCAGCCAGTAATACACCGCGCAGCCTACGCAGAATCCACCGAAAGCGTTCAACGCGGCCAGCGCGACGACCAGCCACACCAGACTCCAACCCAACAAACTCGCGCCCAGGAACAAGGCAATCGAACCCGCAGTCATAAATAAGAAACCGAGAAACTGAGCAAAGCGATGCGGTTCAGGATTATCGTCCAGCACATCTGGTTTCATCCAGCCGCGTGGCTTGAGTACATATTTATATACAACCCCAAACCCTGGCACTTTCAACGCCGAGCCAATTCCCATCACCAGCACCACGAACACAGCCAGAAGCGGCAGGTTAAGGATAAACGCCACAACATTCAGCGTAATGATGATTAGTTGATTTGTCTTTAAAGCAGAGTGATCCACTTTTTGAAGAGATTGAGATCTCATATTAAAGTCCTGTACTTATTTTTTCTTCTTCAAACTTCGAACGATCTTCCAGCAATCTCCACGAGCGGCTTTCGATGGCCTTCCCATCATTCACCGTGGTGATGATGTACGAAAAGAAAGGCTGCGCCCATTCGCGGTCATATTCAGAGGGACGATTCGGATGATCTGGATGCGAATGAAAGACGCCGATCAGACTCAGCCCGAGCTTGTCCGCCGTTAATTCAGCATGGAGATAATCCTCAGGCGTGATCAAAAATCTGTTGTGTCGCGCGCCATCTTCGCGCGCATTATCGAGGGGCAAAATATTTTGGACTTTGCCATCCGTCCCGACGAGAAAACCCGCGCCCTCTTCCGGATACGCCTGTTCACCATGCGCGTGGATCTGACCGAGCAACTCCTGCGAGATGACCAGCATTATTTTTCCTCCCATAAGCTTTTATCACTTAGATATTTATAGCCAGCATCCGGGAAGAGAGTGACCGCCCAACCTTCATCCAATTCTTCCGCCAAACGTAGCGCCGCGACCGCCGCCGCGCCGGATGAGATGCCGACAAACAAGCCTTCTTCGCGCGCCAGACGCAAGACCATTTCATGAGCATCTTCGGTTTTGACGGCGCGTGTTTCATCCGCGAAGGACGGGTCGTAAATGCCTGGTTGTATGGCCGTCGGCATATGCTTGAGTCCTTCCAAGCCATGGAATGAAGCATCTGGTTGGAAGGCAATGATCTTCACCTCCGGCAGTTGCTCACGCAGATATCGACCAGTGCCCATCAACGTACCCGATGTGCCGAGGCCGGCGATGAAGTGCGTCACCTCTCCGTTCGTCTGGGCCACGATCTCCGGGCCGGTGCTGCCATAGTGTGCCTGCCAATTCGCCGGGTTATCATATTGGCGTGCATACCAGTACAGTTCCGGCTGCTCTTCCGCCAGCTTGCGAGCCACCAGCATGGCGCCATCCGATCCTTCGGTTGGGTCGGTTGGAATTAATTCGGCACCGAGGGCACGCAGGATCGCGAATCGTTCAGCACTGGCGCTGGAGGGAATAGCCAGAGTTACGGGGATTCCCAGCACCGCGCCAAAGGTTGCGTAGGAAATGCCCATGTTGCCGGAGGTTGAATCCAGTAGGCGTTTTCCGTCACCCAGGTCCCCGTTCGCCAGCGCGGTACGGATGATATTAAGCGCTGGTCGGTCCTTGACCGAGCCACCCGGATTAAACCATTCAGCTTTGGCAAAAAGTTTTACACGCGGCGACAAGTTCCGGCTGAGTCGCCGAAGCGGCAGGAGGGGCGTATTGCCAACATAGCCGGTTAAGTCTCGCGTCGAGTCCATCTCAGGGTTCACAATTTTATAGTCGAGCAAAGTCATAGTTTTTCCGAATGCGTCATAGAACCAGATATTTAAATTAAAAGCAGTCAACAACTAAAACAAAAGAACGGCGAACAAACGCCTCGCGGATGTGAGTGGCGCCGCGAACCCCGCTACGAACACGCGGGATCTTCGACATGCGCCATCTAGGACACGCGGGAGTCGTCCACCGTTCTGAGAAAATTCGTTGACTGCGGAAGGTATCTCAGGCGGTGGTTACGAGCCCCGCCGTTGACACAAGCAATGGTTTCGTGTTTTCATAGTACTCTAGTAAGATGACGGCTATTTTACTGTTCTTACCCATATTGTCAAGTTAATAATGGGCGTCTGTCATTGCGAGGAGGGTGCTCTCTCCAACGAAGCAATCCTCTCATTATGAATGAGAGCGATCCGGCAGATGTTCTCGCAATGATGACAGGTCGCCCCCACAACCTCACGTGCAAACAAAAAGAGGCTTTCCGCATGGAAAGCCTCTTTTTTACGCGTTACACAAAGCAGTTGGAGATTGCTGCAGGTGGTGTTTCGATACGGCAGAAGAACACTGCCTACTCAACCGCCGCCACTGGCAATGACGAAGGCTATTCTTCCTTCCCTTCCACTTCCTTCTTGTGCGCGTCGATGATCTGACCGGCAATATTTGTCGGCACAACATCGTAATGATCGAGGTGCATGGTAAAGTAGCCGCGGCCGCCGGTGATGGAGCGTAGCTGCGTAGTGTAATGAGACATCTCCGCCATCGGAACATGTGCAACAACCGTTGTATTACCGCGCTCGGTTTCCGTGCCCTGGACACGTCCACGACGCGTATTGAGGTCGCTCATCACATCGCCCATGTTCGCATCGGGAACGGTGACGCGTACATCCATGATGGGTTCGAACAACACTGGGCCGGCACTCTGTACCGCGAGCTTGAAAGCCTCACGTCCTGCAATTTCGAAGGCCACCGGCTTGGAATCCACTTCATGTTCCTTGCCGTCGTAGACGATGACCTTTACGTTGTTCATCGGGTAACCAGCGAAGGCGCCGCGTTCCATCGTGGCTTTGATGCCCTTTTCGATTGGTGGCAGGTAGGAACGGGAAAGGTTCATACCCACCAGTTCATCCGTGAACTCAAAGTCACCTTCATGATACGGCTCGATGCGCAGATGGACTTCACCGAACTGTCCCGCGCCGCCGGTTTGTTTCTTGTGACGATACTGTGCCGAGGCCTTGCGTGTGATGCCCTCGCGATAAGGAATCTTCGGCTCATGCGTTTCTAGCCCCACCTGAAACTTGGCCTGCGCACGATGCAGAGCTACATCGATATGCTGATCACCCATGCCCTGTAAAACGGTCTCGTGCGTAATGGGATCGTTTTGCCAGGTCAGGGTCATATCTTCTTCACACAACCGCGTAAGAGTCGGGGAGATTTTCGCCGCGTCGGCCTGAGTCTTGGGGGCGATCGCCACACGATATAGGGCCGCCGGGAACTTCGGTGTGGGAACCGTCAATGGATGATTCTTATCGCAGAAGGTATCGCCAGTGGCAGTCACATTTAATTTGGACACCGAAGCGAGGTCGCCGGCATGCACCACCTTTACGGGGATCTGCTCTTTTCCACGTTGAAAATGCAAGCCGGACATGCGCTCGTCGGCGCCCTTGTTTTGATTCCAGACATGCGAGTCTCCCTGGATGGAACCAGAGAACACGCGGAAATAAGTCACCTTACCGACGAAAGGATCGGCCGTGGTCTTCCAGACATAAGCGGCCAGCGGCTCCGTGTCGGAGGGCTTCAACACTTCTTCACTGCTCTGCCCCTGAGCGACGCGCTGCACCGCCTTTAACGGAGAAGGCAGCAGATCGACGATATCGTTAAGCAGGGCAATTGCACCGATTTCATGTGCACCCGCCGCGCAGAAAACCGGGACAAACTCTCCAGAGTAAACCACATCCTCGAGACCGCGCACCATTTCCTCGTCTGAGAGGGAACCGCTTTCGAGATATTTCTCCATCAGTTCATCTTCGCCTTCGGCCGCCGCCTCCACCAGGGTAAAGTGCGCCTGTTCTGCAACTTCTTTTAATTCGGCAGGGATTTCAGCGATCGTACTTCCATCACCCATGTAGGCTTTCATCCCGATCACATCCACCACCCCACTGAACTCATGTTTATCCCCGATTGGCAGATGGACCTTGACCGTGCGCTTCCCTTGAGCACGGACAAACTCTTCCAAGACAGCATAGGTTTTATCGAAATCGGCATTGTCGCGGTCCATCTTGTTGATCACAAAAAAGCGTGGCAGCTTGAAATCATCCGCATAACGCCAGGCCAGCTCTGTACCGACCTCCACCCCCGACACGGCGTCCACTAAAATAAGCGCGCCGTCTGCCACACTCAAGGCGGAAATTGTTTCGCCCACAAAATCAGTGTAGCCTGGCGCGTCGATGATATTGATCTTATGATCGCGATGCTCAAGGGGAATGAGACTGGTATAGATTGAAATGGTGCGGCGTTGTTCCTCATCATCATAGTCTGATACCGTCGTTCCGTCCTCCACCTTACCCAGACGGGTCGTCGCCCCCGTAACATGCAAAAACGCCTCCGCCAACATCGTTTTTCCCGCCCCTCCATGCGAGACCAGTGCAACGTTGCGAAGAAACTCAGTGGTATACTCTTTCATGAATAAGCCCTTCCTGTCATGGTTATGTTTTACCGCTTGTCCTATTCATTAACTAAACGGAAGGATTTGGCATCAAACTCTCAGTCTAGTCATGCGGATGAGACCTGCTCGCGGCAAATTGTAATGCTAGCTGCGTGATTGTAAAAGAACTCAATTGAATTGTCAAAGCGATATTGGCATCCCCCGCAAAAAGTGACCTTCTCCAGGCAATCCCTGACAATGGATGGCAAAAGTAAAACGTGCAAAACCTGTTCCGCCGCCTGTTATTCCAATATTGGTATTTCGGCCAACCGAAGTGGGACACAGGCATCAGTCCTCCCGAGTTAATAGAATTCATCAATGAACACCAGCCCGGCCGGGCCATTGACATTGGCTGTGGCACGGGGACCAATGTGATCACCCTGGCAAAAGCCGGTTGGGGAGTGACTGGCGTGGATTTCGTCCCGCGCGCCATCCGCAAAGCAAAACAAAAACTCAAAAATGCCGGCGTCCAGGTCGAGGTACGTGTCGGCGACGCCACTCAATTAAACGGCATCAACGGACCTTTTGATCTCGCGCTCGACATCGGATGTTTTCACAGCCTCCTCGCGGATGGCAAAGCGAAGTATTTGAAACAACTCGATCGCATCCTCGCCCCAAACGGCTTCTGGCTAATATACGGATTTTTCAAACCAGATCCGCTTCAGACGGGAACCGGACTGGTGGAGGCGGACCTGAACCTGATCGCGTCTCACCTGTCTCTGCTCTCACGCCGCGACGGATTCGATGACAAACGCACAAGATCCTCGGCCTGGTTCCTTTATCAAAAAGCACAATGAACCATGAATACCTCAGTCAAGGAAAAGAAATCGAACAGGTATGAAAGCAGAGATTTACGTTTTCAATGATTTGGAAGCCTTGAGTTATCGCGCCGCCGGACTCTGCGTTGAACAGGCAGCGCAGGCGATTGCGGAGCGCAATCAATTTCTAATCGCCCTCAATGGAGGCAGTACGCCGAATTGTCTCTTTCAACTGTTGGGGACCGAGTTTCGTGATCAAGTGAATTGGAACAGAGTTCACATTTTTTGGGGCGATGAACGTTGTGTCCCACCCGAGGACCCAGGAAGCAGTTATGGCCAGGCCTGGAATATGTTTCTGAGTCACGTTGCCATTCCGGCAGAAAGCATTCACCGCGTCAAAGGCGAACTGAAGCCTGCTGAGGCCTCGAGGGATTATTCCCTGACCTTGAAGGAATTCGCCTCCCCTCCGCTCGAATGGCCGCGCTTCGATCTGATTTATCTCGGCCTGGGAGAGGACGGGCATACCGCCTCGTTGTTTCCAGGCTCGCCGGTCAGTGTTACTGAACCCGTACTGCCCATCACCGCGCACTATCAGGATCGCCCTGCGAACCGCGTCACATTGACTCCGCTGGTTTTCAATGAGGCACGCATGGTGGTCTTTATGGCCACAGGCGAAAAGAAGGCCGCCACTTTGGCAGAAGTGTTCAATGACACGCATGCGCGTAATCCGGAGCTCTATCCCGCTCAACGGATCAAGCCAAAAGAAGGAAGACTGATCTGGTTGGTGGATGAAACGGCAGCAAGTCAGTTACCCAACGAAATGAAATAAAACCAATAAACAAGGAGAATGCTTATCTCACAAAAACACAAATTTGATTGGAGACATTTATGGAATTAGCAATGATCGGTTTAGGGAAGATGGGCATGAACATGGCTACGCGGTTGGTACGCGGCGGCCATCGCGTCGTCGGCTTTGCTCTCAGCGCCGCCAGCATAGAGGAAGTCACCCGCAATGGCGCGGAGGGTGCCGATTCGCTGGAAGAGGCAGTCAGCAAACTCCAAGTGCCGCGCGTCGTTTGGGTGATGGTTCCCGTTGGCAAAGCCACAGATGAAACCATCGAGAAATTATCCGATCTTCTTTCCGCAGGCGATACTGTCATCGATGGTGGAAATTCCTATTACAAGGACTTCGATCCAGCACGCGGCGATGCTCGCGCAAAAGGGCATTGAATTCGTGGATTGTGGTACCAGCGGCGGTGTCTGCGGCCTTGCGGAAGGATACAGTATGATGATCGGTGGCAAGCCCGAGGTTGTGGAAAAGATGCGTCCCATCTTCGAGAGACTGGCTCCCAGTGTAGACAAAGGCTGAGGTTATGTGGGCAGGCACGGCGCGGGACATTATGTCAAAATGGTTCACAATGGAATCGAATACGGCATGATGCAAGCCCTTGCCGAAGGCTTCAGTATCCTGAAAGCCAAAAAGAAATTCGATCTCGAACGTGTCTCGCACATCTGGCAATACGGCAGTGTGGTGCGTTCATGGCTTTTGGATCTGGCCGCACGCGCGCTCCAGCAGGATAGCGATCTGGCGGATATCGAACCCTGGGTGGCCGATTCGGGTAAGGGTCGCTGGACCGTGTTCGAGTTCGATCGACCTGGATGTGCCGGCGCCGATCATTACTCTGGCATTACAAACGCGCTTCGCCAGCCGGAGCGATGAAAACTTTACAGCCCGTATGTTGGCCGCCTTGCGCAATCAGTTCGGCGGTCATGCAGTGAAGAAAGAAGAATAATTTTTCGCTTGAGCCGCCGTGCGTGGCGGTGGAGCAGTCATTATGAACAACAACCTACCAATCTCAATTGTCATCTTTGGTGCCTCAGGTGATCTGACACAGCGCAAGCTGGTGCCATCCCTGTTCAACCTATTTCTTAAGGTCCGCATGCCAGGTCAGTTCCGTATTGTGGGGTATGGCAACACGGCTTTTTCAGATGATCAATTCCGCACTCATCTCGAGGAAGGTATGAAGCAATTCGCTTCCTTCGAATATACCGATGAACAATGGACCAGGTTCGCGGCCAACCTCGCTTATTTGCAGGGACGTTATACCGATCTGGCCGATTTCAAAAAACTTGGAAACTTCCTCAAGAGTTGGGAGATCAATTCGGGCAATCGTATCTATTACATGGCAACCCCGCCCGGTGTGTTCCCAAACATCATCGACCTATTGGGCCTGACTGACCAGTTGGCGGAATACAACGGCTGGCGACGCGTCGTTATTGAAAAACCGTTTGGCACCGACTTCGAATCCGCGCACAGCCTCAACGAGCAGATCCACAGGACCTTAAGCGAACGACAGATCTATCGCATCGATCATTATCTCGGCAAGGAAACCGTGCAGAACATTTTGATCACGCGTTTTGCCAACACGATTTTCGAGCCTTTGTGGAATTGAAATTATATCGATCACGTGGAGATCACGGTCTCCGAACAAGTCGGCGTGGAACATCGTGGACGTTTTTATGACCAGGTGGGCATTCTGCGTGACATGTTCCAGAATCATTTGTTGCAGTTAACTTCCCTGGTGGCGATGGAGCCGCCCGCCTCCTTCGAGGCTACCGCACTGCGCAACGAAAAGGTTAAATTATTAAGTGCCATCCAGCCGATGAAGGAGGAGGAAATCGCGCGTGAAACAGTCCGCGGTCAATACAAGGGCTATGGTCAGGAAGAGGGCGTAAGTCCAGACTCCACCACGGCCACTTATGCAGCTGTACGCTTACAGATCGATAACTGGCGCTGGCAGGGTGTGCCCTTTTATTTGCGCTCCGGCAAAAGCCTAAAGGAAAAGTTGACGCAGATTACCATCGAATTCAAAGAGCCGCCTCATTTTCTTTTCCCCGCTTCCAAAGAACACATGACCCCCAATATGCTCGTGCTTTATCTGCAACCGGACGAAGGCGTACATTTACGCTTCGAAGCCAAAGTGCCGGATACGGTTTCAAAGCTGCGTTCAGTGGACATGGAATTCCATTACGCCGACTCGTTTGGCAAAACCGCCATTCCTGAGGCTTATGAACGTCTCCTTCTGGATACGATCACAGGCGATGCTTCCCTGTTCACACGCGCGGACGAAGTGGAAACCGCCTGGGAGTTGATCGACCCAATCCTACAAGCCTGGGAAACTCAGAAACAACCACTTGCATCTTATGAGCCTGGTTCCTGGGGACCAGCTGAGGCGGATGCATTACTTGCCAAAGATCAACGGAAGTGGTCCACGCGGGACGGCAGAAAAGATTGGTGAAATCAACAGCCCGACTTTTGAAAGTCGGGCTGTTGATTTATTAAGGCAATTGGAAACAATTCCCGCTACCTGGAATGATTGAGTGATTCGGATTTGCCACCAAAGCACAAATCTGCGTGGCCTGTGCAGGACGTTTCGCTTCCGTATAGTTCCCACTCGCAAATGGACGTGGCCCACCCCATATTTGCCAGGGCCCGCTCCCAGGAACGCCAGCCTGTTCAGGCGGCACGGTATTCCAGAAGAAATGGATATGCATGCCAGGAAGCTGTTCCGTATACCCAAACGTTTCATACTCGACCACATATTGCCCGGATGAATTGATCGTAATCGCGTTAATGCGGACATACAAAGGCGGCAACGTTTCGGTTGGCGTGGGAGGCTCAGTCGGGGTTTCGGTCGGTGCGAGAGTTTCTGTTGCAACTGGGACGACCACTTCTTCGGCGGTGGGCACACTGGTATTGGTTGCGGCCGGGACAGTGGGCGTGGGAGTATCTGGCTGACCCAGGTTACCAATATTCAAAACAAAATTACCGATGAAGAATAAACCAACCAAACATAGCACTGCGACTACACCGCCCCCGATCCACAAATATCGACGTGAGGGGGTGGGCGCACCTCCAAGTGGAGGCGTCAACGGCGTAGGCGCGGCGGGCGGCAAAGGTTGGGGTTGACTCCCTGTGACAGGCGCAGGCTCCAGCTCGGTCTGACCGCCGGGCTGGGCATGAGGTTGAGACTCCATGGCTGTCGCGGAGGAGGATACAACCGGCTTAACCGGTTGAGACTCCAGCACGGTGGCCGACGATGAAGGAACAACATTAATCGGCTGCAAATCCACCACGGTGGCAGAAGGCTGAGCAGGGCCCGTATTCTTGGCAGAACTGGTCTGTCCGCCGAGATCGGCCAGCGCGCGTCTTAAATCGGCGGCCATCTCGGCCGCCGATTGGTAACGATCGGCGCGATCTTTCGCCAGGGATTTTTCCAAAATTTGAACCAACTGAGGGGGTACATCATCGCGAAACTCACGCACATTGGGGACGGGGTCGTTTAAATGCATCATCATCAGCGTCATCGCGGAATCTGCCATAAACGGTGGCCGTCCACTTAGCATCTCATATAACGTTACGCCCAAGGAGTAAATATCTGAACGATGATCCGCCACCTCACCTCGGATGATTTCTGGCGACATATAGCGCGCCGTGCCGACGACTGCGCCAGTGGAGGTATGGCTCTCCCCGCCGAGGATTTTGACGATACCAAAATCCATCAGGATGGCTTGATTGTGCACATCCAACATGATGTTGGCCGGCTTGATATCACGATGCACCATGCCGCGCTGATGAGCATATCCCACCGCGTCGCAAATATTGAGCGTACAAGTGAGGGCCTCTTTGATCGAAAGCTTACGTCCAACATCATTCAAGCGCTTCATGCGATCCTGAAGCGTTTCACCCGGGATGAACTCCAACACCATATAATACACGCCGCCGTCATCGTTAAAGTCAAAAACCTGAACAATGTTTGGGTGCCGCAGGCTGGCAACAGCAGAGGCTTCCCCTTCGAAACGGAGCACAAACGCTGGGTCAGACGAAAGGTGCGGATGGATGAGTTTTACTGCAACCACGCGCTTCAGATTGGGGTCAGTGGCTTTGTAAACAGCTGACATGCCTCCCTGCCCCAACAAAGCCTCGATTTTATAACGACCGCTCAGAGTACGTCCGATCCAGGTTGGCTGATTCATTCTCTCTCCTCAAAAATGCCAAAGCAATATCGCGATAATTGAAGTCCATTATACCTAAAAAGCAGTATCCGATAGCCTACTTCGAGCAACGCGACTCTCTGCTGCCCAATTGCGTAAGAGATGTAAGAATACCTGCTCCTGTCATCGCCTGTCCATATGGCTAGGTCAATACTCTCCCACTGATAGGGGATGTTCTTGATGGATGGTCATATCATAAACATGGAAAACTTGTAGAGGAGAACCAGAACATGAAAACCGTAAAACTCATCGCGTTTGTTATATTGCTTTTGGGCCTGGCTGCCTGTTCAGCGAACGCGGCTACGGCAGCTACGCCAGAAGCCATTCCAACCGTCATCGCGGATAATACGATCATCAGCGAGGGACGCGTGGAACCGATGCACTATGCGGACATTGCCGTCACCACGAGCGGAACGATCGGTGAAGTATTGGTGGAAGAAGGTCAACAGGTTAAGAAAGGACAAACCCTGATCCGCCTGGGTGGCTCATCAGATGCGGCCTATACCGCGGCCCAGCTCGAATTGGTTACGGCCCAACAAGCCTTTGACAACCTCCAGGCAACTCAGGATGAAGCACGTGCGCAGGCGCTGATAGACCTGGACAAGGCAGAAGAGGCCAACGATAAGGCACAGAATTATTACGAGTCCCTCTTCCGGCCATACAAATACTATAAGATTTCCTACAAATACATCTACCTGCCTGGAAAAACAAAACGCATTCCTGTGCTCAAAAAGGTGAGAGTGGAGAAAGGTGACGATGAGGCCATTTCCGATGCGGAAACCGATCTGGCACTCAAACAGGCTCAATTGGAAGAAGCACAACGCGCCTATGATCGCATGAAGGGTGGCCCGGATTCAGATCAACTGGCTCTACTCCAGGCGCGTTTGAACGCGGCCAAGGCAGGGGTGGATGCCTTTGCCGTGGTGGCTCCCTACGATGGCGTCGTGACTAAAATCAACGCCAAAACTGGTGGCTCGATCAGCGCCGGTCAAATCGCGCTGACCATCGCAGACTTCTCCGGTTGGCTGGTCAAAACCACTGACCTGACCGAGATCGATGTGGTTTCTCTGAAGGAAGGCCAGCCGGCATTGGTCACCCTGGATGCCATCCCGGATGCCGAATTAAAGGGAAAGATCCTTTCGATCGGACAGAGCTATTCTGAAAATCAAGGCGACGTGGTTTATGAAACAACCATCCTATTGACCGATCAAAATCCTGCCATGCGCTGGGGTATGACTGCCGAAGTCAAGTTCGAACAGTAGTTTTTCTCCGGTTTATTTCTCCCGTCGCCGCGGTGGTTTTCCGCAAGAAGATCATGCGCGGCGATGGGAGAACAGGGAAGGTTGAGAGGCATCCATGTTCGCTCCTCCCATTTCAAAAAGCAGCGAATTGCAAAATTCGACTACTAACTTCGCGATGATCGGCCTGCACAGCGTGGACAAATATTACAAAAGCGCCGCAGGCGATTATCACGCGCTCAAGAGCATCGACTTGTGTATTGGTGCCGGTGAGTTCGTCAGCATCATTGGGAAGTCAGGCAGTGGCAAGTCGACCTTATTGAATATGATCGCGGGCATTGATCGCCCCACCACGGGTGAGGTCTGGATAAACGGCGCCGCCATCCACGCCATGGACGAGAATCAATTGGCCATCTGGCGTGGTATCAATTTGGGCATCATTTTCCAGTTTTTTCAGTTATTGCCGGCACTCAGTCTTTTGCAAAATGTCATCCTGCCGATGGACCTCTCAGGGAAATATACGCCACGTGAACGACGTCAGCGTGCAGAACATCTACTGGAAATTGTCGGTTTATCGGAACATGGACACAAGTTACCAAGCATGATCTCCGGTGGACAGCAACAACGCGCCGCCATGGCACGCGCATTGGCGAACGACCCGCCCATCATCATCGCTGACGAACCGACTGGCAATCTGGATTCCAAAACAGCCGAGTCGATCTTCGCCTTGTTCAACGATCTCGTCAACCAGGGCAAGACGGTTGTAATCGTGACTCATGATAGTGGACTCGCCAAGCGCACACAACGCACGGCGCTGATCGCCGATGGCGAAATCGTCAATGAATATATTGCCAGGGCTTTGCCTACGCTGACCTATGATCAACTTCTTCTCGCCACCCGCAACGCCCAAGCCGCGCGAATATGAAGCCGGCGCCATGATCCTGACGGAAGGCAAGGATAACGACAAGCTCTACGTTGTCTCAAAAGGCATGGTGGAAGTGGTGCTGCCGCGTCCAAATCAATCAGATGTGATTGCCCTGGAACTGGGCCCGGGCAGGTATTTTGGCGAAATGGAATTTTTCCACGAACGCAGGAACCGGGCCTCGATTCGTGCCCATTCGGGCGGAGCGGTCGAGGTGCTGTCGATCAACTATGATCAGCTCAACGAATTGCTGAATCAGTCCGAGGCCACGCGCGAGGCGTTACATCAGGCGGCAGAGCGTCACGTACAGGAAAACACCGAACGAAGAATGAAGGCTTGAGATGGGCGTCATCTGGCACAAGATCTGGTTTGACATCTGGCATAACAAGACGCGCACGCTGCTGGCAGTGCTCAGCATTGCGGCTGGTGTGTTCGCGGTCGGCGTCATGTTTGGTATGAGTGAACTGCTCATCACGAACCTGGACAACTCACATCACGCTGTGCTTCCCGCGCATATCAATGTTCATCTGGATACGCCCATCGATCGTGACACCATCCTTAATCTCAAGGATGTAGCTGGAGTTGAAGAGGTCGAGCCCTACAATTCGGTTAGCGTGCTTTATAAACTTCATCCCGAGGATAAAACATGGCGCCAGGGTGCCATCCAGATGAGGGATGATTTCACTGCACAAAAGTATGAATTGCTGCAATTGCGCGCCGGACATTGGCCCGATCAGAAAAATGAGATCAGTGTGGAACGGATGGCAGCCCAATTTCTGAATGTGGGTATTGGCGATACCGTCATTTTCAAGATTGGCGATAAAGAACGGACTTTCCCCATCACCGGCTTGGTGCGGCATCCTTTCGTGCCGCCACCGCAATTCATGGACCTGGCCTTCTTCTTTATGAATGGCGAAGGACTCGAACGCTTTGATATTCCGGATGGCAAATTCAGTTCGTTCTATGTGCGCGTTACACCATATAGTTCTGATCACTCCAAGGAAGTCGCCACGCTGATCAAGGACAAACTGGCCAAGCAAGGTATCCGCGTGGCCGCGTTTGTGTATGAAGACCCGAACAAGCATTGGGGACGTGCGTTTTTCGATGGCATCACCTTGGTGCAGAAGCTGCTGGCATTGATCTGCGTGGCCATCAGTGCCATTCTGGTTTATAACACGCTGTCCAATCTGATCACACAACAAACAGATCAGATAGGGATCTTGAAAGCCATCGGTGGCCGCACCTCCACCATTGTCGGAGTTTATCTGATCAATGCCTTGATCTATGGTTTGCTGGCATTGATCATTGCGCTACCGCTGGGAGCCATTGTCGCGCACCAGATCACTGTAGTTTTCCTGGGGCTGTTTAATATCGATTACAACCAGTTTCAGATCTCGCAGCAGGCCGTGATCTTTCAAGTTGCCTCCGCACTGGTCGCGCCTCTGCTGGCTGGATTGCCGCCGACGTTAAAAGGTGCCAACATCACAGTGCGACAGGCGATCGCCAGCTATGGTTTGGGCGGCGACTTTCATTCGGGCAGGCTTGATCGATTTGTGGAAAAGATTGGTCAGCTTTTATTACCTCCCTACTATGCAACGGCTCTCGGCAATTTACTGCGTCACAAAGGGAGATTGCTGCTTACCCAACTCGTATTGATCGCCGCGGGCAGTGCCTTTCTGATGGTGATGAATTTCAACTCATCGCTCGCCTTGACACTGGATAACTTCTTTGGACGCCAACGCTATGATACCGAAATCCAATTCGGGGTCAATGAGAGAGCAAGCCGTGTGGTATCCATGGCAGAGTCAGTAGAGGGAGTTGAGAAAGCAGAACTTCGTCTCGTGCAACCGGCCAGCATGTTCGTCGCGGGTCAGTTGGTCAAGGAAGCCGGCATTGGAAGCTATATCCGCGGCATACCAGCCGACAGCGATTTTTACAAACCCTTGATGGTGAAGGGACGCTGGTTCCAGCCAGGCGATGGCCGTGTAGTTGTCTTGACCCGCGATACCGCAGAGAAAAACCGCGTCCAGATCGGCGATGTCGTCACGCTGGATCTGGGAGAAATGGGTAAGGACGATTGGCAGGTGATCGGGCTCTTTGAACCCGTCTTTGTTGGCAGTTTCAACCCGGACAGCATTTATGCACCACAAGATACATTATTCAAAACAACGAAAAAGTACAATCAAGGAAGCGTTTTACTGGTACGCACCACTGCGCACGATTCCACAACCACAACCAATGTGACAGAGGATCTCAAAGACCTATTCGAACTCGCGCAACCTCAAGGTGGTCTCCAGCCAGACACAGAACGATCTGCGCGCAACCAACGAGTGGCAGTTCAGCACGGTCACGGTTATGCTAATGGCCTTATCTGTCATCGTGGCGTTGGTGGGCGGCATCGCGTTGATGGGGGCGCTTTCCATCGGTGTGATCGAGCGGACAAAGGAGATCGGCGTGCTGCGCGCGGTTGGCGCACGTTCCAGCGCCATTTTGGGCATCTTTATCATGGAAGGTATCTTGCAGGGAATGTTGAGCTGGCTGGGCGCCATTCCGCTTTCTTGTCTGGCAAGTCCAATCACAGCCGATGCCCTGGGGCACGCCATGTTTGGCGCGACGCTGGATTATCAATATAACTGGGGTGCGGTTCTCGTCTGGTTGGGAATCGTGCTCGTGATATCGGTGCTGGCGTCCATCCTGCCGGCGCGCGGTGCAACCCGCATCAGCGTGCGCGACAGCTTGGCTTATGCCTAAAAAAAATGGAGATGAATTCATGCTTACAAATTTCCTGACAAAAAACTCCGCAGTAAAAAACGGCGCGAACGGCACACATGCCATTATTGATTTGCGCGACGTTCATAAATATTACAAGACGGCCATCGGCGATTATCACGCGCTGAAAAGCATCGATCTGCAGATCAATGCCGGGGAATTTGTGAGTGTGATCGGCAAATCAGGCAGCGGCAAATCCACGCTGCTGAACATGATCACCGGCATCGATCATCCTACCAGCGGCGAAGTTTATCGTTAACGGCACCGCGGTACACGGATTGAATGAAAATCGCATGGCGCGCTGGCGTGGACAGAACCTGGGGATCGTCTTCCAGTTCTTCCAACTTTTACCCACCATTTCAGTCATTGAAAACATCATGCTGCCGATGGACTTCTGCCGCACCTATCCGATGCGCGAACGTGAAAAGCGCGCCCTGGCCCTGCTCGAAATGGTGGAATTGGCCGACCATGCCTATAAACTTCCCACCGCCCTCTCCGGCGGACAGCAGCAACGCGTGGCCATCGCACGCGCGCTGGCAAATGATCCACCCATCATCATCGCGGATGAACCGACCGGTAACCTGGATTCCAAAACGGCTGACGGCTGTCTTTGCCTTTTCAATGATCTTGTCAAAGAAGGTAAAACCATCATCATCGTTACGCATGATAGCGGGCTCGCAAAACGAACCCAACGCACCGCTTTGATTGCCGACGGCGAGATCGTCAATGAATATGTGGCCAAAGCCATGCCGACGCTTAACCCAGGATCAATTACTGCAAGCCACGCGCATCGCCAAGCTTCAGTCTTATGAAGCAGGCACCATGATCCTCACCGAAGGCACCAACGCGGAAAGCTTCTACATCGTCTCCAAGGGAACCGTGGAAGTGGTTTTGCCGCGCGTCAATCAATCGGATGTGATTGCGCTTCAACTCGGACCCGGAAAATACTTCGGCGAAATGGAATTTTTCCACGAGAAAAGGCATCGCGCCTCCATCCGTGCATCGGAGCATACTCCGGTCGAGGTGCTCGCCATCAGCTACGATCAACTCAACGAATTGCTGAATCAGTCCGAGGTCGACGCGTGAGGCGCTGCATCAGGCCGCAGATCAGCATGAACAGGAAAACGTCGAGCACCGAGGAGATTGAAATATGACCAGCCGCTGGAAAAAAGTCTGGGCTGATTTCTGGGGCAACAAGGGACGCACGTTTCTCACCATCCTGACCATCATGGTGGGGACCTTGGCGGTTGGCTTCAACAGCAACCTCGGTTCGTACATGCTGGAAAGCATGGATGGCGATTATCTCTCCGCCAATCCATCCGAAGCGACGATCTATGCCTCGCCGTTTGATGATGGCATGGTAAAGGTGGCGCGTGAGGTGCCGGGTGTGGATGCCGCCGAGGGACGCGCCGCCACCAGTGCACATTTGATACCCGCCCAGGGAGAGCCAATCGCCATTCAATTTTCCGGAATCAAAAAACCGGAAGACCTGACGCTCAACCTACTTAAGCCAAAATTCGGTGAAATAAGCATACCTGCGTTTACTGATAAGCAGGTATTGATGGACGCCTCTGCCCAATCATTGGGATATCAAGTCGGCGATAAAATGATCATCGAGCTGGATGGCGGCAAACGAAGAGAATTGACCTTCGCCGGATATATGCACGATGTGGCGGGTTTTCCCTATAACCTGGCGCAACAGATAGATGCCTATGTGACTCCCAGCACTTTGGAATGGCTGGGAGGCTCGAGGCAATACAGCGTGCTCGCGGTGAGCGTCGCTGAAAACCCAACTGATGCAACCCATGTAAAGGATGTCGCGCAGGCTGTGGCCGATCGCATGGAACGCGCCGGTGAAACTGTCTATTTTGTGAACGTATACCAACCCGGGCATCACTTTGCCTGGAGCATTTCACAAGGCATTTTCTTTGTGCTGAGTGTGCTCGGATACATGACGGTGGTATTGAGCGCCTTTCTGATCATCAACACCATCACTGCCATCATGACTCAACAGACACGTCAGATCGGCATTATGAAAGCCATCGGTGGCGGGAATATGCAAATTTTTGGCATGTATGTTGTGTTAATTCTAAGCTTTGGATTGGTTGCTTTCCTGGTCGCGATTCCGCTGTCCAATGCAGGGGCACAAATCATCGGGGGTGGAATGGCAACATACTTGAATTTCAATCCGGCTCCATTCAAAGCTTATCCGTCGGCCATCACTCAACAGGCGCTCGTGGCCCTGTTCGTGCCATTGCTGGCCGCGTTGTGGCCGGTGTATAACAGCGTGCGTATCACAGTTCGTGAGGCGGTTAGCGATTATGGCATTGGTGGCAATGGTAAACAGAGAGATGCCTCGGTCAGCAAGGGAGCCTTACTTCATCCCGCGCCCAATTCGCTTGTCACTCCGCAATGCCTTTCGGCGCAAGCTTCGGCTCGGTCTGACTCTGTTCTCGCTGGTACTGGGCGGCGCCATCTTCATCGGAGTTTACAATCTGTGGGCCTCGTTCGGGAAAACCATTGAAGACATTCAAGGATATTTCCTGGCCGACATCAATGTTTCGCTCGGGCGTTCCTATCGTTATGATGAAGTTGCCCCCCTGGCAAAAAGCATTCCCGGCGTTTCCAGTGTGGAAGGCTGGATCGAATATCCGGGCACTCTCATCTCCGATAAAGATGCGGCAGGCACGCAAATCTTATTCGTTGCGCCTCCTTCGACTTCGACTTTGATTGATCCCGTGATCACAGCCGGTCGCTGGCTGGCAACGGGTGACGAGAACGCCATCGTGATCGGCAATCACCTGCTCAATATTTTTCCTGACTTGAAGGTTGGCGACTGGTTGACAATCAAAATTAACGACAAGGAAACGAACTGGCATATCGTTGGTTTTTACACCATTACAGGCAACGTCAACCCGCCGCTTCTCTATGTCAATTACGAATATCTCAGCCAGGTCATTGGCGCGCCCGGGCAGGTTTATTCCCTGCGGGTGTTGACGACCGATCATAATGCCACTGCACAAAAACGGGTCAACGATCAATTACTTGCTTTGTTCAAAGAGCGCGGCATTCAAGTTGGCTCCACGCAACTGGGTGCAGATTTTATTCAAAGCCAAAAAGCATCGACTGACGTTCTGGTCTACTTCATGTTGTTGATGGCGGTGCTGATCGCCATCGTCGGTGGACTGGGCTTGATGGGCACCATGAGCATCAACGTTCTGGAGCGTACGCGCGAGATCGGCGTGATGCGCGCCATCGGCGCCTCCAACCTGGATATCCAGGGCATCGTCATCGTCGAAGGCATGGTGATCGGATTGATCAGTTGGGCGATCAGCATTTTATTGTCCTTTCCTATTACGGTGGCGCTGACCACCGGCGTAGGTTTGGCAATTCTGACCGCACCCATGCCACCCGTCTTCGGCATCAGCGGCATCATTGCCTGGCTGATCTTCACCCTCGTGCTTGGCACGATTGCCAGCGCGTTGCCGGCCAGAAGTGCGTCGCGATTGACTGTAAGAGATACGCTGGCGTACGAGTAAGCGTAATCACGTACAACGCAGACAGGTAGGCAGGCTTTCTTATGCCTGTTTACCTGTTTGCGTTTTTACTGACATACTTCCGCCTCAAATCCAGGGAAGTTGAGGGAGGTATGGCTTTGAAATTTAGAACGAGGCCCAGTCCAATTCAGCCCATACGCTGATATCCGGCATACCTTCAAAGAGCGCGCCGAAGGCTTGCGCGACTTGTGGGTCTCCCATGAATTTTTGCAAGCCCTCAAGATTGTTCCATGTGTCGATTGCCAGGAACTGGGTTGGGTCCTGCGGATTCAAATGGGGCTTATGACTGAGCGCACCCATTGGGCGCGTCATGACAGAAAGCTTTTCAACTGTGGCATCATGGCTCATTTGAGCCTCCTGTGGACTGCCCTTGAGCTTACCGCGCACTACCGTTATGTAATTCATTCTTGTCTCCTTATGAATGGTCTTATACTTATTAGACGGCAGCCGAAGTGAAAACTGCGCGGTCGAACCAAAAATTCGTCAATATATCACCGCACAATTTTCTTCCTTCAAAACGTCATATAGATGTCAACGAGTTGACTGGAGAAATCCAAAATGCCAACGATTCAAGATCAAAACTCCATTCAAGCAGAGCACCTGGCCGCGGCGCGCCAGGGCGATTCCCAACAATTCAGCGAACTGACCGAACCATATCGCCGCGAATTACAAGTTCACTGTTATCGGATCCTCGGTTCCTTGCATGAAGCCGAAGATATGGTGCAGGAGACCATGTTGAAGGCATGGAGGCGGCTCGACACCTACGAGGGACGTTCCTCGTTCCGAGCCTGGCTCTACAAAATCGCCACCAATGCGAGCCTGGATTTCCTCGACCGGCGAAAAAGCCAACGCCTGCTTCCGTTTGAGAAGCTTCCCGCAGCCGACCCCAAAACCGCCATCCTGCCGCCCTCACCAGAATTAACCTGGCTCGAGCCTTTTCCCGATGAATGGCTGGGTGACAAATCTGCCATCAATCCTGAAGCACGCTATTCAGATTCCGAAAGCATATCCCTGGCATTTTTGACCGCCTTACAAACATTACCACCGCGGCAACGCGCGGTATTGATCTTAAGAGACGTGCTCGACTTTTCCGCGGTAGAAACAGCCGAAGTGCTGGAGCTCACCCTTTCATCGGTAAACAGCGCCCTGCATCGTGCACGGACTACATTGGCACAACGCTATCAGCATGGAAAGCTGGAGGAGGCCATCATGGTATCGACTGATGAAAAAACTCAGCGACTGCTTGACAATTTTGTTCAAGCCTGGGAGTCAGCCGATGTGGAAGGGTTGGTTGCTCTACTTAAGGAGGACGCGCTGCTTGCCATGCCCCCTTCTCCATCATGGTACCAGGGACGCGAGGCCATCCGCATATTCGCCGCTGCAACCTTCTTTGCAGATGATGGAATGTTCGGCGGTCAGGCCTCTCAGCGCTGGCAACTCATGCCGACGCGCGCCAACGCTTCGCCGGCTTTTGCCATTTATCAACGTGACGAGGGTCATGAATACCAGGCGTTTGGATTGCTTGTGCTGGATCACGATGCAGGTCGTTTGACGCAAATCATCAGCTTTATTGATCCCTCTCTGCCACCCCGCTTTGGTTTGCCAGTAAAGTTGAACGAAGCCTAAGCTCAACAGCACGGGGGTAAATCGAAAGGATAGTTCTCATCAATTGCCAGAGGCTGATATACTTTGCCCATCCATAGATAATGCTTATCATTGAGAAGCACGGAAGAGAGGAGGCAAAATATGGCCATCGGCAAAACGGAGGCCGCTGAGAATATAGAGAACAAACGCTTGGCGCCGTATGCACCGAGTTGGGTAGACCGCATCACCCAGGCGGTGGATAACCTCAAAATTCCTTTCCTGCTATTTTATTTTTTCGTGTGGGTCGTTTTCCTATTGGTTCTCATCTTCTTGAGATGGAATGATCATATTCATCCCCTGGGCGTGATTGACCCGCCAGATATTGTCATGTCTGGGACGGGCCTCTTTTTCCTCGCTTTGATCCATTATCTGGATGAATGGGCCGTCAGGAAACTGCGGATTTTTCGCCAGGCAATCAAACTAAGTGAAGAAGAATTCGAAGGATTGTATTATCAGCTTTCCACGCTGCCTGCCCGCCCGACTCTGATCGTCAGCCTGATCATGTTGACCATTGGAGCAGTCACTTATCTATTGGTGCCAGCCTCCTATTTATTTCTTAATATCAATCTCGCCTCGCTCTCCAGCACCCTGCAACTGGTCAATTTCCTCTTTAGCTGGTTCACGTTCGGGGCGCTTTGCTTTCACGCCTTTCATCAACTCCGCCTGGGCAGTGTGGCGACCGCAAATTACCTGCAGATCAACTTGTTCGACCTTGATCCAATCTACACCTTTGCAGGGCTCACCTTGCGTACTGCGTTCGGCTGGTTGATCGTGGCCTACGCCTGGGCATTAACCACGCCAAACCTCCTTGGAAACCCGGTAATTATCGCCACGATTCTATTTATGCAAATGGTGGCTATCCTCACTTTCCTCCTGCCCTTACTCAGAGCCCATGACCGGATCATGGATAAAAAGAATGAAATACTGCACGAGATCGGCACCCGCATGGAAAATGCGGTCGCTGAGATGAGCCGAATCAATGATGACTACGACAAAGAAAAGATTGCCAAGCTGGGTGAAATGCTCTCCGCATTGACCCTGGCAGAGGAGCGGATTCGGAAAATCCCTGTCTGGCCGTGGCGGCCCGGTGTTTTCAATTCCCTGGCTACCGCCATTCTGCTGCCAAACGCATTGTGGTTGGTGCAAACTTTTATGGGACAATTCCTTCCGCGCTAATTAATTGTTGAAAATCTCGCAGTCCTTGTTACCATCAAGAAACAGGGTAAATCTTTTAAACAAAGTCGGTAGAAAAAAAGTGAAATAGAAGAAGATGGATTTACAACATCAACTTTCCGAAATCATCCCCTCCTCTCGCGTGCATACCCGCCTGATCGACCGCGTGGCATATGCCAATGACGCATCCTATTTTCATCTCGTGCCGCAGGCGGTGGTGCAGCCAAATTCCATTAGCGAGATTCAAGCCCTCTTCAAATTTACACAACAAAACCAGATCTCCATGACCTTCCGCGCCGCAGGGACGAGTCTCTCAGGACAGGCTGTCACTGATGGGATTCTGGTGGATGTTTCCAAACACTGGGGAAAATATAGCGTGGAAGACGATGCGAAGTTCATCCGTACCCAACCCGGCATCGTTGGCGGATTCCTGAACAACGTGCTCAAGCCCTATGGAAAACGCATCGGGCCCGATCCGGCTTCCATCGACGCCTGCATGATGGGCGGCATCCTGGCCAACAATTCCAGCGGCATGTGTTGTGGTACCACCGAGAATGCTTATCGCACCGTCCATTCGATGACCTTTGTCTTGCCAAATGGCTTTGTGCTGGACACGGCCAAACCAGATGCGGCGCGAATTTTCGAAAACGAACAACCTCATATTGCCAGGGGGTTACTGGAACTCAAGCAAAAAATCCTCAATTCAACGGACCATTACAAAGGCGAAACATTAGCGGCGAAAATACGGCGCCGTTACCAGATGAAGAACAACAACGGCTATCTGCTCAACGCCTTCCTCGATTTCGAGAAGCCGCTTGACATTCTCGTCCATCTGCTGATCGGTTCCGAAGGCACACTGGGATTCATCGCCGAAGCCGTGTTGGATACTCTGCCAGATTACCCGCGTCGTTACACGGCTCAGTTGTATTTCAAGAATTTGCAAGACGCGGCCTCCGCCATCGCACCGATCAAAGCCTCCGGTGCACGCGCTGCAGAGATCATGGATCGTGCCGCGCTGCGCTCCGTGCAAGATCATCCCGATGTGCCCCACATTTTGCGGCAGTTGCCAGGCGAAGCGACCGCCATCCTGGTTGAGTATCAGGCTCTGGACCCGGAATCAATTCTCGGCTTTAAAAAGGAGGCGGAGCAAGTCCTCAAACAGATCCGTCTCTTGCACGATCCCGAATTCACGGAAGATCCAGTTGCACAGGCCGCGCTCTGGAAGACGCGCAAAGGCATCATCCCCTCCATCGGCGGCATGCGCGCGCCGGGCAGCAGTTGCATCAACGAGGATGTGGTCTTCCCCATTCATCGTCTTGCCGACGCGGTGACGGATCTGCAAAGGCTTTTCAAGGAATTTGGTTATGCCGATGGCGCGGTGTTCGGTCATGCCAAGGATGGCAATCTGCATTTCCTGATCAACCAGGCCTTCCACAGTGAGGCCGGCGTGACTCAATATGAGCGTTTCATGGGAGCGATGGTGGAGGTGGTCAGCGGCAAATATGATGGCGCGCTGAAAGCCGAACATGGTGCAGGACGCAATATGGCGCCTTTCGTTGCAACCGAATGGGGTGACGAAGCCTACCTTATTATGAGCGATTTGAAATCCCTGCTCGATCCGGATGGCATGCTCAACCCCGGCGTAGTGATCAACGGCAATCCGAGAGCCCACGTCACCCATCTCAAAAGTATGGCGCCCGTGGCGCCCGAAGTGGATAAGTGCATCGAATGCGGATTTTGCGAATTGAAGTGTCCCTCGCGACGTTTGACCTTCTCGCCACGACAACGGATCGTCGTGCAGAGAGAGATGTCCCGCTTGAAGGCACTCGGCTCGGACTCACCCGAGCTTGACTACATGATGGATGATTTCACCTATGCGGGTATCGACACCTGCGCCGCGGACGGACTCTGTGCCACTGCCTGCCCCGTGAACATCAACACTGGGGAGTTCGTTAAACATCTGCGCGCCGAGTATGTAAAAAATACAGAGTCCGTGCGTTGGATCGCAGAACATTTTGCTTTGGCAGAAAAAACCATCGGCTGGAGCGTCCGCCTTGGGCATGTCGCGGGAAAGAGTCATCGGCGTGAAGGGGGTTAGATCCATTTCCAGCGCGGCTGAAAAATTGACAGGAACGACATTGCCCAAATGGAATAGGTCTGTTCCATTCCCTTCTCCCCCCGGGAGAGGGATGCCCGAAGGAGCGGGTGAGGGAGAAAAACAATTCATCTACTTCCCAGCTTGCATCTCGCGGCAACTTGGAATACCCCACTCATCCATGATAAATTCTGCTTCGCTCGCAGAAACGCTCACCACACTTGCTCAACGCGCGAATATTTCACTCGTCATTCCAGATGATGTTATTGGGCACTGTTGTGGAATGCCCTTCAGCTCCAAAGGTTACACGGATGCCTACAAGGCCACCCTGCACAATACTTTATTGAGATTTTGGGAATGGTCTGAGGGCGGCAAATATTCGATCGTGATCGATACTTCTTCCTGCACACACACCTTACAGACCTGCGGCGATGATCTCAGTGCTGAAGACAAAGAACTGTGGAAGCAATTAACTATTCTTGATAGCATTGAATTCCTGCATGATTATGTACTACCGAATCTGGATATCCGGCAGTTGAACGAAGAAGTCATCCTTCATCCGAATTGCTCCGCTCGCAAACTTGGTCTGGATGCAAAGTTGTTGTCGATCGCAAAACGATGCGTCACATCCGCCACCGTCCCGATCAACCTGGGCTGCTGTGCCTTCGCCGGTGACCGCGGCTTACTCTTCCCCGAACTGACAAAGTCGGCCACCGAAAAAGAATCGGCTGAAGTGCTGGCGCGCGACTACGATGGTTACTACTCATCCAACATCACCTGCGAGATCGGGATGTCCGAGGCCACAGGTAAAGATTACGTTTCCATTGTCTACCTGGTAGAAAAAGCGTCGCGTTGAGGAGCATTATCAGAATTGTAAGTAATGCTCCAGCAATCTTCAGGGGAAGGTCTCAACGCTATAATCAAGCTCAAATGCCCGGACCTGAACGGGTCATCTTATAGCAGAGCAGGTTATGTCTCTTCAATCCATTCTCTATCTCACACCTCTTTTCATTGCCGCTTTTACCTCGGGATCATTGACCTTATACACCCGGCGACGCCAGCAAACACTTGGAGCGAAACCACTTTCCCTGCTCCTGCTGGCTATTTTTCAATGGGCAGTCTGCTACATCCTGCAATTAACCTCCCCGAACATCCCAACCAAAATGTTCTGGGAAAAAGTGACCTTCATCGCAGTGGTCACCGTCCCGGTCATGTGGTTTATCTTTGCACTTGAATATTCAGATAGAAAAGACTGGATTTCGCGACCCCGCATACCTTTACTATTCATTGTCCCTTTTATCACCCTACTCGTAGTCTGGACGAACCAGCTGCATCATTTATTCTGGACGAGGCAGGAGATTTTCCGAGCTGATAATCTGCTCCTGGAAACCTCGGACAATGGTTACTGGTTTTGGGTTCATGCGGCTTATTCCTATATTCTCATCCTGGCAGGAACGATCCTGATCGTTCGCACCCTGTTGCGCTGGCCGTCGCAATATCGCCGGCAATTACCCTGGGTACTCCTGGCCGTGGCCGCGCCATGGCTGGCAAATGTGATCACTGTCTTTGAACTGTTTCCCATCTTGATCGACCTGACGCCGTTCGCTTTCACGATCACCGGTGTGGGCCTGGCTTATGCCCTCTTTCATCATCAACTACTGGATCTGGCACCTGTCGCCCGCGATGTTGTCATCGAGGAAATGAAAGAAGGCATGATTGTTCTGGATGCCAGTAACCGAATTGTGGATATCAACGTGGCCGCACAAAGTATCCTCAATCTCTCCAGTCAGCCGGAACCCATCGGAAAGCAGTTAGGCGAGGTCTTCATCAGTCAACCAGAACTGATCGAACGCTACCGAAATGTTACCGAGGACCGGGATGAAATTAGCCTCGGACAGGCAGACGCTCAGCGCTGCTACGAGCTGACCCTCTCCCCACTCAGGGATTCGAAAAAGAATCTAATTGGCCGTCTCATTATTGCACGCGATATCACGGATCAAAAACGCTCCGAGGAGCAATTACGCCAACTCTCGCGCGCAGTGGAAGCCAGTCCAACCTCCATTGTGATCACCGATACACAGGGCAGGATTCTGTATGTAAACCCGAAGTTCACCGAAGTAACTGGCTACTCACCTGAGGAAGCCTTGGGGAAGAATCCAAGCATATTGAAAACTGACCAGACTCCCGTTGGAACGCATCGCCGGCTATGGGAAACCATCGCGGCGGGACATGAATGGAGTGGTGAATTTTGCAACCATAAGAAAAATGGGGAGCTTTACTGGGAGCATGCCTCGATTTCTCCCGTAGAGGATGAGGCCGGAAATATCGCATATTATGTAGCCGTCAAGGAAGATATCACTGAACGAAAACGAACGGAAAAGCTCCTGCAGGAAAGTGAGGCACGCTTTCGCCAAATTGTGGAAAAGGCCAGTGATTTGATTTACCGCACTGATGAAAGGGGTTACATCACTTATGCAAATCGGCCCGTCTTACGCGTCCTCGGTCATGCCAATGAGTCAGAATTACATGGCAAACATTATCTTGACCTGGCCGCGCCCGAAGCACGCCTCCAACTAAAACATACTTACACACAGCAATGGCTCAGACGTATCAAAAACACCTACCACGAATTCCCCATCATGGCCGCGGATGGACATGTGGTCTGGCTTGGACAAAATGTCCAGTTAATCATGGACGGCGAACGAGTCAGCGGCTTCCAGGCGATTGCTCGTGACATCACGGCCATCAAACAGGCACAGGAGGCTCTGCACCTCGCCTACGATCAGGCGTTGGAGGCCAGCCGTGCAAAGAGCCAATTGCTCGCCAAAGTGAGCCATGAGCTACGTACCCCCCTGGGAGGCATCCTGGGTTACGCCGAGCTGCTACAGATGGGTCAATTTGGTTCCCTGGCAGAGAGTCAGAAGAAAGCCGCTGGCGAAATCCTGCAGAGCGCGCACTATTTGAGCACCATGGTGACAGAACTTCTCGATGAGGCACAAATCCAGGCAAACACCTCTGTTCTGCACGAAGGAAAATTTTCTCCCGCGACCTTATTGCAAAGCAGTGTCTCCCCGATACAGATGATGGCCCAACGTAAGGGATTGGAACTGTCCCACTCCATCGATCCAAACCTGCCGGAGGAGTTGTATGGAGATGAGCATCGTCTGAGGCAGATTCTCATGAACCTGATTGGCAACTCGCTGAAGTTCACCAAAACAGGTAGAATCTGCGTAACCCTGCTTAAACCAGATCCGAGCCACTGGGCGATCCAGGTCACGGATACGGGCATTGGTATTCCGAAGGAAGTGCAGTCTGCGATCTTCGAGCCTTTTCGGCAGGCAGACAATGCCATTACCCCCGATAACCCAGGCATTGGTTTGGGATTGTCCATCACGAAACAATTGGTTGAGTTGATGGGTGGACGAATTAAGCTGGAAAGCGAAGTTGGTGCAGGCAGTACATTTAGTATCCTGTTGCCGATGGTGAAGCAGCCTGTGCAGAGTTAATAAAATGTTCTTTCGGAGAATGAAGCCATGACCAAGCCTCTTGCTCTCATTATCGAAGATGACCCAACCCTGAATGAAATTTTCACTCTTACTCTGGGAACCGACTTTGAAACGGAAACGATCCTGGATGGTGATACTGCCATGTCCCGGCTGGCTGACGTAGTACCTGCGCTGGTCGTACTGGATCTGCATTTGCCAGGGAAACCCGGAAGAGAAATCCTCGCCAGTATCCGGGCAGATGCAAGGCTATCGGAAACCCGGGTCATTCTGGCTACGGCTGATAGGCAGCAGGCCGACCTCATCAACGAACAGGCCGATATCGTCCTGCTTAAACCCATCAGCCCCACCCAACTGAAAGATTTGGCACAACGATTGAGAAGTTAATTTATCAGGAGTACATGGTGATACAAATATCATAGTGACAAATCGTCGGGGGAATTGACGTAGCCTGCAACGGGAAATCAGGAATATTTCCTGTATAATCTCATTACCGAGGGAATTGGAAAACAAGTCTTACGATTTGGTGTTGTAGAACGCGTCAAGGATTGTTCGGAGGTAACGATGTCAAAAAAAGATAAGTATAAGAAATCCAAAGGCAGGCATTCAGCAAATGGATCCAAGAAGCAGGACAAGGTCAAGGTTGTGCCGGTATCTGTGACATCTCAGATGGTTTCATCAGTTCAGCCGCAAGACCAATTTCCGATCAACAAGAAATCGTATGAGAAGGAACTGGCCCGTTTGCAGGAGGAACTCGTCAAACTGCAGGAGTGGATCCGCGCGCAGAAACTGAAGGTGGTAGTCATCTTTGAGGGACGCGACGCGGCTGGGAAAGGAGGCGTGATCAAGCGCATCACCGAGAGTCTCAATCCGCGCGTCTGCCGCGTAGTGGCGTTACCGGCTCCAACTGAACGGGAAAGAACTCAATGGTATTTCCAACGCTACATCCCTCATCTGCCTGCCGGCGGGGAGATGGTGATGTTCGACCGCAGTTGGTATAACCGCGCAGGCGTGGAGCGGGTGATGGGCTTTTGCACGGATGAGGAATACTCGGAATTTCTGCGCTCGGTCCCGGAGTTTGAACGGATGCTCGTTCGTTCGGGCATCATCCTGATCAAGTACTGGTTCTCCGTCAGCGACCATGAACAGGAGTTGCGGTTTCAAGCCCGCATCAACGACCCTACAAAACGCTGGAAGCTCAGCCCTATGGATTTGAATTCGCGGGCCCGTTGGGTGGAATATTCCAAAGCCAAGGATGAGATGTTTGCTCATACGGACATCAAGCAGGCGCCCTGGTACGTGGTCAACGCGGACAACAAAAAATGTGCCCGTCTCAATTGCATCCGTCACCTGTTGAGCATGATTCCCTACGAGGATCTCACGCCAGAACCGATCCGCCTGCCTGATCGTCAGGTGAATGAAGGTTATATTCGCCCTCCCATCACAGACCAGACCTTCGTACCGGAATTTTATACCCCGGAGGAACCGGCCAAAGACACAAAATAGTAAAGCATCTTGGCTTCAACATACGGCGTCGAAGGTAAAACGTGTCTTTCCTTACCGAATTTCAATCTCACCTGCGCAGGGACTTGCGCGCACAATTTATCAATTTAAAAACACCTTTTGCCATTCAAGAATATTTGAATGGCATGCCGTATATCGGCGAGGAGCGCGACCGTTCTCCACTCAATGTGATGCTGGATGGACACTGTCACTGTCTCGATGGCGGATTTTTCGCGGGCTTAGCCTTGTGGCGAATCGGATTCAAACCGCTGCTCATCGACCTCGTCTCTGACCCCGGCATGGATGACGATCACGTGCTGGCGCTATATCAAATAGATGGACGTTGGGGCGCGGTGGCAAAATCCAACTACGTGAATTTGGGATTTCGCGAACCGGTCTATAAAACCCTGCGCGAACTGGTCATGACGTACTTTGAACATTACGTCAGCATTCATCAGGAAAAGACCTTGCGCGGCTACACGCGTCCTTTTGATGCCTCACGCCATACTCGTCTCAATTGGGCCCGGGACGAAGGGGGAGCCAGTCAGCTTTATCACAAGCATTTCTATGGTCGCAAAGCAATTCCTTTGATCACAAAACAAATGGCAAAACGACTCAGCCCGGTGACCGATAGAGCCTACGCCGCAGAAACCTTGCACACCGATCTAGACGAGTCGTTCGGGAATCGAGAACATTAGTTTCCCGCTATCGGGCTATGACAAGTCATCATCATTCCGTGTCCAAACTTCTCCCAACTTGTACGTTGACAATGTTATTACTTGTTGCCTGCCATGGTCCATCCGAATCGCCTGCACTTACAGCAACGTTCACGCCTGTCACACCTTCACTAACCGCCACGCAGACACCCATCCCGCCGACACCTACAGCGACAGCCATACCTACGTCCACAGCCACCCCGGAACCACTTGGCTGTCTGAAGCCACCTGACGACTACACGCGAGTGCAGGTCAATGGCTCGACCCTTAATCAACGCACATTGGCCATGTTGGCACACGCGCAGGAACTGTATGACGGCGAGATCGACCTCACTGGTCATGCCATCACACAGGGCAGCTACACCAATAGTGTTTCCGCTTCGTTCGGTACACACGCCGGCGGCGGTGCAGTGGATCTCTCCGTCTTGCGCCGCGGAACTTACACCGTGTTGTGGGACGATATCCCAGCGCTGATCCATGCCTTGCGCGCGGCAGGCTTTGCCGCCTGGCTGCGTGAGTATGGAGAACTGTACCAGGACTCGCCCATCCACATCCATGCCATCGCCATTGGTGACCAGGAACTTTCATCCGCCGCGCAGGAACAGCTGACCGGTCCCGCGGGTTATTTCCGTGGATATAGTAGCCTGCCAGCGGAAATGTATGGCGGTCCGAAGCCAGACCGTTACGGCGGTCCGATCCTCTGCCAATGGATGATCGACATGGGATATCAGGATCTGCGTAATCCTTAGGATTCTAATTTTTTCCCAACCTAAAGATGTGTTTACATTTCCCCCGCAAAGACCGACTCATATTTTCACAACCTTCTCGGTTGTTTCGATCACTTCCGCTCTCAACTTCCCCGCAGAGAGCTCACGTAACTCATCCTGAAATCCATCCAATGACTCGACCGGGAAATGCAGAGACATCGTGATATCCCCTGCATAATCTTCATCCAACACTTCCCCATGATTCCGCTTGGTCATCAAGCGGACGCGTTCCAGCAGATTATACGAAATCGCGACCATCACTAGATGTACCGTGACGCGTTGTCCGCGCTCGATGGCGTTGACCACCATCTGCGTGGATTCGGTGTACGCCTTCACCAATCCGCCGGTACCCAACAACGTGCCACCGAAATAGCGCGTGATCACAACAGCTACGTCACCCAGACCGCTGCCGCGTAAAACAGTCAGTGCGGGTTTCCCTGAAGTCCCAGCCGGCTCACCATCATCTGAACAAAACTCGGTGACGGTATTCCCGCCGCCGATGATATATGCTGGAACGTTGTGACTCGCATCCGCAAATTCTTTTTTGATGCGGGCAATAAAGGCTCTGGCTTCTTCGTTGCTAAATACGGGCGCCAGTGTGGCAATGAAACGTGAATTGACGACCACATGTTCACGGCGAATCTCGTTGAGGGGAATTTGATATGGCTTGGGCATAACAAGATTTTACCCTCTGCAAGCCATCCAAATTCGATGTGAAAGCCTAATTCCAAGTGAATACAGAGGGTATAATTCAAGTAAGGTCATTAATCGTGCGGAAAGACACTGCTAATTGGATCGCACTCGCCGACTATGATATTGAAACTGCCCGTTACATGTTGAAAACAGAACCGTTCCTTTAAGTTGTTTTCCTTTGCCATCTTGCGTTGGAGAAATTATTCAAAGCGCATGTGGCCGAAGTAACACAAACAGTCCCTATCAAAACTCATGACTTGATTTACCTGGTTAAGAAATCGGAGTTGGAACTTTCCGAAAAACATATAGACTTCATTGGTAAAATTAACTCTGCCAGCATTCCGACGCGGTATGCAGACGATTTACAGCGCGCGTTGAAACAATATCCAAAATCAGTTGTCAAGGATTATTTGAGTCAGACCATAGAGCTTATTCAATGGCTAAAGCGACACCCGAACTTAAGCAAATAGTAAAACGCTATCGCACACAATTACAAAAAATGGGAATCCATCCCACGCGGGTTCTGCTTTATGGCTCCCAAGCCATAGGGACAGCCCATGAAGGCAGTGATATTGACCTTATTGTCATTTCGGGTGATTGGGAAAAGTACAACAACCGCCAGCGACTGGAATTACTCGGCATCGCCGCGGCAAGAATTCTTGAACCTGTCCAAGCGCAGGGATTTATTCCCAGCGAAATCAGAACGAAAAAAGTAGCGCCATTTTGGCAACAAGTGATTAAAGAACAAGCAATTGCTATCTAATCAGAGACTTTTGTCTCTGATTTTGAAGCATAGTCTCCTAGATATCTTCAGCACAAACATTTAGGTTTCTTTTTCATCCCCTTCATTGAACAGCAAAAGTATAATAACCTGCATGGAGCCCTCATCCAAGCTTATTTCTCTCGGGCAGGCTGCGCTGGAGCATGCAAAGTGGGAGGAGGCGAAAAAACATTTCGAAAGTGCATTGCTGGAATCGGATTTGCCCGAAGCGCGCGATGGATTGGGTCTGGCTTTATGGTGGTTGAATGACATCAGCGGGTCGCACGAACAACGGACACAAGCTTATCTTGGATACAAGTCAAACGGAAATTTACCCAGGGCCGCGTGGCTGGCGGCCTGGCTGGCGCGGGAACAGGTCTTTTTTCGCGCGAACGTCAGCGCGATGAAGGGATGGTTCGCGCGCGCCTTTCGCCTGCGCGATGAGATGACCCAATGTGCCGAGACAGGCTGGGTAAATATCTATCACGCCTCCATGACAGGCTCGGATGAAGGACAAGAGCAGGTAGGACGAGAAGCGCTTCAAATTGCTCGCAAATATCACGACCGGGACTTGGAAGCCTTCTCCTTGGCGATCATTGGCTCAGCCATAGTGTCGCAGACAAAGATCAAAGAAGGCATGGATGCGATCGACGAAGCGATGACGGCCGTCATCAGCGGGGAAGTGAAGGATTATTTCGTGGCGAGTGAGACCTTTTGCGTAACGCTTTCAGCCTGTGAACTGGCAGGAGATTTCGTGCGCACGAATCATTGGTGCGAGTCGGCCTTGGAATATGCCCAACGTTATCAGTGCTCGTTTTTGTCAGCATATTGCCGCACCACCTATGGAAGTCTTTTGGCAGAGATGGGCAAATGGGAAGATGCGGAAACCGCGCTGACCGAAGCGATCCATACCTTTGATGAAGGTCATCGCGGCTTGCGCGTCAATGCCGTGCTCAAGTTGGCAGACTTGCGCGTGAGCCAGGGACGCTTGGAAGAAGCCGAAGTTTTGTTGGGTGGTTACGAAGATTATGGAAGTTCTGTTTTGCCGCGGGCGAGATTGCATTTAGCCAGAGGCGAATCAGCGCTAGCCAAAGCCGTGTTGGAACAGGCTTTGCAATCAGATTCATCCCCGTCATTGCATCGGGCGCCGCTGCTCCGTTTGTTGGTGGAGGTTCTATTATCTGCGCATCAACTGGATGAAGCCAGACAAACCGCAAATGAACTGGTGTCGCTTTCCAGGATCACCAGCAGAAATTTGTTCCTGGCGCAAGCTGAATTGGCAATGGGGCAGATCAGTCGTGATGAAAATGAAGCGGAGGCGGTGAAACATTTCCGCAAAGCGCTCGATCACTTGGATATCCATGAGGGCTCGCTGCTGGCTTGCCGCGTCAAGTTGGAACTGGCGCGCACGCTCAAGGATACGGACAGAGCCGGCGCGATCACCTGGGCAAAAGCCGCGCTGGCAGGCTTCGAACGAGTCGGCGCGGAACACGACGCGGCTGAAACGAGTCGCCTTTTACGCGAGCTGGGTGCCTCGGTAAAGGCCAACCTGCGGGCGGGGGATCAACTGCTCACGTCGCGCGAAGCGGAGGTCCTCGAGTTGTTGTCACACGGATTGAGCAATCGCGAAATCGCAGAGCGTCTCGTCCTCAGCGCCAAGACGGTCGAGCATCATGTCAGTCAGGTGTTGGGAAAGTTGGGGTTACGGAATCGATCCGAAGCGGCGGCTTATTTCCTAAACCAGCGCAGCACTATAGTCCTGCGTGATTTTGGCGGGAGTTCTGCGGATAAAAAATAGGGGTGGCAAATAGGGGGCATCACCGATGTGCCTGCGGGGCGGTTGCCGTATGATGAGGGCATCAAACCAAAGGAGATCGAAATGGAAGAACTCAAAACCAACCCAATCGTTTTGGGACAAGGCAAGGGGCGCGCCCTCTGGCACTTTGGGGCGCTAATCAATTTCAAGGCGCTGACCGAAGAGACAAGTGGTCAGATTTGGGCGGTGGAGGGGCTGGCGGATAAGAACATGACCGTGCCGCTGCATTCACATACGCGTGAAGATGAAGTCTGGTTCGTAACCGAAGGCGAGATCACCTTCGTGCTGGGCGAGGAGACCATTGTCGGTGGCGCGGGAACTTTTGTTTACATCCCGCGCAACACGCCGCATACGTTTTATATCAAATCCAAGACGGCGCGCTGGTTTGGATTCGGAGTCGGTGGGAACCTGGATCAATGGTTCTTCGAGTTGGGCGAACCTGCCCAGGCCATGACCCTGCCCCCGCCTCCTCCCGGACCTCCAACGGAGGCCGCCATCGAGGCGATCAATGCCAGCCTGAAGGCCTACGGTACGGACACCCTAGGCCCACCACCGAATTTGGGCATGTAGGTTTGTATCAGACATCGGAAGTCTTTGGAGAGACTTCCGATGTTTTTTTGTATGCATCAACAGACCTGTCAGGTCTCACCGGCACTGTGATAAGCCGTCTCGCCTGCGTGGACAAAGATGTATCACTATCAGAAAGTCGCGAAGACCTGTCAGGTCGCTCCTTTTCTTACATAATTCTCCACAAGGAGAACTCCCATGACGGGGCGCATCGAAAAGACTGTTCTCATTTAGTGTAAAATAAGCAGGTAGGATCATTTGCTTATTTTTAAAAGGTGAAACATAAAATCTGATATTTCCATCCCGAACCCTGTTTTTCATGCGGCGGAAAACCTCGCCAAAAAAATGGGCGTTTCACTAAGCGAGTTATATACTGCCGCTCTGAACGCTTATGTTGCAGAACACCAAAAGGAAAACATCACAGAGACACTCGACCAAGTTTATACTGATGAGCCTTCAACTTTGGAACCCGAATTAGTCAAAATACAAGTTACTTCGCTGGAGGGCGAAGAGTGGTAATTCAACGTGGGGAAATTTAGTGGGCAGACTTACCCGAACCTACTGGCTCTGAACCTGGCTTTCGCCGTCCCGTTTTGGTTGTTCAATCGGATGATTTCAATCGCAGTCGCATTGCCACTGCGATTGTTGTTGTCATTTCATCCAATCTCAAATTAGCGGTCGCACCTGGCAATGTATTTCTGTCTCAACGAGCAACAGGTTTATCAAAGGACTCCGTCGCCAACGTCTCCCAAGTCCTCACCATGGACAAAAGTTTTCTGACAGAGAAAATTGGTGATTTGCCAAAACACCTCCTCGAACAAGTTGAAGCAGGCTTGCGGCTGGTCATGAGTTTGGATTAATTTGATATTGCAATCATACAATCCAACCTCTTATTGCGACAGAAAAGAAGTCATCTCGATACCCTCTCCCCTTGGGAGAGGGACAATCCGACATACCGATCAATTGACACAACAAGGGTGAGGTCATGACTTGCATCGGAAAAAACGCCTTTATCAGTTACCACAAAATGAGTTTGGCAGGAAGTTAGATCAGCTGTCAAAAAGGATGCGGCAGAGAAAAAGTGCTTGCATATTTACAACCATTTGTGCACTTTTTATAGCAAGCCTTGCCTGCAATTTTTTAGTACGAACAGAGGCTCCAACAAATACCTCAGTGAGTAGCGCCCAATTTTCTATTGTAGAACCAAGATATCCAACTTCAGATGGAAAACATTTCATCGGACTTTAAACGCGAAGATGTTTCCTCTCCCTGCTGGAAGTGGCAGGTTTATTTATGATTTTACGGCTACAGGCATCGAACAGGTTGTCGTTCCCGCAGGAACATACAAAGCGATACGGGTTGATGTGACTGCTAAAGGCTACGTTGACCCTTCTCATGATTTCAGTCCGATTTTTGTCGGTAATGGATGTCACAGAAGTTCTGATCAAGGTAACAAAGTTGACATAAATTTGAGTTTGGATTTTAGAGGTACAATTTGGTGAGTTGCTGAAATTGGATGGGTAAAGAAAGTAGGAAAAATCAGCAATTCACAAGGCGTGATAGAAAGTTATAAAATGGAATTGGCATCTATTGAGGCATCCCAAAGATAAAGTAAGCCACAATATAAAGAATTCGGAGATATGCAGAAAGCGGTCCCCGAATTCTTCTTTTTCACCATCTGGATTCGGCAAATCCTCCTCCTTTGCAGGGAACACCTGTGCCGCGCACATCTTATCCCCACCGCCCTACGGGCATCTCCCCCAAATACGACAAGTAAAAGTCTGGTATTGATTTAAAGTTTACCTAGTCGTATTTGGGTGAGGTTAGGAGGTAGAACTAATACCTTCCTCTCTGCAACATATTCACGGGATTTGGCAAATCACTCTCCCTCGCAAGGAATATCTGTGTCGCGCCCATCACTTCAACACCAAGCCTCCGATGAATTCTCTGATCACAGAGTCTTTCGGAACAACACCATCATCGTCCACCGGAATGACGGCATTCAGCAATTGGTGAATGCGGGCTGCCCGTCCATAGGCATCCTGATGGAGCGCATCATCTTTATATTTTCCGACCCACTCCGTGAAATGATCGAACAGCTTGGGTTTATAGATGGACAATTCATACGGCATGCCGCTGTTGATGATATAGTCTGCCGTGCCCACATAAGGAATGATGCCTCTCATCTCACCCGCCCGCACATAATGCCAGTGCGTGAGAGTCCTTTCGTAATCATAGCCCCGGTGCATGGCATCGCGCAGCATCCTGCGCATGAGACGAATGTCCGTCCAGTGGATATACTCCCCCTCCCTGTCTTTCATCTGTAATAAAGGCTCGATATAAATGTTCACCTTGTTGTCGGCAATGCCATCGGTCAAGGGTGGATACAAACCGTACAGGCTATCGATCAGGATGATGTCGCCTTCCTGCAACTTCATCGGTGTTTGATCAGGATGTCCCCTGCCAGTCTTGAAATCATAAAAGGGCAGCAATACTTCCTTGCCATCTAGAAGTTGGTGGAGATGCCGGTTGATCAATTCGATGTCCAGGGCCTGCGGAGTCTCGAAGTCATAATCCCCGAATTCATCCTTGGGATGTACTTCCAGGTCGAAATAATAGTTATCCAGGTTCAGCTCAACGAAGCGCAATCCCTGTTGACCGAGTCCCAGCGCGATCTTTTCAGTGGTGGTTGTTTTTCCAGAAGAGGAAGGCCCCGCCACGGTCACGATGCGGACCTCATTCCTGCGCCCCTCGATCAACGCGGTGATCGTATGGATGTCTTTCCCATACGCCGCTTCCGACTCCGCCACGATCTGCGGGAACTCTCCGTGCTGGATGCGCCCATTCAACTTGTCCACCGTATTCAATTCGTGATCCACGCTCCAATCCAACGCCGCCCAGATCTTCGCCCAGGGGATATGTTCTGCTCGTTCTCCGGCGTGTGACTGTTCCCGTTTCCTGCGCCGGTTCCTTTCCTCGCGATAGAGGATGTAGGCCTTTGAAACTTTTGCGTGACCGTTTTCGATCAACACCTTCTCGACGATATCCTGAATCTCCTCCACCGTGGGATATTTCTTCGGTCCAAAACGAGTCTCGAGGAGGTCAACCACCTGTTTACTGAGGCCTTCAGCCGTTCCCCTGTCCCTGCCACCGACAGAGACCGCGGCGCGATAAATCGCATTGGTGATCCTGTTCTGTGAAAATGGAACGGTGGCGCCATTCCTTTTAATGACATACTTTATCTTTGCCATAGCTGCCTCCAGCAATTTTGGTTACGTCCTGAACGGCTTCCATAATCGTGGCTGATTTATTATATGATGATTCACCCCGCCCATGAACGAAATCACCTGTCCGATTGGCTAGGCAAAATCCTTACCTTCGACAGTTTGAAACAGGATTCTCCATCATTATGATGTGAGAGTAAAAGGCATGGATCACAATCCCAATTTCATCGGGCATCCAGCCGTCACCTTCCAGGCCTTGTGTCTGGTCATCAAAAAACAAAGGTACAAATGAAACTCAAATTCTATTTCTTCCTCATCATCTTGTTCCTTCTGCCCGCACTGGCATGCAGCACCGCCAACGTGGGACAGACAGTCACCGGATCGGGGAACATCATCTCCAAAGACTATGACGTCAAAGGCTTCAGCCGCATCACCCTGGCCGGCAGCGGAAACGTATACATCACACAGGGCAGCACAGCAAGCCTGTCGGTGGAGACCGATGACAATATCTTCGCGCAGCTCGACATCCGGGTAAGAGGCGATGAACTCATCCTGGGCACGAAGCCTGCGGTCGGTATCAATCCATCCCAGCCGATCAAATATCAGCTAACCGTCAAGGATTTGAATAACATCACGCTAGGCGGTTCGGGGAACATGTACAGCGATCCAATCCAAACCGATAATATGCAAGTCATGCTCGGAGGTTCGGGAAATATCGAAGTCAAAGGAATGAGTGGCAGGAATCTTTCTGTCAACCTCGGCGGGTCAGGGAATATCACCATCAACCAGATCAACGCCTCCTCAGTGGATACTTCCATCAATGGCTCAGGAAACATCAAGTTGGACGGCAAAGTGGACGGACAAACCGTCAGCGTCAATGGCTCCGGCAAGTACATGGCCGGTGACCTCGAGACGGCTAACGCCAACATCAAGATCAATGGCAGCGGCAATCTGACACTGTGGGCAAAAGAGACACTGGATGTGCACGTCAACGGCAGCGGCGATGTGTCATACTATGGGCAACCTACCATAAACCAAACTGGTGGCGGCTCAGGAAAATTGTTATCGCTGGGCGAGAAATAAACGCAACTGATTTCGACACGCAGACATCGGAAGTCGCGAAGACTTCCGATGTCTTTTTATTCATCAACTCGCTTATGCGGAAAGGAATACATATCCAGCAGACTATTGCGAAGACCCGTCAGTTCTCATCTTTTCTTGTATAATTCTCTTAAGAAGCTCCCATAACAAAGAAAAAAATTCGTCACACACATGAGTGGATTTCTATTTTGTTTGCACAAATTAAATAGGAAGTTCCTGCATGATCGATCGTATCATCTCACAAACTCAGCACCGGAAATCAAGGCTTGGCTGTTTAGGCTCCTGTCTGGTGAATCTATTGATGTTCTCGGTATTAATCATCGTCGGGCTGTTGGTCATCGATATGGTAATTGCCCCCTGGGTATTCTATCTCGGTGGTAGGGGGTTTCATATCGTCCCCGGCTGGAGTGGCGAGGGAACACTGCATACTCAAGCGGGTAACTTTTTTATATACGTCACGCTCAATGAACCTCAATACTCACGCAACGGATACCCCTATCTGCGAGGCACGGGGTCGTTATGCACTCCCAACGGTCAACGCTTCAACACTCTCAATGCCTATGCCTATTTCGTAAATAAAAATATCGGTAGAATCAACACCGACAACCAACCGGTAAATCTTGAGTTCGACGATTACTTGCACGGCTGGCTAAACGCAGACTACCGTCCCGAATTTAAAATATCAGGTTCATGGAGTAATGGAATTTTTACCGGGAACGATAAAGGATCGCTGGCCAGCGCCTTCCTGCCTGACGGAAACGCCTACCTAGGACCTCAATTAAATCAGCCACCGGCGGGCAAACCTGTAAACGCCATACTCACCCCCGGCGGCTGGTTCGATTTCAAGCGCGCCTGCAACAGCGTTCATTAACGCGGCGGTATTGTCCTTCGCGAGGGAGACACCCACGCCACCGGGAGGCTCATCCTCTTCCAAACAAGGACCCAAAGAAACCTCGAACAGCTTTGTACCAGGGTTGCTTCGTTGCTTTCACGGAAGTTTGTATCAGATTAGGGTCGATGGTCGGCGGCCACCATTCAAGCTGCATCGCCGACAGCCAGGCAAATTCGTCCTGGCCATATTCGGGGCCGCCCGGTTTACGATGCACAGTTCCAACATCCAATAAAAACTGTTCATAAGCATTGGCAGGCGCAGGGGTAGGTCGCTGAGCGTACATCTTTCCCAGGAACGCTTCAGAGCCGAACTGCCTGGCCAACAGGCTTTCGGCGCGATGTCCGTAATCGTGGACCATTTCCTTCACTTCGCGCTCGTAATTGAAACCCATGATGACAAAGCGACGGCAATCCTGTTCGATGGCAGGTCCATTGCACCAAAAGGCGTTCCTACCCACCATACGACTTTCATAGAAACCAAAGAACGGCCCGCCGAACATCCAAACCTCATCGATCTGCTCGGCTTCAATTTTCTGCAGGATGTCGAACTTCTGGATGATCTGTTCATAGTCCGCGAGCAGATAATTCCCCTGCTGATCGCGCAAAGCAGACTTATGATCGGCGAGGACACCGGCATAAGTTGTATCTGTATATTGACTGCCATCCATGAGAACTGGATATTCCGCGACTTCCAATGTTTCGACCACTTCATATGTCAGAATATCCTGGCTGACCTTTCGCATGGCAGCAAGGTATTGCGGAATCAAATCATCGCTGCGATTCCAACGTGCCGGGGCCGCGGTAGGATGAAAGTCAATCACCAACACTTTGCGTGTGAAAGGTGTAATGTCCGGCATATCGATCATCCAATCTTTTGAGGAGGGTTGGTTGGGAACTCCAAAAAGGAGCGGGAACTCAAGTAGCCACCTCTGCAGGAATGCGCTGGAACAAGAATTCATTCATGTCCCCAGCCTGTCCCGCGTGTTCAATTGTCATGCCGACCACATGCCCATCGTTATCCAAATCCACGTAAATATTCTCATTGACCTCCCGAGTTTCAACAGGAGGGTTGGTTGAGAACTCTAATAAAGCGGTATCTGTATCAGCAAAATATTTCACTCGCATAGTTAAGGGGTAACATCACTCAAAGCAAAGCGTCCAATCTCTACCTCGGCACCGTGATCCAGCGATTCCTCGGCTTGTTGATACACACGCTTGGCAATTTCATCCGAAAGATAATATTCTCCACAGTTTTCACAAATCTCGGCAGGTACGCCTTTAATAACCAGCGTGCGGTCATCGCGTTGCAATGTGACAGTTGTCACGCCAGAATGGGTCTCGCCTTGTTTACAAATTACACATTTCATTTCTTCCTCCGCGATCTAAAGTCTTCGTTCCATAATTTGATGTCGGGTTCATAAGCTGTAATAATGTAACACGCTCCATCATGCTCATCTTTTCCTACCACCACATGCAATGGTTTCTCTTGTTCGAGGTAAAGCAATAGAAAACTCGGAAAAGGCTGATCATCGAGCTATTCGGCTATAGTTTCGCCCGAGCTTACAGCGCGCACAACCAATTGAGGTGGAATACTTCGCGCAAACATCTGCGTAAAAGCATGTTGAGTAAAAACAACTTTGCTACAATCCATTTTATGGATGAATTATACGCCGAATCATCCATCATAAATCCTCCTCAGCACCACTATAGTAAGTACACTCATACCAAACATTGCTTGGCGTTCTTACTTTCACACTCCAGTACCGTTGCGCATTGACACCGTAATCCTGCAAGTCCTTTTCCGCATTCTGGAGCGTGGCATGTGCCTGCCAAAGTGAAAGATTGAAGGACCGCCAGTCGTCGGTTGATTTTTCATACTGCGAGTCCTCGTTCAAGTAACAGGTTAAAGCCGCGCCAATTCCCTCGTGTACCTCTTTAGAATAGGCGTTGGAATAGAATTCTTCCGCCAGGGCAGGGACAGCATCCGGAGATAAAGAGGCCAGGTGAGCCACATTCAAAGTTTTGCCTTGTAGCGTGCGGGGCACATTATGTTTTACAATCGCCGCATCCACGTTGAACAAAGTCAGGGAAACGGCAAACCCCACCGAGGCGAGCACGGCTGCAAAGGCAAAATAACGTTCTCGTCGGACCAATTCCAGTACGGCAACCGTGATCAGCAGGAGTCCCAGCCAAACCAGGAAAATACGCGGATACAGCCGCAAGCGTGAATATCCATGCCAGTCAATGGCCAAAGATATTCGCTGATAGGCCGAGATCAGGATGACGATGACCAGCGCAACCAGGGTGATGCTCAAAATGGAATAGGTTCTACGCTGCATTTCATTGTCACGGCGCGAAAGTGAACTCAGGCCAAGAATCAAGACTAGACTAAAAAATGCAACAGTGACCAATTCATTGAAACCGCGCCGGGCATATTGAGAATAGGTATAGCCCTCGACGCCAATATTCGTTTCTCCGCCAAAAAAATACTGAAATTGCACGATCACGAAGATCAAAAAGAGCAGGGAGACGCTACCGAAAATCACCGTGGATTCTGCAAAACCCAGGAAGGGCTTGATCCGCGGTTTGTCCCGTTTGGCCAAATATTCATCCCTGCTTTTTAATGCAGCATGGACAAAAGCACCACACAGAAAATAGGCATAGACCAAAATCAAGATGGCCCGCCAGACGTTTTCTGAAAAACTATCGAGGTCGAGAAAATCATCGACTTTTTGCTTGAACACCAGATCCCCGGCTGCCAGCAGTGAACCAAAACAGATCACGATTGGCAGAGCAATCAGTAAACCGCGCAACAGACCCCAGACTGGGATGCCACTTTTGTTGCTCCCCAATTGGGCTTGCACCTGGCGGGATTTATAAAAATAACGCGGCCCGGCAGAAAACATGTCCAAAAGAAAGAGAAAGAATTTGTAGATGTAATCCAACAGGCTATACTGCGGCCAGCGGCCTCCCAGATAGGAACTTCCAAATAGACCTATTGAAAGAAGGCTAAAGGTAAACGCCAAAGAAACCGTCAAAAACTCCTGTCGCAGAAAAGTAACCACAGCAAAACACACCAAGGGAATCAGAAGCCATAGACTTTTCCACGATGGCTTAAGCTTGTTTGAAAGCAGCCATGCAATGCCCCCTAGGAGACAGAGCAGGATGAAGATGGCGAAATTCACGCCTAGCGGGTGATCCCGGAAAAGGAAATCGAAGAACCACCCCAGCAAGAGGGCAATCACTACTAAAAGAACCGGCTGTTTATATAACTGCAGATCGGCCTCAGGGGCTTCTATCAACAGAGCTGTTATGGTTTCTGGCTCTAGTTCTGGAGGAGTTGGTTCTGTTGGAATCACCAGTTCTGGTGAAACCTCAACAGGTTTTACAACGGTTTTTGTCTTGCGGGTTGGCTTCTTCGTAGTTGTTTTCTTCTTTGTTTCCGCCATTTTATTGCCTCATTATTTTTCCATCCGGAAGTCCACCTGTTGTCTCAATTTATTCTCGTAATATAACTCCAAACGGAGTTACATACAATCCCTGCGAAGTTACATACACTCTCCTCCAAACTTTACTCACCACCCCAGAGTTAGATAAGGTTTTTAAAGGTTCAAATTTGCACTTGGCAGATAACGTGGCTGCCGGCGATACTGGGTCGCCTGCTCGAAGGCATACGCAAATTTAATTAAGTTCGGTTCCTGCCAGGCCGTGGAGAAAAATGAAATGCCCACCGGCAAGCCAAAGATATATCCGGCAGGAACTGTAATGTGCGGATATCCCGCCACCGCGGCGGGCGAGGTGCTTTCCATATCCCAGTTGACTGCATCGCCGTTGGCCAGATCGATCACCCAGGCCGGTCCACCGGAAGGTGTCACGATCGCATCCAGTTTATGTTTGCGTAAGGCAGCATCGATGCCTTCCTTGCGCGTCAGGCGACGATTCTTCGCCAGGGCCTCGCGATATTTCTGATCGCCCAAGGAGGACTTCGCTAGCGCATCGAGCATGGCTTCCTGCCCGAAATAAGTCATCACCCGATCTTCGTTCTCTTTATTAAACTTGATGACCTCTGCCAAGGAATGCACATGCACAGCCCCATCCAGTGATTTAAGATATTTATTTAGATCGGCTTTGAACTCGTAGTGCAATACTTCGCGTTCGGTCTTGCTGAATTTATCAAAGTTGGGCACATTGACCGGATCGATGATGACCGCGCCCAATTGTTTCATCACTTCGATGCAATGCTCGAAGATCTTGAGCACACGTGGATTCTTGCCGGCCATGTTGCGGGCTACGCCGATGCGCGCGTCTTTGAGGCCATCCAGATCGAGATACCGCGCGTAATTGGAAACAACTCGCTTCTTGCTGAGCCTGGTAGCTGAATCCTTTTCATCAACTCCGGTCAGCGCCCCCAACAGAATCGCCGCGTCGGCGACTGTGCGCGCCATGGGACCGGGGGTATCCTGGCTGTGAGCAATGGGAATGATGCCGCTGCGGCTGGCGAGTCCAAGTGTGGGCTTGAGGCCGACAATGCCGTTCGTCTGCGAGGGGCAGATGATCGAGCCGTCTGTCTCGGTGCCGACCGCGGCCACGCATAAATTGGCGGCTACCGCCGCGCCCGACCCGGAGGATGAGCCGCAGGCCGTGCGATCCAAGGCGTAGGGATTACGCGTCAAGCCGCCGCGTGAAGACCAGCCGCTCACCGAATTCTTGCCGCGGAAATTTGCCCACTCGCTCAAATTGGTCTTGCCCAGAATTAACGCGCCCGCCTTGCGCAACTGCTTTACGATGAAGGCATCCTGCAGGGCGATATTTCCTTCCAAAGCCAGGGAGCCGGCCGTGGTTTGCATTTTGTCGTGCGTATCGATATTATCTTTGATCAGAATGGGAATGCCATGCAGCGCGCTACGTACTTTTCCGGCGCCGCGTTCCGCGTCCAACTGATCAGCAATTTCAAGCGCGTCAGGATTGACTTCCAGCACCGCGTTCAGGATCGGACCGTCTTTATCCACCTCAGCGATCCGCTCCAGATACAACTCGGCGAGCCGACGCGCTGTCAACTCGCCCGAGCCCATTTTTTCTTGCAATTCAGAGATCGTCCACTCTGGCAGGATCATCCCGCTTGCTCCTTTGAAGTCATGGATGAGGCGAGCGGGGTCATCGTCCGCCGCCCGTGATATAACGCTCCAGTTCAGAAAGCATCATCTGTTGTACTTCGATCATTTCCTTGAGCACATCGCGCACCGAGATCAGGCCCAGCAGCTCACCGCTGCCATAGACTGGCAAATGCCGGATGTTGTTATCGATCATCAGAGTCATGCATTCGGCCAAATCATGATCCGCTTCGATGGATACCACTTCGCCGGTCATAATGTCCGCCACGTGTGTCTCCCTGGCGCCCCGCCCCATCAGGTCCAACTTGCGGACGCAGTCGCGCTCGGAAATAATCCCCGCCACATGCCCGTCTTTCATTGCCAGTAACGCCCCGGTATTGTGCTCTGACATCAGCCGCAACGCATCGAACACCGTTGCATCGGGGGCAATCGCGAAGATCTCGCCCCCTTTCTTACGAATCATATCTCGTACGGTTGCCATGGCTCAATCTCCTTTGGTGGAAAGATTGGTTAAAGTATAAACTCAAATCTGCTCCCTGACAAGCAAATCGTCCCATTCTTGGCAGAATGGCATTCCGCCCTACCAATTTGTTATGGATTGGCTATCCGCAGTCAGAACAAATTCTGTGAAATATGCCACTCGTCGCTGATGGCACGGATGTTCTCCGGGCTGAGGCCCTCGCTCGGGTTCCCGGCGATCATGTTCAGGTACTCGTAGTGAGCCGCCGTTTCCGCGTATTCGATCAGATCCAGGGCGTGGAAAATCGACTCATCGGCGCGGGCCATCACGCCATGCCGTGTCCAGACCACCAGCGGATGATCGCGCAGTTCCAGCATGGTTTCCACCGTCAACTGCGCCGAGCCGGGAGGGAAAAAAGGCAGGGTGCCGATCCCTTGCGGGAAGTTCATGATGGTCTCCGGCTGCCAGCGCAAAAGGTGCTGGCTGAGATAGCGCTCGTCCTGATATTCCGTTAGATGACTGAGATAGGTGAGATGCACGGGCTGGGCATGCAGGATGGTATGTAGTTTGATGGCGCGCGAGCGCATTTGATCGTGATGCACGGCCAAGTGCGAGTTGAACTCGCTGGTCACGTGCTTGAACTGACAATCCGGCGCGGTTAACATCTCCCCCGTTCGTCCATCGACGCTGACGACGATACAAGCCAGATTGGCAGTTGGCGCGCTGAGGATCTGACGCAGCCGCCGTCCCGAACCGCTGACGATCAGAGTCGCACCAACGAGGTTCGGCGCGGGGACGGGCAATTCCACGGTCTGCACTTGTGGGAAACGGGCACGAATATCCAAGGGCTCGCGGACACAGAGCGAGAGATTTCCCGCCGCGCCCTCTGCCGCACCGATCAGTGATAGTCTTTCGCCGACCTCTCCCAACTGGCGTAATAAAGAATCGAGTTCAAGTGAAGTGGCAGTCATGAATACTAAGAACCTTCTTCTATGATTTTATCAAGGCTCGTCCCACATTAGCAAAGGAACTTCCAAACAAAAAAACTCCCTTCATCTGGGAGTCTGATTGCTTGTCGGGGTGGAGAGATTTGAACTCTGGACCTCACGGACCCGAACCGTGCGCTCTACCGGTCTGAGCCACACCCCGATTAGCGTGCGCAATTATACCATTCTGGATTGTTTTCGCAAGCAGTTATGGATTCAATAAAACTTCCTGGCTGTATACATAGAATATGCCGGGAATACGATCGTCGTCCTGGCGGACCGTCAAGCGCCCCAGGGTCGGTTCGCTCACTTTGTACGGCAGCGTGGTTTCGAACAATTGTGGATGAATATCCTTAATGGTCAGGATACGCAAGCTGAGGGACGTGGCATCCGGACCGATCAATTCCAGGATCACGGGCTGCAAGTTAAACGGCCAGACGTCCCCGCGCACGTGCAGGACACCGCCGGAGGCTGATTCTTTAACGATGGGCTGAAGATGCCGACCGGCTCAGAAGGATTCCCCGGCGGGTTGATCTCACTGCTCCCGGTTGAAAGCAGCAGCACGCGCACCGAATTCAAAGATTGGATGCGGCCGGCTTTGTCCTGCGTGCTGACGGTGATGCGCCCCACTTCCGCTTCGGCGCGAATCTCAAAGGGAATCTTGATGGATTGATCCACGCCATCGCGCGAGGTGCGAACGCTTTTCAATGTTCGAGAAAGCAAGCGGCCATCTTCCCCATAGAGATCGATCTGGATCTTACCGCTTTCACCGGAAACGATGTTCATACGCAGCGTGATCGGTGATACCACCTTGGACATCGGTCCCGGCGCTGAGATCTCGATGGCAGCCGGTTCATGTCCCGGGATGGTGGTCGCGGTCAGGGTGGCGCGCGGTGTTGGAGAGAGAGTCGGCTCGGGTGTATCGATCGAGAAATATGTCGGCGTTGACGCAACCGAAGTCGCGGTCCTCGTGCTGTTGCCCGACTCGACGGTCAGTGCGATCACCGTCAACAGGTATTCCGGCGGATACGGCGTCGGCAGTGGCGTCGCGTTCGGTATTCCGCAGGCAGTTAGAAGTCCGAGAAGGGAGGCGAGAAGGAGGAGAGTCCGTTTCATGCAAAAGGATTTGTCAACAAGTCCAACAGGTCTGCTTCGACTTGTTGGACTTGTAAGACTTGAAGGTCATGTAGAACAAGATCTACAGCCCGTACACCTCACCGTATTTCTTGGTGAGATAGCGGACGTAAGGCTCAGGCGTGATCTTCGAACCCGTAATCTTTTCGACCAATACCTGAGGTTCATACTTTTGTCCGTACTGATGCACATTCTTATGCAACCAGTCCAGCAAATTACTGAAGTCGCCTTTGCGAATCTGGTCGTCGAGCTCGCGGATATCTTTGTTGATCTTCTCCCACAATTGCACCGAGACGAGGTTGCCCAAAGCATAAGTGGAGAAATAACCGATCGAGCCGCCCGACCAATGAATATCCTGCAGTACGCCATTGGCATCGTTCGGCGGTGTTAGGCCGAGATAGTCTTCCATTTTTGCGTTCCAAATCTCGGGCAAATCCTTGACCGCCATCTTGCCCTCCACCATGCCGATCTCCAGTTCGAGGCGCAGCATGATGTGCATGTTGTAGGTAGCCTCATCTGCATTGACGCGAATCAGCGAAGGTTGCACTTTATTGATCGCCTTGTAGAAGGCTTTCAGGCCCACTCCGTCCAACTGGCCTGGGAAGGTCTTCTTCAAGGCCGGATAAAAATGCTCCCAGAACGGCATGGAACGACCGACGAGATTCTCCCACATGCGCGATTGCGATTCATGCACAGCGAGAGACGTACCACCAGAAAGCGGCGTGCGCTCATAAGCCGGGTTGATGCCCTGCTCGTACATGGCGTGACCAGCTTCATGCATGGTGCTGAATAAAGTCGCCAGCGGATTGTCAGTCTCATAACGTGTTGTGATGCGCACATCGTTCACGCTGAAAGAGGTCTCGAAGGGATGCGCGGCTTTATCCTGACGACCCCGACTCCAATCGTAGCCAAAACGCGTAATGATATCCACGCCGAAGTCGACCAACTTCTTTTCGTCATATTTCTTGAAAAGAAAATCATCCTTGACCTGTTTGCTGGCTGCGATCGCCTGGAGCAGTTTCACCTGCTTGGGCCGCAAAGAATCGAAAATGGCCTTCACATCGGAGGTCTTCATGCCAGGTTCGTAATCATCCAGCAAAACATCGTAAGGATGATCGGCAGGCGGGAAAAAGGAAACGTATTTCTGAACCAATTCCAGGACTTTTTCGAGATGCGGACGGAAGATCGAAAAATCCGATTTGGCGCGCGCCTCCATCCAAGCCTCGAAAGCCCTGGAGGTCACGATAGCCTGTTCGGCGATGAATTCCGGTGGCACGCGTCTGGCCTTTTCGTAATTGCGGGCGGCGACGCGCACCATGGCGGCTTCATCTGAATCGGCGCCATTCAATTCCTGTTTGAGGTCGCCGATCAAGCTACCAACTTCATCGGTAATAAATTTTTCCTGCGCAATCTTACTCAATGTGGCCAGTTGCTGGCCACGCGCCTCATTGCCCCCGGGCGGCATATTGACTTGCTGATCCCAGCCTAATAAGCTGGCGGCGTGTCCGATGTCAGCCACTTCACCGAGCTTTTCCTTCAATAGATCGAGTTTCTCACTCATGGTTCCTCCTGTCAAAACTTTGCTTGCGTGAGGATGCTAGCCTGCTTTCCAAAATTACGCAACCTTCCAACGAAGTGATTCTCCTCGCAAAGCCATCAGCACCTCATTGGCAATATCTTCCGCCGCACGGGATTGCGCTTCTGCGGTCTGTGCACCCACATGTGGAGTGGTGATCACGCGGGGATGGGAGACGATCTCCGTCAGACCGGGCGGCTCCTTCCCGAAAACATCCAGGGCCATGCCTGCCACCTTTCCGCTATTCAAGGCCTCCAGCAAAGCCGCTTCATCGATAATGCCGCCGCGTGCTGCACAGACAATCCGCACGCCATGCTTCATTTGAGAAAAGGCCAGCGGCCCGATCATGTCGCGCGTTTGCACGTTGAGCGGCAGATGCAGGGAAATAAAGTCCGACCAACTGAACAGATCCTGCAACGAGGCAGGCTCCGCACCGCGTTCCTTGATCTCATCTTCGGAAACCAGCGGATCATACGCCACCACGTTCATTCCGAAGGCCGCGGCGCGCTGGCCCACTTCCAGACCGATGCGGCCCAGACCGATCAGCCCCAACGTTTTCCCGTTGAGTTCCACGCCTTCCAATTCCTTCTTCAGCCACTTGCCTTGTTTCATGGCTGCGTCGGCGCGCGGAATTTCACGCGCCAGGGCCAGCAAGAGGCCGAAGGTCAACTCAGCCACCGCAATGGAAGTGGAGGTCGGTGCGTTGACGACCGTGACGCTATGTTTCCTGGCAGCTTCGAGATCGATGTTATCCACGCCCACGCCGGCGCGTCCAATCACTTTCAGCCTGGAGGCTGCCTCGATCACGGGAGCAGTTACTTTCGTCCGGCCCCGAACGATCAGGCCATCATAGTCCGCCACGGCTTTGATCAAGTCATCTGCTGAAATATCTTTCCGATCATCCACGGTCGCCGAGGCACGCAAAATGGACTGGCCGCGTTCGTCTAGTCCGTCTGTAATGAGAATGTTGTAATTGGTCATGCAGGTATTTTTAACACGATAGGGACACAGTCTGACTATGTCCCTATCACATTTACTCATATCGCAATGCTTCCACCGGCTCCAGACTCGCGGCACGGTTGGCCGGATAGATCCCAAAGAACAGGCCAACGACCGCGGAAAAGATGGTGGCGAGGGCGATCGCATCCAACCCGACAATGGGTGTAAAGGCTGTGCCACTGGCCGCGGCGATCTGACCCACGGCGAAGGAAATCAGCCAGCCCAGCATAATGCCGATCACACCGCCGATCAGACTTAGCAATGAGGATTCCGTCAGGAATTGGATCAGGATGTCGCGCTTCGCGCGCGCCCAGAGCCTTACGCAAACCGATCTCACGCGTCCGCTCCGTGACCGACACCAGCATGATATTCATGATACCGATGCCACCCACCAGGAGGGAAATGCCTGCAATCCCACCCAGGAAAATAGTCAGGATGCCGGTGATGGATTGGAAGGTGGTCAGCAAATCCTGCTGGGAAAAAATAGTGAAGTCATCCGCGCCGACCGGCGTGCGATGGCGTGTGCGCAGGATCTGTGCGATCTCATCCGTTGCTTTCGCCACGACTTCCCCGCTGGCCGCCTGGACAAAGATGATATCCACGCGGTCACTGGCACGGCGGCGGATCAGACGCGCCTGGGCCGTGGTAAACGGAACCAGCACCTGATTATCTTCGCTGCCGAAAGCGCTGCCACCCTTCGACTCCAGCACACCGATCACACGGAAGGGTTGCCCTTCAATGCGAACCGTTTCACCGGTCACGCCATCTGCATGACCGAATAAATCCTCGGCCACCTGCGACCCCAGTATGACCACGGAGGCGCTGCCCGAGCATGTGCTCTTCAGTGATGGGGTCGCCTTCGGCCAGGGTCATATTTCGCACCTGGAAATATTCAGGAGTGATGCCCAATAGCTGCGGCGCACTCTGTTCACCAGCAAATGAAACCGTCGCATCGCCCTGCAAAGCCGGGGCGACCGCGGCAATATCTGGCGCGGCAAATTGATCCTGCAATGCATCTGCATCGCCCGATGGTCAATGGCTTGGGATTGCGCACATTATTATTTTGATCGCCGCGAAACACAAATAAAAGATTGGTACCGATGCCACTGATGGAACCAGTGATGGAGGCCTGCGCGCCATTACCCACGGCCAGCATGGCGATCACCGCTGCCACACCAATCACAATACCCAGCACGGTCAGACCGGACCGGAGCTTGTTTCCGCTTAAGCTTTCGAGTGCTTCGAGAAAGGCTTGTGCAACGTTCATCAGGCACTCTCCAGTAATCCGTCACGCAAGCGGATCACGCGCTGTGTTTGCTCTGCAATGGCTGGGATCATGAGTAACGATAATCAAGGTGGTGCCGCTTTCTTTGTTCAGGTTCAGCAATAAAGACATGATCTCCCTGCCAACTTTTGAATCAAGGTTACCGGTCGGTTCATCGGCCATGATGATGGCGGGATTATTGACAATGGCACGCGCGATGGCGACACGTTGTTGCTGTCCACCGGAAAGTTCATAGGGACGATGGGTCATGCGATCTTCCAAGCCCTACAGCTTTCAGAGCCTCGATGGCGCGTTCACGGCGTCCATCCTGGTTACCGGAATAACGCAATGGCAATTCAACGTTGGTAATGGCAGTCTGACGCGAGAGCAGGTTGAAGCTTTGAAAAACAAATCCTACTTTACGGTTACGGATGCTGGCCAGTTGATCATCATTCAGCGAAGCCACCGCTTCGCCGTCCAGAATATATTCACCGGAGGTTGGGCGATCCAGACATCCCAGCGTATTCATCAGCGTGGATTTGCCCGAGCCGGAGGTCCCATGATCGCGACCACTTCGCCGCGTCGAATCGTGAAAGAAACGCCGCGCAGAGCCTGCACTTCCACTTCGCCCATTTTATAGACCTTGCGCAGGTCATGGGCTTCGATCACGTGCGACATTGTTACCCACCCGCCTTGATACGCGGTCCACCGCCCGGTCCAAATTCAGACAGGCGGATTCAGGATGATCACATCACCTTCCTTTACATCGCCCACTAGCCACACACTCATCGTGTCTGACGAGGAACCCAGATTGACATCCTTTTTGACGGGCTGGTCCATTTACCAGCACATAAACGACTCCGCTGTCCATCTGAAAGGCGAACGGCGCGATTCGGCACGAGCACTACATCCTGTCAATCTCTTGACCACGATGTTGACGGCGGCGGTCATACCAGGTTTGACGCGAAGCATCCGCATCAGTCAGTTCCACAGTAACGGTGAAATTGACCACGCCCTGGTCGGATGTGCCAGCCTGCGCCACTTCCACAACATGGCCATGATACTCCTTGCCCAGAATCGCGTCAAACGTCAAGGTGACTGGCTGATCAGAGATACGCTATTGATGTCAACTTCAGATACTTGCACATCCACCAGCAGACTCGACAAGTTATCCAGGCGGAAAGCCGTCGCTCCCGCAGCAATCTGATCCCCGGGCAATGGATAGGATTCCGTTACAGTGCCGGAGAAAGGCGAGATCACACGCGCCAGGTTGAGGGTCGCTTGAGCCGCATCCACACGGGCCTGTGCCGCGGCGATTTCTGCTTGTTCCCAGCCGCCAGAAGATCATATTCTCGCTGGGCGTCATCCAGTTGGCCTTGGCAAGCGCCAGATCCTGTTCAGAGTTGGCGATCGTCTCGTCATCCGCCTTGTCCACTCTCACCTTTTTGAGAATCGGAATACGTTTCGTTTTTCCCGGCAGGTAAATGTACTTGTAGGAAATCTTATAGTACTTGTACGGCCTGAACAACGAATCATAATAGTTCTGGGACTTATCATAGGCGTCCTGTGCATCGCGCAACGAGACCGCTGCTTGTGCAAGCGCGGTATCAGAATTGAGCAGATCATCCAAATCTTTTTGGGAGCTGGCCAAATCCGCTTCGGCCATGATGACGCTCTGAGGCAGAGACGTTTTTTGTAGATACGCCATGACAAAATTGGCGGGAATGTTATCGCCAACTTTGACATTAACAGTATCCACCGTGCCGGCGGCCTGCCAGATGAGCATGGCAGTTTGTTTGGCGCGTACTGTGCCAGTAGCGCCAATCGTTGCAGTCAGGTTGCCGCGTGCAACTGTCGCAGTTTGATACTGGCTCGTAGTATCCGCGTTTGACCTGCGCACGAACAGGAACGCAGACACTCCGACCACGAGGATCAGCAAAATGATCAGGATGGTTCTATTCTTCTTAAAAAAGTTTCGCATTGTTGTTTCCTCCGCAGGAAATTGCCCTGCATGTCAAAAATTCTACCTTACCAAGCTTAAACTTATACCGCACAATTGTGAACTGAACGTGAATTCTTGAAAAAAAACTACGAAAATCTAACGCGGTCTAAATGTGACGATTGTCGTCCGATTTGGTGACATTTTAGAACTGTGGACTTGAGCCGAGTTTGGTATCATAATCGCGAATCTTTTTTCTCACGGGATTCGGAGGAATGATGCAAAACGTACCCAGCGAAAATCTTGCCATCGATCGCAAAGCTCGCGCAAATATGCCTTTCTTCGACCTGGACCTGCGTTCACCTTATATCCGCAAATGTGACTTCGAAGATGTAGTCATCGAATTTAGCCCAGAACGGGCCATGGTCGAAGCGGCACGCTGCATCCATTGCCCGGACCCTGCCCCCTGCATGCTGGCCTGTCCAACCCATAACGATATTCCCTCGGCCATGTGGCTGATCGAGCAGGGACGCTTCAAAGAGGCTGCCCAGATCTATCATCAAACCAGTTCCCTGCCCGAAGTGTGTGGGCGCGTTTGCCCTCATGAACAGTTATGTCAGGGATCCTGCGTGCACAATAAGCACCACACACCGGTATTATGCGGTGAGTTGGAAGCCTTCGCGGTCGATTATGAACGCCGTAACCTCGGGTATGCGATCCCGGTCGGCTTCCCTACTGGCAAACGCGTCGCCGTTATCGGGGCAGGACCCGCTGGTTTGGCCTGTGCCGATCAACTTGTCCAGAGAGGCTACGAAGTAACGATTTTCGAATCGAAGCCCGCGGCCGGCGGACTGCTTGTGTACGGCATCCCCAACTTCAAACTTCCCAAGGATGTCTGGCTTGAAAAATGGGAGGAATTCGAGCGCGCTGGTGTTAAATTCCAACCCAACACTTATATTGGCAAGGATACAACGATCGATGAGCTGTTCAACGGGGGTTTTGAGGCGGTCTTCATTGGCGTTGGTTCCGAGACTGACGCAAAGATGGAAAATACACCCGGAACGGATCTACCCGGCGTTTACGAGGCCACCGATTTTCTGATCCGCGCCAACGTGGAACCGGAACTGCTTCCGGTAGACAAGAAGTCTGCTCCGGAGATCGGTCAACGTGTGGTTGTGATCGGAGGCGGCGACACAGCCTCGGACTGTCTGCGAACCGCGTTGCGCCTGGGCGCAGAAAATGTAACCTGCCTTTATCGCCGCACAGAGAATGAAATGCCCGGCGGCAAGAAGGATCGCAAGATGGCCAGAGAGGAAGGCGCGCAGTACCGCTTCCTGACCCAGCCGATCAAGTTCATCGCCGGCGAGGATGGAAGACTGGCTGCCGTGGAATGTCTCGAGATGGTGCTTGGCGAACCTGATGCCAAGGGCAGACGCCGTCCTGTTCAGGTGGAAGGCTCGAATTTCATCGTGGAGTGTGATACCGCCATCCTGGCACTTGGCTACTGGCCCGATCCCGTACTCGGCAAGACGACCCCGGATCTTGAAACCCATGATTGGGGCTTGATCACGGTGACTGATAAGAAGACTGGTGCAACCTCACGTGCCGGAGTTTTTTCCGGCGGCGATTGCGTGACGGGACCGGATATTGTGGTCACAGCCATGGTGGCCGGTCGCAGGGCCGCCTGGGCCATTGATGAATACTTAAAAACAAAACAAAATTAATCGACGCGCTCGAAGAACAACCGTGTTTAGAATGATTTAGAACTGACGGGCCTGATGCCCGTCAGTTTTCTTTATGATTATAATCACCGCATGATCTATCGCATCTTACGGGTATTGGATTTCCTGGCGCTCGCGTTGGCAGTGATCATCGCCGCCGGCGGCGATGCCCCCAGGTTCACCGACAGCACGGACCGCGCTCGCTTCTATACACGACAAATCGAATTCGATTATCCCAACTGGGTTTGGAACGCCGCCTGGACCAAGCTCGAACAAGGCTCCATCGACCTGCCTTATCTATTCGACCGCAGCACGAACAAAGAAATCGTGATCGAGTATCTGCGGGTCACGCGGCAATCTGATGCAAGCTGAAAATCAGATCGAACAGATCTTTGCCGACCCATCCATCATAGACAAAAATGCAGCCAGTGCTTATGTACGCGCCGAGCGCGATCAATTGCTCGCCAGACAAGCCTCCCTTGCACCCCTGGCAGAAGCCACCTTACAGAGTCAAATTAGTGAAGCGCTGGCCGAAATTGGGTTGACCACAGGCGGTCAACCTCTGCCTCCGGTGCTTTACCATAACTCTTCCACGCCGCTGGCTCTAATCATTTCGCCGCGCACCAGCATCCAACAAATCGGAAATGTTTCAATTCAACCAACGCTCACACTTGACGATCAAATCAAAGTGGAAGATGAAGTGTCAAAATCGCTGGACGTCTCCACGCTGGTGGTGGGAACCGGCGGCATCGGTGTGTATCCCACCATGGTGATGGAAACCACTGACCTCGGCTGGACGTTGAGCACCATCGCCCACGAATGGACGCATAACTATTTGAACATTCGTCCACTTGGCATCAACTACGGCAAGAATTCCGAACTGCGCACGATGAACGAGACCACCGCCAATATCTGTGGAGAGGAAGTGGGAAAACTGGTTTTGCAAAAATACTATCCGGAACTGATCGCCTCCAGCTCCGCGCCGGACCCAAGCCTGATCTCGTTCAATCCAGCGCCCCTCCCCGGGGGCAGATTCGATACTCCTCCGCCCTTCGACTTCCGCGCCGAGATGCACGAGACGCGCGTTACTGCCGACCAGTTACTCGCCGAGGGCCAGGTCGATCAGGCCGAAGCCTACATGGAACAACGCAGACAAGTCTTCTGGGATCATGGCTACTTGATCCGCAAACTTAATCAGGCGTATTTCGCTTTTTTTGGAGCTTATGCCGATGTGCCCGGCGGCGCAGCCGGTGAAGATCCGGTTGGACCCGCGGTACGTGCCTTGCGCGCCCAAAGCGACTCACTGGCAGACTTTATCAATACCATCGCCTGGATGAGCTCTTTCGACCAACTTCAAAAAGCCATTCAATGAACCTTCATGTGTAAATTCCTTTTTGCCATCCTGGTTTCTGTCGTTCTGTCATCCTGTACCGCTCCTTCATCTCCATCGACGCCTGTCAGCACCACCTCCACCCTTGCAAACATAATTATTCCAACACCGCCTGCCTGCACAACCGCCCAAGCCGCGCCCACGCCGGGAGCAGACACGCCCTCCATCTTCCCACCCGAAAGCGCGGCGGATCATGTGCGCGGCGCACAGCATCCCACCGTCACCATTACTGAATACACGGATTATCAGGATTTGCGCAGCGGTTTGTTTGCGGAGGTGGTCAGTCGCTTATTGCAGGAGCATCCGGATGAAGTGCGTGTGGTGAGTCGCGTCTTCCCGTTGATGAACGTCAATGACAAGGCCGCGTTGGCCGCGCAAGCGGCGGAAGCAGCACAGGAACAAGACAAATTCTGGGAAATGCACGATCTGCTTTACGCACAACAGGAGAATTGGATTAACCTGTCGGCGGAGGATTTCAAACAATGGATTGTCGCGCGGGCCGCGGCTTTGGAAATGAACGTGGATCAATTTAAGTCCGATCTGAAGCGTGAAGACATTATCGCCCAGGTCCAACAAGCCTGGGAGGACGGTCAAAAGATGGGTCTACCCGGCACGCCGCTGATCCTGATCAATGGCCAGATCTACGGGGGGCCGCGCAATTACGAAAGTCTCAATGACATTGTCCAATTGATCGCGTTGGGCAGGAGGCAGTACACATCCTGTCCAACGGTGACGGTGCAAAAAAACAAACAATACATCGCCACGCTGCATACTGAAAAAGGCGATGTATTGATTCAATTGTTCGCGGATAAAGCGCCAATCACGGTCAATTCTTTTCTCTTCCTGGTACACAATGGCTGGTACGATAACATCACTTTCCATCGTGTTATTCCCCAAGTGTTCGCGCAAACCGGTGACCCCAGCGGGACCGGTAAAGGCAATCCGGGTTATTACATCATTACCGAAATCGTCCCCTCGCTGACCTTCAACAAACCCGGCATGGTCGCCATGGTCAACTCGGGGCCGGATACCAGTGGCAGCCAATTCTTCATTACCTACGCACCCGTCGCGCAATACAACGGACAATACACGATCTTTGGAGAAGTGCTGAGCGGCATGCAAGTGCTCGAAGCGCTCACCCCGCGTGACGCGCAACCGGGAATCGATACGCCGCCCGGTGACAAATTATTAAGCGTGACAATTGAAGAAAAATAAACTAAGATATTCGCATGTCATTGATTCTCACTTCTTCATCCATCGCGCGCGATGGCGACCTCGCCCAACTGGTCGGCTTGCGACACAAGCATTTCATTCTCACCTTGCAAGCCGGCGCGAAGTTTGAAACGCATCGCGGCATCCTGCAACACGATGACTTGATCGGCAGGACCTGGGGCACACAAGTCTTCAGTCACATTGGTGCGCCGTTTTTTTTATTACAACCCTCGCTGGCTGATCTGATCACAGAATTGCCGCGCACCACGCAAATTCTCTACCCGAAGGATATCGGTTTTATTCTCGTGACGATGGGTATTGGCCCGGGTCAAACAGTGCTGGAGGCTGGTACCGGCTCCGGATCGATGACCACCGCGTTGGCCTTTGCCGTTGGAGGCGAAGGAGGCGTGATCTCATATGAAGTCAAACCCGATGTGCAAAATCTGGCACGCAAAAATCTGACGCGCTTCGGCCTCGACTCACGCGTCGACTTCAAGCTGCGCGACATTCATGCAGGCTTCGATGAAACCGACGCGGATTCCTTCTTCCTCGATGTCCCCAATCCGTACGATTATCTCGAACAAGTGCGCGCCGCGCTCAAGCCCGGCGGATTCCTGTGTTGTTTACTTCCAACCTTCAACCAAGTGGCAACCACCTTACAGGCATTACGCCAAACGAGATTTGCCTTCTTTGAAGTTTGTGAGCTTTTGCTGCGCTACTACAAAGCGGAACCTGATCGCCTCCGCCCCACAGATCGCATGGTCGCGCATACCGGCTTTTTGATCTTTGCGCGCCGCGTCGAACCAAGTGAAGATGAACGCGGCAAAGATCTGTCGGAAGAAGTGGGAATGCATGCCAAGGAGAAAATCTAATGCGACGTATGTTTCGCCGTCAAATACGCAAAACGCTTGCCCAGGAAGTCTCACCAATTTTGCAGGAGGCAAACTTCGCCTTTGATAAAGGCGAATATGGGCACGCAGCTGAGCTCTTTGAACGGCTCGCTCAAACGGCTGATGCCCGCGGTGGACCGCGCGCACCCCTCTTCCGCCTTCAGGCAGGACGCGCTCGCATCCTGGCTGGGCAAACCGCGTTGGGCATGCCTTCCCTCAAACGCGGATTGGAACTCCTCGCCCAACGCAGGCAGTTCGCGCGCTTGCACAGGGCTGGCACGCGCGTTGCTGCTGAACTAAGCGAACACGGCTTAAAAAATGAAGCCACTGAGATCGAAGACTGGTTCAAGACCATCTCGCCCTCTATGCCATCGTTGGATGCCGCGCCAACACCTGCGAAAAAGCCTGTGCTTCCCACACACTGCCCGTCCTGCGGCGCGGCTGTGCGCCCCGATGAAGTGGAATGGCTGGATGAGGTCACCGCGGAGTGTGCTTATTGTGGCAGCCCCTTGCGGGACGAAAGTTGAGCGTGGGGCCTCACCGATTCCGAAGTCCTGTCATTTTTTGGGAACATTCATCAGCTTTTCACTGTTGAACAAAGCAACATGCCTCTTACCTTTTCCGAAGACTATATTGCACAAAAACTCAAGGCAGCCACCCCGCTTAACGGCGCGTCGTCAGACGGCTTTTCTGAAGTGGAACTCAACCAGGATACGCGCCTGAGGTGTGCGGCGGTACTGATTCCGCTGGTCTGGCACGAAAGAGAATGGCATCTGCTTTTTACGCGCCGAACGGACACCGTGGAATCACATAAGGGACAGGTTTCCTTTCCCGGCGGTTCGTGCGATGAGGGAGAAACGACCCCCGAACAAACAGCCTTGCGCGAGGCCGAAGAAGAAATCGGACTCAACCCAAGTGAAGTGAAGATTTTGGGCAGGCTAACGAACCTGATCACGATCACGTATTTCCGGGTCACGCCCGTGGTGGGAGTCGTCAAGTGGCCGGCCGTCTTTCGCGTCGGTGAACATGAAGTGGCGCGCGTCTTCACGATTCCCCTGGGGTGGCTGGCAAATCCATCAAACCGCTGGCAGTTCGAGCGTCCGGGAACGAGGCGGAGTCTGATTGCTTATCATCCGTATGATGGTGAATTGCTTTGGGGTGCCACTGCGCGCATGACGGTTGATTTCTTGAATGTGTTGGGAGCGTGATCTGTCATTGCGAGCGGCCGCTGGTCGAGTGTGCGACACTTGCACCGCACTGCGTTCGTTACAGTGCGGGTGAGCACGTATCGAGACCAAGGAAGCGAAGCAATCTCTCGCGTATAAGCAAAGGGATTTCTTCGCCCTCGCTTCGACTTCATTCGCTATCGCTCACACCGCTCAGCACGCGAGAAGCTCGCAATGACAGAGATGGAACAAAAAAACTCCCCGATTTTGTCGGGGAGTTTGCATTCGACTTCGAAGCGAGGCTTACTCTTCCTCTTCTTCTTCCTTCTTGCCACGTTCCACAGCCAGTTCCGGCTCGCCCTCCTCCTCCGTAGGCACCGCACCTTCTTCACCAGGCACCGCCGCAGTTTCCTCTTCCACCTTGGCGAAGGTCGCAACAGCAACCATCGTTTCGGGGTCATCGAGCAGGCGTATATTCGCTGGAACAGCCACATCATGAACACGGATACCCTCACCGGGTCGCGCGAGCACCGCAATGTCCAAATCAAGATAAGGTGGCAGATCGGTGGGGAGACATTCCACCTCGAGTGCTTCGAGGTTTTGCACCAATACCGCGTTGTAATCCTTCACGGCAACGGAAACGCCGACGAGATGAACACTCACACTGGCGCAAATCTTTTCCGTCAAAGATACAGCCAGGAAGTCCACATGCAGCAGGCGATTCTTGATGAAATCGCGCTGCTTCTCGCGGACGAGGGTGGGATACTCTGTGCCATCCACCTCGATCGTCACCAGACTGGAAGAAGACAGCTTCCCCAATGCCAGCGATGTGCTATGAAAATCCAACGAAATATTGATCGGCTCGGTGTGTCTGCCATAGATCACGGCCGGCAATTTACCAGAGCGGCGCAGGGCATTAACCTGTTTGCCAATCACACTTCGTTTTTCAGCCTTTAGTACAACCTTCTCCATCTTTACTCCTCGAGCGCCTCTCACCCCGCCCAGCGCGGGATTACCTTCGCTCTTTGAATAGAATTTCTGTTAAGCGACCCAAGTCGCCATGACATTCAAAAATTTATCTTCGGCCAAACAACATGCGTCCAAGCAAAAGCATCAACCCGGCGAACAATCCACCCGTCAGGCCCGCAATCAAGGCGGAACGCGAATCCATGAGGACGTTCATATTACCGCTCACATTTTCTCCATAGAGAAAGATGGTTCGTCCGCCTTCCACGTGGACATCGCGCCCGGCCACCAGACCGGTGATTCCCTGACGGACCTCTGCGCTTCCCGCGCCGACCGCGCCAGTGAAACCTCTCACCGAGGCTTTCTCAGCCTGAACATAACCCGTTGCAGCCAGCTCTGAAAAAACTTCGGTCGCATTGACCGTGGCCAACGCCGACAGGTGTGCACTCAGATGCGTGGCCTTAACATTACCAGCCGCGCTTTGCTCAAGATTGACTTCCTCTGCATTGATTGTCTCTGCATCGGATTGATATAACCGCACCCACTCCGCGTTGATATCTTGGACGTCCGATTGAGAAATATCGGTGGCTTTTGATGGATCGAATTGGGAAAAACCTTCAGGCTCGCTCATTTCACTCTTCTTACTGGCACAAATCCGTCCCGCGCTTTGCGGGACGGAGAAAGGATAACGGATGAAATTTTACCACATAATTATTCAGCCAAGACCGTGCAGGTTTCGCTCCCGTGAGTTTCATCTCAGGACACACCTTTGAAGACTCGAAGTGACGAGTATAATCCCCCCATCTCCTCACGGGAAAACATATGCGCCGTTATCTGCTCTTCACCGTTTTTGTTTCCGGCATGACCACGCTCGCCGCGGAACTGGCTGCCTCACGTCTAATTGGCAACGTTTTTGGTACCAGTAATCTTGTCTGGGCCAGTATTATCGGATTGATTCTGATCTATCTCACGGTTGGATATTTCCTGGGCGGCAAGTGGGCGGATGCAAATCCGACTCCCGCCGCGTTATATCGAGTTCTGGCATGGGGCGCCTTTACGCTGGGACTCGTGCCTTATATCGCCGAACCCGTTCTCCGCTCCGCGGCGACCGCCTTCGATTTTTTGCAAGTTGGCATTCTGGGTGCTTCGTTCATCGCCGTACTGATCCTGTTCAGCGTACCGGTCACTCTGCTCGGCACGATCTCTCCCTTTGCCATTCGACTATCGATGAAAGATACAATGAACGCCGGCAGGATCTCGGGACAGATCTATGCCATCTCCACGCTGGGCTCTTTCATCGGGACATTTTTACCGACTCTGGTAACCATCCCGGTCATTGGCACGAAAAGCACTTTTTTGCTTTTTAGTTTGGCTTTACTCTTCGTTGCTTTGGCAGGCTTGGGAAAATTCGTCAGCCCGCGCCAGATGTTCAAATATTTCTGGATGCCTATTCTGTTGGCCGTTCTTGCACTTCTTACAAATGGACAAGCCCTCAAGAACAGCACCGGTCAGGTTTATGAAACGGAGTCGGCCTATAACTATATCCAGGTGCAGCAACAAGGTGATTTCACTTTGCTGCGTCTCAACGAAGGCCAGGGTGTTCACTCGATCTATAATCCTCACACGTTGCAATACAACGGGCCGTGGGATCAATTTTTGGTGAGCCCCTATTTTTATGCAAACCGCAAACCGGCGGATATTCAGCGTGTCGCCATTGTGGGATTGGCCGCCGGCACGACTGCGCGGCAGATGAGCGCAGTCTACGGAAACATTCCCATCGACGGCTATGAACTCGATCCCAAAATCGTGGAGGTGGGGGAAAAATATTTCGATATGAATCTGCCGAACCTGAACATCATCATCGGCGATGGCCGCCTCAACCTGGAACGCAGCGAACACAAATATGACATCATCGCTGTGGACGCCTACCGCCCGCCGTACATTCCTCCGCACATGACCACCCAGGAGTTCTTCGAAATTTGCACCTCGCACTTAACCGAGGATGGCGTCCTGACCATCAACAGCGCCAGCGTCCCGGGTGACCGGCGCCTCATCAACGGACTGGCGACCACCATGGGAACGATCTTCCCTTCGATTTACACCGTGGATATTCCCGGCTCATTGAATACCATGATCTTCGCCACCAAGCAAAAAACCATCCCGGAAAACTTCGCGGTCAATCTTGTTTCGCTCTTCCAGGATCCCAACGTTCATCCCCTGTTGATCTCGACCATGCAAACGACCTTTGCCAATCTAAAGACTGGTTACGAGAAGACAACGGTCTTTACCGATGATCGCGCACCAATTGAATGGATCGTGAACGATATGGTGATACGCTTTATTCTTGGCGGAGGCACAGAATCTTTGCAATAATTCATTTCTAATCAGATAGAGAAAACCATGAAATTTACTATTCTTCCCTGGCTTGTCACCCTCCTTGTTCCGATTGCGCTCATTGGGCTCGGCTTGCGCGCCCTGCTGACACCCACCTTCCTGCAAATCGAATACAACATGCCATACTTTCCTCCTGATTCTTATGGCTTCACCACAGCGGATCGTTTGCATTGGGCGCCATACGCGTTGAATTACCTCGTCAACAGCGCGGATATTTCCTATCTCGGCGATCTGCAATTCGAAGATGGAAAACCAATTTATAACGAACGTGAGTTGAGTCACATGAGCGACGTCAAGCGCGTGACCCAGGGCGCCTTGCAGGTCTGGTACGCTTCACTGGCGTTACTGGCACTGCTGGGAATGTGGGCCCGGTTCGGTCAGTGGTGGCACGAATATCTCGTGGGTCTGATGCGAGGCGGATGGCTGATGGTGGGATTGGCTGCGGTGATCGGGTTGATCGTGGTCATCGGCATTGCCATCGACCCAAACGTGTTCTGGAATTTCTTTGCGGGATTTCATCATCTCTTCTTCAAAGGCGATTCATGGTTATTCCTGTTTTCAGATACCCTGATCCGCCTCTTCCCCATCCGCTTCTGGCAGGACGCATTCTTGTTTGCGGCGATCATCTGGCTGGGAGGCGGAGTCACACTGGGCTGGGGACTGCGGGGTGCGATATACCGCGTTTGAATGATGTATAATCGCGCTCGAGGAGAACAGAACATGGCAGATACTTTATCGCTTGAGAATCGGGTTGCCATCGTCACCGGCGGCTCCCGCGGCATTGGGCGCGCCATTGCGCTGGAATTTGGAGCGCGCCGCGCAGCAGTTGTCGTCAATTACAACAAATCATCCGAAGCCGCGGACAAAGTCGTGAAGGAGATTCAAGAGGCCGGTGGCAAGGCCGCTGCCTTTCAAGCGGATGTATCTGACTTCAAACAAGCGGATGGCCTGGTGAAATTTGCGATCGCGACCTTCGGCGACTTGAGCATTCTGGTCAATAACGCCGGCATCACCAGGGATACGGTCATCATGATGATGTCTGAGGCAGACTGGGATGCGGTCATCGCCACCAATCTCAAATCCACGTTCAACTGTTCGAAGGTGGCCGTCAAACAGATGATGCGCAAACGCTATGGGCGCGTGATCAATATCTCCTCGGTGGCCGGACAAATGGGCAATCCCGGCCAGACGAATTATTCTGCTTCGAAAGGCGGGCAGATTGCCTTCACCAAATCACTGGCACGCGAAGTGGCGGCCCGCAATATCACGGTCAACGCGGTCGCGCCGGGATTTGTCGATACGGAAATTTTGGACGCCATGTCCCCCGAAACTCTGGAAGCCGCGCTGAAATTGGTTCCGCTGGCGCGCAAGGGCAAGCCGGAGGAAATCGCCTACGCGGTAGCCTTCCTGGCTTCCGATCAGGCCGCATTCATCACCGGACAGGTACTGGGTGTGGATGGCGGCATGGCAATGATGTAATAAAGAGAAACGAAATGACAGACTCATATCAACAAGGCAAGACGACTGTTTCCCCGGATGTGCTGGTCACGATCACGCGGCTTTCCGCGTTGAGCGTGCCGGGCGTCAGTCGTATGGCACAAATCCCGGGTGGGGTGAACCGTCTTTTCAAACGCGGGATCGGCGATGGGGTACGGATCGAAATCGAAGATAACATCGTGGTCGCCAACCTGTATCTCATCCTTAAACAAAATGTCAATATCCGCGAGGTCAGCCGCAACGTACAGCATCAGGTGGCACGGGCACTTCAGGAAATGGTTGGCATGGAAATTGGTGAAATCGAGATCCACATTGAAGACATAGATGCGGATGAGGGCGAAGAGGCCAAACCGGCATGAAACCCCGCACCAGGGCTCGCTCGCTTGCCCTGCAAGTACTTTACGAAGTGGATATCGCCAAACATCCTCCGGCCAATGCTTTTCAATCACGGCTGGAGGAATTTCCTCTTACGGCAGACCTCTCTGATTTTGCCAGGCAGATCATCTTCGGTGTTCTCCCTTTGACGACCCAGCTTGACCAATTGATCTCGAAATATGCGCCCGAATGGCCGCTGGATCAGATCGCGGCCATCGACCGCAACATCCTGCGTATGGCGCTATGGGAGTTCGCGGTTTCCCAGGAGACGCCGCTCAAGGTTGCGATCAATGAAGCAGTGGAACTGGCAAAGCAATTCGGTTCTGATTCAGCGCCCCGTTTCGTGAACGGTGTACTTGGCGCACTAGCTGATCACCAACATGAAATCCAACAGGCGATTCAAAAGGCTTAACGAACTATTATGGAAATTCTCGGTGTAGGCTGGCAGGAATTCATTTTCGTCATCATCATTGCCATCATTGTCCTGGGACCAAAGGACATGCAAAAGGCCGGCAGGACCATTGGCCGCTGGCTGAATCAACTGGTGCACTCCGACGGCTGGAAGATCTTCCAGAAGACATCCAGTGAACTGCGCAACTTGCCGCGTAATCTGATGAGGGAAGCGAACATGGAAATGATGGAGGTGGAAAAGGAACTGCGCAATACGATCGACCCGCGTGCCAATCCCACCGCCTTAGACTCCCAGCCGCAGTCCGTCTCCGTCAAATGAAACGGGGAAAACGCCGCAAAGTGAATCGCCCACGGGCACCGCTCCCGTTCCAAACAATACAGCCGATTCATCAGAGTCTGCCGCGCCAGATCAAAGGGCCGCGAACGATACCAACGAACACATTGACTCAAAATGACCAAATTCTTCAAAACGCTCTGGCGGGTGATCACGTTTCCCCTTGTGCTGGTCTTCAACATTCTTGCTTTCCCATTCCGCTCCATTCGCCGCATTTTCGGATTTCTCAATACGGAGCCGGAGGACCGTCCGCTGATCGACACGTTCACGGGCCTCGCCACCGAAGCAGAAATGCGGCAAAGCCTGTGGGATCATGTGGAGGAATTGCGCGGCCATCTTTTGCGGGTCGTGATCGCGCTGGCAGTAGGCGTGGGTATTTCATTTTCATTCACCAAGTCGCTTATGGCGTTTTTAGCCATGCCTGTTGGCGGGCTGGAAAAACTGCAAGCCATCCAGGTGACTGAGGAGATCGGGGTCTTTATGCGGGTGGCTTTTACCAGCGGCATTGCGATCATGTTGCCTTACATTGCCTTCGAGCTATGGCTCTTCGCCGCGCCCGGGCTTAAGTCGCGAGAACGCAAATTGGGGCTGATCGGCATCCCCATTGCCACGCTTCTTTTTCTCACCGGCGCGGCCTTCACCTATTTCATTCTCTTGCCTCCTGCTTTGACGTTCCTGGGAAACTTCACAGCCATCGCCCAATTCTGGACGGCACATGAATACTTCGGTTTTGTAACCGGGTTAATGCTGTGGATCGGCTTGTTCTTTGAATTTCCATTGGTTATTTTTATCCTGACCGCCATCGGTTTCGTCAAACCAAGCCTTCTGGCGCGACAATGGAGGATCGCCATCGTCATTATCGCCATCATTGCCGCGGCCATCACACCGACGGTCGATCCGGTCAACATGAGTCTGGTCATGCTTCCGATGACCCTGCTATACTTTATCAGTATTGGTTTAAGTTATATTGCCTACGCCGGGCGAAAGAAAAACGCAGCAGAGCAGGAAGCTTCGGATTAACGGAATCAGGCTTGGGGTACTCCCGAGCCGAATCGCGATACAGCGTTGAGGAGAGCGTATGAGATCACGTCAAGTTTTTTCGCGCCGCATTTTTTTAGTTATCCTTATCCTCGCCCTGAGCAGTCAGGCTTGTGCCATTTCCCTGTTACAGTGGCCGTCATTTCCCACCGCCAGTCCATCCAATCCCAGCCCCGGACCTGCGCCCACGACCGCGCCGCGCGCCCAGGTGACTTTCACCGCGCGCCTGCCCGAGCCGCTGGCGCCGAATGAGGTACTGGCCATCAGCGTGCTTGACGAAGTAACTGGCCTGGCGCTCAACGCGGTGGATTATCAGATGACAGTAGTCGACAACGTTACCTATTCCACTACGCTCACCATCCCAGACCAGGCTGTGATCAAATATCGTTATGTCCGCCACGGCACGACCAACGTGATCGAAGATACCGACCTGGACGCGCCCATTCGTTACCGCCTGCTGTATGTGAGCGGCCCGCTGCAGATCATCGATACCGTAAGCAGTTGGGCGGATAAACCGGTCAACACTTTATCCGGTAATATCTTCGGCGCGGTTCTGAATGCAGATGGCGGTGCACCGATTCCAGATATCATGGTTACCGCAGGTGGCATCCAGACGCTGACCGACTCCGCCGGCCGCTTCGAATTGGTCGGTTTGCGAGGCGGGACTCACAACCTGGTGGCGTATGCACTGGATGGCGCTTTTCAAACCTTCCAACAAGGCGCGACCGTGGGAGAGAATCAAGGCACGCCGGTCGAAGTTCACATGAAGCCTGCGCCTTCGGTAAATGTGATTTTTACCGTCTCGGTGCCACAGGGAACACAGTCCGAGGTGCCGCTCCGTTTGGCGGGAAATTTGCTACAACTCGGCAATACCTTTGCCGAGCTGCGCGGCGGTCTCAGCACCGTTGCTGACCGCATGCCGATGCTCACACCCTTACCGGATGGGCGTTATTCCGTTTCGCTCTTCCTTCCCGTGGGAGCAGATGTCGAATACAAATATACAATGGGAGATGGATTTTGGAATTCAGAGTTTTCATCCACAGGTCAATATGTAACGCGTCATCTCATCGTTCCAACACAGAATATGGTGGTGGAAGATGCCATCCAATCCTGGCAGGCGGGACCCAACGGACCGATCCTCTTTCAGGTGAGTGTGCCCCCCAATACAGCGGTTGGTGATATTGTCTATATTCAATTTAATCCTTATGGCTGGACTCCGCCGATTCCAATGTGGTCCAGTGGCAACAATCAGTGGGCTTATAAACTCTATGGGCCGCTGAACATCATCGGGTCGTTCGGTTATCGTTACTGTCGCAACGCCCAATGCGACTCGGCAGATGACGCACAGACGGCCGGAGCAAGTTCGCGCGGTCATACGGTGACACCCAGCATCGCACCACAGGATATTATCGATACCGTCAACGCCTGGATTTGGCCGCAGACTACCGGCAGCCCCACCATCATCGCCACAGATATTCCCTCACGCGGTCCCGGCTTCATGGCGGGCGTCGAACTGCAATCCTATTACGATCCAGACACGCCAGCCTTCACCTCCACCGCGTTGCAAAACATCCAGGCCATCGGCGCGAACTGGACGATCCTCACGCCTTCCTGGACATTCAAGCGCAACAATCCCTTGCTCTTTTCAGAACAGCCCGGACAGGATGCATTTTGGTCCGATACTGCAAACACTGTCGCACAGGCGCGCAGTATCAATTTAAATGTGGCCCTTTTCCCGCAACCGCGCTTTGCCACCAATGCAAATGATTTTTGGAGCACCGCGCCGCGCGACGCAGGCTGGTGGAACAATTGGTTCGATCATTACCGTGCCTTCACCATTCACTTTGCGGACCTGGCAAGTCTCTCCGGCGCACAGGGATTGATCATTGGTGGAGACTGGATCGGCCCGGCTCTGCCTGGGGGAAAGCTGGCCGATGGCAACTCAAGCGGAGTCCCTGCTGATGCGGAGACACGCTGGAAAAACCTAATTGCCGAAGTCCGAGGACATTTCCGCGGCAACCTGCTCTTTGCGCTTCCCTACGACACCAGCACGGTTGAACCGCCCATGGGTATCCTGAGCGATGTCGATGCTGTTTATTTGCTTTGGTTCGCACAACTCAGCGATCAGCCGAATCCGAACAAAGCGGACTTGCTAACCGCGGCTGGTAATCTGCTTGACAACAACATCGCACCCATCCAGGCCCAGTTGAACAAACCCTTTGTGATTGCCTTGTCTTATCCATCTGCAACTTATTCTGCCACCGGATGTATCCCGAACGGAAACGGCGGCTGTTACGACTGGAAAGTGCTCAGCCGCCCCAATGGAGATATTGGCACTGTGAATCTCGATCTGCAGCAGCAAGTCGATATTTACGATGCAATGTTTAACGCCATCAATGCACGCGGCTGGGTCAGCGGATTGGTCAGCCGCGGCTACTTCGCGCCGGTGGCCTTGCAGGATAAATCCGCCTCCATCCACGGCAAGCCTGCCGCAGATTTGTTGTGGTACTGGTTCCCGCGTTTACTTGGGAATATCAAATAAAGATTTAGACCACGACCCCATTAGAAAGAGACGTTCGAGGAGAGCGTCTCTTTCTTTGTCTAATCGTGTTTTATATCCATGTACCAGACTCTTTCGCCGGAGGAGCAATGAAAAGAATTGGCAAGTTTCTACTGCGGGGGTTGAGTGTCATCCTGATTCTCGTGATCGTCCTGGTCGCAGGCGGCGCGTTCTATTTCAAAAGTTATCTGCCCAACACAGTCGCGCCCCAATCCTTCCCTCAAATTGACGGACAGCTTCAACTCAGCGGTTTGAACGGGCCCGTGGATGTCTATCGCGACAAGATGGGCATTCCTCATATCTACGCCAGCACCTCTCATGATCTGTTCTTCGCGCAGGGCTACGTCCATGCGCAGGAACGTTTCTGGCAAATGGATGCCTGGCGGCACATCGGCTCGGGTACACTTTCTGAAATGTTCGGGAAGGGACAAGTCGAAACGGATACCTTTCTGCGCACGCTGGGCTGGCGTGTCACCGCAGAGCAGGAATATGCAGGGCTTGATCCTGAATCAAAAGCCATCATCGATGCCTATACCGAGGGTGTAAACGCTTATCTCAAGAATCATCAAGGCACGGCTTTAAGCCTGGAATATGCCGTGCTGGGGTTGCTCAGTCCCGATTACAAAGTGGCAGCCTGGACCCCGGTCAACAGCCTGACATGGGGCAAGGCCATGGCCTGGGATCTGCGCGGTAACATGGATGAGGAGATCGAACGCGCCGTTCTTCTAAAGACGCTGACACCGGAACAAGTCGCGGAATTGTACCCGCCTTATCCAGCAGATCATCCGGTCATTGTCAATCACATTGGCGAGGGGACTCCTGCCCAAGCCTCACTTACCGCCCCTGCGGTTGACATCCCGGACGAGACTCTCACCGCGCTGCAACATAACGCCTCTCTGCTGAACCTGGTGCTGGGTCCCGCGGGCGACGGAATTGGTTCCAACTCCTGGGCCGTTGCCGGATCACGAACCACGACTGGGATGCCGCTACTCGCCAATGATCCTCATCTGAGCATTCAGATGCCCTCGATCTGGTATCAAATGGATTTGCATTGCCAGCCCAGGAGTGAGGCCTGTCCCTATGAAGTAGCGGGTTTCACCTTCGCCGGGGTACCGGGAGTCATCATCGGCCATACGGATCGAGTTGCCTGGGGTTTTACCAACGTGGGTCCGGATGTGATGGATCTCTACATCGAACGCGTGAATCCCGATAATCCAAATCAATACGAGGTGAACGGCCAATGGGTGGACTTTGAAACTCGAAAGGAAACGGTTCAAGTTGTGGGAGGCAAGCCAGTCGATGTCACTGTGCGCCTAACGCGACATGGCCCGGTGATCTCCGACGCTTTTGGGCCGTTGAAAGATGCCAATACGGATAAAGATCCAAAGTTCGTTCCATTCAAAGATCGCGCCGGAATCCAATTGCCGGATCAATATGTGATCGCCCTCAAATGGACCGCGCTGACGCCCTCCACACCCTTCCAGGCCATCTGGGGCTTCGACCGGGCCCAGAACTGGCAGGATTTTCGCGATGCTGCAAAAAATTTCCATGTGCCGGCTCAAAATCTTTTATATGCTGATGTCGATGGAAATATCGGTTATCAAATGCCGGGTGATATTCCAATCCGTGCACATGGCGATGGATCCATTCCTGTACCCGGCTGGACGGATGAATACGAATGGACAGGCTTCATTCCTTTTGAAGAACTGCCTTATACCTTCAATCCAACTGAGGGATACATTGCCACCGCCAACAATCAAGTGCCGCCCTCGGATTATCCCAACTTTATTACCCGTGATTGGGATTATGGTTTCCGCGCCCAACGCATTGTGGATCTAATCCAAAATGCTCCTGGCAAGATCGATATTGCCTACATCCAGCAAATGCAAGGAGATGCCTTCGACGCGAATGGTCCAGTGTATGTGCCACTGTTGCTGCAGTTGGACGAGCTATCTGATAGTGAAGCCCAGGCGCAAAAATTACTTGGCAATTGGGATGATCAGGATCGTGCAGACTCTGCCGCGGCCGCAGTGTTCAATGCCTTCTGGCGCCACCTGCTGCAAAACACCTTCAACGATGACATGCCGGAAGAGCGCTACTATCCCGATGGCGGTTCCCGCTGGAACGAGGTGATGCGCCATCTCAGTGCGGACAGCCCCTGGTGGGATGATCGATCCACCAAGGATGTGGTCGAGACGCGCGACATGATCGTGAGAAAATCCTTCGAGCAGGGCGTTGCCGAAGTTGAAAAGATCTTCGGCAAAGACTCGTCCAAATGGAAGTGGGGCGAGATGCACGCCTCCACGTTCAGAAACGGCACTTTGGGCGAATCAGGCGTCGGCCCGATCGAGGCGTTGTTCAATCGTGGACCCTTCCTCACCAGCGGCGGCGAAGCGGTGATCAATGCCACAGGCTGGTCTGTCCAGGATGGGTATGAAACCAACTGGCTGCCTTCCATGCGTATGATCGTGGATTTGAGCAACCTGAACAATTCAGTCACTGTGCATACCACTGGCGAGTTCGGCCATGCCTATCATCCTCATTATGTTGACATGGCGCCTCTGTGGGCGAACATCCAATATTATTCGATGTGGTGGGATCAAGGGGCAGTCGTGTCAGACACGGAAGGACATCTGGTATTGACGCCTTAACATTACATCTTGGTTTATTGATTGCACTCAGAGATGCTCCTGTCAAATGGAGCATCTCTGAGTTTTTTAAACCCTGCCTTTAGGAACATCATCGCAAGAGGGTTTGTGGGATATACGTCCGGAAAAGTTTATTACAAAAAAGAGTACAGGGAAGCTGTAACCTTTTTGTGAAATTTTTCTCTTGACAGTAGAGGATGGGATAGTTACCCTCCCTATTACTTACAACCAGAGATCCAGATGGGCGGACACATCACGCAAGCATCGCTCACCAAACGAATAAGACCAACTCCACGACAACTTTATCGGTCAGTGCCATTGACATTTATTGGCGCGCTTTATGTCTTTCGTAAGGCGATTCCATTAGGAATTGGGAAATTTCAAAACCAGGAGCCTCACATGTCTCGTACGCGGAAATTCCTTCAAACAGCACTTTCCATCATGATGATTTTATCCATGAGCCTGCCATTGGTGGAGACTCAACCCGTCGCCGCCCAGGGCAGTGATGGAATTCAACGCGAATACAACGCTGAAACTGGCAAGGTCAGCCTCATCACCGGAACGGGGAGTGAACCCATCACGGTCATGGGCGCCATGTCCGCCAATATGACCTCGACCGAAAGAAGTGAGGTGCTTGTTCAGCGCTTCGCCCCGGAATTCGGCCTGACGAAGCCCGCCGAAGAATTGCGCGTGTCTGAAGAGACTTAGCCCGAAGCCGATCGTGTGGTAACCAAGTATCAGCAAGTCTATCAAAACGTGCCGGTGCTCGGCGGTGAGTTGATTGTCAATGCCAGCGACCAGGGCGAACTGTATTCAATGAACGGTGAAGTGTCGCAGGGACTTGCCATCGATACCACGCCGTCCATTTCAGTAGAAACGGCCATCGCTACCGCGCAACGCGGCATGGTCAAATGGTATGGCGGAGAGGCGACCGATTACCAGCAGACGGAAGCCGCGCTGATGGATCTTCGATGAGAGCCTGCTGAGGCCCAGCATCCGCCCGGCTGCCCTGGTTTGGAAAGTGGAGATGGTTCCGCTACAGGAGGGCAACCCGATCCGTGAATTGGTGCTGGTGGATGCCCACACCGGCAACATTCCCCTGCACTTCAACCAGATCGACAACGAATGGGAAACCCCGAAGAAAGAGTCACTGGCGCCCGCAAACGATACAAATCCGACGGAAACACCCACGCCTACCGAAATCCCGCCTGTGACCGAGACACCCGTTCCCACAGAGACCTCTCTGCCCGCTGCTACAGAATTTCCACTTCCAACGAATCAACCCCAGGCGACTAATACACCTTCGGATAATTCCGATGAAGGCACGATGACCATTCTTTCTAGTAATACATGGTATGTCGCCACAACAGGAAGTGATTTAAATTCATGCTCAACAACCGCGGCACCCTGTCAATCGATTCAAGCGGCCATCAATAAATCATCAGCTGGCGATACTGTAAAAGTGACTGAGGGGACGTACATCTACACGAGCCTTAACTCTATTCCAAATGTAGCCATTCTTAATAAGAGCATTACACTATCTGGCGGCTGGAAAGCTGATTTTTCAAGTCAGACAAGTATAACAACGATTGACGGACAAAATGTAAACAATGGCATTCTTGTGACTGCTACAGGAAGTACTGTTGTTGACAAGTTTATTATTCAGCATTCCACCTCTGGCGACAGCGGTGCCATTTATCACACAGGAGCCAGCCTAACTCTCAAGAACAGTACTTTGAAAGATAACACCTCCAGCCGCGGCGCAGGCATATTTGTAATCAATAACGCGGCGCTTACCGTTATTAATAGCACAATAAGCAATAACACTGCATTATCCAAAGGTGGAGGAATATATGTGGATTTAGGGACAGTGAATATCGAGTACTCCACTATTGCCTACAACACAGCGCCATCAGGTACAGGCGGCGGTACATATCGAAATCATGGCAGTCTAAACATCCATAATAGCATTTTGGCGAACAATAGCGCATCGGTTTCACCGAATTGTAATAGTCTCAGCGCTTCAAACTACAACATCATTAACTCCACACTTCAATGCACCTTTGTGGCTGGTGACCACGATCGGACCAATGTTGACCCTAAAGTCAATGGTTCTTTGCTCGGGTTATATCCAGCACACTATTTATTAGCCAATAGCCAGGCCATTGATGCCGGTGATCCGGTTTCGTGCAGCGCGAACACGGAAAATCATGATGAACGCGGCGTACCACGTCCGCAAGGTACTAACTGTGACATAGGTGCTGTCGAATATGGTTATATGCCGGGCGGATATATGGCCATAGCCACTGGCTCAAACCAAGCTACTGGCCCTCAGCAGATTTTCCCAATTAATTTGAGTGCTATCGTCAAGGATTTTAATGAAAACCCTGTAAGCGGTGTCGCCGTTACTTTTACAGCACCAAATTACGGAGCAAGTGGCACCTTTACCACTTCCGGAACAAATACCACGACAGCTGTCACGAACAGCAGTGGTATTGCTATCGCATCTGCTTTTACCGCCAATTCAACTTATGGAACATATGTTGTAAGCGCCTCTGCAAATGGTTATGATAGCATTGCAAATTTTCTATTAAATAATGTCCGAAGCCGGTACGTTTCACCTAGTGGCGTGGACTCCGGCTCATGCGATACGAAATCTACTCCCTGTCTGACCATTCAGAAGGCTGTGGACAATGCTAGTGCAGGTGAATATATATCTGTAGCTACTGGAACTTATACAACATCTGGCTCTTCTGATATTCCAGTCGTGAGAATCACCAAGAACTTAAATATTGGCGGAGGCTGGAATAATTCATTTACTGCTCGCGATGGCCAATCCAAGATTAATGGAGAAAATGTTAGAAGGGGAGTACAAATCAATAATGGCGTAACTGTAACCATGGATCGTCTTGATATCTACAGTGGAAAAAATGTTGATGGCGCCGGGATATCAAACGGCGGCACATTAACATTTACAAATGGAGCCATTTATAACAATTCATCTCATAGGGTTGCTTCTGGATCACCCAGTAACGGTGGAGGTATTTTTAACAACGGAACTCTATTGACTCTTACTAACGTGACTATCAGTAACAATGAAGCCGACGTGGGGGGTGGGCTATTTATCAGTCATGGAAACACAATTCTTAATAATGTCACAATCTCTCAAAATTTGGCAACCAATCTCGGGGTTGACGCGTCTGGGGGTGGTATTGAAAATGCAAATAATTCGTCAATTACCATATATAACACAATCATCGCAGGAAACGCGGCTGAAATAGGGCAGGATTGTCATAATCTAGTCACATCTGGCGGGAATAATTTAATTGGCTATGACGCAGGCTGCAATATCACCCCTATCGCTGGTGACATCATTGGACATGGTAGTCCATTGAATGCAAAACTTGGTGATCTGGCAGATAACAGCAGTTATACAAAAACGCACGCTTTACTTACTGGTAGTCCGGCTATCAATGCAGGGAATCCTTCTACATGCGTGACAACAGACCAGCGTGGGATTGGGCGCCCACAAGGTGCAGCCTGTGACATAGGCGCTTTTGAGGGTTCAGTTACACAAACAATTTCCGCGAATATAAAGACTTATTCTGCCGAAAATTTACCAAAATGGCCTGGCACTCTATTATGCGATTCGACTCATCCAGAGTGCACAAATGGCGCTGACCCTAACGCTGATCAGGCGTACCGTCTTGCTGCCGACGTTTACCAAATGTATCTTGACGTACACGGCCGCATCAGCATCGACAATAACAATATGCCAATCATTTCCACTGTGCATTACTGTAGCGCATCTTCCTGTCCATATGCAAATGCTTTTTGGTCAGGGGCACAAATGGTATATGGTGATGCATATGGTTTTACCAACGCCGATGATATCGTTGCCCATGAATTAACTCATGGGGTTACCCAGTATGAATTTAATTTATATTATTTCTATCAATCAGGTGCAATCAACGAATCATTGTCCGATCTATGGGGAGAATACTTCGACCAGACAAACGGAATTGGTAATGACACACCCGAAGTCAAATGGCTGTTGGGTGAAGATGTAACTGGATGGACCAACACCCCACCTCAACCTTTGCTCGGTCAACGCAGCATGAGCAACCCGCCTGCCTTCGGCGACCCGGACAAGATGACCAGTTCGCTGTACTACAAAGGCACTTACGACAATGGCGGAGTCCACTGGAATAGCGGCGTAAACAACAAAGCCGTCTTCCTGATGGTAGATGGTGGGGCATTCAACGGCAAAACGGTGATTGGCATCGGCTGGGATAAGACCGAAGCCATCTATTACGAAGTACAGACGAACCTGCTGACCTCTGGCTCGGATTATTCCGATTTGTATTACGCCCTTCAGCAAGCCTGCACCAATTTGATCGGTCAGGAAGGAATCTCCTCAGCGGATTGCACGCAGGTCAAAAATGCGATTGACGCGGTGCAAATGAATAGCCAGCCTGTCGCCAACTTCAACCCTGATGTGCCTGCCTGCCCGGCAGGAATGACCACTCGTCCATCTGTCACTTTGTTCCAGGATGACTTCGAAAACGGCTCAAATAATTGGTCTATGTACAATGTGTTTGGGCTGGAAGATTTCTATGCTTCCAGTGGCACCCATATGATGTGGGGCAATGACAAATATGTAAGTAGTGAATCAGCCATAACTATGAAGAACGGCATTTACTTACAGCCTGGAACCACTCCCTTCCTGTTCTTCAAACATGCCTTTGCCTTCGAATATGACAGTGGTGGCTATTATGATGGCGGCGTGCTCGAATATAGCAAGGATGGAGGAAACACCTGGCTGGATGCCAAACCACTCTTTTCGGCCGGCCAAAACTATAACGGCACAGTCTATAATTATCCAAAGGGTTACAGTTCCTATGGTAGCGCATTGCAGGGCAGATCCGCATTTGTAGGCGATAGTCATGGCTATGTTTCGTCGCGTTATGATCTCAAATCACTGACTGGACAAACTGTTAAGTTCCGCTGGCGTTTCGCCACTGACTGGATTGGCTACTACCTGGGCTGGTTTGTGGATGATGTTTCAATCTATCAATGTATAGGGGCACCAGGTATTCCAGCCCTTCAATCGCCTGTCAACAACGCGTTGATAACGAACTATACCCCGCTTCTCAATTGGTCGGACGCCACGCCCGCCATCGATCACTATCAGGTGCAGATCGCGACTGATAGCAATTTTACCTCTCTGGCCTATGATCAAAACGACCTGACGACATCAGAGTTCACTGTCCCTACACATTTAACTTCCGATACAAAATATTACTGGCGTGTACGTTCGTTCAACGCGCTGGATGGCAGCCTGGGATGGTCACCGACTTGGAGTTTCCGTATCGCGATTCTGCCGCCAGATCTGGCCGCGCCTTCCCAGGACGAACATATTCTGAGTTTGCATCCCACCTTCAACTGGAATGATGTGCCCAATGCCACCGGTTATATGATTCAAATCTCAACCACCGATGCGTTTGTGAAACCGATCGTCGGCAACCCAATGCTATCCACTTTCACGCCGGCAACCGATCTGCCGAAAGGCGTGATCTACTGGCGTGTACAAACCAAGGGCGCGAACGGTCCCAGCGCATGGTCTGAAGTTCGTTCCTATAACGGGATCAATGCTCCGTCTGCACCGGTTCTGAGCGCGCCAGCCACCAACCTGCTGATCACGGATTATGCTCCGACATTTGCATGGGCATCCGTGGTCATGCCAGGCGTGACCGTCTTTGATCATTATCAGATTCAAGTGGATGATGACTCCACCTTTGGCTCACCAAACATTGACGAGGAGGTGCTGACCAATAGTTATTCAGTTCCCACAGGATTGTCACCGAATACACAATACTATTGGCGCGTACGAGCGGTCAACACGTTAAATGAAAATGGAGATTGGTCCACCGTCTTCTCCTTCCGCACCGCATTGACACCACCCAATCTCTCTGCACCAGCCGATGCTCATCACGAACTCTCCCTCCAACCCTCCTTCTCCTGGCAGAGTGTCTCCGATGCCACCAGCTACACCATCCAGATCAGCACCGATCCCAACTTCCCCGCTCCCGCCAAGAAGAAAAAGAAAGGCTCTTCGTCCGGTGCCACCACCTCTGCCACCAGCCTCTCCACTGCCTATGCCCCAGCCTCCAATCTGGCTCCCAATGCCACCTACTACTGGCGCATCCAGGCCAATGGCACCAATGGTCCCAGTGACTGGTCTGAGGTGCGTTCCTTCACCAGTCCCAATGCTCCATCCATCCCACTGCTCTCCCTCCCGGCTGCCAATGCCCTGACCACCGATTACTCCCCCACCTTCAAGTGGTCCATTGTCTCCGTACCCCTCAACACCGTCTTCGATCACTACCAACTCCAGGTAGATGATGATCCCAACTTCGGTTCGCCCGTCATCGAGGATGTCAGCCTGACTTCCCCTGCTGACACTCAACTGGATGCCCCGCTCTCCCTCACGCCGAACACTACCTTCTACTGGCACGTGCGTGCCTTCAACACTCTCGGCGAAGCCAGCGCCTGGTCCACTACACTCTCCTTCCGCACCGCTCTCACTCCACCCAATCTCTCTGCACCAGCCGATGCTCATCACGAACTCTCCCTCCAACCTTCCTTCGATTGGGAAGATGTGCCTGGTGCGGCTGGCTACACTATCCAGGTATCCAGGAATGATACTTTCACACTCCTGGCTCACACTGGTACTTCTGCCACATCCTCTTATGCACCACTTGTCAATCTGCCTGCCAGCCTGACCCTCTACTGGCGCGTGCAGTCAACTGGAGCAAATGGTCCCAGCGCCTGGTCCCAGGCTCGTTCTTTCATTATCACCGAACACACCTGGCATTCCTGTTCTCTCCCTCCCGGCTGCCAATGCCCTGACCACCGATTACTCCCCCACCTTCAAGTGGTCCATTGTCTCTGTACCCCTCAACACCGTCTTCGATCACTACCAACTCCAGGTGGATGATGATCCCAGTTTCGGCTCGCCCGTCATCGAGGATGTCAGCCTGACTTCCCCTGCTGACACTCAACTGGATGCCCCGCTCTCCCTCACGCCGGACACCACCTTCTACTGGCACGTGCGTGCCTTCAATACCCTCGGCGAAGCCAGTGCCTGGTCCACCGCCTTCTCCTTCCGCACCGCACTCACTCCGCCTGAGCTCACTTCGCCAGCCGATGCTCATCACGAACTCTCCCTCCAACCCTCCTTCTCCTGGCAGAGTGTCTCCAACGCCACCAGCTACACCATCCAGATCAGCACCGATCCCAACTTCACTATTATCGTTGGCAAGAAAAAGAAAGGCAGCACCTCCAGCGCAATCCTCTCTGCCACTTCGCTCTCTGCTTCCTACTCCCCTGCCACCAACCTGGCTCCCAGCGCCACTCTCTACTGGCGCGTCCAGGCCAATGGCTCCAATGGTCCCAGTGATTGGTCGGAGATCCGTTCCTTCACCAGTCCCAATGCTCCATCCATCCCACTGCTCTCCCTCCCGGCTGCCAATGCCCTGACCACCGATTACTCCCCCACCTTCAAGTGGTCCATTGTCTCCGTACCCCTCAACACCGTCTTCGATCACTACCAACTCCAGGTGGATGATGATCCCAACTTCGGTTCGCCCGTCATCGAGGATGTCAGCCTGACTTCCCCTGCTGACACTCAACTGGATGCTCCGCTCTCCCTCACGCCGAACACTACCTTCTACTGGCATGTGCGTGCCTTCAACACTCTCGGCGAAGCCAGTGCCTGGTCCACCGCCTTCTCCTTCCGCACGGCTCTCACTCCGCCGGACCTCACTTCGCCCATCAATGGAGCGGCAGTGACCAGTCTCACGCCCACCGTGGACTGGAGCGATGTGCCCGATGCGACAGGCTACACCATTCAGGCCTCTACGAATTCGAGCTTCTCTACGTTGCTGGTAAATGCCAGTGTGCTGACATCCACTTACACACCTGCCTTCCCTTTGCCCAGCGGATATTTGATCTACTGGCGCGTGAGAACAAACGGCGCCAACGGCCCGAGTGACTGGACAACAATAACCACCTTCACAACGCCATAAAAGTAAATCCCTACAATTAATTAAGAGAACCCGCCTCCTGGAAGTTACGGAAGCGGGTTCTCTTTTTCTACTACTCTCATACTTAGCCAGGAAAATGTAATTACCCCCAGATAACTTGCAGCGAGATCAAGCAGGCTGAAGGTGCGGGTGGAAAAATATCGCTGGGAGAATTCCTCGAGTCCGATCAACAAGGAGAGAATCAAGCCACTGATCACGACGACCCGCTTCCGGCTTTGATTCGGAAGCGAGCTCATGAAGGTCAGGTCGACAAGCAGGGTCAGAATTCCATAAAGGGAAAAGTGTCCTACTTTATCAGCAAACGGAATCTGATTGACCAGGTTGAGAACACCCAAATTGCCAGTATCAGCGAGGACAATGATCAGGATGATAAAGAGCGTAAAGAGAATGGTCAGCCATTTCATCTCGCTAGAGAGTCTCTTCCAGCTTACCGGCTTTCTCAGTCTTAGTTTCGCGCCGCGCTTTCATCGCCTCCCACACCGCGGGAATGACCGAAATCAAGATAATGGCAACAATAACAAATTCAAAATTGTCCCTAACGAATGGAATATTTCCGAAGAAAAATCCCAGCAGCGTGAATAACAAAACCCACATGATTCCGCCGAAGACATTATAGGAAAAGAAGTAACCATACGACATCTTCCCCATACCCGCCACAAAGGGAGCAAATGTACGCACAATGGGCACAAAGCGCGCCAGGAAAATCGTCTTCCCACCATGCTTTTCAAAGAAGGCATGCGTGCGGTCGATATATTCCCGCTTGATCCATTTGATGTTGTAAGCGCGGTCGCCCAGGTAATGACCGATCCAATAGTTGGCTGTATCGCCACCAATGGCCGCGATCATCAACAGGCCCAGTAAATACCACAGATTCAGTGAACCCAGCGCGGCAAAAGTGCCTGCCGCAAACAAAAGCAAATCACCCGGGAGGAAGGGTGTGACAACAAAACCCGTCTCCATGAAGATGACAAAAAACAGAATGGCATACGTCCATGCACCGTACTGGCTGATGATCCCCGCCATGTATTCATCGAGGTGTAGAAACAGATCGATTAAGAATTTAATTTGCTCCATATATCACGCTATGCTTTACCTTTTCTGGAATGAATATCGAATTTTGATCCTGCCCGCGAGCGTAGCGAGCGCCGATTATACCTTTCTTTGCTCTTTTCCTTCGATACGACTCAGCCAGTCGCCCACAAAAAGCATCAGGAGGCTTCCCAGGGATGCCAACCCCAGGTTGATGGAACCAAGCGGCATAAAAACCCAGCCGCGCCAAAGCCCGATGAAATGACCTCCGGCGAAGCCAATCAAACTGAGACCCAAATACAAAAGCAGACGCCAAAAGCCGCCGCCGCGCACCAGGTGATAGAGGGCACCGTAGAACAAGGCGATCAGAGCAGCAATGAGAAGAGAGGGAAGAGTCATGGGAATTTTATGTTGTGCTGCCTTCCTTACTAGACAGGATTCCGAATAATAGGATACAGCTCTTATTGACAGGCTACGCTAGAGGATGATTCCGCCACCGAGCATCAACTCGCCTTGGAAGAAGACCGCCGCCTGGCCGGCTGTGATGTCTCGCTGCGGCGCATCGAACTGGACCTGAACCTGCCCGCCGGTTAGAGGCGTCACCAGCGCCTCGGCCTCTTTTGCCGTATAACGGATCTTGACCTCGGCGCGAAACGCCTCGGTGGTTGCCTCACCCGAAAGCCAGTTGACCTCCCGTGCCGTTAATGCGCGTGAACCGAGTTCCTCCTGCGTTCCCACAATCAGGGTATTCGTGAGCGAGTTCTTTCCCAGCACGTATAGAGGCACTGGAGAGGCGGCGCCCAGTCCCTTGCGCTGGCCGATCGTGTAATTGGCGAGACCGCTGTGCTCACCGACAGGGGCGCCATCCCGCCGCAAAATCTTTCCGGGCCTGAGCATTTCTGCCGCGTTGCGCTGCAGGAAATTGCGATAATCTTCACCGGCCAGGAAACATAGATCCTGTGAGTCTTTGCGGGAGGCGGTTGACAGGCCAAATCTTTCAGCGATGGCACGGATTTCCGTCTTGGGATAATCGCCGATGGGAAATAAAGCCCTTGCCAGTTTTTCCTGGTCCAGCACGTGCAAAACATAGGATTGATCTTTGGAACGATCCACGGCTCTTAATAAATTTATCCTTCCGTTCTCAGCCTTGATCCTTCGCACGTAATGCCCGGTGGCCATGAAATCCGCCCCCAGAGCCAGGGCGTGATCGAGCAAGAATGTCCAGCGGATCTGGCGGTTGCAGATCAAACAGGGATTCGGCGTTTCACCGCGCGCATAGCCATCCAGGAAATATTGCACAACGGTCTGATGAAAAACATCCTTGGCATCTATCACATAAAAGGGAATATCCAGTTTCGCGGCGACGCGGCGAGCTTGTGCCATCGAGTCTGGCGTGCAGCAACGATTGGAATCTTCCTTGCCGGGTTCGCTCCACAAACGGAGCATCATGCCAATCACCTCATAGCCCTGCTCTTTCAGCAGGGCCGCGGCAACGGAGGAATCCACCCCTCCAGACATGGCAACAACAACTTTAGTCATGGTAATCAATATACTCAGATATAGCTAAAGAACTTGCTCACTTTAGGGCACGCGCCTTTTGTACCAATCCCGGTAAAGCTTGTAAAAAAGAATCAACATCCGCGGATGTGGTATGTACCCCCAACGTCACGCGCAGAGAACCCAATCCCCAATCGCGGGACAGGCCAATGGCATTCATCACTTCACTAGGTTCAGGATTCCCGGTTTTGCAGGCGGACCCAGATGAACAGGCGAAACCCGCCGCATCCAGAAATGTCAACAGCAGGTTGCCATCTACATCCTTGAATGCAAAGCTTGCATGGTGAGGCAGGCGAGTTTCGATGTGACCGGTCAACTGCGAATCGGGAATCGTCTCCAGGACCGTACCAATGATCTTATCCCGCAATGGTTTCACGTGCTCCACACGTTGTTGGCGTTCTTCAGCTGCCAGTCGCAGTGCTTCGGCAAAACCCACGATGTAAGGCACGTTCTGTGTCCCGGCACGCAAATTAAATTCCTGCCCGCCGCCGGTCAATGGTGAAACCAGCGGTGTGCCTTTGCGAACATATAGTGCGCCCACTCCCTTGGGACCATAAAACTTATGTGCGCCGAGCGACATCAGGTCCACGCCAAGCTCCTGCACATTCAGCGGCAAATAGGCGCCCGCCTGGACGGCATCGGTATGGAAGAGGATATTCCTTTCCTTGCAAAGTTCTGCGAAAGCCTTAATTGGATTGATCGTGCCAACCTCGTTATTGGCATACATCACTGAGAGGATCGCGGTGTTATTACAAATCGCCTGGGATACAGTCGCAGCCGTGATCATGCCAAATTGATCCGTATTCAGCCATTCGACCAGAAAACCCTCATATTTTTCGAGATGCGCTAAAGTTTTTGTCACGGCGGGATGCTCAGCCCGCGAAGACAGGATCCATTTTGCGCCAGTTTTCTCGCGCATTGCATAGGCCGCGCCGCGGATGGCGAGATTATCCGATTCGGAGCCGCAGGCGGTGAAGATGATCTCGTCAGGCCTGCAGTTTAGGATGGAAGCGACGGACTCGCGGGCAGACTCGATCGCAGCCTCGGCAACCTGTCCATAACGGTGAACAGACGAGGGGTTTCCGAATGAAGCGGAGAAGTAGGGAGTCATCGCCTCCACTACGCGTGGGTCAACAGGAGTAGTTGCAGAGTAATCCAAATAGATCATGGCAGACCGATTATAGATACTATGGCTGGATTGGGCAAGCGGCTCATTGTCCCGCAGAACGGGGCGCGATAAAGAGTGGGATAATACAAGGAACGGATTACATAGATGGAATCATTTCCCATCCTTCCTCTGCTGGAAAAAGCGCTGACTGCGCGAGAAAACTTGTTCGAGGCGAGGCATGAAGCTGCTTTTCGGTTGTTCAATGGATTTAGCGAGGGCGCTCCGAATCTCGTGGTCGACCTTTACGCAGCGACTCTGGTCATCCATAACTATGCAGAAGACCCGGCACAAGGGAACTCAGTCGTCCAAGCAGCGCAGGAGTTTCTGCGTCAACAACTGCACTGGCTGCGCGCTGGCATCCTAAAAACACGCAATGCCGCCTCACAGGCAGAAAGACGCGGGACATTAATCTTTGGCGAAAAACCTGACACTAAAGTGAAAGAACATGATATCTGGTATGCAATTGAGCTGACGATGAACCGCGATGCCAGCCTGTACCTCGATACACGCAACCTGCGAAAATGGCTGATCGAAAATACGCGAGGAAAATCAATCCTCAATACTTTTGCCTATACGGGGAGTTTCGGTGTCGCCGCGCTAGCTGGAGGAGCAACACGTGTTATCCAACACGACCTGAATCGCCAATTTTTGAACGTTGCAAAAACATCCTATACACTCAATGGCTTGCCGATCCATAAGAAAGATTTTGTCCACGAGGATTTCTTTACCTTTGTGGCGAAATGCAAACGTACGCACGAAACGTTTGATTGTGCGCTCATCGATCCCCCATTCTTTTCCAGCACATCAAAAGGTAGAGTCGACCAGATCCGTGAAAGTGCGCGGTTGATCAACAAAGTCCGTCCGCTCATCAATGATGGTGGGAACCTGATCACGATTAACAATGCGCTGTATGTAAGCGGCGAGGAGTACATGCAAACGCTGGAAACATTGTGCCGGGATGGTTATTTGAAAATCAGAGAGTTGATCCCGGTGCCTGAAGACTTCACAGGCTATCCGGAGACACAGGTCGGTTTTCGCATCACCGATCCGGCGCCTTTCAACCACTCGACCAAGATTGCCATTTTGGATGTGAGACGTAAAATCAAGCAGTAAGCAGGTAAGTAAGTAAGGGAGGCCGGCAGAATTATGGCAACGGTTGGCCGTTGCAAGTTTTGCCATCTTGACAGATTCATTTGCCTGTAACGGATTCTCATACTTAACCGTCATTTTTCCGGTATAATTTGTCTACATCTACATTGTCCTATTTGTTCGATCAGTAAACTTCAGTAACAATTTACCTCATATAAATTCGGATTTATTGTCCGAAATCGAAGGTGAAGCGCATCCAGGCGGTCCGCACTAGAAGTAATGCAACAATACCCCAAGAGGGCAAAAATCAACGCCGTGCGGATATAAAAAACAGGATGGAATCCAATTAAGAAATAAGTTTGCGTCTTCTGCTCTGCTGAATTAATCATCGCATCCATATGTTATGTGTACGCTTAATCCAGCATGTTTTGGTTTATCCTTTAGTGGTTTTCTATTAAGAGATGCAGAATCCGACAAAAGCTTCGCTTTCAAAAATCCATATCCCTGAGCTAACTCCTGCTGACCAAGAAGGTTTACAGGACTATTGGAGTGTATATGAGTCCCATTGGGAGGAAATCGATGCGGAACTGCTTCAAATGGCCGCGAATCATCCGGAGCTCCAGTTCATTTTGAACAACCCGGCCCGGCAGCCGACAGTTGAAGAGCGTGAAGACAGTCTGGAACGGCAGCGTCGCGCTTTCCTTCAAGGGGAGTGGAAACCTTATCTGGATAATCTGCAAGCCCAAGGCTTTCTGTATGCCAAAGCAGGTGTCAGCTTCCAGACATGGTTTGAGATCGTAGCTGCCTTTAGGAAGCACATTATGCCTTATCTGTTGGGGGCCTATGGAAAATCACCAAAGCAATTGCTCTCGGCCATTACAAGTGTGGACATGGTAATTGACATTGCCATGAGTGTCGTCGGCGAAAGTTATCTGGAAACGAAAGAGCAATTGATACAGCAACAGAACGAAGAATTGGAAGCACGCGTTGCTGAACGTACACATCTCCTTGAACAAGCCAACCAAGAACTGGAGCAGAGCCAGAAAGATACTCAGGGCATTCTTGACAGCATGGCGACCCTGAACGCCAAGGTCGCTTTGGATGGCACCTTGTTATTCGTCAACAAGAGCGCCCGGCAGGCGGCTGGTCTCCCCGAAGAAGAATTAATGAAGACGAACTTCCTGGAGGGTCGTTGGTGGACCTTCGATCCGCAGGTACAAGCCAGAGTGAAAGAAGCATTTGCCCAGGCTTGTGCTGGAACACCGGTCAGTTATGATGAAAAAATTCTGGTTTTTGATCAGGTATTGACGATCAGTTTCAGCCTCACTCCCTTGCTGGGAAGCCATGACCGCGTGGAATATATTCTGGCAGAAGGGCGCGATATCACCAGGCTCAAGCAGCTCGAGGAAAGATTCCGCAGCCTGTTGGAATCCGCGCCGGATGCCATCGTGATCGTAGATGAAGCCGGCCAGATTACATTGATCAATTCCCAGACCGAAAAACTGTTCGGCTATGAACCTGCCGAAATCATAGGCAAAGGTATTGAGCTTCTGGTTCCGAAGCGCTTTCGAAAGAAGCACGTCAAGCATCGCCAGGGTTATTATGTCGAACATCCGGTGCGGCCAATGGGTGTGGGACTCGATCTGTTTGGCCTGCGAAAGAATGGCAATGAGTTTCCCATCGAGATCAGCCTCAGCCCCTTGGAAACAGAGGAAGGTCTGCTCGTCAGCGCGGCGATTTGGGATATTACGAAGCGCAAGCAGGATGAAGCAGATATCCAAAAGCTAAACGATGATTTGCGGCAACGCGCCGGCCAACTGGAAGCGGCCAACAAGGAGCTGGAGGCTTTTAGTTATTCGGTTTCGCATGATCTGCGCGCCCCCCTGCGCAGCATCGATGGATTTAGCCACGCACTGCTGGATGATTACGGCGAACAAATTCCTCCCGAAGGTCGCGAATATCTGGAGCGGGTACGTGCCGCGACCCGACGCATGGCTGTTTTGATCGATGATCTATTGAATCTATCGTGTGTCACGCGCTGGCAGTCAGGCCGCGTTTTACCAATCTCAGTGAAATGGTCACAGAGATCCTGGAACTCCTTGCAGGAAAGCCAGCCTGAACGTCAAGTTGAGACCTCCATCGCATCGGATCTGATGGTAGAGTGCGACCCACAGCTCATGCATATTGTGTTGGAAAATCTGCTGAGCAATGCCTGGAAATTCACATCCAAGCAGGAGCGCGCTATAATCGAGTTCGGTCAGCAGGAGAAGATGGCCGAACGAAAATTTTATATACGCGATAATGGTGCCGGATTCAATATGGCCTATGCAGATAAATTATTTGGAGTCTTCCAGCGTTTGCATGGCGCAACTGAATTCCCGGGTACAGGCGTGGGTCTCGCAACAGTTCAACGCATCATTACCATGCACGGTGGGCATATCTGGGCCAGAAGTGAGGAGGGCAAAGGTGCCACATTTTACTTTACCTTGTGATGGAGGATGAGATGAACAAGAAAATGATTTTGCTGGTGGAAGACAATCCCGACGATGAGACCCTCACGTTGCGAGCGCTTAAAAAAAACAACATTGGAAATGAACTGATGGTCGTCCGCGATGGAGCCGAAGCGCTGGACTTTTTATTCTGCACGGGCTCCTATGCGGATCGCGATCCACACGATACACCACAAGTGATATTGCTCGATCTAAAGCTTCCCAAGGTGGATGGGATGGAGGTCTTACGACGCATCCGGGCGGATGAGCGTACGCGACTCTTACCGGTCGTCATCCTCACTTCCTCCAAGGAAGAGCAGGACCGCATTAATGGCTACAGCCTGGGCGCCAATTCCTATGTGCGTAAGCCCGTCGACTTTGATCAGTTTGTCGGAGCCGTCCGTCAATTGGGGTTATATTGGCTGGTGCTGAATGAGGCTCCACCTTCCTAGAAGGAAGCATGAACAAGCCATTGCACGTTCTAATCGTTGAAGACTCGGAGAGTGACGCTCAACTGGTATTACGTGAACTAAAGCACGGCGGCTATGATGTGGAATATGAACGCATCGAGACTTCAGAGGCAATGCAGCAAGCACTCTCGAACAATCAGTGGGACCTCATTCTTAGTGATTATTCCCTGCCGCGTTTCAGCGCGCCGCAGGCCCTGCAGGTCCTGAAAGACAGCGGACTGGATCTCCCCTTTATCATCATTTCCGGTACCATCGGCGAAGAAACCGCAGTAAATTCACTAAAGGCGGGGGCGCATGATTTTCTGATCAAAGACCGGCTGGCAAGATTGCTGCCTGCCATAGGGCGTGAATTGCGTGAGGCGATCACTCGCCGCGACCGCCGACAGGCCGAGTTGCAATTGCGTGCCTCCGAGGAACGGTTCCGCCAACTGGCAGAAAACATCAAGGAAGTTTTCTGGATGACCGATCTTCAAAACAACCAGGAACTTTACATCAGCCCGGCCGGCGAAAGGATCTGGGGGCGCTCCGTTGAAAATCTATTGGCAAGCTCCAATGAGTTCATCCAGATCGTCCTGCCTGAAGACAGACCGACCGTACAGGCCATGCTGGAAAAACAACGGCGCGGGGAAATGACAGAGATGGAATATCGCATCCAGCACCGCGATGGATCGATCCATTGGATTTGGGATCGCGCTTTCCCCATTCTTGACGAAACAGGCAACGTGATCCGCGTAGCCGGCATTGCCGCGGATATTACGGAGCGCAAACTGGCTGAAGAGACTCTGCGGCAACGCGATGAGGAACTGCAAAAAAGTAATGCCGAATTGATGCGCCTGTACCGCGCCTCAGAGACCCTGCTGACCGGCGCTCTGGCAGACTTGCCGGCGCTGGCCCAGTCCATTGTGCAGACGGTTCTACGTGAGTTTGAACAATCGAATTGCGGTCTGTTATTGGTAAATCTGGAGACACATGAATTGGATCGTCTGGCAGTGGGAGGACCTTATGCCGAACAAGTCAAAAAAGCGCGCTTAAGTTTGGAAGGGCAGGGATTAACGATCCGCACCTTCCGCACCGGCCAGATTATTAACGCGCCCGATGTTTCCACCGAACCGGACTACATGCCCAATTGGGAAGCTACGCGTTCAGAGCTGGTGATCCCGCTAAGAATTGGCGAGGATGTGATCGGTGTTCTGGATGTGCAAAGTCCCCAATTAGATGCTTTCCATGCGGATGATGAACGGCTCATGGCGATCTTTGCAGAGCGTGCCGCTTTGGCCCTGGAACGCACGCGTCTGCATGAGCAAACCATGCAGCAACTTCAGCGGCTCGAAGGGCTCCGTACCATTGACCTGGCGATCAGCAGCAGCATGGACTTGCGCGTCTCGCTCAACATTGTGCTCGAGCAGGTCATCAAACAACTGGGCGTCGACGCGGTCTCCGTCTTGTTATGGAAAAGTGAATACGGACGATTGGAATATGCTGCGGGCCGAGGCTTCCGCACGCACAACATAGAGACCAGCAGCATCCGTCCCGGAGAGGGTCACGCCGGACGCGCCGCGTTTGAAAAACACCTCATCCAGGTGAAAGATCTAAACCTGGACCCAAAGCAATTCCCCCGCCGTGAATTGCTGGCCAGTGAAGAGTTCATTTCTTATTTCGCGGTGCCGTTAATCGCCAAAGGTGAGGTCAAAGGGGTTCTGGAAGTCTTCCATCGTTCGCCTCTGCAAGTCAATATGGAATGGATTAATTTTCTGGATGCGCTCGGCTGGCAGACTGCCATTGCAGTGGATAACGCCCTGTTGTTCGAAGGCATTCAACGTTCGAATATCGAACTGGCAATGGCTTATGATGCAACCATCGAAGGCTGGTCAAGGGCCTTGGATTTGCGCGATCGAGAGACGGAAGGGCATACACGACGCGTAACAGAAATGTCACTCAAGTTTGCACCGTTGGTTGGATTCAGCAATGCAGACTTGATCCATATTCGCCGCGGAACGCTCCTGCACGATATTGGGAAAATGGGTGTGCCAGATCATATTCTGCTCAAGCCATCCCCGCTCACGGAGCAAGAGTGGGCCATCATGAAACAGCATCCACAATTCGCCTACGATATGCTGCAACCGATCAGCTACCTGAGGGATTCACTGGCCATTCCCTATTCTCACCATGAAAGATGGGACGGCTCAGGATACCCGCGCGGCTTGTCCGGAACACAAATTCCGCTGGAAGCACGTTTCTTCTCGATTATCGACGTTTGGGACGCGCTGACCAGCGACCGACCCTACCGTAAAAAATGGACCAAAAAAAAAGTTCTCAAATATATCCAGGAGCAAAGTGGGAAACTCTTCGATCCAGAAATGGTGGAGATTTTTCTACGAGAGATCGTCCCGGCATGAGAACTCAGAGCAACTGGCCCTGCTCATAGTTTTCAGCGTCCAGTTGTTCCCACGGCAACGGCGGCAGCCTCACCTGTGTCGCCACCTGCGTATACAATTCCCGGCATAGCCACGGTGCAACCAAGTTATTGGGAGAATGACAGAAGATGAAAACCTGCGCGCCTTCACGCAATTCTGAAGTGAAATGATCCCCCCATTCGAAGAGATAAGGTAAATTGAATTCCAACTGTGGATGACCAATGAAGCGGACGAAAAGAAAATCCGAGGTGCGCCGCGGAACGACGGGGACATCTGGTTTGCACTCCCGGGCCTCGAGTAAACTCTGATAAACGGATCCCGCCAGGATCTCATCCCCGGACAGGTCGCGGATCGGACGCGTATCGATGGTCACGCGCGCCATCTGATGCGCCGCGAGTAATCGATTGAGCGCCTCATCGTGAGGAGAGTCAAACCAATCCAGATGACGGACTTCAACTGCCAGGCGCACCTCAGGCGGCCAGGCGGCGAGAAACGCCTCCAGGTCGGCAAGCAGCCTGGGGGAATAGCGAGGCGGGAGTTGCAGAAACATCGGCCCGAGTCGTGTGCCGAGTCCTTTCATCACAGCGACAAATTCGCGCGCCCGCTCCAACTTATCCATCAACTTGCCTTCATGGCTGATGGCCTTCGGCACTTTGGCACAAAAACGGAAGGTCTCCGGCATTTCCGCCCGCCAACTCTCGAGCGTCTTTTGTGCAGGAACGGCATAGAAAGTTGTATTGCCTTCCACCGTGGTCAGCCGCCGCGTGTACTCGTGTAAGTATTCGGCTGACCTGGTGCCTTCAGGATAGAAATTGCCAACCCAGCCTTTAAATGACCAGATGGGACAACCAACATACAGGATCGTCATTTGACAATAGTATACAAGGATTCCAGCCGGGAGGATGAAAAAATCGTGAGAGAGATTCTACGCAAGAAAATCCACCCTCTTCGTTATTAAGCGGCTCACTTATCCAAAAACGGGTATTCATTTCTTCTCGATAAAACTCTAATTTCCGATTAATCATAATAATGAAAATGAAAGCTAAAAATCGTTACTTACGCGGTAACATGGAAAAACTTTGAAACCGTTCATGTATGAAGATGATGAGGCACCATGAAACAATCAATGACCCAAATCCTGGATTTCTTCAAGAAACACAAATACGGCAAATTAATCCTTGCCCTTTTATTGGTTGGAGTGATCGCAACCAGCTTCGTGCTCTTGCACCCGCAGCCAGCCGAAGAGCCGATTCCGTTGAGTAAAGTGGCGACAGCCATCTCCGCCGGAAAAGTTATAAAAATCGAAGACTCGCTGGAAGGCAGCAATTTGACCATCCATTATAAAGATGGTTCACAGGCTACAGCCCGCAGTGATAAATCAGCTTCGTTTTTGGAGCAAATGCAATATCTTGGCGTAGGCCATAGCCAGTTGGCAAAATTACAATATGAGATCGTGGAACCCAATGTATTGAGCGGAGACAAAGCTGTCAACGTCGCGGTCAGCCTGGCAATGCTGGCTCTGATTGCCTACGCGATCACCCGCCTTCCGGGAGGTGCGACGCTTTCAATCCACAAGAAATATACAGAGGGCGAGATTCCCGAGACGCGCTTCAGCGATGTGGCCGGCGTGGATGAATGCCGCGAAGAATTGGTTGACATTGTCACATTTTTGGAAGACAGCACAAAATATCAACGTATGGGTGCGCGTATGCCGCGCGGCGTACTGCTGGTGGGCGATCCCGGTACAGGGAAGACCTTGCTGGCCAAGGCGATTGCCGGGGAAGCCGGTGTGCCCTTCTTCAGCACTTCTGGTTCTGAGTTTGTGGAAGTCTTCGTGGGTGTCGGTGCGGGCCGCGTCCGCTCCCTGTTCAAGAAAGCGCGCGCCAAGGCTCCCTGCATTGTCTTTATCGATGAGATCGACGCGGCGGGACGCAAACGTCATTCCGGCTCCGGAGGCGGTGAGATGGAACAGGACCAAACCCTCAATCAACTGCTGGTCGAAATGGATGGCTTCGGTCCGGCTGATGGGATCGTGGTGCTGGGCGCCACCAACCGCGTGGATGTGCTGGACCCCGCGCTGACGCGCGCCGGTCGCTTTGACCGCCATGTCAATGTGCCGCGCCCCGATGTAAAGGGACGCCTCGCCATTTTGGAGGTGCACGTCAAAGATAGACGCCTCGCGCCCGATGTGAACTTAAGCGACCTCGCCAAATCCACGCCTGGCCTGGTTGGTGCAGATCTGGCCAGTCTGGTCAATGAAGCAGCCATCCTGGCGGTGCGCGGCGGACACGATGCGATCTCTGTACAGGATTTTCAGGAAGCCGCCGAAAAGGTGCTGACCGGCAGCGTCCAGCAAAAGAGCCGGGTGATGAGTGAAGAGGAACGCCGTACGATCGCGTATCACGAAGCCGGTCATGCAGTCGTCATGCATGCCACGCCCCATTCCGATCCAGTCTACAAGATCACGATCATTCCTCGCGGAGGGATGGGTGGCTTTACCATGGCGCTGCCAGAGCAGGATCGCATGCTCATGTCTCGTAACCAAATCCTGGCGCGTATTACCGGCCTGATGGGCGGACGCGTGGCCGAGGAATTATTCTGCGATGACATCACCAGCGGCGCCGCCAACGATCTCAAGGTGGCTACGCAATTGGCAGAGGAGATGGTCATGCGCCTGGGCATGAGTGTCACCGGCCTGCGCGTCTTTAACAAACCGGAAGGCTATGAAGCGTTGACCCCTCCGCACACCGGCCAAAAGACCTTTGAAGCGATGGACGAAGCCATCAGCCACATTCTGGAAGAATGCTATACTGAAGCCAGGCGCATCCTGACCGAAAAGCAGGAGGTCGTCGAACGCGTCACCGGCAGCCTGCTCGAACATGAGACTCTCTTACGCGAAGAATTCGCCATGTTGATGTAGATCTCCAATAATGGAATCAATAAGACCTCCGGGCTGCGGCTCGGAGGTCTTCTATTTCATGCGGCCATTCATAAACTGAGCTTCTCGATCACTCCGCTGACGATGCCCGCGCTCGCATGCAGTGCCTTCATTTCTGTCTCGTTGAGTTGGGGAAAGAACGTTTTGACGATCCCCTCTCCACCCACCAGGTTCGGCAGGGAAACCGTCACATCTTTGACGCCGGCGACATCTTTCATCGGTGTACACACGGTCAGCAGGGAACGCTCATCCTGCAAGATCACCTCCACGATGCGGGCAATCGCGCTGCCAATGCCGTAATAGGTCGCGCCTTTGCCTTCGATGATGTGATAAGCCGCGCGGCGAACTTTCTCATCAATCGCGGCATAATCGTCTTCGCAAATGGATATTTCGCCGCCAGTGCAAAATTCATCCAACGGGATTCCACCCACCGTCACCAGCGACCAGGGCAGGACTTCGGAATCTCCGTGCTCGCCCAGCACATAAGCATGAATATGCTGAGAGTCGACTTTCAAGTGTCGTCCAAGCAGGCTGCGCAAGCGCGCCGTATCCAACGTGGTACCAGTGCCGATCACGCGGCTGGAAGGGACTACGGCCTCAGCTGCGTAATGAGCGGCGATATGAGTCATGATATCGACCGGGTTGGTGGCGATCAACAAAACCGCCCGCGGTGCGTACTCCAGGATATTAGGGATCACCTGCTTGAACACTTGTGCATTCCGTCCCAACAACTCCAGCCGCGTCTCGCCCGGCTTTTGCCCGACTCCCGCTGAGACGACTACCACCTTGCATTCGGCCAGATCCGCATAATCTCCCGCCGTCACCTCTAATGGATTGGCAAAAGGAACAGCATGTGAAATATCATACGCTTCCGCTTCGGCACGCGCTTTATTTTGATCCACCAGCACCACGCGTCGCCCCACCCCACGCATGACCAGCGCATAGGCGGCCGTCGCGCCGACAAAGCCACTTCCCACAATTCCAGTTTTCATGGTTTCTCCTGTCTATCTCGTCACACCTGCACCCACCGTGATTTGCCTGGCAAATCATGCGGTGTCGCGAATGGCGCCGTTGGTTGAGTAGGTCGAGTGCTCTTCTCGACCGTATCGAAACCGGGTGTCACGAAGCAATCTCCGGTTTACGCCGCGCGCGAGGCCCAGACGTCGATTTCAACTCGCAGCGTGGGACTGGCCAACGCCGCGGCATAGATCAGTGTGCTGCAGGGTTGATGCCCTCCCAATTTGGCCGAAGTTACTACGCGTCGTTTTGCGGTATCGAACTCACCTACTAAATAGTACGTGATCTTGATGATATCTGTTACCTCCATCTGCGCGGCTTGAAGGTTACGCATCACATTCTCAAATGCCAGATCAAGCTGATCGATGGGATCATCCGGCACGGTACCGTCCTGCCGTACGCCAACCTGACCGGATAACACCAATATACGTTCATCCGCTTTGATTTCGATTTGATGTGAATACGCTCCCAGCGGTTTATGAACATTTTCAGGGTTTCGGAATTCCTTCATGGATCATCTCCTTCTGTAGACCAGCACGAAACATTATAATGGTTCGACCGAGATCAAAGACATGGAAATTACTCAAACGCTTTACGTCACCAATCCCAAAGACTGGCGAAACTGGCTCAGGCAGCATTACAAGACCGAGAGTGAGATCTGGTTGATCTATCCCAGGAAGGAGACGGGAAAGCCGCGCATCCTATACAACGACGCAGTGGAGGAGGCCTTGTGCTTCGGCTGGATCGACAGCCTCGTGAAGAAGCTGGATGATGAACGGACCGTCCAGCGTTTCTCGCCGCGCAAGCTGAAAGCAAAATACTCACAAGCTAACCTCGAGCGTTTGCGATCATTGGTGGCGCAGAAAAAAGTGATCAAGGAAATCGCTGAAACGCTGGAAGAGGTTTTGAACGAAGAGTTTGTGATTCCGGACGATATCTTGAAAGCCATCCAAGCCAACCCACAGGCCTCGCAGAACTTCCAGCAGTTTTCGGACCCCTATATCCGCATTCGTATCGCCTTCATTGACGGAGCACGCCATCGCCCGGCAGAATTCCAAAAAAGATTGAGGCACTTTATTGAGATGACTGAGAAGAATAAGCTCTTTGGCTTTGGCGGAATTGAGAAGCACTACTAGCAACACACGAGGCCAGACAGATCGGATTATTGTGGACTTGCGAAGAATGGAGTTTCAGCCGCAAACCTCTGATTTGTTTCTGATCACTGTCTGAAGCACCGCGCTCAAAAGCAAATTATGAGGGAAGATCACATTGATCGTGAACGACAATATATTCTACTTGGCGCGGCTCGCCAGCGCCATCCCTCGTGGGGCAGACATAAATATGAATGCTGTCATCGAGTATGAGGAGAAGAATTAACAGCAGATGATAATGGACTCTGTTTGTTTCAAATTGTCACAAACTACCATGGCTCTGGTGAACATCCTGAGAATGTCAAAATCCTTTCAAATACAATTGACTAAGTGCTATAATTTATGAATTCATCTATCCAACGTTAGATGGGCAGGAGTAGTTAAGATGATCAGGTACATTAAACTCGCCATGGTAGATATTAAGAATGGGGAAAACCTTGACAGTTATTTGACAATCATACTATCAATTGTTATAGCAACATTGGGACTTTTAGGTGCCGCGTCTTCTCAAATTGTTAGCGCGGCTATTCTGGGAATTCTAGCCTTGGTTGGAAACTCTTTACTGATAAGTCGCAGATCAGCCCAAGAAGTAAAGAAAGCTGCGGAGCAGCTAGAGACAGAATCTAAAATAACAACAAACTCATTGATAACACATTTCGATGCGTTAGAAAGTACAGTACACACACATTCAAGAAATAAATCTTTTTTAGAACAAACTGATTTATACGAGGAAATTGAGAGATATGTTGACCAAATGGAAGAAGTAAAAGAAGTCGTGCTACTTCAATATAGCGCCATGTGGGCGACATCCTTAATTCGAAAACTAGCCAGAAAAAACGCAAATATCACTTTATTTGTTCAAGCGCCCGAGACAGCCGTCAGCGATTCGCAAAAGGAAAAAATTCTCACCATTTCACGCCAAATGGATGAGAATATAAGCAGATCAAATCCATTTACCCTAACCATATATGAATACAACGCACCGGCATCAATTAGGGCGGTACTGATAGACAGGAAAATTCTTGGCATCGGTCCTTACGTATACGAGTATATGTTCTCACAGAATGAGAATTTTCCAGATGACAGATTTGAGATATCAGGACATGATATGCCGGGACGTTTGTTTTACGAAGGCACACTTGGATTTCAAGCATTCAGTGTAATGATTGACAAAATTGTAGCTAACTACAAGAAATACTATGAGGTTAATAACCTCACGCCTCGAGTTTTGACCAACAGAAGTTAGGTGACAAAAGCGTTCTTTCTCACACTTAGAACACATTGAGCTCAAGAGAAATCAGAATCTCATCAGCTCTCATGACAAGCAGGTCATCAGTAAACAATATACCTGTTTTTTCGATGAATTCAACCAGCCAAATTAACACTATCCACAATCCCCACAATCACTGAGATCACACATCCACCCGGAATGCCCAATGCCTGTCGCGCCCCATTGCCCTCACGGTTGACCAATACGGTATCCCCAACTCCGGCCTGCGTGTTATCCAGGGCGATAAAGTCATCTTCAGGCGCGCTCGTTTCACCATCCATCACCAACGGTTGGACAACCAACAGCCTGCGGTCCTTATAATGAGGGTGACTGATCGTGGTCACGATCGTCCCAACGACTTTGCCCAAGACCATTCTTATGCCTTAGTGTCCCTTTGTATCCTTCGTGGTGAAGGATCATGTAAACTGATTCTGTCCTTGTTTCAACGTGTAATCGAACGTGCCATCCGGCTTGACTTCCAATTCATCCACAATACCAACCAGGGCCAGATCGACGGGAACAAATTTTTCGTCGCGCATGGCCAGTGCGGCCTCGCGCGAGCGCACCATCACACACAGATCACCGGGCCCGGCCTGCACCACATCCGCCGCGACCTGCAGCAATCCGATCGGTTCCATCTTTTTGTTCAACGGTTGCATCACCAGCAGTTTGACACCTTCGATGCCTTGATATTTCATCGTGCATACTGCATTGCCGCGTACGCGCCCGAATAACATTATTTCACTCCCGTGCTGGTCAACACGCGTTCGATGATTCTGTCCAGCAGTTTTGCGTCGACCTGATTCCCGAGTCGCGCGGATACCGCGGCGCGAATCCGTCCAGCAACCTCTTCTCGCCGCGCGGACTTGGCTGGAGGGGCAGGTGCGGCCAGCGGGACGGAATCGACTTGCGGCTTGGTCCTGAGCGGCACCTGATCTGGGAGAAAGTCCCGGTGAACTGAAGGAGCCATGGAAGCCTGCGAAAGATAAGGCCGCACCGGTGCAAGTGGTGGCGTTTCCGCCCCCTCAAAGATCAATTGCAATCCCAATCGCCTGGCCTGCTCATAAGCCAGGTCGGTCAAAACCAGATCATCATTCACGCGCAAAGATCGAGTCCCGCTCTTGAAAAGTTCTTCGATATCTTTTTCGGTATAGAACTGTTTCATGATAACTGTTTGCTCAAGCCGCAGTCCCCGGCGGCGAGGACGCCACCGAGGGCAAATTTATGATTTGCGGAACACAACCTTTCCGTCCACTTCCAGCGAATCGATGACGGACATAATGACCGAATTGACCGGGGAATCTTTCGTGATCGTGGTCTGGCGGGCAGATGAACCGGCGGCCGTCAACACGAGATCGCCGATACCTGCATCCACTGTATCGACCGCAACATAAGGCTTTCCTGAGGCGTTGCCGAACTCATCCGTTTGACGCAGGATCAGTAATTTGCACCCGTGCAATTTTTCATCCTTGACCGTGGAAACCGTTGTGCCGATGACTCTTGCGATAAGCATCTCGCGCTCCTAATAACTCTTGACCGCTGGACTTGCGGCCGCATCTTTCTTAGTCGACGCCTGGCTACCGGGACCTTGAATGATCTTCACCCCCGCGCTCGCACCGATGCGCGTGGCCCCGGCCTTGATCATGTTCTCGGCATCCTCAAAGGTGCGGACCCCGCCCGAGGCTTTGACGCCCATTTGCGGCCCGACAGCTTTACGCATCAGCGACACGTCATGAACCGTCGCGCCTCCGCCCGCAAAGCCGGTGGAGGTTTTGACGAAGTCCGCGCCGGCTTCTTTGGAAATCAAACTGGCAATGGTTTTTTCTTCGTCAGTTAATAACACTGTTTCGATAATAACTTTGACGATCGACCCGTGTGAATGGGCCACGTTGACAACACCGAGAATATCCTTTGCCACGGTATCCAGATCACGCGCCTTCAATGCGCCGATATTGATCACCATGTCGATCTCGGTCGCGCCCTGATGGATGGCCGTCTCGGTTTCAAATGCCTTCGTTTCAGAAGAGGTCGCACCTAACGGGAAACCGATCACTGTACAGACTTTTACTGCTGAAATCTTTAACAACTGCGCACACAATGGAACCCAGGTCGGGTTGACGCACACTGATGCAAATCCGTACTTGCGCGCCTCGAAACAAAGCTGTGCGATCTCCTGTTGAGTGGCATCCGGCTTGAGCAGAGTATGATCGATCATCCTGGCAACATTGAGATCCTGCGGAATGACGCCCAGGGTGGACGAGATGCGTTCCGCCCCGGCATTGACCACGTGCCCAGCGCGATCCATGCAGACGCGCACGCAAAGCTGATCCGCACAATCGAACTTGCACTGATAGCCTTCCGGATTTGCCGCGCGCTGGTCTTCCTCCAGCATGGCGGCCAGCACTTCATGCGTAATGATCTCGACAAGTTGTTCCACTAATTTTTCGTCAGGTTTCATAATACATTTCCGTCACACCTGCACTTGCGTGCCGGTGCAAGTGTTGCAAGCAGGGCGTTAGCCCGACGAAGCAATCTCCTTCAATTCATAAAATTTATCATTCTTCGTAAGGAGCCACTCATCAACAGCGCTTCGTCTGCGGCTATGCCTCCGCTCAGCGCGAGGTCTTCAGCTATTTCAAATACTTCCTCTCCACTGATTTTATCTTATCTACGCGCGGAATGTGACGTCCGCCCGCGAATTCGGTGGCCAGCCAGGTCTTCAGGATCTGTTTCGCCAAATTGACGCCGATCAAGCCCGCCCCCAGAGTCAACACGTTGGTATCGTTATGCTCGCGGCTATTATTGGCAGACGATAGATCATACGCCATTCCGGCGCGTACACCCGGGATTTTATTCGCCACGATGCAGCTGCCAATCCCTGCGCCGTCAATCATGATTCCGCGCCAGGCTTTTCCTGAACCGACCAATTGCGCCACTGCGTGTGCAAAATCCGGATAATCCACGGCGTCCCTGCTGTTCGTGCCTACATCATTGATTTCAAAGCCCAGCGCACTCAATTCCGGCTTGAGCGCTTCCTTCAGCTCGAAGCCGCCGTGATCCGCACCGATGGCAACCACTCTCTTTCCCGTTGATTGAACAGGAGCGCTTTCCTTCACAGGAGCCGGATTAGCATCCGATGATCCCATCGCCTTGTGGACCACTCGCTGCACAATTTCCTGGATTTCTGATTCGTTGATGTCCGTCATTCTTCCTGGATTATCGTCTGGTTTGACTCTTGAGTCAAGTTTGAAGCGCTGCTCTTCAAACGTTTTGTTTTCGCCACGGATTGACACCAATTCGCACTGATCTTTTGATTTATTTTTCTGTGAAAATCCGTGAAATCAGTGGCTGAACACCTGCTGCCCGAACTCCCATTTCGGTAAAGCGGATTTGAATATCGTTGGACTCCTTAGGAATGTATCTTCTCCCCTCTCTCCAACATTTCGATGAATTGTTGAATCTTTTTCGCGCGTGTCTCCGCTTTTTTGGCGTTATGGATCCTGAACAGAATCGCATACCGGTTGACGCTATTCAAAGTCGCGAAGAAAGCCCTGGCTTTCTTATTCTTATCCAACGCGGCTTGAAAATCCTCAGGCACAGAAATACTCTTTTGCGATGCGTAGGCCGCCTCCCAGCGCCCATCCTGCTGCGCGGCTTCAATGGCCCTGAGGCCCGCCGACTTCATTTCACCGTTGGCGATCAAGCGCTCTGCTTTCCCGGTATTTATTTTCGACCAGATGCTCTTCGGTCCGCGTGGCGTGAATTTTTGCAGCCAGTATTTGTCATCGAAACCTTTCTTCTGTCCGTCGATCCAGCCGTAACATAGGGCGACATCCAGGGCTTGATCATACGTAACTGACGGAATCCCCGAATCTTTCTTGGCGAGTTTCAACCACACCCCCGCGGACTGGTCGTGTCCTTTGGCAAGCCATTCCGCCCATTTCTTTTTGGATTCAAAAGGCAAAACGAGATACTCTATGGATTTTGTCATCAACAATTTTTGAAAGTACAGCTTTTATGCTTTCACTTTTCCCCATCCCTCCGTCAACTTCTTCTTCTCGACAACATACCTGGGCCAATCGTGTAAAGTTGCAGGGTCAAAATCTGCTCCATTCGGCCAAACAAGGGTATGGACTTCAGGATCAATTTCCACCTGGTTAAAAAACTTTTCATTCTGCAGTGGCCCATAAATTTCGCCCCTTAGAAAAGGGCGAAAGTCTATTGTTTGTTCAATACCATCATCAAAAACCACCCGTAAGATAAATGGGGCAACCAGATCAAAAGAAATGACACGGTAAATTTTGTGTTCCATTTCAACCTTCTTTCTACTTTAGCGGTGCTATTTTTAATGGTAGTTCACCAGATTGCAACCGCGCCCAATTTTCCAAAAGTTCATTCTGATGTAAAACAATCCACGCCGCAACCAGTCGCTATTCTCTTCTGGAAAGTGTTCCTTCGATCAGCTCAATCTGGTCAAGGCGATAAATACCAACAGCATTCTGATAGTAGGCGTGCAAATGTGGGTGATGATGAGGCTCGCCTAATTCAACATACATGCGAATAATGATGTCAAAGAAACGTGATATTTCGGGCATGAAATTTTCTCCCTATTATTTTACTATACACCTTGTTCCTATATTACGCTCAAGTTACATGCAAATGCAAAGAATAAGAGGAGTCACTGTCGCCAAACGAATATCAGGATTTTATTGACGATCAAAACAACCGCGAAGACCCAGGCCAGAGCACTGTTTTTGGTAAGGAAGAGCGCAGCCACGCCAGAACCGAAGACGAGCACTTCCAACGCGAGAAAGGCCGATCCCTGCAATCGATACGCGGCCTTTGGTGCAGCAAACATTCCCCAGATTACTGCGATCAGGAGCGGCCCGCCGAGAGCAAAGAGTATCTTAAGCAACCAGCCGGTGTGTGTTTTAAAGCCCCAATATCCCACACAGATCAAGACACAGATTTCCAGCAAAAAGCGAACAGCCAGGTTGATTATTTTTAGTGCGCCCATGGTTACTTCTTTTTCTTGGTTTGGATCTGGCTCTGAGTTTGAGTTTGATTCTTGTAAACCGGCAATGAATAAATTGACCAGACGGATAAAACTCTCATCCAAGTCCAGCGGCAGGCCAAAACCGCCGTAGACTTCCAGGGTGGCAAAGCCGTGCACAATGCTGCGGAAGGCACGCACCGCATGGATGGCATCCTCTCCCTGCAGGCCGAAGGAGGTCATCACCGCCGTGCCAACTTTCACGCTGCGGGCCTCCTCCTGCTCCAGGGCTGGGCTCACTTCTTCCTGCATCCCGGAAGAACGCAAGGTTGAAAGATACAAGCCTGGATACTCCTTGATATAGGAGCGATGCGCCTGCATTACTGACATCGCCAGCGCAGGTCCACTTTGACCGATGGCCGCCTCGCTCAAACGTTCGGCCAGGTTGTGCGCGTTCAAGATGGAGAGTTCGCGCATCAGTCCGGGCAGGCCATCGATATGGTTATACAGCGAGGGAGTGCGGATGCCCAATTCATCGGCCAGCCGATTGAGGGATAGGGCCCGCACCCCTTCAGCGTTGAGCAGGTTTGCGGCCGCTTGGACAAGCCTCGCCTTGGTTAGATGCGAGCGTGGTGACATTCTGGCTCCGCTCAGTTTTTCCGCAGGGACTGCATGAAGGACAACATCAACGGGCCTGTGACTTCCGGCATCTCTGCATGAGGATAATGCCCGGCGCTCTCGACGATCTGATAACCCCCGCGTAGGGACTCCGCAATGCGTTGGGCTTCGGCTTCCGGATTCTTGAAATCGGGATCCTTCCCCCCCATCAACACCAGTACCGGCTGCATCACCTTCGGCATGCGTTCGCCCGAAGCCCGCTTGGAAGCGCGTAGCATACCCATCACTGCTTCGAGGCGTCCGCGCTGTTTGATATTGGCATACAACGCGGAAGAATACTCCGCAAAGTCGTCGGGCTTGCAGGTGGGATAAAGCGATGAATAATATTTCAGCCACATCGACGGACCCCAAGGTCGGGCAAAAAGAACGGACAACACCGCCACCAGGAAACGGTTCGATTCTCCATCCACGAAGGGATTGATCAGAATCATGCCGCGCACGAGTTCAGACGCCTCCGCCGCGGCCCAGATGGCTGCTCCACCTCCCATCGAGGTGCCCAACACGATGGCGGGACCCGCGTCCAATTCGCGGATCAACGCCAGGACATCCTCGCCCACGCCGACGACCGAATAGTCGTCCCAGCCTGTGCTGCTTTCCCCGTGCCCGCGCGGGTCCATCGCCGCCACACGATAACCAGCCTTCACCAGTTGGGGAACCAGAAAACGATATTCGCTGCGCACATCCCCCAGGGAAGGGATACATACCACCAATGGGCCTTCACCGGTAACTTCATAAGCAATCTGCCCGTTTTTATACTTCAAATATTGTGTATGCATGTCGCTCTCCTTAAAACTAATTATATTAGTATTTTAACTAATATAATTAGTTTTGTCAAGAGCCATGAAAACGACGCGTGCAGAATGATTTTAAGCATGAAAAAAATATCACCTATTCTTGCGTGCATATCCCAGATAATTGAGCGATAAATCCGGATCAAGTTTCAACTTCAAGCGGCGTCCCAGTTCCGCAAAGGTGATCTTCCCTGCTTTCTGTTGGCGGACTTCCCAAAGTGTGCCCAGTGGCTTCTTGGCGATGGTTCCCCCTTGCATATCTTCAGCGGTCATTCCCTGCTCCTGCGATGCAGCCGCGATTTCATCCGGCGTAATAAACATCTTCCAGACGTGGGTATCGGGAGGCATGAGTTTTGTAAGCAGTGACTCCTGCAGTCCATAAATAAAGGTCAGCTGACTCTTCCTGGTGCGATTGATGGTATCGAAAAAGAACAGGCCACCCGGAAGGAGCACGCGCGCTGCCTCAGAGATGACCTGTTTCCAATCACGAATATGCTCCAGCACATCGCAGCAACTGACAGCCTCGAAACTTCCCGGCTCGAAAGGCAGGTCCATCGCTGAGCCAACCCGGTAATCGATGGATAGATTGTTGCGCGCAGCGTGCGCCTGCGCAACCGCAATCGACCTGGGAGAGATATCGATTCCCGTGACTGGACAACCCAGCAGTGCAAATTCTTCTGCCAGCACCCCACCGCCACAGCCGATATCGAGCAAGCGTACCTGGCTCAAATCCTGACCATATCCTTTGACCAGCACATTTTTGAAATAGGGTACCCGCCAGGGATTTACCATCACCTTGAGCAAATGAAGAAATTCATTTTCGTCCCACCAGGTATCTGCGAGCTCATCATAGATGTGATTATTGATCTGGGCCGCCATCATTGATCTCCTCAACTTGTTATTATACGCAAGGAAACCCTACGCTATAATCTTCCATCAATGGCGAAGCATATGTCGCATCCTCAAGATAAGAGAAATTCGAAAGAATTGTGGGGACTGATTCTGATCGCAATTGTGATTGGCCTCATCTTTCATGTTCGCCCTCAGATCACTGGCATCCCCGAGTTGGATGGCCTGCTGGCCGTTTTCCTGGGTTTCTACCTTTGTGCGCGGGCTGCCGCCAATTTCTTAAATGCGATGCTGTTCGAGTTCAACGCCTATCAGTGGAAACATTTAAGTGGGCTGGATATCTCCTGGCTGGGATTGAATTCTCTGCTCATGCTAAGTGGGTTGATATTAACAGTCATTGGTCTTGTCCGTTTTTTCAGTCGGGCATTGCTGGCAAATTAAACAATGCGAGGAGTGGAAAATCTTTGCATTTCCAAATTGACATGTTTCCCCTCTTGACGGAAAAACAATGGCGGGAGTATAAACACCTCGAGGTTCTAATGAACACGATTACTATATTACAAAGAAAGGACGTGACCGCCTTGGACGCGGATGTGCCCTTATTGCGCCCATCGTTAATTCAGTTTAACGTCTCCGAGTTGCGAAAGTTCAAAACACAAGCGGACCGTGTCGACACGCGTCGGTCATTCCTATTACGCGCGGTACCATGATCTAGAGTTCCGCCTGCTTGTGAATACTCGCCACCTTCGGAGAAATCCAAGGTGGCTTTTATTTTCACAAAGGAGGTGTACTCATGAATGCACTGACCATCTTTGACCTTGAGACCCTGATCGAGGGCGTGGGATTTCGCTTCCCTGCGCAAAGAGACGCGCAACTGGCCGGCGGGCGATCTGGCCGATCTAATGGAACCATTGCCGGTGGAGAAAGAGGCGGTGGTCTTCCGTTTACTGCCTCGTGAACAGGCCGCGCAGACCTTTGGTTATCTGCCCATCGAACGTCAACAGGAATTGTTGAAAGCCATGGCCCACGAGGAAGTGGTCGGCATCCTGAACGACATGTCGGATGATGACCGCACGGAATTGTTGGAGGAATTGCCGGCACAGGTTACGCAAAAATTACTCAATTCGCTTTCCCCGGAGGAAAGACGCCGCGCCTCCCAACTGCTGGGATATGCAGAGAACAGCGTGGGACGTTTGATGACTCCGCACTTCGTGCGCGTCCGCCCGCACTGGACGGTGGCTCAGGCCCTCGAGCATATCCGCCGCTACGGCACAGACAGCGAAACCATGAGTTCCGTTTACGTGATCGATGAAAACGGAAAGCTGGTGGATGATCTGCGGATTCGCCAGATCCTACTGGCCTCCGCTGATACCTTGATCTCCGACTTAATGGATTCGCGTTTCGTGGCGCTCAAAGCCACTGACGACCAGGAAGTGGCCGTGGAAGCATTCAAGGAAACTGACCTGAGCGCCTTGCCGGTGACAGATACACAAGGTGCGCTGATCGGCATCGTGACAGTGGATGACATCTTCGACGTGGCGGAAGAGGAAGCCACAGAAGACATTCATAAGATCGGTGGTACCGAAGCACTGGATGAACCCTACATGGAAGTGGCGATTCCCAGCATGGTGCGCAAGCGCGCCACCTGGCTGATCGTCCTGTTCATCAGCGAAATGTTGACCGCCACGGCCATGGGCAAGTTCGAGACTGAAATTGCCAAGGCTGTGGTGCTTTCGATCTTCGTCCCGCTGGTGATCTCCAGCGGTGGTAACTCTGGCTCGCAAGCCTCGACACTGATCATCCGCGCCATGGCGTTGGGTGAAGTAACGCTGAAGGATTGGTGGCATGTGATGCGCCGGGAAATCCTCTCGGGATTGATGCTGGGCGGCATCCTGGGAACGATCGGTTTTATCCGCATCTCCACCTGGGCTGTGCTCTTCCACTCCTATGGCGAACATTGGCCCCTGCTGGCATTGACCGTTGGCCTGGCCTTGATCGGCATCGTGTTGTGGGGCACGCTTTCAGGATCGATGCTGCCGTTTCTGCTGCGACGCGTCGGCCTCGACCCGGCCACTTCCTCCGCCCCGTTCGTCGCCACGCTGGTGGATGTTTCCGGACTGATCATCTATTTCACGGTGGCAGCCATTGTGCTGCGCGGTACACTGCTGTAGCTTCTGGTGCAAAACACCAACCTTGCGAAGGTTTTGAAAAAACGTTGAGAGCTTCCAAGATACGACCTTCGCGGGCATTTGCACGAATAATTTTCCAACCATCAGCCTCCGAGGCATGCCTCGGAGGCCGACTTTTTCTACCACCCCTCCAGCCAATCCTCCATCCGCGTCAGTGCATCCAGATCACCGAGCACGGTCAGATGATCGCCGATGGCAAGTTTGGTCGTCCCATGTGGAATAAGCAATTCATCCTTGCGACGGATCGCCAGCACCAGCACGTTGGGGGGAATATCCGCATTCATCAGGCGTTTTCCATCCAGACTGGAGTTATACAAAACGAATTCCCGCAGGTCGCGTCCGTCCTCGGTGGAGGTCAATAAGCTGAACAAAGCTGAGTTGCGCGCCATCAATGCCAACAGGGAACTGCGGTGCAGAGAGGGCGTGAGAGTCTGCACGCCGAGGCCGCGAAAATCGGGAACGTGTAACGGCTCAGTGACAAAGGCCAGAACGTGATTCACGCCGCTGGCCCGCGCGGATCGACAGGCTTCCAGATTATCGTCATCACGCTGGCTCAAAGCCAGAAACGCGTCCACGCGCGTGTTGGGGATCGATTCAATCGCCGCGTCCAAACTCCCATCAACCGAGGCGACCTCGAAGCCCTGCTCCTTCAGACGGGCTGCGCTATCCGGATCCCTTTCCAGGAACAGGACCTCATCGCCGTGTGAGCGCAGGATATTGCCCACCTGGAAAGCCAGATCGCTCTCCCCGTAGATGAACTTGACGCGTCGCTTCTTTTCATCCGGCGAGGCCATCAAGGTGTTGAAGCCCAGAGGAGCGAAGACGGCGGTCAATGCGGCGATCAGGATGATGGCCGCATTGGTCGATTCGGTGATCGCTTCCAATCGGACGCCGATGGCTGAGGCCGCGATAATCAGCGAAAGCCGGGCGGAGAGCAGCATACCACTGGCAAAAGTTTCACGCCATGAATAAGCAAGGCGGAATACCAGCGTTGAGACGATTTTGATAATGAATGCCGCTCCCAGTAAAATGGGCAGCAGCACCCAGGCCGCCTGGTTGGTTAGGAAGGCCTGCAAATCAAAACGCACTCCTACATAGATAAAGAACAACGGCACAAAAAATCCGAACCCGATGGCATCCAGTTTGTAGCGCACCTTTTCATCGTCGGGTTCGCTGATCAGGGAAGCCAAAACACCACCGAGAAAGGCCCCCAAAATCAATTCGGCGCCGATCAATTCCGCCATGACCACAAAAGCCATCATCAGCGCAAAGGCGCCGCGCACTTTGATCTGAGAGGTGGCATCCGCCAGTTCCTCCATCAGCCGGCGCACAATGGGACGGCGCAATTGCTTCTGTCCAAGCTGGTATAACAACACGACCGGGATGAACAACACAAGGATCAGAAGGATATTCAAACTCAGGCCCGTGGAACGGATGGCAATGTAGATCGTGATCAGGAACATCGTCAGGAAATCTGCAAATAAAGCAGAGAGCAGGATCGCCTGTCCCAAATCGCTCGATGACATCTTCTTTTCTTTCAGCACCGGCACAACGATGCCCAGCGAGGTGGTCGAAAGGATGAGCGTCATCATCCAGGGATCGCGCACAAAGCCGGCGCGCGTCAACCCGAAACCCATCACCGCGGCCAGCAGAATGGTCACTAGAAAAGAGGAGGCTGCCAGCAGGAGCGGACTTTTCTTTTTATCTCGTCCGGGTTTGGAAGCCGCAAACAGGATCGAAAAATCAATTTCCAGCCCGGAGAGAAACATCAGGAAGGCGAAACCGATCTCCGCCAGAATATCGAGCGTGGGATCGTCCGGGTGCACCCAACCCAACAACGATGGACCGATCAAGATACCTGCCAGAATCTCTCCGACCACCACTGGGACACGCCGGACACGCGCCAGGATGAGCGGGACCAGGAAGGCCAGAATTACAACCGACAACAAGGGAATGAAACGTTGGTCCATGAAGATTACCTTTCAGGTGCAATTGTACAGCATCCCTTCACGAGCCATTGGTTATAATCTTTGTGCTTCCATACAATTGTCGCTCTATGGCCTTTAACGGAAAATCCTTGAACCTCAGCCACGGACACTTGCACTGGTGCCAGTGCAGGTGTTTCACAAATTCACATGGAGTTCTAAACCAAATTCGTGCAAATCCGCGTAATTCGTGGCAAAGAATTTGTTCTCCTTGATATTGTCTTCCTAATACAGGATGTTACCAATCGACAGAGATGCAGAATGAATTTCACCTTGAAAATACCAGAAACATTTCCATCTTTTGATGCTCAACTTCCAGATTTGAACCGGTTTATTTATGAGTTGGTACGTGAGTATCAAGAAGGAAAAATCAACAAGTGGGATGATCTCGCTGAAAGAGCGGAGGCGTTCTTCACTCCCGAGCAAATGGAGTCTATAGAAGCTGTTGCCCCCGGCTGGCGGGAAATGGCATCCTATGAAGAGGGTCTGACGCTCGTGCATGTGACGTGTGTCTTTCTCGGGTTGTTCATGCTGCCTGAATTCCAAAGCATGAATGAGGTAGGAAAGCAGCTTGCCAAATGGATGGCGCTATTCCATGATGTAGAAAAAGAAGTCCACGCGGGGAGACGAGACCGCCAACATGGTTTTCGCTCGGCGGTCAGCGCAGCCAGAAGCCTGCCGAAGTTGGGCTTCGCGGTCACAGGGGAATATAAAGAACTGATCGATGCATGGAACAAGCTCACTTATTCAGCGATCAAAATAGTTGAGAAGTTTTCCGAACCCATACAAGACAACCAGAAGTTACCCGAGATTCTCGCCGGTATCGAGAAGATGTTTGGCTGCGATACGCCCGCGGCGTTGATCGTGAAAGGTGTGTTGCTGCATATGTCCATTAGCGTGGTGAAGGATTGGCCCACCTCCGCGCCCTTGACCGATGAAGAGATCAAAACATACATAAATACCGATCTGGCCGCGCTGCTCAAAGTCATGATGTTGGCGGATAACGAGGGCTGGTCGATGTTTACTTCGGAGCGTGAAAAACAACGCAGTGAAACGTTGGAGGTGTATCAAAAGATCGAAAATTTGATTTACGATTGAAGCAAGAGTAGCCAAGCTCGAGGGCAAAAGAATGCGAAGTCACCCTGAGCCGAGGCCCTGAACGGAGTGAAGGGTCTGGCGAAGGGTCTCCCAGAGATTTGAGCCTCATGAGGCTCAAATCTCTGGGGATTCTCACCTGCACTGCACCGTACGCAGCGCGGCGCAAGTGTCAGTCACTTTGTTCCTTCAGAATGACATATTCACTCCCATTGAATCATTCCGCCAATAGGCCCGGGTTGAATGATTTATAATTTCAAGATGGATTTCAAACAGACAGTCCAAGATGGCTATGACGCCATTGCAAATCGTTATCTAGCCGAGCGCACGCGCAACTCGGCAGACGTACAACTGTTGCATGAACTCATCGAAAGATTACCCGTCGGGGCAAAAGTACTGGATGCAGGCTGTGGCGCGGGCATTCCCATTAGCCAGAGACTGAGCGAACATTTCGAGGTAACAGGCGTGGACTTTTCTCAAGCGCAAATCGAACTGGCAAAGAAGCATGTTCCCAAGGCAAATTTTATCTGTCAGGATATGACAAAACTGGATTTCCCTGAAAACACCTTTGACGGAATTTGTTCTTATTACGCCATCATTCATATTCCAAGAGAAGAACATCAGGCATTGCTCGTCAATTTCCATAAAATGTTGAAGCAAGATGGGGTTGCCTTGTTATGTCTGGGCGCCGAGCACCTGATCGACGACATCGAGGAAGACTATCTTGGGACACGCATGTATTGGAGCCATTACGACACAGACACCTATCTCAAGATGTTGAATGAATGTGGCTTCTCGCTGATTTGGTCAAGCTACATAGCCGATGAGTCCTGTGAAGGTGCCGGTCACTTGTTTGTGCTGGTTCAGAAATAAAAACCATGAAAGCTTTCCAAAAATATTGGGCGATCTTTCAGATCACACTGATCAACAGTCTGGCCTATCCCGGCGAGTTGATCGGGCGCAGTTTGCTGATCATCCCTTTCATGTGGATCTACTTCCAATTGTGGAACATCACCTTCCGCGCCTCTGGCTCGGAGGTCATCAACGGCATGACGCTTTACACCACGATGTGGTATTTGATGATGGCCGAGACCATCGAACTGAGTCGTCCGGCGCTGGCGCGTACGATCTCTGATAACGTGAAAGATGGTTCCATCGCCTATCTATTGAACAAGCCCTACAGTTTCCTGTTGTATCAATTCAGCAGCTCCATGGGGGAGACCGTCTTCCGGGCCTTGATGAACGCGGTCTTCGGTGGAATCCTGGTCTGGTGGCTGGTCGGTCCACCGCCCGCGCTGACCGGCTGGCTGTTCGCTTTCATTGGGCTGCTGGGCACATGGATTCTGAATTTCTGTATCAGTTGTCTGATCGGCTTGTCCGCCTTTCTGGTGGAGGACGTGGCGCCCTTCATGTGGATCTATCAGAAATTCATCTTCATCCTGGGTGGTTTTCTGATTCCGTTGGACTTTTATCCGGACTGGCTGCAAACCATCGCCAAAGCGCTGCCCTTTGCGGCGATGATCTATGGCCCCTCGCGTTTGCTGGTCTCGCCGACGATGGAACTACTGGCAAGTGTCCTGCTGATGCAAGGGATATGGATTCTTGTAATGGGACTCACACTGGTGATCGCCTATCGCCGCGGCGTGGCGTACTTGACGGTGAATGGAGGCTGAGATTTGGAGTGCAAAATCTCCCGATTTTGCGCCGAAGTCGGGAGACTTCGGACTCCGAGGATGAACCATGAAAGAACTCAAATTTCTCCTCGCCATATGGAAAGCCAACGTGCAATCGGTGATGGAATATCGTGTTTCCTTCCTGTTTCAAGTCGTCGGCATGATGTTGAATAACTTCATCTATTTTGCGATCTGGATCATTTTCTTCGATCGCTTCAAGGAAGTGCGCGGCTGGGGCATCAGCGATATGTACATCACTTATGGCGTGCTGGCCAGCGCCTTCGGCCTGGTGGCCTTATTATTCGGCAACGCCTTCACGCTGAGCGACATCATCAATCAGGGACGGCTCGATTATTATCTTTCCCTGCCGCGGCCGGTGCTGCTGCATACCGTCTCCAGCCGCATGATCTCCAGCGGGATGGGCGACTTCAGCTATGGCTTCCTGAGCTACGCCATCTCCGGTCAGTTTTCATGGGACGGATTGCTGCGTTTCATCCTGGCGACGCTGTTGGCGGCGGCCGTTTTCGCGGCCTTCCTGATCCTGATCCAAAGCCTGGCTTTCTGGATGGGCGTGATCTCCAATCTCTCCAACCTGGCGGTCAATGCCATGATCACCTTTGGGATCTATCCGATCACGCTATTCGACAACTATGCCAAGCTGATCCTGTTCACGGTCATCCCGGCCGCGTTTGTCGGCGCGGTACCGGCCGCCTTCATCCGCGCCTTCACCTGGCAGGTTTTGGCGGAAATGCTGGCAGGGGCGATCGTCTTTCTCTTCATCGCGGTGACCATTTTCCGGCTGGGATTGAAGCGTTATGAGTCCGGCAGCGCCATACAGGTGGAGGTGTAGCCTCGGTTTTCTGGTATAATTTTTGCCCGTGACTGGTCCTGTCATGCGGTTAACCCAAATGGGTAAGCTGTGGACATGGAGACCTGCATAATTTGATAGAAAGGAAAGCACACGTCATGCCGCTCGCGAAAGAAGTCAAGACCAAATTGATCACCGATTATCATCGTCATGATGCGGATACCGGTTCCCCGGAAGTGCAGATCGCAATTCTGACCGGACGCATCCTGCAGTTGACCGATCATCTTCGGGCCAACAAGAAAGATGAATCCTGTCGCCGTGGACTGCTCAAGCTCGTTGGGCAACGCCGTCGCATGTTGACCTACTTGCGTCAATCTGATTACAAGCGTTATCTGGGTGTCACTGAAAGCTTGAACCTGCGACACAAGTAAGAAGATAGACCCTAAAGGTCGGCGGGACCTTTAGGGTCTTGTTAATAACGTACCGTCGTCAGGAATTGAATAGCGAAGATGACGCCAGCGTGTCACCCCCGCTCTTCAGTCCCTGACCAGGCGGAAATCAATTGCTGGCTGAAGTCTATCCACTACTGTATCCCGTCATTGCGAGGGCGCTGGTCGAGTAGGCGGTGCTTTTTCGCCGTATGGATACCGGCGCCCGAAGCAATCCCATGAAAAATAATGGGAGACTGCTTCAGATTGCTTCATCGGGAAGAGCACCCTTCTTGCAATGTCGAAACAGTAGAGTGGATGTCAGCCACACAGGAGTAAAAATGAAACCTGAATCGAAAAAGTATTCAACCACCATTGGGAACCAAACCCTGACCTTCGAGACCGGCAAGTTGGCCGGTCAGGCGGGCGGCGCGCTGACCTTTGGCAGTGAGGAGGCGATTGTCTTTGCGGCCGCCACGATGGGCGGCGTGCGCGAAGGCATCGACTTCTTTCCTCTATCCGTGGATTACGAGGAGAAGCTCTACGCCGGCGGAAAGATCCCCGGCTCGTTCTTCCGCCGTGAAGGACGCCCGGGCACCGATGCCATTCTCGTCTCGCGCCTCACCGACCGTCCGCTGCGCCCGTTGTTCCAGCACGGCATGCGCAATGAAGTGCAAGTAGTGATGTTCTCGTTCTCGTCCGATGGCGTTCATCCGCTGGATGTCTTCGCCATCAACGCGGCCTCAGCGGCGATCATGATCTCGGACATTCCCTGGGGCGGGCCGGTCGGCGCGGTACGCGTGGGACGCGTGAACAGTGAGTTCGTGATCAACCCGACTTATGCAGAGATCGACGCTTCGGACCTCGACCTGCGCATCGCCGGAACACGGGATGCCATCCTGATGGTGGAATGTGGCGCCAATGAAATCCCCGAAGAGGTGATGGTGGCCGCGCTCGAACTGGGACATAAATCCATTCAGCCCCTGATCGACCTGCAATTGCAGATGCAGGCGGAAATCGGCAAACCGAAGCGCGAACCAACGCTCAATACACCGGACCCGGAACTGCGCAAGAAAGTCTTCGAGCGTGTCAGCGGGCCGATGTCCGAATTGCTCGACAAGCCTTTGACCAAAAGCGAATTTTACGGCGGGATGACCGAACTCAAGGATGCGACCGTCGAAGAAATGTGCACGGTTCCGGAAGGAGCCAGCGCCTCCGACTACCCGTCGATGACTGCTGTCCGAGAGGCGTTTGACGAAGCCGAACAGGCCATCGTCCGAGAACGCATCCTGAGCGCGGGCAAGCGTCCTGATGGCCGCACGCCCACGGAGATCCGTCCCATTTGGTGCGAGGTGGGTGTGTCGCCGCGCGCGCATGGCTCCGGCCTGTTCACGCGTGGCGAGACGCAGATCCTTTCGTTTGCCACGCTGGGCACGCTGGGCGAATCACAGGAATTGGATAACCTCAGCCCGGTGGGCACCAAACGCTACATGCATCACTATAACTTCCCGCCCTATTCCACGGGCGAAGTCAAACGCCTGGGTAGTCAGAGCAGGCGCGAGATCGGGCATGGAGCGTTGGCCGAACGCGCGCTCGAACCGGTCATCCCGGCAGAGGAATCCTTCCCGTACACCATCCGCGTGGTATCGGAAGCCTTGTCCTCCAACGGATCGACCTCGATGGGATCGGTCTGCGGTTCCACTCTCGCGTTGATGGACGCGGGCGTGCCGATCAAGGCTCCTGTCTCCGGCGTGGCGATGGGACTAGTGACAGATGATAGCGGTCGCTATCAAATCCTGACCGACATCCAGGGCACGGAAGATCACCTGGGCGATATGGACTTTAAGGTGGCCGGCACCGCGCAGGGCATCACTGCCCTGCAGATGGATATCAAGATCACCGGGCTGAGCGCGCAGATGATGAAGGAAGCGCTGGAACAGGCACACACGGCGCGCATGTTCATCATGGGCAAAATGCTGGAAGTGCTGCCGGAAGCCCGCACGGAGTTGAATGCCAATGCGCCGCGCATTATCACCGTCAAGATTCCGGTGGATAAGATCGGCGCGTTGATCGGCCCTGGTGGAAAGAATATCCGTTCCCTGCAGGAAGAGACCGGCACCAAGATCGACATCGAGGAAGACGGCACGGTGTACATCGCCTCGACCGATGGCGAGGGCGCCAAGATCGCACAGGAGCGCGTGGAATCGCTGGGCGAAAGCGCGGTGGTCGGCAACATCTATACCGGCAAAGTGGTGCGCATCGCGGACTTCGGCGCCTTCGTCGAAATCCTGCCCGGCGTGGACGGACTGGTGCACATCTCCCAGCTTGATTCCGAACGCGTCAACAAAGTGGAAGACATCGTCAACATGGGCGATGAGATCACCGTGATGGTGACCGACATCGATCCGCAGGGCAAGATCCGGCTCTCACGTCAGGCCGTGCTCGAAGGCTGGACGGCGGAAGAGGCGCGTGAGAAGGACTCGCGTAAATCCGGCGGAGGTCGTCCGGGTGGCGGACGCGGTGGAGATCGTGGCCGCAGCGGTGGGGATCGCGGGGGGAGAGATAGAAGATAGTTGGTAGTTGGTGATTGGTAATTAGTAATTGGTAGTTCAAGACGGATGGAGCGCAAGCGGCTTCGTCCGTTTTTTTATTTGAGTTGGGAGAATGTTATCGATTAGCAATTTGTCCCTCTTGTTTCGAGGAGGATTTTATTGTATAGTTTTAGTAACGTTTTCTTTTATTGGAGGTTCGTGGGTATTAAAAAGAAAATTTTCCTCCTCACCCGCCACATAGAAGTAATCAGAGGAAGCTTTTTCTTTGATGTAATAGTTGGGCGAACGTAAGCTCTGAAGGAGTGTAGAGATGGATCCTACTATTTTGAGTGAATTGCTGAAACAATTTGGTTGGACTTCAGTTGCTATAGCTCTTGTTGTTTCGTTCTTAATGATAACAAGTATCAATCTAGGCATTTTCTTTATCAACCAAAAAATACAGCAACAGCGCGAAGAAAAATTAGAGCAAACGAGGACGAATCTCGAAAAAGAACTTGCAGCGTTCAAGGCCAGTGAAATCAGAGAAATAGAGAATGTTTACCAAGCTAAGTGGGAGTTGAAGTACAGAGCTTGTTTGGATGCATTGGAAATAGTTGATATATTTCTTTCGCAATATTATGAAGAGGTTGACGGTATAACACCTGTTCGCCAGCCTGCTGATACTATTAAAGCGTGTGAATGTCAAAATAGATTGGCATTGACATGCAAAGATCCAAAAGTTACTGAGGCATTCCTCAGAATATTATTTCCGTCGCCACAAGCAACTATGATTGAGATTATTGACAATCTCCATGAGTTCAGAAATTTCATTCGGAAGGAACTTGGCTTTGTAAAGAGAATTAAACTAAGCACCAACACCGCTTGGTTTGTGAGATTCGCTGGAGATAACCGAGATAATCTATAGTGAAACGCTCACCTAACCTGTTGCGTCACAACTTTCGGACAGTCAAGCATTTCGCGAACGTGTGGCCGCGAGTTTTGTCTGTCAATGGCGGTGAGGCGTGAATGAAGTAATTATGCGATAATACTTCCTAACATCGGGTTGACTTCTTTTAGGTGATAATTATGGTACTACGAAGCTATCAACACGAGTCACATTTTCATTAGTTACAGCCATAAAGATAAGGCATACGTGCATAACCTTGCGGAGGTGCTTCAGGACAAGGGTTTTGACGTATGGATTGATGATCGTATCGATTATGGAACGCGTTGGCCACTTGTCATAGAAGATGCCATAGACTCCTGCGAAAGTTTTATTCTTGTGGCAAGCCGAAATTCGCACGAATCAACGTGGGTGCAACATGAGTTTGCCCGCGCACAACGATTGGAAAAGAAAATTTTCCCGCTATTACTGGATGGCGATGCCTGGCTATCATTTGAGGCGATTTAACATTTTGATGTTCGAGATGGAACTTTGCCCAGCCAAAAGTTCTACGATGCTTTGAGAGCAGTGGAGAACTGGCGTTTTGCTCATATGCGAGAATTAGTCTCAAATCTCTGGCCCATTTACCGACATGAACAGTACGGGTTTTCCGTGCATTACCCGAAAGGCGAATTTGCAGAAGAAAGAGATAACTATTTTCAAGTTGATCTGCCCGGCATTGAGGGCACAGACCTCCGTAAAAGATTTCTATCTATACAGTATAAGGAGGATGACAACCTCTCAAACCGCAATATTAAAAATTCGCCCCGAGCTCAAAGGAGCTACACAGATGTTCTTGGACTAACTTTTCTAAGGGAACATAACGAAGAGACAGGAATGAACCATACCCATTCAACGACAAGTTTTTCCACGCAACGCCAACACATAGTTGTCAACCTTACTTTCCATCTAGTCACAGTTGGGCCAGGCGCTTTTTACCTGGGACCAGGAGTAATCGTAGAAATAGATAAGAAGGCTGCAACAGACATATTGTTAGGAGTTGTAAGTTCTTTTACCTGGTTAGGCTAAAACACCGTCAGGAAAGGTTTGATGTGCATCAATTATTGGAAAATAATCCCTCGCAAGAGCGCCCATGTGGCCCTACTACGCGGCATGCGCCACGTCCGCTAGGGTGTCGAGCATTTCGCGAACGTGTGGCTGCGAGTTTTTTCGGGCTAAAACAGCGCCGGAAGTTGGGTCAAACCGTTGAGGTAGTAGAAGATTTGTGAACTATGTTCATATAGCAGTGGAGGCAGGTTTGAACAAGGATATTTTTGTAAAACAGTTAAATACTCTCATTGAGGAACATAAATCCCTTCAGACAAAATCTCAATACAACGACCTTAGCGATTTGCCGAAATCTGATCGCCAGAGTTCTCGTAACTCGGAGCATCGCTGCTATTCATCGAATAAGCGGTATGCCGTCACCATATGCGGCAGAAATTAATCGGATTTTAGAAAAAACCCCAAACTTACATGAACACACATCTTCAATTATTGGAGTGGTGCAAGCGCTAAGAGATGACATTGAAGCTGGCTACCTCCAAAATCTCGCCGAACTGATTTATGGGGAAATATTTGCAGATTTCTTAGAGATGGCCCAATATCTTTCTGACAGTGGATACAAAGATGCTGCTGCCGTAATTACAGGCTCCACATTAGAAAGCCATCTTCGCAAGTTATGTATTAAGAACAGTATACCAATTGAGGAAACAACTCCTGATGGTAAGGTAAAGTTTTTGAAGGCAGACTTCTTAAATTCAGAAATGGCAAAAGCCAATGTGTATTCGAAACTAGATTAAAAGAATGTTACTGCCTGGTTAGATGTGCGAAACAAAGCAGCACACGGTCAATATGATCAATATACTGTTGAACAAGTCGTATTACTTATTTCCGCAGTTCGTGAGTTTATTACTAGAAACCCTGCATGAATTGCCACCTAACGCGGCCCCGCTGCGCGGCATGTGCCACATCCTTTGAGCAGTCAGGTATTTCGCGAACGCGTGGCTGCGAGTTTTTTCTATCCCTGGCATAGAGCGCCGAGACTTAGGTCAAGGCGTTGGGCCGCAATGGCTTAGCCATTCGACCTCCTGGCGGATGGGCGAAAAGAGCCGTCCGCGGGTACAATAAACTTAACAGTTTACTATTGAAGGAGATTAGCTTATGGATACCAACGCCTCAAAACTGCATAAACAGATCAGGAAATATTACAAGGCAACAGCAGCATACCAGAAAACCAAGCGAGCCCTGCACGTTCGGAAATCTCGCGAGCTTGGATTTTCGGACAAGGGGATGCAGAAGATGTTGAAGAAAATGGGGGCGGATGTGCCATCGCTGCTCCAAGAGACTGCGGATAAAAAAGAGGAACTGAAGGAGGCGCATAAGATATACCTCGAGTCTGTTCGACCGCCTATTCTGCCGGGCAAATTCGAAGTTCCTCCGGACCCGAATGTGTTTGATGTGAGGCCTCCAGCGATTGATGGCTTTGGTACCAAATGCACTGGTATGGATCGCGGGTTCAATCTTGCACTGGGCGAAACCAATTTCCAGTGGAGCGAGCAGGGAGACGGTTGGGGATGGGAAGCCACGGCTGGCTCGCCCTGTCTAACGACGCTCGTATACCAGTTTGCTCCACCCAGAGCGGGCAACCTCTTGGTGGAAGCCTACGTGGACGTCAAAGGTCAGTTTGCCATATCGGCGCATGACCACTGGTACACCAATACGAGCGCGGACCTAACTTTGAATGTGTCGTCGAAGTTGTACCAACACTACTGGGAATTCGGACCCAGCGTGACGCTGCTGGATGAACATCGCACCGATTCGAGCAACAGTGGTTGGGTCAATCAGATTGTGAAGCTGAGTTACACGACATCTGTCTCTGCTAATGACACAATACTGATCTATGTTGAGATCACGCTTGACCTGAGCGCGCAGTCAAGCCACGCGCGTGTGGATGTGGATTTCAAGACTGGCGCCGAGCGACGGATTTGGGTGCCGGTGATCCGGTTCAGGTATTTCTGACAGCTGTGATTGCCTTTGCTTATGCCCCGGGAGCCGCTCTTTTGAAAGAGGTTCTGAGCACACGGCCAAGTGTAGGCTGTGACAGCACAGGCATTTTGAAACTAAATCATCTCTCTCTCCGCGCTGTTACTGATCGTGCGCCTAAATGTCTATGCCCAAGTCGCCTTGGACGCGCTTACCTTTGTGTTTGACGCTAACTATTGGTTACCTCTTCGAGGGTCAGGCGCTGCCGTTGGGTGCAATCGGGCATTTTGCGAAGGCTTGGCTGCGAGTTTTCTCCATCCCTGGCGCCAAGGTGGCAACCCGCAAAAGCGCTGGGAGTTAGGTCAAGCCGTTGAGCAGTTCCTTGTGGAACAAAGTAAATGTAAATGAGAAACGATGATGGCGAATGAGAATAAAGAAGTCGTAATTTTCACAGACGGTGCGTGTGAGCCCAACCCTGGCCCAGGCGGCTATGGCGCTGTCCTATTGTTTGAAAATAGGCGCAAAGAAATTTCTGGTGGGTTTAGGTTGACGACAAATAATCGCATGGAAATACTCGCCGCCATCAAGAGCCTAGAACTTCTAAAACACCCTTGTAAAGTCACCCTGTATAGTGACTCTCAATATTTAGTCAGCGCAATGATGAAAGGTTGGGTTGAAAAATGGAAAAAGAGAAACTGGTGGCGAACTAACAAAGAACAGGCCATCAATGTGGATTTATGGGAAAGACTATCCGCTCTCTGCGAAACGCATGAAGTTGATTTTGTTTGGGTTAAGGGCCATAATGGCAATCCTGAAAATGAGCGATGTGATAAATTATCTTATGCTGCACTTCACCAAAAAGATTTGCCACCCGATGAAGTTTACGAAAATCCGCCGCCTGAACCTAAGCCGATAAAAATGACACATGATGGTCAGCCTTGTCGCAAATGCTTAACGCCTGTCATAAAATTGAAGTCAAAGAAGTTTAGGTTTTATCTGTTTTGTCCAAACTGTAACGCAACTTACGAAATCGAGTTTGAAAAGCAAGATGAATTTAAACAGGCAACACTCTTTTAGGTCAAAGACAACACAGTCCCGTTATGCGGCGCGCGGCACGCCATTGGGCAGTCAAGCGATTCGCGAACGTGTGGCTGCGAGTTTTTTCTGTCCGTGGCGACAAGGCGGCATCCCGGCAAAAGTACTTTATCTCGTCTCGCCAGTTCTCCTGCGCGGGACGCTTCGCGAGGGGCACGATCTATCTGGTTTCAGTTTATATTAACCATCAAAACTCAAGTGATTTTAGGGATACATTCATGCCCGATACGCTTAACTTCGATGTCCACATTGCACGTCCGGTTGCCGTGGTCTATGCTCATCTCGCTCAGCCGAGGAACTTGATCGGCCTCCAACCCCTGCTCACCTTCATGTCGCCCATTCGGGAACTGGCGTTAAGCGGTCAGCAGGGTTACGCGTATGAAACGGTTGAAACCTTTCGCCTGGGGCGGATACCCGTGTACCATAATCGCATCCGCGTGCAGACGATCTTGACCGAACCCGATCGGCACATCGACAGCATTGTGTATAGTGTCCCCATGTTAACAATTCAAGCCGGTTGACGGTGGGAAATTTTTGAACGAGCGTATCACGATCTCTGTCGCGGCCCGGCTGCACCGTTTTGTCATCAAGCAGGCGAAACGGCCCCCAAACGCAGACTCTGGCCAACCTCAAGCGACGGCTCGAAGCTGACGCGTACAACCCATAATATTCATACAAACGGATCTGCCGCAAAGCAACAAGGATTTAAAACGTGGAAGAAACAGAACTTGAGAGAATCATCGATCTCCCCAAACTGGGATACGAATTCCGGGACAAACCTGTCATTGTTGGCGGGTTGGCCATGGAATACTATGGGCTCAGAAAGCACGGGGACGATGTCGATTTCATTGTCACAGAGCGCGACTATCAAAGCTTGAAGCTCAAATTTCCGGATAACAGAAAATTGGCCTGCTCATCCATGGCTTTGAACTGTTTCGCAGCATTTACAAGTTTGATCACGCCCACTATTCACTCGGAGCAATCGAACTCAACAAATACAAGATGATCAGCCTGGACATGCTGTTTCGGATGAAGGTCTTTGCTCTGGGTGTCGCGCAGAAGCATGACGAAGATGTCCCGCTTCTCAAAGAATATTATCAACAATTCCAGAATCAAAAGTATCGCAGCTATCTGGATCGTCATATTGAACGCTATACCACTTCTGAGACTGGTATTTTCTTTGGCATCGATTACGATGATGAGCTTTAGAACAGGATCACTTGAACACAGCTAAAGAAAGTATGAAAGAAGAGGGCATCATTCTTCTGGATTGCCACGCTTTGCAGACAGTATGGGAAGAGACATAAATCATTTTTATCAGCAAGGCTTTATAATGCTTCCTTTCAGGAGAACCACATGCCCACCCTCAACCCCGGCGACAAAGCCTCTCGTGTGACTGTTATTAGCGATGAAATGATTCGCGCCTTCGCGGACCTGACCGGTGACACAAATCCCGTTCACCTGGACGATGCCTACGCGGCCGGGACGCGCTTTGGCCGCCGCATCGCCCATGGGATGATCGCGGCGAGCCTCATCTCGGCCACACTTGCGGATGACCTGCCCGGTCCCGGCACGGTGTATCTCAGCCAGACTCTGCAATTCAAAGCGCCGGTCTATCCCGGTGACACGATCACCACCACCGTCGAAGTCAAAATCGTCCGCTCGGATAAGCCGATCGTCACGCTCGCTACGCTTTGCAGTAATCAGGACAACACCGTTGTGCTGGATGGCGAAGCCGTGGTGATGGTCAGCCGTTAGTTTTTTTTTGACAAGAGCGAATAAGCCTCTCATGCAACTTCAGAAAAAGTTGACGAACCAACGCGGCGCGCTCAGCGTGATCTTTTTGATCATGCTGCTGGATGTGATCGGCATCAGCATCCTGTTTCCGGTCGCGCCGTATCTGGTCAAACGCTACAGCGACCAAGCCTTGATGGTCAGCATGCTGACGGTCATCTATGCTGCGGCGCAATTCTTCGCCGCGCCGGCTCTGGGCAAACTCGGCGACCGCCATGGACGAAGGCCAGTCTTGATCCTCAGCGTGCTCGGATCGGCTCTCGGTTATGTGATCTTCGGTATCGGCGGCGCGTTGTGGGTCCTGTTCCTTTCCCGTTTGATCGACGGCATCACCGCCGGGAACATGTCCACGGCCTCGGCTTATCTGGCGGATGTCTCCAAACTGGAGGAGCGCGCCAAGAATTTTGGTTTGATCGGCGTCGCCTGGGGAGTTCGGACTCGTCCTCGGCCCGGCGCTGGGCGCGGTCTTCGGACAGATCGATCTGGCCGCACCGGCCTTCGTCGCCGCGGCGCTTTCCCTGGTCAGCGCGCTGCTGGCATTCTTCCTGCTTCCGGAATCGCTTCCGAAGGAACATCGTCAGACTGAGGCCATTCGTCCGCAGGATATCAATCCCTTCGCCTCCATCAGCGGAATGGCGCGCCGGCCCATGCTGGGAAGACTCTTCCTGGCTTTATGTTTGTTCAACCTGGCTTTTAACGGGATCAACAGCATCCAAACCCTTTTCCTGGTCGATAAGTTCGCCGCGCAACCCTGGGAGTTGGGACTGGTATTGGTCATCGCGGGAATCACGGTAGCCGTGGTGCAAGCCTTGCTCGTTCAAAGATTCGTGGCTCGCTATAAAGAGAAAGCTGTGGCCATCGCCAGTCTATTCGGGCAGGCCGTCGGCGCGCTGGCGGTCTTCTTTGCGCCAATGCTTTGGCTGCTCTATCCATTGACGGTAGTGAACAGCAGCTTAAGCACATTCACTTTTCCAACCATTGGCACGATGGTTTCAAACAACGTTTCGGCGCGCGAGCAAGGCATGCTGATGGGTGTGACAACCGCCCTGGCCAGCCTGATGACCATCCTCGGCCCCTTGTTGGGAGGGCTGTCGTATGACCATATATTGCGCGGCGCACCCTATTTGTTCGGCGCCGCCACTTTCGCGCTCGCCAGCCTGGTGCTCAGCCGGCAACGACACAGTGAAACGAATCCTGTGGCGATCGAAGGATAACCATCCGAAGGTTCTCATACCATGACAGCGGTCATCACACCCGAGCGCCCGGATTCGCCCGAGGCAATCGCCCTGATCGAGGAACTCGAAGCGGAGTTGGATCCGCTCTATCCGCGCGACAGCCGCCACGGGTACAGTGTGCAGCGCCTCATCACCGAAAACGTGGCGTTCTTCCTGATCCATGAGAACGGCATCTCTGTGGGCTGCGGCGGAATCAAATTCTTCGGCAGCGAGTATGGGGAGATCAAACGCATGTATGTGCGGCCACAATTTCGCGGCTCCGGCCTGGCCAGGTTAATGCTGGAACATTTAGCAGATTACGCACAAAGTCACGGCGTTGGAGTATTGCGTTTGGAGACAGGCATCCATCAAAAGGCCGCCATCCGCTTATATGAACGTATGGGCTTCCAGTCCATCCCACCCTTTGGCGAATATAAGGTAGATCCGCTCAGCCGGTTTTACGAAAAGCACATGCTCTGAGCATATCTTGCTGATGAACCGCAGTCTGGCTCATCACAGCGATATTTTTTTCTATACCGCGAAGTTCTGGGGACGGAAATCGAAACGCTCCGCAACATCCAAAACTGCATGATAAAGACCTCCCTGGCAAAGGAAGGAAGAGCATAAACCTTGCCGAAGGATGACTGCTCATCAAATTCGGATATCAACGGTGTTAAAAAACCTAATTCGTCTCGTTTATTTAGATAAATCAGTAAATAAACCCGTGTCTTGCGATGGAAGATATATCCCTTGTAAAAGGAGGAAAATCTTATGCTGCCAGAATTGACCAACCGCGAAAATGAAGTCCTCGAACAAATTGTCTACGGATTCACTAACAAGGAGATTGCGTGCAATCTATCGATCAGCGAAGCAACTGTCGAAAATCACATCCACAACATCTACAACAAATTAGGAGTTTCGAACAGAGCGCAGGCAGTCACGCAGACTTTCCAATTAAGAATCATCCCTCTGGAAGGTATGTTGGAAAATAGAGGGAACCCTTCATGACAAGGTGGCGGACGCTTACTACAATACATACTCACCAACCAAATTGAGTAAGGAGATTTAATATGAATCCTGTTGAAGAATTTCACCTGGTCCTGGGAGAGACACATCAGACTGTCAAGATTCCACCGCGCAAGGAACGGCGAATTGTCCGCAGCGTTCCCGCCAAGCCCACCATCGCCCCACAAATCGTTGCCCGAGCGCTCAAGAAAACACCCGGCTCCAAGGAATTGCTCAAGCAGATCCCAAATTTCGCCAAGCCGGAACTCTGGCTGCCAGTGGCAACCTTCTCCGCTTGTCAAAGGACTGGCACTGCAGCCTTCCTCGATGTTTGGGATGCTGATCACTTCGATGGCTTTACTGATATGCAGCACTGTATCTCAGATTGTCGCATCTGGTTCAGTGCCAATGGCTTTGGTTTTTGGGATTCGCCGCAGACCAAAACAGGCCACGTCAATTGCTACTTTCGGGCACCAACTGCCGGCAATTATGTCTGCAACGTCCAGTTGCAGAGTTATAACGGAGCGGCCCAGGTGGAATGTTTGATCGATTCCTTCAACTACGGACCCCTTCCTTTTAACGGATCGATCAATCAACCCCACCCGGCCAGCTTAAGTGCCGGTTACCACAGCTTTCGCATCCGTCAAATTTCCGGCTCATACTTTTTCATCTACCTGGCGGTCTGGAAAGCGTGAACTTTCGCGCCCGCCAATGGACGAAGACAAATAGCCACAAATTTTCAAAATTTCAATCAGGAGACCAAGAATGGACACTTTGCAATTGAAAGACATTCGTGCAGAGATCAAACGACAGAAGGCTCCCTGGAAAGCAAAGGAACACCCGTTCCTAAGACTCTCCAACCTCGAACTCAGCCGTCGTCTGGGAGTCATTCCGGACGAGCGAAATCTGGGAGAGTTGCGCGGAAGACCCGCGCCTGATATGGCGCGTGTAATCGCAGAATTCAAGGGAATGCGCCTGCTTCAAGCAGCCGAAGGCGAAAACCGAAAATCGAAGAAAGCAGGAAAAAGTGCGCGTTCAAAAGCGAGCCAAGCCGCCGGTGCCGAGGAACTCTACCTGGGCCAGATTGATCAGGCCATACTTGATGCCATTCGAAAACTCATCTTGCGCTGGCCCATCAGGGTCGACTGGCGAAATCGCAAGGGCCGCAATAACGTAACCTCGGTAAAGGATCAGGGCGGATGCGGCTCGTGCGTGGCATTTGGCACCACGGCAGTCCTTGAATCGATGATCCTCATTGAACACAACGTAAACCTGGACCTTTCCGAGGCAGAACTTCTGTTTTGTGGAGGTGGCAGTTGTGGTGGCTGGTGGCCCTCTTCCGCAGTCAGCTATCTTGCAAACAATGGAATGGCCCACGAAAGTTGTTTTCCATACCAGGACCATAATATGCCCTGCAACACATGCGCAGAGCGCAATGGTGAGGCAGTCAAAGTTAGAAACAACACGGTTATCTTCAATGTCAATCAGCGCAAACAATACCTGGCCAATGTTGGTCCAATGATGTGCGTCTTCGAGGTGTATCGCGACTTCTTCGGCTATAGCAGTGGTGTATACTCTCACGTCACCGGCAGCCTGGCCGGTCTCCACTGCGTCGAGGTGGTTGGCTTCGATAACTTGTTAAATTGTTGGATCTGCAAGAACAGCTGGGGCAGCGGCTGGGGAGACGGTGGATTCTTCCGTATTGCCTATGGACAATGTGCCATCGACTCCACGTATCCTTTCTGGGGCATCAGTGGCACACGGTGGTATTCTTAATTGCAGGTCAAGGAAGGCTGAAACAGGGATTGAAAACCACAGATAGATTCCATATAATCTATCTGTGGTTTCACAGGCTTAAGAACATGGACAAGTTGATCCAAGTACTCGTCGGCGAGATTTTCGATATACCGCTGGAAGGGAATCTGACCACGGGATACCGCTGGGAAGTTTTGCTTCCTGAAATTGCCAGGGCGATGGTCGAACTCCTGGATGAGATCTGGGAGCCGGAGGCCGGGCAACCTGGCAGTCCTGCTATACAGCGTTTTCGATTCCGCGCCCTGGCATCCGGTCAAGTCGATTTGATCTTTCATTACAGGCGCCCATGGGGTAAACAAGCCGCCCGTGACCGGAAAGTGATCTCGGTTCACATTACAGTGGCCTCTCCATAACTTGCGTCCCGCACGATTACCCCGCCAACATTTCCTCCAGTCTCGACTTCACTTCTTCCCATTCCGTATCCAAAATACTATAAAATACCGAGTGGCGGTAACGACCGTCAGGCAGGATCATATGATTGCGCAGAACACCTTCCTTCACCGCGCCGAGGCGTTCAATGGCGTTCTGTGAGCGCAGGTTGAGCGAATCTGTTTTCAACTGGACACGAATCGTACCAAGTGTTTCAAAGGCGTGACGCAATAAAAGATATTTGCATTCCGTATTGACAGCCGTACGCTGAAATTCGCTTCCATACCAGGTGCCGCCAATTTCCAGGCCGCGATCATTGGGCGCGATGTTTAGATAACGCGTCGCACCCGCCACACGACCGGACGCCAGATGAATGACCGCAAAAGGCAGATCTGCGCCGCTCTCTGCTCGGCGCAATATTTCGGCCACCCAGGCTCGAATATCGTCTTCGCCTTTCACCTCGCCATAAAGCATGAAACGCCAGATATCCTCGTTCAGACCAATCGCGGCTAATTGGGTGACGTGTTGCATGGTCATGGGTTCAAGGCGCACATACTTTCCCGTCAAAGTGACCGGTTTTACTTCCACATGAGCCATTCCTCTTCGGGGGTATCCTGTGTAGGTAGATAGGGCATCTCCGATCCTTCTACAGCAAGCAATTCACACAAGGCGGCACGCATGGCAAGGCGATCATCCCAGGGATATTCACGCGCGCCGAAACACATGGATTGTTCATGTCCCTTTCCGCAGGAAAGAACGATATCTCCTTCGTGCGCCAGACGCAACGCAAAGCGAATTGCTTCGCCTCGATCCGGGATGCGCCAGAATGTTTCGCCTTCGCGTCCGCCCTTGGACCTCGCGCCGGCTGCCATTTCACCAAGGATGCCCTCCAACGATTCGGTACGTGGGTCTTCGGCTGTCAGCACGGTCAAATCGGCCAGCTCGGCAGAGGTCTCGGCCATCATGCGGCGTTTGGCTTTGTCGCGCTGCCCGGCAGAGCCGAAGACGGCGATGACTCGTCCTCTCCGCTTCGTCTGCGTGGCTGCTTGCGTCAATCCGCCCAGCGTGAGCGCGAGGGGAACTCGCAAGCATTTCTCTTGCCGCTTCCAGAGTCACTTTCAAGGCGTTCGGCGTATGAGCAAAGTCGACAATGGCGGTGAAGTTTTGTCCCAGGTCGATGCGTTCCATACGGCCGGGGATGCCTTCAAGTGAAGCAATACCACGTGCGGCAGTTTCGGGGCTGATTCCCAATCCATGGACAGTGGCAGTCAAAGCAGCGAGACAATTCGAGACGTTATAGGCGCCGACCAGTTTGCTTGAAATAGGAACACGGAAGTCCTTACTTGTCGCTGTAAAATGGATTCCCGTTGGATTGAATTCAACATCCACCGCGTAAACATCTGCATTTTTATTCAAGCCATAATTCAATTGCGTTACTTTGATCAAGTCATGCAGAAAATCAAATGATTTTGCATCATCGCGATTGATCACGCCCAGGCGCGGATTCCCCCCTGGTTTTTCCGAAGTAACCTCAAGGCTGGAACATAATCTGGCTTTGGCGGCGCGATAATTTTCATAGGAACCATGTTCGTCCATATGTTCATGCGTGATGTTGGTCACCACACCGATGTCAAATTCACAGGCATCCACGCGATATTGCGCCCAGCCATGGGAGGTCGTCTCCAGGACAACATGCGTCAAGCCGACCTCCACCATTTTTGCGAGATAACGCTGGACGTCCTGCGCATCCGGTGTGGTGACGTGGAAGCCGGTATCCAGCACTTCGTCGCCGACCACCGCGTTGACTGTTGAGATCATGCCCGCCTTGATGTTGGCGGCGAGCAAAATCTTATAGATAAGATTCGTCGTGGTGGTTTTGCCGTCCGTGCCGGTGACGCCGATCACCGTCAGCTTGCGACCCGGCCAGTTGTAAAACGAAGCAGCTATCCACGTCAGGGCACGACGCGGGTTTTCCAATCCGATGTAAGGCAGATCACCTGTCGAGCCCGCGAAGTCCTGATCTCCAACGATGGCCACAGCACCGTTCTCGATCGCCTTGGGAATATAAAGATGCGAATCTACATTTCCGCCCTGCATGGCAACGAACAGATCGCCGGCTTTCACGGCACGGCTGTCGATGGAAATTCCGGTGATCGGAATATCGGGAATATCTGCCATGTAAAAAGGAAGCGGCAACTCTGCAAAGATCTGCTGAAGTGATTTTGATCTGGACATGGGTTAAACAAAAAAGGGCCTGGCAATTTTACCAAACCCTTCTCAAGGCTTTCTGAAGTTTATTTCAAATTCTGGCGCAGCCCTTCCAACTTACCGGCCACAGAACCATCCATAACCTTGTCGCCAACCTTGATGACCAACCCGCCCAGGATGGAGGGGTCCACATGGAAAGCGACTTCTTTCGCGCCGACTCGGGCGAGCACATCCTGCCTGACAGATGTTTCTTCATCCGCGTTCAGCGGCAGCGCGCTGGTAACTTCGGCGGCCTTGCCCTTGAAACCGGCATCCTGCAATACCACGACTTTGCCGGATTTCACACCCGAGAAGAACTCATCCAGTAAGGCGCGCTGCTTCTTCTCATCCAGTGTCTCACCGACCAATTTGTTCGCCGCGGCAATTGCCAGTGAGGCCACCTGACTACGCAAATCACCCAAAATGCGATTGCGCTCGACCTCCGCTTCAGCCATGGCGGTTTCACGCGCCTTGGCCGCTTCCGCGTCTGCCGCGGCCTTGACGTCCTGAACAGCCGCGGCCGCGCGCTCGGTGGCTTCACGCACGATCTTGGCCGCTTCCGTCTGGGCCTCGGCGCGGATCTTATCGGCATCTTTTTGGGCATCGGCGCGAGCTTCCGCGGCGACGCGGGCATCTTCCAAACCCTGCGCAATCTTTTGTTTACGGGTCTCCATCATGTTCAGCATGGGTTGGTAGACCCAAGCGTTCAAAGTGAGGAGCACAATAATGAACCCGATGATCTGAACAATGAGCAGGCCGAGATTAATACCAAGTGCTTCCATGCATCGCTCCTATCTATTTATACAACTTTGAAGAGGATCAGGAACGCGATCACCATACAGTAGATGGCGATGGCTTCCGAGAAGGCGATGCCGAGGATCATGTTGGTCAGCAGATTCCCATACGTATCCGGGTTACGAGCCATACCGGTAAGGGCACCCTGCACACTCAAACCGATCCCCACCCCGCCGCCGGCCGCACCGATCATCGCAAGACCAGCGCCAACGTAGCGCATTGCATCCAGAATATTTCCTTCCATGTTTTAATTCTCCTTGGATTTATCCTAATATTTTATTCGTGAGCTTCTCCATGGCCTTGCGTAACCTGCGCCATGAACACCATTGTCAACATGCCAAACACAAATGCCTGGATCACACCTACAAACAATTCGAATAACATCAACATCGATGGCACAATATTACCGGTAAAACGACTCAGTGCAGCACCGAGCATGGTGGGAATAACGGCGACCAATACAATGCCTGCAAACATATTTCCGAAAAGACGGAAGGCAAACGAGATGATCTTGGCTAGTTCTGAGATCAGTTCGAGCAGCCCCACCAGAAAGTCCATGGCGCCAAAGAACGGCACTGTAAACATGCGCCGTGTATTGAAGAACTTGCTGAGATAACCAAAGCCCTGCGCCTGGAAACCAATCACCTGGGTCATGAAGACAGAAATCAAGGCAATCGCAAAGGTGAAGTTCAAATCGACAGAAACACCGCGCAGGAAAGGTACAAGTACATAACCATTCTCAACCTCACCTGGCATGAGCAGGTTGCCTTGAACAGGATGTCCCTCAGCTACCTTGTGCAAGAAGCCAATGGTCTCGAACCCGGGAATGAGTTTGAGCAAATTGGCCACCAGCACATAGAACATGATCGTGGCAAACCAGGGAAAGATCGCCTTCACCCACTTCGATCCCGCGGCACTTTCAGTGAGGTTGTACAACAGCTCAAAGAAGGCCTCCATCAGATTGCCGATGCCGCGCGGCACCAGGTCAGTCTGGGCGCTTTTCTTCAAAGAGCGTCCTGTAAAAAATGCAAGCGGAATGATCACGATAAAGATCGTGATAAAAAGTGTGGGCAATGTATTGACAAGTGGCATTCCAAACAGCCAAGTCTGCCCCTCACCCAAAAGATTTTCGGCCTTAAATGAGATTTCAGGCTGAACAGGCACCAGAATTCCGCCCAAAAAGACGCTAACGATCATTAGGGCCAGAACAACCCAGCGGCGCCAGGGTCTATGTTGTACTTGTTCCAAAGTGCGCCTCCTATGAGGAAGTTTCAGTATCTTTTTCCGCTTGTTCTTTCAAGCGGGCCAGCGTTCGCCGAGCTACAACAAGCATGACAATGATCGACACAGGGATACCGGCAAACAACAAAACCAGGGTAAAGAACGGTTTGGTACCGAACTGGTTATCCAGCCACAGGCCGCCGAAGACCGAAGCCAGAATAATGATCAGCGTCAGACATCCCACCTGTCCGATCAGCACAATCAATAGCGTGTTAAGGATGCCTCTGCCCTTCTGTTCGGATTGTGTCATGTTGCACGATTATAACGACGGCTAAAAGGGATGTCAAACAACTTTGATGGCTTGCACCGCATCACTCTAAGCCGACAACGGTTCCCGTTAGAACAGATTTAAGGCCGCCGCGTTCGACCAACCGAACCACGGAGCGAACACGGTCCCGACCAGGATCACACCAATCACCAGCACGACCAAGGCGATGGCATACGGACGGGTCAGCATGACGGGGTGCTGTTCCTCATCCTGATCGGGCATGCGGTACAGGTACACATATTTCATGGCGTTCAAATAGTAGTACACACCGATGACCGAATTGATGATACCAATGATGACCAACCATACGTAGCCTGCCTGCACGCCCGCGGCAAAGATGACCACCTTTGCCACAAAGCCGCCAAACGGAGGCATGCCGGCCAGTGAAAGGAAGGCTGCCAGCATCATCAACGCCAGCAACGGATTGCGGCGACTTATCCCGGCATAATCTTTGATATCTTCCAGTCCCGTCACCCGGCTGAAGGCCATGACCACGCCGAAGGCCAGCAGGTTGGTCAAGATATAAGCTGCCAGATAGAACACCACACTGGCCGCGCCCAATTGACTCAATGCGACTACACCGATCAAAACATAACCTGCGTGGGCTATGGACGAGAAAGCCAGCAGACGTTTGATATTCGTCTGCGGCAAAGCCAGCAGGTTACCTACTGTCATTGTGACAGCGGAGAGGATGGCAAGTGCTACTGTCCAATACTGTGCAATATCTTGTGCGGGAAAAGCGATAAAGAACAAACGCACCAAAACGGCAAAGCCCGCGGCCTTCGAGGCCGTGGATAAAAATCCTGAGACCGGGATCGGCGCACCTTCGTACACATCCGGTGCCCAGAAATGGAACGGGACAAACGAAGCTTTGAAGCCAATCCCCACCAGGATCAAGGCCAGGACACCCACGGCGGTCACGAGGGACAAATTGCCAGCCTGGAACATCCCGGCCAGCTCATAAATATTCGTTGTCCCGGTAAAGCCAAAGATCAGACTGAAGCCGTAAAGCATGGTGGCGGAGGTCAACGCGCCGAAGAGCAGGTACTTGAAACCAGCCTCGGTTGACTTCTCGTCCGCCAGCATAAAGCCGGAAAGCACATACAGCGGAATGGAGGTGGTCTCAATCGAGAGATAAAGCATGACCAGATCCCCGGCAGAAGCCATCAGGTCCATACCCAGCAGTGAAGTGAGCAAAAGAAGATAGGCCTCGCCGCGATGTCCCACCTTTTCGTTATCCATCAGGAGCAGCGCGGTCGCCGCGCCGGCAAACATGAAGAGCATCTTGAAGAAGAAACCAAGCCAGTCAAAGCGCACCATGCCGCCCAGTGTGGAAGTCGGCTGACCAGGCTGACCGACGAGCAAACTGAGTACAACGGCGAACAACAATCCACCGGCCGTCAGCCAGCCCACGTTACGGCGTTGTTCTTCCCTCCAAAACGGTTCCACCACCAGGATCAGAATCCCAATGACCAGAATAAGAATTTCCGGGAGAATTGAAGCGAACGTAGTCGAAGTAAACATTATGCACCTCCCAGCAGGCGGAGAATATTCTCAACACCCGTTTGCACCATCGGCACCATGACACTGGGGAACAAACCGATGACGATCATCAAAAGACACAACGTTATGATGGCTACTTTATCCAACACCGTGACATCACCAAGATGACCTTCCAGTTTTTCGGGCAATTCGCCGAAGAAAACCTGCCGGATATTACGCATGATATAGGCCGCGGTGATCACAATCGAGATACTGGCGATTACAGCCACCAGCCAGTGCCTGCCCCACACGCCCATGAAGATCGGAAACTCGGCCACGAAACCGGAAAAACCAGGCATACCCATCGAGACCAGGCCGCCGATAATGAAACCGACTGCAGCGAACGGCATCACTTTGTTGATGCCTCCCAACTCGGGAATTTGGCGCGTGTGCGCCCGATCATAGATCATGCCAACGACCGCAAAGAAGAGAGCCGTCATCACACCGTGTGAGAACATTTGCACGCCTGAACCCAGCAGTCCCTGACGGTTCAGCGTGGAAAATCCCAACATCACCAGACCCATATGCGAAACAGACGAGAAACCAACCATGTATTTGAAGTCAGTCTGTACGAAAGCGATATAGGCACCGTAGACGACCGCGATACCTGCAAAGGTCATAATGAGCCATGACCAGGTCTGGGCGCCCTGCGGCAGAAGCATGATACCCACGCGTAAGGCGGCGAAGGCACCCAGTTTCATCAACACGCCGGCATGGAACATGGAAACCGCGGTCGGCGCGGCCACGTGTCCATCCGGTGACCAGTTGTGGAAAGGCCAGATACCGCCCAACACAGCAAAACCGAAGAAGACCGGCAGGAACCAGATATTCTGAAAGGCCTGTGAAAAGCCGGCCTTTTCCATTTGAAGCATATCGAAGGAAAGCAATCCTGTATTTTGATATTGCATCCAATACATCGCCAGGCCGCCAACCAATGAAACAACCGAGCCAAGGAACAAGTACAAGGTCAATTTCATGGCCGCGTACTCACGCGTCTGCACCCAACCCCAGATGGCGATCAGCAAATACATGGGGAAGACTGCGATCTCATAGAAGAAGAACAACATGAACAGATCAAGTGATACGAACACCCCGAACACGCCGCTGGCCAGAATGAACAGGAAGGCAAAAAATTCACGTGGGCGATCCTGAATACCGGCCATAATATGTGGATGATCGTCACCCCAGGAAATCAGCACACCGGTGAACATGACCACACCGGTCAAGAGAACCAGCGGCATGCTTATGCCGTCCACGCCGAATTTAAGGCTGATGCCAAGTTGAGGCAGCCACTTATGTTCCTCGACAAATTGATAGCCGGTCAGGTGCTGGGTCAAATATTGATAATAGGCCCAAGCCGAAAGAAGCAGAGCGAAACTGGCAGCCGCCAGCGCAACCGCGCGAGCCTCATTCTTTCTCTGAGCCGGCAACAACAAGATAATTAGCGCTGCGACGATCGGTGTAAACGTGATGACACTCAGAATTGGAAAATTCATCATCCACCTCTTAGAACAGCATGACCACAGCTTTGTTGATCACATCCAGGATCCATGCAGGGTAGATGCCAATCCACAGGATCAAAACCATCAACGGAGCCATAACCAGGATTTCGCGTGTGTTGATCTCGGTCAACTTATGTTCGCCATGCGCCCAATGTTCGTTCAACGGGCCGTGTAACACCTTCTTGATGCCCTTCAAGATGTAGGCGCCGGTGAAGAGCACACCAAGCATCGAGATCACCGTATAAATTGTCAGGATGGGCCATGAGCCTCGCACCACCAAAAACTCAGAGATGAAACCATTGAGTCCCGGCAGGCCCAAGGAAGCCATACTAGTGAAGATCAAAATACCGCCATAGATTGGCACCAGGGGGAACAGACCGCCGAACTCTTCCAGGTTACGCGTGTGCGTCCGTTCATAGATCACACCGACCAGGAAGAACATGCCTGCCGCCGATAAACCGTGATTGAACATCTGGAGGATCGCTCCGTTTAACGCGAGGTTCGCGTCGAGCGTTCCGGAAGCCAGAGCAGCTGCTGCGATACCCAAGACTACAAAGCCCATATGATTTACCGAGGAGTACGCGACCAGTCGCTTGAAATCCGTCTGGGCGTAAGAAGCCAGCGCGCCAAAGACAATCGCAGCGGTCGCCAGCAGTGCCAGCACACCTGCGAAGATCTTGGCTTCGAACGGATACAGTGGCAGGATCAGGCGCAGGAAACCATATGCGCCGAGCTTGAGCAGAACGCCTGCCAGGATCATCGAACCCGCGGTCGGCGCCTCGGTATGAGCGTCGGGAAGCCAGGTATGAAAGGGCCAGATCGGAACCTTGATCGCAAAGGCAATCGCGAAGGCCCAGAAGGCAATGGCCTTCACCGTTTGAACAGGCAAACCCATCAGCGTGGCACTGGGATCGAGCGAATTCCAACGTTGATATAACGCGAGCAGGTCATAGGTTCCGAAGAGAACGCCAAGCATCTGAATGGCGAGCAGGAGCCCCAGAGAGCCGCCCATCGTATAGATCAGGAACTTAAGCGATGCGTAATTCCGGTTGGCACTACCCCACTGATTGATCAGGAAGTACATCGGCACGAGACCCACTTCCCAGAAGACGAAGAAGATCAACAGGTCAAGCGCCAGGAACACGCCAAGCATACCGGTTTCGAGCAGCAGAAACAGCATCATGTAGGGCTTGACGCGATCATTGATGCTGAATGAAGCGAGGATGGCAAGCGGCATCAGCAGCGTGGTCAGCAGAACCATCGTCAACGAGAGTCCGTCCACACCGAGATGCAGAGAGGAGCCGATCGCTTCATACCAGATATACGATTCTTGAAATTGAAAACCAGGTTGGCTGGACTTGAAATTGAACCAGGCGTACAACGATAGAATGAGCGGAATGAGACTTGCCCCAAACGCGAACCAACGAAGGAGTTTGTTTTCATCCTTCGGCAGGAATAACATGAAAACTGCGGCGAGCAAGGGGACGAACAAGATAAGCGAGAGAAGATGAGCACCAATGAAGTTCATCACTTACTCCTTAAGCCAGCAGGAAGAAATACAGCCCCGCGCCAACGACGATGAAAATCACCAACGCGAACATCAGATACTGTTGGATACGTCCGGTTTGGACGAAACGCAATTTACCACCAAACCACTGCGTGACAGTTGCCGAGCCATCACCAAAGAAACGATTGATGACAGGCAAGTCAAAGTAGTTACGGATACCAGCCCCCAAACCCTGAGTCAGAGGACCGAAAATGTGCAGGACGCCGTCGATCAGGCGCTTATCGATGAGCTTGTAAACAACATTATCTGCAAACCAGTAAGCCGGTTTAACAAAGAGGAAATCGTAGATTTCATTGAAGTAATACTTGTGCTTAAGCAGGGGAATTTGCAATCGATCTTCCGCAGATGAATTGACACTGCGATAGATGAGCCATCCCAGTGTCAGGCCACCCAGCGCAACAACCAGTGAAGTGGCAAAGGGAGTCCAATTAAATGCCACGACTTCGGGAGGCTCTGCCAGCGTGCCGCCAACGAATTCATGGAACCAACTGGGCGCTAGATGGAGCCCCATAAAATCTTCGGGGATACCAACCCAGCCAGCGGCAATCGCAAAAAACGCCAGGATGACCAGAGGCGTTGTCATCGTCCAGGGAGTCTCCTGCGCATGTTCGGCTTCCTGTGTACGGGGTTCACCCAGGAAGGTCAAAGTGATTTGGCGCATGGTGTAAAAAGCTGTCAGGAAGGCGGCGAGCGCCAAGGTGATAAAGACCAGCAAGTGACCGTTACCAAACGCATCGGCAAAGATCTCGTCCTTTGACCAGAAGCCGGCCGTGATGAGGGGAAAACCAGAAAGCGCAAAACCACCGATCAGGAAAGTCCAGAATGTGATGGGCATCTTCTTGCGCAAGCCGCCCATGTTGAACATATCCTGCGGATCCATCTCATGATTGCCGGTGTGCAAAACACCATGTTCCATGCCATGGATGACCGAACCGGAACCGAGAAAGAGTAAGGCTTTAAAGAACGCATGTGTGATCAGATGGAACGCGGCGGCAACATAGGCGCCAATGCCAACTGCAGCGATCATGTAGCCGAGCTGTGAGATCGTGGAATAGGCCAACACGCGTTTGATATCATTTTGTGCAACAGCAATTGTCGCGGCGAAGAAAGCAGTGAATGCACCGATGAAGGCCACGATCGTCATGGTCTTCGGGTCAAGACTTCAATAGAGGGAACATGCGAATGGCCGCGTATACACCTGCCGAGACCATGGTCGCGGCGTGGATCATGGCGCTGACGGGTGTTGGGCCTTCCATCGCATCCGGCAGCCAGACGTGCAGGGGGAACTGAGCCGATTTACCAACCGTACCGATGAAGAGCAGTAGACCGATCAAACCCGCGGCCGACAAGCCCAGGAAACCACTCGGCACTGAAGCGAGCGTGTGCAAGACTCCTTCGGTGAAAATGGCGCGGAAGGAAAGTGTTCCCGTTGCAGAATATAAGTATGCAATGCCCAACAGCATGAACACATCACCGATACGCGTGGTCATGAAGGCTTTGATGGCGGCATCCCGCGCCGATTTCTTCGCGTACCAGAAACCAATCAAGAGATAAGAGCACAAGCCCATAATCTCCCAACCGACAAACATGGTCAGCAAATTATCGGAGAGAACCAGGGTATACATGCCGAAGGCGAACAAGCCAATGAATGCAAAGAAGCGCGAATACATGGGCTCGACCGAAGGCACCATGTGTTTGTATCCATGTTCTTCAACCGTCGCACCGTGAGGCGGCAGACCTTTGTGATCATGATCGCCTGCGGGCTGGCCGAAGTTGTGATAGCCAACGCTGTAGAGGAAGATCATCAACACGGTCCACGCCACGAAGAACAACACCACAGCCGTGAGTGGATCAACCAGCACACCCACCTTGAACCACGTGTCGCCGGTCGGCAACCAATTGATCGAAGATTCAATCGGATGCTCACCCAAGTGCTCTATGCCTATCACGCTGAAAAAAACGATCATGCTTCCCAGCCAGGAAAGAAATGCCGCACCGACGGCCAGTGTATGACTCAGTGCTTTGCTCTTATTGGTGAACAGCACGATCAAAAAAAATGCCAGTACGGGAGGAAGGGGAATAAGCCAGGTTAAGGTCTTAATGTTTCAGGCGTCATATTATCCCTACCACTTCATCATATCTATATCATCAGCGATCACGGTATTGCGTTTGCGATAAACCGAGATCACCAGAGCGAGACCGACCGCGACTTCCGCCGCGGCCACCGCGAAGACGATCACCGCGAAAACCTGGCCGGTAATTTGGAGCACATCTCCATAGCGCCAAAACGCGGCCAGATTGATATTCACGGAATTCAACATCAGTTCGATTCCCAGCAGGATCGCAACTGCATTTCGCCGGGTCAGGACACCGAACAGGCCAATGCTAAAGAGCGCAGCCGCCAGAATGAGAAACCATGAAAGTGGAACCATGCAGCCTCTCCTATTTCCGATTGAACGCGACATAAACCGCGCCTACCAACGCTGCCACAAGCAGAACAGAGGCCACTTCGAACGGCAGCACATAGCCGGTCGGTGAAACCAGCGCATTACCCAACTCCGATACCGAGTCAAACCCAGCCGGGACCGCGGCCGCGGTTGTCGATATACCACTCCAACTCTGCAGCAGGAAGAACAATCCGCCAAAGACCAGCACGGCAATCAACACGCCGGCCCACCAGTTCGGATTCGTCTGCGGGCCCTGATCGCGCATATCCCTGCGCGTCAGCATTACGGCAAAGATGAACAGGATGGCAATCGCACCGATGTAGACCACAACCTGTACCACGGCCAGGAAACCGGCGTTCAAAATGGCAAAGACAACGGCCACACCAAACAAGGTCGAAACCAACCACAAAGCGGCATGGATCAGGTTATGGGTCGTCACTACCATGAAACCGGAGCCCAGCGTAAAAAGAGCTACCAGAAGAAAAATGATTTGTTCTCCAGTCATATCCATATCCTCAAAAGCAACAACCTAGGTTGTTGCTACTCTCTTCATTCCTTCCACCTTTTCGCGCTCCCTGCGGCTATAAGAACGTGCGATCTCAATTGCGATCCAGCCAAGAACGACGTTCGACAGGAACATGCCGATGGTGAAGACCCAGACTGAGGTCCCCGCGAGAAGCGCATTCATTAGTGCGATCACCATCAAGAGGGTAAACGCCAGGGGCGTCAGGAACTTCCAGTTGAAGGCCAGCATGTGATCGATGCGGATACGCATCAACGTATATTTGACCCACATGATGAACCAGTAGCCGATGAAAGCCTTGAAGATGATCACCGCCACGGCTAGGAAGGGACTGACCTGTTCAAGTCCGAAGAAGCGATAGCCACCAAAAAACATAATTGCCCAAAATCCGCCGAAGGTAAAGGCGTGTAATAACTCACCGGCGTAGAACATGCCGAACTTCATCCCCGAATATTCGATGTTGTATCCCGAGACAAGTTCCGATTCGGCCTCGCCCATATCGAAGGGTGCGCGTCCGAGTTCAGCAATCGTTGCAATGATGAAGATCAGTGCCGCCAACGGAGCCAGGAAAACGAACCAAACGTTCTGCGCCTGCGTGATGGCGTTCAATCCCATCGAACCCGCAAAGATCGTCGGGATGAGCAAGGTGGCCAGCATCGGGATTTCAAACGAAATCATGACCGCCACTTCACGGAAGGCGCCGATCAGCGCAAATTTGTTGTTCGATGACCAACCCGCCATAATGATGGACAAGGTGCCGATCGCACCTGCGGCGATGATATACAACGCGCCAACGTTCAAGTCGACGCCAAGAATACGCGGGGCGAGCGGGACCACCGCCCACAAGATCAACACAGACATCATGGAAAGCATCGGCGCGATGTTGTAGACTACCCGGTCGGCGCCACCGGGCGTGGTATCTTCCTTGATCAGCAATTTGATGATATCGGCAAACGGCTGGATCAATCCGAACGGACCGACGCGGTTCGGACCGATCCGATCCTGGAAGCGTGACACAACCTTTCGCTCAACCCAAACGAGGAAGATATCCAGCAGCATCAGCAGGCTGATCAGGAGCAAAGTGCCCAGAAAGCCGATCAATATGTTCGCGGCGATCTCGGGCATTCCCCAACTGGCGAAAATGCCGAATAACCAATCCGCGGCCACCTTGAGAGGGTCAGTCCAAAAACTCATGAAATACTCCTATTACACAAAGAAAAGGCTGAAAGGAGTAATCCTATCAGCCTTCGGCTATGCAAATATTCACTTATGCCCATTCCAACATCCCTTTGCGCCAGGTATACACGAGACCGGCAACCAGGATGAGGATGAAAACAATGCCTTCCAATACAGCATACAAACCCAACTGGCCGAGCTTCACTGCCCAGGGAAACAGAAACACAGTCTCCACGTCGAACACCAGGAATACCAGGGCAAAGATGTAATACTGGGCTTTGAACTGTACCCAGCTTTCACCTACGGTCTCGATGCCACATTCATAAGTTGTTTGTTTGATTGAATTGGGCTTCTTTGGTCCCAGTATCCATGCTGCGGTGATCGCGCCCACCGGGATGAGCAGTCCGACGATAAGGAACAAACCAACGTAAATCCACTGAACTCATAGATTCTCCATCACAAATTATGTCTTAAATGTAAGAAAATTGTACCATAAAGGACAAACGATACGCATTGACGGCATGTCAACTTTTCTGGATGATTTTCATCATATTTTTCTCTTTCGTCTTCTAAAATACCATTTGACAATATCCTCCAAGAACGGGAAACCGATGACTGCTCCGACTACGGAACCGACCACGCCCGTTGTCCGTGCAAAATTTGCCGAGAGGCCGAAGAAGTTCACCGCCTCGATCTCCACGATTTGAGCTGATACCGTTCTTCGGCTTTCTTCACCGCTCTGCTTATCCACAAACCGCAAATAAAACCAGATCGTGCCGCGATAGACGCCCACTTCCTGCGGATGAATGCTCCAATAAAATGTGACCGGCTTCCCGGGTGATAAGGGTTCGCTGCTTAACTCCGAGGGACGGACTTCCATCCCTGCGATATCGAAACGCGTTTCCGCCACGATGTAATGGGTCTCATAAAGATTTCGGAATCTCGATCGTTTCTCCGGTTACATTATTTCCGTTGACCTGGGCTGTCGGCGTGATGTTTCCAAGATTATCCACCTCCAGGGTCAGGCGGACGAGATCCGAATTGCCGGCCCGCATGCGCGATGGATATTCAAGCGTCAGGCGCCGCGACTCCGGAATGGCAGGGATGCCGGTAGGTTCAGGTAACGAGGTGGGAAGCGCCGAAGGCGAAGATGCGGTAGCACCTGGCAGAACGGATTCAGTCGGTACCGCGCCCGCGGCCGGCGCGGAACCGCTCATTGAGCGGAAGAAAAACAAAAACAGCGCCGCGCCGCCACAAAGAACGATCACCACGAAGACAATAGATAAGATCAGAGTCCGGTTGCTGATTTGCATGGGGATTAAAAGAGAGGATTCGGCTGCGTAAGAGAGGCGGGCGTTGGCAATTGTAATTCAGAGGGGGAAATAGGTTGAGTTCCGAATCGTATGCCGTGCTGGCAATATCCCCCAGATCAATAAGGTAATGGAAATCAATAAGATGGTGATTCCAAGAACGATCCGTACTCTTCTGTTCATTGTTTCACTCGATGATGGATGGATTATAACTTCAAGTGCCTCTTAAAACAAAGCCGTGATCAACCAATAAGCGCCTGCCGCCAGCAAGCCACTGGCCGGGAGAGTCACCAGCCAGGAGGCGACAATATCTTCAGCCACGCCCCAGCGGACTTTGCTAATGCGTTCGGAGGACCCAACGCCGATAATCGCCGCGCTGACCACCTGCGAGGTGCTGACCGGTGCACCGATCAAAGAGACACCCAGAATCACGAACGTCGAAGTGATCTGCGTGGAAAAACTGTGCAGCGGGCGTATTTTATAAAGTTTTCCACCCAAGGTGCGAATGATGCGCCAGCCACCGAAACTGGCACCCAGCGCAATCCCGGCCGCGCTGGCCGCCACCACCCACAAGGGCACCTGAAACGCGGGCAACGCACCTCCTACCACCAAACTCAAGGCAATGATCCCCATCGCCTTTTGTGCATCGTTCGTCCCATGACTGAGCGCCAGGGCTACGGCTGTAAAGATCTGGGAACGCTTGAAAAAATCATTGATGCGCGGCGTGGCATTACGCACAAGAAAATAAACGATACGCGTGATGATGAATCCGAAAACGAAACCAAGCAGAGGCGAGACAAAAAGCACAAGCATAACTTTTCCCAGGCCAGCCCAACGGATCGCATCCACACCCGCGCCTGCCCATACTGCGCCCACCAAGCCGCCGATCAAAGTATGCGAGGAACTACCCGGCAATCCAAAAAACCAGGTAATGAGGCTCCAGGCGATGGCGCCCAACAAACACGCCAGGATCACGGTCAGCGTGAGGAAGCTTGATTGAATTACATCATCGCCGATGGTCCTGGCCACAACCACACCAAACAGGAATGGGCCGATAAATTGAGCAATGGCTGCAATACGCAAAGCGGTTACTGGGTTAAAGGCGTGCGACGAGATCATCGTGGCAACGATATTACTGACATTGCGCAAGCCGGTAATGAAATCGAAGCATAACGCCAGCGCAATGACAATGATTAATTCCTGGGACATTACGCGCTAGGTTTTCTTCACGACAATATCCGCTATAATATTCCCCGCTTCATCGCCTCGGTCGGCCGCGTTCGAGAGGTGGCGATACACCTCACGCAGCTTCAACATCCCAACCACATGATGCAGATCCTCCGGCCCGCTGAACAAGTCGGCGATGGCATCGCGGTACACACTTTCCACGCGGTTCTCAAGCGCCTTGGCCCGCTGGGCATGGTCGATGGCAACCGCTGGATTCTTTTGCAGGCGCTGCACCCCCTGATAGATTTCGTAAGCCGCGTCTTTCAACAACGAAGCGATCCTTTGCATAAAGGGTGTGGGGCTGACCTTCAGCACCTCCATCTCCACCACAGTGCTATCGGCATAATCGATCACATCATCGATCGAACGCGACAAGGCAAAGATATCCTCGCGGTCAAACGGTGTGACGAAGGTACGATTTAATTCATCGATCAAGATGCGACGTACTTCATCAGCTTCCTTCTCCTTCAGGGCCAATTCCTCGGCAATCTCGGGAGATTGTGTTTCAACATATTTAACCAACAGCTTCAAGCCCTCATAGGTGATGGAAGCCTGCTCTTGAATCAATTTATGAAAGACGTCTTCACGTTTTTTAAAAAACCTGAACATGACAACCTCAATGAAAGGATAATATACACAAAGGCTTGTGTAAGCTTTTAATCATACCACCTCTATGACACACAAGATACCATCTTATGGATTTATGGGGCAGGCAAACAATCAGGAGAATATTCTTAAGACCATTCCCATGGGCGTAATTTCTATTTCATCATCGAAGGAGAAACAAGCGCACAAAATTTTCCCCATCCAGCTCACAATAGAGACCTCTGCTTACCTTACGCACAAAATACAGTAGCGGCTTTTGTTCCTAAATTCCCAGTGTCTTTATTCATCGTTACCTCTTTAATTATCATGAGTTTTTGCGCCGCGCGGCTTGTGCCTTCTTGATATTTTCGCGTCGAGCGACCGTTTGAGCAGGGGTCGGCTTGGACCGTTCCGGAACATTTTTCCGGGCTTTGGCCTTGAAGCGATCGCCGCCCAGACGCGTCAGTTGTGAACCCAACTTCTTCAGCAAGTCTTTGGCATCTTTCGTGTCACCGATGAGCCTATCGGCCTCGATATGCGCATCATCCTTGCTGATCAACCAGCTGGCGGTGGCCCATGATCCACTCAATCGTTTTCCCGCCACGCGCTGCAGATGACCACTCTCCCCGAAATCCTGCGTTCGGAATGTGGTGAACTCGATTTTCGGGCGGACTTCCACACGATAATATTTTCCCTGACTCGTCGAGCCCGGCTTCTTGCGACTCCGTCCTTCGGGCTGTGCTTTGGCATGTTCGCGGCTGGACATATTCTTCCAGCCGCTTTGCGCCGTCTTGATATTTTTCTTCGCAGCCTGACGCTGTTTTTCGGTTGCCATGAGAACCTCCTTTGGATGATCTACTTTCCTAAACAAGCAGGAATGTCCCTTTAATGGTCAAACGAAAAGGAAAAGTTTGCGTTACGCCTCGCCCGGCGCCGATGACTGTTTCTGCATCGAACCAGTCATCTTTACTGAGTGGTTTTCGTTGTACAATGGGCGCTTATAAAAATTCAGGCACGCATAAAAAAACATCAAAGTAACCGAGGTCATTTTGAAAGAACCAATCCTGATCAGCATCACCGGCATGGACCGGCCGGGCATTACTGCCTCCATTACCCAAGTGCTGGCGAGTTTCAACGTCAACGTGCTCGATATCGGACAATCGGTCATTCACGACGCGCTATCCCTCGGCCTGATGGTGGGTGTTCCGGATGAAGCAGAGGTACAAACCGTAAAACAGGCCGTGCAGGCCAGGATCAAAGAACTGGATTTGACCGTTCGTTTCGTAGACATTCCTTATGAAAGTTATGATAACTGGGTAGGACAGCAAGGCAAAGCGCGGCATATCGTCACGCTTTTGACCCGCCGCGTAACGGCACATAAACTCAGCCGCATGGCACACATCGTCGCAATGAACGGATTGAACATCGACAAAATCACGCGCCTTTCCGGTAGAGTCCCGCTTGCCTCCATCGGCGCTGACGGGCAGGCCTGCGTGGAATTTTCCCTGCGCGGTCCCGTTGCTGATCTGACCGCACTGCGCCGTCAGTTCATGGAACTGGCTGACGAGATCGATGTGGATATTGCTTATCAGGAGAACAACGTCTATCACCGCAATCGTCGGCTGGTCGCGCTGGATATGGACTCCACTCTGATCCAGGCCGAAGTCATCGATGAACTGGCCAAACGCGCGGGTGTGGGCAAACAAGTCGCCGCGATCACCGAACGCGCCATGCGCGGCGAGATCGATTTCAATGAAAGTTTGCTGCAACGCGTCTCCCTGCTCAAAGGTCTACCAGAATCCGCTCTCGCAGAAGTCGCAAGCATTCTGAGGCTCACCGATGGCACGGAACGATTAATGGTTGCCTTGAAAAAACTTGGCTATAAAACGGCCATCCTTTCAGGCGGATTCACCTATTTTGGACACGCGCTGCAAAGAAGACTGGGCTTTGATTACGTCTTTGCCAATGACCTCGAGATCGAAGACGGCGTCATCACCGGCAAGCTTGCCTCTGAGATCGTCAATGGCGGCCGGAAAGCCTCCCTGCTGGCGAGCATCGCCCAACACGAAGGCTTTTCCCTCGAACAAACCATCGCGGTCGGCGACGGCGCCAACGACCTGCCCATGCTCAGCATCGCCGGGTTGGGCATTGCGTTCCGGGCAAAACCGATGGTTAAAGAATCTGCCAAGCAGTCACTCAATCGATTGGGATTAGATAGTATCCTGTATCTGATGGGGCTTTCGGAGCGGGAAATCTAAAAACAAAGCAGAATTCGAGAGAACCTGTGACGATTTGATAGATATTTGCAACAATTTGTCACTATTTTTAAAGATACTTCTACGGACGAGTGAAAGTATCTTTTTTTATGTGGAGGCCGACCATGCGAGTCAAAATGATCCTGCCAGCATTGACCGAGGCCAAAAGCCCGTTCTGGAGACCAATCAAGTATTCGTTATTCCCGCCGCTTGGTTTGGCGACCCTGACATCTTATCTTGACGACGGCGACGAGATCACCTTGCAAGATGAGCATGTCGAGACTTCTGGAGCTGAACGACGAACCTGATCTTGTCGTCATTCAGGTTTATATCACTTCAGCCTATCGGGCATACCAAATTGCCGATCATTACCGCGCAAAGGGAGCTTACGTTTGTCTCGGCGGTTTGCACGTGACTTCTCTTCCTGAAGAGGCAGCAATCCACGCGGATACTATCTTTATCGGCCCCGGAGAAGACACGTGGCCCAAGTTCCTAAAGGATTACCAAGCAAATCAACCTCAAAAGAAATATGTTTCCACAACACGCACTTTAGATAATCTGCCATTTCCCCGCCGGGACCTGATCAAGCGGCATTTATATCTCGTCCCAAATTCAATTGTTGTTTCACGCGGCTGTCCACATGTCTGTGACTTCTGCTATAAGGAGGCCTTCTTTGAAGGAGGCAAATCCTTTTACACATTGACCACAGACCGGGCTCTGGCCGAGATCGAAAGTCTACCCGGACGCCATCTCTATTTTCTCGACGATCACCTCTTCGGGAATCCGCACTTTGCCGCTCCCCTCTTCGATGGCATGATCGGGATGAACCGTTTATGGCAGGCCGCCGGGACAGTGCAATCCGTACTCAAGCCGGGCTTGCTGGAAAAAGCAGTTGCCAGCGGATTGCGGAGTCTGTTCGTCGGCTTTGAAACTCTGAACCCTGCAAACCTTGTGCAACAACATAAATACCAAAATCTGAACCACGATTATTCAATGGCTATCAAGCAACTTCATGATCTGGGCGTGATGGTCAACGCGAGTTTTGTCTTTGGCATGGACGATGATGATGAAAGCGTCTTCGACCGAACCGTGGAATGGGCAATTCAACAGGGAATAGAAACCGCCACCTTCCATATTTTGACCCCATATCCATCGACCGCGTTGTACAAAAGAATAGTGGCAGAAGGTCGGCTAACCTCCTCCAACTGGGATCTGTTCGACACCCGCCATACCGTTTTCCAACCGAAACACCTCACGCCCGAGACTCTCGAAGCCGGATATTGGCGCGCCTATCATGAGTTTTACCGCTGGAAGAACATACTCCAATCTTCACAGGCGCATGAGGGATTCATGAATCAATTTAGGCATATCGCCTACGCCGGCGGATGGAAAAAATTCGAACCGATGTGGGATTGGGTCATCCGCGCCAAACGAGTCGCGAATTTTCTGCCGGTTCTGGAAACGGTACTCGCCGGGTTCAATAGCAGATTTTCAGCAGATGAACAGATAAATATGCCAATTGTGGATGAGAAAAAACAAACTGCGTAAAAAAAATTGGCCTGGAACAAAAATTCCAAGTTCATTTTCTTATTACATCTGGTTTTGAATTGTTGTAAAATCAAGTTATCATCGAATACCAGAAAGCCGCGCCGACTCCCATCTCCTTTAAGAGAGGGGCCGGGGGTAAGGTCCCATGAAAGTATTTCTCAGTTCCACCTATAACGATCTAATTGAACATCGCAAAGCGGCACATGATGCTTTGGAACAACTTGGCTTGCATGTTATTTGTATGGAAGCTTTCGGCGCACGTCCCGAAGAGACGCTCAAGGCATGCTTGAAAGAGGTCGAAGAAAGCGATCTTTTTGTCTGCATTTACGCACACAGTTATGGATATATCCCAGCAGGTTCGGGAGTTTCCATCACCGAACAGGAATTCGACCACGCACAGGAACTTGAGAAACCCATTTTCGGATTTATCGTTGATGACGATTTCATCTGGCATCAAAAATATTTTGAGCACGATAAAAAGACAAACCTTGATGCATTCCTAGTTGCGAACCGACAGTGAAACCTAGAGCTTCAGCCGCCATTCAACCCTAGAGATAAACAGACGAATCACCGCCAGTACTTTATTGAATTTTTGCTGATTCTACGGCTATTTTCTGGTTGGTTTGCAATTTATTAACGTTAATTTGTATACGATGCACTGGCGGTACTTTTAACGTTCAAAGAATCCACGATGCGCTGTCGGCTCGCACCTAGTAAAAGTCAAAACCCAGCCTATTGAATTTTTCACCACGCCGGATAATCTGGCAAACAATATTGCATCTTCGGTAGGACATTATCTTTCCGAACATCCCAATTCACAAGCCTCAATTTACCAACCGCCCAAACCCACTGGTTCAACTCTTCCAAACCAGCCCTACTTCTTCGGTCGCATCAAAGAACTTGGCATCCTCAAAGATGCAATTGCTCCAGAGTCCCGCACGTGGGGTGCACTCATTGACGGACCCGGCGGCATCGGCAAGACCGCACTCGCCATCAAAGCCGCGCACGACGCGCCAGCGGAACTCTTCGAGCGCAAAATCTTCATCACCGCCAAAGTGCGCGAACTGACCGCCGACGGCGAAGCCAAACTGACCGACTTCACCCGCCGGACCTACCTCGCCATGCTGGACGAACTGGGCAAGGAATTGGGCGCAGACGAACTCGAAAAACTTGCGCCCGATGAGCGTCCCAACGAACTGCGCCTCGCATTGGGGAGCAAGAAGGCGCTGATCATCTTCGACAACTTGGAAACCCTGCCTGAAGAAGAGCGTGTGCGCCTTTTTCAATTTCTCTCGCGCCTGCCCGAAGGCAACAAAGCCATCGTTACATCACGCCGCCGCGATGATGTAGATGCACGTATTATTCGTCTTGATCGCCTCTTCCGCGATGAAGCCACGCACCTTATTGCTGAACTTGCCAACAAATACCCGCGTCTCCAACACGCCTCCCAAAAGGAACGTGACGATTTCTATGCTATCACTCAGGGCAATCCTCTCTTCATTCGCTGGATCGCTGGGCAATTAGGGCGTTCGGGCTCACATCTCCGTACAATTGATGAAGCTATCGCGTTTATTGACAAAGCACCTAAAGGCAATGATCCACTCGAATACATCTTCGGCGACCTGCTGGAGACCTTTACTTCAGACGAAACAAAAGTCCTCGCCGCATTAACCCACTTTACTCAACCTACCAAACTACAATGGCTAGCGCAGATGACTGACCTGCCCGAACGCGCCACCGAGACCGCGCTGGAGGACCTGACCGACCGCTCCATCCTAATTACCAATTACCAATTGCAAACCTACTACCTTCCTGCTCTTGCCGCGACTTTCATCCGCACCCGCCGTCCCGACACCGTGACCCAAACAGGTGATGCCCTCACTGACCGCGCCCACGCACTGGCCGTGGAATATGGTGGATGGGATAATTACATAGGCTTTAAAACGCTAGAGGTCGAATGGAATCTCATTGCTGCTGCCTTACCACGCTTGCTGACAGGTAACAATGACCGTCTGCAAACGGTGTGCCACCAACTTGACCTATTTCTCGACCTCACAGGTAGGTGGGATGACTGGCTGTGGCTCTCAACCAAAGCCGAAATCGCGCGCGCTTGCTGCTGCCGATGAAAAGAGTGCGGGCTGGCGGGCGTATCGAGCGGGATGGGTGTACTACCTCCGCAATCAATCTACCGAAGTGCTGGACTTGGCTAAACGCGCCGCTGAACACTGGCAGAATAGTACACCGCGGGACAAAGCAAGTGCCATCCGCCTGCGCGGTCTCAGTCACCGATTGAACAAAGACTACCCCGCCGCAATAACCGCCTATCGCGAAGCGCTAAAAATCGACCGCTCCATCTCATCAGAAAGCGACGATGTATCAGTCTTGTTGGGCGACTTGGCAACCGCAGAGCAACTTAACAAGGACTACCCCATCGCCGAACGAGATTACCGCGAAGCCCTACGTATTGCAAAAAAAACAACAATCAAGATAGCATTTCCACTTTCACAGGAAAATTAGCTACCCTCGCCCTTGATCGCGAGCAATGGGCAGAAGCTGAATCCCTTGCTCGTGAAGCTCTTAGTCTTGAGCAAAAGCACGGCAGCCATCAGGGTATTGCGTTGAATTGTCACCGTCTTGCCAAAGCCTTATTAAAACAAAACAAGAGCATTGACGAAGCCATCACCCTCTCCCGCCGCGCCATCGAAAATTTTTACGCGCCTGCGCCAGCAAAATAATTTGCAAGAAGCGCATGAAACGCTGGCGGAGATCGAAAGTGCAATGCAGAATGCGAAATGATGAATGAAGAATAAAGAATAAAATCATGTCGTTGCGAGGAGGACGTAGCCCGACGAAGCAATCTCCTGTTGCAAGGGGATTGCTTCGGGCAGAAGAACCTCGCCCTCGCAACGACATCAAACAAATACGGGGATTTCATGACATTTGTTACAGACCCAAAAATCGGATTAGTTGTAGAATAAAAAGGTCATTGGAGACCGAATGGCAACGCACAGGGGCATACGCCAGGCTCGCTACCCAAAATTTGACACCCATCAAATTTAGGAGATCAAATGACTACTACCTACCCACCCGAACCGTTTCGTATCAAAGTCACTGAACCGATCCGCCTTATACCGCGTGAAGAGCGCGAAGCAAAACTCAAAGAGGCGGGCTACAACCTCTTCGCCCTCAACGCCGAAGACATCTTCATCGACCTGCTAACCAACTCAGGCACTGGCGCGATGAGTCAGGAGCAATGGGCGGCGCTCATGCGCGGCGACGAGTCCTATGCGGGGGCCAGATCGTATCATCGTCTCAAAGCCGCCGTGGATGACATCTTTGGCTTCAAATATTTCGTCCCTACGCATCAGGGACGCGCCGCCGAAAACATTTTGTCCGCGTGTCTGGTCAAGCAAGATCAATGGGTGCCGAGCAACATGCACTTCGACACCACTGACGCCAACATCCGCGCCCACGGTGGTCGTCCTGCGAACCTGGTCATTGACGAAGCCGCCGACCCAGCCAATCCGCATCCCTTCAAGGGCAACATGGACATCGCCAAACTCAAAGCCTTCATTGCCAAGTATGGGCGTGAGGAAATTCCATTCGGGATGATCACAGTCACAAACAACGCGGGAGGCGGACAGCCCGTCTCGATGGAGAATCTCAAACAAGTTGCGGATGCCTACCACGAGAGCGGAATCCCGTTCTTCATCGACGCGGCACGCTACGCCGAAAACTGCTTCTTCATCAAACAGCGGGAACCTGGCTATGAACATGTCTCCGTCAAAGACATCGCGCACGAGATGTTCTCTCTCGCTGACGGCATGACCATGTCCGCGAAAAAGGACGCCATCGTCAACATCGGCGGCTTGTTATGCCTGAACGATGAGAACTTATTTCAAGACATCAAGAACGAATTGATCCTGCGCGAAGGCTTTCCCACCTACGGTGGACTGGCGGGTCGCGACCTCGACGCGATGGCAGTCGGCTTATACGAAGGCTTGGACGAATCCTATCTCTCCTATCGCATCGCCCAGACAGCTTACTTCGCACAGCGACTCAACGAAGTTGGCATTCCCACCATCCGGCCCGCAGGCGGACACGGCGTGTACGTGGTTGTGAATCAAATCCTGCCACATATCCCCAACTACGAATTCCCCGCACAATCACTGGGTGTGGAACTCTATCGCGAAGGCGCGATACGAGGCGTTGAAATTGGTTCAGTGATGTTCGCCTGCCTCGACCCCGAAGACAACACCTGGCATTACCCCGCGCTAGAGTTACTGCGTCTCGCCATTCCAAGACGAACCTATACACAAAGTCATTTTGATTATGTAGTGGAGATTTTTGCAAAAATAAAATCACGTGCGAGTGAATTGCGCGGTTACAAATTCACTTACGCGCCGGAATTACTGCGTCACTTCACCGCGCGGTTTGAACCGCTATAACCATCCGTATGATAAAAGGATAAGGCCATGAGTCTGCCCTTCACAAATCCATCAACCATCCACGAAACGCTTGCCATCGAACTTGAATTCACCGAGATCTATACGCAGCATTTGAACGATGACCCCGCCCTGCGCGAAGCTCACTGCCTGAATTATTTGATGCCACATCTGTTCGACCCGCCTCAACCCGGAGACTTATTCGTCGGGCGGACGCATTATCTCCCGGTGGGCTTCGGACTCGAAGACGCGGCGGGTGGTCCGATCTATTACTCCAGTGCAGAAAAGATTCTGTCCGAGTTTGAGCCGCTCAAAGCGTATGAACGCGAAAAGGCGCAGGCGATGATTCAATTCTGGGATGAGCACGCGACCATTCACGGACATCTGATTCGCCGCCTGCCATCCGAGACTCTGACCGCCACATCCAGTCACATCGCTGAGAGGATGGGACGCGTCGCTGGCACCTTGCTTGATTTTGAAAAGTTAGGGGGACTGGGAATCCCTGGCTTGCACGCCGAAATCGCAAACGGCCGAAGACAAAACGGCGATCTGCCACTCTACACCGCCATGGACTTGGCGCTGGATTCGCTCGTAAATATTATCCATACCTATCGTTCGCAAGCCGATGGCGACATGGCATCCACATTGGATAAGATCGCCGTGCACGCCCCGGAAACATTCCGAGAAGCGATACAACTCTTCTGGTTGTATGCACTCATCTCCGGTACGGTCAACTACGGGCGTATGGACGTGTATCTTGGCGATTTTTATGTCACCGATGTGGAAAGCGGTCGCATCACCGAGGCTGAAGCGTTGAAGTTAACGCAGTCACTATGGCAGCTCATTGCTGATCGCAAAACTGTTTTCAACGGGCGCGTCTTCATCGGCGGGCGCGGCCGCCCCAACGAAGCCAACGCGGATCGTTTTGCCTTGCTGGCCATGGAAGCCACGCGCACAGTGCTCGAGATCGAGCCGCAACTGACCCTGCGTTTTTACGATGGCATGAACCCGGTATTGATGGCAAAGGCACTGGATGTGATCGGCGAAGGCCGCACCTTCCCCATGCTTTACAACGATGATGTCAATATTCCAGCGGTCGAACATGCTTTTCAAGTGAGTCGCGCGGATGCCGAGCAATATCTGCCTTACGGTTGCGGCGAATACTGCATCGACCACGTCAGTGTTGGCTCGCCGAATTGCTCGCTGAACATGCTCAAAGCCCTGGAAGCCGTCCTGCATCATGGACGCGATATGCAAACGCATGAAGTGATCGGACTGGATTCCGCTTCATCCATGCAGCAAGCTGGTGACTCTCTCGATGATCTCTTCCCCACCTTCGACTCGCTCTGGAACGCCTACTGCCAACAGATCGAATATTCCGTGGAGCAACTTGCAAAGCGTCACCGCGTAGAGGTGGATGTCGAAGCGAAACAAGCCGCGTTCTTATTTGCGTCCATGTTGTACGATGATTGCATCCCGCGTGGCAAATCTTTATTTGCGGGTGGCGTCCGACTCAAAGGCGGATTGATCGAAACCTACGGTATGGTCAACACAGCTGATAGTTTGACCGCTATCCAGAGTTTGGTCTATGAGCGCCAAGTGATGTCGCTATCGCATCTTGTCACTGCTCTTGATGCAAATTTTGCAGGTTATGAACGTGAGCAACGGCTGATGCGTCTCGCCCCCAAATTCGGTAATGACGATGCCTACGCTGACAATATGCTTTGCCGCGTTTCAGAATACGTCGCCTGTCATACTAGAAAACAAGCACAGCGCGTCGGCCTGGATTATTTCCTGATCGTCAACATCAACAACTGGATGAATGTCTCACTCGGTGCGCAAACGATTGCTTCCGCCGAAGGTCGCCGCGCTTTTGCACCGTTGGCAAATGGCAACACACCCACTGCGGGCAACGACACCAACGGCGTTACCGCTTTTCTGAATTCATTGGTCAAAGCTGATACAACTCTTCACGCTGGGTATACACAGAACATGAAGTTTAGTAAATCCATGTTCCGTGAAGACCGTCCGAAAGTGGAGGCCTTACTCGAAACGTATTTTGTCAACGGCGGCGCCCAGGCCATGATCACGGTTGTCGGGCGCGGCGATTTGGAACAAGCGCTCAAGGAACCGGAAAAATATCGCAATCTGATCGTGCGCGTGGGAGGCTTCAGCGCCCGTTTCGTTGAGCTGGGCCCTGAGATCCAACAGGATTTGATCGCGAGGACGCTGTATTGATGCAAGGCGTCATCTTCGATCTTCAACGCACCTCATTGCATGATGGACCCGGCATTCGCACCGCTGTCTTTCTCAAAGGTTGTCCACTGCGCTGTCAATGGTGCCATAACCCGGAATTGCAATCACGTAGGTGTGAGATCTCTTTTCGCGGCGAGGCCTGTGTCCAATGTGGGAAATGCGTTGATACGTGTGAACATGGCGCACACTCCATTTCTCTAGATGCTGTTCATCTCTATGACCGCTCTCTTTGTCAGAAATGTGGTCAGTGCGCCGAAGACTGTTTATATGATGCGCTTAAAGTAACGGGGAAAGATGTCAGCGTGGAAGAGATCATGGCAGAAGTAAGAAAAGATATTTCTTACTACAAGACATCCGGCGGTGGGTTAACTCTGACCGGCGGCGAACCGATGCTCCAGCCAGACTTTACTTTGGCGCTGCTCAAAGCCGCCAAAAGAGAGCATATTCACACCTGTGTGGAAACCTGTGGCTGGGCCAGTCAGCGCGCCTTCAAAAGCGTAATACCTTACGTGGATCTCTTCCTGTTCGATTACAAAGCCACCGACCCTGAAACTCATCGCCGTCTGACGGGCGTAAGCAACAAATTGATCCTCGCCAATCTCGACTTTCTCTATCAAAACGGCGCGACCATCCTTTTGCGCTGCCCGCTCATCCCGGAGGTGAATGACTCGCCTGAACACCTGGCGGGTATTGCTGCATTGAGCCAACATTATCCGAATCTCAAGGGAATTGACCTGCTTCCCTATCACAACATCGGCAACTCAAAATACGAACGATATGGTTTGAAGAATCCGCTGCCAGGCCTGGAGACAACCAATGAGGCAGTGAAGCAGACTTGGTTAAGTATGATACGAAGCTCTGGATGTGAAAAAGCCTCCTTGTAAAATTGCCTGCAAAACCTGTGCTTAAATATACCCATCTCCCGGGCCAGACGATTCCCCCTGGCAACTTAATGGCACATCGAGAATCAAAAACCTACCAGATTGTCTCTGGATGTGTTTTGCTCACTTACTAATCTTCTGATTGACCAAAAAGAACTGGGCCCAAAAAATAAGCGCCAGCGTACCAAAGATATATGGCGCCTGCAGACCGCGCGGCTCATCCCACAGGAAAACAGCCGAGATCCCTACCATGAAGGTTGCTATCACCGCCACGGCTAAAAATACATTATGCTGAACCGAGAGCATCATTTTCTTTGCTTTTTTTAAAGATTCCATTTCAGTCTCCTTTGTGATTGGGGCAGGGATCTCCCGCAAAGATGGTGCCTGCTTTGCCCGTTCGGCGAGAGTTGCTAATTGAGGGTCTGTCGTTAGATATTCTTCGATCAAGTTCCTTGTCTCTTCACTGACTTCATCAGCAAGATAAAGCGGCAACAGATCAAGAATCACGTGTTGGGGAATTTTTTCTTTCATTTGCGCTCTCCAATTTCTTGTGCGGCAAGTTTCAGGCGCGTGCGGTGGATCTTCACTTTGATGGTCGTGAGCGGCAATTGCAAAATTCGAGCTATTTCATCGTATGGCAATTCGTGTTGGACTCGCAACAGAAACGCGGCACGGTCAACTTCTGGAAATGATTGGATGACCTGCATCGCACGATTCAGTTCCAGCCCGGATTTCGACCTGTTGTTCAGGAGCAGGCTTTGGGTCCGCTTGAAGCGGGTCGAGATCCGATTGACGTTTTGAGTGGCGAAGTCCTTTTAGGTATAAGTTGCGAGCAATTGCAAACAGATACGCTTTCACTGTTTCGGTTCGTATCTCTTCACGTCCCACCCAGGCGTGGGCGAAAGTTTCGGAGGTGATATCGTCCGCATCGTATGCGCTGCCCGAAAGCCAGAAGGCATAGCGATAAACATCTTTGGAATGGCGTTCGTAAATTTCGTGGAACGTGATCATGTTGGTCTGCTTACATTATCCATTCAACGGGAAAAAGTTACAAATGTCTTTGGGTTTTTTTGTAAAGTTTACTTGACAAAAAGTAAAAGAGACTATATACTATAAAAGTCAAGTTTACTTTACACAGCTGAAAGGAGAAATTCATGAACAAATTTAACTCGGGAACGGCCATAGCATTAGGCGTTGGATTTGGAGCAGCATTTGGAGCGGCATTCGATAATATTGCCATAGGCGTTGCTCTCGGCGCGGCATTTGGCGTAGCACTGGGAAGTTTTATTACAAAACAATCTGATAAGTCTGAAGACGAATAGTTTTTAGATACACCAAAGGAGTTAATATGAAATCACCAGATGCAGGAACAACCATGGTGCTTGGCGCGGCAGTCGGTTCAGTTATCGGAGTTTTTCTGGATGACATCAGCATGGCAATGGGAATTGGCGCTGCGGTTGGCGCGATAGTAGGCGGCATCTTAGTAGATCTACACAAGGTAGCCAATGCAAATAGCAGATCAAACACTACAGAGGAATAACCATGAATTAAAAAGAACTCATGCGGCGCTACATCAAGGAATTGATCTGGTCTGCGATCGCTTATGCGACGGTGATCATCGTCAGCATTGCACTGCTCAAAAGTCACGAGTTTTCGAGAGTTTGGCAGATTCTCATCTCTCTCTCCCCTGCCGTTCCCGTAGTATTTGTCATCGTTGCCATCATGCGGCTGATGATCTACAGCGACGAATTGCAACAACGCATTCAACTGCTGGCTGTCGCATTTTCGGCAGCACTTACCGGACTTATCACCTTTAGTTACGGCTTGCTTGAAAATATTGGCTTTCCAAAATTTTCCACGTTCTACGTGCTTCCAATGCTGATCTTTATCTGGGGCACCAGTCTGCGATATTTTGAGAAGAGATATCAATGAAGAACAGCCTCAAGGTTCTGCGCGCCGAACGGGACTGGTCCCAGGCGGACCTTGCTGACAAGTTGAACGTTTCGCGCCAAACCGTCAACGCGATCGAGACGGGCAAATATGATCCCAGCCTGCCGCTGGCGTTCAAGATCGCGGACCTGTTCGGGATGAAGATTGAAGAAATATTTATTCCTGACAATAAAAAATGATTCTTTAAAGCGAAAATGACCACCTTATTGGAGGTCATTTTCGCTTTAAATATTTTTACTTGGTATATTGTTCCAGCTTCGGAATCGACTGCAGATATAACCAGATTGCCTTTAATTCGTCATCTGTAAAATTACGATAATCCTTCCAAGGCATGAACTCGGGGTTCAGTTCATGGCCACCTGGAGTGGCACCTGTTCGTATCGTTGCAATGAATTCATCTTCCGTCCAAAAGCCTAGTTCGCCGCCTGGCGTCAAATTCGGGGTGATCAATGTGACCGTCGGGTCGGGAAACGTCCCGCCGTTCAGATTTGGTCCGTGGCAGAGGCGACAGTCGTTCGTGTTGATCATGTACTCGCCATACTCTAAATTCACCCCTCGCTCAGGCGAAGATACGTGAATATCGTGGCTGACAATCTCAGCAGGAAATTGTGGAAGTACTCCGACCGCATATAAGATATTTGCCAGCGGTGTGAAGTTCTTGCCATGTGTTACTTGGTTCACAGGCGAAACAGTTTTCACATAAGCAATGATTGCTGCCAGATCCTCGTCACTCAGGTGGGCTGTGGATTCCACAGCCGGCATGAAAAGCGGCTTACCGTCAGGCCCTATTCCATGGCGAATGGCGCGGACAAAATCTTCTGTAGAAAACTCATCACCGATCCCGCCTTCACCCGATGTCAGATTCGCCGAGTTGATCGTCCCCAATGGACCCGCGCTAAACCAGTTGATCACTCCGCTCAAATCCGCACCGTGACAACCTTGGCAGAGAGTTTCGACACGATGTTTGCCATATTCGATGCTTGCCGCGTCGGAGGGAAGCGTGAGATTGGAAGGCGGGAAATCATACACCTTGTTCAGGCGGGCGTTACCCATAAGATACAAAACTAAGCCAGCCACAAGGATCAAACCAATCAACAAGCCAAGCACAATACCGATCCATTTGAATACTTTTTTCATGTTCATCTCCGTTTGTAAAATGAATAGCGTACAAGTTATTTCATAAAACCTGGGATAAGAAACGGAACGTTCTGTTTGTATTCCAGATAGGATTCGCCAAAGCGTAATTCTAATTCAAGCTCCTCGAAATATATGAGGAAAAAGATATGGGCGGGGATCAAGCCCAAAACAACGACAACAGTTATAAAGGTCGAGCCTGAACCGAAACCGAAGGCAAGCGCACACAGATAGAATCCGAGAGACATCGGGTTACGAGTCCGCTTATATATGTCATCCACAACGATATTCTTTGTCAAACGGAAAGCGTTGGCTCCCCTTCCCAACGCACGCAATAATTTGTTCGTAACCCCCATAAAATACAAACCTGGAATTGCAAGGATGATACCCAATACAAGAAAGAACGGTTTCCATGGCAGGGACTTCAGGCCTGCAAGTTCGTCGAAGCGCGTCAGCCCTGGATAAAACACGCCGATGATGGGCGGCGCGACCATGCCAGCAAAAAACAGGAAGTGCATGATGCGGCTGGATTTTTCCGCGTTCTCTTTGGTTTTATTTTTTCTGAGCCATGCGCCTAGGATCACAACACCTGTGACAAAGAAGAACAGACCAAGTAACGTCATATAGATGGTGAACATGGAAAACGCCTTTAGAACGGCTTGGCAAGCATCAGCCACGCGATGACCGCGAAGCCACCGTAACCAACGATCATTAGCAGCGTGGGATTGATCTTCGCCAAGACCGCGAAAACCTCCTCGTCGCTCTTTGCGGGTTCGGCTGGGAAGGGTTTACCCTTGACCATGTACGGAAGCCCAGCGGCTTTCCTTATATCACCGAAAACCCCCGCGCCGAAGACTGCCATCAAGACAACAATGACCACCAGGAGAGCAATTGAGACCCAGGTCCAGCCGAAGCGCCACCAGGTGTTCACCAGAAAAGCCGCAATCAGTCCAAACCCAACAGTTGCGAGCAAGGTCCAGAGCATAATCGGATACGACGCGCCCGAAAGATCGAGCAGCGCACGGATTTTTGCCATGTCACGCTCGCGCTTTAAGGTATACGAGATGGACGCGCTTACGCCGTGTGAGAGTAAAAATCCAAAAACGGAAATGACGTGCAGGAGGACGACAAGTTTGTAGAGCATTTGATTTTCTCCTTTGGTGAAATGATTATTGCTTGCCTGATTTGATCAGAACGCCGCTCGTCCACCCAATCTATATTATATAAAAAAGTACGAAACCTAAATACGTTGCCATGATCGCGGGAAGATTGGCGGAGTTGTTTGGCGCGGTCCAACTGCCGCCGTCCATGGCAATCACGGCATAGTTGGCGAGTCCTGCAACTCCGGTCAGGATTCCAATGATCGCAAGGATGTGTGGCACCCCCTGTGTTTTGAGATAGGCGATGCCAAAGAGCGGGACGCTCAACATCAGGACAACGCTCTCACCCTTATCCCCAATGCCGTAAAAAGATGGTGACAGAGTCCCAAACAGGAATAACAGATTGCCTCCAATGCTCGCAATCACTGCAAGGAGACTCAGGGTCGGCGCATCCGCGCGGCATCGTTGATACGCCGCATACATCAGAACGACGGTAGCCAGTCCGATCACCCAACTCAAGATGTTCGTCATTAATGACCTGTTTCCGCTGGGGTCGGTGGTGGCTGTCAATGCTAAGGTTGTGATGACCGCCGCAATGCCGCAGATCCCACCGAGACGATAGTAATTTTTAGATGACATGGTTTTTCTCCTTTGTGGTCCATTTGCGCTGGTTGACATATTCGCGCGCCCAACCAGAAAGAACCCTATGGCAACGATCACCAGAGTGAAACTGGGATGTAGCCTGCAGGTGAGTCCATAAATTTTCCGCTCCATTGGGCATAAAAGCCGACGAGGGCTACGCCAAAACTGGAAAGGCAGCCTGTAATAAAAATCGCATCTCTTGCTTTGGATGCGGACTCACTGCGCGCAATCAGAAATAGCACGCCCAGCGACATGTAGAAAATGCTGTACGCATACGTGATGAAGTCAAAGCCGCTGATCATGAAGAATCCCGAGAGTCCATCCAGCAGGAAGTACACACCAGCAATCGTGAGCATAAGTTTCGGTTTCATTTGATTTTCCTCCTTTGGAAAAATTTTTGTTATCGTCCCCCAGGTTCTGCTGCAAATAATGGTTGAGTCGCTAAACCTGTAGGACGATTTTTCTATCTAACTCGCATTGGCAGACATACTTGCTTTACCCGCCATGAAAAAGCCGACCGCGATCAAAGCCTGAACGGTTGCCATAACCCAGTGCGTAGATGTGGACGCATCGGTGAACTGACCGTACAGGCTTGTCAAAGCGTGGATGGCAAAGAAGAGCGTGAAGCCAAGAGTAACCGCATCCCGCGCTTTCGAAGCATCTGCATTCCGTACCAACCAGGTAATGAGACCAAGTCCCAGATAGGAGACTCCCCAAAATCGCACGATCATGAATAACATGCCTGGCATACCATCCGTGAGCATCCCTACGGAGGCAGCAGCAGGCGCCAGCAACTCAAACAGACCAAGCGCGATCCCGTAGACAGCCACGATAGTGAACATGACATTAAGTTTCATTTTATTTCTCCTTTGGTGATCAAACTTTTGTTGGGCGCGTTACTCTGCCTTCGTCTTCCGCAGGAATACGAGTCCCGTGATGCCGAAAATCAGATGCAGGATCAAATATGGAACTGTGGTTGTATATCCGCGCGTCATCCAGATCACATTCACAACGGCATACTGAAAAAATTCCAGCGCAACCATGGCGCCAATGAAGAAGCGGGTGCGGGCGGGATCACGGGCGGCAACGAACATCAATACACCCAGCACGATCCATTCAAACGTAACGAGGAAATCCCTGTCGATCACTGCCGTGACTGCCAGAGAATCACCGCTATAGGACAATGGAAGAGTTGTCGCGTATGTTTCCTCATACCCACCTGGGGCAAAAAGAAAATATCCCAACCCTGTAAGCCCCAGCAGCAGGTAGAACCCTCCAACAATTCGCAACCACCATTTCAGTTTGTTCATCTTATCATCTCCTTTTTGTTTGAGTCAGCTTCGGATGAAGACTTCATCCATCGTTCCAAAAAAGCAGTAAGTTCTTCAAGATTTCTAAATCCAATACGCGCCTCCCTCTGCGAGTCTTGCAAACTGAAACGCCACGTCACGTGCTCACCATTTACATCACGCTCCTCCCACACAAGCAAGACGAAATGATGATATCCAGGCGGGCGAGTTTGTGAAATCTCAGTCATACACTCTGGTAATCCATTCTTGGTTGTGATATTCTTATCTCCATTGTATAAAGTCATCGTTTAGAAATCATTTACTGGAGAGTGGTGGCTGAACTGAAAATCAATCTCCTCGGCGGTCTGCAAGTCACGCGCGCCAACCTCCCCATCACCAGTTTCATCTCCAACAAAGTCCCCGCTTTGCTGGTTTATCTCGCTGTCACACGCCGCGCCCATTCACGCGACAAACTATCGTCATTACTTTGGGGCGAAATGTCCGATGCAGATGCGAAAAATAATCTGCGGCAAGCCCTCACCAACCTCCGCAAAATAGCCAATGAATACCTGAACATCACACGCGACTCGATTGAATTTACAGGGGATTGTTTTCTCAACTCTTCCAAATTTGAATTTGATATAAAAACCGCTTCATCTCTAGACCCTCAGCCGGCTTCGGTGATCCTGACAGAGTCCCTTGCCCTCTATCGCGGCGACTTCCTCGAAGGCTTCTACGTGCGCGACACGCCCGACTTCGAAGATTGGATGCTCGCCGAGCGCGCCCGCCTGCGCGAACTTGCGCTCCAAGCCTTGCATCGACTCACTGAAATCGAGATGAGCCGAGCAAATTATCTCGCAGCACTTGAATCGACTGCAGCTCTCCTCGCCTTCGATCCCTGGCGCGAAGAGGCACATCGTCAACGCATGGCTGCATTAGCGCATGCAGGTCAACGCTCTGCCGCCCTCGCGCAATATCAAACCTGCCGAAGGATTCTCGATAAAGAACTCGGTGTTGAACCATCAGCGGAAACAACCGCTTTATACGAACAAATACGAAGCGCCGATAAAGTATCTCTGCACAATTTGCCAGCCGCCACAACATCATTCGTTGGACGCGAGTTTGAGTTGGAAGAGATCGCTGTCAGATTACTGGATGCCAATTGCCGCGTATTAACTTTGGTCGGCGAAGGAGGCGTGGGTAAGTCTCGTCTGGCATTGCAAGCGGCGCAAAGTCACATCCACCAATTTTTGGGCGGCGTTTGGTATGTCCCGCTGTCTTCTGTCAAAGATATTGATGGGTTATTTTTATCCATCGCCAGCGTGCTCAAAGTAAATGTAACGGGTGAGGATCAAATCAAAGAATATTTGCAGGACAAAAACATCTTGCTCATCCTTGATGGCATGGAGCATCTGATTAACGATGCTATTCTCAAATGGATCACTGACGCACTTCAAACATCACGGAATCTAAAACTGCTGATTACATCGCTCGCACGCTTGAACATTCAGGCTGAGACTTTGTTGGAAGTGCGCGGCTTGCGACATGATGAAAGCATGTCATCTCCTGCATCAAAACTTTTTTTGGAACGCGCTCGACAACTCAAACCCGATTTCAATCCGAACACCGAAGATGTTTTAGCAATTGCGCACCTGTGTGAACTGGTGGATGGCGCGCCGCTCGCATTGGAACTCGCCGCCGCCTGGGTACGTGGACTTTCCGTACAAGACATCGTCAAAGAGATCGAACGCAATCTCGATATTCTGACAACCTCGCAACAGGATCTGCCGCTGCGTCATCGCAGTATGCGCGCAGTACTCGATCATTTCTGGCAATTATTATCTTCTGAAGAACAAAGCGTGTTTCAAAAACAAGCAGTCTTTCGCGGCGGGTTTACAAGAGAAGCATTTCAGGAAATCACAGGCGCGGACCTTTCGATGCTCTCGAGTTTCGTGGATAAATCTGCAATTCGCTTCACCGAAAATGGACGTTACCGCAGGCACTCACTGATGGCGCAATATGCCAGACTACGATTGCAGGAAAATCCCACTCTACATAAAAAAACTCGTGCGGAACACGCTCACTATTACAGTAAATCCGTAAAGGGGCTCGAAGCCGAATTCTTTGGCGGTCAACCGCAAAAGGCAATGACTCCATTTCTGTCTGACCTTGCCAACATCCGCCTTGCATGGGAATGGGCAATTGAACATCGCGACGCAGATGTATTTAACGACATGTCTGATTCCATTATGCAAGCCTTTGACTTTGCTGGGCTGTATCGTGACGCGCATGAACTGGCAGTCAACGCAACTGACGTGCTCGCATCATTATCCGAACCCATTACGAATGACCTGAGAATGGCAAAGGGCAGGGTCATGGGATTGGCAGGCGCGTTCCTGTTTCGGCTGGGGGAATACGAACAGTCTATGGAATGGTGCAAGAAGTCCATGGAAACACTCGAAACAATACGCCCTCACATTGCCTACGCCCATACGCTCGTCTACGCGGGCGCAGCGACATTTGGATTAGGCGACATGGAATTTGTTGTCCTCTACTGGCAAAAGGCAATTAAGGAATATCGAGATGCCAATTCAGAATGGGGCGAAATGACAGCCAACTCAAACCTGGCTGAAGTATTAAATGCCATAGGTAAATTTGATAAAGGAAAAGCCTGCGCTGAACACGCCCTTGATCTGGCTCGAAGGATGAATAACTTGGAAATGATAGGAACTGCATCTACGAACCTGGCTTCTTCCGCGATTCAGGAAGGGAATTTAATAGAAGCAACACAATTCGCGGAAGAAGCTTTGCGCTCACATCAACAAGTCGGACACGATGCGCATATCGCAAATTCACTGGCGGTTCTTGCACAGATCGCCTCCAAGCAAAAAAACCATGCTGAGGCACGGCGACTTCTGGAAGAAAGTATCGAAATATTGAAACGAGTTGGCAATCGGTTATATTTGGAGCAACGCACACAGGAACTGGATGAAGTCCTCGCCGCGCAAAGTCAATGACATGCCCAACAACATTTCCCATTGGATAAACCCTTCTCAAGTAAACATCCCAGCTTCTTTCGCGGACCTGAACCTGCCCCCTCTCATCGCGCAGACTCTCGTCCGACGAGGAATTCAAACCCCAGACTCCGCCAGAGCCTTTCTGCATCCTGACGCGATTCCCTCCACACCATTTCCGAATATCGAACCTGCAGTTGAGCGCATACTTGAGGCTATCCGCAACAAGGACTTGATCTGCATTTGGGGCGACTTCGATGTTGACGGACAAACGTCCACAGCAGTGCTTGTGCAAACACTTCAAGCGTTGGATGCAAATGTTATTTACTACATCCCTATTCGCGGAAAAGAGAGTCACGGCGTTCATATAGAATCGCTAAAGCCGATCATCGATAACGGTGCAAAGTTAATCGTCACCTGTGATACAGGCATCACCGCCCATGAAGCCATTGACTACTGCAACTCGCGCGGTGTGGAGGTGATCGTCACCGACCATCACGAGTTGGGCGAGACCCTGCCAAATGCAAGAGTTATCATCAATCCCAAACTTCTGCCGAAAGATAATCTCCTGGCCCATCTGGCGGGCGTGGGCGTGGCCTATAAATTAGCTGAGGCCTTGCTGGATGGTCAAAAGTCAACAAGCGCAAGCCTTACATCTCCAAACACTTTACTGGATCTGGTCGCGTTGGGATTGATCGCGGATGTAGCCCTGCTCAAAGGGGAAACTCGTTCGCTGGTACAGCGCGGTATTCAAGTTCTGCGTAATACAGGCCGCATCGGCTTGCGCGCCATGGCAGAACTCTCGGGGACGAGTTTCGAGTCTCTCACCGAAGAGACCATCGGCTTTAACTTCGCACCGCGTTTGAATGCATTAGGGCGTCTGGGCGATGCCAACCCGGCGGTGGATTTACTGCTCACCCACGACCCGGCGCGGGCCCGCGTCCTGGCTGCGCAGATCGAAGGTTTGAATGCGCAGCGCAGGCTGCTCACCAATCAAGTCTATGATGCGGCCGAGGCACAACTGCGCGAAAACCGGGATCTGCTCTCCAAGCCTGTCATCATCTTATCCAACGCAAACTGGCCGGGAGGCGTGGTGGGCATTGTGGCAAATAAGCTCGTTGAGCGTTATCACAAGCCGGCCATCCTTTTGAATCAATCCGATGATGGAATCCTGCGCGGTTCAGCACGCTCCATCGAGGGCTTGCATATCACCGAAGCGATCGCCTCACAAAAAGATTTGTTGCTGGGCTTTGGCGGTCATCCCATGGCAGCCGGGTTATCACTCAAGGTGGAAAATTTTAGAAACTTCCGCAAGGGACTTGATCGGGCAGTCGAGAAACAATTAGGCGAAGGTCCGCATGAAGAGCCAACTTTGCAGATCGATGCGTGGCTGGGACTGGAAGAACTCAATCTTGAGCTGGCGGAATCTCTGGAATTACTGGCTCCCTTCGGTGCGGGCAACCCCGTATTGATACTGGCAACGCATCAAGTGGCATTAAAATCGGTTTCCACAATTGGCAAAGCAAAGGAACATCTACGGCTCAATGTGGAAGATGCACATGGGAATGTTCAGTCCATCTTGTGGTGGGGTGGCGCGGGGGAAGAACTACCAGAAGAGGGCAGTAAGTTTGATATCGCCTACTCTTTGCGTGCCTCTACGTTTCGCGGGGCAAAGCAGATTACCTTGCAGTTCGAAGAATTTCACGTGGTCGAGGAAGCACTGCCAGAGCTAAAGAAGAGGCAGCTGGAAATCATCGATGAGCGATTGGCTGTAAAAAAATTCGAACACCTGGAAAGCGAAGTTCTGGTTTGGGCGGAAGGCCCGGACATAGCCAAGGGGAAGAGTTGTTTCGAGCTATATCCAGCGGACGAGTTCGCGATCTACACGCCGCCGCCATCACCGGTCGAGCTGCGTGCCGCATTGGAAGTGGTGAAACCAAGGAAGGTTTATGTATTTGGCATTTCGCCCAAAGCCGAAAAAGCAGATGCGTTTCTCGCGCGTATTGCGAGCATGGCAAAGCATGTCATCAATCAAAAAAACGGAGGAACGACGATTCAGGAATTGGCCGCGGCGACGGGTCAACGCACAGGAGCAGTTCAGCTTGGCCTGGAATGGCTAGTGGCCGGAGGTCACGTGTCAATTATAAGTGAGGAGCAGGCGGTCCTTTTTTCCCAGGGAAGTGGTGAGCCGAACCCATATCTCCAACGCGAGTTGTATCTGGCAGTAAAGGGAATTCTAGAGGAGACCGCTGCATATCGCACTCATTTCGAGCGCGCCAGCCTGGATAGTTTATTCAGCTGAGTAGTTATGTTGGCTATTGTGAGGCGTCCGGAACAATGATCTCATCCAGGTTGACCGAGCTGCCATCAAAGTGTGTGATGACAACTGTGTGGGTCTTATTGTCCAGTGCAGCTGACACCCATTCGCTGGATTGAGTCGAAGTATCTGACTCGTTCAAGTCGAACTGCGCCCCATCGATGGAAATGCGGATGGTCCCCAGACTGGGGCCTGATTGATAGAAGAGGCGTACCTCATCTCCAATAAAACTAAAGGTCACCGAATTGTTAAGCGTGTTCGAAACATGTAAGGTGTTTTGATAGGCGCCGCTTACATTCGTCGACGACCAACTTCCACCATACAAAAGATGAGAATCTGTATCATCATACGTACCGGGATTCAGAGGTGCCACGGAAGCAGAGGTCGCCGTCCGCGTGGGAGTACGCGTAGGTGTATTTGTCGGCTGACCGGAAACACTTGTCTGTGCTTGACTTTGCGGCGTACGCGAGGGAGTAATTGAAGGTGTGAAACGAGGCGTAAAAGTGATGGTAGGTGTCCGCGAGGGGGCAATGAAGCCAGGCGTGGAAGTTTTTGCACTGGTCCCCAGAACAATAATGGGCGCGCCGGACGTATTCTGTGCTGCAGTTTGAACTGCGGACGAGGAAGAGGAAGTTGATGACGAGGAAGATGAAGAATTTGAAGATGAGCCGGACCCGCCCTGCAGACCCTGTTGCGCAGTAATAGCAAAACCCGGCGCCGAAGTATTTGGCGAACCAGAGGATCCCGATGAATCGGGAAAACCCGGCTCAGGGGTTTCCACTTCCATGGTAGAGATACCTGGTTCGGTACCCAGCAGTACATAATCGAAGGGAGTGGATGTTTGCACCTGGAGAGTTTCGGCGCGGGAGGCGCCAAGCCTGCCAACCAACAAAACGAGACAAATTCCGAACAGCGATAACGCACCAAGGCCAATCGGAAAGAGGGTATTTAGGTCAGGGAGTGGTCTTTTATCCATACAAATTTTCACGCGGTATCTTGATTTTACCCTCTCAAGATTAATAGACAGGGAGTCCGCAGGTGTTGCGGACTCCCTACATAAATATCGGCAGGATACTACTTACTAAGCAGTCGGATCCGTTCCCCGTTATTGGGTGTGCCAACATACGGGAGGAAGCCTGCCGTCGCGCCATCATCACACAAGGGAGCGCCCGGGGTACCATAAGGTGTATAAGTGGGGCCACTCGATGTTGTGCTCAAAATGGAAAAGGCTTTCCACCAGTGCTTGTTGCAGCTATCGTTTGCCGTCCAAGGGAGATAATTATTCGCGCCCGTCTGGAAATATTGAATCTTGCCATCTTTCCAAACGTAAATATAAGGTGTATAGTAAGCACCGAGGAGTGGAATTCCAGGAGTCTTACCAGAGCAGGCATTGTTATAGTTTGGATCATAATTGTAGCCGTAATTATCGCCACAACCATCACCATCATGATCAATCGTCTGGCCATAATCTGTTGCCAATACGTTGTAATTCCCCACCCAGTACGGTAAAGTAACATTTGTACTCAAACCATCATGAGCAGTACGATTGGCGAAAGTGATGGACTCAATCGTTGGTCCGCCATCCAGATACCCGCCTTCACGTTTCAAGCGTGCGTATGGGAATGCATTCATGGTGCCATATGGGTCGCTTTCCACATAGCCAAAAGCATCGCCGCCGTAGCCTACGATGAATTGGGCGGGCTGCCCATAGGTCGGAGTTCCCGGAGTCGGCAACCAAAGATAAAGATCCAAATCCAGTGGATTATTCGCTGCGATGGCTTCATAACCACTTTGCTGCCAGACATCCCAGCCAAGCACAACGTTGAACGAAGAAGTGGCTGGAGGAACCGAGGCGTTATAGTATAAGGTTGTCACGCCTGCCTGCAGAGGGTCGGGTGCGATATGCTGGAAAGCAGGCTGTTCACCCAACGTGTAACCGGTTTTGTTCAACGTAACAACATAAGTAATATCAGCATTTGCGGCGTCTTTCACCGGAAGGTTGATAATGTCAACGTTCGGCTGATAATATGTAAAGACACGATTGGAGTCGACATCAAAAGCGGAGCCCGTTAATGTCTCAGCCGGGAGGGTTGAAGAACCGTATTTGGTTGCGCCGCCGTATGCAGAAACCGTGGCATCAAAAAGAGGAGTCCCAGCCGAAGCATCGAAAGCACTAACCTCGATGGCGGCGCGGTCCAAGAGCATGGCAACGTTCACCTGCTTGGTACCCAGATTCTCACCGGGCCAGGCGGAGGCCCCGCTACAGCTTGCATCCACAGCCCTGCCCAAACTGACGACATCTGCGCCGACTTGTTCACCGGTCTCCGTTGGTTTGTAACCCATACGCCGAGCTGCAGCTGCCGAAACAAAAGCAGCCGACATGGAGGTACCATCCAGATAGTCGAATCGGGTATTGATACCAGATTCCACATAATTCATATAGAATGGTTTATCCCAAGGCGTGAGCGAGAAAATATCATTACCTGGAGCGATCACTTTGACCCAACTACCATAGTTGGATTGTGGCCATCGGCAATCGTAGTCTATTTGTGTCGGATTGTTTTCTCCGCCGGATGCACCCACGGAAAGCACGCGATTTGTAAAGCGTGCATCGTCCGCATACGCCGCCGGATATATCTTTTGATTGGAATTATTATTTCCGGCCGCAGCCACAACCAGTTTCCCCTTGCCCGCATAATTGATATAGGCACCGCTGGGTACGGTTCCGTTCGTGGGTGTAGTCGCATAGAGCAGCGCATCTTCAATGGCCTGAGAGGGAGCAGGGCTTCCCAAGCTCAAGTTAATCACGCCCACGTCAGTGCGATTGGCACAATAAACGATGGCTGCTGCAATATCAAAGTTCGTGCCAATTCCTTGCGCATCCATCGCTCTGACTGCCACAACATTGCCAGTCGAAACCCCGGCAATGCCCAGGGAATTATCAGAGGCGGCAGCGATGATGCCAGCCACATGCGTGCCATGTCCATTTTGATCCTCGGCGACTGCATCCGCATCAACAAAGTCATAACCAGGCAAGACTCTTGAGACCGTCACATATCTAACTTTCTTTTTCTTCTTGCCTTTCGCGACTGCCGCGACCGCGGTCAAATCCGGGTGTGTTGAGTCAATACCAGTGTCAATCTCACACACATTTGCGCTGGGCGTTGTATTGGTCCAGACAATATCAGCACCAACCCATATATATCCCTGATTCTCAGTGAAATAGGTATCGGAGGGATAGACACCCAGTGTGCTCATACTCTGGATCGCGGTTTTGGGAACCGCCATCACACTTTTCCCATTGGAGGTTGCGCTGGCAGCAATGGGACGAAAAACATATTCAGAATTGACTTTGTAGCCCTCATCACCAGATGATGTTTGTTCTTCCGGTGTGGAGAATATGTAATTTGGCTCTGCATAAAGAACACCTGGCTGTGACTTCAAATTCTCTGCAACCGCAACAGCATCACCCTCCACCTGAATGACGGCTGTGCCATCCATGCTCAGGCGCGTCACCTCGCCATTGTTTTCCGTAGCTGTCTCCACAGCCTGATCGATCTTCCCCAACAGATTCTTTTCCTGTGAATCTGCAAAGACGACCACCACCTCGCCAGCCACGTAGTCTGCATCGGCTACGATGGGCCTCTCCACATTTGCTTTGCTCGCCCCTTGTGCCGCAACTGGTTGAAATGCAACCAGTGAGGTCACCAGCATCATGAATACCATCAACAAATTAAACGACTTCTTGACATTCATTGCGCACTCCTTTGCATCAAAACGAAAAACAACTAGATTGAGTATAAGTGAATACAGAAACGGGCTCAAGCTTCTTCTTAATATATTCACTTACAGCGACCTTACAAAAAAGAGAACTGATCTGCAGGCCACCCTTTCGGTTGTGATGTAGATGAACTTCGCTTATCATCAGGGCAAAGGATACCATATATCATGATCCCAAAACCCGATGAATTGGTTACAGCATTTGAGGAACGGTCTCTCTCTACTTTGACTCACATACTTGACGAAACCATGACCCGAGAAGTTACATCCTTTGCCCAGGATCTTGCTCGCTTCTTACGAAGCAAGACTGGGTATAAGATTCCGATCCTTACGAAGCGGGCAGGTGAATCCAGGGGGCAGATCCGCCTGCTCTTAAACGGCGACCCGGATTTAGGCGAGGAAGGATACGAATTGTCAATTCAGGCTGATGCGATCCTGGTACGCGCAAATCGGCCAGCAGGATTATTTTATGGGATCCAGACCCTGCGGCAAATCCCCCTTGCGTATCATTCAGGGAACTATGAACTGCCCATCGTTTCAATACGCGATTCTCCCCGATTCGCCTGGCGCGGTGCGATGCTCGACGTGGCGCGACACTTCTTTTCGGTGGAGGACGTGAAACGGTATATTGACCTGCTGGCTCACTACAAAATGAACAGGTTACATTTACACCTCACTGATGACCAGGGCTGGCGCATCGAAATTAAATCCTGGCCCAAACTGACAGAGATCGGTGGAAGGACACAGGTAAACGGCGGAGGAGGCGGCTTCTACACGCAGGAACAATATAAAGAAATTATAGAATATGCTTGTAGCAGGTGCGTAATCATTGTCCCTGAAATCGATACGCCCGGCCACACCAACGCCGCGTTGGCAGCTTATGCCGGGTTGAATTGCTCAGATAATGCGCCAGCCTTGTATGAAGGCACAGAAGTCGGTTTTAGCTCTCTCTGCATTGATAAGGAAATTACCTATCAATTTCTGGATGATGTGATCGGCGAACTCGCCGCGTTGACACCTACACCCTACATCCACATTGGCGGCGATGAGGCCAAGTCAACGCCCGAGGCAGACTACAGGAAATTCATTAGGCGTATTCAGGAAATTGTTCTCTCGCACAATAAAATTCCCATTGGCTGGGCAGAGATCGGTGAAGCAGAAATTTTGCCAGGCACGATTGCACAACACTGGCAGGGCGCGGCCTATCAGGAAGCCAAACGACAAGGCGCAAAGATCATTCTCTCGCCTGCCAACAAAACCTACCTCGACATCAAATACGATGCGGATTCGCCGCTCGGTCTGGATTGGGCAGGCACAGTCAGCGTGAAAGATTCGTATGACTGGGACCCGGGGAGTTATATGGATCAGTTGGATGAGGCCGATATTTTGGGAATTGAAGCTCCCATCTGGACTGAAACTCTACCCAGCATGAAAGACATTGAATACATGGCTTTCCCGCGTTTGGCAGGCATTGCTGAATTAGCCTGGTCTCGAAAAGGCCGGAACTGGGAAGAATATCGTCAGCGCCTTGCCACCCATGGCAGGCAGCTGGAAGAAATGGGCATCAATTTCTATCGATCGCCTGATGTGGATTGGGAATAATAAGTATGGAACGAGATTGGTCTCGTCCTATACGGCCTTATCCGTAATCTCCAACGCCTTATCCAAAACCTCAAACCCCTCTTCCAATTGCTCTTCCGAAATGATCAACGGTGGGATGATCAACACGGTATGCCAGTGCGTATACAAAAACAAACCATGCTCCAAACAATATTTCTTAAACGCGGCCATCTCAGATGAAGAGCCATTCCAGGGCGCCATTGGTTCTTTTGTCTTCCGGTCTCTCACTAGCTCGATGATTCCGAACAATCCAATATTGCGGACATCGCCCACCGATGGATGTGCCTCACCCAGGTCACTCAACCGACGCTTCAACACCCGGCCCATGCTTGCCGCGTGCTCGACGAGACCATCCTTTCTCATGACATCGATGTTGGCAATCGCGGCCGCCAATGAAACCGGATGAGAGGTATAGGTTAATCCGCTCTCGTAGGGAGTTTGGTCAAAGGCCGCCGCGATCTCGGGCTTCATCGCCACTGCGCCGAGAGGCGCATATGCAGATGTGAGCCCTTTCGCCATGGTCATGATATCGGGCAGGACATCCCAATGTTCCACCGCGAACCATTTGCCAGTACGTCCAAAACCGCTCATCACCTCATCTGCGATCATGACAATGCCATACTTATCGCAGAGAGCGCGTACACCCTGCATATAACCTTCCGGCGGAATGATGATGCCATTCGTGCCGGTCACGGACTCCATCAGAATCGCGGCGATGGTCGCCGGCCCTTCATATCGGATGATCTCCTCGAGATGATTCAGGTAATCCTGTGCAAAGTCTTCCTCTGAAATATCCGGATTCGTTCGGTGAAAGGTGGAACGATAGCGGTATGGGTCGAGAAAATGCACGATACCGGTCATCAGGTTCGGTTCCCAGACGACGCGACGCGGGTCTCCGGTCGCGGCCATCGCCCCGGCGGTCGCGCCATGATAGGAACGATAGCGCGTCAGGATCTTGTGCCGCCCTGTGTAACCGCGCGCCAGCTTGATGGCATTTTCATTCGCATCCGCGCCTCCCAGCGTAAACAGGACTTTTGATAAAGCCTGATGTGGCGTGATCTCGGCCACCATTTTGCTCGCCAGTGCACGGACTTTGGTGGTCATTCCCGGCGCAGCATATGGAAGTTCCGCCACCTGCTCCTGCATAGCTCTGATGACGCGCTCATCGCCGTGACCAATGTTCACACACATGGTCATCGAGTTAAAATCGAGATAGCGTTTGTCATCCACATCCCAGAAGTACACACCCTTCGCCCGCTTGACCGGGATGGGATTGACCTTTGCCTGCGCTGACCAAGTATAAAATACGTGCTCTTTCGATAGAGAAAGGATTTCATCGTTGGAGAGATCGAACATTGTATGCGCCTCTTTGCAAAGCGGACCTCAGAAATTCGCGAGAAAATAAATATCGCAATCCTATTATATCTCCTCCACATTTCTTGAATTCGTGATAAACTCCAAGCCGCTCGAAACAGGTGCGTCATTTATCTAATACGTGCCTTTCCGTTCCTGGCAGGTCCACGATTTGAACAGGAACAATCCCATGGAAAGGAGGATACCCTTCATGCGCAAATACGAACTCGTTTGCATTATCCAGCCAGAACTGGATGAAACCGCGTTTAAAGTCGTGATCGAACGCGTCTCCAGTTGGATCGCCGAGGCAGGCGGCAGCGTGGATAAAGTGGATGTATGGGGACGCCGCAGGCTGGCCTACCCGATCCGCAAGCAAAAAGAAGGTCAGTACGTTCTCATGAACGTTTCTCTCGACCCGCAGTCCACCAGCGAACTGGAACGAAACCTTCGCTACCTTGAACCTGTCCTGCGCCATATGCTGTCCGTTGTATAATTTTTTTTATTCATGACACACTCGGTTATTTACTAACAAGGAGATTGACATGAGCCGAGGCCTTAATAAAGTACAGATTATCGGTCATCTTGGACGCGACCCCGAAATGCGCTATACGCCCTCTGGGCGCCCCGTCACCACCTTCACGGTCGCCGTGAGTCGGACCTGGAACACTGTGGATGGGGAACGTCATAACGAGACGGAATGGTTCAACATTGTGGCCTGGGGCAACCTGGCGGAGATCTGCAAACAATACCTCAATAAAGGCCAGCAGGTCTACATTGAAGGACGCTTGCAGACCCGCCGCTGGGACGATAAGGAAGGTGTCAAACACACCAGCGTCGAGGTGGTTGCCAATGAGATGATGATGCTCGGCGAACGCAGTGACCGCCGCGATCCCAGCAGCCAGCCACAACACACATCGGATCTCGTTTCTGACGAAAACGACATGTCTGCAAACGAGGATGAATTTCCCTTCTAAGCGGACGCGACAAGCCTTCACAGAAAACTACCTGGCACCGATTTTGGCATGCCGGCAACCTTGAGGCATGTCTGATATTGGAATCAAACAGAACTGGAGTAACAAATGGCAGAAGATAGAAGACCATCCGGCGGGCCGGAAGGCGGCAGTGAACGCCGCTTCTTTGCCAAGCCGAAAAATTGTCAATTCTGCGCAGATAAATCTCTGACAATTGACTACAAAAAGACCGACCTGCTCAGGCGCTACATCACGGAAGAGGGCAAGATTCGCCCTCGCCGCCAGACAGGTGCCTGCGCCAGACATCAACGCGCGGTGGCCGCGGCCATTAAACAGGCACGTCACATTGCCTTGCTTCCCTTCACAGGCAGATCCTTCGAGGAGGGACGCTGATCCTGAAGAGCAAATGCGGGGAATGGTACGTTCAATGAAAAAATACCGAACGCGCCAGGCTCCGCTTTTGCCTCATGGAGAAATCGAATGGCAAAACAAACCCCTCCTCCTTCTACCCCCAAGGTAGTAACCAAGAAACACCTTGCCCGCGTCGAACGCGAACGACGCCAAACCAGATTGATCCTGGGGATCAGCATTGGCGGAATTCTGTTGGCGGTTGGATTTCTGGTATATGGTTATCTTAAAATAAACGTTTTGGCACAGCAGGAACCCGTGGCAATCGTCAACGGGGTAAAGATCACCACGGAAGAATGGCAGGAACGCGTACGCCTCCAACGTGTCAACCTGCTGAACCTGTACGATCAATATTCGTTCTATCAGCAGAGTTTTGGATTGGACGCCTCGCAGCAGCTACAGCAGATTTTGTCCACACTGCAAAACACCGACACCCTCGGCCAGCAGGTGTTGGATCAAATGACGGATGAGATTTTGATTCGTCAGGAGGCTGAAAAACTTGGCATCACGGTTGGTGAAAATGAACTCGAAAAAGCGATTCAGGAATCCTATAATTTTTTCCCCAATGGAACACCTACGCCGACCATCCCGCCGACCGAGTTCTCGACCGCGACCATGTCGAGCGAGCAGTTGACTCTCTATCCCAACACAGCAACGCCAACCGAGGCATCCACCTTCACCCCCGAACCTTCGGCTACGCCCGATCTTTCGATGACCGCAACGGCCACCGCGACCCAGGGTGCCCCCACGCCCACATTCGTTCCGCAGCCAACCGGCACGGCCACTCCCTACACCCTGGCAGACTACCAGACTCAATACAAGGAGTCCATGGCCAAGCTGCAAGCTGACGGCATCAGCGAAAAAACAGTACGGTCTGCTTTTGAAGCGCAATTGCTTCGCACGAAACTAATGGATGAGATTACCAAGGATACACCGCATTCAGAAGAAGAGGTCTGGGCGCGGCACATCCTGGTTGACACTGAAGCAGAAGCCAAGACCATCTATAACTTCCTTCAACAGGGCAGCGATTTCGCAACCTTCGCCAAGTCCAGTTCAAAGGATACCGGCTCTGCTGCCAATGGCGGCGACCTGGGCTGGTTTGGGAAAGGCACCATGGTCTCTGAATTCGAGGCCGCTGCCTTCAGCCAGAAAATTGGCGAGATCGGTGAACCCGTCAAAACCCAGTTTGGATATCACATCATTCAGGTGCTCGGCCGACAGGACCGACCCCTGACGGAAAGTGAATATCAACAAAAGCAACAGACTGCCTTCACTGATTGGCTGACCTCGATCCGTGACAAGGCTGATATCACAACCTACGATATATGGAAGGATCGCGTTCCAACAGAGCCGGCCTTCCCCACCCAACAATAGAACGGGAAGAGAATCGAGAATCGCCCGATAGCAGCTATCGGGCGATTTTATTTTCTTCAGCCAATTTATTATGCTCTACTAAGCATTTCCTCGGTTACCTGATCGAGCCGCAAACTGATCACCTGGCTGGCCGAATCACGCCCCATGGTAATGCCGTAAATCACATCCGCGACCTGAACGGTGTTGCGATTATGCGTGATGATGATGAACTGCGTATCCATGCTTAGCTCATGTAAGAGATCACGAAAACGGCCCACATTGGCTTCGTCGAGCATCGCGTCCACCTCATCCATGACACAAACGGGTGTGGGAGAAACCTTGAGCAGTGCAAAAACCAGCGCCACGGCAGTCAAACTGCGTTCGCCACCGGAAAGCAACGCCAGGCCCTGCTCACGGCGTCCCGGTAAACGCGCCTCGATTTCGATCCCCGTCTCGACCAGATTATCCGGATCGGTCAACGCCAGGCGCGCCGAGCCGCCGCCGAACAAGCGCGTGAACATGGCGCGGAACTGTTTATCCACGGCGTCGAAGGTCTTGGAGAACTCTTGCTTGGTGAGTTCATCCAATTCCGCGATCATCTGCTTTAGATCTTCCTCCGCTTTACGCAGATCATCCACCTGGGCACGCATGAACGAATAACGCTCGGACTCGCGGTCGAACTCCTGTTTCGCTTCCGGGTTGATCGGCCCCAAACGCCGCAGGCGAGTACGGCTTTGGGTCAACTGGGATTCCAGATCAGGAGAGGTCTCAGTCACTACCGGCAATTCCTCGACCATCCCCTCGAGCGGTAAAGGCACCGGACCCGATACATCCGAAGCGTATTCGAACATCACCAGACCAAAATCATCCGTGATCCTCTGGCGCAGGTTTTCCAGTCCTTCCTGTTTTCGCACCTGATCCAACTGCACCTGACCAAACAGCCGTTCCGCAGAAGCCAGCGCACGCTGAGCATTGGCCTCTGCTTCCTGCAAACGCGCTTCCTCCTGCTCGGCTGTTGCCAAATCTTTTTCCGCCGGATCAAGCTGCACGCTCAATTCATCGATCTGTAAATGTAAGGCGGCTTCACGCTCACGCAGCGCAGATTTATTCCGCTCCAGGCTGGCAAGCGATGATTCCGCTTCCTGCAAGCGCGCCGCCAGCTCAAGCCGACGCGTATCGAACCTGGCCACCTCTACGCCTCTTTCTTCTCTCCGAGCACTCGCATCAGCCAGCGCGCGTTCCACCACCGCCACGCGCGTATTCCAGTACGAAACCTGGCTTTGTGCCTCAGCCAAATCCATGGCGCGCAACTGCTCAGAAAGAACGCGCACATCTTCCTGCGCGGCTGTTGACTGATTCTCAAGCTCGGCTTGTGAGGCGATCAAGTCCTGACGGATCGAGGCCGTCTCATTCGCCTCGGCTTTTAACTGAGTTTGTTGACTTTTCTGCCACGCCCATTGGCGCCGCGCCGATTCAGACTCCAACCCGGCCTGTTGTTCATTTCTCCGGGCATTCTCCAGATTGGGGCGTGCCGCACGGACCGCTTCATTAGCCTGACTCAATTCCTGTTGGGCAGCCTGGATCTGTACGGAAAGCGATTCGACCTCGCGGTTCAAAGACTTCGATCTGCGCGCTTAACTCAGCCAGAGCTTTGGTCAACTCGCGTTTTTGGCGCGGGCGACTCAGGGCGGACGCGCCAGCGGAAGCGGACCTTCCCGCGATGATGAGTCCATCGCCACGGAAAACTTCCCCGCGCAGAGTCACGATCCGCGCGTGAGTCGGTAAATCCGGGATCAAACGACGAGCTGCAATGCGATTCCGCACGATCAAGGTTTGCCCGAGCATGAGCTGCACAGCCGCGCGCAGTTCGTCGGGCACGTTGACCAGCTCAGAGGCAACGCCAATACACTCCTCATCATTTGGTTTCGTGATGAGCGGTCGTGCCTGATTCTCCAGAGGCAGCAAAGCCGCGCGGCCGGCTTCATTGGTTTCAAGAAGTTGCAACGCTTTATCGATTTCGCCGGCATCCAGCAGAATCGCGTCCAAGGTATCGCCCAGCGCGGCAGCCACCGCGGTTTCGAGTTGGGCGGGGACATCCAGCGCGGCGCTCAATGCACCGCGTGCGCCTCCAAGCTGTGATTGGCGCGCCGCCTCCAACAAAAAGCGGGCACCCTCTGCATAACCCGCCAAGGATTGCTCGGCTTGCTCGAGCACCTCCAGTTGCGTCCTGAGGCGCGTATGTTCCGCCAGCCGATTCGCTCGCTCTTCCCCTTTGAGGTCCCGTTCGCCGTCCAGTCTTTCAACTTCCTTTTTACTCCGTTCTTCTTTTTCTTCTGCTCCTCGGAGTTCTTCCTCAGCCGAACTTCGTAGGGAACGCGACTGCGCATATTTCGCGTCAACTTCCTGCAGATTCGACTCTGCCAGTTCAATGGCCCGATTGATATTCTCCAAATGAGTTTGTAAGTTATTTGCCCGCGAGGTCAACTCATCCAGACGCGCCTGCGTTTCGGCGCGTTGCGCACGTCCCGTTTCGATCTCGGCCCGCGCAGACTGTAATCTGTCTTCAACTTGGGCTCGTTCCGTTTGCTTACTCTGTAATGTACTTTGCGCGCCAACAAATTGTCCCTGTGCTTCATCGTACTCAGCTTGCAAGCGCGCAGCTTCCAGTTCCGTTTCTGTCAACCGCTCCCGGGCAATTTGTTCTTCATCCGAGGCGCGCTCCTTATCCCCCAGTACAGAAGATTGCGTTCCCGAAAGAGAACGCTGACGTTCTTCCAGTACCGCCAGTTCGCGGCTTACTTCTTCGCGCTGACTATGCAGTTCTGCCGCCTGACGATGCCATGCATTGAGCCGACTGCGTAAATCACTGAGTTTCTCACGGAAGGTGCTGTATTCCGTCTGCGCCGCCAGGTGAACCTGACGTGCTTCAATCACCCGCGCATCCTGTGCCTTCAAAGCTTCGTGAGCATCGGTCAACTCGGCCTGTGCACGATGCCAATGGTAGCCATACCATTCACGCAGGATCACTTTCAAGTCAGCCTGCGCCCGCGTGTATTCGATGGCGCGTTTTGCCTGGCGTTCCAGACTTCGCAGGCGCGGCTCCAGTTCAGACATGATGTCGAGCACGCGCTCGAGGTTATGCATCGTGTTTTCGAGTTGCTTGAGCGTTTCTTCGCGACGGACACGATACAAACCTACACCAGCCGCTTCTTCAAACAACCGACGGCGCTCATCAGCTTTCAAGGCCAACGAGGCATCGACAAGTCCCTGTCCGAGGATGGTATAGGTACGTTCCGACAAACCTGAGGCTGCCAACAATTCATTCAAATCACGCAAGCGCACATGTTGATCATTCAACAAGTATTCGTTATGTCCATCCCGATAGGCACGGCGCGTCATACCCACTTCTGTGAAATCCACGGGCAGCCAACCAGCTGTGTTATCGAACAGAATATGAGCCGAAGCCATCCCGGCGCGCGGGCGGTGCTCGGAGCCATTGAAGATCATATCTTCGGTCTTTTTGCCGCGCAAAAGCGCATAGGATTGTTCTCCCAACACCCAGCGCAGGGAATCGGCAATGTTCGATTTACCCGATCCATTGGGTCCGACGATGGCGGTGATCCCGCTCGCGAACTCGAATACGGTTTTGGAAGCGAAAGTTTTATAGCCTTGCAGTTCGAGGGATTTTAAACGAAGAGGCATGTATGATTGAGGAAGAACCTTTTTTATTTATAGGATAGTCCCAGCGATTTAAGCGCAGTCTGTGCCGCGATGAGCGCCGCCACATGTTTGCTCGAGCCTTGCCCCCTGCCATAGGTCACACCCTGAATACGCACTTCCACCTCAAATACTTTGGCATGGTCTGGTCCGCTGGAGCCGACGGTTTCATATTTTGGTGTTCCTAATTTCTCTGCTTGTGCCCATTCCTGCAAGCGGCTCTTCGGATCGTGGATCATGTCCAGGATATATTCCTGTGCCTCGCTTAACAAGGGATGGACAAATGCTTCCACCGTGTCGAGGCCTGAATCCAGATACAACGCGCCGATCAACGCCTCGAAGGCGGAACCCAGCAGGTTATCGCGTTTGGTGCCGCCCGAGGAGAGTTCTCCGCGTCCCAACCGCAGTGCGGAGCTAATGTTCAGCGCACGGGAAAACGCGGCAAGCTGGTCATTGCGCACGAGGGCAGAACGCATTTTGGTCAATTCGCCTTCGGGCATCTCAGGGAAGCGATTATAGACCCAAGCGCCGACCACAAAATCAAGCACTGCATCTCCCAGGAATTCCAGGCGTTCGTTATCCTCCAACGAGTTCGGGATGCTCATTGACGTACGAACGGTGAGTCAGGGCACGCGTCAGCAAAGATAAGTTCGAAAAGGACAGACCCAGCCTTCGGCTGAGGTCCGACGCGGATTCAAATTTCCGCGGATCAAATGGGGCTTTCACAGGAATCTCCCGGGAATTCAGGGAGCGCCAGACCACCCCGGCCCCTCCCGCCTCACCTGCAGTGGCACCAGGTGCAAGTGTCGGCACCCTCCCAAATTCGCAACAAATTCTTGCACTCTTAGCTTAATTTTATTGCGAATTTGGGGAGGGCTGGGGTGGGGTCTCGCGTTCCATCAATTCCCAATCTCAAGAATTCAAGCGGCCTGAATTGTACTACAAGCGAAGCAGTCCAGTGAAAATGCGAGGCACCTCGCAAAGCGCAGGCTCTTTGATTTTTTAGGATGCAACCCCGTAGGTGCCGCAGCGTGACAGCGGCGTGATTTCTTCGCTTCGGTTTTTCGTAGATCCCGCAGGTTCGTGGCGGGAATGCAGCCTGCGGGGTACAATCAGCTAATTCTTTTCTGAGGCAGTTATGGCTGAAATCAGCAGTGAAACCAGGTTTTTGCACGCCATCGAAATGGGGTTGGGGGCATGGCAATGGGGTGACCGTGTGGTCTGGCAATATGGGCATGGATACGGTGATGTGGAAGTGCGCCAGGCTTTTCAATCATCGTTGGAGGAGGGCATCCGTTTCATCGATACGGCGGAGATTTATGGAAACGGTCGTTCTGAACAGTTGCTGGGTCAGTTTCTCAAAGAGACCGAGCAGCCTGTTTTGATCGCCACGAAGTACTTTCCGTTTCCATGGAGATTTGGAAAGGGCGCCTTGCCGCGAGCCTTGAAAAACAGCCTGGCCCGTATCGGCGTGGAAAGCGTGGACCTCTACCAGATCCACTGGCCGAGTCCGCTCATGAGTACTGATACCGCCATGGAGGCATTGGGCGAGTGCGTAAAAAGCGGGATGACGCGTACGGTGGGTGTTTCGAATTTCGGTCAATCGCGCATGCTGGCCGCTTACTCTTCGCTGGCGCGGCACAAAGTTCCCCTTGCCTCCAATCAAGTTCACTATAGTTTGCTCAACCGCACCGTGGAAAAGGATGGGACACTGGCCCGCTGCAAGGAATTGGGCATCCGTCTTGTTGCCTATAGTCCCATCGAACAAGGATTGTTGACAGGCAAATATCACGCGGACAATCCTCCACCCGGTGCGCGCTCCAGAAGTTACACTGGGCTGCTTCCCAAGTTGGAATCGCTGCTGAAACTGATGACCGAAATTGGCCAGGATCATGGCGGCAAGTCCAATGCGCAGATCGCGTTGAACTGGGTCATCTGCAAGGGCGCGCTGCCTATTCCCGGCGCGAAGAACGCGGACCAGGCTCACGAAAACGCCGGTGCACTGGGATGGAAACTGACGGATGAGGAAGTGGCAAATTTGGAAGAGCTAAGTGATCAAATCACAGGATAAAAAATGCCCGCATGTGAAAACACATGCGGGCTTCATTATATATTGTGAGTGTCAGGACTATATTTCTGATTGTTGCATGAAAAGGAAGTAAGCGTAGGCGAGAGCAAACAGCAAAAACAAGACAACAATCGACCAGCCCGCCACCGACATGGCTTTGGGAAGCATACCAACGAAGAAGGAAACGCCAAAGCCGACCGCGTCGAAGACAAACAGAGTGATCGCCACGGAGCGCCTCGCTTCGAAGTCTTCCATAGCCCGGGCAAACCAACTGAGCAAGCCGGGAACGATCAAGGCCGCGCCTAACAGCTGCGTCACGAGGCCGATTTTCGCACTATTCGTTACACTGGTGCCTACACTCAGGCCATAAAGATCGAGCATGGTTCTAGGAGCCAACAATAGAGCCGCAGCAAAGACAAGCGCGACGATCGTATTGACGATGAACAAGTTACGCAGATTCATGAGAACTCTCCTGATTGAGGGTAAGGTGTGGAAGGATATTAATAAAATACAACAATTCAAAACACTTTTCAAGCCCCCGCTAACCTGGCGAGCTTTCAAAAATGATAGCAGGTTGGGAATTTATGCTATAATGTCGCGGTTATGCAATACCATTTCCGCTTCGCCAATAATAATCATAACGATAATGACGATCACCGCATCGTTGGGCGAAGCTGTGCTGGTTAAAGAGTAAGTTCTGAGAAACGGCCAATCGCCCAACGTAGCGCCAAGGCGCCGCGAAGGGCGATTTATTTTATATACAGCACACCAACCGTCATTGCCAGGAGTGACGCCCTGCGTCACAACGAAGCAATCTCTGGCAGAACGATGAGATTGCTTCTCGAAGGCTCGCAATGACAGACATCGAATTCGGAGGCGCACCATGTACAAAACGCATACCTGCGGCGAACTACGAGCAACGAACATCGGCCAGCAAGTGACCATTGCTGGCTGGGTGCATCGTCGCCGCGATCATGGCGGGGTCATCTTCCTCGATCTGCGCGACCGCTATGGAATTGTCCAGGTCACGGTTAATCCCGACCTATCGAAACAGACTCTCGAGGCAGTCTCCAACGTCCGCATGGAATGGGTACTGCAGATTACAGGCACGGTCCAGAAACGACCGGCCGGGATGGAAAACCCCAAGATGCAAACCGGGGAAGTGGAAGTCATTGCCGAGTTGATCAAAGTGTTGAATCCGGCCAAGACTCTGCCCTTCATGATCAGCGGCGAGAACGATCTGCCAGACGAGAACACGCGCCTCCATTATCGTTATCTCGATCTGCGCCGTGAGCGTATGACTCGCAATATGATCCTGCGCCATAAGGTCGTCAAATTCATGCGCGATTTTCTCGATGGGCAGGGATTCATCGAAATCGAAACGCCGATTCTTTTTAAGGCGACACCTGAAGGTGCACGTGACTATCTCGTTCCCTCGCGTATTTACCCGGGACAGTTCTACGCGTTGCCGCAATCGCCACAACAACTCAAACAGTTGTTGATGGTCGCCGGCATGGACCGTTACTTCCAGATCGCGCGCTGTTTCCGCGACGAGGATCTGCGCGGCGACCGTCAGCCGGAGTTCACACAGCTCGACCTGGAAATGTCCTTTGTGCAACGCGATGATGTGCTGGCGCTGGTCGAAGGGCTTTACACAGAGATGATTCCCGCGCTCGCGCCGCAGAAGAAATTGTTATCCTCGCCGTGGCCCAGGCTTTCGTATCGGGAGGCCATGGACAAATATGGAACGGATAAACCCGATCTCCGTTTTGGGATGGAGTTGATCGACGCCAGCGACATTTTCGCGGAGAGCGATTTCCGCGTCTTTCAAGCTGCCATCGAAGCGGGCGGCATGGTCAAGTGTATCGTCGCGCCTGGCTGCGCAGGCTACTCGCGCAAGGAGGTGGACGCGCTGACCGAGTCCGCCAAGGCGCTCGGAGCGAAGGGACTCGCCACTTTAGCAGTGACAGGCGAAGGCTTGAAAGGAACCGCTGCGAAGTTCGTCAAACCGGAAGAAGCCGAAGCTGTCCAATCCAAAGTCGGCGCGAAAGAAGGAGATCTGATCCTGTTTGCCGCTGATCAACGCGCGGTGGTCAACAAAGTGCTGGGTGGCTTGCGGTTGATCTTCCGCGATCGCTTGAAGCTCGTCGATCCGAACGTGATGGCGTTTGCCTGGGTAGTGGACTTCCCGATGTTTGCCTGGAATGAAGAAGAAAAGAAGTGGGATGCAGAGCATCATCCGTTCACCATGCCACAATTGGATGACCTGCCGAAGTTCGAGACGAACCCTGCCGAGATTCTTTCCGACGCGTACGACATGGTTTGCAATGGATACGAGACGGCTTCAGGTTCGATCCGTATTCACCGCAGTGATATTCAACTCAAAGTATTTCAGTTGCTTGGTTTGAGCGGTGATGAGATCGAACAGAAATTTGGTCACATGCTGGAAGCCTTCGAATTCGGCGCTCCCCCACACGGCGGCATGGCACCGGGGATCGATCGTTTGGTGATGCTGCTGGCAGACGAACCCAATATCCGCGAAGTGATCGCCTTCCCCAAGAATCAAGCCGGGCGCGATGTGATGGCAGACGCACCGTCGGAAGTCGAGCTGAAACAGTTGAAAGAGTTGCATATCCAAATTAAAGAATAACACTCATGGAACGAACCCTCGTCCGCGACGCAAAAGCACAAATTGGAGAACTTATCACTACAAAGGGTTTTGTACAGACTGTCAGAAACCAAAAGGCTGTGCAGTTCATTATTCTGCGTGATCATACCGGACTTGTTCAAATCGTTGCCGAACGTTCTGAAGAAAATAAAGACATAAATGAGTTGATCGAGACTCTGACGCGAGAATTGACAATTGAAGTAACAGGGGCTGTCGTCAGCAATCCGAATGTGAAACTTGGTCAACTGGAAATACAGTTGAAGTCTCTTCATGTCGACTCAATGTCAGACGCAAATCTGCCGATCGACATTTTTGGCAAAACAGAAACAGAAGCTGACAAAAGATTAGACTGGCGTTTTCTGGATATGCGTCGACCAGAGAATCAGTTGATATTCAGGATTCAAACCTCAGTCGAAATGGCAATGCGTGAAATTTGGATATCCAATGGATTCGTGGAAATCCATACGCCAAAAATCATGGGCAGTCCGAGTGAAGGCGGAGCCGAACTTTTCTCGTTGGAGTATTTCGGGCAGACCGCCTCGTTGGCACAATCGCCCCAGTTTTACAAACAGATGGCAATGGCAGCAGGTACAGATCGTGTCTTTGAAATCGGTCCCGCCTTTCGAGCCGACCCATCGTTTACGCCCAGACACTCCACTGAATTCACGAGTGTGGACATGGAAATGTCATGGATCGACTCTCATCAAGATGTAATGGAATTTGAGGAACGTTGGCTTCAGCATACTTTGCAAGTTGTCAGGGAAAAACACGGTAAGGAAATTACGGAAACATTTGGAGTTGAAGTCGTGGTTCCAAGCCTTCCTTTTCCCAAAGTAACCATGGAAGAAGCGCAAACGATTCTTAGTGGTAAAGGATACACGCTGCCTGCGGATACCAAAAAGGGAGATATAGATCCTCAAGGCGAACGATTGTTATGCGAGTATGCAAAAGAAAAGCATGGGCACGAATTTATTTTCATTACCGATTATCCAATTGAAATTCGTCCGTTTTATCATATGAGGAAGGAAGATAATCCTTCTGTAACCAAGAGTTTCGATTTATTATGGAAATGGATGGAAATTACTACGGGTGCACAACGTGAACATCGCCATGATGTGTTGGTAAGACAGGCAACCGAAAAAGGTATAAATCTGCAGTCAATACAGTTTTATTTTGATTTCTTCAAGTATGGCTGTCCACCACATGGCGGATTCGGATTTGGTCTGGCACGGTTGCTTGCCGCGATGCTTAATCAGAAGAGTATACGCGAAGTGGTCTTCCTGCATCGCGGACCGACTCGACTCGTGCCATAGAAGGTAGCAATGACAGATTCTCATTCATCGATCCGCGTTTGTCTTGCTGGTGCTACTGGTTGGGCTGGTTCTGCCGTAGCTCGTGCCATTGCCGAACAGAACGATATCACGCTTGTGTCTGCGGTATCGCGCACTCATGCAGGCAAGGCCCTCGGCAACGTGCTGACCGAGCCAAGCTTGACCTGTCCTGTTCTTGCAGCGGCGCCGGAAGCGCTGGCGGCACATCCGTGCGATGTGTTCTTCGAGTTCACCAGACCAGATGTGGCGAAATCAAACGTGTTGAGTGCGTTACAACACGGAGCGCATGTCGTAATCGGTACATCAGGACTAGCTAACGAAGACTATGATGAAATTGCGACAGCCGCTGAAAAAGCACAGCGCGGGGTGCTGGCTGTCGGCAACTTTGCTTTGACGGTTGTTCTCTTGCAAAAATTTGCCGAGATCGCAGCAAAGTTCATCCCGCAATGGGAGATCATTGACTACGCCAGCAACGCCAAAAAGGACTCACCCAGCGGAACCGTGCGTGAATTGGCAAATCGGTTGTCAAAGATCCGTTCCTCGGAATTGACTGTGCCGCTGGAGGAAACGCAAGGTGTCAAAGAAACTCGTGGTGCACGGATGACAGGTTCGCAAGTGCATTCCATCCGCTTGCCGGGATACACAATTTCAGCCGAGATCATCTTCGGTATGCCCGACCAAAAGTTGACCATTCGCCACGACTTGGGTTCCAGTGCAGAGCCCTACGTGGATGGCTCTTTGCTGGCAATTCGCAAGGTCAGCACCTTCACTGGTCTGCGCCGTGGATTGGATAGTATGCTGGATTTAAAGTTAAGCGTCGGTGGTCGAGTTGTTCCGAGCAAGAGCGAGGAACGTATCGAGACCACCAATTTCAGGCACACCTTTTCTTTTCTATTTGCAATCAATTGTTGGTTTCGACTGCTTGCGTCTCGACCAACGGAGTCGGAATGATATGACCCAAACCATCGACACCCAAACCGTCAAGCACGTCGCCTTCCTCGTCCGACTCGGGATCTCCGAAGAGGAAGCGGAAAAATTCAGCGGACAATTCTCGTCCATCATTGACTACTTCAACATGCTCAATGAAGTGGACACAGAGAACGTCCCACCTGCATCGGACATCGCCAATGCCGAAAACGTGCTGCGCGAGGACGAAGTCCAGCCATCCATGAGCCGTGAAGAGTTCCTCAAGAACGCTCCGCAGTCTGAGCGCGGCTATGTCAAAGTGCCAACAGTTTTAGGAGATGAATAAAAGGCTTGAACCACGGAGACACTAAGGCACAGAGAATTTAAAAACTCCGCGACTCCATGTCTCAGTGGTTGGCCAACAGGATTCTCAGCTATTCGACAATGTGACTAAATAACTATGGAACTGAATCAACTAACCATCCGAGAAACTCACGAGCTTCTCAAATCCAAGCAAATCTCCTCCGTCGAATTGACTCAGGCAACGCTCGACCGCATCCACGAAGTGGACAAGAAAGTTAAGTCTTATGTCACCGTCACGGATGATCTCGCACTCGAGCAGGCAAAGAAAGCCGATGAACGCATTGCTAAAGGCGGGAACGTCACCCTGCTGACGGGCATCCCTTTTTCGATGAAGGACTGCATCTCGACGCGCAACGTTCGCACAACGTGTTCATCAAAAATTCTGGAGAATTACGTTCCCCAATACAATGCCACCGTAACAAACAAACTAGCAGATGCGGGCGCCGTCCTCCTCGGCAAGACCAACATGGACGAGTTTGCAATGGGTTCAACTTGTGAGAACTCAGGCTTGTTTCCCACTCACAATCCGTGGAATCTCGAGCACGTCCCTGGCGGCTCGAGTGGCGGCGCGGCGGCAAGCATGGCGGCGAGTTTATGCACCTTCGCTATCGGCGAAGATACGGGCGGTTCCGTGCGCCAGCCTGCGGGCTTCTGCAACGTGACAGGCATCAAGCCCACGTATGGTCGCGTCTCTCGTTACGGTCACATCGCGCTCACATCCTCCTTTGATTGTGTTGGTCCCATGACTCGCGACGCCTATGATTGCGCGACCGTGCTTGCTGTCATCGCGGGCAACGATCCGCATGACAGTACCACTTACAACTCACCAGTTCCCAACTACATCGAGAACATCAACAAACCCGTCAAAGGGATGAAGCTCGGCATCCCAAAGGAATATTTCGTGGCAGGCATGGAGGCGGGTGTGGAGTTTTCCATTCAGGAAGCCATCCGCCAGTTTGAAAAACTCGGCATGGAGATTCACGAGGTCGCGCTGCCCCACACCAAATACGGTCTGCCCGTTTACTATCTTTTGCTTTTCGCGGAGGCCAGCGCCAACCTTGCCCGCATGGACGGCACGCGCTTTGGTCTCTCGGTCTCAGAAGGTGCAAAGGATGTGATCGACATCTATCTCAAAACTCGCCATGAAGGTTTCGGTGATGAAGTGAAACGACGCATCATGCTGGGCGCGTACGCGTTGTCCGCGGGATATTACGAAGCGTATTACTTGAAAGCGCAAAAAGTGCGCACGCTTCTGCGTCGTGACTTTGAAACTGCCTTCGCCTCCGTGGACCTACTCCTCGCCCCCATCACTCCCACCACAGCATTCAAGCTCGGCGAAAAAACGAGCGATCCGCTCGAAATGTATCTCTCCGATATTTACACTGTTGCGATCAATCCCGCTGGTGTTCCGTCTCTTGCATTACCCGCAGGTTTCTCCAAAGAGATGCCTGTCGGCATGCAACTCATCGGCCAACACCTGGACGAACAAACGTTATTCCAGGTTGGGTATGCCTATCAACAGGTCACAGATTGGCATAAGCAGTTGCCTAACTTATGAGACTCTCACAGTAGGTGCCTATGACCAGACGTATCCCTTCCCTCGAAACTGAACGATTGATCGTCCGTGAATTAACCATGGATGACTTTGACTCCATTAACAATGTTCTTAGCCAATCCATCGAGTGGGATATATCGCTAAGTGAACGTCAACGCTGGCTGCAATGGACTGTGCTGGGATATGAAATGTTCTCCATGTTGGGACAGCCCCATTACGGAGAACGAGCCATTGTTTTAAAAGAAAGCGGAGGGATAATTGGTGCAGTTGGGATTGTTCCGTATATAGATACTTTCAACAGCGTAGCTGCTTTCAATCGTCCTCGTAATGCTCCCGCTACCGCTGAAGTAGGATTATTTTGGGCGATTCACCCATCACATCAGCACAAGGGATTTGCGCCAGAAGCCGCTCGCGCTGTCGTGGAATATCTTTTTACCCATGAGAACCTTGGGCGGATCATCGCCACAACAGGTTACAAAGACATTCCATCCCAAAAAGTAATGAAAAAATTAGGCGTGACAGTTCAACACCTTGAAGAACCGCAACCACCAGATCAATTTGTGGTAGGAGTGTTGGAAAAGAGCGACTTTTTATCAAACGTGTAACGAGACTAACTTATGACCCAATACGAACCCGTAATCGGACTTGAAATTCACGGTGAGTTGCTCACCAACTCGAAGATGTTCTGTAGTTGCTCTGCGGACTATGGTTCCGCGCCTGAGCCGAACACCAACATCTGCCCCACGTGTACAGGTCTGCCTGGCGCGATGCCCGTTGTCAACAAAAAGGCGACCGAGCTTGCCGCGTTGGTCGGGCTGGCGTTGAATTGCTCGGTCAACAAGCACAACACCTTTGCGCGCAAGAACTATTACTACCCCGACCTGCCCAAGGGGTATCAGATCTCACAATACGAGTTGCCGATCTGCGAAAAAGGGTGGTTGGATGTAGATGCGCCCTCATCCCCGGCCCTTCCCCTTTCAGGGGAAGGGAGCCAGAATCCCCCTCTCCCACTCGCGCTGAGCGGAGTGGCGCCTCGCGCCACGGAGACGAAGCGGGGAGAGGGCGACCCACAGGGTCGAGAGAGGGCGAATGCCTCAGCGAGTGAAATGCCCAATTCCGAGAATCAACTTCGAGTGAGAGTGAGGCGGGTTCACATCGAAGAAGATACTGCGAAATTGAGTCACGAAAAAAATTATGCGCTGGTCGATTTCAATCGCGCAGGCGTCCCATTGCTTGAGATCGTCTCCGAGCCCGATATGCGCTCTGTCGAAGCCGCGCTCGATTACGCCACGAAAGTCCGCGCCATTTTACGTTATCTCGGCGTCAACTCGGGCGACATGGAAAAAGGCGTCCTGCGTTTCGAAGCGAACATCTCCGTGCGCCCCGTCGGCAATGACGAGTTCCGCACGCGCACCGAGATCAAGAACCTCAACAGTTTCCGCGCGCTCACGCGTGCCTCGGCGTATGAGATCGAACGTCAGATCAAGCTGTATGAGTCGGGCGGAAGCGTTGCCCAGGAAACGCTTGGCTGGGATGATGTGCGTGGCGTGACCGTCTCGCAGCGCGGCAAGGAAGAGGCGCACGACTACCGCTACTTCCCCGAACCTGACCTGCCGCCACTGCAACTTTCGGATGCGTGGATCGACGGGATTCGGACTCAACTGCCCGAACTGCCCGAAGCCAGGACCGCCCGCTTCATCACGGACTTCAACCTGACTCCGTCCGAAGCGCGTTTTCTTACATCCGAACGTGCGCTCGCCGATTACTTCGAGAGCGTGGTTGCCAAAGCGAAGAGTTCAGCGAAAGCCATCCATTCATGGATCGCGGGCGAGTTCATGCGCTATCTCAATGACTCGGGCAAGACCATTGACGAGGTTACGCTCGCGCCCGAATCCTTTGCTCAACTCATTGACATGGTCACCGATAAAACCATCGGCGGCAGCGCGGGCAAAACTGTGCTCGCCGAACTCCTTAAAAATGGCGGCGACCCCGCGCGGATCGTCAAAGAAAAGGGACTCGCCCAGGTCTCCGACGAAAGTTTTATTCAAGAAATTGTGACGAAAGTCATTGAGGGCAACCCCGCCGAAGTGGAGAAATACCTCGCCGGCAAAGAGACTCTCCTGCAATGGTTCATGGGACAAGTCGCCCGCGCCACGAAGGGTAAAGCCGACCCGAACGTGACAAAGGAGTTGTTGATGAAGGCGTTGGAAGAGAGAAGAAAGTAGTGGATCGGTGAATGGTCTTTGCTATAATGTAAATGAAAGAAGGAGCATCCAATGCGATGGGTAAACGTTCGTAAATCCTATCCCAATCAATGGCTGGTGATTGAAGCCGTCAAGGCGCATAGCGCCAAAACAAAACGCGTTTTAGACAAGATCGCGGTTTTGGAAACGTGTACAGACGGTACAACTGCCATGCAAAAATACCGGACACTTCACAAGCAATATCCCGAACGGGAGTTTTACTTCGTTCACACCAGTCGCCAACAATTGGATATTCAGGAACGGCAATGGCTTGGCATTCGAAGGGGACATGCGACTGCGGATCAAGGATAACCTGCCATTTATCTCGATAATCGTTATTCACCAGAGTAAAAAGATAAAGGTCCCCAATGTGCTGATAGATACCGGCTCAGGCGGGACCATTTTGTCGGCAGATACATTATCCCAAATCGATATTGTGCCACAACCAGACGATGCCTTGCACACAATATTCGGTGTTGGAGGAAGTGAAGTCGTTTTTACTCGCAAAGTTGACGAATTGCAGGTAGGAATGTACTCGACAAAACTTTTTGAAATTGAAATTGGTGGCATGGATTATGGCTTCGATATTCAGGGAATTTTAGGGATGGATTTCCTTGTTTCTGCGGGCGCCAAGATTGATCTGGAAAAGATGGAAATCGAATTTGCTCAAAATAAGGAAAAATGAGGACAAGTTGCCCGCGCCACGAAGGGCAAAGCCGACCCAATGTGACGAAGGAACTGATGCTCAAGGCATTGGAAGAGAAAAGGAAATAAACACCTCTTTGAAACATGCTAAAATTAAGAGGGTCGCCTTTTCAAAAGGAGTTAATGATGGACTGGAAAGAACGAATTATTGTTGACCCTAAAATACTCGTCGGCAAGCCCGTCATCAAAGGAACAAGATTGGCGGTGGAGTTTATCGTTGAATTGCTTGCGCAAGGTTGGGCTGAAAGTGAAATCACGAGAAACTATCCAGACGTTACACATGAAGATATTGCCGCTTGCCTAATGTACGCCTCGAACATACTCAAAGCAGAGAAAGTCTATCCTTTCGAGGTCTCGCAGGCTTAATCATGCGACTGCTCGCAGATGAAAATTTTCCATTGGATGCAGTGCAAGCCTTGCGTAATGGAGGTCACGACGTGGCGTGGATTCGAGAAGACTCGCGCGGGATATCCGACTAGAAAATTCTTCAACGTGCGCAGGAAGAAGACCGCGTCGTCGTAACATTTGACAAGGATTTTGGTGAACTGACTTTTCGTTCAAAGTTTCGCGCTCAAAGCGGAGTAATTTTATTTCGAGTTCCTCCAAAGTCATCACAATACATAGCGCAAGTAGCTGTTCAAGCTCTTGCAAGCAGAGATAACTGGGTTGGGCATTTCCCTGTTGTAGAAGAAAATAGAATCCGCATGACACCGTTGATACAGGAATAAATCGCCCGCGCCGCCAAAGCCTGCTCTGCGACCGAGGGGAGTGTCGAAGGGGCAAAGCCGACCCGAATGTAACGAAGGAGTTACTCACGAAAGCTTTGGAGGAGAGAAGAAAATAACCTCTCGTGCTAAAATTATAGAAATCCCGATTGAACGGGATCTTCGCCAAGGAGTTTCCAATGAACGAGACTACTTTTAGTGTACAAATTCCAGACAACTTACTCAAACTCGGTATAAGCAAGGATGAAGTCCAAAATCGAGTTTCAGAGTGGTTGGTCCTTTCACTTTTCTCCGAAGGGAAAATTTCCTCAGGCAAGGCAGGGAAATTGCTCGGCATCTCCCGCCTTGACTTCATTCAACTGCTCAAAACCCGCGGTATTGCCTTTATCAATTATTCAGAAGACGAAGTAAAAGAAGAACTTGAAGCGGTCGAAAAACTTACTCCAGACGACAAGAAATGATCGTTGTCTCAGATACTACGCCGCTTATCGGTTTGGCTTCCATCGGAAGGCTTGAACTGTTGTGGGAACTGTTCGAAGAAGTTTACATTCCACAGGCTGATTGGGTCTTGATGGACGAGAAAAAGGGGCGCAGGAAACTCGCTCAATTGAACATTCCCAAAATCGGGACATTGGGCGTTCTACTCAAAGCCAAGCAACTTGAATTAATTCCATTGCTCAGACCTGAAATTGAAGAACTGCAAAAGTCAGGTTTCTCAATATCTCCATCTGTTGTTGACACTGTGTTGGAAATGGCAGGCGAGTAATAAAACAAAGCCGACCCCAATGTGACGAAGGAACTGATATTCAAGGCGTTGGATGAGCAGAGAAAATAAGGATGTATAATTTGTAAAGAGGTGTAGCATGTTAATCTCTTACATTCAAAACACCATGAAGCTGGCAAAATACGAAATCCTCGAAGATGGTCAGTACTATGGCGAAATTGAAGGTTTTCAGGGTGTGTGGGCGCAGGCAGACAATCTTGAAACTTGCCGGGAAGAACTCCAAAGCGCGTTGGAAGACTGGCTTATACTTGGCTTACGAATGGGGCATAAACTTCCTGTGGTAGCAGGGATTCAACTTGTGCCAGAAAAAGCATAGTCATGCCCTCGTTCAAACCTGTCAAGCGTAGAGAATTAATAAAAGCACTTAAGCAAGCAGGCTTTGAGGGACCATACGCAGGAGGCAGGCACGAGTTTTTAATTAAGGGAGAATTACGACTTATTCTTCCAAATCCACATCAAAGTGAAATCAGCAAAGACTTATTGGCGCGCGTCCTTCGTCAGGCAAATCTCACGCGCGAAGAGTGGGAAAAACTTTAGTAAAATCGAGATGCCATGAGAACGACACTCGCCAAACAACCGCCCTATCTTGCCGAGGTTATAGATCGGATCGTGCGCAAATTCCATCCTGTAAAGATCATTCTCTTCGGTTCGTGGGCACGCGGCTCTGCGCGCGAAGATAGCGACTTGGATTTACTCGTCGTTCTTCCAAAAACAGAACACAAGCGAAAATCGGTAGTGTCCCTGTAACGAGTGATGACAAAAAATGATGTTTGTGTTATGTCGAAAATCTATTATTCTCGAAACTATCAAAAGTTTCGAGGAGCAACGGAATGGATTATACGACATGCTACTGTCAGTCGCGGCGATGTTCTATGTTTGGGAAAACAGGCTCATCGGCTCAACTCAAATTACATGATTGGCAACATGGTCAGCCGCGATTTCGTTGCCAAATATGTGGCTCAATTATTTCAGCAAGTAGCGGTACAGCGTATGCAGGTATTCGCACAGATTTGGAAATCTATCGACGTGGAACAAAAACGCTGGCAGAAGGATTAAGTATTCGCGCTACATCTCGACTGATAGAAGTAGACAAAGACACAGTCAATCACTGGTTGCCAACTTTGGGACTTCATAGTCAAGGAGTGATGAATTATTTTTTCCGTAATCTGCATTTGGAAGAATGTCAGTTGGATGAGTTGTGGACATTTATCTACAAAAAAGAAAAACAACTGACCGCATTGGAAAAATTAGCCGAAGTGTACGGCGACGCTTGGGTTTGGATTGCCTTTAGTCCAATATGTAAGATCGTGCCTGCTTGGGTGGTGGGAAAACGCACCTTATCCCATGCGTGCAGGCTGGTTTTTCGGCTAAAATCGGCTTCTGACGGGCAAATTCCGTTCTTTACCAGCGATGAACTGCCTCATTATGCGGATGCGCTCTTGGAGGTGTACGGAGAACAAGTACAACCATTGCGCAATGGAACGCGGGGACGTTTTCCTAAACCGTACCGTGTGCCGCCTCCAGATTTATGCTACGCAGTCGTCGTTAAAAAACGTGAGCAAGGACGCGTGGTGGAAGTCTCCACACGTATTGTTTATGGCACAATGCAGCAAGTTGAAGCGGCGCTTGAAGCATCGCCTGTCAGCCGTGCAATCAATACTTATGGCGTAGAACGTAACAACTTGACTATCCGCCAACATTCAAGACGAATGAGTTGCAAGGTTAATGCCTTCTCAAAAGACCCAGATTATCTTGAGCATCAATTGACATTGGCTTTTGCCTATTACCACTTTGTCATTCCGCATCGCGGGCTTCGCCAACGTTTACCGCACGCGATGCCAACCAAAGGACGCAAAGGTTCGTACAAAAAATGGAAACAGGTAACCCCTGCGATGGCGGCTGGTTTGACCGATCATGTTTGGACAATGGATGAATTGCTTAGTTTTCGTGTACCGCCAAAATCACTATGGAAATGACCTTTCACTCGTTACAGGGACACTACCCATTTCTGGGGGAGGTTTTCTAATTAGTGGACAATTTGGCCTGAACCCGATCAAAATTTCCTGTGAGTCTATCGCGGGTACTGGAACAACGATCCAGTCTTCTTCCGGCCGCAAGGCCCAGGCTACGCCTGGCCCAGCAGGCAGCATAGCCGATTTGCGGTGCTTCGCAGGGACTGAATAAGTGCGATTGGTTGAGCTCGGCCCACATAGGCTGTATTCGTGAGGATCCAGCGCAGGCTGGAAACGTACCAGCGTGGTTTTCCGGTCGGGGTCGGGATCCCCAGATCGCTGAGCCTTTTCGCAATCGAGTATAGCGTATCCGCGGTTCCGGATATTCCTCAAACATCTGAAGCACCATGGCCGCATCGGCAGCATCCAACTGGAGCAACGCAGGCTCTCTGGGATGATCTGGATCTACCCGATATCCGTAGGGCGGCCGTGTCCAGGGAATCAGTTTACCCGCCCGATACTTGTTCAAACGTCCACGACGCATCCGATCCGCAATCAACGTGCGTTCATATTCAGCCACCGCCCCTCGAATTTGAAGCAGCAGTTGATCATGCGGGTCATCGCTCATCGGGCGGTCCAGAAATTCCACCGCAATACCTCGTTTTGCCAAGTCTTCAATGATCAGCACCTGGTGCACGTAATTTCGTGCCAAGCGATGGTGCCGTGATCAAGACCAGATCAAAGTCTGCCAAAACAGCATGGTCGCGTAAAGCATCTAATCCCGGCCGGTTCAGTTTCGCACCACTGTAACCGTTATCTTGATAGATATGCTCCGCTTCCAGTATCCAGCCCTTGTCTCTGATATGCGCCTGCAGCCGCTCAATCTGCTGCTCGCTCGTTTGGGTCTGTGCCTGACGTTGCGTCGAGACCCGTACATAATTCGCGATTCTCATGGTTTGCCTCCTGAGGTTCCAAGGATTGGATCATCTCCTCGCTCCATCTCAGAAGGCACTGGTAAACCAGATCCCACCTCCGCTGCCCATCGCTCAGTTGAATTATGCGTCTGTGGATCGTCCATTCCTGTGTCATGCCTGCCTCCTGGATGTTGCTCTACTTCCAGAAGGGTACCGCTTCGCAGGCGCAACGGACCGTGCCAGTACCTTAACTTTTAGTTTTCCAAACCGACTAAGGCAGAATTTGTCATTTGTGATTAGTCCATCT
>CAWAGT010000001.1:0-2006499 GCA_963781625.1 uncultured Chloroflexia bacterium | reverse complement strand
CCACCGGCCAGCGCATCACGGTGAGAGGGGCGAGTTCGCTTGGTGGAAGATTCGCAGGGGCATTGCACAAATAATATTTGGTTTCCGGCTGCGCACCCAGCGAACGACGGAAAATCGCCCAGCAGCGGGGCGCCGGCAATGCCTCACGGATCGGAGTCACACGCACACAGGCCAGTTCCACGACCAGCGGACCTTTACTGCCTTCCTGGATCTTGCGCCGGTGCCAAGCAGATTGAGGCAGTTGCAGCAACAGTTCGCGCAGTTCCAGCGGTCTGGGCGCATTGGACTTGACACGAGCGTAGAGGCGCGGTCGTCCGAGCAGGCCAGGTCCGGGCGGTTCTATGGCAGGCGTCCGCCACCAGACCCGCGTATCGACCGGCACCTCTGCCAAATACCACTTGCCCAAAGTGGCAATTCCATCCAAAAATGCGGGATTTCCGCCATATTTTTCATCGCAGGTGACCCAGCGGAAGGGAAGAACGCCTCGCTGATGCAAAGCGCTGATCATCTCCAAGCCCAACTCCGGTTCGCTGCAGAAGGTCAGTGTGTCCGGGATCCCGCAGGCTTTCCACCGTTGGCGGGCCTCCTTGCCAAACCAATCTTCGGGCAGATACAGACGTTCATCCACAAATGTATAGCCGCGACGACTGGCATACACGAGAAAGACGCCTTCCTGGCAATTCGCAATCTTCCCCAGCGCACCGCAATATTGATGAGCTACGCCCACCGAATGTTTTCCCTGCTTGGGAAACCCACTGCCATCCACGATCACCACACCGTCCTTTTCTCCCAACCAGCTGCTGACAAGATCCTGCAGATGCAACAGCAGAGGATTACTCTCCCATTCTCCCTGTCCAATGAATTGTTGCAGACCTCGAATGGCATTCGGGTTGGCTCCCAGCAGCGACAGGACCATCGGTTCGATCGTCTTGCGTTCCAAATCCGACAGCTGTCCACACAGATACAACAACGACCAGGCTCGCTGCTCACGTCGTTGAAACAACGGTTGAAATTGACGATGAAACGCCTGCAACTCATCCGCAGTCATACTGACATCCCGAGCGCTGATCCGATACCCTGGCTTGCGCCCGCTCGCAGGCGGTGTGCGCCTGGCACGACGATTGGTATTCTTGCCTTTTGGACTCATGGCGAACTCCTCTCCGCTTGATGGCTCGTCCATAAGTCTATACCTTAAAGTCTCGTAGTAATAACCAAAGTCTCGTAGTAATATGAAGTCTCGTTGTAATACTAGGCTGGGCAGCAGAGTCGGATATTCAATCGATGACATCTGGGATTGTTCTGATAATGGCTTAACAAAATCCTTGTTTGATAGCGAAGAATTTTCAAGCTTTTTCATTGACACTGAAACTGGTTTTAATAGTCGGCGCACTGGTGATTGGTGTCCTAGGGGTGTAACATTACCTGTTGACATTCATATTAATGATTCTTGGACACAACAAACTGACTTTCAGTTCACAAGTTCAAATCTTAGAGGTTGGAATTGGTTCAAATGGAATATTTTGCACCAACCCTTAAATGTACAAACTTTACCATTTCCTGCAGGAAGTGGCAGGTTTATTTATGAACACAAAGCTGTTGGTTTTGAAATGATAAAAGTGCCTTCAGGGACATACAATGCATTGCGCATTGATACAACTGCAATAGGCTATCTAGACCCATCTAGAGATTTCAGTCCATCTTTTGGGAACTTTGGTTGTGCTTGGAGTTCGAATACGGTTGATCAAGCCAAACCATTGATGGCTCTTACTTTTGAAGGCTCGACGTGGTGGGTATCCGATATTGGCTGGATAAGGAAAGAGGGAACTCTAAAAAAGGCACAAGATGTAATAGAAAGTTATGAAATGGAATTAGAATCACTTGATGCTCCTTAGAGATTAATGGTGCTGCTTAGTACTAGCTGGAGAGGTATCCTATATCTCCTATTCCGCCACGGACTTGCTTACCCATTAACAGAACTTGGAGATCTCGTTCGCAAAAATCTCCGAGTTCTTATTAAACTAAGATTTAGTTACAAAGGCAAAAAAGTCGTATTACCAGTATGGCAATTGGATGTAAAATAAGGAAGTGATATTGACCGGCAAAACTTTGATCTGCCGATCCACGACTAAAAGGAGGTCAACATGTCATCCCCTTATCAGCAAGAATCTGCAATTCAAGAACTGGATTCGTTATTCAGTGACACCTTTTTGAGTGTAATGAGACATGTCTATCTTTGGATGTGCCTTGGCCTGTTCATTACAGGTTTTGTCTCCTTCGCGCTGATCTACACTCCACTCTTCTACGTGCTCGTGGGAATTCTTCAAGTACCGTTGCTGTTCTATGGATTGCTCATCGGAGAAGTGGCTCTCGTTTGGTGGTTATCAGCAAGAATTGGAAAGCTTTCCATCGGAGTGTCCAGACTGGGTTTTCTCTTTTACGCGATCCTGAATGGCATCAGCATGTCTGTGATCTTCCTTGCCTATACCGGGAGCAGTATCGCCCTCACCTTCATCGCAGCGGCCAGTCTTTTCGGAGCGATGGGCATTATCGGATATACCACTCGGGTCGACCTCAGCAAATGGGGTAGTTATCTCCTCATGGGATTGATCGGATTTGTGATCGCCTCGGTGGCAAATCTGTTTTTTGCGAACTCTGGCCTGGAATGGATTTTGTCATACGTGGGGATAGCTCTGTTCATTGCGTTAACGGTCTATGATACACAGCGCATCAAGACAATGGTGATGGGTGCCTTGCAATCAGGAAACGAAACTATGGCACAACGCGTTGGCTTGTTGGGGGCCCTCAATTTATATCTGGATTTCATCAACTTGTTCCTCCTGTTATTGCGCCTTCTGGGAAAAAGAAGATAATTTGCATCACGTGGCAATCCTGGTGAATCAAATCGCCCGCGAATTAATTCGTGGGCGATTACTTTTTTACGCTTCCATCACCTTTCCTCCGTTATAATCCGCTGGCTTTCATTGCACAGTCCAAAGGACATCCATGCCTCCCCTCACCGAACACCGCAAGGCGACCCTCTATCTCATTCTAGCCGCACTGCTCTGGAGCACGAGCGGCGTTTTCATTAAAGCCCTGAACTGGAGTCCTGTATCCATTCTGGCCGGACGTGGGATCTTCACCAGTATCGTGTTCCTGATCTACATGCGCCGCCTGCCACAAAAGGTCACACGCTGGACTCTGCTGGCGGCCGGCGGTTCGATCGCCACGCAATTTCTGTTCATCACATCCACTAAGTTGACCACCGCCGCCAACTCCATTTTTCTGCAATACACCGCGCCCATTTACGTGGTGCTGCTGGGCTATTGGCTGCTGCGTGAAAAACCCTCCCGCAGGGACTTTATCGCCATGGGAATCATCTTTCTCGGCCTGGTGCTTTTCTTCGGCGATCAGCTCAGCCCGGAGGGTTTCTACGGAAATATTTTGGCGGTCATTAGCGGCGTCACCTCCGCCCTGATGATCGTTTCCTTCCGCGCCCAAAAGGATAGCTTTCCAGAAGATAGTGTGCTCATCGCCAGTCTGGTCATCGCCATCGGCGGCTTTCCCTTTGTGCTGAAAGAATCCTGGACGATCACGGATTGGTCGATCATTGCCTATCTGGGCGTGATTCAAATTGGCGTGGCGTTTATCTTGTTCACCAAAGGTATCAAATACATCCCCGCCCTCGAAGCCAATCTGATCGGCACACTGGAGCCGGTATTTAATCCAGTCTGGGTATTTCTATTTCTTGGTGAGAGCATCGGGAAGTTTGCCTTCCTGGGAGGCCTGGTCGTGCTGACCGGAGTCATCATCAACGCTGTGGCTTCAGCGCAAACGAACAAGGTAGCAAAAGAGCCTCTGCTATAATTGCTGCAACAAATCATTCAAGGATTTCCCATATGGCTGAACACATCAGCGTTTCGCAAATTTCAAACTACGTTGGGCAGGAAGTGATCGTCAAAGGCTGGGTTTACAACCGCACGGACAAGGGCAAACTGTGCTTTTTGCTCGTCCGTGATGGTTCGGGCTTCGTCCAATGCGTGGCCTTCAAAGGTGATCTGGATCCCGAAGTCTTCGAGCGCGTCTCCCACCTGCCACAAGAGTCAGCGGTGGTGATCACAGGGCCTGTCCGTGAGGATCAGCGCGCGCCCGGCCTCCCCGGCGGATACGAAGTCGGCGTGAAGCAGATCGAGATCGTGCAGGAAGCGGACCTGGATTACCCGATGTCGCTCAAAGATCACGGCGTGGATTTCGCCCTCGACAACCGTCACCTGTGGATTCGCATGCAAAGTCAATGGGCGATCCTGCGCGTGCGCGTGCGGGTCATGTCCGCGGTGCGTGAGTATCTCGACAGTCACGGCTTTTTCAACCTCGATACGCCCATCCTGACTCCCGCCGCCGCCGAAGGGACAACCACTCTTTTTGAAACTGAATATTTCGACGAAGGCTCCGCCTATCTCGCCCAAACGGGACAACTCTACAACGAAGCGGATATCTTCTCGTTCGGGAAAGTCTATTGCTTCGGCCCGACCTTCCGCGCTGAAAAATCAAAGACGCGTCGTCATCTCACCGAGTTCTGGATGCTCGAACCCGAGATCGCTTTCTGCGACCTCGACGGCTTGATGGAAGTCGAAGAAGGTTTGATCACCCATATCGTGCAATCCGTATTAAAAGATTGCGCCGCCGAATTGAAGTTCCTGGGGCGGGATGTCTCCAAACTTGAAAACATCAAAGAACCCTTCCCGCGCATGTCCTACGACGACGCGGCAAAATACTTGATCGATCTCCACGAAAAAGAAACCGATCCCGAAAAGAAGGAATTACTCAAATTCGAATGGGGCATGGACTTCGGCGCACCGCACGAAACGGAACTGACTCAACTTTACGATAAGCCGGCGTTTGTCTATGGCTATCCCTCCGCGGTCAAGGCCTTCTACATGGAACCCTGGCCCAATAGACCCGAAGTCTGCAAATCAGTGGACCTGCTCGCGCCGGAGGGCTACGGCGAAATCTGCGGTGGCTCGGAGCGCATCAGCGATCATGATCTGTTGCTAAAGCGTCTTCATGATCAAAACCTGCCGGAAGAAGCTTTCAAGTGGTATCTGGAACTGCGCAAGTATGGCTCCGTTCCCCATTCAGGCTTTGGCATGGGCGTGGAGCGCGTCACCGCCTGGTTGTGCGGCATCGAACACATCCGTGAGGCCATCCCCTTCCCGAGGACGATCAAGCGGGTGTATCCGTAAGGCACGAAGACCTGACAGCCCTTGGAAACTGTCAGGTCTTTTCAATGATGAGCTACGCCTGATTCCACATCGTTGAATCTAATTGCAAAGAATTATGGATTACTTGCCAGGTATTGATCAAGCCATTGAGTGATTTCTTCTTTTGACATGGTTCCCTCCCTCCGTGCCACTTCATTCCCTTGCTGGAGGAGAAGAAAGGCAGGAAGCTGTTCACCGAAACCGTAAGTATAGCCCACAACAGGATCATCATCCATATTGGACGCTGCAACTTTTATCCTGCCAGCATACTCACTTGCAATGACCCGAATCTTGGGCAAAAAAAGCGAAGAAGCCGGATCTGACTCTGACCAGAAATATACCAAAAAGGGTTCAGAGGTGGTAATGAATTCACCCGTCCAATCGTAACCGGTAATCTCAATAAGCGCGTCAACGATACAAGCTGTTGAGGCATTCTCCGTCAAAATTGGATAGTTCGCAAACTGTTGTTCCATCATTTCAGTGATTTCTGATTTGGACGTCACTCTTTCCACCCGCCCTATTTCATTCGTTCCATCCATGAACAGAACGGCGGGGAATTGCCCGATTCCATAGTAACCGCCAATTACAGGGAAATTATCCATCTCCACCTGACCAACTCTTATCCTACCCGCATATTCATTCGCGATCTCTTGGATTAATGGCGCAATCGCCTTGGATTCATTATCCTCATCGTACCAGAAGTACATGAGAACAGGTACAGGTGATTGCTTGAGTTGGTCTTCCCACTCAGGACTCGTTATCTGAAAAACAGGACAATTTTGTGAAGAGGAGGGCAGCGATTCATCGGGAGGCGCAGCTGTTGCCACAGGTAATGAAGTGGGCGCCTTTGTGGGAACAGGGCTGGCCACCTCCACGGCAATGAATGGAGGCGGTTCTGTCGCGGCGGGTGCTTCAGTTTCCGCAGGAGCCTCTGTCGCAATGAAATTATCCAATTCAGCAGGGGTAGCTGCGGGTTGACACGCGGCCAAAAGCACGGCAAAAACCATAACAATCAATCTGACCCTTCTAAAACACAACATGATGTTTTCCCTTTGTAGACGGAATCAAACATCCCCGACGCGTTCCGAAACAACGTGTCGGGGATGTTTAAGATTTTTATCCCTGCGGGATGGTCAGCGTATCGCCAGCAAAAATGATGTCCGGGTTGGTAATTTGCGGGTTGAGCGCCATGATCGCCTCAACGGTGGTGTGGAATTGAAATGCCAGCCCGCTGAGCGTTTCACCAGACTGAATAAGGTGACTGATCGTCGTCGGTGATACAGATCCTGTTACATCTACCTCTGGAGGAACTTCCACGGGTATCACGACCTCTCCCGTTTCAACCTTTTCCCCCATATCAACTTTGGAAGTATCCACTTCAGGAGTCTCAATACTGGGAGTATCAACACTTGGGGTATCGACACTGGGAGTGTCAACAACGGCTACATCCTCGGGCATGGTCGCGCCAGCCAGGGCATAAAGCTCCTGCATGGTGCCGCGATAGAAATCCATGTCTACAGCAGTCAGAGAGCTTCGCGTACCGTCATTATAGATTCCGTCGATCATGCTGGACTTGGAATATTGCCACAACGTCCAGTCCGACCAGTTTTCGGGCTGAAGCGGCAGATCATGATCGCCAACTTCATGGTCGAGATAATTGGCCAGCCAAAGGACATATTTTTTTGACCAGGGTGGGGTTTTACCGTTTATGCCAATCATACGAAACTTTAGATACGAGGGACTGGAATAGATGATCGGCTTGCGGCCTGTCTCTCTTTCCACGATGTTCAGCCAGGTCTCGGCACACGCAACGCACTGGGCATTCGGCACTTGCGATGCATTTATTTTAGATGTTCCCCCCTTGGTTCCCTTGGAACCCTTGGAACCTTTGGAGCCCTTTGAATCCTTGCCTTGCTTCGCGCCCTTTTTTCCGGCGGGAGCATCGTCAGCATCATCTTCGTCCGGAAGATCTTCCAAATCCAGAACGGGAGGCAAATCGCCCGGTTCGAGTTTGACCGTGCGCAGGAAGGTTTCAGCCTGCACACGACCATCCACCCTTGGGTCGATGAAATGATATGCGCCGCGCAAAAGGTTTGCCTGTTTCGCACGCATCCAGTGTGAAGCAAAACTTGGGTCAGAAAAATCCGCTTGAGTGGCTTTGATGAAAGCGTAATGAATGTCCTGAGCACGTACCTTTGCCCAATCGATCTCGGGCTCCCAATGAGACACGTCTATCCCTTTGATATATTTAGCCATGTTTACCTCCAACGGAAATGGGCAGTTGAAAACAAAATAGCACAATTTCCATCAGAATACAATAGGCAATTTCAACAAAAATGCCCAGCGCTGATTAGAGGCTGGGCATCATCCCATCTTCGGATTTACGGAATGATCACTACCTGCCCCACACTGATGTTGTTGATATTCTTGATGTTATTTGCGGAAGCGATGGCGGCCACCGTTGTGCCATATTTCACGGCGATGGCCGTGAGTGTATCGCCCGACCTGACCGTATAGGTTGTTGGAGTCGGAGCAGCGCCTCCGGAACTGGACGTTGAGCTGCTCCCGCCTTCTCCTGAAATCGCCACCGCAACCGGGAGCGTTAACTGATCACCCGTCTTGAGCAACTGCGGATTGGCGCTGACGAGTTCACGCACTGTTACTCCGTACTTGTTGGCGATCGATTCAAAGGAATCACTCGCCGCGACCGTATGTTTCTGCGGCGTCTGAGGCTGTTGCGTCAACGGTTGCGCGCCGGCAAACTTATAGAGTTCATCCAGTGATCCGTTGAACATGACCATATCCAGCTTGGCATTTATCCCGTTCACACGGCCCTTCTCGCTGTATTGCCAGAACGTCCATGTGAACCAGCCACGCGGCAGGTAGGGTTGCGAGCCTTCGGCGTAATTGTTCGGATACTGTGCCAACCAGAGGGGATAATCCTTGGCCAGGCTGGAGGTCCACCACCCGCCTCGGAAAAATTATCCTGCAGAAAATATTGACCGGAGTGGATGATCGGTTTCTTACCAAATGTTTCTTCAACGCGGTCCAACCAGGTTTTGGCGGCGGAGATGATCTTTTCCTTCTTCTGACCATCCGTAGTTTCCAGGTCAAGCACAGGTGGCAATGCACCATTGTCATTCAGGGAATTAACATAATCGATGAAATAATCCGCCTGCCTTTTGGCATCCACTTTACTCCGAAAGAAATGATACGCGCCGCGCAGGAGTCCCGCAGCTTTCGCACCTAACCAGTTATCATCGAAGGTGGGATCCTTATACGTGGTGGATTCCGTGGCTTTTACAAAAACAAGCCGCCGTTCTGTTGCACGTACTTTGGGTCAGTCAATCCCCGCGTTCCAGCAGGAAACATCAACACCCGGTATTGTTGGCATAGATTTTATTTCTCCTTTATGAGTTGGTGCGAGCCGACAGTGCATCGCTGACATAGGTGAATATTGACAGAACCGCCAGTGCATTGCTTACATAAAAGGCGTGACAACCGCCACTCGTGGATACAGCAATGACGGTCACTTCTTCAGGAATGGGTAAGGCCAACGCTTGAAGATGCGACCCTGGCGATAGATTGTGAGTTGTGCGCGTTTTGTATCGAGTTGAACTTTAACATATTCTCCTTTCACACGTTTGCCGACAAAGAAGGTCTGGCTGAGCAGCTGGACATTTCCATGCGCCGTGACCTGTCGGATGAAGGTGATGTGCCCTGCCGCCATGTTCAGCGGTTCGGTGGGAACCACATAGTTGGGCGGCAGTTTGCGGATCCTGATCCGTCTGCGATGCTGAGCCGGAGTCAGATCACCAATCCGCGGTTGAGCATGCTGATGGTTGACCGTTTCCTGCAGACGCAGCAGTTCGCGTTTGAGCGCACTGACCTGGGAGTAATGGCGTTGAAACAGACGTGGCTGAAACCAGCCGTTGAAATGCTCGACACTGCCATTGTGTTGAGGACGACCAGGCGGGATCAACAACACTGCGACCCCAAAGCGCAAACACAAACGCAGCACCCGGGACAGGTAACGGGCGGCCGGACCCCAGCCCACGATCTCGCGGGCATTGTCGAACTGGACCTGCTCGGGCAGACCGAGGTTCTTCCAGCACTCGCCCAGGAAGTCCAAAATGACCTCCATTTTGCGCGAACGGTACAATTTTAGCTACACCGCCCCATCGAACACGTCCTTGCAGGTGAAAATGTAGTAGCGCTGGCGGTTGCCCTTGAGATAGATCGGACCGACCGCATCGACTTGCTGTAGCTGATTGGAGTGATTGGCTTGCGGCTTGGGATAGGTACTGCGAGCCAGATAGGGCGCCAGGCGCACCTGCGGAACGGTCTCGCCGTTGCGCTCGAGAACACGTTCTATGGCCCGAACACCGGGCAAGGGACGGATGTGCAAGATCCGAAGTTCGGCTAGAATTGCACTGGCCCCAATGAGGCTGTAGCGTGTGCCGGGATGAGCCTGGGAAGCCAGTCTCTGCCGAATCCTGACAATACTTCGTTCGAGTTCCGCCGAGATCCTCCGTGGTTGCACGTTGGAGCGCGTCAGATCGAACAGTCCGTTGGGGCCCAACGCTCGATACCGTCGCCACCAAGTGTTGAACCAATCCCGCGAACGGCTGAGGATCTGGCAGATTTCTTCGACGGATCGGCCTGCCAATCGCAATTTGACCGCTTGTTGGCGGTCTGCAAGTTCGTTGTCCATAGTTGCCTCCGTTGGAAAACCGAGGACGATTGTCACACACGGCAACTATAGCGGAAGCAAAGGAAAGAAAAAAGTCTATTCTGGATGTCAGCATGTCACACATCACCGCCAGAAATGGAAGCGATGCACTAGCGGAAACTTCATAACATTTGTAAGCGATGCACTGGCGGTTGAATGTCAGCGATGCACTGTCGGCTCGCAAGTTGGCAAAATGATAAAATTAAAGCAAAAGCAATTGGCAATATCTGCAGGTAAAAAGAATTCTTTAAGGGCTCGCAAATATACATTAATATTAAGTCATTAATTTTCCTCTACCCTTGCACCGACCTTTATGGTATAAGAATCTTATCCCTGCTGTGTACGTGATTGTTGCAGCTCCGTTTTGAGCCAACACTTACTTTTAGGGTCTCTAACTCCGTAAAGAAATAACGCGATAGGCCTGAGCCAAGGCGGCGTTTCTGGGTCGGGACCCACCTGCGAAAGCAGGTTCAAAACTTTGCAACACACGGCATATGCGGGGAACGAAAAGAAAAAACCCGGAGGCATGTACATGCCTCCGGGTTTTTTCTTTTTAATGAAGATGTATGATTGGTAAAGAGCGCAAGAATCGGGTCGTCAGAAAGAAGACAGGTTCGTAGAATAGGTTCAAAAGGAAAACCTATGAACTCACAAACCAACTTCAAACAACTTTCTGAAGATTATCTGCGCATCGAACAGGCCATTGCATATCTTGAAGGACATTATCAAGAGCAACCTGGCCTTGAAGAGGTGGCTGCGAACATTGGATTGAGCGAGTATCATTTCCAGCGCTTGTTCACTCGCTGGGCCGGCGTGAGCCCGAAGCGTTTTCTGCAATTCCTGACCAAGGAAGGCGCCAAGGATTTGCTGAGCCGTTCGCAGAATCTACTCGACACCACCCATCAAGTCGGACTTTCAAGCCTGGGACGCTTGCACGACCTGTTCGTGACAACGGAGGCGGTGACTCCGGGCGAATACAAAACGCGTGGCGAAGGAGTGACCATCCGCTACGGGCTGCACGCTTCTCCCTTCGGCCAATGCCTGATCGCTGTGACCGAGCGCGGCATCTGCCACCTGAGCTTTGTCCAAACCAGCGAAGGCGATGCGATCGATACGCTCGTGGCAGCCTGGAAAAACGCCACCATGATCGAAGATCACAAATCCACGGCCTCCTTTGTCGAACCGATCTTCGATCTCGGCCAACATCGTACGCAACCTTTGCGCGTCCATTTACGCGGTACCAATTTCCAATTGAAGGTTTGGGAGGCGCTACTCAACATCCCGGTCGGCACGGTGACCACATATGAAGGGATCGCTTCCGGCATTGGTAAGCCGCGCGCCTTGCGGGCGGTTGGCACCGCGGTGGGACATAATCCCATCCCTGTCTTGATCCCCTGTCACCGCGTGATCCGCAAGATCGGTGAATTTGGAAATTATCACTACGGCACAGCGCGAAAGAAGGCGTTGTTGGCACGAGAATTCGCGATAACATCGCTGGTCGAGTAGGCAAGGCTCGTCCATTGCATCAAAGCCAGGCAAAGGCGGTAAAGCCAAAGAAGAAACGTTGATATTGAATAAGAGATTGCTTCGTCATGGCGTCAAAGACATCATTCCTCGCAATGACATAATGGAGACAAATGAAAACAAAAATCTGGATCGCGTTAATAGCACTCTACATTGTCTGGGGTTCCACTTATCTTGGGATTCGTTTTGCCGTGGAAACCATCCCGCCCTTCCTGCATGCCTCATTACGGTTTTTGATCTCCGGTTTGATTCTGTTCACCTGGCGACGCTCGGCCGGTGACCCCGCGCCCACATTCAGTAATTGGAAAGCCACGGCCATTGTCGGGACCGGTCTGTTGTTGGGCGGCAATGGATTGGTCGCCTGGGCTGAACAAAGTGTGCCATCGGGCATCGCAGCATTAATGGTCTCCACCTCCCCGTTCTGGCTGGTGCTCTTCGAAGCGGTGCGCGCTGGTGGCGTAAAGCCCACGTGGCAGGCCATCCTCGGCTTGATCATAGGTTTCGGAGGCGTATTTATCCTGATTGGTCCGGCTGAAATCACAGGCGCGGAGGCCGGCTTCGATACCTTTGGCATTATCCTGCTGCTGCTCGCTCCTGTTTTCTGGTCGCTCGGATCGATCTACGCCAAAGGCGCGGATCTGCCCAAATCCACGTTGCTTTCAACTGGTATGGAAATGCTCGCGGGTGCAGTGGTGCTGTTCCTCGTCAGCGTGGTGAAAGGCGAATTAGACGGATTCAGCTTCGGGCTGGTCTCGACGCGCTCCTGGCTGGCGCTGGCCTATCTGGTCACGTTCGGGTCTCTGGTCGGTTTTGTCTCCTACGGCTGGTTGTTGCACAACGCGCCGATTTCATTGATGTCTACATATGCTTACGTCAATCCAGTGGTGGCCGTATTGCTCGGGAGTCTATTTGCAGACGAGCCTCTGAGCGGACGTACATTGATCGCTGCCGGCGTCATCATCGGGTCGGTGGTATTGATTAACAGTTCACGCAAAGCGCCAGCCAAAAAAGAGATGGAGCCATTAATCCCACAGGAAGTTGAATAACGGGCAGAACAATTGCTTACAAATGACATGCCTCCGCAGGATCAATTTCACGGAGGCCTTGCCGTATAATCAGCAATGGATATTCCTTCCTCTATGAAACTACACCGCTTTTTCGCTTCTGCATTGCTGATTATCTTGTTTTCGGTAAGCCGGGGTGCCTGTGCCTCTACATCCAGTCGACCCATTTCGCTCGCTTCCTTCACCGAAAATAATGTGCAGGTATCGATTGACCTGGAACGCGACGCAGCCGGGAATTATCTTTTGACGGGAAAGTTCACACCGCCGGAAGGGTATCATCTGTACAGCAAGGATATTCCCTTGAATGGCTTGCATGGTTTGGGACGTCCAACCCTGCTCGAGTTGACTTCCAACTCTCTCATGAAGAGCACCGGAGATTTGACCGAAAGCGTGCGAGCTCGGGAACCGGATTTTGAGCCGAAGCAATTGCTTGTTTATCCCAGTGGACCAGTTACCTTACGTCTGCCAGTCGAGCTTCCGGCCGGCAATGATTGGGTGAATGACGAGATCGAAGTCACTTACATGGTATGCAGCGATCTTCAATGTAAAAGACCGGTGGAGGGAAAGATCATCTCCGTCCGGATTCCCAGTGCAGGTGCAAAGAACTACTAATCATCACAGAATGGGGCACCAACCATGCATAGAAAGAGCATTCTCGTTTTCGCCACAGTCATTTTGCTGGCTTGCAATTTCCTGTTTCCGCCAAAACCAACTGCGATCCCGACCCCGGAGATTACCACCGCTCCACACTTGGCATCTACGCCGCAAAGCAGCATACTACCCGCTGCTACACCAACCATCACACCCACGGGTTTCACCCTCGTCCGTTTGCATCCCGGAAATGATGATTTGGGGTCCATGCTGGCAGAGGAAGCAGGGAAAGCCATCCTGCTCGGACAGATGCCCGTTGTCGAGTTCGACGCGACCTGGTGTCCACCGTGTCAGGCTATCGAGCAAGCATTGAACGAGAAGAACGAACTGATGATGAAAGCTTACGATGGAGTCTATTTGATCAAGCTGGATGTCGATGAATGGATCTGGAAGAATGGCGATGTGCAGGATTTTCGCTTCGATGGCATCCCTGTCTATTTCAAGTTGGACGTTGATGGAAATCAAACCGGTGAGGTGCTCGATGGCGATGCATGGGGCGAGAACATCCCTGAGAATATCGCACCGGTGATGGATGAATTCTTTCACGGGACTTAATCGTTAAACGTAGTTGATATCCACCCAAGAGAAACGCATTGCCTAATGCCCTGTTGTCCCTTGTGCTAATTCCATAATCTCTTCTTTCAATTCGTAGACGCAAACTAATTTTCCATCCTGCATTTGCAGGAACTCGATCTACAAATTGGCACATGCGCAGATCGTGGGTGACCATGATGCCGGCGCGGTTATTCTCGTGAACCAGCTTTGCGAATGTTTCCACGACTTGAAAGGCGCGCTCAGTATCCAGGGAAGCAGTGGGCTCATCTGCCAGCACAACCGCCGGGTTATGGATCAGTGCCCGCGCAATGGCAACGCGTTGTTGTTGTCCGCCGGAAAGTTGGCCGGGAAGATTATGCAGCCTACCGCTGAGGCCCAGGCGCGAAAGGATTTCAGCGGAACGGACACGGCCCGCCTTGTCCGCCTTTCCATTCAGGCGCAACATGAATTCCACATTTTCCTGGGCCGTGAGAAAAGGAATCAGGTTGTTAGATTGAAACGTAAAGCCGATCTTCTCGCGACGCAGTTTGACACGTTGCTTTTCGTTCATCCGGGAGAGGTCCTTTCCATCGATCAATACCTCTCCGCTGGTGGGAGAAAGCAACGCGGCCAGGATGGACAACATCGTTGTCTTACCCGATCCACTGGGACCGACCAGCGCAACAAATTCACCGGAAAATACTTGAAAGGAAACGTTATGCACGGCATTGATGGTTGTGCCATCCAACGCGAATGATTTGACCAAGTCTTTGACTTCGAGAACTGCAGGATTCATTTACTTCATCCCTGAGGCGATATCAACTTAATCTCAACGCTTTCAGCGGCTCGATGCGAACCGCATAGATGATCGAGACCATCCCGCCGAGCGGACCAATGAAAAGCAATAAGATAATGGCAATGAGAGACCGAGTTCCGTTGAAGACGAAGGGGATGGTGGGCGGGAGTCCCAGCGAGAAGAGATAGGTGAAGCCGCCTCCGATCGCGACGCCGAGGGCTGTCACTACGATAATTTGAATCACCGCCGCCCAACCGACGACTCCGTTCGAGGAGCCGATGGCTTTGAGCACGCCAATCTGTGGAACCTTTTGCAGTACCTGAATTTGGAAAAAACCACCAATGACCAGTACGCCGATCAGCAAGGTAAAGAAACCCTGCGTTTGGACTGTCCCCTGCTGGGCGGAATAGCCGGGGATGTTGTTGATCGTGGTTTCGAGGTCAGCCACTTCGATGTTCTTCACCAGCGACAACAAACGCGCTTTAGTCGCGTCGAGTTGACTTGGGTCGATCACTTTGACTGCGATAATGTTCGGGAAGGCGGTATCGTCGTTGAGGTCGGCCTCGGATTGCGGACGGATCGTTTCCCACGTGGCGGTGGGGACAAAGATGGTGGGCTGAAAGAAATAGGATTGCGCTTCTACCATGCCAACAACCGTCAGGCGGAAGAATTTATCATCGGTGCCTTGTGTGGAACGAATCTCAATTGTGTCGCCGATCTTGATATTCGAGCGGAGCGCAACACCGCGGTCCATGACCGCTTCACGCGCCGTGCCGCTACGGAAGTCTCTACCTGCGATGATGGGGGGCATGCCGGGATGACCCGCTTCGGCTCCGAGCAGGGACACTTTGAGCGGGGTTTCGGTGGATACGATTTCAGTGGAGGAAGTGTAGATCGGACCGGCATCAGCCACCCCGTCGACTCGGCGAAGCGTGCGGATGGTCGTCGTATCCAGCCGACTCGAAGCGATGATGTAGTCCGATTTCTCGCGAAAGACAATGAGTTGCGCGTCCAGATTGCCAACGTATTGACGGTTGGCAGTGGCGAGCCCTTCACCGAGTGCGGCGATGAAGAGAACCAGCAACGTGATCAACGCAATGACGAGGCTGACGAGCAGGAAACGCCCGCGGTTGCGAAACACTTCCTTGAGCGCGAGATAGAAAGCGAGGAAAATATTGTTCATAAAGCGGGATTGACGAAGAGCGCGGGGGCGCTGATTTTGAGGTGTGCGAGGTTGGGCATGTATTCGTTATACCATCTGGTTTGATTTCGTTGGGGTATTTTATGTGCGTCGACTGTCAAAAGCTATCAGGGATTGTTTTCTTACAGAAATTAAACACAAGGCCTTCGATGGATCACCCAAGCGAAGGTCCTAACTTATGATCACCAAAATTAGAGATCTAAACGATACAACCAGAGGAAATCCTTGGTAAACTGCGAATCGTCGAAGATACACCCACGAAGTTAATATTGGGAAAGGCTCTCTCAACCAAATCGATTTGGCGCGAATAGAGCAAACCTTTGATGTATCCGCTATTGTTTCTTGCCACCTCGTTCATTGTTCTTTTTATCAGAACGATATCCATGGCGACCTCGCCAGCCTGGTTATATTGGGTTATCGCAGTTGGTGTCTTTATCGTAGAGGCTTGTATTCTTTACATTTTTCTTACATCCGAGAAAACGATAACCGTTTTCGAGTGCTTCCCCTCTACAATGGCTTCGACGGTGCCATAGCCAACGTTACGCACCCAGCCGGAAACCAATGCCTATTATTATGCATTCACCGCCAGCTGCTCACTCATCACCCTTTTCACTGCCCTTCTCAATCCCACAGGCTTGATCGCTCTTACATCCACCTTCTTCGCCTCTACCATCTTCGCAAAGCGGATCAGTCCCTTCGCCAGCGCGTCCGCAAATACCGATAAAAATCGTGTATGATTGGGACAGGAGAAGGACCATGTTAGCAGAAACCCGTTACGAACATGTCGTTTTGAACGAGGCGCACGTTCCACTCATTTCAGGAACGACCATGAAAGTGGTTGAACTTGTCCTTGCGCAGGCGGCGTATGGCTGGACAGCCGATGAACTCCACATCCAGTTTTCGCATTTAACGCTCGGGCAAATTTATTCCACGCTGGCATATTACTGGGATCACCGTGATGAATTGGATGTGGACATCGAAAGCCGCATCAAAAAAGCGGATGCAATTCGTGAGCCCATACCGGTATCGCCGCTGGTCAAACGCCTGAAAGACAAGGGTCTCATCTAAATGACCATATCGCTTTACATGGATCATCACGTCCCAAAAGCGATTACCGTGGGCTTGCGCCTCCGCGACGTGGATGTGATTACAGCCCATGAAGATGGCACAGATCAACTCGACGATGATCTTCTACTCAAAAGAGCGCCCGATTAAGTTCGTGCGCTCTTTACACAAGATGACGACCTCCTGGAGGAAGCGGCGAATTGTCAACGTGAGGGCATTCCTTTTTCAGGGATAATTTACGGTCATCAACTCCGTGTAGCAATTGGCATTTGTGTTCAAGATTTGGAAATCATCGCCAAAAACGGGGAACCAAAAGACCTTGAAAACCAAGTCATATTTTTGCCGCTATAACTTCCCCAACATCACTTCACCGCCAACTGCTCACTCATCACCCTCTTCACTGCTCTTCTCAATCCCACTGGCTTGATCGCTCTTACATCCACCTTCTTCGCCTCCACCATCTTCGCAAAGCGGATCAGTCCCTTCGCCAGCGCGTCCGCAAAGGCGGCCTCCTTCACCGGCTCGTCGTCCTCAGACCAAAAGCCCTTGATCTCCAACGTCATCGTCGTGCGGTCGAGTTTCGGGTCGAGCCGCGCCACCAGGTCATCGCCATACAGAATCGGCAAAACATAATACCCCCAGCGCCGCAGATGCACGGGCGTATACACCTCCCACTTATACTCAAAATCAAACAGCTTCTTTGCCCGTCCGCGCGCACTGACGATATCCAACGGCGCGAGAAAGGTCACTTCCTCCAGAGTGCTCGTTTCTTTGGGATTCCATCCTTTAGGGAAACTTCCCTTAGCGATCGTATCCAAAGCTGGAAGATCATCCGCCAAAATAAGATAAGTGTCGCGTCCACCCTCGATCTGAACCTGCCTAAACATCCCAGAACTCTTTCCAACGCTTGGTCTTATTGACGATCTCATCGCGCGTATATTTACGATACACGAAATCTTCCAAACCCGTTTTCAAACTTGCTTCGCGTTTCAGTCCCGCAAATGCAACAGACTTCCGCGCAAAGAACTCTTCGGCTTCTTTTTCAGAAGCAACATAATCGAACTCTTTTGGCGCGATATTCTCACGGAAATCGTAGACGCGGTCAAAGCCTTCCCGGTGATGCATCATCAACTCACCGCACAACCACATATCAAACAATGCGACAGAGGTTTCCTTGCGTCCGCGGTAACTTTGCATTGCCAGGCGCTTGCCGTCGAAATCGCGATTGCCCAACGGACCGCGCGCGTGCAATTGGGCGCGCACAAAATCCAACACTTCCTTATATCCATTGGGAACATGATGTTTCACATATTCATCGCGCAGACGTTTCTCCATGTGATAACGAAAGTACGGCAGGTTATGCATGGGATACATCGCCAACCAGCCGCCATAATCGAAGAACTGGCGATCCTTGTACGCCGCTTGATAAAGATATTGGGACTTGTAATCCAACACGCGGCTATGCAGAACTATGTCCTGACTGCGCGCAACCACATTCAAAGGATCAAGCTGCACAGCCTCGCAAGCGCTTATCGCTTGTGCAACGCCTTTCTTGCCTTTCCAGCGGCGGCCGGGCCAGAGTCCCTGTTTGCCGAGAATGAATCGACGCGCGGTTTGTGGTGAAATGGTAATAGGAGTCATAAGTCTGCTCTAGGGGGCGTCTTCGCCGCCGGGGACGGCAGCGAGAGCGCAATTAATCCGATCGCCACGTGTGGATGGAACAGAAATTACCAAGAAATGTACATCAGCATTCGATCGATTCTTGAATTGGTGTTTCCTTTGCGGAGGAATTTCAATCCCCTGGCCTTTATTTAAAATAATTTCGCGATCTTCGAATGCCATGGTTGCCTCACCTTCAAGAACATAAAAGAACTGCCGCGCTTTTTCATGATAGTGCATCACTTCCGCGCCGCCAGCCGGGACGCGTTCTTGAATAATGCTCATCTCCTCGCGTTCTAAAAGATGCCAGCCATCACAAACTTCACCCCACAGATAATGTTCTGCATTTTCAATGGAAATTAACATGGAAGAAGTTGCCTCTCAGTAGGGAAGCCATATTTGGGATTAAAAATAAAGACCGCCCTATTTTAGCACAAATATTCTAATTTTTATTTTCCAATCAATCACGAAACAGGAACAGAATCAGCTTTCTCGATCATCCTGCAGAATGAGCATAAATCCCCCGTTGAGGTCGGCTGTCCACATTTGGGACAGGGATGCAGATGCGTTTGTTCCATATTTTTTTCCACGAACAGATCGCCACGCTTGCGCGCTTCCAGAAAACGCAGATAGAAAGTGAGCTTGGCACCGGGGCGCGTCGTTTCGAGTTGATTGAGCAATTCCTTGTAATAAATGGATTGCGAGCCTTCTGCGAAAGGGCATTCCTCATAGATGTACTCGATACCGCGTGCCAGCGAATAAGCGGTCATCTCGCGCTCGTAGAAACGGCACAACGGCTTGACCTTACGCGCCAATCCGTCAGAGGCAGGCAGGACCGGTCCCTGGCGCAGGAGATATTCACTTGACCAGTTCAAGGTATTTCCAAATAGTACGGCAGCCTCATCGTCGAGGTTGTGGCCGGTCGCCAGCACATCATAACCGAGGTCCCGCGCGATGCGGTTCATCTCATGGCGCTTCGCCAGTCCGCACACCGCACACGGCTTGCCATGTCCACGGTGAGAAATCTCCGATAACACAGGAATGGGTTGTCCGTATTCTTTTTCGATATCCACCACATGTAGTTTCAGGTTGTGCTCGTTCGCAAACTTTTCTGTTAGTCGCTGTGACTCGTGCGAATAATTGATTCCGGAACCTGGACTGAGCGAAGTCGAAGTGTCGATGCCCAAGCCAAGGTAAAGTCCATCCGCCTGATAACCGAGATGATGGAGAATGTCCCACAACGCCAGCGAATCCTTGCCGCCCGACACGGCGACGAGGATCTTCTCATCGCGCCTGAACATTTCATACTTTTTGATAAAACGCTCGGTCTGCTCAGGCACCCATTCCAGATAGTGCTCCTTGCATAACGCCAGCTTGTGCTGGCGCATATTGACATGAGCCTTGTTTCCACATTTACGACATTTCATAATCGCATCTCCGTCATTGCGAGCAACCACTGGTCGAGTAGGCGGCGTTCGCCCGCCGTATCGAGACCAAGGGAACGAAGCAATCTCTTATTTGCGGGGAGATTGCTTCGCGATGCCGCACTTCATCTCCACCGCGTTCCGCTCAGGGCGAGCATCACTCACTACACTTGCACCTGGCGCACACTTGCCCTGGCGGGCAGTGCCCGGGAGTGCAGGTGTGAAACTATCCTCCAGAAATCACGGCGACCAGCTTGATCACATCACCATCTTTCAAAATCTCATCTTCCAGAATCATCTCGCCTTCACGCGTGGCAATGACCGACTCGGGAACGATGTTGCTCTTCTGCAAGGCAGAGAGCAGAGTCATCCCTGCTCTAACTTCGTATTCTTTATTACGCAAAATCAATTTAACCAAAGTTTCTCCTTGGAAATCTGATTCTACCATCTACACAGGAAAGCCTCACCATCTTGACAGCCAAGCCATCTTCCCTGTACGATTGAATTATGCGCATTGGAATGATGGTCGACACCTATAAACCCTATGTCAGCGGCGTGACAACTTATGTTGATTTAAACAAGCGTGCCCTCGAACGTGCAGGGCACGAGGTGTATGTGTTCACTTTCGGTGACCTGGAGTATCAGGATGAAGAACCCCGCGTCATTCGCAGCCCGGGCCTGCCCTTGTCCGATACGGGTTTTTATCTGTCCCTGCGCTACAAGACCGCGTACAAGAAGTTGCTCCAGACCATGGACGTGGTACACGTTCACCACCCTTTCCTGAGTGGACGTCTGGCGCTCAACTATTGCCGCCGTTCACAGATTCCCATCGTTTTCACCAACCATACGCGTTATGATCTGTACGTGCAGGCGCGCCTTCCGATCGTGTCCGAGGAAGTCACTCATAGTTTGCTGCAAGCCTATATGCCGGATTTTTGCGAGGCGGTCGACCTGGTGGTTTCCCCCTCGGCCAGCATGAAAAACGTGTTGCAGGAGCTGGGTGTGAAAAGTCATATTGAGGTCATTCCCAATGGCGTGGATTTAAAGAAGTTCCATGATGCCAAACCCTTCCCGCGTGCTCAACTTGGCTTCACCGATCAGGATACGTTGCTGGTCTACGCGGGAAGGCTTGCGCCTGAAAAAAACATTAACTTCCTGCTGGAGTCCTTTGCCGGGATTGCACAACTACTCCCCAACGTCTGTCTGATGCTGGTCGGCGGAGGCAAAAAACAGTTCGAGGATGAACTGCAAAGCTATATCGCCGAACTGGGAATCGAGGACCGCGTCCACAGCACCGGCATGATCGCTTATGAAGACATTCCCTCTTACCTGGCCATGTGCAATATCTTCGTTACGACCTCGGTCACCGAGACTTTTGGCATGTCTACCGTGGAGGCCATGGGAGCAAGTCTGCCCATCATGGGGATTCGTTCGGCGGGTACCAGCGATATCGTTGAAGAGGGAAAAACGGGCTTCCTCTCCCCTGAAGATCTCGCCGCCTTCACCGCCAAGCTGACGTATTTATGTTTATATCCTGACCTGTGTAGGGAAATGGGTCTGGCCGCGCGCCAAGCCTCGGAGCAATACGATATCGAGCGTACCACGAAAATTCTGCTCAAACATTATGCGCGTCTCACCCAAAGTACCAAACCATTAAAAAGAAGCCTGGATGAACGTCTGATGGAAGTCCTGGAAGAGTTCTTGAAATGAAGCATAACCAGCGCGTTGGCAAATGGAGCGAAGATACGGTGGTCATCTATCTTACTGAACGCGGCTACGAAATCGTTGCCCGCAATGCGCGCCCGCCCTACGGGGAGATCGATATTGTTGCAAAGCAGGAGGATATAACGATTTTCATTGAAGTGAAAACGCGCACATCAGATAAAATGGGGCTGCCTGAAGATTCAGTCAACCTGCGAAAACAAGCGCATATGCTGGCCAGCGCGGAACATTACGCGGCAGAACATGAAATCGATCATTGGCAGATCGATGTGATTGCTGTGGAAGGGAAAGTAGGTTCAGAACCAAAAATCACTCATTTTGAGAACGCAATTTAAGAACAGGAAGGGAGATTTACTGAATGTACCTCAACAGGCTTATCTTAGTAGCCCCGATATGTTTTATTTTTTTGTCCTGTTCATCCAAGCCTATTTCAATAAATGACCGGACTACTATAGATGGGCATTTATTGTCATTTCCTCCTGCTTTTTATCAAAACATTGTTTACCTCGATAACCGGTTGTTAGGATTTACATTTGGCGATGCACGGAAAGCTGCCGACAGGGTATCGTATGCGTACCAGGGTGATTCTGCTTTGCAACTATTCGATCCACTGGATGCCAAAGATTGTCCAGCATTTATTGGCTATTCTGTGAAAGGACTATTACCCGATGGACGGATTGGTTTCTTAGGTTGTGAGCCAGGGTCTAGATGGGGAATCTTCGCTTTGAATTGGCAAACTGGAGAAGTAGAGCGACTGGTTAGATCGTTAACAGGAGTTTATTCAGCGAAAGACTTTACCTGGAACCCTGAAATGACACGCGGCGTTCAAGAGATGGTAGACGCTGCGCAAGGAACTATTTACTGGATCACGCCGGATGGCATCGCTCCGATGGATGTTGAAATTGAAGACCAGGGACTCAAATGGAATTTGAAAGACTATTATGAACATAATGACAGTTTCGAGCCAGGGATAGGTTATGCTCTTGCTCCGGCCTGGTCGCCGGACGGCAAGACCATCGCTTTCTTCGCATCCACCTATGGAATGCGTGAGGTGCCCCGCCTGAGGGCAAATATTAAGTTTGAACTCTACTTCATGGATCCTTCAGAATTGAAGCCAGTTCAAGTTCTTAAAGACATTGCCAATGCGGTTCGAATACGATGGTCACCGGACAGTAAATACCTTCTCTTTAGCGGTTGTACAGGACCCAAACGAAAGTGTGGGCTTTGGATTTACGGTCTGGAAAGCAAATCATTAAACTTTAATCGCCGAAGGGGAATTCTATGACTATATATCGGTTACAACTGGAAAGATCGTTGCAATAAAATTTGATATCGACAAATACTTAGAGGAAAGTGAAGTTTGGGAATTCTCTACTGAATTACCATCACCATAATCTAATGTCCAAACTTCCTCTTATTCTCATCGTCGGGCCCACCGCGGTGGGAAAAACAAAAATTGCCATTCAGTTGGCGGAACGTCTCCCTGCGGGCGGCGAGATCGTCTCGGCGGATTCGCGTCTTTTTTATCGCGGCATGGACATTGGAACTGCCAAGCCCACGCGCGAAGAACAGGCGCGTGTGCCACATCATTTAATTGACATCGCGAATCCCGATGAAATATTGAGTCTGGCGGTCTTCCAACAAAAAGCGCGGGAAGCCATCGCGGATATTCATACACGAAACAAAATTCCGTTTTTAGTTGGCGGCACCGGACAGTATATCCGCGCAGTCACAGAAGGATGGACTCCACCGGAAGTTTCTCCAAATGAAGAGTTAAGGGCCGAACTGGAGAAGATGAAAGAGGAAAAAGGTATTTATTGGTTACACGAAAGACTTAGAAACATCGATACGGACGCGGCTGAAAAGATCGATCCGCGCAACTATCGCCGAACGATCCGCGCGCTGGAAGTGATTCTGACTACCGGCAGAAAATTCTCGGAACAACGCACACAAAGTGAATCATCTTATCGGCTCATTACAATTGGATTAACGCGACCGCGCGAAGAGTTATACCGACGCGTCGATGGACGCGTTGAGGCTATGTTTGCCAATGGATTTTTGGATCAAGTGAAAGGACTGTTGGCGCAAGGCTACTCCCCCTCCCTGCCGACGATGTCCGCCATCGGATACCGGGAGTGCATAAGGGTGATCAACGGCGAGTTAAACGAAGAGCAGGCCAAGGCTGACATTCGACGCGCCACCCGCGTCTTCGTCCGCAGGCAAGCGAACTGGTTCAAGGAGTCCGATCCAAACATCAAGTGGTTTAAAGTTGAAGAGGGGGTCATCCAGGAGATTGAGGTTCACCTCCAAAAATCTTTGTAATCTTTCGCTGAGGACAGCGAAGCAAGTTGGTCTCGATATGGCGGAAAAGCACCGCCTACTCGACCAGCAACACTCAGCGCGAAAATATTTGACTTTTGATTCTTCCTTGTATATACTGAGAATAATCAACAAAGGAGGAGCGTCATCATGAATGACCGCCCGTGGCTGGCTCATTACGATAAAGGGGTTCCTCAGTCTGTCGAAATTCCGAATGCGCCTTTGTTCTATTTTTTGGAAGAGTTGGCGCGCAAATATCCTGACCGTGCCTGCACGATCTTTAAAGGCGCGGTCATCTCGTACAAGGAAATGGACACGCTCACAGATCACCTGGCGGCCGCCCTGATGGATATGGGCGTTAAGAAAGGTGACCGTGTCGGCATCTTCATGCCCAATTCGCCGCAGTTTGTCATCGCCTACTTCGGCATCCTCAAAGCGGGAGGTGTGGTGGTCGCGACCAATCCGCTGTACACGCCCCATGAGATCGAACATCAGGCCAGCGACGCGGGCATCGAGGTGATGTTCGTAATGACCAATTTTTACAATACGATCAAGAAGGCACAACCGAATACCAGGATCAAAAAACTGATCGTGACGAATCTTAAAGAGACTCTGCCGCTGATCCTGCGCACGTTATTCACATTGATACGCGAAAAGAAGGGAGGCTTCCGCATCGAAGGCGGGCTGCAGGACGGCGATGTCTGGATGAAGGACCTGCTGGCCAAATATCAGGAGGCGCCTCGTCCCCAGTTGGAAATTGGTCCCGATGATACAGCCTTGTTCCAATACTCTGGCGGGACCACTGGCATCTCGAAAGGCGCCGTGGCATTACATCACAATGTCGTCGCCAACACCCTACAAATAAAAGCCTGGTTTGTCACTTCCGAAGATGGGAAGGAAACTTACCTGATGGCCATCCCCCTCTTCCATGTCTATGGCATGGTGGCAGGCATGTCCGTTGCGATGGCCTTCGGCGCCAGCATGGTCCTGATTCCCAATCCACGCGACTTGAAGGATATACTTGAGAATATTTCCAAATACAAGGCAACGATCTTTCCGGGCGTGCCTGCAATGTATAACGGCATCAATAATCATCCTGATGTGAAGGCGGGCAAATATGATCTTTCTTCGATCAAGGCCTGTATCTCCGGCTCTGCGCCTCTGCTGCGCGAGACGAAAGAGGAGTTCGAGCGCTTAACTGGCGGGAAAGTCTTCGAAGGCTATGGCCTTTCAGAGGCGCCGACTGCCACTCACTGCAATCCATTACTGGGCGTCAACAAGACTGGCTCCATTGGCATGCCGTTGCCTAATGTAGAAGTCAAGATCATCAGCCTGGATGACGGTGAAACGGAATTACCCGAAGGCGAGATCGGTGAGATCGCCATTCACGGGCCGCAGGTGATGAAGGGCTATCACAACATGCCCACTGAGACGGCCAACAGTCTACGCACCATGAAGGATGGAAAAGTCTGGCTGTTCACCGGGGATATTGCCCGTATGGATGAAGACGGTTACTTTTACATTGTCGATCGCAAAAAGGAACTGATCAAACCGGGCGGATATCAGGTCTGGCCGCGCGAGGTGGAAGAGGTCCTGGCTGCTCACCCCAAAGTTTTGGAAGTGGGCGTGGCCGGCATTCCCGATCCGTATCGCGGAGAAACCGTCAAAGCCTGGATCGTGCTCAAGCCCGGCGAAACAGCAGAAGAAGCAGAACTCAAGGCTTTTTGCAAGGAAAGGCTGGCGGCATATAAAGTCCCCACCCACTACGAATTCCGCAGTGAATTACCCAAGACCACGGTTGGCAAGATTTTGCGGCGTGAACTGGTACGGCAGCATAAAGAAAATAACAATTGAATTTGAGTCACTATCAAAAGGAAGAGCCTTCCAATTTTCAGAAGGCTCTTCTTGCTTGGTAAACAGTAGAATTTACACGGTGGCAATCACCTGCGGTGTTCCACTTCGTTTCGGAGAGGGTGGTGGGAAGATGGCTTCGAACTCTTCACGGGTGAGCGATTCCACTTCGAGCAGTTTTTGCGCCACTGCATCGAGGCGGTCCCGATATTTGGTCAGCAATTTCTTCGTTAGTTTGTAAGAGTCATCTACCAACTTGCGAACTTCCGCATCGATTTTCTCGGCAATGGCTTCGGAATAATCGCGCTGTTCGGAAATCTCGCGGCCCAGGAAGATCAATTCCTCCTTTTGGCCGTAGGTCATCAAGCCCATTTCACTGGACATGCCCATCCGGGTGACCATCATACGGGCCACCTGTGTGACGCGTTCGATATCATTGGAGGCGCCGGAGGTGATGTCATCAAAGACAAGTTCCTCCGCCACGCGTCCACCCAACAGACCGGCGAGGGAAGCAACCATCTTCTTGCGAGAGGTCAGGATGCGGTCATCCTCAGGTCGATACCAGGTCAAGCCACCGGCCTGTCCGCGTCCAACGATCGTGATCTTTTGTACAGGGTCTGCTTCGGGGATGGCATTCATCACCACCGCGTGACCGGCTTCATGATAGGCGATGATGCGCTTCTCTTCATCCGAGATCAGACGGGACTTGCGTTCAGGTCCCATCACGACGCGTTCAATGGCCTCTTCCAAGTCCGTTTGACCGATCGATTTCTTATTGCGGCGTGCGGCCAGGATCGCGCCTTCATTCACGAGGTTTTCCAGATCTGCGCCGACGAAACCAGGTGTACCACGCGCCAATGCACCAAGATCCACATTGGGATCTAATGGTTTGCCTTTGACGTGCACCTTCAAGATCGCTTCACGTCCCTTCATGTCGGGACGATCCAATGTCACCCGGCGGTCAAAGCGGCCAGGGCGCAAGAGCGCTGGGTCAAGAATATCGGGACGGTTGGTGGCGGCGATGATGATAATGTTGGTATCGGTATCGAAACCATCCATCTCGACCAACATCTGATTCAGGGTCTGCTCACGCTCATCGTGTGAGCCACCCAAGCCTGCACCACGTTGCCGACCGACCGCGTCGATTTCATCCACGAAGACTATGCAGGGAGAGTGACGCTTGGCTTGATCGAACAGGTCGCGGACGCGGCTGGCGCCCACACCTACGAACATTTCCACAAATTCAGAACCGGAGATGGAAAAGAACGGGACCCCGGCTTCTCCAGAGACTGCTTTTGCCAGCAGGGTTTTACCCGTACCCGGAGGGCCCACAAGCAATACGCCTTTCGGAATGCGCGCGCCCAACTGGATAAACTTCTGAGGTTCCTTTAGGAACTCGACAACTTCAGCGAGTTCCTGTTTTGACTCCTCCACACCGGCGACATCCTGAAAGGTAACGGTTGGGTGCTCACCGCTGAACATGCGCGCGCGGGATTTTCCAAATGACATGGCCGCGTTGTTCGAGCCCTGTGCCTGCCGGAAAATAAACCACAAAACACCTGCCATAAAGATCACGGGCAGGATGTAAAGCGCACCGCTAATAACGCCCGCCCACTGAGAAGGCGGCTTCACTTCAATCTTCACATTTTCCGGAGAAAGCTGGTCGGCTGTAACACCCAGCGCCAATAATTGCGACACCAACGTAGAATCGGTTTCCTTATAGGATTCGATCCCGTTTGAGTTGCCAGTTGTGTAAATCACATGCAGGGTGTCGTTATCTTCGATCACGATGCGCGCCACTTTACCGGCCTTGATATCGCGCGCGACTTCGTTGATGGTCAACGACTCTTGCGAGGTTGATTTCGCGTTGTACCGCCATAACCACCATTGCCACTGCAGCCACAATCAGCAGCAGGGTTACGACGAATGATTGATTTCTAGGATTCACTGTGCCTCCAAATTATAATTCCAGAGAAGATTATACCAACATGAGCACCTGAGGAATAGCCCGCCAGAAAATCTTATATAATTCTCTAATATACGCATTTTGTGCGAAATCACACTTTGGATGCGGGAAACCCCGCGGCTCTTACGCAAGTATCAACTCGACCGGACAGTGATCTGAGCCCGGCACCTGTTCATGGATGATCACATCCTTGATATGAGGCACCAGCGTTTCCGAAACAAGAAAATAATCAATGCGCCAGCCCACCCCCCGCTCGCGTGCAGACATGCGATAGGTCCACCAGGTGTACTGAACACGCTCCGGGTAGAGGTGGCGGTAAATATCCACGAAGCCATGCTCGAGGTATTTCTGCACCCAGGCTCGTTCCTCCGGCATGAAGCCGGAGTTCTTCTCATTCTGTTTTGGATTTTTTAGATCGATGGGCCTATGGGCTGTGTTAAAGTCACCCGTCAGGATCAGTTTTTCCCCACTGGCATGAAGATGGTCGCATAACGCCAGCAAATGAGCGTAGAAATCCAGTTTATAGTCCAGACGTTCTTTGCCGCGCTGGCCGTTCGGGAAGTAAATGTTAAATAAACGAAAACCGGCATGAAGCGTGGAAATGAGGCGTCCTTCCACGTCGAACATGGGCGCATTCATGCCCAACTGGGATTCAAGACAGGCATCCCGTAGAAAAGTCGCTACACCGCTGTATCCCGCGCGCTCTGCCGGATTCCAGATCACATCATAGCCAGGGAAGTTGCGCTGGTCATCCGGCAATTGATCGGGACGAGCCTTGATCTCCTGCAGGCAGAGCACATCCGGTTTTCGCTCCCAAACCCAGTTCAGGGCGTCTTTGCCAAGGGCAGCGCGCAGGCCATTAATGTTCCACGTTATGATCTTCATCGTCATCGGATTATGGTAAACTTCACGCAGGTATAACACAATGAGCGCAAACCTCAAATGCATTTTGTGCGTTGAAGACGAACCTGAAATGATCGACCTGATCCGGCTGATCCTGGGACGGCGCGGGTTCGAAGTGAAGGGCGCCACGGGCGGTATCGAAGGTCTTAAGATGATCCGTCAGGAGGTGCCCGATCTGGTCCTGCTCGACTTGATGATGCCTGATATGGATGGCTGGGAAGTATATCAGCAAATGAAGGCCGATGAGAAAACGAAGAACATCCCGGTGATCGTGGTCACGGCCAAGGCACAGAGCATCGACAGGGTTCTGGGCCTGCACATTGCAAAAGTGGACGATTACATCGCCAAGCCGTTCAGCCCACAGGATTTGACAAACAGCGTTGAAAAAGTTCTCAATTCCAAAACATAAACGAGGCGATCCCCAGGACGCCTCGTTTTTGAATTCTCCATGCCAAAATTCATCTCGATCGAAAACAAGATTCGAAAGATCGAAGGCCCGTTGCGGATCAAATTCTGTGACACCTTCTTCACCCAGCTTCGTGGATTTACCTTCCATGCTCCCCTGGCACGAGACGAAGGATTGATTCTGGTTGGAACACAGGATTTCGCGTTTGGAGTCTTCCATTCATATGTTTTTCGTGTCATTTGATCTCTCTGTGATCTGGATCGACTCTGCTATGAAGGTCGTGGACAAGGTACTGGCAAAATCGTGGCGGCCCGCTTATTTTTCAAAACACCCGGCCAGGTATGTGCTGGAAATCCATCCCAAGCGCTGGGAAGATTTCGAGGTGGGTGATACGGTGGCATTCAAAGATGAATAAACGCGTTTCCCTGTTTTTGACCTTCATGTTGATTTTGAGTTTCATGGCCCAGCCTGTTTCCGCGCAGGCCAGTGGTCCGGTTTACATCGTGCAATCGGGCGATACGCTTTCTTCCATTGCGGCTCGATTCAATGTAACGATTGGCGACCTGGAAACAGCCAATCCTTCGATTGATCCCAACTTTATTTCCGAAGGCCAGGAAATTGTGATCCCGGGGCTGGATGGCGTGGCAGGTGTACTTGAAACCCGAGTGGTAAACCTGGGCGATTCGTTCAAAGGCTTTGTGCGCCACACACAAGTGCCCGCGGAAATCCTGGAAAAATTGAACCATCTGGTGAGTCCGAGCGAGTTATATGTAGGCGCGACCATGATCGTCCCTGCCGAAGATGACCAGGCGGAATTGACCGCCAGCACGGGACTGGCCAGCGGCGAATCTCTACTCGAATCAGCAATCACCCAGAATACCGATCCATGGACTTTGGCAGATCTCAACGGTCTCGCGGGGACTTGGGATGGTTTGCCCGGTGACGCGTTGTACGCGCCCGGAAGCGGTTTCGCACAAGCCTCGGTTGGCCTGCCGTCTTCCTTCCTCAGTGTGGAAATCCCCTCTCTGCCGATGAAACAGGGCGGGACAACAGAGATTCTGGTCCACACTCTTCCGGGTGTAAAACTTGGCGGCTCATTGGTCGATCACCCGCTTAACTTCTTCTCCATGCAGGATGGGACGCAAGTTGCCCTGCAAGGTGTTCACGCCCTGCTTGATCCTGGTGTTTACCCACTTCAGTTGAACGCGACCCTGCCGGATGGCAGTCAGCAATCCTTCGAGCAAATGGTGCTGGTGGTCTCAGGGAACTATCCCAAAGAGACTTTATCTGTTTCAACGGAATTGATCGACCCGACTGTGACAGGCCCGGAAGATGAACAAGTAGCAAAGATTACTGCCCCTGTTACGCCAGCTCAACGCTGGCAAGGTATGTTCAGCTTGCCGGTCTACGTGCCATCCGGTGAACAGCCTTGTATCTACGATCGATTCGGGACTCGCCGTTCTTTCAACGGCAGCGCCTATGATTACTTCCATTCAGGGATCGATTACGGCGTCTGTTTCGCGGAGCACCCCTTTGATATCTACGCGGCTGCGCCGGGAACGGTGGTGTTTTCTGGACCCTTGACGGTACGGGGAAATGCCACCTTCATCGATCATGGTGAGGGAATTTACACAGCTTACTTTCATCAGAAAGAAATTTACGTTTCCGCCGGCCAGCAGGTTCAGGCCGGCGAACTGATCGGGCAAATCGGGGATACGGGCAGAGTTACAGGACCACATCTGCACTTCGAGATGTGGGCTGGCGGCGTCCAGGTGGATCCGCAAGATTGGCTGGATCGGGCCCACCCGTAGAACGAAGCGTTGCACTCCATTCTCGTTTATGCTACACTGGAAAAATCGGAGGTTCACTTGTCCACTGCCTCAATCGTTAATTTCCTGAAACAGAGTGATATCTTCTATCAGTTCACGCCCACTCAGCTGGAATTGGTGGCAAATCTGTGTCAGGAGGCCAGTTATCAGAAGGACGATCTGATCTTCCGGGAAAATAGCAGCAGCAAGGAATTGTATATCATCGTTCAGGGTGAGGTGGATATTTTTGTAGATCCGTCCCTGGTCGGTTCATTGGATTCGAGAACAGAAAACAAGATCATTGCGACTCTGCGCCGGGGACAGAACTTTGGCGAAGTGGCACTGGTAGATGAAGGACTACGATCCGCCTCCGCCTGTGCAGCCCAAAAGGATACGCGCCTGCTGATCATTCCGCGCGACAAACTGGTTATGCTCTGCGATACGTATCCCCAACTTGGGTATCGCCTGATGTATAATCTCGCCGCAGACTTGGCGATGAAAATCCGCAATACCGACTTGCGGATTCGTGAACAACTTCTCTATAAACCCCAAGATAAGAAATAAAAATTTGGCACCCCGAATCGCACAAACCGCACTATAATCTCTCTGGAAAAGAAGAGAATTCCGGTTAAAGAAGAAACAATTATCTGAATTGTACAACGCCGAAAGTTAATCCATTTTAGTACTTGACTGACCATAAAATATCACGTACTATTTATATCATTAATAACGAATTAGTTCTATTATGTCTGATTCTTAGAATTGCCATTTTTGAGCCGTGAGAAGGTCAAACCCTAGGGGAAGATTTTCTCCGGCTCTTTGTTAAATGGGCTTTGCATAAATCATACCAAAGGAGGTGGCACTGACCTTGGAGAGCCTGGTCGGCCGTATTGCATCCATCCCGCGATCGCTAAGCGGGAAGTTTTAAAATCACTAAGTCCTTGGAGGAGGAAGAAGAATGAATAAACGTATATTTGCTGTGCTATCACTTGTCATGATTGCCAGCATGGCACTTACGGCCTGCGGTGGTGCAGGCGGTGGAGCAACGCTCAAGATCGTCTCCAGTTTACCGATGACGGGTGCATCACTCACCCAAACGCAAACCATTGTGAACGCTGAACAACTGCGACTTGAGCAGGCCAACAGCCAGGCTTGTGGCGGCAAATACACCATTTCCTATGAAGCCTGGGATGATGCTTCGGCTGCCCTGGGCAAATGGGATCCCGCTGTCGAGACTGAAAACGGCAATAAGGCCTCAGCCGATCCGTCCATCATTGCCTATCTTGGCACGTTCAACTCAGGCGCCGCAGCTTTGTCCATCCCTATTCTCAATCAAGCCAACCCCGGCCCCCTGGTGATGATCTCCCCGGCCAATACCTATCCAGGCTTGAGCAAGACCACGGGTGCTGATGTAGCTGCCGGAGAGCCGGGTAAGTTCTACCCAAGTGGTGTCCGCAATTATGCTCGCGTTGTCACTGCTGACGATGTGCAAGGCAAGGTGGATGCCAACTTCATGATGAGCCAGCTTGGTGTTCAATCGGTGTACATTTTGGATGATCAGGAACTCTACGGTAAGGGCGTTGCGGATGTGTTCGAATCAACTGCCAAGCAAATTGGCATGACCGTGGTTGGTCACGAAGGCATTGACCCCAAAGCCGCAGATTACAAGGCGCTGATGACCAAGATCTCCACCAGCAATGCCGGTGGACCGCCGGATGGTATCTTTGTCGGCATGGTCGTTGATAACAACGCTGCTCAATTGGTCAAGGATAAGGTTGCCATCATGGGCGATAACACCCAGGTCAAATATATGGGCCCGGATGGTGTTCAGACGCAGGCCTTTATTGATGGCGCTGGTGCAGACGTGGCCGAAGGAGCCTATGCCTCTGTCGGTGGAATTCCGCTGGATAAATTGGGCCCAAATGGTCAAAAGTTCTTAACCGACTACGAGGCCAAATATGGCCATTTGACCGAGCCCTATGCTGTCTATGGATATGAAGCCATGAATGTTCTCTTGCAGGCCATTGAGAACGTTTGCGCCGCCGGCGGTGATCCCACCGACCGCGCGACTGTGAATACTGCTGTCCACAGCATCAAGGATTTCAATGGCGTGCTTGGCACCTGGTCGTTCGATGCAAACGGTGATACCACGTTGAGCGATATGACCATTTATCAAGTCACGGGTGGCGCTTACTCCCCGGTCGGCACCTTTAAATAATTCCGTCGCACACGTTTGTCTGGGGGCGGCACCGACATGCCGCCCCCTCTTTATAACCATACACATCGATCAGGACAATTGAGGAGGAACATGGGCACCAAATCAAGAACCATATTGAGGCGAATTGGTATTGCCGTACTTGCGCTTTATCTTGTGTTCCTCATTGGGCCGATCGCCGGCCTTGATATCCCTGCCATTGCGGCCAACATTCAGGGGAATCCCATCGCAGTTGATTCAGTTCTTTATTATCGGGTTATCCAATGGTGCAATTCTGGCGATTATCGCGCTTGGATACACTTTGGTTTATGGCATCATCGAATTGATCAATTTTGCTCATGGTGATGTTTATATGTTTGGGGTTTTTACCTCGCTCACGGTTTTGTCGCTGACCGGCACATTGGATTCCCAGGACCCCGTCAAGATCGTACTTGGCATTGTATTTGCCCTCGTTGTGGCCATCGCCGTTTGCGCACTACTAAATGCTGGAATTGAACGATTTGCCTATCGCAGGCTTCGTAGCGCTCCCCGTCTCGCGCCGCTAATCTCGGCCATCGGTATGTCCTTCATTGTGGAAAACATCGGTTTGATCTGGGCTTCCCAGACCTGGCTGGTACCCTCGTTTGGCACGACAGGTGGTGCCTCGCAAAAAGTGTTTCCCGATTTGTTGGGAAGAATCTTTGTAATCAATGGATGGAATGTGAATCTGTTGGCAAGCTCAGGACTTGCGTTGCGGTTCACCATCAAGGATCTGCTCGTTATCTTTCTGGCTTCTGTATTAATGATTGGCCTGCGCCTCTTCGTGCAACGTACTCGTCTGGGAAAGGCCATGCGTGCCACAGCCCAAAATCGCGATGCGGCCAAGATGCTCGGCATTGACATTGACTATGTGATCACTGCCACTTTCCTGATTGGCGGTGGCCTGGCAGGCGCAGCCGGTCTGATGGGAGGCCTGTATAACAATACTGCCTGGTGGTTTATGGGCTTCCGGGCTGGATTGTATGCGTTTACGGCCGCTGTCTTGGGCGGCATTGGCAATATTACCGGAGCCATGCTTGGCGGATTTTTGATCGGCCTGCTGGCATCTTTCAGCGATGGCTACCTGAGTGCACGCTGGACCGAAGCCTGGATCTTTGCCGTTTTGGTTCTGGTGCTCCTGCTGCGGCCTACGGGCTTGCTTGGTGAGCAGGTGGGCGAAAAGGCCTAAGGAGATATCCCATGCAGAAGAACATGAGAGCAGGCATTATCTTTGGCATGATCGGCGGCTTTTTGACTTTCATCTTTGGGGGATGGTCGGCGGCCGTCATCGGCGTTTTGATGGGAACCGGGCTTGGCTTATCCATTGCAGATCGTCTACAACGAAAACCCCCATTGCAGTTGGCAACGGAATTACTCCCAACTGTAGCTATCTCATCCATAATCCTTCTGATTTTTAGCCTTTCCCAGAATTATCTCGTGACACCCGCGATTGGCAAGATACCGGCAGGATTGAATATTATTATTCCAGCAAATCTGATCGCGGTCCTGGGGGGCATGCTTTTTGCATTGGCGATTGTCGCGCTCCACGGTCTGCCGGCGTCACAGGAACGCACTGGAAGATTGATCATCCTGGCATTGATTGTGGTCTCCTTTCCCTTCGTGGACAATTTCACCGGACTGCGATGGATGGCGCAGATCATTTTCTCATTGATCTTTGTGATTCTGGGCATGGGCCTCAATATCGTAGTTGGTTACGCCGGCCTTCTTGACTTGGGATATGCAGCTTTCTTTGCAATTGGCGCCTACACCACTGCCATCCTGTCCTCAACGGGCTCAGTGGTATATATCAACAGTCATATTATTGTCAATTTCTGGTTGGTGATCTGGATTGCAGCGGCCATGGCCGCCCTATTTGGTTTTCTACTGGGTGCTCCAACACTACCATTGCGTGGAGATTATCTCGCCATCGTGACGCTGGGATTCGGCGAGATTGTTCCAGTCGTCTTTCGCAACCTCATCGATGTCACCATCAAGGAACCTCTGACCTGTGTGTTCATTCCATGGCTACAGCACTTGTTTGGAGCTACTTCTACGATCTCCTGCATTGTGATCAGCAACCATCTCGATCTGACCGCTGGGGAAAAAGGGATTAATCCGATTAGCCGCCCGAGTCTGCCGTTGATCGGTCAATTTTCATCTTCCAACTCGATCCCCTGGTATTTCCTCATTATTGTGATCATTCTGTTCTCCATCTTCCTGATCAATCGCTTGCGCGAGAGTCGCCTGGGTCGTGCCTGGATGGCCATCCGTGAAGATGAACTCGCCGCGGCGCAGATGGGGATTGATCCGGTGCGCACCAAACTTTTGGCCTTCGCCATGGGCGCCACCTTCTCGGGTTTTGCGGGAGCTTTCTATGCCGCCTATATCGCCGGCATCTTCCCTGGGGTATTCGAGTTTAGCGCGTCGATTATTATTTTGTGTATCGTCATTCTTGGCGGTATGGGGAATGTCTACGGCGTGATCGTTGGGGGTCTGGTCATCAATTTGGTGGATCGTCTATTCCTGCCTGCATTGAAAGATTTCCTGACTGGCCTGCTCAATCATACAGTGCTGCCAGCTCTGGCATCCAATCATACCCTGCAGGCCGCGGTTGCGCAAAACGCCAATCCGATCCTCTATCGTTGGGGCCTCTTTGGCCTGACGCTCGTGATCATGATGGCCGTCAGACCAGAAGGTTTGCTGCCAAGTGCCCAGCGCCGCCGCGAACTCCACTGCCGATGAAGTGGACGTTGAAACAGTCAGCGCAAACTAGGAGAGAACCGTGAACCTCTTTGAAGCTCACAAAGTCACAAAAATGTTCGGTGGACTGACTGCCGTTCACACTGTTGATTTCACCCTCGAAAAAGGCATGATCGCCGGGCTGATCGGTCCCAACGGTGCGGGCAAGACAACCTTTTTCAACACCATGACGGGCATCTATCAGATTACCAGCGGCGAGATGAAATTTGATGGACAGGATATCACCAAGTTGAAGCCTTTTCAGATCACTGCGTCTGGGCGTTGCCCGCACGTTCCAAAACATCCGCCTCTTTGCCAACATGAGTGCCATCGAAAATGTACTCGTTGGAGAACACGTACGGCTTAAATCAAATCTGCTTGGGCAGATCATACGTGACAAAGGCACCATGAAGGAAGAAGAGAACGCCCATGCCAAGGCACTGGAGATGCTCGAGTTTGTCGGTCTAAAAAAATCGGATGCGGATGTAACAGCCAAGAATCTTCCCTATGGACTCCAGCGCCGCCTCGAGATCGCCCGAGCGCTTGCCACGGAACCCAAGCTGCTGCTGCTCGATGAGCCTACTGCGGGCATGAATCCAAACGAGACTATCGATCTGACAAATTTCATTCAACGCCTGCGCCGGGAACTCGGTCTGACCATCCTCCTGATCGAACATCATATGCGCGTGGTGATGGGCATCTCAGACCGTGTCTCCGTGCTTGACTATGGCGAAAAAATCGCGGAGGGCAGTCCCGCTGAAGTGCAAAAGAACACGCGCGTCATCGAAGCGTATCTCGGTAAAGGTACCGTAACGAAGTAAAGACAGGGATCAGATAATGCTTGAACTAAAAGATGTTCACACCTACTATGGCAATATCCATGCCTTGAAAGGCATCTCGCTCCATGTCGACAAAGGCGAGATCGTAACCCTGATCGGCTCAAACGGCGCAGGCAAGAGCACAACACTGCGCACCATTCAGGGCATGAACCGCCCACGATCGGGCACGATCATCCTGGAAGGCGAAGAGCTGGACAAACTTCCCCCTCACGAGATCGCTTTCCGCGGTGTGGCCCAAAGCCCGGAAGGACGCATGATCTTCCCACGCATGAGCGTGCTCGAAAATCTTGAAATGGGCGCCTATGCACGCAAGGACAAGCAGGGCATCGGGCAGGACCTGGAACGTGTCTTCGGCCTCTTCCCCCGTTTGAAGGAGCGTATCAATCAGAAAGGTGGAACCCTCTCCGGCGGCGAACAACAAATGCTGGCGATGGGACGCGCGCTGATGGCACGCCCGCGCATCCTTTTGCTCGATGAACCATCCATGGGCCTTTCCCCCATTCTGGTCGAGTTGATCTTCGACACAATTGTCACAATCAACAAGGAAGGTATCACCATCCTGCTGGTGGAACAAAATGCCTTGATGGCCTTGTCCATCGCCAACCGTGGTTACGTGATTCAAACCGGAGAAATCGTATTGAGCGATGAAGCCGAAAAGCTCAAGAAGAATGAAATGGTGCAAAAGACATATTTGGGTGTTGAATAGCAACAAGCAAAGAATTTTTACGGATTACTTGAGACCCGTCCCGCGGCTGCCAGTGCGGGGCGGGTTTCTTAACGTTCCGGGTAGAACAAATTGGCCAATAGAGGATTAAATGGAATGAAGCTGCGCGTTATCGTCCTGATTTGCTTGTTCTTTTTTCTGGCGGCTTGCTCGATAAAAACAGGATCTACTGCTGTCACACCAACTCCCACTGTCCCGGCAGGCTCGTTCGATGGGAAATGGCAGGGACAAGGCACCAGCAAGAACGGAATTCCTTTCAAAATCTTCTTTACGATTAAAAACTCAATCGTCACCAGCACTTATTATGAGTTCGAGCAGTCGGGCCTCCCACCCTGCTTCAATGTGACTCACACGGTGATGAATCCAACAGATCAACCGCGCATTAGAGCTGATTCTTTCAACGTCTCTTTTGATCCCGACTTCAATTTATCCGCAATATTCCAAAATGACTCTTCAGCCTCTGGTCATTTGCAAGGCTCCTTAAATACCTACCGCCAGCGACATTGCAATATCGCCTTCGAAGTGGATTGGACCGCGACGAAACAAGTTGCGCAGACACCACCTCCCAGTTCTGCTTCGGCCACACATCCACATCCATTTGAAACCTTGATTCAGATTCTCGTCTTTGGCCTTTCCAATGGAGCGGTGCTGGCATTGAATGCCATTGGTGTCACCATCATTTACAGCACGGTACGTACGCTCAATCTGGCGCATGGCGACGTCTTCGCGTTGGCAACAGTGGTCGTGACATCGCTGGTCAACGGATTCGGGATTGGACGCAATCTGCCATTGCCAGAATTGTTGGGTGCCCTGCTGCTGATCTTGCTGGCAGCCATCCTGGGAGGAGCGCTATTAAGTATGGCCGTGGATCAACTGGGCTTTAAGCCCTTCCGCGGTCATTCGCGTCTGGCCCCACTGATTAGCACACTGGCTTTATCGTTTATTCTTTTCCAGGGCGCTCTGGTCTGGCGCACATTTCAACACTCCTGGATTCCAGGTGAGCACCGCAGCGTGCCGGGCTTGCCTGAAGTTCCCACGGATGGCATTCCCAGTTTCCTGCCTGAAGTCAACATCACTCAGGCTCTCGGGCTGCCGTTCCATATTGTGATACGTTTCAGTGATGTTTTTGTACTGCTGATGGCGATTGTGTTTGTGATTCTGGCAACCTGGTTTCTGCAGAAGACGAAGACGGGCCGCGCCATTCGCGCCATCTCGCAAAACCAAACCCTGGCCCAAATCCTGGGCATCAACGTGGATCAAACCATCCGCCGCGCGTTCGCCGTGGGCGGCGCACTGGCAGGAGCCGCGGCTTTTATTTTCGCCATTTACTATGCGCGTCCTTTTGGAGTGCACGGCGCACAAAGTGGACTGCTCGCCTTCGCGGCCGCGCTGCTGGGCGGAATCGGCAATCCCGTTGGCGCATTGATCAGCGGACTATTGATCGGCGCTTTCTCTTCGCTCAGCGATTATTATCTCAGCGCGCAATGGACCTCGGTTCTCACACTTACCCTGTTGATCATCCTGTTAGTCTGGCGGCCCAGTGGATTGACATCGTCCCAAGAAGAAGAGTCCGCGGTCGTACGCGATTCGGTCATTTTGACGGCACCCGGCAAAGGTCAGGGAACGAACCGTCTGCTTGTCATCGCACTGATCCTGTTCGGCATTATTCCCCTCCTCTTGCAGATTCTGCGCCTGAGCGGACAGATCCTGCTGAGCAACATCGATGTCTTCATTATCCTAACTCTGGGACTTAACCTGGCTCTTGGCATGGCAGGTCTGCTTGATTTTGGTTTTGCGCTGAGTTATGGTGTGGGCGCCTACACCACCGCCATCCTGAGTAGTTGGCTTGGTTTTTGGCCTGCCTTTCTTAGCGGCCTACTGCTTGCCGCCTCGATTGGCCTGATCAAAGGTGGACTCGGTTGGCGGCTTCGCAACGACTTTTTAGCTGTTGCCACGCTTGCATTGGGTCTGCTTGGACAACAGATCATCGTTAACCTGAAACCGTTGACCGGTGGCGCGGGTGGTCTGGGGAATTTCCCTACTGCGAGTTTACTGGGCTTCCATTTGAACAGCCCCACACAAAAATATTTTCTCGTATATATCATGCTCGTGTTGGCCGCCTGGCTCAGTCAACGGCTGCTCCATTCGCGCACCGGCCGCACCTGGGTTGCAGTCAGTGAAGATGAAATGGCGGCCTCGGCGGTGGGCATCAACGTGAATGGCGCGCGCTTATTGGCATTCATGATCAGTTCGACATTGGCTGGCTTAGCCGGTGCGCTATATGCGAGTACATTCTCTTTTGTGTATCCAGATATGCTGGCTTTCCATATCACAACCCTGATATTGACGATGGTGATCCTCGGCGGCGCCGGCAGCGTGACCGGAGCCATTATGGGTGCGATCACCATCGTTCTTTTTGATAAGGTTATCATCTCACAACTCGCCGATTGGGTGGCGTTGATCTGGCCCAAGAATCTTTTCATTGGTCCGGTGCCGGATATTCGCGGTGCAAACTTCTTCAATTTTGGGATCATCTTGTATCTGACCGTCCTGTTGCGAGGCAGGCGAAAGAGAAGCCCTTCAAAGGAACCACCTGCCTCCGTATAGAATATCGATAAAAGAGTACAATGTGGTTTATGCCATCAGCAGAAATCATTACCATTGGAACAGAAATCCTACTCGGCGAAATCGTGGACACGAACACGCGTTATATCGCGCGCACCTTGCGCGGCATGGGTGTGGATATTTACCGCACAGTTACGATTGGCGATAATGTGGAAAGGATTGCAGAGGCAATCAATCACTCCATGCGCCGGGCAGACATTGTCATCACCACTGGCGGGCTCGGCCCTACTGTGGACGATCCTACGCGTGAAGCGGTGGCGCGGGCTGCGGGCGTTGAACTGGAATTCCGCGAAGATTTATGGGAACAGGTGACCGCCGTCATTTCGCGTTATGGCCGCAAGCCATCAGAGAATCAAAGACGACAGGCCTTTGTACCAAAGAGTGCCCTCGCCATTCCCAATACAGTAGGCACCGCACCCTGCTTTATCGTGGAATATTCCCCTCTCCAAATGGGAGAGGAGTCAAGGGTCAGGGAAAGCGCGGTTATTTCCCTACCGGGTGTTCCCAATGAAATGGAACATATCCTGCACGAAGCGATCATCCCTTATCTGCAGAGGCGATTCAATTTGGACCAGATCATCAAGATTCGCATTCTGCATTGCTCGGGTCTCGGGGAAGGCACCATCGATGAAAGGATCGCTGACTTTGAAACTCTCAGCAACCCAACCGTGGGGCTGGCCGCGCATACCGGCGTGGTCGACATCCGCATCGCCGCCAAGGCGAAGAATGAATCCGCGGCCGATGAAATGATCGCCGAAATCGAAGGTCAAATCCGTGAACGGCTGGGAGAAGTAGTCTTTGGAACGGACGAGGCTACGCTGGAGGAAGTCACGCTTAACGAGGTGGCCAAACGCGGCTGGACTCTGGTGGGCGTTGAGTCCGGCCTGGATGGGTTACTGGCGCGTAAGATTCCTCACACCGTTTCCCTTTCGGATCTCTCGCCTGATTCCCTTATGGCTGCCCTGCGCGCGGCTCGCGCCGAAACCAACGCAGACGCGGCCTTGGGCGTAGCCATGTATCTGGAAGAGCGTGCCGCGCAAATGGCCTTGATCACGCCTAAAGGGGAAAAGACGCATCGCATCACCTATGGCGGACCGCCGCGCAGTCTCCCGCGTTGGTCGGTCAACCTGGCACTGGATTGGTTAAGACGCCGCGCCATGGACACGGAGAACGCTTGAAATGAGGCGGCGAAAAGCAAAATCGCATACGTGGGTCTATGTGATCTGGGGACTCAATGGAGTGGCTGTTCTCTGTCTGCTCGTTATCGGGCTTTTCTATTCAAACAACCTGAAAGCCTCCGCAGCGAACGCACCCACGGAAACAGCCCGACCCGCACCCATCGTGGCAACCCGTCAAATTCCACCTACCAGCTATTTTCTACCCACGCTGACCCCCAATCCGTTTTATACGCCGCCGGTCTTTGATACATCTACGCCGTTTGTGCTGTCAAACGGACCGCATCCCGCGACCATCGGCTTTTCACTGGCCAGGCGTGCGATCGATGCCTATACTTTCGGCGCGGGCGAAAGACAATATCTCATCGTGGCGGGCATCCATGGTGGCTACGAATGGAACACGGTCGCGCTGGCCAACGAATTGATCACGTATATCAATGCACATCCCGAGGTCATTCCCACCGATGTCACGCTCTATATCATCCGCGATATGAATCCGGATGGCGAAGCACGCTCTCACGATGTAGATGGCCGCGTCAACAATAATAGTGTGGATTTGAACCGCAACTTTCCCACAAACAACTGGGTCGCCGATTGGGACCGCGACGGCTGCTGGATTTATCGTCCGACAACCGGCGGCCCGTATGGCGGCTCCGAACCAGAAACGCGCACGGTGATGGGCTTTATCAGCAGCCACCACGTTCAAGCCATGATCAGTTATCACAGCGCCGCGCTGGGCGTCTTTCCCGGCGGCGTTCCCTGGGAGGAACCCTCCAAACGACTGGCCAAGGCTCTCGCCAAAGTAACCAAATATCCTTATCCGCCGATCGATACCGGCTGTGATTATACGGGCACGCTGGCGGATTGGGCCGTGGAAAACGGCGTCGGCGCGGCAGTGGATATGGAATTACGGACACATCGTGATACAGATTTCGAAGAGAATCTCGAAGCGTTGAAAGTCCTGGTGAATTTTCAGCCTTGAAAAACAATCAGATTGGCTTATTGATGATTGGAATTGTCGTTGGTGGGGGGATTGCTTTTTTCCTCCTTGGATTTTTGGGACCGCCGGAAACTTCTCAAACATCACACATCGAACCAACCTCGAATAACATGCCGCGCTTGATTGCGCTCGAACCAACGAATATTCCCTGGGGAGTCACACCAACCGAAGTTCTTCCGACTCTCACCGTACAACCAAGTCTGGCACCAACTGCATCTGCGGTCAGCGCCGCGCCCACCTCATTGACCTTATTAAATGAACAGCAAAAAGAAGTGCTCGGATATTCCGTGGCAGGAAGGCCATTGGAGGTGTATACATTTGGCGAGGGCGAACACGAGCGGATGATCATCGCCGGCATCCACGGCGGTGATGAATGGAACACGGTCACACTGGCGAATCAGTTGATTGAGTACCTCAATCAAAACCCGCATATCATTCCTGAGGACGTTACACTTTACATCCTGCCAAACCTAAATCCAGATGGAGAGGCTCGCGCCCATAACAAATATGGACGCCTCAATGATAACGGCGTGGACTTGAACCGCAACTTTCCGGTGAACTGGCTGTCAGAGTGGGAGCGCGCCGGTTGCTGGAATTATCTGCCCTCCTCCGGCGGAACCGGGCCGGGTTCAGAAGCGGAGACACGCGTCCTGATGGCTTTGATCGCGAGTCATCAGGTAGAGGCGTTGATCAGCTATCATAGCGCCGCGTTGGGAGTCTTCCCTGGGGGCGATCCGCCGGATGCAAACTCGGTACGGCTGGCAGAATCCATTGCCGAGGTCAGCACGTATCCGTATCCGCCGCTGGATACTGGTTGCATCTACTCCGGCACACTGGCCGATTATGCCGTTTCCAGAGGCGCCGCCGCAGTGGATCTTGAACTTACCGACCACATCGATACGGATTTTGGTATGAACTTGAATATTCTCGATATTCTGTTGCACTGGCAGTAATATCGCTAGACGCTACAAAACAGCGGCTATAATCGGTGAAAAGGAGACCGAATGCAGCAAGTTGACACCATCTTCACCAATGCTCTCGTCCTGACCATGGATGAAATCCTGACCCAATACTCTCCCGGCGCAGTTGCCGTCCAAAACGACACCATCGTTGCGGTGGGAGAGGAAAGCAATATTGCCAAAGAATATTCCGCCATTGAAACGATCAATTGCAAGGGCAAAGTACTAATGGCGGGATTGATCAACGCGCATACACACGTTCCCATGACCCTGCTACGCGGCCTGGCCGACGACTTGCGGCTGGATGTCTGGCTGATGGGCTATATGATGCCGGTCGAACGCGAGTTTGTTTCGCCTGAGTTTGTTCGCCTGGGAACCTTGCTCGCCTGTGCGGAACAAATACGCAGCGGTGTGACCACCTTCAACGACATGTACTATTTCGAAGAACATGTGGCCCAGGCCGCGGCCGATGCAGGTGTACGCGCCGTCTGCGGACAGACGGTGATGAAATTCCCGGCGCCCGACGCGGCCTCCTATGAAGATTCCTTGTTGATGGCGCGCGAGTTCATTCGAAAATGGAAAGATCATCCGCTGATAGTCCCTGCCGTTTCGCCGCACGCGCCCTATACCTGCACCGCTGAGATTCTGCGCGCCACCGCAGACCTGGCGCAGGAGTTCGATGTGCCGCTGCACACCCATCTGGCGGAAACAGCCTTCGAAGTGGACAACATGCGCAATGAAAACGGTATGCCAGTGATACCTTATGTGAAAAAGCAGGGCATCCTGGACGCCAAACTTATCGCCGCGCATTGTGTGCATATAGATGCAGGTGAGATACGAACGCTGCTCCATGCGAAGGCAGGAGTGGCCCACAACCCATCATCGAATCTCAAGCTGGCCTCCGGTTTTGCGCCGGTGGTGAAGATGCTCGAAGCGGGACTCAACGTGGGCATCGGCACAGATGGCCCGGCCTCGAACAACGATCTGGATATGTTCGAGGAAGTGCGCCTGGCGGCCTTCATCGCCAAGGCCGTGACCAACGACCCCACCTCCCTGCCTGCCTCACAGGCTCTTTTGATGGCCACCCGGCTCGGCGCACAAGCGCTTCACATCGGACATCTGACTGGTTCCATTGAAAAGGGCAAACGCGCCGACCTGATTCTGGTCGACATCTCACCGCTGCATAATGCTCCCTCCTTCAAACGTGCCGCCGACAATGCCTACGCTCAGATCGTGTATGCCAGCAAAGCAACGGATGTAAGCGATGTGATGGTCAATGGTCGCTGGCTGATGCGCGATCATCAACTGCTCACGCTTAAGGAAGAGGAACTACTCGCTCAAGCCGCGGACATCGCCAGGAAGATCGACGCCTTCCTGATCGAGCGCGAACAATCCGTGCTTTCAAAGCTGATCGCGCTGGGTGGTTCGCTGGAGCAGGAATTGTTCGAGGTGCAGGTCAAAGTCAAATTAACGGAAGCAGACCCAATCATCCAGTCGTTGAAGCGGCGCGAGATCGAAGTCATCCGCGAACGCCATTATCATGAACATGATGTTTACTTCTTCTTCGATGATCATTCTCAGGGACGCCTGCGTTATCGCGAAGATGATTTCATCGACGATGTCAAGGGTGGCATAACGAACGTGCGTACCAGACTGACATTGATCGGCCAGAAGCGCGAAGGTAAGTTCGACCGCGATGTGCTGCTCTCGCGTAGTCGTTATATTGCACCGGCTTCACAATCCCTGCGCTTCTATCACGAATATTTCAAGCCCAAGTCTGAAGTGAAAATCGAGAAGGATCGCCTGCGCTGGTTGATCCGTTACAAGGATACGGAATTCTTCGTCAATCTGGATCAGATGACCGAGCCCCAGCTGGGTTACTTCCTGGAGATCAAGAGTCGCACCTGGAGCCGCAAGGATGCAGAAGGCAAGGCGCAACTGACCAATGAATTGATCGCCCTGCTGGATGCCTCGGGCGGTGAGGCCATTGCTGAAGACTATATAGATATTGTACGTGAGAGATAGGATGCAAACGCTGGGAAAAGTCTTGGCTGGTATTTGTGCCATTTTATTGATCATCACCGGTGTAGCGGCGCTACTGGCCTTCAACATCGAAAGAAAGGCTTTTGTTTCAAGAACCTATAAACAGGCATTCGAAAACCAGCATCTCTATGAGAGAATGCCGGAGGTGCTGGGAATTGCCTTGTCCAACTCCATCGCCCAGCGTCAGGGAAATAATGGCCTTTTGAAATTGATCACCCCGGAACAATGGAGCACAACCCTCACGACTATTCTGCCACCTGAGGAACTCAAGGCATTAACAAACAAGGTGCTCGATTCAACGTTCGATTATTTAAACGGCAAAACCGATGCCGTGGTGATCTCTCTTCAGCCGTTTAAACAATACATGACCGGCCCGGCAGGTGTGGAGGCGGTCAAACAGATTCTGGCTACCCAGCCGGACTGTACCTCCGATCAATTGACTCAAATGGCCTTCGCGGCTCTCACCGGTGGAGACCTGATTCTATGCAATCCGCCGCCGCAAGCTCTGCAACTGATGACACCCTTGATCGAAACGCAACTACAGATCGTCACTTCGGCTTTTCCAGACGAAGCCACCCTGTTCAGCAGCATGGACCGCGACTCAACTGGGGATCTACGGCCGCGACTCAACTTCATCCGTTTGATCATGAAGTTGAGTCCGCTTCTTCCGTTCATTCTGCTGTTGGTGATCCCCCTTTTTGCCGTCCGCACCCTGACACAATTGTTGACCTGGTGGGGCTGGCCCTTGCTGGTCGCCGGTATGGCAAGTCTGTTGACCGCCTTGTTCGGATCACCCGCCCTGGCCTGGATCATCCAGAAACTCATACAAAGACAGGGCACCGGCTTCCTCCAGCCGATTCTCAGCAAGGCCATCGCGGAAACCGCCGGTGAAATCACGCGTCAAATGCTGAGGCCCGTTGTCATTGAGGGTGCCGTCCTTGCAGGTTTGGGATTGGGAATGATTCTTATCACTGTGTTCATGAAAAAGAAAGGCAATGACGAGATCATTCAAAGAATGGAGAATCCGAATGTCTGACTCTCCCAGCCCACAGGGGCCAAACACGCTTGGCAATACCAGCCTTTGGCTGGGCATTGCCTCCTCGGCCTTCGTTTTCGGGATCGGTCTCTGCGCGTTGACCGGAGTCAGTCAGCAATGGCTTCGTCTCGCAGGTACTCCTCTTTTCGTCTGCGGAGGGGCAAGTGCTTTTCTGGGTTTTCTCGCCGCCACCCTGGGACTGGCTGGTCTCTTTGGCAAGGACCGTTCGCGCATAACGGCTATTGTTGGAATTGTGCTGGGCTTGCTTGGCACGTGCATGTTCTTTGGCTTCCTTCAATTAATCGCCCGAGGTGGTTAGCATCCCATGATGATTTAGCTTCTGGTTTGGGTATGCGTCGCATTCTTCTCGCTTTTGGATTATTACTTCTGGCATGTATTGCGTGCAACAGCACGCCGTCTCTGCCTCCCACCCCTGAAACCTCCATATTTGATTCCGGTAGAACTGCCTATGGCTTTTACCCGTCCCCGCCGGAAGTTTCGCTAGAGAGTGTTTTGCAAACCTTCAAAGATATCAGCAGACATGGCGACCTTCTCCTCATCCAGCAGAACGCGCCCTGGAAGGATTTTGTTGAAAACGTGGATGGCGCATCGCAAAAACGCACCGACATCATCAATCAAGTCAAGCTGACCCGGCAGAACAACCTCGAAGTTGTATTCGTGCTGGACGCGCTCAACGGCCTCAACCGCCGTGAATTTGAGGGCTTACCCGCGGGCTGGGAAGCAAATTTTGCCAACCAAAATGTACGCAGCGCCTATAAGAATTACGCATTATGGGTGGTGCGCAGTTTCCACCCGCGTTATCTCTCCCTCGCTTCCGAGATCAACACATATATGGACGCGCATCCCGACGACGCGGCGAATTTCATCAGCCTGTATGACGAAATCTACGCGCTGGTCAAAGCCGAAGCACCGGAAACGAAGATCTTTGTCACCTTTCAATGGGAGGACTTAAACAACATGTTCCCCCAGCCGGAAGAAGGGAATCGTCAGAAGTTCGCGACCAATTGGGATGAGGTCGAGGCCTTCGAACCCAACCTGGATGTCTGGGCAATCTCGACCTATCCATATTTTGTTTTCAACAACGGGACTCAAATTCCTGCGGACTACTACACTCCACTTCTTTCTCAAACCAAAAAACCGCTCGCCGTTGCCGAAGGCGGATTTCATCCCGGGCCCTTGCCACGCTTCAAGTCACACCTGAAGACCAGGTCGCATACCTCAACGCCATTCACACCCAATTGGGATCCCGCCTCTTCTTCTGGGTCAATACTTTGCTCAGCGACTTCAACCTGGATTTGTATGCGGAACAAATGAAAAAAGATGGACGTGACCCGAATGACGCGTCGATGCTTGGCAATTTTGCCTACATCGGTTTAAGAAATTTTGACGGCTCCCCCAAACCTGCGTTGGAGATATGGGATGGTTTCAGAACGAACCCTTGAGACTCAGATTTACAGGCCGGTGACAGAACGTTGTACGAAAGTCAACACTGCCATGATCAGAAACAGGATGATCGACGCAATGTACCAGGTACGTCCGGCAGGCGCTGCCACTCCCAACAGGCCACCTGCACCTGCGAAGAACAAAGCCGCGTAACTGATTACCATCCAGCCTGTATTCCGAAAATCGATTTTCAGAACGTAATCAAGAAAACCCTCCACCATCAGCCAGACCAACATGCAACCAATCTGGATGTAATACAACGCCGGTCGCTGCAACTCTGGCCCTCTCCAAAGCAGATAGAGCAAGGGGATCCCCAGCAGAAATTCGAAATAACCAATCCCATGCCCAACTTGAGGTTTGCCGAGCAATCTGAACACAAAGACAAGGATGGCTGAAGCATAGAAGGCAATCGCCACCCATGCGCCCAGCAGATTCATTTTTTCCGGCATGATTCCTCCTCGCTCGGGAAAGATAGTACGAACTATCTCTTCGTCCCCGGCACAGTTCATCATTATTATTCACAAGCCAAGACAAGCCTGCGCGCACAGCCAGAACAGGCTCTCCCGCACATCTCTCCTGGATTGCCAGTCACGACGATCCCATGCTGTGCCGCTCAAATCATCACCGCCATATAAAGCCTGCCCAAAAAGAACGCCGCGAAACTGGGCAACAGCCATCAGCGCGGCGCTTTCCATCTCCACCGTGAGACAACCCTCTTCTCTTCTTTTAGCAATCTGATTCGGTGTTTCACGATATGGTGCATCGGTTGTCCATGTTTTTCCAACTCGGTATGGAACGCCCCGATCATCCAACTTACCCGTTAGCGCTTGTACGCCTTTTTCATCGGCGGTCACTTCACGATCAGGCGGTAGATAATGATAGGAAACACCCTCATCGCGCACTGCGCCCGATACCACAACGATATGTCCCACATCAATATTTTTTTCCAGAACGCCGCAGCCGCCACAGGCAATGAACTTCCTGCAGCCAAAGGCGATCGCTTCTTCGAACAAGCCTGCTGCAATCGGCGCGCCGACGCCCGGGTGAAAGAAAGCCAAACGCTGATGTTGATACGAGATCTCATAGATGTGATGAGGTCCATCCTCCCAGCGATTTTCCACCATGACTTTGGCGCCGTGCTCAGCAATGATCTGGTCTATCACTTCTCGGAAGAAACAAATCACACAATGTTCCGGCAAATCCCTGGCGCGAATAATCTTCGACGGTTCGATGAAAGCTTCGAGAGCTGGATCAAATTCCAGGATGGGATAACTCATCGGTTGAAATCCTTATCGTCTGCAACATGAAATCTTATGGACAGGCATTTGCGAGATGTTCTTCAAATGTCTCGGCAAAGATATGAAAACCAGAGCCATCACATTTGGCGCGAAAAAAATAATAATTACTCTCAGCCGGGAAGGCCACGGCGCGCAGGGCGCTCAAACCCGGATTTGCAATGGGCGTAGGCGGAAGCCCGGTATAAATGTAAGTGTTATACGGAGAATTCAACTGCAAGTCCAGCAGACTGAGGGGATTTGTCCACCAGGTGCCTTGCAGAACGTTATACCCAATCGCATATTGCACAGTTGGGTCGGCATCCAGTTTCATTTCAATCTTTAAGCGATTCAAATACACCGAGGCAATCAACGGTTGCTCATCCTCATGTACGGCCTCACGCTGCACCATCGAGGCCAGAGTCACTGCCTGATAAACCGTCAGTCCCTGTTGCTCGAAAGCATTGCGCAGATCCAGGGTGAGATGCAAAGAGAAGTTACGAACCATCTCATTGATCATGTCATACGCTGAAATTTCACGCGGGAAAATATAGGCATCCGGGTAAAGAAAGCCCTCGACCAAATCCACGCCCGAGAGGAAATCATAACCTTTGGGCGTAGTCTTGGCAGCGCTGAGAAAGTCTTCAGGAATGATGGACAATCCCGAGGTCGGGAGGGAAGCGGCAATCTCTTCCAGACGCCAGCCGGCTAACACCACAAAAGTCACTTGCTTGGGTGTGGCATCCTGCATCTCATACGCAATATCGATCGGCGACATGGCCGTGCTGAGTTGATAATCTCCCGCCTGGATGGAAGTATCCAAACCGGAATAGATCAAATAAGTTCGAAAGGCTCCGGCGTCACGGATCAGCCCCACCTCTTCCAAATGATTGGCGATCGCATCCACGGACTCCCCCACCTCCACCGCGAAGGACTGTTCAGTTCCCTGCGAATTCAAAGGATGGGTCAATAGGCCATCGTACCAAAGCAACATCGCTGAGTATTGAAGACGTTGGGGAAACGCAAGCGAAGAGGCCGGTGGCCCGTAGACTTGAGTTGCCCGCGTCGGAATATAGACCAACGAAAAATACAAACCGACAAGGATGAGGAGAACGATGAGAGCGAGAATGAGTTTACGCATTGAGATTTTGTCGTTGGTCGAGTAGTGGCGCCGGGTTTAGACGCAAAGCGTTCAATTATTGAGCGCCACGTAGCGAGACCATCGAAGTCTATTCGACCATCGGCTTATTTGCATCGAGATAGGACTTCAGAATCATCACAGCCGCCAGTTCATCCATGTGACCGCCGCGTTTTTTGCGCGAGACACCCATCTCGATCCTGACGGCGCGAGCATCCTGTGTGCTGAAAGATTCATCCCACAAAACAATAGGGATTTGTGTCTGTTCTTGTAGCGCATCGGCAAATTTTGCAGCGCGGCGACCGGCAAGATTGGGCCGGCCTTCCTCATCATAGGATTGACCGATCACGATCAAAGCCACCTCATTTTCGGCAGCCAAAGTTGCCACCTGCGCGGCATCCATTAAACGGGAAGTATGTTCGATCACTCTAAAAGGACTGGCGAGGGTCGCGGTCGGATCACTGAGCGCCAGTCCAATGCGCTTTTCGCCATGATCAATTGCCATGATTCGCATCGCACCTCTTTGCAAAGCAAGGCAACACAAAACGCTTTTTCAACTTTCTTCTTTCAATCTTCATTGCGTCACCACCGCGATACGAAACGGCACCATCGGCATCCACGGCCACCACACGGGAGAAAGTTGAATCTGCGGCGCGCTGGCCAACGGAAAATTCTTCTTTAACTCGGCTGAGGCAGCATCGGCCTGCACACCTTGCATGGCCTGGATGACCTGCGCGGGATCGATCTGTTGGAAGATCTCACGCTCGGCGCGCACTGTCCAGTGCGTGGCACCGTTGTTACTACTTGATGGCTGGGTGACCGGTTTAACGGTGAGCGCTTCGGATGCGGCGCGGAAACCCGTGGGAAGAGAAGCGTTCAGGGCCAGTGAAGCAAGCTCGGTCAGGTCTGATGCGGAGGCATACAGCAGTGAATACTCGACTTGCATGGTCAAGGTCAACTTTGTCCCTGCGGCGCCCGGAGGTGGATCATACACTTCCGAAATCACTTGCGAAACCGCCAGCGTATCATCAAAGGGGATATCACCTGAGGTGATCTCATCTGCGAATTTTTCACGCGCTTGTTTCTCCAGGTCTTTCATCAACAGATTCTTCGACGCGCACACGATCCGCATCACTGGCCTGCACAGAGGGAATTTCCCGGCCGCCGGTCAACGCCTCCGGGTTCGTCACCGAAAGCGAAAGTCCCAGCCGCCCTTCAATGGCTTGTACCGTATCCGCATCAACGTTGCCCGAAAGCCCACGCTCCATCGCCTCGATGGGCAACTCGAGCGTCTTCCCTACGCCGGCCTCCAACTCACCCGCACGCGTGGTTGCAAAACGTACGGCTTGCTTATCCGTGGTTTGAACAACGGTACCGGCTGGAATGCTCACAGCCTGTTGCGTCAGATTGTGAAACTCCGCCATGCCTTTCGCCTTCGACTGCGGGATGACGGCCTCGCCCGTTACGATCACGCTTTGTTCGCCCTCCACAAGCACACGCTTTTCCAGCGCCGGAATACTACCCGTGATGAAGACAGACTTCACCGCTGGATTGGCATTGACCGGCAAAACCACACTTTGCATCTTCGCTTTGGGATGCAATGTAATTTGGGCGCGCGGAATGAACAGTGCCACCAGGACGAGCACCGCCGAGACGCCCAGGAGGAAAGCCAGTACGCGCGTCACCGGATGAGTTCGCCACGCTTCTTCCTTCACCGAGACCTGTTCCCGTTCAAGGCGCAAATCCTTGCGAGGTGCCTGCCTCACCAACCGTTTGGCATTGAGCGCAGGCCAGGCCAGGCGCTGTGCCTGCCCCGTCGACTCGAACACAGGCATGTGCAGCGCTTCGGCATCGGCACGGACGCGGCGGGCGCGGGTCACCAATCCCAACTGCGCGCCAAGCGAAGCGGCATGTCGCTGCAACACCTTCAAGTCGACCTGTCGGATCGAGATCTTTTCGTACTTGGGCCAGACCAGCAAAATCCGCGGCGTCTTGGCCCACGACATGCGGTCGCGCACAGAGATAAGATCGTCGTGAGATTCCAAGGTGATGATCTGGGTCTTCATGCCAGGTGAATTATAACTGGCAAAACAATCAGCTTGTATCCATTTGCTTGACCAGCGTATCCGATTTATGTATATTGGGTGGAAAACAGTAGTGACTACCGTAGTAACGACTTCAGTCGTTATATCTTCACAAAGAGCGATTGAAGTCGCTCCTACATTTTGAGGAGAGCTTTATGCCATCAGCTAATGTGATCATCAGGAACGCGAAGATCTTTACCAGCGACGAGTTGAATTCACAGGCACAGGCCGTGGCAGTCAAAGGCAATCGCATTCTTTACGTGGGTACGGACGGAGGGGCGGAATCATTCAAAGATTCGTCCACCCGCGTGATCGATGGGCAGGGACACACGCTCACACCGGGTTTTATCGATTCGCATGTGCATCTACTCTGGGGCGCCATCTGGATGGGCAACGCCCAGCTTCAGGAAGTCAGAACCAAAGAAGGCTTAAGAAAAGTTTTGTCTGATTTCGCAGACGAAAACAAGACGGATCCATGGATCGTCGGACGCGGCATCAAATACGGCATCGTTTCCACGCGACAGGAATTGGATGAGATCACCACTGACCGTCCCGTGTATATCGGCGCCTTTGACGGTCACACCGGTTGGGCGAACACCAAGGCGCTCGAAATGGCGGGCATCCTGAAAAACGATGGCCGCGCAATGGTGAACGGCATCATCGTCCGTGACGAAAATGGAATCGCCAGCGGCGAATTACGCGAAGAGGATGCGATGAATGCAGTGCTGGATCTGGCACCCCTGCCGGATGCAAATCGCAAACGCGAACTGCTCAAGCTCGCCATGAAAGAGTTTAACAAAACCGGTATCACCAGCGTCCATAATATGAACGGCGATATGGAAGAACTGATGGTCTATGCCGCGCTGGAAGATGCCGGTGAAATGAGCCTGCGCATCTACGTGCCTTATCACGTCAAGCCTGAAGCCACCGAAGAGATGTTGAACGAAGCCGCCGAGATGGCACAAGTGCAGATGGATTATGTACGCGGTGGCGCGGTCAAATTTTTCATGGATGGGGTTTGGGAATCCTATACGGCCTTCAACCTCGATCCCTACGCCGATCAACCAGACATACAAGCAGAACCGATTTTCTCGCTGGAACATTTCACGCGTATGGCCGCCTTGTGTGACAAGCTGGGCTTGCAAATTGCGGTCCATTGCTGTGGGGATGGCGCGGTGCGACAGGCATTGGATGGCTACGAAGCCATCCAAAAAATGAACGGGGTGCACAACAGCCGGCATCGCGTGGAACATATTGAAGTATGCCAACCTGAAGATATGCCGCGCTTCCAGGAACTTGGGGTAATCGCTTCCATGCAGACCAGCCACGCACCGTTCAGCCGCGAGGACGATATGATCTGGACCGAACGGACTGGTCCACAGCGCTGGCCGTTTTCCTTCCCTTGGCGCTCGCTCAAAAACGCGGGCGCGCATCTCACCTTGGGCAGCGACTGGACCGTTGCACCGTTTGATCCGCTGATCAATATCAATGTTGCGCTCAATCGCAAACAATACGCGCCTTCCAATCCCGATCAGCGCCTGACGCTGGAGGAATGTATCCTTGGCTACACGCGCGACGCCGCCTACACGGAATTCATGGAAAATGAAAAGGGACAGATCAAGGAAGGCTATCTGGCGGATCTGGTTTTATTTTCGCATGATCTGTTTGCAATGAAGCCAGAAGATATCCTCTCCGCCAAACCTGTAATAACGATGATGGATGGAAGGATCGTTTTTGAAGCATAGTCATCGTCACACCTGCGCTGGCGTGCAGTGCCAGTGTTGCGAGGGGCGGCGCTTTGCGCCACAACGAAGCAATCTCCTCCTATAATGGGAGATTGCTTCGTCGCCGCGGTCTGGACTGCTTGCGCTCGACCATCGGCTCCTTGCAATGACGGAGTTTCAATCCGTCAAGTGACTGGCGCGGCGGATCATTTCCATGAATTCGCTCATATCGTTATCTCTGTCGAAGTATTCACTCACACGTGCGGCTTCGTGATACACCTCCGCCAGTGAGCCATCCTCTGCCCAGTAGCTTTCCTTCAAAATCTCCGCATATTCCGCGACGATCACTGAGCGTTGGAAATAAGGATTCGCCTGATCGAATTTTCTTTCAAGTTCGCCTGTATCGAAATCCTTGGAGAGTTCCACCACTTGTTTTGTATCGGGATCCTGCCAGCGCATAAAGACCGTGGCAATCTTTCCATAGGCTTCGGGATAAAGCTTGATCTCATACAAAGCCGTGACTGAATGTCCCGCACCGACCTCTCCGGCATCGACAGAATTGTCGCGGAATTGATCATCGGCAATGGCGCGGTTCTCAAAGCCAACCAAACGATAACGCATCACAACATCTGGATTGAAATCCACTTGCACCTTGGCATCCATGGCGATGGTCTGCAGGGTGCCGGTAATCTGATCGACGAAAAGGCGGCGGGCTTCGCGCAGATCGTCCACGTAGGCATAGAACCCATCGCCGTTATCGGCCAGTTGCTCCATCAACACATCGTTATAGTTATCCATGCCGAAACCGACTGTAGTCAGCGTGACACCTTCCTCCAGGTAATGTTGAATTTCATCCAGGATCGCGTTGGGGCCGGTCTGGCCGAAGTTGGCCACGCCATCCGAGCAGAGAATCACGCGATTGATCCCGTTCGGGTGGTAGGCACGCATCGCCGTCTTATAGCCCAGACGAAGACCAGCCTCGGCGTTCGTGGCGCCATCCGTGTGCAGCCCATAAATCGCATCCAGAATCTTTCCTTTACGGGACCCAGAGATCGGGTCCAGAACGACGCGGGCGTCCGAGCCGTACACCACAATACTGACCGTATCATCCGGTCGCAGTTGCTCGACCAGCATCTCCAACGAACGTTTGACCAGGCCGAGTCGGTTGTCCATATCCATGGAACCGGAGACATCGATCACGAAGGTGAGTGAGGCATCCTTGCGTTCACTCTCAGGAATTTGATATCCCTGAATGCCGACGCGCAGCATCTGATAGCGATCAGTTTGGGTGAAGGGCGAGGGCGAACCATCCACGTAGATGCCAAAAGCCCGATGCGCGGGCGGATTGGGATAACCCTGCGCGAAGTAATTGACATACTCCTCCACGCGCACAGACTCAGGCGGGGGCAGGTTGCCATCCGAAAGATAATTGCGCATGATCGTATACGAACCTGTATCCACATCCAGTGCGAAGGTGGAGAGATGGTCATCTTCGGTATCTATGGACGGATTGACACCATAGTCTTCGAAGAACATATCATAGGGCTCTCTGTTTGAAGGGGGCTTTCCGTAATTGGGAGCGGCTGAATTCTGATCTGCCGGCGGCGCTTCCGGTAGATAACCGGCCGCGGGAGCTTCCGTCATGGCAGGCGCCTCCCTCGCCGCAGGCATTTCCTGGAGGTAATCATGTGGTGCGGCAGGGGCTCGTGTGGCGGCCGCGCCACAGGCAGCGGTGAACAGCAATACGAAGAGTATGGCCGCTAAAAGGGCATTGCGTTTGGTGAACATATTCCTTCTCCTTAATTTGATTTGATTGAACAACGTAGAATGAACAACTGGTCGGCGTTCCTATTGTTCACGAAGCTGGATGTCAAACCATGGGCCCTCCTTTCAAATTAGGTGAGGAAATCGATCAAAGAAAAAAGATGATTTATGTTGTGACGTTCGGACGAAATAAAAGTTCCCCATTGGAGTATCATAGCGGCGAGAAAGGAACTCAACATGAAATTCACCGATGGATACTGGCAAATGCGCGCCGGCATGACGCCTCATTACGCTACACAAGTTCATGAAATCACGCTCGAAAAAGATGCCATCACTGTTTACGCGCCAGTGAGGAAAATACAGGAACGTGGGGACACCCTCAATCAAGCTTTATTGACCGTACGTTTTTCTTCTCCGATGAAAAATGTAATTCGGGTCCAGGCTATCCATCACAAAGGTGGCCTGCCGCACAAACCAGAGTTCACGATTTATGCGGGGGATGCGCCCGAAATCAACATCATAAGCGATGAGAACGCTGCAACACTGACGAGTGGCCAGTTGAGCGTCCGCATCCACAAAGGGGAGGATTGGCTGGTTCAATATCTTGGGAGCGGACGAACTCCTCACCTCCAGCGGTTGGCGCGCGCTGGGCTTTGTCGACGCGCCCGACGGGCGTTACATCCACGAGCAGCTCGATCTCGGTGTGGGCGAATGTGTGTACGGACTCGGAGAACGCTTCCCCGCTTTCGTCAAGAACGGTCAGGTGGTCGATCTGTGGAATGAGGATGGCGGAACCAGCAGTGAACAGGCCTACAAGAACATCCCGTTTTATCTCACCAATCGTGGCTACGGCGTCTTTGTTAATCATCCTGAGCGGGTATCGTTCGAGGTGGCCTCTGAAAAAGTAGAACGGGTACAATTCAGCGTTGCGGGCGAAGCGTTGGAGTATTTCATCATCTATGGCCCGACTCCCAAAGAGATCCTGGAACGTTATACCGCGCTGACGGGCCGCCCGGCCCTGCCGCCCGCCTGGTCGTTTGGCCTGTGGCTTTCCACCTCCTTTACCACGGCTTACGATGAAAAAACTGTCACCAGCTTTATCGATGGAATGGCCGCCCGCGATATTCCCCTGCATGTATTTCACTTCGACTGTTTTTGGATGAAGGAATTTAATTGGACCGACCTGCAATGGGACGCCCGCTTCTTTCCAGACCCGGAAGGGATGCTGCGTCGATTGAAGCGCCGCGGCCTGCACATTTGCATCTGGATCAATCCCTACGTCGCGCAGCGTTCTGTTTTATTTGATGAAGCCGCGGGAAAAGGCTATCTGCTCCGCAGACCTAACGGCGACGTCTGGCAAACAGATCTATGGCAGGCCGGCATGGGCATCCTGGATTTCACGAATCCAGAAGCCTGTACATGGCTCTCCGAAAAACTGCGCGCCTTACTCAAAATGGGTGTGGATACCTTTAAAACAGATTTTGGAGAACGCATCCCGACCGAGGTCGTTTATCACGATGGCTCCAATCCGTTCAAGATGCATAATTACTACACGTACCTCTATAACCAGACCGTCTTCAACTTGCTGCGTGAAGAACGCGGCGCAGGAGAGGCCCTCGTCTTTGCCCGCTCGGCCACTATGGGCGGACAGCAGTTCCCTGTCCATTGGGGCGGGGATAGCACCGCGACCTTCGAGTCGATGGCGGAGAGTCTGCGCGGTGGACTTTCGCTGGGTTTATCAGGTTTCGGATTTTGGAGTCATGATATCGGTGGCTTCGAACAAACCACCAACGCGGATGTTTATAAACGCTGGGTTGCCTTCGGATTGTTATCTTCTCACAGTCGCTTGCATGGCAGTTCATCCTATCGCGTCCCGTGGAACTATGACGAAGAGGCGGTCGCAGTATTATCGAAATTCACAAAACTCAAATGCAGCCTGATGCCTTATCTGTATCGCGCCGCGCTTCAGGCACATGAGCAAGGTGTCCCGATGCTACGCGCCATGCTGCTGGAATTCCCGGATGATCCAAGCTGTGTTTATCTGGATTTACAGTACATGCTCGGCGATTCGCTTTTGGTCGCGCCGGTATTCAGCGATAACGGGAGCGTGACCTACTACGTCCCCGAAGGAAGATGGACAAATCTATTAAATGGGAAACAGATTGAAGGTCCGGGGTGGAAGCGAGAGAACTCATGACTTTTTGAGTCTGCCTTTGCTGGTGAGACCCAACACGGCCCTTCCCATCGGCGCGCACACTGACAAGCCGGACTATGATTACAGCCATGACATTACTTTGCGGCTTTATCAAATTCAAGACGGCAAATCGATCCAGGTTGAAATTCCCTCAGTGAAAGGAGGGATCGAGACAAGCTTCCAGGTGGTCCGCAAAGGAACCTCCATCCATATTCGAAAACAGGGACCGACGAATCCCTGGAACGTCGCTTTGATCGGAATCCCTGACATCAAAGTCACTGGTATCGAGTACGAAATCATCGATGGTTCGGCACACGTAAAACTCGACGAGCAGGTGAACGAAGTCCATATCGAATTGACTTAACCCAAAAGGACAGCGCTTACACGCTGTCCTTTAAAAAAAATAGGGATCTTTTAACTCAGGCCAGGGTCAGCAGCACAATCGTGTTTCCATCTGATACGACAACCGTAACTGTAAGAATATTATTATCCTTGGAATACACATTGACGCTCCCATCACTTGCGCCCGGCATACTAAATGTTTGGCTCCAGCCCAGGTCAGGCAGTTGAGCGTTGTAATAATCCTGAACCTCCTGCGGTGTAGCATCCACCTTGAAACTGTACGTCTTGGCATCGGTAGCTTCCATACCTGCTGTGGCCTGAGGCATCACTGGGATGTCATTCCATTTATCAACCGGCTCACCCTGTGGATCGAACAATTTCTCAAAATCGGGGATCTCCGAGGACACGGCCTGGAGGGTTTCGACTGGCAAATTTGTGGCAATGGCTTGCAAGGTTTCAACCGGTAAATTTGTAGCAAAGGCTTGTAGTGTTTCCACTGGCATAGAAGAGGCGATGGATTCGGCTGTACCTGCCAGGTTCTGCGCATCCTTAATTGGCTGAGAGACCAGGTTGCAAGCTAGCATAAAAACGATCAACACAAACCCAAATAGAATTTTTGATAGGCGTGGCATATAAAGCTCCTTTTGTCGGCCAATCATAATCGATAGCTCCGGCTTTCCGGAAGGTATGTATGTACTAATCGACACCACAATCGATAAACGGCTGGTTTACAATAAGCACATGCTGACTACTTTGCCCTGGTATCACAAAACCACCATTTACCAAGTCTATCCGCGCTCCTATTACGACACGAACAAGGATGGGATCGGGGACTTGCACGGCATCCTTCAGAAGCTGGACTATATCCACAGGCTGGGCTTCGAAACGATCTGGATCTCGCCGTTCTTCTCCTCGCCGCAGGCTGACCTTGGCTACGATATTTCGGACTATACCGACATCGCTCCCGAATACGGCAGGATGGGGGATGCCCTGAGACTAATCGCAGAAGCCCACCAACGCGGGATGAAAATCGTCTTCGATATGGTCATGAACCATACTTCCATTGAACATGCCTGGTTCAAGGAATTCAAAGTCTTCGCGCGATAATCCCCAGGCAGATTGGTATATCTGGAAAGACTCCCCTCGCCGTTGGGGAGAGGGGTTGGGGGTGAGGACCAAACCCAACAACTGGCAAAGCATGACCGGTGGAAGCGGCTGGCATTATACCCCAGAACGAGACCAGTATTACTGGGCCAGTTTTCTACCCTTTCAACCTGACTTGAATTATCGGGACCCTGAAGTAAAAAAGACCATGCTCGACACAGTGCGCTTTTGGCTGAAAGCCGGCGTGGATGGCTTCCGTCTGGATATTTTCAACGTCATCTATAAGGATGCCCAGTTCCGGGATAATCCCTTTGCTTTCAAACTCGCACCCACGGAAGCTGATCCATCCGGATTCTTCCAACAGGCAAAATACAATTTGAACCAACCGGAATGTTTCGAGTTCGCTAAAGAACTAAGAAGCGTATGTGATGAGTTCGGTGAAAAACTCTTGATCGGCGAAGTGATCGGGAATTGAGAGACAGCCCGCAGATTTGCCGGGGAAACACAAAACGAGGGTCTCACGCTGGTCTTCGATTTCGAGATGCTCAATTTCAAATTCACGGCGGAGTATTTCCATAACTTGATCCGAAACATGGAAGCCAGTTTTCCTGATCCGTTCATGCCAGTCTATGTTTTTGGCAATCACGACAAACGCAGGAGCATTGGCTTATTAGATGGCGATATGCGAAAAGCAAAGTTATTGCACATGCTTCAACTGACCCTGCGTGGCGTGCCTTGTATGTATTATGGGGAAGAGATCGGCATGACGAATTTAAAACTACCTTTCGGCCCTGCCATTGACCCCATCCCGCACAAATTCAACTTCCTGCCGAGATTTGTATTCGACGCCTTGGGCTTGACCATCAACCGCGACGAAGTCCGCACGCCGATGCAATGGGACTCCACTCAAAATGCGGGCTTTTCTTCTGCGGAGAAGACCTGGCTGCCTGTACATGGCAATTATCCTCAAATCAACGTGGAAAAAGAAAGCAAAGAAGATGATTCCCTGCTAAATGCCATCCGTGCTCTGTTGGAAATCCGCAAACATGAGAAGGCCCTGCAGGAAGGCTCTTTGAAATTAATGGAAAACCTGCCAGATAGTGTGCTCGGATATCAACGGGAATTCGAAAACGAGAGGATAATGGTCCTGTTGAATTTCGATTTACATGAAAAAGAAGTTCATCTGGAATTTTCTGAATGTCTTTTCAGTTTGACTACGAAAGCTGACAGAAAAAAACAGGTTATCCGATTGGATGGCCCGGCTGGAGTGATTCTAAAGTAAAAGCGGCGGCTTGGGCATGATTACGCGATGATGACTTCCTGAGTTCCCACAAACTCTGTTTCAAACTCAGGTTAACCATCTTCCAGCAATATCTCAACTACTTCGCGGAGATTATCTCGAAGTTCATCCAGCGTTGCAGCTTGAGTATGTGCACCTGCAAATCCCGGCACATATCCAACGTACAAACCTGTTTCCGAATCTTTTTCAACGACTGCGGTAAATGTTTTACGCATAATAACCTCTACGCCAATTAGAGCCTGGTTTACTTCAACTTTTCTTCCACCACTTTTACAACTTTATCCAGCGCTTCTCCGAGGTTGCCATTTGGCAGACTCCCCTGCGCCATATTCGGACGTCCACCGCCGCGGCCGCCGATGCCCGTGATCAAATCTCCAGCCTTGAAGCCGCGTTTGACCAGGTCTTCCGTGACCACCGAAATGATCGTTCCACCGGAAGTCAAGACGGCTACGCCGTTCGTGGGATATTTCTCGCGGAACTTATCCGCCAGGATGCGCAAGGTATCTGCATCCGAGTTTTGGACTTCCATCGCCAGCACATGGACATCTTTCACCGTTTGGACTCCCGTGAGCTGATCATTGAAACTGGACATTGCTTGGACTGCGCGCAGTGAAGCCAGTTCTTTCTTGAGATCTGCAATCTCGTCCTGCAGCATTTCCACTTTATAAGGAACTTCTTCGATGAAAGACTTCACCAGGGAAGCCGTTTCCTTCAAGGCCTTGAACCTACGCGTAACCAAGTCATATGCACCGCGGCCTGTGACCGCTTCGATACGACGGACACCTGCGGCTGCTGAGCTTTCGCTGACGATCAGGAACATGCCCACATCTGAGGTGCGGTCCAAGTGCGTGCCGCCGCACAATTCGTAGGAGTAACGATGTTCGTGCTCGGCCATGGCCGTGGGATGTACCAGCGACTCGTCAACATCCAGACCACCCGGCTCCTTGATGGTGATGGTGCGCACAGTCTCGCCATACTTCTCACCGAACAGGGCCATGGCACCTTCCGCGATCGCGTCTTCACGCGCCTTAAGTTTGGGCGTGACTTCCATATCAGCTGCTACCGCCTCATTGACGATACGCTCGACGCGTTCGATCTGTTCGGGAGTCATCGCTTCGGGATGGTTGAAGTCGAAACGTAAACGATCCGGCGCGACCAGGGAACCGGCCTGACGCGCATGTTCACCCAGCACTTGATGCAAAGCCGCGTGCATGAGGTGGGTCGCCGTATGATTACGCATGATATCGTGACGGCGCGGCAGATCGACCTCAGCGATGCACGCATCACCCACTTTGGGTTGACCGGAGATCACCTCGCCGGTATGGACGATCACACCCGCTGAGGGACGCCGCACGCCGGTCACTTCGATTTCCCAGGCACCCTCATACCCACCCTTTCTTCCTCTCCCTTCGGGAGAGGGCAGGGTGAGGGAACGGATATATCCCGTATCTTCCACCTGACCACCAGATTCGATATAGAACCCAGTCTTCGGCAGAATGACTTCCACCTGATTGCCAAAGGAAACCGAGGAGACTACTTCTCCATCGACGACCAAAGCCAGTATTTCACCCGTAGTATGAGGGCTGGTGTAGGGATCAAATTCAACGCCGTGCTCACCAAGCTTCTTCTGTTTTTGCAAATCTCTCAAGACGCCGGCATAAAACTCTGCATCTTCGCCGCCCATTTTGCCGATGGCTTTCCCGCCGCCGGAGGCCAGGCGATGTTCATCCATGGCAGTCTTGAAGCCTTCTTCATCCACATCCAGGCCTTGTTCGCGCGCGATGTCGCGTGAGATTTCAAAAGGCAAACCATAAGTGGCATACAAGTCAAAGGCGCGGTGTCCATCCAGGGTGTGGGAACTCGAAGCGCGAAGTCCGTTGAGCAGATTCTCCAGATGGGCGGTACCAGTTTCCACTGTCCGCGCGAAGCGGATTTCCTCGCGCGTCAAATTGTCGAGAATGGCCGCGCGGCTCTTTTTCAATTCCGCATAGAAGTCGCCATAAGTATCGATCACTGCCTCCGCCACTCTGGCGAGGAAAGGTTGCTTGAGGCCGATCTTCGTGCCGAAGCGCGCCGCGTGGCGAATGATCATCCGGGTGATGTAATTGCGTCCCACGTTGCCGGGCACCACCCCATCCGCGATCAGAAAGGCGGCCGCGCGGGCATGATCACAGATGACGCGATAAGGCGTGAAATTCGCATCCATCTGCTCTTCAGAGTGACCGGTGATGGAGCGCAGGGCGTCCAGCGACAAGGCAAACAGGTCAGTCTTGTAATTGGAATCGACGCCCTGCAGAACAGACACGAGGCGTTCGAAGCCCATGCCGGTATCGACGTGTTTGGCCGGCAGCGGCTCGAGCAGCGTGGGGTTGAGGCGGTTGTACTGAATAAAGACCAGGTTCCACAGTTCGACGAAGCGATCGCTATCCAGCACCTGTTCATCGACGGGTCCCTCATCGGGTCGCAGGTCGTAATGGATCTCGGAGCACGGGCCACAGGGGCCGGTCTCAGCCATCTCCCAAAAGTTTTCCTTGCGGCCAAGATAGAGGAGGTGCGACGGATCGTAGCCGGGTTGTTCCTTCCAATAACCGGCGGCTTCCTCGTCGGTGGGGATTTCGCCTTTTTCATCTTTGAAGACGGTGGTGTACAGGCGAGTTTTATCCAGGCCCCAGACCTCCGTGAGCAATTGCCAGGCCCATTGGATGGCTTCCTTTTTGTAGTAATCGCCAAAGGACCAGTTGCCGAGCATCTCGAAGAAGGTGTGATGCGTACCATCACGACCCACATCTTCCAGGTCATTGTGCTTGCCAGCCACGCGCATGCACTTTTGCGAATCGACCGCACGCCTATAGGGACGCTTATCAGTGCCGAGGAAAACATCCTTAAATTGCACCATGCCAGCATTGGTGAACAGCAGCGTGGAATCGCCGCCCGGGACGAGCGAAGCCGAAGGCACAGCCGTGTGTCTGTGCTCGACAAAGAAGTCAATAAAAGTTTGGCGGATTTCTGCACCGGTCAATTTCTTGGGGCTCATTCTTTCTCCGTAGGTGAAGTGGGGAGAATTATACCAACTTCGATACGCTCAGGACATTGCCGCACGCGCAATCGGAAGCTGATTCGGATTGCCGAGCCTAATCCAGGCTACGGTGTAGATAGGAGTTTTTCAAATCAAGAAAAATGGATGACGGGAGTGGATTACAATACCTAGTCCCGACAGGCTCGACCCAACGGCTGACCGATCACCTGGGTTCGGTCGTAGCAACTACGAATGCCAGTGGCACGTTAACAAGCCAGCAGCGCTATATGCCCTTCGGCGAGGTGCCTGAAGACATTGGCACCATCGCGGCCACTGATTTTGGCTATACGGGTCAACGCGATTTGGGCAGCGAAGTTGGGTTAATGGATTACAAGGCACGGTTTTATTCGCCTTATATTAACCACTTCCTCCAGCCGGATAGCATCATTCCCGACCTGTTCGATCCACAGAGTTGGAATAGATATAGTTACGTTCAAAATAATCCCACCAATCATATAGATCCAACAGGACATCAGCTAGTAATTGCTGCCGCGATAACCTTTGCTGTTGTCGCCGTTGCTCTCACAGCCTATATATATAACACGCCTCAAATGAAACAATTAGGACAGGAGGCGGCTGAAAGCTTACCCTCTGAAGTAAAGGGGTGGGGAAAAAACACGACACACCAAAAGGAATTAGAATCCATCGAAAGGAGCAGCTACACAACCGGTAGTAATAATCTCGGGCCTGGATTTGGTTATAAGAATCGCGGTTGCGGCTTCTGGTGTATTGCGGGAGTCGCTAGTTTTATAGGTTTCGTTGCATGTGCTGCAATGTTCAAGGAGCAGTGTTCGAAGGCCGCTTCTGCACCTACCCCTCCGGCAACGTCAACATCCACGCCAACACTAACACCGACAAACACCTCCACTAGCACGCCAGATTGCCCACCGCTTCGTCATTGCCCAACTACTCCGAGGAGCACGCCCACTCAGACGCACACACCCACTCCAACGGATACGCCAACCCCAACGCTGCCTCCAACTCCAACGCTTATTAGCACACCCACATCATCTCTGACGATCTTTGAAAAGCGTTTATTAAGAAAAGGTCTATTAGAGTGAATGCTTATAAGGTCGAGTACTATAACACTGATAAAACTCCTGACCCGAAAGGAATAAAGTCGTTCGGATTGAGACCGCGGTAAATAACTTCATCTCTTTTTAAAGTGCTGAAACAGTGACAGCAGAAGACTTTGTCACTTACCGCATTCTCAAGAGAATATTCATCAAATTTCCTTGCCTACGATATGGAACAGTGTTGAACTTTGGAGGATTTCATATTGTAGTGTTAGCACTCTGCTGGAAAAGTTCGATATTCTGGCACCAAACATCAACAAAAAAACACTTCAGTTACTGAGGATAATAATTATGGATGTTTTTGATCGAATAAAAAAATATGCTTTGATGGGTTCATTGACAATATTGATCTCGTTTAGCATTTCTGTTGCATTTGTTACTTATCGATATTATGGTGTCGTCGCCAGAGGAGTTACAGGATTGGTATTGTTATATCTTTCATATTCCTTTGGTAGGTACTCAAAAATGGAGGTGTCGATCGATGACATCCTTATGGACCCTCGAAAAGGAAAGTATCTCATATCGGCCTTTGTTGTTCCTTTAATTACTTATTGGGCTTTTATGCAAATATACGAAATGATCTTGTTTTTTTGGAAAAGATAGAAAGACTCTGCTGGCGCATGGTCTCCCGACCTGCGCCGTCAGCTTGGCTGCCCAACGATGTTGACTACAATTCATGTCGATACAGCGGAGCGTGGCAAAAGCTAGGTGATGCTTGTTGTCCAGCCTTTTTTTGTGAGTGGTTCTGTGGTTGGGTTCGCCTTATATCAACCACTTCCTCCAGCCGGATATGGTGATTTCCAAACGTAGAGTTGGAATTACTCGCGCAAAGAATACCCCAAACAGTTATATCGCGCTTATACTATATTTTTATGGACGATAAATCCCACCAGCATCACGAGCATAATGACCTGGCGACAGAAGCCTGGCGCACGTATCTAACCACCGGTAGGATGCTTAAGGGCATGCCGCAGGTCTGGTTCGAGCATCCATTCTTTCGGCCCATCTTTCGGGCGCTGCCCACCGAACCGCGCTGTCAGATTTGTTACATTCCCTTCAATGGCGTGGGAGGATTCCTTTCGCGTCGGCTGCTCGACGTAAAGCCCTCGCAGATGAATCCGCATATGTGCAACTACTGCGAAAAATTTGCGGAACGATTTCTGGGCGGCGTGGAAATGGAAGTCTCGATCCTGTTTGCAGACGTGCGCGGCTCCACCCCACTGGCTGAAAAAATGCCAACCTCCCAATACAGCAAATTGATCCATCAATTCTATATGGCAGCCACCGGGCCTTTGTACGCCAACAACGCGCTGATCGAAAAATTCATCGGGGACGGCCTGACCGCTTTCTTCGTCCCGGCCTTTGCGGGACCGAATCATGCTCACACGGCAATCGAAGCGGGAATAGGCATCCTGCGGGCTACCGGGTATGGTCAGGGCCAAACGGCATGGATTCCCGTGGGGGTCGCGGTCAACACAGGCGTCGCCTATATCGGTTCCGTCAGAATGGAAGGCGGGCGGACAGATATTACGATCCTGGGGGATACGGTCAATACGACCGCGCGTCTCTGCTCTCAGGCCGCGGCCGGAGAGCTTCTGGTCAGCCGGAAGACGCAGGTCGCATCGGGTGTTTCCTTTGAAGATGATGAACTGCGCACCTTGTCACTGAAAGGCAAAAAAGAATCGGTTGAAGCGTGGGTACTGAAGGCTTAATCATTTGCCTACACGCCGGTCATAGCACCCCCATCTATGGGTTGACGCGCTCAAGGTGCAGATAAAGCGAGCTAAATAGGCAAATAAAAGGACACTGTAGCACACATACCAACTTGGAGAGGCATCTTTCAAAAAACTGCAAGTTTTGTGTGCCGTTGGATGCGAAACGAGGCCAGTTCCTGTTTTTCGTGCAATTTCTGGCCGGATTCTGGCGATATGGCCTTGGAATTACTTCCAAGAAGGCTTGTCTAGACTTGCCGAAAGCCGGTTCAACCTCACTGTGCCTGCCCATCGGTAGATCTGCTACAGTCTCAATAAAAGGGAGATAATAGGAATACCCTGCTCAAGGCAGATCGAGAGCATCCATCCATATTTAGAGGTACACCTTGCAAAGCCGTAAGGGTCCAAACACCTCTGTCATTCCAGGAATATCTTCCTGCTAGAATACGAGATGCAAGGCAATCAACATCCCGGGAACGGTAAGCGAGGCGTCCACCATCAAGGGGCCGATCGCATCCAACACCAGGAGGCGGGGAAATTGCGTAAGCAGCAGGAGTAAGGCACTGCCGATCACCAGTCCCTGCAAGCTTTGCTCATAGGAAAGCACGGCTGCAACGATCAACAAGACGGACACGATCAGCATGGTCCTGCGCAAGCCCAACATCGCTGGCAAACTCTTCACGCCATGCTCATGATCGGTGTTGATATCTTTGAAATCACAGAGGATGACATTACAGGCGACCAGCATCACCACCGGCAGGGACACATGCATGGTCCAGAATTGCCAGGCAAACCAATGATGATTGGCAAACGGTAGAGCAACTCCGGCCCAGACCCAAACGATGGCCACCAAAAAGCCTTTGACGAAGGGAAATTTCTTTAACCAGTTATAGGAAAGAGTCAGAATGGAAAAGAGTAACAGCGCAGAAAATGTTTGCAGGGATAGTCGCAGGGCCAGGAAGAAGCCGATAAAAGTCGAAAGGAGTAAACCCGTCAGGAGGGCCGCCTTCAACCATAAGGGTTGCGGAGAGTTGTCGTGATCCACCAGACGGTCAAAGCTATATGCGGCACAAATTCCCAATAGGTAGAGATGAAATCCCGAAGTGAAGATCGGCAGGCCAGTCGCCTGATGAATGACCAGCACCAGGGACCAACCGAGTGCCACGGGGAACCAATAATGAATCAAGAGTAAGGAAGATTTGAATATATTTCTTATCAAGTTACTCCATACGTGATTTATAATAACATGGCTGCCCAAATATTTCCGTTTTTTGTATGAGCCATCACCAGTTCTTAACAAACACTAAGCCGTTAAGACTGGGATCATCATGGGATGAATTCCAACGTTTGGAGGGATTACCTTGTCCAAGATTGAATGGATCACCTTACAAGGACGACTCAAAAAGGGATACCATGTGGCCTCGGGTCCATCCAAAGCCTATCCTGACTACGGCAGCATCGAAAAACAAAAGCCTTATTTTAAGAAATTGGGCTTGAACCTCGACCACCTCTTCAACGGTACATTGAACATTTCCATCCATCCCTATGAATTCATGGTCTCGCGACCGGAGTATGAATTCAAGAAGGTCAAGTGGACAGAATTGACCAATGCCGAGACCTTTTCCTTTTCACGCTGCAAGATCAGGTTTCGAGGGAAGGAATACAACGGCTGGGTCTATTATCCCGATCCCAGAACCAAGAAGGATCATTTCCAGGATGCCTCTACTGTGGAAGTCCTTGCACCATTTATTCCCGGTATCAAATACAAAAACAAAGTAGAAATCTCCCTCAACCGCGCAGAGATCAAGGTGGCAAACAAGGAGCATCATGGTTAATGTCACCCGCGTTTCCAAAGTTCATATCCATGCCTCACTGCAAACTGTATTCGATTATGTATCTGACTTGACGAAGCACCCGGAATGGAGCGGCGGAGAGTTAACAATCGAGCCGGTTTCTTCCGATCCCATTGGCGTGGGTAAGGAATATGTTTCGCGTGGAGAAGTGGCGACCCAGAAAGAGCGCCCCAATACCGTACAAGTCAGCGAATATCAACCATCGCATACGTTTGGCTTTCTCGCCAAAGACCCCGATTTCGGCAAGGTCCTTCATGTATTCAGCTTTGCAGAGCAAAATGAGGGCGTGTTGGTCACGCGCACCATGACCGTGAACCTGAACCCGATCCTGGCATTTGCATTCCGCATCTTTATCTATCCCTTGATCGGGAATCCCTCGATGAATAAATCCATGGCAAGACTGAAAGCGAAGCTGGAGGAAAATACCCCCTCATCTGTACTGTAGATTGAATGGGCCTTACGCAGGCGAAAGCTTGAACAAGTTTCGAGGATATAATGTGATCTTCAATTGTTATGAGCCGGCGATCATTCAGAAATTAAAGAAGTCGTGAGGCTTTATTACGAGCGGGAGGCAAAGCCATGACAGAAAAAGTAAGAGTAAGAGATATTGTTGCCCAGATCATTCCAGTCATTCTCTTGATCTTTTATGTATTTGCAATTGGAACTGCCATCCAGTCCACTTTGTTGGCCTCCAGGCAATGTCGCACCAATGCGGCCTGTGCCCAGGCTTTTCACGAGAAAAGGATCGAGGGCGTGAACCTCATCCTCAACGTGGTCGGCGGGCTGGTCTCCGCTCTGGTCGTGGCAGAACTAGCCATTACCCGGCCTGGAGAATTGCCCTCGGCGCAGATCCTGAAGAAAAGAGAATCGAAAATCGCAAGACAGCGGGAGAAGATTATCTCAACCGCCTATATCCTCGTCTGGCTGGTGTGTGGTGTGACCGCCGTGGTCATGTATATCGTCTACCCGAATGCCATCCCTTCGGCACTGAGTGAATTTGCCAAAGCCTGGCTGGGATTGGCCCTGGCTTCCGCCTATTCCTATCTGGGCATCCGGTAAAGGGATGGCAGGCGAAACATCCCCTCATTGCAACATTTCACACTTTTACGCAGAACGCTTGAGCAGGTGAAAAGTTCTTTATCATTTATTCCCCACCAAAACCCTTCTTAATTTTTCCCATCTTAATGCTATACTCACTTCAGTATTTATCGCAGGGGCCCGTCGTTCACGAGTTCATCTGGCTCATATGATATCCAAGGAAAGGGACGTGCGCATGAATAAAATCGTCCATATCTCCCTGACAGCCATCATTTTGTTGGTTCTATCATCCTGCAACTGGGGAAATCCGAACCCGGTCGTAAACAACACCCCTGTAGTGAGATTAACCATTGGAACCCAGGATGGGGCGACCACCTTCATTTCGGTTGGGCAGGTGATCAATTACGCCTACACTGTCTCGAATACCGGTGATTCGCCACTGGCCGGTCCGGTTATTATTTCCGACTCACCCAGGCTACCAACCTGTCCGGATGTCAACACAGTAGGCAATCTCGATAGTTATCTGGATACGGGTGAAACCATCATCTGTACTGCGGCTTACGCCATCACCCAGGCAGATTTCGATACTGGTTCGGTAACCAATATTGCTACAGCAAATGTCGGCGGCATGGCGTCCAACCAGAGTGGCGTGACTCTCCTGAAAGATACGGGACAAAGCTCCGTATTGACGTTAACCACGACAGCCAGCCCAACCACCTATGGTCAGGTTGGTCAGGTGATCACCTACACCTATGTTGCTACCAATACCGGAATTGTGCCACTTGGGCCCGCGCAATTCGTTGTCACCGACACCAAACTTGGCGCACCGTTGAACTGCGGACCAGATGCAACCACGCTGGAACCCAATCAGGCCGTAAGCTGCTCCGGAACCTATACCATCATCAATGCTGACATGAATATCACCGGTGTGACCAATAACGCGACCGCCTCCGGCGCCGGACAAACGTCGGCGCCTGCCACTACCACAGTTACCAATCTCACCATTCCAGTCACGCAAACTCCTACCACGGTGGAAACTGCCACCCCCAGTCCGTCATCCAATCTAACGCCGGGCAGTACGATCCAGCATTCCGTTGCAGTTGGAGAATGGCTGATCCAGATCGTACGTTGTTACGGCGCCACCTATAGCGAAGTACTCAACGCCAATCCACAGATTGCCAATCCGAATTTCATTCTGCCGTATATGACAGTCACTGTTCCACGCATTGGCAGCGCGGGAATAATTTATGGACCACCCTGCGTTACGTTCTATACCGCCCAAAGCGGTGATACCTGGACATCCATCGCGCAGGCCTATAACGCTGACCTGACCGTTTTACAACTGGTGAATCCGAACGGTCTCTTTGCCGGCACCATGCTCAAGATTCCCAAAAACTCAGCCGGTTCTGTGCTGACCGGAACAGCCGTGCCTGTGATCAGTCCGACTCCTCAAAGCGCTGCGACCATGCGCATCACATTCGACCCAGGTCAAACCACTGCTTCACGGATCGGTCTCATCAATCCAAACGAAACTATCCATTATGTGGTGTCGGCCACGCCGGGCCAGATTTTAAGCATCAATCTGACAGCCAGTCCTTCCGATCAGGTCGCAATCGGCGTGAGAGGACCAAGCGGTATCTCGCTAAAGCAAATGGATGCCAACCCAGCCTGGAGCACAACCGTGGCCGACGGCGGTGATTATTTTATCGATATTGCCAGTGTATTTGGCGCTTCCACCAAATCCTATACGCTGGATGTCACGCTTACGCCCAACGCCGTGCCCACCGCCACATTGACGCCATCGCCTTAACCGTGCCAAATACATCTGCAAACCTTTACGTAACCATCGCGGCATGAAACTACGCAGGATGACCATACTGGCTGCCTATAGATCAATTCCAGTAACCACGCCTGAGAGCGTGTTAATCGCTTCTGCCTCACCCGGAATTGCTGCCGTTACCGCGCATTGATTCAACAGGAAGCCATTGACGAACCTCACCTCCCTTGACCTGTATAACCAAAACCTGGGTACGGTCCCCGCTTCCATTTGGGAGCGGACCAATCTTACGCGCCTGAACCTGGCGGAGAATGGACTCCGCTCCTTGTCCGAGAAAATTGGAAATCTAACCAACCTGACGATGCTGGATCTGGGACATAACAGGTTATCTACGTTGCCAGAATCAATTGGTAACTTAAAGCAGCTTCAATTTCTATACCTGAGCAACAATCGGTTAAATGTCGTGCCTGCCTCACTATGGAAGCTAATCTCGCTCGTTTATTTGAACATCACTGATAACAATTTATCCTCCTTGCCAGATGTACTTGGCGGGCTATGCAACCTGATCGAACTCAGGTTATATAACAATCAGCTGGCCTCTTTACCCGATACCCTGGGCAAATTAATAACTCTTCGAGAATTGCACCTAATGGGAAATCAACTGACGACTCTTCCAAAATCCATGGGAAAATTGAAAAGCCTTAAAACATTGATCCTCGAGGGCAACAGAATTAAATCCCTGCCAGATTCGCTGGGCAACCTCAGCAGCCTTACGGATCTCGACCTTAGAAATAACCGATTAAAAGTTCTGCCAGCGTCTCTGGGAAAATTGAGGCAACTGAGATTTTTAGACTTAAGGGCGAATCTGTTTTCTTCGTTACCAGCCAGCCTGACAAGGCTGGAGCATCTTGAAAAACTGGACCTGCGCTGGAACAAATCACTGATCATGCCCAAATGGATTGGGAAACTTGAGGCACGTGGCTGTCTGATCTATTCGTAAACTAAAGTTCCTCTAATCATTTCGCGCTAAAATGGAGAAATCGCTTTAGCCATCAAGAGATGACCTGAATGAAAAAAATAAAATATTGCTTGTTGGCGTGGATCATCTTTCTAACCCTAATAAGCGCCTGTGAGACAACTGATCCCGCTTCCCTTCCCAACAGACCGGTCTTTGGTTCCTCCGCTTCTGGAACGCCGGTCTATCTGCTGCCGCCTGCCCAGGCGCTTCCTTCCACCCCAAATCCAATTCTAAATCCGCTTCAAATCGAAGCAATGCGCGCCCGTGATTACCCCGGCAGCGATATTGTGATCGAAAGAGTGCTCGACCCGGGTGTGAATTACAGCCGCTACTATGTTTCCTATCTGTCGGATGGATTGAGAATCTATGCGCTGATGACGGTTCCCAACGGGCCCCGGCCGATCACCGGCTGGCCGGTCATCATCTTCAATCATGGATACATCCCGCCGAGTGTCTACCGGACCACCGAACGCTATGTAGCCTACGTGGATCAGATCGCGCGCAATGGCTATATTGTGCTGAAGTCCGACTATCGTGGTCATGACCGTTCGGAAGGGACGGCAACCGGCGGCTACACCACGCCGGATTACACCATCGATGTGTTGAACGCCATCGCGTCGATGAAACGTTATCCGGACGCGGACCCCAACCGCATCGGCATGTGGGGACATTCCATGGGCGGCTATATCACGCTGCGCGCCATGGTCATCAGCAACGACATCAAAGTGGGCGTGATCTGGGGCGGAGTGGTTGCTCCCTATCCCGATCTCTTCACACGCTGGAACGCGGGCGCGTACTCCACAACACCCTCTTCCAATTCCTGGGTTGGTTCGCTGGAACGCGTCTATGGTCCCCCGGCAACAAATCCCGGATTCTGGAATTCCATCTCAGCGAACGCCTATCTGCAGGACCTGGATGGTCCCATCCAGTTGCACCACAGCACCACAGATGAAGAGGTACCGGTGGAGTTCTCGCAGATGTTATATGATGAACTATTGAATGCTCATCAAGTAGCCGAGCTATATACGTATCCGGGCGACAATCACAATATTTCAAACAACTTCAGCCTGGCGATGCAGCGTACGGTAGAATTCTTTGACCGCTATCTCAAACCGGACTGAGACGACTGGTCTCCATAGGGAAGAGAGAAATCTTGCGATGAAGAAAACAAAGTTCTACTGGCGCCTGTTGATTGCCTCCTTGATCCTGAATGCCTGTGGGACGAGCCCAGCCACCTCGCCTCCCTCCGAGCCGACAGCAGTTCCCACTTCTACAGTCACTCCTCTTCCCACGCTAACTCCCACCGAAACCTCAACTCCAACGCCCGTCCCTACTGCCACACCAATTCCCTATCCGCTGCAGATCGAGGCGATGCGCGCTCGTGATTATCCCGGCAGTGACATCACCCTCGAGCAAGAGTTGGATCCAGGCGTAAATTACCACCGCTACTATGTTTCTTATCATTCGGATGGATTGAAGATCTACGCGCTGATGACCGTTCCGGATGGTGAAAAACCTCCTACCGGCTGGCCGGTCATCGTCTTCAATCATGGATATATCCCACCGGAGATTTATCGCACGACGGAAAGATATGTGGCCTACGTGGATATGATCGCCCGCAGCGGCTACATCGTGTTCCGCTCCGATTATCGCGGCCACGACCATTCCGAGGGCCAGGCCACCGGCGCGTACAGCGACCCGGGCTATACCATGGACGTACTCAACGCGCTGGCCTCCATGAAACGCTATCCCGACGCGGACCCGAACCGCATCGGCATGTGGGGACATTCCATGGGTGGCTACATTACTTTGCGCGCGATGGTGATCTCGAAGGATATCAAAGCCGGCGTGATCTGGGGTGGTGTGGTCGCCTCCTATCCAGACCTGTTAACGCGCTGGCACAGAGGTCCGGGCGCCTCCACCCCACCGACACCCTCCCCGCGTTCCTGGCGTTTTTCGTTGATTCAACAATTCGGCCCACCGGAAGAGAACCCCGATTTCTGGAATTCCATTTCGGCCAACTCTTATTTACAAGATATCTCCGGCCCACTCCAACTTCATCACGGCACCGCGGATGAGGAAGTGCCACTTGAATTTTCCGAGCGACTCTTCTATCAAATGCTTGACGCTGGCCAGTATGTGGAGTTATATAAATACGATGGTGACAACCATAACATCTCGAATTATTTCAGCACGGCCATGCAGCGCACGATCGAATTCTTTGATCGATTTGTAAAATAATATTTCCTAACTCAAATAGCCGCCACAGGAGGATTCCCGATGACCACTCGTCTCTACCTCGTCCGTCATGGTGCAACGCCGCTCACGGAAGAGGATCGTTTTTCCGGCGCGGCCAACGTTTTTCTATCCGAAGAAGGCCGTGCCCAGGTGGAGGATTTGGCCCTGCGGCTCGCTGATGATGATATCGCGGCCATCTATTGCAGCCCACTGGATCGCACCATGGAAACCGCCACGATCATCGCGGGTCCGCATCAGTTGAACTCCACAACCCCGCGACGGCTTGCGCGAGATCAGCCACGGTCACTGGGAAGGATTGTCGCGGCGTGAGGTCGAGCATGAATTCGCGGATGAATACGCGGCCTGGGAGGCTGATCCCTTTACCTTCGCGCCCCAGGGAGGTGAATCGGGCATTAGCGTATTGGCACGCGCTCTACCTGTCATCCGCCAGATCGTGGTGGAGCACAAGGATAAGAATGTGATCGTGGTTTCTCATAAAGCCACCATCCGACTGGTCTTGAGCAGCCTACTGGGGTTTGATCAGCGCGGCTATCGCGACCGTCTCGACCAGGCCCCCGCCTGTTTGAACATCCTCGATTTCAAAGACGCGGTTCACGCCCGCTTGATGCTGTTCAACGACATCTCACATTATGCCAGCCAGCCGCGTCGCCCTGCGCGGCATCTCTCCAGTTGGTGGGATACGAATAATGCAAAGGAAAATGGCTGAGGGCCGGGTCGGGATAACGGAATCACCCCCCTGCGCGTGAGGCGCCTCGAACCCCGGCAGATCAAGGCCCTTATATGGAAATATTATTCGGAGCGGATTCGAAATGAAGTAAAATGAATCAGGTTCAGTCCACTATTTAGCTCCATCTTTCACAATCTCTACCATCCCGGGAGGATGCGAATGTTCAAGACGCAGAATCTTTATCAGAATGACGACAAGTGGAAGAACACCAATCTGGGAAATTCATCTGAAACCATCGGCGGCTGGGGATGTTTGCTGACGTCCGCCACCATGATGCTGAATGGGATCGGTTACAGCGAAACGCCTGAGAGCGTCAATGAGAAGATGAAGAAGTCGGGCGGTTTTCAGGGAGCCTTTTTTATTCCTAGTGTCTTACCTTATATCTGGCCCAATTGTGTTTATCGCGATATGCAAGGATGCGAAAATTCAGCGGCGCCCATCGCACAGATCGACGCGGCAATCCTGGCCGGTAAACCGGTCATCCTGCAGGTGGACTGGAATAAGCAGGCAGGCGTTCAAACCCATTTCGTCCTGGTCAAAGAGAAAAAGGGCAACGATTACGTTTTATATGATCCCTATAAATACAGCGGTGACGGGCCCAGCAAGGAAGTTTTGTTGACCAGTCGCTATAAATACAATGGTGGCACCATCGAAACGGAAATCAGCGCGGTCCTATGGTTTGACTCTTACACCAGCGTGCCGCCGGAGCCGCCCAAGATGACGAAGGTTCCCGTTCCTACTGACAAGTATACGCTCTATGCCGCCGAGGACAATCTCGCCTTGCCGCGCCGATCCGTCCATCGGAGGTTTCCTTTGGAAGCGCATGGTGATGGGCACTGAATTGTTCTGCCTGGAACCCAAAGCCACGGCAGAAGCGAAGTTGGGCCAGAATGAACAGTGGATCAGTGTACAAGACCCCAGCGGAGATCAGGGATATGTTGCGGCCTGGTATGTTTCTGACACAAAGGGAGGCGCCACGGCAACGACAGTCGGAACGAGTCCTTCCACACCTGCAACTGTTCCCGCTACCAGGCTGCCACCCGGTGCCCTGGCCCTCGTGCCAACCGAGGAGCTTTCCTTCCGCACCCAACCCGTGATCGCACCTGAAACTTTGATCCGACGGATCCCCCCCACCGAGCAGGTTATCTGCCTTGAGCCCGCCAGTCAGGCCATTCCCAAAATCGGCGTAACTGGACAATGGCTCAAGGTACGCGACGCATCCAACAAAGAAGGTTATGTGGCAGCCTGGTATGTCAAATACGCCAGTGGCTCGACCGCACAAGCGGAACAAGTCATGGCGAATGCCGCCCCATCGAATGGTGGGCCGTTGAAAGTGAGAGCCACCGTTGAAGGACTGGCGCTGCGCAAGCAACCTGTTGTCAGCGATGCCACTTTGATCAAGTGGTTGCCTCTGGGGACAGAACTGGTGGTCACCGAAACGAACGCGGCAGCCAAGATCGGCAAAAGTGATCAGTGGCTTCAGGTCAAAGATCCCACCGGCACTGAAGGGGTGGTCGCTGCCTGGTTCGTCGCCCGATAAGGAATCCTGCATGATGATCAACCGAGGAATTACCCATGGAAACTGAAACGCCACAGACCGCACCCATTCTTGGCATTGCTTGGACGCGTTATGCACAACTGAATGAAGTATCAATTAAACGAAGGCGCGGGTACGGGCGTCTACGCATCTCGATCGCTGTGCTGGGCGTGTTGGCTACCCTGTTTGCCATATTGACACAGGCCTTCTTTTCGAATGCTCAAAGCCTGATGGGCCTCATCGTAAAGGTGTTTTTTATCAGCATGCCGATCATAGCCTCGCTGCTGGCTGCCTTCGGCTCGAAATTATTCAGTAATGGTGACTGGCTGACCACGCGCGCTGTGGCGGAAGAGTATTTGAAGGAAATCTATTTCTATCGAACCGTGCTCCAAAAAAACAAATCCCGCCGAAATTACCTGGAGAAACGGATCAATGAAATTCAACGCCAACTCTATCGCGGGCTGGGTGGTGAGTTGGCGTTCGGCCCCTATAATGGTCCCATTCCGCCTTACTATAATTCTGAGAATCCGGATAGTGACCCCGGCTTCAACGACCTCACTGGTGATGAATACTTCAGATACAGACTGGAAGACCAACTGCGCTGGCATCATAAAGAGGTCAATGAATACAAGCAGGAACGAACCTGGCTCACCGTTCTGGTGGCATCGTTCGGGGCGTTGGGCGCCATCTTCGCTGCATTGGGCGGGGACTTAAGCATTTGGGTCGCTTTGACCGCCTCGGTCACCGCGGCGCTGATCGGCTGGCAGGAGTTGCGAAACGTGGATGCAGTGATCAAAAATTATAGCAAGGTCATCCTTGAACTTTCCACCCTCTATGATCACTGGTACAACCTGGAGTCCGAAGAACGCACCAGGGCCGAATTCTATAAAATGGTACGCGGTTGTGAAAGTGTTCTTTGGTCACAAAATACAGAATACATCAAGTCCATGCAGGAGGCTCTTAAAGAAGCGGACCTGGAGGAGGAAGCCAGCCTGGTCAACCAGACCATCAAGGAGTCGGTTGAATCAGCCGAGCGCGCAAAGGAAACGATGCGCGACAACCTGCTCGAAACAACGCATGATATTTTCGGAGAGATGGAACAAAAGGTCGACGAGACCTTCCAGGGTGTGCTTGGTTCACTGGCCGAAGAAGCTTCCTCCGAGGTCGTTCAGCAGGAACTGGCAGCCATGAGCAAAGCGGTTACAGATGCCACTCAAAATGTACTGGAAGGTGCTTCAACATTCACTTCCTCCCTCACCCAGGTTGCAGAGGAGTTTGCCAACGTGGATATTGGCAGAGACACCAGCAAGGAGGAACTCAACGCCATTCTGGCTCGTTTCCCAAAGACGAAAGAGGTGAAAGGTTAAGCGAGGCATCTTATGGGTTTGCAGAGTCTGTTCGGGCGTAGAAGAAAAGAGGAGCCAGCCATGCAATCAACTGTGACAACACCGGCCGCCAGTGAAAGCACGCAAGCGGAAACCACGCCAAAACCGATCGTCGAGGGATCAAAGGAAGTTACCGATAAAGTGAAGACTCTTGAAGTTGCCGCGGAGGTCGCTGCAGGGTCCGGAGCCATTCGTCCTGAAATCCGTCCGCATGCCTTCGTGATCATGCCTTTTGGGAAGAAGAAAGGTGCCGACGGCTCCCTCTTTGACTTCAATGCAATTTACACGCAGCTCATCAAGCCGACGCTTGAGCTGGCAGGTTTTGAGGCCTTTCGCGCCGACGAGGAAACCAGCAGCGGCGACATCCTGACCGATATGTTCCAGGAACTGCTCCTGGCGGATCTTTGCATCGTGGACATGAGCATCGACAATGCCAACGTATTCTATGAACTTGGCATCCGCCATGCTTTCCGCAAGCGCGGTGTAGTCCATATTCAGGCCGGGCGTGCTTATATGCCGTTCGATGTCTTCAACGTACGCACCATCCCTTATCACATTACAGCAGAAGGCATACCCGATCCCGAATTTCTGGAAAAAGATAAAGCTGCCATCTCGCGCGTGACGCATGATACCTGGGCCTCGGACGCGGATGCCATTCACAGTCCCATCTTTAACTTGCTGGACGGTTTGGTGGAACCCGATCGCAGGATGCTGCGAACGCCGCTAGCCACAGGTTTTTGGCATGAGTACAATGATTGGAAAGAACGCGTGACTGTTGCACAGCGACAAAAACGCATGGGCGATATCTTGTTGCTGACAGAAGAGATCCGCAATCCACTCATCCGGGAAGAAGCCATTGGCGAGGCCGGACGGGCATTGAAAAACATGGGACGTAACGAATTGGCACTCACACAATATCGCAAAGGTCTGGAAGTCAACGCGCGGAATCTGGGCTTTCGCCGGGAGGAGGCGTTCAATCTGAACCGCTTGGGCCGCGTGGATGATGCGATCGTGAAGCTCGAGGGCCTGCTGGCAGATTTTCCGGCGGACACGGAAGCGATCGCTTATCTGGGTCGCATCTATAAGGAAATGTGGAATGCCTCCTGGCGATGGGTCGAGGAGAAAGACCTGCGTCTCAAAACAGCCTTTAAATCGTATCACTGGCTGATCAAATCATTCCACACCTACCTAAAGGGATATCGCCTCAACTTGAACGAGTTCTATCCGGGTGTGAACGCACTGACACTCGGCACCATCCTGGTTTATCTGGCAGACAAATACGAAAATAAGAAGGAGCCGGATCCCGACATTCAAGAGGTTCGAAACCTTTTGCCGGAACTGCGTGGCTCTTTACTCTTTAATCTGGAAACAAAAGCGCAGGACGAAAAAGCCGATTACTGGATGCTGATCTCGCTCGCTGAAGTACAGGTTCTGATCGCGGAGATCACACAACAAGTTACGCGTGCTTATCGTAAAGCGCTGACCGCTTCGCGCCGCAATCAATTCTCTTTGCAATCATCGGTCGCCCAGCTTGAAATGCTCCGTTCCATGGATCTACGTGGCGAATTCGTTGAAGCAGGTATCAGCGTAATCAATGAAGAGTTAATGCGCATCCACAAGGAGGCTGTTATAGAGGAGACCAGTGTAAAAAGGGGAAATCAAAAAGTACTTACAAATCCTGCATCTCAAGAGAATGAGGGCCTCATCTTCTTATTTACAGGCTATATGATCAACAATCCAACGAAAAGGGAAAATCACTTTCCCCCCGAAAAAGAAAACGAAGTCAAAGAAGCCATCGACGTCGTTCTCGATCAATACCATGCTGGGCCAGATGATCTGGCCGTGACAACAGGCATGGATGCTGGCAGTGAAATTCTTTTTGTAGAAAGCTGCGCGGAACGCGGAGTTCCCGTGCAGGCTTATTTTTCCGTCTCTGAGGCCGCCTATGTGCGAGACTTCGTCAGTCCCTGCGGTGACCTATGGGTGGAACGCTTTTACAAAATGCGCAATCATCCCCTGGTGGACGAGTTATATCAGCCCGATCGCGTTGGCCTGCCCAAAGAGGGCGACAATGCGTACGAACGCAACAATCGCTGGGCATTGTATTCCGCATTGGCACGCGGCATCGACAAGGTTCGGCTGATCGCATTATGGGATGGCAAGGGTAGTGTTTCCAAAGATCTGGATGCGCGTTTGGTCAAGCACATGGTCGATCTCATGCGGGATACCGGCGGCATCATAGAACATATTTAATCCCACGAAACTGGCCCGTACGATCAGAGCAAGTAGTTCCTCCAATGCAAAATCCGCCCGGAGCAAAGTGAGTCGGGACAAGTCAATTCCAAATGGAAAGTCACCAGGAAAATCGAAGCTACAAAAGAAAAAAGTAGCTCCAGGAATTTAACAAAAAAAGATGCCTGTGGCTCACCCCATAGGCATCATAACATCACCTATTTTCTCTTTGGGATAAGGCCAGATCTCTCCTTTGATACCTTTTGCCAGATAGAAATCGCCAGCTCTCACCGTTTCAGCACCCTCCAGGCTCACAACGGTAATTGCCCTATTCGGGTCACCGGTAATATCAACAAGAGGCACAAGCAGGGTTACTGCCTTCTTCACGCAATAACCGGGACGGACCAAAACATAACTCTCTTCAAAAATCACAGGATCAATTGGCCAATAATCGTTGGGTGTCTCCACCTCACTTACCAAAAAATCCCCCTTATGTGCAGTTAATTGTGTGCCCCAGGGAGTATTGACCTCCATCGTTTGAGGTTCACCACGAGATGGCAAAAAGGGAATAACACGCCTCTCCACTTTGCTGCGATAAGGCTTGAAGTTAAGGGCTTCCAATATGGCATCACTGGAGGTAATAATAAGAGGGTCGCTCATCACTGTAATCTTTTGCATTCTACCATAATGAAAATAGGATAAGAATTACAGGTTTCAAGCACCTTTTAGTTACACTTTCATCATAACAACAGTATCCCAACGCTAAAATAGTTATACTGGTTACGTTCACTGATTGAAGTAGCGCGTATGCCCTTGCAGCAATTGAATGCCAGACGAGCACATTATTAATTGTGAAAATTTTTTAATGTCCCTGTGTTCCGCAGAAAGCTTTAACAATATTTGCTATTTCTCTGCGGTTGGGGGCCCCCATTCACCCCATCGAGCCCTCATTTACTCTACACCGACAATTCTGTAAGCCGCAGAGACGTACAGATATGCCATCGTGTCCCCTAATAATCCTGCCTGGATAGGCTTATTATGCTGTCAGAGTATGGACGGGCGATCATAGCCCGTCATCTCTTCCTGCTAGTCTTTCTTCATCCTCTGGCAGTTGTAATATCCGCTTTACCAGGAGAGTTTACATGAAAGCATATAAGATCATCTTGCTGATTTCCATCTTCATGTCAGCTTACGCGCCTTTGAATAATGTGCAGGCTACCAGTGCATCGCCCTCCGTTCTCAACGCCCCATCCAGCGATACAACCCCAGCCTCCACAGATTGGTACATGGCTGGCGCTAATCTTCAAAGAACCAGTTGGGTTAGTACGGAAGTAAGCGGGAATCTCAAACCACTCTGGTACACACCCATCGAACCATACATCAATCCCAGAGTACAAGTGATAGCAACTGGAGGAAAACTCTACCTATCCACATCAAAAGGTTTGTATTCCTTCAATCCAGATACGGGGGCCCAACTTTGGGTATATCCAACCAAGTTTCCCATCGCTGCCTCCCCCACTGTCATGGGCTCTACTGCTTACATCGGAGTCATGGATCATCATATCCACGCGGTCAATACTTCCAATGGACAGGCTCGCTGGATCTCCGATCAGGCAGGTGCGGGTTTCGATACCAGCCCATTGGTGGTCAACAACAAGGTTATTGCGGGAAACCGCGATGGATACATGTACGCCTTCGATGGCTCTACAGGGAAGTTGCAGTGGAAGTATAAGACAGATGGCCCCATTCTCTTTTCTGCGGCCTACTATGATGGAAAAATCTACTTCGTTTCCCAGGATATGCATGCTTATGCTCTCAACGAGTCCGGAGGCTTGGTATGGAAATCCGCGGCTCTTCCCGGAGGAGGATTTAACTCCTGGTGGCCGGTAATTTATCAGGCTCCAGGCTCGGACAGGTCAAAAGACAGGATTATCATTTCTGGTTCCTGGAACTATCGCGAAGATATGTCTCCAGAGAGTAACCCGAAGTTCACCGAGATGGAAGCGGCTGATGCATTCCCGTCCAACAAAAAGACCTCGGGAGCAGTGATCAGCTATAACGAAATTCTCAACTATTACAATTCGAAGCCCTATCGGAAGACCACCATTGTGCTCAACCCCCAGACTGGCGCGGAAATGGAAACCGCCCCGGTCCTCTATTCATGGACAACCAATGGATCGCGCTTCCCAGCCACAGTTGGGGCAGACGGCCGGATCTATCAGCAGGCGGTTCATACCTACAATCAATATATTCCCGGTGCTTCGCTGATTAGCTGGAAGCCCGGAGACTCCAACTCTATCAGGAGCGATGATGTCGGATACAGCACCCCCTCTGATGAACCAATGTATGTAGCCCTGGGTGGCAAGCTGGCTTACTTTGGAATTTGCTGCGACCGCTATGCGATGGCCTTCGATACCACCAACCACTCATTGTCCTGGTCATACTGGGGCTACAACCTAAATTCCAAATTTCCGGGTTATTCTCTCAATTACCAGCGTCCGAACTGTCCCGACGACTGCTACGGCTACAACAATATCACCACTCACTTTGGGACCCGCAATGGTGTATACGGCATTCACGGAGAAGGAAATCCACCCATCCCATATAACGGAAAAGTGTATTTACATCGCGGAAATACATTACTCGCTTTCGCTCCATCTGCTTCTTCCGTGAAAAAAAATCCAATGAGCAAGATCGTGAACACAAACTCTGATCCATTACAGATCCAGGGTGCCGCCGGCCTAGATGCCAGGCTGGCAGAAGAAGTTCAAAAAATTCTCGACGCCGGTCACCTACGAAAGCCCTACATCAACCAGCGGAAACTGTATTGCATAAATACAGAGATGGAATATTGGCAAAACTCCGCCATGACGATCTATGTATTACTGAAGGCCTTACCTCATTTGCCAGCATCCATGCAGTCAGATGTTAAAAAATATATACAGAATGAATATAACACCTATAAACCCTATCAAATCGCCAACGAAGGTTTTTCAGGAACACCGCGGGAGTACTACTCGACGCCGCCAGATGCCTTGCAGGAATTAAATAGTACTGGCAATCAAGGAGGTATCAGGCTTTTCACCTTCTATGCACTATGGAAGTATGCAGAAACATTTGGCAATGCCACATCTGTATTCAATAATGTAAAGGATCAGCTGCCATCTCCCCTTTCCAATACAACGTTTCTCAAGGATCCCTATAAGCTGAATGAATACATCGCAGGTTATGTAGGCTATCTTGAACTACAAAAGCTGGCAACTGGTTCTGAAAGTGCTTCAACTCGAAACACCCTCAACAATCTGATTTCACTAAGAACCAAAAATTTCACGAACCAGTCTGCGTATGCGGATCTGTGGGAATCCAAGGACGGAACCGACCCTATCTGCAATCAGTTGAACATCGCCAGCAATTTTCTGTATCTTGTCCCAGAGTTGGCAGATGCTCTTCGAACAAACAACCTGTCCCAGGTCCAGGCCGCGATCAATGAAGATGAGTTCAACGCTCCTTTCTGGTTCGTGGCATTCACCCACAATGGTCTGGATGAGTCCACGTTGACACCTTTGTATGATGTCAACGCGGTCTTTCAGGCAAAAGCTTTGATCCTGAAAACGCCCGCTTCTGAATTGGAGAAATACCTGGATGTTTCTGCCTTCAAAGTAGGAGATCTTTACTATATTCTTAACCTGGCAACGGTTCTCGATCTTCCCCCCGCCTCCGTCCCGCCGACCGATACGCCCACAATTACGCCAAGCCCAACGGTTACACCAAACACCACCCTTACACCTACGAGTATCCCAACTTTCGTCCCTGGTCACACTTATACGCCCAGTCCAGTCGCCACACAAACCAACACTCCCATTCCGGTCACCCTCACTTCTGTGGGAGCGCCTGCATCGGGTATTGCTGTTTCGAACATTTCAGATAGTGGTTCCGTTGCGAAATTTGATAAGCAGGAAATTACATTCAATGTTTCGACTTCCGCAAGCAACCCGCAACTTCCCTTTGATACCTCAGCCCCCTCTGGGATTAATGGTGCCGCTGGAGTTTCCGTCGACGGTGTATTTACTTCTCCCAGTGGAAAGACCTGGGTTCAACCGGGCTTTTATTATCAGATCTTCGATGATCAAATAAAAGGAGGCGGTGAATGGTTCTATCCCACCGGCCAGGCCGTATGGAAGGTACGGTTCTCTCCCGATGAGCTGGGAACCTGGCATTATTACATCAAGGCACAGGACAAGACCGGTGTCACACAAAGTGGAACTCGCTCATTCAATGTAACTTCTTCCGCCAATCATGGATTTATTCAGCCCAGCCAGACAGACCCGCGTTATTTCGAGTATACGGATGGCACCTATTTCCCCGCGCTCGGGATAAATACAGCTTACAACGAAATCCAATGGACAAACCCTAGTGCCAATCAGAGCTATTTCCAAAAGAGTGGAAACAATGGCATCCAGGTACTTCGTCTCTGGCTGACTTAATGGTCCATCTTCGGATCGAGCTGGAATCCGTGGTACTCCATCAGAAACGATTACGATGGATATCTACCAAGAGCTGGGTTATATACGAATGGTGTGTTTACAACGCCGGCCTCTCAATTGCGACTGGTATATGCCGACGGTAATTCAGACTGGTTTGATGCCTGTCGATTCATTGGTGGCTTCCAGGCGCCTCCAGCCGTAAAGCAAAACACTACATATCACATCAAGATCAGATATAAGGCCCAGGGTATTAGCGGCCCGAGAAACTCAGCTTACCCGGGCTTCGGATTGGTAGCCAAGGTGCAAAATCCCAACGATGGGAATTGGCACACCAACTGCTACAACGGAGGCGACCCGCAAAACGGCGTCAAAGTGACGGGCTACGGGAAGGATTCTGCCGACTGGACTTACCTGGAAGGCGAATGGAATTCCGGCAGCCGTAACGCCCTGCCTATCTTCTACCTTGCGCTCGAAAATGCCAATAACCTGACCGCCACTGTGAATGGTCAGCCGTGGAACTGGCATCCAGAAGTGGACATCGATACTGTTTTTATCGGCGAAGATCTGGGTAGTGGGAACTATGGCCCCAACGTTGTCACCAAACCCTCCATGGATCAGCTTACCTATTATATGGAGAGGAACGCCTACGCCTTTGACAAGGTATTGGATCTTGCCAAACAGAATGGTGTTTATCTGAAGCTCGTTGTGATGGAAAAGAACGAACTCCTCGAGAATGAAATCGATTTCAATGGTAACCGAGCGGAGTTCGACAACAATAATTTTTACGGGAACTATAGGAGCATGACCGCCGTGAGATGGTATCAACAAGCCTGGTGGCGCTACCTGCAAGCGCGCTGGGGTTACTCACCGAACATATTTGCGTTCGAAGCAGTGAATGAAGCCGCACCTGGATATACAAATCATTATGGCCAGGTGGATGAAATGGCCAAGTTCCTGCACTGCGGTGTATTCGGTGTCTCGGTCGCGCACACGGACGGGCAAAAGTGTAATCTTGCTCACCCGGATGCACACATGGTCTCCACCTCCTTTTGGTCCGGCTTTGAAAGCGGATTGTTCGCCAGCAACAAATATCCAAACATCGACTACGCAGATATCCATCAGTATATTCCGAAGGATACTGACCCAACTCATTTCAAGGATACTGCTTTAGCCACCTATGATTTGGGGCGGGATTATGGAGCGCTTGCCTCCGGTTCGAACAAACCGACCATCCGCGGCGAGACCGGACTTATCAACCAGGAGGCCAACACAGATTCCATCGCGGATGTTTCTGCCGACAAACAGGGCGTCTGGCTGCACAACTTGATCTGGGGCGGCATCAATCCGACCGGGTTGATCGAGAATTACTGGTATGCCAAGGCTCAGATCTATGGCACCGTGGACTTGCGATATCAGTTCAAGAATTACTATACCTTTATCAAAGATATTCCTTTGAATAACGGAAAGTATGTAGACGCGGCAGCCGCTGTGTCAAACCAGAAAATAAGAGCATGGGGACAAAAAGACTTGACCAACCAGCGCGCTCACTTGTGGATTGCAAACACGGATCACATTTGGACGAATACTGGCTCCATCACACCCATAAATGGTACAGTAACCATTGCCGGCTTCACACCCAATACACCGTTCAATATTGAATGGTGGGATACCTATGCCGGAACAGTAGCCAGCACCCAGGTTCTAACCACAAACGCAACCGGTCAATTGCTGCTGACGGTCTCGAATCTGTCTACAGATACGGCCGTGAGGATCACTTCACAAAATGCACCTCCTACAAGCGTGCCGACAGATACACCTACCATTACACCGACCAGTGACTTTACCAGCACGCCGACCAGCGACTTCACCAGCACGGTAACAAGTACGCCCACTGCGCCGGTCGCCTCGAATACCATCACAATTGGAGAAACCAACATCCTGAGCACTGACGATTCGGGAAATGGAAATCTACTGGTTGCGCAACAAGCTACGCTCACGCAAATTGCAACATTACAAAGCCTGAGTTTCTATGTGGCAACGGCGGCCGGACATTTGCGATTGGGAATTTATGATGCAGCAGGACCAAATGGCGGACCAGGTATCCTGAAGGCCCAGACGGCTGAATTCACACCAGTGTCAGGCTGGAATACCCAAAACGTAGTGACGCCGGTACAGTTAAATCCCGGCACATATTGGCTGGCCTATCTGCCGGAAAGTGATGACTTACACTTCCGCATGACACAGAATGGTGCTGGTCGCTGGTACAGCTATGGTTACAAAGCCATGCCAGACAATTTTTCAACATCAACGACTGGTGGTGCGCATCATTGGTCCTTCTATGCAACTTTATCCACGGGCGCAACTTTGACCAATACGCCAACCCAAATTCCATCTTCACCTGCCAATACGTTGACACCTACTGCGACGAATGTGGTTCCGCCGACTTATACACCGACGAACACACCGTTCAATGCGCCTCCCGCTACATTCACTTCCACGCCATTGCCCGTTACAGCGACATCAACTCCTACCGCCACCGCTCTGCCAACGGATACAGCCACCTCTTCTCATGTTCCAACGGCGACGAACGCAGCCACGGCGGTTGGGCCCGCTTCACCTGTTCAACCACAAATTCTGGCGCCCATATCGCTCACGAACAAAACCGGCGCGAGCATAGGCTCTCTCGACAGCCTGGCCAGGTTGGATCAAAACGGAACGGAGGATGACCCTGGCAAATACGTAACCTTCCAGCCGCGCAGATCCGTTATGTTGGCTGGCTATCCTTCTCGCTGCCTAAAGAGATTCCCACTTCCCAAATCTCTGAAATGTCGCTGCAGCTCAATTTCAAAAGCAGTGCCTTATCCAGACAGATTTGGTCCATCTACGATTGGAAAAGGAAAAGATGGGTTCGACTTGGCGATGCCACCACCTTGAGAGTTAACAATAATTGGCGCAGCATGGAATTTCGTATCCGGGTTCTCAAGCAATATATGTCGCCACAAAATGAGATCCGCATCCAGTTGCAATCGAACGATCTACGTGGAGATGTCAAAATCGATTCTGAGGTCATTCAGGTAATCTATGCTTCAAGCTCGCCGTTACCTGCCATCTTGGTACCGACCGCAAACTTTGCGCCTACCATGACACCCAGTCCATCTCCAACAAATACACCCTAAGGGATCACCTGGAAGCATGTAAATTAATTCAAAAATTCGGAGTGCCAGAAAGCGTTGGCACTCCGAATTTTTTGTGAAGAGATGGGTGATTGCTATCTCATCAATTCATTCAAAACAATTTCCTGCTGCAGGTTATACTCATCCATAATCTTCTCCAGGAAAAGATACCGTATGGGCAAGTTGATTTCCATTGTGGGTGCCAGTGGAGCAGGAAAAACCACCCTTGTACGCGCGTTAAGTACGGCGGCAGGGTTTGCGACTGCGTATGAGCAACACGTCGAACGTCCCTTCCAGGCATTATTCAAACATGACCCACATTATGCGCTGGCAAATCAGATCGACTACTTACTGCTGCGCGCCGAACAGGAAAAGGAACTGCGCACCTCTGACAAAATTGGATTGATCGATGGTGGACTGGATCTCGACTTTCAGGGCTTCACCCGCCTCTTTCACAGCCGCCGCCTGCTCACCGATTCCGAGTTTGACCTCTGCCGACGCGTTTATGCCTTCGCCCGGGAATCTCTTCCGCTGCCGGAACTGATCGTCCGCCTGCACGCGGAGGAGCTAACGGTGGCAGACCGCCTCTCGGCGCGTGAACGTATCAACATCGCCCAGGCAGAAGATACAACGTTGTTCAATTCCTTTTTGGACGAATGGCTTGCCTCTCTCCCCTCCCATCAAATCATGAAACTGGACGTCTCGCAGGAGACTTTGGGATACAAAGAAAGTGTTGCCGTCATTCTTGATGCGATTTCAAAGTGGCCTGAGTATTATTAAAATGACCACACGTAATCCAATCGAATCAATAATTCAGGAGGCCTCACCATGACCATGGATCGTTCTTTTATCGAACTCAACCGCAAGTCAAGAGAACGGATGCTGGCACTGTCGCAAAAACTATCAGATGAAGAGATCCTCACCAAAGTCGGCGAACATTGGACAGTTGCCATTGTTTTTGCTCATCTTGCCTGGTGGGATCGGCGCGTGATGTACGTGCTGGATATGACCGAGAAGGATGGAAAGCTTTTCATCCCGGAGATCGATATTTTCGTGAATGATCTCTCGTTGCCGCTATGGGCCGCGGTTCCACCGCGCGCAGCGGTGCGCATCGCGCTCGAAACAGCGAAGGCCGTCGATAGACGATTGGAGGAATATCCGCCTGCGCTGCTCGATAAAATTTATGACTATAGCAAACGTTGGGTTATCCGCGCTTTACACCGCGGTGAACATCTGGATGAAGCAGACGCCGCGCTGAAAGGTTAAGCAAAAGAATTACTGATCCCTTGTGGCGCGGGGATGAAAATCGACTGAGAAAGTATCACTGACCAGTCTTGAACGATTCCCATCGTCCTGAAAGGTAAACGGGCCCTGGGGAATGAAATTCGCGATCTCAATATCTCCACGATCCATGGCTTCCCAAAGCACCTGGAAGGCCTGTTTACCTTCCACCCACTTTTCCACAACTACCAGGCCATGACCGGGCAGAATCGTAAATACAACCTGGCGGGGATCATCAGCGTTCTGCAAAGCGCCGGAACTTGAAAAGGCCTCCTGAACCGCTTTGTATTGCGCATCCGTGGAACAGGATACCGGATAATGCAGATAGCTGGCTCCCACGGATACATATTCCACACGCGTGCGATCGAAGGCTTGCACGCCGCGATGGCCATGCAGCTTGGAACGGATGACGGGAACCTGCGCACCATTCTTGAGGGTGATCCTGGGCAGCTTGACATCGATGCCAACCATTTCAACCGCCTCAGAAGAAGGTGGATGACTCGGGTGCCCTTCGATTTTGCGAATCAGTGCACCGTCACGTTCCGGTTTAATACCCACGATCACAGCCAGATCCTCGTCGGTGATGTTTTCTTTTCGAACAGGTCGGGCGCTGCCGGTGATCGTTGTCAGCAAGCCATCGATCTGCGGTTCCCAGGTGGCAAAGCATCCTTCACTGTATTGTTGTGAAATCGCGTCGCTGAAGCCAGGGATCTCTGCCACATCCGAAACATGGATCATCTCGGTGAAAAAGTGCCTCTTTCCCATTTCCTGACTGGCGCGAATCATTTGCGGAATGGTAGCGAGACTTTTCCATTCTGCCTGCGTGATATCCGGTTCCACTGCTCGATGCTTGGTAATCTCCTCTGTGCTGGCAGCCGTCGCAATCCTGGTGGCGATATCCTTGTAGAAGAACGCCGGATCGTCGAATTTGATCTGCGGATGCGCACCCACGAGATCGAACAGGAAAGCCGATGCGGGTTTCTCCTTCCCGATCACGAGCAGGACCCGGATACATTTCGTTTGGATCTGGACAATTCTGGATAGATACATGATGGCGCCGCCGCGCTTTCCCTGTTGATACAAGGTCCGAGAGGCCGTTTCAACCACCCCGGCAAAGTCTGGGGTCGCTCCCGGTTCAGCCATCAAGAGCTGTTCGATCTGTGCCATCCAAGCGCTGAAGTCCTCCGGTGAGGCATGCACAATGGTAAAGACTGTTGGAGCATGGCTCAGTTTGTATTTGCGCCGGGCCGTGAACATGAGCGAGTCGCGCCAACCCAGAGCTTCGCCCAGCCTGGCAGTCGTTAAAATGACATCTGTCTCTGCGGTTGGGGCATCCTGGGTATCGTGTCCTTCCTGCTGCAGAGCCTCCATCAATTCAGACGCAACTTGTGCTGACAGACTGGTGGACGGCCCGGGGATGTAGGATACGGCCAGGTGTTTAAGCCAGGCGTGAGTTGGAGTATGAATTAACATATTAATCAGAGTTCCATTCTATATAAACTGATAACCTTACAGGCTGCAATGCATGGGAATTGTTATTCTCAAGCACTCATACAGCTTAACACTGGGAATTTTTTTAAGTTGTGCCTGAGTCTTTCACCGGAAAAGTAAAACAAATTTTCTGCATGCGTTGGTGTACCTATTATAATAATCTTTTTTCCTGCTGCGCCATTTCCATAGGCAACTTCGCTCAATTTCATCTTGGAGGTTCAATGAAAATTCTTGAAACAGATCGCCTCATTCTTCGACATCTTATCCCTGAGGATTTGCAGGCGCTTTTTGCACTTTATCGTGACGACGAGATCCGGCGTTATTTTCCTGAGGGTGTATTGAGTCGTGAAGAGACACAGGAAGAGTTGGAATGGTTTCTCAATGGCCACCCGAGCCACCCCGATCTGGGACTTTGGGCTACCGTTCTCAAAGAGAATAAAGCCTTCATCGGGCGCTGCGGCTTGCTCCCCTGGAAGATCGAGGGCAGAGATGAGGTTGAGATCGCCTATCTCATTGACAAGAAATACTGGGGACAGGGACTGGCTACCGAAGCTGCGCGCGCCATCCTGAACCACGCCTTCGAAAAACTGAATCTTATCGCGACTGATCTGTCTGATCGACCCTGACAACGCCGTATCTCAACGCGTTGCCCAGAAGATCGGCATGTCGCTCGAAAAGAAGGTGGATGGTATCGATGGAGATAATTTCCCGACTTTAATCTATTCGGTTGAACGATGACTTAGTCATCCCAAAATTCCAGTTAATGTAATTGCCACGTAAACCAGCAAAAGCGACAATATGATATTGACAGCCATCTTCCAGCGAGGTTGATGAAGATAAGTTCTGATGGCCGTTCCAAACAAAGCCCAGGTGGATGTGGCACAGAACGATACCATCGCCAAAAGGACGGATACCAGGAGCAGGGTCAGCATGTTGTTGGTCAGTGGCGATAGGAATGCAGCGAATAAGGTGAACGCATAAACGAAGAGTTTGGGGTTAAGTACCTGCAACGCCAGGCCATGGACCACACCCAATGGCTTCATCTCCTGATCAGCGAACATATAACTTGCTTTTAGGATATTGAAGGCAAGATAGAGAAGATACGCTGCGCCGACATAACGCAAAATCGGTTCCAGCGCCGGGAAGAGTTTCAGAAGAGTTGAAGAAAGCCAGCCGCTTAAAAACATGAGAGAAAAAACACCCAGAGCCAATCCGGCTTGGTATTTCAGAGTATTTCTATAACCATGCAGCACGGCCATCGAGGTGGTGGAAATATTGCTGGGCCCGGGTGTAAAGGTCGAGATTAATACGTAAGAGATCACTGAGAATAGGCTCGCAGTCATGGAAATGTTACCTTCAAGTTGTGAAACTAGGATTTGAGTTGCTGCGCGTACTGACCGGGCGTCGCGCCAATAATCTTTTTGAAGTGACGGGTCATATGGCTCTGACTGCTGAAGCCAACCTCCAGTGCCACTTCGGCCAATGGCCTGCCGTCTTCAATCAGCCGCTGTGCGTTGCGAACGCGGATGCTTTCCAGATAGGCATAAGGAGGCAGGCCAACTTCGGCGCGAAAGGCTCGCACGAAATAATATGGACTGAGGGCAACCTGCTCTGCCAATTCCTGGAGACTAACCCCTTGCGCAAAATGTTCTTCAATATAGCGACAAGCCTGTTGAACCGCATTTTTCTCTTTGCCCAGGTGTCCACTGTCAAACGAGGTATCGGCATATCGCTCAATGAGCAGGCCCATCGTGGAGAGGAAGCGTGATTCACATTCCAAGTCGCTGGCCCCATCCAACATTGCTTGATGCAAAGACAAAACACTGCGCATTGCCCGTGGATGGTCAACACGCACCTCCCTGAAAAACGGGGATCCCTGGTGACGGCCAGTCAGTTCTGAAACAGCCCTTTCCATATTCGAAAGGGTGGGATACAACGAACGCATGACAAAACCCTGCGCATCCACCACCTCTCCTGTATGGACTGCACCAGGATTGATCAGAATCAACCCACCAGCCGGTGTCAGGTGTTTTGTGCCTTTGTGCGTAAAAGACTGACGGCCGCTTTCAATGATGCAGATCACATAATAATCGTGATTATGCCGAGGAAAGGCATGTTGCACATGGTACGCGTGCAAAAAGCCGAGATCGAGTTTGGCGTTATGTCCGACTTTTGTCCATTCTTTTGCTGGCATCATATCTCTATGGATATTTTTTACCACAAAAGGACATTTACTGTCTTGCAGAATATTGCCCTTTTAAAACCTCAAAATGTGATTTAATATCCCTGCAAATGATCATCCTATGAGCGACACAACCATTATTGTTATCAGCATTCTTTTGTTTTTTCTCATCCTGGCAGGAGGGATGGCCTGGCTGTTTTTTAGCTATTTCCCGAAAAAGACATTATCCATTGCCAGGGAACTGGCCGGGGCGGTGAAAAATACGCTGGGACTTTCACCGCAGATCACGATCAATCAGAAAATCATCTATAAACGCACCAATGAAATCCTGGAGCTGGCCATGATCGAGCAGGATTTCGATGTCGAATACGAGAACAGTGATAAATGGCTGGGAAGTAAAAAACGCATCTCTCTGCGAGGCAGCTATCGGGCCAAGATCGGATTCGATCTGCAAAAAGGCTTCAACATTGAGGTCCATCGCGGAGGATTTCTCAGGCCGGGTCAGATCATCTTACAACTGCCCCACGCCGAGGTGCTGTCCGTGGAACCGCTGGATCTTCAGAAATCTACCTCGTCGGGACTCATCAATTGGGTGACCCATAAGGATATGGACCTGGCAACCCGGCAACTCGCAGAACTGGCGCTGGACAAAGCCTCCAAACTCGAAATGTTGGAGGATGCTGAGCAGCGCATCGAGCATCGGCTCAATGAGGCTTTACTGCCCCAGCTGACGAACTATCAGCTTCAACATACCATCAAGTTTCTCGATACAGCCGTTCATCAATTGGAAACAGATTCCCGTGAGGAAGATGAAACGGAGCGAATGTTACTCTCGCAGGATAATCAGGATACGATCGCGAAAGCTGGATGAATAGTTTTCATCTTCCCCCATCATCCAAGCCACACAAGTAATCTTAGGATATTCTTAATTGATTGAATTAGAATTCAATCTTGCTTGTGCTCGCGCTCCCCACTTCAAAGAAGAGAATTCGTTAGCACTTCTTTTCCACATTACACTTCAAAACAAGTCAATACTTTAAACGCGCCACTTCATCACGGCTTCTTACAGCCGTTTATCTCATGTATTGTTTTCGGAGGTAAGCACAACCCATGAAGGTAAAAGAATTTCGTTTCATGATCGCTGGTCTACTGGCGGTTTTCATCCTTTCTTCGTGCACAACCCCATTTCTGCAATCATATCCACCACAATATTATGCTCCTCTATCAAATGCCGAATATGTTTCCACGGGCGCGACCATCGCTGTCCGCTATGGTCCGGAGTTAAGCGATCAAAATTTCGCTGGCTTGGTGTTCATTGTGGAGGGAGATAAAAGTGGTCTTCACACAGGGAAAAGCATCCTGGCAGACGATCACAAAACGGTCATTTTCCAACCCAACACCCCGTTCACGGCGGGTGAACAGGTCCAGATAAAGATCAGCGGCCTGAGGCTGGGTCGGAGCCGCTATCAGTCACTTTCCTACACTTTCAATGTTGCCGCGAACCAGCAAGCCGGGTCGCCGGGAAGTTCAGAGGGAGGCCTCCCCGACAAATCTCCGCGCAGCGCCTTCTCGGGTTTTCTGACTTTGCCACAGGATATTCCTCATTACACGGTGAAAACAGGCTCCCCTAACTCTGGAGAAGGATGTATCTTTGTCGCGCCTTTTTATTGGACCAAATCGACAATTGGATCTTATCTGCTGATTCTGAATGAGAAGGGACAAATTGTTTATTACAAGTCGGTTGCTGATGATTTGTCTGCCTTCGATTTCAAGGAACAACCCAACGGCATGTTATCGTATTTTTCTCAACAGGATTCGACCTACTACCTGATGGATTCTCATTATCAAGTGGTCGATAGTTACAAGGCCGGGAACGGTTACACTGCTGATCTACACGATTTTCAAATTCTGCCCAACGGAAACGCCTTGTTAATGGCATACGACGCACAGACGGTAGATATGAGCAGTGTAGTCGATGGCGGGAAAAAGGATGCGACTGCGACTGGCCTGATCATTCAGGAATTGGACCCGTCGCATAATGTGATCTTCGAGTGGCGAAGCTGGGATCATTTCTCGTTCGCTGATTTCGACCTCCAGCCTGACCGGAAACAATATAGATTTAGTCCATGGAAATGCGCTGGCGCTGGCGAACGATGGCAACCTGTTGCTCTCCAGTCGGAATCAAAGTGAAATTACCAAGATCGATCTGCAAACTGGTGAGGTGATCTGGCGATTGGGCGGCAAGGCCAATATGTTCAATTTCACCAACGGCGAACCTTTTGCCTATCAGCACGATGTCCGTCAATTACCAAACGGAGACATCACCATCTTCGATAATCAGGGTACGACTCAAGATCCCGCGGCCTCACGCGGAATCGAGTATAAGCTAGATGAAACGAATAGGACCGCCACTGAGGTCTGGAGCGCCGCCCATACCCCGCCGGTCTTTGGAACGTATATGGGCAATACACAAAGATTGCCAAGCGGGAATACCTTTCTCAGTTGGGGCGCGCCGTATACAAAAGGAGATTATGCCTATGTCTCCATGATGGAAGTGTCTCCAGAGAACGATGTGTTGTTCGAACTTTCGTTCGATTCGCCTTATGTCAGTTATCGCGCCTTTCGTTTCCCCTGGCAGGGATTCCCGGACACTCTGCCAGAACTGGCGTTCACCGTTGAGAAGGATGGGATCACCCTTGGCTATTCCTGGAACGGGGCCACGGAGGTCGCATCCTATCAAGTCTTCGGCGGAAGTTCTCCTGAAACGCTGAGCCTGATCGAAGAAAAACCAAAAATTGATTTTGAAACACAAACGCATCTGACTAACACACCAGACGATGAGTGTTATTTCCAAGTCGCGGCTCAGGACAAAGACGGTGCTGAACTTGCGCGCTCACAAGTTGTATCCACCGATCAGGTGAAGTGTCCGGCAGTGCCATAAGCATATTGGGTAAAAGATTAGGAATCAATTTTTGGTAGATTTCGGAGTGTAAAGAGACTATAATTTATATAATTTCCTTCTAGGCAATGTGAGGGATAAGGATGACAACACGAGAAACCGCAGCGGTGAAATCGAAAGATTGGTAAAGAATGTCAAAAACGTGACCCCGAAAATGATGATAGTCCTATGAGAAGAGTAAAACCTCACGAATATTTTCGGCTGGACTTTGACCAGATATTAGAAGAGGGAAAACAGCAAGAAGAACTGCTAGCCGTTAACAAGGGTGAATTTGTATTAGTTAAAAACATACATGGTTTCTTCGATACGAGTGTATTACCATTAATAAATTCCAACCAATGGGTCTGGGATGCGGCTGACCAATTTGCTAAAGAGTATGCTCTTGACTGTATTCATGACCAGCGATTGACGGGTAGAGAACTTTACGAAAATAACCAGAAGCTCCTTAAGCTGAAGGATGAGATATACGATATTGTGGCAAGAATAAAACTAGCAGGATACATTGACAGCTTTGGCTCAAATGACCTGGATAAAATGAGCGATTTCATAAATCTTATACCGATCAACAGAATCCCTTTGCAAATAAGGGCGCAAGTGGATAAACAGCACAATTAAGCTTTAGATCACGAAGTTATTCATCTAAAAGTAGCATTGAGATCAATCAGAAGCATGTATGAAACTTCTTTGCCAAGAATCATGTTTGTTGTAAAACGGGCTATAAAAGTATTGAATGGAATTCAATCACAGCCATCAGACAATGAACTACACGGAATTTCTGGAGATATAACTTGGTATTCAAAATATATCGGGAAAGGGCATCCAATATTTCCTATATTCGGTCACCTTCAGAGTTTCTACAAAATCGCTCGGAATGTAGGAAACCACCATAAAGGATTCACATTGGAGCCAAATACCAATCTCATTACTCTTTCAGATACTAAAGACAAGGCCAAAATAAGCGCTACGCTGTTCTTACAAAAGCATAGACATTTAACGCATTTTTGCGATCTTGGTCTCCGAGGTATTCTTTCCGCGTTTTGTAAAAATGAACAAGGAGGCATATCAAATAGATTGGTGAATGAATATGCAAAGATTTTTCCACCAGACTGGACAGGCGGCGAAAAAGGAATTGTGGATTTGTATGACCATAATCGTTGACTTACCGATACATGTTTCTATTGCAAAAAGAATGCCGCTCCGTGAAACCAGGGGAAGACTTGGATCGTGCGCGGTCGCTGGACAGGCAGATCCAGTCCGTGGATGAGGAGATCGATCAGCGAGTCTATGAACTTTATGGGTTGACAGAAGAAGAGATCAAGATTGTTGAGGGAGGATAGATCGTGGCAAATGAAGCAGAAAGTGCGCGACCGTCGCAGAAAAGGTAACGAATATGTTCGGCGAGGAAGTATCGGTGGCGAGATCCGCGTAAAAAGAAAGATAAGTATGTCTGGGAATAAAGCTATACAGAAGTTGGCAGGCAGAAACCACGACACATGGCTGTGCGATGCACCGGAAGCTCATCCCCAGTCGGCGGAGGAAGAGCGCGGGCGGCTCTCAGCATTTGAGGCTGTCTTGGATAAAGGTTTTGGAGGTTTATACAAAATGACAAAGTTATTCATTAGTTATGCGCGGAACGACATGGTCAAAATCCATCCGGTAACCCGCGAACTTGAAGAATTAGGTTTTGTGGTCTGGATGGATGTTACCAGGATAAAAGGTGGAAAAAATTGGGGTGCTGAAATCGTAAAAGCCATTACGGAGTGTGATTACTTTCTGTTATTCATTTCGTCAACTTCCATTGAGTTCTGATAGCGTCCGCCGTGAGTTGAATCTGGCTTATAAGAACAAGAAAAACATCATTCCTTTGAGGCTTGAAGAAGTGAGTATCCCCATGGAATGGGATTATCAAACGATTGGAATTCAATGGATCGAGTGCAGTGCAGCAAATTGGAAATCGCGCTTACTGCTCGCTTTAGAGGATGGCGAAACCAAACTGCAAACAGCAAGTAGAGGCGAATTGAGCTCGGAAAATGTTGGTCCGGCATTGACCACTACTGTCTTGAGCACTCAATCACCCTCCACAGATACTTACGTCGAAGATCCATTGTCCTCTCTCAAGAATTGGCTTACCGCCCTATCGAAACGAGATCCTATTCCTGTCGCTTGTATCGGCGGCGTATACCTTGATTTCATCATCTCTGGCATAAAGTTGAACGAAAACCGAAGCCACCGCCTGGACTTCACCCGGGAAGTGCCTATCGAATTAGATATTGGTCCGGGCGGCTCCATCTATCATGTAGCACGCTATTTGAGGGTACTGGGCCATGCTCCTCTGGTTGCCAGCTATATTGGTGATGGGAGCAATAATGGGTTCTCAAACATATTCTTCGAACTCGCGGGCCTTGAAAAGTTGGGTATTACAGAGCGAAATGTCAGGCGCAATCCGGGCGCCGCTACGGCCGTTACGATTCATTTTGTTCATCCTGAACATGCCAGTTCGGCAATGTATACGGCCCGAGACGTGTTGAAGGATTTTGGCTGGCGACAAGCATTAGAGATATTGAAAGAGTGTGAGAAACAGGACAACCAAATCTATGATAGCGGTGCAATTTATATTGCAGGCTTCTTTAAGACAGCCTTATACCGCCATCTACATAGGAACCTGACCGCTTTGCACCAAAATGGCGCTGTAATATTTCTTGATCACGGCCGGCTTGAGCCAGATCTGAGCATGGAGGGTGATGCTCAAATACGCAGCCTGGCAGATGCTCTTCCGCTAGTGGATGCTTATTTCTCGACAAAAGAGGAATTTTCTCAATTCCTTGGAGAAATTGCCAGAAGCCTGCCAGAACATGTTGCCAGATCAATTAACCCACAAGATTCTTTTCGAAGGCAAGTTGACCAGCTGGTTCAGGAGGGAAGAGTCTTTCCACCCATCATGCTAATCAAGGACCGTACGGGAAAACCTCGGGTACACCAAGTGGCGGTTCGCAGTAAAGATGGGCGCTATGAATGGAATGATATTCACGCACCCGCCCGGGCACCCTTTCCAATTCGTGAATACATTGTGGGTTCATCAAATGCTTTCAACGCTGGGTTCATAGATGCTTTTCTTGGGCTTGGTAACGAAATCAATTTTGAAACAATCAGCCTGTGCGCTGAAGTGGCGAAAGTCCGTATGGTGAATGTTAAATCGGGAAGACCAATCGACGATTCACCAAATTCGTTGAAAGGGCAATAATATGATCAAATCAGAAGACTATCTCAAACCGGAAGACTTTTTCGACCTTTCAAATTTTCCCCATGCAGATGCACTATTCAGCAGGACAACTTATGTCTGGGAGGCATTGATGCCCGAAAGGCTACAAACATTTCTTGCAAAATTCCTAACGAAGAAGTCTGGTATCCATGGTCATGTGATGCCGGGTGTGGTTATTGAAGACGAAACTCAAGTATACATCGGCGAAGGGACAGTTATTAAATTGGGCGTCTACATAAAAGGACCCGCGGTCATTGGCCGTAATTGTGAAATCCGCCAGGGAGCGTATCTGCGGGAACACATTCTCACTGGCGATGGTTGCATTATCGGACACACGACTGAGGTAAAACATTCGATTTTTCTTAATAGAAGCAAGGCACCGCACTTTAGTTACGTGGGTGATAGTATTTTGGGAAATGATGCAAACCTCGGAGCAGGAACAAAGTTATCCAACCTTCCAGTGACCAACGATGTAAAGGTTGAGAAGCATTCCCGGCCAATCATCAAGATAAAAATGCCGGATGGTCAACTTATTGAGACTCAATTATCCAAATTGGGAGCCATCATAGGCGACAATGTCGAAATAGGCTGTAATGTTGTGACAAACCCTGGTTGTTTATTAGGCAAAAATACAATTGTCTACCCGAACGCATCACTGCGGGGATACTATGCACCAAATACCATCATAAAGTGGAAACCAGAGCTGGAGTTGGCAGAACGGGACGAACGGTAAACGGGACAAAACGTAATACCATTCTCTCTCGCCTCATCTACACAATATGAACAACAACCTTAGAACTATCTCCCAAATTATCGAACCACAATTCGTGATCGAAGGCGCGGGCGTTAAACTGCGCCGCTCCATCGCGCCGAAGGTCAGCAACGCCTACGACCCTTTCCTGCTCTTCGACCACTTCGCCTTCAACGATCCCATCGAGGGACCGATCCGCGGCTTCCCCTACCATCCACACCGCGGCATCGAGACGGTCACCTACATGCTCGAAGGCTCCACCGCACATCGCGACAGCCTCGGCAATTCGGGACTGATCGGTCCCGGCGATGTGCAGTGGATGAGTTCCGGGCGTGGTATCCTGCACGAGGAAATGCCCCGCCGCGGTCCCGGCGGCGCCATCTACGGCTTCCAGCTATGGGTCAATCTCCCCGCGCAGCTCAAGATGTCCGAGCCGCGCTATCAGGAAGTGACCGCTGCCACGATTCCCACCTATGAGAAGGATGGCGTCAAAATCCGCGTGGTTGCAGGGACAGTGGATACCGTTAGCGGGCCAGTGACAGATATTGCCGCTTCGCCTCTTTACATGGACGTGGAGCTGGCTCCCGACCTCGAGTGGCAGTTTCCCATCCCCAGCGGACACACGCTCATTACTTATGTCTTTGAGGGTGAAGGCGTCTTTTCCGGCGAGACAGTTAATGCCGTCAAAATGGTCAAGTTCAACGATGGCGACCATATCGCCGTGAAAACAGAAAACAACTCAGTCCGCTTTATGCTCATGGCCGGCGCGCCCTTCAAGGAAGCGATCGTGCCGTATGGTCCCTTCGTGATGAATACCATCGAAGAGATTCAGCAAGCCTTGAAAGAGCTGCGTAACGGGACGTTTATCAAAGAATAATGTGTTATCGTAGGGGCACAGCGCAACCTGAAAAGGTTTTGACGGTCAACCGTTACGCTGTGCCCCTATATATTTAACAACGGGAGGTCATCATGACCCAAATCATCTACGGTGAAAGAATCGGCAGGCAAGGAGATATTCGACTCGGCTGCTCGGCTGCAATCTTCGACGAAAGCGGACGAGTCCTGCTCACGCGCCGCACGGACAACGGTCAATGGTGTTTGCCGGGCGGCGGCATGGACCCGGGTGAGTCCGTGGCTGAGGCGTGTGAACGGGAAGTGTTGGAGGAAACAGGACTCAGCGTGCGGGTGAGGCGCCTGGTCGGCGTATATAGTCATCCCGACCAATTGACAATTTATCCCGGAGGAGAGAAATGTCACATTGTCGCCCTGCATTTCGAAGCAGAGATTCTCAGCGGTGAGCCTGGCCTGAGCGACGAAACAACGAATTTTGGTTATTTCACCCTGGATGAAATCGAAGATTTGGATATGCTTGGCCGGCATAAGGAACGAATTCTGGATACATTACAAAATCAGCCACAAGCTTTCATAAAATAAACCTTTCCCAGGGGGCAGGAATACGCTCCTCGAGAGGGATGTATTTCCATCACGCTCTCCTTACAATTCAATACTGAGAAAGAGAATAGGGAATCAAGCATCTACCTCGTAAGTAGGTACTTGATTTATTTTTATCAGCATGCCTCCGCAGTCCCAAGGTTAAACAAGGAGCTTTGGAAATATGTCTCCAAGAGTAGCAGTGATCGGCGCCGGCATCTCTGGCATTGCCGCGGCCAATGTGCTGAAGAAAAGCGGCTTCGAAGCGGTCGTGTTCGAGAGAGCCGAACAGTTGGGAGGCGTCTGGGCGGCTGCCTATCCCGGTATCCACCTTCAAAACATCGCCAGCCAATATTATTTCTCTGACTTCCCCTGGCCTTTCCAACCGGATCTCCATCCCTCCGGTGCGCAAATCCTGCGCTATCTAGATCAGGCCGTCGAATATTTGGAACTTGATGTTCGCCTGAAGCATGAGATCCTGACGCTCGAAGAACGTCAGCAAGGCTGGCAGGTGCGATATCAGAATCAGAGTGGCATCCATCAAGAGGACTTTGATTACGTGATTGTTTCCGTCGGCCAATATACAGATGGCAAATATCGGCCACGCTTCCCGGGGCAGGATCAATTCAAAGGCGAGATCATCAGCGAACGAGAAGTAAAATCATTGGATATTTTCAATGGCAAACGAGTCGCCATCGTAGGCTTCGGCAAGAGCGCGCTGGACATGGCCACCCTGGCAGCCACCAAGAGCGAGGAAGTGCATCACATCTTTCGCACGCCGCGCTGGACCCTGCCCGAGTGGATTCTGGGCGTACATTTTACGTATGCGTTGTTTAGCCGCTTCGGCAGTGTGATGATGACCAGTTGGGCGCATCCCAGCGCCATGGAACGTTTTTTACATCAGCGTCTCAGTTTCGTGGTGAATAGCTTTTGGGATTTCATTTCTTCCATTTTCCGGAAGCAGATTCAGAAGTTGGCTGCGAAGAAGGACCAAGCCGCAAAAGAGCGTCTGCAAATCGTTCTCCCTGACCATAAACTTCTGCCCGATCTGCGCTCTGCCGCGGCGCTGGCACCTGAAGGCTATTATCCCTTCGTGGCTGAGGGAAAGATTCAGCCGCACCGCGCCAAACTCGAAGGATTTTCTTCGCACGCGGTTCGATTAAAAGATGGACATGAGATTCCCTGTGATTTGGTGATTTTATCCTTGGGGTCGCAGACGCCTACCTTCCCCTTCCTGCCTGAAAAATATCGTCAGTTGCTCGAAGGTGAAGCCGACGGCGCGCAACTATATCGTCATCTGATTCATCCGCGCATTCCCCGGCTTGGGTTCTCAGGTTTCAATCACGGTTTCATGCATGTGCCTGCCGTGGAGGTCGGTACGCTCTGGCTATGCGCGTACTGGCGCGGCGAGCTTCAACTTCCATCCATTGATGAAATGGAACGCAGCCTCGAACACGTCCGGGAATGGAAGCGCACCAACATCCAGTTCGAGCCTTCGCGCTCCAACGCGGTCAACACCCGCTTTCAACAATATATTGATATTCTTCTAAAAGATCTCGGCCTCTCTCCTTACCGAAAATTGCCCAATCCTTTGGCTGAAGTCTTCGGCCGCTACGGCGCGGCTGATTATCGCGGCATCGTGGAGGAATATCAACGTAAGCAAGGCAAGCGCACGCAGCCTCTCATACCAATTCAAGTGGATACATAACAGATAACTGCGAACCGACAGTGCATTGCTGATTCACCGAATGTTAAAAGTACCGCCAGTGCATCGCTTACATTTTAATGTTAATAAATTGCGGAAAAGCCAGAAAATAGCCGTGAAATTGTATTGGTCAGAAATAGCCCGAACACAAATTCTGCGGTGAAATCACCTTTGTTTGGTTCGGAGATTGCCTAAAAAGCTAACAATGAGACTGTTCGCCCTTTATCTGATGACTACAGAATAGCCGTGAAATCTGCAAATTTGCGATGAAGTACTGGCGGTGATGAAAGTTTTTTTGTATGCTATGCACTGGCGGCTGAATGTATGCGATCCGCTGTCGGCTCGCAGATAACCTTACGAAGGTTTTGAATCTTCGTAAGGGTGTAACCACCACACGCCCGTGCACTCTGGCAGGATGGTCCAATCGTTGTTCTTCACCTTATCCCCCAACTCATCGCCGAAGAAGAAACGGGACAAATCCTCGGCCTCGTCCAGGGACACAAATTGATAATCCGTGCGGATCCATCTATTTTGGAAGCCCGCTTCGTCGAGCCAACCATAATATTCTTTAAGATGTTCCAACTGAATCGGCGTCTCATTCCCCGTGCCCAACGATTCAAACAGGACGATAAAACTATCGCGCCTTAAAACGCGTCTCATTTCGCCCAGCCATTTTTCCAACTCAGCGCGCCACGAGTTCAGGATTCCACACAGCCAGATACGCCACACTCCAACCTGAGACAATTAGGTCAGCAGAACCATCGGTCACCGGCAACTGACGGTGATCCGCGACATCCACGTTCCAATTGGACAATCCACTTCTTTCGAGTCGGGCGCGGCAAACGCGCAGCATCTCCGCCGAGGCATCAAAGGCGCGGATGGATTTGACGCGCGGCGTCAGCAAAAGGGTCAGGCGGCCTGTCCCTGCACCGAGGTCGAGAACATCCAAGCCGTCCGGATCGATTATCTCCTCCAGGGCTTTCATGATATTGCCTTGATAATCTTCGCGGGAAACCAGCGCTTCGTAACGATCCGCCTCGGACTGGTAGATTTTTCTTTGTTGGTCGCTCATGCATTCTCCTGTATACTCATAGTAAAACAATTCTACTTGAGGCAGTATGAAAGCAGAAATAGAACGCGTTAGCCGTCCGAGAGCACAGGCGCGGGAGAGTTATAACTCCCTGTCGCGCTGGTATGACTTGTTTACCAGCAGTGAAAAACATTTCACCGATATGGGCCTCCAAATGCTCGATGTGCAGCCACACGAATCCATTTTGGAGATTGGCTGTGGGACAGGTCATGCACTGGTTGAGTTTGCGGACCGAGGGTGGAAGGTCATCGCAATCGACTTGTCCGAAAAAATGCTCAGGGTTGCTCGCAAGAAAATCGAGAATAGAAATGTGGGACTGTGTCAGGCGGATGGATTGTCCCTACCATTTTCCAAAGAACAATTCGATCATGTTTTCATCTCTTTCACGCTTGAGTTATTTGATTCACCAGAAATTCCAATATTGCTGAATGAGATCCATCGCGTGCTCAAAAGAGGCGGGAAACTTGGCGTGGTCTCACTGGCAAAACAGGAGAAAACAGCCGTACATATCTACGAGTGGTTCCATCGCAGGCTGCCCATCCTTATAGATTGTCGCCCAATTTATTTGGGCCTGGTCTTAATGGAAGCAGACTTTATCGTTCAGAAAATCCACAGTCAAAACGATGTGGGGATTGCCTGTTGAAATCGTGGTTGCAAGAAAATAGTCTTGGGGTGGGGTTGCAAAGCCATTCGCACATGCTATAGTATCAGTGACTCTACTGCAAGAAGCTGTTCTTTAATAACCGAAACTCGGGCTGAAAACCAGCCGGGAGCGTAGCCAGCGCGCCGAAAGAGCAAAAAAAGAAGCGGCGGCGGCGGGTACCGCTTCGCTTTGCAGACTTTTTGCTGCTTCTGCCTGCTTCATTTTTGCAATCAGGTAGCGTTGGATCCTGCGCACGTTGGTAGTGGCAGCGGATGCGATCGCCAGGCAAGCGACTCTGAACTGTCCGCGCACGGGCAGCTTGCCTGCGGGAAATGGATGTTTCACCGAGCGTACGCTGGCCTCCACGGCCGAGCGCAAGTTGTGACTGTGATCTTGATGCAGCAGATAGTTTCTGCGCCGTTGAGCCGCGCGCATTTCCTGGGTGGTGAACGTCAGCAGATAGCGCGGGTCACGCTTTTGAGGTTGGGTGCGACAACGTCCAGTCAGTTGGAACGGACAGGTGGAACACAGCTCAGGGTCGAAGCGCACCTGCCAACCGGTGGTGCGTCCGGCGAGAACGGGAGCCGTCTGTCCCTGTGGGCAGGTCAGGGCGTTGGGGTCGCCTTTTTCATTGTGCTCAATGACAAAGTCGGAGAGACTGAACTTGTCTGCGCTGGGCTGCGCTCCGCGAATTGCAGTTTGAATGAGGGTGACCTCTTGCTCGTGCAGGGCATCGTCGCTGACTTCAGCGCCGTAGCCACCGTCGGTGATCAGGGTTTCGAGGCAGGTGCGCTCTTTCAAATTGGGCAGGGCTTCCGCCAGCAGTTGTCCATCATCCACATTGTTCGGCGCCACTTGCACCTTGGTGATCAGTTGGATCTCATTTTCAGGATCACAAGTCTCGGTGATGTTCGCGACGTAGCCTTTGTAATGTCCGGTGCCTTTCGTGCGGTAGCTGGCTTCGAGGTCATCTACCGATTGCAGGCAGGAAGAGGTAATCTCCGTATTTTCTTTGGCGCATGGTCCGCTTTCCAGCAGATTGAAATTCTCTGCGAATATGCGCTCCAGGACCTGGTAGGCAAGTTCGGCAGCGTAGCTGTTTTTCAACTCCTGCAACAGCGCATGAATAGTCTGCCCGATCCGCTGCAGATGTTCCTGTTGCGCTGCCTGGCCTTTGACGCGGTAGGTGTAATGTCCGGCGCTGTCTTGGATGTAGGGCGCAAAGCTTTCACTCAGGCGAGAGCGATCTGCCTCATTCAATATCCGTTCGACCCGTTGGACGGCTGCCACCAACAGTTGCAGGCGGCTGGCGCAGACGATGTTGCTGGCAATTTGCGTCGAGTCCATTCTCTGCATGCCAGTGCGGACTTTCAAATCCACGATCTGGGCATCCGTGATTTGCTCGAAGGCCTTTTCCAATAAGTTGACGCCTTCTTCCGCATTGTATTTGCTCAGCCGTTCTCGAAAGTAGTACAGCGAGCGAATCTCAAAATCACCCTCGCCCAGGCGGTCATAGCCCAGGGCGTAGCGCACTTGCAGATCGTAGCAATAGTTCTCGTACAACTCTTGATCGCTCCAGCCCAAGCCTGCTTTCAGCGCTTCCAGCCCGACCAGCACATTCACCGGCACATTCGGGCGCGAGTTTTTTCTGAATACAGAACCGCAAAGGACTGTTCGTCTATGCGACTGAAGAATTCTTTGTAGAAGGTGCCTGCCCAGGAGTTTTCCAGACGTTTGCGTTGTTTTTCCGGCAGTTCGCTGGCGGCGCTAATGAGTGCGGGCTGTTGGTGTTTGGTGTTTTTTCTGAACATGTGCCGATTATATTAAACTTTTGCCAGTTTGAGGAGGGGCGCCGCCCCTTTTTGCAGTGGAGTCATCAGTAGATCACGAAAGAATGAAAAGAAGCCCGAAAACAGGGAATCTGTATTGGTCAGAAATAGCCCGAACACAAATTCTGGCGCTTTGAGCAATTTCTGCGGTGAAATCACCTTTGTTTGGTTCGGAGATTGCCTAAAAAGCTAACAATGAGACTGTTCGCCCTTTATCCGATGATTACACGAAAACAGGGAATCTCCCGGTTTTCGTCAAGTTCTGAGTATTCAAAATTTTCATGGAGGAGAGAGACATGAGCGAAGCACCCGAAACTCAATTCGATTTTTGGCTCGGTGAATGGGACTGCACCTGGGGTGAGGATGGCAAAGGCACAAATCAAGTCGTGCGCATCTTGAGTGACAAGATCATTCAAGAAAATTTCTCGGGGCCCGACCTGAAAGGGATGAGTGTTTCTGTATATGACCCTGAACGAAAACTTTGGTGTCAGACCTGGGTGGATAACAGCGGAGGCTACCTTGATTTCACTGGTAAATTCGAAGATGGGAAGATGATCCTTTCACGCGAGGCGATTGTCAGAGGTGAAGCCTGCAAACAGAGAATGGCTTGGTACAACATCGAAGCGAATCAATTCGATTGGAATTGGGAACGCTCTGATGATGGCGGGAAGACGTGGCGTGTGTTGTGGCAGATCAAGTATGAGAGGAAATGAACCTGCCATTGCAAGTGGCGCCTCGTTTCGATACGGCGGACGAACGCTGCCTACTCAATCAACGGGCGCCACTCCGCTCAGCACAAAAAAATCGCTATAATTAGCAAATGTCAACAACACTCTCCCCCTCCGCACAAAAAATACAAAACCTGCTCAACTCGCTGGGATACAACTACACGGTGATTGAACACACCGAATCGACGCGCACCGCGCAGGAAGCCGCGCAACGCGCCGGCTGTGAGCTGGGTCAGATCGTGAAGTCGTTGATCTTCAAAGGGAAGGAGTCGGGTAAACCGATCCTGGTGCTCACCAGCGGCGCGAACCGCGTCGACGAGAAATGCATCCGCGAGTACGCGGGAGAAGCCATCGGCCGCGCCGACGCCGATTTCGTGCGCGCAGTGACCGGCTTCGCCATCGGAGGCGTGCCGCCCGTCGGCCACATCCAAAATATGGACACCTATATCGATGAAGACTTCCTGGGCTATGAAACCATCTGGGCCGCAGCTGGGACTCCGAATGCCATCTTCGAGTTGAAAACTCCAGATCTGCAAAAGATAACCGGCGGGAAAGTGGTGAGGGTGAAATGAAGGACATCTACAATTACTGGTTTTATGATGACAAACTATCCAGCAGCGGGATGCCGACCGCCGAGCAAATGCAGGGAGTTGCGCAAGCCGGTGTGAAAGTCGTCATCAACCTTGCGCTCAAGACTTCGCAGGGCGCCTTGCCTGATGAAGCCTCCGTCGTCGAGTTGCTGGGCATGCAGTATATTCACATCCCGGTGGAATGGAACGAGCCGAGGCGACAAAATTTGGAAAACTTCTTCGCCGCCATGGACGCGCACAAAGAGGATCGCATTCTTGTGCATTGTCAGGCGAATTATCGAGCCAGTTCTTTTATTATGTTGTATCGTGTGCTGCGGCTGGGATGGAAAAAGGAGGAGGCCATCCCGATCATGGAAAAGATGTGGAACCCGGAAGACTTTCCTGTCTGGGAAAAATTTATTAAAGAGAACTTGCCACCGGAAACAGAGGAGTAGTTGAAAAGGGTGTGCGGCCCCTGAGTGTCTAAACAGTGAATAAGGCTGAAAAGGCAACACGGACTTGAGAGTTGAGTTCAGACTGATGTTCAACATATCTGTCAATCGAGCGAGTGATAACCTTCTGGGGATTTCGATGAAACTGATTGATGAAATGTCGAGGAGACTCACTGTCAGCTAGACGTTGGCGACATTTCTTGTACTCTTCAATAGGGACGCCGCGAATCTGTTCAAGCAAATCGGTTTGACTATCGGCCATGAACAAGACTTGGAATTGAGCAAAGTCGCGAAGTTCTTTAGTGGATCGGCGTCCACTGACACGACGCGGGTGGCAACGCAGACGGTTGAAAAAACCTTCGAGTAGTAGATTATGTTGGGGTAACCCAAGGATATCATAACAATGCAACAACTCTGAGCCATAGGCTTTCCAGCGCTTCGAGAGCGCATGATGGAATTTGGAGAGTATGTTTTTGTTTTCGGACTCTTGGCGAAGTTGCTCGAGCAGATCCTCCATGTCTTGAGCGACTTGTCGGCTGTTAATCCTTTGCCGCTCGGATTTCAGAAAAGGAAGTGGCCGGGTAGCGCAAACAAGCTGCTACTTTGCGTAACCAAGTATGGGCCTGTTCCAACTCCCGCGCCAAGGCCAGGTTCTGAGTTAGTGTGCGATCCACTTGCTCGATCACGAGCTGAAAGAATTCGTTCTCCTGGGGTGTGCTTTGCATGCCATGGAGAACCTCTGCGATAGCTTCCAAGTGTTGATAGCCTTTCAAGCCACCCCAATAGAAAGGCTTGCGGCTGGCTCGATGGACGGTATCCCGAACGGCAGCGCGTACCTGGGAGGTATGTCAGGAACATTGTGTAAATGGGACTTTCACAACAAATGTTTTTTCTGCCAGTGCTTCTGGATCAACAGTCTGCGGCGCAACGGGGGTCAAGGGGAGCGGAGCGCATTTCCCCTTGAGGCCCGTCAGGCGCAGGCTAGCCTCGAGAAGCGGGTGGCAGAAATGGTTCATACGGGTACCCGCTCTGCAAAGCGAATGGCTAACTGGTTGAGGATTCGCGGCCAGTTCTGGATAGGCATAGTCCATTTCCTGGTGATGTTCAGGGTTGCCAGGTAGAGCAGTTTGCGCACTGCCTGTTCAGTCGGGAAGGAGCCTTTGGTCTTGATCACTTTACGTAGTTGGCGGTGATAGCCTTCCACACCGTTGGTGGTGTAGATCAAGCGCCGGATCTCCCTGGGGAACTCAAAGAAAGTTGCCAGATCCTCCCAATTGTTTTGCCAGGAACGAATGGCGGTGCCATACTGGCTGCCCCAGGTTTGTTCCAATTGTAGCAGGTTGGCTTCGGCTTGTTCACGCGTAGCTGCCTGATAGACCGTTTTCAGATCCGCCGTGAAGGCTTTGCGGTCTTTCCAGACCACATATTTCAGGCTTTGGCGGATCTGGTGAATGATGCAGCGCTGCACCTGGGTCTGCGGAAAAACGGACTGGATGGCCTCCTTGAAACCGCTCAGACCATCGATGGAGGCCAGCAAAACATCCTGAACACCGCGATTTTGCAGGTCGGTCACCACGGAGAGCCAAAAGTTGGCGCCTTCTCCTCCCTCCCCGACCCAGTGACCCAAAATCTCGCGCTGACCGTCCAGATCAACACCCAGGACATTGTAGACAGCCACGTTCTTGATCTTGCCATCCCGCTTGAGCTTGAGGTGGATGGCATCCAGGTACAAAATGGCATACACCTCTGCCAGGCTTCCACCAGCGGCCAGACCTTGTCGGTGATGGCACTGATCGTATCGGGTGACACATCGATCCCGTACAGCTCGGTCAGCATAGCCTGGATGTCACGCGTCGACATGCCTTTGGCATACATCGCGGTAATCTTCTGCTCGATCTCGTTGCTGTTCTTCTTCAGCAGCGCCGATTGAAATTCACCGTTGCGATCCCGCGGCACTTTGATCTCGGCATCCCCCCCAGAAGTGCGCATCTTGCGTGTATAGGACCCGTTGCGACTGTTGCCCGAGTTGCGTCCTTCGGCCTCATACCGCTCATATCCCAACTCAGCCGTCAGTTCCGCCTCCAGCATCTCTTCGATCGTCTTCGAGAACAGCCTGGCAAAGATGCCGTCTTTCCCATAAAAATCATCGATGGAGGTCGCTTTCCCCAGTTCCTGCGCAACTTCCTCGGCACTTGGCATATGGGCTTGAATGTCTTTCTTGTTCTTGCTCCTTTTCTCTCTCATGGGTTTTCCTTTCTCTCTTTAGGATAACCCATTTACACAATTATTCTGATACTCTCGGGACTTCTTGGATAGGCCTTGGCAAGCTTCCAACACGAATTCAACATTCCCTCGCCAAAGAGCTTCGGTGATGTTTTCCAGCCAAGGCTGACGTTCTCCCAGATCAGAGAAGGCTTCCTCTGCAATCCGTTCCCAGCGTTCTTCAGCGTGATACCAATCCACGATTTGAAGGGCATTTGGATAATAATGAGAAATCAACTTCCAGATCCAAGTCGCTCCGTCACAGACAAAAACCAATTCCGGCACCCGATCTGCAAAAACTGAGCAACCAATCGCCCAGAGCAGTTTGCCAAATTGTTCAGCTTCCGCGAGGTCGCAAGCGTACTGCTTGTTTTTGGCTCGAAATACGGTCCCTTCCCGTTGCGCCTTTATCTTTTGTCGAACAGAGCGTTGGCGATTGGGGACCAGTTCTCCTTCATACCAACAAACAATCTTCATATCGCGCCAATCTTCTTCCACGGCTTCTTTATTTCCTTGTTTTGCTCGTGGTTCGATGCGTACCTTGGCCGCATCAATCGAACCGTAGAGACGATCTGGCACCTGCTCAACAATCATCTGTTCTCGTTTCTGCAACGCTGCTTCATTCTGCATTTCGTTGATCCATTCTTCTTCCATTTTTCGTTGCAGTTCTCCCAATCCCTGTGTTTCCGAACGTATCGTGTTCTCTGATACTTCAAACAACAAAAATGCCTTCAACCATTCTTGTCCTTCTTCAAATGATTTATCGATCCCACTCAATGCCAATAATTGTGCCAGACCGGCCGTGACCTTGCCTGGTTCTATCCCATAGCGTTCATCCAGAATAGCACATCCCTTGCCGCAAACACACCCTGCATAGTATGCTCTTTTGTAACTCATTTTCCCAAAGACTGACCAGATCGTTGCGGTTCGCCGCCGTTGATATTTCAGCTTGCCGCCACACTTACATTCTATTTCCGATCCCACTTCCCGATCTGCATACTCCAAATAATATTTCACTGCACTTTGCCCAACTTCTTCCAAAATTTCTCGCACTTCCATTTCTATATCCGCTATCCTGACATCTTCATTCTTTTCCCCTGCCCATGCCTCTTCCACAATTTCCACCAACAGCTTGCCTATCTCGTTTATTTTTTCAATGTTATATTTCATCTTGAGCCTCGGGTAGTTCGTTTTGCTAATCACTTACCATCCTACCCGAGGCTTACCTTTCCTGACAACCTTTGCGTGCACACAACGCCAGATAAAGTTTCAATGAGATTGTAGTATCATTTGTTTTACAGACAGTTTCTGTTTTCATACGCACCTCCTTCTTGTGCTTGTCTTAAGAGTAGCATATTATCCCGGTCCCCTTCGGGAGAAACGCTTCGCGCTTGCAATTTCTTTACATATTATCTACACTCTCCTTGGTTTGTTGGTTGGGGCGTGGTTTTATGGGCTGTGAGTGATACACACCGATGCGGGTTCTCTCACCCAGACGAGGATCCACCGGGCAACCAAGTAACAACACGAGCTGAAGCTACTACTTCTCTCATAGCCGGCAACGGTTGGCCCGTATGCTCACACCCCGGAGCATCCCGGTGAGATAGTCTCTTCTCGGATACACCGCCACGCCCCTTCCTGTGGCATTCTAGTAACAATGCATGCAACAATGCATGCACGCGGACGGCTGGATTCACACCGTCAAATTGGCTTTTTCGTGGTCTCAGGTTTGTTCCGTTTCGTGGGTGAGTCTCGTCCCTCCAGCCGTGCCCCCAGGGGCATAACGCGGGCCGTTGAAACTGTCGAAAAAGTCCCTTTTCAAAAAATGATTTTTGAAAAGTGGGACAGAAACTGTAATCATCAGATAAAGGGCGAACAGTCTCATTGTTAGCTTTTTAGGCAATCTCCGAACCAAACAAAGGTGATTTCACCGCAGAAATTGCTTAAAGCGCCAGAATTTGTGTTCGGACTATTTCTGACCAATACACATTTTGGCGATTTTTGAGCCTGTTGTGGGAGAGTTTTATGAACATTTTTCAACCTAGGGGTTTTTCGACAGTCTTGTTGGGCGGCAATCTCTAACTCAAATATCACTGTTTCCCTGTATGTTTTTACCAGTTTAAATAAATTTACGTGAGCTTTGGTAACTACACAGTAAGTTTTACAGGAGGGATTGCCAAAAACGAAAAAACCAGAGACAATCTAGGTTATGGAACCCATCCGATTGCCGAATGAAAAAGAAATCAATGCTACATATGAAGATGGGAAAGAAGCAGTGTTGAAATTATTTCAAGACACCTTTGTCGCTTTGGCAGAGCGGATACAAAAATTGGAAGATCAACTTTCAAAAAACAGCCGCAATAGCGGGAAACCGCTATCCAGTGATGGGTATGATAAACCTACACCGCGCAGTTTACGAAAACGTCGTCGTAGGAAAAGCGGTGGACAAAAAGGGCACGCTGGCTATAAGTTAGAGATGGTCCAAAAGCCCGATCAGATCAAGAAGCATAGAGTTGTGAAATGTGCTTATTGCCAGAAATCCTTGAAGCGGCAAAAAGTAGAGCGGATTGAAAAGCGACAGGTTTTTGACTTGCCGAAGGTACAGATGGAAGTGACAGAACATCAAGTGCAGGTCAAGCGTTGTTCGTGCTGTGGAAAAGAGACGCGTGCGGAGTTTCCGAAGGAAGTGAAGCAAGCGGTGAAATATGGAGCAGAAGCAAAGTCACAAATGGTCTACTTGAACCATGAGCAACACATTCCCTTGAAACGGACATGTGATGTGTTTGAAGAATTGTATGGTCATCGTCCAGCCGAAGGGACGATCTATACGGCGGGGGCAGAAGCGGCAGAACTTGTAACGCCTGTGAGCGAGGCGATTAAGCAGCACCTGAGCATAGGCGAGGAAGTCATGGGTAATGACGAAACGGGCATGCGCATTGGCGGAAAACTATACTGGCTGCAAACCACAGGGACAACTTTTCTGACGTATTATGCCTATCATCAAAAACGCGGAAAAATCGCAATGGATGCAATGAATATCTTGCCGCGTTTCAAAGGACGAGTTGTGCATGATGATTTACCATCGTACTTTCAGTATGATTTTCAGCATGCCTTGTGCAATGCTCATCATTTGAGAGTGTTGCTCTTTTTACAGGAACGTTATCCGCAAAAATGGATTGAGCCTTTGATTGCCTTGTTATTGAAAATCAAGAAAAAAGCAGAGACAGTTCAAAGAGATCAGCAAACAGAGTTAAGCGAAAGACAGCAGGCAATCTATTCCGCCCAATATGACAAGTTGATCCAACAAGGCTTACGAGCCCATCCTCCGCCAAATGCAACCCGTCGCAAGCCTGGGCAACGCGGACGATTGAAGCAAAGTCCAGCGCGCAATCTCGTGTTGAGACTCAAAGAGCACAAAGCGGCTGTGCTGGCTTTTATGACAAATTCTAATGTGCCGTTTGATAATAATCAATCCGAGCGGGACTTGCGCATGATGAAAGTCAAACAAAAAGTCTCGGGTTGCTTTCGATCCGAAGACGGCGCTGCTATCTTTTGCCGCATTCGCACTTATCTTTCCACAGCTCGCAAGAATGGGCAGATGGCGCTGGCTGCCTTACGCCTTGCTTTCATGGGCACTCCTTACTTACCCCGTTTTGTCCCACCTTGTGCTGTGTAGTTACGAGCTTTGAGAATTACTGATAAGTCAAGATCAAGAAGGAAAGGATAAAGGTATCTATGAACGAGGTACAGAAATTAACAGGAAAAATTGCGCTGGTAACAGGCGGTTCTAGAGGTTTGGGTAAAGCGGTTGCCCTGGAACTTGCTCAGGCTGGTGCACACGTCATCGTTACGGGTCGGAGCACAAGGGGTCTTAGCACCCAGAGTGAGCTGCCTGCCACGACGATTGATGACACAGTTGATGCGGTCCACGAAGCTGGAGGTAAGGCTGAGGCCGTCAAGTGTGACCATACCGATACTACAGCGGTGAAAGCGCTTGTCGATTACATTGGAAAACAACACGGCAAGCTGGATATCCTGGTGAATAATGCGTGGGGTGCGCATGATCCACATGACGAGTTGGGGGTCAGGTGAGGAAGTCTGGGAAGAGCCCCTGGACCAGTTCAAACATATGCTTTTGGCGGGACCGTACTCGGATTATATTACCAGCCTGTTGGTGCTCAAATATCTGATGGGTCCCATCCAAAAGGGTCTCATTATCACTACTACCTGGCATACCGCCGAACCGCCCATGTGGACACCCTATGAGACCAGCAAGGCTGCCAAGAATCGTCTGGTGTATGTCCTGGGTTACCACCTCAAGGATAAGGGCATTCCGGTTATTGCAGTTGCCCCGGGTTGGATGCGAACCGAGATCATGTTTACTCATCACACGATGGAAGAACTCGAAGGACAGACCGAGACACCACACTACGCTGCCCGAGGCATTGCTGCGTTAGCGAGCGACCCGGATGTCATGCGTTTTACAGGGAAACTTATGGACGTTAGCGATCTGGCTGACGTCTACGGCGTGACTGATCTAGACGGCTCTCAACCGCGCTTGAATGCACAACACCTCGGTCAGGATTGAGCAGTCAAATAGAGATAAGAGCCAGCTAATGATTAGTAGCACTGTCAAGGGCAGGAAAGAAATTGGTAAAGAGTGAAGAGGCTTTGAATCGCTTCCAGCAAACCAGCAAGGATTTCGTTTCTTTGTGAATGACGTTTCGATCCTAAACTCAAATCCTTCTTAATTTATTTTTTTGCGGAGGCAGGATGATGATCAATCGTCACAAGATTGTACTGACTACAATTCTTTTCACACTGACCGCAGCTTTTGCTGTGGGCTGTGCAAGCACACCAACACCGACCGCCTCTCCCACAAGTACGCCGATTGCTACAGTGGCGTCAACGAAAGCGCCCACTGCGGCTTCCACAACCGCGGCATCCCAAGAACTGAATGGCGCATATGTGAACGTCCTTGGCCTGTGGAGCGGCCCTGAATATGATAGCTTTGTCACGGTCAAGACCGCCTGGGAAGAAAACACCGGCGGGGTTATTGATTGGAACGGGACACAGGATCTGGCTAACGTTCTGATTGCCCAAATCCAGGCTGGAAATCCGCCTGATATCGCCATCTTGCCCAATCCGGGTTTGATGAAGCAATTGGCCAAAGAAGGCAAATTGATTCCGCTCGACTCTTTTATGGATATGAACCAGATCGCTCGGGACTACGCGCCAACCTGGATCGACCTGGGCAGCTACAACGGTGAGTTGTACGCGATCTACTATAAGGTGTCGAACAAGGCCACGGTTTGGTATGATCCACAGGCTTTCGCGACCGCCAATTATGCGGTCCCCGAAACCTGGAATGACATGATCACACTGGCCGATAAGATGGTTGCAGACGACAAGACTCCGTTCTCGATCGCGGCCGGAGGCGGTCCCGCCAACGGCTGGGCACTCACCGATTGGATCTCGGAGATCGTGCTCAACCATTGCGGCCCCGACCGTTACGACCAGTGGATCGCAGGCAAGATTCCCTGGACCGACGCGTGCATCAAACAGTCCTTTGAGATGTTCGATCAGATCATCGAGAAAAATGGATACGTGCTGGGAGGCAGCCAGGGCATCCTCGCCACAACTGACGCGCAGGGAACTTACCCTTTATACACTGACCCTCCGAGAGCCTACATGGATTACATTGCCTCGTTTGCGCAGGCCTTCATCGCCTTGCAGCATCCGGGCCTCGATCCGAGGGATGACTATAACTTCTTCACCTTCCCGACCATCGATCCCGAGTACGCAGGAGCCGTGACCATTGGCGCAGATGTCGTGGTAATGGTGAACGATACGCCCGCGGCGCGTTCGTTCATGACTTACCTCGCAGGTGCTTCCGCACAAGAAGCGTGGGTGAAGCTCGGCGGCTTTACCTCGGTGAACCGCAGCGTCTCACCGGACACCTATGCAGACCCGGTCGCGCGGGTGGTAGCCCAAGGACTCACCGAGGCCAGGATCAGTCGCTTTAGCGCCGGGGACATGATGCCGGCCTCCTTGCAGAAGGCCTGGTGGAAAGATATGCTGGAGTTGGTCAAGGATCCCAGCCAGTTGGATTCCATTTTGAGTTCACTGACCGAAGTCGCCAAACGCGCAAAATAAGTGAGATAGAATTGCAAGCACCGCGTTCTCTCTCGGGCGTGCGATGGCAGGACTGCCGCTTTGCGGCGTGTGATTGGAGGAGCCGTGACTAAGAATATTCGTGTAATGCTGGAAATTGGACCGAAAGGCAAGAAGGTGGTGGCGGTGGCGCCAGACTGGCCCGGTCTCGAGCGCGGGGCAAAGACTGAGGAGGCTGCGATTGAACGCTTAGTCGCCTACATTCCACGTTACGCAAAGGTGGCGAAACTGGCCGGGATGAAGACCGCGTTTGGGGCTAACGCCAACGCGGATGTAGTCGAACACTATCCGGGCGTGGGCTCAACCGACTTCTGGGGTATCTCGTTCGCGTTTTCGAGCATCGATCAGCAATCCATTTCGAGCAAAGAATTGGAACGCGAACTAACGTTGATGCGAGCCTGCTGGGCGTTTTTCGATGAGGTGCGTGCGCGCGTATCGGCTGAAATGCAGAAGGGTTCGCGCGGCGGAGGGCGGGATCGGGACCGCATCGTCCGTCATACGTTTGCCGCAGAACAGGACTGGGCGAAGAAACTCGGCGTGCTCACGCCTGATGAGGCGATGTTAACTGACAAGGGATGGAACGCGCATCGCGACGCCTATTGCAACGCAATTCGGGGATACCACTCACAGGGCAAGTTGGCCGGCAAGATGGCGAAATGGCCGCTCCGCTATCTGATTCGGCATACCGCCTTTCACACACTCGACCACGCCTGGGAAATGGAAGATAAGGATCTGACTGTCAAACCAGCGTGAGGGTGATCAGGGCACGCGCGTTTTTTGGGATTGTTCCTCAGCTTAGGAAGTTTTCCGCTTTCGAGCGTTCTTCCCCCAGTCGCCGCTAACACAAATCGTTCGGCGTTCCTTTACGTCACAAGAAAATCACTTGATGAATTGAGGAAAAGGGTGTATCTTTATTGTAGATACAACAGGAGATGATTTTATGCTCACAAAAGTTCAAAAATGGGGCAATAGCCTTGCCCTACGCATCCCAAGAGCTTTTGCCCTCGATGCTCAACTAGAGAATGATTCTTTTGTAGAAATCACAATGGTCGAAGGTCAAATTATCATTACGCCAGTTGCTGCACCAAGTTGGACACTTGAAGAATTATTGTCCGGCGTTAGCAAAAGCAACATCCATCATGAAATAGACACTGGTTCTGCTACAGGAAATGAAGCCTGGTAAAACCATGGCATATATTCCTGACAGCGGCGACATCGTTTGGGTTATGTTCAATCCACAAGCAGGGCATGAGCAGGCAGGACATAGACCAGCATTGGTTTTGTCTCCAAAGGCGTATAACGGGAAAGTGGGCCTGGCAATTCTGTGCCCCATTACCAGCCAAGTCAAGGGTTATCCCTTTGAAGTTTTAATTCCTGAGGGGCTGGAGATTAATGGAGCAATTCTGTCCGACCAGGTGAAAAGCCTTGATTGGAGGGCAAGAAAGGCAGAGTTTGGTTGCAAGTTGCCTGCCACTGCCTTTAACGAGGTAGTGCAAAAGTTGAGCACATTAATTCAACAGCAACCTGAAAGGATGTAGTTCCGCAAAAGCAAAAACGCCCCAGACAGTCACGCCGCGAGGCGTTGTGGTGACAGATCCTGGATGTGCATTGTCAGGTGAATTGTTGGGCGAATTCTTTTATTGTGTTATATGGTGTGCTGCTGCTGGGATGGAAAAAGGAGGAGACTCTTCCCCTTATGGAAAAAATGTGGAACCCGGAGGATTTTCCCGTATGGGAAAAGTTCATCGAAGAGAAATTGGCAGCGAAATAGGCTTTGGATTCCTCTGCATGCACAAAACTCCAAAGCCTTCGATCGGCCGTGGAGTTTTTATTTGCAATCGGACTTCCTTTGTCGTAAAATCACTTTTAACCCAACCAAAGGAGGCTGAATGGCTACAATTGTATCCAAACCTGAAACCCGTCCCATGACCGAGGAAGCAGACTTCCTCCAAATCAAATCCATCGATCACGTTCATTTCTATGTTGGCAACGCCAAACACGCCATGTATTACTGGTGGAAGGCGTTTGGCTTCAAGCCAGTTGCCTACTCCGGGCTGGAAACTGGAAACCGCGACTTTGCTTCGTACGTTCTCGAATCAGGGCAGGCGCGGTTTGTTGTTTCTGCGCCTTATGGTCCGTCCAGTCCGCTGGCCGCACATCACATGCTGCACGGCGACGGAGTCAAAGTCATTGCATTGGGAGTGGACGATGTTGAAAAAGCGTGGCACGCAACCACCTCACGCGGCGGCAAGTCTGCGTGGACGCCACGTGAAGAAAAAGATGATCACGGTATCTATCGCACTTCGGCAATTTACACCTATGGTGAAACTTTACACGTCTTTGTTGACCGTGACGACTATAAAGGTATCTTTGCACCCACCTATAAACCGATCGATTACGAAGCCGAATTGGCCGGCCTGGCGGCCATCGACCACATCGTGGGCAATGTCCAACTTGGCAAGATGAACGATTGGGTCAATTTCTATCACGATGTGATGGGCTTCCGCCAACTACTGCACTTCGACGACAAGGATATTTCCACCGAATACTCCGCCCTCATGTCGAAGGTGATGTCCAATGGCAACGGGCGCGTCAAGTTCCCGATCAACGAACCCGCCGAGGGCCGCAAGAAGAGTCAGATCGAAGAGTATCTCGATTACTATCTGACGCCCGGCGCGCAGCACGTGGCCCTCATCACCGGCGACATTCTCAACACCGTGGAGGAACTGCGCTCGCGCGGCGTGGAATTCCTGCGTGTGCCTGATACTTACTACGAAATGCTGCCCGACCGCGTCGGCTCGATCAAGGAGGACATGAAGACCATCCACGATCTCGGCATCCTCGTCGACCGCGATGACGAAGGTTATCTGCTGCAAATCTTCAGCAAGCCGATTCAGGATCGACCAACAATGTTCATCGAGATCATTCAACGGCACGGCGCCAAAGGCTTCGGCAAAGGCAACTTCAGAGCCTTGTTCGAATCCATCGAGGTGGAGCAGGAACGACGCGGAAACTTGTAGAGAATGTTTCTTGAAGAATTTTTTAGACGCGGACGCCACGGATTTCACGGAGATTCACGGATAAATCCATTGAAAAAGCAGTTCTTTTCCGCGTTTTCCGTGAGATCCGTGTACAGAAGAGCAAGCCGCATCGACTTGAGAAACACTCTCTAAGGCGAACAGACATCACATGTCGTCCTTTACGGGCCGAGTCGACGAACTTTTCTCCCAGTGGGATACAAAGCACACACCCGGGTGTGTACTCGCGGTCATCAAGGATGGCGGGTTTATTTATACGCGCGGCTACGGCATGGCCGATCTGGAACGTGGAGTTTCCCTCACGCCGGAATCGATCTTTGACATTGGTTCCACCGGCAAGCAGTTCACGGCCGCGATGATCGCCATCCTTGCGGATCAGGGCTTACTCAACTTGGATGACTCCATTGACAAATATCTGCCTGAGCTGCCCGCTTATGCGCGTCAGATCACCATCCGACACTTGATTCACCATACGAGCGGAGTACGCGACTACCTGACCCTCATGAACCTGCGCGGCCTGCCCTTCGAAAATATCTACGCAGAGGATTTCATCTTTGACCTGATCGCTCGCCAAAAAGGACTGAACTTCAAGCCGGGCAGTGAATACCTGTACAGCAATTCAGGATATTTTCTGCTCGGCACGATTGCAAAGCGCGTCACCGGAAAACACATCACGGAACTCATTCACAAACTGCTGTTGAATCCGTTGGGAATGCAACATACAACCTTCAACAAAGATTATCGTCCCATTGTCAAGCATCGGGCGATGAGCTACGAAGCCGGTGAAGAAGAAGGAACCTTTATCAACGCGCTGGCGCTCTCCGGCGGCTTCGGCGATGGCGCAATCCTGACCAATGTGGAAGACCTGCTGCTGTGGGACCGCAACTTTTATGACAACCAGCTCAACCATGCCCAGCCAGACCTAATCGAACAATTGCTTTGCACCGGGGAATTGAAGAACGGCAAATCCATCACCTACGCTTTTGGCCTGGTGGTAGATACATACAAGGGACAAAAAGTCGTCAAACACGGCGGCGGCTGGGCCGGTTATCGCACGGAGCTAATGCGCTTCCCGGACCAACATTTCACGGTGATCTGCATCAGCAATCTGGGAAAGGTCGATCCCACACTGCTATGTGAAGGAGTTGCTGACATTTATCTGGAAGACGTTTTCAGCATACATAGAAAAAAAAGGAGCCGCGCTTCAAGATCATCAGCTTTGTCCATCCAGGATTTGGAAACATTCACAGGCATCTATCAGGGCAGACACCTCACCGTTGAGATTTCCTTAAAAGACGATGCGCTATACTTTTCAAAAGGTCTTCAAGAGGATCGACTGTTTTCGCTTGGAAAAATGAAATTTCAAGTGGAAGATCAGCCTCTTACACTTTCCTTCACTGGTAAGCAAAATGAACTTCTTAGTATCAATGACTCCGGAGAGCGAATCATCAAACTCAAACGTGTTCGAAATCACCGCTTCACGCCACCCTCGTTAGGCATTTATGCAGGTGAATATTTCAGCCGCGAACTGAACTTTCAATACACGATTACAATCAACGAAGACGCTTTGCAATTAAAGCGCACGCCGTTTGATCAGCAAAATTCTTTGCATCCGTTTACCGAAAACACCTTCTTGTGTGAATTCGGAGAAATACGATTTCGCTTCGAAAGCGAATCTAGCAAAGGCTTCACCTTGCATACCGACCGAGTGACGGATATCAAATTTCGGAACGTCAAATAAGACCGTTTACCAAGGAGAAAAAAATCTACATGAAATTCGCCACGATCAGCACGCTTCGCCATACCTCCCAGCCTGCTCTCGTTAAAGAGGAGCGCGTCTACACCCTGCCCTATCCCGATATGTACGCGGTGATGGAGGCTGGGGCGTCCGAAGCCGTGGATAAAGCATCCAAAGATTCGATTCCAATCGAGGAGGTGAAATTCCTTTCACCGTTGAAGCCAAACTCTTTGCGAGATGCCTACGCCTTTGAAACTCATGTCAAAACCGCCAATCGCAATCGCGGACAGGATGTTCCAGAGAATTGGTATAAGTTTCCTGTCTTTTATTATTCAAATCCCGGCAACAACTATGGTCATGAAGACACAATTCCCTATCCTTACTACACTCAAGCATTGGATTACGAACTTGAAATTGCAGTGGTGATAGGGAAAGCCGGCAGGGACATCCAACCTGAGGATGTGCCAGAGCATATCTTTGGATATACCATTTTCAACGACTGGTCCGCGCGCGATTTGCAGGTGCAGGAAATGAAAGTGAATTTTGGTCCCGTCAAATCGAAGGACTTCGCTTGTTCGTTCGGACCTGTCATCGTCACGCATGAAACGTTGGCCGATAAAGCGGTGGGACGCCCAGGCGTGTATCATCTCGAAATGACGGCGAGAGTCAATGGCGATGAAAAATCCCGCGGAAACTTTAACGATATCTACTGGTCGTTCGGTGACATCATCGCACGCATGTCACAATCAGTAACCCTAAACCCAGGTGACGTGATTGGTTCAGGCACGGTTGGAACCGGCTGCCTTTATGAACTGACCAAGAATCAGGGGCCTTGGTTGAATCACGGCGATATCGTTGAACTGGAGATCGAACGCCTCGGTGTTCTAAGAAACAAGGTTGGCTAGTGGATCGTGGCTCGTTTTATGGAACCTGACAACTCTTTCAAGCGTCAATTCAAAACGAATTCAACGCTTGAAAGGAATAAATATGAAACAAAAGTTTTTGGCCTTTGGCATACTGAGCCTCTTGATCGTTGCGTGCAATCTTCCCTCGCTGCTTACCCCCACGCCTCCGATTGCGACACCGCTCACTCCCGCCACTCAGACCCCTGCAGCGGGCACTATTCAGCTTAACAACGTCAGTCTCGTACTTCCACCGGGATTGGCGAACAATGCCAAGACGGAGATGGTCGCGGCGGTTTCCGACCCAAACGCCTCCCCCTGGTGGGAGATCGCGCCCGCTCATCTGGAATTTACGCTGACCGGTTATTCTTTGCAGGGTAAGTTCCATGAGCCGATGATCTTTGTCTTCCCGACCGATGAATATGCTCAACTGAACAACATCGCCGGAGAGCAGATCGATCGCTTGAAGATGATTCTGGGAGGTTCGGCGGTATTGAAGGAAACCCTGCCCAGCGTACCGTTTTTCAATGCGGGCCCGCTGATCGCCTCCAGAATACAAACCCTCTCATTTCAAGGCGGCAGCGGCCTGCGCTGGTTGACTCAATATGATCAATATCCCGCGCCGGTCAATAATCATGAATTGTTCTATCAATTTCAGGGACTCACCACCGATGGTAAATATTACCTGATCGCCATCCTGCCCATAACCGCGCCCGTTCTCCCCGAAGACGAAAAACCAGAGTCATCCCTGCCCGCCGGTGGTGTGCCGATCCCAACTGATATTGGCCCCAATCAGGTGTATTATATTTCTGTCACCGAGAATTTGAATGCGTTGGCTCCTGATTCATTTACGCCCTCGCTCAATCAACTGGATGCTTTGATTCAATCGATCACCGTGACATCTTAAACGAAAAGTCCGATCAACGCTCACTGCACATCTGTGCAGAGACAGGAAGGAACAAGCTCATGGGAAACCCTCTTGTACATGAAATCGAGTTGTATCCTCCGGAAAGGTTCAAAACCCTGTTGGATCACGAGGTCAACCGGTCACACCGCTATGGCGATTCGCTGACCCTGATCGACCTGCTCATAGAGACAGTTCCAGGTACAGCGGAGGCACACCAAAGCGCAGAGGCTTTCGCCGTCAATGTACTCAACCTGTATGTGCGCGATACCGATATCCCCTGTCAGAAGGGAAATGAGTTCCTGATCCTGATGCCTGCCACCAGCGCGCCGGGCGCCCGTACCGTGTGCACGCGCCTGAAAAACCTATTCGATGTCAAACATCAAACCTATGATAGGGTATCCTTCCGATTATCGGTCTTCATGGGGCTGGCCACACTGCCCATCGACCGATCGCTTTCGAGCGAGGGACTCATGCAGCACGCATCACAGGCGCTGCAGCATGCGCGAGCAAACCAATTGCCGAGTGTGATCGCTTTTTCGGATATAGAACACTAATAGGAGCTTGAAATGCCTTTCTATCACAAGCTGGGAGAACTGCCGCATAAGCGCCACACGCAGTTCCGTAAACCCAATGGCGAACTCTATCGCGAAGAATTAATGGGACTGGAGGGATTTTCCTCGCTCCAATCCATTCTTTACCACAACTTCATTCCTCCGCGCGTCAAACAGGTGGAAGACCTCGGCTCACGCCAGCCGGAAACTGTGGACTTTGGCCCGATCCGTCACCGCGCCTTTGCGACTGCCGACGCGCCGCTCGGAACGGATCCCGTTTCGGCGCGGATTCCGCTGCTCGCCAATCGGGATGTGATTCTCGGTATCGCGCGTGCTTCGCAAAGCATGGATTATTTCTATCGCAACGCGCAGGCCTATGAGACCTGGTGGGTGCATGAAGGCAGTGGTGTCTTGAAATCGCAGTTCGGGAATCTCAAATTCCGCAAGGGAGATTACATCGTGATTCCCTTTGGCGCCACCTGGCAGATGCAGATCGACAGCCAGGAAGCGCGCTTCTTTACCATTGAAAACCCCTCACAGATCGAGCCGCCCAAGCGCTACCGCAATGAGTTCGGGCAGATGCTCGAACACGCGCCCTATTCCGAGCGCGATATTCGCCTGCCGGAAGAACTCGAGACTCACACCGAGCGCGGCGAATTCGAGGTGCGCATTAAAGTGCGTGACCGGTTGAGCAAACACGTCCTGGATCACCATCCCTTTGACGTGGTTGGCTGGGACGGTTATCTCTATCCGTGGATCTTCAACATCGAAGACTTCGAACCAATCACAGGGCGAGTCCATCAGCCGCCGCCGGTACATCAAACTTTTCAGGCACACAATTTTGTGGTTTGTTCCTTTGTACCGCGTCTCTTCGACTATCATCCGCAGGGCATCCCCGCACCGTACAATCACTCGAACGTGAACTCGGATGAGATCATCTACTACGCGGAAGGTAATTTCATGTCCCGCAAGGGCATCGATCGCTGCGACATCTCCATGCACCCCTATGGCTTGCCGCACGGACCGCAGCCCGGCATGACGGAAGCCTCCATCGGCGCCAAGGAGACCAAGGAACTGGCCGTGATGGTGGACACATTCTATCCACTCAATCTCACCAGCCAGGCCCTGGAATACGAGAAGCCCGAATACATGTCCAGTTGGATGGAAGGAAACGGCGAATAGAAGCACACCCAGAGGAATCATGAATTTTTCAACCGCGCAGATCAAGGAAGCAAAATTCAAAAAGATCGCACAAAAGATTGTTTCGGAAATGAAGCGTCTGGAGGTTCCCGGCGTTGCCATAGGGATTTGGAATCAAGGCAAAGAGTACAGCGCCGGCTTCGGCATCACCAGCGTGGAGCATCCCCTGCCCGTCACGCCGGACACGTTGTTTCAAACTGGTTCCATCAGCAAGACCTTCACCGGCACATTAATGATGATTCTGGCCGAAGGAGGCAAGGTGGATTTGGATGCGCCTGTGCGCAAATACATCAGGGATTTCAAACTGCATGATGACAGTGTGGCAAAGCAGGTCACCGTCAGAAATTTGTTGACACACATGGGCGGCTGGGTTGGCGATTATTTCAATGACTTTGGCACAGGTGACGACGCGCTCGACAGAATGGTCAAAGACATCGCCAGGCTGCCACAGGTCCAGCCGCTGGGCACGAACTGGTCCTACAACAATACAGGTTTCAATATCGCCTCAAGGGCGATTGAGGTTGTTACCAAAAAACCTTATGAGCAGGCCGTGCAGGAAATGTTGTTTGATCCCATTGGATTGAATATGTCCTTCTTTTATCCCAGTGATATTCTGATCACGCATCGTTTCGTCGTTGGGCATCAGAAGGTGAAGAATAAGGTTCAGGTGGCGCGGCCCTGGGCGATCGGGCGGGCAGGCAACGGCGTGGGAGGAGTCGTCAGCACGGTCAAAGACCTGCTCCAATACGCACGTTTCCACATGAGCAACGGGAAGAAGAATGTGATCACCGGCAAGAGTTTGCGTGCGATGCGCATCCCACAGGTGAGCATGGGACCGCGCGGCAAAATGGGCATCACCTGGTTCATCCGCGATGTGGGCAAGTTCAAAGTGTATGCGCATGGCGGCGCGACCAACGGACAACAGGCCTATTTCTTTTTTATCCCTGAAAAAAAGTTTGCCTGCGCCATCCTGACCAATAGCGATGTGGGCGGCATCCTCAACGAAGGTGTTTTTCATTTGGTTCTTGAAACATACCTCGATGTTAAGCTCGAATCGCCGAAGCCAATCGAGACGTCTCCCCTGGAACTCAAAGAGTACGTCGGACGTTATAAGATTGGTACGGAGTGCCTTGACCTGAAAGTCAAAGGCAAATATTTGATGTATCATCACATTCCGCTCGGCGGATTTCCCAAGCCGGATTCACCTCCCGGCCCCGCCCTGGCGCCGATGAGATTCCTGTTTTACGAAAAGGACGCGGTGATCGGATTGGATGAACCTTACAAGAACGCACTCGGAGATTTTATTCGTGATTCAAAGGGTAAATTGCAATATTTTCGCATCGGCGCACGTGCTCATAAGAAAATCAAATAGGCCTGGAATGGAAAAATGAAAAACAAGTTCAAGATCAGTCTGACCAGTTTTGTCTTGCTAGCAGCCATCATGGCTTGTACCTTGCCTGGGGGGCAACCACCGACGCCTGTCAGCGAGATACAAACCGCGGCGGCACTGACTCTCCAGGCCATCTTTACTCCTTCCAGCACCGTAGAAAATCCAGCCCAGTCCATCAACACGGTCATACCTTCACCAACCATTCTTGCCACCGACACGGTCACAGCCACGCCCACCTATTCGGTTCCCACGCTCAAAGTGATTCAGCAAACCAACTGTCGGCAGGGTCCAGGACAGGATTACGATGTTGTATTCACCTACCTGCCTGGGAAAGTGCTTGAGATCGTTGGACGCTACGACCCCGGAAATTTCTGGCTGGTAAAATCCCCCGAAAGCGCGGGGGGCACATGCTGGTTGTGGGGCGAGTATGTCGAAGTGAGCGGAAGTTATCAGTCTGTCCCCTCGGTAACGCCTCCCGCCACCGCAACGCTGGCGCCGCCGCGAGGACTCTCATTGCAATCCTGGAACTATTCCTGCAGTGGCGGCACGTTAACTTTTATCGTCTCCTGGACCGATAACGCCAACGATGAGACCGGCTATCGCGTCTTCCGCAACGGGGAGGCGATTGCTGACCTACCGCCGAACTCCACCTCCTATACCGATTCCGTTGCCATCGAAGCAAATAAAAGTCTTGAATATTACATTCAGGTTTATGGTCCCGGTGGAATAGCCAACAGTTCAATTATGAAAGTAGCTTGTTAGAAAATGAGAAATAAAAATGTGACTAAAAATTGGAAGAACAGATGAAGAGTTTAAAAATTTGTACTGTTTTTTTATGGTATGGCCTTCTATTGGTTACCATCACTGCCTGCCAGATTGGAACCCCAACGCCCTCAGCAACAAACACATCAGGACAAGAGCTCTATTTTGATGAATGGGAATATTCCTGTGATGCCACAGGATTAACCTTTACCGTGAAGTGGCAGGATCGTGCAGCGAATGAGTCAGGATATCGAATTCTTTCGAAATGGGGAAAAGCTGGTTGAGCTGCCACCCAATTCAACCAGTTATACAGATACATTCAATCCACCCTCTGGTCAGAGCGTTGAATATTACCTGCAAGTTTTTGGCCCCGACGGCACAACGAACAGTTCGGTGATGAGAATGTCATGTTGAAATAAATGGATAAAAGAGAAGGCCCCGAAAACAATCGGGGCTTTTCGTTTTCAACTTTACCTTGCAGAACAATGGAAGTATTATGCTTCTTCCAACTGCTCCTTGATCTTCTTCGTCTGTTTGCCGCGCTCTTCGGTATCGAGGATCCGTTTGCGGATGCGATACGACTCGGGCGTGACTTCGAGCAATTCATCATCGGCCAGATATTCGACCGCTTCGTCGAGGGACATCTGTCGAGGCGGCGTGAGGCGGATTTCCATATCGCCGCGGGCGGCCCGTACATTGGTCAAATGTTTTTTCTTGCAAACATTGACCGCGATGTCATTTCCGCGCGTATTCTCTCCCACCACCATGCCTTCATACACCGAGACGCCGGGACCATAGAACAACATGCCGCGTTCTTCCGCAGACTTCAACGCATAGGCCGTCGTCTCGCCTGCTTCCCAAGCGACGAGCGAGCCCGTTGTACGCGTGGACATCGCCCCTGCCATTTCATCGTATCCGTGGAAGATGGTATGCATCACGCCCGCGCCACGCGTGGAAGTGAGGAACTGATAACGGAATCCCAGCAAGCCGCGCGTCGGTGCGATATACACCATGCGCGTCATACCCTGACCCGCGTCCTGCATATCCATCAATTTGCCGCGTCTTGGCCCAAGCATCTCCACCACCACGCCAACGGTCTCGTTGCTCGTTTCGATGTGCACTTCTTCGTAAGGCTCAAGCAATTCGCCATCATCTGCTTTATGGAAGATCACTTCCGGACGGGAAACCTGGAACTCATAACCTTCGCGTCGCATCGTCTCGATGAGAATACCAAGATGCAATTCGCCGCGTCCAGAGACGAGGAAATTCTCCGCCGATTCAGTTTCTTCCACGCGCAGTGCCACATTGGTACGCAGTTCGGTAAAAAGACGTTCGCGCAGGTTCCGGGAGGTACCCCACTTGCCTTCCTGGCCCGCAAAGGGAGAAGTGTTCACGCCGAAGGTCATGCGCACGGTCGGTTCTTCCACTTTGATGGTTGGCAGTGGGACCGGGTTGTTCGGATCGGCCAGCGTCTCGCCAATGCCAATCCCCTCGAGGCCCGCCAGCGAGACAATGTCACCTGCGCTGGCCTCGTCGATCGCGATCTTGTTCAAGCCCTGGAAGGTATACAGATACTTGGCCGATTCGGGGAGGTTACGTCCATCGGTTGTGAGGCGGGCGAGGCGCTGACCGGCTTTGATCTTTCCAGCGAAGACGCGCCCGATGGCAGTGACCCCGCGATAGTCATCGTAACCAAGCGTTGTCACCAGCAGTTGCAGCGGCGCCTCGAGATCCACTTTCGGCGCGGGGACTTGTCGCAGGATGGCGTCGAATAGAGGCGCAAGGTCGGGCCCCAGTTCCGGAGAAAGACCGGCGCGTCCTGCCGTGGCCTGGGCATAAATGATCGGGAAATCCGCCTGCTCTTCTGAGGCGCCCAGCTCGATGAACAGGTCAAAGGTTTCGTTGAGGACGCGCGAGGGTTCGGCGTCCTTGCGGTCGACTTTGTTGATCACCACCACAGCCTTGTGTCCCATTTGGAGGGCCTTCTTCAACACAAAGCGCGTCTGCGGCATGGGACCTTCCGCCGCGTCGACGAGCAGCAGGACGCCATCCACCATATTCATGACGCGTTCCACCTCGCCGCCAAAATCGGCGTGTCCGGGCGTATCCACGATGTTGATCTTGATGGGCTTGCCTGTCTGCGGATCGTTGAGCGTAATGGCCGTGTTTTTGGAAAGGATGGTAATCCCGCGCTCGCGCTCGAGGTCATTGGAATCCATCACGCGCTCGGCCACCTGCTGGTTCTCACGGAAGGTATGTGACTGACGCAAGAGACCATCCACGAGGGTGGTCTTGCCGTGGTCCACGTGTGCGATGATGGCGATATTTCTAAGATCGATTCGTTCAACTAACATTCATTCACCTGTTATTATCTGTCGTTGCGAGCCCTGCTGGTCGAGTACGAGGATATCGAGACCAGGGGCGTGGCAATCTCATGCTTATTGAATTCTCGCAAGGTTATTTGAGATTGCTTCGTCGTGGCGCCAGGTTTCGACCAAAGGTCTCAACCATCGGGCGCCACTCCTCGCAATGACGGGAAGCTTATACACACAAAAACCCCCGACGGGGTGGCCGAGGGTTTTCATAGCGGTCGGCGTGCATGTGGTATTTTATCAGATTGTTTGTAATTTGAGCAAGGAATGTTATAATGCCCGCATGAGATACGAACGATCCCAAAATTTCTTCCTGTGCATCGGTGTGCGCGGATTTGACGAGGAGGGGCTGTCTATTCACGCGCCTGTCCCCCGGAGATAAGATCTTATCCTTTGCGTTTTTACGCCGTGGTGCACAGCGCCACGGCGTTTTTGTTTAAGTCCACCCCGGTGGTCGAGTAGGTCGAGTGCCCTTCGAGACCATATCGAGACCACCAATTGACAAAAGAATTCTTGCTACGTGTGGTCTCGATACGCCATTCTCCCACAGTTAAACTGCAGGAGAACAGGCTACTCGACCACCGGATACATTGGAGTACTTATGATCTCGATCACAGTTTCAAATGCAACGTTAATCCTGGGTTCCCATGCCATTTTTCGCGACCTGAATTGGGAAATCCAGCACGACCAGAAGGTTGGCTTGATGGGTCCGAACGGCGCGGGAAATCTTCGCTGTTCAAGTTGATCATCGGCGAACATACTCCTGAGAAGGGTGGAACCGTGATCCGCGCCAAGGATGTGACCGTTGGTTATCTGCCGCAACAACCGGAATTCGAACCGGAGCGGACAGCGCTTTCCCTGGCGTTGGAAGGCAATCCGCGTATTGCAGAAATTGACAAAGAACTAAAACGTATCGAGAACAAGCTCGAAAATCCGGAAGTGTATAACAATCCCACAGCGCTCGAACGCGTCCTGGATTCACAACATAAATTGTTGGAAGAATTCGATGCTCTGGGCGGAATGAATTATGAATCGCGCGTGCGGGAATTGTTGCACGGACTGGGTTTACCCGAATCGGATTTCGAAAAACCGATCCGTGCCTTGAGCGGCGGGCAGAAAAAACTGATTGGTCTGGCGCGCTTGATGTTGCTGCGTCCCTCCGTACTGCTGCTGGATGAACCGGATAATCATCTCGATATGCCGGGAAAAGTCTATCTTGAAAAACTGATTATCGACTATCCCGGCGCGGTGGCCCTCATTTCCCATGATCGTTACATTCTGGATGCCGTCGCGACGCATGTCGCCGAGATCGAAGATGGCAAAATCACAACCTTCACCGGCAATTACACGGAATATATCGTTGACAAAGAAGAGCATCTGGCACGACAGGAAGAGTTATACAACGTACAACAGCGCGAGATCGGACGGCTGGAAGCCGCGATCAAACGCTATGCCATCTGGGGCAAAGTATATGACAATGAGGATTTTGCCCGGAAAGCCAAGTCCATGCAAAAGCGGCTTGACAAGATGGATAAGATCGAAAAGCCTGTGCTGGAGCGCCGCAAAATGGATTTAGCATTGAACGGCTGGCGGGGATCGAATCAGGTGCTGGAGTTGGAAAGAGTAACGAAATCTTTCCCTCACCCCGCTGCGACTGCGTGGCGCCAAAGCGCCAGTCCGCTCAGGGCGAGAAATATTTTAAACAATATTACCTTCCTCATTCGGCACGGTGAGCGCGTGGGACTGATCGGCGCCAATGGCGCGGGAAAATCTGTGCTGCTGCGTTTGATCCTCGGAAAGGAACAACCCACTGACGGAGAGATCAAGATCGGCCCCAGTGTCAAAGTTGGTTACTACGCGCAAGAGCATGAAACTCTGGATTTTGAACAAACTGTTATCGATGCAGTACGCCTCGCTGGAAACATGAATGAATCAAACGCCGTTTCATTGCTGATCCGCTATCTGTTCACGTATCAACAGGCAACGCAAAAAATTGGCTCTCTTTCCGGTGGCGAACGCAGTCGACTCCAATTGGCCTTGCTGGTTTTATCCGGTGCGAATTTTCTTTTGTTGGATGAACCAACGAACAATCTCGATATTGCTTCCGCTGAAGTATTGGAGAACGCGCTGGAAGAGTTCAACGGGACGGTGCTGGTCATTTCCCATGATCGATATTTTCTGGATCGCACAGTGGATCGCATCTTTGAATTGAAGGATGCAGCCATCACAGAATACCTTGGTGGATATAGTGATTATGCCGCCCAGGCTGGAGTCAGAACTCAATGGCGGGAAGCAGGTCAAGACATAGAAAAGAGACGGTGGCGCGACCGGGAGAGAATCTTCTCCAGAAATGGAAGATTTTTCGTAGAGGAAACGCCCAGCAAACGGCCGCGCCGCTCTGAAAAAACGCGGAATTGTTCGATGGTATAATTCCTGCCCGTATGCCTCAAGAACCTGCATCTCAAAAGTCACAAATTTGCCCCACATGCGGAACGCGCCTGAGCGACAATGCTACACGCTGTCTGGTGTGTGGCACCGAACTCACCGCGAAAGCTGCGGCAAGATCGAAAAAAGCTGAAGACGGCATGCAGCCCAGCCGCATGCCCGAATTGACTCTCAGCCTGCCGATGGCAATTGGTGCCCTGGCCCTGATCCTGTTGATTGGCGCCTCGACCGTCTATTTCAGCCTGCGCGCCGGTATCGGTGGTAGCATCTCGGAGCCAACCCAGGAGGGTACAGCTACTCAAACCGTAACCATTACACCGACGGCCACGGAAACGCTGCCGCCAACTGACATTCCGACAGAAACTCCCATTCCTCCGTTCGATTACACTGTTCGCGCCGGAGATACTTGCCTGGGGATAGCAGTATCATTCAGTGTTTCGGTACAAAGTATCACGATATTGAACAATCTCCCCGCCAGTTGTATCATCTCTGAAGGTCAGACATTGAAAATTCCCTACCCCACGCCAACTCCGGCACCTCCGCCTACGGATGTTCCCAATGAAGCCACACAGACGGCCCAAGCCTGTGAAAAAGTTCCCTATACAGTTCAGGAAAACGATAGCCTGTCGAGCATTTCCCTAAACTATAACGTGCCGCAGGATGCGATCAAGTTTTATAACGGACTTTCCTCGGACAACGTCTTTATTGGAACAACTTTGCTGATTCCCTTATGTGAGCGTTTCGCTACACCGGGACCGACTCCCACGCCGACCTTGCCGCCTCCCTATCCGGCCCCGAACCTGCTCCTGCCTGCGGACGGCGCGGCCTTCACCCTGGCAAACGATGTGGTGACGCTGCAATGGGCTTCGATCGGCACCTTGCGCGACAACGAAGTCTACCAGGTGACCATCGAGGATGTAACCTCCGGTCAGGGGCGCCGCCAGACAGAATACGTCACAGATACAAAATATATCGTGCCAACCGCCTTCCGCCCGAACGACAATCTGGCACACGTGATCCGCTGGTGGGTCACAACGGCCCGTCAGAATGGTGTGGATGAGCAGGGACAGCCAATCTACGATTCGGCTGGTGCCGTCAGCGAGAAGCGCGTCTTCACCTGGGTGGGAGTGACAGTCGAAGGCACGCCCAATCCATAAGTTCAAATTAGGAAAGTGGATTTCGTCCCCATCGAGTTTTCGGTGGGGATTTTTTTATCCAAACCTTGACAGGAAAACAAATTCGATTAAAATATTTGTATTATTCAATAATTCGAATAATACAAATATTCACAAAAATGGAGTTCTTATGCCTCCCTTCCCAGTCGTTCTCGAAAGACCAGCCGTCAAAACCGTGGATGTCTCCCTCTCTCCCACACAAAATATTTTTTCCAGTATGCTTCTCCTGACAAAGGAGGAAGAGAGCATGCCAGGCATCCACGAATGGGTGACCAAGACCCAGGCCCGCATGAAGAAGAAGGAAATGGAAAATCACCAACTGGCGATGATCGGTTTTTTCTTTGCCCTGCTTCCTGATGAAAGCGGAATCACGTTCCCTGCTTATCTGGTTCGTCTTCAAAACATGGAGCCAGTTGAGATCAAGGACAGGTTACTAACTGCTTACGCCACCGTTCTCCTGGATGATAAACGCCCCGACAGCGTGGACTGGGATCAGGTGCTTGCTTCGAAAGATACTTACGTGGCTTTTCTTGAAGGACGCTTCGGGAAGAAGAACACCGACGTAAAAATCGAACGGCGCGCTTATGAACTGGTGATGGACCCGCCTGCTTTGAAAGATTTTCTTGTAAATCACTTGAATTGGCTTTGGGAAACCTACCTCGCCGCGGAATGGACGCGTGTTCAGTCCATGCTGCAAGAACTCGGTACGTTCGTTCAAGAATGTTGACTTGACAGGCATGACCCGCATCGAAGCCGCCCGCTATGTGACCGGACGGGAACTGGATGAATCGCACTGGTGTAACAAACTGGATGATGCCGAACGTGTGGTGTTCGTCCCCAACGCGCATATTGGCCCATACGTCCACACGTTGTATGCCGGCAGGATTTTGTATATTGTCTTCGGTGCACGTCAGCCCGAAGGGACTGGAATCCGCATCCCTGAGCTGGATCGGTCCGAGATCGTTGCCCGGCTTTCCGCACTGGCAGATGATACACGTCTGCACATCCTGCAACTACTCGTGGAAAAGGGCGAGCTGCGCGTGCAGGAAATCATGGAAGTAACCAACCTGAGTCAGCCAAGCGTCTCCCGTTATCTGACTCAGTTAACCGCCACAGGCTATTTACAGGAAAGGAGAGAAAACGGCGCCAAGGTATACATCCTCAATAAGGATCGAATCGAAAAAACGCTTCAGGCAGTCAGTGCCTTTTTACTGGGGCATTCCTAATGAGTACGGAGTCTAACGACTCTTGTTGTTGGAATTCAACGTCAGGAGACTTTGGACTCCATTTTCAACTTCTTTCGCCAAAGGAGTCATGATGAATAACTGGCATAACGAGTTCATGGCTGAATATCACCGTCAGCAGATTTTGAAGGATGTGGAGCAAATTCGTTTGGAAAATACTGGCACCAAATCTCGTATCTATCGTCCAGGTATCTTCGAACGCACCATGTTCAACTTCGCAAACTGGATGATTTCCACCGGCAAGCAATTGCGCAAACGCTATGAAATTCCTGCTGTAAACTGCAACCATTCGCCAACGGGCAGCTTTGTGCGCTGACCTATCCATTTGACCAGTGTAAAACTCTCCCCCAGGCGGGGGAGTTTTACACAATTATTGTATATAGTTGGATACAGAAATAAAAATTCTGGAACTGGAGAAGAATGCATAATTTCCTGGCAAGAACAAGAAGAGTTTATAACGAGTATCCACGCGCCTTCTGGATTTACAACGTCATTGTGTTCATCGACCGGCTCGGTGGATTCATGCTCTATCCATTCTTCGCGCTTTACCTCACGCAAAAATTCAACATCGGCATGTCAACGGTTGGCATTCTGTTTGCGATCTTTTCGATCTCAGGGATGGTTGGGAGCGCCTTAGGCGGTGCCATTGCGGATCGCATGGGTCGCAAGACAGTGATCATCGCCAGCCTGATCCTTTCCTCCCTGAGCTCGCTTGGCATGGGCTTCGCGCCCACGCTGGGGATCTTTATCGCAGTGGTGATCCTGGTCGGTACCCTGGGCAGCATCGGAGGGCCCGCGCACGAAGCGGTGGTGGCAGATCTGCTGCCGCCTGAAAAACGAGCCGAAGGCTATGGCATCATCCGGGTAATCTTCAATGTGGCTGTCATCATTGCGCCGCCCATCGCAGGTTTGTTGATTGCCAACTCCTATATGACGCTTTTCCTCGTGGACGCGGTGATCAGCATAATCTGTGCAGGGATTGTGCTCTTCGCACTACCTGAGACAAAGCCACAGGTATCCGTGCACACAAAACCCGAGACGATGAAACAGACCTTCGCAGGTTATGGACGAGTTTTCAAAGATACTGCTTTCCTGACCTTTATTGGCGTCACAGTGCTGATGACTCTCGTGTACATGAACATGAATTCAACCCTTGGTGTATTCCTGCGCGATAAACATGGATTGTCGGAAGTACGCTATGGCGGGCTGCTCAGTATCAATGCCATCATCGTGGTATTGTTCCAATTTTGGACGACGCGCCGCCTTGAAAAATATAGACCCTTTTTGATGATGGCCATAGGCTCACTGCTATATGCCGTCGGCTTTGCCATGTACGGATTTGTTTCGACCTTCGGCCTCTTTATCCTCGCCATGGTCATTATCACTATCGGTGAAATGGTTGTTTCGCCCTTCCAGCAATCGCTCGTGGCCAGTTTCGCACCGGAGGATATGCGCGGACGCTACATGGCGGTCTCCGGCCTCTCCTGGAGCATTTCGTTTACCGTGGGCCCATATTTTGCCGGACTGATGCTTGACAGCGCCAATCCGAATCTACTATGGACATTCTGCGGAATTGTCGGCGTGCTGGCAACGCTGGGCTTTGTCGTTCTCAATAAAGTTCATCATGATGTCGACCTAACTGTTGAGCCAGCCGCTGCAGATTAGCCTTTGATGCAAAGCCTTATGGAGATCAGTTGACAAACTTTTATCGGTCGTGAGCAATCATCGTAAGGCTCATCAGCTCCTCACTGTTGGGACAGGTCATACGCAGACCTGTCCCAGATTTTTTACCGCCTCCTTCCCAGCCGAACATTGATTCCGCCTCGACAGGCTTTCCATCTCCTTTTACAATACCTGCCATGCGAGTGTGACGCGCCACCCATCGAGGAGCATAATGGATATCAGATCCTATAACCGTGAAGCATGGAACCGGGAAGTGGCCGGCGGCGAGAGTCGCTGGACTCAGCCCGTCAGCACAGAGATCATCGAAAAGGCAAAACTGGGAGAATTTTCGATCCTGTTGACAGAAAACATTCCCGTGCCCAATAAATGGTTCCCGCCGCTCCCAGGATGTGATGTATTATGTCTTGCCTCCGGTGGCGGGCAGCAAGGACCGATTTTAGCCGCGGCCGGCGCGAACGTAACCGTCTTCGATAACTCCCCCGCTCAATTGAAACAGGATCAACTCGTGGCGCAGAGAGAAGCGCTGACTCTAAAAACGGTGGAAGGCGATGCCGCGGATCTATCCATCTTCGCAAACGAGTTTTTCGATCTGGTCTTCAATCCCTGCTCGACGGTTTTTATGCAGGATGTGCGGACGGTCTGGAAGGAATGTTATCGTGTGCTTCGTCACGGCGGGATTTTGATGACTGGCTCCATGAATCCCGTTCATTACATCTTTGATCTTTACAAAGCTGACGAAGGTATCCTGGAAGTTGCCCATGCCATCCCTTATTCTGATTTGACCAGCATTCCCAAGGAAGACCTGGATGAGCTGATGGAAAAAGGCCTGCCCGTCGAATTCGGTCACAGTCTCACCGATCTGTTCGGCGGGCAATTGGCAGCAGGTTTCGTGATATCAGACATGTACGAAGATTACATGCTCGATTCACCTTTGCATAATTATCATCCCAGTTATCTGGCGACACGTGCCATGAAACTGTGATTCGTCTTTCATTTTGCAGTTCAAGACAAAAGGTGTTAATGATATGGTGGAGCCAACATATTTGTTATTTGTTTGCCCACAAAATGGCTTAACAACCATCGAGGTAAAGATATAATCATTTTGTCGTTTCATTGTTCAACTATTGGAGGATATGATGAAAAAATTGATGCTTTCCAAATTCCTTAAAAAAAGATCACAGATATTTCTATCCCTATTGTTGGGGGCAGCCATGCTAAGCAATGGCGTTGTGGCACATGCCGCCGGTTTATGTGTCCACCCCACCGGCGCATGGCGATGTTTCACTTCCATTCAAGAAGCCGTGGATGCGGCCAACGATCACACAACGATCACCGTCTGGCCGGGAGTCTATCGCGAGCAGGTCTTCGTCGCTGATAAAAACCTCACGCTGATTGGCAGACCCGGCGCCGTGATACAAGCTCCCGATGAGATGCAGGAGACTCTCTCCTCGGTCGCTGGAGCGGAAGGTCGACCCATCATTCTGGTCTACAATACCAATGTGACGATCCGCAACCTGACGATTGATGGACAAGACTCAGCGGAGCACAATCCTTTCATTGACGGCATTGTCTTCATCAACTCGGATGGCGCGATCCGTAATAACGTGGTCAAAAATATCGGTTTTGGCGAACCGCGCCTGCCGGTCGTTAATGGCGAACCGCTGTATCAGGGCGAGGGCATCACTGTGGTCAATTTCGATCCTGCGCCGCGACAGGTCACTATAGCGGAGAACTGGGTCGTCGACTACAACACTGTCGGCATCGATGTGTTTGCAGAAACGGATCCAAACGACCTGGCAGCTTCTAACTTGAGCGTCAATGTGACTAATAACATCATCATCGGGTGGGGGCCGAACGATGAGCTCGATCAATGGGGCATCTTCTTCGGCGGATACAACTTTGCCGATCCGCAGTTCAGTATTGCCGGATCCATCACAGGAAATCGAGTCCGTAATCAGTTCACCCTCGCGCCTTATCCATTGCCCGGCGTCGGGATTGCCACGTTTAGCACCGCCAACGTATCCATGACAGACAATGTGATCGATAACACCAATGTGGGGCTTGCCGCCAATCAAGCTTCCGGCGCGCAAATCATGCACAACCAAATCAGCGGACGAGGCTCCAATGTGAGTGGTTCCCTGGGTTTCATCTTATCCGGAGAAAATACACAGGTTATCGAGAACCGCGTCAAAAAGATGGAGACAGGAATCCTGCTGTTCGTCGACGACCCCGCCTATGGGAGCGCCCTCGCTACCGTGATCCATAATAATCGTCTGGATAATGTATCCATGGATTTGATGACCAGCCCCGGAGCCATGTTCATGGTGGCTGCCAAAACTTTAAATTCCAATAAAACAAACAACTTCTGGAAGAGACTGCCTGTTCGCTGATTGGCACCTGAGTTCCAACTTAAGAAACATCCACATCGATCATTGGTTGGTGTGGATGTTGCTTTTATTTGCCGTTTTCCCATGTAGCAAAATGAAGAAGATTAGGCATGATCAGTCTAACTAACTTTCGTTCAGCCTCTCCAATACCTCCAACAACTTCTCCTCCCAGTTTTCCCCAAACGAACACCAATAAGCGTTCCTGCCGCCACGCACGCCGGGACCCAAGTCGGGTAACCGTCTCCCATCGTTCTCTTCGCTGGAAGAGGGATAGCGCAACAGGATCTGTCCGCCCTCCCAACTGATCGCTGAGAGTCCGGCCTCCTCGGCGCGCAACTTGACGCGCATTTGATAGAACAAGTTCTTCACCATCTCCGGCAGATCCCCGAAGCGATCCTGAAATTCAGAGGTCAATGCCTCGATCTCGGTCTCATCGCGCAAATCCGCGATGCGGCGATAGAGGCGCAAACGCAAATCCTGGTCAGCAATATAATCGGCGGGGATGCCAATCGCCAAAGGCAGATCCACGTTCACCGGCATGGAGAGCGGCTGCGTCAGAGAAGACAGTGCAATATCGATTTTTTCTTTTCCATTATTTTTCCCATCCCCTTGCTTGATCAATTCGATACGCCGAATTTGTCTCACCGCGTCGGCCAGCAAACGCGTATAAAGATGGAAACCAACGGCTTGAATGTGTCCAGACTGACGCGTGCCGAGCAACTCCCCTGCCCCACGGATCTCCAGGTCGCGCATGGCGATGGAATACCCTGCGCCAAGCTGCGTGTTCTCGGCAATGACCTCGAGCCGCTGCTGACCTTCGAGCGTGGGATTCAGCTTGCGGTGGCGGAAAAAGTAGGAGTACGCCCGAGCCGCTCCCCGTCCGACGCGGCCGCGCAATTGATAGAGCTGTGCCAGCCCAAAGGTGTCGGCGCGGTCCACGATCAGTGTGTTCGCGTTGGGGATGTCCAACCCCAATTCGATGATCGTCGTCGAAAGCAGCACATCCGTATCCCCCGCATTGAAGCGATGCATCACATTCGCCAGTTGTGTTTCGGGCATTTGCCCGTGACCGACATCCACGCGCGCTTCCGGCACAAGCTGGTTGAGATGCGCCTTCATGGCGTCGATCGTGTTGACACGGTTATGCACGAAGAAGATTTGTCCGCCGCGCTCCAGCTCACGCAGGATCGCCTGGCGCACCAATTTCGGTGAATACGGACCAACATGCGTGACGATCGGTAAACGCTCCTCGGGCGGCGTGTTGAGATTCGAAATATCGCGCACGCCGGTCAGCGCCATGTACAACGTACGCGGGATGGGCGTGGCGGTTAACGTCAGCACGTCCACTTCAGTGCGTAACTTTTTAAGGTGCTCCTTATGCGTCACACCGAAACGCTGTTCCTCATCGATGATTACCAGGCCGAGATCCTTGAATTGAACATCGGGCGAAATCAAACGATGTGTGCCGATCACAATGTCGATTTCACCGGTGGTGAGACCATACAGAATCGAAGTCTGCTCACGCGGCGTGCGGAAGCGTGAAAGCATTTCCACTTTGACCGGATAAGCAGAGAGTCTTTGCAAAAATGTTTCATAGTGCTGCTGCGCCAACACGGTGGTTGGCACGAGCATCGCCACTTGTTTGCCATCCATGATAGCTTTGAAGGCCGCGCGTAAGGCCACTTCGGTTTTGCCATATCCAACATCGCCGCATAACAAACGGTCCATCGGACGAATCGCTTCCATATCACGTTTGATCTCCCCGAGGGCGCGCTTCTGATCCTCGGTTTCCACATAGGGAAATGAATCTTCCAATTCCTTTTGCCAGGCCGTATCCGATTGAAACGCGTATCCCTGTACTATATTGCGGCGCGCGTACAGATCCAACATCTCCTGCGCCACTTCCAACACAGCCAGCTTGACGCGTCCTTTTTTCTCGTGCCATTCCTGCCCGCCCAAACGATCCAGCGCGGGCACCGCACCTTCAGCACCTACATAGCGCGTCAGACGATCCGCCTGATGGACAGGCACATATAACTGTCCGCCATCATCATATTCCACGGCGAGAAATTCCCGCATATGCTCGTCAAGTTGACGCTGCACCAAGCCGGCAAAGCGACCCACGCCGTGATCGATGTGCACCACATAATCGCCGACCTGCAAATCGGCGTAGATCGATTCAGGTGTTTCGGCAGCCGGACGCTGACGCATGCGCGGCTGCGGCCGCTCCCAACCAAAGATTTCAGAATCAGAGATGAGATGAATCGTGACCAACGCTGGAGGCTGGATCACGAATCCTTCGGAGACCGAGGCTTCAATAAACTGTAGCCGAACGGATTCGGACTCGGCGTCGGCGGACTCGCGCCAGAGTTCTTCCAGACGGGAGGCTTGTCGCGAGACGATGAGGACTTCCTCGCCTCTTTCCACAACCGAAACCAAATACTCGACGAAAGACTTTAGCCTGCCCCCGAAGCGCTCATCATGACCAAAGCAGGAGGAAAGATCATTCGCACCGCCTGACTCAATTTCACTACCGTTTTGCTCAGCACGCGACGAATAACCCAGCTCCAGGAAAGTACGCGCCTGAAAGTTATCCAACAACTCAGGCCAAGTGACATAGGGCAAGGGAAAATCCGGTGCGAGGATTCCTTCCGTAATGCTTTCCTGCCTTAACTTGACCGCCTGTTCTTCGATCTCATCCACCATGCTTTCCACAATTGACAGATCATCGATCAGAATCAAAGCCTTTTGCGGCAGATAATCCAACAGACTGGCAGATAATTTATGCAGGAGTGGAATATGGAATTCAGAGAGTTCCGCTTCCTGATCGCCGGCGGCGATAAACTCGCGCGCCGGTGTGATCAGAATCGATTCCAGGGTTTCGATGGTGCGCTGTGAAGCGGGATCGAAGCGGCGAATGGTTTCGATCTCATCGCCGAAGAAATCCAAACGGACCGGCAGCTTTTCCGCTGGAGTCCAAATATCCATGATACCGCCGCGGCGGGAGAACTGGCCCGGCTCCAGCACCGTATTGATGCGTTGATAGCCGATCTCCACCCAGGAGCGCGAGAGCGCGTCAGGCTGAATTGTTTGGCCCGTGGAAATTCTCCGGCAGGCCTTGAGAAAATCGCGGCGCGGGATGGTACGCGTCATCAACGAACGGGCCGAGGTGACAAAGACCGGAGGCACTTCCGGCTTGGGAGTGAAAGGCAAATGATAAGCGGCCAGGGCTGTAAGCGTTTGCAAGCGTTCGCGCCGCGTGGCCACGCCCCAGGCGGCCTGTTCGTAAAACAAGGGATTCGGTTCGGCAAAATGATGGCGCGCCGAGTTCGAGCCAGAATCCCAATTCATCGAACAAAGATAAGGCATGGTCGGCGCGATCGGTCACCAGCAGAATCGGCCGATTCAAATCCTTCTGCAATGTGGCCAACAGCGGCAAACGCGCGGCGCGTGGTAAGCCCAGACCGGGGAGTTGTTTCCCATCTTCCTGGATTCTTTTCAGCAGTTGCTGATATGGGGATAATTCGCGAATTTTACTTAAAAGAGATTCCATGATTTTATTACATACCGCTGGTTGAGTAGCCTGATGTGACCGCCGAAGGCGTATCGAAACCAGCAGAGAAACAGAAGTACTTTTGTTAGTGGTGGTTTCGACACCGAAACTATTCTTTTGCCACGCCGTTGTATTTATTCATCGCCTTATCCAGGCCATTGACCACAAACTCCAGTGCGGCGTCGGCGGCGCGGTCGATGACCATGGAAAGGGATTTCATATCCTCGCGCGAGAAATCCTGCAAAACATAGGCGGCAGGATCCATGCGCCCGGGCGGACGACCAATGCCAATGCGCAAGCGTGGAAAATCCTTCGTGCCCAAGTAATCGATGGCCGAAGCCATGCCTTTTTGTCCGCCGGGCCCGCCGCCGGGTCGAACCCGGATGGTACCGAAGGGAATATCGAGATCATCATGCGCGATCAGCAGGTTTTCCAAGGGCAGTTTGTAGAAATGCAATAACCCCTGCACCGATTGGCCGGAGAGGTTCATATAAGTCTGCGGCTTGGCCAGGATCAACTTGCGCTCTGCATAATTTGCGGTGGTGACAATCGCTTTGGACTGCATCTTCAAACCGCGCGCCTCAAGTCGAATGGCGAGGCGATCGATGAGCATAAAGCCGACGTTGTGACGATTGTCTCTGTATTCGCGGCCCGGGTTGCCAAGGCCAATGAGTAGATAAGTGGATTCGGGTGCCATAGGGCAGATTTAGTAGTGACGAATGCGAAGGATGAGTCCAGCGAGAGCAAACAGACCGAGGATCACCAGCGCACCGCGGCCCAGGCTGCCATAGATTTGATTCTGTCCGAGCGAAACCGGATTATCAGGGAGAGCGGTCGGTGTAGGGCGCGGTATCTCAGTCGGCGTGGGCGAAGCAGCCAGCAAAAACGGCGTTGGGAACAGCACGGTCTCTGCCTCCGGCGTGGAAGTCGGTGCCACGGTTGGAGTCGGCAAAATATCATTTCCTATTTTGACAGGTACCGTCACTTCCTGAGAAGTTCTATCCTCCAGGTTCACGCGCAGGCGCAGAATGTAATCGCCATCGGTGATGGAGGTTGTGTCCCAGGTGGTAAGCGTGGAATCCTTGATCGGCTGGGAGAACGTCTGGATGCTGAACCAGGTATCGGCTGGGTTGGAGGCGTAGGCAAAATCCAGACGAGCCGAGTTGAAACCGGGGATATCTGTGGTACCGGTGATCGTGATCTCCCCACGCAAAACTTGATCCGCGGCGGGGGCGGTAATCGCAATCGGAGGCTGATCCTGCGCAGCAGCCAGAAACAAAAGGACGGAAAAAAGGATGCCAAATTTCATCAATCGAACGTTCAATTTTAACATGAAGCGAGAGGCCGGTCAAATTTGAAGAGGCTCCGGAAGTCTCTTGCAATGTTTCTTTCATGAAAGACTTCCGAACTCTGAATGGAGTATGGTAAACTGTGACAGTTATTCCCGCTCTGCGCGGGAGAATTGTATTCAGGAGAACCGAATGACAAGAAATCGCGCCGAACAGATGGTGGACCGACTGCGAAATATGCAGGCCGCAGCCCCGGACATCGAAGCTTCTGCCGTTGTTTCCGTGGACGGTTTGATCATGGCCTCTGCCTTGCAACAGGGCGTGGAAGAAGATCGTGTCTCGGCGATGTCAGCGGCGATGCTCAGTCTGGGCGAACGGATCTCGAATGAGTTGGGCCGCGCCGGGCTGGAGCAGGTTTATATCAAAGGCGATCAGGGCTCCATTGTGTTGACGTCCATTGGAGAGGAGGCCGTGTTGACCGCCCTGGCACGGCATGACGCGAAACTCGGTATGATATTTCTCGAGATGAGGCGTGCAGCCGAAGATCTCGTCAAGCTGGTTGGATGAAGACGATACACGATCAGCCACTCACAAAGTACGCAATCCCCGATGGGGAGGGCTTCAACGCCCTCCCCATCACATTTAACCCGTCATTACGAGAGCGAAGCTCGAAGTAATCTCCCATTTGATAGCAGATTATGAGGTAACCCATGACTACAAAATATTTATTTTATACAGGCGGTGTCGTTTCGTCAGTTGGGAAAGGTGTCACCGCCGCAGCGACAGGACTGATCTTGAAGGAACGCGGCTTCAAAGTAACCGTACAGAAATTGGACCCGTACATCAATGTCGATCCGGGGACGATGTCGCCCTACCAGCATGGAGAGGTGTACGTGTTGGACGACGGCGCAGAAACGGACCTAGACCTGGGTCACTACGAAAGATTCATTGACATCCGCCTTAGCAGTTCCAGCAACTTCACCAGCGGACAGGTCTACGCGGAGATCATCAGCAAGGAACGCCGTGGTGATTTCCTCGGCGGGACGATCCAGGTGATTCCGCATATCACTAACGAGATCAAGCGTCGGGTGGCCGGAATCGCCAAAGAGACAAGTGCGGACGTGGTCATCGTGGAGATCGGCGGGACGGTGGGCGACATCGAGTCACAGCCCTTCCTGGAAGCCCTGCGACAGTTACGCAATGAGGTGGGACGCGAGAACGTTTTCTTCATCCATGTGACCTGGCTTCCATACATCGGCGCGACGGGTGAGATCAAGACCAAGCCCACGCAACATTCCGTTGCGGCGCTGCGTTCGATTGGTATCTCGCCCAATATGATCATCGCCCGCTCGGACTATCCGGTAGACAAGGAAATCTGCGACAAGATCGCATTGTTCTGTGATGTGGAGAAGGAAGCCGTCATTCCGATGGTCACCAGCGATGTCTTGTATGAGGTACCGTTATTGTTGGAGCAGCAAGGCGTCGGCGATTATCTAGTACAAAAGTTAAACCTGCAAGCCACCAGCCAGCCGGATATGGAGCCCTGGGAAAAACTGGTGGGAAGGGTCCGCAAGCCCAAGCCCTGCCTGAAAGTCGCGTTGGTTGGCAAGTATGTAGAGTTGCAGGATGCGTACATGTCCGTGCGTGAGGCGCTTAAACACGCTGCGCTGGCCAATGACGTGGAAGTGGAAATTAGTTGGGTGCACTCCGCGGATCTGGAAAAGGATAGAGGCTGGGACTTGGTGCAAAGCGCGGACGCGATTCTCGTCCCCGGCGGCTTCGGTTCACGTGGCATCGAAGGCAAGATCATGGCTGCGCGTTATGCGCGCGAGAAGAAGGTGCCGTATCTTGGTCTATGTTTGGGCATGCAAACCATGTGTATCGATTTCGCACGCAGTGTTTTAAACTTACGAAGATGCCAATTCATCAGAGTTTGATCGCGGCACGGACTATCCTATCATCGATCTGATGATCGACCAGCGTTCCATCACCGATATGGGCGGGACGATGCGGCTCGGGCTGTATCCCTGCGAATTGCAGGAGGGCTCGAAAGCCGCCGCGGCCTATGGCGTCCCTCACGTGGATGAACGGCATCGTCATCGTTTCGAGTTCAACAACGCCTTCAAGAAGGATTTCGAAAAAAGCGGCATGGCCTTCTCCGGCATGTCACCGGATGGCAAGTTGGTAGAAATCGCCGAAATTAAGGATCATCCCTTTATGGTCGGCAGCCAGTTCCATCCCGAGTTTCTGTCGCGGCCGATGAAGCCACATCCCTTGTTTGTGGGATTCATCAAAGCGGCGAAGGAGATGGATGAAAAGAAATGAGTAGTGGAAAGTGGAAAGTGAGCTATTTCTACGAATAGAGATTAGCTCTAACTCGAAATACTCTCCTACTTGTTTGTAAAAAATGTTGCACCAGGAACTTCACTAACATACCGTTCAAGGTCACTCACCAGATCGTCAACGACCGAGTCGGGCACAGGAGGCTGATCGGTCATATCGAAAAACGCAATTTGGTATTCGTTTGACAAACTTACGCCTGAAACGTGAACATCCTTCTTCTTCATATCAATTAAGAAGTCATTGCTGCCTGATGGCATTGTATCTATAAAAATTGAAAATCCATTTGCATCAGCGAATTTATGCAACTGATCGAAAAACTCCGATCGATGATTCAAATCAATTGTTATTACCACGCTCTTTCTGGATTCCTGCCTGTTGTCATTTATGAATGGGAAGCCACATCCCAAAACGATCATTAAGAACGGAAACCAGATTCCAACTTAACTTAATTCTAGAAAATTATACAATCAGATGTAGCGAAAATGCTATAATCGCAGCAAGACCAATTACCACTATCTTTTTACTAATATGCAACTCATTACACTTTCCCAATCCTCCTTGCAAGATTACGTGGACTGCGCACAGCGTTTCAAGCTGCGTTATCTGGATCGTTTATCCTATCCCGCGGTGGAGAGCGAACCGACGCTGGAGAACGAGAAACACCAGCAGGAAGGCGAATACTTTCATCGCCTCGTCCAGCAGCATCTGATCGGCATCCCGGCAGAGCAAATCACAAAATTTGCCAATACGCTCAATCTGGGGCGCTGGTGGGAGAACTTCCTCGGAGACTCAGACCTCCGAGGTCTTAAAGACCTCGGAGGTCTCTATCCGGAGGCCACACTGTCCGCACCGCTGGGGAAATATCGTCTACTGGCGAAATACGATCTAATCACCATCGAAAATGGCAAAGCGCTGATCTACGATTGGAAGACGTATCGCAAGCGGCCACGCAACGAATGGCTGTCCGCGCGCATGCAGACGCGCGTCTATCGGGCGCTGCTGGTCAACGCCGGTGCGCATTTGAACAACGGTCAGCCTTTCGAGCCGGAACAGATCGAAATGATCTACTGGTTCGCAGACTTCCCAAACGAACCAGCGCGCTTCCCTTACACGACGGTACAATATCAACGGGACTGGGATTTATTAATTAAACTTTCCGAGGAGATTGACAACGCCTCTTCCTACCCGCTTACAGACGACCGCCAAAAATGCGCTTACTGCACGTATAGGTCCTACTGTGAGCGCGGCATCCGCGCTGGGGACATGGACCAGGCCGAGGCTGAGATGGAGGTGGAGGTGGAGGAATTGTTCGATGTTAATTTCGAACAGATCGGTGAGATCGAGTTCTGACCCGCCTTACTTCACATACACACCTAAATGATTTCCAACCGGTCTTTCCCGGCCCGGAAGATAATTATCGATCGGGGAATTTAAGAGTTTCGGCTGGCCACCCTTCCCTTCGACGACCATCGTGGAGGAACCGCCGCCGTCCAGGCTCATCGCGAAAAAGGCGCCTTGCTTGATCATGAGCGCCGCCAAATCGGCGAAGGTCGCGCCAGCGCTATAAAATGACTGGCGGCCATCCACTACTACAAGAATTAAATAGCGTCCATTGCGATTGAGACCCAGCGCGGTGCGCGGCTGGAGTTCCTCGTCATCGAGGTCCGAGTCAGGCTCACCCTTGACCACAAGCATACGATCACCCGAAATGGCGCTAAAAACTTTGCCCGGCGCACTGAACGATAATCCATTGCGACGACTGATGTAGAGCGTGGGCTCCACACCGACTTCTGTTTCGATGCCTGCTGAATAAACGTCACCTTTCGAGGCGGCCAATCCCAGTGGCGTGACAGGATCGCCTTCGTGTGGATAATAATCCACGGGACTATGCGACCACCAAGGCGTGAATCCATCTCCATTGATGGCGACCTGTACACCGAATTCATCCAGGAAATGGGAAGTCGTGCGCGCCTTCAAAGGCTGTTCCCCCGATGAATCTGGCGGCGTAACCAGAAATTTAATGCCTTTCACTTTCGTATCGATCACCAACACATTTGCCACCATGGGACGTGGAACATATCGTACGATACGACGAAAAGTCACGCCGTCGAATAATTTTTCTTTGGTGGGAATGGGCGCCGGTCGATCTGGATGATACAGGAAATAAGCAGTGATGCCTACACCAAGAACGATCAGTATCCCGGTGATGATCCTAATCAGTTTACCGATTTTCACGGGATCGATTTTAGCTTGAAACCACCTTCTCGAAGTTAAAAAAGAATAAGGGCAGAAATGCCCTTATTCAGTATCGGATATTTATACGGAGATTGCTTGATGATCCGCGCTGCGACTACGTGGCGCATGGTTTCGACGCAAAGCGTCTCCACCAGGCACTCCGCTCAGCGCGAGAGTTTTATGCCACAAACTCCTGTTCGGCCTGACGCATGGTCTTGAAGGATTCGATGGCGACCTCCAGCATGGATGCGTCGGGCTCGCGGGTCGTCAGAGATTGCAACGCAAGATTTGGCTTGATGAGCAGGCGCACGAAGGGCGAATCCAGATGATTGGCCGTCCAGCGGATATATTCCAACGCAATGCCTGCCAGTACGGGAATCAACAAAATGCGGCTGGCGAGGCGCCAAAATAGCGAAAGCGGTCCCAGCGCGGTGAAGACCAAAATCGAAACCAGTACCAGAGTCAATAAAAAGGCTGTGCCGCAACGGGCGTGCGCCAGCGGAAACTTCGCCACGGATTCGGGTGTCAATTCTGCCCCTGCTTCGAAGGCATTGATGGTCTTATGCTCCGCGCCATGATAGCCAAATAAGCGTTTAACATCGGGCATAAAACCAATGGCCCAGATATAAGCGACGAGCAGGATCAAACGCACAACGCCTTCCAGTAAATTATTCAGCCAGGCATTCCAGCCAAGATACTTCTCCGCCAAACCACCAATCCCGGCCGGCAAAAGAAAGAACAAACCAATACCCAGTGTAAGAGACACACCCAACGTGAGATAAAGCGCCGGACCTTCCAGTTTTTCCTCTTCGCCCGTTTGCGTGTTTGCGGAAAGAGTTAGGGCGCGCATACCAAGTCCCAGTGCATCCCACAATAAAATCACGCCGCGTAAAAATGGGATCTTCGCAATACGTGAACGATAGACCGATGCAAGATTTTCTTTATGAACAACAATCTCCCCATCGGGCGCGCGCATGGCAATGGCAAACGCCCTTTGCCCGCGCATCATCACGCCTTCGATCACAGCCTGTCCGCCGTAGGTAATAATTCGATCTTCCATCAGGATTTCAAGTTATAAAAGAAATGAATGAACGCATCGATGCCTTTGTACCAGGTTGGCAAATGCAAATGTTCATTTGGTGAATGGACATTGTCAGTGGGCAAACCCATACCGACCAACACGGACTCGACATTACAAATCTGCTGCAACATGGCCACCGCGCCGATGGAACCGCCTTCCCGACGATAGAGCGGACGCGTCCCCCAAACCGTTTCCAGGGCTGTATGCATGGCTTTCACGCCGGGATTGTTCAAATCTGCGATGGCGGTCGGGCTATCGTTCAAACTCTTCACTTCCCAGGTCACCGTCTTCGGTGCGTTCTGTTCCATAAAACGCACGATCTGACCTTCCACTTCCTTCGGAGTTTGATCCGGGACGAGACGACAGGAAATCTTCGCCATGGCCTTTGCCGGCAGAACCGTCTTGGAGCCGGCTCCTGTCCAACCGGAGAGCAAGCCGTTCACTTCCAGCGTGGGACGTGCGCCCGTGCGTTCTGCCGAGCTATAGCCTTCTTCGCCCCACAATGCCGGGACGCCGGTTTCCTTCAAATAAGAGGCATCGTCATTGGGAAGACGTGCAAAATCGGCACGTTCCTGGTCGCTGAGCGAACGGACACTATCGTAAAAGCCCGGTAAAGTAATGCGGCCCTTCTCATCGTGCATCCTGGCGATCAACTCAGCCAACACCTGTGCAGGATTATGCACCGCGCCGCCATACAGGCCGGAATGCAGATCAGCTTTGGGACCGTACACATTGACTTCCACGTAAGCCAGCCCACGCAAGCCGTAGGTGATGGTTGGTTGGTCAATACCGATCATGCCTGCGTCGGGGTTGAGTGAAACGTCCGCTTTGAATTTTTCGGCATGTTTTTTCAGGAAAGATTCGAGGTTCTTCGAACCAATCTCCTCTTCGCCTTCCAACAGGAATTTTAGATTGACAGGCGATGCTCCACTTTTCATCACGGCTTCGATGGCGCTGAATGTTGCCACCACCTGTCCTTTCATATCAGATGAACCGCGCGCATACAACAAATCGCCGCGCACTTCCGGCTCGAAAGGACCGGTCTGCCATAGCACCAGCGGATCAGCCGGTTGTACATCGTAATGTCCGTAGACCAACACGGTCGGCGCGCCGGGCACTTTGAGGTAATCGCCATACACCACTGGATGTCCAGCGGTGGGCATGATCTCCACGTGCTCCATGCCAAGCGCTTTTAGATGATTCGCCATCCATTCGGCTGTCCGCTGAACATCCGCGTTGAATTCAGCATCCGTGGAAATGGATGGGATTTTCAGCACTTCGATCAATTCATTCAAAAAATGTTCGCGGTTTTGCTTTGCGTAATCGAGTGCCTGTTCAAGTTCGCTCATGATGCCTCTTTTGTTTTAGTTTGAATTACGGAGTTGCCGTGGGAACTTCAGTCTGCTCCAAAGCGCGGCGTGTGAGTAGATACCAGCTTGTGAAGGTCGCCAGACGATCGCTTGGATCGTACAACGCCGCGACCTGTACTCCCTGCACTTGCGCGTCCACTCCATAGGAGTATACCGGAACATACAACGGGAGCGAGGGTAGTTCCTTGTCGAACACGACCTGAAAATTGCGATAGAGGCGCGTGCGCAAAGTGTAATCGGCAGTGACGCGCGCCTGCTCGAGATATTCGCTCGCGGCACGGTTGTGCCACTGGGAGTAGTTCTGTCCGCCTATCGCTTCAGCCTCATGCCAAAAGGGATACGGATCCGGATCCGGGGTGCGCGAAAGATCCAGGTCCGCGAGAGCAGCCTGATAGGTACGGGAGGCGAGCGAGGCCGTTACCAGCTTGTCGTAAGGCATGGCTTGCAAATCCACATGGACGCCGATCGCAGCCCATTCGTCCCGGATCGCCTCGGCAATCTGCGTATGCAGGCTGTCATCGGGATGCAGCATCGTGAATGAAAGCGGAACGCCGTCCTTAGCGCGTACATCGCCGCCGGAGGCCGGAATCACATAGCCTTCGCCCTTCAACAGCTTGATCGCCTGATCGGGATCGTATTCAAAGTGCTCGATTCCATCATAGTATGCCCATGAAAGCGGCAGGATGGGACCATCGGAGATGACTGCCTGGCCTTCCAAATAAGTGTTGATGATATACGGGCGATTCAATCCCAGTATGAGCGCCCGCCGCACTTTGGCATTTTGCAGAAAATCCACTTCTGGATTGTTCAAGTTCAGGAACACAAAGCTCATCTCGGGCAGACGGCTGGTATAGATCGAGAGATTGGGCTCCTCCAATGCCGCGCTCAACACATCGGGCGTGATCTGACTGACCGAAATCACATCGCCCTGCTGGTAAGCATCCATTGCCGCGGCAGAGGAGGGGTAATAACGGAAGACCACCTGCTCGATATAAGGCGCCTGTAAATAATAAGTATCTGAGACGGTCAATACCACGCCTGTGATCCGACCATTATCGATGATCAAGTGATCGAATTTATAAGGCCCCGTACCCACCGGGTTAATATTGAAGTCCGACGTCTCCATTTGATCCGGAGGGACCGACTCCAGCAAATGTTTGGGCAGGACCCCAAAAGTCAGATAGTCGATGAAAGGCACATACGGCTCGGGCAAGGTAAGCTTGAAGTTCTTATCATCCAGCTTGGTCACTTCAACCTTGTTCCACAAATCCTTGACGTCCTGAGGATACATGGAGCCAGCGCTTTTCATCATGTCGATGGTGAAAATCACATCGTCACTGGTTACCGGTGTGCCATCATGCCAGACCGCGTTCGGGCGGATAGAAATGTTATAGACCATTCCATCCGGCGTATTACCCCACGATTGGGCCAGGTCCACTGCGGGCAGGCCATGTTCATCAAAGCGGAACAGACCGCTAAAAAGCAGGCGGTCTATGTCACGATCCGCGGAATTGTTCCAATCCAATAATGGGTTGAGACGTCCCAACGATCCGACCAGGCCCTCGGTATATACACCTCCCTGTTCAGGCTGCGGAAGGATGGGTCCGTTTGTTACAGGCGATTGCTGGCTCAATAACAGAACAGCCAAAATAATCAGTGTAACCAGGACAACCAGAATCTGCCAGCGTAATTGTTTCATGTACAAAAAAGAAAGGCCTGTTTCCCAGCCAGCGCATCACGCAAGGCGTCACCGCGCAGGAGGAACGGCCCTTCGAAAGAGATCCGTGAAATTATCCGGATATCAACAGAAGCGTTATCACCAGCGCGAAGAAAATAACGCTTAATACGATGGTGACCCAAAACAACGTGCGCTCGATGCCGCGGCGGGCAGTGAAAATACTGCCAGTGTCGGCGCCGGTCAGCCCGCCCAAGCCTGCACCCTTGCTCTGCAGGATCACGCTCAGGATGAGCAGAACCGAGATTATAATCAGCGCGATATTTAGATAAGTAATCATTGACGAACATGCCTCCTTTTAAGCGGGAACATTATACCTGCTAGGCAGAAGAACCGTCAACTTGGGTGTTCATGTTACTCTTAGTAAAGCCGCGCCCGTCGAAATCACGTTGGATCGAGGATCGATGCACGAAATCGTTGTGAATTTACATATGCACACACGCTACTCGGATGGAAGCGGCACACATAAGGACATCGCGCAGGCAGCCATCCGCACCGGATTGGATGCAGTCATCGTCACGGATCACAACGTGCTCGTCCAGGGTGTGGAAGGATATTACCGTGTCGGACCCAGCCGCGTCCTGCTCCTGGTTGGACAGGAAGTCCACGACCAGGACCGCGACCCGCAAAAGAATCACCTGCTCGTTTTCAATGCCAACCGCGATGTTTCCACGCTGGCAGATGACCCACAGACTCTGATCAACGGAGTCAACGAAGCCGGCGGACTGGCTTTCATTGCACATCCGCGCGATCCGGCCGCGCCTGCCTTCAACGAAACGGATATCTCGTGGGAAGCCTGGGAGGTCCAGGGCTTTACCGGCCTCGAACTCTGGAATGGATTGAGCGAACTCAAGACAGTCGTACCCACCAAATTGCACGGTGTTTTCTATGCCTTCTTTCCTCAATTCATTGGGCACAGTCCCATTCCTGAAACAATCTTCCGCTGGGATGAATTGCTCGAGAGCGGACGCAAGATCGTGGCCATCGGTGGCTCGGATGCTCATGCCCTGCTGATGAGCATGGGTCCATTGCGGCGAGTCATCTTTCCCTATGATTTTCATTTCCGCGCTGTGAACACGCACGTGTTCATTCCGCAACCATTGACCGGTGAAGTCGTTACCGACAAGAAAATGATCTATGAGGCGCTGGCGGCAGGACGCTGTTTCATCGCTTATGACCTCCCCGCTCCGACGCGCGGTTTCATCTTCAAGGCGAGGGGCCTCGAAGATTCTGTCATCATGGGGGCAGAGATTCCCGTTAAAGGAGGTGTGACTTTACAGGCACATTTGCCCAAACCAGCGGAAATCCGTTTGCTCAAAGATGGCAAAATCATCAACATCTGGAAACAATCTTTTGCCTGTGCCTACAGCGTGAGCGAACCGGGCGTCTACCGCGTGGAAGCCTGGCGCAACTATCTTGGGCGCAAACGCGGCTGGATCTTTAGCAATCCAATTTATGTGAAATAAATTTATCCGTCAACTATTCAAATTCATCAGGTGGGTCTTGCTGTAAGGCATCTGTAAATGTTGCCATCCCATATCTTAATTAGAATACTATTTTATGGAAACAAAGATTCAGGGCTTCAAAAAGGAAGGCGTCCTGTCACGGCCCGATCTTCGCAGCGGCTTGCTCATCCTTATCTATCTGGTGGTTTTCGCCGGTCTAGACATACTTACGCATATGCTCCAAATATTTCCGGGAGTTGTTGCCTGGTATCCTCCAGATGGTGTTAGCTTCGCGCTTCTTTTAACATTTGGCGCGATCTATTCTCCCATTCTGGTAGTTGCCTCTTTGATCAGCAGCCTCTTTATCTTTCACTTCCCCATTCCATTCGAATCCATTTTGGGCTGGGCTGTTCTCGTTTCCCTCACCTACGGCCTCGCCACCTTATTCCTGCGAAGATGGGTGCGGATAGATCTGCAATTCAAGAATGCACATGACCTGCTTTGGTTACTGCTCGCCTCGGCAATTGTGTCCGCGATCCTGGCAATTGTCTCCGTTTCCAGTTCCATTGCAAGCGGCCTCGTGCCGGAGTCCGAGCGCTTCCCGGCGATGGCACAGTGGTGGATAGGAGAAATGATCGGCATTCTGGTCGTGACTCCCGCCCTGCTTCTATATGTCATGCCCTGGATAAAGCGTTTCGTCTCCCGGGAATCATTGACTCCCCCCGGAACACTCCCCTCGCCGCTTCATCCGGGCCACGTACTGGGGCAATTGATCAGTATGCTCGCCGTGCTCTGCATGGTGTTTTTTATCCAATGGCCAAATAATTTCCGTCCGGTTCTCCTGGTTGCGATTCCCCTCATTTGGATCGCTTTGGATCATGGGGTTGCAGGGGCCAGTCTGGGCGTTCTCCTGATCAACTTCACGATCACGCTGGGATTATCTGATCTCCAATTCGATCCTGCCGGGCTGGGTCAAACACAACTGATCATGTTCGTTATTTCCATCGCCAGTTTGTTCATTGGCATCGTAGTTACGAAAAATAAAGAGCCAGAGCAAGATTTATCCAAAGAGATGGAACTGCGCCAGAGAACGATCAGAAATGACCTTCTGATCATTTTCATTTCTGTCCTGGTCCTTTGGTTGTTCGAATATTCGTTTAGGTTCTATGAAACGATTTCAGCCTGGGAAAGACAATATAGGATCAAAGGAATCGATGAAATACTGGCAACCGTCCTGTTTTTATGTATTGCCTCGGCCATTTTTTCCTATCGCAGATCCAGGGAAGTTCAAGCGGAGATGGGTGAGCGTCAAAAAGCTGTGGCGGAATTAAAAAGTCTTTATGACGAATTGGAAGCCCGGGTCCGGGAAAGAACCGCAGATTTATCGAGGGCGAACGCGTTGTTACAAACCTACATCACCGAACGAAAAGAAGCAGGAGAAGCCCTGCAAAGAAGTGAAGCGCAGCTCATCGAAGCCATGGAGATTGCGGAATTGGGGCCATGGGAATACGATGTGGACACCGATCAATTTACCTTCAACGATCAATTCTATGCGCTCCTTCGCACGACGGCCGAACAGGAAGGCGGATACAAGATGTCCTCCACCCAATACTCCCAGCGCTTTGTGCATCCAGATGATCAGGAAGTTGTGAAGGTGGAGATCCAAAAGGGCCGTGAGGCAAGGGGTCCTCACTATCGAACAGAACTGCAACATCGCATCATTCGCACCGATGGTGAAACAGGCTATGTGGCAGTTCACATCCGCACCGACAAGGATGCACAAGGAAGAACGATCAGAACGCACGGCACAAATCAGGATATCACCGCACGCAAGGAGGCGGAAGAAGCTTTACAGCAAAGCGAAAAGCGCTTCCGGGCACTGATTGAGAATAACGCGGATGCCATCACTCTGCTGGATATCAATGGCAACGTTTTGTACGATAGCCCGGCAGCCTCGGGGATGTTAGGCTACGGAGTTGAGGAATGGATTAACCGGAATGCCTTTGAATTGCTGCATCCAGACGATTTGGAAACCACCATGGGGACGTTTCAAACTCTGATTCAAGAGCCTGGCAGCCTCGCTCGCATGGTATTCCGGCTGCGCCACCGAAGCGGCTCCTGGATTTGGATTGAGGCCGCGGTCACCAACCTGCTAGATGAACCGGGCGTTGAAGCCATCGTGGCGAATTACCGCGATATCACGGAACGGGTACTGGCCGAGGAAACACTACGAAGCAGCGAAGACCGCTACCGGGATTTGGTCAACAACAGTCACGATCTCATCTGTACACACGATCTGGAGGGCAATCTACTCTCAGTGAACCCCTATGCAGAAAAGAAGCTGGGTTATCCGACCGGTGCTCTGTTGGGTAGAAATCTCAGCGACTTCCTTGCGCCAAAGACGCGGGAGCTTTTTGCAGGCTATCTGGCGGAAATAAAGACGCGGGGTGAAGCAGAAGGCTGGATCACTGTCAAAACGATCACTGGCGAAGAGCGGATATGGAAATACAGAAACACCCTGCGAACAGAAGGCGTAGACAGGCCAATTGTGCGCGGCATGGCACGTGATGTGACCGAGCAGAAAAAGGCGGAAGAGGAAATCCTCAGTCTTTCCAAGTTCCCGGCCGAAAATCCCAACCAGGTATTGCGTCTGACACTGGATGGGAAGATTCTTTATGCAAATAAGAGTGGCGAGGCCCTGATTAAATTTTGGGAGGAACAGGGTTATCTGCAGATCGTACCCAATGAAATAAAAGAACTGCTTGGGGCGACCTTCCATTCAGGAGAGAATCGAGAATTTGAATTGAAGTTTGCTGGACGTACCATCTCCTGCATCCTGGCCCCGATTCTGGATTCCAACTATGTCAATCTATATGGTCGGGATGTCACCAGACAAAAACTGGCTGAGGCCGAAAAACTTCGCCAGGCGGAGCGGACCAACACACTCGCCCGCGTGGCACGTAATCTCAACGCCCAGCTTGAATTGAAAACCGTCCTCAAGCTGGTTTGTGAGGAGACCCGGCAGGCGCTGAGAATCTCTGCCTCCGGCCTCATGCTTTACAATGAAAAACGGGATCTATTTGAACTGGCATCCACGTGTGGCCTGCCACCGGAGATACTCGCACAGGCGCCCGCACTGGCAGGAGCGATACAGAAACTAATCAGACAGGAGCATGGCTCTGTCCTCTCCGTGCAAGACACGAGGCTTCTCCCGTTTTCATCGAACTCATTGTTTGCCAACGCGGGCATCCGAAGTCTGGCCAGCGCGGAGCTGAAGCGAGAAGGCAAGTATATTGGCTTGCTTAACGTGATCAGCTTGGACGAGACTTATGCGTTTAGCGAAGATGACATCAGCCTGCTTCAAAGTCTGGCAGATTTGGCCGCACAGGCCATTTCCAATGCACGTCTGTATGAAAGAATCTGAAAGACGTTATAGCCGGACCCAGGCTTTGCGTAATATTGACGCCGCCATCAGCAATAGCCTGAATTTGCAGTTAACCTTGAAAATCATTCTTGGAGAGGTTGTAACGCAGTTGGGTGTCGATGCCAGCGACATCCTGCTGGTCACCCCTCACACACAAATGCTTGAGTTGGCCAGCAGTTATGGTTTTCGTTTCGAAGAAAAGGTAAGGAATTTCAGTATCCATGTCGGAGATGGCATGGTTGGAAAACTCGCCTTGAAACGCGAGATGCTGCAGATACAGCACCTGGAACAACAGGAAGACATTCTGTTGCGCAGGAAGATCTTTGAAAATGAGGGCTTTGTAACTTACTTCGGCATACCGCTTCTGGCAAAAGGAACGCTGGTCGGCGTGTTGGAGGTTTTCCAACGATCCCAGCTGGAACCCGACTCGGAATGGGTGGAATTTCTGGAGGCGCTTGGCGGACAAGCCGCCATTGCCATTGACAACACCACGCTGTTCAACGATCTCCAGCGCAGCAATTTTGAATTGACCCTGACTTACGACAGAACGCTGGAAGGCTGGTCTGCCGCACTGGATCTGCGTGATAGAGAAACAGAAGGACATACCCAGCGTGTGACCGAGACCACTCTCAAGCTGGCAAAAGTCATGGGATTGAGCGAGCAGGAACTGGTCCATATTCGCCGCGGAGCGCTCCTCCATGATATCGGCAAAATGGGCATTCCAGATGAGATCCTGCTTAAGCCAGATAAGCTGACAGAAGAGGAATGGGAGATCATGCGCAGGCATCCGGTTTACGCGTTTGAACTGCTCAAACCGATTGCGTATTTACAACCCGCGCTCGACATTCCCTATTGTCATCATGAGAAATGGGATGGGACAGGTTATCCGCGCGCTTTGAAGGGCGGGGAAATTCCCTTTGCGGCACGTATCTTCACTGTTGTGGATGTCTGGGACGCGCTGCTCTCCGACCGTCCTTATCGCAAAGGCTGGCCGAAGGAAAAAGTGTTGGAATACATCCGCTCCTTATCCGGAATTCAATTCGATCCAAAAGTCGTGGAAGCGTTTCTCAACATGCAGAGGCAAGAAGAACCGCTTATGACCTCACTCTAGCGAAACGGACGAGCAGACTTGTCCGTTTTTTTGTTTCGATTGGTTCCGCGGCTTCACCGCCCACGAGATTAGCGCCATTGCCCTGCATGGTCCTGGAACAGGCAGGCACACCCGAGAGATCGTTCCCATGGAATTCTCAACGCCGCGCTGGAAATCATCTTCCATGGAACTTTACCAGGATCGTTCACCTGGACAATATCCGGCTCGTCACCTAACCGAAAAAACGAAAAGCCAAAAACCGCACGGTCATAAATTATGATAAACTCTGTCCGGTTTATCCCCTCTTGCCAGTGATGCCCAGTGAAAGCGGTGCAATTTTGCCGTGTAATGCAGCCCTCCTCAACAGGGCGCGATTCGATCCCGCGCTGCTGAATAATAATCACAAGGAGCATGTATGTCACCCAACCGTTCTTCCCAAAACCCGGTTATGTTTATCCATGGACTCTGGCTGCACGCCGAGTCATGGAATAATTGGATGAATTTTTTTCGTGAGCACGGCTATGAAGCCCTTGCCGCCAGCTGGCCGGGCGATGCGGAAACCACTGAGGCCACACGCAGGGACGCCCAGGCAGTTGCCGGTTATGGCGTGACCGAGATCGCCGATCATATCGCCAAACAGATCCAGGCCTTGAATCAAAAACCTATTCTGATCGGTCATTCGTTCGGCGGTTTATTGGTACAGAACCTGTTGGATCGCGATCTTGGGGTGGCAGGCATTGCCATCGATCCCGCACCGATTAAGGGCGTGCCTGAGTTACCGATCTCTGCATTGAAATCATCCTTCCCGGTACTGGGCAATCCCTTCAATTTCAACCGCGCGGTTTCATTGACCGAGGCCCAGTTCCGCTTCGGGTTCACCAACGCGGTCTCCGAACAGGAAGCGAAAGAACTTTACGCCACGTACGCCATGCCGGCTCCCGGGCGTCCACTCTTCCAGGCTGCCACCGCCACCTTCAATCCAAATTCAGCCACCAAGGTCAACGTGGCGAATGCCTTACGTGGACCTTTGTTGTTGATCTCCGGCCTGGCGGATAACACCGTTCCGCCAGTGTTAGTGAAAAGCACACTACGCGCCTACGGCAAATCCAAAGCGGTCACAGAGTACAGAGAGTTCGCCCACCGCGGTCATTCACTGGTCATCGACAGCGGCTGGCAGGAGCTGGCCGAATATTGTTTGAGCTGGTTACAATCCAGGGAACTCTAAAACAAATTGCCAGTTACTCTTGAAGTGACTGGCAGTTTTCTTTATTCAATCACAACCCCAACCAGGTCTTCTTCTGATGCGGGATATTTCATCTTCAATGCCTCAAGCGTTTCCACCAGCACAGAAGCGATCACCAGGTCGCGGTACCATTTATGATTGGCAGGAACGATATACCAGGGCGCATATTTCGTGCTGGTCTTACTCAGCACATCTTCGTAGGCTTCCATGTAGTCAGGCCAGCGCTTGCGTTCATCCAGGTCAGCGAGGCGGAACTTCCAATGTTTGGAGGGTTCATCCAGGCGGGCCTGTAATCTTTCCTTTTGTTCATCCAAATCAATGTGCAGATAGAACTTCAAAATGGTGGTGCCGCTTTCGGCCGACATGCGCTCGAAGTCGTTGATCTGAGCGAAGCGCTGACCCCAGACTTCCTGCCGAACAAGCTTATGTACGCGAACTACCAGCAGGTCCTCATAATGACTGCGATTGAAGATGACCAATTCCCCTTGGCCCGACACCTCTCGGTGGACCCGCCATAGAAAGTCATAAGCGAGTTCCTCAGCAGTATGCGCTTTGAAACTGGCCACGCGGACCCCGGCCGGATTAACGCCTTCGAACACCCGACGGATCGTTCCGTTCTTGCCGCCGGTATCCATGGCTTGTAATTCAACCAGAACTTTATGTTTGTGCTCGGCAAATAACAATTCCTGCAGTGCTTCCAGCCTGCGGTTCAGCTGTTCGCGTTGGGCCACTCCTTCACTTTTATCACCTCTGAAATCGCCGGTATCGGTGGCATCCCATTCCGAAAGTTTGATTTTGACATCGGGTTTAACCCTGTAGCGTTTGATCAATTTCCCTTCCTGCTACGCAAGAATATCCAACAATTCATGCAAATGGCGGATCTCATGGGTAATCGCTAAATTTTGTGGCCGCGGCTCGCCGGCGGGATTGAACCAGCAGGTGTCCAATCCATAGTTCACACCGCCGGGCATGTCGGAGCTGAGGCTATCGCCGATGATCAGCACCTCGCTTTTGGCCGGATGCCCCAGGCGGGAAAAAGCGATGTCGAAGAAAGCCGCCTGGGGTTTGGCCGCGCCGATCTCCTCGGAAATGATGATGTCTGTGATCAAATACCGAATCGTGGAATGTGCCAGACGGCTGCGTTGAACGGCCCGCAAGCCATTGGTTATAATGGCAATGCGACTTTTCCTGTGCAAGGCGCGCAAAACATCTTCGGCCTCCTCCATCAATTCGGAGCAGATCGCCAATTGTTCCAGATAGACACTACTCATCTGATCGAATGAACCACTCAGTTGCAGGGATCCCTGTAGTAACTCGAAGCGACGATATTGCAGGGCTTCAGAAGTGATCTCTTTTCTTTCGAGCGCTTGCCAAAGTCCCTGGTTGATGCGGTGATAAACATCCAGGTAACGCTCTTCAAAAGGAAGACTCAATGAATGGAAGGTCTGCTTCAGGGCGGTTGCTTCTGCGCGCTTGAAATCGAACAAGGTTCCATCAGCATCGAACCATAACCAGGGATAATGTTTTTTCATGGTTAGCCTCTATTCGAATCCGCTCCCGGCCTCATTCGTCGAGCGGAAGCCGACGTGCCGGTGACTCCCATTGCAGAAGGGTTTGTTGGCGGAGTGGCCGCATCGGCATAGTGCCAAGCGCGTATCCTCGTGAATCAGCTTTCCACCCGGTCCGGAGATGCGCACACGACCGCGCACATAGAGAGGACCGTTCGGTCGCGCGTCGATGGTCGTTTCCGAGATGGGCTGCTCTTGTGGGCCGCCATCGGGTCGCGCGAAGTGCAACGCGCCTGTCGGACAGGTCATCACAACCTCAGCGATCTGATCCGCGGTCGCCGTGTCGATCTCGACCCACGGCCGCTCCTGTGGCTGGAAGACTTCTGGCAAACCGTGAAAACAGTATCCAGCATGGATGCATCGTTTTGGTTCCCAGGAAACCGCGATGTGATCATTTTTATAAACGCGTTCCACGCCGGGCCGTTTGCGTTCTTCAGTCTCATCGTAAGATTCGTTCTCGAATTCCAACTCGCCTCCAGTAAAAATCAGTAGCGATAAAGTATTTTGTAATTTTATCGCACGTTATTGCCAGGATTCTGACGGGCGACTTCGGAAGTCAAAGCGCAATAACACCTGGCCCCACCAGATAACCACTTAAATAAAATCGTAAGAATTGGGTAATCTCCGGGTAATTCTTTTCCAAGCGGCCTCTAAGCTTGAAAACCTACTATAAAAGTGTCGAGCCAACCAGACTTTTTATAGGAGACTTTACGGATGAAAAGTTTAACATTTGCCAAACATCTCAGCACTCGCATACTTTTGATAGCGGTGTTTATCATTCCCTTGATGGCAGGGTTTACCAGTCCGGCGGCAGCTTCCGGCAGCCATGCACACTTCGTACAAAATGCTGTTTACACGATGACCAACTCGGCCAGCGGCAATGAAATTGTTGCATTCCAACGCGGGCCCGGGAATTCAGTCACGCAGAAATCTTATTCCACGGGCGGATTGGGAAGCGGCGCGGGCCTCGGTTCGCAAGGCGCGGTCGTTCTAAGCGAAAATAACCGCTGGCTCTTTGCTGTCAATGCCGGCAGTAATGAGATCTCTGTCTTCGCGGTGAGGAGCAACGGCCTCAAGCTGACGGATGTAATTGACTCAGGCGGTACAATGCCGATCAGCCTGACGGTGCGCGGCCACCTTCTGTACGTGGTCAACGGGGGAGGCAGCGGTAATATCAGTGGCTTCCTGCTACGCTTGAACGGTACTTTGTTGCCCCTGCCCCATTCGACTCAGCCGCTCAGTAACGGAGGAACTGGCGCTGCTCCCGGACCAGCCCAAATATCCTTCAGCACGCGCGGTGATTTCCTGGTAGTGACTGAAAAAGGCACTAACCTGATCGATACCTTCGCGCTAACTCACGGCTTCTTCGCCGAAGCGCCGATCACCTACCCCTCAGCCGGGATGACGCCCTTCGGCTTTGCCTTCGATCCGCGCGGTCATCTGATCGTCTCGGAGGCCTTTGGCGGCGCGGCTGACGCCAGCGCGCTCTCTTCCTATGCTGTGAGCGCTCATGGCTTAAGTCCGATCAGCCCTTCAGTTGAGACTCAGCAAACTGCGGCTTGCTGGGTGATCATTTCCAAGAACGGCAAGTATGCCTATGATACGAACGCCGGTAGTGCTTCGATTTCCAGTTTCCGCATCGGGAAGGATGGCTCGCTCACGCTGCTGGATCCGCAGGCCGGTCTGACCGCTACGGGCAGCAGCCCGATCGATATGGCACTCACCAATAACGGGAGATATCTCGTTGCCCTGGGTGGCGCCAACAGCGTGATCAGCGCCTTCGAAGTGAAAGCGGACGGCAGCCTGGTCCCGGTCGGTGAGGTTACAGCCCCGGCCGGTTCGGTGGGATTGGCCGCCTGGTAAAGTTGGTAAGGCAAGATAGAGCGATCAACACATTGACTCGACACAAAAAGTCGGCAGGCAAAACCCTGCCGACTTTCGTATTCTTGGACCCCGCACAGGGAAGTCGTTGTCCATAGGGCTTCCGAAGTTCTCTCAGGCAATGTACAATCGAGCAATCTGATCTTATCCTGCTGGCGTATCGCTTCAGACAAACGGTTCGCAATACTGTTACAAGGAGTTTTCGATGGACAATTTTTCCGCCAAGAGTGAGCAGAATGGGAACGTGGCAGTGGTGACAATTTCCGGCAGAGTGGATTCGGTCAACGCCACGGCGCTGGATGATGAACTGGGCACGGCCTTACGTGCAAACAAGAAGCTGGTGCTGGATCTCAAGGATGTGACGTATTTATCCTCGGCAGGCGTGCGCGCCATCCTGAAGACCTCGCAGAATGCTCAAAAGTCCGAGGGCGGAGTCGCACTGGCCTGCCTTCCCCCGCGGGTCATGGAAGTGTTGGAGAATGTCGGCATGATGGAAGTACTGCGCTCCTATCCTTCGGTGCAGGAGGCGGTCGCAAGTTTCTAAGCTTTTACGGATCGGGTGACAGTCATCTTAAAGATGACTACCGAGAATAAAGGAGTACAGCCTTGCTCATGCAAGGTGACTACCACTTCGCATGAAAGGAGTTACGATGACAGCCACTGGATCAATTCTTGGCGCGCTGGGCTGGCTGGCGCTAACGTTTGGGATGGCCTGGCTCGGGTCTCGTTATCTACCCGACGAATGGTACAAGAACTTGAACAAGCCAGGCTGGAACCCACCCAACTGGATTTTCGCCCCCGTCTGGAGCGTTCTCTACCTACTTATGGCAATTGCCGCGTGGCTGGTGTGGAAACAATACGGATGGATGGGTGCGCTCTTCCCACTGGGATTGTTTGTGTTTCAACTACTGTTGAACGCCGTATGGACGTGGACCTTCTTCGGGCTTCATCGTACAGACATAGCCCTGAGCGACATCGTTGTCTTATGGGCAGCCATCCTGGTGACGCTGCTTCTCTTCTGGCGATTAACGCCATTGGCTGGCATGCTTCTGCTTCCCTACCTTGCCTGGGTTTCATTTGCAACAGTCCTGACCTGGAAGATCTGGCAGCTTAATAAAAACCAAAACAACTGATCCCGTGCTTACAAATTCGACACAAGAATCTTAAGCTCATTTCATGAAGAGATGATTCCTTTGCGGTATAACACAAGTGTGTGAAGCCAACGGCGGAACACAAGTCCCAACCAGAAAGGAGCACCTGATGTTACGAAAACGAGACATCCGTGTCGGGAAATGTTACATAAATAATACCCGTACCATTGTCCGCCAGGTTGTGCAAGTCAACGACCAGATCATCCTGTTTAATACGTATCATCTGGATACCGGATATTCGTGTGGTTCACCCAGCGAGTGCTTGACGCAGGATTTTACGCATTGGGTGGATGGTGAAGCCTCTCCGACCGAACTCGCCCGTTTGCAATAGTTTCTTTCGGGCTTCGGAAGCCTTACATGCAAAAAGATTTCCGAAGTCTCTTTTCTTAATAGTGCTCTCAGCACTGCACGCTTTTCCTGAAAGCAAAGACTTCAGCCATCTCATTGAAAATTTATTCTTTTTCAAATGGTTGTATATCGAAATCTCCGATAAAAACGGCAGACTCAAAAGCCCGCGCTAATTGCTCATCTGCTGTTATTAGCGGAATATCCAACTTCCGAGCAAGCAAAGCGTAACAGGCGTCATAAGCGGTTGCACTATGCAATGCAATAACGATTGTCGACTTTCATAAGAATATGCTGCCCGAAGCTGTCCCGCCTGCATCATGGAGTGATTCTTTTTATCTACTCTGCCAGAACAACCACAGGCTGGAGAAGATCAGCAGGATGATGATGATCGATTCAAAGGCCGTGGGACTGACGCGAGTCAGCGTCCGCCGGGCGAGCCAAAGCCCAACGGGGATGAACGGAAACACCCACCAGAGCGAAAACAACAAGTTCAGATTGAGCACTCCGGTATACAGAAAGCCCGGCACTTTGATCAGATTTAGTAAGGCGAAATAAAGGGCAGTTGTGGCAATAAAGCGCCGCGCCTGTAGCTTTTGCAACAACAGGTAGAAATTCACCGGCGGGCCGCCGCTGTTGAACATGCCAGAAGCCACCCCGGATAACAATCCTGCGACAAGCCCATGCCACGGCCGGGATTGATAGCGCATTCCCTCGATCCGATCGCTGAGGAATTTATAGGCTACCATCACCAATACGAAGATTCCCAGAATGATGCGCAAGCCATTGGTGGGGATCGATGAAAGCAGGAAGGTGCCAGCCAGGGCGCCGACGATACCGCCAGGCAGCATCCGTTTGACGAGGTCTGCATCCCATTCCTTCCAATACATGGAAACTGCAAATACATCGCCCACCATCAACATGGGCAGGAGCACGCCCACGGCCGTCGCCACCGGCAAGACCAACGCCAGGATCGGAGTCAGCAAGGCCCCCAAACCACCAAAGCCACCTTTTGCAAAACCGATCATAAGACCGAGAATAGCAATGACGACGGCAACGTAAATGGTATGTTGATCAGTCCCGGGCATGATGACTCATAACGAAGCTTGGGATGATTTTATCAGACGAGACTACAGCCAGACTTCGGAAGTCTCTTTGGAAGATTTCACAATGATGAAGCTCGCGGTCAGAATTCCAAAGTCTCCTTCGTTAGGTATCGAAACGAGCAACATCAAATATAAAGCGACTGGTCTCTTCGATTTGCTGATCGAGGTTGCCGAATTCGTGCACAGCCCAGTCCCGCAAATCAGCAAGAACTCGTTTGAAAAATCGCATCAGGGACAGACCAGGTATCGGAAGACACGCGCCGGGCGTATCGCTCCAGCTCGAGGCGCAGGGTGTAGGAATGAGGGAAGCGGACCACGTCCACCTCTTCCAAACGCGCGCCCTGGGAGCGCAGTTCCGCCAGGACCTCCTCCCCGCTCTGTGCGCCGGGATGCCGCGTGTCGACGCCCTGGGCCTTCAGCCAATCCTGCCAGTGATCGTGCAGTTGCCCGCGCACGGACTTCTCCACCGGTTCATTGGTACCCACGTTGAGAAAGACACCGCCCGCGTGGAGCAGGCGCTTGAATTCGTGCAGCGCATCTTTCCACGGACCGATGAGATGCATCACATGGACAACCAGCACCGCGTCGAAATGATGGGAGGGAAACGGCAGAAAGGCCGCGTCCGCGCGGAGGAGACGGGCGGCAGGATACTTCTCTCGTTGACGGGAGAGCATCTTCGTCGAAAGATCGCAGCCGATCAGATCGGCACCGCGTTCCAGTAAAGGGATGCTGATTCGCCCGGTGCCCGTTCCCACCTCAAGGAAGCGCGCTCCTTCTCCCGCCGCATCCAGCAGGGATTGCATGCCCTGCTCGATAACGGCATCAAACAAGGGGCGGGTTTGATCGTAGTAGTCGGCGGCCGGATCAAAGGAACGACTGGTATTCAAAGTTCATCCTCACTCGTTTGTTTGCTCCTGCTCCCGCCAGATTGGATCGCGCAGAATGAAGAAAGCTACAATCGCCAATGTCACCAGTCCATAAATACCAATGTCAAAGGAGAAGGCAGTATCGAAAGGCTTGAAGCCAATTGCGATGATGAAGGCCACCACCTGGTTGTTGAGCGCATGCAGATAAGAGGACAGCAGCACACTGCCAGTCTTGAGCACAGCGTAACCCAAAACAATGGCAAGACCAACAGTATAGAGCGCCATCAACAGCAGACCAAGCAACGGGTGGCCCGGATAGTTATAGCCCATCAGAATCAGCGGCCAATGCCAGGCTCCCCAGATCACGCCCAGCAGGAGTACGCCGCGCACGCGTCCCAACTTGAATAACTCGTTTTGGAGGTAGCCCCGCCAACCGTATTCTTCACCAAAGGCGATCACAACCGCCAGGATCGGCGCCAACAACACGGACTGCACCGCACCCAGGATCAGGAAGCTGGTCTGACTCATACCCTGTGGAAGCGGGATTGGGGCCAGCTTGGACGGACCCAGACCGAAATAGGCATTGAGCACCGCCTGCAAAATATAATAGACTACGATTCCCAGACCAAAGAGCAGATAATAACGGAAGCTACCCCAGGACAGTCCCACCTGAGCCATCGCCTCGCGGCCCGCCACAAAACGCAGCACGATCAGGATAACCAGTCCCACCAAAGCCAACAGCAAAGGGATGCTGGCCATCACGGCGATGAACTGCTGTGAGGGAGCCAGCATCACACCCACGGAGCCAAGAGCGTAGATCGCCGTCAGGAACAGGAAGTAGTAATAGAACCAGCGTCCCCGCCCGGCCACGCGGCCTCGATAAATGGGACTTTCCGGGAAGAAGAACATGCCCAGCACGATGGCGCTGAAGGCGGGCAGGAGCATCTGCAATTGCAGGATGGCAACGATCCCCGGCGTGTTCAGTCCGCCGCGCAGATAGATGATCAGATTAAGCAGATAGGTCAGGCCAAAGGTAAGGCCGAGGAACATACCGACGTGTCGCCAATTCGGCGCGGACCTGGTCTCTGTAACGTTTTCAATCGTCATGTCTTATACTCCTCACAAACGGTGGTATTTAAATGACGTGGTGCGGGACTATAGTCCCGCTCTACGCAGGGCCTCACTTCTTTTGAGCCACCATGGAATCTTTTTCAATGTTGATGATTATACGCCTCACGACCGCCCCCGGCGAAGGCGGGATAGCTGTGCTGCGCGTGTTTACAGGCGCAGCAATAGCCCTTCATACGGAGGGGATGCCCCTTCGACTTCCTCGATCCATTGAAAATGAGTTTTCAGGCGCTGCCTGCTTTGGGGATCGTTTGTCTCAAGATAGAAACCTTTTCCTTCCCAGGCGTGGATGTAGAGCCAATGAGAAGCGGCGTTCGGATCGAAGACTGTGAAGTCCCCCCGAATTGTCTGGCGAATCCCCGAAGCTATAGGCAGCAGCTCCGCTCCCTGAATGGGTCTATCCTGGTCTGTATACGCGTAAAGCTCCTCTGCCATTTCTCCATCGCACTGCACATCATGGCCCAACCAGAGCGAATTCGAGGGCTCGTTCCCCAAGGGCAACGATCAGGTCATATAAGTCAATTTGCTGAACTGCTTCCGCCGATGGAACCTGATCCATTTGTCCCCTGTCTGTCGGAACAGGCTTGCCCCGGGCTTCATGCTCCCGCTCGCCTGTATTCAATCGGCTCATTCGTTCCTCAATCTCTTGTATGGCGTCCGGATCCTGAGATAAGGCCAGAAACTGCCTATAATCGGCAATGGCTTCTTCCTGCTGTCGCGCCTCCTCATGGGAGATCCCGCGCCAGTAATAAGCTGCCTCGTCATTTGGAATAAGCTGTATGACCATGGATAAATCCTCAATGGCGCGTGCGAGATCGCCCTGTTGAAAATAGGTGATGCCGCGATTGAAATAACCATTGGGATTCTGGGGCGCAAGCCGAATACCGTCGGTCAGGCTGGCAATGGATTGACGGAAATTCCCCGCCTGTCCAAACGTAATGCCACGATTAATGTATACATCGGCCAATTGAGGATCGACATTGATAGCGCGCTGGTAATCCGCACGCGCCCGGTCGAATTGCCCGAGCTGTTCATAAGCGACACCGCGCAAGTGGAGCGCGGCGGCATCCTCAGGTTGGATCACCAGGGATGAGCTGTAGTCAGCGACGGCTTGCACATAATTCTGCAATCGATGATATTCAGCCGCGCGGGCTTTGAACAGGTCCGCCTGCCCGGGATGGGTAACCAACGCTTGATTCAGGTCAAGGATGCGACGCGCGGGCCTGGCGATCCAGGACATCTCGGCTGCGAAGGAGCGATAGTCGGTCAAACGGTCCTGCGGGACAGGGTGTTGATGTGCATCCAGCAGTTCCGGCTTCAAACCGAGCGCCATTCGATAACCTGCGATGGCATCGCGAAAGTTCCCATGAGCATAGAGAATATTCGCCCGGAAGTAATGAGCCTCGGCATGGATGGGATCTATTCTTAACGCAGCTTCGTAGCAGGAGAGGGCGCGCTCATCTTCTCCCAGTTTGTGGAAAGCCACGCCCAAACTGGTCTGAGCAAAGACGTGCTGGGGATTCTCTTCGACAGCCTTGGACAACTGATCGACCGCGCCGTGATACCTTCCGCTTAGGCCCAACTCGATGCCCTGTGAAACATGAGAAGGGGCTTGCCTGGCGGGCGCGGCCGCCTCGTGAACGGTATGCACTTGGGGCTGCGGCTGGGAATACGTCAGCCTGGCAGACCTGGCTTCTTCCTCTTCCTCCTCAGGGGAGTTCTGAATCGTTTGGCTCTATAGATGCGACCTCTTCCTCGACCTCCTCGTCGAAGGATTCTGAATTGTTCATCTCAGCAGGCGTCTGTTCCTCATCCACGAGTGCCGTCAGCGGAACCTGGGGAAAGGATGTCCACCAGGCTTCTCGAATGGCCTGCAGCACTTTTTTCTTCAGCCCCTGATTCTTGAACTCGTGTTTCTCCCAAAAAGGATAGTTCAGGAAGATCGCCTTGTGGTTGCGCTTGATCTCAAGATAAAAATCCATACGTTTGTAAATGTATGAGTTGGCTAGCCAGGTGAATTGTTCGACGATGTCTTTGCCTGCCAGGCCGAACTGTTCGGGAAGGATTCCCTGAAAGCCATCGCCAAAATAGGCCGCGATCACCTTGATGTGACCGGTGATATGCCGGTTGAAATTCTCCAGCTCCTCGGCGGGAATCCAGAACTCCTGGTAGTCCGAACTGCCGACCGTATGCGTTTCATACTGACCGATGTAATCATCCTCCACCTTGAACTCGGTCACGTACCCGGCGGACTGGTTCCGTTTGACGTTCCAGTCGGAAGCGGTTTGACGGGCATAGGCCAGGTCGAGCACTGGATAGAAGATCGGTTGCTGCGGCAGGCTCGCAGGGAAGGTTTTCATGCCGCCCTCATAGATCAACTCCAATTCCTGCAAACCAACCGGACGATACAGGATCATAGGCTTATCGAGGGTTCCTCCGCCCAATTGTAAGATGCTTATCACATAGCGAACAGGTGAGGATCACCCGCCTGGGGAGCGAAAATACCTCAGGCAGAAAAGAAACTTTTGGGGTACGATGTGCAACATACGGAGATATTCACATGAAATATTTTTCGAGTCTCGCCCTGTCTCTCACGATCATATTGATCATCGCTGGGTGCGGTATACCTGCTCCACAAGCTACGCCGACCCTCGACGCTGACATACAGGGCACGATCGTCGCGGCGGCCATGACGGTGATCGCAGAGACCCAAGCCGCCATCCCGACTGCCATCCCCCTGCCAACGGCCACGCTTACGAATACACCTGCTCCCACGGATACCTTGCTGCCCCTGCCATCCTTAGAAGCTGCATTCACTCCGAATCCCAATGGCAATCCCGCGGGTAACGATCCATGCATCTATCAAACCCTGCCACCCTCGTTACCGGGTGAGCAGATCAAAGTGCGCATCGACAATGGAACCAAGGCCACGGTTTCGGTCTCGGTTAAATCTACTGCAAAACGGACCACAGGGTTTATGCGGCTATCGCGGTTACACCCTGGGGCCGGGAGAGTTTCTTGTCCTTACGGACCTGGTGGCAGGCTGTTATACCATTTGGGCCTGGAACCCCGACCAGAAAAACTATTTTATCGTGACCAATGGAAGCACTTGCCTCAATGGTTCCGAACGCGGGGGATTTACGATCACCACCAGAGGGATCATCCCTGGATCGTAGAGCCCCGTAAAACAAATTGATATAGAGGTGATTTTCGTGATTCCAGAGGTTCCGTTAAGCAAACGCGAAAGGGAAGTATTCAATCTCGTTGTAGAGGGCAAAAGCAATAAGCAGATTGCCGTGTCACTTGCGATAACCGTCCGCACGATCGAATTTCATTTAAAAAATATTTATGCCAAATTTCAGGTGAACTCCAGAATAGAGCTGCTCTTGAAACTGGGGCGAGCCACAGGTGCCGCGAACATCCAGGAACTGGGGTATCCCACAGTTGCGCAGCGGGGAGAAAAGGCCGACAATGGAGTCAGGCTCGATCCGCACATGGATTGGACTATCTTTGCAGGTGCCGTCTCTACTATCGGTAAGGAGTTGATCATGAAAGCCATCCTGAAAAAGCCGAGCGCTTTTCTTCCCCTGGGCATGTCATTTGGCGCCCTGGCCACAGTGCTGCTTTATGTCCTGCTGTTTGGGCCCGTCCCGCAGACGGACGAAGGGGCCGCGGCCCACATCTGGCAAATCCTTATGGCGGGACAGATACCGATCATCGTGTTCTTTGCCCTCAAGTGGCTGCCGCGGACTCCCAAGGAGGCATTGCTCGTATTGGTGCTGCAGGGCAGCGCGGCGCTGATGGCACTCGCCCCCGTTTTCCTTCTCCGGTTTTAGCCCTGCTGCCTCGGTCATACCGTCCTGGCGTACGGTGCTCGGGGAGACCTACGGCAATCAAGAATTTTTTCACCGCTGACAGTACATTCATGAAGTTCGATCCTCAAAAACATCAGCGTGCCTCCAAGCGCTTGAAGGGATACGATTATTCCCTGGCTGGCGCGTATTTCATCACCATTGTTTCGTATCATCGTGAAATGTTATTCGGCGAGATCGTGGATAGTGAGATGAAATTGAATTGCCGCGGCGAGATTGTGCAGTAGGAACGGTTTGTGTCGGCTGCGATTCGCAAGGAGATTCGATTGTTCGCCGACGAATTCGTCGTGATGCCGAATCGTGTTCACGGGATCGTATGAATTGTGCAGGGTGACCTTGTAAGAGCGGACGGCCTCTCGGGTCAAGTACGGGCGACCGGCCAGTCGCCCCTGCATGCGGATGACAATCCGCATGGACCAAAACCAAAATCGTTGTCATCTTTCGTTGCCGGTTTCAAATCCTTCGTCGCCAAACGGATTTGCGATGAACTGAACGAAACCGGCGTCTGGCAGCAGAATTATCACAAACGTATCATTCGCAATAACCGCGAATTAAATGCCGTACGAAATTACATTCCGTCCAATCCGCGTAATTGGGCGGAGGATGAAGAAAATATTTTGTTAGAGAAATAAATATCCAATTTTAGTAATGCAAAGGATTGAATTTCTATCTTATCGAATAAACTATGACCGAGACAAGCATAAAGATGACCCGACACATTCTTTCTCAGTTTGTCCAATAACGCCGTATATAATACCTGGTTTAGACTGGATGCTGATACTAGTGCTTCCAATAAAAATATATGCTCCTTAACCATTTTCTCCTGTTCTTCTGTAATCCAAATTGTATTGGATTCCAAAGCTATAAAACGAAGCACAGGGGTCATTTTTTCAAAAATATCTCTAATCATTTTGATCTCGATGGACCGAAGGTCAGTGCCGAAATGTTCAAAATTATTTCTTAATATTTTTACAAGCGCCACAAACGCTGCCGCTTGTTCGTCCACCATTATTAATAGCTTAGTGTTGTTCCACATTGAAAGATTTTCTGCGCTACCAAGCAATTTAGCCGCGTTCATAATTGTAATTAAGCGTTTGCCTTTAATAACTTCTTGTCCACCGTTGACAAGAGCATCGACAAAAAAGCTGTAAAGTGCCTGATGTAATGCCATAACAACCCACTTCCATTTTTTGAATCCTGAGAAGTTTTTCAGAAAGTAAACTGTCATCTGCAGATTATCAATTGCATTCCTGACTCTTTCAATGCGTATCCAATTTTCATCTCCACCTTGCACTAAAACATTTTTTTATATTTATCTTGCGACCCACCTCCCCACCAGCGACCCGATCCAGGTAAACAACACCCAGGGGATTTGCGGGAAGATCAAGACGCCGAGCGGTCCGAGCAATCCGCCGCCGAGGATGAAGAACATCGCCACCGGTGAAGCCACCACGAAGAAACCCAGCACAATCCACCAGCTTGTGTTGGAGGTCTGGCGGTTCAGGAAGAAGAGCAGGATCAGTCCGCCCAGAGTCCCGGCGACGAAGAAAAGCAGATAATCGAGCAGGGAGGAGTCCGTGTTCCAGCGTCCGAAACGGATGTAGAACGTGGCGATTTGATACACCACGGTCAGCAGTCCCACTAACAAAGCCCAATAGATAGAAAGCTTTTTCATTGCCGTGATCTCGCCCCACCCCTGCCCTCCCCAAATACTCTATCGCTCACGCCGCCGTCCACGGCAGCGATTTTATTGAGCAATGCCCAGCGCCGTACGCTTCGCGCGGCGCTGAGAGCACTACTCGGAGTATTTGGGGAGGGTGTCCCGCAGGGACGGGAGGGGTCAGCACTCACTAAACCCACAAGCGTAGCATTTGCGGCAGCCTTCCTCATTCACCACGGCGGCTTCTCCGCATTCGGGGCACAGGTCACCGATGCGCATCCGCAGGCCCGCTTCGCTTGCCTTCTGCATACCCACTTCATCTTCGATGGTATGGGTATGGCCGTTGCCGTTCCCATTTCCGTTCCCGTTGCCACTGGTCTTTTCGTCCGCGCTGGCCTTCTCACGTAGATACATATCCAGCACCTGTCCGATGCCATCCGGCAGGGAACGCACCCGGTTCGGTCCCAAGCCCAGCGACCGTCCGCCGCCGATGCCGAGCAGTTGACGGACGACCTCACGCAGGCGATCCGTCTGTTTGATGGGCGAGGTCATGCGCAGGATGTAGGAGATGAGACGGCCGATCGCTTCAGAGACCGCGGCGGTTTCTGATCCTGCCTTCGCAGTGTTGATGAAGGCCTCGAACGGCTGCTCGCCTCCATTCTCGTTGATGGTGATGAAGGCCTTGCCCGCGGGCGTCTCGATGCTGTAGGTTTTTCCCGTCAAGGCGCGCGGGCGCGGTTTCTTCGGATCCGGCGAGAAAGTGGGAGCCAGCTCCGGCTTCGCCTGATCCGCTAGTTGAGACGTTCCGTCGAAACCCTTTTTCTCCGCGGTGGCCTTTGTCTCCAGGACCACCTTATCGCGGAACCGGTCACATAGACGGTGATGCCTTTGCAGCCGAGTTCCCAGGCCAGCATGTAGGCCGTAGCGACATCCTCCACCGTGGCAGTCTCGGGGAAGTTGACCGTCTTGGAGAGCGAGTTATCCACGAAGGCCTGCAAAGCGCCCTGCATACGCACATGTTCCTCCGCCGTGACGTCCGCCGAGACACCGAACGTATCACGCACCGCCTGAGGCAGTTCGGTGAGGCCCTGACAGGTACCTTCCCGCATCACCTGCTCGACGATCTCCTGCCGCTTCTCTTCGCCGAGCCCCAGATTCTTCAAAGCCTCGTCGAAGCGCGGGCTGGCGTAGGTTAACTTGAGGTCTTTGCCATTGTCGTTCACGTGTCGAATATACGCCAGTGCAAAGACGGGTTCACAGCCATAACCTTCGCAACCGGCGACGGTGGCGATCGTACCGGTCGGCGCAACGGTGGTCTGCGCGGCGTTGCGGATGCCATGTCGTTTGATGCCGGTTGTCACCGTATCCCATTGGATCTCGGGCTTCCCCCAATCGTGCTCGAATGCCACCAGTGACTGCGGCGGAGTCCAGGTGAGGTTGTCCATATCGTAGATCGACCCTTCGATGGCCGGGAAGGGTCCGCGCTCTTCGGCCAGTTGAATGCTGGTCTGCATGGCGTGATAGCGGACGAACTCCATCACCTGTGCGCCGAACTCCTGACCTTCCTGCGAGCCATAACGCACGCCCACGTGATACATCAGATCCGCCAGCCCCATGATGCCCAGGCCGATGCGGCGCGCCCGATGCGCGGCTTCCTTCAACTGCGGCACCGCCGGAACATAGGCGTTCGCTTCGACCACATCATCCAGGAAGCGCGTCGCCAGCACTACGCTCTCGCGGAGCAATTCCCAATCCACAGTGCCGTCCGGTCCGCAATGCTCGTTGAGGTTGACCGATCCGAGACAGCAGTTTTCGTATGGTCCAAGCCACTGCTCGCCACAACCTCTGGACACAAACCCTTCAGTAATCCATGTGTCGCTCTTTGGTTCATAAAGATCGTATACAGTGGCCAGACCAGCAGCTTCAATTTTCACAACTTTCGCCGCCCAATTGCCACCAGTGAAATTAGAGCTAAGTGCAGCCTCTTCCATACGCATCTGTTTATCAGGATGGCTTAAACGTATTTGTTCGAAGAAACGTCCGAAGCTTTCACCAGAAATTGTGACATCATGTTTTGGCCGATCATGACGAATTACACGCCCGCCTATGTCATGTCGCGCACGCCGACTTGTATTAATGCGGGCATAAATACCAAACATAAGCAGAATACGCCGGACCTGTCGGGCAAGTTCAACACTCGATGTGTGAAAGTGAACTAATGGATGGTTACTTTGTAGCTCAACACTGCCATCTGTGGAGAACAAGCCATCCACCAATCCTTCAAGAAACTCTCGATTACTATTGACATAAACATCCGGTAATATCTTTTCAGGACCACGTGCAGGTTGAAGCGGCAGCGACTTAACCCAATCCGCCACCAGACGTCCAGGTTTCGGATCCATCATCATGGAGCGGCTGCCTTCGTTGACATAGGTATACATTTTTTCAGCGCCAACTTTGGCGAATGCCTTAGTCAGGGTCTCATTCCACTCATGTTCATCTGCATGACTGCTAATGCGAACAACATTTATAGACAATGCATGAGGCGTATAGCAGCCATCACCTACTAACACACCAACCAAAAAGCCATATTCACGGTAAGTCATGTTGTCTGGCTTACTTGGAACTTGATTATTAGGGACCGCAGAACGATACGCTCTTATCCAATCACCTTCCTGAAGTTGATCTAATCGACGCGGTTCAAAGAATTTTGTACGTGAATCCCGAGCGTGGAATTGATGCGATGCCGTCACACGAACAATAGCACCATCCGAAAGATACAAGTCATATACAGGCATATTCTCATTTACTTCAATAGTCGCAACTCGCCCAATGCCGAGGACAGTACATATTTCATCGCCTTCTTGAATACTATCTGCGCGTCTCCATCCATTTGGCGTTGCAACTAAAGTTTCACCTGTAACGCATGGGTTTGTGGCTTCCAAGGGATACAAATGCGGTACAGGATTGCTGCGATTGGAGGCATCCAAAAACAGCACGCCCGGTTCACCGTTGTGATGCGCCTGCTTGACGATCTTATTGAATAATTCGCGGGCCTTCACCGTGCGATAGGTGCGAATGGTAATGCCATCTTTTTCGGCCTGATCGATGGTGCCGCTGAACTTGCGATGCTTCATCTCGCTGATGTCGGGAAAACGCAGCTCCCAATCTTTATCTTCCTTGACGGCTTTCATAAACGCGTCGGTGATACCGACCGAGATATTGAAATTAGTAATGTGGTTTTCGTTCGTCTTGGAGGTGATAAAGTCTTCCACATCTGGATGATCTACACGCAGGACCGCCATATTGGCGCCGCGGCGGGTGTTATGTGTAACCATGCCATACGCCAGATAAGTATGATTATCCTTGACCTCCAGGTCAAGCGTAAGCGACTGCCCGGCAGATTCCACGCCACCCACCTCCACAAACCAGAATCCTTCCATGGAGGGCGCATGTTCAAACGCATCAGGATGCATTTCCTTCAATAAATCATAGCCGGAGCGTGTCAGATGACGATCGTCCCGCATATAGCGCAAAATCTGTCTTCGGAGGTGTGGTTCCGGCGCGCGGAAGTTGAAATTCCTGCCACGTTCCTTCTTATCGATTTGTTCCAGCGTGATTGCATCCAAAACAGGTTGCAACCAATATTGAGGGTACGGCAACACATAGGAACTTTCCCGGCGCTGATCACTTTCCCAGGCATGAGCGGCAACGAATCGTGAGCGCTGATCACAGCCGATCTTCTCTCGCCAGGCCTGCAAGCCAACCGTAGATTTAATGCGCACTTGATAAATATCCGAATCACCCCAGCGATCCAGCCCGGCTGAGACTGTCCGAATGATAACAGGGCATCCCAAACCAATCAACAAAGTGGAAGCTTCCCGCACCAGTCGCGCCGAGGCGGTTGTCAGCGTGGGATAACCATGTGTCAATGTTCCATCCGCTTCAAACAGGCCTCGCAAATAGGCACCCACAATATTCGGCGGAGATTGACGGATCAGGCGCGGCACAGATACATTCCGGCTGGTGCGTTTCCCCAAACCATTCATGAGCAGGAATTCTTTTAGCGCGCGATTATCTACTACAAAAGTGACAGAGCGATCATTCGGCTTCTGCATTTTATGAACTTTTACATTGAACAACCGCTCCAACAACGCGGGCATTTCTTCCATCAAATAAGAGTTATGCGCCACACTGACGCCAACGCGGCGATCGTCTTCCCCTTGCGCCACAAAGCCATCCCCTGTCAGGTATCCCAGGAAGAAAGCAAATTCTTCATCAAGGATACCCGGAAGTTCAGGCATCACCTGGTTCCCATGTTTTTTAGCAGGTTTTCTTAAAGCCTGTAATTTACCTGTGTGTTCTCCGAGACGTACAAGAATCCAATCCCCTTTTGCCAGATTCTGGATCTCTTTCCACTGGGGACCCTCATCGGTCATTACCTTTACTTTGTGATTGGGTGTTCCAGTAATACTCAGCCCATCACGAGTGTGGACGCGTAGAACATCGGCTATACCATTGTTATATCCGCGCGGGGATTCTTTCACGCCTTCATTGGTAGGGACAGAAAGTTGATGCTCCTGCCAGCCAGAAATTTCCGGATTGACGATTTCATCCAAGCGCAACAAACCTTTATTCGTAAACACCAGGGTTTCGGGCAATAAACAGCCGCCCTGGGCGATCTCGCCGAAGGCGTGATCATAGACGCGCAGGAATCCCACCGGCCCGGTAGCCTGTCCCGCCGAGGAGGTGACCAGCGCCCCACCTGGTCGCAAGCGTGAGAAGGAGAAGCCATTGCCCCCGCCGGTCTGCTGGATCAAGGCCGCATCGCGCAAGGTCTGGAAGATGCCCGCGCTGTCGCGTCCCATGTCATCGGTGATCGGAAGGACAAAACAATTATGAACGACAACCCCCTCGGTTACATAAGTGTGATCTTCATCTACTTCACAATTGTAAACAACACCATCAAAGCTTTGAGGAGTAATACGTTCTATTTCAAAATAGACCTGCCCATCACCATCCCGAAACACTTTATTTCGTAAGTACTGCAATTTTGGTTCTGGCAATTCGATTCCAAAACCTTTTTTCACCAAATCCCGAGATTGCAATGGAGGCATACTAATTTGCGCTGTATCACTGGCATTCGGCGTGACATAGGTAGTATCTACCGGTCGTATTGCCGCATCATACCCCAGGCGTAGACACATTTGCCAAATTTGTTGTATGAGGCCAGGATTACTCAAAGTCAAACGTAGAGAACGGAATAATTTTGGTGAGGGACGCGAGGGGATTACATATGTTTTCTCAAAATATAGACCATCACCGCGCATTACACCTACTAAAAATGATTCCTGAATCTCCCGCTCTGCAAATTGGAGCCATACTGGAATGCGCTTGCCTGCAGAACCTTTGGAGAAATGGTCCCGGAACCACGCAGCAATCGGGCGGCTATATACATTCAAATTCATCCAATTGCCAAATGTCGAATCTGATCGATTAACGCGGGTACCGAAAATACTCTCAACCAAGTTAATCACATCTTGATGATATTCAATCTCATCTTTAGCAAAAGTGAAGCGCACATATCTTTCATCTGGACCAATGGTTCCCTCAGAAATATAGTACCCACATAAACGAGCCAGATCCGGGGTAAGCTCAATTAGCGATTCACCCACTCAGCCTGCCGCCCTGAGTTTTGATAGCTACTTGGACGGCGTACTCTTACAAAACTCTCATTTGTCTGTAATTCCAGCTCATCAGCATATTCTGTTGCAGCCAAATCAAAAACGGGCGCAGCCGAGTTTCCTTTTGCAGAGCCAACAGCAACCTTATCTCCCACTTTTAGTTCACCTGCTTTTACCCATCCTTGTTGCGTAAGGACCGGATGCTCGGGAGTTATTTCCAATGTGGTGCCAATAAGCTTTATCTTAATGTTCAACAACTCACCCTCATAGGCACGCTGGAAAAGATGTGTCACTGGCCGGTAATGCCCAATATGGGTTAGAACACGATCTCCAACTTGTAACTGATCGATTCGTTTTACTCCCTGAGCAGTAGTCACGCGCATACTGCCGGTAAAACACGCTGCCAATTGGCCGAGCGGAGTCCCTGCCCCGGTAAATGTGGGAGAGTTCGGAAAAAATTTCTTGCTGGATAATAAATGATAGTACGCAACGGTGCGCTTCTGCACATCTTCATCCCACTGCTCTTCGACCTTGGCCACGTGATAAGCGACGCGCCAGAACATCTCTTCCACGGTTTCGACCGGTTTGCCATCATCCCCGCGGCGGACGTAACGCTTCATCAGCACCTGGCGCGCATTGTCGGTAAGATTCGCCCTGGGCAGTCCTTTCGGCATGGGAGGCGTGGGAAGTAATCCGTGGTTGGTTTTGGTGGACGGGGTATTTATTTTACTGCTGGTCATCATACACTCTCCTCTAAACAATTTTTTCGCGCTGAGCGGAATTAACAGACAAAAAAAGACAGAGACACTCCGTCCCATACGGAGCAGCTGCTGTCGCTGAATTAGCTTTCGAGCAAATGATCTATTTCTTTGCGAATGGATTGGAGGTCATCCAATCCCAGGTAAACGATTGCGTAACGGATGTAAGCGATCTGATCCATTTCTTTCAAGCCATCGATTGCCAGGTCACCAACCACACGAGAAGACACTTCCGACTTACCCATTCTTTGTAACTGTGACTCTACCTGTCCGATCAGCCGCTCGATGTCCGCGGCCGAGACCGGACGCTTGGCACACGAGATGCGAATACCGCGGGCAAGCTTCTCGCGATCGAACTCTTCACGTGTACCATCCTGTTTAACAATCAACGGTGTTGCCAGAATTGGACGTTCATAGGTGCTAAAGCGTTGACCACATTTGAAGCATTCGCGTCTGCGACGGATGCCCCCGTGACTATCGTGAGAAGTATCGAGCACTTTAGAATCGTGATGCTGGCAGTACGGGCACCGCATGAGTTAAACCACTCCATTATTAGAACATTTGTAGCCGCCAGATGTGGGCGCTCTGCTCTGCATCCCCGTACATTTAGCGTTCGTTGACCAAGATTGTAGCATAACAAGCAGAGTCAATACAAGAGGACAGCGTGGGGGATTAACCTTAAAATTTTCGGGCAAAAATCGCAGCATCTTGTGATACGATGCTATCGCATCAACAACTCCATTCCCATCACAATCAAATAGAGAAAGGATTGTAGCATGAAAATAATTAGAGTGTTCCTGTTGGGAGTATTCTATGGATGGCTGCTCAAACTCGTTATCGACAAAGTTTATAGGAACGATCAAGTGGCGGTCCTGACAGGCGAAAATGATTCGCTTAGAAAACAGATCCGCTCGCTCGAATCACAGGTCCAATCCAAATCAGTAAAAACAGCACCGCGAACTGCTGCGCCATCGAGTTCTGGCTGCCACGAAGAAGAGCAAGGATGATCTCAAAACCATCAAAGGCCTCGGGCCGGCCGCGGAAAAGAATTTGAATGCCGCCGGAGTCAATACCTTTGCCAAACTTGCCAGCCTCAGCGTCCAGGAATTACAGAACATCCTCGGCAGCGCCAGAGGCAGTCAGGAGATGATCAAAGAGGCGAAGAAGCTGGCACGCTAAAAGATAAACTTTGAAGAGAAAACCAATTCACATTTCAAGGGTTAATTAAATACCACCAACAAAGTTTAAATATCCTCATTTATAGCTTGGAAAGGATCGCCCGATGAATCTCCTGGCGATGTTCGTGCTTGGTTTGTTGATCGGTTGGCTGGCGGAATGGGTTATTGATTGGGTCTACTGGCGCCGCCGCATGTCTAAAGTGACAGGTGAAAACACGACTCTCAGAGAACGCATCACCTCCCTGGAAGCTGAAAGAGATGCGAGGCCCTTATCCGCTCCAAATCCGCTCCTGACCGACAAGGACGGCCATGATAACTTTCAGGCCATCAAAGGCATCGGTCCGGTCTTTTCACAACGATTGCATGAGGCGGGCATTACCACCTTCGAAGAATTATCTCAACTCACCCCCAGGGAAATGGAGGAAATCCTGGGGACCTTGTTCAAACGATTCTTCTCCAAAGAAAACAGAATCCTCGCACAGGCAAAAGAATTTGCTCAGCAAAGAGCACAAGAGGCATAAGGGGACACTCATGGATGCTTCCTCTCGTGCGCCCGGCTATGATCTCTTTAAATTCATCGTTGCGCTTTTGTTGTTAATGCTTGCCATCTTATTGATGTGGATGTCCCCTCAATCACCTGCGCCATCATCCGGTCTTCCTCCCATTTCATCGGCTACGCCTTCCCCCGAGCAACGCCTCACCGCCAGCCCGACAGTTGCTTCCATTTCACCGACCCCGCCACCGCCGACAGTTACTATTCCATTCACTCCCAGCCCATCACCGACTCCGACAAACACAGTCTCACGGACGCCTACGCCTCTCCCCTCCCTGACCGCGACGCCTGTCATTGAAACAACGCCGACAGCAACTGTCGAAACAAGCGCGAGGGATGTCTGCGAAACAGTTGCATCTTATTCACAATTGCAAGCCGGCATGAAGGCCGTTATCCTGCACCGCCTGAACTTCCGCTCCTCGCCGGGCATCCGTGACAATTGGCTACGAACCAATATCCCCGGCACGCAGGCGGAGGTGGTGGGAGGTCCGGAATGTATTCTCTACTGGACCGGCGCGTATGTATGGTGGCAGATCAAACTTCCTGACGGCCGCGTGGGCTGGTCGGCGGAGGCTTCTTTGCATGGCTCGTATTATTTTATGGAACCGAATCAGTAAGGCGGGTTGGTAACCCGCAACATGTCGGGCTACCAGCCCGACCTACGCCAGTCCCCTCAAAAACTCCAACACCATTTGATTAAATTCTTCCGCGTGCGATTGATGCGGAACATGTCCGGCGCGCAATGATTTCCCTGTTGCACGTGGCATGGCATTCACCAATCCTGGAAACGAGGCGGGAGATAGCGTCTGGTCACGATCTCCCCACACGACCAGGGTCGGGAAGGTCATGGAAGCGAAGTGCTCAGATTGGTCAGCGATGATACCGGGTATGTTATACACGCCCGGCGCGGTGCGTTTGTAATCCAGCGCGGTCTGTAGGCGGACGCGTTCCGGCAGGGAATGCAGTGCTCCCACACTGTGCCCGAAGGCCACGCTGCTCGCATCCACAAAGGCGCGCAGCATCCATTGCGGGAGGCGGCTTACCAGCAAGCCGTTCAAATTCCTGCGTCGGTAGGTGTTGCGCAAGAGAAAGGGAAGCTGGGAGCGGGAAAAAAATGGACTGACGAGCACCAGTCCCCGGGTCCAGGCAGAGACGCGCCGCGCGTATTCCAGCGCGATGTATCCGCCGAGCGAATGTCCGATCAAAACGGCTGGTTCCGTCAAATGCAGGGAGTTCATCCAATGCAAGAAGTGTTCGAAGATCCACTCCATCTGGTAGGCGCGCGAAGCTGGTTTGGGGCTATCTCCATGACCGAGCAGATCGAGGGCATAAGAAGCATATCCATTGGCAGTGAGTGCAGGCGCCAGGTCATCCCAATCATGCAGCGACGCGGCGAGGCCGTGGATCAGCACGATGGGCGTGCCGCTGCCCTGATACATGGCATTTGCAGTTGCCGGGATGGCGAATTTATTTTCAAGTATGTTCATTGCGCTCAACTATTTTATTTTACCTCTTTGCTCAAGCCGCCCTCCCTGGCGGCGAGGATGCCCAAACTACCCAACTTTCACATCACCACAAACATGAACTAAGATACCCATTTCATGCAGCATGGTTGCTTTGGCGGCAAAGGCCCTGTCGGCGGCTTCTGCAGAGGGAGCATAGGCAACCTGGACATGATTGGCCTTGTGCCGGCCCATGAGTTGATCACGCGTGACACCATGTAGAACCGCGCTCATGATCGGCCATTGTGGCGTCGTAGACTCCCAGCGAAATTTCATTTCCTCAGCTGGCAAACTCACTACCGTGCCGCGACCCATATCCATATGCAACCTGTTTCCCATCACATAGACGCGACTCCAAACGATCTCACCGGGTTTGCTTTCGCCTTTGATGGTACCTCCGCCTTTGGGAAAGTACATGGCAGGCTGGCGTTCACTGACAGCACCCGCAAAACCACCCATTAGATGGGAGGGCGGCACAGCGCCAGAGATTTCAAACACCCAGACAAACTCATCGATCCCCTCGCCCGTATACTGTCGTCCCCAGCGAACATCATGCAGCGTCGTGGCAGGGTCCAGTGACATGGCGGTCCAAACCCGGTTCGTCACCAGGGCATCGACACCGGCGCATTCATCTACTTCATTGAAGTGCGGCAGGGCTTTGCCGGAAAAGAGTCCCTCGCCAGTGTCCGGATGAAACACCGGTGGCCGCATCACGTTGTTGAGCAGTCCTTCGGCCAGATCGGAAGCGGGAGTCATATCCTTCAGCCCCTGCTGATACTGGATACCAATGGCATCACATCCAAAAGCATGCGCCAGGCGAACGGCAGCGATGTACATTTTCAGTTGTTCCCGGATTTGTCCATCGGTCAACTCTGTGGCATCATCCGCGCCGGTCAGAAATTTCATTCCCTGTTGATCGAGCCAGGCCCGCGCTTGATCCGCCTCTTCATCCCTCACGGTGCGCATGGCCGCGCTCAACGCGGATTGACTGAGTCGTTCCTTGTAAATTCCGCAGGGATTGAGCAATTCATCATCGATGATGGCGTTGTACATGCCCATGCAGCCTTCATCGAATATTCCCAGGATAGCCTTGTTGGCCTTGAGTTCCTCGGCAAGGGCCACGCCCAGTTCCACTTCTGCTGCTGGCAGAGCTTCAATATTCAGTTCACGGACATGACTGCTGTCATGCACGATCCGTCCGTCACGCAGCCAGCTCCGAATTCCCTGAAGGAAAAAGTCGTCTTTGAAATCCTCACTCCAAATGGTACTGTATTCAACACCCATCTTGGTCAGGCTTCCATTGATGTTGAGCATGCCGACCAAGCCCGGCCATTGCCCGCTCCAATTTGCAACCGTTAAAATAGGACCGCGGTGATCCCGCAGTCCGGCCAGCACGTGATAACTATATTGCCATACAGCCACCGCTACAATCAAAGGAGCGTCCGCCGGAATGGATTGAAACACATCCATGCCCATGCGCTGGTTCCAGATAAAACCATGTGCCAAAGAGGGGTTATAGGGATGCGCCCGTTTTACCGTCCAGCCCTCGGCTGCAAAGGCCTCACAAATTTTTTGCTCCATCTCGGTTTGGGTGGGCCAGCATACCTGGTTGGCAGACAGTCGCAAATCTCCGCTGGCCACCAGGTAGATTTCATTTTCGGCAGCCTTCAGCGGGGTTTTTAGTTCAGGAATCTGGTAGGTCGACATCCTTCGTCTCCTTGAAAATACATGTCACTCTGACCGCGTGACGCTAGAAGCTCAAATCTCCGGGAGACTCTTCGCTGCGCTCAGAGTGACATGCGCAGTGTATCTTCGAACTTAGGCATTCTCTAACTATGATTCACTTGCAATGCGTCGATCATATCGTTTGGCTAATTCACGACGCAAGACTTTCCCGATAAATGTACGCGGAAAATCTTCCATGAAGATCACAAAACGCGGGACCAATTTGGGCGGTAACCTGCGCTTGCAATAGGCGATCACGGCTTCGGGCGTGGGCCTTTCTTTCCCGGCGATCACAAAAGCCAGGGGATGATTGGCAACAGCCACCACAACCACTTCCTTCACCTGCGGAATTTCATAGATCACTTCTTCCACATCGCGGGGAAAGCGGGATTACTGGGTTTGTCCGGGTACCACATATCCGCTTTGCGCGCCACGATGCGGAAGTAGCCCTCTTCATCCATTTGCGCCACATCGCCGGTCAGCAGCCAACCATTTTCGATGAGCACTTCTTTCGTGGCTGCCGGGTTCTTCCAATAACCCATCATCACTTGCGGGCCGCGCACCGCCAATTCGCCGATCTGACCGGGCTTGACTTCCCTTCGCCCCTTTTTAAGGTCGACGACTGCCGCCTGTGTGGAGGGCAAAGGTAACCCGATACTCCCTACTTTGTCCTTGCCATTCAACGGATTGGCGTGCGTAATCGGCGAAGCTTCGGTTAATCCATAGCCCTCAACGAGACGTCCCCTGGTCAATTTCTCGAAGGCCTCATGGACCTCCACCGGCAAAGGCGCAGAACCGCTGATACAGGCCTTGATGGAATTGATCCCGTATTTTCGTACACCATGATAACTACTGATCGAAAGATACATGCCTGGAACGCCTGGGAAAATGGTTGGCTTATATTTCCTGATGGTCTTGAGAACATCCAATACCTGGAATTGCGTCTTCAGAATCATGGCCGCGCCAATCGAAACCGGCACGTTCATCGCCGCGGTTAATCCGTAACTGTGAAAGATGGGCACCACACATAAGAACCTCTCCCGCCCTTCGATGGCCTCTGGCAGCCAGTGGCGTGTTTGCAAGGCATTCGCCACCAGATTACGATGCGAAAGCATCACGCCTTTCGACTTGGCGGTCGTCCCACCGGTATTTTGAATCACCGCCAGGTCTTCCGGGTAAACTTCCACGGAGGGAGACCGATTGCTTTTCCCTCCCACGAAATCCTGCCAGAGGAGTGCATTCGGCAAATTGAAATGACGGTTCCGCCAGTGAGAAAGAAAATACTTCGGCAAGGAAAGATAATCTGCCGCGTCGGTTAGGACAATGTGTGGAATGCCGCTTCCGTGCTGAATTTGCCTGGCCAACCCAACCCACATCGAAAGCGTGACCAACAGGCTGGCTTCTGCTTCTTTGGCCTGTCGTGTCACCTCTTCCGGTTCGATCACTGGCGGAATAAAGACCGCGGTGGCTCCAGCTTTCAGCGTCCCGAAGAATCCGATCACCATTTGTGGAATGTTGGGCATCAAGAGCACCACACGTGCGCCCTTGCCCACTCCCAAGGCAAGCAAGGCATTCGCAAAACGATTGACTTCGTGATTCAAACGGCGGTATGAAATTCGACTGCCTTCAAAAAAGATGGCAGGTTGATTGGGGAAACGCCGCACCGCCGAACGCAATAGATGATGCAAGGGGATACGCGGCACATCCACCGTATAAGGCACGCCGTTTTCATAACTCTCTAGCCAGGGCCGTTCCTTCCGGATGGCATCGCGTCCGCCCTTGCTTTTGGAAACAGCGCTGGCGGCGTCGCGCCACGAACGCTGCCCTTCGCCGGACATAAACCGTTCGATGGCGCGATTCACCGCCTCGCGCCGTTCCAGCATGACCAGATGGCCTGATACCCCTATATCGGCCTCTTCCGCCTCGGGAATGGATCCCGTCACCCGCTCGAACAAGGGCTTCTCAAACACAAGGTCGCGGTGACCGCGAATGACCAGCGTCGGCACCTGCAAAGACTTGAACTTTTCCCAGCCGTTCCACTTGGCCATGTTTCGAAAATAGATCTGCTTCAACACCGGCCCCGATGCAAAGAGCCAGGCACGCGTGAAGGGACGCATCAAACGCAATAACCAGTTTGGTAGACTCAACGCCAAACGCAGGAGGGGCTGCAGCTTGAACTCGCCCGCCGTCGCAATGATCACCAGTCGTTCGACGCGGTCGGGATGTTTCAAGGCATATTCGGTGGCTACCGCGCCGCCAAAGGAATGTCCCACTAAAACGATCTTGTTCTTTACTTTTAACAACGTGAGCGCAATTTCCAGGTCTTCGAGGGTCCGCGACATCTCATAGCCGCTGGCCGGCTGATCGGAGAGTCCGTGCCCGCGCAGGTCCAGGGCGATGACACGGTTCTCGAGCGAAAACTCCTGCAACTGATATTGCCACTGCTCGGCTTGGCCCCCAAAGCCATGGATAAAAACAAAGGTCCGCTGGGGATGATCGGGGGAAATATCGATTGCCGAAAGCCTGACCAGCGGATTTGTGGAAACGCGTACCTCATGCCGATAAAGATCAAGGTCGATGTCCATGGAAAGAGTTTACATGAAGGGGAAGCGGCTGTCAATTTTGAAAAACAAAAACCTGCGCCAGAGACAACTGGCGCAGACGGACGAGTGCTCACGGAGGAGGAAGCCAAGGTGAGCACACATCTTAGAGAGAAAACTGTTTATCGCTGGAGGCGAAGAGCCTCGATCTTGTCATAAGAGCGATTGACAATGAAGCCTCGCTCACTGCGCACCTGCTCGATCAGGTCATAGCTGGAATTGCTGGCAAGAGAAGGAGCATTCCGTTGCAGGCGCAGACTCTCTATCTGGCTATAGCCAGAAACGAGGGCAGCGTTGGAGCGATTGGCACGCGTTTGTTCAATGGCGTCGTAAGAGTGATTGGCTATGGGAACGTTCGCTGAATGAGCGGTAAAACTAACGGTTACCATGGCAAGGACCAGAACGAACAGAACGATAAAGATCCTGGTAGAAGTGTTAGTAAACATGTTGGTCTCCTTGATTGGCGAGGGTTGGTTTGATTGCCAATCTATGACACCAGTTTAGCCTGCCTCCATCCCCCAGCGTGTTTGCGAGCATGGATTACGCGTGTTTTTTGGTGTGTTTTTTTAGAATTGCTTTTCGGCTGAATTTCCCCGAATGCGGCATCTTCCTTTTATTCTATTGCTTTGCTTCTTTGAGCGCATATCCTACGGCTTGCTCCAAAGGCATTGCCCTACCTCTGGACCATGCCTTCTCGAAAACTGCGCTACCGAGTTGCGCGCGCAATTGGCTTACATTCTGCTCATATTCCTGCTGATCAAAAGGCAAAATTGAAGTTCGGATCAGTTCAAGCACCCCATCTACAACTCCGAATAATTCTGCCGCACGCTCCATTTGTGACTGAGCCATACACAACGCGCCCAATGCCGCCAGACATGCACCGGTGCCTCGATAATCGTGAATTGCCCAGTTATGACGGAGACTTTCCTTAATGAGGCCATTCGCCCTGGACAGATCACCTTGAAGCATTGCTAATTGCCCCAGGCGACGCAGCGGTATAGCAAGAAAGGAATAGTCTTTAGCCTCCCCCAGCGGCGGAACGGCTTGCTCGTACAGAGTCTGTGCGCGGGTGTAGTTGCTTTGCATTAACGCCACTTCTCCCAAAGAAGCGAGCGACCAACCCAGGTAAGCCGCGTCCTGCAACTCCCGCCACATTTCCAAACTTTGTTCGAGATAGAAGGAAGCTAATTGATAATTAGCCTGAGATGTAACACCGACGCCAAGCCAAAGCAAAGCAAAGGCAATGTTCCAACGATCATCCAGTTTTTTTGCCAATGCCAATGCCTCTTCACCTATCGGAAGAACTTCTGCCAGTCGACCCGATGGCCAGAGCATGAAAAGATAGGTGTTCAGCGCTTTGAGCCTTGCCAGCGTTGGCTCAGTGGCATCGGAACGTTCAAGAATTGCTTTTAGGCGTTCAACACCTTCGCTATGGTGATTGCGAATAAACCAGAAGCGCCGCAATGCGCTAACCAATCGCAACGCATTGACGATTTCTTGGTTCTTCAATCCCCAGTCCAACGCCAGCCTCAGGTTGTCAATTTCCAATTCAAGCTGATCCAACCAGACCTGTTGACGTACGCGTTCCAATTCAGGTTCGATTTTTTCCACAAAACTCATGAAAAATTCCAAATGAAGACCGCGTAACATATCCTCTTCCCTGGCCTCACGCAGCCTTTCGAGTGCATATTCCCGAATTGTCTCCAACAGGCGGTACCGGGTCTCCCCACGTGTAGATGTGTGCTCCACAATCACCAGGGATTTATCCACCAACCTTCCAAGCAGATCAAGGATCTCATTCCGCTTCAATCCTGGACTGCATACTGCTTCTATGGCTTCGAGCGTGAACCCACCTGCAAAGACTGCCAGCCTGCGAAATAAGATTTGCTCCGGTTCAACCAGCAGATCATGACTCCAATCAATCGTAGCGCGCAAGGTCTGATGGCGCGGCACGGCCGTGCGACTGCCTGCCGTCAGCAGAGAGAAACGGTCGTCCAGACGCGCCGCGATCTCATCCACCGACAAGACTTTGATGCGCGCCGCCGCCAGCTCAATCGCCAGAGGGATGCCGTCGAGGCGGCGACAGATCTGAGCAACGGAGGCTGCCGTTCTTTCATCCAGTGCAAAACCCGCCTTGGCAATCCTGGCGCGTTCGTCAAATAATTGAATGCTTGCAACCCCTTGAAGTTCTTTGACCAAAAGTGATCCGTGCATCTCAGGCAGCGGCAAAGAAGGGACCTGCCAGGCCGTTTCATTGAAAATACCCAACGCTTCGATACTGGTTGCCAATATTTTTAGCTTCGCACATGCCGCCAGTAACTGCTCAGCATATTGTGCGCAGGCACTGATCAAGTGCTCACAGTTATCAATGATGAGTAAAACTTCTTTGGTTTTGAGATAAGCTTTGAGCGTTTCAATCAAGGGCGCATTCGCTATTTCAAGCACGTTGAGGGATTGCGCCATCTCCTGTGGAATCAAATTGGCATCTGACAAGCCAACCAGACCCACCCAGAATACGCCATCCTTGAATTTCCTGGTTACCGCGTAAGCAGTTTGAATTGCCAATCGTGTTTTCCCCACGCCGCCCGGGCCCGTCAATGTCAACAAGCGCGAGGAAGACAAGAATCTTTCGATTTCTTTCAGTTCCTTTTCGCGACCGATAAAACTGGTGAGGGGAACCGGAATGTTTGCAGAAACCGTTCGTGCGACGGGCTTCACTGAGACTGGTTCTGTTCGCGGGGTCTCTTTGCCAGATTTGAGATTCTCGAATAACTCCTTCGTTTGGTCTGATGGCTGAATGTTAAACTCTTGCAACGACCTGACGCACCGCTCATAGGTCGCGGCAACCTTGGACATATCTCCCTTTGCAGCATGAGCAGACATCAATGCCCGATACGCAGTTTCGGGCCTCTGTCCCAGTTTGATCCAGCGCTCGCCCCAATCCAAAATATCCATCCAGCGGTTTTCATCCTGGAGCAAAGACATCAAACGTGCCAGGTGATATTCAAAAATGGAAAACAGATGTTCGCGCTCCAATACCACCCATTCGTCGTAGAAGCCGGGTAACAATTCCCCTTGATAAGTGGAAAGTACAGCGATCAATTCGTCGGCAGAAACATCCCCACCCACTTTCTCCAACTCTCCTGCATCAAGCCAGTATTTCGCAGAGGCGTTAAAGGCGATGGATAAACCGTCTGTAAGCAGGTATTCAGCTTTCGGGTCGGAGGGAAGCGCTTTACGAATCCGCCAGACAGCATGGCGGAGATTATCCCGCGCAGTCGCTTCCAAGGAGTCGGGCCATAATAGTCCCGCCAGTTTTTCGCGACGATGCGAAGTCCCCGCGCTCAAAATTAGATAAGCAAACAAAGATTGCGCAGGGCGCGAAGAGATCACAACCGGTTTATTTTTATTTTTGATCGCGAATGAACCAAGTAAGTGAACTTCCAGCATAAATGACTTTTACTGATAAGATAAGCAAAGTATAGCATTTTCGGCATCGAATAACAATTCAGTTATACTCAAATCATGGGAAACAAACTCTGCCCAAAAGTCATCCTGGAAGGCACCCGCCTGACGTTTAAAACCGAAATCGCATTCGAACTCAACGAACATCCGCGCGTGGTGGGACCTCGGAAATATCGCTATCATTCACCGTTGATTTCAGCAGAATGGTGCACGTTCACCAATTATCCCTGGGGGCGCGGGCCGATCAATTTCGAACCGCAGGATGAGGCACTGGCGATGGAGGTGTACCAAACCTGGGCACGCATGTTCGAGCTGCAAAAATATTATTCCTGGATCGTGGATCGTTTCCACATCTCCACAAAGGCCTATCAGAAACAGACCTGCCACAAAGACTATGATTTTCGCTGGCTGGAGGAACGCTTACTGCCGCTGAATTTCCGGATCGTCTTTTGCACGCGTTCACCGGAAAGTTTCGAAGCCGCACGGGAAGAAAGATTGAAAGTTTCCGGCAACCCATCACAATATAATAACTTAAGTCTCTTTATCCTTGAGCAGGAATTGACGCGTGAGTTGATCGCAAAGTCCTTGCTGCCAAGCTTGACGCTGGATATCTCTGATAACAATATTCCCGCGGCGGTGGAACACATCGCCGGTTGGCTGGAAGAATCCGGCGGGTTGTACATGCCGGATTAATAGGATTATAATTAAGCGTGAAAGTGAGGTATGAATGGCTGAGAAGACAACTCGACGTAAAGCCTTTGAGAAAGAGATTCCCGAGGAAGTCCGTCAACATGTCCGCGCAGCACGCGAAGAAATGCGCGAAAGTATCAATGCATTCCTGCCACCTGGATTTGTAGAACACCGCAAGAACGCGCGCAAAGAAATGTTACTCGCCTGGCGCAGTTTGATCGACGGCGCCCTGGAGCGGATGGAAGAGAAAGAGGAGAAGATTTAGAATGACTGCCCCACGAATTGTGGGGCAGTCCAGTTAATACCTCATTGCGAGTCCGTCGCGCTGAGTGCTACGCAAACGAAGCGAGGGCGCTAATTTCGTGAGAGATTGCTTCGTCGGCTTGATCTCGACGGAACGTCTTGACCAGTACCTCCTCGCAATGACGGAATTCTTATTATCGCCAGGGGGAGTGTCCACGCGAGAAAAAGATCATCCAGAGCAAAGTCAACCCCGAAAGAGCCCAGGATAAATAGCTCAGCGACAGGTCTCCACTCTGATACAGAAGCACACCACCGAAAAAGAAGGCTGCGAACAGCATGCTGCCCGCCAGGCGATTCACCGCGCCTTCCAGATGATATATCTGGCGATTTACCTGCGGCACATTGACATTTAACTCGCCACGCTCCAGGCGCTTCAACAGCCGGCCCGTTTGCCCGGGCAAGGCAACCAATTGTTTTACCAATTCCCCAATCTCATCCAGCCAGACTTCCCAATTGGAGGTGCCCTCTTCCGTGATCAGTCTTTTCGCGTAGGGCTCCAGTTCACCCCACACATTGAAGTTCGGATCAAGCCCTGTGCACATGCCAGAGAGGATGGCAACCGTCCTGCCCAACAACAACAGATTATGCGGCAGTTGAAAGGGCATCTCATACATCAGCTCGCGGAACTGCATGGCGAATTGTCCCATCTCGCGATGATCCACGTTGCGCAGCTCGTTCATCGACATGCCCCAGAAACGATCGAATAGTTGTGTCTCGGCCTGTTCCAGCAACTTCACATCTGCGCTGGGAAGGAGAACGCCCAACGTTTGATAGGATTGGACCACACGTTCTGGATTGCGCGTCCCGACCCCAACCAGCAGCTCGCGCAAACCATCCCGCAAATTCTCAGGCACATTCCCAACCATGCCAAAATCCACAAAGGTTAGCCGCCAGCTTGCTCTGGTATCCTCAGTCGCGGGGATGGGTGTCACAAAGAGATTACCCGGATGAGGGTCCGCATGAAAAAAACCATCCTCAAAGATTTGTTTCAGATAGGTGCTGAATAAAACTTTTGCGACCGCGCCACGATCGATGCCTGAGACACTTATCGCATCGTAATCCGTGATCTTGATGGCATATACGTTTTCGAGGGTCAATACGCGCTGCGTTGTACGGCTCCAGACGACACGCGGCACATGGATACGTTTACGGCTCTTGAAATTCGTGCCGAACGTTTCCGCGTTTTTACCTTCGGACAAATAATCGATTTCCTGATGGACGGTTGTCTCTAATTCAGCAACCAAGGCGCGTACGTCCACCCGTTTGCGGATCGGTTCATAGTACATCAGCCAACCAGCGACGCGGTGCAGGGCGGAGAAATCCACTTCGATCAACTGATCGATGAAGGGGCGCTGGATCTTGACGACCACTTCCTGAAAGCCTTCCGCTTCCGGCGCGTCGGAGCGCAGTCGGGCGCGGTGAACCTGTCCGAGTGAGGCAGCAGCCAACGGCTGAGGCTCGAAGCGTTGGAATTTCTCCTCCAGCGGCGTGCCCAATTCTGCCTCCGCCAAGGCACGGATCGCCGCGAAGTCCTCCGCCGGCACTTCATCCTGCAAACCTGAAAGTTCCTGCGTGATCTCCTCCGGCAGCACATCCAGACGGGCGGAGAGAAATTGCCCGACCTTGATCATCACGCCGCCCATGCGAATCGCCAGGGCGCGAAACTCGGAGGCGATCCGCTTGTAACGGCTTGAGCGCGTCTGCCGCGTTAAGCCGCGCAACCCCAGCCGCGGCAACACGATCTCCCAAAAAACAAAGCTCGCGGTGGCGCGGGTAAAGAAGCCCATGATGTGACGATAGCGAGCGCGTAAACGTGAGGACTGCATAATGAAGTATCTCCCTGCTGGATTGTATCACCAGGAAAACCAAACTTTGCAAAGGTCTTTTTAACAAAAAAGTTTTGACTTTACAGAAGACTACAAAGCAAAATTGTTTTCATTCGAATTGGGGGCGGCCACGTAAAATTTTGGTGTGACGGTTAGTCAAAAGGAAAGAGACAGAGGTATGAACGAGCGAGTGAAAAAAATTCAAAAACCGCACTGTTTTCTCGCATATGTACTTTTCGCTGCAAGATCTCCCCGCAACCGATGCGAGTCGAATTATAAGTATGTTCGAAGCTGAGACGGAATCATGAACTTCGACAAGCTCGTGGAATCCATCATTCAGGAGGCGATAGAGCGCGGCGAGTTCAAGAACCTGTCTGGGGCAGGCAAGCCCATTGACTTAACTCCATATTTCGACACGCCGGAGGAAACGCGTGTCGCGCATGCGGTCTTGAAGAATGCCGGGATGACCACACCCGAGGTCGAGCTGCTCAACGAAATCGCCGGGTTGAGACGAATCCTTGTGGCGATGCTGGATGAGCAGAAAAGGCAGAAGATCCAGAAACAAATCCAGCAAAAGCAGATCGAACTCAATTTGATGATCGAGAGGCAGCGGAAGAGAAAATCGAGATGAAGGCGGCTTTACAAATCGCCCTCTCTCTGCTATACTCTGGTTCGTTGAATTTGACTTTCGTGGCGCAAGGTTTCGATACAAGCGGACTAATACCGCTCTACTCAACCACCAGCGCCATTTGTTTGGAACAATCGCATGTGGTACGTCTCTTCCCTCGCGAGCAAGTCAGCGAGGGTTTATTTTAATGATTAAGACCTTAACCGCCATTGGCGGATAAATATTTTTTTAACAAGTGAGGATAAAAAACACTTATATGAGTAAGCACGGAAAATTGAAGATCATTCCCCTGGGCGGACTTGGGGAAGTGGGCAAGAACATGACGGCCTATGAGTTCAAGGACGAGATTTTGGTCGTGGACGCAGGCATTATGTTCCCCCGTAATGATATGCTTGGGATCGATTATATCGTTCCCGACTATGAATATTTGCGCAAGAGGGCAAATAAGGTAGTAGGGATCGTCATCACGCATGGACATGAAGATCACATTGGGGCCATTCATCACGTTTTGGATGAAATTCCCGTACCGGTCTATGCCACTCCCCTGACGCGCGGCCTGATCGAAGTAAAACTGGCACGAAATAATGTTGCCGCGAAGGCCATGCTGAACACGGTGGAAGCCGGCGGTTCGGTACAGATCGGCGCTTTCAAGGTGGAGTTCTTCCACATCTGCCATTCGATTCCCGATTCGGTTGGTTTGGGCATTACGACTCCGGCGGGTTTCATCGTTCACATGAGTGATTTCAAATTCGATCACACGCCCGTCGACGGCTGGCCCACGGATTACGCAAAACTGGCCGAGTTCTCGAAGCGCGGCGTGGACCTGCTGCTCTCGGATTCAACCAACGCCGAGCGCCCAGGCTGGACACCATCAGAAATGGTCATCGGCCCCGCCTTCGACAAGGTCTTTTCGGAAGCGCCGGGACGCGTCATCGTGGCAACCTTCGCCTCGCTGATCTCGCGCATCCAGCAGGTGGCGGACGCGGCAGCCAAACACGGCCGTAAGATGGCACTGGCCGGTTCGAGCATGGTCGACAACGTCAAGATCGCGCGCAAGCTGGGCTATCTTGAAATCCCGGATGATGTTCTGATCCCGCTCGACCAGGCACTGCAAATGCAGGACCACAAAGTGGTCTTGATGTGCACTGGCTCGCAGGGTGAACCATCCTCGATTGTAGGACGCCTGTCAGCGGGAACAAATCGCCAGTTCGATCTAAAACCGAGAGATACCGTCGTCCTGTCTTCGCATCCCATTCCCGGAAACGAAGAGACCATCAGTAATACGATCAATCGTTTACTGCGCCGCGGTGCGAATGTAATTTACGATTTGCTCGCGCCGATCCATGTTTCAGGTCATGCCAGTCAGGAAGAACAAAAGTTGCTGATCAACATCGTCAGGCCAAAACATTTTCTTCCCATCCACGGTGAGTTGCGTCAATTGAAACGACATGCCGGACTGGCGGTCGAAGTTGGCATCCCCGAAGAGGATGTGATCGTGGTTGAGAATGGCCAGATCGTTGAACTCTCCGGTGGCAAGGTCAGGCTCGGCGAACGCATCCCAGGCGGATACGTCTTTGTGGATGGCCAATCGATCGGCGAGGTGGACTACGATATCATGCGTGAACGCGGCAAGCTTGCCCGCAACGGCATCTTCCTGATCGACATCAGCGTGGGCAAACTGGATGGGCGGCTGTTACACGAGCCAGAGATCATTACGCGCGGCTTTGTTTCCCCGGAAGATGCCGAGGAAATGATCCCCGAGGTCCGCAAACGGATTATGCAGACGGTCAACGGCGGCGGCTGGGAAAATGAAAAGGATATTGTCAACGCCGTCCGGTCTTATCTTTATGAAGAGACCAAGCGCAAACCAATGGTTCTGGTCACGTTGAGTAAAGGTTAGAGTTTGTCATTGCGAGCCTTTGGAAAGCAATCCCCCCATCCGAGGAGACTGCTTCGTGCCTCGCAGTGACGGAAAGATCATCCTGGCAATCTGCCGGTCGATCTTACCCATCGGATACTCATCCAAATCTTTTAACGGAACCCATTTCAGATTTGAATCTTTGGGGAGCAAAACGATCCCGCATTTGAAAACATGCACCGTGACCCTGAAGTGTGTATAAGCATGTTGGACGATGCCCAAAGCCTCCGCTGGACACACACTGCGACTCTTTCTCAGCCGCAGCTTGTAACCCGTTTTCAAAGCATCAGCCAACTCTTCAGCCGGGTCGCCGTTCACGCGGCCATTCGGAAATTCCCACATCCCACCGAGCAATCCCTGCGAGGGACGCTGTGCCAGCAATACCTGTTCATGAGGCGAATCCCCAATCCGCCTTACGATGACTCCCGCCGCATGGACATAATGAGGCACTTCCTTCTTCGGTTTGGTCACTGGCCGCTGATCCTGCGTTCCATGCTGCCGCGCCGGACAAATCTTCATTAACGGGCAGATTAAACAGCGTGGATTTTTCGGCAGGCAGACCATGGCGCCCAGATCCATCAACGCCTGGTTGTAATCACTCGCTTGTCCCGCCGGCAAATTATCATCCGCCAGTTTCCACAGCATTTTTTCGCCATCGGTCGAATCAACCGGCTCCTCTATATCGAAGAGCCGCGCGTAAACGCGTTTGATATTTCCATCCAGAGCAGCGACATCCATGCCAAAGGCCATCGAGGCGATGGCGCCGAGTGTGTAACGACCGATGCCGGGTAATTTACGCAGTTCATCCAGGTCACGCGGCATCTCCCCATCATATTGATCGACTACAAGCTTGGCCGCTTTGTGCAAGTTGCGAGCGCGGCTGTAATAACCCAGCCCTTCCCAGGCATTGAGGACCTCTCTCTCCGAGGCTTGCGCCAGGGCGCGCACGTTCGGGAATAAGCGCATCCATTTTTCGAAATAAGGAATAACAGTTTCCACGCGGGTCTGCTGTAACATAATCTCAGAGACCCACACGGCATACGCGTCCGGGTGGCCGCGCCAGGGTAGAACCCGCCGGTTGTCGCGGTACCAACTTAGGAGCTTGGAAGAGAGGCTTTTCATCTTCAAGGGGAACAAGGTTCGGTCAGTGGTGCGCTCAGGAAAACAGAATCCGATTCAGGGAAGGCAATCAGACGCACGTCAACATAATCCTCGCGCTCACAGCCAAGAATGATGACATCCGCTGCCTGGGGAAAAACATCGGCATTGTTTTTGGTCCGGAAAATGGCTGAACGTGTACGTCCATTGAGCAGTAGAAAACCTACGCGCGGAAAATCATGGGGAACGTAGGCCGGCCAGGGATTGGTGGAAGACAAGCCGTTATTTCGAGAAAAGAAACGCGGATATAACAAACGACCACTTTGTACAAAAGTATCGGGCTGCGAAGCAAATGCATCCAGTTCTACCATCGTCGGCGCGTGAGTAAGCGAAGTGATTTTTTCTTCCAATGTATCTGGAGATTGATCCGCATAACGCGGTGCAGCAATGTTCTGTACCAGCCAGGGCAGAGAACCAATGAAGGCAAACAATAGCACGCTGGAAATAAGTTGTGGAATAGCTCGTTGAGGTCGCGCTCGCGTAGTTACAATAAAGTTACTCAACTCTACACGAGGGAATACCTGTTCTTCATTGACGCCAAACAACAAGGCAACGTGGAGCAAAAGTTCTGCAAAACCAATGCCAAAATAAAAATACCAAACCCAGTCTGCAGGCAGGTCGTAACGCCAGCCCGAGAATCTTCCAACCGCGGTGGCCAGAGCATAACCCATACTGAAGCCAAGCGGGAGCAGACCCAGCCAGCGCCAGCGCTTCCATGCAGCCGCAAAGCCCATCGCGATGATCACCAGGTAAAAAACGATCAGGGCAAGGTTGTACCACTCGAGACTTCCGTCCCAATTCATCCAATATAAGTTGATGGGCTCGAAGAGACCATTGAAGGGTTTGATTAGCGGCAAAGCCAAAATTCCATTGATTTGCGTGGCAAGGAAATGATTGGCAATGAAACCAAACACAAAAGCTGGATCTTTCAGAACAAATTGGAACAGGATGCCTCCCAAACTTTTGCCTTCAAGATCGACACTGCCAATATCCAAATTGCCCGTATACGCGTACTGGCTGGCAATCACCTTATATTGAGAAGGAGAATCAAAGGTCAATTTACCCGTTAGGAGGTAATTATGGGTCAACCAGGGAAGGATGGCAACAACCAGACCCAGCAGAAAGAAAGCAGTGAGAAGATAAAAGGATTTATGTTTAAGACCAAAAATCAAAAGACCTGCCAAAAGAATGAAAGGCAACACTAGCATGGATTGAGTTCGCAAGAGCAGGAGCAATCCAAACACGCCACCCGCGACTAATGCATTCTTCTGATCCTTTTGCTCGAGCCAGCGTAAAGTAAATAAACAGGCCAGCGTTAAAAGTAAGAGGGTTGGCAAGTCGACCAGCAGAGTTTTCGTGTTGGAGACGCGTGTCTGTGAGGAAACAAGCAATCCCGTCAGTTCACGAAAGATGAAGAACAACGCGATCGCCAGGCCCGCGACGCGGCTATGCAACTTTTTTCCAATATAGTAGAAGACGAGCGGAATGATGGCGAGCATCAAAGTCTGCCCAACAATGATCAGCCGATAATTCTCTCCGAAGAAGATATGCAAAACGGTGAGCAGAAAAATGTAAAGCGGACGCGTCGGGATCTCGCCCTGGTAAGGATGACCAACCAACAAACTGTGAGCCATCTGATCGTAGTAAGAGGCATCCGAATACGGGAATGGCTGGAAGGTCGGCGCATTGATCGGCATGTAAAAGCTGTTTTTGAGCACATCCGCAGGCACGCTCAGCCAGATAACAACCGCCAGCAGATAAATGAAGAGCGGCAGGAACACGTCCAAGCCGCGCGCACGCGTAAAATACGTCAGCCAGAAAAGAAAAACGCCGCCGAGTAATGCAAGTGCAAATTCCCAGCCGAGGATGGGCACACCCGGCTCGCTCCAATAAGCAGCGTCAGGTGTAATGCCCAGGCGAGTAATCGCGATGAAGATGAATGCAAGAAACAGGAGGCCGAAGATGATGAGAGCAGAATGATAAAGCGGTTTTCGTGATGAAAGATGAGAGAGGTGCATTCCCCTAAAAGAAAGAAGCAGGAAGAAAAAAAACTGGATCGAAAGAATCAACAAATACCATAACAACGGACTCAATCGCTGGTAAATGGATAAGAGTCCCTGCGGATCGAGGTAACGCAAAAGAAAGAGGAGCAGGCCAAGGATTAGGGAGACAAGTACACAGGTATACAGATGGACAGGCTCGCGGGCGTTAGCCAGTGCAAGCGGGTATCGGAATCCGAAGTAAGTCCACCCGACACATAAGACAAAGATAAAGCCAATGAGAGTCAGACGAGCCGGTGAAAGGCTCCCCCCTTCCGAAGGGATCAAGAGGAGCGCGGCGATAGCGGCCGCGCCCTCAATGGCACATAGATGGAAAAACCACGAATGGGATTTTTGCATAAACAAAAACACGGAGGTATGCGCTCCGTGCTACGAACTAGAATTGAAATCCGCCTCGTGCAGGAACGACCTTATACGAGAAATTTTTTACGTAGTCAAATAGCTTATCCTGGAGCAGGGTCCAGTCATTTGAATCGAGCACTTGACGAGCCTGGTCGAGGTCATTGGCAACCAACCCCACTTGAATCTGTGGATAGGATCCATAGATCGTTGCCCAGGCCTCGGCTGGCTGCAAGCCAAGTCTTTGTACGCCGGGGATAAATTCGCCGATGATGAACTCGAAATATTCCTGATCGCGTTCACTGGCAATATCCCATGTCATCAATACTTTTACTGCCATTTTATCCTTATCAATAACTTCTCTTTCGGTCATTTTTCTAAATTACGTCTCAACGCCATTTAGAATGACATGACGAACTATCAACTGCTCTGATACTCCAACACAACCACGCGCGTCTCAGACGGAAGACCGCTGCGCGTCACCTTCAGGGACGGCTGAGTCTCGGACTTCGAGAGTCCCATCTCTTTGATGAATTTGTTCAACGAGTTGAGCGGGACCTTCCCAACAGGTGTGGCGTAATGCATGGGAATGACAAGATTCGGCTCGATCATGCTGATGATTTCCGCGGCTTTCGCGGCGTTCAGCCCCTCCCCGCCACCAACCGGGACCAACGCCACGTTGATCGTGCCAAGGGATTCGATCTCCGATTGCGTGGGCGTTTCTTTCAAATCACCCAGGTGTGCAACCGTAATCCCATCATAGTCGAACACATACACTGTGTTATGTGAAGCTTTCTCTTTATCCTTTGATTTTTTCCTGGCAGAAGCGCCATCGGTTTGGACACCGGTGATAAATACTCCGCCGATCTCGAACTCGCCTGCGCCATCGATGATGTGTGAAGTGCCTTTTACCGCCTCAGCGTAATTGTGACCGGGTGCATCGTGGCTGACCGTGACGATGTCAGACCTTAGTTTAAGTGCATCATAGCCAATGGATTTGTTGTCAAAAGGATCCGTCACCACCGTTGCGTAACTGCGCTCGGTGAGACGAAAACAGGAATGTCCGTACCAGGTAATTTCCATAAAACTGTAGCCTCCGGAGGCGAATTATACCCGGTGTTTCGCCAAGGCTCTCATCCTGGACCAATCTTGCCATGCACCAGATCATCCACATACTGCCAGCGCCTGGTCCGGGTATAATCGCCGTTTTCGGGGTAAAAGAGGGGCGCATAATCAGCCCAATTATCAATAACATTGAAGGGATCTTTCTCGCCATTTTTCAACAGATAACGAACAATCCGATTCCGGGCGTGTTGGGAGAGGTCATTGCTTCTCTCCCAGCCAACGTACATCGCTACTGCTTCAGCGAAATCCTCCAAACGGTTGAAACTCCAATTCGAGCCGCCGGGTTTGTCGCCATAAAAATATCCGGCAGCGTTGCAGCCTGGTTTCCTGCCATAACGACCAGGCTTGTTTTCCGGTCCGAAGCGACCCGAATCGGAAAGACCCATAAGTCTCTTTGCCAAAGATAGAACGGGACTGGTATAACCGCCGGCATATTTCTCAAGCTGGCGGGAGAGCCCCCAACCGTGATTCGCGTCCCAGGCATGGGCAAATTCGTGGACTACTGTCCAGGAATCAAACGATCCCTTTTCCGAAAAGCTGACCTGATGAGCCAGCGCCTCACCTCCATGCCGGCCAATATCGGCCTTGCGTACTTTTGCTCCGCCAATATTTTGAACCAGCTGGTTGTTTCCACCCATTGCATTCGATAAGAGAATCAGAGCATTGTGCAATCTCTCCAACTCAGCCTTGGTCCAGGCTCCTGGCCTCCATTCACCCGCGCCGTCTCCCCAATCCACCAGAACATCCACCTGATAAGCCGCCTGTAATTCTGCCAGTCTTGCCTGGGCATATTGAGAATCAGATTGTTCCATCGCAGGCTCTCCTCTCTTGCATACCGATAAGATTTAGTAAGAGTGTACAACAAACGTGAATCAGAGTCAAAACTTGTTGAACAGTTATTGTCACAGATTCATGAGAAAAAATGGCTTTCAGATTTGTAGATTTTGGGCGATTATTATCATAATATAATGTAATGTAATGTGCAAGATTTCACAAAGCAAAGGAATGTCCTATGAAAATTCGCGCAGGCACAGGAATGAGTACAGCAGAGGATGCCGTCCAGGCGGGCAGGCAGGCTGCTTTTGCAGCAGTCCAGGCTTTGTCAGGTGAAATGCCGGCGCTCGTCATGGTCTTTACTACACCCAGGTATGATCTATCAGCATTGCTTGCCTCCATTCGATCCATCACCGGAAATGCCCTGCTGGTTGGTTCAACCAGTTCAGGCGAGCTTGTGGCAGGCCAACATCTGGGCATCGGCGCCGGTGTGGGTGTTCTCGCTCTCACATCTGGGCCCTATAAGTTTGGCGCGGCTTCCATCGGCAATATTCGTGGTGATCTCGATCAAGCAGGCCAGATCATTGCCCGTCAGAGCCGTGCTGAAGCCGGTCCCAGCCCTCACGCTGCCATTGTTCTGATTGCTGACGCATTGCTTGGGGATCTGCAACAACTTGTGCAGGGTGTATATCGCATTACAGGACCGAAAGTGGCGATCGCCGGAGGGGCCGCGGGAGACGACCAGAAATTTGTACGGCCGTTGGTTTTCCATAACGACCAGATCATCGAAGATGGTGCGGTGGCACTCTGGATCGCAGCCCAGCAACCACTGCATGTTGTGACGCGACATGGCTGGCAACCAATTGGCATCCCCATGCTGGTGACACGTGCGCAAGGTACGGAGATCGTTGAAATGGGTGGTCGCTCCGCAGCCGCAGCCTATGAAGAACAGTTGGGGCTATTACCCGGAGAACTGCCAGTCGACAAGTTTTGGGATACATCGATCTCCCATCCGTTTGGTTTACTGCAGTCCGATGGTTCAGCGGTGATTCGTGTGGCACGTTCGAAAACGGAACAAGGGACTCTCAATGTCCAGGGCTGTGTTCCGCCCTCCGGGAGCGCAGTTCAGGTAATGTCTGGTAATGCTGATACATTGCTCCAGGCTGTGGATGAAGTAGTGGGCACTTCCACGGAGATGCTCCCAGAGGCCGGTGTGCTGCTGGCCTTCAGTTGTGCAGCCCGCGCGAAGATCTTTGGCCAACGCGCTGCAGAAGAACCTCAACGATTACAGGAGGCCGCCGGAAACCTACCTACCTTTGGTATGTATTGCTGTGGCGAGTTTGCACGAACAGCAGGTGTTCTTGCAACTCATAATGCCACACTAACAGCCCTGGCTTTGTAATGAACCATGCAAGAGCATGAATCAGAAAATTCCCGCCTGATCGTCAGCGAGAATGATGCAGCGGCAGTTCTAGATGGGGAGAACCTGCTTTACCTGCGCAATACACGTGATGCAGCAATCAGGGCGGCTCAGGACGCTGTTCGTGATACCACCCGGCTTACGCGACTGCTTACGATTCTTAGTGAACCAGCGCCTCTCAACATTCTTCTTGACCGTGTCCTGGCCACCCTCTCGGAACTGTTCGCCGCAGATATCGTTGTACTGATAGACCCTGCAAGTACTGGCACCTTCTCCCCCTTGGCAGCCATCGGGTTGCCCGAGGATATGCTGCAAGAGGAATTGCTACACAACAAGGGAAGCTATACTGCCAGCACAATGGACAGCAGAACACCAATTGTCCCGGATGCAATCTCCAACAATTCCGAGGTAGATCCGCAGTTGCTGGAGTTGGGTGTCGAGACCGCGGTCTGGTTGCCAGTGATTGGCAGCTATGCAGCGCGGGGTGTGTTAATTCTGGCTCGCTGCCGAACAGTACGATTCTCCCACGCCGATGTGGATCTCCTGATTGCCATGACCTACCGCATTGGTTTGGCTCTTGAACAAGCACAACGCAGTTCTCAACTGGAACAGATCGTGCGCACCGGTCATGAGATTGGGCGCTATCTCGAGGAGACATCCTTATGCGAACGGGCTGTGCAGGTTTTTCCCGCTGTGATGGGAGCAGAAGCCTCTGTGCTTGTCAAGATTGAGCCCGATGGCAGGATGCACTGTGCAGCACAGGTGGGTCTCGACCCTGAGTGGGAAAAGATTTGGTGCCACATCTCAGAGCAGCTCCTGAAGGAAAATCGCGGCACTGGTAATACTCCGTACACTACCAATCTACATCCCACCTTCGATCAGTTCCTGGATAAAACATTACAATCTTGCACAGTTCGCACGCTGCTGGCAGTGCCCGTTCAGCGAGGAGAAAAGCCAGAGGCTTTCCTCTACGCAATGCGCTTCTCCACCACTACATTTGGCCCGGATACCTTGCAAATAGCCATGCTATTTGCAAGCCAGATTTCAGCGGCTTTGGAAAACGCCCGATTGTACCAGGCAGTGCACGCGGAATTAGTTGAGCGCAACCGGGCGGAGAAGGCGCTTCGTGCCAGCGACGCGAGGTTTCGCGCCCTGGTCCGTAGTGTGTCGGACGTGATCTCGATCCTGGCCCCAGATGGTTCGGTTTGCTATGCAAGTCCCGCGGTCGAGGCCATGTGGGGCTGTTCGGTGGAGGCTCTGTCCGGGACAAGCATCTTGAGCCGCGTTCACCCGGCCGATCAGGAAACCATGCTCAAGCTTCTATTGGACCTGCTCAAGATGCCCAACGGAACGCTGACTGGTGTTGTGCGCTTGCGGCAAGGAAAAGACAACTGGCGCGATTTCGAGGTCATTCTTACCAACTTGATCGATGAACCATCTGTGTCCGGTATCGTAGCCACCTACCACGATATCACGGAGCGCGAGAATTATGAAAAAGAGCTGACCAAGCTGGCCTATCGTGATCCATTGACCGGACTTTCCAACCGGGCTCACTTTATCAAAAAATTGCAGCAATCCCTGACGCGCGCCAGTGCGGAGGATCACCTGGTCGCCGTGATCTTCTTTGATCTGGACAACTTCAAAATTGTCAACGATAGCCTGGGACATGACTGGGGTGACAAGGTACTTCAAGTGGCAGCGGACCGCGTGCGGGCTTGTTTAAGACGGGAAGATGTTGCAGCCCGTTTTGGCGGAGATGAATTTACGATTCTGATCGAAGATGTGAGCGGCCTTGCACAGATAATTCCAGTGGCCAAGCGACTGATCAACGTGCTGAGCGAGCCAATGCAACTCGATGATCGGGATCTGGTCATCAGCTGCAGCATGGGAATTGCCATCAATACGCTGAACCAGGAAGGGCAGCCTACTGCTGAAGAACTCCTGCGCAAAGCCGACCTGGCAATGTACTCTGCCAAGAGTAACGGCAAGGGCTGTTATTCCATTTTCGATTCGCACTTGAACGCAGTGGCCATGGAACGTCTTGAACTGGAAACGGATTTACGGAGGGCATTAAGGCAGCATGAATTGCGGGTCTACTACCAGCCTATCGTTTCTTTGGCTACCGGACATATTGTTGAGGTGGAGGCATTGGTGCGCTGGCAACACCCGCAGCGAGGCCTTGTCCTCCCAGCAGATATGATTCCCCTGGCGGAGGAGACTGGACTGATCGCAGAGATTGGACAATGGGTATTGGAAGAAGCGGGCCGTCAGGTTGGCATCTGGCAGAAATTTCAATCAATTCATCCACCGCTGCGCCTGAGTGTGAATCTGTCGGCCTGGCAATTCAGACATGGCACACTTTTGAAAGATATCGAGACGGCGCTTTACAAAAGCGGTCTGTCTCCATCCGACCTCACACTTGAAATCACAGAGGGTAGCCTGATCCGCGATCCAGCCAACATTGCCACCCAACTGCTTGCCTTAAGAAATACAGGGGTCCGACTGGCTATTGACGACTTTGGTACCGGCTATGCGAGTCTAAGTTTTTTGAAGGAGTTCCCCTTTGATACACTCAAGATCGGTCGCTCGTTCGTTCAGGGCATTGTGCGAGACCGACGCGACAAAGCTATCGTGAAAAGCATGATTGAGTTGGCATCAGCCTTTGATCTCGATGTCATTGGAGAAGGGATCGAGACTGAAAATCAAGCTACTCAACTGAAAAGCTTGGGGTGTAATCATGGGCAAGGATTCCTGTTCGCTGCGCCATGTTCAGCTGATGACTTCGAGAAACTCTTAACCGCGCATCAATAAACACAGCAAAACATGAGGGGATGAATTCTTGATACAACCCATATTCGATATCGCATGCTGACCCGCACTACAACATATGCAGAACAACTGAGTAGCCTTAAGCAATACGACAACAATCAGTAACCGTTGCTTATAGTTTTACGCCTGGACCTCTGGTATGAGCTGTCGCTGGCTTTCCCTAAGCTCCAGCCGCGTATCATCCAAGCCCAGTTTGAATTGCGCCACGACACGTTGCAAATCCTGGGCCATTCCCAGCAATGAGACAGCCGCGCTTGAGACTTGCTGCACTTGACCCAAGACTTCTTCAGTAGAGGCTGAAACCTCCTCGACAGCCGCATTATTTTCTTCGCTTACACTGGCGATGTTCTCAACGGCCTGGATAAGTTCCGTCGAGAACACTGTCATCTCTTTTGTTGCAGCAGTGCTTTCCTCAATCACCGTTGAAACCGATTCAATCAATTCAACCAGTTCGCCCGTAGCCGCGCTGACCCGGGAGGCTGCCGTTCCAGCTTCATCTGCCTGCTTATAGACTGAGTCGGCCGTTTCGAGGATATTATCCAGCGCTTCTCCTGCTGAATGAGCTCTAGTCACGCCAGTTTCCACCTCAGTGGCAGATTGCTGCATGGCATTCACTGCTTCACTGACGCTCGCCTGTATACCCCTGATCAAACCCGTGATTTCTTTTGTCGCCGAACTTGAACGTTCTGCCAATTTGCGCACTTCGTCTGCCACAACTGCAAAACCTTTGCCCTGTTCTCCAGCGCGCGCTGCTTCGATCGCTGCATTCAAAGCCAGTAGATTTGTCTGGGAGGCAATATCCTCGATGGTTTCCACGATCGCCCCAATTTCACTTGAGCGGGCACCCATCTCTTCCACTTTGCTCGCCGATAAAGCAACCCGGTTGCGGATTTCTTCCATACCAAGGATCGTTTCCTTAACCGTCTCAGCTCCTGTGCGGGAATAACGGGCTGCCTGTGCCGAATCCTGAGCAACAGCTTGAGCATTGGCGGTTACCTGGCTAATAGCTGCACTGATTCGGGAGGCAACCTCTGATACTCTGCCAATCGCACTGGCCTGTTCATCTGCACGCGAAGCCACGCCTTCAATCACATGCCCCATCAGTTCCACCGAACTGGATGTATAGGTTACAGATTCTGTCTGCTGTGCGGTAGCCGCAGCCACCTGCCGTACGGTGTTCGCAATACGTTGCGTAGCCTCGCCAGAAGATTCAGCCGAGGTGGTCAGTTCACCGCTGAGCCTCATCAAATGTTGGGCACGCTGAGCCAGCATATCAATCAATCCGCGCAAGCTGGATGGTTCCCCGTTGAATGTAGCCACAGGAACACCCGCCGTGATGGCGCGGTTGATATGGGGAACCAATCCCTTATCAAAGACATCTGTAGCGATGGCATGAACTCCAGCCGTCACTAACTGAGTTATCATCGAACCTCGCGCTGCCAGACTGGGAGGTACTTTGTCCCCTTCGGGGAGAATCCACTCGACAGTGGCGTTAAAGGCTTTCAACTCATCGGCAGCAGCCAGGACGCCCGCGTGAACAGGATCCCAAAAACGGTTTTCCTCGCGCCCCAGCACGGCAATACGCAAAGGACGGGATGAAGGTTTTAAAGGTTTGGCCCTTCGCTGCGCTACCGCATCCGACTCGATAACGCCGCGTCCAGCCTGCCAAAATTGCTGGTGGTTTTCCGGCGTGATCACATCAGTACTGGTAAGCAGGCGCGGTGTGGATGGCATCCAACCAGCAGCCAAATGGTTGAAAAGATGAATCACAGAGTCGTGTCCCTGCGCAAACGGATCCTGTCCTATCGTGGCAGTAATCACACCTTGCGCCACAAACCGCATCGTTTCATCCACCAAGTCGTGGGTGATTAAGCGGACACGCCCAACAGCACCAGCCTGGACCAATGCCCGCGCTGCGCCGAAAGGTGCGGCTCCTTCCGTGACATAAATACCGGCCAGGCGAGGAAGGCGCTTTAAGAATCCGAGGGTGAGAGCCACACATCGGTCAATATCGTTTTGATCCTCAACCGTTTCCACGATTTGTGCATTGGGATACTTTTCACGCAACTGGCTCTCAAATCCTTTACGCCGTAACTCCTGAGACGTTTCGGTAAACTCGCTGAGGATGATGGCAATCTGGCCCTGACCATTGATTGCCTGTCCCATGATCTCACCACAAGTGCGGCCCTCAAGATAGGGATCAGCGCCCACATAGAAGAGTCGTCGACATGGTTCGTCGGTAACTGTGTTGAATTCCTTTGCGCTCTCCTGGAATTGAGCAATAACAGTATTGAATACTTTCGTAAGCTGATGGATCTCTGATGAGCCATTCGGCACGATTAACTGACCATCCAAGTTTGCGCGCGCTGTCAGATTGCCTTGGGCAAGAGAAGCCAACGCGTCCGAGAGAGCCAAGCCATCTTTGGTAATCAACGCTTCGCTTGCCGATGCCAGGCTTGCCAGAGGTCTGGTAATGGTTACATAGGATAATAGCCAGGTAATTCCCCAGCCTACGCCAATGCCTATACCTATGAAGAAGACCGTGCTGCCTGATCTCGTAACCCCAGCCAAATAGGCAAAAAGCGCAAACAGCAGAAGGATAATGGTCAACGCTAAGCCAAGATAAATAGCCTTTTGTTTAAATTGCGAAAACATATAATTCTCCTTCTTTCAGGGCAGAAACCAGGCAGACGTCACATCAACTAATAAGAGAACAGTGGTGGCCGGGTAACCATAAAGAAAGTTACCCAAGCCGTCTTCTCGCTATTTTTATTGGCTCTCCAGCCACCTCATGGCCTCCTCCGGATCAGAAAAGAACTTAGCCACGATGCCTACTTTGGCATAATCCTCTGCCAATTTCTCCATGTTCATCTGGGCAATGATCTTCTCAGGCTGCACAATGGCCCAATACTTCCAGCCAGCCTCTACTGTCTGGGGCAACCAATTAGCCATGCCCCAATCCATGTCTTCTTTTCTCAAAACCGCGTTGCTGCGATCATCGGACAACCACTTGCTGGCATGGTTTTTCTTGATGGCTTCCGTACCGGCGAGTAGCAACTTATGGAACTCTTCCCCGAATATGAACTTGTGAATCAGGTGATGCACAACTTTTTTGTCCGGGTGATACCACAGTGTGGCAAAACTACTATCATACAAAGTCTCTGGTGTCATGGCAATATTCTCCTTAGATATGATTTGGATTGGTGAACAAACTTGTGGAATTAAGCAAAGTAATGCTTTTTTTCCAACATTTCTGTGCTAACTTGTTTTTTCTCGTTTTCTCGATACAACTCCTGACCTTCATTTTTGGTATTTTCCCGATTGCCTGGTACTCTCTGTGCTTCGACAGGCTTGTGATTGAGTTCAACATCACCATCGGTGAGCTTGAATTGGCTGACCAGTTCTTGCAATACATTTGCCATCTCAGCTAACCATTGGGCAGAGACCATCACCTCTTCGGTTTGTGTACTTACCTCTTCCGCAGAAGCACTTACCTCTTCCACAGCCGCACTGTTTTGCTCGCTGACGCTGGCGATGTTTTCGATGGCTTGAGTAACCTCATTTGACCCGGCTGCCATTTCTTCTGTTGCCGCAATATTTTCTTCCACCACAACTGACACACTGTCCATTGCAGTCACCAGTTCGTTGGCCAGACTGCTCATCTGGTCTGCAGCCTTGGAGATGTCCTCTCCAGAATGCAAGCTACCTTCGGCAATTTGCAATAAGCTACTTAACGCCTGCCCGGATTCGTTGGCCAGTGCCACGCCACTCTTCACCTCCTCCACACTTTCGTTCATAGCCTGTACCGCATCGCCGACGATTTGCTGAATACCCTGTACCAGGCCTGCAATCTCTTTTGTCGCGGTGGTTGACTTCTCCGCCAGTTTGCGCACCTCGTCAGCCACAACTGCAAACCCCTTGCCATTTTCGCCAGCCCTCGCAGCTTCGATGGCAGCATTCAGCGCCAGGAGGTTCGTTTGCGAAGCAATATCATCAATTGTTTCACCAATGGTACCGATTTGCCCGGAACGCTGGCCCAATTCCTGAACTTTATTCGTTGACAAATCCACTCGGGCCTTGATCCGGCCCATGCCACTGATGGTTTCTTCCACAGTTCGAACGCTGGCCCGCGTGGACTTCCACAGCTTCAGCAGCATCCCTGGCTTGAGATTGAGCGCTGATGGAAACTTGCTGGATGGCCGAGGCAATCTGGTTGGTAACGCTTGAAGCCCTGCCGACTGCCGTCGCCTGTTCCTCCGCGCCCCGGGCAACACCGTCGATTGCGCGGCTTACCTGTTCCACAGAGGTGGCTGTACGATTGACCGACTCAGACTGCTGAGCAGCGCCCTTAGCCACTTGCTGGATCGTAGTCACGATCTGGTCTGTTGCCTGTCCGGCCTGGTCTGCAACGGCCGCCAATTGGGTTGAGGCGACGTGCACCTGGTTGGTACTTTCGGAAACCTGGTGAACTGTTTGACGCAGTTGCCCCACCATTCGCGCAAACGCCTGACCGAGTTGATCCAGTTCAGAGCGGGGTGTAATCGTAACCGTCAGGTCGCCCTGGGCCGTTCTTTGGGCAGACTCTTCCAAAACCAGCAGATAATCGATAATGCGGTTACAGGATTCGGCCATCTGGCCCACTTCATCCTTAAAGTGTACCGGCACTCTCAATTTCAAATCTCCCAGAGTACCTACCTGTTCCAGAATATCCACCGCCTCCTGGAGCGGCACTGTAATGAGGCGCGCAGCGATGACTGCCATACTGCCAAGCAAGACCACAGACAGACAAATCGTGATCAACACGTTTGTTTCGATCATTCCGATTGTCTGTGGAGTTAAACCCAGGCGGGTATTGCGCAAACTGAGGCTTACGCCAGCAGCCAAGACAATCATGACAGCCAGGCTCAATCCACCGATCAGGAAGAGCAGCTTGGCAGCCAGCGGGAAATGGACAAAGCGAAACGCAAGAACAATAATAAAGACAATTTGAAATGTAATGATAAGAATGGTAGTGAAGTCTCTCAGGTCGATTGCAAAGGAAACATGACCAACCAACACATCGATGAAGGCAATCAGTGCGCCCCCTATCATCGAAGCATAAATACCCGTCGTAATATAGCGAGGCGGTAACACAATACTGCTAATCAGGGATAGTGCCAGGATGATGGCTGGGCCAATCAGCCACCCATTGGCAGCCCAAGCCATTAATCGAGTCAACACAATGCCGATAATCATGCCTCCAATCAACACCATCCCCCCACGCGCGCGTTGACCATTTCTCACATCACGTTCGGCCCATACCAGCAGACCAATCTGAATGAAGTTTAGAACCAGAGACGACCACCCTGGCCAGCCTACGCCCATGAGCCAATCAATAATAACCTTGACAATAGAAATGACATACGCAGACAGAATGAGTTCGGATCAACCATAGCCCGAGGTCACCGGACCGCGGTCGAAAAATACGGGCGGTAAGGATGGATTTCATAGGCTTGCTTCCTCCTTCCTGATCAACCGGCGGGGTTATTGATCGACAATGCCTGGTTCAACGTGCTGATCAGCTTGTCAATGGCCAGCGGCTTTACCAGACAGGTAAATGCCCCTAAGCGAGTTGATTCGAACATATCGCCTTGACCGGCCTGACCTGTGAACATGATCACGGGTAGACCGGGGGCAATGCGCCGGATGATCTTTAGGGCGCTGATACCGTCAAGTTTGGGCATGCGAATGTCCATCACAACACCACTCCAGCCGCCATCCAGCACCTGTAAGACAGCTTCCACCCCATCCGCCGCGGTTCCGGTCGTGAATCCAGTCGTCTGTAATTCATCAGCCAGATAATCGGCGAGATCACGCTCATCGTCAACAATTAACGATACGAGTCATAACTTCATTCTCCTTGGTTCATCAAACAGTTTTCTTGGTCGCCATCGCCTCGTCAATTTCACGGACAAGTTCATCAATGCGAATTGGTTTACTGAGGCAGGTAACACCATACGCCGAGGCCTGAGACATATACCCGCGACCTACATGGCCCGTCAGTCCCAGGACAGGTACATGCGGCGTGACTTTATGCAACACTTGAATAGTGTGAATGCCATCCATACCGGGCATGAGCATATCCAGTATATAAAGATCGAAGGTCTCATCGACCGCAGCAATCACGGCCTCGGCACCATTGGCAACCGCGGTCACTTTGAAATCGTGTTCAGTGAGTTCATCCCGCAAGAATGCACGAACATCGGGATCGTCGTCAGCTAGCAGAATTTTGATCATGGGAATTCTCCTGATTAGTAGAAATCTGGCCAACCGGAGCAAGGGCAAGAGCAGGGACATCATCAAAACGCCCGGGTGCGTCAGACGACTGGGAACTTTGCACCTTGACATGTTGGACAGGGAAGCGAATAGTGAAGACTGTGCCTCGATCCACCACACTATCAACATTAATTGTGCCGCCATGAGCATGCACAATTCCTGTCAAGATCGACAAGCCCAGCCCGGTTCCCCTGCCCAAAGGCTTGGTGGTAAAAAACGGGTCGAAGATTTTGGCTTGGATCGAGTCAGGAATCCCTGTACCGGTATCCTTCACCAGCAGGATCAACTGACCCGCCTGTGGATCATAGCCCGTGCCAACTGCAATTTCCCCACCCTGAGGCATGGCATCGCGCGCATTGGTCAGCAGGTTAATCAACACTTGCGTGATCTGATTTCGATCACAGGTTAGGGGTGGCAGATCAAGGGTGAGCTCAGTTGTCACAGAAATGCTGGCCCAACTTTTTAGCTGGTGTTCAATCAACAGCAGTGAATCACGCACCAGTTCATTCAGGTCGGTGGACTGCAGCGAACTCCCCGAAGCACGTGCGTATGTATGCAATGAACGGACGATCTCGGCGCAGCGCCAGCCATTACGATGGATCACATCCAAATCATGTTTGAGCTTTTCCTGCTCCAGTTTCCCAGCCTCACTTTTCCTGAGTAAACTCTCACTGACACCCGTAATTACCTGCAGAGGTGAGTTCATCTCATGAGCCACACCCGCTGCTAATGTTCCCAGGTCCGCCAACTTCTGTGAGCTAAACATCTGATCCTCCAGATGTTTGCGTTCAGTAATATCCTGTGTCGTTCCACGCAAACGGATCGCTTTTCCGATGCTGTCGGGCAGGATCTCGGCACGGGTATGCATCCAACGCATTTCCCCATCCACCACAGTGCGGTAATCAAAGTTGAACGGCTCATGGGTCTCCAGCGCATGCCGGATCATATATGAGACTCGCTCGCGATCGTCCGGATGCATGGGATCCATGAATGTCCCGCGATCCACTACGATCGTGTGTGGATCATAGCCATGGAGGTTGTAAAGCTCATTGGACCAGGTCACTTGATCCGTCTGAATGTCCCATTCCCAGCTGCCAAGGTGCGCGATCTGTTGGGCCTCTTTAACTGTTCCTCACTGCTGCGCAGTGCGTCCTCAGATTGCTTTCGATCGGTCAGGTCGATCATGGCGCCAATGACACGAACCGGAATGCCATCTCCATCCTGCATAATATATCCACGGTCGAAGACATAAGCATAGGTGCCGTCAGCCTTGCGGAAGCGATACTCCCTGGACCAGAACTGGTCATTACTATTCAATGCAGCCCGGAAGCCGTCCAGGACTCGAGTGCGATCATCCGGATGAATCCGGGCCTCCCACCAGGCCTGGTCCAGTCCAATCTGGTCAGCCGTATAACCAAAGAGTGGGCGAATACCTGCATTCCACCAACGCTGTCCCGTCGCCAAAATCAAATCCCAAACGGCATCATTGGTTGCATAGGTCACCAATTGAAAGCGTTCCTCGCTTAGTCGGACAGCTTCTTCGGCCCGCTTTCGTTCAGTAATATCCTGATTGGCGCCGTAGAAGCGGAGAATATGACCCTTTGCATCCCGGTCAACCTTAACACGAACAGAGATATAGCCAATGCCGCCATCTGCGTAGAGTATCCGGTGGTCCAATTCAGTACTGTAATGTTGGTCTGTCGAACCCAATGCCTTTTGGATTTCAGCGCTAACCACCGGCATATCATCAGGATGGCAGAACCTCCGGGCATAACGCGCCGAGGACATGCTATAACCACCTTCCTGTTCGGCAGTTGTGTGGAAGATGGTGTAAAAATGATCATTGAAGATGAAAACATCGTTGGGAATGTCATACTCCCAGTAGGCAAGTTTGGCGGCCTTCAAGGCTTCCAGGAGACTGGCTTCGCTGGCCCGCAGGGCATCTTCAGCTCGCTTACGCTCGGTGACCTCGCGATCGATACCAAGAATCAGCTGGCGACCTTCCACGGTAAACAATGTGGTTGAGACTTCCACTGAGAAGAGATGACCGTCTTTGTGTCGGTGGAAAGCTTCCAGGTGCACGATGCCTTCGCGCTGTAAACGCTCCATGTAAGCGGAGCGTTCCTCGGCATCTCCGGGAGTGCTGTTAAGAAGATCAATCGAACTGCCTATCATCTCATCCCGGGTATAACCATTCATCTCACAGGCAGCCTCATTACAATCTGCAATGATCCAATCAGCAGGAGAAATGGGATCCATGAGTACGACTGCGTCAGGTGACGTGGTAAAGAACTGTCGGAAGCGCTGTTCGCTTTCGGCTAATGCCGCCTCAGCCTGTTTGCGTTCGGTCACATCATAGAATGCGGTCAGTAGGGCCGCCTTTCCATCAAAGGTGATGAACTGCCCGGTAGTCATGACCCAGAAGGGCGTATTATCAGCACGCTTGACGGCCAACTCATAGTTGCGCAGCTTACCGTCTGCGGCCAACTTCTCGAGCAGCAGCTTTCGGTCGCCGGAATTCAGATAAAAATCGGGGGTCTTATGGCCCACCAGTTCTTCCATGGTCATATCCACGATTTGGCCAAAGGACGGGTTGGCAAACAGAATTTCACCATCCGCGACCGCGCTGATCAGGATTGGAATGGGTACGGTTTCCACGATCAGGCGCAACCGTTCTTCCGTCTCTTTGAGCAATTCCTCAGCCCGCTTGCGTTCAGTGAGATCCACAACAGACACAGTTACCTTCGATAGGGTGTCTTCATATCCAGGCCACACAGACCAGACAATGCTGACATAGCGGGTCTCACCGTTCAAGGTATGGTTCAAGCCCTCAAAGGTGCAATTCGTGCAGCCACCAGCAATGGCGATCAATTCATCACGGAACAGGTGATTGTCTTTTGTCGAGACAATGTGATCCAGTGATCCAAACAGTTGTTCCTTGCGCTGGGCGCCCAGCATTTTCAAAGTCGCTTTATTTACATCATTCACCCGCACTTTTGCAGCACATGCCGCGACCGCGTCCGGATGGGTTTCAAAATAGGCTCGGAAATCAGTCACGTTTTCTTGCGTGCGTAGACGATCCAGGAAGAATTTGACCTCGGAAAAATCCTCTTCCCACAGAGCGACCGGAGAGTCTTCAAACAAGGTGCGGAAACGGGCTTCGCTGGCATGCAAGGCCTGTTCGGCGCGCTTGCGCTCGGTGATATCTTCCTTGAGGGCCAGGAAATGCGTAATAATTCGGTTCGAGTCCATAACTGGTGAAACCGAGGCCTGCTCAACAAAGATCTCGCCGCTTTTCTTCCTGTTGATGAATTCGCCACGCCATTCGTGCCCTGACGTAATAGTTGCCCACAACTCTGTGTATGTTTCCACCGGTGTTTCTCCCGACTGCAACAAGCGCGGGTTGCCTCCCATGACCTCTTCAGCAGTGTAACCTGTAAGTTGGGTAAAACGTGGATTGACATATTCAATATTGCCGGAAGGATTGGTAATAACAATTGAGACTGGGCTTTGCTCCACCGCCTGCGACAATTGGCGGAGCTTTACCTCGGATTGCTTACGCTCGGTGATATCGTTGAAGTTCACCAGGATGGCATTCATCCCCGGCTCGGCCAGCATGTTCCGAAGAGTGGATTTAATCCAGATGTATGAACCATCCTTGTGTTGGAGATGAAACTCGTCCGTTACACTTTTTCCGGGATGCTCCATTAACTGCATGAAAATATCCCTGGCATGCAGAATGTCTTCCGGATGGCCAAACATAAAAGCATTTTGACCGATGATCTCCTCCCCGTAGCCAGTCAGGCGCGTGACGGTGGGACTGAGATACAGAATCTTGCCCTGGGCATCATACAGCATAATTCCGTCCGAGATCTTCTCGGTTAGCGCGCGGAAGCGTTGTTCGCTGCGCCGTAGCCTCTCTTGCAGTTCCTTGCGGGAGGTAATATCCCGGAAGTTGACCAGGATGGCGTTAACACCCGGTTCAGAGAGCAGGTTTCGCGCTGTAAACTCGACCCACAGCCATTGGCCGCTTTTGTGGCGGATACGAAGTTCAGTAGTGACAGTGGAATGGGATTCTTGCCCTATCTGTGCAAACAATTCCAAAGTGCGCGGTAGGTCATCCGGGTGTAAATACCCGAATGCATTAAAGCCCGTATCTTCCGGACTGTATCCTGTAATTCGCAATGAAGTCGGGCTGGAATAGCGCGTCCGCCCATTCGCATCGATTAGCTGAATGCCCTCTGGAATAGTCTCGATCAATGTCTTAAAGCGCTGTTCGCTCTGAGACACATTCTCTTCAAGCTGTCTACGCTCCGTAATGTCCTTGAAAATATGAATGGTCGCGTAGCGATGCCCGTCCAGATGCGCGGGAAAACTGCGGATCTCGAACCATGCGGAAAGGGAGGGGATTTGCATTTCACGAGGCTTACCCGACGGCAACATCAGTTCTTGATCACTATCTTTCAAAAGCACATCTTTAAGATCACGTCCAATCAATTGCGAGTAGGTTGTGCGCAAGCGTTCAATGGTAGCCGAGTTACAACGCGTAATTTTCCCGTTCAGATCGGTCAGAATAACCAGATCGGAAACAGCATCAAACGTGGCTTCCCATTCTTTTTTCGCCCGAACAATAGCCTCATCCGTACGGTAAATCTGCATCAACCGAAGCATGCGTTGACGTAGAACCGGGGCGCAGATTGGCCTGGTAATGTAATCAGCAGCGCCGGCAGCCATAATCAGCTTCACTGAGGCTTCGTTGTCGAGTGCGGTGATCATCAATAGGGGTGTATTCAAACCATGGGGCAGGGCCCGAATGAGTGAGCAGGTATCGAAGCCATCTGCTTCTGCCGATCCCGCATCAAGCAGGATGATGTCAGGCTGATGCTCGCTCAGAACCGTCAGAGCAGCGGTTCCATGCTCGACATCGATAACCTGCCCCCCTTCTTTTTCGATCAAGCCTCGCAAAGTAAGCCGGCTGGCCGGATCATTATCAACGATCAAAGCCAGGAAGCCGTTGGGCAGGGCAGAAAGGGGAGGTTTTCGATCAATGGTCATCATTCAAGGTCTCTCGAATCTATTTACTGGGTTGCAATTCTCTGTTTGATTGGGTATGTGCGACGCGTTTTCCAACACAGGGGTGCAGGCCTGTATCAACCTTGCGGATGTGGTTGACAAGCCAATCGAGCAAATCTCGCTGCATCGCAATGGTTAGTGCTGCACTGGGGCCGTCTTTCTGGAACTGAGCGCGCATTTCAAAAAACATCGTGGTAAATTTGGCGTGCGCCTGCTGGTTGGCCTGAGCCATGGGACAGTGATACTTTTCCATGCAGTCTTCTTCCTCGCCAAAATGAACCTTCACATAATGTTCAAGGAAATTCAGAATGCCTTCAATTTCGGCCTGTCCGCGCCGCTCCTTCATCGCCACAGTCAGCGCATTCAATTGGCGGATGAGTTCCTTGTGTTGCTCATCAATATGCACCAGGCCCGTAGACATGGCCTCATCCCAGGTCGCCCTGCCGTGCTCAGTTGACTTTGATGATTTACCAGTAATTTGCATGGGCGTTGAGGTCACGGCAAAATCTGCCAGTTTAAACTGGCTGACGAGCATCTGGAGTTCGGCAGCCATCTCAGCCAGAGATTGAGCAGAAGCGGTGACTTCCTGAACCTGAGTGCTCATCTCTTCGGTGGAAGCGCTGACTTCTTCAACGGAAGCGGAGTTCTCTTCAGAGACAGAAGCGATGTTTTCGATGGCCTCGTTCATTTCGGAGGAGGATGCCGCCATCTGTTCAGTGGCCGCGGTGTTCTCTTCAACCACGGCAGAGAGACTGTCGAGGCTGGAGACCATCTCGCCATTGAGGTTGCCCATCGCAGCGGAAGCACTCTGGTTACGCTGTGCGATCTGCCCGGCATCAATAACAGCCTTTTCGAGTTCGACGCCGCCAGCACGCATGGCTTCAACGGCCCGGCGGGCTTCTGACATTTGAGTAACGGAGAGTTGAGCACCCTCGGCAATGGTTTGGAAGGACACACCCGCTTGCTCGGTGAGGTCGGCGGCGGTGGAGACATCTTCGCCAGCCCGCTTCATGGCTTCGACAACGTCGGAAGCGCCAGACTGAACCATGCCGATCATCTCGGTAATCTCCTTCGTGGCACTGGCAGAGCGTTCGGCGAGCTTGCGGACTTCGTCGGCGACGACGGCAAAGCCTTTTCCGTGCTCGCCAGCGCGGGCAGCTTCGATAGCAGCATTGAGAGCGAGCAAGTTGGTCTGAGCAGCGATATCATCGATGGTTTCAACAATGGCACCGATTTGCGCAGAGCGTTTGCCGAGATCGTGGACGCGTTGACCGAGGTGCTGGGTAGTTTCTTGGAGGCGTTGGATACCCTGGACAGATTGAGAGGCAAAGCGTGTACCATTGGTGGCGGTCTCGGCAACTTGCGATGTTTGGGAGGAGACCGCTTCGGTGAGGGTGTCCACCTGTTTGAGGGCAGAGGCGAGGCGAGTGGCTTCGGAGAGAGCGTGTTGCATGCCTTCGGACTGTTCCTGAGCGCCCTGGCGAATGGTGTTCACCGCATCGGAGAGTTGGCTCAAGACGATAGATGATTGGGCTACAGCCTGGGCCTGTTCCTGGGCACCTTTGGCAACGCCGTCAATGACACGGGACATCTGTTCCACAGAGGTGGCTGTACGGGTGATGGAATCGGATTGTTGGGTGGTTCCACCGGCGACTTGTTGAATTGTGGTGGCGATTTGAGAAGTGGCCTGGCCAGCCTGGTTGGCCACAGCAGCCAGTTGGCTGGAAGCAGAACCGAGGTCGTTGGCATTCCCAGCTACCTGTCCTACCAATTGTCGTAAGTTGGTGGTCATCCCATAAAACGCGTCACCTGTCTCGTGCAGGTGAACGATCATCTGGTTGAACGCACGGGCCAGGTCGCCTAACTCATCAGCGGATTGGTGTTCGATTGACTGGGTATCTATGTGAATGGATTGGGTGAGATCGCCGCGGGCGATAGCGACTGAAGCCTGGGACAGGCGTGTCAATTCAATCGCTGCGATTTTCTCGGAAGTGCGAACCATTTCCCCTAGTGGTTCTGTAATTAGCCTGGAAGCCAGGAGCGCCACGCCACATCCGACGAGTATTGAAACGGAAGCCGCTACCAACAGATTGCTCTCCACGTGCATGACGACTTCGGCTGGTAGGGAAAAACTGGCATTATGCAGCACCATGCCAGCGCCCGTTACCATACCTATAGCAGTTACCAACCCAAACCCGACTGACAGGATAAGCAATTTGGCTGCTACGGGGAACTGTTTATAGCGGAAGACAATGACGGCTGCAAAGGCTATAGCAGCGCCATATTCAATGAAGGTGGTGCTTACAGGCTGATCCAAAACAAAGTTCACGTGACCAAGCAGTACATCCTCGAGGACAATTACTATGCCCCCTGTCACTACCGCAGTAATGCCAGCTGTCACTTGGCGTGCCGGGAGCAGAACGCTGGCAATGACTGAAAGCGATAACATGATCAGTGGGCCGATCAACCAGCCTCCGCCAGTTGGGCTTATCCATTGAGTGATGATCAGACTAACCAGAATGCTGCCGATGATCAAGCCGCCGGCCCGACCCTGGCGGCCAGCCCTGACATCGCGCTCGGCGAATATCATCACAGCGATTTGGACAATCGCCATAACAATCTGACTCAGATCCTGTGACTTCCCCTGTCCACTGATCATTGGGATCAGCGATCCCACTAAGCTCGCTCCGTAGGCTACCATCATAAAACGAATAAGCCACAGGCCGAGATTCCCAGCTAAAGCGCGAACAGGCCGCAGAGAAGCGATCTTGTTCATGGGTAATTTTCCTTCATATATAAAATCCTTGGGCTGGAGTTGAGAGGCTGGCATAACCTTTCAACCCCAGCAATATTTTCATTTCTTAAAACTATTTCAGCATTGACATCTTTTTATGGTTACGTCCATTGCTTCCCGCTATAACGCTCGCTTGCGGAGTTCTATCACTCTTGACACACGCGTGCAGACTGGTATCCACCTTGCGGATGTGGTTGACGAACCAGTCAAGCAAGTCACGCTGCATTGTGATCGCGAGCGCAGCGCTGGGACCTTCGTTTTGGAATTGAGCGCGGAGTTCATAAAATGTGTCGGTGAATTTGGCATGCGCCTGTAGATTGGGTTCGGCCAGCGAACACCGGTATTTTTCCATGCAGCCTTCCTCATCATTAAAATGAACCTTTATGTAGTGCTCGAGGAAATTCAGGAGGCCTTCAATTTCGGCCTGTCCCCGTCGCTGTTTCATCGCTCCAATCAATTCGTTTAACTTGTTGATGAGTTGCTTATGCTGTTCATCGATATTCACTAGGCCGGTAGTCATTGATGCATCCCATACCATACTGGCGCTCGGGGCCGAGCCTGGCGTTTTCTTGGCTGTTTGTGCGGATGTGGCCACTGGCTTCTGTGCTTTTTCTGTAGGTTCTGTTGTCAGATTGAACTGAGCGACCACTGCTTGCAGTGCCTGCGCCAAGTCTGCCAGACCCTGTGCAGAGGCCGTCACCTCCTGCACCTGCGCACTCATCTCTTCCGCTGTCGCACTCACTTCCTCCACCGCCGCACTGTTTTCTTCACTGACACTCGCTATGTTCTCAATCGCCTGCGCCACTTCATTGGCTCCGGCTGCCATCTCTTCCGTTGCTGCTGTATTCTCTTCCACGACCGCACTCAAACTGTCCAGACTGCTCACCATCTCATCGTTCAAGCCACCCATCCCCACGGCCGCACTCTGGTTCCGTTCTGCGATCTCGCCCGCTTCAGATACTGCCCTCTCCAATTCTCCGCTCGCCTGCTGCATCGCGGCCACTGCCTGACGCGCTTCACTCATGCTGTCCGCAGAGGCCTGCGCTCCCTCCGCAATCGCCCGGAACGAGGTCCCGGCTTGTTCCGTCATCTCTGCTGCCTTCGCCACTTCCTCCCCCGCCTGTCCCATCGCTTCCACCACTTCCCCCGCTCCCGTTTGTACCATCCCGATCATCTCCGTGATCTCTTTTGTCGCACTCGCCGAGCGCTCCGCCAGTTTCCGCACTTCATCCGCCACCACCGCAAAGCCTTTCCCATGCTCCCCTGCCCGTGCGGCTTCGATGGCTGCATTCAAGGCCAGCAGGTTCGTCTGCGCGGCAATATCATCGATCGTCTCCACGATGCTGCCGATCTGTCCTGAGCGCTTCCCCAGATCCCGCACCCGTTGTCCCAATTGTTCGGTCGTGCTCCGCACCCGCTGGATGCCGGCCACACTGTGTGAGGCCAGTTGGGTTCCATCAGTTGCCGTTTGTGCCACCTGGCTCGTTTGAGCCGAGATCGCCTCTGTCACCGCCTTCATCTGGTTCAGCGCCTTGGCCAGTCGCTCGCCTTCTGCCGCGGCATGCTGCATCCCGGCGGTCTGTTCCTGGGCTCCCTGCCGGATCGTATTCACGGCTTCCGACAGTTGGTTCAGCACCGCGGAAGTCTGCGCCACTGCCTGGGCTTGTTCCTGGGCTCCCTTCGCCACGCCATCGATCGCCCGGCTCATCTGTTCCATCGAGTTGGCGGTCTTGCTCACCGACTCTGATTGTTGGCTGGTTCCCTTCGCCACCTGTTGGATCGTGGCCGCCACCTGGCTCGTCGCTTCTCCAGATTGGTTCGCTGCCGAAGCGAGCTGCTCTGAGGCCACATCCAAATGATTCGCATTCCCGGCTACTTGACTGACCAGTCGCCGCAAGTTGGCTATCATTTTCTTGAAGGCACTGCCTAATTCATCCTTGTCAGACAAGGGTTCAATGTCGAGGGTGAGATCGCCATCAGCCAGACGAGAGGCTGTTTCAGCCAATCTGTACAAGAACGATTCAATACCGATTAATGCCTGAGCGAGCTGACCGATTTCGCCACTTCGAGAGGCAAGTTCTTCTTTTACTTTGACTGGTATATCCCGATTCAGGTCGCCTCTCAAACCAATGCTTGAAGCCGCCTCGGTCATCAAAGCAATTGGCGCGGACAGCCTGCGGCTAACGAGGAAAGCAATAACGCCCACCACCAAAATAATTACGAAAACCAGCACCAGCGTAACCAAACCCAATGTTGAGAGGGAGTCCAGCACCTCAGCCTCGTTCACTTCAACCACCAGGGCCCAGTTTGCTTCTTCCACTAAATAGTGTGCCCCTATAACAGGCTCGCCCTGGTAGTCGCTATAATGGCTAACGCCTTCCTCGCCTGCCAACACAGCTTGTGCACCTTCTGTCTCAATCTTTGTTTCCAGTTCCGGTCGATCCTTGAACAAACCAGCCTGTTCCAACGTGTCAGTGAAGCGCGGCTGCGTCAGAAGTAAGCCATCCCGGTTGATTAAGTAGGCATCGGTTGTCTTTCCGGTCCACATCTCTTCCAGCATCTGGGTAATCTTCGAGGTCGGGGTGATCACAGCGAGCACGCCAACCACCTTTCCATTCCGTAGGACCGGTTCAGCGCGTGCGATAACAATGTCGCCGCTCTGGCGTGAAACCAGCGCCTCTGAGAAGTTAGCTTGCCCCTCCCTCGCCTTCTGAAAATATCCACGGTCGGTAATATTGATGCTTAAGGCCTCGTTCGCGTTTGCAGCGATAATTCGGCCGGTTGGATCTGCCAGAATGACCGCTTCGAGGCCCGGAATCGTTTCATCGAAAGCACGGATCGGGCTCACTGCCTCTTGGGGATCCATGGCAATGATCTGATCATCCTTTGCCAGGAGTGCCACTTCAGTTTTCACGTTCTCGAGCCAATTGGTAATGCGCTGATGCTGCACCTGTCCCATCTGTTCAAGGTTACTGTCAGCCCTTTTGATCAGGTCTGCTCTTGCTTGCAAAAAGTTGATGACGCTAAACAGGATCACCGGCACCAGGGCCAACGCCATGAACAAAGATAGAAAGGTGAAATGGAGTGAGCGAAAAAAAGAATTATCGGTTGCGCTGGAGTTCTTCATCGGAATGAAATACCTTCTTATGAGAGATTGTGATTTTGATTTAATGATTTTTTTGAATAGCTAATTTTTGGTGCAAAACTCAGAAATAACGTTGAACGGCTGGATTGAATCAGCGTTTTGCACCGAATGGTGTTTGAATTTTCGTACCTTTAACAAACGAATAACTCCAATTGTTATGATCGTCCGAGAACCGCCAGGTTTCCAGCGATCACTCCCCAGCCAACCCAGCCTTGGAAACCGGTTTCACCATGATTTAGGCAGCGACCCAACCCATGAGCTCGCTTCAAAACACTGATGCGACCTTCCACACCAGCCTGCCAGTGACGACCTTTCACGAACCATGTCTTGTGTTCATGCTTTAAGCGAGCCTTGGAACGGTAGCCGCGTTTCGGAATGACCACATAGCGAACGCCTAGATCATGGGCGAGCTTTTCATTAGGGTCAGAGGATAGACCCCGATCCGCGCTGGCCTGAAATGGAGGATGCTGAACGGATTGGATGTGAGCCTTCAAGCTTGGCTTCCATTGTTTCTCTTCACTCGGGTTGCCATCCAAAATACGGTAGTGGCTCACGATGCCACCTTCCACTTCATTGAGCCAGATCTTGTGTCCATATTCCACCGGTTTCGCTTCCTTGCCGCGCACGATGATATCAGTATGCTCTTCGAAGATACTGACGATCTTTTCTTTGGCAGGCACCTGCTCACCCTTCAAGATCCGACGGGTTGTTTGTTGGATCACCTGTCGGGCAAGCGGGATGAAATCCTTGAGGGTTTCCACCAAGCGCTTTGCACTGCCTTGGGATTGTTTCTGCAATTGCTTTTGGGTCTGAAGCGCACAGTCAATGGTTTGCCCGGTCATAGCCGATAACTCCTCGTATTGTTGCCTCCCAGCTAGCTGGGCTTCCTTTTTCTTGCTGCGCAAGGTTTCACCGATCTTGTGCGAGAGTCATTTTGCGGTTTGCGTGAAATCCTCGACCTCTTCCAGAACTTTCTGCCTGGCAGTCTTCAAGATCGTTTGACCACGAGCCACACTGCGCGCCAACACCCGCACACTATCGGACAACAGACGTCCGTCACTGGGCGGACGGATATTGCTCTCCACCACCGTTCCGTCGCTCCGCATTTTCCGATCGCGGGTTACTTTGCGCTCGATTGCCAATTGCGTGATCCGTTCATTGAATTTCTCCAGCGTCCTGGGTGGCGCCATGGCGCCACGGATCAGGGTCGTGTCATCCGGGACGGTATTCAGATACACCCGACAAAACTGTCTCAACCTCAGACTGTCGCTCACTTGCCGTTCCGTCTCTTCATAGCTGATCCCATACAGCCATTTCACCACCTGTGGCGCCTTGGGCGCCACAGGATCACATCCACCGGTGTTGAGTTCCTTCCCGTTTGAGTTGTCTTCGGCCTGCGCTGTGACAGATCCTGCTTGATCAGGCGATATAATTTCTCGTCTTCCAGATAGCCATCGATCTTCTCCAGTTCGGGAGAAAGATTGGGAACGTATCCAAGCACTTCTTCAAAAAGCTTGTCAACTGGGTAATGTTCACGTAACATTGGAGTGCCTCGGCGGTATGGTTTTGGTTTGATCACCTTCCTTTTACCAAAGAGGCTTTTCGTTTGTCAATTGTTAATGTACTGCGGTGCGCCTTTTGCACCAGAAACCAGAAACTAGCTAACTTCATTCGGCGATCACTGCCGTTGGCAGTTCCGCCTTTTCTTGCCTTGAGAGCACCCGGGTTAAATCGAGCAGAATAACCAGGCGCTCATCGAGCTTGGCAATGCCGCTGATAAAGGATAAATCGATGGTGGTGGTGATCCCCGGAGCAACTTCTACAGCCTGTTCAGGGATGGTCAACACTTCTGAAACTGCATCCACCACCATGCCTACCTCGATCTGTTCGACACACACCACAATGATGCGGCTGTTCCTATCCGCCTCGTGCGAATCCAGAGCAAAGCGTTTACGGAGGTCGATCACTGGCAGCACCTTGCCGCGCAGATTGGTCACGCCTTCAACAAACGCCGGGGTATGAGGCAATTGCGTGATCGCCTGCATTTTGATGATGCTCTCGACCTTGGCAATGTCCACGGCGAAATATTCCGAGCCCAATTCAAAGACAACTATCTGATTTTCCATTGGCTAATCTCCTTCGCAGATCTAATGCCCATCTAAAATACCTTCGCCGGCGAGTGACCATTGCTTCCTTGAGCAGAGTGACTGACACTCGCCTGGTGCAGAACAGGTTTTACAATTTGACTTTCATCTTTGGGCGACTGTGGTTCAGCCACAAGTTTGAACTCGCCAATCACCTGTCGCAATGCTTCAGCCATCTCAGCCAGACCCTGTGCCGAGGCAGTCACTTCTTCCACTTGTGCATTCATCTCTTCTGCCGAAGCACTCACTTCCTCCACCGCCGCACTGTTCTCTTCACTCACACTCGCAATGTTCTCGATGGATTGGGTTACTTCACTCGAGTTGGCCGCCATCTCTTCCGTTGCCGCCGTGTTCTCTTCCACTACCGCACTCACTGCATCCGTCGCAGCAATCAATTCATTCGATAGACCGCTCATCCGCTTGCTCGCTGTCGCGATCTGTGCCACCTGTTGGTTGACTTCTTTCGCGGCATTCAGGATCTCATCCAATGCCTTACCTGCCTGATTGGCTTGCTGTACTCCCCGTTCAACTTCCACCGACCCATCGTGCATGGCGGTCACCGCCTCATTCACCGTCCCTTGAATGTTCTTGATCAGCCCGGCGATTTCCTTCGTGGCCAGCGCCGAGCGCTCCGCCAGTTTCCGCACTTCATCCGCCACCACCGCAAAGCCTTTCCCATGCTCCCCTGCCCGCGCGGCTTCGATGGCCGCATTCAAGGCCAGCAGGTTCGTCTGGGCGGCGATGTCATCGATCGTTTCCACGATCACACCGATCTGTTCGGAGCGTGCTCCCATCTCCTGCACTTTCTGCGCCGACAAATTCACTTTCGCCTGTATTTTCTCCATGCCCTGGATCGTGGCACTGACCGTTTTCGTGCCACCCTGGGCTACTTCGGCTGCCTGCTCGGAGCCCTTCGCTCCTGCATCCGCACTGGCGGCGACTTGTTGAATGGCACTCGCGATCTGGCTGGTTACCGAAGCCGCTTTGCTCACCGCCTGGGTTTGATCCTGAGCGCCGCGGGCCACCCCATCGATCGCCCGGCTCATCTGTTCCACTGAGGTGGCTGTGCGGGTGACCAACTCGGATTGTTGAGCCGTCCCTTTTGCCACCTGCTGGATCGTCGTCGAAATCTGCCCGGTGGCCTGCCCCGCCTGGTTGGCCGCGGATGCCAACTCACCCGACGCGATGCTCAAAGAGCTGGCGCTGTTTGCCACATCCCTCACGACATCACGCAAACTATCAACCATCCCCTTGAAGGCATTGCCCAAAACATCCTTTGTGGACATTGGCGTTACATTCTGGGTGAGATCACCCTGGGCCAGCTTTTGGGCGATGCCGGCCATGTTTTGCAAATAACCGATCATACGACCCAGGGATGTGGCTATGTCGCCCAGTTCATCCCTGCTCCGGACCAGAATCCTTTGGTCCAGGTCACCCGCAGAAATGCCATCGGCCACACTCACCATCTGCCGGGCAGCACTCGAGATCGAACGTGAAATGAAGAAAGCTACGCCTAGGCCAATCAGAATGGAGAAGATGGTCAGGCCAATGACCAGGTTACGAGATTGAGCAAAAAGGGAATCGCTTTGATCATAATAATCTTTTGCCAGGTTTTCCTTGCTTGTGATCAAGGCATTCATCGATTCATCCAATGCCTGAACAACTGACCCACCATCGCGGATAACCTGCACAGCCTGGTCCTTCTTGCCCTGATCAACGTAACTGAAGACTTCATCTGCATCGTTTCTATATGCTCGATAATCTTGCAAGGCTTTTTGATAGGTCTGCCGGGCCTCATCAGTGATCATCGTTATTTCATAGTCAGCCATGTAAAACTCAAAATCGGCTTCATATTTCTGTCCCAGATCGACTTGAGCCTGGAGTCCCTGATTGTCGTTGCTTAGAACTGCATCACGCACCGCCACCCGAAGACGATACAGTTCCACCTGGGCATTCTTCACGTCCATGAGCCCATGCAAATGGTTCGTATACATCGTGTCTAGCATCACGTTGATCTTGTTGGCGCTGTCAAACCCGATATAGCCCACCACACCTGTGAGCACGATGATAGCGGTGAATGCCAGCAGAAGCTTATTGCGGATATTGAGTTTCATATTTTTTCCTATTCTTAGAACTATTTACGAACTTTGTTTTGTCCCATTAGCATTGTTCTGCCATTGCCAACATCGGAATTTGTATCGGTATCAGTGCAGATTCTGAAACAACTGGCGTGACCTTCTCTACCAGTCCTGTATTGAAACGACACAATGGGCAGGTTTTCATCGCCTGAGCGATCAGGCAGCATCTGCACATCGCAACATAAAATTCCTGTTTTTCTTTTTCGTTCATGGTTTGATCCTCAAGATTATTTTGCTGGATGATGTTCGCCGGGATTAGGGGTTTACGAACTAACCCCAGGATTCCAAGATTCAGGATTCCAAAGCAGGTTCATTTTAGGGAAAAGCGAAATATTATGGAATAAAAAGAAAAGTAAAAAGGCGTTAACATTGCGTGAAATCTCCCACCTGCATTTTGTGCCAGGAATGACACAACGCTTATTTCCAACATTAATGCAGGGCCTTAAATTCACACAAATTTTACGGAAATTATTGAAGTCTCGGATATACTTGGGAAGAATGACGAGGTCCTCATGAATTCGTTCCAATCAGTAACCACTGAAACAGAAGAAAAACAAACCGAGCAAAAAGAAACTCCGGCTACTGCGCCAGCGATGACATCCGCTCCCGAGATAAGGCAGCGGGAGGAGTTGATTGAGTCCAAAGCGGAGGCAGGCTCAGCCCTGGATGCAGAAGTTTTCCCTCAAACCTATGCCGGCGAACTATCCTATTGTTGTCTATTGATCCCTCGTTTCCATGATCATTATTTATCGGGGGATATTACCGAATACCTGGTGGAGTGGATGAGAGAGGTTTGCATTTCCTATGGTTGGCGTTTGGATGCAATCTCTGTTCGTCCCGGTTACATGCAATGGATCATGAGTGTTCCGCTGAATGCGAATCCGGCCCATTTCATCCGCGTAATTCGCCGCCATACCTCACAGAAGATATTCGAGGATTTTCCTCGCTATAAACAAAAAAACATATCCGGTGAATTTTGGGCGCCTGGAAATTTCGTTGTCGCCGGAAACCAACTGCAATCTCCAGAAAGCGTCAACAACTTCATTCTTCAAACACGTAGAAATCAGGGCATCGTCTGAGTTGGACCGGGTAAGAGGTTTGCAATCAGTTATCTTATGAGGAAAAAAACCGGCAGATTAGTCTGCCGGTTTTTTTTTCAACGCGGTCTGGGTGCCATCACATCGATATCTCTAAATAAAATGAACCAGCATGGGCTGCTCTCGGGATGATGGTTTGAGTTTAGGTTATTGGATATGAAACGGGGAAATATGTCAGGGAGGACATGCAAACGCGAATAACGTCACAACTCCAAAATAAAAATTTTTAGCAAATCTTTATTTTGCTTTCACGGCCAATTTACAGGGAAAAACATGGTGACATGTTAAAGTTGGGCACGATAAACGTAGCATTTCAAGGCCCAACTTCGGCTAAAAAGGAATAATCCTGTGATTTTTATTACCCGGCTTAATGGCTCGAAAATTTATATCAACCCTGAATTGATTCAAACCGTTGAAGCAACACCGGACACGATCATCACGCTGCTAAACAGTAACAAATTCGTGGCCAGGGAAAGCCCGGAGCAAATCGCAGAGCGGTTTATTGAGTATCGACGCAAAACTCTGGCGCCATTGGATTCACAATATCCAGACGAATGATCGCCGGATGAGAGAACAATCATCGAAACACGAAACTAGAAGCTAGGAGCAGTTCATGGATATCGCAACCATCCTCGGTCTTGTTGTCGCCATTACTTCCATTTTTGCAGTTCTGATCATGGATGGTGGCTCACCTGCAGAATTATTTGCACACCCCTCTGCCATTATTTTGATCTTCGGTGGATCTCTGGGCGCGACAATCATCACCTCACCACTACAAACTGTTACCAAGCTCCCCAAGTTCATCATCCAGGCTTTTACCACCAAAAAAGACGACTCAAAAGTGACGATCGAACTCCTGACCAAACTGGCAGATAAGGCTCGGCGTGATGGATTGCTGGCACTTGAAGAGGAGAGCAAAAAGATCACAGATAAATTCCTCCAGAAGGGAATCATGATGGTGGTGGATGGCGTGGACCGCGAACAGGTCGCTGCCATCATGGAAACGAACATTGAACAGATGCGTGGCCGTCACAAACAGGGTATCGGCTTCTTTGCAGCAGCTGGTGGGTTCGCACCCACCTTCGGCATTATTGGTACCGTAATGGGCCTGATCAGCGTGTTGAAACAGTTGGATAACCCAAGCGCGCTGGGCACATCCATTGCCGCTGCATTTCTGGCGACCCTGTGGGGTTTGTTGACATCCAACCTGATCTACCTGCCAATCTCCGGAAAACTTAAAGCCAAGAGCGAAGAAGAAGCACGCGGTCGCTATATGCAATTGGAAGGCATTCTTGCCATCCAGGCCGGTGAAAATCCGCGAGTTGTACGTGACAAATTGAGTGCCTTCCAGGCCCCGGGAGAGATCAAGGGTGAGGAAGATGGAAAATTAAAGACGCGGCCAAATCAGCTGCGGCCGGGAAAGCGCAAGCATAGCCATGGCAAAGCATGTTGAAGAACACGAGCCGGAGAACAATGAACGCTGGCTGGTCAGCTATGCAGATTTCATTACCCTACTAATGGTTCTATTCGTGATTCTGTATTCCATGGGACAGATTGATATCAAGAAATATAAAACACTGGCAGAAAGCATGCATTCAGCCTTTACCCTGGGCGGTCCTGCCCAGGTGGTTGACAGTCAGATCAACCAGGCGGCCGGCAGCTCGGAGGATGGCACATCCAAGCCCATCGTAATTCCGGGTATTCCCGAGGGTCCCACCCAATCTGAGGAAGTGGCCGGAGAGTTAACCTCCATGCTCGCCGCTCAAAACCTCGGTAGTGAGGTCAGCGTCCAGACCAATATCGAGGGCGTGCTGATCTCCCTTAGCGAGCGTTTGATCTTTCAAGAAGGTCAGGTGGATCTTCCCCCCGAAGCATTACCGGTTCTGGACACCATCGTTGAGATGCTGCGTCCCATCGACAACAAGATCAGGCTGGTAGGGCACACGAATAACACGCCCTCCTCCAATCCAGCTTATCCAACAAACTGGGAGTTATCCCTGGCGCGAGCCACATCGGTTGCCAAATATTTAATCAATGCAGGCGTTGCCCCGGAACGAATCACGATTTCGGGTCGAGGCGAATATGCGCCCATTTTTCCAAACGATACCGAGGAACACAAAGCATTAAACGCCCGGGTAGAAATCATCATTGTTTACCAAGTGGAGAACGATGTTATTAACGTCGGCTCTTCCAATATCACGCCCTAATCGTCGAGGCGATCTGATTGGAGCCCCATGTTCAAGAAAATTCTAAGCGTTCTTAACGCCATCACGCAAATCATTTTGATAATTACGGCAATTATCTCGCTGCTGACTGCCTATATTGTTTTTGCTCCCGATAATCTGCCCAAGCCTTTTCACCTGGTCTATGATTACTCGAATGCTGCCCCCGCCACCACGGTAAGTCAGACAGCGGCTGAAATGCCCGCCCCTACTGCTGCTCCAGCCACAGTTTATCAACCGGGACAGGGGATCATGGTCAATATGTCTACCAAGATCATTAATCTTATCGATCCCGGTGGACACAAATATATTCGAGTGACCATTGTGGTTGAGTTTGCTCCTGACGACCCCAGCTACGCAACGATGACGGAAGAGGAAAAAAGCACTTATCTGACAGAGTTCGAGGACAAAATCAATGCGCGCATGCCTGTCATGGATGACACTGTCATCACCCTGCTGTCTACCAAGACTTACGATCAGCTTTATACCGCCGAAGGTAAAGAAAATTTGCGCACCGAGATTATGAATCTCCTGTCCAGCAAACTTCCCGACCTTCATATCTTGTCCATCTATTTTACGGAATTCGTGGTTCAGTAAACTATGTTAGCCCAATCAGAAATTGATGCTTTGTTGTCTGGCACCATTGACATGGACCAGCAAAACGGCGGAGACCGTGTCAACCTGGCTAACATGATCAATCAGCCAGGCGATGCGCCAAAAGCTGAAGGCGAAGAGAAGAAGAGCATCCAAACCTACAACTTCTGGTCACCTGCCCGATTTTCCAAGGAACAGATGCGCGCCGTCGAACTTGTGCATGAAGATCTTTGTGAACGCCTGACCACCTCGCTTCCCACCTTTCTGCGTACAAATGTGCGTCCACACCTGATTCATATGGAGCAGGGCCGGTTTCACGATTTTATCAAGGATTTTACGCCCAATACCCTCTTTCATCTCATTTCCCTAGCGCCCCTTCCCGGCCATATGGTACTGACCATGAGCCACAATGTAAGCTATCTTATTCTGGAACAGCGTCTGGGAGGCAAGATCGAAGGCCGCTTTGCGGAACACGCATTGACCGAAATAGATCAATCGCTGTTGCGTGGGCTTGTCGAACATATGCTCGGAGATATCAAGGGCGCATGGACCAAGGTTGTTTCCCTTGAACCTTCCCTGGAAGACAGCACCGTTAATCAACATTGGGTTCAAATGATGATGGGCAACGAGCGGGTTCTACTTGTGACCATCGAACTCATGATCCAGGGCGTTACAGGCACCATGAGCGTTTTCATTCCATTCAACACCTTGAAGCCTATTACCAATGTGCTTAACCCCCATATTTGGATCGCAGGACGCAAGGAGCAACAACAGGATCCGGTAGCGCGTCAGACAGCCATCCAGACCATGATGAAAGCAGTTGTCCCGATCAAGGCTATTTTGGGGAACGCGGAACTCAGCTTGCAGGATCTTATGAATCTGTCGGTTGGAGACGTAATCCAGTTGGATAGCAATATTGAAAACCCCATGGTTGTTCAAGTCGCAAACAAAAAACAATTTTATGCCCGAGTGGGAAAATCTCATAGCCATCTGGGCATTCAAATCTGCGGCGTCTACCGCGAATTCGAAGATGCACAAACAAGTTATTCATAAGGATGAATCCAAATGGAAAACACAGTATTAAATAACGAAGAAATATCGGTTGGTAACATGATTGATGAAAAACCAGACACTGCACCAATCAAAGAGCCAAGAACATCCCGTTCCAATAATATCGATTTATTGATGGATGTCTCCATGCGCGTCACTGTGGAACTGGGCAGAACGCGTATGCAGCTGGCGCAGATTCTCGAATTGCAGCACGGTTCAGTCGTGGAACTGGACCGATTGGCTGGAGACCCTGTCGATGTCTTTGTGAATGACTGCATGGTCGCGCGAGGGGAAGTTGTTGTAGTGGATGACAAATTCGGTGTCCGTATCACTGAGATGGTTTCCTCAAAGAACGGAAAGGTCGCAATCTGATGAACCTAGGGACTTCGCTAAAGAAGTGGTTCGAAACCAGCACGCAGAAACAAAAACTAACGGCGGTTCTCCTGGGTTTCAGCCTGTTGTCCACGGTGGCGCTTCTCATGATGAAAAGTGCCTCCGGAGCTACAGATGATTCTTTGGGATCAAGCCCGTTTTATTTTGTAGGTGTGTTCGCAAAACTGATCGGCGTTTTGTTATTGATCGTGGTCAGTTCCATAATTTTTCGGCGCTGGTTCCAGCCTGGCTCAAATCGGAAGACATCCCGTCAACTGCGTGTGCTTGAAACGGTCAGATTATCCCCCAAGCAAGCTCTTCATCTCATTTCAATCGGTGATCAGCAACTCCTGGTGGGAGCAACCGATCAAAGCCTTTCATTGATCACCCACGTTGAACAAAGCTTCGATACAGAGCCGGTTGAGACCACGACTCCTCAAGCAAGCCTGGATTTTGGCACTGTGCTTCACTCGTTTGATTTTCGCTCCCCCGCCGGGGCCTCCAAGTAAAGCAGCTAGAGAATAATCATGTTAAATAGACCATTTCGCAAAGCCGGTTCAAAAAGATCGAACGGGAAGACCAACCGTTATGGCGGCCCATCCCTCAAGTTTCTTCTTTGTCTTGGTTTCATTATCGCTCTGAGTTTGTTGGTTAGCGGATGTTCAACGGCCCCTGGGGTCTCATTGACCATCGATGGGCAATCCCCGGAGCCGCAACAAGTCACATCCGGAGTGCAATTATTGGTGCTAATGACCGTGCTCTCACTGGCTCCGGCTATCCTGATCCTGGCGACCTCCTTTACCCGCATTGTGATTGTGTTATCGATGCTGCGCAGTGCCATTGGAACACCCGCAGTGCCCCCGAATCAGGTCATTATTGGCCTATCCTTATTGCTGACCTTCTTCATCATGGCGCCCGTTTACAAACAAATGGACGAAACGGCCATCCAACCATTTCTGGCAGAGCAAATCGATCAAAAAACCGCCCTGACTCAAGCAGAAAAGCCGATCCGGGAGTTTATGTTCAAGCAGACTCGCGAAAAGGATATCAAGTTATTTCTGGATTTAGGCAACGAACCACAACCCGCGACTCTGGATGACATTCCAACAGTCTCCTTATTCCCAGCCTTTGTGATCAGCGAACTGCGTACAGCCTTTACCATGGGATTTGTGATCTATCTGCCTTTCCTGGTAATTGATCTGGTCGTATCAAGCATCCTGCTCTCGATGGGCATGATGATGCTGCCCCCATCGCTGGTTTCCCTGCCTTTCAAACTGCTGCTCTTCGTGATGGTGGATGGCTGGTACCTGATTGTTCGCAGCCTGGTTTTGAGTTTCACTGGAAGCTAGTGAGGTAGTAATAATGACTGAAGCTTATGTTCTGACGTTGGGCCAAAACGCAATCATGGTTGCGTTGACCCTGGCCGGTCCCATCTTGTTGATCAGCCTGGTAGCCGGCAGCCTGGTTAGTCTGGTTCAAGCTGCCACACAAATTAACGAATCAACGTTGATCTTTATCCCAAAGTTGATCGGTGTCATTCTGGTATTGCTCTTGATGGGCTCCTGGATGCTACAACAGGCAATGACCTTTGCTTATAACCTGTTCACCAGCCTGCCTAACCTGGTGCATTAATTACCTGGTGAGTGTGCAAGATGTTGTCACAACGAGTTGAAGACATTATCCAATCCGTGGCCAGTCTCAGACCGATGCCAGCCAATGTCTCCCGGCTGTTGAAGGAAATCGACAAGCCTGATGTTGGGATCAGTACATTGTCCGGATTGATCAGTCTGGATCAGGCCCTGGCGGCCATGGTGCTACAAATGTCAAACTCCGCCATACTAGGTTATGCCCGCACCTGTTCCACCCTGTATGATGCCATTATCCATATTGGCCTGAGCAGGCTAAAGACCTTGTTACTGGCTTCTTCTGCAACAGATATGATGAAGAGACAGTTGAATGGATATCGGTTGGGGGAAGGCGAGCTCTGGCATCACTCACTGGTCACAGGCGCGGCTGCAGAATGGTTGGCACAGGCTTTGCGATACCCCAGTCCAGAGGAAGCCTACGTTTCCGGCTTGCTGCATGATATTGGCAAGTTACTCCTGGATCAATTCGTTTTGAGCAATTACAGCGCGATTGTGGACTTTGTACATCGCTATCAATTGCCGCTCTGGCAGGTGGAAGAGAAACTGATCGGTATCGATCATGCCCGGGTGGGCGGCTTGATGGCAGAACGCTGGAATTTTCCGGTGCCATTGGTGGATGCGATTCGTTTTCACCATACACCGTCTTTCGCCCGCATCAACCAGCAACTGCCAGCCATTGTTAATTTAGCCAACTCATTCGCGGAAGACTATCAGTTATCCAGCCTGGAAATGTTCAGTTTCCAAATTCACCCGGAGTCGTTCAATATTCTCAGAATTGACTCGGCCAAGGTCGAAAAACTCAAAGCCGAGATGAAAGCCTCCAGGCAATTCCCAGATTTTTCACCTGTTGGAAAAGTTGTATGAATCGAAAAACACTCTCTGTCCTCATTCTTGAACCTAACCCCCTGCAGTGCGACCTGATAAAGATGGCACTTCTGCGCAGCCATATGAATCCAATTGTCTGTGATCGGTCCGTCGACCTTCGTCAGCAGTTGCTTCAATATGTGCCCGATGTGCTTTTGATCGACACCTACCTGCCCGGTCAAAATGGCCTGGATTTGATTGGCCAACTAAACTCCGAAGTGCTGCTCAACAGGACGAAAGTCTTTTTCATCTCCTCCCTGGGGTTCCCAGAGATCGTGCAAAAAGCAGCCCAGATCGGTGCGAGTGGTTTTCTTGTAAAACCCTTGAATCCGGATCTAATTGTCTCACGTATACTGGATTCTTTTAATCGGCCTGCAGAATTGACCATGTAATGTTGTTTGGGCAGATGGTGGCTTGTTTTTCATTTTTGTTAGGTGTGACAGGAACCTAATCCTCCAGATATAAATCGCTTGGTCGATAATAGATGAATGACGTAAATTAATTTACGTCATCTTTAGTTTTGCTTCACCTTGCTTTTACAGACACATGGGGGTGAATAAAGTATCATCTTTCAAAAGAAAGCACTTTTTGGAAGAGATATTTATGACGATTTCAGTCGCTCAGGCACAACTTTTTTTTCTGGCGTTTACCCGGATCATGGCTATTATCATTCATATACCGGTACTGGGTGGCCAAAATATTCCCAGCCAGGTAAGGATCGGTTTGGGCTTTGTCCTGGCATTGGTTCTGATCCCCTGGCAGCCATTATCTCCCGAGGCCGCTCCAACAGGCTGGATGGCTTACAGTATCGCCATCGGCAAGGAAATCTTTATCGGCACCCTGATCGGATACGCGGCCGACCTTGCATTTGGCGCCATTCAAATGGCCGGCGGAGCCATGGGTTTGGGAAGCGGTTTTGAATCCAGCAGGATTTTCAACCCATCCATGGGGGATGCCGGTTCGGTCTTCGACCAGATTTTCATTATGACGGCCACCATGTTGTTCCTGGTAATCGACGGGCATCATCTTGTACTCATCGCCCTCCAGAAAACTTTCGAAGCCATTCCACTCAACGGTGACCTGCCATTCAATGGCTTGGAAACAATCATGGTGACCACTTCTACATTCATCATGGCGGGAATTCATCTGGCATTGCCAGTGATGACGGCCCTGATTCTGGCAGACCTGACCCTGGGTCTGCTGGCTCGCATCGCACCGCAGATCCAGGTTTACTTCCTTGGTTTGCCGGTCAAAGTGGTTGTGTCTCTGCTTACACTGAGCATGACGTTTGCCGTTACTTTTCCCTATGTGTCTTCCCTGTTTAAGACCATGTCGGAAAATATGATTTTGTTTGTGAGGAAATAAAGCAGCATGGCTGACAAAACTGAAGCCCCAACTCCTCATCGACTACATGAAGCCCGTGAAGAAGGCCAGGTTGTACGCAGCCAGGAACTCAATACAGCTGCCATTATTTTGATGAGCGCGCTTCTCCTGCGCGGTCCGGGCAATCAATTGGCCGAGGCGTTCAAAGACGTGGTCACCACAACGATCATCGAACTTCCCCAGGCAAGCATATCCACTGAGTGGCTGAGAGGAATAGCCTTCATTTTTGGCAGACAGATCTTGCTACCCTTTGGCCTGCTTCTTATCGGATTGTTGTTGGCTGGTGTAGGAATTACCATGGGACAAACTCAATTTTTGTGGGCTGGAAAAAAGATTGGATTCGACTTCAAACGGCTGAATCCGCTAGAGGGGTTCAAACGCATCTTCTCCGCCCGAGGGTTGATCGAGTTACTCCGCTCGCTGTTCAAACTGACCTGGGTCTCCTGGACCGCCTACAGTTTCCTGCGCGCAAATTATGCAGATTTGATGGCTTTAACACAATACGATCTGAACACAGGCATCGGCAAATTTATCGATCTATCTCTATCACTGACCCTGCGGGTCGGCGGCATGTATCTGGTGCTGGCCGCGGCCGATTACGCCTACCAACGCTGGGATCTGTACAAGAATCTGCGAATGAGCAAGGAGGAAATCAAGGAGGAAACCAAGCGCTCAGAAGGGGATCCGATGCTGAAGAATCGTGTCCGCAGCATGCAGCGACAAATGGCTCGCGGCCGTATGATGGCAAACGTCCACAAAGCCACAGTAGTCATCACCAACCCAACACACCTGGCTGTGGCAATTGAATACGTGGAAGGCATGCGCGCACCAAAGGTATTAGCCAAGGGACCCTATCGAGTTGCTCAAAGAATCGTGAAGATCGCAAAGGAGAATCATATCCCGGTGATCCAAAATATCCCACTGGCGCGCGCCATTTACAAAACGATCGACATCGGACAGGAAATCTCTCCTGATCTTTATCTGGCGATGGCCGAGGTCCTGGCTTATGTCTACAAACTTCGTGGAAAGACACCTGTCAATCGGAAACCGACTAAACCTGCGATGCTCTTGAATGGAATTAACGAATGACAATGACAACCTCAACGCCGGCTAGAAATCCAATCTTGACTGCCCTGGAAGGTTTGCTGCGCTCCAAAGATATCGTCATGGCATTCAGCCTGATGCTTCTGGTGGGAATGCTGTTAATCCCCCTGCCGGCTTTCATCATTGACCTGGCGGTTGCACTAAGTATCGCCATTTCCATTGGCATTATTCTGCTCACCATGTTCATCAAACAACCGATGGAATTTTCGGTTTTTCCGACAGTTCTTCTGCTGGTTACCCTGTTTCGTCTCGGCATTAATGTTTCGGTCAGCCGGCTGATCCTGTTGAGTGGCGAGGCCGGCCAGATCATTACCACCTTTGGTAACTTGATCGTTGGTGGAAATTATGTGGTGGGCGTTGTCATTTTCCTCATTTTGATGATTATTCAGTTCGTGGTGATCAACAGTGGTGCCGGCCGCGTGGCCGAAGTCGCAGCCCGTTTCACTTTGGATGCCATGCCTGGTAAACAATTGGCCATCGATGCCGATTTGAATGCCGGCCTCATCGATGAGACCCAGGCTCGCCAGCGCCGCAAAGCTATCGAGACAGAAGCAGATTTTTATGGCGCGATGGATGGTGCCAGCAAATTCGTGCGTGGCGATGCAATCGCTGCCATCATCATTATGCTGGTCAACATCTTCGGTGGTTTTGTGATCGGCGTGCTACAGCGCGGCATGGACTTGACTACAGCCTTGCAAACGTATGTGCTCCTGACCATCGGTGCAGGTTTGGCCGTGCAAGTTCCGTCGCTGCTGGTTTCAGCCGCCGCGGGCTTGATCGTTACGCGCTCCACATCGGAAACATCACTGGGAACAGAAGTATCCAGCCAGTTATCCAATTTCAACGTACTGGCAGTGGCGGCAGTGATCGTCGCCTTGATGACTCTGATCCCGGGATTGCCCACCATCCCGTTTGCGCTGGTAAGCGTCGGCTTGGGGGTAGGGGCCTTCTTTGTAAATCGAGCACAAACAGCCGCCGTCGCTTTGGAAGAGGCTGCCAGTCTACCAGCGCCTTCAGCAGAGCTGGAGACTCCCGAACAAATGCTTGAGATGGTGGTGGTTGATCCGATCGAATTGGAAATTGGCTACAGCCTGATCCCCATGATCGATGAAGACAACCAGGATAATCTGCTGCGGCGCATCACTGGCATCCGACGCCAACTGATGAGCGAACTGGGGCTGGTCCTTCCTGTTGTCCGCATCCGCGATAACCTTCGTCTAACCCCACAATCCTATCGCATAAAAATCCGCGGACAGGAAGTTGCCTCCAGCGAAATCATGCTTGACCGCCTGCTGGCGATTCCCGGCTCAGATGTGGAAGAAGCGCTTCAAGGCATTGAAACCTCCGAACCGGCCTTCGGTTTACCGGCCATATGGATCGGCAACAGTGAGCAAAATCAGGCTGAGATGAAAGGTTATACCGTGGTCACTCCCCTTTCCGTCTTGTGCACCCATTTGACAGAAATCGTACGAGGACATTCCTCAGAACTGCTGAGCCGCCAGTTGGTGCAGGAAATGCTGAACCAATTGCGTCAAAAAGCTCCCGCCTCGGTCGAGGGAGTTGTTCCCGAACTGCTCAACCTGGGAGAAATTCAGGGCGTGCTCCGCAACTTGCTGCGTGAGCGCATCCCCATCCGTGACCTAAGCGGGATCCTGGAAGTTCTGGCCAATAACGCCAGCATGACGCGTGACCCCAACATTCTGGCGGAAGCCGTTCGCCAGAACATGGCAAACACCATCTCCGGCCAATACAAAGATGAGACCAATACACTGCATGTCTTCACCCTGGATCCACAACTCGAAGCTACCTTGCGGTCTGCCATGGTGTCATCCGATAGTGGCCCGGCTTTCCAAATCGACGCAGGCCTGGCCCAGAGAATCCTGGTGAAAACTGGCGAACAGATGGAAGCCATGGCGCAAATGGGAAATTTCCCCATCCTGCTTTGTCCGCGTGAATTGCGTCTGGCGTTTCGCCGACTGATTGAACAGTCACTGCCCAATTTGATTGTGATGGCTTTCTCTGAAGTTGGGCAGGGTACCAAAGTAAAAGCCCATGGCATGGTTAAACTTGATTAGAGGTCATTATGTTCACGAAAACATTTAGAGCCGATTCAGCCCTGGAAACCCTTCAAATGGTCCAGGCAGACCTGGGGGCCAATGCGATCGTTGTCTCCATGCGTGAGATTCCTCTCGGCCCGTCATGGAATCCGTGGAAAAAATCATCGGTTGAGATAGTGGCGACCACTCCTGAATCTGCCCCCCCTCAAGCTGCACCTGTTCTACGGCCCTCCCAAAACCAGGCTGGAGTTGAGTTCGTGGAAAAGGTCCCCGAAATCGAATGGGATATCCCGGCAGATCAGAAGCTGGCAGAGTTACGTACACAGACACATTCGAAACTGAAACTGAATCTTACAGCGAGTACTCCGCTTCAGACTCAGCCGGTGGCGGCTCCTCAAAAAGTGGAGACAGTTGCCCCGACAGAGGATCAGTATGTCCCTCCGACTTTGAAAAAGATTTGCCAGCAGCTGTCCGGTCAAGGTGTGGACGCCAGCCTGGTCGATGGTGTAGTGAATGTCGCTCTCGAGACATTAAGTCCAGTTACTTTGGCTGATCATGAAACCTGCAAAAAAGCCATTACTCAACTTCTTGGTGCAGAACTCCGTGTAAAACAAGGCGCGGGTACCTATGTTTCAGGCAACGTGGTTTGCCTGATCGGCGCCAGCGGAAGTGGCAAGACGAGTACCATCGCCAAGTTGTCTCTTTTCTACAGTCAAAAGCTTCACAAAACGATCACCTGGGTTTGCGCCGACACAGTCCGTTCGGGTGCTGTCGCAGAAGCCCGGGCTTATACGGATGCCATGGGCATCAATTTGAAACTCGTGTATACACCGGAGGACTTGAAGGAATTGCTTGACAGTGCAAAGCCTGACGACCTTTTCCTGGTCGATACGCCAGGATACAACCCTTGCAATGAAAATCAAATGGTTGAGTTGGGTGAATTGCTGATGGAAATTCCGAAACGCCAGGCCTACCTGGTTGCCTCGGCCACCACCAAAGAGACCGACTTATTCCAGATATTTGCTTCGCTTGGCATCTTTAAACTGGATGGGCTGATTATTACAAAACTTGATGAAACTCATAGCTTTGGCAGTGTCTACAACTTTGCGCGCAGGAACCAATTATCTCTGGCGTATTTTGCCACCGGTACAGAATCTGATCGCCATCTGGAAGTGGCTGATCCGGGTCGTCTGGTTTCCGCATTATTCGGCAAGGAATGGAATAAATAAAATACGGAGAAAATGCAGATATGGCAGAGAACAAAGAAAATCCGCCCGAGCCGCAGAAGCCTGCAATGCCCGGTAAATCAAAATCCAAGACACCCAAAGCGCCAAAGGTAAAAAAAGAGGTCAATGGCGTACAGTTGCCTGTCTTGCTTGAATTCACCTATACCGTTTCCATCCTGTTGTTAAATTTTTCTGGGATTATCGATTATTGTGGTTTCCATTCTGACAGGTGCCACTCTGCTCGATCTTATTCTTCGAACGAGTGTCGCACTATTGGCGGTTGGTGGTTTGCTGATCTTCATATCTTCACAGATTTCCTCAGGTATGTTGGCAGCCAGCCTGGCCGAGCAGGAAGAAGGGCGGCAGAAAGCCACATCCGAAGAAGAGGAAAAACCTGTCGGCGAAGAAAATGAAAATCAAAGCAAGGTAGAGGCTTGATAAATTATGGTTATGCAAACGGAAACAGCAGATATTTTGGAAGAATTTATCACCACCCGTTCACCAGAATTACGCGAGAAACTGGTTCTGCAATCGGTGCCTTTGGTCCACTATTTGCTGGCACGCATGGGCATCTCCCAGGCGATGGGCAGTGATTATGAGGATCTGGCTCATCAGGGTTTGATCGGCTTGATCGAGGCGGTCGATCATTTTGACCCGGAATTCAGCGCGCGTTTCAGCACCTACGCCAGTTTGCGGATTTCGCGGCAAGATCCTTGATTATTTACGTACTTCAGATTGGATGCCACGTGCTGCACGAAAACGAGCGCGCTCGATCGAGAAGGCCATTGCAACCTTATGGTCTGAGAAACTGCATGAACCCACCGAGGAAGAAATTTCCACTCACCTGGGAGTGAACCTCGCTGAAATTCGACAGGGTTTGGCCGATTTGAATCGAGTGCTGGTCTCGCTGGACCTGATGACGGAATCTGGACACGGCAACGAAGGTACTCTGTACGAAAGTGTCGTGGATGAAGATCAAGACGATCCTTTGGATGTAGTCGAGCGGGAGAATTTGATCGAGCAAATGGCAGGCGCCTTGGAAAATCTTTCGGAGCGTGAACGCTTGATCCTGTCGCTATACTACAATGACGAACTCACTTTCAAGGAAATCGGAAAAGTATTGGATCTCACAGAGTTGCGGGTATGCCAATTGCATGCACGCGCCATCCTCAACCTGAAAGGGATGATGCAAGATGAGCAATAGTATTCCCAAAGTGTCCCTCGAAGATTTGCTCTATGTATTGCAGTTAGCCCGCGAAACGGCCCTGGCCCAAAATCGTCAGGCGCAGGCCAAACGGATGACGCCGGTCGTGGAGGAAATGCGCGGTCTGGTGACCAACGCGCCTCAGTCGAAGACTCCTCCATCCACCGGAGTGATGGGACAATCCGACTTCACGGCCCTGTTGAATATTGCGCAGACACGTGCCAACCAACCTGGTACGACCGGCTCCACTGCCTCGGTCATGGAACGGAATGGTCTGATCGCTGCCATGGCGCAGGCCAATATGTCTGAAGTGGACATCGCCCGACAATTTAGCATGACTCGCGATGAGGTCCATCTGATTTTGAATGTACAACAGAAGAACAATACCTACGGGAGATAAATCCAGATGATAAAAGGTCTTTATTCAGCCGTCTCAGCCATGGTGATGAATGCTGCCCGCCAACAGGTTCTCAGCCATAATATTTCCAATATGGATACGCCTGGCTTCAAGCAAATCCTCACCTCGGTGCAGGACTTCATGCAAAACCAGCAGGTTTACGTCCCTGCCTATGACCGGACAAATTCCCTAGACTATGTTGGCACATTAGGGCTGGGCTCGCAAATCGGTCCCGAGTTTATCGATTTCGCAGAGGGTGCCTTTCAGCAAACGGATAACCCGCTCGATCTTGCCATCCAAGGCAACGGCTTTTTCCGAGTTGAAACGCCGGACGGCGAGCGTTACACACGTGATGGGCGCTTGCTCCGCGACGCAGACAATAATCTTGTAACCGTGGATGGCTATTATGTCCTCGACAGTGCCGGCCAGCATATCCAGTTGCCGGATGGGGATGTGGCGGTGGCGTCCGATGGAACGATCAGTGTCAATGGAGATGAAGTCGCGCAGTTGGGAATCGGCGTATTCGAAAATCCTGAAACAGAGCTGCAGCATACGGAGGGGAATCTCTTCACCGGTCCAACAGAATCCACCAGTGAAGATACCCCACAGGTCGTTCAGGGCTACATCGAGGCTTCCAACGCGGATCCGTCTCAATTGATGACGCAATTGGTTGAAGTCGCCCGCTCGTATGAGGCTGCACAAAAGCTGGTCCAGAACCAGGATGAATTACTCGGTAAAACAATCGCATCTCTTGGGCATATAGGATAAGGAGTTATCATGCCATATTCTCTTCTTCACACGTTGAATATTTCCCGCCAGGATATGCTGAATTGTTTGCAGGATCTGGATGTAAGTAGCAACAATCTGGCAAACGTTAACACTGCGGGATTCAAAACCAGTCGCTCGAATTTCCAGGAGATGTTGAACCAGAAATTACAAGAGGGTTCACGGCTGGTGAGCACCCAATTGATGATGACCCAAGGCTCTCTGCGCGACTCTGATAATCCGCTCGATTGGGCTATTCAGGGCGATGGGTTTTTCAGTGTGACCTTGCCGGATGGCACAACCGGATACACTCGCGACGGACAGTTCGTGCTGGATGCCGATCGCAACCTGGTCACAGCCAGTGGTTATCCACTGGTTTGGGAAGGAGAAATTCCTGAGGACGCGACCGACATCAATATCAAGCCCGACGGAACAGTCGCAGCCCTGGATGCAGACGGTCAAAGCGTGGATATTGGCACGGTTCAACTAACGCGCTTCCCCAACCCGACCGGTCTCACCAGTCACGGCGACAACGTTTGGCTGGAATCGGACGCCTCCGGCGCGGCCCAAACAGGTACGCCAGGAGATGAAAACTATGGTCTGATCAGTTCCCATAAAGTGGAACAATCGAACGTGGACCTTTCACAGGAAATGACGCGCCTGATGGCTCTGCAGCGCTCATTTAGCATGTCTCTTTCGGTTTTCCAACAAACCGATACCATGATTTCCGAAGCCATTAACCTGCGCAAGGCATAATGTTTTCAGAAGAACTGTCGATAATATTATTGTGAATCCATATATCCTGCAGGAGGAACCACCCCATGAAAATCGAAAATAACGGCATCTCGCCACTCTCCACTCATCGACCGGAAGCAACCCAGCGGGTTGAAAAGAAAAGTGACTCGAAGGATGTTCAGGCTGCCCGTGGTGGACAGGACAAAGCGGAAATGTCTGAAAACGCCCGCCTGCTGGCCAAGGCCCGCGCCGCTCTCGGAAACGTGGAAGATGTTGATTCTGAGCGTCTGGCCCTGCTCAAACAACAAATTGGAAGCGGTGATTACACCGTTCAAGTCAGCGAACTCGCCCGTAAGTTAGCGACACGTTTGTATCAAAAATAACTGTGACAAAGGTTTCCTGCAATGGCAGATGATAAATTCACAAAGCATCGATTGGAACTCGAACAGGTGCTGGTACGCCAGTTCAAAACACTAAAAGAGATGATTGCCCTCACAAAGAAGGAACGTACTTCTTTGCAGGATGAGCCCGATCTTGTTCTCGGAGTTGTCGAGGATAAGGAAGCTCTTCTGGATAATATGGTTCTGATGGAGGATCGCTGTCGCAAAATCGTCCAGGAACTTTCGTTGTTGCTGGACTTACACTCGGAAGACACCTCCATTCAGGAGCTGCTGCCTTTTTTCGAACCAAAAGACGCCAGCCGCGTCAAGAATTTGTCGGAAGGCATTTCGAGCCTCGCCAGTCAGGCCCGTGAACTTAATCGTGCCAACCAGGCAATCGCATTAACGAAGCTGGAATGGCTTAAAGCCACCCAGTCATTTTTGATTAGTATCTTCCAACCGGAATCCGGATATCAGCAACCGTCCAACAGATCCACTCGTCAGGATACAACCGGCATGGGCGTTGAGTTCCATATTTAAGGACTTTTGCGATGCCTACCATTTCCTCCGGAATCTCCACTGCGCTACAGGCAATCCTAACTCATTCTCAGGCACTGGAAATTATCGAACATAATATTGCCAATGCCAACACGCCAGGATACCGGCGTCAATCGGCAGTCCTGACCGCTTCTGTCCCTTCATCGATCAACGGCGCAGATTACGGGATTGGTGCCGGACAAAAGGGAAATGGTGTAACCATCGCGCGCATCCAGCGTTTTAGCCTTGAATTTTTTGACGGCCGGCATCGCTCCGTCTCTGCTGAGACAAAAAACTGGGAGGCCCAAAGCAACATTCTCTCCCAACTGGAACCCATGCTGGCCGAGACCACCGACGGTGGCTTGATCCCTCAATTAGACCAATTCTGGGCAAGCTGGCAAACCTTGTCCACTGATCCAACCAATACCAGCCTGCGAGCTGGCCTGTTGAATGATGCCACATCGCTTGCGACTGCCATTAACCAACGGGCAACCCAGATTACGCAACTGCGCAGCGATCAAAATGATGTGGTATCTGGTCAGGTAGATCAGATCAATTCCCTGGCAGAGCAGGTTGCCCAACTCAATGGCGAGATTTCACGCGTCCTGTCAGTTGGCGAACAACCGAATGATCTGCTTGATAAACGTGATCTGGCCCTTGATCAACTGGCCGAACTAAGTGGGGCGGTTTCGTTCGCTCAAAAGAATGGCGAGGTAACGGTCTCCATCGACGGGCATATGCTGGTTGTCGGGCATGATTCTATCAAACTTCACATGCAGACCAGTGGTACTGATTTGAGTGTTCTCGATGTTTACTGGGCAGATAACCAGAAAATGGTGCCAGCCAGTGGCGAAATGAAAGGTACGCTCGAAGTACGGGACAACATTTTGGTGGACCAACTCTCCGGCCTCAATACGCTTGCTGCCGGGATGATCAACCAGGTCAATGGCATCCACCGGACCGGCTTCGGCCTGAACAATGCTACCGGAAACGATTTCTTCAGCGGAACAGATGCTGCCACCATCGCAGTTAACCCTCTGTTGGATGCAGCCAGTATTGCCACCTCCAGCGCCGCTGATCAGGCCGGCAACAATGATATCTCCTTGCAGATCGCAGGCTTGAGAACAACCAAAGGCATGAATGGCGGTACAGCCAGCTTCAATGATTTCTACACCGCACAGATCAATGATCTGGCGATGGCAACCAAAAATGCCAGCGACAATGCGTATCAACATGGGCTGGTGGCCGGTGCCCTAAGCGATCAACGCGAATCGGTTGCCGGTGTCTCTCTGGATGAAGAAGCCGCGAACATGGCGACTACTCAAAAGGCTTATCAAGCCGCGGCTCGGGTGATGACAGCTTATGACGATTTACTGAACACTGTGATTAATCAGATGGGGCTGGTCGGACGATAGTCCGATAAGGAAGGTTCGGATGCGAATAACAAATCAGATGATGGTGCATCATGCCATCCAAAGAATGTCGGATAATGTGGACATGATCAGCAAATTACAGGATAAGGTTTCCACTGGAAAACGTTTCCAGAATGCTTCTGAAGATCCTGCTCGCGCTTCGGTCAGCCTGGGGCTTCAGTCACATTTACGTGCGCTGGATACCTACTCACAGGTGGCTGCTTCTACACAAGATTGGATGCTGGCCAGTGATAGTGCCTTCGACCGGATGGAGCAGATTGCGATTCAGGCCAATCAGCTGATTTACGCGGTCTGAATGACACGGTTTCTGATAGTGAGCGCGCCACCACCCTGGCGACCCAGATGCAGGGTTTGCTCGGCCAGGCCGTTGATGCCAGTAATATGACACTGAACGGACAAGCCATTTTTGCAGGATATCAGGTAACTGGGAAAGCTTTCGAATTGTTGGATTCATCCACTACAATGGTGGACTACCAAGGCGATGCTTTTACGCCGAAGGTTGTCAACTACCTGGGAGACCAGGGCACTATGCAGCGAAACATTGGTCCAAACCAGTCGGTAACGCTGAACGTGCGCGGAGATCAGGCCCTGGATGGCTTCCTTCAGAATTTGGCACTGGCCAGTAATGCCCTGATTCAGAACGATCCTGCCTCTTTACAAACCATTCTAGGTAATCTAAAATCATCCTTGGACACGATGGATCAGTATCGAACTGCAAACGGTGCTCGCCTGAGTCAAGTTCAGGCCGCAACCAATTTTCTGGATGAGGTCAAGACTGAGACACAGAGCCTGATTTCGGAAAACGACGATACAAATATAGCCGAAGGCATTTCCTTGCTGACAAGCCAGCAGACAACCTACCAGGCTGTGTTGGAGGTCAGTCAAAGAGCAATTTCAGCGCTAAGTCTTTTCGATTATTTGAAATAGACTTGTGATTATTTGTCTTTACATGAAAACCTGGGTTTGTGGAGTATGTCAAAATGTTGGTTTTAACGTGCAAGGTGGACGAAAGCATTATTATTGGTGATTTTATCACTTTCACAGTCCTGGCGATAGAAGGCGAGCAGGTCAAAATTGGTATTGACGCACCACGTGATGTGACGATCTTGCGACAGGAAGTTTTTCAGGCTGTACGGGATCAGGTAAAGATTTAGGAGTTTCTGGTCGAGGAGTTAAAACCAGATACATTCGAACAATTACGAAAGCTTCTTGCTGATGAAAATAAAACAGAATCAGAAGAACAGGAAAACAAAAAAGATGATGTTTGATTTTCGAGCGCAATAACTGACTAATCTTGTAGTGCTTCTTTCAGGCGGAAAGGGGCACTCTTTTTTTTCAAGCCCATCAGCAATAAAATTTATCCTTTTTTTGGTCGCTCTTTACGGATGATTTACTCGATAAAGAGCAGGCTTGTGCTATCTTTCAGGGGCAAGAATCCGGCATTCCAAATGCCTATCTCTAAAAGGTGAACAAGTCAAACTATGGAAATCACTTTCGATATTAGCAAAGAAGAGTTGCCAATATTCCTGGCTGAGGTCGATGAGCATTTGGAAATATTGGACAATACTTTGCTTCGCATACAGAGGGAAGAAAACAATTCAGAACTTATCCAGACTGTATTCCGCTCTGCCCACACCATCAAGGGCATGTCTGGCATGATCGGACATCGTCGAATGACGGACGTGACACACGCCTTGGAAAACGTTCTGGATAGGGTCCGCAAAGACAGTATCCGGATTTCAACACGGTTGATCAATCTTTGTCTGGAAGCGGTTGATTATCTGCGGTTGTTACGCGACGAAGTGGCTACCGCGCAGGAGAGCGATGTCAATATCGATGAGATTGTATTGTCGCTCAAAAATCTTGCTGCCTCGCAGGAAGTTCCAGCGGAAGAGACCGCAAAAATCAGGTCACCAGAAGTCCCAGAGGCCTCCCCCTCTGTCGTGAAAGCAAGCAACCAGGCCGATGTAGATAACGAAGTGCCCGATACGAATGGTGCCCGGGGACGAACATTGCAGCTCCAGGCAAAAATTGACATCCATGCCATGGCCTCCGCAGCGCGCGCTTTCCAACTGATGATGGCAATACAAGATTTTGGCGAAATCCAATCGATGAAGCCGACTCAGCAAGAAATCGAAACTGCCAGTTCGGTTGGTGAGTTTACAGCTCAGATACTGACAGATCAGTCCTTCGAAAAGATCAGCGCCGAATTATCCAAAATCAGTGATGTCGATGAAATTTCCATTGATGGCAAGGTCATTTCCTCAAACGGATCTGCGATTACAAAACAGCCTGAACAGACTGTGAAAACTGAAAAGAATCTCTCGCTTCATCCCAAGGAAGATAATTCCAACCCCGCTCCAACGGCCAGTGAAAGACGCACGACGGATCCAGCCGGCAGGCGCATTGGCGATTTGACTCTGCGCATGAATGTGGAACGCATCGACAATCTGATGAACCTGGTGGGAGAACTGATCATCGATCGCAATCATCTACACCAACTCCGTAGTCAAATTGCTGCAGCAGCAAGTTCGAACGGAAATGTAGATCAGCTCTTCGAGACGGTTACGCATCTGGGTCGGATCACAGATCAGCTTCAAGAAGAGGTCATGAGCATTCGCATGCTGCCAATTGGCAGCGTCTTCAACAAGTTTCCCCGCATGGTGCATGACATGTCCCACAAGGTAAACAAGAAGGTCAGTGTTGTGGTTCATGGCGAGGAAACCGAAATGGATCGTTCAATGATCGATGAGATCTATGATCCGCTGATCCACCTCATCCGCAATTCCGTTGATCATGGGATCGAATTCCCGGAGCAGCGCCTCGCCACCGGCAAGCCGGAATTTGGCACCATTACCCTGACTGCTCGCCACGAACAGGGCCGCATCATCCTGACGGCGGAAGATGATGGTGCGGGTATCGACGGCGGAAAACTGCGCAAGAAGGCCATCCAAAAGGGCTTGATCTCTGTCGAGGAAGCTGCAGCACTTACAGAGCAACAGTCTATCGATCTGATGTTCATGCCAGGTCTTTCCACGGTCGAGAAAGTGACCGAGTTTTCCGGGCGCGGTGTGGGACTGGATATTGTCAAAACCAATATTCAGCGTGTGAATGGATCCATTCAGGTGGAGACCAAAATTGGTCAGGGAACCCAGTTTGAGATTATTTTGCCACTCACCCTGGCAATTGTTCCATCCCTGTTGGTCGGGGTTCAAAAATCTGCATTCGCTGTCCCCATGGTCATGATCACAGAAACCCTGCGCCTGGACAAAGCTGAGATCAAACACATTGGCAGGAAGCCGGCCATCGTGCTGCGAGGAAATGTACTGATGCTAATTCCACTTTCGGACATTTTCAATTTATCGCACAGCGAGGGCGAAAGAAAACATCTTTTTGTTGTGGTGATTTAATCAGGCAAACGAAAGGTTGGCTTGATTGTCGACTTTCTCATTGGAGAGGAAGATGTTGTCGTCAAGTCACTGGGTGCCTTCATCGGTGACATTCCTGGCATCTCCAGTGCAACTATCCTAGGCAACGGTCAGGTGGCATTAATTCTGGATGTATTCAATCTGTTCACTTCAGTTGGAATTTAGGTAAAGGTAGGGTTTTGATGAACGATACGATTCCATTCGACCAGGATCTGCTGGACATGCTGAAGTCCATTGCCAGTGAAGGCGTCAACAATGCGGCTGACGGGTTTTCAGGAATGGTCGGACACAAGATTCAGGTCAGTCAACCGACTGCAAAATTGGTTCCCATATTGACCATCCCCCAGATTGTCGGCAGGCTCGATGACGATGCTGTTGGGATCTATCTGCGTTTCAACGGTCAGATAATCGGACAAATCATGATGATCGTGCCGCATGCCAAAGCGTTGGAATTGGCTGATCTCCTCTTGAACGTTCCCCAAGGCACAACCAAACAACTGGGATCCATAGAAAGATCTGCGCTAGGCGAATTAGGCAATCTATGCGGTTCCTTTTTTTTAAATTCGATGGCTCGCATCTTTGATCTAAGCTTCAAACCCTCCCCCCCGGCGGTGATGGTGGACATGGTTGGTGCCATCCTCGACATTGTTGTAGCAACAACTGGTGGCGTCGGCGAACATGCTTTGTTGATGCAGGCCAATTTTGTAGATGGTGCCCGCTGTGTGGATGCAGACTTCTGGGTCATCCCGGATTTGAATTCGCTCAATACATTGATAAAGAAGAATTCTTAAACCATGAACGAAACAAACGTGGGTTTAGGCGAGCAGGCCATCAGCCGGAATCCGCAGGATGTCCTTGTGGCTTACGGATTGGGATCCTGCGTCGGCGTTGTAATGATCGATCCGGTCTCCCGCCTTTCCGGTTTACTCCATGCCGTACTTCCTCGAGCGACCGATGGAATACAGTCTGGTGCATCACTCGCCTCCAAATATGTTGACAGTGGAATCGACAACCTGATCGCATCCCTGATCTGGCAAGGTGCCAACAAAAACAGGCTGGTGGTCCGGATCATTGGCGGCGCAAATATGCTGACCTCGCCGGACTTGACGCGAACCTTTGATATTGGCACGCGAAATGTCGAGGCAGCCCAGAGCACGTTGAATTGCTTGAATATGTCGATTACCGCTGCAGAAATTGGTGGACATACCGGACGTACTGTTCGTGTCTATGTTGCAGATGGCCGTGTGACCGTCAGAGTCATCGGTGAGAAAGAACGCGAAATCTAGAATTACTCAGGAGTAGATATATGTCTAAAATTTTGGTTGTAGATGATGCCGAGTTTCTACGGGTTCGCCTGAACAAAATACTTGATACCGAAGGTTATGAAGTTTTTCAGGCTGAGAATGGCTGCAAGGCCGTGGACACCTACAAAGAGGTCCACCCCGACGTTGTCTTGATGGACGTGACCATGCCAGAGATGGATGGCCTGACGGCTCTCAAAGAAATCGTCAGTTTCGACCCCAAAGCCCGGGTTGTCATGTTGACCGCTCTGGGTCAGGAATTGGTTGTGCTGGAAGCGGTGAAATCGGGTGCACGCGATTTCATAGTCAAACCGTTCGAACATGATCGTGTAATGAAAGCAATCAGCAAGCTACTGGCATAAACAAGATGTTGCCCACTGGCATGTTGTCGCAGACTGATCAAAAATCGTCCAACCGTGTAAAGGTGATGATCGTGGACGATTCCGCGTTCATGCGTTTTGCCATTGCCCAGCAGTTGAACGAACATCCAGAAATACAGGTGATCGGCACGGCGAGTAACGGCAAAGAGGCACTGACTTTGATTCCTGAGTTACAGCCTGAGGTCATTACTTTGGATGTGGAAATGCCGAAAATGGATGGTCTCACAACCTTGCGTCAGATCATGAAGGACTTTCCACGTCCCGTCATTATGTTCAGCAGTTTGACGAAAGTTGGTGCGTCTGAAACAATTCAGGCTCTGATGCTTGGAGCAGTCGACTTCATCGAGAAGCCACAAAACCGCACAGACATTCGCGAGGTCATGCAGGATATGACCGACAAGATTATGTGTGCAGCCAAGGTAAAGGTAAAACGAAGCACGGCACAGCTACGGGTCCGTCCGATGGCGGATGAGGCTAATTCCGCCGAAAAAAGGATTCGTACTTACCACAGGGCAGCACCAGTAGTCCTCATCGGTTCATCCACCGGTGGGCCCGGAGCGCTAAGCGAGATCGTTCCAGCCCTGCCAGCTGATTTCCCCTCACCGGTCTTGATTGTGCAACACATGCCTGCCGGCTTTACACGTTCATTATCAGAGCGGTTGAACTCCCTTTCACCATTGGCAGTAAAAGAAGCAGAATCCGGCGATCCGCTGATGGTTGGTCAGGTCTTAATCGCTCCCGGCGGATTTCACATGACCCTGGATGAAAATGAACACATCGCCTTAAATCAGAAAGCAGCTGTCCATGGTGTACGACCTGCCGTGGACGTCACCTTAACCTCGCTCGTTCAGCGATTTGGCAGGAAGGTGGTCGCCGTGATCCTGACCGGCATGGGCAGTGATGGAGCCCATGGCGCGTCACTCCTGCACAGTGATGGTGGTTACGTCATTACTGAACACGAAAGTACTTGTGTGGTCTGGGGCATGCCGCGTAGTGTTGTAGAGGCGGGAGCTGCCAACGAGGTCCTGCCGCGTTTTCAAATTGCCAGTGCCATTGGTAATGCAGTCCGAAAGATGTTGAGTAAATAAACTCATTTACAAGGTTCAAAATATATGGATGCAAATGTTTACACCCAGGTAAAAGCTTCGATCAAACAGAAATTAAGAATTGATCTGACAAACTACAAAGATGAGCAGATGAAACGCCGCTTGGACTCCTGGCTGGTGCGCGTCCAAGCCAACACCTGGAATGATTACTTCAATTTGCTTTCCAAAGATTCCAATGAGCTGGAGAAGTTTCGCGATTACTTGACGATTAATGTGACTGAATTTTTTCGAGATCCACATCGTTGGGAAACGCTGCGTCTGGATGTATTGCCCTACCTGCTGCATAACTCAAAGGACAACAAACAAAGTGATGGCTTGAGGCTTTGGAGTGCGGGTTGTTCGACTGGTGCGGAAACCTACACCATGGCAATGATCATGGCCGAAGCAGCACCGGGGCAAAAATATACCCTATGGGGAACTGACCTGGATCGCGGCGCATTGCTTAAAGCAAAATCACGTGGTCCATATACGCAGGATGATATTCGCAGCCTGCCGCCCATCCAGCGCCGGAAGTATCTTACTCCAGCAGCTCCCCACTACGTTAACGAGGGCTTACAAAAAAATATTCGATTTCAAGAAACGGACTTATTGGCAGATCGTTTTGAAAGCGGTTTTGATCTCATCGTTTGTAGGAATGTGGTCATTTATTTTACAACTGAAGCAAAAGATCTACTTTATGCAAAGTTTTCTGCTGCCCTGCGTCCGGGCGGGGTCCTGTTCGTTGGAGGTACCGAGATTATTTCCGGTCCACACAAGTATGGGCTGCAAAACTTTGGAGTCTCCTTTTACAAGAAAGTTTGAGATGAACTACTCAATTGATCAGCTTATTCAGGAAGCCAGTAACCTTCCGCCCATTCCTCGGGCGGCACAAAAAGCACTGGAACTCCTCCGTGATCCAGAATCGAATACGGCTGATCTAGCTGGGATATTGAGTACAGATCAGGTTCTCGCCGCTCATATGTTACGCCGGGCCAACTCGGCCTACTACGGTATGGACAGTCAAATCGTCACGATGCAACAAGCCATCGTGGTCCTGGGTATGAATCTCATTCAGGAATTAATCATGACCTATGCAGTTGCCGCACAACTTAACCAACCCGTGCCTGGCTATGAACTTCAGCGCGGTGAACTTTGGCACCATGCGCTGGGAACAGCAATTGGCGGCAAATTGATCTCAAAACGGTGGCATCTGCAAATAGACGAGCAGGCCTACTTCGCTGGTTTATTATGTGATATTGGCAAGTTGATCTTTGGAAGACATATGCTGGAAATTGATCTCAACAACTCCCAATGGGATGGACTCTCTTTTCTGGAAATAGAGCGTGAGAGCTTTGGTATTGATCATGCCAGATTAGGGTCCGAGGTGGCCAGGCACTGGCATCTTCCCGAAGATCTGGTAACCGCCATTGCTTATCATCACGAACCGCAAGCCGCACCATGCCATCAATTGCTGGTAACCACCACCCATATCGCGGATATTTCCACCATGATCCTGGGGGTGGGAATCGGGCTCGACGGGCTTTGTTATCCTTTACAGGAAGGGGCCATGAAGAGTTTGAACATGAACTGGGAAGATTTATTTCGTCTGGCAGAACAAGTCGACAAGGAATTAATTCTTACAAAAGAGCTAATTCATGCTGAGTAAAAATTGAGCAGGGCAAGCCCTGCTCCTCTTGAGGTAAAAATGGATGCAAAACTATTAAACCCTTTTATTCAAGCCGCAGTGGAAGTGCTGAAATCGGAAGTAGGCGCGACAGTTTCGCGTGGTGATCTTTCCTTACAAAAGTCGTCGCTGACGTCGGACGATATTACCGTATTGATCAACCTGATTGGAGATGTGTATGGGGTGGTCATGTACGGCATGCCCATGGCCACAGGTTTGAAAATGGTTACCAGAATCATGGGACAGGAATTCACGGAGCTCGACCCTCTCGTTCAAAGCGGCATCGCGGAATTGGGCAATGTCATCAGTGGCCGAGCAACCGTCAGATTTTCAGAAGCTGGCTATCAGTCGAATATCTCGACTCCCACAGTCTTAATAGGCAACGGGATTGAGATTTCCACACTTGATTTTCCCAGGATCGTCGTGCCGCTGGAGACCCAATTTGGCATGTTTACCACGCATCTTGCATTGAGGGAAAAAACACCGGGTGTACCTCACAACCCTGATGAGTTCATTTCATTGGTGAATTTCCCGGTTCCTCAAAAGGATGCCTGACCTCAAATCTTTAATTGATTTGAATTTGGAGAATACTATGCAGGTTAAGTTTCTAAACCCCTTTGTCAGTTCTGCCCGCGAGATCCTCAGCCTTGAGTTGCATGAGGATGTTCAGCGTGGCGATTTGCACCTGGAAAACGGATCCTATGTGACAGATGATGTGACCGTAATCATCTCTCTCATTGGCATGGTAAGTGGGACCGTATTCTTTAGTATGTCGAATGATTCTGCTGTTCAACTGGCATCAGCCCTGATGGGGGAGGAATTCGATAAGTTGGATAGGCTTGCCCAAAGTGGCATCGCAGAAATAGGAAATGTGATTGCTGGCCGTGCCAGCATGAAACTAGCAGAAGCAGGCTATGAAGCCAGCATTTCAATACCGGCTTTGATCATCGGAAAAGGGGCCACGATTTCCACACTGGAATATCCACGCTTGATCGTGCCGCTGACAACGCCGACAGCCTCGATCACCATTCATCTGGCTTTGCGCGAGGATATCAGGGCAAACTTGGCGGAAATACAAGTTGCCGTTCCTAAAATTTCCGCAACATCAAAATGATTTTCTGCTGGAGAACACAAGGGAACGAGTATCTTGCTAAAAATTGTAATCATCAGATAAAGGGCGAACAGTCTCATTGTTAGCTTTTTAGGCAATCTCCGAACCCAACAAAGGTGATTTCACCGCAGAAATTGCTCAAAGCGCCAGAATTTGTGTTCGGGCTATTTCTGACCAATACATATCTTACTAAAAATACGGAGGAAGCTCTTACTGTTTTATCCTTCAAGGCACAATGCCGGCACAAGCAACTCCATCCTTGGGAGCCGTCGTTGTTTCTGTTTTCCAGTCGGTCTTATCCAAGCTAATACTGCAGGTCAGCTTTCCAGTTTGCGTCGGATTTGACGCTGTCAGATAGACCTCTGTGCCACTAGCTATTCGCATCGTTCTTGACCAGGGTGCGGTAACTGTGGTTGGCTGCGTCATAGAAACACTTCCTGCCTGCAAGGTGATGATCGCCACTCCACCGGAGGCCTCCACCTTGAACTCAACACGGTGGTTGCTGGCAGGAGATTTCATTAATCCAAGAGAGATCAGAATCGCAATTGCCGCTGTGCATATTGCCAGCACCAATATTAGCTGCAATGCAATTTTCCACCTGTTTGAAAGACGAGAAAACATGTTTTCTCCTAGTCTGGGACAGAATTTATTATATCAAATTCCTCCTTGCCGCTTAGAACCGGGAGGGATGATCACGAGAGAGAAAGAAAGAATTAACACGATCTTTACGTCGAAAGCCTCGAGAATCCCTTAAGTAAGGGGTGTCCCTGCCGAATATAGTGTTGTAAGAAACAACTGAATAACCTCGAATTCACACATCGGAGGCGCTTATTGCAAAACAAAAACCAACAATAACCTCAGTAAGCTCAGCAAGACAAATTTGTACGAAACAAATCAAAGCAAGATAAAAATCCAAAACATTCAAATAGGGGAAGGATCCCCTGACAAATATTCAAACATGGAGGTTTGAAATGGCTACCGTAGATATCACTCGTATTGCGTCAAACATTGGCGCCCTGAACGCTCTGAATTCACTTCAAAGCATCAATGCAAAACTTGCAACACACCAGACCCGTCTTTCGACCGGCTTGCGCATCAACAGCGCCTCGGACGATCCGGCTGGCTTGACCATCGCCACCAAGATGTTGGCGCGCTCCGAAGGTCTGAAGACCGCGTTGGATAACATCAGCGATGCGAAGAACATGCTTTCCGTCGCCGAAGGCGGCATGAGCAAGATGTCTGACATCATCGTGCAGATGCGCAACAAGGCTGAACAGGCTGCTTCTGACACGCTGGGTGCATCGGAACGCGCTGCGATCCAGACCCAACTCTCATCCTATGCGCAGCAATTGCAGGACATTATCGACCAGACCAAGTGGAACAACGTCAAACTGCTTGACAACACCACCGGCAACAAAGTCTTCCAAACCGGTGTTGAAGAAGGCGAAACGACCACCTGGACGTTACCCGAAAAACTCGACCCCACCACCCTGAATCTTTCCGAGGTTGTCTCGGCCGCCACGGCCAGCTTTGTAGATGTCAGTGACTCGTTCTCTGGCGGTACAACCAGCAGCCAATTGGGCAATATGTCCGAACTTTCCACCGGTGATTACTCCTTCGAAGTCCTGGACAAAGCTACCTCTGCCACGCAAGGTAAGTCCGTCCTGGATGTCAGCAGCTCGTTGATCAATGGTGTGAATGCATTGGGTTCGCAGAACAGCCCCACCGGCACAGAACTTGCCTCGGGTCGCTATAACCTCAAGATCACCAATGTCACCAGCGCCAGCGACGTGAGCTACGTGATTACCAATCTGGATGATGCAGCCTGGAACACGACCGGCTCGATGACAGTGTCCAATGCCGACATTTCTGGTGGCAACATTTTGGATACAGCCAAGACCGGCACGGTCGGCGTTGCGCTAACCTTTGCCACGGATCCCGCTGGTTTAGTCGCCGGGCAATCCATGAACTTTGAGTACATTCACAGCAACCAGGCCAAGTTCGAACTGAACGATGCCACCGGTCAGGCTGTCCAGATCGCCCGCAATGCCTCTGGCTCACTCTCTGGCTCATCCTCTTATGCAACCGCCGGTGCCACATACCAAACCGGGCGTGGCGTCAGCATTGACATGGGTTCCTTCGCGAACATCGCAGCTGGCGAGACCGAGAACGTGACCTACAAACAGGCCAACAACTTCTCCGTGGACGTCTCCACCGCTGCCAAGGCTGGTGCGTATATGACCACAGCCAACTATGCTTTGGACAAAGTCACCAGCGCCATTTCGGACCTTGGTTCATTGATGGCTCGCCTGAGCTTCAAGGAAGATGCAGTGACGACATCGCAGGTGAACTATGAAGCAGCACGCAGCCGCATTATGAATGCGAACATGGCTGAAGAGCAGATGAATGCTTCCAAGTACTCCATCCTACAACAGACGGGCATCGCCATGCTGGCGCAAGCCAACCAGGCCCCGCAGAACCTGCTCAGCCTCTTCCGCTAGACTTAACAGTGCACGCTCTTTGAACGACTTTTGGGAGGCGCCGTAGCGCCTCCCAAAAAGCAACTTAATGATGTGAACGATTTCATCTCACATCGAACCTTGACAAATGTCTCGATAAGTAGAAGGTGAATTATGGCAAGTACAGTTTCATCCATTGATGCCTCTTTACAAAATCTGGCGCCAACATTTCAAAAAGCGATCAAGGCGATCATTGATTCTGAGAGCACACCGCTCAACAGGACACAGACCCTCAGGGATCAGCTCGATGTCCGCCGGGGTGTATTCACGGATGTCAAAACAAATTTTGACGCGCTGCAAAGCGCGGTGCAGGCTTTAATCAGCACGCAGTCATCTTTTGGATTGAACCTGGTCTCGAAAGCCAACATCACGCCTGTTACAGCCGGGACAACCGTGCTGACTGCCAATATCACCAACGATAGCGCCCCCACAGCCGATTATGATTTTTATGTTTCCAAATTGGCGAAGGCAGAAGGCCGGGCAACTGCCGCGGTCTCAAGCCCCGATATTGCCTTAAACAAAAGTGGCACATTTTGGCTGGGCGGGACGGGAACTGCCGCCCTGCAAACGGAAACATCGCCCGGCGTGTATTCCGATTTTGTTCCCAGCAGTTCGGTTACGGCAGCCATGATCAATTCGGTAGCCGATGGCCAGCGGGAATTGGGGGAGGGAGACTATACGGTTCAGGTTCGCGATTTTAACGGTACCCATCAATTCCGGCTGGTGGATGCGGATGGGAACGCGGTTTCCATCCACAACACGAACGGAACATCCTCCTACACAGCTGATTGGCAAAATATGGTTGATGGCAGTTATGACACCGGTCGTGGACAACTCTTTACGATGAGCAGTGAAGGCAGCCTCGGCGGCACTACGTTCCATTACACAGCCAAGGGTACTTCCGTACTTATCAATGCCTCGGATACATTGCGTACGATTGCAAAAGCGATCAATGACATTACCCAGCCTGATGGCCACGATTTCAAAGCTTCGATCGTTGCCAACCAGCTTGTGCTTACCTCGGTTCAAACGGGTGAGAATCATGCCATGGTCTTCGCGGATGGAGCAAATCTCGGCATTAGTACACTTCTGCAGGCTGCGCAAAATGCGCAATTCACGATCAACGGCATGACTGTTTCAACGGCCGGTAATACTGGTTTGACAAATATTGTAGATGGAGCCACCATTGATCTGGCGGCCGATGCAGAGGGGAAAAGCGCCCACCTGGGTATTGATGCAGATGCCGATAAAGCTGCCGGGCTGGTGAACACGATGGTGGCCAAGTTCAACACCACGCTGAGCCATCTCAAGGAAAAACTGGCATCAACCTCCAAAACCGATGGAGACAAAACTACGTACACGCGCGGACCCCTAACCGGCGATACCACATTCAGTAGCTTGCGCATCGATTTGTTGTATCGCATGAACCGCGCTCAAAGCAATAGCGGAACTTATAAGCGCCTTGAAGAAATCGGTATCAGTTTCGATGATAATATGAAGCTGACCTTCGACAGTGATAAGTTCAGCGATGCGCTCAAGAACCACACGGCAGATACCACCGCATTGCTGGATGCGGCCATGGGTGGCATCAACAATGTGCTCTCTAACTATACAGGTTCGAGCGGTTATATCACCCAATCCTTGTCATCAATTGATAATTTGGGAAAAACATATGATCAACGCATTGAAAGTTACAATGCTTCACTGACAATGCGCAAGCAGGCCCTGTATAAGCAATATCTTGATTATCAAAATCAGCTTGCTGATCTGGGTCGCACAGCGCTCATGTTCGGTATTGACCTTGGCTCCAATGTGGATACATCGAGTTGAGTGAGCGTGCAACTCAAAGCGCCGTGACTCACTCATGTACAAAGAAGGTGTGTTATGAACGAAAACATGATTACCCCCATCAGAAATGTGCAGCTGATTGAGTCCAGCGCACTTTCCAAAGTTTCGACCTCGACGGAGACCATGGCAACCCGTAAGCCCGTTTCTGCCGAGGAAGATAAATTTCTGAAGTCTAAAGAAAACGAGTTCGACCGCAAATAAGGATATGTCGAATGTTTCGATTTACTTCCGCATCGATGATGAAACGGAGGATGTCACTGTGATCGTGGTCGACCGGCAGTCGAAACGTGTTCTGCGCACCATCCCTGCCTGCGAGTTACAAAAAATGCAGGCTGGTGAACTATTGAAGTTGACCGCTTGAAGATTTCATCCTGTCACGTCACTCACGCAGAACACAAATTCATGCAAAATTTACGACCAGGCACTCAAGTTCACAACAAGTTAGTCGAAACTGATTACAGAGAATGATAAACAGGTATTTGAATGAGGAGCTGTAACGATGTATCAAGCAACTTACTATAATAAAAAGTACAAGCAACAGGATATTATGAACGCCAGCCCGCTTCGTCTGGTGATCATGACTTATGATTTGGCCATCCGTGCTTGTGAACAACAGGATTTTGCCAAAGCCACCAAGACCATCAGTGCGCTCCGCGACACCCTGGATCTGGACTATCCTGATGTTTCCATCGGACTGTTTCGACTTTATCAATGGTGCCTGGAGTGCATTCGCAAAGGCGACTATGCATCAGCCATCACCACCCTGACAGAGCTACGCGCCGCCTGGGTCACGACCGAACAAACCATCGTTGCACGGCAAAGTCCTGTCAGAACGGCTCCGGCGTATACAGCGTCCTTGGGAAATATCCTGACATAACCAGAAACAAGTGAAAATATGGAACAAAGCGCCTTTCCGTAAGGGAATTGGCGCTTTGTTTTATTCACACAAATTTTATTTTAAGTTCACATTGCTTTTACTCCATCTTTGCTCTCAGTTTGATACTATCAGGTCGACAAGGAGCAAAAAAATGAGTTTTTGGGATTCTCTGCGAATTGGTGCATCAGCTTTAACGGCCCAGCGTCTCCGTCTGGACCTGATCTCGAATAATATCGCCAATGCACAAACTACGCGTACTGAAAAGGGTGGCCCTTACCAACGCCAGGATGTTGTTTTTATGGCGGAAGGCAGCAACCCGGCTTTACCCGGACCTGTCGCAGCTCGTCGCAACGATTTGAATGGCATACAGGGCGGAGTGAAGGTGGCCGAGATCACCACAGACACAACGGCCGGCCCACGCGTATATGACCCAACCAACCCGGATGCTGATGCTAACGGCTACGTTAATTACCCCAACGTGGACATCGTGGTTGAGATGACCAATATGCTCTCTGCCACACGCTCTTACGAAGCCAACCTGGCTTCTGTGGAAGCTGTCAAGCGCATGGCCCTTAAGGCCCTGGAAATCGGGAAATAATTATGGCCATCCAATCAATCACTCCCAACTCGATCCCCTCCATCCCTGAGATCAATTCCACTCAGAAGTCTTCCGCCAGCAGCAATACCGGAAAAATCTCCCAAACTTTTGAGGATATGCTTTCTGAGCTCAATCAATCGCAGTTGAACGCAGATAATCTGATCGAAAAATTGGCGGCAGGCGAAAATGTCGATCTGCACAGTGTGATGATTGGGATGGAAGAAAACGATGTGAATTTCAATGTTGCGATGGGTATCCGTGATCGTCTGGTAGATGCCTATCGAGAAATCATGAGAATGCAAGTCTAAATTTTCCGGGAATAATCAATGTTTTCATCTTTACAACAACAATTCTTATCCTATTGGAAGAAACAAAGCCTGGGCAAACAAATCACCATGGGTTCGTTGACCCTGGCGGCATTAATTCTGATCCCTGTCATGATCAACTGGGCCAACAAACCCAGCTATGCGGTTGCCTATAGTGGTCTCAGCGAAACAGATGCGGCACAGATCGTTCAGAAATTGGATGAGAACAGTATTCCTTATCAACTCAAAAATAGCGGAACGATCGAGGTCCCCACTGACCAGGTCTATCCGGTCCGGCTATTAATGGCGCGCGAAGGCCTGCCTCAGTCCAGCACTGTTGGTTACGAACTATTCAGCGGTAGTTCAATGTTGGGAATGACGGAATTTGCACAACAAGTCAATTATCAACGCGCGATCGAAGGGGAACTGGAGCGAACGATCGGCAGCCTGGAGTCCGTAAGAGCAGTTCGTGTTCACCTGGTAATCCCGGAGAAGACATTGCTTTCATCGGACCAGACACCGAGCACTGCTTCGGTCACCATTCAAGTCAATCCCGGTTACACATTGGATGCAGACCAGGTACGGGCGGTCACGCATTTGGTTGCCAGCAGCGTGGAAGGACTCAAGCCGGAAAACGTGGTCGTTGTCGACACGGAAGGAAACATGCTGGCAGACGGCACCGGCACCGATAGCGCGACGAACTTGTCGCAAAAAGATGACCAGCGTGCTGCCGAACAGGCCTACGCGATCGAAGTCCAAAAGCGAGTACAGACCATTTTGGATAAGATCCTGGGGCCGAATTGCTCGGTGGTGCAAGCCACGGTCGAGATGGATTGGACCCAACGGGAAGTCACCTCCAATACTTATGAACCGACTGCTGTCGCTGTCCGGAGTTCACAAACCATCAACGAAAGCTCCACAGATGGCGGGGCGGCAGGCGGCGTGGCAGGTGCCACATCGAATTTACCCACCCCGGTAGCCACAACGACCGCCACCAGCGGCAGTACCTACCAGCATAGCGAACAAACGCTTAACTATGAGATTAGCCAAATTCAGTCGCATGAAATTGTCGCACCGGGTAAAGTGAACCGTCTATCAGTCTCCGTAATGGTGGACAACGTTACTGATCAAGCCCAAATGGACACGATCAAATCCGCCGTCCAGGCCGCGGCGGGCATCGACACCACCCGAGGCGATCAGATAGTTGTGGAATCCTTTGATTTCGATACCACGGCTCTCGACACCATGAATGCAGAATTGGCTCAACAGCAGAAACAGCAACAATATACCCAGATTGGTTTGGCAGCTGGAGCAATTCTGATCTTACTGGCACTCTTCTTCTTTATCTTCCGCATGATCAATAACCTGCGCAACGCATCCAAGGAATCATGGAAGCCAGTTCTGCGACCCGTTGGTGAAATGGTTGCGTTGCAGGAAGCGTACGGCGGGCCCGCGTTACAACAACCAGCCAGTGCGACTGCCCCTGCCCTGGCTGCCCAAAGTACCAACAATCAGAGCCCAGAGGCCAAACCTGAAAATAATGACGATGTAGTCGTACAGCTCAGGGCCAGAAGCCAATCACCCACAGCAAATGAAGATGAGCAACGTTCCCGCGTTATTTCGAGACTGGCAGAAGAAAATCCCGCCACAGTAGCTGAGATTATTCAACTCTGGCTGAACGAGAGTAAAAAGTCATGATCTCAGGAACCGAGAAAGCCTCTGCTCTCTTGCTTGGATTAGGTGTCGATCTCTCCTCACGTATATTGCAATACATGAACGAGGGTGAGATTGAGCAAGTGCTCCTGGCCCTGGGAAATGCTGGAACGGTCCCGCCAGAGGCTCGCCACGAGGCCTTCAAGCAAGCCTATGAAATGAGCGCATCAGATAATTCCAATCTACGAGGCGGAATCGAATACAGCCGTCAACTTTTAGCACGCGCTGTGGGTCCCCGTCGTGGTACCGAGATTTTAGAGCGCATCTCAATCCATCAACAGCTTTCTTCGTTTGAGATGCTAAAGAACGCCAATCCCATCGAAGTAGCCGCCTTGCTTCAGGAAGAAATGCCACAAACCATTGCCTTGGTGCTTTCCTACCTGGAGGCAAAGGTCGCCGCGGATATTCTGACCAGTATGTCCAAGGAAAATCAAGTCGAGGTGACACTGCGTCTGGCTGCCATGGATCGAGTTTCTCCTCAAGTGGTTCAACAAGTTGAAAAAAGTTTGAAAAGCAAACTTTCCAGCGTGATCAACGAGGCGGACTTCCGGGCCACAGGCGGCGTAACTTTCCTGGTGAAGATGCTGAACCAGGTGGATCGTGGCGTACAGAAATCCATCTTTGAATCATTGGAGACAACAAATGCCAAGTTGGTCGAAGAAATTCGCGCCAACATGTTCACCTTCGATGATGTGATCAAGCTGGACGATCGCGCCATGCAACGTGTTCTGCGCGATGTGAACAAAAGTGATCTGGCGCTCGCCCTGAAGGGCGCACCAGACCATCTGAAAGAAAAAGTATTTTCCAATCTTTCCGAAAGAGCGCGCGACAATCTGAAGGAGGAAATCGACATTCTAGGCCCGCAACTGGCCAAGAACGTCTATGCTTCCCAGCGCAAGATTGTGGATGCCTGTCGTTCGTTGGAAGAGTTCTGGCGAAATTGTGATCGCAGGTGGAGGAGGAGATGAGTATGAAGTCATTCTCTAGAATACTCTCCTCTGATTCTGGCGAACAGCTGCAAGCCTGGACCCCATCTGCATTGGACGCCAGGCCGATCACCTCCCCGCAAGATGTTCACAAAGAACAGATCCTGGCGCTCTTCCAAAATGGCGGCGATGATAATACGCAACAGAAGGGGAGAAGGCCTCAGTCAGCATTGTGGCATCAAGGAAAAGATTTGGTTGTTGCTGCCTGGCAGTTGGGAGATGTGGATTTGCGACCCCCTAAGATGGATACCAGACAATGGGATCCTGCCAAATTATCCAATGATCTGCCTAGTCAACCAGAAATAGAAACCTGGGAAGACGGGTACGATCCGGACCAGGAAGCCGCAACAATTTTGAAACAGGCACGCGTCCAAGCCGAACAGATCATTCTTGAAGCCCAGGCCACAGCAGATAAAGTGGTTGCACAGGCAAAAGATGAAATTGAGTCACAAAAGAAAGAAGGTCATCAACAGGGCCTGAACACTGCGCAAAATGAAATGCGAGAGGCTTTAGAAGCAACCCGGGCTCTTGTGAATAAGGTGCATGAGTGGCAAAACAATCTGACGGTGCAGGGTGAACAAATCCTGATGGAAATGTTGAAGGAAATTGCCCAGACGATGTTTGGTGAAGGCGTGAACCTGGACGCCAATGCCCTGCAAATCAATTTGAATCGTGTGATGGAAAATGCCCAGGGACTGGGTGATCTCAATATCTTCCTGAATCCCAGGGATGCAAAGTTGCTGGATTCTTCATGGAGCGAATATCAATTTCTGATCTCGGGAAACAAGATAAGGATTATTCCTTCTGAAAAAATTACTCCCGGAGGCTGCCTTGTCAAAGGGAACACCGGCATGGTGGATGCTCGGGTAGAGACGCAGCTTACCTCTGTTTTGCACACATTTGAAGAGGTCAGAGAGGAAAAGCAATAAATCATGGAAACCTGCACGATCGATCTCTCGCGTTATCGCAACGCCATCACACGCCTCAACCCACTTTCGATTTCCGGTCGGGTGGTTCAGGTAGTAGGACTGACCGTTGAGATCATGGGATTGAACTGCCAGATCGGCGAGGTCTGTGAAATTCAAACCAGCAGTGACACTTCTCTGATGGCCGAGGTGATCGGTTTCCGAAACAATCACATGCTGCTTATGCCTCTTGGCGGTATGGAAGGCATTCAACCAGACAGCACCGTGCGCTCGGTTTCACGGGCTTTCAAGGCCCCGGTTGGAAAATCCCTGATCGGTCGAGTCCTGAATGGGTTGGGAGAACCGATTGATGATAAAGGCTCGCTGGAAATGGTTGATTGGGTCTCCACGAATCAGACTCCTCCCCATCCTTTGCAGCGTTCTGCCATTGACGAACCGCTGGTTACCGGTGTGCGCGTCATTGACGGAATGTTGACCTGCGGGAAAGGTCAACGTATGGGTATTTTCGCTGGCAGCGGTGTTGGAAAAAGCACACTGCTCGGCTCGATCGCCCGTAATTCAGAGAGTGACATTTCCGTGATCGCGCTGATCGGCGAACGTGGACGTGAAGTGCGTGAATTCCTGGAGCGAGATCTGGGGCCCGAAGGGCTGGCCCATTCGGTCATCATTGTCTCGACCTCCGATCAACCCGCCCTGGTGCGTTTGAAGGCCGCTTTGGTTGCCATGACGATCGCAGAATTCTTCCGCGATCAGGGCATGGATGTCATGTTCATGATGGATTCAGTCACGCGCTATGCGATGGCGCAAAGAGAGATCGGCCTTTCCATCGGCGAACCGCCTGCCAGCAAAGGGTATACACCTTCTGTGTTTGCGATGCTGCCCCGTTTGCTCGAGCGCGCTGGTAGAGGCGAGGTCGGCTCAATCACAGGATTCTTCACGGTTTTGGTGGAAGGCGATGATTTCAACGAACCGATCTGCGATGCCGTACGCGGCATTCTGGATGGACACGTCATTCTCAGCCGCACCCTGGCCGCACGCAATCATTATCCGGCCATCGATGTGATGAACAGCGTCAGCCGTGTGATGCCTGCCCTTACCACCAGGGAACATTTGCAATTCGCATCCTTCGCACGGAAAAACCTGGCAGTGTTCGAAAAGGTCCGCGATCTGGTCAACATCGGTGCCTATGTAAAAGGTTCCGATCCTGAAGTGGACACGGCCCTGCTCGTGATGCCGACTTTAGACAATTTCCTGCAACAGGATCGCACGGATGTCAGTTCCTTCGAAAACACTGTGCAATATTTAGATCAAATCAGCCAGATTTCATCCGGCAATGTGAGGTAAAGAATGGCACCCAAATTTTCGCTTCAAAATGTATTGAATGTTCGCCATGACAAAGTGGAACTTCTCGAAATTGAGTTAAGCAAACTATTACTGGCCCAACAGGAAACCGAGTTGCGGTTGTTATCGTTGCAGGAATTTCAGAGTGATCTTGTGGAACAATTGAGCGATGCCCAATCGGATGAAATCGATCTGGTCAAGATTGGTTTACTTCGTTTGAACATCCTGCAGGTGAACGCGTATATCGAAAGCGTGACTCTTGAACTGGCAAGACAAAATCAGGAGATCAAGGACAAAAGAGCAGAGTTGATCGCGGCCAAACAATCAGAGGAAACTCTGGAGATATTGAAGCGCAAGCGATATGAAACATATCTTGCCGAACAGGTTCAAATCGAAGCGCGCGCTCAGGATGACATTTACATCGCACGGGCCTTCCGCAATCAACAGCAAGGAGCATAAGCTATTATGGATAATTCGATTTTTACCGGTCAGGTCCAATCGGTCATGCAACAACTCATGTTTGATTTGCTCGACAGGCTGCTTACGAAGCTTGAGGATGGCGGACAAAGCTCAGGGACCAATGGTCTCCTGGCCAGCACGAATGGACTTACTTCTTCAATAACCTCTTCAGGATCCAGCAATACCCCGGTGACCGGAGATTTTGCAAGTCTGATCAATCAGGCGGCAGAAAAATACGATGTTGATCCCAGTCTGGTACAGGCAGTGATCAAAGCTGAATCCAACTTCAATCCCAATGCGGTCTCATCAGCAGGTGCACTCGGCTTGATGCAGTTGATGCCCGGCACTGCCAGCGGCCTGGGAGTGAGCAATCCACTTGATCCAGCCCAGAACATTGATGGTGGCGTACATTTCCTAAGCAACTTACTACAACACTACAACGGCAACGTGCAGCTGGCAGTCGCAGCGTACAACGCCGGTCCAGGCGCCGTGGATCGTTATGGTGGCATCCCACCTTATCAGGAAACACAAACCTACGTGAATCGGGTGCTGGGCTATTACGGTTCCACCAACGAATGGCAGGGATAAATCGATGAGCGATTCACTTTTTGCCGACAATGCAATGCGCGCCGCCAAAACAGCCTTGGATGGTCTCAGCCTGCGTCAACAAGCCATCAGCCGTAACCTGGCAAATATCGACACACCAGGGTATCACGCACAAACGGTCAATTTCGAAGATACGCTCAAACAAATGCTCAATCAAAGTGGTTCTTTGCAAATGGAAACGACCAATGACGCGCATCAGACCTCTGCCGAACAGCAAGGGAATTTCTCCCTCTCTCCCCGGCAAGGAGGCAGTTTCCGGGCCGACCAGAACAATGTGGATATCGACACAGAAATGATGGACATGTCTGAGACTGGCATTCAGTATCAGGCTGTGAGTCAGGTCGTCTCCCAAAAATTATTACTTCTAAAAACATTGGCAAAATAATGATGGTCACTGGTCTCCCGTTCTTTTTTGAAACTTCTCCACTGGATGGAGCCTTATCGAAGTCCCAGTCCAAGGATTCGGAAACATCCGTCTCTTTATCCTTTGGAGAGATTTTGAAATCCAAGGAAAAACAACTGCAGCAGGAGCTGGAGATCACCGCGGCCGCCGCAATGCCTGCCCCACTGACCATGCAGACAGCCTTATCCCTGCTGCCGGCCACTCAAGCAGACACCATCAATGAGAGTGCCAAAGGCAATTTACAAACCGCGTCTCAAGCTGCGTCAAATTCTCTTACGAATACAACGGAGATGGCAAACGCCCAAAGAGCAGCAGATGCCTCGACGATAGTTTCATCTGCGCAAACCACCACTTTCTCTATGGAAGTTGCAACCATATCGAAACCATCATCTGCCACATCGACTGCATCATCAGCTGATGCACAGGCTGCGTTGGCACCTGCGCCTCTGACTCCGCCGACAACTGGATCCATGGAACCGATCGGCGTTTCCCCCACTCCAGCATCTTCCGACACCGCCTCGGAAGCCTCGGCAATGAAAGCAGTTGAAACCGTTTCCCCAGCGAAGATCGCCAACGGAAAAACAATCATTAATGAAGAAACTGTTGAAGTTCAGCAGCCAGTGAATGAAGTTCCTGTCGAAAAGGAAGCCTCATCTCAAAGCAGAATTTCTTCCGCTACATCGACAAGCGGTAAAGTTTCCGCCACTGTGCCAGAAGTGTCGCTGCCAAATCCTGAACCAACTGTGGCAGCTCGAACATCACCCGCCTCTGAGGCGTTGAATGACACCTCGGTAGAAACATTTGATGTTTCTACTGCTCAAATTCTCAACGAACCAACAGGCCAAACAACAGACCCAATGGAAACAAATACGATGGAGAATCAGCCAGTGACTTCTGAATCAAAAACCGATGATGAAGTTGTTGAACACACTACCGCGTCCTTATCTGATACCTCTGCCGGTTCTGACGCATCAAGAGTTCCAACATCAACTGTGGCTCAAACGGAAAACCCTGAGCCCGAGCTTGTGTCGGTTCAAACTGAAACAACATCGGAACCGATCACTTCGCAAACTAATACAGAGATGACTCAAGTTAACATCACGAATCAATCAGACGTAGTTCAGCCAACTCCAGATCAGGCTGATGACAAAATTGCTTCACCAGCAGCATCGGTCCAAATAGTTGAAGAGTCTTCATCGATCAATATCTCAGCGCCCCAACAAAGCGAAGGAAATATCAACGCTGAAACTGAGGACACTACACAGCAAACTGTCTCTGGCTTACAAGAAACTGATGTTGTATCGCCACAGCCTTCCAGCGATTCCCTGAGTGAACCGGTAACGACAAGTTCGACTGCAATAGACCAGATTGACCATCAAGTTGCTCCATCCACGCCAGTTGCAGAGGATGCACAATTGACGACAAATTCCGTGGAAGTTCCGGAAGCGTCCACTTCATCTGCAGAGGCAACGATTGGTAGCAAGATAGAAAATTCCGCCGCGCAGACACCAGAAAACGTATCAGCCGAAACTAAGCCCAATGTACAGGAGCCTCTATCGGCGAAGGTTGAAACGGATCAGAAAAAATCAGTCGCCAAAGCAGAAAACCTTGATGGACAAATCAGTGATGATACGGCAGAACCTGTGGCATCACAAGTGAAGAACGCACCTGCGGAAAAGACCGAAACGGGTTCAACGAACGACATCGGTGAAGAGCCAATCAACCCAGCTGTGGTTTCAGCGACCGCGAACAAAAACACTGATGACGTCCGCACGGTCTTTGAAAACAAATCAGATACTACCGCTAATAAGACAACCTCATCCGTTGAATTTATAGATAAGAAAGTAAGTCCTGTTGCCCCTGAGACGAATGTCTCAACACAAACCGAAGCTAAAAAAGAACAAGTGCAAACCGAACAGATTTCTTCCACGAGTGACAAGGAGCTTACGGTTAAGAAACAGCAGGAGACCAACCCTACATTGGGATCTACAGCATTCACAACTGATCCAACGCAACAAACAGTGACAGTTGGAAATGCTGAAAATGGAAACATGATCCAGGCCAGGACCCAGGCTGCCGAAGTGCTTCAGCAAATTGGACATGAGTTAAAACTCAAACTGCAAAGCGGACCAAATTCGATCCATATGCAGTTGAACCCGAAGGAACTGGGAGCCATTGATGTCCAAATGGTCACGGATGCAAAAGGCGTGAACGTGACCTTCTTTGCCGAACAAGCCAGTACGGGACGATTGCTCGAAACGCAAATCAGTCAGTTACGGCAATCATTGATCGATTCCGGCGTACAGCTTACAGGTCTTAATATCAGTCAACATGGTCAACCCGACCCTCAAGGAGGTTTCTCGAACCAAAATACAGATTTTACTCACTACTCGCAATCGCCTGTCACGCGGAGTGAAGCACATACTGAAGAAGCTTCGCACACAGTACAGGCTAGAAGGCAATTAAGTGAAGTTGACTATCTGATCTAATTGCTGAATTTTAGACGCATAAGGAGAAATATATGCCAGTCAATAGTGTTACAGGGACCACGCCGGTGACCAACAACGGCACTACCACTGTGGCCGCCGCAGGCAGCAATGCCCTCGATTCGGATCAATTCATGCAGATCTTAATGGCAGAGTTGACCCATCAAAACCCTCTGGAGCCGATGGATAATTCCGAGATGATGAGCCAATTTACTCAGCTCAATTCCCTTCAGGAGTTGCGCAGCATCCATACGGCCGTTGATAATTTGTCGGTCTCCAACCAGGTCATCTATCTGGCGAGTTTGATCGGCAAAACGGTCAAGGTCAATCGCCCGGATGGAAATGTGCTCGAAGGTGTCGTCAATGAAGTGATCACCGAAAAAGACAACCCGCAATTAATGGTTGGATCGGAAAAGGTTTCTGTCAATGATGTCATCGACGTCAAAGGAGAAGATGTATGACAGATCCATTGAACGTTCAAGTTGGACGGGTAAATGGAGTAGGCGAGCAGCCTGCAAAAGCGGCCGGCACGGTCAAGCCTGTGCAGGGGCCCAGCTTCATTGAAACGCTTGAAAATGTACAAAGCGTCCGGTTTTCGAATCATGCGCTCAAACGCCTGCAGACCCGCGACATCAATCTGAACAGCGAAAACGTAAACCGGCTGTCAGACGCGATCGACAAGGCTGAGAAGCGCGGAGGAAAATCCTCGCTGGTTATGGTCGACGATCTGGCTTTCATTGTGAACGTCAATAACCGTACGGTCGTCACCGCCCTGGATACGAATCAGCGTGGTGAGGGTGTGTTCACCCAAATCGATAGTGTCGTATTTGCTGATCCAGCAAAAAATAGTACAAAATCATCCATCGATGTAAAAGGATGAAATCTTTTCAAAATCAAAATTCAAACAGGCTGGCCCTCTTGGAGGAAAGCCTGAAAACTAAACTCTAGGAGAAATAAAATGATTCGCTCAATGTTTACTTCAATCAGTGCCTTGAACATGCACCAGAAATATCTGGATGTCGTCGCCAACAATCTCGCCAATGCCAATACCAACGGTTACAAATCCAGCCGCGTCCTCTTTCAGGACCAATTCGCCCAAATGCTGACCCCGGGCTCCGCTCCGACCGATACGCAAGGTGGTATCAATCCCTCGCAAATTGGTCTGGGTGTACGACTTGGCTCCATTTCTGCCAACTTCACTCAGGGAACGTTACAAAGCACCGGCCGAAATATGGACCTGGGCGTGCAAGGTGATGGCTTCTTTATCTATGGTCAGGACGCAAACCGCCGGTATTCACGTGAAGGTTCCATGAGCCTCGACGCCGACGGCTATCTGATCAATTCTGCTTCCGGCCTCCGTACGCAAGGCTGGACGGTCGATGACAGCGGCGCCGTTGACACCAATCTCCCTGTTGGAGATATCCAAATTGTGACTGACAAGACCATGGCCAAGGCCACCCAGAATGTTCTCTTCGGTGGCAATCTGAGTGCGGCCACTGCGACCGACGGCACCGGCTCAGTGAGTGTCTCGATGGGCGCCTACGACTCTCTCGGCGCTCTGCAGACTGCTTCGATCAAGTTTACACGCAGCGCCACTGATCCGCTGACCTGGGACTGGGAAGTTGTTGATCCCGCCACCGGTTTAGCTGATCCAACCAAGGGCGTGGGCGCCGGAACGATCACCTTCGACTCCGATGGGCAGCTGGATACAACTCTAGCGACTAACCCCGTTGTCACGACTCCGGTTCAAATCCCCGGATCAGATGGTTCCGCTAACGGCGGCCAGATCGATCTGACGCTGGACTTCTCGAAGATGACCATGTTGAACTCCGCCACCAGTGCAGCCGTGACCAGTCAGGATGGTTTACCAGCCGGTACCGTATCTGACGTTTACATCTCCCCCAATGACGGCGTGGTCTCCCTGGTGTATTCGAACGGCTTGGTGGAGCAGGTTGGGCAGGTGGCGATGGCTCGTTTCACCAACCCCAATGGCTTGATCCGTGCTGAAGGCACGGCCTTCCTAATGGGCCTGAACTCTGGTGAACCACAAATCGGCGCTGCAATGACCGGCGGCCGTGGCAGTATTGCCTCGGGCTATCTGGAGGCTTCCAATGTCGATATGGCACAGGAATTTACCAACATGATCCTGGCACAACGCGGTTTCCAGGCTTCTTCACGTGTGATCACTACCTCGGATGAAATTCTGCAGGAATTGGTCAACTTGAAACGATAAAATATGGATTGAGAAACGAACTGGCCGATACCATTTTCTGGTATCGGCCAGTTTTCTTTTATAACTTTTTTCTCTGCAAACTATCAGGACTCAATGTCGAACTATTTCAAATGTTTGTTCGTGACACGATAGATATACGCCAGTACTTCGGCCACAACAGGATAAAGTTCGGCAGGGATTTCATCTCCCAGGTTAACAGTAGCCAGGGCCGCGGTTAAGGCCGGATCTTCATGAATGGGAATGTTATGTTTACGAGCCTCTGCCAGGATTTGTTCAGCAATTTTCCGCTGACCCCTGGCGATGACTTTCGGCGCGCCATCCTTTTCAGGATCATATTGCAGTGCCGCGGCCGCTAAAGGGCCCGTACCTTTTTCACCCGCTTGTGGAATCTTGAAGCGCTTATATCCCACTTTACACCTCGATATCCACTGCCTTCATTGGCATAGCTCCAGATGTTGCCAGCCGTTCAAAAGAATGTGGCTCACCGACATTGATTTGCGTATCCTTCAAAGTAAACCCTAAACCTTGGAGCGCGTCCTCCAACGCAGGCAACTCACTCTGCGCCTGCTCACACCACACGGGGTCCGGCGCGGTCACCAAGGTTTTCACCTCCTTCCCGAGGATGGAAAGGTCCACTTCCACTGTTTTGTTGGGAGCCAAATCCACCTGAAGCATCAAGCGTGTAGAAGCAGGATCGATCTTGCTTACATCAGCACCGCGTTCGCGGGCGACGCGTAAGCGAGCAGAGGAGAATTCTTCGCCCGCTTTTTGTGCTCTACCCTGAACCACAAAATTGATCTCGGGCCAGTCATCACGCCCAGGAATGGGGTCCTGTTTCGCGTTCAGAAATTGTCTCGAACGCAGATCTTCGAGGAAATCGTTGATCGCACTGGCAACTTCGTTTTTCCCTAGTTCAGTCAACATTTGTTGAAGTCTGGCTAACGATAATAGGCTTTTTTCGGATACAGATGCATCTGGACTCTGAGTCTGTTCCAATAAAATATTCTCGACCGATCGTCCCAACGCGTCCACCACAGCCTTGAGCTGCTCGGCTAACTGTGACGTTTCTTCCTCCCCATTCAAAACCATACTGTGTAACATCTGTAAATTCGATCCCAATTGCTTTAGCAAATCTGCTGGTAAATCCCTGCCGGCAATGCCCGTGAACAAGGCGATCAGATGAGCGAAGGAATCGTTGATTTTCGCGGTCTGACGTGAAGCCAGTGCCAGGCTTTGTGCTGTGGCTGGCAAACCTGAGGCCTTCAATGCAGCGGCCAATTCGGCCTCCTGATTCCCCCAAACGCCATAGCGAGAAAGCGCCTCTTGTAATTCATTGAACAGGCCAAGGGTGGCCGGCAACTTCTTATTAAGTATGGAACGAGCGATCAGCAGATTGCTGACAGTTGCTGGTATGTGATGCTGCTCGAGGAGACGCACAGCCAATTCCGGTCCATTCGATGCAAACCTGATGGGATACTCTCCCGATGGATCATCCTTCACCATCTTTAACGTGACCTTCTGGTCGTTCAATTGGGTCACGATAAAGTTGGCTGTTTTCTGATTGAGTAAAGTAGCCGCCTGATCGGCCGAGGCAAGCTGCGCCACGATTGGATAACCATCAATCGTAAGAAGAGCTGTCGACTCTGCCACTGCCAGGATCTGTGCCGTGACACGCTGAGAGGTATGGAGTCCAAGCTCCTGTTTTGCAGGAGCGGTTAGGGGAGATATGGAGAGTAGTCCGGAAAGATTCATTGGTCTCGCTATCTTTCAAATCTGTCCACATGTACTCTTTGCGGGAATGGTCAACCTGAATCGTTCTGGTTGTTCACTCCCGGCACGATCACTTACTGTTTCTTGCGGCTGTACAGTTCGTCGGACAATATGCTTAGGTCTCGAATAATTTCGGATTGGCGTTGAGAAATATATTGTAATATGGCAGCGCGTGCCAAATCTCTGAAGCGCAACCGCAGACCAACCCGCACACGATTCCGCTGAGCATCCGGATGCACAGAAACAACCTTGCCCTGGGTTGTGATGACAACACTCCCATCTTGTCCTTTTGACGGCATTGCACGTGAAAGGGATTTTATTCCCCTGCTCTCTATTAATGGTTTGGTGGAGAGTGTTTTTGTTTTTATGAGGGCCAGATCAGGTAACGAAATGGTCATTGAGATTTCAGCTCCAGGCTGGCATAGCCTCGCCGGAAACATATAATCTTCAAAATAAACACCAGCGCCATCTGCCGAAATATCTGCAAGCAAGGCAAAAAATTCAGAGGAGGCGCCGCTAAAATGAAGAACGGCCACCAGGGGTTCATGGGGTTCCACGCGAATCTGGGTTCGATTGCCAATGCTACTTTGCTCCACCATGAAATTTCCCAGAACCGCATCGTCTTTGCCCAAATGCAAGCTGATCACATCTGAGCGAATAATGAAGGGTAATTCCGCAACTTGTAAATGCGTCTCACCCTGATAATAAAGACAGGCAAGTTGATACCGGTTGCTATGCACTTGAATTTCAGCATCACGGACTGAATTGACTTGAACATCATAAGAAATTGGCAATCCCTTATAGACATTCAGCAATTTGATGTCCGATCGATTTTGGGAAATCTGCCTCAACAAAAGATAGAGATTTAAGTTTGTCATCAAGATGGTCTTCTAATGATTCCCAGATGCGCTCCAGCCCAACTAGACTCTGGAATTCATCCGTCAACTATTCAAGGTTACAGGTGCTGGGTCAATGGCGATCCCATTCTTGCGAATCTCATAGTGTAAATGCGGACCAGTGGAATTACCAGTACTTCCGGAAAGACCAATCGTTGTTCCGGCCTTCACTTTATCACCTACGCTCACCGGGATACTTGAGAGATGAGCATAATACGTTCGATAAGCCCCATTCTCAACGATCACCAGGTTTCCGTATCCCTGATTATTCCAGCCTGCATAGATAACCTTACCATCCATGGTGCTCTTAACCTCGGTACCCGTTGGAACTGCGATATCAATGCCTGTATGCCCGGGATGAAATTCCTGAGTCAATACTCCGCCCGCCACAGGTCGACCAGATGGCTCAGGCTTTGAAGCCTGATTCGTGAATACAGAGGTGTTCTGCGTTACGGCCTCCGCTGAAACCTGCTGTGTATCATCTGCTGTGGATATATCAGATGAATCTGGCTGCAATTGTTGCTCCACCAGCTTTTCAAGCAAGATGAGCATGAGCGGCGCCATTAAATTGGTCATCCCCGAAGCATCTGAACCAACTTGCGGGGTCTCGGGCGACATACTGCTCATCACGGTCATCACTGAGAGTATCTCTTTGAAGGAGGAGAGAATATCAGCGGACGACGATCCCGTATTAATCACTTGTGCAGTGATTCCCGAAGGGCCGGATGTGGTGGAAATTGGGTTATAACTATTGACCATGATGCACTAATTTTATAATCAATATCGAAAAATGAGAGTAAACACCACATAAAATTGATGTTATTTACGTCTAAATTGTTTTATCCCATATTTACGCAATATTCAGAAAAGCTTTATAGGCTAAAGTCCATTTATCAACTATATTAAAGGCGTGATACCGGCATCAACAGAACCAAATATCAAGCTATTGGTCAGGTGAAATCCATGCAACCAGAATTAAAGGTCAGAAAAATTTTAGGTCGAACCTATCTTAACGAAAATCGTCTCGCGGAGGCGCTGGATATTTTTATCAAGATCTTGATAGATTATCCGGATGACCTCGAAACACTGCTTATTGTGGGAGGCTTTTATCTGGCAAGCGGTGACGGAAAAACCGCAAAAAGTATTTACCTGCGCGCGCTACAATTGGATCCAGAAAATAAAACGATTGAACGCCATATTACAATGGCGGAAGAACTGGAAGATGGTGGCGTTGAGGAACCCGTTCCAACAGACCTTGAAGCCGTAGCGCGCTTACTGCAACGACTTACCGGAGAAACAAAAGTAATTCATGAGAACGAGATCATGCGAGCAGCTGTCCTGCTTGACCAGATTATCAACAGTGACAGTCCGGCGAATCTTGTCTCCAGGCACCTGGATGAGATTGACGATCTTTTGCTGGCGCTTATCGAAGTGAATATCCGCCAGGCACGCGCGGATGGTCACGCAGATGTAGTGGATGCACTACGCAGTCTCCAGCTTAATATTGACTATCAACGGGTTATCAAAGAAGATTCCAAATCTTTGCAAATTAATATGAATGAATTCGGAAATTCCGGATTTCAAGGCAACGTCTTGATGTTATTGCCCGATCTGGAAAAAAAGTCAAATCGAATGATGCTTTTGAAATCGAGCCTGGTGGCCTCTGGTTGTCAGGTCACTGAAAATGGGGAATTTATCCCCGGGCGTGATCCAAAACCGGACATAGTTATTACAAGCAATCCACATACAAACCCTTTGCTGATCGAAAGCCTGTCCACCCTATCAGTAGCCGGTATTCCAATCATCCTTGATCTTGATGTCGATTTCGAGGATCAGGCCATTTCTCATCTCGAATATAGCACGCAGGGACTGGGAACACAGGAGCGCAGCAACGCCTATACGACCGCATTGTCCTTAGCAAACGTTATTTCGGTCCCATCCGAAGAACAGGCAAATTCACTTAAAGAGGTCGCGAGTTCAAGTCTGTGTCATTCCTGATGGTTGGTCTCGACAAAACAAGTTATGGGGGAAGGATTCAGCTCCACGCGGAACGATTAACATTGGCTGGGTGGTTTCGAGCGGGCAGTTGGACGACCTGATGCTGATACGGCGTTTCATCGTCCGAATTATTCGTGAGCTATCCAATACGCGTATTGTCATCATTGGCGATCCTCAGGCATATCGTTTATTTGATGGTCTACCGGAAAATCGACGCCTGTATTTACCTCTAGTTGCTCATGAGGAATTCCCTTACCTGCTGAGCCAGCTCGATGTCTTATTGGTTCCTTTACGAAACCTGCCTTACAACCTTTCATTCCCTGATACTCTTCTTATGGAAGCTGGAGTGCGAGGAGTGCCGTGGATCGCATCGCCCATCCCGGCTTTTCGCAATTGGATGGCGGGCGGCATCCTGGCTGAGTCTCTGGATGATGAATGGCACCTTAGTCTTAGGCACCTGGTAATGGATCAGGAATTGCGCAATAAACTGGGACGCGCAGGCCGCGAGGCCGCGCGAACACGAGAAATGAATTATCTGGTGAAGTTATGGCTGGAAGTCATTGACCGTGCAACTCACCTGGAGCCAGTATCCCTGCCAAAGACAGAAAGAGTGTAAAGGACTCTGCTTCAAAGCACAGCTGTAAAATGATCGTCACGTATATTCACTCCAACCATCCAGAAGATGCACCCCGCGTACAGATACGATGTCGGAATTTTGCCGACGCGATCAACCGCATCGGATGGCATCACGCGAATTTGCTGGATCTGGATTCTTTTGCTCAAAACACACCAGAAGCACAAAAAATCTGTGCGGACTCGGACCTGCTTGTCATTCACCGCTATCTATACGGGCCCATTCTTGAGGCTATTGAGTTCTGGAAGGCGCGCGACAAAAAGGTAGTCGTTGATTTTGATCAGGCCATCAATTATCTAACCCCTGATATCCCTTTTTATTCGTTTTGGATGCAAGGGAAACCGTTGAAATCTGTCCGCGAATGCGGAAAGAACTCACGCAAATCCAATCAATCCCATTCCATTGGAACAATTCAAATGGGGGCTTGGTTTGATCGATGCTGCTGTTGTTCCATCCACCCGCTTGGTGGTTGACTGGTCGCCGTTTACCAGCGTCTATGAGATTCCCGACTACCTCAACACCGATCAATATCCAGCCTTTAAGCAGGACCATGAAAGTGAGATTTGGATTGGGCCTGCCAATGGTTCAAGAATGGTCAGCATGAAAAATAGCGGCTTGCTACACGCACTGGAAAAAATATGTCGAACACGGCCTGATGTAAAATTGGTATTGTCGGATGTAGAAACTTCAGAAGAGTTGCGCAACATTCACCCAGCGCAAATTGTGAAGTATCGATCGAATTCTTTTGAACAATGGGCTGATATGCTGCTTAAACTGGACCTTGGACTGGTTCCCATCCACGGCGATTACGATCTTCGCCTCGGACGCATGAATTTACTGGAGTTTATGATATCGAAAACATCCTGGATTGCCAGCAATCAACCAGCCTTCCACGAATATTCACGATATGGAAAACTGGTCCTGAATTCACCCAATGCCTGGGAAAATGTCATTCTGAAGGCAATGGAGAATATTGAAGCTCTTCGAAAAAGAGTTGCTGGAGAGCCTTTCCTATTTGCCTTAAGCCAGGATCTCAATGAAAATATCGACAAAGTGCTTAAGCTATTTAGTCATATCATCAATCAAGCACAATAAGGTACAAGATGCCAGGTCCAAGTCCAAAATTAAACGCTGAAGGATGGGAAGTTACTCCTTCCACTTCCAATGAAGTAAAGCCTCCCACAATGATTAGCGTACCCGAGGACGAATTCTTAATGGGTACCAGCAGCGAGGATATTACGCTTTTGCAGTTGAAGGAATCCGACTGGGCCTATGAATGGTCAGATAATGACCTGTTTGTCGCGGAACAGCCACAGTTTCGTATGTCCCTACCGGCCTTTGAAATTGCCAAATATCTAGTGACAAACGCGGAATACCACATTTTTATCTGGGATGTGGGGCATCGCTTGCCCCGCGACTGGACCGGCTTTACCTTTCCAGAAGACACAGAAAATCATCCGGTTGTCGGCGTGTCCAAAATCGATGCAGAGGCCTACATTGAATGGTTAAATCGAAAAACCGGAATGAACTTCAAACTACCCACAGAGGCAGAATGGGAACGCGCGGCCCGTGGCATTGATGGCCGCATCTTTCCGTGGGGAAACACCTTCGACCCGTGGCGCTGTAATACTGCTGAAAGCTTTAAGAAGGGGACGACGCCCGTAGGTTTCTACTCCCCCGGAGGGGATAGTCCATGTGGTGCAGCTGATATGGTCGGAAATGTCTGGGAATGGACTCAGTCACCATTTGTGCCCTATCCGTATATCGTAGATAGTCCAGCGATGGATAAAGCTCGAGGGCGATATGTTGTGCGAGGGGGAGCCTGGTATTACACTCGTAAACTGGCCCGTTGCGCTGCTCGTGAGGGAATATTGGCTAATTATCTCTCACCCGCGATCGGATTTCGGTTATCTCGTTCCCTCAGCTAATTCAATACAAGCCAAGCTGAGCTTAATAGGCATCACGGTCTTCTATATCAGGCAGGATGATAATAAATTTTGTACCCTTGTCAGGGGCACTCTCAAACTCAATACTCCCGTGGTGCTCCTGAATCGCCTGAAAACTCACAGAGAGCCCCAACCCCGTGCCCTTGCCGGCTTCCTTGGTGGTGAAGAACGGTTCAAAAATATGTTCCTGGTGTTCCGGGAGGATACCTTTACCATTGTCCGAAAAAACAACATGGAACTCCCTGTTTTCATAACGGGTGGAAATGGAAATCTTGCCTCGTTTGACATCAATGGCACCAAGCGCATTATTAACTAAATTGATCCAAACGCCCTTCAACTGATTTTTATTGGCGAAGATATCTGGAATATCCTCTGCCAGGTCAAGATCGACGGTCACCGACGATTTGTTGATCTCATAGCGCAACAAGGAAATGGCATCCAAAATGGTTTCGTTCAACGAGATTTCATCGAACTCATGATGTTTTTCTCTACGGGCGCTTTCCAGGAGGTTGCTGACTATTTTGGCAGCACGATCTCCGGCCATCTCGATCAATCTGAGTAAGTCAATAATATCTTCATCGGCGTCGGATAGATCACGCAGTAATAATTGCGCATTGGCAATGATGGCAGCCAATGGATTGTTGATTTCATGAGCAACATTGGCCGCAAGCTGTCCAATAGATGCCATTTTTTCCGACTGGATCAAATTGGCTTCCAGATTCCATTTTTCAGTGACATCTTCTTCGAATACAATCACTTGATTGATCGTATTGTCACTTTCCCGAATCGGAACATTCGTAATTTCCCAATGAACGATTGTTTCATTGGCCCCCAACTCCTTCGAGTTACGAACCGAGGGCACTCCGCTAAATGTATTCATTACAAGGCAGGCTGCGCAGGGCAGGGAGTTTCCCCAAAACTTTTCATAGCACTTCCCACCCACCAACTCCTGGGGATTCTTACCAACTCTTTCGCTTCGACGGGTGTTTACAGCGACAATGTTATAAGAGCGATCAATGATGTATACACTTGAAGGAATATTATCAAAAAAAGTTCGCAGGGTATTACGTGAATTCAGGATTTGCCAGTGAGTAGCCTCCAAGTCTGCATTGTTAATGGTTAATTGCTGGTTATGTTCCGCCAAAGAGATAGCATTAGCCAGTCCCTTGATAATAAGTTGAAAGAATTTATATCGCTCTTCATTGTTCAAGTCGATTGCAGGATTGATAAATATGATGCTCCCCAACTCTGTACCGTTGATATCCAACGGCGCCAGGATAACCTTCCTGACAAGAGCAGTCACCTCACCATAAACCACCCGGTCAGGTTCAGTATCCAACTCGGAATCGTAATCGATTTGGGTAATTGTCTCTGGCAGGGAACTGCAGAGTATGCTATCCCGAACAAGGAAGGCACTCTCGGATTTCCACCTTGGCTCGGCACCCAATAATTTCCTTTTTGCCCAGCCATGATTCTCGGCATCAAACAAGATCAGAATTGCTTCGCTGGCTTGAACATAAGCCCTAACATCCCCAATTACATTTACCGGTATCGTATGCGGATCATTAAATCTGTTTTGTTCTTTTATCAGCGTTTCAAGAATCGCAAATTCAGTCGAAAGACCGCTATTCTTGTTCAAAGTGTGTTGCATGGCGATTCTCCACAAGGATTTTAACAATAATGCTGGTAAAAATCTTTTAGAACAGGTCTAGGTAAGCTATAGTCAAAACCAGACTATTTCACTCTGCTCTTTCGTGCTTTGCGAACTTCATTTTTTGGCTCTTCGAATTGTACGGTGTATCCATATCCCTTAATAGTTTTGATAAACGTGGGATTCTTGGGATCCTCTTCAATGGCTTCTCGCAGGTTCTTGATGTGGACACGAACCAGGTCTGCACTGCCGGCTGTGTCCGGATAATCCCACACCTCTTCAAGTAAAAGGGATGGTGAAAAAATCTTATTAGGGTGGGACATCAAATGATAAAGCAGGGCATATTGAACGGGTGTTACTCGAAACTCCCCTCTCACCGGACTGGAAAAGATAAAGGTACGTGTGTTTAAGGAATAATCGCCAATATGTACCACATAGTTCTCTTCTGATTGATCAAGTGGTCTGGTCTTCTGATCGGCACTGGCAAGAATGGCCGTTTCAGTTTGTAGTGTTTCTTCATCATCACTTTGAGTGCGGCGCAAGATTGCAATTACCCTCAAAAGCAGTTCGTCTACGTTAAAAGGCTTGCGGAGATAGTCGTCCGCGCCAAGGCTCAACCCCAAAATGGCATCTTCAGGCTTGATCTTGGCTGTCAGGAATAAGATCGGGACATCTTTAAGGATTGGATCATCCCGCATTTCCTTACAAACTGTGTAACCATCCATGCCAGGCATAATGACATCGAGGATGACCAAATCGGGCACCTTGCGATGGGCAGCCCGCAGCCCGGCCACGCCAGAGTTCGCTACGTTCACATGGAATTCTTTTCCTCTTAGACAACGTTCGATCGTCCTTGAGACAATTTCGTCATCTTCGATAATCAATATATTCGATGGACGCATCATTGATCTCCTTAACGATGAGCTTTTGACAACATGCCAAAGAATGATGGACGGGTCCTGTCGGCGGCGGGTATAACATCATACCAGAATAATCTCGTCTGGAAAACTTGTTGCTCTCTGGCGTCTCGTTATTTTGGGGGTTCGGCAGACATGGCTAAAGTTTGTGGAGGAGTAGTGTTTTTTCGTTGTCTTCCCTGTTTATCCACGCGGGGGAAATATACGAGCATATCTGTTGAGAGCAACGCAACAACGAGATTGTTAAAGGACTATCCATGACAATTTCGAACTGTCCGCGCTCATATAAATATCTGTATGGAAAGATTGCAGCGTAACAGTCTGGCACACGGCTGAATGTGGATATTTTATACCATTCAATTCCGATTATCCAAGGTTTTTACGAAACTGTAATGTCATCATTGATCCATTTTGTCTAGATGAGCGGCAGAGTTTGCGGCGCTCTGATTTTCGCTTGACTTCGTTGACCGTGGTGGGTGTATCCTCATTCAGCGATTCTCAAGTCTCCAAGATGTCCCTCTGCCGGACGGCCATTGTCCCTGGTGATTACCCACAAGTGAACTCGTGAGACGGAAAAGGGTGTAAGCAGACATAAGACAAGGTCATGCAAGTAACAATAACAGCCGAGAGGCCCTGCAGGAGCCAATAGGGACCATCACGGTCAGTTGGGATGCCCAATTGGCCGCCGAGTTGCCGAAGCCAAAGAACCGCCTTGGGCGGCCAATGTTCAGAAATGACGAAGACAATTTGAGCCGTCAAGAGAACGATGGCGAACAGACGGCGCATACGGTCAACGGTTGGGAGGCGCATGTCTTCCACATCCAAACCTTGTTCTTGATCAAAGCGATAGCCATGTTCAATGCGGGAGCGCAAGCGCCAATCGTTATAGAGCTGTTGAACAGCAGCCACCTTCATCAGCGGGATGTTGGTAATCAAGACCAGTTGTCGATCCAAAGTTTCATCATCAGCCACCATGATCCACAACGGTTTTTGTGTGCCTGGGCTGCGAATCTTGAACCAGCCAAAATGAATCGTGTCGAGTCTGGTTTTTCCAGCATGCTTGAACAATACCTGGAAGGTGGCCTGATCAGGAACACTTTCCACCAAGTCTTGTAGTTTTTCCGTTTCCCAGCGGTCGGGGCGCGCATTGTAGACTTCCACACTGCGCTCCAGATGGCTGATGCGGAAGACAAATTCCTGCTCTAATTTCACGACCTGGGCCAACATTTTTTGGTCATCCAGCCCCAAATCACCGACAAACCGTATTGTTTGACCTGGATCCAAGCGAACGGTGTTCGTAAAGGCTTGTTCAATCTCTTTATTCTGACTGAGGAAGTCGCTGGTGAGATAGGAAAACCAATTGGCATAACTGGTCACCGGCACTTTTGTATTGACCAGCGTAGCCGTAATCGCTGGGTAACCATGCGCCAGCCGGGCCTGTCCATTCAAATCCGGCGGTGTGGCCTTGTGCACCACACTGACTCCTTCCAGACTCTGGGTCTAGGGTTTTTCAAAATTCACCCGATCCCCTGCCACTACCAGATACGCAGGCTTTTCGCCTGCCACACTCCTTTGCCCAGTTTCATACAGACCTTGGTAAATGACATCCGTTGCGAGCCGCTGATTGTTCAGTAACCGATACATGCTTTTTGCGACTGACCCGGTTTCTCCGTCTGCCTTTCCGTTTTGGCGCGCCATGCCTGTAATGACGGGTGTCTGTCCGCCCAGAATGCCCAGCAGCATGTTCTCAATCACTTTCCTCATCCGTTTATCAGGCAACAATCTCATCAAAGGCTCGCTATGATTTCTGATCGTTCCCCGGATTTCCATTATCGGCAACTTGGCAAAAATACTTTCAAGTGCTATAGTCATCTAAACTCTGCTCCTTGTGGTTGGGCTGTTCGCACACCTACTTTACCATTTCTGGACAGAGTTTTTTTCATCCCTCGGACTTGTGGGTAATCACCAGATTGTCCCCGTTGACACGATAGAAGCTCATTAGTAAACTCGTTCGCTATATTCATAAACTTAACTGCTTGCAATTCTTCCATAGAAAATGAACATCAAAGCCATGCTGAAAGCTTTCTTCGCAGTAACTGCCTGGGGAGCCTCCTTTGTCGCCACCAAGGTTTCGCTTCAGTATGTTGCTCCAACTACCGTGGTCTGGATTCGCTTCACCATGGGCGTGATCATTCTCGGGCTGGCAGTGGGATTAAGCAAACAATTTACTCTTCCCCAAGGAAAAGATTGGGGATATTTTGCCCTGCTTGGTTTTCTCGGAATTACTTTTCATCAATGGTTGCAATCCACCGGGTTGGTGACGGCACAGGCAACGACAACAGCCTGGATCGTTGCTACGATACCTGTTTTCATGGCGCTGTTGGGCCTATTCATTTTAAAGGAATATCTGAACTGGTATCAGGTGATCGGTATATTCCTGGCCGCATTTGGAGTTTTGTTGGTTGTTACAAAAGGGAATATCGCTTCCATTATTACCGGAAAATTCGGCACGCCCGGGGATTTCCTGGTTTTGATCAGCGCGCCCAATTGGGCCGTCTTTTCAACGCTATCCAGATCAGGACTCAAAAAACATCCAGCAACGCTGATGATGTTCCATGTGATGAGCTTTGGCTGGCTGTTTACTTCCCTTCTCTTTCTCTTCAACCCTGGCATGCGACAAATTACCCATATCCCCTGGGATGGATGGATGGCGATCACTTTTCTAGGCATCATTTGCTCAGGTATCGCTTATATTTTTTGGTACGACGCGTTAAAGAGTTTGCCGGTTGCGCAAACGGGAGCCTTCCTTTATTTGGAACCTGTCATTACCGTGATCGTGGCGGCGCTGGTTCTCAAGGAGGCGATCTTGCTGGCTTCCGTGATTGGGGGTCTCACGATCCTAGTCGGAGTGTGGCTGGTGAACAGAAAATAAGCATTGAGGTGAATAATCCAACTCTATAACGGAAACAGGTTTCGGCTGCGTTGGAGGCGGAACTCGGTTCCTTAAAATTCGTGTCAGTTCTGATGCTACTTCCACAAAAGTAGGGGTATAATTTCACCACTATATTCCCACGAAACGGAGGAAAGTACCATGGCAAGAGTAGTCTATGAAAATGTCGTCAAACAGTATGGCGACGTGACCGCTGTCAACAACCTGAACATCGATGTTGCTGACAAAGAATTTCTTGTGCTGGTTGGTCCATCGGGATGCGGTAAGACAACCGCATTGCGCTGCCTGGCGGGCCTGGAGGAAATTAGCAGCGGAGCCATCAAGATCGGTGATCGTGTGGTGAACGACGTTGCTCCGAAAGATCGTGACATCGCCATGGTCTTTCAATCGTATGCTCTCTATCCCCACCTGTCTGTGTATGACAATATGGCCTTTGGCTTGAAGTTGCGCAAGGTGCCGAAAGAGGATATCAAGCGCCGGGTAAATGAAGCGGCAGATGTTCTCGGTATTCAGGATCTGCTCGACCGCAAGCCACGCCAGCTTTCTGGTGGTCAGCGCCAGCGTGTGGCGGTGGGACGGGCCATCGTGCGTGAGCCGAAGGTTTTCCTGTTCGACGAACCGCTTTCCAACCTTGACGCAAAATTACGCGTGGCTATGCGCGCTGAGATCAGCAAACTGCATCAGCGGCTGCAGACCACCTTCATTTACGTGACGCACGATCAGATCGAAGCCATGACCATGGCCTCTCGTATCGCGGTGATCAACAAAGGCGTTCTCCAGCAGCTCGATACGCCGCAAAATCTGTATGACCATCCGCACAATCTTTTTGTGGCTGGCTTTATCGGCACACCTGCCATGAACTTCTTCCCCGGCAAATTGAGAAAAGACAACGGCAAACTCATTGTGGACACAGGTGATTTTGCGGTGCCGATTCCAGCGAAAAGGGCGAAACCTTTTGAAGGCAGCGTGGGAAAAGATATCATCTTTGGCATTCGCCCCGAAAATATCCATGACGCGGATTTCGTCCCGCCGAACATCGATTCAGAAAAGGTCGCGGTTAAAGTGGACTTGACCGAGTTGATGGGCAATGAAATCTTCCTTTACCTGGTGAGCGGGAAGAATACCTTCGTCTCCCGCGTCGATCCACGCTCGCAGCTGCGCGTTGGTCAACAAGCGCAGGTCGCGTTGGATATGGATAACTTCCACATCTTTGATGCCGCCACTGAGGAAGCCATCGTATAAAAACTTCTCTCACGTCATTCAAACAGGCATGGTTATTTGAGCCATGCCTGTATTTTTTTAACTGGGAAAACTATAACTATTGACTTTGTTAAAACTCTTGATAATATTTGGCTTTGTTGCTATCATTGCGCCGTCAGTCCATTCCATCAGACCTTCAGAAGGTATACACTGTCCGCATTCTACTGGCTTCCGGCAAGTCATAATGTTAGGAATTTTAACAAACACGCAGCGGTGGATTTGATTCGTTTTGCCGGGAGAGGCCTATCCCGGGCAGAACTCGCCCACGAGATGGGGCTCACCCGCGCAGCCGTCACGCTGATCATCAATGATCTGATGGCAAATGACATCATCCTGACCAGCGAAAGCCGGTCAACCGCCAGCGGAAGGCCACCAGTGATCCTGGAAATCAATCCGGACCATGGCTTGGTTGCCGGGATTGACATGGGGGCGATGCATTTGAGTGTTGCCTTGGCGGATTTTTCTGCCCGCATCATGGAGGAAATCGAAGTACCCTTTAATATTGCAAATGGGCCAAAAGAATGTCTTCAAGTGGCAGATAAGATTTTGAGAGAACTGCTCCAAAAGCGCGGGCTGACCCCCAATGACCTGGCAGGTGTGGGTGTTGGTGTGCCCGGCCCGGTCATCACCGAGAAGGGTACTGTAATGGCGCCTCCCATTATGCCTGGCTGGGATCGATATCCCATCCGCACGTCGCTCGAAGATCAATGGAGCACGGCTGTTATTCTGAACAACGATGCCGAGTTGGGCGCCTTGGGCGAATGGGCTTATGGCGCGGGTCGGGGGGAAAAGAACATTGCCTTCATCAAAGTGGGAAGCGGTATCGGGGCAGGTTTGATCATTAACAAGCAGCTTTATGGAGGTACCACCGGCTCAGCCGGAGAAATTGGCCATCTGACTGTGGATGAGAATGGACCACTTTGCGCATGCGGGAATCATGGATGTCTGGAAGCATTCGCAGGCGGATACGCCATCGCTTCACAAGCTAAAAAGCTGGTTGCTTCCGGTAAACGGACGTTGCTCTCCGAAAAAAGTCCTGATTCCATTACCGCGCGAGATGTAGCCGAGGCCGCGCGCCGTGGAGATCTGGCAGCGCAGGAAATCATCAAACGTTCCGGCACTTTCATTGGCATCGCCATCGCCGGTTTGATCAATTTGATCAATCCTAGTACGGTCATTATCGGAGGAGGCGTGGCCCAGGTGGGAGATTTGATGACTGGTTCAATTCGTCAGGCTGTGCGTGAAAGATCACTACGCGCATCAGAACATGGCGTTCGCATCACAACTGCCATGCTCGGACGTCGTTCTTCGTTGATGGGTGCTCTGGTGCAGGCAATCAACGATGCCATCCATAACACCATTGAGCACAAGACCCAGCTTCCAAAGAGCTCATCCTTGGAAGTCAAACAGCTGAGTGAATTTAATTATGTATAGATTAAAATGGAGGTGATCATATCGAAGAGTACAAAATAACATATGTAAGCCCAGCAAGTTCCAGAAGATAAAAATCAAATTTCATCCTCAATAAGGAGAAGAAGAATGAAAACCAAACTCAACCTGCTGCTCAGCCTCCTGCTGATCTCAGCATTTGCACTCACCGCCTGCGGTGGCGGCGCCGCGCCAACCTCGGCCCCGGCTACTCAACCGCCAGCTGCTGCGACAGAGGCTCCTGCAGCAACGGAAGCTCCCGCCGCAACCGAAGCTCCCGCCATGGAACCCGTTACCATCGCTTTCTGGGAACAGGAAGGTGAGGATGTGGATGTCTTCATCGATGGTTTGATCGCCGACTTCGAAGCTGCCAACCCCGAAATTACAGTTGAGCGCACCCACTATGAAAATGAAGCCCTCCGCGATCAATTCCAGACGGCCTCTTTGGCTGACGCAGCCCCAGAGGTTGTGCGCGTACCGAACGACTTCGCCGGTCCCTTCAGCGCGCTGGAGATCATTGCACCGGTCGATCAGTTGTTCGATGATGCCTTCCTCAGCCAGTTCTTCCCGGGCTCGCTTGATCCTGCCAAAGTTGCCGGCACACTCTGGGGCGTCCCGGATAACTATGGAAATCACCTGATGCTGATCTACAACAAGTCGCTGATTTCCGAACCCCCTGCTACATTCGATGATCTGATCGCCAAAGCCAAGGAACTCACCACTGGTGATGTACAGGGCTTTGCCTACAACTTGAACGAGCCCTTCTGGGGCGCTGGCTTCTACGGTGCCTTCGGTGGTTGGCCTCTCGATGCAAACGATCAGCCTCAATTCGACAATCAGGCTTTCATCGACTACTTGACCTTTGTTGCCAAGCTTAAGACCGACGGGGTCGTTCCGCAGGAATGCGATTACAACTGTGCCGACACCCTGATGAAAGACGGCAAGGCCGCCATGATCATCAATGGCGACTGGTCTCTTGGTGACTACACGACCGCCCTCGGCGACAACCTCGGTGTGGCTCCTGTTCCAACCATCAATGGCAAATCCCTACATCGAAATGACCGCCGGCAAATACTTCATGGTCTCCAACGCTGTTCTGGATGATCCTGCCAAGAAGGACGCGTTGTCAAGTTCATCACTTATCATGACCTCCGCCGATGTTCAGAAACAGTGGCTGGATCAGTTCAAGCGTCTGCCCTCCAATGCCGAAGTAGCGAAGGATCCCAGCATCACCAGTGACCCGATTTTGGCTGGCTCCATGGCCGATCTCGCTGTGGGACGCGGTCAACCTGCCGCTCCCGAGATGCGCTGTGCATGGGATGCCTGGCGCCCGAATCTCGAAGGCGTGATGGCTGGTACACTTGCCCCAGCCGATGCAGCAACTGCCGCTCAAACCGCAGCGGATGAGTGTGTTGCCACGCTTGGTCAGGCTACTGCGACACCATAGTAAAAGTCTTACGTTTCGGGGGAGCATTGACATGCTCCCCCGTTTTCGATTTTTATGGAGGCTACGGTCATGAAAACGGAAAATTCAGCACAACGCTATCTTCCTACTTTTCTTTGGATTGTTGCTCTCGCGGCAATATATTTCACACTGAATGCGCTGATTAGTCCGTTCGCCAGCGGCATTACACTAAACGGCAAAATTATTTCCGAGAGCCTCAAGCTGCTGGGCGGCTTCCTGTTTGGCATTATCGGGGGACTGGCATTGATCGAAGTATATTTTTATCAAATCTTTTTCCGTAAGCCTAAAGACGTTACAACCAATTTTATTGTCCGTGCCCTGCAGATCATTCTTGCGGTACTAATGGTCATGGTGATCATTTCCTTCCTCGAAACCACTGACCTGTTCCGTATGGGGGATAATTTCGTTGGAAATTTCCTGCGTTCACCGGTGACAATGTTCACCGATTTTCAAAACACATTGGTCAAAGCCAATATTGCCAGCAAGGACAGCGCCCAATTGACCACGAGTGGCATACTGGCCCTGGGGTTATTAATCATCTTTGCTGTGATTCACTACATCACTGTGCCACGCAATCACCATTTTGGACTGGCATATCTCCTGGTTCTGCCCGCGTTTCTCGGTGTGGTCTTCCTGATCATTTATCCCTTCCTTTTCGAGATCAAACTTGCCTTCTCCAATGCCTCACTCGGCACCCAGGCGACCAAGAATGCTGCCTATGGTTTGCAATATGGCTGGGAAAACCTCAAAACGTTGTTCACCGGGTCAGTTGCGAAAGATGCCAAATTCTTCGACGTATTCGGGCGCACGATCCTCTGGACCGTCATCAACGTGACATTTCACGTGGCCGGCGGAATGGGACTGGCCATCTTGTTACATCGCCCGATGAAGGTGCAAGGAGTATACCGAACCCTGCTGGTCTTTCCGTGGGCGATTCCCACCACCATCGCCGCCATGGCCCTGCGCAACGAATTCGATAGTCGTTATGGTTTGTTCAACATTCTTCTGACAGATCTCAACACCTGGCTGACCAATATCAGCCACGGTACGGCAAGCATTATCGGCATCGGAAACCTGTTTAACTGGCTGGCGGCTCATATTGGTCCGGTCAGTTGGAAGCAGGATCCCTTCTGGGCCTTCGTTTCGATTTTGATCTCCAACATCTGGCTTGGTATCCCCTTCATGGCCGTGATCATTCTTGGCGGCCTGCAAAGCATCTCCCAGGAATATTATGAAGCCGCTGAAATCGATGGTGCCAACAAATGGCAGCAATTCCGCAATATCACCATTCCATTGCTGCGTCCTGTATTAACACCGGCAATCATTCTGGGCGTGGTATGGACTTTCAACAAGTTCGATGTGATCTACCTGATCACCCAGGGAGGGCCGCAGGAGAAGACGGACATTCTCGTTTCGTCCATGTATAAAGCGGCCTTCCAGTTTTACCGCTACGGTTTCACCGCCATGTTTGCCCTGGTGATATTTTTGATCCTGTTTTTGTTCACCATTGTGTACCTACGCATTTCCGGCGGTCTCAAGTCTGCTTCAGAGTAAGGAGAATGCAACATGTCTACCTCCACAGTTGACTCCGCAAAACCGGCTGGTTCGGTTGAGCCCGCCAAACCTGGCACTGCCCTCGGCCGTTTCATTCGCTGGTTCTTTTACCGTGCACGCGGTGACAGTCCGTTCAAGAGTATCTTGGTCCACGCGACCCTGATCTTCGCCTGCATTATTGCCGTCTATCCCGTGTTGCGCGTGATCACGATTTCGCTGCGTCCCAATGACACTCTTCTCACGACGAACCTGCGCATCATCCCGGAGAATGCTACTCTCGACAATTATAAGGAAGTGTTATTCGGCAACCCCGAAAAAATCGCAAATCCGATTTCTTCTTATGGCTATGGAACTCTCTTTCCATTGTCTCGATCACATCCGTCCTGAGCGTGATTCTGGCTGCCATCAGCGCCTATGCGTTCTCGCGCTTTAAGTTTCCCGGTCGTTCGGCGGGACTGATCTTCTTATTGACTACGCAGATGATCCCAGCCGGCATGTTGCTCTTGCCTTTGTTTATCATGATCGCGAAGCTTAAGATGATCAACACACCGCTTGGTCTGTTGATCGCTTACGCGGTCACTGCCGTTCCCCTCACCATCTGGACGCTCAAAGGCTACTACGACACCATCCCCGTGGATCTGGAAGAGGCGGCCATGATCGATGGTGCCAATCGTTTAACGGTCTTTACAAACATCATTCTGCCGCTTTCCACACCGGCGCTGGCGATCGCGTTTTTGTTCTCCTTCATGGGCGGCTGGAGTGAATACCTTGTAGCGCGTGTCATCCTCCAAAAGAACGCAGCCTTTACCTGGCCGTTGGGCATCTTCACCTACGCCCAGCAATTCACGGTTTCCTGGGGACAATTCTCTGCGGCTTCCGTCCTGATCGCCATCCCGGTTATGATCCTGTTCCTCTACTCATCGAAGTGGCTGATATCCGGCCTCACCCTGGGATCGGTCAAAGGATAAGAAAACAGAAACAGGCGGTCGCAATGACCGCCTGAATTTTGATATGACCAAACGACTTCTTACCATTATTCTGCTTTTCTCTGTTATCGCCGCCTGCGCTCCTTCCACGCCGACGCCTGCTCCCGTTGACACGCCCACACCCACGCCGGTACCGCAACCAACCACCTGGTGGAGTGATGATGTCTTCTATGAGATTTTCGTCCGTTCCTTTTATGACAGCGACGGCAACGGCATCGGCGACATCAACGGCATCACCGAAAAACTGGACTACTTGAACGACGGCGATCCCAACACCACCACAGATCTGGGTGTGACAGGTATCTGGCTGATGCCCATCTTTCCCTCCCCCTCCTATCACGGATATGATGTCACCGATTTCTACAACATCAATCCGCAATATGGTACCCTGGACGACTTCAAGCACTTGCTTACCGAAGCACATAAGCGGGGCATTCGCATCATCATCGATATGGTCCTCAATCACACCTCTGACCAACATCCCTGGTTCAGGGATGCCAAGAAGAATGTTGATTCGCCCTATCGAAACTGGTACATCTGGAGCGACACTGACCCCGGCTACAAGGGACCCTGGGGAGAGACGGTCTGGCATCCCACCCTGCATGGATATTATTATGGCATCTTCGAAAGCTTCATGCCGGATTTGAACTACAACAATCCAGAAGTGACCGCCGAAATGACCAAGGTATTTTCCTTCTGGAGTGATGAAGTGGGGGTGGACGGTTTCCGTCTGGATGCGGCAAAGCATCTCATCGAAGAAGGTCCTGACCAGCAAAATACACAGTCCACACATTCGTGGTATCAGAAGTTTTATCCGGTTTATAAAGCGATGAACCCGGATACGATGACCATCGGTGAGATCTCCGGCGATGGGATCTCGGTAATCTCCCGCTATGTGACAAATAATGAATTCGATCTGGTCTTTAATTTTCCTTTGGCCAATGCTTTTGTCACAGCCGCACAAACTGGTCGCGCAAATAATATTTCGGCCATTATCAAAACCACGAATAAATTTATTTCCGATTCACAATATTCTCCCTTCCTGACCAATCATGATCAAAACCGCGCCATGAGCGAGTTGGGAAACGATATCGATAAAGCCAAAGTGGCCGCCTCTTTATTACTCACCTCGCCGGGTACCCCTTTTCTTTACTACGGCGAGGAGATTGGCATGTCCGGCATGAAACCCGATGAAAACATCCGCCGGCCCATGCAATGGAATGCAGAATCTAATGCCGGCTTTACGGCTGGCAAGCCCTGGGAACCTCTGGACACCAATTACATGGAGGTCAATGTAGACGCACAAACAAATGATTCAAATTCACTACTCACCCACTATCGCGAGCTGATCGACGTACGAAATGCAAATTCGGCGCTACACGCTGGAACGTACTACGAAGTGAAATCGGACAACCCGGCCGTGTACGCCGCGCTGACCATGGATGAAAATGAGACGGTGCTGACTCTTATCAACCTTTCGGATCAATCCATCACAGATTACACGCTGACGCTCGAAGATGCAATCTTAACCGATGGCACTTACGGGACGGAAACACTGTTTGGTGGCGAACAAGCCGGGGCTCCGGAAGTAGCGTCGGGCGGTTTCCAAAACTACAAACCTGTGAATGCGTTGAGGCCGCATTCCACGCTGATCATAAAATTCCAGCCCTGATTCTCATGAATCTATTCTGAGCGGCTCATCCATCCAGCATTCAGCGGAATTTTGCTCAAGTGAACATAGGCGTGTGCACGCAAAGGCATTTGACTTCGCAGTTTCCCTAAAAAGAGTATAATCGCTGAAATTTTCAGTTACGCTTTTCTCTTACAAGTACTGAGGATACTATGAACGAAACTGATAAGGCGGAATTTCAAATCGAAGTCAGCGCCACAGATGCTACAGAAGAAGACATCGACCGTATGACGCGTCAATTGCTCTCCGAGTTGAGGGAACTGAATATTAAATCGGCAGAACTAGAAAAGGGCGGAGTAGCGCCGGCTGGCTCCAAGGGAGATCCAATTACGATTGGCTCCATCGCCGTTACGGTTTTGCCTGTTGCCATCCCAAGTGTGATTGGCCTGGTACAAGCCTGGGTGTTGCGCGGACAGGGCCGCACGGTGAAATTCAAGGGCAAGGGAATCGAATTTGAAGGCTCGCCCGAAGAATTGCAAAAGCTTCTCGAAAAACTTGAAAAGGGGAAAAAGAAAAAGAAATGAGCGGCAAATATGCTCTGATTATCGGAAATACAGAATATACCGATCCAGGTCTGACACAACTCACTGCGCCCGGAAAGGATGCAAAAGATTTTGCGCGCGTGCTCAAAGATCAGGACATCTGCTCATTCGATGAAGTCAACGTAATGTTGAACCAGCCGGAACCCACCGTGCGTGGCGCAATTGACGAGTTCTTCGACCAGAAGAAACCAGACGATCTGCTGGTCTTCTATTTTTCAGGTCACGGCGTGCGCGATGAACTCGGTTCGCTGTATCTGGCTGTCAAGAACACGATTCGCACCCGGCTGAGATCCACAGCCATCAAGTCCGATTACATACGCGAGGTCATGGATCAGAGCCGCTCGAGGCGGCAGTTGCTGATCCTGGATTGCTGCAACAGCGGCGCGTTCGAGCAGGGGACAAAGGCCGCGACCGGCGTCAGCATTGGGACCTCAACAGCCTTCGAAGGCGGATATGGTCGCATCATCCTGACCGCCAGCGATTCGACCCAATTCGCCTGGGAGGGCGACAAGGTCATCGGTGAAACTGACAAATCGCTTTTCACCTACTTTTTAGTGCAGGGATTGGAAGGCGAGGCGGACTTGGATGGCGATGGGCAAATCACCGTGGATGAGCTTTACGATTACGCGTATGAGAAAGTAAGAACTCGCCACGCCAAAGCAGACGCCATCGAAATTCTCAAGCAAGCAGCAGGGTGAAATCATTCTGCGGCAAAGCATGAAGCCGGAGGACATCAGATCGATTCCACTGCCTGCACCCTTGCTCAACTCAATCGAAAATCCGTTTTCAGATATTCGCCTCGGCGCGGTGAATCAATTGACCAGATTGATGAATGGAAAAAATCTCGGCATGGCTCGTTCGGCCAAAGAAGCCTTGGAACGCATTGCAAAAGAGGATGACAGCCGGCAGGTCCAGCGCGCCGCGGCGCAGGCGTTGGGGGCAATTCGTCAGGCCGCGCAACTGGCTATACAAGAAGAAGCCGAAGAGGCTCAATTGCCTGCGCTACAAAAAGAAGGATCAGCGCGTTTCGAAACTCCCAATGCGACACTGCCTCAAGGGTTGAGTACGACAATACTCTGGTTCACGCTGGTCTGGGCATTTGCCGGAGGGGTCGGCGGTTTTGTATATAATGCTTTCGACAACGAAATCGCTGGTGAAGCAATTGCGGGTGCCATCGGAGGGGCCATCGGCGGACTCGTCACTGCGCTTACCCCGGGAATTGGCAATGTTCAATCCAGGCAGAAGAACATTGTCTGGGTTACCCTGGCCTGGGCAATTGGCGGAGGAACTCGGCTGGTTGATTGGCTGGGAGCTCACCGAGGCAACCGGTGCAGGAATTGGGATGGCTCTCTTTGTATTCATCGGGATGTTAAGCACTCTCGGTATGGACCATATTCTTTCCCATTGGAAAAGCATCGCCGGGATCGCGCTGGCCTGGGCAATTAGCGGAGGACTCGGCTGGTCACTCGCGAGGGGATTGATTGACGGCAATATGGATAAGGCAATCAGTTGGACGCTTGGCATGGGAATCGGCTGGGCAATCGGCGGATTTGTTTTGGGTTGGCATTTATTGAAGACGATCAGCAATGCTGAACCAGAGGTGGGAAAACTCAAAGAACAGAGTAACGGAGCCACCGAAATATCTTCGAGAACTGATAATGTACACCTTCCATCATGGGTTTCAGTATTCTGGATCATATTAGGATGGATTATCAGCGCTGCAATTGCAACCGGAATGGCTGCAATCGATATCAATGCTAGTTATGTGGCACTTCCAATCTTTGGAGCAATGGGTGGGCTCGTTATCGCCATTACATTGCGAATCGAACATGTGCTTTCCGGCTGGAAAAGCTTGGTATGGATCATGCTGAGCTGGGCAATAGGAGGAGCGCTTGTAGCTGCAGGAATACTGCTCAATTGGGCAATCTACGCCTACGAGGTAGCGATCTTGTTTGCAGTCTTCGGGGCAATCGGCGGGGCTGCCACCGCATTCACTTTACGTCTAGGCCATAGGTTATCTGATTGGAAAAATTTAGTCTGGGTCACATTCGGCTGGGCAATCGGCTGGGCAATTAACGCCATCATGGTAGGTCGGGGAGAAATGGTTCTTCTAGTCGGTGCAGTAACTGGTACAGCAATTGGCGGATCAATCATGATCTGGCAACTAAGAGAGCAGGCAAGGAAGCTTTGAGCGGAAAATTTGCCCTCATTATCGGCAACACGGAATACACTGACCCCGGCCTCGCGCAATTGACTGCGCCGGGCAAGGACGCTGAAGACTTCGCGCGCGTGCTGAAAGAACAAGGCCTCTGTGCATTCGATGAAGTAAAGGTCTTGTTGAACCAGCTATCCTCCTCCGTGATCGAGGCAATTGACATTTTTTTTTGACGAGAAGAAACCCGATGATTTGCTTGTCCCGTATTTTTCGGGGGACGGGGTGCGCGATGAACTCGGCTCTCTGTATTTGGCAGTAAAAAACACGAATCGTTATCGCCTGCGCTCGACAGCCATCAAATCGGATTTCATCAAAGAAGCGATGGATCAGTCCCGTTAGAAGCGGCAGGTGCGGGTGCTGGATTGCTGCAACAGCGGCGCGTTCGCACAAGGAATAAAAGCCGCGACCAGCGTCAGCATCGGAACCGCATCCGCCTTCGAAGCGGGCTATGGCCACATCATCCTGACTGCCAGTGACTTAACTCAATTCGCCTGGGAAGGCGACCAAGTCATCGGCGAAACAGATAATTCGCTCTTTACTCATTTCCTCGTTCGAGGGCTAGAAGGCGTGGCGGACCGCGATGGAGATGGGAAAATCACCGTAGATGAGCTCTACGATTACGCCTACGAGCAGGTAAAACTCGTCACACCGAAACAAACACCTTCGAAGTTTTCCAGCAAACAACAGGGCGAAATTGTCTTGCGGCAGAATATCCGAGTTGAAGACACAGTTCCAGTGCCGTTACCTGATGATCTGACTGTTGCAATCAATAGCTTTCTGGCCTATATTCGTGAAGGCGCGGTCCGTCGCGGTCCGTCAGTTGGAGGATTTGCTGAAAGGCAAAAACCTCGCCCTGGCGCGATCCGCACGTCTCGCGCTGGAGAAAATTGCAGAAGAAGATGACAGCCGTCGAGTCTCTCAACTGGCCGCGCAGGCACTGGAAGAGATTCGGCAGGCTGAACAATTAGCAGGTGAAGAAGCGGAGAAGGAGCGTTTGGCTGAGGAAAAAGCAGAGGCCGAACGACGACCGGCCAAGCTTGAAGCCCAACACCTAGCCGCGCTAAAAGCGCAAGAAGAGTCCAAGCGGGAAAAGTCCCTGCACAAAGAGTTGTAGTACCCGCAAGAACTACGAAAACTCAAGTCAAAGCGCAATCCTCTGGTTTGAAATGGATTGCATTAGGCGTCATGGGGTTGTGTGTGACTGCCGTCGGCGTGTGGGGCATATCGTACGCGATCGGTTGGATGGGGCTTCCTGCAACATCAGTCGAAACGGAGCCCGCAGTAGCTACGAGACCAACCGGCATCACTACTCAAATCGACTGCATGGGCGCAAAGTCCGGCGACGAAATCAGCATGCTCTACCAGTGGTCGGGCGTGGAGGAAACCGCTCTCAATCAAGTGCTGCAGCCGCTGGTTGATGCCTGCAGCATCGTGCTGAAACCAGAGTCCACGCGCGATCAGGCGCTGTTGGATACCCGCGTCCAGGCTGGGAGGCCGCCTGATGTTGCGTTCTGGAATGTTGCCCAGCTCGTGCAGTACCAGGACCTGTTGAAACCAATGGATACGCTTGGTGCGCATCGCGACAGCTATGCCGATTTCTTCCTCACCCCTGGCACGGTTAATGGCAAATGGCTCGGTCTGCCTGTAAAAGCCGCTGTCAAAACCATTATCTGGTACAGCCCGGCCAATTTTGAGGCCCTGGGTTATACCGTACCCACCACTTGGGATGAGCTAAACACTCTCGTAGATAAGATGGCCGCGGATGGAAACGTTCCTTGGAGCATGGGATTCGAATCCGGAGATGCCACTGGTTGGACCGGTTCCGACTTCGTTCAGGACCTCCTTTTGGTGCAGCAGGGTCCGGACTATGTGATGGGCATCATTGACGGCAGCGTCCCCTACAATGATCCAGCTGTAAAGCGGGCCTATGAAACTTATGGCAAATGGGCCACGGACCCGAAATATACAGTAGGTGGTGCACAAGGCACTCTTTCAACCTATTTCCTAGATGCGATTTACAAACCTTTCTCTAATCCACCCGAGGCAATGATGGTCAGGCAGGCGGGTTTTGCCGGTGAAGAAATTGCGAAATATTTCCCTAACATCAAGCAAGGTACCGATTATGACTTTTTTGTCGTTCCTGGTGTCCAAGGTTTGCAAGGTGGTGCCGATTGGATGATGGCTTTTAGCGATAAACCAGCAGTCAAGGCATTGGTAGCTTACCTTTCTTCTCCGGAGGGAGGAATGAACTGGGCGAAGGCGACCTTCGGTGTCTCGCCAAACAAGAGCGCGTATGGTAACTACACTAATCCACCACTACAGAGGCTCAGCGAGGCGCTCGCCAATACTAGTGGTGCGTTTGAAAATTAATTCAACATAGTCAAAGTGATTTTCTCTCGTAAACGTGCCACGACTATGTTGAATTACTTACCATACAGTCCACTAGCTGCTCCTCTTAATTCTTTTTGGCTTTTTTACAGAGGAATTATCGGTAACCTTTGATGTAGGGGCTTTCCTTTTTGGCGCTGTCTTTTTTGTATCCTTGATAAGCTCCCTTTTTAGAGCCTTCTTCCGCGGCTTCTTGACCTTCACTTCCTCAACAACTTCCTCTTCCTGCATCGCAAACATCTCATCCCAAACCGCCTGCATAGACTCCACGCCTGAGCCATTCAGGGCGACATAAACCTCGCGCCACTTCTCGTCATCCACAAAACGCCAATCCATGAAAACGTGGTGCTGATAAGCATGTAATTCAACATACATCCCCTTCTGCCAAAATTCATCACACGAGCGGATATGTTCGAGATGCGTGACATAATCTTTGAAGATGACAAATCCTTCAAAGGGCAGTCCCAATGCTTCAGCCAGAGACTTTTGTTTTAGATCGCCAGTATGTTTATCAAGATAGGCAGCGGAGATCTTGATCCAGCCGCTCGTCTCCGCGAAACGGTTGTGATAAAGCACAATCCCGCGTTCATCCTGGTGCACGTTTGAATAGGCGAAAACATTTTCGTCCACGCCCCCATCGGAGCGATATAGGTCATAGAGGAAGAAATGCTCGACCTCCGCGAACAGGGATCGGTGGTGAAGGAGCGGAAAGATCTTCCAGCTATGCCCACCAATCAATCCTTCATTGGGCTGTTCATCCATTTTCGGTTTGCGGAACTCCATTCCATATTTTTCGCGGAAACCTTCGACTTGTCCGTGGCCGAACATTGGCAGGCCGGGCAGGGTCGCCAGCACCGTGCAGACACCGAAATATTTATCGCCGTCTCCAAATTGCTCGATGGCGGTCTTCTCATCCGGGTTGCTCATGAAGTTGACGTAACGCCTGAGGATTTGCGGATCGAACTCGAGCGTGTTCTTGATCGCCATGCGATACTTGGCATTATCTTCATCGCGCAGCATGTGCATGAAGGCTGAGTTATAAACGCGATGCATGCCCAGCGTGCGGACGAAATAACCTTCCAGCAGCCAGAACGCTTCGGCGAGCAGCAGCGTATCCGGCACTTCCGCGGCAACGCGGTCCACCACTTCACGCCAGAACTCTTCGGGGATTGCCGCGTCGAACTCAGCCCGCGTCATGCCATGTTCCGCCCGTGAGGGGATCGCGCCGCCCGCACCGGGCTCCGGGAACCACAAACGCTGGATGTGTTTCTTGGCAAGCGTCATCGCCGCGTCGAAACGAATGACCGGAAAATTACGCGCTACATGCAGGATGGTTTGAATGACCGCTTCGCGCACTTCAGCTTTTAGATAATCAAGTTGCGCAGTGTCGTTCCACGGGAAGGAAGTGCCGTCGTTGCCGTGATAGATGTAACGCACATCGTCGGTGTAATGGTCTCGGCGCTGAAAGACCACGGCCGCATCCGTTTTGTCGTAGTAATGATCTTCGAGATAAATTCCAACACGTGGATCGTCAGAAAGATTTTCGGAATTGAAAGAATAGGACGGATAGGGGGAATATGGAAGCGAGAGGAACCAATCGGGATGTTCCATTACCCATTGCGAGTCGATGCCCATATGATTCGGAACCATATCTGCTGACAGCCGAATGCCGCGCTGCCAGGCGCGGAAACGCAGACTCTCCAGCGCAGGCCAGCCGCCCAAATCATCGGCAATATCGTAGGAATAAAGCGAGTAGGCTGAAGCAACCGCATCCGCGTCGCCCATGCGTTGTTTGATTCTTTGACTGGCGCGGCTACGTTCCCACAGACCAATTAACCATAAACCTGTAAAGCCGCGATCTCTCAATATATCCAGTTCTTCATCCGGAATTTGATCCAACGTTTTGATCCAGCGTCCATATTTCCGGGAGAGCTGCTCCAGCCAGACGTAGGAATTCTTGGCGATGAGCACCAGCCGCGGCATCCATTCCTTGTCGGGGCTGTATCGTTCGTATTCCTGATATTCTCCGCCGCCAAAGGTCTGCAAGGGAACATCGGGCTGACCACCGTGTCCGTGCTGGCGGATGACCTCTTCGCGCAGGAAGTCCATACCGCGGAGGATGCGCGCCACAAAGCTCTTATCCAGCAGGTAGCCCCATTTATCGACAATAAATTGCAATTGACCTTCGAGAGAATCAGGGGAAGCTTCTGCCGGCGCCCGCAACATCTCGAACAGGGACTGAGGAGAACCCTGCATCTCAGGATTATCCTTGGTCAACTGAGCAAAAAATGAATTGAGAGCGTTGATCAGATTCTTGTAGGAGGTTGGTTCGAGAGGTTCATCATCCACCAGTTCCACAATCGGATTCACTGCCGGGTTGGCATTATGCAGGTAAACGTACAACAGTTCCTCGATGGTGATCACACGTCCGTTTTTATCCAGGGAAGCCAAAAGTTTTTCGAGATAGGTTGCGGGCTCGATCTCCCCCCGATACACGTTCTCCGGCGGGAACTCTGAAACAAATTTCTTTTCCGTGGATTGGACCGAATCCATCCCGAGCCGCCCTTCCACAAAATTGACCGCACTATTCATGATGGTCGGCGGTGCAAAGTGCTTGACGAGCAGGCGCAACGCTTCGTCGATCAATTGCATCGCATATATATCGGAGGCAGGTACCGGCTGTGTCCGATGCGTTGACATTTGTGCGGCAAACCGCCGCGCCCCGGAGTAGTCAGTAAACGTGACGCGTCCATCTGGCTTAAGAAGTCCCCAGTAAATTGGTAGGTGTCGCGGGAGGTTTTTGTGATAAGCATATTACAATAATAACAGCCTTGAGGGATTTCGAGTATACTTTCCGGCGATGTCAGCCCAAGACCTCAATTTGATACTGCATTTGATCCTGGCAGGCCTCTATCTGCCTCTGCTGGTGAACTTGATTCAAAAGCGTGCCGGGCAGGAAAATGCTGCCATGATCTTGAGTGGATATGTCGTACTGGGCTTGCTATTGGAGATGGGCGAAGGATTGTGGCGCAGTGGGCGGCTTATCATTGCTTCAACACAAATTGCAAATGATTTTCAAACCTATGGCGCTTTGGCGCTCTCTTTCCTGCTGACCCTGGCTGTCATTTCATTTGTCCGCCGCGACCCGGGAACCTGGCTGGGCCTGGGCGTGTTTTGGATATTGGGCTTCATTTTTATCCTGCCAAATGTTTTTGGCTTTGGTGAAGTGATCTGGACCAGCGGTCAATTTACCCTCACGCTCGAGCGGCTGGCGCCGGTATGGGCCATGCTGGGTTGGCTGGTTTTTACCCTCGGCGCGTTCTTCAATGTACGCTCAGTGCATGGGCGCTCACGCCAGCCTTTATTGCGCAATCGTTTAAACTACTGGACGCCTGTTTTTCTTCTAATCATCCTCAATGATGTTTTGATCTTTATCGGCACGCCACTGCCGGGCAACCCCATCCGTTTGGGCGCAGCCGTGCTGGCGACCTTCATCATCGTCACCCACGATCCGCCCGATTTGCGCGAGGTGGCGCGGCGCGTGATGACCTACGTGATCACGACCATCGTGATCGTCAGCTTTTACATTGTCGGCTTTACCGCTTCACAGACCGTCTTCAACGCCCTGCCAAATTACAATCCCCTGCTGGTGGGCGCGGGGATCGCCTTGTTGCTCTCGTTTATCTTTACGCCGCTGCTTTCAATGGTGCGCAACGGGGTAAACCGCTGGCTGAATATTCGCGAGTTCCGCCCCAGTTATACGCTGCACGCTTATAGCGAACAGATCAGCAACATCCTCGATATGCAAAAACTGGCGAACGTGGCGGTGGGATTGATCATCGAAGCCATGGATATTTCGCGCGGCTTCCTGTTCCTTGTCGACTCGGAGGTCACACCGGAGGCGAAAAAAATCTACCTTCTGCGCGCCGTGCGGAATCAAGGGGAACGTCAGATCAGGACCCTCAGGCTGGATAGTGACCACCCCGTAACCAAACAGCTCTTACAGGAACAACGCCCGCTTCTTCAATATGACCTCGACCTGCTTCCGATATATCGGCCGCTTACCAGCGCCGAACGGGAGTGGTTCAATCATCTGGAAGCCGAAGTGTACCTGCCCATTTTCTCCAAGCGGGAATGGATTGGCATGCTGGCTCTCGGTGCAAAGATCAGTGGCAACCGTTATTCCGAAGATGACCTGGTGACGCTCTCGGCGCTCGCAGGTCAGACGGCAGTCGCGCTCGAAAACGCGCGTCTCGTCGAAAACCTGATGCAGCTCAACACCGAACTGCGCCAGGCCTATCGTGCCCTTGATAAAGCCAACCGCGACCTGGAACGCCTCGACCAAACCAAATCTGATTTCATCAGCATCGCCTCACACGAACTTCGCACTCCATTGACCACCATCATTGGTTACACCGAAATGCTGCTCGAAGATCGCACCTTCCCGCATGACGTACACGATATGTTAAAAGGCATCTCCAAAGGGACAAGGCGCTTGCACGAGATCATGGATTCGATGTTCGATATCGCTCAGATTGACACGCGCACCATGCAATTGCATTTGGTTCCCATCGATACGGCCAACCTGATCAAGGAAGTAAGCAACGGTTTGCAGAAATCCTTCCAGGAACGTAATCAATCCCTGGTGATCGACATACCCACGCTGCCGATGGTCAAAGCAGACCCTCACCTGCTTAAAAACTCTTCCAGCACTTGCTGACGAATGCCATCAAGTTCACGCCTAATGATGGCAGGGTCACCGTTGCCGCGCAAAAACTGCCTTCCAGCAACGGCGAGCTGCCAGAAGGCGGCATAGAATTCATTATCAGCGATACAGGTGTGGGCGTGGATCCCGATCTGGGGGACGTGATCTTTACGAAGTTTTATCAACCTGGTGAAGTTGCCAAACATTCCACCAGCAAGACACGTTTCAAAGGCAGTGGCGCAGGGCTGGGACTGGCGCTCTCCAAAGGTATTGTCGAAGCGCACGGCGGACGCATTTGGGTCGAAAGCGCGGGGTATGATGAAGTAAACTTCCCCGGCAGCAAATTCCACGTTGTGCTTCCGTTGAGCAATCCAGGCGAAAAAACAGGGATGGGGACAGAGATCAAAGCTCAATTGGCATAGCTTTACTCAATCATCTTTCGAAACACACGATGGTTCTTGTATTCAACACCGTTCAGGTTTTTCAAATCCGCGCGGATCTGACGCGTGGTCTCGGCCACCTGAGTCATCTCCACATGCTGGAACTGGTTAAAGCTCAGGACCGTCTTCCCCATTTCATAATAAAGCAAGGCATTGCCACCCATCCCCTGATACTCAGGCAGGATGCCCATACCATTTCCTGAAACAGTTTTTGTGCGTTTCATCTCCACGAGAAGATCAAACAGTCCAAACGGGAACAGGCGTCCCTTGGCGCGTTGAAGCGCCGCGGAAGCATCCGGGAACGCGAAAAGAAATCCGACGATCTCATTTTCATGCATGATGACCTTGATCAGCCGTGGATCCGCCACAAGAAAGACATTATCCACCGCGTACTTTACGTCCCCGTCCGTGAAGGGATAGTATTCCCAGTTATTGATAAATGCGTTGTTATAAGCATAACCGATGCGTGGCGCCCATTGTACTAATTCACGTTTGTTCCTGAATTTCTTGACCCATAACTTGCCTCGATCCAGAACACGCTGAGCGATCCGCTCCACACGTTCCGGAATTTGAAAGGCATCCGCAGGCAGATAACAGGATACAAAATCCACTTCCTTTTCAAAGCCCAGTGCTTCCATCAGTCTGGGATAATAATCGTAGTTGTAGTTCATCATGCTCATCATCTGGCGATATTCAAAGCCCTCGACCAGGATGCCGTAGCCATCGAACGGAGAAAGGCCTTTGGGGCCAAGCATGGTATCCGCCCCCTTGCCTCGCGCCCAATCAAAAGCAGCCTCGAAGAGCGCCCTGGCAACCTCTAGGTCATCGATGGTGTCGAAGGCATAGAAGTGTGCCTTCTTCGTTTTATGGTAATCGTTGAACGGTTTGTTATAAGCCGCGCAAATTCTTCCAACAGTTTTGCCATCCTGCACAGCGATGAAAAAATCCGCCTCGGAATGTTCGAAAAATGGATGCTTTTTCCGGTTGAGAGGCAGATACGCGTCGATGAATAAAGGCGGGACCCACTGCGGGCAATCTTGGTATAGATCGTAATAAAATTGTACAAAACGCTTTACTTGAGCCTTATTTTCTGTGTCGATTTTTTCGATGGTAAGCATGAATACTCCTTGGGCAGCCAAGATTCTTTCCTATATAACACAAATTCCGTGTAATAGGTTCATGCTATACTTGTGAAAAATCGAGCGGAGGGACCCTTCATGGCATCCAAAAAGCAGCATCAGGTGTTACTTCGAAAGTACGCAGAAGCAGTCGTCAAAGTGGGACTGAACTTACGCACTGGACAAAGGTTGATCATCACGAACGCGACAGCACGCGGCGTCCCACCGCCTGCGCGTCCCTTCGTGCATGAGATCACCAAAGCCGCCTACGCGGCCGGTGCGCGTTACGTGGATGTACTCTGGGGCGACGAAGAAATGATTCGCATCCGGCTCCAGAATGCGCCAGCTGATTCGTTCGATGAGTATTCCACCTGGCAGGTCACCGGCCTCATGGATAATATCAAAAATGGCGACGCCCTGCTCTCCATCTACGCCAACGATCCGGACGCGTTGAAAGGCATGGACTCGGAACGCGTGGGGGCAATGCAAAAGTCCCACTTACAGCATTATGAGGACATTAGCATCAGTGTGAGCCGCAATGCAATCAACTGGTGCGTTGTCGCGGCTGCCAGTCCCGCCTGGGCCAAAAAGATCTTTCCCGATCTCAAGCCGAATGAAGCAGAAGAGAAATTGTGGAAGGCCATCTTCGAAACAACCCGGGCTACCCATCCCGATCCCATCGCTGCCTGGCAGGAACATATTCAGAATTTGAAAGAACGTTCCGCATACTTGCAGGCCAAAAATTATTCGGCTCTACATTATCAGGGGCCTGGCACGGATTTCACCCTCGGCCTGCCGCGCGGACACAAATGGATCAGTGCACAAGCTCTTGCCGAAAATGGGGTCGTCTTCACTGCCAACATGCCGACGGAAGAAACTTTTACCTTGCCGGATCGACATCGTGCCGAGGGGACTGTCGCTTCGACGTTCCCCCTCAGCTACGGGGGCAGCCTGATCGAAGACTTCAGCGTGACATTCGAGAACGGCAGGATTGTCAAAGTCAATGCAAAAAAGAACGAAGCCATCCTGCAAAAACTGGTCGATACCGATGAAGGCTCAACCCGCCTAGGTGAAGTCGCCCTTGTTCCAGCCAGCTCCCCCATTGCCGCGCGCGGACATCTCTTCTACAACACACTCTTCGACGAGAACGCCTCCTGTCATATCGCCATCGGCCGCGCGTATCGCTTCACGCTGACCGGCGGTGAGGAACTCAATGATGAAGAGTTCAACGCCGCGGGTGGGAATACGAGTCTCACGCACGTGGACTTTATGATCGGCTCGGCGCAAATGGATATCGACGGCATCAAGGAAGACAGCACGTACGAACCTGTGATGCGCCAGGGCGAATGGGCATTTGATGCTTAGCCGAGCGCGTTGAGCGGAGTGACGCCGCTGTTTGAGTAGCGGCCAACGGCGCCCATCGAAACCTGGCGCCACGCAGTCGCAGTGCATTTTTGCAAAACCACAGAAAAGAGCCTCCACCGCGAGGCTCTTTTGATTCTTAGAACATCTGTTATAATTTTGAGATCGCCAAAGGAACCCGATGCGAACACACCAAAAAGGATTTGTCTCCCTCGTTGAAGGTCTGCCTCCCACTTACTGGTTGATCTGGATCGGTACCCTGGTCAATCGCCTGGGGGGCTTCGTTATCCCCTTTCTGACGCTTTATCTCACCTCTCAACGCCAGATCCCCGTCAGCCGGGCGGCGTTGATGGTTTCGCTGTTTGGCGCGGGCTCCTTCATCGCTCAATTGAGCGGCGGCGAATTCACCGATCGTCTCGGCCGCCGCCCTGTCATGTTGATGAGCTTCTTTATCACGCCCATCTTCATGGTTCTGCTCGGACTTGCGCGTGATCTTATCCTCATCTCAATCTCCACCTTTATCGTTGGCTTTTTTACCGACCTCTATCGCCCTGCGGTTGGAGCAGCCATTGCGGATTTGGTTCCACCTGAAGCGCGCACGCGCGGCTACGGATATGTCTATTGGGCGATCAATTTGGGCGCAGCCATCGCGCCGGTTCTCGCGGGACTGATCGCGGGATACAACTACCTGATCCTGTTCATCGCCGACGGGTTGACCACTGCCCTCTTCGGCTTGATCGTGCTCTTCGGTATTCGCGAGACGCGGCCCGCCGAGGCGCATCATACATCTCATGTGCCCCTCCGCGAAAGATTTTCGCAACTCAAACGCGAACCCATTTTGTTGATTTTTTCTTTTATCACTTTATTTTTCGGCATTGTTTATACACAAGGCTATGTAGGCTTGCCCCTGGATATGCAGGCACATGGATTTGGCCCGCAACTCTATGGGACCACCATCGCCGTGAACGGTTTCCTGATCATCCTGGTGACCATTCCGATCAGCAACCTGGCTGCAAAATGGCCGCGTTTTGAAACAGTCGCGGTTGCAGCCATCCTGCTTGGGCTAGGTTACGGGTTTACCGCGTTGGCATATAACCTACCGTTGTTTATCCTCAGTGTGGTGATATGGACCTTGGGGGAGATCGCGGCGACTTCCGTTGCACCGACCATTATTGCAGATCTTTCACCAATCGAATTACGCGGCTTATATCAGGGTATCTTCGGCGCAGCCTGGGGACTGGCTTACTTTGTCGGTCCGCTCGCAGGCGGCTGGATTTATGAACATCTGGGAAGTGCTACGCTCTGGACGGCCTGTTTGATCATCGGCTTCCTGATTGGGTTTTGCTATCTGGCGTTAAGTGCTCCTGCCAAACAACGCATGGCGCAGTCTAATATTTCATCCACCGATTGAGATAAATAGAGGGGAGGGTATAATCTCGTCATGGCTGAGACTAACGAAACTTCCCTCCCCATTGAATTGGATGAACTGCTGGCTGCAGAATACAATTACATTGCACAGACAGCCGTTCAGGCCAATGAAGATCGCGCCCGGGTATCCTCCTTCTATCTGATTGCAGTTGGTTCCCTGGTTGCCGCTCTCTTCAGTACCCAACTCTTTGATCCCGGAAAATTCACACAGACCGTCAAGATCATGTTCAGCGGGCTCTTTGTCCTGCTCACTTTACTGGGGACCTCCACGGTGATGCAACTGGCACGTTTACGCGCGGCTTGGCACGAATCCATGCTGGCCATGAACCAACTTAAAGATTTCGCGATGGGCCAGCACCCCGAGCTGATCCAGGCCTTTCGCTGGAAGACCAGCACCCTGCCCCAAAAGTACAAGACCGGCAGCGTCTCTTATTATCAAGCAACGGAAGTGGCGCTGATCAGCGGATTGATGTTCGGTGCAGCCATGTTCTTCCTGCAACAAGTATTCTTTACGATTACCCTGCTGCACTGGCTGATCGCCATCATCCTGGGCATCTTATCCATCTATCTTCAACTTGTCATCTACAAACGGTCATTGAAATAGCATGCCGCGCCCTTATCAAAACCAAACTCCTACGGCGTTCCAACGATTGCCAGAATACAAGCGCGACGATGAATGGATCCGCGCCTTTCTGCACCAAGCCAAGGTGGGACATATCGCTTCTGCCGCAGATAACCAGCCGTTCCTGAACCCCAGCACTTTCTGGTTCGATGAAGAGCATCACCAGATCTTTTTCCATTCGAATGTCATGGGGCGAATCCGCTCGAATATCGAGAACAACTCACAGGTCTGTTTCGAAGCGAGTGAACTCGGAAAACTGCTCCCCGCCAATATCGCACTGGAGTTCTCCCTGCAATACCGCAGTGTCATCGTCTTCGGCCACGCACGCCTCGTCACCGATTCCGACGAGGCACGCAGAGTGATGGATGGCCTCATCCATAAGTATTTCCCGAAGATGACCCCGGGAAAGGAATTTCGCGAGATCACCGATAAAGAGTTGAAACGTACGTCGGTCTATGCCATCCAGATCAACGAATGGAGCGGCAAGGAAAACTGGAAAGAACGCGCTGACCAGTCTGATGAATGGCCCGCGCTAGGCGAGGAATGGTTCGAATAAGTCCTGTTGGCAACTTTCGGTTGCGGCGCTCGTAGAATAAGATATACCCTTTCTACGATTGGAGGACACCATGTCAGAAAAGATTCACACCGAAGAGTTCCGCGTCGACGGCGAGAAACTGATCGGCAAAGTCAAAGAAGTATTGCACGAGGGAAACATCAGGCGCATCATCATCAAGGATAAGGAAGGCAAGACGGTTCTGGAACTTCCAGTGACGCTGGGCGTGGTTGGAGCATTGATCGCGCCCCAACTTGCCGCCGTCGGCGCGATTGCCGCCCTCGTTACCGAGGCGACGGTAGTCATTGAAAAGGTGGAAAGCGATACCATGTAGGAAGCGCACCATCTCTCAAAGATATCAATAAGAAATCAGCCCGACAACATCGATCGGGCTGATTTCTTATTGATCGTATTGTTCTCACCTTGTTTGCCGCTGTATGCAACGAATTATCCTTCTGTTATTAATCGTGTACAATGAAATAATGAGAAATATGCAATTCCTTTTTGTGGAAGGTGAGCATGAAATCCTATCGTAAAGAATTATGGTTCAACATTCCCTCCCGGCGCGGGTTTGTCAACATCACGCCGGACGTTGAAGTTGCCTTGCGCGAAAGCGGAGTCCAGGAAGGCCTCGTTCTGGTTAACGCCATGCATATTACAGCCTCCGTTTTCATCAACGACGACGAATCCGGCCTGCATCATGATTACGACAAGTGGCTGGAGCAACTCGCGCCGCATGAACCGATCGACCAGTATCGTCACAATGACACCGGCGAAGATAACGCCGATGCGCACATGAAGCGCCAGATCATGGGTCGCGAGGTAGTCGTCGCGATTACGGAGGGAAAACTGGATTTTGGTCCCTGGGAACAGATCTTTTACGGAGAATTCGATGGCCAGAGAAGAAAACGCGTGCTGATAAAAATCATCGGCGAATGAGAGCAAGTTGCAGATTAAGTTTGGAGGTAAGGAATGACTGAGAATGTAACCAAAGGTGAGACACATGGATGTATTGTCTGTGGAAGACTCTATCAACTTTACGTCGTTTATGATGCAAATGGAAAGTATCTGGGCAGCAGGGTGATGAGCCCGGGCGGAAAAGCAGTGGAAGGGCATGATCGCCCACTGGTGGCCTGCGAGCGACATACAAATGAAGAGATCGCCAGGGCCATCAATAGAGTGTACGGCAAACAAAAAGAAGATGATGAATAAACAATCAGGAGAACAAATGGAAACTCGACGACTTGGGCGTACCGGCCACATGAGCACGATTGCCATTTTCGGGGCGGCTGCCTTCTGGAAAATTTCGCAGGCAGATGCTGACAAAGTGATGGAACAAATCATTGAGGCGGGGATCAATCACATCGATGTCGCACCCTCTTATGGGGAGGCCGAGACGCGCATCGGTCCGTGGATGCCGCGCGAGCGTGGACGTTTCTTCCTGGCTTGCAAAACAACCGAACGCAGCAGGGAAGGCGCCTGGAATGAAATGCAGAGATCGCTGAAACGCTTACAGGTCAAGAACTTTGATCTGTATCAATGTCATGCAGTCACCACCCTGGAGGAACTGGATGCCATCACCATGAAAGGCGGCGCGCTGGAAGCCTTCGTGGAAGCGCGTCGGGAGGGCTTGACTCGCTTTATTGGCATCACGGGCCACGGGGCGGAGGCGCCGAAGATCTATCTCGAAGCCTTGCAGCGCTTTGATTTCGACACTGTCATGTTCCCGCTCAACTTCGTCCAGATGGCCAACCCGGAATTTCGCGCCAGTGCCGAGCAGTTGATCGCCACTGCGAAGGCAAAGGATGTTGGCACGCTGGTCATCAAATCGATCACCAAAGGACCGTGGGGAGAAAAAACTCATACCGCCACAACCTGGTACGAACCCTTCACAGCCATTGAAGATATTCAGGCGGCTGTGAACTTTGCACTCTCCCATACTGTGACGGGACTCTGCACTGCCGGTGACACGCGCGTCCTGCCGCTGGTGCTTAAAGCCTGTGAGAATTTCTCCCGCCTGAACAGTTCAGAAATGGAAGAGATGATAAAATCGGGGAAACACCACGAACCTTTGTTTACCTAGGAGACTTGGATGCCCGATCCCCGTGTCAGCAAACTGGCGAAGGTATTGGTTAATTATTCCATCGAAGCAAAAAAGGGGCAACAGATTGTCATCCGCACGCATCCCATTGCGGATGAATTAACGCTGGCTGTTTATGAAGAACTCATCAAGGTTGGAGCGCATCCTTTCATTATGAATGAGGTCCCTGGCACACAAGAGACCTTCTTCAAATTTGCGTCCGGCGAACAACTCGATTATGTGTCGCCGGTTCGAAAAATGATGTTTGAAACCTTCGATGGGTATATCCAATTATGGGCGGAACATAATACGCGCGAACTGAGCGGAATCGACCCAAAGCTCGTGGCGCGTACGCGCAAGGCCACGGCTCCCATTATGCAGACTTTCGACCAGCGATCTGCCGAGGGGAACCTGCACTGGGTGCTCACCGTCTATCCCAACAATGCCATGGCGCAGGAAGCAGATATGTCGTTGCGGGATTACACTGAGTTTGTTTATGGCGCAGGTATGCTCAACAAGGAAGACCCAGTGGCATTTTGGAAGAACGAAGGAGTAAAACAACAAAAATTGATCAGCTGGCTTAAAGGTCATGACCAGGCCGTCTTGAAAGGCTCCAATGTCGATATCACGCTTTCGATCAAAGATCGCACGTTTATCGAGTGTGCCGGCAAGGAGAACTTCCCGGATGGGGAAATTTTTACCGGCCCGGTGGAGGAATCGGTCAACGGCTGGATTTGTTTTAAATATCCCGCCATTTTCAGCGGACAGGAAATCCACGATATCGAACTCTGGTTCGAGAATGGCAAAGTTGTCAAGGAAAAAGCCAGCAAGAATCAGGAATTGCTCACCTCCGCGCTCGATACCGATGCCGGTTCGCGTTTCCTCGGTGAGTGGGGCATCGGCACCAACTACGGCATTCAACGTTTCACCAAGAATATGCTCTTCGATGAAAAGATCGGCGGCACCATCCATTTTGCGGTGGGCAGCGGGTATCCTGAATTGGGCAGCAAAAACGAATCCGGCCTGCACTGGGATATGCTGTGTGACATGTCCGATGCTGAAGTTAGAATCGACAACGAACTCTTCTACAAGGACGGTCATACGGTCATCGCATGAGCCAGGAATTTTTGGAGGCGATCAAGCAGGGCGATCAGGAGGAGGTGGAACGCCGCCTCAAACTGGACCCGACCCTGCTTCAGATCAAGGAGAATGATCTCAGCCCGGTGATGATCGCGGCTTATTTTCAACACCCTGAGCTGGCCTCCTTCCTGGCGGACAAAAGCCTTTCCCTGACGATCTTCGAAGCCTCGGCCACCGGTAAGTTCAACCATGTCATGCGCATGTTGGCGCGCGAGCCCAAACTGGTCAATGCCTACGCTGAGGATGGTTTCCAGCCGCTGGGCCTGGCCTGCTTCTTCGACCATTATGAAGTTGCGGAATATCTGGTCAAGGCCGGGGCTTCTGTCAATGCTCATTCTCAAAACGAACTCAAAGTGACACCGCTGCAATCGGCTGTCGCAGCCAGGCACAGCAAGATCGTTGAATTGCTGTTGGAACATGGCGCTGACCCGAATGTGCGCCAGGCAGGTGGCTTTACTCCACTGCACGCCGCCGCGCAAAACGGAGATGCAGATATCATCCGCATCCTGCTCTTCGGCGGCGCGGTCTTGAACAGCAAGAATGATGAAGGGAAGACGCCGTTCGATCTGGCAGCGGAGGCGGGACATACCAAGGCCAAGACCCTGCTTGGAGAGGGAATCACGCGTCGGTTTCGCGTAAAGCGGGATCCTTCCTAAAAAGCTCAATAATTATCTATGCGACTTTTTCTGACGGGAGACGTATGTCCTCTCAGTGGAAAGTCGTTTTTCGTTTAAGAGGAGAATCCCATGAATCGGAAATTTAGATATCTTTCTGTTTTCGCCCTGCTGGCTTTGCTCTCATTGACATTCGTTACGCCAGCCAGAGCTTTCGACGGCCGCTCCGGCGAGGTGATTGTCATTCACGCTGATGAGGTCGTCAACGATGACCTTTATATCACTGCGCGGGAATTCACATTGAACGGCACCGTACACGGCGACTTGATCGTCTTTGCCCAAACTGTTACCATCAACGGCACAGTGGATGGCGATTTGCTGGGCGCCGCGCAGACCGTGATCATCAACGGCACGGTGACCGACGATGCACGCATCGCTGGCGCCGCCTTACAGCTTGGTGAAAATGCCAATATTGGCAGCGATGTGATTTCCGCCGGTGCAAGTTTTGAAACCAAAGACGGTTCATCCATCCAGGGTGATCTTGTCTATGGTGGGGCACAGGCATTGTTGGCGGGGGACGTCACCGGGGACGTTCTGGCAGGCACCGCCGCGTTGGAATTAAGAGGTTCGTTTGGTGGCAACGTGCAGGCTTACGTGGAAGCCAACGAAAATACGGCACCTGCACCGCCAGTGCAGATGTACATGACCAATATCCCGATCAGCGTCCCAAACGTACGGCCTGGCCTGACCGTCGCAAATAACGCGAAGATCGCCGGCAACCTGACCTACACCAGCACAGTTGACCTGCTAATTCCGGATGGCGTTGTGGCGGGCAAGGTGACGCGCACCACACCGACTCACAATGACAGCCGCACGGCCAGGGCAGTGCAACCTACACCTGCACAAAAAGTGGGGGCATGGATTCTCGACATGGTGCGAAGCAGCCTTACTCTGATTCTCTTTGGTCTGTTGCTTGGCTGGCTGTTCCCTGTTCTCATGCAGACGCTGCCGGAGAAAATTCGCTCACAGTTCCTGCCCAGCCTGGGCTGGGGCGCCATTGCCTGGGCGGCTTTCTTCTTCATTTTGATGGTTGTCGTGGCTGTGACGATCATCGGCGGCATCGTGTTTGGCCTGCTCACCTTGGGCGGCATCAGCGGTACCATCGTCTGGGGCGGGCTGGCACTGCTCTTCGCGATGATGGTTGGTTTTACGTTGATCACTTCCTACGTGACAAAGGTTGTCGTTGGCGAGGCCATTGGCAAATGGATTCTCGTACAAGCCAATTCCAGTTGGGCCGAAAATAAGGTTTGGCCGATGGTCATCGGCGTGCTCGTAATCGTGTTCACAATCGGCCTGCTGCGTTTCCCACTCCTGCCGTTTGGTTTCTTCGGATGGCTGGTTGACGTTGCGATCGTTCTGCTGGGCCTGGGCGCACTATGGTTGCGTGGTCAAGAAAGCTTTGGAAAGCCGGCTGCTGCTTAGTTGGTTTCAGGTGTTGATCATTGATGATTAACCATGCGCAGGCTTTGAACGGGCATTGAGACCTTCCAGGCTACAACTTCGCAAGGCTCTTAAATCAAGTTTTGTGAATCAAAAAAGGACAGGTTTAGTAAACCTGTCCTTTTTGCTTCCGTTTCTCTATGGGCAATCGAACGTGTAGGTTACCTGCTTTACGATCTTCTCACTGCGACCGATGACGCCGGTGGGGTTGCTTCCAACAAACTGAAAATCAAACCAGGCATTTGGTTTCCGGAAGTTGGCACTCACGTCCTCGCCTGAAAACACGATCGAAAAATTATTGTTTACATCCGGGATCATCCTCCCGGCATTCTGCCATTCAAAGACGGCACCAGTTGAACGATCTTCGATCCGATAAAAGAAGTCAACCTGCGTAATATTGAGATCGGTGGGCTTCACGCTGAAGGTGATTTGCTTGTTGAGCTGACAACGCAGGGAAAAATCATTGCGATCGCGCGTCATGGACACAAACCAGCCCGCGCCCAGCGAATCGTCAATCGCGATCGGGCCTCCGCTGGTATCTGCCGGGGGCGCGGCGGCCTGCGTGGGTGGTACGGCTGTATCAGGAGGCGGCTGTGTGGGAGGTACCTCCGTCGGTGGCGGAAGAGGCGTTGCGGAGGGAGCCTCGGTTGGAGCTTCGGTGGGGATCACGGTCACAACGACTGTTTCCTTAATGACCATGGCCGTCTGCGTGGGCTCGGGAGGAGCAGCTGTGGGGGCTTCAGTCGCGGGGGCTGGAGAGGCGCTGCATGCGGCCAGAATGAGTGCAAGGAAAAATATGAAGATTTGTTTCATGGTTCATCTCCTTTTCGTTTTCAAAAATTCTATGACTGAACAACCCTCGAAGCAATGCATATCTCCCTTCCAAGAATGCAAAGAGGACAAATTTACTAGTCGGCCCGCAAGAATTTATGCCGAATGAGCGTTGCGTAGAAGAAATTCCCATAAGACCCATTCAATTCCGATAATCTCGGTTATAATTTTTTTATGCTTACTCCTTTCACGCTTACGCCTGAACAAATTGAGGCGAAGCTCGACCGTATTCTTTTAAAGGTACAAAAACCCGGACGTTACGTAGGTGGTGAACTCAACAGCATCCTCAAGGATTGGAATTTTGTCCAAACCAAAGTCGCCTTGGTGTTCCCTGATATTTACGATATCGGCGTTTCCAACGTCGGTTTGAAGATTCTGTACGACCAGGTCAATCAACGGGAAGATGCGCTGGCGGAACGCGCCTTTGCTCCCTGGCTGGATATGGAAGTCCTGATGCGCGAACACGGGATCCCGTTATATACGCTTGAATCCAAACAACCCCTGGCCTGCTTCGACATCATTGGCTTTTCCCTGCCCTATGAGACGCTCTACACCAATACGCTCAACGTGCTGGATCTGGCCGGGATTCCACTGCGCTCCGCAGACCGCGATGAGACTCAGCCCCTGATCATCGCGGGCGGACATTCCACGATGAATCCCGAACCCATGCACGCCTTCATCGACGCGTTCGTGATCGGCGAAGGCGAAGAGGTGATTCACGATATTATCGATGTTGTATCATCATGGCGAGCGACACCTTCGGTGTCTCGCAATGACATATTGCAGGCACTTGCCAAAATTCACGGCGTTTATGTGCCGCGTTTTTATGAGGTCCACTATCTGGAGGACGAAACCGTTTCTCACATCGAACCGACCCTGCCAGATATTCCCAGGATCATCACCAAGCGGATAGTCCCGTTCCTGCCTCCCCCACCCACGAAGTTCATCGTGCCAAATATCGACATCGTGCACAACCGCGTCTCGGTGGAGATCATGCGTGGCTGCACGCGCGGGTGTCGCTTCTGTCATGCGGGCATGATCACGCGTCCGGTCCGAGAACGCAGCGTGGAGGAAGTGCTGCAAGCCGCCGAAGAGGCAATCCGCTCTACGGGCTTCGAAGAGCTGGCTTTGCTATCCTTATCCTCTTCAGATTACACCAACGTGTTGGAACTGGTCACCAGAGTTGGAGAAAAATTCGGCAGTTCACATCTAAAAGTGTCACTGCCCTCTTTGCGTATCGAATCGGTTTCCATTGACTTGATGGAAAAACTGAAGGATCGTCGTTCCGGTGGATTCACGCTTGCGCCGGAAGCCGCCACCGAACGCATGCGCCGCATCATCAATAAGTTTGTTCCCGATGAAGAGGTGATCAGCACCACGCGCGAAATCTATCGCCGCGGCTGGACGACGATCAAACTCTATTTCATGATCGGTCACCCCAGTGAAACGCTGGAGGATGTGCAGGCCATCGCAGATCTATGCAAGCGCGTGCTCCACGAGGGCCGTAAAGTGATCGGCATGAAAGCCAAACTAAACGTAGGTGTCAGCACCTTCGTGCCGAAATCACAGACTCCCTTCCAATGGGTTTCATGCGATACGCCCGAACAGATCAGAGCCAAACAGAGATTGCTCAGAGATGAGCTCATGCGCGACAAAAACATCAAACTCAGCCTAACCGATGCGGAAGATTCTGTTTCTGGAAGCCTGGTTGTCGCGCGGTGACCGCCGCATGGCAGAGGTCGTTTACAGCGCCTGGAAGAACGGCTCGAAGTTCGACGCCTGGAAGGAAGGACAAAAATACGAAGCCTGGATGCAGGCCTTTGAAGAGCAGGGGCTCGACCCGCTCTTTTATACGCATCGCCAGCGGCGCACCGATGAAGTCTTTCCCTGGGAGCATATCACGGCCGCAGTGCGCAAGAATTTCCTCTTCCAGGATTTCCGCGCCTCGCTCGAGGGAGAGATTCGCGTGGACTGCCGCTTGAATTGTTTCGCCTGCGGCATCCTGCCAACCTTCGCCAATATGCGCCGCGAGAATCCGGGCGAAGTGTGGAAGTGCCCGGAGGTGAAGTCGCCGGCCTCTGCAAAGCAGTCGGCCGCCTCCAAACTAAAATTGCCAGTCGTGGGAGATTAAGCATGGCAAAGACACAACAAGAGATCTTTCTCGCGCGTCTCCTGCACGAGCGCGACAAGTTTGAATTACTATTAAACCGCGCCGGCTATTCTCAGCGCATGACATTAAAAGGTGTCATTGGAAAATGGTCAATCAAAGATATTCTGGCTCACATCCTGGCCCGCGAACAATATATTGCCGATCGCATGAGCGAGATTCTGGAGGGCGAAATTTACGTGCCCTGCAAAACACAAAACGCGTTGGATGCCTTTCTGGACGAATTCGGCTATCCCGATTTCGGCTCGCCTCTGCTGGATGACGATGGCCCCAACGAGTGGATCACTGAAAAATATAATCATGTTTCGTTGGAAGATGTCGTCGCGCAGGAAATTCAAGCTTTTGCGTCCATCGTTTCGACACTGGAAGAAATGCCTGAAGAACTGATGAATCGTCACAACCTCTACGAGCGTGTGGCCGGCAATACCTACCAGCATTATCGGGAACACCTTACCGACATCAAGCGCTGGCTCAGATCCAACACGTCTTATCCCAGGTGGTAATGCGCATTCGAATCACCTTTGCCAAGCAGGGCGCTTTGCGCTACACAGGTCATCTCGATCTGCATAAACTATGGGAACGCGCCGCCGCGCCGCGCTGAGCTTCCGCTGGCCTATTCGCAGGGATTCCATCCCCAGCCCAAGATGAACATGGCCGCCGCGCTGCCGCTGGGGTTTTCTTCGCGTTGCGAAGTGCTGGATATGAAGCTGGAACATGACATTCCGTTGGACAATCTGCCGAAGCGCTTAAACACGACCTTGCCTTCGGGCCTTCAAGTGATGGCTATCCAGCAGGTGGACGAACGCGGGCCAGCCTTGCAGACGCAAGTCGTCTCGGCGGAGTATGAGGTCACGCTAACCGGCTCTTCGACTTCGCTCAGAGTTAACGGCTCAGACCTGAAGCGGAAAATTGATTCCGTCATGGAATCAGAATCCATCCCGAGAGAGCGCCGCGGCAGGACCTATGACCTGCGTCCGCTTATCGAAGAACTCTCCCTCACCCCCGCCCCTCTCCCTGAGGGAGAGGGGCAAGAGCTGAGGGTCTTTATGCGTTTGACCGCGCGGGAGGGCGCAACGGGTCGCCCGGAAGAGGTGTTAGATGTGTTGGATATTCCGTTCGAAGAAACACACATCGAAAGAACTCGTTTGAATTTTCAATCCTGATTGGAGGAGCCATGGCATTTATCGGAGCAGTATTTTTCGGGTTCGTGCCGATGTTTCTACTGGCGGCTTTTGTCAACTGGCTGGATCGCTATGAGAAGGAGCCGAAACTTTTGCTGGGCGCTGCTTTTGCCTGGGGCATGGTCATTGCGGCCGGCGGTGCGTTCATCCTCAATACGGCATTTGGCATTGGGATTTATGCGCTGACCGGCTCGGAGGGCGCAGCAGAGTTTGGGACAACGTCCATCGTTGCACCCATCATCGAGGAAGGACTCAAGGGGCTGGCAGTGCTGATCGTATTTCTCCTGTTTCAAAATGAATTCGATTCGATCCTGGACGGGATTGTTTATGCTGCCATCACCGCCATGGGCTTTGCCGCGGTTGAGAACGTGCTGTACATTTACAGAAATGGCTTCCTCACCTCTGGCTGGAGCGGCTTCTGGACTCTGGTGGTCATCCGTGCACTGCTGGTCAGTTGGATGCATCCCTTCTTCACCGCCTTCACCGGCATCGGTCTGGCCATTGCACGCTTGAACCGTAATGTTTTGATCAAGATCGTGGCCGTGCCAACCGGTTATATTGTGGCGGTGATGGCACATGCCTTCCATAATACGTTCAGCACCGTGCTGGGCGGTACGGGTGGATTCTTTATCGGCCTGGTCGCCGATTATTTTGGTTACGCCTGTATGCTCAGCTTTATTATCTGGATGATCGTGCGCGAGCGAAACACACTGAAACGGCAATTGAAGGAAGAAGTATCCAGTGGCGCGATCTCTCAAAAGCAATATAACACTGCCATCTCCTTCTTCCGTCCGGGTATGCAATTCGCCGCATTGACCTCCGGTAGTTTCTTCGCCACAAATCGCTTCTATCAGGTCTTGGGTGAACTCGCCCATAAGAAGGAGCAACTGGCAAAGTTGGGCGAAGAACGAGGCAATTCGAAGATCATACAAAAGCTGCGCGCTGAACTCGTGCAGTTGGCGCCGAAAGCAAAAGCCTGAACGAATAACATTCTGCAGATGGAACCATCTGCGGAATGTTTTCTCTGTGATAAAATCTGTTCGCCCGCCCCTGTAGCTCAGTGGACAGAGTGTCGGCCTCCGGAGCCGAAGAGGGCAGTTCGAGTCTGCCCAGGGGCGCTTACCGCCACTTCAGGCGGTGTTTTGTTCTCCCAATGACAACGCACCGCGCAAGTAATGAAAGCGGTAAAATGAAGACGTGCGTCTCACAAGCATCACTCTGTGGCTGTTCTTCGCTGTGTGGTTACTTGCCGGGTGTGGTCTTCAGATGAATGAGGAAACTCAAACTACGCCGGCCTTGTTAAATGTTACCCCCAGCCTCCCACCCTTTACACCAACCCCATCGGAAACACCACTTCCACCTGAGCCTCAATCTCAGCCAACCGTTAATCCTGTGGAAGGGACAACAGCTACCCAACTCAACGTGCGCGACGAGCCGTCCACTGCCAGCAATGTGCTGGGGATGATCCCCGCCAATACAAGCATTCAGATCATCGGCAAAGACCCGGGAGAAAATTGGTGGCAGATCCTCTATCCGCAAGCTGCTGAGGGAAAAGGCTGGGTCACTGCCCAATACATCACGACGACCAGCCAACCTGATGTACCAACGATTGGAGTCAGCAAGCCAGAGGTAGCCGGTGGAAACATGGCCATTGTTCAACAGCAATTGAATATCCGCAGCGGACCGGAGACAAGTTTCAATTCGCTGGGCACTTTGAATCCGCAGGATGTCGTCAGCCTGACGGGCAAAGATCCGGACGGAGTCTGGCTGCAGATCGATTTCCCAGCCGGGCCGAATGGTAAAGGTTGGGTCAACGCGTCTTTTGTGAAGGCGCAGGGAGTGGAGAATCTACCGATCATCTCGGAGGCAGGCCTGATCGTTGGAACTGGAACCCCGACCGGGATCCCGCCGACGCCGACAGCCACATTGCTGCCCGCACTGGAGGACGGTGACTCGGCTGCCTCCCCGGCTGTGAATATCAGCTTCTCCCCAACGGGCACGCGTGCTTTACAATATTCCAGCGATGTCTCCGCGCCCACAGGCGACACAGAAGATTGGATACAATTCACTCCATATGGCAGAGGTGTCCTGGTGGAGATTTCCTGCGAGGGCAGCCACATGTTGGATATCGAACTTCTGCAAAACGGACAGGCAATTCAAGGAAGGAGCGAACTCAATTGTGGGGCGCAAGCGATCGTCGCAGTCGAACCGGGAAAACCGGTCCAGGTGCACGTGAGCGCGATCCCAAATGGATCACTCGATTATTCATCCTATACTCTCAATATCAAGACATTACCATGAATTCTATGAAAAGTATCTTTTTCGAAAATACTCAGCAAAATCTCGAAGTGGTTCTCATCAAAAGGCGTTTCGGAACGATATACGGTTTGACCGCTGGTTTGGCATTTTCGGCGGCCGCCTGGGGTTGGGACGCCTACCAGCTTAGTCAGGCGCATGTGCTGCAGCCGTGGCTCAAATTCATCGTGGGAGCGATCATTTGCGGACTGGTGGGAAGCATCGCCGGATGGCTGACTTCCCGTTTTCAAAGGGGTATCTTATCGCTCGTTTTTTATCTGGGGGCATCCGCAGTCTTCGCCTGGTTGGTGCTGGCCCTGCCTTTGCAAATCTTTCCCAGGCTGGTTTCGCTACTCGACCCCGAGACTGGCAGCATGCTGAACTACGTTTATTATGAAACTTTCGGTTCGCGCTTTGCGCTGGCATTTGGCTGGATCCTGATCTTCATGCTGCTGGCAGGGATTTTGCAGATCCCGCTGACCGAACCGGCCGCGTTCGCGACCTCCCTGTTCGGCAAGGTCGCGCCGATGCTGGTTTGTGCGTTGATCATGGTCATCAACGGCACCACGGTGGATACGGTGCTGAATGAGCCGTTGCGTTCTGCTGTGCTGGCGATGAATGAAACGATTCAGTTTTCGGTGGATCATCTGGGGCAGGAGGTGGATCCCACGCTTTCTCGTGCAATGCATACTGTCTCACTGCGCGGCGTCAAGGATGAGATCGGCAAGCCGTGGCATTTGGTCATTGGCAATTATGACGAGTGGCTGGGTCAGATCAATGTGCTGGTGCGCTTTGGCGATACCTGGGTGGATTGTGCGATACTTTATGACCAGCCCAGTTTCTGTAAATATGCGGACTCGAACGGGCCATAACAATTCTGTAACAATTCCGGATGGGGTTTGTGCTGGTTTGTACAAAAAAAACCTTTTATGGTAGAGTTAATGCAGAATTTCACATCTAGTGAGGGCACATCCCCATGAACACTGACAAGATCCCGGATATTATCATCGGCAGGCTGCCCATTTATTTGCGAGCGCTGCAACGATTGTCGGAAAAAGGGATTCAAACCACATCTTCGCAGGAATTGGGCGAGATCATCGGCATCTCTGCGGCGCAAATCCGCAAGGACATTTCGCAGTTCGGTGAGTTCGGCAAGCAGGGAACCGGATATTCAATTCCCTTTCTGACCGAACGCCTGCGCGACATACTGAAAGTGGACCGCGTCTGGGAAGTGGTCATCGTCGGGATGGGCGACATCGGTCATGCCCTGGCCCGTTACAATGGCTTCGCCAATCGCGGCTTTCATATTAGCATGGTATTCGACAACGACCCGGGAAAGATTGGGCAAAGAGCCGGAGAGTATGAGATTCTGGATATTGCCACGATGGTGGAGAAAATCAAAGAGAAAAAGATCAAGATCGCCATGCTCACCCTTCCGGCTAGGGCCGCGCAGGAAATGACCGACCAACTGGTCAAGGCCGGCATCAAGGCGATTTTGAATTATGCACCCATCAGTTTGAATGCACCAAGAGATGTGCACGTACAACACACGGATCCCGTCACCCATCTGCAACGGATGACGTATTATTTATAGAAATGAGAGTGAAACAGGCTTCAAGAGTTCATCTTGAAGCCTGTTTTTTTACGAAAGAAACGAATGGGCTTAGAAAAGTCAATCTCACCGGAGGACATTTGTTACGAAAGATGATCTATCGTTTGATCCAATCCATATAGGTTTGTTTGGTACGGTAGGAATAATGTTTGGTCCGTAGGGCTTCCTAAACTTGCTCGAGCAATTTTTTCGGCTTCGAATCGGAAGTGTTGTTCTGACCATGGGGTTGGGGTTCCGGGTGCTTTTTGGGGGTAAATTTCGTTGTATCCGACATTGCAGTTTCTCCGCTGTGGGTGCTAAAATGACCTTGAAATTTCAGCCAAATACTGTAATCATCAGATAAAGGGCGAACAGTCTCATTGTTAGCTTTTTAGGCAATCTCCGAACCAAACAAAGGTGATTTCACCGCAGAAATTGCTCAAAGCGCCAGAATTTGTGTTCGGGCTATTTCTGACCAATACAATTTCAGCCAAATACCCATATTAATTTGGGTGTTTAGATGGTGACCATCCATAGCCCCTGAGGAGGTGAAATGGCGGCTGAACACCGAGTTGAGCGCGTTAAAACATTCTCGTGATCTGACGAAAGGAGAACGATGAAAAACATCGCTTCAAACAGTGATACATTGAAGATCTCAGCATCGGCAGCAGGTTTGGCAATCGCTACTTCAATTGCAACGCTCACATTCCTTGACAGTTTACATGTGCTGAGTCCAGAATTCGCTCCTTCCTGGCGTATGGTCAGTGAATATGCACTTGGCCATTATGGTTGGGTGTTGTCGCTGATGTTCCTAGTCTGGGGTATTAGCTCATGGGCATTGGCGGTCGCGATTTGGTCGCAAGTTAAGACCCGGGCCGGTAAAGTCGGATTGTGGTTTCTGGTCATTGCTGGCATAGGTGAGGCAATGGCTTCTGTCTTTGATATCAATCATGACCCTGGGCACAGTATCGCAGGCTTGCTTGGGGTTGTCGGCTTTCCCATTGCGGCATTGTTGCTGAGCGTAAGCCTCGGCCACAGCCAAGCGTGGCAAACGGTTAAGCAGCCACTTCTCTGGATGGCGAACCTTAGTTGGATAAGTGTCGTTCTGTTGGTGGCGACATTGATCCTAATGACGGTTCAATTCATGCATGCAAATGGCGGCCAGCTTCCTTCACAGGCACCAGTAGCATTACCACCAGGAGTGGTTGGACTGGATGGCTGGGCCGATAGACTTATCATCCTTTCCAATTGCCTGTGGGTGTTAATTGCTGCTTGGCATGGGATGAAGTTGCGAAGTCAAAAATCTTCCTAGATAATAATTGGTAATTGACTCTGAAGGAGGTAAGTATGAACACCAACCAAAGTGCATCCAAAAATGTAGATGAATACATTGCGGGCTTTCCGCCAGATGTTCAAGAGATTCTTGAGAAGATAAGGATGACGATCAAAAAAGCAGCACCAGACGCGGAAGAGACGATCAAGTATCAAATGCCAACCTTTATGCTGCAAGGCAATTTGGTTTATTTTGCCGCTTTCAAAAAGCATATCGGGTTTTATCCTGGATCAAAGGATGTCAGGAAAAAATTCCAAGCGTTGTCGACCTATGAAGGAAAAGAGGGTTCGCTCAAGTTTCCGCTGGACAGACCCATTCCTTACGACTTGATAGGTAAAATTGTGAAATTTCGGGTAGAAGAGAATTTCAGGAAATCAGAAGCGAAGAAGCGCAGATGAAAGTTCCGTCACTCATCTAAAAAACCACCGCCCAACACCGCTTCTCCGAAAGTGCGGGCGGTAACGCCTGCCATTGGGCGGCTAAGAATCTCAGAATAATTGTCAGCCCGCTATTGAGGAGCAGAAAATAATCATAAAGGTGAACTTAAAGAAAGCTCTTATGATGGCGAATTTTGCACCTGATTGGTTATAGGAGTTGAATGAATGCCTGAATCCATAATTCACACTGAACACCTTTGTCGCTCGTTTGGAACAATTAAGGCGGTCGATGACCTATCCATGGATGTGCCGGCCGGAATTGTTTTTGGGTTTCTTGGGCCAAACGGTGCCGGGAAAACTACCACCATCCATCTTCTCCTAGGTCTATTTGAACCAACCAAGGGCCAAGTTAGGGTAATGGGTTTTGATACACGTTCACAAGCCAATAAAATTCGTAATAGAAGCGGTGCACTACTTGAGTTTTCAGGTCTATATGAACGCATGAGTGCAGAAGATAATCTCGACCTGTACGGACGCATCTACCGCATGTCTGGATCCGAAAGGAAAGCACGTATTAGAGAGTTGCTCACCCATCTGGACCTTTGGGATCGTCGCAGGGAGAAGGTGGGCAGTTGGAGTTGGGGGATGAAGCAAAAAATAGCAATCGCCCGAGCACTCTTTCATCACCCACCGTTGGTTTTCCTGGATGAGCCAACTGCTGGTCTCGACCCGGTAGCGGCCGCGGCTTTACACGCAGACCTGACCAGTTTGGTTGCCAGCGAAGGTGTAACCGTTTTTCTCAATACACATAATCTGGCAGAAGCCGAAAAACTATGCGCCCAAGTTGGTGTCATCCGCAATGGAAAACTCATTACGGTTGGCAACCCGGACGAATTACGGTTAAGAAATGGCGGACACAAGGTTGAGATCATTGGAAGCGGCTTCAATGAAAAGACCCTAACCTTGGTTCAGACCCGTCCAGAAGTAAAACGAGTTGAAATTCAAAATGGTCGACTGATGATTGAGCTTAACGGTGAGAACAAAATCGGGTCCCTGGTAACCTTGATCGTCCAGTCTGGGGCAGAAATAGAGGATATTTCCAGAGGAAGAGAGAGTCTGGAGGATCTATTTTTGACGTTGATGCAGGAGGAAGATCAATGAACGATTTGCGGACAATGATTTGGAAAGAATGGAAGGATTTTCTCTGGTCGGGCGGCCGCTCTGATTTACTACGTCCTCTGCTGAATATCGCTGTATTGGGGATTATCTTGCCACTGTCCTTTAGGCAGGGCTGGATCAATCTTGAGTCGGCGCCCGTGCTAATTGTCGTTCTTACTCCATTTATGTTTGTCATCCTTATCATTAGCGACGCCATTGCTGGGGAGCGCGAGCGCCATACCCTGGAAACCCTGCTCGCCAGCCGCATCTCTGATCGAGCGATTTTGTTGAGCAAGGTGCTGGTGACAGTTGGATATAACTGGGTGATGACGCTATTTTGCCTGCTGATAGGAGATGTGGTGGTCAACTTGTCCCAAGGGCTGGGGCAATGGGAATTTTATAAAACCATCAGCCTCTTTGCAGTTGTGCTTGTTTTATGCTTCCTGACTACGCTCCTTGCCGCTAGCGGCGGGGTACTGATATCCTTGAAATCGACAACCGTGCGCCAGGCATCTCAAACCATGCTGCTAGGCTTGATAATACTTGGACTGGCTATCTCCACAGTTGTTAGGCTTTTGCCCCACGCCTTGACTGCCTCGTTGACCACATCACAAATAGTGCTGATAATTATGCTCGTTCTGGCCGTACTTAACGCGATTTTATTAGTCGCCTCGCTGCTTAGTTTCCAACGTTCGCGCCTGATCCTGAGTTAACCTAAACAAGAAAAAGCAGTTTTGAAAAGAAAAACGCCGCCCACCGATATATGTAGTCAACAACCATAAAAATACCAAATTCAAATTCGTCTTGCAAAACCTACCCAACACCGCTTGCAGGCTGACGTATTGCCACCTAACCCACTTGGGTAAACAAGCGGAACAGGGTAAGCCCATTGCGCTCCCTGTGGGTAGGGACGGTCGTAAAACCCACCGATGGCGCAGCGGGTAAAGGATGCTGGAGAAAGCGAAGGCAATGCTGTAATGGCGTTGATACGGGTTCAGAATTTGCCCGGCGTGAAAACGAGCAGACTTCCAGCAGGTGTCTCGTCACGAGAAAGCCAGAGAAACAACTCTTATATGGGAAAGCAAATGACGGCAGGTATAACCTGTGGGTGCGCCCCTAAGCGGAAACGTGTAGTTGCTCCCCGGTCGGTATCGTGAAGTCAGCGCAGGAATGGGCTGATGGGTCTCCCGGTCAAGGAGCGCCTTCGAGATGCTTGAGCGGTATGCGATGAAAGTCGCACGTACCGTTCTGAGGGGAGGGAGTGACAGCAATGCCGCTCCCTTACCCAACTCTCAGAAACAACCTCACCACAGATAGCCCTGAGAAGATCATCAGACAACTAAGTTGAAGAAAAATCACAACATTTCTCAGGCATAAGACGAAAAATCGTCAAAATTCATGCAAGCAGTTAAATGCGAAGCAGGCGTTCTCCATCGAGGACGCCTCTTTCATTTGTACATACCAACTTACACTGGGACAAGCTGGAAGCCGAGTTTTGCGGCTTTCTTCTTCATGTATTTGATCTGCTGTTCCTTGTACTTTACCTCATAGTCTTCAACATCGATCGTTTCGTATTCCAGCTTGTACTTCAACATGTGATACACCACGCGTGCGATCATGTGTGCGGTGGCAACTGTGGCTTGCGCTTTGTCCAGCCTGCTCCGCAGCCGTCGGTAGAATGAGCCGAACACCGTATTCGACTTCTTGACCGACTGCGCCGCCATGCGGAATGCCTGCCCTGCTCGGTTCTTGGTCTTCAGGGTCTTGTTCTTTAGGATTTTGCCACCCGAGACCTCATGCTTCGGTGCCAGTCCCAACCATGAACAGAAATGCTTCTCGGTTGGGAATTTGCTCATATCCGTCCCACACTCTGTGATCAGCATTGGTGCCACCGATACTCCGAACCCATCCACTACACTCAAGTCACCCCGCTGATGCGCTTCAAGTGGCTGCGCAGGGCTTCCTTGTTCGGTGGTTCGTTCTTGCTGGGTGAGTTGCGCTTCCTTTTCGACAACGGCCTCAACTCCCCTCGTCCCAATCCGGCCGTGTCAGTGCCTACATCCGCTCGATCTCTGCATCAGAGATTTCGATCTGCTTTGTATAGTAGTCATACAACTCCAGTGATTGCTTCACGATGAACAGGTATTCCTCCCGCCATGTCCCGGTTAAAGCTTTGGCGATCTCCTCTTCACTATTCTTGCAGTTCCGATCCCGATAGGTCGCCAATGGGTGTGGATCGCATTCTCCTTCCGCCATGGCACGAATGATCCTCATACCCGTCTCCCCGGTCACATCACTCAATGCCTGGGACAACTGCACATTCATCTGCAAGAAGGCTTTTTGTATGTGCTGGACATGCGGTGAGCGGTGATCCACCAACTGACCGCGATGACGCAGCAGCGTCCGCAGTGCGACCAGGTCTCGCTGTGGACGGAAACGAACTCTCCAGCAATCCATAGCTATGCAGTGTTTGGAGCCACTGCGCATCCAGGATGTCACTCTTCTTCCCAGGCACTCTGCGCAAAGACCGGGAACTGACCAACAAGCATTCCAATCCTTGCCGTTCCAGTTCCTCGAACAACGGGATCCAATACACGCCGGTACTTTCCATCGCCACTGTCTTTACATGATGTTCTTTGAGCCATTTCCCAATCGACTGCAGATCCACCGTGTAATTCCCAAAGGCTTTCACGATCTGGGTTGTCTTATCCCCTGCCCCACAGACAACGATTTCCACCGCTCCAATATCCACGCCTGCTGCATTTGGATGGACCTGGCTCATTCCTGCAAACGGATGTGCCTCCTCAATACCTCGGGTTCGCCTGCTCTTCTTGCTCATTTCCTGATACTCCTTTTTGGGTTGATTTGAGGCAGGCCCAGTCACTCGCGGGGATTAGCGTCGCCGTGGCGCCGTGGCGACACTTTCTCATCGGGGTCGCTTTGGTCATCCTGCCAACCGTGCGCCACCAATATTCAAATCAATTCGACCGGAAACCACGGTGCAGCACGGGAGTCTTACTCAATGCTCTCCATTGCTATGTACGGCTTGCGCGCCTGCCCTTTGGGAGTATACTGACGCCAATGCGCCCGTCTATCCCCCTGCGGAGTTGTTTCTCTCGTTCTAAATGATGGCTTGCCCATCTTCTCGGGTACAGTGCACGGATCCGTTCGATACCGATTTCGCCTATGTCGGCACACGCACCACGGGCACGCAAGCGGGCGACTACCTCATAACGGGTCCGAACTGGCAGAGCACAGTGCCGGATAACATGAAACAGATACCCTCACCGAACAACTCGGTGCTCGTTATCGGCCGTGTGCTTGTGGACAGCGACAGTGACCTGGCAAGCGCTTACGACCTTGCACAGCTGATACAACTTGCATCTTATAGCTCAAAATGACCAGGAAAATAATATGAACAGTAGAATATCCAATATTCTGACGACTCTCATCGGCTTGATATGCGTTTGGTTCCTCATCCATTTATTCTTCTTTCCCCAAACAAGAACTGTGCGGAATGACATTGTGCAGGGTTTCTTCATCGGTTTTGGGATGGCGTTTCTCACAGCCCAAATTTACGCGAGAATTAAGGCCACGAAAGTCAACGGCTGGATCACCATGTTCGGATTGGGCGAGCCCAGCAACGGCATATTGTTGCGAGCCGCGCACGCCCAAATATTTCCCGGCCCGGTAAATGTGCCGCAAGAGGCGATGTATTGGACGACCTCCAGGGACGGTGCCGGTCATACTCTCTCTGGAAAAAATGACAACATCATACACTTCCCGCCGGGCGGTCTTCCACCGAATAAGGCATTCTGGTCGCTGACGATAGGCGATGCGCAAAATCGCTTTGTGCCGAATCCAATCAATCGGTACAGCGTCAGCGACCGCTCTGGACTCGCACCGAACGCCGACGGCTCCATTGACATTTACCTCCAGAACGCCGCGCCGGCTGGTCATGAATCCAATTGGCTGCCCGCGCCTGCAGGCAACTTCATCCTCTGGCTGCGCGTGTACATCCCCGGCGCGGCCATTCTCAATGGCGAGTATACGGTACCGCCGATTATCGAGGTGTCATGATGACTTATGTGGCGCATTTGCTACTATTTGGTTCGTTGATGGTCGCGTCATGGCTCCTTTTCACCTATTTGTGGCCATGCCTGCTGCTTTCCGTATACAAGAGAGCGATCCTCGTTAAAGGATTTGGCGAAGGCCCCGTCCCGATCAATACTCTTTACACGGAGCCGCAGTCGCTTTTTGCAGATCCCATCCACCCACCCGCTTCGGCCCCAAAAGTGGCGACTTCCGGCGTGAACCGCGACACGCTCCTTACGGTCGGCTGGTTAGACCTCAGTAAGGGACCGCAAGTCCTGCACGTTCCAGATATGAACGACCGCTATTACAGCGTGCAATTCACGAATCCTTTGTACAATACAAACTTCGCCTATGTTGGCAAGCGCACCACGGGTACACAGGCGGGCGACTATCTCATTACGGGGCTGAGTTGGAAAGGACAGGTACCGAGCGGCATGAAGCAAATATCCTCGTCGAACAATTCGGTGCTCGTGATCGGGCGCGTGTTTGTGGAAAACGACAGAGATCTCTCGACTGCCTATGATCTTTCGAAGCAGATACAACTAACACCCCTAAGCGGCTGGCAATCAGCCAGCAGCACATGAATACTGACAGTCGTTTGGTCGTGTAAGGTATCGGATGGTGTATAACAAAGCGTACATCTGACCTAGGGCTGCCGCTTCGCGTCGTGCGGCATTTTCAAGTATTTTCGTACTGCTCAGCCTTTTTCCCCTCAAACGGCGTTCCGCCACAACCCGGAGGACTGGTCCACGAACGCGCACCGTGGGTCGTTTGAAGATCGATTGTTTTTCTCCCCTCGCCGTCATTGTTTCCAGATTCAGCTTGTATTCTATTTCCATAGAGCCATGGCCCCGGAATTGCCGGCCATGAATTGCTCCAGAGCAGAGGCACTCACCTGAAGTGCCTGGTTGCGGGCAGGGTCTTGAACGGTAAATGTATTGGAAGCGGAATCATAAGCACTGACCTCGATCAGGTGCGCACCGGCATGGCCAGGAGCGGAATTATTGTCAATGCCGCGATCTCCTGTCCAGGGCAAGGGATATTTCCCTGTAAAAGTACCGCTGACAATCACGCTGGCACCACTCTGCAGTGCGCTTTGGATTCCTGCTGCACTGGATGTGATCATCTGACTCTTCGCTCCGGCGGCTGCGGCGCCGCGTTTCAGGTCGCCAAAGTTGGTATAGGTGCTGTGTTCGGCATCGACGCGGTTCCCATTGGCATCCACGCCATCCCTGGCGCTGTCGGCAATCATCGAAAGCCGCGCCAAGTCCACGGCGTCGCCGTCGTTGCTGTTGGAGGTTTCTCCAGCCACGCGCAGTCCTAGTTGATGTAAAGCCATGACCAGTGAAGTAGGTCCACAGTCGGCATTTGCGCCATCTCCGCCCACCTGAAGTTCGGCCTGGAACTGGTTAATATGATGAAAACTGCCAAGTGCCGTTGTTGCAGCCGAAGCAAGATTGGTTGCTCCGTTATCAGTTTCGGTATTGGCATTCTGAATCTGCTGTGAGATCAACTGTTCGTACATGGATATCATCGAGGTCATCAGGCCCATACTCATGCTCGCAGAACTTCCCGCGCTGTCACCGCCACTGTTGAGCAGGTCAGCGCCACTGGACGAATCCATGGATGACATGAGCTGCGTCAATAACATGATGCGCATGGTGTCGGCAAAACTCTGGAGGGTCTGCTTGAGTTCTGAGGAAGAACTTCCCCTATCTATGGTTTGGGTAGTTGAAACACTCGGCTGTACCGATAATGTGGAATCTATGGTCATGCTGTCATTATAAGTAGATCCGTCCTTTCTGGCCGTAAAATCTAAATGAAAAATAGATGTGTCTTTAAACGCGCGCCCAATGCGGTATGCAGCTGACAAGCGGAAGTCCATGAGCTGCAATGGAAGAACTTGTACTTTTGAGTTTACCAATCAGACTATGATTTTTGGAAGCAGCTAAAGTACCCTATTTTGAGTTGTCGACAGTTTTGTCAGCCTGCCGCTTGATTACCCAAAACTTGAAAATATTATCGCCTCGTGATATTATCGTGTCATGATAGAGTCTTTCGCTTCCGCGGAAACCGAGAAGATCTTTCATGGCAAGACTTCTAATAAACTACCAAAAGATATTCAACGTACTGCCCGCCGAAAGTTGATTTATCTGGATGATGCAGAAGATTTACAGGATTTGCTTGCCCCTCCAGGTAACAAGCTCGAAAAATTGAAAGGTAATCGGGCTGGGCAGCATAGCATCCGCATCAATGACCAATGGCGCATTTGCTTCAAGTGGTCAGATAACAAGGCCAAAGACGTTGAGATTGTGGATTACCACGGATGAGAGAAAATATGATGGATAAAAGTTTATCTCCTATTCACCCTGGCGAAATCCTGCTTGAGGATTTCATGAAGCCATTGGGTTTGACCCAGTATCGTTTAGCGCACGACATTGGTGTGACTCCGATTCGTATCAGCCAGATCGTTAACGGGGTACGTTCTATTAGTGTGGATACGGCCATGCGTTTGGCTCGTTATTTTAGTACCAGTGCAGCAGTTTGGCTTCGTTTACAGGTTCGTTATGATTTAGAAGTCGCCGAAGGCGAGTTAAGTGAGCGGATCAATCGAGAGGTCAAAGTACGCCCCCAACCGCACAACCATCTCCGAGCATGAAGGCCAGCTAACACACGCGGAACTCTTCGTGGCACGCTCCACAAGGGCCTAATCCAAATCGTTAGGTAGCTCACACGATGGACTGTGAATTCAACAAGAATGTAAACTAATCGCGACTAAAGAAAGCAGACGAATTGTTTATTAAGTCAACAGCGGAAAGTCCCGAGTGCATCTGGGGTATGAACAATGAGAAAGAGCGTGACTATTCCAGAAATAAAGATTGGTTTTATTACAGAGTGCCAGTTAGTCTGCTTGGTTGGTTCTCAACAAAATCGTGATGGATCTCGCTAACATTGCTAACCAATTAACGGCGATGTCGACAAATAATCAATAAACGTACCAATCGAATCAGTGAGTAATTAGCCATGTTTATCTGTTAATCAGTTTTTGCAAGAAGGAGAGATTTCCATGAGCCCAGCCCGACTATCCCGCTTGGAATCAGCAACCCGCCTCGTCCTGGCGTTCAATGAGGCCTTCAATCGTCATGACGTCGCGGGGATGATGCAGTTAACGAGCGATGATTGTATCTTTGAAAACACGGAGCCAGCGCCCGATGGGACAGTATATAAGGGAAAAGCGAGGGTCACTCAGTTTTGGCAGGACTTCTTTCGCCAGTCCTCTCAGGCGCACATCGACATCGAGGAAATTTTTGGACTGGGTGAACGCTGCATCATGCGTTGGAAATATAGCTGGGCAAATAATGAAGAAGGGCAAGGCCACGTGCGCGGCGTTGACATTTTCCGCGTAAGAGAGGGTTTGATCCACGAGAAGCTATCTTACGTTAAGGGATAAAACAGTATCATGCCACATCGATCCCGGTGGCGCGCGCCAGTAATTTATAAATCAAGGCAGTGGGCAATACCAGCAAAACATGCACAAAGGAACTTAAGCCAAAGATCACGGCCACAGAACTGAGAAAGTTACTGATCCGCGGGGCTATGTTGGTTAGCATCCACGGCCCGGCGCCGAAAAGCAAGGCAATCCCAAACAAGACAGCAATGGAGATGATGAATTCCAGCCAGGCATGACGATCAGATTCAGAGGGCATCATGGTGCTGCTCACCGCGAAGGCCAGATAGAACCACAGGTAAAAATCCTGTACATCCGGCAGGTTGAACACCCCCAGCCAGAACAAATTCATCTGGCCGTTGCGGAAGACATCCCACAGGGCGCGCATCTCCAGGCGATAGATCGCCACGTAGGCAACGAAGAGCGTCCCGACGATCAAAGGTGCCGCGCCGATCAATGTGTCGCGCACCACGTCGGCCTTGGCAGTTTCCACATAGCCAAGCTGCAAGCGTCCGTCCGGCAGGGACTGCGGAATCAGGGAAAAGCCCCGGGTGCGCACGCGTAAGATCTTGGCCATAACAAAGTGACTGAGTTCATGTAGAAAAACGCCGGGCAGAAAAATAAATGAAAAAATCCCCATGGTCAACCTTTGGTCACGCGTGATAATCAGAATGACCGCCTGGATCTCGCGATGCAAAAGCCGCTGAAGCAGGATCAGCGGCACGAGCATCATTAGAAACCAAAGCCAACCTGAGAGTTGTGTCATAGGGAAGTAGACAAGTATACAGGTAAACAGCTACACACGTTTATGTATACTTGTGTACCCGTTTACTCAACCTTCACAGCGGCTTTGGTGATCGCCACAAATTCATCAGGTTTGAGGCTGGCACCGCCCACCAACGCGCCGTCGATCTCAGGCTGGGGAAAGAATTCGGAGGCATTGGCCGCCGTGACCGATCCGCCATACAGGACGCGGATCGCCTGTGCAGTTTCATTTCCGTATAGTTCGCTCAATGCCGGACGAATGACCTGTGCGACCACGCCATTAGCATTTTCTCCGCTGGAGGCTTTACCGGTCCCGATCGCCCAGATGGGTTCATAAGCAACCACGATGCGCGGTGCAATGGCGGGATCGACGTCAGCCAGGCCAACTTTGATTTGACGGTGAACAACTTCGGCCGTTTGCCCGGATTCGTATTGATCCAGAGTCTCGCCCACACAAACAATGGGCGTCAGGTCCGCTTTGACCGCCGCGTGAAGTTTTCGATTCACGGTCTCATCAGTTTCGCCGAAATAGGCGCGACGCTCCGAGTGACCGATGATGATGTAATTGCATAATTCCTTCACCATGTTCGGCGCGAGTTCACCGGTGAAGGCGCCTTTCTCCTCCCAGTACATATTCTGCGCGCCGAGGCCAATGTCTGTGTCCGCGAGCATTTCAGACAGAGCCGACAACGCTACGGAGGGCGGGCAGAGAACTTTTTCCACGCCCTGGATTTCGCCCAGGGGCTCTTTCATTTTGGAGACCAGCTCGCGAGCTTCGGCGACGGTCTTGTTCATTTTCCAATTTCCGGCAACAAGTGGTGTACGCATTTTTTATTTCCTCTTTGCTTCCATGATTTGAGCATTCTTATTTTACATTACAATTCGATCAAGAAAAACAGGATGAACGAATCTCGCTCATCCTGTTTGAAATCAAGGTTACAGGCTCTCGCCGCCTTATGCGCTTCGACTGCGCCTACGGCTCCGCTCAGCGCGAGATGTTTATTTATTTATCCATCAACGCGGCCACGCCGGGTAATTCCTTGCCTTCCAAAAATTCCAGGGAGGCGCCGCCGCCCGTCGAGACGTGAGTTCATCTGATTAGCGACTCCCGCCTTCTTGACCGCGCTGGCTGAATCACCGCCACCGATCACGGTCGTTGCCCCGGATTCGGCCAACAGTTTGGCCAGGGCAAAAGTCCCTTCGGCAAATTTCGGCATTTCGAAGACGCCCACAGGTCCGTTCCAAACGATCAATTTGGCTCTGTTTAACGCATTTTTGTACAGCTCAAGCGTCTTCGGTCCGACATCCATCATGCGCCAACCAGCGGGAATCTTATCGACATCCACGGTTTGTGTATTGGCTTCCGCATCGAACTTATCCGCCACGACCGCATCCACCGGCAGGATCAACTTATCACTTGATTTTTCCATGATGGACTTGGCCGTAGCGAGGGAGGCCTCTTCAACCAGGCTAGCCTGCATGTTCAATCCCTTGGCAGCCAGGAAGGTATTGGCCATACCGCCGCCAATGATCAACTTGTCGCATTTGGAGAGCAGAGTCTCAACGACCAGAATCTTATCGCTGATCTTTGCACCACCGAGAATGGCAATGTAAGGATGTTCCGGGTTCGCCACGGCGCGGCCGAGGTATTCCAGTTCCTGTTCCATCAGGAAGCCGGAGACCGCTGGCAGGAAGCGCGCCACGCCTTCCGTGGAGGAATGGGCACGATGTGCGGACCCGAAGGCGTCGTTCACGTAAACGTCGCCCAGTGCAGCCATCTGCTTCGCCAGGTCAAGATCGTTCTTCTCCTCTCCCTTATGGAAGCGCGTATTCTCGAGCATCAGCACTTCGCCGGGTTTGAGTTCGCTGGCCATGGCTTCCACTTCCGGGCCAACACAATCAGGCGCCATCTTAACGGGAATCCCCAGATGGGAGGATAAAACTTCGGAGGCGGCACGCAGACTGAATTCCGGAGCAGGAACGCCTTTCGGCCTTCCCAGATGACTCATCAAGATCAACGAGGCACCTTGCTCCAGCACATATTTGATCGTCGGCAACGAGGCCCTGATGCGTTTGTCATCGGTCACCTTGCCATCCTGCATCGGCACATTGAAATCCACGCGCATGAGCACACGTTTGCCCTTGAGGTCAATATCTTTTACAGTTTTCTTGTTCATGAGATTCCACCAAAAAATAGAGGCGGGGTTATCCCGCCCCTACTGATGTATTACAGGGATTTTGCCATCATCGCGGCGAGATCAGCCGTGCGGCAGGAGTAACCCCACTCATTGTCGTACCAGGTGACGACTTTGATGAAGTTGTTCTTTTCCTTGCCCAAAGCAGAGGTGAAGGGCAGGTCGACCGAGGAGCTATAGGAGCTGCCTTTGAAGTCCATGCTGACCAGAGGCTCGTCCACTGCTTCGAGGATGCCTTTGAAACGGGGTTCCTTGGCAGCATCACGGAACATCTGGCGCAGTTCTTCAGTGGTGGTCTCGTTTTCAACTTCAGCGGTGAAATCAACAACAGAGACGGTCGGAGTTGGAACGCGCAGGGAATAACCGTCGAATTTGCCCTTGAGATCAGGGATGACCAACGCAATAGCCTTGGCGGCACCAGTCGTGGTAGGGATGATGTTCAAACCAGCAGCGCGGGCACGGCGCAGATCAGAATGCGGCAGATCGAGCACCTTCTGATCGTTGGTATAGGAGTGAATGGTGGTCATGAAGGCGCGCTTGATAGTGAGGTTGTCATGCACCACCTTGGCAGCAGGAGCCAGACAATTGGTGGTGCAGGAAGCATTGGAAACCACATGGTGAACCTTCGGATCGTATTTGTCCTCATTGACGCCCAACACGATGGTGAGGTCCTCGCCTGTGGCTGGAGCCGAAATGATGACCTTCTTGGCACCACCGGATGTGATGTGATTGACGGCGCCCTTCACCTGCTTGCCCTTTTTATTCACACCGTCTTCCTTGAGGGTGAACAAGCCAGTCAACTCGATCACAATGTCAATGCCGAGGTCCTTCCAGGGGATGGCAGCAGGATCGGTTTCCTTGAAGACTTTCACCTTTTTGCCATCGATCAAAAGGGCATCCTCTGAAACTTCAACGGTACCATCGAAGCGTCCATAGGTTGAATCATATTTGAGCAAATGCGCCATGGTCTTCATGTCGCCAATGTCGTTAAACGCAACAACTTCCAATTCGTTTGCATACATATCGCGGATTGCTTTAAGTACCTGGCGACCAATGCGACCAAATCCATTGATTCCAACTTTGACAGTCATTTCTAACCTCCGAAAATTGTTTGTGATAGAGTATACAAAAACATTTTATCACAGAGCCTTATGAAGAAAAATAATGACAAATGTAATATCAGGCCAGCGGACCGGTATACTCATCAAGAATTTCTATCAATGTCTTGGCCAGCTTGGCTGAATCGTGCCGCCACGGATGCTCGCCATCGGTCAAATCCGCAATACGTACGCGCGCATCGGATAATGTTGCTTCGTCAGCCAGCACCCACTGCGACGTTGCATCAAGTTGACCGGCGTAATTGTCGTTACACAGAATGATATCGAACAGATTTTTCCCGATATGCTCCTCCAGCGCCAGCACGTGATCATAACCGGAGTACATATCCGTCTCACCGGATTGCGTGGCAATGTTACACACATACACTTTAAGAGCGCGGCTGGCATGGATCGCGCCCAACAGGTCGGGCACCAGCAGATTCGGTAACAGGCTGGTGTATAAACTGCCCGGCCCGACCACGATCATATCCGCGTTGAGGATGGCCTTCAGTGCAGGCGGAAATGCCGGCGCGTCGTTCGGCTCCAGCCAGACATGGCGGACTTTGCCCGCCATCTGGGGAATCCGGCTCTCCCCCTGTACCCGCACCTGATTCACTATATTCGGTAATTGCATATCCGCCACCAGTCTCACATCATACAATGTGGAAGGCAGTACGCGTCCACTCACCGACAACACTCTGCCCGATTCAACGATGGCTTCCTCAAAGCTGCCCGTGATCTCGGCCAGGGCGGTGATGAACAAATTGCCAAAGGAATGTCCATCCAGTTCGCCCGCACCACTAAAGCGATATTTAAACAATTGAGTCAACATCTGCTCATCATTCGAAAGCGCTGCCAGACAATTACGAATATCGCCGGGAGGCAGAATGCCAAAACTCTCGCGCAGGCGCCCGGAGGAGCCGCCGTCGTCCGCCACCGTTACGATGGCCGTCAAGTTTCTGGTGTAGAGTTTCAACCCGCGCAGCAGCGTAGATAGCCCGTGACCGCCGCCAATCGTGGCAATACGCGGTCCACGCTCGCGGCGGCGATAGTTCGCCAGTTCATCGACAACCGCATGCCCCGGACGAATGAACGGCCGCAACAAAGAGCGGTTGAAGCGATAGATGCCATACAGCACCAGTCCAAGCCCCACCCCGCCAAAGATTAATACGCGCAGGCCGCGCGGCATAAACCGGAGCGAGGCATAGGAAAGAATGGTCAAAAACGTTTCGTTGGTCGATCCAGTGCGATATAGGTCCAGCAGAAGCATCGCCAGGCCGATCCCCAACAAGGTAATCCCCCCCAGCACAAAGAGAAACCAGCGTTTTACACCCAGTCCCGGAGCCAGCCAGCGGCCGAACTCCCTTACATTTTGCATAAAACGGTCCCTTTCGACTTTTCGCAAATTGTTCATACGAGGAGTTTAGCAGGGAGGAAAACAAGAGTCAACCGGCTGTAACTATTACGGCCATGGAGTATTTTTCCAGATTGATAATCAGTACATTGGCCCCTTTTCCGGGTGTAAGGGAAGTCTAAAGAAAGGCGATGATGGGTCGGTTATAATCATCATCATGAGCCTCATCGTTGCCATAGATATCGGCGGGACTCATATCCGCGTCGCCGTCTACGAATCCAACAGCACCACACCCATTGCACATCAACGCACACGTTCACTGGCCAACGAACCCGGGGTATACGACCGGCTCGTGCAAGCCGTGGAGTCCATCTGGCCCGCGGAGAAGGTGGCCGCAATTGGGATTGCCTCGCCCGGGCCGCTGGATCCACACAAGGGTGTCATCCTTGCTACGCCCAATATCCCCGAATGGAAAGACTTCCCTGTGGGGCCCAGGCTCTCACAACATTTTAGTGTGCCGGTACATCTGGATAACGACGCGAATTTGGCTGCTCTGGCCGAATGGCAATATGGCGCGGGTAGAGGCCATCAGGATCTCGTCTATTTCACCATCAGTACCGGCATCGGCGGAGGCGTCATCAGCAATGGTCATCTGCTGCAAGGCTTCCATGGCCTGGGTGGAGAACTGGGACATATGATCATCGATCCGGATGGCCCACTGTGCGGATGTGGACACCACGGCCATTTGGAGTCGTTTTGCTCCGGGCCGTCCATCGCGCGCCATGTCAACGAACAAATCGCTCAGGGAGTGAAATCCTCGCTTCACGCCAACCCGGACCTGTCCGCCGCGCAAATTGCCGACGCGGCCCGTCGAGGCGACGCGCTTGCGATTGCCGCCTTCGGGCACGCGGGCTTCTATCTGGGCATCGGTGTGGCAAACTATCTTGCCATCTTCGATCCCTCGATCTTAATTTTTGGTGGAGGAGTTTCGCAAGTCGGCGAACTGCTCTTCCAACCGTTCGAGGAAAGTTTACGAAAACATACCTTCCATCCACATTATCTGGATGATCTCATCATTACCAAAGCCGCGCTGGGTGACGATGCAGGTCTGCTCGGCGCGTTGGCATTGGCAAGGCTGGCTCTGATCAGCGAAGGGGTAAAAATCGAATGAGCAGGAAGCACGTGATCAGTTTCTTGTTGGTATCCTGGATCGCTACAAAGTGGTGGACCGCGGATCGTCTTACGTCAGGTTGAATCCGAATAAAACGGGATCAGTCTCGCCCTGAGTTTGATCGAAGGATTCCGGCTGAGCAGGCCGCGTGGCACCGTTGATCGGATAGATCAACATCAACGCCACGAAACGTATTGTTGTCCGCAAGCGAAAATTCAGGAGTTTATATGAATAAATTAAATCTCCCGGGCCCAAAAGCCCAGGCACTCATCGAGCGTGATAAGAAAGTGATCTCATCCTCGTACCCGCGTGGTTATCCATTCGTGATGGACCATGGTAAGGGTGTGGAGGTATGGGATCCGGATGGAAATCGATTCATTGATTTTATGTCTGGCATCGCCGTGCTTTCCACCGGACATGCCAACCCGAAAGTGGTGAAAGCGGTGCAGGAGGCAGCAGAAAAGTTCCTGCATATATCATCAGACTTTTATCATGAAGGCTGGATACAGCTGAGCGAAAAACTGGATGAGATTGCGCCGTTCAAAGAAAATGCAAGAACGTTCCTGGCCAACTCGGGCACAGAAGCTGTGGAGAGTGCCATCAAACTTGCCAAATATCACACCAAGCGCCATAACTTCATCGGCTTCTTCGGCGCCTTCCACGGACGTACAATGGGGTCTGTGGCCTTTACTGCCAGCAAACCACATTATCACCGCGGCTTCTACCCCTTGATGCCCGGTGTCACCCACGTGCCTTTCCCCGATCCATATCACCCAATACTGGAACGCAAAATAGGCGAGGACTACGGGGAAACAGTGGTGCGCTTTATCGAAGAGCAAATATTCGATCACAATGTACCGGGCGATGAGATCGCCGGTGTTTTGGTGGAGCCCATCCAGGGCGAAGGTGGCTACCTGGTTCCGCCGGATGGATTTTTCCCCGCGTTACGCAAGTTGTGTGACAAATACGGCATCCTGTTGATCGCAGACGAAGTACAAAGCGGTATGGGCCGTACGGGCAAATGGTGGGCCATCGAGCATTGGGGCGTGGAGCCCGACATTGTTACTTCTGCGAAGGGTATCGCCTCCGGACTGCCCTTGGGCGCCTGCATCGCGCGAGAATCAGTCATGGACTGGCCGAAAGGTACGCATGGCAATACCTTTGGCGGCAATCCGATTTCCTGTGCCGCCTCGCTGGCAACCATCGAACTGCTCGAAGAATCCTATCTGGCAAACGCGGCAGAAGTGGGAGAATATGCCATTGACGCGCTGAAAGAGATCCAGGCAAGGCATACTTCAATGGGCGATGTACGCGGCAAGGGTCTCATGATTGGCGTGGAATTTGTTAAAGATAAAGGCACCAGGGAAGCAAACGAGGAACTGCGTAACATGGTCGAGAAATCGGGTTTCGAACATGGCCTGCTACTGCTCGGATGTGGAAAATCAACCATCCGTCTGGCCCCACCGCTATGCATCACGAAACAGGAAATGGACGAAGGTCTGGAGATCTTCGAGAAAGTCATCACCCTGGCAGAGAAGGAACAAGGATTGCGATAGCGCTTTGGCAGAAAAGCCACTGGTTTGTTTTATGAAACGAATACGCCCCGAATATATATTCGGGGCGTATGGCATGATCCGTATACCACTCTCAGTTGCTAAGGAATGGCATCCACCTGCACCAGCATCGCGCTGACTGCTACGCGGCGCAAATACTGTCCTGTCTTGACATCATAGTCATCACAGGTCACCAGCGTCAGATATGATTTATCCTCGTGCTTCAGAACCGTAATGTCGTTCGGCTGCACCAGTTCATTGGAAACAACTTTGTACGTGAAGCGATAACCCGTGCCATAGACAAAGATATATTCGCCTACGCCCAGATATTTCAAGGCGGAAAACACACCGGCTTTTCCATCTGCATTCACAGAATGCGCCGTCAATACGCTGTTCCCCGGCCAGGTGGGATAAGCGGTTCCACCCAACCATCCGGCCTGATTCTGCAACCAGGACACGTCCCAATTCCCATTCTTTAGCTCGACTCCGACGATCGGCATTTTCACCTTGAGATCCGGAATCTCGATAATCAGGCCTGTCGTGCCGTAGGAAGGCCGCGCAACAGCATCCAACCTGGTAGCCTGGGCAGGCGCAAAACCGGTGACAGGAATAAGGAAGTTACCTGCTGTTGAGGAGCCTGAGGTAGTATTACCACCGCCTCCTCCCCCTCCGCCGCCGCGGCCGCCAGCACCCAGGGGCGTGAGGGTTAGCGAGTCGCTATCGCCATAGAGGTTAATCAGGTCCACAGGATCATAATATCGCTCCGTTGCAAATTGATTGGGAGGCGTAGAGAAGGATACAGGTGTAGTCTCATCGCCGGGCAGACTGGTCCATTCCACCTGAGCCGTGTTGGTGACTCTGCCATTTGATGGAATATTCGCGTTGCCCACCACCCGGAACTGGATCTGGGCATTGCCGCCGTTGCGCAGGAAGCGACTCCATTCCGCACGGATGGTTGGCTGGGCAGGATTGGTCACATCGTCGAAGACACATTCCACATCTGGGTCCTGTGCGCCAACGGTACAGTCCAGCGAATTAGCTATGTAATCAAGACCAGTGGGAATCACATCGGTAACGACCATGTCAAACGCATCCGCAGTGCTTTGAGCAGTGTGAGAGACAGTCAACGTAAAGGTCACTTCAGAACCATCGCTGATAAAGCCAACATTGGCGGTCTTGGCGATCACGATGTCTGGTTCCACAACCTTGACCTCGGTCTGAGCCGGACCAAGACTGCCACCGTTCCAACTCCATACGACGCTGTTGTCCAGGCTGGTGCCCGATTTGTTGGAGCCAATGTCCAAAACAATGGCACGATAGGTGGCCGTTAAGGTAACATCCGACTGACCACTGTTGGTCACCGTCCCAAGATTATATGTAACCCGGCGATCAACATCCATTGGCGTACCGCCACCCCCGTCATCCGCAGTCGGTGCGGAACAGGCTGAGGCGAAGCCGCCTCCCAGACTGGTCGTAAGACCCGGTGCGCTGATACTGTCACAACCCACAAAGGCCAGGCCGCGTTGCATTGTGTCTACCAGAGTCGCGTTATCGTATACACCGGGCGGAACTGCCATGCTGACCTGATAGGTCACGATCTCGCCGATGGCAACATCTGTACCAGTGGTAAAAGCCTGATTGGTATCGATGAGGGACTTGGTCAAGCCAGTGGGACTGCCCTGTACAACCAGAGTATCCTCGGCAGGCTGATTATTGGTCGCGTTTTGATCACTATGCAAAGCGCCGGCCGGAATAATATTGTCATAACTTCCAGAGGTGTTGCTGGTCACGGCAACCACAATCGTACAGGAAGCATTGGCAGCCAAAGAACCATTGGTCAGGTCGATCGTCTGCGTTCCAGCCACAGCCGATAAAGTTCCACCGCAATTATTGACCGGCGCCGGCGCAGGCGAGCCAGCCACCATCAAGCCAGCGGGAAGATTTCCAGGCAAGCCATCATCCATTCCCATGCCAGTGAGTGGAATGTTGCCTGTATTCTGGATCGTAATGGTCAATAGCGAATAGGAACCAACCGGGATTGGATTGGGAGAAAAGAACTTGCTAACACTCGCACCAGGCAGATTGGTTAACCAGGCTGCCACCGGGTCCGCATTGCTTACACCATTTGCGGTGGTGACGGCGCCGGCCGGGATGGTATTTGTAAGATTTCCATTGACGGTCATGGTCACGCTTAGGGTGAGGTTACAGGTCGCACCAGGCTGCAGGCTCCCACCGCTAAATGTAAAGGAGTTATTCCCGCCAGAGCCCGTGATCGTACCACCACAAGTGCCCACTGAAAAGTTCGGTGGATTGGCGATGATCATGCCAGATGGCATGTTGTCCGCAAAGGTGATGCCGGTCAGTGAAACGCTGTTGGGGTTGATCAACTGAATGCTCATCGTTGATGCCGAACCGCCAAAAACGGTCAATGGATCGAAACCCTTCACTACTTCCATGGAAAGATTATTCGAGCCGCTTACTGTCAGATCCGCGGTGAGATCGCTGGCCGGACCACGATTTTCGTTATTCGTGATATTTGCAGGTGGAATCGTATTGGTATGGACGCCTGGGGTACTGCTGGTAACGTAAACATCGATCCTGCAGCGTTGGCCAGCCAGAATCGTGCCGCCGGTCAGTGAGACGGAGGTGGCTCCCGTAGTTGCATTTAAGACACGTGGCGGAGCAGCACCACAGCCATTGATATTTGGGGCGCTTGAATTACTTACCGTCACGCCAGCCGGCAGATCATCTGTGATTGAAAAGTTGGTAAGGTCTGTGTCGCTCGGTGCAAAGAAATCAATACGCAGACGTGAGTTATCGCCAGGAGAAATGGAGGCTGGTGAAAAAGATTTCACGGCTCTTATGTCACTGCCCGAAACATTCACTATTGCCGTCGCAGAGCGCGGATTACCCACACCCTGATTCGTTGTCAGGGCCCCGGAAGGAATCGTATTGGTAAATGCGGCGGAGGCTGTACCTGCGGGAACGGTCACTTGCACTGAAATCGTGCAAGTTCCTGGAGAAGCCGCGCTTCCCGCCGGAATGGTACCGCCGGTCAAACTCACTGTACGCGGAAGTGAGGTGGAAACACTGCCACCGCAGGTCGTAGTCCCCGAGTTGGGCACAACTGTCAAGTCTGTGCCAGGCAAGGTATCTGAGACGCTCACGCCTGTGTAGGGAGAACCGGTTGGGTTTCGGAGCGTGATCGTTAATGTAGTTGTTCCGCCTGCCTGGAATGTGGAAGGCGAAAATCCCTTGGAGATACCAATGGCGTCCACATTCAGTCGAGCTGTGGCCGCCGAGGCGTTGGTCAGCCCCTGCTGGGTATGCAATGCATTAGCCGGGATCTGATTTGTATAGCGTCCCTGCACCGTGGAGGTGACATTGACCGTAATGGTACAGGTGTTACCTGCCGGGATGGAACCGTTGTTCAATGTGATCGAGGTTCCCCCGCTGGTAGCACTCAAGGAGGCTGAGCCCCCGCAACCGCTCAAGGATGGAGAAACTGGATTGGCCAGAACAACATTGGCCGGGAGGTTATCCGTGAGCGAAGCCTGCGTCAATGTGGTGGTCAATTCATTATTATCAATGTGAATCGTTAATTGGCTGGTCTCACCGACCCACATCGTGGTCGGATTAAAATTCTTGCTGATCGTAGGCGTTCGCGTCCCACCCACATTCAATGTGGCACTGGCCGGCGTGGTATTGGTAACGCTGGTACCATTGCCTGACGAACTCAACGCGTTCGCGGGAATGGTGTTGATCAAATTTCCAGGCGTGGTCGAGGTAACATTGATCGACACAGTACACGAACCTGGTGTTGTGCCGACTTGCGCCGGGACTGTGCCTCCACTCAGTGACAAGGTTGTTTGCCCTGCAACCGCGGTGACAGAACCTCCACATGAGTTGGAGAGACTGACGGGGTTATCGATCACAATGCCTGCCTGGACACCTGATAAGTTATCGGTCCAGGAAGCACTTGTCAGTTGAAATGAGTTTGGATTATAGATCGTCACGCTCAAACGTGACGTTCCCCCGGACGAAATCGAAATGGGAGAAAAACGTTTGTTGATCTCCGCAGGGAAGGACAGGCCTTGCGCCTTTGCAACTTGAGGGGGCGCGGCAAAAACAGAACTGATTAGAATGCTCAAGATCAAAAGGGACAGGTATGAGTTACGCATCTTTTTATCCTTATCCTCTAAACGCAGGCGGAATGGGGCCTGTATTTAAAAAAAAATCAACCAGACGTCTGGCAGCGCGCTGATCTGGCCGGATTCGAAATGAAGAGCATCCAATCCAATAAAATGATATCGCCCAAACGAATTTTCTCCAACAGCTAGCCATACCTTTGCGCATCGATGAGACTGTAATGATCCCTTGTAGCTATGAAAAGGCTCAATAAAAACGAGCAATCATAAAAGAACAAAAAATTCGCCAGGTTACCAATAAAGAAAAACCCACCTTTCACTTGTGTAAGGATTTTAGTGTACGCTAGCTTATTTGTCAACCAATTTTCTCCAAATTTGTCCAATTTCCGGCCGCCCTTTCGCTTATGGATGGATTACTCAACTCTTACATTCTACAGATATGCAGATGATAAAATACTGACCATGCTTCCCGATTTCCGCGTTCGACAACGCGATTACCTTTTGGAAATATCCCGAGCGCTCACTCAGGAACTTGATCTTGAAAAGCTGCTGGCGCGCATCCTGCGGATCGCCATCGAGATGCTTGCCGGACAAGCAGGACTCATTGCGTTAAAAGAACAGGAAGGTTGGCGCGTCGCGGCCGCCCATGGAATTGCTCCCGCTTTTCTAAGTTATCTCACTCCATTGTTAGCCGAAGAAAACGTGCGCGAGTTGAACGTCACTGAGTTAAACCGGATGCTGAAGGAACTGACCTATACTGCCAGCATGGGCTTACTCAACGGCACCGCCCTGCCCCTTGCTGCGCATGAACAGGTGATCGGAGTCATCTTTATCTTTCGTAATTATCCGGATGTCTTCACACCCAACGATCGCATTCTGCTCCAATCCTTCGCCGATCAGGCTGCCATCGCGGTATTCAATGCGCGTCTTTATGGTCAAGTCTCATACGAAAAACAGCGCCTCGACGCCCTGCTTGACTCTGCCGCGGATGGCATCTTGATCCTCAATGCGGATCACACCATCGAGCGCTGCAATCTGGCTTTTGAAAGGTTATATGGTGAGCCGCGTGATCACATCGTTGGCAACGGCCATACAGAGATCATTCAATGGGCACATGATCCAAAAGGTAGAACGCTCGATGAAGCAGAGTCCGGCGGCTGGCCCCTGACTCCCAATGCGACTCTTTACGTGGAAGGTGACCTGGAGCGACCACTCCCGCCTCCATTACCAGTTGGCATCACCTACGCGCCCTTGCTTTCGAATGAAGGCAAGTTACGCAACATCGTCGTCACTGTGCGCGATATTACGCATTTCAGAACAGCCGATGAGATCAAATCAACTTTCATATCCATCGTCAGTCACGAACTGCGCACGCCCGTCACATTGATCAAAGGTTACGCCTCCACCCTTCGTCGCGATGATGCAAAATGGGATAAAGCCACCATCAGCGATTCGCTGGCCGTCATCGAGGAAGAAGCCGATCGCCTAAGCAACATGATCGATGATTTGCTGGACGCCTCACGCCTGCAGGCTGGTGGACTGAGTCTCAATCGTTCCGATGTTGCACTTAACTTGCTCGCCAGGCGGGTTGCTGAACGTTTTGCCGTGCAATCCAACAAGCACACCATCGTGACAGATTTTCCGGAGAATTTTCCTGTCATCGTTGCAGATGAAACGCGGCTGGAACAGGTGGTTGATAATCTGGTGTCCAATGCCTTGAAGTACGCGCCCAAGGGCGAGATCAAGATCAGCGGCAGTGTGCGGCCCGAACAAGTGATCGTTTGTGTCAGCGACGAGGGCCCGGGCATTGATCCCCAGGATTTGCCACACATCTTCGATCGCTTCTATCGCTCGACCAAGGCTGTGAAACATACCAAAGGCGCAGGGCTTGGACTTTACCTGACTCGCGCGATCGTGGAAGCGCACGGCGGTCGCATCTGGGCCGACCCGAAACCGGATTCCGGTGCGAGGATCTGTTTCTCCCTGCCGCGCTAATTCCCCTCATCCGCGCTCCCGAAGGGAAAGAGGATGCATCGGAATGGTAAAATCGAACGAAACGGAATCAACTGTTCGTGAGTTTGAACCGTTTGTATCTCAAAGGATTGGAAAAGCATATGCCCAGCAAAATCCCCTTACGCAGCAAAATCGATAAGAAGTTCAGATGGAATGCCGAAAGTGTCTTCCCTTCCGATGAAGCCTGGCAAGAAGAGGTCAAACAAATTCTCGCAGAAATTCCCTCTGTTAAAAGATATCAGGGAAGGCTGGCTGAAAGCGCCTCCACCTTGATCGAGGGACTGGAATCTGCTGATCAATTGCTCTCACGAGCGCAAAAAGCGCTCATGTATGCAGGTTTCTCATACGCAGTCGACACCACGGATCAACACGCGGCGGGCCTGCGCAGCAAAGCACAGGGGATGTACGGGCAGGTTCTTTCTGCTCTATCTTTCCTCCAACCGGAGATCCTGTCCATTGGCAGGGACGAATTGGATGCCTGGATGAACGAAAATAAAAAACTGGCAGCATATCGACATTCCTTCGATGACCTCTTCCGCGGACAGGCTCATGTGCGTTCGGCTGAAGTCGAAGAACTGTTGGGTCTGGCCAGTGACCCTTTGCAAGGTCCGTCGAACTCCACCAGTATGTTGGCCAACGCAGACTTCAAATTCGAACCGGTGAAAGACAGTAGTGGCAAAGTTCTGGATCTCGCGCAAGGGACCATCGGCAGTCTCCTGCACAACCCGGAGCGCAAAGTGCGGCGCGCGGCCTATGAAAATTACATGGATAAATTCATGGAACACAAGAATACGCTCGCCAGCAATTTGGCACACTCGATCAAGGCCAATGTGTTCCATATGTACGCTCGCAAACATGAATCCACGCTGGCCGCCTCCTTGTTTGATTTGAATATCCCCACGGACGTGTTCCACAATTTGATCAGTACATTCAAGAAGAACCTGCCGATCTGGCATCGATATTTTGAGATTCGTCGCAAAGTGCTGGGACTCAAAAAACTTTCCTACTATGATATGTGGGCTCCCATCACAAAAAAGAAAGTCACAGTGCCATTTGAACGAGCTGTCGATTTAATTTGCGAAAGCCTCGCCCCGATGGGCAGGGAATATGTAGAGACCGTACGTAGAGGTTGCTTGCAGGATCGCTGGGTGGATATCTATCCGAATCAGGGAAAATCGGAGGGCGCCTTCTCCTGGGGCTCGCAGGGGACGCATCCGTTCATCAAGATGAGTTTTGCGGATCAAGTCACCAGCATGAGCACGCTCGCCCATGAACTTGGTCACTCCATGCATTCTTATCTCACCTGGAAGAATCAACCTTTCCACTATTCGGAGTATTCGCTGTTCGTTGCGGAGGTGGCTTCCAACTTCCATCAGGCCATGCTGCGCGGCCACTTACTGGAGACCGTCACCGATAAGAACTTTCAGCTGGCGTTGATCGAAGAGGCCGTCGGCGGGAATTTCTTCCGTTACTTCTTCCAGATGCCGACTCTGGCGCGCTTCGAGTTGGAGACGCATCAACGCGTCGAACGCGGCGAACCGCTCACGGCCGATTCCATGATCGACCTGATGGCTGATCTGTTCGCCGAGGGATTTGGTCCCAACTTCGACATGGATCGCGAACGCGTCGGTATGACCTGGTCCACCTTTGGACACCTCTTCTCGGATTATTATGTTTATGCCTACGCGACAGGCATCTCCGGTGCGCATGCCCTGGCGGGACGCATCCTGCGCGGTGAGCCGAATGCCGTGGAAAATTATCTGGGCTTCCTGAAATCGGGTTCCTCTGATTATTCGTTGAATGTGCTCAAGAGGGCCGGCGTAGACCTGACCGCTCCACAACCGGTCGAAGAAACCTTCGCGGTAATGGAAGGCTATGTCGATCGCTTGGAGAAATTGTTAAGTTAATCATGTCATTGCGAGCCTACGGGAGATTGCTTCGCCGACCGCAAAGCGGTTCGCTCGCAACCACATAATCTAAAACAAGAAACTGGAATTTATCTCATGCCTCAAACACAAATTGCGTGTCCCAATTGCCACCAGATGATCGCTGCCAACGTCGAACAACTCTTTGACGTGACGCAAGATCCGCCAGCCAAACAAAGATTGCTGGGCGGCGTGTCGAACATGGCACGTTGTCCACACTGTGGTTATCAGGGCCGCCTGGCCACGCCGATTGTCTATCACGATAATGATAAGGAATTGCTGCTGACCTTTTTTCCGCCCGAGTTGAATGTACCCCTCAATGAACAGGAAAAGATTATCGGTCCACTGATCAAGCAGGTCATGGATCGGCTGCCGCCGGAGAAACGGAAAGGCTATCTACTCAAGCCCGTCGCGAATTTCACTTACGATTCGATGGTTCAAACGATCCTGGGCAAGGATGGCATCACGCCGGAGATGCTCAAGGAACAACAGGATCGTGTTTCCCTGATCGAGCGACTGCTGCAGGCCAGCTCGAGCGATGTACGCAGCGAGCTTATCAAGCAGAATCTCAATCTGTTCGATGAGCAGTTCTTTGCGTTGTTTAGCCGTCTGGCGCAGAACGCGGCGGCCGGCGGACAGGAACCGATCGCGCGTGCCATGGCCGAGGTCCAGAAACAACTCCTCGATGAGACCGAATTCGGCCGCGGGTTGAAGGAATCAGTCGGGGAACTGGAGGCCGCCACCACGGCCCTGCAAGAGGCGGGCAAGAGTCTCACCCGCGAGAAATTACTGGATATCGTGCTTGACTCGCCCAACGAAGCGCGCCTGCGCGCCTACGTTAGCCTGGCACGCAGCGGCATGGATTATCAGTTCTTCCAATTATTGAGCGACAAGATCGATAAAGCCTCCGGCGATGAAAGAGCCAAACTCGAAGCGACGCGCGAGAAGCTGCTCAATTTCACGACCGAGATGGATAAGCAAATGGAAGCGCGTTACAAGCAGGCACAGGATTTTGTAGAATCGCTGCTCGCCCAGGATGATGTCGTGAAGGCCGTCCAAGAAAACCTGGATAGCTTTACACAAGATGCTGTAAATGTGGTCAATCAAATGCTGCGACAGGCTTCCGAAAAGAACGACTATACGCGCATGGGCAAATTACAGAAAATGGTTGAAGTTTTGCGTGAAGCTTCCACACCCCCGGAAGTGGCCTTTATCGAGCAATTGCTGGACGTTCCGGATGATGCGACTCTCGAACAAACGCTGGAAGCCAACAAGGATATGATCAATGATCAATTCATGGAAGCGCTGATTGGGCTGGTAGGGCAAATCGACCAGGCCGCCGGACAAGGGAACACTGAGGCCCAGGCACTGAGCGAGAAGCTAAGTAAGGTCTACAAGATAGCCCTGAAGTTCTCGATGAAGAAAAATATGGGAACGATGGGAGAACAAAAGGTTCAGTAAGAAAAGATTGGGTTCCGCATGGAACCCAATCTTTTTACATTATCGCAGGCCTTCAAACAAATCAGCTTCTGTTTCTCTGCCGCCGTTCACCAGGCTAAAGGCACGATAAAAAGTTCCCTGCATGGCAAGGACCGCCACACTCGCCTGCTCATGCATTTCTGCCAATATTCCCAGACTCGGCAATTGACTTTGATGACACTGAATGGCACGCCAGGCAGCATGACAATGCCCAGCCATTTCAATACGCGTGGTGATGATCCATTCCTTCCAGTCGACTTCGCCACGCAATTGGTCATCGACAGGGAAGGTGATATCGCCTACAAACGGCGTAACAAGATTGATAAAGTTCTCAGAATCAACCATGTAATAAAGCTTGGAAACGCGATGCGGGGATAAGTTTTCTGAATCCTGATAGCTCGCGTCTGCCGCCCAAACGATTGCGGCCGAGGCGAACTGCCCAATGGCGATGTGATCGGGATGCTCGTAATTTCCATCTGGTGGAAAGGTAACCTCTACTTGCGGCTGGATGCGCCGGATATGGGTAACGATCTTCTCGATCGCTTCAGCGTGATTTGCCTGATCAACTTCGCCATCGATGTAATCAAGGAAATACAAGCTGCGCATCCCCAATGCTTTGACGGCGTTCTCCAACTCCTTGGTGCGGAGTGCACCGAGCGCGTTCAAGCCCGGATTTTGTTCTTCGGGGCCGAACCAGCCCCGCTCCCCGCGTGAAGCGCAGACCAGATACGTCTCCACGCCTTCGGCGGCGTATTTTGCCAGCGTTCCCCCCATGCCCATCGACTCATAATCCGGATGAGCAAAAACGGCCAGCAGTTTAAGTGTCATGAGGTCAACCCTTTAGTCATAGGAATGATCGTACACTCGTTGGAATTCCTTCATAAATTCCTTGGCGATGCTTGGATCATAAATAACGATCAGGTTTTCATCGTTGTGCTCTTCGGCGCTCTGAGAAAAATTGTAGGAGCCGAGCACCACGATTTTTTCATCGATGATGAAAACCTTGTGATGCAGGAGGCCGGGTAGCCCATCGATCATCACATCCAATTTCGCCTGGCGGAACGGATCGAACTCCGTCCCTTGATTGGATTTGATCTGTCCCTCATCCATCACCCCCGCGACCTTTAGGCCCGACGCCGCTTTCTCACGGACGATATCTCCGAGATCATTGGAGGTAAATGAAAAGGCCAGGAAGTAAATACTTTCGTTGGCGTTGTTCAACAAGGAAGTTAGTACATTGAGCACACCATCATCCGGTGAGAAGAACGTATCCACTTGTGTATCATCGATCAGCAGATCGGGATAGGGTGTCTCCGGAACGATATTTTCCCCGAATTTATTATTCAAAAACATTTCTTCGATTTCCCTGGTGTAGTTCTCCGCCATCTTCGCCGACTCGATGCGGATGAAATTGTTGTCATCTTCATACACGCCGGCATCGGTGAAATTCATCGAACCTGTCCACACTTCAGACCGATCAATGACCATGAACTTATCGTGCATCAAGCCGTTGCGGTTATCGCCTACGATCGGAATGCCAGCCTGGAGGAGCATCTGCGGATCGTGGTCATCCATATTGGTTGATTCCATGACCATACGCACGGCCACTCCACGCTCATGGGCGCGCAGGAGCGCATTGCGCACGCTGTTCAGGGTGAGGCTATAAGCGGCCATATCGATGCTCAAGCGCGCTTGATCAATCGCTGCCACAAGCGGACCATCCACACTGCCGGTGTATTGAGAAGAAAGAGGACTGACCGGATTCGTAAAATACAAATCAAACCAGGAACCGTGCACACCAAAACCCGATTTCAGTTCAATGGGCGTGAGATCGGTCCCAGAGGTTATTTGTGGCAGTGTGCTTTCTGTCGGGACATTCGCTAATGCCTTGCCACACGAGGCCAACAGAAAACTCATGACTAAGAATAAGGTTGTAAATCGTTGATTGTGTCTCATGAAATTCCCTTCATTTTTTTCGATGTCACTGCGTTGGATACCCGATGGTTTTTCCAAAAGAGGTTCTTTCACAAAATTTTCAAGATTATAATCCTCTCCGTGACCACCACTAACATAAATGCAAATCGCCAGATCGCCCGCGCCGCGTGGGACTGTCATGATCGCTTTTGCCTTGAGCAACCTGGTCGGATTGGTTCGCCAAATTCTGATTTCCCACGCCTTCGGAACAGACCGCGCGCTTGACGCCTTCTACGCCGCCTCCACCTATCCAGATTTGATCTTCAGCCTGGTAGCGGGCGGGGCGCTCTCATCAGCCTTCCTCCCTACTTTCACAGGCTTTCTGGCACGCGAAGAAAAAAAGGATGCCTGGCGCCTCGCCTCAGCCATTACAAATTTGATCCTGCTCATTCTGATTCTCTTAAGCGTTTTATCCGCGATTTTTTCAGTACAGATTGTTAGATACATCCTGGCACGTGGCTTTACGGCAGACGAACAACTTCTCACCGCTTCGCTGCTACGGGTATTGCTAATTGCTCCCACCATCTTTGGCGTGAGCGGGCTCCTGATGGGAATCCTGAACGCGCATCAAAAGTTCCTGTTACCCGCCCTGGCGCCCAGCATGTATTGGTTAGGCATGATCTTTGGGTTGATATTCCTGGTCCCATCCATGGGTATTTATGGCCTGGCTTGGGGCGCGGTGCTGGGCGCGGCGTTACATTTTGGCGTTCAAATCCCCGGTTATCTGCGCCTCCCTGCGTGTGCCTATCATTTGATCCTTGGACTTGACATTCCATCCGTACGCGAGGTGGGCAGGCTGATGGGACCACGATTGTTAGGCGTGGCTGTAGTACAGATCAACTTTGTGGTGAACGTTATCATCGCCAGCGGACTTTCAGCAGGTTCATTGGCAGCCATCAGATATGCCTGGCAGATCATGACCATGCCACAAGTAGTGATCGCGCAAGCCATTGCCATCGCGGCCCTGCCAACTTTCTCTGCCCAATTCGCGCAAGGCAAGACGGAAGAAATGCGTTCCTCTCTCGCTGCGACTTTGCGCGGTGTGACCTTTCTTTCCCTGCCCGCCGCGCTGGGGCTGATCCTTTTGCGGGAACCACTGGTCGCGTTATTGTTTCAATATGGGAAATTCGATGTTCATTCGACTGACCTCGTAGCCTGGGCACTGCTCTGGTACGCGGCTGGACTCGTCGGACATAACATCGTCGAGATTCTCTCGCGCGCCTTTTATGCGCTGCACAACACCAAAACGCCTGTCTTCGTTGGCGTGGCGGCCATGAGCCTCAACATCATTTTCAGTTTTGTGTTCGCGCGCCTCTTCAGCCAGATTGGTTGGTTTCCGCACGGTGGACTTGCGCTGGCAAATTCATTTGCTACCGCGTTGGAGGCCACTACACTTTTTATTTTTATGCGCCGAAGATTGAAAGGAATTGAAGGCGGCCATGTCGCCAATGGCTTCGCGGTCTGTGCGCTCGCCTCCCTGGGCATGGGAATCGGCCTATGGTTCTGGATTCAAGCAACGGGGAATTTGACGTGTTGGATCGTCACGCTGGGAGGAGTTGCAATTGGCGGAATCATTTACGGTGTCATCATCCTGCTATTACGCGTCCCGGAAGTTCAAATGTTGACTGGCGTCATCTCGCGGAGATTGCTTCACCGGGCAACACCATCTTCGTAGCAGGCTATCATTTCCAGATCAACCATTGAGCAGTGGCGACGATCAAGCCCAGCAGGATGCCGCCTGCCACCTCCAGGGGGGTGTGTCCGATCACCTCGCGCAAATCCTTTTCATTGATCGGATGACCATGCAAAAGCTCATCGAACAACACATTGATGCGCTGGGCGTGAATGCCCGCCTGTTGGCGAACGCCCGCCGCGTCGTACGTGACAATCATGGTGATCGCCACACCAAGCGCGAAGACTGGATTATCAAAGCCGTGATACAGACCAATGGCCAGCGTGATGGATGTCATCAGCGCCGAATGTGAACTTGGCATGCCGCCGGTAGTCAATAACAAGGCCCAATTCCAGCGGCGTGTGCGCAGATAATCCAGTGGGATTTTGATAATCTGCGCTGTAGCCCAGGCAATAAGGCCCACGATCAGGACCTTATTCTGAAGCAGCGCGCCAGCATTCATTCAGATTCTTCCTCAAACGGGATGAGTTCGTCCCCGGCGACTTGCTTTACCTTGAGCTCCGCGGCTTCAAGCAATACGCCGCAACGTCCAGCCAGAGCCTGTCCCCGTTCAAACAGCTTGAGCGCATCATCGAGTTGATTCTGTCCCTCCTCCAAAGTCGCAACGATCTGTTCCATTTCCGCCAGGGCTTCCTCATACGTCAAGTCCTGGACAGGTTTTTCTGTGTGTTTGGAAGATGATTTTGGCATAAGGATTCCTCTTTACTTCCTCAGAATGACATCATTATTTTCTTTTCACTTCGAACTCTCCATCACTGACTTTAACTTTCATCTCTTCGCTTACCTCGGCCACACGTGAGATGACCTTGCCATCCTCTTTGCGCGTGACAACCGCGTAGCCACGCGCCAGCACCGCGTTGGGACTCAATGCTTCGAGCCGTCTCTGTAGACCATCGACATGCGTGGCCTGCAATTGTATGCGATGGAACAACGAAGCCTGGGCCCGGCGTGTAAGTTCATCCACGCGCTGACGTTCGGACTGGATGCGCCGATCCGGAGAAAGATAACGCAATTGAGTAACGAGCGAGGAGAGAAACGACTTTTGTTCGGTAATTAGATTAAAGGTTGAGGCAATGAGGCGTGATTTGAAATTGGCTAGCGTCGCCGCCAAATCTTGCATAGTGATCTGTGTAGCAAGTTCAGCCGCGGCCGTGGGAGTGGGCGCGCGCAGATCCGCGGCAAAATCACATAACGTGAAATCCGTTTCGTGACCGACTCCGCAAATGATCGGGACCTCTGACAACGCCACTGTGCGCACGACGCGCTCATCGTTGAAGGCCCACAAATCTTCGATTGAACCGCCGCCGCGCGCCAGGAGGATAACATCTGGGGAATGGAGGCTCAGCGAACGAAGTGCCTTCACCAAAGCCGGCGGTGCTTCCACACCCTGGACAGGTGCTGGCGCGAGAATGACTTCAACCAATGGCAAACGACGCCGCAACACGTTCAACATATCACGCAGGGCCGCGCCCGTCCCTGAAGTGACAATGCCAATCTTGCCGGGAAATATGGGTATCGGACGTTTGCGTTCGGGATCGAATAACCCCTCGGCCTCCAGCATGGTTTTCAGCCGCATGAACTCCTGATATAACGCGCCCCTCCCCCACCGGTCGAATTTGATCAACGTAGAGCTGATATTGTCCACTGACTTCATACACGCCAATCCTGCCATGCACTTCCACTGCCATGCCATCCTGTAAGCCAATGCCCAAACGCAGGGCGCTGGTTTTCCACATCACACAGCGCAGCGCCGCGGACGAATCCTTCAACGTGAAATAGATATGACCCGAGGCAGGCCGCGAGAGATTTGAAATTTCTCCCTGCACCCAAACATCTTGAAGCGTTTCATTCTCTTCAAGAAGCTTGCGGATATAAAACGTCAGCCGCGAAACTGTCCATTGCTGCGCACCCTGCGGGTGAAAAAGTGTGGGCTGCATGCGCGCGAGGATACCCGATTTATAGTAGTCTTACAAGTCTCGCCAATAAAAAATGGAGGCGGTCTTTTGGAGACGTATAGACCTATAATTTTCATGCTACAATTCAATAATCCTATGAACTATTTATGGTCTCCGTGGCGTATGGAATATATTGAAAGTAATAAAGAAAATGGGTGCGTTTTCTGCATGGCGCAGGAAAGAGAAGATGGCGCCGAGAATCTCATTGTGTTACGTGGTGAATACTCCTACGTGATTCTCAATCGCTATCCTTATACCAGCGGACATTTAATGGTGGTCCCGTTCGCGCATAAACCTAATTTTGAAGAACTCGATCCGCCCACTCGCGCCGAAATGATGGAATTGACTTCGCGCGCCATGACGGTTCTACGCAAAGCCTACAATCCTCAGGCTTTCAACATGGGCGCCAACATCGGCGAGGCCGCGGGTGCGGGTGTGAAGGAACATGTACACATCCACATCGTGCCGCGCTGGGTGGGTGACACAAATTTTATGTCTGCAGTGGGAGAAATACGCGTGCTGCCTGAAGCCCTGGAAGATACCTATCAACGCATCAAAAACGCATTCGAAGAATAACAGGTGATGCTCACCTGCTGGCAAAAATGTTTCGCCCTGTTCACTATTTCCCTGTTCTCTGCATTCTCATAACATCATTTGTAGTCAGCAATTGCAGCCTGCCTGTTCCCATGGCTACAACCACTCCGACGAATCCGCCGGTCAGCGCGACGGAAACGATGAATCCCGTCTCCGCGCCGACAGTTGAGCCGACGCAACAAATCGTTTCAAACATCAATCCATTGACGGGTTTGACAGTGGAAGACCCTTCGCTGCTGCAACTTCCGGCGGTGTTGGTTTCGATCTCGCATTTTCCCGCGACGGCCCGACCGCAGGCGGGATTATCTTTTGCGCCCTATGTCTTCGAGATTTACATTACCGAAGGCGCGACACGCTTTCTCACCACGTTTTACGGCCAATTTCCTGCGCCGGAAATTCCGCTCACAGGGAACTGCGAAGTAAGAAAGGAAATCTTCACGCAGACCAAACTGCTATTGGGCGGTCAGGTTTGGGACGATGAAAACCAAAATGGCATCCATGACGAGTGGGAACGCGGCATTGAAGGGGCGTGTGTGAATCTATATGATTTGAAACGCAATTTGCTGGGACAAACCTCAACCGATACCAACGGCTATTACGGATTTAACGTGGAGGCCGGAAAATATTTCATTGCTTTCGATAAACCGGAAGGCATGGAATTTGCGCGGAAGAATGTCGAGGCAGAGGCTGCGGTTAGTGAGGCGAATCAGACCACGGGTTGGACCGACGCGCTGCATGTTTCATCCTCGCTTCTCCACGTGGACACCGGCCTGATCCCGTTAAAGATTCCCACAACCACCTCCACACTTCCTCCCGCCAAGGTCGGGCCAGTCCGCTCGGGACGCCTGATCTACGCGGACATCGCGGCTTTCTTCCCGGACTCCTGCCTGATCTACGCTTATGCCTCGCCCGAAGTGCTGATCCATTTGCCGAAATGTCAGTTCGTCAGCCATGAGATTCAAGGGGGCGGTTATATGCTGGATATTTCCGAGGTAGTTCAGCGCGCACACGAAAGCAAAAAGCCGAACCAGCCCATTGATTACAGCAGCAACGTTTATTCCGAGGAGCCACCCTCCGGAGGTGTGGATGCCACGCAACTGCATGTGTACATGGCCTGGCTCAATCAATCCGAATGGAACTATGATCCGCTGTATCAAAGCTGGTGGCGCTACGTTGATGATGCCGACCTGGAAACCGCAGGGCAGGTCCATCCGGAAATCGATCGCCTGACCGGACGCCAGTTACATTTTGAAAACGTCATCGTTTTATTCGCCAAGCACGATGTCATCTCGCCAACGAATTTGGATATTCACCTTGAACAGGATTGGGTGGGTGACGCGATCTTATTCCGCGATGGAAAGATGTACAAGATCCGCTGGAGCACGGTGGCAACCCCGGAAGAAGTACAATCCGGCCGCCGCAAACCAATTCGATTCTTTGATCTCGATGACAAGACACCTTTCCCGCTCAAGCCGGGTCATACCTGGATCCTGGTAGTCACGCCCCAAACAACGGTCACCGAAAAATCGGCCGGACACTGGTTGCTGGAGTTTTCACAGCCGCCGGGGGCGAAATGAAATCAGCGCGCTGAGCGGAGTGATGAGCATAATTTGCGACAAACGCAGTCGAAGCGTGCGAAGGTGAGTAATTGGGAATGGAGACTCCTAAATTGACGCGTTGCATCTACCTGGTATCTCTTCTCGTAATCCTGTTAGCCGCGTGTGGCAACGTGCCTGTTGTTCCAGCGCCTCCGACACAGACTTCCAAACCTATCATTACAACTATATCCACAGCAACAGAGATTCCTGTCAGCACAACTACACCGCAACCATCTCTCTCTACTGTTATCTATGGACCGAACGCGGAAGATTTTCCAGCCGATGTGAATCCGTTGACGGGACGCGCGGTACAAGACCCATCGCTGCTCAAATTGCCTGCGGTACTGGTATCCATTAGCAATATGCCGGTCACGGCGCGGCCACAGGCAGGTCCCGGTTTCGCGCCATGGGTCTATGAACTCTACATTGGCGAAGGGACCACACGCTTCCTGAATGTTTTCTATGGCGATTATCCGCGCGCGGTTCCCAATGTGGACGGTGAATGCATGGTTCGCAATGAGATCATTCACCCGCAAGGAAATTGGATTGGCAACCGCGTCTGGCTGGATGAAAACGAGAATGGACAGCAGGATGCCTGGGAGGTGGGTGTGGGCGGCGTGTGTGTGCGCTTGTTGAACGGAAGCAACCGCGAGCTCATCAGTGAAACGAGCACAGACTCGAATGGCTATTACGCTTTCGAGAATCCCGAAGTTGATGCCATCATCCAGTTTGTCAAACCTTCTGCATATGAATTCACAAAGTCTAACATTGGCAATGAAGATCAGGATAGCGATGCGGATACAACCACCGGCGAGACTCCGATCATCAAAGCAAATTTCAGTGAATCTTTTTGGGATGCAGGCTTGACTCTTTCTGAAGTTCCGCTCGCCACGTCGAGTCCGGTTGTGACCGGCACGCCGCCCAACTGGTACATTCCATCCGAGCCGTATGTGGGACCGATTTGTTCGGGGCGTTTGACCTACAATCAAATCGGGCATATGTTCCCGAATAGTTGTCTTGTGTATTCCGGCGCCGCCTGGGATATCGGTGAGATGCTTGACGCATGCGAGATCCTGCCCGGCGTGGACATGACAACTCCGAACAGCTCGCTGCTCACCATCACACGGATGCGAGAACTGGCAGAAGAGAACTTCAACCCGAGACAGCCCGTCAATTATTCAGGGAATGTTTTTTTCGATGAAATATCCAGCGGCGGACAACCTGCAGCTTCGATCAAGGTGTTCTATCATGCGTACACTCAGTCCGCATGGCAGTATGATCCTATTTCAGAAAGTTATTTGCGCTGGACCGATTTGGCGGATACTACTGGAACGCTGATCCCCGCAATAGACAGACTCACGCAAAGACAAATGTCGTTTGAAAACGTGATCGTGGTCTTTGCGGAGCATCACCGCTACCGCCACAATCAACTTGAAATTGATTTCAGTTTCGGGCAAAAAATCCTGCTTACTTATTCCGCGATGGACGGACGTATAAAATCTATTGGTCTACACAAAATCGCGACTGGGAAAAAACTACAGGTCTTCTACGGCCCATGCACTTCGTCGATGGGCAGGGAAATCTGGTTCCACTGCATCCCGGCCGAACATGGATTCACATCGTTACACCGTTTTCATCAGTAACTGATCAAGGAAATGAAAACTGGCTGGTGCAGTTCGTCCAGCCGTATGACCCGGAAGATACACCAGCGCCTTGAGAATACATCGGCGGTTGAGTAGACGCGTACCGGTATACACCTGCACCCACCGCAGGTGCGGTGTCGAAACCACCAGTAAGCAAAGTAACTGTGGTTACAAAAATATACTTGTTGGTTTCGACGCTTGCGTCTCAACCAACGGAGAAAACTTGGAGATTCCGTGCATCCCTACATCATTCCCCTGAAAAAACTTTTTGAGGAAAACGCTGATCTTGTTAAGGCCGCGCCGATGAAAAAATATATGCGCGAGCAATTTGAATATCTGGGGATCAAGACGCCACAAAATGCAGCGTTGCAAAAAGAATTCTACAGCGAATACGGCTTGCCGGAACTCGCACAGCTTGACATGATCCTCCAAGATCTATGGGCGCTGCCTCAGCGAGAGTTTCAATATGTTGCAGTGGGTCTATTGGGGAAATTCGAGAAACAACTCCCGGCAGAATTCATTGATACGATCGAGTGCCTGATCGTTACAAAATCCTGGTGGGACACGGTGGACACCATCGCTGGTCACACTGTTGGAATCCATTTCAAACGTTATCCCGCGGTGAAGAAAAAGTATCTGGCCCATTGGCGCAAATCGGCTAACTTCTGGCTCAGGCGCACTGCCATCTTGTTCCAATTGAACTACAAACAGCAAACCGACTTTGATTTGCTTTGTGACATTATTCGCGAGAATTTGGATTCAAAAGAATTCTTCATCAACAAAGCCATCGGCTGGTCACTCAGACAATATGCGCGCGTGGATCCCAAAGCCGTCAAGAAATTTGTGAACTCCACACCTTTGCATCCACTGAGTCGTCGCGAAGCGATGAAACATTTGGAATAAAAAAAGTAACTGTCATCTACTTTCACAAATCAATATCTAATCTATTCTGCATTGAATTGGCGATCTCTGTAAATTTGCCCTTGAGGTCTACGATCAACTGCTCATCGAACCGACTTTCATGCAATGCCTTGTTCATACACCATAACCACTCATCATGCTCCACTCTGCCAATTGGGAATGGCATGTGTCGTTGACGTAAACGCGGGTGCCCATACGTCTGAATGTACAAAGGAGGTCCGCCAGACCAGCCGGAAAGGAACATGAATAACTTTTGGCGCGAACCTTGCAGATCATCGGGATGTATCGCCCGCACATGCCTTGCTTCGGGAGAAGAATCCATTAAATCGTAAAAGCGATTCACCAGCGCTTTGAGCCCTTCTTCGCCACCGATCATTTCGTAAAGGGACGGTTTCGTTTCATCCATCATTGAATTGTAATCCATAAGGAAGAAAAACAACGGTGATACGCCGTTACATCCGTTGAGTCAACGTGAAACGGCGAAACACATCAAGGAATAACGGGAATCTGACCCCTGGAAACTCGGGGAAGCTTTCATTTCAAATGCCTGCCAAACGACACTGACTTCCCAGGGAGAGATAGAATATAAGGGATCAAACTGACGGTTCACAGGGAAAATTTATGAGCACCGAAGAGCTATTAAGAGCAGGGATTACAGCGGCCAAAGCCAGCGATATTTCAACGGCGTCCAAACTATTGATGCAGGTGGTGAAAGCCGATCCAAATTCGGAATTAGGGTGGTTTTGGCTGGGGTTATGCCGAACAGATCCCAAGCAACGCGACTACTGTTTTCGGCGAGTTCTGGCTATTAATCCTCAAAACTCTGATGCCGCACGTCAGATTGAATATCTTCATCAGCCGATAGCCAGTTCACAAGGGGCGCCCCCCTCACTACATGTGGACACTAGCCAGCAAGGCACAGTTCTTCCATTCATCGAAACAGAGCCCGTTCGTCCAGAAAAAAACAACTCGCCAGCAGCAAAAAAAACTATTCCTCCAGGAAGAAGAAAGAAAAGCGATCGCCTGTTTCTCTGGGGACTCCTGGGATTGGTCATATTTGCATGTGTTGCCATTGCAGGGATTTTTGCCCTGAGACAGCTGATCAACCTAACCAGCGCGCCGGGGCTTGGAAATCAGGTCGCCACATCTGTGCCGACGGTTGGTATGGCAACCTCAATTCCAAATTATGAGGCCGCCTTTGAGGCTACATCCTGCGAGTTCAGGATTCCAGAGGGAGCCAATGTTACCTGTGGTTTCGCAATTGTCCCGGAAGATCGCAGCGGGGATGTTGCCGATACCATAAAGATTGCCATTGCCGTTTATCATGCCACGGGCAGCGCGCCAAAACCCGATCCGATCTTTATCTACAGGGTGGTCCCGGAGATGAAGCCATCTCGTGGAGTATCAGCGTTTTCCAATCTGTGATCGCGCCCCAGCTTGAGGAACATGATTTTGTTGTGTTTGACCCGCGCGGTGTGGGCCGTTCCGAACCCGTGCTTGGCTGCGATGAATTCGGCAAAACGTATTTATACGATCTGGAGGGAAAGATACCGGACAACCAAAGAGATTCTTATTATCGAGGAGCCATGTTGGGCTGCAAGAATAGCTTGCTCAAGCTGGGAGCGAATCCTGCGGCTTACACTTCCGGTGCCATGTCTGAGGATGCCAAAGATGTTCTTGAAGTACTTGGTTATCCACAAGCTGATCTCTACGGAATCTCCTATGGTACCCGTGTGGCACAGGTACTGATGCGTGATCACCCCGAAATGGTACGCAGTGCCATTCTCGACTTTGTCGTTCCCGTTGAAATTCAATTGTTCAGCGAGGACACGCTCAATCAGGATGATGCGCTGCGCACGTTGTTTGAGGATTGTAAAGCTGACTCCGCCTGCGCAACCGCTTATCCCGATTTGGAAGCAATTTACCACGAAGTGGTGAATTGGCTGAACGCTCAGCCCATCAGCTTGAAGGTTTCGATCGATGAAAACAGAGAACTTGAGCAGGTGATCGATGGATCGACATTTCGCAATACCATCATGTGGATGTTGCGAATGCCCCAAACCATTGGCTCGGCCCCACAGTTAATCTATCATACGCGGGATGGCGATAATTCGACCCTGAGGCTTTCGCTTCCATTCCCCGTTCGGGCCTTCGATTTAATTGCGATAGGCACCTATATTTCTGTCACTTGTCATGACCAAGTCTTTGCCATGTCTCTCGAGAAACTGGATCAGACCATCTATGACATGTGCAAACTTTGGGAAACCAACCCACCATTGCCCGGCGAAAACGATCCGGTAAATTCAGAAATCCCCACCCTGATTTTTTCCGGGAGATACGACTCCGTTACGCCACCTGCTTTTGCCCATCAGCTTGCTACTCATCTATCACACAGTTATGTTGTCCTGCTTCCGGATCAGGGACATGCTCCCTCGGCAACAGAAATATCTGATTGTCCGGGCCAACTCATCTCAGCCTTCTTAAAAGATCCAGCGCACGCTCCAGACCTTACCTGTATTAATGAAACACCGGCCATCAAGTTCATCGTTCCTTATGATGCCAATCCCCCCCTGGTTCTTGAGCCTGTTAGGATCGAGCAGTATCAAATCAGCACTCTCGTTCCCAGTGGATGGAGTGATGCAGGATACAATTTCTATAACCGCAATGATGCATTTGGTGATATTACCCAAGTGGGCATTCAAGGTGCGTCAGTTTCGGAAGCCGAATGGGTGGACTGGCTGTCTACCAATCTTGGGGGCAACCTGGGCCTGGACCAGCCAGCTATCAAACATGACCAGCGACAGGCAGATGGATTGACATGGTCCATTTACACCACAAGTTCACAAGGACTGCCAGTAGATCTGGCTTTTGCAAAATCTGGTGACCAGACGTTAATGATTCTGATGATCAGTTATAAAGACGAACATGAGGCTCTCTATGAAACGGTCTTTTTACCGATCCTCGATTCGACAACGGCATTTCATTAATCCAAAACCATACTGGGCAAACATTATGAGGTCGTGCGTCAAGTACATTTGGTTATGGCAATCCGCTGAGAATTAGTGTATAGTAACGAAAACCCCAAAGGAGATCTGAGATGCAACCTAGAATCAGAATTGGATTAATTGTTGGCGCAATCGGTTTATTCCTCAATATATGTGTCGCTGGGTTTATCGGCTTCTGCGGCCCCGTTTTGTCCCTGGTCGCCGGAGGCGTTGCAGGTTTCTTCGCCGCCCAACAGGAGAAACTCGCCACCAAAGGTGAAGGTGCGCGTGCGGGCGGGACGGCCGGAGGCATCGCCGGGGCTTTGATCATCCTCGGTCAAATCGTTGGCGGCGTGGGTGCGTTGTTCATTATGCAAGCACGCGGTGGTGCCACACCCTTTGGTCAGATTCCCTCGGTCTCAAGTGATCCAACCACCCAGATCGTCTACTACGCCACCGGGGCAGGCACGGCGCTGTGCTTTGGCCTGATCGGTGCGTTGCTAGCCGCAGGAGCGGGCGCCGCCGCCGGGTATCTGGGAACGTCCGACCAACCGGTTGTCCCCCCGCCTCCAGCGCAAGACATCCTGGGCTAGCGCAATCAGAAGCAGATAAACAAAGCCAATGGATTTCGCCATTGGCTTTATAATTTCTCAAGAGACACAAACGGAGGTGTCATGGCGAGAGAAAACAAGCATAGCAGTCCTGCGGAAGAAGCCGTTATTCTTTCTGCAGCGCGCACAGCGGTGGGGAAATTTCAAGGTGCGTTGAGCAGCGTCCCTGCGACTCAACTGGGCGCGGTGGCGGTCAAAGCCGCGGTCGAACGCGCAGGCATTCATCCCGAAGAGATCGAAGAAGTCATCATGGGCAACGTGGTCCAGGCTGGGGAGGGACAGGCGCCCGCGCGGCAGTCCGGGATTTACGCGGGCATCCCGGCCACGGTCAGTGCCAGCACGGTCAACAAGGTCTGTGGCTCGGGCTTGAAAGCGGCCATGTTCGCCGCGCAGGCCGTTCGGGCGGGTGACGCGGATCTCTTCGTCGCCGGTGGATTCGAATCGATGAGCCGCGCGCCCTATCTCGTCTCGGGGCGTTCGGGCGAGTTGAAGTTCGGCAATCAGGCGCTCACCGACGCGCTGCTCAATGACGGCCTGTGGGATCCGTTCGAGAATTGGGGCATGGGGATGGCGGCTGAATTCATCGCGGACGAATATGAGGTCACGCGCCAGGCGATGGATCAATTTGCGCTTCGCTCTCACCAGAAAGCTGTCGAGGCTCAAGAGCAGGGAAAGTTCAAGGCTGAGATCGTTCCCGTGCAAATCGCGGGACGAAAGGGCGCGGCCACAGTGGTCGACACGGACGAGGGCCCCCGCAAAGATACCTCACTCGAAGCGTTGGCGAAACTTAAGCCAGCCTTCAAGGCGGACGGCAAAGTGACGCCGGGCAATTCATCCCCAATGAACGATGGCGGCGCGGCGGTTGTGATTGCATCGCGTGAATATGCGGAAAAGAATCATCTCAAGGGGATGGCATCTGTGGTTGGTTATGCCCAGGCCGCGGTCGAACCAAAATATTTATTTGCCGCGCCGGCCTATGCCATCCCGAAATTGTTAAAGAAAATCGGCTGGGCGTTAACAGATGTGGATCTGATCGAACTCAATGAAGCCTTTGCCGCGCAGGTGTTGGCAGATGGCTACGCGCTGGCCGATAAAGGCTGGGATTGGGACAAGGTCAACGTGAACGGTGGAGCGATCGCATTGGGACATCCGCTTGGTGCCAGCGGCGCGCGCGTGTTGACAACATTGTTGTATGCACTGAAAGATCGCGGCTTGAAGCGCGGGATCGCTTCGTTATGTTTAGGAGGCGGTGAAGCGGTCGCGATGGCGGTAGAGATGGAGTAACAAGTAAACACGGTGGTTGAGCGCAAGCAGTCGAAACCACCATTTGGAACCAGATATTGAGTAACTTGAAAACAAGAATGGTTTAGAAATCTTGTGGTCTCGATACGTGGCGCTCGGCGCCACACTCGACCAGCGAGGATTGGTATTAATTGGACAAACAACAACGCGAATCAAAGATCGAACTGTATGGCAACGGCTTTGACATGCTGACCGAAATCCTCAAGGACATTCCGCGCGAGATGTGGAAGTTCAAACCCGAGCCTAAAGAATGGAGCATCCACGAAGTCATCATCCATCTGGCGGATTCGGAAACGAATGCCGCCTTACGCGCCCGCAAGTTGATCGCCGAGCCGGGCGGCACACTGATGGGCTACGACCAGGATAAATGGGCCATCGAGTTGAATTATCACGATCAGGATTTGCAGGATGCCTTGGAAGTGACCCGTCTCGCGCGCAAGACAACTTACGAGTTATTGAAGAAACAACCGGATGAAGTCTTCGAACAATCGGCTAAGCATCCTGAATATGATGAGCCTTACACCTTCGAACAATGGATCAACATTTATTCCGCGCATATTCCCGGACACATCGAGCAGATCATGAATAATTACAAGATTTGGAGAGATCAACAAGGTTAGCATATGTCACATCTGCGCTCCCTGGCACTGCCCGCCAGGGCAAGTGTGCGCGCCGATGCAATCTCATGTTTTCATACAGTGAGACGAGTACAATAAAAAATCTGTCCAGCCATTGGTAACACATGGGAATATTTTATGAATTCAATGAAAGCTAAACGCGTCATCATCACGGGACCCACCTCAGGCGTTGGAAAAGAGGCGGCGATTCAGTTGGCATCTCTCGGTGCGGAAGTGATCCTCGCCTGCCGTGATCTCAAAAAAGGACACCAAGTCGCCTCTGAAATTACCCGCAAAACCGATTGGACAAAATTGGTCGTGATGCAGATCGATACCTCCAGCCAGGAATCCATTCGCGCGTTTGCGCGCGAATTCCGCCGCAAATATCGCCGCCTGGACGTGTTGATCAACAACGCAAGTGGCAACCGCGGCACGTTGCCAAAAATCAACAGCGTGGACGGCATCGAGTTGACCTTCGCCACCAACGTGCTGGGCTATTTCCTGCTGACACAGGAATTGCTGGATGTGCTAAAACGCAGCGCGCCGTCGCGCATCATTAATGTGGCCTCGCAATATGCCAGCGACCTTGACCTTGATGATCTGCAATTCGAGCGCCGCAAGTTCGAGAGTTTCAGAGCCTATGCCCAATCGAAAGCCTGTGACCGTCTGTTGACCTGGGCGCAGGCGCGGCGATTGAAAGGCAGCGGCGTGACCGTCAACGCCATGACGCCGGGACTTATCACCGAAACAAAACTTTATCGCAACGCCGAACCGGATCTGGTGAAACGCCTTACGCAATATTCGGGGGGAAGGACTAGCGCGCAAGGCGCGGACACGCTCGTCTGGCTGGCAAGCGATTCCTCAATGGAAAGCGTGACGAATAAATTCTTTGAAGACCGCGCGGAGTTGGAATGCGAATTTCGGGACAGGAAGGATGAAGAAAAATTGTGGAGTATTTGCGTGGGATTGCTAAATACATAAAAGACAATTACACGGGGACCAGAATACCCACATGAATGAAATCGTGTAGGGAAATTTTTTGCGCCTTCATTTCCTTTGCTTTTACTTCAATTTGTGGATGGATCACCGCGTCTGTCCATTCGACGCTGAGATAGTCTCTCAACTCGTACAACGAATCAGCCTGGATGATGAAATTATGTTCCCCGCTCGCCTGTAGACGGAATAGTTTTTTATCCAGCACTTGTTCCATTGCCCAGGCGGCGTGACGATATTCAATGAAACCGTCCGTTTCATCGATCTGTCCGAGTAATTTTGCAGTATTACCGCGCTGTCCCCAAAATTCGGCAGGGATGCCTTTCGGGCGCAAGTCGATCAAAATGCCATTTGGCTTTAGCAAATCATGGATCGTCTCCAGAGCATGGACCATGCTCTCCGGTTCCATGCATCAGAGCGACCAGGCCAAAATGGCAATATCGAATTTCTCCCTGTTTTTGGTGGCAAAAGCTTCGAGATTCATATTCAGGAATTCGACGTGTTTCATTTCAGGAGGTCGAGTTGCCATTGCCTTTGTAATCTTCCCCTTATCCGGGTCAAGCGCAGTGACATGCGCGACACGTCCCGCATACCGCCAGGTCAGGCGTCCATCACCGCAGCCGATCTCCAGAACGGATTTGCCGGCAAAGTCATCGAAGAGATGGAACAAGGCAGTCGTTTCGTTCAATTCAGGGTCAAGCAGGATTGACATGGCAAAATTATAAACCCGGGGGCAAGCAGTAAAATTCATTCAATGCCTGCCTCCTCGTAGCAAAGAAAAGTCTTAACCTTGATTAGAAGGATTGCAGGATGGCCATGATTAAAGTCATACAAATCATGGCCATCAGTTAAATCAAGAAGAGATCTTAACCTTGATTAAAAGGATTATGGGATGACCTTGATTGATGTCCTACAAATCATGACAATCAGGTAAATCAGGAAAAGCGTCTTAACCATGATTGGAAGGATTAGAGGATTGCCCTGATTGGGATTCTCGTAGATCAGGTAATCCACATCATGGTAATCATGTAAATCAAGAAAGTCATGGTTAAGACAAGGAACCTCCCATGCCCCATGACCAAGCCTACCTCCTCGCAGAAAAGAAAATCGCAGAAGCGCAGTGCACTTGCTACTCTTCCCCCAAGTACTTTTTCACAGCCTCCAAAAACTCCTGCGCCTGATGGATCATGGAAGCCACAATATCGATTTGGAGATTGGCCTCAACACCATAATCTCCGATCAACCGTTTATCGAATGAATCCATAAGCCAGTGGTGATATTTCCGATCAAGCAGATTTGTCTTTGCAAAGTGTTTCCCGAACGCGGCCTGGACAGCACTGTGCTTACCGAACTGCAAATCCAATTCATTCAATAAAGCTTCTGCTGTTTAGAACATGGCATAGTATGCGCAACCTGCGGCTATGTCCACTTTCTCATTTGTCAGCAGAATTTCCGCTGCTTCAATCGCGTCCTGCGCCCGATCGAGTAATTTTGCGGTAGTATCCTTCATGCAGGCACGCCCTCTGCACGGATGTTGCGCAGCAATGGGGTATCACTCTCCTGCCACTGAATTTCCTTTATGATCACGCGGCTGATACTAAGGCCATACTCCAGAGACAATTGACTAATCAGTTCCCCGCTTTGGTCAATTTCTGCACCGTAATTCTGATAATCGGAAAGAACGATCATCACATCCACATCGGAGTCATCACCGTAATCCCCGCGCGCATACGAACCGAACAGACATACGGCTTTCAAACGCTGACCATATATTTCAGTCATCCCTTTTTTCATTTTCGCCATCAAGGGTTTGACATTCTCTGTCATGCTTCAATTATAAACCCAGCAGCTCGTAGTAAAATTCATTCAATGACCAGCCTGCCCTCTCGGTCTCCCCCAAATCAGACGTTCTAAGCGTTATGTGCGCGTTCTAGATTTTTATCTTCGTATTTGGGAACATCGTGCCCGAGCAAAGCAAGTGGTAGATGTCCGGAGGACCGTGGGGGCAATAGGATTTCCTCATGCCTCATGGCCAAGCCTATCTCGAAACAGAAATGAAAATCCACCAAAACCTGAAATTGGATACAGCGGAACTTATCCGATATCCGTGCATCCGTTCCGTATCCGTTGAAAACAAAGGTGGTCCCCATGCCCCATGACCAAGCCTGCCTCGAAACAGAAAAGAAAATCCTCACAAACCCTTCGCTAACGCTTGGGGCACGCACACGAAAGGATGAATGTTGGTGCGCTGTTCCATAACATTTTCCAAATTAAAGCGTTCCATACTTCGTGCTCAACGTTGGAGCGGAACTTATGAAATTAAGGTACCGTACAGATATTGACGGACTACGTGCGATTGCAGTTTTATCGGTTTTATTTGATCACCTAGGAATCCGGTTGTTTCATGGTGGTTATATCGGGGTAGACATTTTTTTCGTTATCTCTGGGTATTTGATCACGGGCATCATTGTCCAAGAAATAAAAGGCAATGAATTCTCACTTGTCAGGTTTTACGAACGTCGCATTCGGCGCATTTTTCCTGCTCTTTTTGTCGCACTCTTATTTACGGTCATAGCCAGTGCGATTCTGTACGACACTGGGGCCTTTCGCGATTTTGGCAGGAGTGTGGTGGCAACCACCTTCTTTTTTTCCAATATACATTTTTGGACCGAAACAGGGTATTTCGATGCTCCGGCGCAAATAAAGCCACTGTTACACACCTGGTCGCTTGCAGTGGAGGAGCAATATTATATTGTCTTTCCCCTGTTGATGGTTTTCCTTGTACGGTACTTTAAATCCAAAATCCCATATATTCTTGGTGGCATCACATTGATTTCGTTCGGCTGGAATCTGTATGCCCTACATTACGATGCATCCAGCGCGTTTTATTTTTCCCATCTACGCGCTTGGGAATTATTAATCGGCGGTTTACTTTCCCTCAACCTTATTGTTGTCAAACCAACGCCTTTTATCAGCAATATCCTGGTCTGGATTGGGTTCGGCATGATTCTGATCCCAATGTTCCTATATTCATCCGTCACAGAATTCCCCGGGGTTGCCGCCGCAATACCAGTCTTGGGGACTGCCTTAATTATTCACGTGGGCAAAAGCAACGCAACCTTCATAAATGGGCTGCTTGGCACATCGCCATTGGTCTTTATTGGGAAAATCTCCTACTCTCTTTACCTTTGGCATTGGCCGTTAATTATTTTCTCAAAATATTATGCAATAAAAAAGTTGACCACCCTGGAACTTAGCGGGATTGTATTTTTCACCATAGTGGTCGCCGCGCTTTCATGGAAATTCATTGAAATCCCGCTCCGTGAGAAAAGGGTATTAAAAGGCCGACGTATTTTTATTTATGCAGCAAGCATCATGATCATTGCAGCCATTACAGGCTCGTCCATTTCATCCTTGAATCCATCAAATACGAGTTCAACTGAACGGGTCTGGTCATTGGCTTGCAACTTCAATCAAGACAATAACAAAAAAATGGCCAAACTCAAAGCCTGCCCAATTGGGGCGAAGGATCAACCGGCCACTTTTGTGCTTTGGGGAGATTCTCATGCGAGGGTCGCTGCAGAAGGCGTTTCGCTGGCAGCCTCGAAACAGAACTTAGGGGGATCATTAATGTATTCATCAGGATGCCCGCCTTTGTTAGGGATCACAAGAGAAAATGAACACGATGCCTGTGAGCTTTCAAGAGAAGTGATCATGAAATACATTGTAGAACATCCAGAATTGAAAGTTGTTATCCTTGCAGGCAGGTGGACTTTGTGGGCTGAAGGAAGTAGTTACAGCTATACCGATGAAATCATAAATTTTGACATCCAGGATATACAATCTAAAAGTGAACAAAAGGAATCCAGCCCCGTTTTGTTTGAGCGTGGTCTTGAAAGAACCGTAAAAGCTCTACTCGAATTGGATCGAAAAGTAGTGATTATCAGTCAAGTCCCTGAAATTGGATACGATGTTCCTCTGGCGGATTTCATTGCTCGACGGACAGGGCGAGACACCAACAAAATCATAGCCCTGCCTTTGGAAAAATTCTACGAGAGAAATAATAGAGAATTATCAATTCTTGATAAAATATCAAATACCTACAAGGTCGAAATTGTGGATCCATGGAAAATTTTGTGTAATGATACCGCCTGTCTGCCAATCAAAGATGAACAGGTTTTATATGAAGATGACCATCATTTATCAGTTATTGGCTCACAGTACCTTGCTCAAATTTATGACCTGCCGTTTCACAATCTCGCGGAAGGCCGATAAGCCTATTAGTAAGCTTAAGGCAAGAAAGACGATGTGAATGAGTCAAGTTTCATGAAGTCAAGTTGGCCTGTGCAATCCACTCATTGATCGCCAGATCGAGGTGATCAAAACGTAGACGCAGCCGGTGATTCAAGGGCGGTGCCTGAGGGACAATCTGAGCCAGGCCAGGCCGGAGCACTCTGGCATACAAACGGGTGAAGAAGAAAGCTACGCGCCAACCGAAGTCGGTGACCTGGTAACGGTGCGTGTTGGGAATGCGTGTGATCAAGCCATGCAAACGCAGCTGGCGCAAGTGGTACGTCATCTGGCCGGGGGTCAATTGATCTGGGGCAAAGCCCAGGAGGGGTGCGAGCAGCACCCGCAACTCGTGATTGGCGAACCCCTGAGGCAGAAGCCGAAAGGCGACGAGGGCGCTGAACAAGGCCTGGACGCGCGGGTCGGTGAAACGCAAGGCGGCCACCCGCTGGCCGGAAACCCTCTGAGGTTGGTAAGGCTTCTTCTCCCAAAAGGCAATTGTGGCTGATTTGTTGAACGTGCAACAGACGTCGGTTGGCTTGAAAGCCGATGAGCCGCGAAGCGGGCAGGTTCTTCAGCCGTTTGCCAATGCGGAAGTCACGGGTATTGTTGACAGTGGTTTCGGTGCGCAAAGCCCGACCTTCTTTATGATATTGCTTGATGCGTGAATGTTTGTAATCGATATGCAAAGTGGGCGTTACGCCTTCCGTGATAATGCGCGTCCGAAAGCGGCTGGGCGTGGCCTTGGTAATACGGCGTTCAAAAATCAGTTGGACTTGCTCCGGTCGCCCCAAATCCAGATTCTCGTGGATGGCCGCTTCAAAGAATAGGCGTCCAGTTACGGGACGATCCAGGAGCTGGGTGAGAGCGAACTCGGCTTGCAAGATGGAGATTTCATAGTCATAGCCCGCCTGCCGTTCAGCCGCGGTGAAGGGTTGCGAAAGACGTGCTTGCCACTTGCGCACCAGCGCTTCGATTTTCTCTGCCGACAAGCCGTCTGCCAACCTTTGCATCTGGCTAGGATCGGCGCAGGCGCGAATGCCATTGTCCAGCGCTTCATAGCCAATCCCGGCCTGCCCCAATTGATGTTTCAGGTATTCGTGTCCGTTGAGACAGAATTTGGCGCTGTAAGGAAAGTACGAACTGAACTTGAAGAAGAAAGGTCCAAAGTCACGATCGATCCCATAAAAATAATACTGGTTGACCATGGCGGTTGTGCGCAGCAGGCGCGGATAGCGATCTGGTGTGCGTGGCCCAAATCCCTTGGTGGTGCGAAAGGTGGTCGTCTTCTCCTGCGCTTTGCCGATCAGCACAATCCCTTCCTGTCCGGCCGCCTGCTTGAGATAGGGCGCCACCACATCATCTTTGCGCTGTCCTTTCGCAAACGTCAGCACCGGCACCTGATGCACTTTGGCATAGCTCTCGATCGCTTCGACAAACGCCCGACTGATCGGCGCCATCGCCGCCGAAGAAGCCACCGGATACTGCCGTTGTTGTTTCAAAAACCAACTCGCTCCACTCTCGCATTGCAGCCTGGGAATATATACGTTCAGATACATCCGATCGATGCTTTCGATTTCCAGCGTCACATGCTCTCGCAGGAGTTCAGCCAGTGAAGTTTGCGTTATACTCATCAGTGGGTCCTCGTTGTGGGGTGTGGCGCCCCTGGCGCCACCATCTCATCGCTTGGCGATGCCACACAGAGGCGGTTATACCGCTTCTATCTTGTTCCCACAACCTGGACCCTTTCCTGATCTCATCTCGTCAGTCTGAGACGAAGTCTCGCTAGATATAAGGCCGCCAGTTCATACGTTATCGAGGCGAATTCACTGTTTAAGATGTGGGCTGCCCCCCGCCTTCCACCGCATCTAATAACGCGACACCTTCCCCTGACCCTAAAGACTGCTTCGCAAAGGGGCGAATTTGAAGGTCGGAACCATGTCGTGTCAAAATCAAGTTACATTACTTGAACATATCAGCCCTTCCCCCATTTGGGGAAAGCTGGCTAGCCGAGGCGGCATCCAGCTGCCATCGGCTGTTTCGGCGCGACGGATCGCCGAAGAAGGGCATCCCCATGCCCATGCCCACGACCATGCCTATCTAGAAGCAGAAAAGATAATCGAAGAAGCGCGGGAAAGATAAATTCGGTATGTAATCTTCACAAGGAGATTAATATGGCTTTACCTGTTGCAATCGAATCCAGTGCAAAACGGTTGTTCCCTAATCTACAACCTGAACAAGCAATTGTAGAGTTGCTCTTGGAACGCGCCCAAAAGAATCTCATCAAATATCAATCTGCAGCGCGCGAGTTTAGTGCGAAATATGCAGAGGATTTCGAAACCTTCCGCAAAAGGATTCTCGCCTCCAAGCCCGATTCCACGACAGAGCAAGACTACTTCGATTGGGAACTCGCCGTTACGGGCGCCTCCGACATGCAGGAAGAGATAAAACGACTCAAGGCTCTGCAATAATGATGCGTGCCGCTGATCTGCCCGCCATAGTAGAGGAGGAATTCAAACGGCGCAGGTATTTCAGCCGCATGGATATTCTCGACCAGACCTTGGGCCTTGTAAAGATCCGACTCTTTATCACCCCCAATCCGTTCGTTCAGGTTTACCGCAATGACCAATACCAGACCACTAATTTAGTCTTGATTCATAACAACCAGCGGCCTTATGCGCGTGACGAACTTGACGGTCATTGGCACCGTCACACTCATCTCGCTCCCGAAGAACATGACATCAGCGAAGAGGGACAGAAGCCTGTGGAAATCAGCGAATTTTTGGATGAAGTGGAAAACGTATTAGCTGCTCTTGATTTGCTGTAGGAGGGGATCGTGGCTGTTTATAAAAATATTCGTATCTGCATACAAAATCATCGGCGGCCCGGAGGTGTTGTAAGCTCCGCCCAGCAGCCCTCCCAGAAAACCAGCCAGCTAGGGCAGGGAGGCAGGATTCGATTTGGGAATTCGTTTTCCCAGCAGGGCATAGATACTGTAACTGATCAGCACCACGCCCAACGCCCCAAGCGCAATCCGTGCGCTGACCACTTTCAAAAGAACCACCCCAAATGGCACTCCCAGGATGGATGCCAGGATTGCTTTCCAGATTTCACGCAGTGAAAGTTCCTGACGAAAACAAATCAGCAGGACGATCTCCAAAAGGAAAGCGCATAAGGCGAACAACGGCGATGCCGCGCGGATGCCGATCAATGCAGGCAGGAAGGCCATCGCCACCAGTGCGCTGCCAAACCCGGAAACGCTCTGGACAAACGTGGCGGTGACGAAGATCATGAAGACCGCCACCGCGCTCAGAGTAGTATGCAAAAGTTTTCCTCCGCGACGGAGATTTTACCTGACCTGTCGCCGGGCAAGGGTGATATAACAGGAGCTATCCTGACTGAGCAAGAAATACTACATCTTCAACATGACTATCAATTGATCTTACACGGAGGCAAGCATGTCTTTCATCGTTATCAACGGTACGTTCCATGTGGTCGGCTATTCACCGGATGGCGATTCAATCCGGTTCAAAGCAACCAATCCCCTCAACTGGCTGGCGCTGGAAGGCCCCAAGGTGGAGCTCAACACCAAGCAGCATGCCCAACTGCGCATCGAAGCGATCGACACGCTGGAGACTCATTTCGAGAATCAGCACCAACCCTTGCTCTTCGCCGAAGCGGCCATGACGCGGCTGCTCGGCTTTCTTGGCATCACAGACGTGGTCTGGGACGCAACGCATTCAAAGATAATCTCCGCCAATGACGGCACCGAGGGTTTCATCGTCACGCGCACCACCGAGAAGTACGGCCGTCCGGTCTCTTTTGTCTTTGGGCCGGATGACACATTGCAAGATGGACAGGAAGTATTCCTGGACGCCAAGCTGGTCAAGAAGTCGGCCAACTTCCGCATGCTGAAAGAGGGACTGGCTTATCCCACATTTTATGATGGTTTGTTTTACGATCTGCGGGAATTGTTTGCAAAACAATCACTAAAGGCACGTACCAAACAAAAGGGTTTATGGAAAGTGGATGCCAGTAATATCTTCATGCAGATCAATGGGCTGAGTGATGTGACCGACAAATACGTTATCCTGCCGAAACTGTTTCGCCGTATTGTGACTTATCTCAAAGGCAGCGGCGGCGTGTTCCAGGCGCAGGATTTCATTGCCTTTTTGAAAGAGGGGAATGAAGAGGTCTTCATTTTGAATAAACTGCACTTCACGCATCTCGATAACTTGATCGAAACCGACCAGAGCGGGAATATCCGTCTCAACGAACCGCCGGAGGATTTGATCTTTTTGGAATGATGGAGATTGCTTCTCGAAGACTCGCAATGACAGAGGCTATTTCACTCCACGCACAAAACCAAAGAACAGGAATTTTTCATCGAGTTTCACAGCCTGACTGAAACCGGCCTCTTTCAGCATTTTGGGAAAATCTTCGATCCCAAAATCGAGGCCATGATGCATGGTCAAAGCAATCAGGAACTGATTCAAGAATGACCTGGTGGGACGCATAAAGTCGAAGATCAACACGTGCCCGCCGGATTTGAGGACACGATAAATCTCGGCCAGGCCGCGTACTTTCAAATCATCCGGAAGATGATGCATCATCAAACTGGAAGTGACCACATCCATGCTGGCATCGGGGAAAGGAAGCGACTCGATAACACCGACCCGGAAATCGATCTCGAGGCCCTTCTGTGCAGCTTTCACCCGAGCCGCCGCGATCATCTCCGGCGCAGGATCGATGCCATAAGCATGACCATCCCTCCCCGCGCGGACTTTGGCCGGGAGGGTCACATCGCCGGTTCCGCAGCCTACATCCAAAACATGATCACCAGCGCAAATCAACGCCTGCTCGATCGTCAACTTGCGCAAACGCCAGGCCTGCCCGAGCGTGAGCAGATTCACAGCCAGGTCATAGTAAGGAGCCCAACGAATCAGCCGTCCCTAAGTCTGAGCCGGTTTTTCATTTAGATGAGTATGATGTAACATGAGTTATCTCCTTCGTTGCAATCATTTTACAGAGAGGACTTATCGGATGCAATCATCAGTGCGGGTAAAATGTCCACTAACGGACAAACCTGCCAAAATGTCCAATAAAATGGAGAATTCATGAAAGACAAGAATGATCGCCGAAGCCTGCGCACGCGTCAACTCTTGAGCGAAGCCATGGTGGCATTGATCACAGAAAAAGACTATAACTCGATCACGGTCAGTAACATCACCAACCGCGCCAATGTGGGACGCTCCACGTTTTATGCTCACTATCATGATAAAGACGATTTGCTGGTGGCGGAACTGGAACACGTGATCAATGCCTTGAGCGAGAATTTGCCTGGTACGATCCAAAAGGATTTCCCCTATTTCCCGAGTCTGGGATTATTTCGTCATGTCGGAGAACAGTACGAGCTCTATAAATCGCTCGTCTGGGGGGCAGGCCTCGATCTGCTGGTCAGGCATTTACAAAAGTCTTTGAGTAACAGGATCGAACAGAATCTCGAAGAGAGTGGAAAGAGGTTCGAGACTCCGAACCCTGTTCTGGCAAACTTTCTGGCCGGGAGTTTTCTCACGTTGCTGAAGTGGTGGGTCGAGAACAAAATGATGTATTCTCCGGGACAGATGGACGAGATGTTTCAGAAATTGACTTTGGCAGGGATGGAAGCAACTGAAATAAAATAAATGGAATTCCATCGCGGGGATATGCTCTTCATCCTGACTTTGCTCGAATTGTTTCCCAATCCTTGACTTAAATCCATAGTCGGTCAACAGTATCTGGTACGCTAGGATTACGTCATAAGAAGTGAGTAAACCCGTGTACAACGAGCAGGAACTTCTGCGACTTGCCTCCCAGTTGAACACTACAGCCCTGGCAGAGATCTACGACAGTCACAGCCCGGGTCTCTATCGCTATGCCATGCGCCTGCTCGGAGACATGTCACTGGCAGAGGATTGCGTAGCAGAGAGCTTTGCGCGATTCCTCAAGGCTTTGCAGAAGCAGCGCGGCCCGCGTGATCATGTGCAGGCCTATCTTTATCGCATCGCACACAACTGGATCGTGGATCGCTATCGTGATCGTGAGCAGGCCTCCGAGTTAAGCGAAATTATTCCGAGCGCAGGAGATCTGCCTGAGGAGGCAGCGGCGAAACGTATGCGACAGCGACAAATCCGCAAGGCACTCCACAGCCTGACACGAGACCAGCAAATGGTCATCTCCCTCAAATATCTGGATGAGCGGAGCAATGAGGAAATAGCGCAGGCCTTGAAAAAGCCCGTCGGCGCAGTCAAGTCCATTCAACACCGCGCGCTGAGAAGTTTACAAAGATTACTGGAAGAAAAGAGCTGACGATGAAAGATCAACATGAATTGGAAGCGATGATCATGGAACGACTGGAAGAGATCAAACCGGTTCCTGAGCGGGATTCCCAAACCGCAGCGCGCGCCCGCGCACAATTTCTGAGTCAAGCCGTATCTGCAAGTGAGTTCCAACGTCACAAAGGATGGAGGTCAATCTTCAGAAAGGAACAATTTGCGATGAACATGATGATTTCAGTAGTAGTGCTGGCGGGGTTATTGTTTGGCGGCGGGGCAACCGCCGTAGGTGCAGCACAGAACGATCTGCCGGGTGAACCGCTCTACGGTGTAAAAACCTTGAGCGAGGATATAGGATTGCAATTCCAAAGGGATCCGGAGGAAAAAGTCCATCGCTTGCTGGAACTGATGCAACTCCGCGTGCAGGAAATGACTCAATTAACTGAATCCGGTCAGACGCCGCCCGATAGTGTGAGGCTGCGACTCGAACAACATCTCCAACAGACGCTGCAAATCTGCGATGCCATGGACGATGCCACACTCGACCGCACACTCCTGCAAATACGCGATCAGTTGCGTGAACAGGACCGCGAGCTGCAAAGACTACAAATCCATGCCACACAAGACGCGGGGCCCATTTTGGAACGCACCCACACACTGTTGCAACAGCGCTTGCACTTGGTGGAAGATGGACTGGCAAATCATGAGGCGTTCCGGAACGCGGTCCGCAATGGTTTCCGCTACGGCCAGGAACAAGAACCGACTCCGCCCGCACAAAATGGAAACGGAGGCGGTGAACCTACGCCTCAGCCTGGTGGCAACGGAAACGGAGTTGGCCCCGGTCCGAACACCGATCCTGGCAGTTCGCACCCGAATGTGACCCATACCCCCGCGGCGAATGGAAACGGAGACGGGTCAAACTCTGGCTCCAATAACGGTAATGGATCCGGGAACAACGACGGTGGAAACAATAGCTCTAGCGGAAATCAAAATTCGGGAGGAAATGGTTCTGGAGGCAACGGGTCAGGAGGAAATGACCGAGGCGGTAAAGGCAAGTAAATCAACATCAACAACTCCCCATCAATTGTGACGGGGAGTTGTTATTTTAATCGCAACTCTGGAAGCTCTTTGGCAAAAAGCTGCTCAAAACTGGAAAACCAACTCAAAAATATTAAGTTTTTTGCTAAAATTCATTAAGAAACCCACCCACACTATTGACAATTTAAATTCATTATGTATAATTTGAAAATAATGATAATCGAAATTTCAACATTCTTTAATCTTATCTTGAAGAAATTAGAGGTCGCCATGCAAAATCAATCCCAGGATGTATCAAACAAGTGGGCAGGCCGCTTTTTTACCATCTGGACCGGAGAGGCTTTTTCGTTATTCGGCAGCCAACTCGTACAATTCGCACTGGTCTGGTGGCTGGCCCAAAAATCCGGTTCTGCAACCATTCTGGCGATCGCCACTCTGGTCGGGATGTTGCCACAGATCATCGCGGGACCTTTCGCGGGTGCCTTTGTTGACCGCTGGAACCGCCGCATGACAATGATCCTTGCAGATGGCTCGATCGCTTTGGTTACCCTTGTCCTAGTCTGGCTGTTCGCTTCGGGACGCGTCCAAATCTGGCATATTTACGTCATCCTGGCGCTGCGGGCGCTTGGCCAAGCCTTCCACTCCCCTGCCATGTCCGCCTCCATTCCAATGATGGTACCAGAAGAACACCTCACGCGCGTCAGCGGACTCAACCAAACGTTACAGGGATTGATGACGATGGTGGCACCGCCAGCAGGCGCGTTGTTAATCAGCTGTGATTCCGACGCAAGGCGTTCTTTTTGTGGATATTGGGACGGCGCTTTTGGCAATCACTCCCCTGCTCTTCCTCGATATTCCCCAACCCGAACGACAGGATGTCACCGCAGATGAACAAAAACCATCCCTGCTATCAGATGTGCGTGAGGGGCTGGCTTACGTGCGCGGCTGGCCCGGATTGATCGCCATCCTGCTGATGGCGGTGTTGCTGAACTTCCTGCTCACACCAACCGGTTCGTTGATGCCTTTGCTCATCACTCAGCACTTTCACAAAGGCGCGCTGGAGTTTGGACTCACGGATTCAGCCTGGGGACTGGGCGTGATCGCAGGCGGAATCCTCTTGAGTATGTGGGGCGGCTTTAAACGCAAGATCTCTACCACTTTGGTCGGGATCGTTGGCCTCGGCGCAGGAGTGATGCTGGTTGCTTTCGCTCCTTCCAATGGCTTCCTGGTGGCGCTCGGTGGAATGGCGCTGGTAGGCATCATGAACTCCATGGCAAACGGGCCGCTGGGTGCGTTACTCCAATCCATTGTGCGCCGCGATATGCAGGGCCGCGTAATGAGTCTGACCGGAAGCGCGGCCACAGCCATGACTCCGCTGGGATTGCTGATCGCGGGCCCGATCTCCGATCTGATCGGAATCCGCACCTGGTACTGGATCGCGGGTCTTGTTACGTTGCTGATGGGCTTCATCGGATTCTTTATCCCGGCAGTCATGAATATAGAAAAGAATCATGAAACGGAACCTGTTCCACCCCCATCCATTGCCTCTGCGGTGGAGTAGCAGACGCCATCTGTCCCAATAAAAAACAGAGTTGCCTCACGGCAACTCTGTTCGTTTTTCGCAAAACTTAAGCCAGCAGGCTGAGTCTTACGAGATGGGCACCACGTTGGCGGCTTGCAGACCCTTGGGGCCCTCCTCAACAGAAAACTCCACTTTCTGCTCGGCTTCCAACTTGCGGTAGCCGTCAGACTGAATGGCAGTAAAGTGAACGAACACGTCCTCACCGCCATCGCGACCGATGAAACCATAGCCTTTGGTGGCATTGAACCATTTGACGGTTCCAACAAAACGTTCTGACATCTTACATTTCTCCTGCTGTGAAAAAATTTATGCCCGTCGCCTCACGCTTTCAAAGGCGAACCGGGCACGACGCCAGCAAGGTTATCATGTTCATTTAATGATGTCAAGACCGCGTGTAACTTTTTTGTAAATGGAAGCATAACGCGAGGTTAGATGGAACCAGGGAGGCGACCAGCGAGTGATCGGCTGCCCTGCGCGGATGACCTTTCGCATCCCATCCGGACCCTCGAACTGCTCCAGCACCATCAGCGAACGCCCCAACTCGAAGGCCGCGTGCGCGTCCGAACCGACCGTTCCCGCTATATCGTGTTTTTGGGCAAAGGTCCCCGCCTCCCGATTAAAGTTGGGATCCATGCAGCGTGAGTTGAACACCTCGATGGCATCCACCTCTGGCAGGATTTCGAGGAGATCACTCTCCTTCCAGCCACCCGCGCGCATTCTGTCGAACGGATGCGAAACGCTGATGAACGCGCCCTGATCCCTCAACCGCTGAATCGTTTCCCGCGGAGAAAGACCCATCGGTACCTCCTCGCGGACGAACGCGGCTAGGATCTCGCCGCGCGTCGTCATGATCTCCTCCCCCAGGATCACCAACACAGGATCCAAAGCCTGCGCGGCCCGCGCGCCCGCGATGGTATTGTGATCCGTTACCACCACGCGATCAAGGCCTTTGCGGCGACAGGTCGCCACCAGAGCGCGTGGCCGCGTGAGGGAATCTTTCGGACGCGATGCTGTGGCAATGGAATTCAACTCTGCAATAATCCGGCAATCCTAAATCCTTCAAAGCCATGTATACTTGATTAATTAGAACATATGTGCTAAATTTGACATGAGACTTTGGTAATGAATTCTATCAGAAGAGATCACGCTTATCCTAGACACTCCGATGCCTTGAACATTGCGGCAATTGCACCGTGCACACAAGCCCTCGGACCCGGCACACACGCTGCCGTCTGGGTACAGGGATGTCCTCTCCACTGTCCCGGGTGCCTAGCGCCAAACTGGATACCCTTCGTTGCGGCTACTGTGTTGACCCCGGAAGCTGTTTTTGAAAAACTGGATTTGGAGGGTATTACCGGAATGACTTTTTCAGGTGGAGAACCGATGGAGCAGGCTTCCGGATTGGCTACACTGATCCGTTTGGCCCGCGGAAAAAAGGATCTGAATCTGATCTGTTTCACCGGCTATCGATATGAACATCTCCTGAAGTACCCTCCAAATGCAGGGGTTCCTGAACTTTTGGCAGCCGTGGACGTTCTCATTGACGGGCCATTCGTCCAATCAATGAATAATTCTGTTGGTTTGCGAGGCAGTTCCAACCAGAGGGCAATTCACCTGACCTCCAAACTCGATCACTACGATTTTAAATCAAGCACCAGGAAGGTTGAACTGACCATCAGTGATGGTGAGTTGGCATTCATTGGCATACCAACGCCGGGCATTTTATCTGCCATCAACTCAACTGAAATGAGCGGAGAAAGGATGGAACAAAATGAGCGGGTATAAACATGCGACGGTAACCATCAGCCAGCAGGAGTATCGCCGGCTGCACCAGGCAGAGATAAAACGCCGGTTCAAAGAGTATAGCAAAAACGCAAAGGCATCATTTCAGGCGGCCAACCTTAACCAGGCGTTCAAGGAAATGGAAAGTCGTCAACAACAGTTGGAACATACCTTAAATAATGTTGGTCAGAATTATGAATGGATGGGTGCAGAAATGATGCAGGATATCCTGACAGAAAATGAACGCTGTCATGAAAATCTGGTCACCATCTTGGAAGAAACAACGTCAGCTTCCAACACTTCTCTTGACATCCTTTCTCAGCGGTTTACGGAGGAAATGCAAAGAGAACGGGAACAGTATTACCACCACCTGCAATTACTGGGGCGGCGTCTCAACACATACGAGCAGAAAGAACACTCGAAAGTGGAGGCTGCCCGACGATGGCTGAGGCAGTCCGTTACCCTGGCAGATCTCGTGCAGGAACAATTCGATCATGAACGCTTCCTACCCGGCAAAGTATCCAGGCTTTGCAACAACCTGAACGTGGCTCAGGACAACCTGGCACAGCGGTTCTTCGAATCCAGTCTTCAAATTTCACAACAAGTATTTCTCCAGCTTTCGGAGCTGCGCTTTGAGTTGGAACAACGCATACTGGAATGGCAGGTGGAATATACAAGAGTGCATAATGCCATAAAGCAATTTATTATTGAATTGGAAATGAACTCCAAAGTTGATGCCGTGGGACTGGAGGGTGAGGAATTGACCGAACAGGTGGATCTGGCTTATTGGTCCAATGGAAAGTACAACGAATTATTGGAAAAATGTCGACAGCTCTTGATACTCCTGTCACAGGAATCTCGATCTATATCCACAGACGAGTTGAGACAGACATACAACGGATTGCTTCCAGTCATCAGGGACAAGTTCGAGTCGATCATCCATGATGCGCAACTCAAGGCCTTGAATTCCCAATTAAGAATGAACATTGCCGAGAAGGCGCTGCAAGCTCTGGAAACACAGGGATTCAAGCTTAACAATGCGGGTTATATCCAGGAGGATATGCGGTCCGCGTTCACCGCTCAACTGGAAAATCTGGATGGAAGCCAGGTGATTATCAAGGTTCTTCCTGCAGAGCAGCAAACGCAGGAATTGACCAACGAATTGGTCATGGTTACTAATCATCCTTTTATCAAGACTGAACAAGAAGCGCGCCTGCAATGGCAGGAATTGTGTCGTGCACTTAATGAGTATGATCTCCAGGTAAGCCGTGCTGAAGTACTTTCCACAGCGCCACCAGCCCCCCTCCTACCTGCAGAAAGCGCGGCGGTAGGTAGTGAACGACCGCTCAAGCTAAAGAGCTTCAATCATGTTTGATCGTGTCACGCAGGCGTTGGCAGCCCCAGCGCCCGAACGATTTTGCATCCTCTTTGGCTCGGGCGTGGAGGATGCTTTCATCAATAACGAGGGGGTGGAACTCAACGTCGAGCAGGCCCTTTTCACAGAGCTCAAGGCACAAGGGTATGAACGTGTTGTATACAGCGCCCCTCATAGACCTGTTTTCTTTCTGGATGAACAATCCTCGGCTTGCACCTGGCCATCGGCCGCTCAAACATCCAATCCACACGCAAGAGAAGGAAAGATTCCTTACCGGACTCGCGTCGGTAGTGGGCCGTTTGGTCCACGTTTGCTGAAAAGTCATTCTCCCACCCCTCCACCACCTGATTTTTCTCAGCAGGGCATGGGAGATACATTCCTGATAAATCTCTTAAACACGGTCATGCTAAACACACAGAGCAGCCGTTCAGCGATCGTCATTTTGCAGGCAGAAACGCTCTTTATCAACTTCGAGTCGAGGCGCACGATGGCAGGCCTGATCGGGGAATGGACACGGCTTTCCACCCAAAATACCAATACTTGTTTTCTCGTCTTCTCAGCATTCGATGTGGAACAGTTGAGAAGCATTGCCATTCGGATCCCGGTTCCGGAATTACGGAATCTTATTTTGACGTCTGCCCCACCATTAAGATATATCGGCGGCCCGCAAAAAGATGAATTGTCCCGCATCGTAAAGAATGTTCTTTTTGAGGACTCGGAAACCATCGATGCCGCCCGGCTCGTAGAGATGATCGCGGCGGAAGGCGGCAGCCTAAGGTTATGGCTGAATCGATTCAAATCATCGAGAAGACTAAGTGACCAGATCATTCGAAGCAGCGGTTGGTTTCAGGCGTATCGCGATCCCAACATGTCAGCTGCCAGGAAACTGGAAATGCTGGTGGGATTGGAAAAGATAAAAGAACGAATAACCGAGTTTACCTTATGGGTGGAGATGGCGGACAGCAGAAAAAGGTCCGAGCCACCTCTCCTCCACATGTTGTTCGAAGGAAATCCAGGGACGGGTAAAACCACAGTAGCGCGAACTCATCGGTGAGTTATTTTATGAGCGAGGCATCCTCAGGAGGGGGCATCTGATCGAAGTGAACGGCGCTGATCTTGTTGCTGAATATGTTGGCGGTACCGCAATCAAGACCACCCGGGTCGTTCAGAGTGCGATGGATGGCGTCCTTTTTATCGACGAGGCCTACACCCTCTCAGAAGATGGAAGGGGGGGCTTCGGCGCGGAAGCAATCGATACGCTCATTCCCTTTCTGGAAAATTCTCGGGACGGACTGGTTGTGATCTTTGCCGGCTACTCAACACGCATGAAACGCTTCATGGATTCCAATCCGGGTTTGGGACGACGCATTCCGCGTGAAAACAGATTTGTCTTTCCCGATTATGCCCCCAGTGAGCTTTGGGAAATCCTTCAAAAGGAACTGAGCTATCGAAGTATTGACTATGAGCCGGACCTGGAAACGATCCTGCAAAAAACGGTGAACGAACTATATCGCACACCGGCTGAGAGCTTCGGGAACGCTGGTGAAATCAGAAATCTCGTCGACGCGCTGGAACGGCGTCGTGCGGTGAGAATTCGAATAACACGAGCTGTGGGCAATGTGCCTTTGGCAGCAGAAGATATTCCCAATGAGTACAGACTGCCAAAGACGAGCACCATCTCAACAGTTCGGGAAATACTGGCGGAGCTTGATCACCTGGTGGGCCTGGGATTTTTCAAAGAGTATTTGACCAACCTTGTATATCGTCTTCAATACCAGAATGCTCGTAATAAAGTCGATCCAAATTATCGCGCCTCAGCTGATTTGGAACACATAGTGTTCATTGGTAATCCGGGCACCGGAAAAACAACAGCCGCGCGGCTCGTTGGAATGATCTATCACTCCTTGGGAAAGCTGTATAGAGGGCACTGTGTGGAAGTAAGCCGCGCCGATCTGGTGGCAGGCTACGTTGGACAGACCGCGATAAAGACCAGTGAAAGAATCAAGGAAGCGCTGGATGGAGTTCTGTTTATTGATGAAGCCTATGCACTCGCCCGTCAATCTGAAAACGATTTTGGCCAGGAAGCAATCGATACGCTCGTCAAAGCCCTCGAAGATGATCGTGAGCGTCTGGTTGTCATTGTTGCTGGTTATCCCGGCCCTATGGAAGATTTTTTGCTTAGTAATCCGGGCTTGAATTCGAGGTTTGCAAAGCAGATCATTTTCGAAGATTATTCAATTGACCAATTAGGACAGATATTAGCAAACCTAGCTGTCACTGAAGGATATATTCTGCCAGAAGAGGTCAAGCGGAAAGCCTCGCAGTATCTTGAAACGCTTCGTTTAAGAAAAATCCACTTTGGTAACGGACGCGCTGTAAGGAATCTGTTTGGAGAAATGAAAACACTACTGGCCCGCAGGTTGATGCAATCACTTTCTCTGGAATCATCTGCACTGGATAAGGGCACACTGGTTACGTTTTTACCACAAGATGTACCCAGCTTTGATTTATCTGAGGCTTTCTTTACCACCGTGCCGTCAGACACCCATGATTCAAATCATCCCAAAACAATCATAAACATGCAGACGGCAGAATCCCAATGATAAGCAGTTTGAAGAATGTAATGAAGTAACTGCTTTTTATTGATTGTCCCGAAGCCAACGCTCAATGGCTCGCTTGATCACCTCATTTCGATCTGCAGTGGGAACTCTGTTACGTTCATACTCGATTAGCCGATCCGCGGTTTCCCGGTCCCACAGAACCTTACTTAACAAGTCCTGATACAGGTCAGTTTCTTTAGCATTTGGAGTCGATGAGGGAGGCGTTGGAGCGTTATCACCCGGGTTCGATGGGCCAGGCGTCCGCGGATTCTGTTCATGGTCTGTCGCTCGTCCAGCCGATCGTTCGAGCCAGGCTGCACGGAGTATGGCATGGTGCTCAGCATACCACTCCCTTTTCTCCTGATTTTTATCCCTGCCGGCCCATCGACCCAATCTTGCCAATTCTTGAATGCTGCATTTCCAATCCGCAGCTGCCTGGTCACGGGAAGCTGCAGCCATCCACTCAAGGGCTCCCAACATACAGCGAGCCGCCACCTGCTTGTGATAAGTTCCCAGCCCCGCATAAAAACATTGAACAGATTTCTTTAACAATTCAACGGCATGGCTGATATCGCGTAGCTGGTAAATTGCCAAGCCAAACTCCAGATAAAGCTCAGCCTTCTCGAAAACTCCTTCGCACTGCTGCTCTGCCTCCTGTAAGTCTTGTAACAGCGCTTCAAGAGTGGGTTTGACTTGTCGGTGGATTTTTTCCTGAGCCTGGTCGACAAATTGATGCGTCGATGTCTTGAGGAAGGAAGGTTCAAACCAATTAAGCCAGGTCCAAATCTCCTCAGGGCGCGCAGCCAGATCGACGTTGATTTGCCTTATATGATTTTTATACCAGGTTTGCTCTCTTGGAAAATGTTGAAAAAGAAGTTGGCGATGCTGGAAGATTTCCCTTGCTTCACGCGAGTTCTTATATGCATCGTGATTCAGGGACATTGGCCATTGCATCATCCCCACCATCCACAAGGCTGTCGCACGGCGGTGTCCATCCTTCTCGTATGAGACAACGGCATCAGTGGCATCGCGAGCAGACTGCGGAAACCATCCGCATGTATATCCTAGTGCCGCACAGCAGAGTAACATCTCTCCTCTTTGAAGAGGAGCACTCGCTGAGTAAGCAAAGTTTCGAAGTCTCCCCAGCATCGGTCCGATACGAGAATTGTCCCGCCTAAATCTATAAGCGACTCTGATGAGTCTGCGAGCTTCATTATCCAGGTGAGAACAATGATCCACCTGGTTCAACCAACCGAGCGCTTCAAAGATGTTTATCATATTGCTCACTCCCCTTCCTGCCAAGCTTCGTTCTCTGCAAGAGCAGGAGGCCCACGCGTTATGAAACCAGCAACATCTCTTTTGGGATCAGACAATTGCTAAAGATATACTACTTGTTTAACAAACAATAAACCATGAGATATTGCCTTTAGGAATAAAACCGCCTCAGCTACCTAATAAATCGGTAAACAATTCCAATATTGGTAGTATATACTTTTGCTCCCCATGCTGTCAAGCAAAAAAGACGAATTTTATTGTGAGGAAATACCCAAATCTGGGCGTCATGTATCGTCTCTTGGGCAGGTTCCATTTGTTGTTATAATATTCTTCTAGATGGACGACATTCCCTTCTATAAAAAGCCTTGGTTCTATATCGCGGCATGGTTGGCATTTTTGCTCATCGTCTACGGGTGGCAGATTGTTCGACTAGGCGGAATGAGCAGCACAGACATCCTTCTCGATGTAATCTTATTTGTTGTCTTTCTTATTCTCTGGATGGCCTTCTTTGCACAGTTTGTCTTGCCTGTCCGCACCTTTCGCGACCGTCAAAAGATCTTCGACCGTCTCATCACCTACCTGCTGGGCGGGCACGGACCAGCCATCTTTATCCGCAACGGAGAATTGATCAAACGCGAGGGGGAGGAACGAAAAAAGGGTCCGGGCGTTTTATGGCTTGATACGGCCAGCGCGGCCGTGACCCGCACAGCAGTCGCCATCAAACAGACCATGGGGCCAGGCGTCCATTTTATCGACAGCCGTGAATTCATCGCCGGCACTGTCGATTTGCATGTTCAATCCCAATCGATTGGGCCCAAGGAATCTGATAAGCCTTTTGTAGACAAAAAGGAAGAGCAGACCGACGAGCAATATAATCAGATTCAGGATCGCCGCAAGCAGGTCGGTGCATTGACGCGGGACGGTATTGAGGTCATTCCAAATATTTCCGTTTCCTTTCGAATAGATACCGGATTCCCCCAGGAAGGAAAGCCGGGGTCACGCTTTGGTTATCGCACCGGAATTACGAGGAAAGATCGTGAGCGCGAGAAAAAGGATCAGGAAGCCATCCGCAACGCGATCCTGGGCGAAGGCATCAATCCCAACGTTCCAGCGGATTCCAATCGCCACCGGGTGGCCTGGAATCAACTTCCTGCTCTTTTGGCCGTGGATCTCTGGCGCGAATACGTTGCAAAGTTCACGCTCGATGAATTGTTCAAACCAACACAACAAGTGCCCGCTCCGCCGCCCCCTGCTGCTTTGCCGACGGAAGAGGAAATAGATCCGCTGAGTCAGCCCATCCAGGTAAGTGGAAATCGCGAAACCATGCAGGATGGCCTGGCCAAAATGCTGCGCGAGATCAACTTGCTAATGGAGAGGGCGATCAAATGGCTGGAAGGGGAAAAGGACACCAAAGACAAAAAGACGCGTCTCCCGGAGCCATCCGTTCCCAAATCCCTGGAAAAGCATGAGCCTCAAATGAAGACGGCACTGCAGGTGATCAATGACATGGTCAAGGCACGCCTAACTCAGCCATCTGTGGATGTTTTGGATGACACCGGCCAGTATATTGAAGGAAATCAGGAAAGCCGGGAATATAAACTGCTGCAAGCGCGCGGCCTCAAGGTACTTAGTGTGGGTATAAATACGCCTCGTTTTAACTCTGAGATTGAAGACGCGATCATTCACAATTGGAAGGCCTCCTGGCTCGTGAGCGCGAAAACAGAGAGCCAGCAAATTGACCGCCGCCGCAATATCTTCGAAGCCACCGCGCAGGAACAAGCCAAACGTCAATATGCCGGTGTGCTCAGCCGCGAAATCAATGAGGCTGCGCAAAGTGGAAAGCTGACTGAAAAGCAAATGTTGAAAACGCTGCTCATGCGTTCTCATTCATTGATCCAAAGTAGCGACCAACTGCGCCGCCGCATGAGCACAGAACTTCAAGATATCGAAGAAATGATCAAATGGATCGAGGAGAACGGTTCATGAATACGGCTGCCTCCGTATCCGGTGTTGGCGAAACAGCATGGCAAAAAGAACGGAAAATATTTGCCGAACTATTCCCGCGCCTGCGGGATGCTTTCTTGAATCGTCTTTTCGACCTCCGGCCCGAGAGGGCCGCCCGGCGCCTGCGCTATTTGGTCTTTCTCTTACTACTAAGCGGTTTCCTCATTACACTTACGAATGAAAATTACGCATTGGAATACTGGGGTCAACACCTGCAAAATATCTTCTTATATCTACTCAATCCTGCCTACGCCGCCGGTGCAAACGAAAATCCAATCCTGAGATTCATCCTGTTTGCCTGGCATGCCTTTACCGATCCCCATACGCTCCAGTATTTACCCATATTTCTTGCGCCCTTCTTTATCGCGCTACAGTCAGCAGCCATCTATCTGGCCGATATCTTTGAATTGGAAGATGTCAGTGTGGCAAGAAGTTTTATCTGGGAAGTTGCCCTCTCCGGCAGCGATGAGACCATCCGAATTTCTCAGGGTGAAATTTCAGAGCATAGTCGTCAGTCACCCAATTACTTAATTGGCGGTCCCGGCAAGGTGATTGTGGATTTGGACTCGGTCGCTTTATTCGAAAAACCAGATGGCACGCCACATCTGATCGGGCCAACAGGAAAAGAACCGGGAGGCAAAGCTACACTGGAAGGATTCGAACGTTTCCGGCAGGCCATTGACCTGCGCGATCATTTTATCGATCTGCGCGACCAGGATGACAAATCCCGTTCCGTGAAGAGTCGCAGTCTGGATGGCGTACCCATCACGGCTACCGATGTCAGGTTGATGTTCAGCGTTAATCGCAATGGGAAAAAGCCGGATCTTACACATCCATATCCCTTCAACGAAAAAGGTGTCGAGCGTCTGGTCTACAAGGCGACCTCCAAGGTCACACCCGACTTATCCAATCCATCAACCTTCGAGTTCTCATGGATCAACAATATGATCGGCTTAATCCGTGGCCGATTGGCCGGGTTTATGAGCGAGCGGAATCTTACAGTCTATCTGGCCAGCATTGGCATCCCTGAATTTGAAAAGACCAGGCAGCGTGAGGAGGTCATTGAGCAGGAGGAAAACCTACTGCGATCTCCAATCGAGGAGAAACCGAAGGAAGAAAAAAAAGCCAAACCACTACCTGAGTTCACGACACGCGATAAGATCACCAATCTATTCACAGACTTTGCTGAGGAGTTTACAAACAGCGCCCGCGAACGTGGGGTTGAATTGCACTGGATCGGGGTGGGTACCTGGAAAACACCCGCAGAGATCGTGCCAGAGAATCATCTTGATGCATGGAAATTGAGTTGCGAAAACCTGCAACGAGGCAGCGACGAGGCGATGAAGAAATTTGAACAGGAAACCATTCTCTCAAAGATGATGGCTCTCGTCCAGGATGTGCCGATTGCAGCGTACCAGAAGGCTATTGGTTTGGAAGAACGAAAAAAGTCCATACGTTCCCTGCTCCTGGAATATCGCCAGCAATTGATAGAAGCCGCCGAATTTATGAAAGCAAAAGGCGAAGCGGTTCCTTTAAATATTCAACAGGCCATTACCCATATCGATTCCATTCTTGGACTGCACTGGGTAGGCGGCACTTAACCACAAATCTTCACTCTCATGACATTTGCAACTGATCTTATTCACTCCAGCGATGTAAAACGCGCAATGGGTATTTCCCTGCCCATTGTCGCGCTGAAATCGACCGTGCTCACTCACGGACTGCCGCGTCCTTTAAACCTGGAGCTGGCGCGCGATATGGAACGCGCCGTTCGGGACGAAGGCGCCACGCCTGCCACGATCGGCTTTCTGGATGGTTCCCTGCACATTGGGATGAACGATGCCGAACTCGAAAGACTTGCCAATGAAAAGGATGCCTACAAGGTAGGGCCGCGCGACTATGCGACGGTCATTACGAATGAGGCTCACGGCGGCACCACGGTCGCCGGGACCATGCTCGCCTGCAAACATGCGGGCATCAGAGTCTTTGCCACGGGCGGCATCGGCGGCGTGCACCGCGAGTCGCCTTTTGATATCTCAGCGGATTTACAAGCGCTGGGAACCATTCCCATGATCGTTGTCTGTGCCGGGGCGAAAGCCATCCTCGATTTGCCGGCCACACTGGAATATCTCGAAACGATGAGCGTGCCGGTGGTTGGTTACAATACGGATGATTTCCCCGCCTTCTACTCACGCCAGAGCGGGCTGTCTGTTAGCACTACTCTTGATAATCCACAGGACATTGTTGAATTCGCCAAAACACATTGGGAGGCGGGTCTGCAGAGCGCGATCCTGGTGGCGAATCCCGTTCCAGCAGCTGACGCAATTTCCAGTTCCGAGATGGAACCGATCATCGAGACGGCCTCCAAGCAGGCGCAGGAGAAAAAGATCCACGGCAAGGAGTTGACTCCCTTCCTGCTGCAACGCATCAGCGAACTGACCAAGGGGAAATCCCTGCACGCGAATCTATCCCTGCTATTGAACAACGCGCGTCTCGCTGCGCAGATCGCCCTCGCGCTGCGCACACGGGAAAAACAGAAATGGGCATAGCATGAAAAACGGTTTCACCCTTTCAGGGATCGTTCCAGCAACAGCATCAGAAATTTATGAGGCATGGCTGAGCACGAAAGGCCACGCGGCGATGACCGGAAGTCCTACACAAATGGATGGAAAAGTGGGAGGAAAATTCAGCGCCTGGGATGGATATATCTTTGGCACGATTCTGGAACTTAAGCCAGATCGGCGCATCGTTCAAGCATGGCGGACATCTGAATTTCCGGACGAGGCGCCTGATTCACGTTTGGAAATCCTACTCGAAGAGGTGGAAGGCGGAACGAAGGTAACTCTTATTCATAGTGATCTGCCTGATAACCAGGCCGGCTCTTACCTGCAGGGCTGGGAAGATTTTTATTTCAAGCCAATGAAGGCATATTTTGGTGGGCGATAAAATTCCGGAACCTTGAAAACTTCAGAGTTTTTTTAACTCATAACCCTTGACAATTTTAGAACACTTGTTCTATAATCGACCCAACTTGTGCTGTATTCGACATAGGAGGTCGAGATGACTACATACCGTAGAAATGCTGGTGATGGGTTGGCCGCTCTGTTCCGCGACCTGATCCACGGACGCCGCTTCAACCGCGGTGCTGCCTGGGGGATGATGATTATCGGCGCGTTGCTTGCCTTTGAGATTTTCAACTTCAGTACCACACAATTCGCCCTGCTGGATGTGCTTGGCAACCTGACCTTCGCCGGGATGCGCTGGGCCTCCATCCTGGCTGTTGCCTTTTGTGGCATTGATTTTGCTGGCATCGCGCGCATCTTCACGCCCGAGCAGGGAGCGGACGAACCGAAAGAGGTCTACTATCTCTTCGGCGCCTGGCTCCTGGCGGCGGCGTTCAATGCCATGCTCACCTGGTGGGGCGTTTCGGTCGCCATCGTCAACCACACCAGCCTGGCCGGTGGCGCTGTTCTCAGCGCCGCGACGATGACGAAGATCGTCCCCATCTTTGTCGCCGCGATGATCCTGTTGATCCGCGTGCTGATCATCGGCACATTTTCCCTGGCAGGTGATCGCCTCTTCACCACCGATGAACAGCGAGCGTATTACAGTAACAAACCGCGTCCCATACAGCAAACCTACACACCCGCTAATTCAGCGACGCTCCGCCCGGCATCCAGCCTGAACCGCCCAGTGCAGGCCAGCGCGCCAAATAACACATTCCGGCCTGCCCCCAAGGCGGCTCAACAAACATCCTTTGCCCGGCCAGAACCTACTTATCACAATCTTTCCTTTAATGGACAAAGCAGTGAACGCTCCGGTGCTGACCGTAGCTTCGACGCATAGAGAATTCTGGTTTTCTTTTTCTTCTGCATTTGCACAACGCCACCCACAATTTAATATCCGAACTCGTTCCGAGCTCAGGCCCTTTTAGAAAATTTGAGGAATCGTATTATGTCCCGTGCTCGCTCCCAAGATCCAGATGAATGGCAAACAGCCGTCGCCTCTGAAAATGGTAGCGGCTGTTTGTCTTTTTATGTGCTTCCACCGCTTGCAGCCATTTTGATTGCAGGTTTTGTGGCCTTTCTCGCCATCCGCTCACCGCTTTCGATCGCATCCAGTACAATCGCGCCGCCTCTCACCTCCGCCCCTTCCGTTAATAACGTGCCGGCAGCGGCTCAAACATCGCCACTCGTGATGGAAGATACTGAAGCGACCACACCACTTTTTCGCCTGTCAGGAAATACCTCGACCACTTCAGGAGTGATCTCGCCTGTCTTCACCAGGGAAGTGCAGTATTGGGGAAATGATATCGCCCGCTGGGCAAGCGCGGCCTCTCTGGATCCAAACCTGGCTGCGGTGGTCATGCAGATCGAATCCTGTGGAGATCCGCGTGCCACCTCGCGCTCGGGAGCGATGGGCTTGTTTCAAGTGATGCCTTTTCATTTTCGCGCTGGAGAGAATCCTTATGATCCCGACACCAACGCCTTGCGAGGATTAAATTATCTATCGCGCTCGCTTAACACTGCAGGAGGAAATCCCTACTTTGCACTGGCAGGCTATAACGGCGGCATCGGCGTGATTACGCGCGGCCAATGGACCTGGGCCGCGGAGACACTGCGCTACGTCCGTTATGGTGCGCCCATTTACCAGGACGCACACAACGGTGCAACTTCAAGCCCGATGTTAACTGAGTGGTATCAAAAATACGGAATTGGTCTTTGTCGACAGGCTGCACAACGATTAGGGATTCCTTAGCCCGATTCCCCTTCATCGCTCCCCTCAAAGCAAAAATAAATGTCTTTACTGGAAACCACCATTGCCATACAGCGGCAGCCAGATGGCAAAGGTGGTTCCTTTACCTTCCTGTGAATCCACTTCGATGCGTCCCCCGTGCCGTTCCACGATCCAATTGGCAATGGAAAGACCCAGGCCGAAACCTGTGGTCTTTCCGCGCGTACGCGACTTTTCAGCGCGGTAGAAGCGTTCGAAGATGTGCGGTAAATCCTCGGCAGGAATGCCTGGTCCCGTATCGCGGCAGATGACGCGGGCTTGTTCGCCGATCTTTTCCAGGCTGAGGAAAACTTCTCCGTTTGGAGGTGTATATTGAATGGCATTGGCCACCAGGTTGATAAATACCTGTTTGAGGCGGTCGCGGTCACCGTTCACGTATACCTGATCGATTTCATTCAAGCGTACATGCACTCGCGTGCCCGCCAGAATGCTCATCTCCTGAAACACCTCAGTGATCAGAAGATCCAGCTCGACGCGTTTCATATTCAGTGCCAACTTGCCCGTTTCTGCCTGCGCCAACAACAACAGGCCACCGACCAGACGCGTCAAGCGGCCCGCTTCCTGATCGATGCTGGTCAATGATTCTTCATCCAGGCTCTTCATGCGACGCATGAGATCAACGTTCCCTTTGATCACGGTCAGCGGCGTACGCAATTCATGGCTGACATCCGCCAGCAGCCGCTGCTGAGAGGTGAACAGCGCCTCAAGTCGTTCCAAAGTTTGATTAAACGAGCCTACCAGGTCTCCAATTTCATCATTTTCTGCACCTTGATAGGGAATGCGCCGCGAGAGATCATCAGCCCGGTTGATCTGCTCAACTGTTTCCGTAATGGCTTCGAGCGGCTTCAGTGTTTGACCAAGCGTAACCCAGACAGCCATCCCCGAAAATAGAACTGTGATAATCCAAATGATGACGAGGATTTGAGTGAGGCTGGCTCGCGCCGTGTCGACACCATCCAGGCTGGAGGCCACTTGTAACATGGCGATCAGGTGCCCGCTTCGCACTAATGGGACAGTTAATACACGGATATGGGAACCGTTGATATTTGCATCGCGATAGATGGGATGCCGCACAGATAATGTGCCAGGGTCAAAAGATGTCCCCACAAAATCATTAAGCTTTCCAAAACTCGATTCAGGTTCTCCGTCCAGTCCTCGGATCTGCATGGCCACATCCGCGCTGATATCAGTAGCTGCCAAATGAGTTTCCACCTTGCCCAAGTGGTTGACGACGATATTATCTATGATCACTTTTTGGGCCGCTTCCAACTTGTCATCGATCTGGTTGAATAACACAGCCGTCACAACGAAAATGACGGCTGCACTGATCACCAAAAGGATTCCGCCCATGAGCATTGAATATAGCAGAGTCAGGCGGAGTTTGAGGGACATGAATACATATCGGAGCGAGTGGCGGCACTCCCCGCTGGATGCCGCTCGCTTCGTGTTGTGATCATTAGGGGTTTTCGCGCAGAACGTACCCGACGCCGCGCACGGTATGGATCAGGCGTATCTCACCTTCGCCTTCCAATTTCTGGCGCAAATAGCGAATGTATACTTCCAATACATTGCTTTCGCCGCCAAAGTCGTAGCCCCAAACGCGGTCGAAAATCACTTCCCGGGTCAAGACCTGTTTGGGGTGCCGCAGGAATAGTTCCAGCAGTTCGTATTCCTTGGCGGTCAGGGAAATGGAACGATTGCCGCGCGAGGCCTGCCGCGATCCGGTATCCAGCGTGAGATCTGCAAACTTCAACACCGGTACGCGCTCTGGTTGAGTCCTTCGCAGCAGGGCACGTACGCGTGCCAATAACTCATCCAGATTGAAGGGCTTGATCATGTAATCGTCGGCGCCGGCATCCAAACCTTGAATGCGATCCTGCACCGTGTCTTTGGCGGTCAACATCAAAATGGGAATCGAGCCGCCCGTGCGCAGACGATGGCAAACCTCCAGACCATCCATGCCTGGCAACATCCAATCCAAAATCACCAGGTCAGGCGTATGGTCGCGCGCCAGGATCAATCCCATCCGCCCATCGGTTGCTGTATCGACTGTATAGCCTTCATAAGCCAGGCCACGCTGAAGCAGTTTCAAAATCTGTTGGTCGTCTTCAATAATCAAAATCCGCTCGTTCATACGATTTGCTCCCACCAAAATATACCACAACTTGCCCTACGGATTTAAGGTAACTTTGACATTCTTTTTGACTGATAATGGAGACGACTCAAGCGAAGCCGGAACTTGATTCCGTTCTCTATCCTTATCGCGACTACAAGCGGCTCCCATTCCCCAACCCCAACATCTTCTTCAACCAGACTTTTCTATCTGCTGTTGCCTCGTCATTAAGTCCATGCCCCGTTTTATACCACTTCACTGCTTTTGGTGCCCGGGCAGCCGCGAAGAACTTCTCTGCGCGTTCCTTTGAAACGTGAGGATCATCGGTAGCAAACTGAAATAAAGCCGGAGCTGGCGCAAGGTTCGGGATGTGCTCAATTGGATCAAACGCGGACATTTGACGGACAAAGGCTTCGCGTGCCTCTCCCTCTAATTTGGGCAGATACAGGTACCAGTCCGGAAAACGAGGCGTGGCTGCCATGATCACATAATGTGTGGGGCGCCGATCCATGCTCCCAGCCAGCACACCATACATCCCGCCAAAATCATGACCCACGTACGCAAAACGATTGGAATCCACATTCGGTTGGGATAAGAGGAAATCCATGGCGCGGCGTAGGTTGATGGCCTCCTCGATGGAATTCCGGAGATCATCCTCCTGCGTGCGCTTGATGAAGAAATCAGGATCAGACCACAATGTTTCGATCAACAGGCAGACCGCACCGTTGCGCGCCATCTCTTTGGCCTCTTCAACAAATTGACTCCGATTGGAATCAGACGAACTCCGGCTCGTACCAGTGCACATATAAGATGGCGGCACATGCTTCACCAGCTTCCGGGCGCAACAACTCCATCATGCGACGATAGCCAAAGGAAGTCTGCATGACCAACAGCTGGCTCTCGATGCCATCTTCGATATGTTTGCGAATGCGTCGTACATCTTTTGCTTCAAGTTTTGGATAGGCGCGGATTTTCTCAAGCATTTAGACTTCTCCACTTTGTAGTGCTCTAATTATATCGGAGTGGTTCCGCTTGACACGCCCCCTCAGAAGGGTATAATCACGCCCAATAAGACAGCGTGAAGATAAGTAACTCTGCAACCCGCATACAGAGAGCCGTCGATCAGTGCAAGATGGCCGGGAAGGGAGCGAAATCCACTTCACCGAGGTTGCCCTCGCAGGGATATGCAAAGTGCATTCGTAAGAGGGACGTGAGCGCCCGTTAAAGCGCATTCCAAGGCCGCCCTTGGCGGCAAAAGCAGGTGGCACCACGAGACGCCCCCTCGTCCTGCAATGGACTGGGGGCGTATTCTATTCCGCACGGAGGTGCAAAATGTTAGACCTGAATTTGATCCGCGAAAACCCAGACCTGATTCGCACATCGCTCAAGAATCGGCAGATGGATGCGTCTCCCGTTGACGAGATCCTGCAATTGGATGAAAAACGCCGCGCCTTATTGACACGGGTGGAGGCGTTGAAGGCGGAACGCAATGCCGTATCCAAAGAGATCGGAAAGATGAAAGTGCCGGCGGAGCGCGAGAAGAAGATCGCGGCCATGCGTGAGGTCGGTGATAAGATCACCGCGCTGGATAAAGAGGTGGCAGAGGTCGAAGATACCTTGAACGGGCTGACGGCGGCCCTACCCAATGTCCCAGACCCACGTACCCCCATCGGCGTTTCTGAAGATGAGAACGTTGTCCTGCGCACCGAGGGCCAATTGCCTGAATTCGATTTCGAACCAAAGGCACATTGGGATCTCGGGCCGGCACTCGGTATCATCGACTTCGAGCGCGGCACAAAGATCACAGGCTCACGCTTCTATGTGCTCAGCGGTGCGGGTGCACGCCTGGAACGTGCCCTGATCGCCTTCATGCTTGATCTGCATATACGGCAAGGCTATCAGGAAAAGTATCTCCCCTTCATGGTGAAATACGATACGGTCTTCGGCGCCGGACAACTACCCAAGTTCGCCGACAATCTGTATAAAGATCATGAAGAAGAATTGTATTTCGTGCCAACGGCCGAAGTGCCATTGACCGGCCTGCATATGGGTGAAGTGCTTGAAGAGGCACAATTGCCTTTGCATTACACAGCCTATACGCCCTGCTTCCGCCGCGAGAAAATGAGTGCGGGACGCGATGTCCGCGGCATCAAGCGCGGGCATCAATTCGACAAGGTCGAGATGTATATGTACGCCAGGCCAGAAGAGTCAAATGCACTGCTCGAAAAGATGCGCGAAGATGCGGAAGCAACCTGTGCCGCCTTGGGCCTTACCTATCGCGTAAAACAACTCTGTACAGGCGATCTTGGGTTTGGCGCGGCCATTACCTACGATCTTGAAATCTGGGCACCCGGCTGCAATGAATGGCTGGAAGTTTCCTCAGTTTCGAACGTGCGCGACTTTCAGGCGCGGCGAGCGAATATTAAGTATCGTCCGACTGATGGAGGCAAGTCACGCTTCGTGCATACTTTGAACGGATCAGGACTGGGCCTGCCTCGTACGCTGATCGGTGTGCTCGAAAACTATCAGCAAGCCGACGGTTCGATCACCATACCCGAAGTACTGCGCCCCTGGATGGGTGGCGTGGATGTGATCCAACCAGAGGCATAGGGCAAGATATTAACTGTCTTTTCTGATGTCGCCTGATCTTGCACCCACACTGCAAATCATTCTCGAGATTCTCACCATGTTTGTGTTGTTGGTGGGATTGTTCGGCTTGATCATCCCCGTGTTCCCCGGCCTCACCGTTATGTGGCTGGGGACACTGGTTTATGCGCTGATCCAAAACGCAGGGGGGCTTATGACTGGTTGGGATTGGTTCCTATTTCTTCTCATCACCCTGTTGATGATCATCGGTAACATTGCGGACAACGTGATCATCGCCCGCAAAATGCGTGACAAATATATTCCCTGGAGTTCCATCCTGCTCGCCTTTGCGGGAGGGATTATAGCCAGTATCTTCCTTACCCCGCTAATCGGCTTGATCGCCGCGCCGCTGGCCCTCTTCCTCGCAGAATTAAGCAAACTCAGAAACCGTGCTGCCGCCATTGCTTCAACCAAAGCCTACATGATCGGTTGGGGTTGGGCGTTCGGCGCAAGGTTTTTGATCGGCCTGACGATGACTGGTTTCTGGATGTTATGGGCCTGGCTTTAGGGTGTCTGCAACTCTTCGATCACACTGCCCGCTACAGTTTCGGCCGCCTCCCCTTTCAGCACGCGCGTCAATGCCTCCTGCATGAGCGGCCCCAGAACTGCCACAACATTATCGGAGGGAATGGGCTCAGCTGAACTGAGCACGGCAGCGAGGTTCTCATTTCCCGCTTCCACACTCGAAGGACGCGTCGGCAGATAATCAGTTTCTTTCGTCCAGGCAGAAATAAAGTCGCTGTCAACCAGATGCTCGGCAAGTTTAACTGCCCATTGCTGATTCTCGGGATTGGAGCCGGCCAGCGCCCAGACCCAGCCAGTAGCAAATGAATTGGGCGTTTCATTCAAGCCAGGCAACGGCAAAATCAAGCCATCCAGGGAAGGACGATAATTCAGCGTCCAGACGACTGCTCGATCTGCCTGGCCAGAGCGGTAAATTTCCAGGGTCTGTGAATCTGTGGAGATATTCGCCATCGAAGGCAGAAACAGATTTTTCGAAAGACCTTTTTCCACCAGCGTTAAGAGTTGCGTCAATGCATCCTGATCCAGTGTCGGCCTTCCCTGTGCATCCAGAATTTCTCCACCGGCCGAAACATACAAAGATAGACCGATCATTCCCTGCGGATCGTCCGCGGCAAAAATGACGGGCGCTTCATTTTCGAGGAGATCATTCCAATTATCGATCGCACGGAAACCGGGGCGGTAAACCAAAACCAATGCCCGACCTGCAAATGGCAGACCGTATCCCGTATCGCCTATTCTGCCCAGGCCCCGGGCGTACCCATACCAATCGGGGTCAAGCAGCGCCGTGGACAGTCCGTCAATGGGATGCAACCAACCTTTCGCGACCGCGGCTTCCAGGTCTGAACGTGACAATGCGACCAGATCCGGCATAACGGCTGGCGCGGCATCGTTTGTAACTGTCATGGCGTTTACTAAACCTTCATCGCCTGACTCCGCCTTGACCCGTACTTCGATCGTCACCCCAGGATTCTCGGTCTCGAATTGTTTCAAACGCCGGTTGAGCAAATCCGCCGCCGCAGTACCAGTTGAGGGATCGAACTGAGGCGGTACCCAGACGCGCAAAACCGGAGAGGCCGTGGGAGGCGTCGCCGCGGTTGGCGTGGCAATTGTTGAAGAGGTGGGAGTGGCTTGCTGAACGGGAACAGTTGTTGGCGTAGCGGGAGCGAGAATCGGTGCCAGTGATGAACATCCGGCAAGGAAGATCAATAGTACATAATAAGCAAATCGCAGAACACGCGTCATCATCTCAAATCGATGGGTGCGCGCAGCAGTGCCGTCAAAAGCTTGACGGCATTTTGCAGGTCCGAGTAATCCACCATTTCCGAGGGAGAATGCACGTAACGGACCGGGACCGAAATACACCCAGTGGGCACCCCGGCACGCGCCAGTTGAATGGAGCGGGCATCCGTTCCGCCCATCAACAACACCTCGCGCTGATAGGGGACCTTATTTTTTTCGGCAACAGCGATCATCCACTGGACGATGCGCGGATCAGAAATGGAGCCGACATCCTGTATCTTGATGCAGGGACCCTCGCCGAGCGCCATCTCCATTTTGAGCCCTTTCGGCGTATCACCGGTGGGCGTTACATCCAGCGCAATACCCAGATCCGGATCGATGCCATAAGCAGAGGTAGCCGCGCCGCGCGTACCGACTTCTTCCTGTGTAGTAAAAACAAAATATACATCGTGAGGCGTGGAGCTGAGCGCGCGTAACGTTTCGATAGCTACCAACACACCCGCTCGGTTATCCATGGATTTTGCAACCAGGCGATCTCCCAAGTCCATGAACGGACGCTCAAAGGCAGCTACATCACCGATCTTCACCGGGCAGTCGTTCTTACGCGTCGCGCCCACATCAATATAGACTTTATCCAGCGTGGGTAGTTCATTGATGTTATCCAGGCGGTCATACCCGATCACGCCCTGGGTCCCGTTTAAAAAGCGCACGTGGCCACCAACCACATATCTTCGGAACACGCCCCCGATGGGCGCAAAACGAACAAAGCCCTGTTCGTCCACATGGCTGACCATCAAACCGATTTCATCCATGTGCGCGGCGATCATGATCTTTCTGGCATTCTTCGCTGCTTTGGTCGGTCGTTTGCGCGCGATCAGGTTTCCAAGCGCATCCACCTTGATCTCATCGGCAAGCAGTTTCACTTCCGCACGCACGAGTTCACGGACGTTATCTTCGTAGCCGGAGGGGCCGAATGTTTCAGTGAGTTTTTGGAGAAGTTTTTTCATTGCAATTTATATTTGTTGTCCACGAGTTCAATCCCAGGTCACGGTAGCGCCATTGGAATAGGATTTTTTGCCATCCCGTGTAAACACATGCACCTGGCTTTTTCCCATGGCGGTCCATTCAGTATCCAATTTACCAACCAATGCCGTACATTCATCCACGCCGATCATGCGTTCACCTTTCTTGAGTTGGCGCTGCAAGGCAAAGATCATGGGCTTCCAGATGCCGGGAATGGCATCGAAGTGTGGAATGATGTACGTGGCAGGCACAATTCCAAAGCCCGCCTGCGTTCCAGACAGGCGAAAACTGGGCATGCGCCTGGCAAGGATCATCGCGCCCGCGGAGCAGCCGGCATAGATGGCGCCGCGTTCCCAAGCACGTTGCGCCGCGCCCCAGGCCCGGCTACCTTTCATGGTTTCATACAGATAACCCGGATCGCCTCCTGAAAAATAGATCAGATCGGCAGCTTCCAACATTGACTCCCATTGCGGGTCGTCGGCGGAGGTCCGGTCGATGATGCGCGCCGCACTCACCTCTGCACCCAGGTTGTCGAAATGGGCAACGCCCATGCGTGACCAGCGCTCGATCGTTTCGTCACCTTCGCGGCCGGCGGCGGTGGGCAAACAAACGACGAGCGGTTTTCTTCCATTCAAGGCCAGGCTTTCAAGCAGATGGCGATCAACGTCGTCCATCACGCTCAAATATTCGCCGGAACCAACCAAAGTAATCAATCCATTCATTGTTCACCTATAAAAAACAAACACATAAACATACAAGCACCTGACAAGTCTTAACGCGCCGCGATCAAAGAAGGAGTGATACGCTGTAAGGCGGCTTGCAATAATTTCAAAGTATTCTTCCAATCTTCCAGACGCGCGATGCTGATCGGTGAATGGGTGTAACGATGCGGCACCGATACGGAGACTGTGGGGATGCCGGCCAGTGAACGTTGGATCGCTCCCGAATCCGTGCCGCCTCCACCGGGCTGGCGGAATTGATAAGGAATCTTCCCGGCTTCCGCGGTGGCTTGGAGAAAACGCACCAGCCGCGGATCGTGAAAAGTCGAACCGTCTGCAATATATATCGCGGGACCGAATCCCAGTTTTGTATTGTACGACACATTCTCTTCGCCACTATAGAGCGGCAGGTCATGCGCCGGAGTCGAGTCGATGGCGATGGCCATGTCGGGCTGAAAGTACTGCGCGGCCACTTTGGCGCCGCGCAACCCGATCTCCTCCTGCACCGAGAAAGCCGCGCACAGATCGATATTTGATGGCGCATTTTTTAACATCTCGATCACCGTGGCCACACCGATGCGATCATCAATGGCCTTGGAAAGTATTGATGGGCCCACGCGTCGAAACTTGGTTGCAAAGGTTGCCCGGTCACCCAGATTGGCCTTGCCGCCGATCCCAATATCGATGCGCAACGAATCCGAAGGGACCTTCTTGGTACGTTCGTCGGCGCCCATGAGATGGACTGGCTTCCCACCGAGCACGCCAGGAATTTTTTCCTTGCCAACCAACACCTGTTTCCCAACCAAATGACGGACATCGATACCGCCAACTCTCTCAAAACGATAGAGGCCTTCGCCGTCCTCAGCAACCAGCATGAAACCGACTTCATCCATATGCGCGTCCAGCATGACGCGCAGCCGCTTTCCGCTCCGCGCCCGCCCGCGCCTGGTTGCCAGAACACTGCCCAACGCGTCCACCTTGACCTCGTCCACGTAAGGCTTCACTTCCTCGAGAACAATCTTACGCACCTCGGCTTCGTCTCCCGAAACCGCGATGGCATTACAAAGTTTTTCAAGCAGGCTTAGTTGAGCGTTTCCAAATGTTGGCATAAATATCCTGGGATGAGTGGCTGAACGCTAAAGTCATTCCCAAACGATCGTTTCGACAAAATCTTCCTCGAGCGAGGCGACAAATTCCGCCAACAGACGTCCTGCACGTTGGATGTCCTTGACGGAAACAGATTCAACCGGCATATGCATATAGCGCAGTGGGAATTCCATCAATGCCGTCGGAATTCCTTCCGCAGTTACTTGTATGGCAAAGGCATCTGTACCTGAGTGCGTTGGTGACACATCCAGGAACCAGGGGATTTCCAATCGTTCGGCCAGCGTTTTGAGTTTCTCATGCAGGAAGGGATGCATGTTCGGGCCTATACATAAACCAACGCCTTTTCCCATGGGAAAAGTTTGCCAATCACTCGCGCCGGGACCTTTTCCAAAGGTGCCATCCACAGCAATGGCCATCTGCGGGCGTAGTTCAAAGGCCGAAGCATAGGCACCCAGGAAAGTGGTTTCTTCCTGCGCCGTGGCAACCGCCCACACATCCCAAACGTGCGATTTGTTCTGAAGTTCCTCCAGGCAAACGGTCAGCGCGGCCACGGAGGCACGATTATCCAGCGAATGACCCGAGAGCACCTCTCCGGCCAATTCCATCGGCGGATTGGCAAACGAGACCAAATCCCCCACGCGAACTTTTCTTTCCACATCACGCGGAAGTCAATCCCATATCGACCAACAGATAATTGATGCCCACCACTCCATCGCCAACGAACTCGGCAAGAATCTGGCAGGCGGCATGGCAATCACGGCAGGTAATTCCTCATCGCTGCCCGAAGCATGGACGGTCACTGCCGCGCCCGGCAGTACGCGAACATCGATGCCACCCATATTGGTAATGTGCAAAAAACCATCGATGATTTTCACAACGCGCATGCCGATGGCATCCATATGTGTCGCGATCATCACCGCTGGACGGGGAAATTTGCCGGAGCCCTTTTTGAGTCCATGCAGGGAACCAACCCGACTTACGTTGATCTCATCCACCAGTGGTCGCCATTTCTCGGCGATCAGATCGGCAACGGGAAACTCATGACCTGAAAGGCCGGAAACAGAAATCAATGATTTTAGGAAAGGAAGAATACCTGTCATTTAAGGAAACGGCGTGATCGTTGGAGTGAACGTACCAGTTGGTGCCAGGGTATTCGTTGAAGTTGCAGTATTTGGAGGGCTGGCAGTCCAGGTTGGTGAGGCAGGTGACGTAAGAGTAAATGTGTCCGTAGGCATCAGGCTTGCAGTAACGGTAGCAGTCCAGGTGGCTGTCTCCGAGGGAGTCAAGGTCGGCGTCAACGTAGAGGTTGGCGTCGGCGTCATGGTGAAGGTGGGTGTGTCGGTAATGGTGCTGGTGATGATATATGGCGTGAGTGTCTCTGTCGGCGTGAAAGTGAGCGTGCTGGTTTCCGTCACGGTCGGCGTTAAGTCGGACGGGCTGGGCGCAAGCGTAATCGCGATCAAACCCAGGCAGTAACATGGAATTGTTGCAAGCGTGATGGCAATCAACGCCAGGCGGCGGCGAGCACGTGCGTCTGAAGCCTCCAACATATGGTTCGATTATAATCCATGAAACTGCACAAACTACACATCCAGGCCAGGTTATGCTTTATCATTAACATAATGACATCATGATTCCACTTTCCTTACGCATTTCAGGATTTCTTTCCTATCGCCAGGCGGTCGAACTTGACTTCAGCACGTTCGATCTTGCCTGCATCTCCGGCGCGAATGGCGCCGGAAAATCATCCCTGTTGGATGCCATCACCTGGAGCTTATTCGGCGAGGCGCGCGGCAAAAGCAGTGAGGTGCTCAATTTGCATCCAGATGTCAAAGCCGCGGAAGTCGTGTTCATCTTCCAACACGAAGAAAACACTTATCGTATTCAGCGCACGCTGCCGCGTGGCAAATCCACGGTATTGGAATTTCAGATCCAGAAGAGTACTGGTTGGAGACCTCTCACAGAAAAAACGACGCGTGAAACGCAGGCACGCATCGAACAAACTTTGCATCTGGACTATGACACCTTTGTCAACGCCTCCTTCTTCCTGCAGGGACGAGCCGATCAATTCACCCAGCAAAACGCCACCAGGCGCAAGGAAGTGTTGAGCAATATCCTGGGACTCGAAATTTGGGAGGAATATAAAAATCGTACCGCAGAGAAACGCAAGGCGATCGAGCGTGAAATCAACATCATCGAAGTACGGCTGGCAGAGATCAATGCTGAATTGGCCGAAGAAAATATACGCAGAGCCAGATTGGCAGAACTCGAATCCAACCTGGGACAGTTGACCTCGGCGCGCACCGGCCAGGAGTCGATTCTGGAGAATATGAAACGGAACGCGGCCCTGCTGGAGGAACAGCGTAAGATGACCATCACACTCTCGACCAGCCTTGAACGGGCACGCTTGGCTCTCGCGGGGATCGAAGAACGACTTATTGCGAAGGGTGCAGAGCGCGTCTCTTACGCCGATCTTGTCAACCGCGCCGAAGAGGTCGAGGCCGCTTATCAAGCCTGGCAAAAATCCCGCAAGGAATTGGAAGAATGGGAACGCGTGGCAGTGCGCTTCCGCGAACATGAAGGGGAACGCATTCCTCTGCTGGAACGGATCGCAGTGGAGAGAGCAAAACTGGAACATGAATTGGAAAGCCTACAGGAACAGGCCTCCCACACCAGCGATCAGTTATCCGCTCTTGGTGATCTTGAAGCGCAAATTACCTCGGCCAAAGACTTATTGCAGCAGGCAGAAACACGCCTGACCGAACGCGCCGGACTGGAGGCCGAAAGAAACACGTCTCGTGAGCGGCAGGCCGAGTTGAAGGCTGAGAACGACGCGCTCAAAGCAGATATAAATCAACTCAAGGAACGCATCGAGGCCCTGCAAGCCGCAGAAGGCGCGACCTGTCCTCTATGCGGACAGGCCTTGAGCGAAGATCATCGTCAAACAACCCTGACTCAGTTGGAAGGCGAAGGCAAACAGAAAGGCGATCGCTTCCGCGCCAATCAAGCAGAATCAAGTGAGCTCGGGAAACAAATTGTCAATTACGAAATCCCGGATCGGCGAACTTGCCTCCGCCGAAAATGAACGCGTCCGTTATGCCAGTGAAATTTCTCAACTGAGCCTCCAGTTGGAAAATTTGCAAGCCCTGGCCAAAGAATGGGAAGCCGCCGGCAGCAGGCGTCTAAAAGAATTGGAAAAGATTCTGGCAAACAGTAAATATGCCGTGGATGAACATAAGCAATTGGCCAGGCTGAACAAGGAATTGGAAAAACTCGGCTACCACGTTTCTGCCCATGCAAGTGCCCGCACCACAGAGCAGGAACTGCGCGCCGTCGAGGAAGAGTACTCCAATTTAAAATCCGCAAAAGAAGTCAGCAAACAGATCGAAAGCGAGCTCACCAGCCTCGAATCGGAAAAACAAAACCGGCAGGCTGAGATCGCGGCATTGGAAAGTGAATGTCAGAGTGCGCAGCGCCACCCTCAAATCCGCCGAGGCGGGCCCTCCGGATGTCGAAACAGCCGAGCGCGAGCTATTTCGTTTGCGTGAGGCGGAAAACAAAGTCCGTGGAGAATTGGGTGGCGCCCAACAAAGAGTCGATATCCTTGCCACTCAACGCGCCCGCAAGGCGGAATTCGAAAAGGAATGTGAAGGACTCCAGCAACAGATCATGCGACACAAAACTCTCGAAAGGGCCTTTGGCAAAGATGGCGTGCCTGCTCTGTTAATTGAACAAGCTTTACCGCAAATCGAAGAGCGGGCCAATGAATTGCTCGATCGTTTATCCGATGGACACATGTCCATTCGCTTTGCGACCCAGACCGAATATAAAGATAAGAAACGGGTTGACCTCAAGGAAACGCTCGATATTCAAATCAGCAATTCGGCGGGCATGCGCAATTATGAAATGTATTCGGGCGGCGAGGCCTTCCGCGTCAATTTCGCCATTCGGCTGGCGCTCTCGGAAATCCTCGCCCAGCGCAAAGGTGCACGTCTGCAAACCCTGGTGATCGATGAGGGCTTCGGCTCCCAGGATGCCCTGGGCAGGCAACGCCTGATCGAAGCCATCAATCTGGTCAAGGACGATTTCGCCAAGATCCTGGTCATCACGCATCTCGATGAACTGAAGGATGCTTTTCCCTCGCGCATCGAAGTCGAGAAGACCGAGCGCGGTTCCAGTTTACGTGTAATGTAGGTTGCTCGCCCAATAATGATTTATCTCTTGCTCTCGACCGCGTTTTTTGTCGGCGGTCTTCTCATCGTCTATTGGCTCCACAGTCAGCATCATATGGATATCATCGTCCAGCCAACGGCTCGGCCAGCCGAGTCGCCCTTGATTTCCATTTGCATCCCGGCACGGGACGAGGAATGGAATATCCGCGCCTGTGTGGAGGCTGTCCTGGCGCAGGATTACCCCAACTTCGAGGTGATCGTTCTGGAGGATCGCTCGACGGATTCGACCGCGGCCATCCTTGCGAAGGTTTCAAATCTTCGCAAGGTTCCGTTCCAAGTGATCGGGGGCTCAGAATTACCGCAAGGCTGGGTCGGCAAACCCCATGCCTTATTCCAGGCTGCGGCCGCTCCGCGCGGCGAATGGCTTTGCTTCGTGGACGCGGATACCTTTCTCTCACCCAATACGCTCTCTGCCTGCTATGCCAAAGTCTTGGAAACGAAAGCTGACATGTTCACCATCATGACCTTCCAAGTTATGGGCACGTTTTGGGAAAAGGTGGTGCTGCCGATCGTGATGACCGCGCTGTCCGTTGGATTCTCGCCGCGCAAAGTCAATGACCCAAAACGGAAGGATGCCATTGCCAACGGTCAATTTATTTTGATCAGGCGCCCGGTCTATGATGCCATCGGCGGGTATGAACGCATCAAGGATCAGATCGTGGAAGACAAAGCCCTGTCAGAACAGGTCAAATGGAATGGTTATCGTCTGATCGTTGCCGATGGTTATTCGATGGTGCGAACGCGCATGTACACCTCCCTCTCCACCATGTGGGAAGGCTGGACGAAGAATATCTATCTTGGCTTGAGTGACCGTCCATCTCTGAGGTTGCTCGGCGCGGTTGGCGCGTTGCTGGCATTGATCGCGGCGCTCTTCCTGCCCATCTGGCCTTTGCTGGGGATCTCTTGGATTGGACACGGCGGCGGGTGGATGGCGGGAACCGTCATCAGCGAGGCGTTGATCCTATGGGCGGTTGTGATCTACGCGCGCGGACGTGTGGCGCAGGCCATGAAAATCTCACCCTGGTATGCGCTCAGTACCCCGCTCGGTGCGGCAGTCTTCGCGGCGATGATGTTCGCCTCCACCTGGAAAGTCATCTCGGGCCGAGGCGTTACCTGGAAAGGACGCCTGTACACCTCAAAATAAGGGGGCAGTTTAAGACGAAGAAGTCAACTTGACAAAGCCTCGCGGAATTGTTATATTTCGTGATGTTCTGTTATAGTTAACAAAGTACAACAGCCATGAATTCTTCCTTCACTCAAAGAGAAAAACGAATATTGGAACGATTAAAGAAACACGGATATGCTTCCATCCAGGAACTGGCCGAGGTTTTGTCTGTCTCCACCATGACTGTGCACCGAGATCTCAACCGGCTGGCAGAATCAGGATACGTTTATAAGAAACATGGGAGTGCCGCGCTGGTCAATGAACAATCCGAACCGGTGGAAAGTCCCTGTAGCATGTGTGGAAAAACAACGAACGGGAAAAAAGTGTTCATCGTACATCTAAAAAATGGCGGGCAAAAAATCGCCTGCTGTGCCCATTGTGGCTTGATGCTGCAAGCGCAAAACAAGAATGCCTGGCAATCCATGACCATGGATTTCCTGTACGATCATATGATCAGCGCGCATCAAGCCGTTTATTTGATCGAGAGCGATCTTAATATTTGCTGTGTCCCCAGCATTCTAACCTTTGGTTCCAAATTGGAAGCAGAGCGATTTCAGACCGGGTTTGGCGGCAAATTAACGAATATGGAGGAGGCCATCCAATTCCTGCTTGAATAAGCAGGGAGAGGCTGGATGAAAACTTCAACAAAGCGAGGAGCAAGTGTGTAATGAAAAAGTTCGTAGTACTGGTATGGGCGCTGGCCCTTGTATTAAATGCCTGTGGAACCGCGGAAAAAGGGATCGAGATTCATACGCCGTGGGCGCGTCCTGCCGCGCAGGGAGATAACGACGCCGTTTATTTCGAATTGCATAATCACGGCTCAACAACCGATGAACTGACCAGTGCCTCATCCGATATCGCCGAAGCGACAGAGATTCACGAGAGCAAAATGAATGGCGATGTGATGGAAATGAACAAAATAGATTCCCTGCCGATCGATGCCTACGATGAGATCCAGTTTGCACCCGGCGGCTACCATGTCATGCTGGTTGGCTTGAAGCAGGAAGTCAAAGTTGGCGATGAGATTACAGTAGTCCTGCATTTCAAAACTCATGAAGATATCACCATGAAGGTTCCGATCAAGGATACCGCGCCGGAAGCCGATCACAGTGACGATTAATCCCGAATAGGATTGAACCGATAATTTTTTCAACTCTCTGCTGGGTCCCAGCAGAGAGTTTGTTTTTGGGGAACTTTTCCGTAAATGGCCTCGTCAACTTTGCAAAGGAGAAAAAATGAAGAGACTATTATTTGTATTCCTGGCGCTCGCGCTGGCTGCCTGTTCCGCCGGAAGCCAGACGGAGATCGAGCGTAGTCAGCAAAAATGGCAGGAAGCCAACGTTTCGCATTATCGATTCAATCTATTCGTTGGATGTTTCTGTATATTCACCCAGGACATGCCGCTGGTCATCGAAGTGCAAAATGGTGAAGTCGTCTCCATGGAATATCAAAACGGAAACGAAATCGACTCAACCAGTCGTGGATACTTCCAACGCTATGCCACGATCGATAAAATTTTTGGGGAACTCACAAAAGACATCAACGGCGAAGCTGATCAGGTTACTGTCACCTATGATGCAAACTATGGTTTTGCCGCCCAGGCCGATATCGATTTCATCAAAGAGGCGGTCGACGATGAAATATCACTGACCCTCTCGAACTTTGAAAAACTCCCTTAAACGGAATCAAATATCGGCTGATGTGAAGCGGGAAACGAAAAAATAAGCCCCTAAAGGAAAAACCTTTAGGGGCTGTTACTTACTGCATGGAACAACTATATATCGCCCAATAGAACCTGATCTGGGCCGCGATCGATCTCCCACGGATAGATGATAAAGGCATCCGTGACCGCCGCGAAGTAATCCGGACGGGAATTCCCGAACAAGTTGCGATACGGGTTGAAGTGCAAAACACAGGTTTCCGGGAAGCCACCCGCAGCCGAGACACGATTCTTGACGGCCGTGATCGTGCGTCCTGAACCCCAAACATCGTCCACGATAAGGGTCGGGCGGCCGCGCAATTTATCGTCCGCCGGGAACTGGATAAACTGCGGCCATGCGATCAACTTGGCCATCTCATTGGCTGCCTGCGCCGGGAAATCCACCGCGGCGGTCAGGATGTGTGTGATGTCCATCGCCTCCGCCAACAACCCGCCCGGGACGATGCCACCACGCGTGATCATGACCATGGCTGTGAACTCACGGCGGAACTGCGGGACCAGGTGATCGATCAGGCGATCCACTTCATCCCAGGAGATCATTTCACGGCGAGGTTCTTGATTTGGCTGCATAGATTATTATCTTAACCTAAAACTGCGGCCAAAGGTGCGGGAGCGGCAATCTGTGTTGGCTGTCCCGCGGATTGGGCGACTTCCACGTTGCGCGCCCATAGATACAGGCAGGTATGATAAGCAGTTGAAGTGTACGTATTGATAACACTGGCAACCGTTGTAAATACCAGGAAGATCAACACACCCAGACCAATACCAAGAATCAAACCAAGTGCACCTGTGCCCAGGATGGCGATGATGCCGTAACCAATGCCAAAGCCCAGGATCGCGCCACCAACTCCCAAAACGAAACCGATCAAACCGGTGACCGCGCGCACACCCACTGTGCTGATCCCTACCAGCAGCAGATTATCCCTGACGATCTGAGCCACCCGCTTGGCCCCGTCGACCAGGTTGATATCTTCGATGACCATCGCCGGCAGAATGAGGAAGGCCGCCTCCGTCCACAGGACTTCCAAGAGGCCGGCCGCACCACTGATGAGACTGGCGGCGAGTTCCCCACCCCGACGTCTATTCCGGTTGGCTACGTTCTTCAACACGTTGACAACGGTCGACACAGCCGCCAATGTGACCAGATCAAAGAAGTCACGCCGGACAATGGACCAGGCCGTGCTCATCCGTCCATCACCGGTGGTGAGGTATTCATAGATCAAGTAGACCGTCATCCCTGAGAAAACATAAGAGACAATAAAATTCAAAAAGACCAGGAAGGCACCCATGATCGCCAGGATGGCTTGACCGCCCCACCCTGCATCACCCAGAAAAAAAGCAGCAACGATAATAGGAATGGCACCAATAATGGAAACAATAGCTCCAGCGATCAACGCGAAGATGGAGGGTTTGATCAAATCTTTATCCTTGAAGGCCATGCTCCAGGCTTCCTTGAGAAAAGACCAGCCGCGGGAAAAGGACTGCATAGTGTATTCTCCTTTTTATGTCGATGCGCTATTATAGCAAACTTATCGGGTCTACTTCAACTCGCCAGTCGAGCAACCCTCTTGCGACCCCGTCTTCTCTTAACACCGAAACGGGGTCCGGGCCGCGCAAGACGATCTGCCAGCGATGGATGCCGCCAACCCTGGCAAAGAAACAGGGAACCGGACCGATCATGGTGACCAGCTTCCAACGCTCAAGCGCAAATAACGGTTGGAGCCTGGCGGCTAATTTCCGCGCCGCGGCTTCCGCGGCAGCCTCATCCTGATGGCGGAATTCGAGTCTTACCAAACGAGAAAACGGAGGATAACCCAGGCGCTTGCGTGCTTCTAGTTCATATTCATAGAAGCCATTCACATCATGTCCCGCGGCAGATTGGATCACTTGATTCTCAGGATCGAACGTTTGCAAAATGACCTTCCCACCGCGTTCACTGCGGCCCGCTCTGCCTGCCACCTGCGTCAATACCTGAAAGACGCGCTCCCCCGCGAAGGGATCCGGCAAATACAAGCCGACGTCCGCCAGCACGATACCAACCAGAGTCACGAGCGGCAGATCCAATCCCTTGGCGAGCATCTGCGTGCCGACCAACACATCGGCGCGATGCGCGGCAAAGTGAGTCAGGATCATCTCATGTGCATCCTTCTGGCGCGTGGTCTCCCAATCCCAACGCATGACGCGCGCCTCCGGGAAAAGCGCGCTTACTTCCGCTTCCACTCTTTCACTGCCCAAACCATATTCACGGATTTGTCTTCCTCCGCACTGCGGACAAGTCTTCGGTTTCCCCCGCTCGTAACCGCATTGATGACAAAGCAACCGTTCTTTCTCTTCCACGTGCAGAGTCAGCGGTGTATCACAATTCGGGCAGCGCAGCACATATCCACAGTCGCGGCAGAAGACGTAGGTCGCGGTACCGCGTCGGTTGAGGAACAAGATCGCCTGCTCCCCGCGTCTCAGCGTGGATTCAAGTTCGTTCAGCAGAGGCCGGCTGAAGATCCCGCGTTGGCCCGCTTTCAATTCCTCGCGCATATCCACGATTCGAACCGGAGGCAGTCCCGCTTCGAAAATGCGACGCGGTAATTCGAGCCGTTTCATCCTCATCACCCAGTCTCGCTCTGAGCGGACACTGAGCGCAGGCGAAGTGGAAGACGAAGCGGGGAGGGGAAGATATCAGCCTGGTAGCGTTGCGTGATTGAAGGCGTGGCGCTGCCAAGGATACAGACGGCTCCAGACAAACGCGCCAAGGTTTGGGCAGCACTCACCGCATGATAGAACGGCGGCTCGGATTGATAGTAGGACGAGTCGTGGCATTCATCGATGACGATTAAACCAACCTTCGGCAGCGGCGAAAATAAGGCGCTGCGCGCGCCGATGATCACTTTTAACGCGCCATTACGGGCGCGCCGCCAGGTATCGTAACGTTCGCCTTCCGATAATTTGGAATGGACCAGTCCCACCTGTCCGGGAAAGCGCCCCAAAAAACGCCGGACGGTTTGCGGTGTGAGCGCGATCTCAGGGACAAGAATGATGGCCTGTTCTCCGCGCTGGATCACTTCTTCGGTTGCGCGCAGATAGAGTTCCGTTTTCCCTGAGCCCGTCACACCATGGAGAAGAAATGGCATGTGTACCTCCGGCGAGGAGATGGCCTCCCTGATTTCTTGTAATACAGAACGTTGCTCAGATGTCAGTTCTTCCACCTGTTTACTTGTATCCCTGTCTACTTGTGTGCTGGCTCTCTCCAACGGATCGCGAAATATCTCGCTCTCGAACAAGCGAATCAAACCGCGCTCTTCGAGTTCCTGCAAATCCGCCAGATTACATCCGGTCTCGGCATAGACCCAGGAGATGTTGATCGCTTCAGGCTGACGAATTAAGAAATGCAGGGCTGATTGCCGGCGCGCCAGCGTTTGTTTCGTGCCAAGATTTGGCATTTCCTTTTCCGCTTCTTCCGGCGAGACCGCCAGTTGCGCCACGCGGATGTATTTCGAGCGGACGCGCGGCGGCGGCAAAACGCTCCTCGAGGAAAGGATACCTTTCCGCACGAGAAACTGCGCGCTCTTACGCCAGTCCACTTTGCGGAAGTGCGCATCGATCTGACGGCCGCGTAATGAACCGCGTTCTTTCAGGAGGTTGATCAAGCGGGATTCGATCGTTGATTTCTGGGGAACATAATCTGCAATTCGTAATTGGTAATTGACGTCCGCTTCCTGGCTCAACCCCGTGGGTAGAAACAAACCGACCACAGCCGCCAACGGCGAAAGCGTGGATTCCGCCAGCGCTTCTGCCAACGCGATTTGAGTTTGGGTCATCACAGGGGTGGAGTCGACCAGTTCCAGAATCTCCTTGACATCCGGCACCGAGGGCTGGTCAATAAAACGGAAGACCACGCCCTGCACGGTTTGTTTACCAAACGGAACGATGACGAGATATCCCACGCCAATCTGCCCCGCCAGAGATTCGGGAATGGAGTAATCGAATATCCCTGAGACTGCCGGGACGTTGACAACAATTTGAACGAAGGTACTCATCGGGATGATTCTAGCTTTATTTGCTTACGCCGCCGTACTCGGCGGTGCTTATTAACCAATGCCATCGCCGAGTACGGCGCTGGGAGCCTGTTTTGAAGTTGGTCATTGATTTGATTGTATCTTGAAATTCTTTTAAGGCGGAACGTTTGCTATAATTCAATTGTTCCACTCAGGGAAAGACCACATGCCAGCACCAGAGACTATTCATCAGCTGGTAAAGCACTTTGAAAAGAACCTCGATTCGTATCGTTCGAGCCATTACAACGAGACTGAATTGCAGCTTCGAATCGAGTTGTCTGATAAGGCTTTTGATCGTCTGGGCTATGAGTTGTCCCCTACGGGGATGATATATGGGTTGCGCGAAGAGGAAACAAGGATCGTAGAAGGAGGATCATTTCATGGCTAAGAAAAAGAAGAATAAGATGATCCTGGTAAAGACCAGCGCACTGAATGACGATGAACTTGACGCGGCAATAGATCACACCCTCGATACCCTATTTGGAGGGGCAAAAAATCAGAAACCTGCAAAGAAGATTAAGCCAATTGCCAGGAAGTCATCTTCAAAAGAACGGGTTCCACGAAAACAGTCGGGACGCGGCGATTGATCGTCTCGTTTATGAGTTGTATTGGTTCAGTGAGGATGAGATTAGGATTGTGGATGGGAGGAAATAATTGTGAATAGATTTGCATTAGGGAACAAAATGAAAAAGTGTCCATACTGTGCGGAGAAAATAAGAGAAGAGGCAATCGTATGCCGCTATTGTGGACGTGATTTGCCAAAGCCTGCTGAGGTCGCGAGCATTACTGAAAACGTAAACATTACGGAAACTGGTCCCAGGAAGTTAACTTCTAATTCCAAAGGTGTTTGGAAAACAATCCTACTGATCTTATTGGGGCTTATCGCTTGCTGTTTCATTGGCGTAGTAGCATCTTTCGATTGGCTTGGCATACCAGTGGTATCAATTCCACCTCGCACCGGTAAGATCATTTTTTATAGGGATGGCGATATATACTCGGTGTCCCCTTCCCCATGGTCTAAGGCAGAGAACCTGACTAACAGCCGATATGATATAGTGGGTTGTCCAAGATTTTCTCCGGACGGACAAAGGATTGCGTTTTTTTCTTATAGAAAGGGGGATGGCTGGAAATTGTTTGTTATGGACGCCGATGGTGGCAACAAAAGAAAAATAACAGATTCCACGTATATCGGTGATTTCGATTGGTCTCCGGATAGTCAAAAGATTATTTTTGTTAAAAAATACACAGAGGAATTTACAATCGAGCCTAAATTAGTGCTAGTAGAAGTGGACAATGGCGGATTAATGACGCTGGCGATGGGAGAAAGACCGGAGTGGTCTCCAGATGGCTCAAAAATCCTCTTTATCAACGATGATCATGTATACATTATGGATACAGATGGACAAAATCTTAAAGACTTTGGATTCAGCGCAACGAATGCGACGTGGTCACCTGATGGACAAAAGATCGCTCTTATATATCCAGATTTGACAATAATCAACCTGGAAAATGCGACTTTATTTAAAGGCTCAGGAACTTTGGATTCTCCGGCAATCTGGTCACCAAATGGAAGATATATAATCTCTGGTTTTTTTCCAAAATACATATATGATATTAATTCAGGAAAAGAGATTGGGGAAGTACCATCAAACGGATCATGGTCACCAGACAGCAGATGGATTGTGTTTGAAGAAGATGATTATTTATACATATCGCATCGTAACGAAAAAAGCGCTGGTGATTGGGATTATCCCGTTGCACCGCATACTGAAATTTTGACGAGTGGAAATTGCCCTGATTGGTCTCCATAAACTCTTGTGTATAATGATGTAGAAAAAAATGGTTGGATGGTTTCTTCAGAATTCTTCGTCGAGTAACAAAATACTGGAACTGCGTAAGCTAAGTCCACGCGCGCGGCAGGAGAAGGAACGTGTAGCGCGGGAGGTTGAGAGTACCGACAAGCAGATTGATCGTCTCGTTTATGAGTTGTCCCACTCCGCTACGCTGCGGGGATGATATATGGGTTGAGCGAAGAGGAAATAAGGAAGGATTGTGGAAGGGATGGAGAAAGGCATGGCAAAAAAGAAAAACCCAAACATTGAAGAGACCTATCCAGGGGTTACGGAACAAATCCGCCAATTTGAAGAAACCGAAATCCCACCTTGTCCGCATGGTGGCTCCGACGATACAGCAATTGTGAGGGCGGGCGTTATTGGACGGTCAATTACCATTGCGGCATCAACCGGAAAGTTGAAACTTGTTCTAAATAAAACCGATGAAATGGGCACATACTTTTGCAACAACTGCAAAAGGTACTTTAACTAAAATTCAGTACATCACAGGTTTCAACGGTCATTGGAGGAGGGTGTAGCCCGACGAAGCAATCTCATGAAGCGGCTGTAAAAGATGCTCGAAAACAAGAGATTGCTTCGTGGCGCCTCGCTTTCGACGGAACTTCTCAACCAGCAGTGCCACTCGCAATGACTGGTTGTGAAGAGGGAGATTGAGCCTTCTGCGGATAGGGCGATTGATCGGTTGGTCTACGAAAAATAATTATTGTAATTCCTCTTAAAAAGTGCAATAATAACTCCAAGCTGAACCTCTTCAAAAATCTTATCCGTTCTCCGCAGGAGGTGCACCATGTATCTCAAGCCCAAGGGATTTAATCGCGTTGGCGTCATCCAGTGTGTTCTGGCGGCGTTCTTCGTCTTATGGTTTTTGATCTTCCCTCAATATGGAAAATATTTTGCCTGGCCGGTCGTCCCGGAATTGACCGCCATGTTCCTGGGTGCAGGCTTTATCCTGCGCAGTTACTTTGGCTATCATCTGTGGCGCGATAGATATTGGTACACCGTCCGCTGGAGCATGAATGGGGACTTCGCCTTTCTGGGCGTGCTTTTCATCACCACCTGGTGGCATATCCAGGAAATGAACTGGCATTTGCAGAATGTCGGTGATGGCCTGCGAATTTTCAGCCTGATTGTCGTACATGTCTGGATCTTTGCCTACACCTTCGAACCACTGACTGTCTTTCTCCTGCATCCGCGCGAGCCAGAAGCCAAAGCACCCGTCCCGGCGGAACTTTCCGAAGGCGAACTGCAAAAGCCATTGAAGTATGCCCTGCTGGCGATCTTCTTTTTGGGCGCGGCTTTATGGGCCTTGCTGTTCTTCACCCCTGAGTTTGCAAATAGGCGCTGGCCCTGGGAACTTAACGCCTTCGACTCGCGCATCATGTCCGCCTGGTTTGCCGGCAGCGCGGTGTGGTCAGTCACCATGTATTTCATGAAGGATTGGGCGGAAGTAAAGATGGGCGTGCGCGCCATCCTTTTCTTCCTTCTGGGCTTGCTGGGCGCTTGGCTCATCGCATCCTCACGCTATCAAACGGATCATACCCCGATCGCCAGGCAGCAGGGATGGACCTATGGGATTGCACTGGCCGTCATGGCAATCTGGCTTTTATATGGATATTGGAAACAGGAGCAGGCGCGGAAATCAAAATAGTTGCGACACCGACATCTGCGCTGGAAGGTTTTATTTACTCTTCAAAATCGCGACCGCACCATAACCGACCACAGAAGAATAATCCCCGGTTACATCCCCGGAAGTGGCGTGATGTAAAACCTTCACTTTGTCCGCGCCGAGTTCGCGGGCGGCCCACAGCACGGCAGTCACTGCGCCGAGTCCACAGGCGAAACCTTTGCCAGCCGCGCTCCAAGTCGAACATACCTTTGGGGTCAAACGCTTCGATCTCATCCAACATGGCGTGGTCATAAGCTTGGGCGGTCTGCTGACTATAGAAATGCGACAAGTCCGTGCTGCCGACCATGACCGCATTCTTCCCACGCAGAACTCCTGCCAGGGCTTTGCCAAGAGTCTCTGAGACACGCGGCTCAAGGGCGCGTACCATCACAGGTAATAACTTCCATTGAGAAGTAAGCGCCCGTTGTAAGAACGGCAACTCAATTTCAAGTGAATGTTCGGGATCATGCTGTACGGGTGTCAGACCGAATCCCAATTCGGATCTCAACAAACGGTCCAATTCATGCCGCGCATCTTTGTCGACGGGAATCTCACCCAATGGTGTCGCGTAGGCGTCATGGGCCGTGGTGATTAACGGTTCCACGTATGGATGATGCATCGGCGCGATGACGGCGACCAGCTCCGGGCTTGAGGAGCGCAGCGCTGCAAACGCGTAGCCCGCGACAGAACCCGAATAGCGATGCCCCGCGTGCGGCGCGATGACCGCCACCACTTCCCCTTCCAACTCCGGCAAGTGCGCCTCGTTCAAATATTCATCCACGCTGCGCGACAGGATTTGCGCATCCCTCTCATACCACTTTCCCGCAATCGGCGATGGACGTACATCAAGCATAAGAGGATTCTAGCACTTTCTGTGTGGCGCGAAAAGCAAGCCGCGGAAGATGCGCGCGCGAAAACCACTCAGCAGCATCGACATCATCGTCGGCCTTCAATTCGCCATCGATAACCGAAGCCTCATAGACGATGATGAAATCCGCGCCGCGCGGATGCTCTTTGCCGGAGATGATCTCCAACACTCGCCTCACGCGGATGTTCAGGCCTGTTTCCTCCAAACATTCGCGGGCGGCTGCCTCGGCGGGATCCTCGCCCCCATTGATGAAGCCTGCCGGTAACGACCAGAAACCGCGAAAAGGTTCACCGGCGCGCCGCACCAACAGCACGCGTCCATCCTGCTCGACCAACACTGCCGCGGCCACCTTTGGATCGATGAAATGAATCCACTCACAGGCCGGGCAAACTGCACGAAGCTGCCCGTAAAGTTCTTTGTGAATGACCGCCGTGCCACAACGTGGACAATAATTAAATTCTGCGCTTGCCATGTGGACTATTATGACACTTAAAATAAAAAAGGTGACAGCCTCTTTGGAATAGACTGTCACCAAATTTTCGTCCTTTGACTTATTTTCCGCGCCAGCGACTGGCTGCCAATTGGCGCATCAGCACCATGACGACCACGCCAATCACGGCAACGCCGGCCAGCAACATCTGCCAGAGCGCTGGAATGGGCTGGGCTGGTTCGGGTCTCTGCATGGGTTGTGCATTCTGGATGGGCGCTTGAGGAGCCTGGCTCAGAACTTCCGGTTCTTCCGTGACCCCGTTCTTCTCGGAGGTAGCTACCTGATTACGTGCCGAATCTTCTGCGGAGAGAGTGGATTCCGGTGCCAGGGCCTGAGGCGGTTCAATTGCCGGGGCTTCGACAGGGGCCTCGGTCAGGGCGGGTGCTTCTGTAGCAGGCGCTTCCGTGGCCACGGGGGCCGCCCCTGCCGCAAAAGTCTCGGCATCCCCGCCGCCGCCACCTCCCCTTCCATAGGCGGGAACCTGGGAGGCCATCTGCGGCGCGAGGAAGTTCAAGCCAAAGGTAAAGAAAAGCAGAAGGGTGGCGAGTGCGCTAACCAGGCGGAATGCCGGATAGGAACGCGGCAGTGGAGGATTCTTTCCCACCATCCTGGGCGTGAGGGTAAAGTTGCGCGGCGCCTTGCGCATCGGCAATCCGCGCAACAGACGCCGGGTGCCGCGCAGATCATCCAAAACGGTACGCAGATCCGGGTCGGTGGAGAGGCGGCCCTCCAGACGCGCAGAATCCGACGGGCTCAGTTGACCGTCGACATAAGAAGAAAGAAGTTCAAGATCTCGTTTATTCATCAGACGCTGCTTCCTTCTTCCAGACGAAATGAAGCAGGTAAAAGTTCCTCAAAGCCCTGCAGACACTCACGTAATCTTAAGCGAGCCCGCGCCAGGCGGCTCTTGATGGTTCCCAGCGGCGCACGGATGGCGAAGGCCACCTCGCTATAATCCATGCCCTGAATATCTGCCATCACGACCACGGTCTTGAACTCCAGCGGTAGGTTATCCAGGCAATGTTGGATGGCATGTTCCACTTCATCTGCTTCGGCTTCCTGTTCAGGGGTCCTGTTTGGATCCGCCAGCCAGCGCGGCGAATCCATTTCTTCGCCGTCATCGGTATCTGGTTCCAGTTGGGTGGTGGGTCGTCGCTTCTGGCGGCGCAGTTCGTCATAACAGGCGTTGGTCACTGTGCGCATGATCCAGGCCTTGAACGATCCGCCGCGAAACGAGGCAATGCTTCTGAAGGCGGAGATGAAGGCCTCCTGGGCTGCATCCGCGGCCAGATCATCGTCACCGAGAATACGGAGCGCGGTATTGAATACACTATCCTGATAATTTAGGATCAAGGTGTTGAAGGCATCGAGATCGCCTCCCTGGGCGTCGTGGATGAGAGCTTGTTCGTCCATTGAAGCTATTTTATCATTTACGATAGTAATCAGGGAACTATAATGCTTGGAGCAAAGGTGAACGAATCACGTTGAGTGGAGGCCGCGAGATGAGCAAAACACTTTTTAGAAAAGTCGATTGTGTGCGCCTGTTCGTCAAGGATCTTGAGCCAGCACTACGTTTTTACCGCGATCAATTAGGACATGACGTGGTCTGGCGCACAGAATCCGCAGCCGGATTGCAAATGCCAGATACAGATTCCGAGATCGTGCTGCAAACCGAACGAGGCGTTTTGGAGGTGGACTTTTTGGTCGATTCTGTCGAACAGGCAGTGAAGCAATTTGAAGAGGCTGGCGGCAAGGTGGTCCTGCCACCCTTTGAGATTCAGATCGGGCGTTGCGCAGTGCTTTCCGATCCGTGGGACAACGAACTGGTCATTCTGGACATGAGCAAAGGCAAATTGATCACGGACCAACAGGGAAATATTTTGGGGAACGCCAAGCCAGATTAGGATTTACGAAGGAGCATCGCACAGATTCCGCGCCAGATGATCATGCCAACCGCGGTTGTCCCACCCAGGACAACCGCAAAGATGGGAATCACGGCGGCGTTAAGAATGAAGCCACGCAGGACGGCTGCCAGCGGCGCGGCGAAGAGAGCGCTCAACGCGGGACGCCAGAGCTGGCGCGCGTTATGGACGACTTCTTCCTGAAACAATCCGAACCAGGGCGCCAGCAGGAACCAGCCAACCAGGAGGGGAAAGAAGGCCGCGGCTATGCGCGGCAGAAAAGAAGTCCCGGTTTCGCCGTGTGAGGCGAAGCCAATGATCGTGACAATGGCAATCGCCAGGATATCACCAACAATGAGAATAAGCTTATTCATAGAAGGAGTTCAAAGCAGCGCCGTGGCGCCATAGCGACATCTCCTAACTTTGATACTTCCAATTCAACGACTGGAGTCGTTGATTCCAAGGATTATTTCGTTTCACCAAATTCTTCCTTTCGCAAAGCCGGGAACAGGATCACCTCGCGCAAAGCAGGTTTGTTCAAAAACAACATCGCAAGACGATCGATGCCCATACCGAAACCGCCATTTGGCGGCATGCCATAGCGCATGGCGCGTAGATAATCCTCGTCCATGGGATGTTTCTCTTCATCGTCGGCAGCATAATCGCGCCCCATCTCCAGGAAGCGCTGTTCCTGATCGAGCGGATCATTCAATTCGGTGAAGGCATTGCAGAGTTCAAAGCCAGCCATGTAAGCCTCAAAACGTTCCACGGTTAATGAGTCTCCCGGAATGGACTTCGCCAGCGGCGAAATATCGCGTGGATAGTCATAAAGAAAAGTTGGCTGGATAAGAGTTGGCTCGAGGAATTCGCTGAGCAGGAAGTCTATCAACTTGCCGCGCGTGGCATGTGGGTCAGGCAGTGCATTCGGATGTTTCTCTTTAATGGCCTTGAAAAGTTCCTGGGCCGTTTTATATTCGTTGATATCGACACCCGAAGTATCGAGAATACCCTGCCGCATTTCAAGTCTTTTCCATGGAGGCGTCAGGTCGATCGCATGATCTTTATACTTGATCTGCAGTGTACCAAGCACTTGCTGGGCAGTGTAGGCAACCATTTGCTCTGTAAGTTCCATCACTTGCAAATAATCCGCGTACGCCCAGTAGAATTCCAATTGCGTGAACTCAGGATTGTGTTTGAAAGACACGCCTTCGTTACGGAAGTCACGTCCGATCTCATATACTTTTTCAAGGTTGCCAACCAGCAATCTCTTCAAATACAACTCGAAAGAGATACGCAGATACATATCCTGTTCGAGTTCGTTGTGATGTGTCACAAACGGCCGCGCCGCCGCGCCGCCATAGAGAGGCTGCAAGATCGGAGTCTCGACCTCGAGAAATCCGTGATCGTCCAGGAAGGTACGTAACGCTTTGACGATGGCCGCGCGTTTACGGAAGACCTCCCGCACCTGCGGATTCACAGCCAGGTCCGCGTAGCGTTGACGGGCACGCAGTTCTGAATCTTCCAGAGCCGCGTGACGGACGACCGTTCCATCTTCGAGCGTTTCATCCTTCGCAGCCGGGAGAGGGCTGACGGCCTTGGCAAGCAATTTGAAATCATGCACATGCAGCGTGATTTCGCCGGTCTTGGTGCGGAACATGACTCCTTCGGCTTGAATGAAATCGCCGATATCGAACATCTTATTAAGAGATCAACGCGTTCCTTGCCGAGTTCATTGGTACGGAAGAATAATTGGATCCGACCGGCGCCATCTTCGATGTGAGCAAAGGAAATTTTGCCCATGGCGCGCGTCGCCCGGATGCGTCCCACCAGTGTCACCCCGACTTCCCTGCCTTCCTTTTCAGCGGCCTCGAATGCAGCAATCGTCTCCGCACTGGTATGGGTACGCCTGGCGCGCGTGGGATAAGCTTCGATGCCCTCGGCGCGCAACTCTTGCAGTTTTTGGAGTCGGATTTTTTCGAGTGTGGTGTATTCGGTCATGAGTTCCTCCGCCCCTCGCCTCGACCATCCACAAATTGGAGAGGTCATGGCAACAAAAGAGGGGAAATAAAAGCCCCGCGCACAGGCGCGGGGCAGTAATGGTACGCTCCTGTGATTAGCCGATTTTCAAGATTTTAACATTATATGTGCCGCCGGGAGTTTCGACTTTGACAATGTCGCCCACCTTGCGATTCAAGATGGCCTTCCCGATCGGCGACTCATTGGAAATCTTGCCTTCGCGTGGGTTGGCTTCCGCAGCCCCCACGATCGTATACGTCTCGGATTCAAAGTTGCCTTCCTTGATGGTCACTTTGGAACCGACCTGTGCAATATCACTTTTCTTTCTGCCGTTTTCTTCGATGATTTTCGCGGTTGCGAGAAGCATGTCCAGTTCCTGGATTCTTCCCTCCACAAACGCCTGCTCATTTTTAGCAGCTTCGTATTCAGCATTTTCGATCAATTCCCCCCCTTCCATAGCTTCATGTAGACGATTGGCAACTTCCTGGCGCTTGGCGCCGCGTAAGTAGTCCAACTCATCTTGAAGTTTCTGATACCCTTCCTTGGTTAGAAAATTGTTAGGCATGCTCATATTTCCTGATATAAGAATTTTGCATCTCCAAATAGAGATGCAAAGGAAACGGTGAAAACCGGCGTTCTCTCCCAAAAGCGGGCTTAATATATCACGAATCTACAGGCAATACAAGAGAGATGTAACTCTTTTAAGCTGGTTGCAGCAGACGAATCCCCTTCTGTTCCGCCCAATAGGATTGGATGGAGTCCCGGACTTTGTCGGCGGTGTCAAAGGCGTCCCCCAGGGTGATTATCTGGGATTTATAGGCTAAGGCCGCCTCCTGCCAGGATCTCAGGCCTGCTTCCGTTATGGATTGCACAGAGGCCTGCATCCCGGCGGATTTTGGCTCTAATTCCCCGGATTTGTAGAAAATATAGGGGACATCGATATCATACAGCAAAGGCCGCCCAAGCCGTTCGGCAGCCTTTCGGACGAGAACGTGGTCAACGTGGGAACCGACTGATAGCTGGCAGACCAGCACATCGTCCGGCAGGAGGCGGGCAGAGATCGCCGAGGCGATCCGGTCCGGCAACTGAGCATCCTCCGGACGAGGCGGAATCGCGATCTCAGCATAAAGCCATTCCCCGTTGGGAGAACGGCGGTAGACACAGTCCAGGAAGTCGAAATGGACAGGTTTGGCACCCACGATCTCCGCTGCGCGTCGATCTTCCTCCCGGCGCATCCGGGAGGCCTCGGCCCCCGAAGAGAATCCCCACCGGGCGTGCAGCAATTGCGCGAACGGGGAATATTCGTCCAGGTGTGGATCGCCGCACATGAAGGTCCAGATTTCGACTGGGGTTCCGGAACGCGTTTGTTCATAGATCAGCCCGCCCGCAGAGAGCACGGCATCGTCAAGGTGAGGGGAAAGATATATCCAACGCATGCTGTCGATTTAACCACACTTGCGCAAAAGGAAGAAAGATTTTAAGATGTGTGTGTAATTAATCTTCTATTTCAATTCAAGTACACTATTATGATTGGAGATAGAGATGCAGGAACGACGTAAACTGCCGCGCAAGGACTTGATGTCCTACTCACAAGTGTTCGATTTATACAGTGGAAAGCTGATCGGCTATCTGGGCGACCTCACCCGGCTGGGCGCGATGGTCATCGGGGATGAACCGCTCAAAGAGAACACCAGCCTGACCATCTCCATTCAACTGCCGGAATTGCCAGAGATCAATAAAACGCGCCTGGCCATTCCAGTGCGCACGGTTTGGTGCCAGCCGGACATCAGTCCGGAATATTTCAACATCGGGTTGGCATTTGATTCCGTCACAGAAGAGCAAAGGGCCGTGATCGAGGCAGTGATACAAAACTATGAGTTTCGCAGAGAGTCGCCGAAATATCCTCCTCATCCAGAAGAACTTGGCTAAGATAAAGAAAGTAGACTGCAAAACCTTCAAGTACCATTGGCTTGAAGGTTTTTTGTTTACCTAACATACGTTTTATCCTATAATGCAGGGATACCAACTGAGTGAGGCCCATCCGCATGAGCGCATCTGCTCCCTATTTCTTTATCAGTTACAGCCGCGAAGATACCACACAACAACATCGGGTGGTTACAGAATTGCGTGCGCGCGGCATCAACTTATGGGTGGATATCGAGAATTTGATCCCCGGCTCGCCCGCCTGGGAAAGGGAGATCGAACGTTCCATTCGCGGCGCCTCAGGCGTGATTGTGCTTCTTTCCCCAGATTCCAACAATTCCGAATGGGTGCGACGTGAAATCACTTTTGCCGACGAAAACAATAAGCGAATATTCCCGGTGCTGATCTTTGGCAACGAGGAGAATTCCATCCCGCTGCGGCTATCCGATCATCAGCGGGTGGATGTGCGAAAAAACTTCAATGCGGGCATGGATGAGCTTGCCAATGCATTGAGAGAACATACAGGAGCCACCGCCGTCAGCCGACGCGTGACCCAGAAAAAGAGGAACCCGGTCAAGTTCACTGCGGCAGATTTGAAAAAATTTGCCATTCCCGGCTTATTCACCATCCTAGGCCTGGCCTGCATTGGCACATTGCTGTTGGGAGCACGCCTGATTTAAAATATCAACCTCTCCGGAACAGTAACCACACCACCCGATATAGATGCATCGCAGACAGCCACCGAAGCAGTTGTCAATACGGACCGCCCTGCGGGACTGATCGTGTATACCTGTCAGGTATATAAAGCAAACACAGCCGATCAAATTTGCCTCATCAATGCAGATGGTACCGGGTTTCACCAACTCACAGACTCCAGCTTAAAGGATAACCAGGATGCATCCTTTTCACCAGATGGGCAAACGATTCTGTTCGTGAGCAACCGTACCGGGCACTACGAAATCTTTGAAATGGATCGCTCAGGCAAGGCCAAACAATTGACCAACCTCGAAAGCACCCTGGGATTACCTGCGGTCTCGCCAGACAACAAATGGATCGTATTCAGCAACCGGGTGAATGGTGAGGACCAGATCTGGCTGATGGGTCGTGATGGCAAAAATGCACAGCCGATCTTCAAGTCTGACGGGGATTCCGCTGTCGCTCCCACTTGGTCACCCTCGGGTGACCAAATTCTATTTGCGGTTGGGAAAGTAAATAACGCTGAAAATAGAAAACTGTATATTATGGGCTCCGATGGAAGAGATCCGCAATTGCTAAGTAATAAATTTGTCACACCCGGGCGAACCGATTGGTCAAGCCAGGATCTGATCGCGTACTTTACGGGCAAAGCCTGGGAGCGGGAAATCTGGACCATCCATCCAAATGGAACAGGCCTCACTCAGATCATCACTGGCGAAAACGCGCAAAGTCCCAGTTTTTCTCCCGACGGACGTTATCTGACCTATACAGCTTATACCAGGATACAGCAACAGGATCCACTGAGTTGTGAGATATTTGCGAAGGACTTATCCAGCGGTGAGAAGTGGCAGTTGACTAAGAACGATTATTGCGATTACCAGCCCAGGTGGGGCAAATAAACACTGATCCAGATCTGGCTTATCTGATCTCAACAATTAACACTTCTGTAAATCGTAGGAGAAAAGTATGTCGAACGTAGCTCGCGGAGTAGAATATTTCCATCTATCGCGGTTATACTACCGCGCGGCTTTGGTCAAAAAGCTGTAGCTCGCTTAATATATTTAGTTTTAGTAAGACACAGGTAACATGAAACAATATCGTCCCATTCTCGCCGCATCAATGGCACTTCTATTTTATACTTTCGCCGATATTCTCATCTGGCAAAGAATTTTCGAAGCCAACCAAATGGTGCAATTTGCAGATATTTATCATACAGGCTGGTTCGTATCGCTGGCAGGCTACGCCATTATGGGCATTATTCTGATGTGGGATTCATGGAAGGATGTCCTGTATTTTCTTGTGGCTCTTTTCGTGGGGGCATTCTGTGGTCTCGAGGATGTACTCTATTACCTGCTGGATGGAAAGCCCATGCCGGATGCCTTGCCCTGGCTGAGCCATAACCCCATGATCTTCTACGTCTCCCGTAATGGTGTGATCTTCTCTGTAGCACTTTGGCTGACGGCTCTTGTTCTTCTCTATTTCGCCCTTTATTGGCGGCGGGACCACTCGTCAAAGGTTCTGCACAGCAACCCAATTCCCGGGGAAAATCACTAGCTCACAATAGTAAGTAATCTTGGGCTGAGGACTACAAACGGTCCGCAGCCTTTTCCATTAACATCCAAACATATTCCTATGGGGGAAATGCTTACCTAGATAGGGTCAACCCGCAATCCAAGCTTAGTAAATTCTTATTCATCCCTAAGAGAGTTCTTAGCCAAAAAATAATACAGCTGACTTTCCTTCGTTCTATTTAACATGACCAGAAGAAGAGCTGGTCATGAAATCACCTTACAACATATTCACAGGGAGTACAGAATTTTGGTTCCCATCTGTGAAGGAGGAGACCACCTTGCCAATTCTTATCGATTTAATAGGGGTTGTATATTTGCTTGTCATTGTCAGTTTGGCCGTTTATGGCTTCAACAATCTATTCACCACCATCCTGTATTTTCGAACCATGAGAATGGGAGTAAGCCGACAGGAACCTCGGGCTCCTAGCCATTGGCCACGCGTGACAATACAACTTCCCATCTTTAACGAAAAATATACAGTTGAGCGCCTCTTTCGGGCCATAACCCGGTTGGATTATCCGAGCGAACAACTACAGATTCAAGTTCTGGATGATTCTACTGACGATACCTATCATCTGGTCAAACGATTGGCCAAGCACTATCGGGCGTGCGGAGTAGACATTGAATTACTCCATCGAATTGACCGGACAGGCTACAAAGCCGGGGCACTGGCCAATGCGCTCCAGACTGCCACCGGTGAGCTGATCGCCATTTTCGACGCGGACTTCGTCCCGGCATCCGACTGGTTGAAACGCACTGTGCCCCGTTTCCAGGAGCCGAAATTGGGATGCCTTCAAACCCGCTGGGGTCACACCAACCAGGAATACAACTCGCTCACGCGCGCCGAAGCCATCGGTATCGACGGGCATTTTGTGATCGAACAAACCGTCCGTTCCCAAAATGGGTTCTTCCTGAACTTTAACGGTACCGCAGGCATGTGGCGGCGGGCTTGCATTGAAGACGCGGGCGGCTGGCAATGGGATACCCTCACAGAAGACCTGGATTTGAGTTATCGTGCGCAGATGCGCGGCTGGAAGTTTGATTATATCCCGGATGTAGTTGTACCTGCCGAATTACCTTCCCAGGTGGAGGCCTTCAAGAAACAGCAATTCCGCTGGGCAAAGGGCAGCTTCCAGGTAGTTCGTAAGACCCTGCCCCTGGTTTTGGAACGGACGGACTTGCCGTGGAAAGTGCGGCTGATGGCACTTTTGCATCTGACTGGGTACTTTGTCCACCCTCTGATGCTTGCTTTGTTGTTGCTAACGTTGCCGGTAGGTTTGTTGATCCCAAGTGTCTTCAAGATCTTTCCTCTGTCTGTGCTGGCTTGTTTTGGTCCTCCCATCCTCTATTTGACGGCGACGGTTTCCATTAAGGCGCCTTTTTTCGAAAGGCTCAAACTTTTGCCTTTGCTGACCATCATGGGTTTTGGTATTTCATTAAGCACCAGCATCGCCGTACTGGAAGGGTTGGCCGGCAAGGGAGGCGAATTTATCCGTACGCCGAAACTCAACCTCAGCAATATCAAGGGACAACATCAGGTTCTTGATCATGCTTACGTTCCCCCTGTCAGCCCTCTGGTTTGGGGAGAGACCGCGTTGGGCCTCTATGCGTTGTTCACAGGTATTGTGCTGGCAGGCTATGTAGGCTGGGATATCGTTCCGTGGATGATTGTATATATGCTGGGCTTCTTCTACGTTGCAGGATTAAATCTGATCCAACACGCCCCGGAGACAGGCAAACGACAAACCGAATCGGGAGCGACAGACTGATTCAAATTCGCTTCGCGCTCGGCCGAAAACAGCTACCGTTATTTCAGGCTTAAACTACTTAAGAAATCACGCGGATCTTTTCATCTCGTATAGTGAATACGACGAACAACCTTCTACCCGCATTTGTCTGTCCGAGCACATAGTAGCGCGTTTCCTGTTGGGAATGCTGAAGCTCAGGTTGCAACAAAAACGGCAGGTTGAAGAAAACCTCTTCACACTCACCGTTGGAAACCTGACGCTTCTGCCAATTTTTACCACTATTCCCTTGATCCCAATCAAATCCAGAGACAGCAGAAAGATCGACCATTTTTGTATATGTCTATCAGATACATATTCTACAGTTGGCCAACCCCCATTTTTGTTCACAAAAATATCCTGAACACTTCTCTGAACCATCAATACACAGCCACTGACACTTCCACGTCCATCTTCTCCCTGGCATTTCCCTTGAAGATGCCGCGCGTCGGGGGAACATCGGCATAATCGCGGCCAACAGCCACACGCACGTATTGACCCGTCTGTTCACGATCGTGCGTTGGGTCAAGTGATATCCAGCCGCGTTCCGGCAGGAGAACATCCACCCAGGAATGAGAGGCGGCGGTATGCCCGTTATTGTAAAGATAGCCGCTCACGTAGCGCGCTGGAATGCCCTGGAGGCGACAGGCCGCCAACATGATATGGGAAAAATCCTGGCATACGCCCCGCCCCAGAGATAGTGCCTGGTTCGCGGTGGTCTTCACATCCGTCGCGCCCTTTTCATAGACGAGAGTTCTTGTAAATGGTATGCATCAGAGTCAACACGATTTCCATGGGATCGGCAGCTTTATCTTGATTGGAAAATTCAGCCAGGGAATCAGTATGCGGCGCATAATCGCTTGGGGAGAGATAGTTAAATTCGTCCAGCGGAGAGAGTGCCGCAGAATCCGAAGCGTACGTATCGGGCGTAAGTACATCGCTAACAGCGGCAACCATCAGCTTTTGATGAGGCTGGATCACGTCGAAGTGGCGCACATCGTTGCCGAAGGGGTCGGTATAACGCAACACCACATCCTGCGGTTCAGTTGTCAAGCGGAAGTCAACACAGCGCTGTCCATCTGCATCGAGCGGCTTGAGACGCATTTCGGTATATGCCTCACTGATCGGTTGGTCATAGGTGAAAGTTGTTGTATGTCTAATTTTTAATTGCATGGGAAGGAAACGCGTTTATTGTTGCTGCTGTTGTTGCTGTCGCGGCCTTTCGTCGGGCAGGATAATACTCGTGTTGAAATACGTCCGGGCGATATCGTCGCCAATCGAGTTTAGTCGAAGCAGGAAGCGGCTCAGAAATGGATCCATATTTTCACCCAGGACTTCGTGAATGTCGAGGTATTCCAGATCCGCGCAGAGGCGTCCCAAAGCCCGACGTGGTGATTCAACTTTCACAGGGGCAGAAGATTCCTCGCCCACGCCCGCCAGCGTATGCTGGCAACAATTCAAGCAAAATAACACGGCTCGCGGAAACGAGTGATTCAGCAACAGATATTCTACAACATTTTCGATATCCAGTTGTCCCGGCGAAGCGCGGCGATAGGGTTCAAAAGCGCTGCAGGAACGCAGCAAAGTGATCAGTTGTAATGAGGTTTCCGCAGAGCCTTCTGTATAGCGATTGAGGGAAAGATATTTCGTCTCAAGGATGCGCGCGGTCTTATCGGCGCGTTCGAGGTGTAATCCCAGTTGAATAAACTGGTAGGGCTCACCGTGCGTCATGGTTGCCATCATAATCCCCTGAAAGGCCTGGGCACGGTCGCGCACCATGCGGAAAAATTCGGTTGGATTGGTACGCGCTGTCGATCGTTCAGCCGTGCGCGTTAGAAAATACAAACGATTGATGGCCTCCCACATCTCACTGCTGATCTGTTCGCGCACACCGCGCGCATTTTCACGCGCGTGCGTGATACAGGCCACAACACTGTTCGGATTAAGCGATTCCCAAAAGATGAAGTGGATCGTTGCTTCATCGCTGATTTCCTTATGGGTTTCAGCAAACAGTTTATCGTCCCCGTTAATCCTGACGATCGCTTCCCAACCTTGTTGAGCGTCGTCGGGCTGGGAATCCAGCAGGGCATTAAAGTTTACTGCCAGCAAGCGGGTGAGGTCCTCGGCACGCTCGATATAACGCCCCATCCAATATAGAGACTCGGCAACTCGCGATAGCATCTACTGCCTCAACACCCAGGTATCTTTGCTGCCCCCGCCTTGCGAAGAATTAACCACCAGCGAACCTTTGCGTAGCGCCACGCGTGTGAGCCCGCCCGGGACAACCGTCACTTTATCGCCGTAAAGTATATAAGGCCGCAAATCGATGTGACAGCCAAACAATTGACCCTCTAAAAGGGTCGGGTGACTACTTAGGGCGAGGGTAGGCTGAGCGATATAATTACGCGGGTTCGCCAGAATCCGCTCATGGAACTTTTCGCGTTCCTCGGCGCTCGCATGAGGACCAACCAGCATGCCATAGCCGCCGCTCTCATTGACCGCCTTCACAACCAGTTTATCCAAATTCTTCAGGATGTGATCACACTCCTTCTCCTGCCAACCGAGAAAGGTGGGCACGTTATTGAGAATTGGGTCCTCATCTAAATAGAAGCGGATCATCTTCGGTGTATAAGCATACACCGCTTTATCATCCGCCACACCGGTACCGATGGAATTGGCGATCGTCACGTTCCCAGCACGATAGGCATTCAGCAAACCAGCCACACCCAGCACACTGTCCTGACGAAAGATCAAGGGATCGAGAAAGTCATCGTCCACGCGGCGATAGATCACATCCACCAGTTGGAGTCCACGCGTAGTACGCATGTAAATCTTGTTTTGATGTGCAACCAGATCGCGCCCTTCCACGATCTCGATGCCCATTTGACGAGCCAGGAAGGTGTGTTCAAAGTAAGCCGAGTTATAAATTCCAGGCGTGAGTAAAACGACGTTTGCATCCGAATAATCATGCGGCGCAATGGAAAGCAAGGTGCTGAGCAGTTCCTGGGGATAATGTTCAATTGGCAAAACATCGTAACGCGCAAACAAATCAGCGAAGGTCCGCTTCATCGCCTGGCGATTCTCCAGCATATAACTCACACCGGAGGGTGAACGAAGATTATCCTCCAGAACATAATACTCACCATCATCGCCGCGCACAATGTCGCTGCCAACGATATGGATGTAGCGATTCTTCGGCACATCGATGCCCATCATCTCGCGGCGAAAATGCTGGGAACTGAAAACCAGTTCAGGGGGAATACACTTCTCACGCAGGATACGTTGATCGTGATAAATATCGTGGAGAAAAAGGTTCAGGGCAGTGACCCGCTGGGCTACGCCGCGTTCAATGTGATCCCATTCATCGTGCGGGATGATACGCGGCACCAGGTCGAACGGGAAAATGCGCTCGATCCCCTGCTCCTGTCCATAGACCGTAAAGGTAATGCCCTGATACAAAAACGCCGCATCGGCGACGCGGCGGCGCTCAGCAAACATTTCTGCCGTCATTCCCTGCAGATGATCGCGCAACACCCGGTAATGCGGACGCGGCTCACCCGGTGACGAAAACATTTCGTCAAAAAATGGCGCGGGATCATAGAGCTTGGCGAGGACGGAATCAGGCATACGACAGGCTGATGATAAATTTCGTTCAGTTTTACCACAAAAATGGAAAGCACTCTTTTGAAAATGGGTACCCTTTTGGGTAACTTTTCTCGACGCCCCGCTTTTCGTTCCAGTTATGCAGGATTACTGCTGGTCAGCAGATGACTCTATCAGATCCATGTACGCACCATTGAGCAGATCGTCTCGTTCCACACCCAGGCTTGCCATCAGGGCTGCGGCGATCGCCTGCCCCTGCGCGTCGCTCTGTCCCTCCTGCATGACCACTTCCAATTCCAGGAATTGACCGAGTCCTTCGACCTCATCCAAATGAAGGCGCGTTTGCCCGACAAGATAAAGATAACGCGTCTTCCTGATCACGCCACGAATCCCATAGGCAAGTTCGAGAACGCGTCTGAGGTTCTGTGGGTTGGAAGTGAAATAGATATGGTAGTCCGAACGCTTGGGCCCTTCCTGGTCAGGACGCGTGTAATAGATCAACTGTCCCCGGTCCACGGCCAGGACGCGTAGTTTCAAGCGCCCCTGTGGCGTATGGAAAAACGTATCTTCCTGTGGGATTACCTCCACAGGCTTTTCACTTAGTTTTTCGGCGCGGCGCCGGATCTCCGCGAAGTCGCTTACACGCGCCTTGATTTCAATGTTGGATGCCATGAGATCTATCTAGGTTGAGGAGCGAAATGTTTTCATGGGCCAGGGAGCAAAACCCATCACACCCTGTCCAGCCTCCACCGCAATCTGTTCAAATGTTTGACTTGTTCTCTCATCCAGAGGCAGGTATTGTACCGAGAACAATTCGCCATAGGAAGTGATCGAAATAATGGAGGAAGAAACATATTTGACCTCACCGAACTCATTGTGCTGATAAGAGAACTCATCCTGACTGCTCTCGTTATCCTGCTGAAGGGAGGAAACCATCTTCCAGTAACGATCGAAGAAAGGATATTCGATTGGATTCCGGAAGTTCTTCATCAAATATTTGAAGTAGGGTTGGGCGCGATAACGCAGGCTATTTTCCCGGAAGGCACTCATGGAATTCAATGCATAATTCTCCCAGTTGTCCAAAACATGATTGCGCGCCAGCAATTCCTTGCCAAAATTAAATCGGGTTGTGTTATACCCGCCGGGGACGTTCGCAGCGTCCTCCAAGATGCTGGGCGGTATCTTGAAAAACGAGAGGAGGATTTGGTTCGCAGCTAGCACGTCATTATAGACATCGGTTAAGAAAGCCGGGAGCCGGATCTGACCGGTCAACTTGACCATTTTGTCCAGAGTTTTTCGAGCATTGAACACATCGGTTGACATGGCTGCCGAGGGTTGTCTGACAACCTGGTGTTGATCCAACCCACTGCTGGCCAGCAGGAATTCGCGTCTTTCGAGGGTGGTTAGCTGAAGGGCATTTGCCAGCCGGAACAGAAGTTCCGGTTCAAAGTACTTTTTCACGCCCCGCTCGATCTGGCTGATCACTGCCTCATCCGTCTCAGCAAATTCGGCGAGCTGAAATTGCGTCCAGTCCAAATCCTGGCGCAATGCAGCTAATAATTGACCAAATTCCTTGCGATTCATAACTTAAACTCAAAGAAATCTTTGAGTCTATTGTAAAACAGATTGCTGGACTTTGCCATGGAAATAGTTAATAATAATTTCATCTTGGCCCATTAGGCCAAGGCATTGATACCGGTTATCTTTCCGGGTCGATCAGGGTGGATCCCCAGGAGGGGGACTATGGCTAGCAAAGAGACGCCAACTGCAGTTGGCGTCTCTTTGCTTTCCGGGATTAATTCTGCACGTTCATCAGCCCGAACAGGCGCCACATGCCTCGCATCATGCCGTGAACGAAATCAGGCTTCAAAAATTGATTCGGACAGGAACCGGGAATGACTGTGATGCCATGAGCTGTGCACATCTCCACGGCAGGCTGCGAAACGCTGGTCATCCCCGCAGCCAGGCCGGGTTTGGTACCCATCATGCAGTGCATCCAAACATGCTTGATTCCCAAATCCACGCATTCCTGGACAATTTGCTCTGTCACCTTGGGACTCGTGAGCACGAACACTGCATCCACTTTCTCAGGAATGGACTTTAGATCGGGATAGCACGGATCACCCTCGAAAGTGGAAATCCGCGGATTCACACCGAATACCTGATAGCCACCCTCTTTGAATTTCTTGTAAGCCAGGTTACAACCAGTATCACGTTTATCAGATACGCCCACTACCGCGATCTTCTTCTGTGCGAGGAAATCCTGAACGAGATTATCAAGCTTTGCCATAAGTTTTCTCCTTTAACGAATGAAGAATTGGAGCTGTGCGGCTCCAATTCCTTAACGCAAATGTTGGCTTCGAAAACGATCTGTTGATCAAGAAAATTATAGATGGTTTTCTCCCAGGAACAAGTGATAAATATCACATCATCCAGATTTTCTACAACTCAGCCTGTATTTCTCAATCCGGCGGCAATGCCGTTGATGGTAATGTAGATCACTTTACGCAAGGCTTTGGCCTCCTCCCCATCTGGATCGGACAGCACGCGCAGACGATGCAGCATTTCCACTTGAATAAAGTTCAATGGATCAACATATGGATTGCGCACCTGCACGGCATTCTGCGTGATCGGCTCTGCGTCCAGAAGATGCGTATGCCGACTGATCGCCAATACGGCCTCACGCGTGCGCTCATATTCGTTCAGGATCAGCCCAAAGATCTCGCTCCTCAACTTTTCATCGGGGACAAGATCCACATAGAGTGCAGCGATATTGATGTCGGCCTTGATCAGCGACATTTCCGTATTATCAAGCATGGTTTGGAAGAAAGGCCAGCCATCGTACATTTCACGCAGCAAAGTCTCATCTTTAATCGAAGTCAGTGCGGAGCCCAGACCAAACCAGCCCGGAAGATTGAAACGGCTCTGCATCCAGGAGAAGACCCAGGGAATGGCCCGGATCTTGGTCACCTCACTGCTTTTCCCGCGGGCGGCCGGACGCGAGCCAATGTGTAATCGTTTGATCTCATCCAAAGGCGTGGCAGCCTGCCAAAAATCGATGAAGCCCGGCGTTTCATACACCAGGCCGCGGTAGAGGCTTTGTGCGGTGGTGGACATGGCATCCATGGCGGCGCGCCAGGAAGCAGGAATCTCCGCGCGCTTTTTCGCGGGCGAGGAGGCCGTCAGCACCGCATGCACGATCTGTTCGAGATGACGATGCGCCAGCTCCAGGTTGGAATAACGCACAGCGATCGTCTCCCCTTGCTCGGTGAGGCGGAAACGGCCGTGAATGCTCTCCACAGGTTGAGCGCGGATGGCGCGGTTGGCCGGACCACCGCCGCGCGCGATCGTACCGCCGCGGCCGTGGAAAATTGTCAGCATGACGCCATGCTCACGCGCCACTTTTGCGATTTGTTCCTGAGCCTGGTACAACGACCAGTTTGCCATCACATAGCCCCCATCCTTGTTGCTGTCGGAATAACCGATCATTACGATCTGTGCATTACCACAGGAAGCCAGATGCTCACGATAAAGTGGCAGCGTAAATAAATCTTTGAGAATGGCTGGGGCGGCGTGCAGGTCTTCGATCGTCTCGAAGAGTGGGACGATTTGCAGGCCCACATCTCCGCCTGTCCAACGCGCGAGCAGCAACACAGTCAGCACATCGCAGACGGAACGGCACATCGAGATCACAAAGGGACCCAACAGCTGCGCACCATATACTTCACGGGCACGCTTGATCAGTTGGAACAGCGACCAGGTTTCAGCAGTGGCGGAGGTCACACCCGGATGCGCGGAGAGCTCGGGCAGTGGAGCAGATAACAGCTTCGTCAGAAGCGAGAGTCGTTCTTCAACCGGCATCCCGGAAAAATCATCGGCCCAGTCTAGCGCGCGCAGGATCTCACTCAACGCGGTATTCAATCGCCCGGACTCCTCGCGAATATCGAGGCGCATCGAGTGCAGGCCAAAGATGTGCAATTGGCGCAGCAGCCTTTGGATTTCATTTTCCGCAAGCGATGCGGGCACACGCGCCGCCATGATCTCAACCGGCTCGAGCAGATCATGCAAGCGGACGCGTGCCTGATGCGGATCGCTTCGCAACAAATGCATGGTCATATCATCACGCGAGGCATCCGCCAGATCGGCGGCCAGCAAAGAAAGCACCAGCCGATAGGTTTCGGCAATATAACGTTCTTCGATAAAAGCCACATGTGGCGGCAACGGACGACGGGCCTCGACCCAGGCCGTAAGTTCCGCGGGAGGCGGCAAACGTTGATCGCTCATGCTCAAGTGGCGCGCCAGGTCCTGCAAGGAACTGCGATGCTTTTCCACGGCGAGGCCACGGTGCAAACGCAGAGTCTCGGCAGTGACTTGATGAGTCACATTCGGGTTGCCGTCGCGGTCACCGCCCATCCAGGAGGCGAGTTGCAGCCAATCGGAGGGCACCTTCACTTCGGGATAGTGAACCGCCAGGGCGCGTTCCAGATCTTCATACAAAGCCGGCAACGCCTCCCAAAACACAAACTCGAGGAAATACAAGCCGGTGCGCACTTCATCGGTGGCGGCGATGCGGGCGGCGCGATGTCGATCCGTCAGCCATAAAGAGATGATCTCGGCACGGACGCTGGCGCGTGTTTTTTCCTGCACCTGCGGCAGGAGATGCTTGCTCGAAAGCTCATCCAACAGATGCGCCAGCCGTTGGAGTTTGGAAATCACTGTACGTCGACGCGATTCGGTCGGGTGTGCGGTAAGCACCAGCTCAATCGATAATTCATCCAACAGGGATTGCATTTGCTCGGCTGTCACGCCCTCTTTCTTGAGCAGTGCAATGGCCTGACCGACCGACTCACCCAGCGGTTCGGGATACAACTGCTCTTCCCGCTCGCGCAGTTGCAGCACCCGTTGATTCTCCTCCGCCAGATTGACCAGGTCAAAGTAAGTGGCGAAGGCAGAAGCGATCACGCGCGCCGAATCGATGCTCAACGCTTCGACCTCCGCCTCCAGTTGTTGCGCGGCTTCAGCATTCCCGCCCCGACGCTCTTTGGCCGCGGCACGGATGCGTTCTTCGATGGCAAACAATTCCGGCGACTCCAGTTCGCGAATCACCGCCCCGAGCATATCGCCCAATAAATGGATTGCTTCAGAAATCTCCATCGAGGAAGTATACTACCGCCTTCTCATACTTAACTTTACTTTTCACATGCAGACGCAGACCGAAATTCAAACATAAAGTAATTTATGCGGCACTACATAAAAAATAGCGATGAAGGAAAATATGAATATCCAAAACGCGTACAATGAATGGTCAGAAACCTACGACAGCGATGAGAACCTGACGCGTGATCTCGATGAAAAAATAACCAGAGACTTGCTTGGGTCTCTGCATTTCGACTCCATCCTTGAGATTGGCTGCGGAACCGGTAAGAATACTGTGTTTTATGCACAAATTGGCGATCATATTCAATCCGTGGATTTCTCCCAGGGAATGATCGAGAAAGCCCGCGAAAAAGTAAAAGTGGAGCACGTCAGTTTCTCCACGATGGACATCACACACACGTGGAAATTCGAAGACGCGTCCTTTGATCTCATAGTTTGCAACCTTGTCCTGGAGCATATCGCCTCCCTGTCCTTCGTATTCTCAGAAGCTGCGCGCACGTTGAAATCAAAAGGAAGGTTCTTTATCAACGAACTTCACCCCTTCCGACAGTACAGTGGAAAGAAAGCTAGATTTTCAAGGGATGATCAAACCGTCGAGGTGGAAGCCTTTATCCATCACATTTCAGACTTCACAACCGCGGCTGCAAGCAACCGATTAGCTTTGGCAAAATTCAACGAGTGCTGGCATGAAGAGGACGCAGGCAAACCACCCCGCATCGTGTCGTTTATTTTTGAAAAACTGGAATGAATTCCTTTACAGGTATTGAGAGATACCGCCGAATTTTATAGCTTATAATTACATGAAGAGATCGGAGTAATTTCATGAGGAAAAAATCGATTCGATTAACCGCAGTGATCGAGCGTGAGGATGATTGGTTCGTCGCCACCTGCCCTGAAGTGGATGTAGTAAGCCAGGGAAAAACAGTTGAGGATGCGCGTTCAAACTTACTCGAAGCCGTTGAGTTATTTTTTGAAGAGGCCTCTCCTTCTGAGATTAAGCGACGACTAAAAACAGAGACTTATGTCATGCCCCTCATGCCTCGTATACCTAACATGAAAAGTAAGCCTGGTGCGAGGGCATAGTGCCCAAGTTGCGCGTGCTTTCAGGCAGGGAGGTATGCAAAATTTTGGTGCAATACGGATTTGAAAAAGTGCGTCAAAAAGGCAGTCATATTATTATGCAAAAACGCCGGGGGAATACAACCATCACCATTCCCATACCTGACCATGATGCACTAAAAACAGGCACCTTATTGGGGATTATCAGACAGTCAGGCTTGCCTCGTTCAACATTTGAACACAAGTAAATCGAATCTTTTACAAATCTTACTCGAGTGCTATAACTTCTCCTGAAGAAGTCATATAAATCACATTCTCTCCCAAGGCCGGTGCGGGGAGAAACCTGCCAACCGTCTCCAATTTCCATAACTCCTCACCAGTACGGGCATCCAGTGCGTAAAGATGGCGCGCTCCGCGCGGGAACAAGTGACTGCTGTCGCTCACGTAGACAACGCCATCAGCGATCAGTGCTTCACTGACTGCATCCCCCCGGGTTTGGTAAGACCAGAGCAATTCCCCTGTCTGCGCGTTCAAAGCATAAAGATATTTATCCACATTGCCCGCGTAAACGATATTTCCGTTCACTGCCGGCGCGGACCAAAAGTCTCCCCGCGCGGCGAACTTCCAGCGTTCTGCGCCTGTCGATCGGTCGAAGGCATATAGATTGCGATCCCAGTTGCCGACATAGATCATTCCATTCGCAACAGCCAGACCCACAAATTGCATATCCTTCTCCGTGCGCCAGAGTTCTTTTCCGGTTTCGGCGTCCAAAGCCAACAAAAGATTTCCGCCCGTCGGATAAATTACGCCATGATCATAAGCGGGCGCGCCCATGAAAGCGTCTTCATTGCCAGTGGCAGTTTGCCAGATCAAATGACCGGATTCCAAATCCAGGGCATAGACGGCATGATCGGTTGCGATGAAGACGTGCTGATCGACGATCAAGGGTGAGGCCTGTACCACGTAACCGGTCCCAAACGACCAAAGCACCTCGCCGGTTTTGCGATCGAAGGCACGCACCTGCTTGCTGTATCAGCCGGTGATGATCTTGTCCCCGGCAATGGCCCCAGTGGATTCAAAAGCCTCGAACCCATCTGCGGACCAGACCTGCTCGCCGGTCTCTGCATCCAGCGCATATAAGCTGCCATCGCCGGAGCCGGTGTATAAGATTCCGTCCGCGAGCATGGGCAGCATCAGCCAGGTGGAATTGATCTCGGTTCGCCACTTCACCTGAGGCTGCCCTCGAAGCGAGGCGGTTTCATACACGCCGCTGCGCTGCGCGTTCCCACGAAAAAGAACAACCTCCGGATCAGAAACCAAGGGAGCAGATGTGCCGGTCGGAGCAAGGACAAGCGTAGGAACATTTTGTGTGGGCGCGGCACAAGAGGTTATGGCTAAAACAAATAAGCAAGCGGGGACTGTGAAAAGAGCAAAAGTTCTCATTTTGTACCTGTAAAATTGAACAAGAAGTCAAGAGGTTTTAGTAGAATAGCATAAGCAAAATAGCAAAACAACCCTCCTGAGGAGGGCATTCAGGAAGATTTATCCTTCAGCTCATGAAGATGCAGGGAAAAATTCTTATTCAGGCGATTCTCTTTTCAGCGCGGGAGAAGAGTTAGCGCGTTCGCCGCCCAGGGTATAACCATATGAATACTATCAATGCTATCAAAGCCAGCAGGATGGCATATGAATACCACGACCAATGGTAAGTTACTCCAACCAATTGAAGTATATTTAATGACAGGATACCCCAGATCGAGAGCCAACGCAGGCTCGAGGTTGGATGCAGAACAACGGGCGCTGACCAAATGGGAACGATTGGCAAAAATATCAACAGGAGGGTCGGGGCAATTTTAATGAGCAAACGGCCAGGTGTGGATTGAAGGAATGATTTCATTGGAAGGACCTCCTTTCGGATCAAGAACAGGTACCCGTATATTATCAAAGAAATGAAAAAATCTAAATTTGTGGTGATGTTCCTCTGCATGCCGCAGTTTATTCCGCGTGATCCGGATGATGTCCGTTCTCATTTTCTTGAATGGGCACCATGAACACCGGCAAATGTGTGTGCTGGACAACATGCTCCGCGACACTGCCCATCAACATGGCATTGAACCCGCCACGTCCCTGTGAGGTGAGCATGATCAAGCTGACCTTTTCCTCCTCGGCCACGGAGACGATGGTATGGGCCGGTATCGAACCCGCGACTCTGATCTTGACCTGCAATCCATCCTTACGAAGGGCCCGGGCGGTGACCTCCAGGAATTTACGCATGCTGGTTTCCGCCTTATGGCGAATATTTTCGAGGATGTCTGCTGGGGCACGATAATCCTTCACTTCGGGCACAGCAGGCACGCAAAGCAAAACCAGCCTGCTTCCAAAGGCTTTCGCCAGGGCACGCGCATAAGGCAGCGCGCGCTCCGAATAAGAGGAACCGTCCAGGGCGACCAGGATCGATTCAATCCTGGTTGTCTTGCCCAGCCCTTCATCATCCAACTGGACCAGCAGGACCGGTTTGTCGATCATCTGCACCAGGTTGTGGGCAAAGCCACCTCGCAGCCAGTTCTGTGCGCCCGAGGCGCCTCGCGTGGTGGTAACCACCAGGTCGAAACCATTTTGGGAGATCAACGATTTCGTGGCGTCAGCAATCGAACCCGACTGGATGGTTGTGTTCGATTCGATCCCGTCTGCACGAAGATCCTGCGCGACCTCCTGCAAGTATGTCATGCGTTCTGTCTCTTTGGATTGAGACGGTTCCGACGGGGCCGTGACACGTCCTTTGATGGCAGACAACAAGGTGACACGTGCGCCCAATCGCTGTGCGATGGCTTTTACCAACGGAATGGCTCTGGCCGCATTTTCTGATCCATCCAGCAGGACCACAAAATGATGAAGTTCCACTTCCTTTTGTCGCCACGCGCTTTGTGCGTCGTGATCGGGTATCCATGTCAGCTCAACCTGATTCGAAGAGATTGGCTGTCCGGGGAGGATGGGCAGTTTGGCAACCTGACCAAATCCGAATCCCGCGAGATGGGCCGCGTCCAATTGTCCGAGGTAGTCCATCTCCTGCGTCGGTTCGCCATAACGCGTCCGAAAAACAGAAAACAGCACATACAGCACCGGGATAAACAGGAAGTACGTCCAAGCCCCTTCCAGAAATCGTTCCGCGAATATCACCAGCGTGGCAATCGTTGTCAAAGAAGCCGCGATCACCGCACCGGCGATCGGCAGGATTTGAGTCCAGACAAAAGAGGTGCGCAGGCCACGCACCAGCCGTTTCATGACCGCCCAGCCCGTCATGCTCAACAGGATGAACACCCCCGCGGCATAGATGGCAAGATATGTCTCCTCATGCGTTCCCAGAAACAGAAAACACAGACTGACAATACCCACCTCGATCCAGACCGGCAGGGCAGCGACTTCATACCGATTCGGTTCCCCCAAACTCAGTGGGATGTAACGCCGTTCCTTCAACCCGAGAGCCAGATTCTGCAGACCTTGCGCGCTCGCCGCTGAGGCAGACATCAACACCGCCACGCTGATGAGCGTGCCCAGATAGGGCAACGGCTCCGGCAGCAGGTAGTCCATGGTTTGGGTGAAGACAGATACCTGCGCGTTGGTGGGATCAGAAACCGAGTAAATCACCGGTCCAACCACCAGCATGGTAAGCGCAGTGGTCCCCATGATGATCAACAAACTTGTAAAAGCCTTATTGCTCTTTTGCGCTGGTTCGCCGCTATAGGCTGCGACCAGGTTCGCAAAAACTTCAATACCGGTCATCACCGCCAGAATGCGGACGTAGCCCCCAATGGTGAATTGCAGGTAGGGCGATTGGAAGGCGTGCAGGTCAAGCGTTGGGAAGTGCAGCCCATACCTGATGACCGAGGTGATGATCATGATCCATAAGAGTGCCAGTACACCGCCTGTGGCGGGACCGAACGTGCGCGCGGCCATCTTCGGGCCACGGTTGACCAGCCACCCGGTAAACAAACTCAAAGCAATCGCGACCAGCGAACGATATTGGATGAAGGGCAGTCCAAGAAAATCATTGTCCAAGAAACTCAGACGATCTGCAATGAAAGTAACCATGGCGGCCATGCTGACCAGGAAGGTCAGGGTGTATTCGATGAAGGTGATGGCTGCATTGACCTTGACAGCCCAGCTGCCGAACTCTTCCTCGCTCAAGCCGCTGCCGCCACTGCCATCCGTCACCCACTGCATGACAAGACGATAGATGGCGGAGACCACGATAATGGTGAGCACCGACAACCAGATGGACGCGCCAAAAGTAATTTCCGCCACGCCCGCCGCAACGATCAATTTGAGGAATGGTCCAAATACATACAGGGGTGACGTTGCCGGATCACCCCCACCCGCCAGCGCGCCTTCAAAGGAGTTCTTGAGCTTGTGCGATATGGTTGTCATGGTGCTCTTCCCTGCTAGCCGCGAGATTCATTGTACACCTGAGAATCGCAGAGGACAATATAACTCGAAACACTTTGCCTTACTTTTAATTTTGTACTTGTGACAAGCTCAAGCGCGCAGAATCTGCCCAACCATCCTTCAGCATCTGATCAGGTTGTCATTCGTTTTACTCAGATGTGATTTTGATATAGTCACTATTCTTGTCCCCAAACAAGCCCACGACAAGATGATATAAGGCGTAGAGTTCCAACGCGAAAGGTAGATAACCGCCATAGCCTAACAACGGCATCTCAAAGATGTGCAGCCAGTTCCCCCAATAGACGTGATAGATCCATTTGGGGTAGGAGAAGTAATTCCACATCTCCCAGAAGAAAGCAGTCAACAAAACACCGAGCCACAATGAAATGACAGGACGCCAGTCACCTTTTTGCGTCCACTGGGCGAGGGAGCGATTCCCGAGCCAGATGTTGATTGGTTCGAGAATGAAGTACAGGGAGATCCAGATGAGGAGGAAAAAAATCTTCGGGTAGAGCAACATCAGGGCTAGCATGATCCAGCCGAGGGCGAAGAAAGAAACGGTCGTCTTTGTATCGGTACCAATCAGATGGCCGGGCTTGAGTCGTTTAACGAGATCAAAACTGGCGAAGAATTCCGCGCTTCCAAACACTGCCGGAATGACGGTTGTAAAGCTCAAGGTTGTCCAAAAGGCATATTGCAACGGTGAGAAAATCTCAGCGCCGAGATAACTCCAATTTTGGGTACGGAGGTTGAGCAGTTCGAAGATCCACCACACCGGCGCAGAGACGAGGAACAGGCCGAGATATCTACGCGGATTGCGCGTGAGCAGGGATGTACCCGTGCGCCAGAAGACCAAACCGTCGATGGCGAGACAATACCCCAGCCACATGGGGAAGAAGCCCCAATGCGTGCGCGCGCCCGTCAACCTCCAGTTGAGAATCCAGAAGAGGATAACGAAACTCAAGCCAAGCCAGCCGTGCAGAGGAAATTTAGATTTTTCGTTTTCGATATTTTTGATTTGAGATCGAGTTGTCATGCCCCAAGTGTACACCGAGACCATGCGAGTATATCGCACTGACAGGCTCAACCCGTCAAGCAAAGTTACCCAGCTCCTGATAAATCTCATTAAGAAATGATGCGGCGCGCTCTCTTTCAACACAATTTTGACAGCCCAAATAACGCCTTCCATTTCTCTTTCGATTTGGTCTTGATATGGCGACGGTTGAGCAGCCCCAATTGATGACAGCACGCCACGCCGATGCTTGGAAAAACTGAATTATTCCCACAGTAAATTCATCTTGAATGATGAATGCTTAACTACCATTTGTGTAAGAAGAAGACGGTTCGCAATATATTCAATTCGCGGACTAAAACACACTTTCAATGTAAATTGGTTCATTGATGCTCTGCGAGCGAGAATAATTGATCAGTTTATATTTGAGAACCTCGGTAACCACAGTATCTTTCGAAACGATAAGAAGGCCGTTCTTATCCACAACATCTCTGGTTAGTACCATACCCAGCTTGATTCCTTCGAAATGCACCTCCTTTTCCCCCTTGGAGGCATGGGATACTCGGTAGGAAGATTGATCACTAATATGCAGTACTTGAAGGCTAAACGCAGCCAAAATCTTGGGGTCATATTGCAACTCATGAATAAGCAAAGTCTGAAATGCGACTGATAAGTCCTTGGTCTTTTCGAGTAGCCGGTCATAGTCCACAATCACTTTTAAAATCCGGGCCATCAACGGAATCTCTTCAACGACACGAACATCCGCGGTCGCCTGACCGCTATAGCTGCAATTTTGATAACCCACCGCTTCAGCGATGTTTTCAAAACGAGGAATATTCTTGATCAAGAGCTCTCCCGTTTGTGGGATCGTTCTAATCATGTTTGTCTCAGTTTCCGTTAACAACTCCCCATTTTGCCACCTCTTCAAGAGATCACGAGGAATCGTCACTGCACCAATTTGGCTAAGCAATGCAGACAGTTCAATTTCCCAAGCACTGTCTTCAAGATGCAATGCAATGGCAAGGCCGTGAGCGAGTTTGCGCAAGCGGCCAGCCTCGGCAAAAATTTCGGGGCTAAGCGCTGCGAGAATATCAACCATCACTTTTAATGCTGCCGCTTAATGTCTTACTGAGCAGTTCATGCTCCATATTAATTAACTCATTTTGCCGTAATCCATCCTTGATTGCAGCAATGAAAGTTTCTGAGGCACATGGCTTGACAAGGAATCGGAAGATGTTGCCCCGGTTAACTGCGTCCAGTGCCATCTCTAAATCTGCGGCACCTGTTAATGAGATTGCGGGTAATATCAGGAAACTTCTCACGCACCTTCTCCAGGAATTCGATGCCTCTCATCGCTGGCATATGATAATCAGAAACAATAACGGCCAAATCAGATGTAATTTTTATGAGTTCCAAAGCCTCCTGTCCACTCGTAGCAATTTTAACTTCAACGAAATCCTCCTCGCCAAGGATACGTGAGAGCGAATACAGGACATCTACCTCATCATCAACAAGCAAAATGGATCTTGCAGTCATCTTCTTCCTTTCATCCGGGGCATTCAGATCAATTGGTATTGCACAACAAGTCGTGAGCTAGTGCCGTCCATTCTCCCAAATGGTCCACGAGGCTCAACTTTTGTAAGTAAGATATATTTAAATAAGAACCATAATTGGTATCTTTTTCTATCTGACACATATTTATTAATCCATTCGCCACATGCAAAGCGGTTACGACACCCGGTTTTGCTGCCACTGGTATGCCCACCATCGGGTGAAACGTTACTGCCTCTACAATCGAGTCGGGTAATCCCCAAATGCCCAACAAATACCCACCCATTTCTGCCTGGGAGGTTCCCATAAATTGGTATTCTGATTCAATTAATGGATGTCCGTTTTCATGAAATTGTACCGATTGAAAAAAACCAGGGATCTGGAACCCTAATAAGATACCAATATCATGAAGCACACCGGACACACGACAATCATCTTGTTCCTGGCCACTGAGATTAAGGCTGCGAGCGATCAAAGATGCCAGGCCGCTAACATGCAAGCTATGTTCCCAAACCAAATCGACTGAAACCGGGAGATTGCTTTGGCCCTGATATTCCGAAAAAACCTGTATGCCCATTACGAGCGACTTGATGGTATTGATGCCCAGAATTGTGACGGCTCTTTGAGGATTACTGACACTTTCCGGAATGGTGAAGAAAGCCGAATTCACAAGCTGAAGGATCTTCGCAGTCATTGCCGCATCCTGGGCAATAATTCTGCCCACATCTTGCGAAGATGCGGTTTCAGATTGCAACTGCTCAAGAAGTTGGTTGTATAACCTGGGTACACTTGGAAGTGCTTTTATATTTGTAAGAATGCGCATTAACTCTGGAGCAGAGAGACGATCGCGCAAGCAGCAGGCACGCTCTACAATGTCATAGATCTTTTCCATCTCACAAGGCTTTGGAATCATCTGATGAACCAGACGTGTCGATTTAAGAATTTGGGAGTCACTCGTGTTTCCGGAAAGAACAAATCGTATGGTTCCTGGGGCAATCTGACTAACCGCGTCCAGTAGTTGAATACCATCCATGAAAGGCATGTGCATGTCGGTAACAATGGCATCATAAGCACGTGCTGACAGCTTGATTAAGGCTTCTTTACCAGATGACGCAAAATCGGCTTCCCAATTGTCACAGTATTCGCCAATGGAACGCTGAAATCCCCTGAGAATTAAAGGATCATCATCGACAAATAGGATGCAATGGTCTCGTTGTATCATCGCTAATCCAATCCTGATGACTTGATAGGCAATTCAATCGTGAAGGTGCTTCCCTGACCAAGATCGGAGTCGACGCTAATTCTGCCGTAGTGTTTATTCACAATAATATTGTGGGCCATCGACAAGCCTTGGCCAGTCCCTTTGCCAATCCCTTTTGTGGTAAAAAAAGGGTCAAATATTCGCGAGCGAATCTCAAGTGGAATACCATTTCCTGTATCTTGCACTGTAATCAAGACCTTATCTTCCCATTTTCGCGTGCTAATCAGGATTTTTCCCTTTTGTTCCGATCCTGAAGGCGTTTTTTCCTGGATAGCTTGAGCTGCATTGACAATCATGTTCAGAATCACTTGATTGATTTCATCAATCTGGCAAAAAACTAACGGAAGCTCATTATCCAAATTCAATTCCATTTCCGCGCAATACTTCCATTCGTTACGAGAGATAATTACGGTCGTCTCAATCCCATGGTTGATCTCAGCAAGATTTTTTCCTTTTTCAGAAGGATGAGAAAACTCCCTCATGGCAAGAACAATTTTTCTTACCCGATCGATGCCATCCAAGGATTTTCTGAATTGCCTTCGGTATCTCATTGACATAGTACTTAATCTTCTTTTGACAGGCCATCTCCTCTAATTGAGCCAAATCTTCTAATGCGAAAGGTTTGTGCTCATGCTCTTGAATCACCTGGCGGTAAACAGTCACAACTTCTGAATATTTCGAATATGCTTTCCCTAGGAAATTGATGTTATCGCCAACATATTGAATGGGAGTATTGATTTCATGCGCAATACCCGCAGCAAGCTGCCCGATAGCTTCCATTTTTTGGGAAAGTATTTTTTGTGCTTCAGCCTTGTGTTTTTCATTGATATTTTGAAAGACGATCACGAAGCCAACCGTCTTATTCTCAGGAGATTTAACTGAAGTGATGCTCCCGGATAAAAGGATCCTCTCCCCGGTTCGGGTCATGATCTGTGGCGGCTTATATCCCATCTGCTTTTTCTGGGCATCTTCCAACTCAAATAGATAGTTAATCACATCTGGAACCAGCTCAAGTGTAGTAGCATGTTGCAACCTGAAAACACAATTGACGTGTTTCTCGATGGCTTCGGACGAGATATAGCCTGTTATTGTTTCTGCTGCCTTATTGAACAGGATAACAAAACCCTCTTTATCCGTCACAACAACTCCATCGGCAATACTCATTAGAGTTGTGGATAAGAGATCCTTTTCGGCTGCTAATAACTCCTGGATGACGGTCTTTTGCTGAATCTCCTCTTGAAGATGATCGTTGAAAACTTTGATTTGGTCATTTAGACGGCAGCGCGATATAGCGGTACCAGCCATTTCAGAAATGATGGTCAACACGCTTAGTTCATTTTCACAAACGATCCGCGGCAACTGAAATAAGACAATCAACAAACCAATTACCTCATTTTCCATACGGATAGGCAGGAATGCCCCGCTTGAAGGAGGAGTAATGGAAGTAAAAGTTCGGTCTGAATCTAATGGGTCAGTATGCACATCGGAAGAAATATAGGGTTCATACGTTGCAAAAACTTGTCCTGCAATACCTTTAGAGATATGGAATGACCCCTTGGATACAGATTGAAACCAGCCCCGGCTTTCGACTACTTTCAGGGTGTCATCGGCTCTATCCACAAGTAGAATACAACCATTTTCACCAGAAATGGTCTTCAGCGTTTCCTTCAATAATATTTGGAGTAACTCTTCCAAATTCTTCCCCGCGCGCAAAGAAATTGAAAGTGTGTTCACTGTTTCGAGTTCAAGTAACCTCTGCTGTAACGACAATTCCATATGCTTCCGCTCAGCAAGGTCATACTCCAATTCGGCAACCAAACTGCGGTTGACCAACAGAAGCAATGCAAAGCTAAGTATGAGGTACAACATCTGAAAGCTTAGGATGAAAAGAACATCCAAAAAACCGGATTGAAGTAAATTATTGGTCCCAGGCAAACTCTCACTCAATAAGATGCGGGCAAGGTTGATCAGGCCGAAAACAATAAAAACCAAACCAACCTTCCATGTGCGTGATCGCACGCTCGCTTCAACTCGATATATCAAGAGCCATGCGCTTTGGATACAAAGTAATAAAATGGCAAACGAAAAATTGGCATTGCGCGGCGTTAAACTGGGCCTGACAAATGTGAAATAGGTGTGGACACTAAAAAACATAATCAGCAGAACATAATTATGACGTTGTGAACTCACTTTGTTTACGAACCGTTGCAACCCCATGTAAAGGAGAATGAATCCCTCAATGCTTAAGGTATTCGCGACAACGATGGAAATAAAATCAGGAAGAATACCCCGCAACGCTATCAGTAGAACAGTCACAAACTGCATAATAAAGTTCGCCAGCCAGAAACGTAATTCCGGGGAACGTTTGCGGTTTTGCCGCCATAGGAATGCCATAACCATGGCGCAGATGGCATTGCTGATTGAAAAACTGGTGAAGACTGTTCTGATATCAAGTATGTTCATCATACATTCTCACTACTCACGGTTCATGATTTATCGATGAGCAGTTGTAGCACAATTGATAAGGTAAATATTTCAAGAATTCATACCTGTTTCCCCAATTATCGTCCAGGTTTATGATACCCGGGTGTAAAAAACAAATAAAAAATAGCGAACTTCTGAATAAAAAAGGCTAACCCTAATAATTGTCGATCCATTTCCATGATCAACTTGCTCTTATGCAGATTGTGCATGCGCAAGGTGTGCCCGTGCACCAGAAGACCAAGCCATCGATGGTGAGACGGTAATCCAGTCACATCGGGAAGAAACCCCAATGCTTGCGCACACCAGTCAATATCCGGTTGAGAATCCAGAAGAGCAAGACGAGGCTCAGGCCAAGCCAGCCATGCAAAGGAAATTTTGATCTGTGTTGGTTATCATGCCCCAAGTCTACACTGGGAACAAATTCCGCTCAAAACTGACATGTCTCACGCGCACCATTGCCAATCACAACGCGCGCGTGGACCCAGGTCACGATAAATCAACTACTCGTGAAGATATGTCAGGTTCTCTGTTAGTACACAAACGGAATGAAGCGTTTGGTATGTTGCATATACTCGCGATACGAATCACCCAACCCGGCAATCAACATCCCCTCTTCAACGCTTGCCCGATAACTGTATCCGACCAATACGATCAGCGGCACGCTGACAAGACACAGCCAGTTAGTGAAAGCCAATCCAAGCCCCAGCATGGTGATCAGTGAACCGGTATAGGACGGATGCCGAATCCAGCGATATGGACCGTCTTTCATCACGGTCTGGTTCGGTTGGACCGCCAGGCGCACGCTGAAATATTTCCCAAGGATATGGATCGCATACCAACGAAAAGCCACGCCGATCACGACCAGCGCCACGCCGAGTCCGAAAATCAAAGCAGGATGCCAGGAGGCAGTCGCCCAGGTCGCCACGCGGGCCAGCCAATTCGCGGAGAGGATAGAAATTCCCAGAGATAGCCTGAGCACCAGGTTCGAATGGTGATCATCGGCACGCGAACTCGCTTCCACTCGATGCGAGAAGGTGTGGATGATTTCAGGCACCAGCCAGATGAAGTAGCATCCAGTGAGAATCAGCCCGGCGGTAGGGTTGGTTAAAAAAAGTGGAAGCATGAAGCAATTCTAAATGAAAAAACCCTCCCCCGCCTCCCCTAATGGGGATGAGCCAATTCGCCCTAGAAATCAAACATCATCTTGGAAACTCAACCAGCCCATCAACCCAAAAAAGAGATCGTCTCCATGCCCTCTCCCCGCGAAGCGCCCCCGAAGTGACACTTGCACTGTGTTTGTGCAGTGCAGGTGAACGAGGGGATTGGGAGAGGGACAAGTCAACACGCCGATCAACCACCATCATCAGGGTGAGGTCCATTCACCCTCTCTCCACGCCTTGCCTCGCGCTCTACAGAATCGTTATCCAGGGCAACGATAAACCCCAACAAATGAAACAACGATCAAGCTCATAATTAGAAAGCGCTTATACTTTGCCATGATCAGCCCTCATCAAACAACACATTCATAATTACTTCTGTTTAGAAAACAACAATGGTCAACATCAGAAGTATATCTCGCAAACATCAAAAAGGACGACTATTGAATTGTTCTTTTACTTTCCTAAAATCCCTCCGCCACAGGCTTCACGTCACCCCTTACGTCTCTGATTTTAGAAACCCTCTGCAACATACTCTCCCCATTCTTTTCGTAAAGTATTGCAAATCTCACCAAGGGTGATGTCGTTCTCTACACATTCGATGAACAGCGGCATCAGGTTTTCCCCTTTCATACTTCTTTCAGCAGTTCTTCCAAATCCTCAGACTGGTATGGAGGTCTTTTACGGACAGCAAGCACGGTACCAGCGACACGTCTTGTTCCATCACGTACACAATCCGCCAGCGATCCAAGCGAATACGGCGCAATTCCAAGCGCTCTGGAATCTCGAAGTTCTTCGTTGATTTCATCTCTTTGCTTGAAGGCGGATGGACTTCTTTTTCTAGTGCCTGGATTCCACGAAAGATCAACTGTCGCATATTGCCAGGCAAATTGCGAATTTCCCGCCTCGCCGCGTTAGTAATCTCAACTTGGTAAGAGGCCATCGGCAATCAGCTCTTTTTCGAGTTCCGCCAATGTAACAGTATCCTTCTCGCCCGCAGCGCGGCGCGCCAGCCATTCCTGTAAAATCGCACGGTCTTCCTGATCTTCCAAACGTTCGATCAGCAATTCCGAAGCTTCGAGCAGTTTTTGCCACGTTTCGAACGGAATGACTGCATCGGTTCGCTTACCACTTGGGTCGACCACATAACGAGCGGATTCAAGGGCATCGGAGATTTTCATGTCGGCCTCCGAGAAGAATCATACCTTTGATTTTAAACCCCTCCGCCACACGCTGCGCGTCACCCCATACGCCTCTCGGCGTATTGCAAATCTCACCAAACGTGATGTCGTTTTCCACACAGTCAATGAACAGCGGCATCAAGATCTCCACAACAAAAAGTGACAGTCACTTGGCTAGACGGTATAGGGCAGGTGAATTCCACCCCAATCAGGATGAAAATCTTTGGTATTCCGCGTGACTAATACTGCATCATTCACGCGCGCGGTCGCCCAGATAATTGCATCAGGCAGGCGAAGACGATGTTCACGGGGTAATTGGATGGCAGTTTCTGCCACAGCAACATCAAGCGAAATAATCTCGAAATGCGACTCTAGAAAATCACGAATTTCAGAGTCGTCGCCTTCTGCGCCGATCAGCACTTCCAGCCATGTATCCATGTAATACGACTAACCAACACACGGTCATAACGGCTGTATTCAATATCGGCTTCATTTATGCCGTTAAGCGCATCAATCACAATGTTCGTGTCAAAGACCGCAATCATCAAACTCCCCATTCGGCACGAAGATTTCGTTGATATTTGATCGCATCAATCTTGCGATTCTTCCACGAGCCGAAAGCAGCATGTTTTTTGAGCGAACGTCGTTTTACAGGTTGTGAAGCATTCACCCGTTGTCGCAGGAACGAGATGAAATCCAGCACCTCGCTTTGTTTTTCGGGGGGCAGGGCGCTTAATTGTTTTTCAATTTGGTATCATCCCAAACATTAGGGGCGGGCAAGCGAATAAGACTGTCCCAGGGTGAGTTCGTGAGCGGCTTTTGTAATTAAATCGGAAAGTGGCGGGATACAATTTTTCTTCAAGATGCGGTCACGCACATATTCGTAGAAACTGACATTCAATTTTTTCGTGGTGGCGGCTAAGGTCATGAATGTATCCCAGGCTTGTTTTCCTTCTTCCGTGCGGGGTCCGAAACTAACATCGCGCTTGCGAACACGTCTACGCGCGCCCAGTTCCGCTGGATTGTTATGCAGTGGCAGTTCTGGAAATTTCAAGACCAGTAGTAATTCGCCTTTGTGCGAGCGGGTTGAGGCGATCCGTTTATCCAACTCGGTGTACCCGCAGGGAGTGTCGAAGAGAGCGTCGAACTCCGCTTCCAAGCGTAACGCTTCCTGCGCGGTGGGAAGCTGGCGATATTCCAGCAGTTGATCATAGTAAGCCCAGAAACGCATCAGGAAATCTTTCAACAGGGTTTGATGCAGAGCCACGACTGGTTCCAGTTTTTTGTAATGCCGCCCTTCGTGGATCCAACATAATGCCAGCCAGCGCGTCAGCCATTTGAACTGCGGCGCATCGTCACACACCAGCGTTTGCACAATCGAAACGCCGTGTTCGGCGTGATAGGCGGCGACGGCTGCTGCAGACAGAACGGCGCTACGATGTTGTTTGTTCAAGATTGGCAGACGCAGATCCAACTCATGCAGAAAAGTGTCTTCTTCCATGACCGTCTCCGAGCGCCAGTCTTCTAAAATGCGTCGCGTCTCTTTGGAAAATGGCATGCCATCCAAGTATGCCAAGGCTTCTACGTTGAGCACATAGATGCGTTTGCGCCCTTGACGCAATACATCCAACACACTCAAACGGTCTTTGCCTGCCCGCGTAAAATACGCTGTGTACAGCCAATTGCAGATGACATGACAATAATTGTTTTTCCCGTTGAAACGGGTTGGCGTGTCGTCCAGATGTTGATAGTCACTGCTCGCCAAGCCTGCCTCATACACCGCTTCTTTCTCCGCATGAAAATCCTCATGCCCCTTGATCAATAGGTTGGAGAGCGTGCCTTTCGCTATCTGTATCCCAACATTTTCAAAAAACTCGATAATCTTCGGTTCGCTCATTAACCCGCCATGATACAACGCAAGCGACAAGGCCTTGATCCCGGGTCCAAATTGTCCCCCATAGCCCGTTGGCAATTCAGCCAGATAGGTACAACCCAATGACGGCGAATAATATTTTTCTTTCAGAAAACGAACGTTATCCGTCTTCAACAAAATGTCCTGCACTACATTTTCCTCGTACCCTTTGAAGATCGCATCCGCTGGCAAGAGCGCTTGATCCACTTTCAGTATTTCTTCCCGAGCAATCACGAGGCTCGCGGTCTTCTTTTTCGCCTGACGCTTGCGTGTTTTTTTTCGTTCCTTTTCCGATGAGTGATCCTTGCTGGCTTCCCCTTCCACATTCGCTTTGATCTCTGGTTTCCCTTGTTCCCCTTTCAATCGATTATTCTCATCGCGCAACCGCTGTATTTCCGCATGCGCTTCGCGCAAACTGCTTGACAACTGCTCTATGAAATTGAGCAAGCCCTTTACCAACTCGCGTGTCTTTTCTTCCAGGATCGCGCCCAGATCAATGTTTTCAAACATGCTTTAGTTTATCAGATTGTGATTTCGCGTCACCCCGCTTTTCTGGGATGATACTCAATTTGTTCTAAAAAAGTCATGGCAACCTCCAAATCTCATCCAATTATTAATCCAAATTTAAAACCCCTCCGCCACATACTCACCCCAAATGCCTCTCAGCGTATTGCAAATCTCACCGAGCGTGATGTCGTTCTCCACGCATTCCACAAATAACGGCATCAAGTTCTCGGCTCCACTTGCCGCGGCTTTCACCTTAGCCAGCAACTCCTCCGTTAGTCTCTTGTCTCTAGTCTCCCTTAATTTCCTCAACCTCTCCCTCTGCCCCAACTCAATGGCAAGGTCAACTTGCAAGCGTTCCAGGGTGATCTCTTCCTCCACCTGGAATTGATTGACGCCCACCACGATCTGTTCCTTGCTTTCAATGGCCTGCTGCGCGGCGTAGGCGGCGTTCTGAATCTCGTTCTGCATGAAGCCCTTCTCGATGGCCTGTAAGGCGCCGCCCATGTCATCGATTTTGGTGATGTACTCCTGCGCGCCTTTTTCGATCTCGTCCGTGAGATATTCGATCAGGTACGATCCCGCCAATGGATCAACCGAGTCCGCCACGCCTGATTCGTGCGCGATGATCTGTTGCGTGCGCAAGGCAACCCGTACGGCTTTTTCCGTCGGCAGCCACAACGCCTCGTCCATGCTATTGGTATGCAAGGATTGTGTCCCACCGAGGACGGCGGACAGTGCTTGCACGGTCACACGTACCACGTTGTTTTCCGGCTGTTGCGCAGTGAGAGTCGAGCCGGCGGTCTGTGTGTGGAAGCGTAATTGCCACGATGACGGCTTCTGCGCCTTGAAACGTTCGCGCATGATTCTCGCCCACAGGCGCCGCGCGGCGCGGAACTTCGCCACCTCCTCCAAAAAGTTGTTATGCGCGTTGAAGAAGAACGAGAGCTGCCCCGCGAACTCGTCGATGTTCAAACCTGCCGCAAGCGCCGCCTCCACATACGCGATCCCATTGGCGAGCGTGAACGCCACTTCCTGCACCGCGCTCGAGCCAGCTTCGCGGATGTGATAGCCCGAGATCGAGATCGTATTCCAGGAGGGCACTTCCTGCGCACAAAAAGAAAAAATATCGGTGATGAGTCGCATCGAAGGTGCGGGCGGATAAATATAGGTGCCGCGCGCAATGTATTCCTTCAAGATGTCGTTTTAAATCGTGCCGCGCAGTTTACGGATGTCCGCGCCCTGGCGCTTCGCCACGGCGATATACATTGCCAGCAAGACTCCCGCCGGCGCGTTCATGGTCATCGAAGTCGAAACCTGTTCCAACGGAATACCGTCAAATAATTGCTCCATATCATGAATGGATGAAATCGAGACCCCCACCTTGCCCACCTCCCCCTCTGCGATCGGGTCGTCGGCGTCATAGCCGATCTGCGTTGGTAAATCGAAGGCAACGGATAATCCCGTTTGTCCATGCTCGAGCAAATAGCGATAACGCTTATTGGTCTCCTCGGCGGTGCCGAAGCCGGCGTACTGTCGCATGGTCCAAAAGCGCGTACGATACATGGTCGGTTGGACTCCGCGCGTATACGGATACTTGCCCGGGAAGCCGAGTTTTTCCAGATAGGATTCCTCGCTGAGCGGAGGGTTGAGCAGCCCGTGTTCGTTAGGCATATCGAAACCCATAGTCGAAGTGCCGTCATTGAGACCAACGTCTGGCAGCGCCAGGCGCGGAAGCTCGATGCCTGAGGAGGTCTCGAAGCGCGTTTTCCTCTCCTTGAATTTATCCAGTGATCGCTTGAGGGTGTTTTCTTTCCACTTGTTGTATTGATCTTGAAGAGTCATGTTCTCACCGTTACCCGTCATTGCGAGGGGCGTCCTGTTGGTTGAGTAGGCGGTGCTACGAAGCGGTCCGCCGTACACTGGCACCGTACGCCAGTGCAGGTGTCGAAACTAGGCGCCACGAAGCAATCTCTTTATTCTGGTATGGAGATTGCTTCGGCGCGTTTCCTTGCTACGCGTCTCAACCCTCCTCGCAATGACAGACGGGACAAGTATACAGCAAAGAGGGGTGTTATACTGCCAGCATGGCAGACAATAAAGGAACGGAAATTTGCTATCTGCTCGCATTTCCAGACACTGTAGATGAAGCCAGCAGACCGCCCAGGGAACAGATCCGCGGTCTGAAGGACGCGCCGTACTTCCAGCCAGTGGATATCGATGTCAGGACGCTGGGACAAGCCGAGGTCCAGGCAGGAGGCGTGCAGGTCTCCATATTACGTCAGCGTTACGATAACCGCATCCAGATGGTGGACTGTCGCTTCCAACTCGAGGAGGCGCTTGGGCTGACTGCCATCCAGCAGCGCGAGATCATCGAAATAAACTTGAGGGAAAGATTTATTCCGATCGAGCACCGCAACGACGGCATGTTCGAGGAATATGTGATCCTCTTACTGACGCATGCCAGCCCATCATCCGATAAGTTTTTGGAAGACAACGCCATGCAGATCGGACGTTTCATCCGCTCACAACGCGAGGTGTTCGACCTGCCGGAACTGGAACAGATCCTGAGTTCACGCATCCGTTATTCCACACAGGATCTCACACTGGTGGACTGGGAAGGCGCGGTCATCATCGCCGCCAACGGCGATTTTCAATCGGACATCGAACTGCTCAAGGTTGGGAATTATCAACTGCTGCGCTATCGCATGCTGGATCAACTGGTTGAAAACGTGCTGGATAAGATCAACGAATCTTTCTTCAGTAATCACAGACGTCCAGCTCCCACGCGCGGCGCCATCCGCATGATCGTAAAACACAGGCTGGAAGTCATGCTCGATTTCGAACGCACGGACCAGAATCTGCTGCTGATCGGCGACTGGTATACCGCCAAACTTTATACAGCCATCCGCGATGAATTCTATCTGGAGGAATGGAAGAATACCATTCGGGGAAAACTGGATAACCTGGAAAGCATTGTCGAAACCATCCAATCCAACTTTGCCTTATCGTTTGAAACCTTGATGGATCGCCTGCAGATGGTTGGCTGGGTCGTTCTTTTGCTCGGCTATATCTACTTATACTTACTGGACGCGGGTTGGATCAAATTTCCTTGACGTCAGAAATCCAGATCTTGTCAAAAATAGATTGGGAAGAAGAGACTCTTAGCTGGGTTTCGGTACGACCTTCGGTCTACTCGACCATCAGCCAGGAGTGACATGGCCGAAAAATAGCCAGTTGCTTTGACGCGTAAAAAATTGCGCACTGGGGGAATTGGACAATCATAGGATGATTTCACGACAAATGTCAATTGTTGCCCAACAACAGAAATGCTAAACTCATCGTATATACAGGCAGGAGGCTCTTTATGAAAATCATTGCGTACATCGCAGCCGCGATCCTGATCTTCTTCGGCGTGCTCTTCATCTGGGGCGCAGGCGGGAATCAAGGCGGCGGCTGGACTTGGGTCTGCGGCGGGGTATTGAGCGTGCTGTTTGGCTTTGGCTTGATCTGGTTCGCAAGCCGCAAGCCCAAAGTGGAAGGGGATACCAACGTGACCCTGCAAGTAGACCTGCCTGCCCAAACCAAGATCGAAGCCATGAACTGCAAGAACTGCGGCGGCGCGTTGAAAGCCGAGAACATCAAAATGCTCGCCGGCGCGCCGACCGTGGAATGTCCCTATTGCGGAACCACGTATCAACTGACAGAAGAACCGAAATGGTGAGAACGCTGAAAGGTTGGCCCATGAAACAAAGAATAGCCATTCTCCTGGCGCTGCTGCTGGCATTCAGCCTGACGTTCAACGTTCATGCCCAGGACTATTACTTCAGCCTAGATAAGGAAAACGTCGACGTCTACTGGAACTCAGACGGGACGATGTCGCTGGATTATCTGCTGACCTTCACCAACCAACCAGGCGGACATGCCATCGAATTCGTGGATGTGGGCATGCCGAATGGAAACTTCGACTTCAACAGCATCCAGGCCAGCATCAATGGAAATCCGCTTTCGGTCTCGCACGATTTCCAGGGCACCGGCGGTGAAGGCTTTGCCGTGGAAATGGGTCAGTACGCGATTGCGCCCGGGGCAACGGGAACCGTACGTGTCTCCGTTGGACGCGTCTCGCGCGTGCTATATAAGGATGATAACGACGCGAACTACGCCAGCGCAGACTTCGCTCCGCTATATTTCCAAAGCTCGGTGGTCACTGGGAAGACAGATATCGCCGTCACTTATCACATGCCGCCCGGCGTCCAACCGGATGAGCCGCGCTGGCATGACGCGCCCTCCGGTTTTCCCTCACAACCGCAAACCGTCGTCGACGCGGATGGTCGTGTCACCTACGCCTGGCATAACGCCAATGCGAACGGGCATACACAATACTTGTTTGGTGCCTCGTTCCCGAAAAGTTATGTGCCCTCCGGCAGCATCGTGACCAAGCCGGCCTTCTCGATTTCATCCGATACGATCTTTTCCCTGTTGTGCTTCGGGTTCTTTGGCTTCATGTTCCTGGGCATCCCCCTCCTGACAGCCATCGCCAATAGTCGCCGCAAACTGCAATACATGGCACCGCGTATTTCCATCGAAGGCCACGGCATCAAGCGCGGCTTGACCGCCGTCGAAGCCGCCATCCTGTTGGGTGAGCCGCTGGATAAAGTGATGACCATGATCCTGTTCGGCGTGATCAAAAAGGAAGCCGCGCAGGTGGTCACACGTGATCCACTCAAGATCGACGTAACCTCTCCCGTGCCCGAGGGCCTGCACGACTATGAATTGAACTTCCTGAAAGCGTTCAAGGAAGCTGATGCCAAGACGCGCCGCAATCTCTTGCAGGATATGACGGTCAAACTCGTCAAATCCGTATCTGAAAAGATGAAGGGCTTCAGCCGCGGCGAAACGATTGCTTATTACAAGAACATCATGGAAAAGGCATGGCAACAAGTGGAAGGAGCAGCAACACCCGAAGTGAAGGGGCAGCTCTTCGATCAAAATCTCGAATGGACGATGCTGGACCGCGATTACAACGACCGGACGCGTCGCGTCTTCACCGGACCGATATTTGTGCCCATGTGGTGGGGACGTTACGATCCGACCTTCTCGCGGCCTGCTTCCGCTTCGACAGGCCGCTCCACCTCCTCGACTTCCATGCCCTCTGTGCCGCGTCTCCCCGGCGCCGACTTTGCTTCCTCGGTGGCCGTCGGCATGCAGACTTTCTCGCAAAAGGTGATCGGCAATGTGACCGACTTCACCAGCCGCGTAACGAACGTCACCAATCCGCCGCCCAAGCCCACCAGTGGTTCGCGCGGCGGACGCGGTGGCGGCGGAGGCCGCTCCTGTGCCTGCGCTTGTGCCTGTGCCGGTTGTGCCTGCGCCTGTGCAGGTGGAGGGCGTTGACAGCCCGTCATTCTGAGCGACCCACTCGCGCTGAGCGGAGGACGACACTTGCACCGCACGCAAGTGCCGGTGAGTCCGAAGACGAAGCGGCGGGGAGCGAAGAATCTCATACAGTGTGCGAGACTTTTCGCAAAAGCTCGGAGTGACATGTTTTAGAGGTGATACATGGCTTTGTTGGATACCTTCAAATCATTCTTAAAACCATCGTCCGTGGTCGATGGCCCATCCTCGAGACTTTATCACTACACCCGCGAAAACGAGCACGAGAAGTCGCGCATCCATTTACGCATCGACCCGGATGGACATGGTACGCTCATCGTGAACGCCAACAGTGTGATGCATTTCAATCCAACAGCCGCGTTGATGGCGTATTTGCTTCTCGAAGAAACAGATGAAAATCAGGCTGTAAAAACAATTCAAAGACAATATCGCGTGAGTGGGGGACAAGCCCGGAAGGATCTTGCCAACTTTCGCCTTGAACTTGATGAGCTAATTCGTCCTGATGGTGCCTGCCCGGTTCACGAACTGGAACTCGAAGCGCTGATGCCCTTCAGTGCGCGTCCGTCCGCACCATATCGCATGGATCTGGCCATCACCTATCGCTGTAATAATGACTGCGCGCATTGCTATAACGCGCGTGAAAGAAACTTCCCGGAACTCAGCACGGAGCAATGGTTCAAGATTCTTGACCAGCTCTGGGCCTTGGGTATTCCGCACATCGTCTTTACCGGCGGCGAAGCCACATTGCGCAATGACTTACCCGAATTGATCGCGCATGCCGAAGTCCAACGGACAGATCGCCGGCTTGAACACCAACGCACGGCGACTGTCTGATCTGCGTTATGTGCAGAAACTCGTGGATGCCGGTCTGGATCATGTACAAATCACCGTTGAATCCTGTAATGAACAGATCCATGACCAGATGATGCGCGCCACAGGCGCCTTCAAACAAACCATCGCCGGTTTGAAGAACGCCCTGCAAAGTAATCTCTACGTGATGACCAACACCACCATGCTGCGCAGCAACGTACATGCCATTCCAGATACATTGGATTTTTTGGCTGACATCGGCGTGCCTACCATCGGATTGAATGCGCTGATTTACTCGGGTCATGGTCTTACAGTTGGCACGGGTCTGCACGAGAGCGAATTACAACCCATCCTGGATATCGCCACGCAAAAAACCGCCCAACGCGGACAGAGACTCATCTGGTACACGCCTACCCAATACTGCCAGTTCGATCCTACGGCGAATAACCTGGGCGTCAAGGGTTGTACCGCCGCCTTATACAGCATGTGCATCGAATCGAATGGAAATGTGCTGCCGTGTCAATCGTATTATCATCCGCTGGGAAACATGCTGAGCGACTCCTGGGATTCGATCTGGAATCACGAACTCTCGGTGCGCTTGCGCGAACGGCGCGGCCTGCCGCATATGTGCAAGGACTGTTCGCTGGTTGCGGAATGCGGCGGCGGCTGTCCGCTTAACTTCGAAAGCCATCGTGAAACATTTGGCGTGAATAGTGAACTCGTTTCGCTTTCTGTATTGAATAACTGAGGAATGCCATGCTGAACGTAGTGCAGCATCTCTCTCCGAAAAGTAAAAAGTCTCTGCGTGGTGCCGCGCGCCACTCAGAGTGACCCAACCATTGTGGAGATCCCATGAAATTCATCAATCGTCTGGCTGACCGTTTTTCGAAAATCCAGCCCCTGCCCGCGGGCACGCATCATCTGCAAGCCGTGCAGGATGAAATGCCCTATCGTTTGCACCTGCGCCTGCGCCAGGATGGCTCCGGCCTCCTGATCGTCAACGCCTCGACCGTCCTGCATCTCAATCCCACGGCGGCGGAGTATGCCTATCATTTCATCAAGGGCAGCATCCCAGGGGAAGCCGCCAAACAAATCGCGGCGCGCTATCGCATCCACCAGAACACCGCGCTGCAGGACTACAATGACTTTGTAGACCGCATCCAGACGCTGATCTCCACGCCGGATTTGGACCCCGTCTCCTTCCTGGACTTCGAGCGGGTCGCGCCGCATTCGGCCGATCTCAGCGCCCCGCTGCGTCTCGACTGCGCCCTGACCTATCGGCTGCCAACGGACTCCAAAGCGGAATACGCGCCAACCAAACGCGTCGACCGCGAGTTGACCACAGACGAATGGCGCGCGATTCTGGATAAGGCCTGGCAGGCTGGGATTCCGCATGTCGTGTTTACCGGCGGCGAAGCCACCCTACGTGAAGATTTAGCCGATCTGATCGCCCATGCCGAGAAGAACGGCCAGGTTTGCGGATTGTTGACCGATGGTTTAAAGCTTGCCGATAAAAAATATCTTGACCTGCTTCTGCAATCCGGGCTGGATCACATTCTCTTTTTGCTTCAGCCCAACCATCAGGAATCGTGGAGCACATTGAAGAATCTCATGGCGGAGGACATCTTTGTCACCGTCCATCTCACGCTCAACGAAAAAAATATCAAGGAAGTAGAAAAGACTTTGGAGCATCTGGCCGAATTAGATGTACAGAGCTTGTCCTTGACGATCTCAGATGCCTCTCTCGAAGAAAAATATGAGCATCTCCGCGACAAGGCTGCTACGCTCGGACTTACCCTCAAGTCTGATCTGCCGGTCCCCTATTCGGCTGATAACCCCGTTACGCTGGAAACACAAACGGACGAGGTCCCGGAAGGCGCGGGCAAGGCCTGGCTGTACGTGGAACCGGATGGCGACATCCTGCCGGCCCAGGGCATGGCGGATCAGGTATTGGGAAATATCCTCAAAGATTCGTGGGAAAAGATTTATCATTGATAGATGGCAATCGACTGGCACGCGCGTTATCTCCAGCAGGCAAATTGGACTCGCGCACTGCGCGCCTATATCTTCAATAATATAAATCTGAATGAAGCCAGCCGCGTCTTGGAAGTCGGTTGCGGCACGGGAGCGGTCCTCTCCGAACTGCCGCCGCGCCTTTTGCGATATGGCCTGGACGTGAATCCCGCCGTGCTCGCCGAATGCCGTGTTCATGCTCCAAATGCCGGGCTGGTGCGAGGCGACGCTTTATCACTTCCCTTTGCAAATAAAACCTTCGAGGCTGTCTATTGTCATTTTCTTTTATTGTGGGTAAAAGATCCCTTACAAGCTGTAATTGAAATGAAACGTCTGACAAGACCAGGCGGGAATATCATCGCCTTTGCCGAACCAGATTACGCGGCGCGAAGAGATCAACCTGATGAATTAATCCAGCTTGGAAGATGGCAAACGGAGTCGCTGAGAAGACAGGGAGCAGATCCGGGTTTCGGGGCGCGGCTGGCGGAGACATTCTTTCGGGCGGGCATCCTGCTCATCGAAACGGGAACAATTCAAGGCATGGATCGTGAACCGTCGCGCGAGGAATGGGAAAGCGAATGGGCCGTGATCGAATCCGATCTGGCGGGAATGGTTTCGAGCCAAGACCTCCATACAATGAAGCTATTAGATCAGCAAGCGCGTGCGCGCAGACAACGAAGATTATACGTGCCCACCTATTTTGCCTGGGGCCAGGTCTGAGGAAAGATCAGCGCGTAGGCATGATGTAAAATGGGGAGCATGACTGATCAGGAAAAGCGTCCACTTTCGCAATCTTACTGGGTGGAACCGGAATGTTTGCTGGCCGGTGAATATCCGGGGCAATTCAATGAAGACCTCACGCGCAAACGAATTGATGCCTTGCTCGAAGCAGGGTTCGATACATTTATTGACCTGACCCAGCCGAATGAACTCTCGCCGTATGAGGGGATGCTGAAGGAGGAAGCAAGACTTTATAAGGTTAACGTGCAACATCTGCGCTTTCCCATTGGTGATTTTGGTTTGCCGACCCCAAAACAGATGAAAACCATTTTAGATACTATTGATACAAGTTTAAAAAAAGAACATAAGATTTATTTACATTGTTGGGGTGGCATTGGACGGACAGGCACAACTGTCGGCTGTTATCTCGTCAGACGTGGCAGGAACGGTGAAGAGGCGGTGAGACAACTGGCTGAATGGTGGAAGAACGTACCCAAGAGTTGTTATCATCCCCGTTCACCAGAAACTGACGGACAAGTTGACTTTATCCTGAAATGGTCTGGTCACGAGTTAAATTACAGAAAATAAAAAAATCAGGATAATGCAATCTTTCATGCAAATATCTGGCTATACAATAAAGTCAACTCCACCTTAAGGATATAAAGAACTTTGCAAAAAGCAGTATAATTTTTGCCGGAGGCCCTACGATTTGGAAAGCACACAACCTGAAGTTCAAATGGAAGCTCCTGTTGAGCCTGAAGCAACCACAGAGAAGCCGGAGGATTGGAAACGATTCGCGCTGGATATTCTTGAAACACTTGTGTTGGCGGTCGTTCTATACTTTGGAATTAACGCGCTTTCGGCGCGCGTGCGTGTGGACGGCTTCAGCATGAAGCCCACTTTACAGGATGGTGAATATATCCTGGTAAGTAAACTTTCCTATAAGACCGGCGAACCGCAGCGCGGTGATATTGTGGTCTTCGTCTTCCCCATCGATCCGGCGGAGGACCTGATCAAGCGCGTGATCGGCTTACCCGGGGAAACGGTCTCAGTGCATGGCGGCGTGGTCTCGATCAACGGTGTTGCGCTGAATGAGCCCTATATTGCCAGCCCGCCAGCGTACGATGGAGATTGGACCATCCCGCAAGGTCAGTTATTTGTTCTCGGTGATAACCGCAACGATTTCCGTGATTTGCATCAATGGGGTGTACTGCCCATTGGGAATGTAATCGGCAAGGCAGTGGTGATTTACTGGCCGCCGAAGGAATGGCAGGTCATCAATCATTCCGCACAGGCCGCGCTTGGCTTGGGAGCATGGATATCAAAATGAACAACAGTCAGCAAAGTTCTGACGCGCTGCATTCCGTGCCCTGCAACGAATGCAACGCCGGCATGATGCACCTGCGGCATATCACATATTTCACCTGGCTGGGTGATGAATTGATCACTGTACCAAATTTCCCAGCCTGGGTCTGCGACATGTGTGGGAAGCGCGAATACGACGAGCGTGCCATCTCCTGGCTAACGATGCTGCTGAACCCAAATGCGGGGAGGCCGACGCGCCGCGTTAAACGCGCCCCGCGACCTGGTTCCCATAAACGGAATATTCCTCATCCCCCTCTCGATTAAATAACAGCGAACTTCAAGGCCACCTGCATGGACACATCTCAACGAACCTATCGTTTTCTCCCGGCAGACATATACACCTCTGGCTACCGTGTGGTGGGAAAGATCATGGTGGCAACCAATGGCGTTATGGGGATCCTGAATGACACCACCCGCTCACACCTCGAGCTGCATGATGCGCGGATGGCGCGGATTCACATGCCCACCAAACTTGTAGATCACTTCGAAGTGGTCCGTCTGGTGAAATCACAGGTTTTTGCCATTTGCACTGCACGTCGTGAGGATCTCGGTCCCTCTGGAATTCAACGCGGCGGCTATAGTAATGTGACAGAAATGCCGGTCCGCCTGACGACAACGGTATATGAACTCGAAGGCAAGCTCTCGGTGGCGGGCCGATTTGATTTTGCCGTATTATTGGCGGACAAGAGCCGAAACTTCATCCCCATTTATGACGCGGTGCTGACTGCGATTTTGATCCCAAACCTCAAGGCGGAGAGCTCCGGCCATTCTCTTTAACCGCGAAAAGGTGGACCTTCTGGCGCTTCTCAGTCAACGGACGAAAGACGAGAAATAGAAAAACGCTTGACCGTTCGTATGGGGGATGATAAAATCCGCCCGCTTATCAAACCAGCAAGCCCCCATCGTCTAGTGGACTAGGACGCAGCCCTTTCAAGGCTACGACCGGGGTTCGAATCCCCGTGGGGGCACAAAATAACCAGAACTCTTGTTAAAACAACCTCGCTCAAGCTGAGCGAGGTTTTCGTTCATTAAGTGTACTTCTTTAATTTTGGGTAACCTTTTGAGGTTAGAACCATCGGAACAAGAGCCCCAGGATAGCCAGGAGTAACAGGAAACCAACCAGGCCGCTGCCTCCATATCCCCAACTGCGCCCATAGGGCTACACAGGCAATGCTCCCAAAAGCAACAGAACCAAAATAATCAATAGAATGGTACTCATAAGTTTTCTCCTTTTATTTTATTTGTCGAAGGATTTTGCTGCAAGCTCTTCTTTGGCTTTTCTTCCAGGTAACTAAACTTCACCAACCCATATCCTTGTTCAGCCTCGATCGCGATCATAGGTGGTAACCCGGCTGGTCGGTGCCCGATAAAACAGCACCCCGATCAACTTTACAATGGCCCAGCCAATCAGCGGATAAACGATCATGGCGATCATCGAGGTAACTTCCAAAACATGACCCTGGAAAGATGGGTTGGCAATGATGTCTTGGAACGGCCACAGGAACAGATCCGACAATTGATATACGATGGCCGTGAAGCCGTTCCCTGGATTGGCCGCAATTAACAGCAACAACACACGAATACCAATCAGAGCCTCCAGGGATCCAAAGAGCAACCAGACAAACTGCGCAGCCTTGTAAACTGTTTCCCGGTACTCCAGGTTGACATCTTCCACAACTTGTTCTTCATACACGTGAGCACCACGCTGTTGGACAGTTACTCTTTTGTGGCGGGCAATATGGTCTCGTTCTACACTCATTCTCGCACCTCCATGCTCATATGGTGCAATTAAACGACCGAACGTCTAAAAAGAAATGGACCTAAAACAACTGACATGAGGGCTGCACCAACGATGCTCCACACCACCGGGAAAGCCTGGCCTTCAACCGTGATGGCAAAAATCTCAGGCAAACCAAACTGACCGGCCAACCACAGCCCGATGTAGGCCCCAATAAAACCTACCAGAATGGAAGTCAAACATCCTCCAAAAGAATATCCAGAAATCGACTGACCCAGAGCACCCACAATTCCAGAAATCAACAACAATATAAGTAAACCTGTAAGCGTCATCTTAACCTCCAAGGTAACAAAAGATATGGCTTTTATCTGTGGAAGAAAATCTTCCTGCGAATACACTTCCATCAGATAATCTGTCTCAAATATAAAAGTGAGATAGCTCCGTATCAATGGGGAATGTTCCTACGAAAGTCGGGGATTCCCTATGACAGGCCGGGAAACGAAAATCAGGCGAACTGTTGTCCGCCTGTGCGATTCACTGAATATTAGTGTATGCTTACCTGGGAGTACGCCGTGAAAGAATACGCGCACCAATCTCCCTAAGCGCGTTAAGTGATTTGGTCTCGAATTTCATCATTAGCAACTTTAGATACTTTTCCACCTGATCTTCCTTCATCTCCAGCGAAGAGGCGATTTGACTGGCGGAACGATCCAGTATCAATTGACGCAAAATATCGATCTCGCGCGCAGTTAGTGTCTGTTCCTCGATTGCACTGAGACCGCTATTTTTAAGTACCTGTGGGCTGAACCATTTCTTTCCGGTGCGGACAATGCTGCGAATCGCATCCAACAGCATCATGGGCGCCTCATCCTTGGTGATATATCCAGAGGCACCATTTTCCAGCATACTGAGGATGTATTCCCGGTCACTATAGGAACTGACAGCCAGTACCTTCGTTTCCGGCTGGATACGATGAATGCGGTGCATGACGATATCGCCCCGCTGATCTGGCAATTCTATATCCAATAATAAAATGTCCGGTTTCTTGGTGTTAACGAGTTCAAAGGCCTGCGCGCCATTTTCCCCTTCTCCAACAACAACCATATCTTTTGTCGATTGCAACAGGTTTTTTATCCCTGCTCTCACTCCTGAGTGATCATCAACAACCAGCACACCGATTTTTCTTGTCATTGAAATTGTTTTATTCGCATCTTCTTCGAAGACAGTCATCTCCTGGGTTGAAGCCATACGTTTATCTAACGTTAACAGGACTCTCCGGAGAATTCAATGGGGAATTACCCTAATCCTGGCTAAATTCGCGACCTGCGCCGATATTTATGTCCTTTTTCACGAGGCTTTCCTGCACTGCCAGAATCGCGGCCTCCACCCGGGAAACCACGCCAAGTTTCCTAAAAATTGTATGTAGGTGCTTTTCAACAGTCTTTACGCTGATGCCCAGGGCCACACCGATTTGATTGTTCGTTTTTCCCTCCACGACCAGGTTTAACACCTCCAATTCCCTGGAGGTCAGGTCCGTACTCCCTTCCTGTTCTTTCAGCAGAATTTGGCTCAGCATGGCGGCTACTTTCCGGCTGACCCAGCCTACCTCACCATGTGCTACTCCACGCACTGCTTCAACAATCTGCTCAGGCAGCTCATCCTTCAACAGATATCCAGAGGCGCCATAGGTGAGCAACTGGGAAATGAACTCTCGATCATTGTAGGAACTGAGTCCCAGAATCCGCGCATTACTTCCCAACTTATGGGCCTTCTTGATGATTTCCACACCGTTTATATCCGGCAATTTCATATCCAGCAACACGACATCCGGTTTTTGGTCTTCAATGATCCGCAGCGCTTCTGCACCGTTATGTGCCTCACCGATGACCTTGATGCCCATGACGGGTTCCAACAGATCGTGAATACCTTTACAAATGATGGGGTGGTCGTCGACAATCAAAACATGGATATCAGACATATCTTAACTCTTTCATTCAGTAATCATATGGATTTATTCCGTGGAATCTTTCCAGGGAATGACCGCACGTACCGTGGTGGTATTTCCCGGCTTGGATTTGACCGAAAGCATCCCGCCTAAAGTTGTGGCTCTTTCTACAGCACCAGCCAGTCCATAATGTCCATTTCGCACAAATTCGATCCAGGTGGAGGGTATTTCAAACCCTTTGCCATTATCTGAGATCTCGAGAATTGCCTCCTCCGCATCAAAGGAGAAGTGCACACGTACCTCAGTGGCCTCTGCATGCCGGGCAACATTCGCCAGGGATTGCTGGAAGATACGAAACAAGGCCAGCCTCACTTTCTCTGGCAGGATCTGCCGATCATGGGCCAGCGAGAGGTGTATGTTGATCTCGGGATATTTCTCCACAAAATCACTGGCATGCGAACGGATGGCGTTTTCAAGGCCAAAATTGAAGATGGTCGGTGGCCTGAGTTCCTTGGCTGTAGCGCGCAGTTCCTGCAGGACATTTTGGATATTCTGCTTCACATCTTTGAGCGCTTCCTTCATCTCAGGTGTCGCTGAATTGCGCAATTCTTCGATACGATAGATCGCGGTATAAAGTAACTGCATAGGGTTATCATGCAATTCCTGGGCCAGGTGCAGACGTTCCAGTTCCATGCCGTTTTGCAGACGGCTGTTCAATTCCGCCATCTCCAGCTCGATGCGCTTTTGTTCGGTGATGTTCTCAACAATACCCACAATAAAGGCTGGCTTCTCGTCCCCGTCGCTCTTTATCACCGTAAACAAGGTTTTTACCCAAACGACGGACTTATCTTTGTGGATCGCCCGGTGCTCGAAACGAAAACTGGAGACGCCCTGCTTTTTTGCATCCCGAAAAATTTTGAGCGCCTGAGGAATATCCGCCGGGTAGAGAAAACTATGGAAATGCTTGCCAACCAGCTCGGCTTCGCCATACCCGATCATGCTCTCAAAGGCCAGATTGGTCTGCAAAATCCTGCCATCCAGATCCAATACTTTGATGCCGTGTGTGACCGATTTAAAAATCGAACGAAAGCGTTCCTCACTCCTGTCCAGGGCCTGTGTTGCCGATAGTCTTTCATTGACCTCGGCGCGCAGCGATTCGAACAAATAGCAATTCTCAACCGCCAGAGCCACCCGATAGGAAATATCTGTAAGAAATGATTGATCTTCCGCATTAAACGGCTTGCGTCCCGGATGGCGCGATAGGTTGATCGTACCGAGGACCCCGCTCCTTCCGATCAGCGGAGCTATAACGATACTCTCGATACCAATCTCGTCAAGCATATCTTTGAATCCGGGCAAAGCATTCACGCGTAACTCTTGCGCTTCGGTCGAAGGGATCAATAGCGGCTCTCCGGACTTGATCACTCCTCCCACGATGCCCTGGAGGTCATAAGAGGCATCTGCCGTCAGGGATTTTCTCAATAAAGCCTGCCCGGTTGGGTTGGTATCATGAAAGGCAGCAATCCGAAACTTATCCCGCATGGAGTTCAGCAATGTGACCAAACTCAGATCGCCAATCTCCTCTGTGGTAAAGCGAACAACCAGTTGCACAATCTCCTCCAGGTTGGTACCGGCTTCCGCAATGGAGCGTGATAATCTGTAGAGCGCTTCCGTTCGCCGAGCCTGCCATTCCTGATTCAACTCGATTTGCTTTCGATAGGTGATGTCCCGTAGCAGGACCACCGCGCCGTCAACAGCACCGTCCTCGCCTTTGATCGGCTGAGCAGACATGGAAATCCAGACACCCTCTCCATGACCATTTCCACGTAGAATCACATCTTCGGTTTGAACCGTTTCACCCTGCAACGCACGGATTAAAGGCAACTTATCCGCGGGATAATGCAGCAAGCCATCGTCGCGGTATAAACCGAACTCCTGAGGCCAGGCCTCGATCTCAAATGCCTGCTGTGGCTCACCTAGCAACTGTTGTGCTGCTCGGTTCATATAGATGATGTAACCTCTCCGATCTGTGGAGATGACGGCCAGGGGAATATTATCGAAGATATTTTGAAATTGTGCGAGTTGTTTATTTGCTCGCACTGGTTTGGTCTTGATTATCGTGGTTGTCTGTTTTTTTCGAGTTGGCCTGCCAACACTGTTCATAAAAATTTTTATCCATTCAGTCCATGCCTCCCCATCGGCAGGGATAGACAAACATTAAAGATGTTTCCGGTAGTGTTGTAAATATTGAAGGATGAACAAAGTGATATTGAATGATGGTCACCGGCCCCTCTTAGACTTTACAATGATAACATTAAATTCACAACCAGATTGTTTGAATTTCGTTCTCCTGGCGCGTCAAAATCCACGGAAGGCGCGGCCCAAACTTCTGATTAAAGTGAGCCGCACACAACCTTTCTCTACTCGCTTCATCCTTCACCGCATGCTGTTCCCAATAAACAAGCTTTTGGATGTCCCCATACATGATCCGCGTTAATCGTCCAGATAATAAGTGTGATATGTATTCTGACAGGGATTGCCCCAGGCGATATGCAATTCACGCGCAGTCACATCAATGATCATGGCAGAGATGGTATTCTCGCGGTCCAAAGGATCAGTCCCCTGGATATTATGATTGCAGATCGAGTTGGGCAGGTTGACATGATCCTTCTGGATTGCCTGCAATGTCTTTATGGTATGTGCGGAGTTCTGTCTCAACAGCCGGTTGGCACGGAAATAGCGCACGCGTGAAGAAATTAACTCTTCCGGATCGCTTTCGATTTCTTTCATGATTTGAGAGAAATAGTGGTTGGTATGAGCCATGTATCCATCTGTACCATGCAGGATATCGAACCTGCGCGCCGACACCTCCACCGAATACAGCTCTCCACTCTCATGCGCCAGCAAATGGTTATAGCCCGCCGCGCGATGAGGAACCAGCGTTCGGCCGATGGCCCCTGAAATACGCCGTGCCGCCAAGACTGCGCGCGCCACCACCAGACGCGGAATACCAATCCGTGAATCTTTGGGGTAGACTGAATCGATGAGTTGGGCAATGCCATGAGCGTTGAACCCCACGTTGGGAAGGAGTCCGCCATAGGTCATGGCCAGGAATGGGGGCTCATCCCGGGGCTTGGCGGATATTACATATACATCGTTCTCGTCCTCAGGCACCCAATCCTCATTGTGCGCAAGCAGAACATGGCCGTCTGCAGTACGCTGTTCATTGACCGCGAAACTTGTACAGCGTGTGAGGTGTAGCGCGTCCATGGTTACAGCTTCCATGGCATTTAGGATCATCACATCATCAAATGCAATATTGGCGCCCTGTGCAATCCCCTGCAGTTCAGCAATATACTGCGGATAACGCTCTTCAGCAAAGGGTAGATATTTATGTGACTGGATCTTTGCCCCCTCCCAGGTTAATTCCAGCGAAGCATAAGTTTGATCGATCAAGGTATGCGCGTTGTCAATGCTATGTTGAATCTGCGCACGCATTGCCTCGCCAATCTGACATCCCATCTCATAATGATCTCCAGAGACCTCAACCAGGGGTGGGGGAGCATTGTGAATGACTGTGTTGGGAACCGGCGTTTCTCTGAAAGCCATACATCCTCCATAGAAAGTAATCCGCCCCGTTGTTGCATCGGGGCGGAATCAATTATAACATGAGAGATTTTTAAGACTATGAAGCGGGTGGAACCGGTCCGGAATCTGTTGGAGGCGCATAGGCCGTTACCGCGGGCACCGGCGCCGAGCGTGATCCGAACCAGGTTATCGCGACTCCACCAATTCCCAACAGACCGATCAAGGCTGATGCCAGCCATCCCACGCAGGGAATTTCTCCGATAATGCCACCAACCAGCATCAACAGGAAAGTACCGAAGCCTGCCGAAAGTACCGGGGTCCAGTTCTGATTGATCGACTGGGTAAAACGATCACCCACTTCCTGACCCAAAGCGATCATTCCAAATAACCAGGCCAGAGCAATGGTCAACGCGCCAAGCAACAGCACCACCACCGCTACGGGAATCAGGATCAAGGTTACGGCCATTACCAATGCCACAATAAAAATGGCTGCTGGTGCACCCAGTACAGTCAGGAGGCCCACCCCACCAGACATCAGCGGCTGTTTAGTAATGGCTTGTCCAACACGCTCGATCTGGGGCTGCAGGAACATTGTGACCAACATGGCTAACAAGGCAACAACAATTGCACGGAACAATACTTTGGCGGAGTTCAAGAACAAACCAAAACCTGGATTCACTTGTGGAGGTGGAACCTCAGCCGGGATTCTTCCATCGGGCAACACCACATTCGGGGCAACGTTATTGACAATATCACCTTCGATCACTGCACCTTCTGCCTGTTCCAATTGGCCGCCAACGGTGACCAGATCTCCGGTTACCACTGCGGATTTTTCAAGGTTGACCTGCCCCCCCACCACTACAACGTCGCCTTTGGTTTCGCCGCTACTCTTAATCGTGCCACCAATCACCACCAGATTACCACGCAGGCTGGCATCCTCTTCAATGGTCACATTGCCGCCAAAGACGACCAGATCACCATTAAAGGTATCACCACTCGCCAACGTAAAGTTGCTCCCAAAGATGACACGACCACCCTCCGGATTGGGTCCCTGGGCCTGGGCGAAGCTTGTGGGCACAAGCAACAAAGCAAGGAAGGTAAATAGGGTGATGAGCTTAATGTTTTTTTCATAGATGATCACACTCCTCGCGGAACACCCCGTTGGGTGAACCGCCATATTGAGACCGCCCACAAAAGGCCGATCCCTGCTATAGCCGATGCCAGTACCATCCAGACAAAAGGAGAAAGAAATTCCGGAATGATGTGCAGTAAGATGGAACCGGCCTGGACCATGGCTCGCAAGGTAGTAATAACAAAGACTCCCCATTCCACGAACGAAGCAATCCAGGTCGCGGGTGAGGTAACGAAAGAGGCCGCATAAGGCCCTGCGATCCACATCAGCAGTGCCAGGCCTCCAAACGTAAACAAGACTGAACCCCAGAACTTGCGCCGACGATCAGCTATTTTTTGGGCAGCCAGTCGCGTCTCAAAGCGTGTGGAGAACCCTGCTGCAGGGGAAACCTTTTTCACAGATTTCAAAGCCATGCCGGTTTCAGCCAGCGCGTTACAGTATGCACAAGTTCGTAAATGTGCATCCAGTTCACGCTTCTGCTCAGGTGTCATGGAAAGATCATTCAGTAACCAATCTTCAAAAGGCCGGTGATTCATGAGGCCTCCTTTCGGTGCGAGTACGAGGTGAACGATGCTCATCTTCCTGCCACATGCCTGCCAGTGCCCGCCGTGATCGATGCAGGCGGCTCTTGACAGCGCTGACTGTCAGCCGCAGGGAATTGGCGATCTCAACTTCAGAATAGTCGTACCAGTAGCGCATGATGATGGCAGCCCGGTCAGTGGGGTCGAGGTCCTTTAGCATGAGTTGCAGGCGGTCACGCTCTTCGCGTTTAACGGATTCAACTTCCGGGTCGGGAGCACCGACATCCGGAATTTCCAGGGTGGCACCTTCATCGTTCTCCCGATCGATCGAGAACACGGAAAGCTTTCTGCGCCGCAACCGGTCGATGCAATAATGAGCGGCAATCGAAAGCAGCCAGGTCGCAAACGGGCGGTTTTGGTCGTAACGATGCAGGTTCTGATAGGCGCGCAGGAAAGTCTCCTGCGCTGCATCTTCAGCCACTTCCGGCTCACCCAACATGCGGTAACAGAGATTGTAGACGTGCGTTTGATGTTCTTCGACAAGTCTTGTAAACGCCTCATCGCTGCCTTGCTGAGCCTGGAGAACCCAGGCAAGTTCATCGTTCACTCGCACTCCTTGTATTTTCTATACGCTGGAGAAGAGAAAAGGTTGCATCCAGATGTATATGACTATACGACTCTCCGCTTCTTGCCAGGCCCAGGAACTACCACCCTTTTCGGAGCGAATCTACGCTGAAAGCGAACAGGGCCACTGCCATGGTCGGCAACACGGCAAAGAGGCTGTACCCACCTCAATCGACTCGGCTTTTGTAAAGCATATCGAGAGTTGTTTCTGGCATCCAGTATACACTGGTCAGACCATGGAAATTAAACAAAAAAGGACGCACTTGATGGCGCGTCCTTTTCATTAGTTATGATACAGAATCGAGATTAAGACTTACCGTTGTTTTTCGCCTTGCGTGGCGGATGTTTGAGCAGATTCCTCGGTTGGGTTTTGATCGCGGTGATCGCATTCTCAAAGTCTTCCGCCATCTCGGATGGAACCTCGCCACGCTCAAAAAAGGCAAACAACTTTTTCGCGCGCGAGTCGCCCGACTTTTCCCTGGGTGCATTCGACACGTAGTCGTTATATTGCTGGGGCGAATACATGGAAAGATATTGATAATCGCCATAACTCTTTGCATCACCGGTTGTGACGCGATTAAATACGACCCCGATCACTTTGGCACCAGCCCTGGTAAATTGTTCTTTGATCACCCGAGCCTGTTCCTCGCGGGTCTGACCAGGCTCTAAAACCAATACGACTCCATCCACCTTTGATGCCAGTGTATAAGCATCCGAAATTACCAGAGGTGGAGCATCCACGATGATGGTCTCAAAATTTTCCTTGAGGCCATCCAGGACCGCGGCAATCCTCTTTGACCCTACGACTTCCGTGACATTGGGCGGAATATTGCCAGCAGTAACAACGTCAAGCGTGCTATTTTTGAGCGACTGGACAGCATCCAGGATACCCATCTTGTTACGGATAATATCTGACAGGCCAGGTGACTTCGAGATTTTCAGTGCATCGTGGACAGCCGGACGTCGCAAATCAGCATCCATCAGCACTACTTTGCTTTGACTGAGGGCGAGTGATAAAGCCAGGTTTGAAGCAATCGTCGTCTTGCCATTCCCCTGCATGGGACTTGTCACCAAGATCGTCCTGGCCGCGTTATAGGCCTGGAAAAACTCGAGGTTGGATTGAAGCAGCCGGAAGCTTTCAGCGATCAACGAGTTTGGATGATTTACAACATAAGTGGCATTATTTCCATTCTCTGAAATCTGAGCTAAATAACCGATTACAGGGAAATTAAAATATGCGCTCCACATCAGAGGTAGTCTTGATCGTTCGATCGAGATACTCAATCACATAAGCCGCGCCGGCAGCCAGGAAAAACCCGACCAGTGAAGCCAGGGCAATAATGAGGAATTTATTGGTTCCAACAGGACTCGTAGGCAGGTTCGCCGGCTCAAAAGGCGATAAGATATTCAGAGCCCCTTCCTGCGAATTCGATGCCATACTAGCATAACTATCCCGCAGAGTATTCAATTTATCCGTCAGATCGTTTATCTCGGTTTCGGTACGAGAAATCTGACTGGCACTGTTCAAACCAACCAGACCCTTCTGCAATTCCTCAATCTTGTTCTCTGTTTCCTGAATTTGGGTCTCCAGGCTCGACAACTGTTGTTTGATAAATTCCTGTCGCTGCCCACTCTCATTGTCACTTAACGCCGGGCTTTGAGCCATCAGTTGATTTGCAAGTTCATTTGCGATGATTTGAGCCCGTTGCGGATTGGTATCAGTAACAGAAATTTCAATAAGCTGCGTATTGGGCACAACCCTCACTTGATAATTCGGCAGCCAGCTTATGCCCAAAGCCTCCATGGTGGCAGTTTGGACGGGTTCGCGCTTGGCCATATCTGCATAAATCGAGGCCAGTTGAGAGGCGATAAAAATTTGCCCCGAATTAGGATTCGGATCCAAAATGGTACGGCCGATCATCAGGGTGGTGCGGGAAACGTAAACCTCGGGCTGGAACAGTACCGAAAGGGAACTGGAAATTGCAGCCAGAACGGTTACAACCAACAAAAGCCGCCACCACTTCAGCAAAGGTTTAACGTATGCATTAATATCCATGATAACTTAATAACCTTCTCCAGTAGTGTACGAAAGAAGCCAAGACAGCTACACGCAAATACACCTGTATTTTGTTCTAATAGGCTATGCAATCTAGACGATGGTTATCGTTAAAGGTTACTAAAATTTAAGATTGTCTCTGTGTACTCATCCACCAGCTGACTGGCAACCGCGGCCCAATCGTGGTACTTCTGCACATATCGCAGCCCGTTTTCACCAATCTCCCGCTGCTGCTTTCGATTTACCAGTAAATGGGCAACACTCTGCGCAAAGTCGGTGGGACGATCAGCAACGAGCAAATCCCTTCCAGCTGTGGCCCGCAACGCGGAAACGGCCCTCGAGGTGGTAACCACTGGCGTCCCAGTTGCCATCGCCTCCAGAATCTTGTTCTGAATACCAGCGCCATAAACAAGAGGTACTACGGCAACGGTAGCTTGCCACAAAAAGGGACGGATGTCATCGACAGTGCCGGTCACGGTGATCAAGGGATTGGTAGCCAGCGACAGGATATTCGCGGGCGGATCTTTTCCGACAATAATCAACTCAGCCTTCGGACAATGTTTCCAAATCTCCGGCATGATCTCCGCGACCAGATATTTGACCATAGAAACATTGGCATGATAGCTCATTTTTCCGCTAAAGACGATCGTTTGCGGATCTCGTCGCACCGAAGGATCGGGCCGGAAGTATTCCAAATCCACGCCATTGGGCAAAACAGAGATGGTACCCGCCTGTTTCCCAGCAGGAACCAGTTCCATCAAAGCCTGTTTATCTGCAGCCGAGGTCACCAGCACTCGGTCAAAACTGCCAACCAGCTCGCCTTCCGCTTTTCGAGTCCTTCCCAACTCAAATCTGGTCATCGTCTTGCCGAATAAACTGCCACTTTGCGCGGCAGCCTGTTGAAAAAGGTAACTGATACAGTCCACGCTATCCCAAACAATTGGGATGGCGGGCAGCATGGGTTTGAGAAAAGTACCGTAGCGAGAACCTCGTAGATGCTCTACATGGATAATGTCAAAGCCAGCTAATTCCCCATCCTCTTTTTGAAGCAGGGTTAGCCATTTTTGGGCAACGCCCGGATTCCAACTATAAACCGACTGGAGAGGCGTATTCGTAGGCAGGGCAACCGCGCAATTAATGAAGGATTGCCAGGTGGGCTGGCCATCACAGTAAACTTCCTGACATGCTGCTCTTAAAGATTTTGCAGCTGCCAAATCCATCTCATTCGAACCCAAGGTGAAAACCGTCACCTTGTGGCCCAATCTGGAAAGTTGATTGATCAAATTATAGGAGCGGGTGCGAATATGGTTGGGAACGTATGGAACGATATAGGCTATTCTCATCGAAGTTTAGGTTGTTCATCCAAAAGAATACAGATTTAAGGGTCTCTCGTATTCACGCTAACTGGCGATAAACACCCTCAAGGTGTTTCAAAACGACCTGCCAATCATACCTGGCTTCCACCAAGCGCCGTCCATTCGCTGATAATTTCTCCTGCAATTTTTTATCGTTCAAAAGATCCACTACCGCCTGTGCGAAGGCATCCGGCGTATCTGCGATCATAACATCCGAATCCGGTTCGGCTTGAATCCCTTCCAAGCCAACCGTGGTGGTAACAACCGGCATGGCCCGGGCAAAGGCCTCCAAGATGCGAACGCGCATCCCGCCGCCCGCCCGGACGGGAATCACCATCATCGTTGATTCGGCAAAACAGGGATCCAGGTTGGGGACATAGCCGGTGACAACCATCCTGCCATGACTTTCCTCGGCAGCTCGCAGGAAATCCCTGGGAGGATTTTGCCGACCACGGTCAACTTGACTTCAGGCAAAGCGCGTTGTATCAGAGGAAATACATCCTGAATGAACCAGCGAATCCCGTCCGCGTTGGGCGGATAGTAAAGGGTTCCCATGGTCAGAATATTCAGGGAGTCTGTCTGCCGAGGAACCGGCTGGATTTGCTTTGTATCCACCGCAATCGGAATGACCGTGATTGGAGCGTTTTCTATGGAGTAATTGGGATAGTATTCGCGCACGGCGGCAATCAATGCCTGACGATCTGGCTCTGCAACCGCCAGCGTACTATTGAACTTGGTGACGATTTTCGCCTCATACGCCTTGACCCGTCCAGCCTCAAAGAGCAATGGCAGGCGATAATAAAACGGCAAGGTCTCGTTCATGCGCTTGATGATCGTCCAGACCGCGTTATGGGCGTCGAAAACGAGAGCAGGCTTCCCTGTAGGTCGATCCGCAAAAGGCAGCGCGAATTGCGCCATGGTTAACTGATCTGCATGGATCACATCCACGTGCTCAGATTCGACAATTTTTGTCACCACGGAGCGCATGGCATAAAGATCATCCCGTTCAACCAGGAAGGGACGCCTGGAAACCTGGGAACGTAATAAATAACCAATATCGGCCAATCTGGAACGCTTGATCGGTACGATATATACTTGTGAACAGACCTTTTTCACAGTCTCGACATAAGGCTGCTCTTCCGGGCGAACATAAGAAGCCAGGCTGATCTTATGTCCGTTTTCGGACAAATACTTGAGCACGTTCCACGTCTTGACCTTCGGGCCGGAATCAGGAGGGTAGGGAAGAATTTGAGTCAAAAAAAGAATATTCATGATGCATTATCGGTAGTTGAGATACGGGGTGAGAAAATCTGGTCAATAACATTTGCGCGACTTTCCTTAAAACAGGAACGGTCGCGCAGTAAAAAGATTCTTTTGATTTAGAAATTTATGTTTAATAAACCACCTTACGACAGTAAAAGGCCTCGGCATAATTCCCGGGAGACTTCGATTCTATGCCTCTCAATCTCAGCAAAGCCCAAAACGTCTCATCAGTGAACCAATGCCGACCCTCCTGGGTCTTGAAGTTCGACAGGATGTGTTCCACCTTCCACTGGCAAAGGGCCTCATCCAGTTGGACAAAGAAATTGGGTACACCCAAATCCCCATCATATTTGGGAATTTCGTATTCGAGTATCAGGTGATTGCGGAAGGTATTCCAAGCCAGATCGGAGAGCAGACGATGATCCTGATGACAGTCCTGGCGATAATGAGTAAAGATAAGATCAGGCTCCATCTCTTTTTTTAGTTGCTCAAAATATTCCTTGATTTCAGCTCCAATATAGGGAAAAAAACTATCCCGGAAGCCCTTGATACTCACCTTTTTATCTTTTACTTCAGACAGGACAATATTGGCGCTATTGAGCGCTTCCTCCGCCCGAACGCCGGTCGAGCCGAACACGACCCAGTGCACTCTGAGGTTCGGATGCTCTTTGATTAGTCTACGGATGGTTGCACCACAACCAATCTCAATATCATCACTATGCGCTCCAAGGCATAAAACATTTAAGACTGAACTTCTATCACGCTTGAAATCTAATTTCATCATAAACACTCTCTTTATAAACACTCTCTTTGTCTGCTGGATGTTTAGTAACTGTTTCCCTGATTCTTACAAGAACACATAGCCAACATGCGAACGGTTTACAAACTCGAAGTGATAAATACACCCACTGATGAACACATCGGAAATGATATAGCATGCTCCACTTGGAAACAAATCGTTCAATTACCTTTTGAGCAAATGAATATGAATTGCACCCCAAATAGATCATTGAGGATGGGCACATTCAGCTTCAAAGGCATCTGAATTCTCTTTATCCATGCTCTGTTCGGCTCGCTACCAATCCAATTATACGAGGTGGGGTAAATTCTATCCACGCGAAAAAATGACTCTAAATCAGTCAAGAACTGATCAATAGAAATCCTATTATTATAGACGGGGCTCAACAGGGGGTGGCGATGCCCGAAATTTAGAAAGGAGGTTATGAATTTGCCTGAAGGCTTTAGGATTTGACTTATTTCATCCAATTTCCTATGTTGCAAATTATCCATAAATTCGAAAAAACCAAAGGCACATATCAAATCAAAAATTTTGTTCTTGAATCTGATTTCATGCTCCTCGAGATCTTTTTGGATCAAATTTGGTGCGGGCTCAGGGATGAAGAGATCAATACCGTAATAATTAATATTCTTGTTGAGGAACTTAGACAAAGTCGCCGGGCCACATCCTACGTCGAGCATATCGCAGCTCTTTCCTCGGGCAAGAGTATTGATGATATTTGCACATTTCAGGAGACGGTAATGTGGCTGGGCAAAACGTCGACTCTCCTGCACCCAATATTCGCGATTAGAGATCATTCTTATACCTCTATTAATTTAAATTTCGCTTCATCTTTCGAAAAAACCTGCCATGGTTTTAGAATCTGGAAAAGATGTACTGCTTCATGCACCTCGACACATCAACTATTAGATTTCCAAACTGCCCAAGGTCTTTCTCCTCTTGCATACATATCATCGAACATCTGCTTTTCCTTAAAGGTATCCATGCCGGCCCAAAAGCCCTCATAACGATACGACACTAACTGTTCTTCCTTGATCAATCGCTGAAAGGGCTCCAGCACCAGTTCTTCCCCTTCCTGCATATAGTTGAAAATTTCTTTCTTGAGAATGAAGAAACCGGCATTTACCCATAGCTCAGTTTGCTGCACTGGCGAAAGATCTTTCACCAAGCTATCATCGTCGCCCGCCGTAGTCACCACGTGAAAAGACTGGGAAGGGCGGACACGCAAAAAACTGGCGACCTTATCGTGCTTATAAAAGTTGTCGATATGGTCCGGCAAATAAAGATCCGTCAGACCGTCCGAGTAGTTGGCCATAAAAACGGATTCGCCCGCCAAATACGGCTGGACTAACTTCAACCGCTGACCAATATTGGCTTGTAAACCAGTGTCGATAAAGGAAATGGTCCAGTCACCAATGTCGCTGCTGTACAACGTGACATCCCGTCCGCCATTTGTCAGAACGAAATCGTTGGACATCCACTCGGCATAATTTAGAAAATACTTTTTGATCAGATCGCCTCGGTACCCCAGGCAGAGAATGAATTCCTTATGCCCAAAATGAGCATAGTAGCGCATTAAATGCCAGAGAATGGGTCGATAACCAATTTCAACCATGGGCTTTGGCAGGGTATCGGAATATTCTCTTAACCGCATACCCAGGCCTCCACAAAATAAGACCACCTTCATAAGAATTTCCTTTCACTCAGCCAGGAGGGATAATGTTGAACGCAATTGTTGTGTTTATCGACGGAGCGGCATTGGATGCGCGTCTTACGGATGTACGCTAGCTTCCGGGATGGGAACGATGAATTGTCCTCCCCATTCCCGTATATAAGAAAGTTGTTCCAAGATCTCTTTCTTCAGGTTCCACGGCAGGATCATGACATAGTCGGGTCGTGTTTCACGAATTCGTTCTGGGGGATAGATGGGGATATGAGTTCCCGGTGTATATCGTCCATGCTTGTAGGGATTGCGATCGACAATATAGTCGAGGAAGTCCGTGCGAATCCCACAATAGTTCAATAACGTGTTCCCTTTACCAGGGGCACCATATCCAGCAATCACTTTTCCCTGTCGCTTCAGGTCAATCAACAACGATAGCAATTTGCGTTTTGTCTCCTTGACATGCTTCGCAAAGTTTTCATAGTACTCAAGTTTTGCGATGCCTTCCCGCACTTCCCTCTCTTTCAACTCCCTGGCTTTCTCACTCATGACTTTGGAATCATCATTTTCGTGACAGGCATAGATTCGGATCGAGCCGCCATGGGTAGGCAATTCATCCACATCAAACAGCCTCAAGCCATGAGCAGCAAATATCTTTTCAGCCGAGAAGAAACTGAAGTAAGAAAAATGTTCGTGATAGATGGTATCGAACTGATTTTCTTCGATCAGACGGGATAAATGAGGAAATTCGATCGTGATGACCCCGCCAGGCTTAAGCAAAATCTTCAGGCCTTCTACAAAGTCGTTCAGGTTGGGCACCTGAGCCAGCACATTATTGCCAGCGATCAAATCAGCACTCTTCCCCTCTTGCACGAGGCGCTGCGCGCACTCGACTCCAAAAAACTCTGTCAGGGTGGGCACCCCTTTTTCCACGGCAACTTTTGCCACATTGACGGCCGGTTCTATTCCTAAAACAGGAATATGTTTCTCCACAAAATATTGGAGCAGGTAGCCATCATTGCTGGCAACTTCCACCACATGAGATTGACCATCAAGATGGAAGCGTTCAACCATCAAGTCTGCATAATTCCTGGCATGCTCCAGCCATGAGGTGGCATACGACGAAAAATATGCATACTCTGTAAAAATCTCTGCCGGACTGACGTACTCTTCCAATTGGACCAGGAAACATTGCTCACACACATACGTGTGCAAGGGATAGAACGGTTCCATCTGGTTCATTTGATCGGCACTCAGAAAGCTTTCGCATAAGGGCGACATGCCCAAATCAACGAATGTATACCGAAGCGGCGCGCCGCAAAAACGGCAGGTTTTATTCTGCAATGAAGTCTCGATTTTCGTATCCATAATGCTTGTTACTTTAATATATCCAATCGTGGTTTGAAACTTATTTTGTCCAACGCAAGGTTGTATCCAGGTCACCAGCGCTCAACAAAAGTTTGATATGGTCGATTTGCTTGTACTTGGGGCCTTCGAATTCTTCCAACTTGATTCCATATTTTTGATAGGCATCGTACAACTCCTCGGCGCCGCGCTTGGCAGTCCACTGCGGTTTAAAGTCCGGAAGAACCTTTGCGATCTTACCAAAATCAACGCGATACGTTCGCTTGTCGGGTTCTGCATCTTTTGCATATTCGACTTTGCAGCCGGGGACGGTCTCTTTAACAATCTCGGCTAGGTCACGGATGCGATAGTTCTCGTCATTTCTGCCAACATTGAAGGCCTGGTTATGGATCAATTCCTTCGGGGCATTCAATATAGCAACAAAGGCCCGGGAAATATCCTCAATGTGCACGATCGGACGCCAGGGACTCCCATCGCTCTTGAGGTAAACCAGACTCGTGGTAAACGCCCAGGCAACCAGGTTGTTAAGCACAATGTCGAAGCGATGACGCGGAGAAACCCCATAGGCAGTGGCATTGCGTAAAAACGTCGGACTGAAATTATCATCGGCCAGCTCGGAAACGTCGCGCTCCACAAAAACCTTCGACTCACCATAAGGCGTCACAGGATTAAACTCGGCTTCTTCGGTCAGCATCTGATCGCCGGCAGCACCATAGGTGCTGCAAGAGGAGGAAAAGAGAAAGCGGGAGACACCCACCTGTTTGGCCAGTTTTGCCAGTTGCACCGAGGCGCGATGATTGATTTCATAGGTCAAGTCTGGGTTTAGGTTGCCCAGTGGATCGTTGGAAAGCGCGGCCAGATGAATGACCGCGTCGAAACCTTTCAGATCAGCCGCGACCACATCCCGGATATCCTTGCAGATTTCGGGAATCTCAGGCAGCGAGTTGCCCAGCGTACAGCGCCGATACAAATCGCTATCCAGTCCAACCACCTCATGACCATCTGCCACCAGCATCGGTGCAAGAATGGTGCCAATATAACCGTTATGACCCGTTACTAGAATTCGCATAATTCTCCTAACATTTTAGCTTGCAAAGCTATTGAAGATTTGATCTGTTTTTTTTAGTATGACTCTGAATTTGTTTCCACAAATTCCTGGTTCACACAATGACATAAATTCCAAAGCTCTTCTTTCCCCTCATTTGTAGCACGACTCCTCTTTGGATTGTTACCAGATGGATTGGACTGAGGTCCATAATGGCGTAATTCTACCAAGAATTTGTTTCTCAACAGTTTCTTGCAATCCATTTCCTACAAACTTTATTGCGCATCTTATCCGGCTCTGAATAAGTGACGTGTCCCCATAACCGCCAACATGACGCCCACCAACAACAGAGAGCCGGGGAGACAAGAAAGGGGTCCGCCAGAAGGCGTGGGTGTTGGAGTATTAGCATTTATGGGAGTAGAAGTTGGTGCAACAGAGGTGTTAACCAAGGTTGGCGTTGTGGGTGTATCTGTTGGAGTACCTGGCGAGTTTCCACAGCGAACGCTTTTATTTTCATAAAGAATAACTGCGCCTTGCTCCCACCCAATGGAGATAATGTCCAGGTCACCATCACTATCGATATCTACCACTTGTGCACCATCATGATGCTCATCCCCCTGATAAACCGCATGTCCCTGCCATTGAGTGCCAATCCCATCCACATTCTCAAACACAAACAAATGTGCGCTGGCAGGATCATCCAGGTTATGCTCACCGACAATTACATCCAGATCCCCATCCTGATCAACATCCGCCACATCCAGGCTCATCGGGCCCACCACGGTAGCGATAACATGTTCCTGCCAAAGATCCGTGACTGTGACTCCTTGTTCATACCAGGCCAGTTTGCCCGGCACGCTGATGGCTTCATATCCAACCAGGGCATCGAGGCGGCCATCGTTATTAATATCCGCCAATCGATTACGATCAGGATCGCTTTCTCCATAGGGAGCGCCGTGGGTATCGTGGAGAGTATGTTCAATCCAGGAAGAACCGTCCTTCTCCAGCCATATCGTACCTAGGAGCAAGTCCTGATCGCCGTCCCGATCGATATCCCCCAGGCTTAAGGCTTCGTCCTGCGATTGGGCTGAGATTTGCTCAATCGTCCACGTATCAGTGAGCGGCTTGGGAGGAATTGAAAGCATCTGAACGCCATATCCCGGTGTGTGCCAGGAAAGGCCCACCCTCAAAGCGCCTCCGGCTTCCAAGCTGCCAACTGCCACCCCTTGCAGGAAGTCGCCGTCGCCGGGATCGATATTCCCCAAAACGCTGAATGAACCGGAACCGTTATTGTGAGCCCAGACAAACCGCGGGTCTGAATCGGAGGCCTGTCCCATGGTTCCCAACACATCCAGCAGACCATCTCCATCGAAGTCGTACACGGCAGCCATATTATTCAGAGGAGCGCCAATGGTCTCTCGCACCCACTGACCACTTGGGCTGCCGGGATTCTTGTACCAGGAGCCCCCACTAATAATATCCTGCAGGCCATCCTGATCCATGTCGCCCGCGGTAATAAATATCGCGCGCCAGGGCTTATCGGGATCGATCACATGGCGTTCCCAATTATCCAGGCTTCGCTGGCAACCCTGGTTGATCCATAGTTCCACCTGGTTACCCTCCCAATTGGCACCAAACAGATCATTATCCCCGTCGTTTCCTACATCCAGAATCCGCATGCTGTGCGACCCATCCGTTGAGAGCACTTGCTTCATCCAGCTTCCTCCCAACGCATCCTGGTTGAAATACACCTTCACTTCATCTGGATCCTCTCCCTGTTGCATTTCCGCCGCGGCAATATCCAAATCTCCGTCACTGTCCATATCGGCCACACCCAAAAAATGCTGCACTGTTTCGACATTGTCATCGACAACATGCTCAGTCCAATCCGCACTCCTTAAATCCCCGGGCGCCGCAAACCACGAGATCCGGTAGCTGCCTCCCGCTAATTCAGAAGGCGCCAGTGCGATGTCGACCCGTCCATCGCCATTGATATCTCCTGCGCCCACAAAGGCATTCGGATAATCCCAACTGGTAGTATAAGAATAGGCCGTCCAGGATCCGTTGAGGATGTCCTGCTCATTCTGGAACCAGCTTCCCCCAATAACAATATCCTGATCTCCATCACCATCCACGTCCACCAGCTTCAGGCCTTCGCCGTTTGTACAATCTACTGAACGGTGCGTCCACGAGGTGGGTGTATCCTGACGATACAAATGCAACTCATTCCCCTGCGATCCAAACTCACCCTGGTTACGGGCTACCAGGTCCACATCGCCATCTCCATCCAGGTCGCCCACTTCCACATCATGCAATGGTCGCTCATCGATCACGTGTACGGCCCAGCTTGGATTCTCGTACCAGCGCAGATCGTTATCGGTTAATACCACTACGTCCTGATCGCCATCACCGTCAATATCCGCCACTTCTCCATCTGTGCCAAATCCACTTTCCGTGGAAATTAAATGTCTGTCCCAGCTGGGAGCCTGATACCAGGCCAGACCCCCGGAAACGTTGCCCCCAGCGATGAGATCCGTTTGCCCATCGCCATTGATATCGCCGATGGTTTTGAGCCAAATGTTGCTCAGTCCACCATCATCCACCACCATGTGCGTAAAAACCGCTGAAGCATCTGCTCCCCGCAATGGAAATAGAACCAGAGCCAGAATCCCTAATAAACTCGTAAGAAGTAAACCGCCCCACCGTTTCAGTTCAACAACCCTCATTTGCTTGATCTTCACCCTGATGCCTAGACTACCTTTCCGGATTCTTCCATGGATAGCCGCCTAGTCAATTTCAGAAAGGGGCGAAAAATAAACTTCTGGAGCGCGACCCATACATCTTTCACCAATGCCAAAAAGTGTTTGGAAGAGAAAACCCATTCCAGCACCACAACATAACAGGCAAGACGATCATACGCTCGCAGAGGAGCCTGCGTGACGGCACGTATGGCATTCAGTAGAAAGAGCCACTTGGGTAAGACGATCTTCCCCTCCAGGGAAGAGTCAAACCAGGGTGGACGTGCCCGTTCGCTCTTCCAAATGCCTTTTGTGGACTGCTCTGGATGATCTCTGCGCAAGAAGAGATAATCGGGCATCACATAGAATCTGCCATAAAGTGCCAATTCTGACAGTAATACCAAGTCAGAAGAGGTATAGCTCCCATGCAAGGCGGTCCGCGCTATGCCACTGGAGCGCAGCAAACCAAAGATAAAATTGCCGGACATGTTAAAGAGGAGAAAATTCCGAAATCTCTTTTTCGGATCCTGAAAATCCGCGTCGGCCTTTTTATAGTCAAAATCGCGCAGATATTCCCCATGTTCATCGATGAGGCGTGTCTTCGGCACACATAAGACCACATCCGGATTCTGATCCAACGCTTCGACGCATTTGGCCAGGAACTCAGGGGCCAGCATGTCATCACACGCAGCCCACTTGAAATACTCGCCTTTTGCCTTGTGGAAGGCAAGATTGTAATTGGGAGCCGCGCCCAGGTTTTTCTCATTCCGATGGTAGCTGATGCGCGAATCTTTTTGAACATAATTCAGGCTGATTTCCTGTGTTCTGTCCGTGGAAGCATTATCACAGATGATGATCTCGAAATCCTGATAGGTCTGCGCAAGGATGGAGTCCAGTGCATATGCAATGTATTTTTCCCCGTTGTAAACGGGCATTCCAATACTTACCTTTGGCGTGGTACTTGTCATACGATCACCTCCATTATAGAACTACTTCTTACAGAGTAGAAAACCAGATCGCCAGTTGCCAGTCCTGGCGTTGCTTTTTTCAATTACACACATCTGTCACTATGCTGATTCCGAGACAGGCAGCAGATCGCAGGAAACATTAATCCCATCGAGCATTTTTCTGATCTCATCCATATATATGGGATTCATCACAATGACAAGATCCGGCTGATAGGATTTCAAAAATTCATGGCCCATGATCTTTTGTCCGGTACCAGCCGAATACATGCCATGTTTGTTCGGATTGATATCAATAACATATTCAATTTCATTTTCTATCTTCAGCGTTGTTAAAACGCAACTGCTTTTGAGCCTCCGCCCCAAAGTACAATCTTTTTCCCTGCCGACGACAGTTGGGTAATGCGGTCTTTCCATGCCCGGATCGTATCCGGACATTTTGCCTGAAATGTCACGATGTCATTCTCAAGCTTCGAGAGCTCATGCGGTCGAGATTCAACGGATTTGTTTGCAGAATCGGCCGGGCGGGCTTCGATCATGAGATATTGATTGTCATATTCCAGGGACGTTCGGATTACCTGAAAACCGCAAAGTTGAAAGAGATAATTTAATGAGTGTTGGCTGAAATAGGAGCAGTGCTCGTAATAGACATCCCAAAAGGCAATCTCCTCCAATACATACTGGGCATTGGGAATCTGGAAGAAGACAACGGTATTCGGGTGATTGCGCAAAGTACGCGCCACCATGCTTACAAACTGGAAGGGTTCGTGGATATGTTCCAAAGTCATCTTGCAACACACAAAATCCGCCTGATACTGCGCTGCGTTCTCATCCGTATAGTAATCCTTGATGAAGGTTGTCCGGTCCTTGGCAGGGCCAATCCATTTTCCTTCCACATAGGCCGGATCAAAACCGACGCCCGTATTCCCACCCAAGTCGCACAATAAATCCAGAAATTCTCCCTGACCGCAGCCAATCTCAATGATATGCTTGTGGTGCAGATCATATTGCTCGATCAGGCGCAACGCCAAATTCCGGTGAAAGGCGTTGAAGGTACCGGAAAATGCCTGGGTGGCATCATAGTTCTCAGTGAGGTAATTTTGCAGGCTTGGGTCGAAAGCGAAATTCGATACAAACCCGCAAACAGGGCAATATCCGAGAGAGACATCACCCTTGGGAAATTCCACGGCCTCCTGCCGGGAAGAGTGCAGCAAAACACTATGGACAGGCACTTGCTCCAGTTCATAAAAAACCAGCATATCTTTTGATCTACAGTTCGCACAAATTACGTCAACCCGGGAAAGAGTGGAAATCATGCTCAAGTTATTTAGCCTTATTTTGATCACTGCATTAAACTATTTTTGCTTCTGGGATAGGCACAATGAATCGGCGACCCTGGTTCCGATATTCGGTCTGCTGACGCAGAGTTTCCTCAGCAAAATCTATGACATCTCTGGGAATACGCGTCAAGCTAGCCTTTTTGAACAAATCATGAAATAATCTTGTGTCAAAACGGGGCTAATCAAGGGTATGTATACATTTAAATTCATATTGATATATTTTGTAACTCTACGAGTTGAACCATAACCTTTCCTGAAATGGGAACAGGCAAAAAATCTATCTATATGAAAGTAATCCCTCAAATCAGCTTTAAAATTTTCAATTGGCATCATGTTGTTCCAATAAGCAGGGATATTCCGCTGATACCACCTTAGATTGCTGAAGGTTACAATAAATTTCCCGCTATCCTTCATTATCTTCCCAATCTCGTAAAATTTCTGGCGTTGTGAACCAGCCATATACTCAAAAAGACCAGATGCGGCAATTATGTCGAACTGCATATCCCCAAACTTGATCTCATTTTCGAGGATATCGAGTTCGAGAAGATTTGTTGCAGGATTATGGATAGCGATATCAATCCCGAAATAATCGATATTCTTTTTCAGTAAGCTCGACAACCTCGCAGGGCCACATCCAACATCTAGAAGGCGGTAGGTCCTATCCTTGGCGGCCATCGAATTTACAATTTCTCCTAATTTTTCCAACCTGAAAGATGGATGCGAAGGGTGTGGGTACTCTGCGGACCAAAATTTCCTTTTGGAAATCTTGCTGTTTTCGTTCGACATGATTTCTCCTTAAATCGTCCAATAGTTGTTTGACTCTAAAAAGTCAAAACAAATATGTGCAAACTTATGATGGCATGGCACCTTTCCAATTAGGAAATATTCGATATGAAGCCACAGGTACCGCAATATCCAAGACGGATATCACCTTTCGGGAACTCTACAGCCTCCTGGCGCGAGGCGTGCAGCAAAACACGGTGGACAGAACTCTTGCTCCACTTCATAAAGAACCAGCCTACCTTTTGTTCTACCGTTCGCACGAATTACGTCAATCCGGGAAAGAGTGAAAATCATGCTCAAGGTCCTTAGCTCTGTTTCATAAAAGGGTATTAAACTACTTTTGCTTCGGGAATGGGAACGATAAATCGACCACCCCTGATTCGCGTATTCGGCTTGCTGACGCATAATTTCTTCAGCAAAATTCCAGGCCAGCAAAAGCGTATAGTCTGGTCTATCCTTGAGCAATTTTGACGGAGGGCAGATCGGAATATGGTTCTGTCCCATGAAGCGCCCCTGTTTATATTTATTCAGATCGACTATGTACTCCACTAAACTCGTGTCAATATTCAAGTAGCTAAGGAAGGTAGCGGCTTTGGCCGCAGCACCGTAGCCAGCAATCCGCCATCCTTGATTTTTCAAAGAAGTAAGCAAATGATGAAGTCCCCTTTTGATGAATTTAACCCTAGCCGCGAACTGCTGATAATACTCAATTCGATTCATACCTTTGTTCTCTTCTTCCAAAAGCAAGTCTTTTACTTCCTGACTTGGGGCATCATGATGCTCAACAAAAATCCGCAGCGATCCCCCGTACGTCGGAATACGCTGTACATCATTCAAAAATAGACCATGCGCACGGAAAAGGTTGTTCAAGGAGGTGGCTGAAAAATAGCACAGGTGTTGATGATACACCGTATCGAATTCACAGTGATCAATCATCGCGCCGGCATAGTGCATCTCGAGAACCGCAACGCCAGTCTCCTTTAGGATTAACTTCATTCCTTCAATGAAGCCATTTAGATCAGCGACATGTGCCAGGACATTGTTGGCAAGAAAAACATCGGCTGATTTTCCCTCAGCTTTTAATTGGCGCGCCAACTCAAGGCTGAAGAAAGTGCACATCGTATTGACACCAGCTTCCTGGGCCGCTTTGGCTGGGGCCGGAGCCGGATCAATCCCTAATACGGGAATGCCTTTCTCCACAAAATTTTTCAACAGGTAACCGTCATTACTGGCTGCTTCGATCACCAGGCTATCCTTGGTCAATTGGCGTGTTTCCATGACATGCTTTGCACTGCTGGCAAAGTGTTCGAGAAGGGATTTCGAAACGGAAGAAAAATACGGGTATTCGGAATAAAACAGGACCTCCGGCTCGACCGTTTCAAGTATCTGTACCAGACTACAGTTATGACAGAAAACCAGATTTAGAGGAACCATTATTTCTGGATCTTGCAATTGATCCGATTTCAACAATCGGTCAGCGAGAGGCGTTTCCCCATAGGATAATATTAATTCCAACTCACTTGAACCACAGGAACGGCAAGTCTGTTCTGACTTATAAACCATGGATTATCCTTATTAAAAGATATTACCGCCAGCGCAAGTTCTCATCCAGCCGTCCCGTACTGATCAAGTGTTTGATATGGTGGATGCGACGATAATGGCTCCCCTCGAATTCCTCCAGCTGGAGGCCAACCCTGCGGTACGCCTCATATAATTCCTGAGCGCCCTTACGAACGGTCCACTGCGGCTTGAACTCCTGCAGAACAGTAGCGATCTTGTCGCAGTTCACCCGGTAGTTACGCTTATCCGGACCTGCATCCGAGGCAAATTCAAGCTTACTACCCGGTACAGTTTCAATCACGATCTGCGCCATATCCCGGACGCGATAATTCTCCTCCGTCTGGCCCACATTAAACGCCTGGTTGTGCACCAACTCCCGGGGAGTGTTCAGCGCGGCCAGAAAGGCCCGGGACATATCTTCGATGTGTACCACCGGACGCCAGGGACTGCCGTCACTCTTTAAATGGACATTCCCAGTTGTATAAGCCCAAGCAACCAGATTATTCAAGACCAAATCGAACCGCAAACGAGGCGAGACTCCATAAGCGGTACCACTACGCAGGAAGGTTGGACTGAAGTCATCGTCGGCCAACTTCGACACATCCTGCTCGACGCGGACCTTGGATTGCCCATACGGCGTCACAGGATTAAATTCTGCATCTTCTGTGAGAAAATTGTCTCCTGCCGCCCCGTAGTTGCTGCAAGAGGAAGCAAAAATGAAACGATAAATCCCCACCTGCTTGGCCAGTTTCGCCAATTGAACCGATGCCAGATGATTGATCTGGTAAGTCAGATCAGGATTTAGATCCCCCAGGGGATCGTTGGACAGGCCTGCCAGATGGATGATAGCTTCGAATCCCTGCAGATCTGAGAGAGTTACATCGCGGATATCCTTATTGATCGCGGACACTTCTTTCGTTGTGTTTTCCTTACCGAATGTAGAGCCCTGATACAGATTGGTATCCAGTCCGATCACCTCATGGCCTGCCGCCAGAAGCATCGGCGTCATAATCGTACCTACGTACCCATTATAGCCAGTCAATAGAACTTTCATCGTTAGTCATCCCAAATTTTCCACGGTGGATTTCCGCTTTGCCACAGGGTTTCCAAAATGTGTTTCTCGCGGAGCGTGTCCATACATTGCCAAAAAGAAGTATGGTGATAAGCCATCAACTGTCCTCCGCGCCAGATTTTCAAGCGGCTCTTTTTCCCATTGCGTTGCATCACCATCGATGTAATCAAATACCTGTGGTTCCAGCACAAAGAAGGCGCCGTTAATCCAGCCTTCCCCTGTTTGTGGTTTTTCATTAAAAGAGGTGATTTGATTGCCATCAAATTCCATATGCCCATAACGGGCCGGGGGCCGTACGGCGGTCAAAGTAGCAAGCTTCCCATGGGAACGATGATAAGCCAGCAAATCCTCCAAATTGATATTCGACACGCCGTCCCCCCAGGTCAACATAAAGGTTCCACCTTTCAAATACGGAGCCAAGCGCTTGATCCTGCCACCGGTCATGGTCGTCAATCCCGTGTCGATCAATTCGACATTCCAGTCTGGTTTTGTTCCTCCATACATGTCAAAATTTCCGGTTTGTAAATTGACCCGAATATTACTGTTTAGGGCACAGTAATCCACCATGTACTTCTTAATGATTTCGCCCTTATAACCCAAGGCAATGACGAAATTCTTGAACCCGTAGTGCTCGTAATGACGCATGATATGCCAGAGGATGGGTTTCCCTCCAATTTCAACCATGGGCTTGGGAATGGTCTGGGTTTCCTCTGCCAGGCGGGAGCCTGCACCGCCAGCCAGAATTGCCACCTTCATGAAAGCCTCCTGAAATGAACTTTTGGTTTCGATACAGCGGAACAAAGCAAAACATTATGAAATTTTACAGCACATTTATGAATCAGTTCGAGGGAACATTTCTTATTTTTTTTACGCTCAAGCCATTCTTAATAAATTGGATCATAGCCAATAAAGGATCTTTGCATAATGCCCTGAAGTTGGGCGGGATAAACACCCAACGGATTACCTGCAAGTAACAGTATGAACGCTGATACATGGTCAAAGGCGCATTTTTTATAGCCCTTAAGTAACCGAATAAGCGTTGCCATTTAGGCACCACAATTTTGCCCTCCAAAGAAGTATCAAACCAAGCCACCCGCCGTCTCTCAACGCGCAAGGCACCTTTGGTGGACTGTTGTGCATGAAACCGACGATAGTATAAAGGCTCGGAAATTATGTAATACCTGCCATAGAGCGCTAGTTCGGACAGAAACACCAGATCTGAAGATGGATAACTGCCATGCGGGGAGGTCCTGGCCAGACTGGACACCCGCATCAGTCCATACACATAATTGCCGGACTCGTTTTTAAGAATGAAGTTCTTGAACCTCTCTCGCGGATCAGGCATATTCGCATCGGCTTTATATTCATACTCGCCTAATGGCTTCCCATGTTCATCGATCAAACTTGTCTGCGGCATACACAATACGACATCTGGATTCTGATCCAGGACCTTCACACACTTGAATAAAAAATCCGGGGAAATTTGATCGTCGTAACCGGCCCATTTGAAATATTCCCCTTTCGCCAGGCGGAAAGCAAGGTTATGGTTTGGAGCCGCGCCCAATTCTTTTCATTGCGGTGATAGCGTATACGCTGATCTTTTTGAACATATATCCGGCAAATCTCCGGGGTTCTATCCGTTGAGGCATTGTCTGAAATAATGAGTTCGAAATCCTGATAGGTTTGTGTGAGGATGCCGTCCAAGGTTTCGGCAAGATATTTCTCACCATTGTATACTGGCAATCCAATGCTTACCTTCGGTCGTGCGTTCAACATTCAATCACCTCCGTGAGCATCATACTGCTAAACAGAATCAGAATTTCGAAAAGCCACATATATGTAAACGGGGGAAGGGTCTCACGATGGATGAATCTCCCAATGAATTTGAACAACTTTCTCATGCGAGCATACAACCCAATATCCAATAGGAGTTTGCGGATACGGAGCCCCACAGCCTCACCGAAACTTAGGTCCTTGGGATTCACCGGCCATTGCACCAATTTTGGCCAAAGGCGTTCCGTTATAAACTGGTAGAGTGAATAATCGGGGCCTCTGCGATATTTTAGGGGGGCGCCTAACATCGTGGTGATCAAGGGACGATAGTTGTATGGTGAAAAAAATTCCTCTGCAATGTCCTTTTCAAGCCAGGTCCGAGCGAGCCAGCTACCCAGGTAGTGTTCCCAGAAAAACAAATCCAATAATTCCATCTTGGCCTCAGCGCAGACCTTTCCAGCCTCCGCAAGCCAACTATCCAGATATTCGACAATAAAAGGAATTTCATCCCATCCTGAAACCAGGGCAGCCAACTGGCGGGCCGAAACAATTTCATCGTGTACCCCATATACATAGTAACCGCACCTGGCAATTTCAGAGCAATTCCCTTTGACAGAAAGTCGATCCTGGGGGATTTTCCCAAATACTGCATAGGTGGGCTTGACAGAGGACTCGTGAGCCAGATTTACGTTTGCATGATAAAGACTATGAAACTCCGGATCTACCCTGGTACGACAATCCAATAAATGCCAATTCAGCCCCTGATCAGTTCGTGAGATGGAACGCGGAATGGTTACATCAGGTGACTGTTCCGTCATATGTTCCAACATCATGGAATACATGGAAATCCGCCCCGTGATCTTCCGAGAAGCTGCCAGCAACAATCGACTATCCCATCCCGCGGTGACAAAGAGCGTCAGATTGTAACGCGAACTTGCCGCCAACATCAACTGTTCCAACATTTCTGCCGATCGCCGAGCCACATCCTCGATCTTTTGTTGAGGGATAGGTTTGTTTGGCCAGTACCTCCTTTGAACAGCCTGCTTCAAGTCCAGGTAATGATTTGGGACTAGTTGGTACGTATCCTCATACAGACTGAGACCACAGGGTAGGCGATAATCGCTTTTTTTTCTCTTATGCGAAAACTCGTTGAAAATGCGATAGTTCTCGGTTGGCCGAAGGGGGAAAAACTCTGAAAATAATAACGGCTGGGATGCAATATAGGTTCTTCCGGGTTTCACCGCATAAAACACCGACCGGAGGCCACACATATCGTGAAAAACATAAACCCCCTGTGACCAAGCAGCAATGATCACGAACCTGCCAGCCAAAATGCAAACCGCTGCTGCAAGCGCATCTATTGAATTGATCCCACCTTCAACCAACGCATTGACAATATCCCTGTTATTTCGTTTCGGATATTTGGGATCAATTGCATATCCGAGTAGTATCAGACTGGTTCTCTGCCTGCTACTGGAGACTGTGGTCATTTCCAGATCTGGATGGGCATAAACATGCAGACCATCATCTGGAAGCTGAAAATGTTGCCACTCAGGAAAACCATCTGACGGCTCGAAAGCAGCCACAAATTGACGCCGGTGCTTTAGATGATTTTTCAACAAATTAGAAGTGTTTTGTATCGAAGATGGGTCGTTCCAGACTTGGTGCACGATTCCTCCTATTATGCTATTATGATGTTCACAAGAGTTGATGACTTCATTTTTGCAAAACGTCTCACAGCCTTCCCACTTCCAGGTTTCTTAAACCGCAAATTCGCGGAACCAACTTACCCAATGACGAAGCAGGTGGTTAAAGCATTTAAATATGGAAATGACTACACCTCCACCAATTCGGAAATGCGCTGGTAGGCTCCCTGCCCTCTTTTGATTTGATGGTCAGCCGCTTGTAGGAGTTGTGGTCTGACCTGTTCAGTTGACTGCCAGGCCGCATCAATTGCATCGATCAATTTTTCTTTCAGCTGCCTATCGTCTAGTAAAAGGACTTCGCAACCCACGCCGAACTCTTCCGCTAAGCCCAACAGTTTGCCCTCGTACATGATCGAGTTTGCCAGGGCAACAACTGGTATGCCTTGAGATAACGCGAAAACTGCCGCGTGAAAAGTTGCAGAGACCACCAATCGACAGCGTCCGACCCTTTTGATAGTTCCAAGAGGATCAGCAAATCTTCCCCAACCACTATCAATAACCCGATGGTAGCCAGTCACAAGTTGACGGATAAACTGAGAATCAGCTTCGTGAAAGGACTCTGAAATAGGAAGCGAGACTAGAGGAGCATTATGTCTGGTTGCCGCCTGTTGTAAAACGTCTTTAACAGTACGGAGATGCGTATCTGCTATGTTGGTGTAGTCTTGAACACGAACACTGACCCCAATCCCGGATCCCAACTTTTTCGAGCGAGCATAGTAGGCGTCTTCGATCGCATCATCCCCCGTCATTACTACTCGATCCATCGAAACATTCAGAGATTGAAGCAATGCCATGGCAGCCTTGCGTTCCCGTATGGCTATGAGACCTACCGAAGGTAAAACGGCGTGAGCCCTGGCTAAAAGTTCCGGGTCCTGCATCGGCCCCATTTGCTGACCCGTCATAGCAGTCGGCTTGCCAAGTTTAATGGCTGTTTCCAGTGTATCCAAAACACGGAGGGCAGGACCCTTGGCATGGTCACACATGATTCCCCCTCCAGTCGCCACAACGAGATCCGCGCTGCGAACCGACTCCACCGGCCTCCACAATTTTCCCAACCCATCTACTTCTTCTATCACATCATTCTCTTTTTCGATATGCTCATCATTGGTCGGTGGACCGGAAAACGTGGCTGGATGGGAAGTCTGCAAATACTTTCGATACCTGGCTTCCTCTCTTATCTCGAACAAGAGACGCCACATGGGTTTGGGCATAGAATTTAGAAAACTCTGAGATTGATTATTGGACCAATCAGCTGTGTCTTCCAAACTTACCGGGTATGCTTCCGGACAATAACACTTTAAGAGATTTGGCGATCTTGTGATAACCCCAATCAACGCAGTGGGCCACACGCGACGAAACCTCTTCACCGCAACCTGGAGCATACTGATATTCCCTTTGTTCTGCAGGTCCGGTACGCCTGGGTCTAAAAGGATACGCATCGGTACATTCCCTTGTAGTTCTCACGAATTAAGCACGACAATCGCATTCAAGTTACCATATTCTTTCCTAAATATTCTCTGCTGATATAGGCAAGGCGCTGCACTACCAATTAAAGGGCACTGGGGCTAAAAAGTTACATTATTGTACTATCTTGCTTCGAGGTTTCCCAGGGGAGGTATGGTGGTGACTGTCCCCACCCAGAACGCTGGCGATAAGACATACAGAATTCCAAAAGCCCCGCAAAGAAATAAACGACTCCCGAATTTGAAAAGGTATTTATGTTTGAGATTCCAAGCTGCCGAGGCCAAATAAGCCCGGCAAACTCTCCCGTGCAAGTGATTATTACCTTTTGCTGAGGCCCATAGCGATTGAAATGCATTTGGTTGATCCAATGCCTTTTCCCTGCTCTGACGGTCGAATTCCCGCACTTTCGACCAATTGGTACTACTTTTCTCCTGGCCAACACGGATCTGAGAAAGCAATTTCTGTGTATTGGCAACCTGATAACACATTGAGATACGGCGTTCCAAATCACGATCTTGCGCAGCTGTATAGTAAACATCGAATTCACCTCCCCCATAAAAAGCATCGATATGAAACAAAGAGGTCTGCAATGGGATTGCCTCGCCAACTGCCAGCCAGGCGGAAATATTCCCTGCAATATCAGGATGGAATTCTGCAACAAGTCCCCCATCGTTATCGACGGTCTGATAACTGCCAAACAACCATTGGGCATCGGTCTTGCGGGATAGTTCCCAGAATTCCTGCATCGCGCCGGGCAGCATGATATCGTCATCATCCAGAAAATACAAATATTCACCGTGTGCGATGGCCGCACCGGCATTACGAGCTACTGAGCGCTCTCGCTTCTGCGTTATGATGGTTCGGACTCTCGGAGAACGCTGCCATTCCATTTCCGGCAACGGCTGTCCGGTATCGTTGACGACAATAATTTCGAACTCGTCCTGACCAAACTCTTGATTGAGCACGCTGTACACTGATCGAGACAGTGTGGATCGACCAATAGTAGGAATGATTGCCGAACAAAACATTTGTGTACCCTTTATGAATTCTTACCACTCTTGTCAAAAAAACTTCATTGGCAGCCAAGAACGCTTTTATACACGTTGATGGTTTCCGATCCACAACGCTTCCACGAAAAGGTGGATGCTCTGGCAATACCTCGCTTTTTCAAGTCGAGTTGAAGAGCCGGATCCGTCAACACTCGTGCGATCAGCTTTGACAGGTTGCTTACATCCTCGGCGTAAAACTGCAGGGCCGCTTCTCCCACGATCTCGGGAATGGAGGAATTATTCGCGGCCAAAACTGGTGTGCCACAGGCCATGGCCTCCAAAGGCGGCAGACCAAATCCCTCATCCAGGGATGGAAAGACAAACAAGGCTGCCAGATTGTAAAGATATACCAGATCCTGGTTATCCACCCCTTCCAAAAAAAGAACACGATTTAGGATACCTAATCGTTCGGCCTCGAAGAAAGATTTGCGTGGCCAAGGATTTGTGATTATACACAATGACCAATTGATATTTCTGCTGCAGTGTCTCAGGCAGCATGGCATATGCACGAATCAGTGCCTTGATATTTTTTCTGGGATCTGCCGACCCAATTCCCAGGATAAAATCGGGGTGCAACTGATACTTCTGGATAACGATGTTCTTCTTATCGATGATCATCCAGTGGCCGATACAGGCTATTTGCAGCTTCATGGGTGATAAAAATCTGGTCATCACTGATTTGCATATATTGGAGAATACTTCGCTTGGCAGCACCCGAGACTGTAATCACTGCCTGTGCCTTGAGAGTGGCAATACGAGGAATTGTCCGATAGTACCAACGCATGAAGCCACGTTTTCCAAAAGCAGGCCGTTTTGGGGAATAGCGGTCCGGATAATACCAGATCATATCGTGAATTGTCACAACCAAGGGCAGACCAAGCACGACTGGAGCAGTCAGACAGGGGGCGTGAAAAAGGTCAAGATGATCTTTCTTGATGCGACGGGGCAACGCATATTGCTCCCTCCAAGCCATACCGTAAAACTGGCGATCGCCAGTGATGATACTCGTAGTGAAATTGGACTGGCGCGGAATTGGCGCAGTCGGCGCTGGCTGGCGATCCAGATACAGAACGTACTCGTTCTCCTTGTCGATCTCCGAAATCGCCATGATCAGATTTTCAGTATATGTTTTAAATCCGCCCATTTGTGGATGAGTTAAGAACCTTGCGTCAATGCCAATTCGCATTCGTTTGCCGTCCCTATTCTTTTATAGTGAATCGACCATCAAGACTCGGTTGGACCTCTTAAACAGGGCCTCGAAACTCAATGCAGAAAAGATAATCAAGATTGCGTCAACGGGCAGCCGATAACGTATCAACGTCCAGGTCATCAGGTGAATACCCGTGTAGATTACCATGAACAAATAAAAAAGCAACAAGTCAGCGCGTTGTCCAGGATAAGCAGGTTTGCGATAAGATGAAGTAGAAAGCCAAATGCCAACCAGCATGAACGGCAGCAGAATACCGAAAGAACCAACTCTGGAAATATTACTTAGCAGACCAGAATCCCTGGATGGCCAGAACTTGATGTATTCTTCGATCCGACTGATCGAGAGCAAAACATAACGGACAGGATCGTTTAGAACAATCTTGATGCCTTCCCGGAGTAACGCTTGATCGAGTTTCCCCTCATTCAATGGCAGCAGGTTTGGTGGGATCAGATCTTGATACTTCGTATCAAGCAAAGGGACGAATTTGGTGCCATAAATCGGGTGATTGCCCCAGTAAAACGCGAAGCCCGCATTGGTGTTCAACAAGACAAAAGTTCCAAAAGCACGATAGTTCCGGATGGTCCAGGGGATGATCATCAAGGCAAGAATTAATCCCACCGCCAACAGACCCCTCATAGCCGACCAATGCAGAGCTTTCTGCCATGCACTGGCCTCCGGCTCCCGTACATTCCACCAAAGCCAAATAAAGAGAAAAGGCAGAAAAGGCAAAATGACCTGACGAAACAGCACAGTGATTCCCAGTGCCAGGCCCAACTCGAGCCATTGACGCCAGTCTCCTCTTTTCCCCGCGTTAGGCGACATGCGACATGTAGCAACAATGCGCAAGGAAACATCCAGGGTCCACAAGATGCTGGTGATATAAAAGGTTTCAGTCATCAGTGCACCGGCGTAGTAGAAGAAATAAATATATACCGCAAAGAGTGCTGCAGCGATCAATCCTACCGTCCGGTTGAACAGCCGGGTACCGATGCGCCAAATCAATAAGGGTTGCAGGATTCCAGCGATCAAGGCTTGGAGCACACGGGCGATCAGAGGATAGTATCCAAATAGCTTGTAGATACCGGCCAGATAAAGTGTGTAAAGAAAACTCCAATGTGCGGTGGGTTCGCCGCCGCGCGTCGCGGGCCAGTGACCTTCTGCATACGAAAACCCGTATCCACCTACGACGCGTTGTGCCAAACCGTCATAGGAAATCTGATCGTTAATACCCGGCAAATCAGTGACCGTATTCCCCAGATAAAAGGCTGAGGCTAAACGCAATAAGACGGCCACACTAATAATCAACAGAAGGGCAGTCTTGGTCGAGACCGAATAAGACCGAGTGAACAACTTGATGGTATATTGATCCCGGATATCTATTGGTAAAGAGGAATGAGCAATATTCATGGTTCCAGTTGATTCAAATCAAGCGAGCGTGATGCAAAGCCGAATAACATCCAGATTTGAGCGAAGTTCATTGCGCGCCTTATCACGTGCCTTCGGGAAAATGGATAAAACTGTCCATATGATGAGCTTGGCAATACTCAGTATGCCAAGCATTAAACGCAAAATAAAGGTTTTCAAAGCACCATAGTGTTTTTGATAAAACAACAATTTGCCGCGATAAACCATTTTGCGGCGCCCCCAGCGATTCATACTGCGTCCGCCATAATGAATCGTGTACGCTTGAGGCAGAAAATAAATCTCCCAACCCGCTTTTTTCAGGCGGTATTGCAGGTCAGCTTCATCGCCATAGATAAAATATCCTTCGTCCAGCAATCCAACTTCGTCCAGCGCAGAACGTCGCACCATCAAACAGGCCGAACCCAGCCAATCGACTGATTTGATCTCCTCTGCATGCATGACCGCTGGATAGCCGCGTCGAATAAATCGACCCAGCCGGGTCGCCACAAAAAACTCTTCTCCCAGCGAAGAAAAGTAGTTGTAGCCTGCCTGGGTAGTCCCATCTGGATTCAAAAGCTTGCCACCCACGGCCCCGACCTTGGGGTTCTGTTCCAGAAAGTCAACCATGGCATCGAAGGAGGCCCCGTTCACGATCGTGTCGTTGTTTAGCAACAGAATATGGCGTCCCGCGGTTGCCAGGATGCCCTGATTGCTGGCCTTTCCCAAACCGAGATTTTCCGCATTCTGGATGGTCTTGATTTCGGGATATTTCTCGGCAAGCATTTGTTGACTACCATCGGTGGAACCGTTATCCACCACGATGACATCAAATGTGTTTCTCATTCCGGAATCATAAAGGGACTTAAGACAGGGATCCAGATAGGCCTTGTTATTCCAGCACACTAAAACAATTGATAAAGACGGTTTCTGCTCCATTACGCCTCCTTCCAAGACTTTTGGTTGGGTGTTGACAGCGGCCATGATTACTCCTCCCGAAATTTTTTATCTAGGTCTGCGATTTCTTCATAAGTTCCCAAATCAATGTAGGTCCCATCCACCATATGGACCCCTCGAAACTTCATACCCATTGAAATTGCATCATTCATGATCTTGGCAAAATCTGAGATGCCTTCTTCGAAGACACAGTGATGCAAGTACTCTGTGAATTTTGGACGCCAAATGATACATCCCCACATTTCAGTCAAGTCAGTTTTGCTGGGCTTGTCAACGATCTCAAGGACACGGTTTTCCTGATCCATTTTCACCATACCGAACTTTTCAGGACGCGTCGTCGTAAACAGTCCCATGGCGACATCATCATCATCGGCAGCCGTCTGATGTGCTCTCAAGAAAACATCATCTGGTTGCATCAAGGTATCTGCCATGCCGAAGAATACCGTCTTACCAGTGGTCAGGTGATATGCCGAATCCAAGGCATGCGCCAATCCCGGTGAGGTGGATTTGGTCTTCCCTTCAATGATTTCCTGCACCACATAACTGATGTTACAGCCGAAGCGTTGACCATTCCCAAAGTAACCCATCAACTGATGTTTGGTCTCATTGACCACAAAGACAATATGATCCAATCCCGCGTTCGTCAAATTATTTACCACGAACTGGGAAATGGGTTTGTAATGATTGTTTCGGATAACAGGATATAACTCTTTCGGATAAGGCAAGCCGAGGCGCACACCTTTTCCCGCTGCAGGAATCAGACCAATCAAATCTTTGCTCATGGAAACCTCACTTAGCTTGGATTTTTCTTACCAAAATAGATTTGTTCAACAGCAACCAATCCCCCAAGGAATATCCAGGGAAATACACTTGCACGGAATCCGCCAAATCCAATGTTGTATGCAAAGGGCAGGACCCAGTCCACCAGAAATGCCGCCATGAGAGTTCCTCCGATACCCGCCAGAATACTATAAGCATAGGCGCGCGCGAATCCATCTGGCAATCGATTGGAAAGGTCCCAGCCCAGTCGCCCAAATTCAAAAAAGATCCAGAGGAAGCATAACAGACCGGCGATGCCCACCTCGGCAATCAGATCAATATATTGGCTGTGGGAGTTGAAGCTTACGGCCCAGCCGCGGATGGGATACAACGGCGTATACCAGTAATAATTTGCAAAGCCCATGCCAAGCAAGGGGCTGACACGACTGATCGCCAGGATAATGATCCATGCATCTACACGCGTCCCCCAACTATATTCATCAGACGCGACCAGCTTGGTTGCCAAAATGACCACTGCGACCAAAGCGAATGGGATGCCAAGAATAATGAACTGCTTATAGCGAATCGCCATCAATATGCCAACACAAACCAGCGGCGGCACCCAACCTGACTTCCAATCATTGCCCTGTACATATGCATCGTAAAATGCTACCAATAAGATTACAGCTAAGAGCACTTTGTATTTCATCTTTAGCTGAGCGTTGAATATTATTTGACCCAGTGCCAAAGCAAAAAGCCAGGTCCAAAACATGCTGCCAGCCGCCAATCCATGCGGGTAAATTTGATCAACAACAGAAAGGCCGACTGAACGTCCCAGAACGTAGACCGCACAAATACCAATAAAGGTCCACACAATAATCTGGAGCCAGTGCATATCACGAATCAGATGTGCAGCAAGGAAGAGGGCACCAATGGAAAGGGCAAAAATCGCAAAGCCACCAACTTGCGCATCTATGGGCGCCTGATTGGCAAAGACAAACCATGGAATCTGCCCCATGCCAAAAGAAATGACCGAGATGACCAGAAAAACCAATACCGGCAATAGTGCCTGGGAATTAATAAATTGAAAACGGCGCTTCACCACCAGCATATCCATGAACCATAGGCCGATCAGTAACGCCACGAACCATGCAGAAGCATTGATATGACCCGGACCCTCAAATGGGATAAACCCAGCCAGGAAAAGAAGCAGAAAACCCGTAGTTGGATGGCTTAGCAGGATCACCGTCCCCGACAATGGCCACAATTATACCGAGAAGCAGGAAAGATACGATTCCTGAACCCCAAAAGGAAAAAACAACTGTCGCCAGCAGAACAGCAGCCAGGATCCCAAATCGAATCCACTGTTTACTAATGGAAATTCTCCAATGGAATGAAAAGAATCGCAGATTGAAATCAATGTTCATGAATACATCATCCTGCAAAGTTACCGGAAACCGCTGCGCTTTCCGCCAGCTGTAGAAAACGTGGCATGACCACATCCCAATTATATTTTTCTTTGACCAGTTCTGAAGCTTTCAGAGCCATTTGATCGCGCAAATTCTTATCTTTGAGAAGTTTTACCACATGGTCGGCAAAAACTTCGGGGTCGTCGGCAACGAAAAGTTGCTCACCTGTCACGGCACCCAATCCTTCGGCACCTTTCGTAGTCGCTACGACTGGGGTACCCAATGCCATCGCTTCGAGAATCTTCAAGCGTGTCCCTCCACCGCTTAACAGAGGAGCAATACTAACCCAGGAAGAGGCGATCGTTTTTTTGATATCCTCCACATAACCGGTCAGCACGATATTTGGAAAAGCAGGAAGAGGCAGATCGGCATGATCTCCGGTAATCAGAAGACTGGTTTCAGGAATACACTCAAGGATCTTTAAATACACCTTTTCCACAAACCAGTGCATGGCTTCATAGTTTGCGCGGAAGCGAAACGAACCCGAAAAAATAAGTTGATTGGGCACAGGCTTCGCATGCAAGCCATGGTAATCCTCAAAGTATATGCAATTCGGAACGGTACTGATCTGTTCTTGACGTCGGGGGAAATTCTCAATGAACAATTGCCTTTCCTGCTCGGAGACCACTGTGCAGGCGCGAAAAGAGTCAAGGAGGCGCGCCAGGTATAGGCGGAGCTTGAACCAGGTCAATTTAAGTCGCAGGCGTTTCAAGAATCCGACAGCGAGTGCTGCCTGATCGTGAAACAATCCCAACTCAAGCTCTTCAAAAATCGCCGGCGTCCCATCAAAACAATGATGGTAGGCTGCCATGGAAAGCTGAGAGGCAATCACTAGATCATATTTGTTCTTCGATATCAAGCTGCGAATCTGATCGGCCATTTCGCTGGAATAGGTATCAACCAAAAAGCGTGGCTGCAGGCCGAATAATCCAAATCGAGCGCGGCGGCTTTGGGGATCAAACTCCCGCCAGGGGACGACATGGATATCTGAACAAATGGATCGAAGTTCTGGCGCGTCGGGACTCACATCAGGCTGATCGCCAAAACTCAACAACGTCACATCGTGATGCTTTGACAACCCACGCAAGAGCGCTGTGATCCGCAATTTGGAACCGTTATTCGCGGGATAGGGGAACCAACGAGAAAGAAATAGGATTTTCATATCCTGTTATATTTTGAAGTGTTGCAAAACATCTAACAAATTTGCATCCCAGGTTGGCAGATCTACATCGAACGTTTTTTCAAATTTTTTACAATCCAACGCCGAATAATTGGGACGCAATGCCGGCTTGAAAAGTCACTGGATTTTGCGGGAATAACAGTAGTCGTTATCACTTTAACATCCGCGGGAAGATAGGACAAAATCCTCTTTGCAAGATCGAAACGTGAGCTGGCGCCCTTTCCAGCGCAATGATATATACCAGCATTCTCTTCAACAAAATCATCGACCTCTTTTCTGTGTAGTAGTCCGGCAATTTGCTCAGCCAGCATCTTTGCCGAGGTCGGGCTTCCTACTTGGTCATCCACTATTCTTAGAGTCTCTTGTGTAGTTGACCACTTTAGAACATTAGAAACAAAGCTTTGAGAGCCCACCGCATAAACCCAACTGGTCCTCAAAATCAGATATTTGTCTCCGTTGGCCTGAATCAGTCTCTCTCCGCCAAGTTTTGATTTTCCATATTCATTGATGGGGTTGAGAGCATCATCTTCAACATAAGGACTTTTTTTCTGCCCGTCGAACACATAATCCGTTGAAAAATGAACCAGGATACCTCTCCATCGATTAAGTTCCTCCATCATGACCCCCGGAGCATCGGCATTGATCTTCCAGGCAGTTTCCCTTTCCGTTTCCGCTCGATCTACATTTGTGTATGCTGATGCATTGATAACAACATGAGGCTTGTGTTGACGGAGTATGGTTCGCAGCCTGTCAGAGTCCGCAACATCCAAATCTTCATGTCCGACCAAGATAACATCGCCTAAAGGTGGAAGCAAGGGTGCCAGGGCTTTTCCCACCTGCCCATTTTTCCCAAACAAAAGAATTCTCATCATCCAGGTTTCAACCTAGGGATATACCTCGGCAGAATCAAATGCCATGCCCTTTTGATCTTTACCAGACAACACAAGTTGCATTTCAGAGTTGATGGGCCAGTCAATGTCCAGTTTTTTATCGCTCCAGAGAATCGTTCGTTCCGCTTCAGGATGATAATAATCTGTCACCTTATAAAAAAATTCTGCTGTTTCGCTCAAAACAAGAAACCCATGTGCAAAACCGGGGGGTATCCACAAAAATCTGGATTCATCCGCGGAAATCCTGCAGCTGACATATTTGCCAAAGTATGGGGAACTTCGCCTAAGATCAACCGCCACATCAAACACTGCACCCCTCAAAACAGTGATCAGTTTTCCCTGAGGACATTGAATTTGATAATGTAAGCCTCGCAATGTACCCAGCTTGGAACCCGAAAGATTATCCTGAACAAATTCGTAATTCAATCCCAGATTGTTCAACAATTTTCTATTGAAAATCTCCAGAAAAAAACCTCTGTCGTCTCGAAAAACCTTGGGGATGATCATCAATACATCTGGAATAGCAAGTTTTATGACTTCCATTTTTAGTTCACGCGGATCATTAGTTACAATATGATTCCTTTCGTCAAAAGTATCACCACCAGCTTCAGGAGCAGCCCATTGATCGTACTTCATTCACATTAATCCTGTTACCCCCAACTAAACCCAAGCAAATTAACAAATAGAAAATAAACTCTCGTATTAATAACTTAAGAAGGCATAGCGCCCCAATGATGCCGCAGGTAATCCACCAGGCCCTTCCACATTGCATCGCGATGGTCACGTTTATCTCGCCATTTGGGTCTGAGTGACCAACTGGCTAACGTGCGTATGATCTGTATCCATGTGAAGAACTTTGCCCGCAAAGGTGCCCCGTGCTTGGACAGGGTCAAGAGGTGATTCCGGGTGCCGTAATATGAAAAGGAGGCCCCGGGCTGATAATTGCGTTTTACGCCTTTATGCCACAACTTCGCCGCAGGTTCGTGAACGATTTGCCAGCCAGCTCTGCCTGCTCGAATACACCATTCCGTCTCTTCCCAATAGAGAAAATAGTTTTGATCCAACATACCCACCTGCTCAATGAGTGCTCGACGAACCAAAATCGCGCAGCCAGAAATCCAATCGACACGTTGAGAGGCAGTGAACTGCCCCTGGTCCAATTGGTCCTTGCCAAGGTGAATGCTCTGCCAGTTTCTTCCCAACATTCCCCCAGCGGATTGGATCACGTTCGGCTCATCATGATGGTAAACCATGGGGCCCACAATGCCAATTTGAGGATTGCTCTCCCCGGTTTTGACGAGATCAGCCAGGCAAGCTGAATTGAGTGTCGTATCATTATTTAAGACGAAAACCCAGTCTGCACCCCGTTCCAGAGCAACTTCAATTCCGATATTATTGTTGCCGGCATATCCCAGGTTTTCAGACAACTCCATGAGCTGTACTTCAGGAAACTTTGGGCGAATCGCCTCCATGGCCTCCCTGGACGAAGTAGAATCCAAAACGATAGTTTTGAAATTTTTATAATCGTTTTTTGACAGTGACTCTAAACACTCCAAGGTATCTTCAAGCCGGTTGAAATGCAAGATCACAACGACCACCAGAGGTCCGGTCACCGAATTATCCCAATAGCCTTTCATAAATCATTACCACTCCCAACCTGTCTTACTCCACCAGTTTGACGGCAAAAATTCCACTTATTTCCAGCTAGGACAAGCCGACATCATGTAATACTGGCAGGGCAACCAGGGCTAAACTGAATAGTTTCAGATAGATATTATCCAGCTCGTGAATTTCTTCTCCGATGCTCTTGACTTTTGAAATTCCGGTCTTCAATCTTTGCAGCAGGCCCGGTTCACTAGCCACACGCTGGATCTGGTAAGCAAGATCATCAATATCGCCCCGCTCAAAGAGCAAACCGTTGACTTCATGGGAAACCGCTTCAGCCATACCGCCTAAATTTGTAGCAATGACCGGCGTCTTTGTCGCAAAAGCTTCATGAATCACCAACGGGAAATCGTACCAAAGAGAGGGAACTGCCAGGACATCCATTTTTGAATATACATCCGCACTTTTTTCTCGTGGATAAGTTCCACAAAACTGAATGTTATCCATCCCAGCGGCCAATTCCCGGAGATGCTTTGCATAGGCAGGATGCTTATCGAGATTCCCATAGATTAAGAATTTAACATCTTTGCCCAGAATATTACCAAGCTTTCTTGCCGCCCCCAACAAAACGTGAACACCTTTGGAATGGATGATCTGCCCGACAAAGCCGATACTTAGTACATTGGAGTCAGACTGCGCCTTACCATGATAATTCTCCAACCAGGACATTTCATGCCCATAAGGATGCAATTGGATAGGATCGTCAAATCCGTTTTGGAGATAAATATCTTTCACGAATTTCGATGCAACCAGGCGGACATCGGGCAATGAAAACGTATCACGCATATACCGCTTTCGATCCTGCATGTCCACCATCATACCCCGCAAGCCACGCTGGCGAGTGATCAGTGGCATCTGGGTGAGTTTCGTCAGAAGAATTTCGACACCCTTTTCGGGCAGCACCCGCTGGGGCCAGCGATAAAGCTTGGCATCTCCCAACATACAACTCAAACAGTCCCATGGACTGGTGATACCATCGCAGTTTTCCCCCTGGCTGGTCAACAGGTTAATGCGTGGGCACAGAAACCAAAAATCTGTGAGGGACATCACCAGTGGAATATTGGCTTTTTTCACCACAGGCAAAACACTGGCCGACAGGGTTTCACATGAGGTGACATGCACCACATCTGGTTTGATTTCCTTAAGATATTCCTCCAGGAAAGTGGCAACCGCCGGATTGTTATAAAGATACTTTTGAGGATCAGGTGACTTCCGCCAATTAAGATTGATCCTGCGAACGGGTATATTTCTGTAGGTATTATCCACGCAGCCATTCCAGTATGCTGGACCTGAATGCCATTCCCCGCAACACAGGACCTGAACCTCGTATCCTCGTTCATTCAATCCACTGGCAATAGTGGCCGTGTATGTTTCCGTGCCTGCCCAACGCTCTGGTGGAAATCCATTCGTAATAAAAAGTATCTTCATGATTGCATCACCCTTTTACTTTAATAAAGACATCACGGAATATTTCTCATGAATCAGTCGAGCGTAAATTTCCTCTAACTCAAGAAGTTCATCATCGGTAGTCTTCACTAGTGGGATGGCATCGGCCATTTTCCTCAGCAAACCGGGTTCATTCACGATCCGCACCAGTTGTCTCGCAAGATCTTCCGGGTCATTGCGCTCAAACAAGAGACCATCCACGTCATGAGACACAGCCTCGGCCATGCCGCCCAGGTTCGTCGCGATCACGGGTGTTCTGGTCGCAAATGCCTCCTGTATCACCAGGGGTGCATTCTCATACCAGATGGAAGGCACAACCACTACATCCGTTTCGGCTAAAATGGCCCCCAAGCTTTTCCTATCATATCTGCCGCGCAGAAAGATGCCTTCCTGAGTACCAATCATCGCATTCAATTCCTGGGCATAAACTGGATTAACAGCATGATTTCCCCAAATATCCAGGCGAGCCCGATCCACAATACCGGCTCTGATGAATCCATCGATCAGCACGTGCACTCCCTTCGTTCTTTGGATTTGACCCAGATATCCAATCCGGAGCCGGTCAGATTTGGATTTGCCAGGGTACTCATTGAGCCAGGACAGGTCGTGCCCATACGCCAAAAGCATAATCGGTCTGGACATGCTCCTGGCAAACATCTCATATACGATTCTGGAAGGCGATATAACCAGATCGGGAAGAGTAAAAGTCTCCTGCATGATTTTCTTGCGTTGCTCCATATCCAACAGCCGGCCTCGAAAGCCTCGTTGATCAGCCACTCTGGTCACATGCGAGAGCGTTCCCCAGATGCGGGCGTTGATCGAATTGGGTAATGAGATTTTTTGCATTCGCTGAAAGAAATGTGACCCTTCCATCAGACAGGCCTGGCATTGCCAGGAGGTTGTTACACCATCACACAAGCTCTGATTACTCCGCAGCAATTGGATGCTTGGGCAGAGGAACCAAAAATCCATGAGCGTGAGAATGAGGGGTAGATTGGCACGCTTGACACTGCGCAGCACGCCAACTCCCAAAGAATACGTGGATGTTACATGGACAATGTCAAACCTTGTTTTTGACAGGAATTCGTCCAGCCATTTCTCCACAAGCAAACTGTCGTACAACACCTTGTTCGAATTGTTTGCCTTGGTCCAATTCAAATGGATGCGATAGATCGACAAGCCATCATATGTTTCTTCAGAGACACCATTCCAATATCTATCTCCGCTATCCCAGTCCTCCGCGCAGATAATACTGACTTCATGACCTTTCGCTCTTAGCGATTTGCCAAGGCCCAAAGTGTACTGTTCCGTACCAGCGGTATGGGAAGGTGGAAGGAAGTGCGTGATCAACAATATTCTTTTTGCGCTTTCATCTCGCATAGTGATCTCAACTGGCAAGTCCCTTCAAGTGGCCGGCCAGAAATGGATTTATATAGGACCTCATCAAAGTCAAAACGAACTTTCGATCCAGCAAGAAGTCAGGGAAAAATATCAGGGCCTGGGAAAGAAACCGTCTACTCAGATCCCTGCGCTTTGTGTTATAGGCCACTAAACCAATTGCATAATTAGCCGTGCCATAGGTCTTTCTTCTCAAGGGCTTGATGGCCGGGCTTTCTTCAAATATGCCAGCCAGCATTTTCATGATGGCCCTGGCATTTTGTTCCAAGCTTAGCCCATGAGCAAAATCACTGTGCTCGAGAGAGGGTGTGCCAAATGCCAGTTCATAAAACAGGTCAAGGTCCAGGGCCAGGGTTGGGTCAATCTCAAATGCCTTGCATAGTGATTTGATGGCAACCTCCCAGTTCCCTTGTTTTTGAACAGAGGTCAATGCACGGTAACGATAGACACCGGCAAAAGCACGTCTCTTCTCCTTCGACCAGGTTTCATACACACCGTCATCCGCCCCAAAGTTCTTTTCAATGACGGCCCGCACAGCCTCCTGCATGTGGCTGGGGTTGGCGGAGAAGGTATTGGCGTGCAGTCGATAGCGAACCAGCCCTTCATACGTCGCCACAAATAGATGCGCAGGGCACAGCCTCAACCAGAGGTCCCAGTCTTCACATCCATGCAGTTCCAGATTCTTTTCTTCAAACAACCCCGCTTCCACAATCGTCGAACGCCGGAATAAAATCGTACTGGGGATGAGGAAATTCGCCCGCAGAAGATTTTGTCGCAAATTGTTCGAGGCCGTCATTCGCCCAAAGAGCCGGGGAAGTTCTCTACCTTTTTCGTCCATGCCACGCGCTGCACAATAATAAACTGCAGCCTCGGGATGCTGCCGTGCTAAGAGCATCATCTTCTCGAGATATGTTGGTTTCCATTCATCATCAGCATCCAGCAGTCCAATAAACTCGGCTTGCGAGGCCCGGATCCCAGTATTTCTCGCTCCACCCAGGCCCCTATTTTCCTGCCAGATATAACGAACCCTGTCGCCAAAGGAACTCACGATTTCTTCGCTCTGATCAGTTGACCCATCGTCTACAACAATGATCTCAAAATCCCTGTATGTTTGCACCAGAACGCTTTCTATGGCGCGACGCAGGAAATCCTGTGCGTTGTAGGCAGGAATGATCACACTGACTGATTTCGGTTCCATCATATCGAATAGACTTTTTGGATTGAGAATTAATTTAGCTCGATCCCGGCTTTTCAACCCTGGGGATCAATAACTTACGCTATCTCCAGGATTCGAAATTTTACGGGCACGAGTTCATCATCCTGGACTCGAATATTTTCCCATTCGGTCTCCACCACTTCGAACAAGGTAGCCGAGGGAATATAGTCATAAACTTCCAAGGGAGGGTCAGCTGCCCACAGGCCAATGGTATACATGCCGGGATTAAGATGCAATTGATCAATGCGAAACTTAATCGTATTTTTACCTTCCCGCAAGCTGACGGGCCTGCCGAAGAACAAGGTATCCACATTGACCAGCTTGGTACCGTAACGATCAAAGATCACAACTGCCACGCTGCCGACCTCGCAGGTATCCTGGGAGTTCAAATCAACCGAAATCTCGAGAGGGCCATTGGTATAAGGCTGGTCGCCCAGGGAGGCATTGTCACTCGTGTAGCTGACCGATTCAAACAGAATCTTGCCGCTGCCACCACGTTTCTGGTTAGAAAAGGTGATCAAACTATTGGGTCCGGATGTCTCAGAGGAGGCATTCGCCAGATAGTGCTCAACGACTTTACTGGTTATATCCTTCATCACCATCTGCCCATGGTTGAGCAGAATCGACTGCGGACATAGACGCTGCAAGGCATTCATGTTGTGGCTGACGAAGATCACGGTGCGTCCCTGCTGAGAGATATTCTCCATTTTTCCCAGGGATTTCTTCTGAAAGGCCACATCTCCAACAGCCAGGACTTCATCGATCAACAGGATCTCTGGTTCCAGATGGGCAGCCACAGAAAAGGCCAGGCGCACATACATACCGCTCGAGTAGTGCTTGACCGGCGTATTGATGAACTGTTCCACTTCGGCAAATTCAACGATTTCGTCAAACTTCCGGTCAATCTCCGCCTTCCGCATGCCCAGGATGGAGCCATTCAAATACACGTTCTCGCGTCCAGTCAATTCGGGGTGGAAACCCGTACCCACCTCCAGTAGGGAACCGACTCGGCCAAATACATCGGCATAGCCTGTCGTTGGATCGGTAATCCTGGAGAGAACTTTCAAAAGTGTGCTCTTGCCTGCGCCATTATGACCAACGATGCCAACAATTTCGCCCTGCTTAATATCAAAAGAAATATCACGCAACGCCCAGAACGATTGATTCAAATCGGAGGCACCAGACGCTTCTCCTTTAACCAGCCTGCCGATACGTCGGAATGGAGACAGCGCCATATCGACAACTTTATCGCCAAGACGGGTGTAATTTTTCTGGCTATCCCCGATTTGGTACATTTTCCCTATATTTTCTACGTGAATCGCAATATCATCCATGTGAATTGGCCCTAAATTACGTCTGCAAAAGTTTTTTCCAACCGGCGGAAGTAATAAGCTCCGCTGATCAAAAGTATAAATGCGACGACAAACGATACAACGACTGCGGCCCCAGGAGCTGTATTAGTACCTAATAACGCCCAACGAAAACCTTCTACAACACCTACCATGGGGTTCAATCCATACAATGTACGCCAAGGCTCGGACAGCAAACTACTAGGGTAAGCGACAGGTGTTGCGAAAAGCCACACTTGAGTAATAAATGGAACCATGTAACGAACATCACGAAATTGAACATTCATGGCAGACAACCATAGACTGACACCCAGGGCTGTCATCATCGACAAAAGGAGAAATACAGGCAACCAGAGGACATTGATCGTGGGAGCAAAACCATAATAAAACATCATGCCCACAAGAATTATGAAAGCCAGAACGAAATCCACCAGGCCGCCCAGAACTGCCGCCATCGGCATGGTCAGCCGGGGAAAGTATATTTTCTTGATCATGTCCGCACTGTTGACCAGGCTATTGGAGGCCTGGTTGATGCTGTTGGCAAAAAAGGTCCAGGGTACCAATGCGGCATAACTGAAGATCGGATAGGGAATCTCGTCAGAGGGTACATGGGCCAGGCCGCCGAAAAATATGCTAAAGATCACCATGGTGAGAAATGGCTGGATGATGGCCCACAACACCCCTACTACCGTTTGCCGGTAACGAACTTTTAGGTCACGCCAGATAAATATCCCCAACAATTCCCGGTACTCCCAGATATCCCGCAAATTCAGTGATATCCAGCCTTTGGAGGGTTCAATATGAATTGCGGGAAAACTAATATCAATCGATTTGTTCAATGGATGGTTAATCAGTTTCATGCAGTAATAATCCTTGCCACAAATATATTTTCTTCACACAAAATTACAAACCGTACAATTCCTATGCTTTTGAACGCAGGAGTGCTTTGATCACAATGATCCCAATCAATACCAGCAGGACGGGAACAACACCGATCAGCAAAGCTAACTGTGGGCTGAGATAGGAGGATGGTGACTTTTCCGCCATAGTCAACGCAGGCGTGGGTTGTTGGTCGGCACTCAGCATATCTGTAGCTGTGGCGGGTATATTGGTCAAATCAATTTGAGGCAACGGTGACGGAAGAGGCAGCGGTACCATGGACAATTCCGGAGCATTGAGCCGTTCATAGGAATACCAAGCCCCATTACTTCCGGCTGCCCCATCCGTACCCCAAGTGACGAGTGCAACGTTTCCATTGCTGATGACGGCTCTCGCAGAACGGGGATCGAAACCATCGCCGCCCTCCACATCCCTTTTCTGCGGCCCGCTGACCACCGGCTCCGGATTCTTCCAGGTGACACCATTCCAGATGCTATGCCACATGCCATGATAATTGTCATTGATGCGTTCACCAAAGAAGGCATGCAGTGTATCACTACTGTCGGCAACAAAGGAGACCGCCCCATTCGTACCGACATATTGTGATGAGATTTGTGACGGCAATGTCCAGGTTTTTCCACCATCCCTGGACAGCCTCCACCAGTTTCCGTTCACGTTGGAATGGTAATAACTGACAAAAATATCTCCATTAAATTCGATCACCGAGGGCGTGCGGATGCCAGGTGCATCCAGATTAACGGGATCATTCCACGAGTTATTTTCCGGATTGAAGCTGGCATAAAAACCGGGGCCTGCGGAGCCGTCTTTATGGAATGTACTCCATACTGCATGATAGGTACCAGAGGCGCCAACCGTGAGCCTGGGATCCGTAACGATCATCGACGCATCGCCAGTCAGGTAGATCGGATATGGAGCGGTCCAGGAATTACCATTATCGGAAGAACTGGTAAAGTAAAGTCCATTCCCATCCTGTGTGCCGCTATAGATAACCACAACCTCATCCCCCTTTGCAGAAATGGCAGCGACATTTTCAACACCCGGTCGGGCAGGCTTCGGATTCACCCGCGAGAAAGATGAGCGGCGTCCAAAGCGAGGCATTATTTGCATTCGCCAGGTAGTTTTGGGCATAGTAAATATCCCCAGCCTTTTTCTGGGCAATGAGATGAACCTGGCCTGTATCATCAGAGGCCGCCCCGACAAGCTGCAAATCCGCCCCTGTGGGATCGATCAGAATATCATTCGGATACGTCCAGCCATTTTCCATAGTCCATTGACGATAGAAGACAACCTTGGTCGATTCTGGATCATTCAGATCCAACGGTTGCGAGTTAAAGGCGTGCACCACGTGCTGCATGTCTGCAATCAGGAAAGGGGGCTCCTCTGTATAAGGATAATATTCTGGGATCTTTTCCTGTTCGGACCAGTATGTGAACCCCTGGGAGAAAACGGGTGAAACAAAAATAAAATTAATGATCAAGACAATTGCCAGGATTTTAATGGCAATTCTTAAGAATCGAACAATAACGAAAAACGATCGAGCAAGCATAAAACGATTAGTTATTAGATTTTCGTCTGCGGGTTGGAAGCACAAAAACAAGAATGATCAAAACCACACCGATGACCAGGATGATGCCGATAATATTCTTTCCCTTGGCCGTGGAGGATCCGCTGACTTGAGCAATGGGAGAGAACTGTGTGGGAGTCGCTTGTGCCACCTCAGAGGGAGAGGGAACAGCTGTGAAGGCAGCGGTGGCAATCGAAGGTAGAGGTGCCGGCGTCTGCGCGGGCGTGTTATTCGTCAACAACGAGCGCGTCATCGTTAACAAGGAGTCTTGTAGTTGGTTTTGCAGAGAATTCGCTTCCAACAAAATTAATGCATAGTAAATACCGTTCGTCCTGGTACCCGTCTGGATGGAGACTGGCGTGCTTTGCTTTTCCAGATACAGCCTGCGACTGTCCAGACTACGCCAGAACTGACCGTCCCATTGCCATTCCTGGTAAACTACCCCATCATCATTAATCGCTTGAAATATGTGTAAATCTCCAGAAGGGTCCATAAAATATCCCGGCGCAGTGGTGGCCCCGCTAAAGGTGGAAACCTTCATTGCAGCGTTCCAAGTGGCCCCGGCATCAGTGGAGAACTGATGATAGATCGAGAGGGCATTCACATCTGTCTCCTCCCAAATCCTGTGAAGGATCGATCCATGATCACTCACAATGGCATACCATTGCACGGCTGGTTCACCAACCATGGCTGCTTCGCTCCAATGCGCTCCCCCATCAGTGGACATGGAATAATACAAACTTTGTGCGGGACTTCCATCGAACCATGTAGAACGGGTAAACAACAAGTGCAGACTGCCATCGCCCGTCAGGGCAAGTTGGGGTTTATCCACCAATTCCCAATTTGCAGCAGCGGCATCAAACACTTGAGATATCGGGCTCCAAGTGTTTCCCAAGTCCGACGACTGGACCACATAGATTCCACGTCCCTCGTTGATCGGTACGGAAAACGCCACCATCACATGACCTGATCCATCAGCCAAAATATTAGGAGAACCGTTCAAATTCGAAGGCGAAGGGATGGTAACCGGCGCGGCCCATTCGGTGGGAATATTGGCTCGCTCCGAGTTCGCCCAACTAAAAAGCAAATTTCCGGTGTTCTTATCAACCCAGGCCAACAAAAGTCTCTGTTGACTATCGACCGTGAGGGACAGATCATCCGGCAGGGTCTCCGTATCACTGATCACGGCGATAGGTGTGGACCAATCAGTCCCCGACCAACGCGCATAATAAATGGCAGATTTCGGATTTGATAAATTCGGGGCATCAGCCTGTACCCATACGACATGCACCTTATCTGTAGTGTCCGCCGCTGAACTCAAGGCGAGAGCCTGACCAGGAAAGTCAAGTTCCGTTGCAGCCAGCTTCCATATGTTCGGATTTGGAAACCAATCCTCCAGGTCGTTCAACGGACGCATGGTAAACCATATATCAGCACTACTGCCTTTGTCACAACCAACGATATAGAGTCGATCGTTGAAATAAAAAGCCTGCCGGCAGGCCAACTGGATGGGATCAAAGGTTTCAGGGTTCTGGAAGAAGGAAAGTTCGTTTTGTGTCTGAGGATCACTCCATACGCTTCCGTTCCAGGCAATCATCGATAAATTTCCCTGCAGGCCAAGTAATATTAATGAATATTTTCCGTTGACCAGGATACTGCGGCTCATATCAGGACAGGATGTAAATCCATCACCCATGCGAATCGCTGGTATCCCAATCTGCGCCCCCATCCTTGGACCATTTGGTGTAAATATTGCAGCGCACCCCGGGTTCTCCCACCTGCCAGAGGAGCAAAACATTCGTATCCGAAGCTGTGATTTCGGCATTGGCAGGCATCTGGTAGCCGGATTGGGCATCGGGCACGACCACTTCATTGACATCGCTCCAGGTGTCGCCAGAATCCATTGAAGTTGACATCAAAATGCGTTTTTGTGAGCGGTCATCCCAAACCACATATACAGTGTGTTGACCTTCCGCACTGTCTGAAACGGCCACGCGCACGTGGGCATCCAGTGCGCTGAGCGAACGAAAATATTGTGATGAATACAGGTTCACCACCGTTGACCAGCCGAAGGCACCCAATCGACGATAATACACCCCCGCCACGTTGGCATCCGTACCACGATTTCTGACATAGGCAAAATGAACGACACCTTCGCCATCTACCGCGGCTTTGAAATCCACAGCGGAGTCCGAAAGTTGCACCGTGCCGTGCCAGGTCCCCGGATCGTCAAATGTCTTCGATGGAGCCTGACTATAGTAAAGCGCATTGTTTTGATCTATCCAAAAAATATGGGTCGTCCCATCGGCACCAGCCAGAAAGACTGGTTGGGAAGGATTCTCCGGCGAAAATGGAAACCGCACGGTTTTCGGCTCGGTCCAGGTTACCCCATCGGTACTTTCAATATATTTATAACCGTCAAACTGATCGATCCAGACTACATGGATCACTCCCAATGTGTCGACCACAATGAGAGGATTGGAGGCAGAACCGGAGTTTGACAAATCGACCGGCTCCGACCATGTTTGAGAAGATTGTGCGTGGACTCCGGCAACACTCCCAATCAACAACGCGCCTAACAATGAGAAGGCAACCAATAGGATGGCTGCTCGTCGAAAAGAGAAAAATTTCAAAAAGGTCTCCCAATCAGGGTTGCATTGATATCGTATCGAATGTGGTGAGCATCACCGCGGCCTTTTGGGCAAGATCCTTCCTGCCCTGTGTGTTCCACCACCAAATATATACGTCAAGTTCATCCCTGGCTTCCGGTATATTTTCCAACAGCGCCTTGGCATGCTCCGTGTCACCCAGCCAAACATAACAATATCCCAGCGACTTGACAATACCACGCTGGTCGGGTGTCTGCTGGTAGGCACGTTCCAGGTAGACAACCGCCGAGCGAAAATCCCTGCGCAACATATAGATCAGACCCAGGCGGTAATTCGCGGTTAGATTTGCGGGGTCCAATAGCAAGGAGGTCTGCAGCGTTTCACGGGCGGTCTCCAGGCTGGGCACAATGTCCAGCTCGGGCCATTTGTTCATCGGAAAACCAGCCAATTGCACTCTTTGCATTTCAACTGCGCCCAGGTCAGCATACCACTCAGATCGAATTTTATTCAGATTGAAAATACACAGACCGAGAAAGAAAATAGCGATGGCAGCAGAATATATTCCGGCTCTTCCCTTAAAAAGGAATCGGCGAACTTTTTCTTTCGTCTGTGCCTGGTCATCGATTACATTTGCGGAAACGCCTGCCAGAAAAAGAGACAACCAGGCACCATTTTGGTAATAGAGATAAGCATCGACCATGCCATGTACGAATGCCACAATCAGCACAAATAAGGAAAGCCAGGCAAAAACGCGCATTTCAAAAGATTGCAATTTTACGATGGCACGGGCAGTCAACCAAACTGCACCTGCGTACAGGCTCAAATATGCCAACCCTCCCAACCAGCCCTGCTCAATGAAAACGTCAAGAAAAAGATTATGACTATTGGGAAAATAATAATAGGGCAGATCCAGCATATATTGCGAGTATAACCCCGGAAATGAGTTCAGCCCACCACCGGTGAACGGGAAAGCCACAAGGAAATTTACACTTCTGGAAAACAATTCAGCACGACTGCCCGTTCCAAAATCACCTGGCTCAGAAATCATGCTTCCCATCCGTGCCGGGCCCAGATAAAGAAAAATGATAATAGCTACCAGGTAAAGCAACAGTATGGATGGAAAAACCGCCTCATGCCCAAGCCGCGCCTTGATTCCGTTCAAGTTCACGATTCTCCATAACAGCCAGGCCCCTGCCGCACCGACGATAGCCAGAACAGCGCCACGAGAAGTGGCCATGAGAAACGCAAAAACAGACAGGCTGAACCCAAGGGCTACAATTGCCAGGAGTAACACACCTGGAGTGGTGATGTTTCTACTTAACTTCCAAACGGGATAGAATCCAAAAGGGACTGTAATAGCGATCAGGCCCGCTACATAATTAGGGTGGATCGGCGTCCATCCTAATTGAGGTCTATTTCCCATCATCCAACGGCCAACAGAGTTTACAATCTCGAGCTTCCTTGGCAGGTTGATAAAGTCATGGGTCAGAAAAAAATACAGGGAAACCCCCACTCCGAAACAGAAGAAAACACAGGATACCCAGATTAGATTTTCTTTGGGCTGGGCACTCAGGACATAATAAAACAAAACGGCCGTGGCGATCATGCAAACTTTGATCCAGGCCGTTGTTTTGTCGTAGGCGGCCCAATAGCCAATCCAGGCCGTGATCAGGAAGATCAGGATCAGCCAATCAAAAGGAGTGCGTTTGACTGGCCACATCCCCGCCACCAGCCTGGCGCCTGCCGGGAGTAGTGCGGCCAGCGTGAACCAGAGTCCCAGTTCAGGCCTCAGGATCCAGATCATGCCGGACAACACTACCAAAAGTAACTCGGCAAGCGCAAACCAACTGGTTGACAGGCTCTTACGCACCAACACAAATTCCTTGTTTATTTCCCATCCAGCGAGCGGTTAGCTCGCGCCGCCAATAGGCGCGCCGGTATCCGAGGAGGCCCAGAAGATATGTTGCAAACCAACGTTGATGGCCGTCTTCATGGTCGACCAATCGTACAACAGCATTTTCAGGTAGGTGAAGGCAGGACCGGGGCGGAAGGCCCATTCACGGAAGGCACGCTTTTGCCAGTAAAGCAGTCGCTCGGCCGGCATATCGGGATAATCCAACACGGTACCTTTGTCCATATCCACCTGCTCCCAACGTGTGCCGGGTCGGAACCAGTTATTCTCCACCACTTCGAAGAAGAACGGCGTGCCGGGATAGGGAGCCGCAACATGGAATAGTGCAATATCGAGCGGCAATTTCTTCGCAAAATCGATCGTCTGGCGGATGGTTTCTTCTGTCTCACCGGGCAGGCCGATAATGAAGTAACCCCAGTTCATAATGCCAGCCTGCTTGGCCCACCGCAAGGCACGTTCTGCCTTGTCGGGATAGGCACCCTTGCGCGCGTGCTTGAGAATTTGTTCACTACCACTTTCAATACCCCAGGAGATCAGCCGGCAACCAGCCTTGCCCATCAGGGTCAACATTTCTTCATCAACATAATCGACGCGGCTGTTGGAGGTCCAATGAATGTTGATCTTCTCTTCGATCATCAAATTGCACAACTCAATGACCTGCTCACGATTCACTGTGAATAGATCAGCATACATGTGGATATTATTGATGCCTAATTTCTTCAAGCGCCACAATTCCTCCATGATCAGTTTGGGAGAGCGAATGCGCGCCGAGTACTGATAACTCACATGCTTAATACAATAGGTACAACCTGCCGGGCAACCGCGGCTGGTAACGATGAAAGTAAAGGCGCCTTTGATCAACGGCATGCGGTAAGACTGCAATGGTAAGAGTTCGTGCATCGGAACGGGCATATCGTCGAGTTCAGAAATGAAGGGACGCGGGAAGTTCAGGATGATCTCATCAGCTTTTCGCCAGGCAATACCCTTGATACCGTACATGTCAACCGAACCATCTTCCTTGAGAGATGGTTTATACATCGGGTCATGTTTTTCGAAGATCTTGACGATCTCAGGGGAACGTTCTGCAATCCTGCCCTCCAGGTGATCCAACAGGTCGCGAATGGTCAGATCCGGTTCCCCTACCAAGGCAAAGTCCAGACTGGGATAAGGGCGCATCGTCTCCACCGGAATCGGAGTGATATGCGTGCCAAAAGCGATCGTTTTGGCACCGCGCGCGTGAGCCAGGAAACAGCCATACATATCGTTCTCAAGCGTGGGTGCGGTTAGTTGCGTCAGGTAGTACTTGGGCTGGTACTGATCCAGCATTTTTGTAAACTCTGCCCAGCCCATGCGCTCGGCATTGCAGTCCACCACTTTCACCTTGTAGACTGGATGCAGCAACGCGGCCATCTGTGCCAGGGAAACCTGCGGCCAGACCATGTTTTCGCGTGTGCGCCTTCCCACACGGTGTTGGGTACGAATCCATAGTTCACCGTCCGGCGTGGGAGGGTTAACCAGCATGATATCCACCGCCTCTTCCGGGCGGGAAGCGGAAAGTAGGCCTTTCCGCACGATGGTATCCGCATTAGGGAAGTCTGCCATGCGTAGCTTGGCGATTCTTCGGCTTCCCAGATTTACCGACTGAGGGTTTTTCTCTTTATTGTCCATGATATGTCTCCTATAAATTCACAATTCAACCAGTAGTTTGATTACCAATTCAATCCCATATCCTGCCGGGTCAGTATCTCACGTTGACTCAGTTCTTCCAGTACTCGCAACAGCAACCAGTAGATCACCAACTGGATGCCGATCAGGAAAATCAGAGCACTGCCCAGCAAATAGAACCACAAACGTTCAATGGCCCAACCCTGTAGACCCAGGATCGAGGCCACCAGGCCAATTCCCATCCCCGCCACGATGGCGACAATTCCCAGCCAGCCAAACTGTTGGTCGAGCGGTTTCTTGAAGATCGGTTTTCCAAACAGTCCCTGGCGTATGGGCTTTCTGTAAAACAAGGATACCAGATAATTAAAGGTCACCCCCAGCGCAAACACATCGATGCCTACCACCGCAGCGATCAGGGCGCTGAAAAGGGCTACCACACCCCAGGGACCCAGGGAGGTCACGCCGCTTAATCGCGAGACAAGCAAGGCCAGAAAAACCAGCCCGGCCAATCCCACACCGAGCAGACCCAGCAAGCCAAGGATCCGCACGGGGTTGTAAGACAAGGCTGTCCATACCATACTTTGCAGGAAGACGCGACCATCGTGAATCACGCTCAACTTGGAACGTCCCACGCGCTCACTGTAAGGAATGGGAATTTCTTTAATAGTGATACCTTCATGCAGCGCCCGTGTGCTCATCACCGGTGTCAGGTTCAAGCCATCAGGTAAGGGATAGATCTGCTCAAGGATTTCCCGTTTGAAAACGCGCATGCCGCTGGCGCTATCAGTCACTTTTTGGCGGCCCAGCAGAGTCAGCAGAGAGGCAAAGAAGAAGTTACCAATCCGACGCGTCAGAGGCATCTCGCTGTCTTCACCGGCCATGCGGGAACCGATCACTAAATCAGAACCGTTCAGCGCGGCCTGGCATAATTGTGGAAAATATTCCGGTGGATAGGTGCCATCTGCATCCAGGAATCCAATCAACTCACCGCTGGCTTTGGAGAAGCCGGTCTTGAGAGCTGCCCCATACCCCTTATTTTTCGAGTGACTGATCAACTTTACTCCGCTGATGCCCGCGGCGACCTCAGCCGTCCGATCCTTGGATCCATCATCCACCACCAGCAATTCCAATTGCTCCACGCCTGCCTTTTTCATGGCCGGCGCCACAGAGAGCACGCGGCAAGCGATCTCCGCGATTCCGTGTTCTTCGTTATACGCGGGAATGACAACAGATAGTACCGTCATAGTTTGTTTTCCTTTAATGAAACGTAAATTTGCCGACCTGAATTCCGAACGTTGCCATCGATGGTCTTGATGGGCTTCGCCGGGACCCCACCAACAACAGTATGGGGTGGTACGTCTTTTGTGACTACTGCCCCAGCCGCCACCACTGCACCTTTTCCCACTCGCACGCCATCCGTGATCACAGCGCCGGCGCCCAGCCAAACGTCATCCTCGATCACGATCCCCTCGGCGGTGATCCCCTGGTCAACGAACGGGACGTCAGGATTATCAAATACGTGATTGACTGCAATGATCTGCGTAAACGGGGAGGTATAAACTCGATCTCCGATCTGGACTCCTCCCTGCCCGCGAATAACACAATATTCTCCAATCAGACTGTCGCGTCCGATCTGAATGCCCGAATGCGGCATATCACGGAAGTTGTACACATGCAAAATGGCGCCGTGCATCACAATGGTTCCGGAACCAATTTCGATCCCACGCGGACAGGCGTGTAAATAAGCACCTTCATCTATATACACGCCCTGACCTAATTTGATGTGATCTGCAAACCGAATGCGCACCCGGCTCTCAATAGCTGCCACCCCGTCCATGTGCATGATCAAACGATAGAATAAACCGCGCAATCCAATCCCAACAATCGTGGGGATCCAACCAAACAGGAAGAACAGAGCCTGTTCGAGCACATAGCGAAAGAGGGAAGAGGCCTGGCGGTCAAGATATAAACGGATACTGTTGAACATGATTTCGAGAAGCTGGTGTGCTCCGCCATTCCGACATGTCAATCCATTTCGGTGGGAGGGCATTCCGGTATGAGATTAAAGTTATCACCCTGCTGACAAAAGGAATCAAGTCGTCCGGAGAATTTAACGGCTTGTCTCTCACCAGTCACTCTGCTACATCTAGATGAAAAAGGGCGCAAAAGGTTACAAAGAAGCAGAATTAATGCAAATTTGATATGAAAGTCAAATAGTATAATCAACGCATGCAGCCAGCCATTTTTCTTGACCGGGACGGTGTCCTGATCGAAAACAAGCCGGACTATGTGAGGGACTGGTCAGAAGTTCATATTTTTCCCAAAGTGCTGGGCGCGTTGACGCTTCCACGAGCGAAAAACTACAAGATCGTGATCGTCACCAATCAATCGGGCATTGGGCGAAACCTCATTCCACTGGGAACTGCGCAGGGGATCAATCAGAAGCTAGTGCAGGTAATCCAGGAAAATGGAGCGCAGATCGATGGCGTGTATATGTGTCCGCATCGACCGGAAGAGCATTGTGACTGCCGCAAGCCACGCCCGGGGCTGATTTTGCAGGCCGCGAGCGAGTTGGAGATCGACCTGCAGCGTTCATGGATGGTGGGGGATGCGTGGAGCGATTTATTGGCAGGGAAGGCGGCCGGTATACCAGGAGGTATCATCCTGAGAACCGGCCGAGGGACGGAGCAGCTCCTGCAACGCTCTCCTGAAGGAATGGATGATTACCTGGTTTTCGATGACCTTTCCGATGCGCTGGATGGAATTTTTCGCATCGATGATGAACAGCGAAAAAAGGTGAATGCTCAATCGCCCAATGCGTCGACCTGATATTGAGTAAATGAGGCAGGCATGTCGGTCTGTACCGGTAATTGCTCTTTCAGTGTCTTGACGATCATGTGTTCCAACATAAGGTGAATATCCTCCACGTGTTCGATAATATTACTTTTCACGTGAATATTGAGACTCACCATGCGACCCAGACGACCACCATCAAATCCGGTAAAGCCGATGGTCGTTACATGATGTTTTTGCGCCGCTTCCATGGCCTTGAGCACGTTGGGTGAATTGCCGCTGGCAGAAATGCCGATGACTATATCATCGGGACGGATCAAATTTGCCAGTTGCATGGCAAAAACATTTTCATAGCCGTCATCATTTGCATAGGCGGAGAAAATCGCCATGTTATCCGTCAGGCCAATGACGCGGAAATGTGGCAACTCGAGATGGCGGGTATTCTTGGCCAGATCACACACAAAATGAGAAGCCGTGGAGGCTGAGCCTCCATTGCCCATGATAAAGACCTGATTGCCTTGCAAGCGTGCCCGCTGCAGGATCTCAATGACCTCTGCGATCAAGCTTTGCGGCAATTGCCCCATAGTTTGTTGAAGCGTCGAAATATACTCTTGAATTTTCTCCATTGTTACCTGTTCCGCGTTGTCGCCGATTATGATCTGTGATAATTGAAAATTACCTTGGTGCCGTCTGCCTCCAGCCGGAAAGGCAATTCCTGCAAGCCAGGCAGGGCTGCGCGTACCGCGTTCTGCCTGTCATAGGGCACGTATAACAAAAGGAAACCGCCCCCGCCTGCCCCCGTGATCTTGCCGCCAATCGCACCAGCATGCCGGGCAGCTTCATACAAGTCATTAATCTGACCGTTGCTGATGGTACCGGCCAGTCGTTTCTTGAGTTCCCAGGATTGATTTATCAAGGCACCCAGGGAATCAAAGTTCCCCACTTCGATATCACAACGGGCCTGATATGCCATCTGTTTGATCTCGCGTAGTTCAACTGCGCGGGCCTTGATATTGCTTTTTTGTTCACTCAAGATCGTATCAGCACGACGACTTACGCCAGTGAAGAACAACAGGAAGTTATCATTGAGCATGCGGTGAGACTCAGGGGAGATCTGCACCTTCTCCACTACAACCTGTCCATCAGGCTGGAAGGTGAAGAAACGCAATCCACCATAGGCCGCAATATATTGATCCTGAATGCCGATCGGTTTCTTGAGCATATCGATCTCGATTGTGCAAGCTTCGCGCGCCAATCGTTCCGCCGGAACGATCTCTCCCAGATAGGCATACATGGCCTGCAACGCGCCGACCGTCACCGTACTGGAAGAGCCCAAACCCGAGCCTTCAGAGGGGATATCGCCCATGGTGGTGACCTCCACCCCCTGCCGAATGCCGGTCAGCCGCAGCGATTCACGGATCAGGTCATGATGGATCTCATCGATATCGTCGACCATTTCCGTCTGGGTATAGCCGATGCGCAGCTTGGTATCGAAACGTTCCTTGACCGTCACAAAGATGAACTTATCGATGGCCGAACTCAAAACACAGCCCCCTTCTTCCATAAAGAAAGCGGGGAAATCCGTGCCTCCGCCAAAGAAACTGATGCGCAGAGGGGTTTGAACGATGATCAAAGAACACGCTCCGACTCTCTGAAATAGGCAACGGTCTTCTCCAGACCCTCTTCCAGGGTGAGAGTCGGAGACCAGCCTAATTCCTTGTGGATCTTACTTGCATCCAGATAGATATGTCGGGTCTCACCGACTTTGGCCGGCCCGTACTGCACCGGAAATTCATAGCCGGTCACTTTGACCAGCGTGAGGAAGATCTCATTGATGGAGGTGGGGCGGCCCCAACCCAGGTTATAGATCCCGGGTTTGTGATCAACCGTGATGGCCAGGTAATTGCCATAGGCACAATCACCCACATAGATGAAGTCACGGGTCTGCTGCCCATCACCGTTGACGACCACCGGCTCGCCTGCCATCATCTTGCCGGTGAAGATCGCCACCACGCCTGCCTCCCCATGCGGATCCTGACGCGGTCCAAAGACATTGGGATAACGCAGAACCGTATAGTTCAAGCCATAGTTCACGTGATACATATACAAGTAATGTTCAACGGTATGTTTGCTGGCGCCATACTGGCAGATCGGATTAATGGGATGCAGTTCATTGCACGGCAGGTGTTCAGGCTCTCCATAGACAGCACCGCCGGTGGAGATATAAACGAAGCGTTTGACGCCAAATTCCCTGGCGCACTCGATCAGGTTGATGGAGCCAAGGATGTTGACATGTGCATCAAACAGAGGTTGCGCCACGGAACGACGCACATCCATTTGCGCGGCGTGATGGCTGATGTAATCGGGTTTTTCGGCCGCGAAGACCTCGCGGATCTCCGGGCTGCGAATATCCATCTGATAGAACTTCGCCCGCGGATTCAGATTGGAGACCCGTCCGGTGGAAAGATCATCCAGCACAACCACTTCATATCCTTTATCAATGAACAGGTCAACTACATGAGAGCCAATAAAACCGGCTCCACCTGTTACCAGTATTTTTGCCATAAAGAATTCCTTCGGGACTTGAATTTATTTAGTAAGCCCCGCGCCCCTTCAGCACGGCGGGAATGGTCTGGAACAAAAGCTGCAGATCGAGCCAGATGCTCCAGTTACGGATATAGTACATATCCAGACGCACACGTTCATCATAGGAAATATCGGAGCGCCCGCTTACCTGCCACAAACCTGTCATGCCGGGTAGGACAGTGAACAGATTCATATCGAACTGTTTGTAGAGTGCCACCTCTTCCGGGGAGATCATACGAGGTCCCACCAGGGACATGTCACGCTTGAGTACGTTGAACAACTGGGGTAATTCATCCAGACTGTATTTGCGCAGGAAGGCGCCGATGCGGGTCACGCGCGGATCGTCCTTCAGCTTATGGTTGCGCTCCAGTTCTTCCTGGAGTTCCGGATGTTGGGCCATGATTTCATCACCGTTAACCACCATGGTCCGGAACTTCAAAGCGTAAAACTGTTTTCCATTCAGGCCCATCACCCTGCGTTTATGGATCACCGATCCCGGGGAACCGAACTTGATCAGCAAAGTGATCAATAACAGCAAGGGTGAAATACAGATCAAGCCGATCAGAGTGACAACGTAATCCAATACCAGCTTGAGAAAATCATCCGAGCCGGTCAGGCGGACTTTGTTGACATACACCAGCGGCACATAGGCAAATTCATTCACCGTCAAGCCAGTGGTGATCACCTCGTACAAACCGGACGATAGGCGCAGATTGACCTTCTCCGAAACGCCGTACTTCTTGAAGATCTCCATCAGATAGTCGCGGGTGGAAATGGCGCTCGACGCCAGGATGACCTCGCCGATCTGATAACGCTCGATGATCTCGCCCAGTTGTTCCACAGAACCCAGGCAGACTAGGTTATGAAACAACGGCGTGGTGACCGGCTCCTTCTTGTCCACAAAACCCACCAGATGCAGACCTGAGGTCTCCCAACTGAGCAACTGTTCGGCCAGCCAGCGCCCTTCCTGGTTGGCGCCAACGATAATGGCCGGCGTCAGGAAGAACCCTAAACGACGCATGAAATAGACAGCCCGCCGCAAAAAGAAACGCCCCACCAGAGCAAAGATAAAACTGAAGCCCCAGGCCATCAATAGCCAGCCACGTGCGATCAGCAGGGTCGGCTGCAGGAAACCTGCGATCACGATCAGCAGGAAACCTTCCGTGGAGGAACGAAAAATCCGGGAATACTCGCGCGTACCGCCCAGCAGGTTCTGTTGGTGATACAGTCCGTTTAAGGCAAAGATGAACAACCAGAGCAGCGATGAAAAGAGGACCAGCCAGCGATAATAGTCAGTGGATACAATTGCATTCTCATCAAAGAAACCAAATGAGGCCTCGAAACGAAAATAATAGGCCAGGCGGAAAGCCAGACCGGTCATCACGATATCCGATACAATCAAGGCGCCACGATAGATCAGCCACTGAAGATGTCTCGGGATCAAGGCATTTGCTTTTCCAATCTTTTTCCCCAAGGAGATAATGTTGATTATTTCATCGCTGGTTCTCATGGTTATCATTAAGCGTCTCCTTCAAAATTCCACAGTCACACAACAAATCAAAAACCGTTCATGGCATTTTGCGCCATGAAAAGAAAATACCCCCCTTCCCAATCTGTCATACCAAGGACAAATAATTGCAGTTAAATTTCATAAATGATGTTTACTACGAATTCAACCCCATGACGCCCGAATTTATCAAAAGTTACTTAATCATGGGCCACATACGGGCCGTGTAACTTTTTGGCCGAGGCAGAAAAAGAAAGCGCTCGCCAGGCTTTTCCTCGCGAGCGTTCAATGGAAATTCAAAGGCCAGTCGCTCTAGGGGCGCTTCTTACGCTCGATGTGTTGTTCCTGCAATTCGACCGGCACCTGGCGTTTTTGCAGGAAGCTCAACAGCACTCGTACTCGATCACGTCCGGGCAGACGGCTGTCGAAGACCGCCTCATAGCCGGCAAAGGGACCATCCTGGACGATGACCGGATCGCCGGGTTTCAAATCAGTTTTCTGTTTCAAGGCGTAAGTGTTGAGCTGCTCAATCTGACGCTGCAGGGTTTGGATCAACAGATCCGGCACGGGAGCGGGTTCGCCGTCGAAACTGACCAGACCAGAGGCACCCGGCATCCAGCGCAGCACTGAAGCATTGACCAATTCGAGATCCACGTTCACGAACAAATAGTTGGGGAAATAGGGACGCAACTTGCGTGCCCGGGGATTGACCGGGTTGACGCGAATACGCGGAAAGAAAATCTCCACATCATAAGACTCGAGCTGTCCGGCAAGAAAATCCTCCTTATTGGGTTTGCTGCGTATTGCATACCAATGAACCGTCATGCACTCCTCCTGAACGTAAGTGACTTGACCATACTTGTAAAACATAACCTCTCTTCATTGCCTGCTCATCGTGAAACGATATGTTCTCATTATGATTTCATAATCATTAACCTATTATAATGGTTATTATTGCATCGCAGGAAGAAGGAGTCGCCACCCCATGCCATCACAGCAACGCCTGTTCTTTTCATCAGTATTAGTGTTCATCATTATTGTCGTGCAATTTTTTCGTCCAAGCATTGCCCATGCCGCGGGCACCGTCGGCACAGGCACCGCAGGCAGTTGCACCGAAGCAGCTCTGGATACAGCCCTGGCGGGAGGCGGTGCCGTTACCTTTGATTGTGGAGCCGCACCCGTAACCATCACCGTCACTGCCACAAAAACGATCAGCAGCAGCACGCAGATCGATGGCGGCGGCCTGATCACCCTCAGTGGTGGCAATGCAGTGCAGATCTTTCTCGTTCAATCACCGGCGGCCCTGAGTTTGACCGATATTACGTTGACCAATGGAAATTCTGATATAGCCCAGGGAGGCGCCATCGCCATCAATAGTGGCGCCAGCGCGACCATCAGCGACTTCCACCTTTAGCAACAACACCAGCGCCTTTGACAGTGCCACAGCCACCGTGGCCGGCGGAGGCGGAGCCATCTACAATGCCGGTTCATTGACCATTACCGGAAGCACCTTCTCCGGAAATACAGCCACCGGCCCGGGCGCAGATGGCGGCGCGCTGATGAGCAATGGTGCAGTGAACATTTCCAACAGCACCTTCTTCGGCAACAGTGCCGTCACAGATGGCTCCGGGGGCACGGGAGGTGCCTTCCGTTTGGATGGTGCGGCCGGGACCAGTACCGTCAGGCAGATCACCATCTCCAACAATGCCAATGACGCAACCTATGGGGCCATCGATATCACCAATACCAGCGCAAACGTATCGTTCTCGATCCTGGCCAACTCGATCACCGCCCTGGACTGTACCAAACGCGGCACGGGCACCATTACCAGCAGCAATAACCTGATCGAGAACGGAGCCACGTGTTCGCCGGCCATCACCCTGGACCCGGGTCTCGGTCCGCTGCAGGATAACAACGGCCCCACGCGCACCATGGCGATCACCACCACCAGCCCGGCTTATAACTTCACGGCTCCCTGTCCGCTGAACGTTGACCAGCGTGGCGTTGTGCGTCCACAGCCAGTCGGCGGGAACTGTGACCTGGGTGCCTATGAACTGGATGACACGCCTCCCACCGTGGCGATGAGCTCCTCCCTTGGCGACCCGACCAGGAAAACCATCATCCCCGTGACCGTTCAATTCAGCGAGGCGGTGAGCGGCTTTACCATCAGTGATATCGTGGCTGGCAATGCCACGGTCAGTAACTTTGTAGCCGTGGATGGCGATACTTACACATTTAACCTGGTCCCCACCAGCCACGGATTGGTAACAGCCGATATCGCCGCGGGCGTGGCAAGCGACCCGGCCGGGAATAACAACACTGCCGCGACCCAGTTCAGCCGTACTTTTGTAGCTGCCGGGGCTTCGCCTGCGCTCGCACCCCTGCTCCCGGCCTCTGGGTTCCCGCAGGGAAAAATGATCTCCCTGCCGAGGCAGCCGGCGGAGCAAGCCTATTTATCAACCAACCTCTGGCTGGAGATTCCCAAGCTGGGTGCCAGAATGTCGATCGTGGGCGTTCCGCTAACGGAGAAGAATTGGAACATCAGTTGGCTGGGGGGTGAGGCCGGTTGGTTGAGTGGATCGGCCTTCCCAACCTGGAACGGCAACTCGGTGCTGACCGCCCACGTCTGGGATGCCTTCAACAGGCCAGGCCCTTTCGCCAACCTGAAGGATCTGCGCTATGGAGACCAGGTACGCGTTCATGCCTATGGCGGCATCTATATCTACGAGATTCGCGACAACCTGACGGTTCTACCGGCCAATGTCTCCAGTGTGTTCAAACATGAAGAAAAGTCCTGGCTCACGCTGGTAACCTGCGAGGACTATCAGGAACGCTCGCAGACATACTCCTTCCGCAGAATGGTACGCGCCGTGCTGGTCGGTGTAATGGCAGAGAATTAATTTCATCGACCATCAGTGCTTCACGAAAGCCGGGAGATTCCCCGAATGAAAATCCAGGTTTAAATACAAAAGAGCCTCTGGCGTCAGGAGGCTCTTTTGGCATGTGAATGTGATCGACCGGAGACTTGAACCCCGAACCTGCTGATTAAGAGAAATACGTAAAGACATTCAATACCTCAAATCTGTCTACTCTGATGCAAAAATCGATAAAAACAAGGCGTTTTCAGCCCAATATTTCCGTTCAGTCAACTGCGTTTTATTCTGTAAGGTGTACTTAAGGTGCATCAATAAGAGTCCGTTCTGCTCTGCTAATCCCTCTTTTTTTGCAATATATAGAGAGAATTGAGTCATGTGTTTAGCATCCACTCGGCTGCAGAACGAATGCGTACAGGGACATCATCTATTTTAAAATCTTTTCCATTGGCGTCAGTCAAAATCAGTGCGTCTTTTGGCTTCAAGACTTGAATGGCATCCTGCAAGGCCCGCACCTCCCTCTCGCGTGTGGAAGCATTGTTCAGGTTTTGAGTCACTTGAATGAGCTGGCGTGTATCGGGCAGGTAGAAATCCACCTCGTATCCACCAGGCGATGAGAAATAGTATATATCCTGTGTCGTCCGCCGAACTGTCAGGAACACCAAATTTTCCAAAAGCTTGCCCGTATTAGGCGAGAAGCCAAAACCAACTTTGTTCACAAGACCGGTGTCAATGCAATAGATCTTCTTGGGTGCGATTTGCTGACGCTTCACCGAATAATCGTACACATTCAATGTGAACACCAGCCAGCTATTTTCCATAAAGCTTATATAGTTCTTGATCGTATTGACGCTGCCGAGCCGAAGTTGATCTTTGAGCTTATTGAACGAGATCAAGCTGGTTGGATTGCTGATCAGGTAAAATGCCAGTTCGCGAATCGCTGTAACGTTATCCAGCCGATAACGCGTCGCAATATCACGGTATAAGACATCGTCATACAAGGTCCGAAGCAAGGGTATTTCCGGATATTTCAGCACATCTGGAATGCCGCCAGATTCCAAATATGCTTGCAACGAACTTTGGAGACGGGCATGCTGTACGGTCGTCATGCGTTTCAGATCTGGAATTTCTTCCCCGCGAAACTCCAGATATTCCTTGAAGGAGAATGGAAAGAGTTCGATTGGTACAGATCGACCTGTCAAGCGGGTTCCCAGTTCCTTACTGAGCAGGGATGCATTGGAGCCCGTAATATAGAATTTAAATCCCATGTGCATGAAGCGCCGGACAAAGTGTTCCCAGCCGGTAATGTTTTGCACTTCATCGATAATGAAAATCTTTCGTTCCCCGAAAACTTCCAGTAATATTTGGTATAGATTGTTGGCATCGTCTGCCTCAAAGCCCAGAAATCGGTCATCCTCAAAGTTGACATAATAGAACTGCTCTGACCCGAGCCGGTGAGCCATTTGCGCCAACAGTGTGGATTTTCCTGCGCGACGGAGTCCCGAGACGATCACAGCATGAGGCACATTTCTCGCAGATTCCACTTGCGAAAGTTGCGTCCGAACCATACCCGTGTCCAAGTTCCAGAAAAACTCAAACTGTTCCAGCACCATGCTCTTGATTTGATCTCTTGTCCAGCGAGAGGCCCAAGGGTTTTCACTCATGTTGAAATAATACTGCAAATAGTTTTCAGTACCAATGAAAACCTTATGAGATTTTCTCTCTTCATTCTATTTTTATTACCAGACTTCAAGAAAGGCTATCAAGCATTTCCTTCCAGATCGAGACTAATCCCAAACGTGTCACCCATCCCTCTATATATTCCAAATCCAGTTCATCCTTCTTTGACTTGAGAATGGCTGCGATGTCGCGGGAGTGTTTCGATTGCTGGCTCAACCCAAAATACATGAGCTTATACAGAATAAGATCCTCTGGTGAATGGATATACACCTTGCCGATCGGAGGACCGTAATCCACCTGTTGTCGCCGTTGAAATGCGCTTTGCCGAAGTTCATCCCCATCACGTACCGGATACAGATCAGCTTTGAAGCCACTGTACATATGGATGGCATTGATCGGGATGTCTGCTCGATCTTCCAGGATATTATCGAGGATGAGCTTGGCTGGAATCAGCATGTCCCTTTTTTTCAGTTCCCTTGACAGTTTATTGACAGATTTGATGGGTATCTTGACCACCAGATCCAGGTCCTGGGTCGCACGAGGTTCTCCCCACGCCCATTCTGCGATCGCGCCACCGATAAGATAATCAACTCTTGCAGCTTCCAAAGCTTCAATGACCAGCTTGAGAAAGCCAACAAGATCCAACGGTTTCTTTTTCATAGGCTATACGCGCGCTCCAATGCTAGACGATTGGCTTCACCCAGTGATAGCCTCGGATTTTCCTGCCGAATGCGATATGCAACCACCGTCCGAGCGGTATCACTGATGGAGCAGCCCTGGTAAAAACGTTCTGCAAAGGAAAGTGTGCGGTAAATATCGAGTTGGTGTTGGTCAACTTCATCTACACTGCTTTTCAACATCTGCTTAAATTCAGGAGATAAAGCGGGTTGGTCTTCCAAATAATAGCCAGGTTGACCCTTATTCCGGCTGTACCGTAACCGATACCTCGCAGTTTCAAATGCATGTTTCACCAGACGCATATCGCGGAAAAATATGTCCTCCCAGGCAGAAGCCCCAAAGCAGTTCCTTCCCAATCGGAGTTCAACTCTGGCAATGAGCTGTGCGCGGGTCAGATAGCGTTCCTGCCACAGAATCTCCAGTAAGGCAGCACGCCGTGCAGTGGTGATGTCCCGCCGAATAGCATCCTGGAGGACGGTGTCTTTCATGACAGTGGGCAGTGTCAATTTGGTCATATATGCTGATTATACCTGATTTATAAGTCAGTTTTGTTTGGTTCATCCCCCTTTTATTTCGAACAAGCCGATTATCTGGATAGCACTAATCATTGACAGATCGCGGTCTCAATTCCCGACTGTACAGCTGAGTTGTTTCCTGAGCTTGTCATACATTGGTTTGGCACGGGTCCCTTTATCAAATGGCCGACTGAGTTTTTGGCGAAAACAGAGGACTAGACAGAAACGTCGGCAATAGCATTAATCACATCCACATCCGAAACATCGTCATACACGAATGCCTGCCCAATTCCAGGGATAAGAATAAACCGTAATTGCCCCCTTGTTTCTTCTTATCGTTTTGCATGGCTTTGTATAGCGCGTCAGGTTTGAGATGTGAAGGAATACGTACAGGCAAATTTACGCTTTTGAGAGTCGCCTCAATCCGTTTCTGTAGAGCGATATTACAATAACCCAATCTTGCAGACAGAAAACATTGAGCGGTTTCTTTTTTGTTTATGATTCGGTTTCAATATTGCTTGTCTATCGAAAAACAATCAGCGCGACGCCAGCAACGGTAAATATCAGACCGATTAAATAACGCCAAGTAAATGGCTCATGTAACAGAAGGATGCCAAGCATACTGGCAAGAAGTATGCCCATAATGCGGATGGTTGGCGAACCCAATGAAACATTTACGCGTGCAAAAGTAAGATAAAGCAAGATGGTCACAGCGCTGAATGCCACGCCTACCGCCAGGGAATATAGAAAACCTTGTTGTGTGATAAGTAGTGGTTGTTTTGTGATTTTTAGGTAACTGACCCAGATCGTACTAACCGTAAATGTGGTCGCGCCATAGACGAGCATTCCCATGCTCGATGAGATCTTGCTCGAAGCCAGTTTGACGAAAAAGTCGGCACTTGCAAGGAAGATGGAACAAAGCAGAGCATAGGGAAGCCAACGCATGCGAATACCTCTTTTCTTTCATAAAACTGTAAACATCCACCCAAACTTGGATGGATGTTTGACTCTGAAACGTAAGGAAAAATCAGGACTCCATTTATCCCTCATTATTTCGCTGGAATATTATGTTCCGTCAGCGCGATGCCATCCCGCATCTCTTTGAGATCGACGGTGAGCGATAATTTCCTTGTCTCGAAAAGATGCCCAAAGGTTTCCTTGAGAACCTTCATCATGCGCTGAGTTCGCATCCTTTTGCACCTCAATCGGGCGTCCCTCGCGGATCAACAAACCCACGTGCACAAAGCCGTAATCAGGATCACCATCGGCAATGCGATATTGGGTGTGCTTGATGGCTCGGCTCTTGATGCCCTTTAAATTGATCGCGCCTGTTGCAACCACTTCTTCATGCAAACGTGCCAGCAACGGCTGGACATCTACGTCAATGTTATCGGTATATTCAAGGGTTAGGTGTGGCACAAAAAATCTCCTTTTTTACCGTCTCGAAGGTTTTCGTGAAGAGCAAACCCGCATCAATAGAATCTTCGGGACGTTCTTTCTATTCCACAGGCGGCGTGCCGTGTGTATGGAACGATTTGATGGTCTGCAACCCCCACGCCTGTCCCTTCTTGCGCTCCTCTTCGTTCCATACAATGGTCTTCCAGTCTGGCGCAAGGATGAGACGCGCGCCTGCGTTGGCAATTTCAAAACGATTGCCACCAGGTTCATAGACATACAAAAAGAACGTCTGTTGGATGGCGTGCTTGTGCGGACCTGTTTCGATAGAGACACCATGTTCCAAGCAGATATCCGCCGCGCGCAGGATCGCTTCACGGTTATCCACGGCATAGGTAAAGTGATGCAGGCGTCCCTTTGCGCCATACGCATCTTCCGCAATCGCCACATCATAGGACTTGTTTGTGAACGTTACCCACGCGCCTTTCTCGGAACCATCGTTGAAAACGATTTGCTCGGTCAAGCGACCGCCGAGAGACTCCACCAGAAATGCTTGCGTTGCATGAACATCCGACGCGAGCAAATTGATATGATCCAACCGCCGCACGCCGACGCCGCGGTCAGAAAATCGTGATGCCTGATTCTTCAACGAGGGCTTTAACTCATCTGGTGCCTGATACCATTCGGTCTCGTAGTAGATTTCCATGTTGTGACCATCGGGAGTCGTAAAACAATACGCGGGACCATGTCCAACACCGTCATCCTTCCAGCCTTTGCCCAAGCCCGTTTTCTCAACTGCTTCCACGCGTCGCTGCAGGGCTTGGGGACTCGTCGTGCGGAAAGCATAGTGTCCCAAACCTGAAGTCTTGGAAGCTGTCAGTTGAAGCGAATGATGTTCGTAGTCGTCCCAGCCCCGAAGGTAGATCGAATTGCCTTTTCGTTCGGTTTCGTACATCCCCATTACATCCACAAAGAAATGCAGGCTCTCCTCCAGTTTCGGGGTCAACAGTTCCACGTGACCGAGATGGGCAATATCGTGAACGGGTTCAGCCTGATTTGTCATTTTTTATTCCTTTCCACATATTCGCGCAGACCGTGCAGATCGTATGAGATTTGCCCCGCAATCAACTTCTTGCGCAGGGCATCTTCCTTCGCCAGCCGTTCTTCAGAGGCTTTGAGCACTTCCTTCACGCGTTCGCTTTTGACACGAACCCCGCCATCGGCACCCAACACAACAATGTCCCCTGGGGCGATATCCGTTCCGCCAACGATGACCGTCCCGTTTAGTTCGCCGATCTTCGTTTTAGTCGCGCCTCTCACTCGGATGAAATGACCCCAGATAGGCAGACCTAACTGGATCAATTCGCTCACGTCCCGGACCGCCGCATCCACCAGGATCCCCGCTACGCCCCTGGCCTTGGCCTGCGTCGCCAGCAATTCGCCAACTAACGCGACCGGAGCGGGTTCCGGCATGCTCAAGACCAGCACCTCCCCAGGCTGGATCTGTTCGATGACGGCATGCACCATCAAGTTATCATCCTGTCCGCACAAAGCAGTGCGCACAGGACCTGCCACGCGGCTGTCCGGTATGATTTGAATTAATGGGATATCGATCAAGCCTTCGCGCCCCGAGGCTTCATAGACTGTTGCTACGCCGAGTTCGCTTAAGCGGAGGATGTCATTGGCGTTCATAAGCTTGCCACCACCCACGGCAGTGTTCGAAAATGCGCTTCTGCAAATTTGATATCCCCATTGCCAGAGATTTTGCGTGCGTGGTTGGCGCGGCGCACAGCGAGCTCGCTGTAATACTCGTGCAAATAACTCTGCGCCTTCATCGCCTCCATGGCTTTGATTTTCACTTCCATCACGAACGTGATGTCCACGAACACGTTGGGTTTGAAGTCGCATAGTTCAGGCTGATGCGGTTCGAAGAAGTAAAGTTCGGGCGGAGTGATCCTCTTGAATGCGCTGGCAACGCCCGCACCCGTCGATAAGAGGCGCGCCTTCTGCACCATCTGTGAGGCAACAGGATGGTCTGGGTTGAACGGGTCAAGGGGACTGTGCGTAAGCACGATATTCGGATGGAAATCCTGGAAGATATCAATTAACTGCTCGATCCCTGCGTCCGTCATGTTCAATGGATAATCCCCTAAATCGAGACAACGAAAATCCGCGCCGACCGCCTCCGCAGCCTCCTTTGCCTCTTCATGACGGATCCGCTTCACGTTCTCGACCGTTTGATTTGGCTGCTTCCACAACTCGCCTGACTCCCCTCTTTCGCCATACGAGAGAGCAACAACGCTGGCATTCCCACCTTGTGATGTGATGGTGGCAATCGTCCCTGCCGCTCGCCAGACGAAATCGGCAGAGTGCGCTCCAACAACGAGTATTTTTTTGGTCATCCCGTTTTCTCCATAATCTCTTTCAATCTCTGAACAGCGGCTTGACTTGTAAGGGCAGAAACACCGATCGAATCCAACATCTCAACGACCGCTTCCATCTCATCCACTCTACGCTTGGCATGTTTGATACTGCCATTGACAAAGCGATCGATCAACGCTTCGCCTTGTAAAATTGTCATAATTTGGGAGCGGGCATATTCGGTCATGTTGAGCGCCTCTGCCGCTTCCAAACATTCCATCACAACAGCTGCGACCCCTTTATACACAATACTTCTCACTAACTTATGCGTTGCTGCATTCCCCGCTTCCTGATTTAAAACGGTGACAGGCATCCCCAGAGGTGACATCTTTTTTGCAAATATCTCTGCCCCGCTACCAGATGCATAGAGGGGCGTGCCCAACCCTTTGGGCAGTACGGGACTCATCAGCGCACCATCAATGAAGGCTGTACCAGTTTTCTCGATAATGGTTGCAGTATCACGTTTGGTTTGCGGCGCCGCTGTGTTTAAATCGGCATAGAGTTGATCCGCCTGGAGCACGGGAGCAACTTCGGTCGCAACCTCCACCGCAACAGACGCCCAATTGACGCTAAGCACAATCTCCGCTCCAGACACAGCATCAGGATTACTGGAAGCAAATTCCAGTCCCTCTGGGAGGTTTCGCGGCTCGGGATCCCAACCGCGCACCTGAACGCCTTTTGCGATCAAATCGCGGGCAAGGCTGCCTCCCGCTTCACCGATTCCTGAAAATCGCGACAACCATGATATCAGCATATAAATGAGGTGCTACTCGAACTTTTCGTAAGGCAACCCCACGTAATTTTCGGAAAGCACTGTTCTCCCTGCCTCCGAGCCAGTGAAATAATCCAATTCTGCGACTTGTAAACGCAGGCTCATCGGATCGTCATCGAATTTATGCAAAAGGGAGGTGTACCACCACGAGAAGCGGATCGATTTCCAAACTCGACGCAGAGCGGTATCCGAATAACGATCGAGCAGATCGGTTCGATTTTCCTTGTAAAAAGCGATGAACGCGCGGGATAAATAGTAAATATCTGAGGCGGCCAGGTTGAGTCCCTTTGCGCCGGTAGGTGGGACGATATGTCCCGCATCGCCAGCCAGGAACAAACGACCGAAACGCAAAGGCTCGGCGACAAAGCTATGTAGCGGGGTAATGCTCATTTCGAGCCGCGGGCCGGTCGTCACGTTCTCAGCTTCCTCCGGTGGCAGGCGGCGACGTAGTTCGTCCCAGAACGCATCGTCCGTCCAATTTTCCACTTGATCGTTAATTTCGCATTGCACGTAATAGCGACTGCGGGTGTGGGAACGCATACTGCATAGTGCAAAACCGCGTTCGTGGTTGGCGTAGATCAATTCTTCTTTGACAGGGGGAACATCGGAGAGAATTCCCAACCAACCAAAAGGATAAGTGCGTTCGAAGGTCTTGATCTTATCCGCTAGAACACTCTTCCTGGCCACGCCATGAAATCCGTCACAACCAGCGACAAAATCACAGATTAATTCTTGTTGTTCGCCGTTCTGCTCATATATGATTTTAGGGGTCTCTGTATCGTAATCCTCAACGCGGATGGCCGGCGATTTAAAAAGGACGGTGCAACCGGCTTCATCGATGTGGGCCCGCATCAGGTCGTCCGTGATCTCGGTCTGCCCGTAGACCATGACAACTTTGCCGGTTGTGTGCGCGGGAAAATCGATCCGCTCCAGACGACCATCGAAGGCGATATTGATGCCCTCATGGATCAACCCCTCGCGGTCCATGCGCTCGCCGACCCGCGCCTCTCTCAGCAAATCCGCCATACCCTGTTCGATCACGCCGGCGCGTATACGACCGAGCACATATTCCCGGCTACGAAGCTCTACGATCACGGTATCAATCCCTTGCAGATGTAACAACCGCGCTAACAATAACCCTGAGGTCCCGAGCCGATGATACCGACTTGAGTTCTCATAGCTTGCTCCTGAGTTTACAACCAAACTTCTAAAGGTTTCAGAAACCTTTAGAGTCTTATCACTAATTAAGGAAACGTCCGTTTCGTCTGCTGGACACTGATCCAGCGCAATTCCGTGAATTCGTCCAGGGCAGCTTTGCCGCCCATGCGGCCGTAGCCACTGCCCTTAACACCCCCAAACGGGACCTGTGGCTCATCGTTGATGGTCTGGTCGCCGATATGGACCATGCCCGTATCGAGCCTGCGCGCCATCATCAGGGCCTGGTTGAAGTCGTTGGTAATGATGCCCGACGATAACCCGTACTTGGAATTGTTCGCCACCTGCAGAGCCTCTTCCGCGTCGTCCACAACCACGATCGGGGCAACGGGACCAAACGTCTGGTCGGTGAAGATACGCATGTCGTATTTCACATCGGTCACGATGGTCGGGTGGTATACCAGTCCCTCGTAGGTGCCGCCCACGACCAGTTCCGCCCCGCCGCTGACCGCTTCCTTGACGTGCCCATCAACCTTGTTCAGGGCAGCCTGGTTGATCAACGGGCCGATGGCCACGCTGGGATCGCGCGGGTCGCCGACTTTGAGCGCATTGGCGCGCTGGGCGAGTTTGTCGATGAACGCATCCGCAATTGGGCGTTCCACGATGATTCGCTCGGTAGACATGCAGATCTGGCCCTGGTGCAGGAACGCGCCCCAGGAGGCCGCGTCGGCAGCGAAATCCACGTCCGCATCGCGCAGGACGATAAGCGGGTCCTTGCCGCCCAATTCCATCACCGCGCGTTTGAGATGCCTGCCGGCCTTTTCCGCCACGATGCGACCGATCTCGGTCGAGCCGGTGAAGCTGATGCGCCGCACGGCAGGATGGACGATCAACTCGTCCCCAACCTCAGGGGCATTCTCTTTGGTGTGCGTGATGACGTTCAACACGCCCGGCGGGAAACCCGCCTCATCGAAAATCTCGGCCAGCAGCAATCCACCGGACACTGGCGCCTCTTCGGACGGTTTGAGCACCGCGGTGTTTCCATAGGCCAATGGCAACGCAAAGGCTCGGCTGCTGAGAATGTACGGAACGTTGAAAGGGCCAAATGCGCCAACGACGCCGGCGGGTTGGCGCAGCGCCATGAAGAACGCTCCCGGGTAATCTGCGGGAATGACCTCGCCGGTTACACTGTATGCCTGCGCCGCGGCCTCGCGGTACAGACTGGGTACGAAGAACATCTGGAACATGGCAATGCCGATGGTCGAGCCGGTCTCCTCGGCCACGATGCGCACCAGTTCGTCCTGTCGCTTCTCGAATATATCGGCCGCCTTGAGAAACAGCTTGCGACGCAGGCTAGGAGGCGATTCGGACCATGCGGGGAAAGCCGCCGCAGCTGCTTCGACCGCGCGCGTAGCGTCCGCTCGGTTGCCTGCCGGCACGTTGGCAAAGACTTCACCGTTATATGGGTTGTGATCTTCGAAGGTTTCTTTATTACTGGCATCCACCCACTCGCCCCCAATGTACATCTGGTAATTCTTGGACATTTTTCTCTCCTGTAAAGTGAAACACTTAGAGACTATTTAAAATAAATCGATACTTGTATTTTTGCGTTTTCAGCCTCCTTTCTATGAAATACAGAATAATTCAATATTTTCCTTTCGCTACTTCAATAGTTCCTGCCCTCTCTGTTGATTTGTGGCTGCCTGTAAAACGCGGTCGATAAATGTATCAGTCGCACCCAGAAAAGCGGATTCGTCCCGCAAGGACTCCCATTCGATTGGCGCATCCGTTTTCTCCCGGAGCACGTCGATCAGGTGGCGACCTTCCTGCGCCGCAACTTGACTGGCTTCCTTCACAAGCTGGTGAGCACGAGCCTTGCTGACCAAAGTGTTGGCAAGAGCGTAACTGGCGGCTTCTGCTAACATGAGCCCGTTCGAGGCGGCCACATTTTCGCGCATGCGCTCTTCATCAACGGCTATGTTTTGGCTCAAAAAGAGCGCTTTGTTCAAGGCAGTAGCAGTGAGAGTAAACATCTGTGGCAAAACCAGCCACTCCATCTGCCAGCCGTGGGTGCCTCGTTCGTGCTCCTGCACCTGGGCCTGGTGCATGGACCCCAGTAGAGATGCGTTGGTACGGGCAGCAGTGATGATGAGCTCGCTGACCATCGGGTTATTCTTCTGCGGCATGCTGCTTGAACCGCCACGCGAGGCATCCCCTGATTCACGCAACTCCCCTACTTCGGACTGTGCTAGCAGAATGATGTCCTGGGCCATCTTGGCCAGGCTGCCGCTGACCAGCGATAACCAACCCGCCAGTTCTGCCATGTTGTCCCGCTGGGTGTGCCAGGGGATGGGAGGCAGGTTGAGTCTCAGTTCAGCGGCCAGGGCTTCTTGCACCTGTGTTCCTGGTTCGCCCAGGGCTGCCAGCGTCCCGACCGCACCACCGAATTGCGCCACCAAAGCGCGCGGCCTCATCTCAGCCAGTCGCTCACGATGACGTATCAAGGGCGCCAGCCACCCGGCTACTTTGAACCCAAAAGTGATCGGCAGCGCCTGCTGCGAATGGGTCCGTCCAGCCATCAACGTATGACGATGCCTGTCAGCAAGTCGCGACAGATTCCAGACAACGTTGCCCAGCCTCGATTCCAGAATAGTCAACGCAGCCCGGATTTGTAATACCCGAGCTGTGTCCATGATGTCCTGGCTGGTTGCCCCCCAATGGATGTAGTCAGCAGCTTGTCCTCCTGCCTGCTCACGAAGCTGGCGCACCAGCTCGATCACCGGGATGCCTGACTTTTCAACCCCGCTGCGCAAGCGCTCGAAATCGACTTCCAAGCTGGCTGCGATATTAACGATTTGGGCTGCCGCCTCGCCAGGGATTACGCCCAACTGGCCTTCTACCTTTGCCAGCGCGGACTCCACCTTCAGCATGGCTCGCACAAACTTTATGTCAGAGAATTGCTCTACCACTTCAGGGTCGCTGAACAGAGGAGCAAACAGCGACGAGTCAATAGATGCACCTGCCATCTCAATACCGCCCGGATTGCAACTGCCACATCTGGTATTTTTCAGCCACGATTTTGGCCCAGTGTCCCCAAGGGCCGGGTATGTTGAGCTGCACATTCGACCAGGATTGTGGTCCGAGTGACATGAACAAGCCATGCCCAGCAGAATCCATAACGTAGAATGACTTCATCGCAGTAACAGGTTTCTCGACCGGTTCCCCATACCCCAAATCTGCAGCGATGTTCGTAGCCGCTAGCCGTCCCATTTCGGCGCTGGCTGTGCCAGGGATAAATACACCACAAGGTAGCAGCGTGGTTACCTGCGGTTCGAGTTGAACCGCTGCGCCGGCCGCGAAGATGTGTGGGTAACTTCGACTGCGATACGTCGCATCCACCGGTATACGCCCCTCTTCATCGCCCAGGCCCGGCGCCTCGCGTACCGGACCGATCCCCCGGTAGGGCGGCACGATCATAGTGAACCTGGAGGGCAGCCGTGCGTGCATATTGCCCAACACTACAGTTTCCTCTTCGATGTGATCGATTTGTGCTTCCGTGAGATAGGTAATATCCTGGCTGGCAAACGCACCTTCGATGATCCGGCGCGAATTTCCCAGTCCGTCATGTCCGAAATGACCCAGATATGGCTCGGGAGTGATAAAAGTGATTTGTGCTTCTTCACGTACGCCAGCTTTGCGCAAGGCAATATCCAGGCTAAGGGCAAACTCGTAGGCAGCGCCATACAGACTGGCGTTCAGGTCCAGGCCAATGACAATCGGACCCGGATCGGCCAGCAAGGCTTGCCAGTCCTTCCGTGCCTCGAGTGCTCCGCCTGGCGACAGCATAGAGATGGTAAACCCACCCGGTTTTGGGTGAAGACCGGGGGTATTCTCCCAATCCCATTCACCACCGGTCGCGATCAATAGTTTATCGAAGTGTAGATCCTGACCGTTATTGAGGGCAAGCCTGCTTTTTTCAGTGTCGATACGCTCGAGACCAGCGCGCACAAACTCGATCCCGGTCTTTTCCAGCACCGGACGGACGGGAAATGAGATATCCGCCAGTTCCCGTTCTCCCTGTACCACCCAAATCAGGGACGGGAAGAAGATGAAGTCCTCGCTCAAGGAGACAACCGTAACTATCTCACTAGGAGGCAACAGGGAACGTAATTCCAGCGCAGCCGCCAACCCGGCATAACTGCTTCCGATGATGATGGCATTCCCCATTATTTCCTCCCTTCCACCAGCCTGTGGACACGGCGCCAAAGAGAGACCGCGCTAGGAATCAGGCCGCGCGGCATCCATAAAAACAAAACAATGACGAGAATTCCATAGGCTACCTGCCGTAATTGACCGAAATCGATCAGGACCTCGTCGACGAAAGTGAAGGTGACCGCCCCAATGATCGGGCCGAACTGGGTGCCGATCCCGCCAAAGGCCAGCATCACCAATACCACAACGTCCACCTGTCCAAACCCATAGGTGGTTGGGCTGATCCTTCCTTCGGTGAAGGCGTAGGTCGAGCCGGCCAGACCGAGCATCGCCGCCCCGATCAGCGCTCCGTATACCCGGTAACGGGCAACATCGACGCCGGCCAACTCCGCGGCAACCTCGTCGTCGCGGAGGGCGCGAAAAGCCCACCCAATATAGGAGCGTCGCAGCAGGCCGTGAATGAGAAGAAAGATAAGCACGAGGGCAAGCATCAGGTAGTAAGGCGGGACCTGGGCCCGAAGCAAGGTGTCAGCGCCGGAATCGATCGAGCGACCCGTATCCCCGCCGGTCAAGTGACTGAGCCCAAGCAGCAGAGCATCGAACGAAAGCGAGAAGATGAGCGTGACGATCCCGGTGAAGATGACCCCGAGAGAACGTCGCACCGCGATATAGCTGAGCAATCCACCGATCATCGTAGCGGCGAGGGACGCCAGGAGGATGCTCACCACGATGGGCAAACCCACGTTATCGGCAAGAATGGCCCCACCGAAGCCGCCGACGCCGGCGAGGGCGCCGACACACAGGAACAACTGCCCGGTGCTGCCGAAGATCACATTGAAGCCAATGGTATAACAGACAAACGCCAGCCCGAGGACGGCAACTCCCATGAGCACACGCGAGTCACCCACCCAGAGCGGGACCAAAGCAAGTACTGCACCGACCGCGCTAATGGGTATGAATAGCGCCGGGAGGGCACGAGAGGTGCGCGCCTCAGTTCCTCCGATCAGGGAGGTACCGGTGCGGCCAGTGAATTGACCGCTCATTCCTTGACTCCCAGTAAACCTGCCGGGCGGATGAGGATAGTCACCCCTGCCGCCACGAGCAGGATGATCAGGGATATATAGGAGCCAATGTAGTCCGCGGCGATGACATTGACAATTCCCAGAATGATGCCTGCAAGCAATGCCCCCACCACGTTGCCAAGACCGCCGACCACGGTGACGATAAGGGCAAACACGGTGATGGAAAGCCCGGACTTGGTGTCCACCGGAGCGACCATCGAACGAGTGACCGCCACCAACCCAGCCAGGACACCGCTCAAAACGAGGATCAGGCGAAGCATCTTCTTCGGATCGATGCCAATCAGCCTGGCTCCCTCCTCGTCTTCGATGACTGATCGTATCGCCCGCCCCAGGGAGGTGCGCCCGAAGAAAAGGAACAGCCCCGCAAAGCTAACGAGTGTAATCGCCGAAGCTACGAGGCTTCCCCGCCGCATCGGCACACCCAAAATCTCGACCGCCCCGCCCCCGATGTGCAGGTTCAAAGTCTTCAGGGGAAAGCGCCAGTTGAGAAAGCCGTCAACGATGAAAGACACGCCAAGCGTGAGCAGCAGGCTGAGCAGGACACGTGCCTCACCATGCAGGCGATACACCGGGCGCAGGATCGTTAGATCGAGGAAGAAGCCGAACAAGCCGCCTGCGAGAAGGCCAACCGTGACCGCAGGCAAGACGGGGACACCAGCCTCCATGGCAAGCGCCACGGTCATGGCAGAGGTCACCGCTATCTGCCCGTAGCCCAGGTTGAGCACACCGCCCAGACCATAGACCAGAGTGAGCCCGGTCGCGAGCAGGCCAAACTGGAGCCCAAGTACAATCCCATCGAGAATATTCGCGATCATGTCACACCTAGATAAGCGCTGCGGACAGCAGGATTTACCGCCAGCTTTTCGGTCATCCCTTCGAGTCGAATGAAACCATTTTCGAGGACATAACCGCGATCGCAGAAAGCCATCGCCAGTGGAACCTGCTGTTCGGTGACCAGCACGGTCAGCCCGCGCTGCCGTAACACATTGAGAGCCTCATAGGCCGCCCGAGCAAGCAAGGGAGCGAGACCGGTGCTTGGCTCATCAAGTATGAGGAGCCGAGGATTTGACATCAAGGCACGACCCACTGCGAGCATCTGTTGCTCGCCACCGCTCATCGTCCCGGCGCGTTGTCGCCACCGCTCAGCCAGACGGGGAAAAAGATCAAGGACGATCGACATGGTCTCTGGATCGGGTTTATGAGGATATGCTCCAAGGAGCAGGTGATCTTCGACCGTCATTCGGGGAAACAAATGCCGCACGGCGGATACGAACCTCATCCCAAGCCGGGCAATTCGCTCGGCCGGAATCCCGGTGATGTCATTGCCTTCGAATAGAACCTTCCCTGACGAAGGCGAGAGCAGCCCGCACAATGCCTGGAACAACGTTGTCTTCCCGGCGCCGTTAGAGCCGATGATCATGACCGCCTCGCCCTGGTTGACACGAAAGTTCACCTCGTGCACGACATCATTGCCCTGGTATCCGGCCGAGAGGTCGTTGACCTCAAGCATATTTGATCTCCTCGCCCAGATACGCCTCGATGACTGCCGGGTGGCGCATCACATCTTTGGGCAGACCTTCGGTCAGAATATTCCCGAAGTTAAGAACCACCATCCGCTCCGCGAAACTCATCACCGCCTTCATGACGTGCTCGACCCAGATAATGGTCACGTTGAACTGATCGCGAATCGTTCGGATCATTTTTATGAAGGCCTCCAACTCGGCATCATTGAGTCCTGCCATCACCTCGTCCAGCACCAGAAGCCGGGGTCCTCCGGCGATAGCCCGGGCCAGTTCAAGGAACCGCTGCTCGTTCAGATTTAGATTGCTGACGGGGTCATGGCTTCGGTCAGCAAGGCCGACGAAGGAAAGCGCCTCATCGGCGAGCTCAAGAGCCTGTTCTTCCTTTCGATGTGCTTCCACCTTGCCAAAGAGAGCCCCGAGCGCCACATTCTCAAGCACTGTCATCGTAGGAAAGTGACGGGGCGTCTGTTGCACCATGGCGATCCCTAGCTGACGAACGCGGTGGGCGGGTTGACGTGTGATATCCTCGCCGGCGAATCTGATCATACCTCTAGTTGGTACTTCGAGACCAACGACCATCTTGAGCAGCGTGCTTTTTCCAGCACCGTTTGGGCCGACGATGGCCAGAATTTCGCCATCGTCGACCTTCATGGTCACGCCGTTGACAGCGGCGAGTCCGCCAAAGTGTTTCGCAATCTTATCCAGTTCGAGTATCGCCATTGGCGTTATTGCGCCGGCTCGTAAGGCGTGAGCGGTGCGGAATGGGACAGTAGCGTTAACCACCAGTCCCCCGCTTCATTCAATCCTTCTGGCGCCGGTCCTGCACTGATCTGGAAGAAGATCGGAGCGGACTCGGCCAGCTCGCCCCACTCGGTCCAGCTCAACGGGTGGGCATAGCCCGGCATATCGAACGTATGGGAGTGGACATACTCAGCCACGGCCTCTGGGTCATCACCGACCGCCCCGACCGCCTCGGCGACGATCTTCACAATCGCATACCCGGCGACGGCATCGTCCGACATGAACTTGTTGTCGGAGAATGCCAGGTAGCGTTTAGCCAGATCGGCATAGCTGGCACCCAGGTAATCGGCGCAGGCGAAATCGCTGAAGCGACCGATGGCAAGATCCTGCAGCCCGCCGACCGAAAGATCCGGCGGAGTCCAGGCGCCAGTGACCGGCACGTTCCCAGCCAGGTCGGCAGACAGGTTGACGATCGCCGAGTTTCCCGGCGGATGGCCAGTAGCCACGATCATTTGCGCACCGAAGTCAGCCATCTTCCGTACGAACGGGGTGAAGTCAGTGGTCGGCGGTACTGGGGCGACCTCGATGGTGTAGTCAATGCCCGAATCTTTGAACGTATTCTCCATGGCAGACTTGAACGATTGTCCCCAAGGGTAATCAGCGACGATGGCCCCGACCTTGGTGTACCCCTGCTCCTTGGCGTACTGAAGGATCGGCCCGGCCGTCATCGGTGCTGCTGGCAGACACGTCCGGAAGGTATATCGGCTCTCCTTCGTGAGCGCAGCCTCGGTGCCCGACTTCACCAGGAAGACTGGCACATGGAGCTTCTCGGCGTCTGCAGCGACTGGCGCGCCGACGCCACTGGAAAGGATACCGCCGACGGCTACTACACCGTCTTCGACAAGTCGCTCGTAGCGATCAACCCCGGTGTCGCCATTGTTTTCGGAATCCTGAATACTGATCTCGATCATGCGGCCATTCACCCCGCCTGCGTCATTAATTTCCTTGGCAGCCAGCGCCATGCCGTCACGCACATTGAGACCCCAGGGCGTAAAGGTGCTGGTCAGGTCGCTCAACTGGCCGATCTTGATCGGGCCCGCTGGTTCAGCAGTCGGGGCTTCCGTCATAGCCAGTGTTTCTGTGGCGGCAGGAGCTGAGGTCGCAGCGGGGGCTTGGGTGGGGGCAGGTGCTTCCGTTGCAGCAGGCGCTCCGCATGCAGTCAGGATCATGGTGAAAACCAGCAGGAAGGGGAAAATCCGCAAGGTGATCTTTCGAGCAGTTTTTTCAATTTTCTTGCTCATAGTTCCTCCAATACTAAAGTTGGCTAGTCACATTCAACTCTACAACAGATTAATTTACTTTTGCGAACCTCTCCTTTCCCAGGCATGACTTGCCCTGAAAATCCGGTTAATCTCCCCACACTTCCCGGGCCACATCCACGATCATTCCAAGTTTGGCCCACTGAGCCTCATGGGTCAGTTCGTTGCCGTGGACTGTGCTGGAGAAGCCACACTGCGGGCTCAGGCACATATTTTCCAATGGCATGTACTTGGCCGCTTCCTTGATGCGCTTGATGACGAAATCTTTGTCCTCCAAATCGCCGGTCTTCGAAGTCACTACCCCGAGCACAACTGTCTTGTTCTTTGGCACAAAACGCAGCGGGGAGAAATCGCCCGAACGCTCGTCATCGTATTCCAGGAAATAGGCGTCCACGTTCAGATCGTTGAACAACACCTCGGCCACCGGCTCATAGCCACCCTGGGCAAACCAGGTACTGCGGAAGTTGCCCCGGCAGAAATGTACGCCCATTGTCAAATCATCCGGACGACCATTGATGACATCGTTGATCAAGGCTGCATAGGTACGTGGCAACTCGTTGGGGTCATCGCCGCGCTCGACCGCACCCTGGCGCATCTTCGGATCACACAGGTAAGCTAAATTGGTGTCGTCCAGTTGGATGTAGCGGCAGCCCGCCTCGTACAGGGCGTTGATCTCTTCGCGATAGACCTGAGCCAGGTCTTCGAAAAATTCGTCCATATCGGGATAAGCGTGGATATCGATGGCCTTGCGTCCGCCACGGAAGTGCACCATCGTCGGTGAAGGGATGGACACTTTTGGAGTAGTGTTGGGACCAACCTGGGATTTTAAGTACAGGAAATCGTCGACTTGAATATTCTTTTTATGTTTCAGCTTGCCGGTCACGGCGAGACGCGGCGGGGTGAAGCCCTCTTTCGTGGGTTTGGCATCTGGGTTGGCAGCGATAGCCCCACTAACTGTCACACCACCTACTTGTTCCAGGAAATCGAGATGGAAAAAGGTCCTTCGAAATTCGCCGTCGGTGACGCTGTGCAGCCCAACCTCTTCCTCCTTTTTGATAGCCTCAGCAATGGCTTCGTCCTCAGCAGCGCGCAGTTCGCCTGCGGAGATTTCACCTGCTTGAAAACGTCCGCGTGCCTCGAGTAATTTTTGCGGCCTGAGCAAGCTGCCGACATGATCGGCACGATAGGGTGGGAATAGTTTTGACATAAGTTGACCTCCAAATAGGAATACCTTCTTCCCGTTCTCCCTGACGAAATATTGGGATTTGAGCGCATAGAGGTCAGTATTGTTCCCTTCCGCCAGACGGACAAACGGAACGCGAATCAGGGGTTGAAAAACACCGTTTCGTCCGTGCCCTGCATACGGATGTCGAAGCGGTAAACCGGCGGACCGTCGGATTGCTCACGGGTAGCGATCAACGTGTGCCGCCTTTCGGATACTACCGAACTCAGGACCGGATCACTGTCATTAGCCGGTTCATCCGAAAAGTACATGCGGGTCATGGCGTGGATCAACATCCCGCGCGCGAACACGTGAACATTGACATAGGGGGGCATTCCATCTCGAACGCCAGGTTTGATCGTCTTGAATTCGTACTTGCCTGCATTGCGATTTTCCGCTCGGCCAAAGCCGCGAAAGTTGGGGTCGGCTTGGTTGCGCAACGGATCAAGTGGATGGTTAAAGATTCCCTGGAATCTGGCTGCCAAATTTCGATCATCGCATCCGGAATTGGTTCCCCATCTCCATCAACCACGACCCCAGTGAGTGTAATGCGTTCGCCAGAGGTCTGCTCGTTCACTAGATTATTTTGTGCCTGACCATAAATCAACCCAATGCGAAAAAATGGGCCAACGGTCTGGCCTGCTGACTGTTTCATCGTAGCACTCATTTCTCTAACCTCCTACTCAAACGGTGTCTGGCGCGGACCGCAGACCACGATATCGAAACGGTAACCCAGCGCCCATTCTGGTGTAGTCACGTCATGATCGTAGATAGAAACCAGCCGCTTGCGGGCTTCCTCGTCGGGAACGCCGTTATAAATGGGATCAAGTGGCAGGAGCGGATCGCCCGGAAAATACATCTGGGTTACTAGGCGTTGCAGGAAATTCGTGCCGAAGATGGAAAAGTGGATATGACGGGGCCTCCACGCATTGAGGTGATTGCGCCACGGATACGAACCAGGCTTGATGGTAGTGAAACGATAAACGCCGTTCTCGTCTGTCAACGTACGACCTCCACCGTGGAAATTCGGATCGAGTGGTGCATCATGCTGGTCCACTTTGTGCATATAACGACCAGCCGAGTTGGCCTGCCAGATCTCGATCAAGGCATCTCGGATGGGCTTTCCACGTTCATCTAGCAGGCGTCCTGTAACGATAATCCGTTCTCCTAACGGCTCGCCGGTCTTCACTGAGTTTTTGGTCAGTTCGCTATCAAGTGAATGGATTTCGTCACGACCGTAAACCGGTCCAGTTAGTTCCGACAGAGATTGCGTCAGGGGGACCAGCGGACAACTCGGGGAACGCTTGATGGTTGATTTGTAATCCGGGTGGAGATAAGGCGGCTGAACCTTCCAATCCAGCTGGTTATATTCCTCCAATTCATTCATCTGCAACATCCTTTCCGCTCAATTCGGCATACACTCTTTTGGCAACCGAGAATGCAGTATTGGCAGAGGGTACGCCAGCATAAATTGCGACTTGCAAAAACACCTCTTTCAACTCTTCTTCAGTCACACCGGTATTCTGAGTTGAGCGAATGTGCATTGCCAGTTCGTGTTCCTTGCCCAACGCAGCTAACATCGCAAGGGTAATCAAGTGACGTGTTCGACGGTCTAATCCCGGACGCGCCCAAATGGATCCCCAGGCTGATTCCGTTATGAATTGTTGAAACTCCGCATCAAAAGGAGTTTTGCTGGCTTCGGCGCGGTCAACATGGGCATCACCTAAAACCGCTCGCCTTATTTTCATGCCATGTTCAAATTTATTGTCATCCACGATATCTCTGCCTTAGTGGCTTATGAGCCTGATAAAGTCCAGCCAGAGCGAAGAAATGAAGTTCATAAGAACCGCTCGATCTGTTTCGAAACAGCGACTGGTTGCTCGATACAGGTTGAATGACCAGCACCAGGGATTTCCTGAAATTCAGCATTGGGCATGAGCTCCACCAATTCCCGAACCAAATCAGGCGGGGTGGAGACATCCTCTGTACCGCAAAGTACCAGAGTATGCACATTGATTTTCCTGGCAGCTTCTGTCAAATCGGCATCTCGAATGGCCTCGCATGTGCCGGTATATCCCTCCACGGGCATGCGTGTGAGCATGTTGTAACATCCTTGATAAATAGCGGGTGATTTTTCTTTAAAAGTGGGCGCAAACCAACGAGCCAGAATGGCTTCAGCCATAAAGTGCATACCATTCTCGCGCAGTTTATTGATACGATCGTTCCAGAGCTCGGCTGTTCCGATGATGGGAGCCGTATCGCACAAGACCATCGAATAGACCCGCTTCGGCCAGCTTGCGGCAAAATCCATAGCAATCATGCCCCCCACAGAGATGCCTATCAAAATGGCTTGCGACATTTCGAGTTGATCCAGCAAACCAAGCAAATCGGTGGAGAAGTCATGAATTGAATAAGGCGCAGGTGGACAATCCGAAAGGCCATGTCCGCGCTTATCGAAACAGAGAACCGGATGATGGTCCGTGGCATATGGCATGACTCCATCCCAGATGCGCAGATCGGTTCCCAACGCGTTGATGAAAACCAAAGGAATGCCCTCCTTTGTCCCTTTTAACGTGTAATGGGTCGCGAGACCGTTCCCGATCGTGAAGTTCATATTAACCAGCCATAAATGAGTACATTACCGGTTCGTTATCTTTCGCAGAATAGGCAAGATGGTTGCTCTCTCTTCGTCGGTTAAGCCGGTTTTTTCCTGATACAAGTCCTCTACCTCGAACGCCATTCTTTTTATTTCTCCAAGCATATCCGCACCCTTTGGCGTAAGCTGGACATAATATTCGCGTCTGTCGTGGGGTGAACGTACTCTTTTTAAGAGCTGACGCCCACTCAGGTAGTCTAAAATCCCAACCATCACGGCTGGGGCGGTTCCTATGTTTTCAGCGATGTTTTTTTGGGAGATGCAGGGATTTTTCGAGATGAACTCCATCGCAACAAATTGCTTTGGAGTCAATTGGAGCGGTTCCATCACTTCGGTGCACAATTGCGTTATCTCCAAGTGCGCCAAACCCAGTAAGTGACCAACCAGTTCAGGTAAATAACTGTAATCGATGGGTTTATTGGAAGTGTCTTCACAATCAATAGTAAGTTCTGTCACTGTCCATCTTTCCAAAGTTAGGAGTTATCCGAAATTATATAGTTTATTATATAAATTATTTAAACAACAATCAAGAGTAGTTATATCGCATTTACCCTATTCTAATATTCTATTAATCTTCTTCCCCAACCTGTATATTCTGGTTGGAAAACACTTGTAACAACAACTTCTTTGGATGCCCCTCAAAAAGGTGTTTTGATTTCTACCAAAGCGATGTTTTTAATTTTCTCAAATGAAAAAGAAACGGTGAAAAAGTCGGTAACAGGTGTTGATTTGATCTCGGAAAAGTTGCTTTGGGAAAATTGAAGTAATGATCTTATATACACCTGCGAGCTTTGAGGATTACGTTTTACAGGTGGATACTGACGGTTTCGGATTGAATTGTGGCAACTGGATACCCACCAGTAACCATAGCGCTTACGTCTTTATCCTTCCCGTAGCGATGATGAAACTCCCAGACAACAGGGTCTCTTTCGCCGCACTCAATACAAGGATGGGATGATAGGTAATCAAAGACATACTCCCTTGCTATGTTGCGGGCTTCCCGCTTCCTTGCTTGAACTTGCTCTAAATGTCTTTCTTTATTTCCCTCATACCAATTCTTGCGAAAAGGTTTGTGGCACTCACGGCACGTAGGATGGCGAATACCAAGAGATTTATATCTCCAATTAAATTCTTCCTCATCTTTCCACTTGCCACATGTTACACATTTAGGCATCACAAATCTCCTGTAAGGTGTACTCAAGGTGTACCTAATCACACTCTATTAAGACTTTAAAATCATACCTTGAACTTTAAAACCCTAGAGCCTAACACCCAAGACCAAAAATGGTCATTTTGTGGTGTTAGACCCTAGTTTTTGTGACTCCGGGGGGATTCGAACCCTCAACCAATTGCTTAAGAGGCAACTGCTCTGCCGTTGAGCTACGGAGCCATGCGAAATATACGCAAATTATTAATCGGAGCAACTGATTAAGAGTCAGTTGCTCTGCCATTGAGCTAGTCGGCCGGTCTGCCGCTCTTGCTTCATTTGAATGAATACATTCCACGTGCGAGCCGTATTATACCCGAACAGAAAAGGATGTCAATTTACGCGCGCATGCGGGTGCGTATCATCCACGGCCAGGATTTTTTTCACCTCATGGCGTGGTCACTGGCTGCGAACAATCGATCTCCGCCTGCCCGGTATATTGCACATGACACACCGGACGCGCCGGGTTGGCAGGGGCCAGAGTCTCCGGCCAGGGAAAGGGCCGCGGAATCGCCAAAGCCGGATAAGCCGCATGTAATGTCTTTTGATACCAATCGAAATGCAGCAGGTCCGTGGCAATTACTACCAGATCGGCGCGTTGATGCAGGGCGAAATGAAAATACCAGAGACTGAATACGGCTTCGTCCCCCTGAGCAAAGACAATGGCATCTTGAGGCGCGGAAGCCAGCACCTGACTCCCAAAGGCTTCGGCGCGTTCATCATGGGCGGCATCCACGCTTTGCCAATAGGTCGATGCACGAAGCACGATGAAAGTTATCAGTAATAACCCCAGGGCCAGACGCCCCAAAGCGAACCGGGATGGAATCTGCCGCAACAGGCAGCTGAAGCCCAGGCCAATCCAGAGGGCAAAAGAGAGATAGACGGGAATCAGGTACACATAAGAATCAGCCGAACCATAAACCAGCGCGAACAGACTGGAAGCCAGCGCGCTCCACAGGGTTAGAAAATACAGCCGCGTCCTTCGGCCAAAGACGATCAGGCCGAGCAGGCCCAGCAGAAGTTCGAGCAGACCAAACTGCTGCACCAGCAGCGCCGCCCAGGCCTGCAGGCGTTCCCCCATTTCGGCGAAACCACCCTGCAGATAATAACTGGAATAAACCCCACCCGAGACCAGCCACCAAAAATTCTTCAAGGTCACCGGGTCACCCCAGTTGACCGGAGGCAGCGACAGCGCCCGCAGGGGCAGGATGAGATAAAAGCATAGACCGGGAACGAACCAGAGCAGCTGCCTGCGAAGCGCAGGGCCATCCAGTTGCCAGGCCCGGAACCAAGCGACTCTGGAGGCAGCAGAGACTCCCGCGCTTGGAACTTTGCGCAGCGAGCCAGCGAGCAGGGCCGCCGGAACGAGCAGCAGGGTCGTCAGATGGTTCCCCAGTGCCAACCCGAGGGTCAATCCACGCAGGCGGTCGAGACGCTTCCGCGCCGGGGGCGAGGCGGGTTCGGGCCCGGTATACAAATACAGCAACAGAGCCACCAAAAGGGCTTGTAAGGCATATACCTCGGTGATGACTGCCTGCGACCAGACCAGGGGCGCCAGTCCGAATGCCAGGCCCGCAACCAGACCGGCAATCCAGGAGGGGAGGGGATTTGCAGTCTTCAAGTCGCGGACCACTATGCGATAGATCAAGGCCGCGGCCAAAACACTCGCCAGGGCGGACAGCAGATTGGTACGCCAGGCCAGCGAACCGATTGGCAGGAATTGAAAGAGACGCGCCAACAACAAATACAACGGGTAGCCGGTAGGATGCGGCACACCGCCGGTGGCAACGGCCGCGATCAAGTCGCCCCCATCCCCCCCACCGTTGGCCCAGGTCAACCCGGGCGCCAGGGTCATCAGGTAGATGGCGGTGAGAGAGATCGCCAGCAGGAAGGGCGGGAGCAGCTTTTGAAAGAAGCGGAGGCGGGAGTTCTGCATATTGAAGGAGCGGGGCAGGATGGGACTACATCCGCCCCGCCTGCGCATCAGCACAACGACTCTGAACGGTCACCTCTTACCCAACGGCTAGCGCGGAAAAGTAGGAATATAAATTCCAGAGGCGTTCGCAGCCGCACAAGCTATACCATCCACCAGCGTGGTCTCCAGCGGGGACCACTTTGGCTGGTGCTCATAGAGATCGAAAAAATAGACCATCATTTCCCGATCCGGGACCGCCGCAAAACAGATCGATGTGCCGCCCAGGTTTGGGGTCAGGGTCTGCAGCAGTTTTCCATTACGATAGTAGGTCAGCAGGCAGCCCTGGTATGCATTTTGCAGCTCACGCGGCAGGTCACGTGGTAGGGGGGCCTGGAGGCTGGCCGTCAGGATCACATGCGGATCTATCAAACCAACCGAAAGCGTACAGTAACCGCCCACCGAGTATTCACCGGTGACCGGAATGATGAAGTTACTGGGGGGCGGCTTCACCGTACCCCGGCATTTGTGCTTGTGCTTATCCCTATGTCGCCCCCTGCGATGATCTTTATCTTTATCTTTGCTGCAATCGTCATCATGCCCGAAGGCAGCCACAGCGCCGTTCCCCTGCTCAGCGACCGAGAGACCCGGTTCGGATGACCGGGCCGCCAGGGCGACCTGACCATCGGCCATCGACAGCAGGCCCACGAACAAGAGGGCCACAACCCCAAAACGCATCGTTCGATTCATGGTAGTCCTCCCCAACTGCTTATTTTATTCTATCGTACCTCAGATATTCCTGGACACCCCTCAGATTTCATTCGGATTTAGGGATAGCGAACAACGACCTTTTGATCCATGCTGGAATCGAACAGGCTGGCAGAAAGCGCTCCAGATGATGGCGGCAGGCAGGGTCAGAATCAACGGCGGGGAAGAGCTAATATCTCTTCCCCGCCGTAACAGCCGATCCGGCTGACATGTTCTGAATGAGAGCTATTTCCCGATCAGCGCATATGTTCCGGAGATTTGGGCGGAAGCACAGGCGATGCCCTGCTTCACGGTGGTGCCCAAGGGTTTCCACGCAAACTTCAAGAGTCTCCTGGTGGGTTCCAGGCGGTAGATCTTCGCCTGTTTGCCCGGGGGCACGGCATAGCATATGTTGACAGTCCCATTCCGGGAAAGCAGGGCCAGGAGCGGGAATTTCCGGAAGTAAATACGCACAGCAGTCGCATCCGCCAGAAGGTGCCCATCACCACCGGGAATATGATCCAGGGCAAAGGATAACTTCCGCAGGAAAGCCCCGACGCAGTAATTACGTGCCAGATGCTTGATGCTGATCGTGGATACACCGCCCACGGAATAATCTCCATCCTCGCAAACCTTAATCACGCGCGGCGGCGGCTTGACCGTCCCTGGAGGAGGCTTGCCATGGGACAACGGGATTTCCTGCTGGATCATGGGAGCCTGGCTGGTGCCGTTCTCAGCCCAGGCGATCTGGTCCTGAGCCAGCAGGACAATGCTCAACAGTAAAACGGCAACGAATGCTATACGAAGATATTTAAACATAAGATAAGCCCTTCTTTCGCCTTGGGTCTTGAGGACATCATAGCATCTTCCCAGGGAAATGCACCTCGGATTTCGGCCGGATTTAGGGTGTAAAGACCAGTTCGAGCTCAAAATCCGTGCGCAGGTCGCTGTCGATCAGTAGATTGTCTCCCTGCACGGTGGCTTCCCTCGAGATGGAGTTCAACGTGGCCCTGTTGGGGAGATGGATGCGTACGGTCAAGGGATTCGCCAATGTGCCGGGTTCCTTTTGGATGAACAGGTGATAGATCAACTGGCCCGCCTTTCCGCGGACCAGGACCGTGGGGGGCAGGGCGAAGCGGAAGCTCGTGCTCAAGGATCGCCCGCCCGAGACCACCAGCAGAGTCCCGAAGCCGCGCACGCCGGGTAATTCCTCCTCCAGTTCATCCACCCGGGCCGGAACATTCTCGCCCAGCGCCATCTCATTGCCAGGGATGGCATGTGGGCTGGCGGCCAGCAGCTTGACGCCCTCCTGCTTATAGACCCGCAGATAATTCCAGTAACAGCGGTCGATGGGATAGTCTTTTTCCCCGAATGATCAGCCCTGCGCTCCACTGGAAGCAGGGCACGTACTTGCTGGCATTGTTCTCGATGCGTGGTCACCAGTGTGCCCTGCGGTGCGGAAAGATCTGTCAGGTCTACATCGTAGGACAGGCTGCTCGTCACCACCGCATTCGTCTTATTGAAACCGATGTTGCTATCGGCCACCATCAGGAAATCGCTGCCCCTGGAACGCACAGCGTTATCCCAGCCGCGCTCAGCCAGCAGGGCGGTCATGTCCGGGTCATCGAATTGCAGCAGCAGGTGCCGTTCGGTCAGCGCCTGGGAGAGCAGGCGCAGCAGGGCCGGCCAATCCTGGCCCTGCCCATCCTGGAAACGCCCCAGCAGGGCCGAGGCGATATCCCCGATGAACTCCTTGCGATCCCAACCCTCCGGCAAGGGCACACCGACGGGAGGCACCTTGGCCTGGCGCATGTACTCCACCACATTCTGATCCGTGATGGCATCCGGCGCTCCCTGCAACCTGCAGGGGACCCAACTGCCCCAGCAGCATCACCAGGAAGTGCTGGTCGAAGGCGATCACCCCATCCTCGGAATGCTCGTGGGCATAGGCGTACAGGTACTCGGCCCACATGGCCGAAGTGGGGTAATCGGTGAACCAATTGGCATCCCGCAGGATTAGTACCGGGCTGTTCATGTAATCCTGCAATTGCCAGGGCGCCGCCGGATAGGGCTTGGTCCAGTCGTCCAGGTTCCCTACATCCTCGAAGTCCAGGCTGATCACCTGCCCATCGTGCAACACCAGGTTGCCGACCGAGGTGATGAAACCACCGGTCGGGCGCAGCTCATCTTCATTCTCCGCTAATAGCAAATAGGTCTTTGGCCCAAACTCGGTGGCACCCAGCAGACCTGGCAGGGCCATGCCCAGCCGCAAGCCATCATCCGCCAACTTGATGGCCGGGTCCAGCCTGCCGGTGATCAGAGTCCCCAGGCGCGGGGATAATCGGTCAGCGGGGATATTCTGCCGTTCGGCCAGCGCCTGGTCCAATTCATGGCGAGCCTCCCCCAACTGCGGCTGGGCATCCAGCAGCAGGTTCGCCAATTTCGTTGTGTCCAGCTTCTTATCTGGGGAGTCGAGAGCTTCGAACACAGGCTCCGCCGCCTGATACGAAAGGTCAGAGGCATTCACCAGGTGCCCGGCCAGGGCCAGTAGATCCGGCGCAGCTTGCAGGTCGCCGCCATACACGGGCACCCAGCCCAGACCGGGACACAACCATAATAGCGGCCCCACTTCCCCCTGGAAGTCCGCCAAATCCCCCTTGAGAGTCCTTAACTGCGGACCAGCCGCCCGGATCTTTTCCACTTCGAAGGGACCCTGGGTCAATTTTCCCAAGCCGGTCAGGTCTCCGTAGAGCGTTTGACCCCGCTGATAAACCGCCTGCGCCTTGCGCCCTCCCAGGAACAGGCCGAAAGCCAACAGCAGGAACGCGCCCAACCACAGGCCGCGGCGGATCAGGGGGGCGTGTTTGCGAAAGGCCGCCAGCCCATGCACCATCGGCTCCGGCAGGGTGGATTGACTGCCGTTGGCCCGTAAAATGACCGAAGGCCTGGAGAAGGAATCGCTCAGGAAGCGCTCACGGTTGAGCACGATCTCCGCCAGACGCTGCAAGCCCTTCTTCTGCCAATCGCTCAGGGTGCTGGCCGAGCCATATTCCACTTCCTCGCCCACCAGTCGATATGCCTGCACCTGCCCCTCGGCCAGTTCGGTCGCCGAGGGGCCATACACCGAAAACAGGATGGCCCCGTCGATGCAGTCCCAGGCCTCCATCAACGAGGCGGGAAAGGCGGTGCCGCGCTGGAAAGGCACAAAGTACAGCGCCGCCAGCAAGCCGAACTCCCCCCAACGCGGGTCCAGGCGTTTGCCGCGCCGCGGCGCGGCGGGTGGCCGCATCTTCGGGAAGAGCGCCGCAATGGCACTGACCAATTGATGCCCGGGGCTGGCCAGGCTCAAATGTGGCAGTCCATCCACGGCCTCCTGCACGATCAGGCTCTGCGTCCAGGGATGATCGTCCAGCAGTTCCGGACTGCGCATGTTTTTCAGGATTTTCTTGAGTTGTTCGAAAGGGGCAGCGTTGTTCTCGGTCATCGGGTTCGCATACGTTCATTGTGCAGGGCCACCCCCAGCACACAGATTTGCTCCAGACCCCGGCGAATGAGCCGGTTCAGTTCCAAGCTGATCTCCACCGCCTCCTGCTCGGAGGTCAGTGCATCGGGAATATCATAGGTCCCACGCTCCACCACATAGGAGAGCAGGTAAACGTGTCCGTGTAACGCCGGGAACTCATGCAGCAGGGCCTCCTTCTGGCCCGCCTGCATCACCAGGATCAGGTCATAATTCGTCAGCAGCGCGCCGCTCACGCAGGTGGAACGATGACCCGCCAGGTCCAGTCCCAGTTGCCGCGCGGCCTCCAGCAAGGCAGGGATCACCGGCTGGCCGGGTTGGGCCCAGGTGCCAGCGCTGCCCACCTGCCAGGCCGCGGGGTCTTCCCCTTCTTCAACCAGGGCTTGTTTCAGGACGGCAGCCGCCAGTGGTGAACGGAAACGATTGGCTGTACACACAAAGAGAATGGAAGGCATGAGGGTTTTTGCTTCTTGCGCTTAGCAGGGTGGCGCCTGGTTTCTACACCTACTCAACCAGCGGGGCTCTGCTCGATCCGTCATTGCGAGACCTATTGGTTGAGATGCTCCATGTCGAAACCAGAGGGCGAAGTAATCTCGTCGCCAGCTGGTTTCGACATGAACGGATGCTTCGACTTCGTTCGACGCCAGGGGTTCGTCTAGTGATGATCCGGGTCGGCGGGTGGGAGTTCTCGCAGTTTTTCGAACAGGCCGCCCAGGTAGGAACGCACCGGGGAGACCTCCACCTGGAGCAACGTCGCTGCAGGGGTCTCCATTTCCGGAGCCGCTACCGGGATCGTATCCGGGTGAGCCTCACCCTGCTCAGACTTGGGCCGGATCGTCGGTTGGGTGTCCTTGCCGAAGTACCGCTTGTGATCCCCATAGGCCGAGTAGTATTTATAGCCGCCATAGTAATAGCCGCGGTTGCGCGGAATGCGGTTCATCACCACCCCCACCACACGTGCCCCCGCCCGTTTGAACATATCCAAACAGGCTCGCGCTGACTCAGCCTGCGTTACGCCCGGCTGGATCACCAGCAGCACCGCATCCACCTTGGCCGAGAGCACCTGGGCATCCGCCACCAGGGCCGGCGGCGTATCGATCACCACCACATCCACATGTTCCATCAATTCGTTCAGGATCTGGCTCATCTTCTCCGAGCCCAGCAGTTCGGCCGGGTTGGGCGGCAGTCCTCCGCTGGTCAGGGCGTAGAGCTGCGGCAGCTCATCGCTGACCCGCTTGACCGCGTTGGCGCGCGTCTGATTGAGGAAGAAGTTGCTCAACCCCTCATGGTTGGGTATCCCCAACAGGCGATGCACGCGCGGCCGGCGCATGTCAGCATCCACCAAGGCCACCCGTTTCTCGGCCTGGCTGAAGATGGCCGCCAGGTTGACGGCAATGGTGGTCTTCCCTTCGGCGGGCGAGGGGCTGGTCACCAGCAGGCTGCGGATGGGTTTGTCTACCGCGGCAAACTCCAGGTTGGTGCGCAGTGAGCGAAAGGCCTCTGCCACCGGCGAGCGCGGTTCGCGCGATCACATACACATCCTCTCTTTTCTTATTCCGAGGCATCTCGGCCACGAAGCCCAGTACCGGTACCTCCAGCGCCCGGGCCACATCCTCAGGCGTCTTGAGCGTATCATCCAGGTACTCCACCAGGAAGACGATGCCCGCCGCCAGCATGAGACCCACTGCCGCCGCCAAAGCCGTGTTGGTCAGGGGACGCGGACGGATGGGTTCGTCCGGTACGGTTGCCGGTTCGATCTGCACGATATTGGGCGTGTTTTGCAGGCGCGCCAGACGCACGGTCTCCAGGCTGCTCAACAGGTTGATATACAGGTTTTGATACAAATCCAGCGTGGATTGCAACTGGGTCAGGCGCGAGTTGGTGTTGGTCCCCGCATCCACCGGCTTGCCCAGCACCACCAGGTTGGAATAAATCTGCTGATAGAGATTGAGCAGCGGTTGGATCTGATCGATGCGGGCCTGCTTCTCGGCGATCTGCGTTTTGCGATCCTGGGTATAGGCAGGTGTCAAAGAGGCGATATCCTGCTGCAAGGTGGAGACTTCATCCTGCAAAGGTTTGATCTGGCTCTCCACCTGCTTTAATTGATCCTGGAAGTTTTGCGTCGAAAGCTGGTCCACCTGGCTCTGCAGGCCGCTGATCTGTTCCTCCACCTGGTCGATCTGCGCCTGGATGCTCTCCTCGGTGGAGGTATAACGCCCGGTCTGCAGGCTCTCGTTCTGTTCGATCAGGACCGTCACCAGTACATTGGCGATTTCGGCAGCCCGCTGCGGATTCTCATCCTCGATGGACACCTGCAGAATCTGCGTATCCTGGGCCTGCTGGACCTTGATCTGGGTCTTGCCGACTTTATAGCCCAGGCGCTGCGAGGCGTTGTCCAGCACCGGTTGGGTCGTGAGCAGTTGCACATAAGTCTGCACCAATTGTTGGTCGCTCAGATAGGTGAGATCTGAGGTCTTTTCCTGCGGCGCACGAATCACCAGCGCGCGTGTGGTTGCCTGGTAGACCGGCTGCTGCAAGCCGCTGGCAAAGTATCCGGCACCGCCGCCCAGCACCGCCCCAAGGATCAGCAGCCAGAGCCAGCGTCGCACGATCTGAAAATATTGTTTTAGTTCCATTAAGACTCCTTGGTATACATCTCTACCTCGCCTCCAGCGGAGGCTTGAGTAGCCCCGGTATTCTTCGAGGGCATGCACTGGCACTGTGCAGTTCTCGAGACCCGCAGACGAGACGCCGTTTTGCATGCCAGGCCGCCATCCGCGGCGGCCTTCTGTGGAGGTATCCTGCGCCGAGACGGTGCAGGGAGCAAACAGCGAAGTCTCGACCCCGGGCGGGAGGACCCCCGCCCCTACCTGACCAATGCCACTCAGCCGGTCTGACTTTCCTCCAACGCCTGGCGCAGGGACTCCACTACAAAGCGCAGATCCTCCTCCGCCAGCATGGGATACAAAGGCAGGGTCAACTCACGCGCCGCCAGGGCCTCGGTCCTGTGCAGGTCGAAGGCGGAAGAGGCCTCCAGCTCCCGGAAGGCGCTGAACTGATGGATGGGCGGATAGTGAATGCTGGTCTGCACACCACGTCTCTTGAGCGCCTCCATGCACGCTTCACGAGACACGCCCTCCGGCAACAGGATCGGCAGCAGATGCGCGGCCGAAATGCCCGGATGCTTTTGGAAGGGCAGGCCCAGTTGGGGACAAAGCTTCCCCAGCAACTCATGATAGAGCGCCGTCTTCTCCCGGCGTAGTTCATTGTTGCGGGCCAGCTTCGCCAGTTGCGACACGTCCCAGGGCCGAGCGGAGCTCGTCGATGCGATAGTTGTAGCCCAAACCCTCGACATCGTAACTCCAGGCGTGACCCTTGTGCCGGTCCCAGGTGAGGCTGGTCATGCCGTGTGAACGCAGGCGGCGCACTTCCTGCGCCATCTGCTCATCCTCGGTGACCAGCATGCCGCCCTCGCCGGTGGTCATGTTCTTGTTGGAGAAAAAACTGAAACAGCCCAGCGCACCCCAGGTACCCAGCTTGCGCCCCTCCAGTTCGGAGCCGACCGCATGAGCCGCATCCTCGATCACGGCCAACCCATGCTGGCGGGCCAGCGTCAGGATGGCGGGCATGTCGCAGGCATAGCCCCCATAATGCATCACCAGGATGGCGCGGGTACGGGACGATAAACAGGCTTCGATCGCCCAGGGGGAGATATTCAAATTCTCTTCCCCCGTGACATCGGCGAAGACCGGCGTGGCGCCCGTATAGCGCACGGCGTTGGCCGTGGCCACGAAGGTCAGGGAGGGCAGGATGGCTTCATCCCCCGGGCCGAGACCGACGGCCAGGCAAGCCAGATGCAGGGCCGCGGTGGCATTGGTGACTGCAATGGCGTAGCTGGCGCCCACGTAGGCGGCGAACTCCCGCTCGAACTGCTGGGTCACGGCCCCCATGGTTAACCAGCGGCTCTCCAGCACCTGCTGGACGGCGGCACTTTCCTCAGCGCCAAAGTCGATATCAGAGAGGGCGACACGCCAGTTCATGGTTTGTGCTCATAATAATAGGTTCCACAAATGCTTGCGAAGCTTTGGTCCACAGCGGCAGACCGTTGTAAGGTTGATTGCTTATTCCTGACAGTCCGAACCCGGCAGGAATTGCACGCGCATGCTGGCAAAGTCCTCGGCCGCCTGGGCATAATCGTCCGGGCGCCCCAGGTCCATCCAGTAGCCGTCGAAGATGTAACCGTTGACCTGTTCCCCGGCCGCGATCAGCTTGAGGATCAGGTCGGGGAAATCCAGGTAGGCGTTGAAAGGGATATAGTCCATGATGCGGGGCTCGAAGAGATAGATGCCCATGCTGACCGTATACTCATAGGTGGGCTTCTCGATGTAACCGCCGATGCAGTTCTCCCCGTTCCACTGCACCACGCCCAGATCGATGCGCACCTGGCGGCGGTGGACGGCGATGGTGCCGATGCCGCCTCGCGACTGGTGGTAGGCCAGCAGGTCGCGCAAGTCCAGGGTGGTCAGCACATCGCCGTTGGTCACCACGAAGGTGGAATCCAGCCCCTTGATCAGCGACAGCGGACCCGCGGTTCCCAATGGCTGGGCCTCCTGACTATAAGAGATGTTGAGGCCCCACTGCTCCCCATCCGCGAAAAAGGTTTGCAGCAGGTGAGAGAGATGTCCCACGGTCAGGATCACCTCCTGGACCCCGGAACGTTTCATCTGCCGCAGCAGCACCTCCAGGATGGGCATATCGCCGATGGGCATCAACGGCTTGGGCAAAATACGGGTATAGGGGGCCAGGCGTGTGCCTTTTCCCCCTGCCAGGACAACAGCTTTCATTTTCTCTTCCTCTTCTTTTCTCTCATTGCGAGCAGGGGCGCCCGCGGCGCCATGGCGTGGCAATCTCCTCGGGATGACACATCGAACCAATGCCGCTGGTTGAGCTCGTGTCGAAACCACCGGGCGGGAGCACCCCGCCCCTACAAATCCAACGCTCCAGCCGCCGTCCCCGGCGGCGTTCTCTGCATGTATCACCCTGCGCCGAGACGGCGCAGGGTGCAGGCCTAAAACTCATACGTCCCCACCCGGTACAGGTCCAAATGATCCTGGATCCAGGCGATGGTCTGTTCCAGACCCTGATCCAGCGAGACCTCCGGGTGCCAGCCCAGGCATTCGCCTGCCAGGGAATTATCCGAGCGCAGGCGGAAGACCTCCGAAGTCTCCGGGCGCAGACGTTCGCTATCCACCACGATCTTGACCGGCTTGCCCACCATGCGGATGACCTTCTTTGCCAGGTCACCGATCGAGACTTCCTGCCCCGTGCCCAGGTTGAAGACCCTTCCTTCCACATTCTCCGCTTCGGCCGCCCGCAGGAAGCCGTCTACCGTATCGGACACATAGGTGAAATCCCGCGTCGCCGACAGGTTGCCCAACTGGATGGTGCTGCGCGCCAGCGCCTGGGTGATGATGGTGGGGATGACTGCCCGGGCCGTCTGGCGCGGACCAAAGGTGTTGAAGGGCCGCACCGTCACCACCGGCAGGCCATAGGAGCAGAAGAAGCTTTCGGCCAGCTTGTCCGCCCCGATCTTGCTGGCGGAATAGGGAGATTGTCCCTGCAGGGGATGCGCTTCATCGATGGGCGCATAACGGGCCGTGCCATACACCTCGCTGGTGGAGGTGTGGATCAGGCGCTTGATTCCCAGATAGTGACAGGCCATCAGGATGTTGAGCGTGCCCATGAAGTTGGTCTCGGCCACCTCGAAGGGATGCTGGTAGGAATACGGGATGGAGATCAGCGCCCCCAGGTGGAAGACGATCTCACAGCCGCGCACCACCTGGCGGATGGCCTGCCATTCGCGCAGGTCACCGGCCACCACTTCCAGCGAGCCGCGCAGTTCCGGCGGCAGCAGGCGCAGCAGTCCGGCATCCGCCCGGGAGTTGTAGCGCACGAAAGCCCGCACCCGTGCGCCCTGGGCCAGCAGGCTTTCCACCAACTGGCTGCCGATGAAGCCGCCCCCGCCGGTCACCAGTACCACCTTATCCTGCCAGAAGCCGCTCACGGAGCCACCTTCTTGAGCGGCGCATAGCGCTCCGGCGGGGCGAAGAGTGGACAGCCCTCTTCGCTGCAGGGCAGGCTGGAGGTCAGGTGACCGTGCAGCGCCCGCAACAGTTCCGAGAGCATGATCAGGCGCAGTCTGGTCTTGCGGCAGGTGGCCAGAATCCGCCGCTGGTCCTGGCGGGCGATCTTGACGATGGCATAGTAGAGCACCCCCACGTCATAGCGCTCCACCAGCTCCGGGATGTCGGCGGTGGTGCCCAGCACGCGCAGGCCGTCGAAGCGCATGCCCTGTTTGGCCGGGTCATCATCCACGATGCCCACCGCCTGGTACAGCCGGTTGAACTCCGGGCGGGAAAGCAGCCAGGCGGCAAACTCACTGCCCTGCCCGGCGCCGATCACCAGCACCCGCTCCCCGGCGCCGTACCCGCTATGGCGCAGGCCGATCCAGCGGCTGGCCAGGCCGGTGATCAAACGTAAGCGATAACGCGTGGCCACGAAGCCAAACAGCACCACGGCCCCCACGCTCAGGATGAAGCTGTTCGTCAGACCCGGCTGCGGCAGGAGCAGATCCTGCACCAGCGCGATGGTCAACGTGACCAGGCCGCAGGAGAGGATCAGGCGGAAGGCCTCCTCCGGGGCAGCCCGGGTCCAGGAGATACTGCGCAGATCCAGCAGGATATTAAAAGCCGTGAAGAGCGCCGCCAGGATCAGGGCCCCGATCACCGAGCGTCCCAGTCCCAGGTCGAAGGGACGGCGCAGGCGCCAGACGAAACCCACCAGGCCGATGCTCAGGAAGGCCGTGATGAAATCCACCGCCATCCAGTTCAGGTAGCGGCGCAGCAGACGGGTCACGGGACCGCCGAACAACCAGCCCTCCGAGATTCTTTTGTCTCCCAGGCGAGGGATCAGGACCACGAAGGTCCAGAAGAGCGCGTCCAGGTCGGTGATGAAGGTGTGGTGACGCACGTAGAGCTGGTCCAGGCGCAGTTTGTCCGGAGCGATGCTCCCCAGGTAATCGTCCATCACGTGGGCGGCCTTCAGGCTGGTTCTCTTCATCGTGATAAGAGACGCTGGCCGGGCTGGTGATGCCCGGGCGCATGGACAGGATCTCATCCCGTACGTCCGCCGGCCAGGCCGCCGCCAGCGCCGGGTCTTCGGGACGCGGCCCCACCAGGCTCATCTGGCCGACCAGCACGTTCCACAACTGCGGCAGTTCGTTCAGCTTGGTATCCCGCAGCCATTTGCCGATGGTGGTGATGCGCGGGTCATCCGCCGCCGTGACGCCCGGCCCGGCATAACTGGCAGGCTCCTCGCGCATGGTGCGGAACTTGAGGATCTGGAAGACCCGCCCACCCACTCCCAGGCGCGGCCCGCGGAAGAAGACCGGGCCCGGGGAATCGCGTTTGATCAGCAGGGCGATGACGACGAAGAAGGGAGACAGCAGCAGCAGGCCCAGTGCGGCGGCCAGGATGTCCATCAGCCGCTTGGCGGCATAGGAATACCAGTAGGGCCGCAGGGAGACCCGTTTGCGAAAGGATAGGATTGACTTTAAGATGGGACGGTCGCTTTCCATGACAAAAAACCCCTTTGAATTCAGACTCCAAAGGTTTTGGAAACCCTTGGGGTCAATTTCAATTGTTTACGCCGAGCAGGCCAGGGCGCAGCCCATGTTCCCTTGGGAAAATAACCTGCACAAAGCAAACATGCAAGCCATAAATTGACAACTTGCACGACCAGCAGGCGGAGGCTATACTTTATCCATGAAGTTCATTCGGGATAGGCGCAAAAACCAACTCAATATCAAAAAACATAGCCTAGGATTGGCATCGGATTGATGGACAGCCGCGTGGTGGTGATCGTTTTCACAGAACTTGACGAAGATACCATACGGGTTATCTCCTTTAGTCCTGTAAAAATAACTTCCGTACTTTAACAACCGATCTCAGAGCCAGCCATAGCGTGTCGTGGTTGAATTGTGTAGTTCCAGTTTGGGCAAGTTGCATGTCGTGTCAAGCGTAAACTTTCCATGACTTCGTCGGTAATTTTGATCCCACGCGCGTAGACTTTTTCGATCAGAAAGGCGGACACTTGCAATCCTGTTTTCGTGGTTGTTCCACGGATACAAGCCAGCATGGTTTCAATCGTGCGCAGTGGTTTGGCTGCCCAATTGATGCTGATGGGTCCAAACAAGCGATGTTCGATGGGATTCCATTTGGAAGCGCCCGTCGGATAATGGCATACCATCACGGTCATATTCAAAGTATCCGCCAGTTTTTCTTGAAGTTGCGCTTTCCATAAACGTGAGCGATAGCCATTACTGCCGCCGCAGTCGCAAAGCGCCAACAGACAAGGAGCGTGCGGGAATTCCACTTGTCCGAACTGTTGCCACCAGTTGGAAAGGATATCGACTGCGAATTCCGCCGTGTCAGCTGATTGTCCAACGTACACATAGCCACGATTGTGGTTGATGTCATAAATGCCATACGGAGTGACGCGTCCTTGCGACTCGGTTTCAAAATCATGGTCATTGACGATTTCGGCTTCCAGGCACCAGGCTTGACCCGCGTTCTTGAAATTGCCAATCAACTCCTTCTTTTTGCCATCCAGACTGACAATCGGCCAGCCTTGTCTCAGAAACAACTGCTTCTGTGCTTCAATATATTCAAATTGCGTGTTGCGGTCAGGATGTTGTGAGCCAGCCCGCCGTTTGACATTCGCCTTGAGCGAATATTTCAAGTCTTTCAGCAATCGTCCGACCGTTTTGGGACAAGCCCCATGCCCTTGCTCTTTCAATTTCTCGCTCAGATGCTGCAAACTGCTGCGGATCCATTTCTCGGCATTCATCGGGCTGCCTGCTGTTTCCGGCTCAACCAGTTTTTCCAAAGCGTCGACTATCGCCGGGTCTTTTTTTCAACCTGGGGTCGCCCGCCACCCGTGAGGCGAATTTGGGCGCTGGGACGCTCTGTCAAACCTTGCTCGATTTCTTGTTGTCCGCGTTGAATAGTTTTCTCATCCAGACCAGTTATCCGTGAAAGTAAGCGCACGCCCCCATGTCCCACACGGTTTGCTTCGACCGCCACGTACCACCGGCGTTGTTGTTCATCCAAACGACTTAACAACAAATTCATCTGTTGATGTAATTGTTTGTTCGGATGCTCTTCCTTGTGTGCGCAATCCGCACACGGGCAAACGTGAATTTCTGAGATCGGCATCAAGAATCCTTATGTCGAAAATTTTCCTGCTTTCTAATTTTACGCGCTTTTTATCTTCTGCTTTTGAAAAACGGAAGTTGTTTTTACATTTAAAAGCAACAACTGATGAGCCAAAAAAATATGAACAAACATACAAAAACCAATTTGGATCGCTTTGATGCAATGACTGATGACATGATCGATACTTCGGACATCCCTGAGTTGACCGAGGAATTCTTTGCATCGGCACAGTGGCGCATGCCCGGGAAAAAGGTGAAACTGACCGTAGAAGTCGAACCAGAAGTAGCACAGTGGTTTAGGGCGCAGGGAGAGAATTACCAACGCTTTCTGGAAGCTGCACTACGCATTTACGCGCAGGCGCATAGAAAGTAGCAGAACAAGCGATTGACCAGCAAAGACGATGGACAGGAAGATCAACCCAATGGCCGCAGCCACTGGCACAGCCGTATCCATCAGCCGCTTGGCGGCATAGGAATACCAGTAGGGCCGCAAGGAGACCCGTTTGCGAAAGGATAGGATGCTCTTTAAGATGGGACGGTCGCTTTCCATGACAAAAACCCCTTTGCATTCAGACTCCAAAGGTTTTGGAAACCCTTGGGGTCAATTTCAATTGCTTACGCCGAGAAGGCCGGGCGCGGCCCTCTTTTTCGCTCTAGCGCTTGGCAAAGTAAATCAGACCGGCCAGAAAAACCGGAGACATAAACCAGATGCAGATCAAACAGCCGGACGAATACTAGCCAGATAATGCGTATTGAATATTTTCAGGCTTTCCAAAAACAGACACAATCCCCATGAAATGGATGCCAGCCTACGTGCGATAGGAGGAGCTAACGTGATACGCCGAAATTCGTAACGACAATCAGGGAATAGTCGCTTAATCTCCGCCGGGCGGATGCCGTGTGTCTGTGGGTTGCTTGGGTTGAGCCAAAAATCATAGGATAGGATCAGGCCGGCTGGGTTGAGCACCCGCAACATCTCAGCACACATGTAACCGCGCACACGGGGATCCAAGATCGAAGAGAGCGCCGTATATTGCAGAACCAGGTCGAAGTTCCCCAAAGGGAATGGCAGGCATCCTCCATCTGCATTGAGCAAAGTGGCTCCGGTCAGCCAACCATGTGCAAGAGTTAACCGGTCATGCAATAAGTCCACGCCATGTAAATTACCTGCGGGTACTCCCAAGCTCAGGAACTCTGCCAGCACGCCGCCCCCCCCGCAACCAACTTCCAGCACTTTCAGTTGTGAAAGATCAGCAATACCCTGTTGTTTCAGCGCAGATAACACCGCCCGCTGGCGTCCCTGAATGGCAAAGAGTTGAGCAGGATTGAAGAGCGAATATATATCCCGACCAGCGAAACGAAATTTGCGGTCTTCGTATTCCACCCGTAGGCGGGCAAGATCATCCAAAGGCTTCACCGGATCGCGCGGGCACGCGGCCGACCTTATCGCTCCAGCGATTCCAGAACTTGACCAGGCCGACCAAGAAACCAGAACCATAGCTGAGATGCAAAATTGCAAAGATCATTGGCAGGAGAAGAAGATACTGCCAGCCGCGTTTGGAGGCAGTGTAAATGGAAGAGAGCAGGTTGACCAGGAAATATAAAATGGGAACGAAAAATGACAGGGAATGGAAGACAGGAGACAAGGCCAGCAGACCGGAAATAATCAGGGACAGCACGAAGAGGGGCGGGACGAACTGGCGGAGGCTCATCTGGCGCGGGTGTTTTTGCAAGACGCGCACCTTCCATAACCCATATTGGAAGTACTGCTTCCAAAGCGCCCGCGGCGTGCTACGCACGGTGTACTCAGATTTGATCGCAGGGCTAAGCAATATTTTTCCGCCCGCTTCCCGGATGCGGTAATTGAACTCATCATCCTGGTCACGCACCAGTTCTTCATCGAAGAAGCCAATCTGATCGAAGATCCGCCGCGGCCAGGCACCCATGTAAACCGTATCCACCCATTCTTCCTGTTCAGAATAATGAAAACGCCCGCCGCCGACCCCGAAAGGCGTGCTGGTGGCCAACGCCACGGCCTTTCCAAAGGGCGTGTCTCCCACAGCATTCATCCGCCCACCCACGTTATCGGCGTTCGGTACGCTTGAACGTCTCCACGCACTTGCTCACATAATCCGGGGCGATGAGGGTATGCCCATCTACCCGGACTATGATTTCTCCTTTCGCCTGCCATAAGGCCATGTTCAGACCGGTTGGCACGATCTTCCCGGGGTTGTTCAAAGCCCTGATACTCAACTCCGAATGCCCCCGGGAGAAATCCCGGATCAGCGCGAAGGTGTTGTCAGTCGACATCCCATCCGCGTATCAACACTTCCATACGGTCAAGAGGATAGTCCTGGGCCAGGAACATCTGCAAACCGTGCTTGACATGGGCGGCTTCATTGCGAAGGGGCATTATGACGGAAACAAAGGGGAAATTTCTGAGCATGATTAACAGAAGAAACGCAATCGCCGTGGGAGAAAATCAATGACTCCTGGAACTAAAAGAGCAAACAGCCCAATCGTGGGGGCCATATAGCGCAATATTGACAACACTAGAATTGTCATACACCAAAAATAAGCTGCCAATCCCCATACAAAAATAAGCGTGCCTGAATATTGGAAACGCCTATGCCAGAGAGCAATCGTCGCAAGAAGAATAAGAACACCATACAGTAGTTGAACAAACAAGATAGCAGTTTCCATTCTTCCACTATCCGTACCATACCAACTACGAACTGCTTTGATTAAGAATAACTTTCCAACCGTCAACGGTTGATCTTCAAAGTGTCTTTCTAGCGTCTGCAGAATTTTAGACAAAGAGGTCATCGAAGCATCTTCATCAACTAAGTTCCTCTGCAACTGGACTACATCCTCAGGGAGTTGGATTTCCTGACGGTAATTCTTCGACTTAACTGCAAATGTCAGTCCATCCTTAACACTTGGAACGCCATTTGTTCCTAACAAGATGACTTGCCCGGTTTGCTGATAGACCCAAACCTGCCAAGGCAAAACCACAAGAAGGTTTCCCAAAAACAGGATCAAAGCCAAAAACAGACGCACTTTTAACGAGCTATTTCTTTTCAGAAAGAGTAACAATCCACATAAGAGAATTCCCGCACCAACGGCAATCCCGCGAATGAGCATCGCCGCCCCCACAAAAACCCCAGCAAGGAGCATAAACAACCACGCATATTTATCAACTCTAAGTCCGGTCCAGAACAGATATAGACTGGCATAGAAAGCCGCCATGAACGGCATCTCAGTGCCGCGTTGTTTTGTCAGCCAGAGAACGAAAGGGTAACTCATAAAAAATAATGCTGAAAGCCACCCACCACGGGTTCCCCAATTCTCCTGCGACAACAAGAACACAAAAATGGAAGCAATTCCCATGCAAAATAGAACAAAGGCAGAATAAACTTGATCATCGGGCAAACCCATTGTCCCGGCCAAAGAGAAAAGGCTTGCCAACAAAACAGAATAACCGGGCGGGTTATTAATTGCAACAACTCCATCAGATCGAACAAGACCAACACCACTCAGGATATTCCGCGCAACTGGTTCATAGTAGGAAACATAATCGGTGGATGCATTTTCCAGCAAGGCGGCGGGTAGAACTGCCCAAAACAAGCAAGTGGTAACGACAGCTATCAAAAAGATGGCTATTACATGAAAAACGAGCAATTGACGGATAGTTGGACCAGTAAGGCGGTCTTGAGTGGTATTGTGCAGCATTCTAGAACCTGCATGTAGTTATTAACTACCGTGGGTCAGGATACATTCCCCAATAGTATCCAGTCCCATTGGGAAGTAAATAATTAATTGTCACGGATTTCAAAGTTCTGATCAGCCAAATTTAACGGAAAGCCCCAAACGTGCGCCTGATACTGCTGATAAGCACCGGGATATGCATAACTTCCCAGTAGATGGAGAAACTTCGTCCATGTGTATACCGATACGCAGGCATTGCAGCTACCATCCCAACTCGCTGTTTCTTCGCCTGTGTGCAGAATAACTTCAGCACCTTCATGTTCAGGAGCAGCACTAAAATGCAGACTGAACATCGGAGTTCCTGCTTGCGGTAACCGCTCGGCACGATAGTTTGTAAGGATCCAGAGCTTCGTAAGGTCTTCCGAAGCCAAGGGTATGGTCACGAAGGGAGTTTTATCATCCAAGCGCGCAAAGCCGTTGATCTGCCATTTATGCGCGGGCAGGAAGATCGGAAAATGCAAATCCTGCTCGGGTAAATCCAGCCGGGAGGGGACAAATTGCGGTGAATCCGCCCGTGCCTTTTCATATACCGTGATCTGCGCTGGGAAAAGCGTCATGTTGGAAACAAGTGCATAATTCTTGCTGAGGCCCCTTGCCATCTCGTCAAAGTAACGGACCTGAAATAATCGAAAATCATTTGATACGAGTACGATTCGAGAGAACTCCAGGCAATCTGCGGCTGTTCCCATCAATGCCACCTTCGTTCCGGCAGGAACGTAGCGCATCACAGGAGCTTGCGCACGGCCATCGGTGATGACGCAGGTTTGACCCGGATCCCCCAGTGTCTTGCCAAGCTCACGTGGCCAATTCATAACGTCTCCTCCCCCATAACTCCAATGGGGTCTTGCCAGGAAATACATCCCTGCGAGACTCACAATCAGGAGCGCAGGTTTCAAGGGCAGCCATATCTGAGCGCCCAAAGCCAACAACAACAGAAAATAAGGAAGAACAAAGATAAGGTAACGGGGAGCCGCCCCTTGCAATCCGGGAGGCGCCAGCGGATCTAAAACGAGGAACATCACTGGGACATTCAGCAGCATGAGAACAATGAGTGAGGCTAAGTCCGGAAGGCGACGCAACTGCCACAAGCCAAGTAAAAAGGCTATCGCCAAAATGGCCATCGCCGGGAGAGTGACCCACCACCAAAGTGGGTAGACGCGCTCGCCCAGGATAAAAAAATAAAACGCCAGGGGGACTTTTATCAGCATCCCCAGACTAAGACCGCGCGAGGCGGTATCGATTGGAGGAGGGTTGGCTGTCATTCTGTACACAAGATTAATCAATGCAGAACGCACAGGCAATAACAATGTGGTTATCACCCCAACTGCAACAAGAAAGCCCAAGATCCATCGTTTGTTGCCTAACCTCGTCCATAGGAAATGCAGAACCGTGGTTACTAATACCAGAGTGCCGAACAAGTGCGAAGTTAGCAATAAAACAATACTCAACGGCAAATAAAGTGCATTCCTACCCCTTGGAAATTTTTGCCATTCACGGAATCGCCATAGAAATAAAACGGATGTTCCAAAAAACATTGCGTAAAAACGAATTTGAAACCCATACATCCAGAGAAATGGATTCAATAAAGCCAACCATACAACTAGATTTCTGATTTGATCGGAGATTTCCTCTGTGTGAAGCCAACAGTTCAGCCAATACAATCCGGCTCCAAACCAAAGAATAGATAAAACCCGTAAGAAAAAGTCCGAATTAACGATAAAACTCCAAATGTATAGTTGCGACAGATAACCAGCCGCATGAATATTAGATGTCAGGTGCTGCGCTTCCAATAACGAACTGTATTCATCGCCATATAATGCCGGAAACGCCTTGGCGCTAAAGAGAATTGAGGCAATTAACAAAAATACAACTACCAAGACATAACCTCTTATCTTGGGATTTGATGTCGCCGATACAAGAGCGCTAGTTTGCTGCACTCTTGCAACTCGATCTGGAGAGTACAACCTGTTTCAACAACTCTCTCCTTTGATCTACAGAAAAAAGACTCAAAATCCGTCGCCTGGCTCCTTCACCAGCAGAAGCGGAACCATCGAGAGCAGTTTCTATTGTGCGCGCGATAGTTTGTGGTTCCTGCGAAGCAACATAAAGTCCGCAGTCTCCTACCACTTCGGGCAGGGAACCATGCCGCGTCACAACAGGAACGCAGCCTGCGAGCATCGCTTCGGCCACGCTTAAACCAAAGCCTTCATGTAGGGAAGTCTGCACATATACTGAAGATCGACGATAATAATCGAGCAACACTTCATCACTCACCCATCCCGTGAAGAGAACGTTAGGAGATGCAATCGAACGTAAATATTCAATGGCATCATCCTCCCAGGTGCCCAGAACGGCAAATTGCACATTCGATAAATACTTGGCCGCGCGTACAAAAGTCTCGAGGCCTTTGCGTTGGAGGTTGGGCCAATCCACTTTACCAACTGTTAAGGCCATCCGTTCCTTGGGAGAATGCGACAGAGCACTGAAGGGGTCGGGCAGGCCGTGATAAATAACCTTCACGCGCTTTGCTGAAATCCCTGCATTTTGTTCGGCTTCATTTTGACTATAGTAGGAATTTGTGAACAATTCATCTGCCAGACTCATCGCCAGACGACTTACCCATTTCATCAAGCCGCCCCGTTGATGACCATAATTTGCTCTCGGCAATTTCGCCAGATCATATCCACCGATGACCAGAACCGACCGTCTTTGAAATAATTTGGCAAGCAGTAGGGTCCAAAATGAATTCCAACTGGCAAACCAGCAAAAGACCAGATCCGAACGCCTAACACCACGACAATATTGGCTGAAATCAAATGGAAATTTGTGTATTGCATAAAATTCATGAACATCGGAAAAACCACGCAGGATTTCCAGATCCAATTTGACAAAACGTTCGTTCCCACTATGAACAAAGAAGATCTTAAGCCGCATAGACTTCTTCCAGTAAACCTTGCAGCCTGGTTACACTGGCCCGTAACGAGAATTTCTGCACTATCGAGATTCTGCCCTCGTTCCTATTCCTGTCCGCAGAACCTTGTCTCTTAAAAGCCTGGCCAGCGAAAAAGCCAGGGCATTAGAATCACCAGGCGGGAAGACCAGTGCGTTACAATCTGGGTTAACCATCTCAAGGGTTCCTCGGACCCCGCTGACTACCACTGGCAAACCGCAGGACATGGCTTCCAGCACACCGACCGGACTATCAGTCTCCACCGAGGCATGCACAAAAATATCCATGGCCGCCATACCTTGGCGCACGTCAGGGAGAAAACCAGTGAAATGAACTCTGTCCACCAGCCCTGAGCGAGCGACCTGCTTTCGTAGTACCTGCTCATAATTAGCATTTCCAAAAAGTGGTGCTCCTACCAATATAAGATGTAGATCGGGGAATTCGTGCACCAGAGCCGCAAAGGCCTCAATAAGGACAGCCTGTCCCTTCAACGGGATCAGTCTGCCTGCCTGTCCAATGACTATCGCATTCTGAGGAATTCCCAAGTCAGAGCGAGCTGCCTGCCGTTCCTGTTCTGGAAATGGGTCAAACTGATCTGTATCAATTCCATTATGAACAACATCTAACGGAGTGCAAAATTTGGCGTTCCCGCCAAATTGATCTAGGAGAGCCTCCGCATCTACCACAACCTTGTCGGCCAGATATTTCGCCCCCTGCCTGAGTATCAAACGGAATAAACCATGGGCCTCTCTGCGCATCTACTTCTTCCTGCACATACCAGACACAGGGGATATTCGATCTACGCGCCGCCATACCGCCATAAAAATGCGCCAATAATCCTTTTGTAATAGCAATATCCACAGCGTTGGCTTGCAAGTACTTGTACAAACCCTGGGCGGTACGAAAGAGATTGATCGCGGTAGAAACAATTCCAAAGGGGTTGGCAAAATAGTGATTTTTTAGAAAAAGAGAGACGGAAACAAACTTGGGGCGAGGAATAACCTGGACAGTTAGGCCTGCCTGACGGGCAAGCTGTGGCAGTTCGCCTTCCTGAGGGCAGATGATGAGTGGCTCATATTTTGACTTATCCAGTTCCTGTGCCACGCGGCAAAGTGGTGTACTCTACACCTCCCATTTGCGCTTCCTGCTCAATGAAAGCAACTCTCATATGCGTTTACCTGCCTGCACTTCCTTCTCCCACATCTTGGCGTAGGTCCAGAAGATGAAACTGGCCCGATAAACTGCGATGATCAATCCCCGAACGCCAAAAAAGAAAGTACACTTGTAAAAATACGTGTAGAGAAAAATGGCCAGCGGGCGAAATATGATATTCAGCAAGCTATACTTGCGGCCTTGCTTTTCCCGCTCATTCGAACTCATAACGTGAATAACGGTCGAGTGGCCCAAGCTTTTGAGAAATCGTTTCGAACCCATAATGCAATACATTGTTCCGCAAATAGGCTACGCGCCCGGGGACGATCACCCTGGCATCCACTTCAATATCCTGAAAACAGCCCTTATCCCTACGAAAAAGACGCAAGCGCGGATCCGGGTAGCTCCAAATCCATTGGCCTAGCATGTGATTTTCTGTAGGATTGAAATATCCGTCTATATCCAACGGGGGGTTCTGCAATATGGTTTGAATTTCATCGCGTAGTTGCGGAGTTACCCGCTCATCGGCATCGATTTGTAAAACCCATTCAAAGGTACATTGAGGAATTGTCCAGTTCTTTTGCTTCGCCGAGTTTATATATTCATGTTGAAGAATCCTTGCGCCAAAATCACGAGCGATTTCCAGGGTTCGATCGCTACTGTAAGAGTCTACTACTAAGATTTCATCCGCCCAGTTGACAGATTCCAAACAGGCCTTAATATTTTTTTCTTCATTGTAAACCGGCAATAAAACTGATAATTTCGGCATGAAAAAGTTCCTTTAGATGGTCTCAAAGCTTTTGGTTTTCGATTGCAAATAGGCCTCCATTAATCCCCACACAAACCAGACCGGCATAATATACTGGGGTAGCACTTCGGCGCCCTCCGTGGCAAGAACGATACCGCAGAGAACAAAACCGGTTATCAGCGCTTGCAGCACTTTATCCTTTGGATATTTGTTGTAGGTGATCCAGGCTCTGTATAACGTATACAAATACCAACCCAGAAATAGCACCCCAGCCAGAATTCCAAGGTTGGCCGCAACCTGCATAAAATCGCCATGCACCCAACCAGAGCCGGACCAACCTACCCCAAAAGGGTTGTTAAGCGCCAAATGAAAGGCATCCTGTTGCCGATAAAACCTCTTTTGAACGCTGGTATCTACGAATTGCCCGGATGTAAATGGTGTGTAAATGGAAAGGATTAGATTCCAGACTTCCGGAGAGAAAAAACGACTGGCAACAAACCAGAAAACACCACTAAGGAGAATGCCCGAGGTGCCAAAAACAAAATATGCAAGCAGGATACTGGCAACAAATGTCATCACCCATGCATCCCGTGTCCCACTGATATAAATCCCGATACTCAGAATTACAGCAATGACCAATGTAAGAATTTTTGCCGGCCAGCCCTTATAAAAGTTTGGCACCAACAAAATCATTGGCAGGGACAGGGCACCGATAATGACTGCCGGGGTCGCGCCCCAAAATGCAAAGCTGGCGCGCGGAAAACCTGAAAAGGAACCCAGACCTTCTACATTCGTTTCAATTAAACCCGGGAGCAAACTGCGAAACCCTGGAGAAAAAAATTCAATCGCCCCCAACAGACAAATCATTGTGCCACTGGCCAGAAAGGCCATTGAAGCTGACTTCCAGAACTTCGGCGTTTCGGAAAGATAAAATGTGATCATAAACAACGGAACAAGAAAGAAAAAGTTCAACGCGTCAGCGATCATGTTGGTCCATGGAATGCCACGGGACGCACCCGGGACAAAACCCCATAGCCAAAAAATGCTGAACAACCATAATAAAGGAGGTAAGTTTTATCTTGATCTTACTTTCAGATTTCAAAGCAAACAATAAAATCAAAAATAATAACGCTAAAAAAACGATCAAAGGATGGAGCTTAAAGTATGAAGTGATATAGATGGTACGATAGCCCAGGAGAAACATCCATATCCATAAGACAAACCCGATTTGCAAAGCTTTCTTCCCCAGCGCTACCACAATTGCCATGGCGATTAAAAGTGCCAAGAACAATAAATAGCGAAAATCTGCGCTGTAATGAGCTATTCCCCAACCGCCAAGCAAGCTAAAGGTACTGACCAGCAAAACCGGGATGATTAATCTTGTAAAAGAGTTTTGTCGCATGGTTAATCCTCGGGACACCTGCTCTGCAAATTTTTGAGATGTCTCCCGAACCGGTAAACGAGCCCTCCAATATTTCTCCGCCGGTAAATGGCCAGTGGGAAACGTATGGCGCCGAAATGTTCTTTATACGCTGCTACCCCTTGATGACCACCGCTCTTACCAAAATCAAAGTATTGATATCCAGCCTTACATGCGTGCTCGATGACGGTTGCATATAGGATATCAACGGGACGAACTTTCAAATAAGCCGAAAGAGTTGCTCCATGCCAGATGGCTACATGCCTTTGATGATATAAACCCAAGAGCCCGCCGATCATTTTTCCATCGAGATAAGCCGCCCAAAGTTTGATGCCCGGTTCATCGCTGGAAACAAGTGCAAGATTCAAGAACAATTTAACAGGATAGTAGTCACCCGCGTCTTTACCCCATCTTTGTATCTGATCTTTATAGATTTCATAATATTCGCGGTAGACGTCCAGCATCTTCGTTTCCCTGACACTTATGCCCATCCTTTCGGCGTAGGTAATGGCAGCGCGTCTGCCTTTAGAAAATTTCTTACGGACTTGCGAAAAGCCGCCGTTTAATTGAATTACGTGAGTGAATGTTTCCAGCTTTGCGAAATCATCACTACCTTTCCACTCTCCGAACGGATTGCCTGTGATCAAGATGTTCGCATATTTACCTAGCACATTATTGATGATCGTGGAATGATCTGTCTCAATTGGCTGGTTGGAAATTGGCCCTCCATAGGCGCCTGGCACCGAAAATTCGTGCCAATAGTGTGCCGCCCCGCTTACCAGGGCTCTACGGAACATGGGAACAATCGCGGAAGTTCCATCTTCAAACTCAATTCCAATGGTTGCGACCTTCCATCTGGAAAATGTCTTACAAAAAACGCCCGACCATAGCGGTGTGTGAAAAAAAGTAGCCGAAGGACTGCCATTGGCCACCTCCTGCCACTCCTGCAAATCTACTTCGTCGATGACTTTATATTTCATGGAATTGGTTTTCAACAATTGCTGAAACTGTTATCCAATGGGAGAGGGGAGTAAAAACGCCGCTAAATTTCAACATCTTTTCCAGTCTTGCCCCGAGAAATCCATAACGCCACGTCAAAGGTGTATTCACACCGCGTTTATTCGAAGACTTTAAAATCCTGTCCTGTTCAGTAAATCAGAAAGCTCCCTGCCCGAATAATTATGATAGTAAAGTTCGCCCAGGTGAAGACCATCACGCTCGTATACGTCTTGTGATGGATCTTTGATCGACCTGGCCCTAATCCATTTGAGTAGGGAATAGTAAAAGACCGAGAGTACGAATTGGGCGGCCGGTCGAGCCAACCTATGAACCTGATTAAACACGGCTAATCTGGTTTCCACATCCGGAAAACTCTGCAACAATTGAACACAGACGATCTTTTCAAAGGATTTACTTCTCAACGGAGGATGCACAGCGTCGCCGTGAATCAGGTGGACATTTTGCGGCTTTCCAACCGCATTGAGCTTGGTTCTTAGCAATCTCGAAAGATTTCAAGAGAAAAATCAACACCCACCAAGGAATTAGCATAGGGAATCAGAGATAATAATGCCCGGCCGGTGCCGCAACCCAAATCCAGGATGGAATATTTCTGTCCAGGTGACAGAGCCAATTCATCTTTAACAAAGTCCACTTCCAATTGAGCCTGGGGAGTTGGCATACGATCATAATCATTTACGTGATAATCCCGAAAAACCATTTCGGATTTCTGAATGGACACCACTGAAGATCCAAGAGAAAGTTGATTATGTACATCTTTTCCCTGACCTGCCTCCTTTTGTGGCAACATGGATGGAAATCCCGGAAACGATTGGGAATTGGGAACCGCATCCATTACAAACCAACCTGCCAGAGAGAATCTCAACCCCATCCGTTTCGGATGTTTCTAGTTTCACGGATGTATTCTCACAGTTTGGACAGGCTAAGAATTCAAGTAAATTTTCTTTCATAATTCCTCAGTCAGGGCAGTTTTCGAATCACGATTGCCGAGTTCGACAAGCAACTTCTCGTAAATTACCCCGTAGCTCCATGCCGCACCAGACAACAGCATGATCAAATAGACAAGAGGACTAAGATACCAAGGAGCTATTTTTGCTGCATGGAAAAATGGCTGATATGCAATTCTTGCCACAAAATTGACCGCCTTTAAGATATCCTTGAGTTTCGTTACATGATGCGGATACACACAGTACATCTCGGGCCACTTGCTGCGCACCAGATAATAAGCCCGTCCATACATATGGAACTGATGCACAAATTTTCTTAATGTTGGACGATGATGATGTAAAACTTTGATATCTGGATCGTAAAAAATCTCATACCCTAATCTCCTGATACGCCAGTTGAAATCCACATCTTCACCGCGGAATAAGGTTTCATCCTGCGGGCCAACAGCCTGCACTACAGTTCGTTTATAGGCAACATTCACACCGGCAATGGTACAGACATATCCAGGAGCCGCCGGTGATGAAAACGTCGCCACATCTGCAATGCGGCTCAATAGGCTACGATCACTGTTAGCGCCAATGATCGCGCCACCCACGCCGCCAGCTTCCGGATGTGCAGCGTGGATGCGTTTCATCTGCGTTACCCAATCAGGAAAGACCTCGGCGTCGTCATCTGTCCAGGCAATGATGTCACCTATACAATGTGAAAGTCCCAGGTTCCGGCTGGCGGCGAGGTTCTTATTGACGGTCTTCACCAGTATCACTTCAATATCTTGCCTGCCTATATATCGAGATACGACCCTGTCCGAACGTTCGTTACCCCCATTGACGACGACAACCTGATCGGGACTTTCATGGGTCTGCTCGATCAGGGCCATCAATGCCCTCTTCAGCATATCGGGACGGTTATATGTACAAATTAGAACCGACAACGTTGTCATCCTCTTACATCCAGTAAATCCTTGTACTGTTGAGCGATTTTGTACCAGGTATGATTTTCGATTGCCCATACACGCCCGGCGGCCCCTCTGCTCGAGCGCATGGCAGGAGAAGCAAGCAATTTGAGAATCACCTGACTTAATTTCCCTGTATCTTGTTCATCTATCATCTGGCCCCAATCAGGCTCGATCAATTCCGGAAAAGGTGGATGAGGGGAAGTAATAACTGGCAACCCCGCTGCTGCAAATTCCAGCAAGGAAACCGGAGAAGCTTCTCCCTGCGATAATAGCAAGGCGATGTCGCTGGCGGCAAGAAAAGGCATGATATCTCTCTGAAACCCTAGAAACAAAACCTGATTTCTGCAAATGAAGCTTTTGAACGTGTTTTTCTAATTCTCCTCGGTATGGTCCGTGGCCAACAATCAAGTAACGCAAACTCGGCTCTTTTTCAAGCACTTTTGGCATAGCCTGGATGGTCCATTGTATTCCTTTGCGTTCCTCCAGCGCAGCCACCGAAATCAAAATTGGTGTTTCAAGATCAACGGCCAAATCCTGACGAACCTGCATTCTCAAAGCAGCATCTGGACAAAATCGTTGAGTAATCTACTCCGTGTCCAATCAATACACATGCACGGTTAGCCCACCGTTGCACTTCGCTTGCAATTGTTTGGCTCACAGCAATCAAGATTGACTGCATTACGCTGAAAACCCCATTGCTCGAATTCGCGATACCGATGGGGTACTAAGCTAGGCGGAAATTCGAAGGCTACTGAGAAAGGAATGGAGCGAAATAGGCGTGCGATATATAATGCCAAGCCTTCGCCATAGCCGGCAAAGTATACAAAGATATGCTGATAATTACCTTTCAGCAACCAATAAACATAATACAGAACGGAAAACTCCGCTTGAAAATAACGCAGGGCTGGGACTTTATGGATTCGTAATTCTGGAAGACGAGCATAATCTGGAACATCCAACGGCCCTGCCCAAGTGAGAATATCTACACGCGTTCCATTTTGCGCCAACGTCGATGAGAGATTCCAAAGATTAACTTCGATACCGCGTTGCAAGCGCAACTGAAAAGGGTGAATAAAAGCCCAATGAGGTTTCGCCATGCCAGGATCAAACCAACCCTTGCTGATAAACATTCAGATACTGTTCGGCAACAGACCCCCAGGTATGCTTTTGTGCCTCCGTGCGATTTGAGGCGCCATCCAATTGACCGAGCGAAGATTTTTCCAACCAGCCGTCCAGCGCCCCCGCCCAGGCCGAAGCATCCAGGGGGACCATTTGATTGGGTGGGCAAGGCAGGAATTCAGGCAAGCCACCCACCGGCGTGGCCAGCACACACTTGCCGGCTGCCATCCCTTCCAGGGCTACGATCCCAAAAGGCTCACGGCGTGAAGGCATGGTCACGAACAGACTGCCTGCCATCAGGCGGGCGACCTGCTGGGAGTCAACCTTTCCAGCGAGCGTGACACGGCCACCCAGCCGGTTCCCTTGGATTTCCTCTTTCCAGTTCTGAACGGAACGGGCCCTCTCCAGCGATCACCAGTTTCACATGCCGATATTTCTTAGATGACAATGCAAAAGCATCGATCAACACATCGAAGCCCTTGTGGCTCACCAATTGACCAACCGCCAGGATATAAGGCGCGGAGGACGGGTGATTGGGAGTTATGGAAAACAGGCCCGTATCCACTCCATTATGGATCACCCGCATTTTTTCAAGGACAGAGGGCTCTGAAGCCGCAGCTTGTTTTGCCAGAGAATGGGAGCAGGCTGTTAGTACTTTGGCCCGGCGCACAACTGTGCGGAAGCGATCCAGATGGGCTTTGTCCATCAGCGGCTCACCATCCACATCTCCGCCATGCAGGGAAATGATCCAGGGCATCGAACTGAAATATTGTGCAAGGCAACGATCTGTGAAGTCAGCCACCTGGTTCAGGTAATGGTTATTGATTACATCCGGCCGAAACTCTTGAACAATTGCGCGTAAAGCCCGGAGGGTGAAGACACGGTACCATTGACCCGCCAGCCAAAGATCAAGGCGCAAGTTTCTTTAAGTAGGCCATTTCAGGCAATAAGAACTGCAAGCGCTTGACTTTCACGCCACCGATGGTCTCCACTGGAGGCAAAGAGCGCGGATAACGATTGGTAATGATCTGCACCCGGTGGCCCCGCCTGACAAATTCTCGGGCAAGGTGCTGAACCACACTTTCTGATCCGCCGCGATGAGGTAAATAACGAGCAGAAACCATCAATATTCTCATGACCAATGTCTCGGCTCACTTTCTAAAACTAATGACTTTTGCGGGGATACCAACTGCTATTGCATATTCAGGAATGTCCCTGTTTACCACTGCATTCGCCCCGATCACTGCGCCAAGTCCAATATGAACTCCAGGCAAAACTACCGCATTGGTGCCTATCCAAACATCATCACCAACAACAACATCATCGCCTGAGGTACCCTGATGTTTTATCAACTCATTCTTCTGAAGATAATTGTGCATGGACGCCATAATGGAAACTCTAGGAGCAATTAAGACATTACTTCCAATTATGACTCTATGGTCTCGCCCCGAAATATCCGAGTGAAGGTTCACTAATGTGTTACCACCAATTTCAACAGGACCGGCTAAAGCAAGCGCATTGATGACACAGTGATGCCCAATATTGATTGGGCCATAATCTGTGTTCAGATACTTGATTTCACGAATAATTGTTCCCTTTCCCACGCTTATTTTATAGAACAGCCTTAACCATCTCACTTTTACAGAAGTACTAAGTTTTGCACGAACGCGTTGAACGTAATGGTAGTTTTCGATTAAATTGGGCATTAAATAACTACTATAAGGTTGCTATCGGAAAATAGTTCGAATTAGATTACGTGTAGATGCCAGAAATGAAAAAAAACAATGAATGCTAGCATTCCTAACCCAAATAAAACTGGGAACAAATTTTCGTTAGTAAAGAACGTTGATCAACAAGAAGATCGTAATTCATCACATTATTTCTCAGATTATGGTTTAATTTTCTTGTATCAATATTTCGTCTTAAAATCGTATCCCGCATCCCATAAATATCATTTACCTGAACAAAGGTGCCAAAAAAACCGTGAAACGCAAATTTATCAATGACTATTCCATATTTGGCAACTAACCGTAACCAATAGTTTTGCCATGTATTGGTATCACTTCCATCGACAAATTCAACACACCGGTTCTCAGTCTCGCAAGGAACCCATGCAGGTAAATTTACGATCCGTTCTCCATTCTTACGAAGCACATGAGTTATATATTCACCGGTATCAAAATATTCATGGTAACGTCGAAAAGCGTGAAATCGCAAATTATGTTCTTCCAAAGCACTTTTTTTTTAACATGAGAAAGGACACATGGATGAAGTTTCGATAAAGTGATGGTCCAATTAAGACCGCTTTTTCTCTTTCTAAAATAGAAGAAAGTTGTTCCAACCAGTCATTGCAAATAACCGCCACATCGGAATCCATTACAACCAGATATTTTCCCTTTGCCTGTAAGACTCCAATATCCAGAGATTCCCCATGATCCTTTGGTCCATAATGCAAGCCATCAACACGTTCAATTAGATTTATGTCATTCTGCTGTTTAAGGTATGCCAGGGATTTATAGGCTGAATCATTATCTACAACAATAATTTCATATACTGTATTCATGGAGTTTTCTCGGATACTTTCAAGGCATCGAGTAATAAGCTCCAGAGTTTTATAATTGACGATAATAATGGAGTAGGCAATTTCCATAATGTTGATGTTTGATGAAAACTTTCCGGTTTCAGCGGAATTTTGGTGAACGTACGGCCTTCCCAATTATTGTGCCTGTAAATTTGATGCTTAATCGCTGGTTCCCAAATAAACATTTCAAGATCAGTAATCCTACGACCACGCCAGTTTTCTGTTCTTTTCACAAACGGATAGCAAAACAGGTCGAATCGCTATCCCAACAATTGCATACACAAGTCGTTTTAATAAAGCAAAATAACTATTGTTCTTTTGAGTATCGGGATGAAATCTTTCTGAAAGGTGCATCAGATTTGTGCCTAACCTTAAGATGGCGGCGAAATATTAGCGACCATAATAACTCAAAATTCTTATGATAAACTATCGCTTCTAAATTCAAGCTATATTCGTATGAAGTGGTAGCTAATAGATGTTCTAGAAATTCCGAAATCTCCTCCAGACGAACGCTATCCCTAAAACCATTTAGTTCTCCGAAGCAAGATTTCGAATAGCACAGTTTCCGCCACGCATCCCCGGAAAACCAGGATATTTTATCCTTAAGGGTAAACCACTCGGAAGAATAGTATCTTTCCAAAGGTGTCTTTGAATCATGGCAAAATATCACCCAAGAAAACCGCAATATTTTTGTTCTCCCATCCCTTTACGAGAAAATAGAGCCATGAAGACATCCGCCTCGCAATCCGCATCGGTAAAGGCCAGGATTTCTCCTTTTGCTGCGCTCGCACCAGTATTTCGAGCGCCATAAGCATTTAACACCCTCGTTTCGCTCAACAACAAAATCTTGCCGATTTTACGTATGGCGCTAAAACTGCAATGGTGGAGTCTTCTATTTGTTATCGACAAAATTATCTCGTATCGATCTTGAATAATTTTGTCGAGCAGAGACTCTACACAACGCACAACTGTTGTTTCTCCGTCGTACACTGGAACAATAACTGACCAAGCGGGAAATCCGTACTAGTTTCACATGCTTGTTTAATTTCCTTGTCTTCTATCAAAAATCTTTGAGCAAACGGAACTATCAATTAACTCATCCATTATGATTTCTATTTTCTTAGATCCTCAACATTTAAATTCATATCAATTTTATATCGACTTAGCTATCTTGACAACAGTATAGCAAATCTTCGCCAGATCCTTGGATGTGTAGAGATGGAGTAATGCAACCATATTGGCGCTCTTTGCCTGTGAATATAGTTACCATGTCCCTTTATTAGCGCATTCCAAATCCCATCGATTATCGCAGTCCAACGCGCCGGTTTCCATTTAGATAATGATATGCAGCCTGTCTGATCCCTTTTCCAATATATTCTCTAAAATAACCTCGCTGGTCGGAGAGATGCTTCCTCCAAAAGAAATATTCATTACGAGTCACATAAAAGTGAAAGGGAATTAGACCTTCTGAAGATACCTCCTTGTTTTTGTGAAAAATGTGAGCGTTAGTTACAATAACGTTCTTATACCCTGCTTTGACTGAGCGAATTGAATAATCCATGTCTTCAGAGTATGCAAAAAATGTATCATCCAGTAGACCAATTTCTTTGATAACATCAGATCTTATTAATAGGGCCGTCCCCCACAAACAAATTGTGTTGGGTCTTAAACTCTGCCACTCATCAATTTCGCAAAGGTTTTGCGCTTAGACATTTAACACCATGTTCCAAGTCAATGGGAAGTGCCGCAATACAAAAGTTGACGATCTGATTTGCTGTCTAAAATAATTGGACTCGCTAATCCTATTTTGGAATCACCGTAACAGCCTGAATTAGATTAGTTAGACATTTTTGATCAATAGTCGCATCATTATTTAGTAGCCATACAAATCCAATATTGTTTTGTATCGCGTATTTCATTCCCAAGTTACATCCCCCTGTAAACCCGAAATTCTGTAGCTTTGTATACCTATTACTTCTGGAAATCTCCTTTTTATGGTTGTCAGCTCATCATTTTTGGAATTGTTATCAATAACGATGATTTGAAAATTCTTACTTTCAGATTCTACAAATTGAAGATAGACAGGTCAGGGTATTCTGAAGACCATTCCAGTTTAAGACAATGATAGCAACCTGAGGCATAAACACATCACTCTTTGTTAGGATTGCTGATTTCAAAAATGAAGAACATGGGAATTTCTTGTTCACATAGCTTAAATTTGCTTAACTTGATAAGGATTAACAAATCTTGAAAAAATTGTGTCCTTTTCTAGTATCGCCTCTACCGGATGCTCCCTGTAATAGTTCGCTAAGTACAAATCAACAATGTGTTTACACATGAGATATTTGAGAGCATTAATGATTCTGTTGTATTTATTGAATCGATTTAGCGGCGAACGAAGGCAAGCTAGATACCTAGCGCTCAAGAATGACAAGGTTTCTGGACACTGGGAAAAAACTTTCACATGGCAAAAATGGTCTCCAATTAATTCGTTCAAATCACCAATGCTGAACAGATGCTTGTGAAACTCATTATCCCTCTTAACCAATGCCGAGATAGCGTTGGGAGTAGAAAAGATTAACTTCCCATCACTTCTCAAGATCCGAGCACATTCTTTTAAAAAAAGTCCAGGAAATTCTAGATGCTCAATCGTTTCAAAGGATATTATCGTATCCAAACTATTAGGTTGCAGCTGAATAGCTTGAGCATCCCCAGTCTGATAATCTAGGCCATACTTTTTTGCTGCATGCCTACAAGCTTCTTCGGAAATATCAATTCCAATTATCTCCTTTACTCCTGCCTTACTGAGTGCTGCTGTACCGTATCCTTCGCCAGATGCAATATCCAATACGCTCTTTCCCTTTACGTAATTCAATGCAAATCGATAACGATAAATGTGCTCCCAAAATGTGACTAGTGAAGCCTGTTTCGGTATTAACCTTTCACCGGTAAACTCTAATTCTTGCTCAATCATTTATCCTCCAGATCGAGTTGACCAATACAGGACCATAAAACGAATGATAGCTTTCTCCGTTCCCATAGCTATTGTTCCAATCAACAATAAACCAGGCAGCACCATCAATTGAATATCTTTAATCCATCATATTTATTTCCAATACTCGCACTGATTAGATATCTACCAATTCCTAACGGCAAATCACGTATTTCACATATAACTTCCCCCTTATTGATCGAAAGGACTGGGGTGTTAATCTGAAAGTATGAAGCAGCAGTAAATAACCTTCGTCCCAAATCATCTTCAACGGCAATTGCTAATCTTGGTTCCTTGATCGTAAACGACGATTCGATTTTTATCTTAATAATTAACGGTGAATGAGGAACGAACTTATTAGAGGCCTGATTATCCTCGGAGATTAAGGTAATACTCTGAATGAAAGTGCCTTTTTTTGTTTTTCGCGCAGGATGATTAGTACAATCAAAAAAACCATTTTCAGAATGTAAGGCTTCATTTAGATACCGTGATATTACTGCCCTAGTATCGCCACAGCTATCAAGAATTCCTTGTCTAATTAACGTTGTGTGAGTACAGAGATTTTCAATAGCATTCATGTTATGGCTTACAAACAGCACTGTTCTCCCCTCTTTTGCTACCTCGCCCATCTTTCCCAGACACTTCTTCTGAAACTCGGCATCCCCCACGGCCAGCACTTCATCCACCACCAAAATTTCCGGCTCCAGGTGCGCCGCCACGGCAAAAGCCAGGCGCACATACATGCCGCTCGAATAGCGCTTGACAGGGGTATCAATGAATTTCTCGACTTCGGCAAAGTCCACGATCTCATCGAACTTGCGGTCGATTTCATCGCGCTTCATTCCCAGGATCGCGCCGTTCAGGTAGATGTTCTCACGCCCGGTCAATTCAGGGTGAAAGCCGGTACCTACTTCCAGCAGACTGGCAACATCCGACCTTTCATTCGAATTCTTCCAGAAGTCGGCGCCGTCACCCGCGAGAGAATCTTGAGCAAGGTGCTCTTTCCGGCGCCATTGCGCCCGATGATGCCCAGTACCTCGCCCTGCTCCACGGTGAAAGAGACATCCTTGAGGGCCCAGATAGTTTCGCCATCACGGTTGCCGTGATCTGTCTCGCCGATGCGGAGCAGCGGGTTCGGCTTGCCCCGCATTTTTGCCCACCACAACTTCAAATCATAGGTAAAAGTGCCGGTGCCGATCTGGCCCAGGCGATAGGCTTTAGAAAGGTTCTCAACTGAAATAACAGTGGCCATTTTACTAGTTCGCACGCAGTCCAGGGAGGATATGCCAAGGCATATCCTCCCACATTTTGAATATATTTGATCTTTCTTACGGAGCAGGCACACCGGTCAATTCCACGGCATCGATCTCTTCATAGCCTGCCTTGGCCGTATGCACTAGATCGCATTCACCAGATAGGGCGTCTCAGCGAAGGTCAATTCATAGTACCCGCCACATGCTGTGGTGTCCGGAGGGATGCTCAAGGCATGCACCGTCCCATCCGGCTCCATCAGATCGATCCCGGTGATGAAGCCTGGGTTGTAGGTTTCATGCACTCGCAGCCCGGTGGCATACACTGTCTGATCATAGGTCGCTTTCAACCACTCCGCAGCTGCACTGGAAGTCTTCGGCGACCAGGCGGTCGGAAGTCGCCACATGAGTTCGTGTTCGGTGCTCCGGTCGCCTGCACTGCACCCCAATTCAATACGAGTATTCGCTGCTGGCTGTCGCCCCACTCGCCCACTGGCTCACCGCTGTCCCCGAAGTTCTGTGAAGGTGGCCGTGACTGTCTTGTTCCCATCCATCGTCACGCTCAGCGGGTTCGTCTGCCACTCGCATCCCCACTCCAGTCACTGAATCCCAGCCACTGTCTGGTGTAGCTGTCAGTTGCCACATTCTCCTGCATGGTAAGTGCCCTGATCGGGATTTTTCACTACCGTCCCATTGCCGACTGTGTTGATCGTCAAGCTGTATTCCGGCGGAACATACGTGCCCGGCACACCGGTCAACTCCACGGCATCGATCTCTTCATAGCCTGTCTTGGCCGTGTGCACCACGATCGCATTCACCAGATAAGCTGTCTCTGCGAAGGTCAATTCATAGTACCCACCACAGGTTGTCGTATCCGCAGGAATGCTCAAGGCATGCACCGTCCCATTCGGCTCCACCAGGTCGATCCCGGTGATGAAGCCAGGATTGTACGTCTCATGCACCCGCAACCCAGTCGCATACACCGTCTGGTCGTAGGTGGTTTTCAACCACTCAGCACCTGAGCCGGAAGTCTTCGGCGACCAGGCCGTCGACCGGTCTCCACACGATTCGTGTTCGGTGCGCCTGTTGCCTGCACCGCTCCCCAACTCGTATAGGTATATTCACTGCTGGCTGTCGCACCACTCGCCCACTGGCTCACCGGCTGTCCCCGAGAGTTCTGTGAAGGTGGCCGTGACCGTCTTGTCCCCATCCATCGTGACTCGAGCGGATTGTCCGTCCCACTCGCATCCCCACTCCAATCACTGAATACCCAGCCACTGTCTGCCACAGCCGTCAGATGCACCACATCCCCAGCATGGTAGGGTGCAGCCATGATCAGGCGTGACCGTTCCATTGCCTACCTGGTTGATCGTCAAGCTGTATTCCGGCGGCACATAGGTACCCGGCACGCCGGTCAGTTCCACGGCATCGATCTCTTCATAGCCTGTCTTGGCCGTGTGCACCACGATCGCATTCACCAGATAAGCTGTCTCCGGGAAGGTCAATTCATAGTACCCACCACAAGCTGTCGTATCCGCAGGAATGCTCAAGGCATGCACCGTCCCATCCGGCTCCACCAGGTCGATCCCGGTGATGAAGCCAGGATTGTACGTTTCATGCACCCGCAACCCGGTCGCATACACCGTCTGATCGTAGGTGGCTTTCAACCACTCAGCACCAGAGCCGGAAGTCTTCGGCGACCAGGCCGTCGATTGGTCTCCACACGAATTCGTGTTCGGTGCGCCTGTTGCCTGGACCGCTCCCCAACTCGTATACGTATATTCACTGCTGGCTGTCGCACCACTCGCCCACTGGCTCACCGGCGTCCCCGAGAGCTCAGTGAAGGTGGCCGTGACCGTCTTGTCTCCATCCATCGTGATGGTGATCGGATTGTCCGTCCCACTCACATCCCCACTCCAGGCACTGAATACCCAGCCACTGTCTGCCACAGCCGTCAGATGCACCACATCCCCAGCATGGTAGGGTGCTGCCATATCAGGCGTCACATGTCCCATTGCCTACCTGGTTGATCGTCAGGCTGTATTCCGGTGGCACATAGGTACCCGGCACCCCTGTCAGTTCCACGGCATCGATCTCTTCATAACCTGCCTTGGCCGTGTGCACCACGATCGCATTCACCAGATAGAGCGTCTCCGCGGAAGGTCAATTCATAGTACCCACCACAGGCTGTCGTATCCGCAGGAATGCTCAAGGCATGCACCGTCCCATTCGGCTCCACCAGGTCGATCCCGGTGATGAAGCCAGGATTGTACGTCTCATGCACCCGCAACCCGGTCGCATACACCGTCTGATCGTAGGTGGCTTTCAACCACTCAGGACCAGCGCCGGAAGTCTTCGGGCGACCAGGCCGTCGATTGGTCTCCACACGAATTCGTGTTCGGTGCGCCTGTTGCCTGGACCGCTCCCCAACTCGTATAGGTATATTCACTGCTGGCTGTCGCACCACTCGCCCACTGGCTCACCGCTGTGCTTGAGAGTTGCGTGCAAGCTGCATCCGTACACCAGGGGGCGTAATCCACGTTGATCGACATCTTCCCGGCCTCAGGACCGGCACTGCTGCCCCACCAGTTCTCCTCCACATTGAACGTGCCTGTCCCTTCCCAATCCACCAGCAGGTTGGAGGCGCCTGTGATCTGGTTGTGGTAGATGGTATTGCCCTCCGGGTAGAAAGTCGATTCGTAGGTGAAGCCCTTCACGCCCTGGTACAGGCCCGTCAGGATATTGTCGTGCACCTCGGCCCCGGTGATGTGGCCATACAACTGGATGCCCTTGCCATCCGTCCCGCTGATCGTGTTGCCAAAGATCCTCAGGCTCCCGAAGCCGCCTGCAACCCATCCAGGCTGCTCTCCCCGATGCTGATGCCCTTGAAGCTCACATCGTGCAAGCCAGTCATCGTGTTGTTCGAGATCTCGAAATTGGCGTATTTGCCGGTCCTTCTGGTTCCCACATAATAGGTGGCGGGGTTCACACCCATTCCGGCAACACCGGTGCCAGCGTCTGCAGCGCTCATATCGATGGTATTGCCACTGACCTTCTGCAGCATGGTGACATCCTCGTCCATCATAGGTCATGAACAAGATTGTGGGGAAGCCGCCATTGAAGGTGTTCCCGGAGATCTCGGTCTCACCCATCTGCAGCTCCATCAAGATGCTGTTGGAGTAGGTGTTGGAGATTTCGTTCCCGAGATCACCACCTTGCGCACATCCCCATAGCCTCCGATGATCCCATACTGATCGTCTCCAAAATCGGTACTGATAATGTGGTTGTTCAGGATCTCGATCTTCCCGGCGGCATCTGTCCCCCCGGCGGCATGAATGCCGTTGCTGAAATCACCGGTCAGCAGGTCAAAGCCTTCGATCTTGGTGTCCCCGGTCAGCGCCGTGATGTTGATCACATTGCCAGCCGTGCTGAAGGAGCTCGCATCGAGGATGGATGAGCCAACGCCCGCACCACTCAGGGTGAGCGGCTTGTCCACGACCACGCGCTCGGCGTAGGTGCCTGCCCCCACGTTGATCGTATCGCCAGCTTGCGCCACCCGATCGATGGCATACCGTTGAATCCCCGAGTAGATCCCCACAATATTCAGGATGTCGCCTGCCGAGCCACATCCCGGGCAATCCCAGGTACGCATCTCATCCGCAGGTGTTCTCACCGTGACTGCTTTATCGAAAGTGTTGGAGGAGAGGATGTCGTTCCAATCCAGGGCCCCATACCCCAAGCCACCCGCATACGTCCCCCAGGCGATGATGTGCCGCCGGTCGGCAGCGGTGAAGTTATTACCCGTGATGGTCGCCGCTCCCACGGGATATACATCCCACGGGTCAGCCTGTGGACCGACAAACTCGATCCCATCCAGAACAGCCTGGAAGGTATTGTTCGAGATCACCCGCCCACTGACCGGACCACTCCAGCCTGCCCCGCTGCTAAAGCGGAGGCCTGAGCCAAAGAGCCCACCGCCATCCAGCAGGTTCCCATCGATGAGGTAAGCCTGAACGTGCGAGGTGTCTGTCCCTGCATCATAATGACGGTCATCCATATAGACCGCCGCCACCCCATCCATGGCATACACTTGAGAATCCTTCAAGACAAAGTCATCCCCCACCACCTCGATCGTCTTGTTGTTTTCCGTCACCCGGCCCACGATCTTCAAGCCCGTGATGGTCACGTGATCCGCCTGCACAAAGATCGCATCCTCACCGAAGCTCGGCAGATCCCGCTTGGCAATGACTTGCGCAAGTACACCGGCAGAACTGGTGATGGGATCCCCTGATCCATCCACACCCTGCAGGGTAAGCCCTTTATCAACGAAGATGTTGAAGTCATTCGCCCCCGATCCGCCTGTATCCGGATCCCGCCCATTGGCCTCGTCCTGATCGTAGGTGCCGGGATAGACACTGATCGTATCCCCCTGCGTGGCCGCATCGATGGCCGCCTGGATGCCGGCATAACAGCCATCTGTCCCCCCGACATTGACGCACAGGTGCGTCGCCTCGACTGTGATCGTCACCGTGGCTTCATTCGAATCCGTTGTCCCGTCATTAGCTTTGTAGGTAAAGCTGTCTTCGCCGGAGAAGCCAGTCTCTGGCGTATACGTGAACGAGCCATCTGCATTCAATGTAACCGCACCGTGGGCCGGATCGGTGACCTTCACCGCGCTGAGCGGGTCAAGATCAGCATCCGTATCGTTATCCAATACGCCCGGCGCAGCCACGTGCAGAACTGTATCCTCATTCGTGCTGTAGTTATCATCTGCCGCTAGAGGGGCCGTGTTCTGTGCTTCCTCGATTCCTACAGAAGCGGTGGGCTCAGAGGTAACATACTCTCGTACCAGTACCCAATCCGCTTGCAAGTTTGGGTTGCCCTCATAAGTATTCATCTGCAGATTGAGTGGGATCGAAGGAATCGTAGTCGAGTGCACCTGCCGTAAGACACCATCCACCAGGAACTTGACCTGGCCCGGGTTCCATAGCAGATCCCACGTTTTCCAGTCAGTTCCCTCATCTAGTGAGTAACCCCAGCTAAAGCTGTTGGCGTCCGAGGTAATTGATCTAATAACACCATCCCAGCTGGTAAAAGCCGCGTCGTTTTTCCCAAGGGTTAGTAGTCCCGAGTTGAAGCCTATATCTCCATAGTTTGCATAGACAGCAAATCTGGCTTTCGTCCTTATGGCCTTGTATAGAAATGTTGGCTGTGACCTGATATAGGTATTAGGGCCGGTTACGGTCACTATCGAATTATCTACATTTCCTCCACCGTTTTGCCATTTCGTAGGATCCAGATAAGTAGTCCCTCCGGCTGCCGGTTCATTGACCCACCACATGACAGTTTTTGAATTTGGCCCAACGCCAGCCATATCCACATCGCCATCCAGGTCAATGTCCGCCAGAAAGGAGTCGTGTGCATAAGCCGTGTAGGTAGGGTCACTATCGATGGTGTAGATTTGCCAGGCCCCCACGTCACGCGGGTCATCCGGGCGACGATACCACTTAAAAATACCTGTACTGCCTGAGGGATCGGCATCCATGCCGATGTCCAGATCGCCGTCTCCATCGATATCCGCGACGCTTGCCCGGTTGGCAGTGGTGATGGAGGCATTCTGCTCGATCACGTACTCATGCCAGTTGGTCAGGCTGCGCGCTGCCGCTCCACCCGGGTTCTCCAGCCAGGAGACCAGGTTGCTATAAGCGCTGGCCCGGATAATATCCAGATCGCCGTCACCGTCAAAGTCCACCAGGCTGGCATGGTAGGTGTCTCCCGCCAGAGAGACACGCGTCCAGCCAGGCACGTTGGTCGGATCGGCCGGTGCGAAATAGGCATACAGGTAGTTCAAGGTGCCGCGATTGCCGGAGTAAACAATATCGGGATTGCCATCCTGGTCGATATCACCGATCTGGGCATCCGCGCCGTCTCCGGGTGTCGCATCGATCAGGTATTCATGCCACAGCGCAGGATTGGAGGCATCCGCCCCACCCGGGTTCTGATACCAAAACAGCCGTCCCGGACTGGAGTTGACCGCCACGGCGATATCCAGATCGCCATCTGAGTCGAGGTCCTCCCAGCCCCATTGAGCGCGAGCCAAGTAACCCGCCAGCCCCGCTGCTCTTGATGGTGGTTTTGGCCCAGAGAGCCCCTTCGGTGCCAGGCTGATCGGCTGTTGGGTCATAGACTTCCGCATACTGCGTGCCCGTTCCACCATCAATGTAATCATTGCGCCCTGCGATCACATAGAGCTTGCCATCCAATACCGCCGACAGTACACCATCGTGTGGATGCAGGCCATCGGAACCCTGGGACCACGTATTGCTGACAGTGTCGTAAATAAAATTGTCGGTATGAAAGCCGCCGTCCAGGCCATGCGTAACGTAAATCTTGCTGCCGATAACCGGATTTTCGCGAGTCACCCCATACTTGCTGACCGGCATGGGAGCTCGTGTGGCCCACGTATCCGTGGCCGGGATCGTAGACCTCATTGGCATCACTGGCGCCGCTGGGTGAGCCGTAGGAATACCCGCCAATCAGGTAGATCTTTCCATCCACCACGGCGGCCGTTGACCAGGTGCGTGGCGTAGGCACACTCGCCTTGGTTTCATAGGTGTCCGTGGCCGGGTCGTAGGCAAAGTGATTGCCCTGATAGAACAGGTGAATGCGATTGCCCAGGCGGATGCCCATGAGCCCTTGCTGTGCCAGGCCGTTCGGGACATCGGTCACATTGCCCTGGCCCTCGAACTTCTGCGCGGGACCGCTCGGCGGCAGATCAGCAATACCCACCTCCGGACCCGAGGTCCATAGGCGCTATAGTACAGCCGAATATTGCCGTTTGAGGTAACAATGCTCCCCGTCTGGTCCACGACCGGAGCCGAACGATAGATTTGGGAGCTATCCCACGCGCTCCCGCTGCCTCGCGTCAGTACCGAACCCGTGTCGGTCCAGTTGATCAGATCGGGTGAGGTGAGCAGACTGAGATCGGTGGCGCCAGCGTTACTGGCGCGCACACCGAACAAGTAATAGAGATTGTCTGTTGGATTCTTGGATAGATCGATATGGCCGATGCCATAACCGTGCGCTGCATCATTGGGCAAATCAAGCGTGGGGTTATCTGCATACCTCACGAGGTTTTCGACATCATTGGTGGTATTGTTCCAGGTGAAGGTGGCAAACCCAGCCCTGCCGCGATTGTTGCCGGCCCCCTCTTCCACATAGTATAGAATGAAGTTGCCGTTCTCGTAAAACAAGGTCGGGCATTGGAGTTTTGAGATGCCGCCCGTGCTTTCCCATGCCTGCCCACCTTCGTCATCGCCCCCCAAAATGGCAGGGTCGGCGTTGCCGTTGATCGAGGCACCATCGTAGGGCGTCCAACTCGTGCCATCGGATGAGTAAGCCAGGCCAATGCGCTCGTCACCAAAGGGATCCTGGCCCGCCCAGACCATGAACCACTTGTCGAGATCAGCCACATATAGAAAGTCGGGATCGGCATTCTCGCCAGCGTTCCAGCCGCCAGGCTCGCCTTGCGATATGACTGGGTTGCTGATCCCCTCGTCGGTCCAGTGGATGCCATCGTGGCTGCGCAGCACGCTTGGGTTTTCCTGGCTCTCCGGTGGATACGGGGTGTAAGCCATCCAGTATTCGTAGCCATCGAAACCGCCGGGGAAATAAACTACATCCGGGTGCACAGCACCTGAGGCAGCGTAGTGCGGTAGATCAAGCGGGTTACCTGAAGTCATGACTCAGCCAGGTGTTGGTCACCGGATTGTAGACTTCATGCTGGTTAAGCGGGCCACTGAGGTTCTGGCCGCCAAAGATATGGATCAGGCTATCATATTCCACCGGGATATGTCCCCAACTTGGGCGGGGCATATCAGCCAGCTGCGTCCACGTATTGCTGGCCGGGTTGTAGCGGTAAGTTTCGGCACGCGGATCCGAAACGCCATCGCCATGACCACCGAAGACATAGATCTGGCCATTATAGATGGCGGCCGAGCCATCGCCCTGGTGATAAGGCAGTGCGGCAAGTTCGGTCCAGCCCGTGCTACCGGAAGTGGGCGGTGGATCCCCCGCCAGAGGGTCAGTAGGATGCTGATACCAAACCAAGGAGCCGTTGCCCTGGTAGTAGTCACCCCAGTATCCAGACAGGCTCAAACCCACAACGTCTTGCAGCCCATCTCCATTGATATCGCCAATCTGGAAATCATGCGCGTTGGGAAGATAAGGATCAATGGTGTACCTGGTCCACGGATCGTGGATGGGATCGGCGGGCTGGCGATACCAAACTACCGATTTAGCCCGGTAGGCATCGGCAACGATGTCGGGCTTGCCATCCTGATCCACATCCTCAACCATCACATTGTGCGAGCCATCATAATTATTATCCACCACCACGCGCTGCCAGTTACCACCCAGACCGGCAGGCGTGGTCGCGGTGAAATCATCAAAGAAATCAAAGGTTGCGTCCCCATTGCTGACGGACTCCGCGGCCGGATTGCCATAATACAAATAGAGGTTGGTTCCTCCGTTGGGGATGGAGGGAATCTTTGACCCAGATGGTGGCCGCGCTCGGCTCCACGTTTCGATCCATAGCGGTAGCAAAACGCCCGTATCATCTGTGACTCGCAGGTCGCTGCCATCGTTCTTGGCATGGTCAAAAGTCAAATGTTGCATCAAGACTGACCTGGACCTGGTAATTGTTGAGCAATACACCGGAATTGGTGATTGCTACCGGACGGCGGAATGTCCAGGCGGTGTTGAACCACGGAACTGGGGACAAGGCCACGGTAGTGGTGACCGAGGCGCTGTTGTTGGACATATCGGGATCGAACTCAGGACTCGATACAGTGGCCGTATTGGTGATCGAGCCAGCCGTTGCCGGGGTGACGCCTATGTCCACAACAGAGTCCGAACCGTTCTCCACAACGCCAGGGTTGCACGTGACCAGGCTTCCCGCCGCCGAGCAGGCAGGACTGGAGGTTCCAGCGTTGAAGCTCATACCCGCGGGCAGGTTATCACTAATAATCGCAGTCGCGGCGTTGGGGCCATGGTTCGTGACCGTAACCGTATAGGTCAGGGGTTCCCCTGTAGCCAGACTGTCGGGAGAACCAATCATGGCAATGGACAGGTCCGCCAGGGGTATAGCCTCTTCAGTTCCGACCGTGGCATCCGGCTCTGGAGACGAATACTCACGCACCAGCACCCAATCGGCGTTGATCGTTGAGACTGCGCCACCCGTAAATTCATTGAATTGAACGTTTAATGGAAGCATCGGGATATTCGTGGTGTGTGTCTGCCGCAATGCGCCATCCACCAGGAATTTTACCTCGCCGGCCTTCCACCGGATATCCCAGGTGCTCCAACTGGTATCAGCGTTCGGGCCGGTAGGCATGGTGAAGGTAGATGAACCTCCAGTAATCGTGTTGATCTTGGTCGGAGCGGGAGTAGGCCAAAGCGTAAACGCTGCAGTGTTTGTTCCAACTCCCACTTTTTGCTGGTTGAATCCCAACGAACCGTAGTCCCCAACCACCGCGTAGCGCGCCCGGGTCCGCATGGCCTTGTTCAGGAAGGTGACTTTGGAATACACCCCACCACCCAGGGCGCTCACGACCAGGTTTGAGCCAGAAACAGATGCCCCTGAGCCGAACGTTCCCCATTTGATCGCATCGGGCACAGAACCTGTATTGAAGTCGTCGAAGAATGGGAAGGTTGTATTTCCGTTGCTTTCCGAAATTGCAGTTGGATTTCCATAGTACAGATAGATGGAAATGCCTCCGGCAGGGACGGAGGGTATTTTCACCCAGAGCGTGGCTGCCTGACCCGTCGGGTTCCAGCTTTCGATCCAGTAGGAAAGAGATGTGCCATCCTCGCTCTTGAAGCGGATATCACTGCCATCGCTATTGGCCTTGGTGAAGTCGAAGGCTGAATTCAGCGTCACCATGACCTGATAGTTTGAAAGCGATAGGCCGCCAGGATTGGCAACCGTTACCGTCCGCCGATAGGACCAGATTCCATCCAGCGCGAGCGGCGCCCTAAGTGCTGGTGCGCCGCTGGAAGCAGCCTTTGCCCCAATGGCGGATGTGAGGAAAGCCAGGATCATAATAACTTGCAGGATTCTGACGAAAGAAATGGAAGCATGAGCCTCTCCCCGCTTTGTGCCGATCTAACAACTTGTGGATAGTCATTTTGTGTCCCATGTGTTGAGAATTGACTCCGTTACTCATTGCCAAGAGAACGGATTGAAATGGCAATTAAATAGCGAAAACGACGCGTGGCCGGTTTCGCTATTAGCTCCTCAGGGAATGCCCCTTCTCGTTCCGGGTGTTCTCAGACTTAGAAGGTCAGGCGACCAAGAATTGTCCCTGGTTCATCGCTTCCACTGCTACAACCTATTTAGTTTTTCGCCGCACAACTAAAGTAATCTTACAATACCGTAAACCCTGACTGTTTCAGTATATTCTTTCTCGATTGGATTTCAATAATGGGTTTTGTTCCGGTTTTTACGCCAAAAGTCATTTGAATATTGTTCTTTTGTGTAATATTTTTTCGGACGGGGTCCGGAACAACAGCATCGTCTCCCGGGAGTCCTTTACTCTTACAGCATAGATTTATGATCTTAAGCCGGGGAGGCGTGCCGATGGCACGGCCCCCCCGCACTTATGGCAGCCTGAAGCGTTTCCTAGGGCGCAGGCACACCGGTCAACTCCACGGCATCGATTTGTTCATAACCTGCCTTGGCGGTATGCACCACGATCGCATTCACCAGATAGGGCGTTTCTGCGAAGGTCAATATATAGTACCCACCACATGCTGTGGCGTCCGCAGGCACGCTCAAGGCATGCACCGTCCCATTCGGCTCCACCAGGTCAATGCCCGTGATGAAGCGTGGGTTGTAGGTTTCATGCACTCGTAGCCCGGTCGCATACACTGTCTGATCATAGGTGGCTTTCAACCACTCCGCAGCTGCACTGGAGGTCGCAGGTGACCAGGCGGTCGGCGAGTCGCTACACGAGTTCGTATTCGGTGCGCCTGTGGCTTGTACTGCACCCCAGTTCAAATACGAGTATTCGCTACTGGCCGTCGCCCCACTCGCCCACTGGCTCACCGCTGTCCCCGCCGGTTGTGTGAAGGTGGCCGTGACTGTCTTATTCCCATCCATCGTCACGCTCAGCGGGTTCGTGCTGCCACTCGCATCCCCACTCCAACCACTAAAGACCCAGCCACTGTTTGGTGTAGCTGTTAGTTCCACATTCGTTCCTGATTGGTAAGTACCCTGATCGGGATTCTTCACTACCGTGCCATTACCGACAGTGTTGATGGTCAAGCTGTACTCCGGCGGCACATAGGTGCCTGTCGCACCGGTCAACTCCACGGCATCGATCTCTTCATAACCTGGCTTGGCTGTATGCACCACGATCGCATTCACCAGATAGAGCGTCTCTGCGAAGGTCAATATATAGTACCCACCACAGGCTGTGGCGTCCGCCGGAACGTCAAGGCATGCACCGTCCCATTCGGCTCCACCAGGTCGATCCCGGTGATGAAGCGTGGAGGTAGGTTTCATGCACTCTCAGCCCGGTTGCATACACCGTCTGATCATAGGTGGTTTTCAACCACTCAGCAGCCGAACTGGAGGTCGCAGGTGACCAGGCTGTCGGCAGGTCGCCACAGGAGTTCGTGTTCGGTGCGCCTGTGGCTTGTACTGCTCCCCAGTTCAAATACGTAGTATTCACTACTGGCTGTCGCACCACTCGCCCACTGGCTCACCGGTGTCCCCGACAGTTGTGTGAAGGTGGCCGTGACTGTCTTATTCGCATCCATCGTCACCGCTCAGCGGGTTGTCCGTGCCACTCGCATCCCCACTCCAGCCAGCTAAATACCCAGCCACTGTCTGCCATAGCTGTCAGATGCACTACATCTCCATCATGATAGGGAGCAGCCATATCGGGCGTCACTCGTTCCATTGCCTACCTGGTTGATCGTCAAGCTGTACTCCACCACGGCCGCCGGGATGCCGGTCAACTCCACGGCATCGATCTCTTCATAGCCCGGCTTGGCTGTATGCACCACGATCGCATTCACCAGATAAGCTGTCTCTGCGAAGCTCAATACATAGTACCCGCCACAGGTCGTGGTGTCCGCCGGAACGGTCAAGGCATGCACCGTCCCATTCGGCTCCACCAGGTCGATCCCGGTGATGAAGCCAGGCAGGTAGGTTTCATGCACTCTCAGTCCGGTTGCATACACCGCCTGATCATAGGTCGTTTTCAACCACTCAGGATCCGACCCGGAAGTCCGCGGTGACCAGGCTGTCGGCAGGTCTCCACAGGAATTCGTGTTCGGTGCGCCTGTGGCTTGGATTGCTCCCCAGTTCACATAGTTGTATTCGACTACTGGCTGTCGCACCACTCGCCCACTGGCTCACCGGTGTGCCCGAGAGTTCAGTGAAGGTGGCCGTGACCGTCTTGTCCGCATCCATCGTCACCGCTCAGCGGATTGTCCGTGCCACTCGCATCCCCACTCCAGCCAGCAAATACCCAGCCGCTATCTGCCACAGCCGTCAAATGCACTACATCTCCATCATGATAGGGAGCAGCCATATCGGGCGTCACATCGTTCCATTGCCTACCTGGTTGATCGTCAAGCTGTATTCCGGTGGCACATAGGCGCCTGGCACGCCGGTCAATTCCACGGCATCGATCTCTTCATAACCTGTCTTGGCCGTGTGCACCACGATCGCATTCACCAGATAAGCTGTCTCTGCGAAGCTCAATTCATAGTACCCACCACAGGTTGTGGCGTCCGCAGGAATGCTCAAGGCATGCACCGTCCCATTCGGCTCCACCAGGTCGATCCCGGTGATGAAGCCAGGAGTTGTAGGTTTCATGCACTCGCAGCCCGGTCGCATACACCGTCTGATCATAGGTGGTTTTCAACCACTCAGGATCCGACCCGGAAGTCGCGGGTGACCAGGCCGTCGGCAGGTCTCCACACGAATTCGTGTTCGGTGCGCCTGTGGCTTGGACTGCTCCCCAGTTCATATAGGTAGTATTCACTGCTGGCTGTCGCACCACTCGCCCACTGGCTCACCGCTGTGCTTGAGAGTTGTGTGCAAGCCGCATCCGTACACCAGGGGGCGTAATCCACATTCCCAGATATCTTTCCGGCCTCAGGACCGGTGCTGCTGCCCCACCAGTTCTCAGTGGCATCGAGCGGTCCCCCGGTTGTTCTGGTGGCATCCAGGACCAGCTCGTAGACACCATTCGTTAGGATCTTATTCTTATCGCTAACAACAATATTATTTCCGTCCAATGGCTGGTTGATATAGATTCCATACGCATTGTCATAAACCTCATTGGAAGAAACCGTCACCTCTGAAGAATCTGCGCGATTCGAAAAATCATTGTTGAAAGCGATACCGGCGCCTGCGGAATAGCCGTGAACTGTATTGGCAGTAATGGATGTGTCATGGAATTGTCCGCCAATACCGGCGCCCAACGCCAGGGACCCAGAGCCGATGACTTCGTTGCCGGAAATGGTACTGCCGGATTGATAGCCGGTGATTCCGTACTGGGAATTCTCGATCTTGTTGTTGGTGATGGTGGCGCTGGTGATGGTTCCGTCCAATTCAGACGGAGTGCCGTTGTCATTTCCGGCAGTAATGCCGCTGGTAGCTGCGCCCTTGATCCAGTTCTGATCTACCAAAGCTGATTGGGCATTGAATAGATTGATCGCATCCACGCTCGCCGCTTCAATAATATTGTTCCTTACCACCACGCTGGTGGTAACGTCAGTGACATGAATGGCCTTCACCGGACTGCCGCTGATGGTAAAGCCATCAATCGTCACCGTGCCGGTTGCGGCGACCTGCACGGATCCATTGGCATCGCTGGATGAGATCACAAATTCCGCGCCAGACCGGGTGCGTGCATCGGTGCCAGCCTGTACGCCGTTCAAGGTAAGGGCTTTCGTAATTGTGATCGTTTCAGCATACGTGCCGGCAGCCACGTTGACCGTATCGCCAGCCGTGGCCGCGTCGATGGCGGCCTGGATGGTCGCGTAATAGAGATTCTGCGTCACGTTGTAGACCGGCAGGGAAGCGAGGTTCGTACAAGCCGCATCCGTACACCAGGGGGCGTAATCCACGTTGATCGACATCTTCCCGGCCTCAGGACCGGTGCTGCTGCCCCACCAGTTCTCTTCCACATTGAAGGTGCCTGTCCCTTCCCAATCCACCAGCAGGTTGGATGCACCTGTGATCTGGTTGTGGTAGATGGTATTGCCCTCCGGGTAGAAAGTGGATTCGTAGGTGAAGCCCTTCACGCCCTGGTACAGGCCCGTCAGGATATTGTCGTGAATATCAGCGCCGGTAATATGACCGAAGAACTGGAGGCCCTTGCCATCCGTGCCGCTGATGGTGTTGCCAAAGATCCGCAGGCTGTCGAAACCACCCGCAACACCATCCACGCTGTTCTCCCCGATACTGATGCCCTTGAAACTCAGGTCATGCAAACCAGTAATGGTATTGTTCGAGATCTCGAAGTCCGCATATTTGCCGGTACGCCGGCTGGTTACCACGTAAGTAGCTGGCGGGGTTCACCCCGATGCCGGCCACACCGCTGTCCGCGTCGGCTGTACTCATATCGATGATATTGCCACTGACCTTCTGCGGCGTGGTCACATCCTCGCCATCATAGGTCATGAAGAAAATGGAGGGGAAGCCGCCGTTGAGCGTGTTGCCGGTGATCTCGCTGGCTCCCATTTGCCGCTCGAGCAGGATGCTGTTGCTGTAGGTGTTGGAGATCTCATTCCCGCTGATGATCAACTGGCGCAGGTTCCCGTAACCGGCAATGATCCCAAACTGGTCGTCTCCAAAATCGGTACTGATAATGTGGTTGTTCAGGATCTCGATCTTCCCGGCCGGCATCTGTCCCCCCGGCGGCATGAATGCCGTTGCTGAAATCACCGGTCAGCAGGTCAAAGCCTTCGATCTTGGTGTCCCCGGTCAGCGCCGTGATGTTGATCACATTGCCAGCCGTGCTGAAGGAGCTCGCATCGAGGATGGATGAGCCAACGCCCGCACCACTCAGGGTGAGCGGCTTGTCCACGACCACGCGCTCGGCGTAGGTGCCTGCCCCCACGTTGATCGTATCGCCAGCTTGCGCCACCCGATCGATGGCATACCGTTGAATCCCCGGAGTAGATCCCCACAATATTCAGGATGTCGCCTGCCGAGCCACATCCCGGGCAATCCCAGGTACGCATCTCATCCGCAGGTGTTCTCACCGTGACTGCTTTATCGAAAGTGTTGGAGGAGAGGATGTCGTTCCAATCCAGGGCCCCATACCCCAAGCCACCCGCATACGTCCCCCAGGCGATGATGTGCCGCCGGTCGGCAGCGGTGAAGTTATTACCCGTGATGGTCGCCGCTCCCACGGGATATACATCCCACGGGTCAGCCTGTGGACCGACAAACTCGATCCCATCCAGAACAGCCTGGAAGGTATTGTTCGAGATCACCCGCCCACTGACCGGACCACTCCAGCCTGCCCCGCTGCTAAAGCGGAGGCCTGAGCCAAAGAGCCCACCGCCATCCAGCAGGTTCCCATCGATGAGGTAAGCCTGAACGTGCGAGGTGTCTGTCCCTGCATCATAATGACGGTCATCCATATAGACCGCCGCCACCCCATCCATGGCATACACTTGAGAATCCTTCAAGACAAAGTCATCCCCCACCACCTCGATCGTCTTGTTGTTTTCCGTCACCCGGCCCACGATCTTCAAGCCCGTGATGGTCACGTGATCCGCCTGCACAAAGATCGCATCCTCACCGAAGCTCGGCAGATCCCGCTTGGCAATGACTTGCGCAAGTACACCGGCAGAACTGGTGATGGGATCCCCTGATCCATCCACACCCTGCAGGGTAAGCCCTTTATCAACGAAGATGTTGAAGTCATTCGCCCCCGATCCGCCTGTATCCGGATCCCGCCCATTGGCCTCGTCCTGATCGTAGGTGCCGGGATAGACACTGATCGTATCCCCCTGCGTGGCCGCATCGATGGCCGCCTGGATGCTGGCATAACAGCCATCTGTCCCCCCGACATTGACGCACAGGTGCGTCGCCTCGACTGTGATCGTCACCGTGGCTTCATTCGAATCCGCCGTGCCATCATTGGCCTTGTAGGTAAAGCTGTCTTCGCCGGAGAAGCCAGTCTCTGGCGTATACGTGAACGAGCCATCTGCATTCAATGTAACCGCACCGTGGGCCGGATCGGTGACCTTCACCGCGCTGAGCGGGTCAAGATCAGCATCCGTATCGTTATCCAATACGCCCGGCGCAGCCACGTGCAGAACTGTATCCTCATTCGTGCTGTAGTTATCATCTGCCGCCACTGGGACAGCATTGGGAATGGCCGAGTAGTTCACAGTGACCGATTCAAGGACAGGTGTCTGAGCCGGGTCGCTGGCGGAAAGTGTGGCACGGTATTGCAGGTACTGTCCATCCGGGCTGGCGATCGGAGAGTTGACCGCCTCCCAGGCGGACCAAGTCTCATCAGGTGCAGAGGTGTTGCCACTGCGAGTTTCGAAGCTGACAGAGGTTCCGGTTGGCGCTGAGCCGACTGAGCTGAGATCGCTCCAGTTCACGGCTTGCCCGGCATCGAAGACGCGTGATTCAAAGGTGCAGGGCGAAATGTAGGGCGTCAGGCTCATCCAGTCCACCGAAAGACTAACGCCGCCGGCATTGAATTCGCTGGCCGCGACCCGCATCTGTTCAGTGACTACGTCCGTCCGTGAAGAGACAAGCGCGCCGTCGACGTAGAAATCAAATCCGTCTACCTTCCAATCGATGCGATAGGTATGGGCTGAGCCCAGCAAAGTAGCGCTGTTCGCCAGCGGCACATCATAGTAGGTTCCACTGATATACAGGCTGGTATATAAAGTGTCGACGCCGGTGCGGGTGGAGAACATGGCAATTGGCCCCTGGTTGTAGGTAACATCCCCGCCACCAAAGCCCACGTGCTCGAAGTTCCCAGCTTGGAAGGTGGCCACGAACTCAAGCCTGGTTCCCGGGTCATACAGGGTATCATTCCTGACAGAAACACCGTCCAGACTCACCGATCCGCCTGCGACCGTCCATGTGCCGCTACCATTCCCATCCGGCCATTTATAACCGGACCAGCCGGCGGGCAAGGTTGTCCCCGAGAAGTTCTCCTCGATTGTGCCTGGCAGGCGCAGGGCGCCATTACCAACGCTATCGTCCACCGTGCAGGCGCCAACCGTACCGGCGTTGAAATCGGCAACGGTGGTATCCGTCAGGCTGAGGATCTGGGCCGCCGTGGTGAAGCTCCAGGTATCATCCGCGCCCAACGTATTGCCGACTAGGTCGGCCACACTCGCAGCCACGGTCACATCATAAGTTGTAGAAGGTGCCAGATCAGCAGAGGGGTCAAGGGTGGCCACCCCATCCTCGTAACTTACCGTGGCAGGCAGGTCACTGCCCACGCCTTGCGCGCGCAGAGTGAAGGTTGTGTCCGTGATGGTGGCGGCGTTCATGGGTTCATCGAAAGTCACGGTTACATCCGTATCGAGGGGGACCCCGCTGGCATCCGCGGCCGGAGAACGATCGGTGATGGTCGGCGGCGTGGTATCCGCGCCGGGATGATCAGTGAAACTGAGGTCTTCCAACACCGGCGTGTGTGTGGTGTCTGTCGCCGAGAAGTCGGCTTTGTACTGGATGTATTGGGAACTGCCCCCCAGGGCAGCCGGCGAGCTGCCAACCGTCACGAAGGCTGACCAACTGCCATCCGGTGTGGGAGTATCCCCGATGCTATAGCTCAGGCTCAGGCCTGTCCCGGTGGGTACCTCACTGGTCCAGGACAGCGTGTCCCACGTCACCATTTCACCCGCGTCGAATACCCGCGAGGTATACGTGCATGGGCCGTTGTAGGGGGTCATGTGCGCCCAATCCACCGTCAGGCTTGGCCCACTGACCACCAGGTCGCTGAACAGCGGGCGCATGTTCGTTGAGATCGTGACAGGCTGAGTGGCAACCTGTGTGCCGTCGATATAGAAGACCACGTTGGAAGCATTCCACTCGATGCGATACAGATGGGGGGAGCCCACATAGGCAGTCCCCAGGGAGGTATTCGTCATTGTCCCGTTATTCGAACGCGCGTAGAGCGTATCTGTGGTATTGAACGTACTGAACATGGCCCAATTCGCGCTGGTGTTATAGTCCACGCCAAATCCGCCATGTTGGTTGGCGGCCGCTCCAAAGGTAGCCACAAATTCGATCGCCCGGCCGGAGGTATAGGTCGCGGTTGTCCCGGCCCAGGCACCGTCCAGGGTCAATTGACCACCCGCCACGGAGGCAGATCCTCCAGTCTGCCCAGGTCCCCTGTGACCAATCAACTGGCAGAGTCGCCCCGGAGAAGTTTTGATCAAGCGTCAGAGGCAGCCGCAGGGCGCCATCGCCGACGCTATCGTCCACAGTGCAGGCGGCCACGGTACCCGCGTTGAAGTCCGCCACAGTCGTGTCGCCCAGGGCGCGTGCCGGTGTGGTGAAACTGGACTCGCTGGAGCTGGCGGCATTGAGTGCGGCATCGCTGGAAGTTACCTGATAGTAATAGGTGGTACTGGGCGCCAGGCCAGTGAGCGTCACAGAGTGCGAGGTCACCAGTGCGGGGTCGCTCTCAGTCAGGTCGAGCGCGCCGGAGGTGGTGCCGTAGTCCACCAGGGAATCAGAAGCTTCATCCGTATCCCAGGTGATGAGCGCGCTGCCGTCGGTCGCAGGCGTGACGTTCACATTGCTGATGACCGGCGGGGTGGTATCCGGAGCCCCAGTGGTAAAGCTGGCCGGCGCCTCGGATTCCGGCGAGGGGGAAGTGGTTGTATTATTCGCAGCATCCGCGGAAGTCACCCGGTAGTAATACGTAGTGGAGGCCGTCAGGCCGCTGATCTGCAGGCTATGGCTCGTCGTGAGAGCAGCGTCCGTGGCGCTTTGGTCGAGAGTACCCGTGTCGGTACCGTAATCGAGGCGCGAGTTCGCCGGCTCATCGGTGGTCCAGGTAATCGTGGCCGTTCCTCCACTGCCCGGAGTCGCGTTGATGGCCGAAATGACCGGCGCGGTGGTATCAGCAGGAAGCGACGTTTCAAAAACCGCATCCACCCAGTAGTTAGCATTGTTTCCGCCCGTTGGGAATCCTCCGCCATACTGAATATACACCGTTTGGACCCTCTGTTCCAGAGGCCAATGCATGCAAGGGCGGGTTATCCACCGCGCTAGCCAAACCGCTGGCCGTAATCGAGAAGTTGCCGGTTGGCGAAGAAAAGATGGAGACAATATAGGTTGTATTGGCGTTGATCGGCACCGGCGTAGGCAAAGCCATCTCCTGCCAGCCGGAGGCGGTTTCATTGCTAAAGGTCACTGTAGCCAGTGGAGAACCTCCAGTTGAGGACCACAAGTGACCAACATGGGTATCGGTATCTCCCGCTCCCTTATAGAAGCGCAGGGAAGTGATGTAGCCAGCCGTGTCAGATTGGAATTTTGTCCCCACTTCGATTGGCTGTCCATTATCGTTCACGGGAGAGCTGACAGGTGTGCCAGTATTATCCCAAATGGAGCACGGACAGACCACTGCTACGGCGATAAAGCCGGCTTCCGCCGAGGAAGCGCTATTATTCGACGCATCTTTGGAGGTCACTGTGTAGTAGTAGGTGGTGCCCGGGGTTAGCCCCGTGAGGCTGATGGAATGCGAGGTGAGGGCCGCAGGGTCGCTCGAATTGAGGTCCGGCGCGCCCGACACAATGCCATAATCGACGCGCGAGTCAGCGGCTTCATCCGTGTTCCAGGTAATGGTGGCGCTTCCATTCGCGCCGGGCACAGCATTCACGCTCGAAATGACCGGCGGGGTGGTATCCGGAGCCCCGCTGGTAAAGCTGGCCGGCGCCTCGGATTCCGGTGAAGGCGAAGTGGTCGTGTTATCCGCAGCATCCGCGGAAGTCACCCGGTAGTAATAAGTAGTGGAGGCCGTCAGGCCGCTGATCTGCAGGCTATGGCTGGTCGTGAGCGCAGCATCCGTGGCGCTTTGGTCCAGCGTACCCGTGTCAGTGCCGTAATCGAGGCGCGAGTTCGCCGGCTCATCGGTGGTCCAGGTAATCGTGGCTGTTCCCCCATTCGCTGGAGTAGCGTTGATGGCCGAAATAACCGGCGCAGTGGTATCACCAGACAGCGACGTGTCAAAAACCACATCCACCCAGTAGTTGGAAGAGTGGTAAGTGGTGTCGGGAAGCCGGCCGCGCCATAGTTATAGACCCCGTTGGATCCATCCTCACCATCCTGCAGGGCGCGTAACGGCGGGCTATCCACGCCAGTACCGGTAAAGAAATCATTCGTGGCGGTGTAATCGCCGGAGGGGCTGAAGTAGGAGGCCACATAAGTTGTATCAGCGGTAATCGCCACCGGTGTGGTGAAATACCCCTCCTGCCAACCCGGAGTTGCGTTCGTGGGGAAAGTGACCGATGCCAGCAGGGTTCCCGTGCTGGACCAAAGTTTGCCGGTATAAGGGCCGGAACCGGACACACTCTTGTAGAAGCGAACCCCGTTGACGTAGCCCGCCACACTACTGCGGAACTTCAAACCCAATTCGATCGGCTGGGTATCGTAATAGGAAGCTGCCTCCGCTGCCGGATGGACCCCAGACCGAGCATGGGCAGTTGAAGGCGGAGGCGCTGGTGGTGAACGACCAGCTATAGTCAGAGTCCAGCGGGTTGCCGGCCACATCGCTAACGCCACCACTTCCACCCTTCAATAACGCGGTGTACCCCGCACTGGGAGTCAGCAGGGCGTCCGGTGTCAGCCTGGCCGTCTGTGTATTGGCATCGTAACTGACTGTTGCCGGGACTAGCGCGTCCGCCGCGTCGTGCAGCTCGAAATTGCCTGCATTAAGCGTCAACGCATCAATGGGTTCGCTGAATGTGGCCGCCGGGACAGCATTCACCTGCACATTCATGGCGCCCGACAGCGGGGTGACGCCTGTGACCGTGGGTGCCGTTGTGTCCATGCCATACTGGGCGACATAGGCACCACTGGCGGCCGCGAAACGTGCATAGCTGACGCCTTTGATCGTCTCGACCGTGAACGTCACCGGCGAGCCGTCGCGGGTCAGGGTTTGCAGGGTGTCACTGCCGGTAACGGCAGGCACCAGGGCTTGCAGGCCGTTGGCGCCCGCATTAGCGTTTACCTCGAAGGTGAGGCTATCCACGGACCAGGCGATATTGGCAAAGGAGGAGGCATTGCGCGCATCCAACCAGTTCAGCATCTGCCGCGCGGTCACCACGGATACATGACGCGCCTGCGCCGAAGTGATGAGGGGATCGGCATGTGCATCGCCATTGCTGTCCACGTGCATATTGGCGGTAAAGGCGCCATAATAGCCTTCGGGACCCAGGGCACGGTCCAGCAAAGTGTCCATGGTGTACGGGTAGTTTTGCAGCGACTTGTCGGTCATCTGTGTCGTGGCCTGGTAAACATCCACCATGGTGCCATCTTCATCTGCAAAGCGCATGGGCATGCCGGAACCGGTGAACATGCCGGGCCGGTTCTGCACCCAATTGCCCGGCCAGTAATAGTAGTTGGTATCGAAACGGATGTTGTGGGCCAGTTCCACGTGGGCCTGGGTATCCCAATCGCTCCAGGCGATGCAGTGCGTGCGATTGGTGGTGATGGTGGGGACACTCGTATACTTGGCTGCAAACTCGCTCAGTTGGCTGGCGTAAAATGTTTCGAGTTGCGCGGGGGTCCAATTCTCACAGTTGGTGAGCACGTGCAGGGCAATCTCAAAACCATCCGCCTCATAGGCGGCCGCCTGGGCGTTCGTCAAATTCGAAGTGTTCGTATACAGATAGACGGTACTGACGATGCACTCCCAATCTGCGATCGAACAGCCCGGTGTGCGCAGCGACTTCTGATGGTCCAGACGCCCCGGGACGCCGGTGGCACCATGCTCATCCGCGGTCAGCACGAGCTCGGCCTTGTCGCCGCGCGGGAAGTACCAGAAGTGCGGCAGGGGTTCCTTGTCCAGGTTCATCAAACCGATCAGGTTGGCCAGCAGGCGCTGCTGCTCATCAGCCTGCGGGATGGCCACCTTGGCCAGATTGACCCAGTCCGGGTTGGTGCCGTTGTGGAACATATCATCCGCGCGCACCGGGCCGCTGCTGTTATCCCCGTTGATGCCGGCCCAGGCCGGGTTACCCTGCCGGGTCAAGACAATGGACTTTGCCAGATCATAGGTAAAGGCCGCCGCCTGGCCGCCATTGGAACCCACGTCGATCATCGTCACTGCCGGGTTGGTTGTGGACGTTGTCGCATCGGAATACAAGCTGGCAATGGAGGTGGCGCCGTTCAGGGTGTAACGATCGGCGGTGCCGTGGAATTGGATGGTCTGGTTGACAATGCCCGCGCCGGGAGCCGCACTGGTGTTCACCAGCAGGTAGCCCTCGCTGAGGGTCCCGCCTGCGGAAGTCAACCCGAGCAGGCCCGCCAATTGTGCATCGGGACGCATGGCGATCAGGTTCCCGCCGGCGTCCACCCAGTTGCTGAACAGGCTCACTTGCGCAGCACTTAAGCTCTGCTCGCCCAGAATTACCACATCGTAGTCGTTCAACAGGGACGCATCGACATTGGTGATATCGGTCACCGTGAATTCATTCAGGCCCTCGGTTCGCAGGATCTCGGCGTAGTAGCGCCCAAAGGGATTGGCCGCGCTGGCTACCACCAGGATGGGACCGCCCGGGCCTTCATCCGGAGGCGGGGGGGAGGCGAAGAGGTGGTGAACATCCAGGTGTAATCCGCGGCCAGTTCATTGCCGGACGGGTCGGCGATGCCGCCGCTTCCCCCGACAAGTTTGGCGGTATAGGTTGTATCGTATGCCAAATCCGCATCCGGATCGAGCGTAGCTGTGCGGTTGGCGTTGGTGTAGGTGACAGTTGCAGGCACCAGTGTAGCGGTAGAGTCGCGCAATTCAAAGGTGCTCCCGCTCACTGTGGCCTGGTCCAGCGGCTCGTTGAAGACGGCGCTAATGTTCGCTGAAATTGACACAGCCGGGGCATTGTTCGCCGGCGTCACCGAGTTGACAATCGGCGGGGTGGTATCGGGACCCACTTCGGTGACGAAGAGCACATCCACCAGGTAGTTGGAGGATGCGAATGTATCTGTTGGGTAGACACCACCCGCGCCATACTGGTAAACACCGTTCGGTTCATCTACTGCATCTTGCAAGGCGTGCAGGGGTGGGCTGTCCACGCCGGCGCTCTCGAACGAGGTGCCAGTGGCGTAGTAGCCAGAAGTTGTGTGGTAGGAGGCCACGTAGGTGGTATCCGCCTCGATGGCGATGGGCGCGCCGAAGCTGCCCTCCTGCCAGCCGGTGGCGGACTCACCCGAGAAGGTGAACGTTCCCAGGTTCGCCCCGGCAGTAGACCACAAGCTACCGGTGTGTGTGCCGGTGTTGCTCGCCGTCTTGTAGAAGCGGATGCCGGTGATATAGCCGGCTTCATCCGACTGGAACTTAACGCCCAGCTCTGTGGCCTGCGTTGTCATTCTCTTCGGTCCCCGTCACGGAGGCCCCAAAGATCGAGCAGGGGCAGGTCTGTGCCTGCGCGGTGAGTGTGATGCTATCGGGAGTCCCGACATTGGCCGCGTCATCCACCGCCCGGGCCTGCACGGTGACCGATTGGTCGATGGCGCTGAAGCCGTAAGTCCAGCTGGTGGTGCCGGTGGCACGGTTCCAGGTCGTTCCCCCGTCGATGGAGACCTCTACGGCAACCAGGATGCCATCCGTGTCAGCCGCCGTCCCGGAGACGGTGATATTGCCACCGGGGACGGTCGCGCCATCGGTTGGATCGGTGATCGTAGCGGTGGGAGCCGTGGTATCCAGCGGGCCTCCAGGGACCAGGTTATCCTGAAGAGAGTCAGGCTGGGCACCCATATCAGACAGGAGATTGATGGTCGCCTGCTGCATGCGCGCATCCTCGTTCGAGGCGTCACGATCATGGGTTGCATCCAGGCCCCAGGCCCACTGCACCGTACCCGCACCGAACACCAGAGCGCCGCTGGGGGCACGGTACAGGCTCATCTTGTGGGTCTTGCCCGACAAGGGCGTTGTCTCGGACACGGTGATGCGCCCGGGCGGATAGCTGCTGGCATATTCCGCCTGTTCCCAATCGAACTCGTAACCCAGGGTATTGTCCTCGAGTGTGGTGTCCCCGCTCATCCCGGTATTGCGCCAGAAGCGCAGCGCCGTATCTGCGGCAGGGACTTCGATGGCTGTGGTGGCATCGCCCCAACTGATGTTGCCACTCATGGCGTTCTCGGGTCGCCCGCCATCGTGCCCAGGCGCGTTTTGACGCCAGAGGCCGGTCCAGACCGCTGGGTCGGGGTCACAGTCGAAGTTTTGGTAGCAGTTGAAGTGTTCAGCGCTGCCCTGGGCGTCACCTTCCTTATAGGAAACGAGCGTCCGGTAGTCGGTGCTCCCGCCATCGGCTGTGCTGGGTTCCCAGCGCGTCTTCCAGTAACTCTCGTTACCGCTGAAGAAGGCCAGGTTGATGCCTGCATCCCGCGCGGCTTCCACTGCATTACGCTGCCCTGCTGACCAGTATTCGTCGTGGCCCGAGGACATAAAGATCTTGTGATTTAAGATCAGGTCTCCGTGCCGATCGGAGTCGAGGTCGGTGGAGTAGGTAACATCGTAGCCATTGCGCTCCAGGAAACGGAGCATGGGATACTCCGCGTTAAAGAGCCAGTCTTCAGTGGGCGCATCACGGGTGGTGAAGGGCCGGTTGTAGCTGACTTTGTGAGCGTGGGCTCCATCGTTGATGCCCCCACCGCCGTCGTAGAGGCTGTATCCGCCGTAACGGTTGTAGGCCTGCCAGGTGGTATCGGAGGTCTGGAGCAGGATGTCGGAGTGACTGGCATCGTCGCGCACGATGAAGACGATGTGGCTTGCCTCACCCACATGGCCTGCATCGTCGTGTGACGGACGGGCAATGTAGATTCCAGATACGGCGGTGGAGGGCACAGCCCAGGAGGCTGACACCCCCCAGTTGCCGCAGTCCGTCAAGTTCCAATCGTCGGTTGCGTCGAAGAGACAGGCTGGCTGAGCCTGCGGAAGCCCCGCGGAGGGTGTGATGGTGTCGATCAGGCGCGCGCCATTCCCGCCATAATATCCAAGGCGATAGATGTCGATGTGATAGGCGGTCGCTTGGGTGTCGATCTTGAATGAGATCGTGCCGCCCTTGTCCACGCTGATATCCGTGGCAAAGCCCTGGATATCAGCATCCCCGGCTCCACTAATGTCCCAAACCGACGGGTCCGTTCCGGGCAGACAATTTTCTGCCACGATGTCGTTGGGTGGGTTCTGGCAATCCGCGGCCGCCTGTGGGGCACCCTGCGGTGCAGCCAGGATGTTTTGCGTGGGAACGCCCAACGCACCCAATAATAGGCTGAAGACGGAAAACAGGGAGAAGACGCGAAATTTCCATTGGTGCTTCATTGAGGCCTCCATTCGAGATTGAGCAAAAGCTGATTAGGTTGCAAGAATAAACATGCCGCCCGCGCCGGTTTCGCTATTCGCTCCTCAAGGATGTTCTCTTCTCGCCCGTCGTGGATTGAAGGACAAAAGATGAAGCGACCAAATTTGGATCCTTGGATCATCGCTGCCAATGACTTCCCAGTATTAAGTTTTCTCTAAACGATTACCGATCAATATAAAAAGAGTCCGACGAACTCATCACAATCTTTTCAGACAGGGTGAAAAAAAACCTGCCTGTGCATGCCAACGACAAGAGTTGTTGAGTCCAGTGTCACACTGTATCTATCCCCTCGCCCGCCGGGAGACTGCGAAGCGCTCCGTAAGGAGGGGCGCAGGGGTGAGGGAGTTTCGTCACTCATAACGACAGGCGTCGTTGACTCTGGAAATAACAGTTGGTATTTAGATGTAAGATGGATGGCTAAAGTACAAAACGTCCCCTGTTTGAATCATCAATCGTTCGCGAAGTCGTCCAGCAGGCGGGCGCGAATTTCCTGGGGAACCCGGCTGCGCAGGCTGGAATGCTTTTCAAGAATGCGGGCAATATCTGCCAGGTCTTTTTGTCGTTTGCTTCCCCTGCGTTCCGGGTCTGAGACAGCCCAAATCTTTCCTTGCAGCACATCTTCCAGACTGGCGACTGGCAATGTCATGCCCAACACAGTGCGAATGTCTGCCCGATCCACAAACGAACTGTACCGGGCATCTGTCTGGATTTGCACCCGCAGATCAGAGCCGGGCGCCGCAATATTCAAGCTATGAGCAAAGTGCTTTAGCTCAAAATGCGATTCAAGCAGGGCTTGCACCTGTTCCAACTGGTCGACTGCCACGACTAGATCCAAATCCAGGCTGACCAACGGCTCGACGTACGCATTGACCGCCTGTCCGCCAATGACACAAAAGCGAATCCCTCCCTCATTCAAAAGGGAAGTCAGGCTTTCCAGCAGGTTCGATTGATCCATTGTAATTGTCTTCCAAAAGGTCAGGGCTTGCATGATGTCTCTACTTGAATTTTACCATCTATGATGTGCGGCGTATGCTGGAAGATGTGCTCCACCCGACGAAAGACCTCCCTCGGAACAGGCTGTCTTTCAATCAAACCTGACGCAGGCATGGGTCATCCAGGATCAGAGAGACCCTTTGACCCAGATAGGGAAGGCGGGCAAGCTTGTGCCAGCGGCGGAGTAAATGATAGGATGGGGAAGTTAACAGACGGCACGCCTCCACGGCGGAGGTCCACTTTTCTGCACGGATCTCGACAATGGTTTCAACACTGGGCAATAACCCAAAATCCCATGCCGCACACAAACGGGCCAGAAAATCGACACGCTCGGGCAATGATTTAAGTTCACGGGGAACATCGATATCCGGATATAACGTGCCATCCAGCCACGAGTTATTCTTCATTCTTCACCGGTAAGAACGAACTCAAATACCAATCCCGCAACTGCTGTGCCCGATCACGCTCCCTCTATCGACGATCTTTTCCAGCGGACGATGTAGGGCAATACGTTCCAGGTGGGTTTCGAAAGCAAGCCGGGCGCGAGAAAGATCGGCATCATTGCCAGCCAAGGTTTGCCTCCTGCTCCAAAGCTCCCAACAATCGTTCACACTCAACAAACCGGCTTGACAGAGAGTATAGATATCCAAAAAGTCACGCGGCGCTCCGCGTTCAACCAAAGCGATCATTTTGCTTGCCACCAAGTCGGACAGACTGTCGAGCGGAACATCGATCCAGCCAGCTGGAACAGATTTTTCAAGGCGTACCGAGCGCGCCGCAATCTGAAAGCTGTTGTACCGCTCTGGGAAAATTCCACACTGGTAACGTCTCCCCAGGCCCGAATACGCACATCACCAAATGCGGCCAAAGTTGATTTAAGCCTCCGCCTCACTTCGTGTTTCTGTATTTCTGTTGTCGATTGCGACCGCCAGGCATCGACATCATGCGTTGGACGCTAATCGAGGTAATGAAACGGACCCGGGGGCCCCCCAAGAGAAATCCGATCAGCCAGATTGGCCTCTACCAACGCTTCTAAACACGCCCGCGCATAGGGTGATAACTGGGATGGTTAGTGCGGCTGAATATCTTTCATATGGCTCAATATTATACAGCATCCATGAAAGTCGGCTCCATCGGATGATCCGGCAATTTGCCATAACAGAAAGAAGTTCTCCTTGGTGCTACTTTGTGCCCTTCGTGGTGAGTTTCACACCGTATCCATAAAGGTCTGTTCCACCCGGTTGAAGATCACACTCCCCAGGAAGACCACCACCAGCATGAAGACGAAGCTGTAGAGCAGGTGAGCGGGTCGGCGTTGCCGGCGCCCAGAAAGGCATAACGGAAGGCCTCCACGATGGAGGTCATCGGATTGGCCAGGATGATCCACTGGAAGCGCTCCGGGATGGAGGAAACCGGGTAGATGACCGGCGTGGCATACATCAACAACTGCACGCCGAAGGTCACCAGGAAGCGCAGGTCGCGGTACTTGGTGGTCAGGGAGGAGATGATGACGCCAAAGCCCAGGCCGAGGCCCGCCATGATCAGGATCAACACTGGCGAGAGCGCCACCCACTCCCAGTGCATCTGGATCTGCGTCCCGCGCAGCAGGAAATACACCACGAACAGGATGAACAGGGCGAACTGGATCAGGAAGGTGATCAGGTTCGAGATCAGGATCGAGACCGGCACCGCCAAACGCGGGAAATAGACCTTGCCGAACAGGTTGGCATTCTGCACGAAGGTCTCGCTGGTCTTGGTCAGGCAGGCGGCGAAATAGGACCAGACCACCGTGCCCGAGATATAGAAGAGGAACTGCGGCAGGCCGTCGGTGGGCAGGCTGGCCATCTGGCCGAAGATGAAAGTGAAGGTAATGGTGGTCAAGAGCGGCTGGATCAGATACCAGAGCGGTCCCAGCACGGTCTGCTTGTAGACGGCCACGAAGTCGCGCCGCACAAAGAGCAGCACCAGATCCCGGTAGCGCCACAGTTCTCCCAGGCGCAGATCGAACAGGCCGCGCTGCGGCTCGATGATCATCGACCAGTCTTCTTCAGGGAGGGTGAGTTCTTTAATCATGGTTATTCCGTCATTGCGAGTAGTGCTGCTGGTTGAGAGCCTGCACGGTCTGTCGAAACCGGGCACTACGAAGCAATCTCATTACAAGGGAAAAACTCTTATCAACACAATAAATCCATTTCATCCGAGATTGCTTCGTCGACTTTTCGACTTCGTTTCACTGCGCTCTGCGTCTCCTCGCAATGAGGGCATATCCCTGTTAATTGCCTGTAAAGCAGTGGGGCGCTTTCCTGTGCTAGATTTAAATTCACAGCGGGGCATGGGCACTTTGAAAAGCATTTTTTCGACACGGGTGGAAATCCAGGCAGAACGATCAAGCTGGTGCAGGATCAGTGCAGGACAAGTACGGCCTCCCCCAAGGGACAGTGGAGATCAACACAGGATGAACGCAGGATACCGGAAAGCTTCAGTAAGGCTCCCGGAGAACTTCCCCAGGTTCCGCACCGGTCAAGCGGGACCTGGCCCAACGCGCCCAGTTGAGCGCTGCCAATACGCCGGGTCTACGAACCAACCGCCGCCAAAAAGAACGCAGAACAAGCGTCCCTTTGACATGGCCGTCCCGGATTATTTTCAGGGCCACAACCTGTTGTCAAAAGATCGAATCCCTGCGGGTATGCCGTGCTCCGCCCTTCCGACATGATGTTCTGCATGTCAGGTGCGCTGAACTTCCCGGTGTCCCTGGCAAGCAAACAGAGACCCGTTGCCAGCCAGGTCGTGAAAAAAGACGGTATGTTTTCTGAGCGATGCTCTACGTGAACAACAACCTTTGATTCCACGCTCGGTTCGATCATCAGATCCGCCATACCGCCGCGGCGGACCTTGCATTAACAAAAAAGGAGGCCATGAGAGAACTCTCTGAAAGAGCTTTCTCATGGCCTCCGGGAATCTTTCGCCCTCGCCGAGGCCGAGTCTTCCTACGTCCGATGCAGGGAGCGGGACGAGTTTTTCGTTCCTACCCTGGGCCTGCTGCCAGGAGTAGATCTCCTGATGCTGCACGCCAGCTGCGATGATGGTGCTTGTTGTTGATGCTTAGAACAGGACGGATGATATGCTAAAAGGTTACCTCCCGCCGTTGCATCTTCATGTTGATTGGGTCAGCTAATGGCCATCCTGCGTGGATTTCGAAACCTCCTCGCCTGACTTCCAGGCCTTATAACTTTCCACTTTATTGATGTAGCGCAGTTCACCATGTTGAATGATGAGATGCACCTCACCATACTCACTCAATTCACTCAAGACCTCATCGATGCGCTTGACCTGCTCAAGGTTGAGAAATCCAAGTTTCAAGTTCGAGGTCGATATATTCTTCAACACCCTATTTGCAGCGCTCATAGTTTCCATCCTGGGATTCCCGAGTTTCGTTGCTAGAGATACCTTCTCAAGGTTCTCAAGACAACAGAAATTGTCTCCCGGGAATCTTTCGCCCTTGCCGGAGACAGATTATCAGCACGTAAGCCTGCGTGCCTATCGGGCTATGCATCTCCAACATACGAGCTTACAGAAATGCAAGGCCGTCTTTTATTATAGTCATCGCAATTCATTTTTCAAGTACCCGGGGGCATACAATCTTCCTTTTTTTGTAGGCATTTGTCCTGTGGTCCAGGAAAAAGCCGCAGCGAAAGACGTCTTTACTGAACTTTGCGTAGATTTGACTGTCCTGACACAAAACCTGCCATAAAGGTACAGCTACTATATATATCCCCATAATGCCCTGAAATTCGTCACTTTATTTGGACCAATTTGGAAATTCATATGGATCAGACAATGGCGAGGGAAGGAGGGAAAGCGGAAACAACGTCTCCATCAATGAACTTTTCCCCAGTGCTATAATCCGCTCATCGCATTGGAGGTAGCTATGGCTGAGGAGAGATCCAGAAAAACAGGCCGGGACACGGCGCATCATTCAGAATCGAACGCGCAGGCGTTGTTCATCCAGACCGTGAAATCCAATCTAACCAGCGTAAAAACGAAAGTGGCTCAACTGCGCCGCACCGATACCCAACTCTTTGTGCTGGATACCGTTTCCCCGGCGGCCGCTACACTGGTGGCAGCCCTGGCCGCGGGCATTGGCGGAAACCATCTGTTCGTGCAGGCCGCCGCCCAATCCGAAGATGGCGGCTGGAAGGTGGCCTGCATCCTGGCGGCGATCTTCGGCTTCATCGCCACCATCAGCGGCATGTTCAAGAAACAATATGATGACCGCCTGGCACGTGGCAACCAATGCGTGGGACGCCTGCTCTCGCTCGATCTGGCGCTCACCACCAGCGGGGGCGATTGGGAGGCGGCGGCCCGGGAGTATGGCGAGCTCATCAAGACCTTCCCGGAGTTCCTGGGGTGAGTCATTTCAACCCGGGAGACTGTTTCTTAAAGAGCCTTTTGGAGGCGGACGCCCCGGACCAGACGGATCAATCCATTGAAAAAAACAGTTCTCTGCCGCGTTTTCCCTGAGATCCGTGTACAGCTGCGCGAGCCGCATCAACTTAGGAAACACGCTCAACAGATCCAACCGAACCGATCGATGGCACCGCATAGAATCCATCCATGAACAAGGCTGAGCTCAGCGAGCGCAGACTGTTTAACCAGGGCCTGTCCAGCGTGAGCTATCAGCAGGCGCAGGAGCTGGTGGCTCATTTCGGAGCGGTCCAGGCGCAGGATTATGCCGGGGCCAAATGGGCCCTGGCGCAGCGTCTGTGGCATGCCACCGAGGCGGGCCTCGACCAGGCCTTCGATGCCGGTCAGATCCTGCGCACACATGTGATGCGTCCCACCTGGCATTTCGTCGCGCCCCAGGATCTGCGCTGGCTGCTGGCACTGACCGGTTCCCGCGTGCATGCCGCCAGCGCCTACATGTATCGCCGTCTGGAATTGGACTCAACTCTCTTCAAGCGCGCACAACGTGTACTGGAAAAGGCGCTACGTGATGAAAACCATCTCACACGCGACGAACTCACCGCGACCTTGAAGGCCTCGGGCTTCCAGGCCGAGGAGCCGCTGCGCTTTACCTATCTGATCATGAGCGGTGAGATCGACGGGCTGATCTGCAGTGGTCCGCGCCGCGGGAAGCAGTTTACCTATGCCCTGCTGGAGGAGCGCCTCCAGCCCAGCCGGAAGCTGGATCGGAGCGAAGCCCTGGCCGAACTAACCCGCCGTTACTTCCGCGCCCACGGCCCGGCGACTCTGGGAGATTTCGTCTGGTGGTCGGGATTGTCCGCCGCCGATGCGAAGATCGGCCTCGAGCTGGTCAAGCCTGAACTGACGGGCACGATCATGGACGGACAGACCTACTGGTTCGTCGAAACAGAAGCGGCTGGGCTGGCCCTCAAAGCCAGGGCTGCGGCGGTCCATTTGCTGCCGGATTACGATGAATACGGCGTGGGCTATGCCTCCCGTGATCTCATTTACGATAACCGGCACGATCACCAACTGGATGGGCGCGGCAGTTTCCTGGCACAATACATTATCGTCATCGCCGGTCAGGTGGTCGGCACCTGGAAGCGCACGCTCAAGCAGGAGGTGGTGCAGATCGAGCTCCATCCCTTCCGACCCTTGACCCAGTCCCAACAGGGGGCGTTGCGCGCCGCCGCCGAACGTTATGGCAAATACCTGGGGAAGCAGGTGGAGTACATCTAGGAATTTTTCGGCGTGCCTAAAATCGTGTATGATTGGGACAGGAGATTTGACTATGACCGATCGGGAACTCCTTAATCGTATTACTGTTAACCCCAAGGTAATGATAGGCAAACCAGTCATTCGTGGTACACGCCGGACCGTCGAATTCATCTTGAATCTGCTCGCACATGGGGCAGTTAGTGATGAAATTCTTAAAGAATATCAAGGGCTTCAGGCTGAGGATGTCCGTGCCTGTATATTGTTTGCCACCTGGTCCCTTGAAAACATGGTAGCAGAGGCATGAAGTATTTTCTGTACCGGCGAATTGGAAAATCAATTTACCGTTGTTACCGAAACTGCGGTGCGTTTTGCGAAGACAAAATGGTGCCAGCAAGTCATTGACCCCGGGTTTGTAACTTTTAACGATCTCAGGGCCATTGCTTTCTTGTGAATAATCTCTATAATGGAATCAAGAGCGAAATACTTTGCAGAGAAATGAAAAGAGGAAGAATGTGATGAAAAATCGTTGGCATCATCTTCTGGGCTCGATCTTTATTGTTGTACTCATATTTTCTTCCATTGCAGCAGCACCCTATGCCTCTCCCGCGAAAAAACATCCCAAGACCGGCACGGCCAAGATTCTCGCAGACCTGGGTGGCCTACCCTGCCCGGATGATAGCTATTTCACCTGCGTGACCCTCTCCATGCCGCTCGATCATTTCAACCCGGCGGACACACGTAGCCTCCCGGTCACTTTTGCCGTGTTGCCAGCCTCCGGGAAGCGCAAGGGTATGTTCGTGGTGGCCACTGGCGGTCCAGGTACCGCGGGCGTCTCGCTGGCTGATAGCTACACCAGCTACTACAATGGCAATATCCCCAAACACTTTGACATCGTCTTCTTCGATCAGCGCGGCGTGGGACTGTCCGGCGGCTTGAGTTGTCCGCAGGCCGCAGTGACCTACTACCAACAGGATGCCAGCACAGACACCGCCGCCCACCAGCGCGCCTTCGCGGACGCCTCACAGACCTTCGCCGAGGACTGCGTGGCCGAGATGAGCAACCCGGAACTCCTGCCCTACCTCGGCACAGCCCAGGCGGTCGAAGACCTGGAGGTCTTCCGCCAGATCATGGGTGACGATCAATTCTGGTTATATGGTGAGAGCTACGGCACGCAATATGCCCAGACCTATGCGGCCAAATATAACACCCACCTGGCGGGCTTGATCCTGGACGCCACCGTGGACTTGACCCTCAGCGGATTGGATTTCTACGCCCAACAGGCCCAGGGCTTTAGCGACACCCTGACGGCCAGCCTGGAGGCTTGTAACAGCGATCCGGTCTGTCTCGACCAGGTCGGCAGCAACATCCTGCACTTTTACCCCCAACTGCACCAGATCACAGACGATGTGGTCAAGGCCTATGATTACGGTGCCCATTATTTAGAGAAGCATCCGGTCACCTATCACTTTCCCCTGCCCCAGGGCGGCTTTGCAGACCGGCAGTTTACCCTGGCCGATCTGGAGATCACCGCCTCCGGACAAATGTACACGGAAGGCGACCGCATGATGTTCAACCGGGCCCTGGCCTCTGCCGCGGCTTATAACGATGCGACGCCACTGGCCCGTCTGCTCTACCTGTCCCTGGGCGTGGACCCAGGCACCCTGCAGGTCATCCCCGATCCATCCTATTCGGATGCCGAGTTCTATGCGGTGGAATGCCAGGATTACGGCTACCCAGGCGCCACGCCGCAGGAAAAAGTCAGGAATTACTTTGCGGCCGGCGCCCAGGTGGTTCCCTCCATTCCGCGTCTGGGCTCCATCTTCTACGGAGACCTGCCCTGCCTGTTCTGGCCGGGCGCCACGGATAATCTGACCCGCCCCGAACCGCTCAGAGCGGAGGGAGTTCCGACCCTGGTGCTGGGCGCCACCGCCGACCCGGCTACGCCGCTCAACAACGGCATCGATGTCTATCAGCGCCTCGAGAATGGCTATCTGATCACCACGCAGGGCGGCGCGCATGTCACCTTTGGCTGGGGCAACTCCTGCCCGGACGATCTGGTGACCAACTTCCTGGTCAAGGGCACGCTCCCGGCCCAGCGCGAAACCACCTGCTCCGGCATCACCGCGGAAGACTATGTCCCCATCTCCCCCACCGATGCAGCCGACTTCAGCAGTCTGTTGGAGGCGCTGAGCGCCACGGAAACGGAGATCGACTATCTGCCCGAATATTATTACTGGGACGGTTACACCGCCACCAGCACCGGCTGTCCGCTGGGCGGTGTGCTCACCTTCGCACCCAGTGGCGCGAACTACGCCTACACCTTCCAGGACTGTTCCTTCGCACAGGGCTTTACCATGAACGGCGGCGGTACGTATAATCCGAACAAAGATCGTTTTACCCTCAATCTTTCCACCGAGGGGCGCTGGCAATGCAAGCTCAGTTACACGCGCGCCGGTTGGAAGACCAAATTATCCCAAAAGTGCAGCAGCACATAAACTGAGAGGCTTTGCAGTATTAAATCAAAATCTCCTGCTCACCAGGCAGGAGATTTTTCTTGCATAAACCCTTGTATAATCCAGCCTGTGCAAACTCCTGAGGGCCTCATCACCGAAAGGGAACTGCGCCGCAACACCGGTGAACGCGGCACAAGGAAATTCATCGCCTACCGGGGCATCGTCTACGATGTGACCGACTGTCCCAAATGGCGGAACGACCTGCACGAGCAATTACACTTTGCAGGGCAGGATCTAACCAGTGAACTTCCCGAGGCGCCTCATCAGGAAGAAGTCTTTTCCAGGCCCTGTGTCAAGATCATGGGCAGGCTGGCATGAAAGCATTCCTCACTTCAAGGACCGATGGCATGTCGAATTTCAAATGGTGGCAAACCGCAGTCTTCTATCAGATCTATCCACGCTCTTTTGCCGATGGGAACGGCGATGGCATTGGCGATTTCAAAGGCATGACCGCAAAGCTGGATTACCTCTCCGACCTGGGCGTGGATGCCATCTGGCTTTCCCCGCACTTCCCCTCTCCGAACTGGGACTGCGGCTATGACGTCTCCGATTACTGCAACGTCGCCCCGGAATACGGCACGCTGCAGGATTTCAAGACCTTTCTGGCGGAAGCACATCGACGCGGCATCCGTCTCATTCTCGACCTGGTGCTGAATCACACTTCCGATGAGCATCCCTGGTTCCTGGAGTCAAAGTCCAGTCGGGACAATCCCAAGGCAGATTGGTATGTCTGGAGGGACTCGCCTCTCTCCACGGGAGAGGGGGCCAGGGTCAGGGTACCGCCCAACAACTGGCAGTCCTGTTTCGATGGCGAGGCCTGGACTTATGTCCCGCAACGGGATCAATATTATTACCATTACTTCATGAAACAGCAGCCCGATCTCAACTGGCACAATCCAGAGGTCAAGGCCGCCATGTGGGAAGCGGTCCGTTTCTGGTTGGACCTTGGCGTGGATGGCTATCGTCTGGACGCCATCGGTACCATCTTCGAAGACCCGGCGCTCACTCCGCACACGGTGCCGCTGGACCTGGCCGAACTGCGCCGCGCCTCCGAACTTGCCCAGAACTCCCGCCGAAAAAAAACAGATCGCCAAATATTGGAATGACATGTTCAAGCATCAATGGGGCGGCCCCGGCCTGCACGATCTGATGAAGGAACTGCGCGCCCTCCTGGACGAATATGACGGCGATCGCATGCTGGTGGGCGAGGACGATAATATCGATTACCTGGGAAACGGGGACGATGAACTGCAGTTGGTCTTCAACTTCCCGCTGATGCGGACCGAACGCCTCACGCCCAACCACATCCGGCGCAACCAAAAGGAGCGTTTATCGCGGCTGGAGGCGCTGCCCGCCGTGAGGGGCTGGCCCTGCAACACGCTCGGCAACCATGACACTTCCCGCATCCACACCTGCTACGGAGACAGGCAGCACGATGCCCAACTGGCCCGCCTGCACGCCGCGCTGGTACTGACGCTCAAGGGCACCCCCTTCCTTTACAACGGTGAAGAGATCGGCATGACCGACCTGCTGATCACCGACCCGACCAAACTGCGCGATACCATGGCCACCTGGTATTACGACCGCTTGATCCATGAACTGAAAGTCCTCCCACCAGAAGCCGCATCCCGTGCCGCAGAGATGTCGCGCGACAAGAACCGCACGCCCATGCAATGGTCCAACAACCCGAACGGCGGGTTCTCACCCATGAATGTCGAGACCTGGCTGCCGGTCAATCCAAATTATCAGAATGGCATCAATGTACGCGACCAGCAGCATAATCCGAACTCACTGTTGAACTACTACAAACATTTGCTGCAAGTCCGCAAGGACTCCCCCGCTTTGATCGAGGGAGAATATGTTCCGTTGCACAATACAGCCACGGATTATCTCGCCTTCATTCGTAAAGCAGGCGAACAAAGCGTGCTGGTCATCTTGAACTTTTCGGAGAAAAAACTGGAACTGGATTTTTCACGTGCGCAAGAAGTGAAGGGCCAGGAACTACAGATCCTGTTCTCCAGCGCCGAACGGTTGAAGACCTCCAAAACCCCGCGCAAGCTGAGCATCAATCCCTTTGAGGTTTTCATTGCGGAAGTCCATACCGCGTAGGGCGGGCAGGCAGCCCTTTAAGTCATCATGATGGATCGTTCCGCCAAACAAACGAAACATCCACGTTTCGTGACCTTATGTGGACGGATCTTCCACGATAGCGACCCGGCGTATTTTCCACGCCTCGAGTATCGCGGCAGGACCATCTATCTCTGCACCGATGCCTGTCTGGGCGCCTTCCAGGCTGACCCGGATATCTTCTATAAAGTCCATCGCAACTCGGAGAAAGGCAAAGAGCATGTGGAAAACGGGGGATAGCATTGCCCTCCGAGGAATTTACCGGCAACGTGTTTGGTATGTTCAGTCTGCCATTGTGGTTCAAGACAGCCCTGAAGAAGTGGCACTGGCCATTCTTCCGGGGGCCGAATGTTTTGCTCCAACAGATTATATCCATGGAAAACATGGCGCATCCAGACAATGGGATCGCTGGGATATGTACGAAAAGGGAATTTGGGAAATGGAAGGCTATGCTTGGCAAACCAATCGCCTGCTCGTCCTGCTGCACCCGGAAAAGTATTACTCGACTATCTATTTCTGGCAGGCAGACATACACCAGTTCCTGTGTTACTACATCAACTTTCAACTTCCTTTCCGCCGCAGCCCGGTCGGGTTTGATACCTTCGACCTTGAACTGGATATCGTGATCGAACCGACTTTCGCGTGGCACTGGAAGGATCAAGAGGATTATCAAGAGGGAATTGAGCGTGGCATCCTGATCAATGAATGGGTACAAGGCATTGATTCAGCAAAACCGGAAGTCTTTGAAAAGCTTGAAAATCACCAGTATCCCTTCGACGGCTCGTGGCTGGATTGGAGACCGGACCCGGCTTGGTCACCGCCCCATCTGCCCGAAAATTGGGATAAGGTATAAGCAGCCTCGGCATTGCGAGCCCGCTGGTTGAGAGGTTCCGTCGAAATCATGGGCGAAGCAATCTCCAGGCTCATAAGAGATTTTGTATCCGCACTACGGCAAATCATATGCAGTGCAAGGTGGAGGAACTCTACTTATCAACCGGTGGGCGCTACCCAGTTGAAGCGATCACATACAAATCTATTGTTTGACAACAAGACTGCCTGCTTGCATAGTTGTCATTTCAAGTCACATGCTAATATGACAAAATTCGTCCGGAATCATGATGAATGCAACTTACCCCCGGAAAAGTTCTCCGTATAATAAACTTTGTAGCGGCGAGTCCAAAACAAAGCAACACATCACCACCCATTGCAGAATATTACAGTTTCATCCAGGCACATTCAACTACAACGCAGTTCATTACCCGACTCGCCCTATGGCCTTATGAAGTGTCAAGTCTGAAGCAAAAGAACAGATCACAGATCATCGTAGAACACAACGGCTTCATCAAAATACATCCAGAAACAACGTAATCCATCACCTGACTTGCCTCTTTGGCCTTTCCGGGCAATGACAAACAAACCAGCTTCCAACCCATCCTGTCATGCTCCGAGCCGCCCCTTATACGGGCGGCTCTTTTTTATTCCCAGGGCAATTTATCACGCCAAATAGAGAAGAACGTCTCTCAACATTCAAAGTATTTGGACGTATCATATCCAAACAGAGGCATGAGAATTTAAGCTGCGTGATGGCACTGTTGAATTTCAGTGAAAGGAATCTTTATTTCAATGAACTTGAAGGATATTATCGAAATGGTGGATGGGACACCTCTCAATCCTGAGGTGGATCTGAACGTGAAAATTCGCGGCGGATGCGGCGCAGACCTGATGAGTGATGTGCTCGCCTCCAGTCGTTCCAAGGCTATTCTGCTGACCGGTCTGACCAATCCCCAGGTGGTGCGTACCGCGGAGATCGCCGATTTCCGGGCGATCATTTTCGTACGCGGCAAACAGCCACAAGCGGAAACCCTGACCATCGCCACACAGGAGAAGATGCCGCTGATCACCAGTCCTTTGGGCATGTTCGAACTGTGTGGACGGCTGTATCAAGCAGGACTACCCAGCTTTGAATCCAATGACCCCGCCAGCTAGAACTCCCACCGAACAGGAAGCGCATGGCCGACGTGGTCGCACCATTACGGATTACGACGCCCATGAAATTAATCGTGTCGAAGAACTTTCCTATGATCTGAAAATCCACGAGGTGATGACCTCCGATCTCTGGACCGCCAACCCGGACATGCCGCTTGCCAATGTGCTGGACATCCTGCGTGTGAACCGCATCTCCGGCCTGCCCGTGGTGGAAAGTGATGGTCTGGTGGGTATTCTAAGCATTGAAGATATTGTGCGCGCCATGGAGAAGAATGATCTCGCCTCGACCACCCGCCACTACATGACGCGTGAGGTGGTGACTGTCGCCAGTTACGACTCGATCATCAAAGCCATCCGCACCTTCACCGAAAAACGCCTCGGCCGCCTGCCCGTGGTGGATGAGAACCATAAACTGGTGGGGATGATCACCAAGGGCGACATCACGCGCGGCATCCTGACCGCCCTGCAGAAGGACTATAAGGAAGAGGAAGTTCGTCGTTACCGCGCCAGTCACCTCTTCGAAGACATCACCTCGGATCGCACCACGCTCGTCTTGCGCTACACCATCAAGGCGCGTGATTTCACCCAGGGCGGTAAGGCCTCCAGCTACATCAAGCGCGCCCTGGCCCGTCTCGGCGCCGATCCGCAGGTCACGCGGCGCTGCTGTATCGCTGTTTATGAAGCCGAAATGAATCTGATCATTCACACCACCAACGGCGGCATCCTGAAACTGGAGGTGGAACCGCATCGCATCACCATGTCCACCACCGATGACGGTCCCGGCATCGCCGATATCTCCAGGGTCTTTCAGCCCGGTTATTCCACCGCTTCAGAACAGGTTCGGGAGATGGGCTTTGGCGCAGGCATGGGCCTGGTCAACATGAAGCGCTGTGTGGATACGATCGACCTCGACTTAACGGTAGGCGAAGGCACCAAGCTCGTCATGCGCATTCTGATTCCCAACCAGACTTTTGGCGGGCGACGGGATGAATAACACCATGAATCTTCAACAAATCATCGAACAATTGGATCTGACCATTCTGACCAGGCCGCACGATTTTGAGAGCATCATGCCTCAGGGAGGCTATAGCTCCGATCTGTTATCTTGCGTGATGGCCGGTGCGAAAAAAGGTAATCTGTGGGTCACTCTGCAGGCACACCTGAACATCGTGGCAGTGGCCGCATTGAATGAAGTCGCGGCGGTCATCATCACCGAAAACGCCCAGCCCGACGAGGCTTCCATCGCCAGGGCCGATGAACAGGGTGTGATTCTATTATCCACACCCCAAAGCACCTACGAGATCAACGGAAAACTCTGGGAAATGGGAATTCGTATTTGAAAGAAGCATGAGACAATTTCGAGCCGACCTGCATGTCCATACGGTGCTCTCCCCTTGCGCAGAAGTGGAGATGATCCCACCCCTCATCGTGCAGCACGCGCTCGAACATGGCATCGACCTGATCGCCATTACTGACCACAACGCCAGCGCCAATGTGTGCGCCGTACAAAAAGCTGCGCAGGGCACCGCCTTGAGCGTGCTGCCCGGCATGGAAGTGCAATCCCGCGAAGACGTGCACCTGCTCACCTTATTCGAAACACCGCAGGCGCTGGATGCCTGGCAGGCCGAGGTGGACCGCGCACTTCCGAAACTGCCAAACCGGGCTGACTTCTTTGGGGAACAATACGTAGTGGATGAGGCCGGCGAATTCATCCGCCACGAGACACGCCTGTTATTGACCGCCACCCATTTCTCGATCGATGAAATCTTCACGCGCGTAAACGAATTGGGTGGATTGGTCATTCCAGCCCACGTGGAACGGACCGCCAACGGTCTCTTTCCAAGCCTGGGGCTGATCCAGGACAAGTGGCATGTACCAGCCCTGGAAATCTCGCGCAATACCACCTCGGAAAAGATGGCGGCTGCTTTCCCAGCCTCACGCAGGTACGCGCTCATCCAAAGCGGGGACGTTCATCGCTTGGATGAATTCCTGGGCACCACGATCTTCACCATGGCGGCCCCCACGCTGACGGAAATTCGCTGGGCCTTTAATGACACAAGTGGGCGAAGGGCCTGGATCGAAGTAACCTCAGGAATTTGAAAAAACACCTCAATTGTATGACATTCATCGATTGACGATTTCGAAATGACCAGTTAAACTTGTTTGTGAAAATAATCACAATCAATATTGAAGGTGTCCAAGATTATGACTATTGCAGTGAAAGAAATTCCCGCCAACGATCCGCTCAAAGTTGCGGAACAAAAAGCCATTATCGATCAAGCCATTTTTGAAAACAAGGAGCGTCCCGGCGCGGTGATGCTGGTTCTGAATGAAGTCCAGGGAAAAATCGGCCACGTCTCCCCCGCTATGCAGGCTTACATCGCCCGGAAGCTGAATCTGCCGCTGGGTCAGGTGCATGGCGTGGTGACCTTCTATTCCTTCTTTAAGACGCAGCCGCGCGGCAAGCACACGATCAAGTTCTGCCTGGGCACCGCTTGTTACGTTGCCGGCGTGCCACAGTTGATCGAGAAAGCCAAACAAATGCTGAACATCGATCTGGGTCAGACTACACCTGATGGTCAGATCACGCTCGAGGAATGCCGCTGCGTAGGTGCCTGCAGTCAGGCGCCCGTCATTGTGGTGAACGATGAAGTTCAGGGACGACAACGCCCCAACAAGTTCCCACAAATCCTGAGGAAAGTACAGAAATAAGCGCATGAGAGAGATCGCCCTGCACCTGCTCGATATTGCCGAGAATAGCGTGGCCGCACAAAGTCAAACCATCCACATCGAAGTGTTGGAAGACCTGCTCCACGACCGTCTCATCACTTCAGTGACGGACGATGGCCGCGGCATGGACGCGCAAACTGCGGGACAGGTACAGGATCCGTTCTACACCACACGCACAACACGCCAGGTGGGTCTGGGGATCCCCCTGCTGAAGCTGGCCGCGGAAATGGCCGAGGGGCGATTCAGCCTGCAATCGGAACCGGGCCGCGGCACGTGCGTGGAAGCGGTCTTTCGTCACAGTCACATTGACAGGATGCCGCTGGGAGATCTCTCAGCCACCTTCCTGACCCTGCTGATCGCTCATCCAGATATTCACTGGATCTTTCGATATAGTGTCACGGATAAGAATGAGCACAAGCACGATTTTGTTTTCGATAACGCGGAATTAGAAACCGAACTGGGCGACTTATCACTCACTGAACCCGAAGTACTGACCTTTGTGCGTGGCATGCTGGAGGCAGGCCTCCAGGCATTGGCGCCACAAGCCGTGAATTAGCGGAACCAAGGAGAAATTATGCCTGTTATTAAATCTCTGGAAGAATTAAAGCGCGTTCGTGAAGAAGCGCTGCAAAAGAAACAAATGAAAGCAGCTCCCGGCAAGGTCCAGGTGATCGTTGCCATGGGCACCTGCGGTATTGCGGCCGGGGCACGCGACACCATGAAAAGCATTTTGCACATCATCGAAAGCGAAAACCTGAGCGGCGTGAGTGTGACTCAGACGGGCTGCATGGGCGTGTGTGAACAGGAACCCATCCTGCAAGTTGTGTTGGGCGAGGGACCCAGGGTGACTTATGGCAAGGTGGATGCGCAGGCAGCCGAAAAGATCATGAAACAACACGTCCGGGATGGACAGCCGGTGAAAGAAAATATTATTCAAATCTGAGATTTGAATTTGGAGTTATTGTATGGCGTTTTATCGCTCTCATGTTTTGGTCTGCGCGGACCCGGAATGCCTTTCCAAAGGTGCTCACGAGGTGGTCGACGCGCTGCAAGATGAATTGATCGCACAGGGTCTGCTCGAGGAAGTTCAGGTACTCGAAACTTCGCGCATCGGCAGTTGCGCTTCCGGCCCGGAGATGATGGTCTACCCGGAAGGCGTTCACTATGTTGGCATGACCCCGGATGATGTTCCTTATCTCGTTGAAGAGCACTTCCTCAAGGGAAGAGTTGTCGAGCGTTTCCGCGAAGTCGTCAAGCCGGTCGTCGACGAGGAACTTGGTCCGCTGCGCCCGAAAGAAGTGCGCGTGGTCTTGCGCAATTGCGGTGAGATCGACCCCACCAACATCGAAGATTACCTGGCCACGGACGGTTACCAGGCTTTGGGCAAAGCCTTGTTCGAAATGACACCGGAAGGCGTGATCGATGAAGTTTTGAAATCCGGTTTACGCGGCCGTGGTGGCGCAGGCTTCCCGGCGGCCCGGAAGTGGCAGATCACCCGCGCCGTGCAGGATAGCCCCAAGTATATGATCTGCAATGCGGATGAAGGTGACCCGGGCGCGTTCATGAATCGCCGTGTGCTGGAAGGTGACCCGCATTCGGTCATCGAAGGCATGATCATCGGTGCCTACGCGGTCGGGGCCAGTTACGGTTACATCTACTGCCGCGCCGAATATCCGGTGGCGGTTGAAACGCTCAACATTGCGATCGGCCAGGCGCGCGAGTTCGGTCTCCTGGGAAAGAACATCCTCGGCACGGATTTCTCTTTCGATCTGGAAGTACGCGTTGGTGCCGGCGCCTTCGTCTGCGGCGAGGAAACCGCGCTGATCGCCTCCATTATGGGCAAGCGCGGTGAACCGCATGCACGTCCGCCCTTCCCCTCCGTGAAAGGCGTGTGGGACAAGCCCAGCAATAACAACAATGTAGAAACCTATTCGAACGTGCCGCAGATCATTCTCAAGGGGGCAGACTGGTATGCCAGCATGGGCACGGAAAAATCCAAAGGCACCAAGACCTTCGCCGTGGGTGGTAATGTGGCCAAGCCCGGTCTGATCGAAGTGCCGATGGGTATTACGCTGCGCGAGATCATCTTCGATGTGGCTGGCGGCATCAAGGATGGGAAAAAATTCAAGGCCGTGCAAACCGGCGGCCCGATGGGCGGTTGTCTCACCGAAGAACATCTGGACCTGCCGCTCGACTACGAAGCCTTGAGCCGGGCCGGCTCGATGATGGGCTCCGGCGGCCTGATTGTGATGGACGAGAGTTCCTGTATGGTGGATATTGCCCGCTATTTCATGGATTTTACCCAGGCCGAATCCTGTGGGAAATGTACGCCTTGTCGTGTGGGCACGCGCCGCATCCTCGAACTGCTGCAAAAGATTTGCAATGGATTAGGCGAGAATGGCGACATCGAAAAGCTCGAAGACCTGTGCCATGAGGTCGGCCGCAACAGTTTGTGCGGACTCGGTCAGGGTGCACCAACGCCGGTTATCAGCACGCTCAAGCATTTCCGTCACGAGTACGAAGCACATATCTACGAAAAGCGTTGTCCGGCAAAAGCCTGCCGTTCGTTGATCCGCTTGGAGATTCAGGAACCCATCTGCACGGGTTGTACGGTCTGTGCCCGCAACTGTCCGGTGGAAGCCATCAGTGGTGAACGCAAGCGGGCGCATTACATCGATCCCAAGATCTGCATTCGCTGTGGAATTTGCGTGCAGGTCTGTAATTTCAACGCCATCGCGGTCGAGTCTTAGAAGAGGAATTATGGTGCAACTTACAATTAATGGAAAACAGGTCGAAACGCCCGAGGGAACGACGGTTCTGCGCGCCGCCGAGATGGCGGGCATTTCCATTCCCAAGCTTTGTGATCATAGCGAGCTAGCCCCTTATGGCGGCTGTCGTTTGTGTATCGTTGAGGTGGAAGGCTTGCGTGTACCGATGGCCTCCTGCACCTTACCCGTCAGCAATGGCATGGTGGTTCACACCGAGACCGAGTCCCTTAAGAAATCACGAAAGTTTGTCCTTTCGATGCTGTTCAGTGAGCGCAATCATTTTTGTCCGTTCTGTCAGGTGAGCGGCGGCGATTGTGAATTGCAAAATGCCGCCTATCAGGAGGAAATGACTCACTGGCCGATCCAGCCAGGTTGGAACAACTTTCCTGTCGATACCTCTCATCCGTATTTTGTGCTGGATAACAATCGCTGCATTCTGTGTCGACGCTGTGTACGCGCCTGCGGTGAAATGGCCGGCAACTTTACCCTGTCGGTGGCCGAGCGCGGCGCCGCCAGCATGATCGTGGCGGATATCGATGTGCCGCTCGGTGAAAGCACCTGTATCAAATGCGGAAGCTGTGTACAGGTTTGCCCGACCGGGGCGTTGATCGATCGCACCAGTGCCTACCAGGGACACGTCGATAGCTTGCAGGAAATCTCGTCCGTGTGTGTTGGCTGTTCGGTGGGTTGCGCGGTGAAGATCCTGGTACGCGATAACCGCATCGTCCGCATCGAAGGTGATTGGGAGGGCGCCATCAATCATGGTGTGCTGTGTGAACACGGACGCTATGATCCCGTTACCGAAGCACGTCAGCGGATCACCTCCCCGCTCATGCGTAAAGATGGAAGACTTGAACCGGTCTCCTGGGAGGAAGCCCTGAGTGCTGTTGCAAAGGAACTGGGACCACTGGCAAATGATGAGGATGGCATTGCTGCTCTTGCTTCTACACGTCTCTCAACTGAAACGTTGACCGCCTTCAAAGAATTGTTCGCAACCCGGCTGCAAAGCAAGCTGGTCACCAGCATCGAAGAAGGCGTGCCAACTGCGACCGTCACTCAGTTCGCCCAAAAGAATGGCGCCTTCGAAGGCAAGCTCGACGGACTGCGCACGGCGGATACCGTTCTATGCCTGGGAGTCGATCTCCATCACAATCATATGGTGGCCGGCTTTCTGTTCAAGCGCAATCTTCCGAAAGGAACGCGTTTGATCAATATCGACCCGCAAGACAACACGCTGGATGAACTGACAAGTCTCGCGTTGAAACCAAAATCTGGTTCAGACCTGGCGCTGATCAAGGGATTACAAGCGATCATCGTCAAAGAAGGTTTGGGGCGCACAAAATTAAATCTCTCTGATCCTGAGACACTGATTGGTCAGGCTGTTAGCGAGACAGGGATCGCGCTTGACCAGCTCACGCAGACAGCTCGCACATTAGCCTATGCCATCACGCCCGTCATCCTGTTCGGTAAAGGGATTACAGCCCGGCGTAACATGCAGTTAATCGAAGAGTTATATCGTCTGGCCGTCCTGGTGGGTGCCGTGGATGATGAACGCAATGGATTGCTTTCCCTCAAAGGCGAAGCGAACAGTCTGGCAGCAACTTTGCTGGGATTGGATGAAGCTTTCGAACTGAATGGACATAAAGTGGCTTATATCGCCTTGGGCGATGATTACGCCTCCAGGTCTCTGATCGAACGCGTATCCAAAGTGCCTACCCTCATCGTGCAAGCCAGCTTTGAATCCAAGCTCACAGAACAGGCTGACATCGTCCTGCCCACTGCCATTTGGGCAGAGCAGGCCGGTCACTATATCAGTCTGGATGGACACATCCAACAAACTCAAAAAGCACTCTCTTCACCCAAAGAGGTACGCGACAGTCTTAGAGTGCTGAATGAACTTGCAACGCGCATGCAGATTGCCCTGGAGGCGGATTGGAAAGAAGCCATCCTGGAACGTGCCTCGAGCGTGTCATTGAATTAGAGGAATCCATGAATAAACCAAAAATTGCTACTGACTGGATGTGCGGTTGTGCAGGCTGCCATATGTCCCTGCTGGACATGGATGAACGCATTTTAAGAATTGCGGAACTGGCAGATTTGCGCGCCACGCCCATCACTGATCTGAAAGAGCCGGATGAAAGCGGCGTGGATGTGGGCGTGCTGGAAGGCGGCATCAACAATAGCGCCAATCAGGAAGTTGCCGAGAGGATGCGCTCACGCGCCAAAGTCCTGGTGGCACTGGGAGATTGTGCGGTGTTTGGCGGCGTGCCGGCCATGCGCAATTTCTGTGGAGTGGAAGCCGCGCTGCGCCGCGCCTACCTCGAAGCGGAAAGCAACGAACCGGGCAGTGAAATCCCGAATGACCCGGAACTGGCCACCATGACCCAAACCCGTGCCATCCAGGAAGTTGTTCCGGTAGACATTAACGTTCCCGGCTGCCCGCCAGATCCGGATACGATCTTCCATGTGCTCTCTGAACTGGCACAGGGACGAAAACCAGAATTGAAGGACGAATACCTGGACTGGCACTAAAGAGTTGAAGGCAGTTCGTTTTACATAAATTTTGCCTTTCATCTTACTGGAGAACATGATGAATCAAAAAATTACGATCGAACCCGTCACTCGCATCGAAGGACATGCCAAGGTGACCATCCACCTGCAGGAAGATGGCACGGTGGGCCGCGCCTATCTGCATGTCAATGAATTCCGCGGTTTCGAAAAGTTTTGTGAAGGACGCTTATATTTCGAAATGCCGCAGATCACCGCCCGCATTTGTGGGATCTGTCCGGTCAGTCATCAGCTGGCCGCGGCCAAAGCTGGTGACGCGCTCACGGGTCAAACGCCGCCGCGCCCGGCTCATCTGCTGCGTGAACTGATGCACATGGGACAGATCATCCAAAGCCATGCGATGCACTTCTTCGAACTGGCCGGCCCCGATCTGCTGCTGGGCTTCGATGCCGCGCCGGAAATGAGAAACGTCCTCGGCTTGATCGGAGCAAACCCCGAATTGACGGTCAAAGCGGTCGGGCTGCGGAAGTTCGGTCAGGAGATCATCAAAGTCCTGGGCGGCCGGCGCATTCATCCCAACTTCGCCATACCGGGTGGTGTCAACAAGTCTATGACTGTGGAAGAACGCGATCAAATCTTGAGCGGCGTGGAAAATTCCATTGCAACGCTGCAACTTGGTTTGCAAATCATGAAAGATTGGGCCGAAAAGAACATGGAGGACATCAATAAGTTCGCCGTATTTTCCACCGGCTACTTCGGGTTGACCACACCAGATAACGGTCTGGAACTTTACGATGGCGAGATTCGCTTGATCGGCCGGGATGGCGCGGAATTGGAACGCTTCCCCTGTGCAAATTATCTGGATTACATCCAGGAACATGTGGAGCCCTGGTCCTATCTCAAATTCCCTTATTACAAGAAGATGGGTTACCCGGATGGCGTGTACCGCGTCGGGCCCCTCGGACGGCTGAATCTCGTTGAAAAAATCGATACCCCGCTGGCAAATGAAGAGCTGAAGCTCTTCAAAGCCCTGAACAACGGCAAACCCGTGGAAAACACTTTGTACTATCACTATGCCCGTTTGATCGAAGCTTTGTTTGCAGTGGAGCGCGTCCGTGTTCTGTGTGAAGACGCGGAGATCCTCAGCACCGACATTCTCAACACTCGCAAGAATTACACCGGTCATGGCGTGGGCGTACTCGAAGCGCCGCGCGGCACTCTCATCCACGATTACACCGCTGATGAAAACGGAAAACTCACCAAAGTAAATCTGATCGTCTCCACCGGACACAACAACTGGGCCATGAGCAACGCCGTCGATAGCGTGGCAAAAACATATGTCAAAGGGCCGGAGATTCACGAAGGCATGTTGAACCGCGTCGAGGCAGCCATCCGTGCCTATGACCCGTGCCTATCCTGTTCCACGCACGCCGTGGGACAAATGCCCATTCAGTTGGATGTATTGAATCCTGATGGCTCTTTGCGGCAAACCTTGAAACGGGATTAATTAAAATGTTACCAAAGCGCACATTGCTCATCGGCTACGGCAACCCGGATCGGGAGGACGACGGCGTCGCCTGGCACACCCTGCATGCAATTGCCGTTAAGCTGGGTCTGCCTGTTCCCGATTCTTACGAGGATGAATTTCCAGAAAATGGGCTGATCGATTTTGCCTTTTATTTGCAGCTCACTCCGGAACTGGCGGAAGACATCCAGGAATATGACCACGTATGTTTTATCGATGCGCATACCGGCAACATTCAGGAACCCGTCCGTTTGATCAACGTGGAAAGCGAGTTCCAGGCTTCACCCTTTACTCATCACCTTACGCCGCCATCTTTACTTTCCATCTGCGAGACGATTTACGGTCACAAGCCAGATGCGGCTTTGCTTTCCGTGCGCGGCCATCATTTTGGTTTATCGCAGCAGCTTTCCGAAGAAACAGCCCGACTACTCCCGCAGGCTGTTCAATTGATCAGCGACTGGTTGCACGCCAGTTCGCCAGATTCTCATAGCAAAGGCGAAAGCGATAATACTTCATTGCGAAGCGAGTAAAGAACAACTTTGCTCGCTTCTTTCTTTGATACAATTCCAGCACAGAGGAGATCATGGTCAAGCTTGAACCCATGCAACAGGAAGATTTCGAGCAATTTCTAGAGCGCGAGATTCGCGGCTATGCAGAAGACCATGTACGTAATGGGAACTGGTCCGCAGAAGAAGCACTGGAAAGATCCAGAGGAGAGTTTGCGCAGCTTTTGCCGGAGGGCATGCACTCCAAAGATCAATATCTGTATTCGATCATCACTGAGGCAGATCAAAAAATCGGCGTATTGTGGGTCCAGGTCAAGGATCAAAAGGCTTTCATATACGACTTTGTCATTGACGGGGCCTTGCGCGGTAAAGGATACGGGAAGCAGGCCTTAACAGCCATGGATGAAGAACTCAAGTCCATGCAGGTCAAATCGGTTGCCCTGCATGTATTCGGCGACAACATTACCGCCCAGGAGTTATATAAGAAAATGGGGTTTGAAATCACCGGCATCCATATGAAAAAGGATCTCGCCTAGAAACACCATCTCTTTATGAATCAAAAACATATCACCACCGCGGCCTACTACCTGGCTTTTATCCTGCTCGGTCTGACCATCGCGGCCGAAGGACCGACGCTACTTAAGCTGGCGGAACATACTTCCAGCGCGCTGGATCAGATCAGCCTGATCTTTTTCTTCGGTTCCCTGGGCTACCTGCTCGGTTCCTATCTGGGTGGACACGTCTATGACCGCGTGCCCGGACATCGCTTCATGGCAGGTGTGCTCGTGTTCCTGGGCATCGCGATTGCCTTTGTACCTGTGATCACTTCATTGTGGGCGCTGCTGGTGGTGATCCTCATCCTGGGGATTGCCAAGGGCGCGTTGGACGTAGGTTGCAATACCCTTCTACTTTGGGTTTACAACGAAAAAGTCGGCCCCTTCATGAACGGATTGCATGCCTGCTTCGGTACCGGTGCCTTCATCGCGCCGCTGATCGTGGAACGTGTGCGCGCCACCACCGGAGATATTTACTGGGTGTATTGGTTCTTTGCCATGGCTGCCCTCCCCATCGCCTTGTTCATCTGGAATTTGCCCAGCCCGCAGCCACGCCTTGTCCCGGAGAAGCATAAGAATGCAGCCTTTCCTTTTATTCCCGTCCTGGTGATGACCATATGTTTCATCTTGTATGTGGGTGGAGAAGTTGGCTATGGCAATTGGATCTATACCTATACCTTCAAATCCAGACTGGGTACGGAAGCGCAATCCAATTATTTGACGTCCGCCTTCTGGGGTTTCTTCATGCTCGGGCGTTTGCTGGCGATCTGGATTTCAACCCGCGCCAAACCGCTCACGATTCTTTCCTTCGATTTCGCCGGCTGCCTCCTGAGTTTGGGCCTGGTCATATTCTTTAGCGACTCAACGACGATGCTCTGGCTTGGCACGATCCTGCTGGGAATTTCTTTTGCCTCCATTTTCCCCACCTTTTTGACGCTGGCCGAAGAACGCATGCATGTGACCGGCGCGGTCACCGGTTGGTTCCTGGTGGGAGGCGGCTTGGGCGGCATGATCCTGCCCTGGCTGATCGGTCAGGCCTTCGTTAAGATCGGCGCAGGTGCCATGATGGGCATGATCCTGGTCAACGTCATCCTCAATGTCTTGATGTTATTCCTTTTTACCAGAGTATCAGCCAAACAAAAACTTGCGGCTGAGGCCGCCACTGCAGATTAACCTGTAGTAGGAAAGTCATGGCTCGGTTATCCTTTTCCATCTTCGTTTGGTAGAATCATCAGATGCTTCACCGCGCATCATTCCTCACATCACGCACCCTGTCGTATTTCATCTTTGTTGCCCTGTTGCTTGCCTCCTGTTCCTATTCCAATCCATCAAACGCATACCCAACCTACGATGCTTTCGCACCGGTGAACGGCAATGGCACACAAGCCGTGCCCGTTCCGGGCGGTGATGTTTTCCAGCCAGGCAATGCCCCAAACGGGCCCACACCGACGCGCGTCCCGCTCTCGGTGACGCTGCCTGTGCACATCCCCAACTCGACTCCCTTACCGCCCACGCCAGACCTGCCTCACGCCCTCCCCACACAGCGTGACTTCCTCGATCAGTATACGATCGAGGCGGGGGACACACTTGGCAGTATCGCGCGTTCGTACGGGGTTTCGCTGGAGGCGCTGATGCAGGCCAATGGCCTGAATGAGTTCGAGCATCTTATCCATCGGCCAGGTGCTCAATATTCCTCCCGTGGAGGCGGATCCGAATCCCGGCTCGGCCTTCAAGATCATCCCTGATTCGGAATTGGTGTTTGGGCCGGCCAGCGCCTTATTCGACTTGGATGCATTTCTGGGAGGTTATGATGGTTATTTAAATAATTATTCGCAGGAAGTGGATGGGGAAGAATTAAGCGGCGCGCAGATCATCATGCGTGTGGCCCAGGATTATTCGGTTAATCCGCGACTGCTGGTTGCTCTGCTTGAATATCGCAGTGGATGGGTGACCCATGCAACGCCCCAAAATGTCGACTATCCGCTCGGGTTCAATCAAAATTATTACGCGGGACTATACAGGCAGTTGGCCTGGGCCGCGGATAACTTAAATCGTGGTTATTACTCCTGGCGCGTCAATGCCATTTCGAGCCTATCGTTAAGCGATGGCTCCTATGTGCCTCTAGACCCAACCATCAATGCGGGCACGGCTGGTGTGCAATATTTTCTTTCCCTGTTCAACAATCGTCCCTTCTGGGATTTCGATGTCAGCTCGCTGGGATTCTTTCAAACCTATGACCAGCTCTTCGGCTATCCCTTCGACTATGCCATCGAACCCTTATTACCCGCGAAATCTGACTCAGCCTCCGATGCAGTTGCCCTTCCAATCGGGGACAACCTGGTCCTTCACCGGCGGTCCGCACGGCGGCTGGGACTCTGGCTCTGCCTGGGCCGCGCTGGATTTTGCGCCGCCGGGCGAACCCGCAGGATGTGTCACCAGCGACGCCTGGGATTCAGCCGTTGCTAGTGGGCTGATCGTGCGCGCGGGGAATGGTGCGGTCGTCCAGGATCTGGATAACGATGGTTATGAACAAACCGGCTGGACGGTGCTTTACATGCACGTCGAGACGCGTGACCGTGTGCAACCGAACACTTATGTCTACGCCGGCGAGCAGATCGGGCATCCATCCTGTGAAGGCGGCGTTTCCAATGGCACTCACTTGCATTTGGCGCGGCGCTATAACGGCGAATGGATTTCTGCCGATGGAAACCTGCCCTTCAATCTGGACGGCTGGATCTCCGCTGGAGATGGTGTTGAGTATGATGGTACGCTCACCCGCAATGGAACGGTGCTCGAAGCCACCGAGGGCGTGATCGATGGCTTGAATCAGATTTCAAGATAAGAATCTGTGAAGAACAACAGTAAGCTGGCGAATGCTAAAGCTTTATACAGGTATAATTCCTCCAGCGGACTGACCTCGTGAAAAAGCTTATCAGTTTCTTTGTGGCTGCATCCTTTTTAATGGCCTCCTGTGGCGAGAGTGCTTCTCTATGGGGCGAGTATGCAACGCCAACACCCCTTGGAGGTATTCCAACTTCATCGCCGGTTCCAGCCATCCTTCCCACACAAACTCCCACGGCCATCTTGCCTGTAGCCGTGAAAGGGGCAAGTACCGCGACCCCAACATCAACCGTGAGCGCCGCGTTTGTCACACAGGAGGTTGTTTCCTTAAACGATATCACGGCTCCCAGCTCGGACCGTCCCACCATTTTGTATTACGCCCAGAGTGGGGATTGGCTCCCGGCTGTGGCGAACAGGTTCGGGGTGGATGTGAGCAAGATCACCTCTCCCAAGATTTTGCCTGAGAAAGGTCTGCTTGATCCCGGCACCCTGCTCATCATCCCCGATACATTGGATAAAACGCTTCAATATACCTCCCCTCTGCAACTGATTCCGGATGACGAGGTAATCTTCTCCTCCACCGCGCTGGACTTCGATATCGCCAACTATGTCAGCGATGCAGGCGGATATCTATCCACATTTCGCGAGTATCTGGGTTCCACAGGCTGGATGACCGGCGCCGATGAAATTGACCGCCTTGCTTATGAGAACTCGATCAACCCGCGCCTCTTGCTGGCAATTCTGGATTATGAGTTACGCTGGGTGCGCGGCGGGCCCGAATCGAATTCCCGCATCGATTACCCGCTGGGTTTTGAGAGTTATCGTTTCAAGGGGATGTTTATGCAAATGGTCTGGGGCATTAACCAGATTGCCACCGGTTATTACGATTGGCGCGCAGGTACCATCAACAAAATTACTTTCTCAGATGGTACCGATTACTATCTGGATCCAACGCTGAATGCCGGTACGGTTGGCTTGATGTACTATTTCGCACACAGTCACAGCCTGAACGAATGGCTACGCATTATGGATCCAACCAGCGGTTTTAGCTCCTACTATCAGAGCATGTTTGGCGATCCCTGGGCTCGTGCCCAAGCCAGCGGACCAATCTTTCCGCCGGGTATCAGCCAGCCAGAGATGTCATTGCCTTTTGAAAACCACGCGTCCTGGGCCTTTACCGGCGGACCACATAGCGCCTGGGAACGGGATGGTCCCTGGGCGGCGGTGGACTTCGCACCGGCCAGCGCCAAGAGTGGTTGCGAGGCTTCCGACCGTTGGGTGGTGGCTGCCTCGCCTGGCCTGGTGGTACGTTCCGGTAACGGCGTTGTCATGGTGGATATGGATGGAGACGGATCCGAGCAAACCGGCTGGGATATTCTATATTTGCACGTGGCCGCCAAGGACCGCGTGGCAAAGGGGCAATGGGTTGAAATGAACGACCATATTGGTCATCCCTCCTGTGAAGGTGGGGTGGCAACCGGCACGCACTTGCACTTTGCCCGGAAATATAACGGAGAATGGGTCACGGCGGGTGGTCCGATTCCATTTGTGTTAAGTGGCTGGACTGTCTTCGAGGGCGATAAACCTTATGAAGGCAAAATGGTCAAAGATGATAAGGTAATCACCGCCGACGTTTATGGTCAGGCACGCGCCCTGATCGTCCGGGAAGATGATGCAGATTAAGGGTACATGAAAGAGATCAACCAAGTGAATATGAAGATAAAACCTGGCGGGAAAAGATCGTCACTACAATTTCTTCCATACCTGATCGTTGCACTGATTACAGCCTGTGCCCCGGTACGCTCCAGTACGGTCATAGAAAACATGATCACGCCCCTGGCACCGACCTCGATCCCGGTCTCTGTCTCCGAGAGACCTGAATACGCGCCCGGTGAACTTGTGGACTATACGGCGCAAAGCGGCGATACCCTGCCTGCATTGGCGGCGCGCTTTAACACCACGGTGAAGGAGATCATGGCGGCCAATCCCATCATCCCGCGTGAGGCCACAACCATGCCGCCGGGCATGCCGATGAAGATTCCGATTTATTATCTGCCTCTGTGGGGTACCATCTATCAAAGCATTCCAGATGCAGCTTTCGTCAATGGCCCGGCCCAGGTGGGCTTTAGCACCTCCGCCTTTGTGGCCTCCAGCTCAGGCTGGTTGAAGAATTACCGCGCCTATGCTGGAGGCGAAACACGTACAGGCGCTGAAGTAGTGGATTACGTGGCGAGAAATTACAGCATCAGTCCACAACTGCTGCTGGCTGTCCTTGAATTTCAGGCCGGAGCACTCACCCAACGAGAGCCGCCTGTCCCCAAATATGTACTGGGCTTTCGGCGCATTAATTACGAAACGCCTTATCTTCAACTGGTTCTGGCAGCGAATACTTTGAACAATGGATATTACGGCTGGCGGGCCGGAGACTTGACGCAGATCGAATTGCCTGATCATTCCCTTGTTCGACCTGACCCCTGGCAAAACGCAGGATCGGTGGCGATACAGTTCTACTTCTCCACGCTCTATTCAGGAGAACAGTATGCCGACGCGGTCGGACCGAACGGCCTGGCCCGCGTTTACCAGACTCTTTTCGGCGATCCCTGGGCCGACCCCGTGACCATCCTGCCCGGCAGTCTCCAACAACCCGAACTTCAATTTCCATTCCCTCCCGGCCAACCCTGGACGTATACCGGTGGTCCGCACACTGGCTGGGGAAAAGGCGAACCCTTCGCCGCTGTGGACTTCGCTCCTCCCGCAGAACATGCAGGCTGTTTCGAACCCAAGCCGGACAATTATGCCATCGCCATGGCAGACGGACTTGTCGTTCGGTCCACGGTGGACGGTCTGGCCCTGGACCTTGACGGCGATGGAGATGAACGCACAGGCTGGGTACTATTCTATTTGCATCTTGCCTCCGCCACACGCGCGTCGGTGGGAGAGCAGCTCCGCACTGGAGATCTGATTGGTTATCCCTCATGCGAAGGTGGGGAAGTCACCGGGACACACGTGCATATTGCCCGCAAATACAACGGTGAATGGATTCTCGCAGATGGCCCGCTGGCACTGAACCTCGAAGGCTGGGTGGCACACAATGGTTCACAAGCCTATGAAGGCACACTCACGCGTGGGGCAGGCCTCATCACCGCCTGCCAGTGCTCGAATATTCAAAGTCAGGTTGTCTCGGACGTGAAGTAAATATCCCCTCTTCCAGACTCAGCTTAGAGATCAGACAGCCGATAAATTCTGCCAGGTTCCCTGACTCACCAAACGAAGATTATTCTCCCCTTCATCTTCATAAATTTCATAGTGCAGATCGATCGGAAAGGCCTGTCCCAACATGATCTGGGCAGGGCAATATTTCGTGGATGAAAGTTCAATCGCCCGCAATACGGCTGCTTCGTCGATGTTCTTGCCCGTTACGATATAACGTAACTCAGCACGCGTAATTACTTTGGGATGCTCGAAGGAACGCGGCGCATCCACCCGCACTTCAAACCCGGTCACCTGCTGGCGTTTTTTCCGCAGGATCGAAATGACATCCATCGCCGTACAACCGCCCAGCCCCAGCGCGATCAATTCCATGGGGCGTACTCCCTGGTTGCTGCCTCCCAAGACAGGCTCGGCGTCCATTTGGATGGCGAAGCCGGAATCCGGTGTGCCCACAAAGGTCATATCTTCCTGCCAATCTACGGTTGCCTTCATTGTTTCTCCAGGATTAGGGGGGTAACTTGCTTTTCCAGTGTTTTGCGATTAATACTCCCCACCCACATTAGTTTAACGGTTCCGTTTCTATCCACCACATAGGAGCTGGGCAGGTTCAATGTTTTAAATGCCTGCTCGGTCGCGATGTAGGTTGGGTCAAGCCACACCGAAAAGGTCAACTGAAAATCTTTCACGAACTGCAACACATCTTTTGTTGGATCGCCGTCATCGACGGCAACGATCACAAAGCCTTGATCCTTGTGTTTTTCGTAGAAAGACTGTAGCGTGGGCATCTCCTCCTTGCAGGGAGGACACCATGTAGCCCACAAGTTGATCAACACCACCTGACCGCGATAATCTGCCAGCGAATGCGAGGCTCCCTGTGTGTCGGTCAAAGTCAAATCAGGGGCGGCAAAATCCACGGGAACGGGAACAGCCGAAAGATCGTCGGGAGGCGAAACGTCCCGCAGGAAGAAGTAGGCAGAAGTCGCGATCAGTATCAAGCCGACTCCAAAAAAGAGCAGCGGAAATTTTTTTCGAGTTAGAAGTACAGGGCGAGAAGCACTCATATTGAGTCAATCGAATACCGAATTTCTTACCAAGTATACTCCGGCAAAAGATGAATTTTAAATTAGGGATAAACGTCATGCAAAACGTGATATTTGCCACTGGAGGGGGCATCACCTGAACGGTTAAGATGAAAACAGGTAAACGAAGTGAAACCTATAGTTGTTTTTGAAGCGTTAGATGAAGAACAGATGGATTTGTTAAGACCGCTATTCGAGTCATTTTCATGCAGTGCTGGCAGGGTTATTTTCAAACAAGATACTCCAGCGGACTATCTTTATTTTGTGCTGAGCGGCAAAGTTGAAGTTTCTTATAAACCTCATGATGGGCATGCAATTACAGTTTCTCATGTAGAACATGGCGGCGTGTTCGGCTGGTCAGCGGTGGTGGGAAGCGAGAACTATACTTCCTCCACCGTTGCGATCGAAAACCTGGAGGCCTATCGCCTGCGCGGCAGTGAGTTGCGTAAGTTGTGCACAGAACATCCTGAGGCAGGCAGGGATATTCTCGAACGTTTGGCAAAAGGAGTATCGTCCCGATGGAATAATGCCTACGAACAGGTGAAGTCGATCCTCCATCAGGGAATGCAAAGTTAGATAATCTAATTTCAAATTTCGGGTGAGGGCAGGTAAGTCAGGAACGGGAGCGCTTGGCGCTCCCGTTCCTGCGTTTGTGAGTTACGTTGACCGCTATTCCATTGGCCGGTTCATAAAGAATCGCACCACAAAATATCCGCCTAAAATAATGAGGATGGCAGGCCACACATATTGAGTAAGGCCATTGAAGGGAGTCCCAAGGATCGCGCCGAAGAGCAGCAGCACTGCGCCCGGGATCAATGCCCAGGAACGTCCACCTTCGCCGGGCAAAAGAGCAACCAAAACAAAGGTCAGTCCCAATCCAAGAAAGAAGAACCCACCGGTTTCAGTACCTGGCACGTTGTCAAGCAGAGAAACAATGCCAAGCGTTAATAAAACTCCGCCGGGGATAATCGCCCACCAGCGTCGTCGGTCGGCAAAATAGACCCACCAGAAGGCCAGACTCATTCCCGCAAAAAAAACCAGACCGCCATACTTATCCAGAGAATCTGGCAGGAAAGACGAACCTGCCAGGCCAAGCAAGGTAAAAGCCGGGAAGGCCGCCCACCAGTTATTGGCATCATTGAACAGCATATAAAGAAAGACTGCAGCCCCCGCAGCAAAGATCAGCCCCCAAAAGATGCCGCCGGCATTCGAGATAACGCCCATCGTGTCAAGCAGCGCAAGTACGCCTCCCAGGACCAGCAAGGCTCCGAGCCACAGGCGCGGATCAAAACGTCGCATTTCGTTCTCCTTTACTTCACTGAAATAGAACCCAATCCCGATTCAACGTTGATCTCGGCGCGGTCACTGGCCGTATCGAAGTTGGGCGATTGATACATCCCTGAATCCAGACGCGGGAAGCGGTTCGTATCCACCTTGACGGCTGTCACCCCTTCCCGGACACGGACACGCGCCGCGGTCGTTTCAGGGACGCGCACGTTGACGGAGGCCGCGCCAGCCTCAACATCCAGGAGAGAAACGCCGCGCGCTGGCATGGTCACATTGGAACTACTGGCGCCGGTCTTCAATTCAACGTGTGTTGCCAGTACATCCTTCAGATCGATATCTAGAGCGCTTGCTCCGGATTCAACGATCAAGGTCAGGGGAATATCCTGCGTCAACTGGAAGCGCCAGATCCCCCGGGACGGACCGATGAACGGAATAAACGAAGGGCCTGCCTCCACCTTGATATCCAGTTGGTCACCGTGTAAATGACTGTGTTGGTCCATCCCCACTCCAGAGGAACCGACCAAAGCCTGTCCGGCTGGCGCGCCGCCGCTGATCTGAATCTGTCCAGCACCGTGTGCCAACTTAAATCTGAGGCTCTTCGCCGCGCCCAGTGGAACGTAAAATGTTTCCTCCGCGGAAGGATTCGGTTGCCAATACACATTCAGGATGATCCAGCCGCCAACCAGGATCAAGGCGATTGGCCAGAAGTAAGTGAAGATGTTGCCAATGATGCCCTGCGTTTGCAGGAAAAGCAGCACACCCACCAGGATCAGCGCGCTGCCCCAAAAGATGCTATCCCGCTTCATTTTGACTTCCTCTCGTACTGCGAATCAGACCCCGGACCAAAACATATACACCAAGCAGGATCAGAAGCACCGGAACACCGTAATCGCCCAGGATGGAAATGCCGCCGAAGAAGGTGGCAAACACCAGAAACATCACTACACTGATCACGATGAGGTTTAGTCCGTGACTTAGATTCCTGCGCATATTCTCACCCAGCAGACCTGCCAGGATGGAACCCACGCCCACGAAACCGGGAATCAACGTCCACATATAGGCCCAGGAGGCATAATCATCGGTCGCGTTTTGGTAAAAGAGAATCCCCCCGATGCCAGCGATAATGGCAGCCGGGATGGCCATGCCGGGTGCACCGGTGAACAGACCGATGAGCAGTACCAGCAATCCTGCGCTGATGGTCCACATGGGCCAGGTGAAATTCGCATCCAGCCAGGCCTGCACGGCAGGCACCTGCCGTGTCACCACCAGCCAGCCCCCGATCAATATCAGAAGAACCCCGAGAAAGAGGTTGGAACGATTTTGTCTCATCACATTTCTCCTTTTGAGAAGTAACTCATTAATTATTTTACGCCAAAACAGTTCACAAGTTGCTTTTTTATTTATCAGGAACTTGAATCTCGTTCCAGTTTACAAGAATATCATCCAATTTCCACCCCTTCTCGCGGATGATATCAATGAAGGCATAACGATAAATTAACTTGGCGGTAAACGTCGCTACCCCTTTGGATGGAGCGACAAAGAAATAATCACTGGTTACTTTTTGAAATGGAAGCAAGCGTGTATCGGCGTCTTCCCCGGCAGGAATCAGGGGATTCCAGTATTCAGTTGCAGGCACTGCATTTGTAGTTTTGTCTTTCAGCAGATTGGCATAAATCACACCGGGTTGTCCCGCATAATCCTCAAGCTGGTCACCCAACCCTCCCCACTTCGGAATTACAGGGCCATCCACCTGAGCAAGTAATCTATCATCTTTATCCTTTGCTTCAATCACGAGAATAAGGTGGCGTAAGGGTGAGTCCGTTGGAAGCCTATGCCCTGCCTGTGTATTGATTACAGTCACAGTAACCTTGATCTTTCCATGCTCCTTTGTCGCATTAACCGTCACCTTCGCCGCTTTCTCGATCAGAATGGGATCGCCCGTATTGTCGCGCTTCATCATGTTATGGCTAAAATCTCGGAAGGATTGATTCTCAGACGAGCACGCGCTGCGTGCAGGAATAGAGGATCCATCTATCGGCTGAGATGGGAGCATGTGGCAATCCTGGCACGAGCGATACATCGCGTTCTCTTTGCCATTAACCTCCTTTTTACTATAGTCGCTATCAAGCCACTCGCCATAGGAGTTGTAAATCACCGTGTCAAAAAATTTTTCATAATGGCAGGCTGCACAAAACTTGCTTTCACTAAAAATGGGAGAACACGCCGCATCGTGCTCAAGACTCCCGGCAGTTTCAGGAACATTGAGCTTCTCGTCTGGCCAGGGACCTACATAAAGTGATTCACTGGACTGCGGACGCGACAAGTCAAGGGAAAGTATCCCTGGCTTCCCCGCAATAGGGCGACCATTTTCACCTACTGCCACATCTGTAACTTTGTGGCACACATCACAGGTAATTCCCTCTGTTTCGATATTGCTACTTCCATTCCATGTTCTCAAATCAGTTCCTTGCTGCAGTGCTGGCAATGCCGCCGGTATATGACAAAAGGCGCAATTCCCATTTTCATTGGGATAATCCGCACGAAAAGATCCCGTGTATACATTCCAAAAATAGGAATACTGATTCGAATGCTTGTCCATGCTCCATTCCGTGTATTCATTTAATCCTAGTGACTGGCCTGAATGGCAGCTGTAACAATTCATGACAGAATTCCATGCATAGTTTGGATTGTCAACAGCAGGCAAAGGATCTAAAGTCGCTGGATATTCAAATTGGGCGCTGCCGTTACAGGGGATTTTTTTTATTAAATAACCGGGTGCCCAAACAGATATATATTGATCTTTAGAACATGATTTCAAGGCCAGTACATCTTCATCTAGACGAGCTGCCTGATTGGTTCCTGAAACACGAGCTATGGCGGTTTCAATATTAGGATTTGTAATCTTGATAACAATATGACCGATGGGGGTAGGCAAAGCATTCGGCGCCGCCGCAGCCGCCGACATAGGGCTACATGAACTTAATCCAATAGAAATTACAAGCAGGATACTCAAATAAATAACCCGCCAAAGCCGTCTTGATCGTACCCCTATGGCACTCACCAGTTTTTTCCTCCGCTTTCTGAAGAGTATGCTAAATATTATTATGGACGATATTTGGATTTAATGCAACAGGGAATTTCTAAATTTTTATTGTCGCTGTAGTACTGTCTTTGCCAATGTCTCGATCCCATCCAAATCATCCAGATCCAACCATTGCAGCATGATGCGCTGCAAGCCAGCCTGTTCCAGTTTCACCAGTTGCGCTTTGACCTTATCCGGACTGCCGGCCACGACTCCATGCCCTCGCAATTGTTCGGCAGTTCGTCCGCGTACAGTCAGTTTCTCGTTGAGGGCGGCTTCATCCTTGCCAAAGACACAACCGGTCATCATCGAGCGTCGCACGGCTTCAGGCTTCCGGCCCGCGGCTGCGAGCATTTCATCCAGCTTCGCATTCAATGAAGCAAATTCGTCCGGACGTAGACTCACGCAATTCCATTCTGTAGCATACTGCACGACATAAGACAATGTCCGCCTGCCGCGACCGCCGATCAGAATGCGCGGTCCGCCGGGATGTTTCGGTCGCGGCAGAAGTGTCGCGCCCCGTAATTGATAATACTGGCCCTCAAATGTCACGGGGGTATCGCTTTGCAGCAAACGTGTCACAACTTCCATTCCCTCTTTAAAACGGTCAAAGCGCGCTTCCGGTTCCAAAAGATCAAAACCAAAAAGATGATGTTCCCGCTCATTCCAGCCGGCACCCAGACCGAGAATCAATCGTCCATCGGAAAGATCGTCCACAGCAGAAGCCATGCGCGCGGTATGTGCCGGATGACGAAAGGAAAATGGCGTCACCAACGGGCCAAACTCGATGCGTCTGGTATTGGAGGCCAGCCAGGTCAACGAGGTCCATAATTCGAGTGACTCAAGTTCAGGCAGATTCCCGTTCGTAAAATGGTCCGAACGAAACAGACCCACAAATCCCAACTCTTCCACCAGACGAACAATTTTTTGCCAGCGCGGCCAGGTTAATCCATTCTGGCCTTCGATCATGATCGCGATTTCAAGCATAAAGCCTCCGCTTTGGAATGCAGGAGCTTGCTCCTGTTCTGGAACAGCAAATATTGTTACAGGGCCACAGTGATGGTATCGGACTTAATAATCTATTTGACCAACTCTGATAAAACGAACCAGTCCCCTTTTTGTTTTGGATGTTCTGCCTTGACCAGCTTCCGCTTCTCGACCAGGCCGGAGATTGTGCGTGTGATCAATTCCTTTTGCCACCCGAACAGTTTGCTCACATCCCGCTCCTGGGCCGCGCCGACTGAATTGAAATAGATTCCTGCAAGTTTGCTACGCGCTTCCCCTTCGCCGATAAAGCGCGCCTGTTCCTGCAAGTCGGGATAATGACGCGGGACGATCTCATAGATGAACGAGTATTTCCACGCGCCCGCATCGGAGACGCCGACCGGCAAGATCTTGAAGTCAGCCTGCAACACCTCGAGCGCCTTGTTGAATTCGGATTCTTTGGCGTTGGACAGTTTGGCAGCGCGGCGCAGATCAATCGTGTTAAGCGCGCCTTCTTTCAACAAGGCTTCATAGACTTGTTTTGCAGCTTGCGTTAGTCGTCCCTCTTCATAAGCCAGCAAATAATCTTCTTCAGGCGAACCGTAATTTTCTGATAGCGCGTAAAAGTATGGCGCGATCTCCAGGGAAATCATCGTCGCTTTACGGCGCAGGACTTTTGCATAATACCAGGTCTTCCTGCCAAGCGCGTTGTCCTTCCAGCCCCAGGTGACATGACCGGGATCATCGTGTTTGTCGGCCACCACCCGATTCCCCGCGACGGCAGTCCAAAGACTCGGTAAGTCAATTCCTTTGATCGGCCAAAAGTAAATGAAGCCGCGCGTATTGACGAAGTCGACGGCTGCTTTCGGGGAGGTCACGCGCGGAGAGGGTGGCAGTCGAAAGGTCCGCGCCCGATGCGAATTTAGTTTTTTCAAATGAATAGTGGGCACAAAATAATTTTAGTCCATCCATTCGAAAATGTCATGTCGCAGAATAAGTTGATCATGGAATTCTCATTTGCGCAGAAAACTGCCGCGCACTAACATAACAGTTGTATAATCCGCCGTTATGCGAGTACTATTTGTTTTTCTGGATGGAATTGGATTGGGTGAAAACAATCTGGAGACCAATCCCTTTGCACGGACAAAGATGCCCAATCTCCAAAGATTGTTAAATGGAAGATCATTAACCAGGGAGGCCGCGCCGTTTTACGGAGAACGAGCCACTTTACTCGGTATTGATCCGGCTGTTGGCGTGGCGGGACTACCCCAATCGGCAACCGGACAGGCCATCCTGTTGACAGGCATCAATATCCCGGCGGAGTTGGGCTATCACTACGGTCCCAAGCCAAATCCAGCGGTTGCCGCGTTTTTGAACGAAGGTACATTGTTTGATCGCTTCGTAAAGGCAGGCAGAAAAGCGGCGTTGCTCAATGCCTATCCACCGCGTTATTTCGAGGCGATCGACTCAGGCAAGCGCATCTATTCATCGATTCCTATGGCTGTGACGAATGCAGGCTTATCGCTCTTCAGGCATGATGAACTGTTCGCCGGACACGCCTTCTCCGCAGATTTCACTGGTGAAGGCTGGCGTACGATGCTGAACTTCGCCGAGACGCCTGTGATGGAGGCGCATGAAGCTGGAAGAAAATTAGCCGCGGTGGCACAGGAATATGACTTTGCCTTCTTCGAATATTGGGCGAGCGATTACGCTGGTCACGGGCAGCAAATGGAAACCGCGGTTAAATTGATGGAAACTTTCGATGGTGTTTTGGGCGGTCTCCTGGAGGCCTGGGAGGATGGCCTGATTCTGATCACATCCGATCACGGCAACATGGAGGACCTTTCCACGCGCAAACATACGGATGCAGATGTGCCCGCCTTGGTGATCGGTGACAAAGCTGCGCGCGACGAATTTACACGTGACATGAAAGATCTGACTGATATCGCCCCTGCCATCTGGCGCACGGTCAACGGCTAAAATTTGAGGTTACGGATAGTGGAAGCAGAGTAGAAGTCTCTGCTTCCATTATCCTACAAACCTCGTTCCATTGAACCAGAACGCGGTATTGCACTAAGCGCGAATCTCCTGTCGCTGGAAGAGTATGTATCCCAGGGCAAAGAGCAGAATGGTGACAGCGATCAAACCGGTAATGTGGGGCCAGATCAACAGCAGGCTTTGATCGAGAGGCAGCGGATTCCCCAGAATGGCACCATCCAATTGCATCGGCAGGACGATTCCCAATGAACGAACAGCCGGCTGCAAAAGAATCACCGCCGACTCGGCATATAAAGTAATGGGGGAAAGCCGCTCGAGGAACAACTCCAGGTGTCCCGCGGCCAGATAATCGGACAGGCCGGTGATTTGCTGCGGCCCCAACACTTGAACCAGCAAACCGGCAATGATTCCCCAAAACACAGTGAAGAACAACCAGACCGCGATTGATGCCAGCGCGGCGGTGGCTGGAGAACGGAAGATGATCGAAAACAACATGGCCAGCGCCATCCAAATGCCGCCATAGAAAATGGTGACCAACAGGAACCACAAGGCACGCCCCGTCTCCTCAGCGCTGGGCGCCACACCCAAACGCAGGATGCCAAGCCCGAAAATCAGCAACCAGATCGCCGAAAAAACAACGGCCAGGGTTAACAAGCCGCCCAGAAACTTCCCCAGCAGGAGCGCATCCCGATAAACCGGCTGCGCCAAAACACGTGAAAGGGTGCGGCGGTTGAACTCACCGTTGATCGAATCAAAGGTCAGGGCGATGGCGATCAGCGGCACCAGAAAACCCAAAAAGCCAACAAACGCTGGCAACGGATCCTGCGCGGTGGTGAAGAGGCGCAGGAAGAGAAATTGATCACCGCTGGTGGTATTGATATTTTTCAACGCGCTGTACATCGTGCCAATCGCCGTGATCAGGATCAGAATCTCCAGAATGCGCATGCGCGCACCGGTGAGTTGATCGGACAGTTCCTTGCTCAACACCGCGCCCAATCCCGTCCAGGGGGAGCCTTCGCGTTCGCTTCTCACTCCTTCAATTTGCCGAAGCACGTTTCACCTCCTCGAAATAACGCGCGTAAATATCGTCAAGGCTTTGCAATTCCACGTTCAACCCTTCGAGCCTGCCACCGGCCTTGATGATGGCATTGGCCGCGTCGGCCCGCACATCGCTCTGCGCCTCAACTTCATAACGATTGCCATCCAGTCGACGGACCTGAATCGTTTGGGAGATGCCCTGCAGAGCATTCTTAAGTTTCCTGCCCGAACCCTGCGCCTCGATCTGAATACGATACGCACCGCCCAACACCTGACGCGCCAATTCAGGTACAGTTCCCTGCAAAACCAGGCGCCCTCGGCTGAACAAGCCCACCCGATCACAGATTGCCTGTACTTGATGCAGCAAATGCGAGGAGAGCATAATGGTGATGCGCTCCTCTTTCAGGGTGTGGATCAAGGCGAGGAATTCACGCGCCAACTCCGGGTCCAGGCCTTGAGTCGGTTCATCCATGATGATGAGCTGAGGCCGTTTAATCAGCACATCGGCCAGCCCGAGGCGTTGCCTCATCCCACGCGAGAACGTCCCAACACGATGATCCGCCACCTCGATCAGTCTGACGCGTTCCAGGGCTTCTTCGATCCTTCGATTGGATTCATTTCTTGGAATCGCATTCAGTCTGGCAATGTAAGCGAGGTTCTCACTGGCGGTCAGTTCATCATAAAAACCGACCTCGTCTGGCATATAGCCGACATGAGCCTTGACGCTCAACGGCTGGCGCGCTGGATCAAAGCCCAGCACGCGCACGCTTCCCTCGGTCGGTTCAGTCAAGCCTAATAGCATGAGAATCGTTGTGGTCTTGCCAGCGCCATTCGGACCCAACAACCCGAAGACTTCTCCTTCCTTGATCGTCAGGTCCAAGTGATCCACCGCCACAAAATCGCCATAACGTTTTGTCAAGCCTTTGGTTTCAAGAACGGGCTTAGCCATTATTCCTCACAACAGAACGGACGGAACACGTTCTAACGGCGTCCAAAACGCACTACTGCCAGCCCAACGATCGCCACAGCCACCGCGATCAAAGCCACACCGACAATGCCCCACAATGTGGAAGCACGCACGGTCACGCGGAAGTCCGCCGATTGGGACGCACCATCATTCGGCTGCGCGTTGAAGGTGATCATATAATCACCGGCAATGGCCTGGTCGGCAGGCTTCACGCTGGCAGTCACATCCACTTGGCCATTGGCTGGCACCTCGACCACATCCGCCGGATCCATCGTAACTGTCCAGCCGCTCGGCGAGGAAGCCGTCAGTTTCACGCCTTCGGCAGGAGAGTTGCCGGTATTGCGCAGCACCAGCTTGATCGGATTATTGCGACCGAGATAAGCATCACCTGAAAGGCGATCGTCTGAGGTGGTGATCGTTAAATCTTCCTGACCTGTGACCTCAGCCGTGAGTGTCAGTGTTGTTTGTACACTTTCACCCTGCGCCAAAATGTTGATGGGATAATCTCCCGCGGCGAGCGAGGTCAAAGGTTTGGCCGTGATACTGATATTCTGAGAACTGCCAGCTTTGATATCGGTGGGCAGATTGGTGATATCCTTTCCAGCAGAGTCGAAGGTGACGGAGAAATCCTGGGGCGCATCGGCGGAGAGGCTGACCGTCACGTCGTCATCGCCATCGTTTTTAAGGGTTGTGCCAAAGTTGAAAGGCGAATCCGAACCTTCCCGCAGTGTGGGGTAATCCGTCTGGAAAGACAATTCAGGCGGTATTTTTTCCTTGACAATAAACTCAACCGGAAATTCAGACTTGCTTTCTCCGCCCTGGGCAGTGACTGTGAAATTATACGTACCTGCTTTCACCGTAGTGGGTGGAGTCACGCGCAATTCCACGGTGGAGGTTGCGTTCTGTCCTACATACACTGATTCTACAACGCGGCCGCCTCCACGGAATTCAGCCACCCAATCCTTGGGCAGATCCGCTGTTTCCAATTGAACAGTCTGTGCTGACGGCGAAAATACCTGCATATTCAACGAAACGGTTTCCCCGATTCCCACAACCATACTGGGGTAATTGGTACTGATCGACAATGGCCCGGTTGGCGTGGCATCTTGAGCCAGAGCCGTCAAAGGCAGAGCGAAAGTCAGGCCTGCCAATAAGGAAATAAACAATAAGAATCGTAATCGTCGCATAAGCGGCCTCCTCTGAATATAAAATTGTTTACAACCAAAGCGTGCAAATAAAACAGGAACAGATGAGTTGAATAATTTGGTTTTGATTTTGTTTCGGCGTTTGTATTGCAAGCGAATTAATAAAACCAATCCGTAAGATTTCGCTTAGAGTTGATTAAATACAAGTTAGATTTTCGAAGGTCAGCGCGTTCGGTCTAATCCCCCACAAAGCGCATGAAAGCTTGATTCCCCAATAGACGGCCGTGTTTGGTAAGGGTTAAATTCAAATCTCCGCCCCATTCCAGCAAACCAAGTTGCAGCAGTTCCTTGATTTCATTTGGATAAACTTCCTGTAATTCGCTTCCAAACCTGAACCGGAAATCTGCTTCCGTTACCCCGGCCTGTACCAGTCTGAGATTGTTCAGCATATATTCAGAGATATCATCCTGTACTGTTTGCCGGTGTTGATTAACAGTGGCAGGCGTGAGAGGGAATATGTAATTGGTAATCGGTAATTCGTAGTTGGCCAATCGGTCCACATAGGTTTTGATGCGCAGCACATTCGAATAACGATATCCCCTGGCATATCCATGCGCGCCGGCTCCAAAAGCCAGATAAGGAAGACTGCGCCAATATTGAAGGTTATGCTTGCAGGCAAAGAATGGATGACTCTGTTCATTTTGTTCGTGTCGTATTTCATTCGACGCACGGTCTTTTGCCCAGTTTGATATTTCATATTGAACATAACCACTGGCTTCGAGAGTCTCACTGGCCCATTCATACATCTCTGCAGCAAGATCCGGATCGGGAAGAGGAAGTAATCCTTTGGTTGACCATCTTTCGAAAGGCGTACCATGTTCGAGCGTTAACGCATAGGCAGAGAGATGTTCGGGATGCAGATCGAGAATCCGTTTGACGGTCGTCTGCCAGGTTGGTAATGTCTGTTCCGGTAAACCATAGATCAAATCAAGATTCAAATTATCGAAGCCCGCTTTGCGCGCTGAAGAGACCGCTTCAATAACATCGAAAAAATCATGAGCGCGCTCGAGCATATGGAGTTCTTCCATATTCGCTGACTGGACTCCGAAGCTGACGCGATTGATGCCGATCCTGCGCAGTTCCAGCAGGTTCGCGTAAGAAACTGTTCCCGGATTGGCCTCGATGGAAATCTCGGCCTCGTCGGTCAAAGAAAAATTAGTGCGAATGGCTTTGAAAATGGAATCAAACTGTTCGGGCGAGAGCAGCGAAGGGGTCCCGCCGCCGAAGAAGATGGTGTGCACCATGATCCCGATACGCCGCTGCGCGGCTACTCGACCAACGTATTCGATTTCTTTGCACAGCGCATCCACATAAGCGGGGATCATGCCTTCCTGTCCCGCGTAAGTATTGAAGTCACAGTAGGCACAGCGATGTGTGCAAAAAGGAATGTGGAAGTAAAGAGAGTAGGGCTGTGTCATGAATCAGATGGCAGACGGATGGCAATGTGACGCGGCAAACCGATCATCAATACGATCGGACCAGCCAGTAAAAACCACATGGCTGCGCCGAGGCCAAACGCCTGTGCGGCAATTCCAATGCCGAAGGGGATAAGTTTACCAATCAGACCAGAAACGTTATCCAGAGTCAATACCATACCACTTTTACCATGCAATGTCTCATACAGGTTGGCCTTGAGAATGGCATACCAACCGGCGTTAAAAAAACCCATTAGCGCGACGATCGCCAGCTTGAGCCACGAAATGGATGAAAGCAAAAAGAGGGGAAAGAGCATGAGTTCCAGGATGACACTCATACGCAGGTAATCCAATCCTTTGATTCGTTCAACCAATGGAATCAGCAGGAAATCGCCAAGCAAACCAACGCCGGTCCACACTGCCACTGCGAGTGCGGCCCCTGCCGGAGTAAAGCCTGCCACATCAACAAAATACAGCGGAAGAAATCCGTAAAAGATATCGAGCATCAAATCCGAGAATTCGAGCAGGACCAGCCAACGCACCACAGACCAATCCTTCAGCGCGGAAAAGGTCGCGCCGAATTGCTGCAAGATATCCCCGAAGCGCGGGAAGGAAACGAAATGAGGCCCATCGCCTGGAATCTGCCTCCAGGCATGCAGCAGGATCAGGGTCGAAAGAAGCGCCAATCCCAGGAACATACCTCGCCAACCGAAACCGATCCACGCCGCGCCAGCCAATAGAATCGGTCCGACGAACACACCCAAAGATCCTGCAAAGGTCCACCGCGCCATGTTGTTCTCACGATGAGCCGGATCCAAATCCATCAGCGAAGCCTGCGAAATACTGACAAATGCACCAGAAGCAGGATGAAAGAGGATAAAAGAAAATAACAGCAAAACGTATGTGGTGGATACCCCGGTCAGCAACAGAGCCACGCTAAAGAAAATGCCGCCAAGCAAAATGACAGCACGGCGTCGCCATACGTCACCAAGTGTGAAGAGGAAAGGTTCGATGAAGTTTGCCAGGAAACCCGGCAGCGCAAGAGCGAGACCAATCTGGGCATAGTTGAGTCCCAAGTCATTACGGATGAGCGGCCAGGCTGCCTCGCTTACGCCAAAGACAAGTTCGTCAAGAAATTCGATGAGCAGGTAGATCATTCAAGAAAAAAAGTCCGGCTTCCGCGTAAAAAGAAAGCCGGACTTTTCGTTTGGCAAGTAAATTACTTGTGAGGCCCTTCGTCTTTTGTTTTCGCCGTGGTCGTCTCGATCACCGCCTGATTAACAACCGGTTCCCCGGAAGTTTCAGATGGCTGAACAGTGGTAACGCGCTGCTCAACAGCCTGGGCAGAGGGAGCCGAACGATTGAAATATCCCTTGACACTGTCAAGGGTATCCTTGCTTTGCTGCAAGATACCGACCAGGGAGTGCACGGGGTAGGATCCACTACCGATGATCAAACCGGTGATCAATACATCCACGCGAGCCGGCACAATGCCAATCCCCAACATGGCAAACATTTGAAGCTGGCCCACAACGGCGACAATCACGCCCAGCATCAGACCAAGCACAATGGAAGCCGCAGCCTTGGCACTGATATAGCCGCTGGATGCGGTGACATCTGACAGATTCCCCTCGGCCTCCTGAAGACGCTGCTGGGCCAATGACATCATCTGGTTTGCCACGTCCATCCTGGCGCGCATCTCAGCCGTGAGGGCCGACGCGGATAGTTGCCCGACCTGGATGCCTTGCATCTCCTGATTGTATTTATCGGAGACATCCGCCAGAAATTGACGGGCCTGCTGAACCTCAGTTTCGGCGCTTTTGAGCCAGCGCATGCCGCGGCCCAGATAGGCAACCATCGTGCGCCAGCTATTTTCGATGACATTGAACGTGGTCTCCAGGGTGCGTTCCACCGCGGTGGCCGCGGTCAACACCGGGGCCAGTACCAGCGTCAGCGTTGCACTGGGGGCCAATACTTGCGCCTGGGCATCCTGAATTGGCGCAAACACCATCACCCAAACGATCAAGCCGACCCACAGGCCAAGGATCAGGATCACCAGAATGGTGAACCATTTTCTCATCTTGAAAAATTGACTCTGCTCACTCCAGGTTGGGAGGCCTCCCTGCGAAGGATTGGGCTTTTCTGCGGTACTCATAACTAGTCTCCTTTATTGGTATTGGCTCAAATGAATGGAATAGAATAGACGGACAGGGTATCGAAATTGATTCATTAGTGTGGGCAAACCTCCTTGCTCAGGTTCATGCAAGCAACAAGGATAAACTGCGATTATAAATCAGTCTCGTTTTACCATAAAAAAGAAATGGAGCCGAATTGACTTATCAGGTAGAATAGTCTCCAAGCTTGAGAAATCAGATAAGCCATGGCCAAATTGTTCGTTTCCTACTCGAGAAGAGATTCAGTAGTCGCCCGGAAGTTAATTGAGGCGTTTAAGTCCATCGAGCAGGATGTCTGGGTGGATTGGGAATCGATCCCTCCTGCATCAGACTGGCTCGAACAGATTTTTCGCGGCATCGAAGAAGCAGACGCCTTCATCTTTCTGATCAGTCCCGACTCGGTCGCCTCCGAAGTTTGCAAGGTGGAAATTGGGCGTGCAGCGCTCAACAACAAACGGATCATCCCCATCGTTCTGCGCGACGTGGATCCAAATATCACCGTCGAAAGCATCAGAAAATTAAACTGGACCTTCATGCGCCAGACGGATAATTTTGATGGAGGGCTGGCAAAGGTCAAAACGGCCATCGAACTCGATCTGGATTGGCTGGAGGAACACCGCCGCCTGCAGGTACGCTCGTTGGAATGGGAACGCAAAAAGGATACCAGCCTGCTCTTGCGCGGCAGGGATCTGCGGAATGCCCGGAACATGCTGGCAACCGCGACCTCGAAGGATCCGTCTCCCACAGAGCTGCAAAGAGCCTTCATTCAGCACAGTCTGCGCAGCGAACGGAATCGCACAACAGCAGTGATCGCGACCGGCCTTGCGGTCGTGATCATGGCGGTCCTAACGGTGTGGGCTGTGCGCGCTTCAAACGAGGCCACTGCACAGAGGAACGTTGCACAAGCAAACGCAACGGAAGCAAACGACATGGCGATTCTTGCCAACCAAAACAGGGAGAAAGCTGACCAAAATGCGGCAACTGCTCAAGCGAATGAGCAAATGGCCAGGACACAGGAAGCCATTGCCAATGTAAATAAAATCCGTGCGGTAGCTGGACAAAATGCTGCCAAGGCACAGATCTATCAAAGCCGGCCCGGAGAGTTATACACAAGCACTCTGCTTGCGATCAATTCAATGCAAAGAAGCCCGTCAGATGCAGCAGAGGAAATCCTTCGCAGGAACATTAGTCTGCTGCCTTTGCCGGTTGGGCAGGTCTCCCAAGCTGGAAAAATCAACGCGATCGCATTTAGTCCCAACGGAGGCACCTTTGTGACTGGCAGCGCCGATGGCACAACCTGTGCATGGAGGGTTGAAAATGGAAGCGAGATTTTTTGCACCCCGCCTGGAGGACAGAGCGTTAATGCCTTGGCATTCAGCCCAGATGGCAGCTTCATTGCAACAGGTGATCAGGAGGGCCTCGTCCAGATCCTGGATCCCAAAGATGGCAGTGTACAGCATACGTATCAGCGAGTTTCACCGAGAGTCAGCACGATTGAACTCGTAGACATCAAAAATGGAAGCTTGCCAACAGACCAGGCCCCACTGGACATACCGGTTCGCAGCCTGAATATCATGCCCCCCAATGGGCAGCAAGTGGCTGTTGCCTATAACGATGGTGAAATCCCGGTATTCAATCCAGTAACGGGTAAGATCAGTTCTCCGCTCTATATTAGCGGCAGACCGCATGTTACCGGATTCAGCCCGAATGGTGTCTGGTTTGCAGCAGGCTCCGATAGTGGAGTTGTGACCATTTGGAATCTAAATAGCAAAGCAACTCCCTCCTCCGGTTCAGAACATCCCGGCGGCGTATTGGCGATGGCTTTCAACCCAAACAACAGCAAGGTGGCCACAGGTGGGAAAGACAACAATGCGGCGATTAGCAGCCTCAGAACCGGACAGAAGCTTGTGCCGATTCTCAACCAAAACTCAGTCAGAGCTCTTGCCTTCAGCCCAGATGGTTCATGGCTTGTCACAGGTTCTGATGATCACAGGATCCGGATTTGGGACAGCCTCACTGGCAAAGAACGTCTGGGCATGTCGCAAGATGGGATTATCAATGACCTGGCGGTCAGTTCCAATGGTCAGTGGATTGCCACAACTGGAGATGATCAAACTGCCAGGGTATGGAATGCTGCAACCGGCGCAGCAATATTCCAGATCCCTTTGAACGCCAGTGGTTCGGTTCTTGCATTTAGCAATGATGGCCGGTATCTCATCACAAGCAACGAACGGGGAGCAACAGACATTTGGGATCTTTCAGTGATGGCTGCGCCTGAAAAATCCCTGCAATTTAATGGCATCGTTCACAGCGTGCGGTATAGCCCATCAGGTGACCGGCTTGCCGTTTCAGACGAAAACCAGGTTTGGTTGCTGATGCTCAATTCATCATCTGGTCTGATAACGGGTAGTCAGGGCTCACCGGCGTTTTCCCTTAACTCGGATGTGAAGAACCTGATTTTCAGCCCCAACGCAAAGTTTTTGGGCGTTCTCACACAAGGAAATGAAGTCGCGGTCTATGATGTTGTGAGGCGCCATCTCACGCCGCTCACAGCTTCGGGCGCGATTCGATCCATAGTCTTTTCTCCGGACAGCATGCAATTCATCGCAAGTGACTCGGCCGGCAACATTCAAGCATGGAATGTGCTTGATCTCAAGTCAACAGACACCTCTTATGAAAAATACTCCCAGATTACCTCATTGGCGACGAGTGCCGAATTCCTGGCAATGGGCTCGAAAGATAAAATCAATACGATCGGTGTGAACAACGATGGTGGAGTGGCTGAAGTAACGGCACTGGGTAACAACGTACTGTTGGCTTTTGATAACGATGGTTCGACCCTTGCCTCGGCCGATTCTTCTGGACAGATCGAGATTTGGAAATATCAGCAAGGCGAATTTATGAGCGTGACCTCTTTCGTCAAGGAGCAAGCGGTATCCCTGGCATTCAATCCCAAAGGGTCGCTGTTGGCTGTGGGAACAGCCAGCAACGCCCTGCTGATAGATGCTGCCACTGGCCAGGAGGTCGCCCGCATCCCGCATGTGGATGTTGTCAGCGGCGTTTCCTTCTCAGCAGATGGAACGATCTTGGCAACCGCTTCTTCCAAGGTGCTCCAATTCTGGGACGTTACAAAAATCCAGCAGACCAAGACGGATGATTTGATCCCAACCGCTTGCTCACGCCTGATTGAGAACTTGAGTGAAAATCAATGGTCTGCATTCTTTCCAGGGGAAGACTATAAACCCTTATGTGAAAATTTGCCGGTGCCGCAGTAAAGATTAAATCCCATTGTGAAAAGATTTCCCCGGCGCAACTTTTTACAAATCCTAGCCTTGAGTTCTATCTCGCTGGCATTCGATCAACTGTTGGCTGCCTGTGGGTTGAAACCTGCCCCGACTCTATCTCCATCCCCGATTCCTGAAATCTCCAGGCCCCCTCCGACCTCGTCAACGCCAAGTGGTGAGGCGGAAATTATCTTTACCAACGGCGTGATCCTGGCGATGGATGCGCATCAATCTGTCGCTCAGGCGATTGCCATCAAGGGTGATCAAATCCTGGCCGTGGGCACGAACGAAGAAATCCTCCAGCGTCAGGGAGCCAATACAAGCCTGGTGAATCTGGAGGGACGTACCCTCATACCGGGCTTTGTCGACGCGCACAGTCATTTGGGACAGAACGCGCAAGGAGATTCTGGGAAATTTCAACAGTTGCAAAAGGATGCCATTCGCAAAGGCATCACCACCACGACAGAGATGTATGTGGATGCGGATGTATTGGGTCAACTGAAAAGTTTTGATCAGGCCGGGCTGATGCAGATGAGGTGGAACACCTATCTCCTTTACAACACAAACTGCGGCGATGCTGTTGACAGTGACTGGTATAAAAAATATGCGCAGGGCGAGCAGGTCACGCCCCATATCCGCAACCAGGGCGTCAAACTTTTCTCGGATGGCGGCTCCTGTCATATACCGGCCGTCAGCTTCGAATATCCCGGCGGCTATGGCCATGGGGATCTCTTCCTCACACAAGAACAAATCACCGAGATCGTTAAAGAAGTAGATGCTTCAGGTCATCAGATTGCGATCCACGCGTTAGGCGACCGCGCCATCGAGGAAGCCCAAAACGCGATCGCCGAGGCGTTGAATGGCGCGTCCAATCCACTTCGTCATCGCATCGAGCATAACGCGGTCTTACGCGATGATATGCTGCCGCGCTATAACGAAATTGGCATCGTGCCGACGGTCTTCGGCTCCTACGCCACTTGCTGGCGCGTCCATCCCACCTCACAATTCAAATATGTGGTCCCGGAGGAACTTGGTACCTGGGAGTGGCCATGGCGCAAACTCCTGGATGCCAACCCAGGCATCAAACTTGCCTGGCATTCGGATTTTCCTGTATTCCCCGAGATCAATCCCATGGCACATCTCTATGGCTTTGTCACACGGAATCAAGCCGCGGACGATGGCAGCATCTGCGAGGCACCGGATTGGCTCAAGCAGGGAGCCATTCGTGTGGATGAGGCTCTGCCCATGATGACCATCAACGCGGCCTATGCCCTCTTTCGCGAAGATGAGATCGGCAGCCTGGAAAGGGGCAAGCTGGCAGATATGATCATCCTTTCGGAGAACCCGCTTGAAGCCGAGTCGGAGGCGCTTAAAGATATCAGTGTGTTGGTCACGCTGATCGGAGGTCAGGTTGCATATTGTGCCGAGGGAGCGGAGGGACTGTGTCCATCCATGTCTCCGGTTGACACGAACAGTTTGCCGTTCGGGTTCATCGATATTCCTGCTGCTGGTGAAACTCTTTCAGGCACCATTGAAATCGCAGGCTGGGCGTTAGATGACAACAGCATTGAGCGAGTTGAGATTTATACGGATGGAAAACATATCGCTGAGGCGTTCTACGGGACTCCGCGGGAAGATGTGGATCACGATTACCCCGGTCGGGCTGGCGCGCCTAACTTTGGCTTCACCTATAATTTGGATACGACTGTTTATAACAACGGTCCACACACAATTCAGGCACTGGCAATCAATAAAGCTGGAAGTAAAAATTCATTAACTCCAGAAATGTTGGTGATTACCATAAGCAATTGAATATACTGTTACAATGAGATAACTTGTCGATTCCAAATTTCGTACCTGATCCCCAGTTACCAACAAATTTATTGACAACGGCACTCCAAAAATTGGATATTCCAACGCATTAACCGAAGGAACTGTATGGAGGCACAAGGAGGGGTCAGATGCCAGTGTACGAACAGGGTGTTTTTATTTCTTATGCGTGGGGCGGAGAAAGAGAAGATATCGTCAACCAGATTGATGAGACGTTGCAAAAGCGTGGCATCAAGATTATTCGCGATAAGCGCGTTCTGGGATACCGTGGCTCCATCAAGGAATTCATGGAGCGCATAGGGGGGGAATTGTGTGATCCTGGTCATCAGTGACAAATACCTGCGTCCCCCCAATTGTATGTTTGAACTGGTTGAGATTGCCGAGGGCAAACAATTTCATGACCGTATTTTTCCCGTTGTTCTGAACGATGCAAATATCTATGATCCTTTGACCAGGATCGCGTATGTAAAATATTGGGAAACAAAAAGGGCGGAACTGGCTAAAGCGATGAAAAAACTCGACCCGGCGAATCTACAGGGCATCCGAGATGATATGGATCTGTATGACCGAATCAGAGACAAGGTCTCCGGCATAACCAGCATTCTCAAAGATATGAACACCCTCATGCCGGATATGCACAGAGATTCTGATTTTAGTGAACTATTTGAAGCCATTGCAAAGCGGATGGAGGCGGGCCCTGTAATCGCAACGGCTAAATCAGACCAGCCAGCAAAGAAGACACAGGAAGCCGCGCGTATCGCTGAACAGAAGGCCGCCTCCGATCAGTTCGAAACTGAACGACAGACTGTGATAAAAGCCTCGACTCTCCTGATGCAAGGCAAAGGACTACTTGAAAAAAAGGATTGGTCTGGGGCCGCCCAAATCTTTAGACAAGTTTTAACCCTGATCCCGAATCATGCAGAAACAATGAAACTATTGTCGAATGCCGAAGCAAAAATTCAGCAGGAACGCGAAATCGATTGTGCGCATCATCGCACAGCAAAATGCAGAAAACAGGTCTACTCAACCAGACGCGGAACCGGGAGAGGGAGTGGCGCGACATGCAGCTTCCACGCCTGTTGCTCCGGTAAAAACATCTCTTGTAGAAGAACCCGAAGGCAAATTATCTGATGAAGCAAAGTCAGCTAAAGAGGTAACAGAGGCAATCAAGCCGTCGAAAACAAGATTTTCACGGAAATCAATTCTTTTTGTTGGTACGATCATGTCTCTGTTGGTGGTGTCCGGTATTATTGGCGCGGCGATGTTAAGAGCCGGCAAAAATTCGTCTCCCATACCATCGATTGGGATGGTCGATGTGCCTTCGGGCAGTTATCAGGTAGGTACAAATACAACGGTCGATCTGGCCGACTTCTGGATCGATCGTTACGAGGTCACCAATAGCGATTACTCAAAATTCATCGACCAGACCAAAAGCGACCCACCCCAGTATTGGATTGATGGTGAAATCCCAGCCGGCTTGAGAAAGCACCCGGTGTCACATATCACCTGGGATCAGGCAGTAGCTTATTGCGCGTGGGCCGGGAAGCGCCTTCCCACCGAGGCTGAATGGGAAATTGCTGCCCGGGGACCTTTCGGCTGGAAATATCCCTGGGGCAACGATCCAGATAAAGTTAGGCAGGAAACGGAGGGCACGCGCCCGGTGGATAGCAATCCAGCCAACCGTAGTTACTTCGGGGCGTATTACATGTCTGGCAATGTATGGGAATGGGTAAGCGGCCCTACTCCGTCAGCAAAAAATGAACATATCATGCGCGGTGGGGCTCATGGCCCGCTGGACGTTTTGACAACTGCAGTTTCTGTTCCCGATAATGGCCAGGCCAATGAAAAGGCGGGCTTTCGCTGTGCCGCAAGTGCACAGAATGTTACGCGTGTATATGACGAAACATTGGCTCTAGACGACAACTTTGATTCCACCAACACAAACTGGCCCGGTATACATGAGGATAATTTTCTATTCGATTACCATGAGTTGGGTTTCTATCATATGGAAGCCAGAGAGTTGAATAAGTTCATCCCGGCCGTTTATGACCACGATACTTATTCCGACTTTGTGATGGAGACAGGAGTATTCGTTGACAGTGCCAACACAGATAATCAACAGGGTAACTTTTTGTACGGGTTGGGAATCCAAATCACAGAGGATCAATTTTACGCATTTGTCATTTCGGATAAAGAACAAACCTGGCAGGTTTTTAAGGGTCCATTGGACCCGGATGCTGTCATTGGCGACATATCCGACTTAACGGTTATTGCATCCGGTAAGGAAAGTTCCATCCGCAGAGCTTCGGAAGCAGAGGAAGATCGGCTGACGGTCATCGCGAACGACACAGAATTATTATGTTATGTAAACGGGAACCTGGTCGATAAGATCGCTGTAGAAGATCATCAAAAAGTGAAGGTTGGGTTCATCGTTGAAACACTGGACAATGTAACCAGAGTACACATTCACTTTAATTGGGTCAAGCTCCAAAATATCGACCCCTTCGAAACTTGAAAAGTACAGCAATCCACTTCCGAATTAGCCATTCATTGCCACAGCACTAAACATTAGACAGACAAAAAATCTCCGAGTTCTTCCAATGAACTCGGGGATTTCGTTTTTCACATCAAGAGTCTCAACGGCTCTTCCAGCTACTTCGCCATTGACTGCATGAACCGTGCCCCTTCGGCTCCATCGCTGACGCGGTGGTCAACGGAGATAATGGCTTTCACGCGAGAGCGGCCAGCCGGTTTGGTATTACAAGCAGACTTCGGAAGTTTGTCTTTTACACCAACATCCTGACGGGATTTTCCAGGAAACCTGCCAGCGCTTGCATAAACTGGGCCGCCTCCGCTCCATCGCTGATGCGATGATCAACAGAGATGGTGGCTTTCATACGCCAACCAGGTTTGATCGCGCTATTCTCAACAACGGGCACTTCCTTGGCAGAACCAATGGCTAATATCGCAGCTTCGGGCGGGTTGATGATGGCAATGAATTCAGCCACATCATACATGCCCAAATTGGAGGTGGAGAAGGTCGAGCCAGCCACGTCCTCCGGCTTAACCTTGCCTTCGCGGGCGCGGCCTGCCATGGCTTTGACCTCCCCGGAGATCTGTCGCATGATCTTTTGATCCGTATCTTTGACAACCACGGTCATCAATCCGCCGGGAACGGTCACGGCCACGCCGACGTTGATGTGACCGAATTGAATCACTTCAGTACCTTTGATGGTTGAATTGAGATTCGGGAATTGACGCAGAGTCAATGCCACAGCTTTGAGAATAAAGTCGTTGACGGAGAGCCTTTCGTTATCCGGCAAATAGGCATTGGCTTGCTTGCGCATGTCCATCACTGCATCCATTTTGAATTCGTGAGTCACATAGAAGTGTGGGATGGTCGTCTTGGATTCGACCAAACGCCTACCGATGGCCTGACGCAATTTTGTGGTTTGAACGGTCTGATCTTCCTGCGAGACAGTCACTTGAGCGTAAGTCGGTGATACGGCGGGGCGACCAGCCGCGGATGTCGTCGGACCAGCAGATAAAGCGGCTTCCACGTCCTTGCGCACCACGCGTCCACCGGGACCGGTGCCTTGCAGGTGCGACAAATCCACGTTGTTATCGCGCGCGATCTTCTTCGCCAGTGGCGAAGCTTTGATGGGACCCGCCTGTACCGGCGCGGCCGCCTGGGAAATGGGAGCAGCTTCCGCTTCAGCTTGAGGCGCCGTTTTTTCTTCGGTCTTGGTCCCCTCCGTTTTCTTCTCAGCCTTTGGCTCGACAGCTTTGGCCGGCACATCCGCGATCTTTTCATCCGCAGAACCGACGATGGCAATCGGGTCGCCGATCGGAACCACGCTGCCTTCATCTACCAGGAGTTTGCGAACCACGCCACTCGCAGAAGATTCCACTTCCACAGTGGCCTTATCCGTTTCGATCTCAGCCAGCACATCGCCTTTGTTGACGTTCTCGCCTTCATTCTTCACCCAGCGGACCAGCGTTCCTTCCGCCATATCAAAGCCCAATTTGGGCATGGAAATTGTTTCTGCCATTAGCTCAAAACCTCCTTTACCGCCGCGACGATATCAGGCACTTGTGGCAGCGCAGCCTGTTCGAGCGTGCGGTTGTAGGGAAGCGGCACTTCTTTTTGCGCCACGCGTACGATGGGCGCATCGACATAATCAAACGCTTCTTCATAAATACGGCTGGTGACTTCTGCGCCCACACCATAGGATTTCCAACCTTCCTCCACGATGACGGCACGATTCGTTTTCTTAAATGATTCAATAACAGGTTCCATGTCCAGTGGACGAAGGGTACGCAGATCTACGATCTCTACGTTGATACCTTCACCCGCCAGTTCGTCCGCAGCTTTTACGGATAACTCCAAACCTTTGCAATACGTGACGATGGTTGCATCACTGCCTTCACGCTGCACTTTGGATTTGCCGATCGGGATCAGATATTCGCCATCCGGCACCTCGCCGCGCACCTGATACATGGTGGCATGTTCGATGAACAAAACCGGATCATCTGAACGAATGGCTGATTTCAACAAGCCCTTGGCATCTTCCGGCGTCCCTGGACTGACCACTTTCAAACCGGGGAAATGTGCAAAGATGGCATCGGGAGTCTGCGAGTGTGTTGCGCCCAATTGACGTCCACCGCCACCCACCGCACGAATCACCAGCGGAACTTTGAACTGTCCACCGAACATATAATGAAGTTTGGGCGCCTGATTGACCACATAATCCATGGCGGAGAATGCAAAGTTGATGGTCATCAACTCAGCAATGGGACGTTGACCAACCATCGCCGCACCGATGGCACTGCCGATGATGGCATTCTCCGCGATGGGTGTATCTTTGACTCGTTCAGGACCATACTTGTCGTAGAAGCCTTTGGTCACGGCATACGTGCCGCCCCACACGCCAACTTCTTCACCCATGATAAAGACGGCAGGATCGCGATCCATTTCCTCCATGAGGGCCTGCGAGATTGCTTCGCGGATTGTAATTTTTGCCATGTATAAATCCTTGTAAATATGTCATTGCGAGGAGATTGCTTCGTCGCCTGCGCTTCGTCTCTGTTGCACTCTGCTCAGCGCGACGCTCCTCGCACTGACACAAAGTTAATTTTCCACGTATACGTTCGTAAATAATTCATCCAATGCGGGTTCGGGGGAAGCCTCGGCAAACTCGACAGCCTGTGCCACTTCCTCTTCCACACGGGTCTCGATCTCGTCCAAACCTTTGCGGGTGGAGACTTTATTATCCAAAAGATATTTGTTGAAGATACCAATGGGATCATTCTCCTGCCAATGCTTGACCTCTTCCGCTTTGCGATAACGTTCGGGGTCGCCCATCGAGTGGCCGCGATAACGATAAGTTACCGCTTCAAGCAGGTATGGCTGGCCCTCCTTACGGACGAATTCAATCGCTTCCCTGGCAGCCTCATGGACTTTCAGCACATTCATCCCATCCACGCGGCTATTTTTCATGCCATAGCCTTCCGCTTTTTGACGAATCTCTGAAACTGCGGAGGCGCGTTCAACGGCCGTTCCCATACCATATTGATTGTTCTCACAAACCCACAATACGCGCAGGCCCCAGGTCTTGGCCAAATTCAATGCTTCATGGAAGTAACCAATATTGGTGGCTCCATCGCCGAACATGCAAATCGTCACATTATCATTTTTTGCATATTGATCGCCCAGTGCCAGGCCCGCGGCAATCGGTAAGTGTCCGCCAACGATGGCATGCCCGCCCCAAAAATTTTTCTCCGTGCTGGCCATGTGCATCGATCCACCCTTGCCTTTTGACATCCCTGTTTCCTTGCCCAGCAATTCCGCCATGACCACCTTGGCGGGAATACCGCAGTTGATCGCCACGCCGTGATCGCGATAGGCTGTGATCACACGGTCGCGCGGCTCGCGTGCCGAGATCAATCCAGTCGAGACCGCTTCCTGTCCAATATACAAGTGCATAAAACCGCCGATCTTACCCGCCTGATACAATTCGGCACCTTGCTCTTCCATCCGCCGAATCAACACCATCTGATGATACAAATCAAGTTGTTGCTCTTTTTTCATCTCTATCTCTGCTCCCATAAATAATTATCATTACTTCACCAAAACCCAAAGGATGCCCGAAAATAGGAGTGCGGGCGTACGCCCGCACTCCTATTTTCGGGCTTTTCCCAATCATTACGTGATCTACCGATTACAGCGAACTATAGGCAAAATAACATGGCGCTATACGCGCCACGCTATGCTTTTCGCTTAACAGCAAAAAATTATATCAGAGATTTTGCATCCAATTTTCTCTCAACTCCTATCGACTTCACAGTACAATGGATGTATGGACTGGTTGTTGGGCTCAAAACAAGGCAAAACCAAACGACTCGTCGCACAACTTGCGGACGCGACCCAACGCGAGCATGCCGCGCAGGATTTGATTTTCTCGGCCCGGAGGCCGTATCGGCCCTGATCGAAGCGCTTCAAACCAAAGACCTCGATCTGCGCCCGTTATATCAAGAGATTCTGGCCCGCATCCCCTCCGCCACCCCAACATTGATCAAGATTTCTCCGCGGCGCGCATCCCATCTTGCGCGGCCGCGCGGCTGAAGTGTTGGCCATCAACAAGGATTCAAGTGCTGTACCCGCATTGCTGGAGGCGTTACAGGGAGAATATTTCACAGTTCGCTCGCGTGCGGCATTGGCACTCGGGAAAATTGGCGATCGGGAAGCGATCGAGCCTTTGCTGGCCGCCTTGAAAGATCAGGAAGACGAAGTGCGCGCCGCAGCCTGTCTGGCATTGGGAGATTTCAAAGAGCCATCCACCTTTGATGATATTACAGACGTGTTGCTCGAAGACACAAAGATCGAAGTTCGCCAGGCTGCCGCACAGGCACTGGGAAACACCGCACATCCTGAGGCGGTCCCCTACTTGATGGAGGCTTTGCACGATTCCTTCTGGTGGTATGAACGTGAATCGGCGGCCAGCGATCTCCTGTCCGCGCTTGAAAAGATGGGAACTGCGGCAGTAGATCCGCTCATCGCAGCATTGCAAGATAAGGAAGGAACGGTTCGCAAGTTTGCCGCGCACTTGCTTGGCAGATTAGGTGAACCGCGCGCCATCGAATCATTGGGCATGGCGCTCTACGATCTGCATGATGAGGTGGGAAGCGCCGCGGCGGAGGCACTGGCTTGTTTCGGCGCGCCAGCCGTCGGCGTATTGGTGGAAGCGCTGCATCATCCCGAGGTGGGCATCCGCATTCATTCCATCGTCGCCTTAGCCAAAATCAAGGATGCGCGCGTAGTGCCCATCCTGCTGCAAATGTTGAACGATCCCGAGCGTCTGGTGAAGAAGGAAGTCATCCAATCCCTTGGAGAGGTGAAAGATGCGCGCAGTCTGCCAGCCTTACAAAACATCGCCGCGCACCGCGCAGATCGAGATTTCAGCCTGTTGGCCAAAGCCGCGTTGGAAAATCTTACGAAGAATTAGCGTGTGTCGGACTCGTTCTGCAGCACGACTTTGATGGCATGCGGCCCGCCCTTGTGGCCATTGGCAAGTGCAATGGCCTGTTTGTAATCTTTATAGGGGAAGCGATGTGTGATGAAACCATCGGGTTGATATAGCCCCTGCTTCAAAAATTCATAGACCCAATCATAGGTATGCTTGTCTTGGTTTCGATAGTGTTCGTGACCATGAGCCACCACGCCGACTAATTCCACCTGGTGATACCAGATGGGAACCAGATCCACATTTTTCATGGGTTGAATGTAGGAACCAATCAGGACCACTTTCCCTGTCGCCTTGACCCAGCGCATGCAATCAGTGAGCGTGTTCGAATTGCCAACGCAATCATAGATAAGATCAAAACCACCGACGACGATGCCGCGGTTCAATGGTGCGGAGAAGAATTTTCCGCCGGTTACTTTTGCGATACCCTGATAACCGTCTTTGGAGGTCAGGATATGTTTCGCGCCCAGTCTTTCCGCCATCTGTGACTGGAAGTCATAGCGGGATAAAACGGTCACTTCGCAATCCGGTTGTACGGCGCGGGCCGCCATCAGAACCGAGAGCCCGATCATCCCCATACCGATCACCAGCACCTTGTCGCCGGGTTTCGGCGGATGTCGCAGGACAGCGTGTGTTCCAATACCAAATGGCTCGACCAGCACGGCCTGATCCAATGACAATTCCGGCGGGCATGAACGAATTCCAGTTTCGTGCGCAACATAACCATCACCAAAGCCCCCGCCATAGCCGGGGTAGGGATAATCGGATTTATTCAAACAGAAATTGATCTCCCCTTTGGCACACATCTCACAGGGATGTTCCAATTCGAGGTTCAAACAGTTTGTGCCGTAAAAATGACTTTCCATGATCACGCGATCCCCCACGCGGAAGCGCGTCACCGCCGCGCCGACTTCTGTTACCACGGAAACTGCCTCGTGTCCCAGATGGAAGCGGGAGAGTCCCGGCAACGCGGCGGGGGCCACCGAGGGGTCCGCTTTTACATAGAGCAAAGAAAGATCCGTCGCACAGATACCACACGCAATGTTCTTCAAGCGCACCCAGCGCGGCCCCGGTAATGGTCCGTCATCCAATACCCCATCCCGTGCCGCGGAAAGAGGCGTCCACACAAAGTCCGGCCAATACGGCGCGATGGCCTTGGTCATCAATATGCGCGGAATATCCTTGTCAACATAAATGGATCGCATGGAGAAACTCACCTCAGTTCAAGAGATGTGAGCATTGTACCAAAGCTGCACTATCCGGGAAAAGCAAATCGCCTGGCATAACTGTTCTCTGGATTTGGTGTTATTATCTCGGAATTCAGTCTTACCAAAGGAGAGAGATATGATTTACCTGATCTGGTTGCTTCGCATTATTCACATTGTGGCTGGTGTATTCTGGGTTGGCGGTACGCTGATGATGACTTTCTTTATCGGTCCCACGATCGGCGCCACCGCGGAGGCAGGCCAAAAATTTGTTGCGCACTTGATGAACAACCTAAAGTTCAGTAACCGGATGGCTGCGGCATCGGGTCTCACAATCCTGGCGGGCCTAATCCTTTATGGCTTGGATGCCAGGGCTGGAGCAGCCTGGGTGAAATCAGGTATGGGCATCGGCCTTGGTCTCGGTGCAGGCTTCGCATTGATCGGCTTTGTATTCGGTATGCTGATAGGCCGTGTCACCAAAGCCATGGCACAGCTTGGGGCGCAATTTCAGGGCCCGCCGTCCCCAGCGCAGATGGCGCAGATGCAGAGCTTACGAAAACAACAAGGAAACTATTCAAATATCGCTGCTACGGCGCTCATCCTTGCCGTGATCTTCATGGCCATTGCCCGTTACCTGGGTGCAGCATAAAAGAGAGACCCGATGTTGCAGCCATCGGGTCTCTCTTTATTTATTCCATCCAGACCGTTCGATCTTCAAAGGAAATTCTCGGGGGATATTCAGCGATGACCTCAGGATAACCGATATAAAGAAACGCGACGATATGCTGGTCTGAGGCAAAACCAAGGAACTCTTTTATCTTTGCATCGCGCGCCCATTCTCCGGTGCGCCATTTTGCGGCGAGTCCCAGCGCTTCGGCTGCCAGTAAAAGATTCATACAGGCAGCGGAAGCCGCGCTCACATTTTCGATTTCCAATACTTTTGATTCGCTCGGCTTGTCCACGCCCACTGCGATCAATATCGGAGAACGCAGCGGCAGACTTCGCGTTTTATCGAACGCCTCTTGTGGGAAATCAGGGTGCTGTGCCTTTTGTGAGGCGGCCATCACCTCACCCAATTTGTCCCGCGCCTCCCCGGTCAACACAACAAAACGCCAGGGCCGTACTTTATAGTGATTTGGCGCCTGTACCGCTGCGTCAAGTAGTTTTTCGATCATGGCGCGCGGCACAGGATCTGGCTTTACGTGTCCGGCTGAATGTCTGTGATGAATGGCTTCAAATACGTCCATGTAACCTCCGGTATCTTGATACAATTGTAGTGCAACATCTTACGGAGACTTATGAAAGCCTTTTATTCCGAAACGCATCGCAAACATAACCCATCCTTTGAGGTGTTTGACGGTGGCTTGCGCGTGCCTTATCTTGAAGTACCCGAGCGCATGGACCAGATTTTGAGGGCGCTAAAAGAAACACATGGAACTGAGATCATCGAGCCGATGGACTTCGGACTCGACCCGATCTACACGGTTCATGATAAGGAGTACATCGATTTCCTCGCCTCCTGCTGGACCGAGTGGCTGGAGAGCGAGGCCCAAGACCAGCAAAGCAGTCCTGTGGATAAATCCACGCTGCTGCCCGCCACCTTCGCGCTGCGGCGTCATCCCCAAAAACCGACCTCGCTATTGGGCCGCGCTGGGTATTATATGATGGACCTAAGCGCCTGCATCGTGGAAGGAACCTACACGGCCGCGCTGGCTTCCGCAAACTGTGCGTTGAGCGCCGCGCAGGTCGTTGCTAATGGAGAGCGTTCCGCGTTTGCATTATGCCGTCCGCCGGGTCATCACGCCGGCAAAGATTATGCCGGCGGCTATTGTTTTATCAACAACGCGGCTGTGGCGGCGAACTGGCTTTCAGCCAAAGGGAATGTGGCCTTGCTGGATGTGGACTATCATTGCGGAAACGGCACTCAGGATGTTTTCTATGAACGCGCCGACGTGTTGACGATATCCATCCACGCGGATCCCAATGTCGAATATCCTTATTATTGGGGCTATGTCGATGAAATAGGCGCGGGCGCAGGGCTGGGATACCATAAAAACTTTCCGCTGGAAAAAGGCGCCGATAACGCGCGTTATCTATCGGCGTTGGGAGAGGCCCTGAGTTGCATCCGCAAGTTCGATCCCACATATCTGGTCGTCTCTGCCGGGATGGATATTTATACAAACGATCCATTGGGGACGATCAAAGTAACGACCGAAGGGATCCGCGCAATCGGAAAAAGAATCGCAAGCCTTGGCCTGCCAACTGTCATTGTGATGGAGGGAGGCTATAACAATGATGCGCTCGGTAAAAACATCCTTAATTTCCTGGGAGAATTTATTATATGAAAGTCTATGGGATTATTCTATTGATCGTTGTGATCATGTCGGCTTGTGCCTTTCTCACACCGGTGCCACCCGCGCCAACGGCGACATCCACCACAGTACCAACCCTGACATCAACGGACACACCTCTCCCAACTTTTACGCTCACTGAAACATTGACACCCACCATTACCTTTACCCCAACGATCAGCTTCACACCGACAGTTACCGAAACGCCAACGTTTGCCTTTCCAACGGTGACCGTCAACCAGCAGGCACATTGTAGATATGGCCCCTCGGTCGCTTATCTGCATGCCGCGGATCTATACGCGGGCGACGTTGGCACCGTACGCGGACGATATATTTACAGCAACTGGCTCTATGTCAAGTTCGACAAGTTGAATTACTTTTGCTGGGTCGCGCCCTCCGTTGTGGACGTGGTTGGAGACATTTCCACGATAAACTACAAGGAACTCAATCTTCAATCCATTGGCAGCAATATGTATGGGCCACCGAAAAACGTCACCGCGGTGCGCGATGGCAATAAAGTCACCATCAGTTGGAGGCAGGTGGAGATGACCAAGGATGATGACCGCGGCTATTTACTCGAACTGTTTGTCTGTCAGGATACCATCTATAAATGGTGGACGGATTCCTATCCTGATCAATTCAAGACCACCTATACGGTTAAAGATGAAAAGGGCTGCGCTCAGCCTTCTTCTGGAAAGCTGTATACGGTTGAGAAACATGGTTTTTCCGAGCCGGCCCTCATTCCCTGGCCTGCCGCAAAATAGAAATTTTGTTTGAGGATTGACAAAAAGTTTGATGAAAAAAACGACCTTCGATTAAAGTCGAGGGTCGTCGCTTAAATCATCGTTCCGCATGGCCAGGGCGATGGCACCCAAACTGCCGGATTGATTGCCCAATCCAGGCGGCAGAATATAGGTATCCATTTCATCCGCGACGCTCTTGCTGGCTACGTACCCGTTCAACAACTCGCGCACTCGCCAGCGCACTTTGGGAATGAGGAAATCGCGCTGCATCACACCACCGCCCAGAATGATCTTCCTGGGCGAGAGGACGAGGATGTAATTCATCAGTGCCGAGGCGATGTAATCCACTTCGATGTCCCAGAACGCATCCTCCTCCGGGATGGTTGCTCCCGATAAACCGAGGCGTTTCTCGATGGCTGGACCGCTCGCCAGACCCTCGAAGCAGTCGCCGTGGAAGGGGCAATTGCCCAGAAACGGATCCAGCTCGCGGCTGTGGGGGATGCGCATGTGTCCCATCTCCGGGCTCAGCATTCCAATCAGCGGTTTTCCATCCTTGATGTAACCACCGCCGATGCCCGTCCCAATCGTCAGATAAAGTGAGGGGTCACAGCCTTTGCTGGCACCCCACATCCACTCTCCGAGCGCGGCCACGTTGACATCCGTATCAAACGATATCTTCACTGACAACTCACGTCGCAATGTTCCGAGCACATCCACGTTGCTCCAACCAGGTTTGGGCGTGGCAGTAATAAAACCATGCGTTGCTGATCCTGGATCGACATCCACGGGGCCAAAGCAACCGACGCCAATCGCATTGATCTTTCCTGAAGAAACGAAGGGACGAAAAAATTGCACAGCCTTGTGCAGGGTATCCTCCGGAGAGGTCGTCAAAAAACGAATTTCATCGACAACTTGATTGGGGCCGCCGGCGACCACACAGACGAATTTCGTCCCACCGGCTTCGATACCACCGTACAGTTTCCCTGTTTGCATATGCCAATTCTACCGCTGGTTGTACGGATTGACATAGCTTTGTATAAAAAAAGACCGGGAAAACATTTCCCGATCTTCGTTGCTGTTTTCAAAAAACACGGATCACTTCTTGAGGGTGAATCCCAGATGGTTGGCTACAGCCCGTTCATGGCCGGGCACATTATCATCGACGACATTATTCACAACGCGCGGATTGCCATCGATGCCCTCGATGACCATGGTGGACGAGCCGCCGCCATCAAACGATATGGCGTCAAAGGCACCATAGGAAAGCAGGATATCGGCCAAATCACTATAGGTCGCTCCATCGCTGGTCGATTCGCGGCCATCCACCACCACGAAATAAGCCCAGCGGCCATTCCTATTGAATCCCAGGGCTGTGCGAGGCTGCATCTCTTGTGCATCCAGACCCGCCACTTTTTTACCGCCTTTGACCAGCATCAGGTCGCCGGAGATGGCATTGTACACTTTGTTTCTGGGGTCATCAAAAGAGTAACCATTTTTCTTGTTGAGATACAGGATGGGACGTCCGGGCTTCTTCTCGGAATATTCCTTGCCGCGCGCAGCTGCATACCCGACCAGCCGAATCGGATCGCCTCCATTTGGACAGTAGTCCGCCGGACTATACTGGGCAGGATCCAGATAATAGAATCCATCTCCATTGATGGCAACCTGCATGCCTCTTTCCTTCAAGAACTGGGAGGTTTTACACGTGCATAGGTAGGGCAGTGTATCCCGGCTGGGAGGCGTCACCAGAAAACCTGCTCCTTTAGCCTGCAAATCCACTACCAATACATGAGCCACCAGGCTGCGTGGACTCGTTTTTTCCGTGCGATAGTAGGTCACGCCATCGAAGATCTTTTGCATCGCCTGATCAGGCTGATTGCCAACATTAATCAAATACTGGGCAGAAGACCAGCCAAGCAGGCCATCCACCTTGCGAAAGCGAACCCATGTTTTATCGGCGTTGACTTCCAAAGCCTCGACTACTTCATCCTTGGCGAGGTAGCCCAGTGATTTGGAGCTGGCATCTGGTCCCTCGCGCACGTTCAACTGCGAGGCCGTTGCCCGATACCAGTTTCCGGCACCTGCGCCTGCATCGGGATCATCAGGCGCGGCAGGGATTAGAAATAAATAACTGGCGGAAGCCCAGCCTTCCAATCCATCTGCCTTGCGAATCTTCCGCCAGGTTTGATCGGCATTTGCATCGATGCCGGTAACGATCTCATTGAACTCCGCGTAACCGATGGCCGTATAGTTGGTCCCCGGTCCTTCCCGGATGTTGAGCTTGCTGGCCGTAACCCGGTACCTGTCTCCTGCGTCTGAGGGCGGCGGCGTGGGACCTGCGCTGACCTTTTCCAGGTAGGTACTGGAACACCAGCCGGTCAGGCCGTCCGCAGCGCGCACGATGCGTATCCAGCTCTGATCTGCATTGAATTCCAAAGCCTGGACAATATCATTCCGTACGAGATACCCGACTGATTTATAGTTCGTGCCTGGTCCCTCGCGCACATACAAACTTGAGGCGTTGACGCGATAGCTGTCCCCATCTGTGGGAGGAGGCGGATTGGGCGGAGTAATACGCACCAGATAGGAAACGGAAACCCAGCCCGTCAAGTTATCCGTAAGGCGGCGGACGTGCAGCCAACTCCCATCGGGGTTCGATTCGATCCCCTCGACCGTATCGTTCCTGCGGAAAAAACCGATCGCCTTGTAGTTGGTGCCGGGTCCTTCACGAACGTTCAGTGTCCCAGCCGTGACGCGATATTGAATCCCACTCGGGTCAGGAGGAGTTGGGTCAGGCGGCACAGGCACGTTAAAGCGCTGCGCAAAAACCTGCGCGTCGCCATTGAAATAGTTCAGGTCGATCTCCAGACTTTCGACGCCGTAAGACGGTCCGTTGCCGCTCGAGGTGAATTGCCAGAACACCCATTCAGTCGTCGTCCACGGCTTGGGAACGAGAGGTTGTTCCACACCATAGTTCGCGATCCATAATGGATAACTGTGGAAATATTCCAGGTCGGCTGGCTGCGTGGTGGCATTAGGTGCGTTACTTTGCCAGTAATAATAGGCGGTGTAGATGCCGATTTCCTTCGATCCCACCAATTCCTTGAGGCGTTCCAGAAATATCTTCCAGTTCGTCCACCCCGCATAACTACCACCGTACGCCTCTTCCAAATCGAGAAAGAGAGGCAACTCTCCCTTATCATTTCCCAGAAGGCTGGCCCATAACTCAGCCTGTGCTCTTGGATGGGCTCGGCTGTCATAAAACCAATATGAGCCGCGCGGCAGATTAGCCTGTTTTGCCTTGCTCCAGTTGGTTGCAAAATCCGAATCGGTCCACAGATTCTGACCGGCGCGGACGATCACAAAATCCGCAATCTGATTCATCGTGTCGAAATTAATCCCCAGGGGCGTACCGGGATCATCCTGATAAAAACTTACATCGGGACCAATGATTTTCCTCATTACGACTCCTTATGCGAACCACTTTTGGAAATTTTACCAGTGATTCAAAACCTTCGAAATAAGCATATAAAAAAATCAGACTGATCTAATCATGATCTTCATGCCACCGCTGGGATGCACTGTCGTTTCAGCCCAGCACGCGCCTTGTGCCCCGGAAACCGCTTCCAGTGGAATGGCTGAATCGACAGGGGTCGGTCCTCTGAGTCACGACACATATTTTGGAATGTAACAAATATCAATGTGTACGCAGGGAGGTGATCACCACGATTATATCTTCAACGGCTACTATGTGGGTACATGGGGTTCATGAATTTCAGGCTACGGCACATAATAGGTGACCGTCAATACCGGCTTGTTGTCCTCCGTCGAATTGCCCGAAAAGAACTTCACATAATCTGCGTTTTGATCGTCATTATCATCCCTGCTAAAGAACAGACGGAATTGCGTTGCTCCGTACTTGTTGATAATTGGGAGGTTGGCAGCGCTTAACTCGGCACGATACCAGGTAAAAGTCAGCGGAGCGAACTGATCTCGCACCGAGCCGGGACTGGCTGCATCTGAAAAGTCTGAGGCCTGCAGGGCCAGGGCTTTACTGAAGGCGCCATTACGAATCTCCAACAATAGAACACCATGGGTACTAAACGGATCGGTTCCGACCACGCCCTGCCTTTTAACATCTACCTGGGCTGAGACGATCACGGCATTATCTGGCAGGGAACTTGTATCGAAGGAAAGAATGCTGCGATATTGTCGGTCCTTCTTGTCATCGCCGGCGTACAGCGTGGTGGAGTTTTTATCCTGGGCACGGCCCACATTGGTATTCTCTCCTGATTCCAACACCCAGCCATCAAAGTTTTTTACAGACTTAAAACTTACAGAAAGGGTGGTCGTGATGAACTTATTGATCGTGTATATTTCGCCGCTGGTGAAGCTGCCATTTCCCACGCCTCTGCCACCCAACGGCTGACCGCCAGCGTTGAGAATAGTATCATCATCAAGCACATCCAGACGAAGCATTCCATTGCCAGCGCCGGTATTTACACTGACTGCATACGTGGCTGCCGAAAGTGGTGTTACGCTTTTGATGGCAGTACCACTGATGCCGGCAGTGGTGGCGATGCCAAAATCACTAAACGGTGCAGCTGTATTTACACCACTCACGTCTTCAGAAAAGGTTACAGTGAAATTCACGCTGTCAGCATTCGTGGGGTCCGCGTCGACACGCGTGATGGATAAAACTTTTGGGGAAGGTACCAGCGCAAATTCATAGGCGCCCAAATCCGGAGCATCACCCTTGAAGTCATTATTGATGCCGGGGATAACAACCCCACGATCGATATTTGGGCTGGAGGCAAGCAAGGTAAAGTCTCCGCCGTCCGGATTGGCGAATCCCGGAAGCTCTTCATAACCCTGACATTCCAGACCAGAGGCGGCACACAAGGCTGTGACGTTGTTGTAGTTCACATTCTCCCACTTGAAGTGAGGCCCGCTCGAAGCACGTGCGTTATACAAATCGTCATTGTTCCAGTCGTTTCCAGTTGAACCAGTTTGGACCTCGTAGAAAGAATAGCCACCCGTCTGAAAAATATTATTACGCAACACGGCGTTATGAATGGGCGTGATCAGATCCATCCCATTGGCACTGGTAGAGGTGGTCCAGAATGTGTTCTGATAGATCAGCACCTTGCCATCAGAATTCAACGCCCACTTGACGCCTCTGCTGGTGTAGTTGGTGACCAGATTACGCAATACCCAGGTGGGGCCTTGTGTGATCGGTGCCAGCGAGACACCCACAAAGGTCGAATCGATGAAGTTATTCCGGAAGCGATGATTGACACAAGTGCCCTCAGGCTCCAGCGCATCATCACTAATATCATAAATGTGATTATTGTAAATATCGGCATCGAACGCAACAGCGGCATATTCCAGCGCCCCGGACGAGCCAGTATAAATTCCATTGAAAAAATTATGGATATTGTTACCACGCACAATCGCTCCGATGTGGCCGCGTAGCACAATACCCGTCCCCTCCATCGTACTACTTTTGACCGCGTCCCAAGGCCATTCGTTCACAGGGGGGTCATAGATCTCGTTGTATTCGATACGCGTATCATTGCCCTGTTCATCGTTACCAGTCCAATTGACGTAGATGCCCAGCTGCATATTATGAATCTTATTCTTACGGATGACCACATGCGAAGCATTTAACGTGCACACGCCACAGCCATCGGTGCGCGTGCCATAGTAGCGCATTTGAAAGCCCTCGATCCAGATCCCATCGCGGCCAGTCACCTCGAACGCGTGATTCAGAATGGGAACCTGCCAGCTATGATTGGCAGGATTATCCAGGCTGCGCACGTAGAGTCGTAGCGTTGTGGGTTCGAAATACCAGCCTTCATTCATGGTCACCCCGTTATGTCCGCGCCCCTTTAGCAGCCCGGAACGGTCATCATACAGATAGAAGCGCTTCCCGTCGCGTGCCAGATATTTGATGGATGCGCTAATCTTCGTAAACCAGACATTTGACTTAGACTGGTAGGATTTCCAGGCATTCCCAGCAATACCGGTCGAGCCGTCCAGGATGGCGCTGCTGCCCTCCGCCTTGACCTGAATCCAATTCCCGGCCGCGCCCGAAGCTGGAAAGGTGACTGCCTCGTGATAAATGCCATCTGCTACCAGAACCTGTGTTCCCGGCCCCGCCTGATTGACCGCGTCCTGGATCTTCCGAAAAGGCTTCGCCACGGAACCATCACCGCCGGTCGCCGCGCTGCCATTGACATGCAAAACCGTGGTGGGCGCGAACGCAAGATCATTGGGCTGGGTGGTCGCCGCGCCGTTGACTTCGGTCGCGTCAAGCATGACTTTTAACGTTGTACGAAGTGGCCGCAGAAAGCTCGAACAGGCTGCCGACGAGACGACCGTCATCGATACGCGTCAATGGATGGCCGGGATGCCAGGTGGCTTCCCCACTCTGTTGATACATCAAGTCCGCCGTCTGTGGCAGGCCAGTCCCGCTGAGGACCACACCCATCGTCTCAATATTGGGGATCAGGCTCAATTGATTTTCAACCGTCATAAATTGATTTTCAGCTTTCCCCACGTAAAAGCCACTAAAGGCCATCGCGATGACCACGGCGATGATGACAAGGGATATGGCGATAGAATTGCTGTTTTTCATGGCTTCCTCCACGCTTCCCAATTATTGCATTTTTCGAACGTCAAAGCAAGCGATCAATTCCGGTAAGCTTCCCGGATAGTATAGCACTCTCGTCCCATTATTTTCTGCGCAGACAACCAGTTTCCCGCGTTACCCGCCGGTTCTGATCTTGACTTCCAAAATCACATTTTCCTCTTTGGTTTGGAGGTCGATCGACGTGATCAGTCCAAGGATTTTTTTCTGCTCCGGGCTTGTAAGAAACACATCCAGATCGACGACCAGTTGAGCGCCAAATAATTTTGTCCCCTCTGGCAGGGCCTTAAAAAATGAACCTAAACTTCCCAGCAGGCGATTATTTTCCAGCCACGCCCTGAGTTTTGGAGAGGAATAGCTCGCAAAATCAACTGATTTATCCAGTTTCAACTTCAGATGTAGAGGCCATGGCCAGAGAGGCGTTTTCAGTCTGACCACGACTCTGTTTTGTTCATGAATGGAAAGTTGACAATCTTCGATATTCCTGTTTCCTCGTATCAGAGCTTGGACCAATTCGTTGATCAAATATTGTGGTACAGGAATGGAGGCGTCAAGGGTAAGTCCATCCAGATCCGAAAAATTATTGTCGATGAGCTTTTGGAAAATCTGATCCATGTAATTCGATTTTAGTTGATTTCCTGGGTGGCAGCAACTTCATTACAAAACCGCCTCTTTGCCGTAGAAAAAAGGAAAACCATAACCTGTTGTTAACATCATTTATTGCCGGATTTTATATAATTGCTCCATTCCGCAAAAACAGGTGATCAACATGGAACTCCAATACAGCGAACGGCAAAGCAATATCCGCCTGATCAAGCTCGGCGGTAGATTTGATATCATCGGCACCGGGGAAATCGAAACCAAATTCACGGGCCATTGCTCAGGGGATAAAGTTCGTGTGATCGTGGACCTGGCGGGAGTGGATTTCCTCGCTTCCATCGGCATCCGCCTCCTGACATTGACCGCCAAATCGGTCGCCAGCCGCGGCGGGAAAATGGTACTCTTGAGCCCCATCCCTGACGTCCAGAATGTGCTGGAAATGACGGGCATCCCGGCTATTATTCCAATTTATTCTTATCTCGAATCCGCAGAAACAGTCTTGCTGACAGACTAAAAAATTTGATTTCAAATACAGTTCGAACTTGATCCTTGACTGGAAAGTCTCAAGTGCAAGGGTCATTTTTCACTCCCGGTCACGTGCGAAAGCCCGGGCGACTTCCTGAAACGAAGTCCGATAAAAAAATACCAGCCAAAAAGCGATCCCAAAAAATTTCATAATATCACCTGCGGTATTGACTTCTTCCAAAACCGGCAAGGTGACGAATATACGGCGGGACAAACCAATTAACGCTGCGGCGATAAAAAGCAAGAGATAATCGTATTTCAAAATTTGCGAAAAAAAATAAACAAGATAAATCAAGATCAGCAGAACATAGGCGAAATAGAAAAATTTCTCCGGGAGGTTAAGGAATTGTGGGAAAACCCGGTCATGCAAGAGAAACAGATCATCAAATCCCAGATACAAATTCAGGAGACCTGATATCCCCAGGAAGCGCACAGACTTCGGCATGCCGCCTTGCCTGCGCAGGATCTCCGCTCCAAAAAGACAGACCGTAGCCGCCATCATCCACAATAATCCACTGAGATTGGAGAGCCAGCCAATATACAGTGGAAAATGCAGCACCTGTGCCGGATCCTTTGTCAATTTCCAAAGTGGGTTATTCGTCACGCGGGCTAAAAACACACTACTCCCCACACCTCCCAGAGCAATGAGCAGACTAAGCGCAATGGCCGGTAATAATTTTACAATTTGATTTTGAATGGCTGAAAAAAAATGGGAAAAATCTTTTGGCACCTTTCCACGCTTGTTTAAATCCATCACATTGCTTGTCCATAGAAATTGATCAATGACTTCACTTGTATCACCTCATCCTCGATCTTGAATGCAGAAATTATACGCTCTAAGCAGACTCAAAAAAAAAGTTGCGCTTCATCCCTTGTTCTGCACCCAGGCTTTGGTCACTTCCTGAAAGGCTGTCCGGTAAAAGAATGCCAGCCAAAAAACGATTCCTGCAAATTTGACCATATCGCCTTGCGCCGAGAATCTTGCGAGAGATGGAAAAACAACGAAAGCACCACGCGAAACCATAAGCAGGAAGCCCGCAAAGAAAAGCAGGAGATAATCACGTGCCAAAATGTAACGGAGAAAATAAACCAGATAAGCTAGGATCAGCAGTATATAGGTCATATAAAACGGAAATTCATGCAGGTGAAAGAGTTCCGGAAAAGCCCGATCATGCAACAGAAACAGATCGTCCACTCCCAGATACAAGTTGATGATACCTGAAACCCTCATAAAATTAATGGAAGCCGGGGAACCACCCTGGTGGCGTAAAATGGCTGCACTGAAAAGGCAGAGAGTGGCGGTCGCAATCCACAACAATCCTCCCAGATTGGAGAGCCAGCCAATGTAAAGTGGATAATGCAATATCTGTGCCGGATCCTTTGTCAAGCTTGAAAGAGTATTTCCTGTTATATTCGCCAAAAACACGGTACTACCTACTCCCCCCAGGATAACAAGGAGGCTAATGCCGATCGCCGGTAATATTTGTTGAACTTGATTTTGAAGGGCAGAAAGAAAACCTGGCGTGTGCTCTTGATTGTTCGAACTCATTACAATTCCTATGCATGATGAATGACGGAGAAGTTCACTGGCTCGCAAGCCATGTGTGTTTCTTGAACTCAGAGATTATACGTTAAAGGATGACAAAATGATTACGGGATCCATACCTGGCTCTCGTGTATACTTGACCTGTTGTTCGCGAATACAAATCAGGAAAGGAAATCGTCATGAACAAGAACATCGTTCTTACGCTCACCGGACACGACCGGGTCGGGATTGTCAGAGAGATCACCAATGTCATTGTGAGAAGCGGAGGAAATGTGGAAACCAGTCGTATGGCGCGTCTGGGCGGGGAGTTCGTTATGCTAGCCCTGGTTTCTCTGGAAGAGAACGAGCTCGCCGCGCTCGAAGCTGAGTTGCAAAAACTAGGCGACGAAGGCTTCCAGATCACGCTGCTGCCAACCGAAAATGACCATGCCCAAAAATATTCCGGCTGGCTGTCCTATCAGATCGAAGTCCTCGGTGCGGACCACGAGGGCATCATCTATGAGATCACGCATCATCTCGCAGAGCAGGGCATCAACATCGAAGAGATGGAGACCACCACGGCCCCCGCGCCAATGAGCGGGACACCACTCTTCACCATGCAAGGCATCCTGCTTGTGCCGCCTAAATTACCGTTCCATCAATGGAGCGACGCACTGGAGGAGATCGGCGACAAGTTGAATGTGACGGTCAAGGTCGCGATGGTGAAATAAGGAATTTCTTTCAAACAAAAACGGTTGGTCGATACAATCTTTTGAGATCAGCCCGGAACCGATTTTCTTTATACGCTAACTTGGGCCGTCGCTATCTTCGAGGTTGTCAAAAAGAAAAAGTGAGACTAAGATAAATAAGGTGGTTTTTATTTATAGGTAGCCCCATAGCACTAGGGCTCTGAAAGGGATAATCTTGAAAAAGGATCTTGTAACCCTGTTTCAAAACATAAAAGTAAGGACTGAAGAGCCGGGCGATCTTTTAGGAACGCTCAATCGTATAGGGACGGTTGCCCAAAATTATTTTGAAACCGACCTTTGTGTTATCTTTCCTATGAATCCTGTCACTCGAACCTTCCTGCGAGAAAAACCAACGATCATTGGAAAACTGGATAAGACTGCGTCGAGCGATTTCCAAATACCAACTGAGCAGGGGCTCGCAAAGCTGGTGTTGTCCGAAAAGCTTCTATTTATTGAGAAAGATAAGATCCATGAATATACCAGCCCGATAACGGAGATGGAACAAATCCGCTCATTTGCCGCCTTTGGTTTATTTACCGAACGGTTACGGATTCCTCTCGCAGTCATGTATCTTGAATATCGGCGTGACAAGAGATTTACCGATAGATTTCAGACAAACGTCAAGTCGTTTATTGAATTTGCATCATCGGAACTACAAAACACCTGGTTTATCCGTCGATATCGGGCAATAGCGAAAATTGGTCAGGAGATAAATGAAAACCCGGAGGATATTGAAGGCATATTTGAAAAAATAGTTCAACATGTCAAGGGTATCTTAGATATTGGTTATTATTTTTCATTGGCAAAATACAATTTACATCAAAACACTGTGGATCTATATCTGGTCGAGCATGGAAAGAAGATCAGCATAAAGAAGGAATTCCCCCTAGAAGCGTCCATTTCGTCCTGGGTAATCGAAAATCTAACCAGCAAAAAGATCGATAATATTGACAGCGAAGTACTACCGGAAAATATTCAGGCCATTCATGTCGATGGGACTAAATCTGAGGAAAAATCATTAATGTTTGTCCCTTTGAAGATCTACAATCGACCTCTTGGCGTCATCAGCGTTCAACATCCCGAGCCTGGACATTACGATGAGGAAGACAGACAAATTTTAGACCTGTTGGCAAATCATATTTCCCTGGCAATAAACAATATCAGGCTGCTGGATGATCTCCAGAGTATCAATCAATCAGGGCAAATACTGACTCAGAAACTAGAAGCGGATAAAGATATTCTGCAGGAAGTCGTTGAATTTACACATAACGCCACTCAGGCCGATATCGTAATCTTATATCCATATATTGAAGGAGAAAATCAGTATTTGTCCCCTATTTATAAGGGCACTCTGATCAGCGAAGGACCGCTGGGAAATGCCGAGCCTGATTCCAGTACCTTGGTCCACTTAACCAACCTTCAGCAAGAACCGGTGTTCGCTGACGATAGTGCTGAGTTTTATACCGTGGTGGGAATGGGAAATTCGATCGAAAGCAATTTTTGGGCGAAGGAAAAAATCAAATCTTCGGCCGCGATACCTTTGAAAGTGGGCGCCGAACCTATTGGTGTACTTTTTGTCAATTTCCGAAACAAACAGAAATTCGATCATGCGCAAAAATCCACCATCAGCGCTCTTGCTACTTATGCCTCCATCGCAATCAAGAATTCTCGCCAATATCAGGAATTACATCTCAGAAGGTTGAAGGAGCTGGAAGCTTTACGCCGTATTGACAAGGAAATCAGTGGCACCCTGGACTCCAACTTGATTCTTAATACAATACTTGAACTAACTACTCAACATATCAAAGCGGATGCCAGCGAAATATTGTTACTCAACAAGAAAACCAGTGCATTGGAAGTCAGGGCCACCAAGGGATTTAGCGTGCGTCCGGAAAATCAACGTCTGGATCAATATAAGGGCATTGTTAAGTCCGCTTTTGAGAGGAAGAAAGCCATCAAGATCAATGATGTGCGAGAGGATAACAAATGGAAGGATAAATATATCGAATTTTCAAAGGAAACAAATTCGGAGCTTGCTGTGCCTCTCATCCTGGGCCAGGATACGATCGGCGTAATGAATTTTGAGAGTAATAAGCGAAATGCTTACAGCGAAGATGATCAGCGATTTATTGAAACACTGGCGGGACAAGCCGTTATCGCCATAAAAAACGCCATTGAACACGAGCGAACACAGCGTATCGCCAGAGAGCGCGCGGCTCTGATAGAAATCGTTAACAGGCTTATTATCCAAACAGACACCAAAGAAGTTTTCTTGATCATTCTCGAAAAGGCTCTTGAAATAACCGAAACATCATTCGGAACCATCAGCGGTTGTGACGAGGGACGAAGAAAAATCAAGAACATCACTGCAAAAGGCGTCAAAAACTCGTGGCGTGATAAGATAAGTACTTTTGATGAAGGCATCAAGGGAAGAGTAGCCAGAGAAAAGAGATTTATAAAAATCGACAATCTGGCTGAGAGTCCATTAAAAACAGAGTATCTGGATGTGTTTCAAGGCAAAATGGAATCGTTGTTGGCAGTTCCCATTATGGAGGGTAATAGGATCAAAGGTATTATCAACCTTGAAAGTGAAAATCCTTATCACTTCGAACAGGATGATGTTGAACTGGTTCATTCCCTGGCCTCACTCTGCGCCGTCGCCTTAAAGACTGTCGAGAACATACAACAGAAACAACTGGCCTCCGTAGGTACGATTACCGGGGATATATCGCATAAGATGAACTCTCCGTTGTCATTGATTCAAAAGCAAATCGAATTTATCGAAATGAATTGTACAAAGGAGTTGGCGGAGAACACATACCTTGCGAATAAAATCGCACAAATTAATTCCATCACATCCGACACTATAAAAATGGTTCAACGGCTGATTGAGGAGGCAAAACGTAGTTTCGGGAATCTTGAGAGAATATCGCTTAAATCTGCACTGCAGAAAGCAGTTGCCGAATCCAAAATCCCGGAAAACATCGAACTAAAAAGCGCCATTGGCGAAAACACCAATGATGTTGAGGTACTGGCCACTCCCGATTTAACGAACGTCTTCCAAAATCTGATTGCCAATGCCGCCAACAAAATGCCAAATGGAGGCAAGATCTATTTGGAAGTCGGGAGGGCTGAAGAAAACTCAGTTATAATTTCAGTTGAAGATACCGGGGAAGGCATACCGGATGAAATTGCTCCACTGGTATATCTACCCATCTCGGACAAAGAAACACGAGGCCATGGCTTTGGACTCCCATTAATTAAAGCTTATATAGAATGGATTGGTGGAAAGATTGCGATACCCGTACGCGGCAGGAATGGTAGGGGTGCAAAATTCGTTGTCCATCTCAAGCGAGTATGACCGCACTTCGTGATTATCTACGAGCCGTTCATGGAGACCACAAATGAATTCAAAAATCAAGGTGCTTTCAGTCGAAGACGACAAACGATGGCAAGATACCATAAAAGAAATTACCTCGATGCTTGGATACGACGTCGAGTTTGTGACCACCAGCAAAGACGCAATGTTCAAATTGAAGCGGTCGTTTTATCATGTTGCCTTGTTGGATAAAAGGCTGGAGGAAGAAAACTCGGAAAACAGTGACGGCTTATCCATTGCCACCGTTATTGCAGGTTTGAATGAGGGAACACAAATTATCGTTTATACCGCTTATGGGAACATCAGTGATTCGAGAGAAGCGTTTCGCAAGATAAATGTCATGGATTTCATCGGAAAGGATATGCCACTCTCGGAAATCAGGGACGCTTTAAAAAATGCTGCGGAAGCTGCCTCTCAGAAGTTTATTAAGCCAACAGGAATGCCTGTGAAAATTTTGGCAACGAGGGGAAATGCTTTAGCTGAATTTCTCTCCACCTCTGCGTCCAGAGAGAAAAGTCCATCCAGGGCCGAAGTTATTGAAACATTTGCCAAGCGGTTATTGACAGAATTTCGCCCATTGTTACTGGATCGCAGGGATGCCAAACTCTTGACATTGAAACCAGCCCAGGTTCTTCAGGTCCGTTTCTGGAGCAGGATGTTGGGCGGGCCCATTGCAGTCTGGTTTGGAAAACCCAACGAGATAAAAACCGTGCTGCAGAAAACCGATTTAGACGAAGATTTCCGCTCAGAACTCAACATCAACCATAAGCTCAGTGAGTTGTTTGATTCACATAACTTTCCTGAATTCGGCGGAGCGGTCTTTGAGTTGAATAACGTTGAGTTCGAAGAATTTGAATCATCGTTTGATTTCCATGCATATTCATAGAGACGGGAGATGATCGATGCCAGAAAAACCTACTGCGTTAGTGGTAGAGGATAATGACAAGTGGGCAGAGACTTTCGAAGAAGCTTTGACTTCGGACTTCGCAGTCGTAAAGGCAAAATCATTGAGAGATGTTCGTCAGATATTGGAAAGTGACGAACGCGTCATTCAAATTGCGTTGGTTGACATTCTCCTCGAAGAGTCGGAAATGGCAAAGGCCTCCGGTTTAGATGTAATGTTCATACTAAACAGGCAGGGTATCCCTTGTATTGCAGCTACTGCCTACGATAACAAAGCCGCGGTGCGAGATGCCCTGGTCACCGCCGGGGCAAAAGATGTCTGGTTCAAAATGCAGGATAGCTTTCTAATGTTGCGCGAAAAGATCGAGTTGGTCATTTCCGCTGAGAGAAAAAAATCAATTGCCCCAAAAAGCAGTCAAGTTAGTTCTTTTTTCCCAGCTGTTGACGGTGAAATTGATCTAAAGCTCGTATTTGTCATTATGCCCTTCACCGAGAAATGGTCATCCGAAACATTGGGGATTATAAAATTGGTGGCGGAAAATCAAGGGTTGAATGTGGTCCGAGTTCGATGATATTTTCACGTCTCAAAACATAGTGAATGACATTTGGCGACTTATTAATAAGGCCGGTTTGATTCTGGCGGATATCACAGTGGACAATGCAAATGTTTTCTACGAACTAGGAATTGCCCATACGCTTGGAAAGGAATTTACGTTGATCCGACAATTGAGTCGGGATAAGGCTCCGTTCGATATTGCAGCTTGGCGCTATTTTGAATACGAACTAACCCCAAGCAAAGTAGAGGAATTTAAAGACAAGCTTTCCAAAGTGTTTGAGGAATATCTTAAAAAGTACCAGGTCAACAATTGATTCTCAATCGTTCTCAATCGTTCTCACCTTGGCATTGGATTACTCCGCCGCTCAAATTGGCTGTGCCGCCCAAATTACCGTTCCATCAATGGAGCGACGCGCTGGAGGAGATCGGCGACAAGTTGAATGTGACGGTCAAGGTCGCGCTGGTGAAATAAGGAATTTCTTTCAAACAAAAACGGTCTCGATGAGGTTGCGTCTGAGACCGTTTTTCGTTTTATATCAAGTGAAGCACATCTTTATGCAGTGACATGGTGTTACTTTATCAGAGACAGGCAACGCAGCCTTAAGACGTTCCCTAATATTTCCTTACACATCTCACTCTCTTTCGCCATCCGGAGGATTTGATATGACAGTTGATTCCGCAAAACCTGACCGAATGAAATGGCTGGGATCCAATCTGATGCTTGGCTTTTTGGTCACGGCCTTGAGCGTGTTCACCGCGGTGACCAATTATGCCACCTATCGTGTGGGAGAAAGTGGCTCCGATTACCAAACCGAAGGCGATCGTTTGCTGGCAGAGTCCAACACGGAATACATTCAAGCCACCCAATACATCATTGTGGACTACACCATGTACGACGGCTACTACATCAACCAGGACAAGGATCCGGATGCAGCCGATTATTATCAATCCAATTTTTCCGATGAATTGACCGCCAGCCTGGACCGCAACGCGCCGTTTGACAAAAGCTACTACGATGCCATGTACAAGGACTCAGACACGCAGTTCGATGATGCATTCGCCAAATACGATCTATCAGATGCGGAGAGCAGCCGTGAATCTGGTTACCAACTGGCGATGCTGATCGCCGCTGTAGGACTGGCGTTTGCGGCTTACGCCTCCCTGCTGGACGAAGCCAATCGTCTGCGCAGAGTTTTTGCGCTGATGTCATTGATCATGCTGGTCCTGAGCGTCGGACAGTTCGTGATGGTTTCAGTTGCGTAGTAAACAATGCAATCCCCTTTCTAATACAAAAACGGCCTCGTGAACACGGTCGCTTTCGGACGGCCCCGAGGCCGTTTTTTGGGCAGATAAGATGAGGACCAAATATCGAACGATCGCTCGAAAGGTTGACCATGACCAAATTGTTCAAGATTATTGTTGAAAAACATGCTGATGGCTGTATGGCGTTTCCTCTCGGCGTAAAAGGAGTGCTTGGCAAAGGTGACACTTATGAATCTGCCCTCGCGGACGTTCAATCAGAAATCGCGTTTCCCATCGAAACCTTCGGCATGGAAGTTTTTGAATCAGAAACTCCCGTATTGGAAGCCTTCTTTGATGAAGCAGGAAGTGCCGTCTAATGCCCAAATTTCCCGTTGAGGCACTTAAAAGCAAAACCCGGAGACCTCGCAAGCTCCGAGTTTTCATTTTCCACACCTCCGCTCACGCGGAGATTAAAGCCTGCTCAACTTGCCAACGGCAATTGAATGAAGACGAAGGGGCTGTTGTGGTAAAGATAATCTTCGCCGCTTTCATCTACGACGCGCACAAAATCATCTCGTTCGGCGCGCTCATCGCGGATGATTTCATGGATTTTCCGCGGAATTAGGGATGCTTCATAATCCTTATTGCTTATGCAAAGGGCCTATTGTTTTTTTGTCTTCACGATTATTCATCCAGATATTGCTTGATCTTTATGTCTCTTCAGCCAATCCCGTGTGCTTCGTACCAGTGGAAGTTCTATACGGCAGATTTCTCCGTTTGGGATTCTGATGCTGGCAATGCCTTTCAGCTTACGCCATCTTCCACGTCCAGGGGCTTTTTGAAACCATCCCGAGAACGTTTTTCACACTTGCCGCGGCGGTGCCAGGATTTGACGTTGCATCAAACCTGCTACTTTCCCTTCTCCAGAGGGTTGTCATATGTTCATATGCTTGGTAAATTGTTCGCATGGATATTCACGATTCAGCCCATAAAGAAAGCTGTTCATCTTATTTTGCACGCGGACTGAATATCCTTCTTCCGCTTGTTCTTTTGATTGTGCAAAGTGCTTGCGCCAGCCACGACAAGCCAGCACCAATCCTGACACCTTCAAAGGAGGTTATCCCTGTGACAAATACCCCCATGCCTGCACAAGCTCCTCGACCCTCGAAAACTCCTTTACCATCACCGACCGTAACTGCTACGCCATCCATCATTGGAAATTGGAGTGAAGCGCCATCGATGCTTCTGCCGCGTTCCGCTCACGCAGTGACAAATTCCGACTCGGCGATTTACGCGCTGGCAGGGATCGACGATCACGGAAAACCTGTCCTTGAGCTGGAGAAGTTTGACGGCAAACAATGGACAGAGGAAACCACCTTACCCGGAAAGGGACTCAATGCTCCCACTGCGTCGATTGTGGGTCACAAGTTATATATTATCGGCGGCTTCCTGGCGGTATCGAATCGACCCACAGGTGAAGTTCAGGTCTATGATTTGCCAACCCATCAATGGAGTCAAGCCAGCCCGCTTCCTAATCCACGCGGCGGACATGTCGCAGTTGTGCTCGATGGCAAGATCCATATATTCGGCGGCGGGAATTCCCTCTCCACGCTCGCGGATCATTCGGAGTACGATCCGGCAACGGACAAATGGCGTGAGCTCGCGCCGCTGCCGCGTTCGGAAGGAAGCCCGGCAGCAGTCGCGGTCAATGGAAAAATCTATGTGATCGGCGGCAGAAGCGGATTCTCTGATTTCGGTGATGTATATATCTATAACCCCACAAAGGATTCATGGTCAACGGGACCATCCATTGATCCGCACGGAACGGCAGGAGCCGTGTATTATTGCGGCGGCATTTATCTGTTCGGCGGCGAGTCGCAAGCGCAAGGAAAAAATCTGGATGAGGTCTGGCGGCTGGATTTGGAAAGAAATGTTTGGGAAACCGTGACCGCCATGCCCATCGCGCGGAAGTTTGCCCGCGCGGTGGTATTCATGAATTCGGTGTACATTGTTGGGGGAAGTGTGGTACCGGCCAACAGTCATTCACCAGCTGGCAGTACCTCGGTGTTGCAGTTCACGCAGCCAGGTTGTCCATAAATTTCAACAAAACAGTCTCGCGGATGGTAAATCCCGAGACCGTTTCACTTTTGAGTTGTTAGCTTCAACATTTATGCGGTAACCTTGCGGTTTGCTTTATGGTACTCCGCCCAATGTTTGTTGAGCTCTTCCTTGGCTTGCTGACACGTATACCCGTATTTGACCTGCAGGATTGTCATAAATTTATCCAGCTTGTCATCCGCTTTGTCAACCTTTTTCAGGTCGTATTCAGCAACGAGACTCCACCATTTTGGGGATTGGTCCCGAATCAGGTCCCATTTCTCATCGAATTTCGATTTGTTATTGACCATGGTATCCTCCTCAAAGAATAATAAAGTGAATGGACTCAGTTCGGAGTTTTTGAGATTTCGTTTATCGCGACTATCCATTCCCCCATGAATAGGTAAAACAAAATTGTCAAACTCTTACGCCGTTTGGCGATTTATCTATATTCATTGTACTACGTCCTGACGGCAAAATCGCGATATGTCCTTATCAATCGCGGAATTGAAGATGCTCTCGTGGTCACGGTTGCCAGACCGTCCCGAGTCTCTTTTTTCATCTATGAACGGAAAACCGTATAACACTAACAGAGAATCGAAAGGTTGTTTATGGGACTTCAAACCATTGACCAAATCATGAAGCGTGCAGGCAAGCTGACACCATCTGAGCGATTATTATTAGCCAGTATCGCCATGAGGACGACAGCCACCGTGCCCGCGTGATCAGGGACAAAAAATGAAATTGGCAAAGCAGCTCGAGAAAGTTGGGGGTATCTTTCTCGACACCACACCTGTCATTTACCTTCCTGAAAAAAATCCCGGGTTTGCCGCAAAAGTGCAGGAAGTTTTCAAGCGACTGGAGGATGGCATATTGACCGCAGTCGTTTCCCCTATCACTTTGACAGAATGTTTGGTTTTGCCCTACAGATAAAAGAATTCTGAAATCGCCCAAATTTTCACTGAATTGCCCGCCAATGGCGAAAATGTGTTGTTCTATCCTATTGACGAAGTGGTGGCTGATAAAGCTGCTGACCTACGCGCCCGCCATAACCTGACTTTGGCAGATGCCTTTCAGCTCGCCATCGCCATCCAGGCGGAGTGTGAGGCTTTCCTGACGAACGACGTTAATCTGAACCGGGTGAAAGAAATTTTTGTGAGTATCCTTTCCCAAACTGGATAAATTTCTAATAACCTTTGGTGCTAGTTGAGTCATGGGGTATCCTCAGGTTGCGAAACCAAACGAGGAGAAACCCCATGACTACAGGCGACATTATCCTACATATTTTCTGTCGCGTGGACGACAGTCTGCCAGACATTCCGAGGCATTCCCAAGCGAAGTTGTATCCGAGCGAATTGGTCACGATCGGCATCCTGTTTGCGCTCAAAGGCGGTCAGTTTCGAGCCTTCTAGCGCTGGCTACAACGTGATTACGGTGCTTGGTTTGGTGATGGTAGCTTGCCTGAACGAACTCGATTGCAGCGATTGCTCAAAACCCATCAAGATTGGTGTGAATTACTCATGGCGGATCCAACCTGCTTGACCGTCATTGACAGTTACCCGATTGAACTGATCTTTCCTATTCGGCAAGGCCGTAGTCCTCAACAAGTAGGAAAAAAGGGTCGCTGGAGTGTCGGAATCAAGTTTGGTTGGCTGTTGAATGACTTTGGCCGAGTAGTAGCCTGGGACTGGAACACCATGAATGTGAAGGATAAGTATTTCAATCCACTGGTTGAGCCATTCCAGGCTCAAACCATCCTTCTAGCCGATTACGGATTTCGAGATCAAGACGGTGTGCCAGACAACATGAAGATTTGCAAGAAAGGAACTTGGAACGAGCGCATGTGGGTCGAGACGGCCTTATCCTTGGTAACAGTCATCTGCGACTTGAAGCGCATACAACATAGAGTAGCTGTTTACATGCAAGCACGTCTGGCCTTCGTCTCTGCTATGTTCAATGTGCTTATGGATTTGTTTCGCTCGTTTCATCCCGATGCGCATCCGTATAAGATGAGCATCGCGGAGTTTTCGCTCTAAAAACTAGCACCAATGGTTAATGACACCAATCGGTCTCACAGACGCAACGTCCCGAGACCGTTTTGTCACACTGGACCGGGTGACCTTTGCCAGAGTTCGACCTGTGGTATAACGTCCGCATGGCTCAACAGGGCTTTCTAATTATTTCTGATATTACGGGGTATTCGAAGTATGTCAATAAGTCGGAACTTGAGCATGCACGCGACAGCCTGACTGACCTTCTTAACGTCCTGATAGACCATACACAGTCGCCATTAGTGTTATCCAAGCTGGAGGGAGACGCTGTTTTTTCGTATGCCCCGTCGGGCGGATTCCTACAGGGACAAACCCTGCTGGATATGATCAAATCCACCTATGCTTCGTTCCGCAAAGCGCTGGAGTTGATGGTGATCAACACATCCTGCACCTGTAATGCATGCAGAAACCTTCCCAACCTGGACCTGAAATTCCTCCTTCATTACGGTTCATTCATGATCCAGAATTTGGGAAAATACAGCGAGCTGGTGGGAAACGATGTCAATCTGGTGCATCGCCTTGCAAAGAATCACATCAAAGAGGTAACAGGCTTCAAGGCATATGCCGCCCTTACGCAACCTGTGATCGATGCATTACAACTTGAAGGTTTCGAAAACGGCTTGACTCCATATCGTGAACCCTTCGCGGACGTGGGCGAAGTTCAGTTGTATGTTCAGGATATGCACGGCGTCTGGGAAAGATTGAAGGAATCGATCCGCATCGAGGTGCGACCTGAAGATGCGCTGGTGAAATTCGAGTATGAATTCCCCGTCCCTCCGCCAATCTTATGGGAGTATATTACAAAGCCGGAATACCGCGCCATTCTGTTTGGCTCGGATCATCAGGAGATTCACAACCGCTCACAGGGACGCACAGCCGTCGAATTCGGTCTACTATTGCGCACACGGCAAGGGTGCATCCCTGCACCGCGTATTGGACTGGCGTCCTTTTGAACAATATACAACGAATGATACGCTTCCTCCCCCAGGTGTGACAGCGAACTATACTTTTAAACTGGAGTCTGCCAACAATGGCACACGTCTGATTCACTTATGGGGAAAGGCACGTGGAAATTGGATCTTCAGTTTCATAAGCGATCTGGTCGTAAGGTTCATTATTTTCCCGAATAGTCATAAGAACGCAGAACGATTCATTCAACGCATACAACAGGATGTTGCCGATGGTACCGCGATAGTTTCCCTTCCAGTTGATATCGACAAAAACCAGATCGCTTCACTCGCGACCCGGACCCTGACCCACGATCATTGATCGTTAAGCACGGGACCGTTTTTATGGTCAGAAAAACGGCTGGTACTTTTCATCCCATCATAGCGGACATGCATATCCATCACGTACGTTTCCACATCCCCAAGATGCTCGTACAATTCAGCCTGCTGGATAAAAGGATTCTTGTCGGCTTGCATACGCTGCAAACAATTGCCCGTAAACAGAACGTACCCATTCCAACCCGTGGACTCGGTCACATGGTTCTTTGCCAGCCTGTGGATCAGGGTGACATCATTCCCCAATAGATCGGTAATACCTGCCACTTTCTGGAGCACATATTCCCCGTGATGGACGAAAAACTTCAGATCCAATGTGGGAATGGCCCGACACGCCTTGCAGGGACAGGTTGCCCCTTCGTACATGGTTTGTGCCGCGTCTCGAAAGATGAAATAGGTACTGTTGAGAAGTTCAAGCATCACATCGCAACTGGCGACCTTATCCTCAGGCACATAGGCAAAAACGGCATCGCCTTCCAATTTGACGATGGTGAGCACATTGTCCAATCTCGCGATAATGGTTTCCAATAGCGGAGAAATGACATTCTCTGCATGATCGATCTCGGTTTTGGCAACAAAAGACGTGTAGCCCGAAATGTCGGCAAGCACCAAATAACCCGTTTGCGTTTTGCGTTCCATATGGCTCCTGTAAGAATAACTCGAATTCTAACGTATTTCAGGTGGGCCGAGAATTCACATATTCATAATCGATTTGAAGTTGTTTTCGATAAGCTTGCCATGAATCAAAAAATGGTCTCGCGGACGCAACGTTCCGAGACCGGTTTGCATTATTCATTCTTCTGCATTCATCATGCCAATTCTCCAACCCAATGTACCCAATTCAATTTCAGATCTTTTTTACAACGGTTTGCCAGTCGCTGATCCATGGTCCAAAAATCAACGACCAACTTTTCCGCCAATGCCAGATAAAAAGCATCATAGCCTTTGGATTGACCAAGTTTGCCCGCCAGTTCAAGTGCCCGCAGACTTAGCTCTTCATCTTCATTGATGATTTCAACGCGTAATCCATGGATGGTCCGCAACACCTCTTCAGCTTCGTTCGGCGTGAGCACTTTTTGTGTGACGAGGAAGCGAACGGTAAAGGTAATTTCACTCAACCATAAACGCGGCGCGCAGGGTGCGATATTCCCCCGGTCGACCTCTTTCCAAAATACATCCAGGCTGTCACTAATGCTTAAAATACTCATAACTGCAATATGGGAGTCAATCACCCAGTAACTCATGAGTCCGCTCCTCCCGTATTTTCTCCACGATCTTTACTGTATCGGGAAGGGGCTTACCTTTCCGCCGTTTCATGATGCGCGCCCGGAGGCTGCGGGCGTTTTCCAGCGCAACGAGTCTTTCCCGTTGTTGACTGTTATCCTCCTTCAACCCAGCCGTTATGTACTCGCGCACTAGATCACTGACGCTTCGATTCCGCTGATGGGCCAGCTTCTCCAACGCTTCCCGCTGACATTTTTCCAGCAACAAGTTGACTCGCTGTAGATTTTGCATGTGAACTCCGAATGCGGAAATTATACACACCCACATGCGCATGTGTCAATAAAACCGTCTCGCGAACGCAAGGTTCCGGTACCGTTTTCCATCTTCATCTTATTTATGTTTAACCATTGAACACAACAGCGTATAATTCCAACAGAGCGCGTAAACAGAATCACACGATTAATTCCTTGGGCCAATACTTGCATGAAAATTCAATACTAGGAACTGGCAGATCGCATTCGACAGATTCAACTCCTTGGCAAGTTGGATGTCCATGGCGTGAACGAGATCGACCAATCCTTAATCCATTATTGCGAAGGTAATAAGGTCCTTGTGCTCGTAGACCTATCCAGGGTGAATTACATCTCATCCATCGGTTTCCCAATGCTGATCAATACAGCCAAATCGGTCTTCCAGCATGGCGGGAGAATGGCTTTATTGCGACCACAGAAAAACGTAGCGGATGTTCTGGAGATGGTCGGTATTAACCTCATTATTCCTGTCTTTGAAGATCTGCAATCTGCCAAAACACAATTTTTGGCAGATTAAACACAAACGGTCCCGCGGACGCGGTCGCTTTTAGACCGTCCCGAGACCGTTTGTCACACTTGCCCTGTTGACCTTTGCCAAGGTTCCAGCTGTGGTATAACGTTCGCATGACACAGCAAGGTTTCCTGATCATTTCTGATATTTCAGGCTATTCGAAGTATGTCAACGAGTTGGAGTTGGAACACGCGCGCGACAGCCTGGCAGCCTTGCTGAATATACTCATCCAACACACACAGTCGCCTTTGGTCATATCCAAACTGGAAGGTGACGCTGTTTTTTCATATGCACCAGCGGGCGGCTTTTTGCAGGAACAAAGCCTGCTGGACATGATCGATTCCACGTATGCATCGTTTCGTAAGGCGCTTGAACTTATGGTGCTCAACACCACCTGCACCTGCAAAGCATGCCGAAACCTGCCCAATCTCGATTTGAAGTTCTTCGTCCATTTCGGCTCGTACATTACCCAGAAGTTGGGAAACTTCAACGAATTGGTGGGGAACGATGTCAATTTAGTGCATCGCCTGGCAAAGAATCACATCAAGGAAGAAACAAGCTGCAAGGCATACGCCGCTTTTACCCAGTCGGTGATGGATGCATTAGGGCTTGAAGATTTCCAAAACAGCCTGACCCCGCATCGTGAGACCTTCGCGGACGTGGGGGAAGTGCAAATGTACGTGCATGATATGCATACAGTGTGGGAACGCTTGAAGGTCAGGGTACGGATCGAGGTCCGACCTGAAGCGGCGATGGTTGTTATCAAACATGAGTTTCCCGTCCCTCCATCCATATTGTGGGAGTATCTGACAAAGCCTGAATATCGCGTCATCCTGCTCGGAGCGAGCAAACTGGAACTTCGCAATCAGTCACAGGGACGTACGGGGGTTGATACGGTCTTCTACTGCTACCATGGCAATATGGAAACCCCTCAACTTATTTTGGATTGGAGCCCCTTCGAGCAGTTTACAACGGACGACGCCAACCCTTGGGGGTTAACCACCAGGATTACATACAAATTGGAGCCCACCCAGGCTGGGACACGCTTAATTATGTTGATGGGCAAGCCACGCGGAACAAGGCTTCGAGTTATGCTATTGAGCTCGATCGCAAAGTTAGTTTTTGTCCCACAAATGGGCAAGGCGGGTGAGCAACTTGCTCAACGCATCCAACAAGACCTTGCCGATGGAACCGCGTTTATCTCTCCGCCCATTGAAGTTGACAAAGATCAGGTCGCTTCACTTGCAACCCAAACGCTGACCCACGAGCATTAAACTCAACCCCTCTCCCGTCTCCCCCACGGGGGAGAAGCCAAATCCATCGCGCAACAAGCTCCCTTCCCATTTGGGAAGGACTGGGGATAGGTCAAACCGACACGCCGATTATTCGTCACAAACTGGGAGAGGTCTCTCCCATCCTATCCGAGTCCGTTTTAAATTACGAGCTCAAATTCTCCCTGATCCAGGCAAGGACATCACCTAGCGTTCCAATCTTGAGTCCCGATCTTTCTGCAACTTTCGGATCATCGAGAAAATGCTTGCGGTTATGTGTAGCGAGATAATCCACATTGGCTTTCATCGCGGCAAGTAAGATAGGAACATCCTCTGGATCTGCAATCAAATACAGATTCTTTTCGATCTCTTTTTGAGTTGGGTTTTGAATAATCTTAGGGTGAGCATCTTTGATCGCTTGGCGAAATTCAGGCAACGCGTGCGGCACTTTTCTAGCCAATGAGCGTTCACTTTCAACAATGACATGTTCACTAATGAAAGTTTCTATCTGCCCATTTTCAGACATGACCAGTAACACTCGCGCCGCACCTGACGATGAAATAACACCCGCAATCACGGCACTGCTATCAAGGAACACTTTAAATTTTGACATAGTGTTCTTTGTAATAAGTCTTTCGCTCTTCATCTAAAGTTACAAGCAAATCTTCCAAAGTGACATTAGCTTCTTTCACTTTCTTTGCGACTTTATCGGCGCTCTTCATAACCTTGCTTTCCACAGGAACTAGAAAAAAAGAGCCATCGCCAACATCTATGATCTTGAAAAACTCACCTTCCTCCAGCTTATATTTCTTACGAAAACTGGCAGGGAGAGTGATTGATCCTTTACTGCGGATTTGTATCGTAGTCATAAGCTTTCTCCAGAAAATCAGAAATTCGGAATTTCTGGCATTATAGCACAAACACAAAACGGTCTCGGGACGCGAATGTCCGCGAGACCGTTTGCTATTCAACCTGCAAACCCCTCTCCCGTCTACCACTCGCTATGCTCGGGTACGCGTCCCCCACGGGGGAGAAGCTAATTGCTCCTGTGACAAACTTTAACTTGGAAACTCAACAACCTCATCCCACAGAAAAGGACTCCACACAATGCCATCTCCTTTAGGAGAGGGGCAAACCGACATGCCGATCAAGCGCCTTCATCTGGGTGAGGTCCTACATCCCAACACCGCCTTTCATCCTTCTGCCCTCTGCATTCATCAATTCACCGTCCCATCAAGTCCATTCTTCATTCTTTCCCATCTGGTAAAATCAATCTGTGACCGAAACTTTCGACACGAACAAAATCCGCCAGTCGATTCGCCAGAGAAAAATTATCTGGCGCAGACACGCCCTCGAGCGGATGTTGGAACGTGGGCTGAGGAAACCATGAGCAAAAGAAATATTTGTCCCATCTGCGGCGGAAACAAAGTGAAAGGCACAACCGCCTTTACTGTTGACCTCGGCTTTGGCGTGGTTGTTGTGCGGGACGTTCCCACCCACGTTTGTGACCAATGTGGTACAGACTGGATCGCTGACGAAACCGCCGAACGCCTTGAAATAACCGTTTACGACGCCCGCAAACGTCACAGGCAGGTGGAAGTAACCGCCTATATGCCTGCATAGCAAAAAACGGAAACAAAAACGGTCTCGCGGATGCAACATCCCAAGACCGTTTTTCATTCATCGAATCGGCGGAACTGCGCAGCGCCCTGCCTTAGGTCAGGTTCTGGCTCTCCAATGTCTGAATTGATTGTTTCTTGATCTGCTCAAGCGTTAAAGTGAAACTATCAATCGCTTTACCAAGTTCATCGTACTTTCGCTTTCTAGCTCGTTCATCAGCTTGTAGCTGTATTAATTTTCTGTAATTTGCTTCCTCATCATCTGTGAAATTTGAAGCCTTTCTCAATTCAGAGATTTCTGAAGAGAGTTCGGCTTATTTCATCGCTAATTGCCTTGAAATCACCAATTCCTTTTCTATCGTCATATAGGGTTTGTAGCTCATCTCGTTTCCTTAGAAGTTCAGCGACATTTTTATCGATAGACATCTCCAGCTCTGAGATTTGTTGTTTTAGTCCCTGAATAAAATCTCTATAATCCGCATTTTGCTCAAGTATGGACTCGATTAATCTGTAAAGGCTTGCTTTGCCCTCTTTTTCAGCCAAGGAATTAACGTAAAGTTGTGGAATGTATTCAATTTCTCTCGCGTCAATTTCAGATGGCTTAGAAAGACAGTCGAAACGCCCATCCTTCCACAGCACCTCAAAATCAAACTGCTGCGATGTACCGAAGGTGTAATCCAAGATATTTATTTCTTTTTTTTTCTCTCTGCAACCAAATTGGGTGCAATAGCCGTTGCGATATGATAAAGAAGTAAAGATTTTCCAGATGATTTACCCCCAATAATTGCATTTAAATTCTCGTTGAGATCTATCCAATCTGGTGAAAAAAGCTTTCTGTTTGTTTTATCAACGTATCGTACTTTGTCAATCACAAGATAGGAGGTCTTTTCATGCGGTTGAAGTTCCTGAACTCGGACACGTTCTCGCGGATCATAGATAATTTGCTTTAGTCCCTCAAAAGTAGGGTTAGACTTTATCCAAGTGGCTTTCCCACTGGGAAATTTGCCATAATCAGAAAAACGGTGTGCATCACTCCTACATACAACTGGCTTATAAACATGATCGAGTGTTTTTTGAAAATTCTCAATAATATTACGATTTCTTTCAGTTTCAATACCGCAAAAAAGTTCAACGACTTCGTCATTGCGGGATTCAAATATGTGAGCAGATTGCATGAAATAATTATCAGCATGTGGGTGAGTTTTCCAGTCTAATTTCAACAGACCATCGGAAGTGTCATATGGCATTAGTATGTATGCCATTCCCTTTGGAATAGACATAATTGCGTCACTCAGTGAATCTTTCGTTATTTCAATTGTTGATGCACCAAGTTGCAACAACTGATTTAGACTTAGAGTCTTCGGGTCACCATAGCCATTTTGTTTCGCTTTACTCGCATCCAACGTTCTCGCAAAATTAATAATCGATTCGTCCGAAATACTTCGGCTTATACTTCTAATAATCAGTCGCGATTTAAAATCTTCAAGTTGCTGTTGAGTAAGCAAATCCGACAGTATTACATGAATGTTTAATCTGTAATTGACTGGGGCTTCAATTCTCAGTTCCATTCCTGGAAATATGGTTTTATTACAAATGATATTGTTGCGTTTGAGGTAGTCATTAAATTGGAGATAGCCGTCAAAAGTCTAATAATCCATAAAACAGAATACAGCAACATCGGAGTTGTTAATTGTGTTTAGAAGCTCTTTGAAAGCAAAATCTTTTTCATCAGGACTCATATCGCGCAAAAGCTTACTTCCCTTCCAGTGAAAAGAAGCAGGAGTGTGAACATGAAGATCCCATTTTCGCCATTGGGAGCCTTTTTCCCAAGTTTTGTAGCTGCGAGCCGACAGCGCATCGTGGATTCTTTGAATGTTAAAAAGTACCGCCAGTGCATCGTATACAAATTAACGTTAACAAATTGCAAACCAACCAGAAAATAGCCGTGGAATCAGCAAAAATTCAATAAAGTACTGGCGGTGATTTGTCTGTTTATCTCTAGGGTTGAATGGCGGCTGAAGCTCTAGGTTTCACTGTCGGTTCGCATGTAGCCCATTCCGTTAACTCCTTCTTTATTGCTTTGGGCGATAATGAATTTCTTGAACCACCCTTTGTCATGATACAAGATTATAAGGCAAATTATTTAAAGCTATATTCCTTATTGTGTACTAGATTCCCACCACCCCATCAACGCCGAGAGCGCCAGGCTGGGGATCGCCTCTCCTTGCCTTCCGGTATTCCACGTCACGATCAATTCCTTCTTGGCACGCGTAATCCCTACATAAAATAATCTTAACCGTTCCTTGACGTAATCGACGCGCGAGGCCAGGGTCGCCGCGCCTTCTTCGTAGAAATCATATTCACTGGAGGATAGGGTCGCGTCCAGTTGCGCCAGGGCTTCGGCTTCCAAATTTAAATTATTGCGTAAAAACCACTTCTCCGAAATAAAACGGTCATTGGGCTGGTTCGAGGGAAAATCATAATTATTCACACTCATCAAATAGACGCGGTCCCACTCCAGCCCCTTGGCTTTATGCATGGTCGTCACCACCACCTTGCCCTTGTGCTGTTCCGGGTCGAAGCCCGAATTGTCCGCCGAGAAGCCGATGAAGCGCCGTTCGTTCTTGGCGATCACCGCCAGTTCCGCGGTCAACTCCGGCAGACGCCACTCCGTGTGATCGTCCGCGGCTTTGCGCAGGACCAGCGCCAGTTTATGCGCCAGTGCCAGGTCGGCGGCGGCAGTGAAGATATCCTGCGCCAGCGTCAACATCAACTGATCGATGGGCAGCGTGACCGCCTCCAGCCAGCGCCGTACATGGACGCGGAATTCGTCCAACTCCGTGAAGACCGCTTGATCGGCGTCCGCCTCTTCCTCGCCGATAGTTGCCTCCGCTATATCTTCCTCTCCCCGCTTCGTCTCCGCTGACGCTCCGCTCAGCGCAAAGGGGCGAGGGGAAAAAGCGCTGAAGGGGGGGTTGACATAATCCTCCACCTTCCCCACTTTTCGCAACCAGGAGTATGTCATTGCGAGGAGCGTTTTACGCGCCGCGGCAAGTTCCTTCGAGATTGCTTCGCTCGTTTCACTCGCTCGCAATGACGAATCGTCGCGCCAGTCTCTGCGCCAAACCTGATAGGCTTTCGCCAGCTTCTGTGCGGATTGTGGGTCCGCCAGATAGGAGATAACATTACTCAACGCGCCGGCCGCAGCACGCGTCGTGGAGGTGCTGCTCAAGAACTCCACGTACTCGACGTTCTTGGCTTTGAGGGCGTTGATCACTTCCACACCGCGTGTGTTACGCGGCACCAACACTGCGACGGTTGAATCTGGATTGGCGGGAATCCATTTCCCCAACGAATCGGCCACGGCCTTGATCTCTTCCTCCGGCGTGAGCCGCCTCGTAACGAAATGGATCGCGGAACGATCTGTTGGAGGATTCTTTTGTGGATCATCCGGGGGCACAGGCTCGATATATGGCGGCGCCAGCGCGGTGCGCGCCTCTTCGAGCGGATGTTCGTTCATCACCCAATCGATCAAATAATTTGCCAGGTCGATCACCGATTGTTGTGAACGTCCTGACTCGGGCATGTCCACGCTGGGATTCTCGGCGATGAAGGAACGCAATAATTCGGGAGAGGCCGTTGTAAAAGTTTCAAAGATGGCCTGGTTGGGATCGCCCACGCGCACCCAATTGCCTCCCTCGCCGGAAAGTAATCCAAGAATATTTTGTTGTAAGAGACTCGAGTTTTGCGCTTCATCTTCGAGGACAAACGGGAAGCGAAAACGTAAACGTTCGAGATATTCTTCATCCGCTTCGAGAATGTCCAACGCCAAACGGATGAGATCATCGAAGTCCACCGCGGCGCGATAAGTGAGGGCGCGCTGGTAATCGGTATAAATCTCCAGCCCAAGTTCGGCCAACGGTAACGGAGTTGGCTGTCGTTCGAGTAAGAGGCGCAGCTGGTCGGGAGTCAAACGACGATCTTTTGCCGAACGGATAAAAGCCAGCGCCAGACTGGCGATCATATCCGGTAGTTGCTGGCGGCGCACCCAGTCCCGTTTGGATTCATCCAGGCTCGGGTCGAGATAATCGTCGAGCATCCCGGCGTGCGCGTCGAGCCAAACCTTGACGGCCTCGCGGCGGATAAAATCGGCTTCGCGTTCATCGAGGATGGCGAAGCGCTCGTCGAGGCCGACGCGCCCGGGCTTCTCACGGACAATGTCGTGCGCCAGTCCGTGCAGTGTGCGGATGCGATATTTATAGAGCGCCTGCAGCGGGTTGGCAAAGAAACGTTTGATGCGCGCTTCGAAATTGTCCACCGCTGAATTGACGAGGGTGACGATCAGCACTTCCTGCTCGTCGCCGAGCGCGCCGCTGGCAATGATCTGCGCCGCCAGCGCGGAGAGAATTTGCGTCTTACCCGCGCCTGGTACCGCGGCAATGCCCAGCCGCCCGCCGCGATAACGGAGGATCTGTTCTTGAGAAGGTCGAGGAATGAAATTTATCATTATTTTTGAACCGCGAAGCAGGCTAAGAGCGCCAAGATTCTTCATGATTTTCTTCGTGTACTTGGTGCTCCTGCCGGTACAGTCTATGGCTTCTTTATGAAGCCTGCACGATTGGGAGGTTCTTCAAGTCCATTTACGACTTTTTGAATACCATTCTTGATCAGCTTCACATTCCAGTTTATCAGAAAGCCAAGTTTTATATTTTTGAGTTTCATGTACGTAAGAAGTTGTGCCATATGAATCGGATGAACATTATCGACTGCTTTATTCTCGACAATAATCAAACCATCCACTAATTCGTCAATACGGTAGCCTTCATCAAACTCCTGCCCCTCGTATTCAATGGGCAAAGTCAATTCAGCTTGAACAATCCTGCCGCGTTTGCGAAGTTCGTACACATGACATGCCTGATAAGCAAACTCCAACAATCCCGGCTCGAACTGTTTGTGAACCTTGAAAGCAGCATCAACAACGTCTTTAGCGATCGCTTCAATGTCTACGCCCATCTCAACTCCTGGTTTTTCTTTGCGGTCTTAGCGCTCTTAGCGGTAAATTTATTTCTTCCTCAATTTAATCTTCCTTGCGCTCATCAAATTGTGGACGATCTTCTCAAACTCCGCCAGGCTGTCAGGGTGAAGCATATAGAGTGAAATCCCTTTATTGGGCGCGGATAAACTGAGCTTATCGAAATGATCAATATCCTTGTATTCGATCATCACATCCGGCAGGAGATAACGCTTCACCGTGATCCTGTCCCCAAAGCGCACCTCCCTGAATACGTGGAACGGCAAAGAGACGACCATCAAACCAAAAACAACAGCCAGAAATCCCTGCGGATTATAGGAATGAGTCAGGATCGTTTGATATAAAAAGTACAGGAACAAGCCCACCAAAACCGGATAGAAAAGCATGGCAAAGCGCATGCTGCCATTGTATTTTGGTTCATAAATTGTTTCCGGATTTATCATTTCACCGCTCCTGAATTCATATCCACCATCAATCCTGAAGTATCCACAGCTTCGAAGTCATCACCGGTCAATACATCCAGTTGATGCAGCATATCGTTATCCCAGCGTTCGTCAGGCGCGCCGCTGACGTACCAGTTCGAGCCATTGTCGGCGAGGATGATGCCATAGGTTTTCATCGCCTGCAAAATGATTTGCATCTCAGGTGGGAAACCAGAAATATCATAATCCGCCTTCAAGCGGAAGCGCGCGCCCATTGGCGGAATGCTTTCTTCGGAATCAGAGGTTTGATGTCGCGCCGGCCAGATATAACCGGCTGTGGCTTCCGCGGTGAAGCGCAGCGCGTGACGAATCTCGCCGGCGGCGATCTCTTCATAGCGCACCAGTCCCGGCAGGATCGGCAAACCGGCCGCGTCAGCGGAGGTCCAGGTATCAGGGCGCAGCGCGTTCGAGTTCAAGTCCCAGACCGCGCCGGAGCCGCCACTCCAATCTCCGCCATCGAAACTTGCATCGTAGATCTCGTACAATTTACAAATATCTGTATCCACAACCAAAATATGCTGGTCGCCTCCCGCTTCAATAGTTGGGTTATCAGGAATGGGATACGGTCCCGCATCTGATTTATCAGGATAATAAAAATCCACCGTGTACTTTGGTACCGAGGAACGACTGATGACATTATAGGGAATGCCAATCGGACCGCCATCCCAGTCGCCGGAACCGAAGTCCATGTGAAAGCCTTCGTCGCGGCCAATGCTCTCGATCCACGCCTCAGACTGCGGATGAATCGGCAGGGAGTTGACGGGCGCGTTCCAGATGTTATTAGCGGGGAACAACGGACAGCCTGCAATCGTTGGACCATCTCCAGTGGGTGTCGCGGGGACAGTGGTATCGACAGAAGCGGCGGTCGCTGTTTCAGTCGCCGCGCTGGGAGTGTTGAGGAGCAAAGTTGAGGTGGGCCGTGTCGAAGTGGGAATGCAGGCAGAAAGGAAGAAAACAAAAACGAGGAAGAACTTTTTCATACTGATCCGCGACCTTTGCGAGCTCGTGAAACTCTCCTGCGCCAACGCACGAACAGGATCATTATTACAAGCATCACGATGATCAAGCCCGCGGCCATGATTTGATTCTTCGTACTTTGAATCCAGGTGGGCTGTGCATCCAACGTCAGGAAGGCGGCACGATCGATCAGGTTGCCTGCCGCATCCTGCGCTGTCACATTGACTTGAATGCCGTAAATCCCGGACATGTGCGGCGTAATTTTAATTTCTGCTTGATTGCCGTTGATCGTCATATCCCCAGATTTTGTAGAGCCATCCGGTCCTTGAACCGTCGCGCTGGCACTCGTGAGCGGAACCGGTGTGCCGTCTGCGGTGAGTGTCCCCATGATCGTGACGGCCTGATTTACAGGCGGTGTTGTCGCGTTCTGCGTGGTTTGCAGCAAGGCGCCACCATTGAACTGCGCGGCAATGGCATAGTCCGCGCCGGAGGCAGGCGTAGCCGCGGTGGTTTCCAGGGTCACGATCCATCTGCCAGGCTTGGGTCCTTTGAAACCATAACCCAGATACACCATCGTGGAAGGGTCGTCGATGCGGATCACGCCATTTTTCACGGGATCGAGAGTTAGTTGTTGTCCGCTGGCACCGGTCACCACGATATTCAATGAACGTGAGGTATCGAACAAGGCAAAGTTCGCTACGGTGACATTCGGATCGATGTTGATCACTACATCTCTCGTTTCACCGGGATTCAGATGACCGGTATATACGCGCGAAAATTGCTGGGAGGCCGGCGGATTGGAACCAGGAGGCGGGTCTGCAGGAACTTCAAATTCACCCGGCGAAGTTTTCAAGTGTCCTGTCACAAAACCAGTAAATACTTCACGTGCGGTGTTCAATTCAATGTGTAGTAAGGGAATCTCTTCGACCGGCATGGGAATGGCACGCACGCTATCGAGCGTGACGACCACATCCGAGGGAACAGGTGTGCAGGGCGATTCAACGGCATCGCTCAGTTTCGTGCCAGCCAGGGCAAAGAACGGCACGCCCTTCCTGCGCACGATCTGCTGGTTGAAAACGTTCACCATGTAACTGGGCTGGATCTCCAATGCGGCCGGCAACATCATGCCCAGTGAAGCCGGCAGAATGGAACAGGCTGAACCGGCCATCGGTGTGCCGAGGATGAGCAACTGTGCGACATTATCTTTCGTCATCACCCGATCCAGATAATAACGTGCGATCATGCCGCCCATGCTATGCACCAGCAAATCCACTTTCTCGGCGCCGGTAGCTTCCTGCACATGATCAATATATTCGCCAAGGATGACCGCGTTCTGTGCAATGGTATTTGTCCGTTTGAACGGCTCGCTCAAACTGCCGGTCTGCATCACGCCGGGCACCTGTCCATCGCCAACCGCAAAGCCATGCAAACCAAGTTCTGCAAGATACCCTTGCGGACCGAGATAGGTTGTCCACGTGGTGTAATCGGCGTTGAAGCCATGCACCATCACCACGGGCCGCGGCGCCACGGACACGCGCAGACTCCCAAGGGCCCGAGTCCCGTTCATCGAGGCCATGATCATCCGCTCGGGCGCCGCGCTCCCGTCCGCATCCCAGTACCAGCCCACGGCGTAGAACGGAGGCGTCTCACAAGAGTCGGCATGGGCCGGGACGGTACATTCCGCAAGTGGCTTCGTCACCTTGGGAGTTAGAAAAGTAATTTTTGTTTCCAACTTTGAAGTGGCGTTCAACTTAATGCGCAGTTGAACGCGATTTCCATCCACGATGGAAGCGGTCGCTTTGCCATTTCGATCCAACAACGTAATTTGTGATGTGTCGCTTTGGCTTTGCACAGGTTGAACTTGAATGAACGCCATCGCCAAGGCAAAGAATAGAAAAGCATGAAAGATCCTTTTCATCCTGCTAGCCAGCTGATTCCCAATTCATCACCCTTTGAAAAGCTCGCAGCAAATCGCCGCGTTGCTCGAAGCCGCTTTCACCTAATTCCGATAAACACAAATACACGCGCTTCCGGCAGCGATGCAGCAAACCGGAGACAAGACGAGATAGTGAGGCGCGGTCGTTTTCCACTTCATCTGTATCTGTCCAAACGCGGCCCGGCTCCCATTCGCGCGTCAAGACATAGGGATGAGTTCAACGGCTGGGCGAGGCGCTGGTGCCAGCCGCTCGAGCCAGCGTCCAGCCAGAACTGCGCCGTCACCGGCCGATTCATCATCAGGAAGGTATAGGCCGGCGCGACCAACACCGCCTCTTTATTCAGCGTCCACCAGCCTTCCAGGTAAGACGCGGCAATGACTCCATCCTGTAGCATCTGAATATATTCCTGTCCAAGATGCGGGAAGCGCGTATTGTGCTCCTGGTACAAATATGTTGACTCCAGGGATTGCCGGAAATGCCGCACCGAATCGACCAGGCTGGAGGCTACGCGCACCGCGTCGAAGTCCGTGTGGAAACCAAAGCCCGGCTGGGACAGGACTTCGCCGAATAACTTTCGCAGGAAATGATCGAAGGGCAATTCTTCCTCTTCACGATAGGCAAGCAGCCAATCGCGCAGGGCAGTATAACGATTGCCGATCACGAAGGTAATGCGTTCCTGCACATCGGGATTGATCTCTTCGAAGGTGGAGAGTCGCAACTCGCGCGGTACGATAAACGATCTCTGCCAGGAGCTGGGCGCGCACGAGGTCGAGTTCCTCAATGGATTGCATGAGAGCGTACGCAACATCGAAGCGCGGCGGATGGATATTCCAATGCGGATGCGCCAGCGCTGCCAATGTCAACAGCGCCTGACTGGCCGGTTCCTCACGTAACGAACGTGAAGGGCGATGCGAACGCGTGGGAATGCCCGCGGCTTCCAAACGATTTATAATGGAAAAGCGCAGCGCATCGGAGAGATAAGGCGCAAGGATCACGATCTCTGCCGGGGGACTCTCGACTCTTCGATCAGAGACTTGGTCTGCGCCACGACCGCATCCAGCAACTCAGGATAGAAGCGAGAAGTGAGAATACCCAAAACCTGGTGATCCACAGCTTCCGGGACCGCCATCTCCGGATCTGGCAAAATGATCTGTTCCAGACTGGACGCCAGATTTGCCACATCTTCAGACATTACAAAGGATTCACTCAACGTGATTTGCTCATCACATAGTTCGTTCAAAGCTTGACCAGTAAATGGATCACTACCAAGGAAGCGCCGGTAACCGCCACCTTCATCATAGATCAACAAGGCAGACTGAAACTCAGGCAGCCAGGTGCGGATGATGTCGTGGGCACGCGGTCGATCTTCTTCCACGTTGTCGTAGATCAAATGATGATAAGTTCGCATGAGATAATCATGCACCACATCCATCGGCCAGAGCAGGTTCGCGAAGATTTCAAGCTGCAGCGAAAAATCCAACAGATTATTTTCCAGGCAATATTCACGGAAGCGACCCGCACAATCCTGCGCGTCGGCATACACGCGGCGCTGCGCGGGATCACCGAAGTAAGCTGCATCCAGGCGGGAGGCGATTTCCGTATGGGGAAAGCCAACAATGGCAGCTTTATTTAAGTTATCCAGAATTTGGGAATATAAACGATTCCTATCAATGGTGACCGATTTAAAATACCCTTCATCCAACAAGGGACGGACAAGATGCGCCATGTAATATTGCGCGGTCTCCAGCGAGAGAAAGACAGGCGGTTGATCGGGATGCGCAAAGCCGGCGGCTTCCGCGGCGATCGGCCAGAATAGATCGCAGACGCGACGCGCCAACCCACCGCCGAGGGTGGTCGCGGTCACTTCCCCGCCGGCGCGGCGCTCCGGGCTATAGAGCAGATCGAGATAGGGCTCCTGCACGGTGCGCTGCGGGGTGAGCATCAGGATCGATTTACCGGGCACACCCTGCGAGAGCAGATAACGCATCCGTTCGACGCCCGCGGTGGTTTTGCCCGCGCCCGCGCGTCCAGAAACGAAGAGTTTCGCATTGAGGGGCGATTTCAATAATCTGACGCTGAGTTGGGCTCAGGTCAGCTCCGAACGGAAGGGAAGGGTTGACCATGGAAATAGTGGAATGAAATCACGTAGATGACAAACTTTATCGTCTATAGAACAATTGTACTACGCTTTAGTGTGCATGTCCCATCTCGTCGCCTGTTTCCGGTCCAAGAACCGCGCGCCATTCTCCCAGTCGATCCTGATAGACGATCAAAATCGTGGCAATCAGCGTGGATATGGGTACCGCGGCGATCAGTCCCAATGACCCTACCAGGGTGCGAACGATTTCCTCCGCCAAAAATTCGGAATTGACAAAAAATACGTAGTTTCCATTCCCAAGCGTGAAAACGAGAAGCAGCGGCAAGGAGGCGCCCGTGTAGGCCAGCACCAGGGTGTTCACGGTAGCCGCCACATGATCCTGCCCGATACGCATGGCCTTTTGAAACGTCATTCGAAAACCGAGTGTGGGATTCGCATCATGGATCTCCACCACCGCGGCGGATTGCGAGGTGACCAGATCGTCCAGAACGCCCAAGGCACCGATGATCATGCCGCCCAGCAACAAGCCCCTCGGGTCGATCTGGATCGAGGAGGCCTGCATCAAGTACATTGCGTTCTCATCGCCATAGCCGGTGAGGCGCGCCAGGTAAACAAACAAGAGCGACAAGGCCCCGGTCAGCAACAAGGCGAGCATCATGCTTAATGTGGACGCATGGGTCTTCAAGTTCCAGCCATAGGTCAAATATAAAGTCACTCCCAAAAGGATGACCGAGCCAATCAGACTGACTTTGACTGGATCCTCACCAGCCAGGATATGGGGAATCACATAACCGGTGATCATGATCATGCTGATCCCCAGGGCAATCAGGCTTCCCAATCCTTTCCAGCGCCCCATGATCAAAATGGATAGAACGAAGGCAGCCAGCAAAATGGCCAGAGGGACCGAACGTTTGTAATCGACATAGTAAGCCTGGAGAACATTATCAGGAGTTTTGTCAACGATCACGTAAAGCTGATCGCCAGGTGCGAAGCGAAAGTTATCCGAGCGCAGGGTGCGTTTTCCATAATCCACCTGAAAAGAAATCCCTTTGTAGTCACCCTCCAGGACTTCCACTTGCATGATCTGATACAGTTGATCCTGGTTATTCAGTGATATATTCCCCTGCTCGACGATTTTTGTAACCTGTGCCAGCACTGTTTGTGAACCCAGGGTAACAGCTCCGCTCTGAATTTGCGTATCTTGAAAGAAATATGGAATGCCCCAAACCACGAACCCTGCAAACAATAGAATGACAATGATGCCGCTGAGTACAAAGGGATATGGAATTTTTTTCATCGATATATCCTGCGTCCTGTGAAGTTTTTTCATTATAGTGTAGCGCCAGTATGAAAAGAAGATTACTAAGGCTGAGTTAATGTCATTTGTTTTCTTGTGGTGATAGAATCGCCGAAAAGGAGTTGATGGGCGTGTTGTTGATCATGTTATTCAGCATTCTTTACAAAAATCTTTTTGGGGATATTCATTCAATTCCTGCCCGATAATCTTTCATGAGAAAATCCAGGTTCATTGCTCTGGTCCTGCTTATATCGATGTCGGCATTTATGCAGGTTGTCCCTGCAGCCGCGCATCCTGCTGACCTGTATGTGCATTCCTTGAATGTAACGCTCGCAGCAGATAAACTTTCCATCCAGTGGGAGATCAAACCCGGGCCCATGCTGGTCTCATCCATTTGGTTTGAAGCGGATACCAACCAGGATGAGGCTGTCAGCCAGGAGGAGGCAGCCAGGTGGGCAGGAGCACGTGTGGCCCTTCTGACTGCTACGCTGAATGGCGCGCAATTTCCACTGCGGATGGAAAACCTGCAATTCCCCTCCAGCAGGGATGCTTTTCAGTCTGGTGCTGAAACCATTACGATCTATCTGTCTGCCGCGTGGCCGCATGATCTGGGTGACTCCTATGAACTGGTTTTGCATAACGGCGTGGAGGAGCAAAAGTCGGTGAATTGGTATACCATTGCTGCACAGGATGGGCTGAAAATTCAAACCCCCGACCAAAAAAACAGCACGATCAGGCTGAAAATCTTTGAACCCTCGGCCCAGGCTTCCGCCCAGGTTCCCTTGCGTACCGACTGGGATAGCAGCGTACCTTCCCTTTCGCTGACCGAGACAGGAGGAGGGCAAACCACAACCTCCGGGCCCTCGAATTTTCTGGATTTCATTCCTAGTAAGAAGAACACATCGCAGGATATCTTGCTCAACCTGGTGCGTCAAGGGAACATTTCCATTTCATTCTATCTGTTTGCCCTGACGATAGCGTTGATGCTGGGCGCCATCCATGCGTTGACACCCGGCCATGGCAAGACAGTCGTCGGGGCATATCTCGTCGGTTCACGCGGGACATCCTGGCATGCGGTGGCATTAGGAACCGTCGTCACACTGACACATACCGGCTCCGTCTTTTTGCTCGGCATCATCACGCTGGTCGCCTCGCGCTATATCCTTCCCACCAGCATCATCCCGATCCTTGAAATTCTTTCCGGGTTGTTGATCGTTGGGCTGGGTTTATATCTGTTTCGGCAGAGATTCCAACAATGGAACAAAACAAAAAGACTCACACTTGGCCCCAAAAGAAGCGCGCCGAAATATTCTCTGAGTCCACGGCCATCATCAACAAAAACACCGGTGAGAACTTATCGGATCGAAACATCACTGGAGCATACTCATGATGGCCGCCTTCACCAACATGGTCATCTTCACGATCACGGCGATGGACACGCTCATTCGCACGATATGCCTGAAACCATTACCTGGGGTTCTCTTGTCGCCTTGGGTATCAGCGGAGGACTTATCCCCTGCCCGGATGCCATTGCTATTTTGCTGGTTGCCGTCGCCATTAATCGGATTCTGCTGGGACTGGCGCTCATCGTCTCTTTCAGCCTTGGGCTGGCTGTTGTGTTGATCGTGATAGGGTTGCTCATGGTAAACAGCCGACGAATCTTCGATCGTGTGAGTGCCTTCGACAGGTTTGCGCCGATCCTGCCGATGGCCAGCGCGCTGGTGGTTGTGGGTCTCGGCCTGGCGCTTACTTCCGGCGCGTATATTCAGGCGAAGGGCGACTTCCAATTAACGGCCACAGGCATGGGTTCCCTGAAGGACGCGCAGGTATTGTATCTGGCCGGTGGCCAGGATCAGCTCAAGCAGTTGTTCGTCGCCAACGCCAATGGAACGAATCCATTTTTATTGAGTGATCTCAGGGAAAATGTTGTGGAATATGCCCTTTCGCCGGATCAAACGAAAGTGGTTTATCTCGTTCAAACAGAAAACCTTGAGAACCAGGGCTGGTTGGTGGATCTCAAGAGCAGGACGAGAACCGGGATATTGCAATGTGGAGACGCGTTGTGTTCCCGACCGGTCTGGTCACCTGACGGAAAACGTATCGTTTATGAATACACGCGTTTCGCGGGAAATAACCTGACCGGGCTGGCAACCCTATGGTGGATGGATTTCGATACCAAGCAGGCAAAACCTGTTTTTCAGGAAGAACAGTTGCCGGGCGCAAATCCACGTTGGTCACCAGATGGAAAGTGGCTGAGCTACGTTACCTCGCAGGATATCCGCTTGTACAATCTCGAAACCGGTGAAGACCATGTGATTCCAAGTACGCTGGCCGCGGCTGCTGACTGGTCACCGGACAACCATGCCGTGCTGTATCGGGATCTTGTGATACAAGGCAGCAAATTCGTCACGCAGTTATTTGTTTATGACTTATCTTCCGAGACGATAACGAATCTCACGCTTAATGAAAATTACGAGAATCTTTTCGCCACATGGTCCCCGGATGGCACATGGATCGCAGCGAGTTGACGTGACCTCTCGGTGCCGAGCGGCGACCAGGTCTGGCTGATGCGCCCCGATGGAAGCGAAGCGCGCGCACTGACAGACAAACCCGACCAAATGCACGGCAATTTGAACTGGTCACCCGATGGAAAGTACCTGCTTTACGATGTCTATTCGCCCGACGCGCCTTCCCTTGAATCAAATATACAGGCCATTGAAATAGCTTCCGGAAAGATAAGCGACCTGGGACTCAAAGGATATAACGCGCAGTGGCTTTGGCCCTAATCCAAGATGGGTAAGAAAACCTTCCTTTTAACTGTCTATATTGTGAAACTCCCCCAAATCCTATTTGGAACGTATCTGGCTCATCATTATTCCACGACAGCCTGGAGCTGAACTTATTTATAAACTTCCAACGCGAATGCTGCGCGCGCTTCATTGACACATCCCCAGCCGACATGTATAATATCGTCCGCTTCTGCCCTGGCAGCAAGATTTGCCGGGGCTCATGTTTGTCGAAAGACTTTGAACCCCAGCTTCCCCGTTCGCAGGCGACGAGTGTAAGAACTCCGCAGGCACACGGCGAAGTGAATGACTGGAGAAAAAAATGAGATTTGCAATTGTAGAAAGCGGTGGCAAGCAATATCGCGCCATCGAAGGGCGGACCATCGAAGTGGACCGCCTGCCCGTCGAAGCGGGCAACAAGTTTGACTTCGAGCGCATTCTGCTCATGGCAGACGGCGACGAGGTGATGGTCGGTACACCCACCGTGAGCGGCATTGAGGTTTCGGTCACCGTGGTGGATCACATCAAGGGCCCCAAGATTGATCGATTCAAATATCGCCCGAAGAAACGCATCCGCGTGCGCGGCGGGCATCGTCAGCAATACACCCGTCTACTGGTGGATTTTATCGGTCGTCCGGGTGAGGAACGCAAGCTCGAAGAGCCCGAAGCCGCTCCGGTAGCCGTGGAAGAACCTGTGGCTGAGGAAGCGCCAATGGAAGAGAAACAAGCCAAGGCGAAGAAGGAAGCCGAGACATCTTCCACGGAGAAAACGTCTGCAAAGAAGTCAACTACAGACAAGTCGTCTTCCAAAAAGACGGAAGCAAAGAAAGAGTAAGAGAGGTAGTCATGGCACATAAAAAAGGTGGTGGTTCCAGCCGCAACGGACGAGATTCAAATTCCCAGCGCCTGGGCGTAAAACGCTACGCTGGTCAGTTTGTGCTGTCTGGCAATATTCTGGTACGTCAGCATGGCACCAAGATCAAGCCGGGCTTGAACGTGAAAGCCGGCAAGGACGACACGTTGTTCGCTACGGCGAATGGCATAGTAATGTATGACCTCATGCATGGACAAAAGCGCGTGAACATCGTCCCGGAAGCGGAGGCACGAAGTGAAAGCTAAGATTCATCCAACTTATTATCCAGATGCAAAGGTGACCTGCGCTTCCTGCGGCACCACCTGGACAACTGGCTCAACCAAAAAAGAAATCCGCGTGGATATCTGTTCGAATTGTCACCCGTTTTTTACCGGTGAATCGCAACGTATCCTGGACATCGAAGGTCAGGTGGATCGCTTCTATAAGAAACTTTCTGCCCGCCAGGAGTATGTTGAACAGCAGAAGGCCAAGGAAGATCTGCGCGGTTCGCCCGAGCGCCCGATCGAAGAAATGGCTATTTCGGCTCGCGCCCTGGATGCTTTGAAGAAAGCCGGCATCGAGAACTTTGGTCAGTTCCTTGCAAAGCTGAATGAGGGCAACGAGGCAATCCTGGCCATCCCCGGTTTCGGTCAGACCTCACTGACGGCAGCCAAGAAGAAATTGCGCGCACTCGGTTACGAAATTCCGGCGGCTGCAGTATAAGGCGAAGCGAAACGCGGACTTGCAGAATGATTATTCTCAGGTAAACTTACAGGCAGATGCAAAAGCGTCTGCCTGTTTTATTTTGACCCCTCCGCCCGCTTTGCGGGGCACCTCCCCAAAATCCAACAGGCAATGACTGTATCGACCTTCAAACTCCTGATGTTGGATTGGGGGGAGGAAGGGTAGGGGTCGGGAGAATGTATGAAGCATACTCAAGGTTCGATTGAAGTTGTTTGCGGTTCGATGTTCAGTGGCAAGACGGACGAGTTGATCCGACGTCTGGTGCGCGCCACCATTGCCAAGCAAACAGTGCAGGTATTCAAGCCGGCCATCGATATTCGCTACGCGGTGGAGAAAGTCACCTCCCATGCCGGCTCGAACTTCGATGCCACACCGGTTGAAAAATCCACAGACATCCTCAATTGCGTCGAAAAGCAAACCACGGTGGTTGGCATCGATGAGGCGCAGTTCTTCGATGAGGGCATCGTCCAGGTGGCACAACAACTGGCGGCGCGCGGCATCCGTGTCCTGGTGGCTGGACTGGATACCGATTTTCGCGGCGAACCGTTCGGCCCGATGCCGATCCTGATGTCCATTGCAGAACACGTGGATAAACTGCATGCCATCTGCATGGTCTGTGGAGATGAAGCCTCACGCACACAGAGGCTGGTCAACGGCAAACCCGCCCGCTACCATGATCCTGTAGTGATCGTGGGCGCTTCAGAAATGTACGAAGCCCGCTGCCGCCTCCATCATGAAGTACCTCACTAATTCATGATGAACTTGAATTTGCTCTTCGACCTTATGAAAAAGCAACTATCGAATTGAGAAACTATTTAATTTAGAAGGCATCAAACCAGGCAACTCACACCATGCAACATTACAACGAAATCCTTGCCGAAGTACTCATAGATGAAAAAACACTCCAGGCCCGCATCAAAGAATTGGGCGCAGAGATCAGCGCGGATTATCCCGATGGCAATCTGCTGCTGATCTGCATACTGCGCGGCGGCGTGCCCTTTCTCGTGGATCTTAGCCGTCACATCACCTCTCTACACATGATGGATTTTATGGCAGTTTCCTCCTACGGTATTGGGAAACGCGAGTCAGACGGCGCGGTGCGCGTGACCTTCGATTTGCTGACCGATGTTTACGATAAGGACGTGCTGCTGGTCGAAGACATCGTGGATAGCGGTCACACCATCGCCTCTGTGCTGGAATTGCTCCACCTCCGCCAGCCGCGCAGCCTAAAAGTCTGTGCGTTGCTCGATAAGGCCGAACGGCGTGAAGCGGTGGTCCCGATCCATTATCGTGGTTTTGCAATTCCCAACAAATTCGTCTTCGGGTACGGTCTCGATCTCGATGAGTATTATCGCAATCTGCCTTTCATCGGTGTGGTCGATTTGGAGAAATACAAACCGCCTTTTTAACGCACTACAGTTGGTTTTGCATGCAAGATAATTCACAAGCAAATGCATCGCCTTATGCCGGGCGCTGGGTCGCGCGACTACCAGGCAGGATCATCGCTCAGGGTGGCACCCCCGAGCAGGCCTTTATGCCGCCCAGCAAAGCCGGCATAAAGAAACGCCTGAGATCGTTTACATGCCCATCCCAATTTCTTATTCACCTCTGATCGATAAAGTTCGTGACATACTCCCTGACCAGGAAATGTATCTGGTCGGTGGTGCGGTACGGGATATGTTGCTCAATCGCCTCTCACCGGACCTTGATTTTGCCCTGCCTGCGAATGGCATTTCCCTCGCCCGACACGTGGCCAACGCGCTCAAAGCTGATTTCATGGTGCTCGACAACGAACGTGATACCGGCCGCGTCATCGTGACCGAAGCGGAGGGTGCGCGTACGTTCCTCGATTTTGCAACCTATCGGGGAAACAACCTGGAAGAAGATTTACACGCCCGCGACTTTACCATCAATGCCATTGCCTTTGATCTTCATTCCGGGACCATCATCGATCCACTCAACGGTGCTTCGGATTTGCGCACTAAATTAATTCGTACCTGCTCGTCCACTTCTTTGCAGGATGATCCAATCCGTATCTTACGGGCGATTCGCCAGGCCGCGGCGTTCGAATTCAAGATCGAACTGGAAACACGCAAGGCGATGAAAGAAGCCGCACATTTATTGCCACAGGTCTCCCCTGAACGACAACGCGATGAATTATTTAAGATGTTGGAGGGGCCCAAACCGGATGCATCCATGCGGGCCTTGGAGCTACTCAAAGTCTTTCCCTATTTTTTACCCGAACTCTCGGCACTCAAAGGCGTGGAACAATCTGCACCGCATACGCTTGACGTATGGGAACACACGCTCAGTGTACTTTCTCATCTTGAAAGTATATTATCCGCCCTCAAGCCTGAATACAATGCTGATAAAACCAATGATTTATTCACTGGCCTGCTCACATTGCGCATTGGAAGATTCCGTGAACAATTCGCCAAACACTTCGCTGCGTCTCTGAACACCGATCGCTCCGTCCGCGCCGCGTTATTTTTCGCCGCCTTATACCATGATGCCCAGAAGCCGGCAACGAGGTCCGTGGAGACGACAGGACGCATCCGCTTTTTTGATCACGATGTACAGGGCGCGCAGGTCGCGGCCGAACGGGGACGCGCCTTTAATCTAAGTAAAGATGAAATAGAACGCATTCGCACCATCATCGCCAATCATATGCGCTTTCATTTCTTCACCAGTCGTTTGGAAGGCGAAAGAAAAGGACCCTCACGCAAAGCCATTTATCGTTTCTTTCGCGACTCTGGCGAGGCAGGCGTGGACCTCGTCTTGCTGGGTCTCGCCGATCTGCGCGGAACGCGGGGCACCACGTTGACACAGGAAACCTGGGCAGCCGCGCTGGATGTGGCACGCATCCTGCTCGAAAATTACTGGGAGAAACCAGAGGAGACCATTGCCCCGCCGCGTCTATTGGATGGGAATGAATTAATGAAGGAGTTAAGCCTGGAGCCGGGGCGGATCATCGGTCAATTGCTGGAAGCCATCCGCGAAGGACAGGCCACTGGCAAAGTCGCCAGTCGTGAACAGGCACTTGAACTGGCGCGTGAACAACTAAGGAATTTGGAAACGTCATGAACATCGTTTTCTTCGATCTGGAAACTCAAAAGTTGTTTCAGGAAGTGGGTGGACGCGATGCATCCAAGTTGCGGCTCGCCTGCGGCGTTACCTGGTCCATAGCACGGAATGATTTCGCCGTCTATTGGGAAAAGGATGCTCCTGCGTTGATCGCCGAATTGAAGTCCGCCGATCGAGTGGTGGGCTTCAATATTCTTCATTTTGATTATGAAGTGCTGCGACCTTACGCGCCCTATGAAAACTTTCGAGCGATCCCGTCAACAGACATGTTACAGGACATCTATCGCACTTTGAATTTCCGTTTGAGCCTGGATACGATCTCGCAAGCCACGCTTGGCACAACCAAATCAGCCGACGGCATTCAGTCCGTGGAATGGTTTCGGAACGCCGAACTCGACAAGGTGGCGGAATACTGTAAAGCAGATGTGGATATCACACGCCGAGTCTATGACTTCGGATGTGAGAATGGCTATGTATATTACTATTCTAAACTGGGCAGCAAGTTAAAAGTAGCAGTAAACTGGAAGTAGTATCATGTCATTGTGAGAAGCCTATTGGGCAACCCAAGCAATCGCCTAATTCGCATGAAAAAGCAAAGTTGCAGTTTGTTTTCCGCAGGTTTGCAATGATAGAGGAGAGACTCATGGAAAAAATAAAAATTAACGGTATTGAACTTGCTTATGAGCGTCGCGGTCACGGAACAGCATTGGTGCTCCTGCACGGGTATCCGCTTGACCACCATTTGTGGGACGAGGTTGCACCTTTGTTGGAAGACACGTTCAACGTCATCATGCCTGATCTGCGCGGGTTCGGTGAATCAACCACCGTGAATACCCCATATACAATGGATGATTACGCCGCGGATATCGCCGGCTTGCTCGACCAGCTTGGAATCCAGAAAACTGCCATTGCTGGTCACTCGATGGGTGGATATGTCGCGCTGGCCTTCGCCAGCCTATATCCTGACCGCATTACCGGATTGGGACTGGTCTCCTCGCAGGTGCTGGCCGATCCGCCGGATCGCAGAGAAGGTCGCTATAAGAGCGCAGCACAGGTTGCTGAAAAAGGCATCACAGGCGTGGTCGAGGCAATGACTCCGAAGTTCACTTCCGATGAAAAATTACAGAGCTTTGCACGTCATTCCATGGAAGAGCAGCCACCAGCTGCTTACATCGGTGCGCTCAGAGCCATGGCCGAACGCCAGGATTTCACTCCCCTGCTCTTATCTTTCCGTTTTCCGGTCGTATTAATTCACGGCAATGCGGATGCACTGATCCCCGTTGATCGGGCGCTTGAAGTGCAGGCCGCTCTGCCTGAAGCGTACTTGGTGGAAGTGGAGGGCGCGGGTCACATGCCGATGATGGAGGCACCAGCGAAAACCGCCGAGGCGCTCAAGCACCTCGCGTAAAGAAACTCCCGTCCCCTGCATGGGAACGGGAATCTTGTCTTTTTGGCGGGAACAAGCACCGGCTTGGAAAGCCCGCAGGGAGCCTTCCTGCTGTTTGTGCTAAGATGCGGGAAGCGGCTTGGTAAACGAATTGTTCATGGAAGCATTCGAACGAAGCGACCCGGTTCGACGCACCAAACGATTGATGTGAGCAACAAGTACCCGGCTGGGCGTAGGTTTGGTCAGGTAATCATCTGCGCCGGCATCCAGAACGCTGGCAATCATGGATGGATCGTTGAGCGCTGAGAGGACAATAATCGGCACCTTGCTAAAGGCTCGCACAGTTTTACAGATTTCCCAACCGTCCACCTCGGGCATCATCAGATCGAGCACCACCAAGTCCGGATGTGTTTCGTGAATGAGAGTTAGTCCTTCAGTACTACTATTGGTTGCAGTCACATCGAACCCCTGTGAGCGCAGTAGCAGGGAAAGCAAATCTGTCACAGCACTATCGTCATCAATTACAAGTATTTTTATTGGCATAGTCAGTTCCAATCTGCTCCTATTATCACTCAAAAACAAAATTTGTGACTTTGCAACATGCTAACAGTTAAATCCTCGCTGACAAATGTAAGAAAAATATATCACATTTGTCTTTAGTTGTTCATGGTAAACTTCGTATAAATTTCCGATCTTAAGACCCTGGAGGTTTCCTATGAAAAAATGGGTTTATTTGTTCGATGAAGTCGCGAAAGCGGAAAAATATGCTGGATCGTGGGACGGTGTCCGCTCCCTGTTGGGCGGAAAAGGCGCCGGCTTGTTCGACATGACGCGCGCCGGTGTTCCCGTCCCCCCTGGATTTACGATGACGACCGAAGCCTGTAACGAATTCCGGAAAACGGGCAAGTTCCCCGCCGGGATGTGGGATCAGGCCCTGGCCGCCATGAAAATTGTGGAGAAACGAACTGGCAAAAAATTTGGGGATGCGAAAAATCCGCTGTTGGTCTCCTGCCGTTCAGGTGCCAAGTTCTCCATGCCTGGCATGATGAATACCATCCTGAACATTGGTTTAAATGACCAGGTGGTAGAAGGGATTTCCAGGCTGACGAATAACCCGCGCTTTTCCTGGGATTCTTATCGCCGTCTGATCGAAATGTTCGGCGAGACCGTCTTCAACGTGGATGATGAGACTTTTGAACATCCTTTTGCCAACTACAAGGAGCAAAAAGGCTACAAGGTTGATACTGAGATGACAGCCGAGGACTGGCAGGCTCTGGTCTCATCTTATAAGGAAGTCTTCAAAATAGAGGTTGGCTTTGACTTTCCCCAGGATGTCTACAAGCAGCTCGAACTGGCAACAAAAGCTGTTTTCGAATCCTGGAACGGCAAGCGCGCCATAGCCTATCGCAACAAGGAAGGCATTTCTCACGATCTTGGTACTGCGGTCAACATCGTAACCATGGTCTTCGGTAACATGGGCGATGACTTCGGGGACCGGCGTAGCCTTCACCCGCAACCCGTCCACCGGCGACAAAAAGATGATGGGCGAATATTTGCTCAACGCGCAGGGCGAAGATGTGGTGGCCGGTATTCGTAATGCCGAGCCGATTGAACATCTGGTCGAGAGCATGCCCAAGGCCTACAAGCAGTTTATGGATATCACTGCAAAACTTGAAAAGCACTACAAGGATATGCAGGATGTCGAATTCACGATTGAACGCAGCAAGCTGTGGATGCTCCAAACACGTACAGGCAAACGCACTGCCAAGTCGGCAGTAAAGATCGCCGTGGATATGGCCAACGAAGGGCTGATCACCAAAGAACAAGCCGTTCTACGCGTGACCCCCGATAACGTTGATTCTTTGCTTCATCCGCAATTCGATGAAGAAGCGATGAGCAATGCCGAAAAGAATGGCACGTTCTTTGCCAAGGGTGTGAACGCCTCTCCGGGCGCCGCAGTCGGACAAGTCTATTTTGACGCAGACACCACCGAGAAGATGGCAAAGGAAGAAAAACAGGAAACCATCATGGTGCGTCCGTTTACAAAGCCGGATGATGTGCATGGCATGATCGCTTCCCAGGGCGTGCTTACCAGTGAAGGTGGTGCTACCTCTCACGCCGCAGTCGTGGCACGCCAGTTTGGTATCCCGTGCGTGGTTGGCGCTTCGGCGATCAAGATCGATCTCGAGCGCCGCCAGATGACCGTTGGTGAAGCAGTCGTCAAGGAAGGCGAATGGATTTCGGTGGACGGCACCACGGGTAGAGTGTTCATCGGAAAGATTCCGACGGTCGCACCATCGCTCGAAAAGCAGACTGAATTGCTGACCCTGCTCCAATGGGCGGATAACATTTGCGCTCACAAGAACGTCCGGGAAGCTCGCTGCCAAAGGTTATCCGACACGCGGGCTTCAAGTATGGGCAAATGCAGATTACCCAAAGGATGCCCAGTCGGGCGCGCGCCTATGGCGCCGTTGGTATCGGTCTTTGCCGCACCGAGCACATGTTCTTTGAACCCGAGCGTCTTCCCATCGTTCAGGATATGATCCTTTCGGAAACCAGTGAAGGACGTACTGTTGCGCTCAACAAACTTCTCCCCTACCAGCGCAAAGACTTCGATGGCCTCTTCGAAGCGATGGATGGTTATCCGGTCATCATTCGCTTGATCGACCCACCTCTGCATGAGTTCATGCCCGATGAAGAAAAACTTCTCGAAGAAGTCATCACCATGCGCGTGAAGGATGAAACCGCTGGCTTGCAGGAAAAAGAAAACCTGCTGACCGCCATCAAAGGCATGCACGAATCCAACCCGATGATGGGTATGCGCGGCGTGCGCCTGAGCATTTACATGCCTGAGATCGTGGAGATGCAAGTACGTGCCATCTTCGAAGCCGCAGCGGATTGCACCTTGCGTGGCATCGTGGTCAAACCGGAAGTCATGATCCCATTGACCGGCACCGTGAAGGAACTGGAATGGATCCAACCCAGACTCGAACGGATCGCATCCACGGTGATGGACGAGAAGAATGTCAAGTTCGAATACAAGTTCGGCACCATGATCGAAATCCCGCGGGCCGCAGTGACCGCAGGTGAGATCGCCGAACATGCTCAGTTCTTCTCTTTCGGCACGAATGACCTGACCCAGATGACCTATGGCTATTCCCGTGACGATGCCGAACGCAACTTCCTGATCACCTATCAGGAACAGGGCATCCTCGAAAAGAATCCCTTCCAGATCACTCGACCGCGGTGGCGTGGGCAAACTGATGGATTGGGCCATTTCCGAAGGCCGCCAGACCCGCCCAGAGCTTGGAAGTCGGCATCTGTGGTGAACATGGTGGTGACCCGAGCTCCATCGAATGGTGCCACATGATTGGCAACAACTACGTTTCCTGCTCGCCATTCCGCGTGCCGATTGCGCGTCTCGCCGCGGCTCATGCTGCTTTGAAGCATCGCGTCGAGAAGAAAGCCGCTCCGGCCAAAAAGAAAACCGCAGCCAAGGCACAGGCGAAGAAGAGCACCAAGGCAAAAACCGCAAAACGAAAATAAACTGGAAGAATTAAAATAAAAAAAGGACGCACTGTGAAAGTGCGTCCTTTTTTTTAGATTCGACTTGACTTTATCGGACTCTGATCACCTGTCCAACATAGATCAAGTTGGGATTGAGAATGTTTGGGTTGAGCACCAGCAGCGTATCCACGGTGGTTCCAAATTTACTGGCGATGATGCGGAGCGTGTCGCCTCTTTGCGACCACATAGTTGGTGACCTCAGCGGGGATGGTGATGGCCTGACCGACGTAGATCAAGTTCGGGTTGCTGATCTGCGGATTGAGCCTGAGAATGGCATCCACGGTGGTGCTGAACCGGGCAGCAATGATGCGCAGCGTATCACCGTGTTGAGCATAGTAAGTCTGTCCACTGGCGGCCGGAGGCGGCACAGGCACAGCACGCCCGGAAGGGACCACCAGCCGCTGGCCTTCGTAGATCAGGTTGACATTGGTGATACTCCTGTTCAATGAGAGTAATGTATCGACCGAAGTACCGAAACGGATGGCGAGTGATTTCAACGTATCGCCGCGGGACACGATGTAAGTAGCATATCCGGTATTACCATACAAGATGGCGCCGGGCAGCATCAAGACCTGACCGGGATAGATCAAATTTCCGTTGCCGATCTCCGGGTTGGCCCGTTGAATGGCGGGATGGTCGTGCCACAACGATCCGCGATCTTGCGCAGCGTATCGCCGCTGACCACGGTCACGCTGGTACCACATTGCCCATCAAAGGCTGGCGCCGCGAAGGCCGCGCCGGTAGACGCAAAAGATGCCAGCAGTACCGCAACAAGGACAAATAATTGAAAAAACTTTTTGTGTTCATCGAAGTCTCCTTTCTTCATATTCCATGAGATATGATGTACAAGGAGCCCGGAAAGTTCCGCAAAACTGATTCCCATGGTACTAAATTCCTACGGCGATCGCGGCAGGAATTCTGACAGCGGAGGAAACCTATTTTTCACGGAACCCGCCTCCGGCTGAGCGTGAAGCGCTTTATTCCCATCCGAGCGAGTCCCCGAAAGTGGATTATACTTATTAAAAACAATCAGTACACGAATGGGGGATTCGTGAAACTGGTAATAACATTCGGAGAATGAAATGGACACTATCATCGAAAGTATCTCTGCACTTGAAATCCTTGACTTCGCGCGGCAACCCCACCGTCGAAGTGGAAGTCGCGTTGGCGGATGGTTCGTGGGGACGCGCGGCGGTTCCTTCTGGCGCATCGACCGGCGTACATGAAGCCCTGGAACTGCGCGACGGCGATAAGAAACGCTATCTCGGCAAAGGCGTCTCGAAAGCGGTGGCCAATGTCAACGGCGTGATCGCCGACGATCTCTTCGGCTGGGACGCCTCGGATCAAAAGGCCATCGATGCCGAACTGATCACGCTGGATGGAACGCCGAACAAATCGAAACTCGGTGCCAACGCCATCCTGGGCGTCAGCCTGGCAGTGGCCAAAGCTGCCGCGAACTCGCTGGGTCTGCCGCTCTATCGCTACCTGGGCGGCGTCTATGCCCACGTTCTTCCCGTCCCGATGATGAACATTCTGAATGGCGGCGTTCATACCGCCTGGCAGTCCACGGACATGCAGGAGTTCATGGTCATGCCCTTCGGCGCGCCGACTTTTGCCGAAGGCTTGCGCTGGGGTGCGGAGGTCTATCACGCTCTGAAATCCGTGCTGAAAGAAAAAGGCTATGCCACCCTGGTCGGTGATGAAGGCGGTTACGCGCCCGCTTTGAAGGCCAACAACGAGGCCATCGAAGTGATCCTGACGGCCATCGAAAAAGCTGGATTCAAAGCCGGTCGTGGGCAGGATGTGGCCATCGCACTCGACCCCGCCGCTTCGGAACTTTTTGAAGACGACACCAAGCTTTACAATCTGCGCAAGGAAGGCAAGAAACTCACCGGCGAACAGATGGTGGAATTCTATACCAAATGGATTACCGACTATCCCATCGTTTCCATCGAAGATGGCCTCGCGCAGGATGACTGGGATTCATGGATAGTGATGACCAAACAACTGGGCGACCAAATCCAGATCGTGGGTGATGATCTGCTGGTGACAAACCCCGAACGCGTACGACGAGGCATAAAGGATAATACCTGTAATGCCCTGCTGGTAAAACTTAACCAAATCGGCTCGGTAACTGAAACCATCGAAGCGGTGGAGTTGTGTCATCGCGCTGGCTGGAGAACGGTCGTTTCGCATCGTTCAGGTGAAACCGAAGATTCGACGATCGCCGACCTCGCCGTTGCGTTGAACACTGGTCAGATCAAAACAGGCGCACCGGCCCGTTCCGACCGTGTCGCGAAATACAATCAACTGCTGCGCATCGAAGCGGAACTCGGCGATACGGCCAAGTATGCTGGGTGGAGCACGTTGAAAGCATAATTTCCAATAAATCAAAAGGACGGGCCGATTTGAATTGACCCGTCCTTTTGATTTAAATTCTATTGGCATATTTATCGGCGAACAAGGCGGGCTGTCCTCCTGTGTGCCAGAACAGCACTGTTTCCCCTTTTTTGAAAAATCCTTTGCGGATCAGATCGATCATCCCCGCCGCGGCTCGTCCGGTATAGACGGGATCCAGCAGCAGGCCCTCATATTTTGCAAACAGACGAACTACTTCGCGCTCCGCCTCGGTCAACACGCCGTAGCCTGCGTGACAATATTCGGCATTTGCCAACACATCATCGGGACCGAACTCCATCCGCGCTCCCAGCTTTTCGCTCGCTTCCGTCGCCAGCGCGGACACGTGGGACTTCAGCCACTCTTCTGACTCATCGATACTGATGCCCAATATCTTGCCTTTGTACCCAAAGGCGCGTTGACCCAATACCAATCCCGCGTGGGTTCCGCCGGAAGACGTTCCAAAGACGATCCAATCTGCATGGACTTTCTGCTTCACAAATTCATCCATGGCAAACGCATATCCCAACGCGCCCATCGGACTGGAGCCGCCGTACGGAACGAGATAGGGTTTCTTCCCCTCTGCCACCGCGTGGTCAAAGGTCTCCTGCAAAACGCGATCGCGGTCCTTGCGATCTACCACGTTGACGATCTTTGCATTGAACAGATGATCGAGCAATAGATTGGCTGACGGTTGGGCGGGCAAATCGCCCGTCAACACGAGCGTACATTCCAGGCCAAAGCGCGCCGCGGCCGCCGCCGTTTGACGGCAGTGATTGGATTGAATCGCCCCAGCGGAGATTAGTATCTTTGCGCCTTGCTCCTGGGCCTCTGCAACAAGGAATTCCAGTTTGCGAGTCTTGTTGCCGCCGAAAGCGAGGCCGGTCTGGTCATCGCGCTTGACCAGTAAACGGGGACCCTCCAGGGCTTCCGAAAGACGCGTGAGTTCTTCGATGGGAGTCGGTAGATGGGCAAAATGGAGTTGAGGGATTTGTTTCATGATTTCTCTTTTCAATCAACTCTGGTGGTTGAGTAGCCCAGTCGTGCTGAGCGGAGCAATAGCAACACTTGCACCGTGCGCAAGTGCAGGTGAGTCGAGGCGTGGTGGGCATATCGAGACCTCACGTTAGCAGAAGTACTTTTGTTACTGGTGGTCCCGATACGTGACGCTTGGGCGCCACACTCGACCACCGGCATAACTAAGCGCCCAAGTTTTGCTTCGTTCTGGCCTTTCCTCTTGAGCGCATCACATCCAGCACGCGTGGAATGATCTCTGAATACATCTTATACCAAAACGGGCTGGGCGCAAAATCCCAGGCGCCGAGGGTGCGCATCACCTTCCCGCCAAGTCCTTCCTTGAAGCGATAGACACCCCACATCGAGTCGCTCTCATCGAAAACTTCGGGCGCGCCCCAAAGATCATAGAAAGCGCAGCCATTGGCCTTGGCACGCTTGATGGCTTCCCATTGCAACAAATAGGCTGGCATCTTCTCACGATGCGCATTGCGCGACATCCCATAGACGTAATAGGCGCGTCCCGCAAAATAAAAAACGAAGATCGCCGCAACAGGTTCGTGATCAACTTCTGTAATGAGAGGTTCAGCGAAGGGAGATTGGGAATTGGTAATTGGTAACTGCTTCTCTGTCATGAAGGTCTCCCAAACCATCCTGTAGTAACTCTCATCGCGAATCACAAAGCCATCGCGTACCGAGGTTTCTGCATACATCTGGTACAGCAGCCCCAAATCTTTCGTCGCACCGACGCGCAGATGGACGCCTTTCTTCTCGGCCAGACGAATGTTATAGCGCGTCTTTTGTTTCATGCATGCCAACAATTCTTCCTCGGAAGAATGCAAATCAATCAGGACTGTGTTCTTGAACTGGATCTGATCTGACGAATATTTCCAGCCTCTCTTCTTCATTTCAGACATCACGATCTGTCCGTTGTGATCAATGACGTTTTCTTCGCTATCAGGAATGCCTGTGCCCAATAGCACATCGGGATCGATTTTCAAGAAGATCGCGCCTTGTTTCCTGGCAAAGGATTGTAAATCGTTCAGTACGCGGTTTCGCAAAGATTCATTCGTCCAATCGAGCAGAGGTCCCTTCGGCGCGTATAGAATGGATAAGCGCGCCGCGAAACCATTACGAAGAATCTGACGTTTTAAAACCAAGGCGGCCGCAGATGGTTGAACGCTGGAAGAGGAAAGACGGTCTACATCTCTTTCTTCCTTCATCTTTCCTTCCTGATCCCAAAGGAGATAAATGGGCTCCCAGCCATACTCCGCCTTGACCTGTCCCCATTCGTAGGTTTGGAGGAAGTGTGGATTGGGGAGTTTGGAGATGAGTGAATTCCAAATATTTCTTTCCACTTTCTATTCCCTATTTCCAGTCAATCGCACATAAGCCCAATACAACAGCGGATTATAAACTCGATCCATAGCCTGGGCGGACTGTTGTAATTCGCCGCCGAAGCCGCGCTTGAAGCGATAGACTCCCCATAAGCCATCATGTCTTGATTCAAAATTAGCTTCGAGAGTCGCTTCCTCTTCGTCCGGCACACCCCACAGATCGTACTCATCGCAGCCGCGTGCTTTAGCCCATTTCATCGCCTCCCATTGTAATAAATATGTAGGCATGCGATTGCGTTCATCGTTGGTCGAAGCGCCATAGAGATAATAAGCACGATTTCCATTTCGAGCTACAAACAAGGCCGCCAAAGGTTTCCCTCCGTATTCAGCCACAAGGATCTCACCCATTTCTTTTGGATGAAGCAGCCCGTACGCACGCCGGTAATATTCCAACGAATGGACTCCGAATCCATCACGTCCGCCGGTGGCCAGCATCATCTTGTGAAAGGCTTCGAGATCGTCCCAAGCGCGCACGGTCACACCCTTTTTTTCAGCCAGGCGGATGTTATAGCGCGTCTTTTGTTTCATGCGCGCCAGAATTTCTTCTTCGCTATTTTTTATATCGACGATGATCGTACGCGGAGGTTGAATATTGTGAAGGCTCTCCCGCACCCCTGCCCCCTCTCCCACAGGGAGAGGAGAATTGCCCCAAGCATCAGGTTCAAATTTAAGGAAGATGGCACGATTTTGTTTGCAAGCAGCATCGATTTCAGACAGCAGGGACTTCATCCCAATTTGCTTTGGGAATATAAGCAACTGTAAATCCCAGAGGTAATTTGCGAAATAGAATCTGAACGCCAACCTTTTCAGAAACAATGCGCACAGGCTCCCACCCAAAGGCAGACTTCAACTCGCCCCACTCCCCTGTTTGCAAAAGATGAGCGTTCGGATGTTCTGCGAGAAATTGATTCCACTCAGAAAGAGAAACGATGGGCATGGGCAATCAACTCATCGCATCCAATCGATGGTTTCTTTCAACCCATCCACCAGGGAAACCTGCGCACGAAAGCCCAGTATTTCCAAAGCCTTTTGCGGACTGCCCACCGAACGATAAATATCCCCGGGGCGTGGCGTGGCAAATTCAGGTTTTGGCGCCTCGGGCAGCAGTTCATACATCACATCCAGCAAATCGGTGACGCGTGTTTCCACGCCAGTGCAAATATTGAAGATTTTTCCCGCTGCATGCGGATGTTCGGAGGCGATCAAATTGGCGCGCACCACATCATGGATATTGATCAGGTCGCGCGTTTGGCTGCCATCGCCGAAAACCGTCACAGACTGGCGATCCAGCAATCGGCGGGCAAAGATCGGGACCGCCGCGGCATACATCGAGTTCAGGTCGCTGGCGGGGGCCGTAAACGTTGAAATAACGCAAGGCAACCACTTCAAAGCCAAAGGCGCTCGTAAATAATTCTGCATACATTTCGTCCACGCGCTTGGATACAGCATATGGGGACAATGGCTGAAGCGGGGTTTCTTCCACCAGCGGCAGCGCCTCGGACTCCCCGTAGATGGCCGCGCTCGAAGCGATCACTGCGCGTCTGACACCTGCCTTGCGCGCCGCTTCGAATAACAACGAGGTGCCGGTAATGTTCACATCGAAACAAGTCTGCGGCTCCTGCATCGATTGTGGATTGGAGACAAAGGCCGCTTCATGGAAAACAACTTCGACACCGCGCACCGCCTCTTCCACGTGTGAAGCGTCGCGTACGTCTCCCTCCAGCACTTCGAGCTGATTCTCCTCGAAGCGCCGCGTCAACTCCTCGATGTTTTCACGCTTCCCGGTGCTGAAATTATCCAGTATGCGCACAGACGCGCCCCGCTCGAGCAAGGCGCTGACGATATGAGATCCAATGAACCCGGCGCCGCCAGTGACAAGATATTTCATTATCTCCCCGTCTGCCGCAACACCGTGCCGATCGTGCGCAGGATGATCTGGAAATCCATGGCCAGCGTACGATGTTTGATGTAATAAAGATCATATTCGATCTTGACCACAGTTTCGGTTACGCTTGCCACATAACCGTAATTGATCTGCGCCCAGCCGGTCAGCCCGGGCTTGACCAATAAACGCGCCCGATAAAAGGGAATTTGCTTCTGATATTCGGCGACCAACTCCGGGCGTTCTGCGCGCGGACCCACCAGACTCATTTCGCCGCGCAACACATTCCAGAATTGGGGAAGTTCATCGAGGCGCGTCCGACGCAGGAAATTTCCCACGCGTGTAACGCGCGGATCATTCTCCAGGGTAATGTGCGATTCCGTATCCGAAGGCAAACCTGAATGCATGCTGCGATACTTGTAAATCCGGAACACCAGGCCGCCGCGGCCCAGACGATCCTGTGAATAGAATATGGGGAAACCGCTATCGATCAAGACCGCCAGTGCCAGGAAGGGGAAACTGATCGCGAAGATCAACAAGCCAACCAAAGCGCCCAAAGTATCCAGCAGGCGCTTGAACAATTCGTAGAAGCCGCTTACGTGCAGACCATCCACAAAGGAACGGATGATCCAATCCGATTCCAAATGCCGGATCGGCACACGCCCGGTCATTTCCTCATACAAGAGTGGCATGCGGGTGACTTCCATACCCTTTTCCTGCGCGTCCAAAATGATCTGGAAGGTTTCGCCCTGGATCTCGCCATTGATGGCGATCACCAGATCGGAGATATGATAGACATCGATCAAATCCAGCAAATGCGCGCAGGTGCCCAATACAGGCAGCCCATAAAACGAGGCGCCTTTCTTTTCCTGGTCATCATCGATAAATCCGATAATGTGAAAGGAACGCGTTCCCAGTGTTTGATACAGATCAGCAAGCGTTTGTCCGGCCTTGCCCGCGCCGATCAACAGGATGCGCCGCCGTTGACCTGTCGTCCTGTAAATGCGGATATAGACCATGCGCCAGCTTAGCGTTAGGAGCGAGGCGAGAACCAAAAATGCGCCCACACCTACGCGTGGCAGGTTGGTATCCTCCTGCAGGATAAAGACAACGGAATAGGCAGCCAGTCCTACAAAGGCGGCAATGGCAATCCCACCGGCTGTTTTCCTTGCGCTGCTTGCCAGGTGAGGTTCGTATAACTCCACCAGAAGCAGGGTCCAGACAACCGGCAGGAGGTAAAACCAGACAGGCACTTCAACCTTGGCCTGCAATCCGGCAAGTTGCTGCGCCCTGTGCTCAGAAAGGCCCTGTGCTACATAAGCGGATATTTGTATAAAGAGGTTGTATTGTCTCCATACAAACAATGAGGCGAGAACAGATATTTCCCCCATGATCAGGTCGCCAACCAATAGGATTAGACGATGTTCACTCGGGCGTAATCGCAGCGCGGGGATCACACGAGGGGTGGTACGAATATTATCAGCCATTCTTTTGAAATCTCGATACTATGATACTCCATAACAGGCCACTTCCCCACGAAATGTGCATGGTGGGGATGGCCAGTGGCAACCCCAGGACCAGATATGGTTTTCGGTCGCGGATTGCCGCGTGGAGACCGGCAAGGATCATGATGAAAAAATAAAGGATAAGTTCGGCTGCGAGCAGGAGTTTGCCAAAAGGAATGAAAATCGAGCCAAGTGCCAGCAGGATCAGGCTTAGCACAAAGAGCGGAGGCAAAGCCTGCCTCCAGCGTAGTGTCTCAGGATAGCGGCGCAGCATGCGCCATTTCCAGAATCCATAACGCCAATATTGACGCATCAGTTCCAACAAAGTCGCACGCGGAAAATAAATCGAACGAATGGAAGGATCCAGCCATATGGTCCCCCCAGCCCTTCTCACGCGGGTGTTGAACTCATAATCTTCATTGGTCAGTAAAGATTCATCGAACAGGCCGACCCGCTCGATGAGACTGCGGCGAAAGGAGCCAAAAGGGACCGTATCCACCGCCGCCGCGCGGTTGGTGTGACGGTACAGCGCGTCGCCTACCCCCAGGGGATGCGCCGCCGCTACTGCAATCGATTTCGCTATCCACGTATGCGCGCCGGGACGAATATCCCAAACTCCACCGACGTTATCACCCCGGCCGGCCTCGTGCGCCTTGACGCTATTTTCCACATAATCAGGATACGGCTTCGAATGTCCGTCCAGGCGAACAATAATCTCGCCGCGCGCCGCCTCGATGGCGCGATTCACCCCCGAGGGGATGTTGCGCAGTGAATTCTCCACCACCCGGACTTCCAGGTCGGGGAAATCCTGTTGGAACCCGGCAATCGCCGCGCGGGTGTAATCCGTGGACATGCCATCAGCCACAATCACCTCCATCTCGGCGCGCGGAAACGTTTGCTCACGCAGAGCCTCCAGCAGCAAACGGATGGTGGATTGCTCGTTATAACAGGGAACGACGATGGAAACTTTTGGAGACATACAACGGACGACGCGTACCGGATTACAATGATAATTCCTAACTTGTAATCCGTGAAATCACTTTTTTGCCCCGCCACGATCAGGCGGGATCTTCGACAAGTGGCAAATGGATCACAAAGCTTGTTCCATGCCCCACCTCACTGCGGACGCTAATTCTACCACCGTGCGCCTGCACGATTTCCTGTGCGATCGCCAGCCCCAATCCCGCGCCACGCCGCGCAGCAGCAGTCTCGCCCCCGGCTCGAGAGGGATCCACCTGATAGAACCGCTCAAACAGACGCGGCAATGCCTCGCTTGGGATCCCCCGGCCTGTATCCGTTATGGATACTTCCATCCTGCCCTCGACTCTCGCCGCGGACAGCATCACCTGCCCCGCCGCGGGGGTAAACTTCAAGGCGTTATCCACCAGGTTGGTAAAGACTTGTGCCAGACGGTCACCGTCGCCGATCAAGGTTGGCAAATCATTTGCCAGATTCAACTGCAAGTTCACTTCAACTTTTTGTGCTTGTGGTGTGAACTTTTCGATCACATTCCGCAATAGCGCACCCATGTCCACAGCCGACATTTCCAAATCCGCGGTGCCTGCCTCCAAACGCGCCAGGTCCAGCAAGTCGAGCGCCATACGATACATTCGTCCAGCTTCGCTGTAGATGATCTGGGCGGCTTGCTGGCGCGCTTCGGGTGTATCGGCGGTCTCATCCAAAATGGCCTGCGCGAATCCCTGAATGGAAGTAAGCGGAGTCTTCAGTTCATGGGAAACATTGGCGACAAAATCGCGTTGAGATTTCTGTGTACTCTGCACCCGCACGATCATCGAATTGAAGGCCCGCGTCAGATCCTGCACCTCATGCGGACCGCGTGGAAACACGGGTTGCATCTCTTCTGATTTCTCCGGATAATTATGCGCGGCAACCACGATCTGTTGTAGCGGATCCGCCACCCAGCGCGACAATGCAAAGGCCAGAACCAGAGAGAGCAGCAGGGCGATCAAACCACCTTCGATGATCGGAATCAGCAGCTCATCCGTCAGAATGTTCACCGCTGGGATGCGTGGACGTGGCGCGGCCACCACCAGCATCTGTCCATTGGGCAAACGGCTGGACACATACAGCCAGGCTTTTCCGGTATTATCCATTGCCACTTGTGAATTTCGATTCAGGAAATTTCTGCGCGGGAAAGGGAAGTTGAGCATCAGTTGGATTTGTGTCAAATGTTTGTTGGCGATTAGCATCAAACAATAACACACGGACATTATAGGCTTGTGTAACGCTTTCCAGAGAATTTGGCTGATCAATAAAGCTCTGAGGATCCGCGGTGATCAAGCCTTGCGCGGCACGCAACTGCTGTTGGGTTTGACGCAAAAGCACCGGGTTGCGCAACAGGAAAGCAAATAAGACGATCACCACAATGCTCAAAGCCGTGGTGATGAGGAGAGCATAACTTAACCAAAGACGTGTACGCAGGGAGGTAAACATAAGTTTATGTAGGGCGGGTTTGTCACCTGCCAACCTGTCGGGTTATAAGCCCGACCTACGCAGTTTTTCTAAACGCATCCAATTGATCACGCAATTTGGTCAGCAGATCATGGAGTTCATCAAGTTCAGACTGGGTCAGGACGGACCAGGGCGCATAAAAATACTCGTTGGTCAATTTCTCTGCTTGTTTGCAGAGCTCTTTTCCCTGAGCTGTGGGACGAAACCTACCGGGTATACCGGCCACCTCGACCCAACCAATTTCAATCGCAGCCTGGATGGCGATTTGATAGTCGAAGGCTTCGTAGCCGCGAAAAGCCATCACCTCGGCCATTTGTTCGGGAGTAAGCGCTTCATCTTTCCAAAGTGAACTAAGCACGCTCCACACGATGCCAGCCTGATTGAAATGCGGACGTGCCGCCGAGAGATGCGCATCATCATGATAAGCAAACAAATCCATCAGATATTCCCGGATCTGAACGATCTCCGGACTCTTCTGGTCCGCTACGCGGAAGCGCTTGATGATCGCCCACTTACGCGGTGGTTCGGAGGCCGTTTCGTTCGCCATCACGATTTGTTTTAGCAACAGGAACAATCTTCGCAGGTCAAGGTCAGCAACTGGTTGGAAACGCGCCAATTGCAGATCGCCTGCTTGAATGATACGACGCGCCGCCTCACGCGTCTCCGGCGTGACCTGATAGCGATCTTCGGGCACCGGCTCGATCCAGCCTTTGACATTCAGGCGGGCAAACAAGCGTTCAAACTTTTCCGTGTTCGAAAATGGATCTCTGTTCTGAAAATCTTCGATGGAAAAATATTCCAGGCCCAATTCGCTGTAATAATATAGTTCCACCGGAATCCCGTAATGCACCGCGGCTTCTTCGATATAAGGTTCAGTAATGCTCCAGAACTCCTGGATCACAGAATAGATGAGCGGCCAGAATTTGATCAGAGATTCGATGTTCATATTTAAGCGACAGTATCCCCGCCGCCGAGGACAGCGGCTCCAGCAAAGTTTACATTCAAGGCGCGACGATCAATTTATAACCGACACCGGTTACCGTTTCGATCTTCACGGAACTGCCCTCGATCTTCCTGCGCAGATGCGCGACGTGCACATCCACCGTACGGGTTTGGCCGTAAAAATCGAAGCCCCAGGCTTTCTGCAGAATTTGTTCGCGGCTGAGGACCAGTCCGCGGTGTTCGGCCAGGGTCAGGAGCAGGTCAAATTCCTGCGTGCGCAGGTCGAGGCTTTGCGAATCGAGGCGGACTTCCCGTCGAGCGGGATCAATGGTCAAATCGCCAACATGAACGGATTTGGCTGAGTTTGAATCCTTTCTCTCGCCGCGTCGCAAAATCGCCTTGACACGCGCGACCAATTCGCGTGGATTGAAGGGCTTCGTCAGGTAGTCGTCTGCACCCAGTTCGAGGCCCAGGATCTTATCGATATCTTCGTCGCGGGCCGTGAGCATCAGAATGGGGACAGCGCTTTGCGAAGCGCGCAAACGGCGACAGACTTCAAAACCATCCAACTTGGGAAGCATGACATCCAATACTACCAGTGCGGGCGACTGCTGAGACACTGCCTCGAGTGCAGCCTCTCCATCATTGACAGAACCGGTACGAAATCCCTCGCGCTCGAGATACATGCGCGCCAGTTGGATGATGGACGGTTCGTCGTCGACGAGAAGGATGAATTCGTTCACGTGTTTTTTCACCACGAAGAACACAAAGGGGCACAAAGGCCCTTGTTTTTTCCCTGGGTGAACTTCGTGTCCTTTGTGTTTAGATAAATCAATCGCCGAGAGTGGGACTGACCAGTGCCACGCATTCGATCTCGATCAGCGCGCCTTTGGGCAGGCCCGCCACTTGAACAGTGCTGCGCGCCGGAGGATTCTCCGGGAAAAATTCGGCATATGCGGCGTTCATGCTGGCGAAGTCACTCATATTCTGCAAAAAGACGCTGGTCTTGACCACAAAGTTCAAACCCGAATTGGCTGTTTCAAGAACATGCTTTAGATTGGTCAGCACCTGTCGCGTTTGCGCTTCGATCCCGCCTTCGACAATCTCCATGGTGGAGGGGTTGAGCCCAACCTGTCCGGCGGTGAAAATAAGATTTTCGGTACGAATGGCTTGTGAATAAGGCCCGATGGCTTTCGGAGCCTTCTCTGTGGAGATGATTTTCTTTCCTTCGCTGGTGTACATAATCTCCTCGCGGTTTTGATGGGAAACGGTGAGGTGATTGTACTGCTGATTGCGGGATTGTGTAAACTTTTTCTCCGAGAAGATTTCAAATGACAGTCAATGTAGAATTGACTGTCATTCGCAATTCCGGGCTGGATTCCAACCACACCGAACAGATCTTATGAAGTGGGCGTTGGCACTGGGCGCGGGTTGGCTTCACGGAAATCCCTGAGCGCTTCCAGCAAAGCCTTGCCGGTGCCGTTCATCGCATCATGAACCGCTTTGAACTTTTCGCGCAAGGCTTGTACCGTTGCACGTGCGGTTTCGGTGTCAGTCACTTTGCCGCTATCATCAAATCCCTGGTGCGTATCGACCATACTCTGCGCGCTCTCATAGGCAGACTTTGCATCCGGGAGGGCGGCTTCGAAGGCATCCAACGCAGATTGAACGGCAGAGACGTCCTTACCATTCTGGGCAGCGCGGTTGATCAGGTTCTGCAGTCGCGTGGTCATGGAGTTCGGCATGCTCGAAGCGATCCCCGATGCGCTCGTAGATGCGGAGCTGACGCGCCCAGACGCGTTCCAATCTGTCATTGGAGAGCTGCCCCTGTGGAGCGGGCGGATCATTCTGTCCCGCGGCTGCCACGCTGACGAAGGGCAGGGCTGCCACTCCCAGCGCGGCGACAAGCGCCAATACAATTGTTTTCTTGAATAATTTTTTCATCGTAAGCCTCCTTTGTTAGGTTACGATGATGATTGTAGGTTCTGGAAGTTATGGGAGTATGGCAGGGTTGTAAAATTTTTGTAAAATGAGTTACTGGTCACAATTCAAAACTTATTGAAGTTATGGCTCCAATAAACCAGATACACACCCTCGTTTACTTAATGTGCGACTATCATCATCTTCCCCTTGCATTCTGACAAATTTATGTTCCTGATCATAATGAAGAACAAAGCGGAGAGCGTCCTCATCATTTGTACTAAAGTAGTAATAAAGTTCATCCGTTCCATAACAATTAAATACCTGCTCATGTCCTATCACAATCGAATGTACACTTTGAATGGCCATTCCCGGATACAAAACCTCATGGAAATAGCCTTCCGGATAAGAATTCACATAAGGATAATCTTTCATCGCTATCCCCAATTTATCCGCCAACTTCTTCTGCTCGTGATGAAGGGAAGCATCTTTTAAGGCCCCCGGTATGAATACAAATGAACAGATGAATACCACGAAAGGAACTAATGCAATAGAAACTAAAATGAGCCACCCATTTATGGCAGTTTTTTTCAAAGTTACGTTCTTCTCAACACCAGCATCGTCAGGTCATCAGCGGGAGGCATATCCTGTACAAAATCCAGCAGGGATTTTTCAACGATATCCAGTAATTCATGGGCGGAGGCACATCGATTGGTTTTGATCGCGTCGGTCAACCGCTCTTCGCCGAAGAAATCTCCTTCGTTATTAAAGGATTCAGTCAAACCGTCAGTATAGAACAGGATCTGATCTTCTGACTGCAGAGAGATCGTCCGCTCGCGCATGTGAGCATCTTCTGTGGCGCCGAGGGCCACGCCGCTACGCGTCAGCCGCTCCACCACGCCACCCTGTTTGATCCATAAGGGAGGGTTGTGCCCCGCGTTGACATAAGTCAGCTCATTGTTATTCATGTTCAACACGGCGTATACTGCCGTGACGAACATGCCCTGTTTGGTATCGGGAATCAACAGCTCGTTGACGCGGGTCAGCGCCGCGGCGGGGAATTCGTTCTCGACCACGGCGGCCCGCACCAGGGTTCGCGTGAGCGCCATAAAGAGAGCCGCGGGAACGCCTTTGTCCGCCACGTCGGCGATGAAGAGTCCGAGCCGTTTCTCCGGCAGGTCGAAGACATCATAAAAGTCACCGCCCACCTGACGGGCCGTCTTCCAGCGTGCGGCCAGTTCCCAGTCCGGGAATTGAGGCAAAGTTTCGGGGATGAAAGTCTGTTGGATTTGGCGCGCCAGCTGCACTTCCGTTTCGAGGCGTTCGCGTACCACCATCTCTTTTTGCAGGAGATCGTTTTGAATTGCCAGGGCCATCTGCTGGGCGATGCCAGTGATGATCTCCAAACGGCGCGCCCGAAAGCGCAATCCACCCTCAGCCTCCTCGATCAACATCACGCCGTATAGATCTTCCTTGACGGCAATCGGCATGGCAAACAGGAAGGTAGCCGGACTGCCGAGATTGGCTTCCTGACTTGAGTCCAGCTTGATCCACGCTTGAAAGCCGCGTTGTTCACCAAGTTCATAGGCGCGCAATCCGATGCTCTCGCGGCAGGCATCTAGCATGGCAAATTCACCGAGCGCGAAGGAACGACTCCAAAATGCCTGCTCATCCGCTTCTTCAAGCCCATAGTGCTGTGCCGGATTGAAAACTTGATCTTCAGAATTCCATTGATAGAGAGCCACGCGTTCCACACCAACCAGGATGGGCAGGATACGAATGATCGTCGAAAGAATCTCATCCAGATCGTTCAGGCTCACCACAGCCTGCGCCACCTGTAACAACGCCGCAGAAGCGTAGGCTTGTTCCTGGGCTGTATCATACAAACGCGCGTTCTCGATGGCGACCGCCGCATAGCTGGCAAAGGTCATGGTCATGGCCTGGGCTTCATGGCCGTAACGTCCAGAGGTGCTATGAGCCAATGTAATCACGCCCAACGGCTGATCACCCACGCGCAACGGCACCGCCAGTGCCGAGTAATCCTGGTCATAACCCGCAGCCAAACCGGTCACGCCCAAAGGATCCGTTGGCTTGCGGATCAGTGGCGCATCCGAGTACATAAAACTCATCAGGTTCTCGTATGCTTCACTTGAATCATACAGTGTACCTTCGAGCAATTCTTCATCGCAGTTATGGCAGGCCGCCAGGTATAACTCATCGTTTTCCCACAACCAGATGGCGGAAATATCCACGGCCAGATTGCGATCCAATTCAGAGAGGATGGCTTCCAGCACATCATCCACGTTTGCGTCGGCGGAGACCAGACCGGCCACTTCGCGAAGGCCATCTGCCACGCGGCGCCTCCATTGCTCAGTACGATATAAGTCTGCGTTGTGAATGGCTGTGGCGATATTATCGGCTACTGCTTCGAAGATCACGCGGTCGCCTTCGTCGAAGGCGTTGCGCTTGTCGGATTGGACGTCCAGCACGCCCATGATTTCATCACCATACAGCAGCGGCACACTCAGTTCCGAATTCGTATCTTGAGGCGGGAGCGGGGAAGGACGGTAGCGTTTATCTTTTTTTACATCGTTGACCAGTGCTACTTTTCTTTCGCGTGCCACCCAGGGAATGATCCCTTCGGAGCTATCCAGCGACAGAGTGTAGCCCTGTAGATTACTGCTGCGCTTGCCACTTCCCGCTTCGTATTGGATCAACCGACGATTGGAATGCACGGTGAACAAATGAACGTATGGATATCCAAAACGGTCATGAATCAGAGCCGCGACACTTTCCATCAAGGTGCGCAGTTCAAGAGAGGAACTGACACTCTTGCTGACTTCAGCGATCAGCGCCAATTGCTCGGCCCGCCGACGCACATCGCTGTAGAGATGCGCGCCTTCCACTGCACGGGCGATCGTATCAGCCAGTGCTTCCAGGATCAAAAGATCATTCGGATGGAAGCCATGCAATTGATCGCTCTGGACATCCAGCACGCCCAGCACGCGGTCTTCGATCTTTAAGGGGATGACCACTTCAGAACGCGTTTCAGCGAGGGCCTCGATGAAGCGATAACGCCTATCCTTTTGTACATCCTCAACGAGCACCCGCTCTCCCTCTGCCGCGACCTGTCCAATCAACCCCTGGCCGATTTCCACTTCGATAACAACCTTGCCCCGACGTTTTCCTTTGCGCGGCGCCATGGCGCTCGAACGTAATCGTAAAACAGGAGAGGACTCTCGAACCGTAAAAATGGCAACGTAATAAAAGTGGAATGTCTGTTGGATCAGTTGTGTGACGCGTTTCGCAAGCTCATCCAGATTGAGGACGTTCGCAATCTGTGCGCTGACCTCGCGCACCAGGTTCAACTGGTTAAGCCGGAAGCGTTCCACCGCCAGACGATGCGAGGCGACCAAACTCACGGCCACAATCCCTGCCAATCCTTGCAACAAGTCAAGTTCTTCTGAACGGAACTCGGGGCCCTTTGGGCGGGTCACCTGGAAGGCTCCCAGGCTGATGCCCTGATCTTCAATCGGAATCGCGGCCCAGGTGGCGCGAGAGGCGCTGGCCTTCCCTCTTTTTTGCCTGGTACGCACTTTACCAAATTTCAAAGCACTTTGCATGCCGGGCGAGGAGGGTTCCTCTGGAAAGAGAGGCGGCTCATCCAGGCCTGGTAAACGGAAAAGATTCTCGCGCAGCCAGATATCCACCTCTCCCTCTACGAGATGGGAGGCCATGGCAATGATGCGGTCTTTTTGCGCGGCCAGTGAAGTAGTGCTGACGATCTGTTCTCCCAGATTAGCGAGGTCACGCCAATCCGACGGAAGTGGAGATCGTGAGGCAGCTTTCATGCCAGTTACCTCTTGTGTTTTACCATCGTAAGAACGTTACTTTTATCGGGCTTGGGCTCATAACTCACTTCGTCCATCAGTTTACGCATGAGGAAGATGCCCAGTCCCCCAATTTTACGGTCGGACAGATCGGCCTTCAAGTCCGGCATGGGAATGGCGGCAGGGTCGAACGGTTCGCCGTGATCGATCAGAATAATTTTGATGCCATCGCCCTGCATTCCGCAGGATAATTCCAGGATGCCCTCTGGCTGGTTTTCGTATGCATGTTCGATAATGTTGGAGGCGGCCTCGTCGGTCGCCAACTGGATGTTGTAAATATCCTTATCTCCAAAGCCGCCCGCACGCGCGATCTCTCCCACGAATTCGCGAATTTCATCCAGGAATTCAAATTTGGCGGCGAATTGCACATTCTTCATGACACAAAATTAAAAGCCGCCTCAGCAACACGTGACTGAAGGCGGCCTCCTTCCATACAATGTATAAAATTACTCCAACCCCGCAATAGGCCTTAGAAATGACCTACGGCCTGGAGCGGATCGTCAAAAGTTTTGAAGAGTTCGGTAAAACCAGCCAATTCCAATGCTTCATGAATACGTTCAGGAACCGCGGCCAGCACAACTTCACCCCGGTTATAGCGCTTGCTGTTACGCTGCGCAGCCAATAAAGCACGGAAGCCCGCGCTGGACATGTATTCCAACTCGTTCATGTTCACAACAAGTTTATACTTGCCTCCCTCATTGGCAGCTTCGAGAGCCTGTGCCAACTGCGGAGCCGTGGAACTATCTACGCGTCCCTTGACTGTCAACATGTCGCAATGTTTGAACTCTTGAACTGCGATCTCCATATAACATCCTCCAGGTTGAATGTACGATGCCGAACGGGGAAATTATATCATGAGAAATATACATTGTATCCGTGCGCTCTGGAAGCGACTTGTTTTCCATTCATGCTCACAATAAGCGATGTATACTTGAGAAAGGAATATAGTGGACAGCATGAAACAAGTCCTGGTACTGCCTGATTTCAAAGAACAAGATCTTAACATCCATGCACGCCTGATCTATTGGATTTCTGCGAGCATGATCATCGGATCTTTGGTTTTCCTTTTGGCTGTCCGTTTGTTCTCCTCTCATATCCTCGGGCGTGCGCTGGTTCTGACCGTTGTCCTCATTCCCGTCTGCGTCGCCATCATGATTCTTGTTCGCCGTTCACAGTTGCGTCTGGCAGGGATGCTGTTGATCAGTATGACCTGGCTGGTCGTTACCCTGGGCTCTGTAACTGCCGGAGGCATCACCGCGCCCATTTTCATGGGATATTTGATCGTAATCATCCTCGGTGGGCTGTTATTAAGAAACCAGGCCAGTTTCTACGTGACTCTGATCTGCATTCTCTCGAGCATCTTCATTGCCTATGCACAAACGCAGCGACAGTTCCCTACAACACAAGACTACTCTCCTTTTGAACGGGCAAGCATCTATATCTTCTTTTTCATCCTGGCCATGTTGCTGTTGGATATCACAGCCGCAAACAAGCGAAGGCTGCTCGTAACCGCAAAAGAGAATGAGACAAAATACAAAGCTTTGTTAGAGAGCATTCCCGCCATTACTTATATTCAAAGTTCGGGTTTGGATGCCACTCTGCAATATGTGGGGCCACAGGTCGAAAGACTTGTTGGATATACCAGCGAAGAATTTTTGAAAGATCCCAGCTTGCGAAAGAACCTCATCCATCCAGATGATCATGCGCGTGTCCTTGCAGAAAATGAGCGGACCATACCAACCGGGGCACCATTTCAAATGGAATACCGCTTACTAAGAAAAGATCAGAGCCCCGTATGGATACGCGACGAAGCCATCCTGGTGCGCGATAACGAAGGAAGACCCCAGTACAGGCTGGGCGTATGGACCGATATTTCCATCCGTAAGAAGGCAGAGGAAGAACAGACCAATTTGATCGGGATGATGACCAAGCGCACCATCCAGCTCCAGACAGCGGCAGAGGTCTCGCGGGCCGCCTCCTCCATTCTGGATACCAGGAATTTACTCCCAGCCGTTGTCGAGCTGATCCGTAATCACTTTGAGTACTATTACGTGGGCATCTTCCTGATCGATGATTCCAGGCAGTGGGCGGTCCTGAGTGCGGCCACAGGGGCCACGGGCAGACAGATGCTGATGAGCAACTATCGGCTGGAGGTCGGAGATTCGTCCATGATCGGTTGGTGTGTTGCTCACCGACAGGCACGCATTGCCCTGGATGTGGGAGAGGACGCGGTGCGATTTAAGAATCCCTACCTGCCACTGACGCGCTCGGAGATAGCGCTTCCCTTGATCGCTCACGAAGAAGTGATCGGTGCGATGACCATTCAATCCGAAATCCCTGCGGCCTTTTCACGCGTGGATATTACCGCGCTGCAAAGTATGTCCGACCAGGTTGCCAACGCGATCGTCAATGCACGCTTGTTCACGGAACGCGTCTCACTGATCAAAGAACTGGAAAAACGCAACGTTGAACTGGAACAGTTTACCTACACGGTCTCGCATGATCTGCGCTCGCCATTGGTGACAATTCATGGCTTTCTTGGATACCTGCATCAGGATGCGGTCTCCGGTGACATGACACGTCTTGACAAAGATATCAATCGTATCTCCAATGCTGTGGATAAGATGCAGGTGTTGTTGAACGATCTACTTGAACTTTCACGCGTCGGTCGCATTATGAACCCACCCGAAAGCATTCCTTTCGGACAAATCGTAAAAGAAACGATCGATCTGCTCACTGGATCGTTGGAAGCCGGCAAGGTAAAAGTAGAGATTCAGGATGACCTCCCCACGATTTATGGAGATCGCACACGCCTGGTTGAAGTGTTACAGAATCTGCTCAGTAATGCCATTAAATTCATGGGTGATCAGTCTGAGCCGCGCATCGAGATTGGAACCACAGACGTCAACGAGGAGGACAAGCCCATCTTCTTCGTACGGGATAACGGCATCGGGATCGATCCTGAATATCATGAACGCATCTTCGGTCTGTTCAACCGGTTGGACGCATCCACCGAAGGCACAGGCATCGGATTAACCCTGGTCCGACGGATCATCGAGGTTCATGGCGGACGCATCTGGGTGGAGTTGCAACCTGGTGCTGGAGCGACCTTTCTCTTTACACTACCCGTGCCGAAATCTGGTTGACTGGCTTCTTGTAGAACGTCTCCAATTCGCATTCAGACATCAAAATGCGTTAAAATCCAGATGGGTTACTGCAAGGAGAAAAAATGACTGGCAAACCAATCCTAGTCATGCTCATCGAAGATAATATCGACCACGCCGAGTTGGTCATCCGCACGATGGAGGAACATCGCATCGCCAACAAGGTGCGTCACTTTCTCGATGGGCAATCTGCGCTGGACTATCTGTTCCATCGCGGTAAATTTGCCGAGGTCACAGAAAACCAGCAGCCACAGTTGATCCTGCTGGATCTGCGACTTCCACGCGTCGATGGTATCGAAGTATTGCAGGCCGTCAAAGAGGATCAGGAACTGAAGAGAATTCCGGTGGTGGTACTAACCACCTCCGAAGCAGAAAAAGACGTAGCCAGAGCATATTATCATCGCGCCAACAGTTATTTGGTCAAACCCGTGGGGTTCGAGGATTTCAAAAGTCTGATGGAAGATATTGGGTTTTACTGGCTGGGCTGGAATTCCAATCCTGATATCAAGCGTTGAATTGACATCACTCTTCACTTCGATTATGCTTGCCTCCGTCCGGGCAGGCCCGGCGCGGCAGAGCCTCCCAAACCCCGCCAGGGCCGAAAGGCAGCAACGGTAAGGAAGTGTCTCTGGGTGCCGCCGATCACCTGCTCGGATATTTTTTCACATGAAATCAAATCATTGGATATTCATCATTCTCGCGGCTGGCCGTGGGTATTGGTCTTGGTTTGGCTTATGGGTGGTTTATCGACCCGGTGGATTACTTCGACCTGACACCCGATACATTACGAGCAGACTACAAAGCGGACTACGTCCTGATGACGGCAGAAGCCTATCGTGTCGAACAGGACCCTGGCTTGGCTGCCCGCCAATTAGCCATTTTCGGCACCCAATCCCCCGCCACCATCGCTGCGGACGGACTCGCCTTTGGGCGTGCAAACGGCTTCAGCGATAGCGACATCACCCTGATCCAGGAGTTGGTTACCGCCTTGCAAGCCTGGAGTGGCATCCCATGAGGCGCTTCCCGTGGGATATCCTGCTGGCGCTGTTTATCGGCCTCGGGCTCGGCCTTGTTTACGCATGGATGATCTCCCCACTGCGCATCCCCAACGCGCAACCCGCGGCCCTGCGTGCCGACTTTAAAGATCAATATCGCTCCGCCATTGCCGCGGCCTACGCCGCCACTGGCAACCTGCAGAGTGCCCGGGCCCGCCTCGCTCTGTTGAGGGATGCTGACTCCGTTGCCGCCTTGAATGCCCAGGCCCAGCGGATGCTGGCCAGCGGCCAATCCCCTGAACAAGCGGATCAGGTTGCTGCGCTGGCTGTTGCTTTAGGCGAAAATGGAAATGTTGCCCCGGTTTTGACTCCCCACCCTCGAAGTCGTGAATAATAATACACCAGTTGTAGTAACTGTCGTTTCGTCTGATACTCCCGTTCCCATTACGGAAACACCAGAAGTGATCGAAACACAACCTGTTCTTCTCACAGCCGCACCGCGTCCCACCCGCACACCCGCGCCAACTCTGGGGGCGCCATTCGCTCTCACTGGTCAGGAAACGATCTGTGATTCGAATCTGCCGGATGGTCTGTTGCAGGTTGTGGTCCTGAACTCGAACCGCAGACAGTTGGCTGGCATGGAAATTGTTATCACCTGGGATACCGGCGAAGAACGATTCTTCACCGGCCTCAAACCGGAGATCGGCAACGGCTACGCTGATTTCATCATGAATCAGGATACCACTTATACGGTTAAACTTGGCTTGGATAGCGATGTCGCCTCCGGGCTTACAGTTCCCACTTGTCAGGCCTCCGATGGTGAAACTTTCTTCGGTGGGATAAAACTAACTTTCCAACAACCATAAGGCTTTTGTCGCCCAACTATTTCTATAGTCAGTACTTTACGAAAACTGAGAGATTCCCCTATTTTCGGGCTCCTTTTGATTCTTTCGTGATCTACTGATCGTTAAATATTTTCAGCCACAGGATAATCCTGTGGCTGAAAATATTTAGTCGTTGTTCGCTACGGCATTTGATTGCCGTTTGCCCAATCAGTTCCCAATCTGACTTCCACATCCACTGTGGAAGTGGGGTCAGGCTTGATCAAAATCTGTGTACTGGAATCAATACCAAAGACAGTCTGAAGATACTTCAATGTGTACAACTTTGGAGAATACAAAACGACAGTCGTCCGATCGTAAAGGCGGTCAGCATTGCCGACCTCCGTCACACCCAATCCCTGACCGAGGAAATAATTCCCTGTTCTCACATCCAGACCGGCAGTGGCAGTACCGTTCAAAATGCGTACACGCGCCGCATCTGCCCGCATCAAAGCGGTGAGATCATCCTGTGACGCCAAAGGGCTTACCGCGCCGCCCGAGGTAAAGATCTCATCGCGCAATTCGCGGATTTTATCCGGCAATGGCTTCATGACACTGGCAGCCTGCCCTGCCAATGTGGTGTCATCCAAGGCGACCATGCTGTAATCGATCACGCCCTGTTTGATGCTTTCCAGCGGAATGTCTTTTGCCAGCACGGCCAATTGCAGCGCGGTATCCAATGGCATATTGGTGCGGATGCCTGCCGAAAACTTTTCGTAGAACTGCTGCGCCTTGCCGATCAAAACCGGGAAGTTTCCCGGGCTTAGCACTTTATCGCGAATCGCCAGGATGACGCGCTGTTGCCGTTTGGCACGGCCAATGTCGCCATCCGTACCGTGACGGTTACGCACATAGGCAAGCGTCTTGGTTCCGTTCATTTTCCGCAACCCACAACACGTAATACGGATCTTATCCTGACCAGGACCCAGTGGATCCAGAATTAACTCCTCATCGTTATATACTTCGAGAGGGCCGATCATATCGATGAATTCAACGAAGGTATTGAAATCGACCTGGGCATAATACTGAACCGGCACACCAATGAACTGCTCAACAGTCTTTCTGGCAAGCTCCGGACCGCCGCCCGGTAATTTGCTGCCTTCCCCATCTGCATAAGCCGTATTGATGCGGCTGTATCCGAAGCCGGGAATATTGACCCACATATCGCGCGGAATGTTCAGCATGCCGGCCGTCTTTGTCAGCGGATCGATCGTGAGCAGAATCATCGTGTCCGAACGCGGCGGGCCTTCATTTGCCAGCCAATCTCGATAGTCGAGGCCAATGATCAGCACTGTGATTCTACTGGCGCCATCCCAGGCAGGCGGCAGATTACTCGTCTCCGGCATGACGATCGGCGTAGGCAGCTCTTCAACACTGGGAATGGGCGTGCCTTGATCGTTCAAGGTTGGGACGGTCAATCCCCCGGTCACTGTACCGCAATCCGAGGGCGGCGAACCGGGTAGGGGCGTGATCGTCCAACAAGTAATCAGATTGCGAGCAAAGAAAAAGCCCCCCACCGCCAAACCCACTGTGATCACCCAGAAAATGATATGTCCTACAGAGGGACGTCCGAATTTGATGTTCTTAAAAAAGTTCATGTTTTTCATACAGGTTTAATATATACCATATCCAAACCGAGTCGTTTGAGGCCTTCTTGTGCCCAGTGTTGCAGCAGGGCTAAATCTTCCTCCATGGCTTTCATCATCACCGGGATGGCGCGATGATCGCGGATCTCTGCCAGGGCGCGCAAGGCGTGGATGCGGGCGGACTGATTTCCCTGTTTCACCACCTCAATTAGCGCAGGAACTGCTGCCCTTCCGATCCTGACCAGCGCATTTGAAGTCAGACTGCCTACCAAACCATCTTCATCGCTCAACACCTGGACGAGAGGCTGGATCGCGCTTTCATCCGGTTTGGCAGCCAGCCCAAGCGCCGCGCACTGACGCACTTCGGGGGCAGGATCGTTTAGAAACGGGAGCAGCCACTCGGCCTGGGCCTGAGGCGCTCCCGCCAAAACACGCAGCGCCCACCAGCGAGAGTTGACATCCGATGAACGGGTCAACTCTAATAACACGGGAATCATTTCATCACCCAATTGAATCAGCGCAGAGGCGGCTTTTTCCGCGCGAGCCTCGTCGCCGCTGATCAACTCAGCCAACAAGTCTTGCAAAGCTGACACGTTATTTTGCCGGGGGAGGAACAGGCAGCTCACCTTCAGCCACCTTCGTCCACTTGTCACCCTCTTCGATCAACATGACCGGAATATCATCGACAATGGGATACTTGCGCCCACAGTCCTGACAGATGAACCAGGCATCCTTATACAGCTTCAGTTCACCACCTGTGGTGCGTACACAATTGGGACAACGCAGAATTTCAATGAGAGTTTCACTAACCATACTTGCTCCATTTCTGAACAGCGGGGGATTTTACCATGCATGTCCTGATGAATTTATGAAGAAGGGTTGAGACATTTATTCTGGTCTTTTGCCGACTTCTCAGGGTTTTTCGTGTCCGGACCATACTGGCAGATTGCCTGCCAGGGCTCATAGTGTGTCGAGATCGTATCCTGGAAAAGAACACCGCCATCCCGCATGACCGTACGGTTGACCGTTACATCCGCGCCATTGGCGGCCCAATCCACTTGCTTGATCTCATTCTTGGCCAACTCGTCATTTTCTTCAAAGGAGGGTTCCGGCGCCGGAACAACATTCGTCGGGCCGCTTGTCTCCCAGGTGACTGAACGTCCATCCGAAGTCGAATAAAACTTCCAGGTGAGCGTTCGCGCCGCAGCATTGACATAGGTTTCCATCAGGATCCAGTAGGGGGTATCGTTCGTGAATTTAAAATCGACCAGCGGAAAATAAACCGTGGCATCCAAGCCTGCCAGCGTGGGATCATCTCCACCACTAGGCGTCTGCTCATAATACGAAACGCGATAGGCGTGAGAGTATCGCTCGACGATCGGGTAGCCGCCAAAGAACACCGCGCGGAATAACGTGGTGCTGACTTGACACACGCCGCCGCCCACGCCCTTGATCGTACGGCCGCCATAAATGATCAAAGCTTCTGCGAATCCGTTTTCCAGACTGACGTCTCCCAGGTGATCGCCCATGGAGAAGGTTTCACCGGGCGCTACCAGCAAACCGTGGAAACGCGCCGCAGCCGCCTGAATATTCTGAATCCGTTCTGCGCTTGAACCGTAGAAATAGGAAACCTGCGAACTCACCAACTGACGTATGCCCAACTGCTCGCCCGTGGCACTCCCGCTTACCTGCGGCTGGGCCTCATTGATTACCAAGGCAGCTGTATGTTGACCTTGCAACACTGCATCGTTGATAGCCTTGATGCTGGCATCCATATCCATTGTCCGGCCCACTTGTGAGTCTTTCATCAAGTCCAGTTGTCCGGTGTCATCATTGAAGACAAATTCCGCGTTGGCAGCTGCGCGGTCTACTTGACTTTTCAGTGGGGTAAGCATGTCTTGCAGTCCCCTCGGATCGAGAACGACTTGAACGCCCTGTTGATCCCCATTTTGGATGCGCTGTGCGCTCAACATCTTGGCGATGATATCGGCGCTGTATACAAACGGTCCCGGGTCGCTCGCGCTGGCATTCGGAATGGTGATCGTCAACGGCTGGCTGAGGATCTGTCGCGCGGTATCCGCCTGGGCACTCACATCCAATATTTGCGGCTGGATTTCCTGCACAACCAACGGCACCTCGCCATCGCTGAAGGTTTGCAGTTGTGCGCCCAGATAAATCAACGTGGCATCGATCTTCAATTCGTGCCCCACCTGTCCAGGCTCCGCCACCACATTCGTCCCCTGCAGACTCAGACTGGCTTCCATGACCGGTTGATCGATCTGAGAGGCGATCTGACTGAGATACTGATAAGCCACACGTTGATCGAAAATGATCACTGGCGGGATATGTATCCCGCCACCGCCCGCGCGTATCTGACCGGCTAATGCGCCGAACAAGCCTCCGCTTCTTCCCAAGCTGTAAGCTGTTTGCGCACTGGAGGATGGATCGAACACCATGCCTAATTCCGCGGGCGTGGCGATCCAGGCGTTATCCCCATTACGGAAAAGAATCTTTCCGCTGATGGGATACGAAAGAGTCTGATTCAACTTGACCGCCGCATCGGAGGGACTCAAACCGGACAGGTCCACGCCTGCCACCGAAACGCCGGGGAAGATGCGTCCCGCGTAACGAAGTTGATACCCCACTGTCCAAAGGATAATAATGGCAAAGAAAAACATCAAACCGCTGAGTAAGGCGGCGACAATTTGTGGAAAGATGGGAATGCGTTTGTATGGATAAGAAACTGTAGCCATTGCTGAAAATTATACCTTGTAAGAAATCACAATAGTTAATCCAGGATGAGCACTCAATGAAGACGGTTTGCGCGGATTACTTGTTCCCACCAAATTTCCGGCCGGGAATCAGCATGGGTGTGGAGGATTGATAATTGACGTATTCCTGCCCAAATTCGCGCAAAAGTTTGCGTTCCTCGAAAAAAGCCCCCACAAGGATATAAATCGTCAGCGATACATACACTACAAATAAATTGACTGTCACTGAAGGGGAAAGCCAAAGAATTAATAATCCAAAGGTATAGAGAGGATGACGGATGTAACGATAAAAGCCTTTGGTAACCAGCCTGCCGGGCTTCTCTTCCTCGACCAACTGACGTAACCCGACAAAGGATAATGTATCAGTTTGTAGAACTGCAATGAAGAGTAGCAGTACGGAAAGTCCCTGCCCGGTTAATAAAACATAATTCCACGGAGAAGGAATCTGATATAAATTTTTATCCGGCAGAATGAGCATGAGATAAAGAATGGGAGCAAAACTAATCACAGAGAACAAGTTATAGAGCAAACGATAAAACCTCATGAATCCGTTTCCCAATGTGCGTTGCAGGAAATCCTTGAATCCCAACGAGGCCAACCATGAGTGGACAACCCCCCACAAGGCAATGATGCAAATCAGCCAGAACATTTTTCTCCTGTCAGAAGACCCGTCATTGCGAGGAGCGAACGAAGTGAATAACGAAGCAATCTGCTGAGACTACTTCGCTTCGTCTGCGCCTACGGCTCCGCTCAGCGCGACAAACTCGCAATGACATATGCATTTATTCGGCGCCGAAGGCAGGTAACTCGATCGTTTCAGTTCCCGTTTGCACGAGGTAATACGGCATCCACGCCACGCCGAAGAGATTGATGAATATGTCCGTTTTCTTGGGCGTGACAGTCACTTCGGTAATGTCGTTGACCTTTTCTCCCCATTCATCATTGATTTGTTCAATTGCCTCTTTACGCTGTTTTTCAAGATCAGCAATCTGCTCTTTGTATTGGGCAATGGCATCCACCGATTCTTCCACATCGGCTTTGGCCTTTTCGGTCAGGCGGCGTTTGGATAGCTGCGAGCTTAGACTTTTCTTGCGTCCCAATCCAACCAGACTTGCGCCCAGTTCCGCCAGGTTGCCGCGTTCCTCCCATTTGCGGTGTTCATAATCGACTTGATCTTCTGTCAGTTCGCGTTGCTCGCGCGCCAGACGATCTTCCAAGGTTCTGAGTTGACGATCGAATTGTGCGGTCTTCTTGGAAATCTCATCGTCACGTGCTTCACTGGCGGCATCCGCACACGCCTTCATGAACTCGGCCCGGCTGATATCGGGACCGGCATAGACTTTCAAGGCTTCATTAGCCCGCGCTTTGACTGACGAATTACGATAGACCCAATCAGTGAAATCTCTTTGCAACGCGGTCATCAATTTGACATCGTTCAATGGCGCATCGATGATGCCAAAACGCGAAGAGGGAGCCGGGGAGGTATCGACATTATCCAACAGAGCAGTGTCGAAAGCATAATCATCCCATCGCACCGAGCCGCGCTTATCCAGCGCTTCCACCAGGACGCCGCGCGAAACTTCACTATCCACGCCAAGCTTACGATCGAGAATGCGCACCTGGGCGGAGGCCGTCAACGTGGGGCGATAGATCACACCATCGATCATTGCTTCGCCGGGCATGGACTGTCCAGCAGCCTGGAAGGCTTCCGGCAGGCTGTAATTTTGCGGAAGGAAATATTCCTTGATCGAAGCGGGCAGGGAAGGTTTGGTCTCGGTACCTTCCGGTTTACGGCTTTCGATCCGGGGCTGACGAGCCGTTTTTGGCGCTTGTGGAGTCGAGGCCATGAATGATGGCTGAACCGGCTCAGGCGTAGAGTCCGTTTGGGAGGCAGTAGCAGGTGCGGGCGTCGCTGGAAGCGTGAGGTCCGCATTGACCAGTTTATTCAAGGCAGGAATCTGAGCCCGCATCATCGGTCCGGCGAGGAAGTTCATCGCCCAGCGCGATTGAAATAAAACAGGTTGCTTCGCATGGATGTTATGCAAAATAAACGCGCGTTTTCCCAGCGAAGAAATCAATTTATCGATGTCGCCGCGCGGCACATTGCCCCCGGCACTTTCCAATCCATCCAGCAGACGATCCTTATCCTGTTCGGTTTGGAGTTTGCCGATGAACCAGGTACCCGCGTTGGAGAGGGCCTTGTAATCCACGTCCACCGGGTTTTGCGTGGCAAGCAACAAACCGAGACCAAAGGCCCGCGCCTGTTTCAACATGCGCAGGAACAATTGTTTGGAAGGTGGATTGCGTTGTGGAGGCAGATAGCCAAAAATTTCATCCATGTAAAGAAGTGCACGCAATGAAGTGGCTCCTGCTTGTGTGCGCATCCAGGTTTCGACCGCTGAAAGCAGCAGTGTAATAAAGAACATGCGCTCGGTATCCGAGAGATGGGCAAGATAAAAAATATTGTAACGCGGGCGACCATCTTCGGTGTAAAGCATCGAGCCGATATCCAATGATTGACCCTGACGCCAGGCTTCAAACGCCGGGGATGCAAGGATGTTATTCAACACCATCGCCAGTTCCATTCGATCCTTGCCAGGGAAGAAAGTATCCACAGGAAAGGCGCCCAGTTTCTCAAAGGGAGGCGTCTGCGTTTGCAGAATCAATTCCGTTAGATCGAGGCTTTTGCCTTTGCTCCAGGCATTCTCGAAAATATTGGCAAGCAAAATATGTTCGCGCGAACGCAGCGGATCGATATCTTCATACCCGACCAGGCCCAACAAGGCTGTGACTGTGCTGGAAATTTTCTCGCGCAATACTTCGCGGTTTTCATTCCACGAAAGATCGGGGACAGCCAGCGAAGATAAAACACTGACCGGGAGGCCTGAATCAGAGCCCGGTGTGAAGACTGCAAACTGTGCCGAATTCTTAAGCGCCAATACGCGTTCCTGATTAATTCCCCACTCGTTCAACCCGTTGCGCCAGGAAAGCGCGGTTTCCATGGCGGCCTGTTCAATGGTTTTCCCGGAACGCCGCGCCTGTTCCAAATCAAGCCAGGGTTGGAAATCCTGGGGAGCCAGATCCGGAAAGTGCAGCAATAAATTGGTGAGGTCGCCTTTGGGATCAATGATGATGGCGGGAATGCCCTTGAGCGCCGCTTCTTCGAGCAAGGTAATGCAAAGACCCGTTTTACCGGAACCCGTCATGCCGGTTACCACAGCATGCGTGGTCAAATCGGCCGGGTCGTAATTCACTTGAGTATCGGTAGTGGACTTTTTGATGGGGTCGTACGCGTGTCCAAGATAGAAGTTCGAGTCGGTCATAAAATTCTCCTGCGCGAAAATAGAACGAACGTGCTAGCATAATGTACACTATTTTCGAACATCTTACAAGGAAGAATTTATGAATAATATTCATAAGGGAAAGTTACAAGGTGACAAACATTGCATTCTGCTCTTAAAATAGGTTTTGTTGGAATTTGATCGTATAATAAACAACAGAGTTACTATTTTCGGTGAAAAACTCAGATAGGTCTAAACAAACTCCACATCATCTATTCAATCAGTAGAGGTCACGGTTCATGAGCTAGTTGGGTTTGGAAATTTATCAAGGCATAATGTCAACTCTTCTTTCAGAACTCATAAAAGCTACTCTTTTAGGAATCCCAAGTGGCATCTTTTATGATATTTTCAAGAAAGTGTGGCAAAAAACTTCTAGAAAATCATGGGAAAAACTTTATCTAGAAGCATTTGTTTCAAGTGTTCAGATTTTACGTAATGAGTTAGCCAAATATGGTGATGGAACAATTAATATTTTAGTAGATCAATTCGAAAGCGCGCTTGCAAGTGACATTTCTATCAAGATCAATAATGCAAGTTTTTCAACAATTTCCAGAACCATAATTGAAGGGCAAATTGCAAAAGCGATTGCAGATAAAAACTTATTAATGATAGGTGGGCATACCTTAAGCGAAGATGATTATAGACAACTGGTTTATCGTACTGTCGATTTTGCCCAGAGTCTGTTCCGAAAAGAAATCCTCAACAACCAATACATGTTCAAAGAAGAAGTATTACGAGAATTTAAAGACAATCGACTAATACTCGAACAAATTCAGAGTTACTTAAGCCTGCACCATAATATTAGTCTGGACCTTACAGAAGAGATTCGGAACGGGTTGGAAAATCAAGGACTCACTTTAAATCAGATCGCTGACAACATTAAAGAAATAAAAAAACGCCTTGGGCTAGATAAATCAAGATCTGAATTAATAGAGCAAATCAAATTATCTCAAAATATTAAACCTCAAAAAGGCTCTATCCTAACCGACGGCGTCTGTCGTGGCTATATGTTAATCCCCAAACCGGAACATTATTTCTTAGCACAGGAATTTAGCACTAACAATGACGATCTCAAGTCATCCCTATTACAGGCTCTACAGGAATTTGGTGTGAACCCGATGCGAGCGGATGACTTATTTGAAAGTGGGCTCTTACTCTGCAAAATAAGCGAATTAATACAAAGTACTCTATTTGGGATTTACCAATTATCAAAAAGTCAAAATCGAAATGTCTATTTAGAGTTAGGTATCTCAATAGGATTAGGAAAGCAATTTATTTTAATCAAAGATGGCACAGCAAGTATTGCTAGTTCACTAAGTGGCCTTGAATATTATCCCATTACCAGCTATTTAGCACTCCGTTATGACTTTGGGGAAAAGTTAAAGCCATTTATAGCAAATCTCATTCACTATAAACCAAAGGTTTCAAACAATATTGAACAACAAGCAACAGTGCTCATCTCGCATGGCTGTATGAACGCTGCAGATTTCAGTTTAGACGCTGCTAAAGCAATCAATGGTGCCGGCTTAAGCTCAATACTTCTAGAAGATCTAGAAGACAACAACATTGAACAGCACTTTAACAAGGAAGGCATTCCTTATCCAAAAATTCTAGGAAAAAGCAATAGCTTGAAGCTGAACGAGATAGTAGAGGCTGTTAATGCATCACAACTTGGGATTTTTCGTGTTGACAAAAAATGTTCCCCTAATTCATTTTTGGCGCTTGGCATTGCACTTGGTTTGAATCGCCCAGTGATTTTAGTCCATAAGACCAAGTCAGCGATCCCATCAGATTTACAAGGAATTTCTGTACTTCCATTTACTTCCTTCCTCGATTTAAACAAAAAAATTACTGCTGCGATAAAGCTTATAGCCGATCACTGATATTTAGCCCGGCAGGTATAACATGAATACAGCGAATCAAAAATATTGTTACATAAGTCATCCCTTGAATGCACAAAAGGTAGATGATCTCAGACCAATTCTAAACAATGTGCTCTTAGAGAGAAATTATCAGCCCTTTTATGCAAATCAAACTTATGAGGGAAACACAATTTTGTTCGGCACGTGTAAAAACATTTATTTAGCAGATCTTTGTGTTTTCGAAATAGCTAAGTCTTATCCTCAAATCTACATTGAGATAGGTATTGCACTGGCATATAACAAGCCAATAATTATTATTGTAGACAAAGAACACTATGGCCCACTTATGTTACAAGGCTTTTCGATTGTATCTTATTCTGGATATCTGGATATTCCCAATAAGTTAGGAAACATAATAGACAATCTATTAAACCAAATTTACCCTGACGATGATAATTTTTGCAAATTTTGCAACCAGATTTGTGAAAGCATGCTCATCAGCCAAAACAAAAACTCATTTGTTATTCTGAATAAGGCTGGACTACTGCAAAGAGGAGATTGGGATCAAATTAATCATATTATGTCTCTGTACTTTTCGGAATATCATATGTATCCAATACATTCAACAGATATTATTGCTCAAAATCGTCTATGCGATGTAAGAAGAAAGGTTTATTCTTCAAGATTTGCCTTAATCATCCGGGGTATATGTCCGACGAGCTAAGCTATCTTGGACTAGGACTTGCTATCGGGAAAAGATTTCCTTGGATACTATTACGAAAAAAGAATGATAGGAAATGGCCAGAGGTTTTGGATGGTGTCAGTGCTGTTATTTATGAAACTTATAAAGAGCTTTCCGAAAGTTTAGATACTGCCGTTAAGGAATTTGCTAGAGAAACCACTCCTTCGCAAAAGAAAATGGATGAAACAAGTGGCATAGCGATTCTGTCTTTTTGGTTACAGCTTGACGACTGGATAGAAGAACAAAATGCAAAAAACTTAGACCCAAAGAGCAAAATTATTGGTAGCTTAAAGCTAATTCGCTCTCTAGGTATCGGAGTAGTCGACAAATATATAATTCCCCCTAGCAGCTTAACTCTGGGTTTAATAGCACATGTGATGTTGTAATTGACCATGAATACGCATCAGGCTTACACGCTCAAATCACCCTTGGAAAGAACAACACTTATTATCTCGAAGATTTGGAAAGTAAAAATGGAACTTATCTGAATGGAAAGAGAATACTAAGCAAGCGAAAAATTAAGCTCACTCCCAATTCAATCATAAAATCCCCGGCGCGAAATTTCTTGTGGCAGACGACAGTTCAGGTATTGAGCTCAGCAAACTGTCTTCCTCAAAAACCAGAAATACTGGTCTACTAAACAGAATTGATTTACCTAACGAATTTCCTCCGGAAGGTAATGATGAGGATGACTTCCCGGCCATCTTAAAGGTTAGGTTAATGCCTGAGGGAAAATACATTACATTTGCAATTCAATCCTACTATCGAATGGGAAAAGTTCTTCTCGAAGTTCAAAAGCATTTTCAAGTTGAAGGTGATGATTATTGTTTTTCCGCCCAAAACTTTGAGTTGGTCAAAACGAATGACACATTTAATAGACTTAATTTATTAGATATGCAAGACATCTGACTTAAGAAGATTCAACAACTTAGTCACGGCAATCTTAACCGATAAAACATGCGGAGCGCTGTATGGCGCTCCGCATGTTATCATCTCTAATCATGTCCCCCGTCAGAACTTTTGTCATCCCCTTGCTTTTTATCATCTTTGCCATCGTTTTTTTGATTGCCATCACTTGAACTTGAATCATCGGTGACGCTGCTCAATCCATCGTTCAGAGCTTCTTCACTTTTCTGAGTCACCTCGGCCGTCGGCGTTTCATCTCTGCCACTCCCACCCGAGTCATCCTGAATCTGGAGAGTTGGTACTGCCTGATCTTCGCTCTCATTCTCCTGCTCATCATTCACATCAGGGAGTGTCGAGCCGGGCGGCAAAAGAACGATGCGCTCCGCCAAGACCACGCCATTTCCCTGAGCCTGGCCAGTTACACGAACCGCGCTACCAACCAAGACATGCTGATCGCTCATTTCCGTTTGGGGTGAGATAGCGACCGGGATACCGGAGATCAGCCATTGGTCTAAGTTCTGACTCGTGATGGATCCAGTAAAGTCCACCTTTGCCGAACGTCCCTCGGCAAAGAGTTCCTGCAACTCCTGGATGCGTTCGTTTTCGTGTTCCACCTCCAGCGCATCGCGTTGTTGCATATTGAACGTGAAGGCTATAAGTACATCTTCCCAGGTACGCTTCACAGGGTAAAGCTGATCGCCAGGCAGCGTATTCGAAGCTGCGCGCACGAGACCAGTCCCACTGGCGAAAAGCATGACCAGGACGATCAGAGTTACCAAAGCGCGTCGCAGAGGCACGGACCAGAGACGACGCGTCCGCACTTTCGCTTCTTCCTCACGCATCTGGGCTGCCTGCTGCAGAACTTTGGCACGATTGCGTAGCACGACCTCAGTAGAGGGAGCAGGAACTGTCATATTCTTTGCATTTACAGAGGCTTCAAGAATGGGGCGCAGTTCATCTGCAAGCTCAGGATAACGGAACAGCACAGTTTCAATCTCTGCACCCTGTTCCAGATCCTGCAAACATGTTTCTAAAACTTCGTACAAATTATTCATGATTTACCTCCCCGATCTGCCGCTGAAGCGAAGCCAGGGCACGAAATTGGAGAGCTTTTACGGCGTTCACATTTTTCTTCATGTGGGTTGCAGTTTCTTCAAGGGAGTAACCCTGCCCAAACCTTAAAGCCAGCACTTCCTGTTGTTCGGAAGTCAACTGAGCATACGCAATTTGCACCATTCGGTTTTGTTCGCGCAAATCCACTTCTGCCTGAATGGTGGGAGCACCATCTGACATCGCATCAGATAAAATTTCTGTCGGCCTGCGGTATTGACGACGTAAATGGTCATTGACCGCGTTGGAGGCCGTGGCGATCAACCAACCCTTGAGACTGGTACGGGGTCCCTGTTTCTTTTGGGCAGCTTCGAGCAAACGCACGAAGACATCGCTGGCGATATCCTCCGCGAGAATATCATCGTTGATCCGATAACGGACATAACGATAGATTTCAGAAAAATACTGATCGTAAATGGCGCCTATGGCTTGCGAGTCCAATTTTTGCAAGCCTGCCAGCGCTTGATGTTCATCGTAAGCTGCCATCGTTTGTCCGGCCCCAAGCCTCACAAATCCTGATTGAATTCCATATCCTATCATAGAAAGTATATCATCCTGACAGGCCGGTCTATCGATTTGCTTGAGACGAACGGAGCCACAACGCTTACCTCATGAAAAGAATTACTTCGAAATTACGATTGGCTTTCATTGGTTCATAAGGATAGTCGTCGAGCGCCCAAAAAAGTTGCGGGCTGGGAATAAAAAAACCTCCCGCGCCGAGACGAGAGGCGTTTCTGTTGACCTACCCAGATTACATGGCTGGGTTATCCAAGCGGATTCCGTGCCCACGCACTGTGTCGATGTACTGATGGGTCGGATCGAGCGCCGCCAACCGATCGCGCAGACGGCGAATTAACGTGTCCAGCGCCTGATCCGAGACGCCAGCTGCCTGCTCATCTCCCCAAACCGCGGACACCAAATCAGGGCGGCTGACCACCTGGCCGTGACTCTCATACAAGAGCCACAATAATTTGAATTGCTGTGCTGAAAGTGGAGGAACAAGTTGCTGTTGATTTACCCAAACCCGCCGCGATTTTTGATCCATCATCAACCGCCCGGACAGGCCGGAACCTTCCAGCAACGGCATGGTGGCATCCGAGGTCAGGAACAGGAATTGTTGTGCGAGCGCGACCGAGATCAGATCTCCATCCTGTAAAACCACCGGGGCAGACAATGGAACGCCATTATGATGTGTACCATTTTTGCTCCCGAGATCCTCGAGAAAGACCCCTTCAGAGGTGGGGGTGATGCGCGTGTGAAAGCGCGAAATCTGCCGGTCGGAAATGACTACATCGCAGTTCTGCTCCCGGCCCAGCACCAATGTTTGGCTCAACTGCCAGCGCTGCCCTTTGAGCGGCCCCTCTTGTGCAACCAGCAATGGATACTCTTCTTGTGATTTTTTCATAAGAATTCCACGAAGCAATTATGCCAAAGTTTTTGAAAGAAGTATATAATACCGCTACCTGCAATGGGCTCTGTGCTACATTTCAATGTGCGCCGAAGAAGAATTTTTTGCGTAAGTCTTGCAGTACTTTGAAATATAGCATAAACACGCGTTTCTGTGCAGAACTACGCCGACACAGATCTGCCGAAGCGCTGCTGACCATCAGTACGCGAACATAAGGAGAAATATTGCTCCCACCCCTCAAGAGCGGGGAGGTCTTGCGCGGCCGCTACAAGATCCACGAACGGATCGGTCAGGGCGGAATGGGTTCCATTTACCTGGCTGATGATACCCGTCTCAAAGGCCGTCAATGTGCGTTGAAGGAAGTCGAATACGACAGCGCCCTCCCGGAAAACATTCGAGAAGAAGCCCGCGATCAGTTCCTGCGTGAGGCAACTGTCTTGGCGCGCCTCGACCATCCCAATCTGCCCAAGGTTTCGGATTTCTTTTCGAATGGTCCACGCGACTATCTGGTGATGGACTTTGTGCCGGGTGAAGATCTGCGTGTGCTTATGTTGGAAGCCAGACGGAAAAAGACCTTCCTTAAAGAATCAGATGTGCTCTCCTGGGCGGAACAACTCGCCAGCGCGCTCACCTTTTTACATGGTCAGGAACCACCCATCGTCCATCGCGATATCAAGCCCAGCAATTTAAAACTCATGCCAAATGGATTGATCAAACTGGTCGATTTCGGTTTGGTAAAAATTCTCGCGCCAGAAGAGATCACCATCACCATCATACAGGGACAGGGCACCGCGCTGTACACCCCCCTCGAGCAATATGGAGGAACCGACGTGCACACCGATATCCGTTCCGACATTTATTCCTTCGGTGCCACGCTCTACCACCTATTGACGAACGAAGCCCCGGCAGATGCGCGCAAGCGCTTCCTTCGACCCGAAAGTCTGGTCTCGATCCGACAGATCAATTCTGCCGTTTCGCCGCGCACCGAACGCGCCATCCTGTGGGCCATGTCCTTGCACCCGGATGAACGTCCGCAAACGATCAGTGATTTTCGTCAAGCCTTGCTGGGCTATCGTGAAACTCCCACCCTGCCTCTTCCAAGACGACGTGCCCGGCCTCAATCTGCGTGGGATTATCTGTCTCGCACACCTGAGGCCACGCTGGTCTGGAGTGCAGCCGTTCTGCTGTTGATCAGTCTTCTTGCGACTTTGGTCCGCTGAAAACTTGCATCCAAAACCACGCCACAAGTGCTCCAAGCCCCTCGCCAACGAGCGTCAATAACAAGACCCCAACCGCGCCGGCATCCGAGGCGATCCAATCCGCCACACCCGGAAAGCCCAAAGCCAGATAATTGTAGGCCAACAAGCCACCCAGAAAAATACAAAGCGCCCAGCGTAGGCCCCAACGCGGCGTAACCAGCCTACTGATCGCCCAAAACATCAGCAGCGCTCCACCGAAGAGTGCCAGTACAACCAGGAGCCAAACGCCAATGCGAGGATATCCTTCAGGCGATACCAGATCATTTTGAACCTGAACCGTCGCAGTTGGTGGAATCGGTTGTGGTGTATCCGTGGCTTGAGGAACAACCACAGTTACAGCAGCACCCTCATTGGAAGAATCGAATTGAATTACTTCAGAGACGACAGCCGGTTCACTGGCCGCACTGATTTCAACTTTGCCCGGTTGATCGATGACAAAGGAGGCATGTGCGATGCCATCTGTCGTCGTCGCGTCGATCTGTTGCAGGATGCCACCGGCTTCATCCCGCGTGGACATGGTGAAGTGTACTACCGTCGCGTCCGGCACCGTATGATGGTTATGATCCATAATGGGACCAGCCCGAACAGCGAGGGTGTCGCCAATGCGATAGAGCGGGATCTGTGTTTCTGTAGGCACAGCTGTCGGGGTGGTCACTTCCACCGTGGCGGTTGAGGTCGGTTCCACAGCGGTAACATCATCCAAAGATAACGGAATCACCTGTGTTGGGTCAGGGGAGGTCGCCTTGATGAGATCGTAGTTCACCGCAGCAATGGAAATTGGCGAAGCCCCTTGGACAGAAAGTTGCTGAAAGAGCAACCGTGCGGCGACTTCCACAAAGGCCGGCTGCCGGCTATATAGTGCATAATAAGCTGTCAGCTTGGAGATATCGGTTGCATCGAGATAATAAGGAGCGGTGAAGGAGAACAGGATAACATTCTTATTGCGCACCAGGTTGGGGCGCTCAGAAAAGAAACGGCGTAGGAGAGCAATCTGTCCATTCCTGATATCGGCCAGGGAGATCACCACCCAACTGGCACTTTGCAGGGATGATTCGATATTCGATTCGCCTTCCCCGTTGAGCATCGCTTCAATTTCAGAAAATGGATAATAACTCAAGCGATTGGTAAAAACCTGGCCACTCCCATCCGGTCCATACAGTCGCAGCACCGCTTTTTCAAGCGCATCAGCAGCCAGCATTTCCTGGGGAGCACACAAGGTGCATTGCTGGTAAGTCGATGTGTCGGTTAGAAAGACAATCCGATCCGCCTGAGTGGGTGGCTGCGGCAGAAGCGTGCTTAACTCTTGAGGATCCGGGTTGATCAACGTGGCAGCACTGCGAGCCACGCCAAACATGACCGACTGTGAATCCCCTATTTTCCCCAGGGCACTCGCCGGCGTGAGTACGTTTACCGTTGAAAACGTATCATACATGCGGAATTTTTGAGCAAGGATTCTGGCGACGGAGGTATCCACCAATTGTGCGAAAGTTGAGTCGCTACGATATTCCTGCGAGAAGAAATCCAGGATGCGCAGTGTGGCGGAATAGGTATCATCATTTGCTTCGTCAGAAGTGATATTACCCAGATATAAAAGATCATTCCCAGCCAGAAAAGCATCCCGTGCCACCGAACGCGGGGAAAAGTCCTGTCCACTCTGTGAATAAAAATCACGTACCGCCTGACTGCCGAGCGCGTCGCTCACCATCAGGCCACCATTTCCACGCCAGGTTGTGAATTCAGGCAGTTGCAGGATGGCGGACAATGCGGAAGCATCCAGGCTTACCGGGCGGGTCGTTGCGCGGATATTGCCTTGAAATCCCTGATAGCGGATGTGGGATACGAGCAGGCCATCAGCAAGTTCATCTGTATCCAGGGAATTTGTCACCGCAAAAAATGGCGATAGCTCGATCTGCTTCAACTGCTCCAGCGACTTGCGAACTGTAGCGACTTCATCCTCCGGGGGGCGGTCCGAGCTGCCGCGACCCGGGAAGTGTTTGGCCACTACAACCATACGGCCCTCGCTCCCTTGATGCAGCCCTGAAATGTAGGCGCGACCCATCTGGCCCACCCAGAAAGGATCACCGCCAAAAACACGCGTTCCCAAATCGATCTGCGGAGAGGGATTGGGCGAGTCCACCACATCCAATGAGGGGCCGAGGTATAAATTGAATCCCAGGGCACTCAATTCACTACCCAGCACCGCACCAACCTGTTGGGCCAGCTCTGTTTTCCAGGTTGCACCAATCGCCATGGCATCCGGTACCGGAGTCAACCCACTCAGAATTTGATCATTGGGAACACCATTGCCCTCTTGAGAAATACCAACAAACAAAGGCACATGAACCTGACCGCTGGGTTGATCTGTATTTGAGGAAGCGGTGGCGTTTAGCGCAATGGTCTGCAGGTTGTTGACCAACTGATGAGTCGTGGAAATGATATCGGGATCGGTGGTGAAGTTGTCATTCTGTGCCAGCAATACCACACCACCCACATGATGGTTGACAATCAGATCATAGATCTGAGTTTGATCATGCGTCTCGGTGCCCTCAAACGTGACCAGAAACAACTGTCCGACGCGTTCCTCCGGCGACATCGCATCCAACATGGCCTGAACCCTTGCCGGTGGAGTTTGTGTTTGGGCGCGCGCGACAGGCAGAGGCCCAAGCAGAGAGGCGAGAAACGACAGCGCGGATAGAACCGTCAGCCAGTAGAAAGGAGCTCTTAAGCGCATATGCCCTTCAAACCATGACTGGCGTTTCTTTTCCGGGCCGGAACCTGGTCACCGTTTCTTATCATTTTGTTTCCCCCCTCACCTGTACAGCCAATTGCGGATCATCCGTGAAAATGGCATCCACCTCCCAACTGAACAAACGGCGCATTTCCTCGGCCGGATTGACCGTCCACACGTGTACACGCCGTTGAAGGCGATGCACGCGTTGGATTTGCTGTGGCGTCACATCGGCTCGATACGGGTGTAACGCCTCATATTTTCCGAAGGCAAAACCGAAGGAGCGCGCCCAGGCACCCAACAAACCACCCAACGCGAGCAGTCCGCAGGGAACATCCGGAAGATAGGCTCGCGCTTTCGAAAGATTTGAGGCAAAGAAAGAGGAGAACATGACACGTTTCTGCAGCGCGAACCTCTTGACCAGCATACACACTGATTCCACCAGATGATCGCGCGGAGTTGTATAGTTTGTCAATTCGACATTGATCAAGGTGCGTTTTCCCAGGGTCTCGAAAACCTCCTCCAACGTGGGAATTTTCTCACCGCGAAATTGATCAGAAAAAAAACCTCCTGCATCCAAGGTCCGCAAGTCGGATAGCACCAAATCCTTCACCCTTCCCCTCTCCCCGGTGGTGCGTTTCACGGTTGGATCGTGAATGACAACTACATGACCATCCAACGACATTTTGGCATCCAGTTCGATGCCATCTGCGCCCTGCGCCAGGGCCAACTCGAAGGCAGCCAACGTGTTCTCAGGCGCGTGCGCAGACGCGCCGCGATGCGCAAAGATGACAGGTTGAGGAAGCGATGTCAGCATAATTAACAATTTGCGGATTACGCGCCATGAATTGTGATGCGTAATCCGCAATACTTTACAGGAGAAAGCAGATCAAATATCCACAAAGTAGGCCAGCGCGGCCCGGTCCAACATATCGCGGGACATGGTCGGCGGGACCGAAAGATAGCTTGAAATATCCAGAATTTGATCACACAGATCGCGCGGATGTGAGGCACGTAACTTACGGTTACGTTTGATATACCATTCCTGCAACAAATACGCCAGTCCTTGATCGCTGTATTCCACTTTCTTATCCTGCGCGACACGTTTGAAAATCTCACGGAACTCCTCATAGGAAGGATCGCCAATCTCGATCTTATGCCGCAAGCGGCGCAGGAAGGCCTCATCCACCAGGTCTTTGGGCGGGAGGTTGGTCGAGAATACGATCAAAACGTCGAACGGCACTTCAATTTTCCGTCCGTTATGAAGCGTAAGGAAGTCCACGCGATTTTCGAGCGGGACGATCCAGCGGTTGAGCAAATCACGCGGGCGTACCTGCTGCCGTCCAAAGTCATCGATCAACAGAATGCCGCCGTTGGCTTTGACCTGGAACGGTGCCTCATAAAACTTATGCACTTCATCGTAAACCAGATCAAGTCCTTCCAGAGTCAACTCGCCGCCCACCACGATAAACGGACGCCGGATCTTCACCCAACGCGGATCGCGGCGCTGGCTGGTACGCAGGTTTCCGGTGGTTCCGGCTTTGTGAACTTCTGCGTCAGGCGCCAGTTTGTGGCTCACTGCATCATACACTTTGATCACCTGCCCATCGAGGTACAAAGCGAACGGGATATACATGCCCTGAGTCAAAACCAGGTTGCCGAATGCACGCGCTACACTCGTCTTGCCGTTACCGGGCGGTCCATACATGAAGATGGAAGTTCCTGAATTCAGCGCGGGGCCCAATCGTTGAAATGTGGATTCAGAGAGCACCAACTGGGACAGGATTTGCCGCATCAAGCGTGTGGTAACCGTCATCCGTCCTGTCTTCTGACGGCGTATGGCTTCGTTATACACTTCAAAAGGAACCGGGGCGGGGCCAGCGTACTGACTGCGTTCCAACGCTTCACGCGCATGTGTCACACCTGCTCCTGTAATACCATAGGTATAGGCACCCTCCCCCAAGCCTCCCTGCGAAGACTTGACCTCCAACATTTTTTCGCGCTTCAACAATTCAAGAATACCATCCATAACCCCGGCAAAAGGCAGGGCGATCAGTTCGGCAATCTTAAAGCCACTCATGTACCCCTGGGAATAGAGAATCTTTAAAGCTAAATCCTGCAACCATAGGGCCGAAAGACCTGTATCTTCCACTGAATTGACCGGCGGGGGTGAGAATAGTGCCGGGCCCACCGATGGTCTGCCGAAGGGGTTCGTCATCATGCCTCCCAGTTGGGATACTCCAATTAAATAAAAATTTCGAGTGCGGACAAATTATACTGCTTCTTGCAAGGCCATCAGCCGAAAGTTGATTACATTTGCTTTGCAAAGGAGCCCGCGGCCTGTCTCATAGATCCATAGACAATATCGAATATAATCTGATGCACCATGGAACTATCTGTTGTCATTCCAGTGTATAACGAAGAAAAAAATATCGGTGAAATCATCAAGCGGGTACAGGCTGCCAAACTGGCGAAGGAAATCGTTATCGTAGATGACGCTTCCAAAGATCGAACCCGTGAAATTCTCCAAAAATTGGATGGCAAGAAAAATGTGCGCGTCCTATTACATGATCGTAATCAGGGCAAAGGCGCAGCAGTTGCAACGGGATTAAAAGCTGCAAAAGGGGATGTGCTGTTAATTCAGGATGCTGACCTGGAGTACGATCCGCGTGATTACCCGGCCCTACTCCAACCGATCAATGAAGGCCTGGCAGATGTGGTATACGGTTCCCGCTTCCTAGGCAGTTCTCATCGCGTGACCATGTTTTGGCACCTGGTTGCCAACCAACTTTTGACCTTGATGACGAATATCCTGTACAACACCATCCTGACCGACATGGAGACCGGCTACAAAGTATTCCGCCGCGAGGTGATCGAGGGAATGAAGATTCGGGCCAAACGCTTCGACTTTGAACCTGAATTCACGGCCAAAGTCCTCAAACGTAAATATCGCATTTTCGAGGTACCTATTTCCTTCAATCCGCGTGACTATTCGGAAGGAAAAAAGATCGGGCTGAAAGATGCCTTTTCGGCGGTATGGACCCTGATCAGATACCGGGTCATGGACTAAAGCAAAGCAGGCGCTGGATGAAGCGCCCGCCCTGCTTCATTTTTGCACGGTCACATCGTATTCAAAGGCATATTCTCCAGCCGGATAATCAGAAAGACCATCATTGATCCGTTGATCGAAGGTGGCCAGCGCTTCAAGCTGATATTCGCCTGCCGGCCAATCGGATAATAGCACGGCGTAGTCAAGACACGTCATTCCAGTGGACTGCGTAAAACTGAGAGGATGGATAACGTCCCGTGGAAAGTCTTCCCCATTGAAGGTGAGTTCAAGCGGATGTGTTCGAAATTCTGCTGTAGAATTTCCTCGGTGGTCGCACACCAACCATAATGAAATAAAGTCGGTTTGTTATCGGTGAGTGTCACGGTATATGTGAGGGTACCTGGTTTTGCAAAATCCTCTTCGGTATACTGTTGCTTGGCGTTCGCTTCCAGATAGATCCAGTCTTGTCCATTCAGCACTGCGAGAACCTTATCAGCATCCGTCTCCATGCTGGGCCTGGGTCCCTCCTGCGCCCGATTTAATGGGATCATTCCCGGCAACATACAAGACATAACCAATAATGCGCCAAGACTCAACAAAACGAGCTTTGATATTTTCGCTCCGGCTCTCATCGGCCACCTCCTGCAATAAGATGTCAGATTATAAACTCATAATGAGCGTCCAATTGTGAAGTCACTGTATAATTTAATGATATGGATGATCCGCAGCTAGAGATCGAAAAAGAATTTTCACGAGCTGAGCAGGCGCGGGCACGAGGCAACGAGGGTCAAGCGCGCGTTTGTGCCCGACGCGCAGCCGGGATCGCAGCACGCGCGTATTTCACACGACGTGGCGAGAAGGTACATACGCCCAGCGCCTATGATCTGTTGCAAAGACTGGCAGATGACCCGACAGTCTCAGAGCAAATGCGTCAATCCGCCAATTATCTGACTTTACGCGTCAACGAAGAGTTCAAGTTGCCTTTGAATACCGATTTGATTATCGTTGCCAGGGAATTATGTGTTGAATTACTGAAATAAAAAGGCCCCAAAGATCCATAATCCTCGGGGCTGCTCTTTGCAGATTAGATATGTCTTCGTGCCACAAAAAAATAGAGCGCCCGGGCTACCGTAATGGTAACCAATAGACCGGACATCACGCCACCGACAACCAGGAAGACACGCTCCCAGTCGCCAAGGCGCAGAGCAATTTCTTCGGGCTGTGGGAAGCGAAGCCGGTCGCGCAGGCGTTGGAGAACTTCGTTCGGCAATGCAACCGGCTTCAAGGTTCCCGCCAGATGCGCTTCGAGAGCGTTGAGTTGTTGATCCGAATCGGATGAAGTACGTTTGATCATTTTTACCCGTTTGTTGGACGGAGTTATTCCCCGTCCAGATTTATATTTTGATCGCCCAGCTGGTCACGGAGCGCCAGCAGCGTTCGATGATAAAGACTTTTGACTGCACCTTCACTGCGTCCCATAATGGCGCCAATCTCGGCATTCGACATATTCTCTACGAATTTCAGGATAAGCAGACTCTGTCGTTCGGCAGGCAGGCGTCGGATGAGTTTGAGCAGCGCTTCCTGTTCCTGGGAATGGACCAGATTCTTCTCCGGATGGTCGCCTTTCGAGGGCAAGACTGGCACATCGGTAATCGGAATCTCCTGCCGACGGCTACGGTCGCGGTGCCAGTTGGCGACCAGATTGTGTGCGATCCGATAAAGCCAGGCCGAGAAGGGAACGCCGCGATCTGTGTAATTTTGAATATGATTCATTGCCCGTTGAAACACGCGGGCCGTCAAATCCTCCGCGTCATGAAGATTCCCCGTTCGATAGTAAACATAGTTAAAGATGCGATCAAGATAACGCTCATAGAGCAAACCAAATGCCTCGCGGTCACCCTCCGAGGCGCGGGTCAACACATCTTCTTCATTAAATTCTAAATCCGGCACATTTAGTCCCTACCGACAGGGTCTAAAAAACTTAACCCCGGCGGGTTTTGGAAGTTGCAGGGAGTATAACATGCAACATTTTAATTCCATTGTAAAGGTCGGTTCATCGCATCTCCTGAAAGCATCAAAGATTTATATGAATTGAATCAGAACTTTGAAGCCCTCCAAGTCCATTGGTATAATAAAAGTTTGCGGTTCTGACAAAGGCTTCTCTTGCAGGCCATGCCTGCGAGGGATCTAAAAAGACCAGCACATCATTAATGATAAATGAAACAAATGTGCTATAATCGACTCGTTTTCCAACTCTCCGGGAAGGTTAAAGTATGACATCCAATTCCATTCGCGTGGTCGGCGCACACGTGCATAATTTAAAAAATATCACCGTCGAGCTTCCCCGCGACAAGTTCGTGGTTATCACGGGCCTGTCGGGCTCGGGGAAGTCCTCCCTGGCGTTTGATACCATCTTTGCGGAGGGCCAGCGTCGTTATGTGGAATCGCTCTCCGCCTATGCGCGGCAATTTATCGGGCAGATGGATAAACCGGATGTGGACTACATCGAGGGCCTCTCCCCGGCCGTTTCCATCGACCAGAAATCCACCTCGCATAATCCCCGCTCAACAGTTGGTACTGTTACCGAAATTTACGACTATTTGAGGCTCTTGTTCGCGCGTGCCGGCATCCCACATTGCCCGGTCTGCGGACGCGAAGTAGTGAAGCAATCTGCTCAGGAAATTGTGGACAAGATCGAGAAACTTCCCGAAGGGACGCGCATCCTCATCCTGTCACCGCTGGTACGCGCTCGCAAGGGAACGTATCAGGCCGTCTTCGAAGAGATTCGCAAGGCTGGTTTCGCCCGCGCCCGCGTGGACGGGGCCGTCCATAGCCTGGATGATGAGATCAGTCTGGACCGTTACAAGCAACACACCATCGAAGCTGTGGTGGATCGTCTGGTGATTTCCAACGGTCGGGATAAAGAAGAGCACCAAGCCGCACTCACCCGCATCACCGACTCTGTGGAAACGGCGCTTAAGTTTGGCGAAGGATATGTTTCCATCAACCTGGTTGATAAGCAGGAAGATGTTCATTTCTCGGAACATCTCGCCTGCCCGGAACATGGCACGACCATTTCTGAAGTGGAGCCGCGCACCTTTTCTTTAACACGCCCCAGGGTGCCTGCCCGGACTGTCAGGGACTCGGTTCGAAACTGGAGATCGATCCGGAACGCATCATCCCGGACGCCGACCGCTCCCTGAACGAGGGAGCGATCGCCAGCATGGAGTGGAGCGGCCCGAAGGAAGAGGGCGGTTACTACTGGCAAGGTCTGCAAGCCGCGGCGAAAGCCTACAAGATCGATCTCGATAAACCCATGCGCGAGCTGACCCAGGATCAGCTCAATATTATTTTATATGGTACTGGCGAAAAACAAATCCAAATGACTTATAAGAACTCAAACGGAAATGAGTTTCGCTTCTCGCGCGCCTTCGAAGGGGTCATCACAAATCTGCAGCGACGTTATAAAGAAACAAATTCGGAATTCATTCGCGAGAAGATCAGCGAATTTATGTCCGACCGTCCCTGCCCCACTTGCGGGGGCAAACGACTGAATCCGGCAGCGTTGGCCGTGACCGTGGATGATATGAACATTATCAGCGTGACCTCCTGGCCGGTTTTGAAGACTCTCGATTGGATCAAGAAAATCTCCGGCAAGGGTTCATCGTTGACATCCAAGCAGAAGGCGATCGCGGAACGCGTCTTGAAAGAAATCCATGAACGATTGAACTTCCTGGTCAACGTTGGGCTTGATTACCTGACGCTCAATCGTTCTGCTGTAACGCTTTCAGGCGGGGAGGCACAACGGATTCGCCTGGCTACGCAGGTTGGCTCACGCTTGGTTGGTGTGTTGTACGTATTGGATGAACCATCCATCGGTTTGCATGCCCGTGATAACAAAAGATTACTGGATACCCTCAAAGGGCTGCGCGATTTGGGCAATACCGTTTTGGTGGTGGAGCACGACGATGAGACGATCCGCGAAGCGGATTGGATCGTGGACCTGGGCCCCGCCGCAGGCGAGCACGGCGGACGTATCATTGCCGAGGGAACGCCGGAGCAGATTCTGGCGCACCCAAAGTCTCTAACCGGGGCGTATCTCTCGGGGCGTAAGCAGGTCGAGGTCCCGAAAGAGCGGCGCGAGGGAAACGGCAAATCGTTGAAGATCGTCGGCGCCTCCGCTAACAATTTGAAAAACATCGATGTCTCGATTCCTTTGGGGGAACTGGTCTGTATCACGGGCGTCTCCGGTTCGGGCAAGTCCACGCTGATGAGTGACATTCTTTACAACGATCTGGCGTCCAGCCTGATGGGCGCGCGCACGATGGCAGGCGAACATGAGCGCATCGAAGGCGTGGATCAACTCGACAAGATCATCAACATCGACCAGTCACCGATCGGTCGGACGCCGCGCTCGAACCCGGGCACCTACACCGGTTTGTTCGATGAGATCCGCAAACTCTATGCTGAACTGCCCGAAAGCAAAGTGCGCGGCTACAAGCCTGGGCGTTTCTCTTTCAACGTGCACGGCGGGCGCTGTGAAGCCTGCCAGGGACAGGGTGAGTTGCGCATCGAAATGCAATTCCTGCCCGATGTGTATGTCCCTTGTGATGTATGTCATGGCAAGCGCTTCAACCGCGAAACTTTGCAGGTTTTGTTCCGGGATAAATATTCCATCGCGGACGTGTTGGATATGACCGTCGATCACGCATTGGAGGAATTCAAAAATTATCCGCCCATGCAAAACAAATTAAAGTTATTGCAGGAGGTGGGGCTGGGATATATCCGTATCGGTCAGCCTGCCACGACGCTTTCCGGGGGTGAAGCACAACGCGTGAAACTCTCCAAGGAGTTGTCGCGTCGCGCCACCGGAAGAACGCTCTACGTTTTAGATGAACCGTCCGTGGGCCTGCACGCGGCGGATGTCCATAAGCTGATCGAGGTGCTGCAACGCTTGGTGGATGCCGGAAACTCGGTGTTGATCATCGAGCACAACCTGGACATTATCAAGGTGGCAGACTGGCTGATAGATCTTGGCCCCGAAGGCGGTGATCGAGGTGGAGAATTGATCGCCGAGGGCACGCCAGAACAGGTTATGAAAGTAAAAGGGTCCTATACAGGACAGTTCCTGAAGGGCCATCTGAAATAGAAAAAAAACAGGTACCCAGGAAAACAGATTGACAAGCTCCTTGCTTGAAATTCTGTTTATATGACGTACTTGTGCACCCACGCACATTTACCGCGACACAATCCCCAATTTTCAGGTAGAATCATTTCATCGCGTCGGGTGGGATACCCCACTCACGCGCGTCTTTTGTAAAGGAAAATGAAATGCTAAATCGAAGTCCGTCCAACACCTCGAATACAATTAACGCCTATCGCAAACGACGCCGGCAAAAAGGTCCCTTCCTGATGTATGGCGCCATCGCGCTGGTGATTATTGGATTCATCCTCTTGGTCGTTTGGCTGACCAGACCTGACCAGCCGCTCGGACAGATCTTTGCCACGGAAACTCCCACCCCGACGGCAACGTTTACACCCACCACTACGCCTCTCCCCACCGAGACACCCACCACCACTGAAACCCCAACTGCCACCGTGACAGGCACGCCCGCTGAAGATTTTCCGTATACAGTTCAAGAAGGTGAATCCCTGGTCTCCATCGCCGACAAATTCAATTTGGGTGATGACGGCGTTCTTCTCATCTATTACAAGAATCTCGCTGATATGGAAGCCAATAATGGCATCATCTTTGTTGGCCAGACGATTACCATTCCCAAGCCCGGCAGTGTCCTGGACACAAGCACACCCATTCCGGGTAACCTGCCGCGCGGCTCGAAGGTGGAATATCACGTTTTGCCAGGTGATACGCTGGCAGGCATCGCGGTAAAGTTTAATAGCAAGCAGGAAGATATCCTGACCGCCAACCCCAGTATCGGCGAAGATATCAATGCCCTGCAGGTAAACCAGGTTTTGCAAATCCCGGTCAACCTGATCACGCCAACTGCCACGCTTTCGCCTTCGTCCACACCGATCACCCCGACCGTGGCCGGCGGGCAACCGGCCGCGACATCGACGGCCTCCAGCGGCATATCAAATACGCCAAGCCAGACCGTCTCCTGCAACTTCCAGGAAAACGCAACCTTCGTGAATCAATTGCAGACTCTGATCAACAACCGGCGTACTAGCAATAATTTGCCGGCTTTGAACGTGAACGCTCAACTGGCTGATATCGCCAAAGATCATGCCACGGAAATGCTCTGCAATAATTACGTGAGCCACACCGGACTGGACGGTTCGACGCCCGAGCAACGCGTCAGCGCGGCAGGTTTCAGTGCATCCAACGTCTTTGAGTTCCTGTACGCGGCACCGCCTCCCGGAGGCGACCCACAGGCCGCCATCGATTGGTGGAGCAGCAATGCCGATACTCAAGCAGACCTGCTCAACCCGGATGTGACGATCATCGGCGTTGCCTACGTATCGTCGAATGGGAGCCTGCTTGGCGGTTACTACGTTGTGTTGGAAGCAAAGCAATAGGAAAGAGTCCAAAGTCCTGCGCTCCTTTTAGCAATGTCAAACTCGGAAGGCTTTGACACCCAGCGTCAAATTGCTGGACAAATCAAGTGGCCTCATGTAAAATACATCGCCGTCATAAAGAAAGGTCCCGTCGACACGGGATTGTAGATCAGAATTTTCCGGAGGAAGATCTTGGCTAATATCAAGTCGCAAATCAAACGAAATCGTCAGAACGAGAATCGCCGCTTGCGCAATCGCAACGTCCGCGGTTATGCCCGTACTGCCGTTAATCAGGCACGCGCCAATATCGCGGCCAACGCGCCTGAATCGAAAGATCCATTATGAAAGCCATCAGCGCCCTGGATAAAGCCGCTGAAAAGGGTGTCATTCACAAGAACAATGCTGCCCGTCGTAAGGGCCGCCTGATGAAGAAGCTCGCCACGCTGCAACCCAGCGAGGCTCCTGCCGCGGAGACCAGCACCAAGAAGGCCAGCAAGTAAGCTGCAAAGTCTGATCGTAGAACGATGTAATCCATGCGGGAGTCGAAAGGCTCCCGTTTTTATACCCCCATCCAGCCTCCCCCAAAATCCTAAAGAAGGAGTCGGGATTTCAAAGAATCCAGTTCGGATTTTGGGGGAGTTGCCCCGCAAAGCGGGGCGGAGGGGGTTGGGCTTGATATAATTAAATCCTATGTTTGAAAAAGAACAACAACTCATCGAAGATAAAATCAAGGCCTATGGTGCGGCCAACGATATTCCGCTGGCACCCCTAAAATGGACCGCCATCCCGTTCAGTGGCGAATGGGGCATCGCCACCTCTTTTTTCCAAACCGCGGCGGATGAAGCACGCGTGGAAAAGACAATCGCGCCAAAGGCACGCGGGACCCTGGAAAAATCCCGGTGCCGCAGCGCGCCCAGGAGATCGCCGAGCAGGTCAAGGCGGAGATCGGAAGCGTGGAAGGCATCAGCCGCGTCGAGGCAGTCAGGGGCTATCTCAATCTGTATTTCACAACCTCAGCATATGCGCGGCGGGTAGTGCAGGAAGTGCTCGCCGCCGGCGCGGACTTCGGGCGTGGCGCGCCTAAAAATGAGCGCGTCATGGTGGAGTATTCCCAACCGAACACGCATCACTCCATCCATATTGGCCACGCACGGACAACGCTCTTGGGCGAATCGCTGGCACGAATTGTAGAATTCGCGGGCTTTGATACGATCCGGGCTACCTATCCAGGCGATATTGGACTGGGGGTCATCACCGTTTTATGGATCTACGACAAATTTTACAAAGGACAGGAACCGGAAGGCGTTCACGAGCGCGGTCAATGGCTTGGAAAAATTTATGCCGAAGCCACCGGGCTGCTCGAACCGAAGGAAAACGAAACCCCGGAGGAGAAGGCACAACGCGAAATCTATGACGCGGAACGCCGCGAGATGTATCGCAAATGGGACGCGGGCGATCCGTATGTGCGTGAGTTGTGGCGGGTAACGCGTGAATGGAGTCTGGAAGAACTTCGCGACATTCTGCAAATGCTCGATGTCAAGATGGATGTCTGGTTCTACGAATCGGAAGTGGACGAGCCGTCGAAAGCCATCGCAGAGGAGTTGATCCAGAAAGGGATCGCCGAAGATGAACGCCCCCAGGGCCCCGTCATCGTGAAGATCGATGAGAAGTTGGGCTTGACCAAAGAGAAATATCGCACGATGGTCATCCTGCGCAGCGATGGTACGTCATTGTATTCGACAAAAGATCTTGCGCTGGCAAAACAAAAATTCGAGCAATATCACGTGGATCGCTCGATCTACGTGGTTGACTTTCGCCAAAGCCTGCATTTCCAGCAGGTGTTTAAAATTTTGGAATTGTGGGGCTTTCCACAGGCAGCCAAGTGCTATCACCTATCCTACGGATACGTTACCCTGCCTGAAGGAGCGATGTCGGCGCGGCGTGGACGTGTGGTACTGCTCAAAGATGTTGCCGATGAGGCCGTGAAACGGGCACTGGCAGTAGAGTCTGAACGAACTGGCAATATCCCGGAGAACGAACGCGAAACAATTGCCGAACAGATCGGACTGGGGGCACTCACCTATTCCATTCTCTCCGTGGATAACAATAAGGATATTGTCTTCGACGTTAACGAGGCACTGTCTTTTGATGGACGAACCGGTCCATATATTCAGAACGCGCATGTGAGAGCCAATTCCATTTTGAAGAAAGCCAACGTTCAAACTTTTGAAGGTTCCGACACTCCCGCGTTCGATTACGAATTAGACAGGCATGAGATCGAATTGATCGAACAGGTCTCACGCTTTCCCAACGCGGTCCAACAGGCCGCAAACGAATACCGTCCACTGGTGATGGCGGCCTACGCGTATGATCTGGCGAACGCCTTTCACTCGTTCTATCACGCGGTGCCCGTGTTGCAGAATGAAGAGGAAAACATACGCAAGGCTCGCTTACGATTGGTCGCCGCTGCAAAACAGACCCTTGCCAATGCCTTGCGGTTGCTAGACATCAAAGCCCCGGAGGTCATGTAAGGAACAGGCTAAACGTTATCTTTACGTTTAGCCTGTTTTATCTAAAATATTCGTGTAAATGTCACCTGGGTAAAAACGGAGAAGCTCAAAACCAAAGCGGAGCTTCTCCGGACACTGTCCTCAGTGTGACTTGATGAATAGGAGAATCCTATGCCAATCAAAACTATTATCATGGGCGCGGCCGGACGTGACTTTCATAACTTCAACACGTTCTTTCGCGGGAACAAGGATTATGAGGTTGTAGCTTTCACTGCAACTCAGATCCCGGACATCGAGGGACGCCTCTATCCGCCCGAACTGGCTGGTTCGCTATACCCAAGCGGAATCCCCATCCGGGCCGAGGAGGAGCTCATCAACCTGATCCAGCAGCATGGCGTGGAACAAGTCATCTTTGCTTACAGTGATGTACCGCATGAATACGTGATGCACAAAGCCAGCATGGTCAACGCGGCCGGCGCGGATTTCCGTTTAATGGGCACGCGCTATACACAGATCAAATCCACGAAGCCGGTGGTATCGGTCTGCGCCGTTCGCACGGGATCAGGCAAAAGTCAGACGACGAGGCGGGTGTCTTTAATCTTAAGAGAAATGGGATACAAAGTCGCGGCCATCCGCCATCCCATGCCTTACGGCAATTTGGTCCGCCAGGAAGTGCAACGTTTCGCAGATTATGACGATCTCGATGAGCATGAAACCACCATTGAGGAGCGCGAGGAATACGAACCGCATCTCGACAATGGGGTGATCGTCTATGCCGGTGTGGATTATGAAAAAATTCTGCGCCAGGCCGAACAGGAAGTGGACATCGTCCTATGGGATGGCGGCAATAACGATTTCTCGTTTTATAAATCCGACCTGCAAATTGTCGTCGCCGATCCGCACCGGCCGGGGCACGAGACCGCATATTATCCCGGCGAAACAAATGTACGCATGGCCGATGTGTTTGTCATCAACAAAGTGGACACTGCTGACCCCGAGAATGTGATCAAAGTACGCGAGGCGCTGCGCCAACTGAATCCGAATGCGATCGTGATCGAAGGTGCCTCCCCACTGTTTGTAGATGACCCGGAAGCGATTCGCGGCAAACGTGTACTGGTGATCGAAGATGGTCCGACCCTCACTCATGGCGGGATGGCTTATGGAGCGGGTTATGTAGCCGCTCGTCGTTTCGGCGCGAAGGAGATTGTTGACCCGCGTCCATTCGCAGTCAAATCCATTGCCGCCACATACGCCAAATATCCGAAAACGGGACCCATCCTACCGGCCATGGGCTATGGCGAAGCGCAGATGAAAGATCTGGAAGAGACTATCAACAAGTCCGATGTGGATATGGTAGTGGTGGGCACGCCCATCGATCTGACGCGCGTGATCAAGTTGACGAAACCATATCAGCGCGTGAGGTATGAGTTACAGGAGATCGGTCAGCCAACCCTGAAAGATATTTTGATGCAAAAGTTTGGCGCGAAGAAATAAACAGATGGATAAAAAGATGTCGAATGATGAAAATCATTCGGCATCTTTAATATTTGTTTTTCTGATCAGCCTATCAACCACGTTGAAATTTTATTGATCGTGATAATCGATCTCGATCAACGGCAAATCTGCAAAGCGCAGATAGTAATAATAGCTCTCTGTCGGCAGGCGAAATATCGCGCGTAAATATCCATTGTCGCCCAAATAGATGCGCACATCAGGTTCAACTTTAGGGTCGACCTGGGATTGGGGAATCTCAATGGAGAAAGGATCGAGCAGCATATTAGTTTTCTCGTAAGCTCCCCAAACCGGGTACCACTTGCTTTGGTACTTGTCGAGCAGGTAAATATCGCTCCATTTGAAGGGCATCTCGGAATCGGTCAGCTTGGTTACTTTAATTCCCAAATCCAGGAACATATTTCCTGCTGCAGGACTGAAAACCAAATCCTTACCCATATATATGTGGTAGGGTTTTTCAACACCAACCACCTGGATTTCGAGGTTGGTATTCCGAACCGAATATCCCATTTTGGAAGGGGTAGGTGAGGCCGGAATATGTGTAGCGGTTGGGATGGGCGATGGCGTGGGAGACGCAGGAATGGGAGTCTTGGTAGGAATTTTTGTTAGCTGGGGAATTGGTGTATTCGTGACAGGTGCTGCCCTGGAGGTTACGAATGCTTGAACAACTTCGGCTGCGGTGACACTACAAGCCGAAACCAGCACAGCTTCAAACAGAACCAGCAGCAACAAATTCCTGACCGTAATACACTTCTTCATAAGATCTTCCCTCCCAGGGTAGAGCAGAGACTTATTTGCACTTCTCTGCCCTACCAATGAGCACAGGGGTTACTCGAAAGTAGTTTTGGACTACCCGGCAACTTCTAATAGTATCTCCAGTTGATCTCGATCAGAGGAAGATCCGCAAAGCCAAAGTAATAGTACAGGTTGTTTTTAGGCAGTTGGAAAATTACACGAACGTAACCGTTGTCGCCCAAATAGAAGTGAGCATCAGGGTCATAATCCGGGCTGACCTGATCATATTGCAAAAGCTCAACCGTGAGGGGATCCATGGCCGCATTCGTCTGCTTGTAGGCTCCCCATACTGGGTACCACTTATCCTGGTATTTGTTGGTGATGTAGATATCGCTCCATTTTATGGGCATATCCGCACCGGTTAAATTGGATACCTTGATTCCCAGACCCAGGAACATATTTCCAGCACCGGGCTTGAAAACCAGGTCCGTGCCCAGGTAGGTATCGCGACCCAAAGACACGTTGTAGGGTCTTTCAACGCCGAGCACCTTAATTTCCAGGTTGGCATTTTGTACCGCAAATTGGATGCGGGAAGGCGTGGGAACCTCAGCAACGCTGGTTTCCGTGGGCGCGGCCACGGCGGGATCTGCCCCGACCGGTACATTGGCGGCGACAGGCGCATCGGTCGCTGCCAGTGCACCAACAGGTTCAGCCGCAGCGACGCCACAGGCCGAGACCAACAGAGTCCCGACGAGAACGAACAAGACGATCAAGACGATACTATTTTTTTTCATGAGTTACTCCTTGCAAAAGCAATTTTGAAATTTGACCATGTTGCCTGGCGACAGTCACCTAAACAATATGGGGGAAGCCAAATCAAGCTGTTCACAAACTGTGTTCCAAATGTCACAAGGACTTAAGGTGTTCACTGTCAGCCTGATACTATCAAAGTTGGTGAAATAGAGCAGTAAAAGCAGTGTGAAGGGAAAATAAATTTAAGATTAAAAAAAATTAAGTGACATTCGTTCGTGGAAGGTCACTTTTCATAAGCAACAAGTTATTCTGGATAGCTTAAGGGAAGAAACAATGGAGCTAATCATGTGGTCAGCTGCTAAAGTCAAGATTACCCCACACATGCTTTAAAAGATTCTGGAATATTATCTAATGCTGAGTATTCGCAACAACACACGGCGTCGATGCGCACGGGCGCGGTGCTCAAAGATGCAAATCCCCTGCCAGGTTCCCAGCGAAAGATTCCCCTCTTCGACTGGAATCGTCAGGCTGGTATCCGTCAACATGGCGCGGATGTGAGAGGTGGCATCGTCAGGACCCTCTAGATCGTGAGTGTATCAATCGTCTCGTTCAGGGACGAGGCCCTCCATAAAGGTCTCCAAATCGGCGCGAGCGGTTGGATCTCAATTTTCGCTGATGACCAAGGAGGCGCTGGTATGCGGCAGAAAGAGAAAGCACATGCCTTCCCGTACAGTCCAGTCGCGTAACTGTGTGCGCACAGTCTTCGTGATATCATGCAATCCCTTGCCGTGAGTGGAGATTTCGAGGGTGGCCTTATACCAGTCCATGCGCGGGATTTTATCACGCCAGTGACTTAGACCAAGAATAATTTGATGGTGAGACTATAAACGCAAGGAGGCTATTAGGCACGTTTCAAACTGATGGTAAAGGTTGTCCCCACATCCAATACACTTTTTACACGAATTGTCCCACCCAATGCTTCCACAATGGATTTGACAATATACAGGCCAATACCACTGCCTGGAATTTCAGCAATGGTCACATTCCTGGCGCGATAGAAACGTTCGAATAGATGGCCGGTCGCCTGTTCAGGAATACCAACGCCGCTATCGACCACATCGATCAACACTTCCGTTGCTTTTTCCGAGACAATGACTTTTACCGCGCCGCCCTGCCGGGAAAATTTGGCCGCGTTATTGACCAGATTGATGAACACCTGTTGCAAACCACTTTTATCACCGATGACTTGAATGGGCCGGCGCTGTGCCATGAGACTCAACGCGACTTTTCCCTTATTGGCAATTGGTTTGATGGCTCGGATCGATTCTTCCAATACGGGGATGAGATCCAGTGGCCCAATTTCAAGTTTCATCATGCCACTTTCAAGACGACCCGCAATTAGCAGGCGATCAATAAGGATCTTCTGGCGATTTAACTCGCTCTGCAGAGTATGCCAATATTCATTCAATTCCTCAGTCGTTCCGCCTTCCTGAATCAACTCGGTCATGAGGATCGCGGCAGTCAATGGGGTCCGCAGTTCGTGCGAAGCGCGGTTGATGAAATCGGATTTCATCTCATTGAGTTTGGCTTGTTCAGTGACATCCCGGATCACGATCAGCGCTTCACTGGAGCCAATGGGGTAGAGTCTGGACTCAAAGGCATGGTTGCTATAGGGAAAGCGGAATTCCTCCACATACGTGGAGGAAACAAATGCCTTGTCGTTCGAGAGGCCAATGATTTTTTCAGCAATCTCTTCGGGCCAGATCTGGGATAGTTTCTTATCCGTGACCATATCGCGATGGATATACAACGGATGACCGGAGTTGGCACTGTAATCCAGGATGGCCCCATCCATGCCGACTCTGATCAACAGATCGGGCAAAGCGTCCAGAATGAGCCTATTGCGCGTCTCGATTAAGGCGGATCGTCTCTTCATAGCGATTACGCTGCAAGGCGGCGCCTATCAAATTGGCAGCGGTCTGTGCCGCCTCGAATTCGGCAGGTGACCAATCAAGCTCACTGCCCTCGTCGAAGAAACCTAGGAAGCCCCAGGAGCCAAGATTCCCGTTGATCGGAATGGCAACAAACGTTGGCTTTGAAAATGAAGCGGCCGGATTCTCCGCTCCTGCTGAGGAAAAGTATCCACTGCTCGTATGGAGAAGTTCAGGAAGGGAGATTTCCATGGCGGCGGCGACATCGAAAGTTGTTACATTCGATTTTTGCCATTGATAGTTAACCTGGACGAACGGATTCTCAGAAAACGTATCGATCTCAAAAATGGCGCAGCAGAAAACATCCATGGCCTGGCCCAGGGATTCCAATACCTCGGGGATTTTGATCTCGATGTTCGAAGAACGCAGCAACCTGGCAGTGGCATCCCCAATCACAGAAAGAATTTGTGTATGCCGCTTGAGAATCCACTCCGCATTCTTGCGCTCGGAGATGTCGCGGGCAATGCTTTGAATATAGGCAGGCTGCCCATCTTGATCATAAACGACAGAGGTGCTGATCTCAACCGGAAGTGTAGTCCCATCTTTGCGCTTCAGCGTACGCTCATAGAGGCTGGCTTGATCATCAATGACAGACTGATGCCCAAGGGCATCATCCTGAGACATGACATTGCTGACCGGCATACCCAGGAATTCATGTTCTTCATATCCCAAAAGACTGAGGGCTTGTTGATTGGCAGCAAGATAACGAAAATCCAACCCAATGATAAAAACGCATTCGCTGGTCTGATCAAATAAGGCGCGGTAGTGTAAATCGTCGCCCCATAGCTTTTTCTGTTTTATCGCATGGATTTTTGATTCTCTTAGATATTTTTGTAATGGGATAGTCTTTTCATCCATAGGAAATATCTTCAGGCCGTAGGTTGGGAAGCACTGCCTGCACACAGCATCCGCTGGGACGATCTAAAATGGTGATGCCGCCATCCAGACTGGAAAACACTGCCCGAGCAATGAACAAACCAATGCCCAGTCCTTCATACTCGCGGCTGTCACCTTGACTGACCTGATAATATCGTTCAAAAACCTTTTCGCGCAATTCTGGCGGAATACCTGCTCCCTCATTTTCAACAAGGATCATGGCACCACCGTTCGTGCCAATTTCCAAGGTGAGCTTCACCTTCCCATGATCGGGACTGAACTTGAAAGCATTATCCAGGAGATGAACCAGCGCATGAATAAATTCACGACGAGGAGCCGTGATCTCTCCCTCACCTTTGATTTCCCGGACAAATTCCAATTCCTTTGCTTTGTAACGTGAGAGTCTTCTCTGAATTGGTGACAGAATATGATTATCGATGTCGATGCGCTGTCGTATCGTGTTGAGATCACCGTGATCGATGTTCGTCAACAAAATGAAATCTGTTGTGAGTGATTTAAGACGATCCACACTGGAAAGAGCCGTACGGACAAATTGAATTTGCTCTTCCGGGTTTTCAAATTTATTATTAACCACCAGCTCCAGGGGCATGATGATGTTGGATAAGGGTGTACGTAGTTCGTGGTGAAAATTCTGAAGAATCTCGCGCTTCAACTTTTCCATATCGCGGCGGGCGCTTTCCTGTACCTCTTCGCGTCCGTGTGCCTGCTCCACTTTCACGCGTCGCAGCACGGCCTCGATGCGGGCAAACAGTTCTTCGGTGACAAAGGGTTTGGTAATGTAATCATCTGCGCCTTCGCGAATGCCATTTACCCGGTCTTCTACGGCGCTACGAGCAGTGAGAAAAATAAACGGGATGGAGGCCAGGTGAGGATCCTGCCCCATCAGCCGGCGCAGTTCAAATCCATTGGGAGGCGGCATCATCACATCCGAAAGAATCAGATCCGGTAAGGCTTCTTTGGCTTTCTGCATGCCATCCCTGCCATTTGAGGCGGTAACAACATGATAACCCTGCCGCTTGACCCTGGCAGCCAGACCCAGCAACAAAGCCGGTTCATCATCGATAATCAGGATTGTAGAATCGTTGGTCATGCTATTCCTCTAGGAGGGCAGCTCTTTCTGACGCAGACTCTGTGTAGTGCTGACCGATTTCCCGGCAATCTTTGGGCTGTTGTTGACGAACATGATGTAGATATTCGCCAACGAGATCAAATCCCCGGAATTCAACACACAACGATCGATCTTTCTGCCATTGACAAAAGTTCCACTGGTCGAATTCTTATCATATAACACGTACTTGTCATCTTCGTGCACGATCTCGGCATGGAAACGAGAGAGAAAGTCCTCATGAAAAACAATATCATTCTCCAGTTGACGGCCCAGGGTAGTCACTGCTTTTGTCAACGGAATGACCTGCTTATTGATGATCAGGAAGACGCCTTGTTGATAAGGAGAAAGATTACTGAAATTATCGTTTTCCATCATAAGGGTATTTATACATGCCCATATTGGCCACACAATAGGGGTTTTCCCCCATTACCATCCTTGTCAAGGCCCGAAAAACAAAATCGTAAGGCGAATTATCCCTTCTTTTTGCCGAATCCTACAATCCCTGCCACCAGCACCGAAAAACTGATGACCAACGCGACCACAACTGTGCTGTTTTGTCTGATGAATTGCCCGGTATTTACCGCCTCATCAACATGCGCAACCACAGGAGTTGCCGTCATCGCCTGCCTCGGTGTGGAGGATACGTGGCTGATATCCTTTGTAACAACAGGTGTCATTGTGAAAGGCGCCGGTTGGGTCGCCCCTTTTTGAATGAGCAAGGTCCAGCCCGGCACGATCGTATCAGAGGTGAGATTGTTCAAGCGTTTGATTTGCTCGACGGAGACTTTATACTGATCGGACAGACTCCAGAGCGTCTGCCCATATTGCACCTCATGGATCACATCTCCATCCGGTCGCGCAGTGCTAAGAGCGATGGGAATCATCCACTGCGGCGTATCCGCGTAAGAAGCGAAGGCGGTAGCCGTGAGAATACTTTCAGGCGTATAACTTTGCTGTCTGCCACTGGCGGTGGGCATGGCACAATCAATCACATAATAGTAGAAGGTCATTCCCCATTCATCCGTTGAGAACGACACACCCGCGCCAATGTCTTCATACTCCGTTCTGAGCATGGTATTCGTATGGAGTTCATCGCCCAGCCAGGACTGGATTGCATCTTGCACATCCGGTCCGCCCAGGGCAAAATTCTCAGCACGATAACCGCCCTGAGACAAATCCCCAGCTAACGGATAGCCCAGCATCAGCAAATAATCGGTGAGGCCAATACCGCTGGGACGCGCGTGTCCGGCCGCGCCTTCCGAATCGGCCAGAACATAGGCTTGATCCTGCGCGACCTTCATCAAGATCGGGTGCGGAGTGAGCGGTGCGATTCCATACGAGATCCGCAAAGCATTGACCGCCGCGATCAGATCGTCCGGGCTGGGCGCGGGCGGAATTGGCGTGGGAGAAGCCTCCTGCAACGGAGGCAAGTTCACAGGTCCGGCGAGAACCGGCATGGAGGGAAAGATCCAGGTGATGAAGAATAGAAAAGCGATTAAGCAGCGAGGACGCGTGTTCATGTGAATTTCGCGGACAATATCATGTTGCAGTTGCAGGCTCAAAAGTAACAGGAAATTCGCGTTTCATTAAGCATGCCTATCATCGGTACTTCACAAAAACCGAGAGATTCCCCGAAAATAGGGGTGCGGGCGTACGCCCGCACCCCTATTTTCGGGCTTCTTTTGATTCTTTCGTGATCTACTGATTATAATTACATTCCATTACCCAAGGATCAAAGGAGCTTCTAATTATGAGTACGCTTGTCCCCACACTTTCGACTCGTTATTTTCCCAACGTTTCCTCCCGGTTACGGGATGTTCTACTGATCGTGGTCAGTAGCTTGTTTCTGGCCGCATTGGCACAAATTCAAATTCTCTTACCCTTCACACCTGTGCCGATCACCGGTCAAACGTTTGGGGTCCTGCTTGTGGGTGCGGCACTTGGATCAAAACGCGGCGCGGCTTCCATGATTTTATACATCGTAGAAGGCGCGCTGGGATTGCCATTCTTTGCAGGCGGCGCGTCAGGTTTCGGTATTCTGACCGGAGCAACAGCGGGCTATCTGGTTGGCTTCATCATTGCCGCGTATTTCGTTGGACTGCTGGCAGAGCGCGGCTTGGAACGAAGCATCCGCACTTCGCTGATTCCGTTTTTGGTCGGCACGGTGATTATCTATGCATGCGGAGTTGCCTGGCTCACCGTTCTGCTTGGGGACTTTGGCAAGGCCCTCGGCGCGGGTCTGCTTCCCTTTTTGATCGGCGATGCGATCAAACTCATCGTAGCAGCGCTGACACTTCCAACGGCATGGAGATTGGTTAAATAGGAATGTTCACTGATCAGGTTGAGATTTACGTACGCTCCGGCAAAGGCGGCGATGGCATGGTGCACTTCCATCGCGAAAAATTTATTCCGCGTGGCGGCCCGGATGGCGGGGACGGCGGCAAAGGCGGCGATGTCATCCTTGAAGTCAAGTCCACCTTGAACACACTTTCCTCGTTTCGGCAGAATCAAAAGTTCAAGGCGGACGATGGCGTCAACGGCGGGCCGTCGCAAATGACGGGGCGCAACGGCAAAGACCTGATCATTTCTGTGCCACCGGGCACGGTGCTGTTTGATGCAGATACAGGCGAACTGATCGGAGACTTGACGGAATCAAGACAAACGCTGACTGTGCTTAAAGGAGGCCGCGGGGGAAGAGGCAACCAGCATTTTGCCACCTCGCGCAATCAGGCGCCGCGCACCGCGGAAAAGGGAGAGCCGTACGCGGAGAAACGCCTCAAACTGGAACTCAAGCTGATCGCCGATATCGGGCTGATCGGCGTCCCGAACGCGGGCAAATCCACGCTGCTCTCAGTGCTGACGAATGCCAAACCGAAGATCGCGCCTTATCCATTCACCACACTCGAACCGAATCTCGGCGTCGCAGAGATCGACATCAACACGACTGTGGTGCTCGCCGACATTCCCGGTCTGATCGAAGGCGCCTCGCATGGCGCGGGACTTGGCCACGACTTTTTACGTCACATTCAACGCACGCGTGTCCTGGTTCATTTGCTGGATGGTTTATCAGAAGACCCTCTCGCGGATTACAGCCAGATCAATTCGGAGTTATCGCTCTTCGACCCCAATCTATCGAAAAAGCCTCAACTGGTGGCACTGAATAAAATCGACCAGCCGGAAGTACAGGAACGGCTGGTGGAGATCAAAAAGAAATTCAAGAAACAAAAAGTGGAATTGATGACCATCTCCGCGCTGGCACGCACCAATACGCGTGATCTGCTGATCCAGGCTTATCAAAAACTCCAAGAGACACCCCCATTGGACGAAATCGAATTGCCCCTGCCCGTCTATAAGCCAAAAGAAGATCCGCGTGAATTCGAAGTTGCGCGTGAAGGGACAAACGAGTGGCGCGTCTCCGGCGCGGCCATCGAGCGCGCCGCAGCCATGACCTATTGGCAGCACGATGGGTCGGTGCGCCGCTTCCAGAAGATCATGGAAACCATCGGCGTGGACGAAGCGCTGCGCAAGGCCGGTGTCCAGGAAGGTGACACAGTTGCCATCGGCGAGTTCGAACTGGAATGGCAGGATTAAAGCCCGGATGCCTTCCTCCACTTCTTACGATCTGCTCGAAGCCTGCCAGCAAAAAGGCTGCCCAATCTGTCGTTTGGAGCGGCGCGCCGTCGAACGTTATCTCGACAGTCTGTTCTATGAAAGCGTCAACGACACGAAGTTGCGCGAGCGACTGCGCGCCAGCCTGGGATTTTGCCGTGAGCATGCCTGGCTGGCCATCGATAAACGACTGGGCAACGCGCTGGGCTTTGCCATCATTTATCGGGATGTGATCAACAATGTATTACGAAGACTTGGCAATGAGAATGTGCCGCCAGTAACGCGCCGATCAAACCTGCTCAACAAAATTCCGGGACAAGTGAGCGCGATCATCCAAAAGATGCGCTACGTACTGACGCCGCAAAAACATTGCGTTATCTGCCAGCAGCGGGATAAGGCGCTGCATATTCTTATTTCAACGTTTATCGAAGATCTAAATCAACCGGACTTGCTTCAGGCGTTGCAAGCCTCAGAGGGTTTGTGTCTCCCCCATTTAAAGCTAGCCTTCGAAGCGGTCCGCGAGGTCGAAGCCTCCAACATATTGCTCTCGATCCATCGCGAAAAACTGGAGAGTTTGCGCGGTGAGCTGGATGAATTTATGCGTAAGAATGATTATCGTTTCGCAGATGAAGGCTTCGGCGCGGAAGGCGACTCGTGGCGCCGCGCAGTCGGCAAAGTGGCCGGAGAAGATCCCAGATAAGTTACGCTACTGCTGTTAAACCGTTTTCCACAGATTGGCTTTGGCGATCCGTTCGCTCAGCGGCGGGTGCGAATAGAACAGGAAGACCACCCATTTTTCGGGATCGACCTCGCCGAGATTTTGATTCGCCAGCCGCGTAAAGGCGGAGGCAAACGCTTCCTTCTTCCCCGTAGATTCCAACGAATAATCATCGGCCATGCCCTCCCGCCAACGCGACACCGCGTTATCGATGGGCATGGTGATCAATCCATAGGCGCCGAAGATGATTCCCAGCGCGGGAAAGGCAGCGACGTCTGCCGGGCCGGTAAGCCCGAAATAGCCGATTGCCCAGTTCAACGCCAGGGAAGCGATGAACAGGCTGAGGGTAGTGGAGAGCGTGCCGAAGGTGATCAAGACCGGAATGTCATGATGAACGTGATGTCCCAATTCATGCGCCAGCACCGTCTCGATTTCATCCATTGAAAACTCGTTAATGAGCGTATCGCCCAACACAATACGACGCGTATTGCCGATGCCGGTCAAAGCCGCATTGGCGGCCTTCGTGCGCTTCGACATATCGAATTTGAACACGCCCTTTACGTTCGTGTTGGCGCGTCGGGCAAGTTCCAATAAACGGTCCGCCAGTTCTTGATGATCATCACCCAGCGGCACATATTTGTTGAACAACGGCATGATCAAAACCGGCGCCAGGTTGGACAGTAAAACGCTGAAGACCAGCATCCCGCCCGCAGCCCACAACCACCACAGGCCGCCGGTGGCGCGCAAAGCCAGATAGAGCAATTCAAGCAGGATCAAACCGATCAGCCCGCCGACGGCCAAGCCTTTGAGCTGATCGATCACCCAATCTTTGAAACTCTGATTGGATTGGCCGAAACGATGCGGCAGGACAAATCCGCTGTAGTAGCTGAGGGGTAGATTAATGGCCGAATAGATTCCGCCAAAGACAATCACAAAGAGAGGCACGACCAACCACTGATTACTGGTGAAGATGTTAATCCAACTTCGCAAGGCGATTCCCCAACCCAGGAATAACCAGGCAAGCGCATAGACGGCGCTGAAAGCTGTATCCACCAGCCACAAGCGGCGATGGATGCGCGCATATTCCTTGGCTTGTTTCTGTCGTTCGGGATCGAGTGTGGTCATTTGGCTTTTTCCTGTTCCGCCGCGAGCAGTGCCAGGATCTGATCGGCTTTCATCACTTTTCCATACCATGAAAGCGCAGCGAGAAAAGCCTTGTGCACCTGTTCAGCCGGGATGGTGGTATCGCCATATTGCAGGCCGCGCGTGGCACAGGCATCTTCCGCCACGATCACTTGAAAGCCAAGATCAGCCGCGGCGCGCGCACTGGCATCCACGCACATGTGAGTCATCATGCCGGTGATAATGACGCGTTCAACCTTCCAGCCTTGCAAAAGCTCAAGCAAATTCGTGTTCAGGAAGGCATTCGGTTCATGTTTGTAAACGATCGGCTCGCCTTCAAAATGTGCGACGGCATCATGAATATCTGTGCCGTGATCGCCTGAGATAAAGAAGGTGGCATCCGGCTCCAACGAAATATGCTGGATATGAACATGCGGCTCGTCATGCTCGCGGAAACATTGCAGCAACTCGTAGGCTTTCTTGGCAGCGGCCAAAGGCTCGACCAGCGGATACTTCCCACCGGGGAAATAATCTTTTTGAATATCGATGATCAGCAGGGCGGTTTTCATGGCGATCCTCTCAAGTATATAGGTACACAAGGAAACAGGTAATCAGGTACTTTATCTACTTTTTTACCTGTTTCCTTAATTACTTACCTCAGAGTATAGCCCAAGATTTAACAAAAACGGAGTCAACGACTCCAGTCGTTGTAGCGATAACATAAACGTCTGGAGACGTTGACTCCGTATTCTTTCTGCATGTAATCGATCAAATCACATCATTGGGAACCGGGGCTTTTTGATTTGCAGTGACTCGATTCGAATTGGCTTTCTTTATAAAGTTATTGATCACCGAGGTTGCAATGGAAACACTCTGGTCGCCGCCGATGATCATGGCATTGATGCCGATTAGTTGGCCACCCGCGTTAACCAATGGGCCGCCGGAGTTGCCGGGCGCCAAAGGCACATCCGAGCGAATGACGGGCAGCTCCTCGCCGCGTCGGTTTTGCGCGGACACCAGGGCGCTGACGATGCCGCGCGTCACGGTGTTACGCTGTCCCCACGGATGGCCGAAGGCAAAAACCAGTTCGCCGACGCGCGGCGAAACGGAAGCAGGCTTGAGCGGAGTCAGACCCGTGGCATTGATCGAGAGTAGAGCCAGATCCACATCCGGGTCACGCGCCACGAGCTTCGATTCGTATTCGCGATCATCCTGCAAAACAACGATGGGCGTGTGTCGTCCCACGCAGTGATTGTTGGTCAGGATGAGTCCGTTCGCATCCCAGACGATGCCTGAGCCCGCGCCAAAGCGATGACCGCGCACGATCACCAGCGAAGGCATCAGCTGCTGGACGAGATCATGAATCACCTGGGTAAAGGTACCGTTGAAGTTCATCTTATCTCTCGCCGATCAGGATATTCAAAGTTTGAGGCTGGCCGCCGCGCAGGATTTCGATCGGCATGGATTTGCCAGCCACATCGCCATTAAGGTGCACAAAGAGTTCATCGTGATGAAGAACAGGCATGCCTGCCACCGCCACCATAATATCGCCAACCATCAATCCGCCTACGGAGGCCGGGCTGCCATTCTCTACGCCTACTACCAAAAGACCTTCGGCCTGCTCACGCTTCAGTGCCGTCTGTGACGCGCTCGGGATTTCCACGGTTTGGCTGCGAATGCCGAGATAACCGCGTTTGATGCGTCCATGTTTGACCAGAGTCTCTGCGATTCTCCAGGCGATGTCCGCGGGAATCGTGACCGCCGCGCCGTTCGCTAAACCGGAAGTGTTCACACCGAGCACAGTTCCATCCGCGGCCACCAAAGGGCCACCGGAGAAACCGGGATAGGAAATACTGTCGGTGCGGATATATCGTTCGAGCATGCCGCCGCGTCCCGTACGGATCGGACCGCCGATGGCACTGACTGTTCCCAGGCTGGCTTCGATTCCATTTGCGGAGGGACGCCCCAGCACCAACGCCAACTGTCCGAGGCGGGCCGGAGTCTCCGTTGCCTGCGCGACCCTTCCCGCGGAACGCGCCAGTTTTAGCACAGATAAATCCGAACCCGCATCGCGGCCCGCCACCTGTGCAGCGACTTCGGCTCCATCGACCAGCAGGACTTTGATATCATCCTCGCGTTCGATCACGTGGTCAGCCGTGAGAACAAGATCCGCCGCGTATACGATTCCGCTGGCGGGCATACGTCGACGGGCGTTGACCAACACCGTGGCTTTACCCGCATTTTCGGCGGCATCGGCCAGCGCATCAGAAAGTTCCACCAATACATTTTTACTCATTGAAATACTCCTTTTGCAATTCATGTCACTTTGAGAAAACGAAGCCCGCCGCAAAGCGGTGAGATTCTTCGCCTGCGGCTCAGAATGACATGCCAAGGAGTATAGTGTCGATGCTTTTTAAGCGCATCGCCGAAACGACTGGTTAATATACTGGAAGAATGGGGGAGGGCAGTGCAGGACTACGCAAGAAAACGCGTGTACAAGTAAACAACAACTTACGTACTCGTCTACCTGTTTACTTATCTACTTCCTCACTTCCTCCCAAAGTCAGCCGGGTTCTCTCCCCAAAGTTCCGTGTCCCACTTCAAAACCGCGTCATCCATCAATTCATTTTCTGCGAGCCAGTTCTCCGCGCTGTGGATCATCACAAAGAGCGGCGTGTTACGCGCCGTGCGCTCAAGCTTGGTTTTACATTTACCCGTATAGACCCAAGAAATTCCATTTTCGGAATCAGAATAGAGAGGCAATGGATGCTCGTGTTTTGCCATCCAGGTCAGCGCGTGGACGATCGCCAGAAACTCGCCCACATTGTTCGTCCCATCCGGGAAGGGACCGACGCGAAAAATCTCTTCTTCCGATTCCGTAAATACCCCGCGATATTCAAGTTTTCCAGGTGAGCCGCTGCAGGCCGCGTCCACGCAGATGGAGGGCAGGATCGGTTTGATGCTGGCCTCTCTCCATTTTCCACGCGAGGCTGGTTTGCCTCTGAACGCCTCATACTGGGATCGATAAGCTGCTTCCGCTTCCTGGCGCGAATCGAAGGCCTTATACTCAGCCGCGGGAAATCCCTTCACCTGTCCTTCGCATTCCGCCCAGGAGGTGAAGATACCGGTCTTGCGTCCCTTCCAGACAACGTAGTATTTTTGCTTTGCCATAATCCAATGATGCAAGCCAATTTGCGTGTCTTCTGGGCGGGATGAACCTGCCCCTACAATTTTATTTTTTCTCTTCCTGCCAGCCAGCCTCTTCGACCGCGGTAAAGATATCGGTGGCGGAGATCAGGCCAATCAACGCGCCGCCTTCATCCGCGATGGGAAGATGATGAATGCGATGTTCATGCATCACTCTGGAACACTCCATCAGGGTCCAATTCGGATTGCCGGTAATAATGGGGCCCGACATAATGTCGCGGACAGTCAGTTCTGCCGGGCTCTGATTAGCAGCAACGATCTTGTCGAGAATATCAGTGGAAGTCACAATGCCGTAGGAAGGATTCTTCTCTGAAATGGAAACAACCACACTATGAATCTTGCGACGACGCATGAGCGTTAACGCATACTTGACACTTGAATCGGGATCAACGACAACGACGGGGCTGGACATCCAATCACGAACTGTATTGGGCATATCTCCTCCAATCGGTTGGTAGGGCGAAATTTTGTCTCGCCGTCTTCATTATTTTACAACCAATTCCACCGAATCCATGGCTAACAGGCCACCATTTTCGGCACTGACATCCTGCACTTCCAGGATGATCACCGCGTTGGATAAGGCATTACCCAGTGAAATCATCTCGTTGAATGTGCCCGCCGCGTCCGCGTTGGACGCAGTCACGGAAAGCGCGCCCGCTGAAAGTTCCACGCCGCCCACATCATAAATGCGATAGGTCAGGTTATCCTCGAACGGTGCGATCGCCACCTTGCCATTCACCAGGATGGACTTATACACCAGCGTGCCATGAGTTGGTGCCTCGATGGTGATGGTGCGCGGCCGGCCGTCGGCGGTGAAGGTTGAGTAATCCGCCATGTCCAATTGATTGTTTTCGATCAGCCGATAATGCCGCGCCGTGCGGAGCGCAGGGCAACAGGCGGGATCGTCAAAGCCATGCACGGTTGCGTCCACGAACACTTCGCCGTTCGCAATGGAAAGCGCGTTCAACTGTGGGCGGTCGTCCAACAGCACAGAACTCTGGAAGGCGGGCTTTCCACTAACCTGCTTATACACCGCCAGAAACACGAACACTCCTGAGCCGCCATAATTCTCCGCGACCAGCGCCGCGACCTCATCGGTACCATCTCCGTCCAGATCGCCGCTCGCCACGAAATCGGTCACATTCACCGAAGCATAATCTGTGTCCCCAGGCCCGCCGCGCTGAAACTTTCCATCCTTTAGCTGCACCACTTGTAGCGTGTCCGGTGTGCCGAGTTGATATTGCGCATTCAGTAACTCTTTCACCCAATTCGGCACAACGGTTGGCGTTTCCGCAGGCTGAGTCGCATCGACCACGGCAGCAGTTTTCGCCGGAGTCTGATCGGTGGGCAGGGGTGGCGTGGCAGGACTACAGCTTGCGAGTAAAAGCATCAGGACGATCAGGGAGCAACGGGCAGCCATGTCACGCCTCCGTCCGTGGTTTTATAAAGCGTACGATTGTTGTCAGCATCCGCGGTGATCACCCAACCATTGGTTAGATTGGCAAAGTTCATATCAGCGAAGGAATCGCCGAAGGCGAGGTTGGGTTTGATCGTCGTCCAGGTTTGCGCCGCGTCACGCGTGACGTAAAACTGTTCGCCGTTATAAATGACCGCTTCATCCACCGACAGGAAATCAGACTCGCCCGCGCCGGGAATCAAGGTAGGCGTCAGCGTCCAGGTATTTCCTCCATCGCTGGTCACGTAGACCGCGGTCTGTGTAAAATCGCCGGCCAGGCGCATGGCGAGAAATCCATCATTATGAGTCACGAATCGAAGCTGGTCCGCATCGATAGCCAATTCCGCATTCTCCGCGCCTTCGGGCAATGGCAGATCCACCTGCGACCAATTCTCTCCGCCATCATCCGTACGATAGAGATAGACTGTGCCCGAAGCGTAGATCACACCGCTTACCCAGGCTGTCTGCATGTTATTGGGCACAATACCGGACTTGATCCCGCCCAATGGCAGTGAATCACCAGCCTCCGGGCTGTTGGGATCGTTGATGTAGGTACGCGTCCAGGTTTCCCCACCATTGGTGGTTTGAAAGACAGCCACCGCGTTGGAGCCCGCCCCCACGCCCAGGTTGGCCAGCGCCCAACCCTGATTCGGATTCAGGAAACTCAGACCGCCCTCACTAAATGGCGTGGAGGATACCGCCCAGTTCAGTCCACCGTCAGAGGTGCGATAAAGCAAGCCGTTGTTTGGATAATTATTGGAATCCGCCTTTTGCAGCCAGGCATGATTTTTGTCAAGAACAAATATTTCACCGGGATAATTGGTTCCCTGGATGTCCGAGGGTGTGACATCGTACCAGTTCAGTCCGCCATCATTTGTGCGGACGATCTGACTCTCACTCAAAGCCCATCCGTCGAGTTCATTGAGGAAATGAAGTTCAGCCAGAGAGGGCAATTCGACGCGCGGCCCATCGATGGCTTCCGGCGCCGGCGTATCGGGATAGGGTGTTAGTGTTGGAGGAACTGTCGTATTTTCTGCGGGCTGTTGGGGCGCAGAAGGAAGTGAAGTAACAGACATACTGCAAGCGCTCAAGGTTAACGATAAAGCAATCAAGATCGATCTCAATCTCATTCAGACGGTCTCCTTTTCAACAAGTACAAACGATAATAACAGGCTGAATGTTCCAGTCAATTATCCAAGCCATTCAATAATCGTTGCTTCGCCCTGACCCACGCCTACACATAAAGTCGCCAGGCCATATTTTACACTCCCGCGCAAACGCATCTCATGAACGAGTGTTGTCATCAGCCGCGCGCCCGAACAGCCCAGCGGATGTCCAATGGCGATCGCGCCGCCGTTGACATTTACGATCTCAGGATCGACCTGCAGATCTTCCATCACAGCCAGTGATTGAATAGCAAAAGCCTCATTCAACTCAACCAACCCGATGTCTTTCATTTGCAAGCCAGCGCGCTGTAAAGCTTTCTTCGTGGCGGGCACAGGGCCATATCCCATCACGCGCGGCGGGACCCCGGCCGAGGCCGAAGCAACGAGGCGTGCCAAAGGTTTGAGATTCAAAGCCTTGGCCTTCTCTTCGCTCATCACCAGCAGCGCGGCAGCGCCGTCGTTTAATCCAGACGAATTACCGGCGGTCACCGTACCGCCCTCTTTTGCGAAAGCAGGTTTGAGCCTGGCCAACGACTCCATGCTGGTATCGCGGCGCGGGCGCTCGTCGGTATCCACGATCTTCGGATCGCCTTTTCTCTGTGAAATGGAAACGGGAACGATCTCCTCCTTGAAGCGTCCCGAATCGATGGCCGCGCGCGCGCAGCGATGCGAGCGAAGGGCAAAGGCATCCTGTTTTTCGCGCGTGATGTGCGGACGTTCGCGGGCAATATTCTCCGCCGTTTCGCCCATCGAATCGGTGCCATATTTTTCTTTCATCTCCGGATTCGGGTAACGCCAGCCGAGGGCCGTATCCCAGGCGGTTAGATTACCAAACGAATATCCCGATTCACCTTTGGCTAACGAATACGGTGCGCGCGCGACATGGATTCAACTCCGCCGGCCACATACACCTCCCCCTCACCAACTTTGATGGCGCGTGCCGCCTGATTGATCGCGTTCAAGCCCGAGGCACACAGACGGTTCACGGTCACGCCCGCGACTTCCACGGGGAGTCCTGCCAGCAAGGCGGCCATACGCGCGATATTACGATTGTCTTCACCGGCCTGATTGGCACAGCCGAAGAAAACTTCTTCGATCAGCGCGGGGTCAAGCCCGTTGCGTTGAATAATTTCTTTTATAACGAGAGCGGCCATATCGTCCGGTCGGACCGCAGCGAGCGCGCCTCCCAAAGCACCAACGGGTGTACGAATTGCGTCTACGATAACAGGTGTGTGCATTCCATCTCCTGGATCATTCAAAAAATGCTTGATACAACCCTATACGCAGATAGGCTGCGCCGTAATCATCCTGATAGATCAATTTATAGCCCTGCAGATGATCATCGAGGGCATCCTGATAAAAGCGCGCGGCTTTGGCCACGTTACCGGTATCCAGTGCGTTCTCCAGCGCGCTCTCATTGGTGTAATCATACAGTCGCTGCTTCCACAGCACAATAAGGTCGGGATTAAGTTTTTCAATATCACCATAATCCGTGACGCCCCAGCGATAGCTCACCTTCCAGTTCGGCCAGTCTGGCACGTACATCTTCACATCGCGATAAATCACCATCCGTCGATCAAGTACGATGCGGGATAAATAATTCTCGTTCAATTGAGAGAAGAACTGCAAAGAAGGACTATCGGCTTCCTTGTGCAGTTCGTCAGCATAGGCCTGACTTGCGAAATTAAAGTTATAAGTAAGTTGACTTAAAGAGATAAACGCGACAGCAGTCAACAGGGCCAATCTCGGCAAGTTTTCTTTAGCAAAAGAAAACGTACGCGGCCATAACCAATCGAATAGATAAGGCAAAGCTGAAAAGGCGGGCAGAAGAATCGGTAAAAAGAAATGTTTGGGCTTGATGGCAATGAAGAACAGCAAATACAAGGCGAACGGCAGTGCCCAAACGAGAATCAATAAATTCAACAAGCGTTTTTCTTTGTTGGCAATGCCTAGTCCCAACGCCACCAGTGTGATCAAGAGAAAGAGTGGACTAGCGTAATTTCCCGTCAGGAGGGGCAACCACGAGCCTGGGCCTTTGGCATAAGACAAGACAAACCCAGCGGACATGGCGTCGGCCTGACGCGTTTGGATCTTCAGCGCGGCCTGACGTTCAGAACCATAAAACAGGAAGGGGCTGGTGATGATAAAGGTTAATACCATCACAGCGACGAATCCAATCGAAGCCTGCACCGCGTTTTTGGCATTTATTTTCCCCCGGCGCCAGCCGATAAAGATGTACGTTGGAATTGCCAGGAAGAAAAACAAGCCAATTAATTTTGTCGCCACCGCCAGCCCACAGGCCACTGCGGCAACATAAAAGTATTTACCAAAGGAAAGATTGTCCTTGTCCAAAAAATAAAACGTCAGGATAATGAATAGAAACACCAGGCTCTCGGGGTGCCACCAGGTATCGTTCACGATCACGGCTGGAACGGTCAACAAAAAGAGAAACAGCGCCATCGAACGAATGTAAGATTTGAATCTCGTTTGCAAATAGACCAGCAGCAGCAACGCCGCAACCATCGGCAAGACACTGACCAGTTGCCGGAAAAGCAACATGATATTGGCCGTTGTCGCCAAACCCGATAACTTCAGCGGCAGCAAAGCGATCAGTGCCGAGTAAAAATAAAACGGGTAACCATAATAGTAATGTTGATAGGCGACCAAGCGGTAAATGGACTGACTGAGCGAATCGCCTGGCTGGTTTAACATGCGAACGGGATGAGCATATTGCGCAAACTCGTCCGGAGAAAAAACGGAGATCATGTTTACATCTCTAGCCCCCTGCGCATTCACAGGCCAGAAGATGCCGAAATATATCAGGCCGATCCACAACAAGAGGGCGAAAACGCGCCTCTCCTTCCTTTGCATCATGGACGAAGCCCGTGAATGCGCGCCAAAAGATCCTGTATGATTTGAGCGTTGGCTGGATCTGAAACGACATTATTCATCTCATATGGATCGGCCCTGAGATCATATAATTCCTGCTCTCCCGTATCATACTGAACATACTTCCAATCGGTCGTACGGAAACCAACGTAACTGGGAATGATGGCGGACAGTCCGCTTTCTTCAGTGTCCGCAAAGTCCTCATAGTGCTCGATTAAAAATCCATCCCGCCATTGGCCGGATGGGTTCCCCAGCAGCGGCAAAAAACTTTGCCCATCGAAATGCTGCGGGCTGGCAATACCAGCCAAATCCAAAAAAGTGGGGGCAAGATCGATATTGAGAACTGATCGCTCATCCACACGCGGAGTGGAAGTCAACGGCGGATAACTGACGATCATGGGGACGCGCAGACAGGCATCGTAGGGACAATTCTTTCCAAAGACGGCATTATCCCCCAATGACATGCCATTGTCAGACATAAAGACAATCAGGGTATTGTCTCTGATATGTTGCTTATCCAGAATTGAGGTCAGCGTTCCCACCGCGTCATCGACGGACATCAAGGAACGCAACATCCTTTCATATACTTTATCCACGTAATCGACGTCTGGTTTGCCAATCTGGGAGACCCAGGCTGGCTTATCCGTCAGGTCACTATCAAAGAAATTCGGCGGGCGATAGCGATCGAACTCATCCAGGGTCTTGAACATGTCCTTATGTCTGTTCGCAGCCTGATACGTTTCATGCGGGGAGAACAAGCTCAACATCAGGAAGAAAGGCTGCTGCTTTGAATCACGGATAAATTGCACGGCTCTATCTGCCAACAGATCCGTACTAAAGTCCTTTTCATCCTGTCCGTAGGAAACAGTCCTGCCATTCTCATTCAACGAGTAGTTATAGTAAAAACCGGTCTTCGGATCGCGGTGCGAGAATACCTGCCATTCATCCCAGCCAGGAGGGATATAGCCTTCCGGCAGGGAACTGTATTCGTTTAAATATTTTCCCATCAAGGCAGTACGATATCCCGCGTCATGCAACCAGACTGCCAGCGTGGACTGGTCTTTGAAAACCGTCGCTCCCCCATCCGGCGCGCGATCCGTCTTTACGCCGTGATGAAAAACATACAAACCGGTCAGAATGCTGGCACGGCTGGGACAACATAAGGGCGTGGTCACAAAACCATTCGTGAAGGTAATGCCCTTGGCAATCAATTCCTTTTGAACGTTCGGCATATACTGCAAGGTTTGAGGCGGTTGATCATCCGTGAGGATCAGAATGATATTAGGCTTGTCCGGATTCTTATTACCGGCACTCGTGCACGAGACCAGTAATCCACACACAAGAAAAATCGAAAGCAAGCATGAAGTGGGACGGAGTGAAGGGAAACGCCGCATTGGAAACCTTTCGGCAGGGATTTCATTTTGATTCTACCATCTATAAATCAGTCGACAATGAGAAGCGTTGCGCAGGTTGTCATGCCGCTTGAAACCTTGTGCAAACAACTCCTGGTTTTTGCCCCGAGCTTGGAACTCAGAGCATACGCGATCGGGAAGGATGTATCAAAACAAGCATGACGCTTGGCACTACACGTTTGAGGCCCAAAAAGACATAATCTGTATTGAGAGCTATATGGCTAAATATTGTCTAACTTCTCAGATAAGGAGCGTCAATGCCTGCAAAAGGATGGATCGAAGTCAGCGATACATACTGTAAAGGTTGCGAACTCTGCATAAGTGCATGTCCACAGGAGGTGATGGAACTGGACATGTCGAGGCTTACCCCGAAAGGCTACCACCCCGCGCACACGTTCAAGGACGGATGCACGGGGTGTGCTATTTGTGCGCTGGTTTGCCCGGATGCAGCCATCACAGTCTATCGCGAAATCACGAAAGCTGTTCCCGCTACAGCATAAACATCGGATGAGCACGACATGCTGTGCCATCACACATTTACGGAGAAACGAATGCCACGAGAATTATGGAAAGGGAATGAAGCCATAGCTGAAGCTGCGGTGCGTGCCGGGCTGGAAGCATATTTTGGCTATCCCATTACTCCACAGACAGAAATTCTTGAATATCTTTCACGGCGCATGCCAGAACTCGGACGCACCTTCGTACAGGCTGAATCTGAACTGGGCGCCATCAACATGGTCTATGGCGCGGCGTGTGCAGGCGTGCGCGTGATGTCCACTTCCTCCAGCCCGGGCGTGAGCTTGATGATGGAAGGTTTATCGTATATCGCCGGCACAGAAGTTCCCGCCGTATTGATCAACGTGATGCGCGGCGGACCGGGTCTCGGCAACATCGCGCCCTCACAAGCCGACTATAACCAGGCCGTACACGGTGGTGGTCATGGCGATTATCAGCCCATTGTGCTTGCCCCTGCCTCCGTGCAGGAGGCGATTGACCTCACCGCGCTTTCCTTTGACCTCGCCGAGAAGTATCGCGCCATCTGCATGGTCATCCTGGATGGGTCGATCGGTCAGATGATGGAACCGGCGCAAATGCCGGAAATCAAACCGATCCAGCGCGCGAACTGGGATTGGGCGACCGATGGCAGAATGGGCAAACGTGAGCGCCGCATCCTGACTTCGATCTATCTTGATCCCGTTCAAGAAGAGAAGATGAATCTCAGGCTTTTATCCCGTTGGATGGCCATCAAAAAGAACGAAGTCCGTTATAAGGGATATTTCCTCGAGGACGCCGAATACGTCATCATCGGCTTCGGGACCGCGGGACGTGTCGCTTTATCGGCGGTACGACAGGCGCGTCAAAAGGGAATCAGGGTCGGCTTGTTACGGCCGATCACTGTCAGCCCGTTTCCCTCTCAGGCCATCGAGAAATTGATCGGGCACGTGACGCGCTTCCTGGTCGTTGAGATGAACTCCGGTCAAATGCTGGAAGATGTCCGCCTGGCAGTACGAGGGCGCGTGCCGATCGAGTTCTACGGACGCATGGGCGGCGTGGTTCCACTCCCGGATGAAATCCTGAATGAAATCATGCGCATCAAGAAGAGCGCGGCCCACGTTATTGCGAACCCACGCGAAGAGTGGTTCGACCGTATGATCGGGATAAGGTAGGTAAAAGATGGTTGTGACAGCTCCAAATAATCTGGTTTACGAACGGCCGGAAGGCTTTACCGAAACGCCGACGCATTACTGTCCAGGCTGCACGCATGGCGTCGCACATCGTCTGGTTGCCGAAGTGCTCGAAGAGATGAACATCATCGACAAGACGATTGGCGTGGCACCGGTCGGATGCGCCGTGTTCGCCTATAACTATTTCGACACGGATTTTGTCGAGGCTCCGCACGGACGCGCGCCCGCCATGGCAACCGGCATCAAACGCGTATTGCCAGACCGCATCGTGTTCACTTATCAAGGCGATGGCGACCTGGCCTCGATCGGCATGGGCGAGATCGTCCACGCCGCGGCACGTGGTGAGAACCTGACTGTGATCTTCATCAATAACGCCAATTACGGCATGACCGGCGGTCAGATGGCACCGACAACACTGCCCGGTATGAAGACCACTTCATCGCCGAATGGCCGCGATGTGGAAACACAGGGTTTTCCCATCCGCATGGCAGAGATGCTCGCTACGCTTGATGGCGCCGGTTACATCGTACGCCGTTCACTGCATGATCCGAAGAATATTCGTTTGGCGAAGAAAGCCATCCGCATGGCCTTCGAAACCCAAGTACGTGGGCTGGGGTTCTCACTGGTGGAACTGCTTTCCACCTGCCCAACCAACTGGGGCATGACACCCGTCGACTCGTTGAAGTTCGTGGAACAATCCATGGTACCCGCTTTCCCGCTTGGCGATTACAAGGTGAGCGAGGCGATCAAGCAGGTGAAAATATAACATACTGGATATTCGGTATTCGGAAATCGGGCATCAATGTTGGGAAATCTGAATATCGAATAATGAACGAAAGCGAAGTGACAAATGCAAAAAGAAATCATCATCGCAGGATTTGGCGGACAGGGTGTACTGTTTGGTGGACAGGTGCTGGCTTATGCTGCCATGGACGCGGGCAAGGAAGTCACCTGGATTCCTTCCTATGGTCCCGAAATGCGCGGCGGGACCGCGAACTGCACGATCATCGTTGCCGATGAAGAAATCGGTTCGCCCCTGGTCAAGCATCCAAAGTTGGCCATTGCGCTAAACTTACCATCTTTCGATAAATATGAAGAGGTTTTGGCAACAGATGGAACGTTGATCGTCAATCAGTCCATGGTGGATCGCGGCGCGAAACGAGAGGACATCAATGTTATCTTCGTACCATGTAACGAAATCGCCGAGGAGATTGGCGATAAAAAACTACTGAATATGGTCGCGATTGGTGCATTGTTAACGGCTTTGCCGGAGCTTACATTGGAAGACATTGAGAAGGCCCTGGAGGGTCATCTACCTGCGCGGCATAAGCATCTTCTATCCAAGAATTATGAGGCACTGAAGAGAGGTCTTGAAGCAGCCAGTAAGGTACCGGCTTAGGCTGGATAGCCTCAGCGGGAATATTTCGAAATAGAAATCCGTCTCGGACGAGGCGGATTTTTGTTATACGAAAAGAAAATAATCGTCAGAATGGACGCTATCTGTCACCAGCGATTTTGTTATTAATTCCAGCAATTCCAAATCTAAAACTCGATCAACCCAAATCCAGGGTCTTTTTTTCCTTTCAGGAGCCCGGTTATCCATTTCTTGTTGGAAAATGGATGGAAAAACGGGGTGATGACGAAAGAGCGAGTAAAAACCGCAAATTTTCCATTCAGCAGGGCACTTAGAACAAACCCGCCTCTTTACGAGGCGGGTTTTTGTTACCGGAGTTGTATAACTCGCATTGCTACAAGGAACAACTCAAAAAACTTCGCTCGGTCTTGGGCGACAAATCTCTTGTCCAAGCTTTAGGTATTCTCGAAGAAATCATTCACCCCAAAATATTGTTCAAAAAAACTTAATAAGTTCTTCGCTTTGGATTGCATTGTCAAATCGGCGTTTTCATCTTCAATGTAGTTAACCAATCGTTCACGGAAATTCTCTTTCGGTGAAATGTGCAAAAGCGATTCCAGTTCGCGAATCTTTTCCATAGCCTGCTGAACGACTGTTAACGATTCCGACAAGGATGTATTTTCTTCGAGAAGTTTTTTGAGCAGTTTGCACTTATACGTGTGACAAAAGCGCGGATAATGCGGGGTTTCGTAGATCGTACAAACTCCATTCCACAACGGGCACGGTTGGCTGAATCCACGTTGGTATGGTTCACGAAACACTTTCAAACCAAGCGATTGAATAGAATTCAACTCAGCAGACCTGAGTTTTGTCCACGTGAATAAATGTCCCGTGCAACACAGTCCGCAGGATTTGCATAGTTTTGTCGCGGGAGATTCATTGGTCGACATGCCGAGCATCATATCATGGTGCAGATTTCAGCAAAGGATGAGATACATCAATTCGTAACAGAAACAAAGCCAACCTTGCGCAGTGGGTCTTTTATCCGTGTTACTTGTATAATAATGACGGTAGCAATGATGGTGTCCATATCTCACCAAACGGAGCAAGTAAAGGTTTGCTCATGAGAAGGCTCCAAGGAAAAAGACCGACGATTGGCGTGCTGGCAGGGGTTCAAGTCTACTATGGAACGATTCTGGGGAATTTCATCGGGCCGTTGTTACACGGCGTCAGTTCGGCGGCAGAAAATCGAGATTGTAACCTGTTGCTTGCCTGTGGTATGGACAGTTCATCTTATACCTCCGCGCATCCAGCCTGGCCTGTTCCATCTACTGATGTAGACTATGTGCCGGTTGGCCCTTGGAACACTGACGGTTTGATCGTATTCACGCCCTTATTCTCGGAATCCAGATCACAGTACATACAGGGATTAGTAACCTCCGGGCACCCGGTCATCTTCGCCGCGACAGGCGAGATGGGTCCAACCATCTCCATCGATAACGACGGTGCGATCCGTCAGGCGCTCCTGCACTTAATGGCTCACGGCCATCGGCAAATCGCTTTTATTGCCGGTTACCCCAATGACGATCAAGGAGATAGCGGCCTCCGGCTCAAAGCTTTTCAACAAACGGTCAAGGAATATGGCTTGGCTTCGGAGCCAAACCTGATCGCCTACGGGAGTCATGGCATCAATGGCGGTCAACAGGCCATGCGACAGATTTTGGATTCTGGTGTTCCGTTCACCGCGGTGATGGCCAGTAATGACGAATCGGCCATTGGAGCGATGAGCACACTTAAAGCTGCCGGGCTGCGCATCCCGGAAGATGTGGCTATCATCGGGATCGACGATACGTTCGAAGCGATCACGCAGGAGCCGCCGCTCACCACCTTTCACAGTTCACCTTTTCGTATGGGTTATCAGGCGCTTGAAACCCTGCTCGACTACATCGAGGGTCGCAGCGATCACTTGGAAGATGTCACCATTCCCATGCAGTTTATCGTTCGTGAATCGTGCGGCTGTCAGCCAAATACAAAACCATCAATCGTCATTGATGCTTCTGAAATATCTATGAATGACCGTGACGTAATTACTTCTCATCTTGGGAAAATTATGGCTGATATCGCGTTGGCAGGGACACAACGTTTAAGTCCCAGTGAAGTACAATCCCGCTGTAAACATCTGGTGGCAGCGTTTATCGAAAGTCTGAAAACGAATCATTCTGCCAACTTTCATGCCTCTCTGGAAGAAACCTTGAAACGTGTGGAATCTCTGGAAGATGATATCTTTGTATGGACTGAAATTCTCTCGACCTTGGAAAACAGTCTGGAAATGATTTGGGAATTCACGGATTCCTCGCTGACCGATCAACATCCCGAAGCCATGCTGGCGGAAGCGCGTCTCACGATTGCGCAGCGGATGCAACGCCAGTACAGGCATTCCATCAGTCATCGGATATGGATCGCCGATCAGGTCGGCCAGTTGAACGCGCGGCTATTGACCGCGCTGGACGAAGCCCAGGTTTATGAGATACTGGCAAGTTATTTGCCACAAGTCGGCATTCAACAGGTTGGCGTGGCTTTTTTCGAAGCAGAAGAGGATGATTCCGTTGCCTGGTGCCGGTTACGCAAAGTAGCAAAACACAGTCTGGAGCATCGTTTTCCAAGCAGGCAATTTCCACCCCTGGATTTGTATGAGGAACCTTATCGGCTGGTTCTGCTCCCCATGGCAGGGCACGAGGCAGCGCCGGGGTTTGTTGTCTTTGACAGCTCCGATCTGGAAATCTGTGCGCACATTGTCTGGCAACTGGTCACCTTTTTGAAGGTGGCACGCTTATATCGAGAAGCCACGTATGGACGCCAGTTGGCTGAGGAAGCCAATCGGTTGAAGAGCCGCTTCCTCTCGACGGTCAGCCACGAATTGCGCACACCTTTGAGTCTGGTCGTGGGCTTGAGTGAGATGTTATCCCAAAAGGGAAAGAACACTTCATCCGAACCAGAGCGTGATCTTAAGCGCATCTATGCCGGTGCACAACATTTGGATGGTTTGATTCGAGATGTACTGGATCTGGCCCAGAATGAAATGGGAGAATTGAAGTTGGTCTGCGCGCCGCTGGACCTGGCAGAGGTGCTCAGGATGGTCGCCGTGGCAGGGGAACAACTGGTGCACGATAAAAGCCTTGAATGGCAGGCTTCTATTCCAGGAAATTTGCCAAAAATTTGGGGAGACCGAACGCGGCTACGACAGGTGGTACTGAACCTGATCACGAATGCAGCAAAATTCACGGCTCAGGGCCGCGTGACTTTGCGCGTCAGCGCGACCGAGGAACTAGTCACCGTTGAAGTAAGTGATACCGGCTTGGGCATTTTGCCAGCGGAACAGGCCGTCATCTTTGATGAGTTCCGTCAAGCGGAACGGACCACAACTCGCGGCTATGGCGGCCTGGGATTGGGATTAGCCATCTGCAAGCGACTGGTAGAGATGCATGGCGGTCAGATTGGCGTTCACTCCTCCGGGGAAGAGGGTGCCGGCTCAACGTTTTACTTCACACTTCCCGTGATGAAAAACGATGGCGATGCGAACGTCACCAAAACTATATCCAACGAGCGAAGTGTGCTTCTTCTCGTTGAACGCTCAGGGCACGGAGAACAGTTACGTGAATATCTCATCCAGCGCGGCTTTGAGGTGGAGATGGCATGGCTGGATGCCAACAGCACCGAGCTGCCGCGTTGGTTCAAATCCCAGCCGGGCGCGGTGGTTTTGGAACACAGCACAACGACAGAACAAAACTGGGAATTGATGAAAGCGCTAAGAGAAAATCCGCTGACACGAGAGACCACTATCCTGTTTTATTCACTGGACAGAAAACAGGATAGTGGTTCTGTCCTCGAATTAAATTACATCACCAAACCGCTCAATAGGACGGATTTGATTCAGGCATTGGAACGTCAGGAAATAAACAAACATGGCGGGACGCGTGAAAAAAGCATCCTGATCGTCGATGATGAAGCGAGCACCTTGCAATTGCATGCGCGTATGGTTGCAGCCTGGTCTCCAGGCTGTCGCATTTCGAGAGCCAGAAACGGACGGGAAGCCCTGGAGATTATCCAGGAAACCCACCCAGACTTGGTGTTACTGGATTTGATGATGCCTGAACTGGATGGGTTTGGCGTTCTGGAAGCCATGCACAGCGATCCCGGCAGCCGGGATATTCCTGTCATCGTGCTAACCGGTCAAACATTGACGTTGGAAGATATGGCAAATTTGGGGCGCGGTGTCACCAGCATCCTGAGAAAAGGCCTGTTCAGTACGCAGGAAACGCTATCTCATATCGAAGCCGCCTTGTCACGCAGCGGAGCATTGGGGAGTGAAGCCCAACGTGTGGTCCGCAAGGCGATGGTATATCTCCATGAGCATTACATGGAATCGATCTCACTGGAGGAGACAGCCCGACATGTGAGTATGAGCAAGGAATACCTGGCGCGTTGTTTTCATCAAGAGACGGGCATCACCTTGGTGACATATCTCAATCGTTACCGGGTAGCTCGGGCCAGGACACTGTTGGAAAAAGGCAAGCACAACCTGACAGAGGTGGCCCTGGAGACCGGCTTTTCAAGCAGTGCCTATTTCAGCCGCGTCTTTCGACAGGAAGTGGGGATGAGTCCCAGAGATTACCTGCGCGTCACAAATTCTTAAACCATTGAGCCTCTGATTCAGTTGTCAATATCCTGCCTGTATTAATTAATATTTTATAAGACTTTTATCGTCCGGAAAGCCATACTGATCATGGCTTTCCTTTCCATTAATTTAACGCATTGATTCAACTGGAAGAACATGCTTCATGTCGATGTTGATTTGACTCTCCGCGGATAGATATCGTTTGGGAGTCATAAAGAAAACTGCAGGCGATATTCCCTGCAAAAGACAAAAGGAGAAAAACATGACAAATCAAAGAAAGCTGATTCATAGCATCCTTGCCGGCATTCTGATGGCGATGCTGGTTGCGTCTGTAGCAACGCCTGTTTCCGCGCATGGAGGCAAGGGCGGAGGACCCAGCGATTCGCATACCCGCTTCTTCACGCCAAAACCTGTTAAAGGTGCCCTGAAACAGGTTATCCAACTGATGGCCCATCGTCACCCAAGAGACGCCAAGCTCATCGCAGAATTGCTGGCGACGCCTCAGGCGGTTTGGTTTAATGGCGGCACCCCGAAGGAAGTCAAGCAGGATGTGAAGAAGACGGTCAAACTTGCTGCGGCCCAACACAAGGTTCCTGTGCTGGTCGCCTATAACATCCCGTTCCGCGACTGCTCGCAGTTCTCGGCGGGTGGAGCTACCAGCGTGGCTGAGTATGAGGCGTGGATCGATGGCTTCGCGGCTGGCATTGGCAACGAGCAGGTGGTTGTCATCCTTGAGCCAGATGGCCTGGGGATCATTCCCTGGTATACCAACATCGATGGCAGCCTCGATTGGTGCCAACCTGCTGAGGCCGATCCGGCCACCGCGGCGACTGATCGCTTCACCATGATGAATTACGCGGTGGACAAGCTAAAGTCACACGCAAACGTCAGCGTCTACCTGGATGGCACGCACAGCGCCTGGCTCAACATCGGTGATAATGTAAGTCGTCTGGTGCAGGCCGGTGTTGAAAACGCGGATGGCTTTTACCTGAATGTATCCAACTATCAATTTACTGCTAACTCCACGCAATATGGGGGTTGGGTTTCCAGTTGTATTGCTTACGCTACGCAGGTCAATCCTGGTGACTTCGCCGGGTGTCCAAATCAATACTGGAACGGCGGCCCACTTCCAGCAAAGATCGCACAACTCCTTGGCGAGTGGCAGGGAGTAGCGTTAAATAACTATGGCGAGTGGAGTGATGAGGCTGATGATCCGGCGCTGAATACATCCGGCATCAACTTGCGTTACGCCAATATGCTGGGTAGTGTCGAGCCTACCGCACACTTCGTGATTGACACCAGTCGCAATGGACAGGGACCTTGGCAACCGCCCTCTGGTTATCCTGATGCGCAGGATTGGTGCAATCCGCCTGGACGTGGGCTTGGGCTCCGCCCAACGGCCAACACCGGCAATGCTCTGATCGATGCCTATTTGTGGGTGAAGATTCCCGGCGCTTCCGATGGTGAGTGCACGCGCGGCCTTGGGCCAACCGGAACCGTCGATCCTGAGTGGGGCATCGTGGATCCGGCCGCTGGGGCCTGGTTCCCTGAGATGGCGCTCGACCTGGTGCACAACGCCGTTCCACCTCTCCCATAATCGTTAGCGCCTATGTTGTTGGAAAATATCCAATAGCATGAAGCAAGGTGGTTTGAACAAAAAGAGCAGATCGGTAACGGTCTGCTCTTTTCTGGTACAGATGATTTTCACGTTGTTTCGCGCCGCGATTTAGTGTATAGTAATCACAGCATTACTTCTTCACCACCGACTCTCAGGTTTTCTTTTAGTAGTAAAGGAGTAAATCAAATGGCAAACAAAAAAATAAAGATCAATCGGGCACCGGTGTTGACACTCTGGGCTGCAGTGGTTGCAGTACGGATGGGATATAAAAGAGATGAGGCGCTGACATTTGGCAAAGCAGTGGCAGGATTGAACGCCCAGTCCAAGGGGAGGAGACTGGGAATCTATCAGGAGAAGAAGGAAGAGGAAAAGCAAACAGCCAGGAAGAAAGAAACATCTGTGGAATTCGTCGAGCTATTGGGAAGAGGGTTTCCCGCTTTAATAACATCAAAAGGATTGCGTGCCGCGATCAAAGGCGAGGAGATCGATCCTGAAAGCGTGGAACGATATTTGAAACAAAAGTTTGGCGAAGATTTTGATGAGGCGCGTTCGACGCTGGAAAGTTTGGCAAAATCTTTTACACGCAAACAACTCGAAAGCCAGGCTTATGATCTATATGAAAAGTTTCGTCCCGAAATCCCGGAAGGAAAGAAAGGTTGGGGCGCCAAAGGCGAACTGGATCTGGACTACCTCCGCTCACTGGCAGAGTAAGTATCCGTGCGATGCATGAAGAAGAATCAAACGGAATCAGCCATCTGTGTCGCGGGAGGCGAGGTTATTCCATTGCGGCGAAATAAAAATTGTTGTATAAGCGTCAAAACCTCATGAATAATTCAAAAATGAAATATGAAACCCTGCACGGACTTTCCATTCCCAAGATCGGCTTTGGCACCTGGAGCATCGGCGGCGGTTCCTATCCGGACCCGAGCCTGGATTCCACTTCGTTGACCACCTTGCGCACCGCGCTGGAAGTGGGCTATACCCACTTCGACACGGCTGAGAGCTACGCCGAGGGCCACTCGGAGGATTTGCTCGGACGCGCGGTACGAGAGTCACACATCGGCCGCGAGAATCTTTTCATCACCACCAAGGTCTCCCCCGAACATTTGCAATACGAGCAGGTATTTCGCTCCTGCGAGAACAGCCTGCGCCATCTGGACATGGAATATATCGACTTGTATCTCATCCATTGGCCGCCGCGCGTCGGCGAGCAACTGGCAGATGCGTTCCTCGCTTTGAACAAACTGGTGAAAGATGGCAGGGTAAAACACCTCGGCGTGAGCAACTTCAAGGTAAGGTTACTCCAGCAGGCACAATCCCTTTCCGAAACACCGATCATTACAAATCAGGTTCCTTACCGACTTCCGGATCGTACTTATGAAGAGAACGGCGTGTTGGCATATTGCCAGCAAAACGATATTTTGCTCACTGCTTATTCACCGGTTAAATTTCGCAATCTGTCGGTCAACAAGAAACTGCAAGAGATCGCCGAGGCACATTCCGCCACCTCGTATCAGATCGCTCTGGCCTGGCTGGTTGCCCAGCCGCGCATCATCACCATCCCGATGTCGTTCAATCCGCAACACATTCGGGAAAACTTCGAACTCGGTCAATATCGAACTGACCCGGGAAGAATTCAACACATTGAGCGGACTCTGGTAATCGGTTCTGGTTTCAGGAAATCCAAAAGCAGAAATTTATCCGTATATATACATGACAGTAGCGGTCACGCCCGAAATTGAGATTATCGAAGACCAGGAAGAAGAGACAGAGCTTGAGCCACTCTATCGCGTCCTCATTCACAATGATGATGTCACGCCCATGGACTTCGTGGTGCATGTACTCAAGACCATCTTTTACCAATCCAATCCCCGGGCAGTTGAGATCATGCTTATCGCACATGTAACCGGCCTGGCTTACGTGCAGACCCTTCCAAAATCCGAGGCAGAGAAACGTATCAACAAGGCACACTTCGCGGCAGGGCTGGAAGGCTATCCACTCCACTTTTCCATGGAACCCGAATGACGGCATCCAATGTAGATACACTCACGCAAATCAACCTGGACGATCTGATTTCATCCTTTGGCTGGCAGAATCGACCGTTCCTGGCGCGTCTCCTGCGCTGGTTTTTTACTTCGCCACCGAAAGCATTCGCCCATCAAATGGTGGAGTTTGACGCATTCGTGGGCGAACACGCCCTGCCCCACGCCTCACGCCTGACCCTCGGCCATTACGTGGACAGCCTGCAAGTATACGGAAGAGAACGGATTCCGCAGGGCGCCTTTCTGGCCCTGTCCAATCATCCTGGGATGAGCGATACGTTAAGTTTGTTTGCCTCGCTCAATCGCACAGATTTGAAGATCATTGCTTTGAACCGTCCCTTTCTCAACGCGCTGCCCAATACCAGCAAGCAGCTCTTTTATTTAAGAGATGACCCCGGATCGCGCATGACGCTCATCCGCTGTGTGATCGCTCATCTGCGTCACGGCGGCGCGGCGCTCACCTTTCCTGCCGGGCACATCGAACCTGATCCGGACGTGCATCAGGGTGCAGTCGAATCACTGTGTGCATGGACCGATAGCGTGGGCATGTTTATTCGCATGGCTTCCGAGACACCAGTCTTGCCGATTCTGGTGCGCGGTGTAATTCGCAGAAAAACGGCCTCCCATCCCTTGACCTATCTAAGGAAGGCGCGTGAAGAACGCGAAAGATTGGCCGCCGCCTTGCAATTGCTGGCACATGTCATGCTCAAGCAGAAGGATGTCGACGTACGGGTGCAAATTGGGCATCCGATTTATGCCAGGGATTTGGGGACTACACAAACCCAGGTGATTCATCAAGCTGTGCTGGCTGAAATGAGGGAGATGATTCAGAATGTGCCGCTTGAAGCCGGAGAAAGATTATTGTGAACAGTCCCTCATCTCCAACCCTTCTCCCAAGGGGTGAAGGGAGTCCGCTCTCCTTTCGGGAGAGGGCTAGGGTGAGGGCAAAACGCGTGTCAATCCGTCTGCTTTGGCTACTCATCCTTGCACCTCTGCTCTACTTTGCTTTGCGTAACGCTCCCCTTCCTGAAATCTGGCAGGCGGTCAGTCAACTCAAATTCTGGCAGATCGCCGTCTTGGTAAGCATGAACATCTTTATTTACCTGCTGATCACGTTGCGCTGGTGGATTATCATCCACGCTGAAAATAAAACGATCGCCTATCTTCCCTTGGTGCTGGTACGCGTTGCTGTGTTTGGAGTCAGTTATTTCACCTTTGGGCCACAGGTCGGCGGTGAACCCTTGCAGGTGTTTTATCTTCAACGCAAATATGGCATGAGTTACACGCGCGCCACTTCCACGGTCATCATGGATAAGCTGCTGGAATTCCTGTCAAATTTTTTTTTGCTGGCGTTCGGTTTAACGGCCATCTTGCAGGTGGGCATCATTTCCACAAACGGAAACAAACCGCTCGTAAGTCCGACCGGCGCAGCCACGCTGGTGGCGCTGTTGATCTGGCCGCCCCTTCACATCATGCTGATGATGCGCGGCATCTATCCCATCGGTGCCACGTTACGCGCCGCCTGTTCCCGTTTTGGGAATCCGAAATGGATGCGCTTCGTTATCGCCTCCGAACGAATGGCCGGAATGTTTTGCCAACGCTACACACATGCATTGATCGCTGCGGTGATGGTTTCCATCCTAACAGGCACGGCGATGGTGAGCGAATACACGCTCATCACCTCGTTCCTGGGAATTCGTTTACACGGCTGGCAAACCCTGGCAGCCTGGACCACCAGTTGGCTTGCCTTTCTGATTCCGTTGCCGGGCGGCCTGGGCGCGTTGGAAGCCAGCCAGGTATTCACACTGGGCGTGTTTGAGATTTCCGCGGCCTTGGCCATTGGCGTCGCACTTTTGATTCGTGCGCGGGATCTGTTGATTGGTGGATTAGGGTTACTTTTTGCAAGCCGTGGTGTTAAATCGGTAACAAATCCATTTCATACACACTTATCGTATCGAAGTAAGGAGACAATTATGAAACTGACAAGTAGACATTATGGGATTATCATCCTGACCCTGATTACGGCCTTCCTGCATATCGCGGCAGCGCTTGACAAGCAACTTTTCCCTGATGGGCCCGATCCTTTATTCATTTTGAATGGTCTCGGCTACCTGGGATTGCTCGGCGCGTACTTCCTGCCAATCGCATTCTTCCAGGGAAAACATGAATTGGTGCGCAAGGGATATATGCTATACGCGGTCGTCACTATCGTGGCCTGGCTGATCATCTGGGTCGGACTGGAAGTCATACCAGGCCACCACGCCTTCTTTGATCATGACTCGCTGTACGGTGTGCCAGCAAAAATCAGTGAAGTGATCTTGCTCTTTCTTTTATCCGCTGATAAATCCGCGTAAGGCGAGATCGCGAAGCATCTCGCCCTACAAGGTACAATAGGGGAACCGTGAAACGCAAGACCTTATACTTTACCGCGCCGCGACAAGTGGAGCTCCGCGAGGAGACTCTGCCTGCCATCGGCGCAGATGAAGTTCTGGTGGAAACAACCTGCTCTGCCATCAGCGCCGGAACGGAGATGCTGGTCTATCAAGACCGCTTCCCGCGGAACACGGAAACGGATTCCGTTATCTCAAGTTTGCGCGGCGACTTCAGGTATCCGCTGGCCTATGGGTATGCGTGCCTGGGCGTGGTAAAGGAAACAGGTTCGAACGTAGATAAAGCCTGGCGTGATCGATTTGTGTTTGCCTTCCAACCACATACCTCACACTTCGTTGCCAAACCGGAATCGTTGTTTCCTGTACCAGATCCGCTCCAATCTGAATCGGCCTGTTTCCTGCCCAATATGGAGACAGCAGTCAACCTGGTTCAGGACGCCGCGCCAATCTTTGGGGAACGCGTCTTGGTGTTGGGACAAGGCATTATCGGCCTATTGACCATCTCGCTGCTGAAAGAGTTTCCGTTGGATGCGCTGGTCGCCGCGGATTGTTATGAGTTGCGCTGTAACTCCTCGCCTGTGGATCGGCAGCACGTTCTGGATCCAAATTCGTCGAATTTTCATCAAGAAGCGCTGAAGCTCCTGGGCGGTGGCGCCGATCTAACCTTCGAACTTAGCGGACGACCCGAAACGCTCAACGACGCCCTCGCACTGACGCGTTTCAGCGGACGAATCATCATCGGTTCCTGGTATGGAGGAAAGCGCGCCGAGATCGATCTGGGTGGCGCGTTTCATCGTTCGCGCATCAAATTGATTTCTTCGCAAGTCAGCAGCATCGCACCGGAATTATCCGGACGCTGGGATAAAGCCCGTCGCTTCGATGCAGCCTGGAAGGCCCTGGAAAAAATCAAACCTGAAAAATGGATCACGCATCGCTTCCCACTACAACACGCCGCAAAGGCCTATCAATTGCTGGACAAGAACCCACAAGAGACCATTCAGATCCTTTTCACTTATTCATAAAGGCTTGGTCGATGAAAGCATATGTTGGGTTTTGGAGAAGGGCGGGCGCCTTTGCGCTGGACTACCTCCTGATTCTGTTGTACCTGGTGGTGATGACATTGCTATTTTTCCTCGTCAATTCATTCTTCGGTATTAGCCAATGGCTGTTCACCGATCGTGTGCGCGCCCAATTGACCGGGTTCCTTCTCATCACCCTGCCCATTACACTTTATTTCGCCTTCAGTGAATCTTCCGCGCAGCAGGCAACCTGGGGAAAAAAGCGCCTGGGCATAAAGGTCACAGATTACAATAGGGAGCGAATCAGCTTCTGGCATTCACTGGCACGCACCATATTGAAATTCATCCCGTGGGAACTTTCGCATACGCTCATCTGGACGATTTATTTTTCACCACAAACAGAATCTGCCTGGATCAGCTATGGATTTGTTCTCGTCTATCTGCTGATCGGATTGAATCTCCTCAGCCTGGGTATAACCAAAACGCATCAAACGTTATATGACCTGCTCGCCCACACCTATGTCATTCGAATTCACTGATCAAAGGCCTGTGTTGAAATTTCGTTATACCTCCCTGGATGATTGTCACACGGCGACAGGAGTCGTGATACTCATCGATGTTTTGCGCGCCTTCTCCACGGCTGCTTACGCCTTCTCACGCGGCGCTAAGGAGATCCTACTCACCAGCGGCGTGAAGGAAGCGTTATCTCTCAAGTCACAAATTCCGGATTCGAAAGCCATGGGCGAAGTAGGCGGACTTCCGCCCCTAGGCTTTGACTTCGGCAACTCCCCTTCACAGATCATTGAGCAGGATCTCGATGGAATCACGCTCATCCAACGGACAGGCGCGGGCACGCAAGGTGCGGTGCGTGTTAAAAACGCAGACGTTGCAGTTGCTGCAAGTTTTGTGGTGGCGAAGGCAACCGTAGATTATGCTTCCAGGTTCGCAGCAGAAGATATCACTTTCGTGATCACCGGCGGCGAGACCAATGAAGAAGACCGGGCTTGCGCTTCCTATTTGGAAGCACTATTCAAAACCGAGCACCCAGAAGCAAAACCTTTCGTAGGACGTGTCTACGCTTCCAAAGACGCCATCCAGCATCTGGACCCTAACCAGCCGGAGTTTCCATTGTCCGATCTGGACTACTGCACGCAGATCGACCACTTCGATTTTGCCATGCCGATCGTGCGCGAAGATGGAAGACTTGTCATGCGCGCGGTCAAGCCTTGACCTAATATCTGAAACTGGAGAACCATCATGTATACACTTGGAGTAAAGCGGGATTTTATTGCAAGGCACTTCCTCATCGGCGGGGATTGGGGACCCGAGAATTTTCCCAATTCACATCATTACACCCTCGAGCTGCAACTCGAGGGAAAGGAACTCGATCAGCATGGTTACCTGGTGGACATCGAGGATGTGCAAAAACACCTGGATGAGATCGTGAACTACTACAAGGAACAGATGCTGAACGACAAGCCGGAATTTGCAGATTTGAATCCCTCGATCGAGCATTTCTCACGCATCCTGGCGACTTCTCTCGACGAGCGTATCAAAGCGTCCAACATAACTACGCTCAAAGTTGTGCTGTGGGAAAACGAGTCCGCCTGGGCCGCCTATCAAGTCGCACGCCAAAAACCTAACCTTTGATTCTTATCTCATGCGCATTGGCTTTGTCATCTATGGTTCCATCGATGCCGTCAGCGGCGGATATTTATATGACCGCAAACTTGTCGAGTGTCTGCGCGCCGAAGGAGAGACCGTCGAGATCATTTCTCTTCCCTGGAGAAATTACGCATCACATCTGACCGATAATTTTCATTTCCGGCTTCCACAGAATTTGGATATTCTGATCGAAGATGAGCTCAATCATCCGTCCCTGATTCTTGCCAATCGCGGAAGGCACCCCTATCCCCTCATTTCGCTGGTCCATCATCTGCGTTGCTCCGAGTTAAGACCTGCCTGGCAGAATATGTTTTATCGCTGGATGGAGAAAAAATATTTAAATTCGGTGGATGGATTTATCTTCAATTCAAGGACCACCCAACGTGTGGTTCATGGATTGATGGAAACTACACAGCCAGCCATTGTTGCTTATCCGCCGACCGATCAATTCGGTGAGGCGATTTCAGAGGCTGAAATCATCGAACGGGTAAAAGAGAACGAATTTAGAATTTTATTTTTAGGGAATGTCATCGAGCGCAAAGGATTGCATACACTACTCAAAGCACTCAGGGGGGTATCTTCGAATTTCAAAGTCGAGGTGATTGGCTCATTGACCTCAGATCCGCGTTACGCCTATGAAATGGAAAGATATGTCCTGATCCATGGATTAGCCTCACATGTCACATTTCATCAGACATTGGATAACGAACCGTTGCGGGAGAAATTAGGACAGGCGCATGTGCTGGTGATTCCCTCCTCCTATGAAGGCCTTGGAATCGCTTATCTCGAAGGGATGGGCTTCGGCCTGCCTGCGATCGGAACCAACGCCGGAGGGGCGAGCGAGATCATCACACATGGCGAAGATGGATTCTTGATCGAACCTGAGAATGCCATCGCACTCGCCGCTCAGCTCGAGTCCCTGGCGGAAGATCGCGACCTGTTAACCCGTCTTTCTTTCAACGCCCGTGCGCGTTACCTCCGTCAACCGGGGTGGCAGGTGACCGTCCAGAACATTCGCAATTTCCTATTCGATCTGGCGAACAAAACACACGCATCTCCTGTATAGCTTGAATCCTGTTCGAGAGGCGGAATGGGACCCAGAGGCAAACATGGACTACTCTTTCACTCATTACCTGTTATCCAAACAAACCGTGGACGACCGCGCTCTCAACAAGGATGTGCTCAATGCACTGCGTCTCAATTTGCCGCCGGAACCCGTCAGCCTCATCGAGGTCGGCGCAGGGATCGGGACCATGCTCAAGCGTTTGATCCATTGGAATATCTTTTGTTCAGGCGATTTTGTTTTGGTGGATCAGATGGAGGAGAATCTCGCCTACGCTCGGGAATGGATTCCGCGCTGGGCGACAGAAGCAGGCTTGAGCGTGGATAGAAGCGGAGGGGATCAACTGCGGATTTATGATCAGGCGCGTGACGTTCGCATCCATCTGGAATGTGCCGAGGTTTTCGATTTCATCCCCATAAATCAAACCCCTGCGGACTTGTTGATCGCACACGCGTTTTTGGATCTGCTGCCCATGCCTGCAGGCTTGCAAAAATTATTGTCGCTGACCAAAGGGTTGGCATGGTTGACGATCAACTTCGACGGATTATCAACATTGCAACCCACGATTGAACCTGTATTGGATGAAAAAATCGAACGGCTGTATCACCAGACGATGGACGCACGCGCCACAGGTGGTGACAGCCGTACAGGCCGAAAATTATTCGAACACCTGCGCGCCTTGGATGCGGAAATTCTCGCGGCCGGCGCGTCGGACTGGGTGGTATACGGGCAGGATGGAAAATATCCCGCGGACGAAAAATTTTTTTTGCAATTTTTCCTGCATTTCATCGAACGTTCGTTGAAGGATTATCCTGAATCGGGTACCGTCGAATTTGAAGATTGGCTGGCAAAGCGGCACAAACAAATCGAGGAGGGTGAGCTGGTCTACATTGCACATCAAATGGATTTTTTAGTCAAGGTATCTTCGTCATAACGAGAAACCGCTGGTCGAGTAGGCCCAGCGATCGTCTAGGCCATATCGAGACCGGGCGACGAAGCAATGACAAAATCAGTGAAACAAATCTCCATTTTCTCCGTATAATGAATACAGAGAAAAATGATTTACACCTATCAAATCGAAGGCCTGGCTTTACAAACCGGTGACGTCATCTGCACGATGAACGGCAAGCCGGACATTTTACCTGGCGAGTTCTGGCGTCTTGTGGGACGGCTTGTCCCCGGTGATGTGGATCACGTGGCGATCTATCTCGGTCCCGATGGCCGCTGTGTCGAGGCGGGTGCGCGCGGCGTGATCACCTTCGATGTGCCGCGCGGACGCTGGGATACCGAACGCATGGCGCTTCAACGCGGACTTTTATTTGATTCCCTTTACGGAGTGGCCGCGCCCCTCGACGGACGCGAAATCGCCGAAGAGGAAGAACAGGGGATGCGCGCCGCGGTGGCGGAATATTGTCTGGCACAGCTCGGCAAGCCTTACAACTTAAATTTCCTGAACGCGGAAACGGAAGAGAGCTTCTATTGCAGTCAACTGGCCTACAAGGCTTATCAGCAAATTGGCATCGATTTGAATACCGGCCTGGCGATGGAACAATTACCAGGGACGAATGCAATTATTTATCCGCAGGAAATTTGGAATGGTTTTCATCATCGTCAGGCAGAGGGCAGTCAACAGCATTCAAAGAATGGCGGACAATTGATCGTAGACGCGTCCCAATAAGAGACAAGTTTTGAAGAAGGTAAGATGATGGCCTTCAAAGATCGGCGGGATGCAGGCAGGAAATTAGCCGAGAAGTTATCAGCGTATACGCATCGTTCGGAGGTGAGCGTGTTGGCCCTGCCGCGCGGCGGGGTTCCGGTGGCGTATGAAGTTGCCCTGGCATTGCGGGCGCCACTTGATATCTATATTGTCCGCAAACTGGGCTTGCCTGAACACGAAGAATTGGCCCTCGGCGCGATTGCCTCCGGTGGCGTCCGCGTGCTGAATGAAGATATCATTCAAATGCTGGGCGTTCCACTTCCGCTGATCGATATGGTGGCACAACGAGAACAAGAGGAATTAAAACGGCGTGAGCATGAGTATCGCGGCGACAAGCCTGCGTCTCAGCTTCGCGACCGGATCGTGGTCCTGATCGATGATGGGCTGGCTACCGGGGCGAGTATGCGCGCCGCGGTGGCAGGCGTCCGTATCCAGCATCCGAAGCGGATCGTGGTCGCGGTGCCCACCGCGGCATCAGAAACGTGTGAGGCTTTTGCACCGGAAGTCGATGAACTCATTTGCCTTGTAATCCCGGAGCCATTTTACGGGGTCAGTCGCTGGTACGAAGACTTCTCTCAAACGACAGATCAAGAGGTGCGGGAATTGCTGGCAGAAGCAGCTCGACAATTACCGCAAGACAAATAGACGGCTGCCCAGCACGATGGAGTTTAGTAGTGTATAATTATCTCATCAATTCACTACCATCAGCAGTCCACCGCTGTTTTTGTTGAGGGAAGCTCAATCTTTACAAGTGCACGACTTCTGAAGACAAGGAAAAATTTTGAACTTCGAACAATTTAATCTAAACTCCCGCCTCATGCAGGGAATTAACCAGGCGGGGTACGAAACCGCGACTCCCATCCAGGAGGCGGCCATCCCTGCTGCGTTGCGCGGACGGGATATCATCGGCACCGCACAAACCGGCACCGGCAAGACCGCCGCCTTCGTCCTCCCCATTTTGAACAAACTGCTCGACGGGCCTCGCAATGTGGCACGCGTGCTCATCGTCACGCCGACGCGTGAACTCGCTGAACAGATCCATCAGGTGATTCGCGCGCTTTCAGCCGGGACCGGGCTGAGGAGCGCAACCATCTACGGGGGCGTTGGCAGTGACCGTCAGATCAAGGCCCTGCGCGCCGGCACGGAAATCCTGGTGGCGTGTCCGGGTCGTCTGCTCGATCTGATCAATCAACGCCGCGCCAGAATGGATCGTATCGAAATCCTGGTGCTGGACGAAGCCGACCGCATGTTCGACATGGGTTTTTTGCCCGACGTACGGCGCATCATCAAGATGGTGCCGGCCGAGCGGCAAACGATGTTGTTCTCGGCGACCTTCCCCGCCGAAGTGGAAATGCTTGCCTCGCAATCGCTCACGAATCCGCAGCGCATCTCGATGGGTATCAGCAAACCCGCCGTCACTGTGACGCACGCCTTGTTTCCCGTGCCCGCCCATTTGAAGTCGGCATTGTTGTTGAAACTGCTCAAGCAGACCGATACCAATTCGGTGCTGGTCTTCACGCGCACCAAGCATCGCGCCGATAAACTGGCGCGGCAGATCGCACACGCGGGATTCCGCGTCACGAGCCTGCACAGCAACCGTACGCAGGGACAACGTCAGAACGCGTTGAGCGGTTTCAAGAGCGGACACTTTCACATCATGGTCGCCACTGACATCGCGGCGCGCGGTCTGGATATTGAAAACATCTCGCACGTCATCAACTTCGACATGCCCGATACTGCTGATGCCTACATCCATCGCATCGGACGCACGGGCCGCGCTCACCATACCGGTGACGCCTTCACGCTCGTCACGCCGGAAGATAACGATCTGATCCGGCAGCTCGAACGCATCATGAAAGCGCCGCTCGAACGAAAAACCATCCCAGACTTTGACTACTCGACTCCCGCGCCGCCGAGGTCTGGTTCTGATGCAAGAGGACGCGGCGCCCCTCGTCCCCCACGCCCCGCCCCCACGCCGAACCATTATGGAAGGAACAGGCTCGCACCAAGGAGAAAGTAATTGGTAATTTGATGGTCGAGTAGGCGGTCCCGCGCTGAGCGGAGGGGCGCCTTGCGTCACGAAGTCGAAGCGTCATCCGCCATTTCGAAACCAACCCGTCTCATTGTGAGGCGGGTTTTGATTATGTTTGCAATCATTTAAAGTTCTTGCATAGCGAGGCAGATTATTGTATATTTGGACTGATAAATTGTTATACTTGTATTATTGACACAGCAATAAGATATGGGAATCAGTGATGGAATCAAAGTCTAATAAATCATCATCGGGTATCCTAAATTCAATAAAAGGTTGTTTTGAAATTGTGGGGCGATTGCAAGTGTTGGGAGTTTGCTCGTAGCTGTGGTAGCCTTAATTTACGCAGTGCGAAATCCAGAAAACACAGTACAAATCTTAAAAACCATTGCAGGACAAACGCCCACTTCCGAATCTACATTCACTCCATACCCTACATATACTCCATACCCTACGAATACTGATGCTCCGCTAGAAATGGTTGTTATAACCAATACGCCAATGCCCATAACTCCTACCCCGACTATCACGGCATCTGCTACACCTCCCTATTTCATTGAAGGTAATTCTGCTGTAATTGATGACAGTCTATACCTTACAATGAGGGAAGCCTTCGGGGCACCCAACTTTGTTTTTTGCAATGCCACCAATCTCGGATTTAGTCTTATTATAAATATTAAGAACACTAGCAACCATCAATTTTTGTTGCGATTCAACTGGACAGACTTCATCTTAATTGATGACCAAGGAGGGCAATATGAATTAAAAAGGAGTGGTATTGGACACTGCTCATCAAGTCCTGAACTCAGGAGTACTGTTATCGACGCAGGGGGTAATGATTTCATAAAGGTGTCATTCTCTGGAACGATTGGCATAAGCGTTCGTTATTTACTTCTAACAGTAAATAATATTTCTGGTTATGGACCTTTCGTTTTCAGAAAAGATATATAGCAATTAGATATTTTCCTGTCAAAAAAGAGCCTGACACTTTCGTGTCAGGCCCTTTTGTTCAAACAAAGTTATTTCGGCATGGCAGAGATCAAAGCCCGCAACGCCTTGTTCACGTCCTCCGCTGTTGTAAAGACCTTCGCCACATCAGGGTCGATCACCGCTACCAGAGGGCTGTCTTTCATCCGACCGGCAAAACGATTAGGCTTGGCTTTGCCATCGTCAAAACGATATTCCGCTTTCATATCGGCAACTTTACGAGTTTTGGTTTTGTTTACGGGCGTTTTTTTCATAATCTTTTGTTTCTACTTTCGTCGCACAACGTGAGTTAATCAATCGGATCGTGTCTTCTGCTCTTTCTACAAAACACACCAGTAAAAGTCTGTTTAACGTGGAATAGCCAATAATGATCTCGCGGTGTTCATCTTCTTAATGCACTTCATCATCAAAGATAAGAGCCAGTGGATCGCTAAAAACAGTAATGGCTTCGTCGAATGCAATTCCATGCTTGCGTAAGTTGCCATCTGCTTTGCGTGGATCCCCCGTAAACTTCATACGCTAAGCATAATACCTCTCATAAACCATCTCTTCACAAAAGCCGCGGGATTCCTCGCTCTTCTCTTGCTAGCCTTCTCGCTCTTAAGATACATTCAACAGAATCAAAAAGGAGTCCCGCGAATTTGCGGGACTCCTTTTTGTCAATTAGTTGCTAAATGTAACGTTGCTGGCCTGGGGTCCCTTGGGCCCCTGCTCAACATTGAACTCGACCTTTTGGCCTTCCATCAGGTTGCGATAGCCATCGCCTTGAATGGCAGAGAAATGGACGAACACGTCCTTCCCGCCTTCGCGCTCGATGAAACCGAAGCCCTTGTCACCATTGAACCACTTGACCGTACCGACTATTCTTTCAGACATGTTTTGCCTCCTTAGGCATTGAAAATATTTTAGGCAACCTGTTCGTTCCATCGGAGGGCAAAACAAAACAGCCCACGGAGTTAAACCGTGAGCTGTGGCTGTTCATCAAACCAACGTAACTTACTGTTATCCTACTGGCTTCATGGTAACAGAGGAATGGGAATAAGTCAATCAAAAAACATCTGTTGCTGCGAGGGGGCCGAAAGGCGCCTCGCAATGACAAGATAAATGTTATAGTAGTCCAAATTCTCTCGTCACTGGAAAATCAACCTCATGAAACGACTCACTGGCATCCTGCTCATCGCCATCTCCGCCGCCTCCTTCGGGACGCTCGCCATCTTTGGTCGTTATGCCTACGCCGCAGGTATGGATACGTTCACCCTGCTCTTCCTGCGTTTCTCGGTTGCGGCAGTATTGATGGCATGTCTGCTTACGGCGCGACGTGAGTCTCTGCCGTGTGGACGTGTGCTTGGACAATTGATCGGGATGGGCGCGTTGGGATATGTGGGTCAATCCTTCATGTATCTGACTGCCATCAATTACGCCTCGGCAGGGTTGGTGGCCTTGCTGTTGTATTTGTATCCATTCTTCGTAATGATTCTTTCCGCCATCGTATTCCGCGAGAAAGTCACGAGCCTGAAAAGCATTGCACTTATTCTTGCGCTCTTCGGCACTGCTCTGACTGTCGACCCTTCCGGCGGACACCTCCTCGGCGCGTTGATGGCAATCGCTGCGGCGCTGATTTACTCCGTCTACATCATCGTGGGCACGGACGTGATGAAACACGTCTCGGCTGTGCAATCCTCCACGGTGATCTTTGCTTCGGCGGGAGTTGTCTACGGAATCCTGACTGCCATTCGCGGCGCGCACCTCCCCACCGTCACGTCAGGCTGGTATACCATGATCGGTATTGTCTTGATCGCCACCGTGATTCCGGTGGTTACATTTTTAGCTGGGCTGGATCTAATTGGCCCGACTAATGCGGCGATGCTATCCACACTGGAGCCGGTGGTCACAGTTCTTTTGGCGGCGTGGTTGTTTCAGGAAAGGCTGACGGCTGTCGCTTTATTGGGAGGCGGGTTGATCCTGGTGGCAGTCATCTTATTGACCCGTAATGAACTCAAGGAAATCAAACCCGCGGAAATCTAATCGCGTTGAAAATGCTATAATCCTCAACGCCAACAATTTTAGAAATGAGTGTGTGATGAATGAATTAATTTTAGCTACCGAACAGGGACTTGTCATTTGCGAACGCGATGGGGACAACTGGCATGAATCCGTGCGAGCGTTGAAGGATCAACACGTTACCAGCGTGATCGCCCGTGAAGGTGTGATCCTTGCCGGAACCACAAACGGCATCTATCGCTCCGATGACGAAGGTCAAACCTGGCAGGAAGCCAGTCAGGGCCTGACGACGCGGCATGTCCGCTGGATGGCCTATCACCCCGATATTTCCGATTTCGAATTTGCAGGTACCGAACCTGCTAATATTTTTATTTCTCATGACGGTGGTGAATCCTGGCGCGCCTGCCCCGAAGTCGCGGCATTAAGGGATCAATTCAAATGGTCCCTGCCTTATTCGCCGGAAGCAGGTTGTGTACGCGGCTTTGCCTTTCATGGGTGGCGCGTTTACGCCGCGGTGGAAGTGGGCGGCGTATTGGTTTCAAACAATAAAGGCGAAACCTGGCGACTTGCTGGAGGCAGCGATGGCAAGCCTGATCTCGAAGGCCCACCCGAGCCGTTCATCTATCCCGATATCCATTCCCTCGAGGTCCATCCTTCCTCGTCCGATCTGGTCTATGCGCCCACCGGTGGCGGATTTTATCACTCAAATGACGGTGGCAATACGTGGAGACTCCTCTATGATTGTTATTGCCGCGCGGTCTGGGTAAATCCACAGGATTCTGAGCATTTGATTTTGAGTCCGGCGGACGGCGTGGATCGGAACGGTCGCATTGAAGAGTCGCACGACGGTGGCGAAAGCTGGTCTCTCGCCTCGAAGGGACTCGAAGTCCCGTGGGGACGCGGCATGGTGGAACGCTTCTTCCAAGCCGACGAGGAATTGTTGGCTGTGCTCTCGAACGGTCAACTGCTCAGCGGGTCTCTTTCTACGCTTGAATGGCAGCGCATCCTGCCAGAAATTGGTGATGTGAACGCAATTACCCGAATGGTTTGAGAAGGAGAAAAGTCATTATGCGCGTCGCAGTGATCTCTGATATGCACGGGAATGATCCGGCTTTTGAAGCTGTAGAAATTGATATACAAAATCAAAATATTGATCAAATCGTCTGTCTTGGTGACGCAGTGCAAGGTGGGCCGCAACCCGCGGGTATCGTTCAGCGTTTGCGGAGATTGAATTGTCCCGTTGTGATGGGAAATGCGGACGCCTGGCTGCTCAGCGGCGTAGAAACGGCGGATGAGGGCATCTCACCCGAGCGCCTCAAAAAGATGGGCGAGATTCGCAATTGGTCCCTATCCCAACTGACAGAAGATGACCGCACCTTTATCGCAAATTTTCAACCAACGGTCACAATCAAACTAGCAGATGGCTTTGAGCTATTATGCTTTCATGGCTCCCCCATCTCATTTGACGATGTGATCTTGCCTGCCGCGCCTGAAGAAGAATTTCAAAAACATCTTGGCGCGCATGCGGGTCGCATCTTAACTGGAGGTCATACCCACGCCCAACAAATCCGTCGAATCGGTGATTATTTTTTCTTCAACCCTGGGAGCGTAGGTTTGGCATACAGCCATAGTCAACCCGATAGCGATTTTCACGCCGACCCCTGGGCAGAATATGCGATTCTGACCGTAGAGAGTGGACAGACGAGTCTTGAGTTCCGCCGCGTTCCGTTCGATGCAAAAGAGCTGATTCGTATCTATCGCGAAAGTGGACGCCCGTATGCGGAAGATGCCATCGCACAATATCAAAGATAAGCCTGTATAATCCATTCCATGAACTTCCTCATCACAGGAGCCGCGGGATTCCTTGGTTCTTCACTTGCCAATCAACTCGCTCGCGAGGGGCACCAAATCCGCGGGCTCGACGATCTCTCCACTGGTGACCCGCAGTCGTTGGGACCCGATGTCCATTTCACACGCGGCGACGTCAGCGACCGCCCCAAATTATGGACTCTCCTGCAAGAGGTGGATGTGGTCTATCATCTGGCGGCGCGCGTCTCAGTGCCGGAATCGATCCTGTATCCGCGTGATTACAACAGCGTCAACGTAGGCGGAACTGTGGCGCTCATGGAGGCGATGCGAGATGTGGGCGTGCGCCGGGTCGTTCTTGCCTCCTCCGGAGCAGTGTACGGCGACCTGGCCGATCAACCACTGAAAGAACCATTGACACCGAATCCGCGCTCACCCTATGCCGTTTCCAAGCTGGCGGCGGAATATTACGTCCGTACCATCGGCGGATTGTGGGGCATCGAAACTGTCAGCTTACGTATCTTCAACGCCTATGGGCCGGGACAACGCCTGCCAGCCTCACATCCGCCCGTGGTGCCGCATTATTTGCAACAGGCGCAGCGCGGCGGGACTCTGGTCGCGCACGGCGACGGAACCCAGACGCGCGATTATGTTTATGTGGATGACGTGATCAGTGGCATGGTAGCTGCCGCGACCGCGCCAAATGTTGATGGCATGGTGATCAATATCGGTTCGGGCAAAGAGACCAGTATCAGTGAGTTGATCAAAGCAGTGCAGGAAGTCACGGGCAGTAGTACAGAGGTGATCTACAATGCCAAAACCTCGGGTGGCGTTTCCCGCCTGTGTGCAGACCTGACGCTGGCCAGTCAGAAATTAAATTACCATCCCTCGATTGGGCTTAACGAAGGATTGCGATTGACGCTGAGACGCGATCCTCAGATTCAAATAATATTTGAGCTCTTCGACTTCGTTCAGGGCAGGCGCTCAAAAGTTTTAACGTTGAAAGTTTATGATACTTTCCAGAGATTTTTATAATAGATCCACTTTACAAGTCGCGCGCGAGTTAATCGGCGCTCGCCTGGTCCGGATTCTGGAGGGGAAAAAACTCGTCGGTTTGATCGCCGAAACAGAAGCCTATATCAGTCAAAAAGATTTGGCCTGTCATGCCAAGGCCGGGCTGACTCCGCGTACAAAAGTCATGTTTGGAGAAGCGGGTCACGCCTACGTTTATTTCACGTATGGCAATCACTGGATGTTGAACGTTGTCACCGAGCCTGAAGGCTTCCCCGCCGCGGTGTTGATCCGCGCCATCCAGCCGATCGAAGGCGTGGATATCATATTGGAGCGGCGACGTGGCCGCGATACCTTCGGTCCCGGCAAACTCTGTCAGGCGCTGGGCATTACAAAAAGTGAGAACGGAATCGATTTAACGGAAACGACTGGCGGCTTGTGGATCGAGGCGGGTGTCAAAGTCCGAAATTCGCTCGTGACGAAAGGCCCGCGCGTGGGTTTAAATAATACACCCGAGCCATGGTTGTCCAAACCGTGGAGGTTTTTAGTCAAAGGTTGGAACATTCCAAACGAGGAGATTACTTCGTTGCTTCGCTCCTCGTAATGACAATAAGGAGAGATTATGGGATTGCTTGAAGGTAAGAACGCGCTGGTTTTTGGTCTGGCAAATGACAGGTCGATTGCCTGGGGTATCACCCAGGCGTTTCATCGGGAAGGCGCCAATCTCGGCATTAGTTATGCCGGTGAAATGCTCGAACGACGTGTGAAGCCACTGGCGGAAAAAGTAGGCTGTCAGTGGGTCGAAGAATGTGATGTGACCAAGGATGATCAGATTGCGGCGGTAGCGGAAAAAGCCGCGGGGCATTTTGGAAAGATCGATGTACTGGTTCATTCGATCGCATTTGCGGGACGTGATGAATTAAGCAGGCCTTATTATCAGACCAGCCGCGAAGGATTTCGCAACGCGCTGGATATTTCCGTTTTCTCGTTCGTGGCATTGACGAATGCATTTTTGCCGATTCTGAATCCGGGAGCGTCGGTCATGTGCCTGACGTATGGCTCAGGTGCAACCAAAGTTGCTCCCCACTATAATGTGATGGGCGTGGCCAAGGCCGCCTTGGAATCATCCACGCGTTATCTGGCGTATGATCTGGGGCCGCAAAAAATCCGCGTGAATGCCATTTCTGCAGGGCCGATCCGGACGCTGGCAGCGGCGGGTGTGGGCGGCTTCCGCGATATGTACAAGCACTTTGCCGACGCGGCGCCTTTACGCGAGAACGTGACCATTGATGATGTGGGCAATATGGCTGTGTTCCTGGCATCTGACCTTTCTACGAGAGTCACGGGGGAGGTGATTTATATTGATTCAGGCTTCAATATCATGGGCGTGCAGATCAGTCCAAAGGAAGAAAAGAGCAAGTAAGACAGTTATCAGCAACGAGAAACAGTATGGGCGGACAGTCGTCCGTCCATTTTGTTTTAACGGTAAAATACTCTGCATATGTTTAAACGCAATACCACGCCTACCGAAACACAGCAGCCCGTACAAGCCGTCGAGCGCATTACCTCCGTGCTGGGTTCGGGCGTCATCTGGCATGGCTCCATCAATGGTTCGGGCGGCGTTCGCATCGAAGGCGCGTTCGAGGGCGAGATCGCTTTGCGCGGCATGTTGGTAGTCGGCGAGACGGGACGAGTCACCTGCCAGAACGTGCGCGCCAACACGGTGATCGTTGCCGGCGCGGTGCGCGGGAATATCACCACCCATAAATTGGAGATTCGTGGTTCGGGACGTGTGTGGGGAGATGTGGTCACGACAGCCTTTGTGACGGAGGAAGGTGCATTCCTACGCGGTCAGATCCGCATGGAGGAAACGGTCGAACTGGACCTCGAGCCTGCTCCCGAGACCACGCCATCGGAGGCGGCCCAGGCCGAATCCATCGCGTCGACACCGCTCGTCATCCCCGATCGGGCCTCAGATGGGACGACGCGAAAAGTTCCACGCAAGAGAAGAGAAGAATAGACCTTACCCTTGCCCCTCTCCCGAGTAGGAGAGGGGTTGCTACGTTGCCATGAAATACCGCGACCTCAATATCCAAACTCAACGCCAGGCTCCTAACAATGCGCGCAGCGAGGGATTCTCTTTTCTCGTCCGTGCGGGATATTTGACACGCGAGAATGTTCCGACACAACTAGGCGAATATACGCTTAAGCATTTAGGTGATTTATCCAGTGAGGCTTCCTTTCTCGATCAATTTTCCTTGCCGATGATTGGCAACGAAAACGAAACTTTCTTTCCGATGGCGTCAGGTCAAGACGAAGTTGCACATTGTCCAGTTTGCAAATATACAGAACGTCTCGAACTGGCGCGTTTTGCAAAAACGGCGTTACCCCAGGAAGATGAACGTCCACTTGAAAAAATATTGACTCCCGATTGTCATACCATTGAAGCGCTGGTAAATTTTTTAGATATTCCAAAAGAAAAAACTGCCAAGGCATTGATGTACACCCGCGTTGCTGACAATCAATTCATTTTCGTGGTCGTGCGCGGTGATATGCAATTAAGCGAAGCCAAATTAAAAGAAAAAATCGGCGATGTTCGCCAGGCGACTGCTGAAGAGATCACAAGAGCCGGCGCGGCCGCGGGTTATGCCTCACCAATCGGATTGAAAGAGGGCATCATTGTTATAGATGACTTAATTCCGGGATCGCAAAATCTTGTGGCTGGCGCGAATGAAAATGGCTATCACTTGAAGAACTCAAACTACGGACGCGATTACCCAGCCGAGATCATCGCTGATTTGGTTCAAGCCAAAGCAGGGGATGCCTGTATCAACTGCGGTAATCCGCTTTCTGTTGAGTCCAGCATTAGTTTGACTACCCGAAAATCATATAACTTCGAGAATATTCTGCTGGCATTGGCTGAGGCTAATCATGACGAGAAGGGATTAACCCTCCCCCATCCCGCCGCACCGTTTGACCTCTATCTCATGCACGTTCCTGGAAAAGAAATGGATACGCGCATCAAAGCTGAGGAGATTTATGAAACTTTGCAAAGCGCGGGGCTTTCCGTTCTATTCGATGATCGCGACGAACGTGCCGGTGTTAAATTCAACGACGCGGATTTGATCGGCTGTCCGGTTAGAGTGACAGTAGGAGAAAAGGGTCTCAAGGAGGGAATGGTAGAATTGAAGCCGCACAAAGAGAAAGAGCCTCAACGTTCTGCTCTCGATTCTATAGTTGAAAAGATAGAGTCCATCTTGGAGTAACGCGGGCTGAAGGAATCTTCATCTTTGTAAACACCCATGATCAACACAAAAATTGGACACTTCCCTCCTGCCAAGCAATTTGGAGTGATCCTGCATGGCATTATCATCATTGCACTGACCGGAGTTTCCATTTGGGCTTTTTGGAATCTCACACAGGCGCAGGTAGGGCCGCTGTTCGTCGTTTATTTGCTGGTCGGGTTGATCGCCTTCGTGCCCGTGCCCATCCTTGGGTATCGCGCCTTTGCGCTGACCCGCGCGGATTATTACATCGATCGTGATAGTCTGGCGATCCTGTGGGGCTTGCGCGTCGAAGACATCCCGCTGACAGACATCGAATGGGTACGCCCCGCCTCAGACTTGACGAATCCCCTGGCCCTGCCCCGCTTTCGATTGCCTGGCGCGGTGCTGGGCACGCGCCGCCATCCGGACTTGGGCGCAGTGGAATTTATTGCCTCCACTCCAAGAAACATGATTCTTATCGCCACCTCCAAACACGTCTTTGCGATCTCGCCCCGGGATGCAGCTTCGCTGGTCCGCACCTTTGCACGCGCCACGGAAATGGGCAGCCTCACGCCTGCCGAACCCAAGTCTGTTTATCCATCCTTCATCATCACGCAGGCCTGGGAAAGTCCCGTGGCACGCTTCGTATGGATTAGCGGCTTGCTGCTCAATCTTGGTCTGGTGGGCTGGGTAGGCTTGTTGATCCCCTCACTCTCGCAAGTTCCGTTTGGATTCGATCCATTAGGCGTGCCGGATATAACGGTGCCCTCTGTCCGTTTGATCCTGCTCCCACTGATCAGCGCGTTGATGTATATCGTGGGCCTCACAGCAGGTTTATATTTTTATCGCTGGGAAAAAGAACGTCTACTGGCGTTTATTATCTGGGCCTCCAGCACGCTCTGCGCATTGCTATTTCTCATCGCAGTATTATTCCTCGTCACCACGCCAGTGTAAATGCAAATTCTCTACGGTTTCATCCTTGCAGTTATCGTCGCGGTCCTTGCTTATCGCGCCCACAGTCTCAACAAAAGCGGAGCATTGGCCGCCACCTTCGTTGGAACAGTTATCTTCGGCGTTGGCGGATGGGAATGGGCAATCCTTTTGCTGACTTTTTTCATCACATCTTCAGGCTTGAGTCGGGCGTTTCGGAAACGCAAAGAAAATCTCAACGAAAAATTTTCCAAGGGACATGAACGCGACGCCGGACAGGTTTTCGGTAATGGCGGTGTGGCAACGCTCTTCGTGTTGATCCACGCGCTTTATCCGGAATCAATGATCGGCTGGGTGGGATTCGCCGCCTCCCTCGCTGCGGTCAACGCGGACACCTGGGCGACTGAATTGGGAGTCCTGAATCCCACGCCACCCTACCTGATCACCAACCCAGGAAAGCGCGTCGAAAAAGGGACCTCGGGCGGAATCTCGTTATGGGGAACGGGCGCGGCTCTGTTAGGGGCAGCTGTGATCGCCCTACCTGCCGCGCTACTCACGAACAACTGGGCGTTGTTTCCTCTGGTCACACTGGCCGGACTGGCCGGCTCACTCTTCGACTCATTTCTGGGCGCAACGGTGCAAGCCATGTATTACTGTCCCACCGATGACAAGGAAACAGAAAAACATCCGCTGCATACCTGCGGCACACAGACGGTGCACCTGCGCGGCTGGCGCTGGCTGAATAATGATTGGGTCAATTTCGCCTGCGGGGCATTCGGGGCTGCCCTAGCTTGGATCTTTATTTATTCTTTCATATGAAAATTTTTTTTCCAAAGCTTGATCGATATACGATCTTTCTGAGTATCACTGTAGCAGCCATCGGCCTCGGTGTGCTCGCCTATCTGGGATTCTACAATCGGTATTGGGCCGATGATTGGTGTTACAACAATGATTTCAAACACCAGGGTGTACTCAATGCTGTGGAGAATTATTTCACCAATGGGGCGGAGTCTCATCGAGGCTACTCTACAAACCGCTATTCGCTGACACTTTTTGGCGGGCTGTTCTATCTACCAGGAATATTCGGCACACAAATCCTGCCCACATTAACCATTTTGCTCTGGCTTGGTTGTTTGATATGGATCGGACAAAATTTAGATCGAAAAATTTTTTTTATAAGCAGTTCCATATTTATCCTCGCCTCGACCCTGCTCCTTTTTTACACTTTATATCTTTCGCCGGATCGATTCCAGATTTTGTACTGGCGCTCGGGCGTGTTACCTTATAGCTGGACAATTATTTCCGGATTGCTTCTGCTGGGGTTGATCACCTGTCAGCTCACCAGGGAAGAGCCTTCGAAGATCATCAACTATATCGTCGCGCCGGTGGCATTTATCGGCGGCGGCTTCTCGGAAATTGGCGCGGCCTTTCTCTTTAGCGGTTTCACGATTTTATTATTGGTTGCGTGGTGGAAGAAACGACGTGCCAAAGCGTGGGCATCCAAAATTTTTTCCGCCATCCTGACCGCGTGGATCTTTCTCCTATGTGCGCTGATCGCATTGGTCGTCTCGCCGTCAAATTCGCGTTATGCGGATATAGATAAAGATCCAAATAGTCTTTTCATGGTGCCCTTCCTTTCGCTGCGCTATGCCTTTGGATATATTCTTAATTCGTTCTCGAGCTTGCCGTTACCGCACCTGGTTTTGCTGACCACGTTTATTGGCCTGGGTTTTCTTTCCAATTCAGGCAGTTCGACAAATCGTGATTTTACAAAATCCATCTGGGGCATTTTGCTGACGCTTACCATCACCATCCTATTAGTAACAGCCATACAGGCGCCCACCACTTATTTATATGCTGCGCCTCCAGACCCACGCGGACAATCTTTATCACGCTTCGTGATCCTGGCCGGTTGCTCGATCGCTGCATGGATGTTTGGTATGGCGATATCTCCCTATTTCGGCAAATATACAAATTTTCTGGCTGTTTCGATTCTTCTTTTGTCTTGTATTTATACGGCCCGGGCGACGATAAACATTTACGGAGAATTACCCGGCTTTATCGAACGAGCGCAACTATGGGATGCGAGGGATGCGCAAATTAGAAACGAGATCAATCAAGGTGCCACTCGCATCGAAATTAATGCCATCGATACGAAAGAAATTGCCACGCGGGATATCATCCGTTCCCAGGATTTTGGGAAATGGGTCACCAATGTTTGTGGCGTGAAATATTTTGACGTGGAGGCGATGAGGGCCACGCCGTAAAACGAAGCAACCCGGTGGGGGCCGTCTGAGATGCTTATTTCAACAACGCTTCGATCTGTGTGATATGTTCTGTCTCATGTTTTCCCATGCGTCGCGCCTGGGAAAAGACAGTATGTTTGCGTTCGAAGATAATTGCCGACTTTTCCCAATCCTCCAACGGCATAACCTTTAATGCACACCAAAAAGTCCGCCCGCTGCAGGGAATACGCCTGAAAGGATTCGGCGAATGACAAATCAGCATACCGCGTTACTTTCGCCCATTTTCGTTCGTTGATATCAGGCAGTACCGGCTCATTTTCTGCCAGCATGGCATAGATGGAATGCGGCCATACGTTCGCACAGGAACGCAGGTGAGCCAGAATATCGTTAACTGACCAGGATTTTGGATCGGGCCGAAATTGGAGACGCGCCTCGTCCGTGCCTTTTGACAGTTTCGCGAGCCTATGTGGGACCTCTTCCAGCGCTTGCAGATACTTTTTGACTTCAGCAGGAGTGGCTTTCATTTCAGATCCTCGAACAGTAAAGTCGGTTCCCTGGCCCAACCCGTTTTCAAAGAATCGAGCACAATTTTTGCCAGATCAGCGGGGAAGACATTTGTGTGTCCTGGTAAGTCTTCAATCGGCATCCACATTGGGATGTAGGTTCCTTCTTCCGCATTATTGGGGTCTGAATCTGTGAACTCCTCGCCGGTTCCCGTTCCAAATTTTCCTTTGAGGTATTCCACTATAAAATGGATCTGCCGGCCTTTTTCCCCAATTTGGACCTCTGCCACTTTTTGCTTAATGGCAACTTCGATGCCCAACTCCTCCAGCCTCTCACGGATGGCAGCCTGTTCCGGAGTCTCGCCTTCGTCCACGCCACCGCCGGGGAAGACGAAATAGTGCAACCCCGCGCGGTCACGTTCCATTAGCGCGACCTTGTTATCTTCGATCAATACGATGCCAGCACGAATTCGCATCTCAGTTTCCCATGAACGAAATTCTTCTTTTGCAGCGGAACTGTAACTTTCCCATTCGATTTCATCATGCGCTCCTATTGACTTCCGCCTGAGAAAGTTGTAATATGTCGTTAGACGACATATTAAGAAAAGGAACTTGTTTTATCTAATGAAGACCCAAGCAAACGCCCCACTGACAGAAGCCACGTTCTTTATCCTGTTGAGCCTATCTCCTTCCCCCAAACATGGATATGCCATCATGAAAGAAGTCAAAGTCCTCAGCAAGGGACGCATCAATTTCAGTACTGGAACGTTGTACGGTGCAATCAGGCGCCTGCTCGAACAAGGCTGGATCAAGCGCGTGGCTGACCCTGAACCCAATCCAACAGACCGGGAACGAAAAGCCTATGCGCTAACAGACAAAGGGCGCAAGGTGGTCAATGCTGAGATAGAACGTTTGAGGTCATTGCTTGCAACAGCAGAACAGCGTACAGCCGAGAGTCCTTCATGAAATTTTTTACACGCTTTATCATCGCTGTGTATTCGAAGGCGCTGAATCTATATCCACACAGGTTCAAGAACGAATTTGCCGAAGAAATGCAGGTGGTTTTCAGGGATTCAGTAAACGAAGCAGCCGGGAACGGCATTCTTCCATTGGCAATCCTTTGCGTGAAAGAGTTGGGTGGGCTGCCTCTCAGTGTTCTACGGGAATTCTGGCACGAATTCCAGGGAAAGGAAATGGCCATGTTGCGAAAAAATAATCTAAGCTCTCCTGCCCTCCACCGGACAGGTGATGATGGGCGCCTTTCCATTTTTCCTATTCAGCCTCATTCTAATCTTGTTTGAAGTGCCGGTTGCATTGTATATGATGGAGTGGTTCAATCCTATTTTAGTCTTTCTGTTTGTCACGTTGTTGATTCTACCCGTCATAGGATTTGGCATTGGGTGGGAACAGAACTTCCCTCGCTGGTCTTATCCATATGCAGGGACGGCTTTAGTACTGTCTATTTATTTCCAATATGCAGCAACTCCTGGACTAAATCTCTTTGGCGTTCCAATCTTTGGCCGGGAATTATGGGGCTGGCGTGCATGGGTTCCGGTGGGAACGGCTTTCATCATCGCGCTTGCAATTTCCCGTTCGTTTAAACCGTTCTTCAGTTTCTTTGCCAACCTTTGGAATGATTGGAGCATCCTATCCTATTTCATGGCCTCGGCGGTGCCTATTCTTGTGATGGGCGCATTCGATGAAATTAATCGAATGTATTCGCTTTACTTCATGATCCCGTTTGGTGTTTTGTTGGTGGGCATGGTGGTTTTCTATCTGCGGAGTCGAGACGCCTGGCAACGTGTGCTGACACTAACGCTGGGAGTTATAGCGATCATTGTCCCGTCTACTATCGGGATGATCTCGTATTGGCTTCCGCGCAACGGAATGTATTTGTCAGGCGCGCGGACCACCGTGATACGAGCGATAACGGTCATTGTCATCATGCTCCTGCCTGCCTGGCTGGAACTCATTCGGCGTTTTGTGGGACGTTTAAGAACCGTATGAATTTTTTGACAGCCGCGCTGATATACATCTACTCCAGACTGCTTCTTCTCTATCCGCACAGTTTTCAAAATGAATTTGCCGAAGAGATGAAGGCAGTGTTTAGGATTCAGTAAGTGACACATATAAAAACGGGGTTCTGACATTGGTACTTGTCTGCCTGAAAGAGTTGATCGATTTACCCTTCAATATCCTGCGGGAATTCTGGCACGGGTTTGGAAGAAATGAAAGGATCATGGTTACAAACGAAAAAATGGAACTAACATCCACGCGCAGCAGCAAAGCAAGCCATTGGGAAGCATTCTTGAACGTGTTGCCGTTTGCGGTATTCGGGGTTGTATGCATGATCGGCAAGATCAGAGTCCCATGGATCGGCATATATGTTTCTCTGACATTCTATTTTTTTGTCCTTCTTGGACTTTTGATAGGACTGGTAAAAGGGGCTCCACGTTGGACATACAGTTACCTGGGCTGGTCACTTGTTTTTGCCTGGCATTGGTCGAATATGAACACTTATGGATTGAAAATCTTTGGCTTCCAAATTAACCATTGGAGTTGGCAAATGTGGCCACCATTTTTTGTGGCAACTGGAATCGCTCTGCTATGGACGCGTTCGCTTCATCCCCTCCGACAACTGGTTCGCGGCATCTGGCAGGATTGGACACTCGCATCCCTCATGATGTACACATTCGTTGCATTTACAGGGCTTATATACGACGAGAATCATCACCCCTTATTATTTCTCTTCATGACGCTCTCAACAATTACCATATCAATTGCAGCATGGATTTATCTGAGTAGTACGGACATCAAGAAAAATTTCGTTTCGCTTCTTGCAGGGTTTGTACTTGCCCTAAGCATAACTTGGATCTGTAACTCAACTTGGGATTGGTATACATTTTACGGGCTTCCAAGGCCAGCCGCCGTTGCATGGTATGTAACTATATTCAGATCAAGCATCATGGTTTTATTTTGGGGGCTGATATTGTTCTGGCCTGCATTACTAGGGTTGGTACGTCGTGCAGGCAACAACCGCAGAGTGGCTCAGTAGAGAATATCCATAAACACATGGTGCGGAAGATGAAACTTCCGCACCATGTGTTTATATTTATACTTTATTCCTCCCTCAACGACTCCGCCGCAAAAGTGGATTTGGTCACACCGATCACTTTTCTGCAATCACCCAGGCTGTATTTTCTTCCGCTTCGATCCTGACCTTTGCACCCGCAGGAAACAGTTGGGCAATCTGCAATGGAGCAAGGAAATGACTGCGCATGAGCGCCAGCTTCTCCGCCACCGCGATCAACTTGACGGCAAAGGTACGCAAGTCCGGTTCTTCGATCACCAATCGGCCTCCCACTTTCAGGACCCGGAACAGCTCGCGGATCGTCTCAGCTTGATTAAGGACGTGATGCAAAGCATCCACCATCAGGACATGGTCAAAGATATTGTCAGGAAAAGGTAAATGCTCCGTCTCGGTGGAGGTGGCAGCCAAATCTTTTTGATGGGCCTGAGCAAGCATCCCGCGCGAAACATCGGCGACAATGACCCAACCCACATGGGGACGGAGCGCTTCAGCCACGCGGCCTGTGCCTCCACCCGCGTCCAGCAGGCTGCCAGTATCAGGCAGATCCAACATTTCGAGAATTTGATCGAGTCTGCCAAAACGGATGACGCGATCGTAGAATGGTGCCAGCAGGTTGAAATGGGAATTCATGAAATGGATTTACTTTCGCGTTTCCTGAGCGACTCCACCGCGGCAAAAGTGGATTCTGTCACGCCAATCAATTGTTCATAAGGAATCGGCGGTTCGCCGCCCTCACGAATTGATTTGGTAAAGACTCTCCATTCCTCCACCCAGCCTTTGTCCTGTGCCTCCTTTATCTCTTTCTTCTTTCCATCTCTGACCGTTTGCAAAGAGACAAAGTCATCCAGCACCGCGACCTGACCACTACAGAAAACCTCAACGCGTTCTTTGGGGAAAGATTTATCGCCGTTGGCAAGATAATCCACGACGCCGACGGAGCCGTCGGGGAAAGTAAAAGTCATGGAGACATTGTCTTCGCGATATCTACCACCGTCAGGCAGCGCGTGAGCAGACACAGAGATTGGAGGCACGCCAATGAGGAAGGTGATGAAATCCACGAAGTGGCAGGCTTCACCGATGATTCGTCCGCCGCCGATCTCGGGATTCTGAGTCCAGTGATTGAGAGGAATGAGTCCGGCGTTGACGCGATAGTGAATGTACGTCGGTTCGCGAAGACCGGAGACTAGAGATTTAAGCTGTTGAGTAAGTGGCGCGAATCTGCGGTTAAAACCCACCGTTAAAAGAGACTGGAGATTGGAGTTTAGTAATTCCTGTACTTGTTCCAGTTGATTGGGGTTAATCGCCAGGGGCTTCTCGACAAAGACATGTTTCCCGGCCCGCAAAGCTTCGAGGACTAAATCCGCATGTGAATCATGGCGCGTGAGAATGGCAACTGTGTTGATGTCCGGATCGTTGAGAATCTCGTCATTATTGGACGCCGCATAGGTAAAGCCGAATTTTTTGCCGGCATGTTGCGCATGCAGCCCACCAGAAGAGGCGATGCCAATTAATTCGATATTACCGGCCTTTTTAATGGATGGTAATAAAACGGAGTTGGCAAAGAGACCTGCGCCGAGAACACCGAGTTTTACATGACCAGTCGATTTGACGGAGGAAAGAGGAAAGGTGATTTGTCTTTCGTCCTTCGTCTTTTCTTCAGGATATGTGAGAAGCACGCCAAGGAATTTTTCTTTCTTCTTCCTGGTAATGACATCATATGCCTGAGTTGCTTTTTCGATGGGGAAGCGATGTGTGATCAAAGGTTTGACCTGCAACTGGCCTTTGGCCATCAAATCGATGACGGCTTCGAAGTTGCGGCCCTCAGTCCAGCGGACATAGCCAAGCGGATAATCCTGCCCGTTTTCTTCGTAGTTATTGTCATAACGACCCGGACCATAGGAACGCGAGTTGATAAAGGAAATTTCCTTTTCGTAATATATTTTGCGCGGAAAGGTCAATCCTACGGCGCCGGTGGCAACGAGGCGCGCACGGTCACGGGCGATGGCTCCCGCCAGTTCAACCGGATCGTTCGAGGGGGAATCGGCACAGATCAGAATCACATCGAAGCCGCGATTGGCGGTGAGGGCGGCAGAGGAGTCGACAGCCTCTTCCCGGCGAACAGCTCCCAGCCCGAGAGAAGAGGCGAGCGCGATCCGTGCGGGATCGACATCTACTCCAAGCACCTTACAGCCCGCAGCGGTCGCGATCTGCGCGGCCAATAATCCCAACAGCCCCATCCCGATGACCGCGACCGTCTCGCCAAGTTGCGGCTCGGCCAGGCGAAATCCGTGCAGGGCAATCGCACCGAGCGTGGTGAAAGCTGCCGATTCAAAGTCAATGTTTTCAGGCAGAGGCGTCAACAGGTTGCGCGGCACCACGTTATATTCGGCATGCACCGCGTATCCCCCACCGGCGCAGGCCACCCGCTGACCCACTTTGAAACCCTGCAAATCTTTTCCCAGCGCGAGGATGGTGCCCGCGGAAGAGTAACCCAGTGCCATTGGTTGATCCAGGCGATTGAAGGCGGCTTGTGCGGCGTTGACCAAGCCTTCACGGCGCGCCTTGTCGATGACCTGTTTGACGAGGTCGGGACGGGAACGTGCCTTGCCCACCAGAACTCTTTTCGGCGAACTCGACAACCATGCGCTCGGTTCCCGCGGAGACCAGGCTGGCTTCCACTTTGACAAGGGCCTGCCCCTGATGCGCGACTGGCATGGGCACGTCTTCCACGATGGCTTTCCCGGTTTTCATGTTTTGAAGAAGTTGTTTCATTAGTAGCTTATCCCAGAATGCGGATCGAGTATACCCCAAGAAATCGCGGTGATATAATTTGTGCATTCTTACACCATGTTACACCGAAATAGGCTTCGCTGATTCATCTGGTTTCGACACCTGCATGATTTGCCAAGCAAATCACGTGCGGTGCCAGTGTACGTGGCGCCGTAGCACCACTACTCAACCAGCGAGGCTCAGGGTGATATGGGAAATCCAAGGAGTTTTTGTGTCCGATTCCCGCGTTGCAAAATTCGCAAAGATTTTGGTTCAACATTCCGCACGCGTCGTACCCGGTGACCGCGTTCTGATCGAAGCGACCACCGCGGCCGAGCCATTAGTGCGGGAGTTATATATTCAGATACTGGAAAGAGGCGGATACCCACATCCGATGATTGGCTTTCCCGGCATGGTGCCGTTCGTCCAGGATGACATGTATCTGACCTACGCAAAAGATACGCAGCTTGATTTTGTTCCCACTTTCCATAAGATCGCCTATGATCAATTCGAGAGTCGTATCCGCATTCACTCCGCGACGAATACACGCGCCACAACAGGCCTGGACCCGGTCAAAGTCCAGCAGCGCGGCAAGGCGATCAGCACGATCACGGAAACGCAAATGCGGCGCGGCGCGGAAGGCGTTTTCAAATGGGTCACCACGCTCTATCCCACCGATGGGTATGCCCAGGATGCCGGCATGAGTTTGAAGGAATATGAGGATTTCGTCTTCGGCGCGGTACACGCGCAGGAAGAGCATCCGATCGCCTATTGGAAGGGCACTGCCGCCGGCCAGCAAAAAGCCATCGACTGGCTGGCGGATAAGAGCCAGGTGGTGATGCGCGGACCGAATGTCGATCTGACGCTTTCCATCAAGGGACGTAAGTTCATCAACTCCACAGGCATGTACAACATGCCGGATGGTGAAATCTTTACCGGTCCGGTCGAGGACTTAGTCAATGGCTGGGTGAAATTTACCTATCCCGCCATCTATGGTGGTGTGGCCGTCGAAGGTGCGGAATTGACGTTCAACCGCGGCCGCGTGGAAGTAGCCAAGGCTGAAAAGAATCAGGACTATCTGATCAAAATGCTCGAGTTTGATTTAGGTTCACGGTATCTGGGTGAATACGCCATTGGGACGAATTTCGACATCGACCGATTTACCGGTAACATCCTCTTCGATGAAAAGATCGGCGGAACATTCCACATGGCGCTCGGCGCGGGTTATCCAGAAACGGGGTCACATAACAAGTCCGCCATCCATTGGGATATGATCTGCGATTTGCGTACTGACTCAGAAATCCTGGTGGATGGTGAGCTGTTCTATAAGAACGGGGATTTTGTGTTCGAGGGACAGTAGTCAGGAAACAGGTGCAAAAAGAGCCTGCCGAAAATTCCGGAGGCTCTTTTTTGTTTATCCAACTACTTTTCTACATTCTACTTAATACAACCCGACCGAAGGATCGATCTTGCGTGCATATTCGTCGATACCGCCGCGCACATTGAAGATATTTTTCCAACCCTGCTGTGCCAGCCAGGCCGTGACTTGTCCACTGCGACTGCCGTGATGACACATAATGTAAATGGGAACTTCCTGTGCTTGCACGCCCGGAGATAAGACACTTGTTCCCTCACGTGCCAAACTGCTCATGGGTGTGACTTCCAAACGAGTGTCCGTGATTTTGGCGTAATCCAATTCGTTCAGTTCGCGCACATCCAATAAGATAAATTTTTCTTCGGACTTTAATTTGTCAGAAAGTTCAGTCACAGTAATTTCGGGAAACATGATGTATGCTCCAACAAGAATGAGAGCGACAGATTTACTTTAACGCCTTGGTATACAATCGCTCCACATACTCTTTCACCATTCTTCTGGTGGAAAATTGTGGAATATTGGTCTTCAAAGAATCCTTCACACGGGCAATCCACTCATGTGAAATTTCCTTTGGATCGCGATCATAATATAACGGAATGATCTCATTTTCGAGCGTGCGATACAAACCTGCCGCGTCCTGTGCATCCTGCGCGCTCTGCGAGTCCATTTCTTTATCTTCACCAATCGCCCAGCCATTGCGACCGTTATACGCTTCACGCCACCAGCCATCCAGCACGGAGAAATTCAGCGCGCCGTTGAGCGCGGCTTTCATGCCCGAGGTCCCGCTGGCTTCGTAAGGACGCCGCGGTGTGTTCATCCATACGTCCACACCCTGGACGAGATAACGCGCCAGATTCATATCATAGTCTTCGATGAAGACCAGGCGTCCCCCCATCTCCGCACGCTTGACCTGACGATACACCTGCTGGATCAATTGTATGCCCGGTTCATCGGCCGGATGTGCCTTGCCCGCGAAAATAATTTGGACAGGCATATTGGGACGATTGATGATGCGCAGCAATCTGTCTATATCCGTCAAGACCAGACTGGCGCGCTTGTAAGTTGCAAAACGACGTGCGAATCCGATGGTCAACGTGTAGGGATTGATCAATACGCCTGAAGAAACCACCTGCACCGGATGGAAGCCGCCGGCCCGCCAACGATCGCGGACGCGTTCACGCATATAAAAGGCCAGCTTGCGTTTGAGGTGCAGACGCACCTCCCACAACTTTGCATCCGGGAGATCATCGATTTGCGACCATAACTCTGGCTCATCGTGATGGTCATACCAATCCTCACCCAGATAATCACCGAACAAATTAGACAGACGACGCGCCATCCAATTGGAAACATGCACACCGTTCGTAATGTGCGTGATCGGCACGGCATCTTCATCCTTCTGCTGCCAGAGGAAATGCCACATCTTGCGTGACACGTGTCCGTGTAATTCGGAAACGGCATTGCGTCCATCCGAATTGCGCAACGCCAGAATCCCCATACTGAACATTTCACCCTGCGGCATCTGATGACGCGCCACATTAAAGAATTGATCGCGCGTCAGGTTGAGCTGCGGCCACAATGCGGCCAGATATTTCTCGATCAGCCAGAGTGGGAATTCGTCGTTCCCCGCCGCGACAGGCGTGTGTGTGGTAAAGACATTTTGTCCGCGCGTCTTTTCAAGGGCTTCCTCAAACGTAGATCCACCCGCCACCAGTTCACGGGCACGTTCCAGAGTCAGGAAAGCGGCATGACCTTCATTCATATGCCAGACCGAAGGGTTATATCCCAGGGCGCGCAAGGCACGCACACCACCAATGCCAAGCACCATCTCCTGCATTACACGGCGGTCGAGGTCAGACCAATACAGACGCGCGGTCAAATTTTTATCGGAATCAGAATTCGGGTCGAGATTCGAATCGAGCAGGTATAGAGGCACGCGTCCGACGCGGATCTCCCAGAGGCCCAAAGATACGCTCCGGTCAGGGAATTCCACTTCCACGTGCAAACGCTCCCCAGACTCATCCAAAACGGGACGCGCCGGCAGGTTATTGAAGTCCAGCGTATTGTTGATCGCATCCTGCCAGCCATCTTCTGTGATGCGTTGCGTGAAATAGCCTTCGGCATACATCAAACCAACGCCCGTCAGGGGCAAGCCCAAATCACTGGCCTCTTTTAGATGATCGCCAGCCAACACACCCAGGCCACCTGAATAGATTGGCAGTGTTTCGTGGAGACCAAACTCCATCGAGAAATAGGCAATCGGCCGGTCATTTAATGCAGGATGAGCCTGATCAGTCCAGGTGTTGGCGCGATTCATGTATGCATCAAAATCGGAAAAGACGCGATCATACAACGCCAGGTATTCTTTATCCTTTGCGACTTGATTCAAACGCGGACGACCAATCTCACGTAGCAGCAGAATCGGGTTGTGGCCGAGGCGATCCCATAAATCAAAATCGAGGCGCGCGAAGATCTCGGGCCACCTCCGGGTGCCACGTCCACCACAAATTGTAGGCCAACTCACTGAGGCGCGCAAGTCGTTTGGGAAGATCAAATCCATTGGGCAATTTAGAACGAAAAGTATCCATAGCGGGCAATGATACCAAACTTTTGCAGGACTTTCGAAATCTTGTAACGAAGTCACTTTTCTCTTGCTTTCAGATGAACTCGGAAGTCATCACAGAATCAGATTACAATCGAAGCGTGACCAACGTGCAACTCTTCATCACCTGTCTTGTCGATTCCTTCTACCCGACAACTGGCGAGGCCATCGTGAACATTCTTCACCGTCTCGGCGTGAGCGCGGACTTTCCTCACGACCAGACTTGTTGCGGACAACCCAACTTTAACGCGGGCCTGCGCGCCGAAGCACGTCCGATCGTGGAGCATACGATTCGCGTATTTGAAAACACGAGCGGTGATATCGTCATCCCATCCGGTTCGTGTGCGCACATGATCAAGCATGGTTATCCGGAATTATTCCAGGATGATCCCGTCTGGCTGCCGCGTGCTCAGGCGCTGGGAAAACGTGTCTACGAATTTACCGAATATCTGGTCGATGTGCTCGGCGTCACGGATGTCGGTGCACGTTGGGATGGTGTGCTTACCTATCACCCATCCTGTCATACCTTGCGCGGCATGAATATCAATCGCCAGCCGCGCACCCTGCTCGCCAACGTGCAAGGTGCTCAGATTGTTGATCTACCCCAGGCTGAAGAATGTTGCGGCTTCGGCGGCATCTTCTCCGTGGAACATCCCGAGCTTTCCGCGGAATGGTTGAAGCGCAAGATCAACAATTTGGAAAAGACTCAGGCTCCGGCTTTGGTGGTGACCGAGTCGGGTTGTCTCATGCATATCGCCGGCGGGTTGCACAGGGAAAAGAAACCACAAAGAGTGCTGCATATTGCCGAAGTGTTGAATCATCGCTAGCCAGCCGAGGGAAGAATGTTTTCAAAGTCAGCAGGGTATTATGATGAAATTTATGCACTGGTGGGGAAAAACTATCCAGCCGAGGCAAACAAAGCGCACGACATCATTCAAAGACATAAGAAATCCAGCGGCAAACTGCTTCTCGACGTAGCCTGCGGGACAGGCGCACATGCAGCTCCACTGAGCAAGTATTACCGGGTGGAAGGCCTGGACCTGGATGCAAAGATGCTGTCTGTCGCAAAAAGGAAATTTCCGAAGATGCGTTTCACGCGGGGCGACATGACTAGTTTCAAGTTGGATCGTCAGTTCGATGCGATCACTTGTTTATTTAGTTCCATTGGTTATGTAAAGACAAGATCAAAACTTGAAAAAGCCATCAAAACCATGAGCTGGCATCTTCTGCCGGGAGGCGTTTTATTGATCGAGCCCTGGTTCACGCCCAAACAATGGAGACAAGGCAGGGTTGGTATCTTGCATGTCGATAAACCAGACGTACAAGTTGTACGCATGAGTTATAGCGGACAAAGAGGCAAAGTATCGGTGCTCGATTTTCAATATCTGATCGGCACGTCAAAGGGCGTCGAACATCGCGCGGAAATCCATGAACTGGGCTTATTTACTCACCAGGAATACATGGAGGCTTTCAAAGCCGCGGGACTGAAAGTCGTCCATGATGCCCAAGGCCTGGATGGACGCGGTTTATATATCGGAATGAAAGCGGTTAATTAAATCATGAGCAATGCAGAATTCAGAACACGCATCCGTACTTCACTGGCCAACGAGACTTTACAACTCGCCCTGGATGCCAACGCCGAACGTCGTATCCAGGCGCGCACCACCGCCTGGGAAACCCTGCCGAATTGGCGGGAAAGACGCCAGCAAGCCCACGCCATCCGCGCAGATGTGATCGAGCATCTGGATGAGTATCTTGCACAATTCATCAAGAACGCTACAAAAAATGGAATCACCGTCCATCGTGCCAAAGATGCAGATGAAGCGACAAGGATCTTTATTGAAATCGTAAAAGATTTACCACAAAGGACACCAATTACACAAAGAGGAAAAGAGGAAAACTTCGTGCCCCTTGGCGGCCTTCGTGGTAATGGAATCCTGGTGGCCAAATCGAAAAGCATGGTGACGGAGGAGATTCATCTCAATCACGCGCTCGAAGCCAAAGGGATGCGCGTGGTCGAGACCGATCTGGGCGAATATATCGTGCAACTGCGCAAGGAACGACCCGCGCACATCATCACACCGGCGGTGCATTTGCGCCGCGATGATGTGGGTCGTCTCTTTCATGAAAAGCTGGGTATTCCCTACACTGAAGATATTCCCACACTGACGAATACCGCGCGCAAAATATTGCGCGACGTGTTCCTGACCGCGGACGTGGGTGTCAGTGGCGGAAACTTCGGGATCGCCGATGAAGGCGCGTTTTGCATCGTGACCAACGAAGGTAACGGACGCATGATTACAACTCTGCCCAAAGTGCACGTCGCCTTGATGGGCATGGAACGCCTCGTCCGCAACCTGGATGATCTGGCTGTGATGTTGAGTTTGCTGGCGCGTTCGGCCACCGGACAAAAACTCAGCGTTTACACCCAACTGATCCACGCGCCGCTCGACGGGCAACAGCGTCACATTATCCTGCTCGATAACGGGCGCACGCGCATTAATAACTCTCCGCTCAGGGAGTCACTCTATTGCATTCGTTGTGGCGCTTGTCTCAACGCCTGTCCGGTTTTTCGCGAGTTGGGCGGTCACGCCTATGACAGCACCTATCCGGGTCCGATCGGCTCGGTCATCTCAGCCGGACTCTTCGGCTCGGATTTTATTCCCCTCGCGCAAGCCTCATCGCTGTGCGGCGCGTGCAAGGAGGCCTGTCCAGTTGACATCGACCTGCCAAAACTGCTGACGAGGGTCAGAGCAGGCCAAGCCCCTTCTCCTGACAAAAAAGAGGGAGAAACCGGCCTCACTTCTCTCTCCAAATTTTTCCTGACGATGTATAGCCGCGTCGCGCGTAACCCGTGGATGTTCGCCGTTTCGCAGAGATTCGCCTCGCTGGGAACGCGTCTCGTCTCCCCTTTCAGCGATTGGCTGCCTCTGCCTGCTTTCACCGGCTGGGGCTATAGCAAGGATATGCCAAGATTTGCAGGAAAGACATTTCGAGATCGCTGGAAGGAACTGAGCAAAGAAACAAGCAAACCAGAAAACACGTATGCAGGGAAACAAGTTGACGACATTTCAGTGAACGCGCAAAAAACGCCAGCATCTGAGTCTCTAGCCTCTTCATTCATCGAAGAACTGACCAAAGTCAACGGAAATGTGACGCGCACAGACAGCAAAGAATTAACCGAGAAAATCATTGACTTCCTAAAAACACGCGGGATCGACAAAATTCATCTTGAGCCAAACGTACTGGATGAATCTCTCGTGGAAAAAGAAGGCATCGCTATCAGCCACGAAGCTGACCCAACGATCCGCGTCGGCGTGACCAAAGCTATTTGTGGGCTGGCAGATACCGGGTCAATCCTCGAAGCGGATGGAGAAGGCGGCAAACTCTACGCCTCCTTGTTAACCGAAATCCATCTGGCAGTTCTATATGCATCCGATATGCTTCCTTCGCTCGCAGACGCGGTGCAGCTGACACAAAAGACCAGATCCGCGGTATTTATTACTGGTCCCTCCCGCACCGCCGACATCGAGATGTCGCTGACCATCGGCGCGCACGGGCCGGGCGAAGTTTGTGTCTTTCTTGTTGACGATTGAGGAGGGGAATGTTACAATCTCGCCCGCTTGGTGTGGGCAGCTTCCCGCTGCCGCACACCACACTGTTGACATGAGTCAGCAGTGCGCCAACCAAAACGCCCCCATCGTCTAGCGGCCCAGGACGGGGCCCTCTCAAGGCCCAAACAGCGGTTCGAGTCCGCTTGGGGGCACAGTTAAAGAATTGTCATGAAGGCATATCTTTTTGACCCTCAAACAAAGAGAGTCACCGCAATGGGTGACTTTTTTCTCTTAAATTCCCACTGAGTCAGGTCTGTAAGAATCAACCAGTAGATTTGGCTTACACTCGGCGCACCAATCCCACCAGAAGCAACAGGGCCACCCCGCCACCGAAGGCGACCAGTACGCGATATGTTTTATTTATCACCAGCCGCAGGCAGGAAATGTGAACTCCCTTCCTTGGCGGGAAAGATACGATTGATTCCCTCTACAAGCAAAAGCCCAATCAGGATCACGACCCCAAAGACAAAAAACATACTGCGACCACCGATGCTCTCCAATAAAACGCCGCCGATGAAGCCACCCACCGATGAGCCAATGCCAAATGTCACCGCCCCGAAGAGTCCCTGCGCCGTGGACTTCAAGCCAGCCGGTGCATTTTCATCCGCATAGGAAACACCCGCCAGCCACATCGCCGGGAAGATCATCCCGCTGACGATCTGCAAACCCCAGACCATCATCGGTGTACTGAGCATGGCATAACCAATGGAGCGCACACCCAACAAGATCACGCCGATCAGGAATAAGCCACGCGAAGTGAAACGCCTGACGAGGCGATCTCCGAAGAAGAATATAGGCAGTTCCGTCAAGGTTGCAATCGTCTGTGCAATTCCCATCTGCGTTTCGTTGGCACCCAATTCCGCCATATAAGGATACAAATAGGTTGAGACCGAAAATATGCCGATGCCGCCCAGCAGGGCCGCCAACAGGAAAAAGAGCCAGCGGCGGTTGGTCAACAGGACCCGGATGTCGCCGCGTTGAGTCGCCTGTTCCGTCGGTTCGCCAAAGGATAATTTTTGACTGACAAAAAAATTGGCGAACATGATCGCCGAAAACACCCAGAACGAGATCCTTAATCCAAAATTCTGCACGATGACCCCCGCGATGGAGGCGAACACGCCCCAGCCAATCGTGCCGCCCAGGCGAACGCGCCCATACATCGCTCGCTCTTCTCCAAGCATGGAGATGGTCGCGCTATCTGACAGGGAGGAAACCGGCGACATGAAGATGTTGAACAAAAGAACCAACAGAAAGATCACGGCGAAGCTTTGAAAAAATGGCAATAGCAGCACACTGGCCACGGCCACCAAAATACCCAGCCCCATGACCAGTTTGTGACTGCGAGTCGAATCGGCTACGCCGGTCCAGAACGGTGCGCCGACCATGGTAATCAACGGCGGGATGCCCGTCAGCAAACCAATTTCTCCCCCGCTATAACCAAGTCCCTGATAGAAAAGAACAAAGAAGGGCATGAGCGAAGCAAATGCCGCAAAATATAGAAAATAGAAACTAAAGGGATAGAACAGTTTTTTCATGAAGTAGCATACCCTATCGACAATGATGGCATTCATTATATGACAGGTTCCAAATTCAAATGGAGTAAAATTCATCCATGTCTGATATCCTCGTGATTGGCTCCATCAACGCCGATTTGGTGGTGCGTGCCCCGCGTTTTCCAGCACCCGGCGAGACGATCAGCGGCGAGGATTTAAAGATCATCCCAGGTGGCAAGGGCGCCAATCAAGCCGTGGCCGCGGCCCGGCAGGGGGCTTCCGTGATCATGGTCGGGCGAGTGGGAAACGATAGCTTTGGTCCCGAATTGATCGATAACCTCAAACAAAACAAGGTGGATACTTCCCACGTTCTGACCGATGCGGCATCTGCCAGTGGCACCGCCATCATCGTGGTGGACGTTCGGGGGCAAAATAGCATTGTCTTGTCCCCGGGAGGCAATGGGCGTGTCAGTGATACGGACGTGAACAACGCTTCTTTCGCCGACCATCAGCTGCTCCTGCTCCAACTGGAGATTCCCACCGAGACAGTTTTATCTGCCACCAAACGCGCCAGGGAAAGCGGGTTGCGCGTCCTGTTGAATCCCGCGCCCGCGCGTGAATTAACGGAAGAGCTGATCACCCTTCCTGATTTTCTCCTGCCCAACGAAACCGAGCTAAGTCTGCTGACGGGTCAACCCGTGACGGACCTGGCATCCACCGAATCGGCGGCAAAGACTCTGCTTTCACGCGGGGCGCAGAATGTGATCGTTACCTTGGGAGGCAACGGCGCGTTGATCGTGACCAGTAAACAAGTAACTCATGTAGACGCGTATCCAGTAGAGGTCGTGGATACGACCGCGGCCGGCGATGCCTTTATCGGTGGATTCGCCGCGAAACTTCGGGAGTCAGATGGCTCATCATCAAGTATACAAAACGCCGTCCGCTATGGATGCGCCTGCGGCGCGCTGGCAGCGACCAAGTTCGGCGCACAACCCTCTTTACCAACGAAGGAAGAAGTAGAAAGGTTTCTGTCATTGCGAGGAAGGATTGAGGCGAAGTAGCGTCAAAATCCTGACGTAGCAATCTCAAAATAAATAATAAATTATTTCACCCTCGCTTCGTTTGCGTAGCACTCAGCGCGAGGGTACGTAATGACACATGGCACAGAATCATGAATCCTAAACGCATCATTATCGACACTGATCCCGGCATCGACGACGCGCTGACTTTTCTTTTAGCCATCGCTTCGCCAGAGATCAAATTGGAAGCTCTTACGACTACACAGGGAAACGTCACGGTGGATAAAGCCACACGCAACGCGTTATCTGTGTTGGAACTGGCAGAAGCAAGTCATATTCCGGTCGCGCAGGGAAGTAAGTTTCCGCTGGTCCAGCCGTTACTCGCCTCTGATGCGGTACATGGTGCGACCGGCATCGGCAACTCGAGACTACCTGAACCGCAAACAAAACCAGTCCCAAGCCACGCGGTGGATTATTTAATCGAACGCGCCCTGGCCGAACCGAACGAGATCAGTATTTTCCCCATCGGGCCACTGACCAATATCGCCATGGCGATTCGCAAAGAACCGCAATTTGCGAAAGCCGTCAAGGAGTTGGTCATCATGGGTGGCGCCATCCTGGAATCCGGCAACATCACGCCACTGGCGGAATTCAACATCTTCAACGACCCGCACGCCGCGCATATCGTTTTCCATGCCGGCATTCCGATCACGCTGATTCCGTTGGATGTCACGCATAAATGTTTGCTAAAGCAGGAACATGTTGATCGGCTGCTGAAAATTAATTCGCCCATTTCACGTTTCATCCAGGAAGCCGTCGAAGTCTATTTGAAGTTCTCCTACGAACGAGGCTTCACCGGCAGCGCTCTGCACGATCCGCTGACGCTGGCGACAGTCATCGCGCCGAAGTTGTTGAATCTCAAAGAATATTATGTGGACGTGGATATTTCAGGCGGAGTCTCGATGGGCAAGACCTTTGCTGATGTTTACAAGGTCACCAATCAGCAAGCCAATATGAAAGTCGCCATGAATGTGCACGGCGATGACTTCATCGAATTGTTCGTTCAACGCATGGAAGCTTTGGCAAGATCCATTTCGGAAAAATATGACCAAACGAATTCTGATCGATACTGATCCCGGCATCGACGACTCCCTGGCCATCCTGCTTGCGCTGGCTTCGCCGGAACTTTCCCTGGAAGGTTTGAGCGTTGTCCACGGCAATTGCTCATTGGAACAAGCGGTCACAAACGGCTTATCGATTTTAGAGTTGGCACATGCGGGCCATATTCCGCTGGCGAGGGGCTGTCAACTGCCACTCGTACAACCCTCCCTGTTGGCGCCCGAGACGCATGGAAACACGGGCCTGGGGTACGCACAACTTCCGGTACCGGGGATGAGGCCTGTTCGTCAGCATGGATGCGATTTTCTCATCGAGAAGATTCTGTCCTCGCCCGGAGAAATCACCCTGGTGGCGATTGGTCCGTTAACCAACCTCGCATTGGCCATCCGCCAAGAGCCTCGCATCGTGGGGGCGCTCAAAGAGTTGATCATTATGGGCGGCGCCATCCGACACGAAGGCAATACCACCGCGCTGGCGGAGTTCAACACCTATGTCGATCCACATGCCGCGCACATTCTTTACCATGCTGGGATTCCCACCACGCTCGTGCCACTGGATGCGACTTATGAGTGTATTTTGACACCAGGGGATGTGCAACGACTGCACCACATCGACTCGCCAATCACAAAATTCATCGAAGACGCCACCCGCTTCTATATGGAATTCCATGACGAATATCAGCGCGTGGAGGGCTGTGTGATCAATGATCCGCTGGCGCTGGCACTCACCTTCGCGCCTGAGTTGTGTGACTATCAGGAATTACCAGTGGATGTGGATATTTCAGGCGGCGTTTCGATGGGCAAGACTTTCGCCGATTTTTACAACTACGAGAAGAGGCCTGCCAATATGAAAGTGGCACTCGGTGTCCGGCCGCGCGATTTTATAGAATTATTTTTGGAAAGAATGGAGAGACTGGCGCATTCACCATGATGAAGAATGACAGCTGAACTTCTAAACACCTCTCACCGAAACCGTTATAGACATTCAGGGTTAAAACCAGAAGACGGCCCGCAGGTGGTCGGTATAGTATCATCGAAATAGTTGTTCTCAGCCCCGGCGGGCAAATCCCTATTCACGGAGGTAGTCATGAGAGAAACAGCCATGCAAAGCCAGAAGAGTGATTCCTGGCTGAATATTGGAAAAGATTTCAATACGATGACCTGGGTGCTGATGCCGGTTGCCATCGCCATCAACATCGCCATTGGACAGGTCGTCGTGCTACTCAAGCTGCCGGTCTATTTGGACAGCATTGGCACAGTGTTGGTTGCGGCTCTTTGCGGGCCATGGGCGGGCGCATTGACCGGTGCTCTTTCCAACACCATTTGGGGTCTGGCAATCGATCCGAATGCCTTGCCATGGTGGCCGGTGGCCTTCTTCATTGGTCTGGTGGCGGGCTTCTGCGCCAGAGCCGGGTTGTTCAAGAGTTGGTGGAAGGTCGTAGTCACCGGCTTTCTCGTTGCCCTGACCGCCGCCACCGTTTCAACTCCGATCGGTGTTTATATTTATGGTGGCATTACAGCCAGCGGCTCATCCTTCATCACAGCTTATCTGCTTCAAACCGGACAGGGCGTTGTTCAGGCGGTATTCAGCACCAACTTCCTGGTGGAGCCAGTGGATAAAATTACAACCTCTATGTTGGCTTTTACCATTGTGCAGGGACTTTCGCAGCGTTTCCTGGCGCGCTTTCCGCGTCCCGAGAATGTTGAAGTCGAAGAAGGCGCCACCAGCCAGACCCAGCTTTATATCGCCATTGGTGTTGTGGTGCTATTGGTATTGTTTGCGGCCTTTATGCTGCGCAATATTCTCGGCCCCAGCGGCGGATAGATTTTCATCTACAAAAAGAGACCAGGCAAAATCTGGTCTCTTTTTTTGTCGTTTATAATCAACCTCCATGCACGAACGACTCTCCTTTTACGTAAAGCGTGACAGCTTCATTCATCGTCTCAACCCATTGACGAAATTGACTCTGATCTTCGGGCTGATCCTGATATCTTTCCTGACACCGTTTTATTGGACGCCCCATTTAATCATTCTCATGATCGTCGTTCCTTTGAGTTTCATTGGGAAAGTCTCACGCGAATACTTCAGCGTAGCGCTGCGTCTCATCCTGCCCGCGGCCGGATTCCTTTTTATCATGCAAACGCTCTTCCAACCGCTCGAAGGGAAAGAAATCTTCCATCTCTGGTTTCTCCATCCCACCTATGCCAGTATGATGTTTGCTTTTGCCAACGCAACCAGAATCTTTGTCATGGTTTCATCTTTTACATTGTTCCTGCTGACAACGCATCCGAGCGAATTAATGTCTGACCTGACACGGCGTGGCTTGCCCGGTCAATTTGCCTACGTAATCATCTCCACGCTGCAAATCCTTCCGCAGATGCAAGCCAAAGCGCAGACGATCATCGCTGCGCAACGCTCACGCGGCCTGGACACCGAAAGCACATTTTTAAACGGGCGGGCTCCTTGTTGCCGCTGGTGGGTCCGCTTGTTTTTGGCTCGCTGGTGGAAGTGGAAGAGCGCGCGATTGCCATTGAGGCGCGCGGTTTTACCTCCACACGCAAGAAAACATCCTTGTATGATATTCCAGATTCCAGCTTCGATAAGATACTGCGCTGGTTTCTTATCGCTCTGGTTATTCTCTCTTTTGTGATTCGCTTATGGCTATCGTAAACCTGCAAGACGTTACCTACAAATACCCTCTGACGAATTCGCCCGTGCTGCAAAACATCAACCTGACAGTAGACGAAGGCGAGTTTCTGGCGATTGTCGGACCGAATGGCGCAGGCAAGTCCACGCTTTGCTATACCATCGCAGGTTTCGTGCCGCATTTTTTCAAAGGCGAACTGAGTGGAACAGTCGAGGTGGCAGGTGTCCAGTCACAGGCTTCCACGCTCAATGAATGGGTGATGAATGTGGGACTGGCGTTTCAAAATCCGTTCAATCAGATCAGCGGTGCGAAATACACGGTTTTTGAAGAATTGGCATTTGGCTTGGAAAACAGCGGTGTTCCACGCGACGAAATGAAAAGGCGCGTCAAAGAGGCCATGAATTTGACCGGCATCAGCGATCTGGAGGATCGTTCGCCTTATTCGTTATCCGGCGGACAACAGCAGCGCGTCGCGCTAACCTCCATTTTGGTCATGCAACCGAAGGTGCTCGTACTCGATGAGCCCACCTCGCAGATGGATCCGATCGGGACGCGCGAAGTCTTCGGCGTGATCCGCACCATGGCAGAACGCGGCATGACGGTGATGCTGGTCGAGCACAAAGTGGAATGGATCGCGCAGTTTGCAGATCGAATCGTGGCGCTGCATGAGGGCCAAATCATATTGGAAGGAAAGCCCGGTGAAGTGTTGACCTCTGAGCTACTGGCAAAGAAGGATTTTGGCATTTCGCGTTATACATCAGTTGCACGAAGGGCTCAAGAATTAGGTCTTTGGAAAAAAGAAAGATTGCCTGTCACATTGGATGAGGCAGTGGAGGGATTTTCCCTCACCCCTAACCCCTCTCCCAAAGGGAGAAGGGCATCATGAACATCGAAATCAAAGATCTTCACTTTACCTATCCCGCCGGCGTCGAGGCCCTGCGCGGCATCTCCCTGATGATCGAATCGGGCGAGCAGGTTGCCATCGTCGGACAGAACGGTGCGGGCAAAACCACCTTCGTCAAACACTTGAACGGCTTGTTACAGCCGACACGCGGTCAGGTCCTCATCGGTGATTTGAACGCGGCGCAGCATTCCGTGGCGAAACTCGCCCGGCGGGTTGGGTATGTCTTTCAAAACCCGGACGAGCAATTGTTCTCGAAGAATGTCGGCACGGAGGTGGCCTTCGGACCGCGCAACCTTGGCTTTAACGGCGAGCAAATAGAGGCTTTGGTCAAGGATGCGCTGGCACTGACGGAACTATCGGATAAAACAGAAACCAATCCATATGACTTATCCGCCACCTGGCGCAAGATGGTGGCGCTGGCCTCCATCATTTCCATGGATACGGATATCGTCATCTTCGATGAGCCGACGACCGGGCAGGACGCGGTCAACGTGGCCCGTATCGCCAACGTGATCAGGGCCCTGCGCGGACGCGGCAAAACGGTGATCACCATCACGCACGATATCGACTTCTGCGCGGAGAATTTTGAACGCGTCATCGCCATGTCGCAGGGGAAAATCCTGCTCGATGGCCATGCCAATGAAGTGTTGGGACAAAGTGAAATTTTGGCAACGACGTACGTAGAACCCCCACAGTTGACGCGTCTGGGCCAGCGTCTGGGCTTTGAACAGACCGTCAGGAATCAGGAAGAATTTCTGGCCGCGCTGAAAAAATAGGTCTTCATCGCGCTGAATGGAGGGCGCGGCTACTTCTTATAAACAGCCAGTTCTTCATATCCCGAATCTTCGGCAAATTCGCGCTTGTAAACGAGATCTTCGAAAACCACCAGTACGATCTCTGCGGTGGTGTAGATTTTGCAACCGGGCACGAGATGTCCACCGATGGTCTTTCCATCCTCGTCAGAGGCCGAGATATGCAGATGGGAGCCATATAGTGAAACCGTGCCGGTCAGCGATACGATCTCAAAGTGACCATCGTAATCACTGTAAAATTCTCGATTGGCCAGGCGCAAAGTGACGTGTGTCAGACTTCCCACACCGCTGAGCACACAGCCCGCTTCGATACGTGCATCTTTCACAAATGACTTCGATCGCATCAAACAAATCCTGTCCAAGCTTTAAACGGAAGGTATAATTTTCCATAGGCAGTTTCCAAAACGATTATACAGGCTGATCTCTTACTTTGCATTTTTGCAAAGAAATCATACAGCAATGTTTGTTTGCAAAGTGGTCATGTAAAATGATAAGCATGGGAGTTGGTATGGCAAAATTAACTGTACAAACATTCAAGAGTATCCAGGAAATCGATCCCGAAGTCTGGGATCGCATCGTCGCGGGACGCGGGTTTCAGAAGTCATCACTGGTACCAGTTTGGCGAACGCGCCATGGCAGACTGCCCGACAACCTATCTGATCGCCTCAGATGGGGATACACCTGTGGCCGGCATGGCCCTCTTCCGCGTCCGCAATGAACCTTTGCCGCTCCCCAAGGCGGCGCGGCGCTTTATGGCCTCGGTCTTCAAACGCAGACCCTTGCTGGTATGCCGCTCCCCGCTGGCTGATACCTCGGCCCTGCTGCTCCCAGGCGAGCCACTGCGGGATGAGGTGTTGGCTGTCCTGACTCAGGCCGCGCGCGAGGAATTCAAGAGACAGCGTTGTTCGTTTCTTATTTTCGATTATTTGCTTACCGAGCAATTACGCTATACCTGGCCATCTGGGTTCGAACCGCTGACCATCTCTGAACCCGGCACATATATGCCGATCGAATGGGAAAGCTTCGAAGCATATCTGGAAGCGGGCAACAAGAAGGACCGCCAACACTATAAACGCAGTTTGCGCGAGGCCGAAGAGAACGGACTGGTCCTCACCAGGCAGACCTCCATCGAAAACGTGGATGCCGCTCTCGCTCTGATCCAGAACGTCTCGATCTGGCACGGCTCCGCGCCGAATCCATGGACGCGCGGCTTGTTGGAAAATTTCTCCATGATCGACGGCACCTGGCTCGAAATTCATAAGGAGGGCAAGCTGGTCGGGTGCGGCGCGGTAGTCCGCGATAACAAATTTCAGCTCGCCACTGCACTGGGCCTGGAAGATGATGTACCCGGTGGTTACTTCCTGCTCTTATACGCCGCACTACAGGAGGCATTTGAACATAACGTACGCCTGGTGCGCTTCGGAAGTGGAGCCTATGACGTCAAGCGCAGATTGGGCTTCCATCTGGAAGATACGAATCATATCATGGTGACGATGGCAGGATTGGCATCCCAGGCGGCGAAGCGCCTGGCCTCCGCCAGTTAGTTGATACCGATTTATATACAAGGAAGCAGTTGAGATAAATTGCAACAGTTGTTCTCGATAATCCCGAATCTTATGGGTAACGATTTCCAGCATGGGGAACATACGCCTCAAACTCTCCGATCACTGCCGCGCGTTGCGAGGAGCGAATGATTCCCTTCGAGCGTTTCCTGCAACTGCCCACCGAAGAGGTCGCTGCCCTGGTGGGAGCCAGCGGACAAAAAGTCTGCGTTTTTCCCGTTAATGGCACACGCCGCTGGTTCATGCTCGAGCATGCTGTTGAAGTTGGTAATGACTTCTTCGAAGCCTACATGAATGCTTCGATCAAAAACCATGTGGAACTGTGTTCCATGCTTTTTGATCATGGCATCCATTCCATCCTCGCGCCCGTGTTTGGACGGGAACTGATGCGTCGTGGCGATGAATATACACAGCGTGTGGGTATTGATGGCCTAGTGCGCACAGCCAGCGACCCAATTTATCATGAGTTCTTTGAACGATACAACGTCAAGGTTCGGTTTTATGGTGACTATCGTGATGTGTTGACCGGCACCCCTTATGAATACGCGTTGAAATCAATTTATGAGATTACGGAGGCGACCAAACACAACACGAAGTTTCATCTCTTCTTCGGCGTGTTCGCGGACGAGGTCACTGAAACCGCCGCGCGACTCTCTGTGGAACATTATCTTGCCTACGGCTCGATTCCAGACAAACAAACGCTCATCCGCAAATATTATGGCGAAGATATGCCACCGGTGAGCCTCTTTATCGGCTTTGATAAATTCAGCGTTTTCGATATGCCGCTGTTGGGGACAGGCGAAGAGGATTTGTATTTCTCTATCAGCCCCTCTCCTTATATGACGGAGCGCCAATTGCGCGCCATCCTGTACGATCACTTGTACATTCGGCGCGCGCCGGAACCGGATTACACCAAACTGGAAGCGGACGAACTCGATTGGTTGAGGGATTATTATCGCAGCCACAAAGATCAAGCCCTGGGGATCGGAAAATTGAAGTTCGATCTTTGGATTCCTGAATTGGCGGAAGAACCATGAGCGACCTCATTACAAAACTTATTGAAGAACTCGGTCCGAGTCACATGGGCAGCACCGCGTACGATACTGCCTGGGCCGCGCGCCTCGGCGAGATCGACTGGGACCTAAGCAGTCAGGCGCTATCCTGGCTTGCCGAGCATCAATTGCCAGATGGCTCGTGGGGCGCACCCGCCCCGATGTATTACCATGACCGTGTGCTATGTACGCTGGCGGCCATGATCGCAATTTCCTACCGCGGTCGCCGCGGGCATGACAAGGTTCAGGTTGAAAGAGGGAAACTCGCCCTCGAGCGGATCGTGGGAAACGCCACACTGGGACTCCAGTCCGATCCCAACGGAGCGACTGTCGGCTTTGAAATGATCGCTCCCACTTTGGCGGCGGAGGCCGAAAAGCTGGGAATCATTAAGAAACAGGGAGATCGCATTTTAGGGCGTCTCTCCAAACAACGTGCCAAGAAGCTCGCCTTTCTAAAAGAAAACATGATCAACCGGCATATGACCATTGCTTTTTCTGCCGAGATGGCCGGGACCGACGGAAAGCATATGCTGGACATTGGGAACCTGCAGGAGAGCAATGGTTCGGTGGGATTGAGTCCTTCCGCAACAGCCTACTTCGCCACCTACATCAAGAAAGGCGATGAGCCTTCCCTGCAATATTTGCGTAGTGTCGTAAAGCCTGAAGGAGGACTGCCCAACGTCGCGCCGTTCGATGTTTTCGAGATCGCATGGTCATTGTGGAATTTAAGTTTGATTCCCGGACTCCAGGTGACAGCCAAGCTCAAACCACATATTGAATTCCTTTCGAATGCTTGGGAGCCCAGGCACGGCGTGAGTTTTGCCACGAACTATTCCGTAAAAGATAGTGACGACACGGTGATTACTTACAGCACTTTGCTGCGCTTCGGCATAGAAAAAGACCTGGCAAGTGTGCTGGCGTATGAAGAGAGGGATCACTTCCGCTGCTTCGATCTTGAAGTCAATCCGTCCATCAGCGCCAATATCCACATCCTGGACGCGCTGCGGCAAGCAGGTTTGAATCAAAATAATTCATCCGTGGAAAAGATTATGCACTTCCTAAGGAAAGCAAAAGGAGACCGTCCCTTCTGGGTGGATAAGTGGCACTCTTCAGCGTACTATCCCACTGCCCACGCGATTCTCGCCTGTGCCGGCTTCGCAAACGACCAGGTGCAGGAGGCCGTAGAGTGGGTCATCCAATCGCAAAACGCCAATGGCTCGTGGGGAACTTATATTCCCACCGCGGAAGAAACTGCTTATGCCTTGCAGGCTTTGTGGACATGGAATGAGAAGGTCGCCAAGGTACCGAAAAAAGTTTTCACGAATGGCAGGCGGTGGCTGGAAGAACATCTTGATCTCCCCTATCCGCCCCTCTGGATTGGAAAGTGTCTCTATAATCCTCGGCTTGTCATTCGTTCGGCCGTCATCAGTGCACTTGCATTGGTTCAAGGATTGGTATGAAAAGATTTATCGATAACATTCTGGATATTCATTCCACAGATCCCGATGATATGAGGCGCGGAAGGCTTTTGAATATCCTATTACTGGGTATTCTTGGCGTGTCAGTTTTAGGACTGATCGCGCTCATTATTGACAGTTTTACAAGGAATGAATCAACCCAGGCTGAGCGGCAAATCACTCTGATTGGTATGATCGTCTTTGCCATAGGAGTTTTGGGAATTTACCAGATCAATCGAAAATACTCAGCACGGTGGGCAGCCTTGCTCTTCCTGCTGCTCTTAACCGGGATTTTTGTCGTTACTGACTCACCGCAGGAATTAACCCAAGGGCGCTCCCTATTTCTTTTTACGATTCCCATTATTATGTCAAGCCTGACTCTGGCTCCTCAAGCCAGTTTTCTATTGGCAGGGATCAGCAGCGTAATCGTTTCCTGGCTTTCCCTAACCATTGGACTCGCCATAAATCCATTCGTCATTTTTGGTTTTTTTGTTCTGGCCCTGGTATCATGGCTTTCTGCTCGAAGCCTGGAAGATGCACTCAAAGACCTGCGCGCAATCAACGCAAATTTGGACCATGTTGTTGCCGAACGCACCCAGGCCCTGGCAGAATCCCTTGATCGCGAAAAAATCGAGGCGGGACAAAATCGAGCAATCCTGAATTCCATTGCAGATGGTGTGATCGTTTTTGATCGGAATTGGAATGCCACACTGGCAAATCCGGCCATCAGAGGCATGCTGGAAATTCCCCTCGAACTGATTGTGAATAAAAACTTCCGCGAAATCATCGAGCATCCTCGCCTGAAACCTGCCAGCCGCGGCCTTTTATATGCCATGATCGATCAGGACACCCAGCCAATTGGTTTCCGCATCGAATGGGCGGGCAAAACTCTTTCCGTGAGCGCGGCCCAAATTTATAACAAGCAAAGCAAAAACATTGGGACAGTGACTGTCTTCCGCGATTTCACGCGCGAAGCCGAAGTGGAAAGATTGAAAAGCAGATTTGTCGCCATGGTCTCGCACGAATTGCGCACGCCCCTCAATGCCATTCTTGGATACTCTGAAATGTTCAAAGAGGCCGTCTACGGGCCGATCAATGATAAGCAATTAAACATGGCAGACCGCATCATGAAGAACACGCAGCGTTTGCTCGGCCTGATCAACGATCTACTCGACCAGGCACAGATGGAAGCAGGCAAGTTAACCATTCAAATGGCTCCCTTGAGACCTGTTGAACTTCTTGAAAACCTGCACAGCGTCATGGACAAGATCGTCCAGGATAAAGGTGTACAATTATTCAGCGAAATTGAAAACAATGTTCCTGAGATGTTGAATGGAGATGCGGCGCGGCTCCAACAAATTCTGGTCAACCTCGTGAACAATGCAGTGAAATTTACCGATCAGGGCTCTGTAAAGGTGAGGATATTCTGCACATCTGACACCGCCTGGGGCATGGAAATATCTGATACGGGCCACGGCATCCCCGAGGCGGAACTGCCGTACATATTCGAAACATTCCATCAGGTCGATAGCGCAGCGACGCGTGAACACGGCGGGTTTGGACTGGGCCTCTCCATCGTCAAGGAACTGGTGAATTTGATGAACGGAACCATTAAAGTGCAAAGCAAAAAGAACGAGGGCAGTACCTTTATTGTTACTTTGCCCCTGGCTATTTCTGAGAAGATCGTCGAGAATTGGAGGAACTCATGAGTGAGATGGCTTTGATCATAGAAGATGATGAAGACCTGGCTAACATCTTTGCTGAGGCCCTGCGCGGGGTGGATTTCGAAGTGGAAATCGTTGCCGATGGAAAGAAGGCAGAGGAACGCCTGAAAAGTGGGGCGGCTCCCTTCCTGGTATTGCTGGATATGCACCTCCCCCACGTTTCGGGCGCAGATCTTTTGACCAACATTATCAAACCGGATGAACGCTTTGCGAAGACGCTGGTGATCATCACCACCGCTGACGCGCGCATGGGTGAAGCCTACGCCGACCGGGTCGACTTTGTATTGATCAAACCGATTTCCTTTGTGCAACTACGAGATCTGACGGCCAGGCTAAAACCAAAGGGGCAATAACCAGTGAACTACATAAGGAAAAGCTGGTCGGAATCGAAGATCTATCGTGTTCTGCTCATCCTGGCAATTTGTTATGCCATCCTTCGACTTCTTATTCAGATTTTCCTCTTCTCTGATGCCATGCGTCCTGAAGCGGTAGCAGAGGGTGTCCAAGTTTCGGCTGATTTACAACAATCCTATATTGCATCCGCACAACACTTCCAGGCACGCGAAGATTTATATGCGAAAGGTTCACTGGAGCATGTAGAGGCACATTATCTTTATTCGCCTGCCTTTGCATTCTTTTTCTCGCCCCTTCTGCTTTTGCCCCTAAATATTCTCCTGCCTCTCATGCTGATTATCCATATCGCGGCCTACGCGCTATTATATTCACGGTGGGCACGGATATTCCAACAAAATAATCTAACCAATATCGCGCTGCAATGGGCGCGCCTGTTACCTCTTTATCTTGTGTTCTCTGCTTTCTGGGATGATCTTTCCTATATGAACACATATATCCTCACTGCCTTGGCTGCGACCTTACTGATTGACGCCATCCTGCAGGAAAAATTGGGATGGGCTGCCTTCTGGATGGGAGCCGTGATCCTGCCAATCAAGCCGCATTGGGCTTTTGCGGCCATCCTGCCCTTGTTACTCGGAAATTATCGTTTCTTTTTCAAGTTGCTTTTAAGCGCAGTGATTGCTTATCTTGTGATAGCGGGCATCACGATTCTCGCCGGCGGCATTGAGTACGGGATACGACAGTATCAGGACTATTTCGGCTTCCTCGCCCGCCTCACACGTGATTATCCCTGGTGGGGGCCCGACAAGCCTTTCCTCGGCTACAACCATTCCATCATGCAGATCGTTTTGTATTACCTTGGCGTGTCTGCTGCAAACATGCGTTTGGCGACCATCGTCAAATTGATATTACTGCTCCCGTTGGGGTGGATCAGTCTGCGCTTCCTCCGCCATCCGATTAAAACAACAGCCAGCGAGGTTCCGCAGACTGCACTGGCTTTGATCCTCGTATTTTATCTGGGAGCCTTCATCTGGTTGGACATGGTCTGGGAGTTGTCGCTGGGCCTTGTAATATTTGCGTATCTCCTTGGGACCGTTGAACAAACATCAATCCGCGTCGTCCTTTGGGTTTTATTCGGCCCATACGCGCTATTGGATATTTGGCGGCTCGGCAGTTATATCGTCATCGGCGATGATGTTCTTTATGAAGGCGCCTACGTACTCACCGATCCACTGATTTATGTTCCGTGGATCATGATCGTGCTTCTGGTTTTTTATGGTGTGCTTATACATAAGCTGACAAAATTTGTCGTACAGCCCGTTTAAATCGCGTTTAGAACAACAGCTTAAACTTTTTCAAGTTGGGCTGTTGTTATATTAATCCGCAAAATACTGATAACAATAGAATTCTTCCCCACCAGGTGTCTCAACTCTGGTGGGCCCATCCATCTGTTTGATCTGATAGGCCTCCAGTTTGCTCTGAACATCTTTGAGGCCACGATCAGCGCGGTAACGCGAGAGGTGAAAGGATTGCCAGGGCATATCACTTTCGTCAGAACGATCCAGGCGCATACAAGTTAAGGCCGCGCCGATCTCTTCCCTAACAGAGTCAGGCAATGAACTGGAATGAAACGCCGAAACGAGTGGAGGGACGGCATCTGCCGATAAGCCAAGGAAATAATTGACATCCAGACCTGAACTTCCATTGGTGGGCGTCTCGGCCTGCCTGTGGATTTCACGCTGGACGTTTTGCTTCACAATGAAAGCATCCACATTCAGGGCGTTCAGTGAAAGGATAAATCCAAGGGCGGTCAGGATCATTGTCAAACCTATGCTACGTTCGCGGCGCAGGAGCTCGAGCAGGACCACCGCGATCAAGAGCAAGCTTAGCCAGACCATGAAAACATGAGTATACGTCCGCAGGCGCGAGAAGCCATACGCCTGCTCATAAAGCACCAGGCGCTGAAAAGCCGAGACCAATATCACGAGCACCAACACAACCAGACCGGCGCCCAGCATGGAGAAAACGCGCCGTTGATTTTCTGTTTCGCGCCGCGTGATTGCGCCAAGACCTAGCAACAATAACAGGCTAAAGAAGGCAACGGCTACCAGTTCGCCAAACCCGCGACGCGCGTATTCGGAAAAGCTATAACCTTCGATACTGATATTGGATTGCCCACCAAAGAAATATTGGAACTGAATGACTACAAAAGCCAGGAATAATATTGTGACACTACCCAGAACAATCATGGCTTCGGTGTCACCCAGAAACGGCGGAAGCAAAGGCTTATCTTCAGAAATTTTCTCATCAGCGTTCTGGGCTGCGTGCAGGAAAACACCGGCCAGCGCGTACGCAAGGACAAGGATATAAACGAGGCGAAAAATATACTCGGGCAGATTATCGATCTTGAACAGATCGATCACATCTTTGAGCCGCTTCGCAAAGACCAGATCGGCCGAGGAGAGCAGAGAGGCGAAGATGGCAATGATCGGCAAGGCGATGACAACTCCACGGACCACAGGCCAGAGGCTAAATCTGTGCTTGTCACTCAAGGACGGCTGTTCAGGGCGGGCCTCCGCGGCGAATCCCAGCGGACGTGCGATCACGCTCCCAAATAAACGAAGATAGCCAAAGATGTAGTCAAGCAGGCTGTATCGCATCCATTGACCGCCAACATAAGTAAGCGCCAGGACTCCCATCAAGAAAAGGGTCATTGCCAGGGAGAGGAAAACCGTCATCGGCTCAAGGCGGAGAAAGGTTGCAGCGGCGAGAAGCGCGATGGGCAACAGAATCGGGCCCGAGTGGCGCGCGAGACGAAGCCCATCCGCACGCAGAAGCAGAATCCCGGTCACGAGGCAGACTGTCACGTAAATGGCAAAATTGATACCGATGGGCTTTTTCCAAAAGAGGAAATCGAAGGCCCAGCCCAGCAGAATGACGATTGTCCAAAAACGATTGGGATTGGTTTTCATTGAAGCCTCCATGAAGATTTAGCACAGCATAGTCCTGGCAGGCTTGCGGAGACTATCAAAAGGTATCAATTTTTCCCGGGTTCCCGGCCTGGATTACAGTTTTATAAGAGTCGAATTCCCTCTATTGACATCCAAAATGAAATATGACATACTTCTGGCACCGCTCGGGGGGCAAACAAATTGAACCGCCATCCTATAGAAAGGAGGAGGTGATGTCTCAAATGGATAGTAGTAACAAACCCAGCGCTGTGGCATCCCTCCTCAACTAAGAAGGAAGCCACAGCGCGCCACGGATGCCGCCCATGTTTGGGCGGCATCCTGGCTTTAACCCTCCCAAAATTCAAAGAAATAACCGTTATTCAAAATCAGTTTTAGTTCGAAATGGAGCGAGCAGGGTGGGGCTATCCATCGCCGAAGGAAATTCCCATGCCACGGGCGGTAATGACTGCATCCTCATTGAAATCCACACGCCTGGGGATGGAGATCGCTTCCTCGAGAGGAATATCCACAATCTTAGTCGCCTGCAACGCAACCATGCGATCAAACCTGCCCTCTGCTGCCACGCGGACGGCTGCGGCACCATAGCGGGTTGCCAGCCAGCGGTCGAAGGGAGTCGGTGTGCCACCGCGCTGCAGGTGGCCCAATACGGTGACGCGTGTTTCGAAGCCTTGCTTTTCGATATACTCCCCTACTGTTTGGCTGATGCCTCCCAAACGCGGAACATAGATTTCATCTCCAGTTCGTGAGAAGATCTGTGTGCCTCCCTCGGGCTTAGCTCCTTCGGAAACCACGATGATACTGAAAAGATAACCCCGTTCCACACGCTGACGTACCTTGGCAACGACCGCCTCAAATTTGAACGGAATCTCTGGAATCAGAATCACGTCCGAGCCGCCTGAGATGCCGGCATGCAAGGCGATAAAACCCGCGTCGCGTCCCATCACCTCCAATACCATGACGCGATGATGCGCTTCCGCAGTGGTATGCAGTTTGTCGATGGCCTCGGTCGCAGTATTGACCGCTGTATCAAAACCGAAAGTCCTCTCCGTGCCACCGATGTCGTTATCAATGGTTTTGGGAACGCCAATGATGGATGCGCCTTTTAGAAATAATTCATGGGCAATATGTAAGGTGCCATCACCGCCCAATACGAGCAATGCATCCATTTCGAGCCGCTGAATGCCCTTGATGATCTCATCCGAGACATCGATCATGATTTCCGTGCCGTCGCGGATAACCTTCCTGGCATAGGGATTGCCGCGGTTGGCTGCGCCCAGAATCGTGCCGCCGCGCGGCAGGATGCCACGCACCTGATCGATGCCCAACGGCATGATGCCTTTCTCATCGATAAACCCATCGTAACCATCGCGAATGCCAATTACTTCGCAACCATATTCGTAGATCGCCGTCTTCACCGCGGCCCGGATCACGGCATTTAACCCCGGCGCATCCCCACCGCCCGTCAAGATTCCAATTCGCTTCATTTTGCCATCTCCTTGGATGCAATCATACCTTAATCCCTTCCAAGGCAAATGAACGCTCCCGCACATGCTCTTTCTTGCGCGCCAGCCTATATGACCATATAATGAGCAGATGGAACAGGCATCTACACAACCACGTTTTTTGAGTCTCGCCCGCTGGCTGGTTCCCCTGGCAGCTGTGATCGTCTTTGCCGTATGGTTTTCCTTTACCCCTCCGGGTCTGCTCGGAAAAGCAGATGCCATCGGTTATGCAATCTGTCATCGCATTGATGAACGTTCGTTTCACATCGGAGACCGGCAATTGCCCTTATGTGCGCGCTGCACTGGAGAATTTTATTCAGCCGGGATTTCATTGATTTTCTTCGGCCTGGTGAGCAAAAAACGAAGCGGCATGCCTGGTTGGAAACTCGGCGCGCCCCTCATTTTCTTCTTCCTCGCCTTTGGCATTGATGGCTCCAATTCTTATCTGTATCTGCTCAAGCAAACAAGTCATGGCGTCCTGGATAATATTCCCAATTTTTACATTCCGAACAATACCTTGCGGCTTTTCACCGGCAGCGGGATGGGCATTGCGCTTGCCTCGATTCTCTTCCCCGCCTTCAATCAAAGTGTCTGGAAACAAACAGATCCACAGCGCGCCCTCAGTTGGAAAGAACTGGGCGGCCTGACCGCCATCGTCATTTTGGTAGACCTGGGCATCCTGACCGAGAGTCCCATTATTCTTTACCCCATTGCAATACTCAGCGTACTGGGTGTGCTGACCTTGTTAATCATCGTCTTTGGCATGGTTTGGGTGATGATCATGCGACAAGAGAATACGTTTACCTCGCTGTTTCAGATGTGGATGCCCATCGTGGCCGGAACAACCCTCGCCTTCCTGATGATCTCAGCCATCGACCTACTGCGCTTCAAACTCACCGGAACCTGGGGAGGCTTCACCCTGGGCTGATCCTCACTACTAAGATTTGGAGAAGAGATGGAATTACTTACTGGCATTTTCACCGCATTTGGTCTCTCAGCCTCCGCAGGTTTGAACGCGTATATTCCACTGCTGATCGTTGGACTCATCGGGCACTATTTTCCGCAAACACTCACGCTCACCAGCCCGTGGGATACCCTCGCCAATCCCTGGATCATTCTTTTGTTGTGTATTCTCGTCATCATTGAAATGCTGGCGGATAAAGTTCCGGCTGTCAATCATATCAACGACCTGATTCAGACGGTGATCCGGCCCACGGCGGGAGCGATTGCTTTCGCTGCCAGTGCGCATGTGGTGACAAACGTACATCCTGTCCTGGCACTGGCCTGCGGCTTGCTCATCGCCGGGACCGTGCATGTCGCCAAGGCGGGAGCACTGCGTCCGGCTGTGACAGCCACTACCGGCGGCGCGGGAAACGTGCCGGTCTCCGTGGCAGAGGATATCGTCTCGACCGCGTTATCCATTCTGGCGATCCTCCTGCCGGTGTTGATCGGCACACTATTGGTGGTACTGGCAGCCTTCATCATCTATTGGTTGTACAGACGCGCCAACCGCGAAACTACCTGATATAATCGGCGCATCGTAGCAAGTCATTCTGTTATTTTTTGGAGGAACCCCATGGAAGAAACACCTGTCGCACCCGCACCCACTCCTGCTCCAGAAGAACCCAAGAAAAACAATACGCTTTTGATCGTGGCAATTGTTGTGATTGTTTTATGCTGTTGCTGTGCAGCTGCCGCAGGCGGCTACTGGCTGTGGAACAACGGAGACAACTTATTACAAGGTACCAACTTCTTTTTGCAGGCAATGTAGTAAAAACAACAGCCTCCCTAGAAGGGAGGCTGTTGTTTTTCAAACACAGTTCTTAATTCAGCCAGCGCGGTCAGGGCTCTTTGGCGGGTTTCAGCCTTTATGTCGAGCTGCTCAAATTCATCTTCATCCAAAACAGTTTGTTCGCCATTTGTTGAAACCCATAAATCCAATGCAAGATCGACATAAGAGACTGTGCTATCTTCCATCACCGCGGGTTCACCGACGTTACAATACCAACCTTTAAGCTTTCCATCAACGCGGTCGTGGATCGCAAAGATGTTATACCAGCGATCGGTGTAATAGCGCTCGACAAAACGATCCCCTGTCCTAAAGACAATATCCATAAATGGCATGTCAGCGCGGTCGAACAAAGCTTCGAGCGTGATGGCATGTTCATCGCGACTCAAAAGTGTACCTTCGTATTGATAAGTCACTTCACCGGCCGGATTCTTTTTCTGTACTTTGACCCGCACTGCCGCTCTGCGGCGTGCTTCGCTTGTTTTCATGCGAGACATTCTACCTTAACCCGTACTTCGATCTTTTCTCCTATCTGCGGCGCATCTTGTAAATAGACATACAAACCATTATCGAACATGACTTTGAAGCGATCCTGCTGGAAGACGACATCGGCGACCATTCCTTGGAGGAGATTCGCTTCACGCTTCACGCTAGCTGGAAACGGCCGCGCCAACAAATGAACCTTCTCTCCCGTTTGATGTTTGTGCTCACAATCAATGGTGAAGATCCCAAACCTACTAGTCACCTGGCACTTCCCCTCTTGTAGCTCTTCCATGATTTCTCCCTCGAACACATTTCCCAAACCCAGGAAGCGCGTTACAAATGCGGAGCCTGGATTCCCCCAAACCTCCGCGGGAGTGCCCTCGCGCATGACCTCACCATCGTGCAGAATCAGGACTCGATCCGCCAGGGCGAAGGCTTCCTCCTGGTCGTGAGTCACATAGATCGCGGGAATCTTCGTTTGATGAAGAATCATGCGCAATTCGTTGAGTAGACCTTCGCGCAGAGACCGATCCAATGCGCCGAGGGGTTCATCGAACATCAACAAGCGCGGACGGGTCGCCAGGGCACGCGCCAATGCCACCCGTTGCTGTTCACCGCCTGATAAATCGGTCACGCGTCGATGCTCAAATACACTGAGATCCACCATCTTCAGTGAATTGGCTACGCGCTCGGAAATTTCGGTTTGTGGTAAATGTCTCATCTTCAATCCGAAGGCAACATTATCGTTGACGTTGAGATGAGGAAACAGCGCATAGTCCTGAAAGACCAGGCCGAAGTCCCGCAGGTGAGGCGGAGTCGAAGTGAGATCAACGCCGTTAAACGAGATAAAGCCAGAATCGGGATTCTCCAATCCGGCTATGATTCGCAATAATGTCGATTTGCCACTGCCTGAGGCGCCCAGCAAACAGATCGTCTCGCCTGAGTCCACCTGGAAGGAAATATCTTTGAGCAGCGGCTGGCCCTCGTAGGTCTTGAAGATATGATGCACTTCCAGCATTAGAATTCTCCGGTGCCGGGCAGGCGAAACTTCTCGATGAGCAAAATACTGACCAGGGTAAGCAGCATCAGAATGGTTGCCATCGCCATCGCCTGGCCATAATTCAAGCCGCCGGGCTGTGAGAGGAAGCGTTCGATGGCCACAGGAATGGTTGGATATTCTGGGCGCGAAATCAACAGCGTGGCGCCGAATTCGCCCAGGGAAATCGTGAAGGCGAAGGTTGCCGCAGTTAGCGCGGCGCGGCGGAGGATGGGCAGATCGATGTTCTTCCAGACTTCAAACGGAGAGGCACCCAAGGAAGAGGCAGTCTGGTGCAATCGCTCCGGAATGGAGGCAATAGCTGGCTGCAAGGCGCGGATGACAAATGGCAGCGCGACCAATGTATGCGCGAAAGGAACAAGTAATGGCGAAGTTAATAACGTACCAAAGGAAATAATAAATCCAAGTCCCAACATGACAGCCGAGGAACCCAAAGGCAGGATAATCAATGGATCGAGAATCTTTTCCAGACGCGTCGGTTTCGCCAGCGCAAGCGCCGCGGGAAAACCGAGCAGGAGCGAAAGGATAACCGTAGCACTTGCATATCCCAACGAATTCGCGGCTGCCTGAATAGGCGGAACGTAGAATACCGATCCTCGGCGATTGACAAAAAGTTCAGTATAGTAATCGGTGGTGAAGCCGTATCGAACCTCGCCGCGCTGACCGCGGTCAGCGTCCAGGCGGAAGAGCGAGCGCAGAGGCAGCGCAGAAAGAGGTAAAAAGAAGAACAAAGTCAGAAGACAAATGAAAGATGTGACAAAGATTTTTTCGCGAATCGTTTTCGGGCGGCGGATATTCGCTTCAGCGGAACGCGGCGCGGTTTGCACCGTGGTACGTGTGACAACACGCGTATACAGAAGCGAGATCGTCAAAGTGCATAGCAATTGAATCACGGATAATAAAGCAGCGAGGGAAAGATTCGGAAGCTTGAAAACGCGTAAATAAATCTCTACTTCAAGGGTTGAAAACTGCGAACCGCCCAACAAAAGGATGACACCAAAACTGGTGAAGTCAAAAAGGAAGACCAGCAGAGAGGCAGCCAGAATGGATGGACGTAGAAGCGGAAGAATCACATTCCACCAAACATGGAAGGAGTCCGCACCGAGGGAGCGTGCCGCGCCTTCAAGTTTGGAATCAAGGCCGGAAAGAGCATTGCCTACGACACGGATGATGATGGTTGTATTGTAAAAAACATGGGCGATCAGAATGGCAGTGAGGGTTCCGATGAATGGAAAAGAGGCAAGCGGGAAGAGGTGATTCATTAAGCCGCGCGGCCCAAGCAGCGCATTGAATCCGGCCGCGACGACAACCGTCGGCAGCATGAAGGGGACTGCGGTCAAGGCGCGCAGTAAAGATTTGCCACGAAAGTCATAACGGGCAAACAGATACGCCGAGGGAAGTCCAAGCAGGAGTGTGAACAGAGTAGAAAGAATTGCCTGATAAAACGTAAAGCCTAAAACGCGCCAAGCGAGCAGCAGGTTTCCTGCGGTGAGAGTCTGGTAATCGAAGGTAAGTGTGAGGATGTGAGAAAGCGGATAGAAGAAAAAAATTACAAGAAACGAAAGTGGCAGGAGCCAGAGCGCAATGCGGGAACGGGCAGACAGATATACAGGCACAAAAGTAGAAACGGAAACGCGCTTTCGCTGTGAAATGTGTTTACCTGTTTCCATGTATACCTGTCTACCTGCCTACTTCAGCACAACATCTGTCCAGGCTTGAATCCATTGGTCACGGTTGGCATCAATTTCCTGTGGGGAAAGTGTAGCGGTCCGCTCAGGAGCCTGAGAATATTTTACGAATTCATCGGGCAAGGCAGCATTCGGATTTACCGGATAGACAAACATCTGCAGAGGCATATCTTCCTGGAATTGTTGGCTTAACATGAAGTCCACGAACTTCTCGGCCAGAGCGCGCTGCTGAGTCCCCTTGAGGATGCCAACAAATTCAATTTGACGGAAGCAGGTATCAGGTCTAAGAATGGAGGCGGTGGGCGCGTCGTCCAACGGCTTTTCGGCAAAGATCACTTCCGCGGCGGGCGAGGTTCCATACGAAACGACCATCGGCTGTGGGCCATGTCCCGAGGAACCGCTGAAGTTGGTGTAATAGGCTGTCTCCCAGCCATCCACAACCACGAGTTGATTATCCTTCAAAGCCTGCCAGTAATCGGTGAATGAATCGCCGTAATGTGCGATCGTGGCTAATAAAAATGCCAGTCCCGTAGAAGATGTAGCTGGGTTCTCCATCACAAGCAGACCCGTATATTCAGGTTTCGTCAGGTCTTCCAAACTTTGCGGCACAGCCAGATTTTTATCGGCGAAGTAGACTTTATCGTAATTAATGCAAACATCGCCATAATCCACAGGCAGGGCGCGATTGGAGTCATCAAGCTTGAAGGCGTCCGGGATGTCCGCCAGTGCGGGCGAAGCGTACGATTCATAGATATCAGCTTCGAGCGCCCGTGAAAGAAATGTGTTATCCACGCCATACAGCACATCGGCCAGCGGCGCGTCCTTGGTCAAGATGACTTTGTTCAAGGCAGCGCCCGCGTCGCCGCTCTGCAAAAAGACCACCCTGGCATTGTTGGCTCCCTCGAAGGCCTTGACCACGTCTTCGCTGACGGCGAATGAGTCATGGGTCATGACCGTAAGAGTTTGCAGTTCTGCGGGCGCGGTGGCTGGGGATGTGGTTGTCCCTTGCGGCGCACATGCCGCAAGAAGCAAGAAGAAAGTAAACAGAAGTAAAGTCAGTTTTTTCATGGAAACCTTTCAATTTACGATTGGCGGCGGTGCACGATGAGCAGCAAACCTGAACCAATCGAGACAGAGGCGGCTTCGCCGGTCATTTCGTTGCTGACGCCGCGCGTTTTATCGGGGTAAAGCGTCTCATTGCGGAGAGGCCATTTCAGTTTTTTTGTCTCGACATTCGACACCGCGCTGCCCCAGGGAATCAGGGAAACGAGGTTCCCGCTTCTCCCGTGGACTTCGGCCTGAGCCCGGCAAAAGAAGATTTCCTCCACCCCATCGTCGAGGCGAACATTAGATGTGGCGAGTCGACGCGTCGGAGAGCAGGGCGATGTTCGCCAGAGTTTGATCGAGTCTTCCGCCCAATGCGGCAACGATAATGATCTGTTCCGGCTTCAGCTCAACAGCATGATTGATCGCCAACTCAAGATCGGTTTCATTCTTATCGCGCGGAAAAAACTCGATCGCTACATCGTCTGCCTGCAGCTTCTGCAGTTGCTCCTTTTCGACGGAGTCCATATCGCCGATGATCAAATCCGGCCGCAGGCCAAGAGCCAATGCATGTCGCCTCCCGCCATCCGCGCAGATGATGTAATCATCCGGGCGCAGAAGCGCGCGCGCCTTCTTGAGATTCGGCAGTTCACCGTTGGCGAAAATAACGATACGTTGCACATTGCTTTGCAATGAAAACATCCTCCAGGGCGGAGGATGTTGATTCTTGTTAAAGGTATGTTCCCTCCGCCAGCATGATCTGGATCAGGTAATTCGGGTCGAGCGCGGCTCGCTCCTCTCAGTCCCGCAACGTGGGACACCCCGTTCAATTGTTCCCTATAAATATACTCTAATTTTTCAAACTGTCAATTCAAAAACAAACGCCACCAGAATGGCGGCGAACTATTAACGAGCAGATTGCTCCGTCAGGAAGAACATCTTCCTCGCAACGACAGGCTAACGCACGCGCCTGCGCCACTCTTCCTTCATTTGCAGTTCACGGGGGCTCATGCCGGAATCAAGGGCCAAAAAATCCGTAAGCAGGCGATTGAACTTGGCCGTTTCCTCAATCATGGGGAAATGACCTGATCCTTCCAGTGCGACCTGATAAGTCATACTGGACAACGAATACTCTTCGTCCGGGGCGGTGATCGCCTGATCTTTATCTCCGTATACCAGCAGGCAGGGGATGTTCAAGCCACGGAACTTGTTGTAAAGATTATCCGCCTGCAACCCCGTCATAGAAGCGGCAATCGCCTGAATATCGGCTTTGGAGGCATCCGACAGGGAGGCAGTCGCCTCCGAGGTCCGGCTGGACAGCCATTCGGTCAGTTCGACCGGGGAAGCAGTCCGCAGGCGCGCGTTTACTGATTGGTATTCCAAGGGGCAACTAATCGCCATCACGCGGTCCACGCTTTGAGGAAAGCGGTTCGCAAAGGTCATACTCACCAGGGCACCCAATCCATGGCCAACGAGCGCGATCTTGCCAATTCCCATCTCGATCAGGAAGCGATCGATCAAAGAGGCCTGCTGTTCGAGCGAGTAATTCAGAACCTTATGCGCCGTTTCCCCGAAGCCCCATAGATCCAACGCGTAGGCGCGATAGGAGGTGGAGGCGACTTGCATGGAGGCGATCCAATACCGCCATGAGCCAACCCAGCCGTGCAAAAAGATGACAGGACGCCCGCGTCCCAGCACCTCGTAATGCACAATGGAGCTATCCAGAAGAATTGCGCTCAACTCACTTCCCAAATTTCATAAGAATGGATTTCACCCGCTCGGTCAATTGATCCGGGGCAAATGGCTTCAGTAAATAATCTTCCGCGCCCACAGTCAGACCTTGTTGTATCTCGCTTTCCTGCCCTTTGGCTGACAGGAAAACAATGGGAATATCTTTCAATTCAGGATCCGCCTTTAGCTGTCTGCAAGCGTCGTACCCGGTCATACGCGGCATGCGCACATCCATCAGAATCAGGTCGGGGTTCACCTCCGAGGCCAGGCTTACCGCCTCTTCGCCGTTGGTCGCCGCGAACACTTCATATCCGGCAAAGCGCAAGGTAAAGGCAACCAGGTCGCGAATATCACGTTCATCTTCTGCTATCAAAATCTTTGCCATGCCATCCTCATTGTTTCTCGTATACCGGCAGCGTAAAGGAGAAAGTACTACCATCCCCCGGCACGCCGCTGCTTTGCATCCAGATACGGCCTTTGTGCATTTCCACAATCTCTTTAACGATGGAAAGGCCCAATCCAGTTCCCGGGGTTGCCAGTACCAGGGGATGTTCGCCACGGTAGAAACGCTCGAACACTCGATTCTGATCATCCAGCGGAACGCCGATACCGTTATCCTGTACATCCACTTGCACCCGATGGTCACCGTTCAACGGCTGGACACGCACAATGATCGTACCGTTTTCAGGGGTGTAGTGATAAGCATTGTCAATCAGGTTGCTCATCACCTGACGGACACGTTCCGCATCACCAAAGATACGGGGCAATTTCTTCGGCGCGTCGAGAGATAAGGCTATGGGTTTGTTTTCTTCCTGGGAGCGCCGCAGTATATCTCCAATCACATCTTCGGCCACCTCGCGTAGATCGAGCGGCTGCGGCGAAAGCGTTACCTTCCCGGATTCGATGCGGGAAACGTCCAGCAGATCATTTACCAGGATATTGAGCCTTTCCGTGTTGTTCTTAACAATGTTGAGGAAGTGCGCCTGGTTTTCATTGACCGCTCCCGCTGCACCCATCAACAAAATATCTACATAGCCGCGAATGGAGGTCATGGGCGTGCGCAGTTCATGACTCACCGTCGCGACAAACTCGGACTTCAGCCGGTCTACTTCCACCTCATGTGTGATATCACGGAAAATGGAGACCGTACCGAGGAAGTCGTTCTGCAAGATCACGGGAGCCAGGTGCACCAGAATAATGCGGCCGTTCTCCAGGTCCAGTTGTTCAGCGAAAGTATGACCGGGTTCATAAGCCGTTGGCGACTCGGACCAGCCTCGAATGGTTTGCATCCAGGGGCCGGCCGATTTTCCAAATAAACCGCCGAAGACATCCAACGCCTGACCAATGACGCGTCCCGGTTCAAGATTCAAGATCGTGGCGGCAAACTCATTGAGGAAGGAAATCCGATTGTTTGGGCCTGTTACCAACACCCCATCCGCCACAGCCTCGAGAATGGCCTGAGAACGGCTGGCATCCTCCTGCTCGCGGCGCAGCATACTTCCCAGACGTTCCGCCTGATCGCGAATCAACTCATACAAATGCGCATTGTTGATGGCAACAGCCACCTGTCCTGCAATCGCCTGCACCATACCCAATAATTCAGTGCTGAAGTACGACGGTTTGCGATGGAAAACCAACAATGCGCCGATCACATCCTCCACTACCAGGAGAGGCACTGCAATGGCACTGCGGTGTTCACGGGAAGAAACACTGCTCTGAACCCAGCGATCATCTTCCAGCAGATCGGTGATAAGCACCGCCTCCCGCCGTTCCACGACCCAGCCTGCCAAACCTTCACCAATCTTGAGGGTAAAGCCCCGTCTCTCACTGGTAATCTTTTCCGAGAGATAGCCATAACCAGCACGATAATGCAAGAGATTATCTTCGGCGTTGAGCAGCATGATCGTCCCCTGCTCAGCACCGATGGCATCGTTGAGCAAGGCGAGGGTCCGATTCAAAGCCCGATCCAGATCCAGACTGGCCGAGACCTCAGTGAGAATCCTCAACAGCGTTTCCGTATTCTGTTGTTCACGCTGAAGTTGCGCCGTCCGCTCGATCACGCGCTCTTCGAATTCGCGCGCCAGACGCTGGGTTTCATTGAACAAACGACCATTCTGGATCGCTACCGCCGCCTGGTTCGCCAGTGTGCTGAGTATCTGCAAATCTTCTTCCGAGTAGATATTTGGCTGATAGCTTTGCGCAGAAAGCATGCCGATGGCCTTTCCACTGAGGGTCATGGGCACAGCCAGAATGGAAGGCGGCGTACCGGCTTTGCCATAATTGACAGCTTCCATACTCTCGATTACTTCAGAGCCATGCAACAGAAGGGGCTCACCCGTTGAAATCACATGTCCACTCAGGCCCTGGTTACGCGGGATACGAGTAACCGGTGCACGCTTGTCCCCGTCCACCAGATAGACACCTTCGACCTCATTCGTGGTTTCATCCAGCAAACTGATCACAAAGGATTCGACTGGCATCAAGCGTTCCGCGGCTTGATGCACAGCGGTATAAATCTGTTCCGGATCCAGATTGGCACCCACCTGATAACTTGCCTGATTGAGAATGGAGAATCGTTCTGCCGTGGCAAGCGTAGATTGGTAGAGACGGGCATTCTCCAAAGCGATGGAGGATTGATTGGTAAGTGTACGAGCCAGCTCGATCTCCGTCAGGCTGAAGCGAATCGATTCTTTTTGATGGAGGAAGATTAGGGCCCGCAGATTGGCGCCGCTGACCAGAGGCAAAATCAGAAGCGACCTCGTTCTCTCTCCGAGAAAATTGCCTAGTGGCGCAAGGTCGTCTTCGGTGTCAACAGCATCCGTCGCGAAGACGCCCAGTGATTCTCTCAAGCGATGGAAGATGGGCGCATCCGGCAATTTCTTCGGAAGGTTGGTCCTGGTATGCGGCAGGCGATACTTCCAAACCGCGCTGGCACGTTCAAAAATCACCACCGACACATTGGTAGTATTCAACGCATCCATCAATTCCTGCGCGGTCAATTGCAAAATCTTATCTTCATCCAGCAAGCCACTCAGGGCAGAAGAGAAACGATTGAGCAAAGCTAGGCGCTGGGACCTTTCGTTCAAATCGGCAGCCCGGCTGAGGCTATCTTCAAACAAGCGGGCGTTTTCCAATGCCACTGCGGCCTGACTGGCAAACGTCGTGCCGACCTGCATATGCTCACGGGTATAGAAATGGGATTGCCATTTCTCCAACGCCAGCACACCCATCACTTCATTCTTGGAGATCAGCGGCACGCCCATCCACGAAAGTCGCGGCGCTTCCAGCGGTGGGAAACGAGGATCATGGCGCACATCGCCGACCACAATCCCCTGACCGGTGCGAATCATTTCCTTGAACAGAGCGCTGTCTTCCATCGCAAGCGTAAGGCCGAGGCGTCGTTCTGTATCGGGGAAACCGCGTGCGGCAGCAACCTTGAGGCGATCCTTTTCCCTCAGCCACAGCGTAGCCGTATCATAAGCAACAACGGGTTCAAGCTTATCGAGCAACGAGGAGACCAACTCCTCACTTTGCAGACTGGTCGTGAGCGTAGTCGCCGCATTTGTGAGCGCTTCCATTTGAACAGCGCGTTCCTGCGTGGTTTGAACCAAACGAACATTTTGCAGCGAGAGGCCTACCTGCTGGGCAAGGGAAACAATTAATGTTTCATCTTCGAGGGAAAAGCCGGCAGGCGTGTTGAAATTATCCAACACCAGAAGACCCACAGATTGATCACCCGCCTGAATTGGAATCAATAAACTGGAGACCGGCAAGCGCCCACCCGTTGCCTGACGATACAGCAACAATTCCTCTGTCGAGAACGTGTAATCGCGCGTGAACTGGACTTCATCCACGCGTAAGGCTTGTTTCGCTTCGAACACCTGGCCGGGCAAAGATTCTCCCAAGCGATAGTTGATGCGCTTCATCGTTTCATTATCTGCATAGCCGGAAACTGCCTGGGGCATCAGCAGAGCTGAATGCTCATTCCACAGTAGCACCACACCCGCATGCGCAGAACGCAAAGCGCGACGCGCGCTTTCCAACAGAGCACGAACGATGCGATCTGCATCCAGGCCGCGCAACTGCCGACTGAAATCAAGCAGGAGATTGACTTCCTGCAAACGCCGGCGTGTTTCATCCAACAGGGAAATATTTTGCAGGATCACAGAAGTCTGTCGCGCGATCTGATAGTAAACCTGCAAGTCTTCATCTGTAAACACAGGCATGGGTTCGGGGCTGACTGCCAACATGGCCGCCACCGTTTTCTTGTCGATGCGGATCGGCAGGCAGATGAGCGATTTGGTATGCAAGGCAGAAAGCAGCGGCGTTTCACGCCAATCCAGATCTTCATCCAGGTTCGAGATCAGAATGGGCTCACCGTTCTGCAAACAAGCTCGCAGCGGATTCCGTTGCCCGAACAATGCCTCCGGGCTGGTGGCGCGTGGCACGTTTCCGAGCACGTGCACCAAACGCGGCCCCTCACTCGTTGCTTCAGCGATCATCGCAACCGACATGCCTAATTGCGTGAGGGTTTCACGTCCCAATGCCTGCAAGGCGGAGGAGGCATCCAACTGTCGGCTGACAGATTCGGTAATGGCCAATCCAGCGCGCACACGCTGTCCACGCTGATGCAGGTTTTGGATGGCAATGGTCTGGTCCAAGTCCTTGCGCAGGAGAATGGGCAGATCGTTCTGCGTGAGGTTGATCAGGCGTTGTTGTCTTTCCAACGCGGAGGATAAAGAATCCACCTTCGAACGCAGGTTTACAAACCGTGAATGATTGGCAATGGCCAGGGCTGCCTGCGAGGCAAAGATCTCAAGGGTTTCAATCGTGGCGCGATCCGGCCTCAAACCGTCCCGCGGCGCATCGAAGCTGATTAAGCCAAGAGAGACGCCCTGACTATCTTCCAGGGGAATTAGCAGAAAGTCATCCGGATCCCAGGCATTGGAAGATTTGCCGCCCATATCCTCCAGATCCAAGGTGACCATGTGAACATCCGCTGGAATGATGGGAGCTTCATCAACGGGAATGAAGTAGGAACGACTGATGCGAAATTGCGGCTTGAGCATTTGTTGAATACTGCTTAACGGCTGTTTACGAGTCATCAACTCGGCCAGAGTATCCGGTGGAAATCCCACACCAGTGATCCGGCGCAATAACCCGGTCTCTCTTTCATAGATGCTGATCAACACGGCTTGAAAGGGCGTCGCTTCGCGAATGCTGTTGGCAATGGTGCGAAGCAACTGTTCCAGCGGCTGTTCGAAATTCAAGCCATAACTCACCTCTGCCAATTTAGTAAGGGTGTCGGCGCGGCGATGCAAAAGTTCGGACTGTTGACGCTGTTCCTGATAGCGCTGAATATTTTCGAGGGCCACAGAAGCCTGGGCCGCCAGAGTCTGTGTCACTTCAAGAGAGGCCTGGTCGAAGAAGCCGGGACTTCCTGAGTGCAAATGAATCAGGCCAACGGTTTTCCCCTGACTGAGAATCGGCACAACCAGGGCCGAGTGAACTCCCTCATGTATAGGAACGATGCCCTCGGAAGAATAATCAACAACAAGTTGTGGAACACCAGTCTTAATGACTTTGCGGTCAAGCGGCGAAAAAGTCTCGGGGAGGGGACAACCCAGTGAAAGAGTGACAGGCGGCGGGTCGGAGGAATTGTCCGGGTCGAAGAGCAGAATGGAGCCGCACTCGGCGCGCGTCGTCCGCAGGCTTTCGTCTCGTATTACCTCCAACAGGGATTTCAGATCCACCATCGAATTCAGTTCGCGGCTGACGCGTGCAAGCGAAGTAAATTGTTCCACACGGCGGCGCAGGCTTTCATCGGTCTGGGTGGCACGGGCAGCATTGTCCACAACGGAGGCCAATTGACCGGCCGCGCTGGAAATCACCTGCAGGTCATAATTGTTGAAGAATTCCGGCTTCTGACTTCCCAGCATCAATTCACCCAGGCTTCGCTCACGCACGACCAGAGGCACGATCATGGCCGATTCAATCTGCAGCGCAGTGATTAAGGGCCGATAGACCGGCAGAAGATCATGGTCGGAGATCAGACGGCCAGATAGATATGGCTTTCCGTTCCCAGCAACCGTCAGTCGATATTGAGGTTCATCCTGATGAAGGCGCGCCAACGTAGGCAGTGCTTCGGGATGGTTGCTGATAACCGATTCACGGTGCAAGCGAAGTTCACCGATCTGTTCATCGAGCAGGAAGAGCGCCACAAGATCGCTCTGGAAAAGCTGAGCCAACTCCTTGGTGGAAAAATGCAGAACCTCATCCAGCGTGGCTGTGGAGGCAGAGAGACTGGCGATCCGGCGCAAAGCATCCGAACGTAAGGCACGCTGACGCGTCCTCTCCACAGCAAAGGAATTTTCTATAATACCGGCGGCTTGTGCGGCTACCGTTTTGATCAATCTCAGTTCAGCCTCGCTAAATTCACTCGATGCTTGATGATGATTGGAAAGTTCCAGGTAACCGACAAAACGCTCACCGGAGATCAGAGGAGCAAGTACTGATTCACGCAGGCTGGCCGCTTGTGCCAGAGTTTGCAAGCCCAGATCGTGCCACACTTGATCTTCCGCTGCGTTAAGAGTGATATGGAGTTCATGCCGCGATAATATTCTTTCGGCTACGCTACCTCGTTGGATTGTCGTGCGGAAAATTTCGACAATATGTTTCGGCAATCCCTGAAAAGGAATTTGGCCTTCGAGCGTGCGTTTATTTTCATCGTACAGCAGGAACCCAAGTACATCCACTGCAAAGAGTGGCGCAATCGTGGCCACCAGACGGCTGATGAGGTTTGTATAATCCTGTGCAGCAACAAAAGCCTGTGCAAGATTTGCCAGTCCACTCAACTCTGCCGAGCGGTTTTGTTCACTCGCATATAACTGCGCGTTTCGCACACTAAAAGCCGCCTGTGATGAAACCAGTTGAACCAGTTCACAGTCGTGCTGTCCAAGGGCGCCAGCCGAGAGATGACCAATCTCCAACGTGCCAACCAGTTGATCGTCCGCCACCAGGGGCAGGCCCAGATAGGATTGAACGGGTGAGTTCCCATTTAATTGAGGCAGTGAAGGATCAGGTGCATGAGTATCGGGGATCAACAATGTGCTTTGGCGACTGCGCAGCACTCCAGTCAATTCGCCGAATTGTGAATGAGCAGCGCGGACCGCGTGCGCCAAGCCCGAGGATTCCAAAGTGTAGGGAATCAGCGTCTGTCGGGAGGCATCCCAGACCTTGACTTCTAAAACGTCAGCCGGCACGAGATGAGATACATTGAGCAGGATCGCGTAAAGCGCCTCTTCCAGTTTCAGACTGGCTGAAACATTTTTGCCAAAATCGGAAACTATTCTCAACACAGACGAATCCGCGCCAGCTTCATTTGGGTCTGTGGATAATTCCACAATTCGCATGGTGATCAGCATGAGCGGATAGGGGCCGGGTATCTGATAAGAGGTGGCCTGCACCAGTCGTCCACTGACCGAGAGCCTTTTCTGTCCCTGATGAACACAGAGATCCAACAGTTCCTCAGCTGGTCGCGCCCTGCGAATCAAACGCTCCAGATCTACAAGCTCACTGGACCGCAATCCAAACCATTCGCGCGCCAGATGATTGATATACTCCACGCGCCCACCCGCCTGGATTATCAACACAGCTTCATTCGAATGTACAGAGTCAGGGGAAATAACAGAAGCAGAAGATTCAAGCGGAACGGACGTGTTCTGTGGCAACCTGCGCAATAAGACCACCACCAGTACCGGAACAATCAGTACCAGCGCCAGGATCATTAACCCAAGGCCCACTTCCAGTCCGGCAAACATTTCCAGGGTTCACCTTATCCGCCAGTTGCGGTATCCTGCCGGCGCGCCTCCGCTGCGAGTTCAGTGATCTCACGAATATCAGCAAACGAATGCGCGCTGGGCGAGACGACACCCACCGACATATTCATAAACGGAACCTTGACCGTTGTACCATCTGCTGCAGGTGCCTGCACAAATCCCTGCTGCCGATCAATAAAGTTATAGTGCGTGAGCACCTCATCATCGAATCTTTCCTTCAGGCGTTCCCGTATCAGGGGAGCCTTTTCTTCTGTGGTGATCACGATAAAGTTGTCCCCGCCCGCGTGACCAATGAAGTCGGAATTGGTGCCGAGTTCATCCACAACCTCGCCGATCATCATGGCCGTAAAGCGGAGGACATCATCCCCCGCCACAAACCCATACACATCTTTGAACGAATCAAAGTTGTTGACCCGCGCGTCGAGTAATGCCCAGCTTTTCTCCCGAATGACACGTCGCAGTTGTTCTTCGATCAAACGTCCCGCAGGGAGTCCCGAACGAGGATCCGTCAAGCTCTCGCGCTCGGAACGCCGGATCGCGCCCTGTACACGCAGCTTTAGTTCCTCGATATCGAAGGGCTTGGTGATGTAATCATCGGCGCCCAATTCCAAGCCCTGTAATTTATCGCTACGCTCATCTTTCTGCGTCAGGAAAATCACAGGGATATGACTGGTACGCATACTCGTCCGCAAATTGCGGCACACCTCATAGCCATCAATATCAGGCAACATAATGTCGAGCACGATCAGGTGCGGCAGGACCTTTTTTGTTTTCTCCAGCGCCTCTGAACCGCGTGTGGCAACGTCGACATCAAAGTCCATGCCGTTAAAATAGATCTTCAGCATATTCCCGATATCAATATCGTCTTCCACAACCAACAGCCGGGCTTTTCCCATAAGCGGCCTCCAAGATTACGTTTGCGCCACACGCACTTTGCGTGCTTGCTTTGCGTTGCGACGCACTGTTTCGATCTGCTGCATTGTGACCTCACGCTCGAACGAGCGAAACCCGCTCAAGCGGAAACCGTGTTTCCTTGCCATTTTATCAATTTCTTCCACACGTTCTCTCGTCAGATGTTTGCCCAGCGTGTAATCCTCAAAACGGCCTTCCAACGCCAGTGCAATGGTCTCTGCCATACAGGCGTATGCCTTGCCAGACGGAAACCCGAAATTAAAGTGGAAATCAACGGGGCCTGGCACATCCACCATTCCGCCGTCAATCACTAATATATCATCTCTCGCCGCCGCCACCATTGCAGAAACATCACGAGGCCGGGCCACATCGCATACGACACTACCAGGCTGCAGATACGCCGGGCGGATGACATCGTGGAGCGCGCTGGTTACCGTCAGGATCAGTTGGGCATCCGCCAACGCATCCATCTTCGTGCTGACGACCAACTCGCCTCTGGCACGCGGCCGGAGCCTGTCGCACAATTCCTGGAGCGCTTCCTGCCTGCGTCCGATCAGATACAAACGCCCAACATCGTCGGCCAGTAACTCGGCACATACACCTCCAATGGCACCTGTGGCGCCCACCACTGCAGCGGTGGCAGTGTTGAGCGGAATCTCCATGATTCGTGCGGCTTCGCGAATGGCATCCACCGCCACCATCACCGTATACGAGTTGCCCGTAGTGACCGGTACGTCCAGAGCATTTGCAATTGTAATACCTGCGTCCCCAACTACCGAGGTAAATGCGCCCAATCCCAGGATCTGCGCTCCCAGCTTCTCTGCCAGGCAACCTGCTTGAATGATCTTACGATATACGGTCCGCTCTGGCAACTCCATCATTCGTCTGGGCGTATATGGGCAGGCGATAAACCAGCCTTTGATTTCCTTGCCCGTTGATTCAGAAGTAATGCCTTCGATCTCCGAAATGTAAACCGGCGGGAAGAAGGTGGAGAAGAAATTAATTTGCCTCTCATTAAGCATACTTCCCAACAATGGAAATTTTCGACCCACATCCCCCTTTGGGTCGATGGGATGGATAATAAACGCAAACGTATCCACGAATTACCAGGATTCCAATTCACGTTCGCCGGGGCGGGGATACAAGCGCTGATGTAAGCTGGCAGATTTGAATTTTTGATGGTCACTGTCCTCATAACGGACATCTTTGTCAATGACACGGCGATCATCTGAGGCAACCAAAACAACATCCGATTCGATGGTACGGGCGGGATAAACGATCATGCCCGAACCCAAACGGCAATTGTGCCCAACAGCACTCCCCATCACCGGACGGTTAGAGAACTTCAATTTCCCCTGACCATCGCGAGCCCGCAGCGGTGAAGGGATCAGATTGTAATCTGTGAACGTGGAGCCGGCACCGATAAAAGTGTTGCGTCCTACAACGCACATTTGCAGACAGGTATTTTGCGCAATCATACTGTTTTCCATCACGGTGGTCATAAACAACGCAGCCCGAAATGGAAGAAATGCACCGTCTCCTACTACTGACAGCATCAATTGCACATCCTGTGAAATATTAACGTTATTGCCAATGATACAGTTTTCGATCACGGCACCGGCATTGATCGTGACATTATCGCCAATGGTCGTTGGCCCGTGGATGGTGGCATGCGGATCGATAACACAGTTTTTGCCCACTTTAACTAGGTCCGAGCATTCAAGAATCTGGCAACCCTCGTACATGGCCTTACCAAGAATTTTTAATTTAAATAATACATCTTCGGCAACGTGCTTCTCAAAATGGGCGCCACGCGAAAATAGGCCGAACACGATATCCGCGACAAAGATATGTACCCACGAATCAATGGCAACCAGCGCACGTAAGGGGACCTGAAATGTCAGGTCGCCGCTTTGGTCCGCCATATAGGTAGGGACATGATAATAACCCATTTCACGCGGCTCAAGGTCGATGATAAGAGACTCTACATCTGCAACAGGCCCATTGGGGTAATACCACAAGTCCGCAAGGAAGTATTGACCGGCGGGTGTATAGGAGGTGGACAAAGGCAGAACATGCTCCTTGAATGCAGCATCCTCGGATGAAAAAGCTGCACGGCAGGCACGTTTTTTCTTGCGTGCCTGCGCCATAAAGGTTTGAATATACTCCTGATCGAAGAATAAATTGTCCCGGTAGACAATCATCTCAGCGCGCTCCTGAGGAAAACGCTGACCCGGCTTTAATTCAACTTCACGCGTTACATAAGGAGCAAGAACATCTCGCTGGTGCAACCAGAGAGGGTGATTTTGTATTCGTAAATCCCGGGCTGGCTCGTTGAAAGGCGATATAAGCTGAGGAGCATTGAGAATTACCTTAAGCATATCAAAAGCAATTATTCCACAAAATCGAGAAAACAGGGACGGGATGTCCTCATCCTTGCGCTTACAAGACCTACAATTTTGTTGGGATGATACGTTGAATTAGAAAACAGGTGATGTGTCGATCACAATCGTACAGGTTTTGTCCCCCGCGGCAATGCAGGTCTTTTCCTCCACGTTAAAGATCTTGCCCCCGCTCAGCCAATACAAGGCTTCTTGCAATAATCCTACCGCCAAGTGGCAAACCGGGTCATGAGCCTTGCGTTCCCAGCAAAGCGGACAGCGTTCGATGTGCCACAGCAATCTGCCATCCTCTTCTTCGATACGGACTTTTTGATCCGTAAATTTATTGAACAATTCGGCAAAGGCACCGGCCCCGGCATGAAGCTTCGCCGGGAGTGGCAACAGGCGAAATGCCATTTCTGTCAAGCCCATCTGCGTTCCATATTGGCGCACACCATAATTGAAACAGGCGCGTCCCACACGTAATGCCAATCCACGTCCACCATGGGGGCCATAGACTTGTTCCAGCATTTCCGTGAGGTTGCTCACCGTGGAGAACGGAAACTCGAGTCCTGTATTGTCTGGAGGGTAGTTCTCGATCAGCGAGGAAAGTGAGGCCAGTTTGAGCACCGCCGTCACCCCGTTGCGTCCCATCACTTCTTCCATCGACAGGAGAATGATCCTCCCCATTCGATTCGGATAGTAATATTGATCTGTAGTGATCATAACGTTACAGAAGGTAAAGGAGAAAGAGAAGTGGAAGGCTTCGGTGCGGGAGGCAGGTCTTCCGCGTCCAGGAAAGCCTTGAGGCGTTCCGCAAAAGTTTGCGGCTCTTCCAACATGGGGAAATGTCCGGCTAATGGAAACCGCTCAATACGCGAATGAGCGATTCCTTTTTGCATTGGCTGCCATTGGTTCGGATTGACGATAATATCACGGTCGCCAAAAATACCAAGTGCAGGGATTGTGATTCTATTCAGCGAAGGGCGCAAATCCGTGCGACGGAGCGAAGCAATCGACAACAGGAAGGATTCGACGGTGGTGCGCGAGAGGTCACGATCCATCATTTCTGGAAAACGTGCATCTCGACATATAAAGGGTGAGGCGACTTTTACGCCAAAGCGGAAGAGACCCATCATATTGAATAATAGGAAGGCAATACCGCGATAACCAGCCAGTTTGAGTGGCCAGGCCAGGGACGAACCGACAATAGGTGAACCGACCACCACCACCTTGCTGACGCGCTCCGGGTATTTAATTGCTACCGAAAGGCTCACTGTGCCACCCATGCTATGCCCCACCAGCGGTGCATGCATGATGCCCAATTGTTCCATAAACTGATTGACCAAACTGACAAAATCCTGAACGGCATATGTTTCACGCTTCTTGCCAGATTCACCAAACCCCCAAAAATCCAACGCATAGGTACGATAGTAACGTCCCAGAAAACCCATTGTCTCCTGCCACAGGCCCCAGGAGCCCAACCAGCCATGCAGAAGAATGACAGGTTTCCCACGCCCGTACACTTCGTAATGAACGATTCCCTGATCAGTAGTAATTGAGGACACGACTTCGTATCAGGCGGGTGCCCCTAGCCTCCCGACTCCATTTCTGCAAGAATACTGTACAGTAACTCTAAAAGAACGGATTTGACCTTACTCTTCTCGGTCGCGATGCACGGTAGGAACTTGACCTTGCTATCCAACCGCAAGGCATGACGCATATCATCCAGCTCCCACGCGTCTTCCTGATCCTGCTTGTTGGCCGCTACCACATAGGGAGTCGGAGCATAAGCGCGGAATGTTTCAAGGATCGAACGAGCCTCACGGAAAGTTTCGGGGCGTGTGCTATCCACCATCACAATAAAGCCCAACATGCCCTCGGAAAGGATCTCCCACATGAAATCAAAGCGCTTCTGACCGGGCGTGCCAAACAGATAGAGCACCAGATCATCGTCCACAGTGATGCGGCCAAAATCCATCGCCACGGTTGTGGATTCTTTGACGGAACGTTCGGCCGTGCTGGTGATCTTGCGTTCGGTCGAGACAACGTCAATTTCGCTGACAGATTGGATGAATTCCGTCTTGCCAGCGCTGAACGGGCCAGTGACCACCATTTTTACTGTTTGCATAATCTTATCCTTCAACCTTGATGATTACAGCGATCGAATACGCCCGATCAATTTATTGACCAGTGATTTCTGTTCTTCTTTATCCTGCGTGGGGAACATCTTCGGATTTTGGGGAATGACCATGCCTTCCGGCCGGACGATTTCGACCAGGCCAGCCTGCAGGAGGCCATAAACGATACGGCGAACCTCCATGTCATTCATTTTGTTCGTCTGCGCGATTTGCTTCATCGTGTTCTTGGGATTGATATAGGAAACCACGCGCCATTCTTCCACGCTCAGGTTAACATTCTTCAACGGACGATTGGTAAACTTGAGAGCCATATCCAGGCTGGGAATTTCATCCTGCAGTTGTTCCCACTCACGCAACTGTCGCGAACCTTCAATAATAATGTTTTCTAGATCCAGCCGCACATTGATACGGTCGTCCGGGGGCATCATTTCCCCTTCGAAGCGGAAGAAGCCTTCCACCCAGGTGAAGAGACGACGAATGATCTCGGTAAAATAACTCTGCAAATTAAGCAGGATTTCCTCCTGGGAAAGATAACCCGCGTTGATCAGCAGCAGTCCCAGTTCCTTGTCCGTCATTTTTCCCGCTCGCTCTACGATGGCACGATATTGATTTACCGTCAGTTTATTGGCTTTATGCAAGACAGCCGCCAGGCTTCCATCATCCTGCCCGACACGTGCATAGGCCAGTTTTCCCTCTCGAAATGAAACATAGGCCTGCTCGCTTGGGCCATCCACCACCAGCGTGCCGGTCTTTTGCGCCAGATTAATTAGATTTAGAAGTTGTGTAATTGTAAAATCGCGTAGGTTGCCGCGCAGAGCCATGGATACCTCAACAAAATCCCCCACACGGGAGATTAAAAAAGATTATACATGCAAAGGGAGGGAAGCGTCAAACGTACCATACCAGACTGAAAAGAACTTGCAGGGTGACCCCTTTGACTTGTGAAGTGATACACTTAAGCAAATTTTTGCTCAGGAGTCTTCATGCGGAACTTGAACATTGCGCTCACGCTTGGCGTCAGCCTCTGTCTGCTCACCCTTGCCTCGGCCTTCACCACCCTTCCGGCGAAAGCCACAAATAATGAAGTTACCATCAACTTTCCGGAAACCGCTACCTTTCAAGCTACACTCACCAGCGATACTGAAATCACCTCTGTTGTACTGGAATATGGAAACGAACAACAAACTTGTGGGGATGTGATCGCCAAAGCCTTACCTCAATTCACACCCGGCAAAACCGTCAACGCAGAATGGACCTGGGACATGCATCAGAGCGGCTCCCTGCCTCCCGGCGCGCAACTCTGGTGGCGCTGGCGCGTTACCGAGGCCGACGGCAAAGAAACCGTTACCGAAAAAAAGACCGCCACATGGCTGGACGATATCCACCCCTGGAAGACCATGAACAATGGCGAATTTCTACACCTGCATTGGTATCAAGGGAGTCAGGCTTTTGCCACGGATCTGTCACAAGCCGCCTCGAACGGTTTGCAGTTCAATGAAAAACAATCAGGTCTGAAAGCAAATGCGCCAATAGATATTTACATCTACGCCAATACGGACGATATGAAGGATGCCATCCTTTATGAGCCCGCCTGGACAGGTGGCGAGGCCTTCCCCGAGCAGGATATTGTTATTCTGGGCATTTCACAATCTGACCTTGAGTGGGGACGAGACGCCATGGTGCACGAACTTACTCATGTGTTGGTTGGCCACCTTACTTTTTCCTGTCTCAGCGAGGTGCCCACCTGGCTCAACGAAGGCCTGGCTGTCTATAGCGAAGGTGACCTCGACACTTACTCACAAAATCAACTGGATGATGCCATTCGGAATGATACGCTGTTGACCGTTCGTTCCTTAAGCGGTGGCTTTTCCGAGATCCCCGATAAGGCCTATCTTTCGTACAGCCAGTCGTACAGCATCACAAAATTTCTGATCGAAACCTATGGTCAGGATAAAATGACTGCGCTGCTGGTTGATCTCCGGGATGGAATGACCATTGATGAAGCTCTCCAACAAACGTACGGTTTCAACATCGATGGGCTGGAAGAGGCCTGGAGGCAAGCCATCGGCGCGCAGCCGCGGGCTGTTTCCGCACAACCAACGGTACAGCCAACTCCCACCTTTGTCCCAACCATCGTCCCGATTTCAGGCGCGCCTGTCGTTCAGGCCGTCACTCCAACTCCCATTCCCACCTCATCTCTTGCAGGCACAGCTACAACGGAAACGCCCCAGCGTGCGGGACCGCCTCTCGCCTTGACATTGATTCTGCTTGGTACCTGTTGTGCAATGCTGTTACTCGTTGGCATAATGGTATTGGGCTTCATCATCCGCCGTCAAAATCGCACAGGAGGGAATCATGCTCAATAAATCTCACCGCTTTGAAAGCGTAATGTTGATTTTGCTGCTCGTGTTCATACTCGGAAATGCCGGGCCGAAATCCGCCTCAGCCTTGCAGACCCCGCTCGTTTCAATTCACCCTCTCCTGAAAGGAGCGGGGCAAACAGATGTTCCGCTGGATCGAGCTCTGGTGTTGGAAGGAGGCGAGTCCACCAATCCACGCAATTATGATCCCGCAACCACCTATGGTTCTGGAGACAAACTCGTCTTTAGCGGTTTAGTCTCATTCGATCCGCAGTTGCATCTCACGCCTGACCTCACAGAGAGTTGGGACGTGAGTTCAGATGGAAGGACCTATACCTTCCACCTACGCACAAACGCCAAATTCCATAATGGTAAACCGGTCACCGCACAGGATGTGATCTATTCCTGGGAGCGGGCGGCCAGCCCCGCGCTCGGCTCCGACACAGTGCTTACTTATCTTGGCGACATTGTGGGTGTGCATGAAATGGCCGCAGGACAAGCCGATCACATCGAGGGGCTGAAAGCTCTGGATGAACATACTTTGCAAGTAACCATCGATGCACCCAAGCCCTACTTCCTCTTGAAGCTCACTTATCCGACGGCCTTTGTCGTCGATAAGGAAAACGTGGAAAGCAGCGACGAATGGTTCCGCCAGCCGAATGGAACAGGACCCTATCGTCTGAGGGAATGGACAGCGCTTCCAGCGTATCGTCTATGAAGCAAATCAGGATTTCTACCTGGGTGCGCCATCCATCCCTTATGTGGTTGTAAATCTATATTCAGGCAACAGCCAGCGACTCTATGAAACCGGCGATGTGGATATCACTGGCGTGTATTCTGTCGATCGTTTCCTCGACCCAACGGAGCCTTTGCACAGTGAACTGCTCACCGGCGTCGATCTCTGTACCGGTTATGTGGTCTTCGACACAACACGCCCGCCCTTCGATGATGTAAACGTACGGAAGGCATTTACCATGGCCTTCGACCGCCAGAAATTTATCGACGTTGTTTTAAATGGACATGCGCTTCCCGCTGCAGGTTTGTATCCACCGGGCTTGCCGGGGTTTAATACCGCGCTGAAGGGGTTACAGTACGATCCGGAACAGGCACGCCAGGCACTTGCACAGTCCAAATATGGCGGACCGGATGGCTTGCCACCCATCGTCTTCAGTAATGCTGGCATTGGCAGTTACGTCAGCGCCGATGTTTCGGCTATGGCAGAAATGTGGCAACAGAATCTCGGGGTCACCATCACGGTGGAAAACCTGGAACCAAATTATTATTACGGACAAATCTATGCAGGCAACCACGGTCAACTCATCAGCGGAGGCTGGTGCGCGGACTATCCCGACCCCGAAAATTTCGCGGATGTGCTCTTCCACACCGGCTCACAGCAAAACAACGGCGGCTACTCCAATCCACAACTCGATCAACTTCTGGAAGCGGCGCGCGTCGAACAGGATGTGAACAAACGCATCATCATGTACCAACAGGCTGAGCAAATGCTGGTGGATGATGCCGCCGCGTTATTTACCACCCATAGTCTTTCATATCAACTGGTCAAGCCGTACGTGAAGGGTTACGTTTACACGCCCATCGATATTCCGATCGAAAGATATATGTGGCTGGATGGGAAATGATCTGCCCCACCCGTCCTTCGGACACCCTCCCCAAATTCTGCGAATTTAGGGAGGGGATGGGTCAAGGTCTGGCTTCCACGGCGACCGCTACCCGCTTCACTTCGCCGCCGAGGCTGGATACCGTCATCATGAACGGTAAACTTCCTCCGGGCTGAATTTCGTCCCCCTCCCAGCGTCGAACTCCCACGACTCGGCCTAAGTCATCATAGGCTGTCGCGGCCACCCACACGGACGCGGCGGCTTTTGATTCAGACGGCAAATAGACTTCCCCACTGACTTGTGCGAAATGTCCATCCGCATCGATTTGCACCAATGTGTTGTTGATAGTCGCGGTTAAATAGCGTTCATCGCTTGGCAACAAACGGATGGCAGTCAAGGCTTGCACTTGTGGCTTCGCATCCACAGGAACGTCAGGCGGAAAAAATGTAGCAAGAGGCAGTGACGTGTGTGGCGGCAGAATATTCAATGGCAATAAGGCAGTCTGGCTGGCAACCGTCATACCTTCCACATCGACCAGCGTTATCTGTGCACTGACGTTTTCCATGAAATCAGAAAAATCATTGTGGACCAATACAAAACACCACAACCCTTTATCTGTTGTCGAATAACATTGAATCTGTTCCACCTCGAAGGCGACCGGCGTAGGCGTCGATTCGCCTGAGGGATTCTCGGGGTTGCTCGGAATCTTGAGCACTTCCCCAACTGACATGGCATTGGGTGAGATATCCGGGTTCGCAGCCTGCAAGTCATCCATGGATACGCCGAATTTGAGCGCGATACTGCTGATCGTGTCACCTGCGCGCACGGTGTAGGTAAAAGGCGTCGGGCTGGGCAGAGGCGTCTGCGCGGCGACCAGGCCTTCGGGAGTCTGAAGCGGACTCTGAGTTGAGGTAACGAATGGGATCAGGTTGAAAGTTTGAGGAGTGGATTCCGTCTGTTGCGGGGCGCAAGCCGTCAAAATCAAGATGATAGCTGCAAGAAAATGGAATACGAAGAGGCCGCGAGGCATGCGACGATTATAATTGTAGAAATATACTTATTTTGGAGGAAGCATGGATTATCGTCATTTGGGAAAAGCGGGAATCAAGGTGAGCGAACTTTCGTTGGGTTCATGGGTGACCTTTCATGATCAGGTGGATGTAAAAGCCGCGGTAGACATGATGTCGGCGGCCTACGAGGCGGGTGTTAATTTTTTCGATAACGCGGAGGCCTATGCAGCGGGCAAGTCAGAAGAAGTCATGGGGGCAGCGCTCAAGCAACTAGGCTGGCGACGCAGTAGTTATCTGGTCACCACCAAATTCTATTGGGGACTCGATGATGGCGTGAATGAAAGTCTTACGCTCAATCGCAAGCGCCTGATCGAAGGGATCAATGGCTCGTTGCAGCGCTTCCAGCTCGATTATGTGGATGTGATCTACTGTCACCGTGCGGATAAGACCACGCCCATCGAGGAGACCGTCTGGGCGATGCATAGTATCATTGAATGGGGCAAGGCCATGTATTGGGGCACATCCGAATGGGAGGCGGCTGAGATTGTCGCCGCGCTTGAAATCGCAGAGAGACATCACTTACACAAGCCCATCACCGAACAGCCACAATATAACCTCATTAACCGCAAACGCTTTGAAAAAGAATATGAGCGCCTCTTCAAAGATTATCACTATGGCGCAACCACGTTCAGCCCGCTGGCTTCAGGCATCCTCTCAGGCAAATACCTGAACGGGACCCCGAAAGACAGCCGTGCCACGTTGAGCGGTTATGATTGGGTCAAGCGAAATGCCGACAATGAAGAAACAAAGGCCAGGCTGCGGGCACTCGACTCGATCGCAAAGGAACTCGATTGCACGCTCCCCCAACTCTCCATTGCCTGGGTTCTTAAAAATCCCAATGTGAGCACAGTCATTACAGGCGCCAGCCGCACAGAACAATTACGCGAGAATCTGAAAGCCACGGAAGTGGCACCAAAACTTTCTCCCGAGGTCATGCAAAGGATAGACGAAGCCTTTGGGGTCAATTCAGATGATTAAACGAACTGTCCAGCAGAATTCTGCTGGACAGTTATTATTCAACAAAGAGACAAACTATTTTTCCGGCGCGCCGGCGTCGATCCACTCGATCACCTGGGCAAGTTCCTCGGGCGTGAGTTGCCCCGGATGTCCACCCGCCTGCTGCTTCTGGACCAGCAAGCTGTTGGCGCTATCACCCGGAATGATGGCCGGCCCCGCCTCCCCACCCTTTAGCGCATCATCGTAAGAGGTCAACATCAGGCCAGCCGTCGCGACTGAGCCGTGGCAGGTTCCACATTCGGCTTGGAAGATCGCGCCAACTGAGTTGTCCCAGGTCAGCGAGGAAGAAACCTCTGGGCTCTCGATTATGGCCGCTTCGGTCGTTTCAGTACCAGCGACGCTTGTTGGAGAAGGAAGCGGTGTCTCTGTTGGCGGCAGCGTCGGTGTTTGAGTCGGAGCGGGAGTCGATGTCTGTGGAACATACACTTCCACTGTTGGTATTCTTCTTTCGGTGGTTGTGAGTGCGGTTTGCTCCGCGTTGACAAAGCCATAGATGCCGCCCAGCATGAAGAGCGTTAGCAAGGCCGCAACCGGCAAGTATATCCTTTGACGTTTGCGCAGCGCCGCTGGGTCCACTGGCCGATTAACCAGACCGGCTTTGATATCTGCCAATTCGAGCGGATGTTCATGCAGCATCGCTTCTTCGTTCATCTGGCCGGTCCACATCGATTTGTTAAAGCGTTTGATGTGAACTCCGTACATGTGCCAGACGATAATGGCCAGGACGGCCAGGAGAGCTTCGCCTCCATGAGCTGCCTTCGCGGCAGGAATCACTTCGCCAGGCAGGAATTTTGCGGTGGTGATGGGGTTCCACATCATGAAGCCAGTGGTGCCCATGATGATGGCGCCCCACACGAATGCCCAGTATTCCATTTTCTCTTCGAAGGTATAACGTCCCATTTGTGGAGGCGTTTTGGCAAAGCCGAGGTTGTACATAAGGGCCTGCCAGCCATCCTTTACATCCTGCAGGGAGGGCAGCATGGTAAAACGTGTGCGCCGAACATAAGCCAGGTAGCCAAAGACAATGAGATGCCAGGCCGTACCCAGCATCATCACTATCGCGGCAAAATGGTGAATACTGCGTATATTTTCAATCCCGCCCAGCAAATGCACAAATCCTATGGCGATCGGGGATGAGGAAAACTTCTGGGGCAAACCGGTAAGCGCCAGTGTAGTGAATGAAAGCAACATGACAACATGTTCAATTCGCCGGGCCAGGGGAAAACGCTGATAGGTACGAACTGTGGCTTTGCTCATTTCTGCTTTCCTCCTTTTGTTTGTGCTCTGCGTGTGACAAACCGACGATAAACGTCAGTTATGACAAACAAGAGCATCCCTCCTACCACAGCAGGAATAAAGAACTTATAGAACAAGTTGACGTAATATACCAGCGGGAAAACCTGCGGACTCGGTTCGTAGTGACTCAGCCAGGCCTCGGTGAAGCTTGTTGTAGTCGCATTAGGATGGCATTGCTGGCATTTAACCAGTAGGTTGTTCTTGAAAGCAATCCCCGCCTGGGGATCGTTCACATTGAGAATATCATGAACACCATGGCAGTCGGTACAAACAGGCTTGTTTGTCGGTTGATCGGGATAATTCTCTTCGAACATCTTCACGGTGGTACCATGAAAATCCGCAACATAGGTATTCAACACATTCGTAGAAATACCATATTTGCTCATGATCGATGCGTCTGTATGGCATTTGGCACACAAAAACGGTGTACTGTTTCGAAATGTGTTGGTGGTTGGGCTCTGGATATTATGCACGCCGTGACAATCGATGCAGGTAGGCACATCCTGGTTGCCGTCTTGAAGCAAGGCCTTGCCGTGCACGCTACCAGCATAGGTTTCGTAGATCGAGTTGTGGCAATGGGCACAAGTCTGTGGAATTGCAATCCGGGCTTCCGGCAGGATTTTGCCTGTTGTCTGGTCAGTGATCCGAGTCTGCGTATGTGGGTTATGACAATCCGTGCAGACCGCGGCGTTCGTATTCCCCGCGGCGAGTGCGGTTTGGTGGACACTATCGAGTGTTTTTTGATATTGGTCACTATGACACTGCTGACAGGTTGGATACATATCCAATGAAAAATCACGCGGGCTGCTGGCTGTCACCTCAGGATGCGGAAAACCAGTAATATTGGTATGGCAGTCGACACAGGCGACTTTTTCCGTTCCATGCACAGAGGCAGAAAACTTGTCAGCGTCGATGGTCAGCGGAACAGACTGTCCCCCAATTTGAGTGGTCATACCTTGCTGCTGGTGACACGCTAAACAGACTTCATCAGATGGCTTATCACCCTGAGATTGAGGCGCAGCCGCAACGGGTGTTGTAGACAAGCTCATGATCACCAGCAGTAGGAAAGCTCCAAGTCCAATAATGGCCAATCCAAACTGCGATCCGTGAGCTTTAAACCATTTGCTCATTAAACACTCCTCATTAAAGCAGACTGAATAATTTCAGATTATATCAGTCAAAATAATCACTTTCCATGTGAGATAATTGTCCAATTCTAAGAGTCGTCCCCACCCGCCGAAAGTGCACAAAATCATAGAAAATATATGATAATAGGAAAAATAATCCAAAATTGGTAAAATCATGGAAATTCCTTCAACAGGATAAATTTAGAGAATTTATATGACATTCATCTAACTGGCTTCTCAGTCCTTATTAATCTCTTTATGCGAAAATAAAAAGTATTGTCCAGCAATGATTGTCTGGCATTGGAGGCTGATATGAAAATTAATAAATTCGTCATCGGTGGCGTGCTCATTCTCGGCGCGATTGTCTTTTTAATCTGGAATGCCACAACCGCCAGTGCCGAATATTTCCTGACCATCGACGAACTCAACGCGAAGGGATCAAGTATTGTGGGTAAGAATCTGCGCGTCTCTGGCGCGGTGATCGGCGACTCGATTCAATACGATGCTCCGAGCCTGACTCTCACCTTTGAAGTTGCTCACGTTCCCGGTGATAATGCCGAGCTCACAACCGAAGGTGGACTCGCAGTGGCCCTGCACCAGGCTGTGATCGATCCCTCACGCTCCCGTATGAAAGTTGTGTATGTGGGCCCGAAACCGGACCTGCTCCGCAATGAGGCGCAGGCGATCGTGACCGGCCATCTCGGCCAGGATGGGATCTTCTACGCGGATGAGCTCCTGCTCAAATGCCCGAACTCGTTATGAAGAAGCCCTGCCTCAACAATCCGGATAGTAAATAATAAAAACCCTGGAGGCCCGAGCGACTTTTAGGGTTTTTCATCGAAGGAGAGCTGGATGATCGCTAATTTTGGCTACGGCGTTTTAGTAATAACTTTTTTTGTAACGCTTTACAGTATCTTTGCTGCGATTTATGGGGAACGCAAGCAGATTCCAGCCATGGTGGAAAGCGCACGTCGGGCCATGCTGTTGACCTGGCCCTTACTCACGTTGACGGCAGGCATCCTTATTTATTTACTCGTCAATAATCATTTCGAAGTGCAGTTTGTCTACGAAGTGACCAGTCGTTCCATGCCTGCTTATCTCAAAGTGACTGCCTGGTGGGGCGGACAGGCTGGCTCGCTTCTCTTTTGGTCATGGCTGATGTCAGCCTTTGCCTCGCTGGTCACCCTGCGCAAATGGGAGCGAGACCGCGAATTCCTGCCATGGGTAATCGTGGTGGCCAGCGTGACGATGGGCTTCTTCATCAGTATGACCGCCTTCTTCGAAAATCCCTTTGCTCAACTATATCAGACCACGAGCGGCGTGAACGCCTATACACTGCAGCCCGCGAATAGCGTTCTCTTCACCCCACAGGATGGACGTGGACTGAATCCGCTCTTGCGCCATCCGGGTATGATCATCCATCCCCCGATGCTGTATCTTGGCTTTGTCTCTTTCGTCATCCCATTTGCTTTCGCCATCGCGGCGTTGATCACGGGCCGCACCGATGACCGCTGGATTCGCATCACGCGCCGTTGGACCTTGTGGGCCTGGCTTTTCCTGTCTTGCGGACTCGTGTTGGGCAGCCGCTGGGCCTATGATGTGCTTGGCTGGGGTGGCTTCTGGGGTTGGGACCCGGTGGAGATCGCGGCCCTGATGCCCTGGTTAACAGGCACCGCATTCTTGCACTCGGTAATGATCCAGGAGAAGCGCGGCCTGTTCAAACACTGGAATATGCTGCTCATCATCCTGACCTATTGTCTCGTGATCTTCGGAACTTTCCTGACACGTTCAGGCGTGCTGTCGTCCGTTCACGCTTTTGCACAAAGTTCCATTGGTCCCCTGTTCTTTACCTTCATTGGGCTCACGCTGATCGTCTCTGTCAGCCTGCTGATCCATCGCTGGAGCAGTTTGAGATCAGAAACGGAAATGACCTCGCTGCTGTCGCGGGAAGCGTTATTCCTGCTCAATAATCTCTTGTTCATCGGCATTTTAATCGTCTGCTTCTGGGGCGTGCTTTATCCGTTGACTCACGAATTGTTCACCGGCGAGAAACAAACCGTTGGTCCGCCATTCTACGAGCGAGCGACCGGCCCCCTCTTCGCGGCGCTCATGCTCTTGATGGGAATCGCGCCCCTTTCCGCATGGGGTAACTCTACGCTCAAGACGATTGGCCGCGCCATTTGGAAGCCCGCCATCGGTGCCGTCGTCATCACTGCTCTCATCTTTGCGACCTATACAAAGAACCCCATGGCCTTGACTGGATTCTTCCTGGTTGCCTTGGTGATTCTGGTCACGTTCTATGAATATGGACGCGGTGCACTGGCCCGCCAGAGGAGTCAGGGCGAGAATTTCTTTGTAGCCTTCTGGAATCTCACAAAACGCAATCGCCGTCGTTATGGCGGCTATATCATCCATCTCAGCATGATGTTGATGGCGGTCGGAATTCTTGGTATCGAACTCTTCCAGGTGCAAACCCAGGGCAGGATCAGTGCCGGCCAATCGCTCAATCTTTCGAATTACACCATCACTTACCGGGAACTGGCCTCCTGGGACGATACACCCAAAGGTGTAAATTACACGCGGGCCATTGTTGACGTTTATCGAAATGGTATTTACCTCGGTGAGTTGCATCCACGCCGGGATTATTACTATGATTCCCAGCAGGCCATGACCATCCCCGGTCAACGCTCAACACTGCGCGATGATCTCTACGTGCTACTGGTGGACTGGGAGCCAGCGGATATGACCGGTGCCACGTTCAAAATTTTTGTGAACCCGCTGGTGAATTGGCTCTGGCTGGGAAGTTTACTATTCCTGGCCGGTGTGTTGATTGCAGCCTGGCCGGATAAAGATCCGGAGCGCGTCACGGTCTCTGTGGGAGCACGCGTCCATCAGCCTAGCGCAGCCGATTAAGAAAGTACAATGGATAGAGAGAAAAAAGAAAATTTAATGAGAGCACTACTGATCGTTTTTTCTGCTTTCGTGTTAACTCTGAGCATCTCCGGATTGTGGACCAGTTTCGCGGCGGCACAAGCGCCCACCCCCTCTGATGACGATGTGAACCGCATCGCCAAGCAGTTATACTGCCCGGTCTGTGAAAGCACGCCGCTGGATGTCTGCCCTACGGAGGCCTGCCGCCAATGGCGTGAGTTGATCCGTGATATGCTGGCTCAGAATAAAAGCGAGGCCGAGATCAAACAATACTTCGTGGATCATTACGGCGCACGCGTGTTGGACGAGCCGCCGAATCGCTGGGCATCCTATCTCGTTCCGGTGGTTGCCTTCCTGGTGGGCGCGTTCATCCTGTTCCGCGGCTTTCAGATGTGGCTAAAGCCATCCACAACGGAAACAGGCCCGGCTGAAGCCGCACAGCGGGAGGCGAAGCCAGCCACCGATCCATATATCGCAAAGTTCGAAGAGGAATTGGAGAAAAGAAAATAACAAAAAAACTTCGGAGGACTTCCGAAGTTTTGTATCGGGAGAAGGTCATGACAGAATCAACATCCCCCGCCGCACGCCGCGGCGTACCTATTTGGGTACAAATCATCATCTGGGTATTTCTGGTTGGCTTGCTGGCCATTGTCGCTGTTGGGCTGAAACGTGCCCAGGAAGGCACGGTACAACCTGGGGTAAAGATCCAGGATTTTACCTTCAACCTTTTTCAAGGTTATGAACATGAAGGGCAAAGTCAAATCAAACTTTCGGCCCTGCGCGGCAAAGTGGTCGTGGTGAACTTCTGGGCTTCGTGGTGCAAGCCCTGTGAACAGGAAGCTGCCGAAATGCAGGCCGCCTGGAAAGTATATGAATTATCAGACCAGGTTGTCTTCATCGGCGCGGATTATGTGGATACACCTACTGAGGCAGATATCTATCTTAAGAAATTCAACATTACTTATGCCAACGGTGAAGACCGCGACCTGCAGCATGGACGGCCTCTTTCCCAGTACTTCCGCATCAAAGGCGTGCCTGAAACCTATTTCATCGATCAGGATGGTGTCTTGCAGTATGTGCAGGTGGGTCCCTTCACATCAGTTGAGCAAATCCGTGCACAGATCGACTCGTTGCTTGAATAGAGGGTAAATGGAACTGACTGCCATTTTCTTTTCGCTCGCCGTGCTCATCCTCGTTGGCATGTATCTCTACGCGCCCTTCATGGAACGGCGGGCACGCCGCGTCACTGAAGAAGAGCATGAACTCTCTACACTGATGGCAGAACGCGACCGCGTCATCAACTCGTTACAGGAACTCGACTTCGATTTCAAACTGGGCAAGGTTCCCGAAGAGGAATACCCAACCCAACGCGCCAATCTGCTGCAAAGAGGCGCGGATGTTTTGCGTAAGATCGATTCACTCGCCCCGCAGCCTGCTTCCACGCAGGATACTGAAGATCGGCTGGAAAGGGCCATTGCCGCCCGCCGCGCTGACGGGGCTGTCGCCAAGCCCGAAATCTCGGACGATGATCTCGAATTGATCATCTCTTCACGACGTAGAACGCATAAGGATAAGTCCGCCGGCTTTTGCCCAAAATGTGGCAAGCCTGTTATGGCCACTGATCGTTTCTGCCCATCCTGCGGAAAATCGTTATCGTGATGCTACCTCATAGGAACTTCATGAATTATCGTTTTACAATCGTTGTCGCATTGACATTTCTTCTTTCGGCTTGCAACTTCACGCTGGCCGAAGATGTGACCCCCCCTCCCAATTACGTTCCACCCACGCCCGCCCCTACATTGGGGCCGCTTTATCCCGCACAGGCACCCAGCGTCGCAAACGGCGCGTCGATCTTCGCTGAAAAATGTGCTCCCTGCCACGGCGCCACCGGCATGGGAGATGGCGCGCAGGGCATCCAGTTGGGTGTCACTGTGCCCGCATTTGGCTTGCCCGAAATCGCGCAGCCAGCCTCGCTCTCGCAGTGGTACACCACTGTCACGCAGGGAAATATGCAGCGCTTCATGCCCCCGTTCGCCAGCCTGAGTAATCAGGAACGCTGGGATGTGGTCGCGTATGCGATGACGCTTCACACCACCCCGGAACAAATCGAAAAAGGCAAGAATTTATTCGAAGCCAACTGTGCCAACTGTTCCACAGACTTTTTCAAAGATCAGTCGAAGACCTCTTCTTTGAGCGAAGTCGAACTGGCGCGCATCATCAGACAGGGGAATGATCAAGTCAAGGCATTCGGGCCCAATCTGGCAGATGATGAGGTTTGGGACATTGCCGCCTATTTGCGGTCTCTCTCTTTTGACACGGCCCCGGTTGCAGCGGCATCCGCCTCCACTGCCACACCTGAGGCTGCGAGCGTTACCGAAGCAACTCAACCAACCGCAGAAGGAACGCCCATGAGCAGTGAACAGGCCGCGGCTGGGAATGAGTCATCCGCCAGCCTCCAACCCGGATTTGCAAATATCACTGGCACCATTGATAACCAGACCGGAGAAGACCTGCCAGCGAACATGGCGGTGACTTTACGCGGTTATGATCACGGTGCTGATCAAACCACCGCTCCACAGGAAGTACTGACCCTGGAAAGCGCTGTACATGCTGATGGCAGTTTCAAGTTCGAAAACGTTGAAGCTCCCACCAACCGCATCTACACGGCGGAGATCACGTTCGAAGGCATTACTTTGCAGTCAGACTTTGCAGTCGCCAAAGAGGGCGATACTGCGATCACCGTTCCGCCAATCGAACTTTATCATCTCTCGGAAGACACCTCCGCACTGACCATTGACGAAGCGCGCGTCTTCTTTGAATACGGCAGCGACAACACGGTTCAAGTGTATAACGTGTATTTGTTCCACAACCCAACCGATCAAATCATTGCAATAAAAGTGAATGGCAACGGCGAAGTTCCTTTCATCAAGGCTCCCCAAGGCTCCTCAGGCTTTGGCTACGAACCGATGCAGGACACCGAAAAATTCATTTCCACCGACAGCGGGTTCGCCGTCCCACCCAGCGATAGCGCCTATGGCCTGATTGCCTTCGCCTCTATACCCAAGGCCAATGAGATCAATTTCTCGCAGCAATTTGTTTTGCCGGTTACCACCATTACAGTTTTCCTGCCTCAGGGTGTAAAAGCCGAGAATGCCCAATTGACAGACTTGGGTGTGCAGGCCATCCAGGGCTTTAATTTCCAGATCTATGAAATAGCGCACATCAATGCTGGTGATACCGTTGCGTTTACTGCTTCCGGGACGCCGCAGGAAACCCCATCCACAGCCACTACAACGAATTCAAATCAGAATCTTTTGTTCGGCGCGGGCGCCCTGGGCATCGCTCTCATCCTAGCCGGTGCCTGGATGTACTTGCGCGATCGTGGTCGAGCCGAAGAGGATGACAATCCGGACGGTGATGAAAAGTTTGATTCGGCTGATGATGTGATGGATGCGATTATTGCTCTCGATGACCTGCATCGTGCCAGGAAGATCTCGGATGACGCTTATCAAAAGCGCCGCATGCAATTGAAGGAAATTCTGAAGGGACTGATGAAATGACATGTCATCGTGAGGAACTGAGTGACGCAGCAATCTCCTGTCAACTGGGAGATTGCTGCGTTGGAAAGAACGCCCTCCTCGCAATGACATCATGAATCCAAACCATGATTTCTGTCAAAAAGCTTGTTAAACGATTCGGATTAAAGCCTGTGTTGCGCGGCCTGGACTTTGAGGTCCAGCCGGGAGAATTCGTCGCGCTGCTCGGCCCGAACGGCGCGGGAAAAACAACCTTCTTGAGAATCCTGGCCTCGTTGGCGCGCCCCTCGCTGGGTGAGGTCACGATCGCAGGCTATCAACTTCCCAGTCAAGCTGCCCAGGTGCGCGCACGTTTGGGAGTGGTCTCTCATCTGCCTTTACTCTACGGCGATCTGACCGCAGAAGAAAACCTGCGCTTCTACGCGCGCCTGTACGGTGTTGAAAATTACGAATTGCGGATCACCGAAGTCCTTGAAATGGTGGGGCTGGATACCCGCCGGCGTGATCTGGTGCGCACCTTCTCGCGCGGTATGCAGCAGCGACTGGCGATTGGCCGCGCCGTTCTTCACGATCCGGATGTTGTGCTCTTCGATGAACCTTACACGGGTCTTGATCAGGACGCTTCAGCCATGCTCGATGAGGTTCTCAAGACCGTGGCAACGAAGGGACGCACGGTCGTGATGACCTCACATGACCTGGTGCCGCGCGGAAGACCTGGCGACGCGGTTCGATGTTCTCTCACGCGGCATGATCGCTGCATCAGTCTCGCAGAAGGAACTCAGGCGCACGAATCTGTTGTCGTTTTACAGAGAGGCCCTGACAGGCTGAGATGGTTGATAAAGTGGCTGATATAAAAACGGCAAGCACCAAAGGCTCCTCCAGTAATTTCATCAAGGCGGTGGCCGCCATCGTGCGCAAAGACCTGAGGGCCGAATACCGCTCACGCGAACTCTTTTCGGCGATGCTGGTGTTTTCATTGTTGATGATCGTGATCTTCAATTTCGCCCTGGAACTGGACATAAAAGTACGCCAGTCGGTGACGGCCGGCGTGCTCTGGTCGACCTTCGCCTTTGCAGGCACGCTGGGCCTCAATCGTTCGATGGCCATCGAAAAAGATCGCGGTTGTCTGGATGGTTTGCTGCTGGCACCGGTGGATCGCTCGGCAATTTACTTCGGCAAAATGCTGAGTAACCTGGCCTTCATGTTGATTGTGGAAATTATCATCCTGCCTGTTTACAGCGTTCTCTACAATGTTAATTTACTCCAACCGGGATTGTTATTGGTCATCCTGCTTGGCTCGATCGGGTATGTGGGCGTGGGCACACTGCTCTCGGCCATGTCCGTGCAAACACGGACACGTGAAATCCTGCTGCCCATTTTGCTGTTCCCGGTTGTGATTCCGGTTTTGCTGGCAGCGGTCAAGGCCAGCAGCGGTTTTCTGACCGGTTCAGACGCTTCGGATATTTTTCTGCCCATTAATCTTCTGGTCGCTTACGATACCATTTTTATTGCGGTATCGTTCATGGTATTTGAAAGCGTGGTTGAGGAGTAATGCCCTTCCAGCTCCGCACGCCATGAGGACAAGTAATACCCGTTAAATCATAGATAGATGAGGAGCATCATGCAATCGAAACCGATTACTCTTAGAATTCTTGATGTTGTTTCCATCGTTTTGCTCGGCATTGCCACTTATCTGGCCCTTGTTTACGCACCGACCGAACTCGTGATGGGAGACGTCCAGCGTGTGTTCTATTTCCACATTGGCACTGCCTGGACGGCCCTGCTGGGTTTCATCCTTGCGGCCGTTTTCAGTGTCGTTTTCTTGATCACCAAGGATTTGAAGTGGGATCGCCTGCAAGTGGCCGCGATTGAAGTGAGTTTGGTTTTCTTTCTCATCACCATCATTCTCGGTTCCATTTGGGCTCGCCCGGCCTGGAACACCTGGTGGACCTGGGATCCGCGTCTCACCACCGCCGCTGTCACCGAGTTGATCTATATCGCTTACTTCATGCTGCGCCAGGGGCTCGATGATCCGGACCGCCGGGCGCGGTTCGGCGCGGTCTACGCACTCATCGGTGGGCTCAGCGCGCCGATCACATTTTTTGCCATCCGCTTGTTCCGCACCATTCACCCGGTGGTCATCGGTGGACAAAACGCCGCCGCACAGGGAAGCTTCAATATGACACCCCACATGCTGACCGCTTTCTTCTTCGCGTTATTCACTTTCACAGTCATCTTCATTGACCTGTTCTGGAATCGCATTCGCCTTGGGAATTTGCAGAATCAGGTCGAACAACTCAAATTGAAAGTTACCCTGTAAACGGAGCCCTAATCATGTTTTTTCAAGCCACCACCACGCCAGACACTTCCGGCTATATGATCGCCGGTTACGCGGTTGCTTTCATTGTGATGGGGATTTACATTGTCAGTATGTATCTGCGCCAGCGCAACCTTGATCAGGATATGTCCATGCTCGAGGAGATGGAGAAAGCCGCGGCTGAACAGGAAGCCAGCCAGGCAGCCAAACCAAAGAAGACCGCGGCAAAGTCGGATTCGAAAAAATCGAACAAATCTGTAACAAAAACGAGCAGGCAAAAACAGCCCTAATAGAGTAGAGTCCGCTATAATGGAAGCGGACTCTTTTTATGGAATTGGTCAACGAGACTCGGATGCAGCGGAGGGTACGGTTCATTGTGCTGAGCCTGGTTCTGGCCGTGGCGGGAATCGCATTCGCGTCCACTCCTCAAGCTGCTGTCGCACAGTCTGATGAACCACCCGGCCCCGACCGTTTCTCTGTTACTACAGTCGATTACATCGAATATCACTGGTGGCTGGTCCGCTGGCGGGACAATACAATCCGTTGTGAGCTTGACATTGATCATGAGGGGTTGCCCACACCCGGGGAAGTTTATGTGAATTGCGGTGAGGATGTTCTCGATAGTTGGATGAAATACAGGCCGTGTGTCGAACGGGATATTACCACCTGTAAAGGGATGTACGGCGTACTGGCGGATCAGAAGACCGCGCAAAAAGAAGTCTCAACCAAGCTGCCGCCCCCTATCGTGCAAGTGACATTGGAAAATTGCAGTCCAGTTTATACTTCCTCTACCAGTATCTGTGAGTTCGAACCAATTTTGGTTTTGACCGGCCAGGAACCTTTGTCTGGCTACCAGATCACCGCCATCCAGGGTACCTACCAGGGACAAACTTTTAGCTGCGATCCTAACTGCCGTTTAAAACTACCCGTTACTGGTGAAGATGGAGTCAACCTCCAATTCTGGGCTTATTCAAGTTATGGGGATAGCAGTGAAGTATTCGATGCATTGGTACGCGTGGCATTGACCAATGCAGGTGACCCAGATGCCACTTTCTGGTACGTGGATGTCTTAAGCAGTCAGTGGGCAGGCGTACCGGTTGCCAGTTGTGTGCAGACCTGGGGAACCTTGCCACCCGTGGGTGGCCCGCCCGAATGGTTGAGCACGCCCACGCAAAGTGAAACGCTTGGCACGCAAGTACCATATACTTATTTAGCTGCTCAGTTAATCAGCAATCGTGCGGTGAATGCAAGCTCATGCCCGGACGGTGGTCTGCTGCCCGATGGCAATGCATCCGCTTGCGGGATGGAAGTGGCGCGTCCGGCAGTGAATGCCTGGCAAAATCAATTCGATGGAATCATTCTGGAGGTCGCAAAAGACACCGGGGTCCCGGCACACTTGTTGAAGAACCTCTTTGCCATGGAAAGTCAATTCTGGCCTGGTGCCAACCCGAAAACAGACATCGGCCTGGGACAGCTTACGGAACATGGCGCGGATACTACCTTGCTTTGGAATCCGCCCTTCTTCAATCAATTCTGCCCACTGGTGATGGATTCAGCCGAGTGCAGCAAAGGCTATCTGCACCTGGACGACGAACATCAGGAATACGTACGTCTGGCTTTGATCGATGCGGTGAACGCGACTTGTGAAACCTGTCCTTTGGGCATCGACTTGGATCGCGCCAATTTCAGCATCGGCGTTTTTGCCCACACGATGCTTGCCAATTGCGAACAGGTTGGCCAAATGGTGCAGAACGTCACCGGCAGTATGGCAGGCAATACCGCCTCGTATGACGATCTATGGAAGTTTACGTTGGTCAATTACAACGCAGGGCCAGGCTGTCTGGGTGAGGCGCTCGACGTTGCCTATTCGGAGGACAGTGAATTGACTTGGGACAATGTTTCCTCGAATTTGGCTCCGATCTGTCAGAGCGCGGTCAACTATGTGAATCAGATCAGCAAATGATTTTCTGGGGGAAGTTGGTTTTGAACAGGTGGGGGTTCGTCCACCGCTTTTGTCCACAGGACTGCTGCGCTGGTTTTCTGTGTTAAACTAAAAACACTTCACTTTTTCTTTCTCGTCCATGGGACGAGAAAAATGTCGGAGTTTCCATGCTTTCCCTCCCTGAAAAAATACTTTTTGCAATGGCAACTGTTGTATCTCTGTATTTCACCTATTGGGGCGTGAGGCGCATCATCAGCCATATTTCGAGCGGACAAGGAAAACCCGATGGGAGTCTGCTCTGGAAAAGAATCGGCGATCTCATTGTGAAAGTGGGGTTTTTCCAACCTGTGTTCCACTTTCGGCTAATTCCCAGCATTTTTCATGGATTCATTGGGTGGGGTCTGTTTATCTTTTTGTTGGTCGATCTTTCTGAGCTACTTTATGGAATGCTGGGATTTCGCCTGCTGGATCAAGGAGGGATTGTTGGTGATGTGTATCGGCTCATCGCTGATATTGCCAACACAGCCATTATTATTGGCATCATCGCGCTCATGATCCGCCGCTTCATCCTTCGACCGGAAACTTTGTCCACGCGTGCCTCGACTTTACTCAACCCGATAGCTCGTTCCGGTATCAGCCGCGATTCCGCTATCGTGGCGCTATTCATCTTCACACATAATACAATGCGCCTGCTCGGGGAAGCGTTTTTTCTGGCAGATAACAAAATCCATGACAGTTGGCAACCCATTATTTCAACAGTGGCAGGCTGGTTGTCCAGCGTTGACCCCGGGACGCTTATAGCTGGAGAGCATATCGCTTTCTGGTTATCTACAGGCGCAGTGGTGGCATTTCTTCCCTACTTCCCGTATTCAAAGCACATCCATTTATTCTTTGCCCCGTTAAATTTTGCCTTGAAGCCCGAACGTAAATCCATCGGACAGTTAAATTACGTCGATCTCGATGATCAATCCATTGAACAATTTGGTGCGGGAGCAATGAAGGACCTGGGCTGGGAACAGATCATGGATAGCTATGCCTGCATCATGTGTTTTCGCTGTCAGGAAGTTTGCCCTGCTTATAACACAGGCAAGGTGCTTTCCCCTGCCGCGCTGGAGATCAACAAACGCTATCATTTGAATCACAGCGGCGCGACCGACGTGCCCATGCTGGATTTGATCTCCGAAGAAGCCGTCTGGGCCTGTACCAGTTGTGGCGCCTGCGTGGATATTTGTCCGGTTGGCAACGAACCGATGCGCGACATTCTCGATGTCCGTCGCAACCTGACCTTGATGGAGAATCGCTTCCCGAAGCAATTGGAGAATGCCTTCAAAGGCATGGAGCGAAACCTCAATCCATGGAACGTCTCTCAGGCAGATAGAATGAAATGGGCGGATGAGCTGAATGTTCCTACAATCGAAAAGAATCCCGAACCTGATCTTCTATGGTGGGTTGGATGTGCACCCGCAACTGATTCACGCGCCCAAAAGACTGCGCAGGCCTTTGCAAAGATACTGAACACCGCCGCCGTGAATTATGCCGTGCTCGGACAAAACGAGGGATGCACCGGTGACTCGGCCCGCCGCGCGGGACGTGAAGATATTTTCTTTGGTCTGGCATCTGCCAACGTGAAGATGTTGAACGAAATCAAACCAAAACGAATCGTGACAACTTGTCCGCATTGTTTGCATACCATCAGGAATGAATACCCAGCCTTCGGCGGAAATTATGAGATCATTCATCATACACAGTTGATCAATGAGTTGGTGGGCGCAGGAAAAATAGAACTGGCAGTGAGCCAGGATCAATATACAGTGACCTTCCATGATCCTTGTTATCTGGGCAGGCATAACAAAATCTTCGATGCACCGCGCGAGGATTTGAAATCCACTGGTGTGGAAATCATCGAAATGCCGCGTCACGGGGCCAAGTCTTTTTGCTGCGGCGCGGGCGGCGCGCAGATGTGGAAGGAAGAGGAGAACGGCAGTATGCGTGTGAACACAGCCCGCTTCAGCGAAGCAAAAGCGACCGGTGCAAATACCTTGGCGGTGGGTTGCCCCTTTTGCATGACCATGTTGAACGATGCCTCCAAAGCCGATGATGGCTCATTACAAGTGAAAGATGTGGCAGAGTTGGTTGCGGAACACATGAAATGAAAACGATTCATATGATCGATCTTAATTCCAAATTTGGACGCGTGGCGAAGCAACATTTGCAGGATGAATATTTCGTCTGGCTGACGACTGTCGATTTAAAACTCGCGCCGCAGCCAAGGCCGGTCTGGTTTGTTTGGGAGGCTGGCTCATTTCTGATTTTCAGTCAACCGCACGCACACAAGGTTGCACATATCAGGAAGAATCCAAAGGTCGCCTTGCATTTCAATGCAGACGAAACCGGTGATCAACATGTGATCGTTTTTGTCGGCGAAGCCATCATCGATGACAAGAGTCTGCCTGCTTATCAGGTTCCCACGTACTTCAGAAAATATGAAGATGGCATCGCCGGCTTGAAGATGACCCCCGAAGAATTCAGCCACGACTATTCCGTGGCCATCAAAATCAGACCGACACATTTACGTGGATGGGAGTAAAATAGCCTACTTACCGGAGGAGACTACATGAAGGACACCATCCGCACACTGCACCCCGAAAAGAAGCAAGGCGTAAACATCAGCAAGGAAAAATATGAAATCATTCGCAAGGCGATCTTATCCACCCTGCGCGCACAAAAAGAGATGACCTTTATGAATTTATCCCGCGCAGTGGAACGGGAAGTGAATGGAAATTTCGAAGGTTCAGTCATGTGGTATGTCACCACTGTCAAACTGGACATGGAAGCGCGCGGGGAGATCAAACGCGTTCCCAATTCCAGACCTCAACTTGTCAAACTCATTTAACCGGGGAGTCCATCGTGGCTAAACCAACATTCGACCTTGAACTCGCGCATCAATACTTTTCTGCTGAATATTTCAACCAGACCTGGGAGTATATGGAACAGGCGGACGAACGCTCCAGTGAAGAGAATATGTCCATGCTGCACACGGCCATCGCCTCTCTCTGGCACTGGACACAGCGCGCGGACCTCCAACCGGAGAATCTGTCTGTGAGCTATTGGCAGGTTTCACGTGTGTACTGTCTGATCAAACAGCCCAATAACGCGCGCACCTATGGCTTGCAAGCCTTGAAATATGCTGAAAATCTGGAGCCGTTTTTTAAGGGCTATGCCTATGAGACTCTGGCGCGGGCAGAGATGATGTCTGGCAACCGCGTGATCATGCTCGTCTATCTGGAGAAAGCCAAAGCAATGGCGGAGCAGGTCGAAGAGGAGGAAGATCAGCAACTGCTCCTCAAGGATCTGGAGTTCGATCAAGTGAAGGAAACCTTCTCCTTGACCGACTCAGCTCCATTGCCTACTTAATTAATCCCAACTTTTTCCCCGCTTTATAAATCACATCCATGGCGCGTTCGATTTCGCTGGGTTCATGCCCAGCAGTGACCGTGGCGCGCAGACGCGCCAGGCCTTCTGGTACAGCTGGCGAAACGACCGGCAACACGAACACATCATTATGCTGGGTTTCGCGCGTCATGGCAAAGGCGGTATCATCATCGCCGCACAGAACAGGCACAATGGCCGTCTCAGTCAACATGGTGTCAAAACCCATGCCCTTGAGTCCGCCAATGAACTGTTCGGTATTCTGATTGAGCCGTTCGATGCGTTCCGGTTCGTCCAGAATCACCTTGAAAGCTTCGTTGGCGGCCGCGGCCTGGGCAGGCGGTAAGGCCGCCGAGAAGATGTAGGCGCGGCTGGCATGGCGCAGATAGGTAATGATGTCTTTCTTACCAGCCACGTACCCGCCCACCGAGGGGATGGTCTTGCTCAAAGTTCCCATCTTGATATCGATCACATCGCCCAGACCGAAATATTCTTCGATGCCCGTACCCATCTTACCCAGTACACCGACGGAATGGGCCTCATCGATCATCAGCCAGGCATGATATTGCTGGCACAATTCGAGCACCTTCGGCAGATCGATGATGTCACCATCCATGCTAAAGACGGAGTCCGAGATCACCAATTTGGCTACGTCAGAGGGCGCGTTCTTGAGCAACCCTTCGAGGTGTGCCATGTCGTTATGGCGAAAGCGCCGAAACTCAGCGCCGGACATCAGGCATCCATCCACGATGGAGGCGTGATTCAATTTATCCGAAAAGACATAGTCGCCGCGTCCCATCAAGGTGGAAACGACGCTCAGGTTCGTCGCATAACCCGACGAATAAGTAACAGCTGCTTCCGTATGCTTGAAGTTTGCGATCGTCTCTTCGAGTTCGTTATGAATCGTCAGCGTGCCCGCCAAGGTGCGAACGCCATGTGTCCCCGTGCCGAACTTGTCCACTGCTTTTTTCGCGGCTTCATTGATACGCGGGTGACCAACCAGTCCCAAATAGCTATAGGATGCGTACATCCCCATCTCCCGCCCGTTCACACGTACTTTCATCCCAGGCAGGATCTCCTGCACAGGCTGGTTATAAAAATATAAATCCTCTTGTTTCAATGCAGAAACTCGATCTATAAACGACTTGATACGCCGTGTTACAGCATCGTCCGTACGAAGTACATCCATGCAGGTCCTCCAGAAAAATATTCACGAAAGTGTAGCAGAGGGACAGCCTTCTGTCCAGAAGGCTACAAGCTTACCGGCTTTCCCGTCCGTGAAGATTCCAACAGCGCCAGGATCACAGTGGTATTGACGCGGCTGTCATCCAGGGTCACCAATGAGTCGTGTCCCAACAGGATCGCGTCGGCCATATCTTCGACCTCGCCGATATACAACTCCTGTCCCGGGACGATAATCGTCTCCGTTTGATCGTTGCGGGTAAGCAAAAGTTTTTCATTGACATTCGGCTTGAAGGGACTGGGAATCTTCAACGAGGCTTCACTGCCCATAATTTCAACGCCCCAATATTGCGGGATATCGAAACTGCAATCCACCTGCGCCAGCAGATCGTTCGAAAACTTCAACTGTCCGACGAAGGTGAGATCGACTCCGGTCGGACCCGTGACCTGCCAGCCAAAAACTTCACGCGGAAGTCTCCCCAGCCACGATCCGCGCGTAGCTGATGGGATAGCAGCCCACATCCCAGATGCTGCCGCCGCCCATCTCGGGCTGGATGCGAATATCTTCAGCGCGGTCGAGGAAAAAGCCGAAGGAGGCACGGATCAACTTTAGGGTTCCGAGGGAACCGCTTTTCACCAGCTGCTGGACTTTCAACGTCTGCGGATGATGCCGATACATAAAGGCTTCGGCCACGACGCGTCCATGTTTGCGCGCCGCGGCTTGCATCGCATCCACTTCCTCCACGCTCAAGGCAATGGGTTTCTCGCACAAAACGTGCTTGCCCGCTTCGACAGCCTTGATCGTCCATTCAGCATGCATATGATTGGGCAGCGAATTGTAGATCACCTCAATGTCAGGATCGGCCAGCATAGCTTCATAGGAACCATGTGCACGTTCGATTTTCCATTGTTTGGCATATTTCTCTGCCGAGTCCTGTGAGCGTGAACCGACCGCCAGAAGATGATTGCGTTTGGAAACTTGTAAGGGCGGGATAAGAGCGCGGTTAATATTTGCTGTGGAGAGCAATCCCCAGTTAAGTATTTTGTCTGTCATGCTTTTCTCCGTGGAATTTATTTTGTGGTTGCAAAGCTATTATATTCTGTAAATTCCACCGGCGCGACGAGATTGGAATACAACGTTTCCGTGAAGCGATTCACCGCCGCAGAGTTGGAATGGATTTCACGCGCGATTTCATCGTGAAAGATAAAGTAATGTAGAAAGCGCGTCGGATTTTCTTTATCCTGCAACGATGTATATAACAGGGTGTCTGGCTCATTCTCACGAACATACGATACGAACTCTTCAATCGTCTTTTCGCAATGCGTGAGTTTATCTTTTTGCACTTCAAATCGGGCGGTCATATGGATGGACATTGGGCACCTCCGGCAATTCGGTTTTTGATATTTGAAATTTGATCAATGGTTTGGCTCAAACACCACAATTGGAATGTGCCGCGTCGTCATCTTCTGATAATTCAAGTATGGAGGGTGCTTCTTCGTTGCAAAGTCCCATAGAAGGTTGTATTCTTCTCCCTGCGCGGCGTGGGCTTCCGTATCAATCGTTTTCCTATTTACGGTCAGTTTCGCATGCGGATTTTTCAACAAATTGAAATACCAATCTGCGTTCTTTTCTCTTCCCCAATTCGAAGCGACGATCAGATATTTCCCTTCGTGATAGAAATACGCAATCGGGGTTACGCGCGGGGATCCCGTTTTCCGCCCAATGGTTTCGAGTAGTAAGATGGTTTGCGTGCCGAGCCTGCTTCCGATCCGTCCGTTGCTGATGCGGAGGAGGAAAGCGTTAAAGTCCGTGAACCATTTGATAAGAATATCTTTCATTTCGAACCTAATTCCTAGAAGGAGTTCGTGGCGTTGGACTACGCGCCAGCCATCCTTCAATCTGTTCAAATAGATATTTCATTTCACACTCAATCTTGGACAAGGACTCGAAGCCATATAAAATCTCCGAGTCCTTGCCGTTCCTCAACTATCAGTACTTCACGAAAACCGGGAGATTCCCCTATTTTCGGGCTTCTTCTGATTCTTTCGTGATCTACTGACTATTATTTCTTTCACTATGGCTTGACAAAGACACCGTAGTCATAGCTCTGCACTCCGGGAGCATAATCATACGTCCCATCGCTGAGTTTTGTCTTGAAGGTCAAAGTGGTCACAGCATGATGTTCGCCGCCGAGCCAATCCGTGAGACCGAGCAGATAGGCGCTACACTGCTGACCTTGATTCGGATAATCCAGTTTCAAAAACTGATCCGGCACCACAGGCTGACCATCCAGTGTAAATTTGAGGTCTATGTTCTTCAAATTACTTTGCAGGGTGGCGTCATCCTTGGCACACCAGCCCCATGCCCAGAGCAGGTCTTGTGATTTATCCAGCGCCACAGTAAAGACAAAGGATTTATTAGTATCCAGATAATCATCGTTTGTATATCGCTCGCGCGCCAGCTCCTCAAATTGCTTGATGCTGCCATTGAGGGCTGTCTGAGTCTCCGTGGTACTCATCAAATGCGGAGGTCCCGAAGGTGTCACACCCGCGCCGCGCGGCTTGCTCAGGGCTTGCACTGCCGCGGCAAGCACCACATCCGTGCCATCCGCTTCCTGTCGCAGCGATTCAGCCGTGACCGGAACATTTACGGTTGGAGTGACACCCTTCCCCTCCAGATGGATATTGCCCTGCGCATCCACCGCCCGCCCAAACGTCATTTGCGCTGAAATATTTTCCGGCATCATGAACGGTTCCACGCTTCCGCCCGCCCCTTCGGTTGGGTACTGTCCAACGATCAGCGCCCGGTCATCAATCGTCATATCGTACGAGAAAAATTCACATGCGCTGACACAGGCGGGACCCACCAGGACTGCCACCGGTCCGCCATATTGAAGTTCGGCGCGCGGCGGGAGCATGCTCGTCTGATCACCGGGATCCATGTAAAACTCGCCACTGCCTTTGTTGTAATAAGCCGTATTTCCAACAACTGTTTCCTGATCGAAGAAGTAGGCAGCCATTTGATCGGCAAGCCAGCCGCTGCCACCACTATTGATACGCATATCCAGGATCACGCCCGGGATATTATTATCCTTGAAATATTGAATGGCGCGTTCCCATACCTGAATGGAAAGGACATCATTATCCAAAAAACTACTGATCTTGATATATCCATAACCGCTGGGCAACACCTCGAACTCAACCGGCAATGCCGTAGGCGATTGTCCTGCATAAAAGGAGGAAAAGTTGAAACTATCCCGTTCGGCAACCACCTCCAAATTTACAGTCTGTTCACTACCGCCCGGATTTTTGAACTTGACCTCAACCTGACCTTTATCCATTTTAAAACGCAAAGCATAACGCAACTGCTGCAAACGTTTAATAATTGGATTACTAAAAGGCGAGGACCACGGCAGAGCGGCGTCCACCGCATCCGAGGTCGACTTGCCATCCAGCGAAATGATCTCGGCGCCCCACTTCATCCCGGCTTGATCGGCTGGGCCACCTGCCAAAATAAAGTTGGCGATGATCTTGCCATCGTCCGTCTCGCGCATGGCAAAGCCCAAACCACCCGCCGTGTCTGTTGTAAAATCCTGGCTTAACAAGGATTGATCGAATCCCACGTGTGTGTCAGGGATGGACCAGAAGAAATCGCGCATTGCCAGGGCATAGGCGTGCGGGTCCTTATTCTTTTCAGCTTCTTCAAAACGCGGACGAAACTCTTTGGCTTTTGCATCCCAATCAATGTTTTTGAGTTCGGTCCAGGCATATTCCTTTTTGAACTTATCAACCATTTTGTCGAAGGCTTCGGTATATGAAAGCGGGGAGAAATCATCCTCCGCGGCGGTTTCCCCTTCGAGCAGATCAATGGTCGGCTTCTCCGAGCGGTCAATTCCAAAGGGAGTTTGATCCAGATCGATCACAGACCAGCCCCGGGGTAGGTCCATGACCGGATCATCATCCGTAAACAGCTTCTTATCGGCACCAAATCCGGATGGGAATTGTTGATTCCCATCCGGGGAATAAACCAGGTATTTGCCGCCATAGACTTCCAGATAGGAATCGCGATCAGCGCTGACTTTGGTAGAAGCATAGGCGCTCGACCAGCCTCCGCCTTGTTGATCCCGGCGTTCAAGATAAGGGTCGCCCCAGGTATTGGTCCAGTAGGCCACCGCGAACACCATCACACCGGTGTCATCCTTTCCGTCATGATTGACATCATGCAAAGTACCGTTTGGTTCAGCCGGCAGGGCAAGACTATATGTAAAGGGAGATGTATAAAAATCCGAAGTGATCTCGCCAATCACTTGCGATTCAACCGGGATGACGAACTTACGGTTGCGGGTCACAAAACCGCCTTCATCTTCGAGAATTACCTCGGGCTCGGCGACACCCGCGGTAAAAAAGGAATTGGTGTAAGCCACAGATCCGGTAATCATTTTGGGTCCACCCTCGGACGCAGGTGACTGTGTCGCCGTGGAAATAACGGGTCGAGGGGTTGCCGTTGGCGAAGCCAGGGTGCCCAGGCTACAGGCAACGATCGAACTCATTACGATAAGCAAACCGGTAACGAACTTCAAACGGGAATACATTTACGCCTCCAATGGACATTTATTACTTTTACTGAGCAAGCTTCTTCAATTCTTCTTCCCCAACGACCTTGATCCCCAATGATTTTGCCTTCTCAAACTTTGAGCCGGGGGCCTCACCAAGCACCAGATAACTCGTCTTCTTGCTGACGCTATCCGTCACCTTGCCACCATGTGACTCGATGAATTCCTTGGCAGCATCGCGTGAAAACGTGGGCAGCGTCCCAGTGATCACAAAGGTCAGGCCGGAAAATTTTCCTTCAACTGAAGCGCGTGCCTCGTCCACGCTACCTTTTGGCCAGACGCCCGCGGCCTTTAGCTTTTTCAACACTTTCTTATTGGCCGGGTTCGAGAACCAATCCAGGATCGACTCCGCGACGCTGGGACCAATACCATCGATCTGCTGTAACTCATCGGGGCCTGCTTTAGCGAGAGCATCCAGATCTGTGAAATGACGCGAAAGATCATTGGCACCCACCTCACCCACACCGCGCATTCCCAGCGCAGCGATCACGCGCGCCAAAGAGCGAGACTTCGAGGTCTCAATGGCGGCCAGCAAATTCTCTGCGATCTTGCCAGGCGGCTCCTTTTCCGTTTTGCGATCCTTTTTCGTGACCGCCTCCAGAATGTCGGCACGCGTTAATCTGTAAATATCGGCCACATCTTTGACCATGCCAGTTTCGATCAATTTCTCGACGATACGTGTGCCGAGGCCGACGATGTCCATGGCGCCGCGCGATACGAAGTGCTCCACGTTGCGCACCAATTGCGCGGGACAGGCCGCGTTGACGCAATACCACGCCACTTCACCTTCGGGATGTTCTACAGGCTGTCCGCAGGCAGGACAAACTATCGGCGGCTTGTATTTTTTCTCTTTGCCTGTGCGTACGTCCACCACTGGACCGATCACATAAGGAATCACTTCTCCGGCGCGTTTGACCAGCACGCGGTCGCCGACCCGGATATCCTTTTCGGCGATGTAATCGAAATTATGCAAGGTGGCGCGCTCCACCACCACCCCGCCGATCTCCACCGGCTCCAACATGGCATTCGGAATCAACACACCGGTTCGTCCCACGCTGATACGGATTTCCAGTAATTTGGTTGTCACTTCGCGCGCCGGGAATTTGAAAGCGATGGCGCCGCGCGGATCCTTGCCCACAAATCCCAGTTCCGCGGCGAGATTCAAGTCATCGATTTTGATGACCATACCATCGGCTTCATAAGGAAGCTCATCGCGTTTCGTATCCCAGGATTCGGTGTAAGCGATGGCATCTTCAAAATCATCGAAACGTTTGGCAACTTTCGTAATCGGAAAACCCAGCGCCTTGAGCCATTCCAACAACTCCCATTGGGAAGTTGGGACCTTTCCATCTTCATAATGAACGACCTGATATACCAGTAACGTCAACGGACGTGAAGCGGTCAACGCGGGATCGAGCTGGCGCAGTGAACCTGCTGCCGTATTCCGTGGATTGAGATAAGTCCGTTGACCTGCCTCTTCGAGACGGCGATTTAGCTCTTCAAATTCCTTGATAGGCAAAAACGCTTCGCCTCTCACGACCAGATATTTCGGCGGCCTGGGCCCTTTCTCATCGACCGGAATCTTCAAGGGAATGGCGCGCACCGTCCGCAAATTGGCCGTGATGTCTTCACCGATCTCGCCGTCACCGCGCGTCGCACCCTGCACGAAGAGTCCATCGCGATAATGCAGAACAACAGACAAACCATCGATCTTCGGCTCAACGACAAATTTTGCTTTTTCCACACGGTCATCGATACGCTGGATGCGTTCCAGCCAGCTGCGGGCATCGTCCCCGCCGAAAGCGTTCGCCAGCGAGAGAATGGCCGCGGGGTGGCGCACCTTGTCGAAACGGTCAGCAGGCTGGGCTCCCGCGCGCAGCGTCGGCGAGTCGGAGGTGATCCAATCCGGATGCCCGGCCTCGATCGCTTTCAGTTCATTGAGCAGCCGGTCGAATTCAAGATCGCTAATGACCGGTGTGTCCAAAACGTGATACCGATAATTGTGAAAATGGATTTGTTTTTTCAGTTCGTCGTAACGGGATTTTGTGTTCATAATAAAATTATAGTCCAGTTACTTCCAAATATTTCTGTGGGAATATTTACTTTGCTTTCCAGGAGAGTTCCGTTAAGCGAGGATATCATCGGCTTGGAGGTTTCCAAATGAGATATACTTTCCAACATGTCGCAAGGATCCCGCGAACAAATCGGTTTATTCGGCGGAACATTCGACCCACCACATCTCGGCCATCTCATTTTGGCTTCTGAAGCTTTTTTCCAGTTGGAATTAGACCGTCTCCTTTGGATTCTCACACCCCAACCTCCACACAAACAGGATCAGGCGATTACGCCGGTGGAACATCGGCTGGCAATGGTCAACCTTGCCATTGAAGATAATCCGTCGTTTGAACTTTCGCGCGTCGAGCTGGACCGTCCCGGCCCACATTACACACTGGATACCGTGGAAATTATCGCAAACCAGTATCCGGAGGCGGATATTACTCCAATCATCGGTGGAGACTCATTGCGCGAACTGCCCACCTGGCATCAACCGCAAGCATTATTGTTCGCCTGTCATTGGGTCGGCGTGATGCGCCGTCCAGGCGAAGTAGCCAATCTGGATACGCTGGAAAGCAAATTGCCGGGAATCAGTTCCAAGGTCCATTACGTGGACGCGCCGCTGCTCGAGATCGCCTCGCGGAGATCAGGGAGCGTGTTGCCACGCGAAAGCCTTTCCGCTATTATCTGACACCCTCAGTGTACGATTACATCCACGAGCATCACCTTTACGAACAAGCTGATGCACTTACACCCCATGCCAGCTCCGATGAGATAAATCACAAATTGTGAACATTGCCTCGATCGTGCCCGAATTATCACCAAACAAGCCATCCAACGCTCTGAAAAAGTAACGTTTGTCATTTCATTCCACTAAATCATTCCTATATCTGAAATTATATATAATTTATAATGGGGAGTAATTAATGGCAAAATCCCTATGTCCTGGCAGCCTATGTTGAAAGAAGAAACAGAGCCCATTCAAAAACGGCCTCTGAAAGAGGAAATCTTCGACGCGCTCAATGAGAAGATCATCTCGGGGAAGTACAAACCCGGCCAGTGGTTACGGCAGGAGGAAATCGCCACACAACTCGGCGTGAGCATGACGCCCGTACGCGAGGCATTGGACCTGCTCGTATCGGCCGGCATGGCAGAACGTGTTCCCTATCGCGGCGTGCGCGTTCGTGAGATGTCCCCCAAGGATGTCGCTGAAGCTTATGGCTTGAGGCTGATCCTCGAAGTGTTGATCGCCGGGGAAGCGACGCGGCATATTACGCCTCAACAGGTTTCGGGCCTGGAGAGAATGCTGGCAGAAATGAATCAACACCTCACACTGGAGGAAATGCCGCTGGCACGCCAAATGAGTTGTGACTTCCATGCAGCCATCGCTGAGGCGACAGCCAACGATTTGTTGATCAAACTCTACGCGGTCGTCTCCAACACCTTTCCAGATTGGCTGCTATATGAAGCCTTGTTCCGCAAACCTGAAATTCTCGAAGCAAGCATGACAGCCACCAATCAAGAACATACCACCATCTTGAAGGCCATAAAGTCGGGGGAGGTTGAAATGGCTGTCCAAAAATCCATCGAACATGTCTTGGAATCCGGCAAGTGGTTGGAAGAATTTCTGGATGTTCCCCCAGAATTGTTACGTGAAAAGGAAGAACAGATCTCACGTATGATGAAATCATGAAAACAAGGAGATTGCAACATGATGGAAGACACACAAATCGAAGAACTCTATAAGGAGATGGCACAAAGCATCATCGATGGCGAAGCAGAACAGGCCATGTCGCTCGCGCAGAAATCCATCGAGTTGCAAATGCCTCCATTGGACACCATCACCAAAGGCTTTGTGATGGGCATCAATTACATCGGCGACCAGTTCGGCAAAGGGGAGGCTTTTTTGCCTGAACTGGTGATGGCTGGTGAGGCGATGAAGGCCGTCATCGCCATCCTGGAACCTGAATTGGTCAAGCTTGGCGAAGCGCGGGAAGTGCTGGGGCGCGTGGTACTCGCCACGGTGGAGGGCGATATCCACGAGATCGGCAAGACTCTGGTCGGCACGATGCTCAGCGCTTCGGGTTTCGAAGTGTATGATATTGGCGTGGACGCGCCCGCAGAAAAAATCATCGGTAAAGCGCTCGAAGTGGATGCAAACATCATCGGTATGAGCGCGTTGTTGACGACGACCATGGTGCGTCAGCGCGAAGTGATCGAAGAACTGGATAAAGAAGGCCTGCGGCCGCGTATCAAAGTGCTGGTGGGCGGTGCTCCGATCACGAAGGATTGGGCAGAGAAAATCAAAGCCGATGGCACGTCTGAGGATGCCGTCGGCGCGGTGAAACTCGCCAAGCAACTGGTTGGGAAAGAATAATCCGCTGGTTGAGTAGCCCCTGCTCGTTGGGGCGTATCGAAACCAGCAAGTTGCTCTTGAACTTAATATTTCTTGCAGCGTGGTGGTTTCGATACGTGGAGACAATGCTCCACTACCCAACCACCGAAGCAAGACCAGCAACAAGAGAGAAGAGAAAGATTTCTTCGGGAGGGCACAATGTCAAAAAATATCAAGTCAATCAGTAATCCGAAGTTGAAGCTTGAAATCTTAACAACGGAAGAGATTCAAAAAATTCATGAAGCCACGTTGTGGATTATTGAAAATGTAGGAGTACGTTTCCCTTCGCAACGAGCGATGGAGATCTGGGAAGCCCATGGTGCAACAGTCGACCGCGAAAAAGAAGATTGTGCGCGTCAAAGGTGAGGTCATTGAAGAGGCGTTAAAAAAATGCCCGCCTGCCTATCCACTGGCCGCGCGCGATCCGGAGCAGGATTTATCCCTGGATGGGAACCACGTTTATCTTGGAACAGATGGCTGCGGTGTGGAAGTGATCGACCTCCAAACGGCTCAAAAACGGACCTCATGCCTGCGCGACGTGGAAGAGATCGCCCGCGTGGCTGACGCGACCGAGGAAGTCGCCTTCCACTGGGTTCCCGTTTCCGCGCAGGATGCGCCAGTGGAAGCACGCGGCCTGCATGAGATCAATGCTGTTTGGGAGAACTCCACCAAACACGTGCAAACCGAAAGCATTTACAACGTGCATGAGGCCAAAGCCGCCATGGAAATGGCTGCCCTGATCGCAGGCGGCAAGGAAAAATTGCGCGAGCGTCCCGTTCTTTCGATGATGCAATGCACGGCTTCCCCACTCGGTCACGATGGCGGCAGCCTGGATGCGGCCCTGATCGCCGCGGAGCATGGTATCCCTACCGGCTTCATGACGATGGCCGCCTGTCTCACAACGGGTCCCGCGACGATGGCCGGGAACCTCGTTGTCGGCAACGCGGAAGTGATCGCTGCGACCGCCTTGCTGCAACTGGCCTATCCGGGCGCGCCGGTCTTCTACGCCGCGGCGCAGACGGCTTCCGATCTACGAACCGGCGCATACACCGGCGGTGGGCCCGAGGATTTCCTCTTTGGCGCGGCCACCAACGTACTCTCGGATTTTTACAACATTCCCCTTTCGATGGGGTCGTTCGCCACCGGCGCCAAGGAACCTAACTGGCAGGCTGGTATCGAGGGGAGTTTATCCACCTTCATGGCGAGTGTGGTCATGTCCGATATGCTGCTGGGCTGCGGATTCCTGCACGGAAGCAGAATCTGGTCCTATGCCGAGATGATGATGGATTGCGAAATCTTCTCCATCATCCGAAAGATGATGCAGGGCATCGTGGTGGACGAGGAAACATTGGCACTGGAAGCCATCGCCAAAGTCGGCCCTGGCGGACATTATCTGGCGCAAAAACATACCCGCAAGCACATGCGCGATCTCTTCCTGCCGCAATTCATGGATCGCCGTCCCTATACCGAATGGGAAGAGAAGAAAGATGATGCCCGCGATTGGGCAACGGCCAAAGCGCGGAAGATTCTCGCAGAACACCAACCTGAAGCACTGGATCCAAAGATCAGCGCAGAGATGGATAAGATCATTAAGTCCGTGGAAAAAATTTAAACGTCCTTGCGAGCCGCTCGCGCTGAGCAGAGTGTAGCGCGGTCGAAGCGTCGGTGAAGCAATCTCGTGTTTGCAGGCAATTTTCAAATAGTTTACGACACAGGATTGCTTCGTCGTCGCTCCGCTCCTCCTCCCAATGACGGTATACAAAGAAAGGAGATGATCGATTTGCAACCGAAACTCACCCTCCTGACCGAGGATCTCATTCAACGTATTTTGGAAGAAGCTTTTCAGCTTCTGCTGAAACCGGGCATCAAAGTTCAAAATGCCGAAGCGCGTCAACTGCTCGGGGAGGCAGGCGCGCAGGTGGACGAAGAAACGCAGGTGGTTCGGATTCCTGAACAAATCGCAAAAGCCGCGTTGAACACTGTTCCGCGCCACTTCCATCTCTACGATTATGATGGGAATCCAAAAGTGGAATACGGCGGCGATATTGTCCAATTCGATCCCGGCTCATCGGGTGTGGCCATCCTCGACTCTGGAAACGCTCGAACACAAAACCACCGAAACACAGGATCTGATCAAACTTATCAAAGTCGCGGAACAAATCCCGCAATACGATGCGCAATCCACCGCCGTTGTCTGTCATGATGTCCATCGGGATTTACATGATCTGTATCGTTTGTACCTGGTCATGCTGTATTCGAAGAAGCCGATCGTCACCGGTGCATTCACGAATAACACCGTGCATCACATGATCCACATGCTGGCCATCTTGGCCGGCGGGCACCCCAAATTACGCGAGAAACCACGCGCCATCTTCGACGTCTGTCCATCGCCTCCATTGATCTGGTCTAACTTTGGCGCAGGCAACCTCATCGCCCTGGCACGCGCGGGGATTCCCGCGGAGATCGTCTCCATGCCTTTGGCTGGCGCGGCAGCTCCTGTTACCCTGCTGGGCGCGGTCACGCAGCACGCCGCGGAATGTTTATCAGGCATCATCATTCATCAGCTCGCAGGGCCAGGTTCTCCCATCGTGTGGGGCGGCGCGCCCTCCACATTCGATATGCGCAAAGGTGGTACGCCGTTTGGATCTGTCGAAACGGGCATGATCGATTCTTCTTATGCACAAGTGGGCAAATTTCTCGGTCTGCCAACTCATGCCTATCTCGGCGCGACCGAGTCAAAACTCGTCGATACGCAGGCTGGTCTCGAAAGCGGCATGGGCGCCTTGATCGGCGCATTGAGCGGCATCAACATGGTCTCTGGGTCGGGTATGTTGGATTCGCTCATCTGCCAAAGTCCGGAAAAACTTGTCATCGATGCTGAAGGGATTGCCATGGCAAAACGTATGCTGGAAGGCATGAAAATCCACACTGCAACGCTTGCCACCGGTTTTTATGAGGGTGTCGACTTCAAAGGTGGCGACTTCCTCAAACAAAGGATTACGCTGAATCTTTTCCAAAAAGAACAGCACCTGCCGGGCAAAGTAATCGACCGCGATTCCATGCGCGGCTGGAAAGAAAGTGGATCATTGGATACTTTCGAGCGCGCCAAAGTACGCGTGGAACAATTGCTCGCTTCTTACACGAAGCCGGAGCTTGATCCCGTTAAAGTTGCCGAACTCTATGCCTTTGTACTGGATCTCGCCAAACAGGCCGGGATGGAAGCGTTGCCCGCGCATGAGCTCTCACCGGCTGTGGTATAAGACAATATACAGGTACACAAGTAGACAAGTGCGCACATAGGTCGCGGTGACGCCGTGGCGACATTGCCCTGCCCACTTGTCTACTTTTTCACATCCGAAGGAGACTCATGCTCAAACAAGCTCATGCGATATCAGAAGAACTGATCGAATGGCGACGCGACTTCCACATGCATCCGGAGATTGGCTTCGAACTGCATCGCACATCGCAGATCGTGGCAGATGAACTGGAGAGGATGGGATACCGCGTCAAACGCGGCGTCGGCAAGACGGGCGTGGTCGCGGAGATCGGTGAAGGCGGCAAGCTGATCGCCATCCGCGCCGACATGGACGCGCTGCCCATCCTCGAACAAAATGAATATGAGTATATCTCGCAGAACAAGGGTGCCATGCACGCCTGCGGACATGACTCACATACCGCCATGGCACTGGGCGCAGCTCTGCTTTTATCGAAGGAAAGTCTTCCCGGACGCGTGCGTTTCCTTTTTCAGCCATGTGAAGAGACAACCGATGAGGAAGGCAAAAGCGGTGCACAACGCATGTCCGCCGAGGGCGCCATGGAAGGAGTAGATTATGTTATCGCACAACATGTCGATCCAATGATGCCAGTCGGGACGATTGGGATTAACGCCGGTCCCAGCTCAGGCGGAGTCGATAGCTGGTTCGGAGTGATCAAAGGCATCGGCGGGCATGGCGCGCATCCCAACAAAACCATCGATCCATTCTATTTGCTGGCGCATGTCATCCTGGCCCTGAACGGAATCGTCTCCCGACGCATCGATCCGTTTGAACCAGCAGTGGTCAGCATCGGTGCGATCAACGGCGGCTTTGCAGAAAATGTGATTCCCGAAAGTGTGAACATCATCGGGACGTTGCGTTTCACCGATGAAGAGGTTCATCAGCAAATCCATGAGGAAATGAAACGGGCCTTCGAAATCACAAAAACGCTGGGCGGCAGTTATGAACTGAGATATGAGATCGGTGGGCCGCCCATGATCAATGACAAAATGGTTTCAGCTCTCATTGAAAGCATTGGCAGGGAAATGCTGGGCACGGACAATGTGCACGAGATCATCAAGACTCTGGGCGCAGAAGACTTTGGTGAGTTCATGAAACATGCTCCAGGCGCCATGTTCACACTGGGTACGCAAAAGAAGGGACACGAAGAATACCTGCTTCACCATCCCAAGTTCGATATTGACGAACGCGCCCTGCCGATCGGCACTGCCATGCTGGTCGAGACTGCCAAGCGGTTCCTGGATTAATATTAATTTTCACGCTTTATTGACGGAAACATCCCGCACTATGACAATGCGGGATGTTTGCTAAACGTATACAGAATACTTAACTTGTTATAAAATAATGATAGGGAATACCGATCGGGGTCTCCAATGCTTTGGTATTATGCGAACTATTGTTGTCTGGGTTATTTCCTGCTTTCATTGATACTTTGTGGCTGCGCAGGCTATGTTTCTCGCGTCAACGCAAGGCGAGCCGCGGATGATCCGAGAAAAAAAGAAACCCCTGCCATTCTCATTCTCCTTACTCCAATCACATGGCCTTTCCTCGCTCTCGCCTGGCTGTTTCGTTTTACAGTAAAGGCAGTGCTCTACGGAGCATTCCTGGTCACATTTACAATTGTATTAGTGATATATAGAAACTCTCCCATGCCGCCCTGGTTGAAAAATGCCGTTACCAAAGTTGGAAATAAAGTCCTCGAAGGAAATGCGTTTTTGATTAACATATTGGGAAAAGATTGGATCCCCCAGAGCACGTAAAGATCGGAAGGGAGAGTCTTCTAGGATTCTCCTTTTTCTGATTTTCCGAAGTGGATGTGATAGGGGATCATCATCAGGAAACCAACGGCGATCACCAATTGACCGATCAATACTCCCCTGGCCTGCCACGGACCAAAATAAGGAACAGCCGGTAAGGGCTGTGAGCCCATGCCAAACACATCCGCCATGCCGGTGAACACGGATATCACATAACCTGTACCGACCAGTCGCAGACCAATGTCTGCGATGATGGTGCGCTGCTCCTTGCCCCACAATGCAGATAAACCAACATAACCGCCCGCGCAAATCAATGCCAGGCCGGCCAGGAATACGGCGATTTGCACAAATCCCACCACGGGACTGCGGTCCCAGCCAAACCAATTCGGTTTCGCGCCGGCAATAAAGACGAATACTCCCACGCCCACCGAGATCAAACTAAAACGAATACGAAGGTAGGGTAGTCGAGTTGCGTTTTCGGAATTCATGATGCTGGCAGATGCTTTCTTAGCAGTCTCAGCCAGTTGCTACCTAATATATTTGCCGCGTCGGATTCACTAAATCCGCGCGCGATCAACTTCGAACCGATGAGTTGCAGATCGGCCACCGATTCCAGTTCCGGAGGAATGGATTGCAGACCAAAGCCGCCGTCAAAATCCGAGCCGATGCCGGCGTGCTGCGCGTTCCCCGCGATTTGACAGATATGATCGATATGCGCGATCAGCACATCCAGCGGCACTTCTTCGCGGCGGCTGCCACTCTTGCGCAGCCAGCCGACTTTGAGAAAAGAATTTAATGGGATTACACCGATCACCCCTTCGCGCTCGATCAAGCCGCGAATTACACGATCAGGCAGGTGGCGATTGGTATCCGCACCCTGCATCAGTGCCGCGCAATTGGCATGGGTCGCGATCACGGGTCCCCCGTAACGATCCAGCAATTCCAGCGCCGCGGCTTCATCCATATGGCTGAGGTCGAGGATGAAATTGTAATCCGCCATGGCAGAGATTAATTTGCGGCCTTCGTTCGTCAATGGACCGGGTTCACCTGTGCCGCCACAATAACGCGTCCCTGCCCAGGCCAGGCCAATGATACGCAAGCCCATTTCATACCATTCGCTCAACTCATTGGGCGAGCGGATGCCATCCGCGCCTTCCATCAGATAGACCAATCCAACAGGGTGGCCTTCACCATCTACCGCAGGTTGCGACCAGTGTTCGATCACGGAATCAAGTTCTTTGGTTGAAGGGATGAGACGGAATTTGTCCGGGTGAGTATCCGCCAATTTTTGATAAACCAGGATCTGGTCCCGATAGAGGCGATGCGCGGTCTCCGAATCGGTGTACCAGATGACATCCCCCATTTCTTTCTTCCTCCCGGGCGTTACATATAATGTTGAAAAAACAACGGCCACCTGACCACGTTGATACTCGGGCCAGCCGACAATGGAATCACCGTTACGCTCGGGCGTTGTGGTGCCCGTCTCCAAACGACGCGTTTCCATCACCGAGCGCGTGTAATCCCGCCCAAAGGTCAGTATGTTCCAGGCAAGGTCTTGATGTAAATCAATAATCAGGGGCATGGCAGGGAAAGAACATCCCGCCAATGGCGGGACATTCCTGATTTTGAATTAAGCTTCCGGATTCTCCGGCTTCAACTCTTCCTGGGAATCTTCAGAAGCTTCTGGTGTTTCTGATACTTCTGGTGTTTCTGGTACTTCCGGTACTTCCGCTGTTTCTAGTGTTTCTGATACTGCTGGTGTTTGCGCTTCTTCTTCCTCGGGATTGTACTCTGCCGCAAGAAGTTTGAAATCTTTATCAGCGAAGGCAGCCGAATCAACCTTGCGCAGGCTGAGACCAATGCGATGCTGTTCAGGGTCGATACGAATGACGCGCAGGCTCTTGACTTCGCCCTCCTTGAGCACTTCCTTGGGGTGTTCGATGCGATGTTCTGCGATCTCTGAAATATGGATCAGGCCTTCGATATCGCCCTCCAAACGGGCAAAGGCACCGAACTTGGTCAGGCGCGTGATCACACCTTCGACCAATTGACCAACGCTGTATTTTGCCACGCGGGATTTCCAGGGATCTTCCTGCAAGGCACGAACAGAAAGGCCAATACGCTTCTTTTCCTTCTCGATCTTGATTACCTTGACCTGGACTTCCTGTCCCACTTCCAACACTTCACGCGGGTGATCAATGTGATCCCAGGAAAGTTCAGAGAGGTGGACAAGTCCGTCCGCGCCGTTGATATTAATAAAAGCGCCAAAATTCGCCAGGCTGGTCACGCGACCGGTGTAAACCTGGCCTTCTTCAAGTTCCTCGATCACGCGTTCCTTGATCGACTGCCGTGACTCAGTACTGGCCGCACGCTCGGAAAGGATCAATCGCCGACGCTCGCGATCGACTTCGATCACCCGCACCGAGATGGGCTCACCGATCATTTTCTGCCAGCGCTGCTCCGGTGTATCGCCAGTCGACTGACTGCGGCGTAGGGCACTGATCTGCGAGGAGGGCACAAACCCACGCAACCCCTCCACGCCCACGATCAAACCGCCTTTGTTGAAACCCATGATCTTGCTATCGATCACTTCGTCGCTCTCGACCAGCTTTTCCACGTTCTCCCAGGACATCTGCTCCTGGGCGCGCTTCAACGAAAGGACAACATTCCCGTTGGAATCTTCGGGATTGAGCACGAAAACGTGGACCTCCTGGCCGACTTGAAGCGCCTCGCGCTCCTCCGCCGACAACTGGTCCAATTCACGACCGGACACAACACCTTCAGACTTGGCGCCAATGCTCACAAGAACCTGCGTGGGGCTCACGCTGGCTACTACGCCCGTGCGGATCTCGCCGGACTGCGGCAAATCAACATTCAGGTCCTGCTCTTTTAGCAACGACTCCATAGTTTGATTGTTGTTATGATTTTGCTGTTCTCCCTGCTGATGAGCATCGCTCCCCTGAGCGGGCAGGGCCTGATTCTGATCTGTCACATGAAACTCCGATTACGAAAATAGTATGGAGATTATACAGGTGATTTAGGAAGTTTGCAACCCTTATAACAAAAGCGTTGCAAAAAGCGGATTTCGTCTTAACGAATATTTAATGCCTGTCACCCCCCGATTTCGCATGAAAATGGAGAGATTTTTCTCCAACAGGTTTGGGGATTACGCCATCACGCGTTATAATCACGCTTCGGAGTTTATTCATGCCACCTATCTTTCCATTTACAGCGATCGTGGGACAGGAGCGCATGCGACGTGCGCTCATCTTGAATGCCGTGGACACTCGCATCGGCGGCGTCCTGATCCGCGGAGAACGCGGAACTGCAAAATCGACTGCTTCACGCGCCCTTGCCGCGTTGCTTCCCAGTGTAAAAGTTGTGGATGATTGCCGCTTCGGTTGTGATCCCGATAAGCCTGGCACCTGGTGTACAGAATGCAAGGAACGTTTTGAAGGCACCACGAAAATTCCGGCGCATGTGCGAACAACCTCGTTTGTGAATCTGCCTGTCTCCGCGACCGAAGACCGTGTCGTGGGCACACTTGACATCGAACAAGCCATCCAAAAAGGTGAACGTCATTTCGAGCCGGGTGTCCTGGCTTCTGCCAATCGCGGTCTGCTCTACATCGATGAAGTCAACCTGCTCGACGATCATGTGGTGGATGTTTTACTGGACTCAGCCGCCATGGGTGTGAACATGGTCGAGCGCGAGGGCATTTCCTTTACCCATCCCGCCCGCTTCATCCTGGTCGGGACGATGAATCCGGAAGAAGGCGAGCTGCGCCCGCAATTGCTGGATCGCTTCGCTCTCTCAGTGGACATCGTTGGCATTCGCGAGGCGCGCGAGCGCGTCATGATCATGGAACGCAATCTCGCCTTTGAACATGACGCGGAGACCTTCCGCACCAAATGGATGCCGCAGGAAGAAAAACTCTCGCATCAGATCGAACGTGGACGTGAGCTGGTGGGACAGGTCACGCATACCAGCCGCGACCTGCTTTCCATCGCGGCACTAACCTCCTCCTTGAACGTGGATGGTCACCGCGCGGATTTGGTGATTCTCAAGGCTGCGCGCGCCCAGGCCGCGTTCGAGGGAAGAACGAAGATCAACGATCACGATATTGCCCTCGCCGCGGAATTGGCCCTGCCGCACCGCATCAAGCGGACTCCCTTCCAGCAGGCTGAAATGACCACCGATCAGTTGCAGGAACGCATCGAGCAACTGGCGGGCCAATCGGTCCCGAGTGAAACGGAATCAGAGGAATCCGAATCGCAGCAATCCAAGAGTGAAGAAAAAAAAACTTAAGGCTCGAAGATGAACGCGAGGAAGGTCCACAGGAGGGCAAGCCGGAACCGATGCCGCAGGATGTCTTCGCGGATACTTCCGCCAACTGGTGGGAAGGCGGGCAGAAGGTCAAGCCCGGTGAAAAATTCCAGCCGCGTAAATTAAATACCCCGCTCGATAAACTAGCGCGCAAGCACGCTGGTCGTCGTTCGCTTACCAAGACCGAGCGCAAACACGGACGTTATATCAAGGCGCGTCCCGCTGGCGATAAGAAAGATGACATCGCCTTCGATGCCACGATCCGCGCGGCCGCGCCCTATCAACAGAAACGCACAGAAAAAAGGAAGAAGCTGGCCTTCGCCATCGAGTCCTCTGATTTACAGCGTAAGATACGCGTCAAGCGAGTGGCAAATCTGGTTTTATTTTTGGTGGATGCCTCCTGGTCGATGGCCGTGGCCGAACGCATGAATGCGACCAAAGGCGCGATTCTTTCCTTGCTCACGGACGCCTATCAACGCCGCGACCGCGTCGGTTTGATCGTCTTCCAAAAAGACCGTGCCACGTTGGTGCTGCCTCCCACCAACTCCGTACAACTCGCCCAGCGCGCCTTGATGGATATTCCCGTCGGCGGAAAGACCCCACTCTCCGCAGGCTTGTTCCTCGCCGCAGATGTATTGCATCAGGAAAAACTACATCACCCCGATATCGAACCGCTGCTGATCGTGCTGACGGATGGCGCAGGCAATGTCTCCATCGGCGCGTTGCCGCCGCAGGAAGAGTCCTTTAAATTCGCCGAATTGATTGCGCACGAGAAGATCAAGAGCATCGTCATCAACATGGAACATGCCGCCTTCGATCAGGGGCTCGCACAACAATTGGCAGATCATCTCAAAGCGCCATGCTATGCGCTGAGCGAATTGAAGGCAGAGAATTTGTATCACACGGTAAAAGAGGAAATGGCGAAGCCAATGAAGAAGTAAGCTTGTAGAGTCGTATAATTATTGTATGATAACCCATATTCCTCCTGCAATTGCGAAAATCGCGCCTGACGGTAATTTGACGCCGCGCCAAGCGCGACATTTTATAATTAACATGCTCAAACGGCGCGTACGCGCAGGCGCGGGGAGTAGCCAAGAATTTTTGCATAGGAGAACTGCTATGAATCCATGGCCCGATTTGCGTCCCATCTTGCATGGGATTAAGTGGGTGATTGTTGGTGGAGTGGCAACGCGCGCGTATATGCCAGAACGTATGACCAAGGATTTGGATGTTTTGGTTCATGAAAGCGACAAAGATGCAGTGCTTCTGAAATTACAACAGGCGGGGTATCAGGTCCTTAAGCCGCTTGCGATCCCTGGGTACGCATTGCTCGCGCCCGATGGCGTTGAAGTGGATTTATTATTAAGTACTGAAGCATGGCTTAAGGATGCACTAAACGAGCCGAACTTGGATATGGCAGGCTACCCGGTCATCAGCCTCCCTTATTTGATTCTGCTTAAGATGGGAGCACAGCGCACACAAGATTGGGCAGATGTATCCCGCATGTTAGGGCTGGCATCAGATGAAGATTTAGACAAAGTCCACGCGGCAGTTGCGCGATTTACCCCCAATGATAGCGAAGACCTTAAGTCATTGATCTTCATTGGCAAACAGGAAAACAAAACCTAATTGTTTACGAACAACTGTCAGATCATCTCAAAGCGCCATGCTACGCGTTGAGCGAGTTGAAGGCTGAAAGTTTGTATCACGCCGTGAAGGCTTGCCCTGAGTGCTTCGCAATCGAAGGGATGAGATGGCAAAGCCGATGAAGAAATAACAAACCAAGACTTCCGGATTTTTTGAGAATTCGGAAGTCTGCTATTACGGGGTTACACTCATTGCACAGCGGAAACCAATATAGAAGTACGTACTCAACGGATAGGCCTTGCGGCGTTCGACGGTTTGGGCGCCGTCGTACCACGATCCGCCGCGCAGAACCCGGTATTGCCCACTGATGGGCCCTTGCGGGTTAGAAGCGTTATTCCCAAGTAATGCATAATATTTAACCTAAGTTGCGACCTACCAAAGGAAGTTGATGGAAAGTAACTGCTCACGCAAAAACGGGCTGATCCAGGAAAGGTAAGACCGGTGTACCCATCAAGCTGGCCAGTTTTTGAAAGGCACTTTCGCCGTGGCGTTTTGCGGTGTTCAGAAGGGTGGTGAGAGCGGCATAGGCTTGTGGGCGCCACTCGGAACGGAAAGAGCCCATGACTTTGCGATGGATCACGGACGGAGGCAAGGCGCGTTCACAGGCATTGTTGTGCGCCGGCACAGCGCTGCGTTGCAGGAAGACGAAGAGCAAATCACGGTACTTGCGATAGCGCTCCAGCAGGTTAGTGCCCGGTCCGCGGAACCGGCGCTTGAGCAAGCGCTGCAGGTGTTTGTGGAGGATCAGTACTTGTCTTTGGTAGCCTCTCTGGGTCATATGCTCCCGGCGATTTCCCAGGCGAATGGCTTGGCGGAACAAGGCCTGCATTTCTTTGGCCCAGCTCAACTGCGATCGCCGGTCGATCAGACCCTGCAGGTTACGGATCTGGTGTGCCAGACAAATCTGGCGGATCTTGGCCGGCGCATTCAACTGCGCTTTCCAGCAGTCGCAGACCCAGACGTCTGCCTCACTCTCACGCATGCAGGTCTCAATGACATCATAGCCTCGGCTGGGCACGATCAGGTGGTATTCCCAATGACCGCTGACAAAGACCCATTGCCAATAGCTGCGTCCCTGCACCCGTGCACTGGTCTCATCGCTGCCCATGACCTTGCTCTGGCGCACTTGCTCCCCGATGGCTTCCGCTTCCGCCTGCACGGCCTGGTCGGCCCGCTGCACAATCGCCACCGCCCCGCCTTCACTCAACCGCATGTGGAAGATCTCCCACAGATCTGGATCAGCCGTTCAAACCCAATGTGATGTTCGTGATGCAGGATCCTCACCAGGGCTTCCAGCCGCGGCCCAAACTAGCGCCCCGCCTGCAACCCCTCCGGCAGTTGCCCCACTTGCCGTTCTCTGCAGCAGGGACAGATCACTTCGTGTTGTCGCATCTCGATCACCACCGGCTCAATCTCAGGCAACTCGGTGATCTGACGGCGCACCGTCCGTACCGGTGCTTGATCCAACAGATTGAGCTGACAGTTCGAACAGTTGTCCACATACACTTCGATCACTTTGCTCGGTTCGTCCACCAGCGCCCGCTCCTGTTTTTCATGCCCTGCTTTGGCACCTTTCTTCCTACTTCGCTTGCGCTTCTTCATTTTCCCCCTTGAAAGCCCGCGCAGGCGGCTGCGAAGAATTCTTCGAGCTCGTCGGCGTTTGTTTCAGCCGCAGTTTCTCTTCGACCTCGCTCAGCCTGTCCAGCAATTCGTACACCAGCGCCATCAATTGCTCTCGCGTCAGTTCCTCTAGGCCGGCCTTTGCCGTCTCTGGTATCATGCAATTCTTAACACTCGTTTTCTAAAAAAGTCCTGAGCAGTTACGATATTTGATCCACCGCTAGCCCTAATTGCGTGGCGCGCTTATTCAAGCTCAACATCAAACGCTTGTAGCCATCACGATATAAATCTACCCACTGATAGTGATTCAAGCGTTGCGGAACATCACATGCTTCCAACTTCGCAGGTACGATGAAGATAGTTCCTTCGGGTTTTTCCATTGCCTTGTCAAGCGCAAAGACTATTTCCTTCTGAACGTATCCCTCTTTATTGACGGAGTTTTTTGAAAGACAAACTAGAATTACATCTGAGGCAAATAAGGCTTTGGGAATTTCAACCTCCCAATTTTCGCCCGGCAACAGTTTCTCCGCATCAAGCCATGGATCCATGCCTTTTGAGTGTCAATAACGATCTAACCTACGGACAGCTGGCTTGTCCGCTGAGGCATGGCAAAGAAAAACTTTGAGGGGTCGAGTGGGAGAGTCTGTCATTAAATTTCCGCTTCAAATTATACGACCAAACTTAAATCAATCGCAGGATAAATTGCAGTTTATCCTGCGATTGAAAGATTGATTTTTTATGATCTCGCTTTATACAAAGCAGATAGTGCAGCCCCAATAGCTTGCGAAAGATCACCCAGCGCAGCCGGGACTATGCTAATCGTATCGCGTTGATAGGGCCAGAGAAATTCACGGGCATTGGAACGAACGATGCTCAGATAACGTTCGCGGAAAGCGGTGGTCGTCGCTTCGGGGTCCATCAGTCCGCCACCAATGACCACAAATTTTGGATCAAGCGCCATGGACATATTAGCAACATGCAAGCCCATGGCTTTGGCTTGAAAATCGAAGATCTCTGCGGCAAGCTTGTCACCTTTCTGTGCCAGCCCGCGCAGTGAGAAGGCGCGTTCCTTCATGCTGAGGGTCGATTTCGCCAGATCATGATCGGGATATTTTTCCAACTTATCGGCAAGCAAATAAGGAAGGCCGGCAAGGCAGGTGTACATTTCGATACAGCCCCACGTGCGTCCGCATCCGCATTGATAGGGCCTGGCATCCAGCAAATGTAAAAGGGCCGGCATATGACCGGCTTCCATCCCTGCAAACAAATCACCATTCAATGCCAATCCATCCTCGTTGATGTAAGCACATCCCAGCCCGGAGCCGGGAGCAAGCATCAGGACAGTCCCGTTGTTACCACCGCGCGCGTGCTGCGCCTCTGCCACGCCGCCCATGTCGCCATCGTTACCAACGACCAATGGGATGGCACGTCCGGCGCGTTCGGAAAGCGCGTTGCTGTAAACCGTATGCACATCAAAACCGGTAAAACTATCGGGCAGGTTTGCCGAATGATCAAAAACGCCATAACGTTGAAACGGACCGGGAACAGCCAGCCCTACTCCTCCAACCTGCCCCCAGGAAAGGGAATTTGTAGATAGATAGTTGTCCATCGCTTCCACCCAACTACGCACCACGAACTCGGGCCCCAGCGCGGCATTTGTAGAAGCTTGCAATAATTTGGTCGAGATGGTCGATCCGTCTTTCCAGACACCGCCCACTTTGGAGGTAGTGGCCCCCCCATCCGTACCAATGTAAACAGTTTTGCTCATGATTCCTTCTTTGCCTTCCTTGATGTTTTTATCTGCATAACCTGCCAGACGATATTCTGCGTTTAATGATAGCCTGCTTCCTCGATAATTCTTCCACCATCGAGTCAGGCACTTGTGCTATAACGGCCCTGCACCCAATTCTGAATTTATTCCTTTGAAACCAATTCCGATGGCCAACTCAACATTCCGGCCTTTTGTGCCGCTATCCATAATTCGCGTTCGAAGGTAGCGAAGGTGATTTGTATCCCTAAAGTTTCCTGCCAAAGTTGTGCCGCCGCAAGATGAAGGGAATCGTAGCCAAGTAACTCATACGCCCATGCGTTCCCTGATGCCCTTTCAATGGTCCCTGCATATATTCTCAAACGGGTGAATGATTGCCAGTGATCTAAAAAATCCTCCCAAACTTCTACTGCAAGTTTAGGAGAAGCAGCCTCCATGCGAACCGCTCTCTGGAATGTCGCTGCCATTTCCACTTGTGTAAGAACAGCACTTCCAAACAGGTGATCTGCTTCATTAAACAAAGCCATCACCTTGTCTAAATCAGCTTCACGTAAGTATCTCTTCACCAGAGCACTTGTATCAAAGTAAATAATCATCGCCGGTCTTCAACAACGATATCCGACATCAATTTTCCAGTATGATTCACGATCTTGGGCTTATAAGGTTTTGGTTTCTTGCCATCCCAATCTGCCAAGCCAGCATCCACCATTGCCCAAATGCGTTCTTCAACACTCTGCGTGACAGGCGTGAATTGAGCAACGGCCTTACCGCGCTCGGTAACGATAATGGTTTCACCTTTTTTAACCCGACGCATATATTCACTAAATTTACTTCTCAATTCGCGTGTTCCAACTCTAACTTCGTTCATGGTCGCTCCTTATGTGACCACATTATACAAAATGTAGTCACATAAGGCAATGGTCAATTTCAGCTTTGTTTTCCCTTCAATAATTCTTCCAGCACGAACTCAGGCACCTGCACGGCAACCACTTCTCCGCGCACAGTAATGACTCCGTTGGCCAGAATCCATTCTTCAATCACAACCTTGCGCTCCTTGAGTTCCTTTATTTTGCCGCGCACTTCCAGTTCAACGCCCAGTGGAGTAGGTTTGTGATAATCCACATGCAGAGAAGCCGTGAGCGTGCGAGTATTTGGTTCGACGTATGGATCCTGTTCCTTCGCCGCTTTATATAAAGCCGCGGAGGCGGTCCCCGTGCCATGACAATCGATTAAGGATGCCAGCAGTCCGCCATACACATAGCCGGGAATGGCAATGTGATAGGGCTTCGGCAGAAAATGGCAGACCGATTCATCTCCATCCCAATAACTTTTGATTTGATGTCCGTGCTCATTGAGTCGGCCACATCCATAACAGTGTGCCAGTTCATCGGGATAGGTATCCTGGAAAGATTGTTAAATCATGAAAGTATCCTTTTCTGAGCATCCTTCATTGCGAGTGGTGTCTCGCACCACGTCTCAACCCTCCTCGCAATGAGTTATGGAATAGCAGAGGGTGTCCTCGTCGGCGTTGGTGTTCGGGTGGAAGTTGGCGTCCTGGAAGGCGTTGGCGTGCGTGAGGAAGTCGGGGTCAAAGAAGGCGTCGCGGTCGGAATCGGAGTTGGCGCGTCCCCTTGCAGGATGAACTGTCCTACCACTTTCCAATCCAGCCCAACGAAGATCTGCACCTCATACGAACCGGGCAGCCATTCGGAAGCGGGTGCACGCCAATCAGCATAGCCGTAGCCGCCGGTCTCACCATTCCATGGGAGCGTCTCATAATGGACCAGTTTCCCCTCGCGATACCAGAGCGCGGTCCATTGCGCGCCGGGAGTCATTTGATCATACGTGAACACGCCGCACATATAGTTGATCGGGTTTTGAAAAACGGTGGCGGCGTTGAAATCGTTGAAGTTGCCACAGTTGAGTGTAAATTGCAGCGGGCTGAAGACTGCATTGGGATTCGGCGTCACGTCGCTGTCGAATAAGACTTCAATGGCAGGAGGAATAAACGGTGTAGGCGTAATGGTCGGCGTATCACTGACAGACGGTGTATCCGTGATGGTTGGAGGAACCGTGATGGTTGGAGAAAGCGTAATCGTCGGGCTCAGTGTGATGCTGGGCGTCAAGGAAGCTGTCGGCGAAGGAGGAAAATATTGATAGGCTACCGGCTCACCATAAAAGTATAAAAGGCTGGCCAACCCAAAAATGACCAGGGCGACCAGCATCGTGAAAGCTCCGGCTCTTGCGCGCTGACGCCTGATCCGGTAAAACGTGAGTCGTCTCGCCGACATCCAGGCGCGGTAACCAGAGCGAAACACAAACAAAGCGCCGAGGACAGATAACACAATCGCGGCCAGAATGCCTGCATGAATATCCATAAGAGGGTGTGGAAAATTATAGCATGGGGAATTTTTGACTGGATGGCAAAAGAGAAGTCATGGAACTAACGCGGCGTAGCAGTCAGAGAGGGAGTCGGGCTGGGCGTGAAGGTTGGGTCGAGGCAAACGGGAATCGAGTTCGAGGCGCGCCGCGGGTTCACGCGTATCGCCGTATTGATCAAAGATCTTGACGAATTGAACTTCAAGGAATTGTTTAAGATTCGCCATGAGCGGATAGGCAATGCTGTAGAGCGTACCGTTCGACTGACAATTCCCAGTGAGATAAACATAGACAACACCGTTGGCAAACGTGGTCTTGCTATAACCGGTAAAACCATTGAGCACCAATCCCAGTCCACTATTTCGTTCCACGTCGCTGGGACCTTTGAAAAATTCGTCGAGCACAGCTTCTATCCTGTTCTTTGAGGAGGGGACGGCACGTCTCACCGCCACTTCGTAAGGAAGCTGCCCGGCGATCAACCGCTTATTATCTGTGAAGTAAACATGCACCTCTTCAAATAACGGTGTCCATGTCGGTGAGGGAGTGCGACTCGGCGTCGGTGTAAGCGTGATGGTGGGGCGCACTGTACGCGTGGCTGACGGAGTCAGCGTCGGACGCGGAGTGCGTGTCGGTGTCGAGGTAAAAGTGGGAAGCGGCGTTCGGGTAGAGGTGGCAGTGAAAGTAAAACTCTGGGGAAACGGTGACAGTTCGGGTAGAGGCTTAAGTCGGTGTGATGGTAAAGGTACGCGTGAACGTTGGAGGTGTGCCAGGTGTATCGGATATTGTCAATATTCCTTCGGGCGTGAATGTCTCAGACGGCAGGCTGGTATGCGTTGGGGATGAAAAAAGTGTCGCGGTCGGTAAAGGCGTCCATGTGGAGGTCGTCCTCAGGGCTGGAGAGAAGAAGAAAAGCTGACTCGCAATGGTTTCGCCCAGAAAGGCGGACACAAACGCCAGGGAGAGCAAGAGGATCGCCAAAACCAGCCATTGCCAGCCAGCCAACATGTGGACGCGACGCGTACGATAAAAGGAAACCTTGCGCGCGGATTGGAGCGACCGAATCCCTACTCGCGCCGCAAGCAGCCCTGCCACACCAAATAGGGCAGTTACAAGGATAACGCCTGTTTCAATGCTCATTAAGCGTGAGATTATACTTCCTGTCGCGATAAAATATGTTTTGTGGTTAAAATAGAGAGCAATGAAAGAGCTTGTTTTTCTCAAACTGGGCGGATCATTAATCACGGACAAGACCCAACCGTATACACCCCAACTGGCTATCATCGAAGACCTGGCGCTCCAGATCGCGACTGCGCTTAAGACCCACCCGGATCTGCGGCTCGTGATCGGGCACGGTTCCGGCTCCTTCGGCCACGTGGCCGCCAGCGAATATCGGACGCGCGATGGCTTCTTCCCGCGCTCTACTCCCCTCCCGCAGGGAGAGCATGATGAGGCTGAGGAGCATTACTGGCAGGGTTTCGCGGAGGTGTGGTATCAGGCATCCGCGTTGAATTGCTTCGTCATGAAGGCCTTGAACAAGGTAAACCTCCGTGCGATTGCCCTGCCGCCCTCCGCCAATGTGATCGCCAGCGAAGGACGGGTTTCGATCTGGGATACAACACCCATCAGTATGGCGCTGGCTTCCGGACTCGTGCCGGTGATCCATGGAGATGTGGTCTTCGATGAGATCCGCCGGGGCACGATTCTTTCCACCGAAGATTTGTTCATGCACTTGGCGCGTGCGCTCAACCCCGACCGCATTCTGCTGGCGGAACTCGAAGCCGCGGTCTGGGCAGACTTCCCGGAACGAGAGCAAAAGATGGAAGAGATCACCCCAGCCACCTTTGCAGAAATCAGCACAGGCGTGGGGAAATCTGCAAGCGCGGATGTGACCGGTGGCATGGAATCCAAAGTGAAGCAAATGCTGGAACTGGTGCAACAAAACCCGGATCTCAGAATTCAAATTTTCTCGGGTACCGAACCGGGAAACATTGCTCGCGCGTTAGGCGGGGAAACGCTGGGCACGTGGATCGCGAGTTAATGAGTTTTTGGCAAGAAAATGTGGGTTTCTTAGGCTGTCTGGCGGGGTATAGACAACACAGCATGACACAATTCGCAGAAATAAAGGAAGGAAGACCATTGTCAAATGTACGGAATTTTTCGATAATTAAGCTGAAAATCGGTACAAAGGAGAAAACATGGCTACCAAGTCAAAGGTCAATAAAACTTCGCCAAAGAAAAAAGTTTCGATGAAAAAACCTCCGGTCAAAAAAGTTGGAACTTCCCTGTCATCCAATGGCAGGAAAGCCGTTACGAGCTTCGTGCCAACCAAACTCAAACTTCGTAAACCTGTCCCTTCCGATATCGAGATCGCGCAGGAGGGCAAGCTAAAACCCATCCTCCAGATCGCAGCAGAATTGGGCATCAAAGAAAATGAGCTGGAGCTGTTTGGGCCTTACAAAGCCAAGGTTAAGCTGGAGGTTCTCGACCGTTTGAGCAAGCGTCCAAACGGAAAATACATCGATGTAACCGCCATCACGCCCACACCGCTCGGTGAAGGCAAGACGACCACTACTGTGGGTCTGAGTCAGGCACTGGGTGCGCACCTCGGCAAACATGTGATCACAGTCATCCGCCAGCCTTCGCAGGGACCAACCTTTGGTATCAAAGGCGGCGCAGCCGGTGGCGGCTATTCCCAGATCATCCCCATGGAAGATTTCAACCTGCATCTGACGGGCGACATCCATGCCATCACAGCCGCGCACAATTTGTGTTCCGCGGCACTGGACGTGCGCATGATGCATGAAGCCAAACAGGATGACGAGAAACTCTTCAATGCGCTCTGCCCGCCAGATAAACAGGGCAATCGCAGTTTCTCGCCGACCATGCTCCGCCGCTTGAAGAAACTTGGCATCGATAAGACCGATCCGAATGAACTCACGCCTGAGGAACGCAGTCGTTTCGTCCGTCTCGACATCGACCCAAATGGCATTCAGTGGCGACGCGTCATCGATGTGAACGATCGCTTCCTGCGCGAGATCGAAGTGGGTCTCGGCAAAGATGAAGCGGGCTTCGAACATCGTTCCGGTTACGATATCACCGTTGCATCTGAGATCATGGCCATCCTGGCATTGACCACCAGTCTGGAAGATATGCGCGAACGCCTGGGCCGCATGGTCGTCGCCACGAACAAGCAAGGCGAAGCCATCACCGCCGAGGACCTTGGGGTGGCGGGAGCTTTGACCGTCTTGATGAAAGACGCGATCAAACCGAACCTGATGCAGACTCTCGAGGGACTTCCGGCCTTCGTTCACGCAGGACCCTTTGCCAATATCGCCCACGGAAACAGTTCCATCATCGCCGACAAGATCGCGCTTAAACTGGCTGATTACGTCATCACGGAATCCGGCTTCGGCGCGGACATCGGCATGGAGAAATTCTTCGATATCAAGTGCCGCTACAGCGGATTGATTCCCCAGGTCGTTGTATTGGTCGCAACTGTGCGTGCGCTCAAGATGCACGGCGGCGGTCCCAAAGTTGTCGCTGGCAAACCCCTCGCTCCCGAATACACCGAGGAGAATCTCGATCTGCTGCGCAAGGGCTTGCCGAACATGATTCAGCACATCGAGAACGCGCTGAAATATGGCGTCAATGTGGTTGTGGCCGTTAACTCCTTTACCCATGATACATCCGCCGAAGTGGAACTTGTCCGCCAGGCGGCGCTCGAGGCCGGTGCCATGGACGCGGTGGTGTCGCGCCATTGGATGGAAGGCGGCAAAGGGGCCGTAGCTTTGGCTGAGGCCGTGGTGAAGGCTGCAGAAAAATCCAGCAACTTCCAATTCCTCTATCCGCTGGAGCAACCGATCAAGACCAAGATCGAAACCATCGCCCGCGAGATCTATCGCGCCGATGGCGTCGATTACACGCCCGAAGCCGAGGAAAAGATCGAGCTCTTCACCAAGCTTGGTTTCGCAGACCTGCCTTTGTGCATGGCCAAGACACACCTTTCATTTACCGACAATGCAGCCATCAAGGGCGCACCGCGTGGTTTCCGGGTGGTGATCAGCGGCATCCGCGCCAGTGTGGGTGCCGGTTTCCTCTATCCATTATTGGGAACCATGCGTACCATGCCCGGCCTGCCGACTCGTCCTGTCTTCTATGATGTTGACCTGGATCTAAAAACAGGCAAAGTCGTCGGCTTGTTCTAATGCGAGCAATCTGCTTAAAAAATTCAGCCCCGCCAAAATGGCGGGGCTGTTTGTTTTAGCGGGGACGAACATAATAGATTTTGCCGCCCTTACCTTGATAAAGCAACTCCAAACCCGCAAATGTTCCAATGACATCCGGGGAAAGATAATGTTTGTATTCATTTGGCTCAAACCAGATGATATAACCCGGCTTGTCATACGGCCAGCCCGCATACGTCTGTGCCGGGTCCGGAACATTGGACAAAGGCAGGAGCGCCACCGAGGCATGCGTATAAAACCAGACCGCATCCACATAATTGCTATAAAAGATCTCTCCCGGATGAAGCTGGCTTAAATTTTGCATTTCAGCGACCACGCCCATCTCATGATACGTGCTCGTATTGAACATATTGTAGCTACTCGGCTCTCCACGCAGGAGGGCATTCTTTAGATACTCCTGGATGCTATAAACAGGATAGATCGACCACAAGGCAAAGATAATGATCGAAGCATAACCAATTTGGCGCGTGGAAAATCGCAAGTGCGGCAGGATAAGCCTATCAAATGTGACCAGAAGGAAAATTGCAGTTGGTACGAGCAGGATCACGTAATAGCGATCGGAAAGAAGATCGAGATGATCGTTCGTCAGGGCTGTCAAGGCCACAGCCACAAAGTAAATTACTCCATACACTAAGGATGGATATACCGAGGAAGCAGTCAACGCCCCCCACCAGGTGCGCCATTGAACTTTACTTTTTATATTGATCAAAAGAAGGAACACAGCCAACGCACCCACGGGAATCAATGGACGTGTCAGAATGGGCATCAGCAAGGGATGATAAGGAACGAACCAATGCAGCATCTTGGTCAGAGCCAGCGTGGTGTTTTTCATTGCATCCACCCCGGAACTGTCATTGCCCCACAGGCTGCCGTAGGTCATCACATTATGAATGATCAACCACCATCCAATAGGCAGGATGGACGCCAATCCCAACACAAAACCATCGCGCAAGAAAACACGAACCGGTTTCCGATTTTCGATCAGGATGACCACTCCCGCGGTAACCGTCACAGCCAGCCCAATATATCTTTGTATAGGGGCAAGTGCACTGAACAGGACCATCCATGCAAACGCGCCATAAGAGCGCCCCTTGATGTAATGATCGACTGCCAATAAGAATCCAGAGTCAGCGTCAGGTAAAACGCATCAGAACTGATCGTCGCGTGAATGCGCAGCGCTGACATCGATAACAAAACAAACAGACTGGCAAGATAGGCATACAACGGCTTGTCGGAAAAGACGCGGTAAAAGATCACTCCACTCAAAAAAAGATTGAGTCCCAACAGGAGAACGTTGAAATACCAGCCAGCCGTAAAAACATCCAGTTGCGTAATAAAACTCAAGAGGGCCAGGACGATGGGATAAAGTGGCGGCCACGAGAGAAGTGGATCTCCGCGGTGAATCGTCAGGCCTTTCCCATTTAACAGGTTTTGCGCCACAGATAAATATCTTACAGAATCAGAGGCGACGCCTGCGCCATACCTGGATGTAGCCAGCGCGCCAAAAAATACGGCGATAACCGAGAGAACAATTAGAAAAGTCAAAAATCTGTTTTTCGAAAAAAATCTGGAGGTGAAACGCATGAAATAATCTCATTGCAATTATAATGGAAGCAATGGATAACATCGATTCTCTTACGATCTCCACCGCGCTGGAAGCATTGGAAGAGGGAATACTTTCGGCTCAAGACTTAACCGCAAGCTGTTACCGTCAAATCGAGCGGCTCAACCCGCAGCTTAATGCCTTCATTACCGTCATAGATCAGCAAACGGCGCTGCACGATCAACTGCCGGAAAACGATCATCCGCTGTCCGAGGCACTGCGCGGGATTCCCATCGCCGTCAAAGATCTCTTCGACACGGCCGGAGTCCTGACCACCATTGGCTCCAAGTTTTTCGCCGGGAACGTTCCCACGCAAGATGCCTTTGTCGTGGATAAACTAAAACAAGCCGGCACGATCATCGTGGGCAAAACCAACACGCACGAGATCGCGCTGGGCATTACCGGGAATAATCCGCATTATGGGACCGCACATAACCCGTGGGATGTCACGCGCATTCCCGGCGGCTCTTCGAGTGGATCGGCCATCGCGGTCGCCACTGGGATGGCCCTCGGCGCGCTCGGCACCGATACCGGCGGCTCCATCCGCATTCCGGCCTCGTTGTGTGGCGTGGTCGGATTCAAGCCGACCTTTGGACGCGTCAGTACGCGCGGCGTGTTCCCCCTTTCGTGGAATCTCGACCACGTGGGCCTGCTGACGAAATGTGTAAAAGACGCTGCACTGATGTTGCAAGTGCTCTCCATTTATGACCCGCTCGATCCCGCCTCCATTAAGATGCTCACGGGAGACTACCTCGGTCATCTCGTAGATGACATGCAGGGGAGAAGGATCGCCATTGCTACAGGTGATTATATTGAAGCATCAAGACTCCGAAGTATTGGGAGCCCTAGGAGCAGCCGCAAAAGTATTTGAGGCGATCGGCTGCAAGGTCGAGGAAGTAAATGTGGATTGGATGCATGAGGCCGCGCTGGCCAATATCACCATGCTGCGCGTCGATGCCGCAACCGTGCATCGTGGCCGCTTGCAGGAAAATCCTGACTGGTTCGGTGAGGATATCCGCCGCAGGCTGGAGCAGGGAGTGAACACCTCCTCGATGGAGTATGTCCTCACCAGGCGCACCCAGACCGAGGTCCGGAAGAGATGCGAGCAGTTCTTTGAATCTCATGATTTCCTGCTCACGCCTACCACGCCCATTCCCGCGCCGACCATCGCAGGTCACGACGCGGTCGAACAGGCTGCCCGGCTCACGCGTTTCACCGCGCCATTCAATCTGGCAGGCTTGCCGGCCATGTCCCTGCCCTGTGGATTTACGAAGGAAGGTCTGCCCTTGGGCTTGCAGATTATCTCACGGGCCTGGGCGGATGCCAAAGTACTCAACGTGGGCTATGCGTTTGAGCAGGCCACCGAATGGCACAAGAAATTTCCCACGATTTTAATTTGGATTCAGGAAGCTTGCTCCCGTTTTTGAAGTAGCAAGCTGCTTCATTCTAAATTCCTATGATACAACGCCATTTCCCAGACGAACAGACGACGAAGAGAAATCCTTTCGAATCCTTCGCCTTTGAGGAGCGCGTCCATTTCATTCCAACTGGATGATCGAGAAGCAAAACAGGGGACCGGGATCAGCGCTTCTGCTGCAATATTCCGTGGTTGAATAGGACGAGTTTCGCGCTGAGCAGAGCGATAGCGAAGTCCAAGCGTCTTACCCGTACACTTGCACCGCACGTGATTTGCTTGGCAAATCATGCAAATGTCGAAACCACCAAGTAAGCAGAGCCGTTCTTGTTACGCGAGTTTTTATGCGTACCTGTGGTTTCAATACGCCTTCGGCCGTCGCCTCAAGCTACCCAACCGCCAGAGTTGGATTCATCCTTCCGCCTTCATCCATCATCCTTCTCCTAACGCCCTCTTCACTGCCTCCTCCAAAGTCCACTTCGCCCCCTCCTCCCAGGCGAACTGGAACCCCGCCGCGCCCAGACTTTCTTTCGCAAACGCCAGCGCATCATCAAACTGCGCACGAACAATAGGCCACAGCACCGCGCCCATGTCTTGTAGGATATTTTCGGCGACTGCCGCGAGTTGCACGCCGCGCGCAGTGGCAGCTGATTGCCGCATGAATGCGCGTGCCAGCCCTGCCCATGCCTCTGCCCAATCAAATCCACGATATTCAATGGGCCAATAAATATTTATGGTTTCAAGATAATATGCTTGCGCCTCGACATACTCTTGTTGGTGGTAGGCTATGAACCCAACATTGCATAACGAACTTGCGATACCTAGCGATGTGCTTGTCTCTCGAATTGCAGTGAGCCCTTCTGTGCCAAGTCGTTGTGCTTCAATCGCTTGACCTTGTAAGACTGCAATCATTGCCCGCATTAAATTATCATACGGTATTCCCGAAGGATCTCCCATTTCCCGACATAAAGATAAGATTTCAGAAAAATGGGCTCGGGCATTGGTTAAATCGTTGGTGGCTAGCGCTAGCAAACCCAAGTTGTCCAAAGCGTAAATAATTCCAACTTTGGCACCTGTTTCGCGATACAGTGTGAGCGTTTCTTCTGCCAAATGTTGCGCGGTGGGATAGTCACCTTGCTCGAAGCAGATCTTCGAGAACACCAGAAGCGTTTCAGCAATCAGCCGTTTAGCGCCAAGGTAGCGATGCAACGCTAATGCTTGCTTATTAAAATGATTGGCTTCGTCAAGCATACCACGCATATGAGCGCTATTAGCCATATTGTTAAGAGCATAAGCCAAATAAAATTTATCGCCAATCTCCTTTGCCAATGCCTGTTGTTCAGTGTGAATTGCATAGGCTTCGTCAAGTTTGCCTTGTATACGTACAATAACGCCATAATCATTGAGAGTGTGTACGAGCAAGGACTTGTTACCGATCTGGCGTGCAAGGCTGAGGCTTTCCTCAATCATAGTACGGGACAAATCATAATTGTTGAGTTGAAAGACAACCCTCGTAAGTCTTCTTAGAACCTCGGCAACGGTTTTCAAATCGCCCTGTGCACGTGCAAGTTCAAGTGCTTGTTCGCCATATTTTTGAGCGCTTATCCAATTGCTCAAACCCCATTCGGTGTGACAAAGCCAGAGCGCGCTACTCGTTTGGAGCGGCAGATCAGCGATAGCATCCGCACCTATCAGGGCTTGCTCTGCCCATTGGCGTGCGTCAGGGTAATTACCGCGATCAAAGGCTAAATTGGAAAAAGCAAGTTGACAGCGCACACGGGCACGGGCATTATGCATTTGCTCTGCAAGTATTAAGGTAGCTTGGTAATCAACTTCGGCTTCCGCCCATTGTCCACTCAACTCCAGAATATCTCCACGTTTGAGGTGCAGTTCGATTTTTTCATTCGAGTTTGGCATAAGCGGCAGTAATTTTGCAAAATAATCCAGCGCAGCATCGTTGGCGAAATTCTTCTGCGCGGCTTCGCCGGCCCTGCGCAGGTATTCCATTTGTTTGGCGGTGTTCTCACTGCGTCCATAATGGAATGCCAGGGTCTCCAGTAAGGGCGCGGTCACCGTGCCCAAGTTTTCCAGATACACCGCCAACTGCTCATGCAGTCTCGCGCGGGTCGCAAACGGCAGGCTCTCGTAAGTCACTTCATGGGTGACGATGTGCTTGAACAGGTACGCCAACTCAGGCTCAGGAGAATCGAGCGGCGTGATATCCAAGGATTCCAACGCATCCAGCGAGGATTTCACCGTCGGAAACGCGCCGAGTTCGGGGTAATAGCCCGTCAACCATTTGGCACGGAACAGCCGCCCGACGATGCTCGCCACACGCAGGGTGGTCTTCTCCGCCTCGCTCAACTGGTCGATGCGGCTCAGGATCAGCGTATGCAGGCTGTCCGGCAGTTCGATGTTTTCGATGTCCGCAGGGTTGAGCCCGCGGTCACGCACATAGTTGAGCAGCTCTTCGAGATAGAACGGGTTGCCCTGTGCGCGCGCCATCAGCGTCTCGACCAACCCGCTCGGCAGTGCGCCGCCTCTTGCGGGATACAACTGCGCCAGTTTGGCACGGATGGCGCTCTCCGCTTCGGTAATCGTCAACTCATGCAACTCAATTTTCGTGAACTGCGCCAACGCTTCGAGCCGCGGCGCCTGTAATCTTTCCATCTGTGGTGGACGATATGCCAGCACGAAACACACCGCGTAATTCGCCAGCGTCTTCGCCAACTGCTCCAATAAATCATGCGAGAGCGCATCCACCCAATGCAGGTCTTCAATCACGATCAGCAGCGGTTCATCTTTTGTCGCTGCCTTCAAACAATCTTCGAGCAATGCGTGCAGCGCGCTCTGACGGATCTTCGGTTCCAGATTTTGAGTAAAATCATTTTCAGGGATGTTCAAATCCAAGATGACATTCAACAACGGCATGGCGTCCACGCGGCTGGGCGCGCGGTCTTCAATTTCGCCTTCGATGAACCGCATCTGTTTCTTCAAAGACATTTCATGGTCAACTTCAAAGAACGCGCCCCAAATACTTTTCCATGCCTGATACGGCGTATGGATCGCATCCGATTGACACGCGCCGCCATAGCCAACGAATCCTTTTCTTCTTGCACTTCTGACGACCTCCGCCACGAGTCGCGACTTCCCCAAGCCTGCCTCAGCCACAACAGCCACCACCTGGCTTTTGCCTTCCCCCGCCAAATCCAGTTTCTCTTCGATCAGTTTCAACTCTTTCATCACGTCCGACCATCGGCAAGGCGTAGTTCGGCTCCTGCAAACGGATGGCGCGCTTCTGGCTTTCACCCGTCACCGCGAACACAGGCAGTGGCTCCGCTTTGCCCTTCATCGGCAATGGTGAACGCGGCTCGAACGTAAAGTCATCTCGCACCGCCTTGTGGACATGTCCGCTCAATAAAATTTCTAACTCACTGGCCGTTGTCATGAGTCTTGCCGGCTAAGTTCACATCATCACCCAACGCGCCAAATGTTTTGCGCGTCTCTCCGCCGTAGGCACCCACGCGCATCAGTCCCTGTGTGACACCTATTTGCAAACCCAACTCGGTTTTGTTCCGCAGCTCCAACGCCGCCTTCACCGCACGACGAGAATCATCTTCATGCGCCGCCAACGCCCCAAAGTTGACATACGCATAAGTGCCCTTGTCCCCAATGGTGATATCCATCAACGTGCCATCGTATCTTAATGCCACATTCTGCACCTGACGAATGAACGCATCCAACTCGTTCTCGGCAAAATCCGAATCATAGTCAATGCCTGTAAAACGAATGAACAGCGCCACACATGGACGGAACTCCGTCAGGAAGGCACTGCCCGAACTCTCACGCTCGTACACTGCATGATGCACCCAACTTTGCAGCAAATCGTTGCTCAACAACTCAACAGATTCGATCTTTACTTCATCAACATTCCCAGAAATTTTAGTAATAACTGCAAAGCGTTCTCCACCCTCATCGCTCCGCCACTCTTTGATCGTCAACGAATCACCAAGCGCATTGACCGTTGCCTCATCCAACAAAACATCCCCCTTCATGGCCTGATGTTCCCCCGTAGAAGCACGCGCCACTGTTGCCCCTGCCAACGCATCCAACTTTTGTATCCCAGGGTCACCGATCACAAACCTGCGTGCATCTCCGCTTGTGATCGCCACCTTCAATCCCAACTCAGGAAACGCTGTAATTGCCTTTTGCATCCCAAACGCACAAGCAACCGCTCTCAATGATGAATCCTTATTCTGCATTCCTAATTTATCATTTGCTCTTCGAACCAGCACATCATCGCATCCCCCGCGAAGCCAATTACACTCCCGCCAACCTTCTCCACTTCCGCGATCAACGCCGAATACACCGCACCTAAACGCCGCGATAATTCTTCCGCGCCTTGCCTTGCACCTAATGAGTCATGCAAAGACTCGGTCAACGCCGTGAAGCCTGAAATGTCCGCGAAAAATGCCGAACCCGATGTGTGATGGGACAGGATTGTATTATTTGCAATTGCTCTTAATCTATCTTGTGGGAGGTAAGTGTGAAGTGTCAAGGGCTGGCTCCCTGAGTGAGTTGGATTGTTCGATTGTACCGTAACAAGAAATTAATAAATTTCAATTTAGTGGTTGAATAGACACTCGCTATCGCTCGCGTCTACTCAACCACCAAGTTGCTTCATAACCCTCTCATAAAACTCCAACGACCCCGGATTGATCAACGCGTCCTTATTACTCACCGCGCGACCATTGATAATATTCGTCACCGCGCTCTCCACTTTTTTCATATTCAAAGTATAAGGAATATCTGGCGTTTCCAAAATCACCGCAGGGATATGACGCGGCGAGGCGTTCTCGCGCAAGGTTTTGCGGATCTTATCTTTCAACTCATTAGTCAGCGCAAAGCCTTCCGCGAGCTTGACGAAGAGGATCACGCGTTGATCTTCCTGATAGTTTTGCCCCACGGCGAGACTGTCTGCGATTTCGGGAAGATTCTCCATTTGAGCGTAGATCTCCGCGGTGCCAATGCGCACGCCGGAGGGCTTCAAGACCGCGTCCGAACGGCCATAGAATGTGATTCCGCCCGTGTCACTGTGGATCAAAATATAGTCGCCATGCCGCCAGACATTTGGATACACGTCAAAATAGGCCTTGTGATATTTGGACCCGTCCGGATCGTTCCAGAAATATAAAGGCATCGAAGGTGAGGGAGCTTCGCATACGAGCTCACCCTGTTCATCGTAAACGGGATTTCCTTTTTCATCATATGCCTTGATCTTCATCGCCAGCGCCGCACTCTGCAACTCCCCCGCGTACACAGGGATGATCGGACTGCCCGCCGCGAAACACCCGTTGATGTCCGTGCCGCCTGAGATCGAGTTGAAATGCAGATCAGCTTTAATATCACCATAAACATATTCAAAGCCATCAGCAGAGAGTGGCGAACCTGTCTGCGAGATTTCCCGCAATGAAGAAAGATTAAACTCCTCCCCCGGCGAGATATTTTCCTTTTTTAAAAAATGGATGTAGCTGGCACTGCATCCAAAAATGGTGATCTTTTCATTCTCAATCAATTTCCACATGGCACGCGGATCAGGATAATTCGGGTTGCCGTCGTAAAGCACGATCGTCGCACCAACTGCCAACGCACTGATCAGCCAGTTCCACATCATCCAACTACAGGAGGTGATGTACATGATTGTGTCACTGCGCTGGAGGTCCGTGTGCAGGTACAATTCCTTGAGATGATTGATCAACACGCCGCCTGCCCCCTGCACCAGACATTTCGGCTTTCCTGTTGTTCCCGAGGAAAACATAATATAGTGGGGATGATCGAAAGGCAGGTGCTCAAATTGGATCTCAAGATGATCTTCTTTTGAAAGAAAATCAGCAAAGTGAAGAGCATTGGGAATTTGAGTTATGTCCGCCCGCTCATGCACATACGAAACCACGATCACTTTTTGCAATGAAGGGATCCCGCGTGCGACATCAGCTGCATGAGCCAAGGTATCGTAAGTTTTACCTTTATAAAAATATCCATCCGCGGTGATCATCACCTTCGGCTCGACCTGCCCCAGCCTTTCGATGGCCGCGGCGGGACCAATATCCGTGGCGCAGGAGGACCAGGTCGCGCCAAGACTCGTCGCCGCCAGCATGCCGATGACCGTCTCGATCAGATTCGGCATATAACCAACGACTCGATCTCCTACAGCGATGCCTGTCGCTGCGCAGCGAATGAGCCAGGCGCGCCACTGCATCGTATAACTCCGCATAAGTTACGTGTCTCGAAATTTGTGTTTCGCCTTTGAAAATAAAGGCGACCTGATCATCGCGGTAACGCAGCAGATTTTCTGCAAAATTTAAGCGTGCGCCCGGGAACCATTTTGCACTGGGAAATTTTTCCAAGTCCTCGACAATCTCATCATAATGTTTTGAGGCTTTGATCTCGGCAAAGTCCCACATCGCCGCCCAAAAGTCAGGGATGTTTTCAATGGACCATTGATAAAGTTCCCCATATGCCTTCAAACTTAATTTATGTCTTGTGTTCACCATATCGATAAAACGTGTAATGTTGGCTTGCTGCCTGCGTTCCTCTGAAGGGACCCATAGGGGAATTCTCATCACACACTCCTCGTAAAGCGGGAACCATTCCTCTTTACATTGCTTACTGACAAAACACCACATAAATCTGTTTTGTTCTTGAACACCTTTATTATCATTACTTCACAAAAACCGAGCAATTCCCCGAAAACAGGGATGCGGGCTTCTTTTGATTCTTTCGTGATCTACTGATTATACATATCAAACTTAACAAATTACTGAAAGGAAGCTAAATATATGAGACCGGCTTGCTGCCGGTCTCATCATCTCATCAATCCAATATCAGTTTACTGCGCTGGAACAAACGCATGGCAATTGCGATCAGGATCGCTTCAATGACAAATAATACGATGGCAACCCAAATCGCGATCTGTACCGGGCCGGCAGTCATGACCAGATTACCGATCAACTCCAACCATCCACGCGGTATGAATCGAATCAAAAGGAAGGGCAGAAACAGGACAAGCATACCAGCGCTCATTAACTGCTGCGCCTGGCGGACACTCCCTGCACGCAGCGATACCAATACGCCAATGCACGCCGAGAGTCCAGAGATCAGGATGCTGAATACCAGCGCGCCCAGAGTCATCTCCAGCGGATAAAACAATAATCCGCCTCTCCCGAAACCGATATTGATCGTCACCAGTCCGGCCAGCATGATGACCCAGGTCAATACAAAGCCATGGGCAAGCGCTGCCAGTAATTTCCCAAATAGAATCGACTGATCGGAGAGGCGCGTCGCCAACAAAGATTCCAACGTGTGACGCTCGCGCTCCCCGGCAAACAAGTCCGCCACGATCCCGGAAACCCACAGGAAAGGCATCCAGCCCCAGACCATGATATTGACCGGCGCCTCCACCCAATCGCGTCCACTCTGCAACGGGAAGAAGATGCCAAAGATCAATACCAGAATCAGCAGGCTCAACTTGCTGCGGCCGCGCGCATCGCCAAAGCTCAATATCTCGCGCAGTTCCTTCCAGGCTACGGTAAAAATATCAGCGATCATTCTTCACCTTTCTTTTCTTCTTCCACCAGCCGCAGGAACACTTCTTCCAGGTCAGCCTTTTCCTTGCGAACCTCATCGATTTGCACGCCGGCCATCACCAGCTGAGTGACGATCTCATGCGAACGAGTCAGATCGTTCAAATCGATTACATACTCACCGTTACGCTGTCCCACTTTGTCGACCAGCCTATTCCCGCGTAAATCTTCGATCATCTGCGAAGTAATACCCTTGCCCGAAACATACAAGCGCGGTGCGGAGGTGCGCGAACGCAATTCCGCGGGACTGCCAGTGACCAGTAACTGTCCATGGTTGATCACGCCGACCTGGCTGCATAATTTTTCGGCTTCGACCAGATTGTGCGTGGTCAGGAAGATGGTCACGCCTTCGTGCACCACCAGCGAGGATAAATCCTCTCGCAGGGCTGACGAAGCGACCGGGTCCAGGCCGGCGGTCGGCTCATCGAGGAAGACCAGCTCAGGGCGGTGCATGAGCGTCCGCGCCACCGCCAGTTTCTGCTTCATGCCGCGGCTCCAGCGTCCGATGGGTTCGTCGCGTCGTCCATATAGATCCAACGGTTCGAGCAACTCACGGATACGCTTCTCGCGATCCGTACCGGACATGTGCCAGATCTGCCCGTAGTAATCCAGGTTATCCGCCGCGGAGAGACGTTCGTACAAGCCATGATGTTCGAGCAGGGCTCCGCAGCGCGTGCGAACCTCATTGGCTTGCTCCCGCGTATTAAAACCCAATACTTGCGCCTCGCCTGAATCCGCGTCCAAGAGACCGAGCAAAAGACGAATGGTCGTTGTCTTGCCTGAACCATTCGGACCCAGGAAGCCGAAGACCGTTCCGCGTGGGATTTCCAGGGTTAAACGGTCAACCGCTTTCAAAGTTCCAAAGGAACGGGTCAGTTGTTTGGTTTGAATTGCGTACATGGCATCCTTACTGTGCTGTCAAATTAATGAAGTTTTGTAATTGCTGCCGATAGCCTGTCACCGCCTTATTTCCACTTGTCGTCAACTTACAAACGGTCAGCGGCAATTTTCCTCTAAACGTTTTTTGTATCTTCACGTAGCCAGCTTCTTCCAATTTGCTGAGGTGTGCAGAAAGGTTTCCTTTGGTGAGACCGGTTTCACGCTGCAGGAAAAGGAAGTCCGCGCTTTCTACAGTGGATAAAATGGTCACGATTAGCAGGCGCGCCGGCTCATGGATCAAACGATCCAGTTCAGTGACGCGGCGCAGATCATCATTCATGATCTTCCCCTGAAGGCATGGGGTTTTCGCTCAGATAACGCCAAAGCACAGTTCCACCTGAGATTATGATTGAAACACCCAGCAAACCATAAAACACTGCAAGGTTATATTCTTCAGTCAGGGTGCCAAATGACAAGCCGATTCCAAGCAACAATGAGATTCCGCCGAGGACATAGAAGCGTGTTGCACCAGATGCCTTGCCGCGCAAGGCGATGAACACAATTGCCACTAAAACCCCCGTGATCAAAACCATCGAGTCCAATCCATGAACGTAGTTGACCAGGACCATCGACGCTATCGCAATGGTCATCGCCATCGACGCAACCACATAACGACGCTGTTTCATATTTCGGTCATCTACACGATATTCCACATACCCCGTGCGTGGATAGGTCAGTCGGGTCTTCGGTGTGTTGACCAGCCACCGTACGCCGAAAATCCCGCCCATCATGATAAAGACTAGGCTGACTTGTAAGATCACACTCACCACGGAATTTTCGCCAAAATATCCTTGTATCCCAAAATACAGCCCCAACAAGATGAACATCCCGCCGCTTGAAAATTCTGCAATCCCGTCCGAATACCAGTAGCGCTTCACGCGTTGCTCTACATCCGTAAATTTATTTTCCATATCTACTCCATTTAGATGCCAACTGTTAAGGTGGCTCAGGTCATTACTTATCATCATCTCCTGCAAACACAGGGTTTTCCTGCAAATATCGCCTCAGAGTCAATCCACCTAAGACCATCATTACAATTCCAAGGAATCCATAGAAAAAGCCAAGGCTGTAACTCACCGAATTTTTGGAAAATGCAAAAACCAAGCCAAGAACGAGACTGAACCAGCCAAGATAGTAAAACCTTTCCAATTGCCCGTGGTTGTCAAGAAGAATCAAAAAGACCCGACCTGCTTGAGTCGGGCTCGGGAAGTCGAAACCTTACTTCTGAAGACAACCAACCAATTGATTGACCATGCCTTGAGGCTCGTCTTGTGTGATCGCCAGTACAGGGACGGTTGCCACCGAAAATACCTCCCGCAGAACCTGCCCTGAGCCTGTCGAAGGGTCACCCGCTTTCGAGTGCCGTGGCAGGATGCCCACCGCGTCTGCTACGTTGACCAGTGTATCGGACATTTGCTGCGGATTCGCGGCGAGGCGGGCGGCTGAGGAGACGCTTCTTCCCTCCATCACAAACTGGTCAAAGACCTGCTGCACATCCTCTTCTGAGGCATACACCCATACCTGCACGGACGGATTCCCCTGCCCCGCGAACAAGGCGCGCGCTTCCTCGAGAGTCAAATTCTGCACAGGACTCTGGCGATGCGTAACGATCAAAATTTCTTCCTCATCAAGTTGAAAGGCAGGTGATTCAAGATATTCTGGTTCGCCAACTCGCAAGAGGATATCCGCAGAGGCCGAATCGTCCACACGTATGATGACAGCAGATGAGCCTGCACAAGTGTATAGCGGATCGAGCCAAGGCTGCGCGGCAGAGGTTGAATAGACGGTAATGATTGGAGGAGTAACAACTGGCGTCGGAGGGGCGCATCCGAAAAGTAGTGCAAATGGAAGAGAAAGGAGAAGGACGCGTTGAAACTTCATGTTGACCACTATTTCTGATCATGCAATGTTTGAAGGAATAAACTTTGCCGGTATTTCCGCCGCCGAGGACGGCGACTTGAGCGAGAAGAAAATCAATCCGGTATGCCCGCGGCTTTCAGGTCTTTCAAATTCAATTGCAAAGACTTCCGCCCGTTATATTCATTCATCTCGAAATGATACAAAACATCCAGGCGCGGCGGTAGGTCGGCATTCAGATGTCCCATGCGAAAGCCAATCGCGTCGATGCTCACACCGCGCTCGTCCTCCAGCGTCAACTTGAGATGCCTGCCCTCCGAGCCAACCGTACGTGAAGATTTGACCTTTACATCCCGCGAGACGAAGACCGCATCAGGGTTGCCATAACCGGTGGGCTCCAGATAGCTGAGATGTTTCAGCACCTCGAAACTCAGTTCTGCCAGCGAGACTTCCAGATCCGCCGAAAGAGTCTGGCGCAAGTCTTTTTCGCTGAGCTGATCTTTGGCGATTTCCTTCAAGCGTGACACCAATTCCGGCAGGTTCTCGTTCTTCACGGTGAAGCCTGCCGCGGCGGCATGTCCACCATGACGGACAAGTAAATCCTTGCATAGATCGAGCGCGTCGGTGATGTGGAATTCTGGGATGGAGCGGCAGGAGCCGCGCGTCTCTTCCGAATTTTTGGCGGCAACGATGGCGGGACGATAATACGTTTCCGTCAAACGTGAAGCTGCCAGCCCAACCACACCCGGATTGAAATCTTCATGCGCAGCGAAGAGCAGATAGGCATCGGGGTCTTCGCTCATGGCAATGGCCTCGGCCTGTTCCTGGATCGAACGTGTCAAGGCCTGCCGCTGACGATTCTGCACATCGAGTTGCTGCGCCAGTTGACCGGCGCGCATGAAATCCGTGGTGGTGAGCAATTCAAAGGAGGCCAAGGCCGACTCTAGCCTGCCTGACGCATTCAAGCGCGGGCCAAGAATAAAGCCGATGCTGCCCGCCGTAATCCGGTCCATTTTTGTGTCGGCAACGGCCGCCAGTGAGTAGAGTCCCTGACGCTTCGTCGCGTGGATTTGCCTGAGCCCGCGGCGCACCAGCACCCGGTTTTCGCCAACCAGCGGCGCCAGGTCCGCGACCGTGCCCAGCGCAACCAGGTCCAGCAGATCGCCGAGTTGGAAACCATTTACAGGCGGCCGCGCATTGATCAGCCCCTCGGCAATTTTGTAGGCGATGCCAACACCTGCTAGATCTTTATCTGGATAGGAGTCGCCGTGTTGTTTGGGATTGATCACCGCCAAAGCGGGCGGAAGGTTTTCGCCGTCAGGGTGGTGGTGGTCGCTGACAATGAGATCCAGGCCGATGCTCCGCGCGTGAAGCGCTTCATCCGGCGACCGGATGCCACAGTCCACGGTGATTACCAATTTGACGCCCTCTGCCTGGAGAGCATCCAGCGCATCCGTATTGAGGCCGTAGCCCTCATCGAAGCGATTCGGGATATAACCGCGCACGTTCGCGCCGAATCCTTCCAGAGTCTGGACAAGCAGGGCCGTGGCGGTAACGCCGTCCACATCGTAATCACCATAGATGGCGATCGGTTCATCATATTCGAGCGCGTGACAAATCCGGTCCACAGTGGCGCGCATCCCGATCAACTGAAAAGGATCACCATTGGCGTTCGGTTCAGCCTTGAGAAAGGCGCGCGCTTCAGCATCCGTCGCCATGCCACGATTGAAAAGGATCTGCTTTAGGATAGGTGGGAATTTGACGAGTGCCTGGTCAGCTTGAAAAGTAATGGGAGAAGCAATTACCCAGCGTTTATTATGCATAAATCACGGTACCTGTTCACATTAAATGTTAATGGTTACATAACAGTATAAACCGGGATTGCAAATGCGGGCAAGTGTATAATGGAAGGAATGGCTAAATCTGCGTGCCAGCCATAGAGATCGAAGAGAATTTTTCTCAAACCCTGCGCGACAAGGATGGATTTGGACCGTTCTTTTAGTCAGTAAGCAATTGAGGAACCATGTACATTCTCAGGCCTGACGAAAAAACAACCCCGGTGATGGTCTATACCCAGGACACGCTCGTGCGCGGTGAAGTGGTGACCAAGCAGAGCGCCATCCATATGAATATCTGGTTTCGCACGGATGGTGTGCCAAGATATTTGCACCTGCTCAACGCACAGGTGCTGGTCTTTGGGGGAACGCCCGTGAAGGCCCTGTCTTATGAACAGTTATATTTTCCCAGTTCGCAGGTGATCGGCTTTCACACCCTGCCACCGGTCGAGGAACCCCTGGACTATGAACCGAGCGAAGCCAACCGTACCCTGGAAGTGGTGGAGATCCTGGTCGGCACCTTCGTGATGAAGGGGAAAATCCGCATCTCGGCTCAGACGGAAGTTGGCACAAGTTTGGAGGTCGCCGGTGTTACCTGGATGTCCATCTACGAAGTCTGGGTCACCAATCCCTATCTGCCGCAGATGCCGGCCCTGCATGTACCCATGGCATTGGTCAGCCCCAATCACGTGGCTTTCGGCTTGACCTGACCTTCCCAAAACCTTTGCGCACTTATGATCAGTAGATCATGAAAGAATCAAAAGAAACCCGGTTTTCGTGAAGTACTTATATATAATATGAGTGTGAAGCGCAAGACTTTTTACCACATTGCCCTGTTCCTTCCCTATTTTGTGTTGCTCATCAGTGGTGTGTTCACTTATCTTATACGCGGCTGGGATGTTTTTAATGAAACTACTCTCTCTTCCTTGAGCATTTTTGCAGGAGTGATGATCTTCTTTACCATCGCGGGAATCATCTGGGGGCCGCTATATACCTGGATGGTGGTTGCCCTCCTTTTCTGGGAGCGAGACAAGGATATCGATCAGATCCGTCGGATGTATTTGTTATCGCCACTCCTGCTGGCCTGCTCGATGGGCATCCCGGCACTGTTGATCAACTTCCCGGATTCCGGCATCTTTCTGTTGTGGGGATTTCTGCGCATGAATAATCTGGACTCTGCCATGCCTTTCCTTTTCAGGAACGACTACCATCAGCAATCCATAACGATCGGTGTTGCCTGGGCATTCATGGCTGCCCTCTGTATCGTGGTTGGTTATGCCTTCGTCGGTCTCGTGTTGTTGATCGAGAAGGGGATGAAAAAGAGAGGCGCCTTCAGGGAGGAAGGTGACATTCGCAATTCGGAAACCGTACATTAGGCAGTTGGAAAACCTAACGTATTTTTGCCATGGTTGCAGAAAACCTGTCCACTTGACCAGGGTGGAACTCCCCTCCTGGCAGGGGATTTTTGTAGGATGATGGTCTATAGTTCTCTAGATTACCTATTCTTCCGGGAGGGACGATCCATGTCATCTTTTGACCTGCAGATCAACGGTCAAGCATACACAGTTGAGGCAGAAACAGGCATGCCGCTGCTGTGGGTATTGCGCGACCTGTTGGGTTTAACGGGAACCAAATTCAGTTGCGGGATGGGACTGTGTGGTTCCTGTACCGTTCTCATGGACGGAGAGCCGACCCGTTCCTGTATTACTCTCGTACAGGACGCGGCCGGGAAGGACATTCTCACCATCGAAGGACTTTCCCAGGATGTTTCCCATCCTTTGCAGAAAGCATGGTTGGAAGAGCACGTTACACAATGCGGATATTGCCAGCCAGGCCAGATCATGAACGCGGCCGCGCTCCTGCAAAAGAATCCGCATCCGGACGATGCGGCCATCGACGAGGCCATGGGAGATATCTTATGCCGCTGCGGGACTTATCAGCGTATTCGCAAAGCGATCCATCGCGCGGCCGAGGAGGTGTGAAATGAAAGCAACCATCTCGCGCCGCGACTTTATCAAACTCGTGGGAGCTGCCGGCGGTGGATTGGTACTGGCTGTCTATCTGGATGCCTGCGCCTCAGACACGCCAATCCCTGCCACCGTTACCCCGATGCCTCCCACCTCCACGCCGCGCCCGCCCTTCGACTGGGTTCCAAACATTTATCTAAAGGTGGACAATAATGGCATCGCGACGGTGACCGCTTTCCGCTCGGAAATGGGGCAGGGGATTCGGACAGCCCTTGCCATGCTGGTCGCCGAAGAACTCGACGTGAACTGGGAAGCGGTGAGAATCGAACAGGCGCCTGCTGACAACAGATATGGCGATCAATTGACCGGTGGAAGCGTGAGTATTTCCACGTACTATTTGGAATTACGGCCGGCGGGCGCGGCCGCACGTCAGATGCTGGTCGAGGCGGCAGCAGAGGTTTGGGGCATCGATCCGGTTCAATGTGAGACCGAGGCGGGGTTTGTCATCCATCCCGACGACACACAAAAGCTTCCTTACGGTGATTTAGTTGAGGCTGCCGCCAAACGTGAAGTGCCGGCGCATGTAAAGGTAAAGGACAAGTCACAATGGCGTGTCCTCGGCCAATCCATCGGACATTGGGACGCGCCTGAGATCGTAAGCGGCAAAGCCATTTACGGACTGGATGTGCGTTTGCCAAATATGTTATTTGCTGTGATCGCGCGTCCGCCCGTTTTCGGCGGAACGATTGCTGCGTACGATGAAAATGCCGCTCTGGCTGTACCCGGCATCCGCAAGGTCATCGAACTTAAAAACAAAATTGCGGTGGTCGCCGAAAATTCCTGGGCCGCGATACAGGGACGCAACGCACTCTCTGTCACCTGGGATCATGGGAAGAATGCCAGCCTGAGCAGTGATGATTTGCGAGAGGCTACCAAGGGCAGGTTACCTCAACCGGGCAGCCACAGCGAGGTGATGGATGCCCTCTATGAAATTCCGTTCGAAGCGCATGCCACCATGGAGCCGATGAATTGCACGGTTTCCCTGCATGACGGCATGTGTGAAGTATGGGCGCCCAGTCAAAATCCTCAGGATATACAGAGGCAAGTACATGCGGTTACAAGACTGTCTCCTGAAAATGTGATCGTGCACGTCCCGCTGATCGGAGGTGGCTTTGGCCGCCGCCTGCAAAGCGATTTCGCGGTGGAGGCCGTCCAGGTCGCGCAGGAATTGGATGTTCCCGTACAGGTTTTATGGACGCGCGACGACGATCTCCAGCATGATTACTATCACGATCTATCGGTGCAATATGCCAGCGTGACGCGCGAAAAATTGAGTGTCCCGCGTCTACAGGCTGCCAGCTCACGCGCTCCGGTTCCGACCGGAGCCTGGCGTTCAGTGGAAAATTTTCCACAGGCGTATGCCGCGCAAAGTTTCATCGATGAGGTGGCTTATGAATTGGGACGCGATCCACTGGATTTGCGTCTCGAATTATATTCCGGCCGCGCGGCGGAGGTAATTAAACTGGCTGCCGAGAAAGCGGAGTGGGGAACACTGCTTCCCGCGGGCTGGGGACGCGGGCTGGCTTATCATGCCACCTTCGGTGTGACACATGTGGCTTATGTAGCCGAGGTTTCTGTGGCGGAGAATGGCCAGGTACATGTCCATCGCGTGGTTGCCGCAGTGGATTGCGGACAGGTTGTCAACCCCGATACCGTCACTGCACAGGTCGAGAGCGGAATTGTTTTCGGTCTCACCGCCGCGCTTAAAGCGGAGGCTGTGCTCAAGGATGGCCGCATCCAGCAAAGTAATTTCCACAATTATCCAATCCTGCAAATGAATGAAATGCCTGTGGTTGAGGTGTATATCGTAGATAGCGATAGCCCGCCCTCGGGCATGGGCGAGATGGGCGTTCCGCCCATTGCTCCGGCAGTGGCAAATGCGATCTTCGCCGCGACTGGAAAGAGAATTCGCCACATCCCAATCCGGGCGGAAGATTTGAAGGCATAAAATATAACGCATATACTGACCCTCTTGCTCACGCCGCCGTCCTCGGCGGCGATTATTTATTCCTGTTAGCCCCGAAGAAGGCGCTATAATTTCGGTATGGAAATATCCCTCACCACTCCGGCTCTCCTATTCCCGGCAATTTCGCTGTTATTGCTGGCTTATACCAATCGTTTTTTGACCATCGCCACCATCATCCGCAATTTGCACCATCAATATAAGCACGAGGCGAGTGAGAATCTGCTGGGTCAGATCGCCAACCTGCGCTACCGCACCTATCTGATTCGCAACATGCAGATCTTTGGTGTGGCGAGTTTATTGTTCTGTGTGATCAGTATGTTCGCCCTCTTTGCAGGCTGGATCGCAGCTGGCAAATGGAGTTTCGCCATCGCCTTGATTTTGATGATCGTCTCGATGCTGATCTCTCTGCGCGAACTTCAGATCTCCGTGGGTGCACTGGATTTGTTATTGTCAGAACTGGAAGAGGAGGAAAACACAAGCTGAGAATTTGAAACCTTATGGCGGATATGTACTTAAGTCAATCCTGTATTACAATCTGCAAACAACGGTAAACAAAGACTCTTCAAGCGATTTCATTTATAGGAGTATGTTATGGGCAAGGCAAATTCGAAGTATCTAATCCCCTCCATTCTGGTGGTGCTCGCCTTATGTTGTACCTGTGTAGGCTGCTCAGGTGCTGGCCTGTATTTCTACGGGGATCAATTATTGACTACTTTCGGCATTAACAACTCCGACAATCCTTCGGTGGACAACGGCCAGCCTGTGCTTCCTGCCACACAGGCACCTGATGTGGATACTTCCAACCTGCCTGAATGGACAGTCATTGTTTATTCCGATGCAGACGATGAAGTGCTGGAAGAGAATATGTGGTTTGATGTCAACGAAATGGAACTGGTTGGCTCGAACTCACAGGTGAATATCGTCGATCAGCTCGATCGTTATGCTGGCGCCTTTACCGGTGATGGCGATTGGACGGGCGCACGTCGTTATTTGATTACGCACGATGACAATCTGAATACAATCGCCTCGCCGGTGCTTCAGGATTTGGGCGAGGTGAACATGAGCGATCCTCAAACTTTGGTGGATTTCGTCACCTGGGCGATTCAAAACTATCCGGCGAAAAAATACGCACTGATCATGTCCGACCACGGCGGCGGCTGGACGGGTGGCTTCAGCGACATGTCCGCTTCCGCCTCTTCAGGCATGACCATCCCTGAGATCGCCAATGCCCTGGCGCAGATCCGGCAAAACACCGGTCTGGATAAATTCGAAGTGTTCGGCTTCGATGCCTGTTTGATGGGAGAGATCGAAATCTTCGGCTCCCTCTATCCCTATTCGAATTATATGATCGCCTCTGAAGAGGTCATTCCCAGTTATGGCTGGTCTTATGCCGCCTGGCTGGGGAAGCTCGAGCAAAACCCGACCATGGACGGGAAAGGACTCTCGGATGCGGTGATCTCGACCTACGTGGTCAACGATGTGGCCCTGACCGAAGCGCGCGCCTCAGCCGACGAAATCGCGCAGGAAGAATCGACCACGACTCTGAGCGCCATCGAAAGCGACCGGGTCCCCGATATGATCGGCGCCATGAACCAGTTCATCACCGCCATGAGCACCCTCGATCAAAGCGAGGTGGCCGAAGCGCGCACCTATGCCCGCAGCTATTATTCCCTTTTCGGTGAAGATGTCTCTCCCTCCTTCATCGACCTAGAAAACTTTTCCCAAATGCTGACCAACCTGGACAGCGACTCGGGCCTGCAGCAGGCAGCTGGCCAATTACAGACAGCGATCTCTTCGGCAGTGGTCTCGGAAAAACATGGGGTCAATATGTCCGGCTCGAATGGCGTCGCCTTTTATTTCCCCGATTCCGATCTGTATGATTTCACCGAGTTGAACACCAACTTCCCGCCCTACTATGCCGAATCCTCCTCGGATTTTCTCAAACAATCTTATTGGGATGAGTTCCTCGCTTTTCACTATGCAGGACAGGCCTTTGCGCCACAGGAAGGCGTTGCCTCCGCGCCGCCGCGTTCGGCTGAGATCGTCGCGCCTGGTGCATCCACATTGGATATCAGCGACATCCAGATTTCCAGCACAGACATCACAGGCGATGAGACCGTGCATGTTTCCACGACGGTGACCGGTAACGTGGCCTACATCCATACCGCGCTCTACTTCTGGAATCCTGATACCGAAGCCTACTGGATCGGGGACGTCTCTTATTACATCGCGGATAACACAACCACTGTGGATGGTGTCAATGTGCCGGATTACGGCGAAAGTCCGATTCATGTGGAATATGATTGGTCGCCTACACTATACACGCTCACAGACGGAGAGCACGGTGCCTTTGTTCTTCTCCAGCCAGCCGAATACCTGAGCCCGGATGGACACACCGTCTACGCGGTGTATGGGCAATACACGCCCTCCCAAAGTGATACGCCGGTGGATGCCATGTTCTACTTCGATGCAGGCGGAAGCTTCCTGTATGCCTATGCCTTCCCGGACGCAGATGAAAACGGAGCCAGCAACCCGGTGGAGATCACTCCCCAGGTCGGCGACCATTTCACCGACTACGTCCAGTACTATACCTATGACAGCAACAACAACTCCACCTACAATTACGTTCCGAGTGATGACGTATTCACCTGGGGCGAAGATGGATTCTCCTTCTATGCGAGTTATCCGGTGGATGGTCAATACGCGATCGGCATCATCGCCTACGATTTCGATAACAACTTTGTCGCGAATTTCGAGACGATCACGTATACGCGCTGATTTACACTTGTCACAACGAATTGAATTCAGTTTCTAATCGTTCAGGAGGCAGAGAGATGAAAATTTTACTGGTTTTAGTTTCACTTGCGATCTTGTCCGTCATCCTAACCGCTTGTGCGCCCGGTTCCAGCGTAGAGGTCAACACGCCTCCCATCAGCATACAACTCAATACACCGGGTCCCAATCCTTTGATTAATCAACCAGATGTGGTGGGAAGAATCGCCAGCGCCGGGTCCGGACTGTGGCATGGTCTCATCGCCCCTGTCACCCTTCTGATTTCATTTTTCGATCCGAATGTGCAGATGTACGAGGTACACAATACTGGAGGTGGTTACAGCCTCGGTTTTCTGCTTGGACTGGGGATTGACTTTTTCCTCCTGAGTCTCTTCATACGCATGCGTCGATAAAAGCAGCAGGAGCATCTTCGGTTCAAACAAGCTGAGAACTGCTTCCGTTTCGACGACGCGTTCAGGCTCTGGAAACGTGAGTACAATAGTGTGGGAATCCATTTAGGCAAAAACCGCAGGTGATGAGCCTGCGGTTTCTTTGTCTGCTGAAATGCCTAAATCTTAAAGGTGCCTTGTAAACCAGATTGACTATCCGGTGCGATCCATACCTGGAAGTTGCCCGGCTCGATGCCTTTGGCGCCATCGGCACGCGTGAAGGCCAGGGCTTCTTCTTCGAGCATGAACGCCACACGGCGCGTTTCACCGGGATTTAGTTCCACATGTTGGAAGCCTTTGAGTTCGCGAACCGGACGCGTCAATGAACCCACCAGATCGCGCACATATAGTTGCATTAATTCTTTACCCGCGCGTTTTCCAACGTTCGTCACCTCTGCGCTGATCTCAAGTTTTCCGCGCATCACTTCATCACTGACTCTCAGGTCGGCATATTCAAAGGAGGTGTAGGTCAATCCATGGCCAAAAGGATAGAGCGGCGCGTTGGGCAAATCCACATAACGCGATCTGAAATATCCATCTGCGCGGACAGGGCGACCAGAGTTCTTTTGATTGTAATAAATCGGGACTTGTCCTGTGGCACGCGGGAAGGTGACCGGCAATCTTCCCGAGGGAGAGGCGAGGCCGAATAAGATTTCGCCGAGTGCGGCACCACCCTCGATGCCAGGCTGCCAGGCGTAAAGCACCGCCTCCACTCCCTGAACTTGTTTGGTGATCGCCAATGGGCGACCAGCAATGACCACCAGCACAACCGGCTTGCCCCAGGCCGTCACCGCCTCCACCAATTCCGCCTGACCAGGAGGCAGGGATAAATCACTGACGTTTGAATTTTCGCCGGAACGATACGGGTATTCTCCAACGACCAAAACAATCGCATCCATATTATGAGCGATATGTACGGCTTTATCGGCGTGATCGGCAAAGACCAGTTCCACATCTTTCGGCGCTATTTCTTTCAACGCTTCATCAAGCGGAGTCACATCCACCTCGCGTCCATCGGGCGACCAACAGCCGAAGAGTTCACTGCGCGCGTGTATCAGCGGACCGACCACGGCGATGCGTTTGAAGTTTGATTCAAGGGGCAGCAGGCCATCATTATTTTTTAACAGCACCATGCTTTCGCGGGCAAATTGTCGGGCGAGCTCACGCGATTTGGGGCGAAGCAGGTCGCGGGCGGTGCGAGTCGGATCCGTGAAAGGAGTTCAAAGAGTCCGGCGCGCAGTTTGATCCGCAAGATGCGCCGCACCGCCTCATCGATCTCAGCCTGAGTCACCTCGCCAGCTTTCATATTATCAGCCAGCGTTTCGAGATAGGCATTGCTGACCATATCCATATCCACACCCGCATGGAGGGCAATGGCTGCCGCCTGCGCTCTATCTTCCGCAACGCCGTGATCGACAAGCTCGAGCACAGAATTCCAATCAGAGACAACGAAACCATCGAAGTCCCATCCGCCGCGCAACACATCGGTGAGCAGACGACGGTTACCGCTGGCGGGTATGCCGTTGAGATCGAGGAAGGCGGACATGACAGTACCGACCCCGCTCTTCACCGCCGATTTCAAACGGAGGCAGATAAACATCCCTTAACGTTGGCTCGGAGATTTCGCCGGCGTCGTAATCGCGTCCACCCTCGGCAGAGCCGTAGCCAACATAATGCTTGGCACAGGCCACAATCTTATTGGGCACGGAATAATCATCACCCTGAAAACCTTTAACGACCGCTTTCCCCATTTGCGCTCCCAGGAAAGGATCTTCGCCATTTCCTTCGGCAATGCGACCCCAACGCGGGTCGCGGGCGATATCGAGCATGGGCGCAAAGGTCCATTTGATGCCGGTGGCCGAGGCTTCCAGCGCGGCAACCGAGGCGGCTCCTTCGGCGAGTTCCGGGTTGAAGGAAGCGGCTTGCGCCAAAGGGATGGGAAAGACGGTTCGGTAGCCGTGAATGACGTCGCGCCCGAAGAGCTGCGGAATGCCGTGCGGCGTATCGAGTGCGAGTTTTTGGATCTCATTACAATCATCCGCGGTGGAGGATTCGCTCGCGCCGCTGCCGGTCAGGGCGCCCGCGGCGTTGATGACCGAACCGGCCTGGGCCTTGCGAATCACTTCCGGGTTGAATTTGTCGAACGCAAAATACTGATTAAGCTGACCGATCTTCTCCTCAAGACTCATCTTGGAAAGCAGGTCGTTGATTTTGGATTCTGTCATAGATGCCCTCCGGGGTAGTGGATGTGTGATGGGTCAACTATAATCGAGGTTAATCCCAAGGGAAAGTGAAGAAACGATATGAAATACTGGATCATTGTCGCATCCAAAGATCATCTACAACGCGGCCTGGCAGGCGGATTCATCCAGGCCAATCACGGCAAGGCCGCGCCACTAAAGCGCCTGCACACCGGCGATTGGGTGTTTTTCTATTCTCCGAGAGCAGAATATGACAAGTCCGAAATACTTCAATGTTTCACGGCTATTTGTAAAATCCTTGATGAAAACATTTACCAGCATGACATGGGCGGCGGCTTCGTTCCATTTAGGAGGAATGTCGAGTTCCTACCTGCAAAAGACGTTTCCATCTTGCCATTAATTAACGATCTCACGTTTATCAAAGATAAAACGCACTGGGGCGCGCCCTTCCGCTTTGGAACGTTGCAAATCCCTAAAGAGGATTTCCGCTTGATCGCGGAGAAGATGGTAGCAGATCAAAGTTTTCTGAAATAGATCAAAAAGAGTCTTTAAATTACTGATTAATACCCATCACCTTTATGGGAGTAGAACTGTTGTCCGTCGTGCCGTTTCCCAGTTGACCTGCTGCATTATCTCCCCAGCACCATACTTCGCCAGCTATTGTCAACGCGCAGGTGTAATCATAGGCAGCTCCAATAGCCGTCACTTGAATTGACAAACCTTTTACATCTACATACCTTTGGCTGTCGGTATTTGTACCATTTCCCAACTTTCCCTTTGTATTCTCTCCCATGCACTTGACATTGCCATTCTCCAAAACAACACAAATATGGTTTCCACCGGCCGCAACCAGTTTTGCATTTCCATTCAATCCAGTCAACTCAACAGGCTCATTACTAAACTCATGAGGGCCTATCCATCCCCAACATTTTGCATGACCATCCTTGAGAATAGCGCACGATTTTGAAAAGCCAGTCGTCAGCAAGATAGCCTTATCATCAATTCCTACTACATCCACAGGGGATTTGCTTTGTGGATTCTCCCGACCATTTCCCAATTCTCCCTCTGTATTTCGCCCCCAACACTTAACACCGCCATTGGCAGTCAAAGCGCACGTATATTCATTCCCAGCTGAAACACCGGTAACGGGGGTTCGCAACCCGGCTACTTCAGTCGGCGACAGGATCAATCTGGTATAGGAACCATCGCCTACTCTTCCATTCAGGTTCTTGCCCCAACATATAAGAGCCCCCTTGTCTATCACTGCACAGGCATGTTCATTACCAGTTGATATAACAGACACATTGGTCAAACCAGGAACATCCGCGGGTGCCATGCCGGTTTCTCCTGTCCCGTTTTCCAGTTGACCAGAAGCATTGCTGCCCCAGCATTTCACCATCTTATCCTTTGTTAGCGCGCAGGTAAATTCTCCGCCAGCCGCAATCGAGATCACATCTGTAAGGCCGGGTACTTCCGTAGCGGTAGGGTGCTTTGTATAAGTTCCGTCACCGAGTTGACCGACACTGTTATCTCCCCAACACATAACGTGTCCGGTGTTTAGTAATGCATACGCATGTGTACCTCCAACCGATAAAGCAGTGGCGTAGATGCTTGAAGTTGGTGCTTGCGTGAGACTGGGCTGCCCAACCATACCGCAGGCCAGGGAAATTACCAATATTGTTGCACACAACAAAACAGTGAAAAGACTATCTTTCATTTTTCCTCCATGTTACTATGATGGCAGTTTTGTAGGCAGAATTCTAAAGCAAGTTTGCGTGTTGATGTAATTTCAAAACCACATCAAATTTCAGCTTTGAAAAGTTTGTCCCTCATCCCGTATAATCAGTTAATAACAAAGATCTAAATCACTCATAGGGCTAAAATATGAAACTTCAATGGATAAAGTTGTTCGTACTGCTGCTTTTCCTGCTGGCGTTCCTTCCCGCTCACATTGTCTTCGCCGATACAGGTCCCAAACCGACCATGGATTTTGAATTCAAACAAGCATCGACGGACTCGCCACTTATTATTACATCAGGAACTTTATACGAATGTGAGCAATCCGATTGCAGCGACGCCTCTCCACTTGAGGATGTCCACCTGCAGTACTTTACCTGTGACGCGACCAGTTGTCACGCGCTTGCTTACGGATTCAGTACTTATCATAGGCTGGAAATCGAGTTTTCGGATGGACAGACACTTCAGAGCAACATCTTCAAAACTGCGGGATTCAATTCGGAATATACCGTCACCATCCATCAGGAAGACTTATTGGTGAAAGCAAAACTTACACCAGGAAACTTTCCCATCGCGACGATCATTATCGTCGCTTGTCTATGTACGCTCATCGTTGGAGGACTGCTTGCCGCTTTGATCATTTTCCTGGTGCGAAGATCCAGAAAGAAGTGATTTATACTCTTGCATTGACCATCGCCGTTGAAGGTGCCATTGGCTGTGGATATTCTCTTTGGCGCAAGAAGCCAGTTGTCCCCATTCTTATTACGAGTATTGTCGCTAATCTGATCACCCAATCTCTTCTGTGGGTCTTGTTAAATCTCTTCTTTGATTACTATCTCATCACTTTATTTACCGCCGAAATTTTGATTTGGATGATTGAAAGTATCTTGCTATATGCCATCCCAGCGAATTGACTACGCCTTACTGAGGCCCTCCTGCTCAGTTTGAGTATGAATCTGGCAAGTTTTGCGTTGGGCTGGTTTTTGCCAGTATAAGAGAATTTACAGAGCACTGTATAATCAATTAAAAACAGCCGCAATTACGGCTGTTCATATTCGGAACTTATTTCACAAGCCTAAAGTATGTTTTAACGCCTTATCTACATCTGCCATTGGAATCTTACCAATCACCCGATCTATGGCAATTTCGGAAATGGTCGCAAGGTTATCAGCCATTACCACAGAAACTGTTAGCAAACCTGATTACTTTCCAGCAGAGGAATCCAATTTAATTAGCACGCGACTTGGGGGATTGGCGCGGAACAAGCGGCTGGTAATCATCGCTACGACAACCTGTGACAAACCGCTCTCAAGGTTGTCTGTTTGTACGATCAGGGCCGGTCGGGGCTTCACAGTTTACAGTTCGGAATGAGGAAAAAGCACCAGCACAACATCGCCGCGTTTAAGTGTGCGCTTCGTAGTTGTCATACATGCCCATCTCTGGGCTATCCCATTCTTCTGCGAAAGCAGAGAGTTGCGCGCGTAGTGAACTTGCCTGTTCTTCACTAATACCCCGTGGACGCAGGTAATGCCAGGTCCGCCGAGAAATGTAACAATTACGGGAGTTTCATCAGGAACATCAGCAGGGTTGTTTGCCAATATGATCTTTCCCTTACGAGACACACCTTGTAAAGTTGTTAACATGTTTACTCCTTACTCTCACGAAATGATAACTCACCTTGAAATGCACAAAACCGCCATGTTGCGAGGCAGGTTAGGGTCAGATCGAGACTCCAATTCCGAATCACAACCATAACAACCAAGCCCATACCGGGGTTTTCTCCGCGTTTGCGACGGTCTCCTCACTCCTCAATATGAATCTAGTGAGTTTTACATTGAGTTGGTTATTGCCAGTTTAAAAAATTTATTTCAGTGGCTTTGAAACCGACTGTCGCTCGATCAAGTCTGGATGAACAACCAGCGTGACACGCGCGGCTCCCGGGTTATGCGTCCGCATGGACAGAAGATGGGCAGCGCCATATCCCATGGCAACCGTGTCCACGTGCATGGTGGTCAGAGCGGGTGAGATGCTCGTAGCAAGCCGTGTATCATCATAGCCTATGACAGAAATATCCTCCGGCACCCGAAAACCCGCGCTTTGTGCCGCACGGATCGCATCCACGGCGATATTATGATTGAGGGCAAATAGCGCAGTAAGGCGCGGGCTGCTACGCAGGAATTTGGCGATGTGTTCTTCCGAGCTGGGTTGATTGATATTGAAATCCGCAGTGTAAGTGTTCTTTAAGTTGTTTTCTTTCATGGCACGGAAATAGCCATTGCGCCGCTCGCGTAAACTCGGATAACAATCCGGGCCACCGCCCAACAAACCGATGTGCTTGTGCCCTTGATGGATCAAGTATTCGACAGCCTGGTAGGCCGCATGAAAGTTATCCGAAATGACCATTTCATAACTTTCCGTGGCGGAATATCCATCCACCAGTACAATCGGAACGTTCCAGCGATTCAACATGGATGAGATGGTTTCATCCAGAAATGCCCCGATCATCAGAAATCCATCCGCCATATGGCTGTCGATAAAATGCGGAACTTTTTGAGGATGATTGTCTTCATCCACCGGCAACATGGAGAAAAGGATATTTAATCCCAGGTCTTTGCAGGCTTCATCCACGCCGTTGATAATGTGAGAATAAAATGGATTGGCAGGCGGGAGCAGCTCCGCATCCGTTTTGACCAGCATACCCAGTGTGTTCAATTTCTTATGAGGCGCTATGCCTGACCGGGGTTTCGCACGAATTGCATATCCCATTTTTTCGGCGACCTGCAGTATCTTCCTACGCGTCGCATCTGAAACCCCCGGTTTATGATTCAAAACGATGGATACCGCGGAAACTGACACCTTGCATTTCTCCGCGATCTGGCTGATGGTTGCTTTTGAATGCATGCGGCCTGCCTTTTTATGGACTAAACTTTTAGTTCCTATTGGTTATTCCCGCAAGATTTTGAGGCTCAAGAGTATATCCATCCTTCTGAAGGTTATAATGAGCCCGATGTTCCAATTCACGATCACAGCCAAAACCAACCGCGCCCGCGCAGGCATTTTCTCCACCCCCCACGGCGATGTGCGCACTCCAGTCTTCGCGCCGGTCGGCACCCAGGCGACCGTCAAGACGCTTACACCTGAGCACCTCAAAAAGCTCAACGCCACGCTGGTGTTGAGCAACACCTATCATCTGTACCTGCGCCCGGGCGACAAACTCGTACGCGACCTGGGCGGCTTGCACAAATTTATGGGTTGGCCGCGTCCCATGCTGACCGACTCGGGCGGCTTTCAGGTTTTTTCCCTGGCGCAGACGCGCAAGATCGATGAGGATGGCGTGACCTTCAAGAGTCACATTGACGGTTCGACGCATCGCTTCACACCTGAGAAATCCATTGCCATTCAGGAAAACCTCGGCGCGGACATCATCATGGCCTTCGACGAGTGTTCCGATCCCAACGACCACGCTTACAGCAAACTCGCCATGGAACGGACTCATCGCTGGGCGGAACGTTCCGTCAAGGCCCAGACGCGCTCCGACCAGGCTCTATTCGGGATCATCCAGGGCGGCGTTCAAACGAACCTGCGAACTGCTTCCGCTCAATTTATCGCCGCTCTTAATACGCCGGGCATCGCCATCGGCGGACTCTCCGTGGGCGAGACCAAACAAGAGATGCATGCCATGCTCGACGTGGTCACGCCGCTCCTGCCGGAAAACAAACCGCGTTACCTGATGGGAGTTGGCACCCCCGAAGACTTGATCAACGGCGTGGCGCGTGGCATTGACATCTTCGATTGTGTCCTACCCACGCGTCTGGCGCGTCATCACTCTGCCTTCGCCCTCGAAGGCCGTCTCAACCTGATGAATGCAACCTTTGCGCGCGATGACCGTCCAATAGATGAAACCTGTGATTGCTATACTTGTCAGACTTTCACGCGGGCGTATCTTCGTCATTTGATCATTGCCAAGGAACTACTCGCTGGAACGTTGATTTCCATTCATAACCTCCGAGCGTTAATTCGATTGATCGAAAGTATTCGTGCTTATATTGCCGAAGGTTCCTTCGAGTCACGCGTTCCTGAATTATTAGCTCAATGGCACGGAAATGCAGAAAGAAAACAAAGAGTTGAACATGGTTAATGGATCATCCTCCATTAGCTACCTTCCATTTTATTCTCATCCCATATTGTCCAAAGGTATCTCTTGACACTCCTCCACTCCTACATCCTCGGCATCATCCAGGGACTAACCAAATTCATCCCCGTTTCATTTATCCATCGCGTAATCCTGATTACTCGAATGGCCGGATCATAAAGAGATTTAATGTTGCCTCTCACATTTCCATCCCCGAATAATAAACACAAGGCAGTCTTATCCTACCTGGGCGAAATCCAGCCCGATCATGGCTACTACTCCCTGACTATTAGTGAATTTCCATATTCGTTTGAAAATCGCGTGTTTGGACGAGTTTGCATGTGGTCGCCAGAAGCGCGTTTTTTGGCAGTGCAGGAATGGAAGGAGACGATGGAGGCCAAGCCTCCCAGATACTACGTGCTCTTGATTATTGATGTACTTACAAGGCGGGAATGCATCATATCAAACGTGGAAGGCATAAAGGGAAACATCCTACCGGAGGGATTTATCGGAGAAAGCTTGATGTATACAGTAATTTATTATGGCCAATTTGGAATAACCAGGAACTTTGAAAGCAAATTCCAATATCTGGATGGTTGGCAAAACATTAAATAACATTGGAGAATCATGACTATTATTCACGCCTTTTTTCTCGGTATCATTCAAGGATTGACCGAATTTATCCCGGTCTCATCCACGGCCCATCTGCTCATCGGACAGGAATTATTAGGCATTCCAGCCAGCGAGGCCATGTTCTCTTTTCTGGTCATCGTGCAACTGGGAACGGTATTGTCTCTTCTCATTTTCTATTGGAAAGATTTTCTGGATTTGATACGGGCCTTCTTCGCCAGGCCTTTTTCAACACAGGAGAACAAGCTCGCCTGGTATATCATCATCGCCACCATCCCCGCCCTGATCGTAGGTTATCTCCTGAAAGACGCGGTTGAAGCTCTCTTCAAGAATCCCTTTCTCGAAGCCTCGATTCGCCTCTTCTCCGCCGCCATCCTGCTTACGTTGGCGGAGTTATTAACGAGAAAAAGCCGAGGACTAGACTCCATGACCTGGCTGGACGCGTTAATTGTCGGCTTGTTCCAGATCGTGGCTGTCTTTCCCGGCGCCTCTCGCAGCGGATCAACCATCAGCGGCGGTATGTTCCGCGGCTTTGATCGTCCCGCCGCAGCGCGTTTCGCCTTCCTGATGTCTGTGCCAGTGATGCTGGCCGCGGGCGGATATCAAATGCTGGACGTGATCAAAATGCCAAATCTTGGATCGTTCCTGCCTCTGCTGGCGGTAGGATTCATCACCGCCGCGATCGTCGGCTGGTTCGCCATCCAGTGGCTGATCCATTACTTAAGCAGACATTCCTTATACGTGTTTGCCGCCTATTGTGCCATAGTCGGAACGGTCGTTTTCTTCCTTGGGAAATAATCATGCATATCCTTGTTACCAACGATGATGGCGTACAAGCGCCCGGACTTCTCGCTCTCGCGCAAGCCATGCGCACGCTCGGTGATGTGACAGTCTTTGCCCCGGATCGAAACTGGTCCGCCTCCGGACATGTGAAAACGCTCGAACGGCCGTTACGCGTCACCGAGACGATGCTGGCAGATGGCACCCCGGCCTTCATGTCTGACGGCGCGCCCTCCGACTGTGTAGCACTGCCCTTGCTCGGCTTCGTCGATAAAGTCGATCTGGTCGTTTCGGGCATCAATCCCTTTTCGAATATCGGCCATGACGTGACCTACTCAGGCACCGTGACTGCCGCCATGGAAGCCGTCATCACCGGGGTGCCCGGGATCGCTTTTTCCGTTGCTTCCCAGGACAAACCCGCCAACACCACGACAAACTATACTCACGCCGCGCAAGCCGCGGGAGTGGTGGCCAAAAAAGTCATCGAAGAAGGTTTGCAGGAAGGTGTGGTCTTGAACGTCAATATCCCTTACTTGAGCATGGAGACGATCAAAGGATTCGTCATTACCCGACAAGGACTGCGCGTCTATCGCGACGCCCTGGATCGCCGCGTAGACCCGCGTGGCCGCCCCTACTATTGGATCGGCGGCGAGGAGCCGACCGGAGTCAACGAAGAGGGCACAGACGTTGGCGCACTGACGGAAGGCTACGTGTCCATCACACCTTTACAACTGGACCTGACGAATTACAAAGCCATGGATGTTTTGAAGAAATGGGAATGGTAGAAAGGCTCGAGGCGGCGTCCTCGCCGCCCGGGACGGCAGCTTGAGCAAAAAGGGTAGGGGTCGGGAGGGAACATGGACGTTTCAAACTACACACCTGAGCAGATGAATAATCTGCTCAGAGTCTTTCACAAAATGAACCCTTTCATGGGCTGGGGAAAGATGATCAATATGTGGCCGGCGGGTTTCGGTCGGATCATGGTCATCAAACACCGAGGACGAAAGAGCGGCAGGGAATATCTCACACCGGTGAACTATACGATCGTGGATGGCGAGATCTATTGCACGGCCGGTTTCGGTTCGATTTCGGACTGGTATCGCAACATTCTGGTGTTCCCCAAAGTGGAGCTGTGGCTCCCAGATGGAAAACGTCTCGCCTGTACCGAAGATGTATCAGATTCGCCACAGCGTGTCTTCCTGCTGCGCCAGGTCATGATCGCCTCCGGCTTCGCCGCGCCACTGTTTGGGATCGATCCAAGAAAGTTGAATGACGAACAGTTGGATGCCATGTCAAAAGACTATCGCCTGATTCACTTTATAATGTCCTAATAACAAAAGCACTCCGGTAGTTGAGTAGTTCGAGGTGACAGGCAAGCACGTATCGAAACCACCAGTAACCTATAAACAAAATATTTCTTGAAATACTGTGGTCTCGATACGTTCCTCGTTATCACTCGGAACTACTCGACCGTCGAGCACAATAGAAAAGGAAAACAATAAATGCCCTACCTCGCATCAGACACCCGTTACGACAAAATGACTTACAACCGCGTCGGCAACAGCGGACTCAAACTTCCGCCCATCTCGCTGGGCTGGTGGTACAACTTCGGCGGCGTGGATCGGCTCGAAAACGGCCGCGCCATCGCACGCCGCGCCTTCGATCTCGGCGTCACGCATTTTGACCTGGCCAATAACTACGGTCCGCCTCCCGGCTCCGCCGAAGAAACATTCGGCAAGTTATTCAAACAGGATTTCCAGCCTTATCGCGATGAACTTATCATCTCCACGAAGGCCGGCTATGACATGTGGCCCGGTCCGTATGGCGAATGGGGGTCACGCAAATACATGCTCGCCAGCCTGGATGCCTCCCTCCAACGCATGGGCCTCGATTACGTTGACATCTTTTACAGTCACCGCCCCGACCCCGATACGCCGCTCGAAGAAACGCTGGGCGCGCTCGACTCAGCCGTCCAGCAGGGAAAAGCTTTATATGTTGGAATCTCAAGCTACAATCCCGAACAGACGCGCCGCGCCGCGCAGATCCTGCAAAAGTTGGCCACTCCCTGTCTCATCCATCAACCTTCCTACAGCATGTTCGATCGTTGGGTGGAGGAGGGACTGCTGGACGTGCTATCCGACGAGGGCATCGGCTGTATTGTCTTCTCGCCTCTCGCGCAGGGACAGTTGACCAACCGTTATCTCAAGGGAATCCCCTCTGACGCGCGCGCCAGCAAAACCGACCGCGTCTGGCTCACGCCCGAAGAAGTGCAGGAGAATCTGCCGAAAGTCCAGAAGCTCAACGAGTTGGCGCAAGCGCGCGGCCAGTCCCTGGCGCAGATGGCCCTGGCTTGGGTGCTACGCAAACCAGTGGTGACGTCAGCGTTGATCGGCGCCAGCAGCGTCAAGCAGCTCGAAGACAACCTCGCCGCGTTGGACAATTTGAAGTTCAGTGAGGAAGAGTTGGGTAGAATAGAAGAGATATTGAAAGGATAATGTCACTGCGAGGAGGGCTGACGGTTGAGTGTGGCGCCTTGGCGCCATGTATCGAAACCCAACCCGACGAAGCAATCCCCTTGTCAAACAGGAGATTGCTTCGCTTCGCTCGCAACGACAGGAGGCAACTATGGGCTTCTTTAAAAAATTATTCAGCGGCGCAACCGCCATGCCGGAAAAGCGCTACTACACTTTCAAAGTGAAATGCAATCGTTGCGGCGAGATCATCGAAGGCCGCATCGATTTGGATAATGATCTGAGTGCCGAGTTCGAAGGCGAAGGTCGCACGGTTTATCATGCCCGCAAAGTGCTGATGGGCAGCGGTCATTGCTTCCAGCAGATCGAAGTGGAGATGCAATTTACCTCCAAGCGCGAGCTGATCGAACAGAACATTCAAGGTGGAACGTTTGTGGAATAAGTTGTAGGGGGCAATACGATGTTGCCTTTACAATAGACCAAACACATACCGCTTGACCATTTATTGGTTCGTGATTACAATGTAATCACAATTAGAAAGTGATAATTTTATGAATACGACCAGAACACAAGTGGTAAAGATCGGCAATTCCCGTGGAATTCGCATTCCAAAATTGATGATCGAGCAGGTTGGTTTGGGTTCAGAAGTGGAGATTGCCGTCCAGAAGGGACAATTGGTAATCCGTCCTATAAATGCCCCGCGCAATGATTGGGATGAGAAGTTCGAAGCAATGGCAAAAGAGGGCGATGATCAATTGCTGGATACGCCTACTCCCACAAAATGGGACGCCACGGAATGGGAATGGTAATAAAACGTTTTGAAGTCTATTTGGTGAACCTGGATCCAATCGTAGGCAGGGAAATCAAAAAGACGCGTCCATGCCTGGTGATCTCACCTGATGAAGTGAACCGTCATATTTCCACCGTGATTCTGGCACCCATGGCAACTAAAGGAAATGCGTATCCCACACGCGTCGCGGTTCGTTTTCAAGGCAAGGAAGGACAAATTGTTCTTGACCAAATACGAACTGTAGATAAGGTAAGACTTATTAAAAAACTGGGGACCATCACCTCGACCGCACAAAAAGAAGTTCTTGCAACTCTCGCAGAAATATTCGCTGAATAAATTGCCGTCATTGTCTTGCTCGACCTTGCAATGACGGAAGAAGGTGAATCATGCGCTATTCTTCCCCTCCCAATCAACAAGTCTATTATGAACAGGTCTGGGCGCTGGTCCGCCAAATTCCGCGCGGCAAAGTGGCCTCCTACGGACAGATCGCGTTGATACTGCCCATTCCCAGTGGCGTGGAATTTGAAACCTACAAAGCCTTCAGTCCGCGTTGGGTGGGCGGTGCGATGGCAGCCTGTCCCGAGGATGTACCGTGGCAGCGCGTGATCAACTCGCAGGGCAAGATCAGTCCGCGCCCAGGCGGCGCAGAGAAGCAACGTCAATTGCTCGAAGAAGAGGGTGTTGAGTTTGTAAAAGATAAGGTGGATTTCAAAAAATACGGCTGGAAAGGTCCCGGCGAAGTGGATGAGCCGAGACAGGAAACTTTATTCTAGCGCGTAAATGAACGAAAACAATTTATTCGTTCTCATCCATAGTCCGCTGGTCGGCCCGCTGACGTGGTCCCTGGTCGCGGAGCAAATGAGGCAAAAGGGTTTGTCCGTTGTCGTTCCCACGCTGATCGACTCATCCGAGTCCAAAGAACCGTTTTGGCGACAGCACACCGCTTCTGTTTCAGAAGGGCTTGGGGAAATCTCCAAAGATACTTCTCTCATTCTCGTTGCACATAGTGGCGCGGGACCATTGCTTCCGGTCATACGCCAGTCACTTGCCCAGCCTATCAACACCTATGTATTTGTCGATGCAGGGATTCCACGTGATGGAGCAACACGGCTCGACTTAATGAAAGCAGAAGATCTGGAATGGGCGGAACAATTTCAACGAGAACTCGAACGCGGGGAACGCTTTCCAAATTGGAGTATGGATGATTTAAAAGAAATCATTCCGGATGAAGAACTTCGCCAACAGATGATCGCGGAACTGCAACCGCGCAGATTGCCCTTCTTTACCGAACCCATCCCCGTCTTTGACAGCTGGCCGGACGCTTCCTGCGTTTACATCCAATTTAGCGCGCCCTATAACATGTCCGCAAGACAAGCCCGAGAAGCGGGCTGGCGGACTTATGAATTACAAGGCGGTCACTTTCACATGTTGGTCGATCCAGGAACTGGTACTGACCTACTGATCGAAGCGGCAAATTGATCGGTGAAGAGTGGGAGTGGTTCTTTTTTCGCAGGTTGGTTTGGCATTCGAAACTCAAAATTAGACCAAGTGTTGTTACCAGAAAAGCACTCGGGATGAATAGGTACCATATGCATATCAAAACAACATTGTTTTTCTTCATTGCTATTCTTCTGAGTTCTTGTGCTCCGATAGCCACCGTTACACCTACAGAAACCATTGTCCCCTCTGCAACTTTTACACCCATCTCACCAACAGCCACCTCCCTGCCAGAAGGTCCGGTGGTCATCAACGATGCGCCGGGGCAGCTCGTCGGCGGAAGATTATATGGGCATGGGAAGATTGCTGTCATCCTCGCGAGCCGGGGAGGTTATAGTCGGGATGAGTGGAATCAGTACGCCCAAATCCTTGCAGACGAGGGCTTCACCGCTCTCACCATTGGTTCACAAGATAGTGAAGGACAGACTGTCACCTATGTTTATTATGCGATTTTATTCCTGCGAGAAAATGGTTTCAAGCATATCCTCTGTGTGGGGGCAAGCAACGGAGCAAGTGGTTGTGCCTTTAACGCAAAAGAGCCTGAAATTGAGGGGATCGTTCTCATCACATATCACGGCAATGCAAATTTATCCAAGTCTACACTCCCCAAACTTTTCCTTGGAGCCGAACTGGACAGAACTTATCGCCCGATATCGGAGGAACAATTTGAAAGAGCAGCAGAGCCAAAGAGAATCATTATTGTTCCTGGCACATCCAATACAGGGCCATCCCTTTTAGATACCCCGGGTCAAAATTTGCGTGAACAATTTTTGGAATTTTTGAAATCAAGCTCGAGTGAATAACCTGCTATTTGATCTTCTCGCCAGGTTCATTACAAATGTATCCAAAACCAGATTGGATATACTCTGACTTGTTTTATTCTCTTCAATTTCAAATCATTTACAACAAGGTCGAGCCGACAAAACAATTCCCCAGAGTTATATACTTTTTCGCCAAAATCAGCATAATTAATCGAACAGGAAATCAAATCCAGGAATTTTTGGAGAAAAAGATGTCCCAAGGTTTTCCGTATCAATTTGCACTTAAGCTCATTTCGACCTTTCTTTTTCTTGGACTGCTGGTCAGTTGTCAGGTCCCGCCTTCGGCGCCTGGGACAACTGTTGCACCACTCCCCACGGAGACCACCATGCCCACACCTGCCGCAGGTGATGTCAGAACCGATTCGAAAGGAATTGAGCAAGTCTGGGTGCCAGCCGGTTCATTCCTGATGGGAACCGACCAGACCACCATAGATGAACTGATGGCTCTCAAACCACCAGGTTTTGTCATCGGCGAATTTGCCAGCGAACAACCCCAACATGAGGTACATATCACCAACGGATATTGGATCGACAAATATGAGGTGACCAACCAAGCCTTCCAGGTCTTCGTAAAAGACGGTGGCTATCAAGACAAAAAATATTGGTCTGAGAAGGGTTGGGCATGGTTGAGCAAACAACGGATCGAGCAACTGCCGCGAGATTGCCTGGGGAATCTGCCTGGGAATCCTGTGGCGTGCATCAGTTGGTATGAAGCGGAGGCCTATGCCAATTGGCGCGGCGGACGTTTGCCAACAGAGGCCGAATGGGAATACGCAGCCCGCGGTCCCAACTCGTTAAACTATCCCTGGGGGAATGAATTCGATGCCAGTCGTTGCAATGTCGTCAATAGTAACGGACTAAAGCCGGTTGGAAGCTATCCAAGCGGAGCGAGTTGGGTGGGCGCTTTGGACATGACTGGAAACGTGATGGAATGGGTACAGGACTGGCTGGGTAAATATCCAAGAGGCACGCTAGAGAATCCAACCGGGCCTGAGACGGGACGCATAAAAGTGGAAAAGGGTGGCTGGTGGGGCAGCAATTTATTTGTCGCGCGTTCAGCCTACCGTCATTTTGAAGACCCGCCAGAATATGGCGATATGCACATCGGCTTCCGCATCGTCTGGCAATAAATCATTTTGCGCCAAAACGGTTATCTCGAAACGAATAATGGCAAACTAATTAGTCAATTCCATAACTAGCGTATCTAGAGCCAGGTCGAGTGTGATCTGGCTTGTTTTTACTCCCTCATCGATCTTCAACAAGCGATGATAAATCGCTTCCAGGGATTCAATTGAAAAATGTGCAGCCTGTCCGGTGGTCTTCTCGGCCACAAAGGGATGCACCCCCAAAGCACGCGCTACCTCATTTTGATTCCCGCGGCCATCCAGGATCTCGCGCGCCTGGATCAACAAGCGGAATTGCCGGATCACCATCCCCCATAGCGAAAACGGATCCTCGGTCTCGAGCAAACGATGCAAAAGATGCTGGGCGACTTTGCCATTACCATTGGATAACGCGTCGACAAAATCGAACACCGATTGCTGAGAAGTAACGATGCAGACCGCTTCCACATCCTGACTGTTGATTGGTCGCGCCCAATTGACATAAGCCAGCAGTTTGGCGATTTCCATCCCCGCCTGACGCGTATCCACCCCGACCATTTCCTTGAGCAGCTCCGCGGCACGCGGTTCGATCTGCCCATCTTGATTCTTTGTCTCATTGACGATCCAGCCGGTCATCTCTCTCAAACGGGGGAGTATGAAAGCTTTGGTTTGAATCAACCTGTCGTTTTTTCCTGCCCACTTCACCAGCCAATGCTTCTCAGCAGCGCGCGGTTCTACAGATTCATAGATCACCAAGCGCGTTGTATCAGGTACCTTCCCGATATATTCAAGGAACTTCTTACGCGCGGTTGGATTGTTATATTTCGCAGAAGGATTCGCCAATAAGACCAACCGTCTTTTCGCAAGGAACGGCATGGCATTGACCGCATTGTTCAAATCATCTTCGCTCATCGAACGCGCATCCAGGCGCGCCGTATTCATCTCCGCGCTGGTGGGATCGGGAAAGTCAGAGTCGAATTCCTTGAGTTTACGCGTGATGGCAAATTCATCGTTGCCGAAGAGGAAGTAGATATTGGGCATGGTTTTGTAGGGGCGATGAACGTATCGCCCAGGGCATGACATGTCATGCACCTACGGATCATTTCGTAATAATTCGATGAACGCTTTTACGGACAGGTGTGAGGCTAACCACCTGCATATTCCCCAGGTGCGCTTCGGTGGTGATGTACTTTTGGAGCCAGGGGCCAAGCGGTTTACTCAAGATGTAACCAAATACTGCAAAGACCAAAGCAACGGGAATCAACAGGAGTCGCCAACGGGTGGAACGCGCTCCCTGAAACGGTACCCAGGCAAAGGTCGCGGGCAGAAGCGCCGTGACCACCAGGTTGGTCCCGCAACCCGGATGGACGGCCAGTTCGCCTTCGCCTGCGCGCAGGCGCGTATAGGCTTCCTCCAACGCGGCGCGGATGTCCTCCGTGCTCAGGTCGCCGAAGATAAAGAATCCGGTCGGGTTGGAATGTCCAGCCATGGAAATGCGGTGCGTACGCGCCAACACATGCAGAGTGGCATGCTCGAGGGCATGATTCCGCCGTGTTTCCAGAATAAGAGGCAGGTCAAGTATCATGAGACGATTATACCTACACACTTGTCATCCGTAGTAGCTCTTTAAGAATTCTAATCAAAATCTATATAAACCCCCATTGCTCTTTCAGCAGGAAGGGAGAAAATCTATAGAATGCTGCCGAACAATTAGACAGGCGGCAAACCAGAAAATTTCAATCACAGATTGTGAGGCGTTCCATGTCCGACCAGACGCGCGCAAATGGCAAATCACATATGCCAGAAAATTCTTTTTTGTTTGAAAAGATCATTCCAGCCACCTTGATAGTACTAGGAATCGTTACACTTAGTTTGATATTGTTCGCTCTTAGTTTGTTGTTTGGAATTGTGCATTTCTAAATTCAAAGGAGGCAAATCATGCCAATTAACCAAATCCTTCCTTTCTTTTCCACCGCCATCATGTTTTGGTTTACGGTGGATGTTCTCCGACGTTACTATGTACGCCGTAATCTTGCCTATTTGTATTGGGGCATTGGACTAGCCATGTTCGGCGCGGGGAGTTTTGCCGAGGCATTTCTCTCGCTGGCGTGGAACAAATGGGTGTTTGTCGTATGGTATTTGTTCGGCGCAATTTTGAATCCGGCCTGGCTTGGTCAAGGTACACTTTATTTATTGGTCAAGCGGCGCTGGGTTCATATTATGGCTGGTGTCTTGATTCTAGCAAGTATCGCGAGCGCAATTCTTATGCTCTCCATCCCACTCAATGAAAGTGGTTTCCACTTGGGATTGCCAATTAGTGCTAAAGCACAATACAAGGCTATCATTCCACCCAACTCATTCGGTCTGGTGCTTATACCTACCATCATCTTTGGTACAGATGGTCTTGTTTTGTTGGTTGGTGGAGCATTATATTCGGCGTTTTTGTTCTGGCGTAAACGCGTCCTGCCCAATCGTGTTATTGGCAATGTTTTGATTGCCACTGGTGCTCTTTCAGTGGGAACTTCCAGTGTCCTGACGGGCCTTGGTTATGGTCAATACCTTTATCTGGGTGAGTTGCTGGCAGCAATCCTGATGTTCATTGGCTTCCGCTTCGCGGCTCGACCTCAACCAGAGGATGTGGCGATACGAGAATCGGTGCCGGCCTCTGCTAACTGACCTGCCTGGGATTAAAAACAAGAGCCCGGGAGAAAACCAGGGCTCTTGTTTTCAATCGTTACAGACACACATTAATGATTGACCTGTTCCAACTTCTGATAGGTCTCCAATAAACTCACCAAAATTTGATCTGTGAAGGTATGCATTTTATGCAGCATTTCTTCCCAGGCTTTGCCAGCCGGGATATTTGCTTCGCGGTAGACCTTCATGATCAATTCGATCAAAGCATTGCGAAAAAACAACAAGGCGCGCGTAGCATCCACTGCGCTTAATCCATAACGACGGGCGCGTGAGGCATATTCGTATCCAATGGCATGGGCTTCGAAGTCATCGCCGTTTTCTGCCGCAAGGTATGTCATTAGTCCACGCGAGAGAGAATGAGCAGTTTCACGATATTGTTTGCGCGCCTCTCCGTCCAGTTTTCGATACCAGTTCTCCCTCTCCAGATTCGCCTCGCCGATCTGCACCCGGACGTTTTTCATCGCGGATTGCATGATATTTTCCGGTTCGACGCGCACTTGGCGGGCAGTCTTCGCCCACAACAATACCTCGTCCCGACGATAACGCCGATGTCCGCCAGAGGTACGGTGTGTCGGCAAGACTCCCTTGTCCGACCAGAGTCTCACTGTGCTTGGATGCACACCGAGTAATCTTGCTGCGTCGCTAAGAGAAAGCCAATCATCAGTCATTTCACCACCTTTGTCCGACGATCCACGTCGGCATGGAACAAGCTCCTTGTTCCAGAATTTATTCTGCGGCCATCGCCACCTTTTCCACGAAAGACGGCTCTTCTGCCTGTTTTTGGAAAGCATTGACATCGATCCGCTGGAGCATGATGGCGGCAACGAGCAGCATCAGCGCTTCGATGCTGAACACTACCAGATAGCCACCCAGGGCGAGGCCGGTAACTTAAGTCACGACATCGCGCACCACCCCACCGAGGATGGATCCCGTTAAGCGCGACAAGGCATCAGAGAATCCCCAGGCGCCAATGTACAATCCCACCATCCCAGGGACAGTCAGGTCGAACATCAGCGAGAGATTGGCAACCGTAGATAAGCCGGTGCCCAGACCCAGAAGAGTCACGCCGCCATAAAAAACGATTTTATTAATCAGGAATCCGCTCAACACGATGACAATGAATCCAAACAACGCGCCGAAGTTACCGAACTGGGCCAGGAGTCGCTTCGAGAGGCGACCTTCCAGCACACCAGTGATCAGAATGGCAATCAGCACGAACGTGCCCCACACGGAGGTGATACTGGTTGTCTCTTGCACGCTCATGCCAAAGGCCTGGGCGCCGAAAGGTTCAAGCAACACATCCTGTCCCAGGATGGCTGCCAAAAGCAGGAGCAAATAGACAAAAAATATCCGCGCCACGGGGTTGGCGGTGATGGCAGATATCATTTGTTTAGCGGTGTAGTTCTCGGATGGCGCTGTTGAGGCAGAGTCCTTGTAGTGTGGTTCCAATTTGATGAGACCAAGCAGGCCGAGGGCTAGTGCGAGCGTCGCGATCGTTTCAAAGGCACGGATCAGGGCTCCTGGCGTATACGGGTTCACCATTTGACCAAGTCCAATGGCTGTAATAATGATCGCCACGATCATCATGAACCACATGGTCGCAACTGTCTTGCCGCGTCCCTTCTCACCGGAAAGTTCAGTAGCCAGCGAGAGATACGAAACACTGGATAGATTGAAACCCATGCCCCAGGCACCAAACGAGAAAAGGCCGGCAAGAATACCCAGCCCAAGATTGTCCCCCATCAGGAAGGCAACCTGCGGCGAGACGGCCACACCGAGCACACAGAGAATCAGGCCTGCGAGAATATACGGAGTACGCCGAAAACCGAAAATGGGATGACGGTCCGAATAGGAACCAATCGCCATTTGAATCGGCGAAAAAAGATAGGGCAAAGAAGCCAGCACAGCTACCAGTGTAGCCGAAAGCGATAATTCCTTGATCATCACGCGGTTAAGCGTGCTGTTGATCGGAACCAGGGTCATCGCCACCGCGACATGAATAAGGCCAAGTTGAAGTCGTTTAATAAACATAATCTCTATTTGGAAAACTTTTGTAAGTAGCAAGGGCTCTTATCTGCCCATGCGTTCATTCTTTATTCTACTTTTTGGAGCAGAAAGGTCAATGTAGATTTATGTAGAATTTTACTAGCGATTGATAAGTATTCTACGTAAATTTACAGATATTCCGCCTAAATCAAGGCCGTTTGAAATTTCCCTACAAAGTACTCCAGATTTCAGCAGCAGGTATTGACCTATGCAGGACTTTTTGCTAGACTAGTAACACGAGTTAGTAGAAAGATTTTAGGTTATGCAAAAGAATCCACTTTGGTATAAAGATGCAGTCTTCTATGAATTATCCGTGCGCTCCTTCAAGGACAGTGATGGTGATGGCTGCGGTGACCTGCGCGGGCTGAGGGAAAAGCTCGATTATCTTCAAATATTGGGGGTGGATTGTATCTGGCTGATGCCGATTTACCTTTCCCCACTGCGAGATGACGGATACGATATCGCAGATTACTACAACATCGCTGACGTCTACGGTACACGGGATGATTTTCGCGCCTTGTTGGAAGCGGCACATACGCGGAATATCCGCGTCATCATGGACCTGGTTCTGAATCACACTTCGGATGAGCATCCCTGGTTCAAGGCGGCCCGTTCCGATCGCAACTCACCTTATCGCGATTATTATGTATGGAGTGATACGAATCAAAAATATCAAGACGCGCGCATCATCTTCGTGGATACCGAGCCTTCCAACTGGACCTGGGACGAGCAAGCGGGGCAATATTATTGGCATCGTTTCTATTCCAGCCAGCCCGATCTGAACTACAAGAATCCAAAAGTGCAGGAAGAAATGCTCGACGTGGCACGCTTCTGGCTCGAGCTGGGCATCGACGGTTTTCGCGCCGACGCGGTCCCTTATCTTTTCGAGCGCCAGGGGACGAACTGCGAGAACCTGCCAGAAACACACACTTATCTGAAGAAGCTGCGCGCCTTCATCGATCAAAATTATCCAGGGCGAATTTTGTTATGTGAAGCAAATCAATGGCCTGAGGATGTCCGCCCTTATTTCGGGGATGGAGATGAATTCCACATGGGATTCCATTTCCCCATCATGCCACGTATTTTTATGGCACTTAAAAAGGGCCGGGCAGATGATATGATCGAAATCCTGCATCGAACGCCTCCCATTCCGGAAAACTGTCAATGGTGCATCTTCCTACGCAACCACGATGAATTAACGCTCGAAATGGTCACAGAAGAGGAACGACAGTGGATGTGGGAACAATACGCGCCTCAACCGCGCATGAGGTTGAATCTCGGCATTCGACGCCGCCTTGCGCCCCTGCTGGATAATGACCGCCGCAAGATCGAATTGATCAATTCGCTGTTGTTTACTTTACGCGGTTCACCGATCATTTACTACGGCGATGAAATCGGCATGGGAGATGACGTCGATCTCTCCGATCGCAACGGTGTACGGACTCCCATGCAATGGGATAGTTCGCCTAACGCCGGGTTCACGACTGGAAAGCCTGTCACCGAACTCGTCCAGGGGGAATTGGGATATGAGCATCTGAACGTTGCCGGGCAGCTTAACGACACGAAGTCCCTGTTCCATGCCATCAGCCAAATGATTCGGATACGCAAAGAACACCGCGCCTTCGGCAGAGGGAAGCTGGAATGGATCGAAACGGGTAACCCTGCCATAGCGGCTTACCTCCGCAAATACGCCGACGAAAGGCTTTTGATCTTTCAAAACCTAAGTGACTCCCTGCAAACAATCACCCTTTCGAATGAATATAATCTTGATACCGTCAATCTCTTAACAGAAGAAGAAGTTCAACTCAACTCATTATTGACCCTGGAACCATATTCTTATCTTTGGCTAAAGTAGTTGTATTTTTCTGCTTACGACTGGGCAACAGATTTTGCCAATCCTGGCTTGTTGGGGGAAAATAATCGACGTTTCCTCAGTGCTTCCGCCAAATAATAACTACCAACCACAAAGACACCAGCCGCCAATTGCAATCCCAAACTTTCCCAGGTTGGGTACATACCAAACCAGGTACCCAGCCAATAGGGCCATTCCAGGCTCCCGACAACATGGATTGGAAGCCAGCCAACCACCTGCATCACATGTACTGTGTTACCCACCATTTGCAAAAGTACTGAGCCGATCAACACGCCCGTAATGACCAGAATTTTCATATACGGGAAACTCTTCTGCAGGCGGAAAACCATCCAGCCCACAAAACAGACCGCGGCCAGCGAGACCAATACACCGAGCAGCACAACTCCAACCCCACCTTCCAGGACCAGGGCCTGCAAGAAGAGCACGATCTCAAAGCCTTCACGATAAACACTGGTAAAGCCCAGCATGCTAAGTCCAAACACGAGTCCGGCCTCCTTGCTTAACAAACGGCGTTTTTGGGAGTGAAAGTTTGCCAGCCAACTGGTCCAATAAGTATTGTGAAAGAACCAGTTCATAATGAGCAATAAAACGGCGATGGCGATGATGGAAACAACTGCTTCAAGTTTTTCTCCGTAACGCGCCAACGATTGAAGAACTTCATGCGCCAGGAACCAAGTCAAGGCGGTGACGAGTAAGGCAAGGATGACACCCACCCACATCGGCCGGCGATACTTGCGTTCTTCCGCAGACTTCAAGCTGCTCATCAGCGAAGCCAGGATCACCACTGCCTCCAGACCTTCGCGGAAGACGATTATGCCAGCATTTGTGGCAATGGCAACCGGAGCCGTGTTCCTGCCCAGTTCCGTTTGCGCATCCCTGAGGGTTGAATCCAACGCAGCACGCGTGGCCTTGATCTCAGGATATTGCGCCTGATTCTTGATCAAAAAAGCCAGTCCCTTATTTTCGCCCTGTCCGTTCCAGAATAATTCCTCCAGCTGCGATTTCAATTGCGGCGCGAAAACCATCAGCTTCGCCTCAGGGCCTGATTCCATGATCGCGTACGCGTCCAGGCGTGAAGACTCAGCCAGATCATATTCACCGCTGCGCGCGGCGGTTTCCATTTGATCGAGCATGGTGGCGATAATATCGAAGTCGCTCTGGCCACTGCTCTGCAGCCATGCTTCTGGAATCAGGTTTTTAAGAGTCGCGGAAAGTTCATCCGTTTGAGATTGGACCGCTTCGAGACTCGCGACCGATTTGCCTGTTCCCGTTTCAGCAAGCTGGTCGCCCAGCGACTTGAACAACGCCTCTGCCTGGACTGTTTGATTATGATCATTGGCATCCAGCAGATTCTTCAAATCGGAGAAAGCCGCATAGGCGCCTTCATGGAAAGTGATCGCTTCCTGAATTTCCAGATCGCGCGTGACCTGTCCATCCTCAACACCGCGTCCATATTCAACCGGGACGAGGGACAGGAAGCGCAATAATTGTCCTGCGCGGCGCGATTGTTCTGCGGGACTGAAAGGCGCGGCACGGAAATTATCCAGGTCATGTTCAACTGCAGTCAGTTTTTCGTTCAGCGATTGAGGCTGATGCACGGCCGCATCTCGCAAATCGGCGAAGGCTGTCTGGGCATTTGATAGAGCAGTGGAGCCCCGTTGTTCGAAATAAGCAGGTGAAAGGATGAAGAAATATCCTTGAGCCGAAGCTGCCAGTTCTGCGCGGCGGGAGGCAAATCCATTTGCATCCGCGGTGGAAAGATCGTGCAGAGCCTCAGTCAAGCGAGCCTGATAGGTATCCAGGAGATCTGCTCTCAGGGACTGGAGCGCATCCGCTGCAGAGGTTGTTCCCTCGAGAAACCCCTCCACAGCCAGCGTCGCGCCGACATTAGGACGCGAGAAACGCGTAATGACGCGGAACTCGCGCACAGATAGCCAAGTGCGCGCAGTGGCACCATCTCCATTTTGAATGGCCAGTTCAACGATCGAGTTGCTGCCAGCGAGAATACCCGTCCAGATTTGAGCACGCGCCGCAGCAAAGGCGACGGCGTCCGCCTGGGAAACGCTCCTGGTCAAGGCCTCGAACGCAGAAAGAATTCTCTGATGCGCGTCCGGATTGGCAGCGGCAATCAGCTCTAAGAGTTCGGTTCGATACGCCGTTTTTGCCTCTTCAATCAAGGCCGTGGTCGTCTCCGGGTCATCTGCTAGATCCAGTTGTGCCTGCACCAGCGAAGAACGAATCGATTCTGCGGTTTGAGCAGGAGAATTAGAAGCAGCAATTGCAACCCCCCAAATATTGGAGGCCGCAAATATTGCGACAAGGAAAGCAGTAAAAAACTGCTGTGTAGATTTTTTCATTACTCTTCAATCGAAATATTGAGTTTGGCAGCGATCTGGGTCACCTGTCCCGCAATGGTCGTGGCGCGCTCCTGACCCTCTGCACTTAATAGATCCGCTTCTTCCGGTGTGAAGCGTTTGCCTGATTGTTCCCGGGCATACAGGCCGGATACATAATCATGCAGGCTTTGCAAATTATTGACGATCTGCGCATCCGCATCGGCGTCCACAGTCTTCGCCAGGGGGCTGAGGCCGGAATAAATGGTTTGCCAGCTTTGCACATTGTCCGTCAAATCGGAAAGGCGGGAGGTGGCAACGAATTCATTTTCGGTGGCCTGAGCTCCCAGCACGAAGCGGGAGTTCTTCCAACTATCGATGAAATCGCTGAAGGTAGGAACATTGCCAACCAGAGCACCGAAGGCTTCTTCTTCCGTTGGCTGCCAGGCTTTCGCACCCTTATTCAAATCCGCGACATACGAGACGAAAGCATCCGCCGCAGCTTTGTAGACATTAGCATCCGGAAGAGAATCGCCTAAATCCGTCTGACCATTGCCATCCACATCCGCCTGGAGATTCGGTACGATAAAATCTGGATTCGTACCCCACAATGAACTCTCCAGCACCCAGAAGAGGTGACCGGGCTTCGGCAGGACACGTCCATCGGGAAGAGTCAGATCGAAGGGCACGACATCTTCGCCGCCTTCCGCAGCAGATGTACCGGCATCCAGAATGATGTCATACTGACTGAGACTGGGGGTCCCAGCCACGATCCCTTCCATCTGCTCATACTGCGGGTTGGATTGAATAAACAAATGACGGGATGCCATCAAAACTGCCCTCACCTCGGACTGTTGATTCTGCCATAGAGCCGCGTAGTCGAAATTCGCATCCTTGGCAAGCGAATAATACCTATCTGCCTGTTCCTGGATCTGCAAGCCCGTTGCCTGTAAGGCCCTGGTGTGATCGAGCAAATAAGTTTTTATACCGCTCAAATCTGCAGAGGACTCGGCTGGTTCCGCTGTGGAAGCCGGAGGCTGCGCGGCAGGTGCACAGGCGCTGACGAGTAAGGCAAAAACCAAGATTGCAACAAAAAATTCTGTTTTACGACCCATCTGGGGTTCTCCTTCAAATGAAACACTAGGCATAAACGGATAACTTAGATAGGATTTATCCTGCTCAAGTACCGTGTAGTATAATTTTCAGGCCCAGAATAATCTAGATATTTGTATTAAAATTCCCCTATATCACATTGCAACCTATTTTCAACCAGGTTGATACTTTTTGGAGATCAATGACAGTCAGTCCCGCGATGCGGCGTTATGCCGCCGAGATTTACCGCCTGCAACAAGATTATGAGCAAGTGTCTCTTTCGCTTTTGAGTTCCAATGTGGATGCTTCAGCGCAGGCCATTTCCACCATGGTGAAACGCCTCAGCACGAACGGATATTTGATCCACGAACCATATCGAGGCGTCCGCCTGACGCCGGAGGGCGAAAAGATCGCCATGCCGTCTCTCCGCAGGCATCGCCTTACCGAAGTTTTCCTGGTCAAAGTGATGAAATATGACTGGGCCTCGGCCCATGACCTCTCGGATGTGTTTGAGCGCGGCGTCAACGAGGAACTCGAAGACCGGATGGATGAATTGACCGGTCACCCCACCCATTGTCCACATGGCGAACCGATTCCCACCAGGGACGGCGTTATGCCACAGGTGGTGGATGTGCCATTGCTGGAGGTACCCTCCGGTTCCGATTGCATTGTCAGTCGCGTACGCACCCATGACATGGAAAAGCTGCATTACATTGGCGAGCTTGGCCTGGTCCCTGGCACGCCCTTCCATTTGTTGAGTTGTGCGCCGTTCAAAGGTCCACTGCGTTTGCAGATGAAACCACAGGATCACATCATCGGGTATGAGTTGGCCGGTTCGCTTTGGGTGGAAGTTACGAAAAAAGGTGATGGCAATAAACTGCCCCCCTTGAAGACACCGATGAACAAATCACTGCGTAGTTAACAAACTTTGCCTGACGGCCGCTCTGCTTTTTAACGGAATCAGCCAACAGCTTGAAGGGAGACGAGCGACTCCGGATGTAATCTATTTCACGATCAGAAGATGACATCCTTCCATGTACAGCAAAGGGGAAAAGGAGAATAATAAGGTCAACCATAACATAATTCAAAGGCCGACCTTATGACACTCCAACCATTAAGCGAAAGCACAGAAATGTATCTCAAAGCCATGACCGAATTGGGCGATGGTGAAATCGTCTCGATCGGACGTCTGGCAGAACGTTTGAGCGTCACGTCCGTTTCTGCAAATGAGATGATACGACGGCTGGATGAACAGGGATTGGTGTCTCACACTCCCTACAAGGGAGTTAATTTGACAAAGAGGGGGCGCGAGGTGGCCTGCAACGTCGTACGTCGCCAACGATTGTGGGAATGTTTTTTATACGATCATTTGAAGATCGAATGGGCCAAATTATATGAACTGGCCTGCTCGCTTGAACATGCCACCGCGCCCGAAGTAACGGAAGCGTTGGCGGCCTTTCTTGGAAACCCCAAGACCTGTCCACGCGGCAACCCGATTCCCGATGAGAAAGGCACGTTCACGCCTTTGGAAGGAATCCTTTTGAGCGAAGTCCCGGTAGGTGAAACGGTCAAAGTACTGGCGGTCAACGCCACATCAACCGAGGTGCTAAAGTATTTGCAGGAACGAAAAATTTTACCCGGCCACCAAATAAAGGTTTTGGAAGCCGCGCCGCTAGAGGGACCACTCACGCTGCGAGTAGATGGGAAAGAAGTCGCCCTGGGTCTTTCACTGGCTGAATTCGTGATCGTCCAATCCAAATCATAAAAGGAAAATTCATGCCCGCATCACTGCAACTGCATCAACTAAAACGCGGTCAGAAAGCCATCATCACACAGATCGGCGGGTCCAGCGCACTGCGCAGACGATTCGTGGAAATGGGCATCGTCAAAGGCGAGACCATCCTGCTTGAACGCAACGCGCCGCTTGGCGACCCCGTGGAATATTTCATCAAGGGCTATCACCTGGCATTGCGAAAAGAGGAAGCCGCACAAATCGAAGTGGCGTTCGATGGGGGTGGAAATGACTGACCTCACTATCGCGCTGGCAGGCAACCCCAACGCAGGCAAAACCACCATCTTCAACGCCTTGACCGGACTGCATCAACACACCGGTAACTGGCCCGGCAAAACCGTGGAGAAAAAAGAGGGCGAGATCGAACACGGCAGTCTAAGGATCAACATCGTTGACCTGCCCGGCACATACAGCCTGACTGCTTATTCCCCGGAAGAAATCATTGCGCGCGATTTCATCATCGAAGAAAAGCCGGATGTGGTCATCAATGTGGTGGACGCCACCAACCTCGAACGTAATTTATATCTGACCATGCAATTGCTGGAACTTGAAGTTCCGGTTGTATTGGCGTTGAACATGGCCGACGCCTTACACAAGGAGGGTGGGAAAATCAACATGGATCAGCTCTCCCAATTACTGGGAAATATTCCCGTCGTACAGACTACCGCCAATCAGGGCCGGGGCCTCCCTGACCTGGTAAACCTCGCTGTACACATCGCCAACGCCAATTGAAAGGGAAACATGACCGCCGCGACCCAACCCTTATTTCAACTTGATTACGGTGGCAGGATCGAAGGCGAGATCGCGCGCATGATGGCCGCCTTCGATGATATGGAATTCAATACCGGAAGTTATGCCAAACGCTGGCTGGCCATCAAGCTGCTTGAAAAAGACCCCGATATTCTCGAACATATCAAGAGCCTGCAAAGCGGAGAAAAACTCATCGCCTTTGCCAACGAACGGGCGGCTCACGTCGAGTCCATGCTCGGCGATGACTTCGATCTGCTGACCGCGGATCGCCGCTACGGCTACATCAACGGCGTGGTACGTCAGGCGCTGCACCGCCCCCTTTTGGATCGCCTCACCTTTACGGATCGCGTGGACAACATCGTCACGCATAAGTGGCTCGGGCTGCCCGTCTTCTTCACGGTGATGTATATCATCTTTCGCCTGGTGATCGATGCTTCGGCTCCCTTTCTGGATTGGACGGACGCGGTGATCAATGGGCCCATCGTGCACTGGATGCGCTTCATTCTGGACCTCGTATCTGCTCCCGCCTGGATTTATTCTCTCGTCATCGACGGAATCGTTGCCGGCGTTGGAGGCGTGCTGGTCTTTGTCCCCGGGTTGTTGATCCTGTATTTCTTCCTGGCCTTGCTCGAAGACTCTGGTTATATGTCCCGCGCGGCCTTTGTCATGGATCGTTTCATGCGCATCGTCGGCTTGCACGGAAAATCCTTTATCCCGATGATCCTGGGCTTCGGCTGCGCGGTTCCCGCCGTTTATGCCACACGCACGATCGCCAGCCGCCGCGACCGCATCCTGACCGCCCTGCTCGTGCCTCTCATGTCCTGCTCGGCACGTCTGCCTGTCTACGTTGTCTTTGGCCTGGCCTTCTTCGGCACACGCGCAGCGACGGTTATCTGGGCCATGTACGCGCTGGGCATTGTGGTCGCCATGCTGGCAGGGATGGTCTTTACCCGGACCATTCTCAAACCTGATGTTTCGTCTGCCTTTGTGCTGGAACTGCCCCCCTATCGTCAGCCCGCGCTAAAGAGCGTCTTGATCCATATGTGGGAGAACACAAGCGAGTTCGTCCACAAGGCAGGGACGACCATCCTGTTTGCGTCCGTGGCTATGTGGCTGCTGCTCAGTCTTCCCTGGGGGGTGACAAATCAGCGTAAATCTTATTTTGGAAGCGTAAGCGGCGCCATTTCTCCCGTTTTTCAACCGTTGGGATTTGGCAACTGGGAAACAGGCGGTGCGCTGATCTCCGGCTTTATGGCGAAGGAAATCGTCGTCAGTACCATGAGCCAGATTTATGTGGGAGGCAGCGAAACGCAACCTATCCAGCCCACCACACTTGGACAGGATCTAGTTAGCATCGGTCGGGGCCTTGGGAAAGCAACGATCAGTTCAGGCAAGATCCTGTTGAGCATGATCCCCGGCGTCCACCTTGTGGATGAAGCAAGCGAAACCGAAGACACATCCTTAAGCCTGGCGCTGCGCGGGAACTTCACCACCTTGAGCGCGGTTGCCTTGTTGGTTTTTGTTCTCTTGTATGTGCCCTGCGTCGCCACCTTGGGCGCGATCAAGCACGAGTTTGGAGTATCATGGGCTGTGACCTCCGCCGTGTATCAGACTGTCGTTGCATGGCTCGCCGCCCTCATCATCTATCAAGGCGGATTGCTGCTGGGGCTTGGATAAAAGCCATGCTCACACAATTGGTCCACCTGCTCGAAACCAAAGAAAACGGACTGAGCCTGGCAGAGATCAGCCGCGCTATGAAAGCCCAACCATCGGCGGTTCTGTCCATGATCGGTCTGCTTGTCCAAAAGGGGAAGCTGCTCGAGATCGGCCCCGACAATCAATGTTGTACCACCTGCGGATTTGAATCTGAGTGTAGCTTGCTGGCGGCGCGTGGAAAACATTACATGTCCGCCTCCTGCCTCTGGCTTCCAGTCGCGGAGCAGGCAGATAAAACTTTGCTATAATCAGATTGAGAACTATTTCACAATAAGAAAAGGAAGGTTACCGTGTACGAAAAAAGCATCGAATTGCTCAATAAAGCCGTTGCAGATGAAATGTCTGCTGTGCATCAATATATGTATTTCCATTTTCACTGCGAAGATCAGGGTTACGAACTGCTCTCCCGCCTCTTCATGAAGACCGCCATCGAGGAAATGGGACATGTAGAGCGCTGCGCTGAGCGTATTCTGTTCCTGGGCGGTGAAGTAGAAATGACGGCATCCGAGAGTGTTCAAAAAATCCACGATGCCAAAGCCATGCTGGAACGCGCCCGCGCCATGGAAGAAAGCAGTGTCCGCGATTACAACCAATGGGCCAATGAATGCTCCGCCAATGCCGACGCCGGCTCAAAGAAAGTCTTCGAAGCTCTGGTGGATGATGAGGAACGCCACTTCAGCCAGTATGATCTTGAAATGGAGAAGATCGCCAAGTTTGGTGAACAGTTCCTGGCGCTGCAATCCATCGAAGGCAGCAAGGCTGTCCCCTCTGCATCAGCCGAAGCATAATAACTCGTTTCAATTCAATTTCCGTCATCGCGGGTGTAGCGAAACACTCCCTCGCGATGACGGATGTTGCTGCCCGGCCGATTTGACTGGGCAGTTTGTTATTTGTTCGATATAGACCCTGCTTGGGAATGTAAAATTTGCTTCTGAAGTATGACATCCTTACCTTTTCAAGAAACGTTTTTCGGGTGACAATTCATGCTCACAGAACACAATTTCAGTTCACGGAGGAGATATGAGGTACAAGCTATTGGGTCACAGCGGCCTACGCGTTTCTGAACTCTGTCTCGGTACCATGACTTTCGGGGAAACCTGGGGCTGGGGCGCGTCGAAGAATGAAAGCAGGAAGATGTTTGATTTGTTTGCCGAGGCAGGCGGCAACTTTATCGATACCTCGGTCAATTACACAGATGGCACCGCCGAGGAATTCCTTGGCGATTTTCTCAAGGCGGACCGCGATCACTTTGTGCTTGCCACCAAATACACGCTCACCACGCCCGATGATACTGACCCGAACGGTGGAGGCAACAGCCGCAAGAATATGATGAAATCGATCGAACGCAGTTTAAAGCGTTTACAAACCGATCACATTGACATCTATTATCTTCACATGTGGGATTACATGACGCCGGTGGAAGAAATCGCGCGCGGGCTGGATGACGTGGTTAAGCAGGGAAAAGTTTCCTACGTGGCGTTTTCCGATACGCCGGCCTATATCGTCGCCGAAGCCAACGCGCGTGCGGAGCTGATGGGCTGGTCCCGTTTTATTGGCATGCAGGTTCCCTACTCCCTGCTTGACCGCGCCGTCGAACGTTCCATCCTCCCGATGGCCAGGCACTGGGATATGGCGGTGTTGCCCTGGGGGCTGCTCGAAGCAGGGATTCTCACCGGTAAATTCCTGAAGAAAGTAAAAAATCCAACCCGCATTGATAAGCAACGCTTGAACCTGAGCGAGAAAAATATGAGCATCGTCAGGGAAGTGCAGAAGATTTCCGAGGAGGTTGGGAAACCCATGTCACAAGTCGCAATCAATTGGATCAAACAACAGCCTAAGGCACAGATGATCCCGATTCTCGGCGCACGCAGCATCAAACAACTGAAAGATAACCTGGGCGTGCTCGATTGGTCCCTCTCCGAGGAACAATGGAAACGTCTGGACGAGGTCAGCGCCATCGATTTGGGTTTTCCACATGGCTTCCTGGATGGAAATCATTACATCTACGGTGCAACCTACGATAAGATCGACAATCATCGCATCTAGTCACATACGATTGCTTCATGGCGTTGTCATCTTTGCGTGCTAAAATCCAGCACAAAAGGCGCCTATGAGAATACTGCTGGTTGAAGATAACAAACGCCTGAGCGACTCACTTAAACTGGCGCTCAGGGATGATCATTACGCCGTGGATACTGCCTATAACGGTCTGGATGGCGAAGAGATGGCGCTGATGCCGGTCTATGATGTGATCATTCTGGATGTGATGCTGCCCGGCAAGGACGGCATCTCGATTTGCAAGGACTTGCGCAACCGGCACGTTAAAACTCCCATTATTATGTTGACGGCCCGCGACGCGTTGAGCGACCGCGTCCAGGGCCTCGACAGCGGTGCGGATGATTACCTCGTCAAGCCGTTTGAGCTGGAGGAATTACGCGCCCGTCTGCGTGCCCTGCTCAGACGGGACGCACCTGAAAAATCAGGGACGCTTCAGATCGCGGACCTGGTGCTGGATCCCGCGGCCCATGGCGTTCACCGCGCTGGAAAGCACATCGACCTGACCGCCAAGGAATTTGCCCTGCTCGAATACCTGATGCATCATCCCAATCACGTGGTCACGCGCGAGATGGCGGAACAGCATATCTGGAGCGATGAGCACATAATCTCCTCCAACGTGGTGGATGTCTACATTCGTCGCCTGCGCCGAAAGATCGATGATCCTTTCGAAGAAAAACTGCTAGAAACCCTGCGCGGGGCAGGCTATATCATGCGCAAGCCATAAACAAAGATGAAAAACTTTTTCTCGCGGCTGACCACCTTCTTTTACAGCATTCGCTTCAGGCTGGTATTGTGGTTTACCGCCATTCTGGCTTTGGTGCTGCTGGCATTCAGCGGCTTTATTTATGCCAGTCAACTGCGCGACATTCGCGGAGACGCGATTTATCGCTTGGACCATAGAATGTCCAGCATTGCGCTCGCTCTAGCCGCGGGGTTGGTCAATTCACAGGATATTCCCCTGCAGGACGCGGATATTTTTCTATTGATCAATGAGCATGGACAGGTACTCCTCAGTCATGGCGTGACGTCGGACCAGGATGCGCAGGAACTCGCCACCAACGCACAGCAGGCCATCCTGGATAATCACCAGCATGACGCTGATGATTTGGCCTCCTGGACCGAAGAGGCAGGCAGCCAAAAAACGCATTACATCTTTATCGCCAAGCGGGCGCTGATCGGCAACGGTAACGGACTTGTCCTCCTGGGAAATCCATTCGATCCGTACGACCTGAATAACCGCTTGATCATCACTTTATTGATAGGCAGTTTGTTCACGCTGCTGGTGGCCCTCGTCGGCGGATGGTGGCTGGCGGACCGCGCCATGCGCCCTGTTCACACCATTACCAAGACCGCACGCGAGATCGGCGAAACCGATTTGAACCGCAGGCTGAATCTGAAGGGTAAGGATGAACTCGGCCAACTGGCCAACACCTTGGACAACATGCTGGCACGTCTGCAAGCCGCGTTCGAACGGCAACGTCAATTCGTGGCAGATGCCAGCCACGAATTGCGCACGCCACTGACCATCGTCAACCTGGAGACCGGCCGCGCCCTGCAAGCCAAGCGCAGCGCAGCTGAATATCAACGCGTGCTGAACGTAGTCCATAGCGAAAATGAATTCATGACTCACTTGGTCAATGACTTGTTGACCCTGGCACGCATGGATTCAGATCGGGCCGAGTTCGTTCGTGAGCCATTGGATCTCGGCGACATCATCCTTGAAGCCGCGGAACGACTTGAGAATCTGGCAAATACAAACAAAGTTGAAATAAAAGTTGGGGAACTGCCCGAGACATCCATGCAGGGAGACCGGCGGTTGCTGCTTCAGATGGTGAGCAACCTAATCGAAAACGGGATCAAATATACGTCCGGGGAGAATCGCCGCGTCAAAGTGGAAACAGGTTCGACAAAAGACCAGGTCTGGGTACGCGTCTCCGATAACGGGCAGGGGATTTCCTCCGGAGCATCTTGCACATTTGTTCGACCGCTTCTATCAGGTCGATAAGGCACGCACGCACAACAGCGACGATGAAACACCCTCGGGCAGCGGACTGGGGCTGGCGATCGTTCAATCGATTGTGAAGGCCCATCATGGGGAAATACGCGTCGAAAGCGAAGTCGGCCAGGGAACAACTTTTGAGGTCTGGTTCAATAATCAATAGATTCTCGCGCTTCGACTACGGGCTTTGCCCTCCGCTCAGCGCGAAATAATGATCTCCACAATTTTCACACAAGAGTTGTTGTTTTGTTCATCTGATTGTCATGCACGAATTCTAGAATGAAGATGCTTATCGGAACAAGCGTACAAGCAGCAGCTACGCACAAGTTTCCTCTCCTCTTTGAGACCACCCCGTCAAATGCGGGGTGGTTTCAATTTTATTTTTTTAAGCTTGTGTGAAATAAACTTCGATTTATGGCGCCCGCCACAAATCAATTAAGCCGGTATCGGAACCATAAGCCAGCAACTCGCCGTCATTGGAAAAAGTCACACTGACAATATGCCCGCCCTCGCCGGGCAATTTTGTGATCAATTTTCCTGACTGTGAAGACCAAAGGTATAAAGCGTCATTCTTGCCAGCCGCAATGAGCGATCCATCTTGCGAGAAGGCCAGCGTGCTCCTATCGTTCATATCTTCATCCAAGGTGCGGAGCAAACGACCGGAGGCGGTATCCCAGACGGAGATCACACCGAGGACCGATGCACCTGCGACAAGCTTCCCATCCGGCGAAATTGCCACAGCCACCATTCCCACCGGAAATCCTTTGATGACCCGGCGTTCCTTCCCATCAGGGATTCCCCACAGCCGGATCGTCCCATCCAGTGAAGCCGAAGCCAGCATGGTTCCATCAGCAGACATTGCCATATCTAGAATTGGTTGGGTATGCCCCGACAACGTTTTCCAAATTCTATTTTCTTTGATATTCCAAAGCCGCACGGAGAGATCATGCGATATGGAGGCGAGCAACGAGCCATCTGGAGAAAAGGCCACCTGGTTGTGGAAGACTGTGCAACTCGGAACCTCAGCCCGCTCACCAGCAAACTGTTGCAGAACGCTGCCGTTCGCCCAATCCCATACCCGCACAGTATCGTCATAGGTTAGCGGACCTATGTAGCCACCAACACCAGTTGCCAGTCGTATCGTATCCGGGGTAAACGCAACCGAGTTAACCCGCATTCCATGATCGAGCAGAATCCTGTTTTTTTCTTCGGTGTCAGACCGCCAAAGGCTCACTAGACCATTTTCAAGAGCGGCAGCGATTAACTTGCCGTCGGGGGAAAACGCAAGATCACGCACATCTCCAGTTGTGAGCTCTTCGAGCGTTCCAAGTTCGCGACCTGCCTGCATGTCCCAGATGCGCAGCCGACCGCTGGGGAATACCCCGAAAAATCTTGTACCATCGGCGGCAATAGCGATTTGTATAGGCACTTCTCCCGCGGTAGGGTTTATCATCCATCCCAAGCTTCCCTCCGACAAGGACCATAAACCAATGCTTCCGTTCTCATAGACGACTACCAACCGATCGCTCGTGGCATCGGCTTGTAATAACTTGACCGACCATGCCTCAGGTGGCGGCAGAGTTGTGAGCAACTTTCCCGTAGTACTATCCCAAAGCATCAGCTCCCCATTAGTGTCACCAGTGGCGAGTAAGTACCCGTTTGTGTTGGATACCCATGAAAAGTCAACAATATTGCTGGAGCTTTGTATTTCCAGGGCATGGGGAGCGTCCAACGATTGCCAGACGAACAATTTCTCCGCTCCGTCTGTCAAGGCTGTATATTCTTCACCGATTGGAGAAAACTGCCCGAAACTGAACCGATCTCCTTCGCCGACGATGTATGCCGCCTCTGATACCTGATCTTGTACTTGCCAGGCCATGATCCCGTTTGTGGCATTGCCAACAACGACCGCGGTCAGGAGCGTTCCATCCCCTGAAATCGCGGTACTCTTAAAACTTGCCCCCTCTGGTGATTCGAGGGATTGTATGAGTTCGCCATCGTTTACACGCCAAACATCGATCACCCGAAACGAGCTACTGATCAGCTTATCTCCTTGCGGTGTGAAGTTTAATTCCAACAGAGTGGAAGGTTCACCAGGGATCGTCAGCCTGTGTACCAATTGCGCTTCCGGTAATTGCCATACCTCAATTTCATTCGTGCCAGGCAAACTCAACGCCAACAGATTCCCAGTTGGAGAAAAAGCCATCTGGCTGATCAATTGACGGGAACCGTTCAACTCCAAAATTTTCGAAGTCCGGACATCATAAAGATGGACCCCCGTGGTACTTCTCACCGCCATCCAGCGACCATCGGGCGACAAGCGTATCTCCAACGCTTGACCCTCGCCATAGGTGGCGACATGTTCGAGAAGCGTCGCATTTTCTGCCGTGATACCGAATCCCCTGGTGGGTAAACTACTTTGCATTGGCAAGCAGCCTGCCACAAAAAAGCTGACAGATGAAAATAACAAAAATAGAGTGCGAGCGTATTTGATGATTATCATAACCACTAAAGAAAAAAGTGAAGCCTGCTTGACATCGATGGGCGCATTTTATCATCAGCACTAATTTTCCCAACCACGCAATAAGTCATGGGATTGTCATCGTACGTTAAGGTGAAAATGAAGAAGGGAGACAAAGAAAAACAACCGTAGGAACAGCAGCTACGCATAAGTCTCTTCTCCACTTTGAAACCGCTTCGTCGTTCGACGGGGTGGTTTCAATCTTTTATTGTTGCTATTTTGCCCTGCAAGAAGTAACTCAATTTGTTTCAATATTGCTTGATAACTGACTCTAGAAGAATCTGTTGTATCTACTTCAATGACGGAACCGTTAATATTAAGCACCTGAGAAGAGTTATCTGCAAGATTTTCATAGAGTTCTTTGAGAACATCATGATCGCCATGACCTGGATGACGATTTCCTGAATCAGCGTGTGTATTAAATCTTTGAAAAAGTGTTTCACGATCCGAATCGCAGACAACCTGGATGGTCTCAGCATGAAACTGCTCTTTTAAAGAACGAATTCTTTGAGTAGAAATAGGTGGATAAAAGGCATTATCCATTATAACCGAATGGCCCACTCCGAGTTCCACTCCGGCAAAATAAAACATCATATCCACGCTCACCTTGCCAAGTAATTGTGCCCACTTGCGATCCTTCCAACCCAGACAATTAAACAATTCCTCCCTGATACTGTCTTTACTCACCAGCGGTATTTTAAGTTCTTGTGATAGCCACTTTGCCAAAGTAGATTTTCCCGCTGCGGGTCTACCAGTTACGATAATAATCGTTGGTCGTATTATCACTCGAGAATAGGCAAAATTATTTCCCCTGAATCATCTGCCTTGCCACCTGTAACAACTCATGCGCGGAGCGGAGAGTCCCCTCGCCTACTTCGCCGAGCATCTGTGAGAGTTCAACCAGACGCGGTTCGCCATCGAGCCGTTCAACCTGCGTCAAGGTGCGATTGCCCTGAATTAATTTTTGCACCTGATAGTGCTCGTCACCGAAAGCCGCCAATTGCGGAAGATGCGTCACACAAAAGACCTGATGGGAACGCGAGAGATTCCATAATTTTTGTCCCACGGTCATGCCAACGCGCCCACCAATGCCCTGATCGATTTCATCGAAGATCAAGGAGGGGATTTCATCGGCGCGGGCCAGTACATTCTTCAGGCCCAACATCAAACGCGAAGTCTCGCCGCCGGAGGCGATCCTGGCCAACGGCTTGAGCCCTTCGCCGGGATTCGGTGCGATGAAAAATTCCACTTTATCGAAACCGTTTTGATCGAAGGCAACGCGCGTGCCATTTTCGATCGGCGCGCCGTTCAGGTCCGGCTTGGTTTGGAAATTCACATTGAACTTCGCCTCGGCCATACGCAGATCATCCAGTTCCGTTTCAATGCCCTGACTTATTTTCACCGCGGCAGATTTACGTTTTTCGCTTAAGATATTTCCCTGGCTGGCAACTTTCTCCAATAATTTGGCCTCCTGCGTTTCCAACTCTTCGATACGTTCCGCCGCGCCGGTGATCGTCTCCAATTGTTTACGCGCTTCCACGCCATAAGCGATCACGGCAGGAATACTGCCGCCATATTTGCGCTTGAGCGAATGGATCAAGTCCAGCCGCTCTTCTGCCTCATCCAACTTCTTTGGGTTGAATTCGATCTCTTCGAGATAATCGTGCAAACTGTGAATGACATCCGACATTGTATCGAGCAGAGTCTCGGCCTGGTTCGCCAAGTCATTCTGTCCTGAATCGATCTTGGCCAGCGCGGCCAGGGCTTGTGCGGCCTGTCCAACCAGATCGGTAGCGGCGGGCGTTTCCGGCGTCCCTTCCTCCAGAACGGCCAGTGCTTCCTGCGCGTTGCGCGACAGCGTCTCAGCGTTTGCCAGACGGTCACGCTCTTTGCGCAGATCATCCTCTTCACCGGGCTTCAGGCGCGCGGCTTCGATCTCCTCCGCCTGATAGGTCAACACCTCCACGCGGCGTTCGGCATCCGCTTGCGCTTTTCGCAACTCGCTCAACTCGTGGCGCAGGTTCAACAACGTGTGATAGGTTTGGCGGTAATCGCTGAGGGGCCGCGCCACTTCTGCATAACGGTCAAGCAGGCCCAAATGGGCTCGAGAATCGAGCAGCGAAAGATGTTCCGCCTGTCCATGGATATCCACCAGCAACGCACCGAGTTCCTTCAACAGGGAGACATTCACCGTCCGCCCATTGACGCGCGCGACGCTGCGTCCTTCCTTGCGGACCTCACGCGTCAGCACCACATAATTCGGATCATCCATCAATTCTTCGCGCTGCAGGATGAAATGCACCGCCTCTTTTTCCGGACCCTTGAGCTGAAACACACCTTCGACGAACGCGGCATCTGAATCGGTTCGCACCAGAGTCGTATCCGCTTTCCCGCCGATCAGCATGACCACTGCATCCAGGATGATGGATTTGCCCGCGCCTGTTTCTCCAGTGAGGATGATCAGGCCTGGCCCAAAGTTTAAATCGAGTTGATCGATTATCGCAAAATTATGAATTCGTAATTCGGTTAGCATGGGTTATTGGTTATCTGAACAATTGAATTCCAGAAAGACGAGAGTAAACGACCGGGACCGCGATCACGAGATAGATGACTTGAAAAAGAATACCAAAAAGATCCCCAAGCAATACCTGAAGCAAAATCATCGGCAACGCGCCCAGCACCACAGCCGCAGTAACTGTGATGAACAGAGGCCGCGAGCGATGGCGACCTGTCACCAAGCGTACGCCCTCAGCCATGATCACAGCCGCAGTCGGCGCGCCCAAAATGATAATGAACCAGCCAATGAAGCCAATACGACCAATCAATGTAACCAGAAAAGCCGCCACGCCAGAAAGAAACGCGGCAACAATAAAACCCAGTACGTAGTCATACCATTCCGAGGTGTCGAATACTTTCTGCTGACCTTTCACACACTCCTTGCAGCGATAGCCTGTCGGCGTGTGGATGGCACAAGCCGCACAAATGGGACGATTACAGTTGTTACAGCGCAGGGTGGTTTCACGGTCGGGATGAACATAACAATACAATGTTTCAGTTGTAGATTCGGTCATCGTGGCAATCCTAAAGAATTCTCATTCATGTGTGCCGTAATATTGCGATAGAAATATCCGGGGTCTCCAAAGCGGACGAACTGGGCGGTTACTTCCGCGGCGCGTACGTCCACACGATCATCTTCCAATAAATGTAGCGATGGCTGGCCATCGATGCTCAAAACGGCATTCTCTCCATTCACACGCATACTGACCATCGAGCCTTCTGCCAGCACCACAGCACGATCCACAGAAAGATGCGGGGCAATGGGCACCAGCAAAATGTTGCGCAATTCTGGCGGCAGGATCGGTCCCCCCGCAGCCAGGGCGTAAGCCGTGGAACCGGTGGCTGTGGAGGCGATCAGTCCGTCCGCCACGTAACTCGTCAGGTGTCGCCCATCCACGGAAGCGGACATGCGTATCGGGCGCAGGGTATGCCCGCGTCCAACCACTACCTCGTTCAATGCATCCCAACTCCCCAGCACCTCACCCAGGCGAATATGCTCGGCGTGCAGCATCATGCGATTCTCGATCCAGGCTTCGCCTTGGATCAATTTATCGAAATATTCATGCCACTCATCGCGATCTACTTGAATTAGAAAACCGATCCTTCCCAGGTTCACCCCCAGGATGGGTACATGGCTCGAGGCACAGAGATTGCCAGCGCGCAGGACGCTTCCATCGCCGCCCGCAATGATGAGCATATCAAACTCACCCTGTCGCACCCGCTTGCGCAGCGCCTCATCGTACAAGGAACCGAACGGCGCTTCGATCTCTTTCTCCTTGAAATAGGCCGACATTGCCTCTACTTCGACAAACGCTTCGGGCATTTTGGGGTATGCAGCGATCACGGGCCGTTTTGGAATGAAAGAGTCGGGCATGGTAGGGTAATTATACGGTATACGGGTATCCATGTACACACGGCCGGACATTTTGCTTGATTTGGGAGCTATCGATTTGTATACGGATTTACTTACACCAAACTCTGGTCGCAGACATTCCTGAACCCGCAACGTGCACAACGAGAGGCTTGCTCATGGGAACGCCCGACTTCTTTCCTATGTTCATCCCGTTTCATCTCCGTCAGAATATCCAGCAGTTTTGACTCCAATTCCTGGGTGTAATCCACAGCAAAATCGCGGTCGCTGTAGTGGATGATTCCATAAGGTGGGCGTTTGCCATAGGTCTTTTCAATCAACAGGCAATAGGAGGCCAGTTGATAGATATGCGCGTCATAGGGCGCGCTGGGCGTGCGGCCCGATTTCACTTCGACGGGAATGATCTGTCCATTTTGCTGAACGAGATAATCGGGCATCCCCGTTAAGCCTAATGTTTGATAGAAAAGGGGTTTCTCTAATTTTCCCCAGCCGCGCGTATCGGTGTAGATGACGCGCCCGCCCGGCAGACCCGCGGCTCGACGTTGGCGATTGGATTGCCAGAAAAAGAGGATGGCAAGCACAGCGAGAACGAGAGAGATATAAAGCACAGTAATTAAAAGTTAAGTGTCAACAAAAAGGATGAGGTATTACAGGCTGTCAGCTTGCTTGATCACTTTCTTCAGGCGGGCAAGACCTGAACCCGACAAATCTTTCATTCGGTTTTCAAGAACTTTGATAAACTCTGTTTTATTCAAGGGCTTCACAGCGGGCAATGTTTTCTCTGCATGTTGTGGCACTTCTTTGGGGCGGCAACTTGAGAGATGTTTGAGCAAATAAGGAAATATTGTTTCGTTATATTTCTGGTTATCGGCGGCTGTAAAAGCAAGCGTCGAGATGGCATTATCCACGGTAATGACCGAACCCATCTCTTTCGCCTTCTTGATCTCATCCAAATGTTTGAAAACCGCTTCTGGGTTCGCTTTGGCAACTTCGGCTAAAGCTGTCATCCCGCCCCAGACGAGGCGATTGTTCTTACTTCTCAATAGTTTTACAAAATCTTCAGCATATTCCGCAATCAATGCTGGCTCAATGTAACCAACTTCATATAAAACCTTGATGCAATCGGCTTGAATATTCTTATCCTTGCCCCATAAGTTTTCGACAATCACATGGATTCCCTCCCCGTCTTTCTTCGCGGCAAGATCACGCGCCAATTCCTGATTAGGGACTTCGTCACGTCGACCGAGCGAATGAGCAAGGCGATCCAGTACAGACATCATCTTTCCCTGATGCGCTATAAAATGCGCAGCGTCAAATAAGTGACAAGCAAAACCAATGCGCCCATCAACAAAATCAATCCCAAGGTGCGCGTCAGATTGGAGGCCAGAACTTTGCGCCCGTGCTGACGATGGATCTCGGTCCCGGTTGCCATCTCGGCCTGATTTTCGGACTCGAAGCCCTGTTTTTTGTACCACCAGGCGCGGCGGCAGTAGAGGTAATTCCCAATGTCGGAGGAGCGGATCACAGTCATAGGCAAAGTATAGCACAAATTTTCTAAAAATGCCTCGCCTCATTGCGAGGAGGGTTGAGACATATCCGCGTCGAAATTTCAACGAAGCAATCCCCGAACAATCTGGAAATTACTTCGTGGCGCTGGATTTCGATACGTGGTGCTTTGCGCCGCTGCTCAACCCGCGGGCGTCAGTCGCAATGACATCTCAAACGGTATAATCACTGCATGAGTACTTTTCATTTCTATCATCCTGTCGAAGTCCGTTACGGGGATTTGGATCCGCAGGGACATGTCAACAACGCAAAACATTTGACCTACTTTGAGCAGGCACGCGTGCAATATTGGGTGGAGCTGGGGTTATTTACTAAAGATCAGTCTTTCATGGAGATTGGCGTTATATTGGCAGACGCCCATATTACATATTTTGAACCTATTTACTATGGTCAGAACATCAAAGTTGGGGTCCATATTGCAAGGCTTGGAAACAAGTCCATGACGTGGGAGCAGAATATCGTTGACGCAGACACAGGCAAAGAATTGGCTGAAGGGGAAGTTGTGATGGTGGCGTATAATTATGAAGAAAGAAGAACCATTTCAATACCAGACGACTGGCGAAGGAAAATCGCCGAGTATGAAGGATTGAAACGAGAAAAGGATTTACAATGAACGAAATCATCTTTATGGTTGAGGAAGCACCCGAAGGCGGATTTACGGCCCGCGCGCTCGGGTACTCGATTTTCACCGAAGCAGACACCTGGGAAGAATTGAAAGAAGCCGCGCAGGAGGCCGTTCGCACCCATTTTGAAGAGGGAAAACAGCCACACATCATTCGATTTCATATTGTGAAAGAGGAAGTATTTGCGGTATGAGAATTCCTCGCGATTTGGGTGGTGAAGAACTTGCCAGACTACTCAAACGGTATGACTATGCATTAACGCGTCAGGTTGGAAGTCATATGCGCCTTACCACCAACCGAGGAGGTGAGCATCACGTCACAATACCGTTGCATAAGCCATTACGCGTTGGAACGTTGAACAGCATTTTGAAAGATATTGCTGAGCATCTCAAGTTAATCCGGGACGAATTAATCGAATCACTTTTTGAAAAGTGACTCAATTCAACAATGGGGATATTTATCGGACTACTATAGAACTTAATTTATGACCAGGAGCCACCATGCCGCTTCCAAAGACTGATAACAATTATCTCGTTGACTTTCTCGTCAAGTTATTGAATGTCCCCTCCCCCACCGGCTTTACGGAGGAGGCCATCGCGTTGGTTGAAAAGGAACTTGAACAGTTCAAGCAATTATCGCTTTCACGCACCCGTAAAGGCGCGCTCGTGGCGAAGTGGGACTCTTCGACCGGCGTAGGTCGAGGTATGCAATCAAACCTGCCGCCCGTCGCTCTCACCGCGCATGTGGACACGCTCGGCGCGATGGTGAAGGATATCAAGCCAAACGGACGCTTGCAGCTCACGCGTATTGGCGGGCTGGTACTGAACGGAGTCGAGACCGAAGGCTGTTGGGTGCACACATCCACAGGCGAAAAGATACGCGGCAGTTTTATGCTCAACATGTCCGCCGCGCATGTATATGCCTCGAAGGTCACGGACACGAAGCGCGATGAAGAATCGATGGAAGTGCGGCTGGATGCGCGCACATCGACTCCACAGGAGACGCGCGAACTGGGCATCGAGGTCGGGGATTTCGTATCGTTCGATCCACGCATCGAATTGACGAACGGCTTCATCCGCTCGCGGCATCTCGACGACAAAGCCTGCGTGGCAGCCATCGTGACCGCGGTCAAATCTTTAACGGAAGCGGGCCTCAGCCCAGCGCGCAGCGTTTATTTCCACATCAGCAATTATGAGGAAGTCGGTCACGGCGCGGCGGCGGGCATCCCCGCGGAGGTCGCAGAGTTGGTCACCGTCGATATGGCGGCCATCGGCACGGGCCAGTCATCGGACGAATTTCACGCGACGCTTTGCGTGAAGGATAGCGGTGGGCCGTATCATCATGGCTTGAGCATGAAACTGCGCCGGATCGCGGCGGAAAACGATATCCCGCACAAGGTGGATATTTATCCGTTCTACGGCTCGGACGGTGAAGCGTTCTGGCGTGCGGGCGGCGATGTAGCGGTGGCGCTCATCGGTCCCGGCGTGGATGCGTCGCATAATTACGAGCGCACACACATCGACGCGCTGGCCGCCACGACAAATTGGATCATGGCGTATTTATTAAGTTGACGCCATTGCTTCGCTTCGCTCGCAATGACAGATGGAAATCATGAAATTCGATGCCACACTGCCTCTCGTTGGATTGAAAGATATCCCCGCCATTGCCAGGGCTGCACAGGAAATTGGCTTCGACGCGCTGTGGGCCCAGGAGACTCAACACGATCCCTTCCTGCCCTGTGCGTTGATTGCTGAACACAGCACGCGTCTTAACTGCGGGACGGCTGTTGCCGTTTCCTTCGCGCGTTCGCCTGCGAACATCGCTTACGCCGCCTGGGACCTGGCCGCGCAATCGGATGGACGTTTCATCCTCGGACTCGGCACGCAAGTCAAGGCGCACATCGAGCGCAGATTTGGCCAACCCTGGCCAGAGTTGCCCGTCAAAAAATTGCGTGAGCAGATTCAAGTCATCCGTGCCTTGTGGGATTGCTGGCAAAATGGCACGAAATTAAACTTCCGCGGCGAGTATTACAAGATCACGTTGATGCCACCATTTTTCAACCCGGGACCGCTCCCTCACCCTAACCCTCTCCCTATGGGAGAGGGAACTTTAATTCCAATTTACATAGCAGGTGTCAATACAGGTTTGGCAAAACTGGCAGGCGAATTGTGTGAGGGCTTCCTTGTGCATCCGTTTCACAGTCCGCGTTATTTGAAGGAAGTGATGCTGCCCGCGATTGAGGAGGGCGCAAGTAAAACAAGCCGCAAACAGGGAGATGTGTCTGTTTCAGTCACAACCTTTGCTGCGACGACTCCTGAAGAAATGAACTTCGCCCGCTCTCAGATTTCGTTTTATGCCTCCACGCCATCGTATCGTCCCGTCATGGCTTTGCATGGCTGGAGCGGCGTGGCGGAGAAGTTATCCGCGCATGCGACGCGCGGCGAATGGGCCGGGATGCCGATGCTCATCAGTGATGAGATGCTAAGCGAGTTTTGTCTGGTAACGGATGAAAGTAAGTTAGCTGACGAATTGAAAAAAAGATATGCTGGAATTGCAGATCGACTGTCGTTGTACACTCCTTTCCTGCCTGGAGAGAAGGATGAACGGTGGAGAAGTCTAACCAGACTATTCAAAGCATGAGCCACACCACAAACCGAAGCTATGAAGATGAAAAAGACTTTCAGATCCTCATTGATCTACTGACAAAACTCCGACCGCCAGCGCATCTCGATGACTACCCTGTCAAAGTGGACATCGAAGAAGATCTTGCCTCCGCGAGTGTCCGCGTCAATACGCGGCTGTGGTTTGACGATGGTGAGCCGATTGGCTGGGCATACGTGGATGATTTCAGGAACTTATGGTGGGAATTGGATCCTCACTATGAAGAATTGCTCGGACCCCAGATCGTTGCATGGGGAGAATCTTGCATCCAGAAAACACTTGCAAAAGGTGCGAGTTCCACACTGGATACAAGTTGCAGGGAAGATTACACAAAGAGAATTTCCTTCCTGAAACATCACGGCTTCCACCAAACAGAAGAGACAACCATTGCGATGGTGCGACTTCTCTCCGAGCCAATTCCACAACCCAAACCGCCACAAGGATTCGTTATCCGCCCAATCGCAGGGATTGAAGAAGCAGAGGCAGTTGCAACTACCCATAGGACCGCATTTGGAACGGAATATATGACAACCGAAATCCGCCTCGCCATGATGAACACCTGCGAATATGATCCGTCCCTGGATCTAGTGGTCGTTGCACCTGACGGGGCAATTGCAGCATATTGCACTTGCTCCGTCAACCAGCAGGTAATGACAGGCAGCACCGATCCTGTTGCAACCCATCCGCGCTATCAACGCATGGGATTGGCTCGCGCTCTCTTACTCAGAGGTATGCAATTGCTCAGGGAACGCGGGGTGCTGTCTGCTCACCTGGGCACAGGCGGGGATAATATCGCAATGCAAAAAACTGCCAGGTCTGTAGGCTTTACTGTAGGATACACAACCATCTGGTTTTCAAGGGGAGTAGTTTGACTGTGGATTTAACAACCATCGATCCAGATCATGCAAAACTGCACGACAATCCCCCTCATAAACGTGTAACTAAATTGTAAGGAAATATGGTTGACACTTCATTCCAACAACTTATAATAATTTTCACAAGCACGGGCTAATCCCGGTTTTGTCAGGAAGGGATTATCCATAGAACCTTGCTGGAATTCAAATCATTTTTTTGTAAGTCGAATGGAGGAATTATGCAACCCAATCCACTTTTCCCACAGGAAACAACTCATCCTGAACCACTTCTGCTACAAGCAGAGGGAGTGCAGACCGATGCGCTCACTCCCTCAGAAGCAGAGCAGCCTGAATCGGTTGCGCCACAGGAAGCAGTGAGTTCCGAACCGGTTCTCGTACAAGAAGAAGTCCAACCTGAGCCCTCTCTTGTACAAGAAGCAACCAAACCCGAACCGGCTCCCTTGCCGGAGAAGAAGCCTGCAAAATGGAACATACCCGCCATGCTGCTTGGCATCCTGGCTTTTATCTTTCTGCTGGCAGTTGGCGGGTTGGGATACTTTGCTTACACGCTAAACTCGCAGCTCCTGGAAACACAACAACAATTAGCCGCTTTGCAAACGAAACACGCCCAACTTCAGTCCAGTCATACCCAACTGACCAGCGACAATGAAAAGCTGAATGCGGATTTCACTCAACTCCAGGCTGATCTTGAAAAGGTACAGGGCGATCTGACCGTTTCCCATGCCGACCTCAGAAAATCACAATCTCAAAGCACAAATCTCAAAGCCCAGATTAGCAGAGTCAGCAAGTTGGCTGAAGTTTTGTATGCGTGGACCACTTCGGATGAGCTATCGGATGTTTTTGAGATTGACTTTTTAGTTGGAGCAACCAACGACAGAGAACTCATCACAAAATGGGACAAGCTGTTTACTGACAAGGCATCCCCAGATGATATCGATGATTTTATGCTATACCTGATCACAGATATTCGGAACGGCTTGAAATAATATCGATAGCATTGATTTGGAATGCCGCGTACTTTCAGCTGAACAAGTACGCGGCGTTCTGTTTTTTAAGCAAAAAACATTCAAATGAGTTATAAATGCGCGTTGATTTCCATCCACCCCGGAGACAAAATGAACTTTAACGAGTATCAGACCAAATCACGCAAGACCGCAGGCTACCCCGCCATTGGGCATCCTGTGATTTATCCCACGCTGGGACTGACCAATGAAGCGGGCGAAGTGGCAGGAAAAATAAAGAAAGTATTCCGTGACCAGGACGGTCAGATCAGTGCCGAGACGCGGGAGGCGCTCAAAGCCGAACTTGGCGATGTGTTGTGGTACCTCGCGCAGGTCGCCACCGAATTGGATTTGACCTTGGATGAAATCGCGGAATACAATATCAAAAAACTTTACAGCAGATTGGAAAGAGGAAAGATTCGAGGAGATGGGGATAACAGATGATCACCTGTCATTGCGAGCCGCTTTGCGGCGAAGCAATCTCAAGTAACCTATGGTATCGAGATTATCACGCCGCACGCTTCGACTGCGTCTACAGCTCCGCTCATTGCGAGCTGGCTCGCAATGACATAACAGTTTTTCCATAATCACACGACTTAACAAGCGGGCATTTCTCACAGAAAGCTTTACGCGCGGTACAGATTTCGCGTCCAAGCCGAATGATATTTAGATGCGCGGCGTAATAAGTTTCGGTTGGGAATAAACTCTCCAGATGCAGATGGGCCTGTTCCACGGTCATCTTCTGGGGGCGGAGTCCGATGCGGCCCGTCACGCGGTAGATGTGCGTATCCACGGGGAAGGCCGGTTTGTTCAACGAAAAGCACAGCACGATGGCCGCCGTCTTGGGGCCGACACCATTGAATTTCGTCAACCATGCTTTTGCTTCATCCACACATAAATCTGCAAGAAAGGACAAATCCAGACTGCCGCGTTCTTCCGTGATCGAACGCAAAACCTGTTGAATGCGCGGTCCCTTCTGGTTGGCGAGTCCCGCCGGGCGAATCGCTTCGATCACTGCCTGAGTTTTGGCGTCGCGTACATCTTCCCAGGTTTTGAATTTTGTGCGCAGGGCATTGAAGGCACGGTCGCGGTTTACATCGTTCGTGTTCTGTGAAAGCATGGTCGAGACGAGTTCATCGATGGCGGGCAACGGATTGCGCCAAATGGGCTCACCGTAGAATTCAAGCAGGCGTTCATGGACTTTGAGGGCGCGTTTGGCAAGAGGCTTCATCTTATAATTCCAAAAGCAGTATCGAAAAATTCTACCATCCGCTCTGCATATTCAGCAGGGCGATAAGCAGGTCCATCACAATGCGCCGCCTCAGGGATCACCCACGTCTGCGCGTTCGCGCCGGCATACTGAGCATACAATGGAATGGTTGAATCACCTTCGCTGCCGGCAAAGGTGATCGGTTTGCCTCCACCGACCAGCATGATCGGACGTGGAGCAATCTTACCGATGTCTTCAACAACTGCCGGAGGCGCAAGCATGCCGAGCCTGATTTCAAGAGTCCAATCCCGCACATAACTTTCCAGAACAACCCAGGCCATACTGATATTTTTCGGCCTGACGAGGTCCCCCGTGTGCGCTGCCGCGGGACCATCGGCCCAGATTGCCATCAGCTCCCGGTAGCGTGCCGCGGACCGCAAGGCGATCTGCCCACCGATGGAGCAACCCGCAATCCCAATTCTTTCGGAGCCGTTGTTTGATTCCGCTTCAATAAAACGAATCGCTCCTTCGACATCGCGCGGATCCTCCCAGCCAAATGAACGACGCGTTCCTTCACTTTCACCTGAGGCGCGTTCATCATATAGCAGCACGCCATAACCAGCCTTGACAAGTTGTTTTGCATGCCAGAGCATGTTCACACGATTTCCCCCATAGCCATGTAAAAGAATGATGATTACACCATTCTGCGAAGGGACCTCCCAGCCCGACATCCTCAAACCATCGCCACCTTCAAATTTCACATCTTGAACTTCAAAGGGCAAGTCAGAAGGAATATGCACCTCACTGGGCGCGGGCAGGGAGATACGGATCTCGGAATAGACATTCCGCTCGACCATCACACCCAAGGCAACTGCCAGGAACGTTCCCAAACTAAACCCGATGAGACGCAGGAAATATAAAAGAACAAAGCCGATCCTGCCGCCCATTGATTTTGGCATTACAGTCGGATTTGCTTTGCGCTTTCCCGCAGAACGGACGACTCCCAAAGCAATCAATGCAAAAATGCCGATGATAACCGTTGCTTCGACCACCAACCAGTTTTGCAAGAGCATCATATACCCGCTTCTTTGATCAAGTGCAAAGTAGCGTTTATTACTTCACTATGTTTTTCGGGAATCAACTCAGCGAACATGACAGCGGTGAGACGATACAACGTTAAGGCCGCCGCGCCGCGTGATTGGTACTGGGAACTGCTTGGGTCGAGGCCCCAGGCCATACGGAAGACGCGCGTCCATTTCGAATCGCGTCCCGCCGCATCCTGGATCAGGTCAAAATAACGATTCTCGCTGACGATCATCAAGCCTCTTTGCACCGCCACCGCTTCGAGCAGATTCTTCACCAAACCCCAGGTGGCATACAACACCGTAGATTCATGTCTGCGCGCCAGACCGTTCAGGATTTTGTGGACTTCCTCCGCACAACCCATGATCTCTTCCGAGGCGAATTCGTCGGCCGCGGGCCGCAAGGGTGACCAATCGAACTCCTGGGCGGCTTTTCGTAGCTCGGATAACGAGCCGTCTTTATCCAGAAGTATTTCCATACCACGCAAACCAGGCACAGCCCAAATCGCGCGGCGCGGATTCGTGAATGCTGCGCGTTCTTCATCCAGCAAAGCATATTTCAAACTGACCAGTTTTCCATCCCAGTAACGCAAGGTATAACGGTCATAGGAATTTTCTGGTAATTTGCTAACATAAATGTCAAAGTCGACATCGCTATATTTACTTTCCTGTTCACGCGCATAACTGCCCACGATGCCAACACCAACGACATCAGGAGAATCGATTTGTGCGAGAGCAGATTGAAGGAAAGAGTTCTGAGAGGGTCAATTTATTTTTCCACCTTGCCACCGCTCACTCTCCACACTTCCACCTTTTCGACGAAGTCGGAGGGAAAGAGATTCACATCGGTTGTGGTGAATAATACCTGTTCGCTTTCGCCAACATACTTCAACAGGTCCGCGCGGCGGTAGAGATCGAGTTCCGCCATCACCTCATCGAGCAGGATCACCGGCCATTCGCCGGTGCGATCTTTCATCCAGTTCACTTCGGCGAGTTTCAGAGACAATAAAGCTGTGCGAACCTGTCCCCGCGAACCATAATGGCCCAGGTCAATTTCATTGGCGAGAAAACGTACTTCATCGCGATGCGGACCAATCGTCGTGACACCACGCACAATCTCTTCCCGACGCAGTTCGCGCAAACGCGTCCGAAAGCCATCCTGGATTTCATCGAGCTCCAGATGCGAACGGTCAATGACCGTGTTAATTTTTAAGCCCAACTGTCGGTTTGGTTTCGGCAACGGATCGAAGGCAGGCTCGTAGAAGAGGTGAAGAATCTCCAGTCCACGCGTCAGTTCGTGATGGACGCGTGAGGCGAGACTCTCGATCTGCTGGATGGCTTCGATACGCCACAAAATGATCTGCGCGCCGAGACGCGTCAACGTATCATCCCACACTTCAAGTTGGTCACCACTTCCCTTCGATTGCGAAGCACTCAGGGCGGCGGCGCCGCGTTCCGCCAACGATTTAAGCAGCGCGTTGCGTTGGGTCAGCGCCTGATTATATTCACTGAGCACGCGTGCATAAGCGGGCGTGGATTGCGCCAGAGCAAGATTGAGATAACGCCGCCGTTCTTCGGGTGCGCCTTCAATGATCTGCGACATTTGCGGTACGAAGATCACCGCGTTGAAATGACCGATGATTTCATTGAGTGGCTTCTTCACGCCATCCAGCAAAATTTCCTTGCGCAGGCGTTGGGCGTTCAACACGCCAGTCGGCTCGAGGATCAGACGCGCTTCGAGCCGATGTTTGCTCTTGCTGTGTTGATATTCCGCGACCAGGCGTGTTACGGTCAGGCCATCCTTTTTTGCCTCATCGAAGTTGACCACCTGACGATCGGCATGTGTTTGAAACGATGTGAAGGCAGCCAAAAAATAAATTGCTTCGAGCAGGCTGGTTTTGCCTTGGGCATTATCTCCCACCAACACGACAACCCGCCGAGGAAGGTCAACGTCCAGGCGGGCAAAGCTACGAAAATTAGTCAGGGAGAGGCGTTTGAGATACATAGCTCATATCTGTCATTGCGAGGAGCCATTGATCGAGTAGGAGCGAAGCGACGTATCGAGACCAGGCGACGAAGCAGTCTCGGCGAATGAGGAGATTGCTTCTCCCCTACTTGGCTCGCAACGACATTTCCAATTCGATTTCATCGCGCAACGGGATGGCATTCAGTCCGACCAATGGAACACCTGGTTTTTGCTTTCTCAACTCATCCACTGCGCCGCGATAGATGGTAACAAGTTGAAAACCGCGTTTTTGATAAAAGCCCAGCGCCCGTAAATTATCATTGGTGGTAATAAGAAAGAGACGCTTACACTTCCTTGCACGTGCTTCCGCAACAGCCCTGTCAATCAGCGCGGTGCCGAGGCCTTGCCCTTCGCGCAGGCTATCGAGGGAAGTAACTTCACATTCTCCATCTTGGATAAAGAAGGTAAGCAGGGCGATCCATTCATGCCCGTCTTCGATCACAAATCCTTCGACTTGTTGCGGGCGATAGATATTATCCCGTGAAAACATTTCTTCGCCGCCCCAGTGCTCGATCCAGAATTGACGCAGGCGGGGAAGATCCTCCTGGCTCAAACGTCGCAGCTCGGCCATTACACTTCTTGCTCGGTTTCCACTTCTTCTTCCTGCGGCTTCCAGACGCGCGTGGCACGATCTGTGAAAAGAACGCCGTTCAAGTGATCGATCTCGTGCTGAAAGATACGTGCCAGCCAGCCTTTGGCTTTGATCTTCATCGGCTTGCCATGACGGTTCAAGCCTTTCACCAGGACAGAAACGTGACGTTCTACTTCACCAACCAAACCGGGAATGGAGAGGCAACCCTCCACGCCCATCACGGTTTCTTCAGAGGACTTGATGATCTCAGGATTCAAAACCGCCCAGACCTTTTTCGGCGCATCTTCCTTATCTTCATCTTCTTCATGTTCCACATACTCGACCACGATGATACGGTCAGAGAGTCCGACCTGGGGCGCAGCCAAACCAACTCCCGGCGCATCCCGCATGGTTTCAACCATGTCGTCAATTAAAGTCTGGAGGTTCTTATCGAAATTCGTCACAGTGTGCGCCTTGCGGCGCAGCACAGCTTCGGGGAGAGTAACAATCGTACGGAGAGTCATTCGTTTAATCTACCTTTAGTAACTTAATTTATATCATATCAAATTCAGAGCAGGCCACATGAAAACAACAAGCTTCCGATTCTATCCCGGTTTTTGTTTTTTATCCTCTTCTTCTTTGCGCAATTGTTCTGCATTCAGGTGATAAGTGGCCAGCCACTCGGCCATGCGCTCCCGTTCTGCCGCCACCGCCGCCTGGTTCTTTTTCTCGATGCGGGCCGCGCGCCGACGATCGATGTCCGATTGTACCGTGGCGGGATCCATCACATCCTCGAAGGCAAGCTTGGAACCACCTACCGTAATGTACACCGTTCCATAATTGAAGACGTTGCCCAATATACCAATGCGTTGATATTCCGTGCCGAGGATGTTGTCCAACTGGGCAGCATTCCGCGACTCAGTGCCAAAAGGCTTGCGGTCGATGTCGATGATTTGTTCAGGCGTGACCTCAAATTTATCGTTGCTCCAGTCAATGACTTCGTAGATGAGCCAGAGGAGAAACACCCCAAAAATAATGAGGAGAACGTCATCCCAGGTATCGACAATCACTCCGCCGTGAAACATGGCATAGACCAAACGATAGAGAAATAATATCAGCGAAGCCATTGTACCCACAACTGGTTTCCACGACTCCAGAATCAACACCATCCAATGCTTGCGGTAGATCACGTGGTCACCCGTCTCATAACGCAGCTTGAGGGTGCTCGCACCGAGGATACGCAACAGATTATTTCTTCCGTTCTTCGGTGGAGCAGGCTTGGGCGCGGAATCCGTTTTCGGCTTGGAGGGAACCGGAATACCCAGATGGCGTCGAATGGCATTCTTCATCGCTTCTTTTTCCACGCCGACTGCCGCTTCGCGCGTCCGGTCTTTGTGCTCCTCGATCATGCGCGCCGCCTGATAGGGATGATGAACATGGTGGAACGGGATCTTGCCCACATAGGTGCGCACAATTACATTGCCATAATCCAAAGCACGGCCCACGGGCGTGGACTCCACACCCACAGCCACCACCATGTTCATCGGCGCTTCCTGCCGGCTGTCATAGATGCCCACTACTTTTTCGAGCCAGATAGCACGCTGGTTGGTAACAATGTAATAATCATTGCCCCAGTCGATCACGCGCCAGACGATCCAGCCAACAAATGAAAACAGGGAACCAAAAGCTGCGAAAACTACGACGAAAGAATGAATAATAAAAAGCCAGCTATAAAACAAACCAAAGGGCAGAGCCAGTGCGATGACCGGCAAAATCAGGCTTTGGTAAAGAATGATGGGATGTTTGAGTGCCAGAAAATAGACGACTTCATCCGGCCTCAGCCATTTGAATTGTAAACGCCGCGCCAACTGACGGCTTTGAATGGCAAGTTCAAGATTTAAGCGAGCCGGCGAATGGCGCTTGAAGAGTCTTTCAAAATCCTTGCGCGATAAGATGAGCAAAGTTGTATCGTCCGCAGCCGTCGCGGTCCCGGAACGACGCCTGTTGGAAACCAGGGCCATCTCGCCAAAGTAATCATCTTTCACCAGGCGCGCAAGTTGAATTTCTTTTCTTTCCTGTTTGCGTACAATGTTGACACTGCCCCCGTAGATGAGATAAAAACTTTCGGCTTTACTATCCTGTTGAAAGATTACTTCGCCTTTGGGGACGGACATTTCTTCCAATTCATCCGCGACGGCCTGAAGATCACTCTCTTCTAGACCATAGAAGAGGTGGATTTTCTTTAGAAAAGAGATCCTTTCAGCAGTTTCTATCGACACAATTTGATTCTATCAAATTTCTCGCACGATGGTGCATCCATATGCAGGCGTTTCAGCCGAAGCAGGCAGACGGCCACCCAACAGGGCTTCCACTGCCTCTTCCAAAAAGAAACGAGTGGCTTTCCGTTGACGAAACGTGACATCGTCCACCGCGCCGCCATAGCGCAGGAAACCATCTTTGTCGATTACGAAAACCTGGGGAGTGGTTTGCGCTTCATACAAATCGGCGACCACCTGTTCCGCATCGACCAGGACCAGCGGGAGGCGGCGCGTTTTAGCAGCCTCTGCCAACATTTGAGTCGGTTCGCTTCGATTCGCGGCAACGGACAGCAGCACCACCTCCTCACCCCACTGCACCAGACAGGCCATCGTCGAACGATCGGTCCGCTCCGAATGCGGACATTCCGCCGACCAAAAATTGACAATCACGATCCTTCCACGATAGTCACTTAATCGATGTAGATTGCCCTGCAAGTCAGGCAGGGTGAAGTCAGGCGCGGGTTGCTGCAGTTCCATCCAAAGGATTATATCAAGCGAATTGTCCCATGATTACCGCGATCAGAATGGCGATCAGGCCCGCAGGGATCATGATAAAAGCCAACGAATACACCTGACCCACATCTGCCAGCATGCGGTTGTTACGCTCGCCCAAATTGGCTTGTCCCGCGGACTGCGCCAGCATCTGCCGCCAGTCGGAACGATTCCCCCAATTCCCCATGCCGGAGGCGAGGCTGATCAAGACCGCCACCACTCCGCCGACGAAGAAACGATTGCTGAGCGAAAGCGCGCTGAAATCTTTTGCCATCCATGACCACGCCGCGACGAGTGAGGCCACGACCATGTCCACAAGCAATACCCTGAAAACAAGTTGAAGCCACCAGGACAGTTTTGTCATGATTTCCTCCATAAGAATATACGAGAGGCTTTGAGAGGGGTTGCAAGCCCCGTCATGTTAGAATCCGGCGCATGAAAAAATGGCAATTTTGGCTTGGGGTGCTCATCAGCATCCTCTTTATCTGGCTGGCGTTGCGCGGTTTGCGTCTTGAAGAATTTTGGGACTCCGTGAAAGGAGCGAATTACATCTGGCTGCTACCCGGAATTGGCGTCTACTTCATTGCCGTGTGGGTACGGGCGTGGAGATGGCATTACCTGCTGGGTCCCATTAAAAAGATTCCCACCAAAACCATGTTTCCGATTACAGCCATTGGCTACATGGGCAATAACATTTACCCGGCGCGAGCGGGCGAGGTATTGCGGGCAGTGATCCTCAAACGTAAGGAAGGTGTATCCATTTCCGCTTCGCTGGCGACCATCATTGTGGAACGCATCTTCGATGGTGTAGTGATGCTGGCTTTCGTCTTCGTAAATCTACCCGAACTCGCCGAGCTGACCAGCGTTTCAGGTTTCGTGGGTAACATCCAGCAGGTGGCGCTGATCGGTACGGGAGTTTTTCTGGGCGCGTTGGGCGTATTTCTGGTAGCGGCTATGTTCCCACAGGCAACCATGAAAATCGGCTTGTGGTTCATCGCTCGTTTTGTACCCGGGCGTCTGCGGGAGCAAGTTGTCGCGCTGACGAACAGGTTTCTGGAGGGACTTGCCTCTCTGCGCTCACCGTTCAACGTCTTGATGGTTTTCTTTACTTCAGTGCTCATTTGGTTGTTGGAAACTGGCAAGTACTGGTTTGTGATGCATGCCTTTAACTTCAGCGTTTCCTTCTTCGCACTAATGCTGATGAACGGGATCGTGAATCTGGCAACAACCATTCCTTCCGCACCTGGGTATATCGGTACCTTCGACGCGCCGGGGATCGCCGTGCTCACTGCTTACGGCGTGGATCAATCCATCGCGGCAGGCTATACACTCGTCCTCCATGTTGCGCTTTGGCTGCCGATTACGTTGCTCGGCGCTTATTACCTCGCACAGGAAGGCATCCGCTGGAACGATTCATTGAGAGCGGAAACATCAGACGCGTAATTACTGCAATTTGATTCGGGCGTCCTGTTCCCGCTTAAGTAATATTGCTCCCTTTGTTTAAGAAGTTACAATCCGAACCAGATCAATGGGCGTGCGTTATACTTGGTCTGGCAGTGCTTTTTTAGTGGTTACACAAAGGAGCGGATTATGACACAGGCCGCCTCATCTCCCAAAAAGAAATTGAGGGTGCTCATCGCAGATGATGTTCAGGAGACCCGCCGCAACACCCGTGTGATGCTGGCAACAATCGATGATGTGGAAGTGGTTGCCATGGCCGCCAACGGTCTGCAAACCGTCCAGTTGGCCTTGGAACATCATCCGGATATCCTGCTGCTCGATATCAACATGCCAGACATGGACGGCCTGACGGCTTATCGAAAGATCACGGAGGTTCATCCCGATATTGGCTGCGTGATCATCTCTGCGGAAAAAGATACCACCACCTTGCGCACGGCCATGTCCATTGGTGTACAGGAATACCTGATCAAGCCTTTTACCATCGAGGAATTGGAAACTGCCATTGCACACGTATACACACGGGTGCGTGAAACCCGTCAAAAACTCATCCAGGCCGAACAGTTACGCATTAAGAATGAAGTCTATCTAAAACAACTAGCCAGTGAATATGCAAAGACACGGCGCACAGACGACCAGGCCGTGGAGGTTTTCGAACAATTGGCTGAAAATCCGCAATGCGAGACACGCTGGCTGCAGAACCTGGCAATGATCTATGTGGTGCGTCAGATGTGGGGCCGGCTCAAAGTCCTGGCAGAGAAGGTGGAACAGCGCACGCAACATCAAAACAAGTAGGCGGGTTTGCGACCCACCAAAACTTGGTTTGTCAGGCTCCAAGCCTGACCTATATTTATCCTTGGGAGCGTAGATGAGAATCGCAATTATCGGAGCGGGGTTTGGCGGGATGGCCGCCGCATATGATCTAAAAAAGTCAGGCAACGAAGTCGTCATTTATGAGTTTGCCGATTATATGGGCGGACTGGCTTCGGGATTTAAGGAACCCTATTGGGATTGGGCCGTTGAGAAGTTCTATCATCACTGGTTCCAATCAGATGACAAAATGCTCGGCCTGATCAAGGAACTGGGCTGGGAGGATAAAGTATTCTTCCCGCGTCCGTTGACTGTGATGTATCACAACGGAAAGTTTTATCCCTTCGACTCGATCCTGCGTGCGCTGCTTTTTCCCGGACTAGGCTTTGGTCTCGATAAAATCAGATTCGGCTTCGTCGGACTTTATCTCCGTTTAACGAATAACTGGAAAGCCCTCGAAAAAGTGACAGCCGATTCCTGGATGATGAAATGGGCTGGAAAAAATGTCTATGAAAAGATGTGGAAGCCACTGCTGATCGGGAAGTTCGGTCCATACTCTGACCAGGTCAATATGGCCTGGATGTGGGCTCGCATCAAGGCGCGGACCACCCGCCTGGGAACTTTCGAAGGCGGCTTCCAAAATTTTGCCAATCTGTTTGGGGAACGCCTGTCGGAGACGGGCATCGAGATTCGTCTGGGGGTGAGAGTCGAGTCGATTCAACGGGAACAGGTTCAGCTGTCGGTAAGAAGCATGCGGAAGTCCGAGATGTTCGATCAGGTGCTGGTCACCACCTCTCCCAATTTAATGGCGAAGTTATGTCCTGATCTTCCAGAGAATTATTTGAAAGGCCTGCTAGAATTGAAATCTATGGGTGCGGTGGTGATGGTGCTATCGCTCAAGCATCAGCTGTCGCAGGAAGGTTATTATTGGTTCAATCTGCCAAAAGCGGCAGGCTATCCGTTTTTGGCTTTGGTGGAACACACCAACTTTGTGCCGAAGGAACATTTCGGCGGCGATCACATTGTTTATGCGGGCGATTATTTGGAGGCAGGTCACGAATATTTTTCGATGAGCGATGAAGAGTTGCTGGAACGCTTCCTGCCCGCATTTAAAAAATTCAATCCTGCCTTCGAAGAGGATTGGGTGAAAAAGATCTGGGTCTTCAAGACAAATTACGCGCAACCCGTGCCGTTGATCGATCATTCAAAGAATATTCCCACGATTCAAACACCGATCGAAGGATTGTATTTTGCTTCGATGAGTTAGGTCTATCCCTGGGATCGCGGCACGAATTTCGCAGTGGAGATTGGAAGGAGAGCAGCGAGGTTAATGCTGCAAAAAACAACATGAACTGGAATGAAGGATTCATCAAGCCGCGTTATGGCTCCGGCGGATTCGCTGGGATACCGACGCGCGTCAAAGAGGCGTTCGCGTCGAAAAAATATGATGCAGTGGTTCTATTTTTGGTGGATGCCTTCGGCTGGCGATTCTTCGAACGTTTTCAGGATGCGGCCTTCATCCACCGTATGGTCAAACATGGTAGGATCGAAAAACTAACCTCGCAATTCCCTTCCACAACGGCTGCACATGTGACAACCATCCACACGGGTTTGCCGGTTGGCTACAGCGGCGTCTATGAATGGTATTACTACGAGCCGCAACTGGATGCCATCATCGCCCCATTGTTATTTTCGTTCGCAGGCACGAAGGAACGAGACACATTAAGACCGACAGGTATTCAACCTGAGTTTTTGTACCCGCGAGGAATTTTTTATCCTGCGTTGAAAGAGATGGGTGTAAAGCCGCACGTATTTGGGATTCGAGATTACACACCTTCGATCTACTCCAAAGTGATTATGGCGGATGCAGAACAACACGCCTTCAAAACTCTCTCGGAGGCTTTCATCAACCTGAAGTTATTGCTGGAAAATGAGACGAGCCCAACTTTCGTACATCTGTACTTCGACAAAATCGATTCGCTCTGCCATGAATATGGCCCCACTGCCCCCCAAACCGAAGCTGAGATCGAGACCTTTCTACTGATGATGGAATACTACTTTGAGCGCATTTTCAAAGGAAAGAAGAAAATCTTGTTCCTGATGACAGCTGATCACGGCGCATCTGATGTAGATCCAAAGACAACCATCTATCTTAACACCGCCTCACGTTTCAAAGGCTTTGAAAAATTTATCCAAACCAATCGCCATGGAAATCTACTGGTCCCTGCCGGATCGGCACGCGATATGTTTCTTTATATTAGGAATGATGCCCTCGACGATGCCCAGTCTTTTCTCGCGAGGCGACTTGAAGGGAAAGCCGATGTGGTCAAAACAGAAGACCTGATCAACGCCGGATATTTCGGTTCGGAGATTTCAGCTCGTTTTCGTGAACGTGTCGGCAACCTGGTGATTCTGCCTTATCTGTCGGAATCGGTGTGGTGGTATGAGAAGGATAAGTTTGAGCAAAGGTTTTACGGGCATCACGGAGGATTGACCCCACAGGAAATGGAAACCATTCTTTATTCTTACGAGTTTTAGAAAACGCATCTCTCGGTTTTCGTGAGGTACTAAAAATCGAAAAGCATAGGGCGGCTCGCAAGAGCCGCCCTGTTATTTAGTCACCACGCGCATGAGGATATACGTCCCAGTCGCAGATATTGATACCAGTCGTCATCTGTCCACCATTGACGGTGAAGGATTTCATCAATCGGCTTGAGTCCACGTAAGCACCTTCCAGATTGTAGTTCGTCGCCCAGGCATAGGCATAGTATGTTCCATTGGGCAGCAAAACCTGATAACTGGGTGTGTTCGCCGGGATTGAGAATTGGATCGCCTGACCTGTACCTTTCAATTCAAAGTACAGGGTCAATGGCGGGTTGTACTCGCCAGGGTAACAGAGGCTGCCTGTTACTTCGCCGTGCGGCAAATCTTCCCTGGTTTTGATGTCGACATAAAAAGCTTTTTCGGCCTTTTCACCGAAGCCAAACAACGCTCCAGAGGGATTACGCAGCATCCAGTAGCCAACATAATGTCCACGAGCATTGGGCGCTACGAGCGTGATGGACACGTCCACGGTTTGGCCAGGGGCAACGTTGCCTGGCAGGCGGACTGCTATGGTATCGCCCATCTGATCGCCGCCGGCGAAAACCAGCATGTAATCAGAGGTCCACGTGCAGGTGCCGCGATTCTGCAAACGCCAGGTTTTAGTAAATGCCTGGCCCGTGTACAGTTGCGTCCCGTCAGGAATGGTCACGTCTTTGACGAATGCCACCCAGTCACAATAGGAAACAGCTGTATTGGTTGGCACGGGCGTATTGGTCGCGGGAACCGCTGTTGCCGTGGCAGGAACCGGCGTCTGCGTGGGCGCGTTTTGGGTCAAGGCAAACACCGTTTGAGTGACGATGGCTTGCACGGTTGCAGATGTATCAACTGTATCAGGTTGACCTGGCTGCAATAACGGCATCGCCATGAGTGTGACAGGAAAACAGGCCATGATCATCAGGGCGATAATCCCAATTAAGACAAGATTTGAGTTGGTTGTAAGTTTCATCTCGCACCTCCATTATTGTGCTCGCGATGGACGGCACGCTCAATCCAAAAGTTCCCGTTTACAGGCATGTTACGAAATTGTAACGAAGGCAGCCAGGGGCCCCTATTTGTATGATCATCTCTTCCATCTGGTTAACAAATGACCAAAGTCCGAGTACAATACACTTTATCTATTTGTCCCCGTCGCGGATCGGCGGGTACCTCAATTCAAAGGAGATACTCCATGTATCACACCATTATCATCGTTGGCAACCTGGGCAAAGATCCTGAAATGCGCTATACCCCCTCGGGACAGGCGGTTACCTCCTTCCCGGTCGCTACCAACCGTCAGTACACGACCGGCAGCGGCGAACAGGTCAAAGAGACCATCTGGTTTCGCATCTCCACGTGGGGCAAAACGGCCGAAACCTGCAATCAATATCTCAAGAAAGGCTCGAAGGTGCTGATCGAGGGGCGTTTGACACCCGATAAAGCCACGGGCGGACCTCGCGTCTGGACCAAACAGGACGGCTCCTCCGGCGCATCCTTCGAGGTGACGGCCAGCACCGTGCGCTTCCTGAGCACGCGCGGCGAAGGTGGAGGCGACAGCTCGATGATGGGTGGCATGGAAAGCGCGGAGATCCCTGCCGAAGATGACATTCCGTTCTAGCGTTATTTTCATCGCGGCCCCTCTTCTCTTTGGAGAGGGGAGAGAGGAATTATGACTACTCCCTCACAGCCCGCACCCGGACCGAAAATTTCTGTCCCGGAAGGGATGGAACCTGTTTATACCAACCTGGCGCGGATTACACACTCTCCTGCAGACATTGTGATCGACTTTGCCCAAATGGTGCCCGGAGAACCGAACGCAAACATTCGGTCACGCGTGGTGATGACACCTCTCAGCGCAAAACTGTTTTTGCGCGCGCTCACTGAAAATATTGCACGTTACGAAGCCACCTTCGGTGAAATCAAGATCCCAAATAATAGTTCGCTGGCTGAGAATCTCTTCCGCCCCTATCATCCACCGGAACCACCACAGGAATAACTTCCATTACCATTATTCATTTCACGTTGATCAGAGTCAGCCATGCACAAGCTTGAAAAAATCGCAGAACATATTCGTCAAACATTTGATATCCGCACCGCCATGAGAGATCAGGCTCTTAAACAAGCGCGTCAACTTACGCGCGCCTGCTCGCTCTCCATTCGCGCGGTCCATCGCGGTGATCTTGAAACAATGAACACGCAACTGGCCGCAGCACAAGAGTTGGCAGATAAATTGCGTGACGAGCTTAGAGATCATCCCGAACTTTTTTACGCGGGCTATACCCAGGACGCACTCAAAGAGTTCGTGGAGGCCCAAGTTACCTGCGCCTTGATCCAGAACCAGCCGCTTCAGACTCCCGAAGAGCTGGGTGTTGAAGATGTGACTTATCTCAACGGTCTGGCGGAGGTGGGCGGCGAACTCCGGCGGCGTATCCTCGATATTTTGCGATCCGGTTATTCAGAGGAAACAGAACGTCTGCTCGGCTATATGGACGAGATCTATTCCGCACTGGTAACCATGGATTATCCCGACGCCATCACAAACGGTTTGCGCCGCCAAACGGACTTGGCACGTGGCATTCTCGAGAAAACGCGCGGGGATGTGACGCTCAGTCTTCGCCGCGAAGAATTAACGGCAGCGATCCGGAATTTGAGCAATCAATTAAACGGTGGGCTGGTAGAGGCCGATGAAAGAGACGATACATCCCTCCGACTGGATGAGGATGATTAAGGATGGCGCGCGCCGGGCACAAGTATCCACTGATCGTTTATCGGCACATGCTGAATTGCTGGTGGCCGGCAATGATCACGATGGGTCTGGTGATGTTCCTCCTGGCATATAGTGCATATAACGAACCGATATCTCAATTCCTGCCCTGGCGCTGGCAGGTGTTGGCTGTCATTGGGGCGCTGGCAATTCTGGTGGGGATTTTCTTTCTGACCATCAAGCAAATTGCATATGTACAACCATTTCCCACTTATTTAAAACTGGTTACCCCGTTTCTGCGGGTGAATATTTCATACAAGCGTTTCAAGAAGACAACTACCACCGAAATGCGCTACCTCTTCCCTTACAAGAGCATGTCGTGGTGGATACGAGATATTTTTGCACCACTGGCCAACAAGACTGCCCTGGTGGTCGATTTGAACGGTTATCCAATCTCGCCTTCCATCCTGCGTCTTTTTCTTTCAAGGTTTTTTTTCAAGGATAAAACGCCCCATCTTGTAATTTTGGTAAAGGATTGGATGCGCTTCAGCTCGGAGCTGGAAAGTATGCGTTCAGGGATCGATCAGAATCCGCCAGCTCAAAAGCAGAGCAGGAACTCCATCCTCGCCCGCTTACCGCAAAAATAGATTTTGCCAGGGGCCATTAAACTTTAACACGAGAGAATCTGTTTAGCCGAGCGCACATCACTCGATACCAAATCCTATCTTCCATGAAAATGTCACTAGCTATCTGTTACATTCTACGATGGCTAAAATCAGGTGGCTGGGATATGATGCTGATTGGAGACGGAACAAAGACACCTCCAAATGCTCCTCACCGTCTCCTCCTTTGGCGAAAGCCTCCGCTGATTGCGTTGCAGTCAACGGAGGCACTTTTTAACGGGGTAATTCGAAGCAAAGGGAACTTACTTCTTGCCTGCTGATGTATTGTCGGTATACACCGGCAGGACAATGAAAAACGAACTGCCTTTTCCCACGGTAGATTTCATCCAGATGCGTCCCTGATGGTTTTCCACTATGGTCTTTACAATGGCAAGGCCCAACCCTGATCCTTCCGTATCCGAATTGACATTGCTGCCTCGATAGAACTTGTCAAAGATATGTGGCTGGTCCCCGGGTGGAATACCGGGCCCTTGATCGGTAACTTCCAGGATCATCTGATCGCCTTCGGACCGAATCGAAATCCTTACTTCCCCGTTTGGGTGCGAATATTTGATCGCGTTCCCAACCACGTTATCGAGTACCTGCCGAAGACGGATCGGATTGGCACGCAAAGCCGGAAGTGAGGGGGCGATATCCTTGTCTACGATAACGTGTTTGGATTTGATCTGTCCCTGCAGCATGTCGAGCGTGTAGGTTAGGATACCTTCCAACTGCACAAACTCGCGACGGGTATCGATCCCGGCTTCCACGCTGCCCAGATCGAGAAGATCGTTGATCAGAGAGGTGATATGCTGCACACCATCCTGAATTCGGTTCAGGAAATCCCGTTGGTTATCGTTCAGCGGACCGGCGCGCTCGACAAGTTCCGCATAACCGATCACAGAAGTAAGCGGTGAGCGTAGATCATGCGAAACGGTATGGACGAACTCGCTGCGGACGCGATCCACCTCTTTGAGTGAGGTAATATCCTGCATGGTGAGGACATAACCCACATCATGGATGGCTGAAAACTGGGCGTTCCCCACCCTGCCATCTGGAAAGCTGACCTCGTGATATTGATAGGGATCATCACTATCCGCTTGAGAAATGAGCGCTCGCAGGTCAGGATGATCAAGCGCCTCGAATATCGGTTGGCCAAGGGCCGCCGCTTCATTGATCCCAAAAGCATGGCACATGGCGGGGTTGATGAGCAGTATTTTGTCTTCATTATCCAGGATCAACACACAGTCGTGGATGTTATTGAAGACCAATTCCAGACGGGAGCGTTCGGCTTCCGAGATTTGGGCGCGCTTTTGCAATGAGGCGGTTGTTCGTTTTACTTCCCGCCGCAACCAATCACCAACGCGATGTGCATTCCTAAGACTGTTCTCGACAGTTTCGACGATATCATCTGTCCTGAGTGGTGGAGTCAAATATCCGCTCAACCCCAACCTGAACATCTCCCTGATCGCTTCGGACCTTAGCTTTTCCATATAGATCAAGATCGGCAACGTGGGAAAGTGCTCAAGCAATTCCCTGGCCACTTTCAAGCCATCATGTCCGCTGAAATTTTCCCCCAATAATAAAAGTGCCGGAGTAGCTTCCCGGATGATTTGCGCCAACGACTTTGTATCGCTTGCAATCGCAGTTTCATAATTTACGGCACGTAAAGCGCGCTCCATCAATATCAAAACGGGAGATTCTTCCAGCGCCAATAGGATGAGGTCTGGTTTCGGCATAACAGTGATGAAATTTTACTTCGTTTTCAATCTTATGGGGACAGGCGGTGTAGTCTTTTCCGCTGCGCGCGTCATACGCTGGAGCGCGGCCCGCGTTGTTTCCAACGCCTGTCGTTGAAATTCCGTGATCTTGCCGTGCTTTTCTCTTAAGAGGAGGTCAATGGGATAGGTCGCGGCTTGCAACTCCTCTGTCATGGTGCTACGGATCGACTCCAGCAGGATGTTCTGGCGTCTCTCCCCTTCTTTGGAGGAGTGCATCGCATCGTTTAGCGCCCGGAACAAACGGGCATTGACGAGCAAAATGGAAGCATAATCCGCGACTGCTTCCAGCAGGGTCTGCTCGATCTTCTCGAACTCACGTTTTTCCTTTCGCACAACAACCAACATACCGATCACTTCCTTTTGGACTTTGATGGGAACCGCGCAAGCCGCCCGCCCTAAATTGGCAACTCTGAATTTCAATAAAGGTTCACCTGAAATGGACAGCGTTTCTCCAGAGACCGCCACCAATCCGCTAATACCATCATCCAAAGGCAGGCTCATTTTCTTCGCCCACACCTCAGGCAGGCCGCGTTGGGCCGCAAGCAGGAAGCGTTTTGTTTCATCATCACGTACCAGCAGCCAGGCTATATTTGCCTCTGAGACTTGCACAGCACCATCCACGATCTTTTGAAACAAGAAACGCTGATCAGTGACCGAAACGACTGCCTTGCCAATGTTGATGATCGCCGTCAGCTCCCGCACGGTACGTTGGAGTTCCTGGTTGGTTTCGCTCAACTTCAAATTAAGCTGCTGGCGCTCATGGATCTCATGCACACGTTTGAGCACACGTTCCACGGCAGAAACCACCTCAGCGTCGCGCGCCGGCCATAGTAGATAATCGGCCGCGCCCAGGCGAAAAGCCTGGATGATATCCTGTTCCTGCCCCTTTCTGGCAATCACCATTAAAGGCGTACTCACGCCCTGGGAGGAAAGCGCCACAAGCAAATCTTTTGCGCTCAGGCCAGGAAGATTTAAATCCGCAATGATCAAGTCGGGGGGAGTCAGAAGCGACTGTTTGATCGCAGAGGGAGAATCAGCCACCACATCCACATAATTACCCACAGATTTGAGCGCTTGACGCCCAATTAAATCGCTGATTGCCGGATCGTTTTCAACAAGTAGAATGCGGTCTCTACCAGAGGCCATGATTTCACTCCAGGAAGGAGATGGATACCTACCCGTGCGCATTGTAACACCTTTACCCCAAAATGTGGCCGTTGGGCGTTTCCTCTGCAAAATCAATGATCGCTGCTTTAAAGCTCGAACGCTGGACGCGATTGACCAGTGACAATGCCACGGTGATTCTTGATGGACTTGACAGGTCCAAACGAAGCCAGGGCCCGTTCTTGTTGCGAGGAGAGGACTCCCAGCTGACGCAGAATCTCAAACGTGACCGCCGGGCGGACGCGTGCCACGTGAGCCAGATCCATGGACATGCGCGCGGCATCTCCATCCGAAACCTTGAACGCGATCCCTACGCCCGGCGCGTCAGGCCGCAGCGTGCCGGGCAACAAACCGATCAGCTGATAGCCCTCTGCACCACGCTTGCAAACGATCCTGCCATCGCCAGTCTTCATCAATTCGCAGTCGAACTCGCCATACCCGCTGACCATTTCAGGATGTGTTGTCATGGCAGAGGTGATCTTACGGCAGGCCGCGGCACGCATCTCGGATAGATCACGCGGGTCGCAGAGTCGCGCCATGCCGAGCGCCGCGTTGTATAACGGAACGGCAAAGTTCGGTGCGGAACAACCATCGATACCGAGTTCCACCCCCTCCACGGGCAGCTGGCACATCCCGGCAAAAGAGGTGAGGATATCCTGCTGGATGGGATGATTGATATCCAGATAATTTTCCAGGGGGAGGGCGCGCATCTTCGCATGAGCCAGCATGGCAGAATGTTTGCCGGAACAGTTATTACGATTCGGTGTTGGCCGTTCGTTATTTTGAATAAGTGACTTAAATGCATCCGCATCCGACGGCATGTGGATACCACACTGCAAATAACTTTCTTCGAGGCCCACCTTCTTTTGGATTTCGCGAACCGCCTGCACGTGCATGTCACTGCCTTCATGAGATGCGCAGGCAATCGAAAGTTCACGCGGCGTCAATCCAAAATATTCCACGCCGCCGCGTTCTACAAAAGGCAGTGCCTGAAATGGTTTGGCACTGGAGCGTAAAAAAGCGACCGCTTGCGGGTCGCCATGGGAAGAGAGCAACTTGCCGTTTGCATCCACTACGGCAATGGAACCGTAGTGGACCAACTCAACAATTTTCCCACGTGTGACTTCGAACAAAGGCTGGTGTGGCATTATTCATCCAATGAATAGCGGGCGGAAACGTGATAGTGACGCGTATAGTAGTGCAGCAATCCATATCGCAGACGATGGGAATACTGTTTTTGACGCGCGACCGGCGCTCTAAAATCCTTGAGGATTTGATCAGCCAACTTGTCAATGGCCGGTGCAGACGATTTTTTCTTTCCCAGCCCTTCCACGCGATCATGGATGCGTTTCAGCACATCCGACTGGCTGCGAATTACTTGTTGAGACACCACACCGCCACGACCGCTAACAACGGTAAAACCCTTGTATTCGGGGCCCTGCAATAATTTCAAGGTCTCGATCCATTCAGGCAAGTCAGCATGTGCAAGAAAGGGAGGCTGCCCCTTGATCACAGCATCACCAACAAACACCACTTTTTCATCAGGCAGGATCACCCAGATCGCGCCCGCTGAAGGCCCGGAATGACTCTCCAGAAGGGTGGGGACATCACCCCAATGTAGAGTCATCTGATCCACAAAGGAGATTTCCGGGGGTGCCCAGCGCACGCTGCCCAATCCAGGAATCGATTCCCAATTGGAGCCGGTTTCATCACCCTGAGCCTTGAACGTATTGGGCCGGTTACGAAAGGCTTGTGCAGTTCTTTCGTGGGCAATGACCGTGCAATCCATGGCGCGGACGCCGAGGGTGCGGTCGGGATGCGGGTCCAGGTTGACCAGCACGCGCTCAGGCCCATTACCCATGCCCATGAGCGCCGCGCGCCAGGCACGGCCATCCTCCGGTGAAGGCGGCGCGTCCACCTGGATCAAGCCGCGTGGCTGCGTGATCGCGCCCAGAGTCACACCCGGATATTTATTTTCGATGTACACATTCTTTGCAATTGCATCCATCAACCAGTGCTCCTGACGACTTCAAACTTTCTTAATTTAATCTGTGGTTCCGGCCACCTGATCTGCTGTTGCAATGGGAAAGGTAAAGTGGAATCCCGCGCCTTTCCCTGACTCACTCTCAACCCAGATACGCCCGCCATGTCCCTGCACCGCCAGACGGCAGAACGCCAGCCCGATGCCCAATCCACCTTTATTGTTCGTGGCACTTCGCAAGCGCGTATATTTGTCAAAGACTCTGTCCTGTTCACCCATGGGAATACCCGGACCATTATCTTTCACCCAGAAATGCACCCAGACATCCTCTTGTTGCCCACCCACTTCGAGCTGGCCGTCCATCGGCGTATATTTGATTGAGTTCTCCATCAAATTAATGAACACGCGCCGCGCCATATCTTCATCCACCCAAATGGCGGGGAGGCTTACCGGTAAACTCTCATTGATGGTTTGTCGTCGTCCTTTCGCCACCGGATCGACATCGTTGACGGCACCTTTGATCAGCGGAATCGGATCGACGGGCTTTTGGTCCGCTACAGGCTGACCGGATTCGAGGCGGTTCACGTCAAGCAGGGAACTGACCAGGCGTTGGATGCGCTCTGTGGAGTTCTCCGCAATTTTTAGAATGGAAAGAACCGTTTCCTTGTCATCATCGGGGACCATCGTATACAAAACATCCAAACTCGAAACAATGTTGGCCAAGGGCGAACGCAGATCGTGATAGATCATCGCCGTCAGATCTTCGCGCAGATCATCCAGTTTTTTGCGTTCCGTGATATCGCGTAGTATCCATTGAACCGAGTCGGCTTCATCGAATTCCACGCGCCGTGCGTGGACTTCCACCGGGGAATTCGATTCATCCTGTTTATGCAAAGATAATTCATAAGAACAGGCACGGTTGGCACGCAGGGTTTCAAACGCCATGCCTGTCTTATTCCAATTGACTGCATGGAGTTGCTCGATGGTCAGCTTGTGTAAGGCATCTTCCGTGTAACCGCTCAAAAGCACAGCCTGACGATTGGCTTCCAGAATATTTCCATCCCAGTCTGTGATCAACATCGGGTCGATGCTATCTTCGAACAATTCGCGGTAACGCTGATGCGCGGCCCGCAACCGCTCGAATAAACGCGCGTTCTGAATCGCCGAACCGGCCAGACCACCAATGCCGGTTGTGACCAGCAAGGCATCGGGGTCGAAGGATTTTGAAATCGGATTGATCGCTTCGATAATACCAATTTTGTGCGCCTGAGATTGGATCGGCGCAACGAGTAGTGAACGGATCTCGACTCCGCCAAACTTGTCCGCTTCACCATAGTTCTTATCCAGGCTGACGTCTGGTACCACGATACCGCGGCCATCCCGCGCCGCAGTTCCCACGATTCCTTCGCCCAACGGGATCTTTCGTCCGAGAATATTGCCCGCGTTCTGTCCAGCCGCGGCGCGAAAAACCAGGTGCTCGCCATCAACGATTCCCAGAGCCACAGTTTCCACCTGCAAGGCTTGCATGGTCTGGATCAGAATCCGCTGATAGAGATCCTCGATGCGCAGCGACACATTCATGGCAGCCGCGCCTTCGGCCAACGCCGTCATGACGCGTGCCTGACGCTGACTCTCTGTATAAAGACGCGCATTCAGCACGGCGATACCAGCCTGGTCGGCAATGGCCTGCATCAAGTCAAGCTGTTCTGTGGAAAAAGCATTGGGTTTCGGATGGACGAGGGTCAACACCCCCACGACCTTTTCACGCGCCATCAGGGGCACACAGATCGCTGATTTAATGCCCGACTTGTCCATGGCATCGTCAGGACGCATCAACCAGCGCTCGTCTTTGCTGGTATCGAGGATCAGGACACCCTGGCGATTACGCGTGACCCAGCCTGCCAGCCCGCGTTCGATCGTATCGCGCAACTGAAGTGTTGTATGCTCGTGCACCTGTTCGCCATAAACAATGGTGGCATCCACAGCCTTGCCTAAATCATCCAGCACCACGATGCTACAACGTTCGCCGCCTACATTCTGTATGGCTTCATATAGCACACGTTGAAGCACAGTACGCAGATCAAGTGCAGTGGCAACCTCACGGCTGACGTGATATAGCAGTTCAAGTAAGGCTTTGGTATGATCTTGTTCTTGCGCTAATGACATAAGATCCAACTGCGCTCAGGTATCAGGACTGACCCTGTTACGCGAGAATAATTTCCTTCCAATGGACACGATTTGCACGTTCCAACGGTTAAGTATAGCACATCAAGTACGGTACAATTGCCCCCATGACCATCGACACTGCCCGCATTAAAGCCCTGTGTTTTGACGTGGATGGCACACTGAGCGATACGGATGACCTGTACGTGCAGAAGATTATGCCCTTCCTACCGCGTTTCCTGTTCCCGAAGCCTGAGCATACCGCCAGACGGCTGGTGATGTGGGTGGAATCGCCCGGTAACGCTCTTCTGGGTTTCGCTGACACGATTGGCATTGATGACGAAATGAGCGCTTTCATCGATTGGCTGGACCGCCACCGGAAAAAGCCTTTAAAAAAGTTCATCCTGGTGCCTGGCGTGGACGAAATGCTCGCCCATACAACGGAGCGTTATCCCATGTCAGTGGTCAGTGCCCGGGACGAAAAAAGCACGATGCGTTTTCTGGAGCAATTCGACCTGGTGAAGTATTTCAAGGTTATCGTGACAGGACTCTCCGCCCCTCATACCAAGCCCTATCCGGACCCGATTCTGCTGGCCGCGCAAAAGATGGGCGTCAAGCCGGAGGAGTGCCTGATGATCGGCGACACAACTGTTGACATTCGCGCTGGTAAATCCGCCGGAGCACAGACTGTGGGTGTGTTATGCGGCTTCGGTGAGGAAGATGAACTCAAGCAGCTGGGAGCAGATTTCATCCTGCAAAGCACGAGCGATTTACCCACTTTATTGAATTGAATTGCGAATCTTATCTGGAAACAAACTCCGAAGTTCTGGCTGCTTTGGAGTTTGTAGGCATCTCTATTGTCCATGAAATGCCGGGTTTCTTTTTTCAGCAACGGCTTCCAATTTTCTGCGATATTCGATAATGGCGTGATCTCCCACCCAGGGACCAAACAGTCTGAACAATGCTGCCAGGAAGAGAAGAAACCGCGATGCAGGCAGCCGGCGCGTCAAATCCCCATCTTTGCGCCCGAGGAAGCGCACATCGCCAATGTGGATATATCCCATGGCCAGCAAGGGAATCACAGTGACAATATCAGTTGTGTTGACCATGCGATAAATGGGAGCTTTAAAACTTCTGTCATACTGACTATTACCAACACGTGGGCTTCCGAATGTATAGCATGCCGCGACGCGACTCCGAAAGAGGGAATTCTTTTCCAACTCTTGTGTGGCGACCGTGGCAAGCGCCGCACCCAGTGAGTGACCGGTGATATAGAGCGGCATTTCGTCCAACTGTGCAAGACTTTCTTCGATGTTTTGCCTCACACTTTCATAAGCATTCCGAAAGCCAACATGGACTCTCCCTTCAAGCACAGAAATCTTCGTCGCTTCAATGTCCGTTCTTATATCCTGCCTTTTGGAGACCTCGGTTCCCCGAAAGGCCAGCACCGCATAGTCGCCATTGACCGCCAGAAAAGCCTGTGTATCGGTTTCCGTGGAATTGAACGTCTGGATCAACTTGAATCCGCCGCCCGCCAGTTTGGCAATTAATAACTCACGGATCTTCGGATCATCTTCGCACCTGTCATAGGCCAGGTGCGACATGGAAGAAAGAATCCAGGCCATGCGGTCTGAATAGGCTGCGCGCATGATCGGAGGCGTGAGCAAAACATCGTTATCCCTGAAATATGCTCTGGCTTGCTCGAGCTCATCCGGGCTGCTCAAAGACTTTTTTTGAGCTGTAGTTCGCTTCTTTGCCATTGAACTCTCCTTTCGCAGAACCAAATTTATCTAAATCTTAGTCAATAGTCTAAAAGTTATGCCAGCCATGATCCCGACCATGTATGTTCCTATGTAAACGCCTGTAAAAGCTGCGATCGTTACGAATGCCCTAAGCCCACGCGTCTTAAATAAGTAATAGGGAATCATAAACCACATGGCAAGATATAGAAAAAATCCCCATCCGTAGGGCCACTTCAGCTCATAGTTCCTGCCATCTTCCATCAGCCACCACCCCATGATCCATAAGAAACTCAAACTATATAGCAGCCTGAAGGCTGGGGATGGCACGATGGCAAGCCCTAAATACAAACCAGCGGCAAGATTTGCCATGAACAGAAAAATAATAAAGAACAGCGTTGGCAGTGAAACGTGCATAGTAAAGTTGGTTTTCATGCTTTTGCACTTCAAAGACAATTCTTGATAGAGACAAATTCACTATACAGAAATCCATTGCAAAAGTCAACTCTTCGGAATTGATCGTAAACGACGGGCAATCACTTCACTCCATACCAGGATCGCCAGCAGAAACACATAAAACGCTGCACCTTTTAACCAGAATGTAGGAATCACCAGCATGAGGGTGCCCCATGTATAAATGGATAGATTCTGCCAGTGCTTATCTCGTTGAAAAACGCGTCCGAGCAGAAGCATGCCCAACATCAGGGTGATGCCCAGCAGGGCAAAGAATGAATCATGTAGGACGCCATGCCAGGTCTTCGGCGTGGAACGCAGGGTAGGATCTGTGGTAAATACCAATCCCATCATGCCGAAGCCGGAAATCATCAACAAAGTTGTGGCAATTTTTTCTTGCAACGCCCATTTTAGGCCATAGGCAAAGAAGGCCATCATTCCCCCACAAACGAAGAAGGTAATTGTCATCAGCCAACCATATGGACCCAACGCCAGTCCGCTGGGCCAATCCAGTACATTGCCGAACGGTTCCCATCCAAGTGAGCGCATAAAATCTGCTTCGTCCAAGGTCAATCCTGTGACGATCACGGCAAACAGAAAAGGACCGAGCATACCGAGGCACGCCGCCAGGTTGATCAAACGTGATCGATTCACAAGAACAATGTACCTGTAAAGCGAACAATTTAACCTACGAAAGATAAAGCCAGATCAAACCCAGCAGGGCCGGCAGAGCCTGAATATACAGGATGGAACGTTTGGCGGTAAAACCACCAAAAACACCAGCGATCAGAACACAGACCAGGAAAAATAATTTGATCGAGAATTGGCCCGAGATCAGTCCCCAGACCAAGCCCGCCGCGAGAAAACCATTATAAAGACCTTGATTCGCCGCCAGCGTTGCCGAAGCTTCAGATACTTCCTTGCTCATCTGGAATGTTTTTCGGCCAAAAGGATGATTCCACAGGAACATCTCCAGGACGAGAAAACAAAGATGCAAGATCGCCACAATGGCAATAATGATATTTGTGATCACTGTCATGTTGCTTCTCCTTCTCTCGGAATAGCTCTCGGTGCAAGACCCCATAGAATCAAAAGGATCACTCCACCTGCGAAGAATGGCACGGAGGCGCCGAGCCATTGAAAAAGCGATCCGTAAAATAGCGGTGCAATGGCATTCGCCGCACTATAAAACCCGGCTGAGATTCCCAACATGCTCCCCACTTCGCGTTTCCCGGCTGCTTTGGTGATCAGACTATTCACTGCCGGATGAAGCACACCGCCTCCCAACGCGGCTGGGAAACTGGCGACCAGCAACCAGACGATGCCAAACCAACCTTTACTGGCTTCATCAGGTAATGTCACTTTGATGTTCTGCGTGGAAACACGGATCTCACTCTGGCCTGCCAGACTCTGCACCACTTTGGATTCGCTATACCACGGCACAGGCACGCGCGGCGTCGAGGCGGTACCGATCAAACCGATCGCCAGTGTGGAGACTCCCAGGATGACCAACCAGCGGTCGCCTCTTTTCCGGGACCAACGACCAATGAGGCCCCCCTGGACGATCACAATAAAGATGCCAGCCAACGCAAACAATCCCGCCGTGTCGGTCGCGTCCATGCCGAGGCGCGTCAGGGTAAAAAGCGAGAAAAGTTGTTCGTATCCACCAAAGGCGACCTGATAGAAAAACATGATCAAGAGCAGGAAGCCGATGGTGGGACGGCGTAAGGCTTCGAGCATGGCCGCGAAACGAAACGGAGATTTCACCGAAGAAGCCTCCGGCGAGTCATCTTGATGCGATCTCGTGGAACCAGAACGTTGTCAACAGGATGGATATCAACGAGAAGAAAGCCGCGGTCAGGGCAACCGTTCGATAGTCCCCGCCGGAAGCGGCCAGCACAATATAGGCGATGATCGGCCCGACCACGAATCCCACACCAAAGGCCGCGCCGACCAGCCCGAGTCCCTGCGTACGTGTTTTTTCCGTGGTGCTGTCCGCGATGGCAGCTTGCGCGGTGGAAATGTTCGCACCGGAGAGTCCGTCGATGATGCGCGAGAGGAAGAGCAGCCAGAGCGTGTTCGCAAAGCCAAGCAGGACAAAACCGGCCAGCGTTCCAATTTGACTGAGGATCAGAATCGGTTTGCGTCCAAAGCGATCAGAGAAACGACCGAGGATCGGTGCGCCGATGAATTGCATCATCGGATAGGCAGCCTGCAAAATGCCAATGACCAGCGGCGTCGCGCCAAAGCGCGCCGCGAACAATGGCATGAGAGGGATAATGATGGATAATCCCATCAGGTCCACCAGCACAATGACCAGAATGGGCAGGATACGTTTGAAATCTAATTTTTCAACAGCTTGTTCGGGGATAGTCATAATGAGAGACAGAAAATGAAGGTTTTTCCAATGGTAGCATAGTTTCTCGTATCGTGTAGAATGGATATATATCGCTGCGATGTTCTTTGTAGTAATGGAGGAATCCTTATGTCGTATGAAATGATTCTGAATGAAACGCATGGGCGTGTGGGCTTAATCACCTTCAACCGTCCGCGGACAATGAATGCTCTCAATTATCAACTCTTACAAGAGTTGACAGGCGTGCTCACAGCTTTCGACAAAGACGAGTCCATCGGTGCGATAGTCATCACAGGCAACGAAAAAGCCTTCGCGGCGGGCGCAGATATCAAGGAGATGTCGGCTCGATCATTCGAAGAAATGACGGCTACCGATCCGGTTGCCGCGTTTGGGGAAATTCGCCGGGTTCAGAAACCGATCATCGCCGCGGTATCAGGTTGGGCCTTGGGTGGTGGATGCGAGATCGCCCTCGCCTGCGACATGATCGTCGCCTCCGAGTCCGCCAAATTTGGTCAGCCGGAAATCAACATCGGCGTCATCCCCGGCGGCGGCGGGACTCAGCGTCTCACCCAGGCGGTCGGCAAAGCTCTCGCCATGGAAATGATCCTCAATGATCGTCGCTTGACCGCGGAGGAAGCGCTGCAATACGGATTGGTGAATCGCGTCGTTCCAGCAGAAGGATATTTAGAGGAAGCCCTGAAGCTTGCGGAAGAGATCGCTTCACGCGCCCCGCTGGCTGTGCGCGTTGCAAAAAAGATGATCAACCAGGCCCTCGAGCAACCTCTCTCTGCTGGTCTCGACGAAGAGAAACAGGAATTCTACAACTTATTCGCCGGCGAAGATCAAAAGGAAGGCATGCAAGCTTTCATCCAAAAACGTAAGCCTCAATGGAAAGGTAAATAAGATGCTGGGGTATCCCGAGCTAAAGTCCGCCTTTGAAGAACTGAACCTTTTCGATAAGCCGGTTATTGCTCATACTTCCTTGAAGAAATTTGGTGCCATCCGGGGTGGCGCGGAAACAGTACTGAGCGCCGTGCTTGAGACGATGGGCGGATTGATCGTCCCGGCCTTCACCTATATGACCATGGTCACACCGGAGGTGGGGCCGCCCAATAACGGCATCACCTACGGAAGCGACCGGGATAATAACAAAAGAGCAGAGCCCTTTCGCCTGGATATGCCCCCGGACAAAATGATGGGAATCTTTCCCGCGCGCCGTCATCCAGTATCAAGACGCCCGCCGCACCGCGCACCCAATCCTTTCCTTTGGTGGTGTCGGCATGGATCCTGTATTGATCACCCAGACTCTCTATGAACCCTTGGCACCCATCGGCGCGCTGGCAGAACAGGATGGTTGGGTGCTGTTGATCAACGTCGATCATACGGTCAATACGAGCATTCATTACGCGGAAAAGCTTGCTGGACGAAAACAATTCATCCGCTGGGCGCTATCGGAAAACCGCGCAGTGGAATGTTCAAATTTCCCGGGAGATTCTTCAGGCTTTCAGGCGATCGAAGAGAATATCAGCGCTGATACCCGTCGCGTGGAAATCGGCGAAGCTTTCATTCAAGCTGTTCCTTTGCAAAGGTTATTTGAGGTGGTGCAGGAAATGATAAAGAACGATCCGCTGGCTTTGCTTTGTGAGCGGACAGATTGCGAACGGTGTAACGCGGTGCGGGAGTTGTGAGTAAGAGGAAGATCATGCTTGATCAGAAACAATTCAATCAACTTGTCTTTGCCCTGCCCCTCTTACAAGGCGCAGACGTTTCGCTGCTCAACGATTTAAAGCGAGAAGCACAATTCGTGAAGATTCCCATTGGACATGACATATTTATCACCGGCGACCGCGTGGATGGGATCGCTCTGTTAATTTCGGGCGTGGTGCGCGTGTACAAGATCGGCGAGACAGGACGCGAGATCACGCTGTATCGTTTTGGCTTGGGACAAAGCTGCATCCTGAGTGCCAACGCCATTCTGAGTCAGAAATCCTTTCCGGCTGTTGCCACCGTGGAAGAAGATGCCGAGGCGGTCATCATTCCGGCGGGGGTATTTCGCGCCTGGGTCAACCAATATGTTCTGTGGCGAGAGTTCGTTTTTGAGCTACTCTCCGAACGACTCTCCACCGTTATGGCGGTTGTGGATGAGGTGGTCTTCAAACGTATGGATCGCCGCGTCGCTTCCTTCCTGGTGACTCGAGCCAAAATCCAAAACCCAATGCAGATCACACATCAAGAAATTGCCGCAGAGCTGGGAAGTTCTCGCGAGGTAATCAGCCGCATCCTGGAGGATTTTTCGCGTGAGGAGTTGATCGAATCGGGACGAGGAACGATCGAAGTAGTGGATGCGGAAGGCCTGGACTCGCGCGCGGTTATGTGACTTTGTCACAGACAATCCGGGGCTAACCTCCTACAATGTGGACATCAATCAAACATAAGGAGATTTTCCATGAAACGCAATATGTCCAATATTGACCGCCTCGTCCGGGTCCTGATCGCTGCCCTGTTTACTTATCTGTATTTTGGCGGAATCGTAACCGGGGCGTTGGGAATCGTACTTGTCGTTCTGGGTGGGGTGTTCCTGCTCACTGCCATCGTGGCATTCTGCCCGCTCTATCTGCCTTTCAAATTCAGCACGTTCAACTCGTAATTCCACACGTCATCAGAAAAAGCGGATAATCTCTCATCCGCTTCCTTTTCTCATGAACATCACAGATTTTCAAAAGAGAATTTCAGAAGTTGACAAACCCATCGTTGTGGATTTCTGGGCGAACTGGTGTATGCCATGCCAGATCACAAAGCCCATTTTGGGAAAGCTGGCCAAGGAATACAACGAAAAAATTGAGTTCATGCCCATCGGCGCGGACACGTCGCATGATGTACTTGAACAATTCAAGATCATTGGAGTTCCTACTGTATTGGCCATCCGCAACGGAGAAGTAATTACTCGCCTCACAGGCGCGCAGAGTGAAAAAAATTACCGCGCCATGTTCGAATTGTTGGCTCAAGGAAAAGAAGTGAAAATCCCCATGTCATTCCCTGACCGTTTCGTCAGGCTGGGCGCGGGCGCATTGCTCATCGTGTATGGAGTCTCTACCAGCAACTGGCTTGTACTAGGCATCGGTGCAATGGTTGCCTTTTTGGGTGTGTATGATCGTTGCCCGATCTGGAGAGCGATCACGGGAATGTTCAAGCAATACTTTTCGAAAAACAGCTCAACAATGGAATGAGCTATTCGTTTCCCAGCTTGCATTGATGGGCTGCGACACAAGACCCGCCGATAAATCAGCGGGTCTTGTGTTTCTTTACGGTCTACGCGGAGGCGGCGGATTTCCAGGAACAGGCGGACGATTATTAGCCCTTGGGAAGAGACAGAGCGAACCGATTTGAATGGTACAGCTATCTACTGGCGGTTGCGGAGGTTGGCGCGGATCATTATCATTGTCGGCCTGCCGAGGCCCTTCGTTTTCAACGGCTGGACGTTCAGGTTCATCTGCACTTTTATCAACGATAACCCTTGTCTTCTCGTGGTGGAAGAATACGGTCTCTTGTAATTTCGTCAACGCTGTATTGCCGCGGACGATATCGGCCAGGGTTGTGTCCTTGATTTCACGAATTAGATTTCGCGGAAGCACATTTTCATACCAAAAGCGGTCACCGTCGCGCAAACGGGTAAACTGGTTAACAATAATCGTTGTGTCCGTAAGTCCCAAGCTGGAGCCCGGCAAATGGCCTTCTGCCAGCGCACCGACCCACAGGTCAATGTTATCCACGCTTCCATACAAAGATTGCAACTTGCTTTGAAGTTCTGTGTCGGAAGTGATCTGATCAAAGGAGGTGATACGCGGCAACCCATACGCAGCCCGAACAGTGTTGTAATCGGGCAAGCCGTGATCACGTCCGCGTTGGATGTTGATGGACGCGAGGTCAAAGCCGCCCTGTCCCGGCTCACCGAAGAGGAAGTTGCGCACATCATCCACGACCTTGGTATCAATTTCCTGTGCGTTGTCGGTGGCCAGATACTTCAACACAGGGTCAATATCGGTCTCATCGAGTATATGCGGATTGAAGAATGAATCACGCAGACCCATCGCATCGCGTATTTCTTCGCCGTTGTTATCGAGGAATTCAATATCATCGCCCAACATGCTATGACCGAACCGATAAGCAGCGGTGGAAAATTCAGTGGCGATGCCCGGATTGACATTTGCATCGTAGCCGCGATATGCCGGGATGGCATTACGTCCCAACAGCGACGGCAGGAAATCCTCATACGTAATTTTTTGCAGTTCAGCAATCACGATGCGACGAGCGTGTTGATACAATTGCTCGTCGGTATATTCGGGATGTCGTTTTGCAGCTTCGTCCGCGATGCGGTTATGCTCACGGACAAACAGAATCTGCAATGAAAGCAGTTCGGGATTTTCATTTGCACGGACATCTCCCGCAAGGAATAATTGATCGTCTGGGATAATATGGGCATCGTTGAAATTTTGGAATCCTTCCGTATTTAAAAGCGGGAGTCCCTTATCGTCAACTTTCAAGCGTCCACCACTGAATTCGCGGAGCGCCGCGGCGCGCTTCTCGTCCACGCCGTAGATTTGTGAGCCGTCGATGAAGGCCGTGATCGAATTCAGTTGCTGGCGAGGATTATCGGAAGCGGTACCCGTTATCGGGTCATAGTTTGAGCGAAAGACGGGAATGGTCATCGTGCCTGTGCCCGTTGGATCGAACCACTCATCACCGGACGGTACCTGAATAGAGAACAATTCCGTCGGCATGGCGGTATCGGTCAGGTTGATGTCATGGTCTATAAATTGCCCCCAGGCATAGACGAAGGCGGTCAGGTCGCGGTCGCTGGGAATACCATCTTCCGGGCTGACCGAAAGTTCGTCGCTCAACATGCGTGCGCTGGGACGCCCTTCACCAGAGGGGCTTGAGATGCCATCTGCATAAGCTGCCGGGGAAAAGCGCAGATACTGCTCGTCCGCACTACCCCACTCAGGATGCGCGAGATTGTTGCCCATGCCATTCAATGATTGAATATCTGTACTTTGCTCCTCAGACGAAGCACGGGCTGTGAAATTGATGGACTGTAAAACCGATGCAAGAATGAGAACGATACTGGAACCAATTTTTATATACCTTTTCATAAGTCTCTCCTTTGGTCAATGATTTAATGGTTACGGACTTTCATGCTTCAGTGTAGTTTTCATCGCCAATCATCGAAAGTGAAGTCCGTCATCAATTCCCTGGGAACGCCATGCAATCGCACACAAAAACCCATGACCGGTGTCATGGGCCTTTGCCATGAATCATGACTGTATACATAATGGGAGCAAATACCTTCATGATAAGATGTAATCATGTCCACGCCGCATGAATCAGCCCGCATCCTGCGCATCGCCGCATGGATCTGGATCGGTTTCCTCGTTGCCATGCTCATTATGGATGGTGTGCTGTTTCTGCCAGGAGTCTCCACAGGACCGAATCCACCACCAGGCAATCTCCTTTCCCCTCAAGGGCAAAAAAACCTTTGGCCCGTGTTTCTTTATTACGTCACCAGTTTCTCAGCGGCCGTGATCTTTTTGGGCCTCACCTATTGGGAGGGGTTGCAAAAACTCCTGGGGAAATATCATTATCCGTTCATGCTGCTGATCATCACACTGGCGCCCATTCTGGTGAACTCCCTTGTTGTCCCGCGTTTTCCGCCCGGTCAACTTTCGAATGCGGAGGGCATGGCTCTCCGTCAATTGCCAATTCAATTCGTGGCGCTCGCGCTCGTCGCCTGGAAGTATGATCTGCAAAGCATTTTATTTTTTAGCATTTTCACCTCCGCACTCGATCTGATCTTCTCCCTGCCCAACGCGCTTCGCCAAAATAATTTTTCCGTGCATGTTTTCATTGCCATTATTCGCAGCATCAGTTTCATTGCCGCGGGCATCTTCATCAATCAACTGGTCGCGCAACTGCGCGACCAGCGCGAGTCACTGCGCGAGGCGAATGCCAATCTCACGCACTACGCCTCCACGTTGGAACAGCTTACGGTGAGTTGCGAGCGCAATCGTCTGGCGCGCGAGCTGCACGATACCCTTGCCCATTCCCTCACAGCCATCTCCGTTTCGCTTGAAACCGCCAAGGCATATTTTGATATCGACCCGACCAGGTCCCGCTCCCTGATCGAAACTTCTCTGGACGCGAACTCGTAAGGGTGTGGATGATACCCGCCGCGCACTCAAAGCCCTGCGCTCTTCGACACTTGAAGATATGGGACTCGTCCTCGCCCTCCAACGCGAAGCCGAATCTGCGGCGGGACGCCTCAATTTCAAGTTCAGGCTTGATCTGCCTTCCCCGATGCCTTCTCTCAGCCCGGATGTGGAACAGACCATCTACCGCATCGCGCAGGAAGCCATTCAAAATGTTGCCAATCATGCTCGTGCAAAAAACCTGACCATGCAACTTATCAGTGGCGAACACACCACGTTGATAGTTGAAGACGATGGCATGGGCTTCGATATAAACACAAAAGAACCTGCTGGGCATTTCGGTCTAGTCGGCATGCGTGAACGCGCCGAAATCGCAGGCGGCTGTTTGACCATTGAAAGCGCAAAAGATAAAGGGACAAAAGTGGTGTTGAGAATATAATTCCAAATCCACCCGCTGGTTGAGTAGCCCTGAGCTTTTGCTACGAAGGGCGTATCGAAACCAGCAAGATCAAGAAAACTTGAAATTTTTAGTCTCGATACGGGCGAAAAAAATCACTTGCCCTACTCAACCACCGGATATAAATAAAAATGAAAATCATCATCTGTGACGACCAGGCTGTGATCCGCGATGGACTCGAACTCCTTCTCAATCTCGAAAAGGATATGCAAGTCGTTGGCTCCGCATCAGATGGTGCGGAAGCCATTGAACTCACCAGGCAAAAACAACCTGATCTGATTCTCATGGATTTGAAGATGCCGGGCACGAATGGCATCGAAGCGACGCGTGAGATCCGGGCAAAATTTCCCCAGATAAAAATTTTGGTACTCACCACCTACGATGACGATGAATGGGTTTTCGACGCGATCCGTGCAGGCGCTTCGGGATATTTACTCAAAGATACGCCTCGTCAAAAGATCGTTGAAGCGATACGCGGTACCATGGAAGGCAAATCCTTCGTTGATCCGTCTGTGGCTGGCAAATTGATGAACCAGGTCTCCAGCAACCAGACACAACCTGCCTCCGTTTTAGCGGAACGCCTCACCGAGCGCGAACTGGATGTCTTACGACTCATCGCCAAGGGATTCAACAACAGCGACATCGCCGCCCAATTACATCTCTCCGAAGGAACTGTCCGCAACCACGTCAGCGCGATATTGGAAAAGTTAAACGTATCCGATAGAACGCAAGCGGCCGTGATCGCGATACAACATGGGTTCTAAAAATCAGTGTCCGTCATTACGAGTGGCGTTGTTGGTCGAGTAGCGTGAAGGGCGTATCGAGACCAAGCGCTACGAAGCAATCCCCTTTCACAGATGGAGATTCCTTCAATATCGCTTCGTCTTCGGACTGCACGGCGCGAATGCGCCAGTCCGCTCAGCGCGATGGCCTCGCAATGACGGAACCAGCTATTTCATTGGTTCTCTGAAATCGTAAATCCCATTTTTGATTTCCCACTTTTTCTTACAACTCAAACACTCCAGGTAATCTTGCTTGGCTGTCAGGGGAGCATGTCCACAAAATGGGCATTTGAAAAACGATAACACGTTGTCAGTATGCGGCGGGACGCTTCGCGCATCCAGCCCTACGGCCTTTGCTCTCACAAACACGCTGGGGGATAATTGCCAGAACGCGCCGGTCGATTGGAAAAGTGCATCGAGGAAAACAAGAATACCAGTTGGAATAATTCGTTTTAAAAATCCAACCCGAAAATACGAGAGTGTCAGCGTTCTTTCAATGGTAAAACCCAGATCCTCAAGCCATGCTCGCACCGCCCTGGGATGAAAATCAAAATTGAGTTTTACAAATTCCACAGGCTCGCGCGTAAAAGGACTCCATTCTTGTTTGCGGAGCAGATAGCGAAAGATCGCTTTCAGATTCAGTTTACTGGCGAATTCAAGGATGAACACCGCACCTGACCCCAAAACATTTTTTATTTGAGCCAAGGCCCTCGGCGCATCCGCCATGTGGTGCAAAACGCGGATCATCGTCGCCGCGTCGAACAGGCCGCCGATAAAGGGTAGGCGATAGACATCCGCCGCGACGTAGATATATTTATCATATCGGCCCAGTCGCCGCTGGGCCTGTTCCAATTGAGTGCGCGAATAATCGAGCAGGACGATACGCTCAAAGCCCAGGTAGCGCGGCGTATTTCGTCCGGCACCCGCGCCCAGTTCCAGTAAGAGGCGTCCGCTTTTTGGAAGGAGACGCTGGAGGGCGATGGCCTCCGTTCGGTCTTCGTACGCGCGTCCGCCTTTCTCCCAAAAGGAATCCTGATAATCTGAGCCTTCGTAATCACAGACAGGAGGAGTGTTCATATCGCTTATCTTTACATCGAAATAAAAAGTCGGATAGCGGGGCAATTTTACCCGACTATCCGACTTCAAAATAAGTGACGGAGACTATTTGCTGTGACCGTTCCAGCCGCGTCCAATGGCTCGATAGTTAAATCCGTACTCCCTCATCACGGCGGGGTCATAAATATTGCGACCATCATAAACGACAGGGGAGTTCAGCAAATCCTTGATCTTGTCGAGGTCCAACTGCTTGAATTCATTCCAGGGCGTTACGACCACCAGGGCATCGCAACCCTGCGCCATTTTATATACATCATCGAAGATCTCCACCGCGGGCATCAACGGGGCGGCAGTTTTGCGCGCGACAGGATCGTAACCACGCACTTGGGCACCTGCTTCGATCAACGCATTGGAAATATCCACGGAAGGCGCATCGCGCATATCATCGGTGTTCTCCTTGAAGGCCAGGCCCAGCAGGCCAATGACCTTGCCCTTCAGGCTGCCACCCAATAATTCTTCCACGTGTCTAGCAACCGATTTGCGGCGATCGTAGTTGACTTTCAGCACATCGTTCAAAATGCGGGGATTAAGTCCTTTTTCCTTGGCCATGTAGGCCAGCGCCTGCACATCTTTCGGGAAGCAAGATCCACCCCAGCCCAGGCCCGCATCCAGGAAATAACGACCGATGCGCGCATCATAGCCCATGCCGGCGGCCACTTCCTTGACATCCGCGCCGACGAGTTCGCACAGATCCGCCAGTTCGTTGATGAACGATATCTTCGCCGCCAGGAAGGCATTGCTGGCATATTTGATCATTTCCGCCGTGCGCAAGTCAGTGATAACAATGGGGGCGCGCAAAGGCAGGTGCAACTGGGCGACCTTGTTTGCCGCGTCCTTATCCAGCGAGCCAATCACATTGCGATGCGGGCTCATAAAGTCGGGAATGGCCGAGCCTTCGCGCAGGAACTCAGGGCAGGAGACCACAGCGAACTCAATCGGTTTGGGCTGGGCCTGCTTTACAATGTCAGCGACCCAGTCACCGGTGCCGATCGGTACCGTCGACTTGTTGATGATGATGAGCGGCGCTTTCATGTTCTGCGCAATTGAACGTGCGGCTGCGTCCACATATTGCAAGTCGGCATTGCCGTCCACGCCGGAAGGCGTTCCAACTGCGATAAAGGCGAACTCTGCGCCATCCAGCGCCTCCGCATATGAAGTAGTAAAGGTTAACCTGCCGCTTTTTATATTGCGTTTGACCAACTCTTCCAGACCAGGCTCGTAGATCGGCATGACGCCCATTTTAAGATTTTCAACGCGTTGCTCATCTACATCGAGCGCATTGACACGGTTTCCCAGGTCGGCAAAGCACGCTGCGGTCACAAGACCCACATAACCAACGCCGACCACACAGATTTGTTTCATGTTATTGAACCTCTTTATTTGGATGGTATTCCCGCATAGGCAGGATCAAGTTTCGAATCAATACCATGACGGTAACTTCGCCGATATGTTTCAACCGGAAAACAACCATCTCGTCAGTGATTTATGGCGTGAACCTTGCTTATTTTCTTCTTCTGGCTCCTGCCGAATGCCCCTTCGATCATCTGCAGAAATCCGTCCATGTGGATGGGCTTGGTAATATAGCCATCACAACCGGCTTCCATGGCGCGCTTGCGTTCGCCCGGCAGGGTATGTGCACTCAGCGCATATAAAGGAATAGACTTGGTTGTAGTGTCTGCTTTAAGTTTTTCGGCCGCTGTCCACCCATCCATTTCGGGCATTCCCAAATCCATCAGAATGAGATCAGGCTTTTGGAAACGAGCCGCCGCCACACCATCCCGCCCATTGACCGCCAAGAAAACATCATACCCGGCACGTTCCAAAATGAAACGCACAAGTTCATAATTATCCATATTATCTTCTACGACCAGGACGTGTCCCTTGCTCATAGTGCTATGCTGTAAATATACCGCGTCTCAGTCCAGTGGGCAATGATACCCCTACCCGCCTTCGGCACCCTCCCCCAAATCTGCAAGAAGAATTCAAGATAGCTACTCCAAAATTGATTTGGGGGAGGGAAAAATCCCATATAATAAGCGCAACATTATGAAACTTTTATTCGTTGTAGACGGCCGCTCTCCCATCGCACAAAACTGGATCCGTCATTTCGTGGAACGCGGGGATGAAGTTTATCTTGCCTCCACTTTTGCCTGTTCCCCTGATTTCCCGCTTAAGGGAATGGAAGTTGTCCCCGTGGCGTTTAGCGCACTAAAAAAGCAGACGAAGCGCCCGGGCACCGCCTCCGCACGGACCCTCGGCCTGCGTACCGCCATCAGACAATGGTTCGGCCCCCTCACGATTCGCCGCGCAGCGGATCGCTTACGCCGTTTCACCGAACAGGTCCAACCCGATCTGGTTCATGCCATGCGGATTCCCTACGAGGGCATGCTGGCCGCGGACGCCTATACCGGCGCGCCACTGATCGTGTCCATCTGGGGCAATGACTTCACATTGCATGCCCCCTCCACACGCCTGATGAGTCATTACACACACTGGACCATGCAGGTTGCCGACGCACTCCACGCGGACTGTCACCGCGACGTCCGCCTGGCAAGAGAATGGGGTTTCAGCGAGAAAAAGCCTGATCTGGTCGCGCCAGGCAATGGCGGAATCAGAGGCGATGTCTTTTATTCACCTGCAACTCCTGTAGAGGTACCGGTGGTCATCAACCCGCGCGGTTTTCGTCCTTACGTTCGCAACGACGTTTTTTTTAAATCCATTCCTCTGGTATTAGCCAAACAGCCCAACGCAAAATTTATCTTTGCGCTCATGGCTGACGAAATGCAGGCACGGCAATGGATTCGGGAGTTGAACATCGATCACGCGGTCGAACTGTTGCCCTCGTTATCTCATTATGCAATGGCCGAGGTTTTCCGGCGAGCACAGATCGTGGCATCGCCCAGCATCCATGATGGAACGCCCAACAGTCTGCTTGAAGGAATCGCCTGCGGATGTTTTCCAGTGGCCGGTGACCTCGAATCCATTCGTGAATGGATCACGCCGAACGAAAACGGTTTGTTATTCGATTCAACGAATCCCCGATCCATCGCGGAAGCGTTGATCTCCGCCATCGAAAACAAAAACCTGCGGGAAAAAGCCGCAGGCTTGAATCGGAATAGCATTACTACGCGCGCAGAATATAAGCAAAATATGTCAAAGGCGGAGGAATTTTACGAACAAGTAAAACGGTCAACCTCGATATGAGCGGTAAAGATGTTTTACTATTTAGCCTTGTTCTTCGCGCGGTGTGCGCAGATCATCCAATCGCTGGCGCAGTTCGATGCGACGTTCGTCTGCCGCCTGGCGCACATCACTGAAGAAGAGCTGTCCACGCCCTCGAATCTCTGTGCGCAAATGCTCCCCTGATCCAGGAGCCATTAACAAGGCAATCGTTGAACCAACCAGGCCCCCAACCACAATACCGATCAAAAACCCAAACATTCTTCTCATCGTATTTCTCCTCTAATTCGTTATTGCAAGCAGCCCTGATCGCACAAATCGAATTTTCCTTGATGCCACATCGAGAACGAAGCAATCTCCGCTTGACGTTTGAGATTGCTCCGTCGAGACGAGCACTCTCCTCGCAACACTTGTACCAGGTCACGCGAGGCGGGATCGTGCGTTCGGTGGAGTGCGGTGTGACAAGATTCTACTGAAATTATTATAGGCGAAAAATGGATTTTGTGGAATAATATGAGGGCCGCGTGTATCCGCCTGGCGTGAACGCGACGGCAATACTTTCGAAGCTGTCCAAGTCGCGGCGATCAGGGGAGTTTGGCCGCAACACAAACGGCTCCTACCTATTCGGAGGATACCATGTCAACACTTGCACCCATTTCCACCAGTGCGCGGACGCGCAAAAAAGTAACCACGCTTACCTATCGTCAGAAGAAAGAGCGCGGCGAAGTGATTACCATGCTCACCGCCTACGATTATCCAACCGCCCTGGCCCTGGATAAGGCCGGTGTCGATTCCATCCTGGTTGGTGATTCGCTGGCGATGGTCGTGTTGGGTTACGACAACACGCTGGCGGTTACGATGGAAGAGATGTTGCACCACTCCCGCGCCGTGGCGCGCGGCGCCAAGACCGCGCTGTTAATTGGCGATATGCCTTTTATGTCCTATCAGGTTTCCGTGGAGGAAGCCACGCGCAACGCAGGCCGCTTCCTGCAACAGGGCGGTATGGACGCGGTCAAGCTGGAAGGTGGACGCGAGCGCGCCGAGGCTGTTCGCTCGATCACCGCTGCGGGAATTCCCGTGATGGGACACCTGGGCCTTACGCCTCAATCCATCAATCAACTCGGTGGATTCCGCGCACAGGGCAAGACAGCCGTCGCGGCGAAACGCCTCGTGGAAGATGCGCTGGTCCTTGAAGAAGCCGGTTGCTTTAGCATAGTTCTTGAGTCCGTACCTGCCCGGTTGGCTGAACTGATCTCGAAGAAGCTTTCCATTCCCACCATTGGAATTGGCGCAGGCGCAGGCTGCGATGGTCAAGTACTGGTCACACATGACGTGCTTGGCCTGTTCGATCGTTTCACGCCGAAGTTCGTCAAGCAATATGCAGATTTCCACGGCGAGATGCAAAAGGTCTTCGCTGATTATATTGAAGACGTGGAGACCAGGCGCTTCCCCGCCCAAGAACATAGCGTGGAAATGGATGATAAAGAGTGGGAAACTTTGTTGAAGGAAGTTGGATAACGAAAGGATGACAGTCAACTTTCGCAGTCCTCTTATGCCAGAACAAAAAGAGAACAAATTGACTGTCACCTAAAATCTGGATATGAAGGACATCCTCATTGTTGGTACAGGCGCGCTGGCGACTTTGTTCGCAGCACGCCTCTCAGGAGCGGGATATCCTGTCACGATGCTGGGAACATGGAACGAAGGGCTGGAGGCCTTAGACACGCATGGGGCACGGTTGATCGATGAGCATGGAAACGAGCACCAAGCTGGAGTCCATGCCACAAATGATCCACACGCATGTGTGGGTACGAAATACGCGCTGGTGCTGGTCAAGGCCTGGCAGACGGAACGCGTCGCGCTTCAATTAAGAGAATGCCTCGCCGATGATGGAATCGCCATCACCCTGCAGAATGGACTCGGCAATCGGGAAACGCTCGCGCAAAGCCTGGGACCGAGTCGCGTGAACCTCGGCACAATCACTGCCGGTGCGACTCTGCTCGGGCCGGGATTGGTGAAAGAGGGCGGAGAGGGAAACATCTCCATTGAACGGAATCCAGACCTCGGTCCGATCGAAGCGGCACTACGATCCGCAAAGTTCATTGTACAGGTTGTTTACGATGCAGATTCTTTAGTATGGGAAAAATTAGTGATCAACGCGGCGATCAATCCTTTGACTGCCTTGTTACGTGTTCCAAATGGAGAATTGCTGAAACGACGTTCGGCGCGCGCAATGATGAGCGCGCTGGCAAATGAAACCGCGCACGTTGCGCGCGCCGAAAAAATTAAACTTCCTTTTGATGACCCGATCGACACAGTGGAAGAAGTAGCACGGAGGACGGGGTCGAATCATTCTTCCATGCTGCAGGATGTGTTGCGCGGCGCGCGGACAGAAATCGATGCTATTTGCGGAGCAGTGGTGCAAACCGCACAAAAGCATCAGATCGATACACCTGCAAATTGGGCATGCTGGCAGTTGGTTAAAGCACTCGCGGATTAACCTCCTCAGCAAACACAGTTAAGGATGATTTTCTTCTACAAAGTTGGTGCGGTTTGTTGTATTCCGCTGGAAGCGTTACATGGTAAGATTCACTTTGGGCTGATATCCACACCTGCAAACAGGTAAAAGTCTGGATGTTGCTGCAGAAATCATTTTAGTTCTTGGAGGCACTCATGCGCAAGTGGCTGGCATTCATCCTGCTCCTGGGATTAATGGCACCTTCCACCACCGCGGACGCACAGGCTGGGACAAAATTGGAATCCATGAGTATTCAGTTCTGGTCAGAATACGATCAGCCAAGCATGCTCGTCATCAACGAATTCGTCGTATCGCGGGATACGGCCCTTCCCACCACGGTCAATTTACGTTTTCCCAAAGAGGGGAATTTGATCGCCGTGGCCGTCCAGGAAAACGGCGACCTTATCGATGAGCCGTTTGATCCTCCGGATGTACAAGGGAACTGGCAAACCATCACCATCAACGTGGAGACCTATGAGCCGCATCGTATCGAGTATTATCAGCCACTGGGCCGCGATGGGAATAAACGATCATTTAAATATCAGTGGTTCGGTGATTACTACGTAAAGAACTTTGATCTTGCCATTCTCATCCCTGCGGATAGCACCGGGGTTACAACCTCGCCGGTCCTTGCCTCTTCGGAACTCAGTGCAGATGGCTTACACCGGTCTGGCACGCTCACCAAGAACGAAGTCAAGATGGGGAAGTCTTTTGAGTTTACGCTCGAGTACGAACGTACCTCCGAAGAGCTTACGAATCCCAACGCGACCAATTCGGTCCAGCCGTCCGATGCTGTGAATGCTGATACTCCAGGCCGCGTGTCCATCGACAATCTGCCCTGGATGATCGGTGGGTTCGGCGCAGCATTGATCTTGATCGCTTTATTCATTTATTGGCGTTCCACGCAAAGTAATGAGACAAAACCGCACCGCCGTCACCGTCGCTCGGCAGAGCAGAGCGAGACACAGCACTACTGTCATGAATGCGGTGCACGTGCCACTTCAGGAGATCGGTTTTGCCGTACATGCGGCAGTAGATTGCGAGTCGAATAGTTAACGGCAACAGTTCGAAGGGAGAACGAGGCTGATCGTGATTCTCGGCGTACCATATATCGTCCCTATTTATTTCATCTATGGTCTGGCCTTTTACAGCATGGGGCTGTTGGTCGCCATCGAAGGGGGACGTGCGTCCGATGTGCGCCTGCGCCGGGCATTATCCCCATTGGCAGGCTTTGGCATTGTACACGCTGTGCACGAGTGGATGGAGATGTACATCCTGATGGGTCATCCTATGCAGACTGACCTGTCCATCACGCTGGCAATTCAACTGGCAACACTCGCCTTTTCGTTCATCACCCTGGCAGCCTTTGGAAGTTTTCTTTTGGCCGAGAGCGAAGTCACACGAAGACTGTTCCTCTTGATCCCCATCGGACTCGAGGCCATCTGGGTGTTCGGGCTTTATCACTTTCGCGGACAATATGTGGATCAGAACTCTCTGGGATGTGGCGGACGCATGGACGCGTTATACGCTGGCCATCCCCGCTTCGCTCCTGACGGCCATCGGGCTGATCATGCAACAACGCGCCTTTCGCCGCTCTGGCCTGATCCGCTTCGGCCAGGACGCATTGTGGGCGGCCATCACATTCGGCTGGTATGGGCTGTTTGGGCAAATGTTTGGGAAGGCAACCCCTCTCTTTCCATCGAATATCATCAACCAGCAAGCCTTCCTCGATCTGTTCGGTTTTCCCATCCAACTGCTTCGTGCGGTCCTGGCGGTCGCCGCGGCCGTTTTCGTGATCCGTTTTCTACGGGCCTTCCAAGTGGAAACGGACCGAAAGATCGCAGAACTCCAGACGGTCCAATTGGAAGAATCCCAGCAGCGTGAAGTCATGCGCGGTGAGTTGTTCCGTCGCGTGGTCGCGGCGCAGGAAGCAGAACGTCAGCGCATTGCCCGCGATCTACACGATGAAACCGGCCAAGCCCTGACTGCCATTGGCATGGGGCTGCGCGGACTCTCCGGAAAATTGAGCGCACGCAACAAGGAAGCACTGGGAACCTTGCACAAACTTGAGTCCCTGACCGCCGATTCGCTCAAGGAACTACAGCGCATCATCTCAGACTTGCGCCCATCGCATCTGGATGATCTGGGGCTCTCCGCGGCGCTACGCTGGTACACAGGCAACGTTCAAGAACACTCCCCCATCCGCGTCCGGGTGGATATCCTCGGCGAGGAAAAAGATCTGGAAGAAGCTGTGAAGATCACGATCTTCCGCATTATTCAGGAATCCATCAATAACATCATAAAACACGCACAGGCCAGCCAGGCAAACATTCATCTGCAATTTGAAGAAAAGGCTGTCCATATTCTCGTACGTGATAACGGGATCGGCTTTGATCTGGAGCAGGTCAAACAAAGACGGACTCAGCGTCCATCTCTTGGTCTGGCTGGCATGGAGGAACGCGCTGCCCTGTTGGGCGGAGTTGTCTCCGTTCAGTCGCGCCCGAATTATGGTACCGAGGTGGAAGCACGTATCCCTTATCATCGGACGGGGACACTGCTCAATGGACACGCCACCCCGTCCACCTCAGAGGAGGTAGAAGATGACCACACGTCTATTGCTGGTGGATGATCATGCTGTCGTCCGCTCGGGGCTGCGGATGCTGCTGGAAAATGAACGGGATGTACAAATCATCGGGGAGGCGACCACCGCGGCGGAGGCATTGGAAGCGGCCAAACGTCTCAAGCCCAATGTCATCCTGATGGATATTGGGCTGCCCGATATGTCCGGGATCGAGGCGACGCGGGAGATCAAAAAACATCTACCCGATGTTTCCATCGTCGCTTTGACGATCCATGAAGATGAAGAATACTTCTTCAAGATGTTGGAAGCGGGCGCTTCGGGTTATGTACCGAAACGAGCCGCGCCCGAGGAACTGCTCACTGCCATTCGCGCCGCGGCAACCGGACAGGTTTATCTGTATCCATCGCTTGCCAAATTGCTGGTACGTGATTATCTAAGCGGAGGCCATCCATCCGGTGCAAAAGCCGCCTCTGAACTGACAGACCGTGAACAGGAAGTGTTGACTTATCTGGCAGAGGGCGCGAACAATGAAGAGATCGCCAGGGCGCTATTCATCAGCCCCAAGACGGTGGCGCGGCACCGCGAGAACATCATGCGAAAACTAAATCTTCATTCGCGGGCGGAACTTGTACGTTACGCCATACGCAAAGGGATTATCAAGGCTTAGAAACAAATGTCATTGCGGGGAAACGTGCAGCGTTGACAAAGCAGTCCCCTTTCGTTCATAGATTACTTCACTTCATTCGCTGTGAAGGTGAATGTAAAAGATGGCGGGCGCTGAGCGCCCGTCATCTTTTTACCTATTGCTTGGTTGTTCGTTCTTACAGACGAATATGCCTGTTATTTCAGAGCATCCAATGCGGAGTTGAGCAGGGCGTTGGCGAAGTCCGCGTTGTGGACACCATTGCTCTTATCTTCCAGGACAAAGAGGTAGTTCCAGAGAGCGGCTGCTTGTGCTTCAGGGTAGTCCCCAACAACAACCACGCCGTCTTGATCAAGTATTCCTTTGTTTTGCAAAGCAGCCTTGACTTGATCGAGTTTGCCCATAATTTCGGTCTGCACGCCATCGACATCCAGGCTTGTGGCATCTGCATGGCATTGTACACAGGTGGCAACATTGGGCACAAAGGTGTGGCTAGCGTCTGGACCAGCGCCGCCCAAGTGGCAAGTTACACAGGTATCTTTCACTACTGAATAATGAGGCGCAGGCTTGCCTTCAACACCACCCGCTCCACCAACACCGAGTAGCAATGCAGCTTCAGGGCCATGGTGACCACCCCAGTGAGTGCTGGTGATACTGACCATACCATCCGTCGCGGCTGGGAAGGCTGTGCGTTGTTGGTGACAATTGGCACACAAGTTGCCCATACCGCCATCAAACGTAGCATCGATAGCTTCGAGCTTAACCGGATCAGTGGTTGTCAGAGCAAAGTCATCCTTGGTGTAGGTAGTATGGATTTGATGGCAGGCACGACAATCGATACGAGTTGGATTCGGATCCGCTGTCTGATAATCAGCCGTTTTTGTTCCAGACGCAATACGGTCCGAGAAACCGTTGCCAGAATGGCAGGCAGAGCAAGGCGCTTGGGCTGCCGCATGTTCATAAGCTGGGCCACTCCCATGAACGGAGGTTGACCACGTCTCCATCTTTCCGGCGACCAGGTTTGTATCATTGTGGCATTGCGTACAAGTAAGATCTGTAGCTGAAACCGATTGCCCAGCAGGACCGGCAGGACCGGCAGGACCGGCAGGGCCAGCAGGACCGGCAGGGCCAGGCTGGCCTTGGGGGCCGGCGCAGGCTGTAAATACAACCGTGGCAGCAATCATAAGACCAAGTAAGACAAGCATCTTTTTTATCGACATTATGTGTAGATTCTCCTTTCAGTGAGTTTCGAACAGAGGAGCTTTTATATTTATGATTGGAAGGCACCTCCTCCGAGCTATTAAGATTTTCTGGGGGGTTTTAATCTCCCCCTTATCTTAAGCTAAAGTTAATTCAGTGTGAATAACGGATGTCATCCCCCATTTGGATGAATGTAATCGATATTATATGATAGGTCCTGTTAGGGAGATTATACAGGAATTCGAAGCACTTTACATTAAAAAATAGACCGAATTATCAACATCCAGCAGACTGTTTTATCCGGGTTACAGAAAAGCTGGATGTTTTATGACGCAAAAGTAAAGCCGTCTATTATTTTTCAGGTGCCCCCGAATCGATCCACTGCTTGACCACCTCGAGTTCATCCGAGGTCAGGTTGGCAAAATGTTTGCCCGTGCTCTGCACCTGTACTAGAGGGCTATTGGCCGAATCACCGGGGATAATCACAGGTCCGTCCTTGCCACCCTTGATCAGGCCGGAATAGGTCAACATATTCAAACCTGCAGTCGCCAAGTCTCCATGACAAGCGCTACATTTCACTGAAACGAGTGGACCAACATAATTATCATAGGTTGGCGATCCTTCCGAAGTTGGAAGGGCAGGGGTTGGTTGAGGGGCGGGTAACTGGTTTTTCAGAATCTCCCGCAAGGCCGGCGCATCAAAACCAGCGTAAGTATAAACATTGCCGTGACAAGCTGAGTTCGAGCAAAAGGATGTATTGCTGGTTCCGCCGGGATCGTCCGTAGTATGACAGGCGGTGCAGGAAGCATCAAAAGCCTGATTGTGCAAACTAATCCAGTTCGCATTCAGATGCGACTCGGGTTCAGGTCCACGGCTGATCTCAATCCGTGTAACAAAATCATCTTTTCCCGCAACAATGGGAATGGAATGACATAAGTTGCATTCAAGCCGTACCGCTTCATTATCAGCATTGAGGTGCTTGCCGTCATGACAACGGAAACAACCCGGAGACTTTATATGACCAAGATTATTCGGATGTGTAGTCCAATCAACCTTCTGGTCATTGAAGACAGTATTACCGTAAATATCCTTTAATGCTTGAACCGCGGAAGCGATTTGCTCGCTATGACCGGGGTAGTAGTCTGTCGTCTTGTAATACTCTCCCAATTGATCAAATGCGGCAAATGCATCCTCCGATGATGCATAACTGCCATAAAGAACATCCACCGCCTTCTGATGAATGAAGGGAATCCCGGGGTCAATCACCCCGCGCGACATGGCAGTATCAACTGACTTCTCAGGAGGCGCAAATTCATGCGTGACGCGGTTATGGCAGGTGATGCAATCCATAGTTTTAAGCTTGCTTTCATCCATTGTCGAAACATCGAAGCCGGACTCTGCGTCCACATATTCAGTAACACTCCCATCATCATTGTGTACTCGAATGTAGGGAATATTCTGATCGAACTCATCAGTTGCGTAATATTCCACCTGGTTGACAATATGCCAATGAATACCGCGTCCGAGCCCTTCACGTTTTGCGCCACCACCTGTTTTCAAAATGAGATAAATGCTCTGTTGAGTATTATTCAAATCGTTCTCGAAATGAGTGAATACGCGCAGGCTATCATCCGAGAAGGTCTCGGGCTGATGGCATTTCTCACAAGTCTGGCGCGCAGGACGCAACGCCTCGGCATATATTGGATAGTCGTACAACTTAAAAATTTCATCATAGGTTTCTTTGATGCCTTGCGTTTTTCGCGTAAGCTGGTCGAAGAAGGAAGCACGGCCGATGTGACATTCCTCACAGGTAACATTCGCATGAGGCGATTGCAAATAGGCTGCATTCTCCGGGGGCATGGTATGACAGGCGGTTCCACAAAATACAGGAGAGTTTGTATATTCCCACCCAGACACTCCACCAATGATCAAGATTAATGTAAGTATACCAAGCACCGCATACGGCAATATCAGTATCCAGCGTGGGGAATCGGGCGCCGGAAAGAGGAATTTAGTGAGACGCTCCCGCAATTTCATGGCTACTCCATTAAAATAAGCTTACTGAAATTATATCATCCGATGGGAAGAACGGATGCGGAAATAGATCCTACAACTTATCATAGTCTCAGGGCAATCATTGGTGAACAAACAGATGTCATATCAAAATCGAATAAATGTAACCAATAACATGCGATAAGTCTTAAATAAAACGAAGTATTCTGCTATGGGGAAAACACCCCACGCGTTTGGCCTAGAGAGGGTCCACGCGTGGGGTTAAGATTCGCATCCACCCTACGAAACAACCCGAACCGTAGGTTGAAGTGCCAATCTAAAGATTGGTCATCCACCGTATTCCCTTTCTCATGTATCTCTCATATACTGAACATGGATGTAAAGAAAGGAGATGCCATGAACGTTATTGCAATTGCCCTTGCCCTTTTCGTACGCGTGCTGGTTCCGCTTACTCTCCTACTGACCATTGGCGAATGGATAAAACGCCGCGACAAAAACTATTGGCTAAAAACGTGAGGATCCCATGGAAACAATCACTTCAATCCTGGCTCTGTTGACCGGCCTGCTGATCAGGCTGGCTGTCCCGATTGTATTGACCGTCATATTGATTTTCCTGCTTCGAAAATTGGATGCGCGCTGGCAAAAGGAAGCGCAGTTCCCGGCGCTGGCTGTTCAAAAGCCGGAATGTTGGAAGGTTAAAGGCTGTTCACCTGAACAAATTGCCCGTTGCACAGCCGCAAAATCGCCTTTGCCATGCTGGCAGATAACCCGTTTGCCCAACGGTTATTTGCGCGAAGAATGCCTGACTTGCGATGTCTTTATCCAGACACCCATGCCGAAGCTTCAAACTGAATAACGGAGAATGTAAAAATGAGATCTCGAATTGAACGATTATTGCTTGCCCTGCTGTTTGCACTGGTAGTGGCAGGCACAACCTTTCTTATTGCGAATGCACAGGAAGGTACGCCGCCACCGGTAAACAACCTCACCTATGATAATTGCAGCACCTGTCATACGGATATTCATGATTCCTGGCAGGATGGCCCGCATGGACAAGCCATGACTGATCCGGTTTTCCTGCAGGAATGGAATGCGCAAGGAAAACCCGGTGCCTGCCTCGTTTGTCACACAACCGGTTATGATCCCGCCACAGGTCAATCACAGTCGGAGGGTGTGAATTGTGCTGCATGTCATAACCCCATTCCGGCCAATCATCCCAAGGACAATATGCCGGTTAACACCTCACCCGATTTGTGCGGAAAGTGCCATAGCGATTCTCGCTTTTCTACAGACAGTTGGAAACTAAGCACACATTATCAACGTGGCATGGATTGCACGGTTTGTCATGATCCACACACTGCAGGCTTGAAAACTGTGACCAGCAATCCTGACACCACTGGAGATGCTTCAGCTCTGTGCGAGAACTGTCATAAAGATGCGATGAAGAACTTCCCCACCTCCAAACACGCTGAGGCGGGAGTTACCTGTGTCAACTGTCATCTTGGCTTCAAGGTCGGCGATCAAGAAGCTACAACTGATCAGGATTTTGGCATGGTTCACATGGCTCCAGATCACAGTTTCCTGCCATCTCTGGATACTTGCAACAAGTGTCACGCGGATCAAATGCACGCACCAGGTCAGGCTGTCGCTGCCGCGGCCATCAAGGTGGAAGAGGCTGGTGGAACCCCCACGCCCGAACCTTCTCCTGTGGTATCACCTGTGCCTCTGGTTAATTCTGAACCTGCACCGGTCAGCCCGATTGGCTTTGCCACAATGGCAAGTGTGGTTGGGCTTGCAGTAGGCATGGTACTGGCTCCCTGGTTGGAACGTGCTTATCGTCACCTTTCCAAAGGAGACAAGAATGAATGACAAAAGACTATCCCGACGCGATGTACTGAAAGTAACCGGTGCGGCAGCCGTAACAGTCATTGGGTTGCAGGTTGTCAAAAAAGCGAAGGCTACTGAATCTGCCCCCCATGGAGAGCGCCAATGGGCGATGGTCATTGACCAGAATAAATGCACGGGCTGCGGATATTGTGTCATGGCTTGCCGCGCTCATAATGATGTCTCACCCAACATCACCTGGAATCCGGTTCTCGAAGCAGGCGAGGTTGGCGGCAAGGATGTTTATTTATCGCGCCCTTGTATGCAATGTGCCAAGGCTCCATGTGTGGAAGTGTGCCCGGTGAAAGCCTCCTATTATCGTGACGATGGTATCGTGATGATGGACTATGATAAATGTATCGGCTGTCGATATTGCGAAGTCGCCTGTCCTTATCAAGCCCGCTCCTTCAATTGGGAAGCCTTTACCGGAGATAACCCAGCTGTGCCCGAATGGGGTGAACCCGAAGTAGAGCGACGTCCACGCGGCGTCCCGGAAAAATGTTCGTTTTGCTACCAACGCATCGACCGCGGGCTGTCGCTGGGTTTGGAGCCCGGTGTGGACGCAGATGCAACACCCGCGTGTGTTGTTGCATGTCCGACTGGTGCGCGTCTGTTCGGCGATTTGAATGATCCCAATTCAGTTGTGAGTAAAGCATTAAACGAATTTCCCACATATCGCCTGAGAGAAAATTTGGGAACAGGACCACGCGTCTACTATATCCCAGCCGTCGCTGAGAAGGAGGCGTAATCATGTCCAAGAAATTGAACATCAAACTCCCAAAGATAACCTCCACTCCCTGGGTGATATGGCTGGGTTTTCTGGGCCTGGTCCTGCTAAGTGGATTGCTCGCCGGCATATTCGTCTTCTGGAAAGGTCTGGGGATTACTCATCTCACCGATCTGGTGCCTTGGGGCTTATGGATCACAATTGATCTTTCATCGATCGCCCTGGCTGCGGGCGCATTCAGTTTGTGCGCCGGAGTTTATCTGTTTGGCTTGAAGCGCTATCAGCCCATCGCGCGTACCGCAACCTTTGTCGGTCTGATTGGCTACAGCATGGCAATGCTGGCGCTGATTCTGGATATCGGCCGTCCGGATCGCTTCTGGCACGCACTGATCTATTGGAATGAACATTCCCTGCTTTGGGAAGTGACGATGTGCGTGATGCTGTATCTCACCGTGCTCGTATTCGAATCCATGCCCATCTTTGCAAACTTTGAATGGCTGCGCAAACATCTACCCAAGCTAGCCGCAAGAATGGAACACTTACATCATTACGCGCCTTTCCTGGCAATCATCGGCTTAGGGCTGTCGAGTTTGCATCAATCCTCTCTCGGTGCGACTTACGGCGTGATCAAGGCTCGTCCATTCTGGTTCAAGCCCGAGATGTCAGTGCTGTTTATGCTCTCTGCCATTGTGGGCGGTATTTCATTGACTCTCTTTGCCTCGATGCTTGCGTCCCGTTTGACAAACAAGGCCAGGATCAACGATGCATTGATTGAACGAGTGGCACACTTCGTTGGCTATCTCCTGATTGGATACTTTTACTTCCGTGCCTGGGATACACTGGCGATGACCTACACCTACGATCCCGGACGAAGCGAAGGGCTGCAACTGATGACGAGGGGACCTCTGGCTTTCAATTTCTGGATCCTTGAGATGCTGCTGGGAATGATCGTACCGATGACCCTCCTGTTATATAAGCCAACGCGGATGAACCGTTTCTGGCGGATGACTGCTTTACTGCTTGTAGCGGTGGGTGTCGTTGCGTTCCGCTGGGATACGAATATTTCCGGACTTCTGGTTGTGATATCCTATCTTCCGGGAGCAGCGATTTCCTACACAAGTTACACTCCTTCACTGGTTGAAATTCTGACCGGATCAGCCATCGTCGCGTACGGACTTACTGCCTTCTCGCTGGGCGTTCGGTATCTCAGAGTTGTAGATCACACGATGATCGAAATGGAACATGAGAAAGTAAAGGTGGAAGGCACAGAACCGGCAATCGTGTGAGACAATTCTGTATAAATTTAGCCACGGAGCACGGCCCACCCACAGGCTGTGCTCCTTTATTTTGCAATCCCACAATTTCTGTCCGAAATATGACAACACGCAGGGGGATTTATGTCATTCATAACTAACCAGTTTTACCCGCGGGAGATACACTTATTTGAATGGAAAAATCCAGGCACTGAGCCTGTCCAAAGGAGTAAGTATGAAAAAAGCTGTAATTATGATAGATGGCAATGAAGCCACAGCATCTGTAGCACACCGGTTGAGTGAAGTGGTTGCAATTTACCCAATCACCCCTTCCTCTGCCATGGGTGAATATGCAGATGAGTGGTCAGCCAAGGGCAAGAAGAACATCTGGGGCACTAGCCCGCTGGTGGTTGAGATGCAGTCTGAAGGTGGCGCGGCTGGTGCCGTACATGGTGCACTCCAAACAGGTGCACTCACCACCACCTTCACCGCATCGCAGGGCCTGCTCTTGATGATCCCCAATATGTACAAGATCGCTGGCGAACTGACCAGCACGGTCTTCCACGTTGCGGCACGCTCCATCGCCGCACAAGCGCTCTCGATCTTCGGTGACCATCAGGATGTGATGGCCGTCCGTCAGACGGGTTGGGCACTGCTCTCAAGCGGCTCCGTACAGGAGGCTCATGACTTCGCTGCCATCGCGCAGATGGGAACACTCAAATCCCGCGTGCCTTTCCTGCATTTCTTCGACGGATTCCGAACTTCGCATGAGGTCGCTAAGATATACCAGATCACGGATGAAGAACTTCGCTCTCTCGTAGATGACGATTTGGTCCGTGCCCATCGGGCTCGGGGACTCACCCCGAACAAACCTGTGCTACGCGGTACCGCACAAAATCCGGATGTTTACTTCCAAGCACGTGAGACGGTAAATCCGTTCTACAAGGCGGCCCCCGCCATCGTACAGGAAGCTATGGATAAGTTCGCCCAGGTTACCGGGCGTCACTACAACTTGTTCGATTACTTTGGGCACCCTGAAGCAGAACGTGTTGCGATCATCATGGGTTCGGGTGGCGATACAGCCGAAGCAACTGTAAAATATCTCGCGGCAAAAGGCGAGAAGGTCGGCGCGATACGCGTGCGCCTGTATCGGCCATTCTCCATTGAATATTTCATCAAGGCTCTACCTCAGACAGTAAAAAGTATTGCCGTGTTCGACCGTACAAAGGAACCCGGCTCGCTGGGTGAACCGCTTTATCAGGATATTCTAAATGCGCTTGTGGAAACCAAGCATGAAAACATCAAAGTTATTGGCGGACGTTATGGACTTTCCTCCAAAGAATTCACCCCCGCCATGGTCAAAGCTGCGTTGGATGAACTCGCAAAGCCTGAGCCCAAGAATCACTTCACGGTTGGCATCAATGACGATGTAAGTCATACCAGCCTTGAATATGACCCAAGCTTTGCCATTGATGATCCAAACACTGTCAGCTGTGTATTCTTCGGTCTCGGTTCAGATGGTACAGTAGGCGCCAACAAGAACTCGATCAAGATCATCGGCGAAGAAACCGATAATTTTGCACAAGGCTACTTCGTCTACGACTCGAAGAAATCAGGCACGATGACCATATCGCATCTGCGGTTTGGTCCAAAACCAATTCTTGCACCGTATGTGATCGAGCCCAACCAGGCGAATTTCGTGGCATGTCACCAATCCAATTTCCTGGAGCGGTATGATATGCTGAAATATGCCAAGGAAGGCGGGGTATTCCTCCTCAACAGCCTCTATGGTCCTGATGAAGTGTGGGAACATCTGCCCGTTGAAGTTCAAACAGACATTATCAACAAGAAACTCAAATTCTACGTCATCAACGGTTACGAAGTCGCTGAGAAGACGGGCATGGGTGGACGCATGAACACAATCATGCAGACAGCCTTCTTTGCCATCAGCGGCATCCTTTCCCGTGAAGCTGCCATTGCTGAGATCAAACATGCCATTGAAAAGTCATATGGCAAGCGCGGTGAAGCTGTCGTGAAGAAAAACTTTGAGGCGGTGGACGGCACCCTTGTAAATCTTCATGAGGTCAAAGTTCCGGCGAAGATAACGTCAAAGAGCACGCGGCGGGCTCCGGTGCCGAAAGAAGCGCCTGATTTCGTCCGCAATGTATTGGGCGAAATGATTGGCTTCAATGGGGATAACATCCCCGTATCCGCACTTCCCGTGGATGGGACATTCCCGACCGCGACCACGCAATGGGAAAAGCGCAACATTGCTTTGGAAATCCCTGTGTGGGATGAAAGTATATGTATCCAATGCGGCAAGTGTGTGATCGTTTGTCCGCATGCGGTCATCCGACATAAAGTGTATGATGAAAAACTGCTTGCCGATGCACCTGAAACATTCAAGCATATGCCTTCGAAGTTCAAGGAGTTTTCACAAGGCTACGCTTACACGTTGCAGGTTGCGCCTGAGGATTGCACAGGATGTACGTTGTGCATTGAGGCTTGCCCTGTGAAGGATAAGACGCAGGTTGGGCGCAAAGCCATCAACATGGCTCCGCAACCGGCCCTGCGAGAATCTGAAGCAAAGAACTGGGATTTCTTTATGAATATTCCAGACCTTGACCGCAAGTTGTTCAACCCCTCAACGATCAAGAATTCGCAATTGCTCCGCCCATTGTTCGAGTTTAGCGGCGCGTGTGCAGGTTGCGGTGAAACGCCATATGTGAAACTCGTTTCGCAGTTGTTCGGTGACCGAGCCGTGATCGCAAACGCTACAGGTTGTTCTTCGATCTATGGGGGTAACCTCCCCACCACGCCGTGGGCTGTAGACTCAAAAGGACGCGGTCCTGCCTGGTCGAACTCATTATTTGAAGATAATGCCGAGTTTGGTCTAGGTATGCGATTAACAATCGACAAACAAACCGAATATGCCCGTGAGTTGCTGGCTTCGTTCGAGAAGGAACTCGGCAAAGAACTGGTTGAAGCCATTTTGAACGCCGATCAATCCGATGAAACAGGAATTGGAGCCCAACGTGAACGAGTTGTCGAACTCAAAAACAAGCTCGGCAAGTCAAGCGATACACGTGCAAAGGATCTCGTCAGCCTGGCTGACAGTCTTGTGAAAAAATCCGTCTGGATCATCGGTGGTGACGGCTGGGCTTATGATATCGGCTACGGTGGTCTCGACCACGTGCTCGCCAGTGGGCACAATGTGAACGTCCTTGTGCTGGACACCGAAGTGTATTCGAACACAGGTGGTCAGGCAAGCAAGGCTACGCCGCGCGCGGCAGTCGCCAAGTTTGCAATGGCAGGTAAGGGTTTGCCGAAGAAAGACCTTGGGTTGATAGCGATGTCGTATGGATATGTCTTTGTAGCACGTGTTGCGATGGGTGCCAACGACCAGCAAACATTACGCGCTTTGATCGAAGCTGAATCCTATGATGGTCCCTCGCTCGTCATTGCATACAGCCCATGCATTGCACACGGCTATGATCTAGCAAAAGGTCTCGATCAACAGAAACTCGCGGTGCAATCCGGTGCGTGGCCCATGTACCGCTACGATCCACGCCTTGTCGAGCACGGGAAAAATCCGCTGGTGATCGAATCCAAAGAACCAAGCATTCCGATCTCACAATATGCATATAACGAAACACGTTACAAGATGCTCACGCAAATGGATGAAGCCCGCGCCGAGAAACTAATGAAAGAAGCTCAACAGGATGCCAAATCCCGTTGGACGCTCTATCAGCAAATGGCAGCCATGCACTATGGAAATGGCAACGGAAATGGAAACAAGGAGTAAGCCATGACGGATCTTTCTACAACCTATCTTGGTCTGAACTTAAAAAACCCGGTCGTTGCCTCAGCCTCGCCTCTCTCGAAGAAGGTCGATAAGGCCCTCAAACTGGAGGAGGCAGGTATCTCAGCGATTGTGATGTATTCGCTCTTCGAAGAGCAGATCATCCACGAGAGTCTGGAACTTGACCACTATCTCAATCGGGGCACGGAATCCTACGCGGAAGCCATATCCTATTTGCCGGATGGCGGGTTATATGGGATCAGCCCTGAAAAGTATCTAAACCATGTAGCCGGGCTCAAGAAGGCCCTGAATATTCCGGTCATCGGGAGTTTGAATGGTGTCTCGCAAGGCGGCTGGACAAACTACGCCCGCAAGATCGAAGAAGCTGGCGCCGATGCCCTTGAGCTTAATATGTACTACGTGGCTGCCGACCCGGATTTATCCTCGAGCGACATAGAAAATACGCAGGTCGAACTGGTGGCAGAAGTAAAATCTGCCATCAAAATTCCACTGGCAGTCAAGATCAGCCCGTTTGTAACAGCTATTCCCCACTTTATAAAAAGACTGGTGGAAGCCGGCGCAGATGGACTGGTATTGTTCAACCGCTTCTATCAACCCGATTTTGATCTGGATGAACTGGAGGTTGTCCACAGCCTGGAGCTGAGCACCTCAACCGAGATGCGCCTGCCTTTACGCTGGATCTCGATCCTGCACGGAAAAGTCAATGCTGATTTTGCATTGACCAGTGGCGTACATACCTATCGGGATGTACTCAAAGCCATGATGGCAGGCGCGAAAGTCACCATGACCGCCTCTCACCTGCTGCATAACGGCGAGCAGGCCGTCGGTCAGTTGTTGAACGAAATCGAAGAATGGATGAAAGAACATGAATATGAGTCCATTCAGCAAATGCAAGGCAGTATGAGTCAACAATCTGTAAAAGACCCCGCGGCATTTGAAAGAGCCAACTATATGAAGGTACTCAACTCGTTCTCAGAAATGTCCTAGCTTCTTTCCATACCCAATATTTAAGAAAAAAAGGCTCTCGATTGCCCGAGAGCCTTTTACATTCATCAACAAGAACGAGAATATATGGCGATTATTCCTGAACGGGGGCGGGAGCATTTTTCCGCTGACGAAACGTAATACGCGCGCGCGTGAGATCATATGGAGACATCTCCATCGATACACGATCTCCCAAAAGAATGCGAATGTAATGCTTGCGCATCTTGCCTGAAAGGTAAGCCAATACCTCATGACCATTATCCAGCCGCACACGAAACTGGGTGCCGGGTAGGGCTTCAACCACCACACCTTCTGCACGAATTTTATCTTCTTCTTTCGCCATACATACCTCTTCTTATTCCGATTCAGTCAGAATCTCGAGTAAAGGAGCGTCGTTTGATACGACGGATCGCTTTCTTCTTTTCCATGCGGCGCTGTTCGCTCTTGGAAACGAACCAGCGTTTTCGGCGAACAGTACTCAACACGCCACTCTTAACAACTTTTTTGCGAAAGCGTTTGAGCAGGGAATCCTGTGATTCGCCGTTTCGTAAATTTACAGATGCCAAACCAAGTCACCTCCTTTCCGCATGGAAGTTGCCGACAAAAGAAATTCGGCCGCTATGCAGACTCGGCCGAGGATATTGTTCAACAAGAAGAAACGACAAAATGATCACTGGATCAGACCGTACGCTTCACACTCCTCTTTAAAGATTGAACGAACTCACATTCATCAACCGAACTGCATGCATGATTATACACGATTCAGGCGCGGATGAAAAGGTTCCGCGCCTGTAATGTTAAAAGAAAAGCCCCTTGGCAATGGCTTGACATAATATCCCACACAAACGATTTGATTGCCAGATCCTTATCCAACATTCTTTTCAAGAAAAGCTACACACTCCTTACTCTGCAACCGCCGGGACACGTTCTAGCCCGAGGGCTTCGGCAGCACGCAGGCGGTAGAGTCCGTCAGTCAGGAGGTATCCGTCGCGAACGCGGCGCACCTGGATCGGCGGGGTGATGCCCATCATCCGTGCGCACTCGGTAGTCTTCTCCTCCTTGGTGGGTTCAATGCTCGGGGATTGTTGGTAACTGGTCAAATGGAAAGCGGGCGGCCCGGCACCGCGCCCACAGTGCACTGGGGCGAGATAGAGATATCGCCGCTTATGAACAGCTCGCCTTAGGCGCTTTCCAAACCAATCATGGCAGTACCAGCAATATGCCCTGCGGGGAAAAGGTAGTGGTCAGGTCGACGGAAAAGGCTAGGCTAGTTTTGAACGGAACGGGAACCATCGCAACCGTCATGCATTGAACAGCAACATCATTGAAAAGGGATAAATCACCTTCTTCATCGAAAGGTGATTTTCACTAATTCTTCTCCATGTTCTTTAATTTCGAGCGCATCAAACCCAACCCGGGCCTGGTTCAGCGTGGATAGGTCCATCAAACTGCTGACAGGTCAGGTTTCTCGCTTACTTTTCGTACCCAAGCGAATCGATATATTTTTCGAGTTTACGCCAGGTGGCCCCATAAGAGGCAAGCGCATATTTTGAATCGCTCACTTTCCGCTTAAATTCACTAATATAGAAGGGGCCATCCTCGAAAATTGCGGGAGTGAAAGTGTCGTGGTAGCCGTAACTACTTTCGAGCCAGCCAATACACCAGCAGTTGCTTTCATGTTTTCGCATCGTGGCACGTGACAATCCAGTGGATTCCAGGTTATCGAGAAATTGAAACAGGAACCTCCCCATTTTCCGGGCAAATTCATGTGACGCATCATCGTAATACCAATCCTGGATGTACATTTCCAGCTCAGGATCAGGCATAACATGGGATATAGGGGCGGGTTCGGCTTTCGACGTTAATGAAGCAGCAGGCGGTGTGTTTTGCGCGGGGAAACGCAGAAAAAACGACTGATTGCCGAACACGCCAGAGAGCAGACCGGTTGCCTGAGCTGGATTCAGGTGACCGCGATCAGCATGCAAGTGGAGGGAAAGAAAATCAGGGATGGTGCGCAAGGCGGCGGCCAGCCAGGTTAGTTCGGATGCGTTGGGAAGCTGTCCCCATTCGCTTTCGGTTGTTGCTTTTAAAACCAGCGGATAGGCGTGGTCTCCGGCCACCGGCCAGTCATACTGTTCAATAGCATCCAAATCATCTATAGCCATGTAAGTAGCTTCATCCAGTACCACGCTTAACCAGGCGAATGGATGACTGAAAGGTTGATTGATGTCATTGCGACTGAGCATCGCATCCACATCGGCAAGTGTTTCATACAGCGATATTCCAAAAGTATCTCCGCCGCTACCCAAAACCAAAGCGAAACGCCCCCGACCTTCGGGTGGTAAACGGATTTCAATGGGTTGCCAATTCTCGATCCAGCGCCAGGGTTTGATGTTGTAATAATCGGCGGCTGCGGCATAGAGTTCCGACACAAGAGGCACGCTGGCGCCCGGAATACTCAACAAACCTGGGATGGGTTTGCGTTTGTTGGCGGTTTCTTCCAACTCCAACAGCGCGGCGCGCATTTCTGGCAGGGTGCTGCGATAGAGACAGCGGATATCCAGTTCAGCCAGTTGTGGCGCAATCTCCCGAACCAGTTCTGCGTCGTCTATCAGAATGTTGGCCGGACGGTCGCTGCGTCCCAGATTGAGCAATGAGCCTTGCATGGCGTTGAACAGTTTTTCGAGGATATCATCAGGGGAGTGCCGCGCAGTTGATGTGTCGGTTATAAGGATCCATCCCGTATCTTGATTGAGTACCAGCAACAAAAAAGGACGGTAGGGAGGCAACTTTTTGGGAAATATCCAAAAAGGAGCTCGGCGAACGGTACAGAGCCAGGTGGCACTGCTTTGGCGGATTTTGCGAAGGGTATTCAGAGAAATAGTTTTCATCACTTGTTTTCAATCAATAGTTAGATAACTTTAGTTTCCGCTAACTGGAATGGATAAAAAAAGTGGTAATGGCGTAAAACATGGCAATCTTATTTGGTGAAAAAATTCCACGCTGCCATTACCAAAACGGATCATACCATAAGCGTTTTGGACGAACTCCTTGAAGGGTTACCCATTGGAACGAATCTTGCGATGATGCATGTGTTCTGGGCATTGTTGAGTGGACAGTTGCTACCGAGTCGCGGGGCATTGTTTCCGGCCTTGAAAGCCATTGGACTGGAAGACGATGGCATGCGCCGAGGCTGGACAGCAGTCAAGCGCGGCGTCTGGCAAACTGGAATTCTGATAGAGCGCTGGCGTCAGCATGTGGAAGGCTTGCCCGAGTGGCAACGACATGCATCTGAAGGACATAAACCTGTGGTAGCAGATGTGGCCGCCTTTTGGCGTCCGACCTTGAAAAACTGTCCAAGCAAACATTATCATCCTGCAGCAGGGTGGGCTTTGGGGTGGTAGGCCAGGTGGGCGAAATCAATGGACAGCGGCTGGCAGTGCCGCAGGCATATGAACGCGTGCAGCCCCAGGCCCCGAGTGAAAAGCGACTATGCAGAATGATCCTCAAAAACGTCATGAAAACGCTTTCAGCAGACGAAATTGTTGTGGTAGATGCAGGCGTGAAGGTGAGTGAGCTGCAAGCAGCCACGATAGAGCAGTACGAGTTGCGCTTAGCGAGCAACTTTACCGCCCGCCGCAACCTGCTTGCGGGCTATTGTGGTGTGGGGCGCATGCCTGTCTACGGGGAATTGATCCGTCCGCTGGCACGGTTTCCGACGAGATACAAAGTTGGGCAGAGCGGGGGCAGCTCTTGCGCGCAGAGATTTGGCGTAACTTGGTTTTACCTGACTGCGCCCCTGCTGCCCGCAAGCAAACTTTTGAGATCTACGCCCTCTATGACCCCGATTTTGATAATCCTTGGTTATTGGCAACTCCGGTGGTTCTCAAACCCAGCAGCGTTAGAAACATCTACACAGACCGTTGGCTCGTCGAGCAAATTCCTTTAAGCGCTAAACAGCGGATTGGCTCAAACCGCCAATTTGTGCAGGCCGCAGAAATGATCCAGCGTTTGCCGGAACTGGCTCGCCTGGCCGCTTCCCTTCTAAGTTTTCGCGCAGCTACCGCTCCCGCCACCCCAACAGGATTTTGGGATCCAAAACCAAAAAGAACCCCTGGTCGTTTTCGCCGCACTCTCGCCGGACGTGCATTTCCCGAAGTTGCCATTCTTTCTGGGCGAATTCGAAAAAAGAACTCGGTCACTGCCCATTTACCCAAAGGACATCTGGCACGAATGGCAAAAAATACCTCTACAGGTACACCCGCTTCTCTACTTTAGCGGAAACCAAAGGATAACATGAGACTTCTATCCCATATTCATTGGGAACAGCTGCTCCATAGAAGATGGTACGCTATTACTTCATGCGAGGGAAACAGGGGTAACTCCATATCCAAATTCATCCAAAAATGAACACCGGCTACCCCTTCACCGCTGGGCGTACCAAATCCCATCACGATACAACCAAACGAACCTTCCTTCATTTGCCAGGTTTTTTAGACCGGGCTGCGCCAGGCGGTCAAAACTTCCCCAGGTACAGTTCCTCGCCGTATTCGCTGCATTCGGATTCGGTGGTAATAATGAAGACTTTAAAACCTGGGGTGGTCATTTCATCAAGTCCAATAACCCTTTGCCGACGGGTGTCAGACAGATGTGCGCCAGTTTCTTATTTTCATAGCCTTTGCTGTCGTCTATGACATACTCACGTTCCAGGACGCCGAATATTTGCATAATATCAACGACCGTGCGTTTGATAACAGTCTGCATGATGAAATGCACATTTGTTTGGTCTATACTGGGCCACGTGAGAACGCTTTGCGCAATCACGCGGTCGGCAAAAGGCTCGAAAGGCGTATTATCTCCAACAGTCAGTTCTTGCAGGCAGGCAAACACCACAGGTTGGAAATTTTCCGGAAGGCCGTTTGCCAATCCAGAAACAGGAAAGGCAATTGTCCAGTCAAGATGCGCCCACCAATGCACAAAAACTAAAAAAGTTTGCATAGGAGCGGGAAGCTGCGGGAACATCTGCCCTTCTTCTGTCACTTTCCAAATTTTGGTCTGTCCACCTGTCACGATGCCTGAATGGAACGCCAGTTGATGCACAAACATCAGCGGCCACTCATCATCTTCGCTGCGCACTTTGTAGACATGTCCGCCAACAGTTTCTTCCAAAACTGGCGGCTTGACGAATCTCGCACAAATTTAACGCACGGCTTTTAGCGGCAGGTTGCCGGTGGACTGGGTTCCAACCACGCGGTCTTGGGACAGGTAATCCAGGAAAGTCAGTATATCCCGACGCAGCGGGAGTGACTTAAAAACTTGGTTTTGTTCAGGCGTCATGTTCTGTATCCAGGCAACCAGGGGCTTCCTGGCTGGCCTGTTGCTCTTCAGCAGATGGCATAAAAAAAGCATCATCCAAATTGTCTTCCGGTTCCGGTTGGGGTTTTCGGCGTCCGCGCGGGTTTAAAGTGTTGCAAAGATTGGTTCACTTCATCCAGGTCGAATACTTCAGGGTCGAAGTCGCTGCCGCTCCACTGCACATAATGGTTATGCTCTTCATGCTTGGGATCGGCCAGAATTTCGAGGAATTCTTCATAGCCCCAGGCGCCCCCCACATCTTCAAGCGGGCAGGCGCGTTTGCCGGTCAGGCAAACCGGGTAACGAACCGAAGGGTCGGCGGGCAGGATTTTTTCGAGCAGGATGGTGTGTTCCCAACCATCGCCAAAGTCGTATTCATAGGAGCATTTGGCTTTTTCGCGCAATCCCAACTGGTTGAGGCGATAGCGCTTCTCGTTCACGGTGCCGATATGGCCGGTTTCGTCGTCCTCCGGGTCGCCGTAGACTTGCCCGGCAATGGTGAACATGTGCAGGTGATAATTTTCCCAACCCATCGCCCTTTGGATGATTTCATGCAGGTCGGCAAGGATGACATCTGCTGGCACCAAAATTCTGCGCCAGATGGGTGGTCTGATGTTGTCAATGGTGATTTTGAGTTGATAAACTGTTTTTGGAGTTGACATGGTTCACCATCCTTACAGATCATAGATCGAGAGTTTGCTGTTTACATTCAGGAAGACCAATCGCATCTTTGCCCGGACCCCAAGCCCGCTGGCCGCGGCCTCAGCATAGCGCGCCACCTGACGGTCATACCCCTCGCGCTGGATGACAATACGCGCATCCTCATCCGAGCGGACTTCGTCGGTTTTGAAGTCCACCAGGAACCAGCCTGCATCGCTGCGGTAGAGCAGGTCGATGATGCCACTGTCGCCGGGCAAGTGGTAGGGGATTTCGTGGTGATGTTCGGCAGCATCGATTTCAGTGTAGAGCGGGTGGGCGCGCAAGCGTTCCAGCAGGCGGCGGACTTCACCAAGCGTAGCGTGGATTTCTGCCGGGTCAGTCAGGCCGGTTTCGAGCGCCAGCGGTCGCAGGAAGGCTTCGAAGCTGTCGTCTGGAAAGCTCCAGCGGCGCAGGGCCTCGTGGACGAGACGTCCCACCACCCAGGCGGGGCCGCGCGGCCGTTTGGCCGTGGAGACGACGCGCCAGACGCGCTGGGGCGGGTCGGCGTGGCGCAGGTGGGACTTATCGTCACTGACAAGGGTAGGTGGGGTGAGGGGGGCGAGGAGATCGGGCCTCACCCCTGTCCCCTCTCCCTGTGGGAGAGGGGAGTTTGTTGAAACGGGGGCAGGCTGGGGGGAGTTCGAGGCGTCAACCGGCGAAACGGGGTAAAACACGGCTGTCAGGCCATCCTGGTTAAGCGGGAAATCATCCGGCGCAGACATCCCCAAAAAAGGAAATTGTCCCAACCAGCCCGCTAGGGTGAGGCTGCCGTCTTTTTTGCGTTTGACGTGGCCGCTGACAAGCAGTTTTTCTTTGGCGCGCGTGGCGGCCACGTAGAGCAGGCGGGCATCTTCGGCTTCGTCGCGCTCGTCTTCGAGGCGGGATGCTAATTGCCAGGCAGTGGGATGGAAGTCGTTGTCTTTCAGGTCGAGCAGCAGGCCATTGGGCGCGAGTTGAACCTTGCCGCCCGCGCCGCGATGCTCATAGGCAGCGTCGGCGATAACGGTGAGCGGGAACTCCAACCCCTTGGCCTTGTGAACGGTCATGAGTTGGACGGCGCCGCTGGCAGAGGCATCGGCAGGAGCTTCGCCCTCGCGCAGGCCAATATCCCGCAGGGTTTGGACATAAGCGAGGAAATCAGGCAGGCTGACGAGACGCGAGCGGTGGGCATCAGCCAGCAGTTTTTCGACGTTGCGCAGCATGCGCCCGCCATTGGGAACGCTGGCAAGGATGGCGCGGTAGCCGGTCAGATCGAGCAGGCGCTTGAGCACCGCGGCAGCCGGGGCGCGGCCGGCGAGGGTGCGGAGTTCGTCGAGGATGCTACAGACCCTGATATGCACGGACAGATCCGAACCGCGAAGGGCGCTAAGAACGCTAAGGTTTTCAGAAATTTCTTCCAGGAATCGCAAGCGGTAGATTTCAGCATCGGTGAGGGCGAAGGCAGGCGAGCGCAGCAGGCCGACCAGGGCCAGTTCATCGGCGGGATCGGCGATCGCAGCCAGGATGTTGAGCAGGTCGCGGATTTCGGGGCGGTCGTAGAAGCCGCGTCCGGCCACGGTGACGAAGGGAATCCCGGCTTGCTCGAAGGCATTTTCGTAAACCGCGTAGGCCGTGGACGAGCGGAAAAGCAGCGCCATCTCGCCCCAGCCAAAGCCTTCGTCGGCGTGCAGTTGGTGCAAACGGCGGGTGAGAGCCTGGGCGGCGGCAGTGCGGCTTTCCTCGGCGTTTTCGCCCAACCCGAGATGAAATTCCACGAACGGCGGCTGGATTTCAGGGCGGGCTGGTTCCTGATAGTAGGCGCGCAGCGGGGCAAACGGCACGGCATACGGCCGGGCGGGGTCCTCGCTCTCGCCAAGGACGGGAGCCAGCAGGGGGTTGAGACTGTCGAGCAGTCCCTTGTGGGCGCGGAAGGTCAAGTCGAGGTCGATCAGCTTCCCGCCCGCAGCCCCGACATCGGCCCGCACCTGACGGAAGACGGTCACGTCAGCGTTGCGGAAGCGATAGATCGATTGTTTGCTGTCGCCAACAATGAAGAGATCAACCGATTTTCGAGTTTCGACTGCTGATTGCTGATTGAAACCTGTCAACGCGTAGACGATCTGCCGCTGGCGGTCGTTGGTATCCTGGAATTCGTCGACCAGCACGGCGCGCAGACCAGCGCGGAGCCGGGCGCACACGGCGAGGTTTCCGATCAGCAAATGGGTGGTGATGCCTTCCAGGTCATCAAAATCGAGGGCCTGGCGCTCATCCTTGCGGCGCTGGTATTCGGCCAAAACCTGCTCGAAGAGTTGCTGGATGGCCGGTAAATCGGCAGCAATTTTTTCGTCCAGGCTGAAGCGGGATTTCTCGGCCAGGAACTTGAGATTTTCATCGTAAACCTGGCGTAATTCGGACATAGCGGCACGCGGGATGTCGATATCATCCCAGTTATCTTTTTTGCCCTGGGTGGATATGGATTTACGCAAAGCGGTCAGGCTGGAAAGAACAGCATCCCAGTCCCCGGCGGCGCGCGCCGATTGGACTTCGTCCCAGCAGGCGAGCACGGACTGGCGGGCAAGTTCGAGTTTGTCGTCAGGAATGGCGGTACGGCAGGCAGCAAGGTCGGCAAGGGCGTTTGTCCAAGCAGGAAAGTCGAGGTGGGTGGCGAGGTAGGTTGAAAGGGAAGATTCAAATTTTGTAGACGGATTATATGGAGTTTCACGGATTTTTTCTATATCGTTTTTTCCGTCTGCATCCGGATAATCCGTGTCCAAAAATGTCACATCCAGGCGGCGGCTCAACAATGCGCCCAGAATCTTGCGCAGGTCGCCTTCCTTGAAATCGCCAAACAATGCCGCGGCGCCCGGGTCGCTGGCGGCCCAGGCCAGGGCCGCGTCGATGGCTTCGGCTTGCATTGCGGCAGACACTCCTTCTTCGAGCACGCCAAAGGCTGGGTCAAGACCAGCTTCGGCGGGATAAGTGCGCAAAATCTCCGCGCACAGGCTGTGGATAGTACCGATGCGGGCCGAGTCGATATTGGAACCACCAAGCACGCCAAGATCGCCAAGATTTTTAAGATTTTCCTTCGCGGTCATTTCTTTGTTTGGTGAAGTATACGCCAGGGCTTTTCGGATCCGTCCCCGCATCTCCCGCGACGCCTTCTCGGTGAACGTGATCGCCAGAATCGAGCGCAGCGGGTAGCCCTGTTCCAACAGGTGCAGATAACGCCCGACCAGCGAGAGCGTTTTTCCCGATCCTGCACCAGCCGTGACCACGATGGCCGGGTTTGGATCAGTGGAGGCCTGTTCTTGACGGCCTTTGAAGTGGTATTGCGAGAGGAGAGACATACGGTAATCAGTTATCAGTGGAACGAGGGCGATCGCGCTTTCTGACTTTAGGCGCTTTACGCTCTGGCAAAGGCGGGGGAACCGGAGTAGAGATTCCTTTGATCTTGTCAAAAAACAGGGTTGGTTTTCGGTCTACAGTTTCCTTGAACATTTTATAGTGCCGCTTCATACGCGCCACATAATTCCGATCATGCAAAATATCTTTGGCTAATTCCAGAATGGCGGGGGCTAACTTTGATTGTGGGACACCCGGATTCAAAATAGGCCCTTGCAATTCTTTGACAGTTACAGAGTCGCTATCTCCAAGCTACCGCGCATAAAAAGCAGCCTTTTCCCATCCAAAAGACACATATGCAACTGGTTTGCGGCTCTTCTCAGAAAATACTTCAAAGATTACACGGCGACAATCACAGTCTTCATCGTTACAGTACATCTCAATAAACCCATAACTGTCCTCTGGCAATTTCGCATGATTAAGGGTTGTCGCCGTACGGGTTTCTTTCCAACCAAGTTCATTAAAGCGCGCAATAAATTGTTCGAATGGCATCTTAAAATCCTTTCTCGTATCTCCAGCAAAATCCCACTGCCGGGCAATAGGACGGGCAGCCCTCAGCAGGTGGCTTAGGCTCGAATTGCCCGGAGCGGATGCCATTCACGTGCTTCCCCACATGCGCCACAGCCGTCGCGAACGCCGCATCCACCCCGCCCTCGAACTTTTCCAACTTCAGGCTGCTCGCCTTAGCGCTCTGAATGTGCCAGTAAAAGCCGCCCGACACCTCGCCCAGCCCCAGCGCCTCCCGCGCTGCCAGGGCGTAGATCGGCAGTTGCAGACGGCGTCCATCCTTCAGGTGTGCGGCTGAAATCGCCGCCCCGCCCGTTTTATAATCGATCACGCGCAGCGAGCCGTCCGGGGCAGCATCGAGCCGATCAATGTACCCATGCAAGCGCACCTCGCCCGCCTCCGTGCGCAGTTCCAGCGACGGCTCCCCCATCCCAAAGCGCGCCTCCATGCGGAACGGCCTGAAACCCTGCGAAACCTCGTCCAGCGCCGTGATCGTCTCGCGCAGCCGCTGCTCCAGTTCCTGCTGCTGCACCGTCCACAACGCCGTCAGGCGAAAGCCATACTCCTGCGGAGCGCGCTCGAACACCGCCCGCGCCTTCTCCGACAGCAAACTCAAACACGTCTCCAGGTCGCTGGCCGCTGCGTACACATCCTCCAAAATCTGGTGCAGCATCGAGCCAAGCATGCGCACGTCAAAGCCCTCTTCCGGCGGAGTACGCGGCTCTAGCCCCAGCGCATACGCCACAAAAAACTCGAACGGGCACGTCCCGTAACTCTCCAGCTTGGACGCGCTCCAGCCAAACCCCTGGCCAAAACGCTCACTTAGATCGAATATTGCACCCTCGTATGCCCCCTCCGCTTTCGGGGCCAACCGCGCCTTCAACGCCTCCATCCCCTTTTTCATGTGGATGTCGAACTCCCGGGCCGCCTCCCGCCACTCGACCGGCGAAGCCGCCTCAGCCGCATCCGTCAAACCGTCTTCCGGTCGCACCCGGACCACTGGCCTGCTCCCGATTAAGCGGCGCATCTCATCCCAAAACGCCGACGGCTCCCACGGCTGGCCATCCTCCGCCAGGTAGGGGCGCGTCAGCAGCAACCTCTGTCGGGCGCGGGTCACTGCCTGGTAAAACAGCGAGCCTTCATCCCCGCGCAGACGGGTTTCCAGCGGCAGGTCGCGTTCTCGCAGCATCTCCCGGTCGTCCTCACTGAAAAGCACATCCTCCCGTTCGAGGCGCGGGAACTCGCCTTCCGAAAGTCCCAGCAGCGCCACCGCCTGGAAAGTCAGCCCGCGCCCATCCAGCACCGAAGCAGCCAGCATCCCCGCCTGGCGCGGGATCGTGAACGCAACAGATTCTACAGCGGCGCGCAGGTCAGCGTAAAAATCGGTGTAATCCAACGAGTCAGTTTCGAGCATGGCTTCTGCCAACGCCAGCCCGCGCAATACATCCTTGAATGCACGCAGGGCAGCCACATCCCGTTCGCTAGTTTCAGGCGCAGCGCGGGCGCAGGCGACGATGTTGGTGCTGCTAACTTCAAGTTGCGCACTTGCCAAAGCCGGATCTTCCCCCATCAAATTCTCGATAAAGGCGATAAACTGTTTGACGGTGGCATGCTCAGGCACAGTGAGCAGGTCGACGAATGCTTCAAATTTTTCCCTGATGAATTTATCAGTGGGTGTCATGGATTCAGGCAGTTCGCCATCTTCATCGGCCAATATTTGCTTCTTTTCCCAAATCTCAAAAGCCTCATCCCACTGGGACAACCCCTGCAATACCTTCCCTGCTCTCGAAATTTCATCCAACGCAGTGGCAGATTCGGGAGTGATTCGCAACCCAGACCAATCGAAATAAGGGCTGCGCCAGGCATCCAGCACGGGGCGGCGCGGCCAATCCTCCACGGGCAGGGACAGTAGCGAGAGCAGCGCCGCCACGGCAGGATTCTCGATCAACGGCTGCCCGCCCAGGATGCGCATAGGAATGCCAAACTCGGCGGCTGTTTCTTCCAGAAAAGGGCGATAAGGTTCGATATCGCGCGCCAGCACGGCCACATCGCCCAGGGCCATGCCGTCGCGTACCACGCGAGCCTTCAACCAGCGCAAGGCAGCGCGCACTTCCACCGGGCGGGTCTGGGCTTCCAGGAACTCGATATTTGGCGTTCGATATTCGATATTCAAGGTTCGAGTATCGAATATCAAATCTTCGACTTGCGCAATTTCACCGATTAGCTGGGTTTCCGTCCCCATCATCTCAGGCTCGATTCCCAGGCTGGAAGTGATGGCCGCCTGGGCACGTTGGAAACGGCGCTGCGCGGGGCGCTGCAGGCGTTCGAGGTCTCCGGTCAGGGTGATGGTAGTTTCTTTGGCCCGACGCGCCAGCAGGGAAAGTACGGCCAATTGGGTGGGGTTGAACTCGTCGAAACCGGATACGGCCAGGAAACGGGTGGCAGACCCCAGGTCGGGGGTTGATTCGAGCGCAATCGCTGCCAGCCAGCCGCGGCCTTCGTTGTCCGCCCAATTATTTCGTTGCAGCCAATCCTGATATTCACTGTAAATTAGGGACACTTCGCCAAGCCGCGGCGGCAGATCGCGGGTAGCAGCGTTGAAATCAGCAGGAAAGATACGGGCGCGCTTGAGCTCCTCGATGCCGTTGCGCAGCAGGGTGATAAAACCGGGGCGGTTGCGCAGGGCCGCATAATGACGGATTTTCCCCTCACCCGGGCCCTCTCCTATAGGGAGAGGGGTTGCATCGCGCTCGCACAGATCATCCACGATGGCGCGCAGAAGACGGATGCGCACCGGGTCGGTCAACAGGGGCATGGGCTGCCCGGCCTGGATCAGTAGTTCGGCATAGAGCGTGTGGAAGGTGTAGATTTCGACCCCCAGCGCGCCTCCGGCAGCAACCAGCCGCTGACGAAACCCGGCGGCCTGGATAGCATTAGGGACGATGACGAGCACCGGCGCAAACGGCTCCTCGCTGATGATTTGCCGGATGCGCCAGATCAGTTGTTCGGTTTTGCCATGCCCCGCGGGGGCAAGCAGCAGGCGAGGCATATTAGTTGGTTTCCGATAAAGTCGCCGGGATTCTCTGGTAAAGAAATTCTCGCATATCAGCAGACTGCCCCGCATGTTCGATGGTAATACTCACTACGCGACCCTCTGCATCAAAATCCAGATAAATATTCTCGTTGAATTCCTGTGTTTCAACAGGTGGGTTGCTGGAAAACTCAACCAGAGTGGTATCTGTGTCTTCAGAATATTTGACTCGCATGGCTTACTCCTTAAAGTTCCGGTCGAAAAAGGCATTATGAACCGTTTCACCGTCTTCCAGTAAAATAACGCGCAACACTCGGTTTTCCATATCAGGATGCGTGCCCAGCGGCGAATTCGTCCGTCAGCCTGTATCTCTTCACGCAAAGGTTCATTTATCGTGTTCTGAATCCATTCATCCAGAATGATGATACGGTCTGGACGTTGGCGAGTGTATTGAAAATATTGCGTGGTTTTCATGCTCGCGCCTAATTATAGCCTGGTCTTGACGGTTTGTTCCTGCGCCAGTGCGACCGCATCGCGTACGGATTCGAGCAAGGTCTGGCCCGTCTGCTGCGAGAGCGGAGGCGCTCCTTCTCCGGCCTCGGGCTGCGCGGTCAAATCTCTAACCAAGGACAACCTTTGAGAGAGTTCTGTAGGGAGATGCCCGTTTTCAACCAGTTCGGCCTGAACGAGGCGCGGGGAGGGCAAATCGGAGGCGGGATCGCGGTCAGTATGCAGGGCCAGTAGGGAGCTAAGCGCCCAGCCAAGCGCTTCGCGCAGCGGGCGGGACATTTCTTCGGGAAAGTTGCCCTTGAGCAGCAGGTCGGCCAAGGCCAGGCGTTTTTCGGCAAAGGCCAATCCCTCGCTGGCGCGTTTGCGGCGCGAGTCAAGCGCATCACTGGCAGGGACAGAGGGCAGGCTGACGGCGTGGTAAGCCACTTCTTCCGGAGCGGGCGCTTTGGACAGGGCAGGGATGAAGGCTGAAAGGGTGCGGTAGCCTTCTGAATCCATCAGGTGCAGTTGCGGCGCGCCGTCCACGTAATGTTCGGAAAGGACATTTTCCACCTGCGGGCGCAGATCAGCAGGCGCTCCGCTGACCACAACCAGGATACCATCGCCGCTGGCACCAGGCATGGCTGGAGCTTTGCGGACAAGCTGGACTTTGCCCGGCAGACGGTCGACCAACAGGGCGGCGAATCCGCTCAGGATGGGGGCGGGGATGCGTTCGAGCGGCGAGGCGGCCTCGGTAACGGTGGCAGGCGCGAGGTTCAGCTCGACTTCGGCGGGGGTCTTGAGCAGATCACCGATTTTTTGCAGTAGGTTTTGTCCGGTATCCTCGAAGCGGATGGCGGTCGGCGATTCGTCCGATCCGAACACGGTGGCAAAGACGTTTTTCTTGGCGGCCAGGGTATCTAACATGCGCTCTTCGATGGTGTCCTTGGCAACTAGGTTGATGACCTGCACCGATGAGGGTTGGCCATGACGGTGGGCGCGGGCGATGCGTTGTTCAAGTACAGCCGGGTTCCAGGGCAGGTCGAGGTTGATAACCAGCGAGGCGGCTTGCAGGTTGAGACCCACGCCGCCCGCATCGGTGGAGAGGAAGACGCGGCAGGCGGGATCGTCGAAAAATTGCTGGATGAGTTGGCCGCGCTTACTGGAAGGCACGTCGCCGGTCAGCTTGACGTAACCCAGGCCAACGCGTTTGATGACCGGCTCAGTGAGCGCCAGCATGTTGGCCCACTGGCTGAAAATAATGGCTTTGTGACCGTTGGAGGCGATGTCTTCGGTTAGGATTTCTTCCAGTTCGCCAAGTTTTGGACCGGTGCGTTCCTGTTCTTTGAGCGGGATTTCCTTGTCATGCAGGGCCAGGGCGTTGCAGATCAGACGCATTTTAATGAGACACATCAGCAAGATTTCGCGTTCTTTGGGGGTGAGCGGCTTACGATGGGATTTGGCGATCAGTTTGGCGAGCGTCTCTCTAAACTCATTGTAGGCTTTCCATTGTGGGTCAGTCATTTCGACAAAGTAGTTGTTGTCGGTGCGTGGCGGCAAATCTTTGAGCACCTCGTCGCGGGTGCGGCGCAGGATATAGGGAGCGATAAGAGCACGCAACTGATCCAGGTTTTTGTAGCCGAGCACCTTATAGCTGCCATTGGCGCGTTTTTCGAGTTCGTAGAAGCGGTCGTTAAAGTGCCAGAGCGGGCCAAGGATGCGCGGGTCGAGAAATTGGAAGATGCTGTATAGTTCGTCGATGCGATTTTCGAGCGGTGTACCGGTCAAAACGAAAGCATAGCGGCTGGGCAAGGCTTTGACCATCTGAGCGGTTTTGGCGCGCCAGTTTTTGATGCGCTGGGCCTCGTCCAGGATGATCAGATCGGGGCGTAGTTTGAGCAATTCGTCTTGATCAAAACGGACAAGCTCGTAGTTGATAATTTTGAAAAAAGATGGATCACGGTACAAATCGCGGCGGGCCTTGAGATTGCCCTCTACAACGGTGACAGACAGGGACGTGAAGCGGCGGATTTCACGCGCCCACTGGTGCTTGAGCGAAGCCGGACAGATGACAACGGCCTGTTGGATAGCCCGCATCTCTTTCAGCAGGGCGGCTGCGGCGATGGCCTGGACGGTTTTTCCCAGCCCCATGTCATCGGCAAGCATGGCGCGGCGGCCAAAAGCCAGATGCATTGCGCCCTGCTCCTGGTAGGGATAGAGTTTGGTGGAGAGCACGTCGAAGGTGCGGCGGCCGCGCTTGACCTGGTCGAGGAACCACTCTTTTTGCTGGCGGACTTCGTCACGGTCTTGCAGCAGCGCAAGGTGCTCGCGCACAGCTTCTGTCACGCTAACCAGTTGGCGCTCGCGCGGCGGCAAGCTCTCGATGGCCGTTATCAGCGCCGGCAATGTTTGGAGCGGGGAACCAACCAAAAGTCCCGATGGATCGAAGTAGCGGTTAAGCAGATCGTGGACGGGAGTGCGGGACGGCAGGGGCAAGGTGGCACGCACGGTCACATCCATCCCGTAAAGCAGGTAAATTTGCGTACCGCGCGGGCGTTGTTCAGCCAGTTTGTTCAGTTTCTGGCCGTATTCTTCATCCAGATAGATCAGCACGGCTTCGATGTGTTTGCAGGTTCCGATCAGGTTGCTTTTGTAATCTGGGCAGGTACAGGAATTTTGCATCTCGTCCAGTGACCGGATCTCGACGCGGTAGGTGCGCCCGGAGATGGATTTCACCTCGAACTGGCTGAAGACGGGATGGCTGCCTTTGTTGGCGATCTTTAAGATTTCGGCGCGGGCGCGTTCACGCCGGCGCTCAATCTGGTCTTGAATATCGGTGGGCATGGGGACCTCCGTAAAAGTTGAACGATCTCTTCAAATTATACTTGGTCTGAACATCCAACTTGAACCGCTTGGTAGTAACTCTCACGCAAACGTTCAAGTTGCCAGATCCTTGTCCTGCTTTTACGCATGCCTTATCAGCAAAAACCACTATTCTGCAGGATATTATTGCGATAAGATACAAACATATTTACCCAACAGAGTTGCCCATGTCAAAAAAGCGCCTCAACTTGGAAACTTGCCCCCGTTCTATAATTTCTTCCTAAATCCCTATTCAGATGCCCGCTTTACTCGTTGTCCGCAATGTGTAAGTAAAACCGGGCAAAAGAAAGTTCCCCTTGCTATTCATGTTGACCCGCATTACCCGATCATCCTGAATTACACCTGCCGCTATTGTGCCAAATGTGACCTGCTAATTGCCCATCAAGACGAGATTGAAAACTATCTATACCAGATGTTCACCAAACGGGCACCAGATGCAGTTGGGCATGATTACTTGGTTATGGGGACCACCGAGCGAGCCTATTGGAAAGATGGTGTAAAGCATCCTCATGATCCCAGCGATCTGCTTGATAACCTGCATGGCTTCAAACAGTATCTCAACTTCGAGATGGCCGGCGGTTGGCTGCCAGACGAAGCTGGGCCTAAGCCGCCATCAACACCGGAACTTTCCAGTAAAATAGACAACGTTAAAGATGCAAAAGAACTGATTGCCAAGATGGAAGCAAATCTTCCCATATCTGTTCGGGCAAGCAAAGGCCTACTCAAAATGTTGCGCAAGCAAGGTTTTCCCATCAGCGACCGCCAGGCTTTCTCCATCAAGAGCGTTTTTTATGGCGGCGATGAAATGGGGATAGCCTGTGATGTCACCCCGCCAGGAAAACACAAAAAAGCCGTGGTTTGCTCTTTGACCCATCTTGAAATCGTTGGCACGACAGCATTGGCAGAAGAATTGCGCCGTTATCAGGAGATACGCAAGAGAAAACTGGCGCAACAAGACGGGTTCGACTTGCTAGATTTCATGGTTAAACGAAACGATGATGCAACTTCAGCAGCCAATCGCCAGGCTGTTATTAGCTGCCGGAACGACATTCTTTCCAACAGGTTTTTCTTATGAGCGAATACCAATATTACGAATGGCAAACTCTTGAACGCCCGCTGACCACAGTTGAGCAAAAAGCGGTGAACGAGCTTTCGAGCCACATTGACGTCACATCTACCCAGGCGAGTGTCACATACAACTGGAGTAGTTTCAGACATGATCCCATCAAAGTGCTGACAAAATACTTCGATGCATATCTGTATCTCGCCAATTGGGGTACGCGCCATCTGGCGTTTCGCATCCCAAAAGGATTGGCGGATGTCCCTGCCATCGAAGCCTACTGCGATGAATATCATGTGAACATCAAAACCGTCGACGCAGTGCAGGTTCTGGAATTCGAGACGGACGAAGAAGAAGCTTTTGATGAATGGCCTGAAGAGCGCGGGTTGCTCTCCAAACTAGCGCGCCTGCGGGATGATATTCTCCAGGGCGACTACCGTGTCTTGTATCTTGCCTGGCTGAAAGCCATGACCCTGGAGTCAGGCGGCTATGATGAAGATGAGCCTGATAATTTTTTTAACGACCCCGAACCAGCTTTGCCAGCCGGATTGAAACAACTGACTACCCCGCTTAATGCTTTTATGGATTTCTTTGAGATTGACCCATTTTTAGTAGCTGCTGCTGCAAAACTTAGCCCCAACCTGTCTCCCGCGCAACAGACCGATCTTACCTTGCTGATTTCGCGCCTCACTTGCCAGGAATGTGACGAATTCCTGCTCAAAATCGTCAACGCAGAGCCAGGTGCGGTTGCCGTGCTTCGCAAAAAGTTGTCCTCGTTTGAGAAGCCAAAACCCAGCATACAGAGCAATCCGCGCACCTTTGGCGAATTGCTCCAAGCCGCTGAAAAACTTCAGCAGGCTGAATCCAAGCGTCAGGCAGAAGAAGGACGCAAAAAGCATATTGCTGAAATGCAAGAACTGGCAAAACGCGAAGCGCAAATCTGGCAGGATGTCGAGAAAACTCTGGAAAGCCGTTACACTGCCAGAAACTACGATTATGCTACGACTTTGCTGGGGAGGCTCCATCAGTTGGCAGAATTCCAGGGCACACAGACCGGTTTCAATGTCCGGTTGCGAGCACTGGTGGAGAAATATAAGGGGCGCAGCGCGCTCATTGGTCGCTGGAAAAAAAGAAGGGCTGGGCATAATCTCATCTGGCGAGGTGCTTTTGACAGAATTGCACGAAATTAATCAACTTCTGGCGGAAGCAGAACAAGATCTGGAAAATTTGGATGCCCGCAGGACAGAATTGCTCTTACGCATTAAAGAGTTAAAGCAAGCACGAAATTCGATGTCGGCGTCATTGAAATATCTTGGCGCACCAGTTTTAGAAACAATTATCACCAATCAATCATCCGAAGAAGTTAAAATAAGTCTTTTTCGTAGCCTGTTTCGTGGGCGTGAAGATGTCTATCCAAAAAGATTTGAAAGTCTAAAAACAGGCAAAAAGGGATACCAGCCCGTTTGTCGTAACGAATGGGTCAGTGGAATTTGCGAAAAACCAAGAGTTCGCTGTGAAGACTGCCTTCATCGTCAATTTTTACCGGTAACAGACGATGTCTTTCGTAATCACTTGTTGGGCATGGACCCGCAGGACCGATCAGGACGGGATTTTACAATCGGTGTTTACCCCATGTTACTTGATGAAACCTGCTGGTTTTTAGCAACGGATTTTGACAAGGCTTCCTGGAAGGATGATGCACGAGCATTCTTCAACACATGCAAAGAATTTGGAGTGCCCACAGTTCTGGAGCGTTCGCGCTCAGGTAATGGCGGACATATTTGGATATTCTTTTCTGAACCATTTCCTGCGATCCTGGCTCGAAAGCTGGGAACTTTTCTCTTGACCAGAACAATGCAAAACCGTCCAGAAATTGGGCTCAATTCCTACGACCGTTTTTTCCCAAGCCAGGATACTTTACCAAAGGGTGGCTTTGGCAACTTGATTGCCGCTGCAAAAAAAGCCACGCGAAAATGAAAACTGCCTTTTTGTAGATGAAAGTTTTACACCCTATCAAGATCAATGGGTATTTCTTTCATCAGTTCAAAAGATGACACGCTCTGAAGTTGAGACGCTGGTCACTACAGCGGAAAGCGAGGGAGAATTGACGGGGGTACGCATACCTTTCATTGATGAAAATGAAGATGGCCCTTGGGCAGCACCGCCATCAAAAAAACAAGAGAATCCACCGGTTCTTGGCCCGTTTCCAACGTCCATCGATATCGTGCTGGGCAATCAAATCTATCTACCACTTGTTAATCTCACACCATCACTGCGAAATCGTCTGATTCGTCTGGCGGCTTTTCAAAATCCAGAATTTTATCAAGCGCAAAGAATGCGCTTTTCAACATTTGGCAAACCACGAATTATCAGTTGCAGCGAATATTTTCCCAAACATCTGGCATTGCCCAGGGGTTGCTTTGATGAACTGCTCGAGCTATTAACGTCCCTAAATATCGAGACGAAATTGACAGACGAACGTTTTTGGGGAACATCGCTTGAACTTCAATTTCAAGGTGAACTACGCCCTGAACAGCAAAAAGCAGCTGAAACACTGTTAGCACAAGAGACAGGTATCCTAGCTGCTTCGACTGCTTTTGGTAAGACCGTCTTGGCAGCTTATCTGATAGCTCAACGCAATGTCAACACACTGATTATTGTCCACCGCCGGCAGTTACTTGATCAATGGGTGAACACATTGAGTCAATTTCTGGGAGTGGAGCCAAAACAGATCGGTCAAATTGGCGGCGGCAAACGCAAGCCCACTGGAAATGTTGATGTTGCGATGGTACAAAGCCTCAGTCGCAAAGGCGTTGTGGATGATATGGTTGGAAAATATGGATACTTAATCGTCGATGAATGCCACCATATTTCTGCGGTTAGCTTTGAGCAGGTGGTCAGGCAGAGTAAAGCCAGATATGTTACGGGTTTATCTGCTACTGTGGTGCGAAAAGATGGACATCACCCCATCATTTTTATGCAATGCGGTCCAGTTCGGTACAAAGGCGATGACCGCAAGGAAGCTGTACGTCGGCCTTTCGATCATCATGTTGTCGTACGTCCGACAAAGTTCCGCCTGCCTGCCTATATTCAGGATGCTTCCGCATTACCCATTCAAGAGTTGTATACTTTGCTATCCAAGGATGACGAGCGCAATCATATGATTGTTGAAAACGTCGTAATAGCAGTATCACAACATCGAAATCCAGTTGTATTGACCGAACGCCGTGAACATGTAGATGTTTTGGCTCATCTACTTGCTGAACGTATTCAAAACGTATTTACGATGGCCGGTGGAATGGGTAAAAAGCAACGTAAGCAGCTTATGGAACACATAGCTGCTGTACCTGCTGATGAACCGCGCGTGATTGTTGCTACAGGCCGCTATTTAGGTGAAGGTTTTGACGATGCTCGTCTTGATACTTTGTTTCTAACACTACCAATTTCCTGGCGAGGAACACTTATCCAATATGCAGGCCGCTTACATCGGCTCAATGAAGCAAAGAAGAAGGTTATTATCTACGATTATGTGGATTTTGAAGTGCCTGTTGTTGCGAGGATGTATGCAAAGCGGCGAAGTGGATACAAGTCTATTGGTTATGAAATTATCTTAACTCAATCGCAAGATGGAGCAACACAACTCACTCTAGATGATTTTTGAAGGTGATTGCGAAAATTATGTTACATGTGTATAATATGTCTTTATAAGAAACTATTTGTACACAAAACATAATTTATGTATACAAAGAACCTCGGCGCTGAAAGCGCTCTCCTGATCACAACCCTGGCCAGCCAAGGACAAAGTGTCTTTTCAATCGCAGACGCCCAAAAGGCGAACGGTAAAGACTATGCGGTTGTCGTGCAGGAATTACGCCGCTTGGTTAGGTCTGGATGGGTGGTTAAACTGAGTCCGGGCATGTATGCTTTGGTCCCACTTTCGGCAGGGGCGCAAGCCATCCCCGAAGCAAATCGATTTGTGATCGCCCGCGCACTTATGGGAAATGCATCTTATTATCTTTCCCATGACAGTGCATTTGAAATACATAATATGCTAACACGTCCAGTAACTACGGTAACGATTACATCACCGCGCCGGCTGCGCAATCGCGTTATCATAAAAGTTCCATATCGCTTCATCTATGCCAGTCAAGACGATTTATGGGGAGTTATCTCAACCTGGGTAATGCCCAATGAGCAGGTACAGGTTAGTGATATGGAACGAACAATTTTGGATGGATTGTCCCGCCCCGAGCTTTGCTCTGGAATAAGCGAAGTTGCAACTGGGTTATGGCTGCGGAAAGATGATCTGGATTGGGAAAAACTAACTCTTTATTGCAAAAAAATGGGGAATCAAGCCGTGGCAAAAAGGTTGGGGTACCTGCTTGAACTCTACGATCTAGGACTTTCACAGGTAAATCAATTGCAAGAAATGGTGGGGCCAAGCTACGCTCTTCTCGACCCAACACTGGTGTCGGAAGGCACCTATGTGGCGCGTTGGAGGCTTAGGATAAACATTGACCCGGAAATTCTGAAAGGGATTGTGACTACCTGATATGATCCATTCAAGTGAAATCTCAAAACTGGCGCACAAACTTGGCTTGGGCGATAAAACCATAGAGAAAGATTACGTTTTAACCTGGGTACTGCATGCTATTGCGGCTTCGCCTTTGCAAGACAAGTTGGCATTCAAAGGTGGAACCGCAATCAAAAAGATGTATGTTCCTGAATATCGCTGCTCTGAAGATCTTGATTTCACAGTTCTGGCTTCGGAAACAACGAATGAAACATTGGAGTCAGAAACAGAGTCTCTGTTTCCCTAGTTAAAGCAAAAAGCTAATCTGGTACTGGAAGTCCGCAGAGTAGATGTGCATTCCAGTGGCAATCCTTCTTTTTACTTGAATTATGTTGGACCATTTCAAGGTGATATCACCAGTCGTTTTCTAAAAGTTGACTTTACAAGAGACGAGGCTATGGCGTATCCACTTCATAACCTGCCTGTAAGGTCAACCTATAGTGACCTCTCAAACAAAGAAAGTGTACTGCAGGTCTACTCGCTCGAGGAAATCCTTGCAGAAAAACTGCGCTCACTACTTACCCGCACAGAGCCTCGCGACTTGTATGATGTCCATTATATACTTACCAATCAAATGGTGGATGTGGAAACAATGGTTTTTAGTATGGCTCCAAAGTTCACATCAAAAGGTTTTAGAATTGATGATTTGAAAACCATTCTCGCAAAACGAGAGGCAACTTTTAATCAACTGTGGAATGGGCGTCTCAGCGGACAAGTACCAGAAATTCCATCCTTGGACACCGTGATCCGTGAAACGAACCGATTCTTCCAACAACACTTTTAATTTTCTTGAATTGACAACTCAATGCTTGCGAGCACACAAAATATTTCCACCTTTCCAACAAAAATAAGCCTGCGAAAACAGGCTTATTTTTGTTGGAAAGGTGGACAATTCCGATATAAAAAAGAAAAGCCCCTTGGCAAGGACTTGACAGAAACTCGCCAAGTAGACCTATCAGTGCTGAATATTATACACCACAAAATGGCATTTTCGCGCAGAGTAAACATTGACTTAAGGGCATCGGTTTATACAACCAAATAATATCAACATTCATCAAACAGGAACGTCGAATGACAATTTCTTAAGGCAATCTGCTGCGAAATCCAATAAATCTGAGTTACAAATACACCTTTGGGTCAGTGTGAAGCGAGTGGTCGCTTCCCCGGCATATCCCCACTTCACGATGGATCGGCGGTACCTGTTCGTACAATTCCAGCGCCTTGCCCGGCTGCCCCGTGTGTGATTTGGGAAGGGCAGGGTTAGGTCGCATTTCTCCCCTCCCCCGTTTGGATTTATTCTTCCGCCAAATATCGATCCATAAAATCGCGTGGCTTCAAGACTTCAATTCCTTCATAACCTGAGACCTTCAATAAATGTTTATCACCACTGACGATGATCTTGCTTCCACTTGCCAACGCACAAGCAAAGAACTTGTCATCATCAGGGTCTTCGCAGATAGGTTCTTTGAGTTTGGCAGACTTGTACACTTTCGCATGTTCAATGACAAAATTCAAAATCGGATTCAAATCAATCTTCGGACGTTCTTTCGCTAGGATTTCTCCGACCCGCCGATACTCGTCGAGAATTTCCTGCGAAACGACCAATTCAAACTCGCCCGATTGCCACGCGTTGAGGATTTGATAAGGAGGTCCGCTGAAGAAGACTCCCGAGACGAATACGTTTGTGTCCATCACAACCTTCAAGTCCAGAACAATTTTCATTTACGACCACGTGCCTTGGCAATAGCAGATGTAATATCTTTTTGTTTCAACCCCGCTTCTTTTGCTTGCTTGCGCGCTTGTTTGATCAGAGTATCGAATTCCTTCATATCAGGTGGTGTCACTACTTTTAGAATAACAACGTCTGCATCGCCGACGACTAGAAATTGCGCTCCCTCCTTCAGGTCAAGTCGTTTGCGAATAGAGTCAGGGATGACAACCTGTCCTTTGGAGGACATACGGGTGGTGGCTAAAGTTTCCATAGTTTTCTCCTTCATCTTACTAGTAAGATTATAACATGGAAACTAACTCTCTGATATTCCTCACCACCGTGGACAGTTTCCTCACGATCTCATCATTTCTGAATCTAACCACCCTCAAGCTCCAACGCGGATAACGCCTGTTCTTGCCTCTTATCTTCCTCTTGCTGCAAGTCGTGAATATCCCCATCCACTTCGACAACCAATCCCGCCCGATGACAGTAAAAATCAACGATGAATCCCTAAATGACCTGTTGCCTCCTAAAGCGGACTTCCACACCGGGAAAAGGTCGTAACCATCAATAACAAAAACTCCGAAGTTATGACTTCGGAGCTCTATCAAAGATTATCTGGTTGCGGTCAATTCTTCGCGCACCACTCGTCGAAGAATTACTTCGATTGGCTCCTGCTGACGAGTAATGTGCTCACGCAAAGCATTGTTGATCAGAGTCTGGTAATTCCCACCGCCTGCCGCTTCCACCTCACCGCGAAACCAATCCAGAATATCATCGTCAATGCGGATGGTGATTTGGGTTTTTCCTTTCGGCGCAGGGACAACCGCGCCACGTTTACCTTTGCTAAAGTTATATTCTTTCTTCATCTTGCTCCTCATACATCTTTCTTTCACGTGCGGTGGCTTTCCGCGCGGAAATGATTCGAATGGCGATATCGCGAAACGTATAAACTACGACCAATATTCGGCTCAGAAAATCCATGCCAATGGTGATAAAACGATCTTCTTTTTCGTGATCGTCTTCGATAGTGATGGCATTTTCATCTTCAAATACACCAACAGCATCGGCAAATTTGACGCGATGCTTCTTGTAATTTGACTTCGCCTTGTTGGGATCCCATTCGTAGCTCATCGAACTTTATTATATGCACAATTGTACACAGGCGCAAGGGCAGTTTTTCAGTTTCTTTGGGTTTCTATTTCAAATGACATCTAATTTTCCCCACCATCGCGGACACATCTTTCATCACCTCATCATTCCTGAATCGGACAATCATCAACCCCAACGCGGACAACACCTTTTCCCGTCTTTCGTCTTCCTCTTTCTGCAAGTCATGGACATCGCCATCGACTTCCACAACCAGCCCCGCCCTATGACAGTAAAAATCGACGATGAATCCCTGTATAACCTGCTGCCTCCGAAAATGGACTCCCAGCTTGTTCGCGCGCAATTCTTTCCATAAGATTTTTTCGGCGGGAGTCATTTCGCGGCGAAGTTCACGGGCTCGTTCTTGTTTTTCTTTCGTGACTTGGTGACCTGGGATGATGTTCTTGACTGGCATAACGGGATTTTACTTGTTATCTTGAAAATCAGCGAACAAACCCCTCTCCCGTCTCCCCCACGGGGGAGAAGCTAAAACCAGCTTGAAATCAAAATATTCACGGAACGGATAGAAATTGCGGGTCGTTCCGTACTCGTCCCAGGCTGTAATGAGACGGCTAAGTATGCCTAGGTTGGAAATCGCAGTTGTATTCCCAGCGCGCTCGAAGCGCGCCACACAACCGGTCGCAGCCAGCAGATCGTAGAAGATCTCCAACGACGAGCCATGCTCCTGTGCCTGCACCTTACGTTTGATCTCTAGGAGTTGCAGCAAACGGGTTGCTGTTTTTTCGCTCCCTTGCGCTCTGATTTATTTCCCTTTTGCAACTCCCTTGACTTCCCACTTCATCTGTGCACTCGCGTATGAAGGTACGCCTTCATTTTTACCGAAAGAACGTTATACGTTCTTAGAAAGTGATGTTGGGCGGCTCTTTGAACTTAAGGCTGTGTTTGTTCACGCTCATCCGCCTTTGTTTTTGGTAAATTCTTCGCTGGCTAACCGCGCAGCGCGGACCATCATTTCATCGTAGTGATTTAGGGTGATTAGCACGAATTTCACGCCAACTCTGCGGATGAAGCGCGGAATGGGCATGTGCATTCGCATTGCATGCCGGACGCGTGTGCCGCCATCCGGCAGAGCTTCAAAATGCGCTGTTTCTGTAAAAGTATGTTTGCCCTTCTCCAATGAATGAGTCGTGTAATATTCAAATGGGTGCCAATCCACCACCACTTGTGTGCTGACAGAATTGCCGTGCGCGCAGTGATTGCTTGAGCCAACGCCTAATCGTCCCTGTGGTCGGTCGCCTGCAGACCAGGCGTCGGGAACTCCGCCCCAGATGTTGCGCTTCTCCGGGTTGTGGATCCATTCCCAAGTCACAGAAGGAGGCGTGGGGAAATCCATTTGAAAGATAAAGTCTGCATCCTGCTCATCCAGCACAATGCAGCGGGCTTCACAAATTTCCTTGTAGCGCTTGTGTAAATCGATATTAAAGGTTTTGATCTCGCCGAGGCTTTTATACGCCTCCATCTGGATGTGGGCATCGGCAAGATTTAAACCATTGTGATTCACGCATTGTTCGGTGAACAGCATATACGCCCGCCAGCCGGTCGCTTCTGTGACGTGGTTCTTGGTGAGGCGATGAACCAAATTCACATCTGAGCCGACGAGTTCCTTGATATCCGCGATCGTTTGTCGAATATAATCGCCGCAATGGATGAAGAATTTCAGATCGAGTGATGGAATATTGCGGCAGGCATTGCAGGTGCAGGTCGTGGCGCGCTTCATCGAAAGTTGTTTGTCACGAAAGGCCACATACATGGACTCGATAAAATCGATCAGTGTTTCGCTGCACGCGAATACTTCTTCGGGCGCGTATACAAACACAGCGTCGCCCTCCAGTTTGGAAATGGTCATCGTGGGCTGGAAGCGACTCACCATTAACTCAAGCAATTCAGAAAGGATCTCCTGCGAATGTTCGAGTTCTGTTTTGGCAACGAACGAAGTGTAGCCGGAGATGTCTGCGATGATCAGATAACCGTGTTGGGTGGATGTTGACATTCTTAACTCTTGAGTGACGATCTCATGCTCACAAAGCGCTGTTTCAGCAGGACCTCAGGCTTCATCGTCTTTCCACGATTTTGAAATTCCTTATTGTGGACCATGTCCTTCCACAAAAACAGGCTCACCCGTGTTTGTGCCATCCATTGCTTTGAGATAAGCTGCGGCTGTTGTGGCAGCATCGGGAAAGCGGGCACCATCCATTCCGAGTTGAATGACCGCCTCGCGAACGGGCGCTGGGTGGACGATAAGGATGCGCCGCCCGTCCTCCAGTTCAGGTGCTACGCGGCTTACGAACTTATCCAGGGCTATGTTGAGCATTCCGCCGATTGAGCTTTTTGGCACGGCGGTAAAAGCTGACATTCCGCCAGTGAGAATGAAGACGCCGCCCGGCGGTATATTTGCGAGACCTTTACGTACCAGGTTCACCTGCCCAAGTAATTTACGTTTTATATCCGAAGTGATGGTTTCATCGGAAAACCCGGTTATTGGACCCATACCATCGCCGCGTTGGGGTGCTGTACAAATGACAGCATCCACCTCACCAACTGTTTTGTAGAACGCTTCAATGGAGGCGGGATCTTCCAACGTCAAACCTGGTTGAGTATTACGGGAGGCCCGAACAATTTCGTGGCCTTTATCAGTAAGCAGTGAGGTTACCGCTTTTCCGATCAATCCGGTTCCACCAATAATTACTACTTTCATTATTTTCTCCTTGTGATGCACAAAACAACGTTTTCCTTTGAATCCGTGACTTTTATATCCTGTCAGGCAACACTGCGATCATTTTCCCAAAGATAAAGGCTCAATTTGCCAAAGTCTTGAAATCCCAGACGACGATACACGTTGTACCCTTTTTGAGATGCTTGCAAAACACCAATCTGACAACCTATTTGGCGCGCCTTGAGCAAGGGAGCCAATGTGACGGCCGAGCCAATCCCCTTGCCACGTGCCTCTGGAAGGCATGTAACGTTATAAATTCCTGCCACACCTTCAGAGATGAATAACTGCGATGTACCGACGGGCTTTCCATTCAAAAGAGCGAGATAAGTTTGAAACCGGGAGTCTGGAATTGTATCCACAAAAATATCGTGCCAAACCTGCTCGAACTCATCACTGATTTTGAAACCAATACTCGCAATTTGGATCCATTGTTTCAACGCATGTTCATCTTCCACTCGCACGATTCTCAGGTCGGGATGAGCCGGGAGGCACTCTGGTAACAGTGCGAGATCGACCGCCATCTCCGTGGCGAACGAACCTCTGGATTTCAATCCGTGAGCATGTAAAATATCATTCAACTCAGCGAAAGGAACGCCTACTTGGGTAAGCCAGGAGAGTCTCTTGATATTCAGCGACCTGAAGTGGTCCAGTGTGTTTTCGATCAGGCCGTCTATACCCTCGGCCGGCAATTGGTTGCACACGACCAGATTCATGAAATGGTCCGGCAGGTCTGTTATCAGCCAGGTCAGGTAGCGGCCAATGGATAATTCCACATTCGGTGACTGCGCCAGGCAATAATGGTATGCCTCCCAGTTTGCCCTGATGGCGGATTTCACCGAGCTTCTTCCAGAGAGTTGGGTCAGGATATTATTCATTCCAAAAACGATTAATTGGTCTTGGCATTCCGCTGCACAAGGATTCCCAAAAGCAATCCGAAGACCAGGATGTGATCCAAGATCATCACAATGAGTTGGGAAATTGTTGGAGCTGGTAAGGGAGGTGTCGCACTGAGCGGGGTTACGATCATGTTCATGACAATGAAAACACCAAATCCATACAGGAGCGACCCAGGGATGAGATAGCGGCGCAGGAGAGGAATGCGATCAACACTCAGGATAAACACACCAGCGATTACAATGCTAAAGAGGTAGTGGAATAGCACCCCGAGCAAAGCAACGGGGATGCCGCCTGCAAAAGCGGACTCACCTAATGCGCCACTGGCTATATATTGATATAAACTAATTAGCGGGACCCCACCAAGGACATTCTGAACAAACCAGTGATAGATCATTTCATCGGCAAAACCGATAATCAGTCCGGCAATCACAATGGAGCGCAGGAGTGAATTACGGGCGGTGGGAGACGTGCTGGTGATAGCTGACATAATAAAGATTCCTTTCTTTGGTTTCATCTAAAGAATTTACATACAGGGTCCATCGTTCAATGGTATGTAGAACGATGAGCGCCACATGCATGAATAGAATTAGCTTGCGCTTGTTGACATACTGGCTTTGCCCGCCATGAAGAAACCAATCGCAAGCAGGGCTTGGATCAAAGCTGGGCCCCAGGAAATATTGTGAGCGGGCATGTCTGTAAGAAAGATGCCATACGTGCTGACGGCAGCCCACAGGGCAAATAATAATGTATAACCCAGGACGACTGAGTCGCGCGTTTTTGACGGCATGTCATTCCGAACCAGCCAGGCCAGAACGCCAAGTGATAGAAAGACAACACCCATTATTTTGCCGCTGAATGCCATCGATGGATCAGTTCCCCGAAGAGCTGGCGGGGCAAAGAATGACAGTATGGCAAACAGGATCATTGCAATTGCTGCGATGGTGAACATGGTATTAAGTTTCATTTGATTTCTCCTTTGTTGAATGGACTCGCGTTTCAGCGAGATGAATGAGACTTCTATTGGAGCGGCATCCTGCCGCTAACTACTTCGCTTCCAGAAGTTTCTTTAGCGTGTTTCCATCGGTTTCGACCTGCTTTTGCAACTGCTTAATCGCCAGTCCCTCGGCGATGCTGAAAAGGCCGCCCACCTCGCCTTCGAAAGTTTGAGTCACCTGCGTGCCGCCATCCTTTGACTTAAATTTACTAATAGCCTCGAATTTCATCGGCCCGCTTTGCCCTTTAATTCCCCACACATTCGGCGGGTCCCATTGCGTGATCTCAAGATCCATTTTCATTTCACGTCCCATCATTTCACCCACAGAGTTGAAGATCGACCCTACGCCAACCGGATCATCCGAAGCCCATTTGGCAGACTTGGTGCCGTTTTGCCATTGGGCAAAGTTGGCTGGATTGGTCATAAAGCCGAAGACCTCCTGCACGGGACGATTGATGAATGTGGTAACTGCGAACGTAGCCATGGTAATTTCTCCTTTTGTTTGATTATTTATATATTTGCTTGATCATTCTAAATGCTCAAAATTGCCAGTATCAGTCCAGCTAGACTTAAGAGAAAGCCAACTCCGAATACTGCGAGATTAAGATCAATCCCTTTCGATTCATGAGGGGCTTCGCCCGGACCCGGATCGGAGAGTGCGCCAGAATACAGCGGCATGAACAGCGTAGCGAGCATGAAGCCGCCCAATACCAATGTCGATATACCGCCTGCAATAAGCAGTTTTGTACTTGTGCTTTGGTACCAGATCAAGGCTAGAGCGAATAGACCCAGCATGGAATTTTCCAAGACCAACCAGGCTGTATGAAATCTTGCATGTCTGATCCAATCTGGATGCAGTACATGGCTTTCACCAAAATCAACAAGTGGGGGTAAAACCGTGAACATCAACAAGGGTATCGTTATCAGTATTTTTGCAATCATGAGTTGTTCTCCTGTCAGGACAACTGTCTGATGACCGTGGCCCTGTATGGCGCAGCTAAAAGTTCCTCCAGTTGTCCATAGGCACCGCTTGCCATGGCTTCCTGCATGGCAGCTGCCCGCACCTCGGCTGAAACCCAATCGGCAGTTTCAACCAGTATGTTGGGGTTATCAAGAACCTCATAATACGTGCTCCCGAGAAAACCAGGCTCGCTTGATCCAAATTTCGCCTCAACGCTCTCGAGCAGACTCTTAAGCTCAGCCCGCTTGCCGGGTTTGGCTTGGAGTTCGACAATCACTTTGATTGACGCTTCATTTTCTTTTGACATGGTTTACTCCTGCAATAAATTGGGTTTGATTAGGGTGTATATTGATCCATTGGCGGCAGTGACCGCAAATACATCCAAATGGCTTTCAGCTCATCATCGGTCATATGTCTAAACTCCTTCCACGGCATGTTATCTGATAGCTGATGTCCATGAGGCGTCACGCCTGTCTTGAGCGTATTGACAAAATCAGCCTCTGTCCATACGCCAAGCTCGCCGCCCTGTGTAAGATTGGGTGTGATAATTTTATGGTTGGATCTGGGAATTTTCCGCCATTCATATTTTGCCCATGGCATACATGACAGTCATGCGTATCTACAAGATAAGAACCATATTCAGCGGTGACGCCTGGCGCCGGAGCAGTCACATGGGTTTCATGACTCACCACCTCAGCAGGAAAAGATGGAAGCATACCCGCTGCAAACAGGATCTTTGCCAGAGGCGTAAATTGCTTTCCGTAAGTCACGTGATCAACCGGCGGGACAGATTTAATAAATGCAATCACATCCGCCAGATCTTCATCGCTCATATGCGATGTGGATACGACTGCAGGCATAAACGTGGGTTTGCCTTTTGGGTCAATGCCATGACGGATGGCGCGCACAAAATCTTCATCGGTAAAGGTCTGCCCGACTCCCCCGTCACCAGAAGTAAGGTTGGCGCTGTCGACCGTCCCCAGCGGTCCAGCTGCGAACCAGTTATTGATTCCGCTTAAGTCGGTGCCATGGCAGCCCTCACACAACGTTTCAGCGATATGCTGGCCGTGCGCAATACTCGCCGCATCTGTGGGAATAGTGAGATGAGAAGGTGGGAAATCATACGTCTTATGTAGGCGGGCATTGCCCATCAAAAATAAAGTCAAAGCCACAATGAGGATCAGACCAACCAACGAACCCAGCACGACCCCAATCCATTTGAAAATTTTCTTCATACAAAAGCGCTCCTTCGGTGAGTATTAGACATCCCGTATAAAGACGTCATAAAGGCACATGAGATCAGAAATATCTAATCATCATCTCGCGTTCATCGTGCTATACTTTTTCTAGTTTAGTGAAACGCCATTAATTCATCATTATTTGGATATGATTTGCCTGAATTGATTTTTTCTTTGCTTGGTCGCTTGCAGATCGAGCATAGCCAGTTGGGGACGATCACCCTCACCAACCGTAAGGTGATCGGGCTGCTGGCTTATCTCTTGATCGAGTTGGATCACGCGCACAGCCGTGAATTTTTGCTCGGCCTGCTGTGGCCCGACCTGCCGACTGTTGCCGCGCAAAACAATCTCCGCGTCACCTGGGCGCATCTTCAGAAAGCGCTGGGGAGAAGCGCATCAAACGAGCAGCCACACTTGATCGGGGATCGACTCAGTTTGCGCTTCGACCCCCTCAGCGATCACGAACTGGATGTGACCCGCTTCCGCGCATTGATCGAGGCTTGCCACCTCCATCCACACACCCACTCAAACGATTGCGCCGAATGTGCCGCACGGCTGACCCAGGCGCTCGAGTTGGTGCGCGGAGATTTTTTGGAAGAGTTCTCGCTCGACGATTGCGAAAAATTCGACGATTGGCTCCTCATTCAGCGCGAACAATTCCGCTTGCAGGTGATGTCGGCGCTGGAACAGCTGGTTGCTTTTCATGAACGCGCCGATCAATTGCCGGAAGCCGAACGCTCCATCCGCCGTCTGCTTGGATATGACCCCCTGAATGAATCCGCCTACCGTCAATTGATGCGTGTGCTGGCGCGCGCGGATCAACGCAGTGCCGCACTGGATGTCTACGAAACCTGCCGCCGCGTGCTGGCAGCCGAGCTTGGCTTGGCACCGTCTGTTGAAACTGTGACGCTGGCTGAACAGATCCGCGCCCTCACGCCGTTCGAGTCACATTCGGCGAATGTTGCCCTGCCCCCCGTACTTACGCGCTTTTTTGGGCGCCAGCCAGAATCCGCGCGATTGGTCGATCTGCTATCGCGCCGAACGGTCAGGCTGGTCACATTGGCAGGACCCGGCGGTGTCGGCAAGACACGTCTCGCGATTGAGGTCGTCCATCGTATGGCAGGTGTGTTCGCCCAGGACATTTGCTTCGTCGAATTGGCCGGCGTCGTTGATGAAAGATCTGTGGATGACGCAGTCGCGGCAACGTTACATTTGCCAACCGACACGAGTCGCTCATCTACCGACGTGATTGTGGATTACCTGCGCGACAAGACCCTACTCCTGGTGCTGGATAATTGTGAACACTTGGTGAAAGCCTGCGCGCGCCTCGTCGAAACGCTTTGCCACGCTGCCGCGGAACTGACCGTGCTTACGACAAGCCGCATCCCACTGCATCTTGAAGAGGAGCATGTGGTGAGACTGGAACCATTTGCTATCCCCGCCATTAATGGTGATAAAAAACTTACGGTTGCAGATGCATTGATCTTTGATTCGATTCAGTTGTTCATAAATCGTGCAGAGCAATCGTTATTGAATTTCAAGCTTACCGACGCGAATGTTCTCGTGGTCGTTCGTATCTGCCAGCAACTTGATGGTATTCCGCTGGCGATCGAGATCGCCGCAGCGCAAGTCCGTGCACTACCCATCGAAGCGATCGCCGAACGGCTGGGTCAGCGCTTCGCCTGGCTGAATAGGCAGGTGCGCGAAAAGTTGCCGCGCCAACGCACCTTGCATACCTTGATCGATTGGTCCTACGAACTCTTGAGCGATAAGGAGCGTTCAGCCTTGCGCCGACTAGCGGTCTTTGCCGGAGGCTGGACCTTGGAAGCCGCAGAAGCAGTCAATGCGCCAGGCGAGCCCTGCGCCGAGATCCTCGCCGAGTTAGTCGACCATTCGCTGGTAGTGTTTGGCTTTGATACCGGGCGCCGGCGCTACACCATGCACGAGACCATTCGCCAGTTTGCGCAGGAGCAGTTGCGAGGCAGCGACGAAGAGGCAGATACACTGGAACGTCATGCCCGATACTATGCAGAACTCGTCTCTCACGCGGCGAAGAACCGAACCAAACAAACATTCCTCACGCGGTTGCAGATCGTTATGGATGACCACGATAACCTGCGCCAGGCATTCGAATGGCTGGTTACACACGACAGCCAGCATGCGCTTGCCCTGGTTGCACAGTTGGGCACGGGCATGAAGTTCTGGGAACTGGGCGGCTTTTTCCAGGAAGGACGCGGCTGGCTCCAGCAGGCATTAGATGGTGCTCAGGAATTGACTTCGCGTCAACGGGCACAAGCCCTGCTGGCTGCAGCTGACCTATCCTCAGCAATCTCCGACTTCGAGTATGGATTGCAGTGCGCTCGGCAGGCGCAAAAGTTATTTCAGCAACTCGGCGATCAGCGGGGAGAGATCGACGCCCGGTTAAAGTATTGCGATTTGGCTGACCTCGCTGGCGAACGGGCGAATCTGCGCGCCCAGCTTGAAGAAGCGCTCTACAAGGCCGAGCAGTTGTCCTATACGGCTGGGATGGCGAAAGCCAAGCAGTTACTGGCTACACTCACCTATAAAATAGGTGAAGTCTAAAACAGCCCTTCAATATATCCTTCCAAGCGTAGCACTGTGGCGCGAGTTAGAGAATCCGTTTGAACTCGCGACAGCCCTAAACCGGCTCTCAGGGCCTTTGATCGAATTCCACGAATTCACGGCAGCTCAGCAGGCATTGGAGGAATGTCGGGATATTTACCAGTCGCTCGGCTACCGGCGCGGAGTCGCTCTGGCAACTCAAAACCTAGGGCATAACGCTGAAGTTTTGGGAGACTACGAGCGCGCCAGGGAATGTTACCGCGAAGCGCTGAGCATACGCCGCGAGCTAGGCTTGCCACGAGGCTATGCCTATTCATTTGAACATCTCGCCGACATCGCGGAAATTGATAAAAGCTATGAGCACGCGGTTCAACTCCTAGCAGCCGCCGACACGCTGCGGGCGCGTATTGGAGCGCCGGTCGATCAAGTAAACCAGAAAGTAAACGCGGATGCCTTGACAAGGCTGCGCGCTCAGCTTGGAGATGTCGTGTTTGAATTGGAATGGGCAAAAGGCGCGACATTGACCACTGAACAAGCGATTGCGCTCGCGCTGGGTTGAGCGAGTCTACGTCATTGAAGTGCCTTATTGCGTCTTAAACCAAACTCCCTGGCATTGAACAGCAGGGAGTGGGGGCATGATCGTGTACGAGAGAGAAGTCGAATATCCGTAAACGAGTATTCCACAATATAGAGAAATCTAACCTCGTTTTTAGTGTCATCCCATATCTGGGAGCTATGCAGTGGTATGTAGTGGAATAGACCTAAATTTGTATCTGTAAACGATCATTCTTCAGATTATTCTTGGTTATTAACATGAAGACTAAACTACTGTCATTGCATTATCATTCCCCTACATTTACACCCTTAATTAAAATAAGAGTCGCGGCATTTGCCTTTTCGTCTCAAAGCCAAGATCCGACATTATGGTTTCTGACCACTCTTTAGTGCAACTTTACCTGACATACACCACATATACCAGGGCGGAGCCGACAGAACAAGCCAGCCCAAACTTTCCCCCAGATGAGATGGACAAGATTTTATCTATTAAACAGAAAACCCCGCCATTTCTGACGGGATATTCTGAAAAGTACCCTTGGCAATGACCTACTCTCCCGGGAGGTCGCCCTCCAAGTACCATCGGCGCTGACGGACTTAACTACCGGGTTCGGGATGTTACCGGGTGTACCCCCGTCGCTCCAATCACCAAGGGACTATTTCACAAGTCAGTGCTGAACAGTAACTGATAATATCTTATATCTGGAAGAGTAATAAGTTCTCCACATCACGGGATTCTGCCCTCGACCATTAGTACAACTTAGCTCAACACATTACTGCGCTTACACTTGTTGCCTATATAGCAGGTGGTCTACCTGCGGTCTTACTCCATTAACTGGATTACAGGGATCTAATCTTGAGGCGAGTTTCCCACTTAGATGCTTTCAGCGGTTATCTCTGCCCGACGTAGCTACCCAGCAATGCCGTTGGCACGACAACTGGCACACCAGAGGTCAGTCCACTCCGGTCCTCTCGTACTAGGAGCAGCTCCTCTCAAATCCCTTACGCCCACAGCGGATAGAGACCGACCTGTCTCACGACGGTCTGAACCCAGCTCGCGTACCGCTTTAACGGGCGAACAGCCCGACCCTTGGGACCTTGTCCAGCCCCAGGATGCGATGAGCCGACATCGAGGTGCCGAGCGAGATCGTCGATGTGAACTCTTGGATCTCACCAGCCTGTTATCCCCGGGGTAGCTTTTATCCGGTAAGCCACGGCCCTTCCACTCGGTACCGTGGGATCACTAAGCCCTACTTTCGTATCTGCTCGACGCGTTGGTCTTGCAGTCAAGCTCCCTTATGCCTTTACACTCTTTGGCAGGTTTCCATTCTGCCTGAGGGAACCTTTGGGCGCCTCCGTTACCTTTTAGGAGGCGACCGCCCCAGTCAAACTGCCCACCTGGCACGGTCCCCTGCCCGGATGACGGTGCAGGGTTAGGGTCTAAGTATAATCAGGGTGGTATTTCACTGATGGCTCCACCGAGGCTAACGCCCCAGCTTCAAAGCCTCCCACCTATGCTACACAAATCATACCCAAACACAATGCCAAGTTGCAGTAAAGCTCCACGGGGTCTTTTTGTCCTGCTGCGGGTAGGCCGCATCTTCACAGCCATTTCAACTTCACCGGGTCCCTTGTTGAGACAGTGCTCTGATCGTTACGCGGTTCGTGCGGGTCGGAACTTACCCGACAAGGAATTTCGCTACCTTAGGACCGTTATAGTTACGGCCGCCGTTCACCGGGGCTTCGGTTCAAAGCTTCGCTTGCGCTAACCTCTCTCCTTAACCTTCCGGCACTGGGCACGCGTCAGCCCCTATACATCGCCTTACGGCTTAGCAGAGACCTGTGTTTTTGTTAAACAGTCGCCAGAGCCATTTCACTGCGACCTTCCAGCGCTTTGGATAAACCTGACGCTAGAAGGTACCCCTTCTCCCGAAGTTACGGGGTCATGTTGCCTAATTCCTTAACAAGGGTTCTCCCGTTCGCCTTGGTATACTCTACCCATCTACCAGTGTCGGATTGCGGTACGGGCACTCAGAAATCAACGTTTAGAGGCTTTTCTCGGCAACAAAGCTCAACCACTTATGCCTTACGGCTCGCTCTCGCCTCAGCTTGGCTGGCGGATTTGCCTACCAACCTCAACGCCTAGACGGATCGCACCACCACAACCAATCGGTGGCTGGCCTACCTCGTTGCGTCCCCTCATCACTCATTCTGAGTGGTTCCGGAATGTTGACCGGATGTCCATCACCTACGCCTTTCGGCCTCGGCTAAGGACCCGACTAACCCGACGCGGAATGACCTGGCGTCGGAAACCTTAGATTTACGGCGAACACGGTTCTCACGTGTTTATACGCTACTCATGCCTGCATTCTCACTTCCATCCGCTCCAGTCGCCCTTATCGATCGACCTTCACCGCTGATGGAACGCTCCCCTACTGCCCCAGCTAATGCTGAGACCCATAGCTTCGGTACTACGCTTAGCCCCGTTAAGTTTTCCGCGCAAGGTCACTAGACCAGTAAGCTGTTACGCACTTTTTAAAGGGTGGCTGCTTCTAAGCCAACCTCCTGGTTGTTCAAGTAACCTCACCTCGTTTCCCACTTAGCGTAGATTTAAGGACCTTAGCTGATGGTCTGGGCTGTTTCCCTTTCGACCACGAAACTCATCTCCCGTAGTCCGACTGCCACGCTATGGAGTACTGGCATTCCGAGTTTGATTGGGTTCAGTAAGCGGTAAGCCCCTTAGCCCATTCAGTGCTGTACCTCCAGTACTAAACGCGTGACGCTAGCCCTAAAGCTATTTCGGGGAGAACCAGCTATCTCCGAGTTCGTTTGGCATATCACCTCTACCCACAGCTCATCCCCTAATTTTGCAACATTAGTAGGTTCGGGCCTCCACGAGCGTTTAGACTCGCTTCACCCTGGCCATGGGTAGCTCACCCGGTTTCGGGCCTAATCCCAGCGACTGTACGCCCTATTCAGACTCGCTTTCGCTACGGCTACGGGTGTTACTCCCTTAACCTTGCCACTGAGATTAACTCGCAGGCTCATTCTCCAAGAGGCACGCTGTCAGGCATAGCGGGGAACGTCTCTATTTCTAGAGTGCTCAACCCACTGTTAGCCCTCCAACTGTTTGTAGGCTTTCGGTTTCAGGTTCTATTTCACTCCCCTAACAGGGGGACTTTTCACCTTTCCCTCACGGTACTTGTTCACTATCGGTCGCCAAATGTATTTAGCCTTGGAGAGTGGACTCCCCAGATTCCTACCGGATTAGCGTGCCCGGTAGTACTCAGGTATCTGACGGAAGACAATCAGCTTTCGCATACGGGGCTATTACCCTCTATGGCAGGCTGTCCCACACCTTTCCGCTAACTGACTGTTTTGTAACTTCCATATGCCAGACCCTACAACCCCACGCCTGCAAGCAGGCATGGTTTGGGCTGTTCCCCGTTCGCTCGCCACTACTAGGAGAATATTTTCTTTTCCTCCAGGTACTTAGATGTTTCAGTTCCCTGGGTGCCCTTCCTCCAACCTATGTGTTCAGCAGGAGGACGCTCGAGGTTCGCTCGAGCAGGTTTCCCCATTCGGAGATCCCCGGATCAAAGCCTGTACACGGCTCCCCGGGGCTTATCGCAGTGTTCCACGTCCTTCATCGGCACTTGGCGCCAAGGCATTCACCGAAAGCCCTTAGTAGCTTCTCCACGTGATGCGGAGAATTTATTACTCTTCGGCCTACAAATATTCAAGACTTTAGATATTTGAGGATATTATCTTTCAGTTACTATTCAGTTATTAAGGTACAAACTCACCGGGTTGACCAGTGAGCGACGATCTTGAAAACTTCAAGAGCATCGTTCACTATTCAACATAAATCTTTTATTAAAGGCACATTCCGAACAGTAGAGACAAATCGACCCGGCACACACCGCCGGGTCGCGAAAACGACCTACCTTTTGCGGTGCATTTTTGGCTTTATGTTCGTGTACCGTTTCCTAACAAATTTTCTCTCACTCCAAAACTTACCTGGATACGTACTCAGTGGAGATGGCGGGATTTGAACCCGCGACCTTCGCCTTGCAAAGGCGCTGCTCTCCCACTGAGCTACATCCCCAGAACGAACTGGGTAGTGGGCTTGACAGGATTCGAACCTGTGACCCCTGCGTTATCAGCACAGTGCTCTAACCAACTGAGCTACAAGCCCGCGATTTACTTTGGCTTTAACAACTGAGTAGTGACAGGAAACTTTCCTCTATGTCCAGCGCCTCATCACCGTAAGGCACATAAAATGAGTAGAACAAATCTCGCGTGAGGGAGATCGCTCAGAACTCTAGAAAGGAGGTGATCCAGGCGCACCTTCCGGTACACCTACCTTGTTACGACTTCGTCCCAGTCACCAGCCCCACCTTCGACGGCGCCCTCCTTGCGGTTAGGCTACCGGCTTCAGGTGTTACCAGCTCCCATGACGTGACGGGCGGTGTGTACAAGGCCCGAGAACGTATTCAACGCACTATAGCTGACGCGCGTTTACTAGCAACTCCGGCTTCATGCAGGCGAGTTGCAGCCTGCAATCTGAACTGAGGCCAGTTTTGGGGGATTGGCTCCACCTCGCGGCTTAGCAACCCATTGTACTGGCCATTGTAGCGTGTGTGTAGCCCCAGGCATAAAGGCCATGCTGACTTGACGTCATCCCCACCTTCCTCCGGCTTAATACCGGCGGTCCTGCGTGACACTTGTAACACGCAGCAAGGGTTGCGCTCGTTAGCGGACTTAACCGAACATCTCACGACACGAGCTGACGACAGCCATGCAACACCTGTTCAGGCTCCCTTGCGGGTCGGTCACCTTTCGGATCCCTACCACCTGTATGTCAAGCCTGGGTAAGGTTCTTCGTGTAGCATCGAATTAAACCACACGCTCCGCTGCTTGTGCGGGCCCCCGTCAATTCCTTTGAGTTTTAACCTTGCGGCCGTAGTCCCCAGGCGGTGAACTTATCGCGTTTGCTTCGGCACTGATGGTGTTTAAGCCACCAACGCCAAGTTCACATCGTTTACGGCTAGGATTACCGGGGTCTCTAATCCCGTTTACTACCCTAGCTGTCGCGTCTGAGTGTCAGAAACAGACCAGAAGATCGCCTTCGCCACTGGTGTTCCTCCCGATATCTACGCATTTCACCACTACACCGGGAATTCCATCTTCCTCTTCTGCTCTCTAGCACGGTAGTCTTGGACGACCTCTCCCAGTTGAGCCGGGAGCTTTCACGCCCAACTTACCGCGCCACCTGCACGCGCTTTACGCCCAGTGAATCCGGATAACGCTCGCCTCCTACGTTTTACCGCGGCTGCTGGCACGTAGTTAGCCGAGACTTATTCCTGGGATACTGTCCTTTCTCATCTCCCAGAAAAGCACTTTACGATCCGAAGACCTTCATCGTGCACGCGGCGTTGCTGCATCAGGCTTTCGCCCATTGTGCAATATTCCCTACTGCTGCCACCCGTAGGTGTATGGACCGTGTTTCAGTTCCATTGTGGGGGGTCACCCTCTCAGGTCCCCTACCCGTCGTCGCCTTGGTAGGCCATTACCCTACCAACTAGCTGATGGGACGCAGGTCCCTCCCAAAGCGAATTGCTCCTTTAGACATCGGTTTCTAAAACCAATGACCACATGCGGTATTAGCAGTCCTTTCGAACTGTTATCCCACACTTTGGGGTAGGTCACCAACGCGTTACTCACCCGTTCGCCACTAGGATACTCCCGTATTGCTACAAAAGCACCTCGTTCGACTTGCATGTATTAGGCACGCCGCCAGCGTTCATCCTGAGCCAGGATCAAACTCTCCTTAAGAAATTTTTCACTCTTGCGAGTGTAAGTTTTAAGGATTTTTTACTGGATCGACAGAGTTGTTGCTTCCTATCACTATTCAGTTGTTAAAGTTCTGGTAACAAAGCGGGCTGCATTCTACACGAGCCGCCTTGGCCTGTCAACACATCAACAGACGAAAATACCGATGTCAGTGTCTTTCGACATCGGCTCGTCAGACTGCAAAGCCCACAGGCTTGTGTCTCTGACTTCGAGACTTCTCAGTTTTCAATGATCTGTCAGGGGACGAGATCTGGAGAATGTACTGGCGAATGATTATTATATGTATTTGTCTTATTTTGTCAAGAGTTTATCAGACAATTAACCTTAAAAAACGCTGTTCGTGTGCATAGTAAGGCGTGTTTTCATCCCTCTTGCCTGTCCTTCTCTTTTTATGAAGACTGCGAGATCATACCATACATGGCATCGACAAACCATGTATCGCGCCCCTGAAAGTGCTCAGAATATTTTCCCCATAACGATAGGATGGTCTCAACGCTATCTTCGCTACCGATTTTCGCCAAAGGCCTGTGCACGCTAACGAAGAATATTTCCATCCACCTCATCGCTCAAGCGTGTTTATTCTTCCATGGTTCAAGTGCTATACTGACCAATCATAAGGAGTGACCATGACCAAAATCGGAACCCTGCATCCCGGTGAAATGGGAGTTTCCATCGCCGCATCAGCCATCAACAACGGACATGAAGTTTACTGGGCATCAGATAATCGTAGCGACAAAACTCACTTGCGCGCAGAGAAACACAACCTTATCAAAGTCGAAACTCTAATGCAACTTTGTGAATTCAGCGAGATCATCTTTAGTGTTTGTCCTCCTCACGCGGCGGAAGAGGTAGCTAAGTCTGTGATTGAGACAGGTTTCAAAGGTTTATATCTCGATGCAAATGCCATCTCCCCTCAACGTGTCGTTAAGATTGCACAAATGATGGAATCAGCAAGTATTCATTTCGTGGATGGCAGCATTATAGGCGAACCCTCGTCGAAACCGAAAGCAACCATGTTGTATTTGTCTGGAAAATATGCGAACGCAATTGCAAATTGCTTTACAAACGGACCACTTGAGGCCAAAATCATAGGAGATGAGATTGGCAAAGCCTCTGCATTGAAGATGTGTTACGCGGCTTTCTCAAAAGGGATCACTGCTTTGTTCGCCGGAATTCTCGCAACTGCCGAGTCCCTTGGTGTGCGCGATGAGCTTTATCATAAATGGGATATTGATGAGCCGGGTTTTTCTGATCAGGCTAATGGTAGAGTGAATCGCGTGACAGCTAAAGCCTGGAGGTTTGAGGGCGAAATGCATGAAATCGCGGTCACGTTTCAAGGAGCAGGTTTGCCAAATGGATTCCACGAGGCCGCCGCAGATGTTTATCATCGGCTCGCAGGTTTCAAAGATTCACCTGAAACTCCGAAGCTTGATGAAATTTTAGAAGCTCTACTCAAATAATAAAACGCCCCTGATGAGGCGCTTTTTATCACATATCCTGTCTTCCAGACAGCGCTCTCAACAACGTATTTTGATCCGCATATTCCAAGTCGCCGCCCATTGGCAAACCTCTTGCAAGACGCGTGACATGCACACCAAATTGTTTCAACTGATTTTGCAGATACAACGCCGTCGCATCCCCCTCCATGCTGGGATTGGTTGCAAGGATCACTTCCTTCACTTCCCCATTCGCCACGCGCGCGATCAACTGCTTGATCTTCAAATCATCGGGACCAATGCCTTCGATAGGAGACAAGACTCCCTGCAAGACATGATACTTGCCTTGATAACCGCCAGTCCGTTCCAACGCCAAGACATCCAACGCTTCTTCTACAACGCAGATAACACTACCATCCCGCCGCGTGGACTCGCACACTTCACAGCGTTCGCGTCCCCCTTCGGTAATGTTGAAACATACCTGGCAAAACGCCGTGTTCGCTTTGAGATTCGCCAAAGCCAGCGCCAAGTCATCAGAGACATCGTCAGTGGCGCGCAGAAAATAGAACGCCAGCCGTGAAGCAGACTTAGGTCCGATGCCTGGCAGTCGCTCGAGGGCATTGATGAGGGATTGAATGGATTCGGGTAATAACATAAATTATCCCGTCATTGCGAGGGGCCGCTGGTTGAGTAGGCGGTGCGCGAAGCGTTCCGCCGTATCGAAACCAGAGCGCATGGCAATATCGCATTTGCAGGTTAGCTGGGATTGCTTCTCGAAGACTCGCAATGACATGGTGGTTAGAACGGCAACCCACCCGCCAGAGGACCCATCAACTTCTCTTGAAGTTCACGCGACTGGTCGAGTGCCATATTCACTGCGGACAAGACCAAGTCCTGCAACATTTCGGCATCGGCATCTTTGATGAAATCGGGGGAAATTTCAACGGACTGGCATTTCTGGTCGCCAGTCATCACGACTTTGATCGCGCCGCCACCCGCCGTAGCAGTGACCGTCTCCACGGCAAGCTTCTCTTGTGCCTCAGCCATCTGTTGTTGCATTTTTTGCAATTGCTGCATCATGCCAGCTTGGCCACCGCCCCTTTGTGGTCCTTTGTTAAATCCTTTAGCCATAAAACTACTCCTTAGCGCCAATTTTCTTCACATTGTCCGTTTCATATTCATTATCTCTTGTACGGGACTATGAAAGTATAGATGTTCTCAATTTATAGTAACAGTCTGCTGTATTTTGATACTGACTCTGCAAATTTGCTAATGCTTTGTCCAATATTTTTTTGGATCGTTGTTTATCGTTTTTTCCAGCAATGGACAGAAAAGTCACTATCTTTAACCGAATTATGTTTGCGGAAAAATTACCAATAACATATAAATCTTCTGTTGATTCGCGGACATCAAAATACATCTTGACTGCTTGAATAAAATTCCACAAATACATTTCTTTGGTCTTGAATTTAGGTGATGGAATATATTTTAGTATTTCCATTAGGTCAACTCTTAGGTCTTGGGTCTGAATAGAATCTCGCTGTATCTTTTCAAATAAGTTATCAATTTGAAAGCTATCACTTATAACAATATCAACATATTCTTTAAAAAGACATTTTATGGTTTTCATGAACTCTTACAAAAGCATTCCAAGCTGGTAAAATGAAATTTTCAAAATATTCTTTATCCAGCTCAATCTTTCGTTCTGTAAGGCTTCTGGCAAGTTGTAAAATATCATTAAGTTCTGATAAAAACATGTCTTCTTACCCCTAATAAACTAATCCTGCGTATCCACGATCTCGCCGCCGTGTTGGATGGCGGTTGCCACCATGCCATCCTGCGCCACGTTCGCGGGGATCTTGCCTTTCGCATTCGTCACCACACAACGCACGCTCACGTCCGCGCCAAACTCGTCCTTGATCAACTTTTGGATCGCCTCGATCTGGTCGGGCTTATCGATCTTTGAAACCAGCACGTCACTCGCCAAACCCAAAATCAACGTCTTGCCCTGCACATCGATCATCTTGACCGAGTTCATCAGCGCCGAAAGATTCGCCTGCGCTTTTGGCAGAGCAGACGACATGTGCTTCCACGCCTTGAGGATATCTCCTGCGCTGACAGCGGATTTTTCAACTGGATGTGAAGCCGCGTCAAACTCAGCTTGAGGCTGAGTCTCGGTTCTGGGAGTTGAGGCAGGCTGAGGCTTAGCACGAACGGGCGTGGCGATTTGCGGAGATTCGGTTGGAGAGTTCGAGCACTTCTGCTAACGCAAGTTCCAAACTCAAAGAGGGCTGCCAGCCGCCGCGCAAATCCACAGCCGCATTATTGAAGGCTTTCATCATGCGCAAGACATCGCTCGTCGAAAAGGACTTAGCGTGCGCCTGCATCTGCTTCTTGACATCCGCCGTGGCTTCGACCTGATTGGCGTTGCCCATTTGAATGAGCATGAGACCGCGCAGATACTCAACGATTTGACGCGCCAGCGAACGCGGATCAGCGCCCGCATCAAGCGCCTTGTGGATGGTCTCAAGCCCATGCGCAGGATCGTGATCCATGATGGACGTGAGGGTATCAAGCACGGTTTGACTGGTGGCAGTGCCAAGCACAGTTTGCGCGAGCGCAAGCGTGATCTTATCGCCCGTGGACGATAGCTGATCGAGCAATGAGATCGCATCACGCATCCCGCCCGCAGACTGGCGCGCGATCTGAATGAGCGCATCATCGTCCGCCTGAAGGTTCTCGGCTTGGACGATCATCTTGAGATTGGTAACGATCTCCCCCACTGGCACGCGTCTGAACTCATGACGTTGACAACGCGAGAGCACCGTCGCAGGGATTTTGTGAATTTCAGTGGTGGCTAAGATAAAGATAGCGTGAGGAGGAGGTTCCTCAAGAGTCTTGAGGAGGGCGTTGAATGCGGCAGTGGACAACATATGTACCTCGTCCACGACATATACTTTGTATTTACCCTGCGATGGCGAGAAGTTGATCTTGTCGCGCAAGTTACGGATATCGTCAACGGAGGTGTTGGATGCCGCATCAATTTCGATCAAATCCATAAAACGATTTTCGTTGACCGCTTGACAGAGATCACATTCGTTACAAGGTCGCTTGGCTGGATCGGGATTCGTACAATTGACCGCCTTCGCCAACAGACGTGCCAACGTGGTCTTTCCCGTCCCGCGCGGACCCGCAAACAAATACGCATGACCGACACGATCTGCCTTGATCGCATTTGTCAACGTGGTCACGATGTGGCTTTGCCCCATCACCTCGTCCCATTCTTTCGGTCGGTATTTTCTATATAAAGCTTGAGTCATTTATGTATAACTCGGTGGTTGAGTAGGGCGATAGCCCGTATCGAAACCACCAATAACCTTCAAACATGGAATTATAAGTATTCTTTAAATTACTGGTTTCGCTGCTTGCGCTCAACCAGCAGAGGATTTATAACAACTTGATAAATTCATCCACGCTCAAACCCGATTGACGAATAATTGCGCGCAATGTGCCACGATCAAGTTCCTTGTGGTCAGGCACAACAACCTGCCCAAAGGGATGGTCACGACGAAGGATCATATGACTGCTTCCTGCCTCTTTAGATAAAAGCCTACCTCCGTGAGTGCCTTTGCGCATGCCCTTCCCGAAAAACGCGGCAGTCCACTTATACAGCAATGACCATTGCATCGAAGTGCTCGTCGGGTACGGGTAAATTATCTTCCTTGAGCGCAGCAATATAACCTGCAATTGCTTCTTTGACATTCGCAATTGCTTCTTCACGAATCTTACCCTGACTGATGCAACCCGGCAGGCTGGGACATTCCGCTACAAAATAACCATCCTCACCGGAATAAACAATAACTTGTCTCATATTTACCTCTTACGGCACCGTATACACCGCACGGACATTTCCACTCGGATCAAGCAACTGCGCTTCCTCACCCGATTGCCAAACGGGATCGCCTTGACCCCAATACAGATCAATGACCGTATTCGTCCCGGAAGCCGTATGGATTTGCACGGCGCCACCGCTATTGAGTGTCAGGTTTGGAAAGATAAAAACGTTCCTGTCGGCGTCCTTCAATTGCCAGCCCGCAAGATTCAACGGTTCACTACCTGCATTGCGCACCACCACCCATTCCGCATTCAATGTACCGGCGCCAATAACGCTTACGATCTCGATGGGAATATCGATCTGCGGATTGAGGGTCTCCTGCGCCGCAACCGGCTGATTACCTGAAGAAGCTGCGGGGGAAACAGAAGGCACATTCACGGAGCGATAATTGCGGTCATACCAGAACAGGATCGCGCCGGTCACGCAGGCTGAGACAAAAGCATTCAGAAGCAAATAAAGAATAAGTCGGCGGCGGTCCATGTTCTTTAAATCATAGCACAGATTTTCGGAAGGGAAATTAAAAAATCCTGCGCCATACAAAGGCGCAGGAACAAAATCCAGGATTACAAGGCTTAAGGCAACTCTCTGATCTCGAAATTATCAAAGGTCATATTCGTATTGGTTGATTCTTCTCCACTCCAGGTCAACAAGGCAACACTGCCACTGGTATAGGAGGAATTTGTCACCGAATCGATCTGCTGACCATTCACATATAAAGTTAAACTGCCGTTCCCACAATCCGCACCGACACGGTAAGAGGAGGAATTGTGAGCGATGTTGTCCGAGGAGGCCCACTTATCGTTGTTGGTCAGAAAAACATCATTCTCTCCAGGCATGGACTTGGCAATGGCATATTGGCCAGCCGGCGTCACGGCAAGATAATAGAAGGCGCCATCGGTTTCCTGCTTGTCACACATGATCCCAAAGGCGGTCGTTGAGTCCGTGTCATTGTTGGTAACTGTGACTTCCAGGTGTACATTCTGGTAGGTGGTATCGTCAGGCGTGCTCCACACAAAATAATTGGTTGTATAAACGATCATCTGTAAGGCGTTATTTACATATTCGATGGAACTATCCGCATCGGTTCCCGTTCCCCAGTGTTGGGAGGAAAAATCGTCGCTATAGATGACATTCCCGCCGGAACTGGACTGGGTCGGAACAGCTGTATTTCCTCCACCTGTGACCGCCTGACAAGCCAGCACCCCCAGTGCCAGCACAGACACCGCCAATAAGATTCTACTATTGCGTTTCATCCTACAATCTCCTTTTGACGAAAGATGCGCGGTATTTTATCATCGATTATCGCAACTCAAATATAGTACATCACGGGGAATGGATTCTGATTCAACAACTCATCGACAGCGCCACCCAATCACCCATCTGCCTGCGCTCGTTCATTCTTAGACCGTTAGCCTGCCCCACCGCAATGACGTTTTGTTCCTGCTCTTGCAGGATCCCGCTCAAAATGATCGAACCATCATCTTCGATCAGTTCAGACAGCCCAGCCTCAAAGAGACGAATGATCACCGGTGCAAGGATGTTTGCCACCACAAGTGGGGCATTCTTGAAAGGAAATTTGCCATCTAGGATTTCCCTGACTGAACCTTCCCCCAGGATCAATTCTTCGCCGATCTGATTGAGGTCCGCGTTCTCGCGCGCATTCTTGATCGATTCGGCATCAATGTCCACACCAAGAGCACCAGTCGCCCCCAGTTTGAGCGCAGCAATGGACAGGATACCGGAACCACAACCAACATCAATTACGTTATATACCCTAAAGGTCTCTGTCCCAACTGTTTCGCTCCGGCGGTGATTCGAAAAGATCTTCAGGGTTTCCATATAACTTTCGATCAATTCCAAACATAACTGCGTCGTAGGATGAGTCCCGGTGCCGAAGGCCATGCCCGGATCGATCTTTATGGGAACGCGCTCCGGGTCCGGCGCATCCATCCAGGCCGGCAGGATGACGAGGCGTTGTCCGATGAGAATCGGCTCGTAGTGCTGCTTCCAAGCCTCCATCCAGTTTTGATCCGCGATCTCTTTGTAAACAGCGGCAGGCAGGGGCTGAATCATCCCCAGATAATAGAGAGACTCTTCCAGCTTCTGACGCGTCTCCTCGATCTGGTTGTTCGCTTCCAGATAGGCGCGTACCGTGATCGGTCCCGTAGGCGTGCCCACATCTTCATCATCTGTATATTTAACGCCCTGCTCCATCATCACGCCGCTATAGGCAAAACGCGCCAATACATCCGCGACGGCTTCCGCCAGTTCTCCATTGACAGTCAGCGAAACCTCAAGCCAGTTCATGGGCTACCATTTGATGTAATCTTTTGATCATGTCCGCATCGATCGGCCGGACATCCGGCAGGCGATCCATTGAAAAATAGTCGAACTCAGATACTTCATCGCTTGGATGAAATTCTCCGTCCGTGACTCTGCATAAATAATAGATACCCACCCGGTCAGGCCGCCAGGTATTGATCAGCAATAATTTTTCGATACCAATATGTAGTCCAGTTTCCTCCTGGACTTCGCGGATGACTGCCTCTTCCGGATGCTCTCCATACTCGAGGCTGCCACCCGGCAAACCCCACGGATGGAAGCGCTGATAGGTCGATTTGACGAGCATCATATTCTTATCCTGATCGAAAATGACGGCCGCGGCAAATACCTGAAACAAGGGACGGATGAGACGTGATAAGACAGTTTGCAGCCAGACTGGTAATACGCGCCAAATTTTTAATAAAATATTTTTGATCATAGGGGAGCGGCAATGCCTTTGTTGATCATCCGGGCCCATATCCCACGCCAGGCAGAACTCAGTGCTGCATCAAGGTCGATGAAGATAACGGAATAAGGTGAAGGCATGGAAAGCTCTATGTAGTGGAATCAATTAACGGCTGGAAAGACGCGAAGCGTCTTCCTGTTGAAAATGACCGTTCAGATCGCAATATAACGAAGCGGGGAAACAATCGGCACATTCCAGCTGGAGCGTCACGTGAGCAATATTATAGCGGCGGTTGACCAGCTCGCTGATTTCGCGTTGAATGTTGGCACCATCGCTGATGTTACGGTTATCAGTCAGGATGTGGGCAGACATCGTCCGCAAGTTTTGCGTGAGGCTCCAGACATGAATGTCGTGAATGCCGAGCACGCCATCCACCTGGATAATGTTATGCACCATATCCTTGATGTTGATGTCACGCGGGGTGGCTTCCAGCAAAATATCCACTGCATCCCGCAGAATACCCCAGGCATTATAAAGGATGAGGAAACCGATAAGTACACTGACGAACGGATCAAGCCAGTTGGCATTGGTGAAATAAATGATAACACCGGCGATCACTGCTCCGGCAGTGGAAAGCACATCACCCATCAAGTGAACAAAGGCCGAGCGTAGATTGAGATCATTTTGGCTGCCACGGTGCACCAGCATGGCAGTGACGATATTGATAACCACCGCAATCAAGCCCACGCCGATCAGGATATTCGATTGCACCTCCGGCGGATTCATAAAACGATGGTAAGCCTCATAGAAAATGCCGAGGGAAATAATCACCAGTGTGGTCGAGTTGAGCAAGGCCACCAGAATCCCGGCGCGGTGATAGCCATAGGTTTTTTGGGCGTTGGCCGGCTGTGCGGTAATCCGAACAGCCAACCAGGTAAGACCGAGCGCGATAACATCGGTCAGGTTGTGTGCCGCGTCGGTGAGCAGTGCCAGACTGTTGGCAAAGATTCCCGCTCCCGCTTCGATGACCACAAAAACGAGCGTAAGAAACAGCGAGATCGATAAACGTGTGGTCGTTTGCTTTGCAACATCATTTAGATGAATGTGAGTAGGTGAAGATTTAGCATCCATAATTTCTTTAACAAATCGGTCTACCCGTGTTCTATATGATCCAACCCCATGCGATAGAGTTTGGCAACATGATCATCATCCAGTGTGTAATAGACCTGCCGTCCATTCTTACGACCGCGTACCAGTCTCATATGGCGCAGGCCACGCAACTGATGTGATACCGCAGACTCTGTCATCACCAGTTGATGCGCGATATCACCAACATTCATCTCGCCGTCAAGCAGAACGGAAATGATACGGAGCCGTGTCGGATCACTAAGGGCGCTGAACAGATCAGCCAAATGGGTGGAGGTTGGTTCTTTGAGTAGCATAATGAATACATGAACAGTTGCTCATATATTCATTATTATAGCGTAAAAAAAGAGAATCGTCAAATAATGATCCTCTTAACTCTTATCCACCCAATGCTTCATTCAACCAATCCAGGAATCCCTTTTCCTGCGGCTTGACGGTGGTTCCCAATGACTCAGCCAGTTTCTCGAACAACTCGCGTTGTTCCTTGCTGAGCTTGGTCGGTACTGCCATGTTAACGATCACCAATTGATCCCCACGTCCACTGCGGCGCAGATATGGTACACCTTTATTTCTGAGGTGAAAGATTTTCCCAGGCTGCGTACCGGCGGGAATCTTTCAATTTCTCATCGCCATCCACAGTAGGCACTTCGATCTCCGCGCCCAGCACGGCCTGCGCTATATTGATATCCAGATTCAAGACGATGTCATTCTCACGGCGTTTGAAGAACTTGTGCGGTCGAACATCCAAAATCAGGAACAGGCTGCCATTCGGGCCGCCAAGCGTACCAGGTCCGCCCTCCCCTGCCAGACGGATCTGCGTTCCGCCATCCACACCCGCGGGAATCTGCACCTTCTTCTTGATGGTCTTGCGTTCCAGGCCGCTTCCATGACAGGTCTTACACGGCGACGAAATCGTCTCGCCACGCCCATTACATGTTGGGCAGACTGCGGTTTGCACCATTTGGCCCAGAAAGGTCTGACGTACCTGCCGGACTTCTCCCTGCCCGTTGCAGGTGGAACAACGGACCGGTGAGGTGCCAGGCTCGGCGCCGTTACCATGACAACGCGTGCAGGTCTCCTCACGCTGGAACTCGATCTCTTTTTCCACGCCAAAGACGGCTTCTTCAAACGTCAGCGTGGCCGACATCTGAAGGTCGCGGCCGCGGCGCGGCGAACGACGCGAGCTTCTGCCGGTGGAGAATCCAAAACTGCCAAAGAGTTCTTCGAAGATGTCGCCAAAGTCCGCGGTGTAATCGTGGAATCCACCGCCCATGTTGCCCAGACCTTCCTTGCCAAAGCGGTCGTAGCGAACGCGCTTATCCTTATCGGAAAGAACGCCATAGGCCTCGTTGATCTCTTTGAATTTTTCCTCGGCATCTCCATCCTTGTTGACGTCGGGATGATACTGGCGCGCGAGTTTACGGAACGCAGCTTTGATCTCATCGTCGCCTGCGTTCCGTCCAACGCCAAGAATTTCGTAATAATCGCGGTTTGACATTAATGCTCAAGCCGCCCTCCACGGCGGCATCCCCGCCGCCTCGAGCGGTTACTCCTTCACTTCACCTTCCACTACATCCGGGCCAGCTTCCGGATTTGGATTCGGTTCCGCCTCACTCTCAGGGACGTCAGTTCCCTGATACGCGGCGGCGCCAATCTTTTGAATTGTCTGCCCCAGGGACTCCGTTGCGGATTTGATTGCGGCAACGTCATCACCTTCGGCCACTTTCTTGACCTCGGCCACTTTCGCTTCGACCTCAGACTTGATCTCCGCCGGAACTTTCTCACCGAGATCTCTCAACGCCTTTTCCGCAGCATAGGCAGTGTTGTCGGCATTATTGCGGGCTTCGATCAATTCCTTGCGATTGCGGTCTTCCTCGGCGTGCGCTTCCGCATCCTTGCGCATCTTCTCGACTTCAGATTCGGAAAGCCCTGAAGATGCCGTGATGGTAATATGCTGGGAACGGCCGGTCGCCTTATCCTGCGCGGTCACTTTCAAAATGCCGTTGGCATCGATATCGAAGGTCACTTCGATCTGAGGCATGCCACGCGGTGCCGGAGGAATCCCATCCAGAATAAATTTACCCAACGACTTGTTATCCGCGGCCATCGGGCGTTCACCTTGCAAAACATGGATTTCCACTTGTGTTTGGCTGTCACTCGCAGTGGAGAAGACCTGACTGCGGCGAGTTCGGAATGGTCGTGTTGCGTTCGATCTGCGGAGTGGCAACGCTGCCCAGCGTCTCGATGGAGAGTGTGAGAGGCGTCACATCGAGCAACAGGATGTCCTTGACTTCGCCACCCAGAACGCCACCTTGAATCGCGGCGCCGATCGCCACCACTTCATCCGGATTCACACCTTTGTGCGGTTCCTTGCCAAAGAAGGCACGCACGCGATCCTGCACGGCAGGCATACGCGTCATGCCACCCACCATGACCACTTCGTTGATCTCACCCGCGGTCAGACCAGCATCGGACAAGGCCTGTTTAAGGGGAGCAATCGTCCGGTCGACGAGATCGGCGGTCAACTGTTCGAGCTTGGCACGCGACAGGGTCATCACCAGGTGTTTTGGTCCAGTGGCATCCGCTGTCAAATACGGCAGGTTGATCTCCGTCTGCATGGTGGTTGAGAGTTCGATCTTGGCCTTTTCTGCGGCTTCCTTCAAACGCTGCAGTGCCTGACGGTCCGCATGCAAGTCGATGCCATTATCCTTTTGGAATTGCTCGATGAGATAATCCATCAGGCGCAGATCGAAGTCATCCCCGCCGAGGAAGGTATCACCACTGGTCGAGCGAACCTGAAAGACGCCATCGCCCACATCCAGGATGGAAATATCGAACGTGCCGCCGCCCAGATCATAAACGGCAATAATTTCATTTTTCTTTTTGTCGAGCCCGTATGCCAGGGAGGAAGCAGTCGGCTCGTTGATAATGCGCAGTACTTCCAACCCGGCGATCTTACCCGCATCTTTCGTCGCGTTACGCTGCGCATCGTTGAAATAAGCCGGAACCGTGATCACGGCCTGTGTAATCGTCTCACCCAGATAAGCTTCGGCATCGCGTTTGATCTTAGCCAGAATCATGGCCGAAACTTCCGGCGGCGAATATTCCTTTTCATCCAGGCTGACGCGCACATCCCCGTTGGCCGCTTCCGTGACGGCATAGGGTACACGCTTTTTGGTACGTTCCACTTCCGGATCATCGGCTTTGCGGCCCATGAAACGCTTCACCGAAAAAATCGTGTTCTGCGGATTGGTGATGGCTTGATTGCGCGCCACACGCCCCACCAGGCGCTCGTGATTTTTATTGACTGCCACTACTGAGGGGACGAGACGCTCACCCTCTGCCGAAGGAATCACCGCCGGTTCGCCACCCTGCATCACTGCTGCAACCGAATTCGTCGTGCCCAAATCAATACCAATGATCTTTGCCATATAAGTTCTCCAGTGTTTTTTCGTCAGTGCGAGTGGCACCCAAGCACCACGAAGCAATCTCAACTATTATCTGCTTCTGCTCACGCTTCGTCTCCGCTCAGCGCACGGTTCCTCGCAATGACGGAGTTCCAGTTTACTGCGCCACCCTTACCAGGGCAGGTCGGATTACGCGCTCGCCGAGTATATATCCATTTTGAACCACCGCGATCACATGACCGCTCTGTACGCCATCGGCCGGCTCATGGGAGATCGCTTCGTGGAAGTTCGGGTCGAATTCAACGCCCAGGGCTTCGATCTTCTTTACGCCCTCAGCATCCAGAATATTCTGCAATTTGCGGGTGATGAGTTCGATGCCATTGGCCCAGCCATTATCTTCAGGGCGGTTCTGCAAGGCACGCTCCAGGTCATCGAGCGCGGGTATAACCTTCTTGATGATATCGCCCTTCATCGAGGCATACCTCATTTCGTTATCGCGTTCGAGCCGTCTCTTATAATTTTGAAACTCAGCCTGGGACCTCAGCCAGCTATCTTTGTATTCAAGCGCCTGAGCTTGTGCCTCTTCGAGCTGACGTTTCAACATCTCGACCTCATCCGACAACTGCCCGTCCTCTTCGGAGTTAGCTTCAGCCTGAGTCTCATCAAGTTGTTCTTCGTGATCGTGTTTCTTTTTTTCAGTCATACTTCTTCCTCAAAGCAGCGACAACGTCGCCGCACTCAGCTTTTATCCACCAGCAATGGTGTCATTTACCAAATCACTCAATAATGTCGCCACAAAGCGTACGGTTGGGATGGTACGCGCATACGACATTCTCATCGGTCCCAATACGCCCAGTGCGCCGGTTGCCAGGCCGGGGACACCATAGCGTGCAACCACCATCGAACATTGACGCAGTTCCTCCCAGCCACCTTCCCCGCCGATAAGAACCTGTAATCCGCCAACATTGCTGTTGGTGGTGGTACGTTCGATCAAATCCTGCAATGCGGATCGTTCGCTGAACAATTTCAGGGCACGGCGGGCTTCATCGGACTCGGCGAACTCGGGCTCAGACATCACATTGGTCAGGCCATCGGTATAGACTTCACCGGAGACGCGGCCTTCAGTACGCCGCATCTCCTGCAATATGAGGGTCAGGATATCCTGATCGAGCGCGTCGGAACGCGCCGGAAGGGCCGCCATCGCATCCACTGTCAAGCCAGCTAAAAGTCCGTTGAGACGCGCCGCACATTGACTAAGGCGATCCTGCGAAACCGGTTCGGCCAGCGTCAGGATCTGTTGTCCGACCTCACCTCCCGCCATCACCAGCACCATCAGGACTTGTCGTCCCTGGGTGGAGATCAACTCGATATGTTTGTATTTCGCCTGCTGCGTATGAGGCGCAGTTACAACCGAAATGCCTTGCGATTGATGCGCAAGAATGGAAGCTGCCAGAGTCATCCACTGGTCAACATCCGGGCGCGATTGGTAGAACTGGTGTGAAATCGTGGCCTGCACCGAATCGGGCAATTGTGCCTGATTCATCATTTGACTGACGAAATAACGATAGCCTTCTTCAGAAGGTACACGGCCCGCCGAGGTGTGCGGCTGTCGTAGATAACCCATCTCGGTCAATGCAGCCATTTCGTGGCGAATGGTGGCAGAGGAGAGATTGATATGGTAATGCTCCGCCAACCGCTTCGAGCCAACTGGCTGCGCAGATTCGATGTAGTCGCGTATGATCAATACAAGCAGGGTTTTCTGGCGATCGGTCAATTCGTACATGGTTTTCACACAGTTAGCACTCTCTAATCGAGAGTGCTATTCATCGTGGAATAATAATAACATGCCCAAAAGAGGCACGTCAATAAGAGAAATGTAAGAAAAAGAAGGAAAGAAGGATCGAAGGATGATCCAAAACAAAGCGGTGTTGATTATTTCATTGGACGCCAGGCAGGATCAAAATCAACTCCGGGATCATTGGTTAAACGTGTGCGGCCACTGCCTGCCACCGTCATTATATAGATATCCCGATTGCCCGTGTTGTTATCTCTACCTTCGAAGGTTAACCAGAACCCATCCGGAGAAAACTCCACATCCTCAACCGGTGTCTGGAAATCCAGACGAACTGGATCAAGGCTGAGATCTTCATAATTAACTTTCATCAACCAGGGCAGTGTTGTGCTGGCCCAGCGTTCACTGAAAAAAATCGTTTTGGCATCGGGCGACCAGGCCGGTAAAAAGTCCCATAATTGTTGGCCACTCCGGGCAAGTTGAACATTCTCCTGACCAGTATCATTCATAACCCATACTTGATAGGCACCCACACGCTTCACTGTATAGGCGATCAATTTTCCATCCGGCGACCAGGCTGGTTGCTGGTTACTTTCCACATTTCCTGTGGCAGTTGTCAGACGGGTAATGGCCAGCGACTTCATGGATAGCAGATAGATTTCCTTTTGACCGTCACGAACCGAAGTAAACGCAATTCGGTTTCCGTCCGGTGACCAGGCTGGATCGAAATCTGAGCCCGGGGCAGTGGTCAATGGCTTGAGATTTGTACCATCAGCATTGATCAGGTACAAACTTGATTCCTTGTAAGGAGTTTCAAAAAAGTCGCCGCGTCGATCGCAGGGAGAAATAAAGACAAGTTGAGAGCCATCCGGGGACCAGGATGGCTGGCAGGCACCTTGTTCCAAATTGGTGAGTTGAACAAGAGAGGTACCGTCTGCATTGATCATGAAAATTTGTGGTAAACCAGAACGACCAGAGGCGAAGGCGATCTGACCGGAACCTCCGATGGAGGTGGCAACTGCCACTGGCGTGTTGTCCGGCGTCAAGGTGATCTGGGTGGTGGGAACAGTCTCTGGTGTATGGGTGGGAAGTACTCGAGTCGCAGTAGCTGTGGGGGAAAAACCTGTGGTTGTGGCAACCGGCTCATCGGTGACAGGCAAAGTTTCGGTTGGAAGAGGAAGCGAAGTCGAGGTCTGTGTTGCCCGGAGAAAAGGAAGTTGAACGCCTCGTAAAGAGTCAAAGATAACCGTCACTTGAGGCGGAATATATCCCGGAGCGAATCTAACCACCCCGACAATGGCCACGGCCAGAACGAGCAAGGCTCCCAACACATAATATATTGTGCGGCGACCTCTCTTTCTCCTACGCCGAGGTTTGAAAACCGGCAGCTCCGCGGAGGCTGGCGTTCCAGGCGTTCCATCCGGGTTGAGGGAGTTCAGCGATCTGGAGTTGGACAGGAGACCAGAAGAACTGCTTTCTTCGCGAACTCGGGGTGTGCGCTTCGAGGGCTTCAGGCGGAGGTGGTTGAATCACATACTCACCGGGCAGGCGCTGTGTCTTCGATTTCGAACCCAATAACGAGCGTTTGAAATCTTCAGCAGTTTGAAAGCGGTCCGCTGGATCGATCCCCATGGCCTTTTCGATTGCAGCTGCCAGACGACGCGACACCTTGCCATTGCGTTTGCGCAAAGGTGTCAGTTGGGTGTTATCCATGGCACGCGCCAGGCCGTCTTCTGGAATGATGCCGCTCAGCGCCGCATACAGGGTGGCGCCCAGGGAATAAATATCGGTGCGTGGATCTGTACGCGCCGTACCGTATTGCTCAGGCGGTGAATAGCCGGGCGTCATGGCGCGCGCGCCGGTTGTGGTCGCCTGGCTGCCATGCAGTACTTTGGCAAGACCAAAATCCACGAGGAAGATATGTCCATCAGGCGTGATCTTGACATTCCCCGGTTTAAGATCGCGGTGCAGGATGGGAGGCTTGCGGGTATGGAGGTAGGTCAACGCGTCGCAGATCGCCGCACCGAGCAGGATGGCTTCATCTTCGGTGATATTGCCCATGCGCTCCATGCGCTGACGCAAATCCTCTCCCTCGATATAGTCCATTACCAGATACTGCCCCTGATCACCGATCACAAAATGATCGGTTACCCGAGGCAGATTTGGGTGACGCAGGTTGGCCAGGATCACCGCTTCAAGGCGGAACTGACGCGCATATTCATCTGTCGTGAACAGGTTTTCCTTGACTGCCACATCCACCCCAAGGTTCTCATCCACTGCGCGATAAACAGAACCCATGCCTCCCTGGCCGAGGATTTCAACAATGCGATAGCGCTTGTGCAACAATGCACCGCGTTCAAGGGTCATGTAAACGTAAACTCTCCCGGGCGATTTACCGTAGACTTGGGATTATAACAGAGAGACATCCTATATCTTGGGTTTGCTCGCCAATTTGAAATGAAAAAACAACCTAGGTGATCCGCCATAAAAACCCCTCTACAGTATTTGACGACACATGCTCTTAATTGTACACTAAAGGATAATGGAAAAGTCTCAATCACCTGCCCGCTGGTGGGATTGGCCGGCCATCGGTCTGCACTTTGTGCTATTGCAAACCCTGGCCGCGCGCCTGGTCGACACAACCTGGACGCCGTTTCTCTATCTGACGCAGACCATCACTTATATGGCCTATGTCGTCGGCACGGCCCTAGGATACAGCAACTTCCGGCGCCGTACCGCACAGTGGTTGATGCTGTGTTACATGCTGGTGATGCTGCCCATCCAATGGACTCTAGTGATCGATCAGAATACATCCCTGGAGGAACAACTGGTCAGCGTGGCCGGTCGGTTATATTTTTCCACCTCCAATTTCCTGGCACATAAACCAGTGGATGATCCGATCTTCTTTATCGCGGTGATGTGCATCGCATTTTGGATCATCAGTGCCCTGGCAGGGTTCACGCTGGTGCGCCATCAGAATTATCTAGGCGCAGTGCTCCCCGCCGCCATCGGTTTGCTGATCATCCAAAATTATGACAACGGAGTTTCGGCGCGTCTATGGTTTTTGGCTTTCTTTGCCTTTATCGCCTTGTTGTTATTAGGACGCCTGCAATTCCTGCAAAATAAAAAATCCTGGCATGCGCGCCGCGTCTTTCTCTCTCCCGACAATACCATTGATCTTACCAGCAGTATGGCTATTGCCACCGGATTGATCATCATCATCTCGTGGACGGTGCCTGCTTCCATCTCTGGTCTGAACTCCGCCGTGCAAAGATGGAGTCAGCTTACCAGACCCTGGCGGGATTTTGCACAAAAGATGGAAAACGCGGTCAGCGCGCTCCAATCCTCGACCAATACGAAACCCGGCGAATTCATCTTCGGCTCCGAGCTTGCATTGGGACGCGGTTTTCCCAATACCGGAGATCTCGTGTTCATCGCGCACGCACCGGACCTGCCCACAGATCAGGAACCTCCTCGTTATTACTGGCGCGGACATGTTTATGACCTCTTTTCAAAGGGTGCCTGGCATACCACTGGAACCAGCCAGGACGACTTTTCTCCAGTCGCCCTGCCTCCGCCCTCTTCTGCGGATCCCAGCGCACAGGATATCGCGCGTTTTGGATTCCAGGTTGGCGAATCAAAGATGTCCCTTCTCTATGAACCGGCGCAGCCGATTTGGGTCAGTCGCTCAGGCACACGTCTGACTTCATCGACAGAGGCGGAAGAAAAAGAAGTCATCGCCTGGAACGCCTCGCCCGAACTTCTCCCCGGTGAGGCTTATCTGGTGGATTCGATCGTAAGAAATCCGAACATCCAGCAGCTAAAGGAGGCTGGCACAGCCTATCCTGCCTGGGTCGCCCAAAAATATCTGCAGCTTCCCAGTGATTTTTCGCCGCGTATCCGCGCGCTGGCACAAGAGATCAGCGCCACCGCAGCAGAGACACCTTACGACAAAGCCGTGGCGATCACAAATTATCTTCGCCAAAACATCAAGTATACGGCTGTGATCGAGGAAGCACCTCGCAACCGGGATGTACTGGAATGGGTGCTCTTTGATTACAAACAAGCCTATTGTGTCTACTACGCCACCTCTGAAGTCCTCATGTTGCGTTCGCTGGGCATTCCGGCGCGCATGGCGGTTGGTTTTGCTCAAGGCGATCCGTTGACTGTGGAGGAGGGGGCCCCGCAGCAAAAACGTTTGATCCCCAACACCTATGTGGTCCACAGAAGCGACGCGCATGCCTGGCCTGAAGTTTACTTTCCGGATATTGGCTGGGTGGAGTTCGAACCGACTGCCAATCAATCTCCGCTCGACCGCCCACTCCCGCCGCAGGATCCCAACGATATCAACAGTGCAAATCCGCGCGATAATTTGCGAACAGAGGATAGTCAATTTGCCAACCGGGACCAATCGGCATTGGATGAAGGCTTGGATCCAGCGCTCCAACAGGATGCGACTCCCAACTACGCTCTGTACTTGATCCCGCTACTGATCGCTTTCGCTGCACTGGCAATCTTCCTGGGCCGCCGCTACGAGCTGCCGACGCGCATGCCTGTTTTTGTGCGGGCGGCCATGGAACGCACTGGCCTCGAGGTGCCGAATTGGGTGATTCATTGGCAATCCTGGGTCAGCCTCTCGCCCATCGAAAAGGCATTTGAAAGCATCAATTTCGGCCTGCGCATACTGGATCAACCCGCGCCGGTCCATATTACGCCATCCGAACGTGCCTCGAAGTTGACTTATATCCTGCCGGAAGCCACGGATGAAATAAAAATTCTTCTGGACGAACATCAGACATCCCTTTATACTTCCAGGGTCGCAGATGTTGAACAAGCCCGTCGCGCCGCTTTCCGCATTCGCAGGCAGGTGATCACGGAACGGATCCGCTACATCATCTCAGGCAGACCGCCGCGGTAAATCATTGATCAGATACAAAACGGGCTTTGATGACCCAAAGGAATCCTTATGGCTACAGCTAAAACCAAGCCCATTTCCGTAAATGATCAAGTGGTTACCATTACCCAGCAATGTACCAAGCTGCGTAATTCACTAGACGCAACACAGACTCCCGAAGCCGTGGTGGAGGGCATCAAAAATCTCGAGAGTTCGCTGATACGTATTAGTGACGTATTGATTCCGTTCGAACAACGCTTCGGACATTTGCAGGCCCTGGCGGGGATCGGTCAGGTTGTTAATTCCACCCTCGAAATCGATGAAGTGTTGCAGATCGTGATGGATACGATCATCCGGCTGACGGAAGCTGAACGCGGCTTCCTCATGCTGCGGGATGAGCTTGGCGAGATGTCCATTCGTATTGCGCGCAACTGGGAACAGGAATCCATCAATCAGAGCGAATTCGCCATCAGTCGCACGGTTGTCCAACGTGTGATCGATGGAGGAGAAGCCGTGCTTACCACTAATGCGCGCGAAGACCAGCGTTTCAGCGGACAGGAAAGCATTATCGCTTTCAACCTGCGCTCGATCCTGTGCGTACCCCTGATGGTCAAAGCGGAATTGATCGGCGTGATCTATACCGATAATCGAATCCGTTCCGGCATCTTTTCCGAGTCAGACCGCGACCTGTTGATCGCCTTTGCAAATCAGGCGGCGGTTGCCATCGAAAACGCGCGTCTGTTTTCCTCCCTCAAGCGGACCCTCGGGGAAGTGACCGAACTCAAGAACTTGATGGACGATGTGTTCGCCTCCATCGTCTCAGGCGTGATCACTGCCGATGTGCAGGATCAAATCACCCTGTGTAATCGAGCCGCTGCGTCCATCTTGGGACAGGCCTCGGCTGAGATCGTCGGCCGCAAATTCGAAGAGATCATCCCCGCTTTCGCCAACGAAATTCTGCCGCATCTGGATTCGGTCCGCAAGAGCGAACAACCCGTTGTCGGACTCGAACTCAGCCGTCAGCTCCCCGAGCGCGGCTTCGTGGATTGGCGCTTCAATCTCTCCCCATTAAAGGATGCCGGACAAAAGACACAAGGCGTGGCAATTGTGCTTGACGATATGACCGAACGAAAAAAACTCGAAGCACAACGAAGCCTATTACAACGGATGGTATCGCCGGCGGTGCTCGATCAACTTGACCCAAACAGTTTAAAGATTGGCGGCAAGAAAGTAGACATCACCATTCTGTTCGCAGATATTCGCGGCTTTACGGCTTATAGCGAAAAGCATACGCCTGAAGATCTGGTCGCCGTGCTAAACCGCTATCTTGCCGCCGCCGCCGAGGCGGTACTCGCCAATGAAGGCACCGTGGATAAATTCCTGGGAGACGCGGTCATGGCCTGGTACAACGCGCCTCTGCCCCAACCTGATCACACACTGCGCGCGGTGAAAACCGCCTTGAACATCCGCGCCGCCATTGCGCAGCTGCACGCGGAACTGCCCGTGGAAGCGCATCTCGATTTTGGTGTGGGCATCCATTATGGGGAAGCCATTTTGGGCTGGATCGGCACCGAGAAACGCCTCGAATTCACTTCATTGGGTGATAGCGTCAACACCACCAAACGCATTCAGGAGAACGCAGCCAAGAATCAAATCCTGATCAGCGCGCAAGCCTACGAGCGCGTGGCAAAGGAAGTGGACGCCAAACCTTTCGCGCCGTTGTCAGTGAAAGGCAAGACGCATGTGTTGGACGTGTATGAAGTAATGGGGTTGAAATAATTACCAAACCCGACTAACGAAGTTCACCAATTGTTCCATGCCCTGTGAGACCGGCGCGGTATTGATATATTCCCGCGGTGTATGGGCGCTGCCGCCGGTCGTGATGCCCAATACAATGGCAGGATAGCCTTTGCTCAACGGCACGTTCGCATCCGTCGAACCGGAGATGAGAGACGGCTCCAAGCCCTGTTCAAGTAGACATTCCTGCGCCAGCTTGACCAGCGGATGCTGCGCCGACAATTCTCCCGCGGGACGCTGACCGATCACTTCCGCTTCCAGGCTCACTCCCGGCTTGTGCGCGTGATGAATTAATTTCTCTGCCGCTGAGACCAGTTCTGCCAATGCCTGCTCCCCTTCCGAACGCAAGTCCAACTCAAAGCTCGCCTCTGAGGCGATCACATTGACCGAGGTACCACCTGAAATTTTTCCAACATTCATGGTGGTGCGCGGCGAGCTCGGTAAACGAAGCGAGGTCAATTCCACCACCAGCTTTGCCAGCTCATGCACCGCGGAGGGCTTGCCGTAGTCAGACCATGAATGTCCACCGGAGGTACGCGCAGTGACACGATAACGTTTCACGCCGATGGCGCGATGATAGATATGTCCCAGCGCCAACCCTTCCAGGATGAGATAAGCCAGCACCTCCCCGCCGAAGCGCTCCACGATGGTTTTGATGCCGCGCAGGTCACCCAATCCCTCCTCACAGACGTTGGCAACCAACCATACATCACCAGCGGATTCGATCTTTCGCTCACGCAAGGCCCAGAGCAAACCGAACAGCGCGGCCACGCCCAGAGAGTTGTCTCCCAGCCCAGGCCCGTGGATCAGCCCCGGGCTACGCGCAACGCGCAAATCTGTCTCCACCGGAAACACCGTATCCATGTGGGCGCTGACGATCAACGGCTTGCCATCACCTTTCCCGTCCAAACGCGCCAACACATTGCCCGCTTCATCGATGCTGACTTCCTGCAATCCCTCGCTGACAAACAATTCACGAAGATATTTCCCGCGCTGTCCCTCATAAAACGTCGGCGCCGGGATTTGCTGAATTTGAACAGCCAGTTCGACCACACGCTTCACAAAATCATTCATTATGATTTGCTAAACCTTTCTCACCATGTCTTTCAAGGCGCTCAAGCGCGCCTCTGCCAGGCCCGGCATCACGTCCAACGGATAGAACGCGCCACTGCCCTCCAGCTTCAACGACGCTGAAACATTTCCATATAACACGCCTTCAAGCGGATCATAACTTTTGCAATAGCCTGCCAGAAAACCACCGCAGAAGGCATCGCCGGCGCCGGTGGGATCGGCGAGGCGCGCTGGATAAGCAGGGATTTCCCACTTGCCCTTATTGCTGGTCACAAAAAGCATTTGACCGCGCTCACCACATTTGATCACCACGTAATCACAGCCATACATGGAAACCGCCTCGGCCATTTCCCAGAGGTCATGCGTGGCACCCCAGAAAAGGTTTTGCAACTCCTCCTGCGAGGGAAGGAAAACCGTTATACCGTTTAGCAAAGCCGGCAACTCACGCCTCGCTTTGGGATGCATGCTGGAGGGTGCCGGATCGAGGATGAAGGTATGCACACTACCACGCTTAAGCCCAGCCATCAAATGCGTTTGCGTCATCAGGTTCATGGGACATAACAGCGCGGCGCGGGCATACAAATAATCACTGGGAATATCCGTCACGATCAGCGCGCTTTCGCTGTCGGGTTTCTTTTTTTCATCAGGGGGATGATAGCCAAGCAAGGCCTTGGGAAAGGTCAGTTGACGTCGCGCAAAATGAGAGACAGGATTGATGCGACTCACTTCGAACGATTCAGTGTAGGCCAGAAATTCCCGCACATCCAGACTCTTGGGCAGGACGCGGATGCCCTGGATATCCAGGCCGCGCGCGACATAATGCTCGAGCCATTCACGCGGATAGTCATTACCCACGCGGCCCACCAGGCCGATCTCTGATTCCCATACCCGCAGCCCCGCCGCGGCATACAGCAAACTTCCACCCGCCACGTCCAGCCGCGGTTCACCCTGCGGAGGCAACAGATACTCGCGCGTCAATTGGCCAAAGATCAAAAATTGAACTGCCATGTTCGCAGTCATTATCAATACTTCACGAAAACCGGGCTTCTTTTAATTATTTCGTGATCTCCTGATTATAAGAGAAAAGATGACAGTTCCCTTTTACAAGAATTCCAGAAACAACTGGCTGGGGCAGGGAACTATCATCCGTTGGATTTAAACTACATCCGCCGTACGGCGGATGTAAACTGGCTATAGAAACGGTCCCGGCGAAGGTGGCGAGCCCTCTGCTTCACCGGTCGGCAGCACAAAGGTAAATGTACTGCCCTTGCCGTCTTCACTCTCGACCCAGATGCGGCCGTTGTGCAGTTCGATCATATCTTTTGTCACGGCCAATCCCAATCCCATGCCGCCATACCGGCGTGTGAGATGTGTTTCCACCTGGAAGAAGCGCTCGAAGACACGCGACAGATCCCGGGCGGCGATACCAATACCATCATCGCTGACCGACACTTTGATCTGCCCGGGCTCCTCTTCTATTTTTATGGTGATATGTCCGCCAGAGTCCGTGAACTGGACAGCATTCTTTACAAGGTTGCTTAACGCAATACCTACTTTCACACCGTCGGCTTCCACATAAAATGGAACGTCTTCCTTCTCAACAGTGAGGGTAATGTTTCTTGATTTCGCCTCATCTTGAAAAGTCAGGATCACATCTTCAGCGATCCTGGCCAGGGAAACTTTTTGACTGCGTATCCGCGCCGCGCCGTTTTGGACATTGTCCACATCTGAAAGATTCTCGACGATATCTTTGAGTTTAGTTGCGTTGCGGATGATGGTATCCACCTGTTCGCCATATTGGTCGCCGGTCAGTTCACGCAAGAACGTGGCGTGGCCCAGAATCAAGCCGAGGGGTGTCCGCAGCTCATGGGAGGTAATGGCGATGAAATCCGTTTTGAGGCGTTCCAATTCCGCCAGTTCGATGCTGGTGGCGCGTACCTTCTTCTGCAGGGCAACATTCTGCATGGCCTGGGCGGCCAAGGCTCCCAGCGTTTCTAGAATCGTGAGGTCTTCTTCGGTATAATGGGCACTGTCCTTTTTATTGAGCGCCTCCAGTACACCCACCACTTCGCCGTGTACCATGAGCGGCACAGCCACCAGGGATTGCGTCACGTGATTGGTCATCCGATCAACCACCTTGAAGTGCCGCTGATCTGCCCTCACGTCCTGTATGATCAGCGGCTGCCCTTTGCGGAATACCCAACCCGCCGCGCTCCCATTCAGCGGCACGCCCATGGGCCGCAGCAAATCACGCTCGAACCAGTGCATGGCCAGGAAGCGCAACTCCTCAGCGGTCTTGTCATATTCCAGGATGGAGGCGAGTTCGCTATTGGTCAGATCGGTGGCTTCGTTGATAATGGATTGTAAAAAGGTTTGAAGATCGGGCGCCGTGGTCAGACCCCGTACAACTTCGAGCAAACGTTCCAGGTGATCGATCCGCTCGTTGATGGCCATTGCTTGAATTATACAACATAGTTCGTGTAAAAGAATGGTTGTTTCGTTTTCGAAGTACAGGCGACAGTCGCTGTAGAACGACCGAAGCCTGAATCAGTGACTGTCCTTTTGAACAGCCAAATACATAAAGGAGACCTCATAGTATGGCAAGTAAAAAAGTACGTGTTGCATTGATTGGCATAGGAAACTGTGCCTCCTCACTGGTGCAGGGAGTCCAGTACTACAAGGATGTGGCGGACGACGCACAAGTTCCTGGCATTATGCATGCTCGTCTGGGTGGGTATCATATCCGTGATATTGAATTTACATTGGGTATCGATGTAAACATCACCAAAGTCGGCAAAGACCTCTCCGAAGCCATTTTCGCTGAACCGAACAATACTTACAAATTTGCCGATGTTCCCACGTTAAACGTACCGGTGGTACGCGGCATGACGCACGATGGACTCGGTAAATATCTTTCCGGCCTGATTCAAAAAGCGCCCGGTCCCACCGCCGATATCGTCAAATTATTGCGCGACACAAAGACCGATGTGGTTGTCAACTTCCTGCCAGTCGGCTCTGAAATGGCCACCAAATGGTATGTGGAACAGGCCATCGAAGCTGGCTGTGCATTTGTCAACGGCATCCCGGTGTTCATTGCTTCTTCTGAGTATTGGGCCAAAAGATTCCGCGATGCCAACCTTCCCATTCTGGGAGATGACATTAAATCCCAGGTCGGCGCCACCATTCTGCACCGCGCCCTCGCCACCCTTTTCGTAGACCGCGGCGTGCGCATCGATCGCACCTATCAACTCAACTTTGGCGGCAATACAGACTTCCTGAACATGCTCGAGCGTGAACGTCTCGAAAGCAAAAAGATTTCCAAGACCAACGCGGTGACCAGCATGATCCCCTATGAACTAGAACATGATAATGTGCATGTGGGCCCCTCGGACCATGTACCGTGGCTCACCGACCGCAAGTGGGCTTACGTGCGTATGGAAGGTACCACCTTCGGCAATGTGCCGCTCAATGTTGAGCTTAAACTCGAAGTGTGGGACAGTCCCAATTCCGCGGGCGTGATGATCGACGCCATTCGCAGCGCCAAGATCGCCCTCGACCGCAAACTTAGCGGTCCCATTGTCGGTCCTTCTTCCTATTTTTTCAAAACGCCTCCTCAACAATTCCGCGATGATATTTGTCGCGCAAAAGTGGAGGCTTTTATCAGCGGCGATTCGAACGAATAAGATTCCTCACCTTGCGAAGACCCGTCCTGAGGGCAGAGCCCGAAAGATCTCGCCTTCGCAAGGTGATATGTTTCCATGCAAAAACTTTCCCGCATCTTTCTCCACCTCGGCCTGCTTGCCGGTATCCTGGCCGCCTGCGCGCCGTCTGCGGCCGCCTCTCCTACCCCGGATATGAGCGGCGCGCTGACACTGGCCTTTGAAACCGCATTCGCTCAATTACAACCCACAAGCACACCACTCCCGACCGACACGCCAATCCCTCCTCCTACGGCGATCCGCACACCACCCGCCCTGCCTTCCACATTTGTTGCCAGTGAACTTAATCCACTGGATACGCCGCATACTTATGTCCAGGATACCTGTCAGTATCTCTACAACAAATGGAATTCCAATAACGCCGCGCCCGGGACCGTGGTGATGGTGGTGATGTTCCATGGCATTATCAAAGGCCAGGCTGAAACAGATAACCAGGTCAGCGTGGGTGACTTTAAGAAGATCATGAACGACTTGCATGAGATGGGTTTTCAGGCCATCAATACCCAGCAACTGGTTGACTTTCTCTACACCAATGCCAGGATCCCGCAGCGGTCTGTGCTGCTGGTGGTGGATGATCGTCATACTGCACAAAATTTCACCGATCATTTTCTGAGTTACTGGAAACAATGGGGCTGGCCGGTGGTCAATGGCTGGATCAGTGCCTTTGGTGGGGATGATCAATACTTGAAGGAAAATGTGGAACTTTCCGACGAAGGCTGGGTGGATTATCAATCTCACGGCTATATCCATAACATCAACATGAGCGACGAGTCGACCGATGCCTTTCTCACTGGGGAACTGCAAGGTTCGATGGAAAACCTGCAAAAATATTTTAATAAGACACCGGTAGCCATCATCTGGCCTGGCGGCGGATTTGGCGTGCGACCTGTGCAGTTCGCGGCGCAAGTTCGGTTATAAGATTGGCTTCACCATCAACCCGCGCGGACCCATCATGTACAACTGGATCCCACAGGCGGACCAAAAAGACCCGGGACGGCCCTCCTATATTCCAGAAGGGCCGGCTGGTGATCCACTGATGACCTTGCCGCGCTACTGGGATACCGATGCGCGTACGCACCTCGATGTGGTCCGCACCATTGGCAATGAAGCTGCGGCCTATGCCGAAAGCAACAAAGCCACCGAACTCGAATACTACGATATTATGTGCGCGCCCACGTTGGGACAAATTCCCTAACGCTTCGCAAATGAACTCATCAAACTTCGCAGCTTATAAAACTCGCTATCGTTCGGCCATCCGCAAAGTGCTGAAAGAAACAGAACGCGGCCGCCTCGACGAGGCGGGCTTTCCTGCTTATTCCCATCCCAATCCCCTCATCAATTGGTTATTCTGGCAGAGGCTTCATGTGGCGATGGATCACATTGAACAACATGCGCCATATGAACATATTTTGGACTTCGGTTGCGGGAGCGGCGTGATACTTCCCTTTCTCGCGGGACACAGTCGCCATGTAACAGCCACCGATATTGACCTCCTGCCACTCGAACGAGTACAAACATATATTCCGCTGGCGGAGAATGTAAGAGTTCTGGATGAAAATCAAATCCCCATCAGTGATCTCCAACCGAATTCATTTGACCTGATCAATGCCTTGGACGTGCTCGAGCATGTCGCTGACTTGCCTCATACACTCACCACGCTAATCCACTTGCTGAAACCCGGTGGGCAACTCCTTGTCTCAGGTCCCACAGAAAACATCTTGTATAAAATTGGTCGTAGAATTGCCGGCCCGGAATATTCAGGCGATTATCATGAACGCGGCATCCCGGAAGTCAAGCGCGAACTTTCCCAACTCGCCCAGGTCGATCACCTCGCGACCTTGTATTGGCCCATACCGCTTTTCGAGGTCTTCGTCGGGCGCAAGTAGGAATTCGCTCTCGTGAAATACAGGCAAACCAATTGACTCCAAAGATTTGAGGGGATGTATACTTAATCAGAGATGGATTCCCAAGCTTATATCCCGGGGATAAGTCCCGCGAACCCGGGGCCGCTGGCACGTTTCCTGCCTCCTTTGGAGGACGGAGTGATCTCCAGTTGGCTTTCGCTTCACGCCCCAGCCGGTAGCTGGTTGCTGGATCCATTCGGATTCTCTCCGCGGCTGGTGATCGAGGCCGCCCGCGCCGGTTATCGCGTGTTGGTAACCGTGAACAACCCGGTCACACGCTTCCTGTTGGAGATGGCAGCCAATCCCCCCAGTGAAGCAGACTTCAAAGCCGCGTTGGCCGATCTTTCTGTGGCGAAGAAAGGGACCGAAAGACTCGGCGCGCACCTGCAATCTCTCTATCTGACAACTTGTGAAAAATGCGGAGGGGAAACCTATGCTGAATCTTTCCTCTGGCGGAAAGGTGAAAACGCGCCTTATGCGCGCCTCTACACTTGTCCGCACTGCGAAGATCATGGGGAACGCGCTGTCACCCCGCAGGACATGGAAAATGCCAGGAAAATAGCCGAGACGGATACATTGCATCGTTCGCGCGCTTTTGAAAGAGTTGCTCCTTTGAACAATGAATATCGTATCTACGCTGAAGAGGCCATAGAACATTATCTGCCGCGGCCCTTATATTTTTTGACCACTGTGATCAACCGCCTCGACAGTTTGAATCCAACTCCTGAACGTCGCCGCGCCTTGAATGCATTAATCCTAGCTGCCTGTGACCTCGGCAACACCTTATGGGACCATCCCTCCGAGAGGCCGCGGCCAAAACAACTCAATATCCCAAGTCAATTTCGCGAGCATAATCTGTGGCTGCAGCTCGAGCGTGGATTCCAACTATGGACAGAAACAGCTTCCAGCGTGGCACTCGGGGCGTGGCCCAATGAAATCCCGGAAAGTGGCGGCATTTGTGTCTATGAAGGCCGCCTCAAAGAACTTGCCCAGGAAATCAAAAAGGAGAAAAAGATTGCCGCCGTCATCGGGTCTGTGCCGCGTCCCAATCAGGCATTCTGGACGTTATCGGCCTTATGGGCCGGATGGTTATGGGGACCCGAGGCCGTGGAGCCTTATAAGCTCGCGCTGCGCAGGCGTCGTTACGATTGGGCCTGGAACGCAACCGCCCTACATGCCGCCTTTACTCATCTCTTTAAATCACTGCCACCTGGCACACCGTTCTTTGGCTTATTGGCCGAGCCTGAAGCGCCTTTTCTCAGCGCCGCGCTGACAGCCGCCAGCACGGCAGGCTTCGAACTGGGAAGTCTGGCCCTGCGTACCGAGCATGATCCCATTCAAATTTTGTGGAACCGCGCTGAGCTCTTGCAGCGCGCTGCAAATGGACCGAATCCCAAAGTAGTGCGGGAAGCCATTCATGCGCATTTGACGGAACGCGGCGAGCCGGCCAGTTATCTGCATGTTCATACGGCGGGCTTGCTGGCGCTTGCCGAAGCACAGGCTCTTAAGCAGCCGAATCAGGAATTCGACGAAGCCTTGCGTAAGACCAATACGTGCATTCAGACATCCTTATCCAGCGATGCGCGTTTCATGCATTATTCGACAGGCGATAACGCGGATACGGGGTTGTGGGGACTCCCATTCGGCTCGGAGAACGAATTTCAAGAATCGCTCTCCGATCGCGCGGAAGTTGCCATTGTCACTTTCCTGCAAAAGAATACGGATGGCATTTACCTGGAGATCGAACAGGATTTATATCCGCGTTTTCCCGGCCTGCTCACACCATCCAAGGCCATGATCTATTCTGTGTTGAATTCTTATGCCGAGAAACATGGCGCGATCTGGAAGTTGCGCGCCGAAGATCTGGCAGCCGCGCGGCGTAATGAATTGAATACCATTACCGCCATGATCGAAGCTGTTGGCAAACGTTTGGGATACTCCACACGCAAGCAGGATAAAAATTATTTATGGGAAGAGCAAGCGCAGATGGAGCGTGCATTTTATATCCTGGCCTCCGCGCTGATCGGACGCGCCATCTCAGAAACACCGTATTCACCCGAACGATCGGTGATCGTCATCCCAGGCGGACGTGCGGCGCTGGTTGCCTACAAGACTCACCGCGATCCGGCTCTGGCTGCGCGCGTAAAAAACTATCGGGTAGTAAAATATCGTCTCCTGCGCACGCTGGTCGAGGTTCCGGTACTGACGCGTGAGACGTTCGAGGAACAGATCGTCAGCGATCCGCTTGAAAAATCCAAATCACAGATGATGATGTTTTAAGACGCAAAACAGATCAATACATTGAACATGACAGAGCACAGGAGGTTCAGGATGGTCAAGAAATTATTCATTGTTGCCGCGCTCACAGCATTGGTACTCTCTGGTTGTAGCGGACAGGCCTCCGCGCAGGCTCCGACCTCGACTGCCACCGAGGCCCCGGCCCCTGCGGCAACTGAGGTGATCGCGACGGAAGTCCCTGTAGATGCACCAGCCACGAACCCGCCTGTCGATGAGACTTTGGCTACGGCAACCCCGCCGCCAACTGAAGCCATCCCGCCCACCCAGGCGATAGAGAGACCGGCCAATGCCCCGGATTGCACCAATAGCGCTTCCTTTGTTGCTGATGTGACCATGCCAGATAACAGCGATGTCGGCGCTGGTTCAAAGTTTACAAAGACCTGGCGCGTCAGCAATACCGGCACTTGCATCTGGGGACCAGACTACACGCTGGCTCCTTATTCTGAGGAACAATTAGGCTCTCCTGCCGCGTTAGCCCTGGCGATCACCTATCCCGGCCAAACCCTGGATATCTCCGTGGACTTGACTGCACCCAACAGTCTGGGAAAACACCGCGGCAACTTCGTCATCAAAAATGCGGCAGGGTTGATCATGAAAATCAACGATGATTCCCGCCTGTGGGTCATCATCAACGTGACCACGGCGGCCGCCACAAGTAACGTTGCGGATGCAACTGCGGCGCCCGCGCCAACCAGCGGCAGTTCCGCAAGCGATTCCAGTTCCGGCACTGGTTTTGCCAATGTCACTTGTGCTTTTGCCACTGAGGCCATCCGGGTCACGGATGTGATCAATGCAATCAACGCCTACCGCGCACAAAATGGACTGACGGCTTATACCGTCAGCACACAACTCACCGCCGCCGCCCAGGCGCATGCCAACGATATGGCTTGTAACCAACTGTTCTATCACACCGGCTCCAATGGTTCGACGCCGCAAACACGCGTCGCCGCCAGCGGCTATGTGGCCTCTGCCATAACTGAAAATGTGTATGGCAGTTACCCTCCTTTGACAGGACAGGATGCGGTCAACTGGTGGATCAACGATAAGACCGATCTCAATCACAACCGCAATCTGTTGAGCACCGATTACAAGGAAATCGGTGTGGGATATTCATTCTTCAACAATTACGGCTATTACGTTGTCGTCTTTGCCAAACCTTAAAACGGCTTTAGGATTCCACAGTAGAATCCAGGTATGAAGAAGACTTGGATTCTCATCCTGTTGGCGGGTCTGAGCCTTGGTTCATGCATCAAAGTTTCAGCAGAGAACGCGACCTCCGCGCCGCCACTCTTCGTGACCTCGACCCTGCCACCGACCAAGCCAGGTTTATCCCTGCCGACAGATATTCCGCCGACAGGTACGCCCGATACCCTGACCGCCACACCCGGCACTCCGGAAAGGACAGAGGCTGTCTCACCTACCGGGGCCTGCAAGGATAGCGCTGTGCTGCTCGCGGATGTGACTGTGCCAGATAACTCGGTGATGCAACCGGGAGAAAAGTTCACCAAGACCTGGCGCTTCCTGAACAACGGTAAATGCAACTGGAGCGGATACACCATCACCTTCTTCGCCGGCGACCGCATGGAAACGCCAGACTCCGCGCCAGTCCCGGAAACGGAGGCAGGCCAAACCGTGGATGTATCCGTTGAATTGACCGCGCCATCCCTTGACGGGGGCTATACAGGGTTCTACGAGTTGAAGAATGTGGATGGGGAAACCCTCTCCATTGGAACAGAAAACACCTTCTGGGTCAAAATCCTGATCGGTAACGCGGCCTCTGCGCCAGTAGCTACGATCGCCCTCACCCCAATCAGCGGAGTCCCCACCGTCAAAGTGAGCGGACCTGCCAGTTGCAAATACTCAACCAGTTCTTCCTATCAGACGGAGATCGCCAATCTGATCAACAATGCCCGTGCCCAAAAGGGCTTAGCGGCGCTGACCATCAACGCTGCCCTCACGGCCGCCGCACAGGGACACAGTATCGACCAGGCTTGTCACGGTCTGCTCAGCCACACCGGCTCGGACGGTTCCTCTGTCCATGAACGCGTGGTGGCCGCCGGATACAATCCATCTTATTCTGAAGAGGTTATCTATGGAAGCGGTTATCCGGAAACCGCGTTTAACTGGTGGATGAACGATCAAACCCATCGCGATGCGATCTTGAATCCGACCGTGATCGAAATGGGCTTGGGCTATGCTTACGTTTCAGATACCGCCTATGGGGGCTATTACACCGTGGATTTTGGAAGCCCATAAATCGGTAATTAAGCGGTATGAATAAAAAAACTATTCCCTTTCTACTTCTCGTGTTTCTATTAGTATCCTGCGTCAAGGTGGCCGGAGAAACGCCCGCCATTACGCCGGTTCTTTTCGTGACCTCGACTCTGCCACCCACGCGGCTCGCGTTTGTTCTGCCAACACAGGTCCCGCCGACTGCTGCGCCAACCTCTGACCGGTTGACGGCCCATCCAACACCCTCTTGTCACGATAGCGCGGTCTTCGTCGAAGATGTGACTTATCCTGATAACACGCGCTTGGATGCCGGGGAAAAATTTACCAAAACATGGAAACTGCAAAACACAGGCACCTGCACCTGGACCGGTTATACCGTGGCCTTCGTCTCCGGCGACAAACTGGAGGCACCGGATTCCGTTTCTGTGCCGGAGACTGAGTCTGACGCGACCGTGGAAGTTTCCATCGATCTCGTCGCGCCGGCGGAGGATGGAGCATACACAAGCAATTTCGAACTGAAGAACGTGGAAGGAGAAGCGGTTCCTTTGGGAACGGAGTCAACGTTTTGGGCGAAGATTCTCGTGGGTGAAGAACAGACGGCAGTCGAGCAAAGCGTCGGTAATTGCACCTACACTGAAAATCCCGATTATGTGCAAACCCTGGTCGAACTCATCAACAAAGCCCGCGCGAACGTAGGCCGCCCGGCGCTGACTGTCAACACAAAGCTCAACAGCGCCGCGCGCGCCCATAGCCTGGACATGGCCTGCAATAACTTTATGCACCACAGCGGCTCGGATGGTTCCTGGACCGGTGACCGGCTAACCAACGCAGGTTACACCAATCCTTACTATCTGGAACTTCTGGCGATTGGTCTTCCCCAGGATGCCATGAATCAATGGCACACCGATGATGCTCAATGGAGCGCGGTGATCAATTCCCGCGTAACGGAAATCGGTGTAGGGTATGTGTTTTCGAAGTTCAGCGCCTATGGTGGTTATTGGACGGTGGATATGGGAGGCGATTAACAAAAGATTTCGCGCGGAGTGGTGACAATTGCGCCACACACACTTGCCTTAGCCGGCAATGCCAGGGAATGCAAGTGAGCCCGTAGTCAAAGCGGCAGTATGTGAGACCCTTCGTCTATTCTCGAGGCTTGCGTCTCGATCAATAGCTCAGAGTGATAAGTACTATTTTCCCCATCTCGGCTGCCAATCCGAGCTTGGATTATTCGTCAAACGCTTTACGCCTGTTCCATCGGGATGCATGATATAGACTTCGTTGTTCCCGTCACGATAAGAAGTGAAGGTGATCCAATCCCCATCGATGGACCAACTCGGACCCAAGTTATCGCCGCCGTTCGTGAGTTGCACCAGGCCCGTTCCATCCGCGTTGATCACATAAATATTATGGTCGCCAATGGGGCCCGCGTAAAACGCCAGTTGATTCCACGCGGCGACCAGGTGCTGCGTCCGCCCATATCCGGCAGGTTGGTAAGTTGGCGGACATCGGTGCCATCCTTCTCCATGACATACAACTGGCGCTGTCCCGTGCGGGCAGAGGCGAAGGCGATCAGCGAACCATCCGGCGACCAGGTGGGATCAATATCTTCCGCGCTGTTGCTAACGGCATGTGGATTCTTTCCATCCGACTTCATGATCCAGATGCGTTGTGTTCCACCAGTCTCGTTGGTAAAAACGATCCCTTTCCCGTCCGGGGAAAGTTCGGCGCGTACAAATTGCCGATGTTCTTGGTCAGACGCTTCAAGCTCCTTCCACGGACGTTCATCGAATAAATCTCGAAGCTTCCGGTCTCACGCGAGACAAAATAGATCGTCTTGCCATCCGGAGAGAAGGAGGCGTAAAAGGAGGTGGCCTTGGAATTCGTGAGTTGCTTACGCTCGGAGCCGTCCACATTCATCGTACAAACCTGATCGATCTGATTCACAAAGCAGGTAAAAACGATGTGTCCAGCCGCAGGTAAGTCATCGTATTGCGGAATCGGCGAAGGGATGGCTGTCGGTGCGCCGAAGGGAGTCGCAGTAGGCGTGGGGAAAAGTGTCGGCGTGGAAACGTTCGGTTCTGGTGTGACAGGCGTAACCGTTGGAAAAGAGTCGAGTCCCACGGGGGAGGCGGTGATGCGCGGCACTGGTGGATTCTGCCAAACGTAGACGAATCCGCCGAGCAGGAGACAAAGTCCGACCACCCCACAGCCCAGGCCGCCGAAGAGGACTTTGTCGAATACAGAGAAAAACTTACGCGGGGATTCCATCGCTTTGACCACTCTCAAGACAATAAGATGAATTTCAACAGGTTTATGTTCCCACATCATACCGCAACTAAGACGATTCAAAACAAAGGATAGAATAGCATCTGTTAAATCAAATCTATGCGGATGCCATCCGCCCTGCGCAATCCGCTATTTATCTTAAACTCATCGTCGAAGCAACGTTATACTCTTTCAATATATTTTTTCTGATAAGCCGCCAGGTCGGCGGGTGCCATCACCTGCCGGAGCAGAATGTGATTCCAATTGAGCATATCTTCGAGATCGCTGGCCGGGATTTGTCCTTCCGGCAGGAAACCCACAAACGACCCGTTGTAATTTTCCTCACCGCCATTGAACATGAGGTTATCCAGATCGTGTTTGAAGACTCCCACTGCCGAGAGGCGCGGGTCATCGTAAGGTAAAGCCGTTTCAAAGGTCAGGACGGTCGGACCATCCACAGTCTCACTCACTTCGGCAACGGTCGCTTCGTGAATCCAGCGCAGCCACTGCTGGTCTCTCACCGTCTGTCGCTTCTCGTTCTGACGAGTACGAGTGCGTGTTACCACATCATTCTGTGAATAGACCCAGGCATCCATTGTCTTTCCTTTTCGCCCCAAGAACTCGGCGGGTATCAAACCGTCGCCACCTTTGGTTTGCAAGGGTCTGGCCACCCGCCAGGGATTGGGAAGTTCGTGCACGAAACGCAGCCACAAGATGCTCGCGCCCACGTGATAGTCTGCGCCAGAAGTGGGTTTCTTAAAGTAAGGGCGCGGCGTACCGGGAATTTTGTTTTCACTTTCGTTTTTCATATACCAGGGCGCCTTGGCAGTCAACCCGCCCGGAGGAGGAAAACCGCGCAAGTGTTGGATCTGTTCCGCCACTTCATTGCACACGGAACGAGTGACGATGAGACGGTCCGTACGCTCATGCTCTTCGCGCCAGCCGGTGAGATTATCCTGCTTCCACTTATTCATGATCTCACGGAATTGCGCGTACTGCGCTTCATTGCGCTCCTCCTCCTCGTCGGGTGTGAGTTTCTCCCAATTCGGATCCTTGACTTCGTTGACACGCAGGTCAGTTAATTCGACGATCTCCTTCCACATCCACTCGGGCAGCGTGTCCTTGATCGCCTCCAGCGCTTCCAGGGCCTGCTGAGGAGTCATGTTTTCGACCTCATAATTCTCTTCATCCATGCGCAGATCGAACAAAGCCTTGCGACGATAATAGGCGCTGGGTGATTTCAACCCTTTTAAGTGATAGGCAATCTTATCCTTCCATTTTTGGTCTTGAGTTTTGGCAAGTTCCGGCATATCGGATGAGGAAGCATTGGTGCTTTCATACATCGTGACACGTGCCTGCGCCAGTGCTTCGATCGCGTCATCATCCATCTTCTTGAAATCTTTGTCCAGATCAGACGTGCGCAAGCTGATCAACAGATCCTTCGGGTCCGCCCAGGAACCATGTGCAGTGGCATAACGCATCCCCGAAAAATGGATGACCATATATTGCAGCCAAATGGGATAACGCTCCGGCTGTTTGATAAAGAGTTGTACCACTTCTTCCAAAAGTTGAAGATGATCCTTCGAGGCGAGCGCGGCTTTGTATTCTTCGATCTTGCCGCGCACAATATCCTTGACAGTGATCGGCTGACTGGGCAACTCGTGAACAAGATAATCCTCTTCCGAGACATTCAGGATGGACGTCATAGATTTTAGCTTCTCTTCCAGATCAGCCGCCTCTTTTCCAAGCTGGGAGCTGGTCTGCTGGACCCCAAGCAGTTCCTTCTCCCTGGCCTGAATCATCTGTCCCAGTTCGGTCTGGGATTTTTGGGAATATTCAAAGGCCGCCCGATAATCACCCAGCTTGTCCATTTCTGTTTCAATGGCTTTCAAGCCCGCGTCCTTTAACATGTCCAGCCTGGCTTGTCGCACGCTGCGTTGGTTCCAATCCGCAGGCATGTTACGCAATTGCGTTTCCAAGGCAACTGCCTCTTTCTGGAAGGTGCGCTGTTGATCCTGCAATCTATAAAAATGATTCTTGACTGTGATCAACTTGACTGCATCATCTTTGGTGTTCTTTAGCGAGAAAGCCAACTGTTGGTGCAGGTTTTTTAGCACGGCGATCAGAGAGGCATCCATTTGCGGGAACTGGCTGCGGAGCTGGTCGGAGATGTCTTCGGTGGTGAAATAGCCCTGCACGGAAGCCAGCGTCGGTGGGGTCTTGAGGCGGGCCAGGGCTGAGGATATTTCTTTTTGTTTTGCTTCCAAAGGTTGGAGGCGCACATGCAGTCCATCCAGTTGTGCCTGCACACCCTTGCTGCCAAGCTGCGCGGCCTCCCTCTCCTTATAGAGTTCCAGCTTGCGCTTCTCGATCTTGTTATACGTGGAGACGAACGAATACAGCTGTTCGAGCTCATCCTCCACACTGGCCAGCGTAACGTTCTGCATTCTCTCCAGTTCCTGAGTTTCTTTCGGCCGATTGGGATGATCTGGCAACATGATATTCAACCGGCGCTGTTTTTGCGCAACCATCTGCAATACAAACTTACGATGCTGTTCCCATAAAGCCACCTGCTGGGTCACGAAATACTTTTCCTTGCGAACATCGGCATACTTTGGCAGATAAGTCATGAACAGTCGGTGCATCTCCTTGATTTTTGCCAATTCGGTCTCATCCGGAGGGTTGTACCTGGCCAGATACGGCGTACGCACATCCTCCTGGGTGAAATATGCATAGAGCGCTTTATAGGATTGATAGGCTGTCGTCAGCGCCTTTGCCCGCGCGGCTGTGTACATTTTGACTTCGGGCTGAAGCGCTTCGATCTTCTTATCTTTGTATTCCGCCCACAGCTCGATCTCCCTGCAATAGACGAGAAAATCGCGCAACTTCATTTCCCGCAATGGATAGATCGTTTTCAACAAGACTTCGTTCTGCCATTGGAAGTACATCAGTTCAGTCATGTTCACTCCTTGGGTCTCTAATGCCACATGATATGTTCAAACCAGGCAACGATGTTAGCAGTAAATCGATTGTATACGATTCCGGCCTGCTTAAGCAAATTTCCGTACACGCAATTTTCAATACACATGGGTTAATAAAGTAGCAGGTGACAGTAATACTGTCACCTGCCTATTAATTATTGACTGCTCTATCAGTGAATCTTATGGCGTAGAGGTGAATGGCGCAACCTCACTGGAGGCAGTAGTGGGCATATTGGTTGGAGGCAGTGGCGTATTCGTCGGAAGCAGGGTATTGACCGGCAGCGGTGTATTCGTGGGTATACGGGTTGGAGTGTTGGTTGGCAACGGTGTGTTTGTCGGTACCGGCGTGAATGTATTCGTGGGCAGCGGTGTGTTTGTCGGTACCGGCGTGAATGTATTCGTGGGCAGCGGTGTGTTAGTCGGTACCGGTGTGAATGTATTCGTGGGCACTGGCGTGTTCGTCGGCACCGGCGTGAACGTATTGGTTGGCCGCGGTGTGTTTGTCGGTACTGGTGTGGGTGTATCGGTGGGCTTGCGCGAGTCTCTGTCCCGTCCGGTTGGTGCACCTGACAGAATGGCAGGTGGTTGTATCATGAACGCTTCCACTTCATCGATCGCGGTTCCGGCATTGGCGAAGGTGATCTTGACATATCGTGCCTGCACGGGCTGAAAATTGGCCGTTACAGTCTCAGCGGTCGAAACCGTTCCCGAGAAACCAGAAGATTGTGAATTATAGACCTGGATATATTCAAGGGCGTCATTGCTGCTATTGCCATCTGCATAGATGTTATCGGACAAAGCCACGGCGATCACAAATTGTCCCGGACTGCGATCCTGATAATGGCCAAGGCGATCCCTGCCAAAAGTGACCGTATTGATGGTAGTAGCCGTCCCAAGATCAATTTTGATCCAACTATAAGCGCTATTGCTGACCCAGCTTGAACCAGGGCCATATAGGCCATCGTTCGCGTATGCAGCCTGATGAACCCCGTCGAGACCTGGTAGTGTATCTTTTGCCACAGCTGCCCGCGCACCATTGCCTTGATAGGTCAAATCCCGGCGGCTATCGAACCCTTTCGCCAGACACAATGGAGGTGCATATCCCGACTTACAAATTGTTTGCGCCTCCACACGTGTATTGGTGGCCAGAATGGGAACCGGCCGCGGCCCACCTCCTTGTGAGGCGGTCGTATCCGGCGGTTCGCTTGCCTGATCGTGATTCCCGTAGGCCAGAGAACCCACCACCGCGGCCAACAACAGACCGGCAACCACGAGTGAAGTGCGCAGCATTCTCGAAGGCTGGAGAGTAGTCTCTCCCTTGTAAGGAAATATATTCCGAAGGGCTGAACGAACTGCATCCAGCAAACTGACCCGATTGCGCCTGTGCGCGATTTGAGCAATGAAAGCCGCCCGTCTGGCGGTTAACAGTTCGGGAGGATAGCTGGCTTTAACAGGCTCAAGATTTTGTAAGATCTGGATGATCTCCTGCTCTTGCACAGGCTGCACCGTTTTTTCGAACACCCGATTGTGCTGTTTGATCTGCTTAATAAAAGCCACCCGCCTGGACTTCAACATCTTTGCAGGATAGTCAATATTCTCAGACCTGAGTTCCCCCAGCAGGTATAACACCTCTTGATCTTCATCTGAAGGCAAGGTTTCCAAAACTTCAACCCGATTGCGCTGTTCAAGTTGATCAATGAAAGCGGCCCGCCGCGCGGCCAATAGTTCTGGAGGATACCCGGCATCCTGAACCTTCAAATTCTCCAGAAGTTCGATGATTTCCTGGTCTTGCGGCGAAGGAGTTGCTTTCACTTTCTTACCTTACCTTGTCACCGAGGGCTTTGCGCAGCTTGGCAATCCCACGGTTTTGGATAACCTTAATATTATAAACCGGTTTTCCAATAATTTTGGCCGTTTCCTGCAGACTAAAACCTTCCAGGAAACGTAGAATAATCACATGTCGTTGATCTTCCGTTAAATCCTTCCTGATGATCCTGATCAGTGCATCGAACAACATCTGGTTCTCCAAGGTCACCAGCGAGGGAGATAGGCTGCTGCCCTGTGTCAATTCGAGGTTTTCCAGGGGAACCTCATGATGATAGTAACGCACCTGGTCAATGATCAGATGATAAGTCATCTGGTAGAGGTATGAGCGCAAGTTGGTGTCCGGTCCATGCCCGGAGGCCAGTTTGTCCAAGAACTTCACGAATACATCTCCCACAATATTATCCGCCGCAAAGGGATCGCGACATAAACGCAGAGCATAGTTATAGAGAGGTGCTGAATAAAGATCAAAGATCGCGATCAGCGCGTCCTCCTTCATGTTCCTGGCAGCTTCCAACAAAGTTGTATCAGTTTCCATAAGAAAAACCGCCAGGGAACTGGCATACCGAACTCAAACTGCAGGTTAATAGACGAAATGTAGTTAAATCCACTTACGTATATCCATGAGGAATTACAGCACGAAAAGGTTACAGATATCCCGGCGCCGTACAAAAGTCAACGCGGAAATCATGAGCGCTCGCAGAGTTGAAAATACCGCCTTCCATGGGAACGCACAACTAAGGCTTACACAGATTATGATGATTATAGCACTATTGAGTGGCCACAATTTTCCGTCCCCTGGCATCACCGATAGGACAATTCTCCCAATTAACCCAAGGCGGCCAAGCTCAAGAGCCTGGCCGCCTTATCAAACTATATCACGATACTGACCAGCTTTTTGTTGGCTACGATGACTTTCTTCGGCTGCTTGCCTTCCAGATATTTCTGAACCGCCTCACTCGCCAACGCGGCAGATCGGATCGCTTCTTCGCTGGCGTCGGGTGCGACCGTGATACGGTCACGCACCTTGCCGTTGATCTGGACCGGCATCTCGAGCACATCCTCCTTGGCAGCCGCCTCATCCACTTTAGGCCAGGCCTGGGTATGGATCGAATAAGGTTTGTCCAGCTGATTCGTCCACAGTTCCTCGGCGATATGAGGCGCAACGGGAGCCAGCATCTTTAAATAGATTTCAGTCACTTCCTCCCATTCGGGCGTGCCGACCGCGCCTGCTTCACGCGCCTTATACATCTCGTTCAGCAGTTCCATCAAGGCGGAGATGATGGTATTGAATTCAAAATTCTCGAAGTCGCTCGTCACGCGGCGCAGAGTCTGGTGGACGCGCCGGCGTAGAGTCCGTTTGGTTTCATCGGAAGCAGTTCCCCGTGTAGGATGACCCGAGTCTTCGGAGTCCGTAAACAGTGTCCAGACGCGGCGCAGCCAGCGCGCTGTGCCTTCGATCCCGCTGCTGTTCCAGGGACCACCTTCCTGCCAGCGATAGGCAAACATTAGGTAAGTGCGCAGCGCGTCGGTGCCGTATTGCCCAACCAATTCATCGGGCGCGACCACATTGCCTTTGCTCTTGGACATCTTGTCGCCGTCTTCACCCAGGATGATACCCTGATTACGCAACTGCATCATCGGTTCGCTGCCCTCAACAATGCCCGCATCGCGTAATGCCTTATGGAAGAAGCGCGTGTACAGCAGATGCATGGTGGCATGTTCGATGCCGCCCGTATAGGTATCGACAGGCATCCAATAGTTGTACTCGGCATCCTCGAACGGACCTTTATCGTAATGAGGGCTCAGATAACGCAGGTGATACCACGACGAACACATGAACGTATCCATCGTGTCTGTTTCACGAGTGGCAGGCTCACCACAGATGGGACAGGTGGTATTCTTCCAGGTGGGATGCAGCTTAAGAGGCGACTCACCGGTCGGCTTCCATGCCACATCGTCCGGTAACAATACAGGCAGTTGATCTTCAGGCACCGGATTCCAGCCATGCACATCGCAATGGATCATGGGAATTGGCGCGCCCCAATAACGCTGACGTGAGATCAGCCAATCGCGATAACGATAATTGACGGCGCGCTTGCCAACGCCTTTTTCCTCCAGCCATTCGATCACAGCTTTGATGGCCGGATTCTTCATGCCCTTCTCGTCTGTGGCGCGCGTCCCGTTGAACGGGCCGCTGTTAATCATCACGCCTTCATGTGCATACGCGGCCTCCATCGTTTCGCCGTTCAAATCCTCACCTTCGGGCTGGATCACCGGAATGATGGTCAAGCCATACTTTTTAGCGAAGGCAAAATCGCGTTCATCGTGTGCGGGAACAGCCATGATCGCGCCCGTGCCATAAGACATCAAAACGTAATCCGCGGTCCAGATGGGAATACGCTCGTCATTGACGGGATTGATCGCATACGCGCCAGTGAAGACGCCGGTCTTTTCCTTATCCACAGCCTCACGTTCGATATCCGACTGACGCGCAGCTTGGGTTTTATATTCGACCACCGCCGACCTGTTTTCTTCAGTGGTGATCTTATCCACCAACGGATGTTCCGGCGAGAAGACCATGAAGGTCGCGCCCCATAACGTGTCGGGACGTGTGGTAAAGATTTCGATTGGGTCACCAGCCTCTGTCTTGAAGATAACCGATGCGCCTTCGCTTCGTCCGATCCAGTTGGTCTGCAAGGTCTTCACGCGTTCAGGCCAGTCCAATTCATCGAAGTTCAGCAGTTCATCCGCATACTTCGTGGATTTGAAGAACCATTGTTCCAAATCCTTCTTGATCACCGGCGTGCCGCAGCGTTCGCAGACGCGGTTCTCACCCACAACCTGTTCACGCGCCAGGGTGGTGTTATCTTTCGGACACCAATCCACCGCGGACAACTTACGATAAGCCAACCCAGCTTTGAACAATTTAATGAAGAACCATTCGGTCCACTTGTAATATTCCGGATCGGCAGAGATGGCTTCACGCTCCCAATCAAACATCGTGCCCATCGTCTTTAGTTGGCGGCGCATGTTCTCGATGTTCTTATAGGTCCACGTCTTGGGATGGATGCCGCGCTTGATCGCCGCGTTCTCGGCCGGCAGGCCAAAAGCGTCGAAGCCGATGGGGAACAGCACGTTATAACCATTCATGCGCTTATAACGCGCCCGCGCGTCGGAGGGAGCCATCGGATACCAATGACCAAAGTGCAAATCACCAGAAGTATAGGGCAGCATGGTCAGGGCATAATGCTTGGGTCTGCTCTCATCGATTACGGCGCGATACAACTTGTCCGCTTCCCACTTCTCCTGCCACTTTTTCTCAATCTCCAGTGGCTGGTAGGATTTATCTGGTCGCGCGGCAGTATCCGTTATCTCTTCAGTTTTCTTATTTTCGCCATTCTCTTTTGTTTTCGCCATTCTTTCCTCATGAATGTGATGATCTAATTCCAAGCTCCAAGTATCAGATTTTGTTTTATTTATCGGAGAGGAGGCGCGGAAGAAGAGGACCTTCTTTCCAGAAGATCGTGTTGATGCGCATTACACCTTTCATTTGTGCCTCCTTTCGAATTATCCCATCTCCCTTCGGGAGTGGGGAAGGGTGAGGGAAAACAAAAATCCCTTCATCCACATCAGGGACGAAGGGCGCCTTTCGTTAAACTCAGGCTGGGGCTCCGCGGTACCACCCGGAATTGTAAAGCGAAATCATCGCTTTACCACTCGTTCGCTATAACGGGCCTACCCGTTGCCGACTATCTGTAGGTCGGATTGACAACACCGCACTGGCGTACAGTGCCAGTGTCCGACTTACCTTCACCAGCAAAGTCCTCGCTATCGTCCCCTTCAGGGGATTCGAGAAACAGGCGAGTTCAGCCTTACGAATTGGCATTCCCGTTGGATGCCATTGAAGGGCTTGCACCTGGGTTTTCCCTTCTCGCTGACGGGATGACTTACTACTCCTGTCCTGACTTTTGGATCGATATTAAGTTGTGAGAAAGACGACACAAGCCGTTCTTTCCTTACAGTGGACCCAGGGGGATTCGAACCCCCGACCTTCTCAATGCCATTGAGACGCGCTCCCAACTGCGCTATGGGCCCGGGTTTACAGTGATCCGTTGTTTAAGTATCAGTGCCAGCTTCGTTCAGTGATCCCGCACTGATAGCTGCTCACTGAACAGGTGGACCTGAGGGGATTCGAACCCCTGACCTCCTCAGTGCGATTGAGGCGCGCTCCCAACTGCGCTACAGGCCCGAGAATGTTTATCCCGCATACTTGCGGGACAGGGCGAAGACCATTCTACTTGAGGCAATAGGGGATGTCAAGGAAAGCACCTTTGGTGATTACCCACAAGTGAACTCGTGAGACGGAAAAGGGTGCAAGCAGACAAAAGACAAGGTCATGCAAGTAACAATAACAGCCGAGAGGCCCTGCAAGAGCCAATAGGGACCAGCACGGTCAGTTGGGATGCCCAATTGGCCGCCGAGTTGCCGAAGCCAAAGAACCGCCTTGGGCGGCCAATGTTCAGAAATGACGAAGACAATTTGAGCCGCCAAGAGAACGATGGCGAACAGACGGCGCATACGGTCAACGGTTGGGAGGCGCATGTCTTCCACATCCAAACCTTGTTCTTGATCAAAGCGATAGCCATGTTCAATGCGGGAGCGCAAGCGCCAATCGTTATAGAGCTGTTGAACAGCAGCCTCCTTCATCAGCGGGATGTTGGTAATCAAGACCAGTTGTCGATCCAAAGTTTCATCATCAGCCACCATGATCCACAACGGTTTTTGTGTGCCTGGGCTGCGAATCTTGAACCAGCCAAAATGAATTGTGTCGAGTTTGGTTTTTCCAGCATGCTTGAACAATACCTGGAAGGTGGCCTGATCAGGAACACTTTCCACCAAGTCTTGTAGTTTTTCCGTCTTTTCCCAACGCTCCAGATGGCTGATGCGGAAGACAAATTCCTGCTCTAATTTCACGACCTGGGCCAACATTTTTTGGTCATCCAGCCCCAAATCACCGACAAACCGTATTGTTTGACCTGGATCCAAGCGAACGGTGTTCGTAAAGGCTTGTTCAATCTCTTTATTCTGACTGAGGAAGTCGCTGGTGAGATAGGAAAACCAATTGGCATAACTGGTCACCGGCACTTTTGTATTGACCAGCGTAGCCGTAATCGCTGGGTAACCATGCGCCAGCCGAGCCTGTCCATTCAAATCCGGCGGTGTGGCCTTGTGCACCACACTGACTCCTTCCAGACTCCCTGGGGTCCCCGACGCTGAGGCAGCAGCCCTGCCAGCCCATCCTCCTCGAAGCGCTTGCGCAGCTGCGCCGACCTCACGCGTGAGAACCCGAAGGCTGCCACGGTGATTCCCACTGGCTTCCCTTCGATCAGGACTCGCCGCAGCATCTCGTATTTCACCTGGACCCGATCGCAGGGATCGAAAAAGGGGTGTGTGTGAAACAGGAGATCGTCGACCTGTTCGGGATGCAGGTTCAGACTGGCATGCCTGCGCAGACTTTCGCACTTCTGAGGGGACCACGAACTGGTACGCATCAGGACCTCCGAATCCCAGACGAGCTGGAACGATCGCACGCCGGAGTACTGCTCGTATTCTGGTTTGGTACTCCACAACCATTATCAGGCATCTTGGCTGGGATTCAACACCCCATCCGCAATTTGGTGGCAAAACAAGCTTTACAGGGGTGACATAATTTACTTTACATACTGGCCAGACCGTGAGCATGGCTATTCCTCCCGTTTTCCCCTCAGGGAAGCCAGCAGCCGGGAAAGCTCCAACAGGTTGGCTATCCTGAAAAGCGCTCGCCCGGCTGCCAGACTTACAACCGGGTCCATCGGTGCCAGGCTGGTCCATGCCCAAGGTATAGAACGCAGGGTTCCAGTCTCATCGTGATAGTATGCGCGCTGTTCCCCCCAGTTGTTACGACAGCTGACCAGCTCAAAAACCTGCCCGCTCAGAGGGTGAAACGGGTGGGTCACCTGGAAAGTTTGCACCTCACCAGTCCATAAGGGTGTAGTCGACTCTATAGACCAACGGCAGTGTTGAGAACTTCAACGGTTGGTTTCAACCACGTCTGTTTCAGCGTCACTACTCCCAAGTCAGTGCTCTGAAACGCGAACTGCAACGCTTGGAAGAGACTGTCAATACTCAGCATATTCAACCGCGTTTGAGCGGATTGACTCCGGCTCAACATCGCAGGCGCGCCAAGCTACGCAAACTGCCACCCGCCTATCTCATCCCGCACGATGCCTTGCCCATCGCAGCCGGACGTATCACTTTCTTCCGACAGGTCACCGCTCATGGCAATGTCCATTTGCTCAGTCAAACTTTCCAGGTTGGCAAACGATTGAAAGGAGAGTATGTTAAAAGTCCTGCTCGATACCAAACGTGCTTACATCACTGTCTATCGTCAGGGTCGCATCTTCAAGCGCTGGCCCTATCCATTCTTGAAGAAGTAACCGTCATTGCTCTATCCACAAATGGCGGTTGTCACACACAAAATGTAACCCATGCACTGGCGGCACTTTTAACATTGGGAGTGTTACCGATGCACTGTCGGCTCGCACTCAAGTTATGGTGGACGAAATCTCCGTATTCAAGAGTTGCATTGGAAACGCGGTAATTGAAATGAGACCAAATGTCACTTTTGCACTGCTTTTGTGTATTGGTCAGAAATAGCCCGAACACAAATTCTGGCGCTTTGAGCAATTTCTGCGGTGAAATCACCTTTGTTTGGTTCGGAGATTGCCTAAAAAGCTAACAATGAGACTGTTCGCCCTTTATCTGATGATTACATTTTGGGGCAGATTTGACTCTAAAACCCTCTTTCTATTCTTGAGTTACTTTGGAAACGACATAAGATTTGAAAACGCAAAATAGAATAAATGTGCTAAAATCTCCTTAAACCAAAGGAGAGAGCCATGGCCGAGTTGAAAACCAGAAAGACAGAGGCAAGTGTCGAAGATTTTTTGAACAAGATCAAGGATGAGGCTACCCGGCAGGATTGTTTCGAAATCTCAAAGATGATGGAACAAGTGACCCGCTCCGAGCCGAAGATGTGGGGCTCGAGCATTATTGGCTTTGGCAGTCGACGTCTAAAATATGCAAGTGGGCGTGAACTCGACTGGATGATCATCGGGTTCTCCCCTCGCAAAGCAAATATTACGCTCTACATTCCGGGTGGCATCGAAAAGCAGGCCGATGTGCTGAAGAAACTTGGCAAGTACTCCACTGGCAAGGGCTGCTTGTACATCAAGAAATTAAAAGACGTCGACACGAAGGTCCTGAAGAACTTGCTTAACGCATCTGTGAAGAGTGTGTAAAAGTTAAACGCTTTTGCATCACATACTTCTCTTCACTCCAAAACGATCAAACTCCCCAGTAGGCGTTTCCCACTCTACCCTTGCCTCATCCACGCGCGAACTGCGTGGACCATCTTTCATCGTTTGGATAAAACTTTCCACGTTGGAGCGCTCGCCCTCGGCGATGGCTTCCACCGTATCGTAACCGACATTGCGCACCCAGCCGGTTAATCCACCGATCTGGCGCACGCCGTATTCCACATGGGCACGGAAGCCAACGTTTTGCACGCGTCCCTTCACCCACACGTGCGCACGCACATTTCCGTTATTTGTTATAGGATCCTGAGCCATCGCCTTTTCCTTTTCTGCGCAACATGCTCCACCCACCCACCAGCGGAATAAACAATACCAAACACAATAATATCAAATACGGGGATAGATTTTTCAGGGCAGAACCAATCGCTCTGTTGCCCAATACCGATTCGTGCCAATTCAATTCCAAACGCGATAACGAAACGCCAAAGGCGCGTTCGGAACCGTGCTCACAATCCACGCCGTCCGCGTAATAACCGACCAGACTCAAGAGACCGGCAGAACCATAGGTGGCGTGAAGATAGTTCGTGAACGATCGGGATTCGGCGTACGCCAGAAACGCCTGACCCGCCTCCGGCGGGAAGGAGACGCATAAATCCTGTAAGGGAATCAATGTATCATTCGCGCCCGCCTCGGCGAGCACGCGGTCATAATCCGGGTTCGGATACATTTCGGCCAATGTGGCCGTGCCTTCGCGCAGCCAGGCGGGCAGATTCTCATAGCCGGCGCCCACGCGTCGATAGAGCATCACGTGCATGAGTTCGTGCGGGATGCGCTGCTCCATATCGATGCCCTGCTCGGCGCCCGGCGCGATCACAACCGTGGCAACGCCCAACGCCGGGTCGGCGTGACCCGCTATCCAATCTTCGCCGCCGAGGGTCAGCGTGCCGCGCAGATCATCCGAACTGGAATAAATAAAGACCTCCACCGGCTGGGATAGATCGAGAGGCAGCAAACTGCTGATGAAGCCCAAACCCGCCTGCACTGCATTCAACGCGGCTTCTCCAAACTTCGCATCACCGTTGTACCAGTTGACGCGGACTGTGTCCATCCCGAGCGTTTGCCAGGTGAAACGGTTATCGTTGTAACGGATGGAATACGCGGCGCTTTGAAAGGTGGTGCCGTCCGCCAGCGCGAACTGATATCTCCACTCCACGAGGGAGAACGGGCGCAACACGTTTTGCTTCACATCCAAACGATACACTGTATTCCCCTCGGCATCGATCTCGAGTGGCTGCACCTGCATTGACCCCACCTCATCCATGATTACAATGGAGGCCTGTTGGATCTGGATCAAAGCTTTGACCTGCGCGACGAAGGTGATCTGTTCTCCATACTGGTACGAAGCCCCAACGTTTTTCAGCTCGACTCCCGACTGGGCCGAAACTTGGCGCACGTTAAAAAAACTCGCCGCGGCGATTAGAATAAACATGAAGAAGGAGAAATAAGAAGTGTCTTTGATCCTTACCTCCCTAAAAAGACAAGCAACGGTGTGAGTGTGAGAGGACTCAACAACGTGCTGACGAATACCACGGCTGTGACCAGTTTCGCATCCAGGTTATATTCCGTCGCCAGGACCGTGGCGCTGACCATGCTGGGCATCGAAGCCTGGGTCACACCGCCCTGCCGGGTGAAGCCCTGCAATCCAAACAAGGCCGCGAACAGAAGTGCGATCAACGGCGCGAGCAATAAACGAAACGAGACGCTTAATTGCAAGGCGCGTAAACTTCCTGAAAATTCCAAACTGGTTAACTGCAAGCCCAGTAGAATCAACATCAAGGGAATCGTCCCATTGGCAGCCAGATCGACCGCCCGTTAAATCGGCACCGGAATGGAAATGTGCCAGATGTTGACCGCAACAGCCAGCAGGACCGCGTAAATGGTCGGCACTTTGAATAAGCCCAGCAGGGCTTCTTTTGCATTCATGTGGCCCAGTGAAGCGAACAAGACGCCCAGGGTATAGAACATGGAAGTCGTCGTTACGAAGTAGATACCGGCATAGGACAAGGCCTTTTCACCAAAGGCAAAGGAAACCAGAGGTAAACCATAGTTACCGGTGTTGGCAAACATGGTGGTGATCAGAATGGAGATCAGCGCGTGGCGTTCCAATTTAAGGAAATAACCGAACAGCAAAGTCAGCGCGCCCATCATCAAAATAAAAGAAAAGGCGAAGGCAATCATGATGATCGCTTCCCCGATCTTCAATTGACTTTGCACCAGCAGGTCGAAGATCAGGACAGGACTGAACACGTAGAACACAATGCGCCCCACGCTGCGCGCATCGATATGCAGCACCTTCCCCAGCACGAAGCCCGCTCCGGCGAGCAGAATGATGGGAAGAATGTTGTTGGCGAATGTAGAGGCAAGGATGGAAAAGGACATGAGGGTTGACCCAATCAAAAAGTCACGGAGATTATATAACACCCCGGTCAAAAATTGCGCAAAAGGGACACTGTAGCACAGATACCGACTTGGAGAGGCATCTTTCAAAAAAACTGCAAGTTTTGTATGCCGTTGGATGCGAAACGGGGCCAGTTCCTGTTTTTCGTGCAATTTCTGGCCGGATTCTGGCGATATTGCCTTGGAATTACTTCCAAGAAGGCTCGTCTAGACTTGCCGAAAGCCGGTTCAACCTCACTGTGCCTGCCCATCGGTAGATCTGCTACAGTCTCGCAAAAGGGCGCAATTCGTGACTGAGAAGGGTATAACGTCTCCGTGACTTTTTTTAACAAGATCCCGTCATTGCGAGAGGTTGCACCGAAAGCGCTACCCCGAAGCAATCTCATCCTTAGCTAAAAGATAAATGATTAGGCAGAGACTCCCCGAAAGGGGAGTTACTTATTTTACAGATTCAGCTAGTTGACCTAATCTATATTGCGTTTCATTTACGAGTGCAGAAATTTCCATAACAAACACTATTAATCGCTCGAAGATAGTATCTTTGTTAATGAGCTTGCCGTTATGAATGCTGACTTGGAGGTCATGTGCGTGAATGAATTCTGTATCATATTTCGAGACCAATCTGGTGCTTAGCTCTTCTAACTCCGGGTCATTCAATAGAGAAATACTAACCAGCGCCTGAGGTGAAAGGGGTATAGCGCAAAAGTATCGGGAGGAATGGGCAAATTGGAGTAGACTGTGGTAAGGAGAAAAAGAAATATGACCCGACCTCAGTCTCGCAGTAAACGCCAAGCGGCATATGTGGAAGAAGCCAAACGAATGTTTGATCAACTGGAAGAATGGTATGATGCGCATCCGCAGGCGAGTTTTGGAGAGAGGCGGAAGTCCGCAAGCGACGACGAGAGCTGATGGGGAAAGCACTGGCGCAATTAGTGAATGGACGAGACACGGATGCACAGATTGAATTGCCGAAATGCAAGCAGTGCGGAGAAAAGATGAAATTCGAGGGCTATGGCGAATGGAGTATTCAGGGTCTGGAAGGCGATAGCACAGTAGAGCGAGCCTATTATGTTTGTCCGAATTGTAAAAGCGAGACGCTTTTTCCCGCTGGACGCAAAACTAAACCTGCGAGCCGATCATTGGAGTGAAGGGGCCGCAGGCGTGGCAGTTCGACAAGGGTTGGTCGGGAAATTCTTTGAGTAGGCAGCGGAAGCCTACAGCGCTGCGACCGTTGCAAGGATACGCGTAGCGTGAGACGCGTGACAGCAGGCTGGGGGCAGATCGTGGAAGAGCAGAGGCAGGCGGAAGCGGAACAGGTCTATGCGGCAGACGTTCCGCAAGCGGCAAGCAAAATAGGGAGGGTGGATCAGCCCATTCAGGAGTTGGCGAACATCTCCAGCGCTGGCGGGATGCTTTAGTGCGTGAAGCAGGCTGGAAAGAGGTCAAACTGAGCGTGATTTCGGAGGTGAAGCCGACCCTAGTCTCATCCCCAAAGCCAGGCGAGGCACCCGAAATACGGGTGCTGCTGACACAACACAGTTATCAGGCCGGGCTGTGGAACGCAGATGAACTGGGACAACATCAGTATCTGGAAGGAGTGCGACGCCTCAGTTCAGTCAATGACGGCGCACCCTGGATTGAGCGGGTTACCACCAGCAATCATCCTCAAGCCATCCAGATCCTTGATGGGAGCCATGCGAAGGAACGTTTCTGGAAAGTCGCCAAAGCTGCTTTCGGGGAAGGTTCCCTGGCTTCTCAACAATGGCTGGAAACCCAAGCCGAATGCTTATGGGACGGACGGGTCAAAGAAGTCGTGAGCGCTTTACAGGCCTTGGATTGGAACCAGATTTCTTGCTTGGACGATGTTCGTCAATCCCCTGCCTATTTCCGACAGGCAGGCTATCCCATTGCAAGCGGAACAGTTGAAAGTGGAATCAATACCGTCATCCATCACCGCATGAAAAGGCAAGGTCGCGGTTGGAAACGAAAACAGGCGCAAGCCAGGCTTGCTGCCTTGGGCGAATTCCACAGCGGACGCTTTCAGAGTGCCTGGCAAGCTGGACTGTCCGTTTCAACCTGATCTTATCCCACCAACACTTTTGCGCTACACCCAGGTGAAAGAGGTCTATGTGCAAACACTTCCAATGGGTTAGAATCTTTTACCTGAGTTCCTATACTAGCAGGCATATCCCGTTCAATATTTATTAATTGAAAAATCAGTACTTCACGAAAGCGGAAAACAAGATTGAAGTTGAGTGACCTCAGTCGTACCCCACAAACGTTCAATCGCACGACTGAGCAAGAGCGCCAAGCGGCGCAAGGATGACCAAAAGCGTTTTGGCAAATGCAAAGGTTGCTTGAGCGCAGAGGACAAATGTTGGCGCAAAGAAATGTAAAGATTGAACAAGACAAACGCGAGCCCAACCAATAGTAAATGGATCACGGGGTTGCGAGTGGATGTGCGCGCACGCACCTGGTTCATTTGTCTGTAACTGGACTCGATGCCGAAGCGTTGGCGATACAGTGCAAAGACCTGGGCAGGCAGAATGCCCGCAGGCAAACCACTTGCTTTTGTGACGGGCATATCTGCCTTTGGAATACCGCGGCACCACCACGGCCTGAACCGTGTATTGACCATGCTTGGGGCTGTTGAACGTGTAACTTGTTTTGCGGGACTTGCCTTGCAACAAAGACCGCACACCGCCCGACTGGCCACGGACGGGAATAGGCGTGATGTAACTCAATTTATGCTGGTGGAGGACTTTGAAAACGGGTTGGGAACAAAAACCCTTGTCCAAAAACACCCGGCGAATGCGGATTTTGAGCATTTTCAGGCGTTTTATGAGCCAGCGCACAATGTCGGCCATCTCCTCGCCATATTCGATGAAGTGCAGCGCCACCCCATAGCGCCGATCATCTCGCACGATCGAAACCGTGGCATACCCATGAAAATGGGTCGTCCCCGATTTTGGCATCCCACGCACAATCTCATCCTTGTCTTCATAAGGCTGCCCATGATACGGGCTCAGCGTCAGGTCAATCGCAATGTTGAAGTCTCGCTTGCCTTTCCAGATACTCGGATGTGGCGCCACGGCGCCATTGGCGAAACATCCTGTTCAGCATCCGCTGCATGCCGATCCGATCTGGCAAAGCCTCCACCAGGACCTCGCGCAAACGATTGCCAGAGGGCGCGTCTCGTAACTCCTGACAAGCTGATGCAATACTTAGACGATGGACCTTAGCATAGGCCAGCGCATAAATAATGTCATCCGCTGTGATCCGTGTATTTTTCAAATCGAGCGGCAGGTTCTTGCGAACCACTTCTACAAAGGCCTTGAGGCCTTGCTCAGAACGGATTGTTCGAGTAATCTTGGCACTGGGCTTGGACAGTGGTGTTGGTCTCCTTGGTCGGAACCAAGTAAACCATGTTCAAGCCCTTTCGTGAAGTACTGATTATAAATTCAGATAAGCAGTTCATTTCCTCTTTTGGATACTTGACAAAGCGCCTCTGAGTTTTCCAGGGGCGCTTTACTGTTCACTCTGCAGGTGAAAATTGCAATCGGTGATGAACTATTTGTTTCTCATGGCAGATAGGATGGAAAAAACACTGATGAATACAAAGTACTTTGCTGGATCATGGCGGACGGAGCAATCTCTGGCTCAAAACCATCGGAGATATGAGTGACGATGGAAAGATGAAGATGACCGTTGGTTGAAATGCCTCCGGGGGATTGGGGCGGTACTGGTAACTGACTCTCGACCTTCCTTGAACTGGATCAACCCTCCCTGAGAGCGAAGCGCCTCTGAATATTCAGGGCCGCTTTTATTTTTTGGATAGTACTTTGGTGGGACAGTACCGATGTCATGCCAGTCCTTACAATCTTGTTTGTGATTTTGGGGATGGTAGCACTTCACTTGTACCTGAAATAATCGTACCCTTTTATGGAACAAATCCCAGCATTGAAGTTTCAAAGCATATAGAACTGCGATTCGATGGATGATATTTCCCGGATGATAAATTCGCGTACGATCAGGAGATAGAGAATGAAAAAATATGTGTACACCTTGTGCCTGGTTATGCTAGTAACTGGAGTTTCCTTATTAGGTTTTACAACAACGAAAGCTCTGGCTGTTAACGGTCCGCTGCGAGTTTCGTCTGTGAACCCAAGATACTTGGTGGACGGTAGCGGTAAACCGGTCTTTTTAGCAGGCTCCAACTATTGGAACGCAATCCAGGATGGTGGCAGGACAAATCCGCCTCCAGCTTTTGATTTTAATGCGTTTGTAAACTTTCTTACTTCTCACGGTGAAAATTACACAAAAGCTCACGTGTGGGAACAAGGATCGCATCGATCAGCTGGAAGCTCGTGGTACATCAAACCTACGCTGTACGTTCGAACAGGTCCAGGGCTGGCACTGGATGGGGGAGCGAAATACGATCTGAATCAGCTGAATCAGGAGTATTTTGACCGGTTGCGAAGCCGTGTTATCACCTACGGTCAAAATAACATCTATGTGGTTGTAGAGGTCTTTGACAGGTTTTCAGTGCATGATGGCAATACAATGACAAATCAATGGCAAGGGCATCCTTACAATGCGGGCAATAATATCAATAGTATAAATGGAGATCCCACAGGGCAAGGTCATGGACTGGATACTGAAACGTTAATTATCCCGTCGGTTGCCGCTTATCAGGAAGCCTATGTGCGCAAACTCATAGATTCGGTGGGAGATCTGGATAATGTTATCTGGGAGGTTGCCATGGAGCCTTGGGGAGACTATTCCCGAAATGGATACACTCCAAAAGGCTTCGTTGATCATTTTATCAGTTACATAAAATCTTATGAAGCAGCAAAACAGAAACAGCATCTTGTCTTGCAAGGGGTATTTTATCCAGAAGGCTCAGGCGGAAATAGTTATCTGTTCTCTTCCCGGGCAGATGTGATCTCACCCAACGGAGCAGGCGGTTTCGATCACGACTGTCCAACGCTCACTGGGAATAAGGTGGTACTTCCTGATACAGATCATATCTCCTGGCAGGAGACGGATGGGGCTGACTGGGCCTGGAAATGTTTTACCAGGGGCGCGGCAGGTTTCGCAATGATGGATGGCGGATACTCAAACTATGACGATCAAGGGGGTGGGGCTGAATTTAGTGATGCTGAGAATTTCAGATACAACCTGGGATGGATTAAGGGTTATGCAGACAAAATGGACTTGCTCTCGATGACTCCGCAAGGCAATTTATCCTCGACTGGGTATGCACTTGCTCATCCTGCCTCAAGCGGAGCCGAATACCTTGTTTATTCGCAAAACAGCCAGCAATTTAGCATAAACCTTTCCGGATCAAACGAAGTATTGAAACTGGAATGGTTTAACCCGGCAAATGGCAACAAGCTTGACGGGGGGACTGTGAGTGGAGGTACAGTCCGGACTTTTACCCCTCCATTCTCGGGTGCCAACGTATTGTATTTACGTGATGCCCGGCTTAGTTCAGCTCCCACGGCAACTTCAATTTGGACTGCAACGGCTGATCCTGTTACACCTGTTCGAACAACAACAAACACTCCTGCGACAACTTCGAGTACGATCACGATAGGGGAGACGAATGTCTTGAAGACGGATGATGCGGGGAATGGGAATCTGTTGGTGTCTCAGCAGGTAAACCTGTCACAAAGTGCAACGCTTCAAAGTCTGAGTTTCTATGTGGCCACCGCGACCGGACATTTACGCCTGGGCATTTATGATGCGAAGGGACCGAGTGGAGGACCAGGAGCGTTGAAGGCGCAGACGGCTGCCTTCATACCGACCACTGGCTGGAACACGCAGAATGTGATCACACCCACACAACTGAATCCGGGAACGTACTGGCTGGCGTACCTGCCGGAGAGCAGTGGTTTGCACTTCCGCATGGACCGCAATGGAGCGGGACGTTGGTATAGTTACAACTATGGTTCGATGCCAGGGAGTTATTCGACCTCACCGACGAGCGGTGCGTATCATTGGTCCTTCTATGCGACCTTGTCGACAGGAGCCGTATCGACCAATACGCCGACACAGATCCCTTCAGCAACCGCGACCGCCACACTGATACCAGTTTCCCCCACCAATACCTTCACATCCACGGTGACGAATGTAGCCTCCCCGGCTTACACAGCAACGAACACCCCGGTCAATGTGCCGCCGGCCACGTTTACCTCTACACCCGTTCCAACGATAGTGGATCCTGCTACGGCAACACTCACTTATACTGCCACTGCCCTGCCAACGGATACGGTCACCGCTTCTCCCGTTCCAAGCGTGACCAATACGCCTGCCTGGACGCCAACGGACACCGTCACAAAGACTGGGCCGGTTCCACCTTCCCAACCGCAGATCCTGATGCCCAGGTCAATGACCAGCAAGACGGGTACGAGTACAGGCTCTCTCGATAGCCTGGGCAAGTTGGATCAAAACGGCACGGAAAACGATCCTTCCAAGTATGTGATCTTCCAGCCGCGCAGGATACGATATCTTGGTTACTTGTCCTTCTCCTTGCCCCAAGAGACTCCCACTTCGTTGATCTCTGATCTTTCGCTCCAGGTGAACGTGAAAGGCAGTGCCTTATCCAAACAGACCTGGTCGATTTATGATTGGAAGAAACGCAGATGGGTCAAGCTTGGAAATATGACTACACTCAGGAATAACAACGATTGGCGCAAGCTTGAATTCCATATTCGAGTTCTTAACCAGTATATGTCGCCACAAAATGAGATTCGTATCCAGTTACAGTCGAACGACTTGCGCAGTGATGTCAAAATCGATTACGAGGTGCTGCAGGTAATTTATGGGTCAAGCCAACCACTGTCCCTGCCCTCGGTATCCACGGCGACCTTTACTCCTACAACTATGCCGAGTCCGTCAGTAACACCGTAGATCAACGAATATAAATATGGAAGAAGAAAAGTCCACTTTGTTCAGAGTGGACTTTTTGATTCCCAAAAACGATGGATGCAAGGGAGATACTGTGATATTGGCGCATTTGAATTAACCTATCCTACGATTTCTGGAAACACCGGGATTGGCGATGCTACTTTGCAGTACGAGTACGGAGGATTTGTGGTTGCTGATCATAGTGGGGATTATTCCATTCAAGTTCCCCCAGGCTGGTCAGGCACCGTAGTCCCTCCAAAGCCAGGGTATTCCTTCACACCCGATCAAAAAATTTACACAAATGTTCAAGGCGACCAAACTGATCAAAGTTATGTAGCGACTGCCGATTCTTACATTTATGCGGGGCATCATGGTGATACGTGGCGGGTTTCGATAGCAAGCGACGGTACACAATCGGATGAAGAATCTTCTTCCCCTTCTATTTCTGCGAATGGTCGTTATGTTGCCTTTTTGTCTTCTGCTCCGAATTTCACGCCCGCAGACACGGACTATGGGTTGGATGTATTTGTACATGACAATCAGACTGGACAAACTGATGCTGTATTAGTTTATTCTGATGGAATGAAGCTGGCCTGCAATTCTTATAATCCTTCTATTTCTGCAGATGGGCGCTATGTGGCCTTTGAAACTTGTTCGGGTAACGGAACTAGTTTGGATGTTGTTTATGTGTACGATCATCATACGGGTATGGTGACCGATCTTACACCGGGTACCTCGCCTGTTCTTTCTGCGGATGGACGTTTCATAGCCTTCATGTACAGGATAAATTTTAGTCACCCTTGGGTAATCGATGCAAAGGATTGGTTTACAGATGTTGATACGTCCATTTCGGTCTCCTCAAATGGCACCTCTGCAAATGCGGATGCAACCTCTCCCTCGATCTCTGCGGATGGGAGGCATGTAGCATTCTCCTCTTCTGCGACCAATCTGGTCGATGGGGATACCAACGGAGCCGAGGATGTATTTGTCCATGATATTCAAACGGGAGAAACGACCCGAGTTTCAGTCGATTCCAATGGCATACAGGCTAACAGCGCTTCATTCAAACCATCCATCTCTGCAGATGGTCGTTATATAGCGTTTTCTTCTTGTGCAACCAATCTGGTGAGTGGAGATACCAATGAAGCAGAGGATGTGTTTGTGCATGATATTCAAACAGGAAAAACGATGCGTGTTTCCATAAATTCAGATGGACTTGCTGGGAATGGAGTTTCCGACCTGCCTCACATATCTGGCGTTGGAAGATATATCGCTTTTCGTTCGTCTGCAACTAATCTTGTCACTGGCGATACAAACAATATGGCAGATATCTTTGTCTATGACCGCCAGGCTAACACAACAAAACGCGTCTCGGTCAGTTCCGATGGCGTTCAATCGAATGGAGACTCTTCGTCTTCTTACTATAATGGGTTAGCAATCTCAGCTGATGGGAGTTTTATAGCATTTTCGTCTGATGCCAGTAATTTAGTAAATGGAGATACAAATGAATATGGTGATGTTTTTGTACACGATGCCACGGTCAAACTTACACCTATTCCGCCTTCGACTCCCACGCCAAGACCGAATATGCCATTACAGGAATCAGCCGCTCTAGCTCCTGCTTCGCTTAATACACAGAATGGCTCGACGAGTGGTTCGCTTTCCAGCTTGGGATTGCTGCAACAAGCAGGAACGGAAGATACTCCCTCTGCTTATGTCACTTTCCAAACGCCGGGATCAGTCTATACAATGGATTAAGCTGGGAGATACCGTGGGAACGATTAGCGGACAATGGAATGTGCTGCTCTTTCGGATTCGCAATTTCTGGCGCTACGTCTCACCTGGAGGGGAGATACGCATCCTGTTGCGTTCGAACAATGCAAGTGGTGATGCGAAGTTGGATTATGAGGCGCTTCATCTCACCTATCGACCGGTGACACCCACGCCAACGTATGTGCCGCCCACCGTTCCAGTGAGTAGACCCAGGATTGGTTCATCTTCGGGGACGACTCCGACACCCACACCAACTCCATAAAAAACCGGGAAGTAAAAATATAGGATCAAGAAGCGCTCCTGAATTTCTCAGGAGCGCTTCTTGATTTACCAAAGCGGTGGTCGAGTAGGCGGCAGGTTTCGACGCGAAGCGTCTCAATCATCGCCGCCGTATCGAGACTAAAGTCCCGCGGCGCTCTTCAACGCCTCAGCCTTATCCGTTCGTTCCCATGGGAATTCGATATCGTCGCGGCCGAAGTGACCGTACGCGGCAGTCTTGCGATAGATTGGTTTGCGCAGTCCTAGGTCACGGATGATTGCGCCAGGACGCAGGTCGAAGTATTCGTTGATCAACGCGGCGATCTTTTCATCCGCGATCTTCGCCGTACCAAACGTTTCCACATTGACCGAAAGCGGATGTGCCACGCCGATCGCATATGCCACCTGCACTTCCACACGATCCGCCAGTCCCGCGGCCACGATGTTCTTCGCCACATAGCGCGCCGCATACGCTGCCGAACGATCCACCTTTGTCGGATCCTTTCCACTGAACGCGCCGCCGCCATGCCGTCCCATGCCGCCATACGTATCCACGATGATCTTGCGCCCGGTCACGCCTGCATCGCCCATCGGACCGCCGACCACGAAGCGCCCGGTAGGGTTGACAAAGACTTTGATATTGTTATCCACCATCTCTTTGGGCAGCGCGGGCATGATGATTTCATCCGTAACCGTTTCTGTGATCTCTGCCAGCGAAACATCCGGCGCGTGCTGGGTGGAGATCAAGACCGTATCCACGCGGACGGGCTTGCCCCGCGAGTATTCGATCGTGACCTGACTCTTCGCGTCGGGACGCAGCCAGGGGATGGCTCCGCTTCGACGCAGTTCACTCTGCCGACGCGTCAGCTTGTGAGCCAGGTAAATCGGCAAGGGCATGAGGGTGGGAGTTCTCGTTGCAGGCAAAACCGAACATCATACCCTGGTCGCCTGCGCCGATCGTCTCGACCTCTTCCTCGGTGATTTCATCCACAGGACTGCTTCGCTGGTGTCCGTCGCGCGACTCAAGCGCGTGATCCACACCCATGGCGATGTCGGGACTTTGGCTGGCAACGGCGGTAAGCACTGCACAGGTATGACCGTCGAAGCCTTTGTCACTGTTATCATAGCCGATTTCCAATACCACTTTGCGTACGAGCTCATCGAAATTAACAAAAGCTTTTGTAGTAATTTCTCCCAGGAGCGCGACGAAGCCAGTCTTCGTCGCGGTTTCACAGGCGACGCGCGAGCGTGGATCCTGCTCAAGGCAGGCGTCCAGCACTGCGTCCGAGATCTGATCGCAGAGCTTGTCCGGGTGTCCCTCGCTCACTGATTCAGAAGTGAACATCAGTTTGGAAGAGGTCATAAAAGAATTGCTCATTATTTGTGTTTCTCCTTTGAAATTAAAATTGCCCCTTCAGACGAACAGAAAGGGCAATCGCATATTTTAGTATGAAGCCCTCTCATCTCCCAGAACATCCGTCTGTCGGAATTGGCACCTTCTCAACGATGGTCTAATGAGAACCTTGGTTGGCAGGTTGTCGAGGCATCAACGGGCCGTTCCCTCCGCCTCTCTGGATAAGAGCGCCTTGTGGGGCTATTATATTATGCGGGCATAATATCATAGGGCACAGGGAAAGTCAATTATTGAAGTGGCTAAAACCCTGTTCTTTTGTCAAAACTGTAACTTTTTGCGTGGCTATAAGTGTAACAACCTCTATCTGCCTGCGTCTTGAATTTGCTTCGCCAGCATGATCGATTAGTCCAGCTAGATAAGAAAATGAAACAGGGGGATGAGGAGGAGCATAATGCTTCCACCATTTATGCGAAGAGGCATGCGTAATTATGAACGCATGCCTTTTCATTTATTGGTTCTGCCACTGATCCTTGTGCAGGTTGGTCAGCCAAAACAGATCCGTGAAAAGAAAAACCTTCGCAAGGTTCAATTTTCATCCGCTGCACAGCGAAAACCGATCCGGGGCGAGAACTGACCCAGATAAGCGCTGGAGCCCGGGATGGCGTTCAAATTCGAACCCACCACCGAAGAACGCTTCGAGACGCGGATGTTGATCTCTGCGTCGCCCAGACTGCCGCCGCGCACCACACGATTGAAAGTTGCACTGGTCTCTGGTCCGGCGGGATCCAGAACGGTGGTCAGGGAGTAATTGAAGCCATAGAAATCGTTGACCCATTCGGCTACATTACCAGCCATATCCAACACACCGAACGGACTTGCGCCCGCAGGATAACTTCCTACGCGGGACGTATCGCCGACCAGCATGTTGAAGTTGACCAGCGTGCCATTGGCTTTATCTTCGCCCCAGGGAAAAGTGCGAAAGTCATCGCCGCGCCCGGCCCGTTCCCATTCTGCTTCGGTGGGCAGTCGCCGTCCTGCCCATTGGCAATAGGCCCTGGCTTGTCCCCAGGTGACATAGACAACGGGATAATCGTTGAACTCAGGGTCATTGAAATAGGAAGTCCGCCTCTGCGACTTGAGACTTTGTGGCGGTGGACAAGCGCCCGCTTCCACACATAGATGGAACATCGCGTTCGTCACTTCCAGTTGATCCATCCAGAAGGCATCGATGGTGACATCGTGATCAGGAACTTCGTTCGGCGCGCGGCGCACATCATAACCACCCATGTGCAGCACACCTTCCGGAATCAACATCTGCGGCATGCCATCCACTGAAGAAAACTGTTGATCCGTAACCGCCTCTGTTGGCGTATCGGTTGCCGTGACAGGTTCCACGGTCGATGTAGGAATTGCAGTTGGAGGAACCTCCGTAGCAGGTGCCGGCGACGTGGAAGTCGCTGCAACCACAGGGACTTTGCTGGGGGCACAAGCGGTGAAGAGAAAAACGAATAGAAGAATGGGAATGATTTTTTTCATAAAGATCATCTGTCATTGGAGGAGGGGGTTCTTCCCGACGAAGCAATCTTCTCTTAATCGGCACAAACTCATCTACCGGATTCTACCGCAAAGCGGGGGAGTGCTTTCTTACGGCGTTGCGCCAACAAAATCCAGCGCGTAGAGTGCATCCTGATAGCCCGGATGAACAGACAGGGCTTTGCGCCAGTTCTCGATGGCGCCTTTGGTGTCACCTTTGCGATATAAAGCCCAACCATGCCAGAGCCAGGTCTCTTCAGACATGTTGGTACGTTCCAACGCGTAATTGGTCAGTGCGAGCAGATCGTCGGTGCGATTGGCCTGGAAGTTGGCAATGAAGGGACCGAATTGGTAGCGGAACATTCGTTGCGGCAAACCAATTTCGCGCGCTTTGTCATAAGCCGCGTTGGCCTCATCGTACCGTTCAAAATAAACGAGGTTGCTTCCCAGGTTAAACCAGGCGAACGCGTCGGCGGGGTCTTTCTCGGTGGCGGCCTGGGCGATGTCCAACGCGTTTTGCCGATTTCACATCCGGGTCCCAGTCCGAGCCGAGCAGGGTCTTGATCTCAGCTTCCTGATCTGGAAGATACACGATCATGTACAGATAATTAAACGGTTTCCATTCGGATTCTGATTTGCGCGTAAGGAACTTTTTGGTCGGGGCCGTGGTAGGTATCCTGCACCGTAAAAATTCGTGTCCCATCATCATAGCCCGTGAGCAAAAGATAATGTGCGGCCCACAGATCGTCGTCGGGCCAGCCGGTGTCATCCGGATTGAGAGCAGTGGTGCCTTCCACGATCACTGGATACCCCGCCGCGATCAGATGTTTCAACGTTTCGAGATCACCGGCGACGCGGTATTCGATGCGCAGCCAGCCGGCATAATTGCGCACCCAGTAGGCCAGTTCATCCGGGTTGACGTTGCGATCTCCATTGACGGGTTTGATCACATCTGAAATTGTTTTTTGATCGCCGCTCCAGCCAAACATGTGCAGCAGCATCGAGAGCGCGGCCGGACCACAATTGTTGGCAGTTTGTTTTTCGTAGGGAGGAGAGTTGAGTAGGGCCTGCGGAGGCGGCGCTTCAAGTGTCGGCGTTGGCGGAATTGGCGTTTCAACGCTGATGCTCGTCGGCGTGGGAGGAACGGTTGGGCTGGCCGGACTTTGTGTGCCGGTCGGGTTGGGGATGGCCGTGGGCACCGCACCGACCGGATGTAGTACGTTCCTTAAATAAGTTTTTGCAACTTCGTAACGCCAGTCGAGCCGTTCGTTCACCGCGGGGATTTGGTAAAACAAAATGGCGAGCAGGAGCAGTCCCGCGCCAATGAAGATCAAATTTCTTTTCGACATTCGGGAAAGTGTACCAGAGGAGTATGAGACTAGCTTAATTCGCTATGCGGCGAAAATTAAGTGAAAACTTTTTGCCACGGATGGAACATAGTTCTCCGGGAAGAATTTTCAAGGATCTCTGTGCTCTCCGTGGAAAAGCCTTGCGAAGGCTTGAGATCCTTCGGCTACGCCTCACCTTACGGCAGGCCTTCGCACGGTTAATCATCAATTATCACTTACTGGTGACCCAGCATTTTTACCGCAGCCAGAACGGAGGGGTCTGTGTTGAAGGTAAATGTCTCCCAGGGTTGGAAGGCTGGCACATCCGGGATGATGCCGGTATCTTCCCAGTTGACATCGGAGAACGCGGAGTGGAAGCGCTCCGCGGCGATCCATACCTGCGAGCCATCTTCGAAATCGAAGCCGTGCAGGACTTCAACGTTCCCGAGACTCGTCTGACCGGTCACCTTGGCGCGTCCCGAATCCTGTAGGATGCCTGCGAACACTTCGCCAAAGCTGACTGTATCTTCGCTGACGATCAGCACCAAAGGCACGGTTTGCGAATTTTGAACGGGGTCCGGATCCACGGTCAAGGGACGGGAGGAGTTGCGGCTGACGAACTGGCCGAGTCTGCCTGACGTGAAATAAGACAGGATGGGATAGACCACGCTGCTGCTGCCGCCGCCGTTCAAACGTAAATCCAGGATCAAACCATCCAATTGACCCATGTCATTCAACGCGTCCTTGATCTGTTGCGGGATGGTTTCATCAAAGAAGGTGGGGATGAAGATATAACCAATCTTCGAGCCATCTGTTGTCGGCACAAGACGGTAATCAATATACAGGCTGCCTTCGATCAGTTCCCGATACAGCATTACGTCGCGCGTTTCCCCGTCTGGTGATTGCACGGTGAGCATGACCACGGAACACTGCGGGCCGCGCAGAGGATTCCCCAAGCCATCATCCTGGATGGTTCGGCCGTCCACCTTGAGGATGCTGTCGTGTGGCTGTATGCCGGCATAGTCTGCGGGAGAGCCAGGAAAAGTCGAGATCACAATAAAACGTCCACTATTAAAATCCACCTGTCCATAGATCCCCACACCAACAAATTCGTTATCGCCTTTCAATTCCGAATCCGATAGCTGCGCTTCCATCGGTGAAAGGAAGAATGAATGTTCATCGTTTAGTTCGGTGATGATATTTTGCATCTCCATATAGAAGGCTTCCGTGTCTATACCCGCCTGGATTTTCTCCCGTGTGTCTGCCACGGTGGCATTCCAGTCAAGCCCGTTGAAGTCCGGGTACACATATACCCCACTGACAATGTCTCCAAGTTTTTTCAGGATCTGCAATTGTTCAGCCTTGGAGATGTCAACGATCTGGCTTTCGTCAGTGGACGGCTCGCTTAGCACATCCGGCGAAATGGTCGCCACCGGAACGCCCGCGCATTCTGGTGGGACGAATGCCGGCTGAATGGAAGTAGGCGTCGGGCTGGGCGAAGCGGTTGCCGTAGCAGTCGCGGTTGGGATGGACGTGGCCGTTGGCGGGAAAACCATCTGTGTAACGTAGTTGCACGACAGCAGGGATAAGACCAAAAGTCCAAAAAAGATTCGTTTGAGTTTCATCTATACCTCTAACTACCGATTCCAATCCTTGACATGTGCAATAAGATCGGACAATGGCTTGAGATCAGATACACTGACAGCTAGATTTTTTGTGCGGGTTCGGTCGTATTGAAAAACACGGGCCCCGGCCTGGATAAAGCTTGCGCGGCGAGAAAACTCTTCCCGCCTCAGATAGCCCGCCAGTAGAACATCCATGCCGTATACCCATATATTACCCCAATCCAGTACACCGATAATGTAAGTTTCCTTGCGAGCGGGGCTGTGGATTCCGAGCCGCGCCTCCGGCAGGAATTGGTTGTGAACATAGGAGAGGGAATAGAATCTTTCCGGAATTTCGAGGCGCGTGTGTGGTGGAATTTCCACCCGATAAGAACGCATCTCGCGCCCCTCGTCCTGTCCGCCGATTTCGATGATTTGAGTCCCCTTTGATTCGGATTTCACGGCCAGCTTCCCCAGCGGATTCCATTGCGACGGACGCGTCCAGCTTTCCGGCATGGCATGCATCAAGTAATGTGGCTGGTTCGCTGCGATGACTTTCTTCACATCCTCCTGCGAGGCTGCAACGAGGCCCGAAAGAAAAGCAAAGAGATAGAGATCATCCAGCGAATGCCCATCTCCCGCGTGCTGATCGGAGGGGACCAGTGCCGGCGCGCGCAATACCACGCCAGGATAACGCTTCATCTCCAAGATTTGTTCGCGATGCGTGATCAGAAAAGATTTGATATCACAACGTCGTCCGCCCAATGAGACATCATAACGATCCGGTTCGGTGAACGGCGTCGCGCCTTTCACGTCGAAGGGAATCTCCTGCTCCGAAAGATAGCGCCGGAACGCGAGTTCCACCGCCACGCCCGCCACGATTTTGCGCAGACGATCATAGGGTGACCCGCCCATGCGATTGTAGGTATACGGCAATGAACGGACCGCATATGCAATTCCACCTTCGGTGAGGTCGCGTGTATAAGGCAGGTGGATCAAATCAGCAGAAGAAAGCATTAGTCGTTTTACTTGGGCGGATAACTATTCTCTTTGACCAGATTTTCCAAGGGCAGGAAGAGGGGACTCGGCAGGGCCTCCCATGTGAACCAGCCGATCTCCTCCACTTCATCTTCTGCGGCAATGCTTGGCTCGCCAGTCGATTTCCCATCCATCCAGATGCTGATGTAATGCCGTCCTTCGGGCGCAAAGATGCCATTGGTAAATGCCCGGAAGCGAAGATCGAATACCTCCAGGCCCACTTCTTCTTTTGCCTCGCGCGTTCCACATTCTTCTGGTGTTTCCCCAAAATCCAAGTGCCCACCCGGTGTTGTCCATGTTCCTTCACCAAGCGGACTCTTGCGTTTCATCAAGAGCACTTTGTCATCCCTGATCAAGATGACGGCGACTCCAACTTTAGGTTCTTGATTCATTACTCGTTCCTGAACTGCAAACAATAGTGATGAAAGGTGTTGCTGACCCAGGCGGAGCCCAGACCAAATGGGGAAAGACGCTGGTTGTCCTGTACCCAAATTTTCTCATCCTTCAATGTATACGTTTTTCCGAGTTCGCGCGCAATGTCCCAGGCCAGCGGATAGATCTTCCCGCCTTTCTTTACGTTCTTGACGATAACCGTCAAATACGCTTTCTCCCGCAGCAAGGGCTTCAGTCCTTTATAGATACCCACCAGTTTCTCCAAAAACTCATCGTAGTCACTGATATTGCCAACGTCATTTGGATCATCCGAATAGTGGACGTCCATATCTGTGGCGGCGCGGCGCTTTTTTTAAGTTCTCGGCTCCTCTGGCGCGCAGCATATCCCAATAAGGTGGTGAAGTCAGTACATAGTCAATCACTGGTAATTGGTAATTGGTAATTTGAGCCGCATCCCCATTGATGATATTTGATATTAAGCTTTCAGCTTGATCGCCAAGTGCGGCGCGTTCTTCTGCGATGATCTGTTCCGCGATCTGCGCGTATTTCAGATTCAACTCGATGCCATAAGAACTCCGTCCGGCGCGCAGCGCCGCGACCAGTGTGGAACCTGTCCCGGCCATGGGATCGAGCACGGTCTCACCTTGTTTGGTAAAAAATTCGATAAACTCCTGCGCCATCGTCTCCGGGAATTTTGCGGGATGTACCAACACGCCTTTCTTGCGCGGCGGAGGGTTATGGATAAACCAGGATTTTTGGAACTTCAACCAACTTTTGGGATCGAGGTCGTTTAGTTTGTTTTTCATATTCGGCTTTACTGTACCACTGGCGTCCTTGTTGGGGGAACATACTCCACATCATATACTGTTAAGTCTGAAAACGTAACGCTCATGGGCGTCTCTCCGGCAGAGCGTGCGAAGACACCGAAGGCACCATTTGGGAAACTTTTGTCAAGGATGCCGAATTGATAACGCCCGTTCAGGAAGAGACGGATATCGCCTCCCACCGCCCATACACCGATGCGTACCTCGCCCGGCGCGCCCAGCGGCGCATCTCCACTGGCGACTGGCTCCTGGAGTGGTAAGCGCACACCGCCATTGACGCGTTCGGCGCGCACTTCGCCGTTACAGGATAACACCAAACGATAATAGGAACTGCCTATGCCGCGCACCAGCACGCCATAGTTATCCTCGCCGCGGCACAGGCTGGGATGCGCGCTGATCTCTGCGTAGAAATTTTTCAACGCCACGTCGCGGCGAAAGCTGGATAGATACACGCCTGGTTGGACTGCCAGGGTTAAACGATTGAGACTGATGGCCGCACTGCCCTGATTAGAAACAGCGGTATCCCAAACTTCCCCGTCTGAAAAATCATCGCTCAGGATCTTCGCGCCGATGCCGGGATTCATTTCCGGTGTGGCGGTGTAGGTGGGAAAAACCAATTGGGTCGGAGTTGCCGATGGCGGGAACCAAACGATCGTGGGAGTTTGAGTCGCCCCTAAGGTGGAGGTCAGTAAGGGAGTCGGAGTCAGCACAGGCGCGTTCAAGGGCAGGCAGGCAACCAGGAGAACTGCCGTCGCAAGGAGTAGAATACTGAAGTGATTACTATTTCGGTGGAAAAGTTTCATACTGGAATGGTGACAAATTTCGTAAAGCGGTTTTGGCAAGCTGTTGTAAAATTATCAGACAAATCACGGAGAGCGCACCGCTACAAGCGTTCGTTTCGGTTTTGGATTGTACCTGATAAAAGGTATCCATCAGAATACTTGCAAATTAATGCGGCCGCTGTAGCATACAAGGAGATCAAATGACCGAAAAACTCGTGCTCGTGACCGGTGCATGTGGTGAAATTGGTCAGGCTCTGGTTCAAGGGTTGGCAAAGCAGGAAAACTATCGCATCGTAACTTCTGATCTGGCACCTCTGCCAGAGAACCTAAGAACAATCGCAGCCGAGCACGCGCAAGGGGATTTGGTTTACAAGGTTAAAACATTTTACGACTACGATTTCGATATTATTTTTCACCTGGCCGCTTCACTTTCCTCGAAAGCAGAGATCGCCAGTGAAGAGGCGCATCGCATCAACGTGGATGGCACGCTGCAATTGTTGATGCTGGCAGCCTATCGTTCGGAGAAATATCACAAGTCGGTGAAGTTTCTATTTCCAAGTTCGATTGCAGCTTATGGGATGGCCAGTTTGGAGGTTAAACGATTGGCCGGTTGTGTGAAGGAAGATGAATACAATTTGCCGCATACCATGTATGGCTGCAACAAACTGTATTGCGAAAAACTGGGGATCTATCACAGTAAATATTTCGGTCAGAAACATCTGGATGAAAGACCGCCTCACATGTTGGATTTTCGCGCCATCCGTTTCCCGGGTCTGATCTCAGCCTTTACGCTGCCCAGCAGCGGGACGAGCGATTATGGTCCCGAGATGCTGCATGCCGCTGCGCAGGGAAAACCCTATGCCTGTTTCGTGCGCGAGGATACGAAGATTTCATTCATGGCCATGCCGGATGCGATCAAATCCCTGTTGATGCTGGTGAATGTGCCGCGTGAACAATTGAACCATCAAGTCTATAACATCGCGGCTTTTGCCTTGACCGCCGGTGAATTCCGCGACCGGGCGGTAAAAGCCTTCCCTGGTGCGCAGATCACCTTCGAGCCAAATCCACGCCGGCAGGGCATTGTTGACTCCTGGCCCGAAGATGTAGATGATTCGCTGGCGCGCGCGGATTGGCGTTGGAAGCCTGATTACGACACCGATGCGTTCTTCGATGATTATTTTTTGCCAGAAATCAGAAAGCGATATGGAAAATAATCTCACCTTGAGCGTTCAAAGCGTAGCCTTATGACGGTGACCTGAGCTGAGAGCGAAAGATCATTCCTGATATAATCCCCGCCGATGAAATTTCCCTTTGTTTATTTCATGTGTCTATTGGCTCTGGCTTTATTATTGGTTGGAATTCTTTTTCCTTCCCACGGCGCCAACGCGCAGGGCTTTGTCACCTCCACGCCGCTGCCTGATGGCCGCATTATTTACATCGTGGTGGAGGGGGATAACTGTGGACAAGTGGCTTTACTGCACGGCATCACCGTTGCACAGTTACGTCAATTCAATACACGGCTGGATGAAAATTGTACGCTGGCTGTCGGACAGCAACTGGTCGTTGGGGTGGTCTCTTCCAACGTACCGACTGCCGGACCCGCGCCGACGATTCCTCCCACCGTTACAACGACGCCGGTCAGCGGCACCACGGAAGTCTGCGTGCTGCTTTTCAACGATCTGAACGGGGATGCTTTGCGACAGGAGAATGAACTCGGCATCGCAGGCGGCGCGATCAGCTTGACGAATTTGAATGGCTCTTATTCGCAAACTCAGAATACCATCTCCGCCCTCGATCCTGATACGGGAGAACCTGCCCGTTCCTGTTTTACCGATGTGCCCGGCGGCGAATATAACGTCAGCGTGGCCGTGCCGGACGATTACAATCCCACCATGCTGCTGAGCTACACGTTGACCGTGAAAGCCGGTGACCGCGCCTCCATCGACTTCGGTGCGCAGTCCAAGTCGCTCACAGTGAATGAAGCAACAGGGACACAGTCAGGCGGCAGTAAATCTTCCATCCTGGGGATATTGGGATTCCTCCTGCTGCTTGCAGGTGGCGGGTTGGGATATTATGCTTATCGTTCCCGTCAACCAAAAAGCAAATTAAAGGGCAGTCCCTTAACGAAACGATGAAGAAGAAAACCGCCGACATCGGCGGTTTTCTTCTTCTTATTTTTGCTTCAACCCATCGGGTAGCGCATCCTTTGACCGCCGATGAGATGTAGATGCAAATGGAAAACTGTCTGACCTCCATCGGGCCCGGTATTGGTGATCAAGCGATAGCCTCCCTGGGCGATCCCTGCCTCTTCGGCCAGTCTGCGGGCGGTCGTAAAAAGATGCCCCATCAGTTGTTCATCCTCGACTTCCAGCGCGCCCACGGATTCGATGTGTTTGTTCGGCACGATCAGGATGTGCGTTGGCGCGGCCGGATGGAGATCGCGAAAAGCGGTCACCTGCTCGTCATGATACACGATCGTAGCCGGAGCCTCGCCCGAAATAATTTTGCAAAAAATACATGCCTCAGTCATTTTTGATCTGATCCTCGCCAGGCGGGAGATGAGATGGATTGCAAAAGGCCAGTGTCTCATTAGACTCGAGAAAAATCTAACACAATTCTAACCGGAATATATGAAGGACATTAGAAATATATTACCTGCCCGCGTCGTCCTTTCAAAAAGGGATATAATGCCCGCGTAAAGGTAATAAAAAAATGAACCAGACAATTTTAACTTGGCTTGTATTCATACTGGCGTTCGGCGGCATGGTACTGATCCATGAATTTGGACATTTTATTGTTGCGCGCCTGTGCAAGGTCGAAGTGGAGGAATTTGGGATTGGGCTCCCCACGCCCGGCGCGATCACCTTGTTTACCTGGAAAGGCACACGCTTTACCCTTAACTGGCTCCCACTCGGAGGCTTTGTCCGTCCCAAGGGTGAGAACGACCCGAATGTGGAAGGCGGCCTGGCCGCAGCCAGCCCGTGGAAGCGGCTGGCTGTGCTGCTTGCTGGTCCATCCATGAATTTGATCACGGCCGTCTTGATCTTTAGCTTTATCTTCAGCCGCGTGGGCGTGCCGGATCCAAATCGCGTGTTGGTTTCCTCGGTTTCTGCAGATAGTCCCGCGGCTCAGGCCGGATTTAAAGATGGCGATATCTTCATTAGTGGTAACGGGCAGTCCATAAGCAGCTATGATGATTTGCGCGCCATTGTCGATGCGAGCGAGAACAAGCCCGTAGACTTCCTGGTGAATCGCGATGGAGAACAAATTGAATTAACCACTGTCCCGCAAATGAATGCGGAAGCGCAGCGGGTCATGATCGGCGTGGGTCTGGGTGTTCCCTTCACCGCCACGACCTCCGTTGGAGAAACGGTGAGTTTGGGCGCCAGATATACCTACATGAATATGTATGCCCTGGTTTCACTGCCAGCGCAAATGATCCGTGGAAATCTCAATACTGACCAAAGCCGTCTGGTGGGTCTCAAAGGCATCTACGATATTCTTCAACAGACTGTCAGCCATGATGTACAGGCCACAACCTCTTCTGCACCTGCCCCGAACAATCCAGTGGATCAGCCCGTTAGCACATTGGAATTGATCGCTTCTCTTTCGATCAGCCTGGGCGTCTTCAATCTCTTTCCCTTCCCGGCGTTGGATGGTGGACGCATACTGTTTCTGCTGCCGGAACTGATCTTCCGCCGCCGCGTACCTCCGCAGGTCGAAAATCTCATTCACGGCATGGGCATGGCCTTTCTGCTTTTGCTCATGATCTATATCAATGTTATGGATTTTGTCAATCCCATCTCGGTAAACATTCCTTAAATGAACACAAATACTACTACTCCTGCTTCATTTCAAAGCGTCCTGGATGCTTTACTTTCCGAAAGGGAATTTCCGCGGCGTTATCTGCACGAATTCTCTGATATTGGGACTCTTGAACTTCAGACTCTGCTGGATATTTGGCCCCGCGTCCAACCCAGCCGCAAACTGACTCTGCTCGAAGATCTGACGACCCTGGCTGAGACCGATACCCTGGTCTGCTTCGACGATTTTGCCCGCGCCCTGCTCGTGGATACGGAAGCAGATGTGCGGACGCGCGCCGTTTGTTTGCTGCATGAATGCGAAGACACAAAATTGGTGCCTGCTTATCTTGACCTGTTGCAGAACGACCCGCATGTCAATGTGCGTGCCGAAGCTGCGGAGGCGCTGGGTATGTTTGTGGCGCTGGGTGAATTGGAAGAAATTTCGGAAACGGTTCATCATCAAGTTGAAGATGCCTTGCTAGCTTGCGCCAACGGCGAAGACGAGCTGCGCGTACGACGTGCCGCCCTGGAAGCGCTCGGCTATTCTGCCCGGCCAGAAGTCGTCACGTTGATCGAGTCATCGTTCCATCGATCGGACCCGGCCTGGCAGGCCAGCGCCCTGATCGCCATGGGCCGTTCCGCGGATGAGCGTTGGGAGCCCCAGGTGACCCATTCCCTGATCAATGAGAACGAACGCATCCGCCTCGCTGCAGTGCAGGCCGCCGGTGCGCTCTCGATGCGCTCGGCGCGTCCGATCCTGCTCAAATTGCTCGGCGAAGAGGAAGAGGATGGCATCCTCAGCGCGGCCATCTGGTCTCTTTCCCAGATAGGCGGCGAAGACGTACGCACCTATCTGGAGAATCTGCTCGACGGACTTGAAGATGATGAGCAGGTCGCCTTCCTCGAAGAAGCGCTCGACAACCTGGCTTTTACTGAGGATCTGGAGCGTTTCGATCTCCTGGCCTTCGATCCTGATACGGATCTTCTTGAAGAGGATGATGAAGAATAAGCGTACCTGTCATTGCGAGGAGTCGCTGGTTGTGTAGCCCGAGTATCTCTCGAGGACATATCGAAACCAAGGCGACGAAGCAATCTCCAGTTCCACTAAAAAGAAGCCCCGGCAATGGGGCTTTCTTTGTTTAATGATGTAGAATCTAAGTCTGGTGTAGTAAGGAGGCTGGAATGGATTGGGCTGCCTTTTTCAAAGATTACCCGTTAGTAATTACCGCTGTTGCAGGTTTGCTAGGAATTGTGTTGGTTTCCTTTTTGGTCGATGGAATGCCGAACAATAAAGAAAATGGGAAATAGAGGATAGGGAACATAACAGACAAATTCAGATTAAGGATAACCGCATACAAGAAGCTCAGGCTTACTTGGAAAGTATTAGAAAAGCTATTTTCAGTACTTCACGAAAGGGCTTGAACATGGTTTACTTGGTTCCGACCAAGGAGACCAACACCACTGTCCAAGCCCAGTGCCAAGATTACCCGAACAATCCGTTCTGAGCAAGGCCTCAAGGCCTTTGTAGAAGTGGTTCGCAAGAACCTGCCGCTCGATTTGAAAAATACACGGATCACAGCGGATGACATTATTTATGCGCTGGCCTATGCTAAGGTCCATCGTCTAAGTATTGCATCAGCTTGTCAGGAGTTACGAGACGCGCCCTCTGGCAATCGTTTGCGCGAGGTCCTGGTGGAGGCTTTGCCAGATCGGATCGGCATGCAGCGGATGCTGAACAGGATGTTTCGCCAATGGCGCCGTGGCGCCACATCCGAGTATCTGGAAAGGCAAGCGAGACTTCAACATTGCGATTGACCTGACGCTGAGCCCGTATCATGGGCAGCCTTATGAAGACAAGGATGAGATTGTGCGTGGGATGCCAAAATCGGGGACGATCCATTTTCATGGGTATGCCACGGTTTCGATCGTGCGAGATGATCGGCGCTATGGGGTGGCGCTGCACTTCATCGAATATGGCGAGGAGATGGCCGACATTGTGCGCTGGCTCATAAAACGCCTGAAAATGCTCAAAATCCGCATTCGCCGGGTGTTTTTGGACAAGGGTTTTTGTTCCCAACCCGTTTTCAAAGTCCTCCACCAGCATAAATTGAGTTACATCACGCCTATTCCCGTCCGTGGCCAGTCGGGCGGTGTGCGGTCTTTGTTGCAAGGCAAGTCCCGCAAAACAAGTTACACGTTCAACAGCCCCAAGCATGGTCAATACACGGTTCAGGCCGTGGTGGTGCCGCGGTATTCCAAAGGCAGATATGCCCGTCACAAAAGCAAGTGGTTTGCCTGCGGGCATTCTGCCTGCCCAGGTCTTTGCACTGTATCGCCAACGCTTCGGCATCGAGTCCAGTTACAGACAAATGAACCAGGTGCGTGCGCGCACATCCACTCGCAACCCCGTGATCCATTTACTATTGGTTGGGCTCGCGTTTGTCTTGTTCAATCTTTACATTTCTTTGCGCCAACATTTGTCCTCTGCGCTCAAGCAACCTTTGCATTTGCCAAAACGCTTTTGGTCATCCTTGCGCCGCTTGGCGCTCTTGCTCAGTCGTGCGATTGAACGTTTGTGGGGTACGACTGAGGTCACTCAACTTCAATCTTGTTTTCCGCTTTCGTGAAGTACTGATAATACAGGCAGATCACTTACTTGATATATCGCTTGACACCACTCCAACGGACAACGTAGCATAGAAAGACCAATGGTACGCGCCACTCGATGGAGAGGTTGAATAGGTAGTTGGTAGCAAACCATAGTTGTAACTATACCAACGGCCCGTTCCATTGCGTTCCATACGGAAGTGTAGGGCGCTACTCTCCGGCAAATATGCCAGCCAATAGGTACCTGGACTTAATTGCACCGGGATAAGCACATTTTTAGTATTCCAGCCTCCTACCGGTGTAAATTCCGCTGTTTGCGCTTTTAATGCTCCAGGTCCTCCCCCCGGGCCGGTTGCATCATAGATTCCCAATCGCAAATGTCCGGTGGCTGTAGTCACATAGAAACTCAAACTTTGAAGCGTTGCACTTTGAGAAAGTGTTACCTGCTGTGACACCAATAGATTCCCATTACCTGCATCATCATTGCTCAAGATATTGGTCTCTCCAATCGTGATCGTGCTCACTACTGTGGATGTACTCGTCGGGATAACCGTGTTGGTCGATGTAGGGCTTGGACCTGATGTGGCCGTGGCAGTTACGGTGGGAGTCAGCGTGGGGGAAGGGATCTGCGTTGGTGTGCTGCTCGGAACCGAACCCAAAGAAAAGGTGGCATAGAACGACCAATGATAGGCTCCACCTGAGGGTGAGGTTGAATAGGTCGCAGGCAAGGTTCCATAGTTGTAGCCATCCCAACGTCCTATTCCATTCCGCTCCATCCGAAAATGCAAGCCGTTACTTTCCGGTAAATATGCCAGCCAATAGCTGCCCGGACTCAACAGCACTGGCATGGTCACATTCTGGGTATTCCAGCCCACGACGGGGGTAAACTCCGCGGTTTGGGCCTTCAACGCTCCTGGTCCCCCATCCGGTCCAGTAGCATCGTAGATTCCCAGTCGCAAATGTCCGGTTGCTGTAGCCACATAGAAGCTCAGACTTTGCGCTGTCGCACTCTGAGGCAGGCTGACCTGCTGTGATACCAAGAGATTCCCATTGCCCAAATCGTCGTTGCCCAGAACTGTAGTCTCTCCAACCACAATCGTGTTCACGGCCGTGGGTGTATTAGTCACCACCGGTGTAGGTGTTCGAGTAAATGTGGCCGTCGAAGTTGCAGTGTGAGTTGGTGCGCGAGTCGCGGTTGGTGGAATGGGCGTACTGCTCACGGTGAATGTAGGGGTAAGGGTAGGAGTAAATGTAGCCAAGGCAGTAGTCGTTGGTGTTAATGTAGCTGTATAAGTTGCTGTCGGCGTCGGTAAAGTAATCTCAGTGGATGTGCTTGTTGGCGTTGATGTGTTTGTGAGCGATGGGCTCACCGGTGTGACAGATGGCGTCCGCGTAAATGTAGGTGTAGAGGTTAATGTATTCGTTGGCAACGTTGTAGGAGTACTGATAGCTGTATTAGTTGGTGCCGCCCCAAGAGCAAATGTAGCATAAAATGACCAATGATAAGCTCCACCTGACGGAGAAGTCGAATAGGTGGCAGGCGGAGCTCCATAGTCATAGCTATACCAATGTCCAACTCCATTTCGTTCCATGCGGAAATGCAAACTATTGCTCTCCGGTATATATGCCAGCCAGTAGGTCCCAGCACTCAACAGCACTGGCGATGTCACGTTCTGGGCATTCCAGCCCACAACAGGGGTAAACTCCGTAGTTTGTGCTTTCAATGCTCCCGGTCCTCCCCCCGGGCCGGTCGCATCATAGATTCCCAATCGCAGATGTCCTGTCGCGGTGGTTACATAGAAGCTCAAGCTTTGGATAGTCGCACTTTGAGGCAGGGTTACCTGTTGTGAAACCAGCAGATTCCCATTGCCTGAATTGTCGTTGCTCAATACCGATGTTTCTCCAATCGTGATGGTACTCGCTGCTGTAGCCGTATTGGTTGGCGTTCTGGTTGGTGTACTCGTAGAAGTACGCGTTGGAGTTGGTGGAAGGGGTGTTTCGGTCGGTGTAAGTGTTGGGCTGTTCGTAGCCGTCGCCGTCCCCGTGGAAACATTTTCGAGGATAACCCGCATCTCATCCAGAACTCCGCCATTGTGACTGAACATGGTTACGGACAACTCATGGCGATCTGGTGATATGGCATACATATCGCCATCATAGTTAAATTCCATATCCCGACCCATGGATGATGAAAATGTAACGCCGCTGGGACTGAAAATGTTATCTGTGATGTTCAACGCATTACTTGTTACGTAAACTCCAAGAATGGATCGATTGAAAGTAATGGTTCCCGATTGCGCCACCCCTTGGGTAAGATCAAAAGGCAGGCTCGAAACGTTTGGGTCAAAGTGCAACAATACGCTATATACTTCTGTTCCAATGGGAGGAAGTCCGGGGCCACTGTAAGGTGTCGTGATCGCATTTCCAAAAGTATCATCGCCCGAGACAATAGGCAGTGCAGGATCATGATATGCCCCATCATAAAGAAAGGGCGGCAGGCTCGCAGTGACCATGCCCACGCCTTCGTGCATCAAGCGAACATAATCCTGACTAATAAAGTCCCCCCCATCCAGGCTTGGAGGGATATCGACGGCCTCGATCGAACCCGTAATGCCGGCAATAACCTCGTCCGGATTGGTGCTGATAAATGTAGCGCTGATAGTGTGATCTGCAATTACATTTGTAAAATCATAACTTGAGACTGCACCCGCTGAAACATCATCAACCAATACATCAGCAATCTGGTAGCCAGCATCAGGTGTAATGCTGAAGCTCTGGTCAGCACCTTCATTTACACTTACCGACCCAGATGGGCTAATGCTGCCATGCGACCCTGCGCTGGCAGTAATGGTGTATGCCATGGGAGGTGTCAGGTCTGTTCCCTTGAAGGTGGCAATGGAGGCCGCCCAGTATGGATTGTTCGTAACGGTCTTTGCCCCGGTGAATTGTCCAACATTTGAAACAATCCGATAACCGAGTGAGACGCGCCACTCATTCGTTGCTCCCGAGGTCTTGACCTGAGGTCCGGCTGTAAAACCATTCAACCAGGTGCCCAGTCCTGCATCTGTTGCCTCTTCGGTTCCAATCATGCCAATAATGAGTTCATTCGCTTGCGCGGTGGTCCCTGTGGGTCCAACGCTGGGATTGTTACCTTGCTGAGTGGTCTGTGGACTCAAAGGCGGATTTCCAAGAGCCTGGTCAAGGGGATTAACCGCCAACAATCCACTGAAGGCACTCGCCACGGCCACCCTACTTGGCACTGAGGACGTGGTGACGGTGATTGCATCCCCATTATTCAAAGCGGTATCCACGTGGGCAAAATAAATATATGAACGACCGTGCTGGTATGTCACCGCCACAGTTGCGAGGTCATATAGATTGCCTTTGCTATCCGTAACTACTGGCTGGTTGTAAGTTGCGGCACCGCGTGAAGCAAAGCCGACTACGACTGTATTCCCGGCTGATACGCCTTGCACTCCTACCGGGATGCTTAGCGTGGCGCCGGAAGCACCATCCACAGCACTGCCAACATTTCCCACAAAAGTAATTGGGTTAGGTTCCGCTGCCTCGAAGGAAACTGAGACGATGTGGTTTGCCTGCACGCTTGTAAAAGTGTAGCTGGATAACGCGCCCACTGAAACGCCATCAACCAGTACATCAGCAATCTGATATCCAGGGTCAGGGATAATAGTGAAACTCTGATCAGCACCCTCATTTACATTTACTGATCCTGAAGGACTGATGCTGCCATTCGCATCTGCACTGGCCGTAATGACATATATTACTGGCGTGGAAGTCGGCGTTGTTGAACGCGGATACAGAGTGTTCATTCCATGTCGCAATATCTCCCGGGTCAGCAAGCCCGGCAGAATCGTATCGGCCCGGTAAGAGTACGCGCCATTGAAGGTAATATTGAAGAGGCGGCTGCCTGCGGCAGAGTACTCCGCCACCAGCGGATTCGCGCCCCAGGAGGTAACCCAGTCGCCACCGGGGAGCTTTTTCACGCTGCCGCAACAGGCAGCTGTTTGAACAGCCGCATCCGTGATCTGCTCGAACTCGCGTAGCTGTCATCGCGCCCACATCGATCTGATAGCGCACCGCTCGCGGAGCGCGGTTGCGATTGGTGCCGTTGTCGTGAAGCGTTACATACAGATTCCCATCACCTGCCTCGGAGAAACGGGCATAATGCTGCCCACCGAAGCAGCTACCGGAGCAACCCGCGTCCGAGATGGTCAGGATTGCGCCAGCATCCTTTTGTGTGGCAGTGCCGCCCAACTTCCAGATGATCCTGCCCGGGTTTATTGATCCGCTGGGGCTGGTGATGTAAAAGACCGCGTCGGTAAATCTGAGCGAAACCAGGAGATTGCCGGATGAGTTTGTCACCGCTGAGTTGATATGATAAATATCGTGCGCACCCGTGCCAGACGTAGCCGTACTCCACCAGGGCGCATCGACTTCGTTGATGCCAACGTGATCGTAAACGTCCCATGTCCAGACGGCCGCGCCGCCAGGTGTCACCTCCTGAATAACATCGTCCAAGATCGTCTCGTTCGCCGCGCCGCCAATTGGACTCAGGTCAACACCAGACTTGTTGTAGCCGCCGATCACCAGGTAATCCCCGTTGCTCAAGAGCTGAACCTCATGGGGGTTGAGGGTATAGGATGATGTGATGTGAATCGTTTGGGTGAATAACCCGTCGAGGCTGTGCTCTTCGGCCTGCGGACCGACATTGACGTTTCCCCCCTGCATATCAGCCCAGAGAACATCAACACGGCCATCATTTTCTACAAGCTTCGCGTCCAGTGGCCGGTTCGAGGCAGGGGCCATCCACCAGATCGGCACGCCATTCGTATCGTAAATAATGACCCAGCTTGTGGGCTGGGAACCGAGGCTGGGAGCAACAACGTAGTATTCGGCCTGCGGGGAGCCCGATCGCTGCGCGGTCCAGATTGGAAAGTCGGATGGCAGGCAACGCAAGTGATAGTCCACGGATGTGACACCTTGGGTCACCGTGATTGTGAAGCCCTGACTATAGTTGAGGCTGACTTGAGTGCTGAACGTGCCCACCCTCGGCGCTTGCCCGTCTACAGAAACCATCGTTATCGTATCAGAGGGATCAGAGTTTGAGACAGAAATCTGCACAGGGGTGCTACCTGTACAGCGAACAACGTAGTCGCTGATCGCCGGGTCAAACGCAGGGTAGAGCGCTGGTGTGGTCGAGAACTGGACGGTGTTCACTGATGCACTGGCTGTATTTATCGGCCTCCCAAACAGGGAGAGGAGATAAACCAGAAGCATGAAATTTATCCCGACCTCGCCCAACTGGAGGCGAAAAGATGCCCTGTTCCGATTTAAGGCGATGACGATAGTATGACCGGGCATGATATCCTCCAAGGAAAATTTCCTGATTATGCTTGTGGCGATCTCAGCCATAATTCAGACGGATAGGTACAAATTAAAAAGCGAAACCGACTTGTGGTCGGTTTCGCCATTGGCTCGACAGGAACTGCCTTTATTTAATCAACACGCGCATCAACAAAGACCAGCGACCAGAACCTGTTCCTGATTCTTCGCCTCCACTTTTTCAGAAATATTTAGTTGTTCTCACCCACATATCTTCCAACCCTGGTTTCTGCATAAGAATTTCAATAAAAAATTATGACAAAAAATATCCTAAAATTCAAGCGTTTTCGTCACATTAAAGTTACACCTCTACTGAACTGTAACAAAAGAAGTCCACCTCGCACGAGGTGGACTTCGCAAGCATTCTTTCCAAAAAACCTGTGTCGATCAAGCGTGCGCGTGATAGTGCGCCAAATTACAGCGATGGAGCAGATCATGATCGTTCAATATCTCTTCCGGTGGTCCTGAAGCAACGATGTGATGTTCCTCTGAAAAGACGTAGATCATGGTGGCAATGCTTTCCGCAAGGCCAAGATCATGTGTGGCGGTGATGACCGTCTTTCCCTGCTGGCGTTGTTCCAGAATGAATTCGACCAGCCAGGATTGACTGCGCGGATCGAGGCCGGTGGTTGGCTCATCCATCAGCCAGACGTCGGGCTGCAGGGTAAGCAGCGAAGCCAGGGCGACGCGGCGTTTCTCCCCGCCCGAAAGATGATGGGGCGCACGATCACGCAGTTTCTCGATGCGCAGCATCTCCAGAGCCGAGTTGACGCGTTGGTTCACCTCCGCACGCGCAAGTCCAAGTTGAAGCGGGGCAAAGGCCACCTCATCGAGAACGGAGGGTGAGAAAAGTTGAACATCCGAATCCTGAAAAACCAAACCGACGCGGCGTCGAAAGGCAAAATTATATTCATCATCGCGCAAAGCCTCTTCGGTGAGCGGTTTCCCGAAGGCAGAGACACTGCCCTGGGCTGGAAAATAAAGACCGTCGAGCAGTTTCAGCAAAGTACTTTTACCGCATCCATTCGCCCCGAGGATCGCCAGCGACTCGCCGGGGCAAACAGTAAGATTGATATTCTTCAACGCGACCTGTTTGCCATCATAAGCAAACGAGACATCACAAACATCAAAGACAGAATACGTGTTCAAGACTTTTCCTTATCTACATCAATCGTCCGAGAAATAGAGCCAGCACGGTGATGGCAAAAAAGATGAATAACCAGATCCAATCTCTCGTATGCATTTGAAATGGCTTTAAGGTAACAATCGAACCGCGAAAACCGCGCGACTGCATCGCCAGATATACTTCGCTGCTCATATTGAGCGATTTATTCAACAGCGTTCCACTGATGGCAGCCAGCATCTTTTGATTATCGGATGTACCCAAGTGTCCCACCATACGACTCTTGCGCGAGAGAAACATATCGTTGGCCACACGCAGCAGGAGATAAATATAACGATACGTCATGCCAAGGATGAGGATAAATACATCCGGCACACGCAGAATATTCAGCGCACTTAACACCGTGTTCCACGGTGTGGTAAGAATCAATAAAAGAGTTAATGAGACCGAAGTGCTAACACGCAATAAAAGAAAAAGGACAGTATTCACACCCGTCTGTGTGATAACCAGGCCCAAAGGCAAATGTACCAATGCGGGGCCTGGTGTAATGAACAAGGCCGGGAAAGCAATCGTGCCTGTAAAGAATGGAAGTGTGAGCCAGACACGTTTGATAAAAAAGTCCGCCGGAATGGCGGAGAACCATGCCAAAGCAAAAACCAATACATAGATGCCGACAATCACAAAAAGATTGTGAGAAAAACTGACGCTGAGCAGGAGGGCAAATACCGATAAGACCTTGACACGCGCATCCAACGATTGGAATAACCCCTTGCGTGTGCTGATCTCCTCCGCGAAGAGGGCGCGTTCCAAGGTTTCGGTAATGCCATGCAGCGTATGCTCCAGGACATTACTTTTCTTATGAGCGTGTTTGAGAAGAAGGGAGTTTTCCATGAAGTGTTGGATGGCTTTCGCACGTCAATGCTTACGAAAGCCATCCATATTTCCTATGATTGTTTTTGTCGTTGCGAGCCCGTCACTAAAAGCGTAAAGAGCCAAACCACCAGCGCGGTCACCGCGATACCAACAACTGCAGAGAGAATATAACCAGCGTTTGTATTTCCCAAGGCGGGCAGATCATAACCAGCCAGCGGCGCGCCCCATAAGCTCGATAACTTCTCCAGGCCCGCAGGCACAGTTCCCAAGCCCAATGAGGTCAATTCATCTGCACCCCATTCCCCCCAAGCCGTACCTGGCGCGAGAAGGCCGAGCGGCGAAGCAAGGATCAGAACCACGATGCCCACCCATAGCCAGCGCAATTTTTGGAAGGACCCTGCTTCGCCAACATCGGACGGCTTGTCAGCCGCTTCCAACACGCCGACATTTGATCGCTGTAAATAAGCGACCACCAACGCCGTCAGCAGTCCTTCCACTACCGAAGCGACCAACGCGTGCGGGATGACCATGGCAGGAATCGCCACCGCGAGTGGATACGGTGCATATAACGGCGACCCATCCGCGGCTTTGAAAAGAAGCGGTTGAATCCCAAACTCAAAGCCGGCGAAAAATGCGGCCACGGTCACACCCGCCCAGCCGGCCACTGCCGCTCCGATCACTCTTCGCGAAGACGTAGGAGACGTATTCTTCGAGAATTGGCGATAGATGGCGGCAGCAATATACGGAATGATGACCGCCATGTTGAAACAATTGGCGCCGATGGCAAGCACGCCGCCATCCCCAAAGAAGAACGCCTGAATGATCAACGCGATGGAAACCGCGATGGTCGCAATCTCAGGACCGAGGATGATCGCAGCCAGCGAAGCGCCCACTGCATGGCCGGTTGTCCCGCCGGGCAGGGGCACATTGAACATCATGATGACAAACGAGAAGGCCGCCAGCAACGCAATCAGCGGAACACTGCGGGCATTCATCGTCTCGCGCACCTTGCGGATGCCGATCACCCAGAAAGGCAGCACCAGAAGGAACATGATGAAGGATGTGATCGGGCTTAGATAGCCATCCGGGATATGCATGGCAGTCGTTCCTAGCCAGACAATGAGAACCAGGTAATAGGCCGCCAGCAGTTTCAGCCTTCGAGATTTGGAAAAATTCATATCAGCCTCCTTTTTTCGAGTCGGTCTTTTGGCACTTCGGGCACACCCCGAAGAAGGTCACATGACTGTCGATACTTCGGTAACCACTGGTTGTTTCCAATAACCGGTACAGGCTTTCAAGCAAAGTATGTTCCACCTCGATCTCACCACCGCAATTTCTGCAGACGATATGATGGTGGGCATTTCCCGCAATCTCATACGTCAGGTGCCCATTGAATGAATAGGAAGGACGCACCAGGACCATATCCGCCAGAAACTCGAGCGTACGATAGACGGTTGGTTCGGTGAGACCAGGCAAATCCTTGCGTGCCTGTTTATAAACTTCTGCCGGGGAAAGATGAGTTCCTTCGTGACGGAGCACATGAAGAATCGCCATACGTTGAGGCGTCATGCGAAAACCACGGGAACGGAGTTGGGGAGCATATTCAGCAGCGCAAGACATAAAAATCCTTATTGCAAGTTTTTACAATAACACATAATGTATAGTATACCGGCCTTCCATGATTTTTACCTTAAAAACAAATGCCAGCAGAAATCTGCTGGCAAGATAAAAAATACATTTTTTTGCTTACGGTTCCCAGAAAAATTGACGCAAGGCATAAATATAAGGCTTGCCATTTTCGTCATCGATGCCAACCACCCAGGTATGCCAGTCGAGATTACCATTCGTATCCGTTCCAGGATAATAGATGGAATAATAGCTTCCATCGTAGGGCCATTCGATACTATAGGTCGCGCCCCCGTGCGGGATTTCATTGCAGTGAAGTGTAAAAGATTGGTTGAATATCTTCACCAGTTCAGGCACGACTACTTCATGAAAGGAACCAACTTTGTCGGCCCCGCTGCCCGGCTCCGCGCCCCAATTCGCCTCGAAGGTTGTCTCAAAGAGAAATTTTGCGTGCTCCTGATCATAATTAATTACCGTGCCATCACGGAACAAAGCCACATCCATGCCGCGCGCAGGGCTGACCAGCGAGCTCAAAATTACACCATCTGAGGTCAACGTGGCAGATTTCAAGGAATCGATCAAGGCAACGGCTTGTGGATCATTACAGATATCTGCTGTGCTGGAAGCAGGCGTTTGTGCAGAGGGCGTTATCATCCCGGGCGCACCTAATACGGAAGGAGTTGCGGTCACGATGAAAGCAGATGTCCCACTATCCGGAGCAGAGAACGCGGTGGCAAATGGAGACAGTGTGGGAATAGCAGTGGTTGGTGAGCTACAGGCGGTGAGCACAACAATCAGTAGAACAAATCCGATCAACAAAATGGGAAAGGTCTTTTTGTTCATGGTCATCACCTCCATTGACAATTATATCCTCTGGCATATAATCAGCGAAAATCCATATCATCCCGCGCCGCGGGAAAAGGCCAGGACGAGGACGAGTATACGTTGAACGACAGTACAGAGAGCAGGCCGATGATCATTTGAGACCATCCTGGTGAAAACCTGCCTGAGACGACAGCGTGGAATGGACCTCCGAGCCGCAAAGTGAAAGTTGATCGTCTAACGAGTATCTGAGACGGGCTGCTCCCGTTACAGGGCTAGAGCATAAACCAACCGGTCGTGCTTGAAAAAAAGTGAGGCTGACTCCCATTGTCTTGCCTGCGGGATGTCAATAGCCTAACTTGGGTGGCACCACGGACGCCAAAATGAACAGCGTTCGTCCCATATGGGACGAACGTTTTTTGTTTTCAGTGCATTCCCAGAGGAGACCCAGGAGAGATCATGGCGACAATTATTTTTCATCCACCTTGAAGAACAGTTCAGAGCCTGTGTTGTGTGAGACCCAACCTTGCGAAGGCTACCCCGGCCCAATACACAATCAGGAGAGAAACCTCGCAAGGTTCCCCAAAGATTATCTACGAAAAGGAGATACCATGTCTGACCAAATTCGCTTCACACTCAATGAATTTGACATCCCAAAGTTCTGGTACAACATCAACGCCGACAGCCCGGTTCCGCCTACGCCCGTTCTGCATCCCGGAACCCTGCAGCCAGTCACCCCGGACTTTTTATCCGTTCTCTTCCCGATGGATTTGATCCTGCAGGAGATTTCTACGGAGCGCTATATCGAAATCCCCGAAGAAGTGCGCGACATTTACAAACTCTATCGTCCCACTCCCCTCTTACGCGCACGGCGCCTGGAAAAAGCGCTCGATACTCCAGCGCATATCTACTACAAGTATGAAGGTGCCTCACCGGTTGGAAGTCACAAACCCAATACGGCCATTGCCCAGGCTTTCTATAATAAGAAAGCCGGCACGAAAGCCTTGACAACTGAAACCGGTGCAGGGCAATGGGGATCGGCGCTTTCGATGGCATGTGGTTTCTTTGGACTTGACCTGGAAGTGTACATGGTCAAGGTTTCTTATCAGCAAAAGCCATATCGCCGCATCTTGATGGAAACCTATGGTGCGCAAGTCTACGCCAGTCCCACTGACCGCACCAATTACGGCCGGGCATTGCTGGCTGAAGATCCGAACAATCCCGGCTCGCTGGGTATTGCAATTTCGGAAGCTGTGGAAGCCGCGGCCACTTCCAACGGTGCCAAGAAATATAGTCTTGGATCAGTGTTGAATCATGTGCTCCTGCATCAAACAGTGATTGGTGAAGAGGCACTCAAGCAAATGGATCTGGCCAACGAATATCCCGATGTTGCCATTGGTTGTGCGGGAGGCGGCTCAAACTTCTCAGGTTTCGCCTTCCCCTTCCTGCGCGAAAACCTGAAGAATGGCAAGCGCACACGCATCCTGGCTGCGGAACCAACCGCCGCACCCTCCCTTACCAGGGGCATTTACACCTTTGATTATGGTGATAGTGCCAAGATGGCTCCCGTGGTAAAGATGCACACTCTTGGACATGATTTTGTGCCACCCTCGATCCATGCCGGTGGACTACGTTATCACGGCATGGCCCCAACTGTTTGTGCGCTCTATGATGCAGGTCATATCAGCGCCGTAGCTGTCAAGCAGAAAGCGACCTTTGAAGCGGCAGTCCAGTTCGCCCGGGCGGAAGGCATCGTACCCGCACCCGAATCAGCACATGCCATCCGCGTTGCCATCGATGAAGCGCTGGACGCCAAAGAGAAAGGCGAGAAGCGAGTCATCCTGTTCAATCTTTCGGGTCACGGCAACTTCGATATGAGCGCCTACGAATCATATCTGACCGGCCAATTGGAGGATTATGATTATCCAGCCGAAGCTGTAGAGGAATCTCTAAAGAAATTGCCGCAGGTGAATCTCCCTGCTTAATGGAAAGAACCTCCGGGGCCTTAAGACCTCGGAGGTTCAATTTAACGTTTTAACGCTACGCTTCCCCAAAAGCAACAACTACAATATGTTGATTTAATAACTGGGCAGAATTTGCGTTTTTATCTGAGACGATCTGGCCCAGTGTATAGCCTCCTGCCAACGGCACATCCTCCCCGAGGATATCCTGTACAGCAGCAATCTCAGCGCCCGGATGAGATTTGAGTAACATCTCCCAGGCAATATCCACTAGCAACAAGGCGAAAACCGGCTTGCTACCTTCCAACTGTTGCAAGGCTTGTTGGGCGGCCTGTTGGGCGGCGCTCTCACAAGAGGCACGGCTGCCAACCAGCAGATAGGCATCCACCCCATCACGTACGGGCGCGTTCATGCGGAAACTGCCGTCCGCCTCCACGCGGATCGGTGCGCGCACCACCAGCTGATCTCCCTGCTCCACACCCAACGGATATAAACGCGCCAGATGATTCAAGGGCGGGAAAGCCCAGTCGCGGGCCGGATAACCAAAGAGCTGAGCATACGTTTCGGAGGCGGGACGTCCATCCAGGGTGCGGAGCCAGAATCCGCGCGAGCGCGTCACGCGGAATTGACTCCCCACTGGATTCCATCCGTGCGCGGCACCAATACCCACGCGCAAGTCGCCGTGCAGAAAAGCCGCGGCCAGCGCGCCGGTTCCGGTCTGCGGACCAGCCAACTGGTAGGAATGACCCGTATGCAAGTCTCCTGCCGAGAGGGCGCCCGCAAGCGGGAAGGAGGCATCCGTCAGCGCGCTGCATAATTGATCTGCATCCCCATTGAAACCATCGGCAAAGAAAAAGACGGCCCGCGTATCCGGTCGGTCAACGGCCTGCCTGGAAAGTTGTGCACCGGTCTCACGTCCACTTTGCGCGTACCCAGGCATCCAGCGCGTCTCGGCCTGAAAGTCTCCGGCCAATAGGGCAACCAGCACCGAATTCGGATGCAAACCATCCGCCGCCAGACATTCCGGACTGCTGAATCCGATCATGGGCGTATCACCCAGCAGGCTGGCTACACCGCTGACCACATCGCGCGCCTGATATTGATGCGAAGCAATGACAAAACCGAGGCCTGGCGTGCCGGAACCCAGTCGATTCAAGGCCTGATGCGTTGCCTGTAAACCGGCTTCGCGGCCGTTCAACGCCTGAGCATACCCAACAGAAACGGAAAGACTCATCCTGATTATCCTTCTGCGATCGGAATCGTGAAGTGGAAGGTGGTGCCCTGTCGATATTCGCTATCGAACCAGATGCGTCCACCTTGCATTTCAACCAGACTCTTGGTGATGTTCAAGCCCAATCCGGTGCCTGGTACTTCGCGCGCCTTCATATCGTCGGAACGGAAGAACTTCTGGAATATCTTGTTTTGATCTTCGATACTGATACCGATACCATTATCCTTTACCCAAAGATGGACCACATGCCGCGCGCCTTCCGGATCCCATTGATTGCTGGTAGCTTCCGCACCGATCAGGATTTCTCCCTCTTCAGGCGTATATTTATGGGCGTTGCTGACCAGGTTGGTAAGCACTTGTCCCACCCGCAAGCGATCGGCCCAAACCTTGGGCAGTTCTAGCGAAAGATGGAGATCAATCGTTTGACGTTTATCTTCCACCTGGCGCCTGGAGGAACGCAATACTTCATCTACAATGTCGGCAATATCCACAGGTTTGAACTCAAGCCGCAAGCGTCCTACTTCGATCTTGGCATTATCGTTCAGGTCTGAAACCAGAGCCGCCATGCGTTCAACATTGGAACGGATCGTATTCAGGAAATTGGCTTGCATTTCGTTGACCTGACCCACCGAACCCGCCGCCAGCAGTTCTGTGTAACCCTTGATGGAGGTCATTGGGTTCTTCAATTCATGCGCCACAAAGGAGACAAAATCACTCTTCGCCAAATTGGCACTCTGCACTTCAGCATACAATTGTGCGTTGGCAATGGCGATGGCCGCGCTATCGCTCAACTGGTTGAGGAACGCCAGGTTGCCTTGTGAATCACTTGTGCTCTCCAGCAGCAACAAACCGATCACCTTCGCTTCGCGGCGTATGGGGACAATGATCTGGGTATGTGCCCCAGGCAGAAAACCCTGCTCCCCACTGTCTATTAGGGAGACCTGATTCGGTTGACCACTCTCAATGACGGAGCGAAGAGCGGGCAATTCGAGAGGCATATGTGATTCTGCCTCTTGATTGAGGGTTTTATCGTCATAGCCTTGCTGTGCCATCAAGCGCAGATAATCTCCTTCGATCATACCGATCAGGCCAGCTTCCGCGCCGGAACGACGCATGGCCCATTCGAGAGTGGTACGCATGGCACGATCCACTTCCAGGCTGGCATTGAGTTCGCGGACAATGCGTCCCATCACCTGTAACTCTTCCACCCTCTCGGCCAGTTCCTGATCAGTGAGGGCAAGCAGGCGGGCATTCTCGATCGCGACCGCGGCCTGCCCAGCAAAGGCAGTGAGCAGGTTTTGATCATCTTCCACGAAGGGCAAACCATCCTTGCGATTGATCACTTCAATGACGCCCAACACTCGATCCTTGATCTGCATGGGAACCGCGAGCAAAGAGCGTGAGGTAAAGCCCGTTTGTTTATCGACGCCATCGAAGCGGGAAGCGGAGTGTTGTGCATCATTCTCGATGACGGGAGCGCGCGATTGCACCGCGCGTCCGGCAACTCCCACCCCGGCCGGGAGCCGTTGTCCCAGCAGATTGGTCGCCACCGGAGTGACCGTCACGCGAAAGATCAGATCACCGGTCTGTTCATCCACCAGATACAAGGTTCCGGCTTCACAATTCAAAATATTGACGGCGTTATCCAGAATGTTCTGCAGAAGCGGTTCCTGCTCCAGGGTGGAGGTAAGCTGCCGTGTAATTTCATTCAGGGTGGAAAGTTGATGAGCACGCTGTTGCGTTTCTTCCAAAAGGCGGGCCTTGACAATGGCACCCACGGTTTGATCTGCAATGGCTTGTAACAAATCAAGTTGCGCACGTGTATATGTGACGGTGGCGTCACTGCTGCCAACGCTCAACGATCCAATGGTATCCGCACCGGTATTGAGAGGGACGCCCATCCATGCGTAGATATCCGTTGCGGAAGGTGTAATGTTTCTGGATTGACATTCCCGCGTGTACTCCTGGGTCAGGAGCGGACGATTTTTACGAATGATCTCCTGTCCGAGGCCCAGGCTGGGAGGTAGTGGCTGGTTCTCGCGTTTCGTCACGCGATCATTGTCTTCCACACAAAAGCCATAATAGAAATAATCGGCAGCTTTGCTGTAAAGCGTAATGTGAAATAACGAAGAGGGAATAATTTGAGTTGCTTGCGCAAAAATCAATTCCAACACGTCGTCAAATGTGAGCGTGACATTTACGCCCTGTGAAACGCGCGTCAGGGCATTCATTTCCTGCACGCGGCGTTGCAGATCTACAACGGTTTGTACACGTGAGATCGCCACCGATGATTGATCTGAAAGATGATCCAGAAAATCGAGGTCGCGTGGCGTGTAAACATTGCCCGAAAGTGGGCTTCCCAGGGCAAGCCAGCCAACAGGATAGCCATTGCCCGGCAAAGCGACAAACAGGCGCGCACCCAAGAGTGACAAACGCGCTTCATCTGCTCGCAATGACACGGGAGCACTGACCGCATCAAGATAAAGAGGAATTTTTTCCTGTTGAAAATACTGAACGAGGGCGCTCTTCGATGAGAAACGGATATCGCTCGTTGGATGCCCATCACCATTAGCCAGTGCAACATACTGATCATTTACTGAATCATAGGTATAGATATGGAGGATGTCAGGAACGAGGCTGGTTGTAATCTGCTCTCGGAGCGCACGACCGATACTATTCAAATCCAGGGCATTGGTCAATTCATGACTAAAAGTACGTAGCCGTTCTGCATAGGCACGTTGTCCGCGGAAGAAGGTGCTATCCACAAAAACCTGTAATCGTGTGCGCAACGGATCGAAGACCACCGCAATCAGGAAAACCAATCCACCGATCAGGTATGGATTGTCGGATGGCATGCTGATCGAAAAGATCAAGGCGATACCAGTGACCAACAAACCATAGGCCACGATGACCAGCACTGTCAGCAGGGAATAAACCATCCCCTGGCGTAACCAGTAATCGGTGCGTAAGAGGCGGAAGCGCAGAATCACGTATCCGTTCGCGACTGGAAAGAGGATCGTGAACGGAAGCACGTATGGATTAAACGCCTTCACCTCCGAAAGCGGATTTGTAAAACCTACAGCTGAGGTATATAACAACCAGAAAACGATCGGGCCAAAGGCAATCAACGATCCAAAGAGAATCATTCTGGCCTGGCTTTTCACCACCGGGGAAGAAGTAAGGAAAGCCTGATAGCCAAGCGAAATGAAATAGAATAAGGCTGAAAATCCTGCAAAGATATAGATAACCCGCCAGGCGCCGATATAGTCAGTTGGACTTCCATAGTTATACAAGGTGGGATAGGCGTTGAGGGTCAACATGATCCCTGCCGCATAGCCTAACCAGCGCAGGTATGGACGATTGAACACCACGCGGGCTTCCTGGGGAAAGGCCAGCGCCAGGTCGATCAGTGCCCCCCCTGAGAAGGAAACAGCCAGTGTCCAGAGATAGGTGAAATAATGTGAAGTATATAAATCGAATAGGGTACCGATGGCGATGGACAACGAGGCAGCCATCATGGAAAAGGCGCGACCGGCAGCTTCCGTGCGCCGCAGGCCAAAAATCCAAAGACTGATGATCAGAAATACCAGGCTCAAGCCGGCTTGTATAATGAAATAGGAAATTCGATCCGCCAGGGGAAACGACTCTAAAGTAACATCGACCGTTCTGTCTTGCCCCTGCTCCGTTCGCATGGTAACCAACACAGTCTCGCCTGCAGATTCAGACCTTAGTAGACGATTCAGTTCCTGTGCATTGGCAATTGGAAGGTTGTTTACGGAAACCAGTTGATCACCTAATCTAAATCCTTGGGCATATAACGACCAATGCTGACCAACCTGGCTGGTATCCACCCCATTGAGTACCAGTGTCTGCTCGAAGAACCCACCAATAAAGGGTTGTTTCACCCAGTTGAATCCCAGAAATAGCGAGGCAATAAAAGTCACAACTGCCACTGCCTGATACACCAGGACGACAGATTGCACAACTCTATTCAAAATCAGATTGAAACGACTGGGTTGATACATGACAAATTCGCTGGGACTCTTCCAGGTAGAATTTTACACTACATCCCCCGCATCCAACTATGGTACTTTCATAACAAAGCAGGCAGGCGAAATAATCTCTACAAACCAACCTTCCGCAGGTAAGGAACCAATTGGATGAGTTCCAAAACCTGCGGGCTGTCTAAATCAAAGTAGTAGTGGAACTAAATATCCAGATTTCTGACCGCTTTGGCATGGGTCTGGATGAACTTGCGACGAGGATCGACCGCATCACCCATCAACATATCAAATGTGCGATCGAACTCAGCCGCGTCGTCCACCGTGACAAGCAGCAGAGTCCTGTTTTCAGGATTCATGGTCGTCTCCCACAACTGAATGGGGTTCATCTCGCCCAAACCTTTATAGCGTTGCAAATTTGTCTTTTCACCGAAATCCTTGAGAAGCTTGTCTTTCTCCTTTTCCGTATACGCATACTTCACCTGATTCTTGTGGGCGATCCGATACAGCGGTGGTTGGGCAATGTAGAGATGCCCTTCTTCGATCAATGTTGGCATATAGCGGAAGAAGAAAGTTAACAACAAGGTACGGATGTGGCTGCCGTCCACATCGGCATCGGTCATGATGATCACACGTCCATAACGCAACCCTTCAACATCGAAGTTGTCGCCGATTCCGGTCCCCAAAGCGGAGATCAAAGCCTTGATCTCGTTGCTGGACAGGATTTTATCCAGGCGGGCGCGCTCGGTATTCATGATCTTGCCGCGCAAGGGCAGGATGGCCTGAAAATGGCGGTCGCGTCCCTGTTTGGCAGAGCCGCCGGCCGAGTCACCTTCCACGATATACAGTTCGGTCTTCGACGAATCGCGCTCAGAACAATCGGCCAGTTTGCCAGGCAGAGTCAGGGACTCGAGCGCCGACTTGCGAATGACCAGATCACGCGCCTTGCGTGCCGCATCACGCGCACGGGCAGAGGTAAGACACTTGGCAATGATCGCTTTCGCCGCCGATGGATTCTCTTCTAGGAAAGTACTGAATCCTTCGCCTACCACCTGCGTGACGTATGTTTGCACTTCCGGGTTCATAAGTTTGACCTTAGTCTGCGATTCGAACTGCGGGTCCGGGTGCTTGACCGAGACAATGGCTGTCAGACCTTCGCGCGTATCGTCACCGGAGAAGTTCGGATCGGCATCCTTGAGCAAGCCATTCTTGCGCGCATAATCATTAATCACGCGCGTCAGCGAGGAGCGCAAACCGGTCAGATGCGTACCACCATCGATCGTATTAATTGTGTTTGCAAAGGAATAAACCGATTCCGTGTAAGCATCCGTATATTGGATTGCGGCCTCGATGCCAATGGCGTCAATATCTTTTTCCACGTGGACAACCGGATGCAAATTTTCGCGATTGCGATTCAAATAACGCACAAAGGATGTAATGCCACCTTCGAAATAGAAGGTCATTTCGCGATCGTTGCGTTCATCCACAAATTGGATGCGCACACCGCGGGTCACAAATGCCATTTCACGGAAACGCTGCACGAGCGTATCGAACTTGTAGTCGATATCCTCGGTAAAAATCTGTTTGTCGAATTTAAAGGTCTGCTTGGTGCCTGTATCTTCCTTCGCCACCTTGCCAATCTGTTTGATGCTTCCCTGCGGGATACCACGTTTGTAATTTTGTTGCCACAATTTTCCATCGCGCTTGACTTCAGTGGTCATCCATTCGGAAAGCGCGTTCACAGCGCTGACACCCACGCCATGCAGACCGCCAGAGACCTTGTATCCGCCGCCGCCAAACTTTCCCCCGGCGCCGATAACAGTCATGACCACATCGAGGGTTTCCATCGGCTTCCCGTTCAAATCCTTCTTGGTCGGATGAGGTCCAACCGGAATACCACGCCCATTATCTTCGATGGTGACACTGCTATCTTCATGAATGGTGATATTGATGGCTGTACAAACGTCAGCCAATGCTTCATCGATGGCGTTATCTACGACTTCATAAACCAGATGATGTAAAGCTTTAATATCCGTACCGCCCACATACATGCCCGGGCGCTTACGCACATGCTCGATGCCTTCGAGCGCTTGAATGGAACTTACATCATAATTTATCGTATTTTCCTTTGCCACAAAAACCTCCAAAGCAAAATAATTATTATCTTATGCCTGTCGAGTAGGCAGGCTCTGTTTTTGTTGTAACTGCTCAAACACTGTCTGCAACCATGCATTCATATCACGATAGTATATGAAACTTGCCGAAAGGAGCGCGGTGGTGATAAAAGCATGACCTGCGATACCAACCAGAGTCATCCAGGAATTATTGGGTGGTACACTCCACAGATAATCCAATCCATTGGCAAGCAGGAACGCGCAAACAACGAACAGTCCGCTGGTTGGGAGCGTAAAGCGCGCCATTCGCAGACTGGTATAGACTGAGTACAAAGCATTTTGTCTGCGTACAAAAATCCCATGCGGTGTGAAGAATAAAGGCACGATCAGCCAGAAGGACAGGATCGCCATGACCAATAAGGCGCCGCTGGCCAGCGTCGGGCTGATCAAGGTTAAAATCGAGATCACAAAGATCGTTGGGATGGATATCATCATCAAACCGACCACCCATAGCCCGCATAGAATTAACGTTTGCATGATGGCACGCAGGGAACTGATACCCGCTTCCGGCGAACCCAGAGTCGTCTCCGAGACCCAACGATAATACAAGCCGCCCACGATCCAGCCAACCAATATCAACAGGAAAGCAAATCCCATCACAGCAGGCAACGAGGTAACCTGGACAACATTTGGTGAACCCAGAGGTGTATTCACAGGCATGGTTTTCGCTGTCAGACTTGAGATGCCGATCGGGAAGGTTTGCAGCTTGCTGATCAAACTGAGCAAGTTATAACGCTGAAGCACTTCATTAAGCAAAGCCTGAACATCCGTGTATCTTTGAACATCAGTAGCGGAAGTCAGACTGTTCTGGGCCTGCTCAAACAAAAATCCAAAGAACGGAGCGATCAATTTATCGACGCTGAAATGCGGGCCCAGCCAGAGGAAAATATCCACCACCGCAGGCAACAGGATCAATCCCACATGATTGGAAACCGCATCAAATCCCGCTCTTAACGAGCCGATGATGCCGGGCGGCGGGGGCAGTGATTCGAGTTTCTGTACGTTCATAACCTATTGATTCTACCATACCGGCCATGTCTTGGCATCCACCTATGAGACAGGTACAATGCACTCATGAACCAGCAGACCTACCTGCCTGATTCGGATCGTGTCGGTGTTCTGACCTCCACCGTTTTGCTGGCCTTTGCCCTTACACACCTGATCAAATCCCCCGAATTCAACCTTGAAATTCAATTGCCGGGCTTCTTTCTTCTTCTGCCATTGAACCTCCCCACCGCGATGAGTCTGCTCACAGCTGGACTGACCGCTACAGGGATGGACTGGCTTGTCCGCGGACATCCATCCTTGAAAGGACGATCCACGATCCAATGGTGGCTGCTGCCCACCCTGACCACCTTTGTGATCGGCGTGCCGCTTTCTGTTGTGCTGACTGGCTTCACCTGGTGGATTGGTTTTGCCATTGGAGGCGTTTTCCTCTTTTTTGTTTTTGTCGCGGAATATATCGTCGTTGACCCCGATGCGCCTTTTTATCCCGCCGCCATGGCTGTGTTAACAGCCATTTCTTATACATTGTTTTTCATCCTCGCGGTTGCCTTGCGTTACAGTGGTGCCCGCCTTTATATTCTGGCCCCGGCTCTGTTTGTGGCTGCGGCGCTGGCTGGTTTACGAGTCCTGCATCTGCGTTTGAGTGGCCGCTGGGAATATGCCTGGGCCATTGGCATCGCGTTCGTTTGCGTCCAGATCGCTTCGGGATTACACTATTGGCCCCTTTCGCCCATCCAGTTTGGGTTGATGCTGATCGGGACACTCTACGGATTATCTAACCTGGCGATCAACCTCGGTGAGGATCAGCCGCCTCGACGGGCTGCCCTGGAGCCAATGATTGTGACCACACTATGCTGGGGCCTGGCGATCTTCATTCATTGAAATATGGGACCCCATTAAAAAAGATGAAGTCAACATTGACTCTCAGCAAAAAACACAGGCAGGAAATGCTGGATCACATTCTTCAGCATGTACCGCTAGAGGCCTGTGGTTTACTAGCAGGGAAAAAGAATCGAGCGGAGAAAATTTTGTGTGTACGGAATCAGGCCCAAAGCCCCGTGCGATTTGTGATGGATCCGCGTGAGCAGCTACGAGCCTTCGATTGGATCGATTCCAACGGGCTCGAACTTCTGGGCATTTTTCATTCACATCCCACCGGGCCGGAAACGGCCTCCGTTACCGATATTAAAGAGGCGGCCTATGAGGTTGTCTATATCATTTGGTCGCAAAACGAGATGGATTGGCAGCCACGCGGTTTTTGGATTCAAAATAGTCAAGCTTTTGAGGTAATATTAAAAATTGTTGATTAAGAGAAACCTTACGGCTTTTGTTGTGTTTCCAATTTTAGATCACCCAAAAGGATAAGAGCTTATGCAGATTCTCATTGGTGCTGGTATTGTCCTTGCTGGATACCTCATCGGTTCCATCCCCTTTGGCCTGTTGATCGTCAAGATCAAGACAGGTAAAGATATTCGTACTGTGGAAAGCGGACGAACAGGTGGGACAAACGTAGTGCGCGCCGCTGGTTTTGCAGCAGGCTTGCTCACGGCGGTTCTCGACATCCTAAAAGGTGCCGCGGCCGTTTGGATCGCACGGATGATCAGCCCCCAGGCAAATCTGCTCCATATCCTTGCGCCAATTGGTGCAATCCTGGGGCATAACTATTCCCTCTTCTTAATCCGTCGCAATGAAGCTGGAAAATTGCGTTTTTACGGGGGAGCAGGCGGTGCGCCTGCTCTGGGTGGTGCCATGGGCCTGTGGCTGCCCATGTTTCCCATTGTCTTTATCGCCGGCGGATTGATTTGGTTCACGCTCGGGATCGCATCCGTTACTACATTGACGATCGGATTGGTTGTCACGATCGTATTTTTCATACGGACCTCGCTCGGATTGCAGGAGTCCGTGGATGTGTTATATGGCATATTGGCTGAGTTATTGCTGATCTGGGCACTCAGACCCAACATCCAGAAACTATTAACTGGCAAAGAACGGGTGATCAAGTTTAGTTTGAATGGATGGCTAAAAGCAAAAAGAGAAGCTCAAACCGAATCGAGCAAATAAACAAAACGGTCACCCATAACAGGTGACCGTTCTATTTTAGATTTCAGCACTTCACGAAAACCGAGAGATTCCCCTGTTTTCGGGCTTCTTTTCATTCTTTCGTGATCTACTGAATTTAGCTCATTTGCTGGAGTAGTGCGCGCAGATTTCTCTGATGCAGAGTTTCTGCCAGTCCACCCAGGTAAACGCGGCTCTTCCCACTGTCTTCAATACTGATCTCATCTAAGAGCTCGAGTGCGTTCTTACGCCTCGCTGCCGCCCTGACCGACTTTTTGATCGAGGCAAGATAATTCAAGTTCTCTTTAACCGCCGCCTCGATCTCACCGCGCAGGATAATGTCGCCATGTCCCTGCACAATATTTTCGAGACCCATGCGCCCCATGCGCTTGATCGAGGCCATGATCTCGTCGATGTCTCCATCCACAATATAAGGAAGAGGCATAAAAGAATCCCCAGCGAACAGGATGCGATCCTCTTCCACCAATACTGCGATACCATCGTTACTATGACCAAACGCCGGTGAAATGATCAGATTCTTCTTACCCACACGTAATGTCAGTTCACCGCTTTCAAAAGTCAATTGCGGCAGAACGATCTTTACCTGACGTAAAGCCGGGTTTTGTTTTTGTGCCGCGTCCAAAGAAGGAACACCTCGTTCCTCCAACAATTCACGGCAGCGTGCATGTGCGATCACAGTCGCGCCTGGAAAAAAACAATTGCCCCAGGCATGATCTGCATGATAGTGAGTGTTAATTACATAACGTACAGGTACGTTTAATTCATGTTCAATAAACTCACGGATGCTCAGTGTTTCATCGGGCAGAGCTAACGTATCGATCACCACCGCCCATTGCGGGCCCGCCACCACACCGGCTGTTACTTGAGCATAGACTTCACTCTGGAACCAAAAGACATTTTCAGAAACTCGCTCACGGTGCATTCGAGAAAACCCTCGTATAATTTTATTGCATTGATAGCACAAATACAAGTGAAAATCAAGATGACTAGACAAATATTCCTACATTTTATTGATGTTGGTACGCATGTCCCGCTTGCTCATGCGCTTTTAGCGTGATAAACTGGACAACTGGTGAGGAAAAGCCATTGAGCATGGCTTTTCTCAATCCGGAACCTGGACGCAACACAGACTACAAGATTGGCCGGCGCCTGGCACGCCCCACGCGCAAATCGGTTTGGTTCTGCTTTCTAACGCAGATATGCATCCCCAGACGGATGAAATCTGCATGTAAGTATGCTAAGAAAACCATACTATTGACCGGATCTATTGACCATGCTGAACGAACATTCCAATCCACGTTCAAAACCAGGTAGAGTTCCTGCCTCTCCACAAGGTATCGATACACGTAATCCCACTCTGCCCTGGCTGCAGGATGTGACCAAAGCTGCCCAACATCTGACTCGGCTTACGCTTGAGTCCTCGGCGCAGGCTGCGTTGATCACGCGCGGAGAGACATTATGGGCCTATGCGGGTCAACTCTCACAGGGCGCGGCCAAGGAACTAGCGCTGGCGGTGACCCGTCATTGGGACGGACAAAAGGGCAGTGACTTGTTACGTTTTGTCCGTCTGGAAGCCACCAAAGCCGAGCACATGCTGTATGCCACGCGTCTCGCCGATGACGTTGTCCTGGCCCTGGTCTTCGATGCAGAGACACCTTTTAGCACCATTCGTTCACAGGCGGGCCAACTGGTCGACCTGCTCTCAACGCCCAGCCCTGAGACGATGGAGCTACCTGCCAATGAACAGAAACAGCTTTCGGCTTCGTATGATATGCCAACTCAATTTGCAGAAGATGAAAGCAGTCAGGATCTAGACATCCCCAGTATTGCGGATATCTTATCCGATGTGCCTCCACCGACGCCGGAGCCTGGGATGGTTGTACCACAAGCGGAAGAAGCATGGGGCAGGCGTCCCTCGCCCTCCTTTTCAGATCAGTACAGCCGGGAAACTTCGCCAGTTGTGCGCGTCGATGATTTATTGGTTTCGAACCAGGATAATGCTCAAACTGTGGAGCATGTGGTCGAAGACATCGATGCAACCATGCCATCAAAGTCTCGCAAACGGCCAGAAACGCCCATTCGCAGACCGATGCCGGGTGAGCTTGATGAGACCCGTCCGCATTCGATCACAGAAGTGGCCGGCCGTGTGATGCTTGAACCGATCTCACCTGGACTTTATAACCTGACGTATGCCTGTTTATTGGTGCCGCGTTTTAGTTCACACTATCTGACAGGTGATATGTCTGACCGTCTCTCGGAATGGTTGCCACAAATCTGCATTGCCTTTGGCTGGCGGCTGGAATATCTGGCTGTGCGTCCTGAATATGTACAATGGGTTTTGAACGTACAGCCGGCTGCTTCACCAGGCTATCTCATGCGGATCATGCGCCAGCAGACTTCGGAAAAAATTTTTCACGAATTTCCGCGCATGAAGAAAGAGAATCCCTCCGGCGACTTCTGGGCACCTGGTTATCTGATCATGGGTGGGACTCAACCACATCCGCCACAACTGGTGAAGGATTACATCAAACAGACACGGACACGACAGGGATATTCACAATCCAGAAGATAATTCGTTATTGCTTTGCCTACAATGGCATGAAAAGCGCGGAGTATAATAACTCTGCGTTTTCTTTTTAACAAGTCACTGCGTGAACACTGACTACAAACAACTGGAATATACATGCCCCCCACCCTCTATTTGATTGACGGACATGCCCTCGCCTATCGCATGTATTTTGCGCTGACCGCCGGTGGAAACAGTACCCGCTGGCAAACATCCAAAGGTGAGCCCACCGCAGGCATCTACGGATTCGCGCGTGAATTACTGCGCATTATCGAACAGGAAAAGCCCGATTACATCGCAGTTGCCTTCGATACTGGCAAGACATTCCGCCACGCCATCTTCGAGGCATATAAAGCCACGCGAGCGAAGATGCCCGATGATTTGAGGCCACAGATTGAGCGCATCCGCCAGATGGTGGACGCGTTCAACATTCCGCGGCTGGAAATGGAAGGCTATGAAGCCGATGACGTGCTGGGGTCGATCGCCAGGATTGTCGCGGGACAAGGATTAGGGGTCAAGATCATCACAGGTGACCGCGACTTGTTGCAACTGGTCAACGAACGGACGACAATCTATCTGGCGGGCGATGACCAGAATTACATCACAAATGAAGATGTCATCAAAAAACTAGGTGTGCGTCCCGATCAGGTAGTGGATTACAAAGCCTTGGTTGGGGACAAGTCCGACAACATCCCTGGCGTGGCAGGCGTGGGCGAAAAGACCGCCATCTCTTTGCTGGAGAAATTCGGCACGCTCGACAACATCTACAGTCATATCGATGAGGTTGAAAATCGTTGGAAAGTAAAACTCCAGCAGAATAAAGAAACTGCCTATCTCAGCCGCGACCTGGCACAGATCAAGACCGATCTCGAAATCCCACTCGATTTGAATCAGGCCAAAGCGCAGGATCTGGATTTCCCTGCGATCGAAACCATTTTTCAAGGAAATGGAATTTCGCTCTCTCATCAAAACCCTGGACCGCCTTTCCGGGAAAGAGAGCTCTGCCGCCGCTACAGCAGTTCCGCAAGCCGGGCAGCAGATGTCGATGTTTGCGACAGATGCGCAGGTCATCTCTGCGCCAAAGAGCGGAATCGACATCGAAACCAGGATCATCGATACCCCTGCAAAGCTGGCTGACCTGGTCAAGCAGCTCAACAAAGCGAAGATCATTTCTTTCGATACAGAGACCACATCTACGGAAGAGATGCGGGCCGATATTGTTGGCATTTCATTGGCGACCCAGGGAGGCGAAGGATTTTATATTCCAGTGGGCCATAAGAATGGAACCAATCTGCCATTGGGAGAAGTGCTCAACGCGCTCCAGGCTCCGCTCACAAATCCCAATATTGGCAAGATCGCACACAACGCGAAATATGATTACATCATCCTGGCAAAACATGGGTTGCGAATTTCGCCGCTGACGTTCGATACCATGCTGGCCGAGTTTATTATCGATCCAGGTTCTCGTCACCTGGGATTGAAAAATCTCGCCTTTACCAAACTCGGCGAAGAGATGACTCACATCGAAGAACTGATCGGCAAAGGCAAGAAACAGATCAGCATGGCAGAGGTTCCAATCGAAGCAGTCGCGCCGTATGCCGCGGCGGATGCGGAAATACCGCTCCGTTTAATGGCATTTCAACGCGACGAACTAAAACGCGTCAACGGTGAAAAACTGTTGTCTGAAATTGATCTACCTCTCACGCCTGTACTGGCAGATATGGAGATGGCCGGCATCGCGCTTGACCTGCCCTTCTTTAAGGAAACCTCTGTCAGGCTTGAGAAGCGCATGGCTGAGATTGAAAAACAGGTATTCGATTCAGTGGGCAAGCCCTTCAATCTCAATTCCACGCAACAACTTTCGGATATTCTTTTCAACCGTCTGGGACTGGAGCCACCCGACCGCGGCAACAAAACAGCCAGCGGACATTACTCCACCTCAGCCGGTGTGCTGGATATGTTGCGCGGCAGACACCCGGTCGTGGATCTGGTTCTGGAACATCGCGAACTCTCTAAATTAAAATCAACCTATGTAGATGCGCTCCAGGCCGCGCTGAATCCAGATACAGGCTGTGTCCATACTTCCTACAGTCAGACCGGCGCGGTAACGGGACGTTTATCTTCCTCCGATCCGAACCTGCAAAACATTCCCATCCGCACGGAAGAAGGACGCCGCATTCGCCACGGCTTTGTCGCTGGTAAAGGCCATGTATTGCTTTCGGTCGATTACTCGCAGATTGAGTTGCGCCTGGTGGCGCACATGGCCCAGGATGAAAATATGTTGGCGGCCTTCCGCGCGGGAGAGGATATCCACGCTACGACCGCGGCAGCCATTTACAGCGTCGGACCTGAGGCGGTCACCAGGAATATGCGTCGTCACGCAAAAGCCATCAACTTCGGCCTGATCTACGGCATGTCTGTCTTTGGTTTGACGCGCACCACGGAGTTGACATTGGCAGAGGCAGAGGCCTTTGTCAAAGCCTACTTCGAGAAATTCCCTGGCATAAAAAAATATCTGGATGGCATCCGCAAGCAGGCCGCGCAACAGGGATATGTCGAAACTCTGCTGGGGCGCCGACGCTACTTTCCCGCGTTACAGGGCAAGGCCAATGTACAAGTAAAAAACCGCGAGGAGCGTGAAGCCATCAACGCGCCGGTACAAGGTACCGCGGCTGATATTATGAAGATCGCCATGTTGCACATTCCGCCAGCATTGAAGGAAGCTGGACTAAAAGCCAGGATGCTCCTGCAAGTGCATGATGAACTCGTGTTGGAATGTCCGAAGAATGAATTGAAGGCAACTGCCCAGCTTGTACAGGAGAAAATGGCGAATGCCTATCCATTGAGCATTCCACTTTCCACGGAAGCGCGTTACGGTATTAACTGGGGCGATATGCAACCAGTCTAACGATGAACCGATTGTAGGGGTAAATCCCTTAAGCCTCTACGTTATAATTGCCAGCATGCCCGGACAAGAAGAAGTTTTCCAAAAAGCATTGAACGAAGGACATTCAGCTGCCTGGGACCAGGAGTGGGGCAAGGCAGCCGCGGCGTATCGCAAGGCCCTGCAGGAGATCCCCGATCATCCCAAGGCGCTCAACAGCCTGGGACTGGCACTGTTCCAGCAGGGTAACTATGAGGAGGCCCTGCTGATCTATCGACGCGTGGCACAGATCACGCCACAAGATCCGGCGCCCATGGAAAAACTTGCCCAACTTTTGGAACGAACCGGGCACCTCAAGGAAGCCATTCTGGCCGCCTCCAAAGCCGCGGAACTATATCTCAATCAACGCGATGTGGACAAAGCCATCGAAAATTGGGTGCGTGTGACCACGCTCGAACCCGAGCACATGTTTGCACATTCGCGCCTGGCTCTGGCGCATGAGCATCACGGCCACAAGGCTCAGGCGGTGACAGAATACATTGCGGTTGCCAGCCTGGTACAACGTACAGGCAATGTGCAAAAGACAGCCGAACTGATTCACAAAGCTTTGAAGTTGATGCCTGAAAGCCCGGAGGCCCAGCAGGCACAAGCCCTCTTGCAAGGCGGACAACTGCTTCCCAAGCCGTTGAGGCCCAAAGGCGGGACGGGGCCCATAGCCATGTTTCAGGTTAAACAGATCGAACAGCCAAAGAAGCAGGCCAATGCAGGGCTGGACCCGATCGCTGAGGCCAGCCACAAAGCGTTGACTCGTCTGGCAGAGATTCTCTTCGATTACTCCACCGATGATGGTGCCTCTGTACAGGCGCGCCGCGGCCTGCAAGCGTTGATGCGCGGCACCGGACAGCTTTCGCTGCAGCAATCCGAGCAGACGAAAGTGGTCCTGCATCTGGGACAGGCCATCGACGCGCAGAGCAAGGGCAAGGACAATCAAGCCGCCGAAGAACTGGAGCACGCGCTGGAAGCCGGATTTAACCATCCCGCTTTGTATTTCGATTTGGGTTTGCTGCGCTCAAAGGAAGAACGACTCGAATCTGCCTTGCGACATTTGCAAAACGCTGTCAAGCATAACGACTTCGGACTGGCAGCCCGCCTGCTGATGGGTCAGGTCAATCAAAAGCTTGGCAGGCTGGGGGCCGCCTCCGTTGATTATCTCGAAGCATTGAAATTGGCGGATGCGATGATCGTCCCTGCCGAGCAATCGGATGAGATCCGGCAAATGTACGAGCCACTCATCGAGGCGCAAGCCAGCCAAACAGACGAGACCGCTCTCCGACGTCTGTGTGACAACATCAATGACATGCTGATGCGCAAGGACTGGCGCGACCATCTGCATAAAGCTCGCGAGCAACTACCCAAATCACCGGATGGCGATCTGCCCATGCCGCTTGCGGAAATCATTCTGCAGGCACAATCGAGTCAGGTACTGGAAGCCATTAATCATGTGCATCAACTGGCACGCATCGGTCAATTGCGTTCCGCCATGGAAGAGGCCTTTCTGGCTTTGACGTATGCACCCACCTACCTGCCTCTCCACACGCTGATGGGTGACCTGCTTGTTCGTGAAAATCATACAGAAGAAGCCATTGCCAAATTCAGTACGGTGGCACAATCTTATAGCGTTCGCGGCGAGGCGGCCCAGGCGGCCAAACTATTGCGCCGCGTGGTTCAACTCGCGCCCATGGATATGAACGTGCGTTCCAAGCTGATCGATCAGCTTATCGCCCGCGGACAAGTGGACGATGCCATCAATGAGTATCTTGAACTGGCTGATGTTTATTATCGCCTGGCCGAACTGGATATGGCCCGCAAAACTTACACAAGAGCATTGCGCTTCATTCAACAGAGCAACGCTGACCGCGCCTGGAATGTACATATCCTGCAGCGCATGGCAGATATTGACATGCAAAGGTTGGATTGGAAACAGGCCATCCGCGTGTACGAACAGATCCGCACTTTGCGTCCGGACGATGAGGCCATGCGCAAGAACTTGATCGAGCTTAGCCTGAGAATGGGGCAACCGGCCCAGGCGAATGCCGAGCTTGAAAATTATCTTACCTATCTGCAAACCAACAATCGCGGCGAACATGGTATCCAATTCGTGGAAGAGTTGCTTACCGAGAGGCCCGAGGATGTGGTCCTGCGCCGCGCCATCGCCCAGCTCTATCAACAGGCCGGTCGAACGGAAGATGCGGTTGCCCAGCTTGATTCACTGGCCGAGTCCTTGCTGAATGTCGGCAAGAAAGAAGAAGCGATGGTCACGATCAATCAAATCCTTCTGATGGATCCACCCAATGCAGAACAATATCGGCAATTGCTGACGCAATTACAATCGAGGTGATCACCATTACCCGCCATCCGGCGGGTTTTTATTTGGTTATCATACTGAAGTGCTATAATCCCCGCGATTTCAACCTTGGAGAAATAAATATGCCTCAAGCCCAAAACCGCGCGGTCATGCGATGGCTCTTTACCTTCGCCAGCATCGTGGCGTTTCTTGTTCTTTTCGGCGGATTTGTCCGCCTCACCCGCTCCGGACTTTCGATCACAGAATGGAATCCGATCAGTGGCAGTATGCCTCCCATCGGGGAAAAAGCCTGGCAGGACGAGTTCGCCAAATATCAGCAAACGCCCGAGTTTAAACAGATCAACAACAACATGACGTTGGAAGAATACAAATACATCTTCTACATCGAATGGATTCATCGTAACCTCGCTCGCCTGGCGGGATTGGTGTATGCCATCCCGGTTTTCTATTTTTTATTCAAGAAGACTATTCCCTGGAAGGAATTTGGTATTTACTTTGCGATGGGCATGTTGTTCATTGCCCAGGCCTTCGCCGGCTGGTATATGGTCTCCAGCGGCCTCGTGGATCGGCCCTCTGTCAGCCACTTCGATTTGACGATTCACCTGCTGCTCGCCTTATCTCTGCTTGGTCTGAGTCTCTGGACCGCGTTGGGGCATAAATATGGTTTCCCTGATAAAAATAAAAAAATCGAAGATGGCGCTCCCGCGCTCACGAAATGGTCTTTGCCTTCAAAACTGGCGTTGGCTTCGTTTATCCTGCTCATACTGCAAATCATCTATGGCGGCATGACGGCCGGACTCAAAGCAGGTCATGTTTCGAATACCTGGCCACTGATGCTGGGTAAGTTAATCCCTCCCAATCTTTTTAATTCGGGGATCAATTTGATTGAAAGCCCACAGACGATCGTCTTTATCCATCGCTGGTTTGCCTTTGTTGTTTTTGCCGCCATCCTGACGCTGTACATCACCTCACAAAGAAGAAGCGATTCACCAGAAATCAAAACCGGCTTGAAGTGGCTGCTGGGCTTGGTGACGCTTCAAATCCTGCTCGGTATTTCAACGGTCATCTCCAATGTGCAAATTGCAATTGCGCTTGGACATCAAGCTGGTGCATTGGGACTCTATGTCTTGACGATTTACTTTATCCATCGGCTGAGGGCGCTTGATACTATACAATAAAACTAAACGTGACCGAGCACTCACTCTCGGTCACGTTTCTATTGGCGCACTATTTTCTGCGACTCGCTATCTTAATTGCCTACCATAAGCCGGGATTTCATACGGGGTGGTCTCCATCAAGCATTTTTGGTCACCTCGTGGATCTCATCGGCAGTCAGTCCATGCACCTCGCGGTGAACACGTTCGGCTGCTTCCTTGTTTGAGGCGTCGACCAGGCAAAAGATCGTGCCGGTGCTTTCATCGAAACAATACTTGATGTACTTGACACCACGCTTTTCCTGCGTTTCGAGATCTTTCAGATGGGCTCCGGCAACGGCCTCATCTGTCGCGCCTTCTACGTTTTTGTGGATATCCACATAGAGTGGCATTTCGTATTTCTCCTTCATGAATTTTGTCATCCGCCAAGCGGGATATAAAACGTATCGTGCTACTGACAAGGCACATTGGAATTCAGATCTTTAAACATTCCTTACGGTTTTCCTGCCAGATCCAGGCAGATGTGATGTCGAAAGTTACCGAATCTATCTTTTGGATCTATCTACAGCTAATGTGTCATACGCACCTCCAGCCGGCTTGATATTTTGTCTGCCGTAGAAATCGCTGGCAGTCTAGCCGGACGATGAAGTTGCCCGCCTGGCCTTCAGCTTCATCTGCTCACTGATCTGGCCTATGGATTGTCCGAGTTAGAGATTGTGCCCGAAGGATCTGACACAAGTCTCCCTGAAGCATCGTACACAGGTGCAATCTTCATATTGGAAGCTGGGGCCAGGATGATCGGTATGACGCTTGATCCGTTGGGATTGAGGGACACGATCCTGCCGCTCGCATCATAGACGGGTGCTGGCGCAACGGTTTTCGCGTCGACACTAGTCACTGAAACAGGGGCTTCATTGCCTGCCTGACCAGGGCTCAGCGTCTGGTCGACCACATTCCGGGTCTTGACAGCAGAGGCAGAGAACAACTGAAAGACTATCCAGACAGCCAGCATGGTAATGCTGAACAAGCTCGCGAGAACGGTAAATTGTTTCATGATTTTTTTCTCCGTTTCCAGCGATAACTATTTACTAATGAGAATGGCATATATGGTCGCGTTCTTGTCATTGGCAGCCGGCGTGTTGTAAATAACCGTCACGCCAAAGCGCTGGTAGACTGCCCAATAGTGAATGTAATCAGTTGTGAAACCTTCATCGGGCAGACCGGGCTCCCATCCGGCTTGCGGCGCATGATCAACCTTCGGCTGACCCAGTTTCCGCTCCACGTTCGCCATCGTATCGTTGGACACCAAGCCTAAAGGCAGTTGGCCTCTATAAGCTGCAAAATCACCTGAGTTGTCAACGTACAGATAAGCTGTCCGAACAATCTGATCTGCATCCGTCCAAAGAGCCAGACCAGTAGGCTGGCAGAGGCGGAACGAACCAGCCTGACTGCAGTTGTTGCTGGCCATGAAGTCAGCAACATCCTGGTTGCGTACGGATTTGCCGAGCGTGGCCTGGTAACTAACGTTTGCCGGGGCCGCCTCCGCCACATCCGCGACGAATGGAATGCAAGCAGTGGCAAAGTATGCGATTACTGCAAGCAAACTGAGGGTTTTGAAAAACTTGTTCATGATTTTCTCCTTTTGAATTGGTTTGAACAGTCCATAGTTTATGAATAGCGCGTTTTCCAAGCGTCTCGAAAAGCGTTGCGGACCGCGTATTTTGATTTTTAGGTAAACTTTCGGGAATAAAACAGCTTTATATGGGAAGGGATTGCTACTGGTTTTGCGATTTTCTGGTCCTCTTACATGCAGTTGGAGAATAAGCTTACTGTTACAGATTGCTGTAAAAAAGAAGTCGCCCGGGTTCAATTATGTCGTCGCTTACGACTTAAAAACAGAAACTGCCTTGAAATTCAAGGCAGTTGTCGCACGCTGAGTTAATCTGCACTGAGGTTCCCTCCGCTGAGGGCGGAATCTACCAGATTGCCATTCATACACTTCCAATCAGCTCCGCAACGCGATCGATCTCCTCCTCGAGATTGTAGAAATGCACCGCAAGTCGGACCCCGCTCGCGCGCACCGAAGCAACCACATTTGCAGTGCGCAGCCGCATCATCACTGTCTCGGTATCGTTCACCGGTACGGAGACAATCGTCGAGCGGTGGTGTTGTGGAAATAAGCTTACGGCAGAACCATGTGCCGTAAGCGCTTCATACAGGCGTTGGGAGAGCTGGGCGTTGCGATCCAGAAGAGCTTGAATCCCGAACTGGCGAAAGATCCCGAGCGCCGCTTGCTCGGCCAGCGCGGCGAACCAGGTCAACGAGGTGTCGAGTTTCGACGCGGTCGGCGACAGGTCCATGGCCGGGCCATAGAAGCTTTGATGAGGCGTCCGCGCGGCTTTCCAACCGGGAAGAATCGGACGGATGCGGTCGAGAAGCGCGCGACGGACGAAGAGGTAGCCCATCCCTCGCGCCCCCAGCAAAAACTTGTAACTCGATGCGGCCAGGAAATCGATGCCGTCACGCGCCACATCGATGGGAACCGCCCCCGCCGCCTGGCAGGCATCCACGAAAAACCAGGCCCCGGAGCGAGCCGCTACCTGACTCAGAGCACTGAGGTCCGTCCGATAACCTGTTGCCGAATGCACAGCACTTACTGCGATTAGACGAGTGCCTGAATCAGCAACTTCGCCAAAGGCCTCCGCCGAAATGCCCTCGCCAATGGATGGCACGGTGCGCACCTCGTAGCCACGCTCTCGGAGCAGGAGCCACGGGAAGTAGTTCGAACTGAATTCGTTCGCGACGACCACGATGTTTTCGCCGCGCTTTCCGGGTGGCATGTTTGCAGCCACGATCCCGGCGGCCGTGCTCACAGCTGGAACAAGCGCGACCTCATCGGGATGTGCTCTGACGATATCGGCGAACACGGCTCGGGCGCCCTCGCCTGCCTGTTCGGCTTCCATCCAATCAAAGCGGCCCGCTGACCAACGCTCAACAGCGTGCTCATATGCCTCTCTGGCAGGCGTGGATCCCACAGACACCGTCGCAGTGTTCAGGTAGATTGTGTCTTTCAGCCCTGGAAAGAGGGCGCGAATATCAGCAACTTTCATAAATTTTCTCCTCTTGGATTGGTTTGAACTTAACCACAGTTTATGGACGCCGCGTTTGCGACGCGTTTCGAAAAGCGTTGCGAGCAGTATATTTCGAGTTGGTTCGTCATATTCAGGGATATAATGGCGCGATTATCTGGCACAAAGGATAGGTGCATGTCCTCGCGTCTCGTTCTGCAATTTCTCGGTTTGCCACAGGTGCATCTGGACGATCAGCCGATTGCCACAGATCGTCGTAAAGCGATCGCTCTGCTTGCCTATCTGGCTGTGAATGATCTCGATCATGGGTCCCAGAGATATTTGCGCGAGTCTTTGAGCGCTCTGTTCTGGCCCGATTACACGCAGGCAAAAGCGTTTGCCAACTTGCGGCGCACGATTTGGGAAGTTCAGCAGTCCCTCGGAGAAGGTTGGCTGATTGCCGGGCGTGATACTGTCTGCCTGAATGCAGATTCAGTTATGGATTTAGATGTTGCCCGTTTTCAAGATTTACTTTCTCAAAGCCGCCAGCAAGATAATCCAGAGAGGCGCATTCCCCTCTTAATCGAAGCAACCAGACTCTATCGCAATCACTTCCTGACGGGGTTCAGCCTGAAGGATGCATATTTATTCAATGAATGGTCGTATGCCGAGTCCGAAGACCTGAAGCATAAACTTGCCGGTGCTTTGGCAACGCTTTCTGAAGATTATTGTATTACCGGCGAGGCGGATAAAGCCATTTCCTACGCGCGGCGGTTGATCACACTTGACCCACTTAATGAAAACTCACACCGTAAACTGATGGAAGTTTACATGCAAGCCGGTCAGCACAGCGCGGCACTGAAGCAGTATCAGATCTGTGAGCAAATGTTGCGCAAGGAAATGGGGCTCGACCCTCAGCCTGAAACACGTGCGCTTTACAAAAAAATCCGCAAACGGGATGCGAAATTCGTTCCTATTGAAACGCAGATCCAAACCAGCGCGCCAATACATAATTTGCCGTCACAACTTTCTACCTTCATCGGGCGTGAAAAAGAAATCAATGAGGTGGTCAATCTCTTGAGAACGCATCGCCTCGTGACTCTGGTTGGCGTGGGTGGGATTGGCAAGACGCGTCTATCGTTGCAGGTGGGTCAGAAACTTCTAGACGAATATCCCCATGGGGTCTGGCTCATTGCATTGGATTCTGCTTTCTGACCCCAATTTAGTTCCACAAACGATCGCCTCCGTGTTTGAAATTCGGGAAACACCGGGGCGCCCGGTTCTCGAAATCTTGGCGAATGCTCTACGCGAGAAAACCATTCTGCTCATTTTGGATAACTGTGAACACGTATTAGACGCCTGTGTAGGACTCACAGTTGCATTACTTACGAATTGCCCGAACTTAAGGATCCTTGCCACCAGCCGGGAGGTGTTGAACCTAACCGGGGAGGCAACCTATCAAATGCCTTCCCTTTCGATGCCTGCCCAGGATGACACTCCCTTTGCGCAGTTGACGGAATACGAGTCAGTTCGATTGTTCAGCGAGCGTGCAACGCTGGCGCTCGCGTCCTTTACACTGACAAACCAAAATGCCCAAACTGTGATCGACATCTGCTGCAAAGTGGATGGTATTCCACTGGCAATCGAACTCGCCGCAGCACGGGTGAACATGTTACAAGTAACAGAAATTTTGGAACAATTACAGAGTTCCTTTGCATTGCTTTCTACAGACAATCACATGATATTGTCTCGTCACCAGACTCTGCAGGCTTCCCTGGATTGGAGCTGGGGTCTGTTGACTGAAGCAGAGCAGAGGTTCATGTGCCAGCTTGCTGTATTCGCAGGCGGTTGGACTCTCGAAGCCGCGCAGGCAATCTGTGATGGAGACCCTCTGGGATTAACCAGTGCACTCGTGAAGAAGTCGCTCATTGTGGTGGATCAGCAGGCCGGCCGGACACGCTATCGCTTCCATGAGATTGTCCGTCAATATGCGCGCCAAAAACTGATCGAAGCAGGCGAGGAGGAAAGTATCCGCACAAGGCATTTGAAATATTTCCTACAACTCTCTGAAGATGCAGAACCGGCCTTGAAAGGTCCAACGCAAATGGAAGAGTGGCTGACACGTTTGAATGAGGAACGTGATAACCTGCGTACTGCTCTGGGGTGGGCGGATAAAACGGATCTCGAAACCGGATTGTATATCTCAGGCCGTCTGCAGGGGTTTTGGGAAAATTTGAACGTGGATGAGGGGACGCGCTGGATGACAGAGTTTCTCCGCAGGCCGGAGTTAAACCGGTATCCCCGTGCCAAAGCAAAAGCCTTGTATGCGTTGGGTGTGCTCCTGCTCTGGTCTCAGGAATTTGCGCAGGCGACCAAGGTTGCTCAAGAGTCCCTGAACGCTGTTTCGCGCCTGTGGAGACCAGCAGGGCGAAGCGGATGCCCTGATCCTGCTGGGATACGATTTACAATATCTGGACAAACGGGAATCGGCAGATAAACTTTATGAAGAATCTCTTGCGTTGTCACGCTCCATAGGCGATGCGCGCAGGCAGGCATTGGCACTCTTTCGTTTGGGCTACGATCGCCCCGATCGCCAGCTTGCCTATTGGGAGCAGGCCATCGCCTTGTTTCGCCAAGTGGATGACCGGAGTTCCATGGCAAGCCTCCTGTGCGCGACGGCCAGATTTCGTATCCTGCTGACGGGGGATATGGAGAAAGCACAGCAGGATCTGGACGAGGCAACCCGCTTGGGGTCAGGGATGAGTTGGAATATCGGAGGATTGTGGGAGGAGGCTAGATTTGCAAAAAGCCTGATCGCGCTCATGCGCGGCGATTATGAAGAGGCATATGCAGTTCTGGAAGAGACAGTAACCTCTGCTGAAGAGTTGGGAAACTGGATGGGGTATTTGTGGACACGTGTTCATCTAGGCTATATAGCGCTTCGTGCCGGAAATCTGACGGAGGCACGGGCTACGTTTGCTGAAATCGCCCAAAGCTTTCAGAAGGATAAAAGCACGATTGGTGTTGTTTTCACGCTCGAGGGTCTGGCAAGTCTCGCTGTTGCAGTGGGGAAACCGGAGCATGCCGCCTATTTGATCGGCTGGACGGATGAGACCCGTGCAAGGATCCTCAATCCACGTCCGTTCCTTGAACAGGCAAATGTAGATCAGATCATCGCGGCTTGCCTTGCCAGGATCGGTGAAGTTTCATTTTCGGATGCTTACAACGAGGGCAAAAAGATGACGCTGGATGAGGCTGTTGCGTTTGCGCTTAACGAAAGCTAGTTATCTTTCCTACCCCTTGACCATCCAGCAAAACCAAGTGTGCCAAAGGCCAGCCCAGCCACGGACGCGCCCCAGGAAAAGAAATTTAAAAAGAAGGTTGACTCGATGAGCTTCATCACCATCAAGAAGGGCAGGATCACGCCCAATAACATCAGGATCAGGCCGAGGCTGAGAAGGAAGCGGGCAGATATCATGATTGTCCTCTCACACTGAATGGAATCTCGTCTGCAATTTAAGGTCTGTCTGTGAAGCACGCTTCATCTGCACTGCTCGAAGTTCGCTCGTCACTCCGCTCAGCGCGGAACCATCCTGGTACAACCAGCAAGATACGAAATGCCCTGGCTCCGGTTCAAACTCCGGTGGGGATTTTACATCGCACAATCCTTCCATGAAACGCGGACAACGCGGATGGAAGCGGCAGCCCGTCGGCGGATTCACCAGACTGGGCGGTTCACCCGGCGGCACTTCCTTGAATGTTTCTGCGTTGTGCGCATCCGGGTCGGAGGTCGCCGCGAGCAAGGCATGGGTATAGGGATGTAAGGGGTTTTCGAGCAGACGACGCGTCTCAGCTTTTTCGATCAGATTGCCCGCGTACATTACGAAGATGCGCCGCGAAAAATATTTCACCGTGGAAAGATCGTGCGTGATATAGATCACTGAAAGGCCATGTGAACTCTTGCAAAGCGCGCAAGAGCTTCAGTATCTCGACGCGCACCGAGGCGTCCAACATCGAAACGGGTTCATCGGCCACGATCAACTTGGGCTCACGCAGCATGGCGCGCGCGATCACGATGCGCTGTTGTTGTCCGCCACTTAACATGTGTGGGAATTTCGGCAGAAAATCTTCCACCGGATGCAGCTTCACCTCACTCATCACCTTATGGAGGTGCGTCAGCCGTTCATTCTTATCCTTCATGCCGCTGATGATGAGCGGCTCTTCCAAAATCTTTTGCACAGTCATGAAGGGCGGTAACGCGCCGTACGGGTCCTGCTGAACATACCCGATCTTGAAACGATAATGACGCAGACCATTCCCCTTCAAATCGGATAGATTTTCCTCATCAAAAATGACTTCCCCGCTGGTGGGCATGTTCAGCCCGAGGATCGTTTTCATCAGACTGGACTTGCCGCATCCCGACTCCCCGACCACTGCCACCGATTCCCCTTCCTGCAGTTCAAACGAGACACCGTCGACCGCCTTGACGTAGCCCGCGTGACCGAAACCGAATCTGCGCAACTCATACCAAACGTGTAAATCCTGAATTGACAACAAGGCTTCAGGTTCGTTTATCGGGGACGTATTCATCATTACCTCACGCAGTTCAGTTATCATTTCACGCTCCTTAGGTCATTGCAAGCCGTAGACGAAGCAATCTCATCATCAACTGGAAGATTGCTTCGGTGAGAAAAACCCTCTCCTCGCAATTACAAGCTACGCATACAGCCAGCATTTCACCTTGCGGCCATTCTTGCCCAACATGGGAGGTTCCTGGTCACATTTTTCAAAACGGAAGGGACAGCGCGCCGCAAAGCGACAGCCCCTCGGCAGGTCGATCAGGCTGGGCGGCTGGCCCGTGATGAACATCGGATCCGAGTCACTGCGCAGGCGCGGGACGCTGGCCATCAACATCTGCGCATACGGATGAAGCGGCGCGGGAAAGAAGTCACGGGCGTGTCCCACTTCCACGATCTGCCCGGCGTACATCACGGCGACTTCGTCAGCCAGCTCGCTGGAGGTGGCAATATCATGTGTAATTAGAATGAAGGAAGTACCCAGCTCATGTTTGATACGTTTGAGCACGTTCATGATATTGGCTTGTGTGAGCAGATCCAACGCAGAGGTTGGTTCGTCGAGCACGATCAGGCTGGGGCTGGTCACGAGCGCCATTGCCAGCGCGATGCGCTGGCGCATCCCACCACTTAGCTCAAAGGGATAGCGATCCACAAAATCATAGGGCACCCCCACGTGCTGGAACATCTTGCGGACCAACCCAAATGCTGCGGCCCTGCTCAAACCCAAATGCACCATGGCAGGTTCAGCCACCTGATCGCCGACCTTGAGCACAGGATTTAGCGCATTCATGGCGGCCTGTGGCACGAGTGAGATTCCCACCCAGCGAACATTCTGACGAAACTCTTCATCCTCATAGGCCATGACGTCCGTGCCTTGCAGATACACTTCCCCACTATATTTTTCAACATTGCGCGGCAGGAGTTCTCAGCATGGCTTTGGCCAGCGAGCTTTTCCCGCAACCAGATTCGCCCAATATCACCACGGCCCGATTAGTATCCAATTCAAAGTTGACACCGTCCACGGCCTGTACCGTACCAGAACGGGTTTTGAAATGCAGAACCAGGTTTTCTATCTCAAGAAGTTTATGGGCTGTGTTCATCATACATCTCTCAACTTGGGATTAAAGATGCGATCCAGGGCAAAGCCAAGCATGGCAAAACCAAGTCCGGTGATCATTAGCAGAGTGGCCGGTTCCAAGATCCAGTAGTAATAGCCGCGATATAACGCACCGTTGGAATTGGCATCTTCGATGATCTTGCCCCAGGTTGGCAAGACAGGGTCGCCCAGGCCCAGCACGGCCAGAGAAGCCTCCAGGAAAACGAAGGCGGGCACAGAGGAGACCAGGCCCGGAATCAAGAGCGGGATCATGCGTGGGATCAGATACAGGAAGACGATACGTGGACTGCTGGCGCCATAGGCGCGTGCCGCTTCGATATACATCGACTCTTTAACCTGGATAAAGATCGAACGATAACTCTTGATGGAACCGGTAAAGATGCTAAGCAGAATCGTCGCGCCCAGGATGACCCAGATGCTGCGTGAATAAAAAGTGCCGATCATGATCAGGATGGAGAGGAAAGGCAGAACCAGATTGATCTCTGTAATGCGTTGAATCAACTCATCCAACCAGCCGCCATACCACGTTCCCAGGGCGGCGATGATCATCGTCAGCACGGAGGTACCTAGCGAGGCGAGCAGACCAAAAGCCAGCGCAACCGGCGTGCCCCACAATAGTGGCACGACCAGATCGCGACGCGCCTGATCAGTGCCGGCCAGCCCATAGACCTGACCGTGAAAAACGAACTCTGCGTCGATATTTGAATCAGGCTCGAAGGTGGTGGCGGTGATCAGGAGTTGATACTGCCCTTTTAATGGCGCACCAGTTTCCGGGTCCGAAAAAAGAAACGGGATGATGTCATCTGTTTTTAGACGCGTCTTCAGTTTGTCATCCTGCGAGAAGCGATAGGTCTGTTTTTCGCCGATGGCCATGTTGGTGATCCTGAGCTTTCGCCCATCGGGCGTGAGCCACTCGACCGAGACAAAGGGCTGCTTCTCCGCAAAACTGGAGCTGAGATAGAGGATCATATCCTGCGGATAATAATCATAGGCAAAGTTAAATGTATAGGCAGCAGATATGGTCGCCGTACCTTCTGCGCCGGGAGTGACATCCTTGTCCATGCTTCCATCAGAGGTTCTAACCGCAAATGATTTGGCATATTTTTTGCTAGAAAAATAGTTAAACCAGGCCGGAGGCGCAAACTTCGGATTTTGATACCAGACCTCCTCGCCACCACGCCATAAACGAATCGCTTCACTATAGGGAATCTTGACCATGGCATAAACTGCGGTGAAAACCATGAGCACAATAACCAGAATCCCAAATACGGCAGAGGGATAATATAAGAGTTTTTGAAATGAATTTCTCAAAGAGTTCATCTTAGTTTCCGCCTACTTTGACCCGCGGATCCACCAGGGCGTAGACAAAATCCAACAGGAGCACGGTAATTGCCAGTAAATATGCATAGATAATCGTGGAACCCACGATGATCGGAATATCATACAAACCAATCGCTTGATATAAAGTTCGCCCCAGACCGGGCCACAGAAAAACAGTTTCGGTGATGGTGGCACCAGTCCACAATGAAATGATCAGGAGTGCAAAATTAGTGATGATATTCGGCAGCGTGGGACGCAGAATATAGCGGCGTTCCACGTCCCGAGAGGCAAGTCCCTTCGCCTTGGCCATCTCCACGTAATCTTCGCTGGAATAGATCAGGAAAAAAGTCCGATAGTTATAGATGCTGAGAAAAAATGAACTGAGCACCAAAGATAGAGCCGGTAGCGCCAAGTGCTTGAGCAGGCTCCAGGCATAGTCAAAGGGATTTGCTGGCGGCGGCGAATCCACCATACCGCCAAAAGGAAGAATCTTCAGCAAAGCAGCAAAGATCAGGATCAGGAAAATTCCGTAAAACCAGGGTGGCACCGCCGAACTGGGTGAGAGTGCAATCACGATCTTGTCCCAAAAGTTGCCATAACGTCGTGAGAGGTTGAGCGCCAGAAATACACTCGAAAAGAAAAGAAACAATTGCGAGATCCCCATCAATAAAAGAGTGGCAGGCAATCGTTCCAAAAGGATGAGACGGACGGTTTTCGAGCCGCTGTCACTGGTCATGTTTATCGCACGCCCAAGATTTAAGACCAGCGCGTTCGAAAGGTAGCGAAAGTTGCGTACAGCAATGGGCACATTGAGTCCGATACGTTTTTCCTCCGCGGCAATCCGTTCCTGTATCATTTTTTTACGAACATCCGGGGAGAGTTGCTGGCTGGCCGGATTGGCCGTAATCGCCTGGGTCACTTGATCACGAATATTGTTCTTCATGATCTGATCCACGTATCCGCCCATGTTGGCAATCATGATGGTCAAATAAATGCCAATCACCACGGTGACAAACAAGGTTAGTAATCTCGCCGCGACATAACGTGAAAGGCGCAGAAACGTATTGTTGACCAACGGTTTTTTTTCCTGCAACACACCGGATGGCGAAGGGGAAAGGACGGCCATAGCTTCCTCACAATTTAAGGGATAGGTAGATAGAGGTAAGGAGATGCCTTACCCCTATCTACAACAAACCTGGATGCGCTTATGGGACAGCGACAAAATCAATGGAGGTAAACGCCGGGATTGCCACCGGAATGGGCACCACAGCCGCTTCCAGTTTTGCCGAGCCGGTTGGCAGTTTCGAAGTCGTATCTGCGCTCAGGGTGACCTGATATTGGCCCTCTGAAACCTGTTGCGCTTCGCCGATCTCCACCACCGCTCCGGTTGTATCGTACAGGATGTACTTGACCTGTTGAATATCGGACTCCGGATACGGCTGGTCCTTGAAGGTGACGGAGGCATCGAAGACCGCTTCCTCCCCGGCCTTTACTTGCGCGGGACCATCGAGCTGGATCGTGGCGAGTTGTGGTTCGCTAAAGGCAGCCCAGCGGTCAGCCAGATCGGGGAAATCCGGATTGTTCTTCAGGACGAGGGACTTTTCCGTTGTAAAGACCTTATCCAGATAGTAGGGACCCGTTCCAACCCAGAAATGACCATGCGCGTCGTACCACTTCTTCAGATTGTCGTAGCGCATTTTGGCTTCGTCGGTCGTAATGTATTGACCCAGGGTGGGCTCATACGGAATATACGATTCGCCATCCGCCTGATCCAGATACTTTGAAAGAATCTCAAGGCTGGGTCCGCCGATCCAACTGGTTTGCTCAACCTGTTCAGTATCCGCTTTATCGGAACTGTAGGCCAGTTCACCGGCTTGCTCGGCCAGGTTCGAAATTGCCAAAACGGGCCAACTGTCTTCACCAGATAAACCTGTCGGGGAGATAGGCCACAAAGGCAACACATTCAATTCAGCATCCGCGTTATAGGCGTCTGAGTAGGATTTGATCACCAGTGGATCGGTGGAGATAATGCGGTAACCTTTGAACGAAGCCAGGAAAGCATCGAAACTGATCAAATAGGACTTATCGTAGATGGGGCTCTCAGATTTGCCGCGGTCAAAGGTCTCGATCATGGCCATGACGAAATCGCCAGCCGAAATGGGACTGCCATCGTGCCACTTTACCGTTTGATATAGATCAGCCGGGAAGGTCACAATGCTTTTCACATTGGCAGTTGTGCCATCCGGAAACTTTTCTGCAGCAGTGATGAACTTTTGATTGGCGGCATCCCAATCCACCCAGGTGTCTCCAGGGACATCGATCTGGTCTTCTGAACTGACCTTTAACCAATCAAGATTCTGATTGATCGGAAGGCCGGATTTATATACGACTTCCGCGCTTTCGATTCGCTGAGGCCAGGCCAAACCGGTGTATGGATCACCCATCAGGCCCCCACCGCCGACGGTATTGCTGGTGCCCTGAGTTGTGGCGCGCATCACGTTGGAATCCGAGATCCAGTTACTGCCGGCAATCGTATTCCATGGCTGGGTGAAGAGATCAGAGGTGCCGATCTTCAGCGTGCCACCCTCCTGGCCCTTGAACCGCAGGTTATACGGTCCCACGTAGGCCCCTTCCACGCCCGCCGCCAGATCGTAGGTGACCTGTACATTTGTATTAAAAGGCGAATACTGAACCTGTTCAATCGTCCAAACCTGTAGGGAATCCTGCAGGGAAAGTTCCAGTGCCTTGGCCATCATGGTTTTGCGCTCTGCGGCAGTGGCAAAACTTCCCTGGGCGAGATCGTCTCCCAATTTCTGGAATGCAGGATCCGACACATTGGAGATAAAGGGATCGATCGCCTGGACGCTGGTGTTCAGGTACATCTGTTGAATTTGGGCCTTCTCATCCCGTGTCAGACCATTCGGAAGCCATCCGGCTGTATACAGATTCCACTGGCCTTCGGAGGCGATCGTGCCGATCCAAATGGGAGCCGCTTCCGAGGAGGTCTTATATTGGCGGTCGACCGTAAAGCCAGCATTCTCCAACTGATTCGCTACGTAATCGCCCATGGGTTTGCGCGTCCCGTCTCCATCCGAACGGATCAGGAAAGCCAGGCTGACCGGTTGGCCCTTGTACTGCCATTTGCCATCCGCCCCAAGTTCTGCACCCAGCCCAATCATCTCATCGGAAATAATCTGTTTGCCTTTTTCGAAGTTATAAGCGTATTTACTTTCCAACTCACGCGCGGTATCGATCAGGTTGGTGTATTCCACCAATTGGGTGGTAATGGCAAAGAACTTCGGCAAGGAACCACCCGCATATATTTCCTGGTTGATGTAGTCCCGGTCGATGATCCAGTTGACCGCCTCGCGAATCTTGTGGTCGGAAAACGGGTTCAACACGTTGGGATCATCAAAAACAGCGGGGTTGAACAGAATGGAATAACTCCCGCCATATGACTGTGAATATCCCAGTCCGGCTTCCTTGATCGCCGGATATATGTCCGAGGCAAGCCCGTAGGAATATAGGTCGATCGCGCCCGCTTCCAGTTGGGAAATGGCAGAGTCACCGGATACAACAGAAACATCGATCTCGTCCAGCCAGCCACCGTGGCGGTCCGTATGCGGCATGGCAGCTGGCGCCTCCGTCGGTGCCTCTGTCATGGCAGGTTCCTCAGTCTGAGCGGGTTGTGGTGGTGCTTCTGTGGTCGCGGCCTGTTGGGGCGCACAGGCAGCCAGCACCATGCTTATAATCATGAACAGACTGAGGACATAATACAAATGTTTAGTTTTCATACTCTTCTCTCCTTGAAAATATGTTTTCCATAAAGAACGCGATCCATCTTTCAACGATACAAATCACCTCCTTTGCACGTAAGAATGGAGGGAGGCGGAAACCGGGTTGCGCAGTCCCGACCTCCGCCTCTCCTTCCAATGGATTGCTTTCTATTGAGGAGAATTTGTGAAAGCAAAGCGGATTAGGTTGGCTAATCTGCCCTCATCATACGTTTGGAGAATGAATCAGGCATCCGTCTGAGAGCGTATTTCATCCCCTACGTTTTGATGCATTCATCTCCCCTTGGAGGATGGGAAGAGCAATCACTGACTGCCCGGAACGAGGTGCAAAAACCCCTCCTTAGAGGGGTGTTAAAGACAAATGAAACGGACGGGTTGTGTACTATACTGGGGAAGGAAAAAGAACATGAGACGCAGTTTTTTCCTCCTATTTGGATTTCTGCTCGCCTGCGCGTTGACCGCCTGCGGAAGCAGCCTTACGCCTGAAGCTGTTTCCACGCCGACCAGCCTGCCCGCCGCGCCGAGTTGTGTCTCTCCCGAGTCCATCCCGCAGATCTGCAAATGCGTGCTGCGCTTTGACCACATCGGCATCGAACAGGGACTCTCCCAAAGTTCCGTGCAAGTGGTCTTTCAAGACAGTCTGGGTTTTCTCTGGTTCGGCACACAGGATGGTCTGAATCGTTACGACGGTTACAACTTCAAAATATACAAGCCAGACCCCGACATGCCGAATAGTCTCAGTGATCGCTGGATCACCTCCATCGCTGAAGATAAGGATGGCTATCTTTGGATCGCGACGCGGCTGGGGGGACTGAACCGCTATAATCCGCACACTGAAAAATTTGTCCAATATCTGCATGACGATGAGGATCCTCACAGTCTGGCCGACAATCACGTCAATGTTATTTATGTGGATAAAAGCAACAACCTGTGGATAGGGACCATGAACGGGCTCGATCGATTCGAGCGTCAAACCAGCACTTTCAAGCATTATGTGTACCTGCCTTTCCAACAGGAAGGTATAAGTGGAAAGAACATCACTGCGATCTATCAGGATAGCCGCGGACGTTTTTGGGTGGGCACCTCGGCCGGGGGATTGAACTTGTTCAATCCATCAAATGATGTTTTCATGCCATACCAAAACAACCCCGATAATCCCAAAACGATCAGTAACAACTACGTCACTTCAATCGTCGAAGATGATCAGTCAAGCCTGTGGGTGGGCACGCGTGAGGGACTCAATAAATTCCAGCCTGATTCCGGGAGCTTTGAAAGATTTATGCACTCGGAAACCGATCCACAAACGATCGGCGGCAATGTTGTCACAGATCTGTATGCAGACAGTACAGGCAACTTGTGGGTCGCGACAGCCTCAGGTTTGGACCGTCTCAGTACCGGAAACAAAAGATTTGCGCACTACCGCAACGACCCAACATTTTCCAAGAGCTTGAGTAGCAACTACGTATTATCCATTTATGAGGATCGCGGCGGTGTACTGTGGTTCGGAACGTCGGAAGGCGGTGTCAATAAATACGATCGCCAGCGCGACAATTTTTCTTATTATCGCAACGATCCCGCAAACAAGAATTCGCTCAGCGATAACGTTGTTATTGCCATTTATCAGGATTTTGAAGGTTATGTTTGGGTTGGCACATCCAGTGGCGGTTTGAATCGGCTTTCCCGCACAACCAACCAGGTCATCCGATACCAATTCAACCCGGATAGGCCGAACAGTATCAGTTCCAACGAAGTTCCATCCATTGCCGAAGATCAAGACGGATTCTTATGGTTTGGCACTGGAAACGGGCTTGACCGTTTTGACAGGCAATCGTTTACCTTCAAACACTACAAGCGTGAACCGGATAGTCCGGCCAGCTTAAGCTCAAACCGAATATATAAAGTTTACGTCGACCGTGAGAACAACATATGGGTTGGCACGACCAGCGGCCTTGATCTTTTTGACCGAGTGTCCGATTCATTTACTCACTACCAGCCTGAAACGGGAAATCCTCACAGTTTGAGTGGGGCGGCCGTCAGTTCCATTATGGAGGACAATGAAGGCAAGCTCTGGGTGGGCACATTCGATAGCGGCTTGAACAAATTCAATCCTGAGACGCAGCAGTTTACGCGTTACCGCTTCGATGCCAGGAACAAAGAGGGCATCAGTAACGACGCGATTATTTCCGTCTATCAGGATAGCAGGGGAAGGATCTGGGTTGGTACGGCCGGCGGGGGCCTCAATCTTTACCATCCAGAAACAGATAGTTTCACTTATTATCTGGAAAAAGACGGCCTGCCCAATGGCGTGGTCTATGGCATTTTGGAAGATACGCAAGGATATCTCTGGATGAGCACGAATTTTGGAATCTCCCAGTTCGATCCAGAGATGGCTGTCTTTCAAAATTTCGACGCGGGCGATGGACTGCAAAGTAACGAATTCAATTCTGGTGCCTATGCAAAGGGCAGCAATGGCGAACTCTACTTTGGCGGGATCGAGGGATTGACTGTCTTTTTACCATCGCGTATTGGCAACAATGCTTATCTTCCACAGATTGCACTGACCTCCCTGACACAGGATGACAATCCCATCACAACCGCCTCCAGCGTGGAGACAACCCAGGATGTGGTTTTGCGCTGGCCACAAAATTCCCTTGAATTTGAGTTTGCTGCGCTGAGTTATAACCAGCCAGGCAAGAACCAATATGCCTACATGCTTGATGGTTTTGACACGAGTTGGCATTTAATCGGCACAAAACGTGACGGACGCTACACCAACCTGCCCGGGGGAGAATATACCTTGTTGTTGAAGGGTTCCAATAGTGATGGCATCTGGAATGAAGTCCCGGAGCGCATCCACGTCACGGTCATCCCGCCCTTTTGGCAAACGATCTGGTTCCAGGTCTTCCTGGCTGTGTTGGGGATGGCGGCCGTTGCCGGAGGCTTCCGGTTGCGCACAAAGACAATTCAGGATCGGAACCGTGAACTGGAGCGACTCGTTCGGGAACGCACCAGCGCGCTGGAAAAACGCAATCAGGAGATCCAGGCACTTTATGAGGCCGATGAAAGAATCCTGCGCAACGTAAGTCTCAATCAGGTATTCCAGACCCTGGTCGATGTGGCGGTCGATACACTCAAGGCGGATCGCAGTGTAGTCTTTGCCTGGAATGATAAGCAAACAAAGATCGTTCCTCGTGTCAACCATGGATATTCTCGCGAAACCCTTAAAGTAATGGAATTTGCAAAAGGAGAAGGAGTTGTGGGGGAAGTGATGGACACAGGCAGGGCCACGGCCGTTCGCCAGATCGAGCTCAACAACTTTCGTCCGGATGTACGCGCCGCGCTGGTAGCCGAGGGCATTCGCTCTTTTGTGCACCTGCCCATCGTTGTAGACCACAAAGTAGTGGGAGTGTTCAACGTTGGCTTCATCAGGCCAAACCTGGTGGGCGATGATGCCATGCGTTTATTCTCAGCGTTGACACACCGCGCTTCTATATCGATCGCGAACATGGAACTATTCGAGCAGACCAAGGATCTGGCGGTAATGGAGGAACGCAACCGCCTCGCGCGCGACCTGCACGATAGCGCCAAACAAAAGGCGTTCGCGGCCCTCGCACAGTTGGGCACTGCGCGCGGCATCCTGAACGGACACGGGAATTCCGTCTCGTTACATCTTAATGAAGCAGAAAACCTGGTAACTGATGTCATCCAGGAATTAACTTTCCTCGTGCAGGAAATTTATCCCATTGCACTGCAGGAAAAAGGACTGGTCACCACATTACGCGAGCACATCTTCGAATGGGAAAACCGCAACGATATGACCGTTCAATTGACCACGCGTTATGAACGTCCACTTTCTCTCGGCGTGGAACAGGCGCTATATCGGATTACGCAGGAAGCGCTGGCCAATGTAGCACGGCACAGCCAGGCGCGGCGGGTGGACGTATCACTGGTGTACAATGGTGACTCAGTGCAACTTTCCGTTGCTGATGATGGATGTGGGTTCGATATCAATGCAAAACACGGAATGGGTTTGCGCTCGATCCGCGAGCGTGTCAGCAGTGTTGATGGCACGATGCAGATTCAGAGCGCGCCCGGGCATGGTACGCGGCTCATCGTCCAGGTGCCAACCAAAAACTGAGAAGGAGGCGGTAATGGCAAGCAATAATAATCACAATAACCATATTAGTATCCTGATCGTGGACGATCATGAAGTAGTCCGGAACGGGATCCGTTCCTATCTCGAAACACTGACGCAATTCCAGGTGATCGGGGAGGCAGCCTCGGGTGAGGAAGCGTTGACCCTGGTCTCGGAACATATTCCCGATATTGTCCTGCTTGATCTGATCATGCCCGGCATGGACGGCGTGGAAACGACACGGCGCATCAAGCAGATCAGTCCACGTACCCAGATCGTTGTATTGACTTCCTATCATGAGGATGTCCATATCTTCCCCGCGCTCAAGGCCGGGGCCATCTCATATATTTTGAAGGATATGAAGATGGAGAAGCTGGTGGATGCCTTACACCGCGCCGCGCAAAAAGAGGTGACTCTGCATCCGTTGGTGGCGGCGCGCGTCCTGCAAAATATTCGCAGTGACAACAGCGAAGATCAGCCTCTATTCACCGAGCTGACCGAGCGGGAATTGGATGTGCTGCGTCTGATCGCCAATGGCATGACCAACAGCCAGATCGCAGAAAAGCTGGTGATCAGTGAATACACAGTGAAGGGTCACGTGAGCAATATCCTCAGCAAGCTGCATCTCGCAGACCGGACACAGGTGGCGGTTTATGCCTGGCAGAGGGGACTTGTCAACAGAGAGCAAATGGGAAAGAAGTAAAGAAAAGACACGGAGCAATTCCGTGTCTTTTCTTTACCGGTCATTGCGAGGGCAAAGCCCAAGGCAATCTACAACCGGTTGGGGAATTTCCTCTGAGAAGAGGAGATTGCTTCGTCGTGGTGCCTGGTTTCGATACGAGCGGAACTGCACCGCTCTACGCAACCACCGAGCGCCACTCCTCGCAATGACAGACTATATCCTCCAATATTCTCGTCCCCCTCCTTCGCGTTGCATCAAGCCATTGCCGACGAGTTCGCGGCGTAAAGTGGCGGTATCCGGATGATAGCGGGCAAGAGTATCATTGACCTGCTTCTCGCTATAACGTTTTCCGACCTCAAAGGCTTTGACCACGTAACGCAGGATCGCTTCCAGCTTCTTGCGCTGGGAAGGCAGTGTTTTCAAACTTCCATCGCGTCGCGAGAAATCTTTGATGACTTTGTTGTCGTAAGCATCCACATCCACTTCGGCGGCAACTGTGGAAAGTTCCTGTTGCGAAAACATGTTGCGCGCCTTCAACTCCAACACGGAATGATCCAACTGATACACGTTGTAATAACTCTCAGTCCGTGAGGTCACCAAGCCTGCTTCCACCAACTTGGCAAGATGATGGGATATGGTTGGTGGTTTCAGCTTTAGCAGCTCAGCCAGTTCCTCCACGCTGTAGGGTTTTTCGGCAAGCAAGCCTACGATTTTCAGACGGTTTGTATCAGCCAGCGCCTTGAAGAAGGTCACGAGTTCCTCGCTCATTCCGCCTCCTGCCTGACACGCCAATACCTGCTTCCATTGCTTTCACGGGCCATTAGCCCATTATCGATCAGATAACGACGCAACGAGGCAGTATCCACATGGAAACGACGCAAAATCGAATTGACTTCCTTCTCTGTGTAATCTGTATCGTATGCGAACGCCTCCACGATGAAGTTCAGGATGATGAGCAGCCTATTTTTCGCCGGAGGAATTTGCTTGAGCGTGCCATCCGCGTTGAGGTAGTTCTTCAGTACTTTACGGGCACCCTCAGGCTGCTTTTCGGATATTTCATAGGCAGGACGTGAGCCTTCGAGCTGTCCCCGCGCCAACCCTTCGATGGCTTTTTCATTCAGATCGTAGATGCCCTCCGTTTCGCTGACGACGCCCGCGTGGACCAGAAAAGACAAATGATCGAACAAGTCCCGCACGTGGATGTGTAATTGTTCAGCGATTTCAGATTGGGTTGCTTGCCCACGGGCCAACGCGCCAATGACACGCAAACGCTCCGCCGACGCCATGGCTTTGACAAAATTCAGCATTTCAGGCTGTGGTTCCATTTTTACTCTCTTCTATCTAATTCGATATTTATCGAATTAGATATTATCGGGATTCTGACAATTGTCAAGGGCTAAAACCGGAATCAATCACCAGCTGAGATTGAAGTGGAGCGAATCAGGTATAATTCCTGCGCAAAATTGGTTCCATTCCAATTCGGAGGTGTCTGGTGGATCTTTCCAAGCATGCTTTCTTTGAGGGGAAAATCGTTCCGCTTTCGGAAGCAAAAATTAATATTGCAACGCATGGTTTTTTATATGGCACGGCCGTCTTTGGCGGCCTCAGAGGTTATTGGAATGAAGAAAAGAAATGTCTATTCATTTTTCGTCCGTATGATCATTTTCGACGCTTGTTGCATTCAACGCGCATGATGGCGATGCAGACAGATTACGATGAAGAGAGCTTGATCCAACTTACGCTCGATCTGCTCCGCACCGATAGCTGGCAGCAGGATATTTACATGCGTCCCACCTTTTACAAGGCGGACCTGGGCATCGGCGTCAAATTGCATGGCCTGAGAGATGAGTTCTCCGTGTTCGTAATCGCCTATGAGCCATACATAAAGAACGATACCAACGCGCATGTGACCATTTCCTCGTGGAAGCGCATCGATGATAATGTCATTCCGGCACGCGGCAAAGTATCCGGTGCATACGCCAACTCCGCTTTGATCAAAACCGATGCCAACCGCGCCGGATTCGACGAGGCCCTGGTACTGGATAATCATGGGCATATCTCTGAGGGCTCGGCCATGAACGTATTCATGCTGCGCGATGGCGTTTTGGTGACCCCGCCCGTGACAGATAACATCCTGGAAGGCATCACGCGCAGGTCGGTCATGGAGTTGGCACGCGAGGAACTTGGCTTGGAAGTAATGGAACGCTCCATCGACCGCACAGAAGTCTTCATCTGCGAAGAGATGTTCCTGACCGGCACTGCCGCGCAGATCACCGCGGTGACAAAAATAGATTACCGCCCGGTGGGCAGCGGCGTAATGGGCCCAATCACGACTAAGCTACGCACGATGTATGAAGATATTTTGCGGGGGAAAAATAAAAAGTACGAAAAATGGAATCAGGCAGTATAAAAAAATAAGACGGGTGATCGCCCGTCCTATTTTTTTATCGATTCTTCTTGAACCTCACCAGCACCAAATTCTTGGTACAGTCGCTCGAGGTATTAACGAACACCTTGTCCGAGAGCGGGATATTTTGCAAATCCACAAGTTGAACATATAAAGTACCCTTCGAATCAACCGGTGCATCACCGATCACAAACTCAAAACCTGAAGGACCATATTCCTTATTGATTCCGGTTACAGTTTGCTGTTCGACTGTCTTTCCGCTCAGCGTACCGCGCAGTACCACTACCGTTCCAATCACATGACTCCCATTCACATCGACCACGGTGCCGCCAATACCTGCCCAATTACAGGCCAGGTCAGGATGAATGAGCGTGCTTTCCACTTGTTGAAAAGTGACACTGAAGGGTGCCTTGGGCGTGCTGGTCGGCTTGGGTGTTTTAGTCGGAGGGACGAGCGAGAACGACGTTGCGGTGGGAAGTAGAGTATAGGTAGGACGTGGTGTATCGGTGGGTGTCGAAACCAACGTTGGACTGGGCGTCCAAGTCGCTTCGAGTTGAATCGGAGCCGCGGTCTCCGTAGGAATCTGCACACCGAATTGTCCTCCACCGCGGCCCGGAGGCAAAACATTCAGTTGAGAATCCGGGCTGATAAAGATAAACGCGAAATAACCTGCCAGAAGGAGAGTCAGAATCAAGACCAGGACCGAGAGCAGGTCCCAGATTTCCACAGGGGCGCCCGCTGACGATCGTCTTGATTGTGTTCCGTCAAAGTCAAAATCATCGTTCATCTATATTTCTCCATTTAAGGCTGTTATGGCATAAGGGCAATCGTTGCCTGCTGGCGCTGGGCATCGATCCAATTCGTCAAAGCCTGTTCCTGCAACGCAAGATACGCATCCGATGAAAGCGGACGGTTCGGGTCACGGTCAAGAATCCTGATAATGTGAAACCCTGCATTCGTGGTGATAATGTCGCTATGCTCGCCCACCGTCAGGGCAAACGCGGCCTCCTCGATTTGGGGCTCAAGCAAATAACCTCGCGGCACCCAACCCAGGTCACCGCGCGTAAGTGGGTCTGCTCTTAACGCCAGATCATCAAAATCAGCGCCGCCGTTTAATTGGGCCAAAAAACTTTGCGCCGTGTCCTGATTATAGAGCAGAATTTGTTGGATGTGTACCTGTTCAGCAGTACGGGGGACTTCAGCGAGGATTTTATCGCGCATCTGTGCAGACTCCGCAGCCCGCTTCAACGCCGACCGAAAGGTCTGCTCGGTGTACCCATGCGCGGATTCCCACTGGGAAAGCGCGTCCGCTCCGCCAACCTGCGCCGCCAGGGAATCAATACGGGCCTGCAAACCCGCCTCATCCAAGGTGAAGCCGTTTGTACGCGCGGCCTGTGCCAGCAGTAATTGCGCGGTCAGGTCCTCCGTCACAGCAGTATCTGCATCCTGTTGGGAAACAGTTTTTCCCAGCGCTTCCTGGGCCGCGATGTAACGCGCCACTTCGGCATCGAACTCAACCACAGGAATCCCCTCTCCGTTAATGACGATGGCCAGGGGCTCAGGAGTGGCAGTGGGAGGCTCAGGCGTAAAAGTCGCGGTTGGGATGGCGGTAGGCTCGGGCGGAGGAAACGAAGCGCACGCGGAGAGTCCGAGTGCGATCAGAAGAGTCAAAAGTATCCAAATGATTTTTTTTCTTTGAGGAAACATCGCCCCGTATTATACGTTAAGAAAGTAGGGACACAGCTGGGCTGTGTCCCTACAAAATCTTTTGATTGGTTTAGTAATCCATACCGCCCATGCCACCAGGAGGCATGGCAGGAGCCTTGTCCTTTTCGGGCATGTCGGTGATAAGCACATCTGTGGTGAGCATCATGGCGGCGATGGAAGCGGCATTTTCGAGCGCGCCGCGCACAACCTTGACCGGGTCAATGACTCCGGCATCGATCATGTCCACATACTTATTGGTGAGCACGTTGAAGCCGATGTTCTTGTTCTTCTTCTCAGAGGCTGTGCGGCGGACGGTGTCGATGATGACAGAGCCATCCTGACCAGCGTTGGCAGCGAGCTTGCGGATTGGGGCTTCGAGCGCCTTCTTGACGATATTGATGCCAACGCGAATCTCTTCGTTCTCTTCGCTGTACTCCTTCGCCAACTTGTCCAGTTTGCTGGAGGCGTTGATGAGAGAGATTTCACCACCGGGCACGATGCCTTCCTCAACTGCGGCGCGCGCGGCAGAGAGAGCATCCTCCACGCGGTGCTTCTTTTCCTTCATTTCAGTTTCGGTTGCAGCACCAACACGGATGATGGCAACACCACCACTCAACTTGGCAAGCCGTTCATTAAGCTTTTCCTTGTCATAGTCGCTGGTGCTTTTTTCGATCTCAGCGCGGATTTCCTTGATGCGGCCTTCGATCTCGCCCTTCTTGCCCTTGCCACCGATGATAGTCGTGTTCTCTTTGTCGGAGACAACCTTCTCAGCGCGGCCGAGATCCTGCAATGTAGCGGTCTCAAGTTTGCGTCCGGTCTCTTCGGAGATCACGGTGCCACCGGTGAGGATGGCGATATCCTGCAACATGGCCTTGCGGCGGTCACCAAAGCCAGGGGCCTTAACAGCCAGTACGTTCAACATACCGCGCAGTTTGTTGAGAACCAGGGTAGCAAGAGCTTCACCATCAATATCTTCGGCGATGATGACGAGTTCGCGCTTGCCAATCTGAACGAGTTTCTCAAGCAGAGGCACGATGTCCTGTGCGGCAGAGATCTTCTTCTCATTGATGAGCACATATGCATCGGAGATCACAGCTTCCATCTTGTCAGTGCTGGTGATGAAGTAGGCAGAGAGATAACCGCGGTCGAACTGCATACCTTCCACAAATTCCTGCTCGAACTGCATGGACTTGGATTCTTCAACGGTGATAACGCCATCTTTGCCAACCTTGTCCATCACATCGGCGATCAAATTGCCGATCTCTTCATCCGCGGCGGAGTTGGTCGCGACAGAGGCAATCTCTTCCTTGGTGTCGATCTTGACAGACATCTTGCGGAGTTCTTCGACAACAGTTGTGGTAGCCAACTCAATACCATGCTTGATGAGCATTGGGTTGAAACCGGCTTCGAGGGCCTTCAAACCTTCGTTCACAATGGCATGAGCCAAAACGGTGGAGGTGGTTGTACCGTCACCGGCAATATCGTTGGTCTTCTGGGCGGCTTCCTTGAGGAGCTGGGCGCCCATATTTTCGAACGGATCTTCGATTTCGATTTCTTTCGCAACAGAAACACCGTCGTGTGTAACTGTGGGTGAACCGAACTTGCGGTCGATCGCCACGTTACGTCCCTTGGGGCCGAGAGTTGCACCTACCGCGTCCGCTACCATATTCATACCGTTCTTGAGCTTGCGGCGGGCATCCTCTGAAAAAACGAGTTGTTTAGCAGCCATTTCTAAATCCTCCGATCAGCTTTCAAGTACAGCTAGAATATCGCTTTCGCGCAGGATGAGCAGTTTCTTGCCATCCACTTTCACTTCGGTGCCAGAATACTTTGCGTACAGTACCTTGTCACCCACGCCAACTTCCATGGGAATGCGTTCGCCGCCTTCATCACGGTCACCGGGTCCCACCGCCAGGATTTTTCCTTCCTGGGGTTTCTCTTTAGCGGTTTCGGGGAGGAGGATACCGCCAGCAGTAACTTCATCCTGCTCGATTGGTTCCACGATCACACGTCCGCCAAGGGGCTTCAGCTTTAATTTGCTTGCCATCTTAAGGCCTCCTATTTGGAATTTTGAATAATCATACAATTAGCACTCGAACAACCCGAGTGCTAATTGTATGATACCGAATTCACAATGCGAAGTCAAGAGGGTTTAAGAAATGTTTACATTTCTCTGATACTCTCTCATGGAGTTGGGCTGGGCGTTGCAGTGTAATCGTTCATCACCCCGGTCGAGGCATCGGTCACAACAGCAGTCGGGATCGACAAATCGGGCAGAACATCCCCCTCGTTCAGTGACTTGCAGATGAACTCCCCATCATCCACGATACTAAGGATCGTATCCCTGCCATCCGCGTACTCTTCTGGGTTGGCGTCGAGCTCGGCTCGCACCTGCCCCATCGTTTTCATAGCTTCATCGCAATTGTTATCCTGCGGACGGCTTAAGGCGGCAACAACGGATCCGTAGGTATAGTAATAGACAATCGTGTTAGGAGAAATAGCCAGGCCTGTCACATCCGCCGGATTCTCGCCGAGGTCGGGATAACACTTATCGAGGCCGCGCCCCAGGCAGGAATCGTCCGCCGAACAGCCGTAGATGGCACATTTCAATGAGTAAATTGAGCCTTCATAGTTGCGCGAACGAAAGTAAATGATACCTAACTGTCCATAGATATCAGCATTATTTGGCTCGTAATCCAAGGCAGTTTGCACATTGCGGGCCGCAATAAAGAATTCGCCCAGTTGAGAGTACGTGCGCGCAATGGAAAGATGCGGTCCGGGGTCCTTTACGCCGATCTGTGCGTTGATATTGGCAGCCTTGGCAAAATACTCAAGAGAGGTTTCATAGACCGGACGCGCCGATTCTGGATTTGGAATATCGGACGCCAGTTTGCGATAATTGGCGCCTGCACGCAAATAAAGAAAAGTGAAGTTTGGCTCAATCGCAATGGCTTTATCGTATTCCGTAATCGCCAGGTTATAGTCACCCAGCGTCTCCAGTACATAAGCATCGATACGATGCACATCCATTAACCCATCTGCATCCGGATGCTCAAAAACCTGCTGCATGATTAGTTCAGCTTGATTCCACTTTTGCTCGTCCACCAGAATCTCTGCATAGTAGGCCAGGGCCAGCGTGTTTGTGTTATCCAATTGCTGGGCCCGCAAAGCTTCCTGCTCGGCTGCTATCAAATCTGCCTGTACCTGATCATTGGTATAGAAATTTGTATTGGCATTCCAATCCAGCACAAAGGCGCGCACCGCGTGCGCCATGCTATCTTCAGGACCAATTGCCACAGCTTTATCAGCAGATTGAAGTGCTTCCAATAGACGCGCTTTTTTCTCGGGGTTAGTGATCAGGAACGAGGATGAATAGGTTTGGATGCGCGCCAACTTCGTCCAAATCTCAACATTGTTGGCATCCAGGTCCACAGCCTGTTGGTAGGCCGTGATCGCGGCCGCCACCTTCCCGGCGCTAAAGCTGGCGTCTCCTTCCTCAACGTAAGATTGAACGGAACGCGTGGGCAGCGGTGTGGGTTGGAACAAAGGTTCAATATCACCCTTGCTGATTTGCTGCAACATCCATACCCCACCCAGCAACATCACCACCCACAGAAACATGCGATAGATATTCGACTGCGGCCGGCGATTAAAGAGAGGCCGTCGAGGATTAACGTTCATGGTGTCCCAGTGCCCTCCAGAAGAATTGAGGCTTCTGGTGTGGCAGTTGCCTCCTGGGTCGGCACGGGTGTATCTACAGCGGGATTATTCAAATTTTCCTGGCAGATCTCAATGATACGGTTGGCAGCATCGATCACGATCTGATCCGCAGGACTGGTATTCTGCGTCAAGGGGAATTTCGTCTGCAAAGTCTGTGAGACCTGCAACGCCGTTCCACATTGATTGGTACGTGCCAGCGCCAATCCATAGGTGAAATAGTATTCTGAGATGTGCGGATCATTAGTCAAAGGCAAGCCATTGATCGGCAGGCCATCGTCCGTCCTACCGCCATTCACAGCCAGATCCAGTTGCTCCAGAGCCTGCTGGTATAAATATTGACGATAATACATCACCCCGAAATTTCCGCGCAGGTCGGCATCGGTGGGTTTATCTTTCACGGCCGATTCAGCATATTGCAGCGCCTTGGTATAGTCACCTTCGGTCGCGTAGGTACGGGAGATCAACAAGTCAGGCTCTGGATCGGGAGGGTTCAACGAATTGGCCAGGGTAAACTCTTTGATCGCATCATCGTAGACCTGCAGCTGGCGCAAATTTCGCCCGAGTTCCAAATGCAAAGTAGGGATATTCGGATTGACCTCAATGGCAGATCGATACAGCTGAACTGCCTCTTCATAATTGGAGGTTGCTTCCAACAAGTATCCGCGCGCGCGGCGTGTTTCAAGGGCATTTGGATCCAATGCCAATGCATCTTTTGATTCCTGGATGGCTGCATCGATATTTTCAAAGTTGTTGGAGTTGACCAGGATCTCAACCTTATATGCATGAGCAATGGCATTTTGCGGATCCAAAGTGAGCGCTTTATCGATCTCATCCATCGCGTCGCCGTTCTTGCCCTCCTGGAAATCCATGGCCCAGGCGCGCACTGCGTGCGCCATGGAATTATTGGGACTTAATAAGATTGCGTTTTCAGCATTCGACTGCGCCTTGGCGGCAAGACCAGCCCATACCTGGATGCGTGCCAGTGCAATGTAAAGCCCAGGGTCCTGAGGTGAGGATTTGATCGCTAACTCATAGGCTTCAATCGCCTGTGTCAACTTGCCAGATTTGAATAACTCATCTGCTTCTGTTACATATGATTCGGCGGAACGCGTGGGCGTAGATGTCGCTTCAAACGGATTGGGCTGCGCAGGCAAAAATACCTGATCAAAGTAATAACCAAAGAGCAGGACCAGGCCCAGAACTGTCCAAAGGAAAAAATTCGGTCGCCTGCGACGTTTGGTCATGCTCCACTTCGTGCTGCGAGGCAAATACATGGTTTCATATTATCATCGCCAGGGAAGGCACGCAAGCCGCGTTCTAATTTATCTCTTAGATTATGCTAAAATCCGCCCATGCAATTCGAGATTTTTACTCTCCTGCCCGAAGTGTTCCCCCCTTATCTCGAATCCAGCATCCTTCAACGCGCCCGCCAGCGGGGACTGATCGAGGTGCACCTTCACAATATTCGCGATTACACGCACGATAAACACCACACGACGGACGATACACCCTATGGGGGCGGAGGCGGGATGGTGATGAAGCCAGAGCCGGTATTCGAAGCAATTGAATCGGTGCTCGGCTCCGCTGCGTCTCAGACTCAGGATCAGCTTGTTCCCCTTATCTTATTAACGCCACAGGGACGCGTCTTTACGCAAAGCGTCGCAGAAGAGTTATCAGGGTATGAACGCCTTGCTTTATTGTGTGGCCGCTACGAAGGCGTGGATGAACGTATCCGCACGCATCTCATCACTGATGAAATTTCCATTGGAGATTATGTGTTGACCGGCGGAGAACTCCCCGCGCTGATGATCATCGACGCGGTCTCGCGTCTGCTTCCCGGCGTGTTGGGCGACCCCACCGGCGCAGAAGATGATTCGCACTCGATGGGTCTGTTGGAATACCCACATTACACGCGTCCACCCGAGTTTCGCGGCCGGCAGGTTCCGGAAATTTTGCTTTCCGGAGATCATGGCAAGATCGAAAAGTGGCGTAGAGAACAGGCGCTCGCGCGAACACTGGCACGTAGACCCGACATGCTCGAAAAAGCAGATTTGAGCGAAGAAGATAAAAAATTTCTTGAAAATCTAAAAAAACAAGCAGGTCAATAACACCGCATTATTGCGATCATCATTCAAAGCATGAGAGATTGTTTCATCGGGCTATGGCCTCGATACGCAACGGGCGCTACTCGACCACCAGCCCTGCTCGCAATGACAGTGACAAGGATGCCACATGAAATTCAGCTACGGAAAGATCTTTTTGCTTGGTTTTGGTTTCTTTGGCGTCAGCGTGATCTGGGGAGTATATAATGCCTTCGTTCCCATATTTCTAGCCAATAAATTCAATTTATCCCCGGCCTTCATCGGCTTTTTTATGACCCTGGATAATATCGCCGCGCTATTTATCCAGCCGCCGGTCGGCGCCTGGTCGGATCGTCTGCGTACGCCCATCGGCCGCCGTATGCCCTTCATCTTGATTGGCGCACCGATCAGCGCCCTCGCGTTTGGCTTCATTCCATTGGCTGCAGTTCTGCCACTGTTTGTGGCTTGCACAAGCTCGTTGCTCTTGAGTGCCGCCTTATGGCGCACACCCGTTGTCGCGCTGATGCCCGACATCACGCCCTCGGAAAAACGTTCACAGGCCAATGGCATCATCAATTTCATGGGTGGCGTTGGCACGATCATTGCCCTGCAAACCGGAGGCGCGCTGTATAAACTGAGCCCGGCTTTTCCCTTTTGGCTGGGATCCGTATTGGTGGTCATCGCTGCATTGATTGTTTTCCTCTTCATCAAGGAACCAAAGGAATACGAAGAAAGCAATGAAATTCAACCGAGTATGATCGCAAGCCTGCGTGAAGTTCTAAACGACGAAGAGAAAAGCGGAGCGCGCCTTTTCTTCGCGATCTTCTTCTGGTTCCTCGGCTATTCAGCCGTGGAAACTTTTTTCACGCTTTACACACAGAAACAACTTGGCCTCGATCCGGGCGATGGCGCGACTCTGCTTTCAGTCCTGCCTTTATTTTTCGTTTTGTTTGCCATCCCTTCAGGCCTGATCGCGGCGCGGATTGGCCGGCGCGTCTCCATTTCCTTTGGCTTGATCGTTGTTGCCATCATCCTGGCTTTGTTCTACATCCTGCCCGCGAAAACATTACTGACTCCCGTCTCACCTCTGCCATTGGTCGGCATTCCTTTAACGGAAGGGGGGCTGCGCATGTTGACGATGGCCGGTGTACTCCTGATCTTCGGTGGAATCGGCTGGGCCTTTGTCAATATCAATTCCCTGCCGATGGTAGTGGAACTGACCAGCGCCGCGCGTCTGGGGACCTTCACCGGTTTGTATTATTTGTTTTCCACCTTGTCGGCCATTGTGGGTCCCAACCTCAACGGCTGGGCCATCCAGTTGACCGGTAACAATTACAACGTGATCACGCTCATCGCTCCATTTTTCATGCTGGTTGCCCTGGTGCTGATGCTCGGTGTACGACGCGGGGAGGCAACGGATCATTTAACGGAAGCCATGGCCGGCTGAGTCCGCCGTGTGACTTTCATCCCGCTACTTTAACGCTCGGCTTGTCGAATGGTTGAAGTAAATGTATACTTACCCGCGTCGAAAAGGGTCCGCAAAGGCCCATCATTCTACTTTCCAAGAAAAAAGAGGAGAAGATCATGAAGAAACTGTATGTGGTGCTGGTAGCACTCCTAGTCGCCGCCATGCTCCTGCCTGCATGTGCCCCGGCACAGGAAGATTGCAGCAGCGACAACGTGTTCTGTGTAGGTTTGGTGACGGACGTTGGCAAGATCAACGACAAATCCTTCAACCAGTCTGCATGGGAGGGTGTCCAGCAGACTGAGAAGGATCTGGGTGCACGCGTGCAGTACATCGAAACCACCGATGCCAAGGATTACGCCAAGAACATCGCCACCTTCGCCGATGAAGGCTACGATGTGATCGTGACGGTGGGTTTCAACCTCACTGAGGACACTCGTACCGCCGCCGGGACGTATCCCAACATCAAGTTCATCGGCGTGGATCAGGATCAGTCGGAAGGCGCCATTAATAACGTCGCGGGTCTGGTATTCCCCGAAGACAAGGCTGGCTTCCTGGTTGGTGCACTGGCCTCGATGATGAGCAAGAACCACAAGATCGGCGCAGTGTGCGGAACCGATGCTGTCCCGCCCGTCTGGCGCTATGGCGAAGGCTATAAGGCTGGCGCCGCATATGCCGATGGCATGATGGGTTCGAGCACGGAAGTATTCGTTGTGTATCACAGCGATGTTGGCTTCGACAAAACCTTCACCGATCCTGAGTGGGGCGCTTCGACCGCCAAATCCATGATGGATCAGGGCGCGGATGCAATCTTCGGCTGCGGCGGTATCACTGGAAACGGCGCCATTACCGCGGCTGCCCAGGCTGGTGCCTATGCCATCGGTGTGGATGTCGATCAATATAACACTCTTCCCGAAGCTGCCTCCCGCATGCTTTCCAGCGGTATGAAACTGGAAACCCCGGGCGTCGCTGCTTTGATCAAGATGGCGAAAGATGGCAACTTCCCGAGTGGCAATTACCTCGGCGCTGCTGGTTATGCTCCTTTCCATGATCTGGATGGCGAAGTTCCCGCAGAAGTGAAGTCCGAGATGGAAAAGATCAACTCTGGCTTGCTGGATGGTTCCATCGAGACGGGCGTTTCTCCTGCGAAGCCTGCCTCCTAGTTCCAACTTATCGTAATAAAAAAGGAAAGAGGTTGAACCTCTTTCCTTTTTTCGTTAAACTTCTCATGAATATTTATTGATATAATGCAATGCATCTATTGCGGTCCATTGGAGATTCCATGCAGGAAAATACACAGTCAGGTTCGTCACTGAAGGGTTGGTTACGATCAGCCTTGGATGCCATGCTGATACCTTCGCTTGCCATCCTGACTGCAATTGTCCTGGGGGGCATCATCATTGCCTCAGTGGGAGGCAATCCCTTTCTGGCCTACTATGGTCTCATTCAAGGATCATTAGGTTCCACGAAGGCACTCAGCGAAACGGCTGTTTGGGCCACGCCCTATATTTTCGCTGGGTTGGCTGTCGCGCTGGCTTTCAAAGGCGGCCTGTTCAACATTGGTGCAGAGGGACAACTGGCCCTGGGGGCTGTCTCGGCCGCGCTGATCGGATATGCTCTGCCAGATTGGCTGGGAATGAACATTCCAGCGGTTATCCATTTACCGCTGGCAATTATCTTCGGCATGGCGATGGGAGCTCTGTGGGGCGGCATTCCTGGCTTTCTCAAAGCTTACACGGGTGGACACGAAGTGATCAATACGATCATGATGAACTACATTGCGCTGAACACCATCTCATTTTTATTGAATGGTCCGATGAAAGATCCAAATCCAGGCAATGTGTCAGCGCGCACGCCTCTGATCGCGGAGAGCGCACGCATCCCCCCAATCTTCCCAGGATTGCGCGTGCATTGGGGCTTTGTGCTGGCACTGCTCGTTGCAGTTCTGGTGTGGTGGGTCCTGAACAAGACCACGCTTGGATTTCGAGATCCGCACCGTGGGCGCAAATCCTGATGCGGCAAAATATGCCGGCATCAACGTGAAACGGACAATCATCCTGACCATGGCATTCTCCGGTATGTTGGCTGGGTTAGCCGGTGCCATCGAGGTCACCGGATTGAATTATCGCCACGAACTTGGGTTTTCCATTGGCTATGGTTTCGACGCGATCGCCATTGCGCTCCTTGGGAAATCTCATCCATTGGGCGTGGTGCTGGCTGCCATCCTTTTTGCAGCCATGCGTAACGGTGCCACACGAATGCAATTCCTGACACAGATGCCCGTGGATTTGATCTCGATGCTGCAGGCGTTAATCCTGTTATTTGTAGCTGCGGATGCCATCATCCGGTATATCTATCGCATCAAAGTCAAAGGCGAACGTGTGGTGCTGACGCGTGGCTGGGGCGGCTAGGAGACGTCATGGACTGGAAACGCTTTGGATTTATTGCTCTGATCATTGTTATTCTATTCGGCGCGGTGGTTTTGGTGGGCATGCAGTCCCGGCCACCGATTCTGATCATTACCAGCATGATGGCGACCACCATCGCGGTTGCCACCCCCCTGACCCTGGGTGCACTTTCTGGTGTCTATTGTGAGCGCGCGGGTGTGGTCAATATCGGCATCGAGGGTATGATGTTGACCGCCGCCTTCTTTGGCTGGCTCGGTGCCATTTACATGTTCCATGTTTTTCATCTGGGGGTGGGGATCAGCATCACCATTGGCGCCTTGTGCGCTGTGTTGACCGGAGGTTTGATGGCATTGCTGCTCGCCGTCTTATCGATCACCTACAAAGTGGATCAGATCATCGGCGGAACTGTGGTGAATATTCTGGCAGTGGGCTTGACCGGTTTTCTTAACCGCCAGATGTTCTTCGGAAAAGGCAGCGTCTTTGGCGGCACCATTCCAAATTCACCGGGCGTCCTGCCCACGCTTCATATTCCGATCACCGAGATCTTCTCGCCTCTTTGTGGAGCATCCGCAAGTTGTCTACAGACGGTGCAAGCCATCAATCGGGTTTTCGATCAAAAGCCGATTGCCATCAGCGCCATCCTGCTGGTCTTTGTAACACATTATGTGATGTTTTATACTCGCTGGGGATTGCGCACACGTGCCGTGGGTGAACACCCGGAGGCGGCCGATACTGTTGGCATCAACGTGATCCGTATGCGCTATATCAATGTTTTCATCGGCGGACTGCTGGCGGGTCTGGCAGGCGCATACTTCACCATTGAGTCTGTACCATCCTTTGAACCTCTGCTCACCAATGGACGCGGTTTCATCTCGCTGGCCGCGCTGATTTTCGGTAACTGGACCCCGATCGGCGCGTGGACCGCGGCGCTCGTCTTCGGCGCGGCGCAAGCGCTGCAAATCAACCTGCAATTGTTCCGCGACCTGATTCCTCCACAATGGGCTTTCCTACAGCAATCCTATATCGTCGGTTTGATACCTTATATCCTGACGATGCTCATCCTGACCGGCATCATCGGCCGTACGACTCCGCCCGCCGCTGACGGTGTGCCTTACGAGAAATAACATGGCCGCAAACAACATCGTACTTGAAGCCGAAGGTATTACCAAAAGGTTCCCCGGCGTGCTGGCCAATGACCATGTGAACTTTGATCTGCGCAAAGGCGAGATCCATGCCTTGCTCGGCGAGAATGGCGCAGGTAAGACCACGTTGATGAATATCCTCTATGGTCTTTATAAGTCCGATTCGGGAGAGGTACACGTTGATGGAAAGCTTCTGGAATTGCGCTCGCCGAAAGATGCGATCTATCATGGCATCGGCATGGTTCATCAGCACTTTATGCTCATCCCGGTTTTCTCCGTGACGGAAAATATCATGCTGGGCGCGGAAACGGATCATCGTTCGACGCCGAACGAAAACCCCATAGTGAAACTGGATCGTAAGGAGGTCGCGGCGAAAGTGGCGAATCTCTCGCGTCAGTACGGACTGGAAGTTGATCCCGCGGCAACTGTCGGTGACCTGCCCGTAGGAGTCCAGCAGCGTGTCGAGATCGTTAAAGCCTTGTACCGCCAGGCCAACATCCTGATCCTGGATGAACCAACCGCGGTCCTGACTCCGCAGGAAGCTGAAGACCTCTTCCGCATTATGCACGAACTGACGGAAAAAGGTGTTTCCATCATCTTCATCACTCACAAACTCAAGGAAGTGCTGGCGATCGCGGATCGCATTACCGTGATGCGTTCGGGGAGTGTGGTGGGCACTGTGACTCCAAAAGAAACGAACGAGGCGAAGCTGGCTTCGATGATGGTGGGACGCGAAGTAATCCTTACTGTGCAAAAGAAACCCGCGCAGCCCGCGGAAGAAATCCTGAAAGTGGAAGACCTGCATGTGCGTGATATACGTGAACTCGAAGCAGTCAATGGCGTGTCATTCAGTGTGCATGCCGGTGAAGTGCTCGGTATCGCCGGCGTGCAGGGAAATGGACAAACGGAACTGGCCGAGGCGCTAACAGGTTTGCGTCAAATTGAAAGCGGCCACTTCTTGTTGGATGGCAAGGACCTGACCGGCAAACCACCGCGTCCAATTACAGAAACGGGTCTGGCCCATATTCCTGAAGACCGCCAGCGGCATGGTCTGGTGCTCTCCTATACGGTGGCTGATAACATGGTGCTCTGCGACTATTATCAGCCGCGTTTTTCCAGGGGTGTGGTCATCCAGCAAAACCAGGTGGATGCCAACGCACGAAAATTGATCAAAGAATATGATGTGCGCACCCCCTCGCCTTTCGTGGCTGCCTCGAAGCTCTCTGGCGGAAATCAGCAAAAAGTGATCGTTGCCCGTGAACTAAGCCGCCCCGTTAAACTGGTGATCGCCTCACAGCCCACCCGCGGCCTGGATGTTGGTTCGATAGAATACATCCATAAGGAGATCATCGTTATGCGCGACCGTGGCGTGGCAGTGCTGCTCATCTCTGCAGAATTGGATGAGATCATGTCCCTCTCGGATCGGATCGCAGTCATGTACCGCGGCCAGATCGTGGCAACGGTGAACGCCAGGGAGACCTCGCGCGAACAATTAGGCTTGTGGATGGCCGGGGTCCGCGAAACAGCTTGAGGCTTGATAAGATGCGGAAATCCCTCTCCTCTTCACAGGAGAGGGATTTTATTTTTCAGGAACAAAGGACAATATAAGTCCGTCTGTATTCGTGTACGCCGCACACCACGCCAAGCGTGCGGGGTGTAAAATTGCTTTACTCAAAGAGGAGAACAGCATGTTTAAAAACGCCCGCAATCCATTCATTTTGATTGTTATTATCTTACTGCTCTCAGCCTGTAACCTGCCCTCCAACGCGCCCTCCCACCGAAGATCCCAATGCCGTGTTCACTGCCGCGGCCCTGACGGTACAGGCAGTAGAAACGCAATCGGTACCGTTCAGCACCCTAACCTTGCCGCCACCGGCGGCAACGAACACCTCCGTTTCGTTTCCAACCCTACCCGCTTCCACTCTCCCACCCGCGGCCTCGGCCACACCAGCTTGTGATCTGGCACAGTTCGAAAAGGATGTCTCGATCCCGGATGGATCGCAGGTGGCTCCCGGCGCCAACTTCACAAAAACCTGGCGATTGAGGAACGTAGGCACTTGTACCTGGAGCGGATATACCCTGGTGTTTGATAGTGGCGATGTGATGGGCGGCGTCTCGCCCACTTCCATCGGCAGCGTGGCGCCTGGACAGGAAGTGGACCTTTCCGTAAATCTGACGGCGCCCTCCTCCGCGGGATCGTATCGCGGCTATTGGCGTATTCGCAATGTCTCCGGTGTATTGATTCCCGTGCTCGGTGGAACGCGGGGCGAATCGTTCTATGTAGATATCAAAGTTGTGGTCGCGAGCTCGGGTTTTGATCTGTATACCCGCGCCACGGATGCCAGTTGGGTAGGCAGCGCCGGGACGATCACATTTGGTGGTCCGGACACAGATTCAAATGGCTTTGCGATGTATCGCAACAATCAAAAAGTGGAGGACGGCTCGACGCCCTCCAAAATTCTGGAAATTCATCCGCAATGGGTGGCCGATGGCGTGATGACGGGGCTCTACCCGGCCTATACTGTCGTCTCCGGAGAACACTTCAAAACCAAGATTGGCTTCCTGGCTCTCAGCGATGGGAGTTGCGGCGCAGGAAACGCCAAGTTCCAGCTAAATTATAAGGAGGCCGGCGTTCTCAAGTCACTGGGTGAGTGGACAGAAACCTGTGATGGTATGTTGAGAGACGTCGATGTGGACCTAAGCAGTCTGGCAGGTAAGACCGTCCAATTTGCGCTGGCAGTGCTGGCAAACGGGCCAGCCGACCAGGATTGGGCCGTGTGGATCAATCCACGCGTCGGATTACCGTAAACACCAAGCGCCCGAGCCATCCACTCGGGCGCTTTTCACAAAAGGTATAATCATCGGCGTCGCTATAAGCGACTAGCTCGAACCCGGAAAGGAAGTTGAATGTACGAATCTCGCAGGAAGAAAGTCCTGGGTGTGCTGATGGTTCTGGCATTCCTGACTTCTGCTTGTGGCTCTTCCGCCAGGCAGGAAGCCGCGATTTCCACAGCCGTTGCACAGACCGTGCAGGCAGGTGAATCACTTACAGAAGTCACAGGTTTTGAAACAGCACTTCCAACCATAACGCCCGAAACCACCATGGATGCAACGGTCGCGCCTGCGATCACACCAACCAACGCACCCACTCTTATCTCTGCACCGCTTGATCCTAACTGTGTAAGCGCATCCCTGGTCGGTGAAAATCCGCCTGACAATGCGATCCTAAGACCAGGTGAATACTTTTGGAAAACCTGGACGTTAAAGAATACAGGTACATGCACCTGGACCACTTCTTACAGTTTAATTTATTGGAGTGGCGAACTGATGGGTGGACTAACATCCTACCCACTCACCGAGGAGATCGCGCCAGACGAACAAAAGGATATTTCCATTTACCTGCAGGCACCCGCAACGGACGGGACCTTCGCGGGCTACTGGAGGCTCCAAACTCCCTGGCAGTCCAATTTTGGAGTGGGCTCTTACGATCAACCGATCTACGTACAAGTGGTTGTCTCTGACGAAAAGAAACCCGGCTATGGTATTACCAGCGTGGCCTATAACGTTGTACGCGATCCGGCGCTTGGGTGTCCGAAAACTGTTGTGTACACCGTGTATGCCACCATCTCAACAAACGGTCCCTATAAACTTGATTATTACTGGGCTCAGAAAGACGGGAACAATAGCATTACCAAGACCCTGAACTTCACCGAGGCGGGCAGTGTCACTTTGCATCGCGAATGGAAACTCGGTCCCGGCGTCAGCAAGAGCGACCGCTGGATGCAGATCATCGTGACCAGCCCCATGCATCAGGAATATGACAAGGCCATGATTCTCTTCGATTGCGAATATTAAGCCAAGCAGCATCTTGTCTAAAAAAGACTTCCTTGTCGTCAGCGTTGCAGTCGCGCTCATACTGATCGGTGCGATTCTGATCCGATACAGTACTGAACTCGGCCCGTGGACCATGGTGGACACCGTGGACTATTTTGATGTTGCACGCAATCTGAGTGCGGGGAATGGCCTGGTCGTCACGAGGGCCTCGGGCTTGACCAAGCCCATGTCGATCCATCCGCCCCTCTACGCCATGGTACTGGCTCCCGCCGTGAGCCTGCGTTGGGATCTAGTCACATTTGTGCGGATTCTAAACATCCTGCTCTTCGCGGCCCTGGTTCTGATCCTTTGTCTGGGAAGCTACCAGCTGACCTCGTCAGCTTTATTGTCCATCCTTTTAGGTCTCTGGATCGTCACCAACCGCGCCATCCTGCGCAACTATACTGCGGCCTTGTCCGAACCTCTGTTTCTGACTCTCGGTTTTGCCAGCCTCTATCTGCTTTCAAAATATATTACCACGAGCAAAACCTGGATCATGGTCACCAGCGCCCTATTGGCCGGACTCGCTTTGCTAACACGCTATAGCGGCATCGCCTTTCCGGCCACAGGTTTTTTGGCTATCTTGACTTGGCAGAAAACCGGCTGGCGCCTGAAATTAAAAAACCTGTCATTCTACGCCACTGTAGCCGCCAGTCCTTTACTGTTCTGGCTGGCCTATTCCCGAATTTATTTTCAGGGAAGTGTACCGGGGCGCTACGCATGGGTAGCCAATATCTGGCAGGCCATGAGTCCCTTCCGTCTCAATTTTGTCGCCGGATTATGGGATTGGCTGGGGCTGAGACTACTTTTTCCCACACAAGATTATCGCTCTCAATTATTTATCCTGCTCTGCCTATTTTTCGTTATCGGTTTGGGGATCGTGTTGGCTGTCCGTATTTCGATACGCCAAAAAAATGCCGACTCTTATGAGCCGGTACTTTTGGAAGCCAGCCTCTGGGCCATGTTTACCATCGCTTCCATTCTGATGTTATTGTTCTCCTTTATCTTTGTGGAAGATCCCAAGCCCTGGCTGGATGAAAGACTATTCTCGCCCATCCAGGCTGGCATGATCTTTACCATCATCCTGTTTGTGTTTTTCTGCGAATCCAAATTGATCAAAGGGGCCTTCCAGCATATACCTTCTCTTGCGCTGATCGTTTTACTGATCACAGCTAATTTGCCTGCGACGGTTGCTTACGCGCGTGATCTTCATGAAAAGGGTTTCGGTTATACCAGCCGAGCCTGGAAGAATTCAACGCTCATTGAGGCGCTCCCAAGCATTCCAGCTGACAAAACGATCATTTCCAATGACCCTGGTGCCGTTCTATTTTTTACGGGCCGCCCCGCCATTGACCTGACGCCAGTGATCAAACAATCCAAACACAATGAGGTTCCCGCAATCCTGGGGGAAAACAGTGTGGCCCTGGTGCTGTTCGAGGATAAATTGGCCTCGCAGCTTCGTCCCATTTATAGTGATGAGGCAGAAGCAGATCAGTATATTAAGAAATTGACTTACAATTTGCAGCCTCAATTCAGGGGAAACAATGGCACCATATATTATTCGCCATAGGTGGCCAAACCAGACGCTGTGACATTTTTTGGTGGGAACAACCCAGACACTGGAAACGTCTAATGGATTGGCTTATTATTAAACGGAGGCTGTATGGTTGGCGCAAGACTCAAGAAACTCATCATTCCCCTGCTCGCCATGGCAGTGATTCTGGCCTGTGGACCGTTCGCGGCTGCCACTCCCCAACCCGCGGCGACTCTCAACGCGCTCTACACATCCGCGGCGCAAACCCTGGGCGCCTTATCCACGCAGGCTGTGGTCACGCTGACCCAGCAACCTTTGCAAGCCTCACCGACCAGCGAATTGAACTTCCCAACAGCCAGCCCCGTTGTCTTCTCAACGTTCACGCCCGTGCCCCCGCTCGCTACGGTCAGCCGCTGTGACGCGGCTGAGTTCGTTGGCGATGTCACCTTTCCAGATGGATCGATCGTGACTCGGGGAAGCACCTTCACCAAGATTTGGCGCATCAAGAATGTTGGCACCTGCACATGGAACACCTCGTATGCGCTCGTCTTCGATAGTGGAGAAAGATTCGGGGCCTCGACCGCCATGGCCCTGGGGACCAATGTGGGGCCCGGTCAGACCGTTGATCTCTCGGTCAATTTGACCGCGCCGAACAAGGAAGGCCGCTATCGCGGGTATTGGGAATTGCGCAACTCATCAGGCGTTCTTTTTGGCGTGGGCACAGCGGCCAATTCAACTTTTTATGTGGATGTCAATGTGCTGGGCTACACTCTGCTGGCCTATGACTTCATTGCCAACTATTGCAATGCCGACTGGACAAATGATTCAAAGAGTTTGCCCTGTCCGGGTAGCGAAGGCGATAACAAAGGCTTTGTAGAAGTGCTCGATTCCCCCAAACTGGAGGACGGCGGTACTCACGGCATGGCACTGCTGACCTTCCCACAGAAATCTGGTGATGGCCTGATCACGGGCCAATATCCCGGTTTTAGAATCCAAACCGGCGATCGCTTCCAGTCGTTGATCGGCTGTCAGTACAAGGCCAATGATTGCGATGTCATCTTCCGCCTCGGTTACCAGATTGGAAATGGTTCCATCAAAACCCTCGGTCAGTGGCATGAGATATATGAAGGCCAGTACTACACCATCAATATGGACCTTTCTGCCCTGGATGGACAAAAAGTCAAATTCATTCTGACTGTCCTGGCAAATGGTTCAGCACACGAAGATTTTGCCCTGTGGGTCAATCCGCGCATCACACGTCAAAGCTCACAGGCGCCTACAGCCACCTATACACCCGGGCCTTCGCCAACTCCAACGACAACCTACACAGCCACCGCTACATCGACTGCTACGGCAACGTCCACCGAATCTGAAACACCTACCGCCACCCCGTAAGACGAAAATCGCTGGCTTATACTGCCTTGCAGTATAATGAAATTGGAAGTACTTACCCCCCAAGTACTTCCAATCCGTATTCTTGAACGTCCTTCCCGGAGGTAAAAAAACATGTTCGTTCAAAAACACAAGCGGCAAGTTCTGGTCATTTTGTTGATTGCCGCGCTCACATTGGCAGCTTGTAACGTTGGTGCAGCGCCTGCCCCAACAGCCGATATCAACGCAATCAATACAGCAGCCATCTCTACGGCCATGGCACAAATATCCGTCCAGCTGACCGAAACTGCGCTTGCAGCACCCTCACCCACCTCGCTTCCCACCGATACTCCGGCAGCACTTCCCACCTTCGCATTACCTACGGTCGCCGGGGCCCCAACTGAACCCGCCGGAGCGCTGCCAACCGTATCATTCAATTCCACCCCTATTCCGGGTTTCACCGCCCTGGCTTCGCCGGCGGCACCAGCAGCTACCGGCTCCCTCGGAGATGCCTGTAGCAATAGTGCTTATGAAGGGGATATTACGATACCGGATGGTACAGTCTTTGAGCCCGATAATAAGAAAGGAAGCAGACCAGGTGATGTGGTTACCAAGACCTGGAAGCTCAGGAATACAGGCACCTGTCTCTGGGATGATGGCTTTGCACTGAGAGTCACTAACAATACCTCTGACTGCAAGGCAATGAATGCAGATGATTACGACTTCAGTAAAAAGACAAGTAAGGACTTTGTAGAATCGGGCGAGGCCATCGATATTGGTGTCAGTCTTACCATCCCCAACAAAGCCGGCGAATACCAGTGTACCTGGAGGATGCAAAATGACGCAGGCTTCTGGTTTGGTTCACCGGTGACAGTCGACTTTGTAGTGAAAAAATGAATTCATTCAATTGGCTGAAGGATGGAGTTCCTATGAAACTAAAGTTGACCTTGATGACTCTGCTCATCGTCATGCTCGTGGCTGCTTGTGGACCTTCCACTACACCGGAACCCACTCCCGATGTGGCTGCCGTGCGCACCTCCGCGGCCAGCACGGTCGTCTCAGAGTTCACGCTGACTGCCGCGGTTTTCACGCCAACTCCTTTTGTGCCCACCGAAACTCCGCTGCCTGAAGCGACAGCCATCATAGATACGGCCACGGCCACCAGCTTGCCTGTGGCACAGGTGACCAATGCTCTGGGAACAACGGTGGCGCTGTGCGATAGTCTTTCCTATGTTGAAGATGTGACCATCCCGGATGGTTCCATTTTGTCTCCCGGTGAGGATTTCATCAAAACCTGGAGAGTGAAGAATAATGGATCCTGTCCGTGGGGTGACGGCTACCAAATGGTCTACGCCAACTATTCGAATAAGATGTCCGGGCAGTTCCAGCCGTTGACCGAAGTTGTGCAACCCGGCGAGGAAGTGGAAGTCTCCGTCCAATTCAAGGCTCCCGATGCAGCCGGCGAATATTTGAGCGCCTGGCAAATGCGAAATCCTGCCGGAGTGACCTTCGAGGACATCATCTTCGTAAAGATCGTTGTGCAATAAGTTTTGTGAACGTCAATCTTGAAGGAGCGATAAAAGACAAAGCACGCCAGCTGGGATTCGTCCTGGCTGGCGTGACGACTCCAGAACCACCCCCACACTATTCCACATTCGAACATTGGCTCGCACAAAACCGTTACGGCACGATGAACTATCTTGCCACGGAACGATCACGCGCCCGCCGCGCTGACCCGCGCCAAATTCTCCCGGAATGCAAATCCATTCTTGTGCTGGCTACGCCGTATAGTCCCGCCTCTCGCGCTCAGCACAGGGCAGTATGCCAGCATGCAGACGAAGTAGAAAAACTGGACCAGGGCAGAATCGCCTCCTACGCCTGGGGCGAGGATTATCACGAGGTGCTGCCCGCGCGGATGCAGGAACTCGTTCAATTTATCGAAGAGCAGGTTGAGCGTCCGGTCAAGAACCGCTGGTATACGGACACAGGTCCCCTCCTGGAGCGCGATCTCGCGCAACGCGCCGGCCTCGGTTGGATCGGCAAGAATACCTGTCTCATCCATCCCAAACATGGCTCCTACTTTTTGCTGTCGGAGATTCTGCTCGATCTGCCTCTCGAACCCGACGCGCCTTTCATCACCGACCATTGCGGCACATGTACGCGCTGCATCCAAGCCTGCCCCACCGATTGCATCCTGCCGGATCGTACGCTCGACGCGCGTCGCTGCATTTCCTATCTGACCATCGAACTCAAAGAGGACATCCCGCTTGAACTGCGCGACAAAATGGGGAATTGGATTTTCGGCTGCGATATCTGCCAGATGGTCTGCCCGTGGAATCGCTTTGCCGAAGAGGGCGACTCTGCCTTTGCAGATAAAGAGCTGCCTCACTCTCTGAGCGAGGAATTGTCCATATCAACCCAGGAGTTTAATCGACGCTTCAAGGAGAGTCCTGTCAAACGCGCCAAGCGACGCGGGTACCTGCGCAACGTCGCGGTCGCACTCAGCAACACCGGGGACCTGCTCGCGCTACCTGTTCTGCAAAATGCTCTGAACGATGAAGAACCGCTGGTACGCAAACATGCCCAATGGGCCATCGAAAAAATAAATCAACGCGTAGGGGCGACCCGCCAGAACGGAAATGGCACATGAAAAATCTTGTAGGGTCGCCCCTGCTCCTTATCGCAACCAACAACCAGGGGAAGGTGAAAGAAATCCAGGAATTGCTCAAAGACACCGGCATTGATCTCGTCACGCCGGCGCTAATTAACCTGGAACTGGATGTCACCGAAGATGGGAAAACCTACGCTGAGAACGCTACGAAAAAAGCGCTGGCCTTCGCCCAGGCCAGCGGACTGATTTCCCTCGCCGATGACTCCGGCCTGGAGGTGGATGCCCTCGACGGCGCGCCCGGTTTATATTCCGCGCGTTATGGCTCATCCTATTCTCTTCCCCTAAATTCACAGAATCTTGGGGAAGCTGGAGGGGAGTCCGATCGCGATCGTCGTTTGTATCTATTACAAAATTTAGAAGATAAACCTCATCCCTGGATGGCACGCTTCCGCACCACGATTGCAATTGCTTCTCCCGATCAACAGGTAAAAATTACTGAAGGCATCTGTGAAGGTGAGATCATTCCCGAAGAACGCGGCACTGGCGGGTTTGGTTATGATCCGATTTTTTTGCTGCCTGAGCTGGGAAAAACCATGGCCGAACTTTCCATACAAGAAAAAAACCGCCTCAGCCATCGGGCCAAGGCGGTGATGAAAGCGAAGCCAATTTTGGAATATTTGTTTTTGAAATAATCCTACGAATTTTGGTTAATATAAGGCGAAGACGACGGGTTTCAGCCAGAAAAAAGAAAAGTTGTTAAGGTGCTTTGGATTTCTACTTCCTATTGCAAGGCAAACTCGAATATCCGATACAAGAACATGGTTAATGTCCAATGATCTTTCCTAGGCTTTCGGTTACCTCTTGAATTTCGTTTTTTATGCCTAATCTTTGTGGAATTTCGGTGGCTTGAAACTCTCTTAGTGTTAACCATAATTTTCCTAGAATCTCCCCGGGGAGTGAACTTATGGCCAATGCATCCCTAAACGTAGAACTCCACTGTCTTTCATTTGCCTCATCAAGTTTTTCCATTAGGGATTCGATATACGTATAGAATTCTTGGTTGCTAGAAAACATGTTTTCTCCTACGGCATTATAAACTTAAGTACTCTTAACGCCATATTCTTGAACAACCGCCTCTATTCCTCCTCCAACATTGGATCCAAATCCGGGTGCTTCACGGGTCACAAATGTAGCTCCATCTCTGATTTGTCCAATCAGTAAGAAGCTATTGTCACCCGACGCCAAATTTTGTGCTGGTACGCCATATTGCTTTGCATAATGAGGGTTGAGCAATGGATTTTCAAGCGACCAAAATTGGGACTCTACACCATTACCAGGACCCAGTGTGCCCATTTTATATAAGTTCGCTCCACCTTGAACCTCATCCCTTGTTTGTAAGGCCTGTTGGGTTGTGCTTTGATAAGCTGAACCGTAAGGAGTAGTAACGCTTTGATAACCTCCCACACCTCCAGCCATACCAGTGACCCATCTGCAGGCTGCACTTCCAATACAGCCTTGCACCAGCCTCCAAAATGCTACATCTACTCCACCACCGAGGAAAAACTGTTCTGCAAGCGGCCCAGCCACCAAGCCAGTTGCAACAAACGCAACAGTTTCTACTGGATGAGTATCAACGGTAGGACAATAGTTTTCATTCCCGTTTTTACACTTGTGTTTATCATGCTCTTTTTTGAGGAGTTCCAGTTTTTGTTCATCTTGATCTTTTTGATATTGGGTTAGGCTACATCCTTCTGTTAAACAACCGTCATCTATCCTATGCCCGGTTGGGTCACTGTAATTTATGGGGCTATTTTGGACATAGCTATATCGATTCCAACTCTGCGGGTTGGACGGGTTAGGAATAATACTATCCGGCTGGATAAAGTGATTGATATAAGGCGAAACCAACCACTGGCGGAAGAAAAACAAAATTTTTAAAGTGCAAATAGATCTAGCGGGCAGTCTTGAGAAGCTGCGCGCCAAGAGAAAAACGAACAAAAATTTCAGGATTGATGAAAACAGCTCTGTGCCGAGCACCTGTCTGTATAGACGTCCATCAAGGTAAAAAGCAACCTCGGCCACGCATTTTCCTTCGACAGGTGAAGTATAATTTCAGCCATGGCGGAACGCGAATTTCTTATTTACCTTGATCCTGAAACTCGCTTATGCCGTTACAGACATTATCATGTATCCAAAGGCAAGAAAATCGCTGAGTTCCGCATTCAACTGGAAATCTTTGTGAAAGAAGGGTGGTACCCCATAGTACGCTATGATACCGCTCATGGAAAAGCCCACCGAGATATTCTTCACCCGCATGGCAGACAGTCCAAGGATTGGTTTGAAGGCTATAGCATGGAAGAAGTTCTTACTATCGGTCAAAAAGATATTCTGGAGAATTGGCCTGCTTATCGAGATCGCTTTGTGAAGGAGATGAAAAAATGAGCGAATTTTACCGTGCAAAATTCAAAGAATTATTCACCGAATTTACGCGCTATTTGATCACACACCCAGATTTCGGTGAGGATATTCCGAAAGGTGCCGAAGTGATCCTGTTGGATCGCCAGGATCCGGGCTATACCAACTATATGCTCGAAAAGGCACCTAAAAAAGGGGCGATTTTTATTGATGTTGGAAAACTGGCTCCTATTCGTTCACGGTTGAGGAAGCCAAAGATCATATCACGTCCACCCGCGATGTTCGCCGGATAGTACAAGTTTGGCCCTGAAATTCTCAGGGCCAAACTTTTTCTCATGTATTAGCCCACAGGCAAGCCTCATTCCTTGAGTGCGACATCCGCCAAGGCGCAGCCAACCACAAAGCGACTCACAAAAAGGGCCGAACAATAAGCACCTTCAGCCTTTGACACGCTCCGCTATCTCGACGCGAACCGTGATCAACATCGTTGAGCGGCCAAGCTGAGATTTCCCAGTACGATAATCAGCATCATTGTGTCTAGTGGTTTGTTGGCTAAATAATGCACGAAATTCCTTGCGGGGTCTGGCTGAACATGGTAGCGTTGTTCATCTGCCGAAAATGGGAGATGAACCATGCGTGGTCGCAAGCCAGAGAAATTTCAGTTGAAGCCGACGGATAAAGCCTACTTGCGCAAGCTGTTGCGAGATGGTGAAACACCGTGGCGGATTGCGCGTCGAGCTCAGATTTTATTGCAACGAGCGGACCAAGAGCAGCGGGTTGGCGCATTGAGTGAAAAGCTTGAGCAGAATGCCTCAACCATTTGGCGGATCTGCCAACGCTATTGCGACGGTGATCTACAAGCCGCCTTATACGATGCACCTCGCCCGGGTCGGCCGCGTGTTTTTTTCCAGAAGTCAGCGCAGGAAGATTGAACGACTGTCGCGCCGCGAACCCGCAAGTGTGGGTCGGCATGCGACGCACTGGTCGTTTCGGAGTTTGGCAGAGGCGACGATCGAGCAAGGCTATGTTGATGCGATCGATTACACAACCATTCGCGAAATTTTGTATGCTGCCAAGTTGCAATTGCCACTTTTTCGCTTTTGGAAGACTACTGTCTGGGACGAGCAAGCGGTTGCACCAGCCCTCAAAATTCTCTGGTATTACGAGCGGATCGAGAGCCTGTGGCAGCGCGGAGAAGTCGTGCTCGCGGTCGATGAGAAGCCCAACCTGCAAGTCCTGGAACGGGTATATCCAAAGCAACCGATGCGACCGGGTCAGATCGAACGAGTGGAGTTTGACTATAAGCGCCACGGAACCATCAATTTGCTGGCGGGCCTGACCTTGCACACCGGGCATATGTTTGCGGAGTGCCTGGATAAGAATGATGGTGAACATTTTCGTCCGGCCATACAAAGCTTCCTTCACCCTTATAGTTGGGCTCATCGCATTCACTTGATTATGGATAACGGTTCCAGCCACACGAGCGATGAGACTGCGGAGTTCTTTGAGGACCACAAGCCACGCCTTCACGTGTTGTACACTCCCACAAATGCCTCCTGGCTTAATCAAGCTGAAGCCTTGCTCGAGGCGTTCAGCACACGCTATCTGATCCGCGACAGCTGGTGCAGTCGCCCGAAAATGGTTAAGCATATTATTGGGAGCAGGCAAGAATACAATCAATGGTACGCACATCCTTTTGACTGGCAATGGACCTGTCGCGATTTCCGCTATTGGCTCAACAACACGCCTGGTCTAATTCGTTGCAAAACTTAGCCAACAGACCACTAGCCTCATGGCTGATTACTCACTATCTCTTTTGCTTTACTAAATAATGCAGGATTCCAAGAACTACACCAAGCGTCACTGCGAAAATCGATATGCCAGTGCCTATCAATTCATCTGTTAGCGACATCTGTAACATACAACCCAAAACATGCGATACTAGCACCACTAAAGATATCACTAATGTAAATGCAATAGCGGCAATAGCAAACGCGATCCATACTCGAAGCTTCATCTTGTTCTCCTTACACGATACAAACTAACGATAATCGAGCTAACGGATGGATGGCAAGCCAACCAAGTGCCCTGAACGCTTTCTCGAAGAGTCTATGGGGCTCAACCTCTCCAATTGTTGGTAATCTACGCAGATGTGGCGACAAAATAGACTCGTTTTTAGTGTTACCCTGAAAGATAACATCTTAAGGTGTTAGAGCATTCCTCATCGTTTTTAAACCATTAAATATGCCGGCTACACCCACAAGCGCAAAGCCAGCCCCTGCAGTGCCCACTGCAAGAGCATGCAGCGCCACTAAGGCCTCTAGTGGTCCTGTTGCAACTCCTGCAAAGACTTCTCCTATAGCGGCACCTACAATTATGCCACCTGTAACTGCAGCGATCACTCCAACTCCAAAAAGAGCAGCGCCGAAAGTAAATTCTGCACCACGTCTAATAATGTCGTGCCACTTTTCCTCGTTAGATTTCTCCTTTTCTTTTTTATCCCTTTCATTTCGCATTTTTTTCAGTTCATCTGGCTGCTTTGGAGGCCTCATTTTGAGGAGTTCTTCTGGCGACTTCAGGTTTTCCACCATTGTTGCAATATTTATCGAATCTTTCATCGTTGCAGTTGGTACGGTTGTGATTCCCAACGTAACCGTCATCCGCCCAGTGCCCGGTTGGGTCGCTGTAATTTATGGGGCTATTTTGGACATAGCTATACCGATTCCAAATCTGCGGGTTGGACATATTGGGAATTATGCTGTCCGGCTGGAGGAAGTGGTTAATATAAGGCGAATACAGTTTCTGATGACAGCCAGGAGCCATTCGGCTTGATAAAACAAAATATATCTGCGTGTGTCCGATATGCAATTATGTTATACTTATTGACAAGAATGTAGAACAAGGAGCGTCGCATGTCTTTGACCATTTCCAACAAGGGTTGGGTAGTGATCCCTGCCGAATTACGAAAGAAATATAATCTCCTGCCTGGTACCGAGGTTGTCATTGTGGATTATGGTGGTGTTCTTTCCATTGTCCCTGCTCTGGATAAGCCCATCAAGCAGGGACGAGGCTTACTTAAAGGACTTCCATCACTGACTCAAGACCTGTTGCAGGAACGTGCACAAGAGCGTTCACGTGAAGGACGCCTGCTAAAGTAATACCATGACCGAACCAACTGCCTTTGTTTTGGATAGTTTTGCCTTGCTTGCCTATCTCCAGGATGAGGCGGCGGGCTCCCGGATTGAAAAGCTTCTTGACAATGCGAAGAAAGGAAAACACCGACTTTTCCTTTCCTTGATCAATTTAGGAGAAATCCTCTACATTGTAGAAAGGCGAGGCGGAATGGCAAAAGCTCAGGATGCTTTGGCATTGATTCAGCAGTTGCCGATCGAGACCGTGTCTGTGGATGAACAAATCGTTTTTGCGGCGGCTCACATTAAGGCCAATCATTCCATTTCTTATGCTGACGCATTTGTTGTTGCAGCTGCCATTCAAGAGAGTGCGGTGATTATCACAGCCGATCCTGAATTTCAATCTGTGGAGACAGTTGTGCAAGTGGAATGGCTGCAAAGCTCCGAATGAAATAACACAAATTCTTATACGGCAGTTGAGCCTGTTTGTTTTGATGCCGAGACGGTAAATGGGATGAATTTCAATAAGAAAAGTTGTTAACGTGCTTTAGATTTCTACACCCTTATACAAGGCGAACCCAACCACAAAACGACTCACAAACAAGGCTGGATAACGAGCATCACCTAACCTTTGCCATGCTCCGCTGTATCGACATGAATTGTAGTCAACATCTTTAGCGCGGTAACCCTACCGGCTCAGGTCAGGAGACCAGCGCCAGCAGAGCAATCTCTGCCACGGCAACGGATACAAGGCGCTAAACTCTCTTTCGGATTATCGTGCCTCGAAGCAATCGATCCTGCGCTAGCAAAGGGACTATTTTATAACAATAGCATAGCAATAATCCTCACCATTTTGCTGTGCGTAAGATTTTATATAGTCTACAGATATTTTTTGTGACGCTCCCAGAAGATCCTCGGCAGACGTATAGTCGGCTACTTTAATATACCAACAGCAGTAAGATTATCTACCTATGGCTCAGGAGTAGGCCACAACTTCGCGGGTGTTTCAATACACTTATTCGTTGGTTCTCGGAATATGTTGTAGAACTCTTGCACAGACATAGACGTAGTTTCCTCAAGGGGCTTGTAACCGGTCATCTTTAATGCCCAATCTGTTCGGTTCAAGCTTTCAAAAAAAGAATCGGGCTGTCCTGGATCGTATAACTCCATCTGGACAAACGCATTGGCAGGACAACCGCGCACATTTGCGCCATTCAAGTACATTTGGGTTTTGTAATTTACCAAGATGCCTTGATCTGGATAGAGCAGCAGGATATCGAAGCCTCCTGTGCCACCGCGAGTAAGAGGACCTCCAGCCGTTTCAATCATGACGGATGATGGGACACCTTGCTCAGTCAGAACATGAGAGAGAGTATAAGCACTGACTTTTTCACAAAAGAATTTTGAATCAAAGACGTCTTCATAGCCGCCTTGTGCAAGAGGTCTGTGCGCCTCTGCATTGAAGGTGAGATGATATACAATATTGTTGTCTGGAGTTGCAAGAAAACCTGCCGCAGTGTAGATTTCCAATTTACCTTCGGTGTACCTAGGTATAATCCCCCCAAGTTCGGGTGAGTCTAAATACACAGCATGTGACAAGCCACTAAGCGGCATTAGAATTGCCCGCACTTCTTGAAAAGAACTCTTACCAATTGTGATACCCCATAAACAGGGTAAACGGCAATCGCCATTGTTAGCTAATAACCCCAATAGTCTTGCACGAGCTTGCTCGACCGATAATGTCGGAATCATGGTCGGAGTAAATGCTGGTGTAGGCGAGTTGGTTGGCAGCGGCGTGAATGATAGTGATGGTATAGATGTAGCACTGCTGGTGGGTAGCAAAGGCGTTTCCAAAGGTGGAGTAGTTGCATTTTCTTCAGTTGACTGTGCGCAACCTGAAAGCACTGTTAGTAGTACCAAACCTAACCAAAGAACAGTATTTTGTGTCTTCATTTATTCCTCTAAACCACACTTCACGGTTGGCCAACCCATTCATCCAATTCTGTGCATCGTTTACAATCGCCACATTTAGAGGATCAGTGCTCGTATTCCAAGCATTGTATGTCCAGGCAACGAACATATCAGCAAATAGTTCAGCACCACCCGCACCTGGATGTTGTTGCCAATCCAAACGTCCCGTAGGTACATTCGGACGCAAGACTGTGTCTCGGGTAAAATCAGCGGACATATGATTACTGGCTCTGGTCAAATCATCGGAATTGTATGTTGTCCAATCAAAGGCATGCCCCATCTCATGAACCACATTTTTTACCATGCGATTCATGTCATTAAACAACTGCCCACTCATCGACCAGAACCTTATGTCATGAGCGCCGTCTGTGCAACCTCCACTGCTTGTGGCGACACCGCTACATGTCCCTACCCCTCCTTCCCATTTGAAATTGACGTGACCATATACTGCACCGAATGCCTGGCTGCCCGATTCGCCTTTGCCACGTTCTAAAGCAAATTGTGCACCCGCTAATTCAGCACCTTCTATTACAGCCAATTGGTGTTTCGTATCCCATTTTCCCTTGAACCGAATCCTATACTTGCGAGCAGTATCTTCTATGGATGTTGAATATCGTAAGCAATCGCTTGGATCTTCATTATCACAATACTTATTATCCGATGGATCATTAAATCGAATTGGACGATTCGTCACATAGCTATATCTATTCCAACTCTGCGGATCAAACAAGTCAGGAATCACCGTGTCCGGCTGGAGGAAGTGGTTAATATAAGGCGAAAGCGAACGCGAAAGAACTCACAAAAAAAGGCCGGATAACAAGCACCATCCGGCCCATGCCATGCTCCGCTCTATCGACACGAATTGTAATCAACATTGCCAGCGAGCCAAGCTGATTTGATTCTGCGACCGGAACTCATTTGTCCAGCTTTTGGGGTCCACATCGCCACTGCAACGGATCAGAAAACGATAAACTCACTTTTTGAGCCTATCCCGTCTTCTTTAGTGCCGGAACAATAGCATGCAAAACTCAGTAAGACTGCTTCGCGAGATTAATGACCAGTGTAGTTAAAATGTTACTGTATAACATTCATTATCCCAGGACAAGCTCTTTACTGGCAAAGGTTCTTATAAATGTCTCTCTCAAAAACCTTGTCTATATCTAAAAAATAAATCCCGTCATCGCTGAGGAACGCAATTTTTCTTCCATCTGGAGACCATGTAGGCGAGAACGCATAGTCCAAATTCGGAATTTCAACATCGCAAGTCCCATCCGGGTGAATAAGATGTAATGAATATGTGGCTTTATTGTTGCCTCGGCTCGATTTCACGTATGCAATCAAATCTCCAATGGGCGACCATTGCGGACCAGAGCTAACCCCATCCTGCGTAAGCTGCCTTACAGTCCCAGTTTGCATATCCAGAATATAAAGATCGGTTATAGCACTGGAATCGCTGAAATCAAGCGAGAAAACCAGGTACTTCCCATCTGGTGATAGTGAAAATCCCGAAAAAACTATTGCCTTGGGGTTGGCATAAATCAAATTCGATTCCTTCGTCTGAATGTTCATCAAGTAAATCGATACTCGTGGCGGATTGAAATCCTTCGTCAGGAGGACAAGAGTATTTCCGTCCGGTAACGAAGAGACAATGCCTTCCTTTTCAGAAAAGAATTGCAACGAATTGTCTTTTGTATTCATTATCCATAGACCAGCTTGGGGAAATCCTTCTGCGCTTTCCACCGATAGAGCAATTTGATTTCCATTAACCATCCAATCTCCAGTTGCCGCCCCATAATCCGAGTCGACTAAAAAATTTTTCTTCCTGGTGAGAATATCAAGGAGATAGACTTGAGTATTGTGCTTCGTAACACTACTTGCATTCACCAGTATCTTAGTCGAATCTGTTGGAGACCACGACACACTCTGAGCCTGTGGATTCCCTCTGGATGTCACATAAGTAAACCCAGGAGCAGGCGTAGTTGATGAAACATTACATGCAAGAAGCAATTCACTCATGGACACAAGGACCAAGATTTTTCGCAGAATGTTCAGGATTCTCATGGTGTTCATCATCCTCTTAAAAGGATTAAGCTATCGACCTGCTAGAGGAGGACAATATCCGCCACTACCACAATTAGGAAACAGCGGATCTAAAGGGTACATTGGATAGAATAACAACATGGTATATTTGTAAAAGGGATCCCATGTTATAGCGTCAACAAAGTCTGCTGGGTTTGTAGCATCCAAGATGTTTTGGTAGGCCGTTCCTGGGGCGAATTCAATTGCGCTAGATGGAGAAAGACTCCTATAAACCCTAAAGCCAGCCTGCCAAGCCAATCTTGCACCTTCCACAGAATGTGCAAGTGCTGAGCCTTACTCCAAATGAAGAGCTTCGTGGATTATGAGTGAATATCCCCACGGCGAAAGCTTCGATAAGGTACGGTCATTTGGGGATGTAAAGTTGCCAAGAGAACCATAATTCAGGGTTAGTGTATTGGTTGACTCGTCAAACCATGCGCCTCGAGAACCGAAACCAGATTGCCAGCCAGTTCCTACCTCGATATGAACACCGTGGGACACTATGTACTCAACGCCATGCTCAGCATCTGCCCCGCCACTGTTATAAAGGTACAAGAGTGCCTGTGTCTCTGCATCCGAATATCCTGGCAATTTTAATTTTAGATTACCACCTCCATTCTTCTTGTTATTCTTAATTTTGTTAATTATCCACGCATTGCTGTCAATGTCTTCGGGATGTTGACCTACATAACTCATGCAAGCGGCGTTTCCACCACAGGTACTGTAAGCATCGTGACCTGTGGGATCAGCAAGATTAATCGGCGAGTTAATGACATAACTATACCGATTCCAACTCTGGGGGTTGGACAGGTCTGGAATGATGCTATCCGGCTGGATAAAGTGGTTAATATAAGGCGAAGACGACCATTTATAGGACTGGTGGGTGTTCTCCCGCCCCAACGAGGATACGACGCAGATTGATCAAGCCAGACCGGTTAAGTTGAAGTTTTTCGACTGTTGCCCGCCCCATCGGAGTCAAGCCAAGAACAAACGTGCCTTCATCATTCCAGGCGAAATGTTCTGCCCAGACATGCTGGCGTGGGTGATACAAGGGAACGGTCAACAGGCTGACAGGGTCAAGGGCCTCGATGCTGGTGTACTTGCGGTTATTGCATCCCTGGCAAGCAAAGGCGAGATTCTCCAATTCATTTGTTCCACCCTTGGAAAGAGGGATGACATGCTCTACAGAGAATGGATCGGGAGAATAGCGCTCCTGTGACTGGCAGTATTCACAACAGCCCCTGGCTCGTTCCACAACCAGGGTGCGTTGACTCGCCGAGAGGCGCGGCTCAGGCATGAGCGGAGGAAAGGCCGAGAGTCTCCACCAGCTGAGGAACAGTCGTTTTGCGCAGGTGCGCGAGTTCGGCCACCGCCTTCAGCCGACGCACATTGGCTTCTTCGATCTGGTCGGAGAGGGCAATGAGTTCGGCATGTTCCTTTTCAGTCAATGCTTCAGCGTCGCGTTTTGCCAACAAGATGCGATAGTGTTCCCACTCGATTTCTGAGAGACTGGTATTGATCTGTCGTAGTAATTCGCTTTCCTCGGGAGAGAGGCGGGCAGGCAAGGCATGGCTCTGCAGATCTTTTTGCAGGAGTCGCAGAATGTATATATCGGGTGTCAGCCCCAATTGTCTCGCCGTCTTTTCTAATCGCTGTTCCAATTCGGAACTCATGTTTAGGTGAATGGTCATCGCTGCCTCCCTCATGATTATAACGCACTGGGTTGAATGAATTGAAGAGAGAACAATGAACCCAGTCTTTTCCATGCTCCGCTGTATTGACACGAATCGTGATCAATTTCGTTAGACAGCCAAGCTGATTTGATTCTGCAACAGGAACTCATTTGTTTCAGCTTTTGAAGATTCAATTGTCCAATTCAGCAAACTCTTGGGTGCGAACCGACAGTGCATAGCTGACTCCAGTGCATAGTGAAAGTACCGCCAGTGCATGGCTTACGAAAAGTGTGTGACAACCGCCATGGGTGGATACAGAAATGACGGTTACTTCTTCAAGAAAGGATACGGAAAGCGCTTGAAGATGTGGCCGTGGCGATAAACAGTCAGGTGAGCGCGTTTCGTATCGAGCAGGACTTTCACATATTCACCTTTGAGCCGTCGGCCAACAAAGAAGGTCTGGCTGAGCAGATGCACATTGCCGTGTTTTGTGACTTGACGGAAGAAGCTGATTCGCCCAGCAGCCACGGGAAGTGGCGCATGCGGGATCAGATACTGGGATGGCAGTTTTCGCAGTTTGGTTCGTCTGCGATATTGCACAGGGGTCAAGCCGTTCAAACGGGGTTGCACATGTTGCGTATTGACAGTCTCTTCCAGTCGCTGCAGTTCGCGTTTCAGAGCGCCAACTTGAGAGTAATGCCGCTGAAACAAAGGCGGTTGAAACCAGCCGTTGAAGTTCTCGACACTGCCGTTTCGTTGTGGACGACCTGGCGGGATCAAGAGCGGTTCGACGCCGAAGCGCAAGCACAAACGCAAAACACGGGAGAGGTACTTTGCCGCCGGACCCCAGCCAACGACTTCGCGGGCATTATCGAATTGCACTTGTTCAGGCAGCCCCGAACTCTTCCAGCACTCTCCCAGGAAGTCCAAAATGACTTCCATTTTGCGGGAACGGTAGATTCTGAGACAAACGGAGCCGTCGTAGACGTCTTTACAGACAAAAATATAGTAGCGCTGGCGACTGCCTTTCAGGTAAATGGGACCGACGCCGTCCACCTCGTGAAGTTGGTTGGACGCATTTACCTCTGGCTTCGGGTAGGTGGCACGAGACAAATAAGGAGCCAGGCGCACTTTGGGAGTAGTGATCCCGTTGCGCTCCAAGGTCCGTTCAATGGTACGCAAACTTGGCAAGGGACGGATGTGCAAAATTTGAAGTTCGGCTAAAATGGACCCAGCCCCAATCAGGCTATAGCGTGTGCCCGGATGGGTTTGTGAGATAAGACGTCTGCGAATGTTCAGAATGCTGCGTTCCAAGTCGGGTGGTATCCGGCGGGGTTGCGCATTTGCTCGCGTTAATTCAAACAATCCATTCGGGCCAAGTGCGCGATAACGGCGCCACCACGCATGAAACCAATCGTGCGAACGACCCAGAATTTGACAAATTTCTACGACAGACTTACCTGCCAGCCGTAGTTTGATCGCTTGCTGGCGATCGGCAAGTTCATTGTCCATAGTTCTCTCCGTTAGAAAATTGATGGCGATTGTCACACGGAGCAACTATATCGAAAATCTAAGAACTACAATCTGTTCCTTATGTTGGCAGGTCATTTCTTACCGCCAAAAGAGTCAGCCATGCACTGGCGGTTCAAACCAGGAAAAAGTCAGCTATGCACTGGCGGCTGAACGTAAGCGATCCACTGTCGGTTCGCACTTGGCAAATTTCACCTTTCGTAAACGAGAAAAGTTGTTAAAGTGCGGCGACCATACCGGCGCAGTTCAGGAGACCAGGCGCCAGGAAAGAGAACAACTACTAAGCGAAGAATTTCTACGAAATTACTTATCCTTTCGCTTTTCAAACCATCTGTCCAGGTAGCTCAACATTAAGTAGAAGAGAATAATTGCTATCACTAACAGTCCATCTTTTGTTAGCAACTTACCCATGAAGAGAACAATTAGCAGTGGGATTACTATTGCCCAGATTCTAAGCCTGAGATATTTCCGAAATGCGTAAACAGAAAATTCAGCAACAAAAAGCAGGAAAGTCTTTAACTTTAAAAGGACCGAAGCTTGCTCGGGTTGTTTCTGAGATTTAGTAGACATAGACGCTAATCCTAAGGGAACTGGGGCTCAGGGTGATCAAGTGGTGTTGTAAGCGGCGATTCCTGAAAGTAAACATCTCTAGCGTAGGTTTTGTGCAACCGGGCGCCGAATCGTTGAATCAAATTCAATTTTGCACGGTGCAGTGGAAAGCGGGTAGCCTCTGCGGTAACGGAGGAACCGGCTATGGCAACTGCTGCTTCGGACTGGTCGCAGGTCAACACTTCTCACGGCATGTTGGTCGCCTTTGGAGAATTTTTGAATCAATACGGGCTGATTAATCAAATGATGCAAGTGCCGATTGGGCAGAAGACGCGTAAGTTCAGCCCCCAGACCAAGCTGGTAGAATTTTTGGCTGGAATCATGAGTGGGATAGAACGTCTGCAGGACTTCAATGACGGAGCGCAACCCGTGGCGAAAGATGCTGCGGTAGTGGGGTGAGTCGGACGTTGGATGCCTGCGACGAGAAAACGGTTGCGGCAGTGGAAAAAGCCATTGATGAATTCAGCCAGCCATTTATTGCAACTGCGGTGCATGACTTGCTGCGGCGAGGGGCAGCGATCGTGTTCGATTTCGATCTCACCGGCCAAGCCGTGAGTTCCACCAGCACCAACTACCCAGAGGCCGCATTCGGTTGGATGAATGACAGCGTGAAACTGGGGTATCAGTTGGCGCGGGTCTGTTTGTCGGGAGCCAAGAGTGAACGATTGTGGCTGGCCGGCTTTCACCATCCCGGAGACACCGTCTCGGCCAAGTGCTTGAAAGAATTGGTACAGGCAGCTGAGGCGCAAACTCATCTCCGACCGCGGCGGCGAACCGAACTGGTCCAAGAGCGGGTGGAAGCGCAAGAGGCAAGCCGCGCTCGCACGCGTCGCTTGTTGGATCAGCAACAGGCCAAAGTCGGCCGCCTGAGGCAAACCCGCCAGACACTCTTCGGCGAGATCTATCATGCTGAGCAGGTGCAAAAAGGCTGCCTTTTTGAAGTAAAAGTTGCAAAGTTGGCACAAAGGCTTGCCCCGTCTCGAAGCGCAGATCGCCGCGGCGGAGAAAATTATCAGCACGCACCAGTGCAAACTCATGGAGCAGGAAACGGGTTTGATGCAACTGCTCGCCTGGCAAACCCAACTGGCGAAGGATAATCGGACCAACCCTGACCCGCCAGCTTATGTCGAAGTGCGTATGGATGCGGGCTTCGCTTCCGGCGAAAACCTCGCCTGGCTGTTGGAAATGGGCTACTGTCCCAACACCAAAGCTCCCAATGGACAAACTGCCGCCGCCTTGTGTGCTCATCTGCCCACAGGCCGTCACTGGGTCAAGGTCGGCGAGAACGCCGAAATGATGGGCTGGGGCGATTACCAACTGCATGGTTGCCCCTATCCTCTGACTGCGGCCATTGAACGATTCAAAGTTGGACGCCGATTCAAGTATGCTGTCTTGATCCATGCCCGCGAGGAGGGTGCACCGTTTCCCACCCTGCCTGTTTGGTTCAAGCATTATAACGAACGCCAAACCATCGAGGCGGGCAACAAAGATATGAAAGGCACCTGCCCTGTTCAACATCTCATGAGCCGCTCTCTCGCAGGCATCCGATTGCAGCTGTTGTTCACTGGACTGGCTGCCAATGTTGTCCGTTGGTCTGCGCCTTGGCTTAAAAAATGCGCCAACCACGTAACGCCAAAGTTGACTCGCACTTTGAACAGCCCCAGACCATTGGTGCGCGTTGCAGCCAATAGCGCCGCTTTTGTCCAGCAGAGTTCCTTCGGCACCTCCCTGCAATTCGCACCGCACAGCTCGTTACCAGGTATCATCTTGTTCCTCAAGGGCCTACCAGCCTTTCAATTAGCCTTGGGCTTCAACCTGCCCTACAAAATCGATTCCGGATGAACGATTTGCCTTCTGATTGCACAAAACCTACGCTAGTTACCAGATGGCCATCAAATTTAATTGCGCTATTGGCGCTGTCTAATCCAGCTACGATCGTCAGATCCGTTGAACATTCCGGACAAATTGGAGCTATTACGATCTCACCCAGGTTTTTACTTGCAAAATGATATAGAGCACTGCCAACTGTCGCCAACGTAGAAACAAAAGTAAGCGGGTCTGATGGCTTAACGAAATCAACAAGGCTGAAGTGAGTATCATCGTGTGTGTAATATGTCTCTCTATACCCAATAATCCTATACGGATAATACGAATAATCAGTAGTTCACGAAAGGGCTTGAACATGGTTAACTTGGTTCCGACCAAGGAAACCGCTAACCATGTCCAAACCTACAAGCAAGATTACCCGAACAATCAATTCCGAGCAAGTCCTAAGCGCCTTTGTAGCAGTGGTTCGTAAGAATTTGCCACTCGATTTGAAAAATACGCGCATTACAGAAGATGACATTATTTATGCACTGGCATACGCCAACGTCCATCGGCTGAGCATTGAATCGGCTTGCCAAGAGTGACAAGGAGCTCCATCTGGCAATCGATTGCGCGAGGTACTGGTAGACGCCTTGCCAGATCGGATAGGGATGCAAAGGATGCTGAACAGGATGTTTCGTCAATGGCGGCGTGGCGCCACATCCGAGTATCTGGAAATGCAAGCGCGACTTTAACATTGCGATTGATCTGACGCTGATCCCGTATCACGGGCAACCCTATGAAGACAAGAAGGAAATTGTGCGCTCTCTGCCGAAATCTGGGACAACCCATTTTCATGGATATGCTACCGTTTCGATTGTGCGGGATGATCGAGGCTATGTGGTTGCGTTACACTTTATCGAATATGGTGAAGAGATGGCAGACATTGTGCGCTGGCTGATTAAACGCCTGAAAACGCTCAAAATCCGCATTCGACGGGTGTTTTTGGATAAAGGGTTTTGTTCCAAGCCGGTTTTCAAGGTTCTGAACCAGCACAAATTGAGTTACATCACACCGATTCCTGTCCGTGGCAAATCGGGCGGAGTGCGGTCTTTGTTTCAAGGCAAGTCCCGTAAAACAAACTATACGTTCAACAGTCCCAAACATGGTCAATACACAGTTCAGGCTGTGGTGGTGAAGCGTTACTCAAAAGGCAGATATGGGCGACATAAAAGCAAGTGGTTTGCCTACGCAGTGACTGGATTACCTGTTGGGATTTTGCCTGCCCAAGTCTTTGAACTCTATCGCCAACGCTTCGGGATCGAGTCCAGTTATCGACAAATGAACCAGGTGCGTGCTCGAACTTCAACTCGTAATCCTGTCATCCGTTTACTATTGGTTGGGCTGGCTTTTGTCTTGTTCAATCTTTACATTTCTTTGCGCCAAAATTTATCCTCTGCGCTCAAGCATCCTTTACATGTGCCAAAGCGGTTTTGGTTATCGCTGCGCCGCTTGGCGCTCCTGCTCAGTCGCGCAATCGAGAGATTGTGGGGCTCGACTGAGGTCGTTCAACATCTACCTGCTTTTACGCTTTCGTGAAGTACTGATTATCATATATTGGTATTCTGGATACAACATTGCTATCGAAAAGATGGTATGTGAGTGTAGTTGGTAATGCCGCGGCCGTTGGACAACTATATGGTTCTCCAATTTTGCATTCTAGTGTTTCGGCTAGCGGACAACTATATGGTTCATTAATTTTGCATTGGCCTGCTGCGCCACCATCGAGTTCAAGCTCAGCATTTGGTTCATTTGGACTATTGTCGTCATTACCCCCGCCGCCGCCCCCTCCGCTATTACTTGAGCTTCCGCCAAATCCTCCTGCGCCATTGATTGGCTTGCCTTTTTCATTCAAACACTCCTCTGGTTTACCCGCGCACTTATGTCCAGTAGGATCAGATGCGTTGATTGGATTGTCTAGCACATAGCTATACCGATTCCAACTCTGCGGATTGGACGGGTTGGGAATGATACTGTCCGGCTGGAGGAAGTGGTTAATATAAGGCGAAGACATCCTTGCCTTTACCTCTTCGGGTGGTGCAAGCGATCCGCAGCTTCCTCGCTGAGCGGGATATAAACCTGGATGCGTGTGCCTTTTCCCGGCGCCGAATCGACATTGAGCAAACCATTGACCAGTTCCGTCCGTTCGCGCAGGTTGATCATGCCCAGACTGCCGCGCTGGTCGTAGGATTCGTTCACCGCCGCCACATCGAAGCCAATGCCATCATCTTCGATCTCCAACAAAGCAATCCCCGGTTCGAAGGATTTGAGCCGTACCCAGATATGCATGGCAGTGGCGTGTTTGCGGGCATTGTTCGCCGCTTCTTCCACGATGTAAAAGATCACACCCTGCTTGCCCATTTCCATATTTTCGAGCATGAGTTCATCCACATTGATCAACACGTTTTGAGCAAAGGTCTCGCGCATCTTCTCGGCCATGGCCTCCAGCGCGGCGGTCAATCCCTGTGACTCCAGGATGAGCGGCCGCAGGGTGAAGAGCATATGACGGATCTCTTTTGTAGTGCGATGTGCGAGTTCTTCGATCTTGACCAGTTCATCGGTGGCATCCTTGACATCTTTGGTCATCATCCGACGCGCCAGGTTGACACGCATGGCAATGGCCGCCACGGATTGTGTTGGACCGTCGTGCAGGTCACGCGCCAGTTTCTTGCGCGCCTCTTCCTGCACATCCACCATGCGCTCCTTCTCTTCGACCAGATCCTGATACAGCCGCGCGTTCTGCACCGCGATGACCGCCTGGCGGCCAATGATGTCGACAAAGCCGCAGCGTTCCTTTGTGAAATAGTTCGGATCCGGGTGGGCAAATATCATGGCCCCATACACGTTAAATCCGCTCCTTAAAGGGAAACAATACGCAGAGGAGCAGGAACGTAAGGCAATGATACGTCCAAGTTCGGGATCATAGCTGACTTCCTGAGTCAGGATGGCATCTCCACTGTCGAATGTCTTTTTAAGAATGCCTTCGTTGCCGTGCAGGCGTACCCGCATATCCGCATTGGTAAAGCGCCGCGCTGAGCCAACGCGTAACTCATTCCCTTTGAACAAGAAGGCTGCACTGACCAGGTGTTCATCCGTATCGGGCTCATCGGGGTCAGGCTTGGGATTGAGCGCCATGTATCCGAGATCCAGAGCTGAATCAAGCACGCGCCGATAACTAAGGGTGCCGGTCAGCGTGGAGGTCAACTCATAAATGGCGCGCAGCCGTTCCTCTTCCATACGGCGGCGGCGTTCCTCCATGTCCATACGGGTTTTGCGTTCGACGCGCAACTGCTTCATGACGAAGCGTCCACCCAGGCCGCTCGCCAAACCAATGAGCAGCGTCAGTGCCAGGCCGCTGGAAGCAAAAAACGCGCCATTGTTTGCAAATAAATCACGCGAGATCAGGAATTGCCAGAGTGCGAACAAACTCGCCACGCCAAATGCCCCCCACGTTTCAAAATAAATTGCGCCGGTGAGGATCGGAATCAGTCCCATCCAGGCCGAGGCGCCCGCCAATCCGCCTTGCAACCAGAAGAACATGGCCGCCAGCAGGAAATCCATTCCCAGAACGATATGACGGTGATAGCGGCTCATGCGCAGCCGCAGCACAGCCAGCGCGCTCAACACCGCGTTCCAGACCAGCATGAGCATCAGTACCCAAAATAGCGAGGTGCTCAACTGTCCACGGAAGGCGAGCGAAATGCTTAAAGCCACCAACATCAGCCAGCGCAGGGAGCTGGCCAACCAGTCGGCAAGATATGGATCCTCATATCTGCGCATGCTGCAATCATACTCGAAAATGATTAAGGAAAATCCCGGCCTGACGTTACAGGTGGTTTAGGGGCTAAATTTCATATCCCATTTGCGGCAGATACCTGCCCATTTTTTTTCTCAGGAGTTCCTGTTCTTCTGCGCTATAGGCTTTGCGGAAACGGCCGATCTTGCCCTTGTAGAAGTGCAGGCCCTGCTGACCCTCAGCCGCTTTGGGGCGATACTGTTCGATCACTTTCTGGACTGCGGGCTGGCCCCCGTCCAATTGAAGGAATCCGACCAAGCGCCTCACCTCGCAGATCATAATCCGTCAGCAGCTCTTCGTAACGGGAGATAAGTACATCCTTCTCTTTCGTCCACTTCTCCCAGATCTTCACATACTCCATGATGAAGTCCAGGCTTTTCTGAAAATCTCTCAGGTGGGAAAAGGCGTTGGGACGTCCCCCTTCGAGGGCGCGTTTGCCATAGTCGTAGGCAGACAGCATGGCATCGCGCGGGTCGCGATAAATGTAGGTGATGCGCAGCAGGCCCAGGCGTTGTAAGAGACGGGAAGCGAAGGTCGGCCCGGCGTGAGCTTTGATCACAAAGGTGTTCCCCATCAAGGCGGGCAGCAGCTTGATCAACCTGCGCGCCGAGAGCACACCGATGTTGCAATTCATTTCCGTCAATATTTTTTGCAAATGGTACTTCTCACGGATGTCACGCGCGTCCGCACAACCTGTGGCCTTCATCAGGTCGTGAACGAGATTGTAGTGCCAGCCCGAACCGGCGCGTGGCATGCCAACGGAAAGAATAATCATGAATACTCCTGTCCCTCGCCCCCTCCGCCCGCTGCGCGGGCACCTCCCCCAAATGCGAAGAGTTTACTGTTTGATACAGATCCAAGGTTTTTATCGTCGGATTGGCGGGAGGCTGGGAGGGGGTTGGCCATCATACCCACCAGAATCCCAAAATTGATCCAAATGTTGGGAATGGCAAATGAATCCTGCGTAACGTTATACAGTGCAATCGCAATCCATGAAAACAATCCCGCAATACCGAGATAACGTCCAAAGGAAGTTTTGCTTTGTAAGGCACGCAGTGAATCGCCAAGCACAGAAAAGAGAAAGGCAACAAATAGGATAAAACCGAATAATCCTGTCTCTGCCAGCAGGCGCACATACATATTCTTAGGGTTCGGATACAAACGATTTTCCGGGCTGAGCTGACGCGCGATCTCAGGCACAGTGGTCAGTGCCCAATCGGGCAAATGATCGTAAATATAAAAACCGCTCGCGCCGAGTCCCACGCCGGTAAGCGGACTTTCCGCATAAGCCCCCAAGGCGCCGAAGGTATAAGCGGCGCGCGCACCCGCGGAGTTCTCGATAAAAAAGTCCTGCAGGCTCTCGGCCTGGGTGCTGAATAATCGTGTAATATAACCCTTTTGACCGAGGAACAATCCCGCACCTGCCAACGCCCCGACGAACAAAATTAGGACGCCGACGCGTAACAGCCAATTGCTGCCACGTTGAAAACCGGTGATAAACCAGTTCCAGGCCGCGCGCAATTCGGCGCGTCCCACCAGAAGAAAGGTCAAGATGAGCGCGCCGGCCGCAGTCAGCAACCCGCCGCGCGAAAAAGTTGCAAGCAATAGCAACCCGGCAAAACCCAACAGAATCAGCTCAAACCATTTGAAGCGTATCACCCGCAGGCGCGTCAGCAGCGAAGCAAAAAGCCACGGCAGATATACCGTGCCGATCTGTCCCGCCAGCCAGGCCGGTTCATACGCCATCCCGGAAACGCGATTGGTCTTCACCAACTCGCGCATCGAGAAGAGACGCTGCCAATGCGTGACAGTCACTTTTTTAAGCAAAGGCGTATAGAACGCCAGCGATTGAACACCGCTCCACAGGATGTCCATAATGAAGCCAGCCAACAGCCATTTGATGGAAAAACGCAGATCATCTTCGTTCCGATTCATCCACACTGCGCTGATGAAGAATGCCAGACCGATGAGCAGAGTGGCCCAGGCGCGGAGGACGCGCCCGAAATATTCGCTCCCGCGTAACGGCAGCGGATCAAGCCAGGACCCCAGGCTGCTGGCCGTTAAAGCAGCCAGTACAAACCCGAGCAGCGGCATCAGAGTTCCGGCGCGCGGCAAAGATGTTTTTCCGCGCAAGAATTGAATAAACAAGAGGGGTAATAAAAAAGCGATGGGATAGAGCGATAGTGGGCGAACGTAAGTCGTATCGCCCAGAAAGGGATAATAACGAAAACTCGTCACCGGCAAAGTGAACAAGGCCGCGCCCCAGAGGAAGCGTGAAAGTTTTGCGGAGTCCAAAAAGGAAGTAAGGACTTTCATTTGGGCTTGGTAATAAACAGGACAAAAAATGAAGCGACCGCCAGAAAGGCAATCACGCCGATCAAAAGATAGGTGCTGATGGAAATACTGCGACCAATGGGCAATGAGGCCTTTTGCGTCAACGTCACTTCGATAAACGAATTGAGACCTTCGGCGTTTGCCACCCGAAAACGAACCTGATCCACAAACGCCTGGGCCCAAGTCGAAGCGATCGCCGCGGCACGCTCCGGATTTTTATCGTCCACGTAGAAGTGCCAGCCACCTTCTTCGGGCTGGCTAAGCTGTAACATCCCGGCACGTAATTCCTGGCTGGTGACTTTCCGATTCACTTCCACAATCGATTCCATGACGGCGTCAGAGAAGGCAATCCCCTCCAGCTTACGTGTTTCGCGTTCCAGATAATAGAACTGCTGACGGTCCGTTTCCTGCGGCCAGGCTTGTTCAAGATTGAAATCCACCAGCACCGTAGCCTGGGCGCGATACGGCGGCGGCGCGGCATAATAGAGGGCCGCGCCGAGCAACGCGCCGAGCAATGCACCGACTGACCAGAAGCGCCATGCCTTGAGCAGACGAATGAGATCATCGAGAGAGGGAGGAGAAAATAGCCAGGTCATGATTTGTTCCCGCGCTTCGTCTGTGAGTCTCGACAGCGAACGTCGCGACTCTCCGCTCAGCGCGAATTAAACTTTTAACATCCTTCTTCGCCGCCAATTCCATAACGGCGCGATCAATTTGCGCAGATAATACTTTGCCACGATGACGGAAAAAAAACTGCCGCCATCGCGATAATGGACGCGGATCATCTCCGGCCAGCAGCGATCATCGGCGAGGATCGTCTTGCCGGAGGTGTGCAAACGAAAATTCGCCCAGGTTTGCGGGACATATTTGATTCCTGCACGCGCGGCGATGCGCGTCCACAGATCATAATCCATGGCGAAATAAAACGAGGGGTCGAGCGGGCCCACCCGTTTCCATAATTCGGCGCGGAAGAACATGGTCTGCTGTGGGATGTGGACATATCCCTGGCGGAGCAGGTGATAGTTGGTTTGCGCCGAGTTAAATTTGCCAATCACCTGCCCGGCTTCATTGATGAAATTGCAATCGCCATAGACCAGTCCTACTTCGGGATGTTCCTGCAAATACTGGACCGCGGCACTGACCGCACCCGGCTCATAGGTATCGTCCGAGTTGACCCAGGCAAGAATCTCGCCGCTGGCGCGCGCAAAGCCTTTGTTGATGGCGTCTGTTTGGCCCTTGTCCTTTTCACTCACCCACCAGGCGAGTTTGCTTGCATACTTTTTGATGATATCCACTGTCCCATCCTGGGAGCCGCCATCCACAACGATATATTCGATATGCGGGTAATCCTGCGACAGCACGGATTCCATCGTCGCTTCGAGGTAACGCGCCTGATTATAGGAAGCCGTAATGATGGAAACAAGAGGGCGGTCAGTTGTCATTAATGATCAATTACCAATCAACATCAGAGTAATATAACTGGGAAACTTCTTCGGTGATTTCGCGAACATGCTGAATCTCTCCCGAAGTCAAACGCTTCTTCCAATTATTCAGGTTGGCACGGCTGTCGAGTCTCACCGAATGAGTTTTTTTACGAGACAACTCCTTCGGATTCTCCGCGCTGCTGGAATCCAAAATCATCTTCTCGACGCGCGGAGCAAAAGCAAGGCCCAGTACCGCGTATAGGTCACGGTAGCCGCTCACCGGATCGCGCGAAAGGTCCTCGTGGCGAACAGCAATGAAATCGGGGCGCAGTTCCCGAGCGCCGCCCTGAGCCTCTCGAAGGGTCGTATGAACCGAGTGATAGATCATCTTCCACAACAGCGCGGCTTGTCCGATCAGATCATCCCCTTTGATCGAGCCCATCTCTTCACGAAAAGGTTCAAGATAATCCCGCATGAGAAAGGGCTGGTTCAACAGATCCTGAAAATCAAACGGCCAGTTCAAGCGTTTGAGGCTGCTGGCGAAAGCCGCGGGATGGCGCACGGTACTGACAACTTTACAACTCAAACGCTTTGCAAACCAGACGGTGGAAAACACCGCAAATGGATCCTTGATCAATACACGCTGGCCGCGCATCAATCCATTATAAAAGATGAGGAAATCGCGTCCCATGCGCAGAAAATCCCGATGTGAACGCAGCGCACGAATCTCATCCCACAAGTGATAATCGAATTCCAACAGAGCCTGAAACGCTGGAAGAAATTCGGCTTCATTCTCTTCACAGATGTATTGATACCAATGTGGAACTTTGGCGCCAAACACACCGGGACGATGCATCACATTGAGAGGCTCACTGACGTAAGCCGTCAGCGCATCTGCAGCCAGCATCTTGCCGACCCATGAGGTCCCGCTGCGGTGTGTGCCGGTCACCAGGATGGGAGCTAAATCTGGTTTCTCTTGATCTTGCGTCATGGAGCCGTCCAATCAGAGGAGGGGGCGCTGATCGTGTCGAGGCCATAATAGCCCGCCGCGCAACGATTGACCCAATTCTTTGCTCTGCCTTTAATCTCCTGTACTTTCCCAATTGTATCCAATTGCTTAACGACCAGGTCTGTGGCACCCTGCGCAACGGCCTGGTGAATATATTCATCGCGCACGTCCCACTGCTCTGCATGGTAACGATACCAGGGCAGATCGATCAGGGTCTGCTTAGAGGCATAGAGCGGATAAGAAGAGCCTAAAACGAGAAATATCATCGCCATCCCGACAATCGCTTTAAAGAATGTTGGGCGCTCTTTAAGCAGATGCTGAATCCAGGCGCGCAGGCTCATGCCAACCAGAAGACTGAAAGCCATCAAACCTGTTACCATGACGGCACGCGTGGCCATAAGGGAACGCGCTCCTGGATAGGAATGTTGACCATAGTAACTGGGCGCCATCGAGAAGGCGATCAAGATATACATGATCAGCGGAATCATGATCAATGAGGATAAGAACGTTCTTCTCTTTAACAAAGCTGTGTTTTCCACACGGGGGCCAAAACCCAGCAGCAGCGCGGTGGCAACGGAACCAAGTGTCGGCGTGGGGTAAGAGCGGAATGTTTCGCGAATGAAATCCCAGGCAAAAATAAAAGAATGGGAAAGTACACTGACCAGCGGAGCAGAGGGACCAAAGGCCTTGACGCGCAAGCCATTGGCCGGAGCAAGAAAGACGGCAATCAAGGCCAGGATCGAAGCGATCAATGCGACGAACAACAGCATCAGGATTCTTTCACGTTTTTCTCCACGCGTCAGGAACCAGACCATCAGGATGGCAAGCCCCAATGCGCCGCCTTGAATGGCAAGCGTCGTTTCCGAGAGGCCGCCTGCTAAAAAGAATCCCAGCCAGACCCGGGCTAATAAAGCGAGCCACATCAATCCAGGGCGCGCCTTCTGCCGCCAACCTTCGATCATCAGAAGGCCGCTGAGATAGCTAAAGGCAATCAGCGGCATGAAATAGGTAACCATGCCGGAGCGCCAAAAAAGACTCTGGTAAAGACTGGGCGCCTGTAAAATGGAATAAAAAATGATCAGGCTTGCCAGCGTAAAAGCAGATATCAAAGGACTGGAAATCTGAAGTTTTTCAGCCAGCCGAAAGAGAGTCCATGCAAGAGTCACCAGCCACAAAATGATCGCCAGTGCCGGAAGAAAACGAATGGCCGAACGACCGAACCATTCGGACACACCCACCAATAACATGGTTGTATAACGATTGGATGTTTTAACGTACCAGGCCTTGGTGGCACTCAGAATGTTACTGGATTGATCAAGAGTTCGCGAGAAGCAGTAATCATCCGCGCTGTAACGCGAAAAGGTTCCCAAATAAGCAAATACCGCCAGGCCTGCGAGCAGCGCCAGGGAAAGAAGTATGAGGGCAACCGGAAAGAAATAGTCCTGCTTGATAAATTTTTTAAGGGCCATATTAAATCATCAATGTTTGAGGGCCACCGCCACCAGGATCATGCCCAACGAAGAGCGGCCTTGCAGCTCGTGCATCAGTTGGCGTTTTGCTCCATCTGCAAAAAGGAGAGAAAGGAAGGGACTGAAAGTATAGATCGTACCGAAATACTCGATCCCCAAATTACAGTCAATCAGCAGCTTCTGCAAGGAAGCCGGATCGAAACGGCTGATATGTTGTTCTCCGGCCATTTTGGGAGTCATATTCAAATGGTCCACAGCCCATTCCATGAAGGGCCAGAAACTGCGGTAATTCGGCGTTGTGATCAACAATCGCCCGCCGGGGCACAGCACACGCGCCGCCTCTCGAATGGAAATTTGCGGTGCTTCCAGATGTTCGACCACCTCCGAAAGCAAAATGCAATCGAAGTTATTATCTGCGAAGGGCAAGGTTTCGCCCACCGCTTGCGTACAGAGAAAATCTTCCGGCGCGTCCGGGCCGGACTCAGCTCCCTGTAAGCGCGAACGCACAAAGGTCAGGGATTGCATCGACAGGTCGAGCGCCACCGGATAACTGCCGCGTACCACGGCTTGCAACAAAAGATTGCCCGCGCCACAACCGATCTCGAGCAGCCGCGAACCCGCCTTCAAATGAGGACGGATCAACTGGTCGATCATGATCAATTTGCCGCCGTGCCAGAAACGCTGCATGCGCGGTCCCGAATGCAAGGCACGATACTGGTAATCCCCGGCGACAGCGTGATAATCAAAAGACAAGGGATAAACTCCTAATTGTATTTACCCAGCAAATCATTCCAGCGCACCGTGAACAGGTTCAGAAACATTTTCAGCGAGTCGCTGAGCAGGCGGACACGGCTGCGATGACGATGTTCGATCATGTGCACCGCCACCGGCTGAATCTTGAACTTCAACTTGCGCGCCACAAAAAGCATTTCCACGTCAAAACCAAAACCATCGAGGGTCAAGCGCTGAAAAATATCCTGCGCGGCTTCGGCTTTAAAACTTTTGAAACCACATTGTGTATCCGGCAGGCCAGTAAAGAGCACCGCCTGCACCATCCACGAAAAGACCTGACCGGCAACGTAACGGATAAGCGGCACACCTTTCACCTGCGAACCCGGCAGGACGCGTGAACCAACCGCCAGATCACATCCGTTTTGCAGGGCCTTTAAAAACTCATCGATGGCATATAACTCATAGGGCAGGTCCGCATCGATAAAGATAATGTAACGTCCGCGGCTCTCCTGCACGCCGCGGCGGATGGAGAATCCCTTGCCTTGGTTCTGTTCGTTCACCAACAAGTGCAGATTCGCTCCACCGCGCTCTTGCCAGGCCTGCACCGACGAAGCTGTTCCATCCTGACTTCCATCATCGATCACGATAAGCTCATACGCCTCGGATCGTTTGGCCAGATAAGTTTGCAAGCCATCCAGTGTCTTTGCGATCAGCGTCTCTTCATTATAAGCAGGAATGAGGATGGAGACATCCAGTGTGGTCATGATCCATTTCCATCCTTCCGCAGGGGATGCCACAGATCAAAGATCACATAATCATCCCCCTGGGCATAGACCGGATAAGAATCGGCCAGCCGTTGCTTGAGTTCCGGCTGGCGCTTTAATTCGTCGAAATCAGTCACCAGAAAAAACTGACGGTCACCTGCATAATTCTTAAATAGCGCATTGAAGGAGAACTTCCCACCGCGCAGATCCGAATAATTGATGTCACCCACATAAGGCCAGGTCGCCGGTGTGATCCAACCCCAGTATTCAAGACGCGAACCATAATCCTGGGTCAAGGCCACGACACGTGCATCCTGGCCCAGCTTCTCACCGATCTCAGCCCACATGGCCGCCTCGGGACGATAATCCACGCTCTTTAATTGATTGCGGACATCCACCATGGCAGAGACGATGCCAAAAGCGAGGATGAGATACACAGCGCTTCGCATCCAATGCTGACTGGCGGATTCCGCCAAACGCGACATCAGCCAATCCCCGAACGGTGCCAGCGAGACCGCGACGAGGGGAATGAGTGGCAATTGATAGTAGTCATGCGTTGCAATGTGATAATCGAAGAAGAGGCCGTAGAGCAGATAGGCGCCCCACAAACCAATGAAAAAGATTTGCCTCCGTCTTTCTTGTGCCAGAAAGAAACCGAGCAGGCCCAGCATGATAAAGATTCCACCGGCTGCAAGACTGGCCTTGCTTTCCCACTGCACATAGTTCAAAGGACTCAACAATAGCGCAGGAATAAACCTTCCGCTGAATTGCTGTCCCAGATAGTTTTGAAAGAAAATTCCATAGATTAAATAGGCGGCAGCCGGCAACACGCCCAGCAAGGCAATGATCCATAGTTGCAGATTGCGCAAAAGATCACGCAAGGTAAAACGCGACAACGCCAAACCCAGTGCGCCACCGATCACAAAAAAGGCGGCAGAAAACTTGATGAAGATCGCGGCCCCGCCCAAAAGTCCGGCAAGAAGCGCATTTACCCAGGATGGCCATCTTGTCCAGCGCGCAAAGGCCCACCAGAAGGATAGGATCAACATCACCATCAAAGGATCAGGTTGAAAACTTCGGCTGGCAATCACCGCGTAAGGAAAGAACAAATAGTAAGCCGTGGAGAAAAGCGCACCTTCAAATGCAAGCAGATCATGCAACAGGAGAAAAAGAAAGATTCCGCCGATTAGCCAGAAGGTCGAAGAATAAATGCGCGCGATCCAGACTTTCTCACCGGTGAAACGATAGGTGAACGCCACCAGATGTTCCAGAACCACAGGCTCAACGTCGGCTTTGAGATTTGCCTGACGTATGGCAGTTCGTACCTGCCAAATCGTTACCCCTGCAGGACGAGTTTTGTAATAAAGACCGCGTGCTTTGATCACGGAGACCAACTGTCGTGTCGGATGAAAATCAAGCGGGAGGTCGGTTAGATCATAAAGGCGGATCGCAAAAGCCAGGCCGAAGATGAGTACTAGCGCAATGCTCCGCATGGCTCGGGACGAAAAAAAAGGGGTCTGTGACATAAGCCGGAGTATTTTATCAGATTCGCTTTTCTACTCATCCCCCGAAAATGAGCGTTGCCGGCGGCGAAGGATGGCGTCTCGTAGCCCGCCCAAACCACTCAATTTGAGCAAAGCAGAAAGGAAAATGTTCAGGCGCGCCAAGGCAGTCGGCGGATGGATGGCCAACGCGCCCAGCCAGGCCCTTAATGCGGGCCAGGGTTGTCCCCCGTCAAGAAGATAGCGTGCATCCACACGATGAGCGGAGGCGCGAGCGCGTCTTTCCACGTTGGAAACTGCTTCCGCTAAATCAGGCTGACGCTTCGCCCATTCCAGGACGCGAAAAGCCTCGCGCCCGAACTCCGCCGCTTTGGCACGGTTTTTCGCGGCGGCATGATAGCGCGCGGCCGACCAGGTTTGCGGAACATGCAGGATTTTGCCCTGCTGCGCCATGCGTATCCAGAGCTGGTGATCGAGCAAAAAATGAAAAGTAGTATCCAGTAATCCGACTCGTTCCAAGGCGCTGCGTCGAAAGAAAACACTCGGCTGCCCAATGATCTGGAAACACAACAAATCTTCCAGGGGGAGTTGTTTATATTTCAATACATTGATCGTTCGCCCACGTTCATCCACCGCCAGCATATCACCGTAGATCAGAAGAACATCCGGATGTTCTTCAAATATTTTCGCAACTTCCGGGATGGTATCCGGCAAATAATAATCATCCGAATTGAGCCAGGCCAGGATCTCGCCATTTGCCCGTGATAATCCTTTGTTGATGGCTGCTGCCTGCCCTGAATCTTTTTCGCTCACCCACCCGGCCAATCGATCAGCATATTTTTTGATAACTTCAACGCTGCCATCCGTGGAAGCGCCATCGATCACAAAATATTCAAGGCGTGGATAATCCTGAGATAAAACAGATTGAATCGTTTGCTCAAGATAAGCAGCTTGATTGTAGGAAGGAGTGATGATGGAAACAAGATTCATATCAAGCGTGGGAGATTGCTTCGCCCTGGGGTCTCGCAATGACATTTAGAAGAGAGCGTTGTAATCGACCTTTGGAAAGATGGTCAGTTGGCCGCCCACCGTGGCATCGAGGACTTCCCGGCCTGCTTTGTGATAGGCATCGCGGGCAAAGGTATAGCCAATCTCGGACATATCCAAATCGGGCAATTGCCATTTAATGCCTTTGCCAAAATAGCGCGGATCGAAATGGTTGGGATCGTCTCCGGTTGAAACAACGGTCTTATTCGCATCACCTTTCGATGTAAAGTTGTGGTCTACGCCGATGAGAATGACTTTCTGAATGCCCATATGGAAGGCAAGCTGAAGCGCAAGGTTCGTGACCGTGGCCCCTTCCCACACACGTCCGCGCACATCACCGGTAAAACGCGGTCCTGTGTATGATGTGTACACAAAAGTTGGAATATCCCGCAGAGACATATCCTGCGGAAAATGACGATGCGATCTCCAGGCGATGAATTTGGGAATGGGAAGCGCGGCCAGATCGTTTGCAAATTGTTCAACCACAAGATCATTGGTTACACAGATATAGGTTGATGTAAAACCGAGTTCGGGAAAGGCAAGATAAAAACGATTCATCGCAAAGGTGACTTCATTCTTCAGCTTGCTAAGATCGGTCTGCTTGAGGGACGGTCCGTTGCCGATCACAAAGGCGCGTTTGCCTTTGTGAATATCCTTCAACTCCGTCAGCCGTCTAATGCTCTCCCGCCGCCAGGGATGGAAGTAAGCATCCGGCAATTCAGGGATGCGCCGAAAGGCATCATAGGTATCACGGACGAAATACCAGAGAGGTCGAGGGATGATCTGCCTGAGAGTTTGCTTCATGGGTTTATCGTCAAACACCGCCGTCCCCGGCGGCGTAAGCAAATTTATTCCGTACTGAGTCTCGCTGTCGCTCCGCCGTCTACCACGAGCGCCTGCCCGGTCATAAAGGAAGATTGCTCATTATCTGCGAGGAAGTAAATGGCATGGGCGATCTCTTCGGGCGTGCCCACGCGGCCATTGACCGTCTTCCGAGCCAGGTTATCGAGTCGCTCCTGCATATCGCCCTGCCCAACGTGGCCGCGCCCAAGGCCAGCGCGCAGCATGGGCGTATCCACCGCCCCAGGGAGAATCGCATTCACACGAATGTTATCCGAGGCAAACTCAATTGCCATGGCACGCGTCAGAGCCAGCAGCCCGCCTTTGGAGGCAGCGTAGGCGGCAATGTTCGCTGAAGTTTGAATCGCATGGACAGAAGAAACATTGACGATGGCTCCTCCACCCGCGGCTTTCATCAGCGGATGCGCAAGTTTAACGAACAAGAAAACAGAACGCAGATTGGAAGCCATGACGGCATCCCATTCTTCGACAGTCGTTTCCACCAGCGGTTTGGCCACCTGTACCGCGGCATTGTTGACCAACGCGTCCAGCCTAGGAGCAAAGTCGCGCGCCTGCTGAAAGATCTGCTCGGTCAATTCGGGATGGGAGATATCGGCCTGGATGAAACCACCATTTTTCGGAAAATCGGGACCGAACTCGGCGCGATCCACGCCGATCACTTTCCACTCATGTGAGGCAAAATGCTGCAGGGTCGCGCGTCCAATTCCGCCCCCCGCCCCAGTGATAAGAACAGTTTTTGTCATAGGATTCGTTTTTTCTCTTGATACACGGACAACACGGATTTATTATGAAGTCAAAAGAAAGCGCCTATTATTTTACCCGCCAATTTCGTATGCTTTCCAGCAAGTTCTCTTTTCGTGCCTTCCATGCAATCTGTATTTACGAATTTGGTTCGTAGACAATCCCGAGGCCATCGAACAAATTCCTGATCGTGTTCCAATGCACTCTTTCCCAGGCGGCGGGACTGGAATTGGAGTTGTGTGGAGCCAGCAGAACGTTATCCATTTTCAACAACGGACTCTCCGCCGGCAGAGGCTCATACTCGAACACATCCAGGGCGGCGCCGGCGAGACGATTCGCCTGCAAGACTTCGATCAACGCTTTCTCCTCCACAATAGGTCCGCGCGCCGTGTTGATCAGCACCGCCTCCGACTTCATCAAAGCAAAGGTATCTGAATTCATCAGATGATGACTGCTTGGGTTGAGGTCACAGGCAATGGAAACAAAGTCAGAGTTGCCGAGCAACGTTTGAAGGTCTGTCATCTGGATGCCAGTCTCGACGATGAAAACATGATCGATCTCGATAATGTCATTACCGAAAACTTTCATCCCGAAAGCGCCCGCCCGGCGCGTCACCGCTTTGCCGATGTTACCCACGCCGATCACGCCCAGCGTGCACTCGCTTAAACTCCTGCCCGGAATCTTTTCCCAGTGTCCAGATTTCATTTCCTTATCCATCCATGGACCGCGGCGGGCAAATGCCAATATATATCCAAGGATAGTATCCGCAACGGGCAGGGTGAAGGCGTTGAGGGTGCGGCCAATCTTGATCTCATAACGCGAACAGGCCTCAGCGTCGATCGAGTCGATGCCGGTTCCCCATTTCGAGATGACCTTGAGGCGCGGCGCGCAGGCCTCGATCACGCGCGCGGTGTAACGGTCATCCCCACAGATCGTGCCGTCGAATCCGCCCGCGTACTGGAGCAGGTCATCCTCCTCCATGCGTTCGTGCACATCCGGAATGATCAACTCAATGGAATGTTTTTCGAAGATCGGCCGGAAGCGGTCGACGAAGGGAATCATGTAGGGAGCGGTAAAGAGGACAGTTTTTTTCATGGGCAGGGATAGGCCACCGGAGTGAAATCATATAATTTTGGCACCGGAGAGAAATAAGTCTTGTCCGCCAGCATATCATAATTTGCTCTGAAATAATCATCGAAGACCAGCCGGAAGGTGTTGACCGGCGAGATGCTCGGATAGAGATCATCTTTATGTCCCGGCAGATAATACGCGTTCAAAATAAAGAAATGCTGAGGATTGGGTTGAATCCACGGGCCATGATCCCCCTGTAAAATGATGATCGGCGGCCGCGCGGAATTTGCCAGGATCGTATCGATGGTTTCCAGCATTTTCCCGTTCAGGAAGGTCAACTGGTTGGTATAGCCCTTTTGATATTTATCAGCAGGATACAACTTCTGCGCATTCCAAAAATCCGCCGGATTCGTGTGTTCCCCATTAGGTCCAAATACAAAAGGTGGATGTGGCAACAGCAAATGTACATAAACAAACTTTGGCCCTTGCATCTTTGAAACATTTTTCATACTATTGAAGACCAGCATGTGGCGATCGCGAAAGTTCTGCCCCACGATTTGGTCTGTATCCAGCCAGCCAACTGTTTCCGCCTGTCGCAGGAGCGTGGTCTCCAGGAACAGAGTCTCGAACTCGGTCAGGCCAGAACCAAAGGGCGGCGGGGTCAGGAAGATATCCGCATCGTCCAACTCACTCCAGGCAAAGCCCGTGGCATAGGCGATGGTTTGATATCCCATCTCTTCCAGACTATAACGCACCGTGTTGTGCTTAAGCGTATCCCATAAATGAGAGCGCGCGATACTTTCTGGCACGAATTTGTCATCCAGGTCCGGCAGGTAGGACATGTTTAATGAAGATGATACTGAAAGCTCTGTGCGCGTGTAATTACTCTGACTGCACTCGGCCACATAAAAGCCGCGCTGGCGCAATCCACTGATGAACTCACTGTTGTCGTAACCATAGGCTTTCTTGAGCAGATCATCACGCGTGTAAGAATCCAGGATGAAGTAATAGATGTCCGGGGCATCCTGTGGACGCGTCAAATCCTGTATGGGAGCATGTTGCGCCGCAACGTAGCGATAGTGACCACTTCCTTTCTCGGCCTTGGAGTTGATCTGCACTAACGAAACGATCACCAACCCCAACGCGATCACGTTCAACGTCCTGGCCGAATCAATGAACGACAGGCGCGGCCGCGTCGACCACCAGGCGAAGAATACCGCCAGCAACAACCAGGCTGCGAACAGCCACCAGCCAAAATCAAGATCCGGATATTGATCGAGGATGGTGTTATACGCGTGTCCATAGGAAAAAAATAAAGCCAGCCACAGCATGGACAAAAACGCGGCACGATAGGGATTCCTTAATGACAGGAAGATCAGTCCGAACAATATACAGGCCAGCAAAAGACTAACCAGTGCTGGACGTACCCCGGCTTCCGGTTTGACCTGTCCCACATTGACGGCCATTAGAGCTGCAACGGGATAGATACTGAATACAAACGGATACCAGGGTGGCGAAGACCACGCGCTGATTTTTTTATAGATATTTCTAAGGCTTTTCACTTTGATTTTGTCTTTTCAGGAGGAATTCAGTAATTTCAAAATCCAGTTCTTCGTCAATATCCCAGGCCTCATCACGGTCGATCTCGAACATGATCGGCTTTTCTCCGATGCGATGATTCCGTTTCAGCAGGTTTGCGCGCGTAAAAAGATACAGGCACGAATTCTCTTCATAGACAGGAGGCAGATCCTGAGTCTGAATGAGAACCCTGGGATCATGGTTGATCGCCTTGCCCGCCTGATCATAGAGTCTGGTCTGCAAGCGCGTCACCGAGAAGAGCGAGTCTTTGGCGGGATATTCGGCGAGGAAACTTTTGATCGCACGCGCCACTGTTTCCGGCTTGAGCAGGGGATTCGTACTGTGGGTCTGCAAATAAAAATCCGCGGGCACCTGTTCCGTATCATGCAGCAGGACATCGTTCATCGCGATCGTATCTGCACAAAGATGCTCAGGGCGATCGATCACCGTCACATTGGGAAAATATTCGTGGATGCGCTCCATGATCGGCTCAGAATCGGTATCCACGACGGTCTCATCGATCTCGGGCAGAGAAAGCAATGTTTCCAGGATGTGTTGAAAAAGAGGCTTGCCCGCCAGCAAGCGATAATTCTTGCCAGGCACGCGCTGGCTGTGATGGCGCATCGGAATGAGAGCAACGAGTTTGGTCATGAAAGAGCAGGCTGTACGTTGGAGGATAGCCTCGAACCTGCAGAGAGAGCGATGAAGTTCAACTCTTCTGGAAAGGCTTATCGACCTCTTTGATCTTTTCGACAATTTCATTTTGCAGTTCTTTGGAAATTTCCGCGTTGGAATCGAAAATATTATTCAATTCTTCCGGGTCGTTTTCAAGATCATACAGTTCAAACAAGGGACCGGCCTTTTGCAGCGTCTTATAACCAAAGTAATAGGTCAGTTTGTATCGATCCTTTACCAGCATGGCCGTGGCAGGATCCAATGGGCCATAGGTATCGCTGTTCGTGGCTTCCAGGGCATAGATGTTACGATCCGAACTCGGCGCGCTATCGGCAAACGGAGGCAACACTTTTCCTTCCGTCCAGTCCGGAATTTCCTGGTCGGTGATTTTCATCAAAGTTGGCAATACATCCACAGCACTGGTTGGTGTATGGATGTCCCGACGTTCCTTTTGCCCGGGCGCCCGGATGATTAGCGGGATGCGAATGACCGGCTGGTACAACACCGGAGTCCGGTGCCCGAATATGCCTCTTTCACACATCTCGCCATGATCAGAGGTAAAAACGAGCCAGGTATTTTCAAGGAGTCCGCTTTGCTCCAGAGAATCATATAAGCGTCCAAGCTCAGAATCCGCGTATAACATAAACTCATCATAGAACTGCCGCTGAGCGCTCTGGTATCTCAGACTTGGGGTATTGCCCTCGTCATTGCCTTTGTACAAGCCAGCGCGCGGCTTTTCAAGATAATAACCAACGCCATCGTTCGCGAACACATTGATAAAATCGCGGCGCGTATTATAAGGACGATGAGGCGGCAGGAAATGGAAGTAGCCCAGGAAGGGACGCTGGAATCCGCCGATCTGTGACATCAACCAATTGATGCCGTCTTCCAACCGGAAATAGTGGTCTTCTCCGGTAACTGGCACACCGCGAGGGAAATCCCCGCGCACGGCGTCTATGAGCTTTTGACCGTAATTTTCATAGAAAGGCGCATAGAAAAGAGAATACGTATATCCCTTTTCGCCCTCGGTCATCATTCGATCCCAGGTGATCGGCGCAATGTCATTATCCCGGGGAAACAGTCCATCCAGCGCCAGCTTATTGGTAATGAACAAATCCTGTCTGGGTTTTACCCGATCGATATCCCTGGAAAATTGATCGAAAAATGGATACACATTGGAGTTGTGAGAATAACCAATGCGGTAATACTGATCGAAGATATTAAAGATGTTGTCGTGTTCCCGACCTTCCAGGATAGTGCGATGTTTGTCATTGAAGGCGCGATGTGTCCACGGATAGGTGCCGGTGAGCAGCGAAGCGGTCCCGGGCACAGTCCAGTTTCCGCCCGCGAAATGATTGTAGTACACATTCGCCGTTTCAGCGATTCTGGCAAGGTTTGGCATGGTCTCACGCGCATACCCATAAAGGCCAATGTTTCTGGCCGACAAGGTATCGAATACGATCATCAACACATTCTTTGCATCCGGATTCTGAAGCAACCGCTCTGGGCGTCGAACAGTCCCCGAGAGATAGACACTCGGAGGCAGGATGGCCATCAACTTCAAGAAATCGCGTTTACTTAATCTACTCATATCATCCTCTGTACCTATAGATGAAAATTCCGTATCGCAATGATAACGATACCGATCACATCAAAAAACACATAAAGAGCTGAAAGCAGCGAGATCCGGTCAAATACATCGACGATCTTCGCATTAAGTTTTTCCCGTTTGACCACCAGGAAGATTGGTATGACCGCGCTAATGAAAGTCAGCCCAAACACTCCTCCCCACAAGATACGCAATATATGGTGTGTCGAAACCATAAAGCTGGCCGCCCAGGCTGGAACCGGATAGCGAGCCCAGGAGAAAATCTGACCAAGGATCGTCCAGAGAGCCACAACCAGAAACGAGGTGCCCAGCAAAGCCAGGCGTTTATCCATCTCCCAGGTGCGCGGCAGGAAAAAACCGATCAAAATCACGATCAGAAAGACGCCGAGCGTCTCGAAGAAAGCGAAAACCATGGCATAGGAAATCAAGCCCAGGCCGTCCCAGACAGTGGTTCTTTCCGAGACCCAGCCAAAGTCTCGGAAGGCCATCAGCAGCGTCCAGACATGGATGGGAAACGCACACACCATGAAGAGTAAATAAAGGCTTTTCTTTGTATAGGCGCGAGTAAGGAAGCTGGGTCTGTTCAAGGTTTTCTCATCTATTTTCTATTTTTTAGATAAACGCAGGAAGAAAATAACGAGACAGAGTATATCACTGTTGAATTAACCGGGAAACAAAACGTGTGAGGGACGAGACCACCCAAGGACGGAGAAAATGTGAAGTCCGAACCTTCACTTCCTGCCTAACCGATACCTGCCAGCGGTTACCCAGCCATTTATTTCCCCGATAACCTTCTCCGGCAATGACACACCTAAATCATTACAGCTTGATAAAATATACTGCCAATGAAAACAATGCTTTAGCGAGCTTTCATCAACCCTGACGGAGAGCGAGGCATGAGCAAGTGAGATGCCAGCCAACCTGTCAGTGTGTCAAGATATTCCCTCGATATTTGACCGTTTGGATGTCTCATAAGATGATCTGTCCCTTTGATCCGCTTGAGCATCACCTCGCTCAAGCGCCTCGTTGCAGCTTGATAATTAGCCACACTCTGTTCGATAGGCACCCATTCATCAATTTCAGCAAACAGGAATAAGGCAGGTTGTTTCACTTCCTTCCAAATCGAAAGCGGCTCATAGTCCATCTCGTAATGCCATTTGCTTTGCATAATATCCGCGGGTAAATCCTGGCTAGGGAAAATGTAAGCCTGCTCATACCAGGACTTGTTTTCAAAACGACTTAATTTTGACGCGGCCTCTTCTTTGGAAACTTGACCACGAAAATATTCGTTGACCACGTTCCGCAATTTGATGGCCCTATCGACGACGCTCTGATCGAATCCTTCCCTGAGCAGATGAAAAGCAACCCCATAATTCATCTGATCCGCAGGGGAGACTCCCGAAGCGGAGACAGACACCACACAGCTGATATCCGGCTTACGCGCGGCAGCAATCGGTGAGATCCACGCGCCCTGGCTCGTTCCGTGCAACCCAATCTTGTTTCCATCGATATCTGGCCTCGCCTGTAGATATTCCACCGCAGCAATCACGTCACCAGCCAAATCCTCAAAGTCTGACGTTTCGAAATCACCTTCAGAAGTTCCTGAGCCTCGGCGATCAAATACAAGAACTGACATTCCATGTGCAGGTAATTCAGTTTTCAAATGATCATAAAAGAAACTTGTCCGTTCTCCTTCTGAGGCCGGATGAATTGCAACGACAGCTGGATAAGGAGGCTTGCTCTCTGGCAGATAAAGTGTGCCGGCGAGTTTGATTGTCTGGTTGGAAAAGAGAACTTCTTCAGAGTTCATTTGGATATAACTTACTCACCGTACTGAATCGGCTCGATGTCCCTCTGTGCCTCTTCCCTTGGTTTTCTTTCACGCGCGTAATAAAACGTCTCGCGCAATTGCGGCGTAAGCAGGCTGGATTGGCGATATCCCATGTGCGTACCATGAAACTGCATATAACGAAAACGGCAGATGGAAGACATATTTTTTCGCAAGACACCTTCACGCAATGCATGCCATAGATCGCTGAGGATGTTCATGCTCATCAATCTGATGAAATCATAGTAACTGAAATGTGCCTCGGGATAGATTTGTTTGAATGCCATCCCCTCGCGGCGATAACGATTGAATACACCCTCCGGAGTTTCATTGTGAACATGGATGATCTCGGCTTCGGCCACGTAAGCAATATCATAGCCCTGCTCCTTGACCCATTTGCCCCAGGCCAGATCCTCCAAACCGGTCAGCGTTTCATCGTAGGGATTCTGCTCCCACAAGCCCTTACGAATGGCTGCATTAGCATTATTGCAAAAAGGCGTTCCCTGGAGCGGATTGCTCGCATCGGGATACCAATGCTGATAGATCTGCTGCTCGGAAAACTGGGCGGTTTCGGGTCCGCGCTGTTTGCCGTAAGTCAGGGCAATATTTTCCCCCTCAAAAAATGGACGCAAGAGACTTTCCAGCCAATCGGGATAGACAGGATAGACATGCGCACTGGCAATCACGATCAATTCCCGTGTCGCGGCCTGGACCCCGAGATTGAGCGAACGTCCAAACGTAAACTCCTCTGACGGGATATGCACGATCCGCGCGCCGAAAGATTTCAGCAATGGCGACCGTTCCATCGGTCGAACCTGAATCGACGAGGATGATCTCCACATCCTTGAGCGTCTGCTCTTGAATCCCTTTCAACAGACGTCCGATGTGTCCCTCTTCGTTATAAGCACGGATGACGATGGAACAATTACCATTCATTGTCTTTTTCATATCCCAATTTCACCAACAAATCTCCGGCAACTTCCTTGAAGATTTTTTTATGCTCCTCGGTAAAATGTTTCTTCCATTCCCCCGTCTTGCCTGAGCGGAAGGTCGGGGACCTCGTGGGGTTGATGGAGGCTTCGAGGGAATTCAGAATCAATTGTCGGGCGCGCGCCGAGTGGAGGCGCAACGGCTGAAGCGGGACACAGGCGAGGAAATGATCCATGATGCGTGCCAGCATGGCGAGACGGTCATGGATCAAATCTTCAAAATGGAGCGGTAACACCTCGGGCTGATTCAGCCAATTCAAATAGGGAGCGAAGCGTTCGGCGATGTTCGAAAATTCCACATCCACATCCGGTCTGCCCAAGATGCTGACCTTGAGTCGTGCCTCAAAATTGGGCAGTGACTGATAATAAGTATGGTGCACGTGGTGCGATTCCATCTCAGTCACATAGAACACGTGTGAGACAACCACATCGCGCGGATCACGAAAAATGAAATAGGGAATGAATTTCGGCGAGCAAACCCGGGCGACGACCTCGGGGCGGGCGAAGAGATGGGCGGAGGCAATATCGCCTCGCTGCAGTGAATCAAGCCAGCGGATCGCTTGTTCGGGCGCGCGCTTGACCCCGCTTTCGCCTTCGTATTCAGCATAAAAGGAATGCAGGCGTCTGGCATACGGCGCGACGTTCGAAAAACCAAGCAAGATTTGATCGAGCAAATGCGTACCACTTTTGGGGAAGGAAATGCCCAGCAGAACAGGCAGGTCAACAGATTGTGAAACAAAGCGAACTCGCTGCACAAGTTTTTCACTTTGGTAAAGAACGGCTCGGAGCGACGATTTGAACGACATGTATCTATTGTACACGGAGAGTAAATGGATTTTGAATTGACGCAATGAGAGGCGGGCTGGAAAACAATCCGGTAGAGGGATTTACGTTGTACATCCGTTCGTTTATAAGTTCCTATTGTCTTATTGCATCGGCGAGAGGAGAAGCCATCCATGGTTCGGTATACATTTGTTATTCTTCTTGTGCTTGGGCTTGTTGCCTGCGCTCCTGCCTCGGCAGCCACAGCGATCAGCAGTGCTGCACCAACCATACAAGCTTCACAAACTCCCCCGATTCCCCTGCCGTCGAACTGGGCCGGAGCGATCGTGCTTACCGATGGAACCATCGAGTCCATCAAGATTCAATTGGCCGCATCAGGGGGAACGTTCAACATCGAGCCGTTCACGAAAACATACGCGATCGAAGAACTGCAATGGAAAGATGCAACCATTTCCTTCAGCGTCGTCGATCAAAACGATTTGCATTTTTCGGGAGATTTCGATGGCTCGCAAATCACCGGTCAAGTTAAAGCAAATAGTCAAACAAACTCGTTCACATTATTGCCTTTATATCCAATGCCCAAAGATTTGCTGAATGATTTCCCCGGAACCTATCAGCTCGATTCGGGCACGTCATTACTGATCAACCTTGCACCCGAATATTCGAGTTCGGGGCTTTACTTCTTCGGACAGGGACTCATGCTCACGCATTTTGGTACCGGCGCCATTCGTGCCTTGTTTCCTGTCGCGCCTGATACTTTCCTGGTGGGAAGTGCCCGCGCCATTGGATATCCTTTCTCCGAACAGATTACTTTTACCCGCGAACTCAAATGGAAGCGTGACGGGCCTGACCTGGCAAACGCGTGATTCCAAAACCGGTGAACTCGGCGGGGCGACACATGCAACCCGCCTCGATCTTAAGTCGGGAGTTGTTCATTTCACCAGCGAAGATGGGACTCCGCTGACAGGACTGCTCACCTTGCCTGCGACAGCGGGTCCACATCCAGCTATTATGCTGCTGCACGGCTCCGAGCCCGGCACCAGGGATGATTTCGGTGACCAGCAAATGAGCGCGTTCATGGCAAGCCAGGGAATCGCCATCCTCACTTACGATAAACGCGGCGTGGGCGATTCGGGCGGGCATTATTCCGATTCCGCCTCCAAGACCAATCTCCAACCGATTGCACAGGATGCCATTGCAGGCTTGAAGTATTTGAAGACCCGCGTGGAGGTCAAGGAAGACACGATCGGTTTGATTGGCTTCAGTCAGGCAGGCTGGGTGATTCCCCTTGCCACCTTGCAATCCAACGATATTTCTTATTTCATCATCCTCTCCGGGCCTGTCACCTCGGTGGGACACGAAGCCCTTTACAGTTCCTATACCAACAATGGCGATTCCCCCAGCAGGCTCTCGCAGGATGAGCTCTCCAAGAAACTCGCCAGTGCACCACACTCCGGCTTCGACTCAACTCCCGTCATTGCAAACCTCGATCAGCGCGGTCTATGGATCTTTGGCGACCAGGATAAAAGCATCCCGGTTCCCGAAAGTGTGGATCATCTCAAAACCATCATCGCTGGGGGAAAATCGAACTTTACCTACTTTATTTTTCCGAATGCCGACCATAATTTGCAACAGACATCACAGGGACTGTTCAAAGAAATTCCCCATGCAGCCGGCTTCCAGGAGGCTTACTATAAAACGTTGGCTCGGTGGTTGGAAGAGAATGTAAAGAAATAAGAAGTCTGCTTCAAACTGCAAACCAGGTTTTCGAGTCTTATAATTGTGGGAAGTGAAAACAACGATCTTCAACACTCCAGTTCTCAGTGCACTATTTCATCACCTCGCCACCTTCAGCATGCGTCTCTTCGGCTGGCGCGTGGAGGGAACTCTGCCTCCCATTCCCAAATTTGTTTTGATCGGGGCGCCGCACACCTCCGGCTGGGACTTCGTCCTCTTTCTCGGCGTGATCTTTACCCTGCGAGCCAACGCGCGCTGACATGGCAAAGGCGGAATTGTTCCGTACGCCGCTGGGTTGGTTCTTTCGTTACTGCGGCGGGATTCCCGTCGACCGGAAAAAAGCCACCGGTCTGGTTGAACAAATGGTGAAAGCCTGCCGGGAGTCAGAGCAATTCCTGCTAACCATCGCGCCAGAAGGGACTCGTCGTTATGTGAGCGATTGGAAGCGCGGCTTTTATCACATCGCCAAAGGCGCGGGGATTCCCATCGTCATGGCACAGGTGGACGGACAGTATAAAACCGTCCGCATTCCCAAAGATGTGTTTCATCCCACCAATGATATCGAAGCAGACATGCAAGTAATCAAAGGGAATTTTGAAGGTGTAGTGGGGATCAAGCCGCGGAGGAAGTATATAACGCTGGAGAGTTGAGATCGTTGACCTGCTCGGAAGTTTAAGCTATGCTTTTACAAGAAATTAACAACTGAATTGCCATATTTCAAATTTGACGAAATTGACTGGTTGTGTACCCTACAAGTGCACTTTGGTCCACACCACTGGTGTGACTGTTGCAAAACTCGAGTGCCCGGCGACACCAAAGAGGTCGCTTTTTTTGCCAGCTAGACTAATTGGGTAGGAGTGAATCAATGTCAAATTGTGTAATTTATATTGATGAACTGGAACCTTATGGTCATCATATTCCTGTCGAAAACGGCGAAACGCCTATTTTACATTGACTGCGCTTGCTTTTCCATTGTGAATGGCGTGCGCAATTGCGGACTTGGCCTTAAAGCGCCAATTCTTTCCTGATCTTTTAGGACAGCCAGTAAAAGTGATTACGAATTTGAATTAATGAAGGGATGTGCAGCACCACATTACAAATCAAGTGCCAGCGCAGACGTTTAATGAAAAGGTCCTTTCGTTTATCGTTATCGAATTCCAGTGTGTGAATGCAGTATCATTTATTAAAAACAGCCAAAGATCCTGCATCTCATCAAAGCATCTTTGCCCAAGCACTTCAAATTCTTGTAGAGCGGTTAACTTATTTGTGAGCTGAGTATCCCGTCTACAATAATGCTTTACAATTTCCAATTCCAGGATGAAAGGACTCATGGGATTATTAGATATAACAGTCGCACGCTCTCACATGAGTTATATCTTTGGAACCGAAACATGTAGAAGTCTTCAACATTCTTGAAGCACCACTATTTGCAGATTCCGCTTGACAGTTGGGTTACAGATTGTGGATATATGCATCAAATCTATTTGCTAATCAATCTCATTATTACTTACGAGATATTCCTGGCAAATTGACTACTCGCATATGCAATTATATTGGCCTATGGTTGACAACCTTCAATTCGATGACATCAAAGTGGACATGCAAGTGATTAAAGGGAAATTTGAGGGTGTTTTCGGGAATTAAGCCGCGGCGAATACATAAGGTTGGATGAGTAATAAATTCGATCACTAATCATCAAGTAGAATACAGTTAGGCACAACATCAACAAGAACGGCATCCATGCGGATGCCGTTCCAAATTTTATCAGCTTGTTCTTTCTATAGGTCAGCTACAGCGGGGATGATCTCCTTCCCAAAAATTTCGAGCGGCTTGATCTCATGTACGTTTGGCATATTGAAGATCGCGTGCTGAGTGCCAATCCCTGCCAGGGCGCGACATTCATCGATCACATTTTGTGCGGTCATTTTATCCGGCGCAAGATGTACCGTGTCGAGGGTGGTCTTCTCGATCTCGGCATAATCCCGTCCCACCTTTTTACAATGTTCTTTTAAAATCTCCAGTTTGCCGCGTACCGTGTCGATGCCCATGCGTGCGAAAAGATTACAGGCATCCGCATACTTGGCTACCAGTTGCAACGTCTTCTTTTCGCCTCCGCCGCCGATCATGATAGGTGGATGCGGTTTTGTTATAGGTTGCGGATTACACAGAGTTTCGGCAAGTTGAAAATGTTTGCCCGTAAACGCGCCATTATTCTCTGACCACATTTGCAACGCGATCTGCAGCGTTTCCTCCAGTCGTTGCATGCGTTCCTTGACCGGCGGAAATGGTACGCCCAGTGCGCGGGATTCGCGTTCATTCCAGGCCGCACCGACCCCAAAATAGGCACGCCCACCGGAAAGCACCTCAAGCGTGGTGACCGTCTTGACGAGGATGCCAGGATAGCGATACACCACGCCAGTGACCAGAGTTCCGAGCGTTACCTTGTTTGTGACCCCAGCCAGATAAGACAAAGTGCTATAACCCTCCAACATTTCATCCTCTGGTGGACCAAGTCCCGAAGAACGTGCACGATCTCCGATCTGAAAGAAATGATCCATCACCCAGATACTGGAAAAGCCAGCCTGCTCCGCAGCACGGGCAATCTCTACCAGTGTTTTACCAAGTTCTCGCGGTCCAGATGGATATGTAAAATTTGGAATTTGTAATCCTATTTTCATGTTGTCACCTTGTGTACTTGTTTGGATGAATGCCGATTCTTTGTATCATGGCTTTCCCTTGCCTTGTATATATTACCAATTAGAGTTAGGTCTAGGTCAAGGGGGATTTTGCTGTGTTTTCATCAAACGATCACAATTTCGTATTTGGTAGTTACCTGAGATTGCCACGCCGCCTTGTCACACTTCGTCAGGCTACACTTCGTCTTCTTTCGCCTATCGGCTCACTCCGCTCAGCGCGAGCCTTCTTGCAATGACAGGGTTTTACCCTTGACTTAGAGCACACTATAAGATGTACACTAGGGGCATGGATATCCAAAAAGACAAACTCACCATTCAGGAAGTTGCCAAAGCGACGGGTCTCACTCCGCACACACTCCGCTACTACGAGCGCATCGGTCTCATCCACCCGATCAATCGGGAGGAAAATACGCGTCGCTGCTACACCCCGGAGGATCTCGGCTGGATCGATTTCCTGCTCAAGCTGCGCGGCACGGGTATGTCGATCAAGGATATGCAGCGCTATGCTGAGCTCCAACGTCAGGGCGATGAAACCCTGCCCGAACGTGTGGAAATGTTGAGAGCGCTGCGCGATAAGGTAAAGGCTCATATCGAGGAAATGAATGAGCATCTAAAGCTGATCCACTACAAGATTGACTACTACTCGAAAGTGGTCGAAGAACAAATGCTGGAAAAAGCATAAAAGGAGAAATGCAAATGAACACCATGACAAGAACCGCCCAACGCATGTTGGGGCGATCCAACCTGCCTGTCAGCCCCATGGGCCTGGGCTGCTGGGCCATCGGCGGCCCGTGGCAGTGGCTGGACGGTGAAGGCGGCTGGGGCGATATCGATGATAACGAGTTGGTGCGCGCCATTCATACCGCCATCGACCTCGGGGTCAATTTTTTCGACACCGCTGCCAACTACGGCACGGGTCACAGCGAACGGATGCTGGGGCGTGCCCTGGAAGGGAAACGCGATCAGGTTGTTATTGCCACCAAATTCGGCTTCAATGTGGATGAAGCCGAGAAGCATGTGACCTTTCGCACCGATGACCATCTGAAATATGTGCGCCAGGAATGTGAAGATAGTCTGCGCCGTTTGAACACGGATGTGATCGATCTGTTTCAACTCCATGTCTGGGATTACCCCATCGAGAAGATCCCGGCGATGGCCGATTTGCTCGAATCGCTCGTGAAGGACGGCAAGATCCGTTATTATGGCTGGAGCACAGACTCCGTCGAAGGTGCCCGCGTCTTCGCACGGGGCGAGCATTGTGTTGCCATTCAACATGACTTAAACGTCATCCTCGATACGCCAGAGATGCTGGCGCTGTGCGAGGAACTCAACCTCGCCAGCGTGAATCGCAGTCCATTGGCACGCGGCGCCTTGAGCGGAAAATATTCGAAAGACGCAACCTTCCCGAAGAACGATGTGCGCAACGACGATTGGTCAAAGGAACATTTCTTCGCGCCCACGCTCGATCAATTGGAAAAAATTCGTGAGCTCCTCACCAGTAACGGTCGCACCTTGGTGCAAGGCGCCATGGCCTGGATCTGGGCAAGAAGCGAAAAAACGATTCCCATCCCCGGCTTCAAGACTGTGGCTCAAATCGAGGAAAATGCCAGGGCTATGGAATTCGGTCCGCTGACAAATGAGCAGATGAAAGAAATCGGTTCTCTTTTGGGAAGATAATTACTTCATGTCATTCTGAGGAATGCGCCGGTTGAGTAACGAGCGAAGCGAGTGTACACTTGCACCAGCACGCACACTTGCCCTGGCAGGCAGTGCCAGGCAGTGCGGGTGTCGAAACCACATGGCGACGAAGCATCTCTAGGGTTGCCTTCGAGACTTTTCGAGTTCGCGGCGAATGCTCCATCACACCGTCCCGAAGCGCTGTCCCTTCGGGAGAGTGACATGATACTTTAGGAGAAAGCATGAAACTACGTCCCTTTGGCAACACTGGCATGAACGTCTCCGAGATCGGACTCGGGGCGTGGCAGTTGGCAAATCCTGATTGGGGGAGCAACGATAAGAGTGAAGCATTGCACATCGTGCAGAAGTCACTCGAGGCGGGCTGCAACTTCTTCGACACCGCGCCAGGTTACGGCGGAGGCAGAAGCGAGGAACTGCTGGGTCAGGGATTGAAGTCTGTGCGCAAGCATGTCATCCTCTGTACCAAGTTCAGTTATTACAACGAAAATCATCAAACGGAATGGAAGGCGGAGCATGTCCGTCCGGTGCTGGAGGGAAGCTTCAAACGTCTGCAAACTGATTACGTGGATATTTTGTTACTGCACAACCCGCCGCGCGAGTTGATGGATGGCAATAGCTCGGCTGAGCTGTATGCCGAGTTGGAAATACTGAAGGAAGAAGGCAAGATTCGCGAGTATGGCGTTTCTCTGGATTGGCGTGTCGAGTTGGAAAATGTGCTGGAGACAACAAAAAGCAAGGCTGCAGAAGTTTTCTTTAACGTGCTATATCAGGAAGTGCTGCCAGCTTTTTCAAAGGCGCAGGAACAAGGCATGGGCCTGATCGTCAAAGTGCCCCTGGATTCTGGCTGGCTTTCGGGACGCTATCGCGGCAAACAGAAATTCGAGGATGTGCGCAGTCGCTGGTCATCCGAAGTGTTGGCGCGCCGAAATGATCTGGTCGAAAAATTTGCCGCGCTCGTACCTGAGCGAACTTCCTTGACCCAGGCCGCGTTGCAATTTGTGCTGGCACAACCACAAGTCTCGACTGTGATTCCCGGCGCAAAGACCGTCGAACAAGCCCTGGACAACTTCGCCGCGGCTGATAAGCAATTGGGAGCGGAAACCGTTCAGGTGATGCGCGACTTATGGAGGCGCGAGATCGAAGCTGATCCATTGCCGTGGTAAGATGACGTGATGCCAAATGTAAAAAGCGGTTTTGCAGAACTTGACAATGCTCGCCTCTATTACGAAATGGATGGCGAAGGTTCCGACCTCGTCCTGGTCCACGCCGGCTGTGCTGACCACAGGATGTGGGATGAGCAATTTTCCAACTTTGCAGTAGATCATCGTGTTCTGCGCTATGACCTGCGCGGTTATGGCAGTTCAAGCCTCGGCAGCATGCCTTTTTCGAATCGCAACGACTTGAATCATCTTCTGGATACGCTTGATGTTCAACAGGCACATTTCATTGCCTGCTCAATGGGTAGTTTGGCTGTGATCGACTTCGCTCTTGAACATCCGGAAAAAGTGAATTCACTGACGCTCGTCTCTCCTGCGATTAGTGGATATGCATATGAAGGGCAACCACCTCAACTTGTGTCGGAGATGATCAAAGCACGCAAGGCAGGTGATTTTCCACTGGTAGCTGAATTGCAAGCCCAGATCTGGGCCGACGGATTAAAACGAGATGCCAAAGATAGCAATGCAAACGTGCATGAAATGGTCCGCCAAATGAGTCTCGAAGCACTGACCCTGCAAGCGGACATCATACGGGAGACTGTCTTTCCGGTGGAAGAACCGCTTCTGCCACCGGCCATGGAACGACTGGAACAAATTACTGTAGCAACACTTGTCATCGTGGGCGACATTGACGATGACAGCGAAATGCAAATCGCAGATACTTTGATCACACGCATCCGTGGCGCGCGCAAGGCCATCATTCACGATGCCGCGCATTTGCCAAACATGGAAAAGCCTGAGGAGTTCAATCAATTGGTGTTGAAGTTTTTGAACGACAAGTGAGAACAACAAGATTCAGATAACAAAAGGCGACCCAAGTGCGAGTCGCCTTTTGTCATCTCTTATAGGAAATTGCAAGATGGCCAGGAGGATTGTGTCGCCATGGCGCCATGCGACACTTCGTCGGGACGCTACGCGCAACGCTGTCGCGTTTCAACCCTCCTCGCAATGAGGATATATTACTTTGCTTCTGTCATCGCCTGTTTGAATTCCACCAAGGCGTGAACCGGAGTTGGGTCGACGCCGTAGCCCATCGCCAAATAATAAGCCATGTAATCGCCGAACAAAATCGTGGTCCACATATGTGCGAGAGGCGTGTGGCCGCGCGCATCGACGAAATCGGTGTTCATACCCTCAAGCATGAAGGCATTGCGCGTCAAATCGGAGCGCAGGCGATTGCGCGGATGATCGGAGGGGGCCCGCAGGAAGAGAGTCATGGTATGCGGGTTGAGCACTTCGTCCGGGTTCATGGTGGCGGCCAGGGTATTGTGATCCGCTTCGGGGAGCATTTCGAAATTCGCGGCAGCCTTGGCGACTTCGTTCATCTGTCCCTTCCAGCGGCGGGCCACCACGTTCATTAACCCCGATCCTACGATCGTCACCCAGCGTCCCATCAATTGACCCGCGTAACGCTTGGCGGGATTTTTCACCGTGCGGATATCAGGACGGATACGTTGTTGCGATCTCTTCATCGAAGCGATGGCATCTTCCAGCGCTTCTTTTTGATCGGGAATGAAACCCAGTCGCTGGAACATCGCCAGCAGCAAACCAAACGAAAAGCCCACCGCGGCCCGCGGTTGACCGTTATGCTCGAACGTCCAAACCGGAACATTAGCTGCCTGGGCGCGTTTTTGCAGCTCGCCGCCCGTAGTGACAGCGATCAGGCGGCACTCCGCTTTGAGCGCCGCATCGAAGGCGTCCAGAGTCTCTTCGGTGTTCCCGGAATGTGAGGAACAAATGGCGAGAGTCGCGGGGCCGCGCGCGTACAAAGGGAGACCGTAGTCGCGATGAACGGAAACAGGCAGGGGGGCGAGAGCGGCGCTGTATGAGGCCAGCAGATCGGCACCGATGGCTGATCCGCCCATCCCAGCGATCAGCACCTGCCGGAAACCATCCCATTTCGGAAGATCGTGCTGCATACCCTGTTGGTAGGCAAGGTCAAGCTGGTCCGGCAGGCCATCGATTTCCCCAATCATGTTTAGCGTATCGAGTTGTTTAAAGCGGTCGAGGTCATCTAAATTCATACTCACTCCCAAAAGGCTGGATAAGCTTTGCAATTATTCTACAGCAAATTATACGGATTTTTGTATTGAAATTGTCAGGGAATCGGGCTGCCCTCTGCGCGATGATAGGCATGGAATGATTTACCGATTTGCCGATTTCAACGAGCGTTGTGTATCGTAGGGCGAATCAAAAGGAGGTGCCATGTTCAGGAGAAAATTCCTTGGCATGGTCTTGTTAGTGGGAATGTTGATGGGGCAGGCTGTGCCGCGCGCCCTTGCCCAAACCAGTTGTGATCAAGCGCAATTCGTATCGGATTTAACCGCTCCGGATGGAGTGGCTTTCGCGCCTGGCGCGGCATTCACCAAGACCTGGCGCCTGGCAAACATCGGCACCTGCACATGGACGAGCGCCTACAATCTGGTGTGGGTGGGCGGAGATTCGATCGGTGCACCGCCTTCAGTCAAATTGCCGGCAGAAGTGCCGCCCGGCCAAATGGTGGATGTATCCGTTAACTTGACTGCACCCACCACAGCAGGACATTACAAAGCTTTATTTAAAATCAGCAACGCCTCCGGCGCGCAATTTGGCATCGGTGATTCAGCGAGCGATCCGTTCTGGGTTGATATTAATGTGGTTGAGACTAGCTCGGTGATCTATGATTTTGTTGCCAACGCGCCCTTTGCACAATGGAAGAGCGGCGCGGGACTTCTGCCTTTTCCGGGCACCAGTGGTGACAGCCGCGGCTTTTCCTATCAGGTCAATAACCCTCATCTGGAAGATGATTCTCTGGACACCTCGCCCGGTCTGTTGACCGTACCACAAAATAAATTCAATGGATATATCCAGGCCACCTATCCTGAGTTCCAGGTTCAAAAAGGCGATCATTTACAAACCCTGGTCAACTGTGAATTCGGCGCGACAAGTTGTTATGTTACCTTCCGCATCGATTATCTGTTACCGAACGGCGCCCAAAGAACTTTGTGGTCGTGGAAGGAAGCCTACGACAAACGTTTCTACCGGGCCGACCTTGACTTGAGTTCGCTCGCTGGACAAAAGGTCAGGTTTGTATTTTTGATGTTGGCCACCGGATCAGCCGGTAATGACCGCGCCATTTGGGGATCCCCGCGCATCGTGCGCGCCGGCACGACACAACCGCCTGCGCCTCCCGCGACTCTGACGCCGCTTCCGCCATTACCAGCGACGGCTACGCCGATAAGTCAACCACCGCCTCCCGTTCAACCTTCAGGTTGTGATAAGGCTTCGTTCGTCGCGGATGTCACCGTGCCGGATAAGACCATCTTCGCACCGGGCGCGGCCTTTACCAAAACCTGGCGTTTGAAAAATGTTGGCTCATGTATCTGGACGACTGCCTACAAATTGGCTTACTACAGCGGCGAACCGATGAGCGCGCCGACTTTTGTCAACCTGCCGTGGAACGCAGGTTTTGGTCAGACGGTTGATATCAGCGTCAATATGGCCGCGCCGGACTCGGCCGGTCAATATCGCGGCTATTGGATTCTGAGCAACGCCAACAACCAACTCTTCGGGATTGGCGCAAACGCCACGGATCCGATCTGGGTGGAGATCAATGTGACCGGCGCCTCGCCGATCGGCGTTGGATATGACTTCGTTGCCAATGTCTGTTCGGCAGAATGGAAGAGCACCGTCGGTGCACTGCCCTGCCCCGGCACTGATGGAGATTCTAGAGGCTTTGTTCTTTCACAGACCACGCTCAAATTGGAGGATGGCTCCACCGGCGAGACTGGCCTGGTCACATTCCCACAGAACAGGTACAACGGATACATTCAAGGCTTCTATCCCACCTTCACCGTTCAATCCGGTGACCGTTTCCAGAGCAGTGTTGGCTGTGCCTACGGGTCGGCCTGTTATGTTACCTATCGACTCGATTACATGAATCCGAATGGTTATATTGGTACGTTCTGGACCTGGCGCGAACAGAACGAAGGGAAAATCTATAACGCGAACATTGACCTGAGTCCATTAGCCGGACGAAGCGTGCGTTTCATCCTGACCATCCTCGCCACCGGCTATGCCACGAACGATCGTGCGCTATGGGGAGCACCGCGCATCGTCCGTGAGGGCGCTGCGACAGCAACCCCGGTTCCACCAAGCATTACGCCTGTTCCAGCGACGGAGAATTGGCCGTTATATACGAACTCTACCTATGCTTTTCAGTTCAAGTATCCGCCACAATCGGAACGCTTCTTTGAGACAGACAACAGCATACTGATTAATATGCCCATTACACCGGGAACAAATCTAATGGAGAAATATCTGCAAATGACTGTCAGGGAAAATGTAAACCCCTGCCAGAGTCCCTTATCCGCAAGTTCGCGGCCTGGGTCCCCTACTGAAACTGTTGTGATTAATGGGATTCCTTTCTTCAAGCAGATAGGAGGAGATGCCGGAGCAGGCAATTTGCATGAATGGGTTGCCTATTCCACGCTCAAGGGAAATGCTTGTATCAGCATGGACTTTGTACTCCATTCTCTTAACGCGGGCAATTTTGCAACTCCTATTCCTGAGTTTGATAAAGCGGCTGAGTCTGCTGTCTTCCTGCAAATGATGTCAACCTTTAACTGGCTGGCTTCGGTTCCTCCCACTGATACGCCTGTGCCTCCCACAGAAACGGTCCCTCCGCCCACACCCACCTTTACACCGGCTGCTCCCTTGACTGTAGTTTCGAATCCAGTCATTCACAAACTGTCGATGATCGATTCGATCAATGGCTGGGCTAGCGGAGATCCTTATGTGCTGCTGACGCGCGATGGTGGGGCAACCTGGTACAACGCCTTGCCGGGTATCTCTGGAATGATCACAGGCAGTTTCTTCCCAAATATCAACACTGGCTGGGTGGTCACTAGTTTTTCAGAGACCAGTCTTGGGACGCTGTATCACACGACCAATGGCGGACTCAATTGGACCCACTATGATGTTCCATTCAACAGCGGCTATCTCCAGTTCCTGGATAATAACAACGGTTATGTATTGACGATCACCGGTGCTGCTACGAATAAACAGTCTGTGGTGCTCTTTCAGACTTCGGATGGCGGCGCAACCTGGACACAAAAATATAATAATGATCCCACCGCTCCCGGCTCGGGCAGCAGCCTGCCACTGGGTGGTCACAAGAACGGCATGGCTTTCCGCGATATGACCACTGGTTGGGTTGGTGGCGACATTCCAATCAATGGTTCCATCTATCTTTACAAAACAACTGATGGTGGCGTGACGTGGACTCAGCCATCCATGCAGATACCGGCCGGTTACGAGAATGCTTTCATGACCGCCACCGCGCCGAAATTCTTTGGAACGAATGATGGCATCCTGCCAGTATGGATGACGGTGGGCGAGGGCATGCGAGATCTCTTCGTTTACAGCACTCACGATGGAGGCGCGACCTGGAGTCCCTCGCCCACCTTCATCCGACAAGGCAATAACACTGACTTCGTCACCGTCTACGATGGCGTCACCTGGGATTGGGCCGGTCTATTCCACGTAACGAACAATGCAGGCGCCAGTTGGAGCGATGTGACGCCCAATATAAACTTTGGCGACAGAGTCCGCGATATGGATTTTGTTTCTACGACGATAGGCTGGATACTGGATGCGGATCTGAACGGGAACACGGCTCTGTACCGGACGAATGATGGCGGTTCCACATGGACCCTGCTCTTCAACAATCAGCCAGCTCCCACACCTGCGCCCACCTCGACGCCAAATCTAGATGGTCTGGTCACAAGTGTGGATGTCTCCTACACAGAAAGCGGAACATCCTGCTCAACGACTGGTATTCAAGTAGATCTCAATGGAACTATCACGACCAGTGGGCCAACAATTGTGACCTATCATTGGGAGATCACGGGTGACACGATACAACAGGTTTTGCCCAACGCGAGCTTCCCGTTTTCCGGCGCCATATCACAAACCGTCAGTTATGGTTTTAACGCGCCCTGTGGTAGCCATACTATTTTATTGATCGTAACCAGCCCAAATGAGATGAGAGCCCAAGTAAATATCCCTCTCTCCCCTCCCACACCTACTCCAGCCACGTTAACAGGCCCATATGCTGTTGTACGCGTCGCGCTCAACGATGTGTTGAACATCCGCTCGGGCGCGGGGAGCAGTTATCCGGTCGTAGGATCGTTTTCTCCAGACACGATCAATATCATGAGAACAGGACCCACTGCTGTCGCCGACAACGCGACCTGGGCACAAGTCCAGAATCCGAGTGGCGGAACGGGCTGGGTCAATGCCTATTATCTGACAGAATATGTTTCACACGATGCTTTCTGCGCGGATACGCGTGTGACCACGCAGATCGAACAACTCAAGGGAAGCATAAATCAATCCAATGGCGATATGCTCTCAGCCTTGGTCAGTCTTGCACATGGAGTCGATGTGCGCTTATGGGCCTATCAACCAGCCGTGAACTTTAATACGACCAGCGCCAAAAATGTTTTCGCCGATACAACTGTCTATAACTGGGGGGCGGGTCCGAGCGGCACACCGGATTCAGGCTCGTTCAAAGATATCCTCCAGCCGAAACTACTGGAGGTCTTCAATGCCCCCAACATGGAAACCTATTGCGATAATTTGACGAAGGTCTTCCCCCTTGCCACTCCCTGGCCTTACGCCAATATTCACTACTACAATCTTTACAAGCCGGCGACATCCGACACTGATTTTGACTTCCGTACCTGGCTGATCGGAATTGAGTACATCAACAACCAGCCTTACTTGTATGCGATGGTCAATATCGTTTGGGAACCTTGATGTAGAAATAAAAAGCAAAAGAGCGGGACGCGCGAAGCGTCCCGCTCTTTTGCTTTAAGCTGCTGGTGTTGGTTCTGGTCCTTCCGCTTTCTGTTCGATTGCTTTCCTGCCGCTGAAGATCGCGATCAAGATCAAGATCCAGCCGATGGCATCCAGGAACGGCAACGCCCGTTCGAGAAAGATGATCAGGTCGACAAGTATCCTGTTATCGAAGAAGTTCCTGAATAACTGAGTTAGTAGCGATGGAAGAATCAAAGAAAGGAACGTTGTAAAGCCCACGATCAGAAAGCCGATGATCGCGCTGATCGAAACACGCGGATGTCGCTTGAAGCGAATGAGCGCGATCACAATACCAACCAGCCACAGGATAAATAACGGCGCTCGATATAGAAGTGAGAAAAGTATGTTGGTAAGTTCCATGTTCTCCTCCAATAAAGTAAGATCTTGGGAATGACGGTTTTCTCAGGAAGAGTTCTTGATAAACTTTGCCAGATCGGTTTTCATCTTCCTCAACGAAGGCATATGGATATACATCATATGTCCTGCTTCGTAATAACTCATGCTGATATTCTTTTGCAGACTCTTATGCAAACCAAGGTGGCTGAACGTATATTCCGTCGCGGCATAGGGGGTGCCGAGATCATAATATCCATTGGCGACAAAAACTTTTAGATGCGGGTTATAGGTCATCGCTCTGCGCATCGTCTCGGCAACATTGAGATATTGATTCTCGTAGACCGAATACGACCAGGGATGCACTTTCTCGGTCAGGATTTCATAGGGCAGATCAGATTCGTATTTGAGTTCAGTGCGTATGTAATCGTAGAATGCCGCCGCATAAGGGCCCATGACGTTGGTCAGCAATGGATCATATTCGGGAGTCTCCGTCACACCGAGCCGGTCAATTCCGAGGAAACGACTATCGAGGCGACCTACGGTTTGGTCGCGGTCACGTAGCAGCTCCTTGAAGTAATGCTGATCCATAATACGTAGATTCGTTCGTTCAATGAACTCAGGAGCAAGACCCGTGAAGCGCGCCAGCTCTTCGACAATATGTTTGCGCTCCGCTACCTCCAGTAAATCGCCTTTGAGCAAGGCAGTGGCATAATCGCCCAGCGCAAGATTTTCCGCTTCTTTTAGGAATTTCTTGAGCGGCTGGCCCACACCTGCCTTCTTGTGATACCAGGCCGTGGCGGCATAGCCTGGCAGGTACAAAATAAACGGCAATTCATTATTCGTGTTGAAGAGAATCGTCGTGAAATCCAGCACCGATGAGATCAACATCAGACCATTGAGATAGAGGCCGTGACGTTCCTGCAAATATCCCGAAAGACCCGCAGCGCGCGTTGTGCCATAACTTTCACCGATCAGGAATTTCGGAGAGAGCCAACGATTGGTGCGCGTCGTATATAGACGAATGAAATCGCCCACCGACTCGATATCCTTGCGGAACTCATGCCATTCCTTCGACTTTTGTCCATCCACAGCACGACTGTAACCGGTGCTGATCGGGTCGATGAAAACCAGATCGGTTTCATCCAACAAGGAATACTGGTTATCCGTGAGCTTGAACGGCGGTTTGGGCAAATCGCCGTCAGCATCCATTACCACCCGGCGCGGACCCAACACACCCAGATGCAGCCACACGGAGGCTGATCCGGGGCCGCCATTGAACGAAAAGGTGAGTGGACGTTTCGCCTTGGAACCCGCCCCATCTTTGACATAGGCTACAAAGAAGATCTGGGCGCGCGCCTTTTCCCCTTCCAATTCTTTCTCCCGATCGGCTGTTTCTTCCTTAAGGATCATGGTCCCCGCTGTGACTGTATAGCGGATCTCCTTACCGCCGATCTGTACCCTGTGCCGCGTTACGATGAGGTCATCTTTCGGAGTTGGTTTTTCTTCCTTTTTCTCTTCGAGTTTCTTTTCGTCTTTGTCGGGCATAATAGCTCCTATTTGTTTTGACTTACCAGAGTATATACTTCCTTCTTGCTCCAGCCGCTTTGTTTGGCAAGTTCAGTAGAAATTTCCTTCGCAGACTTTTCATTTCTTAATTCGTTTTCGATGGCTCGTTGCAATTGCTCCTCAGTCCATTTCCCTTTTCCGGTATCTTTCTTGCCCTCGACCACCAAAGTAAATTCGCCGCGCGCGGGTTGTGAGCCAAAGTGTTCTACAGCTCCGCGGATGTCCCCGCGCCAGTATTCCTCGAACATCTTGGTCATCTCACGCGCCACACAAATGCGACGATTTCCAAAGATGGAGGCGATATCTTCCAAAGCTTCGACAACACGGTAGGGCGATTCGAGAAAGATCAACGTATAAGGCTGACTGGCAACTTCCTCCAGTTTTCTGTGACGTTCACTGGTCTTGTGAGGAAGATAGCCGAGATAGAGGAACGAGTCGGTTGGCAGGCCGGAAACGGTCAAGGCGGCGATGGGGGCCGAAGGCCCGGGAACAGGCATCACGTTGTAGTTGGAAGCGAGGGCAGCTTTCACCAATTCGTAACCGGGATCGTTGATGGCGGGTGTCCCGGCATCTGAAACCAGGGCTACATCCCCCATTGAAAGTTTCTCGAGAATGAAGTCCAGCTTATCGAGTTTGTTATGTTCAAAGTAACTGGTGAGTTGTGTTTCGATCTGAAAATGTTTGAGCAATTTACCGGTGTGACGGGTATCCTCCGCGGCGATCAAACTCGCTTCACCCAAAACGCGGATGGCCCGTGGGGACATGTCCTCCAAATTCCCGATGGGAGTGGCAACGAGATAGAGCGTGCCCATGAAATGATTGTAGCATATCCATTATGGCAGGCATAGACAAAACAATGCCATGTACTTGACGAGTACATGGCATCCATTGATCGTTGGCGTAAAAAGCTATGGGGTCTTGACTTGCTCCCCGGAAGCAGAAATAACGTACCACACGCCGCCAACATCCTGCCCGGTCACATCGCCGGGCGCTTTGTCTTTTGCATAGTAATAAAGGGGCCAACCATTATAGGTGACCTGGACAGCGCCATCGGTACGCGTAGCAGTACCTAGCAGGGAAGCATCCACACCGTCACCAGCTACAGCATTGGCACCGGTGAGCAATGGAGGCCAGGCGGTGGCACATTTGTCATAGCAGTTGGACGTATTGGGAGTATCTTTGGTGTAGAGATAAAGTGTCTGGCCCTTATCATCGACCAGGAAAGAGCCAAGTGTATCATTCGTTCCAAGATCAACCATTGCAGGTTCTGCCGCTGCAGGTGGCTCAGTAGCAGCGCCAGTTTCGATCTTTTCACCAGCAGCAGAAATAACATACCAGACACCGCCAACGTCCTGCCCCACCACATCACCCGGTGCCTTGTCCTTGGCATAGTAATAAAGAGGCCAGCCATTGTATATGACCTGGAGGGTGCCATCCGTACGCGTGGTGGTGCCGAACAGGGAAGCATTTACGCCATCGCCAGCAACCGGAGCGCCAGTAGTGAGAAGTGGCGGCCAGGCAGTAGCGCATTTGTCGTAGCAGTTGGAGGTGTTGGGTGTGTCTTTGGTGTAGAGGTAAAGCGTCATGCCCTTGTCATCGATCAGGAACGAGCCGAATGTATCGTTCTGGCCGAGATCGACCATCGTTCCTCCAGTCACGGGTACAACGGCGGGAGGTTCTGTAGGCGGTGGAGCAGTGGCGGGCGTGGCCTGCGGGCCGCATCCGGTAATCAATAATGTGAGCCCGACAAACACACTTAAAACAAAATATACGTTTTTCATTTTTCTCTCCTTTTGAATTCGATTGGTCTTCAAGAAGGAGTACGGTATCTGGAATAGATTTGGATTGAGCTTAACTTAACGTGTGATTAGAAAACCCCATTACTTTGGTTGGACAGGATTGGATTAGAAATTAATTCTGAACACTTGCATCCCGGTTGGATGATCACTGCCACCCGCCGGTTCAACGGTCATACCGACGCCGATGAAATTGGAAAGATCCTGCGGTGAATGAATGGCCTCTGAAATAAAGGGTTGATCGGTCCGCGGCTGCAACAGGCCGGCATTTACTCTGGTTTCATCCGGTGAGATCAGCCAGATCTGATAGGTCTGATCAGCAGTGATGGTTGGCAATCCTCGAAGGATCAAAACGGCGTTATTGTATTCCTTATCAAGCAATAATGAGCCTCTTGCATTTGTCGTGTTAATGGGAAATGTCTGGGTTTTGGAATAGGACAACATAGCCAGCGCCATTTGCCCATCCTGCATTTGCTCAACCAGCTGAGCCTGCTGACGTTGAAGCGCCCGCACCTGCGAAATGGAAAACAGATTTAGTGCCAGGAGCAGGAGCACGGCAATTCCCACGGCCACACGGCCAAAGGACCAGTTCCTGTGTGCGCGCACACCCTTCTTCCCGCTCGGCAATTGTCTTTGCAGGCGCTTGCGGAGAGCGGCAGAGGGATCCTGGGGCGGGAGGCTCATCAATAGTTTATCGCTTGTAGCGCGGTAGGCAGCCAGTTCAGCGCGGCAGGATTCACACGTCCGCAGATGTGCCTCCAGCGCAGCGACCTCTTTTGCGTCCAATGCGCCCAGGGCATAAGCAGGTATATTCTCCAGAAACGGTAAATGTTCAAAATAGGTCATTTCTATACTCTATATTACTATATACGCCACCAATCACCGATTGTATTTACTTTGGGCCCCATTCCCGGCGCAGCCGTTCCATGGCAGCCCGCAGGCGCGTCTTTACGGTGCCGAGCGGCCAGCCCAGTACCTCCGCAATTTCGCTCTGGCTTAATCCCTGGTAGTACGCCAACTCAATCAACTGGCGATGTTCCTGGGAAAGGGAACGCACTGCAAAATGCAGGCTGTGCCAGTGACTTTCTTCGGATAGGGAATCGCCATCCGGGATGCTTTCCCAGGCTTCCGCGGGATCGTTTGAATCAGAAAGCAGGGGGCGGCGCCTTTCCAGACGTAATCGATCCAGGGCAGTGCGACGAGCGATGGTCAACAACCAGAACAACAACGGACCTCGCTCTGCCAGGAAGGTGTGAGCGCGGCTCCAAAGCTTGAGGAAGGTATCCTGCGTGGCCTCTTCAGCCAGCATTGGGTCAGTCAAAATGTGCAACGTCAAAGCGTGAACGCGGCTGACATAGCAATCATAAATGACAAGGAAAGCGTGTTCATCACCTTGAGTTACACGTTTCATCAATTGGTTATCGTCAATTTCCGGCACCTTTCCATTGTACCGAATTTATTCTTCTTTGTAATCACCTCCAAACCGGCTGGCGAGGTCTTTCTGATATCTGAAAATACATGGTCAATGAACGTTTGGGATGACATGCTGAACATCTCGATCAGGTTGAATTCCAAAATGAAAAACAACGGCGTATAAGAAAAACAAGGCGGGGCCTTGTGAACCAAACAGAAGGAGAGAAACCATGAAAAGGATTTTGTTCGTTACCCTGTCCGCGCTCCTGCTTGTCAGTGTTTGCTTTTGGTCTTATTCCAACCCCATAGACAATTTTCCTTCTGCCAAAAGAGCGTCATACTGATTTTCCAACCCGGGACTCACCCCTCTTAATCCTGCCACAACCTTCTCTGTCCACAATAGATATTCCTGCCTGCGCTCCAATGACCAATCCGCTGGCGGAGACTTGATCATGTCGCGGATGTTGTTGATCTTATCTGCGATCTTAAGCAGTTTGGCTTTGTCACTCTTATGGGGCGCATGTTCGATCTGTAATTGTTTCCGGGTTGGCTTGGGCAAACTCTTGTCATCTGTCACTTCTAGCATCAGGTCAAGGACAGCCTTTCCAAATTCCTTTTCGATTTCCTCAGAGGTTGTATCCGTATCTTCGATCGTGTCATGCAGAATGGCCGCCACCAACAAGGTTTCATCACGCACCTCGCCAACACTCCAGAGGGTTTCAGCCACCCCAATCGGATGATTGATATATGGCGATGATTTAGAATCCTTGCGTCTTTGGTCATTATGTTTCCCGGCCGCGAAACACAGCGCCTTTAGCATCACTCCAACCGAATCGTCCATTACACCAACTCCTTCACATACGTTCTATGCATCTTGTAAAAATCGATCCCGAAGTTTTTCAGTTCGCGCTGCATGTTTTCGTTCTCCACGCCGATCTGTACTACCTCTGCATGACGATAGCGCGGATTTTCAGTTACGGCTTTGAATATCTCGTTGTATAAAATGGCCGTTCCACCGGAGCCGCGGTATTCGGGGAGCAAGCCTGCGCCGTTGATGTTGATCCAATCCGTGCGGCGGAGTTCGAGCAAGAGAGTCAACCAGCCAAACGGGAAAAGTCGTCCACGCGTTTTTTGCAGCGCAGCAGAAACATCGGGATAGGCAAGCAGGAACCCGACCGCTTGATTATTTTTCATGACCAGCTTGACCAACTTCGGGTCAGCCAACCAGATCAGTTGATCCGCCAGCGAATTTATTTCCTCGTCTGTCAGCGGGAACGTACCTTCAGTGCCGTCCAGAGAATCGTTGTAGAGTTCCTTGAGTTTGGGGGCCAGCGCGCGCAAATCCTGACGCGTTCTGCATTGCAGGATATGTAATCCGCGACGCCGGGCAATGCGTTCGGCAAGTTCATGGATGCGCGGCGGAAATTGGATATTCGTTCCAAGATAGCCCGAAACCGATTCGCCCTCTTTGAGAAATCCCTGCGCTTCGATGAGATGAACATAATAGGCCGGATTGTAGGGCAAGCCAAAGGCAGAACGATGCTCGAAGCCTTTTACCAATAAACCAAATCCATCCAACGGTGTAAATCCTTTTGGTCCAAGGATCTTATTCAATCCATGTGAGCGTGCCCAGACGTAGGCGGCCTCGAATAACACGTTCGCGGCTTCAAGGTTATTTTCACATTCGAACAAATAGAAGAATGCTGTGTTGGTTTTATTGAATTCGTTATAACGACAATGATCCAATACGGCAAGCCGACCAATCGGGCGCGTCCTCTCGTCCATATCGTAAGCGAGAAAGAACGCAGCCCGGGAATGTTTGTAAAACGGAAACCGCTTCCGGTCGAGTCTGAGGCGTTCATCCATTTGCAGAGGCGGCACCCATTGGGGAATATCCTCATAAATGGAAAATGGCAGGCGGAGAAAAGCCTCCACTTGTTTTTTATTTTCGAGGTTGAGCTCAATTACTTTCATAAAGCGTAAAGCGGGACTACAGTCCCGCTCCACGAAACATTACATGGATTTGGCTCGTTCGGCCATTTGATGGCGCAGGTTGTGAATATCATGATCAATGGTGAAGAAGGCACCCAGATAGAAAATAAAGCATAGTGACCAGGCAATGACGCAAATCCAAAGGATGGAAAATTGCATGGTATAAGCACTGGCAACGATCCCCGCAATCCACGGAGCAAGCGCGGCGCCGATGTTTTCAATAAAACTTTCCACAGCCTGCGCGGAGGAACGCACCTCGGGAATGGTAATATCATAAATGGTCGAAAGCACATTGACCGACGATAGTGGAATAAAGAGGGCAGTGAGACACATGAGAATGAAAAAAGTTGTGCGTTCCGCCACCGGTGTGTTGAGCGCCAGCGACATGAAAACAATTCCCATCAGCACTCCCGTCACCGAGACAAGGATGCGTCCTTTGTGCGTCCGCTTGAACATCCAGTCGCCTACCGCACCGCCGATGAAATATCCACTGGCCAGGATGAGGATCACGGGCGCCATGGTGAACAGGATACTGTTCTCATCGTAGCCGCGTTCCCTTTCCAGATAATAAAAGAACCAATAAGTGATCACATTCCAGGGAAAGACTCCGGCAAACCCCTGCAGGAAGATGAACCACATCGTCCGGAGTTTAAGCACATCCTTGATTTTTGCCCACGAAAATTTATAGGCGCCTGCATCGAAGGAAGAGTTTTCAAGTTCCGGTTCGCCCTGGCCACGTGGGATTTCCCTGACTCCAAAGAAGATGATCACGGCCAGCACGATCCCCAGAGAACCGGTGAAGATGAAAACCGTGCGCCAACTCCAGCCCAGCGCGGGCGCGACCAGTAAAGCCAGGATCAGGCCGAACAGATATCCGATGGGCGAGGTCAGTTGCAGTACGCCGTAAATCTTTCCGCGCAGGCTCGGTCCAAAGTAATCGGCGATCATGCTATATAAGCCGGGATAAGCTGAATTATCGATACCCGTCGAGGCGCGCGTCATGCGGAAGAGCGGGAATGTTCTTACGATGGAACTCAGCCAGGTGGTGGCTCCCCAGATAAACGATGCCAGCGCAAGTAATCTGGGACGCGCATAATGATCGTAAAGATAACCCCAGATTGGATAGAACATGGTCGCGACCACCAACGCCAGGGTATCCACCAGCCCCATCTGATCGGTGTCGATATGGAACTCATCCATGATGCGCGGTGTCAGCGGGCCGATCAGCAATTGATCCACCTGATGCAACAGCATGAAAAAGAAAAATGTGCCAACGACGAACCAGCGATAACGGGAATGTTGCTGTGACATGCACACCTCGACGATATTGGATATGAATATTCAATTATGGAAACACGTTCAGGGGTGAAAAGCCTCAGTTCGGAAAGAAACAAATTTAGGATCTAATCTTCGGGCTCCTCCGCGATAATTTCCCGGGCAAGTTTTTGTAATTCTTCTGCTTCTGGTATTTTGGCAGAGTCAAAATATTGGTTTAGCAGCTCGAGCGGACTCAGACTGCTGATTGCCTGTCCCTCCGGGATACGAACACGCGCCTCTACTTTTGGTTTCTTGATCAGATGAAACTCGAAGGCCCCTTCGGCATATTTTCGCAAGGCGGTCTCATCGATCAACACATCCAGTTCTCTGGGATATTCCACCAGGAGTTTGACGATCGCACCGGACATTTCCTGGGGTTTAGGTAGATTGTCTTGCAGGAGCTCGGTTACGTTCTCGCTGGACTCAAGAATTGCCCGCCGTTCAATGAAAGGACGCGTCCCTTCGATTTTTCTCCACTCGACTATTGTATCTTTTCCTTTTTCAACATGTGCGATCACAAAAAATCTATCTTCATGTGCTTCGCCAAAGTCAATACGCTCGATTGAACCGGGATAGACGACGGGTGGCTGCTGATCTTTATTTACATCCTGAGGCTTATGAATATGACCCATTGCCACATAACTAAACTTTGGATTTTTAACCAAACCACCTGAAAGAACCAGATCATTTCCAAGCATAACAAGACGTTCGCCACCAAACTTTGCGCCCTCAATTGATGCGTGGGCAGTAAGCACAATAGGCATGGTCGAATCTGCTTGATCAATAAATTCGTTTATTCTCTCAACAATCCGGTCTTGCAAATTCGTAAAAACATCCTTTAATAAATCTTCCTGATCTGTAGTTGCATAATCTGCCATGAATGCCGAACGGGAAATCCAAGGTAGGGCGATGACTTGTATTGGTACCCCCCAAAGTTCTGGAGGTGTTAATAACTGTATCCTGGATAAAACGCGTACATAAGGCACCTGCAGCGTATCAAATTCCTGAATCGCATGGGCGCGTCCGACTGCAGGAGAAATATCATGATTACCGACCAATAATAACGTGGGGATTTTTGCCTGGGATAAGCGGATGATGCGCTTACCCCACTCACGTTGAAAGGTTGGTGCGGGCGAGCGATCCTTATACGCGTCGCCGGCGAAGATGACCATATCCACTTTTTCCGAGATGGCCGCGTCTACGATGGTATCCAGCGACTTGAGAAAATCCAGCACGCGCAGCGGCAGACCGGTATCCGGATCATGGCGACCGTAATTGGCCATGTCGATATGCGCGTCGGCGAAGTGGAGGAGTTTCATGGTGAATGGCCTCGCACTGAGCGGAATGAAATGTAGTCGAAGCGCATTTTGCAACGGCCCTTCGTCTGCGCTGCGCTCTGCTCAGGGAGGGTCAAGGTTGTACTCCCAAATCCTGAAGGGCCTGCACCGCGGGCGCCCAATTGGCATGCACCTTCAATGCCGCGCGATAATCATTGATGGCGGCTTTTGTATTCCCGAGCATATAGTAGGCACGCCCGCGCCAGATGAGGCTTTCTTCCAGGGTTGGTTCGGCAATTGTTTCATTCAGGGTCGTATTCGCCAGATCGATCACATCCTGGTAACGAGCTGTATAGAAATAAGCAAAGTAAGGACCGGTCTGATACCACATCATACGAAATGGTCTATGACGCGTCTCCTGACTCAATCCGGCATACACCGAAAATGCCTGGTCGTAGGCGTTGGCGGCACTTGCATAATCCTGCAAGGCCACATAGCTGGTTCCCAAATTGAACCAGGAAAAAAACAAATCGATATCGGTTGTGCTCTGGATTTCCTGCTGGGCAATCTGCACGGCATGTTGCTTGGCCCCGGTATCATCGGCCAAGGGACCCAGCAAATTCATCACTTCCGCCTCGCGTTCCGGGGGATAAACGATGAAAAACAAATAGTCGAATGAGCGCCAGCCTTCCAGGTAGGTATCGTATTCGCTCAGCAGATTTTTTCCCGGCACCAGCCAGGTGTCCTGCACGATAAACCCGCCACGCGCATCATCGTAACCGGTAGTGAAGAGATAATGTCCCAGCCAGTCCACCTTGCCGCTGTAATCTTTTTCGTAATAGCCTTTTTCGACGACAACCGGGAAGCCGGCGGCGATCAAACTTTTAAGCAGGTTTTCATCACCTCCGTAACGCATTACGGCGCGGTAATCCGTATTCTCGTTGACAAAATCAACCAATTCATACGGCATCACATTCTTATCGGCTTTGCCCTGCTGGATGAAATCCAGTTTCGGATCATTATCTCCGGGTTTGACCACTCGGGCTACATCATCACGATTTCCCGCCCAGCCCCAGAAGTTAAGGGCCATGGTCAGGTTGGCAGGACCACAGTAATTCCAGCGATTGTGTTGGTCGACATAAGTGACTCCTGGCAGGTCAACGGAAGCAGGCAGAGGCGTGGGAGCGATCGTTGGCTTCAGCGTCGCGGCGGCCCGGGGAGTAGTGGTCGCAGCCAAAGGCGTCGGAGTCTGATAAGCCTCCATCGTCGCACTGACAATGGCTTCCACCTGTGATTGTTGGCCAGGTCGGAAGACGGCGTTATCCGGTGGTCGGACGAAATACACAAAGCGTGTACGCCATTCATCCAGGCGTGGACTCACACGATTATAGACAGGAGGAAAAAAGTAAATACCAATACCCAAAAGCAATATGAGGGGAATCAGCCATTTACGATCAAAGCGATTTGGCATGGGAAAATTATACTGCCCGCCCAAGGCAATGTAAACAAAGCCAGAAATGCTTTCTCAGCAAATTCTAATGCGGGGGAGAGTAACTTTGCTCCAGGTTCAACGACGTTTTCACAAGAATATTGAAAAGGAGCCATTATGCGCAAAAGCACAGTATTTATCTCCGCCGTACTGACCACGTTTACTCTGGTTATGCTCTATGGCGTGTTCCAAGCCTATCAGAACAATGTCGCCACTCCCACTCCGGAAGTGGCAGCCATTGAAGCAACTACCCCCACATTAGTACCAACGGATATTCCCACTCCCACACAAACCCTGCTCACCCCAGAGGCAGCCGCACAACTGGCGGCACAAATTGTCGGAAATGATAATCTACTAAGCGCGGAGCTTTCAAATTTCAGCGGCGTCGATGCCTATCTCATCACTTTCACAAATAATGATGTCGTTTATGTTGGCATGGATGGACAAATCCTTTCCATCCAAGTTGCTCCGGTTGTGGTCAATGTAGCCTCGCAAATCAATCCGAACAAAAACAACAATAAGAAAAAGAACAATAGCAGCGGCGGTGGTGAAGGTGGGCACGAAAGTGGCGACGACTAGGAAAAAAGATCATGCCATCCAAACCCAATTCTCGCAAATGGACTGATATACAAACTGCGATTGCAACGGTCGCGGTCGTCACCACGCTCGGACTTTGGAATTTATTTGCCCAGCCTGAAAAGAAAGTCACGGTCCAGGCGGAAGAACCGCTCATAACTCCACCGCCTGCTGATGTCCCAGCCGCGGTTCAGCCATTCGAGCCAACTACCATACCACAGCCGCAGGCCAAGATCATGTTCACACAGGTCGCGCCGCAAACCCTTACGAATAACCTGCCGTCCCAGCCTCAAAACACGAACACCAATAAAAAGAAAAAGAACAATGGCAGTGGAACGGTAACACAAACAAAGACTTCATAAGATGTTGCATCGTTTTGAATTTCGTGCCATGGGCTGTAATATGCTGGCTGCGGTGGACAGTGAAACTAAACCGAAGATTCTTTCCCGCGTTCCGGAATGGTTCGAAGAATGGGAACAAGTCCTCAGTCGTTTCCGTTTCGACAGCGAACTCACGCGCCTCAACCAAACACACGAACAACCTGTGCATGTAAGCGAAACCTTGTGGGATGTGTTTCAAGCCGCGCGCCAGGCTGAACAAATGACTGAAGGATTGGTCATGCCTACATTACTGGATGCCATTATCGAGGCAGGGTATGACCGTCCATTTGAAGTGTTACCGCATCTCGTCGTACCTAGAGCCGATTCTGTTTTGATGGCTTCCCAGCCGCTGACAGCGATTGCCTTCGATGCCACTGCTCGAAGCATCACTCTACCCGAAGGCACGGGCCTTGACTTCGGCGGTGTGGCAAAGGGCTGGGCGGCGCATCAAGCAATGAAACGATTGCAGGTGGTCGCTCCGGCGTTGATGGACGCGGGCGGAGATATCGGCATCAGTGGCCCACGCGCCGATGGAAGTCCGTGGCTGGTTGGTGTCGCGGATCCCTTTCATCCCGGTGAAGAAATCGAAGTTCTTGCTCTTCATGCGGGTGGTGTGGCTACCTCGGGCAAAGACCGCCGCCGCTGGACGCGCGACGACCTCCTGCAACATCACATCATCGATCCACTCACGGGTCAGCCTGCCGAAACGGATTTATTGACCGTTACCGTGATCGCCCCCAACGTAATGGAAGCCGAGGCAGCTGCAAAGGCCGCCTTTATCCTGGGCAGCCGGATCGGAATCGAATGGCTCGAAGAACATCCTGGCTACGCAGGTTTATTCATTTTGGATAACGGCCAAATTCTATATAGTACGAACATGGATCAATATTCGCAATAAAGGATCAGGTTTACGCGGAGAAAAATATGCCGACAACTCCTTCCGTTGAAAACGAAACTTACAAATCATCGGTCAACATTCAGTTTTTTCTTTTAGTGATGCTAGCCATGATCTCCGGCTTGTTAGGCGCCATTCTGCTCCTGCCCATCTGGCTGCCAAATATGGCGGGGTCTTTGAATGGCGAGAGTCCAAAGGTATATTGGTATCTTTCGCGTGCGACCGCCTTTGTTTCATTGAGCATCCTGTGGATCTCCATGGCACTCGGACTTGGCATTACGAACAAAATGGCGCGTCTATGGCCTGGTGCACCGGCTGCCTTTGCCATTCATGAATATGTCAGCTTGTTGGGATTGGCTTTTGCTTTATTCCATGCGTTGGTGTTGCTCGGCGATCATTACATCAATTTCACTGTCGCGCAAATCTTTATGCCTTTCTCAACTCTGGATTATCGTCCCACCTGGGTGGGCATCGGGCAGATCGGATTTTACGTCTGGCTGATCGTTACTCTGAGCTTTTATATCCGCTCAAGCATTGGACAGAAGACCTGGCGAGTCATTCACTACTTGAGTTTCGCCATGTACGTGATGGGATTGCTGCACGGTTTATTCAGTGGGACCGACAGCGGCACAAATTGGGCACAATGGTACTACTGGATTTCAGGAGGCAGTCTATTGTTCCTGTTGATCCATCGTATTGTCAACACGATCACTGAAAAGACAACTGCACGTCTCAAGCAGGTTAAGCGAGCGCCTTCTCCTACGCAACGAGCCAACGTTTAGAATAAAGTCGGTATCAAAAAGAGCAAATCCATTTTGGATTTGCTCTTTTTGATACTTCCTTACTCTTTCACTTCGCCTTCGATGACATCGTCACCATTCGGCGGGGTGGAGGGGCCGCCCGGTGTTTCCGGTTGCGGCTGTCCTTGTGAATAAAGCTGTTGGCTCAAGGCATGGAAGGCCTGTTCAACTTTTTCGCTGGCCTGTTTGATGCGATTGAGATCATCGCCCTGGGCAGCAGATTTCAACTCGTCTACCTTGCTCTGAATATCCTGCGCATCGGAACCTGAAACTTTGTCGCCCAGGTCACGCAGCGCCTTTTCAGTTTGATAGACAAGGCTATCAGCCGTATTCTTTGCGTCGATCAATTCACGGCGCTTCTTGTCCTCTGCCTCATGAGAACGAGCTTCCTGCACCATGCGGTCAATATCGCTCTTGTTCAGGTTCGTGGAGGCAGTGATCGTCACCTTCTGCTCTTTACCGGTAGCCTTGTCCTTTGCACCCACATTCAGGATGCCGTTGGCATCGATATCGAAGGTGACTTCCACTTGTGGCAAACCGCGCGGAGCCGGTGGAATGCCGTCGAGCCGGAAGCGTCCAAGCGACATATTATCGGCAGCCATGGAGCGTTCGCCTTGCAGAACATGAATATCTACAGCCGTTTGGTTATCCGCGGCCGTGGAATACACTTCGGTCTTACGGACGGGGATGGTTGTGTTGCGTTCGATCATCTTGGTCATCACGCTACCCATCGTCTCAACGCCCAGAGAAAGTGGAGTCACATCGAGCAAGAGGATGTCCTTGACTTCACCACCGAGAACGCCACCTTGAATGGCCGCGCCGACCGCGACGACTTCATCCGGATTGACGCCTTTGTTCGGTTCCTTGCCATTTGTCAGCTTACGGACCAAATCCTGTACCATCGGCATACGAGAGGAACCACCGACCAGCACAACTTCATTAAGTTTGCCGGCATCCATGTTCGCGTCCTTGAGCGCGGCTTCGAACGGCTTGCGGCAACGATCCAATAAATCTTCGGTCATTTGCTCGAACTTGGCACGTGACAGTTTCAACTGCATGTGCTTCGGGCCAGTTGCATCGGCGGTGATATAGGGCAGGTTGAGCTCTGTTTCCATTACTGTGGAAAGTTCGATCTTGGCTTTCTCTGCCGCTTCACGCAGACGCTGTAAGGCCTGACGATCCTGTCGTAGATCGATCCCTTGATCTTTCTTGAACTCGTCCGCAGCCCAGTTGACGATGCGCTGATCCCAGTCATCACCACCGAGGTGAGTATCACCATTGGTTGCTTTGACTTCGATCACGCCCTCGCCCACCTCCAGAATGGAGACATCGAATGTACCGCCACCGAGATCGAAGACGAGAATCGTTTCGTTTTTCTTCTTATCCAATCCATAAGCCAGCGCGGATGCAGTCGGCTCATTAATGATACGCAAAACTTCCAAGCCCGCGATCTTGCCCGCGTCCTTGGTGGCCTGTCGTTGACTGTCATTGAAATAGGCTGGAACCGTGATCACGGCCTGCGTAACAGGCTGACCCAAATATGCTTCGGCATCCGCTTTCAGCTTGCCCAGAATCATTGCGCTGATTTCCTGAGGCGAATACTCGCGGTTCGTCACCGGAATCTTCACCCGTACATCCTCCGCAGGTCCCTGCACCACATTATAGGAAACCATCTTGCGCTCTGCTTCGGTCTCATCATAGTGACGACCGATGAAGCGTTTGATGGAATAGATCGTATTCTCGGAATTTACGACTGCCTGCCGCTTCGCAGTTTGACCGACGAGTCGCTCGCCGTTTTTGTTAAAGGCTACAACCGAAGGGCATAATCTACCACCCTCTGCGGTCGAGATCACGGTCGGCGAACCGCCTTCCATGACGGCCACAACAGAGTTGGTTGTGCCGAGGTCAATGCCAATGATTTTTGCCATAGAAACACTCCTTGCATTTAGTCGATTTGCATAGCTGGAAGAATGACCACTACACAGTTAATTTTCTAATATTCACATCTTACCCGCCTAATGCAAGAATAGTATTAACGCAATGTAGAAATTGAATTGGATTTACCCACCCCCACCCAGCCTCCCCCAAATTCGTAAGAAAAGTTGGGATGCTGATTCAAAGAACCTATAGCGAATTTGGGGAGGTGTCCGAAGGACAGAGGGGGTCACGGTTCACTGACTTTTACCCAGTCGAACGCGGTCACTGCTGGAACATTCTCAAACGAGGAGGCTGTGATCCCCAGTTTGCCTTCGCCCAGTTCATAGCTGGAAACATCCACCCTGCGGATGAGATTTTGATTCACATAAAGCGAAAGGATTGTGTCCGAACAGGTCAGCCCGATTTGCTGGGAGGCACCAATGGGCTGTATCTCCGATGATGAGCCGGAAAGAATTGGAACATAATCAGCAACTTCATTCGCCAGCCATTTGCCATAAAGCACGGTGTACATGCCATCGGTGGAGACATTGTATTCCAACCAGCCATCTGTCTCGCTGTAGCGACAGATCAGGCCTATGAACGCTGGACTGCCTGACCGAGTCACAAATTGTGTTTCAATATGAACATCCTCATAATCCTGCGCGCCATATAATACATATAGCCACGTGTAAGGGGAGTCCAATTGCAGGATGAGATCGCTGTTCTCGGTTTTTACATTTGGAACAGAGTCGCTGCCGCCCTGGAGAATGACCCAACCTGCCAAGGACGAGTCGAATTCATTGGTGAATAAGCGTGGCAGCGGCGTCGGCGTAGGTTCCAGGGTGGGAGTCGACTGTGGAGTAACGGTAACAGGAATCGGCGTGGACGAAGCGGGCGATGTCTCGGTGGGAAACAACGGAGGAAGGGAAGTAGACGTTTCCGTGGCTGTTTGGCAGGCGGAGGTTAATAGGAGAAGTCCGAGCAGAAGGATTTGCTTTTTCATTGAAGCTCTTTTATCGCAAAGGTTGGAATCCGCACAGGGTATTTCATCCTGAATCAAGATTGACCAGCAGTTATCCTGCTGGTCAATCCGTTTGGTGGAGATGCCGGGAATTGAACCCGGGTCCGAAAGATTCGACCCTCGAAAATCTACGAGCGTAGCCTGTCGAATTTTGTCATCACAGAGACCTCGGCGGGCAGTCTTCTCTGTGACCATCTGCTAGGTCTTTCGCTCACTTAGCAGAGTCGTGAGCGGCACTCTCACCATTGTCTCGCCCGATCCGTCACCGGGTGGAGAGCGGTGCCGGCGGACGCGGCCTCATCTATGGAGGCCGACTGTTATGTCATCGCTTATGCAGCGAGGGGCATAGCAGCGTAAGAAGTGCGATTGGCACTTGATTTTTTGCGCTGAGTTTACGAGTTCGGCGCCTCTCGGCTCGCATTTCGGGACCAGCCTCTCCCGTCGAAGCCTGTCATCCCCGTACTTTCATTATAGCATACTTGCAGAGAGGAGCAGACATCTTGCCCTATGGAACGCTTTATGCTAGACTTCATGCGAATATATATTCGTATAAGGAAGAGAGCAATATGAGTGAAAAGATCCTCATCATTGACGACGATCTGGATACATTAAGGCTGGTAGGCTTAATGCTCCAGAGACAGGGGTATCAAATCAGCGCGGCGACGAACGGCCAACAGGGATTGGATAAAGCGTTTGAAGAGGATCCGGACCTGATTCTGCTGGACATCATGATGCCCGATATGGATGGCTACGAAGTCACGCGACGCCTAAGGCAGAATCCGTCTACGACAGAGACTCCCATCCTGATGTTTACCGCGAAAACGCAGCTCGACGACAAGGTGATCGGTTTTGAAGTTGGCGCAAATGATTATCTGACCAAGCCCACCCATCCCTCTGAGTTGCAGGCACGTGTAAAAACCTTGCTGGCACGTGGGGGAGAGAAGAAAGCCACCAGCGTCAGTCTAGACAAGGATGACAATCAAAACCAGGGTTACGTGATCGGTGTGCTTGGCGCCCGCGGCGGTCTGGGCACCACTACACTGGCCGTCAATCTGGGCGCCAGTCTGGTGGCGCGTACCAAGAGCGAAGTCATCGTGGCAGAGATGCTGCCCGGACAGGGAGCGTTGGCGCTCGACATCGGCGCAGAAAACTCCAAGGGTTTGGTGGATTTGCTGAGCTTGAACAAATTGCCCGAGGTCACGCGCGACAAAGTGCGGGAGGTGCTCACCCATCATGGTTCGGGCCTGAAGTTGCTACTAGCCTCCGATCGGCCGCGTGATATGCACTTGATCAATCAGGTTGTTAATTATGAGGCGGTGGTGAAACGGCTCGCCGCTCTGGCACGTTTTGTGATTCTGGACTTGGGCGTGGGTCTCCAACCCTTTGCAGACAAGATCATCCCGGTATGCGATCAAGTATTTGTCATTCTCGAAGGCGTGCCGAATACCATTATTCATACCAAGGCCCTGATCGATGACATTGCCGCGTTGGGTATTAACAAGAAAAATGTCAATGTGGTATTGAACAACCGAATTCGTTCCGATACGCAGTTGGCCTCCAGCCAGGTACAGACCAAGTTGGGGCACGAGATCATCAGTACCTTAACGCCTGCGCCCGAACTATTCGTACAAGCCACACGCATGCAGACCCCGGCTGTCCTGTGCCAGCCTGACAGTCTTACCGCTCGACAGATCACCAAGCTCGTAGAGTTTGTTACAGAACAAGAGGCGCTGCCAAGATGAAGGAATCCGCCAGTCCGGCATTCGCCACTATTACGGCGATCGAGGACACGGCGGCCCTATTCCGCAAAGCAGAGCGCGCCGTTGTGCTGACAGGCGCGGGGATTTCCACACCGTCGGGTATACCGGACTTCCGTTCCGAGGGATCAGGCTTATGGTCCCGCGACGAACCATTGGAAGTCGCTTCCCTTAACACGTTTCGCACTCGTCCCGAGCGCTTTTTTAATTGGTTTCGTCCATTGGCAAACCAGATCTTCTATGCCAGGCCCAATGCTGCTCATTATGCCCTGGCTGAACTCGAAAAAGGAGGCCATATACAGAGCATCCTGACACAAAATATCGATGCGCTACATCAAAAGGCCGGATCCAAACACGTAGTGGAAATCCATGGCAGTCTGCGCACTCTATCCTGTACCAATTGTTTCAGGCAATATGAGTCAGAACCATTTTTACGGCCGTTTGTGCAGGCAGGGATTTTGCCTTTATGTCCAAATTGCAATGGAATTCTCAAACCAGATGTGATATTGTTTGGAGAGCAACTCCCACAATCTGCATGGAATGAAGCCCAACGCGCAGCGCGTCAATGTGACCTGATGCTGGTCGCCGGTTCATCTCTGGAAGTTCTCCCCGTGGCAGGTTTGCCTATGCAAGCTCTTGACCGCGGTGCACACTTGATTATCATTAACAATACGCCGACCTATTTAAATGTGCGGGCTGATCTGGTCATTATGGGCGATGTTGCCACCACCATACCCGAAATAGCGAAACGAGCGCTCCATGGCTGAAATTAAAACCCAAACCCTTGATAGCTATCTGCGTTTGATCGAGATCTCACGCGACCTGGCCTCCACCCTGGACCTGGACACTTTGTTGGACGATATCGTGCGCGCCGCCGCCGACATCAATCACGCCGAAGCTGCCTCGATTCTGCTCTACGATGATACGGCGCGTCAACTTTATTTTCAGGTTGCCACCAACATCGATGAGCCCACCATGCGCGGCCTGATTGTCCCACTCGATAAGAGCATCGCAGGCTGGATCGTGACCAACCGTCAGTCGGTGCGCATCGACGACGCGCATAAAGATGACCGCTTTTTCAGCGACGTGGAACAGACCATCGGTTATTCCACCAAGTCTCTGCTGGGCATCCCACTGGTCACGAAAAACAAAGTCGTCGGCGTTCTGGAAGTGATCAACAAAAAAAGGGGCAGGTTCACCGACCCGGACGAATCCATGCTCACCGTACTGGGGGCACAGGCGGCAGTTGCCATCGAGAATGCGCGTTTATTCCAGCAGTCGGATCTGATCGCAGAATTTGTGCATGAATTACGCACCCCACTGGCCTCGTTGAGCACTGCCACATATCTGTTGCTGCGTCCCGAAATGTCGCGTGAGCAACGCGATCAAATTGTCAATAATATTCACAATGAGACATTGCGGTTAAACTCCTTGGCATCATCCTTCCTCGACCTCGCCCGCCTCGAATCAGGTCGGGTACAATTCCGCAAAACGCGTTTCAGTGTCGCGGATTTGCTTTATGAGTGCCGCGATGTAATGATGTCCAAGGCACAGGAAGCAAGTATACAAATCCGCGTGGACGTGCCGAATGACATGCCGCTCATGGAAGCTGACCGCGATAAGATCAAGCAGGTTGTGCTCAACCTGTTAAGTAATGCCATCAAATACAATCGTCCCAATGGTTCTGTGTTGATCAATGGCAGTTTTACAGACAAGGAAGTGTCTGTCGTCATCCAGGATACCGGCATGGGCATCCCAGATGAATCCATTCCACACCTGTTTGAAAAGTTTTATCGCGTGCGCGAACATGAAGGCAAAGCAACTGGTACGGGCCTGGGACTTTCCATTTGTAAACAGATCATCCAGGGGCATAATGGTCGTATCGAGGTAAAAAGCAAAATGGGCATTGGAACTTCATTTGGCATTCATCTCCCCCGCACAACCCGGCTTACCACGCGAAACAATGAATCTCAATAAACTGCCCTGGAGTCAGCCAGCCAGCTGCTTCCAGGTTACGGCTGAATCAACACTTTGAGCACGCCCATTTCTGCGGCGTGCTCAAATGCTTTTAATGCATTCGCCAGTTTGAATTCATCTGCGATCAAGACAGTTGGGTCGACCTGCCGCGTTTCCATCAAGCGCAACGCGGGTTCGAATGGGCCACAGCGTGAACCCACGATATTAATTTCATCCACCACGATGGACGAGAAGTTGACGTTCATCTCGCCTTTGTAAGTTGACTTCATCACCAGCGTTCCACGAGGACGAATGGCCTGTCGCGCCAAAGAAAAGCCGCTCTGCGATCCGGTTGCTTCCACCACCACATCCCATTTCCAGGGTCGAATCTCCTCTTCCGCGATGATTCTGATTCCACGCGCTTTCAGGAGATTCTGTTGCTGTGGATGGCGCGCCAGGACGCGCAGATCACAACCGGTCAGGACGAGCGTTTGGGCGATGAGTTGTCCGAGCCGCCCCGCGCCGATCAGCAGGACGCGATCCGTAGGTTTGATCTGTACCTGCTGCTGGATCTCCAGCGCCGCGGCGAGGGGTTCTGTGAAAACAGCCATCTCGTCCGGGACAGAGGCGGGAACCCGATGCAGGTTGGCAAGCGGAAGAGTTGTATATTCTGCGAAGGTGCCATCGCGCTTCACAATTCCGAGCACAGTCCGATTCTCACAATGCGTGGTACGTCCATTCAGGCATTGTTCGCATTGATTGCAAACTGCGTTGATCTCACCAACCACGCGCTGACCGATCCACGAAGTATCTTCTGTCCCGATCACTTCTCCCACGAATTCGTGCCCCAGAATTCCGGTATAAGGATAATATCCTTTGACCAGTTCAAGGTCGGTACTACAAATGCCTGCTCTGCGAATCCTGATCAGGGCTTCGTTAGACCTATGCGGTTGTTCAACATCACGCAATGAGATTTGATTGTTTTCAAGCCAGACTGCCCGCATGGTTATTCCTCTGCGATTGCCCATTGATCCCGGCCGCTGTTCTTGGCTTCATAGAGAGCCGCATCGGCACGGTTGAGCAACTGTTCCCAGTTCTCCTGGCCAATGCTATATTGAGCCGTTCCCACGCTAATGGTAATGCTCAGGAGTTGACCATTGTATGACACCTGCATGGCACGAATATATTTGCAGAGACGAGAGGCCTGTTCTGCTGCAGCCTTGACCTCACTGTTTGGCAGGACGATCAAAAATTCTTCACCACCATAACGGCCAATGGTATCCGGATGACGGATCTGTTCCTTTAAGCGCGCCCCCAGACTTCGCAGAACCTCGTCGCCGGTAGTGTGTCCATAAGTATCATTAATTCTTTTAAAGTGATCAATATCCACCAGCGAAATCGAAAGCGGGGTGCCGTAACGATTGGAGCGGATCACTTCCTTCTGCAAATCCACAATGATCTTGCGGCGGTTCGCAAGAAAGGTGAGCGCATCGATATTCTTGACTTCATGCACCTGGATCAGAACCGCCTGCAACTCGATTTCCTTGATCTCCAGGGTGCGTTTTGTCCTTTGTAATTCGGCTTCCAGTCTTTCGAATTCATCCAAAAGGTTTTGATATTTTTCGGCCAGGTCGGAATCAGCGGGCACCACGCCTCCCAAATTGACGTTCCAGCATGTCGACCGAGAGATGGATCATTGTTGGTCTGCCATGCGGACAGGTACGCGGCGAATTGCAGGCTTCAAGATCATTCAGCAGGGCGCGCTGTTCTTCATTCGATAACGTTTGCCCGCCTTTGACGGCCATGCGTTTACAAACGCGTGCGGCCAGCTTGGCCTCGATCTCATTTTGCAAAGGTGCTTCATCTTCTTCAAAATCTTCGACCAGGGCACGCAACGCCGCAGCTGGATCACTTCCCATGAACAGGGTAGGCATGGCACGCACCTGGAAAGTGTTGGGGCCGAACTCTTCCACATCGAAGCCAAAATGTTGTAAGACGGATAATTGCGTGAGCAACAAATTAGCCGAGGGCGGCGGCAGAGTCACCACGGCTGGATTGAGCAGATTCTGCGAAGGAATATTCTGCATGGCATGTTGTGCCATCAGCTTCTCGAACAGGACGCGCTCATGTGCGGCGTGCTGGTCAACCAGATACAACCCATCCGGTCCTTCGGCCACCAGATAGGTCGCGCCGATCTGGCCGATGAGGCGGAGGAGAGGAATGGCTTTAAACTGGGAAGAGGCAGCCTGAGAATTCGAGACTAGAGACTGGAGATGAGTGACTGGTAGCTGGGAGTCGAAAGACCGGGTATCGGCCTCCAATCTCTGGTCGCTATTCAGCAACAATTCTTCATCATGTGCAATGGTCCATTCGATGCCCGTTTGTCTCGGTGATGATTCGGTTTGTGCCACATGTGTGGTTCCCCATAAACTCGGCAGGACATTGGGAACAGGTGAATAGGCCAGCAAGGCCTTGCGCACTGAACGCTGGACAAAGCTGAAGATCTGGTCCTGATTCCGAAAGCGCACTTCCGCTTTGGCGGGGTGAACATTGACATCCACTTCTTCAGGACGAATCTCGAGGAACACCGTGGTCAACGGGTAACGTCCCACCATGAGCAGCGTATGATACGCCTGTAAGAGCGCGGTATTGAGCGAGACTTCGTGTACCCAGCGGCCGTTGATGAAGAAGGTAATCTCTCTGCGATTCGAACGTGTCAGTGATGTAGGGCTGATGAATCCCGTGAGTCGGTAACCATCTTCTGCGGAGAGAATCTCAAGCATTTGTTTGGCCACGTCCACGCCATAGAGCGCGGCTAGGATGGCGCGTCGGTCCCCATCGCCGGAGGTTTGTAAAGTGACATTTTTCCCATCGGATAATTTGAAGCGTTTGTCTGCATAGGCCAAAGCATAACGCGTGACCAATGAATTGATGGCACGCCGTTCGGTAACATCCGTCTTGAGAAATTTCAGACGAGCAGGAACGTTATAGAACAAATCTGCCACGCGGACAGTTGTCCCGACCGTAGTACCGACTTTAGTGGGTTTGTTTGCGTGCCTCCCCTCCACCTGTAGACGCGTGCCCTCGGTTTCGTTCTGCACGCGGGAGGTGACGGTCATCCGCGAAACGGAGCCGATCGAGGCCAGAGCTTCGCCGCGGAATCCCAGTGTGGAGATGGAAAAAAGCTCTTCGGAGCGGACCAGCTTGGAGGTCGCGTGACGCGAGACTGCCAGTTCCAATTCGTCTGCGGGCATCCCAGAGCCATCGTCCGCGACTTCGATCAACTTTTTGCCTGCCTCTTCGATGGTGATCGTGATAGTACGCGCGCCCGCATCCAGCGAATTTTCAAGCAATTCTTTAACGACTGAAGCGGGGCGCTCGATGACTTCGCCCGCGGCGATTTGCGACGCAACTTCAGAGGACAGCAAACGAATGGGCATGCCGCGATTATAACCGCTATAATCAAAGGCATTGCACGACTAACGAGCATGGAAATCCCATAACCTGTGAGAGAGAGTTTGAAACGATTTTTACCATTCCTATTCCTTCTACTAACCGCCTGCCAGCTTGAGAGCCTGAAACCTGTTTCTGCGCCCACCGCTTATCCGCCTGGATATATTTCCACGGTGATCGCTCTGACCTCCGGTGCGGTGGCCTCACTTACACCCATCCCAGACACGCCGACTCCAACGCCACCGTCTGCCACACCCACCATCACTCCCACTCTCGCACCCTTCGAGCAGTATACGATCGATTATTTGCGTCAACGCTCTTATGGAGCAGGCGCGCTGGAGATCGTGAAAACGCTTGAAACGACCGATCAATTTACCCACACCTTGATCCGTTACACCAGTGATGATCTGACGATGTACGGGTACATGAACATTCCCATTGATGACGGGCAGCATCCGGTGGTTATCATCGTCCACGGTCTCAGCGATTCAGGAGCTTTTAACTCGTTGACTCTAAAAAATAACATGGCAGAGGCATTGGCGCAGCAGGGATTTCTGGTTATTCTTCCCATCCTGCGCGGTTATCCACCCTCGGATAGTGGGGACAATATGTTCCGTGTGGGCATGTCCATTGATATCCTTAATCTGATCGCGGAGGTCAAGAAGCAGGGCGGACAGCCCGGCGCGCTGGAAAAAGCAAACCCAGACCACATCGGTATCCTGGGGCATAGCATGGGCGGAGATGTTGTCTTGCACGTTCTAACGGTCAGTTCAGATATCAAAGCCGCGGTGCTCTATTCTTCGTTGAGTGGCAATGAGGATAGAAATTCACAACTGTTATATAGGATTTCCCTCGAACCTGAATTCCAGAATGAATTGAACACTCTCCCGAGCTTGTTCCCGCGTATCTCGCCCGTGTATTATTACAGCAATATTACCGCGCCGATTCAACTGTATCACGGCCTCAAAGACAATACAGTTCCGGTCAGTTGGGCAAGAGCAACCTGTTTGTATCTGAGCAGCGCGGGAAAAAATATCAATTGCATCTATTATGAAGACCAGGGACACCTCTTCAATGCGGCCATCCGGGAGGAGTTTTTTGCAAGTCTTTCTGATTTTTTTAAAGAGTATCTTGTGCCATAAAGTTTTGGCTGTTGTACGTGTTTGATAAGCCTGTCAAAGATTCATATGAGAAGATTAATTCTTATCATTGGCGTAATAGCATTTACATTGACAGCCTGCCTGTCGGCCATTCCATCCCCCACCCCGGCGCCTCCCCTCACGCCCACCTCCGCCCCGACGGCGGCGCCTCTCCCTGCTTCCACAGTTACGCCCCTTCCGACACCTTCACCGACGCCTGACGCTTATTACCCGTATAGCATCGACTATCTTCGGTCCCGCACCTTTGGCGGTGGACAGATCGAATTTCTGGAAGTCATGGGACAGAACAGTTTCTTCAGGCGCTATCTCATTCGGTATCCCAGCGATGGATTGAGCATTTATGGATTCGCGGACATTCCGAATAGTGCGGAGATGCATCCTGTCATCATTGCCCTGCATGGCTACATCGACCCAACCCAATACAACACGCTGGATTACACCACACACTATGCCGACGCGTTGGCCAGCGCGGGCTTTATCGTTCTGCATCCCAACCTGCGCGGCTACCTGCCTTCGGATAATGGCAACAACTTATTCCGTGTGGGCATGGCCATTGATGTGTTGAATCTTATCGTTTTGGTGAAAAGTCAAAGTGGCGGAGCCGGTCCCTTGAATCATGCGCTTCCAGATCACATCGGTCTGTGGGGACATAGCATGGGCGGTGGTATCACAACGCGCGTTCTGACGGTTACTGATGATGTCAGGGCCGCGGTGCTTTACGGCGCGATGAGCGGAGATGAGGAGAAAAACTACAAAGCCATTCAGGAGTGGTCAGGCAATACGCGTGGGCTGGAGGAAGTCAACGTCCCGTTGGATGTGTTGCCGCGCATTTCACCGATGTATTTCTTCAGGAACATCAGCGCCGCGGTCAGCATCAATCATGGACTGGCAGATACGCTGGTTCCACCGGATTGGTCGAGACTGACCTGCGAACAACTGACCGCGCTGGGCAAGAACGTGGAATGTCACTACTACGCAGGCATGCCGCATACCTTTTATGGTCAGGGTGACCAGGAATTCATTCAACACACGATTCAATTTTTCAATCAGTATTTACTCGCGCCCTAACGGTATAATTATTTTATGCGCTTCACGACTTTATTTTTCGACCTGGACGACACCCTCTACCCGTCTTCGACAGGTCTATGGCAGGCCATCCGGGAACGCATGAATCTTTATATGCTGGAACGACTTGGCTTGCCTGAAAAGGATGTGCCGCTTTTGCGCGAGCAATATTTTAAGATGTATGGCACCACCCTGCGGGGCTTGCAGGAACGTCATCAAGTGGATGCACAGGATTACCTGGCCTATGTGCATGACCTGCCCCTCCAGGATTACCTGACCCCGAACCCAGTTCTGCGAAAGGTGATCGCTTCCCTGCCGACCCGCAACCTGATCTTTACCAACGCGGATGCGAATCACGCCCGACGCGTCCTCGCCGCGCTGTACCTGGATGATCTCTTCGAGACGGTCGTGGATGTCAACGCTGTCGCGCCGTACTGCAAACCGATGCACGAATCCTTTGCCATCGCCATGGAACTGGCTGACGAACCTGACCCGCGTAAATGCGTGATGATCGATGATCTGCCGCGCACCACGCGCGCCGCGCTCAACGTTGGCATGGCCAGTTTGTTATATGGTTGTGACGAACGCACCGAGGACGCAAGTGGAGTCTTTACCGATTGGACTCACCTGCCGATTCTGCTGGGAGATTAAAGTAAGACCTTGCGAAGGTTTGCCACGAGGCGAAAGCGGCGCTCAAGGAATTTACCTTCGCAAGGTTAAATACAAGAGATTGAAACGATGGATTCGATCACGCGGTGATTGGTCTGATCATTTTTATCCTGCTCATCCTCGGGGCAAACGTCGTGATGTATGCCATTGCCCGCGGCTGGACAAAACATAACGATGCGCGCTGGATATCCGCCTTGAGAGATACGTTGAGCAAACCGTCGGAAAGTTCGATGAACAAATCGATGGATGAGCTCAGAAAACAGGTGGAGGAACTCCAGAAGCAAAAGGAAAAATAAGGGGAAAAGTTTTATATTCTGTTTATATCGTTCATACGCATTCGTAACAATTGATTCATCATATATTAATCCCCGCATAGTATCTTTAGCTTACCTTGCGACATCCCACATGGAGGCAATTGTGAATAAATCTGTTAAAACAGTCCTTGGAATTTTTGTGGCGCTGATTTTGTTGGGAGGCACCTTCTCTGGCGGCTTTCTTATTGGTCACCTGATGCCGTCAGGCGGGGCTTTACCGTTGATCAGCGATTTTTTTCCTCAAATCGCACCATCCGTGCAGCCCGACCAGCAAGCCAGCACCCCTTCGGATGTACAAACTCTCTTTACACCTTTCTGGGAAGCATGGAACATCGTTCACAAGCAGTACGTGGATCAGCCAGTAGATGATGTAACCCTGATGCGGGGTGCCATCCGTGGCATGATGGACGCGCTGGGCGACCAGCAGACCTTCTACATGGACCCGGAGGTGTACGATAGTGAAACATCTTCGCTGGCAGGTGCCTATGAAGGCATCGGTGCTTATGTGGATACGCAGGGAGATTATTTGACGATCATTCGTCCCATTGTTGGTTCTCCGGCGGAAAAAGCCGGCCTGCTACCCGGCGACCAGGTCATCGCCATCGATGGTGCAGATATGACCGGTGTCCCTCCCGAGCAGGCGCGCTTAAAGGTACTTGGCCCGGAGGGAAGCCAGGTCGAGTTAACGGTGGCACGCGAAGGGGAGACCGATCCGCTGAAATTTGTCATTACCCGGGCGCGCGTCAGCATCAATAGCGTGGAAGGCAAAATGCTGGATAACGATCTGGCCTATATCCACATCAACAACTTCGGAGAACAGACCTCCCAGGAACTGGATAACACACTGACTGATTTGATGAAGCAAAATCCCAAAGGCATTATTCTGGACCTGCGTGATAACCCAGGTGGTTATTTGACCACGGCTGTGGATGTGGGCTCACAGTTCATCGAAAAGGGTGTGATCCTCTATGAAAAGCATGGAGATGGCACGCGTGATGCGTATGAGGCACATGGCGGCGGTATGGCCACCGATATCCCAATGGTGGTGCTGATCAATGAAAGCTCAGCCTCCGCCTCTGAGATCGTCGCCGGCGCGCTTCAAGATTATGGACGCGCCACACTGGTCGGTGTCCAATCCTATGGAAAGGGCTCGGTGCAGAACTGGGTTCCGCTTTCGAATAATCAAGGCGCAGCGCGCGTGACGATCGCCCGCTGGCTCACACCCAAGGAAAGACTCATCGATCACATTGGCCTGACACCGGATGTGTTCGTGGAAATGACTCATGATGATTTCGTTGCCGGTCTTGATCCGCAACTGGATACGGCGGAGGAGACCCTGCAGGATTTGATCAGCGGAAGTCCCATCCCCACCTCGCAGCCAACCTCCATTCCAGTACCCACATCCACACCGGCGCAATAGCAATGAGTACTGATTGAAAGGAAATGAAACATGTTTTTCTTTGATCCCACCTATTTCATCTTTATGATCCCGGCCTTCATTTTGATGGCTGCCACATCCTGGTATGTGAAGCGTGCCTATGAAAAGTGGAGTCAGGTACGCGCCAGCAGCGGTCTGACTGGTCATCAGGCTGCCCAGCGATTGATCTCCACTGGGAATCTTTATGGCGTGCAGGTACAGGGCACGTCCGGACAATTGACCGACCATTATGACCCGCGCGACAAAACGCTATATCTTTCCCAGGGTGTTGATAATAGTCCATCCCTTGCTGCTGTGGCAGTCGCGGCTCATGAGTTGGGTCATGCCATGCAGGATGCCGAAGGCTATTTCCCGATGACCATCCGCTCGGCATTGGTACCGGCTGTGAATATTGGCTCGAACCTGGGCTGGATTCTGATCATGGCCGGGTTGCTCCTGCGTTTCACGCAACTAGCCTGGCTGGGCGTGCTGGTCTTCTCTGGCGGCGCGCTTTTCGCTCTGGCGACTCTGCCGGTGGAATTCAACGCCTCCGCCCGGGCAAAGGAATTGCTCTATTCGACAGGCATCATCCAAACTGATGAGGAACGACACGGTGTCAACCAGGTGCTCAACGCCGCCGCGTTGACATACGTGGCCGGTCTGGTTACCGCAGTTTTACAGTTGCTGTACTTTGTCTCTCTCGTCGGTGGCCTGGGCGGCCGGCGCAGAGGATAATATGCCATTGGAGGCGTGACACCACGACGACACTTGCGCCTTGGGCCAGCGCGGTGAGCAATCTCGTCACGATTAGCATACACTCTTCGAAGGGATGATCCTGTTCGATAACAGACTGCTTCGCAATATACGTTCGCAGCGACAATGTTTCTATACCCGCGGAAATTTCCGCGGGTGTTTTGTTTGTGTATAATTTCCCCACCATGCGGAAATTCATCGTCCCACTTGTGCTTTTCCTCGGCGCAGCCTTTGTGTATCTTAGTTTCGGCGAGCTGGAAAGTATTGTAAAGACCCTGCAACAGGGGAATTTCTGGTTCATCCTGTTGGCCATCCTGATCGAATTCGGCTGGTTCGTTGTCGCCGGTTTGATCTTTCAATCGTTGTATCACGTGCTGGGTATGGAAGACACCATTACCCGGCTCTCGCTGCTGGTGGCTTCGGCCAATTTTATTAACATCGTGGCCCCCAGCGCCGGTATGGGCGGGATGGCTGTTTTCATCAGCAATGCCAGGCAGAACCGTCAATCTGTTGGCAAGGTGACCGTTGCCAGCATGTTGTACTTGTTTCTGGATTACGTGGCTTTTCTGTGCCTGCTGGCGCTTGGGTTGATCGTTCTCTTTCGGCGCAATAACCTCGATGCAGCCGAGATCGCGGCCTCCGGAGTCATGCTGGCCATTGCCGTGGCACTTGGCATTTTGTTGTATCTGGGTTCGCGTTCGGCTGACGCGCTTGGCAACACGCTGGCATGGATGGCCCGCGCCATGAACCGCCTGGTGAAGCCCTTTCTTCATCGTGATTATCTCAGTGAAGCGCGTGCTCATGAATTTGCGCACGAGATGGCCAGCGGTCTCAAGTCTCTGCCGGAGAAATATCAAAGCCTCAGCATTCCGCTCCTGTATTCATTTGCCAGCAAGGCCATCCTGATGTGTGTGCTGTCAATTGTATTTATTGCCTTCAAAGTCCCTTTTTCCGCGGAGACGATCCTCGGCGGTTTTACCATTTCCTATCTTTTTCTGATTGTTTCTCCGACGCCCTCGGGTATCGGCATCGTGGAAGGCGTGATGCCTCTGGCGCTGGCTTCGATGCGCGTGCCCTGGAGTTAGGCGGTGATCATCACGCTCGCCTATCGCGGCATCACGTTTTGGATTCCCATCGGTGTGGGAGCCATCGCCTTTCGCCGATTGAACGGGGGAGGAAAATCGGCAAAGAAGCTTCCCAGCGAAACACAATAATCCCATGCCTCTCGTTTCTCTTTTGGATTTCTGGAAACATGATGCTGACACTGCACCCAACCTCGTCGCCTGGCGCACGTTACCCTCGCGTCCTGCACAAACGCATCCCTTTCCGGAAGATCAGCCTGCTCCCGTTAAACAGACTCTGATCGCCGCCGGGATTCATCACCTCTACTCCCATCAACTCGAAACCTGGACGCACGCCCGCGCGGGCGAAAACATCATCCTCGCCACCGGTACAGCCAGCGGAAAAACTCTCGCCTACAATCTGCCGGTCTTTGCTGCGTTGCTGCAAGATACCAATGCCCGTGCGCTGTATCTCTTTCCCACCAAGGCCTTGGCACAGGATCAACTTTCCAATCTCCAGTCATTTGTTTCAAACCTTCAAGAACCGGGTTCGCTCAACGCGGCGATCTATGATGGCGATACACCTGCCTCGGCCCGCCCCTCCATCCGCAAGAACGCCCGCATCGTATTGAGCAATCCTGATATGCTGCATACCGGCATTCTGCCGCATCACACCAACTGGAACGAATTCTTTGCCAGTCTGCGTTTTATCGTCATCGATGAAATGCACACCTATCGCGGCGTCTTCGGTTCGCACGTTGCGAACGTGATTTGCAGGCTCAAGCGCGTGGCAAATTTTTATGGCGCAAAGCCGCAATTCATCCTGGCTTCGGCAACAATTGGCAACCCGAAAGAACTTGCCGAGCATCTCATCGAAGAGCCGGTTCACTTAATTGACAATGACGGTTCGGCGCGTGGGCCGCGTCACTTCATCATCTACAATCCGCCTATCGTGGATGAAGGCCTCGGCTTGCGAAAGAGTTCCTTGCTGGAAGGTGTTCGGCTGGCACAGGACCTAATCACCAGCAATGTTCAATCGGTGGTCTTTGCACGTTCCAGAAGAAGTGTCGAAATTATTCTGCGTTATTTACAAGGCGATCTCACTCCAGACTCCAGTATCGAGTCACCGCTGATCAGTTATGAGTCTTTACCTAAGCCTCAATCCGTCATCCGTGGTTATCGTAGCGGCTACCTGCCTCTCCAAAGAAGAGAGATCGAAAAAGGATTGCGCGATGGCAGCGTCAAAACCGTCGTGGCGACGAATGCCCTCGAATTGGGCATCGACATCGGCGGGCTGGGCGCGGCGATCCTCGTCGGGTATCCGGGAACTGTCGCTTCAGCGAGACAGCAAGCGGGTCGGGCAGGACGCGGTCTTGCCTCCGCCGTGGCAGTGCTGGTGGCCTCAGCCAGTCCGCTCGATCAGTTCCTCGCTCATCATCCTGAATATTTCTTCGAACGTTCGCCGGAACAGGCGCTGGTCAATCCTGATCATTTGTTGATCCTGCTCGAACATTTGCGTTGTGCCATGTTCGAATTGCCGTTCCAAAAAGGCGAAGGTTTCGGCACAGTCTCCACTGAGACCATTGATGAGTATTTGCAGTTCCTGGTCGCGAACAGTGAAGCGCATGCATCACAGGAAAAAGTTTATTGGATGGCGGATCAATATCCCGCTGCGAATATTTCGCTGCGTTCGGCCTCGCCGCAGAGAGTGGTGTTGCAAACGACTCTCGATGATAGACCACAGACCATTGGCACCGTGGACGGCGAAAGCGCCTTATGGATGGTGCATCCGGGCGCGATCTATTTACATGAAGCACAATCGTTTTTTGTAAAAGATCTCGATCTCGAAGAACACATCGCCTACTTGAAACCCATCGAAAGTGAATACTATACCGAGCCACTCCAGGGCACGGAAGTCACTGTTCTTTCTGAAACCGCCCAAACCACCCTCGCGCTGAGCGGAGCGACTCTGAATGATAATGAAGAAGAGCAAAGACGAAGCGCGGGCGAGAAAAAGTGGGGCGAACTACAAGTGACGACTCAAGTGAACGGCTTTCGCAAACGACGCTGGTATACGCACGAAAACCTAGGCGAAGAACCGTTGGACCTGCCTCCCACCGATCTGCAAACGACCGGCTATTGGTTTTCCCTCTCCGAGGAAACGGTTACGAGTCTGCGCGAAGCCGGGGTCTGGACCAACGATCCAAACGACTATGGCCCTGATTGGCCCAAGATTCGCGACCGTGTGCGGGCGCGTGACAACTATACCTGTCAGGTCTGCGGCGCAGTCGAGACGACACGTCAGCATGATGTACATCACAAGATTCCCTTCCGCGCATTCACACGGAACGCAAAGTCAGGAGACTTTGGACTCCAACAAGCGAATTGACGCGACAATCTCACCACACTATGTTCATCCTGCCATCACAAAGCGGAGCAAAATGTCCGCATGAAAAGCGGACTGTCCGGGCTGGCCTATGTGCTGGGCAACCTCGCGCCTCTGTTTCTAATGTGTGACCGCGGTGACCTGGGCACGCACGTCGAACCGATCGAGAACAAAACCTTCGGTGGCCCGACCATCGTTTTATACGATGCCATTCCCGCCGGGATTGGCTTCAGTCAGAAGCTCTTTGAATTGCACGATGAACTGATGGCGCGCGCATTTGAACTGGTCCGTGAATGTCCCTGCACGGATGGTTGTCCCTCCTGCGTGGGCCCGGGCGGGGAGAATGGTTATGGCGGGAAAGAGGAAGCCTTGGAGATATTGAAGGAGTTGACGAGTGATTCTTAGCTGGGATCGAATATGCTGTACTTTAAAGTGAGTAAGGAGAACGATATGACCCAACTCGAATTAGTCATTTCTGAGATCGAAAAACTTTCCCCTGATGAACAAAATCAGTTTGCAGCATGGATTCTGGAAGAATTACATTCCGAAGGACGCTGGTCAGAGCTTTTTGCCAATTCCAGTGATTTTTTATCAGATCTCGCGGACGAAGCTTTAGAAGAACACAAAGCAAAGAAAACAAAAAGACTTGATCCCGACACTTTATGAACTCTCACATTACGGATAAGTTTCGGAACGCCTTTGCAGAATTGCCTGCCGACGTTCAAAAACAAGTGCGGCAGGCGTATCGTCTTTTTACAGAGAATCCTCATCACCCAAGTTTACGTTTCAAACCAATCCATCTTACCCGCCCCATTTATTCAGTGCGGGTGGGATTGGATTATCGCGCTGTTGGCATTCGTGATGAAAACGAGATCATCTGCTATTGGATTGGATCGCATGCCGAGTATGATAAATTGATTCGACAGTTTAGGAAGTAATTCCATCAGGAAACACCAGAGACATCGAAGGAATTAGCATTGACGCCATGAACACCCGCCTTCTCGAACGTGAGGAAATCCCACTGATCTGGCAAATTGACCGCCGTGAAATTGTCGAGAATATTTATGTTCTACAGGATGGGAAATTAATGCTGAAACCCGATTATTTCGATATGCGAGGCTGGCCCCCCGGCGAAGCAGAATTATATACACCGATTCTGATGGACTGCCATGCGCGCGGCGGGACCTTTTGGGGTGCATTTGAAAATGATCGATTGGTGGGTGTAGCAGTGTTGGAGAGTAAGTTTATCCGCTCGCAGCACGATACGCTGCAACTGAAATCCCTGCATGTCAGCCGCGATTACCGAAAACAGGGATTAGGTACCAGGCTCTTCCATCTTGCTGTTCAAAAAGCCAAGTCGCTTGGAGCGAAAAAGCTGTATATCTCAGCGACGCCCTCCGAGAACACGATCAATTATTATTCGCGCCTGGGATGTATCCTAGCAACGGAGATCGACCCGGAATTGTTTGCGCTGGAGCCCGAAGATATCCATCTCGAATATGTGATCTCGTGAGAGAAACAATGTATATCCCTGCAAGATATTTTGTAAAGGACATGGGTCAGTAGCATTTTGATCAGCCAGAGGCAAGGGTGGAAACATAATTGGCATCATCGTCGTTAAGGAGAGATGGAGAATCTATGAAATCGCCAAATCTTTATAAATTGAATCTGGCAAGTTTTGCCTTGTTAACTGTTCTGGCCTGCAATGTACTCGCACCGGTTCCTACCGCTACACCTTCGCTCGTACCAGCAATCCCGACGGCCGTTCCCACTTCCACGCCCGTTTCCCTCAGCGGGCAAGTGACGTTGATTTCTGCCCCGCTCAACGAAACGAATCAAACGCCGCCCTACACCATCACTGTGCAAACGCCGCAACTGGCTGGCAATAATGATCCACGCGTCCAGGTGTTCAACCAAAGAATGGACGAACTTGTCAAAAAAGAAGTGGATACCTTCCGGCAGGGCTTCCTGCAAAATACCCTCCCTCCAATGACCGAGGTAGGGAGTACTTTAAATGTGTCGTATTCCCTGATTTCGCAATATGATGAGATTTGGAGTCTCAAATTGGACTTCTCGTTCTATTCCGATGGCGCTGCGCACCCGGGTTTGTACAGTATCACAATGAATTATGATCTCGGCCAGGCCCGCGAACTGGCCTTGAGCGATCTCTTCCTGCCGAATTCCAATTATCTCGAAGCCATCTCGCAATATTGCATTACCGAACTCAGCAAGCAACTCTTCTTTGAAGGCTCCTTCCAGGATGGCGCCGCGCCCACTGCGGAAAATTACCACAACTGGAACATCACCCCTGATGGATTGCTGATCACCTTCGATGAATATCAGGTCGCGCCTTACGCCGCGGGTCCACAACAAGTGACCGTTCCCTTTAGCGAGTTGCGCTCCGTTATCAATTCGCAGGGATCGCTGGGCGGATTTATCCAGTAATCTGATAGGGCACGCCGCGCACTTCCCATGTTCTTCCGTTCGTCTCTCCCGACACTTTGACCGGCAGCAGCTTCGCCGGGACGCCGGAGTTTGGCTTCCAGATGCGGCCCGCGGCCGGCAGGATGAACAACCCGTCATCGTCTCCGATCGGCGTGAAGTTGGGATTCGCTGCCTGCTTGAACGTGGATAAATTCAGCCTGGAACAAATCTCATTTGCAAAGGCAACCACATCTTCAGAAGGTAAGCCGATTTCGCTGACACTTAAAATTTGTCCGCTATCGAAGTCAGCCTCAACGACATTCTTTTGAGTATGACGTGCAATAAATTCCAGGACATTTCCCGCCACGTCCTTGAAATAGATCGAATCTGAGTGCCAGCTTTTGGATGGGAACTCCTCTTCCCCGTTGTCATTGCGCAGCAAAGAGACTCGTTGGGAGGTCCACTCTTTGGCTTTAATAAATTGATTCTCGGGAATATTGAAGGCAAAATGATAAGCACCCTCGAAGTCATCCGGAGCCTGCGTGAAGAGCAGCCTTGTCGCGCCGACGGTCACTTCCAAGCCCAAGGAAGTTAACTGCGCAGGCAGATCCAGGATGCTCGTATAAAAATCTTTTTGAGCTTGTAAATCTGAAGACAAGAGTTCCACTTTGGTGATGTTCATCTTAGTTCTTCCTGTTGAAAATAATTTTGATTAAACTGGCAACGATTAACGATCCAGTTATTCTTCCCTCATCCACCTTTTTACCGCGGCATGAGGATGTTCGTATCGTTCCATCTTATCAAGCAGCAGATTGGGATCGGCATCATAGAATAAAGCATCGCGATGTTCCTGAAAAATAAAGCCCTCCGCGACCGCATGATCGATGGCTGCCAGCAGGGGTACATAATAATTTCTCAGGTTGAGCAAGCCAACCGGCTTTTCGTGTGCACCGGTCTGCGCCCAGGTGACTGTTTCGAATAATTCATCGAAGGTGCCAAATCCACCGGGCATGGCGATATAGCCGTCGGCCAGTTCATGCATGCGGGCTTTGCGTCCGTGCATGCCGGTTGGAACATCCATGCGGGTAAGTCCGTCATAGGCAAGAGAGGCAGTGTTCATCGAAGGGATGATCACACCGATCACTTCGCCACCGGCGGATAGTGCGCCTTCGGCTACGGCACCCATCAGCCCGGTCTTTCCGCCGCCGTAAATCAAATGGAAGCCCCTTTCAGCCAAAGTCCGGCCCATGAAACGGGCACCAGCAATATAGTCCGCGTGAACCGTATCCGAAGATCCACAAAAAACACAAATTGATTTCATGATCCATCCTTTGTAGAGTAAATTTAGCCCGCGCTGGTTTGGGCCATGGAATAAACAGTGAAGCAGCCAGTCTTTCGTGAGCTTCGTTTTTAGATGATAAACCTGTTATTATTGTAACCATCTTGTAAACAAATTCTAATCTTTTTCCTACGGTAACTTTCCCCCCTTTTTGGTAGAATCCCTCGCATAGATTTAGGAGATAACTATGGCAGGAATGGAACGTTTCACGCAACGAGCACGACGTGTACTTAGCCTGGCACATCAAGAGGCTGAACAATCTCGCAATAACAATATCGGTACGGAACATCTCCTCCTCGGTTTAATGGATGAAGAAGGTGGTGTCGCGGGCCGGGTCCTGCGTGAACTTGGCATGACTTCTGATCGGGTCCGTGAAGTGATCCGCCGTGTGACAACCAGCTCGAGCAGCTTTGATCCCAATCGCGTCGAACTTGCCTCCGAAACACAGCAAGTATTGGAACACGCGGTGGACGAGGCGCGCCGACTGGGTCATCATTACATTGGTACGGAACATATTCTGTTGGGACTGGTGCGCGTGGATAGCACCGCCATGGAAGTGCTACGCCGACTCGGCGTGACGGCGGAACAGATTCGCAGACAAACTCGCCGCGTACTGAACGAGTCCGCCTCATCCTCCCCGACACCTGCGGGAGGCAGCGCGGCGCGTGGTTCCACCGCCAACGCGAAGACTCCGCTGGTCGATCAACTGGCTTCCGATCTGACGACCAAGGCCGAGGAGAAAAAGCTCGACCCGGTGATTGGCCGCCAGATGGAGATCGAGCGCGTCATACAAATCCTGGCGCGTCGCACGAAGAACAATCCGGCATTGATCGGTGAACCTGGCGTCGGCAAGACCGCCATCGTCGAAGGCCTCGCGCAGCGCATCGTGGAAGGTGATGTCCCTGCACCCTTGATGAACAAACGTCTCTTGCAACTTGACGTTGGTTCCCTGGTGGCGGGCACCATGTATCGCGGTCAGTTTGAGGAGAAGACTCAAACGCGTGATCGATGAATTGAAACAATCTGGAGCAATCCTATTTATCGATGAAGTCCATATGCTGGTTGGCGCGGGCGCCGCCGGTTCATCCGTGGATGCGGCCAATATCCTCAAGCCCGCCTTATCGCGTGGTGAATTGCAGGTGATCGGCGCGACCACCATGGACGAGTATCGCAAGCATATCGAATCGGATGCAGCACTCGAACGCCGCTTCCAACCGATTCAAGTGGAAGAACCCTCTGAGGAAGAGACCATTGAAATTCTGCGCGGCATCCGCTCGGCTTACGAAGAGCATCACCATCTGGTGATCTCCGATGAGGCTCTTGAGGCCGCCGCGCATTTATCCTCCCGCTATGTAACGGAGCGTTTCCTCCCCGATAAGGCCATCGATCTGATCGATGAATCTTCGTCACGCGTGCGCATGTATAAGAGTCCGGCTGCCAAGGAGTCGAAGGATTTATTCAGCAAACTCCGGCAGGCGCGTCAGAATCGTTCGCTGGCCCAGGAAGAAGGCAATGGCGAAGATGTAAAGGAATGGGAAGATCGCGAACTCGAACTTAGCGAGCAGATCGAACGCCTGCGCACCGGCTGGGATCGCACGAACAGCCCAGTCGTTTCGGCGGAAGACATTGCCGAAGTTGTATCCATGTGGACTGGCGTCCCGTTGATGCAATTGGCCGAGGAAGAATCGCAGCGCCTGCTCAAGATGGAAGAGGAACTGCGCAAGAGTATCATCGGGCAGGACGATGCCATCGTGGCGATCTCGCGTGCTGTCCGCCGCGCACGCGCCGGTTTGAAGGATCCGCGGCGTCCGATCGGTTCGTTCATGTTCCTGGGACCGACCGGCGTCGGCAAGACAGAACTCACCAAGACACTGGCCAAGTTCATGTTCGGCAGCGAAGACGCGGCTGTCCAGTTGGATATGTCCGAGTTCATGGAACGGCATACGGCCTCCCGTCTGGTGGGTGCGCCTCCAGGATATATCGGTTACGAAGAAGCCGGTCAATTGACCGAGGCCCTGCGCCGGCGCCCGTATTCCATCGTCGTTTTCGATGAAGTTGAGAAGGCGCATCCCGAAGTCCATAATATGCTCTTGCAAATCATGGAAGAAGGACATCTCTCCGATGCCAAGGGCCGCAAAGTGGATTTCCGCAATGCGATCATCGTCATGACCTCCAACATCGGCGCGGATCTGATCAAGCGCCAGTCCTCGCTGGGTTTTGCGCTCAAGCGGGATGAAGAGACCGAAGAGCGGGTGTCTTACGAAGACATGCGCAAGCGGCTGAACGAATCCCTCAAACGCGCCTTCCGGCCAGAGTTCATCAACCGTCTGGATGCGACCGTTATTTTCCGTTCGCTAAACAAAGTAGATATCCAGAAGATCGTTTCCCTCGAACTTGATAAGGTTGCCCTGCGCCTCAAGGAACACGACCTGGCGCTGACCGCCACATCCGAAGCGCTCACGGCTCTGGCAGATCAAGGCTACGACGCAGAGTTCGGCGCACGCCCGCTGAAGAGAGTCATCCAGCAAAAAGTGGAGGACCCACTCTCAGATAAGCTGCTGAACGGCGATTTCCAAAATGGAGATTCGGTCCTGGTCAGTTTGAATGCGGATGGGGAGATCATACTTGAACGTAATGGCGAAAAGGAAGAAGCGCCGGCTGTATAAGAAAGAATAGTATGTTCCAGAGGGACAGGTCGATGACCTGTCCCTCTTTTTTGTAATTCTTTCTTAATAAGTTTTCAGCATATGATGTTGTCTATGGGATGCAGGAACTCTAAAAAAGGAGTAATCGTATGAATACCAATCTTCAAACCGCAACACTGGCTGGGGGATGCTTCTGGTGCCTCGAAGCTGTTTATGATGAGATCAAGGGTGTGCAGGGCGTGGAATCAGGCTATGCCGGCGGCCACGTTGAAAGTCCTTCTTATCGCCAGGTCTGCATGGGCAATACTGGACATGCCGAGGTCGTGCAGGTTCACTTCGATCCGAACGTGGTCTCCTATCGAGACCTGTTGAATGTCTTCTTTGCCATTCACGATCCCACCACACTGAACCGCCAGGGCGCAGATACGGGTACGCAATATCGTTCTGCCATCTTCTATCACGACGAGGAACAGAAGAAAGTTGCCGAGGAATTGATCAAGGACTTGAATGCGCAGAACATCTGGGACAAGCCCATCGTCACCGAGGTCACGAAGTTCGACAAGTTCTACATGGCGGAGGATTATCACCAGGAGTATTACACCCATAATCGCTACCAGCCCTATTGCGTGGCAGTCGTCGCGCCGAAGGTGTCCAAATTCCGCAAGCACTTCCTTGAGTTGTTGAAGAAGCAGACTGCGTAATACATCGTTAGTTATCAAACTCCAAAGGTCTTGAAGACCTTTGGAGTTTGTTTTCTAAATCAAAGATCGCAGGGCGAAGTTGGAACACCTGGCATCACAGTATCCTGAAACTTGATCGAAGCGTTTCTTAATTCAGCAATTTTGGCCTCGACTTCGTCAGGCATGAGTGAGACACCCGCCTCGTGGAAAACCCAGTCGATATCTTCCTGATATTCCTTGATCCCCTCAGCATTGCTCAGTCCACCATCGATAAACCATAAATTGAAGTTGATGGACATCAACGCGTCGGGATAATAGTTCCCGCCATGTTGCGCGATTAACTTGCCGTCAACATAATAACGAACGGTGCCATCAGTCACCTGCGCGACTAGGGTATGCCAGCCATCCAAACTCTCCTGGACTGAATTACTGGTATTGTCTGCATTCCATGGCTCGATCTGCACGGTCTCCCAAGTGGTCACGTACATGGTGATTGGGCTCCCGCCCCAGCCGCCATTGGGGAGATATTCGAAGTCCATCTCACTGTAATTTGGATCCAAAGGATGGTCATAAGGCGTGATCATATAAAACGTCTCAACGATTTGATCCCCATCACCCCCCGTGACGGGCAGGTCGCTAAAGCGCAGGCGCGCCGCGTACGTGCCTTCCAAGTATTTACGTTGATGACAGATTTGCGTTTGATACGTGTTCTCTCCCCTCCCGTCTGTGGAGGAAGTCATACGCAAGAGACGATTCCCGGCTCGATTCGGATAATCCAGGAAAGTGACATTCTCGGCGCGGAAACTCGCGCCAGTCACTCCCGGCCAACCACCACCCTCCCGAACAACCCAGCCGTTGGCAGTCATTTCAGCGGTATCGGAATAGGAAAAATCGTCGAAGAGAATTTGCTCTGGTGTGTTCGTTGGGGCCGGCGTAGCCGTTTCCGAGGCCGGTAGGTTTGAAGCGCAACCATTCATCATTAAAAGACAAAATACAAACAGGAGATAGATCAGGCTGGAACGTTTCATGTTTGAAAATCCTTTGATCGATTTTAGTATAGCACGGAGATTCACAGGTGAAACATTCTGATATACTCATGGAAACATGCAAATGGATTTTATCGACCACACTTTCGTTTCGGAGGCGGCACCCTCTTTTTACGTGCGCGATATCCCTATTTATGGACATACGGTTCTCGCGCCAATGGACGGCTACTCCGATTGGCCCTTCCGTTCCCTCTGCCGGAAGCTGGGTTCTGCCATGAGCTACACGGAATTTGTCAAAGTGGAGAAGATCCTGAGCCGCTCGAAGGAACCGGCCAAGCGACTTTATTACGAAGAAGTCGAGCGCCCCATCACCTTCCAAATCTACGGCGATGATCCAGACCTGATTCTGAAGGCCGCATTGAAAATCCAGCGATTAAACCCGGATATTATTGATATCAATATGGGCTGTCCCGCCAAGAGCATCGCAGATCGCGGCGCGGGCGTTGGGATGATGCCCACTCCGGTCAAGGTCGCGCGTACCTTCAGAATGTTGACTGCTGCACTATGCGTCCCGGTGACGGGTAAAATCCGCCTGGGCTGGGAGGATAAGAAGAACTATAAGTTGATCGCTCGTATCGTCGAAGAAGAAGGCGGCTCGCTGATCGCCATCCATGGACGAACAAAGGAACAACGCTACAGCGGTCACGCTGATTGGGACGCGCTTGCCGAGGTCAAGTCAACGGTCAAGATACCGGTGATAGGCTCGGGTGATGTCAGAACCGTGGCCGACATCCAACATATGAAGGCATACACCAAGTGCGATGCAGTCATGATCGGACGCGGCGCCATTGCCAATCCCTGGATCTTTGCCGGCCTGGACCGCGAGCAGGTTCCTCCGGAACAAGTACAACAGACCGTGCACGAGCATCTGCAGAAGAGCATCCAGTTCTATGGCGAGCAGGATGGACAACGCCTCTTTCGCAAGTATGCCGTGCAATATTTGTTACTGCGAACGCTCGACCGTGATGCACGCAAGGAGATTTTGAAGGAGCGACCTTCGGGCGAATTTCTTGCGATGCTAAGTCAGGTCTATGTGGCCATGGCGTGAATAGAACATAAATTCTGTTATACTGGTAGGGACACAGCGTGCTGTGTCCCTATTTGATTTATGAGGTCTTAATGGCAAAAACACATACACGTTATGTCTGTCAGGAATGTGGACGAGTCGCTGCCTCGTACATGGGGAAGTGCCCACAGTGCGGATCGTTCAACAGCATGATGGAAGAAGTCATCCACGATGAACCGGTGACCAAGGGGACAGCGGTGCGCGGCTTGACCGGTCGGTCTGCCCCGCGTTCGATCGGTGACATCACTTCTAACGCGGAGGACCGCATCCACCTTCCGATCGGCGAGTTCGCGCGCGTGCTCGGCGGCGGGATCGTGCCTGGCTCCATCGTGTTGGTCGGCGGTGACCCGGGCATCGGCAAATCCACCTTGATGCTGCAAATGGCGATGGAGATGGCGTCGCAGAAACGCGTCTTATACGTCTCCGGCGAAGAATCGGAACGGCAGATCAAAATGCGTGCAGTGCGTTTGAACAAAAACGCAGGAGCAGACGGCCGTCCGCCCCTGCCTGCAAATCTATTGTTGGTTACAGAAACCAATCTCGAAATCATTCTCAATCATGTCAATGAAGTAAAGCCTGATTTGTTGATCGTGGATTCCATTCAAACAGTTTATCTTTCGTCCATGGATTCATCGGCGGGTTCCGTGTCCCAGGTGCGCGAAGGTTCCTCGCAATTACGCGAACTGGCAAAGACCAGCGGCATCACTGTCTTTGTGATCGGGCATGTCACGAAGGAAGGTACCATCGCTGGACCGCGCGTGCTGGAACACATTGTGGACACAGTGCTATATCTGGAAGGTGATCGTTTCCAGGCGTATCGTTTATTGCGTTCAGTAAAGAACCGCTTTGGCGCGACGGCGGAAGTGGGTGTCTTTGAAATGCGCGAAGGCGGATTGATCGAAGTGACGAATCCATCAGAAGCCTTTCTTGCCGAACGGATGGTCAATGCGGCGGGTTCTTCCATCGCGGTGACCATGGAAGGCACGCGTCCCATCCTGGTTGAAATCCAAGGACTCACTTCTCCCACGCAGTTCGGTAATGCGCGGCGCACCGCCAACGGCGTGGACTTTAACCGTCTGCTTTTGATCGCTGCCGTATTGACTCGCCGCGCTGGCTTGAAACTTTCCGAGCAGGATATTTTCGTCAACGTGGTCGGCGGTTTGCAAATCGATGAACCTGCCGCAGACCTGGCCATCGCCGCGGCCATCACTTCTTCGTGGAAGGATACTCCGGTTAAGGCAGAGGCGGTCCTGATCGGTGAGATGGGTCTCGCGGGCGAATTGCGCATGCCCAGTCAGATGCCAGCGCGTTTACGCGAAGCCTCGAAACTCGGATTCAAAACTGCCATTGTGCCAAGGGCCATTCGCAAAGGAGAAGGCTGGCCCAGGGAGCTGGAGATCATCGAAGTGCGCTCCATTCAACAGGCACTGGATGCAGCATTGGCTGTAAGAGAATTACCCAAAGGCCGCAAGGTGGCATAAGGTCATTGCGAATAACGCGCTTTTGCAGCTCATCTGAATCTCCCTCGTATGAAGCAAAGAAGGAGATTCAAGATGAACACAAAAGTTTTTTCAGCAATCCTTGTGCTCGCGTTGGCCTCGATGGCCTGCGGGTTTAGCATCGACCTGCCCGAACGGAAAAGCGCCGGGCCGGAGGTCAAAGAATCCATAACGGCAACAGACCCACAGTCCGACAAGACACGGGTGCCCATTTCATTTGGCGCAGGCAAGTTGAGCTTATCTCCCGGAGCGACCCATCTGGTCGATGGCACCGCGGTCTATAACGTGGAAGACTTTAAGGCCTGAAGTTGTCGAGAATGGGAGCAATATTGAGATCAAACAAGGCGACTTTCACAGCCTTCCAGCATTTGACGACATCCAGAATGAGTGGGATCTGAAGCTGAGCGATACACCCTTGGATCTGATCGTTCAGGCCGGCGCCTACGAAGGTCATCTTGATATGGGAGGACTCGCCCTGAAGAGCCTGACGGTGAAGGACGGCACCTCCCATGTGGATCTTTCGTTCCAGGAGCCGAATCAAACCGAGATGACTGTCCTGCGTTATGAGACGGGCGCTTCGGACGTGAAATTAACTGATCTGGCCAACGCGAATTTTTCCACGCTGACGTTTTCCAGCGGCGCGGGAAATTATACGCTTGACTTTGGCGGCAAACTTCAGCGAGATGCGGTCGCGACCATCGAATCAGGATTAGGCAACCTGAGCCTCATCATCCCTGAAAACACGGCTGCTGTTGTCACCGTTGAAGGTGCCGCTGTGAATATCAATCATAGTTCTGGCTGGTCACAGGATGGACAGAAATACACACAGAACGGTTCGGGGCCAACCCTAACGATCATTGTCAAGATGACTGCCGGGAACCTCTCCATTACTGATTAATTTGTTTTGACTGGCATGAAAACGGTCCGCGAGCTTCGCTCGACGGATCGTTTTTTGTTAGAAAATCGGAGTAAAAGGTCATAATTCCTCTGTGACCTCTATCACTTGCCACTACTGCGATGGGCAAATAAAATCGTTATAAGAGACAGGCATTGTCTCTTTTTATAAAAAGGAAGGTACCTATGCAGATCACCCGTCAGGCTGATTATGCCGTTCGAGCAGTTTTACATTTGGCACAAATGAAGGATGGCGAGAGGGCGGCCACCAGCATGGTTGCAAAAGATCAGCGCATTCCACCGTCATTCCTGGCAAAGATTATTTCCCAGCTTTCCATTGCCGGGCTCCTGCATACTTCACGTGGCGCACGCGGTGGAGTCACTCTGGCGCGCGACCCCAAAGACATCACTTTACTGGAAGTGGTTGAAGCGATCGATGGTCCCATCCAACTCAATGAATGCGTAACAGATGCCGGAGCTTGTTCATTCCATGGTGAGTGCCCGATCCGATCGGTCTGGTGTGAAGCCCAGGATGAATTGGTCACGCGCCTGAAGAGTACCAACTTCGCTCAGCTGCTCGCTCAGACGGCTTGATCATTTGAAATCGAACTACCTTCCCTCTCGACTGACCAGCCGAGAGGGATTTTTTGACCAGGAGGCTAGGGTGTTGAGGAAGAAAACGTTTCAAGGTCTGACAATCACCATGATATTGCTGGCGCTGACCAGCCTTTCCTGTGGTGTGAGCAACCTTCCGTTCCTCGCCACTGAAACGCCCACGCCCACAAACACGTTCACGCCCACACCTACGTTTACTCCAAGTCCGACTTCAACGCCAACACAAACACCTTCCGCCACGCCTACTCCCCTGCCAACTGGCGTGAAGACTGAAGAACAATCAGACGGTTCAACCTTGTTTATCGATTACGATAACAAATATCAGTTGGTTTTGCCGGCAGATTGGGCCGTGATTCCGGTGCAGAAAGATGACTTTTCAGCCGCACTCGATCAACTTGCAAAAGATAATCCCAACCTTGCCGATTTAGTCCAGGCTTTCAAGGACATGGATCCTACGGTTTTTCGCATGGCAGCTCTCAACAAGAATCCAGATTACCTTGTCAATGGTTTTGCGGCCAACATGAATATCACGGCTGTGGAGAACAAACTGCTATCTGCCATGCCACTGGCATTCGTCACGGGTGCTCTAGAAGAAACCTTCAAACAACAAGGCGCCAAGGTGGTCACAGAAGGAGTAAATACCATGGAGAATACCCATGGTGTGGAAATTGAATTTATTGACCTGGAACAGAGTGTCAACGGAGTGAAGATTGCGCAGAGGGTGATTGTGTTCCAAACCAACAACAAGTTGATCCTGCTCACTACTACGGCATCAAAACAATCGAGCCAGGATATTTTCCCGGAGAGTGACCTGATTGGTGCTTCAGTTCAATTCACGAAATAATCCTGTTTCCCTGACTTATGAAAATGCCTCCCGGCGTATAATTGCCGGGAGGCATTTTCTTATTCGACAAGGAGACGCATCATGTCTGGACCTAGAACTGTCCGAGCTCCGAGGGGCACGGACCTCACCTGTAAGAACTGGCTTAGTGAAGCCGCATATCGTATGATTCAAAATAACCTCGACCCTGAAGTCGCGGAACGACCACAGGATTTGGTGGTCTACGGCGGACGCGGACAAGCCGCGCGTTCATGGGAAGCCTTCGATGCGATTCTTAAGTCGCTTAAAAATCTTGAAGAAGATGAAACCCTGCTCGTGCAATCTGGCAAACCTGTCGTGGTCTTCAAGAGTCACATGGACGCGCCCAGGGTTCTGATCGCCAATTCCAATCTGGTGCCGCATTGGGCCACCTGGGAACATTTTGATGAGTTGGCAAAAAAAGGACTCATCATGTACGGGCAGATGACCGCCGGTTCATGGATCTACATTGGCACCCAGGGCATTTTGCAAGGGACTTACGAAACCTTCGGTGCGCTGGCCAAACTCAAAGGCTGGAATTCGTTGAAAGGGAAATTTGTGCTCACCGCCGGCCTGGGTGGGATGGGTGGCGCGCAGCCACTGGCGATTACCATGAATGAAGGCGTGGGACTCATCGTTGAAGTGGATCCCGAACGCGCCGAGCGCCGCCGCGCCATGGGATACGTTGATACCGTCGTGGATACCCTCGAAGAAGGGATGACGCTTGTGGATGAATGCAAGGAGCAACAGATTCCCAAGTCCATTGGGTTGATTGGGAACGCGGCCGATATTTATCACGAACTCTCTGAACGTGGCATTATTCCCGATGTGGTGACCGATCAGACCTCAGCCCATGAGGCCTTGATGTATGTGCCGTCCGGGTTGTCGGTGACCGCCGCGGATGAGTTGCGCAAGTCCGACCCTGAGAAGTATAAAAAGATGGCAATGGATTCGATGGCGCAGCATGTGCGCGCCATGCTGGCATTTCAAAAGGCGGGCGCGGAAGTGTTCGATTATGGCAATAACCTTCGCCAGCAGGCCTACAACAATGGCGTGAGCGATGCGTTCGAGTTTCCCGGCTTTGTGCCTGCTTATATCCGTCCATTGTTCTGTGAAGGCAAGGGACCATTCCGTTGGGTGGCCTTATCAGGCGAAAAGGAAGATATTTACGCAACGGATGAAGCCATCATGGAGTTGTTCCCCGAAGATGAGCATCTGCATCGCTGGTTGAAGATGGCCAGGGAAAAAGTGCCATTCCAGGGATTGCCGGCGCGCATTTGCTGGCTGGGCTACGGCGAACGCCTCAAAGCGGGACTTAAATTCAATGAGTTGGTTGCCAGTGGAAAAGTCAAAGCACCCATCGTGATCGGACGCGACCATCTGGATTCAGGCTCGGTCGCTTCCCCGAACCGCGAGACCGAAGCAATGAAAGACGGTTCGGACGCCGTTTCGGATTGGGCCATCCTCAACGCGCTGATCAATGCGGTTGGCGGCGCGACCTGGGTATCGTTCCATCATGGCGGCGGGGTGGGCATGGGATATTCGCAGCATGCCGGACAGGTCATCGTCGCGGATGGGACACCCGAAGCAGCGCGCAGACTGGAACGCGTCCTGACAACGGACCCTGGCCTGGGCGTGGTCCGACACGCCGACGCGGGCTACGAGATCGCCATCAAGGCCGCGAAACGTCATGGCCTCAAGATGCCGATGTTGAAGTGATCCGATGAAGAATCATTTCCGTCTCGGTTTAGCAGTTCTATTATTTGGTGTAACTGCCTGTGAACCTGTTTTTGCGATTGGCTGGAGGGAAATCTTCATCGTGTTTTTTCTGATGGCGATCCTGTTCGGACCGCCGGTATACAGGTTCATTCGAAAATGCGAAGAGTTTTTGAAAAGTCAGCGGAAGGATAAATAACTAAAAGAAAGAGAAGTAGCAGAGCAGGTGAACCACATTCACCTGCTCTTCGTCGTCTTGTGCTTTTATACTTGACATACTGTATATCATACAGTATAATGCGACATCAGGTGAACAATGGAAAACGATGATCTCTTACAAAACATGTTATTGGAACTGCGACGCGGCGTATTGTCCATTGCGGTGCTGAGTCAGTTGAGCAAGGAGGAGTACGGCTACTCCCTGCTCAAGGCTCTTTCAGATCAGGGAATGGAGATCGAGCAAAGTACGCTCTATCCTCTGCTGCGCCGCCTCGAGTTACAGGGCTTGCTGCAATCCAACTGGCGCATCGTGGACGAGGCCCGTCCGCGACGTTACTACGTCATCAGCCCGCAGGGACGCGCGGTGCTGAATAAACTCAAACGCGAATGGTCTGCCCTGGCGGCGACCATGCAGAAAATGTTATCGTAAGCAAGGAGTTAGAATGAATCTGATCGATAGATATATTACCGAGGTAGGCAAACATTTGCCGCGCAAAAACCGGGCCGACATCGAAGCAGAAATCCACTCGACGCTGGAGGATATGCTGGATGAACGGACTCAGGGGAAAGGCGCCGTCCTGAGCGAGTCGAAGGATCCGGCAGATGAAGCCACCGTCCTCGAGTTGCTCAAGGAATATGGTTCACCGCGCGAGGTCGCGGCCACCTATCAAACCCATCAGTATCTGATTGGGCCACACCTATTCCCTATTTTTGAAATGGTGCTGCGTATTGCATTGACTGTTGTGGCAGCTGTCTCATTACTTGGGTTGGGAGTCAATCTGGCGAAGACCGGTTTTATCGGTGTGGAATTCCTGACCGCGGTCAAAGACTGGTTTCTCAACCTCCTGGGTAGTTTGGTTGCAGCTTTTGGAAATATTGCCCTCGTATTTGCCATCCTCGAACGAACGCCGGTTGCAGAGAAATTCGAAGAGGAATTCAAGGAATGGGATCCCAAGGAATTGACCAGTGAACCGGACCCGGATCAGGTTGATCCGCCCGATCATATTTTCACGATCATTTTCACCTTCCTGGGGCTGGTAATTCTCAACCTCTATCCCAACCTGATCACTATCCGATTTATGAATAATGGCACACAGACTTCGATACCAGTCTTCACGGAAACCTTCTTTCGGTTCCTGCCCTGGATTAATATCATGGGTTTGCTGCAGGTGGGCTTTAACAGCTTTATGTTAAGTCAAGAGGATTGGAAGCCGGTGACGCGCATTCTGAGTATCCTGATGGATATTGCCCAGGCGACGCTCCTCATTGTCATTCTGAGAACACCTGCAATCTTTGGCATCACGCCTCAAACCCTCACTACGCTGGGACTTGGCGCATCTGCGGATGAATTGTCACGACTTGTGAATGCCGTCCCTGCCATCATCGTGGCTGTCATTATCCTGGTCACCTTGATCAAGGTGGTAAAGAGTGCCCTGATGCTGTTCAAGGATCGATCGGGGCCGCCCTACTAAGACGTGAAGTGAGTGATATAAAATCGAGCGGATACATGGCATCCGCTCGATTTTTTTTTATCGAAAAGATTCTATTGACTTCACGCCGGATGAAGTGTTCTGCGGATGCCCCGTCGAACGGCCCAACCGGCATACGCGCCGATCAGCGGGAAGAGAAGCACGATCAGGGGAAAGAGAATGACTCCTGGAAAAGTAAAGTTGTGCGATAGATATGTTTCGTAAAGTGGGGTCCAGAGGCCAATGGCGAGAGCAATTAGCCAGGGACGGCGGCAACCCAGGAGTGCCAGCAAACCACTGCTGAGCAGCATGGTGCCCACGGTAATGCCGGTATCATCCCAGGTGGGCTGGGAATCAAGATAAGCAATAAACAATCCTGTCACGATAGCTATCGCTAAAAGTATTTTTTGCATGAGATCCATCCTTTCTCTTTCAAATGCCGAACGTATTTCTTTAACATTTCCAAAACGTTCCAAAGCCTGCGCTTCAGCTTCTTCAAGGCTCAATCCTTGCTGCAGACCCACTTCTGCCGACTCGCGCAGGTGACTCTCCAGTTCTTCGAATGTATCTGCATCTGTGAAGCCACGCCACCAAAGATGTCGCTTCAATTTGCGCAAGTAGGTTTGGACACGACTTTCTATCATCTCAAATCCCCACCGTGGCGTCCATGGCTTTGGAAAATTTCTTCCATTCTTCCTGACGTTTCGACAAGGCCTGTTGACCTTTCGGAGTCAGTTGATAAACCCGCTTGCGACGCGGCGAATCTTCTGACCAGCGGCTGCGCAGCAAACCCTGACTCTCCAGCCGGTGGAGGGCAGGGTAAATCGTTCCCTCGGGCAGATCGAACGTACCGCCGCTTCTGCTACGCAGGGATTCGATAATGGCGTACCCGTGCGCGGGACTCTCTGCCAACACGGCCAGCAAAAGTAAGTCCAGATGTCCTTTGAGTGCTTCACCGATCATACCTGGCGTATTCTATACCTAGTGATACTAGGTGTCAAGGGTTTTGTGAGTTTTGCTATACTGAGCCAAACAAAGGAGTTTCTTATGACACTGACCTACGCCTGTATTGCACCGCATGCCGGTGACTTGATTCCCGAAACAGTGGCAGACCAGAACATCGTGAAATCCACTCGCCAATCCATGCGGGAGATGGGCGCGCATTTGGAATCTTTGACGCCCGAAGTGATCGTGATCGTCAATCCACATGGCTTTCGTGTGCAGAATGCGATGAATATTGCCATCACCGAAAGAGCGATCGCGGATTGGTCAGCCGATGTAAAACTTGATTTTCAGATGGATGTGGAACTGGCTAATTCCATCGCTGACAAAGCAACAGAAATGGACGTGCCGGTCGTACGCTATATCTATGGCGCTAGCGGTGGACCAGATTGTTTTATTCCTCTGGATTGGGGCGCGGTCGTACCGCTATATTTCATGGGCCACCGCTTCAAACACAAGCCGCAGATTGTTCATCTCAGCCCAACGCGGAATCTCCTTTATACGACTCACTACGAATTCGGCCGCGCCATCGGAGGCGTGCTCAAAGCATCGGACAAACGCGTCGCTTTGATCGCCAGCGCGGATCAGGGGCACGCGCACAACGCGAGGGGCCCGTATGGATTCGATCCCGCCTCCGCTGAATATGATGCATGGATGCAGGATGTCATCCGCTCGGACCGCCTGGACGATTTGCTGACAGTCGACCCCGCGCTGGTAGAGCATGGCAAGCCCGACAGTTTATGGCCTACTCTGATATTAGCCGGTGCCTTGAATGAAAATCCCATGCAAGCGAGATTTCTTTCTTATGAGGTGAATGTCTATTTTGGGATCTTGTGCGCAGAGTTTCAGAAAAAAACCTTATGAGGATTGATTGCCTGTGCGCCTCATCGCGAACAAGGCTGCCAAAACCGCGAGGATGGCACCGATCACACCGGCCAGCATAAGTGTCGTATTGGAGTTGCTTTCAGTAGGAGTTGTTTCGGTTGCCGTCTGCGTAGCCGTTGCCTCGGCGATTTGTTTCTTGGTAATGTTGAATACTGCTGTCGTTCTCTCTGGGACGGTAAACGCGCCGTTGGCTGAATCAAACTTCGAGTCATGCAAGAGCGCGTCAGCAGAATTCTGTTGAACTGAATGCAATTCAAAATCCTTGCCGACAAAATCTGGATGGCTGAAGCTTACCGAATCAGGGCGGGCATTGAAGAGCACCACGATCTCACGAAAAGCTGGATCGATATTCCCTACATCTTTCAAGTCCATCACGATCAGGCCGGGGAGTTGATCGGGGCCGGTGTTATAAAAGGAAAGATCGTTTTTGATTTCATCTGCCGTTTGTAGACGGAACAGTCTCGAGCCTTTACGAATCTGTAGGAACTCGCGGAAAACGGCTGAGGCGAATTCGATATCTGACTTAGTGGGAGCCAGTTCCGGGTTCGCGAGCAGCGGACGGTAGATATCCCATTGGCCCGTGCCTTCGGGTGGGAGTCCCACACCCCAGTTGTCCGACTCGTAGCTCCAATCCAATTTGTTGAACCAATCGCCGGAGTTATACGAATTCGGGCTGAAGGATTTGGAGCGCAGGATGTCATCGCCGGCATGGAAAAAGGGAACGCCCTGACTGAACATGATGATGCTCAGCGCCAGATTATTCATGCGCACACGCTCCGCCAGGGAAGCCTCGGCAGGCGCCTTGGCTTGCACCGCATCGAAGAGAGTCTGGTTATCGTGCGCGGAAACGTAGTTGATGTCTTCCTGCGGGTCAGCCGTATACCCGGCGGGCGCGCCGTTGTAACTGATCAATCTGCCGCGCACCAATTTGCCATCCGCCCGCATGAATTTATAGTCGGCGAGGTTGCCTGCCAGACCAATGCGAATCCAATCGGCGTAGTTGTTCAGTTGGGCCTGTTGATCTTCCGGGCTGCGATGCTCATTGGGGTTGGCTGCCAGCAGGAGGCCGGTCGCGAAACCCTGCTCTCTCGGATCGCTAAATGGCCCCCCACCGCGCACTCCATCGCGCAGGCGATCATTGAACACGCCGATGCCTGTTCCCGCAATATTAAGTTGACTGGCGTTTTTGCCGCGCGCGTTATTGGCAACTTCGCCGAAATCCCAACCTTCGCCATAGACATAAATGGATTTTCCATCCACGCCATCTTTTTCGAGGGTCAGCGCGTCGAGCGCGGCGCGGACGGCTTTCATATCTTCGAGCATGTGATGTCCCATCAAGTCGAAGCGGAAGCCATCCACTTTATATTCCGTGGCCCAGGTGATGAGCGAGTTGATCATCAGCTTGCGCATCATGTTGTGCTCGGTGGCGGTATTCTCACAACATGTCGATTTTTCCACGGCGCCGTCGGCGTTCAAGCGATGATAGTATCCCGGCACAACGCGATCCAAAACGGAGTTCTTGCTCTGTCCGCTGGCATTCGTATGGTTGTAGACCACATCCATGACCACGCGTAATCCGCTTTGATTGAGTGCCTGCACCATCTCGCGAAATTCCACGATGCGCGTTGTGCCGTTGGGATCTGTGGCATAACTGCCTTCAGGCGTGGTGTAATGCAGCGGATCATAGCCCCAATTGAATCCATCGGTACCTGTGATCACGCTGACCGCGCCCGCTTGCTGATCTGAATCCGGTGGATAGGATTTGAGTTTGGCTTCATCCACCGTCTTCCAGGTGGATTTGTCTTCATTCACACTGGCAATATCAAAGGCCGGCAGCAAGTGGATGTGAGTTAAACCAGCTTGCGCCAACGCAGCCAGATGTTTCATGCCATTTGAATCCTTAACGGTGAATGCCTTATACGTGCCGCGCAATTCTTGCGGAACAGTCTGGTCGCTGATACTGAAGTCGCGGATATGCAACTCATAGATGACAATATCTTCGGGCGCGGCGAGAGGCGGCTTTTCAAGCCCATCCCACTCTGGCGGTTCAAGTTCGGGATCGTTCAAGTCCACGACCTGGCTGCGGTTGCTGTTCATCGAAAGACTGATCGAATACGGATCGGTGACCAGGTTTGTTTCGATCTTTCCCGTTGATGGCGCGAAGACCTTTACTTCATATAAGTAGAATTTATCTTTCCAACTTTCATTGCCGGTGACGCTCCACACACCTGTGGCTGCATCCCATTGCATGGGCACTTTATTAGCAGTCGCTGCGACGGCCGTATCGTATGTGTATAAAGTAACAGCTTGCGCGGTTGGTGCCCAGACGCGTAACGTAGGAATGGCTCCATCGAAATGCACACCCAGTGGCCCATTATATGGATACAGATCATCCAGCACGCCAGGGATTTGGATGCCAGTCGCGTCCACGACGCGGCCAACGGCATTGCGCGCGAGAACGGCGATTTGTCCTTTGAGAATCTCTTTCAGTTTGGCAGGGTCGGCTTCGGTCACTTTGAAGACAGCATAATCGCGCAAGTATGGATACTTGAGGACCCTCTCCGCACTGGGCGTTGCAGAAACAAAGGTCAGCGGGATTTCGTTTCCGTTCTTAACACCATTGGAGTCAAGCTCAAGACTCGCATCCGGAGAATAAACAAGGGCATAGCTTAGACCGGGACCGACAATATTCCACAGCAATGTGTCCCCACTGATCCAGATCGCGCGCTGTTTGGTTAAGTCGCCCACCGACGCGCCGGCGGCATTGATGGTAGTTTGATTATTCACAGCCTCATATCCAAAGTAAATTGGGTCGCCTTCCTTGGCAACAGAAAATTTTTGTGGTTCACCGATAATCTGATTGGCATCCTCATTCAATATGAAAGTGACCGTATAGGTTCCTGCCTGCAAGCCATTAAGCGTAATACCATATTTGCCATCCCCATCTGGATCTTCCAACCAGGCCCGCAGACAGGTTGCATCGTTATCTTTATTACATCCAATTTGAGCTTGGAAGTCTCCCATCGCCACGACAATGGGCGTGTTGAAGTTATCTGTGATCCAGTGCGTTTTATGATCGTAATAGAACTTCACCTCCGTTGGCTCGGTAACAACCAACGGGATATCCGGCCCACCGGGCGTGGCGTTCGCTCCGTAGTTTTCATCCCAACTGCCGTTCAGCGCGGCCTTATAGCGCGGGCCTTTCTGATCACCATCGTTGTTCGGTTGGATCTCATACATGGCCTGCCAGACTTCATCCTCCGCATCATACGTCAGCATCGTCTTCTCACACTCTGGCTGCCATTCACCGGAACAGCCCAATTCATCCTGGTGCGTGCCAGGAATGTTGACGGTATCAGGCTCCGGAGAGGTTTGAGCACGGGCAACGGAAAGAAAACGGGATGAGAATGAGGCGAATAAAAACGCGCAAAGAATGAGGATATGCAAGGCGCTTTTTCTCATAAGGACTTCTCCGAACAGGTTTTATCATAAATCGCCAGAAAATAGTGAAGTAAAATTCATCGATTCTTATGAGCGCACCCCAACTCCGTTCATTTCTGATTGTCGTGTTCCTGTTGCTGGCCATTCTGGCTTGTCAACTGCCCGGTAACACTGCCCTTCCGTTTGCCGCGCCGACACCCTCGCTTACTTCGACTACTACACCGTTCCCAACCTCAACAGCGACTGCGACACCGACTGTCACTGAAACGATCACGCCCACGACCAGCCCAACGGAGACCTCAACGCCTGCGCCTCACGCCAGCCGCGTTTTGATCCTTTCCATTGACGGTCTCCGCCCCGAGGCCATTTCACTGGCGCCCATGCCGAATCTCTTAACCTTGATGCAAACCGGCGCCTACTCCCTGACCGCGCGAACCGTTTTCCCAAGTGTCACGTTGGTATCGCATTCATCCATGCTGACCGGCATGTGTCCCTCCAAACATGGCGTGGACTGGAATGATTATCTCCCTGAGAAGGGATATGCCCTCGGCACAGACTTGTTCGATATCGCTCATGCGGCGGATTTGCAAACGGTGATGTATGTGGGCAAGGAAAAACTGCGACACATCACTGAGCCTTCCAGTACAGATATTTTCGTTTTTATCAATGACCGCGACCTGGTCGTCACCGAAAATCTGATTGAAAAGTTCCCACAGGATTTCGGACTCTTATTTGTTCACTTCGCAACAACCAATGATATGGGACACGAATATGGCTGGCTTTCACCGGAGCAGCTCAGCGTTGTGTATCGCGCCGATCAGGCACTGGGCCAGATACTGGCTGAACTGGATACGAGGCATCTACGCGATGAAACTCTCATCATCGTCACGGCTGATCACGGCGGCCACGATACAACACATGGTACCAGTATGCCGGAAGATATGACCATTCCCTGGATTGCATCCGGGCCGGGTATCCAGCCCAGGCATCTCACAACGCAAATCCATACGATGGACACGGCGGCAACCGCTGCCTTCGCCTTGGGGTTGCCCATTTCGCCGGAATGGGATGGTGTACCTATCCTGGAAGCTTTCGGTTTACCGCAGGAAAAACAATCAATCCCGTGTCAATGAGAACCATGCTTCAAATTCCTGGTTCTTTCATTGGATGAAGTAAAATTCACGAGTGAGTATTGAAGAGATTAGTGCTAACAAAGGTTAACATGTCGAAGAAACGAATTGCAATATTAACAAGTGGCGGTGATGCCCAGGGCATGAATGCAGCAGTGCGGTCTGTCGTCAGGACTGCATTGAATAAAGGCGCGGAAGTTTACGCGATCTATGAGGGCTATCAGGGTATGGTGGATGGGAAGGAATACATCCGCAAGATGGATTGGGACTCAGTGGGCGGTATCCTGCAATTGGGCGGGACGATCATCGGCAGCGCTCGCTGCGAAGCCTTCCGCACGCGCGAGGGCCGCAGGATCGCCGCATGGAATTTGATTCGCGCAGGCATCGATGGACTGATCGTGATCGGTGGGGATGGCTCATTAACCGGTGCAAATGTCTTTCGCCGGGAATGGCCTACACTCATCTCCGAACTCGCGGAGTCGGGTGAGATCAGCGCTGAAGAGGCCGTTGCATATCCAAATCTTTCCATCGTGGGATTGGTGGGTTCCATCGATAATGATTTCTCCGGAACAGACATCACCATTGGTGCCGATTCGGCGCTCCATCGTATCACAGAAGCGGTGGATGCCATCACCAGTACGGCGGCCAGTCATCAGCGGACCTTCGTGGTCAAGGTGATGGGACGCAATTGTGGCTATCTGGCGTTGATGGGCGCGCTGGCTTGTGGCGCAGACTGGGTGCTGATCCCGGAAGCGCCCCCCGATGTGGAAAATTGGCAGGATGTCCTGGCAGAACGCCTCCGAGCCGGACGAGCGGCTGGTCGCCGCGACAGCATCGTGATCCTGGCTGAGGGCGCCTGCGACCGGAACGGGAATTACATCGGCAGCAACGATGTTCAACGCGCACTGGAGGAACGCCTCAAGGAGGAAGTGCGTGTGACCGTTCTTGGACATGTCCAGCGCGGCGGCCGTCCCAGCGCCTTTGATCGTAATCTAAGCACGTTGACAGGGCATGAAGCCGTCAACACGATTCTCACAGCCAAGCCGGAAGATGCCCCAGTGGTCATCGGTATCCATAATAATCGCATGGCGCGTTTTCCCTTGATGGAAAGCGTCCAGCAAACTCAGGCAGTCGCGGAAGCCATCAAAGTCAAGGATTATGAGCGAGCCATCTCTCTGCGCAGCTCCTCTTTCAAGGATGCATTCAAGACATTTAAGACCATGGTACGCGCCCTGCCTCATCCAGTGGACCCGGGTAAAAAACGCTTCCGCATTGGCATACTCAACGCGGGCGCACCTTCCCCGGGTATGAACACTGCCTCCCGCGCCGCTATCCGTCTGGGATTGGATAAGGGGCATACCATGCTGGGCATCCACAATGGCTTCGAGGGATTGATCGATGGCGAGGTGGAGTCCATGGATTGGATGAGCGCCAGCGGGTGGGCTTCACGCGGCGGCTCGATGTTGGGTACGACGCGTCGGAGTCCGAAAGGACGCGATCTCTATTCGGTGGCACGCGTCATCGAGGACCATCACATCGATGCCCTGTTGATGATCGGCGGCTGGACTGCGTACGAGGCTGCGTTCAGTATGTTGACCAATCGTCCAAATTTTCCCAGCTTCAATATTCCCATCGTTTGCTTACCGGCCTCGATCAACAATAACCTGCCCGGTTCTGAATACAGCATCGGCGCGGATACAGCACTGAATAGCATTGTCGATGCAGTTGACAAGATCAAACAATCAGCGGTGGCAACACGCCGTTGTTTCGTGGTCGAGGTAATGGGACATTACTGCGGTTATTTGGCTCTGATGGGCGGTATGGCGACCGGCGCAGAACGCGTGTATCTACATGAAGAGGGCATCAAGCTGCGCGATCTGCAAGTCGACGTGGAAAGACTACTGGAAGGATTCCAGACTGGCAAACGGCTCGGTTTGATGATTCGCAATGAATATGCCAACCCTGTATACACGATAGATTTTATCTGTTCCCTCTTTGAAGAAGAGGGCAAGGATGTGTTCGATGTGCGCCCGGCCATTCTTGGTCATTTGCAGCAGGGCGGTGATCCCTCTCCATTCGACCGCATTCAAGCCACACGCTTGGCAAGTCTTTGCCTCGAGTATTTGATCGATCAGTGTGAACATGACAGCGAAAATAGTGCCTACATTGGCATGCAAAATGGACATATCAAGTTTCATGATTTGCGCGATTTTGACCGTATGATCGATGCCGAATACCAGCGTCCAAAGGAACAATGGTGGTTGGAACTCAAAGGCATCGCTAGGTCGCTGGCCAGCCCCAAATCGGCGACAACCAACGAATAGAAGAGAAAAACTCCGAAACGATTATTTCGGAGTTTTTCTCTCTAGTATCAATACTTCACGAAAACCGAGAGATTCCTGTCAAGGTCCAGTTGGACGCAGGGCCAATAGAATATTTTCACGCAAGTCGGGGAAAAAACGAAGTGGCAATTTGATGGGCATGAAAATCTCCCCAGTGCCAATCTGAGCGATGGAAATGTAATACAACTGCGTTACGCTGTTGGCGCCACTGCGGACATCCTGGAAAACCGTGAGAATGTATGTTCCATCCGGGCTGAAAGTCGCGTCTCGGTAACAACAAACGCCATCCACTGGATTGATCTTGCTTTCCGCGGTGGTGGACATATCATATAAATATAGTGCGCCATAACCCGAATTGCGCTCAAAGGTGTTGAAGAGGAAGCGCTCGCTCCCATCCCAGTCATAGGAAGGCAGGAGGGGAAACTTTTCATAGCCTTCAGGGATGAAGCGTCTGGCTGGAAATTCATCCGCTATGAATGGGTCAACATCCAGACAGCGCTGCATATCCACCTGTAGTACGCGAATGGTATCTCCTAAACGTTGTCCAACCACACTTTGATACATAACAGCCAGTCTCTGCCCGTCCGTAGACCACTGTGCGCTTTTCACCGATACATCTGTGTAATTCAAACACAAATTTTTCAGACTCTTTAGTTCAAAAGTCGAGGGCGCGGTGGAAAGTGTTTGTAGCTCGAAGGGCAGGACTAGCAGACGACGCCCAATACTGATGGCGACCTGTTTTCCATCCGGTGAGAGGCGGAAGCCCTCAAACTTTGGATCATTGAAACAGACAAGCTCTTGCGGATCCGCATTTGTGCTTTCAGCGTTGATCTTGTAGACACAGGCCCCTTCGCCGTATAAAAGTTCATTTCCACCGGGCAGCCATTGCAGGTCGAACTTGGCCTGATTGGTATTGGTCAACTGTGTGAGATGGCTCCCATCCATGTCCATCAGATAGATATCATTGTTGGCAGTCAAGGCAATCTTATTCGCGCCGCCAATGCTGAGGAACGGAGGAGCTGTTGGCGGAATCATCTCGGTTGGTGGCTGTACCACGGTAGCGGAAGGGATGGCAGTCAGAGCAGGTGATGCGAGGGTCGGCGTGGCCGGCCGAGGCGTGGAGGTCGAGTCGCTCAATGAGGTGACCAAGCGCGGAACTCCCCAAAGGGCAATGGCGACCAGGGTAATCGCCAGGAATCCGCTGTACCTCCCAAAACGGGAGAAGAAGGAACGTTTGAGCATGGGCTCTGACGGAGGCACTGTGATTGCCTCGGCGCTGGCTTTGATATCGCGTCTGGGTGTAGTGGAACTCACGAGTGGTGTTACTGGTCTGGAGGTAGCTGCCTTGAAAGCGTTGGTCAGCTCCATACCTGAGCTGTAACGCCGGTCGCGGTCTTTGGCCATCACCTTTTCTATCACTGCCCTGATCTGGGGCGGCAGGTCAGGTTTAACAGTCAGAATGTTCGGAACCGGTTCGGCGGCATGTTTGAAAGCCATTCCGAGCGGAGTGGTGGCCTCGTAGGGCGTTTTCCCACTCAACATCTCGAACAGGATCACGCCCAGGGAGTAAATATCGCTGCTGGCATCCACGGCTTCACCGCGCGCTTGTTCAGGGCTCATATGTGTGGGTGTACCAATGATGCCCGAACTGGTCAATCGAGTAGCCGCATGGGAAAGTTTGGCCAGACCAAAATCAGAGATATAGGCATTATTACGTTCATCGAAGAGGATGTTGCCTGGCTTTAAGTCGCGGTGGATTACGCCCTTCTCATGGGCGTAATCCAAAGCGGAGGCAATCCGTTGCAGGATGTTGCCAATTTGGGTCAGCGATAGGGATTTGCTTTGAATGCGTTCCACCAGGGAACCACCGGCCATGTAGCGCATCACGAAGAATAACTGTTCGTTATCGCGGCCGATATCGTAGACCGGAACAATGGCAGCATGTTCGAGGCTGGCGACGATCTTGGCCTCGCGCTCGAAACGTTCGCGCACCAGGGGATCATCCAGCAATTCCCGCTTGATGATTTTGAGCGCCACCTCTCTCCCAAAATCCGGATCATAGGCGAGGTAGACTGTGGCCATGCCCCCAATGCCCAACTCCTTGCGAATCTGATACCGACTGAATTTTCCAGCAGCATCCATGGCGCTTAGTATAACGAGCGACATTATCAGCGAGTCGTACATTTCGATTACAGATTTTCTGCTTCATCTTTCTCCCTCGAATTATTGTTTCACGACCTCAAGTTACAAACCTTAACCAGCCAAGAATTGGATAAAACGAAGAGCGACTCATACGAGCCGCCCTTCCATCTTGCCGGCAAAAATTTTTCCATTGCCTATAAATGCAAGCTCATCATCATATCCCGGCTGGGACGTAGAACGAACAGCGCCTGTGGCTGGACATCCATGCCAGGTAGCAGGTGCAATTCAAAGCGCTGGAGGATGCAGGCCATGACGAGCGCGGCTTCCATCAAACCGAAGTTATTGCCGATACACTGGCGCGGCCCGGCACCAAACGGAATATAGCAAAATTTATTGCGTCCTTTGATATTCTCTGGTGAAAACCGTTCGGGGTCGAAGACATCTGGTTGATCCCAGAAGCGGGGATGCCGGTGCAAGGTGTAGATACAAATGGCGATCACGGTATTCGCCGGGATGTAGTAACCATCAATTTCATCTTCACCGAGGGCGCGGCGGCCCAACGTCCAGGCGGTGGGGAAGAGACGCAGGCTTTCGTCCAGGACCCTGCCAATGTAGGGCATATGCTCAAGGTCCGAATATTGAGGCGGGCGTTCTTTCAATATGTTCCGCACATCTGTACGTAAACGCTGCCTGGCCCAGGGATGCTGTGAGAGCAGATACCAAGTCCACGTCAGGGTGCTGGCCGTTGTCTCGTAGCCTGCCAGCGTCAGAGTCATGACCTGGTTACGCAACTGCGCATCGTCCATGGCTGCGCCCGTATTTTCATCGCGCGCCATAAGGATGGAGCTGAGCAAATCACCACCATCTTTGAAGTTCTGCTTGCGTTGTCGAATAATTCGATCCACGATTTCACCAAACTGACGCGTGGATTGGATCGTGCGTGGATCGCTTGGCTTCTCGAGATAACTTGCGGCTCGATTGATGATCTCTCCGATTTCTCGTACTTCCTCGCCCAGGTCCACCCCAAACAGGGAACGTGTTGTGACCGTAAGCGTTAGGGCTGCCATTTCACGTGCAATATCGATCGGTTGATTGGCTTCAAACGCGTCCTGCCAGCTGTCCAGCATGGATCGTGTGGCTTCCACGATCATGCCATCCAGTTGTTCGATGCGCGTGTGATGAAAGGCGGGCTGCATCATACGTCGCTGTCTGCGCCAGGTCTCACTTTCCGAGGTGAGCAATCCGTCACCGATCACTTTTCTAAAGAGCAGATTGGAGGAAGTTTCCTTGCTGTAATTGCGGTTATTATCGACAAGCACGTGCCGGACGTAATTGGGATGATTGATCAGATAGGCAGGTTCAGGTGCAGGACGATAACAGACGATATCACCATATTGTGAGGCAATACTCTGGAAAAATCTGAGTGGCTCTCGCACCATCCGGCGCAGGCTGCCACCGGTGGCGACGGGAGGCAGGCGGCGGTTCTGCGTTGTGGTGTCTGTGTTGGAAGTGGATATCGTCATGCAATTTCCCTGGAATCAGTAATCAGATTTTTGAACGGGATAAGATGACAGGAGTATAAAGGGATGGCACGGAAAACGCAACCTGAAAACTTCAAGGAAATGTTAACATCCAGAGAAGGATTTTTGTGTTTCTCTCTGGAAGTTTTCATTTGTCACGCCCGGCAAAACTAGGCCTTTCCCCAACCTTTTGGCGTGTTACCGGATATATATGGTAGATCATCATGGACGAACGAGAAGCCATTCAACGACTTAAGCAGGGCGATATCGGCGGCCTGGAATTTCTGGTGGTCTGCCATCAAGTCAAGGCTGTCCGCACAGCCTATTTGATCACGCGCGACCTGGGACTGGCGGAGGACGTTGTACAGGATTGTTTTATCCGCATCGTTCACTCGATCAGTGGTTTCGATGAGAGGCGTCCCTTCGAACCGTGGTTCCTGCGGACTGTGGTCAACGCCTCAGTGAAGATGCTGCAAAAGTCGGCGCGGCAGGTTGAGGTTGGAGAGGATGCGGATGAATATTTTTTTGCAGAATTGATCGCGAAGATCGAGTCAGTCGAAGAGCAGGTCGAGTCCCTCGAAATCCAAAAGCAAGTCTGGGAAGCGATGCAAAATTTATCGCCGCGTCAGCGAGCTGTGATCGTGCAGCGTTATTTTTTGGAGATGAGCGAAAAAGAGATGGCGCAAGCGTCGGGCGCAGCCGCCGGGACCATCAAGTGGTTATTGAATGCGGGGCGTGAACGCCTACGCGTGTTGCTGGCAGGAAGGAGCGATGAATGAATGAAAATTATATGAAAGTTGTCTTGGAAGACATCGCCCGCCGTGCGGTGCCCGAGGATGTGAATTTGATGCCAGATATATCAGCGCGTCTCGACAGGAAATCTTTCATGACAACTTTGCGTACAAAACCGGTCTTGTTGATGGTGACAGTTTTATTGGCTTTGGTTTTGCTGACGGGAATTGTTTATGCCGTTGGCAATCTGCTGGGCTATGTACCCGGCATCGGGCTGGTGGATCAGAGTGCTCCGATCCGTGTCCTGGAGACACCTGTCCAAGAGAAACAAGCAGGGCTCACCATAGCGGTATTGAATGTTATTGCAGATGGGACGCAGACCATCGTGGATTATCGTGTGGCTGGCATACCAGTACCCACGGATGGTCTGCCAACTTGTGGATTATCTCCGCTGCTGCGTCTGCCGAATGGGACCGAATTGAAGGTTTTGAACGATGGAGCTCGCGGGGGCATGGGATCAGAAAACGGTTTGCCGATGAGTTATCAAACCCAGATCAGTTACGCTCCCATATCTGCGGATATTGAGGATGTGGTGCTTGTTTTTCCGTGTATTCTGCCCATCGGGAAAGGACCCGAAAACTGGCAGGTGCAAATTCATCTCTCTCCCGCGCCGGAAAACTTTGCGACTCCGGCTGTTGAGATCGGCGCGACGTTTGTTGCTTCGAATCCCACATTTGTCATTTCGCCGACACCCACAACCGATATGAGAGTATTTACACCTGAACCTCCTGGGACCCTTCCTGCAACGCCCACGCTCGTGTCCAGCGGTTCCGGTCTGTACCTCGAAAAGGTGATCGAATTACCGAATTCATACATTCTGATTGGGAACTTCACCGATGCAGGCGATTTGCCGGGGGCGTTGGAAATAAACCTGGATCCTCATGCAGATTTGCCGCATATGGAAGATGGATTCGGCAATCCGGTTTCCTTCAAAGTACGTGATGATATTCAACCCGATAATATGCAGAGCAGTGTTCGTGATTGGGCATATGAGATTCTCAAACCTGTGCATGGACCTGTGACCATCAGATTGGACCAGGTCAACCTCACGAAGTTTTATACCTTTGACTTCAATGTTGATGTGGGCGCCAATCCGCAACTGGGGCAGAAGTGGGAATTGAATCTTCCCGTTCGCCTGGGTAATGATGAATATGTGATGGATTCAGTGGAAGTGATCGAAAACGGATATCTTTTCAAGTATCACTCCGGTACGGATGTTCCGGAAGGTGTTTCGCCCATGTTCAATCTGATCGGTTATACGGCCGAACAGGATCATAGCGAGCTGATCAACGGGCAGACCATGGTGAAATATTCAGAAAGACTCCTCTATGCGCCTTCATTGCCAACCGGTCAGCTTCCGGTAGAGTTGACTGCGATGGAGACAGTCCCACTCCCTGGTCCGTGGATATTAACATGGTCACCGCCAAGTCAATAGAGCCGGATGCAAAACAGGCAAAGTTTCCTTTGCCTGTTTCCTTTTGATATAATCTATGAGCAAAATATGGCGAAGAAAATCCATGCCGTCATTTTGATTTCGCTTCTTCTCAGCTCCTGCATCTCCATCAAAAAAGTTTCAGACGCTTCTGCTCCTCAACAGGACTTTGTGACTGCCACCCTGCCGCCAACGCAGATCAGTGTGCTTATCTCTACATCGGTCGTTCCCTCTGAAACGGCAGTTCCCACCTCTGCAAAGACTTCTCTTGCTCAATGTACGGATACCGCCATCCTTTTGCGCGACGTGACCATTCCGGATAATACGCAGGTGAAAGCCGGTGAAACATTTACCAAAACATGGGAATTCCAAAATACGGGGACTTGTTCGTGGACGAATTACACAATGAAATTCTCCTCAGGCGACAAGATGGATGCACCTGTCTCCACTCCGATTCCTGATACGCCTCTGAATAGCACTGTCCAAGTCTCTGTGGATTTGACCGCACCCGCCACCGACGGAAGATTTACAGATTACTTTACACTGCTTAACTCCAAAGGAGAGATCGTTCCGATTGGTACACAGCAAACATTCTGGGTGAGATTCATAGTCGGCAATTATGTCGCAGTTCCTACAAGCTCCATATCTTTATCGCGTTCAACACCATCAGGAAATTGCACCCACGGTCCAAATGCAAATTACGTGAATGAAGTTGTATCCCTGATCAATGAAGCGCGGGCAAATGCAGGGTTGAATGTCCTATCGGTCAACCGACAGCTTACCGAATTCGCACAACATCATGCCGAAGACATGGCATTCAACAACTTCCTCAGCCATGATGGCACAGACGGAATATTCAGCGAGAGAATGAGAAACTCTAGCTTTGGCGTATTTAGTGAGATCCTTGCCATTGGCACACCGCAAAATGCAATGGATCAATGGCAAAGAGATGAACATTGGGATTTTGTCCTGAATGCAGGCGCTGCCCAAATCGGAGTTGGGTACGCCCATAATTCATGTAGTGATTATGGCGGATACTTCACAGTGGATTTTCAGTAGATTTTGGTGTGCAACCAAATTCAAAAAAAAGACAGGCGGAGGGCCTTGTGACCCTCTGCCTGTCTTTCCTTCATTTCCATTTTTCTACAACTCGCTTGCTCGTCGATCAATCCGATCCTGCGCGTGTGCAATAAACTCGCTGAGCGGAATATTATTCTGCTGGCTGCCATCCCGCACGCGGAGCGACACTTGCCCGGCTTGCATTTCATTATCACCAACCACGATCATATACGGCACTTTCATCAACTGCGCCGAGCGGATCTTGGCATTCATACGTTGAGCGCTCAAATCAGCATGGGCGCGTATCCCGTTATCGCGAAGTTGTTTTGAAATGTTTTCCGCATATTCATTTTGGTTGTCCGTGATGGAAATGACGCGTACCTGCTCTGGCGAAAGCCAGACCGGGAAGTTGCCTCCGTAATGCTCGATCAGGAACCCAATCATACGCTCGTGCGTGGAGAGCGGCGCCCGATGGATGCAGAGTGGTACCTCCTCGTTGCCTTCCTTGTTCGTGTACTTCAGGTCGAAGCGGGCAGGCTGGGCAAAGTCCACCTGGTTCGTGGCGAGCGAAAACTCGCGTCCGATCACGCTCCAGATCTGCACGTCGATCTTGGGTCCGTAGAAAGCGGCCTCGTCTTCAGCTTCTACAAAGGGCACGTTGCCATGCGTCATTGCATGACGAACCATATCTTCCGTCTTGAGCCACAAACGTTCGTTGTCCACATACTTCTTGCCAAGACCGGCTTTGCCATGCAAAGACAGGCGCATTACATATTTCTCGATGCCAAACAATTCGAAGTATTTGAGATACAGATCGATCACGGCCAGGAACTCTTCTTCGAACTGGTCCTCCGTCACGTAGATGTGCGCATCGTTCATCTGCAACGAACGGACGCGCATCAAACCGAACAACTCGCCGGACTTCTCATAGCGATAGCACGTGCCATATTCGGCGAGACGAATCGGCAGGTCACGATAAGAGCGTCCTTTGGAGCCGAAGATCTTATGATGCATCGGGCAGTTCATCGGCTTGACGTAATACTTCACGCCTTCGAGCTCCATGGGCGGGTACATGCTCTCCGCGTAATAAGGCAAATGTCCCGAACGGATGAACAAATCTTCCTTCGTCAGATTTGGCGTGCGGACGCGTTGATAGCCGGCCTTCTCTTCCATTTCCTTGGCAAGCTTTTCCAACTCTTCGATCATGATGCCGCCGTTCGGTAACCAAAGTGGCAAACCCGGACCAACCTCTTCATCAAAGATGAAGATCTCCAATTCCTTCCCCAGTTTGCGATGGTCGCGCTTCTTCGCCTCTTCCAACTGATGAAGGTATTCCTTGAGTTGTTCCTTGTTTTCCCAGGCCGTGCCGTAGATACGCTGCAACATTTTGTTGTTCTCATCGCCGCGCCAATACGCACCGGCAATGCTCATCAACTTGAAGGCATCCTGCTTGATCTCTTTCGTGTTCTCCACGTGAGGGCCGTGGCACAGGTCTGTGAACGAATCATGCTGATAGATCGAAATTTCAGGTGTCTCTATAAGTGGATTGCCGTACTCATCGAAACCACCTTTTTCGAGTCCTTCGATTAATTCCAACTTGTAAGGCTGATCCGCGAAAACGTGCTTCGCTTCCTCTGCTGAAAGAACCGTCTTTTTAAACTCATGTTTGCCCTGCACGATTTGTCTCATGCGTTTTTCGATTTTCTCCAAATCTTCAGGCGTGAGATTGCGCGGCAGGTCAAAGTCGTAATAAAACCCATTCTCTATGGGCGGTCCGATCGTATATTTGGCCTCCGGGAACATTTCCAGCACAGCCTGCGCCATGATATGCGCCGCGGAATGACGGATCCTATAGAGATAAGACTCTTCGTATTTTTCCTGAACTTGTTGCGACATTTTCGCTTCCTTTCTTGATGCTTCGCTCAATTCGAGCCTTGGGTCGGCTACCGATTAATGGGCTATACGCGACCCGAAGAAGCGGTAACTTACCTCCGGGCCGCTGACGAGTGATGGTATTGCCTTCAGTCATCGCGACCTCCTTTCTTCTTTACCACTGAGGGCACCAGGTTCACAAAGGTTTTTCCTTTGAGTCCTTTGTGTCCGTAGTGTTTAAAACAAAACTCGCCCGAACACGGGGCGAGAATTCGATTCACGCGGTTCCACCCGATTTACCATAAGGTATCTCTTAGACTGATAACGGGGTCAACCGTTCAACTTACTTGCATGAGAAAAGTCATTGCTCCTGCGTTCAGCGTTACGCTCGCGGGTGGTTTTCAGTGGATGTGCCTGGTCCGGGCTCTCAACTCACAGCCTGGACTCTCTGTCAGGAACAGGAACCACTTAATCGTCCCGGTCGAAGCGTTTTATTTATTTTGGTTATTATATGCCCCTTTGAAACGCTGTCAAGCCAAAAACGAAATCTATCTCATTGTGGCAGGAACCCACTTACTAAAACTACTGAGATGGTCCCAAAGTGCGCCATAGAAGGTGGCTCCCCAAATTGCCACTGTGGCTAACAAGAGCAGGATGGCGACTAGGCGAACAAGTTTGTTTTCCCTGAACCACAAGAAGAAGGGAGCGGCGCCCAAGCCGCCAACACCCGCGAGAATAAAACCCGCGGCTGAGATGATCGGCTCCTTTGTCAAACCTAGGGAGAAAATACGAATGCCTACAAGCACAGCGTCGATACCGGCAAAGAAAGCATAGATTGCCACCGGGACAAGATTCCAACCCTGCCACAGGGCCAGGGAGGTGATCAGGAATACTATGCCGAACAAAGTTGTCGTGTCACCGTAACCGACGTTATAACTGCCAGGCAGAGGCCAGGTGAAGGATAACTGTAAACCGGTAATCAAGGATAACAAACCCACGCCAAAGAAGGCTGCTGCATAGGAACGCTGATTCTCTTCGTTGATACCTTTCCAGAGATAATAAGCGAGCAGTGCAGTACCAGCGACCATGTTGATCATAACAAGCGTTAGAAAATCAATGAACATTCAAGCTCCTTATCTTAATCTAATCATTATCATCAGGAAAAACCTGACGACTACAATGATGAGAACGAAAACTTGAGTCAGTTGTTATTTTTATGTGAGAGTGTTAATCAATTCGATAAAAAAATCCTGTGAGGATTGTCCATGATCTCCCCAGTGCCATTTTCAATCTCAGATCTCTCCTCCCTGCCAGGGTTTGACCATATATTCGTCCCGGTTAGCGCATTTATGTAAATGGTATGATTTACAGAACAAAGAGCTGGTCCAACCAAAGGAAATTCCCATGAATATTCGCCCGGCAGTTTTCGGTGACAGTACAATTCTTTCTTCTTTAAGCGTAGATGTGCAAAGTCTGCATGCCAAACATCATCCGAAAATATTCAAAATGCCGCAAAACGAGGATTTTGCTGCTTCCTTCTTTGACGAGATGCTGGTTGACCTGACAGTAACCATCTTTATCGCCGAAGAGGATGGGCAGGCACTCGGCTGTATGCTGTGCAAACTCGTCGAAAGGCCAGAGAATCCATTTACTAGGGCGATGCGCTACCTTCTCGTCGACCAGATCTCCGTTCGCCCTGCGACACAAGGAGGTGGCATCGGCACAGCATTGATGGCCCAGGCAGAGAATTTAGCAAAGGAACTTGGTGTGTCAAGGATTCAATTGGATTCGTGGGGCTTCAATACCGGTGCTCATATATTTTTCAAAAAGGTGGGATTTGAAATATTCAACCATCGTTTCTGGCGTTATTTGTAGCATAAACAAACGACCTCCGTGTGAAAACACGGAGGTTGCATCCTGTCATACTTTAACTAATTAACCGTTCTTCCTCTGAAATTCAGCCATAAAATCAGAAAGTGTCTGTGCACCTGCGACTGTCATGGCATTATAGATGGAGGCACGCATTCCTCCCACAGAGCGGTGTCCCTTGAGCCCCACCAACCCCGACGCCTTGGATTCTTTTACAAAGGCGCCCTCAAGTTCCTCACTGGGCAGACGGAAAGGAATGTTCATGATGGAACGCGCAGCCGGCAGGGCATGTCCATGGTAGAAGCCCCCGCTATTGTCGATTGCTTTGTATACAATCTCCGCCTTGGTGCGGTTCGTCTTTTCGATGGCGGCCAATCCACCAACCTTCTTTGCCCACTTGAGCACCAATCCAACAATGTAAATGGAGAAGGAGGGCGGCGTGTTATGCAGAGAACCACTGGCAGCCAGTGCCTTGTAATCGAGCATGACCGGCAGGTTGGCTGGCGTACGCTCGAGCAGATCTTCGCGCATGATCACCATGACCACACCCGAGGGTCCGGCATTCTTCTGCGCACCTGCATAGATCAAGGCATATTTGGAAACATCAATTGGATGGCTGATGAAATCTGAGGAAGCATCACATACCAAAGGAACACCTGCGGGTGGCGTTGGCTCATTGAAAAATTCCACGCCGTGAATGGTCTCGTTGGAAGTGAAGTGCAGGTAAGCGGCATTCGGATCGAGATCAAGCTTTTCAGGCAGACTCTTGAAACCTTCCTCTTCGGTGCTGGCAGCGGTTCGCGCATTCCCAAGTTTCCTGGCTTCCTTGATGGCAGTCTTGCCCCAGGAACCCGTCACAATGAAATCGGCAGAGGCGCCGGCGGCACGCAGGTTCATGGGTATCATGGCAAATTGCAGGGAGGCCCCGCCTTGCAGGAACATGATCTTGTAGTTGGAGGGGATATTAAGCAATTCGCGCAAATCCGCTTCGGCGGTTTGGATGACCGCTTCGAACTCCTTGGAACGATGGCTGATCTCCATCACCGACATGCCTGTACCTTTGAAATCCAACATTTCGGCCTGGGCTTGTTCGAGAACCTCGAGCGGCAGGGTGGCAGGTCCCGGATTGAAATTGAAGACACGTTTCGTCATGGGTAAATACTCCTCTGTGCGATGAAAATTGCTTGTTTTGAAAGATTATCTATATGATGATTATCAATACTTCACGAAAACCGATAGATTCCCCGAAAATAGGGGTGCGGGCGTACGCCCGCACCCCTATTTTCGGGCTCCTTTTGATTTTTTCGTGATCTACTGATTATATCGTTTGTCAAAGGAATCCATAGGAACAATCGGCATATTGACAGCCTGATATATGTCGTTGAAACAAATTCAAGGATGAGAATTGGAAAATAAAAAACCATTCCGTTTGTGGAATGGTTTCTGGTGGGCGAGACAGGGCTCGAACCTGCGACCTCTGCTATGTCAAAGCAGTGCTCTAACCAACTGAGCTACCCGCCCGAGGAATTTGTATTATAACGAGGATAAAAAAAAATAGCAATCCCAATCAGAGAATATACCTTGCGGTATAATCCCATCGCCATGGCCAGACGTAAAGCACCCGAAGATCTGTCTGTTGAGGAGCTGCGCCGTTTGTTGATCGAGAAGCGACGCGGGGCACGGCGTGAGAGATTAGAGCACTTTAAAAGAACAGGCCGGGTGGTGGACGTCGAACCTGAGACGATCCCTCCGGTGGTGGATACACTCGAGGAATCCGCAGACCAGCCTCCAGCCCCGGCGTCGAAGCGCCGCCGGGTGGTGGATCGCATCCTTTTGGCAGTTGAGGTCCTGGCGGTGGTCGGGCTGGTCGGCGTATTGATCAGCGGACTTGGTATCCTGCGCGATCTGAACAAGGAGGTCGCCTCGGCATTGATTCAGGAAACGTTCACGCCGACGCCTCTGGTCATGGCCGTGGTTCTGCCATCGGGTCACATACCGCCCGACGCGGAAGGGAACACGCGGCCGAATGACGCGGAAATCCCCGCTCATTTGCAGCCAATGGTTCAATCTCTGGCGAATATTCCGATTCCCACCGCCGCGCCGGATCAGGCGATTCGCATTCAGGTACCATCCATCGATGTGGATGCGCCCATCGTGCAAGGTGACGGCTGGGAGCAGTTGAAGAAAGGCGTTGGGCAGAACGTGGGTTCGGCCAATCCTGGTCAGAGCGGCAATGTGATCTTGTCCGCACATAACGATGTCTACGGTGAGATTTTTCGCAACCTGGATAAGCTTGTACCCGGTGATCAGGTGATTTTATACACACAGCAGAGACAATATGTGTATGTTGTGGATCGCACGGATGTGGTCGAGCCGACCGCGGTGGAAGTGATGGCCTCCACGGGAAACCCAACGGTCACGTTGATCTCGTGTTATCCTTATCTCGTTGATAAACAGCGCATGGTGGTTTTTGCGCGGTTACAAAATTGATTTGTCATTGTGAGGAGTGGCGCATCATCCTGAGCGGAGGGCGAAGCCCGAAGACGAAGGAGCGCCATAACGAAGCAATCTCCTGATCGACCGGGAGTTTGCCTGATGGAATAATCCGTAATGACATAAGGAGTAAAGAAAATGGCAAAGAAAAGTAAACGAAGAACAACCTCAAGAACTACCTCGGTGAGCATGGCAACCTCCTCATCGACTCGCACGGAATTCAATCCTGATTACAGCAACGTCAAGAAGGATTTGACACGCATTGGCACGCTGGCAGGATTTTTCTTCGTGGGGTTGATCGTGCTTTCGTTCTTCCTGCGATAGTCGATCGCCAAGTTGCGCAGACGAATGGGTTATACGAGGAGATATTTAATTCCTCCGAGGTGAATGGAATCCGATGGTAAACCCATCGGTTTTTTGATTGACACACAGGAAACAGAGATGTATTATGAGTGTGTATAAAACATACACACAAGAGGTTTTGATGGAACTTTATAGAACTCAAATTCTTCTCGAGAAATCTCAACATGAAATACTCTCCCAACTTGCTCAAGAGGAAAGTCGAAGTCTATCCGAAATTGTGCGAGAAATGATCGACCGCGAACTTCAGTATCGTCAACGCCGTCAAATGATGCTGGCTGCGCGCGAACTTCAGGCGGACTACCAGGCCGATCCAGCTCTGACTGAATTCAATGCACTGGATAGTGATGACTTTCTTTTTGAGGATGACAATTGATGAAGCGAGGGGAAATCTGGTTGGTAAATCTGGATTCGACCGTGGGATCGGAGATTTATAAAACTCGCCCGGCCGTAATTTTAAGTAGTGATTTGATAGGGATATTACCTTTGAAGGTGATAGTGCCTCTTACAGAATGGAAAGAGCGCTATGCCCGTGCCCCCTGGATGGTGCGCATTGATTGTGATGACCAAAATGGTTTAAACAAGAACTCTGCAGCGGATGGTCTACAGATTTGTTCAGTATCTCATCAGAGATTGCTTAAAAAATTGGGGACATTACAACCTTTCCAGGTTGCACAAATTGTTCAGGCTGTAATGAATGTCCTCCAGCGTTAACACCCAAAATTTCTTTGATCTTCTTCTGGAAAAATACACATACGGCGGCGATGCGCTGGGACGTCTCGAGGATGGCCGCGCCGTCTTCGTCCCATTTGGGCTGCCGGGGGAAAGAGTCCGGGTGAGGTTGACGGAGGAGAAAAAGAATTTCGCACGCGGGGAGATCGTTGAAATCCTTGAGCCTTCGCCAGAGCGAATTGAAGCAAGGTGCAAACATTTTGGTGAATGCGGGGGCTGTCACTATCAAAACCTTTCCTACAAAAAACAACTGGGAGCCAAAACAGAAATTCTGATCGACCAGTTAAAACGCATCGGCAAAATAGAAAACCCGCCGGTGCAAAAAATGATGGCTTGCCCCAGCCCGTGGAATTATCGCAATCATGTTGCGTTCTCTCTGAATGAGGCGGGGAAGTTGGGTTTTCAAGCGTCTAACTCAAACAACGTAGTGCCAATTACAGAATGTCATCTTCCCAAGGCGTCCATCAATGCCCTGTGGCCGCAGCTTGAGTTCGAGTCAAATACGAATGTTGAACGCGTTTCATTGTGGGCAGGAAAAGATGAAGACTTGATGCTCGTATTGGAATCGAATTCCCCCAAACCGCCGGAACTGGAAATCGAAACAGGGATTTCGGTGACACATGTTTACGAAGAGAATGCCGTTATCCTGGCAGGCAATGATCATACCTTTATACAAGTCCTCGACCGCGACTTTAGAGTCTCTGCAGCATCGTTTTTTCAGGTCAACACCATGATGGCAGAGAAGATGGTAGAGCACCTGCTTACTTATTTGCCGGTAACTCTTTCAACTATCTTGTTGGATGTCTACTGTGGTGTTGGTTTATTCAGTGCCTTCCTGGCGCCAAAATGCAAATCGGTGATCGGAATTGAAGCTTCGCCATCCGCCTGTGAGGATTTTTCTCTCAACCTGGATGAGTTCGATAACGTGGAGCTTTACGAGGGTGTTGCCGAGAATGTGATTCCACATCTCGAAGCGGAACCAGACATCGTCCTGGTCGATCCGCCGCGTGCTGGCCTGGATAAAACTGTCGTGGATGGAATCCTGAAATTGAATCCGCAGATCATTGCGTATGTCTCATGCGATCCCTCCACGTTGGCGCGCGACGCGGCGCGGCTCCTCAATGGTGGATATCAACTAAAACAAGTCACGCCATTCGATCTCTTTCCTCAAACCTATCATATCGAGAGCATTTCCCTTTTCGAGCGATAAACAAAAATCCCCTCCCAAAATCGGAAGGGGATTTTCTCTATAACGGATTTTGTCAGTCGCCTACCGGTTCAACCTCAAGTACGGAAGCAGAGGCTGGCAAGGCTTTAATCTCACGATAAGTCAAAGTCCAGACCGTTGAGATAAATATCTGCTGCCAACTACCCAGCAGTACCCAAGGCGAGAAGGCGATGACGAAGAACAACGGCAGAACGAAGAGCCCGCCCGCAACCCACGGCAGTACTCCACCGAGGAACAGACTGAAAACGCCGGCTAGTAACAGGAGTGGGATGACCACCACAAGCACTGCGATCACAGCGGTCACGATCACAATCGGGACGCTGACGATGATCAGGATGATGGACGCCACCGCCCAAACGATGCCCAGGCCAATCATCACCAGCCACATCAATCCGACGTTCTTCCAGTTCTCACGTACCAGCGTAAACCCGCGTTGCAGGGATTCACGGACACCTGTATCCTCCAGCGCGCAAACCCGCCAGAAGAAGTTGCGTAACAGATGCAAGACGATGGTCAGAGCCACAACCACGAATATGGTGATGAAGGCCAGTACGATCGTGGCTACGGTACTGAATGCTGCGAAGTTCGCCGTTCCATTCACCCATGCAAAGTAAACACCGATTCCCGCAAAGAGCAACACCAGTGACAAGGCGATCGCTGGAAGATTCACGATCAGGTTGATCAGGAACAAGCGCCATGCAGTTCTCGACCACCCGATGCGGAAGCCCTGGCGAACAGTCATCTTATTCCCACTGGTTTCATATTCATCCACCATACGGATGACCGCGGTTTCAGAAACATAGCGTGCGATTGCCAGCACGATTCCAACCACCAGCATCACCAGGACGAAACCGCCAATCACCCAAAGAAAAGTGGTGAGGTCCTGTCCGGAGATATGAGTGCCAGGAATTCCCTCTGTAAAGAGTTTATGGATCTCACTCTGGAAACTCATGAAAGCTTCCTGTATGCTTTGCGGTGTAGCCTGCGATGAGTTGTTCATTTCATAGCGCGAGTTGTTCCTCGGGTTGCCGCTGGAACTACCAGCAGCCAGCGCCAAGATCAAACCAAAGACCCAAAGCGCCCGATAGTTCCAAAGGATGTGCCAGGCACGTTTTATGATTTTAATGGGATCTATTGTCATTCTATTCTCCTTGTTTACAAACTTTCTCTTACGTTTCTTACCTGACTATCGGCCCGCCTCAGCCTTCCAGGAGTTGACCATCTGGCTGACGAGCATGACGCGTATGACGTGCCCACCAGATCGCAATCCATGACAGATACAACACACCAATCGAAATCTGCCAGAAGAACTGCGGGAATACTTCTCTTGTATAACTTTCAGACCTCTCAGCCCATTGCAAACTATTGCCACTCAATACGCCGAACTCTCCCAGTGTGGATGTAACATTTGCTGTATTGAGCGGAGCAGAGATGAACGAAGCGGTTGTGCTATCCAACAGCCCAAGCTGATCTGCGGCAGAAACTGCATCACTAACCAGGGTCGTAGTACCAATAAAAATCCAGATCATTAGTAAACTGACCGGGATCAGCCACCAACCTACGTCAAAGATATTATTGCGACTGATTGGTTTCACCTGTTGCTGTGGCAGTCGCAGGTTCACCTGGGAGACGAAACGTTCGTTGGGAATGAACTCTCCGACTGGCACTTCCTGCAACAACCGGGATAGATCTTGTAAAGAATCCAACTCAGCCTGACAAGCTTCACATTCGGCGAGATGTTCTTCCACCTGTTGAAGCTGTCTACCTGTCAGCTCTCCATCGAGATAGGCGCTCAACCATTGGGTAACGTGGTTAGACATATTCAGCCTCCACTTGTAAAGACAGCTTGTGTTCCAATTTTTCCTTCAATAATTTGCGTGCATAATTCAAACGTGACATGACTGTTCCAATGGGTATATCCAACGTGGCTGAAATCTCCTGATAGGAAAGTTCTTCGTACTCTCTCAGCACCAGGACCGCTCGACTTGCTTCCGGCAGGGATAAGACTGCCTTTTGCACCAGGGCGATTCTTTCCCTTTGAGAGGAAAGAGATTCAGGCGCAGGGCGTCGATCGGTCAGGTGTAAATCTTCGATGTCATCCGGCAGGATGCGTTTCTCCTTGCGGAGCATGTCCGTCGCGGCGTTGACGGCGATGCGATACAACCAGTTGCGCAGCGAAGTCTGCGGGCGATAGGAAGGCAGGTTCAACCAGGCACGGATAAAGGTTTCCTGGGCGGCATCCTCTGCCAACTGCACATCGCCGCACATGCGATGGATGACGTTCAAGACACCCTGCGCATGGATGCGCACCAATTCGCTGAACGCGCTCCGGTCACCGTTTTGCGCCTGCGTGATAAGTTCTCTTTCACTAACTTCCAAAACTGCCGCCACCTTCACATTTTCCTTTTGTCACTATATTAACGTAAACCTATATAATTTTATTCGGTAAATAAAGGGCGACCTGCGTAGGCAGGTCGCCCTTGTAAGCCACGTTTTGGCTTACTCTTTCTTATCCGTCTTCCCGGTCATGCTCTTGCGGATTTCAGAGCGGAGTTGCTCGGCCTCCTCCGAGCGCTTGCCTTGTGCTTCATTGGCGAGTGCCCCAAACCGGTCGGAGAGCAGCATGGCGAGCAGACCTTCCATAATACTGCTTGTGCCGCTTTCCTTGTCACCACCCACAACCACGCGTGGGACAACATCCACCTTCGATTGCTGAATGGCTTCCGCAAAACGGTTGAGCACGGTTTGCGTGACCTGGAATTGCGGTCCGCCATACGCCCGGACCTGTTCCTCGGTGGCCAGGGCCTGCGCGATACCGATGCGGGCCACCTTCTCGGCTTCCGCTTCCGCCAGCGCACGGATCTGTGCAGCCTGCTGAATGGAGCGCTGGTATTCCGCCTTACCCTGGTTCGACTGGATCTCAATGTTCAACTCAGCCTGCGTCATGCTGGTCTGCATCTGGGCACGAGATTCAGCTTCACGCAGTTCACGTTCCTTCACCGCGGCTTTTTCCTGGCGGTCATAGGTTTCGATTTGTTCTGCGGCGATCTGTCGGGAACGTAATTGGGTAAGGATCGTTTCGATTTGCTGATCATTCTCAGGCGAGGAAGGAGTTCCGATCAGCACTTCCTCTAATTCGAGATTGTAATGCTCGAACTTGTCCTTCATCTCCTGGCTGGCGATCTGTTGGATGTCGCTGCGTTCCTGTAGTAACTGGATCAGGGTGCGGGTTTGGCCGATGTTCTTGAAGTACGCTGCCACCATTGGGTCGAGCGTTTGTTCCACGAGGCGTTTGATGTCACCGAAACGTTGGATGACCAGCGGCGCCTTCTTGTAATCAATATGTACAACCACCGAAAGCGGCAGGGATGGTTCAAACGCATCCTTGGTAATCAGCGAAACCTCGGTCAGGTTCTCATCGAAATGATGCGCACCTACCTGATTTCGGATCCATTTGAGGATGAAGTTGGTGGTTGGAACGGAAACAACTTTACCCGCATATGTATTGAAGGCATATTTACCCGGGAGAAGCGCTTCCTCCCACACACCGCGCTTGCCACGCGCTACCAATTCACCGTGACGATATTCCTTGCCAGACAGGTCTTCCCCCGTTTCACCGGTATATGAAACGACCACGCCTACATTGCCGACTTCGATGATCGTTTTCTGGATCATTTCGACGGTGGCGAACAGGCGGTTGACATAATATGTCCCTTCGACCAATACCTGCAACTGACGGCCACGGAAGCCACCAGCCTTCAGGAACTTATCAGGATCTTGAAATTTGTTGTGATAGGTTTCATCGTTTTTAGGGTCGTCACCGACGACAGGAGCAATGATCTCGCCCTGTCCGAGCGAGGGTCCGTCGTGGACGGTCGCAATGCCTATGGTGTCATCCGTATCCTTGATGATCACAGGAAAAAAGCCGCCGCGCTCTGCGATGACGGTTGCCATGCCTTGAATAACTTGCGTTTCCTCACGGCTGAGAGGCAAAGAGTAGATCCGTCCATCCGTCAGTACGATGAACTGCACCAGGTTGATGGCGTACGTACCTTCGCGCAGGATGCGGCGCTGCGGTCCGCGTTGACCGCCGTTCTTGAGGAAGCCTTCTACATCCTGAAAGTCGCTCACCTCCACATTGGAAGCGAGCGTTTGGGTGGGATCCAACAGTTTGCCGTCACGGGCGAAAACGTAGCCGATCTTTCCTTGCGGAATGGTCACCAGCGGCGCGGTATGGACAACGTACTGAATGGGGACCAGGTAATGCAACCCACCACGTAAAACCTTGGGCTGGAAACCTGCTTCGCCGTTCAAAGCGATGAAGCCACTCTTCACTGAGCCTTTCGGGCTGAAGCGCTTTTCCACAATGCCGATACGGGTATTGGGAATGACGCGCACTCCTGAGAGCAGGGTCAACACCAGGATCACCAGCAGAACCGAAACAACCAATAGAACGAACCCTGCTAAACCAGTCATTTAGACCTCCTTTGATGTCTTCAAGGCACCAATGAATATACGAGAATCGATGTTTCGGGGTTGCGCTCCGGCCATTACCGCTCGCTTACCTGAATTGCATTAAATGCCCGTCCTCCCTGGTCCATCAGATATAAGTGTCGCTGGTTACTTAAGTTTGAGTATTCATCCGTACTGGATTTGGATGAATGGGATCGTTAGTTTTCCGCCGCGACTATTATCCTGTCTTCAGGAGCAAAAACTACTTTTTCAGATTTTTTCGGATTGGTATGGACTCCGTATGACTTACTTGCATCCTTTGATTCAGAAATAATGCGATAACCGATGGCTGTCTCACCCCGCCGCCGCGCTGCCTCAACGACAGTATAAAAGTTGACCGGCTCTCCCGTTCTCACGTAATCGTCGATGGGCTTGAGGTAGATCTCTGTTCCTTCCGGGTCGAAAATGTCGGTGAACACCTCGAACAGTTCGGCGTTCTCGGAAAGTTGTGACATCATCAAGCTGACCAGATGTTCGCTAACGATGAAATCGTCCACTTGCGTTACTTCAGCGAGTTCACGGTTTTGGATGTCGAGCATCTCACTCACAATGGAAAAGGGGGGCGCATCGTGCCCGGCCATATTGCGCAAATGCAGGAGCGTGACCAGTGTCCTGGCATCCGCTTCCTGGTGATCGAGTCCACTGTTGGCCAACACAATGACATGATCGTACTCCTCCACACCGAGCTTATCGAGCAGGTCGCGGTCGGTTGTCTCGCCTTCCTCTACCAGCAGTTTTTGATTTTGGAGTTTGATGCCCTGCCGCTTGATTTCCTTGTCGATGCCATAGATATCTGATGCAACGGTAATCGATGAACCTTTGGGAACGTAGTTATCGAGTTCGCGTACAATGGTCATGCCACTATGGTTCCATCCGATAATGAGACATTTTTCAGGCTTTAGCTTCGCCGCTGTTATGCTCGAGCGTATGGCTTGTCCATTAATCGGGATCGGGGTCAGGTTTGAGAGGTGAATGGTGTCGTCATCCTCCGACATGGCAAAAATGCGGTCATCCTTTTCGATCATCGTATCCATCGGCGGGCTTAGCAGGATGCGTCCATCCGATTTCCGCATGCCCATCAGTGATGAATCCTCATAAGCATGCAATGCTTCGCCATAGGTTTTGCCTACCAGGCCGGGTTCCTGTTTGAAATAGATTTCATCTCCGCCGAAGTTCAGCAGTTCAGTGTAGACGATCGAAAGCCCCGATTGCCGCGAGGTTTGTGCAACTACGCGTGCGATCAGATCTTCTATCAACACTGCCTGCACATCATCCCTTTCACCGATCATCTTGACCAGGTCCATATTCTTTTCATTGCGAAGTTGTGTCACAATATGATAGGGACCTTCGCGGCGATTGGGATCGTTTGTGATCGCCAGAACAGTTTTAAGCACCACAGTATCGGAATCCTGATCTTCGGGTGGCAGAATGATGATGGATTTTGCTGTATGTGGACTTACAATCTCGAGATCATTCAGATCAATGGGATTCCCTGAACGACAAATGATGCGCGTCGAACCCAGGACCTCAACCCGATTGCGTATCTCATCTTCCATCGCAACCTTATCCATATCTGCCATGACCACCACACGTACATTCTTCTGGTTTTCGTTGGCGATCATCAACTCAGACAATATGGTGAATACCTGTGTTGACCAACCCAGGATAATGGTGTGATTGCTTTCGAGCACAAGTGAGCGTCCCTTGCGCAGATGATTCATGCGCTCTTGAATAGCATTGTTCAAAACGCCGATCAATGCGCTGACAATGAAGATGCCGCCCAATGTGACGAACAACATGACTGCGCGGAAACCCATACCGGTATCGGTGCCCATGGTGCCCGGGTCCAGTGTGCGCATCAGGCTTTCCCAAATTGCCTCTCCAAGAGCAAGAGGCGAATCGTTCGTCTGTGCGAAGTGGGTAAGCGTCAGGATGACACCCGCCGTGAACACCACTGCAAGTGAAAGCATGAACAGAATAAAGATCATCGCGGGGGTGCCGCGTGACATCAGATTGTCAAAGTAATAACGAAAGCGTTGACGAAGCGTTGGTTTCATAGGGCCTCCACAGATGGCATGGCCTGGATTATAGATTTTTTTACAAAACTTGCCAACAGGATTTGATTTTTGCAGGTGTTTTGCCTATACTTGATAATAATCTTGCGAAGGGTTGTTGTGATGAGTCGCTTAAAAACTAAATCTTCGCAAGGCAAACCAAAAGGAGGCTCTTATGTCTACAAAATTAACCTGGTATGGACATGCCACGCTTGGACTCGAAACGCGGGGATATAAGCTGCTCATCGATCCCTTCCTGACGGACAATCCGGCCGCTTCCACCTCACCCGAGGCCGTGGAGGCGGATTTCATTTTGATCAGCCACGGACATGGCGATCATGTGGGCGACGCGGTCGCGATTGCCAAACGTACCGGTGCGACGATCATCAGCGTGAACGAGATCGCAGTCTGGGCCGGCAATCAGGGGCTCAAGTCTCATGGTCAGCATTTAGGCGGCGGTTATAAACATCCGTTCGGGTACCTGAAATTGACACTGGCCTTGCATGGCTCGGCCCTGCCCGATGGCTCAAATGGTGGTAATCCCTGTGGATTCCTGCTCACCACGAACGAGGGCGAGAAGATCTATCTGGCCCAGGATACCGGCCTGTTCGGCGATATGAAACTGATCGGTGAGGAAGGGCTGGATTTGGCGGTCGTTCCGATCGGCGATAATTTCACCATGGGGCCAGACGATGCGCTGCGAGCTGTGAAATTTCTCCAGCCCAAGGTCGTCATCCCCATTCATTACAATACCTGGGGCCTGATCGAGCAGGATCCCAATGCCTGGGCCGAACGTGTGCAAAAAGAGACAAACACCAAGCCGGTTGTGTTAAAGCCAGGAGAGAGTTATTCGCTGTAATTCAAAAGTTACAAAATTGCTTTTTTAGTTGACTCAGGGCAGTCTTTTATGCTAGGATGAATGCATACTGTATCGATTCTTTTAGAAGTGCCTTGAATACTCTTCTCGCACGCCTCACGCAGTATCGAGATCGAAGTCGTCTTGAAAAATCATCGCGCTTGCGCGGTGGTTTTTTCATTTAATTTCCTCAGACAGGAGTTGCAATATGAACAGGCAAAGCTCGATTTCGAATGTAGTCTTGATTCTCTCAATCCTACTAAGTTCCTTTCTCTCATTACAACCCACGAAAGTCGTAAAGGCCAACACTCCTGACCCTGCCAGCGTGACAGTGGCCGGGTCATTGCAAAGCGAATTGGGCTGCTCCGGTGACTGGGATCCAGCCTGTGCCGCGACTCATCTCACGTACGATGCAAGCGATGATGTCTGGCAGGGCACCTGGAACATCCCGGCTGGGGATTATGAATATAAAGCCGCGCTGAACGATGGCTGGGATGAGAACTACGGTGCGAATGCTCAGCCGGGAGGAGCCAATATCGGTCTATTCCTTGGGGATGTGGCTGACGTCAAATTTTATTACGACCACAAATCCCACTGGATCACCGACAATCAGAATTCGAGAATTGTGACCGCACCGGGAAGTTATCAGGACGAAATTGGCTGTCCCGGTGATTGGCAGCCGGATTGTCTGCGTTCCTGGTTGGAGGACCCGGATGGAGATGGTATTTATACCTTTACTGCCACAGACATCCCAGCTGGAGCTTATGAATTCAAGGCTGCCATCAATGAAGGCTGGGATGAAAACTATGGTCAGGGCGGCACAGCGGGTGGTGACAATATTCCCTTCAATGTATCCGGCCCTGGCGATATCGTAACCTTCAGCTTCGACTCTGCGACGAACCTTCCGAGTGTGAATGTGGTTAGTTCAGTTCCTCAAACCGACGACAACGTTGAGTGGGATGGCTTACGGCATGATTCGCGCGACCTCTTGTATCGTACCCCCGGTGGCGCCGTGCCTGCCGGAACAACGGTACTGATTCGTTTCCGCACTTTCCATAACGATGTAACCGGCGTTTCCCTGCGCCTCTACGACCTCAATGCCAGCGCACAGCATGTGATCCCGATGAGTCTGGCCGCCGAGGGTGTTTCCTGTTATCAGGAAGGACTTGAGGCCTCCACCTGTGATTTCTGGCAGGCCTCGCTCAATGAATCTTCACCGAACAATTTGTGGTATCGCTTCATCGTCACCGATGGGTCTGATACCGATTATTATGCCGATAACACCCCCGCGCTGGATGGTGGCCTGGGCAGTGCCTCCGATGACGCGGTGGATAACAGTTTTGCGCTCATGTATTATGACCCTGCCTTCACCGCGCCAGCCTGGGCGGAAGATGCGCGCATCTATCAGATCTTCCCGGATCGCTTCCGCGACGGAAGCTCAAAGAATGATCCAAAGACCGGCGATGTCCGCTATGATGATCCTGTGCTGAAGCTGCCGTGGAATACCTTACCTGAAGGCTTCTGCCGCAACTATGCGGATGGCAATACCAACTGTCCCTGGAGGTTTAACTCGACGCCTCCTGATGACAGCCCCGACAAAGAACAGCCGCGCGGGCGTGATTATTTTGGCGGCGACCTGCAGGGTGTGGATCAGCGTCTGGGTTATTTACAGGCTCTGGGCGTGAACACCATCTACTTCAACCCGATCTTCGATTCGGGTTCGGATCACGGATATGACACGCAGGATTACTATAAGGTCGATCCGTACTTCGGCACCCAAAAGGATTGGGATAACCTGGTCAAGCATGCCAACCAGCGCGGTATCAGAATCGTTCTGGATGGAGTCTTCAACCATCTTTCCTCGGACAGTCCCTTCTTTGATCGTTATCATCATTTTCCGGCAGTGGGAGCGTGCGAATCGCTGCTCTCGCCCTATCGAAGCTGGTTCACTTTCCATGATGTTTCCGCCGGAACCGGCACCTGTGTTGGCAGTTCCGGTCAGCCGAATTCCGCCAGCTATGATGGCTGGTTTGGCTTCGATTCGATTCCCGTCATCAACAAGTCCCTGCCCGCAGTGCAACAATACTTTCTGACGAACAACAATAGCGTTTCGAAATACTGGTTGAGAGAGGGTGCCAGTGGCTGGCGTCTGGACGTCATGGGCGACGCCTCCTTCCCGGCTGGCTATTGGGAAACATTCCGCACGCAAGTGAAGAATACCAAACCCAATACGCTCATCATCAGTGAAACCTGGCAAAAGGATAGCACGCTCCTGCGCATGCTGCGCGGGGATCGCGCCGATAGCACCATGAACTATCGTTTTCGTGATGCCGTTGTCGGTCTGCTCGCGCCGCAAGCTTTCGATTCCAAAGGCTTTGCCGATAGTGGACGCGCCATTTCGCCCTCAGAGTTTGCCGCGCGCCTCGCCTCCATCCGTGAAGATTATCCGGATGCCGCGTACTACTCAGCGATGAATCTGCTGGATAGCCACGACACCGAACGCATCCGCTGGACGCTGACTCCCGGACAGGAAACAACGGCTGACAAGGAAGGCAACGCAGACAACGTAGCTGAAGGCAAGCAGCGTCAACGCATTGCTTCATTGATCCAGTTTACGGTGCCGGGCGCGCCCACGGTCTTCTATGGAGATGAAGTTGGGATTACCGGCGATGATGACCCGGATGATCGCCGCACTTATCCGTGGTTGGATGAACACGGCCACCCCGACCAATCCCTGTTTGCTCATTACTTCACGTTGAACACGCTCCGGCGTTTGAACAATGTATTAGTGGATGGCGATTTCAAAGTCTTGCTAGCCAACGACACTGCGCAGTTGGTGTCTTATGGCCGCAAGACCGAGAAACAGGCTGCCGTGATACTCATCAATCAGGGGAACACAAATCAGGCTTTCACCCTTCCCGTAGCCGGATATTTGCCGGACGGCATTTCGCTCTTAAGAAGTTATGTGGTAGGCAGTGCAAGCCCGCTACGAGTAAAGGTGACGAATGGAAACATTACTGGCAATATTGGCCCGTTAAGCGCGGTGATCCTGATCTCTGGTCCTGTGGATTTGAAGCCAACTTCTGCTCCCACGAATTTGCATGTCACGAATGAAGGTGACAGCACGGTCAGCCTGGCATGGAAGCGGGTTTCCGGTGGCGCTGGGTACAACTTATATCGCAGTCCTTTGAGCGGCGGCGGATGGGTCAAGGTTAACAGTGCAATCCTGCATGATCTGAACTACACCGATACGGGATTGGAAAATGCTCACACCTACTATTACGTTGTCACCTCGCTGGACTCCAAAGGCAACGAGAGTAAATATTCCAACGAAGTAAATGCACTGCCACACTTGACCATTGGCTGGGCAAACTTGCAGTGGCCGCCTACCATTACCCATACGATCAGTGCGCAGAATCGCACCGACAATGCTTATGGACAGGTTTGGATCGATGGCGTTACCAATCAGCCTGGGGCAACGCCGAGCCTGCGTGCCCAACTGGGCTTTGGTCCTGCGGACAGTGACCCGGATGGTAACGCGATTTGGACTTGGGTGGAGGCCTCCTTCAACGCCGATGCAGGCAACAACGATGAGTTTGTGGCCAGTATGTTGCCGGAAGAAACTGGCAGCTTTGACTATGCCTACCGTTATTCCACCACGGACGGCCATGACTGGATCTACGCCGATTTGGATGGCATTGGGAATGGATACGACTCAGCCCAAGCCGGGAAGCTAACCGTCAATCCGAGTGACGATACCACCGCCCCAGATGTGCCTTCCGGTCTACAAGTTCTTTCTGCCTCCCCCGCTGGCATTCAACTGGCATGGGATGCCATTAATGGGGATGCTTCGCTCTATGGTTACGAAGTTTTGCGAGGTGATGCCTCCGGCGGCCCGTACACGATACAGGCGCGGGTTACGACGAACGCATACACAGACATGGCTGTGACGGAAGGCCAAACTTATTACTATGTCATCCGTTCAGTGGACCAGTCCTTCAATCGCTCCGGCAATTCCGGTGAAGTGAGCGCCCTGGCTGAATTGCGGACGGTGACTTTGGTCTTCAATGTGACAGTTCCTGCCAGCACGGATGATACTGGCCGTTCCGTTTATGTCGCAGGCTTACTGGATCGTCTCGATGGCAATCTGCCGCAATGGGATGCGGCGGGCGTGGTGCTTACCCGCGTGGATGCCACTCATTGGACAATTAGCCTCACCGGCAAAGAGGCGACCCAGATCGAATATAAGTACGCGCTCGGCTCGTTTGATTATGTAGAGAAGGACAGCTCCTGCGGTGAGATTGCCAATCGCCAGCTGACACTAAGCTATGGGTCCAACGGTATACAGACCGTCAATGATAATGTGCCGAATTGGCGCAATGTATCACCCTGTGGCAACTGACCTTTTCGTCTCAAGATTGGAAGTGGAAGATTAAGAATTAGCCACTCAAGTTTTCATAACAAAACAGCGGCCCATCACACGGGTCGCTGTTTTATCTATTGTCAGTACTTCATGAAAACCGAGAGATTCCCCTATTTTCGGGCTTCTTTTGATTCTTTCGTGATCGACTGATTGTGAGTAAGCGCAGTTCTTATTTGCCGAAATATGAATTTGTTAGTAGTCCTTAGCTGGACTTTATCCATTTGAACAATAACAGAAGGCAGGGTAAGCTAAGACAAATCTCGTTCAAGAGAGGAGTCCCATGCCCACCTGCCTGACGAATATAGCACACTGTTTGCACAACTGCGACCTTGCTTCTCGAAACGTGTCTGGAAGCTTGCAATGGTTTTGGTGATCGGCGCAATTCTTTCTTCCGGCAAGCGCACAGTAACAGCTGCGCTGCGGATTATGGGCTTGAGCCAGGAGCGGCATTTTCAGAATTACCATCGGGTGCTGAACCGGGCAGTCTGGTCCAACCTGGCGCTCAGTCTGGTCTTGTTGCGTTTGCTGCTCAATGTCTTTCTTGCCTTTGGGCCAGTTGTGATCGGGATCGATGAAACGATCGAGCGCAGGCGGGGTGAGCAGATCAAAGCCAAAGGCATTTATCGCCATCCAGTGCGTTCCAGCCAGAGCCACTTCCCGAAGGGCATCGGGACGATGTTGTGAAAGCCAGCGGTTTGCGTTGGATCAGCCTGATGCTCTTGGTGCAGGTTCCCTGGGCGAGGCGGATCTGGGGTTTGCCGTTCCTGACTGTGCTGGCGCCTTCTGAACGCTATTACGAAAGCCAACCCGGCCAGCACAAGAAACTGACAGACTGGGCACGCCAAATGGCTATGCAGGTACGCCGTTGGCTGCCGAAGCGCAAAATCCTTCTGGTCGCCGATAGCAGTTACGCCGCTTTGGAGTTGCTGCATAGTCTGGTGAGCCTGTCCAAGCCAGTTGATATGGTGACGCAGTTGCGTTTGGATGCTGCCTTGTACTAGCCCGCACCACCTGCAAAACCTGGCACGATCGGGCGTCTACGCAAGAAAGGCAAGCGTCTTCCAACATTGAACCAAGTCTTGATAAACCAGCCAACGGTCTGGAAAACCGTTCAGGTGCAGAATTGGTACGGGCAAGGTCCTACTCAAGTAGAGATCACCAGCGATACTGCGGTCTGGTATCACAGCGGGATGCCTGCCGTCCCCATTCGCTGGGTCTTGATCCGTGATCCCAACGGGAAGTTTGAGACCAAAGCCCTGTTGTGCACCGATCAAACCGCTGATCCAATCCAGATGCTGCAATGGTTCGTCCGCCGCGGGCAAGTCGAAGTCACTTTCCAGGAAGTGCGCACCCATTTGGGAGTGGAAACCCAGCGCCAGTGGTCGGATCAGGCCATTGCCCGAACAACTCCTATTTTGATGGGCTTGTTCTCCTGGGTAACATTATTGGCTAATCAATCTCAAGTGGATGGTCATTTACCCGTTCGACAAGCTGCCTGGTATGCCAAAGCGATACCAACCTTCTCGGATGCCATCGCTCTTGTACGTAGACGGATTTGGATCCACTGGGGTTTTTGCATATCAGGCTTCGCCCCCAATATGCAAAAATCTCATGCAACCTTGCTCACTCGCTTGTTTGAAGCCGTATGTTATTCAACTTGAAAGCTTCTGTTTGGATAAAGTCCCGCTAAAAAGAAAACGAAAAGCCCCGCGACAATGACTCCTGCGGCCCATCCCAGGACAGGTGCGTAGCGCAATAATTCCACTGCCGCGTCCTTCAATACCGTGGAAACGCCCCATATGGTGGTTCCGGAAAATCCAATCGTTTTCAGGCTGAGATCAAAATTGTTTCTCTTGGCCAGATGAACAATCATAAATATTTCCAGGCCGGTCAACAGCAACGATGTGCCTGGAAGAGGAGTGGTGAGGGCGGCCAGCAAGCCAGCCAGCAGCGCATAGAGCAGGATTAATTTGCTATTCGCTTGCATGCTGATGGCTTATAGCAAAGCTGGCCATGCGGATATTCCTTCAACTAAAGGACGAAACGTATGATCACGAAGGCAATGGCCACCAGGATAAACGCCCAGACAATACTCGTGATGAATCGACTTATTCCAAGCTCTGGTTCGATGGTGGATTTCATCGGATCGATGATGGGTTTAGACGGCTGATAAACACTTTCAGCTGAGGGCAGATGTTTCATATCCTGCGGGGCGGATTGACGGTAGATATCTTCTGTATTGGGCAATTCATTTAATGGTTTTGATTCTGTAGGCTGTTCTTCCACCCTCCCCAGCGCCCGCTCGTAGAGTTTCTTTACTTCCGGAGCCATGTCGACAATATCGGTCAATGGCTTTTTGTTCGCGTTATTTTTCTCCTGTTTCTGTTTTTCCTGGTAAGCCTGGCGAATATCCGCGGGCATCTCAAATTCATTGTTATATACTTTTCCTCCAAACACTATTCTTGGCATGACAACACCTCCACATCCATACTATACCAAATTTGCCGCCTATGAACCACAGGCCTCATATGGAATACAACGAAAAGATCGCCATATTGTCACCCCGTCCTACGTTATCTCATTTGATCGTTGACTTCTTTATCGATCAACTGCGTGAATACTTCTACCACGCGCGGGTCGAAGTGCTTCCCCGACTGTTCCTGCAGATACACCAGCACTTTTTCGCGCGGCCAGGCCGGGCGGTAGGGACGATCACTGGTTAACGCGTCCCAGACGTCGGCGATGGCAAAGATGCGGGCAATTAACGGGATCTCCTCCCCTTTCAAACCACGTGGATAACCTGTCCCATCCCATTTCTCGTGATGGCAATAAGGAATATCCAATGCCGGGCGCAAATATTCGATGGAGCGCAGCATTTCATGAGCGTAGTCTGGATGTCGGCGCATGATTTCCCACTCTTCTTCGCCAAGCGGGCCTTCCTTCAGCAAAATCCTATCCGGGACGCCCATCTTTCCGATATCGTGTAAAAGTGCCCCGCGGCGTATATGCACCAGTCGAGACTTCATCAAAGCCGAAAGCACTCGCCAGTTGCAGAGTCAACTCAGTGACGCGTAATGTATGTCCTTCCGTTTCTTTATCGCGCAGGTCAAGCGCATGGGACCAACCTTCGATGGTGGAATCGTAGGCCTTCGAAAGTTCCTCATTCGTATGTTGCAGGTCATCAAATAAAGTGGTGCTTTCAATGGCGATGGCAGCCTGCCCTGCAAGTGTCTCGAGAAAACCAAGCCATTCATCATTCTGCTCCAGCAAAGTGCGGTGGAAGATCTCCAATACGCCTTTGACCTGTCCCTGAGCAATGAGTGGGGCGGCGTAATAGCTTGTAAACCCTTCTTTGGCAAGGGAAGGCGCATGTGCCAAAGTCTGAGGGTCAGTTTTCAGGTCGCGAATACTAATCACCTGGCGTTGTTGCGCGGCCCGTCCTGCGATCCCCTCACCCATGCGGAGACGCGTGAATCGAAGCGTCGGTGTACGGAAACCACGACCTGCAGCGTATTCGAGTTGCTGGTTCGTCTCATCCAGCAACAGGAAGACAACTGCATCCACCTGCAATTGCCTTGTGATTTGGTCAAGGAGTACTCGCAGCGTATCCCGCAGATCGTGATTGGTGGATATGGCAATATCGATGGCCCGCAGGGCTTGCAGGTGCTCCAGCCTGCGCTGGGCATCTTTATAGAGTCTGGTATTGGTAATGGCCAGGGCCGCCTGATCGGCCAGGCCATGCAACAACAATATTTCATCCCGGGTGAAATCGCGCGTTTCACCTTGTGCGATTGCAGCTAAAGTTCCAATGAATTCCCGTTCGTAAATGATACTTGCCAGTGCCAGAGAACGGAAATTCATTTCACTATATCGTTCGAGACCGATCACGGCGCCAAATCCTTGCACATCACCTGATGAGGATGATCTCATCTCTTGAATGAGTTGATCGTAAACCTTTTTCGGAACGGGCGTTAAATCCTTGATCGTAGTGGCTGGCAGTCCGCTTCCCGCAGTGGGGATCAGAACATCCTGCTTTGGATCGTAGACCGCCACAATCGAAATGGGTACGTTGAGAATGTTGGCGCCTTCCTCACAAATGGTCGCGAGCAGGATATCCAGATCGAGTTCCGCATTGAGACGATCAGCCACACGTAATAATGCCTCCGCGCGCGCAGCTTCGCGGCGACTGCGTTCTTCCTTTTCAGTCAGTTCCTTTCGGCGATCCTGTTCGAGACTGTTACGGTGACGCGTAATGACCATCAACATGATGGCAGTGACAAACACAAAACTGAAGGGACCGACCAATATTTCATTGAAGGTGACTTGTGGAGCCAGCAGGGGGAAAAGCAGGATGGCAATCAGACTCCCAACGATGAGGATGGCCAATCCGCTCAGATTCAGATAGAGGCTGCCCAGCCAGAGAGGCAGGATCATGAAATCGAACAAGCCGCCCTGCACGCTTCTTGGGTCGGCCCATCCAGTGAAGTAGACTCCCATGGCTGCGATAATCACCGCCAGCAACGCTGCCATTCGGATGCGATGCGTACGGCTGATCCAGTAAATGACTCCCAAGCACAGGACCACCACAATGGTCTGACGATAACCCGTATAGTTGTCCCACTCGATGAAGGCGATGGTCAACAACTCAGTCACGGCGGCCAGTAGCATCGTGCCGATCAAAAAGCTGGAAAGCAGGGCCGCCTGTCTGCGTTGATCAGGTTCCTGAATTTGGGGTGAAGGGGCGATGAACCAGCGCCATAGTTTGTGGAGAAAAGATTCGGTATTTGGATTCATCCTGGGAGATTGCTCGGATGTCTCTCTCATAGGAACATCTTACCCGTAAATCTGTATTTGGTGTTCGATTTTACCGGAGAAATGCCACTATTATGGTATCTCCTGCTCACTGGATTTCCCGACCCGTTGTTTTTCGGAATGATGAAATCCATTGGAACAACGACTCACCAACTGCGTTCGAAAAGAACATACAAATGAATAAAACTGGATGGAGATAATATCGTTCCCAATCCAGAGGCCTGAACAGCCTGAGGCCCGTCTAAATGAACGCGTCCGGAAGAAAACCAGAAAAATTTGTTTTGATATCTTCGTTTTGACGAGAACTATCCGGCAGCTTTCAAAACCTTTAGTGCCCGCAAGGTAACCCATTCGTTGGGCTGTTTCTTTTCGCCGAAATCCAGCCAGGTTCTGCCGGTGTAAACATATTCCATCAGCCATCGGCCATCTCCGTTTTGTTTTTCACGGATGATATCCACTGTGCCTTTCAAGCGTTTGTCATTACCATATCCCAGGTTGACCATTGCCTCAGCAAGCTGTAGAAGGTCTGTGACATAGAATACGGGGAAGCCAAACTTCCACCAGGCCCGACTGGGTCTGGAACTATCTCTGGTTGGATATTTTGCCGTAGAGGGATCGATGCCAAAGAAGAAATCGACACCCTGTCGGATTGCCTGCTTAACAAGCACGCTTCTTTTCTTAGCCGAGAGCTGACTCAGCGCCAACATGACTTTGACTCCGCCCCAGGCGCAAGGGAGCTTGTTGTTGATGCCACAAGCGAAAGTTGGCCCAACCTTATACTCGTAATAACGGACAGGTGCCTCTTTTTCTTCCATCGGCGCGATGCCCTCGCCAGTGACCGTGCGCGCCATCCACTCATAGGCTTTGTCCATGCGTGGATCGTCGCAGCCCAACTCCATCAGTGACCAGAGCAGATTCCCCTGCAGGCAATCAATTGTCCCGGAGGGCGCGCCGGAAGTTGTGGTCGTGAATTGACCGCCTTCACACATGTTGCTCAATAGATAGTTACAGGCTTGTGCGATGCGTTTATCTTCATGCACGGACGCGCCGAGTTGTGCCAACAGAATCAAAGCCCAAACCGTTGACCTGTATTTTGCGGTGTATCCAGGTCCTGGTCTGATCCAATAACCTTCCTTCTCCATGTGTGAGAGAACCGTCGCGATAGGGCCCTCTTTATGCGCGGACTTGCGAGCAGATTTTAGTTTTTTATCATCGGGGGAAAGGTCGAGCAAATCTCGCATCGCGAGATAACGGACTCCAGGATTCTCAGAACTCCAGCAACCACGGCAGAGAGTTGCTTCGCAGTTGGTTCTTCCAAGACATGTATGCCTCCTTCCGGAAACGGATGTCCAGATCGTCATGAAGAGTATAGCACTCTTGGAATTCAGTTGTTCAACCACTTGTAAAGCAGAAGCGCAATATTTCTGATCACGATCATCAAGTTGACATAGAACACAACCGGCGCTTCGTAGTTAGCAGTATCGGTTGCGCCGCGGATTTCCAAATACGGCACCTCGCTGAAGGCACAAGCGCGCGTGCCACCGACTCCTTCCCACGCCACGGCCAATGCTTTGTATTTGGTATGCAGTTCTTTTCCACGTTTGACATCCACCACATCTTCATCGCCGCCGGCCATGGCCCCAAAATGGACTTTGAAGTCCGCATCGGTCATCTTCAATGCTTTGAGTTGCTGGATGCTTTCAACATCTCCGGGGAAGCGCGGTTTCGGTTTGATCGAAATATTCTCGTTGTAATCATGTTCGACCGTGGTCGTCGCAACGATCAAATCTCCCACCTTGACTTTGGGAGCCAGCGCGCCTGCCGCACCCGCGCAAATGACCAGATCGAACTGGGCATGATCCAATAGATATTGCGTTTGAATCCCGAATTGAGTTTTCCCATGACCGCCGCGCGAGAGAGTGAGGTTCAGCGTAGGGAAATGATGGGTATCCAGCTTGCCGATTTTGCCTTCGCGGGATTCCACTCCCAACGCGGAGAGGCTATGATGGAGATCATCAAATTCTTTTCGCAGAGGGGTAACAACGAGGATGTTTCGGGACATTCAACTTTTTTCTTAAATTGGTTGGCTATAGAACTCTGTGAACCCGCATTCATTGCAGGCAAAGGCGACCAATGCCTTGCGCTCCTTTGACACGGGGTTTAAATTTTCATCGGGCGCAAAGACATAAAGGTACTTGTTTAGTGCCGAATATTCGTTGTATTTCATGATCCTGCCTTGTATCATCGCGCCACTGCATTTGGGACAAGTTTTTGTTTTTGGGTCTGGCATGATATTTTCCTTTTTGAAACGAGTATTGTCTCATCTAAAGAAGTAAAGCACCGTGTGTTAAGGTGAAATAATTCCTTTCTCTTTCAAATCCGATAGTTCAATAGTGAGTAAGCCTTCTAAGTTTTTGATATTTGTATAAACTAAGCATTTGTGTCCGCTAACATCAAAACGCAATTCCCTTGTGTCTTTGATCAACAGAATTGCGGGTATTGATTTTCCCCATGAATACCCGAGTTCCAGATACACGTTGGGATTCGCTCCATCAAGTACAGCGATGATCGCTTCTGCTGTTTCTATAGAGTTTTTTATCTGACTCAATATATCGCCCGTAAAAGCTACTTGGTCAATTCTGACAGCATTGAATCCAGCAAGATTTATGGGGACTCTTATTCCATAATAATAGCAATCTTCCAACTCGGATTTGAAAGGCATTGCCACAAATATGTGCTTTTGAGGTTTCTCTATTGTTGCAACACTGCTTTTTAATTCTTCGTAGGATCGTGATTTGCGCTTTTCATTGGCTTTCAATGCCTTGAGAAGTTTTTCCCATCCATCACTTCTGTAGAATTCTAACCACTGAATATGCTTAAGACGGTCTGGAACTTCAACATCTTCCAGTTTAATAGGGAGCAAAAAAATCGTTCCTTCTGGCTTTTCATCTGCTATTCGAAGCGCGGATCTAATTTCCTTTTGAAGATAACCCTCTTTTGTAGTCGAGTTTTTTGTCAGAAAAATAAAAACATACTCTGAGTCCTTTAGAGCTCTTCTAATTTCAATTTCCCAATCCTGACCAGGGAGAAGATTTTTTGCATCAAGCCACGTCTCATAACCGGCATCTGTTAACCTTTGTGCAATATCGACAACTTTGTTCCTATCTTCATAGGCATATGAAAGAAAAATTTGCGACTTTTGAGCCATCTTATATCTCCACTCTCGTTCTCGAATTGTTTCTGCATTTTATTCCAGGCAACAAGGTTGTCAATCAAAAGTGAAAGCCCTATACTTACGGTGTTGATAATGACAATATTTACCTCCGCATCCTCTCCAACTTCTCGCTTCTCGCGGACAATGAACCATTATCAATCGTCTAATCTCCATGGTCATGCCTGGAGCCTTTCGCATTCTGAGAGTCGTTCATCGATCTCTTTTTGCACGCGCTCATAATTGAAAAACATCCAAAGCTTTTAGCCTTGGATGTTTCGGTTAGGCGTAGACCAACTTGCCCTTTGGCACCGGGACTTCCCTGCCAAGTTCACGAGCAGTTTCAATCCACTCCTGCGCGATCTTTTCTACGTTGGAAAGCGCCTCCTGATAGTTTGCTCCATCTGCCATACATCCGGGCAGTTCAGGCACTTCCGCAATAAAAGCATCGTCTTCATCGCTCCAGTACAAGATAACTTCGTATTTAATCATGATCGTCACCTGCCAACTTGTATTTCAAAATCAAACTCCGAACTTGTTTCACCTGATAAGGCTTGGCTTTTGATCCTTTAGGTTGCAAGTTGATGATTTCAATCACATCACTTCTTGTGTAAATGTGATGACTACCGCGCACCCGTTCATCAAATCCAAGGTTATTCAATTATAGTGGATAAGGGAATTTAGACACGGAAACGGGCATAATTAAGGTGCACTTTCTGGAGAAAAAACATGCTCAAAAGAAAACGCTTATCCGCCAGCCAAAAGGCACAAATCGTTTGGGAAGCCATCCGAGAGGAAAAGAGTGTCTCTCAGATCGCTGCGGAAAACAGCATCCACCCGAATCAAATTCACAAATGGAAAAAACAAGCGCTGGAAGGCTTTGCACAACTCTTTGAAGATGACCGCAAAGGTGAACGCACTCGTGAAGCTGAACATGAAAAACAGTTGAACGAACTGTATGCCGAGATTGGGCGATTGAGTGCCCAGTTGTCCTGGTTGAAAAAAAAATCTGGCTTCAAACCTGAGTAGAGTCGAGCGACTAGCCATGCTGGAAAAGGATAATCCTAAAATTCCGCTCAAGAGGCAGGCAGAATTGCTTGGGATCAGTTACTCAAGTCTGTTCAATGAGCTTGTGCCGCCATCTGTGCGGGAGTTGGCGATCAAACGATGTATTGATGAAATCTACACCGCTTGTCCGTTCTATGGCTCGCGAAAAATCGCCTTCCTGCTGCGCCCTGAGTTTGGCGTTTCACGCCCAACCGTGCAGGCTTACATGCGCGAAATGGGCATTTTTGGCCTGGTTCCTGGACCAAACACGAGTAAATCCACTCCCGAGCACCCAATTTACCCGTACTTAATGCGCAATGTGACTACCCAGCACCCTAATCACATCTGGGGCATTGACATCACCTACATCCCTCTCCAGCATGGCTGGTTATATCTCACAGCGGTGCTCGACTGGTATTCCCGGTATGTGATCAGCTGAGCGCTCAGCCAGACCCTGGAGATGGACTTGGTACTCACCGCCGTCGAAAATGCGTTGTTGCAAGCTACACCTGAAATCTGGAACAGCGACCAAGGCAGCCACTTCACCAGCCCAAAATATCTCGAACGATTACAAAACGCCAACCTCCAGATCAGCATGGATGGTCGTGGTCGCGCCCGCGACAACATCTTCACCGAACGGTTCTGGCGTACTCTCAAGTACGAAGAAGTCTACCTGCATGACTATCTCAGCCCCAAGGAGGCCTATCACCAATTAGCCAATTACATCCACTTTTACAACTTTGAACGTCCGCATCAAGCGTTGGACTATCTGACGCCTGCACGGTGCTATGGTGTGAGCTCGCACGTCCCCTTTGTGGTACACGCACCTCTAACCTTAACAAATCAGACCACCTTATTTTGACCCGTTTTCTACTCTAAAGCGTCTTATCCACCTCAGTTTGCTCGCTCCCACTCATCCAACTTCTCATCCATCTCTCTTTGCACGCGTTCGTACTCGATGCCCAATCTTCCAACTTCCTCCGGCTTCACAAAAGGACTCTCCAACTGTGAGGTGAGATTCGCCAGAGTTGCTTCGAGTTCGGCAATGGTGTTTTCTAATTCCTGCAACTGAGCGAGCCTGCGTCTTTCCTCTTTCGTTTCCTTATTCTTGATGTTCTTCGCGTTACGAACAGCAGAAGCCTGAGACTGTGCCACCTCAGATTGTTGCATGGCAAGCCGCGCCGATTCTTTTTCGCGTTCCTCTTTCATTTGTGAATAAGTTCCGTTGAAAACGCGTAATACTTCCGAAGTCTCAGAGACTTCGGAAGTCTGCCCACCAATCTCCCAGATTTGAGTCGCCAGCGCATCCACCAGATAACGATCATGGGTGACCAGCAGAATTGTCCCTTGATAGGCATCCAGCACTGATTGCAAAATTTCCTGGGCAGGAATATCGAGGTGATTGGTCGGTTCATCGAGCAGTAACAAGTTGGTATCTTCCAAGGCAAGCTTGGCCAGGGCTAGGCGTCCACGTTCGCCGCCGGATAACATGGATACCAACTTAAATGCATCATCGCCAGAAAACAGATATTTACCTAAATATTCGCGGCCCTGATAGGGCAACATGCCCGGCGAAGCTTCGAGGATTTCATCCAGGATCGTTTTATCGGGATTTAATCCCTCGTGCGCCTGCGCGAAATAGCCCACGTGCAGACTCGCTCCCAGAATCACCTCACCAGCCAGCGGGGAGAGAGAGCCGAGAATCGTCTTCAGAAACGTTGACTTGCCAGCGCCGTTCGGTCCGATCAACGCCGCACAATCTGTTCGACGCAATTCGATATCCGGCGCGGAGAACAATAATTTTTCAGGCTGATCCTCCTCGGTGGGATAACCCACTTGCAAATCCTTGGTGCGAATCACCAAATCGCCGGAACGACTCGTCGAACGCAGATGCAGGTGCAGGTCGGGTGTGACGCGTTGCGGAGGTCGCAGCCCGCGCACACGTCGCTCGGCTTCCTCCACGCTGAACGGACTGGTGGTGGTCTCCACATCCAACTGCGACCAATTCGTACTGACCACCGCCTCCATGCCGACCTGTTCGATGGCCTGCACCACCCGCGTGAGCCGTTTGAGTTTGCCTTTGGCCTGCAAGGTGTTTTGCCCCGAAATGTTTTTCTTGATGTATTCGACTTCCTTAAAAGTTTTTCGCGCTCGCCTTCGAACACTTCAAAGCGATGCTGCCAGCGATTCTCACGCTCGTTCAAATAGGTTGTGTAATTGCCGCGATAATATTCCGCGCCGCTGATCGCCATCTCGAGCAGGGCGTTGCACGAGTGATCGAGAAAATAACGGTCATGGGAAACAATGATTGCCGCGCCATCCCATTGTGTCAGATAACTTTCCAGCCATTCGACAGCTTTGATATCGAGATGATTGGTCGGCTCGTCGAGCAGCAACAGATCGGGGTTCGACAACAAGAGACGCGCCAGATGCGCACGCGTACGTTGACCGCCGGAGAGATGATCGAGCGCCATGTGATAATCGGATTTATCGAAGCCCAGGCCGGTGAGCACTTGTTTGATCTGGACTTCATAGACGTAGCCGCCGCGCCGCTCGAACTCATGCTGTACGCGTCCATACCGCGCCAGGGCCTGTTCCCGTTTCACGGGGTCGGACATTTCGCCTTCGAGTTTTCTCAATTCCCCCTGCATGCGGATCAGCTCCGCGAACGGCTCGAGACAAACATCCCATAACACACCTTGCAATGCGAAGTCTGCTTCCTGCAAGAGGTAGCCGATGCGCAGACTCTTGGCGCGCGTGATCGTCCCAGCGGAGGGTTCTTCTTCGCCGATCAGGATGCGCAAGAGAGTTGTCTTGCCGATGCCGTTGGGCCCGACAATGGCAAGCCGCGCGCCTTTTGCAACCGAAAACGTGACGCCGGAAAACAAATCTTCCGCGCCGAAGGATTTGGAGAGGGAGGAAACAGTGATCAGGGACATGGTTTGTGATGCGTAAATCGTAATTGCGCCCCGAATTATAAAGCAACCCCCACCCCCTGCGGGCAGGAAGGGCTAGCCATTCACATAATGATTACCTGCCAAGTCTTCTCCACGTGCCAGCCAGATTTTGAATCCATCGGTATAGGAATTGAGATTGACCTTGTGATCTGTGGCGAAGTAGCGCATGGTATAGCCGCAGCGACGATGGGGACTGGTATTTGCCAGCGCACCATGAATGATACGCGAATCATGCAGGGAACATTCGCCGCGTTCCAATTCAAAATATACAGCTTTACTCTCGTCAATGACACTCGGATCGATTCCTGAATCGAAGGTGTTCATTCCAGCATCCAGGGACTGGTATTCGGAGAAGCCATTCACTTGTGTGCCGGGGATGACGCGCATACAACCGTTATCTTTGAAACTACGGTCTATCGCCAGCCAGACCGTGATGATCTTATCGAAGCGGTCGAAGCGCGGCTTCCAAAAGGCCGAGTTTTCGTGCCAGGGCGTGGCGCGTCCCTTGAATGGATCTTTGCAGATGAAGTGGCTGGAGAAGAGTCCGATGTTCGGTCCGATGAACGGTTCCACCATGTCCAGAATTTCGTCTGCCAGTAGGAACTCGAGCAGACGCTCATCGCGGAAGTGCGGCGTATCCAATTCGTCGGAGAGTTTATCGCCCTTGAGCGCCAGTTGCTCTTCGAAGATGGCCGTCAGCCGCGCAAGTTTATCCACGGAAAAGACCTGTGCGTGATGTAAAAGATAACCATTCTGCTGATACTGATCGATTGCATCGGGGCCAAAGATTTGAGACATTTTTTCTCCTTAAGGCGAGACCGCTTTATTTCTCTTCATCATCGCTTTCGTGCAAGTGTCCCGGTTTTTCTTTTCCCAATTCCAGCGATCGTTGATAGGCGGCCCAGACCGCGCGTGAGATCGCTGTTCGGAAACCGGCCTTCTCGAGATAATACAAGGCCTCAGCCGAGGTCCCGCCAGGCGAGGTGACTTGATTTCGCAATGTAGCGGGATGTCGCTCTGCGTAACTGTAATAGGAGGCTGATCCCTCAATCGTCTGCAAAACCAATTGTTCCGAGATGCGGCGGGGAAATCCCATGTGCACACCCGCGTCAATTAAGGCTTCGGTAAAGAGAAAGACGTATGCGGGCCCGGATCCGGAAAGAGCCGTGGCCATGTCGAGGTAACTTTCGTCTTCCACGAAAACTTCCTCGCCCATGGCGCCCAGCAGTTTGCGTGCCATATCCTGTTGTTCTTCGGTCACTTCCCTGGAACAAGCCCAAACTGTGATGCCTTCGCCGATCTGCCCCGGCGTATTGGGCATGGACCGCACCACGGCCTTATGCTTCAGGCCTGTGCCGATCTTCTGCATACTTGCCCCGGCGACAATGGACAGGACCAGCGCATCAGGACGAACACCTTTCATGCCCTTCATCACTTCGCTGAGACGCTGTGGTTTCACCGAAAGGACAACCACATCTGCAAGTGAAGCAACGGATGAGTTATCGGTTGTGGAATTGATCCCGTACTTTTCTTGCAATTCCACGCCGCGTTCCTGGCGCGGACCCGCGGCAGTAATGTTCTCTGGCTTGGCTGATTTTTGGCGTAATAATCCTGCAATCATGGCTTCGGCCATCACGCCCGGGCCGATAAAGGCGATTTTCTTGTCAAGCATGAGTTCCTCCGTATCTTTTTATTATAAACAACTATCACTCCCTCCGCCCCCTTCGCAGGGGCACCTCCCCCAAAACCCACAAAGGAAAATTGGAATAATCCTAAAGAGAATTCAGTTTGGTTTTTGGGGGAGGATGGGTGGGCGTAAACAAATGAGCGGACATTTCATCCGCTCATTTATCATTTTTCATTGATAAGAGGCTTTTTACGTATACACCATCTGTTCGACGCGCTGTTTCCTGAGTTGTCGCTTTTTCGTTCTCGCCGCGAGCAGGTTATCGCGTCGCTTCTGAGCGGAGCGGATGATCAACTTCAGGAATTTTTGATGATCATAGACCCTATCGTGAATCAAACAGAAATCTGCGGAACCCGGCTCGGTGGGCGCGTAAAAGATACCGCAGTTCGGATTGATCTCGAGCATGTAAATCGTTCCATCGGCACCCATGCGATAGTCACAGCGCGCGTAACCATTCCCATTCAAGGCCTTGAACAAACGTGTGGTCTGTGCCTTCAAAACCTTTTCGATGCGCGGATCAGAGACAGGCATCACGGACATCTTCTCGTACTCGACCCATTTCATGTTGTAATGCTTGAACGATTTGCCAGCCGGGAACATGAATTCAACGGGCTTGAACGTGATGGGATTCTCAGGGTCATCTGGATTGTCCGCGATGAGACAGGTAAACTCACGTCCTTCGACGAACTCTTCGAGCAGCGCGCGTCCGAACTCCTGGATCTCGAGCCCAACCTGGGCCTTGAGTTGTTCCAGGTTCTCACAGCGCGAGTCGCGCGTGATGCCGATACTGGCATATCCGTGGGGCGGCTTGACGAGTACCGGGAAGTGTAATCGTTTGGAAACGCGTTCCACATCTTCGACACGGTCAACCATCACCCAGTTGGGCGTGGGTACATTCGATTTCTTTGCATAGGCCTTCATTTCCTGCCGGGAAGGATCAAAGAAACTGGAATCTGCACCGGTAAATGCCACACCTAATTTTTCCATGAGCTGCACCAACCCGATCCCGGAGAGTGCGTCGTCGGGTGTGCCATCACATAGATTGAAGAATACATCCACATCTTCGTTTATAAGACTGCGCAATTGCCTTTCCACGTTCTTGGGACTTACCTGATAATGTTTCCATTTGTAGCCGCTCATATGCGGCGAAGGATCATATGGAACATCATCCGCATCTGGAATGCTTGATAGTACACAGAGATACATGTCGAGTCCTTTTCTTTTATTTCATTCAATCAAGCTGACAATGTTCTATCTGGCGTGATCTTGATTGCGTTGCATATGGGGTTTGTTTATCGAATGTATTTTATTGTTAGCGACTTAATGTATAAGATATATTGAATTATATAGTTTTATATGCAACTATATTGATTGTATCTATTATTCAATTTATGTAAAGGTTTTTTGATGATGATTAACTTAAAAAATTTGCAATTGATTCATGGATAAATATAAAAATGTTATTCATCGACTCAACAAAAGAATTGTCAACAATGTTTGTAAGGAAAAGAAATGCTTCAAACAAAATTTTTTTTGTTTTGTTTGAAACTTTTTTGATTCCAATAAAGGGTGATACCGGCAACAGGAATATTCGCTTGTGACAAAAACAAATTGAAGCGCAAATATCCATTGTCTTTTCATCTCCGGGTTGGCACAAAACCTCTGCATCGTTTTGATTAGTAAAACAGGAGATTGCTTGACAACTTACTAACTAGTAAGTAAAATCCGGTCGATGGTCAAGATCGAAAACACCAAACGGACAATCTTGAATTTGGCAGAAGCCCTGTTGCAGGATAAGGGCTTCAACGGCTTTAGCTATGCCCATATTGCCACTGAGTTGGGTGTTAAGAATGCGGCCATCCATTATCACTTTCCCACCAAGGAAGCGCTGGCTTGCGCGGTCATCAAACGTTACCGGGATCGTTTCAAGTTGTGGATCAATAATGCGCGCGTAAAGGATCTTACTCCAGAGAAGAAACTGGACTGGTTCTTTGGCATTTATACCGATATGCGTGCTGATAATGGCAAGGTCTGCCTGGTCGGTTCACTGGAAGCAGAATTCAACTCGATCCCAGGGGCATTACAGAAGGAAGTCGAGGCTCTGCACAAAGAGCTGCTTACCTGGCTTCAGGCGACTCTCAGGGAAGGCTGGGAATCGGGCGTATTTCTATTCAATGGCGAGCCTGCCAGCAAAGCGGCATTGATCCTCTCGAGTTTACAGGGCGGGTTACAGATGGCACGCGCCTTGGGAACGAAAAAATTCCGCGACATAGTGGAACAGCATCGTCAGGATCTGTTTGCATAATTTTTTTGTCTGCAAAACTTACTAGTTAGTAAGTATCTTACAAAGGAGAAGAAATGACAACTTTAGAATCTTCGACAACCAAATCTCAGGGAATAGTGAAGAAGGCGTATCAGGCATTTTTTAGTCCATCACAATATGAAGTGAAACCAAAGGCTCGCACGATCATCGAATGGGGAAACAATTATCGTCTCCCCTTCGAGGGCGGCGAGTTGGCCGTCACCACCTGGGGAAATGACGCTCCGGCTGTTTTGTTGATGCATGGCTGGGGTGGTGCCCGCGCCCAGATGACTGGATTTGTAGACTCCTTGATAATTGCCGGTTACCGCGTCGTGGCTTACGATCAGCCTGCACACGGCGAGTTGGATGGCAAGATGACCAATATCCTCGAGATCGCGCCGATAATGGATCTGATCATGAAACAGGAGGGAAAATTCGAAGCAATCATCGCTCATTCGTTGGGAACATTGATCACTTCCTACGCGTTGGTCAAGCGAAACTTCCCGCCTCCCGCCCGGCTGGTATATTTCGGCGCGTTCAATCGGCTCCTGGATTCGCTGCCACGTTTTCAAGTGGCCGCAGGCCTGCCAGCTGAAATCATCACGGGCTTGCGAACCATGATTGACGAAAACTTTGGAAAAGATGTGTTGGATGCCATTGTCAACGAGAACTCTCGTTTCACAGATCGATATCCCGACTTTGATGTTCCATGACACGGCCGACAATGTCACACCGATCGATGACAGCCGCGCCATTGCCAGTGCCTGGAAGCGTGCCAGACTTATCGAGACCTCTGGTTTGGGCCACAGAGGCGCACTGCAATCGAAAGAGATTCACGAACAGGTGATCCGGTTTCTAAAAAGCTAGGCATTAGTATCCTTCGGGCGCCTTGTCGAACCAGGGCTTTGCCTTTTCCAATTGACCTGCCAGTCTGAACAAGGTAGTTTCATCGCCCCATTTGCCAACAAAGTGCATGCCGATCGGCAAACCAGTTTCATTCCAATACAACGGTACGGACATGGCTGGCTGACCAGTGACGTTGAACACGGGCGTCCACGGGATGAACTCAAACGTCTGCGCGGCGAGCGGCTTGATAATGCCCATGGCTTTCAACACCCAGGTCGCACCGGAACGCGCGATCAGCTTTAGCTGAGAGACTTCGTTTGCGGAAGGTTTTAGTGCGCCGATCTTCACGGGTGGCTGATTTAAGACAGGCGTCAACAGAACATCGTAGTTTTCAAAGAAGTGACCGATCTGACGCGATGTGGATTGCAGGTAACGCAACGCGCGCACATAATCCGAGGCCTTCAAAACAGTGCCGAACAAACCTGTACCAAAAGTAGAGATGTCGAAATCATCCATGGACACGCGCTTGCCGGCGGCCTCTGCGGTCTCTTCGATATCAGCTCGCATCTGTGCCGCCACCACGGTCAGGAAATGCAAAGCATATTCCTCACCATCGATGACAGGCGCATCTTCCATAACCTCATGTCCAATTTCTTTAAGCAACGTGACTGTCTCTTCCACACCCTTCACACAATCCGCATGAACATTCTTCCCAAGCATGGGCCTGGTTGTGAAGGCGATCTTCAACTTGCCAGGTTTTTTCCCCACTTCCTTCAAAAACGGTCCTGCATCCGGGATGACATATGGCGCGCCGACATCCGGACCTTTGGTGGCATCCAGCATGGCAGCCGAGTCGCGCACGGAACGTGTGATCACATGCTCGATGTCGAACCCATTCCACGACTCGCCGATGATCGGACCAGTGGGTGTACGCCCGCGCGTGGGCTTGAGTCCGAACAATCCGCAGGCGGAGGAGGGGACGCGGATCGAACCGCCTCCATCTGCGCCTGAAGCGAGAGGCACCATCCGAGCTGCCACCGCCGCCCCGGAGCCTCCGGAGGAACCGCCCGGAGTGCGGGTCAAGTCCCAGGGATTGAGAGCGGGCCCGAGCGCGTCCGATTCGGTATATGGGGTGAGTCCAAACTCAGGGGTGTTGGTCCTTCCCAAAACGATCACGCCACTGTCCTCCCAGCGTTTGACCAGTTCAGTGGTGACCTTGGCCGGAATGTTCTTCCATAATCGATTCCCGTGACTAGTTGGCAAGCCTTCCAGCGTGGCATGCAAATCTTTGATCAGGAAAGGAACACCCATGAACGGGCTCTCCGGCAATTTACTTTTGGCAGCCTGGCGGGCGCGATCATAGAGTTTTTGAACCACGGCGTTGAGTTTTGGGTTATGTGTTTCGATGCGGGTGATGGCTTCTTCCACCAGTTCTTCAGGAGACACTTTCTTTTTGCGAACCAATTCGGCCAGTCCCAACCCGTCATATTTGCCGTAATCAGGGAAAGTCATTGTATTCTCCTTTAGCTGTAGTGTTGGATCACAAAATTATAGCATTCTGTCGATTAAAAAAATCAGGCAAACATAAAGTCTGCCTGATTTTTTTGTACATACGAATTACACTACGGATTCGATTTTTACTTGGGATTGATGTCCAACGGAGGCTTCCACTTTTTAGATGTAACTCCAGGCGGAGGATAACCCCAGGTATTATTGCCAATGTTGGGTTTGCCGGTGAAGTAACGCACGATGAGTCGGTGCAGCATATCCATGTTACATATAATGGCATGGAACCCGGCAATGTTGGCTACAACCCGATCCTGTACTTCCCAGTAACCATAATCCTCGGGCGTGACGCAGACTAGATTTTCAGGGGCGAGGAAATTGGGTTGGGCCGATTCAAACGGTACCGTGCCATCCCCGGTCAAACGCTCGTCCGCCTGTTTCCCTTTTCGCCACATGTTCAAACGATATTGCGAACCAAGATCGAACAGGGGACCATTGGTTGTATTTGTGATCTTCATGCGCACACGCGTTTCAGAATTTACACCTGCCACGCACAACCAGTCCTCCGGCTTGAGATTGGTCTTTGTTAGCCGGAATTTATCGATGCGAGTGCAATACTCTTGTGCGGTTTGCAGAAACTTTGTAAACAAGGCCTGTTTCGCGTCTTGTTCTGTTTGCGCAGCAACCTGTTGTTGCATAAAAGTCAAAACGGAGGCGATGATGCTGGCCTGCCAGAGTGTTGGATCAAACAAACTCTTGGGGAGTTTGGGGTCGGGGATTTCCAAAGCATCTTGAAGCGTTGGCAGCAAATAATATAGAGAAGATGTGAGACGAGCCGCTTCGCGCTCACGCGAGTGAGGGTCATCGGGGCCAAGGTTGGCAGTACCAGTCGCGATCTTGATCACTGCCTCGAAGGAACCATGAAAGGGTGTTGCCAGGGTGACCACTTTCGATACCGGCGCAGATTTTCCATTCGTATCCAGATAACCGGTGACGATCAATCCACCCATCGAATGACCAACCAGGTTCACGGTTGGGTTCTCTGTATAGCCGGCGGCCGCGTAATGACGGAGCAGTTTGGTGCGGTCGATCACTTCCTCCACAAAGTTGGAGAAACGCTTTTCGATCACATCCAGCGGCAAGCGCCAATCGTAAGCGAATGGAAAGACGGGCACCGGTTGATCCGGGCTGGGGGACAAGTTGTAACGCAGTTCCTGAATGATTTCCTTGTATGGGAGTTCGAAGACAGTGTCTGCCCGGACACGCGAGGGCCCCACTGCCTCGTAACGAGGATCATCTGGATGAAGGGCTACCCACGCGTAATTATGTTCGACTACGCCCCAGACGCGATCGGGCGGCAGTTGATATTCATCGCGCAGATATGTGCCGGTGATGCCCGGTACAAAGATAACGGGGGGAATATATGCCATGAGAATCTCCCTGTGCCATTAAGAATTGATGTACGGATTCGTCAAAATTAGTATAACACTGGAAGAATTGCAATTCAATTGGTTTTTGGGGAACACGCGTGGTTTATTTTTCCTACCGCAAAATGGAAGGCGACCTTTCATCCATTCTTTGGTGTATTCCCCAAAATCTCCCAGCCGCGCTCAAGAGCAATGGCTTTCAACTTTTCATCGGGATAAACAGCTACGGGATGCCCGGCATGTTCCAGCAAAGGCACATCCTGTGCGGTGTCGCCGTAAGCAAAGTCGAGGCGTTCCACGCTCAAATGACTGAGCACCCTTTCGATCTTGCGCGCCTGCGCGGTCAATTCTCCGGCGATGTGCACGTGTCCATTCCCATATGCGACGGGTGTGCCGATGGTTTGCGCGCCGATGCGTTTGGCAAATGGCTCGATCAGCGGTTCGATTACGCTGCTGGCGATATAAACTTGCGCGCCTTGTGCTGCATGCGCTTCGAGACGTGCAATTACATCCTGGCGGCGCTTCGCCCAGAGATTGTGTTCCACTGCCCAATCGCCGACAACCTTCATTGTATCGGGCGTTGCATCCTTGATCATTTTCAAGCTATCGATCATGACAGTCTGCGCCCATTTTTGCCAATCGATCCAGCCAAGTTTGGCGATTAAATAGGATGGCATGATCGAGGCCATATATAGCTGCGCCTGGGTTTTGCTTTGATTATGCCTCACCCAATCCACCAAACCGATCACGGGCGAGCCTGTAGTTAACGTACCCATCATATCTGAGACGACGATCATAAATTCCTCATAGGAGCCTTGCGAAGGCTACTCGTCAGCCATCAAATTCATATAAAATCACCTTCGCAAGGGTTTTGTTTAACTTTCCACAAATTCTTTGATCACCCGATAAAACTTTTCGGGTTCTTCGACCAGCGCAAAATGGCCGGAGTCTTCGAAGATTTCCAGTCGCACGTTTGACATATGCCTGACCATTTCTTCTGCCATGGCGACGTTCGTGATGAAGTCATGTCGACCGACGATGACCAGAGTCGGAACCGTAATCTTTTTTAAATGCGGACGCAGATCCATCGTCGCGGCTTCCTGATCATTGAAAGTCTGCAACGGTGCGATGTGTACCGGCAAATCTTTGGTACGCTGGTGATAGGCTTCGGCGCGCGCATCAAATTGCTTGAAATAAAATTTCATTTCGTCGGCCCATAAGTGCGCCATGTCCTCATCGGTTTGATATTCACCGGCCCATTCTGCTTTGAGCGCCGCGAAGGATTTCTCAAACCAGGGCTCATCCTTGAATTCCTGCACTGAGGCTTCGATGTCATCGAGGAATTCGCCGAAATGGGCCGAGGTATCGAACAGGATCAATTTGGATAGCGAATCTGGATAGGTGAACCCGAATTGTTGAGCAACCATTCCTCCATGCGACCAGCCCATGAGGATGGGTTTCTGCAAAACCAGATGGAGTCGCAGGGCTTCCACGTCAGAGGCATAATCAGCCAACAGGTAGGCATCCCCTGTTGCGGCCCCGGAAAGACCCGAACCGCGTGGATGGATCATCACGATGGTGACGAAGTCATCTATTTTTGCAAAGTCATCCCAGAAGCGCGCATCCATCCCGGGTCCACCTGAATGCGCGATCATCACGGGAGCATCGTTTCCCGATCCACGAACTGTGTAGTGGATGTCCACGCCATTGAGCGCTGTTTCATATTCTCCCGCAGTTAAATGAACCATGCAATCTCCTTTGTGAATGAAACCATTATAGTATTATTTAACGTATGAATAAATATTGACAGGAGGGAAGGAAAAATACACTATCGTGAATCAAATTCGATTGAATTACCCCAGGCACGTTTATCGCGCTTTGTAATGCAAAATGGGGTACTTCGACAGTTAGATAAATGCCGCGAAATAGCTACAATGAAAAAGGGAGACTGCCATGACGATTATTGTCGCCGATACCACTTGTGGCCTGCCGCGTGAATTGCTTCATCAGCGCGGGATTCCTTTCGTCCCGCAAGTTGTCATCTTTGGGAACGAGTCCTATCATGACGATCGTGAGCTCGATACTGCCACCTTCCTGCAAAAGCTAAAAGCCTCGCCAACTTTGCCCAAGACCTCCGCTCCAGAGCCTGCGCTGTATTACCCGATCTTTAAAGGAGCACAGGAGAAAGGCGAGAGCGTAGTGATCGTCGCCCCAACCGGCAAAGCCAGCGGTACCATTCGTTCAGCGGAAACTGCCGCGCTGGAGTTCCCAGGCGTTGACGTCCGTGTGGTGGATACGCTAACAATTTCCTGCAATCTTGCCTCGCTGGTGCTGGTCGCCGACGATATGGCGAAGGCTGGTAAGTCAGCGGATGAGATCGTCACCAAGCTGAATGACATGATTCCGCGCGGGCGCATCTACTTCCTGGTGGACACACTTGAATACCTCGCCAAAGGTGGTCGCATCGGCGGGGCGAAAAAGTTGCTGGCCGAGTTGCTGGAGATCAAGCCCATTTTGCAGGTCAAGGATGGGCAGGTCGAGCCCTTCGAACAGCAGCGGACGAAAAAACGCGCACTGGCGCGTCTCGTCGAGGTGGTCATGGAATCCTGCAAAGGCGGCGCTGAAGCTCATTTGTGTGTGTTACAGGTCGAGGCGGAGAATGAGGCGCAGGCGCTCGCTGAAGAGCTGAAGTCCAAAGTACCAGTCTCCGAAATCCCGATCTATGAACTACCTCCCGCCATTGTAGTCCACGCCGGCCCCAAGGCGATGGGAGTGGGCTTCTTTCTGTAATGGTATAATTTTTCCACTAATTTCATCATTTTCCACGAACGTGGTTTTGGTAAGGAGTTCCCCATGTCTGGTCATTCAAAATGGTCTACCATCAAGAGAAAAAAGGGCGTGGCAGATGCCAAGCGCGGCGCGGTCTTTACGCGTGTTACCCGTGAAATTGTCATGGCGGCGCGCGAAGGCGGCGGCGATCCGGATGGCAACTTCCGGCTGCGCCTGGCTGTGGATAAGGCGCGCGCTGAAAACATGCCCAAGGACAACATCGAACGCGCGATCCGCCGCGGCACCGGTGAAGATAAGGAAGGCTCTGCCTTCGAGTCGATCATGTATGAAGGCTATGTGGGGAACGGCGTGGCCGTGATGATCGAAGCCGTGACGGATAATCGCAACCGCACCGTTGCGGATCTGCGCCATGCGCTCACGAAAGCGGGCGGCAGCATGGCAGAACTTGGCGCGGTGGTCTGGCAGTTCGACCGCATTGCCTATTTTTCCTTCCCCTCGAGCGCCATGAACTTCGACAAGGCCTTTGAACTGGGCATCGAGGCCGGCGCCGATGACGTGATCGAAGATAACGACACAATCGAGATCACTGGACCGGTCGAGTCTTTCAAAGAGATCGCGACCCGTTTGCATGGGGCCGGTGTACAACCGGATGATGCGGAACTGCGCATGTCCCCAAAACAGGAGATCGAGCTTGACCCGGAAGACTCGGTCCGTGTGCTCAAGACACTGGAAACCATCGAAGAACTCGATGACGTGCAAAACGTGTATTCGAATCTTAAGGTTTCGGACGAGGCCCTGGCGGCACTCGAAGCTGCTTAATTCAATTTCTCGCAGGGGCGATGCATCATGCATCGCCCCTGCATTATTTAAATGACTCTTGCCTTAGGAATTGACCCCGGTACAGCAACAACTGGCTATGGGTTTGTGTGCATCGAGCAGGATGGAAGTCTGGTCGCCGTTAAATACGGCGTAATCTTGACCCCCAAGGACGCCACCCCTCAAGCGCGGCTGGAAATGCTCTATAATGAATTGCGCGCTCTAGTGAGCGAATACCAACCCGAAACTGCCGCCGTCGAAAAATTATTTTTCCAACGCAATGTGACCACAGCCATCGCCGTTGGACAAGCGCGCGGGGTGGTGATGTTATGTCTGCAACAAGCGGGCATCGCTGCTTTTGAATATACTCCCAACGAGATCAAACAGGCAGTGGCAGGATACGGCAGCGCACAGAAGAGACAGGTGCAGGAAATGGTGAAAGCGCTCCTGCTGCTCGATGAAATCCCCAGGCCCGACGATGCCGCCGATGCACTGGCGGTGGCAATTACCCACTTGAATACCAAACGATACGATCAAGAGTTGCATATGTAAAAAAAGTCCGTCTTTGCCAGACGGGCTTTGAATTTAATCATCAGCACTTGAATGGGCTCCCTGTTATTCATTTTCATGAGGGTGCACCGTCTCAGGAACATATTTTTGAATGATCCATGCACCCGGCAGACAGATCAGGCCACTGATTACAAAGGGAAGTGTAAAGGAATGTACGGCCAATATGCCTGCCAAGAGGGGACCCACGGCAACGCCTAATCCAAACCCCATCGTGATGATGCTCATTTGACGGCCTTCACCACCTGACTGTGCCATATCTGCCGCGATGGCAAAAGCAGGTGCAGCAACTCCAGCAGACGCCAATCCCTGTATCAGCCGTAACACGATCAATTGCAAAGCCGAAGTGGCATACCCCAATAAAGCGGTGGAGGGTGCCATCAAAAGCAACCCACCGATGATGAGAGGTTTGCGCCCGATGCGGTCGGAGAGACGACCTAAAGGCACCTGCGTAAAGACCCGACTGAACAACAGGGCACTGAAAGCCACGCTGAAAAGGAAAGCGCTCATATTCAAGCGCTGATTGAATTGATCCTCCACAGCCGCCATCATGGAAAAACTTCCCGCCATCACAAGGGTGGCAAATGAGACACTCAGGATGGCGACACTGAACAGTTTGGTATCGATGATCTGAAATTTGTCAGGCCTCGTTGTCTGAGATTCGACCGGCTTTTCATGCACCCATAGCTGCACCAGGATGATGGCAAGAATGATAAAAGCGGAGCCCGCATAGAACGCGGCCTGGAAACCAAAACGATCGTACAAGGCGCCGCCCAACAATGGGCCGATCCCCAGACCAACCATGCGGCTGGTTGTGTAAATGCCCATCGAACCGCCGCGCGTTCCCTTTTGGCTTGATCCAACCATCAGGGCCAACGCGGCGGGAATTGTCAAAGCTACACCAACACCCTGGAACAGACGCAAAAACAATAAATGCGAGAAGCGTGAAGCCAGGGTAAATCCCAATGTGGCAACCCCCAGGATCACCAAGCCAGCCAGGATGAAAGGTTTGCGGCGACCGACGCGGTCGATCAGTGCGCCAGCAAAAGGCTGTAATAACGCGTTGATCAGGCCGAAGAGCGCGATCAGTAATCCAACACGAACAGTTTCCGGCAGCGGAAAAGCCGGGGATGGCAATTTAGCTACGAATAATGGCAATACGATGAACAGGATGCTGTTCCCGATGGCATCCCCGAGACGTGCCGCTGACAGTGCGATCACAACACGGTTTCCCCCAATTCGTTCCAGTTTTTCAAATATCATGATATGGAAATTTATACTCTGTTAGTTTATTTATGGTCAAATATATTCTCATTCGGAATCTTTACCCATCTATTTTCCAAAGATAAATCCATCATTTAATTCCATAAGAATTGGAAGATCACATCTCGATTTTAATTCAGAAAGTTTCGGGAAGTACGATCGACGTATTCCGGTAAAGAATATTATGGTTGCATGGCCTTCCCGAACGTCCGCACATAAAAGCTGTAGTTGCGCCGAATAATCATCATTAGGGATGAGTGTAGTTTCGTCCACCTTTTTGGGAAGTGTCATTGTATCAGTCCCAATCCAAAAGCGAAATACATCGACTCCATTGGTATAAATATTGCCATTTAAAGAAACAGATTTCAGGTAGTGAATGGTTTCTGAATCTCTCCAGGATTTCGATGAATAACCGATGCCGTTATTATGAATGTCGATGATGCGCGAAACAGCGTTGCGAGAGTTCAACGCGATGGATAGAATTGCCAAACCCAGCAATCCCCACTTGATGAACTTCTGCTCTGGTGACTGAAACAGATACCAGATCTGTGCGACGGTGGCAATTAAGAGGGCCGAAAAAGCGGGTGCTAATATCCGGAAATCAAGTGGTGTGTGTGCGTCAAAGAAGGAGATTGAGATCATAAGAAAGGAAATGTAAGTGAAAAAAAATATGAGACAAAGCGAAATCTGGGCGAACCGAAAGGAATTTTTGCTCTCTTTTCGAGAAACCACTTGAAAAAGCACTTTGAATATCGATTTTAACAAGGCCAAAGCGATTCCCAAAATTAGTAAGGCCTGTATCCAACCCGGTGATTGGACGGGCAGGACAAAATAGTACAAAGTCTCTATCAACATTTTTATATGATCAATGCCAATACGGTGAAGCGCAAGGGATCTGTCTGCGGCGGATTGCGTCACAATGAGATTGCTGGCAACCCATATGCCTATGGGGAAACAAGAAATTACCAACGCCATAAACGCATCTCGAATTTTTTGCCTTGTGGATCTGTTTCCAAGAAGAACAATACCAAAAACGATGGTGGGCAATAAGCTTATACCGATGTAACGCGTCGCGATTGCCAGACCGCTAAATATGCTTGTTGCCAAAAGAGTCCTGGTTGAAGGTCGGATGCAATAGAAAGAACAGAGAATCAAGGTACACAAAGAGAAAACAATGAAAGGTGATTCAGACAGAGCTGTCGAATATATAAGAATAAGCGGTGCGGAAAAAATGAAAAGAAACAAAATTAATGCTGAGGCCCAAAAACTATAGTCAGTACATCTTTGAACGGCGTATACAACAAGGCTGACACTTATGCCAAATAGTATCGCATGTAATAAACGGGAAGCCAGTAAATTATCGCCGGTTTCAAAAATATTAACAGCTGCAAGGATTAACGGGTAAACCGGAGGATAGTGTGCCACGGAAATGCCGTTGCCATAGAAACCATGCCCGGCCAGCAGATTCTTCGCCACCGCAAGATAGGTTGTGGAGTCGGGCGTGAGACCCGGCCCGTATGCCATTGTCCAGAACATTAATGCAGAGGCACAAACCCCAATGCACACAAGAAGTAGGTTATGGGCAGAAATTTCTTTGTTGATCTTTGTATCCGTATTGTTCATCTCCATGGAATATTATTTACTATACTCAATTGGTATTCTCGCCAAGTAAGTAAATTTTCAGCACCTTCTGATGAAGCCAGAAGGATTATATATCACTCTCTGGTCGAGAGAACCATTTGGATTTCTTACCTCACCTTTGGAACTTGTCACACAGGTTGATGACAGATTATCCTGATACCACCTTACCATACTCAATAGTCACTACTTCACGAAAACTGAGAGATTCCCCGAAAATAGAGGTGCGGGCATACGCCCGCACCTCTATTTTCGGGTTTCTTTTGATTTTTCTTGATCTACTGATAGTGGAAATAATCACGGTATAATTTGCATATTGATACCATGAAAATATTTCGATTTGATCGCGAAGCCGGAAAGCATATTGACAGTTACAACAGTTCAGGCCTGACCATTTCCAGGGTTGCGCACTTGTTTCGTGAAGCGGTGGTTGGCTGCGCTTATTTAAGCTCTGAAGGCACGATTGGCTATCATCAGGCGGCCATCCCACAATTATTTTTGGTGGTGCGAGGGAAAGGCTGGGTGAGGGGAGAAGAATCTGACAGAACTCCGATCCAGGAGGGACAGGCCGCGTATTGGGAACAAGGGGAATGGCACGAATCCGGAACGGACTTAGGGATGACTGCCATCATTATCGAAGCTGTTAATTTCGATCCTGCAGAACTGATGTCTCTTGTATAATTCGTAATATGATCGCAACGCTGCGCGGTGAAGTTTCTCAAATTGAAGAAAACGCACTCATCGTCGAAGTTGGTGGAGTGGGCTTGCGTGTTTTTGTCCCCATGCCCCTGCGCGGGCGAATGAAAGTCGGCGAAGCCGCTTTGTTCTACACACATCTGGCTGTGCGCGAAGATGCCCTGACTCTGTACGGCTTCGAAACGCAAGCCGACCGGGAACTCTTCAATATTCTGCTCGGTGTGGATGGCGTTGGTCCAAAAGTTGCGCTGTCGGTCCTATCCACGATGACGCTGGATGCCGTGCAACGCGCCGTCTTCGCAGACGAAGCGGAAATTCTGAGCCGCGTCCCTGGCGTAGGAAAAAAGACCGCGCAGAAAATGGCGCTTCATCTAAAAGATAAACTCAAGCCAATGGACGCGCTGGCCACTGTGGCGGCCATGTCCGACAAGGATAGCGAAGTGCTGGCCGCGTTGACCTCACTGGGATATTCGGTGGTGGAGGCTCAATCTGCCATCCAGTCCCTGCCCAAAGATGCGCCCGACGACACGGAAGAACGTCTGCGTCTGGCATTGCAATATTTCCAATAGTCAGGCGGCGGCTTGACCGTGATCCGTTCACTTATGGGGGACGCTTATCACTCTGTCTCAATAAATTCGAACAATATAGACTCCTCCAACTTCGGTCACCGTTAAAGATGGATCGCTTGCAATCAGATCCTCGAAAAGTTTAAGATCGTCTCTTTGCAATAGAAGAAAGTGGATATTGTATTTCCTTAACAGGAACATTTTGTCCTCTGGCGAGGTCGATCGTAAAAATATATTCTGGGTATCAGAGATCCGTGTTTCTCTTTCCGCGGATGTGAAATAAGACATGTTGGAAGGACCCTGGATACGAAATGTAACCAGTTTCGATTTCCATGACAGGCCGGGGAGCAGATCGTTTAAACCTTGCGACCCGAGCGCAGCAGCCTGGTCTGGTATCAATTGGTCGAGAGTCTGTCCAGCCAGGGCCAGGCCCTGATAGCGTATGGATTTGAGCGAAAACTTTTCAAAATCCGGGAGTTGATTTCGCGGAAGAACAAGAAAAACAATGCCATTGAAAATACTGTAAGTGTTATGAGCGGCCAGGCTGATGCAAATATGCGAGCGCTCCTCGTATCAGATTTGACCAAAAATTTATCCCGGAGAGTCGCCAACAAATAAACCGCGCTGATTCCGAATGGCAGCAACCAGACTGAACGCGCCAACATCCTGGCGCTCAGAAAATAGCCCATGATCCATCCCGTAAGAGGGAACCAGGCCAGGAAACATAACAGCAAGCTGGATAATATGAATTGCGAGCTAACTTTATCCCATTGTTTTAGGGCAAAGAAAGCCGCACATATCGGTACCACGATCCAGCCCCATTGTAGGAGCGGGGCAGGTAACGGAATGTTCTCTTCATAAGGAATCTTCATGGTCAATATACTGGTCTTGAACCCATAAAAAGGTGTGTGCCCCCAGCGATTGACCAGGTTCTCTGATCCACTTCGTTGCAAAACCACATCCGGCTCAAGTGAGGTGGGGCCTGTGGTTGGTATGCCGGTAAAGCGAATCACAATTTGAGGAACCAGAATGAGGAAGAGAATGGCCATCGGAATTATTTTTTTTCCAATCCCCTGACTGCTTCTGTTAAACAGAATAAGCATGCCTCCAATGAAAACCGCATAAGCCAGAATAATGGGGTGCATAAGAGTCAAACTTAATCCGGTCAAGAATAACAAAAATAGGTTATTCCGGGTTGAACGTTTCAATACCCTCAGCAAACTTTGCAAGAACACAGGCGCGAGCACGAAAGCCGCGATAGCCTTGTCAACACTCAATTGATTAAAAAATGGTGCACCGGGATGAATATATTCGGACTGCAGCAGGAGGAATGACAATTGCAGAATGACCGAGGCGCTCGCCGCTCTGGGCGAAAGTTTCAGCGCCAGGGCAAGTTTATACCAACATAGAACCGAGAGGATCACCAGGAAAGGTTCGTAATATCCTCCCAGAACTAATATCCCCGGCACCTGACTGATCTTGGCCAGGAGGGCCTCAGCAAAGGGCATACTCATCAGCCAAAATCGGGGAAGTACCAATTGCGATACGCCAAAGATCGGGTCATTAAAATCCAGGTGCAGAGCGTGTTGCCAGTTTGTCAGGTAGGCTAGATACGTCAAATCATCGTCGCTCACCGTACGCTGGATGACGATCAGACATACCAGAATGGATACCAACAAGAAGGGAATTGTTGAAAGCAGATATATGGATCGTTCCCGATCCATTCTGAATTTAATACCACGATCAATTTTGGGTAATAAATAGAGGACAAGCAGGATCAGCCCCAAGGCCATCATGATGAATGATATGGCATCAAAAGATAGATGGATGAAACGTCCCGCTGTGCCCAGCAGGGCAAAGATCAAGTGGGAAATGACAAAGCCAAACGTGAGGTGATTAAATTCCAGGGTGGAGTGTTGACTCAATAACCCATAGACACAAAACCCGGGAACAATAAAGAGAGCCAACCCTACACCCAGTTGCAGCCAGAAAATATGATGGAGCTTTACCTGCCATGGGAAATACCACAAATATAGCCAGGCAGCGGTGATAATCACCGTTGCAAACAGGAGTTTTCCCCATTTTAAGGCTCCTGCAAAAAACCTGGGAAGTGACATTCTCATTGGCTCCGTTGGGACGCGGTCTTTTCCATCAGACACACATTGCATTGTTTCCTCGCCTCAAATTTCCCCAAAGGTCTGATGGCGAAGTTCACAACTTTGCACGCAGCCTGGTGAAATGTTTCAGGAGCGCAAAATGCATTTCAGGAAAAGTTGAACAGGCGGAGACGCACCCGTGACGGACACCGTTTGATAGTATAATGCTGGCTCCGTCAACAACGAATGAACAAATCATCACGCTCAATTCTATCATTATCATGGCAATCCATGGCTTATGGAATTGGCATCCTCGGTTCGCAACTGATCATTTATGTGATGCTGCCATTCCTCACCCGCTATATGCCGCAGGAGGAATATGGGGTAGTATCTGTTATTACCGCCATGTATGCTTTCTTGAACAACCTGACAAACGCGGGACTGCCCTCTGCCACTTTCCGCTATTTCAATGCCGGTCAGGATGCAAACGATCAACGGATTACCATAGGGGCCGCCCAATTTCTGTTCTTCATCTTTGCCTTTTTACCTGCCATGGGCATTTTGCTTTTTCCCAAGCCCATATCTACGCTTCTCTTGGGCTCCGGACAATACGCCCTGGTGTTCCAGACAGTCGCGTGTTTCCTGGTCGTGAGTTCAATGAACACTTTTGGTTCGGTGATCCTGCGAATCAGGGTACGCCCGTTCGCATCGAGTATTCACGATATCATCCTGATCACCTGCAAGACCGGCCTCACTTTGCTGCTTGTGATCGCTTATGATCAAGGAGTTTTGGGATACTGGCTGGGACAACTGATCGGCGAGTTCATCGGTCTTATGTTCATGATATGGTTCATCCACAGGGACATTGTGTTTGAAGTTTCCCGGGAAAGAATTTGGGACCTCGTGAAGTTTGGCTTTCCGCTAATTCCTGCAACGCTGTCGATGAATATCCTGCGATTGTTTGACAGGTATATCATTGGTGCTCTGGCCGGGTTGGAACAAGTTGCCGTGTATGATGTTGGCTATAAGGTGGGCACCCTCATCCTTTTCCTGATTATCCCCTTTCGAACAGCCTGGATTCCTTTTGCTTTCTCAGTGGCAAATAAGCCCGAAGCTCCCAAAATATTCCGGGATGTTCTAACCTATATCGCCGCAGGGTGCACATTCTTGATTCTGGGTGTTATCGCATTCCGGGTTGAAATCATTAATATTATTGCTCCTGCCACCTATTCCGAGGCATTGACAGTCGTTGGCTGGGTGGCGGTTTCGCAATTATTCCTGGCCGCCTATCACATCTTCTCGATTGGGCCTATGGTCAAGGATAAAACCCGCGACCTCGCGTGGACTGCCCTGACCGCCGCAGGCATCAACCTTCTGCTGAACTTTATTTTGATTCCCCTCATTGGCATATTGGGAGCCGCCATTGCAACGTTTGTGGGTTATCTGATTCTGGCCATATTGACCTACAATTTAGGCAGGCAGGTCATTACCATTTCCATTGATTGGAAACGCTTGAGCAGGTTACTATTATCCAGCGGATTGATCATCCTTGCTCTTTTAGCAATAGACGACTTTGTCACTCCCCAATGGACAAGGATTATTTTCAAGGCACTTGGATTGTCCCTTTTCCCGGTGATTTTATTGTTGTTAGGTTTCATCAGTCCTGCCCAGAGCCGAGAATTTTTTGAATTAGGGAAAAGCATGGTAAACAAAAACATGGGGAAAATAATAAAGGGGCATACGCCTCCGTGATGACCTCTTCCAGCTGATGTGGCCCGCACACTTCAATTGTTTTGTTCTGTCACGACTTTGATGCCGTGGATGCAAGCGTTCACATCAGTTGAGTAGGAGTAATAATCGATCAACTCTCCACTTTCCACATCAATGCACAGAATTGTTGCCGGGGATATGCCGAGGAAGAGCAGTTTCCCGAGTTTATCCAGACCTCTTAAAATAGACAGGTCTGGGTACATTGATCTGGGGAACGAAGAATTTTTTCAGGAGGCCTCTTGCCAGATAATTAAGTTGGTCTTTGATCAACAAACGGCGCACTAATCCAAACCGGGTGAGATCGATTTTTCTCATCAACTCCCTGGTATGAAGGTCATAAATATGGACTGCACGTCCGAAAGTATTGTTTACGATGGTTGTACCATCCTCTTCGATATATAAGTTATGAGGATGATGCAAGGATTTATCATGAATAACAATTTCACCATCCTCCAGATTGACAATTGCACTAAATGCATTAAACAAACCGTATAATTTTCCCTCGAAAATAGAAATGGCATTCAAATGCAAATGGCTTGGATGCAAACTATGCTTTCTCTCCAAAAACTTCAACCGGTTATCGGCTTGCTTGTCGATTTTCAACGGCGTCAGCCCCAATGCCTGTTGAAAACCCGACATTTCCCTGGGCCAATATTGTTGAAAAACATTATTGACTTTAACATCGATCCCTAAAACCGCATCAATCGCCGTTGATGAGGCCCAAAGTCTTCCATCCCCATTGGAGAAAGTTTCGTGGAGGCCCACCAACAATGGATGTGAAATGTCCCTCAGATGGCGCAACTGCCGATCATAGACTTTGAGCGTATGATAATTCGCCACGATCACTTCCCTATCAAGGACCTCTATACCTCGCCCACCGCGCGTATTCCCGCGTGGGTTGGGATCCGTCATGTCGGGATTGGTGGGATAAATCCACTGACGGGCTTCCACTGTTTTACTCTGCCAATCCACTCGGACTATCTCGCCTCCCAGTTCTTGAGACGCGGCGCGCACCACGGTAGTGAAGTATATTTTGATTGAAGATGCCGGATCGCTGGAGGATGTTGTTGACAAAGGGATCTCCTGACAAAGAGAATTTATTCGACAAGTAATTCAATTAACACTTGCAAAAAAAATACCACTGGCTCTGCAAAAATCAATCGATGACATACCCCAGCTTGTTCATTAAAGGTCCGCAGATCTCTATAAACTGTTTTTTTTGTTCTTCGGCCCATTCCTGCCAGACTGGAAATTCGTTGGAACTCTGATGGACTTTTCGTTCCAACCAGCCTCCAGTGTTTCGCAATTGTACGGGGTCGATGCCTGGAAGCGCAGTGGTAAAGGCCACCAATTCATCAAGAACCTGATACCTTCCTGCTCCTGAAAAGATCTTTTCGAAATGAAATACACGCGCATCAGGATTCTTCGATATGGTATCCATGGCGTAACGATTCAGTCTGGTCCAGGCCCAGCATAATCGTTCGAATCTTGAAATACCTTTCCATTTGCCGGCATACGGATCATCCGGGATATCAGTAGCAGTGGGCCAATTGTGGGCCAACAATTTTCTGAGGCCGCTTTTTCCATAGAATTGTCCCCAATTCATATGAGACCTGATCCAGGTACGCCCATCTCTAACAATATAGATGGCTCTATGATGTTTAAACACTGCAGGCGTTATGTCAAGCAAGCCATAGTAACCGATATTCGCCTCCACATAAATGGAACCTGGCATGCGCTTGATAAATCCAGATCTCTGGGCGTATAGATTCTTTATCGCCTGATGTTCATCCAGATCGCCTTTAAATCTAGAATCCGATAATTTAACCAGCGTCCACTTTCCGAGCACCTTTAAAAATAGCATTCTCCAAACGCCCGCTCGGCGAACCTGTTCCATCAGATGTGCCAATTTATCATTGACGCCGGTGTTTTGTATGATATCCGGCTCATGTAAGGAGGTGCAATCCGGAATGATGCTTGCAAAGAACTTTGCAAAAAAATCCGTTCCGGTTCTTCCGAGTGAGGTAACCAGGATGGTAGGTTTCTCGATTTTTTCCACAGGCAAATTCCTAATATCCCCACAATGTGGCAAGGTCCCGATCCACCAGGCCAGTTTCGTGAAGGAACAAATTCAGTTCATCGACATTGGGCTTGAAGCGTTCTTTCAAGCGGGCAATCTCTGCATCCGAGACAAACGGTTTTTCCTGTTCCTTGTAAAGATTTGTTGGCTGATTTTTCCCCCTACGATGAGAAGAGGCTGAGGAAGTTTCGTATAAAACCATTTAGTGACCGGTGGTGCAAAAATTATTTTACGTAACCATGCAAAACGGAGGGCGTGGCTCGGATTCCGGTAGGGTTGGGCAGGTTGAAAATCGACATCTTTTACGCCCAGAAAACATAGGATATCTTTGAATACTCCGTTCTCATCATTCATGATGTCATCAAAAAGATAGACTTTAACCCGTTCATATCCAAATAAATCTGTAAAACGCTTGATTTGCCCTGTATATTCAACCAATGAAGAATAGAATAAATAAAATGGATTGTGACAATACTTTGGGATGTTTTGATTTACCCGGCGGTTTTCCTCCAGAGAGAGCGCCTTAAGAAAATCTGGTTCATCCTCGATCATTCGGTACAAGGATTGAAAATGAAAAGAGCGAAGAAAAGAAACAGGCTCCCGGATGGAAATAATGATCCTAGCCTGTGGGTTGTAACTGAAAATGTTCCTGGCAGCCTCTGCGGAAAGAATATTAAAGGGATTGAAATCCCCTTTCAGCTTGCCGACTCCTTCAGCAAAAAGCTTGTCGTACTCCTCTTCCGAGTCGATCAATTGAAAGTAATGCTTGCCAAGCCTCTCTTCAAGTTCCCTATTAAAATCAGAACTGAAAAATTTTGGCTCTTTGATATCCGGGGCAAAACATTCGGAGTGGGATCTTAACAAGTGGTAGTAGGTGGTACTACCGCTTTTGGGATAACCAACAAAGAAAAAATCAACCTTGCCTTCGCTCATCCCTGGAAACTCCCGAATTTATGTATGTTAACATCCCTGGTTTCAATAATATAGTCTCTGATACGACAGCCAGTGTTTATCTTGTATTCGAAAACATAAAACATTGTTCCATCTCTCAACTTGTGACACAGATGTTTTCCAACTCATCGTAGTACATCTTGACGATATTCACGCAATCAAATCTGGCTCTGACAGCAGCCTGCACCGAGGATCTGCCAAAATCAGGGCCAAGTATGGCATTCAGGAAGCCTATGACATCTTTTTGGTTTACCAGACGTCCAGTTTTTCCATCAATTACCGCATCTTTAATTCCTTCCAGATTAGCGGCAATGACAGGTAAACCATGGCTCCCAGCCTCCAGTACTACAATTCCAAAACCTTCCTGGTCATCTTCGACAACAATGTTTGGCATCACAAATAGATTGGAGGTTTGATATAAACAGGCTTTTTCTGCCTCAGATACACGTCCCAGGAAATATACTCTGTTGTCCAGGGATAAATTCTGGACAATAGACTTAAGCACCTCGTATTCCGGGCCGAGGCCCGCGATCAAGTATATATAGTCATCTGGTAACTGGGGGAAAACATTTTCCAAAAACCAGGCGTGTCCTTTACGTTTGATCAAACGCCCAACGGTAAGCAGTATTTTTTTTCCTTCCGCATCGATATTGAACCTTGCCAATAATTCCTGTTTATTCATCCCGGAGGTTTGCCCGGCCTCTTGTAATTCAAAGTTTAGGCAATTCGGAATGACTGTTAACTTTTCCGGAGCGACTCCTCTTATTTTGCATTGATCCAACGTATATTGGCTTACAGCAAAGATTCTGTCCGCCTTTCGTAAAAAGGGCAGGATGATCTTCTGATATCCGAAACGCGTATAAACGATATCCAGGCCGTGAACTGTAAACGCAATTTTGGCATGCAAAAAAAGCCTGATGACCGGCACCAGGGGAGAAAGAATGGCGTCGCTAAAGAGCACAACATCATATTTCCTTGAATTTGCCATAAGGAAAAAAAACGCTTTGAAGAAAAACCGGATCAACGCTTTACTACCGCCCGGGTTGGCGAGTAGATCGATTTCGCCCAATTTCCTGTAATTATCATAGAAATTGCTGGCAGCCCTCTCCATCCCCCCAACCAGCGGCGGATAGGTTCGTGCAATGAACAATAGTTTGATGTGCATTCTAAAAGGGAGTGATCAATGGTAAAGGAAAATCAGCGTGATATACCCATACCATCATTTTTGATATTTGATCTTTTTTAATTCGTACAGCAACCGGTCCTCGTTGACTTTTATACGGTTGATCATATCAGCGATAAACGCCACCAAAAAGACCAGCATGCCGAATATAAAGAAACCCAGTCCGATAAAGCCAAAGGATTTATAAGGTGTGAAGGCATGAGTGAGAAAATAGTGACCTAGCAGAAAAAAGATAAAGCCGGTTCCAATGAGGACAAGGATTCCGCCCAGTGTACCAAACACGCGCATCGGCTTGTAATCCAGCATTACACGAAAAATGATCTTGCCGGTCTGAAACGCATAGTGAGGCAATGAAGCAGCTACTCGAGACTTTCTTTGCGGATCGTATTTTACTTTGATGGGATGTTCCACCACCCGCAAATCCTGATAGACCAAAGACAAAATGGTTTCATGGGTATAAGTAAATTCGCCGAACATATTCAACCGGAATAAAGCTTCACGGTCGTAGGCACGATAGCCACAGGAAACATCCTGGAATGCCTGCCCTGTTATATAGCCAATTAATTGAGCCACTCCCTGATTACCCCAATACTTGATGCGGGACATATGCTGGGGCATGCCTGACGCAAAGCGATTCCCGGTAACCATATCAGCGCGTTTCTCTAGGATTGGTTTGATCAGGGCCGGAATCTCTGCCGGATCGAACTGCCCGTCCGCGTCTATTCCCACGAGGATATCCGCCTCATTCTCCAGCGCAAACTGAAGCGCGGTCCGAAATGCCGCGCCCACCCCGCGATTTTTTCCATGCGAAACGACCTGTGCTCCGCTGGCCCGTGCCAACGCCGCGGTCCCATCGACACTTCCATCGTCGACCACCAGGCATTGGACAACCTCGACTCCCTCCACTGACCGGGGCAGGTTGGCGATCACTCTCTGAATGTCTGCCTCTTCGTTAAACGCAGGCATATAGATGATAAGTTTATTATTGGGCATGTTCGCTTCAGAATGAGTTGCCGTTACAAGCTTTCATTGGAGATATCCCAACCAACCTGTTATATGGATCGGAAAGTTACATTCTTCACTTTCGTAAATTCTACCACTGATGAGCAGGCGACCTTTTGCAGGTAGAAACGGTCTGTTCCATGCTTACAGTAAAATAGGAACGTTTTTGATGAACCAGCGCTTTGTATCTGGCATATTTCATTTTTCGAATTATTGAATGCGGAGTTGGTGTGGAAGATACAGAATATCTAAAAAAATATGAGCCGGTCTTGCGGTTTGCAAAAAGTGAGCGGTTCTTTCCAATGGCCGTAGAGCCATATCTGGAAACATGTATGATCTTTCCCAGTGGACCTCAGGGGGTGGTGGGACTGCTTTCCCACGTAAGTGAACCACTCGTCACGCGTATCGGCAAATTGGAAAGTGGAGAATATTTCCTGCGCTTCGTCAACTACCCGTTGATCGATGCTGATATCTGGGTCTGGTGGGGAGGCCTCTCAGCCGCCGCGCTGGCGCTGGGGTGGTTCGCAGCAGGCTGGATTGGAGTTGGAGGCGCCGTCATCCTATCCCTGATCGCCGCTCTGATCATCTTCCTTCGGGCCTCGCCCATCCGTTTGCGTGTCTTTCCGGCTACCTTCGCCGCGCTGTTCTTCTTTGCGCTGGAAGCGGCTCCCATCTGGTTCTTTCTCACGCCGCATTTTTTTGTGAGTGTTCGGGCTGAATATCTGATCCTGCTGCCTATTTATGTATTCGCCTTGTTTTATCTTTCCGTGCGGATGATGAAATTTATTTTCGATAATATTATCCCGCAGGCGCCGGGCGTGATCATGGATATGTTTTCTCAGGCAACCGAAACAGTGGCACGCAAGTCATTTCGGCAATATTCAGAAATTCTGGAAAGGGAGCCGCAGCCCGTTTATTATGGTCGCGTAACGCGCTGGCAGGATGGAGAGGGCAATCATTGGAAAAGCCTGCAATATCATTTTTTCTACGCGTTCAACGACTGGCGACTAGCGGCAAACGGGATCAATCATCACGAAGGGGATTGGGAAATGGTCGCGGTCGATTTAAAAAATGACGAGCCGTATTCGGTGCTGTTCTCACAGCACGACCTGGGCGCGATGGAATTGTGGAAGGAAGTCCGTTGTGTGAAAGATCTGGATGGAAATAGTACAACCCATCCGCTGATCTATGTGGCCCTGGGTTCCCATGCCAATTACAGCAAACCGGAGGTGATCCGATCGGTGAGTTTTTTTCATGAAGGACTTTTTCAACGCTTCCTGTATTGGACCGACGGCTTGATCCACTTTCTGTTCCTGCTCTTTAACCCCAGCCAACTTGCACGTCAGATCGCTCTGCGTGAGTTATCCCTCCATCCTGCTGCTGCCTTAACGGAAGAGAACTTCGAGAAATTGCGCGATGAGGAAGATCATTACATGGTCAGCCTGCCACTGGAAATCGCGACCGGCGATGGCTTTCGCATTGGATATGGGGGCGATGTCAAACATGAGGAGATCGGCAGGTCGAGCAGCTATCTCAAGCGTGTCATGTCGGACCGTCCAGTGGTGCATCCGGAATTGCAAGAGTGGAAACAGGTCCTTCTCTCTCCCGAACCCGGTTGGGTGCAGTATCAAGGTTTGTGGGGCGTGAAAAGTTTGTTGAAGGATGAGTTAGGCCCCCCCGGCCCCAAATGGGACAGACCCGATCAGTTGTTTACCATCCGCCCACGCAAGAGGTGGGACAAAGCGCAGGAATGGCTGGCGGAATTGGAAACCATCTTGTTGTCGAAGAATAATAAGTAGACATAGAACTTCTCTTATCTTTCCCACCTCGCATACACTGCTTGCGACAGCAACCGCCCGGCGCTTTGCTCGCGTGTGATCAGTTCTCCCATTTCAATTTTACCCTCAAATCCACTCATCCTATCTTCCATTGCCTGCGCCACATGGATCGCCGAAGCGCGGACGGCATAAACTGTTGTTACTACAAAGAGTGGGTTATCACTTAAACATTCTCGACAAGTTTCTAATAACGTAGGCAAAGATTTATATACTTCCCATACTTCGCCTTTGGGACCACGTCCAAACTTGGGCGGGTCGAGAATGATGCCATCGTATTTGACACCGCGCCGTGCTTCGCGTTGCACGAACTTCAACGCGTCATCCACAATCCAGCGGATGGGCTTGTCTGTCAGGTTGGATAATGCCTGGTTCTCACGTGCCCAGTTCACGGATTTTTTCGAGGCGTCCACATGAGTCACTTTGGCTCCTGCCGCGGCTGCGGCCAGCGTGGCAAGTCCCGTATATCCAAACAAATTCAAAACATTTACTTCTTTGTGCCCTTCGTCGACTTCGTGGTGAATCAGCCCACTGAACCAATCCCAATGCGCGGCAACTTCCGGGAATACGCCGAGATGCCGACCGGGCGTGGTCATTGTCCAAAATTGAAGATCGCCATATCTCATTTCCCACTTCTCCTCCACCTTCTTTTTAAAACCCCAATGGCCGCCGCTTTCCTCACCGCTGGGTTGAAAGACCGCGTGTGCATCGTCCCATTCAGAATCAATTGAACGTTTCCACATGGCCTGTGACTCGGGACGAACAAAAATGTATTTCCCAAAGCGTTCGAGTTTTAAACCATCGCCGCTATCCAGCAGGGCATAGTCCTGCCAGTACGTTGATTTGAGAAAAGTGAAAGAGGGTGTGGCGCTCATGAGGTGTAGGACATTCGAGGGAATGGGTAAATCGGACAAAACCACTTGATTTTTCACTTGAAAGTTGTATAATGTGGGAAGAAGTGGTAGAAAGTGGTAAGACGCCGGTCGCGCCGGCGTTCGTCCGTTAATAAGGAATTATAGCACAAATGTTCTTGGGTCAGTTCCAGCATAATCTCGATGAAAAAGGCCGTTTGATGATTCCAGCGTGCTATCGTGAATTGCTGGCGGCGGGCGCATTCATTACACATGGATTTGATAACTGTCTCATGGTCATGACCGATGTCTACTTCAAACAGGTGTACGACCGCATCAACGCCATGAATCTCGCCGACTCCAGTGCACGTCTCTTACGCCGACTTATCCTCTCCAATGCTTATTCTGTTGAAGTGGATAAGGTCGGACGCATCCTCCTGCCTCAGAATTTACGCCAGGTGATTGCGCTCGAAAGTGAAGCGATCCTGGCCGGGCAGGGTGAATACTTCGAAGTGTGGACTCCTGCTGAATGGAACGCACAAATGAATCAGTTGCAGGATGTGGAAACCAACAACCAACGTTTTGCCACGCTCGATCTTTCCAGAGGTTATTCCTCGTAGCAACGGCTTCAGCCGTTAACGACTGAAGTTGTTACTACATGAATAATTTGCCGCATCAACCGGTACTTTACAAAGAAATTATACACGCGTTGCAACCCAGGCGCTGCTGGTCGCTATGTGGATGGAACCTTGGGCGTGGGCGGACACGCCCGCGGATTGTTGGAGGCGTCTGCGCCAGATGGGCAACTGTTGGGTCTGGATGTGGACCCGCAGGCGCAGGCGCTCGCTCGTAAGAACTTGGCTCCTTACGAGGGGCGCATCCATCTGGTGCAAGCCTCCTACACATCTCTATCCATGCAACTGGCGCAGCTTCACTGGGAGGCTGTGGATGGCATCCTGCTCGACCTCGGCGCCTCCTCCATGCAATTCGATACGCCCGAACGCGGCTTTTCCTTTCAACAGGACGCGCCGCTCGATATGCGTTTCGGACGGCAGATGAGCAGGACCGCGGCCGATCTGGTGAACGAGTTATCAGAACGGGAACTGGCTGACTTGATCTACCAATACGGTGAGGAGCGGGAGTCACGCAAGATCGCACGTGCCATCGTCAGAGCCCGGCCGCTTCATACCACCCGCGAACTGGTCGCCGTCATCGAAGCCGTTTCTCCCCGACGCGGTGACCGCCTCCACCCCGCCACCAGGACGTTCCAGGCGCTGCGGATCGCGGTGAACGAGGAACTGACCTCCATCGCCGAAGTGCTCCCACAAGCCGTGACAGCCCTCGGCACCGGAGGCCGACTCGCCGTGATCTCCTTCCACTCGCTGGAAGACCGCATCGTCAAGAACTTCCTCCGCCAACAAAGCAGGGATCTGGTCAACCCGCCTTATGAACAGATCTATGAAGTCGAACGCAAGGCAACGCTGAAAGAGGTAAATCGAAAACCAATCACGCCCTCGGAGGAAGAGACGAACATGAACCCGAGAGCACGCAGTGCGAAACTTCGCATTGTAGAAAAACTGTAGTGCCGAATTCATTCGGCGTTACGCGACCATCGCCCAAATAAAAGGTCGTTATGCAGACAGCTCAAATTATCCATGCTTATAAACAGGCTCCCTGGCGTGTTCAACGTCAGTGGATTGGTGTATTCCTGCTGGCCGTGATCGGCGCAGCGATGGTCGCGGCGCTCTATCTCGACGTGACCGCCCATGCCGCGCTGGCCGGTCGCCAGATTCAGGAAGCGCGCTGGAGATTACCACCACCCAGCGCGAGAACGCCGACCTGGAAACGCAACTCGCTGACCTCACCTCCGCATCCGTGATGCAGCAACGTGCCCAGGCCCTGGGCTATCGTCCCGTTCTACCCGGCGAGTTGGACTACGTAGCCGTCCCGGGTTTCGTGGCACCAGAACCGGAAATCCTGCTGGCTGCGGAAGATACCACCCCGTTCGTACAAGCTCAGCCAGCCGAATATACCCAATCGCTGCTCGAATGGCTCGACGACCGAATCAAATTTGGGGGCGCACAACCATGAGACAGCAGTACGCCATCCGCTCGTGGATCATTGTGGTCGGTCTCGCGCTGGTAGGACTGGCGGTTATCGCGCAGATGATCCGCATACAGAATAGCGATCAGGCCAAGGTATTCCTTGCCCAGGGAGATCAATATTCTGGCGAGTTTCGTACCTACTATCCAGAGCGCGGTGAGATCTATGATCGCAGCGGGCATTTATTGGCCGGCAACCGAACAGTGTATGAAGTGGGCGTGACTCTGAGCGAAGTACAAAACGCGGATGCAATGGCATACATCCTGAGCAGCTATCTCGGACTTAACTACGATGATATTTATCAAAAGCTGACACAATCACCTAAAAACTGGGAATATGTTGTCATTCAGGACTATGTGAATGCAGAGACCGCCCAAAAATTACAGGATTTGTCCCAACAATTGGATGAGGCAGATGATCCTCGGTTGAGCGGATTGGCGTTCAAGCCACATTTACAGCGCAGCTATCCGGAAAATTCGTTGGCATCCAATGTGCTGGGCTTTGTGGCACGCGACGGGCGCGGCTACTTCGGCATCGAAGAAAAATATAATGACCTGCTGGCAGGCAATCCCGTGCAGGTCTGGGTGCCAAGTGATCCGAATAAGGCCAGCGAAATCCCCAGAGTGCCGAACGGCACAACATTGGTTTTGACCATCAATCGCGACCTGCAGGCACAAATCGAAAGCATTCTCGCTAAAGCACTGACCCAGTACGGTGCAAGAAACGGCACGATCGTCGTGATGAATCCGCGCAATGGTGAAGTACTGGCGATGGCAGCCACTCCGCGCCTGGATCTGAACAATTACGGCAATTATTTTTCGTTATACGACAATGGCAGCGAATATAACCGCTCCATCGGCACTGCTTATGAACCCGGCTCGGTGCTCAAAATCCTGACCATGGCGGCCGCGCTGGATACAGGGACTGTCAACCCCAATACCACTTTCATCGATACAGGCTACATCAATGTGGGCGGCATCACCATCCAAAACTGGAACCAGGATGCCTGGGGCCAGCAGAGTATGATCGGCTGTCTGCAACATTCCCTGAACGTTTGCCTGGCCTGGGTAGCCACTCAGGTTGGTGCGCAGAATTTTTACAATTATATGGAACGCTTTGGGCTTGGCCATCCTACCGGTATTGATCTGGCCGGAGAAACGACAGGCAGGCTTAAGCTTCCGGGTGATACGGATTGGTATCCCGTCGATCTCGGCACGAACGCCTTCGGCCAGGGCGTTAGCGTCACGCCCATGCAAATGCTGATGGCAGCCTCCTCCATTACCAATGGCGGGAAGATGGTCACACCCCATGTCTTGTATTCCATGCTGCGCGATGGACATCAATATAACGTTCCCGTGCAATATGCCGGCTCCCCTATTTCAGCGGATACGGCTCATACCCTGAATGAAATGCTGGCCGTCTCCCTCGAGCAGGAATCCTCTCAGGCACTTGTCGCCGGTTATCGTCTGGCTGGGAAAACAGGCACGGCGCAGATCCCCACAGAGAACGGTTATGACTCCTCGCACACGAATGCCTCGTTCATCGGCTGGGGACCGGTGGATGATCCACAATTCATGGTGTATGTCTGGTTGGAACAACCTGACGCGTCCATCTGGAGTTCTGAAACCGCCGCGCCCGTCTTCGCGGAAGTCGCGGAGCAAACCGTAATCCAGTTGAACATCCCACCTGATGTTGTTCGCAGTCAAGTGATATCGAAATAATATGTTGACCCTCGCCGACGCAGTGGAAGCACTGACGAATTTTCGTCCCCTGGCTACAACGGTTATTACCGAAGCCGTAGTCGAACTCACGTCAAGTGATTCCCGGCTCGCTGTTCGTGGCTGTTCCTGGAGAACGCGTCGATGGACATGATTTCATCGAGGAGGCATTTCGCAGGGGAGCCTCTTTTGCTTTAATCCAGCAGGATATTCCCGCTTCTTTCCGCGCCCTCGACCTGCGTTCCGTTTCGTCAGTGGATGCCTTCCCCCGCGATTCCCTCACTACACCATTATGTCTGCGCGTGGACAACACCGTGGCTGCCCTGCAACAGATTGCCCGTTACTGGCGCCGCAAACTGGATCTGCGCGTGGTTGGTATTACCGGCAGCGTAGGCAAATCCACCACCAAGGAAATGGTGTCGGAGGTGCTCAGCACGCGTTATCATACGCTCAAAAGCCCCGGCAATCTGAACAACGAAATTGGATTACCCCTCACTCTGTTGCGATTAAGCACTGGCCACCAACGTGCGGTTCTCGAAATGGGCTTCTATGTTCCCGGCGAGATCGCCTTCCTGTGCGATATTGCCCTGCCCCAAATCGGCGTGGTGACGAATATCGGCACTGTCCATGCTGAGCGCGCCGGCTCCCAGGAAGCCATCGCACGCGGAAAAGCGGAACTGGTTCAGGCGTTGCCCCCCGCCCCGGATGGCGTGGCCGTCTTGAACTTTGACGATCCGTGGGTTCGCAAAATGGAGGAAAAGACCAAGGCACGCGTCTTCTTTTATGGTCTATCTCCCGAAGCGAATCTCTGGGCAGATCACGTCGTCGGACTCGGCCTGGAAGGGATCCGTTTCCGACTACATTATCAGGGCGAGACACTCCATGTAAAAATCCCATTGATCGGGCGTCATTCTGTGCACACTGCCTTGCGTGCTGCCGCAGTTGGGCTCGTTGATGGAATGAACTGGCAGGAGATCCTGAATGGTCTGATGCAAGGCCATACACAATTACGTCTCGCCGCTGTGCGCAGTCAGACCGGGGCGCTGTTACTGGATGACACCTACAATGCCTCTCCCGAATCCGATGCTGGCCGCTCTGAACCTGCTCGACGAAATTGGAGGCCGCAAGGTGGCCGTGCTGGGTGACATGCTGGAATTGGGCCCCTATGAACGCAGTGGACATGAAATGGTCGGCTTGCGCGCCGCACAAGTCGCGACGATCCTGCTGACCTTGGGCGAACGCAGCCATTTGATCGCCGAAGCTGCACGCCGCGCCGGCATGAAAAAAACTTCCATTATCGAATTCGATGAGTTTGATCCGCTCCTGGATTGGTTGAAATCCAACCTTACGAAGGATGATGCCGTATTGATCAAAGGTTCCCATGGACTTCGCATGGACCGGATCACCTCGATGCTGGAGGCCGGTTCATGAAGGATTCAACCTTTGTTTTGGGCCTGGCTATGCTTTCTTTTGTTATGACCGTGATCTGGGGACCGCCCCTGCTACGCGTCCTACGTCATTTCAGAATCGGCAAGCTGATTCGTTTGGATGAACCCGGCCATCACAATGTAAAAATGGGAACGCCCACCATGGGCGGCGTGCTGTTTATTCTGCCCGTACTCTTATTGACCGGTTTGCTCAACGCGGCCACCCTGATCGGTTTCAGCGTTACTGGCCGTTCGGTACTGGTGCCTTTGATCGTCATGGTGAGCTATTCCTTCCTCGGCGCGTTGGATGACTGGGAAGGGATTCGCGGCAAACGTCGCGGTGAAGGCATGCGCGCTCGCACGAAATTCGCCGCACAAGTCATTCTGGCTTTGGGAACCGCTTTTGTTTTGAAGTATCTGTTGGAAGTTCCAGAGATGAAGCTGCCAGGCATCAAAGGCAGCATCGAACTGGGCCTATGGTACATCCCCATTGCAGCCTTCATTATCGTCAGTGAATCGAACGCGATCAATTTCACAGATGGTCTGGATGGCCTGGCCGGTCTGATCTCTGCCACGGCCTTTGCCGCCTTTGGCGGCATCGCCCTATTTCAGGGACAAATTTATCTGGCTCGTTTCTGTTTCACAGTGGTGGGCGCCCTCTTCGGTTTTCTGTGGTTCAACGTGCATCCGGCGGAACTCTTCATGGGCGATACAGGATCGCTTTCCCTGGGTGCTACATTAGCAGTCGTGGCATTGATGACCGGACACTGGCCGTTGTTGCTCATCATCGCGGTCATTCCACTCAGCGAAGCGTTAAGCGTTGTGATTCAGGTAACATATTTTAGATTAACCAAGGGCAAGCGTTTCTTCAAGATGGCCCCCATCCATTTGCATTTCGAATTGCTTGGCTGGAGTGAGACGCAGGTGGTACAACGTTTTTGGCTGATCGGTTTGCTAGCTGCCATGGTTGGCATGGGATTGGCGTTGGTGAAATGATGAAAGACTGGAACGGCAAGCGTGTGTTGGTTTTGGGTGCGGCCCGTCAGGGTCTCGCTCTGGCGCGCTGGCTCTCGTTGCATGGTGCGCATGTCACGCTCAGCGACATGCGCAGTGCAGATGAGTTACGTATAGCGCGTGAGTTGCTTGCCGAATTTTCGATTGATTGGGTACTCGGCGGACATCCGCTTGAACTGCTGGATTCGACAGATGTACTTTGTCTCTCCGGTGGAGTCCCGCTCACACTGCCGATCGTAGTTGAAGCCGTTAAACGGAAATTCCTCTCTCGAACGATTCACAAATCTTCATGGAAGTGGTGTCCTGTAAAACGATTGGTGTTACCGGCTCGGCAGGAAAAACCACCACAACGACGCTCGTCGGACGCATGGCAAAGAATGCCTATGGAGAGAGAGCCTACATTGGCGGAAACATCGGCGATCCGTTGATTAACTACGTGGACACTATGAAAGCCAACGATATTGCAATTTTGGAGATTTCATCCTTCCAATTGGATCAAATGACGATCTCACCGGATATCGCCGCAATCTTAAATATTACGCCGAATCATCTTGACCGCCACGGCACGATGGAAGCTTATACGGCTGCGAAAGCACGCCTTCTGGAGTTTCAGTCGAAGAATGATGTAGCTGTCCTCGGGCGTGATGACGAGGGCGCCTGGAATTTGCGAAATCTAGTGCACGGCAAGCTTCTTACATTCAGTATGCACGAATTGGCTGAGGATCTGGATGGCGCGTATTATCACGATGGTCTGTTGAACTTGCGCGACGGAAATGCCTATCTACCGTTGATCCTGCGTGAGAAGATCTTATTGCGCGGCGACCACAATGTATTGAACGTGCTGGCCGCCTTCGCCATTGGCCATGCTGCCGGCTTCCCTTTGGATGCCATGCTCGCAGCGGTCGAAGATTTTCATGGTGTGCCACATCGTTTGGAGTTGGTCCGTGAGTTGAACGGCGTTCGTTGGTACAACAACTCGATCGCTACGACGCCTGAGCGCACCATTGCCGTCATCCATGCCTTTGAGGAACCGATCGTCTTGCTGCTCGGCGGGCGCGATAAGAAACTACCGTGGGAAGAATTGATGCAGCTCGTGAACGAACGCGTCGATCATGTGGTGCTCTTCGGCGAGGCGGCCGACAAAATTCAGAAAACGGTGGAGGGCCTCGGGCTGGGTAGGAAGCGCTTTACTTTATCCACCGCGAGTGGATTGCATGAGGCAGTTCGCCTGGCGGCGGAAGTGGCGGAGTCTGGCGATGTCGTTCTGTTATCTCCGGGCGGCACCAGCTTCGATGAGTTCCAGGATTTTGAGGAACGCGGAGAAAGGTTTAGAACATGGGTACAAGAACTTTCGTAAACGATCGTCTGTCTTTTTCATCGGTTAAAAAACGGGCGCATAACCTGGATGTCCCAATGATCTTGACCACGATCGCGTTGATTGTATTCGGCTTGATCATGCTGTATTCCGCTTCTTTTGATTTCTCCTATAAGGAATATGGTTCTTCGACCTATATGTTCGTTCGTCAGGTAAAGTGGCTGTGTCTGGGCCTTCTGTTGGCATCCTTGCTTTCATTCTTCGATTACCATGCCTGGCGAACAGTGGTTGTCTTCGCCATGTTGGGAACCATTGCCTTGCTGATCATCGTGCTATTCATCAACGAAATCCGCCTGGGAGCTTCCCGCACGCTTTATGAAGGTTCATACCAACCCTCTGAAGTGGCAAAGTTGATCACGGTGATCTATCTTGCGGTCTGGTTATATGCGAAAAGGCAGTTCCTGCACGATGTTAGCCTGGGATTAATTCCCCTGGGTGTGATTCTTGGTATCATTGGCGGTCTTATCTATCTGCAACCTGATTTGAGTGCAGCAGGCACGGTGTTGATCCTCGGCGGTCTATTGTTCTTCCTGGCCGGTGCCGATATCAAGCAGATCGTGTTCCTGTTGATCCTGGCTGTGTTCATGGGATGGGTGGTGGTTCAATTCAGCGAGACCGGGCAGGACCGCGTGGCTTCCTTCCTGGCTGGCTTGCAGGATCCAACTCATGCATCCTATCACGTGCAGCGCTCGTTCGAAGCAGTGATCAAAGGTGGTTTCTTCGGCGTTGGTTTGGGACAGGCCGATACCAAGCTGACCGGTTTGCCTTTCGCACCTACGGACAGCATCTTTGCCGTGGTTGCCGAGGAACTTGGCTTGTTTGGTTCGCTGCTATTGATAGGTCTCTATGCGACTCTGGTGTGGCGAGGGCTGATGATCGCCCGCCGCGCCCCTGATATGCTTGGTACGCTACTGGCAGCTGGCATCACGTTCTGGATCGGCATGGAAGCACTGATCAATATGGCTGTAATGGTTGGCTTGATGCCTTTTGCTGGGAATGCCCTGCCTTTCATTAGTGCAGGCGGCTCGAACTTGATTTCCGTGTTGTCAGGAGTTGGTATCATGTTGAATATCTCTCGTCAGAGTGGCGGGAGTGTTAAGAACGAAGAAGACGAATGGAGGTCGTTCGGTGCGGTTGTTGATTTGCGCCGGGGGAACGGGCGGCGGAGTGTATCCCGCCCTCGCCGTTCACGGCGCACTAACGTCCAAGGTTAGCAACGTGGACACGCTGTGGGTGGGCGGCGAAGGTGGCATGGAAGAAGCTCTGGTCAAACGTCAGGGCATTCAATTCCGGGCCATTCCCGCCGCAGGACTGCATGGTGTGGGGCCGCTGGCCACGCCGCGTAATCTCGCCTTGATTGGTAGAGGCGTTTTTTCTGCGCGCCGCATCCTGAACGAGTTTAAGCCCGATGTATTGTTCTTTACCGGTGGCTATGTGGCCGTGCCAGTAGCCCTGGCCGGACGTTCGATTCCTTCTCTTCTCTATATACCCGATATCGAACCAGGCATGGCACTCAAGTCTCTTGCCGGCTTTTCAGATGTAATTGCAGTAACAACCGAGCAATCGCAACGGTTCTTTAACAAACAGGTTTTCGAGACCGGTTATCCGCTTCGTGCGGAGCTGGCACTCTGGAACCGCCAGACCGCGAATCAACACCTTGGCATTTCCGGCAAGTTGCCCGTTCTGTTGGTGTTCGGAGGCAGTAAAGGTGCACATTCGATCAATCTGGCCGTGTTGAACAATTTGCGGGAATTGCTCAGGAAGTTTGAAATCGTTCATTTATCCGGCGAACAGGATTGGCCGCTTGTCCGACATACGCGTGAACAATTGCCGATGGATCTGGCTGACCGCTATCACGCTCTGGCTTATCTGCACGATATGGGCGCGGCGCTGGCGGCTGCAGACCTGGTAGTTTCACGAGCTGGTGCTTCCTGTTTGGGTGAATTTCCGTTGTTCGGCCTGCCTGCCCTTCTCATTCCGTATCCGCACGCCTGGCGCTACCAGAAGGTCAACGCCGATTATCTGACGCGGCGCGGCGCGGCAGTCACGCTGGAGGATCATCGTCTAGATGATGACCTGGTGGTCACGCTAAAGGTGCTCATCGAGAACCCGAACAAATTGAAAGCCATGCGGGCCGCCATGTTTGAGCTATCTCATCCGCGGGCCGCGGAGAAAATCGCCGGCGTGCTGGTGGACCTGGCTGGAGAGTGACACTATGATGAGCATTGTCTATATTTTTTGGATGTTTGTAATCCTTTTTGCTGTCGTCGGTGGGATGCGTGGCTGGGCCAAGGAACTACTGGTCTCTTTCAGTGTGATCCTGGCTCTCGGGCTCAACCACGTGATACGCAGATATATTCCGATTGCACAAACACTGCCCGAAACAGATGTATCTCTCTTTTGGGTGCGGACGATCATCTTGATCGTGCTGGTGTTTTTTGGCTATCAAACTGTGGTGAGCATTGAACGTTTGGCGGCGCGCGCCAGGCGTGAACGTTTGCAGGATACATTGTTCGGTATCATCCTAGGTGGCATCAATGGTTATTTGATCTCTGGCACAGTATTGTTCTATATGAACGTTGCCAATTATCCATTTAAGGAAGTGATTTCCAAACCAACGGACCCGACATTGCTGCAAACCGTCAATCAAATGATGTTGTATATGCCACCACAATTGCTGGGTGAACCCGGCATCTATTTCGCCATCATTCTGGCATTTGTATTTGTGCTGGTTGTGTATATTTAGTTTCCAAAGGTTAATTGCTGAAAGCTGACCTGCTATGACACACGTTCATTTCATCGGCATTGGGGGCAGTGGACTTTCCGCCATCGCCCGCCTCCTCCTGGAGAGCGGATACACGGTGAGCGGTTCTGACCGCGCCCTGACTCCGTTCGCCGATGAAGTCCGCAAGGCTGGCGCGACCGTTTACGTGGGACATCATCCGCGTAATCTGGAAGGCGCCGATTGGGTGGTGCGCTCCTCCGCCATAACGGATGACAACCCCGAGGTCCAGGGCGCGCAACGGGCGAACATCCCCGTTTACAAACGCGCGGATTTCCTCGGTCAACTCATGGCCGATAAAACGGGCATCGCCATCGCCGGAACGCATGGCAAGACCACAACGACAGCCATGACTGCCTGGGTGTTATCTTCGCTGGGTCGCGATCCATCCTTTATCGTGGGAGGCGTGAGCAATAATTTGGGCGTCAACGCACACGCCGGCAAGAGCAAGTTATTCGTGATCGAAGCCGATGAGTACGACAATATGTTCCTGGGGCTCAAGCCATCCATCGCCGTGGTGACCAGCATCGAGCACGATCATCCTGATTTCTTTCCCACCCTGGAAGCGATGTATATGTCCTTTGAGAAATTTGTCGATCTGCTGCCTTCAGATGGAACTTTGATCGTATGTTCCGAGGACGCGGGCGCAGCCGCATTGATTCCGCACGTGCGCAACTCCGGCAGGAACATCGTTTCTTATAGTGTGCAGGGCGACCGGACAATCAATACTCCTTTGTGGGTGCAGGCACGGGATTTGGAGCCCAACCAAGGTGGTGGTTTTGACTTTGTTGCCACAACCAATTTGGCCAGCAAAACCTCGGCTCCGATCAAAGTGTCATTGCAGATTCCTGGTGAGTACAACGTTCGTAATGCGCTGGGCGTGTTGGCAATCGTCAGTGTGCTGGGCCTGTCGCGCAAGAAAGCCGCCAGAGCCCTGGGCGAATTCACCGGCACGGGACGACGCTTCGAGTTGCGCGGCGAGGTAAATAGTATCAGCATCTTCGACGATTACGCCCACCACCCCACCGCCATCAAGGCCACGCTGGCTGCCGCGCGGGCACGTTATCCCGAACGCCGCATCTGGGCAATCTGGCAGCCACATACCTACTCGCGCACGCAAACCTTCTTCCTTGACTTTGCCCGCGCGTTCAAAGATGCGGATCAAGTCATCGTCACCGAAGTCTACGCCGCGCGCGAGCCGAAACAGGATTTCACTTCGGCTGAGATCGTCAGCGCCATGCCTCACCTTTCGGCACGTTACATCCAGAGGTTATCCGAGGTAACCGATTATCTGCTCAAGCGTCTTGAACCGGGTGATGTTGTCCTCGTCCTCTCGGCCGGGGATGCGGATCAGATCAGCACGGATGTGGTGAAAGGCTTACAGGAAAGGCAAACAAAACCATGAACAAACACAGCAGACGCCCATACCGCTCTGAGATGCAATCCATCTCATGGCTGAAGACTGTCCTGACCAACGCCACAAAAAATGCACCTCCCCGCGTCTGGCATTTGGATACGAATGAAGAGCTGGCCTTGGAGTTGATCAAGAAGATGAAGACGGAACATAAAAAGTCTCTGTCTAATCCGCGTCATTGCGAGGAGGATGTTCTCCCCGACGACACTTGCACCCGATCCCGCGAGGCGGGATCATGCGTCCAGTGCAGGTGAGCAATCTAACACAACTCGAAAACAGGAGATTGCTTCGTGGCGCCCAAGCGCCACTCGCAATGACAGGTGTGCGTAGGAGAAATGGTGAAAGCAAATGTCTGATGAAAAGAAGCAAGATTCGGTTCACACGGAAATCCCTTTCCTGCCGCCGTTAAAGATGATTCTTACTTTCTTTGACAGGGAAGCCCGTCAAAAAAAGAAGGACACTGAAAAACAAGCAGAAGAAAAGACGGTCGAAAAGTTGATCGAGAAGTTAAGTGAAAAAGATAAGTAGGTCGAAGATGGTAGTTGTAGTGCCTCCAATCGATGTTTTGTACGCCAAGTTGGGCGACAATGTGAAGGAGAATGTCTCCCTCGCTCCTTATACTTCTGCGCGCATCGGCGGCCCGGTGGATGTTTTGATCACGGCCGAATCCGTGGATGAATTGGTGCGCATCATCAAGCTATTGCGCAAACAGGATCTGGATTACATCATGCTGGGTGGCGGCTCGAATGTTTTGGTCAGCGACAAAGGCGTGCGCGGCGTAGCGGTATTGAATCGGGCGAAGGGAGTCCGTTTCCATAACGGCGAGCAGCCTTCGGTCACAGTTGAGTCGGGCGTCATCTTTAGCAATCTTGCCAATCGCTGCGCCTCCAAAGGATTTGCCGGACTCGAATGGGCTACCACTGTTCCCGGAACGATCGGCGGTGCAGTGTATGGCAATGCGGGTGCATTCGGTGGCGATATGGCTGGTAATCTAGTCTGGGCCGAATTGCTTACCGAGAACGGACGCGAAAAATTTACGGCAGAGCAACTGGGCTATGGTTATCGTACAAGTATTTTGAAACGCGGCGAATTGGATGCCATGGTACTTTCGGCTGAACTGAGTTTAAAAAATTCAACGAAAGAGGAAGTAACTGTTAAAATCGAACAATTCGGCGCGCACCGCAAAGCGACACAACCACCTGGCGCAAGCATGGGTTCGATGTTCAAGAATCCAACCGGCGATTATGCAGGCCAGTTGATCGAAGCCGTAGGCTTGAAGGGCGCTCGTATCGGTAACGCAGAGATCAGCCCGTTGCACGGAAATTTCTTCATCAATCACGACAATACCAAAGCGGAAGACATTCGCGCTTTGATCGAGTTGGTGCAAAAGACAGTGAAAGAAAAGCAAGGCGTTGAACTTGAGTTGGAAATTGAATTAGTCGGAGAATGGTGATTAAATCGCGCTGAGCGGAGTGCGAAGCACGCAGACGAAGCGGCGTTGATGGCGACAAGTAAATAGTAAGTAGTAATTGGTAATGAGAAAACAAGAGACTAAAGATTAAATGACTGAGAATAAACTTCATGTGGTAATGATATTCGGCGGACGTTCCGGTGAGCACGAGGTCTCGCTCATGTCGGCGCGTTCCGTGCTGTCTGTGCTCGACCGTGCCAAGTATGAAGTGACCCAGATCGGTATCACACACGAAGGCAAGTGGATGACGGGCGAAGACGTGCTCTCGAAGTTCGAGGGCGGCAATTCCGATGGATTGCTCCCTGTCGTGGTTTCGCCCGATCCATCCGAAAAAGGTATCTTTGTTCTTGAAGGACTCTCAGGGCTGCGGAAATGGGTGAATGTGGATGTCTTCTTCCCCGTGCTGCATGGCACATTCGGTGAAGATGGAACGGTCCAGGGATTGTTCGAATTGGCCGATGCCGCCTATGTGGGCGCAGGCGTAGTTGGTTCGGCAGTCGGTATGGATAAAGGCGTTTTCAAGGATGTGATGATTGCCAATCACATTCCACTCGTGGATACACTGGTTGTCTTGCGGAGCGAAATCGAAAAAGACATGTTCACAGTGATCGAGAAAGCCGAGGACATCAGCGAGTACCCCTTGTTTACGAAGCCTGCCAATCTCGGTTCCTCGGTTGGCGTGACCAAATGCATTAACCGTTCTGACTTGCAGGAAGGTCTGATGGAAGCTGCCTCGTTTGATCGCCGTATCTTGATTCAAAAAAGCGTGAAGAACGCCCGCGAGATCGAAGTCAGTGTATTGGGCAATGATGAACCGGTGGCTTCTGTGTGCGGCGAAGTGCTGCCCAGCCGTGAGTTTTATTCGTACGAATTGAAATATGTGGACAACACCTCTGAATTGCAAATCCCGGCACGGCTGCCTCAGGAAACCAGTGAATGTATTCGTGAATATGCAGTGCGCGCCTACCAAGCCATCGATTGCTCAGGCATGGCACGCGTCGATTTCTTCGTCGAGAAGGATAGCAACAAGATCTATCTCAACGAGTTGAACACCCTGCCAGGCTTCACCCAGATCAGCATGTATCCCAAGCTGTGGGAAGCCAGTGGATTGCCCTATCATAAATTGGTTGACCGTTTGATCGAACTGGCCATGGAACGCAAAGCGGACCGCGACCGCACCTCCCACACCTATCGGAGCGTTGCATGAGCAGAAAGATACAGCCGTCCACACGTTCCGAGACAGTCCGTCAGCGCCGCGCAAAAGAAACTGCGAAGCACGTGGAGCGCGCCCGTAAAGATGCCACGCGTCCCATGCCGCCGGTCACCACGCGTGATCGACGCGAGGTGGTCAAATCGAGACGCAAGCCCACCAGCCAAAGCACGCGCCGCCGCTTCCAGGTTGCACTGCTGCCCATTTCGCCGGATTCAAACATGCGCGGAATCAGCATCCCCCGCCCGGAGTTGGGCTGGCGTTTGCTCTCTTTCATCCTGGCGGCCCTACTGGGTGCGGGACTGTATTTCGCCTTCAATTTGCCGGCCTTTCGCGTAACGGAAGCCCAGGTGACCGGCAACCAAATCCTGACTCAGGCGGACATCAACTCGACGCTGGTAGTCGCGGGACAACCAATCTTCCTGCTGGTCCCCGCGGAATTGGAGAATCGCCTCCGCATCAACTATCCGGAGCTGATTTCCGTCAAAGTGACCGTGACCATGCCCAATTTGGTTTCCGTTAACATCGCCGAGCGACAGCCGCTCATCCGCTGGCAGCAGGGAGACGGGTATACGTGGATCTCAGAAGACGGCGTTGCTTTCCGGCCGCGCGGCGAAATGCCAGGGCTAATTCCCGTTGTGGCGCTGTCGGCCCCACCCGTGGAAGGAACCGAGGCTCCTGACGCGCTCACCCCTGCACCGTTTCTCTCCGCAGAGATGATCCAGGCACTGAAGGGACTGGTTGGGCATGTACCAGCGAGTACTCCGATTTTGTACGATGCAAGTTTTGGTTTTGGATGGAATGATTCGAGGGGCTGGCGAGTCTATTTTGGAACGAGCGCACGGGATGTTGAGTTGAAGATACGTGTGTATGAATCGATGGTCAGTTCATTGACACAGAGAGGCATTCAGCCTGCGCTGATCAATGTGACGTACCCGACTGCGCCATATTACAGGATGAGTCAGTAATTATGGAAGAAATTGTTGTAGGCATCGACGTTGGCACGACCAAAGTATGTACGCTCGTAGGGCGAGTGGAAGACGACAATTCCATTCGCATCCTGGGCGTGGGCATCGAACCTTCGGATGGCATCCGCAAAGGTGTCATCATCGATCTCAGCGCGGCTTCTCAGGCCATTACACGTTCGGTGAAGAAGGCTGAATCCACTTCAGGTTTGGAGATCACCTCCGCGCTGGTCAGCATGGCAGGCGCGCATGTTGCCTCGGTGAATAGCCGCGGCGCGGCGGCGGTCAACGGAAACGTCATCGAACAATATGATGTGGAACATGCGTTGGAACAGGCGCGCGCGGTGGCCATCCCGTACGACCGCGAAGTAATTCACGTGATCCAGCGCGGCTTTGCTGTTGACGGACAAGATGGCATCCGCAACCCGAAAGGGATGCACGGCTTTCGTCTGGAAGTGGAAGCGCACATCATCACAGCTTCGGCTGCCACCAGTGACAATTTGCGTCAGTGCGTGGGCGCGGCGGGCGTGGACATCCAGCAATTCGTCTTGAACCCGCTGGCCTCGGCAGAAGTGGTGTTGACCGAGCAGGAACGCGAGATGGGCGTGGCGGTTTGCGACATCGGCGGCGGCACCACAGACCTGGCGATCTATGTGGATGGTGACGTCTGGCATACTATGGTACTGGCCGTCGGCGGTAATCACATCACACAGGATATTGCACATGGACTGCGCCTTTCCTTTGAACAGGCCGAGGAGATCAAAAAGCAACAAGGCTATGCCATTCGGAGAGGTGTGGGCCCCGAAGAATATTTCACGATCCAGCCGTTTGGCGAGGATCATCCGGTGCAGATCAGCCGCCAGGACCTGGCTCACATCATCGAGGCACGCGTCGCAGAGATGTTCTCGCTGACGCTGCAGGAGATCAAACGCTCTGGCTATGATGGCTTGTTGCCCGCGGGGATGGTATTGACCGGCGGCACCTCCGCCCTGCCAGGCATCAAGCGTGTGGCCTCTGAAGTTCTAAATATGCCAGTCCGCACTGCGCGGCCTGAAAATTTAGCGGGTCTGGTGGATCGTTTGAATTCACCTGCTTATTCAACCGGCGTGGGATTATTACGCTGGGCCATGTCAATGCACGACCATGACCTGAACGTTGGCCGTGGCCGCCGTTCGAGAGGAGAGAGACGTATGGATTTGGATACAGTGAAGAAGTTCATTGGCAGAATTTTGCCGTAAAGGGTGTGCGCCGCACTCCCTATGGATTATTGAACCAGTTGTAAGAATCATAAGACCTAATTTTTTGATGGAGGTAGAAATGGACTCGACCAACCAGCAACACCCAGAGCAAGCAGATGCCTTCGCCCGTATTAAAGTCATCGGTGTGGGAGGCGGCGGATCGAACGCCGTCAATCGTATGATCGATGAAGGGATTCAAGGCGTGGAATTCATCGTGGTGAATACCGACGCCCAGGCCCTGACGCTGTCGAAAGCAACCACCCATGTTCGACTCGGAGAGAAACTCACCCGCGGTCTCGGCGCAGGCGGCGACCCCGAGGTTGGCAGGAAATCTGCCGAGGAATCCGCGGATGAACTGTATAACGTGCTGAAAGGCTCGGATATGGTCTTTGTCACCGCCGGCATGGGCGGTGGTACCGGCACCGGCGCGGCGCCCGTTGTCGCACAAGTCGCCAAGGAGAGCGGTGCCCTCACGATCGGTGTGGTGACGCGTCCCTTCACGTTCGAGGGCATGCGCCGCATGCAATCCGCCGAGAGCGGGATCAGCAAGCTCAAGGAGCACGCCGATACGCTGATCGCCATTCCCAACGACCGCTTGTTACAGGTGGCGGATAAACGCGCTTCCCTGCAGGATGCCTTCCGCCTGGCAGATGATGTGCTGCATCAGGGCATCCAGGGTATCTCCGAGTTGATCACCATCCCGGGTTTGATCAACCTGGATTTCGCGGATGTGCGTGCGATCATGTCCGAGGGTGGCGCGGCGCTCATGGCGGTGGGCACAGGCGAGGGTGACGAAAGAGCGAAGAAAGCTGCCGAAGCAGCCATCTCGAGTCAACTGCTCGACATCACGATCGATGGTGCGCGTGGCGTGCTCTTCAATGTGACTGGCGGCCCGAACATGACACTCTTCGAGGTCAATCAGGCTGCGGCCATCATCCGCGAGACTTCGCATCCGGATGTGAACATGATCTTCGGTGCCGTGATCGACCCGGAGATGGGCGACGAAATCCGCATCACCGTCATCGCGACCGGCTTCGAACGCAACAGCATGCCGCGTCGCGCCCTGGAAAAACATCCTCGCAGTGAATCGCACTGGTCGGAACCCGCTTCTTACATGCGGCCCTCGGAATCGGTCAACGTTCACGCGGACGTGCAGTCTGGTGAGGCGAAATCCGCACCACTGCCCCCCGTCAACAAGGACGATCTCGACATCCCGACCTTCTTACGGAATCGAAGATAATTCATAGACTCTAAAGGTTTTCCTGTCCTTTAGCAGGAATGATGTTCCCACAACTCGTGTTCTCCACTAGGATAGTATTTCGTGAGAGAAACCTTTAGGGTCTTATAAATAGACAATATCGGTCAAGTCCAGTTCCCCTGTGCCGGGGCGGTTCTGGCGTGCCTGGGCGAGGTACGTCGAGCCGCCCTGTGCGACTCCACATTGCCCTCCCCAAATTCGCAATGAATTACCCCGCCGCAAGCGGACGGGGTATCAAAGATCCCAACCCCGTAAGAACTTTTCGCCGCAGAGCGGCGGAGTATGTATCCCGACAAGGAATCAATTTCTGGAAGAAGGATTGAAAGTTTTGGTACGAATTTGGGGAGGGTGACGTTTTAGCATCGGTGGGGGTCTTATGCTAAAATAAAGATAATGAATGCTCAACTTCCTCGACCCACGCATACATCTTATCAAAGACATCGTAAGCAACTTACGCGGCAGATCATCCTGCCAATCGTATTGACTGCCATTCTTTTCGTCGCCTTGATCGTGCTGATCAACATCGCCACTTTCCGCGACAATGGAGATGTGGCTCGCTGGGGGGCCGTCTCCACGATATGGATTGTGATCCCCATCATCATCGCCAGTTTGATCTTTCTTGCCATATTGGTCGGACTCGTTTATTTATTGATGCGCCTGCTTCAAATTACACCCGTGTATACGGGACAAGCCCAGGATATTGTTCACAAGATCGCAGCCTATATCAAACAGGGCGCAGATGCGATTGTCAAGCCAGTTTTTTTCATCGATGAACTTGGCGCAAGCCTCGGCCGATTTTTTGGAAGGAAATAATTTCAAGAACCCTAAAGGTTTCATCTCCCCGGCAGTTCACTTGAGTAATGCTTCGTAAAAACCTTTAGGGTCTGGAGAAATAAAGGAAATAACTCATGAATAAAAACAGGACACTCTTATTTGGCGCGTTGATCGGCGCCACTACCGGATTGATCGCGGCAATGATTCTCCATCGCCGGGCAGAAAAGGCCGGGTCCGAACTTGCCCTTTCCACAGGCGAAGGGATGAAACTCGGCGTGCTGGTATTTGGTTTGCTACGTGCGATCGCAAGTCTGGGGGATGAGAAATAATACAAGAACTCGGGGGCCCTGGAGACCTCCGAGTTCTTTTGCGCTTACTAACCTTTTATCCTTCCCTTCAAATCCTTCTCTTTGAAGGGGCCTTTCTCTTTCATCAACGCCCGCGCTTCATCCACCTTTTCCCACACATTCCATAACAACACACCGCGCACGCGGCCCTCGGCCATGTAATAAACGACGCCCTTTTTAAACGGCTCTTCCTGCCAGTCTTCGATCGTTTCCATCTTGCTGCTCATCTTTCCCACCGCTTCATAACCGAGATCGAACAAATCGGAATAAAACATCGGGATGTGCGTATACGATTCGTTCGCACCAGCCATATTGCGTCCTGCAACTTTTCCCATTTGGACCGCGTTGTCTTCGTGCTCGACGCGCGTCCGCGTTTCGAGCCCGGAATGATAGAAATTGGCCGCGTCGCCCGCCGCGTAAATATCGGGAAAGGATGTTTCCAGACGTTCGTTCACGACGATGCCATCCTCAACTTTGAGCCCAGCCTCTTTCGCCAGATCCAAATTGGGATGGATACCAATGCCGGCCACGACTCCGTCTGCTTCGATGGCGCGCCCGCTGCCGGTGCGGACTACGAGACGTTTCCCGTCTTTTTGCACGCTGGCCGCCGTTTCGCCGGTCAACACCTCCACGCCCTTTTCGCGATAATAATCGTTCAGGAAATGTGCCAGATCACCGGGAAAAATAGTTTCGCTGATCGCATGCTCGGGAAAGATCATGGTGGCTTTTTTGCCGACCATCGTCAGCGCGGCAGCCAGTTCCGAACCGATGAAGCCCCCACCAATTACAACAAAGTGTTCTCCCTTTTCAGTCAAGGCGCGCAGATGTTGATAATCCTGGAAGTCGCGATAATAAATGATCTCCCCATTTCCGAGCGGCAAATGATTGGGCGTGCCGCCTGTTGCCAGCAGTAATTTATCGTAGGTGTATTCGTCCCCTTTGTTATCCCGGATCTGTTTTTTCTGTGTGTCGAGTTGCACTGCTTTGCGGTTCAGATGTAATTCCGTTCCCCGTTTTTTTGTTTTGCGCCAGATCTTTTCAACGGGACGGCCCTTCCACAAACCCTTGGAAAGATTGGGCCGCATGTAGGGTGGATCAGGCTCCATGCTGAGAATACCAACCGAGCCCTCGGCGTCATGCTCACGAATGCCTTGTGTTGCGCCATCCCCTGCCAACCCACCACCAATGATCAAATACTTATAATGTTTCATCTCTTCCTCCATATTATTCTGTCGTTGCGAGAAGGACTTTAGTCCGACCAAGCAATCTCATCCAGAGTCGGAGATTGCCTCGCCTTCAGCTCGCAATGACATGTTGTACAGATCATAACACTTCACTTACGCAGGCAGATCAAGCCCTTTAAATAAGCTCCTTCGGGGAAATGCAACGAGACAGGATGATCCGGGCTCTGTGATAAACGCTCGACGATCTGCGCTTCGACACCTGCGTCCAAAGCTGCTCCCGCGACGATTTTTTGAAACAAGGCCGCATCGACTCCGCCGGAGCATGAGAACGTGACCAGCAGCCCGTTCGGACGCAGCAGCTTGAACGCCAACAGATTGATATCCTTGTAGCCGCGCGCGGCGCGTTCGGCTTGGGCAGCGGTGGGCGCGAACTTCGGCGGGTCGAGAACGATCATGTCGAAGGAACGATTCTCATCACGGAATTTGCGCAGGAGTTGAAAGACGTCGCCTTCCATGAAATTTGTCTTATCGAGCGGAAGATCATTAAGGGACACATTCTCTTTCGCCAGTGCCAGTGCCGCTCCCGATGCATCAATGGAAAGTACCGACTTCGCCTCCCCTGCCAAGCCGTTGACGGTGAACCCACCCGTATAACAGAAGCAATCCAGTACATCCTTATCTTTTGCCAGTTCGCGCACCTGCAATCGATTCTGACGCTGGTCGAGATAGAAACCGGTCTTATGTCCGTGTTCGATGTCGACGAGAAATTTCAGGCCGTTTTCGTAAACTGTCAATGGTGATTCAGGTGGCGTCCCACGTAACAATCCAACTTTGGCTTCCAGCCCTTCCAGTTCACGAACGTCGGCGTCGGAGCGTTCATAGATGGTTCCTAAACCGGTCTCTTCCAAAAGAAGGTCTGCAAGGGTCTCCTTCCAGAATTCGCTTCCGGCTGTTAGGGACTGCAAGACCAACACATCACCGTAGCGATCCACGATCAGGCCAGGCAATTGATCCGACTCGGCATAAATGAGACGCGCGGGCGTGACATTGTGTTCGATATGCAATTCGTACCGCGTGGCCAATGCTTCCCGGACTCTTCCTCGAAAGAATTCCTTATCGATCGGTAGGTCCTCAAAGGTCCAGACGCGCGCCCGGATTTGGGATTGTGGCGAATAAGCAGCGCGGGCGAGGAACTGTCCATCGAACGAGAGCAGGTCGACGGTCGCGCCGGAGGCGACCGAAGGGTCATCCGCATGGTGGATCGCGCCAGAGAAAATCCACGGGTGACGGCGCAGCAGACTCTTTCCGCGTCCCTTTTTCAGGATGACAGGCATTACTGCCGTTCCTCTCCCGGATACGGATTCAAGATTTCCATCCAACGCTCCGGGCCGTTCAACGGATTCCAGCCATATTGTTGGTATAGGCCATGTGCATCGCGCGTCGCCAGAGTCCAACGTCGCAGGCCTTGTAAATCGGGATGCGACATCACCGTTTGCATAAGCCATTTGCCGAGGCCATGGGCGCGGTAACCCTCGTGAATGATGACATCGCACAGATAGGCGAAGATGGCGTAATCGCTGACAACGCGCGCCAGACCGATCTGCTTCCCGCCATCGTACAAACCAAAGACCAGTGAATTGGCCAACGCGCGTTCCGTGCGCTCACGCGGACGGCCCTTGGCCCAATAGGAGCGCGCCAGCATTTCGACAATAACGTCCACGTCGAGGCGCGCCGGGTCTGTGCTGATGGTGAAATTGTCTTTGTGAGCTTCGATGATTTGCGGCATGGCGTGAGTGTATCATAGGTGATAGACTTGCTGTCACACCGCACTGGAACAAACTTGCCCTGGCGGGCAGTGCCGTGCAAGTGTTGTCGTGGCGACTGGTTTCGATACGTGACGCCAAGGCGCCACTCCTCGCAATGACGTTGTTTATTACAAATGTTAAAACCCATCCTCTGGAAAACCTTCCCGCGCGATCTTTTCGTGATTCAAGTCGGCTTCTCCCTCTTCGGGCTGTCGATTGCAACGATGATTCGTTCGCATTTGGGGACGAGTCCCTGGGCCGTGCTCGAAGTGGCGCTCTCCGGTCTGACGGGAATCACGCCCGGTAAAATGAGCATCATCGTTGGTTTTGTAGTCTTGCTCGGTGCGTTGGTCTTACGTGAGAAGATCGGCTGGGGCACCCTCTCGAATATCCTGTTCATTGGCTTATGGGAGGATCTGTTTTTGGGGATGATTCCCTCCATTGAGAATCATCTGTTGGTGCAAAGTGCGATGTTACTGGCCTCCATTATCACGATGGGCATTGCCACAGCGATCTACATCGGCGTGGAGGCCGGCGCAGGTCCACGCGACAGCTTGATGCTGGCTGTGCATCGCACAACCAAAGTCAGCCTCCGTATCGCCCGCGGCACGATCGAACTCATCGTTGTATTGGTGGGATGGCTGCTGGGCGGTCCTGTGGGGATTGGAACAGTGGCCTTCGCCTTGTTGATTGGTCCAGCCGTGCAATGGGCGTTCAGACTGTTCAAAGTACAACCACACAAGCCCGAAGAGTTATTGGAGCCAGCGGAAGCTGCCGCGGATTAATCCGCCTGGAAAACAAGTTTGACTTTCTTCTGAACACAAAGACAGAAAGGAAAGGAAATGACTGAAATGGAAAACATGGTTCCCACATCGGAACCCAGGAATCGTTCCACCGGTGCATTGATCCTGTTTTTACTCATCGCCCTACTGACTCCCCTATGTATGCTTGTTTATCACATCGCCTTATGGTCAGCGGGACAGGCAGCCATCATTTCTTCGAGTCAGGCAGACAAAGCCTGGGCCGAACCGATTGGCCTGGCCGCTCAGGGCATCTTGTTGACAGGCATCATGGCTGCCTTGTGGCATTTCACAAAAGATGAGCGCTTCAAGCCTGTGTACGCCGGCTGGCTGGGCGCTTCGGTGATCGCGTTCCCTGCTCTGCTGTTAAGGTTCCTGGGACCAAACAGAGATCAGCTTGGTTCCATTCTTCAGATCATAATTTGTCTGGCTGCGTTTTTCATCGTTTCGAAAGTTCGTAAAGTAAACATTGACTGGCGAGCGAATAACTTATGGCTGGCATTTTTGCTGGCTGCGTTCGGGGTTGCACCGTTCGTGGTCTTTGGCGCCTTTGGCTCTCCCACCGATGTGCTCCTGAGTTTGCTGGCAGGACTATCGTTTGGCCTGCTCGCCGCGCTGTTGATGGAATCCACAACCGGAAATAAATTCCTGGACGCCTTCGGCATCGGCGCAGTACTGGCGCTGCTTGGTTCTGCAATCGGGTACGATGGCGCACAATTGATCCTGCTGGCCATCCTGCCGGCCTTTGCTTTTGCCATCGCGACGGTCACGCCTTCGCGCCTCGCGAGTGCAGTGCTCACAGGCTTATTAGCTGCGGCGGGATTGATCTTCTTCGATCCCACAGAACTCACGCTTGTTCTCGGCGACGTTCTTGTCATGGCGGTGCGCGCTTTGGGGCTCACCGTCGGCCTTGGCTTGTTGGTGGGGCTGATCGCCCTGGTCATTCGTTATGTAACGGGATCAGACAAGGGCTCCGGTGTGACGCGCGTGATCGGTCTGGTCGGCGCGGTCGCGGCCTGGGTGGTCGTCATTCTGCTTTTCTTTATGGCTGGCCATCAGGGATTTTACGGTGATCGTCTCTTTGTCATCCTGAAGGATCAGGCGGATCTATCGAGCGTGAGTCAGATTCAGGATATCGACGCGCGTCGAACGGAGGCTTATAAGGAACTGGCGGCACTTGCCAATGAATCACAGGCGAATCTGCGCGGCACGTTCGATAAACTGGGCGTGGCTTACACGCCGTATTACCTGGAGAATGCGATGGAAGTGCGCGGCGGGATTTTCCTGCGTTTGTTCCTGGCGACGCGCCCTGAAGTGGAGCGCGTCATTCCCAGCCCGCGCCTGCGTCCCGCACCCGAAGTTTCTGCTTTGAATATGAGCGGGAACGCCGCGCCGCCGAACGGCGTTGGCTGGAACGTACAGATGATCGGCGCCGACAAAGTCTGGAATGAGTTCGGCGCACGTGGACAAGGTGTTGTAGTGGGACAATCCGACACCGGTGCAGACTTATCACATCCCGCCATCCATGACAGCTATCGCGGCAACAGGGAAGGGAATGATTACAATTGGTATGACCCGTGGGGTTATTCCACTTCCCCGACCGATAAACACGGACATGGCACGCATACCCTGGGAACGATTTTAGGAAAAGGCGGGATTGGCATTGCGCCTGAAGCCACCTGGTTTGCCTGTGCAAACCTGCGACGCAATCTGGGAGACCCGGCCTTGTATCTGGATTGTATGCAATTCATGCTGGCGCCGTTTCCGCAGGGAGGGAATCCATTTAAGGATGGTGACCCGACGCGCGCCGCGGATGTGATGAATGATTCGTGGGGCTGTCCGACGATCGAAGGCTGTGACCCGAACGCCTTGCTCGCCGCGGCGAATCACTTGCGTGATGCGGGCATCTTTGTAGTGGTTTCCACCGGCAATGATGGACCCAATTGCAGTACGGTCAACGCGCCGTTATCTTTGTATGACTCGGTCTTTTCCGTGGGGGCCATTGACCGCGGTGGAAACGTGGCGGATTTCAGCAGCCGCGGCCCGGTCACGGCGGATGGCTCGGGACGCGTCAAACCGGAGATTGTCGCGCCGGGCGTGGCGATTCTCTCCTCACTGCCAGGCGGGACTTACGGCGAATCGGATGGCACTTCCATGGCGGGACCGCATGTTGTCGGTGCAGTGGCGTTGCTATGGTCAGCAGACCCAGCGCTGATCGGAAACATCGACCGCACGGAACAAATTTTGACCAACACCGCGCAGCCCTATACGGGAAGTACATCCACGGGTTGTTTTCAGGGCGATGTCCCCAACGACGCGTATGGATATGGCGTCCTGGATGTCTACGCGGCCGTGAAAGAGGCGCTGGGAAAGTAGCTGTAAGCGCCATTGCTTGTTTTCTGATATCATGAGCTTTGTCGGATGAAAGGTTTTTCATCCGACAAAGGAGAAATTGTATGCTGAACGTGCGAGTCAATCCCAAAGGGCAAATCACTTTCCCGCGCGAAATCCGCCGCAAGCTGAAGATCAAGTCGGGAGATCAAATGGCGGTCGTTCTGAATGGCGATCAGATTGTGTTCAAACCTTTTACAAAGACCTTGCTCGATATGCGAGGAAGTATCAAGGTCAGGCTTGCCCAGAATTTTGACAACGTCCGCGGTCAGGCTTTGAAGAAACATGTGAAACGGAATGCCAGCCATGAAGGCTGATTCCGTCGTTATTGAGACAAACCTTTTTCTCCGCTATCTGACAAACGACGTGCCTGCACAGGCGGACGCAGTGGAGAAACTGCTTCGCCAGGCTGAACAGGGAAAAACATTTCTGGTAACGAACAGCATGGTCATTGCAGAGATTGTCTGGACGCTGGAGAGTTACTATGAACTCGAACGGGCTGATATCCAGAATAAAATCCTGGCGATCCTCAACACTCCTGGATTGGGGATACCCGACAGTGACCTGATCCTGAAATCCGTTATCTGGTATGCCGAAAAGAATGTAGATTTCATTGATGCCTACAATGCAGCCTGGATGGAACAAAAGGGGATCGGAAAGATATACACTTTTGATCAGAAACACTTTGCTCGGTTCGACGATGTAGAAGCAATGAAGCCCTGATGAATCAGAGGCGGCTTGGCCAAAGGAAAGGATGAGTTCGCGTTCTTATTTCATCATTTGTTATAATCTCTTTTATCTCAAGCCAAAGGAGAGAGACTTCATGCCCAAAACAAAGGGTACTGTTGTTGCGCTTCCATTAAAAAAAGACGAAATCATTAGGGATTATCGTCGGGCATATCAAAGCAGGCAGGCAAGTTTGATCGGCAGGCGGGAAGTACTTAGTGGGAAAGCAAAATTCGGTATCTTCGGTGACGGCAAGGAACTTGCCAACATAGCCATTGCACGTGCCTTTCAGAAAGGCGATTGGCGCTCAGGATATTATCGTGACCAAACCTGGATGTTCATGTTAGGGGTGATGAGCATCCAGGAATTTTTTGCCCAACTATATGCACATGCGGATGTGAATCACGAATCGAATACAGGTGGGCGGTCGATGAACGCGCATTTTGCTTCACGCTTCATCACCCCCGACGGCTCGTGGAAAAATCAAACGGATTCTTACAACACCTCGGCCGATGTCTCTCCCACCGGCGCGCAGATGCCGCGTACCGTGGGGCTGGCCTATGCCTCAGTCCTGTACCGTGAAATCGAGGAACTACAGGACTTCACACAATTCTCAAGAAATGGCAATGAGGTAGCCTTCGCCAGCGTTGGCAATGCCTCCACAGCGGAAGGCCTGTTTTGGGAGGCTGTCAATGCCATCGGCGTCCTGAAGGCGCCGACGATCATCACAGTCTACGATGATGGATATGGCATCTCTGTTCCCAATCAATTCCAGATGGTCAAGGAAAACATCCACGATATTTTAGAGGGCTTTCAGCGCGATCCCTGTCCCGAGCCTGAATGTCAACGCGGCTACGATCTCTATCAGGTGCGCGGCTGGGATTATCCGGCCTTGATCGAAACCTACACCGTCGCCGCGGAGATCGCGCGCGAGTATCACATCCCTGCCTTGGTGCACGTTACCGAAGTGACTCAGCCACAGGGACACTCCACATCGGGGAGTCACGAGCGATACAAGTCTCTGGAGCGACTTAAATTCGAAGAGGAGTTTGACTGCCTGCGCAAGCTGCGTGAGTGGATCATCGCCCAGCGCATCATAACGGACCGGGAACTGGTTGCCTTGGAAGAGGAGGATTACAACACGGTAGAGGGAATCCGCAAACTCGCCTGGGAGGCCTACCTCGCTCCGATTCTCGCAGAACGCGGTCAGGTGATGGATATGCTGGACGAGATCGCGGGGGGTTCGTCTCACGCCTCAGAGTTGGATCACATCAAGGAACGGCTATCAGCCCTCCCGTCGCCGTTGAGGCGGGATGTCCACGCGGCCGCGCATGAAGCGTTGAGAGTCCTGTGTGACGAAGCGCATCCATCCAGGCAGGTGTTGATCCAATGGAAGAACGAACAGGACGCGCTCAACAACGAACGTTATGGCTCACATCTGCACAGCGGACGGGCCGTCGCAGTGAAAGAGATCAAGCCGGCATATTCCGCTTCCTCGCCCACAGTGATGGGCTTCGAAGTGATGAATGCCGCCTTCGATTGCATCCTGGAACGTGACCCGCGCGTGATCGCCTTCGGCGAAGATGTGGGTTTTCTCGGCGATGTGAACCAGGGCTTCAAAGGCATGCAGGAAAAATATGGCGAATTGCGCGTGACTGATACTGGCATCCGTGAAGCGACCATCCTGGGACAGGCGATCGGCATGGCGATGCGCGGGCTGCGTCCGATCTGTGAGATTCAATACCTGGATTATTTGTTGTACGCGCTGCAAATCATGTCGGATGATCTGGCAACGCTGCATTGGCGGACCGCCGGTGGACAATCTGCACCGGTCGTCATCCGCACGCGCGGACATCGCCTCGAGGGCATTTGGCATTCTGGCTCGTTGATGTCTGGCATTATGAATCTCTCACGTGGCATGAACGTGCTGGTGCCACGCGATATGACGCGTGCCGCGGGCTTCTATAACACGATCTTCAAAGCCGACGAGCCGGCCATCATCGTTGAAGTCTTGAATGGCTACCGCGTGAAAGAACGGCTGCCCGACAACATTAGCGAATTCACCGTGCCGCTGGGGGTGCCGGAAGTCATTCGCGGCAGGTAGCGACGTCACGCTGGTGACTTACGGGGCCTGCTGTCGCATTGCGATGGATGCGGCTGATAAACTATCGAAAGCCGGTATCGAGGTTGAAATCATCGATGTGCAATCCCTGCTGCCGTTTGACGTGCATGCCAGGATCGTTGAATCGTTAAAGAAAACGAATCGCATTTTGTTCGTGGACGAAGATGTCCCAGGCGGAACATCAGCTTATATGCTGCGGGAAGTGATCGAGGAGCAAGGCGGCTATTACCATTTGGATTCCGAGCCACACACCCTACCGGGTACGCCGCATCGTCCGGCCTACGGCAGTGATGGCGATTACTGGTCCAAGCCCAACACCGAGACAGTGTTTGATGCAGTGTATGAGTTGATGAATGAGGTTGATCCGAGTCGGTATCCAGCAATACGGTAGACAGTTGTCAGTAGACAGCAGGAGGTATCTTTTGGAAGAGAAACAACCTTCAAGAAACTATCGCGATTTGGTAGTTTGGCAAAATGGCATCAAGATCGCCAAAGCGGTCTATAAACTTACCGAAAAGTTTCCCAAGCAAGAGACATATGCTCTGGCAGATCAAATTCGTCGAGCGGCTGTCTCGGTACCATCGAACATTGCGGAAGGACAAGCAAGAAGAGCATCTGGTGATTTTCGAAGATTTTTGCATATTGCACTTGGTTCTTTGGCGGAAGTGGATACACAATTGATTCTGGCTCAAGAATTTGGATATTTAGCGGAGCAAGATGTCGAGACGATGGATAAGCAGCTTCAGGAATTGCGCATGAAAGTGTACGCGTCAATCAATAGCTTGCCTGCTCGTTAGGCTGTCAACAGTCAACTACCAACAGTTAACTGGAGAGAAAAAATATGGCAACCAAGGTACTGGTTCCACTCTTAGGCGAAGGCGTTGAAGAAGTCACGGTCATTAAATGGCTCAAAAAAGAAGGCGACTCGGTGGACGAACTGGAGCCGCTTCTGGAAGTGAACACCGATAAAGTGGACACCGAAATTCCCGCGCCGATCTCAGGAACTGTTTTGAAGATCGTGGCTGAGGAAGGTGTTCCAGCCAAGGTAGGCGCGATATTGGCATTTATTGGGAATGTAGGGGAATCAATAGATAATGGCGAAATTGGAGTCCAAAGTCTCCAGACTTTGCCCGAAAAATTGGATGTTCATCAACGTCAGGAGTTGTTGACTCCAACACAAGGAGATCTGGGCTTTATCTCGCCGGTTGTAGCAAAGATTGCTGCGGAGCATGGCGTGAACCTGCAACAAGTGGAAGGTACCGGACTTAACGGCCGGATCACAAAAAATGATGTCTTGAATTTTGTTGAAAGTGGAAAGCAAAGCGCGTCAACTCAAACAGCTGTTGCTGTATCTCATCCATCGTCTGCTGTTTCTCCGATGATGGATGATCGACTCATCAAGCATACGGTCATTCGGAAACAGATCGCTGAACATATGGTGATATCCAAACAGACCTCACCGCATGTGTTGACTGTCATGGAAGCGGATATGAGCCGTGTGATCAAGCATCGCGCCGCGAACAAGGAAATTTTTGCGCGGGATGGAGTGAATTTTACCTTCACAGCTTATTGCATGACCGCTATTGTCGCGGGATTGAAAGCCCATCCAAATGTCAATTCGTCATGGACAGAGGCAGGTATTCTCGTGCATAAAGCCGTGAACATCGGCATGGCGACCTCACTCGGCAAAGAAGGTTTGATCGTGCCGGTAATTAGAAATGCAGACAATTTGTCTTTGTTGGCGATGGCTCGTTCCGTCAATGATCTGGCCAATCGCGCCCGCACCAAAAAACTTCAACCTGACGAAGTGAAAGGTGGGACATTCACGCTGACCAATCACGGCATCAGCGGGTCGTTGTTCGCCTTTCCGATCATCAACCAACCGCAATGCGGTATTTTGGGCGTCGGTGCGATGCAAAAACGAGTTGTCGTGACCGAAGACGACGCGATCGCCGTCCGCCCGATGGTGTATCTCTCGTTCGTGTTTGATCATCGCATTTTGGATGGCGCCTCCGCTGATGCGTTTTTGACGAAAGTAAAAGAGACATTGGAGAATTGGACATCATGACTAACTTCAATGAAAGGGCAAAAGATTGGGATTTTGATCTGAAGAAAGTGGAACGCGCCCGCGTGGTAGCGGAAGCGATTCGTAAGGCAGTTCCGCTGTCTAAAGATATGAAGGCACTTGAATATGGATGCGGAACCGGCTTGTTGAGTTTCGCCCTTCAAGAGGACCTGGGGCAGATCACGTTGGCAGACACATCGCAGGGAATGTTGGATGTTCTGAAAGAGAAGATTGCAAGTGCCAGTGTGACAAATATGCATCCCGTTCAACTGGACCTTTCGACAGAGTCTTTACCTGCCGAAAAATATCAAATCACTTATTCGCTGATGGTGTTACACCACATCCATGATGCGAGAGGCATCCTGAGCAAATTCCATGATGTGCTGGAAGCGGATGGATATTTAGTCGTCGCCGATCTGGATCAAGAGGATGGTTCATTTCATACAGATGGAACTACTGATGTGCATAAAGGCTTTGGACACGTTGAACTCCAAAAATGGGTGGAGGATGCCGGGTTTGGAAACGTCGGTTTTTCGACAGCCTATGAGATCAAAAAAGCAGTGGATGGAAAAGAAAAGATATTTCCTGTCTTTCTGATGGTAGCGCAGAAACCATAGGTATGAAGGAATTCCATGACTGAAGGACAAGATCATCCGAAGATCAATCGGAATATCCATCCACCTGTTATCTTCTTGATCCACGTGTTGGCGGCATTTTTATTGAACTGGCTGTTACCGCTTCCTTTTGTGTTTCCGAAATCCCTGGAGTTGGTGGGCTATGCTCTTGTGTTGACAGGGTTGGGATTTGCGTTCAGCGCGGTGAATCAATTCGCAAAGCTGCACACGACTCTCGATCCACATGGCTCGGTTAGTACGATCGTGACGAGTGGACCATATCGTCTCTCGCGCAATCCGATTTATCTTGGTTTTGCCTGTACGTTGATTGGTCTATCGTTGGCGTTAAGCAGTTATTGGGGAGTAGTTCTGAGTCCCTTGTTCATGATCTTGCTGGCTCAACTTGTCATCAAACACGAAGAAATTTATCTGGAGAAAAAGTTTGGGGATGTTTACACCAGCTATAAGTCCCGCGTGAGACGCTGGTTGTAAGTCTCGTTTTGAGTACTTTACGAAAACGTAGTAACGACTTCAGTCGTTCGAGCAAAAAGCGACTACACCTGCCCTGGCACCGTGCGGCTTAAGCCGCACGGTGCCAGGGCAGTCGCCACTACGAAACTCTTTCGTGCTCTACTGATTTTTTAAGTTCTTGTTTAGCGTGCAAAAGCACGAGGGTGAGAAGGGTCGAACGTCCGGAAAAAGACAGGCGAAACGACTCTTGTCAGTGAAGCGGGAAAGCCTGTACACTGAATGACATGAGCCAAGGACGCAAGCGGCATAGGCATGCTCCTGAAACGAAAGCACCAGCGATGCAGGCTCTGAAGGAACCACTGTCGCAGGCGCTGGAGCTGAACCGGAAGCTGCAGAAGGAAATCGAACGGTTGGAACAGATGGTGCAGCAGCAACAGGAAGAGATCGAGTATCTGAAGCGGATCGGAAAGCGGCAGGCAGCGCCGTTTGCGCGGCGGCATTGGCTAGAGAAGCCGAAACGTCTGGGACGCAAAGCAGGCAAAGGGAAATTTGTGCATCGAGAACTGCCCAAAGTGGTGAAGAGCCTGGAGACGAAAGAAGCAAAACTGCCTGGCTGTCCGGAATGTGGCCACCGGCTGCAGGCGATCCGCCAGCACGAACAATTCGTCACAGACCTTCCGGTGGTGGAAGTGAAGACCACCCGGTTTGTGACCTACAGCGGTTACTGCACATGCTGCCAGAAGCGGGTGCGCTCGCAGCCTCCCGAGCAGACCTCGCAGGCACCCGCAGCTGCGGGTGTCATGGTCGGACCCCGGGCCAAGGCACTGGCTGCCGACCTGAAGCAGCGCCTGGGGGTCTCGTATGGCAAAGTCAGTGAAGTGCTCAACGATGCCTTTGGTCTCTCTGTCAGCCGCAGCGGCTGGTGCCAGGCGGATCAGAAACTGGCTCGCACCGCTCGACCCATCTACGAAGAACTGCTGGAAGCCATCCGGCAATGCAGTGTCGTGAAGGCGGATGAGACCGGCTGGCGGATCGGGACGCTCTCTGCCTGGTTGTGGGTCTTCACCCATCCTGATCTCACCGTCGATACCCTCCGCACCAACCGCAGCAGCGATGTCGTCCTGGATCTCCTCGGCACGCACTTCTCCCGCATCCTGACTTCCGATGGGCTGCTGTCCTACGACGTCCGCCGACTGAACGACTGGCTCAAACAGAAATGCCTCAGCCACTTGCTGAAAGATCTGAAGGAGATGGACGAGACCAAAACCGGACGAGCGCTGCACTTCGCCCGCCAGGCCACCAACCTGCTGCAGGAAGCATTGGCTCTGAAGCGAGAGAAACCGTCTCTCTCCTCTCCCACCTTCTCCCTACGGGTTCAGAATCTTGAAGAGCGCCTGGATTGCCTGATCGCCTCCTCCCGGCGCTTCTCCGATGCGGATAACGCTCGCTTTGCCAAACGCCTGCGCAAGCACCGGCCGCACCTCCTGCGTTTCCTGTTTGTCGAGGGCCTCGAGCCCACAAATAATCTGGCAGAGCGCATGCTCCCACCTGCACTCATTACTCGCAAGACCAATGGCTGTAACCCTACCAAAGACGGCGCAGCGGCTCATGCCGTCCTCTCCAGTGTTCTGGTTACCTGCCATCAACAGTCCATGCCGCTCCGCGACTACCTCGTCCAACTCCAGCAATTCGGCTCTGCGCCTCCTTCCCTCGTTGAACGCTTAACAAGTACTTTTTTTTTGAACTAGAACATATATTCTGTTATAATTCGCCCATCCAAAGGAGGTTCCTGTGTCTATTCAAAAATCTGAAATCAAGGTGGATGTCAATGGAAAGCCGGCCAATGCTTATCTCGCCTCACCTGCTGATGGTGGACCAGGCATTTTGGTGTTGCCTTCCTGGTGGGGACTCAAACCTTTTTTCAAACAAGTTTGCGATCAGCTAGCCGAACAGGGATACACGGCGCTCGCACCCGATTACTATGATGGTCGCGTCGGTACCACGATTGACGAAACCAAGGCACTGCAGCAGGAGGCCGAAGGTGATTTTGATGCCATGAAGGCTATGATCCAGGCAATGAAAGATCATCTTGTATCGCTTCAACCAGGCAAGCCCATTGGCATCCTGGGCTTTTCGATGGGTACAGATTGGGCGGTGATCACTGCGGCAAGCGAGTTGGATGTGGCTGCGACGGTTTTGTTTTATGGCGGCTGGAGTACGGATTTCAGCAAAATGAAATCGAAAGTGTTCGGCCACTATGCAGACACAGATGAATGGGTGTCGGTTGAGCAAGTGAAGGAAATGGAGCAGAACATGAAAGCCGCCGGCGTGGATGTGACGATTTATTTCTACCCAGGAACTGCTCACTGGTTCATGGAAGCTGATCGCCCCGAATACAATGCTGAGTCTGCACAACTGGCCTGGGCACGGACACTCGAGTTTCTCCGCGCGTCATTGCGAGCCCCATCGCGCTGAGCGGAGTGGCGCATTGAGCCACACAGACGAAGCGAGCGAAGTAGCAACTTAGTCAGGAGATTGCTTCGCTCTGCTCGCAACGCCGCACCTGCGGTGGGTGCAGGTGTGACAGGACAATAAAAGGGTTAAGGGTATAATCCCCGTAACCCTTTTTACTTTTAGGAGAATCATCTCTATGGCTGAAAATTTTGATGTGGTTGTGATCGGTGCGGGTCCGGCAGGATATGTTGCCGCCATTCGTGCCGCGGAACTAAAACAGAAAGTTGCCATTGTCGATAAGCAATGGCTCGGTGGTGTCTGCTTGAATGTAGGTTGTATTCCTTCGAAGTCGTTATTGAAAAATGCTGAAGTGGCGCACACCCTCCGGGAACGCGGCAAGGATTTTGGATTTCTCATTCGATAACTTGAAGCTGGATTATGGTGTCGCTGCGAAACGCTCACGCCAGGTTTCGGACCGTCTGGTCAAAGGCGTGGGATTCCTGATGCGCAAGAACAACATCACCGTTTATATGGGCGAGGCGCATCTGACCAGCCCGACAGCTGTTTCCGTTAAAGATAAGGACGGCACGACGACCGAGATAAACGTCAAGAGTATCATTGTGGCGACCGGCGCATCCGCGGCCGTCCCTGGCGCCTGGAAGGTGGATGGGCAGAAAGTCATGACTTATCTGGAAGCCATCCTGCAAGAGAAATTGCCGAAGTCGGTGATCGTGATCGGTTCCGGTGCCATCGGCGTGGAGTTTTCCACGGTGTGGAATTCCTACGGCGTGGATGTCACGATTGTCGAAATGCTTCCCAGACTCGTCCCACTGGAAGATGAAGAAGTCTCAAAAGATCTAAAGAAAGAGTTCGAAAAACGCGGCATTAAATGTCTGGTTGGAAACAAGGTTGAATTGGTCGAAACGACGGCCAAAGGCGTGAAGGTAAAAGTATCTGCTGAGGGGAAGGAAACGACTCTCGAAGCGGATCAGACCCTGGTCGCGATTGGGTTCCGTCCCAACTCCAAAGGCCTTGGCCTCGAAGAGGTTGGCGTCAAGATCAGCGAGCGCGGCTTCATCGAGATCAATGAAAAGATGCAAACGAATGTGCCAAATATTTATGCGATCGGTGACGTGACCGGCAAGTTGATGCTGGCACATGTTGGTTCGGCGATGGGTATCGTGGCCGCGGAAAACATAGCCGGTGCGGAGACGGTCACGCTTGACTATGAAATGATGCCGCGTGCGACTTATTGCCAGCCTCAGGTTGCTTCATTCGGACTCACCGAAGCGCAGGCCAAAGAGCGCGGCTATAATATCAAGATTGGCCGCTTCCCCTTCCAGGCAAACGGCAAGGCGCTGGGATTGGGCGATTACGCTGGTTGGGTAAAGATCGTGATGGACGAAAAATATGGTGAAATTTTGGGCGCGGATATGATCGGCCCGGAAGTCACCGAATTGCTGCCTGAACTTACACTGGCGCATCTTATGGAACTGACACCGAACGAGATCGCCCGCAATGTTCATGCCCACCCAACCTTGAGTGAAGTGCTCATGGAAGCCGCACATGCCGCGGAAGGCACGCCAATTCACATGTAGATTTTGTCGAATAATAAGACAATGATGATTTTACAGGGCTGGTAAAATAACAAAGGTTCCAATGGCGGAAATGCATTGGAACCTTTGTTACTTTTATCCATGATTATGAAATCTTATTTTCATCGTTTGAGGCCTTGTCGTTGAAGACGCAAATCCGATTGCGACCTGTCTGTTTTGCTTCGTATAAAGCCAGATCTGCTTTTTTGAATAATGCTTCGGCGCTGATTCCCGTTTTTGTCAAAGTGCTTATTCCCATGCTCACTGTAATGGGTTTTTCAAAATCAGGCGAAGCCTGGATCGCCTCCCGGATTTTTTCAGCCACGATCAATGCTCCTGCAACTCGTGTTTCGGGCAGGATGAGTGCAAACTCTTCCCCCCCAATGCGAGCTATCACATCGGCAGCGCGGCGTTCCTCCCGCATACATGCTGCCACACTTTGGATGACTTTATCCCCGGCGGGATGACCATACGTATCGTTATAATTTTTGAAGTGATCTATATCCAGCATGATAATCGCCATTCCCGTGCCGAGCCGGTTGCTGCGATTTATCTCATTATTGAGAAAGAGATCGAAATAACGGCGATTACGAATGCCTGTCAGCGGATCTCTGAGTGAAAGTTCAGTGACCTTTGCATGCAGACGCGAGGTTTTGATGGTGGCGGCAAGCTGTCTTGCCACCGTTGCACAGGGCTCAAGATTTTCCGCATCGAACGCCACATAGCCAAAAGATTCTTCCTGGAATACAAGCGGGAGAACGATTAAATTCAATATTTCTTCTGGCGGATATAGTCCAGGGGGCGGGAAAGCGCGGCTTGGAAAGCGTTGACTTATCGGTTCCAAATGTGGGTTGAGAATAACACTCCATGCAACGGGATCGTCTTTATCGGCTTCAAAGAGTGCCAGCCTGACATGTCGAATGCCAACATTGGTCAAGCTTTCTTCCAGAATTTCAACCGCTCGTCGTTCATCCAAAGTAGCGCCCAGCCAAGTAGTAAGTTCACTCAATACCTGGTCAGTGATTTGCTGATTATATTGATGCCTATATACCTGCCTTTGAGTGCTCTCACTGAAGGCAACCCTGGTCTGATGCAACATGGTTTGTGCAAGGCGTTGGGTCTTTAATCGTCTCCAGGTCGCCGGTAGTGTCATCATCTCGCGTTGCAGAACCGTGATGGCGCTTTGCCAGGGGTCCATATTCTCATCTGCACGTTCCATCTCCCGCAGGGCCTCTATAAGTATCTTCTGAAAACGGGAGGAACTACCTACCCTCAAGCTTGCGTAAAAGGCTTCGACTAGATTAAAGCAAAAATGCCTGGTCCGTTCTCCAAATGGAAAGCGCGAGGAATGCGGTAGTGTCGCGACCATTTCATCGACCAACCTGTGTTCGATTTCCCCAATGTCGAGAGTGTCGCCTTCCAATTGGCTTGATATATGCGGCCGCGTTTTTTCTTCAGTCATTGAAGTTACAACCTGTGGCAAACAACCACAGGATTGACGAGGAATTAATCGGGTCGGTATTCGAACAGACTTGAGCTCATGCTGCCCGGTGATATGGTCCGACATGATGGTCAATGCCTGACCGCCTATCTCCATCAAAGGAACGTGAACGCTGGCAAGAGGCGGCACTTGTGCCACGGCATTCAGTTGATCGTCAAAACCAATGATGGCTATGTCATCAGGAACATTCAGGGAGGTTGTATCGCGAATGGCCTGCATGGCCCCAATGGCACAGGCGTCGTTGCTCGCGATCAGGGCAGTGAATTTAATCCCTGTATCGAGTATTTGACGCACCGATTGATGTCCCCCGGCAAAACTGTGAAAACCATGGGCGATCAATCTGGGATCTGTGTCCAGTCCATATTCGGCTTGTGCTGAACGAAAAGCCTGCAGGCGGGATCTGCTGTCGCCAAGGTCCTCAGGATGGCCGGCAATATACGCGATGTGATGATGACCGTGTTCTATTGCCATGTGTTTAACCGCCTGGTATATCCCTGCTTCATTGTCAACAGAGATTACGGGTTCTTTTTCGCCTGTTGCAATGAAAAGAACCGGGAATCCTTGTTCTCTCAGCTCCTGGAGATAGTTTGAGCGGACCTTGTTTTGCAGAGGTGCAAAGACGATCAACCCATCGGTATTCCAGGGTCCTACAGGGACAAAATCTGAATCAGAGGCCATGATGGGCCAAGCTGGGTATATAACATTGGATTGGGCAACACGCCCCAGGCCCCATGACATCAAAAGGTTGCAGCCTCTGCTGCGCGTGGCCAATTGGATACCCCTTATTATGGATAAGCGATAATGATCCAGTGTTTTACCTGCCAGGACTGTATACCCTGGCAAAATGCCGATCGTCGGGCGATCGCGCTTGAAGTTGGACATGTTCTCGAATTTCCTAGCGGCAGGTGTTACGCGAGGCAACCGGTAACGATATCAATTTTGGCGTAAGTCTCTTTTTCTGATGGAAAATTGGCATTGAAAATTCTACCTCTCCAATCCTTCTGCTAGTCATGCAATCATATTTCAATCCCTGCAGGCATTTTATCACGCTGAAAAAATATTTTGGCCAATAAATTAAGAGGCTGACTAAAATCGTTAAAAAGCCATGGAAATTTGTCTGGAACTTCCGGAAATACTTGGATACGCTCTTCCCCTCCGATTCGTGCTTGACGGCGACCTGATCGCGTTATACACTGTTAGCAATCGTAGGAATAGCGTTTAGGTTTTATTGGTATAGGAGGCATGATGTCAGATGAACTTTTTGTTTCGCGCGGTTTCGTCGGCAAGCGGCGTGGCAGGGAGAAAAAAGATCGCATCCCACCGGGTCAATATCTCACGGATGATTTTCCTGTCCTTTCAGCAGGCCCAACCCCCCACACCCCTCTCGACAAATGGACGTTCTCAATTGAGGGCGTAGTCAAAGACAAGGTCAGTTGGTCCTGGCAGGACTTCCTGCAGCTTCCCATGCAGACCTATGTGGTGGATATTTCCTGCGTCACCAAATGGACTCATCTCGATATGAAATGGGAAGGCGTCAGTCTCGACACTTTGCTCGAACATGTCGAACTGGATCGCAATGCCATGTTCGTCACTGCATTTAGTGATGGCGGCTACACCACCAATATGCCCATTACCGATATCATCAACGGTCAAGCCTTCATCGCTTTGAAATACAATGATAAACCGTTTGCACCGGAACATGGCGGGCCGGCGCGGATGGTGGTGCCGCATCTATATTTTTGGAAAAGCGCCAAATGGGTACGCGGCATACGCCTGATGGAAAAGGATAAACCCGGTTTCTGGGAAGCGCTTGGCTATCACAACCACGGCGACCCGTGGAAAGAACAGAGATATTGGAACGATTAGGGAGGCACGATGAAACAAACCATCGCATGGCAAATCGCCTCGATCACGAACATCAAGCCTGAAACCGAGACCGTGAAGTCGTTCACGCTAAAGCTTCCCGCCTGGATGCGCCACCGCGCCGGACAGCACTACGATATCCGCCTAACCGCTGAGGATGGCTATCAGGCTCAGCGCAGTTATTCCATCGCCTCCGAACCTGAACGAGAAGGAGAGGTGGACCTCACCGTTGAGCGCATCGAGGATGGAGAAGTCTCAGCCTATATGCACGATGTGCTTGTTCCCGGAGACCGCATCGAAGCACGTGGACCGGTCGGCGGTTACTTCGTCTGGGAAGCAGCCATGGCTGAACCGTTGTTGCTAATCGCCGGTGGATCAGGGGTTGTGCCGTTGATGTCCATGCTCCGTCACCGCGCCGCGATAGGTGCGAAGAACCCCACCGCTTTGCTTTATAGTGCACGTACTTTTGAAGATATCATTTATTATCAAGAACTGGAACAATTAAGAAACGCAAGCAACGGCCCGCAAATATTTTATACGTTGACACGTTCCCAGCCCGCGGATTGGAACGGATTTACACGCCGTATCGATCAGGAGATGTTGAAAGAAGTTGCCGGATCATTGGGTAAATCTGCGCAGGTTTATATTTGTGGGCCAACATTGCTGGTTGAGTTAGTGGCAAACACCCTGGTCAAGATTGGCATAAAAACGAATCAGATTCGCACCGAGCGCTTCGGTCCGACAGGAGGCTGAGGATGGAAGAGATGACAGATATCAATCATGAACTGATGCTGGACGCGAATGCAGCCGCGGGAATTTTAAACGAAATCTTTGGCACGGAAATGACCGCTTCGCCCACCCAATGTGCCAATTGTGGCAACGAAGGTGAGCTGGGTGGGCTGCTGGCCTTCACCCAGGGCCCGGGCATTGTACTGCGTTGTCCAGCTTGCGAGAGCGTGGTCTTGCGCATCGTACAGACGCCCGTAGCGGTCTATCTGGATGCGCGCGGCGCGGTCTATTTGCGGTTGGCACGCTGACAGGAAATGCGTCAGAGGAAGGGAGGTCGAGAAACGGAAGCAGGCCTGTTTTGAGTCAGATTCAGCGAAGAGAGGCGGGTCTTCATCCATTAGACAGGTAGGGGGAACTTCAAGCGGCTGAAATGAGTTTATGGGTATAATGTCACCTCCGGTCAAAGGGTGAGGAAAGTTATCTTCTTCACAGTTGGGTAGGAGGCAGAATGGATGATGGCCCAAATACCAACCCGAAGGGGCCTTTCACCATGCCATCACGAAACGGAAATAAACTTTCTCAACGGGGTCTGTTCAGTATTCTGATGCTTTTTGCCAGTGTGGGTGCGCTGGGCTTTGCCCTGCTCGGCGGCGCAAAACTGGTCCTGGATGTTTTCAGCGTGGGTCTGATGAATTCTCTTAATGGCCTGAGCACAAAAGCACTGGTGGTTGGGCTGGCCCACGCTGTGGGCTGGCTGACCGCTATGGTGGCCATACGCGTGTATGGAAATTTGGTCCTGCACTTTGTCATCAAGTTTTTTACCTGGGGCTGTTTGATTGGGGTGTGTGCTTTGTATGTGTTGATCCTGCAAAAGTTATATGATCAAGCATATGACTGGACACACTATTGGGCCTATTTGATCATTGTGGCAACTGGGCTGGGAGCCATGGTCGGATTGCATCTCATCATCGAAGGTCATGACTTAAGACCGTTTTCGATTCCCTTGTTAATTATCTCCATGATTCAGTTGGGCTTGATCGTCTTTCGCTATGTCTTTACAACCGACGCAGATCCAGGTTATCTATGGGGAGATTTTCTATTCTTTATCAGCATGGGGGCCGTCTCGTTTTTGATGCTGGCACATATTGGTTTGCTCGAACCATTGCGAGAACAACTCACCAATTTCTTCGATAGAAACAGCAAAGTGATTCGTACACAGGATTAGGAGTCAACAATCCGCAGATTCATCGATAAATCTGCGGATTGTTTTATTTTGCCACGGGAATTTGAATGATGAAGGTGCTGCCTGGTAATTTCTCTTCATCATAACCTGGGCTTTCCACCCAGATCTTTCCTTTGTGCGCTTCGACAATACCCGCCGCGATCGCCAAGCCGAGGCCCGGTCCCCCACCTTTGAATTTGGTACGGCCTGAAGAATGCAACTCCACCTTGCCAAGCTGATATAGTTTTTCAAAGACAATCTTATGATTGGCAGGATCGATGCCGATGCCGGTATCGCGAATCCGGATCTCACAATATTCACCGTATCCATTCACACTGACTGGCTGCGCGCTGACGAAGATCGAGCCACTGTCGGGCGTAAATTTAACAGCATTGACAATAACATTATCCAGTGCCTTTTTCAGGAGTTCACGATCCGCCAGGAGCAGAGGGGCAGCCTCAATATTGGAACCAAGCTCAAGCGTGATCTGACGCGCCTCCAAATCCTCCGCATAATCTCTTTGAACCAGCTGCAAAAGCGGAGCGAGAGTCACACTTTCAAGCTGAGGAGACAAAACTTGATTCTCCAGGCGCGCCACATCCAGCATGCTGTTGACGATCTGATGTAAACGGTCTGTGCCCAGAACAACACCATCAATGGCTTGCGTGAGTAAGGTATTTTCCTGCAAGGCCAGCGAGGCCTTGAGCATGCCCACGTAGCCTTTAATGACAGTAAGCGGCGTACGCAGTTCATGGGCGGCCACTTTGATGAAATCGCTCTTGTTCCGATCCAGTTTTTCCAGCGTAGTGTAGGCGCTGTTCAATTCATCCACGCGCTGTTCCACCATACGTTCCATCATTTGATTGAAACGGTTCAGATCATCATAGAGGCGGGCGTTCTCAAGCGCGGTGGAGGCCTGGATGGCAATGGTACGTGCTAGCAAAACATCGTCGTGGTTAAAGGAAGCCGGCGCGCTGCGGCTGAGGGCCAACATACCAATGACTTTGTCCTTGGCATACAATGGAACGCCCAGCCAGGAACGATCCTCCGGCAGCCACTCGGGCTGCTTCCAACTCTGCATTTTTTTGGTATCCCCAATCACCAGCGGCTCGGATTGATTTACGATCATATGATACACGTTTGTATCGCGAATACTATAGCGCAGTTTTTCTGCCGGGGCATCCACGGGCAGTCCGTGATGTGCGGTCAAACGTGGAATGCCGTTTACATCTTCCAAAAAGAGGGCGCAACGCTCGTTCGGCACCACCTGGGATAACTGCTCCACAATTTGTTGCGGCACCTCTGCCACAGTAGCCAGCGAAGATAGCTGCCGCGCCGATTTGGTCAGTGCCTCCGCCGCCTGACGACGAGTTTGTTCGCTGGAAAAGAGCTTGGCATTCTCTGCCGCGGTTCTCTCCGCGAACTCCTTGGCAATATCCAATTCCGTGGCACGATCATGCGCTTCCGCCAGCAGGCGTTCCACTTCCTGTTTGGCCTGTTCCCGTTGCTGAACCAGCATCACGCGCAGCAGTGCGCTGCTGACCAGATTGCGGACACGCACATATATTTCCCAGTCGCGCGGCCCCACCTCGGCCCACATGAAACCAAACCGGTTCTGTGCCAGGGAGAGAGGCATGACCACAGCCGTATAGCGATGGTTCTCGGGGGTCTTGCCGCGCGGGATCAATTGGCCAGTACCGATGGAGGTCCGTTTCCGAGGAATCGCGAACCTGGAACCTTCATACTGAAATAACAGCTTATAGCTTTCTGGTGGTGGCGAAGAAATGGATTGTGGCGCCGTCACATCGCTATAAAACATCACATACCAGCGTTTGATGCCCATGGTGGGAAAGTGCTGGGAGATGGCCGCGCCGATCTCATCCATGGTCATGGCAGGCGCCATCGAGAAGCTGAAATCCATGCAGCATGCTTTCCTGTTGCTCAAGCGCCAAGCGGCGATAGGCTTGTGAACGCTGAGAGAGTTCGCCCGCCAGCAAGCGCGCTTGTTGGAAGAGATTCTCCGCTTGTAGCATGGTGATATGATCTGTGATCCCGCCCAGCGCGTAGCGCCGCATCATCGAGATGACGTTGTGCCAGACAGCCGGAGGTAGTTCGTACTTTTGCATCAACTCGATCAAAGCGTTGATCGTTTTCAAAAAATCATCACCGGAGGATCTTTCGTGCAGAGCCAGCAGAAAGCCATCCCAGGCACGGCCAAAGGCATCTTTGAACTTTGGCAGGAAGACATCCTGTTCAGTGATACCTGCCGCATTCAGGAGGGCGCGCAGGGCGGCCGCGCGTTTGTTCTCCAACCTGCCTGTCTTGGAGACGTCGCGCGGCGCCACGGCAGCCTGACGTACATTCTCAGGCAAACAACCGCACGACCAGCGGACGAGCAATTGGGTGGGCGTAACTGTTGTCCGCGGGACGGTATCTCCATGGATGCGTTTGAACAGGGCCTCCATGGCATGCTTGCCTGCTGTGTAGAAGGATTGGCGCACCGTGGTCAACGGTACGCCGGTCGCCTGGGCCTCGCGGAAATCGTCGAAACCGGTAACAGCCACATCATCTGGGATACGAACGCCGCGTTCCTGAAGCGCTTCCAGGGCCCCGAAGGCCATACTGTCATTTGCCGCGGCGACAGCCTGAAAACGGAGTTGACGTTCGTCCAGCAAAACGCGAATCGCTGCACGTCCGCTGCCCTGCGTGTAATTTCCTTCCACCACCAGACTTTCATCGAAAGGAAGATCGTGCGCTTTGAGTTCTTCCTGATAAGCCTGATAACGTTGTTCCGCGTCGACCTGGCCACGCAGGCCGCGGATAAAAGCAATACGCTTGTAGCCATGTTCTTCGATCAAATGCCGGACGGCAGCGCGCATACCAGTTTTGTTATCAGGGATGAAGATCGAGGCCCCATCCAATTCCACCGATTGCGTAACGATGTGCATGCGGCCATAGACTTTGGTAAACGCCTCAAGTTCCCGCTGGCTCGTTCCATAAGCAACATCAGCCGTCAACAATAAGCCATCGAGTTGATCCGGCTTGACCAGATCATACAATCCAAAGGTAGATTTGCCAGTTTCATTTGTTGAAAGATCAGTCAATTTTCCCCCGATGAAATGGATCAAGTTTACATCCAATTGTTCAGCAGCATCCGTGACTCCCGCGATGAATTCTGCGCCCCAGGCGCGGCCCACCTGTGAGGCAAATACACCGATCGTTTTACGCTGAGAGGTTTGTTTTGGCACAGAGGGCATGAACCATGACCTTCCTGAGAACAGGAGAAAAATTATATCCTCAATCTTTGCCTGACGTAAAACAAAACAATGACAATTTCTTATTTCATTCGTCAGGATCCGGCTTCACGCGCAGCCCATAGCTGATTCCGTTAAATCAGATTAATCAAACCGAATCGGCTCACAGAGTCAATCTCATCTGTAACTGCGACAACTCTTCCTTCTGAAAACCAGCTCTTTCAAAGACCTTTCCCATCTCTTCAGGGAAGAGCGCCGGAACATGCCAGGTTTTGCCTGGATGAGTTGCGATGAGAGCTTTAAGTATATCCACACTGAGATTCCTGCCGCGTGCGCCGGGTTCAACCAGCAGGGACCAAATCACAATGTGCCCTGCGTCTGGATTCGAGATGGCAACATAAGCCTGACCTTTACGATAGGCACGTGCAGGTGGATTCATTTGCGCAACACTTTCGCCGGATAGTTGCCAGGGCAGATCAGACAATCCATATTGTAAGATCATATGCCCCAGTTCGCGCAAATCCGTTTCCGGCAAAATGTCAGCACCTGCTTGTTGCGTGTCTTTACGAACGAAACTCAGCAATCTTCGAACCATTTGGAATCCATATTTTTGGTATACACGCACAGCAGGAATATTTTGTTCGATCACTTCGAGCACCATTGCACGATCACCACGCTGACGAGCCTCATCGATGAGTTTTGCCATCTGCCAGGAGCCCGCGCCCTGGCCGCGCATCTCCAGGGAGATGCCCATCGCCGCGAGGCGACTCTGCCAACCGCGGCGGGCCATCAAGGCAACCCCTGCCGGCTGCTCGTCGATCAGCAACACGCGGCTGGCAGAGAGATCAATCCCATCCTTGCGCAGCATCGATAGGAATTCATCCATATTTACATGGATCGGGATGAGGTAATTCTTAAAGCCTTGATTCAAAAATTCAATCAGATCAGGCAGGGGGTAGTCCGCAGCGGGTTTGTAAGCAAAGTTCATGGGCTCCTGTTCTACATTCTACCCGCATCCAGCGCATAATCTGCGGATCAAAAAAAGTAACGGTCACTTTTTCAGTGACCGTTACTTTTTTTCAAGCAAATATCATTTAATTTCGATCTGATAGGCAGCTGGCTGTCTGGTGAAACGCGTGGTGCCAGTCACGATAAGGATGGCCTCATCACCGGAGTTCAATGAAAGCGGGATATCCGCTGTTTGGTCCGGGCTGAGCTCGATCTGAGTCACGGTGGTGGTATCGCCCTTCGTAATCAGAGACAGGCGATAGGTTTGTGGAAGAACGTTCTCGACGTGGGCGAAGCCTTTGGCTTCCCAGCCGCCATCATCCGTTTCGAAATCGGTCTGGTAGTTGATCGCATCGATTTTGACATCATCCAACAGGAAACCCTCGCCGTTTAACGCGGCGTCCGTCACATACTCAAAACGGATCTGCACCTTCTGTCCCGCGAACTGTGAAAGATCCACATCCTCCGTTTTCCAATCGTTGGTCTGACCGTTATATCCCCAACCGAATGAATTCCCAGAGGGATTGTCACCCGTGCCTGACGGCGTGGTGAGGATTTGCCACGTCTTCCCGTCCGTGGAGGCTTCAAGGAAGACATAGTCGTAATCGGTTTCGAGGTCGTACCACGTGGCAAAGGACATGGTGACGGCACCACTGACGCCGGTGAAATCGAATTCATGCGTGAGAGTCATATCCGATTCATCACCCCGATTCGACCAAAAGGCATAATTGCCCGAATTTGCATCCACTGGCAGAAGTCCGGCTACTGTTGAACCGTTGAAATGTAAAGGATGATCGCCTGTGCAATTAATGCGGATGTAATCAATGCCATATTGATTGACAGTGCCATCGATCGATTGCGGACAATCTGAAATGGGGCTCAGGCTTGATTCATCAAATTGAGGCGCACGCGCATAGTTATGATAAATATAACGTCCATCACCCACGCTACCATCCTGAAGATATACAGTGGCCGCCCAATCCATGAAGACATCATCCGCTGTAATCTGTTTGCCGTTTTGCGGATCTGTGACATTCAGTGTGGCAAGCGTGTCGTCCACACTGGTCAGGTCATTTTCAGGGTTATCGGTGAGAGCCTTTGTGGCGTCTTCACCAAAACGATCAAGGAAATAAGCCAGGAAGAGAAAACTCTGACCATAGTGCGGACCGAAATCTGGTGAAGAACTATCGACCCAGGTATTCAATTGCATATCGGGGCTCTGTGTGTAGAGCCAGTCCGCGGCTCCGATATCATAGCCGTTCAAGAACGCGCCAACTTCCGCAAACCCTTCATTGATCCACGACACATCATTGCGATCCGTGGGAAACTGGATCATATGCACGAACTCATGCGCCAATGTGGCGTATGTATATTGATCGGCAAGATCCTCCGTAGTACTAAACACGAAAGACTCATGCGCGTTGGAATGGTCTTTAATAGCAGGATTATATTCATCCGAAGAATTGTAAAAGCCTGCAATATTCCTTCCAATATTACTGGCATAGATCACATAAATATGGGGATCATTATCCACGCCCGGCGTCCATTCGCTGCCAAAGAACTCACGGTCTTTTGGATAGATCTTGTTTTCAAACGCGTCCATCAACGTTTTCATATCGTTCTTGTTGACATTGGCCCCATCCTCCGCCCAGAAATAGGAATGAGGCGTAATGTACAACAACGTTGCATCGACCTGGCGGAAGCTGGTTGTGTCTTGGTTAAGGATCCAGAATTTTTCCTTATCACCTACTGCATAAGATTTGCTTTGCACGGTGGTGGAGACATTACATATTGCTTGCAGGCGGCAAGCCAGTTCATAGGGATCGTTCTCCGGAACTTGAGCCTGCTTCAGCGCATCGACCGTTGCCCGGGAAATCTCGTCCGTGGGTGGACGATCGATGACCACAGTGGGGACTGGCGTTACGGTGCTCTCCCTTATGGTAGGAAACGGAGTGACTTCAAATGAGGTGCTGCGGGTGGAAGTGTAAATAAAAAAGCCTGCTGCCGCGATCAAGATACACGAGCAGCACACGAGAATTGCAATGACCACACCAATAATGATGGGAGTGGAGGAGGATTTGTTGGTATTTGCTTCCATTGAAAATACTTGTCTCCTGGAAAATTTTATTCATCTTACCCTGAATTGATGAACCTATGATTAGGAAAAATAAAAGTGGGAGCAGTTGACTGCTCCCACTTGACTTTAGGCTTCAGCCGGTTGTCGGCTCTTTTTCTTCACAGGTTCGGACGTCTCAAAGACGATCTTGTTCATTTCTTCGTCCACATCCACCTGCACGGTAGCGCCGTCCTTGAATTTGCCACCCAACAGTTCCAGAGACAACGGGCTTTCCACATACTTCTGGATGGCACGTCGCAAGGGGCGGGCACCGAACGCCGGATCATAACCTTCCTTGGCCAGCCACTTCCGGGCCGCATCGCTCAATTCAACAGTGATATTGTATTCGTTCAAGCGATCCTGTACTTCCTTCATTTGCAGGATGACGATCTCTTCCATTTGTTCGATGGTAAGTGGGGAGAACATGATGATCTCGTCGACGCGGTTCAGGAACTCGGGTCGGAAAGCGCCCTTGAGCGCCTTCTCGATCTTATCGTGCGCCTCACGCTCCTCGCTGGAGGCCTGCGGCTGGAGGAAGCCCAAAGCGCCCCCCTTTCTCACGTACTCGGTACCCAGGTTCGAGGTCATGATCAGAACGGTATTGCGGAAATCCACCTGGTTGCCCTGGCCATCTGTCATGCGGCCGTCGTCCAGGATCTGCAACAACGCGTTCCAGACTTCGGGATGCGCCTTCTCGATCTCATCGAACAACAACACGCGATAGGGGCGACGGCGAACAGCTTCCGTCAATTGACCGCCTTCCTCATAACCAACGTATCCCGGAGGCGCTCCGAAGAGACGCGAAACCGTATGCTGTTCGCGATACTCGGACATGTCGATACGCACCAGCGCTTCCTCATCGTCGAACATGAACCAGGCTAGGGCCTTGGCCAGTTCCGTTTTACCAACGCCCGAGGGGCCGATAAAGATGAATGAACCAATCGGACGCCTGGGATCTTTCAAGCCGGAGCGGGCGCGGCGGATCGCGTCGGAGATGGCGTGAATCGCCTCATCCTGCCCGATGATGCGCTCGTGCAAACGCGCTTCCATGTGCAGAAGTTTCGTTGCCTCGGTCTCCATCATTTGCGTGACAGGGATGCCGGTCCACTGATGGACAACGGCCGCAATGTCATCCACATCCACCACCTCGTCGAGTTGGTGTTCGGACTCCCATTTATCGCGCTTGGCATGATATTCACCTTCGAGGCGCAAGCGTTCAGATTTTTTCTGCGCCGCGCGTTCATAATCGCGGTTCAAGCCAGCCTGTTCCTCTTCGGCCTGCATCTTGTCAATTTCAGTTTTCATCGCCTTGAGATCGGGCGGCATGGAGTATAGCGCCACGCGCAATTTGGCAGCTGCTTCATCCATGAGATCAATGGCCTTATCGGGCAGACGGCGGTCCGTCACATAGCGGTCGGCCAGTCGAGCTGCGGCTACCAGCGCCTCATCCGCAAAGCGGACTTTGTGGTGCGCCTCATAGCGGTCGCGCAAACCATATAGCATTTTGATCGTATCGTCGACGGTGGGCTCTTCCACGTAGATCGGTGCGAAGCGGCGTTCGAGTGCCGCGTCCTTTTCGATATATTTGTGGAATTCATCCAAGGTGGTCGCGCCGATACATTGCAGTTCACCGCGCGCCAGCGCGGGCTTGAGCATGTTGGAAGCGTCCATCGCGCCCTGGGCTGCTCCCGCGCCCACGACTGTATGCAACTCGTCGATCATCAGGATGATGTCACCCTGGGAGCGCTGCACTTCTTCCATGATGGATTTGAGGCGCTCTTCGAATTCGCCGCGGAAGCGTGAACCGGCGATCATCGAACCGAGATCCAACTGTACGACGCGTTTGCCCGAAAGGATTTCAGGCACATCGTTATTGGCGATCTGTTGCGCGAGACCTTCTGCAATGGCAGTCTTCCCCACGCCGGCCTCACCGATCAGGACCGGGTTGTTCTTGGTGCGGCGGGAGAGGATCTGAATCAAACGCAGGATTTCATTGTCGCGTCCGATCACGGGGTCCAACTTGCCTTCACGCGCCAGTTGGGTCAGATCGCGGGAGTATTTCTCAAGCGTCCGGTAACGGGATTCAGCCTGAGGGTCTGTGACGCGCTGTCCGCCCCGCAGATCCTGAATGGCGGTATAGACGCGGTCACGCGTTAGCCCGGCAGACTTTAAAATGCGTGCCGCGGGCGTGTTTCGCTCTGTCAAAATGGCTAAGAAAATGTGTTCGGTGGAAATATATTCGTCTTTAAGGCGATTGGCTTCCTCGTTGGCAAGGTCAATAATTCGCTTGACACGCGGCGTGATAAAAATCTGTCCCGCGCCGCCGCCGAAGATATTGGCTTTGGGGCTGGCGCGCAAGGTGGCGTCGAGACGTTCGGTAAGGGCCTCGGCGCTGACACTGAGTTTTTCCAAAATTTGGGGAATGACCCCGCCGGGCTGTTCGATCAGCGCCAGCAGGATATGCTCAGTATCGATTTGATTGTGGCCGTAGCGCTGAATGATCTCCGCCGCGCGCTGGGCGGCCTCCTGTGCTCTCTCTGTAAATCGGTCAAATCTCATCATAGGGAAAGTTCTCCTGTACGGGCACAGCAGAACGGATTTTCGTCCGAGCCGTTAAACGGCTGGCTGTGCCCCTACCTAATACGGGCGATTATAACAAAACTGCGCTGGCGAATTGTCAGTATGGCGTAAGAAGAATGTTAAATTCGGTGAGTGGGCCCAAAGCTGATGTTTGTTCATTGCCCTCTCACAAAAGCTTCATTATTCAATATAAAGGTCTTCGATAAAATCAGGGCTCATTTTAGGATCCGTTACCCTATGCGAAACTGTTGATTCCAAAGATAAAGTTTCAACATCATACTGCACAACAGACACCGCGTCCACATCAATGTTCACATCAATTTTGTTGTCAACAATGTAATCACGCACTGCCATTTCGATAGTTAATGAAATATCTTTGAATCGCGCACGTTCCTCTTCTGCCATCGAACCTGGAAGGACGATTTCGCCCAACACCATGAATAAATCATTATCCTCGCGATACTTGTGTCTGATATTGCACTTGCGTTCGATCTCGTCGCGTAATTCGTTGAGATAACGCCGAGTTGTAAAATTGCCATCTTTGTGCGGCCAGCCGACCAAAGTGAAACGACCTGTCTTCCATTGGATCTGAAAAGAACGTTCATAGGGAGAACGACCAAAGCTCTCAAAGCCTGTAAAAGATCGGGGAAAGCCACCGAATTGCACTGCCATCGGCAGGTGTTCTCCCAAAACGTGCAGGAGTTGGGTGAAATCCATTTCCACTTTATTGCTGGTTTCAGCCCATAGATTTGCGTTATAGTGTTCTGCATAACCAGCCATTTTTTCCATGCCGAGCAGCGTGCCATGGATTTGATCAATATGATAGGGTCGATATAAACGTTCCAAGGGGGAACGCAAAATAAACTCAGAGCATCCCTGAATGAGATCAGCAAGGGGTTTGTTTTTTCGTCCGTAAAACGACACGAGGGTAACTTGTCTCATGTCACCGCGCGGCTATTCGAATTCGCTGACCAGCCAGGTTTTGGCCTCTTCAGGATCATCAAAATATCTTACAGGCAGGGAAGCAAGACGGTCCGCATTCTTAATCAGCCGCTTGATTTTCCGCCGCGCCAGGAAAGAACAACCTACAATCGCAAGTTTTGTCGTTTTCCCTCGGATATGCTTGAGCATCTCAATGAGTTCGTTTAAAACTCTATCGGTCAGCCTAGTTTCATAAAAGTCGATCCAAATGCCCATTTGAGGACGTCTTTCATTTAAAAAGTTTGCCTCTGCTTTCATCATGGCAATCAATCCCTCTTCGTCTGAAAAATAACTGCCGAAATGGAGACAGAACAATTCCCCATTTTTGTAATAATAGGGAAAGATGGAACCACCCGGCGATTTTTGCAATTGCATGTTTTGCCTCGATGCATTCTCAACAATCAGGCCAGTTTCAAGACAAATTCCTCAAGATCATTGCCTAATGTGTTGGAAAACTTATCCTCTTTCACAACGATAAATCCGCATTTTTCCAGTACCCGCCGGGAAGCGATGTTGTGTTTTGCGACATGTGCGTACAACGGCCGCGTCTTGATTTCTGTTAAAAACGCGGCGAGCGCTTGCGAGGCGATGCCTTTGCCCCAATATTCCTTTCCAAGCCAATAGCCGACTTCCCGTTCTTCGGCTAGCAAAAAGCTCAGGATATTTCCCGCCACCTGTCCGTTGAAGAGAATGGTTTTTAAGATGATCGACTTGTCCACCCTGATTCTGGCCCAGTGGCCCATGAACTTTTCATCATCCCGGGATGGGAAAGCAGCCATCCGGGTCGCTTCTGGATCAAGCTGCTGTTCGAAGAAAATGGGCAGATCCGCGTCGGTCACATCACGGAGTTGGATGCTAGTGGTCATAGCTGTTCCCTGTCATATCCTTTCACAGAGAATTATACGCCGCGCGTTTCCAAAACCCAACAACGCGCTATAATTCGCCCCAATGAGTTCGGTGACAATTCCGGTGCAGGCGAAAGATCATCCGCACATGCGGCCGCTCAACGTTTTGCGCGACCTCTCAACCGTGGCGGATCTGATCGAACTATGCTTTTCACCCACGATGGATAACGATGGCCAGCGCTATCTCTCCGACATGCGGCGCGCCAGCCGGGACGACAGCTTCCTGCGCTGGGCCTCGCACGTGACCGAGACCGCCGCCCTGCCGCTGACCGGCTATGTTTGGGAGCAGGATGGGCGCATCGTTGGCAACGCCAGCCTGATTCCGTTTCGCGACAAGGGCAGACGCATCTATCTAATTGCGAACGTGGCCACGCATCCCGATTACCGGCGACGCGGCATCGGACGCGCACTCACCGAACGGGTGATGCAGCAGGCCCGCGACAAGAAAGCCTCCGCCATCTGGCTGCATGTCCGCGACGATAACCCGGGCGCAATTCAGCTTTACACAGATCTGGGATTTCAGGAGATTGCGCGCCGCACCACCTGGACTGCACATACCGATTTCTTTATTAACCAGCCGGAGACGGATATTCAGATCACCCCGCGCTATCCGCGCTTCTGGCCGATGCAACTGAATTGGCTTCAGCGCCTCTATCCCGAAGCCTTGAGTTGGTACCATGTCTGGAATTTCAATGCCTTGCGACCAGGTCCCTGGAATTGGCTGTATCTCCTGTTCGTGGATATCAACGTCAAGCAATGGGCCGCCACTCGCAAAGATGAATTGCTTGCCACGCTATCATGGATTCCGCAAGGCGGCAGGGCAGAGTCCCTGTATGCCGCGCAAGGCATCGGCGTTGATCCCGAAGCGTTGACGCAGTTACTGATCCACGCGCGGCGCGCGTTGGCCAATCATTCCAAGCTCTCGCTGGATTATCCGGGTGGCGAGATGGTCGACGCGATCAGCGCGGCAGGCTTCAGAGCGCGTCGCACCTTATTGTGGATGCGTGCCTAACGCGACGGTCGGAGCCATTCCTCGTCTAACAGGTGACATACCTTGGTTAATTTGAAGAGGAGATGAAATGACAAAATTTATCCTTCGCTGGGCTATCAACGCGATAGCCTTATATCTGGCGGTGCTGATCGTGCCAGGCATCGTCTTGAGAAGCAACCTGGTTTCCCTCATCTGGCTGGCGCTGATCTTCGGCGTCGTCAACGCGTTATTCGGACCGCTGATCAAACTCCTGACCTGCCCGCTCATCCTGCTGACGCTCGGCTTGTTCACACTGGTGATCAATACCTTCCTGTTCTGGCTGACAAGTGTCATTGGTCAATCGTTTGGTATTGGTTTGATCATCACTGATCCTGTTTGGTGGAATGCCTTCCTGGGCGGGCTGGTGGTCAGTATCGTTAGCGTGATCATGACCCTGATTTTGAAAGATGAATTAAAAGAGCAGGAACTAAAGCAAGAAGCTATAACAAAAAGAGGATGGCTGCAAGTTGCCATCCTCTTTTTGTTATCATCAATCATGGATTATTCAATCCTGGTAATCCACCAGCTGGAGCCGACATCTTCACTGCTTGAAGGATGGCAGCCGCCATCACCTCCGCGGCGCAGGCGCCAATCGTTGAAACATCGGCTTTCCGTCTGCCAGTGGAAAGAGCAAAGATCGTATCTCCATCCAGCATGGTATGAGCCGGTCTGACCGTGCGAGCGATGCCATCCTGTGCCATCTGTGCGACCTTGGTCGCCTGGGCTTTGGTTAATTGTGCGTTCGTCGCTACCACACCAATAACGGTATTGGCGCGCGTTGCCAGACTGAGGAGGCCTCGTCCCAAACGGCTTTTCATCATCGTGAGCGTATTGGCAAAGTACTCTTTTCCACCCACACGCAACGGTCTCACTTTGCCGGAACGTAGTCCAGCGAGGATCTCATTCGTTCCCGGATCGATCACATCACCGAACGCATTGACCGCCACGATCGCACCCACCACAACTCCCCCACCAATCTTCATGCTGGTCGTTGCCAGGCCGGATTTCATCGCCAGCGTCGCGCCGAACATTTTTCCTACAGAGGCACCTGTCCCTGCGCCGACATTCCCCTGTGCGGGCGCCTCGACCGAAGCTGAGGCCGCGGCGCGATAGCCCATGGCGGAATCAGGCCGAACATCCGCGCGACCGAGGTTCAAGTCATAGAGAATGGCCGAGGGAACTATCGGTACTTTTGCCGCGCCGCCATTGAAGCCGATCTTCTGTTCTTCGAGATAACGCATGACGCCACTGGCCGCATCCAGTCCAAAAGCGGAACCGCCAGCCAATACCACGGCATGAACTTTTTGGACAAGATTGAGCGGATTCAACAAATCCGTTTCGCGCGTCCCCGGCGCACCGCCGCGCACATCCACCCCTGCAACAGCTCCTTTGAGACAAAGAATGACCGTGCAACCAGTAAGTACCTCTTCATCCTGTGCGTGCCCCACTTCGATGCCGCGCACATCAGTAATGGCAGGCTTAAACTCATGATCCGTTTTTTTCACGTTCTCGAACAGTGAATGACAAAGCATGAAATGATTATTACAACTCATGGACCAACTGGATGAATTCCTTCCATTCTTCTTCAAAAAAATGCACCGTGACATTATTCAATTCAATATGATAAGTGATTTCGCCATCGGGTTCTTCCGCTTTCCACGCCAGATAATTATCGGTTTCAGCAATGGCTTCAGTCTTGGGCTCGTTGTTATTATTGTTGTTCATTGGGATTCTCCTTGGGGTTCATGCTTTCTCCCCGGTTTGCTTTTTGGAACCTGGAAGCGATGAAGGCCCCAACACGCCTGATCCATTCAAAGGAAACAGGCGATTCGGACGAGCTTTCCATCCCCTGCCAGGGATCGAGGTCGAACATCTTACGCATCGTATAACGGCCCAGCAAGGTAAGTGTTGCTAGCGAAGGCGCGGCAATCACCACGCCCAGAATGCCAATCAGATTGGCTGCGATCAAAGCCGTGACCAACACCGCAGCAGGATGAACTTTCAATGTGCGTGCCATGATGCGCGGCGCAACCAGATTATCAATGACCCAGTCGATCACCGTGGTGGTAATCACCACGATTGCCATATAGACCAGAGGCTGCAGCCCAAAAGGTTTCACAGGCTGAAAAAATGTCACCAATGCCATGACCACCCAGGTGATCGCGGGACCAATATACGGCAGGAACTTTGCCAGCCCCGCCATAAAAGCAATACCAATGGCATATCGCACGCCCATCACCGATAATACAATGATGTAGATCACGGTTGCCATCGCAAAAATAAAAATCTGTCCGCGCAGGAAGGCGTTCCAGATCCGATCCAGTTCGCTGCCCAGCCTGCGCAGGTCTTCGCCATAGCCGGGAATCTCGACCTTGAATAAATCTCTCTCCAGTCCATTGCTCTCGATCATAATGAAATAGGAAACGATCAGAATAAAGAAAACCCAACCGAAGATCTCTGCAGCACCGCCCGCCAGCGTTCCGACAATCGTGCCTGTTCGCCCAAGCAAAGGCTGCACAAAGGCGAGCAGCTGCTGGCTGACCGCGTTCAGATCGATCGTCTGCATATCCAGTTGGAAGGGACCAAATTGGAAGACGCGTCCCGAGAGAGCTTCCACATAGCTTGGCAGGTTTGCCACGATCCCCTGCACCTGCTGGATCAGACTTTGCACCTGTGCGACCAGTCCCACACCGCCCAGGGTCAGCAGGCCCACCACGATGGCAATAATCAAAACAAAGAGAATGTTGACAGCCACCTTCCACGAGACGTGCAGACCGCGCGAAATCAAGGCCGTGATCGGATGCAACAGATAGGCCAAGATAAAGATCACCAGGAGCGGCGTAATCAGGCTGGTGAAACGGTTGACCAAAAAAGCCACAATCCCAACCATGACCAGACCAGCCAATAATTTGGTGGTCGAGTTCCAGCGTGGCGAGGTCTTGGGTCGTGGCTCCATATAAAATCTCCGGAATGCTTCTATTCTACCGCTTGTCCTGAAATTGATTAACTTTCTAATGTGAAAAACCGGGACCTAGATCTGCAATGCAGATTTCCATGCCATACCTGAAGGTCAAGCGAGTTCCTGGTTAAATAAAATACCCCGCGAGTATTCCAACTCGCGGGGTAATACAATCGTGTTTACGAGCATCCCGCTATAAACGGAAAGAATACACACCAGCGATACGTGGCATCCACCCACCAGAAGAAGGCCGCGCACATGCATACAATGAACAGCACGCCAACGCCGATAAGAATTGGCACCAGATTTGTTCTTTTGATGGTTGGCGGAGGAGGAGGAGTGGCAGGGCTGGCTGGCACACTGCCCGCATATTCCGCAGGCAGTGGAGCCGGCGGCGGTGTCATCGGGCGTGGCACTGAAGGCACAGCTGCCGCGCGCGGCGAGACCATCGTGGCGCCGGCATCCATGGTGATCGCTTCGAAAACCAGCATGATCTGCTCACCAAAGGAAATCACTTCCCCCGACTTCAATACGCGCGGCCCAGACAATTTTTGACCGTTTACGAAGGTCCCGTTGGTGGAGCCCAAATCCTCGAGCACATACTTTCCGCCCTGAAAGTTCAAGCGTGCATGATGCCGCGAAATTTCTGCATCATTGATCACAACATTGTTCGTTGAATCACGCCCAATCGTGATCTGATCGCCTTCCAGTGTAAACGCTGCGCCCGGTGTAGGTCCCGACCGCATGATGAGCTGGAATTGAGATGCCATAATGTCTCCTTCAAAAAGTGCAAGTCTGTACTTAGTTTAAGGGTTTCAAGTAAAAAAGTCAACGGCGTGTGCTGTAGTTAAGACGCAAGTTCGGGCGAATATGTTCGCAGTCACGATTTCCAGAAAATCCGGGTTTCCTATCTGTGGCTCAGTGGGTGCGATGTTACACTTGACAGATCAATACACGGGCATACAATCGAGTCGGAGAGAAGATGACTTCTAATTTACCCATCCCTGATTTTTTGGATGCAAAACGCGTGGGCTCCGTTTGGCAGATTCCCTACGAAGAACGTGCCACACAAGCCCGGGACTGGGCGCGTCAACACGGACTTCAACCCGCTTCCGCTGATTCGACGAAAACCTGGCTGATGCTGATTGATGTGCAGAACACCTTCTGCATCCCGGAGTTCGAGCTTTATGTCGGAGGTCGCAGCGGACGCGGCGCCGTCGAAGACAATGTGCGGCTGAGTGAGTTCATCTATCGCAATCTGGGAAATATCACGCACATCACCGCCACCCTGGACACGCATAAGACCATGCAGGTCTTCCACGCGATTTTCTTTGTAGACAAAAATGGTGATCACCCCGCGCCTTATACGGACATCCACGCTTCGGAACTCCGCGATAACACGTGGACATTCAATCCTGCGCTGGCAGATCAATTCGGGATCGCACCAGAGTACGGGCAGCAGATGGTGATTCACTATGCCGAAGAATTGGAAAAGAAGAGCAAATACGCCCTGACCATCTGGCCCTATCATGCCATGCTGGGTGGCATCGGTCATGCGCTGGTATCCTCCATCGAGGAAGCCTTGTTCTTCCATTCCGTCGCCCGAAGCGCGCAATATGATGTCGAAGTCAAAGGCGACAAACCTTTCACCGAAAATTATTCTGTCATTGGTCCTGAAGTGCTGACTGGTCCCATGGGCGAGACATGGGGAACTCACAATCAAAAGTTCATTGAACAGCTACAGCTATATGATAGACTGATCATTGCCGGTCAGGCAAAAAGTCATTGCGTTGCCTGGACGGTTTCGGATCTGCTGGAGGACATCGCTCTGGTCGATCTTGAACTGGCTAAGAAAGTTTATTTACTGGAAGATTGCAGCTCACCTGTTGTTGTCCCCGGCGTCGTCGATCACACTGAGGTGGCCGAGGCGGCCTTTGAGCGTTTCGAAAAAGCAGGTATGCATTTGGTGAAATCAACGGAGAATTTTTAATCCCCAAGGAAACTATGAGCATTTTTGACAATAAACGTCTCACCAACAAGACCTTTAAACTTGACATCGAAAGGATGCGCCGCGGCTGGTACTCGGACAAATACTTCGAGAACATCGGCCGTATGTTGATAGAACTCGCCGCCGAGGATTATACCTATTCAGGAAAACTACATAACCTGCCGGCGGATATTTCTCCTCAGGACATTGCAGTCGGCAACATTGAAGTGGAAATGCAATGGTTCACGCGCCGCATCGGCAAGACGACTGTCGTTGGCGTGGATAAGGCACTGGCCATGCTGAGGCATTGTACCGGCTACTGGGAAGGCGACAAGTTCATCGACACGTCTGACCACCTGCAAGTCTGGGCCGTGCAGGATGGTACGACAGTCAAATCGGATGGAAATCCAGAACATGTCGATCCGGTCATTAAGGTCCATGGCCGTTATCGCGATTTTGCTTTGCTTGAAACTCCCACGCTGGGCATCCTGACGCGCTCCAGTCGTGTGGCAACCAATGTGTATGAAACACTCGTGGCCGCGCGCGGCAAACCGGTGCTGTTTTTCCCAGCCCGCTTCGACCTACATGAAGTCCAGGCCGCGGATGGATATGCTTATAATATCGCCGTCAAACGTTTTAACCTGGATCACGCGCACGAGCTTGGACCCTTCGTTTCGACAGATGCGCAGGGCGATTGGTGGGGCGGTGCCGGCGGCGGAACAGTGGCACATGCGGCCATTGCTTCGTTCCTCGGTGACACCGCGGAAGGGATGATGCAGTTTTCGCGCATCCTGCCGGCGCCCATTCCGCGTATTGCTCTGGTGGATTTCAACAACGACTCAGTACGTGACAGCTTGCGCGTGCTTAACTGCATGTTTGCCAAGTACCGGGAATGCAAGGACAGCTACGATGAAACCGAAGCCACAAAATATATTTTGTACGGCGTACGTCTCGATACCGGAGGAAATCTGCGCGATGTTTCCGTTGAGCCCCTGGGCGACCCGGCGCTTGACCTCGGCGTGCAACCGCGACTGGTCTTTAATGTCCGCCACGCCCTGGACTCCGCCTGGGAATCCTGGAACCTGCCTGAGGCTTGGAAAGAGGCGGCGCGCGAGTATTGTCACAATGTCAAGATCGTTGTCTCCGGTGGATTCAATCCGGAAAAAATCCGCAGGTTTGAGATGCTGGAAGTCCCGGCGGATATTTACGCGGTCGGGTCGTGGCTGTTTAATAACAACGGCGGCACGGTGACTGACTTCACCGCGGATGTGGTGCGCGTGAAGGTGCACGACGAATGGATCGATATGGCGAAGGTGGGACGCAAGCCATTGGATAATCCCAACCTGGAACGCGCCTGGTGATAGTTTCCCTCCTTCCTTGAATCTATTGCCTTGTCAGGATTTTGTTGTCCTTGATCTCACAAAGTCTACAATTCTTTTTCCATGTACCATACCAAACGAAGTTAAGGCTGCCAGGACAAAAGAAAGAAAAAGTGAGAGTGCCAGCAGGCTATCGGACTCAATTCCAGTTGCCATGGAAGACAGCAACTTTCCGATCAAGACAAAATACACGAGATAGATAATCAAATACAGCAAATACGTTAACAGACATCCATGTCGTCGCATTGAGGTTGCCTCCTGAAAGCAATTCTGTTCAGGATATTATAAATCAAGCATCCTCTCGATTCTAAATGGCGTTCCATCCACTTTCTCTTCGTCAAACTCCCGCGCCGCGAGATGACCGGAAAACACCGCCTGTGCAATGATATTCGGTGCTTCCGCATCACCGATGATACGCAAGCTCTGAATTCCCCTCTCCCCTTGGGAGCCCCCTTCGGGGATGATATGGGCTGGGGTGAGGGAAGCGTACAACTCGTCATTCGGCGTTCGGTCCGTCACCAAAAGGACTCCATCACGCGGCAATTCAGTTTCATGCCCGGAAATTGTGTTCGACAAGTGCACACAATCCTTTTCAATTTCGCTCAACACATGCTGCGGATATAGGTTTACGCCGAGTTTCATCAACCTGGCTTGGACACGTTCCTGCTCCAGGGTGAACTGCGACCAGTAGGAAACCAGCGATGCAGGTGTGACGAGTGAAACTTTGCATCCATAGACCGCAAGTAATTCAGCCAATACACCACCCATGTAGTAATGATCGTCATCATAAATGACCACATTAGCAATCAATTGTCTTCCATCCATTAAATCGTCAGGGTTAAATACATCCTCCAAATCATGCCCGGGAATCGGCTTCCACAGTGTACGCCCAACGCCATCACGCCGCCAGGTCGCGCCGGTGGCTAGGATGATATGCCCCGCGCCGGATTCGAGAATATCGTCCGCGCTCATCGGGCTGGACGGATACACCGAAACATTCTTCATCTTGTTGATCTGGGTCAAGCGCCAATCGATGACGCGTCGCCATTCGTTCAGACCGGGCAAGACGGATTCGCGCAGGACGCGTCCGCCAGGTTCCTTGCGCGCCTCCAGCAAAGACACCGCATAGCCGCGTTGACCCAATGCCCGCGCGGCTTCCAAGCCCGCCGGTCCTGCGCCGATGATCATCACTTCCTTGTCGCTCTTCTTCGGAGAAATGATCTCGGGATGCCAGCCGCGTCGCCATTCCTTCTCCCATGGTGGGATTTTGCGTACATCGTATGGGCACGAAGCGCGTATCACCGGTCACACAGATATTGCAGCCAATGCATTCGCGAATATCTTCGATGCGTCCTTCTTTGATCTTCGTCGGCAAGAAAGGATCGGCAATGGATGGCCGCGCTGCGCCGATCAAATCCATCACGCCGCGCTTGATGACCGAGACCATTGAGTCTGGTGATGTGTAGCGGCCCACGCCGACGACAGGCTTGGTAGTCAACTGTTTGACGAATGAAATATATCTTTCCTGATGGCCTTCCCTGCCAAAACGCGATGGGATCGAATCATTGCTCCAGCCACTGATGTTCACATCCCACAGGTCAGGCAGCTCGGCGAGCATGGCAACCACATCATAACCTTCGCCCTGATGTGTGATGCCATCGTCACCCAGCAACTCATCCACGGCAAAACGAACGGCCACCGCACAGGTATCACCAATGGCCTCTTTTGTTTCCTCGATTAATTCGCGAAAGAAACGCACACGGTTTTCCAATGAACCGCCGTATTCATCCGTGCGGTCGTTATAGCGCTTCGAAATAAATTGAATCGCTGTCGTCATGCCATGCGCCGCGTAACAATAAACGATGTCAAAGCCGGCGCGTTTGGCGCGCAAGGCAGCTTCACGATGCCACGTGCGCACGTTGCGAATATCTTCCTTATCCATGCGGCGCGTCTGCACCGGATCATAGCCCGAGCCGCCAACCGTTCCCATCGAGCGCGGCGCCAGCGACGGCACGCGTGAATACAGATTGGGCGCGTCGATGCCGTTATAAGAAAGCTCGATGCCCGCCAGCGCGCCATGTTTATGCACTGCCTCGGTCATCAATTGCAAAGCGGGCAGATCGCCATCATCCCAAATGCGTCCCTCGAAATACGGAGAGAGATCGCTCGAATGATGGATCTCCGTCTCCTCGGTGCAGACCACACCCCAGCCTCCCTCCGCTTTCATGCCGCGCATCGCCGCCATGCCACGCGGCATCCGATGCCCGAATCCGTTGCAATGCGGCACTTGATAAAAACGGTTCGGAGCCAACACGGGGCCAATCCGAACCGTTTCAAATAACATGTCGTAGGGACTACTCATTCGATGTCTTCTCCGTTTAAGATCCCGGGAATGATGTCCTCCATCTCGCTTCGCACTTTACGGAAGACCTGCATCTGCTGTTCATCATTTCCCTCCGCCTTGGCCGGGTCCACAAAACTGTGGTGGACGCGTCTCCCGGCTTTCCCAGGCCACACCGGACATTCCTCCGCGGCTGAATCACACACCGTGACAACGAGATCAAAATCTTTGGTAGGAAGCTCGTCAATGGATTTGGAGCTTCCAACATGAGCGATGCCGATTTCATTCAAAGCCTGGATCGCTTTCAAGTGAACGAAGCCCGCCGGTTTTGTCCCGGCAGAATATGCCTGCCATTCCTTGTTATAACGCGCATTGACAATGGCTTCCGCCATTTGTGAACGACAGGAATTGCCAGTACAAAGAAAAAGAACTGTTTTCATAAGAATTAACCAAACCTTCCTGTAATGTAATCTTCCGTCCGTTTTTCCTGAGGAGAGGTAAAAAGGGAATTCCCTTCCCCATATTCAATCAACTCACCTTGCAAAAAGAATGCCGCGTAATCGGCAGTGCGTCCCGCCTGTTGCACGGAATGAGGCACAAGGATGATGGTGTATTCCTGCTTGAGTTCCTGTAGTGCGGATTCCACCTTGCCGGTCGAAATGGGATCCAAGCCCGAAGTGGGCTCATCCAACAAAATAATTTCCGGCTGAAGCGCCAGCACGCGCGCCAGGCACAAACGTTGTTGCTGTCCGCCCGAGAGGGCGATGGCCGGATCATCCAGGCGGTCCTGCACCTCTTCCCATAACGCGGCCAGCTTCAGACTTCGTTCGACCGCGCCATCCAGCTTGACGCGTCGCTTTTCGCCGGCGAGCTCCAATCCATAAGTTAGATTCTCACGAATGCTCATCGGCAAGGCAACTGGCCGGGCAAAGACCATGCCTACTTTACGACGCAGGGCAATCACATCCGTTTCAGGTTCGAGTACATTTTCGCCATCGATGAGGATACGTCCCGAGGCTGCCTTGACTTCGGTCAGGTCGTTGAGACGATTCAAACAACGAAGTAACGTTGACTTGCCGCCGCCCGCCGGACCGAAGAGCACGGTCACCGCTTTTTCGCGAATATTCAGACTGATATTGCGCAGTGACTCGGTTCCATCGGCGTATTGCAATGACAAGTTTTCAATGATTATTTTATCTACCATTGTCGTCTCGTGCGCGCCCTGGATCGGATGACTGTGGCAATGAGGTTCATAGCCAATACGAAGAATAACAACACAAGCGCCGTGCCGTACTGGATTTGAATCGGCATGTCAGGGACTTGTGTTGAAATGACGAAAAGATGATAGGGCAATGCCATGGTCTGATCGAAGGGACTATGGGGCAGACGCGGCAGGAAAAAAGCCGCGCCTGTGAACAGGATCGGTGCCGTTTCCCCGGCCGCGCGCTCCAGCCCTAGGATCACACCTGTCAGAATGCCGGGCAACGCTTCCTTCAACACGATGCGCCGAATGGTCTGCCGAGCGCGTTGCGCCGAGTGAAATGCTCACGGTGCGAAATGATTGTGGAACGGTACGCAACGCCTCCTCTGCCGTACTAATGATGACTGGCAAGGTCATGATCGAAAGTGTCAAAGAGGCGGCCAGGATGGATGTGCCGAAATTCAAAAACAAGACAAAAAGACCCAGCCCAAACAATCCGTAGACCACCGATGGAATGCCAGCCAGATTGATGATGGCGATTCGTATTGTGCGCGTGAGCGGCGTATCCGCAGCATATTCGGAAAGATAGATGGCCGCCGCAATGCCCAGCGGCACCGAGAAGATGGCTGTTCCGACTGTCAGATATAACGTGCCCACGATGGCGGGCAAGATACCACCGGCGCGCATCCCATCCCGTGGAAATCCCGAAAGAAATTCAGGTGAAATGGCGGGCACGCCCTGAACAAAAATATAGGCGACAGTAGCAACAATGGGAATAACCGTCAGCACTGCCATCAAAGTGATGGAGGTGAAACCAATGCGCTGCATCCAATGGCGGTCGATGGAAAGGACACGTTTCATCGTTACGACAATATCCTTTCGGCGCGTTTCCTGGCACGGAAGACGACTGAAGAAGCAGCAATATTCACACCCAACGAAATGAGAAACAGCAACATGCCGATAAAGAACAGCACGTGATAATGCGTACTACCATTCGCCACCTCACCCATTTCCGCCGCGATCGTGGCCGTCATGGTGCGGACTGGCGAGAATAAACTTCCCAGCGTCAGGGCCAGTACCGGGGCGTTGCCGGTGACCATCATCACGGTCATCGTCTCGCCGATGGCGCGTCCTATGCCGAGCATAACTGCGGTAAGGACGCCGGACTTGGCCGCGGGCAGAGTCACTCGCCAGATGGTCTGCCAGCGCGTCGCGCCCAAGGCCCAGGCACCTTCCCGATAGGCGCGCGGCACCGCGTCCAGCGCGTCTTCGGCCACGGACACAACCGTTGGTACGGCGATGCCACCCAACAGCAGGGATCCGGTAAAGGCCGTCAGACCCGTTGGCAGGTTCAGCAGGACGCGCAGATAAGGGGAGAGAACGAGAATCCCGAGGAATCCCAATACAACGGATGGCAGTCCGCCCAGTAATTCCACCAGGGGCTTGAGAATCTCGCGCATCCAACGAGGCGCGATCTCAGAGATATAAACGGCTGTGCCGATTCCAAAAGGAACAGCAATCAGAGCCGCACCGATCGTTACAATCAACGAACCCGTAAGCAACGGAAGGAGGCCAAAATAATCTTCGATGGGATACCAGCGAATATTCAGCAGGGATTTAAAATCGACTTCGCCCAAAGTAGGCAAACCTTCACGTAGAAGAAAGAAAAAGATCAAGGCGACAAAAATAATGGCGGAATACCCCGAGGCTTTGATCAAACGCGTAATGACAAATTCACGCCAATTGAGAGATTTTTCCATGATTTCACTTTGCGGGAACGAAACCCAACTCCGCAACGATCTCCTGGGCTTCAGACGACATGATCCAATCGAGATATTGTTTGACGGCACCTTGTGGTTCCCCATTGGTGTACATATAAAGATCACGTGCGATCGGATAACTTTTATCATTCACTGTGGCAATCGAAGGCAGCACATAAGCATCGCCCTCCTTTTGGGCAATGGCAATCATCTTCAAATCGTCGGGCACATATCCCAGGCCATCATAACCGATCGCGTTAGGGTTCTGCCGTAATTCAGCGACGATGCCTTCGGACGAGGGCAGCAAAAGCGTATCCATCGAGAACAATGTTTTATCTGCGCTATTTCCCATGCGCAGAACTGTCTCGAGAAAATAAACATGCGTACCCGAATTGGTCTCGCGCGAAAGTCGCACAATGGGACGATCTTCACCGCCAACTTCCTGCCAGTTATTGAATTTTCCGCTATAGATATCTGATATCTGGTGGAGTGTCAATTGACTGACCGGATTCTCCGGATTTACGATCACGGCGATCGCGTCGCGCGCGATCACATGTTCCACCGGCTCCACACCATTAGACTGCGCCTCCTGGACCTCTTCCGCTTTAATTTGGCGGGAGGCATTGGCGAGATCAACTGTCTTGTTGATCAGCGCGGCGATTCCTGTTCCGGAGCCTCCACCTGTGACCGAGATACGAATATTCGGGTACTGGCTTTGATATTTTTCCGCCCAAGCCAACGCCAGGTTGACGATGGTGTCCGAGCCTTTGTTCTCGATATATGCGGCCGAAGAATCAGATGCGGTCTCCGCCGATGTAGCGGGACCGCATGATGAAGTAAAACCTATGACGATGAGAGCAGCGATGAGTAGTATGGCTCGATTCACGGGGCAAATTATAGCCCAAAGTATTTGGCATGTCATTGACATGATAAAATCGCCTCATGCCCGATGCACAGACCGTCTTCTCTGTCCAAAATCTTGATTTCCATTACGGCCCATCCAAGGCACTCTCGAACATCAACATTGAGATCGAGGCGCGCAAAGTGACCGCATTGATTGGCCCCTCGGGTTGTGGAAAGTCCACTTTTCTACGTTGTCTCAACCGCATGAACGATACGATCGCCGGCACGCGCGTAGATGGGAAAATCTTGTTGAACGGGAAAAATATTTATGATGAGGATATGGATGTCGTCACGCTCCGGCAGAGAGTGGGCATGGTCTTCCAAAAGCCGAATCCATTTCCCCAATCGATCTATAACAATGTGGCCTTTGGCCCGCGCGTCATGGGCATGGAAGTGAATATCAGCAAAGAGGTGGAAAAGTCGTTACGAGCCGCAGCCTTATGGGAGGAAGTGAAGGATGATCTGAAAGCTGATGCGTTGAGCTTATCGTTAGGTCAACAGCAAAGACTATGCATCGCGCGGGTCCTGGCGGTGCAACCTGAGGTGATTTTGATGGATGAGTCCACCTCCGCATTGGACCCGATTGCCACATTGCACATCGAGGAACTGATCGCTGAATTAAAAAAGGAATATACGATTGTCATCGTGACGCACAATATGCAGCAGGCCGCACGTGTTTCCGATCATACAGGTCTGTTCTGGCTCGGAGAACTGGTCGAGTTCGCCGAAACAAACGATATGTTCATGAAACCAGAGCAGGAATTGACGGAAGCCTACCTTACCGGAAGAATGGGATAGCAAGCAAGTTAAACAAGAAATCCGCCACGGATTGTGGCGGATTTCTGATTATCCTTCCTGCTGTTGTTTTTGCCGTGTCCAAAATTCCGAATCAGTGGAGTTGATCTCTTTCAATTCGCCGGTGGCAATAAATACGGTGCGCTCACAAATGTTTGTGACCCGATCGGCAAAACGTTCGAGGTTATGAGCCACCCACAGCAGCCAGTTGGAACGCTCGATATTCTTTGGATCGGCAATCACAAAGGTCATCAGCTCTCGATAAACCTGGTTGTATAAAGCATCCACCTCATCATCCTCAACCGGCAAGGCCAGCGCAGTTTCCACATCTTCATTGACAAAGGCTGTCAGAGAACGGTGAAGCATGTCCGCACCTTTTTGTGCCATGCGCGGGACGTCGATCAAAGGCTTCAACAGGGGCGCATCTCCCATGCGGATATTGATGTTGGCGATGCCTTTGGCATAATCACCCATGCGTTCCAGTTCCGAAGCAATCTCCAGCATGGAAGCCAAAAGGCGCAGGTCGCGCGCCATTGGCTGTTGTGTCGCGATCAGAACCATTAATTGGTTTTCGATCTCGAAGCGTTTCTTGTTGATCTCCGTGTCCTCTGCGAATATTTTTTCAGCCTCCTTGATATCGCGCTTCTTGAGCGCCTCCACCGAGTTAAGAATTGCTTCCTCGACCATACTGCCCAGCACAAGTATTTCATCCTTTACTTGTTTAATTTCGGCTTCAAAAGTTTGTCTTGGCATAAATACCTCTTACCCTTGTTCGGGGCTTAGTTTAATGATTGTAACAGAAACCGCTACCAGGAATTACAACCTGGGTTGAATGTTTTGCTCTTCGAGCCATTGGATGATACGCTGGTCGATTTGATCTCTGACTGCACGGACGGCTGCAAGGTGCTCCGCGTCATTGCCCTGGAATTTGGCGGGATCATCAAAAGGCCAATGTTCATGTTTTCCCATGTTGAGGAAGACCGCCGGACAATTCTCTTCTGCATCGCCGCACACCGTTACTGTATGGGCGAAGACCGTTTTGCCAAGATATTCCTTCACGCTTTTGGAGGTCTGTCCGGTCATGTCCACCCCGTGTTCCTGCATCACTTGCAACACGTCCGGCAGGATATAACCCTTTGGCTCCAGACCCGCGCTGTAGATCTCGAAATGTTCTCCCGCGTGAAATCGCAGAAAAGCCTCTGCCATTTGACTACGGGCTGAATTCCCCGTGCAAAGGAACAGTATCTTCGGCTTATTCATTTTGTTTGTCTCTTTACGGCTATCCAAACCGGCCGGTAACGTAGTCTTCGGTACGCTTGTCTTTCGGATTCGTAAAGATATGGTTGGTGTCGTCAAACTCGATCACCGTTCCGGAGCGTTCGCCCTCCTTGGAGAGCATCATCATGGCGGTATAGTCAGAGGCGCGGGCGGCCTGTTGCATGTTATGTGTCACGATGACAATCGTGTACTCCTTCTTGAGTATTTGCATCAACTCTTCGATCTTGAGCGTGGAAATCGGGTCGAGGGCGGAGGCGGGTTCATCCATCAGGATGATTTCCGGTTCGACCGCCAAGGCGCGTGCAATGCAGAGACGCTGCTGCTGACCGCCTGAGATCGATAGACCGGATTGATCCAGTTTATCCTTGACTTCCTCCCACAATGCAGCCTGTCTCAGGGACTTTTCCACAAGGTCATTCAAATCCGTTTTGCGTCGAATGCCGTACAGGCGCGGCCCATAGGCTACATTGTCGTAGATACTTTTGGGGAATGGATTGGGTCGCTGGAAAACCATGCCAATGCGGCGACGCACATTCACTACGTCCACGCCCGGTGCGTTGATGTTTTCGCCATCCAACATAATCTCTCCCTCCACACGGGCGCTGGGTGTGAGATCGTTCATGCGATTGAAGGAACGCAATAATGTGGATTTGCCACACCCGGAAGGTCCAATGATGGCCGTGATCTTGTTCATTTGGATGTTCATGTTAATGTCCGTTACGGCGCGAAAATTGCCATAGAAAACCGACAAGTCCTTGATACTCATTTTAAAACCCAGATTATTTTCGGCATCCGTGACAGTTTTTTCTTCCGCGGTTGATGTTTTTACATGCAAAACTGGTTGCATTTTACTCTCCTTAGTGTTAACGGGTAACACTGCCTAGCTGGCGCACGCGCCACCAAACAGCCAGACGGGCCAGGACATTTGATATAAGAACCAGCACGATCAGGACCAGAGCAGTTGCCCAAGCCTTTGCATGCCAGTCATCATAGGGTGATATGGCATATGTATAAATCAGATGAGGCAAGGTTGCCACTGGCTGGTTGAAATCTGTATTCATGAATGGATTCCCAAAAGATGTAAATAACATCGGAGCAGCTTCACCAGCAGCACGCGCAATAGCAAGCACTAATCCAGTTAGAACGCCATTGAAGGCAGCTGGCAAAACGACTGAGAAGGAAGTTTTCCATTCAGGAGCGCCCAAAGCCAGAGAAGCCTCACGCAATGTGCCTGGGACCAGTTTGAGCATCTCTTCGGTGGTACGGACGATAATGGGAAGCATGATGAACGATAACACTACGCCTCCCGAGAAAGCAGAAAAGTGACGTTGAGGAAGAACGATGATTGTATACGCAAAGATGCCCATCACAATGGATGGCACACCTGAAATCACATCGGTACCAAAACGTATGAGCAGTCCAAAAGTTGTGTTCGGGTGCGACGCTGCGTAGAAACCAGCCAGAATTCCAATCGGAGCAGCAATACAAACGCCCAGACCCACGGTCATCAATGTGCCGACAATGGCGTTAATGACCCCGCCACCGGGAACGCCTACCGGCGTAGGAAGTTCGGTGAAAAATGCCGGGTGGATGGCCGGAAAGCCTTGTTGCACTACATAAGTGAGAATCCATATGAGCGGTGCAACAACAATAATTGATGCCACAACGGTCATAGTGAGCATGACCTGGTTAACCGACTTGCGCCATCTCTGACGGCTGACAGATTGATAGGCTTGGGTGATACTCATGCGCGTGCCTCAATTCTCGTCCGACCCGAAACCCGCCATATCAATAAACGGGCGACCGAATTGACGAGCAACGTAATGACAAACAAGAGCAGGCCTATCTCGATCAAGGCATGCAGATAAAGGTCGAATGTGGCCTCGGTAAACTCATTGGCAATAATGCTGGCCATGGTATAGCCGGGATGTAAAAGAGAGGCAGAAAGGTCAAGATTATTCCCAATCACCATAGTAACTGCAATTGTTTCGCCAACAGCTCGTCCTAAACCGAGGATAACAGCACCTAATAAGCCTGACATACCATAAGGGACAAGCACTTGTGAGATCATTTCCCAGCGCGTAGCGCCCAAAGCCAGAGAGGCTTCACGTTGCGCGTTGGGGATTGCATCAAATACATCACGACTGACCGCCGTAATTGTTGGGAATACCATGATTGCCAAGAGCAGCCCTGCCGCAAGGCGGCTGGGGCCATAAATTGGGCCTTCAAAGAGTGGAAGGAATCCTAAAGATTTATTAAGCAATTCGGATGTGGGACGGATAAAAGCTGGAATATAGGCGAACAATCCCCATAGCCCAAATACCACACTTGGGACTGCAGCAAGCAATTCAACCAAAAAGCCAAGAGGTTGCTTTACCCAACCCGGTGCCAACTCAGCAATAAAAATTGCTGTGCCCAAGCTTAGAGGAATGGCTGCAATCAAAGCAATAGCAGAAGTGATAAACGTGCCCCAGATGTAGGGCAACGCGCCAAATGTGTCAGTGATCGCAGGATCCCATTCTGACGTGTAAATGAATTTCCAACCAAAGGCTTGACGTGAAAGCGCGGAATTTTGCCAGAGTTCATAACCAATTGCAAAAACCAGCAGAATCACCAGGAGACATGCAGTCAGAATTGCCAGGCGATACAACCAATCGCCATGCTCCCAAACCCGCCTGGCTTTTTGACCAAAAGAGAGTGATAAATGATTGATATATGACTGTGTACTCATGTTGTCCTGACTTGAAACACAAGGTCTCCTCTCCCGATGGAAAATACCATCGGGAGAGGAGGCTAGAATGAAAGAGGTTTTATTTTACCTTACTGCGAGAGCGGCTTGCCCTGGCAAGTAATCTGGCCTAATTTATCCTGCACTTGCTGTTTGACCGCGTCAGGGAGTGGTACATATAACAGATCAGAAGCATCTTTTGTGCCATCGGAGCCATAGGCCCAATTGACGAACTCAACCAGCTTTTGGGCTTTCGTACAATCCTGCTGATCCATATAGAGAAGCAGGTAGGTGTAACCTGCAATTGGGAAGGAATTTGCGCCCGGGCCATCTGTAATTGAAAGCGCCAGTTTGTCGCCAAGTTCCGTGCCATAGTCGTCCATGGCAGACTGAGTAGTTTCCGGAGATGGAGTAACATACGCACCGGAATTATTTTGAACCTCGTTGAGAACAGCCTTGTTTTGAATAGCATAAGCAAGTTCAACGTAGCCGATAGCGCCTTCATTTTGCGAGACGGTTCCATACACGCCTTCATTGCCCTTGCCGCCCAAGCCAACTGGCCATTGTACAGAGGACGAATTGCCAACGGTGTCTTTCCATTCCTGACTCACTTTGGAAAGATAATCGGTAAAGATGAATGTAGTACCAGAACCATCAGAACGATGGACAACGATAATATCCTGATCAGGCAATTGAATATCAGGATTGGCTTCAGTCAGAACCGGGTCATTCCATTTTGTGATTTTGCCCAAATAGATGTCAGCCACGGCAGTATAGGGAAACTTAATTGGGGTAGTGAGGGCATTGCCATCTGCACCTTTGAGATTGACGACAATTGCCTCAGCGCCAGCAACTGTTGGGAACATCTGGATGCCAGGGGCAGCTGTATATTGATCATCATTGAGGATCGCATCCGACGCACCAAAGTCCACGGTCTTTTCAGTGATTTGCTTGATGCCACCGCCGGAACCGATGGACTGATAGTTGAATTTCACTGCGGTGTCTACAAAAGCATAGTCATAAAACCACCTGCTATACAGCGGGAACGGGAAGGTTGCACCAGCACCATTGATTGTGATCGAACCAACGGGTGCGGGTGCCATGCTGGCATCAGGTGTGGCAGTGACGACCTGTACTTGATTAACCACCTGGGTTTGGACGACAGTCACTTGTTCCGGAGTGGCGGGCGCGCCACAAGCCGCGAGAACAAAGCTCAAAGCGATGAGCACGAACATGGACGAACGAGCGAGTTTGGACATTCTCTTCTTCTCCTTTTGAAATTTTTTGTACGTTTGCATCTTATCAGCGTGCTTTTAAGAGCAGGAGAAGAACGGGTTAACGTCTCGTTAAGAACGTCGGACTGAGTTTTGATAACTCAGTCCGGTGTTCGAAAACAGCAGAGGCAACCGCGCAAGCAAGGTCGTTAATTCATGAGATTGTTTCCAAGGTCTCGGCAAGCCAGGTGGTAACCTGCGCTTCCGTCGGGATTTTTCCTGCACTGACCAGTCTTTCATTAATGACCAACCCGGGCGTGGACAGGATGTTGTACTGCATCATTTCGGCGTAATCGGTCACTTTGATAATCTCCGCCTCCACTCCCATATTCACAACTGTTTGTCGAGCAATGGCTTCCACTCGCTTACAGTTTGCGCATCCAGAACCAAGAACTTTGATGGTAAGCATATTTTCTCCTGTTACAAAATGATATTGAATAGATAGCCTGTGAGAATGATGGCAACTGCAATCACGGCAAAGAAAGTGACCAGCAACGGCATCTTTAAGACGCGACGCAGGATAACCGCTTCAGGCAGGCTCAAACCAATGACCGACATCATGAACGCCAAGGCGGTTCCAAGCGGCGCGCCTTTCTCGATCAACACGCCGACAATGGGGATCATGCCCGCCGCGTTGGAATACAACGGAACACCCAACAGCACCGCCACAGGTACGGACCACCAGGCCTGTTTGCCCAAAATGGCAGCCATCGCGTCGGCGGGCACATACCCATGAATTCCTGCGCCAACGGCGATGCCAACAATGACATACAACCACACCTTGCCAACGATCTCTTTGACCGAATCCCAGGCACGCAGGATGCGGTCATTCCAGGTCAGTTTTTCATCCGGGTTTTGTCCGGCACCAGCTTTAATTTGCCAGACAAAATCCTCCACATGCTGTTCCATTCTAAATCGTCCAATGATAAATCCAGCAAGGATGGCAACCGTCAAACCGGTCGCCACGTACAATCCCGCCACCTTCCAGCCGAAGAGACCGAACAACATGACAACAGCCACTTCATTGATGACCGGCGCGGCGATGAGAAAGGAAAATGTAACGCCAAGTGGAATTCCCGATTTAACGAAGCCAATGAAGAGCGGCACTGCTGAGCACGAACAGAATGGCGTGACGATACCCAGCATGGCAGCAAGGATATTGCCCACACCTTCGCGTTTTCCGCCCAGCAGGGCACGCGTCCGTTCGGGGCTGAAGAAGGTGCGGATGATGGAGATGGCAAAGATCATCCCTGAAAGCAGAAGTAGAATTTTCGGCACATCGTAGAAAAAGAATGCCAATGATTCACCCAACCGCGAATCATGTTCCAAACCCAGCCATGTATATGACAACCAGTTCGCCAATGGCTGGATTAAGTTATATACGACCGCCCATGCTACAGCCAGCAGGGCAGTGTATGAAATCAACTGTTTCGATGAACTTGTTTTGGAATTGGTAGAGATGGTAGTCACGTTATTTTCCTCTTTGATTTAAGCGCTGATGGCTCGCAATTTTATTTTTTCGCTGGCAACATTGCATTTGGGGCAGGGACAATCTGTATTGGCGTGCTTATGTCGGGGCATCGCAGAAATACCGGTGGCAGTTTCGAGTGCATCCAACACAGTGAATACTTCTGTTTTGGTTACGCGGTAATACAAATTCAAACCATCGCGTCGAGATTCCACCAGGCCCGCCTGTTTCAAGATCATCAATTGTTGAGAAATGTACGCCTGCCGTAAACCGAGCGTAGCTTCCATGTGACAGACACATTGTTCACCATCCCGTAAAATATCAAGAATGGCCAGGCGAGTTGGGTGTGCCAACGCTTTCAAAAAATCACTTTGGGTCTCATACTTGTCCATGATTGGTACCTATACTACATTCAACATTCTGAATATAGTATAGGATAAAGACAGACGCTAGTCAAAGACCAGCGTCACCAATCTCCCATGATAAATATCATGATCGTTTAGCTTGAAATAATACTTGCCCGCCTTTAGCACAAAGGCGGGCAAGTTCCCCCATGAGAGCTGAGGTAAGGAGGAGAAATGTTAAGAGCTGGAGAGAGAAGCTTCATGAGAAGGTTCAAGTAGCGCGGCTTCGAAGGGAATTTCGTCCCAATGCCAGGTATTCAGATCGGTAATGGCACGATAGGCGGTAAGATCCAATTGAAGCGGTGTCACGGAGACGAAGCCTTCTGCCAACGCACCGACATCGGTGCCGCGTTCGGGGACTCCGGTTGGCGCGTCGCCGCCGATCCAGTAATATGGTTTACCACGCGGATCGATACGTTCATCCAGGCGGCTGTGATAGACGCGCAGGCCCTGTCGGGTGAGGCAGAAGCCACGGATCTTATCATCGGGTAGAAATGGCACGTTAACGTTGAGCAGGATCTCGTGAGAGAGACCGTTTTCGATCACCTGGCAAACAACTTTCGAAGCGGCACGCGCCGCGGGGCCGTAGTCAATCTCTCCAATATAGTTTTCCATTGTCTCAAGCGAAACGGCAACAGCAGGGATGCCTGCAATCACAGCTTCCATGGCGGCGGTCACTGTTCCTGAATACGTTACATCGTGTCCAAGATTGGCGCCGGCATTGATGCCGGAAACAACCAGGTCAATCGGTTCTTTGAAGTAGCCGAGCGTGGCGAGCGCCACACAATCTGACGGCGCGCCATCGCTGGCAAACGCCTGGGTCCCATCCGCCAGACGGACCTCTTTGACGCGCAGGGCACGGTCCAAAGTTTTGACGTGTCCACCGCCCGACCAGTTTCGGTCCGGTGCAAGAATGCTGACTTTTCCAAATTTACGCATTTCCTGCGTAAGTGCAAACAGACCAGGTGCGAGAACACCATCATCATTGGTAACGAGAATATGTTTTGTCATTTTTATTTGCCGTTGTTCAAGTCTTTACGCCGTTTTTGCGCTGTATCAACGGCAAAAATGACGAGCAGACTTAATATCATGAATGTAAGAATAATTGTTTCCATTTCAATCTCTGAAAATAACCATCAAACCAAAAGCAGAATGATGATAAGGATTGTTGCCATATTAATTTATGCCGCGTTGGCAAGACGAGTAAAGGCGCTGCCAACATATTTCGCGGCCCAACTTCCCAGAATGTGAGCAGAGTTCCATTCCTTTTGCTTGCGCTGCCGCACCATACCTCTTTGCAACGCCACGATCAGGTCTTGAACAGTATGACCATTGAATTCGGTCGCGCCGAGGCCGATCGCTTCGACAATATGTGCATCGCTGCTGGCTGTCCGGGCCATATCCAGACGTTCGGCCAGGACACTTGCATAATGATTGCTCGTTTTGTCGATGGCTGTGGCATTATAAGTTTCGATGGCAATCAACGTTTGCGCCACATTTGGATCGCGCAGCGCCTTCAAGATGGAAAAAGCGCTCAGACTTTTCATGCCCAAGCCATCTGCCATCGGGTGCGGCGCAATACAAAACCCACCAAGTTCGCGAACGGTTAAAACTGTTTCGATCAGAGGCGGATTACGTTGAATTTTTTCAGTGACATTCAGTGCCAGTAAATCACCCTCGGCAGTCGTGATCTCGATCCCTGGAACAACCTGCATGCCATGGTTTGAGGCGAGATCCAGCGCTTTCAATGCACCGGCAATCTCATCGTGGTCTGTAATGGCAACCACATCCAACCCGATTTGCCCGGCGCGCTGTAAAACAGCGGGGATCGAAGCCGTGCCATCATAGCTGTAAAACGTGTGCATGTGTAAATCAGCAAGTCCCATGCTGCTCCTTCTTATACGATCTTGAGTTTAACAAGGAGCAGTTAAGGGGAAATCAAGGCGGGTTTAAGATCTGGTTAACAGTTTTCCGTTCGTGCCGTGCTATTAGACACAAGAGCCGGGGAGGAGATCCCGGCTCTTGTGCGGAGGAGAGAGAGAAATGTTCTTGGTATGTTCAGCGCCGCGTTGTGACCTTGACCTGCTGGCACAGGTAGGTGCGGCGGTTCTGTTCCATATATGAAAGGACAAGCATTGCAGTAATTGTCAGAACCAAGAAAATTTCCATGCCATTAGGATAGCACACTTCATCCATTCCGCGTTTTGCAGCTACCTAACAACGGGAAAACAAATATGCAAGCCGTTTTTCAAAGTTTGGGAGTTGTAAACAGGCTGCACCATTTACACATTGTTAACGCCCTTTTCCAGGGACGTTAATTATTTTGGGTTTAAAATTAATGTAGCCCCAAAACATCAATTGGAAAACCCTCCATGTTATATACAATTTTCAATCAAATGACAGGGAGTAGGAAAGCGAGTTATGATGACCACCTCTGAAATAAAGTATACTTCCTCAGCTTTGATTGCCAACCAGCTCCTGCTAGATGCATTGGACAAGCGCTGGAAAAATTACCGTGCGGAATTAAAACGGTGTCGTGCAGATTTTTCCAACGAAGCCGTCCACGATCTGAGGATTACAGCACGGCGGATGCTGGCCCTCATTCAACTCTTGAACTCGATCGCCCCCCGCCCGCGCCTGCAAAAGTTAAGCCATGCTTTCAAGGATCAATTGGATGAATTCGACGACCTGCGCGATACCCGGGTTATCCTGGCCGAAATCTCTGAAACCGTACATGAGCTTCCACAACTTCAAAAGTTTCGTTATCATTTGCAAGCCATTGAAGAGGAAGCTCTTAAGAACTCTTCGCAAAAGGCTAAAGGTCATTGATCTTTTCGATGTGTCCAAACGTATTCGTCGGACGCGCGAATCATTGGAGGATGAATCCAATAGCGATCTTACTCTACAAGTGTTACAGGCAGTAGACGATGCCTTCCTGTTGACCAAACAACGTCATAGTTGGATCGATCCTGCCCAGCCTGCCATCATCCATCGTGTACGCATTGCCTTCAAGGCCTTCCGTTATATGTTGGAGATCATCCATCCGGCCCTGCAGGGTTTTCCGTATGAGAATCTCAAGCTGATGAATGACTACCAATCTCTGATGGGCGAGATCCAGGATAACGAGGTCATTATGCAGACCCTGGCAGACTTCCCCATTCGCGGCGCATCCTTCGACCTCGAGCCTGTTCGCCGTTATTATGAGCGTCGCCACGCCGAGGCGACTGCTGCCTATATGAAAGTGATGGACCAGATCAATAACTTTTGGCGCCCCGCGCCAGATCAACCTTTTCCCTGGGAGACCTAACATGAATCTTTACATCATCCGCCACGCCATTGCAGTCGATGCCGGGACCTCTGACTATGAAGACCACCAACGCCCGCTTACGGACAAGGGCCGCAGGAAAATGCGCAATATTGCCAAAGGTCTGCACAACCTGGGCGTGGAGTTTGACCTGATTCTTTCCAGTCCCTATGTCCGTGCGCAAGAGACAACGGAAATCCTGGCGGACGTCTTCAAGATGAAGAAGAAAGTGGCTTATAGCGATAATCTGATACCAACGGCCGATCACAATCTCCTGATCGCTGAGATCAACGAAAATCATACTGTGGATAGCCTGGCGCTGGTAGGCCATGAACCTCATCTGAGCACCCTCATTGGTTTACTCATCAGCGATGATACAAAAATCGATATTACGCTCAAAAAAGGCGGGGTTTGTTATCTTTCAGCGGATAATTTGCACCATGAGCACAACGCGACATTAGAATGGCTGTTAACACCGGGTATACTTGTGGAAATTGCCGACAAATAAGAATTTACAAATGCCCGAACCCGTTGACCTTTCTTCTGCCTCTCTTTATATCAACCGTGAACTAAGTCTGCTCGAATTCCAACGACGCGTCCTCGAGGAGGCGTTGGATGAGAACAATCCATTACTGGAACGATTGAAATTTCTCGCCATTTTCGGTTCGAATATGGACGAGTTCTTCATGGTGCGCGTCTCCGGCATCCGCAAACAAGTGGAAGCGCACATCATGGAGGTTTTTCCGGATGGTATGACGCCGCCTGACATCCTGGCCGCGACGCGTAAATTGTCACTTGAGTTATATGGGAGTGCGTTTCATTGTCTCAATAAGAAGATCCTGCCCCAGTTGGACAAGGCCGGCATCCATCTGCTTGACTACCACAAGCTCACGGAAACCCAGGCCAAAAAAGCCGATGATTACTTTAAAGAAGTGGTCTATCCTGTACTGACTCCGCTGGCGCTTGATCCCGGTCATCCCTTCCCACACATTTCCAACCTGAGCGTAAATCTTGCCATTGTCATCCGGGACAAGAAAGGCAAGGAGAAGTTCGCGCGTCTGAAAGTGCCGGATACCTTGACGCGTCTGGTGCCAATCAAGCGTTCTTCAGGAGGCGTACGCAAGGACGGCACGATTCCTTATCATCACTATTTCGTCTGGCTGGAGCAGGTCATCATGGCGAATCTGGCCTCGCTCTTTCCTGGCCTGGAAGTAGTGGCCGCCTATCCTTTCCGCATCATCCGCGACGCTGATGTGGAGATCCAGGAAATCGAAGCGGACGATCTACTGGAGACCATGCAACAGAGCATCCGCAAACGCAAGTTTGCTTCTGTCGTAAAGGTGGAAGTCTACGAAAGTATGCCGGATCACATTCGCGATCTGTTAATCGAGAACCTTGAGTTGACGCCCAATGATGTATATGTCATGTCGGCGCCTCTGGCTTTGAGCAGCCTATGGCAGGTGTATAACAATGTCGAACGGCATGAACTGAAGTTTCATGTTTATCATCCAGTAGTACCAAAGATTTTCAGGGACGCCACCCTGGCCGGCGACATCTTCGAAGTAATCAATCGCCAGAATATCCTGTTACATCAACCCTATGATTCCTTCATTCCAGTCATCGATTTTATGCGTGCGGCGGCGCGCGATCCGAATGTGTTGGCCATCAAACAAACGCTCTATCGTGTTGGACAAAACGCACCGGTGGTGGAAGCCTTGCTCGAGGCGGTCGAGCGGGGAAAACAGGCGGCTGTCCTGGTTGAACTTAAAGCACGCTTTGATGAAGAGAGCAACATCGGCTGGGCGAGAATGCTGGAGCAGGAAGGCGTTCATGTTGTGTATGGATTGGTGGGACTCAAGGTGCACTGCAAAGTCACCATGGTGGTACGCCGGGAAGGAGATGGCATTCGTCGTTATCTCCATCTGGGTACGGGAAATTACAACGCCATTACCTCGCTCGTCTATGAAGACCTTGGCCTCTTCACCTGTGATGAGGTCATTGCCTCAGACATCACCGATCTGTTCAACCACCTGACCGGTTATTCCACCAAACACGATTTCAGGAAATTGCTGGTAGCCCCCTTCAATCTGCGGACCGGCCTGGAAAAATTGGTGAGGCGCGAGATCGAACATGCCCGGGCAGGCAATAAGGCACATTTGATCTTCAAGGTCAACGCCATCGTCGACCAGCGTTTTATCGAATTGCTGTATGAAGCTTCCCGGGCGGGCGTAAAAGTGGATCTGCTGGTGCGCAGTATGTGCTGCTTAAAACCGGGCATTCCGGGAGTCAGCGACAACATCAATGTGATCAGCATCGTTGGACGTTACCTTGAACATAGCCGCATTTTCTACTTCCTTAATAACGGACAGGAGGAAATGTATATGGGGTCGGCTGATCTGATGGAACGCAATTTGAACCATCGCGTTGAAGTCGTATTCCCCGTCGAGAATCCCAATCAGATCCGTTTCCTGCATGAAAATGTATTGAATGCTTATTTGCGGGATAACTCAAGAGCACGTGTCATGCAGCCCGATGGGACATACAAGCGCCTTTCCCCAAAGGAAAAAGAAGAAAAAACTGACGTGCAGGAATGGCTGATGAACGGTTCCTTCGGCAAAAAAGCCTGAGGACTCTCAATCCAGTTCCAATCTCGAAATATGGGGGAGATGCTCCAGATGCAGGACGAAGATATTTTCGTCGCGCTTGAGCTGTTGAAAGACATCCTCATCCACCGTCTGTGTGGCGTCGAACTGCGCCAGATATCGATAGTGAACGTGATAAACGGGCCTGGGGCCGGAGGTATCTGCCCATTTATCCAGAAGCGAACCCTTCGTCATAACGCCCAGCCGGGTGAGGTTGCGCGCGTTGCGATAGTCAAGCAACGACCAAACCAGAAAAGTGGTGGGGACCGCAAGTAAAAAACCAAGCAGCAAAAGGTCCGCCAGAACAAGAATCCGCTCAGCAATGCCTGGTGATAACATGGCATATTGAATTGCATCAAGCACGTTGGGTAATAAAAGAGTAACAATTAGTGTAAGTGCAATGATCAAAATCAGGAAGGCGCCAATCATGTTGTTGATGATCAACTTCATACGCGGTATGGCAATATTGCCGCGCGGTTGATCTTCGAAACTTATGGTTATCTGTGTAAAGGTTCTCATCTTATATCCGCTTTCTCCCACTTCGGCCGTGCTCGCAAGCCTCTACGAATCTGTTGCAAAACAAGCATCGGCGTATGCAGGACACGTTTACAAATCTCCACGATCCTCTCAGAGGATTGACCGCCATTTTGCATTGGCATCAGCCGTTGCAGCTCTTCCTTGCTCAAATTGGTATACACTTCCTTGCCTAATGCTACAGCCACAAAAGTACAGGTGGATTGCTGCGTAATGACCGTGGAGGCGTTGGCGATCATGTGATTGACGTTTCCATCCGAAAACACTCTGGCTTCCGGGGCAAAGCGCTGGATCTCGCGCGTGGCGCGCTTGACTTTTTCGGTGGTATGCAACTTAAAGATCAAAGGCCTGCCCCCAGCACATAATCACGATAAGGAAAATCATTCTCAAAATTGCGTTGCAGGTTATCGAAGTTGGGAATGCCGGTGACTGCAATCTTTTCCGGGTGCACCCCCTTGCGAATAAAATGTTGGGCATATCCTTCTGACGCAAATCAAAAAAGGTCATACGCGTCCGAGAGCCCATTCGTTGACGTGTTTGCGATATAACGAGGCAGCCGCAGCGAGCGCACCAACCAATATACCCAAGATTCTGGTTCGGTGATGCCTTCCTGAATCAACACCAATCGTTTGCCGCGAATGTTTTTCTGCACCAGCAAATCACTGCCGGTCAGTACCAAATCACATTGATGCTGCGCGCCGCGGGGATCCACGGGCAAATGATTGCTGGCAAGATAGTTGCTGGTATCGCGCAGATGTTTTCCCTCCCCAATACAGTGAAATCCAGCCAGCCCGCGCGCGCCGCCAGGTCTATGCTTCCATCAGCGTAATAGGGTGTGAAGTAGTAGTTATATTCCCCCATGTGCTGCGCGATCTGATGCATCATGGTCGTTTGATTCATCGATCTGCAAATAAAAAGAATATTCTCAGCCATAAGAGCCTCAAAAAGTATTCTAATGAGGCTTTGTTAAGGAAAGTCCAACAGCGTGTTAAGAGTCTTAAACGAGTGGGATGGTGAAGAAAAAAGTACTGCCCCGCCCTTCCACACTTTCCGCCCAGATCTTTCCGCGATGAGCTTCCACCACATGCTTGGAGATCGATAAACCCAATCCGGTGCCGCTGCCGGCGCGGGATTTATCGAACTCGATAGAAACGTTCGAAGATTCTGGGAACGTCATCAGCTGGGATGCCGATACCCGTATCCTGCACAGCGAATCTGATCTCGCCAATGCCTGCTTCCGCTAAAAGTACCACCTCTCCCCCCGCGTGCGTGAACTTGACCGCGTTATGGATCAGGTTGACCAGCACCTGCTCCAGACGCTGGGCATCGATAGCGGCGCGCGGCAGATTATCCGCGCATGCGACCCGCATGCTAAGACCGGCGCGTTCGGCTTGTAACTGCATCCGTCTGCAGGCAGAGTGCAGCAAGTCGCAGGCCGCGACAGGCTTCAGTTCCAGAGAGAGGCGTCCCGATTCGATGCGCGACAGTTCCAGGAGTTCGGTCACCATTTGTGTCAGCGCATCCGTCTCGACCTGGATTTGGTTAATAAAACGCCGCGCCGCCGGCGGGTCATCCAGTGCACCGTCCTGCAGAGTTTCGGTCAAGGCCTTGAGCGAGGCCAGTGGCGTGCGCAGTTCGTGCGAGAGATTACTGATGAAATCACGCCGCACAGTTTCAAGACGGCGGATCTTGGTCAAGTCCTGCACCAGCAAAAGGCTTCCGCTTGAATGCTGATCAGGGACAACCACCAGCTGTAGATATTGATGACGCGTGGGCACCTCCACCGATTCACTTTGCATTTCACGCGTTTGCTGGCAGCGACGCCAGACCTCGACCAGCTGGTGATTGCGCACCACTTCGGTAATGCTGCGATCTATGGGCGCGGCGGTTTGAAAAAGCCTGCCCGCTGCAGGGTTGGCAAATTGGATCGTGCCTTGCGCATCGGCAATGAGCACGCCGTCGGTCAACTGATCGAGAACGTTGGCCAGGCGGGCACGTTCAGACTCTAATGTTGTATATGTCTCTTCAAAAGAGGAGAAGAGAGAGGTGAGTGCACTGGCCAAGTTTTCGAGTTCTTTGACTTTGCTCTCAATATTCTTTTGTCGCACCCGGCTGGCATAAGCGTCTACATCGTCACGCAATTTGTAATAGTGCCACGCATACCGCGCGGCGACCAAGACAATGATAATGATGATCACCCACAGTGATGAATTCATCTTTTGGTATCAGCCTTCGAAGCGATATCCCCCACCCCGCACTGTGACGATGCGCGTCGGCTTGGACGGATCGTCTTCGATCTTTTGCCGCAGCCAACGGACATGGACATCCACTGTGCGACTGTCACCGATAAAGTCCCAGCCCCAGACACGCTCCAGAATGAACTCACGCGAGAGCATCTGTCCCTTGTGTTCCGCGAAGAAGACCAGCAGTTCGTGTTCCTGAGGCTTGAGCGCCAATGGCTCACCGTGCAACGTGACTTCGCGGCGCGTGAGGTTGATGACCAGATTATCGAAAGTCAGTTTTTCCTGCTGCTTTTGCGAGGGACCCAATTTTCCCAATTCCTCGCGCAGCAAACGCGAGCGGCGCAACTGCGCCTTGACGCGCGCCATCAGTTCGCGCATGGAGAAAGGCTTAGTCAGGTAATCGTCTGCGCCCACTTCGAGGCCAACCACACGGTCGATCTCATCGTCACGCGCAGTGAGCATCAGGATGGGAGTGGTCATCTCTTTGCGCAAGATACGACAGACCTCAAAGCCGTCGATTTCAGGCAGCATCAGATCCAGCACAATCAGGTCTGGCTTGAGGCGACGGGCGGAGTTCAGGGCGGAACGGCCATCACCGACAGCTTCCACGGTAAAACCATCTTTTTTTAGATTATAGGCGAGGGTGTCTCGCAGGGCGAGTTCGTCTTCAACGACGAGAATAGTTTCAGGCATGGGTTATTGTTAGCAACACTATACCATAAGACATTTTTTAGCAGAGGTTAATGTCCTGTTAATGGATTTAGCCGAAATTCAGACGGAAGTTTGCATCACCATCCTTTAGCCACTGATACTTGCGCAGGGTGCCAGCGCGTTTTTTTCACAAATTCTCGCGGATCGAGAATTTGGAAAATGAATTACCCCGCCGCAAGCGGACGGGGTATCAAAGATCTCAACCCCGTAAGGACTTTTCGCCGCAGAGCGGCGGAGTATGTATCCCGACAAGGAATCAATGTCAATCGGTGAGATCCGCGGCTGAAAAAACAAAAGGGCGAATTCTCTCCAAGATTGGATTCTGGCATTGATTTGGGATGGCAATGAAGTTATCATGACTTTGCCTGTAAAATTCGGCTCAAGATTCTCATCTATCCTACATGCCTCAAGATTTCCACTTTTCCTGGCAATGGAATTTGCAGTCTTCGCCTGAAGCGCTCTGGCCGTTCGCCGCGGATACGAATCGCTTCAACCGCGACACAGGTCAGCCTGAGATCGAGATGCTGTCCAATATGCAGGGGGACAGGCAACTGCGTATGAAACTTCCGCTGATCAAAGTGGAATGGCAGGAGGAGCCTTTCGAGTGGACCTATCCATATTCGTTCGGTGTGTTAAGAACTTACAACAAAGGTCCGATCGATGAAATGCGCGTGCAGGTCAAGCTCGAGCCAGGGATTGAGGGCGGTACCTGCCTTACTTATCAAACATGGATTAAAACGAAGAATTTCCTGGCGCAGCTTGGCATCCCCTTCGTAATCGGTATCCTCGCGAAAAACAGGTTCGAGAAGTCCTTCCGTTTGTATGATCGCCTGGCTGACAGGGGCGGAGGAGTGATCGAGAGCGCGCGTCCGCGTGGAGTCAGTGCGAGGGGGCGCGCCCGTTTCCGGTCGTTGAGCGAGGCGGTGATTCGTCAGGGGACGGACTCCAATTTGATGGCACGGCTCGAAGACTTTTTGGAACGCGCCGACGAGTTATCCATCCAGCGCATGCGGCCTTATGCGCTGGCCGACCGCTGGGGAACGAATCGCCGCGCTGTGCTCGAGATGTTCCTGCGTGCCACACGCGCCGGTATCCTGGACATGTCCTGGGACTTGTTGTGTCCTTCCTGTCGCGGGATCACGGAGGGGCATACCAATCTCGGCGAGGTACACAGTCAATCGCATTGCAACACCTGCCAGATCGATTTCACGTCGAACTTCGATCACAACATCGAAGTGGTGTTCCGGCCCAATCCATCCATCAGGAAAGTCCAATTCGACGCGGCGTTTTGCGTGGGTAGTCCTCAACTGCAGCCGCATGTAGTGATGGTGCAAACTCTATCAGCGCTGCATTCCCTGCCGGTGAATCTGCAGCTTGAACCCGGACGTTATACGCTGCGCGCCTCGCAGGCAGCCGGCTCCATCTCGCTGCTGGCAGATGAGAATGGATCACCCAAGTCGGATATCCGCCTGACTTCGTTTGGCTGGCCACTGGAGCAGGGACACGTTTCGCCACTTCCGACCCTCAACCTGATCAACGCCACCGAGGCGGATCAAACCTTTCGGTTGGAGCGCACCGCCTGGAGCGACCAGGCCGCTACCGCGGCGGATGTGACCAGCCTGCAAGTTTTCCGCGATCTCTTCGCCAGTGAAGTGGTGCGACCCGGCGAGGAGATTTCCATTGGCTCCGTCACTCTGATGTTCACCGACTTGCGCAACTCGACCCGCCTGTATCGCAAGATCGGCGACGCCTCGGCTTTTGGCCGCGTGCGCGAACATTTCGATTTCCTGGAAGAGGCGATCGCCTCCGAAGGAGGCGCCATCGTCAAAACGATGGGCGATGCAGTCATGGCGACCTTCCAGCATCCGGTCGCGGCCCTGCGCGCCGTCTGGAATGCACAGACAAAAATTGCGGCGCGTGGCGAGCCGATGTTATGGCTCAAGGTAGGTTTACATAAAGGTCCTTGTATTGTGGTGAACTTAAACGATCGTTTGGATTATTTTGGTTCCACGGTCAATATCGCCGCGCGCTTGCCGGGCTTCTCACAGGGTGGCGAATTGATCTTCTCGGAAGCAGTTCAAGAAGATCCTGAAGTGCGCGACTTCCTTGCACAAACGGTCAAGCCGGCGGCTTTGAGTCGCTTCACCGGAACTGTGAAGGGCTTCGAAGAACCATTCACCATGTGGCGACTCAAAGTTTAAAGAATGACACGTTCTTCTAACGCTTGCGGAGCTGCAGAACTTGCGGCTGATTGAAGGGGAAATTCAATTCTTCTGATTCGAGCAACATCACCCTGCTATTGGCAAAGAATCCAAAATCAAAATTCGTCTCATCGCCAGCTTTCTTGCCGGGGACAGGCATCAGACGCGCCGTGAGAGGCTTGTCCAGCCGCAAAGCCAGCGCACATAGGTCAAGCAGCAGAGGGACAATTTGTTCAGCCGTTGTATCACCCGGCAGCGGGATGGTATCCAATCCGGTTCCGCAAACCGCTGAATACAGCAGCACATCCTTGATCGTCAACGTCCCTTCGGCGGCGCGCTGCGCCAGGACGGAATCTTCAAGCACGGGCTGCATGAATCCACTAAAGCCGGTATGTGGAAAATCCGCGCGGTCCACGGCTTCGGTCAGAATGGCGGCGGCGGCCAGTGAACCGTGCAAGCCAATCCTGGGCACGCCCATTTGCTCTACTGCCTTGCCAAGGGAGTGAGCCTCATCTGGGAAAGGTGCCAGGGAAAAATCAATTCCATAGAACTTTAAATTCAAGGATTTGGCGATTTGTGCCAATTTCCTGCCATGTGCTTCGATTTCGCTGACCAGATTGTTTCTCCCCTCTTCCGTGCTTTTTGCGTGCTCGAAGGCTGTGACGGCCAGGTCGGCTGCTTCCGTCGCGATGGCGAAAGCCGGCTCGTCAACGTTTGGATCATGATAGGCGGCCGGGAAGAATGGCGCACCTGACTTCACATTTGCCAGCGCAGCGAATTGCAGATTGGCAAATCCATTTGGCTCGATGGAGGCAGATTTAACGATGACATCCGCGCAGGCGCGCACCGCAGCGAGATCGATACCGTGTCTTGCCTCTGCCATGACGCCGCCAAAGAAAACATTTTGAGAGACAAAGATCGCGTCCGGAATCACTGTATAACTGCGCGGCCATTCCGGTAAAGCCGGGCCAAGGGACAAATGGGAAATTTTGAGTTCCTGCGCAATGTTATCGATTTGACCGGTAAGTTCCGGCAGTTTGCTGATATTCTCTTTTCCCAGGAGCATGGGAAACGGGATGGTTGCCAGCCGCGTCGTTTGCACTTCATATCCCGCGGCTTCATAGGCAGACTTGGCTTCGGCAAGAAATTGCGCGGCTCTTTGCAGAGTCTTTTCTTCCAGTGGATATCTGGGATTACAAAAGTAAGTGATTGATCGGATTTTCATTTTTAAAAGGTCCTCGATCGTTTCGACGCTGGCATCTCAATCATCAGGTTTAACAAACTTTTTATTTCATATTACATGCTTAAAAGGCCGGTTTCGACATCTGCACTGTCGCGCAGTGCCAGTGTACGGCCGACGAATGTGGCCTACTCAACCAGCGGTTTGCTTCTTTGCCTTACCACTTCAAACATCAAAACAGACCCCGCCACGCCTGCGTTCAAAGATTCAACTTTTCCCGGCATGGGAATACTAATTGGCTGACTGGCCAGCCTGCGCGCCGGTTCACTGGCGCCTTCTGCCTCATTGCCAACGATGAGCGCCAATGGTTTGCGAAGATCCGTTTCCCAACACGATTTCCCATGCATGTCTGCGAGATAAATCTTTACGCCCGCGGACTTGCAGGTTTGCTCGATGTCATCCCACTCCATCGGATGAATCGGCAACTGAAAATGCGCGCCCATGCCCGAACGGACCACTTTGGGAGAAAACGCGTCGACTGTTTCAGGAGGAAGTAGAACAGCCTGCGCCCCTGCCGCAGTCGCGGTACGAAGTAATGTGCCCAGATTTCCGGGATCGCGGATTTGATCCGGGATAAGAATAAAGTTCGGTGAGGTGCCGATTGGCAATGGAACAAGTTTAAGTACGGCGAGGATTCCCTGAGGTGTTTCGGTCTCACTGACATTTTGCAGGAGGTCACCAGAAACTTCCTCCACGTCGATTTGAGCAGCCTTCAACACTTTCACCAAATCTTTTCCGCGCTCGCTGAGGCCATCGCTGAATAGGGCGAATTGGAATTCCCAATGGACCCTGGCGGCTTCCTCTACCAGGCGCACCCCTTCAGCAACGAACAAGCCGGCCACCCGGCGCTCCCTGGCGCGTCCCAGCAAAGCACGGACCAGTTTCAGTTTTGGATTCTGGCTGGAGGTGATCATTGTCCCCACTTACCGCGCCAGGAGGTGAGGAACGCGTCCACTGTCGCCTGGTCGAACAAAACAAGTTTGAAAACTTTTATTACCGATGAATTATCCAGGCAATATTTCTCGATGGCAGAAAAAATGACACCGGCGGCGCGCTGCTTGGGAAAACCAAAGATGCCAGTGGAAATGGCAGGCAGGGCCAGCGAAGAGCAGGTTAATCCCTCAGCCAGGCGCAGCGTATTGGTCACCGTAACGGACAATTTGGCATCCTCATCACCGTCACCCCACACCGGTCCCACAGCATGGATCACATATCTCGCGGGCAACTGTCCGCCCGAGGTCCAGGCGGGATGCGTGTGTGAAACGAGTCCGTGCTGCCGCACCCAATCGTCCGATTCCTGCTGGATCGTGGGACCACCTTTTTTCGAAATCGCCCAGGCAACGCCACCTCCATGTTGGAGATGTTCATTCGCCGCATTGACGATCGCATCCACTGCTTCTGTTGTAATGTCACCTTGAATGAGTTGAATGGTCTGGCCTGTCGGAAAAACACGTTCGACAAGAACGGAATTCATGACAGGTATTTTACCCCGTTAAATCTGGCAGGGGCGGGTTAACCCGCCCCTGCCATATTATTTTTATTGTGCTTTCGCAACCACGGCGGCGAAGGCCTGCGGGTCGCGGATTGCCATATCCGATAACATCTTGCGATTGAGTTCGATGTTCGCCTTCTTCAAGGCGGCCACCAATCTACTGTAGGTGGTGCCGTTCAAACGAGCGGCGGCATTGATACGGGCGATCCACAATTTGCGCAGATCACGCTTGCGCACGCGTCGATCACGGGTTGCGTACCACAGGCTCTTGAGCATGGCCTCATTGGCCCGCTTGAACAGACGATGCTTTGCGCCGCGCTGTCCTTTAGTGATCTTCAGAATTTTCTTATGACGTAGATGGCCCTGCGGGCCTCCCTTAACACGCATTGTTTACTCTCCTGCAACTCGCGGGCGTCGGCACGCCATCGGCAAATGCCAGTTGTGTACACCCGAAAGCCACATATAAAATGTGATTACGATTGAGGCAGACGAATTCCTTTGTCTCTACTCCATATTGGGCGCAAGGTGCTTGACGCGCTTGATGATCTTGCGGCCTTTGACTTCCATCATTTCAGACAGCAACGCCTTGGTGCGCTTCGAAGTGTTTCGGCGCAAATGGCTCTTGCCACCTTTTGTGCGCACCACTTTGCCAGATCCAGTCAGGCGAAAACGCTTGGAGGTTGCCTTATGGGTCTTCAACTTGATTTTGCCAGCTTTGGCTTTGCGAGGCATTCTAGCTTGCTCCTTTCAAACAAAATACACAGTGCTGTGTTTATTCCGATCCATGATGGTCCATCTTTAGTTCCAATAACATCATGGGATTTGCCAACTTGAGTTACAGACAGCAAACCGCGGGACTTCTTGACCCACGGAGATTCAACATCGTTGGGACCTACTCTTTCAGGACTGGACTCCGGCTTCTGTCTCAGCCTTGGGCTGTTCGCCCTTTTCCTTCTTTTTCACGCTGCTTTTGCTGGGTGCCAGGACCACGAGCATCGTACGTCCCTCCATTTGTGGGGCCTGTTCGACCGTGCTCACATCGGCAAGCAACTCAGCGATCTCTCTCAAATCTTCGAGCGCGATCTCGGGATAATCCATCTCCCGGCCACGGAACCTGATCGTCACGCGGACCTTATGTCCCTGCAATAACCAGCGCCGGGCATCGTCCACTTTGAAACCGCGATGCGCCTCATTGGTTTTGGGCCGCAAGCGGATTTCCTTGACCTCGATCTTGGTTTGTGCTCTCTTTGCTTCACGATCCTTCTTCGCCCGTTCGTAGATGAACTTTCCAAAATCCATGACACGGCAGACGGGCGGATTGGCATTCGGTGAGACCTCTACAAGATCCATTTCGGCATCGCGGGCGATCTGCAAAGCCTGTTTGATGGGAACAACACCAACGTTGCCGCCATCTGGCCCAATCAGTCTGACTTCCGCGACGCGGATACCTTCATTCACTCGAAAATCTGCTGCGCTAATAAGTTTCTCCTATTTCAAAACAGTTGACCAGCCCACGGCTGGTTTTTAGCGGACAGATGATACCATGAAGGCGCGTAAATCGTCAACAAAATGAGGCTGTTGCGGGAAAATCAGGCTTAACGAGACAGCTTTTACGAAAAAAGCCTGACCTTCCGCCACAAGAAGGCAATCAAAAAGAAAAACGTTGCGGTGAGCACAATGGCCGCGCCGGAGGCGATGCTCAGATAAAATGACAGATATAAACCGATCACGCCTGCGAGCGAGGCGAAGATGGCTCCGAGAAACATCATTGATAATAGACGGCGTGTCAGCAAATAGGCCGTTGCGGCTGGCGTGACCAGCATGGCAACCATCAAGGCCACACCCACGGTTTGCAACGAGACCGCCACAGTCACAGCGATGAGGGTCAGTAACAGATTGTTAAGCAAACCGACAGGCAGTCGCAGGGTGGTGGCCAGGATGGGATCAAAGGATAAGGTCAAGAATTCCTTGTAGAACGCGAAAATGATCAGCAGCACGAGGGAACCGAAGATCAGAATCAGCCACAGGCTTTGAGGGGAAACGCTGAGCACATCTCCAAAGAGGAAGTGACTCAAATCCACAGCATAACTGCGTACCGTAGAGATCAAGGCAATGCCCAGTGCAAACATCCCGGCAAAGATAATCCCAATGGCGGTATCTTCCTTGACCTGCGCGTTCTTGCTGACCGCGCCAATCCCCAGCGCAGCAACCACAGCTGTGCCCAGCGCCCACCAGAAGAGCGTCTCGCGTCCTCCGCCCATCAGTAAATAACCAAGTGCGATACCTGGAAGGATGGTATGTGCCAGAGCATCACCAAAGAATGCCATGCCGCGCAACACCACGTAGGTGCCGACCACCGCGCAAACAATGCCCACCAGTACCGCGGCAATCATGCCCCGTTGCATGAATTCATATCCCATTGGTTCGAGCAGCCAATTAATGATGTTCATCTTCCCCTTCCTCACAGCAGTCATCTACTGCCAGCACACTCTCCCCATTTGCGGAACGTAATCTGCCGCCATAAGCGCGGATCAGGTTATCTGTTTGTAATGCTGTCTCCGGCTCTGCAAACGCGATGATACGATGATTGAGCAGCATGATTCGGTCGAAGTGTCGTGCGGCCTGCTCGAGGTCATGCGTGGCTACCATCACCGTGACATTTTCTCGTTGGAGCCGATCCAGCAAACCAAGCAGACTTTCCTGTGAAGGAGCATCCAATCCGGTGAGCGGCTCGTCCATCAACATCAATTCGGCCTCCTGCGCCAGGGCCCGCGCAATAAACATACGCTGCTGCTGCCCGCCAGACAATTGGCCGATTTGTCGCCCAGCCAGATCCGATAGCTCCACTGTTTCGAGCGCATGATGAACGAACTCCCAATCTTTTTTGTGCGGCCAATTGAGTGGACCCAATTTGGCAGAACGTCCCATCATCACCACATCGGCAATGTTGACGGGAAAATTCCAATCCACCTGACTGCGTTGTGGAATGTAGGCGATGCAAACATGCCCACGCGGAAGTGAGCCGAAGACGTTCACCTCCCCGGAAGTAGGAGGCAGAACGCCCGCCACCACTTTGAACAGCGTACTCTTCCCTGCACCGTTGGGCCCCACCACCGCCACGCGTTCGCCTGCATGCAAATGGAAGTTGATATTCTCCAACGCAGTACGTCCCTCGTAATGAACAACCAGATGTTGAACATCAAGAATGGGCTGAGTGGTTTCGTGCTGTGAATGTGGATACATGAGAGTTTCCTGCAATTGACTCAACTTTATTTCAGTACGTTGACGATTTGCGTGACGTTGTATTTCATCATATCAATGTAGGTTCTAGCGGGAGCGCCATCTGTCAATGACTCAAGATGCAGATCGGTGACAACTCTTACGCCTGTCTCGCTGGCGATCTGTTCGGCGAGTGCGGGGTTTTCCACCGCATCCAAAAAGATGGCGGAGGTGCCGCTCGACTTGATGAGATCGATCAGCGCCGCCATTTGTGCGGCGGACGGCGAGGCATCCGAACTGACGCTGGGGACTACCGCGCCGACGATCGTAAAACCATAACGCTCTGAGAAATAACCCAGTGTTTCATGACTGGTTTCCAATAATCGTTTATCGGAGGGAATCCGCGCGACTTGTGAGGTGATCCACCCGTCGAGATTCTTCAGCGGAATCAGCGGCAGGCGAGTCCGAAGCGATTTTTCCTCCACAGGAAATCAAGGCCAGCGCGAGGACAGAAAAGATAAGGATAAAGCGGTACGAATTCGCTATTCCGAAGGATCCGATTTATTGGCAAGTCGGACACAGTCCAAATAACTGCAGCCAATGTTCGCGAATTACATAGCCGGTCTTCTTCGAGATGGATTGGATGAGGGCCTCGAGATCATCGCCTGCGAAAAAGGTAACTCGACCGCAGTTCTGGCAAAGCAATAGATGCTCGTGCTCTTTGCTTTCGGCGATGAAGGCCTGGCAGCCCTGCGGCTGGTGGACACGCTGGATAAGATGAAGTTCTTCAAGTTTTTCAAGTGTACGGTATACAGAGACCAAACCCAGGGCGCGATACTTTTTGCGCGCCAAGTCAAAGACCTCGACCGGGGTGAGGGCACGCGTGGATTTTTGGATGGCCTCCACCACGGCACAGCGCGCATCGGTCAGGCGATAGCCATTTTCCTGGAGTTGAGTCAGCCACGGATCAGTAGTCATTATCTTCCTTTCTGAAAAAGAAAATCTTTTTCAATAATTATACGGGGAGAAAAGCAGGTGTCAAGGCCCTCCCGCCCTACCCTGCTTTGGGAAGAATCAGAAAGTTCAGCTTGGCCAGGTCAACGTATGATAAGCAACAGGATCAGCATGCCAGTAAGTTTGGTTATTGCCCGGTGCTGCCCTTGAGGTTTGTTCAGTTGATCCGTATTCAACATGGCGCCCACGGCAGCGGCCGCGGGAATTGCAGCACAGAACATGCAAATATACGCTTCCTTATTCCTTGTCCAACTCCGCGCTTTCTGAAGGCAGCATTTCCTTCTTTAGCAGGAAATACGCGCCGCCAAAGCGATCATCTGCCCTGCCGCCTATTAACACCCTCTGGCCGGGCAGCATATGAACCACCTCCCAGCCTTCGAGACCATGTTCTCCCAGGGTGGGTACATCAAAACCTTCTCCCAGCGGATCGTCATCCATAAGGGCGTTTGCTGGAAGGTAGACCATTTTATACGTAAAAACCTTACCACCATTTTGCAAGCGTTTCTTTGCAGAGTCAATACGAGCAGTGTGTTTGCGCTTTTGTTCAGAGTCGACCTCTGCACGCATGCGGGCAAATTCAGGAGACTCGAAGATCTCCTGAGCCACTTCGAGGATTTCCTCGTCATCGCTCAGCATGGTCGTCAGGAGAAACTCATATCCCCGACGGTCGCCAAGTTTCACGAGACCTTCCGCGGCATCCAGCTGGGTCATCCATTCATCGTCCTCGGTCATTAGCTCGTAGAGAGAATCCACATCGCGCATGGCGACAAGGTCATTGATCTGGGAGCTCATGTTTCCTCCATAATATCAGTTTCAACTTGATGCGGATTGTAACACTACAGCTCACGGATTCGGCATTGTCAATTGTTTACCAGAAAACACATATCCGGTAGATCACGGAAGAATCAAAAGAAGCCTGAAAATAGGGGAATCTCTCGGTTTTCGTGAAGTACTGATATTGGTTACAAAGGACTATGCACATTGAAAATCTAGTGTATGATTCGGAGGCCCAACCGGCGGCAGGAATCATGCTCAAAAAGTTTACCAGTCAATTTCTCGTAAATTTGGGGGATTTGGAAGGGGATTATCGCGTCTTTAACCTAAAGGATGATATCAGACAGAGTACGATTGCCATGACCATCGCCTGCATCAGCGTGCTGAGTATGCTACGGATGGATGCTCTGCTTTATGGGAATAATCCGAAGCAGTTCGGCTGGATCATCGTTTTTCGAGTCGGCTTCGTGCTCGTATCCGCGGTGATGATCGTTGCCATCCGCCGAACCAGCAAAGTAAGGGTATTTGACCGGCTTATGTTTGGATGGCTATCCTTTGCCGTGCTCTTCCTGGTGCTGTTCAACTTCACGCGCCCGGCCAACCTGCTGACCACTTCCTTTGACATTATCGTGCCCTTTGCCATTTATGTTCTTTCGCCGATTAAACTTTCATCTACTGTCGCTTTGACTGCAGGCTTTACAGTCGGCACGCTCTACGTCGATTATTTTTTCAAGGTGGGTGTGGATCCCATCACGCTGAGTACGGCGACCAGCGCGCAATTCCTCGTTCACGCGTTGGGATTGGCATCAGCCCTGCAAATCCAAACTTATCGTCGACGATCGTTCCGGGCTTATATCAATGAAAAGGACGCCAAGGAGATCGCGGCTTACCTATCGAACATCGATCCGCTGACCCAAAGCCTGACACGCCGTCATTTTTTCAATATTGCCGGGAGCGAATTCCTGCGCTACGCGCGTTATCACCGGCCATTTTCCGTGCTGGTCCTGGATGCGGATTATTTTAAGAACATCAACGATACATACGGCCATCACGTGGGGGATGTGGTGCTAAAGAGCTTGTGCCTGGTCGTGTTGGAACAAAAACGCGCCCAGGATACCTTCGGCCGATTAGGTGGTGAAGAATTCGGCTTATTGCTTCCCGAAACCAATCTTGAACAAGCCTGTGTGGTGGCACAACGCATCCAAAAAATGTGGGAACAAACACCGACCAACATGGATGGAGAACTGATCTCCTCCACCGTCAGCATCGGCGTGGCCGAGGCAGGTTCCACTGATCGAAATTTTGACGATGTTCTACGCCGGGCTGATCGGATGTTATACAAAGCCAAGGGATTGGGACGCAATCAGGTTGCTTCAAAATAACAGCCTCTCACTTTCCCAGTGAGAGGCTGTTGATACTTGCTACTAAACAAATCTGCTATACCGTTTTGATCCAGCTCGTGAGATTCCACGCATCCATCGGCAATCCAGTGTGGTTATTTCCGGCCGCGCTTTGCAAGATAATAAATATAAGCAGGGCGACGATCAGCAATATCAAAATCTGCACACCCGGGCGGCGAAACATAGAGGTAAATCTTTTACGGGGATGATCAGAATTATAGCGACGATGGCGAGGCTCCCTGGATTTCCGGTACATATAGCCTCTTCAATAAATTAGAACGATTCGAGCGCGCTCTCAAGATCTTGAAATACCTTGAAGAAAAGTTTCAGTCCAGCCCCCTGCAAAGTCTTATCCACCTCTGGTTGAGGGCTGAGCAGTTTGACGTGTTTACGCGCACTGCTGCTATGCGTAAAATCAGGGTTCTCATTCTCCTGCACGTTCTGCGGAACGCCGCTATAGAGCAGGGCGATCTTGTGAATGGCAACCAGCCCGGTACTGCTAATGCTGGGGACTTCGCTCAAGTCTATGATTAGGTTGCGGGCGGGGTTTTTATAAATCTCCTCAGCCTTATCCACGGCCTGTGTAAAATTTGTCGCGTCGATAGCGCCTTGAATATGCATGATGGCTACAGGTTCGTTTGCCTGCTGGATCGTGACGGTGATTTCCATAAACCAACTCCTCACAAATAATTTAGCGGAAATTAAATTCCTCAAAATGGATGTTTCCCTTTGGGACACCGATCGACAGAAATTTTTTCTCAAAGGACTGGATCATCGGCAGGGGACCACACATATACACATGCTGATCGCGTACGTGGTCACCGGCATTTTCTATAATATCATCGATTTTCAACGAACCAGCTGTGGATGAAAACCGAATATGAGTTTTCAGCCGTGGATTCTTCCCGGCGGCCTTTTCGATCTCATCCATAAACAGAGCTTCCTCCTGATGCCGGACTGTGTAATAGAAATCTATATCGTGCTTCAGATTGCCATCCATATCACGGACGAATGAAAGGAAGGGCGTCAGCCCTATGCCACCTGCGATCCAGATCTGTTTCTCCCCTCCGGTTTTGTAATTGAATAAGCCAAAGGGACCTTCGATCACCGCCTCCATGCCGGGCTGAAGATTATCGAGCAACGACCGGGTGAAATCTCCGCTGGCTTTAACGGTAACCCGTAAAACGTCCTCATGAGGCGCACTGGAGATGGTAAACGGATGTGACTCATTCAAGGTTCTCTTGCCGGGGAAGCGTACGAACAGGAATTGTCCAGCACGTTGCCGGCGGATCGAATCCTTTTTCGCTTTCAGGGTCACTTCCGTGGTCGCTGGATTGGGATGTTTCACAGCCTCCACAGTATACGGAATGTATTTCTTGAAGGAAACGACCGAAGATCTCCGTGTACAGGTATGAAACCGCGCCGATGATGAAAAAGATCTGCACCCAATTAATGGCAATGAAGGCGTCCAGCGGACTCTTGACCGTCAGCGAATGGAGAAAGGCGAGGATAAAAAAGATGCCGATATATTTTTTAGATTTTTCCAGCCCTCATAGGTTCCACCCGTCAGTCGGTTCAAATAAGCAATGCGCGGCGCTAGGCTGATCAGCACAAGGGAAACAATGCCGGTGAACGCAATGACTGCCAGATAATTGCCCAGCTTCCAGCCGGTCAACGAGATGGGCACGGTCAAAACATGCACGAAGATCAGCATAAACGCCGCCGTGGCAACATGACGATGCGTTACATACATTTTGTCGAGTCCGCCAAAATAAGGCTCCGCCCACTTGGGCCGCGTCGAAAGGAACAAGGCACAGGCCATCAGGATGATATTGGTCGAGCCGATGATCTCGCCCGCGTACTGCCGGGCGAAATGTTCGCGGCCATCATTCACCGGCGGAAAAACAAACCAGATGACAACGTTCAACACGACCAGAGCAACGATAAACCAGTTACCAATATTGCGTTTCATAATGCATATCCACGGATTAATTTGAAAAGCGACATGTCACGCGCATGTCGCTGTATTCTTCAGAACGATTTCGCCGCTTCATCGCGATCGCTGTAAATCTCAAAGACGCTTAAGAAACCCACCATATCGAGGACACTGTTCACTTCAGGGCGCGGATTCAGCAGTTTGACATGCTTTTGGATACCGGCTTGTCCGCCCCGACCCATGGACCGATAGGCAGACCAGCCCTGCTCCGTATCCGGCAACGCTTCGCCTCGCAGCAACAGGGCTACACTGTGCAAGGCTACCAGCCCGGCGCTGCTAATATAAGTTAGATTCGTCAGATCTAGCAATAAATCGTGCGCACCGGCTTCATACACTTCCCTGGCTTTGGCAATCAATTCCTGATAATTCTGGCCGTCCAATTGCCCGTCCAGTTCGATGACCGTAACCGGCACCTTTCCATGCGCCTGCGAAACAGAAATATTCATGTCTCCTCCGATGAAGTGAATGGCTGAATTATACTGCTGCCTGCACAAATCACTGAAATTTTCCGTTGATCAGAAAATGCGGTATGTGGTTCTAAAGATTATTTCCTGCTTCGCAAACTATCTTTTTTTCCAGACGCGCCAGACGGTGCATAATTTCATCCTGCCAATGCCTTCGCATGTAAGCCGGCAGGTCAGCGCGCTCCACATGTTCCAGAGCTGAACGCGTCCATTTTAGCGCGGTCTTTATATCGCGGCGTTTATGCTCGTAATATTTCGCCATCTCGATATGAGCATAGATATGACCGTTACTTGCAGCTTCTTCCCACAGGCGCAGCGCTTCGGAAAAATCGCCGCGTCTCTTTTGCAGGATGGACAAGCGCTTCAATGCCAGGCCGAAATCTGCCTCCGTTAGATCAAGCTGGAGTCCACGCTCGAACAGCCGCGAAGCTTCGTCCCAGTGCCCGAGATCTTCGAACAGTTTGCCCAGCGCGATGAAATCCAGTCCGTGCTCGACGCGGCCGTTGTACGGATTTTGTACCATCTCGTTCATATGCGCCAGCAGGGCGGCCATTGCGACCACATCCATGGCGTTGTGATAGAACACACCGGCCAGCGGACGGGCGTCGCGAGTGCGAAGATAATCAAAGTACAGCCAGGGGATTTCATAACCTGGCACCTCTTCACTGGAACGCGTCAATCCGAGGACATGTTCTTCCAGATATTTCAAGGCGCGCGATTCCAACCGGTCGCGCCACAGCCTGCGCGCCAGCGGTAACAGATCCAGATGAGAATAATCTTTATATGGGATTGGGATCTGATGCAAGCGATAACGGGTATTCAGCAAGGGTGCGTCAAAGGCTTTGCCGTTGAAGGTAACAAGAGCATGTGCAGGTGTCAGGAACTGCGCCAAGGCCTCAAGCATCTCCGCTTCCTCGGCGGGGTCGCGCATAAAGAACTGTCGCAGAACAAATTGATCATCCACAAAACGCGCCACGCCCACCATGAATGCATATGTCCCGGTACCACCGGCCAAACCAGACGTCTCTGTATCGAGGAATGCGAATTTGGTGATGGGAAGCTGGGAGAGTTGATTATCGCCAGCCCATTGCGATATCAGGGCAAGAGGCGAAGGTGAAATCAAAGACGAGGAACCGTAAACATAATCGGAGGGATATGATTGTTCCGCGACAAACACCTCCCCACGCGGAGTGGCAAGGAGGCTGCCAGCCACGATCGCCTCGACATCATAGCTGGATGTCGGTTTTGGCGGGGCAAGATTTGCTGTTCCTGACTTAACGCCCAGGGATTTCAATTTTTTCGCGAGAGAAGCCATACAGTATATTGTAACGCGTAAGCATAAATGTACACCCAGTGCTTCACGAAAACCGAGTGATTCCCAGAAAAGCAGAAACTATGAAAAAAACCAGCCCGTCTTTCATCGACGGGCTGGCAGAATTTGGGGCAGAAAAATTTTCCATAAGGGTATCAGGCCTGCCCTGTACCTGATGCGAACATCATTCAGCCGGACTAATTGTGTCTATATAGCAAAGCCAGTATATTCCCTACAGGATCGTGTGACTTGGGTACGGCCAGGACAAATAAGCGGCCCCAGCTCGGGTCCCCGTTTGCGGCGATGCAGGTCTGGAACGTAATGTGACGATCACCAAAATAAACACGTTTGAACATCTGCTCAGCGGAAATGATTTCATTGCTGTCCAAACTGCGAAAGGAACTATACGGACTGGCAGGTTGCAGGGCCTGATAATGCAGCACCTCTGTGATCACAAAGTATTCCACGCTACCATCGCCATAGACCAGGCGGACTTCCTGTCCAACAGCCAGGTTTGTAAAGGACCTTCCGGAGAGATGATTGTGAGCCAGAAGCCCGATATTCCCAAACTGGGAAGCCATACGAAACTGGGTTGCCTCGCCATCTGTGGTCGAAACATAACCGGCATTACCGTACGGCTGCTGGACGATGGGCAGGGCCAGCGTATTTGAGACATACACGCCGCGCGCTGTGCTGGCATCACCATTTTGAACGGATTGGGAAAAATTGGGAAAACTCGGGATGGCCTCTCCCATGGCCAAAGACGAAATCGGATGCAGGAAAAGGGAAATGACGAAAACAAGGAAAATGCCGGTGTTTAGGATCGTACGGGTGTTTTGCTTTTTGAATGCCACTGCTTCTTTCCTTCTTCGATAAAGGCACTCAAACTGACCAGCGAACTTGTGCTTTGCTTTCGGCAACCTGGCGATCATGGTCACGTTTTCAGGTGACTGTAGACCCACGGCTTTGCGTCCCCGTCTTTCGGCGGGTTTGCCTTTATCGATCGAACAAATAATAAGGTTCCAAAAAAATGAGCCTGGCAATTTACCAGGCTCGCGAAGATCATGTTGATGGTTTCATCTTCGGCAACCTGGCGGTCATGGCCACGCTCTCACGTGACTGTAGACCCATGGCTTTGCGTCCCTGCTTTTCAACAGGTTTGCTCTTTCGGATCTCGATTGACCCCATTATAGCAACGGGTCACCGATTTGCGCTTTTCATTTTAGTAATATGAACTTACAGGATTGCAACCCCCGGAAACAAATCTCCAATCATCAGGGTAGACTTTGCAAACCTAAGCTCTGAAGACCAGCTTCCTCCGGTGTGGCCAGGACACATAAACGGCCTCAACTCACCTCTCTAAATTACTTTTATGTTTCCCCTACGATTGACCTACAAGAGGGTAACAAACAAGGCCCTTTCTCCAACAATAGGTCTTGGGTAATGCTATGGTCGGAAGCCAGTGATTTTATTCATATGCCAAGCTTGCACTTTCATTTTCGGAAATGAACACCTCCACCAAAGATCGTCTCCCGTTTTGGTACGAAATTGCTCTACAATTCAGGAGATGGACGCCATTGGCTTAGCGCATTGACCACCAGATAACCGGTATCACCCCACATAACGCACAATCGAAAATGACCAAGATCAACCACATGATCCACTGGGCCGGTGCCTTTCTTTCCAGCACCGCTTCGGAAGGATTTTGAGGATTATAGAACACCATCACCTGCGCGCCCGCGGGGTACTTCGCAACGACTTTTCTTGCACCCGAACCACCCACTTCCGGACCCGGTGCCAGTTTCAGGCTTTGATAGGTCTGTCCGCCAACCTGATAAGAATATTGCACTACAGGATAATCTGTGTACCCATCCTCCGAGGATCTGCGCTCGATGGTGGACATTTGCACCGCACCCATGGTGGACGGCCACTGACTGACGGCTACCATTTTCCTGCGCATGAAGTAAATGACTGTGAGAAAAATGGCGTTCAGGATGAACAAAATAAAAACGATAATTCCAACTGTGAGCAACAGTTCATTGTTCATACATTCTCCTATAAATTTCAGTCCTGGGTGGTTGAGCGCACACTTGCGTGCGGTGCAAGTGTGCGCTCAACCACCGAATTGCTTTTGTTATTTCACCGTCACCTGTATGATCGCGCTATCCACCTTCTGGTCACTGCGAATCACCTGTAATTGCACCGCATACAATCCGCTTGGTTCAGAGGTATCCCACTCGGCGAGTAGTCCATCCGTTATGGGAGCATTCCCTTCCACCACCTGAATCCATTTCTGCGGATTCAGTCCCTGTCCCACCAAAATGCGATAGGAGGCAAAATCATCGCCCGCAGCTGTGCCTTCTATTTTCACTTTGCCGCTGACCTCAGCGAACAGATCAGGTGAGGTGATATTCACCTCGGGGTTAATGCGCGGGGCTTGAATCACATCGTAATTGGCAGGAGGGATCGCAAGGCCGGCGCTTTCAGCCCAGGAACGCGCCTCGGGAGGCACCACCAGATAGACGCGGTCTTCGATCAATTGAGGCAATGTAAATACCGTCGCCAGCAAACCTGTCTCACGGTTGATGGAGAACTTGCGATACATGTCATCGGCCTGGAGGGGTTCGTTGCCGTTGAGGAAGACTTCACTGACCAGGTTCGGACATTCAGCCGTGGGCAACATGCCTGATGGATCACACACGTTGATCACTGAGACATCCGCCGGCAAAGACCAATCTTCGGGCGGAACATTTTGTGAAGCGATTTGCATCAAGGCGTTCCACAAAACGGCGGGGGCACGGGGAGATAGATCACTTTTGGCACGAGCACCTGTCCAGGCCCCAACGACTCGCGACGGCGAGTAACCGATCGCCCAGGTATCGAGCGCATCGCTTGTCTGTCCCAACTTCACGGCGGCGGGTCGGCCGACATCCAACACATTTGCAGCGCGTAACGCGCCTGCCAACACGGTTTCATCGCTCAACGAATTGTCGATCAGATATGCCAGTCCGGGCGTCACCACCGGCCTGGCTTGCGGCGTGGACCAATCCAGCCAGATACTGCCATCGTCGCCCTCGACGCGCAGGATCGTTACCGGCTCAAAGGCCTCGTTTATATCCTGTCCAAAATACACGCCGTTCTGCGCAAAGACGCCATAGGCACCCGCGGCGTTCAACAGCGATAGTTGTGTGCCGGCATCACGCGAAACGCCAAACGAACTGGCGATCTTCGTCACGTTCTCGACACCCATTTGCGAAAGGACCTGTGCGGCAGGCGCGGGATAATCGTTCGCCAAGGCCACGCGCAAACGCATCGGTCCGTGATATTCGCCGTCGAAGTTTTGAACGGAGGTCTTACCGGGGATATCCCAAATCAAAGAGCCGGAACTCAAGCCACGTGTGAATCCCGTTAAATAGACGAACGCGTCCAACGCGGACCCGGGGTTGTGGGCGGTAATCAAGGGCGTTTCCTGCGCCCGAAGAGTTTCCCCGACCGCGGCGAGCACTTGTCCCGTTTTGGGATTCGTGATCAATGCGCTGGCGGAGGAGTCGGGAACTTTGAGCGCGGGCGGCAGGGCGGGCAAATAACGCAACGAGTCACAGGCGATGGTCGGATCGGGAGAGCCGGCCAGGCGTGCGGCATAAAATGCCGTGACACACGAAGCGCCCTTTTGTAGATCGTAATCCAAGGTTGAAATGATATTAAGTCCGCCGCGCTCGATGCGGTCACGCGCGAATTGGGAATCCAATTGAACCAGGAGAAGGTTGACGAAAGCGGGAGCAACTCCCGGCTGCACGGGAGGCGGAGTCTGAAAGAGCGGAGATTCTCCCAGCGCGTTGTCGGTGGCTTGATCCGATAAAAGCCCGAGCGCAGACATCATCCTGATGGTCTCCTCGCCGCGTTCGAGGGCAGTCCCCGGCACGTCGTAGGGATTCGAACTCGGCGAGTCGCTCACGCCCGCCAGGATGGCGGACTCGGCGGTGGTCAATTGCGCCGCGGGTTTGCCGAAATAAAGTTGTGCGGCGGCTTCGGCGCCGAAGGCATAGTGACCGAAGTGCGCCGAGTTGAGATACCACTCGAGCACCTGTGTGCGCCCGAACTCGGCGGTGATCTGCGCCGCCAGGATGCGTTCACGCAGGGCGCGGCGCAGGGAGGGCGGCTCGTCGAAGAGGATGAAAACGTATACGAGTTTTTGAGCAATGGTCGGGTGGGATTCGGGATTGGCCAGTCCCGCCAGCGAGTAGCCCTGATGTCCCCAGAATTGCGGATCGGTACGGGCAATGACCGCATCGGCCAGGGACTTCGGCAGGTGCTGCGGATTGGTCTCGCTAAGCGGAATGTAACGGCGCGGTGCGTCATCCGGCGCAAAGGTGTAGATGACGTTTTTCCCCGTACGATCATAAATACGCGTGGGCTGGAGCAGCAGCCCATCCGGCGGGTTGAGCAGGGTCGGCAGAATCTGGGCGGAGGGCAGGTCACGCGTGAGGTTGACGTAACTGAAGGCCGTCACGATGATGAGCGCGGCGATCAGCAGGCACAGGATCATTCCCACACTGAGAAGCGCGTTGCGCGTACTTGCTTCGTTCCTGTGCTGCTTTGCGATGCGCCGTTCACGTCTGGCACGCAGGATGGGGATGGTGGAGGGCATGGATTAAGTATACAAGGAAACCGGTAGACAGGGAAAAAGAAAGAGGAAAGATGGTGGAGAGTGAAGACTTTAGTTTCCGCTAAAGTAGAGAAGCGGGTGTACCTGTAGAGGTATTTTTTGCCATTCGTGCCAGATGTCCTTTGGGTAAATGGGCAGTGACCGAGTTCTTTTTTCGAATTCGCCCAGAAAGAATGGCAACTTCGGGAAATGCACGTCCGGCGAGAGTGCGGCGAAAACGACCAGGGGTTCTTTTTGGTTTTGGATCCCAAAATCCTGTTGGGGTGGCGGGAGCGGTAGCTGCGCGAAAACTTAGAAGGGAAGCGGCCAGGCGAGCCAGTTCCGGCAAACGCTGGATCATTTCTGCGGCCTGCACAAATTGGCGGTTTGAGCCAATCCGCTGTTTAGCGCTTAAAGGAATTTGCTCGACGAGCCAACGGTCTGTGTAGATGTTTCTAACGCTGCTGGGTTTGAGAACCACCGGAGTTGCCAATAACCAAGGATTATCAAAATCGGGGTCATAGAGGGCGTAGATCTCAAAAGTTTGCTTGCGGGCAGCAGGGGCGCAGTCAGGTAAAACCAAGTTACGCCAAATCTCTGCGCGCAAGAGCTGCCCCCGCTCTGCCCAACTTTGTATCTCGTCGGAAACCGTGCCAGCGGACGGATCAATTCCCCGTAGACAGGCATGCGCCCCACACCACAATAGCCCGCAAGCAGGTTGCGGCGGGCGGTAAAGTTGCTCGCTAAGCGCAACTCGTACTGCTCTATCGTGGCTGCTTGCAGCTCACTCACCTTCACGCCTGCATCTACCACAACAATTTCGTCTGCTGAAAGCGTTTTCTTGACGTTTTTGAGGATCATTCTGCATAGTCGCTTTTCACTCGGGGCCTGGGGCTGCACGCGTTCATATGCCTGCGGCACTGCCAGCCGCTGTCCATTGATTTCGCCCACCTGGCCTACCACCCCAAAGCCCACCCTGCTGCAGGATGATAATGTTTGCTTGGACAGTTTTTCAAGGTCGGACGCCAAAAGGCGGTCACATCTGCTACCACAGGTTTATGTCCTTCAGATGCATGTCGTTGCCACTCGGGCAAGCCTTCCACATGCTGACGCCAGCGCTCTATCAGAATTCCAGTTTGCCAGACGCCGCGCTTGACTGCTGTCCAGCCTCGGCGCATGCCATCGTCTTCCAGTCCAATGGCTTTCAAGGCCGGAAACAATGCCCCGCGACTCGGTAGCAACTGTCCACTCAACAATGCCCAGAACACATGCATCATCGCAAGATTCGTTCCAATGGGCAACCCTTCAAGGAGTTCGTCCAAAACGCTTATGGTATGATCCGTTTTGGTAATGGCAGCGTGGAATTTTTTCACCAAATAAGATTACCATGTTTTACGCCATTACCACTTTTTTTATCCATTCCAGTTAGCGGAAACTAAAGTGATGAGAAAAACGGTAAAATTGACGAAGGTCTAGTTTGAGGAGTTTTCTATAAAGCTTCAAGAAATCAAACACGCAATTACGGAATTGAATCCAAAAGAATTGGCTCGTTTTCGTCAATGGTTCGAGAAGTTCGAAAAAGATGCTAAATCTAGCAAGCTGGATAAACCTATAGATAAAGCATTGCTTGAAAAACGTCTCAAAGAGGCACGAGGATCTTTGAAAGGGTCGGGCGCGTTGAAAGCGCTTATGGATGAACGCCGTAAAGACTGATAAAAAACTCGGAGCCTTCAACTCGGAGTTTTTTAGATTTCATCAAATCCAATTGTATGTAGATATTCATAAATCGGATCATAGAATTCTTTCTTACGCGTATGGTCTTCTTTGTCACCTGATGGAACAACCATTACCATGCCTTGTCTTGCACGAGTCAAAAGAACACGATAGGCATTCTTTAGATAGTTTTGTCGTTCAGGTTTTCTGATTTTGTTCCATCGATCGCCAACAAAAGAAAAATGTTCCCAGCCTTGTTTTGAATACCGAAAATCAGCATCCCAAGTTACGCAAGCCCAATCTAGTTCAAGCCCTTGCACCTGAAACTCTGTCACAACAGCTTCAAGATAATAAGATGAACGTACATCTTCTTTTCCATCAAGAAACCAATGGATTGGATCAACAGGTGATTTCACATCAATTGCATGTGGCTTCAATCGTTCTGCTTGAGAAGAGACAACGATTCCATAACGTTCCGAACCACGGGCCCGCGCTTTTAGCCACTGTTTTGCTTTCGTAAGGTCACGTGTAATAAGAATTGGATATTTTTCTTTTACCTTTTCTAAAGTTTTCTTCGCTTCATCAGGTTGTAAATCCAAGATTTGCTTTACAAGAAGTGATATATGCTCTGCACGGAAGGAACGCATCGAAACTGAAAGATGTAATTCTTCTTTGTAGGTGACATTTTGGCGTGCCCTGATCTTGTTTTGCAATTTCTCATCGCCATATTCGCTATCCGTTAATTCTGGGGAAATGTAGATGTGCCAACTCGGGAATGAACGCTCTAAAGCGTCAATCCACTCGCTAATACCTGCTTCTCCAGTGTTAATCTCTTGTCCACCACCAACAAGACAAACTACAACGGCCCAATCAGGATGACGATCAAGGCAGGAAATCAAAAACTCAGGTTCAGAGATTTGAAAATTTGTGTAATTACGTCTTCGTTTCATAAAGTTGGCCGTTTGTTGTAAATCCCAAGCGCGTTGCGCTTCGTCAAATAATGCGACATGTTCAATGGGTGGTTTGTTGAGGTCAATCAATCCTTCATCACGGAAGTAATGAACATTTTGAATAAATAGCTTGACTTCACTCATCACTTCCCCTTTTTTGATTTTGCGACCAAGCTCCTTTTCGCGCTTAACCTTATCCCGTGTTAATGCTTCACGTAATACCGCAACAAGTGGACCATTTCCTGAAAGAAATACACTGTATAAGTCGTTGTCTTTATCGATATGATTTGTTGCGATATCAAGCCCAACCAATGTTTTTCCAGAGCCAGGCACACCAGTTACAAAGCAGATTGATTTTTGGGAATTATGTTTGGATAGCCGAATAATTTCTGAGATCGTGCCTGTCGTCAGACTTAAATCAGCACCATGTCGCAAGATATCTTCTACGGAGTGACCCCTGTATAAAGCCATTGCTGCTTCAATAATATTAGGCGTGGGTTGATATCTTCCGGATTCCCATTGCAATGGATTGATTTCATTTCCATCAACGAAACGTAAAACATCATCAATTACTTGGCTTAGTAGTTCCTCATTGCATTTGATTGGAAATAGCAATTTGTCGTTGTGCGAAGTTGTAGAAACTGTTGCGGAATTTACCTTTGCTTTAGTGGCAATCAGGATTGGAGCAATAAAACATTCATGACTTGTTTCATGGAAATTCTTCAAATCTAAAGAGTAATCCCACACTTGGTCGATTGCGTAAGATGTAAATTCCCCTTCACCCACCTTGAATTCGAGAACAAATATTGCTGAGCCAATGAGTAAGACAACATCAATTCTTTTCCCCATTCTTGGAATTGAATATTCAAAATATATCGTGCCCATATATGGCTGTAGAACGTTTTGCAATATTCTGATTTCTTCTAGCCATGCATCACGCTGTGTTTGTTCCAAAGCAAATTCGCTACTTTGAGCAAGTTTGCCAAGTATCGTATCTGGATTTGTCTTTAGGAAATCGGCTATTGTGTCAGAATAATATTCTCTTCGCATCTTCCTACTAACTTTCCCGAAGATGAATTACTCTAGTAAGGATACAGCCAAAACACAATTCAGGCAAGGAACTTAACGCGAACAGGGAATTGCGGAAACTTAGGTGGAGGGTTGTCCGCGTATGGGAACATGAGTTGAAAGAACCAAAGATGGTCGCTGCGAAGGTGAAGAGATGTTTCGAGACTGTCAGGTCTGCGGGATAAAAAAAACAGCGCACTGTTTCAGCGATGCACCGTCAATCTCATTTCAACTTCTTATAATTTTTTCGTTTTTCTTGTATTCGACTGACTACTGTATCCAAGTCTTGATCATCCAGCCATTTGTGGTGGTCTTTGGAATAATCACCAGCTTCTTCAACTTCACGTTCTTCCTTCTGAATAAAAACTGCCTGAACATCGCCATCTTCTTTGATCTCGTGCCTGCCGTAATACCATTCCTTATGCACATCTCTGCAAAGCTTCACTAATCGGACATTTATGATATCGTCCACGCCGCCTTCATATCCCTTGGCAACAACATCCGCATCTGCAGGCATTTTAGATAACAGAGTAAGCAAGTCTTTTACTTTCATGTTGGCTCTCTTCCTTGCAAGATTTGAGTAGCATCCTATTGGGATGGAAAATTATACGTCAATCGAAAAGGAATTGCGGAAGCTGGGCGTGGAGGGTTGTCCGCGTGTGGGAACATGAATTGAAAGAACCAAACAAGGTCGCGAGAAAATTGGAGAGGCGTGGGGCGGTAAATCGGCGGACTAACCCTGCGTGTGACCACTAGAGTATGGCGGATGGAGGGCGATTGGCAAAAAACTAATAATATTAGGTAAACACTAATAGAGAGTATCAGAATAATTGTGTAAATGGGTTATCCTAAAGAGAGAAAGGAAAACCCATGAGAGAGAAAAGGAGCAAGAACAAGAAAGACATTCAAGCCCATATGCCAAGTGCCGAGGAAGTTGCGCAGGAACTGGGGAAAGCGACCTCCATCGATGATTTTTATGGGAAAGACGGCATCTTTGCCAGGCTGTTCTCGAAGACGATCGAAGAGATGCTGGAGGCGGAACTGACGGCTGAGTTGGGATATGAGCGGTATGAGGCCGAAGGACGCAACTCGGGCAACAGCCGCAACGGGTCCTATACACGCAAGATGCGCACTTCTGGGGGGGATGCCGAGATCAAAGTGCCGCGGGATCGCAACGGTGAATTTCAATCGGCGCTGCTGAAGAAGAACAGCAACGAGATCGAGCAGAAGATTACCGCGATGTATGCCAGAGGCATGTCGACGCGTGACATCCAGGCTATGCTGACCGAGCTGTACGGGATCGATGTGTCACCCGATACGATCAGCGCCATCACCGACAAGGTCTGGCCGCTGGTGGAAGCCTGGCAGAACCGTCCCCTGGCAGAGGTGTATGCCATTTTGTACCTGGATGCCATCCACCTCAAGCTCAAGCGGGATGGCAAGATCAAGAACGTGGCTGTCTACAATGTCCTGGGTGTTGATCTGGACGGTCAGCGCGAGATTTTGGGTCACTGGGTCGGGGAGGGAGGAGAAGGCGCCAACTTTTGGCTCTCCGTGGTCACCGACCTGCAAAATCGCGGTGTTCAGGATGTTTTGCTGGCCTCCATCGATGGTCTGAGCGGTTTCAAGGAGGCCATCCAGTCCGTTTTTCCGCAGACCCAGGTGCAGCGCTGCATCATTCACCAGATCCGCCAAAGCCTGAAATATGTGGTCTGGAAAGACCGCAAAGCCTTCACGGCGGATCTGAAAACGGTCTATCAGGCAGCTACGCGTGAACAAGCCGAAGCCAACCTGCTACAATTGGAACAAACCTGGGGCAGCCAGTATGGCACTGCTATTCGCTCCTGGCAAAACAATTGGGAGGATCTGGCAACTTTCTTTGAGTTCCCCAGGGAGATCCGGCGCTTGATCTACACCACCAACAGTGTGGAAGGCTATCACCGCCAACTACGTAAAGTGATCAAGACCAAAGGCTCCTTCCCGACTGAACAGGCAGTGCGCAAACTGCTCTACCTGGCAACCCTGAACATCACCAGGAAATGGACTATGCCTATCCAGAACTGGCCGCGAATCCTCAACCAGTTAGCCATTCGCTTTGCAGAGCGGGTACCCGTATGAACCATTTCTGCCACCCGCTTCTCGAGGCTAGCCTGCGCCTGACGGGCCTCAAGGGGAAATGCGCTCCGCTCCCCCTGACCCCCGTTGCGCCGCAGGCTGTTGATCCAGAAGCACTGGCAGAAAAAACATTTGTTGTGAAAGTCCCATTTACACAATGTTCCTGACATACCCCACTAATACTATTAACTAAAAGATACAAGCATAACCTTCGTGTTCTGTGTGCTAAAAAATTTGGTTCTCCCCTTTCTGCTACGATGATTTACAGGCAGGCAGTTCTCAGTCACTGACACTGACACCTGGTGCCGACGCAAGTGTCGTCCTACTTAACCAGCGGATCACTCCTCCAACAAATCGCCCAGCCATTCCATCAATCCACCCTTCTTCTTTTTATCGGGCAGCATTATTCAACCAATAACAAACTTTCCCCCAATCGATTCAACTGTGAAATGAAAGTCTCTGCCGACGGCGCTTGAATCCAGCGGATGGTTTCCCAGTCTTCTTTTTGAACGGAACACAGGATCCGTCCCAGGTCAGCAGGAAAAACGCCCACAGCCTTGCTTTGCGCACCTGTGATGGCAGTTTGAAGTGATAGGCGCTTAGTGCGCCAATAACGACAAAACTTTGCGGATGAGATGATATGGCAAGTCCAATGGTCTGGAACAGGTTACGCATTTCGGTTTGAAGGTTTGCATAATGGAGATCAGCCTGATTTTGATATTTCGGTTTTGGACCGGGTCTGGTTTTTCCTGCTCCAGCCGGGACAGGTTTGATGACCTTATCCCGCAAGACCAGCAAAGCGGTCATTTGCCGCAGTGCCTGGGGGACAGGTTGATAGCGGCGCGAGTTTTGGATTTTATGCACCAGGTTTTTTCCGCGCAATTTCTTCAGATCATAAGCAGCCTGGTGCGAGCTGGACTGGCTGGCAATATTTTCCTGCACTTTGGCAGCCAAATCAGCGCATTGAAATCCATGTGGAGCCACCGACAGAGCCACCACGGCTTGCAGGACTGCGCGGATTCCGGGCTGGTGGATATCAACACCCCCAACGCGAGTTTGCCCGACCTGGGAAGGTTTGTGCCAATCCTCCAGGCTATTCTCCGCGATGGAGGCAATATCCATGCCGCGCAGGGCATTCAGGAAGCGCTTCAAGATTTCTTTCAGCCGCCAGACAATCTCGGAGAACTTGGGCAGCGCGCGTCCACAGTGCAGTTCTTTGGTGTGGTGAACGCTCACCTCCGTGCGCAAGACGCGTGCGCCTTTGGTATACATCTTGGCGGTGATCTTCCCGAAGTGTATCTTGAAGACCGTCAAGTCATACGCAGGTCTCTCGACCACGACTTCGCAGCGAGGTTCTTTGTGGTGCTTGCAACGGCTGGGACGTTGTTTGCTTCCAAAGATGGTCTTCAGGCTTTTGACATCCAGCAGGCGGCGGGTGCAATCAAGGGTGCCCTGAAAGACTTGCTCCAACTCACTGCCACGTTGGAACAGGAGGTTGCGACTGTATTCTTCCTGATAGATCGAGTAATCGTAATGAAAGTTGGTCTTTTCCTGCTCAGCCAAATCCAACCCAAAGCACAGGCAAGCCGAGTAAATCCAACGCTCACAGACCTGCGTCAAGCGCCCTATGCTGTCTGGCGAAGACAAGGTGTCTGCGATTTGCGCCAGTCGGGTCGCGTCGGAAATTCGGGTGAAACAATTGCCTTCCTTGGTAAACTGGATGCCTTCCTGCCTGGCCTGACAGGCCACATACTCGTGGCCATTCAACATGATCTGTGCCCCGAAGGGAGGATGGCCACTCATCTTGATGGTGACATGTCCCCAATCGGGGTCGAGAATATGGAACGAGTAGTGATTCACATAAGGATACTTTTTGGCGAGATTGACGATATTGCCGTTCTTGGAGCATTGTACGTCCCAAACTGGCGCAGGCGCACGCGCCACCAGGATCAAAAATACGCCAGTGAAGTTGACGTCCTTTGGAAGATATTCCTCAGCAATTTCGTGTTTCCGCTCTCCGGGCACACAATCTTTCACAGGCATCTGGTGAGCCTTCGCATGCGCGCGCAGGCGGCGACTGAAACGACCCGCCAACGCGCATCAGATGCGTATTGTCCAAATTATCATCCGAGCCCCTCAACTGTCTCCACCAGGTACGAAAGCCGCCCGCCCCTTGTCCCATGCGAAGGTAGGCATTCAGGACAATCCGATCCACGCAGTCATAGGTGTTGTCCAACAAGTCAGCGTAATAGTCGCTATATTCATCCAGCACATCTGTCATCCCTTTAGCCTCCACCGAGTTATGCCTTGCGTCTAAAGGGAAACGAACATGATTTCAACTGCTCCGCAGGGGCCTCATCTTCTGGGCGCAGTCCCAGACGATGCGTAGTTCCTTCTGGCAACAGAAACCCCAGATATCAGCCAGATCTTTTGGCCCTTCGCGATCGAGCAAGGCAGTCACCTTGTTGGCGAGAATGTTTTCAGCACTATCCAATCGTCCGAGAATTGCATGAATTTGAATTTCGCCGACCTGTGCAGGAACATCATTGATCATCTCGATCTTGAGCGAAATATCCTTTTGAACGAGGGCGAGTTTGGCGAATCGTTCCTCCTTCATCCGGACATTACAAGTCCATTCCCTGTTGAGCGCCTGGATGATTCGTTCCACCCACAGACCGAAACGATTGTCATCGTTGACAAAATAATCCAGATCGTCCGAGAAACGATGTCGAAGGTAACCCCGTGATGCGGCTGTTCCTCCTGTGAGATAAAAGTCTGTGTCCACCTGATTAATGACTTGTATCACACGATCTTGAAAAGGATATAAAACATCAAAGTAAAAGGTTGGGTTGTCAGCCATGAAGCAACTCGGGATGTTTTTCGGGAATCCACTTCACGAGAAAATCAAATCCGCGCACGCGGCTCTTCGAACGGATGTGTCCGCGCCATCGAGACCAATTTTCCACAAGTTTTTTGTAACCGATCAATCGAATGATTTCATCGTATGGAGCATATTCCAACAAGCGACGCGTTGCCCACTCCTGATTTAAGCGTCCTTTTGTCAGACGGCCGTTGAGGATTTCTTGAAATTGTTTCTGGTCGAGGTCATAATCCCATACATCGGGAAGCCGTTGTGTTACCTGCATGGTTTGATTATACGTCAATCCTCCAGCAGATCCCCTAGCCACTCCATCAGTCCACCCTTCTTTTGCTTTCTGTCGGGCAGGTCGCTGGCGACGACTCCGTTCTGACCGTTGATCAAGACCAAATGCTCGCGTCCGCCGAAGGGCAGTTCGGTCATCCACACCGGCAGCAGTACCAGCTTGAAGGATTCGATGCCCATTTTCGCCGACGACGAACGAACGATCTGCATCGGCATCAGTTTATAGGACATCTCCTCTTTGCATTGGGTATAGGCCTGACTGCGCGCGTCGAGCGAAGCTTCCGCCATGGGGATGTCATACACTTCGGCAGGCCAGTCTGCCAGGAAGCGCGGATCGTAGGGTTTGACGGAGGTCAGTTCAAAGGTGGGAATCAGCCGCAGGAAAACGGCGGACAACTTGCGGGAGGCGGGAATCGGCAGGTCATCCACCAGCACAGGATAGGAATCCGAAACGCGTCTCACCTGTCGTTCCTGGCCGCGCATCAAACCGTTTTCTTCATTGACGACGATTTCACCGGTGTAATCCACCTCGCCGCCGATATCGAAGGTCCACAACGGGAGATAGAGTTCCGCGCGGTAAATCTGTTTTCTTTTCGGGTTTGATCTTGTTACCATCCACCCAATGCACCAAAAATTTTATCGCCTGCTCCTGGTTGAACTGATGTGGGATGATGCCATCCGGCGCCAGCAAATCTTTCGTATCCTTCAAATTCACCACATGCGGCGAATCGCAATAGAGACAATTGGCGGAGATTTGATCCGGCGGCAGGAGGAACTCCGAGCCACAGCCTTCGCAATGGAAGACTTGTTCGTTGAGCGGCTTGCCGTGTCCACGTACGGTCGCCATGGCCGTAATGAAATCCTCTTCCTCGGCCGGCTGTGCGGAAAGACCCAGCGCCTGATGACGCGTGCAATAATCACACACCAGCGACTGACCATCGGGCGCAAAGCTCATGCGACCGCCGCACTTGGGACACATGAAACGATCGGCGTTGGACTCACGCAAGCCTTCCGGCGCGGGCGGCAGATGATCGGCGTCGACGATCTCGTCTGGTTTCAGTTTGCCATCCAGGATGGCCAGCATCTTGCGGGCGCGGGCATGCCGCAGATCATGCGCCAGACAATTCTCGATCGCCTGGCGTTTTTCGGCCGCGTCATCGACGACCTGACTCATCCAATACCAGGCCTCCGCCATCACATCATGGTCGCTGCTCGAATAAATGGCGCGATCCAGATAACGCCGCGCGGCCTCCTTGTGACCCGCCTTCGCTTCGATAATTCCACTGCGCAATAAGTCTCTGCCGTAATCGTCCAACATTATTGATGTCTCACAATTGCATCTGTCATCTTCGCCACGCGCGCCATCTCTCTCACATCATGTACGCGGATGATATCCGCGCCGCGCGTGATGCCCACCGCGATCGTCGCGGCCGTGCCTTCGAGGCGTTGATCTGCGGGCAAGTCCAATGTAAAGCCGATGAACGATTTTCTGGACGGCCCCAACAGGATCGGATAGCCCGGGGCGCGGATCTCATCGAGCCGATTGATCAACTCGAGATTATGTTCCCGCTTCTTTCCAAAGCCGATGCCCGGATCCAGAATAATACGCCCTTCATCCACCCCGGCTTTTTTCGCGATCCTCACGCTGACGAGCAGTTCGCGTTTCACCTCTTCGATCAAGTCCGCATATTCCGCGCCGATGTAGGCGTTGCCCAATTGTTCGCGCACTTCCACGCTGGCTGGATTGCTGCGATTGTGCATCAAGATGACAGGAACCTCGTACTTCGCCGCGACGTTTGCCAGCTCCGGGTCAGCGCGCAGGCCCCAAACATCATTCAAAATACGCGCGCCGGCCTGGAAGGCCTCTTCCGCCACTGTGGCTTTGTAGGTATCGATGGAAATTAATGCTCCGCGAAATTCTTTGGCAATCGCCTGAATGACCGGAATCACGCGTTCCAGCTCTTCATGAGCGCTGACCGGCTGTGAACCGGGCCGCGTCAATTCGCCGCCTACGTCGAGGATGTCCGCGCCGTTGGCGAGAAATTCTTTTGCTTGTTGCAACGCACGATCTCTCCCCTCTCCTTTCGGGAGAGGGGCCGGGGGTGAGGGAAGCAACCCATCTCCTGAAAAGGAATCAGGTGTAACGTTGAGGATTCCCATCACATAGGTGCGGGAGCCCCAATTGAAAAAATGATCGCCGATTTGTAAGGAGTCGGATTTCATACAAACAATTCGTCATTGCGAACCTCATCGCGCTGAGCGGAGGACAAAGTCCGCAGTCGAAGCGCGGGACGAAGCAATCTCATCCAAAACGGAATTGCTTCGCTCGGTCCCGACTACTTGGTCTCGACCATCACTCGCAACACTTGCGCCGCACTGCGTTCGGTGCAGTGCAGGTGTGACGGCTGCGAACTACGGTATCTGATCCAGCGGACGGGCGAGCCAGGTTTCGGCTTCGTCCATATTCGTAAAGATTCTCATGGCCGAGGCGGTGCCGGCTAGGGCGCGCGCCCCAACTTCACGGACCGCGTTCGCCACACTTTCATTGGCCACCACCACCGCCACACGGATATTGCGCGCCGAGGGGTCGCTGTTGGCCTCCACGGCCATCTTGATCGCCTTCTCAGGGATTTCCTGCATTGCACGCAGATCATACATATTGCGCGTGCGGCGATCGGCACCGAGCAGGTGCTCCATCGCAAACTCACGCCAGTCGCTGAGCGTGGCATCTGACAGGTCGGTAAAGGTGAGGTTCATGCCGCCATCCTCACGCCGGACAACGGTAAACCCAACGCCGGGTTTTGGACTCCAATTTAGAGGTTTGATTTGATTCATGTCGGTTCCTCCGGTGAATTGTTATTGTATGCGATTTAATGGATGGATTCAATGAACTGATCGATGACTTCCGTATCCCAGGCTTGCGCCGGGCCCATGATCATCAACATGGCGGTGCCTCGCTTGCCGGGAAAGGTGGTGACCAACTGGCGCATGACCGGCGCGTTCTCTTCCGTACTTTCAAAGATGGATACGTTAACTTCCTCTCCACGGATGGTCATTTTCTTTACTTGCACCAATTTCATGCTCAGGCCACGCATCCCGGACTGCCGCTCAAAGGACTGGCGCATTTGCTCTTCCATCTGCTGGCGATTTATCGAGGTCTGAAATTGCGTCAGCATGATGAGCGGTTCGCTGGTGGAGGTTGAATTTGAACTCGGGGCCGATCATCACCATGGAATAGACAAAGAAATCCATGGCAACCCGTTCCTGATAGCCATCAGGAAGTTCATAGTCTGCGATGGCATGCGCGGCCCTGGCAGCCTCTTCTGGATCGGTCTTCATGCCCTGTTCAAATCGCTGTCCGAGGTGTGCAAGGAGAATCACGGCAATAGCACAGGCGCCCAGGCAGAACAAGGCCGAGAGGCCCAGACCGATCCATACCCATTTGTTGTTACTTTTGCTGGCTTCGTTGACTGTCATTATATTTCCACTCCTATTCCTGCTCACGGTGGCGTGCCGCCTGCAGGACCGCCGCGAGCCTGTCCTCAGCTTCGAAATCGATCCAGCGTGGGCGCGGGCAGGCCCAGGCGTTGATGAAGCGTGTTCAACAGCTGGACCGCGAGCTGGTCACGATGTGTCAACTGAGCCCGTCGCTGGAGAAAGCCCTCGATCAGATTCAAATCGTTCTCCGTCAGCCGTTCGAAGGGAAACCCATCCAGGTCCACCTTGGCCCAGGGACGCAGGTGAACTTCACGCTTCACGGAAAGTTCCTGAATGGAAATCGGGGCGCGGTCATGGACCACCAGTGTGCCCGCCGCCAAGTCTCCCAGCCGCCGCGATTGCTTATCGATGAACATGGTGATCAAACCGACGCCATAGGCGAAGGGGAGAAAATCCACCAGCCGCGCCAGGTTGCGGATGAGCGATTCGGAGAGCGTGATGGGCGTGCCATCCCTGCAAATGACGCGCAACCCCATCCAACGTTTGGCGGGCGTTTGTCCGTTCCAAAGCATTTCGAATAGCACGTAATAACCGGAATAGAAAAGAAAAGAGATCAAACCGAAGAGCGCCACCACCCAGGGGGATATATCATTGCCGAACGACGACTGATCGAGCGCGGCCAGCAGGATGGCACGCACAATGATGATCGCGATCTCCAACAGGATGATAAACAGCGTATCCAATAATGTCGCCAGGAAGCGCGAACCGATGCCGGCGATCTGATAACCGAAGGCCACGTTCTCAGGCGTTTGAATATCGAGGGTTTCATCCGGAAAAGTCATAAGCTTCTTTTGTTTGAATGTCATTTTGAGCGAGTGGCACTAGAAGTGCCGCGACCGACACCTGCCCCGGTGGGTCGGTGCGGGGAGAATCCCGCCGATTTGCAGCGAAACTCTTCGCTTCGCTCAGAGTGACACAGTGTGTGAGTATAATTCACCTATGCGTGCAGATGAATTTTACCAGTCCCGCAAAGGCGACTGGGAGGCATTAAGTCACTTGCTCGACCTGAGCCAAAAGGATATGCGCGGACTTTCCGAAACCCAGGTGAACGACCTGGCGCGCCTGTATCGCGCCACCACTTCCGACCTGGCGCTGGCGAAACGCGACTTCCCGCGTAACGATATCACCGCTTATTTAAATCAACTCGTGGCACGTGCGCACGCGACGGTGTATCGCAGTGAACCGCTGGCTTTGAAGCGCTTGTGGGATTTTGCAACAAAAGGATTCCCGCGTCTCTTTCGCGAGACCTGGATCTTCACCTTCGTCGCGGCTCTGTTTTTTATCCTGCCCGCGCTCGTCTCCGGGTTGATCACCTACGTCCAACCTGCGACGGCCACCTTATTACTTCCGCCTGAAATGCAATCCCTGATCAGCATCGTGGAAGACAAGCAATTGTGGGTGGACATCCCCGTGGAAGAACGGCCTTATACCTCAACGTTTATCATGCAGAACAATATTCGGGTTTCGTTCCTGGCCTTCGCCAGCGGCCTGACCGCGGGATTGATGACGTTATGGGTGCTCTTTTTCAACGGACTGATCATGGGCACGCTGACGGGCCTCACCTCTTTTCACGGCATCGGCTTCGAGTTGTGGACCTTCGTCATCGGACACGGTGTGATCGAATTGAGCGTGATCTTCATCTCCGGCGGCTCGGGACTCATGTTGGGCTGGGCCATCCTGCGACCAGGCTTGATGCGCCGACGCGACGCGCTCGCCCAGGCCGCGCGTAAGGCGGTGTATTTGCTTCTCGGTGCGGTCCCATGGCTGGTCGTCGCGGGCTCGATTGAGGGATTCATTTCCCCGAATAACAACATCGCGCCGCCCATCCATTGGATCGTGGGAATCGTGAGCGGGATTTTTCTTTATAGTTATCTATTGTTAGCGGGAAGAGAATGGAAAAAGAAACACTAACATCTGTCATTGCGAGGAGTGGCGCTCGGTGGTTGAGTAGAGTGGTGCAGTTCCGCTCGTATCGAAACCAGCACCACAACGTGGCAATCTTAACTGAACTTCAAATATAAATTGGTCTGTGAGCTGAGTTACCATCCCCTTATGAGATTGCCATGCGCCCGCAAAGCGGAGCGCTCGCAATGACAAACTTACAACTGCATTCTCCCCTTTAATTCCAAATAGCGATTGATCACCGACATCGACAACTGATTCGCCGGCACATCCAGGGTCAACACCCCACGTTGACGGAGCGCATCCAGCACCACGCGTCTTTCATCCAATAATTGGTTCGCGGCGGCGCGTTGATAAACTCCCAGCGAATCGCGCGGCTTCATGTGTGAGGCGCCCACCACATCCGGATCGCTGATCGTGACCAGTAACGGCAGACTGCTGCGTGCCAGCATGGACATCTGCGCGACCAGAGAATTCAAACTTGCGCCGCCGGTCAAATCCGTAAAAACAACGACCAGGGCACGGCGTCTCTGTTTCACCGCCAAATAGGCCAATGCTTTGCGATAATCCGGCTCCACTGGCTGCGGCTCCACGGCGTACAACAACTCCAACATGCGATAGAACTGTCCGCGTCCCTGCCGCGGGCTGAGATAATGCTGCACATCATCCGCAAAGCTCAGCATACCCACGCGGTCGCCTTTGCCGGTTGCCACATAGGTCAGCAATAAAACTGCATTCACCACATAATCCAGCTTGGCAATATCCGCCACCGGACTTTGCATCATGCGCCCCGTATCCAGCACGGCGATCACCTGCTGACTGCGTTCCGTTTGATATTCTGTCGTCACCGGGAAATGCCGCCGGGCGGTTGCCTTCCAATTGATGCGCCGATACTCGTCATCGGGCAGGTACTCGCGCAGACGCTCGAACTCGGTCCCTTCGCCGAATTGACGCGTCTTCCGCAAGCCCATTTCCTGCAAACGATTCCGCTTCAACAACAAATCATAGCGCCGCACGTCCAACAGATTGGGATACACCTTGACCGGTTCCTTGGACTCCACCTTTGCCTGACGAACCATCAAGCCCAACGGCCCGACCCAACGCAAACTCAAATCCCCGAATTGATAATCTCCTCGTCGCAATGGACGCACATGATAGATATGATCCCACGTTCCGCGCGGCGCCACCTGACCGGCCATCGTCCGCGCTTCGATCGTGAATTGCTCCGGCGCCTCATCCCGGACCGTAAAATTGACTCCGCGCCACGAGCGATTCCTCAAGCTGACGCGGATCGGATTCTCCGCGCCCAACGATAACTTGCTATCGTGCCCGCGCATTAACTCGAACTGTTTGATATCTCCTGCCAGGCGCCAATCGATGAACATGGCCGAGAGAACCAGGATGAAGTACCCCCAGGCGATCCATTCCATGAATGGAAGCCACGCTCCCAGTGCCATGATGGGAACGGTGATAAGAAGGAGCAGCAAAGAACGGGTAGTTGGAATCATTTCATTTCAAATGTCGTTGCGAGGAGGGCTGATGGTTGAGTATGGCACCAAGGCGCCATATATCGAAACCCAGCCCGACGTGGCAATCTCAACTCATTAACCCAATCTATATTTGCAGGTTAGTTGAGATTGCTTCGTCGCTTGCACTTCGTCTGCGCCCTTCGGGCTCCGCTCAGAGCGATGGCTTCTCGCCATGACGGAATAGAATTATCGCGGCACTTCTACCGAACCCAAAACTCTTCGAATCACCGAGTCTGCATCCAGACCTTCGATCTCTGCTTCGGGCTTCAATAAGATACGATGCCGATAGACCGGTGGCACGACGAACTTGACGTCATCTGGAATGACAAAACCACGTCCCTGTAACGCGGCAAAAGTCTTCGCAGCAAGCAGTGCATGAGTCGTTGCGCGCGTACTGGCACCCAACACAATATCGGGCGACTGACGACTCGCCACACCAATCTTCGCCACATAATTCAAGATACCGTCCTCCACAACGATTTGCTTGATCGAGGCGCGGATCTCAACGACTTGTTGCGAGGTCAATACGGGTAACAGACCGGCCGCCAACAGATTATGGGCGTCAAAGCCCTGATGATAACGACGCAAGACTTCAATCTCATCATCCAGCGGGGAATACGGAACCAGCACTTTGAACATGAAACGGTCCAATTGCGCTTCGGGCAGCGGATACGTCCCTTCGTATTCGATCGGATTCTGCGTGGCGATCACCATGAAGGGCGCCTCGAGCAGATATCGCTCACCTTCCAGATTAATCTGCTTCTCCTCCATCGCCTCCAGTAGCGCAGACTGGGTCTTGGCCGGTGCGCGGTTGATCTCGTCGGCGAGGAGCAACTGCGTGAAAACGGGTCCCTTCTTCAGATGGAATTGAGTCGTGGAAACATCGAACACGCTGGTACCCAAAATATCGGACGGCATCAGGTCCGGGGTAAATTGGATGCGGGTGAACTTTGCCTGCACCATGTGCGCAAGAGTCTTCGCCATCAACGTTTTCGCTGTGCCCGGCACTCCTTCCAACAAAACATGTCCACCAGTGAAGAGCGCGACGGCAAGAAGTTCGAACGGTTCCTGCAATCCCACCAGGACTTTGTTTGCCTCGGTGCGTAAACCTTCAAAAATACTTTTTAATTCGGTTGGGTTCATAAATGCTCCTATTTACTCGCGCTGAGCGGAATGATGAGCGACGGCGAGGAATGCAGACGAAGCGCACATTTACATGCACACCCGCGTTTCGTCTGTGTGGCGCCGGGTTTCGATATGAGCAGAAGAACACTGCTCTACTCAACCAGCGGACGCCACTCCGCTCAACGCGAGATTTTAAGTATCGATCCATTCAGCCGCTTCGACGGCCAGATTCACCATCTCAGTCTCGCTGATATCTTTACCCTTCAATCCTTTCAATAAGCCGAGCAATTCATTCTTATCGATGGAGGGGTTATATCCAATCAGGGTATTCACATATTCATCATCATCCATGCCCGGATCGAGGCGATAGCGTTGACCAAGTTTGCGCTTGATCTGATCGTGATAATGCATCATCACTGCCGAACGATGTGCGGCGCGGCGGCTGAGATTGGCAACGCCGGTCACATGTTCCAGGGCACCGCGGCGTTTGATCTCCTGTGGCAGAGGCATGGACCTGCCAAAGCCACGTCCCTGTATAAAGAGCACAATAAAAACAGCGAAGGTGAGAAACAACAACGAACGTCCCACTGGCGTGAAGCGCAGGAATTCTGTCGGCCCGAGAATCTGCTCACCGCTTTGTAAACCGTGATGCCACTCATCGAACCAGACCGTTCCTTTTTTGCGTGCCAGCGCCAGGATGTTCAAGACCAATTCGGGGTTGCCGGTTTGTTTCAGACCGGCATTTGTGAACGAAACGGGAATCGTTCCCAGAATGACGCGACCTTTTCCCTGTTCAAAGGAAACCAGCACAGGCTCATCCTTGAAAACAGCCAGCACCACGTAATCATCGCGCTCGGAAACCAGTGCCATCCTGATCCTGGCGTTTTTCGGATCAAAAGCCGGCGGCGAATCGAGCAGCGGACTCTCCACGGCCGGCACCGCGGTATTATCAGCGAGATAATCAAAGGAAAATTCATAGTGATCAACGATGGAGTACATGCCATAGTCATCACCAATGGCGATCAGCGTACCACCCTTCTCCACCCAATCGTCAGCGGCTTTGAGTTCATCCTCCGTTGGAAAGAGAGGTTCCAGCATGAACAGGATCGATGCGCTCTGCGGAGGGACGAAACTCGCCAGCACCCGCTCATCCACGTTGTAATGCAATTGTTTCACCCACAACTTCAACGCCAGCGCGCCATCCGGCGTGGAGGAGAGACTCGATAGTGGCGGATATTCCGGTCCGGTCTGTGCACGCGCCGCGGCAAAGGCGGTCACGATCACCAGGAAGAGCAGAATACCGATCGCCAGTTTGGCATCGCGCGAGAGAGACTTCATTCCTTCTTCTCCCGCAACTCTTCCACGTGTTCCACATAAGACTGATAGGTTTCTTCGTCAACCGACTCGTATCCGTACCAAACCCGGTCGAAGACATCGATCACCTCCTGCAGGGGATTCGCCAGTTCGGGCCTGGAGGAGACGCTGCGCAAATATTCGCGGTTGGTGCGCGAACGATCATAACGCAGGAGTCCCTCTTCATCGAGCACCAGCAGGGAGGAAAGATATAAATAACGGATGGCGTTGCGATAATCGCCCTCCCCTGACAGAGTCTGCGCACGCTGGAGCGCGCCTTTGGAGGTCAGTAACTCATCGCTTTCGCCGCCTTCCGCGGCGAGTTGGGCCTCGCGCACCAGGCTGCGCGAAAGGCTCCTCGAGATGTAAAACAGGCTGAGCAGGAAGAGAAGTGTCGCGGCCACGATCAGGGGAACGCGTCCATAATAATAGGCTTTCTCAGTTCCATGGGAGAGGCGATTCAGGAAATCCGCGAAGCGGTCAAACAGATTCTGCAGCCAACTGGGCGTCTCACTAGTTGGGGCCTGCTGCCACTGGAACTCCGGACGCGCCAGAATTTCATTCAGCGGCTGCACATCCTGAAGCGAGAAAACATTTTGCGGATACTGCGCGTGTGCCTGCAAATACGTATCCAGCAGGTTTTGCAAATAGGCGAGATTCGGTGGATCGCTTTTCAATTCCGCGACCAGGAACGATGAATCGATGGGAACCAGATTTTTATCGGGTAATTCAACCTCGGTGATCGCCGCCCACTGTAAGGACAGCGCATCCAATTGCTGATGAATGCTCTGCTCCGGCTCCGCTTCCAGCTGGACGATGGCCTGTCGCGTATTCCTGACGAGTTCCCAATACTCCTCGAGGGTGACCGGCAAATTCCCCTGCATTAAATACGATGACTGTCTCGCTGCCGCAAGATTCGTCAGAGAGAGCAATGTGAGCAAACAAATGACAAGGATTCGACGCATAAAGTTCAGAAGGAGGATTGTTGCATGAAAAGGAGCATCACCCCAAAAATAATCGAATAAAAAAGAACCAAAATACCGGTTGAGGCAAGTGTAAGAATGGCAAAATTGCCCAGATCCGCGCCGGTGACAAAACGCTCCTCGGTTTGAGGAACCGGCACTGCCAGCGCCTGCTGTACATCTGTTACATAGGTAGCGTTCATCATCAAGGCAATATCAAAGCCCTCCGTACGAACGCGCAAGTCGAAATAGATCAATGTGAAGGCAGTCATTTGCAAAGGGTAATAAATAAGCAGGCCTACCAGGGAAACCAGTGATCCAATAACGGAAGTCAGCACCAGGCGAGTCACTTGATCGCCCACTGAGATCAAGACACGGGTCAAAATAAAATTCACAATGGCTTCAGGACCGGTGATCACCAGTAAACTGAACAAATATAGCACGAAGATGGTTCCCAATACCGACCAGAAACGGCGCCGGGCCAAACTCCAGGCGCGGCGCGGAGCACCCAGTGCACTCTGTCCTTCCAACACCACGATAGGCGGTACAAGTGGATTGATAACTGCACTTAAGAAAATCAACATTCCCAGGCCGGTGAACCAGCCAACACAGGGCACGATAAACCACCAAAGAAACGCAACGATGATCACCAGGATCAGGAAAAGAAGTGCCCCCAGCAATGAGGGCCAGGCTTTGCCGATGCCGCGATAGGCATCCAGGATACCCGTCTTCTTACCAAGATAATTATCGGCAACGGCCCGCGTCAACGCGCCGGTAGCGATCCCTTGCACCAGGATGAATTGTGCAAAGCCGAGCACCAAAGTGAAGAGCCAGCCCATCAACGGGACCAGGTTCGAAGCAAGCAAATCCCCATTTGTTAAGCCTCTCAAGGTCGAGCTGGTTGCGAGGATGGAAGCAATCGTTTGTAGAACAGTGAGAGGCACATAAACCAGCGCAATAATTCCAATGAAAGTCAAAAAGTTCTGGCGATACAGACGAATGGCCTGATCGAGCAGCTCTCCCAGGCGGAGTGGGCGCAACTTGTGCAGTGCTTGCGGTCTATCCATGGATTCTCCTTTACGATTCGATGTCCCCGAAACGGGTTCCACGCCCATTATACGTGGTTCAAAATATATTTATCCTTACAATTCTATATACGGCGTCGGATGGCTACGTATATTGTGTGATCCCCGTTACATCACACGCCGCAAGCAATTCACGCACACTTTTATTCTGAACCGGATGGGTCAGATCAGGTGCAATGTCCATCAGCGGCACGAGCACGAATGCACGCTCATGCAAGCGCGGATGCGGGATCACGAGCAAGGGTGTTTCCATCACCAAATCATCGAAGAAAAGAATATCGATGTCGATGGAACGCGGTCCATTGGGGAAGGAGGCTGCCCTGCCCAAGGCCATCTCCAGTCGCTTGAGATGCTTCAACAACGGTTCAGGCTCGAGATAGGTGATTGCTTTCACAACCTGGTTGAGAAACCTGGGTTGATCCGCATACCCCCACGGGGGCGTTTCATACACGGGGGACTTCCCTTTCACATCCATCTGCGGAGAGAGCGACGCCACCGCCTGCTTTAGATTTGCAAGGCGATCATCCAGATTCGAACCGAGAGCGAGATAGACAATATGTTCTTTCATAATTTACACCAGAATGGAATGTTCATCATAATGCTCGATCACATCTTCCACCAGCCAGGTTTCGATATCCTTGTTCAGGAATGCCTCCTCAGGCAGGTTTGCCACCAACTCCAGCAGAGCAATACGCAGAGCTTCATAATGCTTGAACAAGTCATCGTCGGACCATGTGGAATATTTTTGTATCAACGCGGCGTTGACCGCATCGACATCATAACTTTGCCAGGTAAAGCCAGGACCATCCAGGATGCCACGAATGATGCGTATACCTTCCTCCCACCAGCCCAGGATGTGTGCCAACAGATCACGCAAAGAGGCAAATCCCTGCCCGGTCAGAAATTCCTTTTGTCTTTCAGGTGTCAGACCATTGAAATCTTCGATGTAACTAGCCCAATTATTTTCCAACAGATCGACGACCAGAAAGCAACTCAAGGCGACGAGATGCTGGCGCGCATGAAGCAGGATCACCGCCTCCAGCCAGGCCTGGATTCTCCAGATTCTCGAAGGCCGCTTCGTCCATCGACCTCAGGTCTGCTCCCATCTTCTGACGCGTTTCCTCGAAATAAGCGAGGAACCCGGCCTCTTCCCATGACTTGTACTTCGCCACGGCTTCGGCGTTGACGGGCAACGCCGTGGCGAAATCATATTTCCTGCGTTCGAACGAACGCCCCTCCACCACCGCGCAGATGATGCTCATCCCTTCTATCCACCCTTCCAGGATGTGCGCCAGCACATCGCGAAATTCCTCGTATCCCTGTTTCTTGACGCGTTCATTCTGTTCCTCTTTGGACAGGCGATTGAAACGCTCGATATAAGTTCGCCACTCCTCATTCACATAAGAAAGCGCGCGTTGTCTGCTGATGAACATTCAGGTTCTCCCGCACAACTTGTAGATGACTGTCGTCTTAACCTGCTATACTTGCTTTCTTTCAAATTTTACCTCAATGAAAGTTCCAGGATCGCTTTCTCGTAACTTGTCAGCCCAGGAATCTGGCATCCGAAGAATCCCTGTGCAATGATCCGCTCCACCAGACCCACCCGCGCCGACCTGCTCGCGGCAAAAAACAAGACGTTGCGTGCAATCATCGCCCCTGACCTGCGCGTCTTGTTTTGTGGCATCAATCCCGGGCTGTATTCGGGCGCGACCGGCCATCACTTTGCGCGTCCCGGCAATCGCTTTTGGCCTACACTGCATCAGGCAGGTTTCACGCCGCGCCTGTTGGTTCCTGCTGAAGAACGAGAGTTATTAACATACGGCTATGGCATTACCAATCTGGTGGCGCGGGCAACAGCCGCAGCCGATGAGTTGTCACCGGATGAATTAATTGCAGGAAAAAGAAGGTTGGAAAACAAAGTAAAACGTTATCGACCAAAAGTGGTGGCAGTGCTGGGCATCAGCGCTTATCGAACGGCTTTCGCCAAACGAGAAGTCCTCCCTGGAAAACAACCCGCATCCCTGGCGAATGCGCTGGTGTGGGTTTTGCCCAATCCCAGTGGCCTGAATGCTCATTATCAACTGGCAAGCTTGGTCGAGCATTTTGGCGAATTGCGTCAGGCTGTGGAGAGGCAACATTAAGTGTAAAAGCTGGAAAGGGAATCCTTATGGCAAACCAGAATACAAGCTTTAGTTTTGAAGATCATTTTTCCAACCATTCCGAACAATACGCGCAATACCGTCCGCAATACCCCGATAAAATTTATGCCTACCTCGCCTCCATTACCCCGGGACATTCCCTGGCTTGGGATTGTGGCACCGGCAACGGTCAGGCCGCGGTTGGATTGGCAAAGTACTTCGATAAAGTCCATGCCACAGATGCCAGTGCAGGACAGATCTCAGCGGCTTATCCACATGACAAAATAGAATATCGTGTAGAACCCGCCGAACATATTTCACTTCCCGACTCCAGCGTGGACCTGGTCACGATCGCGGTTGCCATTCATTGGTTCAATTTTGATGAGTTCTATCGTGAAGTCAAGCGCGTGCTAAAACCGGAGGGCGTGATCGCGGCCTGGACCTACAACCTGACCGAAATTTCCCCACAGATCGATCCTTTGATCAGTCACTACTACACGGAAGTCTTAGGGCAGTATTGGCCGGAACGAATTCGTTATCTCGAACAAGGCTATAAAACGATTCCCTTTCCCTTTGAAGAGATCATTCCTCCATCCTTTGTCATGGAGATCGATTGGAACTTAATCCAATTTGCCGGGTTTCTGGATAGTTGGTCTGCCACACAAAGATATAAAGCACAACAAGGGACTCATCCGCTTGAAATCATTTGGCCCGAATTACTCGCCGCCTGGGGAGATGAAAAGGACCAGCGATTGATCCGCTGGCCCTTGCACTTTCGAATTGGTCGAAATAAGTCCGGCTCGTAGTTGTCTGCTACAAATCCGCCTTTTTCAACAATCCTTCAATGGCATTGATCGTGATCTGGTGATGTCGCGCGCGTACACGTTCGAACAATGGACGTATATATCCGCGCGACCAATCATTCATGGTCATAGCACGTATAGTGGGCAGGATATATAACATACGGCCAATCGTCCCAATATATTCTTCGATACGCGGCAAGGCTTCCTGGTAGCCACTGTTCACGCAGATGGCATAGAAATAAGGGAAGAAAGCCACATCATTTCTTTTTTCAAGTTCAAGAACATTTTCGAAATACTGACAATCTTCAACCGGTATTTTCTTCGGCAGGCCCTGCAGGAAGGACAGGATCTGATAACGATGCCAGTTCTGTACCTGTTCTTTGGTGGGCCTGATGCCCTGCTGATAATCATCCAAAACCTTTTGAACTTCTTCGTATAAATAGGAGCTTGATCCATGCATTTCATCAGGTAATCCCGGCTCATAGACCCATCGCTGCACATTCACCTTTTCGAAAGCTTCCGGTAGTTCCGCTTTCAAAAAGTCCAAAAACGCTTCAGTGGTCAATGATTGGAATTGAAAACTTGCCATATACTTTTGGATGAAAGCATCGAAACGTTCACGACCCACTGCATATTCACATTCGCGCAGGAAAAAACAACCTTTGTAATAAGGGATAATGGTCGTGAAAGTATCGGCATTCTTTTCATCCGACGGCAATTTTAGACAGGTAAGCGCTGGGGAAAGCTCCATCCGTTCCAGGATGGCGACCAATTGTTTTTCGTTATAGACGGAACGCAGATCGCTGGAAGCTTTTCCTTCCAACACTTCGGTGATGCGCATTTCTGCATAGGTGGTCCAGCCTTCATTCAGCCAAAAATCCTGCCAGGTGGCATTGGTCACCAGGTTCCCGGTCCAGGCATGGGAAAGTTCATGTGTGATCAAAGAGGTTTGCCCGCGTGTACCGATGATCGCGGTCGGTGTAAGAAAAGTCAGCCGCGGATTTTCCATCCCGCCATAGGGGAAGGAAGGTGGCAACACCAATAGATCATAGCGTCCCCATAAGTACGGACCAAGCAGTTTCTCCGCCTCGATGATCTTGGTCTCGTTCTCCGCGAACTCCCAGGCCGCGGCTTCGATCAACTCCGGTTCCGCGTAGATGCCGGTACGCGGCCCCAATGCGCGGAAGACCAGATTTCCCACACCAAGCGCAAACAAATAGGATGGAATGGGCTGCGGCATCTTGAAATGGAAAAGCCTTCCTGCGCTTCCATCCTCTGCCCCAAGTTGTTCCGCCGCCATGACCGCCACCAGGCCTTGAGCGATTTCCACCTGCGCCGAATACGTGAACCGTACCGAGGGCGTATCCTGACACGGAAAGACGCTGCGCGCATGTGTCGCCTGACATTGACTGTATAAAAATGGATGATTTCCACCGGCGGTTTGCGAGGCGTTCAGCCACTGCAATGCCCGCGCTTCCGGTGAAGTGCGGAAGGTCAACGTAAAGGTCGAGGCACCCTTCAAGTCCTTTAAGTGCAGGCGCTCTCCTAGAATTTCATCTTTCTCATCGAACTCCCATTCCAGTTCGCGATCATTTACGCGCGCTTGCTGCAGATCGATCTTAAAAAATCCAAATAGAGTGAGCCATGAACTGGCTCCTGCATTAGATAAGTAGCTTCAATATCCAATATGCGCTTGGAAAAGTCAACGCTGATGTGAAAGTCGATGTGTTTGATCTTGCCTTGTGTCAGGTCAGTGTAGGTTGTTGGGTCTTTGCTGTTCACGTTGTAGGCTCCAGAAATGGGTTCCTGTCATTATCTAACTGCATTTGCAAAATCGGCGAACAAGCCGTAAGCCGTTTCGATGGGACCACCCGCCATGCTTTCCCGCTCAGTGACGGTGATCGCATAATCAGGCACAACGTCCGTGCGGAAGATCACGCCAGTGGATGAATTCATCATGCCGTAGAGCGGCGAGGCCGCATCCATCAGTTGTGGGGCCACACTGGCTTTGATCACCTCTCCCTCTTTTTCGGCAGAACAAACCAATTTATAACGTTTACCTTCGGCTTTGGCTTTCGCGATCATTTCGGGCGTGATGCCGCGAATGCCTGTGGGATTCACTTGCTGCGGCGTAAAAGGTGTGTCCATCAAGACCGTTACCAGCGCGGCGACCTTGATGGCCGCGTCCCAGCCATCCACATCGTTGGTGGGATCCGTCTCCGCCACGCCAACAGACTGGCAATACTTCACTGCGTCTTCATAAGATTCACCATTTTCCATCCGTGAGAGGACAATGTTCGTTGTAGCGTTGAGGATCCCTTTGAAGGAGGAAAGTTCTGCCAACGGGAAGGTTTCGCGAAAGACGGAAAATACTGGTGAACCCCCCAGCACTGTGGATTCGAAGCCGAACTTTTTTCCCTTTAACTTTGCCAGCGCGGTCAATTCGCGATAACCGTGGACGACCGGTCCTTTATTGGCGGTGATGGCATGCATGTTCAAGTTCAGCGCTGTACGGATATGATCGAGCGCAGGCTGGCCGGTCTGGGTATTGACTGGTGAATTCTCGAACATGACGTCCGCGTTGGAATATTTGATGACTGCGAGGGAGTCTTGTATATCGATGGATGAAAGAGGAAAGATAGACTTTGCACTCTCCGCCAGTTCGAGGGCCTGGTGGATGTCAAGCCCATTTGGATTCACTGCAAATCCATGCCGTCTCGTGGCAATGCCCGTCATGGAAAAAGTGACATCATAGTTTGACTTGAGCAATTCTTCCTTCCTTAGCAGGAGGCGCGCCAAAGCGCGGGCAACATTGCCAAAGCCGATGAAGGCTAATTTGTAGTGCATGGGTGCTCCTTTGTTTCGTCATTGCGAGCCCCGCTGGTTGAGTAGCCCGAAGGGCGTATCGAAACCACAGGGCGAAGTAATGACGGGATGTTTGTTATAACGGCGGCCAGGGTGTAGCGCGGCGGTCGTTGGGCTGGCGAGGGAAGAGTTTTCTTTTCAGAATCGCCTGGGCACGCGCGGTCAACGCGGAGATTTCGTGTGGGGCGAGATACGGCTCAAGAGACGGGATCAGGTCCGTTATTCCAGAAAGAGGCGAAAGCAATTCCTGCGGAATCTTTTGTCCGCCGAAATCCCACAACACCGTGCGCAGTTTGTTCTCGGCATGAAAACAGATCCCGTGATCGATGGCAAAGAGTTTATGCGTATTGCTCTCGAAGAAAACGTGACTGCCTTTCCTATCGGCATTATTGATGAGCATGTCAAAGAGCATGACCGGCCTGAGACGTTCCCGGTCTTCCTCGCTGAAGCTAAAGTAATGATAATTTGGATCGTACTCGATATATTGCTGGAGCGAACCCGCACCATAGGGACCATCGTCGCGCAACGTGGTAAACGGGACGATGTGAAAGCCGAGTCCCTCACTAACCAGATACGCCGCCACCTCCCGCAAGGCGAGCGTGTTCTCTTCGAAATCCCACAAAGGTTGCTCGCCGCGAGTCGGCTTATAAACAGCTCCATATTCCGCACCGCTGTATTGCACGGCGACCAGGAAGGTATAGTTCGAGCCAAGCGCGAACTGTCCCTTGATCTTAAAATCACCACACTGCAGAGCCGTTTGTAATTGTTTTTGGGGATTATCCATGACTGTCAAAAGTCAGATATTTGTTGACGTTCAACACTCTTAATGTTTGTACCCATTCTTTTTGGGACAAAAATGGCCTTCGGGTTCCTCCGGCTGACCGCACTGCGGACAGATTGGGCGGCCGCGCGAGATCACTTCCACGCCCCAACGCGCCAGCATACGCAACTGTGCCCGCGAGGCCCAAAAGCGGACGACCGCGGCGCTCTCGGGGTCATCCTCCTCGGTCAGTAATTCCTTGACGAAGAGTACAACCAGATCACGTTCCTTGTCGTAGCCGAGGCCGATCTCGCCGACGCGGAAGAGTGGATCCACGGGCGGGTTGATACGCATCACCTCTTCCACGTAGTCGCCGGAGGCCTCCGGAAGGTTCGGGTTCTGCTCGTCGATCTGTGAAAGGAATTGTTCCACGCCGATTGCCAAAGAATGCAACTGCGCTTTCTCGATGATCACGGTGATGGTACGCTGATCCTGAAAAGCCTGTATATAAAAAACACGCTGACCGGGGTTGCCGATGGCGTCCGCGGTAAGATGGTCACAGGGGTCAACATCAATTTCAAAACGGGGCATAAGTTACCTTCGTGCGGGCAAGTATACCAGTCAAGTATAATGCAATTATCCTGCCAAAGGAGAGAACCATGTACGATAAAAACAAACTGGATGAGTTAAAAACTCGCTTGAGCAATGGGAGGAGACTTATTTACAAAAAACGCTGTCATCTCTGCCCGAACGCACCGGCGAGTTCATCACGACCTCCTCCGAACCGATCAACCGACTCTATACGCCGCTGGATGTGGCTGATCTGGATTACGCCTCCGATCTTGGACTTCCAGGAGAATACCCGTTCACGCGCGGAGTTCCATCCGACGCTCCACCGTTCCAAACTCTGGACGATGCGTATGTTTGCGGGCTTCGGCACCGCGGAGGAAACCAATGAGCGCTTCAAATATTTGTTGGGCCAGGGACAGACAGGCTTATCCGTGGCCTTCGATCTGGCAACCCTGATGGGCTACGATACAGACCAGCCGGAAGCGTTGGGTGAGTTCGGCAAATGTGGCGTGGCAGTCTCTTCCCTGAAAGACATGGAGATTCTATTCAACGGCATTCCGCTTGACAAAGTTTCCACCAGTATGACCATCAATTCTCCGGCCGCGATCATCTGGGCCATGTATATCGCCGCCGCAGAGAATCAGGGCCTGCGCCCCGATCAATTACGCGGCACGATTCAAAACGACATCCTCAAGGAATTCATCGCGCAAAAGGAATTCATCTTCCCGCCCGAACCCTCCATGCGGCTTGTAGTCGATACGATGGAGTTCGGCTCACAAAAAGTCGCGCAGTGGAATACGATTTCGATCAGCGGCTACCATATCCGCGAAGCGGGTTCGACCGCCGCGCAGGAACTGGCCTTTACGCTGGACGACGGATTTGAATATGTGCGCTGGGGTATCACCCGCGGCATGGATGTGGATGACTTCGCACCACGTCTTTCCTTCTTCTTCAACGCACACAACGACTTCTTCGAAGAGATCGCCAAATACCGCGCGGCGCGGCGCATCTGGGCCCGCGAGATGCGCGAAACCTTCAAGGCAAAAAATCCGCGCTCGTGGCTGCTGCGCTTCCATACACAGACTGCCGGAGTCTCCCTGACAGCACAACAGCCTGAAAACAATATCGTGCGCGTCGCCATCCAGGCCCTGGCCGCCGTTCTCGGTGGTACGCAAAGCTTGCATACCAATTCGCTCGATGAGGCCCTGGCACTTCCCTCTCAGCATGCTGTGACGATTGCCCTGCGCACACAGCAGATCATTGCGGAAGAGTCCGGGGTGGCGAACACGGTCGATCCGCTCGGAGGCAGTTTCTTCGTTGAGGCCATGACCGATCGCATCGAACAGGAAGCCTATGATTATTTCCATCGCGTCGAGGAGCTGGGCGGAGTCATCCCTGCCATCGAAAAGGGATTCTTCCAAAGTGAGATCGCGGACGCGGCTTATCGCTATCAGCGCGAGATCGATGAAGGCATCAGAAAAATCGTTGGCGTGAATGCCTACGCGGAAAAGAAGCCGCTCACGATTCCCATCCTTGAAATGGATCCGAAAGGGTATGAACGGCAGTTGAAACGCCTGAAAGAACTCCGCACCAGGCGCGATAACGGACGCGTCGGGCAGGCACTCGATCGGCTCCGCCTCGCGGCCTCAGGCACGGAAAACACCATGCCCCATCTGATGGAAGCTGTCCACGTGTACGCCACATTGGGTGAGATCATCCGGGTCATGAAGGAAGTGTTTGGGGTATATGAAGAACCGACGATGATTTAGTTGGATCAAGTGCCACATATCAAGTATCAAGCAGTAATGTCATCAAGGCACAGAAAAATCGATCAAAAGTAACAAAATTTCTCGCATTGCTACACAGAAAGTTGTACAATAATTGCGTGCAACATAATCTTCATTGAAATCACGGAGAGCAAATATGGATGTGACAAAGAAAAACGGTGTCATTGGTATTTTGACCGGCGGCGGTGACGTTCCAGGGCTCAACCCGGCGATCCGTGCCGTCACGATCCGCGCCACGCGCGAAGGTTATAAAGTCATTGGCATTCGCCGCGGCTGGGCGGGCCTGATCGATGTGGTCCGCGATCCGGAAGCGGATAACAGTAATAACTTCCAGATCTTGACCGAGGAAGTGGTCCATCGGGCGGGGCGCACCGGCGGCACGTTCCTGCATACCTCGCGCACGAATCCCGCCAAAGTCCGGCGTGATCGTCTGCCACCCGCACTGCAGGAAAAATATTCGGCGGAGGTCAATGATCTGACTCCGGAAGTTCTGCAGAATATCGATTTCCTCGGCATCGATTATTTGATTCCCATCGGCGGGGATGACACACTGAGCTATGGCGTGCGTATGTATCAGGAAGGCGTCAAGGTGTTTGCCATTCCGAAAACCATGGACAACGATGTGCCTGGTACGGATTATTGCATTGGCTTCAGCACCTGCGTCACTCGTACGATCGAACTGGCCAATAGCCTGCGTACGGTCGCCGGTTCTCATGAAAGGCTGATGGTATTGGAGGTATTTGGAAGATATGCCGGATTTACCGCCATGCTGCCCACGATGGCCGGTGCAGCCCATCGCTGTGTAATTCCCGAGTATAAATTCAACATGGAACAGCTGACCGAACTCCTGATGCAGGACCGCGCAAAAAGTTCAAGCCGTTATTCGGTTGTGCTGGTGTCCGAAGGTGCAATGTCCGAAGATGGTGAAATGATATTCGAAAACAAAGCTACAGACGCTTTTGGTCACATGAAATTGGGCGGCATTGGCGATCTTATTTCCGCCCGGCTAAAAGAGTTGACTGCCAAATATAACAATGGTCGTATGGTGGATACTGTGAATCAGAAGCTGGGCTATCTGGTGCGCTGCGGTGACCCGGATGCCATCGATTTAATTGTCCCCATGGCGTATGGGAATCTGGCCCTCGATCTGGTACTCAAGAAGGTGCACGGGCGTTTGGTGGTACTCAAGAATGGACGTTACGATAACATCCCCATCGATATCGTAACCAGCACGAAAAAGACGGTCAACGTGGAACGTTTCTATAATAGGGATCGTTTGCGGCCTAATTTCAAGAGCTTCGAAATGACACCGTTGTTCATCATGACCAGTGATATGAGCTGACACCGAATCACTTATATAGATAAAAAGCGTGGAACAATCTCCACGCTTTTTCTATTATCGCTGCCCTTCTAATTTAATTTGAAATGTATCGAAGTCACGCGCGACGGAAACATTTGGGTGAATGGTCTGCGCTTCCCTCAAAACATCCCTGCCCCGATAGCGGCGGGAGATATGGGTAAGGATTAATTTCTTGACACCTGCCTCGACTGCCAATTCCGCGGCCCGACGCGCAGTCAGGTGTGCGAACTGATTCGCCATTTCGGCCTCTCCATCCAAATAGGTGGATTCGATCACCAGCCCATCCGCATCTTTTACAAACTCGAGCAGGTTCTCCGTTCTCCCGGTATCACCCACCAGGACGAGCTTCACGCCTTTTTGCAGGGGACCCAGCACATCATCCGGTTCGACGCGTTTGCCGTCGGGAAGAGTGATCGCTTTCCCTGCCACCAGGTCGCGGCGTTCGGGGCCGAACGGGACTCCCAGTTCATCCGCCTTTTCGGGCAGGAAAGGCCGGCGCGCTTTTCCCTCGAAGACATAGCCCAGACAATCCGGCCCGCGATGGGTAACGGGGAAGGCCGTGACCGTAAAGTCATCCGCATCAAAGAATTGCCCGGCTTAATCTCGTTCAAGCGCAGCGGCATGGGAGGTTGATTGCCGCGCAAGATCACACCATACAGCAAATCGTGCACACGGTCCAAGGTGGCGCGTCCGCCGAAGATATCCAGTTCTTCGATGGCTTCCCAGCGCAGGAACGTACTCAGCAGCCCGCCCAGCCCGAGGATATGATCCAGATGCCCATGTGTCAACAGGATGCGCGTCAGGTTCTTAAAGCCCGCGCCTGATTGCAAAATTTGACGTTGGGTTCCCTCTCCACAATCGACCAGAAAACGATATTCATTATGTTTGATGATCTGGGCTGAAAGACCGCGCCTCGCGGAGGGCGCGGAGGCAGAAGTGCCAAGAAAAAGTATTTCGAACAAAGGCGAATCCTTCAGTGACAGAATATCCACAGATACACTGGCTTCTCCAAATTTCAGTGTTCACTGTGGCAAATCATGTAATATTGCTTTGTTTGGTAATTTTACCCTAAAAGGTTTTGGGGGCTGACCGCGCGAAAAGTCGGGAGTTAAAAGTGTTCGGTCACCGAGTTCGCAGAGTTCTCTTGAGAGTGCTTCTCGGAGAACTCTTTTGTCTCTGTATTGACGAAATCAAACTGTTCCAAATATGCGGGCATGCCCTCTAGCGAGAATCGAATTCCAAACTTGTGGAATTGAGTGTTGAAATAAGAAAGGGCCTTTGCTACAATAGGACGGTACTGCTTCATTCCATAAACACACAGTATTGATACATGGCTAAGAAAACCTCGAAACCAGCATACCTTTCAGAAGACAAGACCATATCCGAAAAAGATCGCCTTGGACTGGAGAGATTGATCTTTTTCAGTGACGCAGTCTTTGCCATTGCCATCACGCTGCTGGCGCTGGAAATTCGTCTACCAGCCTTGGGGAAAATATTAGTGACCAGCAATTGCTGAAGGCTCTTTGGTCGATCTGGCCCAAATACTTGAGCTATATCCTGAGTTTCCTGGTGATCGGCGAATTTTGGCTGGGACATCACCGAAAGTTCCGCTACATTGTCCGTTATGACAGTACGCTACTTTTCTTAAACTTACTTTTGCTGATGTCTGTCGCCTTCATCCCCTTCCCCACGGCTGTGCTCAGCGCACATTCAAATCGGACTGGCACGATCTTTTACGCGTTGATGATGCTGATGGCAGGTTTGGTCAATGCCTCCGTCTGGATCTATGCCGCACACAACAGTCGACTGATCGAGCCGCCTTTGACTCCCTCAGAAAAGCAGCGCCAGACGACGCGAGCCCTGGTTATGCCAGGGGTCTTTCTGTTCTCCATTGGGCTGGCTTTCATCAGTCCCGACCTGGCTAAATATTCCTGGCTGTTGATCGCAGTGCTGTTGAGGTTCGTCTGATAGCTGATATACTGGCATCAAATCGTGGGGATAAAATGCTCATGGCCCGACTGTGGATTTTTCCCTTTTTCCATAAGGCATTTCCAATTGAGACTGTTAATTTCAGTAGATCACGAAAGAATGAAAAGAAGCCCGAAAACAGGGGAATCTCTCGCTTTTCGTGAAGTACTGAATTTAGGTGTAGTATGATGGATGGACAAGACGCTCATCATTCAAGAAGCAGAGATTTAATATAAGTATTTTCATGCAAAGGAGCGCGCCATGAAAAGGAGAGCATATCCTCTTGCGAGCATTTTCATCCTACCCATCCTGATATTGGGAATATGTTCCCCTGCACAAACTTCACTTCAGTCTGTTTTTTATGAGCGGCTCACGCGTGGGGACTCAGCCGATTGGAGCTTTGAAACCTCGGGGCCATTGGAGACCATCACCGCCACCTCAGTGGGCTGGATATGTCAGGCTGGAGGCAACAAGACTTCCAACCCATTTCGCCAGAATCAGATTTAGAATACCCGAGCAAAGTGGGAAACTCTTGAGGACATTCTATATGAAGGCCGTGATCGCTCTGCCATCCGATTTCTATACCAAACAACAGGCCAGTTTTCGACTGATGAACACAGATAATTTTGGAACCACCCTGGACGGTGTGCAGGTTGGTGCAACCGACTCGAATGAACTCAGGACGGCAGTATATATCTATAGTGATCATAGCTTACGCGTCATTGCCGATCATGAGAAGGGAGAGAAAAAAGAGGTCTATCGATCCTCTGACCTATTGCCCCCTGGTGAACATACGATCGAGTTGTATGGGAGTGTGTCTGAGGTTGCTCCCTGGTATTTCAAGGTGGATGGAGAAATTCTGGCCTCAGGGATTGACCGTCTTTCTCCCGATAGTGTCCCGGAGCAGGCAAGGGTCGTAACCAGAATAACTGTGGGCATCGATGGCGCGGCCGATCAGGATCAAAATCCCCTCCATGTACTGGTAAAAAGCTTCGAGATCGCAGACTACAATGTACCCGGTGTTACTTCCCAGGGGCCGATTGCAACGGTTACCTCGCCGCCTCCCACAACCAACGCCCCAACCGGTATTCCCTTCCAGCCTGCCCCCACACCGGATCAACCGACAGGAAGCATTCTGCCGTTGAGTTGGAATGAAATTCCCATTATGCCGCAGATCAGCTTCGGAAGAGAATTTGATCCATCCCACTACGGCTTCCGGGCAGCTGTCACAACGCAGGATGCCCAGGGTTTTTATGGCTTGCAATTGGCAGAACTCGGTTGGAGTTCCCCCTTTAGCATCCTCTTAAGAACGACGGAATCGTCATGGTGTTTCAAAAAAATAGCCAACCCTTGGTCATCCTGATCCTGCCTATACAGAGTGACGTTATGATCATCCTGACTCTCACCTGAAAATGGAGGTGCCCAATGAAATCAAACGCTGCGACCGGCTGTCTGAAATTCCTGACAACAGAATTATTCCCGATTACGATCTCGATCATCTCTCTTCTGCTATCCAGTTTTAATCTTTACGTCGATTACTTAAAATCACCGGATATCAGCTTCGTGGTGGCACCCTATATTAGTCACGTGGTCGACGCGAGTAGTGGAAATGAAGCCTTTTTCATACCTGTTACTGTCATCAATCGCGGCGCACAGCCAGGAACCGTATTATCGTTCGATTTGACCGTAATGCATTTACCAACCCAAAGACAAATTGACTATGGTGCCCAGTATTATGCACAGGAAGGTGACGTCAGTACGGGAGAACATCTCTTCACACCCATGAGTTTGCAAGGTTACAGTACAGATTCTCAGACAGTTGGCTTTTATCCAGTGGGTTCACGTCAGGGCAATTTTTTTTCTGCGACGGGAGTTTATGAATTCCAGGTACATGCTGCCGTGACCAACGTTAAGAATCAGTACCGGAAAGAGGTTTCTCAGGTGTTCCGCATCTCTTTGACCGATGAGATGTTTGCCGTGATGCAGAGTCGACTTGACAGCGAATATCCCTATCCAATGAAGATCGAAATGGATGGCTCCGGAACATAAATCAGGATTTTTGAGAATTTTCCTTTCCGATCTGTTCCAGGGCCCGCTTGAAAACTTCATAGGGCTGCGCACCCACAATGGCATAGCGGTCATTGATCACATAAGTCGGGACACCATTTACGCCGAGCTGATAGGCCCATTGGACTTGCTGCTCGACGTTTGTTTCATATTTTTTTTCGGCTTGTACTTCATGCTGCATTTCCTCCGCGCCCAAGCTGACTTCTTCCGCCGCAGAGCGCAGAACATCCCAATCACTGGGATCCTGACCTTCCGCGTAGACTTTGCGAAAAATGACTTTGTGAAACTCGTTGGCTTTGCCATGTTCACGCGTGTACTCGGTGGCTTCGTGAGCCAGACGCGTATTATAGATGCGCTCTGTGGATCTAAACTCCATTTCGTGTGAATGCGCGATGGAAGCCAGCCGCTCCTCCGAGCCGTTGGCGCGGGCGCGTCTGAGATACTCAGGTAAATCTTTCCCTTTCGGCGGCGTGTCAAAATATAAATAGAACGGTCGCCATTCCACCTCCACCTGATATTCTTTTTTCAATTTCTCGACCACACCCTGGCCGACATAACACCACGGTCAGATGTAGTCAGAGAAGATGGTGAGCTTAAAATCCATATTTTCCTCAATAAGGTGACAGTCATTTTTACGGAGCATCCCGAGCAAGGCGAGTGGAACCAAGTGACTTTCACCTTCAAAGACTTATGTTGTCCATTGTTTCTTACCTACAGTGTACAATTGGCAAACAAACAGGTTCCCATGAAAAACTTTGATCCTAAATATAACAATCTCCCCAAAACAGAAATTCATATTCACTTGGAAGGTTCGATCCGCACGCAGACCATCATCGACATTGCCAGAAAACACAATTTGAAATTGCCTTCCTATGAGGCTGACGAATTGGATGGGCACGTCAAGGTCTATGATCAGTTGCGCAATCTGGAGGCCGTGCTGAAAGCCTTTGCCATTTTTCAAAACAGCATCGCTTCGCCCGAGGTGGTCGAACGCATCGCCTGGGAGTTGTTCCAAGATTCAGCCAAACAAAACATCAAGCTCTTCGAAGTGCGCTTCTCTCCTGATTGGGCCTTCCATGGACACAACCTGGACTGGGATGCCTGTCTCGAAGGTTTACTACATGCCAGGTCACGCGCCGAAAGGGAATTCGATATGGCGATTGGCTATATTGCCATTACCTCGCGCAGCATGGGACCGGAGTTGTGTGTCAGAACAGTGGACTGGGCCATTCGTCATAAAGAACATATCCTGGGCATCGATCTGGCCGACAGCGAAAGAGATTTTCCTCTGCGTGAGTTTTTGAAGCCGGTGAAGAAAGCGCAGGAAGCCGGACTGAGAGTGACCATCCATACTGGGGAAGATACGCCCGCTTCTTTCGTAAGAGAGGTCATTGAGGTGGCTCATCCCGACCGCATTGGGCATGGCATTCACGCCGTTGAAGATATGAGTGTTGTTGAGCTGATCAAAGAACGCGGCATCACTCTGGAAGTCAATCCGTGGAGCAATTACCTCACCAATTCTGTACAGACGATTGAAGAGCATCCGCTGAAAAAATTGTTCGATCTGGGTGTGAAAGTCACCATCAATTCCGACGATCCGGAAGTGCTTGAGACCAACCTCAACAATGAGTATCGCATCGCCCATGAAGTGCTGGGCATGAGCATGGAAGAAATTGCCCAATGCAATCGTTATGCCTATGAAGACTTTTTTCTTCCCCTGGAAGAGAAGCGAAGAGTCTGGGGAAAATATTTTCAATAATATCAAGTTCTCTGCGCCGCGCGAAGCGTACGGCGCAGGATACTCAATACGCCGCCGAGAACGGCGGCTGGAGCAATCGTTAATGCATGCAAAATTTCCGGTTACGGTCCATTTATTTTTCTTTCGCGAGGGTCAACTCCTCATGTTGCGGCGCTTCAACACAGGTTATGCTGATGGACAGTATAGTCTTCCCGCCGGGCATTTGGACGGGGGCGAGAGCGTGATGGCCGCGGCCGCACGTGAAGCGGCAGAAGAGATCGGCGTCCGTCTTGATGCGCAGGACATGACCTTCTCGACGGTCATGCATCGGATCGAAGGCGATGAACGCGTGGATTTTTTTATCCACGTTCATCAATGGGCAGGCGAGCCATTCAACGCCGAGCCGGAGAAATGCGACGATCTGCGTTGGATCAACGTGGAGGCGCTTCCGGAGAACACCGTTGCCTATGTGCGGCAGGCGATTGCAAATCATTTGCACGGAATCAGGTTCGCTGAATTTGGATGGTGAATGATGGGATACCTACTTCTCGAAGGCGGTGCGGAGTTGGGCGGGCGGATGCGTGACCCTGACTTACGCGCCCTGGAACTGGCTGGCGGATTCGACGCGCCGCTTCGCATCGTCCCAACGGCTGCCGCGCCGGACCATAACGATCGCCGCGCTGGAAATAACGGAGTCCGCTGGTTCCAGAGTCTGGGCGCGCAGGATGTCACCTCGTTGCCCTTGATCGATAAGGTCAGCGCGAACGAGAGTGAGATCGCAAAATCATTGCGCGGCGCAAAGTTGATCTATATGTTGGGCGGTTTCACCGGTTATCTCGGTGAAACACTGATGGGAAGCGACGCCTGGCAGGCCGCGCTGGAAGCATATGAGCACAGTGCAGTCATTGCCGGCTCGAGCGCGGGCGCGATGGTGATGTGTGAGTTTTATTATGACCCGAGCAAAGGCAAAGTAGTGGATGGATTGAATCTCGTTCAGAACGCAATTGTGCTGCCACATCACAATACCTTCGGCAGGAGTTGGGCTTCGCGTTTGCTGGAAATCTCTCAGGTAACGTTGATCGGCATCGATGAACAAACCGGGATGTTGAACGATGGAAAAAACGGTACCTGGAATGTATATGGCCGCGGGGAGATCACGCTATATCGCAATGGCATAATAGAAAACTTTAAACCAGGAAATTTTTTTTCAGTATGAAAAGGTGACAGTCGCTTTTGCGAGCCGGGTGACCGTCACCTGTATAATTAGCCTATGTTTGATCTTGCCAGTGCACATTTTGCCTTTTTGGATTTGGAAACGACCGGGCTTTCGCCCTGGTTCGGTGACCGTATCTGTGAGGTGGGAATCGTTATCAGCGAAGGGAAACGCATCAAGGAACAGATCCAGACCCTCGTCAATCCCGAGCGTCCGCTTTCAGTGGGGGCGGCATCTACGAATGGGTTGACCGATGAGGAGTTAAAGTCCGCACCTTTATTTGGGGAGGTTGGTCCCAAAGTATTGGGCTGGTTAAGTGACACGGTGGTGGTTTGCCACAATGCCAAATTCGATCTCCAGTTTTTGGATAGCGAATTCAAACAATTGGGGCATGAAATCCAAATCCCAAACCTGATCGATACGTTGATGTTGGCTCATCAGTATTATGACCTGCCGTCATATGGTCTGGCTGCCATCGCGGAGGCCTTCCATGTGCCGATGACTCCCAAGCATCGCGCACTGGACGGCGCGCTGGCGGCCCGTGGTATCTTCTTCGGCATGATGGAGGGCCTGAAGGAGTTCAACAAACCGCTGGATGAATATATCGGCATTTACAACTCACCCGCCTGGCCCGATGAGGGCATCCAACTGCCAACTGAATTGGGCGAGGCAATCTATAGCAACAAGCGTTTGCTCATCCGTTACGTGGACGGTGAAGGAAACGAAACAGAGCGCTGGATCACGCCCAAACAGGTGTTGGGGTTGAAGGATTATGTGTATCTGCAGGCACATTGCCATTTACGGAACGACGAGAGAAATTTCCGGCTGGATCGGATTATCGATGTGAAAGTGGAAGAGTGAAGAATTCGGCATAAAACTTCCGAGTCAATATCTCGGAAGTTTTTTGTTCGCAACCTATTCATCCGGCAACTGATATTTCATGCGCGCCGCATAAGGGACATAGCCCTGCTTTAACCAGAAACGTTGGCCGATTTCATTCTCCATATCGACGTTGAGCATCACGTTCATCAATCCACGCGAACGGAACCAGGCGTGGATGTAGTTCAAACCCAATTGGCCGATTCCCTTTCCCCGGTAGGCTGAATCGACAAAGTATTGGGTGATGTATCCCCGGCGCGTCCATTCGGGCATGAAGGCATGTTCTTCCACGTCGAAAGCCATGCTATAGCCGATGGCCTTTTCTCGGTCATACATCAGAAAGACCAGCATGGTCTCTTCGCCCAGATGCCTGGATAGGAAATTTATGAACAGGTCAGAGGATGAGAAATTGTCATGATGAGACATGAGAGCATCGCGCAACCTGCACAACTCGTCCACTTGTTTTGGATCGAACTGTGTGACACGTATAATTTGAATTTCTGATTCCATATCACGGATTATATGACCGTTGGGCACTTCTCAAACAAGGCGGAATCCATAAAATGCTTCATCACAACTCATCACAAAGCGGAGAATCACCATGTATGAATTCACCGAAGAAGATCTGAAGTACAACAAACACGGAGGCTTCAGCCCTGGTCAAAGAGAATGGCTGAAAATGATTGCGCGCGGCACACGTAAGTTCTCGTGGAGAAGTACGTTTATCACAATTGGATTTGCATTTCTGGGTCTTTGTCTCATTATTGTGTTGTATCTGCAAAATGAACATTCACGCGCGGCCTTGTTTGCTGACCCGATGAATTTGATCGTGTTGGCGGGAATTCTTCCTCTGATTGTGGGCATCCTTGCTTTGGTCATCTTCCTCAATTATCGCAACGCGAATAAATTGGAGAACGTGGTGCTTTCCTCCGCTTCAGGCGCGGTGCGCTTTGACACTGATTCTTCGGGCGAAAGTGGGATTACCACCTACTTCGTCATCGTTGGCAAGAAGAAATTCAAATTTGGGGATGATATCAGTTCAACCTTCAAAGAAGGTGAGAGATACAAGTTCTATTATTGCAAAGCAGGGCTGTATGAGTTTGTGATGTCGTATGAGAAAGGGTAAGGGCGGACGGCCGGCCGCCCCTACGGTACAATCAGAGAATATGAAAGAATTCATTTATTCCCGCAATGCAGTGTATGAAACCATCCGTGCCAAACGCAGGGAGGTATTCAGGATCGAATTGGCGGATAACGTTCAGATCAAAGGCAAACTCGCCGAGATCATGGCGTTGACTTCGCAGCGAAAGATTCCCGTCATCAAAACGAAGCGCGCTGAATTGGACAAGATCCATGAGCATAATCAAGGCATCGTGGCGGAGGTCAGTGGGTATCCGTATAGTGATGTGATTGAAATTCTTGATTATGCCAAAGAACAAAACGAACCGCCCTTGATCCTTTTGCTCGACACGTTGAACGATCCACAAAACTTTGGTACGCTCATCCGCACGGCGGAGGCGGTCGGGGTGCACGGCATCCTCATTCCCCTGGCGCACGCGGTGGAGGTCACGCCCACGGTCGTCAACGCCTCGTCGGGGGCGAGCGAGCACCTGCGCATTGCACGGTCGAATCTCTCGCAGGCGATCGACGCGCTCAAACAGGAGAATGTCTGGGTGGTGGGACTCGATCAAAACGGGGAAATGATCGGGGCGAAGACTCAACATCATTTAACGGGTGCAACTGCCCTCGTCGTTGGAAGCGAGGGCGAGGGTATCCGTCAACTCACACGCGCCAAATGCAATATCATCCTGCAACTTCCGATCCGCGGTCAGTCGAAGTCATTGAACGCGGCCGTGGCCGGGTCGGTGGCGTTGTATCTGGCGTATATGGCGAGAAAAACATAAACCTTGCGAAGGTTTTAAACGCTCGCAAGGTTATCAATCAGGAGAGCACATGCCGCAAGCGACATATCATTTTCCACGTGGATTTTTATGGGGGACGGCAACAGCCGCGCACCAGGTGGAAGGAAATAACACGAACAATCAATGGTGGAAGTGGGAACAGGACGGTCATACGGACGGAAAATCTGGTCTGGCTTGCGATTGGTGGGGAGGCCGCTGGCAGCGAGGACCTCGACCGCGCTGCGGAAAGCGGACAGAACGCGCATCGTTTTTCGGTGGAGTGGAGCCGCATCCAGCCGACGCCGGATACCTGGGACGAAGAGGCGCTCGAACGTTATCGCACGATGCTGCGCGGCCTGAAAGAACGCGGCCTGACTGCCATGGTCACGCTGCATCATTTCACCGATCCATTATGGTTATACGAGCGATGCGGCTGGGAGGATGAAGCCATCGTTCCATTGTTTGAAAAGTTCGTCCGCAAAACCGTGGAGGCGTTGAAGGAGTATTGCACGCTCTGGTGTACGATCAATGAACCGAACGTGTATGCGCTGAGCGGCTATGTCACCGGAACCTTTCCAGCCTGTCATAAGGGCTTGAATGTCGCCATGCGAGTGCAGGCGAACATGCTGCGTGCTCATGCTGCCGCCTATCGGGCCATCCATGAGATTCAGTCCGAAGCGCGCGTGGGCTACGCCTTGCATTACCGTCCGATGGTGGCCAAACATGCATGGTCCCCGTTGGATCTACTCATGCGCAAGATCCGTTACGAAGGCCTGAACATGGCCTTCCCCTCGGCGATCAGTACTGGTGTCATGCAATCTCCCATTGCGAGAGTTCCCATTCCTGAAGCCAAAGGCACGCAGGATTATCTGGGACTCAATTATTATTCGGTGGATACGGTCAGTTTTCATCTGGGTAGGCCGGGCGAACTCTTCACACACAGTGAATATCCCAAAGACGCGGATATGAGCGACACGAATTTCCTGGCAAATATCCCACAGGGAATCTTCGACACGATCAAATGGGCGGTACGGACGTATCCGAACCTGCCGCTGCTCATCACCGAAAATGGAGTGGAGAACGCGGACGACCATATGCGCCCGCGTTATATTGCGGGACATCTCCATCAGGTCTGGCGGGCCGTCAATTTCAACTGGCCCGTGAAAGGATATTTCCACTGGACTCTGGTGGATAACTTCGAATGGGAGCGCGGCTGGACTCAACGCTTTGGACTCTGGGGACTCGACCAAGAGACTCAAAAACGGATCAAACGCCCCAGCGTGGACTTGTATGCTGAAATCTGCAAAGAGAACGGACTCTCGTCTGAGATGGTGCAGAAATATTGCCCGGAGGTGTTCGATCAGTTATTTCCGGTGTGACATGAAATATTCAGTTATGGTAAACTGAAACCAACAAGTCGTCATGCCTGAATCCATATTTACTATCCACGCCAAAGATATGCTCAAAGAACGTGACATTCTTGAGCAATGGGTTCTACAAACGATCAACTCGCCAGAAGAGAAGAGTCAAGTCAAGGCAGTGACGGCAATATGCACTATTTTCTGTCCATTCCCGAACGTAATAAGAGACTGCAGCAGATCTACCGATGGGCAGGCACAGTGAGGTTGAACCGGCTTTCGGCAAGTCTAGACAAGCCTTCTTGGAAGTAATTCCAAGGCCATATCCCCAGAATCCGGCCAGAAATTGCACGAAAAACAGGAACTGGCCCCGTTTCGCATCCAACGGCACACAAAACTTGCAGTTTTTTTGAAAGATGCCTCTCCAAGTCGGTATCGGTGCTACAGTGTCCGTAATAACCGTGTTTTACATGTTATTGTGAATGAGTCTGTCGAACCAAAGCGTATTGTCACGTTGTTTTTGGATCGGCGAAGGAGAGCAAAATGAGATTGAAAGTTGACAAGGAAAATGATGCACTTTATTTCCGTCTCGATAAAAGCGCGATCGTCGAATCGGAAGAAGTACAACCTGGGGTCGTTCTCGATTATGATCAGAACAACCAAGTGGTTGGCATTGAAATCCTGAATCTGAGTTCGCGGATTGGAAAAGAAAAGTTAAACTTTCTTCAATTCGAAACTGCTTGATATTCGTTGATTAGGACGGCAATCGCCGTCCTTTTGATTCTTATATTTTCAGGCGGGATGTGTTGAAGTATTACCCCCAGGGGGTTCGACTTGTTCCGATGTGACACCAACAAGTGATTAATGATCAGTGACCAATGAGCAAGGAGCGAAACATGGGTTTCCAAACACAGGTGACAGGCTTGAACGAATTGTTGTCAGTGATCTATGGCGACGAGATGCGTTTGAGCACCTTGCTCAACGAACTTGGTTTCGAGCAATCACAGATTGAGCAACTGCGCGATGAACATCTACAGGCTGTGATTGCTCAGTTTTTGGAAGTGATCCACAAACGGCTGACCAGTGATTCCGGCAAGGATACCTACTATCAAATTTTGAGTCGCCTTTATGGGCTGGATGGCGAGCCAAAGGAGCAGCTTTCGGCGATTGCAGAAAAGCACGGTTTTAGCCCGGAATATCTGCGTCAATTATTTGAGGAGATCATCCAGAGATGTCAGAGAAAAACCTGGCAGACGGAACTCGGGAAGAACCTGAAACATATTGTCGTTGCGCAGTTTGGGGAAATGAACGAACGTCCCGCGCGTGAACATGTCGCTGAGAAACTGGAACGATTGACGAACTTACGCGGCGCCGCCGAAGTCGCGCGTCTGGATTATGAAGCCAAACGCGCTGAGATCCTCAAAAAGATTCAAGCGGACCTGGACGCGCTCGATTCGGAGTACCAGCCGGTCCTGGAAGCCACGGAAGAAAACATCGCCACGCTGGAGAACGAGATCAAGACCGATGTGCTGTTGTACGGCGAATCCATCTCCGGCGGATCGTATCGCGCCTCTTACAGCCAGGGACGTATCTCCTGGGATAATGAAGGCATGACCAAATATGCCACCTCGCATCCGGATGTGCTTCAATTCCGCAAACAAGGAAATCCAATTGTTTCCTTGCGAGTGGTGAGCAAGGATTGAACAAGGTTATCATCCCGTTGAATGGCATGCTCAGGACAAAGTATTCTTGCAAGGTTTCAATGGCAATAAGTTTTGGTTGAATCCAGTTACACAAGAAATCACTCCCGCGAACCAGTAAATCTCCCCGCCGAATTTATTTCCAATATCCGGGGCGTCTTTGGGAAAGGAGGAAATGCTTTTTTGAAGTCGCCGCCTGATTTATCCACAAAAGCATCTGTCATTGGTGGGGCATCGAAGATCATGGAGGCCGGCATTATGCTTTGGCGGTGGCTGGGATACTGGTGGACTTAAAATAAAAACCGCTTCCCAAGCTTGGGAAGCGGTATCTGTTGCATGGTGATGATCAGCGGCCGAGAAAGAGGAACAACGCCGCGCCGAGGGCAAAAATACCGGTCAGAACACCTGACATGGGAATGGTGACGCCGAAAGCAGCGAGACCTGCCAACAGGAAAAACAAGATCATACACCAGGTGGAAAGCGCAGAAGGCATTTTCATGAAACATTCTCCTTTAGGGATTTGGGTTGATTGTCCGCTTTGGACCATGCTCATGTAATAACACGAGGCCGCCTTGGGGGATACGTCAGCGTGGTAAAATCCAGAAATACAATTTACTCTCGCGGTCTGCGCAAGGGACCACGAGAGCTTTTTTGCCCAATGACTACGATAACTGCCCCTGCTGAATTTTCGATGCACCGGAAACACACCTATGACCGGACCGGACCGGTCAGGTGGATTTGGTCTCACGCCCGGCGGCATGGCTGGATCATCGCCATGATGACCCTGGGCGCGATCGGGAACGCAGCACTGGCCGCCGTTGTGCCCGTGCTGACCGGCGACGCGTTCAACGCCATGCTGCAGCCGGTCCCCGATACCAGTGTCTTGATTCCGCTGGCGCTGACCATCGGTATATCCCAGATCATCCGCGGTGTTTTGCAACTGGGAAGAAACTTCGGCGCAGAATTACTGGCACAAAAAATGGAACGCCAGGTGCGCGACGAGTTATATCTTTCCCTGCTGGCCAAGAGCATGACCTTTCACAACCTCCAGCCCGTGGGCGATACGATGGCACGTGCCACGAACGATGTGCGCGAAGTCAATTACATGTTCAGTCCCGGTATCAATCTGGTCATCGGCTCGTTTGTCTTTATGCTGATGCCGCTCTTCGTCGCCGGTCGTTACCATCCGTCACTGGTCCTTGTGCCGATCGTTTTCATCATTCTCTATTTCATCTTTCTTGTTCGCTATTTGAAAACTCTCTCTCCGGTAACGGATGAGGTCCGCTCTGCCTTCGGCGTGATGAACACGCATCTTTCCGAATCATTGGATGGCGTGGAAGTGGTCAAGGGCGCCTCGCAGGAGAACGCGGAAGTGGATCGTTTTGTGATGAACGCCAGCCGCTTTCGGAATGCCTTCGTGAAGCAGGGTGATCTCGAGGGGCGCTACATCGCTATGCTCCTGCTCGGCTCTGCCTACGCCTTCGGGTTGTTCCAAGCCCTGCTGCTTTTCCGCAGCGGACAGATCAACATCGGCGATGTGGTGGCTTTTTTCAGTTTGCTTATCCTGCTTCAATTCCCAACCAATGTGGCCACGTTTGCCTATTCGCAAATTTCATCGGGTGTATCCAGCGCGCGCCGCATCCTGGAATTGATCAACCGCGAAACGAATCTCGACCAGAACACGCTGGGCCGGGTCGCTCCCATTAAGGGCGAAGTGGAATTCAAAAATGTGAGCTTTGATTACTCATCGCATGCCAATTTATCCTCTGATGCAAACAAGACGCATACAGGTGAGCCTGTTCTTCAAAACATCTCCTTCAAGGTCAAACAAGGACAAACCGTGGCCATTGTAGGACAGACCGGCGCGGGCAAGACCACACTGGTGAGAATGATCAATCGAACATACGACACCACACAAGGACAAGTCCTGGTGGATGGCGTGGATGTGCGCGATTGGAATCTGGCCTCGCTGCGCTCACAGATCTCAATGATCGAGCAGGATGTCTTCCTCTTCACGCGCACGGTTGGCGAGAATATCGCCTTTGGAAAACCCGGGGCAACGCGGCCTGAGATCGAAGCCGCCGCGCAGTCTGCCCAAGCAGATGATTTCATTCGCTCCTTCGATATGGGCTATGAAACTGTGGTTGGGGAACGCGGTGTGACCTTATCCGGCGGTCAACGCCAACGCCTTGCGCTGGGACGCGCCTTCCTGACCGATCCGCATATTTTGATCCTGGATGATTCGACTTCCGCCATCGACTCTGCCACCGAGGACAAGATCCAACGCGCCATCGCCAACGCGGCGCGCGGGCGCACGACCTTCATCATCACCCATCGCCTGTCACAGATCCGCTGGGCAGATTTGATCATCGTGCTACGCAAGGGTCGCATCGTTGCGATTGGCACTCACGATGAATTGATGAAAACCTCCGAGGCATATTCGAGGATATTTAGGGAATAAACAATGTCATTGCGAGGCAGCACAGCTGCCGTGGCAATCTCAACCAAGCAGCAAACGTGAGATTGCTTCCTCGTGCTTGGTCTCGATACGGGCAAGAAAATCGCTTGCCCCAATCGACCAGCAGCCTCCTCGCAATGACGATATGAGGATTTATGGGTTTCTTTGCAGGACTGAACGATGAAAAATATGATCGCCAGTACACGGACCGTGACCTGGTACGCCGCATCATCGGTTACTTCGAACCGCAGACCAGACGCATCGCTCTCGTTACAGGCTTCGTGCTGGCGTATGCAGGCGTCGGCGCGGCCTTGCCGGTGGTGGTTTCACGCATCGTGGATCTACTCAAGGAACAGCCATCCCTGCTGGCAATCAGTCTCGTGGGGCTGGCCGTCTTTTTGATCGGTGTGGCCCTATGGGCCCTGAATTGGGGGCGGCGTAGTCTCGTGATTCGCGCGGTTGGGGATGTGGTACTCGACCTGCGCACCCGCGCCTTTCGGGCCGCAGCCGAGCATGACCTTTCTTTCTACGACCAATTCTCATCTGGACGCATTGTCTCCCGCATCACCTCCGATACCAATGACTTCGGTCAGTTGATCATCATTGTCACCGATGTCAGCGCACAATTCGTACAGGCCTTCATCCTGGGCGTGGTCTTATTCCGTACCAACCTGCGCCTGGCACTCATGCTGGTGGCCTTCCTGCCGGTCATCTTTCTGATCGCATCCGGCTTCCGTGCACTGGCCCGCCGCGTGACCAAGCGAGGCATGAAGGCCATGGCAGATGTCAATGCAGCCATCAAGGAAACCATCAGCGGCATCTCGATTGCGAAGAACTTCCGCCAGGAGGAGAGCATCTTCCAATCCTTCGATGAATTGAACCAGCAGTCGTATCAGGTCAACGTACAACGCGGTTTCGTGCTTTCGCTGGTCTTCCCTACGCTGAACGCCTTGGGCGGCATCTTCACCGCCATTCTGATCTATTATGGCGGATTGAATGTAGCGCAGGGGATCATCCTTGTGGGCGCCTGGTACCTCTTCATCATGAGTCTCGATCAATTTTTCTTTCCCGTGCTCAATCTGTCGGCCTTTTGGGCACAGATCCAGGCCGGACTTTCCGCCGCTGAGCGCGCTTTTGCTTTGATCGATGCCGACCCGAACGTTGTGCAAATCGACAAACAGGATGTGCCGCCGTTAAAGGGAAAGATTCACTTCGATCACCTTTATTTCCGTTATACGGACAAGGAACCGATTCTCACTGACTTCAACCTGCTCATTCACCCCGGAGAGACTCTCGCCCTCGTCGGCCATACCGGCGCAGGCAAGTCATCCATTGCGAAGTTGATCGCCCGTTTCTACGAATTCCAGGAAGGAAATCTGTTGATCGACGGCCTCGATATCCGCACCTTTGATCTATCACAGTATCGCAAACAACTGGGCATTGTGTCACAGGTCCCGTTCCTGTTTTCGGGGACAGTGGCAGATAACATCCGTTATGCCGCGCCCAATGTTTCGGAAAGTGAAATGCTGGAGATGGCGCGCCAGATCGGAGAGGGCGAATGGTTGGAAACGCTGCCAAACGGGATTCAGACCGAGGTTGGGGAAAGAGGCGGGCAATTGTCCATGGGACAGCGTCAACTTGTAGCGTTGATGCGGGTCCTGATGCAGAAGCCAGCCATTTTCATCCTGGACGAAGCGACGGCCAGCATCGACCCCTTCACCGAATGGCAGATCCAGCAGGCTTTGAACCTCATCCTGAAAAACTCGACCAGCATTCTGATCGCCCATCGGCTATCCACGGTCAAAGCCGCAGACCGGATTGTGGTGATGGAAAAAGGGAGTATCATCGAGGAAGGAAACCACGCAGGTCTGCTTGAACAGGGTGGGCACTATGCCACTCTGTACAATACCTATTTCCGACATCAAAGTCTGGCTTACGTCGAGCAGGCAAGGGATCTCATCGAAAGATGAAACAGGGAGCCTATTCTGGTGGCTGAGTTAATACAATTTCTACACAACCTTCTTTCTGCTGCACAAAGTGGGGAATTACCGCAACTGGGAAACTGGACCTATTTATTAATTACATTATTGGTGATGGTGGAAGGCCCCACTGCTACCCTGTTGGGATCTGCCGCGGCCGCGGCGGGACTCATGAAACCTTCCCTGGTTTTCCTGGCCGCGGCGATCGGAAACCTGACGGCTGATTCGCTTTGGTATTCAGTTGGTTATCTGGGGAAAATGGAATGGTTCCTGCACTTCCGGCGGCTTGGGTTGCGGCCGAGTCTGATCGAACACCTGAAACAGGGAATGACCAAGCACGCTACGAAAATCCTGTTGATCGCAAAATTCACACTCAGTTTTATGATCCCCACCCTAGTTGCCGCCGGACTGCTGCGCATTCCCTGGCGCCGCTGGTTCCCTACTCTGATTTTGGCAGATACACTTTGGACCGGACTGTTGGTGCTGCTCGGATACTATTCCATCGAATCGATCAAACGTGTGGAACGGGGAATCGAGTACGCCGTTCTTCTCGTCCCCATCCTGTTTCTAACGGGTCTTTTTCTCGTGGGACGCAGCCTGAAAAAACAATGGGAAGAGAGTGAACCTGACACGGGTTCAGAAACATCTCAATGAATCAAGGATAGAACCATCATGCGAGTTTTGATTGCGGGTATAACCTATGCTCCTTCATTGAACGGTCAGGCGATTTTCACCACCAATCTGGCTGAAGGTTTGGTGAAACAGGGTTATGAGGTCATGGTTGCCTTTCCTGGCGGCCGAAATTCATCCCATCCCCGGGTACTAAACGGCGTTCAACTGGCGCCGTTGAAATCCGTCAGCCTGGAATTCATTCACGAAGATGCATACACCCCGTTTCGCTTCAAATCAGCCATTGCCCGACTCTTCGATGATTTCCAACCTGATGTGATTCACATCCAGGATCACTACCCAGTATGCTCTGCCGTTGTCAGGCTGGCGCAGAAGCGCGGCATCAAAGTCATCGGCACCAATCACTTCATGCCGGAAAATGTAGCTCCCTATATTCCCTTCCTTTCCAAGATCAAGCCGTTATTCAATTGGTTGATGTGGCATCTGGTACTGGAAGTCTACAACCGCGTGGACGTGGTCACCGCACAATCCCCGGCCGCAGCAGACATTCTGCACTCGCAGGGATTACGAAAACCCATCTACCCCGTTTCCTGCGGAATCGATTTGAATCATTTTCATCCTAATCCGAACACAGATCGAAACGCCTGCCGCGGGCGTTATCACCTGGATCCTGCAAAAACAGTCTTTCTCTTTGTGGGCCGTGTAGACCGTGAAAAACGCATCGATACATTGATCCATGCTTTTAGTCTATTGTCGCGTGAAGATGTGCAACTGGGGATCGCCGGCAGCGGCGCGGCATTCAACGAGTTAAAAGCATTGGCAGAACGCCTGAAGTTGGGAGAGCGCGTTCGCTTTCTGGGGCCAATTCCGATGAAAGACCTGCCCACTCTTTTGAACAGTGCAGATATTTTTGTCATGCCCAGCACCGCGGAACTCCTGAGCATTGCCACCCTTGAGGCCATGGCCTGTGGGCGCCCTGTTTTGCTGGCAAATGCGGTGGCTTTGTCCAGTCTGGTCGGACCCGATAACGGTTTCCTCTTTGAGCCGGGAAACGCAGAAGACGCGGCTCGATATATTGAATTACTGGCTGGCCAGCGTGACCGCTGGAAGGAGATGGGGAAGGTGGGTCTGGAGATCGCCCAGGCCCATAGTCTCGAGAAGACCCTGGCTCAATACGAAATGTTATATGAAGGTCTTCTGCGAAACACTTCCCTGATGCCCAGTCTCGACTTTCCGTCCAAAGTTAAAAGACATCCTCCCATAAAAAAGATAACAAAAAAGGACACTGTTTAACCAGTATCCTTTTCATTTATCACACTTCACTATTTTTAACCTTCATGCGCCAGGCGGGGATCAAGCGCATCACGCAATCCATCTCCCAAAAGGTTGAAAGAAAGCACGGTCAGAGCAATGGCGATACCGGGGAAGAAGACGAGGTGTGGCGCATTGAACACACTGTTGCGTTCCTCACCCAGCATCAAGCCCCACTCAGGCGTTGGGGGAACGGCGCCCAGACCCAGAAAAGACAGGGCAGCCGCATCCAGAATGGCAGTGGCAATGCCAAGCGTGCCCTGCACAACCAGAGGCGTCAACGCGTTGGGCAGGATGCGGATGAACAAAAGTCGTAATGGAGAAGCGCCCAACGCCCTGGAGGCCTGAATATATTCCATTTCCTTCACGGACAGGATGCTGGCCCGTACAATACGCGCGTAAACGGGGATGGAAACGATACCTATCGCCAGCAAGGCGTTGACCAGGCCAGGCCCAAGCACCGTCACGATGGCAATGGCCAGCAGCAGGGAAGGAAAGGCCAACAACACATCCATCGTCCGCATAATGAGATTATCCAGCCAACCGCCGACGAAGCCGGAAATCGCGCCCAACAGTCCGCCAACCACGATGGCAAATGTGACGGTTTCGATGCCAATTTGAAGCGATAAACGTGAACCATACAGGATGCGGGAATAGAGATCGCGATTATTGCCATCGATCCCCATCAAATGCTGTGGTTGATCTGCCGGACAGCCCAACAGGTGAATGCAGGGCGCTGCCCGCCGAGTCACATGTTCCAGAGGCACAATTGGATCATAAGGAGCCAGGACCCCGGCGAAAATCGCGATCAGGATCATAAAGGCCAGCAACCCCAGCCCCACCTGAGCGGAGCGATGACGCAGGAACCTGCGTAGGGTTTCCACCGCCGGGGGACGGCGTTCATTAACGGATTCAGCGATGGGTTGAGGTTGAACGATGTTTTCGGTCATGAGCTTCCCATTATTGCAAGCGGATGCGTGGATCTAAGTAGGCATAAGAAATGTCGACGATCAAGTTCACCATCACGAAGATGATAGCAATGATGATGGTAAATCCCTGCACCACTGCGTAATCGCGCGCCAGGATGGAGGCAACCAGTTGCGTCCCAACTCCTGGTAACAGGAAAACTGTCTCAGTCAGGATGGCTCCAGAGAGCAGGCCCCCGGTTTGAAGCCCGATGATGGTGACAATGGGGATTAGCGCGTTGCGCAAGGCATGTTTCATGATGACCACGCGCTGTCGTAAACCTTTCGCCCGCGCCGTGCGAATGTAATCCAGTCCCAGGACCTCCAGCAAACTGGAACGCGTCATACGGGCGATGATCGAAAGAGGGATGGTTCCCACGGCAACGGCCGGCAGGATCAGATGCCATAATTCATCCTTAAACTGTGTCCAATTCCCGGTAACGACGCTGTTAAATAAAACCATATTCGATAGAAAATTAACCCCGAAACGTACAAAGCCGGTGGCATCTTCCATATGCCAGAAGCGGAGCAGTGGTGTCAGACTGATTCCTGAACTGAACCGGCCGGAAGGAGGAATAAAAAAAGGAGTGCCCTTAAGTAATAATGCGAAAACATAGGCCAACATCAAGCCCAGCCAGAACACTGGCATGGAAACACCGATGTTCGCCCAGATCATGGTCACTGTGTCCACCCAACTTCCACGTCGCACTGCAGAAACAATCCCAAGGAAAATACCAATGATGCTGGAAAAAAGCATGGCACAAATGGTCAGTTCGATGGTCATCGGCAAACGTTCAGAAATGATGTCCACCACAGGACGACCGAAACGGATCGAGTTCCCCAGGTTGCCTTGTACCACGTTGTACAGGTAACGTATAAATTGCACCGGTAGGGGGTCATTCAAACCAAATCTTTCACGGAAAGCATTGCACTGGACCGGCGTTGCCCGTTCCCCCAGCATGGCAACACAAGGGTCGCCGGGGATCAGCCGGACAATCACAAAAGTAACAAGAAGAATTCCCAACAAGACAGGAATTAATAAAGTCAGACGTCTTAGAATGAATTGGCCCATGAATGATATAGCTTTGATAAAGGGGTCAGGCTGTTAGCCTGACCCCTTTACATAAAATCGGGAAATCTTACTGCTCAGGCGCGTTGAGCATTTTGCCGAAGAATGCACCAAAGTAGTCAAAGGTACCGGTGCGGCCCGTGTGATTCGGGCTAGAGGCATCCCATTGCGCGACATAGGTGGCAACCACGTCATTGGCTGTCAAATCATCACCATTCGAGAATTTGACGCCCTGGCGCAGATGGAAAGTCCACTCTGTGGCATCATCATTGACATCATAAGATTCAGCCAGAGCGGGTTGTACGGTAACACCACCAACCTCATAGGACATTAGGCCATCATAGAGTTGGTTACAAACGCGCAGTGCCTCACCGTCGGTTTCGTCGGCACACCAGAGTGCACCCGGCTCGCCGTTCTGCATGAAGACAAAGGTGTCGCCACCGTTATCCATGACACGGAAGGTCTCGTTGCCCAGCGGGCTGGTATGGGCATCCTTGATGCTGGCCTTATAGGCAACCGCAGAAGCGCCATGCGCAACCGGGATCATGGGAACCAGATCCTTGACCAGCTGATTGACTTTGTCGTAATGGTCCTGGCGGGCAGCTGGATCAGCGATTTTGGCAGCAGCTCTGATCTCATCCGCCAGATCAGGATACAGATCGCCAAACTGGGCGTTGTTATCGTTGGCAAAGTGATAATCGAAGAAGTTGGTTGAATCAGGATAGTCAGCACCCCAACCGAGCAGATAGAGGGGTTCCTTACCGGCGCTGGTGTTATCCAGGAAGGTGGTCGAACTCCTCTTCTGTTACTTTGGTCTTCACACCAATCTTGGCCAACTCAGCGGCGATCTCTTGAGCCACCTTATCCGGAGAGGGAAGATAACTGCGGGTAACGTTGCGATAGCTGAGCGGAATTTCCTGATTGAAATCAAAGCCGGCATCAGTCAGCATTTGTTTTGCTGTATCAGGGTCGTAATCGTACCACTTGAAACCTTCCGTATAACCAGGATCAAAAGATTCAGGAACGAAAGTATCAGCAACAGTGGAATTCGCCGGGTAGAACAAATCCACAATGTGCTGACGATCGATTGCCATGGCAAAGGCCTGGCGAACTTGCTGGTTATCAAAGGGCGGAAGGTTATGGTTGATGCCAACGTAGAAGACATTCAAAGCTTCGCGTGGAAGTAACTGCAGGCTGCTATCTCCCTGGATGGTCCCGAAGTCTTCGGGAGCCGGATTGTCGATCCCATCTACGGTTCCGGATTGAAGTTCCAACAGACGCTGCGCTGATTGATCTGACCAGCGGAAAATCAGGGTCTGTTGGTGGGGGGCGTCGCCCCAATAGTTGGGATTGGCTACCAGCGTGATATGGTCACCCTGTACCCATTCCTGCAACATGTAGGCGCCGGTACCATTGGTTGTCTGGCTCATCTTGACCGAATCACCAGCATTGGCATCCATAAAGCTTTGGCTCTGAATGGAAAAGACATCGAAGGCCACTTTGGAGAGGAAGGCTGGATCTGGGTAGCACAATGTGAACTTGACGGTATTTGCATCCACAGCTTCTATGGAGCTAAACTCCCCGCCATAATCACAGCTCGGGGCCGAAACTGTCATGCCTTCAAAAGCAGGCATGGCTTCTGTAGGCGCCTCGGTCATGGGAGCTTCCGTCATCGGGGCTTCAGTCATGGGGACTTCGGTGGCTGGTGGTGCTTGTGTAGCGGGCGTACCGCAGGCTGCCAGGACTACACTGCCAAGCACCAGAAGGGACAACAAAACATATAGGTTGCGTTTCACGTTTCTCCTCCTGAGAGAAATTTAGTTTGGATTCAATTCGTACGGCGTAGGGAAACTAAAAATATTTATGTGGTGAGGAGGCACCTCCTTCCGAGTAGGTGAGCAGATTATACAGCAAAAAGAAATTTAGTAAACAGGCAGGGGCAGGCCCAGTCCGTTTAACACTACTTTAGAGGGGTCACTCGGCCATAGGCCCGGGATTTTCGTACTGCACTTCGGGCAAGTCCCCTCGCCGGTGACACGGTATTCGTGGATCACGTACCCGCTTCTCTGAATCAGCCGGTGGCTGCACTGCGGGCAAAAAGTATCTTCGTACTCCCCAACCCGGCCTGAAAGATTCCCGGCATAGACATATCGCAACCCCGCCTCTTTTCCGATCTCCGCCGCACGCAGGAGCGTCCTCGCATCTGTGTTGTCGGGATCCGTCATCTTATAATCCTTATGAAACGCGGTCACATGCCAGGGAATATCTCTCGAAACGCCGGCGATGAAACGCGCTGCTTCCCATAATTCTTCGTTTGAATCGTTGAAATCCGGAATGACGAGCGTAACGATCTCCACCCACAGGCCCAGCGCATGAGCCCGCTGAATGCCATCCAGTGTATTTTGTAAGACGCCGCCCAGCTTGCGATAATTCTTATCCTGCATAGACTTCAGATCAACTTTATAAGCCGAGATATACGGGCGGATATATTCCATCACTTCCGGCGTATTGTTTCCATTGGATACATAGGCGCACATCAAGCCATTGGCCTTTGCCTCTTTGAATATCTCCACCGCCCATTCGCTGGTGATCAACGGCTCGTTGTAAGAGGAAACAACTGTTGAAGCCTGGGTTCGCTGCGCCAATCTCACCATCTCCTGCGGAGAAATCTTGCGAATGTAATTGATTGATTCGTCCGAGGAGGGATCGCGCATCGCTTGAGATGTCAGCCAATTCTGGCAATAGCCGCAATGGAAATCGCAACCGAGCATCCCAAATGTTAACGCATTCGTCCCGGGATTTGCATGAAAGAAAGGCTTCTTTTCGATCGGATCACTTTGCAAGGCGGCCACATAACCCCACGGTACGCGTAATTCGCCTCCCTCGTTGAACCGCACCTGACAAATCCCCCGCCTGCCCTCGCGGATCTTACAGCGATGCCCACACGCGAAACATTCAAGCGTGTCATCCGACAGTTTCCTATATAACTCCCCGGTTGTCGTCAGTTTATCCAGATAATTACCAATCGTGGTAGCCATACTACTCTCAACTCTCTCCTCCTTTATAATACCTCAAATGCTCACAGTCTGCATTCAGGCCGGTGGTCAATCTTCCCGCATGGGAGAGGATAAGGCGCTTAAAACATTTTTAGGGCGCCCACTGATTCAACGTGTGATCGAACGCCTCTCTCCGATTGCGGATGAACTCATCGTCACGACCAACCGGCCTGAAGAGTATTCCTTTCTGAACGTGCGCCTCTTTCCGGACCTCAAGCCTGGGCGCGGGGCCCTCGGCGGACTTTACACTGCCATCGCTTCCGCACAAAACCCCATGGTGGCGATGGTGGCCTGTGACATGCCTTTCGCCAGTGCAACGCTGCTCGAAGCAGGCAACCGACTGCTCGTCGAGGAAGAAGCGGATGTTGTCATTGCGAAATCAGAAGAAGGCTACGAGCCACTTCACGCCGTCTATCGCCGCGAAACCTGTCTCCCCGCGATCGAAGCGTCCATCGCAGCGGATCAATGGAGAGTCGTCGCCTGGTTCCCCAAGGTCAAGGTGCGCGTGTTCACACCGGATGAAATCCAGCTTTATGACCCCACCGGGCTCGCATTTTCGAATGTCAACCAGCCTGAAGACTTTGCCGAGGCTGAGCGGCGCGCAAGACAAAGCGGATAAATGAGGGCGCCACTATCGAACGATCAACACCGGACAGTGCGCGTGGCTCACGACTTTTTGGCTGGTGCTGCCCAGCACCAAGCCTGCCAGTTGACCGAGACCGCGTGAACCCATCACGATCACATCACTTTTACGCGTGTTGGCCACCTCGATAATGGCTTCGGCAGGATCGCCTTCGATAAGTTCAGTGTGAATATCAGCCGAAACATCCCCAACGGCATCCAAGGCTTTCTGGAGTGTTTCCTGAGCTTCATTCAAACGAACATCAATAACATGCTGGAGGTTCGGCTCTCCCAAATAAGCCGGGATCGGCTCGTAGGCGACAACAACCCGCAGTTCAGCATCCACACAACGCGTGAGATCGGCGGCTACTTTGGCAGCCCGGATGGCATGCTCCGAACCATCGACGGCAAGCAAAATACGTTCAAACATGGCACTCCTTTCTGTCGAGTACAATTAAAGTATACGATTTTTCACAAACAGATTCAATCTCGCCTATTTCTTTTTCGGAGTGTGTTCAATGACACTTGATCTTTCTTCCATTAGAAGCCAATTCCCATCCTTGAATCGTCCAGCAATTTTCTTTGATAATCCGGGGGGACTCAAATTGCAAGACATTCTCTTGAGCGGGTGAACAAATATCTGCTTGAATGCAATGCCAATCATGAAGGCGCCTTCGCCACCAGCATCGCCTCTGACGCAGTATTGGATGAGGCACATCGCGCCATGGCAGACTTTTACAACGCTTCTTCGCCTGAAGAAATCATCTTCGGAAACAACATGACCACACTGACTCTGCACATCAGCCGTTCGATCTCGCGTGAATGGAAAGCAAGCGATGAGATCGTAGTGACGCGTCTCGATCACGATGCAAATGTGACCCCCTGGATGTTGGCTGCGCAGGATCGAGGCGTAAGAGTCAATTGGGTGGACTTCGATGTGGAAGATGGGACGTTGAAGTTGGATGAACTGCAAAAAGCCCTGGAACGAAAACCGCGTTTGCTTGCGTTAGGCTACGCCTCCAACTCACTTGGAACCATCAACCCTGTAGAGCAGATCATCAAGATGGCACATGAAGCGGACGCGTTGGTCTACATAGATGCCGTCCAGTATGCGCCGCACGGACCGATTGATGTACGGAAATTAGACTGCGACTTCCTGATTTCTTCTGCCTATAAATTTTTCGGTACCCATGCCGGAATTCTTTATGGGAAACATGATCTACTGGAAAACTTATTCGCCTACAAGGTGCGCCCCGCAACCAATAAGCTTCCAGGCAAGTTTGAAACCGGCACACAAAATCACGAAGGCATTGCTGGTGTATTGGGCGCAATTGAATATTTTGAATGGGTGGGAAAAGAGTTTGGCAGTGAATTTGCAAACGGCCTCAGCAATTATCAAGGCAGAAGATTGGAACTCAAAAAGGCCATGGCTGCCATTCATACTTACGAGCTTCAACTCGAACAGGCGCTGCTGGCAGCACTCGACTCTATTCCGGGATTGCACATCCATGGACTCACTGACGAGAACAGACTGCAAGACCGCGTGGCTACTTTCTCCTTTCGGTTGAAAGATATGCATCCCCAGGCTGTTGCCAAAAAGCTGGCCGAGGCGGGCATCTATGTTTGGGACGGAAACTATTATGCCATCAACGTGACTGAACGGCTGGGTGTTGAAGATAGTGGCGGCATGGTTCGTGTGGGCGCTGCTCATTACAACACGCTCGAAGAAGTGGATCGATTGAAAGAAGTTTTGACCGAGATTGCCAACCGCTGATCCCTGCGATCGTTCCAGCTTCTGCGCTAGCCCCTCTTTTCTGCGATTTGCAGGAAAGATTCCACGACTTGCGGATCAAACTGATGTCCGCTTTGTTTCTTGATGTAATCCAGAACCTGGGAATGTGCCCAGGCTGCTCGATAAGGGCGATCGGAACTCAAGGCATCGAATACGTCCACAACGGCGAACAGACGCGCCACGCTGGGAATTTGTTCGCCTTTGAGATGATGTGGATAGCCGCTTCCATCCCAACGTTCGTGGTGATAGAGCACGATATCAAGCGTATGCCGCGCACTGATGATCGGCGCCAGGATGTTATAGCCATACACAACGTGCTGCTGCATCACCTTTCTTTCCTGGGTGGTCAGGCTTCCAGGTTTGAGCAGGATCGCGTCTGGAATACCAATCTTGCCGATGTCGTGCAAGAGCGCCCCCTGTCGGATGGCATCCCATTGATCCGCCGGGATTGGCATATACTCCACTAAACGCATCATTAATAAACTTACCCGTCTGGTGTGCCCATCGGTTTCGAGATCCCGCAGTTCCAGCGCGCGCGACAGCCCCTCGATCATCGCGTTGTACTTGATCATCAATTCCGCGTTGGTTAATCTCAGATCTCTCTGAATATAGGTGCGCTCCAACGCAAAGGCGATTTGTTCCGCCACCCTTCCAAGAAAATCCTTCTCCCATGTTTCCCACTGTCTTGGTAAATACCAGGCGATTTCCAACGCGCCAAGTAAATCATTGTGTGCAAGCAATGGCAGACCGCAAAAGCCGCGAAACCCTTCCTGATCCAGCCTGCTGATCAGTTGGGCCGTCGGCGCAGCAGACTGCAGATCATTGATCCACACAGGTTGGCTTCCCGCGAACACAAAGGAATCACCTGCCAAACCAGCTTCAAAATACAGATTAAGTTTTGCCAGAATAGTTGTTTCCAAACCCTGCGCTGTGAGTAGTTCAAAACACCGGGACAACGAGTCATAACGGAGGGCAATAATGGCATCTGCCTGGAGAACTCCCGTCAGAATTTCCAATACTCCTGGCAAGGCATCCCGTGCATCCAGGTTGGACTGCAATAGTTTGAAAATGGAGTATTCGGCCCGCCTCTCCTTACTTTCACTTTCCTTTTGGAAGAGGCTGTCTGCGATGATGCCGGTCAGCGTGGAAATCCACTTGATTTTATCTGGCTTGAAATAATCTATCTGGTTGCTCAGCAAACCGATCAGGCCGATAACCTGTCCGCGGTGAGACAGCGGAAACAGGGCCCCACTGGTTAATTTCTCATGGTTGCTAAACGAGAACAGCATTCCCTGCTGTATCACGTCCTGAAGAGCTTTGTAGGAAAATTGATCAGGAAGCAGTTCGGATGAGCCGTCTGCAATCCAATGGACAGAGAGATTCTTATCGAGCTGGCCTATCCAAACTTGGGTGATTCCCTCTTGTCTCGCGAAAATTTGTGTCCACTGTTTCCCCCATATAAGAATATCTGCAGAGACATCCAAGACCGGTCCACCTTGGGCAAACCAAAGCTGGACCAGAGGGTCTTGAGATTGTGATGACATATTAACGGGTAACCTGGAGCTCCCCTGTGGACAACAGTCGATCAGACAAATGCTCATCCAACTGCTGAATGAATTCGGGTAACGTTGCAACTCGTATGGAATCCAGGATGTTCAACGTGGATACAGACATGGGAAACTGTTCGCCGCCAAATCCCTTTTGTGCCGCCAGACTGGGGGCATTCAGGAGACCTGCACAAAAACGTGGGCTGAGGGCAGCTGCCATCAGCATACGGCGAATAGAGCTCAAATCATCGGATATATCCAGGGCCGCGAGAGATTGACGAATAAGTGGTTTTGTAAACATTTAGTTAACTCCAGAATCAGAAATTAAGGCGGTAGTCCAACCATGCAGAAGCATCCAGAATGCTCCCGCTGCCACGAATACATCGCCGAGACTAAAGGCAAAACGGTAAGGGAAAAATCGCGGCGGGACAAAACGGTCGGCTAACCAGGGAAAAATAATCCGCGCCTCCGGCAATAAGATATCTTTACTGGCGTGGCTGAGGCGCTCTCCAATCACCAGATTTTCCAATACGGACCGGTCTACCAAACGAGCAGCCGCTTCCATCGTCAGTGGCATAAAACCACCGTTAGCCAGAATTACAGCCAGGTTGCAGGCAAGTCCGAAAATTAGTATCAACATGCCTGGCAGACGTATGTTGATACCAGCAAAAACGAGCAGGATTAATTGTGAACAGATCAAGCTGGCAGAAGCCGCCCCATCTGGAAACAGCTGGCGAGTGGGTCGCAGATAAAAAGCTGCCAACTGGGGCAGAAACCCAACCACCACCAACCAGGGAGCCCGGAAAACAGGAGGATGCCAGGCGCGTCCTTTCCACCTGGCATATCCCCAACCGGTCGCAGTCCCGGCTATGATGGCTGTCAACAAGATCACTTATCGGCCGATACCACCAATATCTTCGGGAGCGCCGGCGCCGAGAACCAACATGGTCAAAACCAACAGCATGAGGGCAAATTGCAGGTGAGTTTTGTTAATTTTCGTAGCGAAGAAAACGATCTGGTTGAGTGTATTTTTCATGGAGCACCTTTCACGAGAACAGATTTTGATTACCCAACTATAACGAGTTCCCGGTTACAAAGGTGGCCTCAAATTGCGTCCAACAATTGCTGATAAAGGGTACTTATTTCAGAGGAGGGCTGGATACCCAGCTCCGTCTCCAGAATCTGCTGATACTGACGATATTGGAGGGTCATGCCCGCGGGATCATGCAGAGTGGCATAAGCCTGAATGATCAAACGATGGGCTCCTTCCAGCAACGGATCAGACCTCAGAGCAAGCCGCGCTGCTTCCAAACAGGCGCGCACCCGTCCATCCTGCAAGTACTTTCCCGCCAGTTCTAGCATCAGCTCGCGATAAAGATCCTGATACCGAAGCCTGTCGTGAATCGCCCATTCTGCATCCACGTCAGCCAGATACGGGCCTTTCTTTAGCAGACCAATTGACTCTTCCAGAATGCTGATCGTTTCACTTTGAGAGTGCTGCCTCTGCCCCAGAGAGCGGAACAAGTTTTCGAACTTCTCGCGGTCCCAACTGTAGTTGATCGAGCGATTAAAGCGATAGTGTTCATCCTCGAAGATCACCGCGTCCTGCCCAACAGCCTGACGGATGCGATAAATATTGGTCTTGAAGCGCATCTTGAGCCGGGCCGGAGAAATATCCGGCCAAAACTCCAGGGCAATCTGTTCTTTCGTCAAAGGCGGAGATTGCAGCAGAAAGAAAAACAGGTCGCGCGCCTCCCGTGTTTGCCAGTCAGACAATGCCAAGGTGCGTTGATTATGGCGTACTTGCACATCGCCAAAGGATTGAATTTCCAGGCGCGGAGGCTGAGGCGGTAAAGGTTCCGATTTATGTATCAAGTCACCATATAGCGCGGGCAATGATCCCTGGATTCGTTCGGCTTGTTCGAAAAAAGCCTTGACCACCGGATCCTTGAAAAGGCGATTGCTGCCTCTTTTTCTTCAGCCAGCGACCCGCGCGGCCGGCATTGATCATCTGCGGAGTGGGTTTCTGCCACTCCCGCTGCGGCGGAATCGATTCCTTCAATCGTGTGATCGCCACATGGGATTGCTCTACGGAGGAGGCAACCTCCAGCCATAGGCGCGCATTCGCCTGTTCCATTTGATTCGCTCCCGCGTCAAAAAGCGCGACCGCTTCACCCAAAACAACGACCGCCGGTTCCACCTTGTTGGCGTCCAGCCAGCAGCAACCCAATTCCAGGTTGTATAAAGCTCTTTCGTAGATTCCCAGGCTGACCTGGGATATCTCAGCTTGTTTCAACTCTTCAATGGCCAACAAGGCATCCCCGCTTAAACGCTGCAGACGCGCTTCTCCCATTGATGCGTAAAAAATATACAGCGAATGACCGAGCGTGGTAGCCAACGTAAGGGCCTGGTCATAATAATCATATGCCGATTCAAGATCTGATAAATCCGTCAACAGATCCCCAAGACTGATCAACACATTCGTTTGGATGCGCACATATCCGCTTTGCTCGGCAGTCTTCAACGCATCATGTAGAAAGTGATAGGCCTCCTCCAATCGCCCCGTCATATGATAAAGCAGGCCCATATTATTTAACAGACGAGCCTTCCAGCCCGTATTCCCGGCATTTTCCCAGGCTTGGAGAGCACTCGCATAATAACGCGCCGTTATTTCCGGCTCTCCCAAGCGACGGTGGACAACCCCCAATTCTGTTTCCAAGATCGGAATACTGTTGTGGATGCCGAGTGTTCGATAGGTCTGTAGGGCATCCTGCAGCCATACCTGCGCATCCTTCACATGACCCAGGCCAAACAATGCCAGCCCTTTAATGCGTTGGGCCTCGGCAAAGATATACTGCATTTCAGGAGAAGCAGAATCCCGAGTCGCTTCCAAAACTTTTTCGACATCCTCAAGAGAACGATCAAACTGACCAAGTTGTCTGAATACTTCGGCGCGGCGCGAAAGCGTGGTTACCCACTTGACTTCATTCTCAGTGCCTCGCAATCTCAATTCTGCCAGATTGAAAAGTTCAAGAGCCTGACGATTATCACCGCGCGTAGCATGGATCGTGCCCATCAAGGAAAGCAGCACTGGATTGGAATACACTACATTACTGGGTAGTCTCTCCAGCCAGTTTGCCAGGGTCAATACACGTCCAGATGTGATGAATATTGGGCTGATCTGGATCAACAGCCGTACCTGGTTTTCCTGGTCATCCAGCCGGGCATATACCTGCAAGGCCTCCTCCCAAGCCTGTCCCTCTTCATAGACCCGCGCCAGGTTTTGCTGAATGTGCCAGGCCAGCGCCGGATCATCATATTGCAACTGTGATCGCAGAAAGTGTTGGAAGAGATGGTGATAACGCATCCATTGCCCATCGTCATCCAGAGGCATGCTGAAGAGATTCCCGGTACGCACAGTTTCAAAGAGCGCGGCCCAGGGAAATTGTTCTCCTTCCAGCAAAGGCTCCAGCACTTTTTCACACATGGACACATCAAAGGTATCGAATACGGAGGTCATCAAAAGATAACGGCGCACCTGATCGGGCTGCCGTGCCAATACTTCTCGCGAAAAGAAATCGAATAATTCCCGCGTCAGACTCGAGCGGATGCATACGCGGCAAGGCGCCCGGCTGACCATTGGTTAGATGAATGGCAGCGATCCATCCCTCGGTTTCCGCCACCAGGGTTTTGGCGTCTTCACAACTCAAGGCGATGCCATTATTTTGTTGAAAAAGTTGTTGAATTTCTTCAGGACGAAAGGAGAGCCCTTCGAAGGTCAAGCCGCCCACCTGGTTGCGCGCCACCAGCACTGGTAAATCTGGGAGATCAGGCAAATTGCGTGAGGTCAGAACGAGATGTACATGTTCACTCGTCAGTTGCAGGAACCGACTGATCACCTGACCAAATAGTGGGATATTTCCAAGTAGGTGATAGTCATCCAAAATAAGGATGAAATGTTCTTTGATGCAGGCGTTGATTTCATTGGTCAATGTGACCAGCAACCGTTCCTCATCCGCTTCAAAGGAGGTCATGCTTTCCAGCGCAGCGATGGAATCACGACCGAAATCGGGAAACCTCTCCGCGATGGCTGCGATCAAATATCGAAGAAAACGTTGGGGTTCCTGATCCAGCGTGTCCAGTGCGAGCCAGCAGACGGGTAACTCACTTTGATAGGCAAAGTCCACCAACAGCGAGGTCTTCCCATAACCCGCCGGAGCCACAACGAGCAATAAGCGCTTCTCCAACTGGTGATACAGCGCATCGATCAGCCGCGGGCGCGAGATCAATTCCCGCCTTCGAAACGGGATACGAACTTTGACCTTGCTGACCGGCAGCCCAAACGAAGCTGACATGGTTCGATTCTACCTTATCCAATCTCTCTCGTTATCTTCGTTTTTTAATGAAAACTGTAATCATCAGATAAAGGGCGAACAGTCTCATTGTTAGCTTTTTAGGCAATCTCCGAACCAAACAAAGGTGATTTCACCGCAGAAATTGCTCAAAGCGCCAGAATTTGTGTTCGGGCTATTTCTGACCAATACATTTTTTAATGAAAACCCCTGTTTTCGAATGAGTATGGAATCAATCATCTGTCAGGTTTTCTGAGACGTTATAACACCCTTTCTTCAGAAGAGTCCACTTTTTCTGGAGTTTATTTTTTCCGAAAATAAGCAGTTATTCTTTCTCTCCATTTCAACGATGGGTTCAAATGTCATGACGCGTGGAGATTTGCTTAAAACAAAAAAGACCAGTTCTCAAAAACTGATCTTTTGATTTCCGATTTAAATGACAAACACCAGGGTGAGGGGGGCACCCTAGTGTTCGTCGCCGTTCATAATACTACACCTTATCGGGGCTGACAAGGTTTAAAATATAAGAAGTTCATAAGAGCGCAAAACCAACATACCAATATGTGCGCCCTGGGCGGGAATCGAACCCACATCTAAGCCTTAGGAGTGCCTTGTTCTGTCCATTGAACTACCAGGGCATAAAAAGAATTATACATCAACTGGAAAGTTCTACGCTCCATCGTCTTTGGGCGGCGCGCTCGGCCCATAATCCAAAATCTGTCGCACCTGTGTGGTCCCTTCCGGCGGACCAACAATACCCGTATCTTCCATCATATCCACGATGCGAGCGGCTCGTGTATAACCGATGCGCATGCGACGCTGCAACATGGAGACGGAAGCGCGTCCCTCGCGGCGCACCAGAGCGATGGCTTCCGGTAACAGAGGATCTGCATTCGAATCCACCGGCTCCATCTCTTCGAACATGGCAGTCTGTTTGAGCGGCGCATCGGACTGAGGCAGATCAGACTGGGTCGCGGGCGTGGCATAGGGACTGGTTCCGCCCACTTGCCTACGCCAGAATTCCACCAGGTTTTGAATCTCATGATCAGAGACGAATACACCCTGCAAACGTGCCGCGGCCGGCGCGTCGGGCGCCTGGAAGAGCATATCGCCGCGACCAAGCAAGCGTTCCGCACCGGGCTGATCGAGGATCACGCGGCTATCGGTATTGGAAGCAACTGCAAAGGCGATGCGTGCCGGGAAGTTGGCTTTGATCAGACCCGTAACCACGTCCACCGAAGGACGTTGGGTGGCGAGAATCATATGGATACCAGTGGCACGCGCCAGTTGCGCGAGACGCGTGATGGTCCCCTCGGTTTCGCCGGGCGCGATCATCATCAAGTCTGCCAATTCATCGATGACCACCACCAGGTAGGGTAGCTTTTTCCCGCCCTGTAATTTCATGCGGCCGTTGTACTCCGTGATATTGCGCGAGCCCAGCTGTGCGAACATGTGATAGCGCTTGTCCATCTCGCGGGTCATCCATTGCAACGCGCCGATTACGCGGTCGATCTCCACTACCACCGGCGCCAGCAAATGCGGCACACCGTTATAGCTGGTCAGTTCCACGCGCTTCGGGTCAACCAGGATTAGGCGCATGTCATCCGGCGTGTTATGCAGCAGAAAACAGCTCAGGATCGAATTCACGCAGACCGACTTCCCGGAACCTGTGGTACCGGCGATGAGTAGATGCGGCATGGTTTCCAACGTGGACGTGATCGGGTGACCGGTCACGTCGCGGCCCAGCGCAAATTTCAACGGATGCAAATTGCGCTGGAACGGCTCGCTTTCCACGATGTCGCGCAAGGCCACCAGGGTCATCTCATCGTTGGGAACCTCGATACCCACATAGCTGTGACCCGGTACCGGCGCCTGGATACGGATGCGCGGGGCCGCCAGAGCCAATGCCAGATCATCGGCCAGGGAGGCGATTTTGCTGACGCGCACTTTCGTGCGCCCGCTGCGCGTCTCAACGAACAGTGGCTCCACGCCGAACTGCGTGATCGTTGGCCCACGATTGATCTCCACCACCTGGGCCGGCGCTCCGAAGGAGGCCAGGGTTTCCTGGATCAGCCGGGCACGCCCCTGGATGAACTCCTCGTTGACCTCGGGCGTGGAGCCTTCATCTAGAATGTTCTTCGCCTCAGGCAACCGCCAGTTGACCACGGTCTCGGTCGACCGAACGGTTGTCACCGGGGTACCCACCTCCGGGACCTGAACGACCGGCTCGGGGCGGTTGAGCGGGGTGTATCCGTTGATGGCAACTTCGGCGTTCTCGGGGGAGAGGGCCGCTCCTACCGCGGCTTTGCGCTGGGTCAGCGCCTCTCGCAAACGGGCAAATAGTGGATCCACCCAACTGAAGAGGTCTGCCACGGCCATATCGAAAATGAGCGTTATGGTGATGAGCAGCCAGGCCAGCAGAACTACGGCCGCACCACCTGTGCCAAAACTATTGAATAGCACCTGTTTGAGGAGGTTACCAATATAGCCGCCGCCGGCACCATCCAGGGCAGCCTGTTGCGAGAGCTCCAAGGGAATGATGGCATGCATAATCGCCAGCAGCCACAAGAAGAAGGATAGAATACCGGTGGCGCGCTCCAGCGAAAGGGCCGGCAATTTCTCGATACGGCGCAGGATCAGCCACAAGCCCATGACGATCAGCCCCACCGTCAGCAGGTAAACTCCCCAACCGAAGAGCTGACCCATCACGCGCAGGACGCTATCGGCTGGGGAGCTGTGCTGGGCTGAGAACTGAATCAACAAAGTAACCAGGCCCACCAATGCCATGAGCGCGCCAACCACGTCCAGCTTGCGCTCTGGCGAGAGGCTATCCCACCAGGGGACGGCGAAAGTCTCCGGCGGGGGCGGCGGCGCCTTCTTGCGGGAGGTGGAACGGCTCTTCCCGCTCGCAGCCGGGGCGGACTTGCTTTTGGCCTTTCCGGAAGAACCAGATTTTGAGGATGGGGTCTTGAGAGGCACGCACAAATTGTAGCACAAATGGTCTGTTTTTCTTTAAGGTAGCAGAGATGTAGTGGCTAAAGAGATGAGTGAACAATTTTTCGTCACAGAGGACTCTGCGGCTGGTGAACTGTTGAATTATGGAATCAATTATTCTTTCCAGAAAACTTTAACGCAAACTTTCCCAGCACATGCTATAATTTTTCTTGTGAATAAATTCCTAACCCGACCACCCTGCTAGGCTCTCTCTGAACCGGAATGTATCCTCTGCCAAGCCCACCGGGCTTGCTTTGTATTCCCATTAGCTCATAAAAAACCAACACCTGACGATCTTGACGGCGCCTGACGATGGCGTTTCTTCGCGTTAAGCAGAGGCGCCGAAGGCGTTGCAGTCGAAACGCGCTTAGCCCGCGGTCCGCCCCGCTCCATTCTGTCCTTTTTATTTCACATGACAGAATGGAGGTTCCACATGGAAACGATACGGGGCAAATTGTCCCTTGAAATGACCGCGTCCGATTTACAACAGAAAATAAATGACTACGAAAAGATCCAGCTTGATCTGGGTACCGGCGATGGACGTTTTGTGCGTTGCATGTCAGAAAAACATGCAGATCAATATTTCATTGGCGTGGATGCATGCCGCGAGAATCTGCACGTTAACTCACGACTAAAATTATCAAACGCTCTCTTTGTCATTGCCAGTGCGCAGGCTTTACCTGAGGAATTCGATGGATTGTTCTCTCAAATCAACGTCAACTTTCCCTGGGGTAGTTTGCTGGTAAGCCTGTTGACGAATGATACCGCTCTGATCACGCGCTTGCAGACCATCACACATTCCTGTGCGGGTATCGATGTTCTTCTCAATGCCGAAGCCTGCAAAAACGCAGGTTTTGAGTTGGAAGCAGGCGCACAACAGATGATACGCATCTTGAGGAGGGCTGGTTGGAAGATCAAGTTGTGTTTATGGCTGGATGCGAAGGATCTCCGCGTTTTTCCCAGCACCTGGGCCAGACGCCTGGCCATCGGACGCGATCCCCGCGCGGTACGGTTGAGTTTTCAAAACGAATAAGAGTAGGGCGGAGCGCACGAAGCGCTCCGCCCTACTCTCTACAACAAGAGAGCAGCAAAGCAATTGCTAAAGCTGGCTGCCTTTGGGCCCGATCAACCGTTGATGCGTGGCACGCATACAGGCATCCATCACCACTTGTAACCCGGCTTCACGCGCTGTTTGGGCAGCCTCTTCATTGACGATTCCTTCCTGCATCCACACAACCTTTGCGCCGACCTTGATCGCCGAATCAACAACCGGCGGCACATCTTCCGGCTTGCGAAAGACTTGTACGACATCGATCTTCTCCGAGACTAACTCCAGGTCGGGATATGCTTTCTCTCCGAAAATTTCAGTCGCCGTTGGGTTGACCGGGATAATGTGATAGCCCTGTCCCTTCAAGTAAGCCACGATGCCATAACTCTCCCTGGCGGGATTGGAGGATAATCCTACACTGGCGATTGTCGTTGTAGATAAAAGAATTTCCTTCATCATCTGATCATTCTTCATGTTGACTTTCTCCTTTTTTTGCCTAAACCTTCGTAAAGTTCCTGGGCAGTATCGCTTTAAATCTTGTTTCGCCAGGTTTTGATTCAACCAGCAATTGTCCACGATGACGATTGGCAATGATGTCGTGGGAAATATGCAAGCCCAGTCCCGTGCCCTGGCCCGGAGGCTTGGTGGTAAAGAAAGGCTCGAAGATGCGCAATTGAATATCATCCGGGATGCCTGGACCGTTATCGGTGATCTCGACGACCACACGATTATCTTCTTCATACGTCCTGATTCTTATTTCGCCTTTCCCATTCATGGCATCGGCCGCGTTATCGATGATGTTGGTCCAGACCTGATTTAACTCGCTGGCATAGGCCTCGATGCGCGGCAGATTGGGAGCGTACTCACGTTTGATCGATACACCTTGCTTGAGTTTATGCTGCATGATAATCAGCGTGTTTTCCAAACCCTCGTGAACATCCACTTCGAGCAGCGGTGCCTGGTCGAGATAGGTATAGGATTTCACCGCGCCAACGATTTGCGAGAGACGCTGCGTGGTCTGTTGTACTTCCGAGAGCAGACTCATCATCAAACAACCATTCCCCAACCACTGAATGGATAATTCAAAGAAAGACTTATCTATAAACGTTTCGAGCGTTTCACCGTTCCAGCCGAAGTTGACCATGGCGGGTGCCAGTTCCCAGGCTGATTCGATCCCGTTCGCCTCCAGCCATATCTGAAGCTGATCCACCAGATCGATCCTTTCCAACGCCTCAAGTTTTAACGGCGAAGCAAAGCGGCGTAATGCGTCATCCATAAAATTACTTAACCAGTCCGTTGCTCCCTCTTTGAACGCCAGCATCTCAATTTGATAAGTCAGTGTTTGCCACTTCATCAAAGCTTTACTGAGTTCCGACGCGCTGCGTTGTGCGGCTGCGGCGGGATTATTGAGTTCGTGCGCCAGCCCTGCGCTCAAGGTTCCGAGAGCGGCCATCCGTTCCTGTTGGTGAAGCAATGCATCGTTTTGACTCAGGCGTGCCATCACCCAATGCAGGACCGCCAGTGCAGCAGTTGAACTAGTTAACAGCAGATTTTCAAATGCCTCCTGGGAAATGCAAAGTGTTTCGCTATCCTGTGCAGCAATCACCGTGGCGGAGCGCGGTGCTTTCGACAACAAAGCCATCTCGCCCAGAACGTCACCCGGATTACGCACATCAATTTTGATCAGTGATTGCCCCGATTGTTTTTGAATCTCGAAACCGCCTTTCAAAACAACATAGGCAGAATCGCCGGGGTCACCTTGCTTCATCAATACTTCGCCCGCATGCAAAGAGACGGGTTTGGCATTGTCCATGAGATGTTGCAATTCCTCATCGGACAAGCCCTCAAAGAGCGGAGACTTGCGCAGGTCTTGAAGATTCATCATTTGGATTTCCGTCGTTGCGAACCCTCGCGCGCTGGGCGCTACGCAATCGAAGCGTGAAATGAAGCAATCTCCCATGAGCCAGCGGATTTGCAGAGACCAGAGGAGATTGCTTCGTCGGATTTCTACGTTACACGTCTCAATCCTCCTCGCAATGACATGTTATAGTGACTTCAAATATTCCTTGATCAACGCGAAGGCGATGGCGCCTTCACCCACGGCGGACGCCACACGATAATTCGTTCCAAAGCGTACATCGCCCGCCGCGAAAATGCCGGGGATGTTGGTCTCCAATAGAAACGGATCCCGGTCCAGGGTCCAGCCTGGAGGCGACTTCCTGTGCCCGTCGGAAGGTGTTTTTTTATCGGCCAATAAATCGGGGCCGGTCAAAATGTAGCCCTTTTCATCATGCTGTACCAGATCTGCCACCAACTGGCTTTGCGGCCTTACGCCAATGAACACGAACATGGCCGCGGCTTCGCAGGTTTGCGTTTCGTTAGTGACGGTATTCTTGAGGATGATCTGTTCGAGGGTGTGCTTTCCCTTGACTTCGATCAAATCGGTATTGCGCAACAATTCGATCTTTTCGTTTTCTTCCAGCGCATCGACCAGATATTTTGAGGCAGTAAGTTGTGGCCCGCGGATCAACACCGTGACCTTGCTCGCAAACTTACTGAGATACAAGGCGCCCTGCGCAGCCGAGTTCGCGCCACCGACCACGAACACGTTTCGATCCTTGTAATGCATTGCTTCCGTGTACGCCGCACCATAATCAATTCCAGCACCAGTCAGTTCTGCCGCGCCGGGCATCTTCAACATGTGGAACGATGCACCAGTCGCGATCAACAGCGCGTGACAGGAGATCTCTGTTCCATCGGATAAGCGCACGATGCGGTACGCGTCTTTAACGAAGGCCTGTTCTGCCTCCTGCGCCGAAAGGATCTCCACGCCGAAGCGTTTTGCCTGCGAAACCGCGCGGCGAGTAAGGTCGTCGCCCGAAATGCCGGTGGGAAAGCCGAGGTAGTTTTCGATCTTTGGACTGCTGCCGGCCTGTCCGCCCGGCGCGGCCTTCTCGATCACCAGGCAACGATAGCCTTCCGATCCCGCATAGACCGCAGAGGCGAGTCCGGCAGGGCCGCTTCCCACCACGACGATGTCGTAAAAGGGCAGGGCGGCACGTGTTTGCAGACCGACTTTTTCGGCCAGCTCTGTTAGATCAGGCTGGATCAATGTCTTTCCATCCGGGAAAAAAACAACGGGAAGTTTCCTCGCGATATCAGAGGACACGCCTTCCACCAATTGCCGCGCGCTCGCATCTTTTTCGATATCCAGCCATTGGTAAGGGATTTGATGCCGCGTGAGAAAATCTTTGACCTCATGACTGCTGAGCGACCAAAGGGTCCCGGCAATGCGTATGCCTTCATACGGTATGCGCGCATGGATCTTCCAATCTTCCAGCAACTCATTCAATATCGGGTAAAGCCGTTCCTCCGGCGGGTGCCAGGGCTTCATCAGGTAATAATCCAGACGGACTTCGTTGATGGAATCAATCGCAGCCTGGGTATCTGCATAGGCGGTCAATAGAACACGTTTGGCCTGGGGATATACCTTGATGGCTTCCTGAAGAAACTCCACGCCGTTCATTTCTGGCATGCGCTGGTCTACCAAAAACAGCGCGACGGTCTCGTTACGCTGTTGCAGTCTCTGCAAATAACCCAGTGCGGCTCGGCCCGAATCGATGGGCAGGATGCGATATTCCCGTCCATAGCGCGCACGTAGATCTCGTTCAACAGAATTCAAAACGGAAAAATCATCATCAATGGTAAAGATGACTGGCTTTGGCATGCATGCATTCTATCATTTCATGAGGACCGGCTGAAGGATGAAAATGTTTTTCAAGATTAAATCCTTTAAGGATCAAACAGGCTGTGCCATTTTCAAGTTAGCGGCAACCAACGGGAAGATCTGGTCAGCGAATTTCTCTGCGGAGGGTTTCTTTTTGTTCTTCTCGCGGCTCCACTGCAAGACCAGGCCATAGACCGCCCAGCTCGCAGCGGTCGCGGAAGTTTTAGGATCGACTGTTGAACCTTCCTTTTCGAGCCACATTTGCAGTAGCCCCTGCAACTGGTTCTTGATCTGCGTTTCCACCAACGATTCAAATTGAGCTTGCGGGGGCTTGCAGTGTGCATTTGCATTGGGCACAAAATCGCAAACTGTAATGATCAACGCGCGCGAAATTCTCGTCACTGTAGTGACAGGCATTCAACGTCCGTTTTTCAAGTTCCTGCCTGAACATCTGGCCGATGCTGTGATCGAGCAGGGCGTATTTGTCAGGAAAGTGCGCATAGAACGTGGCGCGATTGATGCCAGCCTTTTCGGTAATATCCTGCACTGAAACTGCCTGAAATCCCTTGTCGGGAAGAAGCTCCGTAAAGGCTTGCAGGATCAGGCTCTGGGTTCGTATGAAACGGGGGTCATCTTTTTCTGTACGCAACATTTTTGCTCCAGTGTTGCTTAAGCAACAGAATCCATGATTTGATGGTTGACCTGAAAAAGTAAGGAAGGTAAATTATACAACATCTGTTGTTTAGAGAACAACTGTATAATAGCACACTCGATCAGGAAAGTCAAGATGCCTGCCAATCCATCCATTCAACTAAAGAAACTTCGGTGGGTCGGGCCGCTCACGGTCCTGGCCTCTATCATGGGAGTGTTGATCGTGCGCCTGATCGCCGTTGCCATATTAAACCCTGACCCTGCTCCCATGGTTCTGGGTTGGGTCATGCCCATCATATTTACGGCTGTGTTATGTAGTGGCGCGGTACTGGTTTTTGCATTGGTGGTGCGCTTTGCAAAAGCGCCAATCCGAACGTATCAAATCATTGCCTTTGTAGTTCTATGGCTCAGCTTCCTGCCTGATATCGGTTTTGCTCAAGCTCCCATGCCGGGCGCCAATTGGACGAATGCCATTGCATTGATGGTTATGCATGTTGTGGCATGGGCGATTACCGTATCCATGCTGTCGAAGTTAAGCGTAGCCAAAACATATAGCACTTGAAATATCCAGAAAACAATAAGGAGTTTCTTATGTCAAATAAAACCATGCAAGCAATTCAAGCTCACGATTACGGTGAGCCGGAAGTACTCTCACTTGAAGAAACGCAACTTCCGCAGCCAGATGCAGATCAGGTATTGGTCCGTATCAAAGCCGCGGGTGTCAACCCGGCGGATTGGAAATATCGCGCGGGAATGTACAAGCAGTTTATGCCATTGCAATTCCCCTGGATACCAGGTCTGGACGGCGCGGGAATCGTCGAAGCTGTTGGTTCCAATGTCACCACTTTAAAAAAGGGGGATGAGGTCTACGGCACGATCAACAGTTCGTATGCTGAGTACGCCCTGGTGAAGGCTAATGAAGTGTATCCCAAGCCGGCCAATATCAGTTTTGAAGAAGCGGCTTCGTTACCGGTAGGTGTGCTGACGGCCTGGGGAGCGGTGATCGATATCGCCCAAGTCGAGGCCGGACAACGCGTCCTGGTACATGGCGCGGCGGGAGGCGTTGGCGCGTACGCGGTGCAGCTGGCAGTTTGGAAGCGTGCGCACGTCACTGGGACCGCCTCGGCGGGCAACCTTGAGTTCGTCCGTTCGCTGGGCGCGGAGCAAGTGATCGATTACAACGCCACCCGCTTTGAAACGGTTGTACATGATATGGATGCCGTCATTGATACCGTTGGAGGTGACCTGCCGGAGCGTTCCTTTCAAGTGATTCGACTTGGCGGTGTATTTGTGACAGTCGCCGCGCGTCTGACAGAGGATGCGGGCAAGGCACAGAACATACGAGCCGTCAATGGGCGCCGTGCTGCCACCGAAAACCTGAAGCAGATCTCAGAGCTGATAGAAGCGAATCAACTCAAGCCAGCGACAGGTCCGCTCCTCCCATTGGCAGAGGCGCCTCGGGCACACGAACTGAGTCAAACAGGTCACGGCCGCGGAAGAATCATCCTGCAAATTGGGAACGGCAAATCGAAATAATATTTGAAGAAAAGGATTCAAGGATTGATGTTAATAGAAACTGTTGCTGTGCCGGCGCCGGTACCTAATCAGGACTTTACCAGGCTGGCCACTGATGAACAAATCGAAGCTGCTGCGAAAGCACTCGAGACGAACAATATTCATACGATCGTTGTTGAGAGCGGAGAAGAAGCGAAAAAACTGATTTTAGAACTGATTCCCGAAGGGGCAGAAGTGTATGCCAACATATCCAAGACCCTGGACAAGATCGGTGTTACTGAGGTGATCGATAAATCCGGCCACTATAAGGCGGTTCGCCCGAAGGTCTTTGCCCTGGACCGCAAAACGCAGGCCGACGAAATGCGTATCCTGCGTGCGCGTCCCGCTTATATCGTTGGCAGTGTGCATGCTGTGACGGAAGATGGGCAGGTCCTGACCGCTTCGAATGGCGGGAGTCAACTGGCACCGTATGCTTATGGCGCCCGCAAAGTGATCTGGGTGGTTGGTGCACAAAAGATCGTGAAAGACTTGAACGAAGGTTTCCGCCGCATCGAGGAGTACAGTTATCCGCTGGAAGATGAACGTTTGCGCGCAACCCTGGGCGTGCCAAGTCATGTTGGAAAAATCCTTATCACTTATCGTGAAGCTGTCCCCACCCGCACAACAATGATTATAGTCAAAGAGGAATTGGGATTTTAAAAAAGCAATATAATGCCATATAGCCCATTTTACCGGGCGTGAATATCAAACTCGGGAGAAGTTATGGCATTAAAAGTGATCGGGGCTGGTTTCGGGCGGACGGGCACGCGTTCATTGAAAACCGCGCTGGAAGAACTTGGTTTTGATCGATGCTATCACATGGAAGAAGTCTTGAAGAATCCCAGTCACTTGAAATACTGGGCAGAGATAATGGAAGGCGGCCAGGCAGATTGGGAAGACTTGTTTAGAGGTTATCAATCGGCAACCGATTGGCCGGCAGCTGCATATTATCAGGATTTGATGGTTGCCTATCCCGAGGCGAAAGTGATCCTCACCGTTCGGGATCCGGGAAGCTGGCATCTCAGTATCATGAATACACTCTATCAAGCCAGCCGGAAATTCCGGCAGTTTACACGCCTCATTCCTCCCTTGCACCAGTTTCTGACAGCCATGGAGAAAGTGGTCTGGCAGGGTATCTTTCACAATCAGGTGGAAGACAGGACGCACGCCATCCAGATCTTCAATGATCACATCGCAGAGGTCAAACGTATCGTACCCAGAGAACGTCTATTGATCTTCGAAGCAAGACATGGCTGGGAACCGTTGTGCAAGTTTCTAAATGTACCTGTTCCGGTAGACAAACCTTATCCTCACAAGAACAATGGATCGACCGTGAGACAGATCTTGAAATACAAAACTTTCTTGAAATGGGCAATGGCGATCCTGCTGGTTGTGCTTCTTTATCTAATGGTCCATGCATTGATCCCGTGATGCTTGTGCATCCCGATTTATCAGTTGCCCAATATAGGAGATGATAGATGAATACCTTGCCAAATTCAGAAACCAAAACAGAATTTTCGATTCATCCTGCGGCGAAAATTGGTCATGTTTCCCTGACAGTTGCCAGCCTCGATAACCAGATCGCCTTCTATCAACAGGTACTGGGATTCGTTCAACATTCGCGGGAGGAAAATCGGGCCGTGTTGGGGACCGGTGAACGCGAACTGCTTTACCTGGTAGAGCAGGCGAATGTTAAAAGATACCAACGTGTCACCGGGCTGTATCACTTCGCTGTGTTATTCCCGGATCGCCGTGAACTGGCGCGTGCCATGGCGCGTTTATTCGTTTTGAAGTATCCAAATTATCCAACCGATCATATTATGACCAAGACCACTTACCTCGATGATCCAGAAGGGAATGGTATTGAGTTATATGCCGAGTCTCCCGAAGATGGTTCCTGGTCGATGGAAAATGGACAATATACCACGCGCCGCAAAGATGGCTCATTGAGCGATGGACGCGAACCCTTGGATGTGGACACATTGTTCAGCCAGCTGAAGGAGGATGATCGTTTGGACGGATCCCTGCCGGAAGAAACACGCCTGGGACATGTTCATCTGCATATACGTGATATCGATGAGGCTGTGGATTTCTATCACGGCATTATCGGCTTCGATATCAAGGGGGTAGCCAGACCGTTCCGCATGGCTTTCGTCTCGGCTGGCGGATATCATCATCACGTTGGCCTGAACACCTGGCAGGGAGAAGGCGCGCCGCCTCCGCCACCCGACGCGGTGGGATTGCGCTACTTCACAGTAGAGTTGCCAGATCAAACGGCCCTGGATGACGTGATCGCCCGGGTCGATCAAGCCGGTGTTGCATCCAATCAGACAGACGATGGGCTGTTGATCCATGATCCGTCGCAAAACGCTGTGGTGTTGACCCTGGCAAAATAGAATGTGATGGCGGAGTTATAAGACGGAATAGCGTCCTGCCATCCGGAAGAGTAAGTAGAACCTGCTTAATCAAGAAGATCACGTTTCGGCGTGACCTTCTTTTTTGATCTGATCATTTCAGATAATCGCTGAAAAAGATCGTTTGACAAATCAACTGGAGATAAATAAGATGCATCCATGAACATCTTTGTTCTAAAATTGATTCTGGCACCGCTGATCATTGGCTCTGCCAGTCTCGCCGGCCGCAAATGGGGACCCGTGGTAAGTGGATGGATCGTCGGTTTGCCTTTAACTTCGGGACCCGTTGTCTTTTTCCTCGCTTTGAGTCATGACACAACTTTTGCAGCCACCGCAGCGCTGGGCGTGATCAGTGGCGGTATTTCTTTGGTGGCCTACGCGCTGGCGTATGTGTGGCTGGCGAATCGCTTTCAATGGCAAATGGCGATGATGGGGAGCCTGCTGGTATTTACCGGCTGTACAGCCATATTGCAGAACTATACTTGCCCATTGATCCCGATTTTTCTCATCGTTTGTGCAGCAATTCTTGTGGCTTTGTGGCTCATGCCGAATGATCGCGTGGAGAACCTCGAAACTCAGCCGGGCCCGTGGGATATTCCAGCACGTATTCTGATCGGGACAAGCTTCATCCTGCTGTTGACGGGGATCGCGCCGTTCATCGGTTCACACTTGACCGGACTCCTGAGCACGATTCCCTTATACGTTACCATTCTGACAGTTTTTGCGCATCGCCATCAAGGCTCGGCTGCGGCTGTGCATGTTTTGCGCGGTCTGCTATACGGATTATTTGCCTTTGCGGGCTTTTTCCTGACTTTGAATCTATTGCTTGAACCGGCAGGGATCACGATCGCCTTTATCTCTGCGATTATCGTGGCTCTTGCAATTCAAGGAACCACCTTATGGCTGCTCAGACTAACACGCACATGAAGCAAATATCCGAAGCCAATAAGACTTCGGATGTTTTGACTTGCAGCTTGACTCTACCCTTTTGGGAGACTGTATACTGACCGTACGGATCATGCAGGATGATTATCAGTACTTCACGAAAACCGAGAAATTCCCCTATTTTCGGGCTCCTTTTGATTCTTTTGTGACCTACTGATTATTGTTAAAGGAGCAAAAATGACCACCATTGGCCAACCCAAAATAGACAAACGTCCGAAACAGGTATATATGGGCATTCGCATCATTGCGCCCTTCAAGGGCATGTCCAAGGAGATCAGCCGGATCGCGAACGAATTGAATGAATGGCTGGAGAAGAATAAGATCAAAACAGCGGGTCCACCTTTTTTGCGCTATCACGTAATCGATATGCGCGGCTTCATGGGCATTTCATACTGCGTTCCTGTCCGTAGGGCGTTGCCTGACGATGGCGAGGTCAAAGCCGACTTCATCCCGGCAGGAAGATACGCCAGTCTCATTTATTCAGGTGGCGGCATTTCAAGCAATCGTGCTCTGATCGAATGGGTGCACGCCCAAGGGATGGAGTTCGATCGCTGGGATACTGAACAAGGCGATAACTTCCGCGGGCGCTATGAAACCTATCTGACCGACCCAAAGATCGAACCGCGTAAATCCAAATGGAAGGTCGAAGTGGCGATCAAACTGGCGGATAAATAATTGCAAAACAAAAGAGACCTCACACATGTGAGGTCCTCTTTTATGTGTTAACTTCAACACCCTGATGATATTCCTACTCGTCGTGGACTCTGCTTCCACAGAGATAATGTTTATCAATTGATATTTTGTAGTTGTTGTCAACTCGAATCAGTTAAGCAAGGTATTGGTTATTCTCCTTGACAAACTCAATTGACTGCACTATACTAAACCAAATGGTTTACTATTCTTCAACTCTGGATAATACTTTTTCAGCGCTCTCCGATCCCACGAGACGGGCCATCATTTCACAACTCGCAAATGGTGAACTGCCCATCATGAAAATTGCCTCTTCTTTTCAAATGTCTCTTCCCGCGGTTTCCAAACATATCCGTGTGCTGGAAGGCGCCGGTTTGCTAATTCGGCGTAAACAGGGAAGGATCAACTATTGCCACTTGAATGCGAAGCCCTTGCAGGAGGCGGCCAAATGGCTGGTTTTCTATCAGCAGTTCTGGGAGGCCAAGTTGGATTCGCTGACCAATTTCCTGGAAGATAATTCCGATCAGGAGGACGGATAATGACCAGCCCAACATTAAATCCCTCCATCGTATTGGAAATAAATCGTTCAATTCGAGCCTCACGCGAAGAAGTCTTTGAAGCATGGACGGTTCCGACCAAACTCCAAAAATGGTTCGCTGTTTCAGAAGGATTTACTACGCCGATCGCTGAAGTGAACTTAAGAGTTGGCGGCAGGTATCGGCTGGGAATGAAAGCTTCGGGCGATAATCCGCTTCTGATCGTGGGCGGCGTGTATCGGGAGATCATCCGCCCTGAGAAGCTGGTGTTTACGTGGCGTTGGGAAGGCGCGGATCAAAACGAACCTGAGAACTCTGGTAACCGTTGAGTTTGTCGAGCACAACGGTGTCACAAATATCAAATTAAAGCACGAGCTTTTCACAGATGTCGTCCAACGTGCCAGGCATAAGGAAGGCTGGGCCGGTTGTCTCGATCATTTGGCACGTCTGTTGGGCGAATAATCAATATCAGGTTTAGAGCGATAAAAGGAGAGAACGAATGTCAGGCAAAAATAGTTTTGTGAAGCAGACAGTAGTGATCAAGAGTTCCGCGGGAGGTTGTTTTCAAAGCCCTCACGAATGCAGATGAACTGATGCGCTGGTTTCCCACCCACGTTGAATCCGATCCACGCCCGGGCGGTAAATTCAAATTTACCTGGGAGTTCATCAACGCAAATGAGAATGGATCACAGGAAGGTAAATACGTGGAGGTGAAACCCGCCAGCATGCTGAGTTATACCTGGCAGGCTGATATGGTTCCCACATTAGTATCGATCCAATTGTCGGAATCCAACGGCGAAACAACAGTTGACCTGGATCATGCCAGTTTGCAAGAAGGGGCGGACGGCGACAAACTTCATGAAATGCACGCCAATCAATGGGGATTTTTCCTGATAAATCTCAAAGGCTTTCTTGAAGCGGGAATGGACTTGCGAAAAGAAAATTTAAATCAAATAACATTTTGAGCAATTCACCGTGTACTGAAACTCTGGAGCGAAAGCGCTTCGGAGTTTTCAATTCTACCTTAATACTTTCACTACATTGCGCCCCGCCGCGCCGCTGACTCCGCCGCCGCCGTGGACTCCGCTTCCGCAGAGATAGAGGTGATCGATCGGCGTTTTGTGATTCGACCAGCCTGGAATTGGACGCATGAACAGGAATTGGTCCAACATCAATTGACCGTGATTGATATCACCTTCGGTCAAGCCATAGGTTTCTTCCAGGCCTTTTGGCGTAATGGTCTTTGTGCTGTTAATCGAAGATTGTAAATTGGGGAAATATTCCGCCAACGTGTCAATGGCCAACTTTTCAACTTTCGAGCCTTCCGTTTTCCAATCACTATTTTTTATTTGATAAGGTGCATATTGGAAATGGATGGAAACTGTATTCCCCGAAGTTGTCACTTCAAGATACGGCTTTTCTGAAATCTCACCATACTTCGCGGCGTCATAGGCTTTTTCCAAATACTTGATGGAAGGAGCAACAACCAATGTTCCCTCGGGAATTCCATGCTCCCCATCCGTCAGCAAATGCACTTTCGCCACCGAGCCGCGCATTTTGATGGATTGAACTTTCCACACAAATTCAGGCGGCAATTCGCGCGCGCCCACAAGTTTAAGAGTGTATGTTTTGGATCAGCCGCGGAGACGATTGTATCTGCCGAAATTTCATCGCCATTTACCAAAACAACACCCTGCGCTACTTGATTTTCAACCGTAATATTTTTTACCTCGGCCTCTGTTCTAATTTCTCCGCCAAAAGATTTAACGGTCTCCGCCAAGGCATACGTGATTTCACCAATACCTCTCCCTGACTCCCCTCTCCCACTGGGAGAGGGGCTGGGGATGAGGAACAACCCACCGCGATTCAACCAATTATGAATTAACGTATACCCTGTCCCGGCTTCCATTGGGCCAAGCGTGGAGCCGTGAATGGCGACCGATGCGACTGCGGCTCGCACAACTTCCGATTCAAAATATTCTTCGAGCAATTCCTGCGCGGTCATCGGCAGGGCACGGATGAAATTCAACATATCCTTGCGGCCCATCAAACGAAGGTCGAGTCCTAATTCCATCAAGCCGTAGCCTTCACTGAAACTCATGTTCTTTGGCAAGCGCGGCATGATCGTGTAATAAGTAATATCGAGAACCTTCGCGGCTTTATCCATGAAGCGAATGAACCCGGGCCAGCGCGCCGCGTCCTTTTCGGAGAAGCGTTTGATGGATTCAGCATCGAGCGTAAGATGATTGCCATCAGGTTGCAGGGAGATGAACGGTGGTCTCGCGCTGAGCGGTGGTCGAGACGTTCCGTCGAGACCCAATTTTAAATCCTTGATGATATCTGGACGCAGCGTTCCTCCCGTTTGCACCGTATCGACGGTAAATCCCTCCCCGAAGGATTCGGTCACCACCGTCCCGCCGACGATGACGCGGCGTTCGAGCACTAAAACCTTTTTCCCTCGTTTGGCGAGATAGGCGGCAGCGACCAATCCATTGTGCCCCGCACCAATGATGATATATTCATAGTGATCTTGCATCATAAAATTCCTTTGTGCTAAAATCCAAGAACATGTATCGCTTTCTTATTGTCATCGAAAAAGCAGAAAACAATTATTCAGCCTACTTACCAGATTTACCAGGTTGTGTAGCAACGGGCAAAACCCGCGAAGAAACGGAACGCAATATGCATGAAGCCGTGGAAATGCACATTCAGGGTTTGAAGGAAGATAAACTCCCAATTCCAAAAGGCACGGCTTCTGCAGAATACATCGCAGTTCCCGCGTAATCGATCACTCCGAGCCTCCGTGTAGAAGCGGGGGCTCTTTGTTTTCAAACAGTGCGTTCCTATCTCATTATAGGAGAGGGAGCAAGGGTAAGGTTTTCGCGCCGATGATGATGGTGTCATAATGATTTGTCATGAACGATTTGTTATCTCAGGATCAAACGGCATATTCAATGTCGCTTCAATTATATCGATCGGTAAAAATAGTTTTATGAAACCCTCAACAGAATCCTGTTTTGTACGTTCGCCTGTTTTTGCTGAAAAGACACGTTGACCATAGTCACCTATTTCCTGAATACACCATTCATACCTGTAATAAGCTACCGCAAGTGAATACGTCTGGTCGCTTCCATAACCCTTGAAGAACAATTTCTCTTGTGTTGTACCTTCGCCAAGCACAAACATAAGATCCCTCTCCTTTGGTGCAAGCAAGGTCTCGTCCCAGTCGATAATGAATATATCCTGTTCTGCTGTAACTAGAATGTTGGCTGTATGAATATCCGCGTGACAGAGCACGAATTCCAAATCTGCCTGCCGAAGTGACTTTCCGATTGTTTCAGCCCGCTCCATCACAGTTTGAATTGTTTTGTGATTCTTCTTCCAGAAATTCGCCAGTTCCTTTCGGTATGGGTCAGCATACTCTCGCATAGGGACTTGTTCGTGCAGTTCTTTGGCGATACCACCCCATTTTGGAATGAACGTTTCGCGGCGTACATATTGTGAAACATCCACGGTAAGTTCAGTGGAATGGATCTGTTGGAGGGTTGTGCCAAATTCCATCCATTGTAAATCGGTCATGCCAACTTCTATACCCTCCTTTCCAACGATGAAAGGATAGAGTATCAAAGTAAAGTCATCCATCTTCTGGAACAATTGGCGTGTTTTGGTATACAGTGGAGCAATGATCTGCTTGATCCCATGATCCGACAAAAAGCGAGAGACGAAAAGTCCGGCAAGATTCGAGAGATGCGTTTTGATCTTCAGAAAGTATGTATCACCGCCATGGGTCTCGACACGGTACGCAAATGCCGAGGCATCATTTCCGATCGGCAAAAATTCAATACCAGAGGTTTGAATCAAATAACCTTCATTCAATTTCCTAATAATCTTCTCGTCTGCGATATCAGGTTTTTCGATCATCTCGATCCTGTCTACAGGTGGATCAAATTCCATTTAACGGAATCAGCTCTCGCCTGCGTGGGAAGCGGTTCTTCATTTACAAAAAACTCCGTGCCTTCGTGTCCCCGTGGTTAGAGAACTCCATCCTTGAGAATCTCCTTCGCCGCCAACATGCCTGCTGCGCCCATCACGCCGCCGCCAGGGTGCGCACCGCTCGCGCCGAAGTAGTAGCCTTTGAGCGGTGTGCGGAAGTCCGCCCATCCCGGGACGGGACGCAGGAAGAAGATCTGGTGCAGCAGCAGTTCGCCGTGGAAGATGTTGCCGCCGGTGATGCCGGCGATGCGTTCGATATCCTTCGGCGAGATGACCTGCATCCCCGCGATGCACTCACGGATGTTCGGCGCGTATTCTTCGATGGTCGCGATGACCGCTTCACCGAGTTCGTCGCGGCGCTGATCGTTCCAACCGCCTTCGATATCGTATGGCGCATATTGCACGAAACAGGACATCACGTGCTGTCCGGGCGGCGCCATGTCGGGGTCGATCATCGACGGGAAGATCATGTCGAGATACGGGCGCTTCGAAATCTGCCCATACTTCGCGTCGTCGTAGGCGCGCTCGATGTAATCGATGCTCGGGCTGATCGAGACCGCGCCGCGATACAACGCTGGTTCATCCAAGGCGGTGAAACGCGGCAGTTTGCTCAAGGCGATATTGACCTTGCCCGATGAGCCGCGCGTACGGAAGTTTTGAATCGAGGTCACGAAGTCATCGGGGAAATACTTACCATCCACGAATTGCAGGAAGGTGCGTTTCGGGTCGGCGGCGGACATCACGACTTTGGAATCGAGTTCATCGCCGTTCTCCAGGATAACGCCCGCAGCGCGTCCATTCTTGACCTTGACCTGCTTCACGCTGGCCTCGACTCTGACCTCCACCCCCAGCGCTTGCGCGGCGTTAAAGATCGAGCTGCTGACTCCGCCGGAGCCGTTCTTGGCAAAACCCCAGGCCCGGAAGGCGCCATCGATCTCGCCCATATAGTGATGCAGCAACACATACGCCGTGCCCGGCGAGCGCGGACCAAGGAAGGTGCCGATGATTCCGCTGGCGGCTTTGGTGCCTTTCAGCGCGTCGGTCTCGAACCACTCTTCCAGCAGATCCGCCGAGGATTGCGTGGCGAGTTTGGCGATGGTGTACAGTTCTTTTTCGGAAAGCGAAGCCGCATATTGACCAACTTTGAGTAAGCCCATCAAGTCGCGGAGGCTCATCGAAGACGGGTCAGGTGGAATCAAGTTGATGATCGGCTTGATGGCCTTCGCGGCGCGCGCCATGACGCGGGCGTATTCGTCGTAGGCTTCTGCGTCCTTGGGCGAGTGGCGATACAACTCGCGGCGGGTCAGATCGTGATCATCCCATGCAGCGAGATAGTCGCCGTTTTGCATTGGAGTAAAGGTCGAGGGTAATGGAAGAATTTTAATCCATGCCTGGGTAGTTCCAAATCACGGATAATTTCCGGGCGTAGCAAACTCACCACGTATGAAAACTCAGTGAACTTGTAGCCGGGGAAAATCTCCTCCGTCACGGCCGCGCCGCCAACGATGGGCCTGCGTTCAAGCACGACCACTTTCTTGCCCGCCCGTGCTAGGTATGCCGCGGCGACAAGGCCATTGTGTCCACCACCAATGATGATTGCGTCGTAGTTGTTTGTCATATTAACTCCGGAAGACGATAAACCTTGGATAATTATCTTCTTCAACTTCCAAAAAATAAAATCTTCATTTGTTCAAATAAAACGCTGAGGATGTTCGGTGCAACGATCAGCAGGAATCCGAAAAGGGCTAGGGACAAACCTATGAGCAGAACCAGGCATCCTCCGGCACGATCGACGAAGTTGGAAAGACGGGTGAGGCGACCAAGGTCCACGCCTGCACTGCCTGCCAACAAGCGAATCGTTCCGTAGAGGATCGCAATCAGCCCAAGGCCGGTCAGTGCCAAACCAGCCCCAGCCGAAGTCCCTTGCAAGTGCTCCAAAAACGAATTCATTTGGGCAGGCAGAATCCATTTGGCAAGAGTAAACATCAGCGCCAACAAACCGAGTCCCAAAAACAGGATACCCCATAATTGCGCGGCGAGGCCTTTGAAAGTTTCCTTGCCTTGAATATATGCCCAACCGCCCAAGGCAAACTCGGCTTTCTTCGTGATGAGCAATTCAGCGCCGACCAGAATAAACAGGAAGCTGACACACAGTAGGGCAAGGTTTGTCAACACCGGAATGGAAAACTTTTCTCCGAGGAAACCCAACCCGCCGCCCAGGAGCAGCAGAGACAGGTCAATTTTGGAGAGAGAAATGCGGCTGATCCAATCTTTCATGATGACACCTTAACCGTTATATACACGCGCCACGGCCGATGATAATTGCATCGTATTGATTGGAAGTCATAAATCATTCCTTATGTCTGTCATTACGAGGGGCCGCTGGTCGAGTGTGCCGAACGAAGCGAGGCATAGATCGAGACCAGGCCAACGAAGCAATCTCATGCTTGTTTGGAAGTTGGGATTGCTTCACTCGGTCTCGATATGCCCTTCGGGCTACTCGATCATCGCTCGCAATGACGGATTATTTCTTTTTCCACTCCGGCTCGTAGAACGGAACCCTCCGACTTCGCTCAGGGCAAGGCTTCACCACCTTCGCATTGGTTCTCATTTCTTTTTCCATTCGGGTTCGTAGAATGGGAGTTTAACTACGCGTGCGGGTGCATGTTGACGATGGTGCTCCACGGTGATCTCCATGCGCACGTCCGTGCCGATTTCGCACCCTTTGGGGATTTCATAATACGGTCTCTGCAAATGGGCGAGGGCGATGTACTTCTTCAAGAGCGGTGACCAACTCGAAGTGGAGGCATAACCAACCTGTACATTGCCAACCATGACAGGCAGACTTGCCCGCACTGTCATGCCGGGAATTTGCGGCGGCAAGCCAACGGATTTATAAATCTTCTCCATTCCTTCCCAATCCACTTCCAAGCCGACCAGCTTCCACGCCGAGCCTGCGCGCTTTTCTTTCTCCAGCGCGCGGCGACCCACAAAGTAGTCTTTCTTGTCGAGCGCGACTGTCCAATCCAGTCCCAACTCGAAAGGCGAAGATTTCTGCGGCTCGATCCAGGCATGAGTGGTGGAGGTGTAATCCACATCGAGCATGAAGAGACCCGCTTCCACGCGTGCCATGTCCATTGCCAGAATGCCGACCGGCGTAATGCCATAATTTTCACCGGCCTCCATCAATGTATCCCAAATGGCCAGTGCGTCTTTGTTGTCCATCCAAATCTCATAACCGAGGTCGCCCGTATAGCCGGTACGCGAGATGGTGACGTTCATACCGTTAATTTTATTTTTCATCACGCGAAAATATTTCAAAGCATCGACCGGTGTTTCAACAACCCTGTTCAGCACCTTGCGTGAGTTCGGTCCTTGAAAACTGAGTGCCGCCACATCATCGGTCACTTCGCTGATGGACACGTCCATGTCGACTGCGTTCATCGTCAGCCAGCGCAGGTTTGGTTCCGCGGCAGTCAGGCGGAAGGTCGATTCTTCGAGGCGTGAGACGGTACCATCGTCGATCAGCTTGCCTTCATCGTCACACCAGCCGGTATAGGCGACCTGTCCCACTTTCATCTTATAGATATCGCGGGTCGTAACGCGATGCAATAATGCGGCGGCGTCTTTTCCCTTGATGATGTATTTCATCAAAGGCGTGACATCGATCAACGCGGCGGCGTTGCGAATCGCCCAATATTCGCGGTCGAGCACATGCTCGTAGGAGCCGACAACAAAATAGCCCGCCCACTTGCGCCAGTTCTGCGGCTGACACAACGCTGAGGTTCTTTTATGGAAGGGAGTGGTTTTGAGTTGAAACATGGATTATTTTGCCTTTCGTCTACGCATTTCCATCATCGGATAAAAGATGAAGGTCGCGATCACCATGACCGTGATAGCAGCCATGTACCAGTTGAGGAGTCCTTTTGAAAAATCGCTCGGGTTCAACGCCGCGCCGACTAGGACAAGCATATGCCAGATGAGGATGCTTTCCAGCGGAGTTTTCCACGCACTCCAGCGTGTTTCATTAGACATGGTGAATGCGCCAACGCCCAGTAGAGATATCGATCCGCACATCACACGGGCGGTAAGCGGAGTCAGAGGCCAAGGCCAGGTGTTGATGGCGAAGTCAGGTACGATGAATCCCACAATAGCGTACAGCAGGGCAACCGCCGAGAGCAGTTTGAGGATCAACAGGACAACCGAGGAAATGATGATATCGCCCGTTTCGAGCGTGCCCGGGTTGGTTTTCCGGTTGTACATCCAGAGTGCCGGGACGAGGAAAGGTGTGACGATGTACAGGATCAGCCAGAGGGTAAAACCTAGGCTACTAAGGTTGAATTGATCCCAATGCAGGAAGGTAGCGACCATCATGAACCAGGTGAAGGATGTTACAGGCAGGAATCCACCCTGGATGCGGTGCCACTGTCTACCGAATATGGCATTAATGAACAGCCACGAGCCGCCGAGGTAGCCCGCTCCCATGTACATGGCGGTCATGTGCGGTTTGATCGCCCAGGCAAACCTTTCACCTGTGGAATTGGGGTTGAAGAACAATATCAAGAACGCGAGCCAGAGGAACGGAACGACGAAAACGGCCACCGCACGGGTGATGGGTTGGATGCGATCATCGGTGTCCAAGGGATGCTCCTTAGTTGGATTTATTCGAATACTCCGCCGGTGCAAAGAACACAATCACCTTCAGCTCTTCCTCAATCGAATGGAAGCGATGCTCCACATTCTTCGCCACATACACGATCGAGCCTGCTCCCACGGCGCGGTCTTCATCCGCGACTTTGATCTCTGCCTTGCCACTCACCACGTAATAGACTTCATCCTCTGTATGTGGCGACTGGGGGTCGGTGCCGCCGGCCGGGAGAATGTATAGTCCTATGCTCAAGTCAGGGACTTTGAGAAATTCGAGATAGGGTTTGTCGGCCCTTCCATGTTCTTCAAGAAGCTGCGCGAGTTCAAAGGCTTGCATGGTTACCTCCAGGGTCTTCAGCTCAATTAATTCTACTGCCATTTTTTAAGACAAAAGGGCAGATTGTAGGTCTGCCCAAATTATTTCAATCATAAGGAAAGTTCCGTCTTACTTCCAGGAACTTAGCTCCTCTTCCAGCGATTCGATCAACTTGAGGTACTTGTCTGGTTCGGCCTGGGTGGGATTTTCGAAAAGAATGTTATTAAATCCTTCGGCGATCTTATGCTCATCTTCTTCCGACATATTTTGTTCGAGCAGGGGAAAGATCAGATTTTTGAGCCGGTCCAAATGCGGACGCAGGATGGAGATGTACTCGCTGGAGGCCCAGGCCACCTCGATTTCGCTGCCTCTTCGTCTCCGGCCTGCCACCCCTTCGCCGCGTTGACCAACACCCCGGCCGTCTCCTGGCTTTTCTTCTGCTCTGTGCGCATCAAGCCCACCGGGCCTCCATCCGCAGAGAAGCCAACCTCCTCCAACGCCTTCATGAGCAGTTCTTCCTTCTTAAAGAAACTACACTCGATGTATTCGTGGATGAAATTGTAGGCAACCACAAAGAAACCCGGACGAGAAAGTTTGCTGTGTCCGAGCACTGATGAGCCACTACCGAATACGGCCAGGAAACGATCGATCGTGTCCTGATCCGTGCGCAGATTTTTGGTAATACGCATGAGCTTTCCTGATTAATTAATCTGTTGGTCGGGCAAAGTATATCATGTCAAAAAACGGATTGTCCAACTTCTCACGAACGAATTTTTTTATGATATGTAGCTCATTGCAAATATTTTGGCAGAAATTCCAAGATGATCTGATTGATCTCATCCATGGTCGGCGTGGCGGAGCCATCGGCTGCGGTCAGGGAATGGCTTCCATTTTTGACAATGACCAGTTGCGCGGGAACGCCAATCTTCGTCAATCGATCGTACATCAAATGTGATTGCTCCACGGGGAGCACCGCATCCTGATCTCCGTGAATTAACAGGAAGGGCGGATCGTCCGGAGTAATGTGGGGGATCGGGCCGGCCGCGGCGATATTGGCCCCTCCAAACGCCACCAGAACCAGCGTTTGAATGCTGGGATTCTTGAACTTCTGCGAGAGGCCGGTGGCCGGCGCCATGGCGATGACCACCTGTACACGGCTGGATTGACCAAGATATTCGCCCACATCCCATCCGTCGCTTTTGTCCGAGGTGCCGAGCAGCGCCACCAGGTGTCCGCCCGCGCTTGCACCGATCAAGGCGATGCGATTCGGGTCCAGGTTATATTGCTCCGCATGGGCGCGCAGGGAACGGATGGCACACTTCAAATCTTCGACCATCTCCGGGAAGCGCACCTGCGGATATAAACGATAGTTCAATGAAACGGTCAGATAACCTTGCGCGGTCATCATCTCGCCCAGACCCGCGGCCTCGGACTTGTCACCTTCCATCCAACTTCCGCCATGGACATATACCAAGGCGGGCCAGGGACCGCCTTCGCTTGGAAAGTAAAGATCCATCTTTTGCGGAGCGTTCCCCAGCGTGCAGTAGGTGATGTCCGTCATCGTCGCGCCGTAAAAATTAAAGGGAAGCGAGGTGGGAGTTGCCGCGAGCGTTGGTTCCAAAGTGGGCGTTTGCGTGGGCGCAGGTGCGCAGGAGAGGAGAAGGGTCGTCAATAAGGCAGCGATTGCCAACGGACGAATGCTTTTTTGCATGTGTCTATTTCACCTGCTCTTGATCAGGATTTACTCTTTAAGAACAGAATTTTTTAGCGTTCCCAATCCTTCGATCTCGACCAGGACTTCGTCGCCGTTCTTTAATTCGCCGACACCGGCGGGTGTACCGGTGAAGATCAGGTCACCCGGCTCCAGAGTCATGACCGAGGAGATATACGCGATCAGGACTCCCACGTCAAAGACCATGTCGCGCGTGGAGGCCATTTGCCGCATCTGTCCGTTCACGCGGCAGGTGACCACGGAATCCGCGGGATCGAAGTCCGTATCGATCCACGGGCCAAACGGACAGAAGGTGTCGAACCCTTTGGCACGTGTCCACTGTCCATCGCTCTTTTGCAGGTCGCGGGCGGTCACGTCGTTGCCGATGGTATAGCCAAGGATATATTTTCTGGCGTTCTCCGCGGTGATGTGTCGTCCGCGTTTACCGATCACAACCACCAGCTCTCCCTCATGCTCCACTTGCGCGGATTGCGCCGGCAGCAGGATCGTGTCATTGGGATTGATGATGGAAGAAGCCGGCTTCAAAAAAATAAGCGGAACCTTGGGTACTTCATTCCCCAGTTCTTTGGCATGTTCGATATAGTTGCGTCCCACGCATACGATTTTGCCTGGCACCGAAGGCGCCAGCAGCCTGACCTCCGCGAGAGGTATTTCTGCCTCCTTGCGCCGGTAACGTCCGAATACATTGCCGCCGATCTCGCCAACCTTATCATCTAACAGCCAGCCATACTTTGGCTTTTTTCCATCTTGAGTTTCATAACGAATGATACGCATGCGAGTTCCTCCGAATCATGCCAAGTGTAACATGATGTATAATAGCGGGCGTGGGCGCCTGGCTTGGTTAGTCGCGCGGTGCCCTGTGGGTTGAACGTCTCTTGTTTGACCTGAAAAGAAAAGCCCGTTTGGGCGCTTAGCTCAGTTGGTTAGAGCGTCTCTCTTACACAGAGAAGGTCATGGGTTCGAGTCCCGTAGCGCCCACTTGTTCAATCGGAAGGTTACCCATAAAATCCTTGTACCGTTGGAGTAACCTTCATGAACATATTGTCCCCTGCCCATACAAAGAACACAAATAGCAAAAGCCCCATGCCCGATTTAGCAGAGTTTTACACAACCGAAGAAGCCGCCAAAGTATTAGACTATTCAGCTGCATCTGTTCGTCAGATGGTGTTCAAAAAGAAACTAGAAAGCATACGCTTTGGACGCTCAATTCTCATACCTAAAAAAGCAGTCAAAGAATATCTTGATAAGACAAAGGGTATGAGCAAAAACGATCCCAGACGAAAATGAAATAAGAGCGTTTGTTACTTGACAGGCGCTTTTATTAGCCTTATACTGATAATGTCACTTTATAAGTAAGCCGCCCCGAAAAGGGCTTATTTTTTACACCTTACTTATAACGTCAGATTACTAGAATCCCCGTACCTTACCAACCCAATAACCGTTCATCGTGCGCCCTGGTTCTTAGCCTGAGTAGTGATGACACGGACAGGGGAAGAAAAAAAATCCCCGCCAGGAGAGGCCCAGCAGGGAAGCACCCAGCGTGAGTACTGCACGCTGGACACAAAAAGATTCTAGCACAAATGAATTCGAGAGGAAACTATCATGCTAAATTTAAACATCTACCTACCGAAGATATCCGAGCCAAACTTTCCAAGATCAAAACCAATTGGAAACGCAATACCGTAAGTATGGGGCTGACTTTGATTGTGAACGTCTCACGATCAAACAAGATCCCATTCGCATTGAAGCCCGTTATTTGTGAAGTGTTGCTCTAGGGCTTACGTCGGCTCGGATCGCTTTTCACCGATCAATTGCAACTCTCAAAACATGCCCGCCGCCCATCTTGCAACGGGCGGCGGTTTTGCACGAGGTGACACTCGTACATTCAGAATTTTACTACGAGGTGACAAATGAGAGAAATAAGAATTACGAAAAAACTCAAAGAAGCCGTTGCCATATTAGCAGACGAAAGATTTGCCGACTGCTCAGACGAAGCCTTTATAGCTGCACTACGCAAAGGAAAGTTGAAGCCTGATGAAATCTATAGGGCTTTGTCTGTGATGCGTTACAGCTGGAACATAAAGCGCGGTTACTGGATTTGGAAGCCGCGCCACATGAAGAGCATAAAGCGGATCTTTGGCATTGTCCGCAAGATTGATGACGATCACTTTAGGGAGAGTGCGCTATGAAAAAGATATTCCTTGCCCTGCTGATAATCTCCCTGGCTATGCTGGCTTGTAGCTTGTCTCTTACAGAGCCGACAGCCAACTTAAGCGAGAGTGTTTCCACCGAAACGCCGGCACCCTTTTCCACTCAGCAGATCTTCCCATCCCCTGCCCTGATCCCGACCGCACCGATCACCTGCACAGTGACCGCGGCGGAGTCGTTGCACTTGAGAGAGACAGCGGATGTCAAAGGGACCGTCATCACCTGGTTATCCCCAGGCGATCAATTGACTCTCTTGCCAGATCCGCCTGTAGGCGCTTGGGTGAAAGTAACTACAGCTGATGCTCTCACAGGCTGGGTTAATTCAACATATTGCGAGGTGACACAATGAGAAGATTACTATCAACCCCAATCGGATCAATCGCGGCGCTCATCCTGTTAGCCGCGATTTTGTATATTGCCTATGTGACCATTCCCGCGGCAAATTGCCAGGCACAAGCGCAAGCCATGCAGACGGGTTATTACTTCCATCCCCTTGATGGTTGTTTCTTGCAGAATAGCAACGGTGATTTCTATCGCATCGATGCGGTGACGATCAATCAACCGTGAGGGATGACCGATGCAATACGATCTGCAATCCCGTCAAATCAAAAGCGGCGCGAACAAAGGCAAATCTATTTACTTCGTCATTCGGGATAACGTGCCGATCTTCAACACCGAACCACTAACCATTGAAGAGTCTGCCCCACTTCGCAAGTTGGTTAACGATCCGCTCAAAATGAGCGAGTGGATAAACAAGCATTTTCAAGAGGTGACACAATGAAAAAGGTTATAGCATCCGCGGCGGGTATCCTGTTTGCGGTATTCGGAATTGCCATTCTGGGATTACTCATCTCCCTGACATTTAGTGCCTTGGGAAAGTTGTTCCCTGACAACTTCACAAATCAACTATGGGGGGCTTGTCCTGTTCGATATTGCGGCGATGATCTGGGCACTTGCCTTCGTGTTCAAATCTGAAAGCACCATGCAATACGCGCTTGCGGCCATTGGCTTTATAGCAGCCTTCGTAGGTACGCTTGGCATGGTCGCCGTGGAAGTAATGCTGTCAGGTCAAACCTATGTGGAAGTTCAAGACTGGGTAGGGCAATGGCTTGTATATGGCTTTGTCATCATGACCGCGATTCACTCCGCTTTGTTATATGCTCATCATGCAGCTGCACCCGACATTCACGAAAAGATCGACGTGGGAATAGCACGCGGCGAGATCACAACGGAAGCGATCAAACAGGCAACCAAATCGCTAGAAGTCAATAAGGCAGCCCTTGCGGAGTCCATTCAACGTGAAATTGTTGATCAGGTACGGCGCGATCTTGGATTACACGGACGGGTATTAGACCTCCCCGCCCTACCCCTTGATGAAGCTCCGCAAGAGACAGAAACCAAACAGGGCGCGCCTTCCTGGTTAGTGAATTTCCGTCACAAGTTTTCACGGAAGCAAGAACCCGTTACGGTTTATGAGCAGAGCATGCCCGCGCCGATCGCTCAGAACACACCTGCACCCGTGCCGACTGCAATACAGGAAGGAGATCAGGCACAACCGCCAACCCCTTTTCAAGGTGGGTTCTTGTTTAGCGTGCAAAAGCACGAGAAAAAGGAGGGTCGAATGTCTGGAAAAAGACAGGCGAAACGGCTCTGGTCAGTGAGGGAGGGACTCCTGTAAACTGGAGGGCATGAGCAAAGGAAGTAAGCGGCATTTGTATTCTCCTGAAACGAAAGCGGAAGAGATGCGTGGACTGAAGGAACAACTGTCGCAGGCGCTGGAGATGATTTAGAAACAACAAAAGCAGATCGAACGGCTGCAACAGATCGTGGAACAGCAACAGAAAGAGATCGAGGATCTGAAGCGGATCGGGAAGCGGCAGGCGGGGCCGTTCGCGCGGCGGCACTGGGTGGAGAAGCCGAAACGTGCGGGACGCCAAGCGGGACAGGGCAAGTTTGCTCGTCGTGAACTGCCGCAGGGGGTGAAAATCCATGAAACGAAAGAAGCGAAACTGGACGGCTGTCCGGAGTGCGGGGGTCATCTGCAGGCGATCCGCCAACAGGAGCAGTATGTCCCGGACATTCCGGTGGTGGAAGTGCAGACGACGCGCTTTGTGAGCTACAGCAGCTACTGCCCAGAGTGTCACAAGCGAGTTCGTTCGCAGCATCCGGACCAGACCGCGCTTGCCACAGGAGCCGCCGGTGTGATGGTGGGAGCACGGGCGAAGGCCCTGGCGGCGGATCTCAAGCACCGTCTGGGTGTCTCGTACGGTAAGGTCAGTGAAGTACTCAACGACACCTTTGGACTGCAAGTGAGTAGCAGTGGCTGGTGTCAAGCTGCTCAGAAGCTGGCTCATACCGCCCAGCCCGTGTATGCCGAGTTGCTGGAGGCTATCCGCCGCTGCAGGGTAGTCAATGCGGACGAGACTGGTTGGCGAATCGGTACGTGGGCCGCCTGGCTGTGGGTCTTCACGCATCGAGAAGTGACCGTATATGCCATCTGCGCTAATCGCAGCAGTGATGTGGTGATCGATATCCTGGGGGCAGAGTTCAAAGGCATTCTGACCACAGACTGCTATCTGGCCTACGACGAGCGCAAGTTCAAGGAGTGGCTCAAACAAAAATGTGTCGGTCATCTGCTGAAAGATTTGAAGGAGATGAAGGAGAGCAAGAGTGGCCGAGCCCTGCACTTTGCCCGCCAGGTGACGATTGTCTTGCAGCAGGCGCTGGCGTTGAAAGCCGAGAAAACCCGCCTGGATCCCTTCACGTTTCATCAGCGAGCCCAAGCTCTGGAGTCTCGTTTGGATGTCTTGATCGCACCGCACCGCCGCCTCTCCGATCGTGATAATGCCCGCTTCGCCAAACGCTTGCGTAAACATCGTCCGCATCTCCTGCGCTTCCTGTATGTCGCCGAGTTGGAGGCCACCAACAATCTGGCACTGGCAGAGCGCCTGTTGCGCCCGGCGGTCATCACGCGCAAGACCAACGGTTGTAATCGCAACCGCAGCGGTGCCATGCCCCATGCCATTTTGGCGAGTGTCTTGGTTACCTGTCGTCAACATTCCATTCCGATCCTGGATTATCTGGTCCAACTCCAGCAGTATGGGGGAACACCTTCATCTTTGGTCACTGCCACTCCGCTTCAACCGGACGCAACCTGCTTCACCAAACCTTGAACGCTTAACAAGTACCAAGGTGGCAACGAATAGCAGCTCGTCTGTTGGTCCCTTCGATGGCAGCATGGACCACGGACCTGCAAGGAAGGCGGACTCGTATCCTTTGCCTGGACTGTTGGAAGACAGGCAAGGCCTGGCAGGGTGGCACGTGCAAACACGTAGAGATGGCGGAGTCATGGGAGCAGATCCCGAACGGGACAGTAGAGTCAACGATCCCCAAAAAGCCGCCCGATCAAAACGCAAGATAACATATACCTGGACATGCCAGTATTGCGGGCAACCGTTTGAGACAAAAGTTTACAGTAAGCGATATTGCAATAAGACACATAAAAAATATGCGCAGCGGGAACGAAAGCGGGAGAAGATGTCCACACTCTGACCGGGGACAAAATCAGCCCGTAGAACCATGCCGCGGGCGGATGTGAACATATTTCCGCCCGTGGCGTTTCAAGCCGTTCTGAGCGAAGTGGAGCCGATAGCAATACTAAAAAACGTAACTGGAAGCCTTACAACAGACGCAAAGAGGCGAAGATAGCCCCAACCAACATGGCAGGATGAATTTTCGTACTTTAAAACGTCCCTGTTTATTTGGGTAAAATTTTGTTACCGATATGTCCATCAAATTGATACTGATAAAGGGGCGGTATCAACACTTACGAGATGCTTTTTTCAGACAAGGTCCTCGACCTAGGCTTGAACTAGGAATTTAGTGGGTTTCAGTTCAATCCAAACCATCATCTTCTACATGGTCAACCATAAATCGGAATTTATTAAACAAGGCTTTTCTTCCACTGAGATCATATTTACGCAAACGAGGCAAAGAAAGGCTGGATTTAACTAGCCCTAATATCGCGTAAAGTGACTTCTACAGAACCAATCATACATAGGGGAGACTATAGCAAAACAGACACAAGGAGCCGTTCCTACGCAATCGTTTACTCTACTTGGGTGACTGTCAGTGGTATCATGACACCTTAGTGATAGCCGCGGATCTCTTTATTCAAAAGGTGAGACAAACATGACAAAACTACGTGTGGACCTCTTTTCAATTTCGCTGGACGGTTACGGTGCCGGTCCGAAGCAGAGTTTCGATAACCCGCTCGGCGTCGGCGGGGAATCCTTGCACGATTGGTTCGTTGTAACGCGTTCCTTTCACCAAATGGCTGGCCAAAATGACGGCGAGACCGGTATTGACAATGATTTCGCGGAGCGAAGCACAAAGAATCTCGGCGCATTCATTATGGGACGCAACATGTTTGGGCCTCCGCAAGGCGGGGACTGGGTCGATGACACGTGGAAGGGTTGGTGGGGTGATAACCCGCCCTATCACGGGCCTGTGTTCGTTCTCACCCACTATCCGCGTGCGTCAGTCACGATGGAAGGCGGCACCACATACCATTTCGTGACCGATGGCATTCATGCTGCGCTCAAACTGGCCACCGAAGCGGCGAACGGCAAAGATATTCGACTGGCCGGCGGTGTGGCGACAATCCGCCAATACCTTCAGGCAGGGTTGATTGACCAGCTGCACATTCCAATCTCGCCGATTTTACTTGGCACAGGTGAATCGCTGTTCTCCGGCATTGACATGCTCAAGCTCGGTTACGTGGTCACAGAACATGTCCCAACTGCCAGGGCAACACATATTGTTCTGGCGAAACGTAAATAGATCGAGTTGTTAGGCAGGTTCAATACGCAGCTTTCTGGAGAACTGTATGAAAAGCAGTTTCAAAGTGAAACTCAAAGGCGTGCAATTGGACTTGAAATGTAACTTCGGGTTTATATTGCTCTCAAATCAAGGTCGCGCTCTGCCACAAGCAAGTAATGTGGCCGCTGAAGCTGTCGAAAAAGTGGGACAAAACGCTGAAGAGCGTTTGGCATTTGGTGTTTCGCACAACATTTTGGCAAATAATTAGCCTGTTGTAGGAGATTTTTATGAATATTTTCAAACCAGGATTTTTTCGACAGTCTCGTTAGTTCGTTCGTTGCATAACAAGGAATCAATGAGCGCAAATTTCCCAACAATAACTTCTGAGCTGAACGCTGTTTTATATGAGTTTGTAAAAAGTGTTCAAGCAATATTGAAGGATAATTTTGTCTCAGCATATTTGCAGGGTTCTCTTGCAATTGGTGATTAGGATAATGACAGCGACGTTGATTTTACAATTGTCGTTGAGAACGATATATCTGAGACGGATTTGCAAGAGTTGCAAATTATGCACGCAAGAATTTACAATTTAGAATCCGAATGGGCTAAACACCTTGAAGGCTCTTATTTCCCGAAAAATATTCTAAAAAATGACGACCCTGCCAAAAAGAATCTTTGGTATCTTGATAACTGTCCATTCGCTGAAAAATTTTTGAAATCGTGAATTTCCTGATAAGCTTGGTGAATGACTACCGAGCCGATCATCACAACCGAACGCATTGACGACTTTCCATTACTGCTGGCAACCATGCTCCAGCTAGGGTTGCCAGAGATTTTTGACCATCATATCAAAAGACACGGGTTGCACCAGGGGCTGAGTTGGGGCTGGATTGCAAGTATTTGGCTGGCGCATTTGCTGACCAAAAGCAATCACCGCAAGCAGCCTGTGCAAGCATGGGTCAAACAAGCCCATGCGACCATTGAAAAGATTAGCGGGCAGACCGTCCGCGACCTGGACTTCACCGATGACCGTCTGACGCTCTTGCTACGCCGTTTGAGTAAACCGGAGATTTGGCAGGCAATAGAAAAGGAACTGAGCCAAAACATCATGCGGGTCTATGACCTGAAAGCCAAACGAGTGCGTTTGGATGCGACCACAGTGTCAGGCTACCATGAAGGTGGTGAAGAGAGCCTGTTTCAATACGGCTACAGCAAAGACGACCCGACCTTACGGCAAGTCAAGGTGATGGTCGCTGCGCTTGACCCGTTTGGACTGCCTTTGGTCAGTCAAGTAGTGGCAGGTGACGTTGCAGATGATAATTTGTACCGACCCGCCGTAGATCGGGTTCTACAAATCATAGAAGGAACCGGTCTGCTGTTTGTCGGCGACAGCAAGATGAGTGCGCTGGCAACTCGGGCACACATCCAGCGGTTGGAGCAACACTACCTGTGTCCGCTGGCGCAGACAGGAGAAACCGCCAAAGAGATGGAGGCATGGATCGAATCCGCTAACCGTGGCGATCAGCCATTGCAGCTCGTCTACATCAAGAATGAGAAGGGCAAACGGGTCTTGCTGGCGGAAGGATATGCTTTTGAACGTTCGGTGCAAGCCAAAACTGCGCCTGGCGAAGCGTCCGACGCAGAGCAGGAGCAAACCACTGAATGGACAGAGCAGGTCTTCGTTGTTCGTTCCGAAAACTATCGGAAGAGTCAACTCAATGGCTTGGAAGGACGGCTGCAACGGGCTACGGCAAAACTCCTGGCACTGACGCCGCCTCCGGCACGCGGCAAACGCCAAATTCAAGAGGAAGCCGAGTTGGTCAATGCTGCGACAGTCGTCCTCAAAGCACATAACGTGGCAGCGTTCCTGACTTACACCTTTGAACGTCAGGAAAAGCGCGAAACCAAGTATATTGGACGCGGACGCGGCAATGCCAACCGTCCCACTCGCGAGATTGTCTCTGTGCGCTACCAAATCCTGACCGTCGTCCGTCAAGAAGCAGCCCTCGCGGCGCATCAGAAAACGCTTGGCTGGCGCGTTTATGTTAGCGACGCTCCAGCCACCCAACTCAATTTGAAACAAGCCGTGCTGACCTACCGAGACGAATGGATCATTGAACACGGTTTTCATCGCCTCAAAGGTGCGCCGCTGTCGCTAGACCCGTTGTTTGTCAAAAACGACGATCAAGTGGTTGGACTGACCAACCTGTTGAGCCTGGCGGTGCGAATGCTGACCTTGATCGAGTTCGTCGTGCGGCGCAATCTAAAACAAAACCATGAGAAGTTGACTGGCTTGATTGAAAACAATCCTAAAAAGGGCATTGACAATCCGACCACCGAACGATTGCTCAAAACCTTTGACAAAATAACGCTAACCACTGTGCATTTGCCTGACCGTGTTATCCAGCACATCACGCCACTGACAACTTTACAAACGCGCATTCTGGAACTGCTTGGTTTATCTGCTGCCGTTTACACTCGACTGGCAGAAAATTGAAGAAAGTCATTTTATTTTCAGCGAATGGACAGTGATAACACTTCCGACAAATTAATCTTGTCAGATCACGACAACATTATGGTTGTTCGCTGGGTTGTGCGTGAATATGGGATTGTTCTAGCAGGAATTCCTGCCAAAGAATTGATAGATTTCATTTCCGCAGACGATTTGAGAAAAGAAATATTATCCACTATGCAGGAATGGTGTGAAGAAATTATTTCTGGCCAATGGAAAATGGATAACAAGTGGGCGCAACCTTTTACCGTGTTAATGTACTGCCGCATGTTGCATTCGCTCAATACAGGTAGGATATCCTCAAAATTATCTGGGGTGCAGTGGGCTAAAAATACTTTAGATGATCGGTGGGCTGGCCTTATTCAACAGGCATGGGATGAACGCCCAAATCCATCTTTGAAAGTAAGTCAACCAGTTGAATCAGGTGAAGTGAAAGACACGATAGACTTCATTCGTTTTGCCCTTGTATCAGGTCAATCCTATGAGTTTGGCAAATGATAAGTTTGGTGTCGTCTCAATCAAGCACGAGCTAACAAAACGTTCTAAGAAACAGAATAAGCTTGTTTGCAAGGAAAAATCCCCTGGCAAGTTAACCACAAAAAGGTGTTACGCCAATTTTTCAAAAAAACAACGCAGTTTTTTTTGGTAGAGAGTTTTCTATGGGCAGACCCGATCACTTTGATTATATAGCTTTCTGATCGGGGTCGCTCAGGGCGCCACCAGTTGATGGATTATCGGGATCGGAAACCACGGTCCACCACGGGAGTTAAATGGACTCACCAATGCTAGGTGTATGGCTTATGATGCGTCTGCCATTTGCAGTATACGCCGATTGCGTCCCTGTTTCTTTCGGGCAACAGAATGTCCCCATCATACTTGCACAATAAGTGGGATTCTGCGCGCCTTACAAGCCTTTTCCTAACTTCGGGTTTATAGTGCTCTCAAGTCGAGTTCGCGCTCCGCCCACTTTGCGGATATCCCCTCACGGAAACAGGCCGCAAACCGTTGGGTGGCTCAAAAGACGATATACATGATTTGTGTAGGAGTACGATTATGAAAGTCAACCACCTTTTACCTACTATATTTTTACTGGCAATAACCTCCTGTAATACCGTAGCAAGGGAACCCATAAATGCGGTAACGGTCATTCCTACATCTATCATCCAGACTGTTTCTCCTATCAGCACGTCAACAAACCCTAGCCAGGAACCATCACTCGTGTTCTTCACCTCCGAGCTAGGTAAGTTTCAAGTTTGGTTACCTGCGTCTGAAAATATCGAAAATTCACCATCCCAAAAACGCTCTTTGGCGAACCAATCGAATGTCAAAGGCTATTTTTTAGACTTAACAGCGCATTCGCAGGCGTCCAATATTGTGATCTCATACCTCAGACCATCATAACTCTGTCGAGCGATGAAATCCTAAATCAGACTGAAAACGAAATCATCCATAGCATGAAACTTAAGCCAGACACCCGTGAGCGAGTAATTGCGCAAGATACTTATCCTGCAACAGCCTTCTCTGGTCAGATCGACATGCGCGGCATGGGTTATGATGGCACGTTCAAGGCTTGGCTGATTCTCGTTGAAAGTCGTATTTATCTTGTCATAATGAGCGTATATCAAGAAAATTGGTGCAACTGTCTTCATCAAATGGATCAAGTAGTGGACTTGCTATCTATTGATCCCAGCTTGTCCATTCCATTCGAGCCAACTCCGTAAGAGTTCTTGGAGATAACACCCAACACAGTGTGTAAAGTCGTTAGCCACCATCTTGCACGACAGCCATCAATTTCAAAGGTCAAGCTGCTGATCTGAAGCGAAAGATATTGCACATGAAATTTCCTAATGAGACAAAAATACCCAAGCATCCTTATCCCGAATTGCGGAAGGTACTCAATACTTTTGCTGATAAAATTGCAGCAGAACTAAGAGAGAATCTTGTTGGCATATATCTTGTTGGTCCTATTGCTTCGGGTGACTTTGACGCAGACAGCGATGTAGATTTTTTGGTTGTAACAAATCATGAACTAACTGAAGCAAACATGAAATCGCTTCAAGATATTCAAATAAAGATTTACGATATTGATTGCTATCCTGCAAAACATTTGGAAGGGTCATATATAAGTTTAAGCAACCTCAACAACTGGAACATGGTTGGCGAAAAGGCACTCTATTATTTTGATAACGGCAGCACGAGATATGAATTATCAACTCATGATAACCAATGGCATGTTCGTTGGATTCTTCGGGAACGTGGAGTTACTCTTGTCGGTCCAGATCCTGAAACAATACTGCAGCCAATCCCGTTGGATAAAATGTACAATGAGATTAAAACGACCATGCGTTTAGTAATAAAATATTTTCAAGAGGAAATCGATCGCCCGCTTAGTTTTTGGAACTCCAGATTTGGACAGTCCTTTGTTGTTTTGACATATTGCCGAATGTTACATACTCTTCATACAGGAACAGTACAATCGAAAAAAGCTGGAGCGAAGTGGGCTAAAGAATTTGTAGGTCCCAGATGGATAAAGATAATTGATCAAGCATGGACCGAACGGGAAGGTGTTCGGTTTGGAGTAAAAATCGGTCAACAGGCAGAAACATCATTGCTTTATGAAACACTGGAATTCATAAAATATGCCATTGCGCAAACGGATAATATTAAGGTATAGCCCAGCGGACCCATCCCTAGAAGGATAATCCATAGCCACCGATTGTCGCGCCTCCTCCAAGTGGATTCGCCCAAACCAGATTAGGTAAAAACCGCAATTAATTTTGAAGTTGAAACGAGTAAAATTAGCATTGGACAAAGGAGTAAAAATGACTTTCCAACAAGTTACGATTGAAATTCCAGATAAGGTGCTTCTTGCTGAAAAGACAGATGCCGAGTCCTTTGGGCGCGAGATCCGAATGTTAGCGGCTGTCAAGCTGTTTGAGATGGGCAGACTTTCTTCAGGGCGAGCATCCGAACTTGCAGGAATGTCCAGGGTTGAATTTTTGCTCAGCCTAAGCCGTTACAAGGTTTTCCCTTTTGATGCTGAACTGGATGATTTAGAAAACGCTCATGCTTAAAGCCATCAGCAATACTTCGCCGCTTCTGTATCTTTATCGCATTGGCGGTATTGACTGGCTTCCAAAATTGTTTGACGAAGTTTGGACGCCCGAAGCCGTTAGAATTGAGTTGCAAGTTGGGAGAAATAAAGGCTATGACGTTCCCGATCCAGACGATTATTCATGGTTGAATATTGTCGATCCAAAGTCAACACCATCGGAATGGCTGGCTTTGGATTTGGGAACGGGCGAAATTGCGGCAATGGCTCTGGCATTGGAAAACCGAGACAGGGTGGTTTTGCTTGATGACATGTTGGCACGCCGAACTGCCTAAGTGGCAGGCTTGCAAGTTTGGGGAACTTTAAAGGTTTTATTGGAAGCAAAGTCTCAGGGATTGGTCGATAAAGTTGAACCCTACGTAATAAAACTAAGCGACTCTGGTATGTGGGTTTCTGCTGAAGTTAAACAACGCATTCTAAAACTGGCTGACGAGTAACCCAGCCTCAGACCCGTCCCCACACGAACAATCCATAACCACCGATTGTCGAGTTTTTGGCTCGCCTTTCATCCCCAAATAACTCCGTAAACTCCGATACTTCAACTCCTTCTTTCCCAGCACCTGAATTTTTACCTATAACAAAACAGGCAACTCGTATTGAGTTGCCTGTTTATTGCTTGTAACAAAGTAATCCTGCCCGCGTTTCAGTAACTTTTTCTTTCAACCAAAGATTGACAAGGGTTTCCACTTTGATTCCGCGCATATGTGCTAACTCTTCAATGTCAGAAAGCAAATCTGGCTCAATAGGTATTGCAACAGTAATATCGAACTCAACATCGAGTGCGTTGGGGTCATCGAATTCGGTAAAGTCGTGCTTATCCCAGAATTCGCCCATTTTTTCAAGTGAACTGGCTTTTGAAACAGAACTTTTAATTGCGGGCATAGGATTTACGCTCCTTCTTACTCGTATCGCGTACGCTAATTATAATCGCGGTATTGTCATCGGGCTTGAAAACAAGGAAAATGGAGAGATACTGTCATCCAAAGGATTGTCCGAAAGCAGCATGGACGTCTTCGCCTCGGTGTAACCTTTTTCAGTAAAGCGAATGCGGGGGGTTGTTCAATAAATAAAGCCTGAGGCACCCTCGTAAAGTGACATGATGCTTCTTGGCGAGTTTCTCTTCGATACTTCAACGCCTTCTTCCCCAGCGGCTGAATCGCAGAGACCGCCACCATCGCCGCGGAAAGAGTTGTAAGCAACAGCACATTTTGGCTTCTGAATTTTGATACCGATAATCCCGCATTATCGGTACTAAAAACACGCCCCATTTTCTAGGGGTGAATTGGAAATCCTAAATCGCCATTTGGAATTTATATCGGTCAGCTGGCATTTATTTCCTCTACTGCGAGAGCAATTGCCTGTTCCACTGTCATTGCACGCCCTTCTGCGGAGATACGTGCAAATTCAGTATCATCCAATTGAGAATGGATAACCGCCAAATCTTTGTCAACGGAAGCCTGCTCAATTGGCGGGCGATTATCGTTTATCTTTTCGCGAGCGACTTCTGTCCAGGCGAAGAGTTGTGCTGCGCGCTCGGGGTTCCCTTGATTTGTTTGCATACTTGCCATGCCTTCGATGGCATAGATTACACCTATGCTATTGCCTGCCTTGTAAAATCGTTCGATGCAAAATTCAAACATCTCTTTTGCCTGTGATAGTTCCCCTTGCCGTAATCGCACATATGCCATATTTAACCCGCACCCAAAGAGTCGATAGATAACTGCCAGCCTTTTCAGCCAATTCTACAGCTTCCTCAAGGAGAGAACTTGCCCGTTGGAAATTCCCCTGCCAATACGCCAAAATCCCATATAGGTGTAAAACCCACCCTTCACCTGCCACATCGCCAAGTTGGCGATTTATCAGCAGAGACTCTTCCAGCCACTGCGCTGGAGAGGAAAAATCACCATCCCAAATCACCCGTTGAGCCAATACCCTTAGACAAACTGCAACCCATGCAAGATGCCCCAACTCGCGAGACATTCGAAGACTCTCTTTGATATAGGCTTTGGAACGAGCTATATCATTATGGTTTAAGGTTAACCAGGCTGTTGTTTCTGCCTTTCCAAGTTCATTGCCCATTTCCTGATATAAAGCCAGGCTTTGTTCCACGAGGGGAATGCCATGTCGAAGGTCGCCTTGCGATGTAACGACTATTCCCAGCCCCATCAAACTGAAAGCCTCGGAACTTTGATCATGAAGCGCGCGTGACAATTGCAGGCTTCGCTCAGCCATGGCGCGGGCTTGGGCGTGTTTGCCGAGTGGGGAAATATATATGCTGCAAATTATTAATGCTTGGGTGCGTAGGACATTTTCATTAGGATAACGTTCCAGAAGTTGCGCGGACCATTCTGCCACCTCACGGTAGAGACTGCGTGCTTCCCAGAAAAATCTTAACGAGACCACTAACCTTAAGCCTGCTTCCATATCGCTGTTAAGAGCCCACTCTAAAGCGATGCGAATATTGTCGAATTCATCGTCCAGCTTATTCAACCAGAAGCCTTGGTTGGAACGATATAGTTCTGGTTCAGCTTGTGCCGCCAGCTTCACAAAATAAACCAGATGCTTATCACGAAGGGCTTCACTACCGCCCGCCTCCAATAATTTCTCGCGTGCATATTGACGGATGGTTTCCAACATGCGGTAGCGTGTCTCTCCGCTTTGTGAATTATCCACAACAACGACCAGTGACTTGTTGACGAGCTGCGACAATAAATCAAACACATCATAGGAGTCGATGCCATCGCCTGCGCAGACTTCCTCCGCGGCTTCGAGAGTCCAGCCGCCTGCGAAAACCGAGAGTCGACGCAAGAGCAACTGCTCATTTTCGTCCAGGATGTCATAACTCCAATCGATCAAGGCACGCAGGGTTTGTTGGCGCGGCAGGGCTGTCCGTGCGCCGCCTGTCAACAAGCGGAAGCGGTCATCGAGGCGTTTTGATATCTGATCCACGGATAACATTTTTATGCGCGCAGCGGCGAGTTCGATCGCCAGGGGAATGCCGTCGAGGCGGTAGCAGATTTGGGCGATGAAAGGCGCGTTGTCTTTATCCACTTCAAAATGCGGAGCGACCAGCAAGGCGCGGTCAATTAAGAGCCGCACCGCCTCATACTGTGAAAGTCCCTCAATCGTTGGAAGATGTTTGGGATTCGGCAACGATAGGGATGGGACAGAATATGACATCTCACCTCTGACGCCAAGTGCCTCACGGCTCGAAGCCAGAACTTTGAGCTTGGGTGCGGCTCTCAATAAAGCGTTTACCACCTGGGCACTGGCTGAAACGAGATGTTCGCAATTATCGAGCACGATCAGAGTTTGTTTTTCCTGCAAATATTCCTTCAACACATCGAGTGGGTCTTTGCCTTGCCGTTCAACGATGCCGATCTCTGAAAGAATGGTTTGCGGGATAAGGTCAGGGTCGGTGAGCGGCGCGAGTTCAATGAACCAGACGCCGTTGGGGAATAAATTGAGCACGTCCGCCGCCACTTGCAAAGAGAGACGTGTTTTGCCTGTGCCGCCAGAACCTGTCAGTGTGACGAGGCGATGTTCCTTCAAATCCTTTTTGACTTCGGCGATCTGGTCTTCACGACCGATGAATGTTGTGAGACGTGTAGGTAAGTTGTTTGGGTAGGAGTCGAGCGTTTTCAGCGGTGGGAAGGTTGCGGGGAGTCCCTGGATGTTGAGTTGATACAGGCGTTCAGGGCGCATTAGATCCTTCAATTGTTTCTCACCCAGATCCAGCAATTCTGAACCATCTGGAAGCATGTCTCGCACAAGTCCATATGTTACGCTGGAGACAAGAATCTGACCGCCATGCCCGGCCGACATGATACGTTGGGTGGATGCCAACGTAGCGTAACCTGAATATTGATTCTCTTCATTCAATTGTGCTGCGCCGGTATAAATCCCCATACGCACTTTGATGGGAGCAGGATTCCACTTTTCGTTTTGCAGCACCTGTTGTGCCTCCATCGCGGCGCTCAACGCGTCACTTGCTGAATGAAATGATGCAGAGAAAGAATCGCCAACGAATTGAAAAACATATCCGTTGTTTGCTTCAATAGCTTAACTCAAAATCTCGTTGTGGCTCACCAAGAGAGCGGGCATCTCATCAGGATATTTCTGTGCGAGTTTGGTTGAGCCTTCGATGTCTGTGAAGAGGTAGGTGACGGTGCCAGAGGGAAGGTTATTCATGAATTTCCTCCAACGCAAGTGCAACCGCCTGTTCTATCGTTATGGCATAACCTTCTTCCAGGAGTTTTGAAAAATCCTGCGCATTCAGTCCCTCACGAATCCTGTTTGCAGCGCGCTCGTGTTCAATTTGGTAGAGGGAATTGATGAACTTACCGCTTTGTTCAAATGCTGCTTGGGCAGCGACTAGCATCTGCACAGCATGGCGAGGTGGCTGCGGAATGCTCGCCATTCCTGTGAGGCAGGCGGCAGTCAGGTATAGGTTGCCTATTTCTTAACTCAATGCAAGCCCATCCTTAAAGACAGTCGTTGCGCGCGCATAATTGCCTAAATGTTCGAGCGCGATTCCCAGATCACATAGTGCATCGGCGATGTTTGCCTTATTCATTAGTTCCCGGACAATGGACAGCCTTTCGTCAAAATACAATGTGGCCTGCTCAGCATTCCCTTGCAGCACGGCAATCGATCCCAGATATCCTAGAACCCCTGGGGTGTTAAATTTTCCTTGGATGGGACGAAATATTTCCAGCGCTTGCTGAAAATGGGCAGTGGCGTTGGCATACTCACCCAGGTCGTAGAAGATTCGTCCAAGTCCCGAGATTGGAAGAGCAGATGTCCACGTGTCCCCCATGTTTCGCAATAGCACCAGGCTTTCGCTGTGCCATTCGCGAGCGCGTATCAAATCTCTCTCACTTTCTGCCAGACTTCCTCGAAGATCAAGTGCAACCGCTAAACGCCATGTCTCGCCCGCCACACGCAAGAGTATGATACTTTCGTCGAGTTCGCGTTGCGCCATTGCTGTGTCGTGACCCATCCAGCTTTGCCCCAGTAGTGCATGCGCCCACCCAAGGCTGGGTTTGCCCGCTTCGCCCAGTGCCTGTCCTATCGCTTTGCTCTCCTCGAGGAAAGCCCAGGCTGCTTTCAGGTCTCCCTGCTGCATTGCCAAGTCCCCTGCCAGGTTGAGTGCGTCTGCTCGGGTGATGTTCTGCTCAGCGGCTTCCGAGTGAGCCAGTAACCGTTCCAGCGCCTCCCGTCCGAGACTCCAATAACCATAATTTAACCAAAAGTAGTGCAGTGCGAAACCCAACCGTAAGCCCAACTGTGCCTGTCCAGAACTCTCCAGCCCAGTTGAGAGCCTCGCGCAGATTGTCGTGTTCAACATCCACCTGCTTCATCCAGCTTAACGCCTGAGGTCCATGCACCTCCTGTTCAAATCGTAGAGCGATCGAAAGAAAAAAATCTAGGTGCCGCCTGCGTACCACCTCGCTCTCCTTGCTTTCTGCCAGTTTCTCGCGCGCATATTGGCGGATGGTTTCCAACATACGGTAGCGAGTTTCCCAACTTTGCGAACCTTCCATGACAACGACAAGCGATTTGTTGACGAGTTGGGAGAGCAGGTCAAGAACATCGAACGTTTCGAGCCCGTCGCCCGAACAAACCTCCTCAGCCGCTTCGAGAGTCCAGCCGCCCACGAAGACGGAGAGTCGGTGCAGAAGCAAACGTTCGCTATCGGAAAGAAGATCGTAGCTCCAGTCGATCAACGCGCGCAAGGTCTGTTGACGCGGCAGGGCTGTCCGTGCCCCGCCAGTTAATAGGCGGAAGCGATCATCGAGTCGGTTCGAGATTTGTTCCGCGGTTAAGACTTTTATACGCGCAACAGCGAGTTCTATCGCCAGAGGAATGCCATCGAGGCGGTAGCAGATTTGAGCGAGGAAAGGAGCGTTGTCTTTATCCACTTCAAAACGCGGGGAGACAAGTAGCGCACGGTCGATGAATAGCCGCACCGCTTCGTATTGCGAGAGTCCCTCGATGTCAGGCAAATGTTTTGGGTTGGGTAACGTCAGTGAAGGAACGGGATACGACACCTCTCCACGAACCCCCAGCGCTTCACGGCTCGAAGCCATAACCTTGATCCTGGGCGCCGCTCTCAATAAAGCGTTCACCACCTGGGCACTGGCAGAGACGAGGTGTTCGCAGTTATCGAGCACGATCAAAGTTTGCTTATCCTGCAAATATTCCTTCAACACATCGAGCGGGTCTTTGCCTTGCTGCTCAACAATGCCAATCTCCGAAAGAATGGTTTGCGGGATAAGGTCAGGGTCGGCGAGCGGCGCCAGTTCAATGAACCAGACGCCATTGGGGAACGAATCGACCACATCCGCCGCTACTTGCAAGGAAAGGCGTGTCTTGCCAGTGCCGCCAGAACCAGTCAGTGTGACGAGACGATGTTCCTTTAAATCCTGTTTGATCTCGGCGATCTCCTTTTCACGCCCAATGAATGAAGTGAGATGCGTGGGAAGATTATTCGGAAAGGAAGCGAGGGTCTTCAAAGGTGGAAATGTAGAGATGAGACCTGATACATTGAGTTGATAAATATGTCCGGGACGTAACAAGTCTTTAAGTTGTTTTTCACCCAGATCCAATAGCTCTGAATCGTCTGGAAGTATGTCTCTGACAAGTTCACATGTTGCTCCAGAGATAAGTATTTGTCCACCATGCCCCGCTGACATAATACGTTGTGTGGATGCCAACGTGGCATAACCCGAGTATTGATTCTCATCATTCAAATGTGCTGTGCCAGTATGAATCCCCATCCGTACTTTGATGGGCGCGGGATTCCATGTTTCGTTTTGTAAAGTTTGCTGCGCGATCAAAGCTGCGTTCAACGCGTCACTGGCAGAGTGGAACGAGGCTGAGAAAAATCACCAACGATCTGAAAAACATATCCATTGTTCTTTTCAATGGCTTGATTCAATATCTCATTGTGGTGAGCCAAAAGAACAGGCATTTCATCAGGATGCTCCTGCGCGAGTTTTGTACTGCCTTCTATATCTGTGAATAGGAAAGTGACGGTGCCCGAAGGTAAATTACTCATCAATTTCCTCCAAGGCATACTCAAAAGCCTGTTCCAACGTCATGGCTTTACCTTCTGCTTCAGCCTGCTTGAAGATTTCCTCATCCAGGTTCTCTTCTGCAACCACCATATTCTTTTGAAGGGTTGTTTCAAGAATGGGGCGATTGTATAAGTACATGATCAGGAAATTCTTGCTTTCCAAAAAGCTCATTAGTTGGATGAATTTTCGATATTGTTTTGTTTCAAAATCATACAAGGCAAATAAACAGGCAGCGAGTGCTTTGTGAATATACAACCATTTGTCCAAAGCAAGCTTCGCAACCTGTAGAAAATATTCACGAGCTTGTTCCATTTCTCCTTTGAGTAAATATGTAACTCCCAAGTCTCCTAATGAAAGCCCAAGTATATAAACACTTCTCCCAAGCTGACTGGCATCAATCGCGGCCATGAATAATTTTTGGGCCCGTTCATAATTTTTCTGATGCATGGCCACAATACCCCCTGTAAATAATTCGTATGCAATTCCATCCTGATCACCTATTTCGTATCTGATCGCAAGATTTGACTCGCTCAAGAAATGGGCAGTTTCCAACTCGCCGAAACGTAATGCTATCGGTATTAGCCTGTTTGATTGAACTTCAGCAATTCCAAATTTATCCCCAAGTCTTTGATACAAAGACAAACTCTTTTCCGCGAGGGTCTTTGCCTGATCCAGATCGCCCTTAATGATAGCCCCCCCGGAAGAGAGATAGTAACATTCTGCCAATAATGAACCCCGCTCAGCCTCACCCATTTTTTCACAAAGTGCCAAGCCTTCTGTTGCACATAAGATGCTTTTTTGCATTTCGCCCAGGTTGCCTGCCAGGTAGGATAATGTTATCAAGGCTTTTGCATGGTCGAATACACCAACTGCCAAGTTCAATCTTATCGAAAGAGGCTCGGTTTCTTCAATTAGAAACTTATCCAACCAGTTGACACCCTCGTTTTCATGATTGCGTATATGCCAGAACCACTTCAGTTGGGATGCTAACCTAACTCCCGCAGAAGCGTTATGATCCAATGTCCATTCCAGGACGGCACGCAGGTTATCAAGTTCGATTTCTAGCCCATCTAATAGATTTACCTGATCTGGCCCTCGTAAACCCGGTTCGAAACGTTCGACCAATAGGCAAAAATAATCCATGTGGCGATTTCGAAGGGTCTCACTCTCACCGCTTTCAGCCATTTTTTCACGTGCGTATTGGCGAATGGTTTCAAGTCTGCGATAGCGGGATTCGGTTCCATCTCTTGTGACAATGATCAGGGATTTGTCCACAAGATGTGCCATCAGATCCAGAACATCTTCGGGGTCGATGCCTTCTCCACTGCAAACGGACTCTGCCGCTTCCATTGTCCAGCCTCCTGCAAAGACTGCCAGCCTTCGAAACAAAATCTTCTCCTGCTCTGAGAGCAGATTGTGGCTCCAGTCGATCAGCGCACGCAGGGTTTGCTGACGCGGCAGTGCCGTGCGGCTGCCGCCGGTGAGCAATCGGAAAGCATCATCGAGGCGCGAAGCGATCTGCTCCACTTTCAACAACGTCACGCGCGAAGCTGCAAGTTCTATTGCCAGCGGAATGCCATCGAGGCGTTTACAGATCTGAGCGATGGAAGAAGCGTTTGATTCGTTTAATTCAAATTCAGGAAGAAGGGCAGTGACCCGATCCATAAACAATTTTATAGACTCGGTGCCCTCGATAATAGACAGACCACTTTTGGGATCAGGCAGGGAGAGCGAAGGTACATGATAACTATTCTCCCCATCGATACCCAGGGCTTCACGACTGCTCGCAATGATACGCAGATTGGGACAGGCATGTAACAAAAAATCACAGATCTGGGCGCAGGTCTGAATTAGATGTTCGCAGTTATCTACTACCAGCAGAAGTTTTTTTGCTTGTAAGTATTCTGTCAACACAGTCAATGGCGATGCATTGCCAGGTAGATTAATATCCAGTACAGCACAGATCTCCCGTGTCACAAATTCAGGATTCGTGATCGATGCAAGTTCAACCAACCATGTGCCGTTTGGGTATTCACTCAACAATTCAGAGGCAACCTGGATGGATAGCCGCGTCTTTCCGATTCCGCCTGAACCTGTCAGCGTGACCAAGCGATTCTTCTCCAGCCAATTCTTAATCTGCTCCACTTCCTTCTCACGCCCGATGAAGCTGGTTAATTGAGAGGGTAGATTCGTCCGAAATTCATCCAACACTTTCAGTGGCGGAAAATTCGTTTGTAATCCTGAGATATTCAATTGATACAAATGCTCAGAGTGAAGCAGATCTTTCAATCGCTTTTCGCCTAAATCGATCATTTCGGTATCTGCTGGAAGTAAATTGCGGATCAGTTCGTGCGTCACCCCTGAAAACAAGATTTGTCCACCATGCCCGGCAGACATAACGCGTTGGGTGGACGCCAACGTGGCATAACCAGAGTATTGATTTTTTTCATTCAGTTGTGCAACTCCGCTATGAATCCCCATGCGCACTTTGATAGGTGCGGGATTCCACGCTTCGCTTTGTAAAGCTCGTTGTGTATCCGTTGCAGCGTTCAATGCGTCACTGGCGGAGTGGAATGCCACGGCAAAAGAATCGCCAACGATTTGAAAGACATAGCCGTTATGCGCTTCAATTACCTGATTCAATATCTCGTTATGCCGTGCTAAAAGAGTAGGCATTGCATCCGGATGATTCTGTGCCAGCTTGGTGGAGCCTTCAATGTCAGTAAATAGGAAGGTGACAGTGCCAGAGGGAAGATTGACCATAGGAGTAGTATACAGACATTTTTGGTCGTATTCAAGGTGGAGACTAGACAATCGCATTTAATGAGGAGCGGAGAGGACTTTGAGGAGGTAATCTGCCTTCCAAGTGGCTTGGAGTTGCCTGGCATGGATATCGCCTTAATCATAATAGCAATCTGCTTTTAGTTTCCGATGGTAACAATTGTCACGATCCCGCCCGCTAGAGCTAAAACCTGGAGTAATTCGGGAATGGCGGTGATTTCTTTCGACTTTTCATCCACTTTCCGCTATCCCAATACAATTTCGTCCTCTTCCGCCCAGGCGCTTACCATGTAAATCGCTCGTTTCCCAAGCAGCTTGTCTTCCGTAAATCCAATCGCTTCCCATCGATATTGATGATTTGCCCCTGCACCACCATCTCGTGGGCTGCCAACACCCGTTTATAAAATGCCAGTTGGAACTGTTGTGCATCTAACATCGAGAATACCCGTCAAAGATGTCAAGCGATGGCGATCATATCGATTAGGTTGTGCTCTTTCGTCCGATCCGTGCACAAGTTGGTTACTTTGTTAAAGTGTTCCTCAAGCGCTTCGAGCGGCTTCTTGGGCATGGCCAACTCCTTTAGATAGCTGGTTTTACCTCATCATTTTTGATGCGATTGTCCTAAGAGCCACCCATGCCTATCTTAGTAAACAAACGAGCATAGAACATGTTCGGCTCGTTACTTCTTTCGAATATCGATGATCTGAAGAACGAGTGTTAGCGCGTCGCTGAGGGGACCCCCCCATCAAAACATATACAATCAGCGTGCTAGCTTAATCGTCAACGGGCGTAGGATGCAAACCTGATAGTAGGTCTGGTGGTCAGTTTTGATGAAAAAAATAGTCATTGGAAACGCATTGATAATGACGGATAGTAGGATCCGCCTGTCCGAGCCGGCAACATCACGAAGAAGGAGCTTAAAAATGTTTCGAGCGAAAACCATAACATTTGAAGAGTTACAAGCAAAGAAATATTCATTATTGGAAGGAACCCTGGCACATCTTAGGAACCACTGGCCGGCTATGCATGAAGAGCTGATCAAAGCTAGCAAGGGAGGATACGAATCAGACCGCATTGGACCCATCCTGGTTGCGCAAATCGAACTTGTGATTGCAAACGTCAAAAAGGATTATGAAACCAAGACCAATCAACTGTACGAGGAAAATCACAGGAAGGTGAAGGATATTCAGAAAGAGTTGGACATGTTGAAAAAGGAGAAAACCGAAACTGCCATAAAAGTGAAATTGCTAACACTCTCAAACGAAGAACTCAAGCGAAAAATGGATGCCCAGAATGATCTGGTCGCAAGTCAGTATGAGCAGATCCAGAACCTGACTGGCGGCACATCCAAAGACTAGTGAATGAACATAACCCTTGTATTTAATTAAAAGGTGCCCTCCTTAAGGCTTTTACTTATGAACATGCAACAAACTGACCCTGATTCCCTCATTGAAGTTCTGGATAATGCTATTTCTGACCGGTTATGGCTGAACATCCTCCATATCCTCGATCACACTGGCGTAGCCGACATACGCCACTTTGAAGGTGCACTCGGCATGACTAGGGGCATTTTGAAACGCCGTTTGGATATCCTACTGGTCAGTTCTCTCGATGGTGAGGCATTGATCAGCGAAATTGATCACTCCATCAAACGTCCCACTGAGGCAAATCGACCGGCAGCTGTCTTTCGTTTGGGAAAAGGTGGTGAACGCATCCTAAACAGAATGGGATACGAAGATGCACGTGCTTGTGAACTGAAAGGGGATATTCAGATTTTGCATGCGTTGTCCATGCTGTCTGTTCATCTCGCCGGGGAAAAAGAAAAAGAGATCGGGATCGTGACGGATCGCAACCTGCATTATGGCGATGACCGGCATTTTCGGCCCGACCATGTAGTCACTCCGCCAGCCGGGCTGAAATTCCTGATTGAAATCGAGCAGGATGCGAATGCGAAGCTCTTACCAAGGATCATGGAGAGCCTGGCAAACCGCCAGGCTTTTTTTCAAAGTGAAGAAGCAAAGGCATATTCCCATATCGTTCGAATGGTATTTAATTTGAAGGAGGATAAAGTACTGCATCGGACCATGAGACTATGGGGAGAGGCAATGAGGCAACAGGAAATTATTTCTGGGCAGAAGTTGGGGTTTCGGATCATGGCAATCCCAATCAAAAGATTTTTGACTGAACCAGAATGGGAAGAAAACCTCTCTAGAAATTGGCGTGAGATCAGCCCGAAAATTACAGAGACACAATCTCCGGAACAGGAAGCCCTGAAGGAACTGCCCTCCGCAGTAAGACCAAAACGTCCTTTGGAACAGAGTGCCGCCCTATTACGGGCATGGGATCAAAAGTTTTCCCAATCGCTATCTCCTCAGATGAAATATTTGGATTTGGGACTTTTCTCCGTTGTACGCGAGATCTATAACGGATCTCACGGCAAGGGCAAAAATACCTATGATGATATTGCCGGCGTCCCAATAGTCTCCATTCACAAGCTGCGGAAATATTTGAACGACGATCCAAAGCTGATGGCCATCCTGCGTAGAAGGATGCATTCTGGAAGAGTTGCATGGACGCAAACGAATATCCTACATCGGATGGGAATCGTCATCCGCAGCTTTCTTGCCTATCACGGATGGAGACCAAGCAAGTTACTTGATATCTACCCTGTGATCGAAGATGGGCATTCGTATACGGTAAAGGTGGTAATAGGACAATTGCCAGATTCTGAAAAACTCAATTATTTTGAAATCCAAGATGCTTTTGCCTGGGTCATGTTCGCTTTGTTTGAATACGCCGAGGATATCGGACTAGGCAGGCCTGAGTTTTGGTAGATCTGGAGAACAATCTGAAATCGATTCATAGGTAGAAGGGGCGTAAATCATGAAACGGGCAAAAACGATACGTCTGGAATACCCCATAAGGATAAGTGATAAAACCGACACGCCTTCAAGCCGTGTCGGATCAATTACCGATACACCACGAAAGGAAAAACGAAAATGACACCGATCACGAAAAGACAAAGCGCCCCAGGTTCTACTGGAGCGCAGGCGTCGCAGGGCAAGCGACAACACCAAAAAAATTATACACCTCTTCAATGGTTTTTCAAGCAGGGCGCGCGCTTCGTGAGAGTCGCCGCGTGGAATGCTAAAGTGAATTCACCTGGCAAACAGCCAATTGATAAGGCTTGGCAAGTCAAGCCGATCACACTTAAGGACATTATGCTGCATGTAAACAGCGGCGGGAATGTAGGTGTGTTGTGTGGCAGCCATTCAGATGGGATATGCCTGCTTGATGTTGACGATCACCTGCAGGAATTTCTCGAATACTTCCCAGGCTTGGCACTTGCGCCGATGGTCCGACGAGCGGACGCACCGAACCGCGGCAAGTTGGTTATGAAGATCACCGGCAACATACCGAAAAATCAGAAGTGGAATAAAGTACATCTTGAATTTTTGGGCAATGGTAATCAGGGAGTTATCCCACCATCGAGACACCCAGGCGGCACAGCGTATGAATTGATCAATGCAGATGGTCCCGCGCTTGCCTTCGAAGGTGACAAGCTGATTAAGATCTGCCAATTATGGGATGAACTGCACAGCGATTCGATCCCGTCCGAACCGATCACGGCGGAGCCTTCCCACGATGGACGCGGGAGTCTGTCACGCCAAACAAAAGACTTCATCGAATACGGCGCTGGACCTGGCACGCGTAACAATCGTTTATTTATCGCCGCATGTGATTTGAACGGATGCGGGTATTCCCAAAGTGAAGCAGAGTCTATGCTTTTGCCTGTTTGGTTAAGCCTGGGGAAGAAAAAACAGGAGGCAATTGAATCGATCAAAAGCGCCTTTAAGGGACCGCGAACGCCGGCCAACCCTAAAGCCTTTGAATACAAAACGAACCGCAAGAGAGCGACCGCGCCGACTGCAGAGGATGACATGGACGAAATCGAATCGTTCAATGATGACGGGCACGCCTTCCCGATCCATAGCGGTATGCCTGAATTGCCAAAGGTTGCACAACTCACGAATGCTGAAATCAAGCAAGGCAGGAAAGCGGGAAAGTTCATAGATGATTACATGACCTTTGCCACGCATGACGCGCCCATGTCACCGCCTTTGTTTCACCAAACGTACGCGCTGGCGATCCTGTCCACAGCCATAGCACGGCGCGTGTTCGTGAGTGTGGGAACCAATGCCATTTACCCGAATCTCTATATCATGCTATCCGCGCCATCTACGCTTTACACCAAAACGACGGGCTACAAATCCGCCATGAAATTGCTTGAAACGGCGGGCTTGTCGCATTTGCTCTTGCCCGATGGGGTTACGCCGCAAAGTTTGATCACCGAACTCTCGAACCGTCCACAGGATAACTTCAAGGACTGGACACAGGATGATAAGGAAGAGTGGCAGCAGGAAAGGTTATTTGCCGGGCAACGTGCCTGGTGGATTGATGAAGCCGCGCGCCTGTTATCTCAATTTCAACAAAAGCATTTAGCCGACCTGTTACCGATTGTCTTACGGCTTTATGAGTGCGAATCGAAGATCAAAGTAAGTACACAGATCCGCGGGCGTGAGACGGTCCGCAATTCCTATTTGACCATTTGCGGACCCACAACACCTGCTGCACTGCGATCACATCTAAAGACACCTGATTACTGGACAAACGGGCTCTTTGCCCGTTTCCTTTTGGTTGCACCTGATACCGCGCCTGTCCGTGTGTTCTATCCCGATCCGTTCCCGGTCCCGCCTGCTCTTGCAAAGCATATCAACCAATTGACCTTTGAAAAATTGGAGCAGCCGAAGGAAAATGCAATCGGACCAACGCCGCCTCCACCTGCAACAGAAGCCAAGATCATGCCTGAAGTAAAAAGCAAGTGGGATAACTATCACGCGGCGATGTTTGAAATCATAAGCCGTAGGAACTTGCCCGAAAAATTGCACGCATGTTATGGACGTTTCCACGAAAAGGCAATCAAGATAGCCGTGCTATTAGCCGTTTCAGACTGGGTACGAATGGCAAAAGGTAATCCATTGATTATTCAATCTCACCGTTGGGCACGTGCTCAGGAGATGACCGAAGGGTACCGCGCAAGCCTTCACCGCATGATTGAAGATGCAAGTACGCCAATGGAAACGGAAGAGTGACGAACTGCTGGAAAAGATTGTGACTCGCCTTCAAACGTCAACACGCAATTCACGGCGGGAACTGGCAACGGACCTGCACATGCAAACCGGACCGAAGCGCGCAAATTTCGACATGATCATTGACCAATTACTTAGGGATGAGGTCATAGTCGAAAAAGAGATCAAAAAGACGCGTGGACCGGCTACAATACGCCTCTTTGTAAAAATGAACGGGAGTTCTTAAAAAACCCGTAGCAGGTTGCAACGTGTTTACATGTTACGCGTTTAAAACGCGAAACACGTAACACGTTGCTTAAGGGCTGCGCGTTTTAGGACACCTCGCAGAAACCCACACAACACCATGAGAAAATCCCCGGCTATACAGGTTGAAGAAATCAGCGGCGATCAATATCCCGATCTGGAAACAGTCCAGAGCGCGGCATTGTCTTTGCTGGCTGATAACTTGTCGTTTGTTATTCGTAGCCTGTTAGAGCGTGGGGTTTTGGTCAACGTTGACGGGAAAATCATTCCGAACCCTGATCTAGAAAAGGCGTAGCAAACACTCTACATATAACAGGAATCACGCGACATGAAAAAACGATGTACCCCTCAAATTGTAAAAAAGGCCTATAAGAAAGCCTGTTCTTGGAGAAAAGCGGCGAAGGCACTAAATCAACTTTATAACGTGAATCTGTCTCATACAACTTGGCGAGATTACGCAGTAGGAAAACGGGATATAGCAGACGATGAAACACGGGTCCGCCTCTTGTTAGGTCCGCGTGCTTGCCCTAGTTGTGGTCGAATGCACATTATCCGCAAGAGATCAAAGGCACCGCGAATCCGTAAGTATGGTTATCCATCGGTCAAAGTTAAATCATTCGTCGAAGATCTGAAACTCCGCGATCCAATGCGATAGGTTGAAGCGATGAAGGACAACTACTCCCTCCCCCACATGAATGTTCATACCCTGGAAAGGATACAAACGGCATGACTGAATATATCTATAAACCACCCAAATCCCTACCGCGTGGATTTGTTGTTATTGCATACCTTCGCGATAGTGGCGGACCTAAGCAGGATGAATCGATAGGACAACAGGAACGGGCGATTAAAGCTTACTGCAAAGAGCACGGCTTTATATTGCAGAGGATTTACTCTGATACTGCAAGTGGTCGAAAAACACAGAAGCGCGATCAATTCATGAAAATGTTTGGTGATGTTATGTCAACGCATGAGGATCTGCGCCCAGCCGGGTTGCTTCTCTGGTCGTTCTCCAGGTTCTCCCGCAACTTTGCACAATTCCAACGCAATTTCTATACCCTCGTAGATTTTGGGATTGTGGTCCATTCACTTACCGAGGAAATCCCCGAGGGATTGGCAGGCGGAGTCGTTTTATCGGTTAAAGCATATTCCAATGCTGATTACTCCGATCAACTCAGCAAGAGCATAAAGCGCGGCATAGCCGACAGGGTGAGAGAGGGATACAACAATGGCGGACAACCACCGAGGGGGTATATGCTTATCAGAGAATATCAGGAAAGCACTCGCGCTAATGGCGTTAAACGTGTCGGTATTCGATGGGAACTCGATCTCGATCTCGCGCCCTTTGTTGTTCTGGCTTGGGAACTTCGCGCCCAAGGTGTAGGATATACGGAGATCACTAAAGCAACGGGGGAAAAAATCTATAAATGCAAGAATTCATGGGGAAGCCACTTTCGCAATAAATCCTATCTTGGAATTGGCAAGGCAGGAGATCTTGAAATCCCCGATCACCATACGCCAATTATCACATGGGAACTTTGGAACGCTGTAAAAAAAATCGGGATGACAATGCCAAGTCATCGCAGGAGCGGAGATCTTACTCACCCGCGCCGTATGAGTAACCCATCCCTACTTTCTGGTTTGTCGTTTTGCGTGCATTGCGGCGCGGCTATGGTCCTCTACACACTGCAAAAGATTACCGTAGTTATCAATGCGGAACGAGGGACCGTCAGCGCGGGATTAAGGATTGTACCCAGGCGCGAAGCGTCAACGCGCGAAAAGCCGACAGAACAATTCTTGATACTGTCCTAAATCTGATACTCTCCTCTTCTTACGTTGAAACCCTGCTTGATGAAATTTCAAATCAGTTGGTAGACACCGATCAAATAGATCGTGAGGTAGGCACGGCAAATAACCTGCTCATCACTACAGAGCGATCTATTGCCCGCTTGTTAACTCTTGCGGAGGAGACAGGAGAGATCGAAGAAATTGCGATCCGATTGAAACAACTCAAGCAGGATGGAGATGAACAAGCCGTCCGTATTGCAAGGCTTAAAGCAGAGCGCGCCATCGAGATTCCAGAGATCACACCGGAAGCACTTAGCCTGGTCTTTTCCACATGGCGGGAACAAATCAAAACAGCCAACCAGAACGGCGAAATTCTCACAGCCAAGAGACTGATAGCCCAGTTTGTTAGTAAAATAGAACTTGGACGGGATAAGGCAGCAATTCACTACACTTATCCTCTGGGGATTCCTTCCGACGGTGGATTTGGGCTTAGCGCCCACAAGCCTCATAAGTATGTGAAGCTTTTTTTCTTTCTCAGAGCCCCCATGGAAGGGATGATAAAGGTTATGGGTTCGAGTCCCGCAGCGCCACAAAAACAAAGAGCCTCGCTTTTTGAAAGCGAGGCTCTTTTCTTCTTTGTAAAATCGCAGTGTCTTGATGGAGAGACGGCTGAGTTTGGAAAAATCTCCGATCCGGATCATTAGCAGGCCTCTGATGCTCTTATACACCCTCCGGCAGGAGGAGAGTCAAGCAAATGCCAACGATTGGGGGGCTAGTTCCTCTGTGGACTTTACAGAAAAGACAAATGTATTATAAATTGCTCTCATTACGAAAATTCGCCCTATTTTTTCTGGTCTCTTCTTTTATAATGATAAGGCTACAGCGTATACACAACATAGGATTCCTGTGAGTATCCGGTTTAAAGTCATTCTGCCGTACCTCTTCCTGACGCTCATCGTAGTCGCGACGGGTGCCTACGTTGTAACGCGCCTGGTTTCCGGTTCCTTGAGCGAACGCCTCTCGAATCAACTGCTCGAAGCGGGACGGGTCGTTTCCGACACGATGGCGCGGCAGGAGATCAAACAGTTGGAAGCGGCGCGGATCGTGGCGTATACGCGCGGTTTCGGTGAAGCGCTCGGCAATGGGCAGGAGGAGCAACTCACCCTGTTGGCGGAACCAGCCGCGGGGGGAACGAACGTCGAGAGTCTGATCGTGTTCGACACGCAGGGGCACGAAGTCCTGCATATCATCCGGCAAAGCGATAGTTCGATGATGAACGTCACGGATGCCAATCATGCGGACTTGCTGTCGATCGTTCAATCCTTATTGAACGAAAGCAACCCGAATGCATTGCCCCGGCGGGAAATAGCGCTCGATGGTGTGGATGGACGTTATTATTACCTTACGGCCATTCCGGCCGTATCGAACGATCAAATGGTGGGCGTGGTGGTGGTCGGTACATCATTGAACACACTCCTGCCCTATTTGAAAAATGTTTCGCTGGCGGACGTAGTCATTTATGGCGAAAATGGGCAGGCCATCGCATCCACCTTTGGTGGCCAGGGAACGGAAGCTTTATTCCTGCAAACGATCTCGATGCCCGCCGGATCCTATCAACAGATCATTGCCCAGGATGAAAGTGTCAGCGGCGAAAGCTTTATCGCCGCCGGACGCTGGTATCGTCTGGCGCGCGGCCCGCTCAAAGTCGGGGGAGATCGCATTGCCGTATTCTCCGTGATCCTGCCTCTGCAATTTGTCATTGAATCCAACACGGCCAACCGGAATTTCTATATCCTGCTGTATTCAGTGGCAACCATTGCAGTGATCCTGATTGGATACTTCGTGGCGCGTTTGATCATCAATCCTTTGTATTCGTTGGTGCGTGCGTCACAAGCCATTGCAGGCGGAGACCTGACCAAGCGCACTGATGTTCACAGCAAGGATGAGATCGGCGTGCTGGCGCACACCTTCGATGAAATGACCGACAATTTGGAGCAGCGCACTCTGGAGTTGGAAAAAACGAATAAGGTCCTCGAACAAATGGATCGCACGAAGCTGAGTTTTATCCAGGTATCGGCACATGAGCTTCGCACACCTCTCACATTTGTACAGGGCTATGCACAGGTGATCGAGGCAAAAGCGAAGGCGAATGGGGAATACGAGAAGTATACAAAGGGGATTCTGGATGGCACGGGCCGGATGGTCGAGATCATTGATAACATGCTCGACGTTACACGCATCGATACCAATCAACTCGAAATGGTCCCTTCCGAAATTGAAGTTGTAGCGGTAATCGAGAGGGTAAAGAGCACATTCGACTCCGCATTCCGCGAACGCAAGCTCACCTTCACAATGCAGGGATTGGAAGACCTGCCTGTCATTCACGCGGACCGGGATTTACTTTACAAAGCCTTTTATCATGTAATCGTGAACGCCATCAAATACACGCCCAATGGCGGGACGATCGCTGTCTCAGGGCATGTGATCCAATCCGGCAGGGAACCTGAAATCGAGGTGGTCATCCAAGATACAGGCATCGGCATTGATCCACAAAATCAGGAACTCGTCTTCGAGAAGTTTTATCAGACCGGCGAAGTGCTCTTACACTCTTCGGGGAAAACCAAGTTCAAGGGCGGTGGTCCTGGATTAGGGCTGGCTATTTCACGCGGAATCATGAATGCACATCATGGGCGCATCTGGCTCGAGAGCCCGGGCTATGACGAAGAGAAGCCTCCCGGCACAACGGTGTACGTGCGACTGCCGGTGAACAATGGACAAGTCTGTGAAAGTGCCTGAACGCCAAAGACGAGATTGGCTGATTGTCATCCTCACGCTTCTGGTGGGATTCGGTTGTATTCTCGTGGCCGCAGACTGGGCATTGCGCTTCGCACCCAGCTGGAGCCTGAACGCCAATATGGAATCACAACTCGACCCCAACAGCGACTTCCTCACGCGCCGATCCGGCAGCCTGATTGAGCCGCTTGATTCCGCCATTCTCACCCAGCCAGTCTGGATCGATGTGTTCTTGACCCCAGGGGCAATTGTTCCTACGCGGCTTGTTCCCCCCACGCAACCAGCTACATTGCCTGTACCACCAAGCGCAACGGCGACACGCCATCCGGCCGCGACCAGGACAGTTGCAGTGGTCGCGAGTCCCACGAGTGGGATTATACATTACCCTCCGCCTGCAACCGCAACTCCCACACGGCGGCACAGAGCGACGGCTACGCCGAATTCCGTACCCACCCTGACGCAAACACCGGTCATTACACCCACGATGACATTTACTCCCACGGATACACCCGTTGGCAGTCCCACGGCGGTGGCAACCGATCCAACGCCACCAGAGATTGGAACAACGCCGGATGGGATTACCTATAATTTGCAGGCAGGAGATACGCTCACACTGGGGTTGAATATCACAGTGAATGGGCACGCTGGTTGGGACCTGGTTTACTATGAACTACCAGCCGGCAGCGGCATCCTTCTGGATTGGGTGATTATCGAAATAGGCGACGGAAACAACTGGTATACGATCTTTAACTGGGGCGACAACAATCCCGACTTAAACACGAATGTAGGGCTTTATATACAGTCCAATCCCCAGGACCCTCAAGAACCAGACCAGCGCGATATCCCCTCGGCTGAGTTGTATAATTCAACTGGTGTAGCGATTGATCTGGATAGTGTTGTTCCACCGGGAAATTATTCATATATACGATTTTATGCGCCAACAGGTGATGTGGACGGCCAATTGGAGATCGACGCCATACAAATTTTGCCATAATGAACTGGTGGATTAACAAACAGGTGAGACGGAGGAGTCGTCTCACCTGTTTATTCATTTTTTCCCCAAGTGAATTCATCTTGATCTAGTTAATTGCTGGACTGTGTGGGTTGAGCCTGCGGTGCCTTATCAGGCCGACCTGGTCCATGTGGGCCAAAGCCAAAACCGAATCGGAAGCCGAAACCGGGGCCGTCCAGGAAACCTTTATCCAAACCTTCCAACAACCAGTCTGCCTTTTCCTGAGTCATTTTGCCATCGGTTACCGCCTGGTTGATCTGCTGGCGGATTTCATCCGTATGCGCGGCCTGGATCGCATCCTGCACGGTCTGCAAGTCGACGCCCTTTTCAGTAGCCAGATCTGAGAGGGTCTTTCCATCCTTGAGCGCGGCAGAGAGATCATTGGTGCTCATACCGAGCGCATCCGCTGCCGCTTTCAACTCCGTTTCGCCCGGCCCGAAGCCGTGACCACCATGACCGCGTCCATTGCCCAGCGGTCCGGTGGCAGGAGGCGTGGATCCCTGGGCATAGACGATGGAAGCGCCTACCGCGCCGATCACCATCAGTGCCGCGAGCAATCCGCCAACCAGTATCAAAGTTTTCTTTTTCATCATATTATCTCCATTCTTTTCTGTTAAGGCTGGATACCTCCAACCTGATCCTATCTTATCCGGCAGGTGTTATGAGGCTATGAAAAGCTTGTGTGGAAATTATGTGATTCCAGCATGGCCTTGCAAATTTGATTGTTTTTTTCGGTTGTAAACTGTTCGTAAAGACTCAAAAGCACGGTTTGGGTTCATAATGTGTCCATCATTGCGAGGGCGCTTCGACACTCCCTTCGGACGCAGCATACATCACCGCATCAACATGGACATTGAAGCCTCATCACAGACATCGTAGCATCATCGCAGCCGTTGTGTCTGCAACAAAGACACCGCTCTCGCAATGAAGTTTGAATACGCAACCAGCCCGAATAACTTCGGGCTGGTTGCTTAACATGTCATTCTTCATTTGACCCTTCCATCTCAGCATTTTAAAATCACATGCGAACTTTATTCCTTATCTTTTCGTCTTAAGCAAGGAGGACTTTCACATGACCACGAAAAAGAAAACTGTACTGGGCATTATTCTCTTTATTCTTGTGCTCTCCGGTATTCAATTGTTCCGATTCTATCGTCAACCACTGGGGCCGTCGTTGGAATTACCCACTTCCACACAATTGATCTCCACCCTCACTCCCCTTTCAGCCGATCCAGCCGAGACGATCGCGGCGAACAGCACGGCCACGGAAATTCAACCGACCAATACCGCGACACCACAGCCTTTATGTGGGGGCCCCGCGGTGATGAACCTGCTGGCCATTGGCTCGGATGCGCGCGGGGACCACTATTTATATGGCCTGGCGGATGTGATCCGACTGGTACGCGTGGATTTTGTAAATGCGCGCGTCGGAATCCTTGAAGTGCCGCGCGACCTGTGGGTGGACATTCCTGAAATCTCGGATCACTACAACATTACACAAGGCAAATTAAATCAGGCCTATCTTTATGGCAACAAAGGTTTGGGCTATTATGATGGTCCCGGTGAAGGGCCGGGATTGCTGGCACGCACCCTGAATCTCAACTTCGGCGTACAACTCAATCACTATCTGGCGGTCAACATGATCACCTTCGAACACATTGTCAACGCCGTTGATGGCCTTGATATCTATCTGCCTTATGAGATCAGTGTGAAATCGCCTGAGAATCCGAAGGGGTTCGCCATTCCCCTGGGTCAGCACCACATTGATGGGGAAACCGCGTTATGGATCGCACGTATCCGCCAGTATTCCACCTTCAGCCGCGCTGAGAATCAGAACATTGTCATGTGCGCGCTGCGCAAAAAGATTCTCAGCCCAGCCATCCTGCCGGCCATCCCAAAGTTGATCTCCACTTTCCAGCGTTACGTTCAGACTGATTTGAGTCCCGAACAAATTAACCAACTTGCCTGTCTGGCGACACAAATGCATGGAAACGACGTGGTCTTTGCCAGTTTTCCCATCGAATTATTCGAGGCTGCCAAAACGGTCGATCCGCAACTTGGCACAACAACCACCACGGCGGCGGCCGACTTCAACGTCTTACGCGATTATATTAACCGCTTCCAACAGGGGAACTGGCCTGATCCAAATCTTGTGATCAACACAACGCCTTCGCCCGTTGATACCAATCTGGAATTTGCCTGCGACGATTGAGCAAACATCCCATTAAGGAGTACACTGCTGGGAGGAACCCATGACGATTCCTCCCACGCATACTTCGCGTCATCATCTGTGGCTTATTCCCGCTCTCTTGTTGGCAGAAACTATCGCCTTGGGCTGGGCCTCCCGTCTCAGTGGACAGCCTCTGATCGAAACGGTCAGGCCATTTTCGCTGGGCGTGGCCACGCTCATTCTGCTCACTGGTTTATTTCCGGCCCTCGCAAAACCATCATCTGTCCATACACTGATCGCCTGTTTTGGCATCATGTTTACGTCCCTGCTGATTGTTCCCCTCGATTTCAATCAATTGCCGACCGTGCATCCCAATATTCCATTGGTAGAACTGGCCGCGCCGATTCTATCCGTGCGATTGGTGAATGGCGTAGTGCTGCTGGCCTTGGCCGTGCACGTCAGTGCGCGTTTTCCTTTTCCCAATCCGCGGATATCGACGCGCGCTATCGTTACAAGCTAATTCATCTCCCTCGTTTTACTTCTGTCCATCTTGTTCGTTTCCATCCCGTGGATACGCATTCCCGTTGCTGTTCTGTTGGTCTTGTGGTTGCTGACAGCCGTGAGCATATTCTTCTGGAGTTTGCTGCGCGCCGAGCGTGACACATCACAGGACGGAACGCGCTATGCACAACAGGCACTCATCGTTTTCTTTAGCATCGCCCTCGCTGAAGTACCTCTCTTCATTCGTCTTCTTGGCATTCTGTTCAAAACAGAGATCATTCCATACAACGCGGTGCTCGTCACGCAATTGTTCATCCCCTTGGGAATCGCCTACGCCATCCTTCGCCATGATCTATTCGGCATCGACCGCGTCATCCGCCGCACATTGACCTATGGCGCATTATCCCTGCTGTTGCTCACACTCTACCTCGCCATCACCAATACGTTGACCACCCTTCTGCGCGGCTTCTTCATCGCTTCGCATCCATTCACACCCATCATCAGTTTGTTGGTCGCGGCGGCGCTTTTCGAACCTACACGCCGAGTCACACAAGGATGGCTGGATCGTTTGCTCTATCCGGATCGCCTTAAATTTCAAAAGGCCATCCAGGAGATGCAGACCTCGCTGGCGCGCGTCAATCGCTGCGAGGAGATCGTTTCCCTCCTGACCTTCAGCCTGCCGCGCCAGATCGGAGCGGAGTGGGCGGCCCTGACTCTTTTCCCTGCGCCAGAGGTCCCGCCCGTGGGATACGGCGCGCCGGCATGGAACACACGACTGGTGGCAGGTAATACCATTTTGGGCAGTTACTGGTTGGGACCACGCCAGGCTGGGCCATACTATGATGCAGAAGAACGCGCCCGTTTGGGGGCTCTGCTCGGACAAGCTGCGCTGGCCATGGCATATGCCAACACGTATGAGTCTCTATATGAATTGAATCGCGACCTTAAATCACGAGTCAAAGAACAAACCGCGCAAGCCTTGGAAGATCAAAAAGCCATCGCCACATATCAAGAGCGACAACGCCTGGCGCGTGACCTGCACGAACTCGGTGACACAGAGCCTATTTGGGCTGCATCTCACCGCGCGTGGACTCAAAGCCTCGGCGCCGGAATCGTTGAAGGGCGATCTGGGAGAAGTGGAGAGTTTGGCAGGAAACATCCTGCGCGAGATGAGATTGTTGCTTGAGCAGTTGCGGAATCCGTCAAAGGAAGAGACGCTCGATTTAACGGAGGCAGTGCGCGGTCAGTGTGAGGCGTTGGCACATCGAACGGGACCCGAAGGCGGTCCGCTGTTGAACGTCCTATTGGAGTTATCCGAAGCGATCATTATTCCCTCTGCGGTCGGCAATGAAGTTTTGTGGATTGTGGGCGAGGCCTTGCAAAACATGCTGCGGCATAGCGGGAGCCGCACGGCCAAAATTGAGATCAACGTGAACGATGGCTTGTGTATATCCATTCAAGATGGTGGCAAGGGCTTTGACACAAATACATTTGTTGAAGGACATTACGGTTTGCGCGGGATGCAGGAACGCACGCTGGCGCTTGGTGGGGAATTAGAAGTTGAATCGGAGATTGGGCGCGGTACAATTCTTGCGCTTAAGATTCCCATTTCAGGCTGACCATGCTCAAGATATTGATCGCTGATGACCATCAAATTGTAAGGCGCGGTTTGCGTATGACCATCGATGCTGAACCGGATATGGAAGTTGTGGGCGAGGCCGAGAATGGATCACAGGTGGCAGCGTTAGTGAAGAAGCAGTCGCCCGATGTGGTGCTGCTCGATCTTCAAATGCCGGAACAAAACGGCATCGAAACCTTGCAGCAGTTACGCACTGAATATGCCGAATTGCCTGTGTTGATCCTGACAACGTTTAGCGATGATACACATTTGTATGCTGCCTTGCGCGCCGGCGCCGGTGGTTTTTTGTTGAAGGATATGGATGGTGATGATCTGTTGGCGGCCATCCGCGGCGCGGCACAAGGCAAACCGCAATTGCATCCCGAGATCGCCAAACGACTGATGAAGCACGTTGCCATGCCGGACGATCCCTTCGAGTCATTGACCGAACGCGAGCGCCAGGTACTCAAGATGCTGGCGCACGGCAAGAGCAACAAGGAGATCGCCGCGCAACTGGTGTTGACCGAAATGACGGTGAAAGGTTATGTGAGTGATGTGTTCAATAAACTGGGGGGTTAGCGACCGCACCCAAGCCGCTTTAATGGCGGTGCACTATGGATTGATTCTCCCCGAAGAACTATAGTTCGATCAAAACTATCGTGAACGAGTCACACGCGAGGGATAACTCGCGTGCATTTTCTATTGCCATCGCACTTAGGAAAATGTAAAGCCGTGTTAGGTAGCTCTAAAGTTATGTGAGGTCATTTGAGGGTAAAAACAAAATGTCCCACATCCCGCCAATGAGGGTGTGCAAATACCCACCATAGCGGGCAGACGGAAAGGTTGTTTTTAGTTATCCTGCATACACAGGAAACCAGCAACCATGGAAATACCAACCAACCTTCCCGTTACACAAACCGTTCCATCCGCCCTGTTCCTTTGGCAGATGATGATCGATCCGCTCGAAACGCTGACGCGCCTGGCGGAAGAGAACGGTGATATCGTCCATGTCCGCTTCCGCAAACAGGATATCTATTTGCTAAACCATCCCGATTTCATCGAACAGGTACTCGTGAAACAGAGCGACAAATTCGTCAAAGGTCGTTCCCTCCAACGCGCTAAAGTCATCCTGGGCGATGGACTGCTCACCAGTGAAGGCGGGCAACATCTCGCACAATGCCGCACTTTGCAACCATCCTTTCAACGAAGTCATATCGAGCAGTATCTGCCGCTGATGGTGATGAGCACGCAGAAGCGCCTCTCCCATTGGCAGGATGGTCAGCGCTTGAATCTGTCTGACGAAATGATGCGCCTGACCCTCGACATCGCGCTGTGGTCCTTCTTCAGGAATTCGCCGGAAGGCGCCGCCGAACGCGTCAGTAAAGCCATGCGGACTCTCATACGCCTCTTCCCGATGACGATGCTCCCGCTTCCTGACTCAACCGGCAAGTTGTTCCCGCGTTTCAAGCAGACGCGCGATAACCTGGCGCTCGTCACCGAAGCCTTGATTGCCCACCCCTCGTGGCCACAGGCACAGAACGCTTTGATCCATTTGCTCAAGCAATACGATGCCGCGCGATTTGCAGAGGAACAGATCCGGGCGCATGTGTTGACCTTCCTATTGGCAGGTCATGGGACCACTGCCTTGTTGCTCGCCTGGGCAGTGGACATGTTTGCTCATCACGCCTCTGTACAAAACAAGCTCCAAGCTGAGGTTGACTCTGTGCTTGGGGGGCACGCTCTTGCCAATGGAGACCTCGAAAAACTCACCTACACGCGTGCGGTTATCCAGGAGACTCTGCGCCTGCGCCCACCTGCCTGGACGATCGGGCGTCAATCTCTTATTGACTGTGAGATTGGCGGATACACTATCCCGGCGGGCTCCACAGTGCTGTTCAGTCCGTGGGTGATGCAGCGCGATGCACGTTATTTCGAGGAACCGGAAAGCTTCCATCCTGAACGTTGGCTGGCATCTGCGGCCCTGCCGCGCTTTGCCTATTTCCCCTTCGGTGGCGGGAGCCGTGTGTGCATTGGTGAACATTTTGCCATAACCGAAGCCGTTACTGTTCTAGTCATGCTGGCCAAAGACTGGAACTTCCAATCCATCCAGCCGCCCGCTAAAACCAAACCCAGTGTAACGCTGCGCCCGCGTAAGGGCATCGCAGTCAAGATCGAAAAACGCAATCAATAAACCGAACTCAAAGGAGAACATCATGAAAACTCTATTACGCACCATTGTTTATTCCCTGCTGCTGGCCAGTCTGCTCGCGGCTTGCTCCCTGGGCGCGCAATCTACCGCGGACACGAACGTTGTCAACACCGCCGTGGCAGGGACTCAGCAATCACAAGCCCTGGCACAGGCCACCGTCAATGCCAATGTGTTGACGGCCATGCCCACCACACCAACGCCTGGTCCCACAGTTGAATATGTCACCATGACCGAAGAAGAACTCACCACATTGATCAACCAGGCTGTGAACGAAGTTGTGGCTGCCACCTCTCAAACCACCAGTGCGGTCACCTCCACCACGAGCGACAACACCGTTACCGCCGATGAAGTAGCGTATGTATATGACTATTACTACTATGCAGATTACTATGTGCAAGACGCGGAAAATTTGCTCAATGAATACTACAATTTGTATGCAGACCTTGCCAACGAAATGATCACAGAACTCAATGGCATCCAATCAGAACTTAACCAGATGAACACCACCCTGACGCAAATATCCACTTCACTGGATGAGATCAACTCCACCCTCTCACAGGGACTCGAACTGGCGCAATCTACCGTGGATCAGTTGAACTCCGCTGCGCAACAGACACAAATGCATGCCGCCGAACTGCAAACTCAGGCACAGAACATCATGTCCACCCTGCAGCTTGACCAGCAGAACCGCGCGGACCAGATCCAAAACATCCAGGCGAACAACATCCCTACAGACCGTCTCTCTGCTTTGCAATCCGGATTTACTTTCATCGACTCCGCGAATGCCGCTCTGGGTGATGGCAAGCTCTCACGCGATGAAATACTGAACCTCGCCCAACTCGGTAAAAATGCACAAGCAGGTTTTCAGCAATTTGGTGGTGCCGCTGGACAGGCGAACCTTTCCCAATTCAGCAACAAGTTCGACGAGATCATGGGACAGTTCGCTCGTGGACAAATGCCACAGGCACGCGCCAACCTGGGCGGATTTGAACAATCCCTCGGTCAGCGCCCCAGCGGAGGGGGCTTACCTGGCAGGGGTGATGGTCCAAGCCTGCCCAACGCAGGAAACGGTCCGTTGCGACCGTAACAAATCACAGGTCACGTTCTGAACGTGACTTGTTTTTTATGTCCTTTCTCACTTGACCCATTGTCTGACAGGTTCTACAATTTAATCGCCCGACCATTCAAAGTAACTCTCACAAGGAGACAAACAATGTCTGACTATCTTTTCCGCGGAAACCTTGCCAAGCTCGATCCCGACGTCTACAAGCTGACCCAACTCGAAGCGGAGCGGCAGGCCCGTAAGTTGATTTTGATTCCCAGCGAATCCACTTCGCCGTTGGCGGTGCGCGAAGCCCTGGCCTCCGCCTTCCAAAATATCTACGCGGAAGGCTATCCCGACGAAGAGACGCGTTGGATGAGCGAAGAGCAAATTTTGGATTATCCCGCGCGGCTGGCGTACTATCGCCGTTACGGAGACCCGCGTTATTACAAAGGTGTGGAATACGCGGACGCGGTCGAAGCCCTAGCGCGTCGACGCGCCGCTGAAGCCTTTGCAGCGAATGGAATCACCGCCGATCAAATCTTTGTCAATGTGCAGGCCTTGTCCGGCGGGCCGGCCAATAACGCGGTCTATCACGCGCTGGTGGAGCCGGGCAGCGTAGTGATGGGCATGAACCTGTTGCACGGCGGACATCTCTCGCATGGTTCGTCGGTCAACCGCAGCGGCAAGTATTACAAGATCGTGCACTACAACGTGGACGAAAATGAACGCATCGATTACGAACGCGTCCATGAATTGGCCATGGAAAACAAACCAAAGATGATCATTGCCGGCTATTCCTCTTATTCCTGGATGCCGGATTGGGAAAAGTTCCGTGCCATTGCCGATGAAGTCGGCGCATATTTATTGGCCGACATCTCGCACATCGGCGGATTGGTCGCGGCGGGAGTTGTCCCTTCGCCGATCGGATATGCACACGTGGTCATGTCTACGACGCATAAGTCATTGGATGGCCCGCGCGGCGCGGTCATCATGACTACGGACGCAGCTCTGGCGAAGAAGATCGATAAAGCCGTCTTCCCCGGCGAACAGGGCGGACCACATGTCAATGTCTTCGCCGGTCTGGCGCTCACCTTCAAACTTGCGCAGACAAAGCAATTTAAAAAATTACAGGAACAAACGCTCAAGAACGCGGCGGCCATGGCGGATCAATTCCAGAAGCGCGGACTGCGTGTACCCTTTAGCGGGACGAACACGCATCTGGTCAATGTGGATGTGACGAGTATCAAAGGCGAAGACGGCGCCTCCTTGAGTGGTGACCAAGCCGCGCGCATTTTGGATGTTGTCGGGATTGTCGTCAATCGCAATACGATTCCCGGTGACAAGAATTCGATGGACCCGAGCGGCATCCGTTTGGGGACACCGTGGATCACACAGCGCGGCTTCAACGAGAAGACCACGCGTGAACTGACCGACATCATGGCGGATGTACTATTGGCCTGCGCGCCGCACGCCGTGGATACGCCGCATAAAGGCAAACAGCGCCGCGCCAAAGTGGATTTCAACGTGTTGAACGATGCCAAGCTGCGTGTCAGAAAACTGGCTGAAAAAGCAGGCATTGACTTCCACTATAAGAAGAGTGGTTATCCTTATTTCTATTACCTCGATGATCAGGTAACAGGCCGAAATGATCTCTCGATTTTTGAATTGACCGGTGCGCGTGTGCGACAGGTTTTGGATTACGCGCTCTCTTCGGATCTTTCCGCGTTAAAGAAGGGCAAGAGTCAGGCTACAACCATTGCCACGCCGAAAGGAATTGTCAAAGGCACGCTGGTCAACGTGAATGACCAGACCTATCAATTGTTGGTGCCTGTCAAGAAAGCCTCCCTGGTCGCGACCTGGCTGCGAGATCTATCGGATGGATATACCTCCTTCAAACTGGACAGCGAAAAAGATTTCAGTGCCAAGCGCATGCCCGGTCCGTTTGTCGTCGAGCCGGTGAAGAAAGCCAGCGTGAAGGTAGGGGCGAAGCGTGCTTCGCCCGCTGTCAGCGAAGACAAACCTTATTTCGTCGGGATCAGTTCCGAGGTCGAGAAGAAAGAGGCGCTGCCGTCCTTTGAATGGGTTGAACCTGAGGTAGGGGCGGATGGCAATCCGCCCATGAAGAAGACAGCCTTGAACCAAGTCCATCGAGACCTTGGCGGCAGGATGGTCCCCTTTGCCGGCTGGGAGATGCCGGTGCAGTATACGGGCATTTTCGAGGAGCATCTTGCGACGCGCAATGCGGCGGGTTTGTTCGATGTCAGTCACATGGGCGTGTACGATGTGCGCGGCGCGGATGCGGCCTCGTTTTTGGATGCGGTCTGCGGCAATGACTGCGGCGGGCTGAACCCCGGCGAGAGCCTGTACACTCAGTTCCTGACGCCCGATGCGGATGTGATCGACGATACGCTCGTCTATCGCCGCGGCTGGGATAACTATCTGGTGGTAGTGAACGCCTCGAACGATGATAAGGATCGCACCTGGCTGGAAAGTGTGCGCGATGGAAAAGTGCGCATCGATAATGCGCGACCGTGGGCACGCACCTATGGATATGAGGTGGAGCTTCGCAACTTACGCGACCCGAAAGCTGGTTCCGCCATGCGAGTGGACATCGCCCTGCAAGGACCACGCTCGCGCGATACACTGTTGGCAATGGGCGTGGATGGCGATACCAAGGCACACATTATGAAGCTAAAGAGAACTGAACTTTGTGATGCAGTGGTTGGAGGCTTTGACCTGGTCGTCTCGCGTACGGGTTATACCGGCGAGAAGATGGCCTTCGAGTTGTTCGTGCATCCCGAGCGGGCCGTGGGCTTTTGGAACGCGGTCTTAAAAGCGGGCGACGGATTCGGAGTCAAGCCGATCGGTTTGGGCGCCAGAGACTCATTGCGCACCGAGGCCGGACTTCCATTGTATGGTCATGAGATGGGACTTGGCTCGGGTAGGTTCGGTGGTCGTGACTTGGGAGTTGCCGAAGGCGGATTCGGCTCATATGTGAAAACATACAAACCGTGGTTCATCGGCCGGGATGCGTATGTTGCGAGAGAGAAGGAACGCAAGGGCGTAGTCATCCGCTTTACCTTCGACGAACAGCGCGTCCGCATGGCACATAACGGCGACCCCGTCATCAACGCGGACGGCGAACGGATTGGCTTTGTCACCTCTTGCGCCATTGATGGACAAAGATTCATCACGGGTCAGGCATATCTGGATCTGGCGTATACAATGGTCGGCACGCCGATCGGTATCCATCAGGGTAGCAACATGGAACGTCCCGCTGGGATGGCGAAGGTGGTGAGCAGGTTTGCGAAGCTTTAGTCAACGAATGCTTCGCAAGCGGATACACGGATTTGGAACGGATGGGACGGCGGATGCTCGCTGTCCCATTTTGTTTAACCCGTATGAAAGTGGCTGTATAATTATTTAAAGTGAGAGCCTGCCTGAAACGTGGGCGGGAACTCTTATCCAAAAAGGAAAATATCATGACATCAAAACAACGCGAGGAATTGGAGCGGCAACAGGAGCAGGAACGGAAACTGCGTCAACAGGAACGACTGAAACTGGAGCAACAACAGGAAGAGCAACGAAAAGTGCGCCAGCAGGAACGACTGCAGCTCGAGCGGGAGCAGGAAGAGCAAGGAAAACTGCGCAGAGAGGAACGGTTGCAGCTCGAACGGGAACAGGAAGAGAAAGGAAAATTACGCAGACAGGAACAGTTGCAACTGGAACAGGAGCAGGAAGAGAAACGAAAACTGCGCAGGCAGGAGCAGGACAAGAAGAAATAGTCATCCCGCTGGGGGTGGTGAGCAGGTTCGCGAAACTCTAGGTAATTGGTAAGTGGTAATTGGGACGGCGCAGGGTGGGACGCCGTCTTTTATTTTTGTTCAGACTTATAATTGGTTATATGTCAAATCACTCAAAAGCTTTAGTCCCCTTGGAATCTTGGTCTTACAATTCCCCCGAAATTCGATATGGCGGGCATTTGGTAGATATTGGATTAATGGCAGATGCGTTGATTTATTATGATCAAATACTACTCAATATTACCAATCAGCCTCGGTTCGCCGAGTTCCTTACTTGGTTTGTTTCTCAAAACAAGTATTCGGAATTACTGTCATTGTTTGAAGATGAAACTATCAAACTGTACGATTACAGCTTTGCGACTACAGCTGTCAAAGATGAAAGAACCAATAGCTACATTATTGTAAATATGTAGAACCCAGTTCAAGAAAAACTAGACACTTTTGAGCAGAGATTTCTTTATCACGATAGCCTTAATGATTGTTTCAAAAATTCTCGTGAAAAAGTCAAGCTGTATAAAGCACTTCGAGGAAAAGTAATTGAAGTGAAAGCAAAAGGTCTCGGAAATGTAGTAGAGAATGCGCGAATGGACTACCTTGATCCAAGAAGAAATTCGCTTCTAGTACAGGCTCTTATTGACGAAGCATATAAGTTTCTTGGCCTGGGTGCACCGCCAACAGTAACAGCAAGTATAGAGGCATCTTCTAACGGTAATAAAATTCACTACAACATTAACCTTGATGATTTATCTCCACTGCTTGGTCAAAACTTGAATTTTCATCTTGGCACGCCGTTAACAGGAATTGCTCATTGCAACAGATTTATTTGGTCTGCGGCTGAAGAAAGTTGCGATTTATATTTGGGTGTCCGATGGCAAATCTTGTAGGTGACAAGTTGTACGAGAGCCATATAAGAAAAGCCGAAATAAAAGAGACCATCGGACAATTGAACCAAGAAGTAGAATTTCCAGACATTAGAAATTTGGTTAATGATGAAAAGTTGGATTTATCAGAAATTTTGAGAATAAGGAAAAAGGCGAAAAAATTTCGTGAATGGTTGCAGACCGAAAGTGACCGTGACAGAAATGCAATTATTGCCTATCACAATGAAGTCGCCAAAGAAGCAGAAATAATATCAATGGAGCGTAAGACATTGCGTATGTTCGGTATTTTGGGCATACCTGTTGCGACAACAATTGCTGCAAAAACGTATCCTGATGCTGCTTTGATAGCTGGAAGTGTTAGTGCTGGTGTCAAGTATCTTATAGGTGTAGCATCCAAAATTGGCGAAAATTGGAAGCCTGTAGTATTTGGAAATTGGGTAAGAAACAGGATTGAGAAAGTATTAAAAGAATAATACACTTTGCGCTTGTTAAACGCTATCAATATAGATCTTTGGCAATCACGAAAACAATCTCATGAATGGCTTTCAACGAAACTGGTTGAGCAAAATTCTCTCGTTGACAATGACTTTGTGTTATTAGATAAATGCATTGCTCTTCTAAATCAATACAACAAAACGTCTGATGATGAACTGAATGGAAGATTCGCACGAGTTGTAAATTTCACTTTGGCAAAAACTCGTAATTTGCTATTGGGCAGTTACAGCATGATGCTTGATGCGTTAGCCCAAGAAGCGGGTGCCTTGCTAAGACCAATTCTAGTGGCGCGTTTGAAAAGTAATTCAACATAGTCGTGACACCTTGACGACCTTATACTTCTCATACAACATCTTTCACGGAGTTTTGTATGAGAAGACGGAAACCAAAAACCGTACGACTGAGCCAATCCGCTATCCATGAAATCGAGCGATTGCTAAACGATGGTCGAACCGAACAACGGAGCGTGCGACGAGGGCGTGTGTTGTTGGCAATGAAAAATCCGAAAACATTGGCCAGCGATTTGTGTCAGCAAGTGAGCAAGACGCGCTTTGGCATTTGGTGCATCAGTCGTCGGTACGAATCAGTTGGCTTGCATGCCCTTTACGATGAACCTCGCTCGGGTCGACCTCGAGAAGTCACAGCCTTACAACGTGTGTCGATTGAACAACTGGCTTGTTGTGAGCCCAGTGGCGTGGGTCTGGAAATGACACACTGGTCGACCCGGAGTTTGGCAGAAAACGTGGTGCAGCGAGGTTTGGCACCGCATATCGCTCATGCCACTGTGTCGCTCATCCTACGCCATGCGGACCTGCAACCGCATGGAGTACGCCCACACTGAACGCAGAGTTCCTACAACGGGCAGGTTGCATTTTGTGGTTATATGAAAGGATCGAGGCGCGCCAGGCGAAAGACGAGATTGCTTTAGCCTTGGATGAAAAGCCAAACATTCAAGCCCTCCAGCCAGTGCATCCGACTCAACCCATGCGCTCAGGTCAAATTGAACGCCAGAAGTTTGAGTATGAGCGGCATGGTATCGTCAGCTTTCTGGTCCTGCTCAACATCTACAACCGACACCTGCGCAGTTGCTGCTTGGATAAAAACGATGGTGAGCACCTGTGCCGAGCGTTGCCCAGCTTGCTGCAACCTTTTCACTCATTTCGACGCGTGCACTTGATTTGGGATGGCGGTCCCAGCCACATCTCGGCCGCAACGCTTTCCTTTCTGAAATCGCATCATGACTCACGCCTACGAATCTTGTTTACGCCTGCCCATGCTTCTTGGCTCAATCAAGCTGAACTCCTGCTGAAAAGTTTTGATGTGCGTTATTTGCAACGCGGCAATTGGACCAGCCGCCAACATCTGATTGACCATCTCTATGCCAGTACACCAGAACATAGTCGCTTATGGGCTCAACCCATCAACTGGTCGTGGACGCGTCGCGACTTGCACGTCTGGGCAACAAAAAAATCATCAGGACTATGTTGAATTACTTATCATACATTCCACTAGAAGCGTATGAATTACTCACTTACTTTCGACTTGAACCATCAAGGGTTGATCAGGCAATTGATGGAAGACTTCCGAGGTCTGGCGAAATAGTAAATAAGATTAAGGGTGAGTTTCAAGGCTTGAGAGATTATCTAAACACTCATGCTTCACACGTGAGTTTCGGTTATGAGTTTGCCAGATATTTGCTTGATTATCAAACTCTTGAAATTAAATCTTTTCAAAACCAAAGCATTGATGTGCTCAAAAACAATTTAAGTACCTTAAACGCTGTTCAAGTACTGGTTGCTGCCGAAGCAATTAGATGTTTAGATGTCATTAGGTGTACACCAGAGTCACTGATTGAGGAATATGAAGACTGGCGACTGAAAAGTATCAAAGCTTCATCACCTCCCAACAAAGATTCATAAGCTGATTTTCTGTGGGAATTCGCCAGCGGAGGAAGGGAGAGAGCGTTGAAATGCAGAATGATGAATGCAGAGGGATGAATCGAATGGGAACTGGTTTTCGTCATGAATTTGGTTCCGCCTAAGAACTAGGGAGCGGGGTCTTTGATCCCAAATATGGCGATGCAAATTTGTAACGCGCATGGGGCCTACCTCAGCGCAGATCGGAGGAAGAGCACAAGAATCTGTAATGGATTGGAAATAAAGAAGTGTTGTTTTCTCAACTAGAGTATCGTATGATAAGTTTGTTGCTGCCTTTCAAGAGGCTGAAAAACAGGAGGCTATCATGCAAAATAAGACTTATCCCATTGACTCCGAACACATTGATACATTGATGAAACGGTTTATATACTTGAATCAACTACGCGTTGGGGTAATCAGCGTTTTCCTGGCCATTGTCGCGGCACTTTTTGCTGTATGGCGCGGAATGGATCCGGGAAATCAAAAGCCATTGTTGCAAGTGATACCAAGTATTTTATTAATTACTGGGATTTTAGTTTATGTTTTTGATTTGCGGTGCCGTGCCAGAGCTTCAAGAACTGCGCAAGGTATTAGAGCAAGGGCAAGGGGACTCAAATCTTATAAAATCAAGAAATTTGCTTTGAAAGATTATTTTGGAATAGATGAGGATACTATTTTTTCCATGATAGTTATGCTCATAAATTCAGGCTTATCTGTTGTAATAATTTCTACGTTTACTAAAGCTTCAGCAATTATGGCATTCGTATTAGCGATGCTAATTTTTATGCTATACATAATGATTTACAATATTAGTTGGCGCAGATTGGTGTTGTCTTCAGTTGATGAGTGGCCAGACGATGATCTTCTAGACAAAAATTCTTCTTGATGGTTAAGCCATTTGGCATCAAGAAAACCCGCCAGCGGGGACGGGAGAGGGCCGGGGAAGGAAGAAGGCGGAATGCAGAAGGAGGAATGAAGACCTAACCCTGAGGGTGGTGATTTTTCGGCGTGTTGAGTTGTCCCCTCCCTTTAGGGAAGGGCATCGTGACGATGTCTATTCTGATTTTGTTCGACAGGAGGCTGGCGATTTGCCAGCCTCCTGTATTGGGGGAAACCTGCCCAAACGACCAGGTACTTTCTCTTGACTTCATCTGTAAGACGCGATAATATTTTGACATCAAACTATTTGACGTCAAAAGAGATTTGATATGCCCACCCATTATGAAGGAACCCGCGCAGAGATGCGCACGCTGGATACGTTTATCAAGTTGACGCGTTGTGCCAACTCGGTGTTTGCCAGTCTGGCAGAGCGGAATACCATCGGCGACCTGACCTATTCCCAGTTTGCCGTGCTCGAAGCCCTGTATCACCTCGGCTCGATGACACAGGGAGAGATCAGCAGCAAGGTCTTGAAGAGCACCAGCAACCTCACCACCGTGATCGACAACCTTGAACGGGATGGACTGGTCCAACGTGAGCGCGATCAAAAAGACCGCAGGGTGATCCATGTCCATTTGACGGAGGCAGGCATCAGCAGGATCGAAGCGGTGCTGCCCGTCCATATCGCTGCCTTGGTAGAGATCTTCAGCGTTCTTTCAGCGAGTGAACAGCAATCGCTTGGTGAGTTATGCAAGAAGCTGGGTACAGGACAGGAGTACAAATGAGCGTGTGAGGCGCGCGCAGCCTCATCACATTTTGCCTGAAAAGGGCTGGGTGAGTTTTTATCTGCGGCAGGAAGATGATGTGGAGCAAGCAGTCGCTCTGCTTCATGAAAGTTATCAGATCGCACAAAAACAAAAATGAATTACCCCGCCGCAAGCGGACGGGGTATCAAAGATCCCAACCCCGTAAGAACTTTTCGCCGCAGAGCGGCGGAGTATGTATCCCGACAAGGAATCAAAAAATCTAGAGGTATAAGATGAACAATAAAATTATTGCAGTGACCGGCGCCACAGGTCAACAAGGCGGAACAGTGGCAAGAAAACTGTTGGCAGAAGGCTGGCAGGTGCGCGCGCTGACACGTGATGTCAACAAGCCTGCCGCACAGGAATTGAAGGCGCTTGGTGCGAAACTTGTGGCTGGTGATATGGATAAGCGCGCCGAACTCGAAGCGGCATTCAAGGGTGCGTATGGGGTCTTCAGCGTGCAGAATTACTGGCTGCCCAATGTTGGTTTGGAGGGCGAGATTCAGCAGGGCAAGAATGTGGCCGATGCCGCCAAATCCGCGGGCGTTCAACATCTTGTGTATTCGTCGGTCGGTGCGGCACATCGCGGCGTGGGACAAAAACATTTCGAGAGCAAGTGGATTGTCGAACAATATATTCCTACCCTTGACATTCCCTACACCATCCTGCGCCCGGCCTTTTTCATGGACAATCATAACTGGAGTTGTGCCTACATCCTGAGCGGAACCTACACCGGCATGGGGTTGCGACCCGGGAAAGGTGTGCAAAGCATCGCCGTGGAAGATGTCGGTATGTTCGTTGCGCTTGCCTTGGCGGATAAAGAAGCGTATCTCCGCCGCACCCTCGAACTGGCTGGCGATGAATTGACCGAATCTGAAACTGCGGCCGTTTTCTCCAAAGTCATTGGACGGCCTGTCACTCTTGCCGCTCCCACAGGCAACGGACGCCGCGCCTCTGAAGAGGAAATGATCGCCATGTTCAACTTCTTCAACGGCGAAGGCTATGCTGCGGACATTCCTGCGCTTCGTAATCTTCACCCTGGACTGCTTACCCTCGAACAATATCTCCGCAAGAACGGCTGGGAAAATCAACAACCGATACCGATCCCTGAGAATGCTGGCTGGGGATAAAGAGGCACATCAGAAGGAAACAAAAAATCCGAGGTTGTGAGGCTTCGGATTTTTTGTTAAGCCAGCGGAGGCAAGGAGAGCATCGGAAGGAAGAATGATGAAGGCAGAAGGATGAATGCGGCCCTCGCTGTCCGTTGGACATCTCTTCAAATACAACAAGCAGCTTCTCCCCCTTGGGGGACAATCGTACCCGAAGCGTAGCGAGCAGTAGACGGGAGAGGGGTTTACGGGATTTGCTCCAAAGTAACATTTCAGGTTGATTAACGTCTTGAGAAAGTAATCACAAACCACGTTCTTCACCGGAGGGTTTGATGAAAAAGAAAACCAATTGGCTGATCATCCTGGGCGCTTCCATCGTTGGAACATGTTTACTTGGTTGTTTGGGAATTGGACTGGTGGTGCGTTTTGCGCCGAATATCTATCAATCCATGCTCGAAAATAGCTCCTTGAAAATCGGAGATGCCGCTTCCGATTTCGAATTGACCACACTGACAGGTGATGCCCTACGTCTGAATCAGTTCCGCGGTCAGCCCGTTTTGCTCAGCATTGGCGCCTCATGGTGCCCTGATTGTCGCGCCGAAGCGCCGTTGCTGGAAGAGGTGCATCAAGCTCATCCCGAATTGGCCGTCTTGTTGGTGGACAGCAAGGAAAGCATCGATGTGGTTCAACAATTCGCAGATGAGTTCGACCTCACGCATCCCATTTTGCTGGATAGCGATGGCAAGGTCTCGGTTCAATATCAGATCTTTGCCATCCCCACAGAGTTATTTATCGACAAGGATGGCGTGATTTAAGCCAAGATCATCGAGAAGGTCACGCCAGAATTGCTGGCGAAATATCTTCCATCGATTGGAATTAATCCTTGAGTTTTTGAATGCCGGGAGATGGGTTGAGAGTTGTCCGCTCTAGGAATGATGCAGTTTTGAAAGACTTATCCGAGGTCGTTGAAATAATAAAGTTTTCCATCGAGAAATGAAAAGGGTGTGTTTCATTTGAGTTGAGTTGAAAGTCACGCTTTTCTGGTAAAGTGAGTTTGAGCCAACCACTTCTGGAGAAATCACATGACCTTCAACTCACAAGAGATTATACAAGATGTGCGCGCAGAATTCGAGCAGCTATTGGATTTTGTCACAGGAGAACAGGCGCGCACGGCGCAGGCAGACAATATTGAGCGAGGCTTATTCAAAATGCTGTTGAAACTGGGCGCAAAACTATTACAACTATTTTTTACCATGCGCTCTGAGATTTGTTCACGACGAGCAGTGCAGAGCAAAAACGGACAGGTATTGCCATACCAGCGTGATACTAAGCGCATATATTTCTCGATCTTTAACAAGGTGTTCATCGAACGTCCATACTTTTACCAACCAGGAGTTGGTGCACAAATCCCATTGGATGCTGAATTGGGTTTGGGTGACGACAGTTATTCCGATGTGTTGCGAGAAACCACAGAATACCTTGCGGTCTATCATGGGTACGGTGGTTCCAACGCCGATTTCATGGAGCGCTTATTCGGTTTCAGTCTATCTACGCGGGCGTTACAACAAAATGTTGCGGAAGATAGTGAGAGTGTGGAAGCGTATTATGCTCAAAAGTCGCCGCCCTGCCCTGAAAGTGAAGCCGAAATTCTGGTCATTCAGGCAGATGGCAAAGGTGTTCCGATGGTGCTGGAGGCAGAGGAAGTGGCTGAGACGCAGGTACGGCTTGGTAAAGGACAAAAGCCGGGGCATAAAAAAGAGGCCCTGGTCAGCGCAATTTACACGATCCCAGCCGCGCCGCGCACTCCATCAGAAGTGACCGCCAGTTTCTTCAAAGAAAACCAGCCTGAAAAGAGCTTCAAAAAGGATGCCAAGCCAAAAAACAAGTATATCTGGGCCACCCTGGATGGAAAAGATGTTGCACTCTCGCGTCTGAGCATACAAGTGGCGTTGCGTGAAAGCACGCATATCCTACACAGAGTTGCTTTGTGCGATGGGTGTGAAGCCCTCCAATCGCGGATTGTTCTCCAATTTCAGGACTTTATTCTGATCCTGGACTTTGTGCATGCGAACGAATATCTATGGGACGTCGCCAATAGTTTGCTGGGCGAAGCCAGCGAGCAACGCTTGGCATGGGTCACAAGCCGCACGCTCCAAATCCTATCTGGACAGACTGCACAAGTCATTGCAGAATTGCGCCAGATTGCAAAAAACAAAAAAACGAAAATGGCGCAAAGAACACAACTCCACAAAACAGCCAACTACTTTGAGCGCAACTTGCCTTACCGGGATTATCAAACTTATCTGGCCAAGGGGTATCCGATCGCAGCCGGCGCCATCCAAGGCGCTTGTCCTCACTTTGTTAAAGATCGCTTTGAACTGTCTGGCATGTGTTGGCTGCAAACCGGCGCTGAAAACTTGCTGCGCCGGCGCGCTGTGGCTGAAAACGATGATGGGGCCGCATACTATGCTTATCGCAGGGAACAACGACAACTCCGTTTATACAGACGATCTGTACCCAACATGCCAGCCCTTGAATCCCAAGCCATAAATTCTCGGCCCGTCCTCCGAGCGCTTGTCTCAAGCAGGCGCACCAAGCCTAGCCTGTTACCTTTGGCCGTCTGATTACTTTATAACTCAAATGAAACGCACCCATATGAAAAAGAACAACACGCAATGAGTTGCTCTTTCTTTCACTATTCGCAACTGGACGATCAACCATCATCTCCCTATAAACACCGGCTCACGTTTCTCCACGAAGGCGCGCATCCCTTCCTGCGCATCTTGTGTAGCCCAGAGCGCGTAATACGTCCGCCGCTCGAAGAGGATGCCCTCACGCAAGCTTCCCTCCAGGGCGCGCTCCACAGCTTCACGCGCGGCAATGGCAGTTGTCTTGCTGTAGCCTGCGATCGTCTCTGCCACCGTCATCACTTCATCCATCAACTGTGCGGCGGGAAATATACGGGCAACTAATCCTGCGCGTTCCGCTTCCTGCGCGTCCATCATGCGCCCGGTCAGGATCATGTCCATGGCCTTCCCCTTGCCCACCAGTTTGGTGAGTTGCTGTGACCCGCCCATGCCGGGGATCAATCCCAGCTTGATCTCAGGCTGACCGAACTTCGCCGTGTCCGCCGCGAAGATCATGTCGCACATCATCGCCAGTTCACAGCCGCCGCCGAGCGCATACCCCGAGACCGCCGCGATCTTCGGCGTGCGGAACGCGGTGAACATGTCCCACGGGGCGAAGAAATCCTCGTGGAACATTTCCATGTAGGACTTCCTCTCGAGTTCCTTGATATCTGCTCCCGCGGCAAAGGCACGCTCCGAACCGGTCAGGAGGAAACACCCCACATCGGGGTCGCGGTCCAAACTGTGCATCACTTCCACCAACTCGTGCATCACCTCGGAATTCAAAGCGTTCAAAACTTCGGGACGGTTGAGTTGCAGAACCACGACCTTGTCCCTGCGTTCGACTTGTACTGTCATGGTTGCCTCACTACGAATCCCAAATAGCGCCATAGGCCGGGATGCCGCGGCTTTCCATGCCGTAGACCACTTGCCAGGTGAGCTTCTTGTTGGAGATGCAGATCACCGCTTCAGCATTGAACTTCTTATAGGCTTCATACGCCAACTTCACCAGATCAGGGCGGCCGCGTTCGTTCGTATCCCATATCAGCGCATTGGGTTCCACGGCCAGAATTTCGTCTACAAGTTGATCGCCATAAGTCACACGCGGCGTCCGCGTCGACCAGACCAATCGAGCGGGAGTCAATTGATAGAGCAGATGCGGTAACGTCGGACCGATTCCGCTTCCCGTCGCGATCCAAACCACGCGGTTGAACAGCTTGTCAATGTTGCCAACGCCCGCAGTGGGAATGCCTTTCACCCAGACGTGCGATGGCAGATCGTCAATGAACTGTCCCGTCCAATCACCGGCACGCGAGATCGTCAGACGGAACCCATCCTGACCCGGGGCTGGTACGTTGGCAAACGAATGCCACTCCACGAGAGGGTTGCGACTTACCGTGGTGGATGACCCTGCGAACGGCGTGACTCCATGATTGAACCTCACCACCGCCACATGCGAGGACGGATTCTCGATCCGCACCACGACCTTCCGTAAACGCATCCAGGGCAGGGCAATGCTGATCGTAAGCAGGATCAACACCCAGAGTCCGGCTGAGGCGAGCGCAGTGCTTCCAAACGATGCATCTGCGCGTCCATCGTTGATGAATGACAACGTTTGTGCCCAGAACAGGATCAGCGCCGTCCAGCCGCCGAAACGATGGGTCAACTCGAAGCGGTTATGGAGGCGCGCGCGCTGGGAAGGCAATGCCATCACGATCATGAAGATCAGCACGGTCAGCAAAGCGTATGTCACTGCGATGGTCGCGAAGGAGACACCGGGTAATCCGTTGACGAAGTGATACGTCAATGAACCGACGAAGATGGCGAACCAAACCGTGCCAACGACTGCGCCACCGACATGCAAGCCGCCAAAGTGATAGACCTTGCCCATTACGCGGCGGATGGAGAGGGGCCAACTGCGCGGCACGCTGGTGGCGACCTTGAAGAACAGGTTGACAACATACTGTTGCCGCACGAGGATCGCCATGCCGATGTTGGCAAGCACCAAGTTGGAGATGACATCGAGGGCGATGCCGTTACCCGTCCACCATGTGCCGTGTGTGATGCCGTTGATGAGGATCGCTACGTTCGCAAGCGCGACCAACGCGATCAAACGGTTGTAGTGCATCATGGTTGGCGTTGCCCAGAGGCTCCGCCAACGATTTTCCTGTGCAGGCAGTTCGGTTTCTTTTGAACGTTGAGTTGGTTCTCGAATCCCCGATTGAGGCAGTTTGAAGTCAAACGTCCGTTCCATTACGCCCCGACCTTTACCTTTTGTAATTCATTCTCCTGCTCCTGCAACTGTGCAACAGCCAATTCCATCAAGGCCCGCTTGTCCACTTTGCCGCGGCTGGTGATCGGGAATTCATCCATGGAGATCACCATCGAAGGTGTGCAGTAATACGGGAGCGCTTTTTCAACGGCTTTGATGGCTGCCTCCACATCCACGGTCTTCGGTGTGACGAATGCGACGAGGCTTTGGTTATCGAATTTCAAGGTGACCGCGTGCGTGCAATGCGGAACGGATTCCAAAGCGGTCGAGACCGAATCCAGTTCGACTCGGAAGCCGCGTATCTTGACCTGATCGTCCGTCCGGCCGAGATGTTCCAATTCACCGTTCTCCAGCCAGCGGCCCAGGTCACGTGTGCGGAACATCCTGCGTCCTTCCCCCAGGAATGGATCGGGCGCGTAGCGTTCCTGGTTCAACTGATCATTATTCAAATAACCGGCAGATACACAATCTCCGCCTGCCCACATCTCGCCCACTTCACCGATGGCACAGGGCTTCATCTCTTCATTGAGAATGTAAACTGTGTTGTTCGGGGTCGGCTTGCCAATGGACAGCACCTGCGACCACGTTTGATGCTGCACAGCGGTGTTGACGATCGTGACCTCGGTTGGTCCACAGGAGTTGTAAAAGGCAGCGAATTCCGCCCACGTATCAGCCAGGGGTCGCGGGCAGGGCTCCCCGGCCACCGCCACTACTTGGACGTTATGACATTGATCTGCATCCAGCGAACTCAAAATGGATGGCGTTGAAATGATCACATCCACTTGTTTGGCAACTTCCATGAAGTCCTTGCCGCGGATCACGAGAGTCCCGCCGTTGCCGAGACAACCGAGAATTTCCCATGCCGCCATGTCGAAAGCAATGCTGAGGATCTGTGCGACTTTTATGCCTGGTTTGATTCCCAAGTTACATGGCTCGGTAAGCAGAATGTTGCACACGTTGCCATGAGTCACTTGCACACCGTTGGGTGTCCCTGTAGTGCCGGAGGTGAACAGGATGTAGCAAAGGTTGTCACGCTGGATTTCCTTTTCCGGGACGAAGGGAGCGAGATATTCAACCTCATCCTTGAACGGTTCCTGCATCACTTCATCAATAACGATGCCAATATGTCCTTCCGGGACAGGAACTAAATGTTTCAAGGAGGAGATGGTCAGAATCACTTTTGCCGATGTGACCTTGGCAATATGACCAAGGGTCGCTTCGGGTGCCACGCCCACATGTTGCGGAACATACGCGGCGCCTGCTTTGAGAGTCGCCAGGATGCCGACGATCATGGGAATGGAACGTTGTAAAAACAACGCCACGTTGTCACCAGTGGAGACCCCATGCTGTGCAAGCAGCGTCGCCAGCCGATTGGCTTGACGATCCAACTCACCATAGGTAATCGATTCGCCTGAATGTTGGACGGCGATCGCCTGTGGTTGTACTTGTGCATATTCCTCGAAGCCAGGATGGATGATCTCGTGCCTCGGCGCAACGATGGGTCCCTGACCGAAACGCTCGAACAGGATCTGATCCAGTAACGATAAATGACCGATGGCTTGTTTCGAAAATGCATGTCGTTGTGAGGTTTTACGAAGAGTGGGGAGATCTTTCGGCGATTCTTTTTTTATGGAACGTCTTCCAGCAGGATATACGGAATGCGGTCTACGCAATGGGGTAACAGTAGGGGTTAACATTGCTTTACTCCTTTTCTCGTTTTTTTCATTCTAGTGAGGAGTTATTGCAATAGGTTTACAAAACCATTACCAGACTATTAATGAGCGGGAAGCTGAGCGTGCTCGTGACCCTCTGTTATTTTAATATTGATTACTCCCTGCACTCGGGAAATAATCCTCCGCCCCGAACCAGTGTGGAACGCGCATTTTGAGAACAGACGTGAGTTTATGCATGTCGGGTTGAGTTTTGATGCGGATAAGATACAATGACTGCGTTCCATGCTCAAATATCATTCCGTGCTTTGGTTTGCAATTCTTACGGTCGCGCTTTCTTTCGCGACCTATTTTCTTCCCCTGCCGGTCGAACAAAGAAGCTTGCTGGTTCCGATTCTCCTGGTGTTTATCCCAACGGTGGTATGCATTCCACTTGTATGGTTCACTGAAGGCGGAGAGGCCATCCGTCGACTGTTCTCCAGCGTTCAAGGCGCGTGGAAATGGATTTTGATCAGTGCCCTAGTCGGAGTTTTGTTGCGGGTCATTGTGTTGATCGTTGGAACGATGCTCGGGACTTCCATTCAGGCGGAGGTGAGTGCGCCGGGCACAGCCTTTGTGATCCTGGCGACGATTCCCCTGGCATGGTTCGAGGAACTCGGCTGGCGGCGCTTCGCACTGGACCGATGGCTTGAATCCCGTTCCCCAATCGAGGCGGCTCTGCTGGTGGGATTCCCCTGGGCGCTGGTTCATCTGGTCATCCTATTGCCTGGCATGATGTCCATGGGCGCGCCGGCCATTCCGCAAACGATCGTATTGATCTCTCTCAGTGTTATGCTTACCTGGGTCTATGTTCACAGTGGAGGCAGCCTGTTGGCTGTCACTTTACTGCATGGCCTCCAGAACGGACTGGTCGTACTCAATCGCGCTCTTCCCATCGCAGAAGCCACCTGGCTGATGATGGGAGTTTATTTGATATCGGCAGTTTTATTGGTTATCTTTGATCGGCGCATGTTTTTCGCGAAGACCTCCAGAATCTACTGGAGCGCCCGACCGACGAATAACCATTGAATACCATGACGACAAAAGGAGGCAGGAATGGATACCAGGATCATGACAGCCAGGATTGGATTAACACTTTGCTCTTTGACCATGGCAGGTTTTGGATGTCGTTTTCTCCTTCCAACACCAGAACCGACACGATCAGCGCCAGAACCTTCGATACGCATAACAGAGACATCTTCTCCCACGCTCGAACCTCCAACGCTGACAGCAACTCCCCTGCCATGTGACTTTACGCCTTCTGTTGAGGCCTACAATCTTGTTCCTGCAGGTTCGAGTGCAGCTTGTCCAGATGGTGGAGGATACTTATATCAAAGTTTTCTTGCATCCTCCTCGGAGATTACATCCGTATCAATTCAAGTAAGAAAAGGCGGTTCATTTCCTTCCAATGGTTTTGTTTCTCATGTAGCACTTCGAGACTGTCAAATCGATGGGAATATTCTTGGAGAGGCAGATGCAGAGATTCCAGGCCCAACAGATGTGGGTGCGCAAGCCAATGTGCTGTTCAACTTTTCCCAGCCGATTCCTGTCACGATTGGCCGTGAGATTATCATTCAGTGGTCAAGCCCGCTCGAGGGCGGGAAGATTGTGAGTTGGATGTTTTCTGACGACACCTATCCCGATGGGTATACTCTTGGCTGCAATGGCAGGGCTGATATGGGGAAGGATTATATTTTTGAGATTATCCCTCATTAGCGAATCCGCCTGGCATGAAGTTCTCCAACGTGTTGTCAGAAAACAAGATTGGTTATAGCTGCGCAAGGTGAGTGCCAGTAGATATACCATACACGGTCACAAATTGCGCTTTTTGAAAGAGTTGGAAGCGCAGGGTTAGTAAAGAATCGAGATCAGATTTTTGAGTGGTCATGGTTTCGTCCAAACACTTTGAAATGGCGGCTTTAAAAGCCGGAAACTTTTCGTAGTACTTGGAGTACAGACATTTCTTTTTGACGAACTTCCACATTCGCTCAATCAAATTGAGATTGGGCGAATAGGCTGGCAGAAAACACAATTCAATCTTCAGGCTTTTTGCTTTTTCTCTGACCAGAGCGCATTTTTGGTAACGTGCATTATCAAGAAAAATCGAGATGGGTAGTCCGACATAAAGATGGGCGATCTTCTCCAATAACGCACAAACACTCTCGGCGTTGATGTACGTCTCGTTGGTAATGGTAATCAATTCATGTGTAATGGCATTGAGCGCAGCCAAGACATTGAAACGCTGACGACCAGACGGCGCTTGAATAAAAACACGCACGACCGTCCCAAGAAAGCCAAGAAATGGCGCTAACACAAAATGGGCGGCATCCACAAAGAGCACGACCCGTTTGCCTGCCTGGGCTTCCTCTAAGCGAGGCTGGAGCTCTTGCTCCAGGAATTCCTGCTGTTTTTCGGGATCTGCTTTCGCAGGGAGCATCACTACTTTTCGACAACGCAGATGGAGTTTTTTTTCAAGAACTCGGCAATTTGGGCCTCACTACGTTTCACACCTGTAATCGTTTCGATCTCGCTTTGCGCTTCTTTGATACTGGCAGGCGGATGGTCTCGAAAATGGGCTTCCAGGGAAGTCACCTGTGCGTTGAGTTTGCTTTGCGGAACATAATAGTTCAGTTCCTTTAGCTTCTCAACGCTACCTGCTTGGTAAACTTCAAAATAATCGCGAATTGTATTTTCCGTAACACCAACCAGTTCTGCGATTTGGGCATGGGCTAAACCGTGCCCCTTGAGCCACAGCGCTTCCATCCGTCTTTGCACCAACGGCGCTGGATGGTTATAGCGATGATAATGAATTTCTTTCAAATTCTCTGGCGTAAGTTGAAGTTGGATGGTCATGCTCCAATCTTACCAAACTGCCGAATAACTCCAACTTAAATCCGCAATTTGTGCCCGTTTTCAGTATTATCACGCTGGCGGCGGAAACCGTTGAGCAAAACGCGGGCGTAATCAAACAGCTTCCTGAACCGGCACCTCTCCACTCAGTGTTTTCAGCCGCCCGACCTCGGGCCAGATGCGCGCCACAGCCAACACTACCAGGATGGTGCCGATGCCGCCGGCCACCACCGCGATCAAGGGACCAAAAAGCGAAGCGGCCAGGCCGGATTCGAAACTACCCAACTCATTCGATATGCCAATAAAAATACTGTTGACCGAAGAGATGCGTCCGCGCATGGGATCGGGAGTGTAGGTCAATACCAGCGTGCCGCGGATGACAACGCTGATGTTATCCAGCGCGCCCAGCGTAGCCAGCATGATGACTGATAAGATCAATGAGTTGGAAAGACCGAACACGATCGTCGCCAATCCGAACCCGGTCACAGCCAGCAATAAGTTCCTGCCGGCATTCTGCATGGGCGGCAGTTGCGCCAGCAGGAAAGCCATGATCAACGCACCGATCGATGGCGCGGCCCGCAGGATGCCCAGTCCCTGTGCGCCAACGTGGAGGATGTCTGTGGCATAGATGGGCAGCAAAGCCACCGCGCCACCGAACAGCACTGCGAACATATCCAATGTGATGGCGGCCAGGATCACCTTGGTGTCGCGCATGAACTTGAAGCCTTCGGTCAATGATTTCCACGTGGCAGATTTCTGGGCCAGCGCGAGTTCCCTGCCTTTGATCATCGCCAACAGCACGCAGAAGATGATCGCAGCCAGCGCGTCGAAGATGTAGATAAAGGTCACAGAGTTGAAGAAGCCGATTAACAGGCCAGCCAGCGCGGGTCCGGTAATGGAGGCGAACTGCCAGGAGGAGGTGCTCCAGGTGGCGGCGTTAGAAAAGAGCTGCGGTGGAACTGTCTGCGGCAGCAACGTCGAAGAAGCCGGATCATTGAAGGCGCGCGCGATCCCGATCCCTAACAACAGAGCATAGATCAAATACAAAGGACCCCGGGTGTAAGAAAGCCATCCCAATCCTAGTACACATAGTGCAAGAAAGAGTTCGGTGATCAGAACAATCCGTTTACGGTTGTATTGATCTGCCACATGGCCGGCGGGCAAAGAAAGCAGGATGACCGGGATGACCTGAACCAGTCCCACCATGCCAAGCACGAAGGCTTGATGAGTGCGCAGCCAGAGTTCCCAACCGATGGCAAAGGATAACATCTCGTTACCGAAAGATGTGATAAAACGACCCGCCAGCAGCAATCGAAAGTCTTGACTTCGGAGAGCTGCATAGGGGTCGTGACGTTCCTGGTTTTGCGATGACATATTCACCTGTTTGTTTTGAGATAAGCACGAATGATACCATTCCCAGGCGAATCTTCAGGATGGCGTTAACATTGGAGCGGGCCGGGGCCTGCATCGAAGCCAACGAGAAACACGTTTAGTACTGCCTTGTGTGCGGGGGAAAAGAAAAAGCTATCCTTCGTCGAGGCGTTCCACTTTCTTGCGAACCAGCCAGAGCGGCAGAAAGGTACAACTGAGGGCGACTCCCGAACCCAGGAGCAGCCCCAGTAGATAGCCATACGCGATCGGGAATCGGAAGAAACCAGCCAGGCCCAGCGGGGCGATGAATAACCCAAAAGAAATGGGGAGATAAAGCATGGTTAGAACTTGCCCCAGACAACCCATGCCACCGGCATTCATCCGCCGCGGGTCATCCCAGCTAAAATTGGCGCCCACCACCCCGAAGGACAATAAGATGCCTGTCGCCCCTGCCTGGCAGGTGAGCAGTGTAATCAGACTATACAGGAATTGGGTCAGTGAAAATCCCTGCAAGAGGGAAATCACGATCAAGAAGATTAATCCCAGGCCTGCGGCGGGCAGGTATGCCACTAAAAATTTTGCGGCCAGTAATTGACTGACGCGCACGGGGGCGACCTTCAACACCCAGTAATTGCGTCCCTCCTGGGAGAAGCCCATCCCGGCCAGACGGATCAGCAACATCCATCCAACGAAGAGAGACATCCCCACGCTGATGTAGCTAAAAGCTACCTGAAAAGACTCACCCAGCAAGTTGGTCACCTCTCCCGAATCGAAGGAAGAATTACCGCCGCGAAACAGCGCCAGCGTGTACATCGCACCGAGGATGATGGGCGAGATCAACTGGGATAACTTGCGCAGGTCGCGTCTCAAGGTAAAAAAATCTTTTTGGATGATGCTCCGCACGGGCCTGGGCAGGAGGCGGGCAACAAAGCTGGGACCGACGGGCTCCGCCTGCACGTTGACCGGTCGCGGCTGACGGGCTTTCTTTTTACGAGAGACAACCTGCATGCCAGCCCAGCCGGAATAATATAATTTTTCGGCAGTGACGAGGGCAACCCAGAAAGCACCGATCGTGAAACCTAGGGTGGCCCCCATGAGCAAAGTTCCTGACAGCCAATGACTTTGTCCCAGCGCAATCAAGCCCTGCCCGGCCCAACTTAATGGCAGCCAGGGCGTGTTGGCAAAAAACAAAATACCTCCCAGGCGTGAGCCTGAAACATGGATATTCTTCCCAAACAGGTTGGTGAAATTTCCCGTTTGTGAACAAACAAACCCAAGCATGGCGCCTACGAAGGCCAGGATCTCGGCCGCGCGGCGTGGCGCGATGACGCGTACCACCAGCATCACCAAAAGCGAGGCGAGACCGGCTCCGGCGAGTGCCAGCGCCACGATCAGGATGAGCACCAATGGATAGTAGATAAAGGCGAAGTGACTGGAGATACCCAGTCCAAAAAGGATGGGAATCCCGAACAGCGCAATGATCGCAAAGTTGGGCAATACCGCCTGCAACAACTTGGTGATAAAGACGGCACGAATCGGCAGAGGCGTGGAAAGCAGAAAATCCATATCGCCGGAGAGATACAACGCTTGCAATAACACGCCAAAGCTGGTCAGCAGCGTGCCCAGAAACAGGGCGGTTAATATCAGAGAGGGGATGGAAACCAGGACGGAACTTAGATCGATCCCCGTGGCCTGGACCATTTCCGGGGAACGCAGGAAGCCCAGGATCAATTGACTGAGCCACAGGATAAAGTATCCGAACCCCAGGATGCCCAGCCACAGGCCAATCAAACCGATCTTGCGTCGCAGCTTGGCGCGCCGAAAATTATTGTAGGTGATACGCAAACGCAGACGGATCAGTTTCCCGACGGCCGGCCACACGCGCACATCGGGAGCATGCATGGAGAACATGGTTGAGTCTGCATTCATTTTAAGACTTCAGCCATTTCTGCTTCTTCCGCGCCGCCCGTCAAACTCAGGAAAATATCCTCCAGGCTGGATTGACCGCTCTTCCCCAGCTTGCGAAGTTCATCCATTGTTCCAACGGCGACCAGTTCGCCCTTGTTGATAATGCCGATACGGTCACACATGCGTTCGGCGATCTCCAGGATGTGCGTGGATAACATCACGGCTGAGCCGCGGTCTGCAAGCTGACGCAGGATGTCCTTGATCAAGCGCGCGGACTTGGGGTCGAGCCCAACGGTGGGTTCATCGAGGATCAATACTTTGGGGTTGTGCATCAGAGCCGCGGCCAGAGAGGTCTTTTGCTGCATGCCATGACTGTAGGAATCAAAAGTGTCGTCTGCCGCGTTGGAAAGGTCGAACATGCGCAGCAACTCATCGGCGCGGCGATTGGCCTGGGCGGAGTCCAAACTGTAAAGATCGCCGACAAAATGCAGCAATTCGCGCCCGGTCAGCTTGGCGTACAGGTTGGGCGTATCGGGGACGTATCCGCTGGCAGCCTTGGCGAAGAGGGATTGAGTTTGGACGTTGTATCTGGCAACTTTGACGGTACCAGACGTCGGCTGAAGCAGACCGACGATCATCTTGATCGTGGTGGTCTTTCCGGCTCCGTTCGGACCGAGGAAGCCGAATACTTCGCCGCCAAAGACGTCAAAGCTGATGTTGTTTACCGCTACCTTATCACCGTAGCGTTTGAAGAGGTTGCGGGTTTCGATCAGGGATTCAGGCATGAGATCCTCCAGATGGCCTCAGGCTGAAGCAGGCCACATGTAATTTTATACGGATTCAGGGCGGAAAGTGCGCGGAGATTTTAAATTAATTTACGGGGTGGAGCAACTTCGCGGCGTCCTTATGATTTGACCACGGAATGCTCAGACTGATAATTGTCACTTTTATTCGGTCATTGATCACCTTGAAAGCACGGCTCTGTTACATTTTTTATGATGTCTCGTCCTGCATGCGGAATATTGATCTTCGTAGTCACGGGGCTATTGAAGAAAACTTTCCTTGAACCGGCCGGCCATAACAGGGATGATACCAAGGAACACATTGCAGTAAGGAGGATTGATCATGAAACGTTTGCCATATATCGCCACGTTGGCGCTGGTACTCACCGCCGCGTGCGGCAATATTCCGGGGCTGAGCCCACCAACCCAAACTGCGTTACCGCCCACGGATACCCCTGTACCAACCTTCACCCCTTTACCCACGGACACGCCTACTGCCACGCCCACCGCGACGCCGAATTGGACGGCGACGGCTGAATTCCGCGCAACGCAATCCGCCGATGATGTGCTAAGCGAACTGGACAGCTGGCTGGGTGACACGGAGGTACCCTATCAGGAAGGACACTTACTCTGGAAACAAAGCAACCCGGCTGCCGTGCGTATGACGAGTCTTGACCAGGGGCATGTCCACATTGGCGATAAATTAACAGCCGATAATTTTATTTTGAAATCCGAGGTGACCTGGGAGGCGACCGGCCTGCTGCTATGCGGTGCGATCTTTCGTTCAGAACCGAATCTGGACGTGGGAGAACAATATCAATTCATGTTCATGAGGTTTTCAGGGTTGCCGGCCTGGACCATCGAAGTGCATCGCTTTGGGCAGTTCCAGAATACCCCTACGAAAATTAAATTCTCCGATGCCCTGGACATGGACAATGGAGCAACCAATGAGTTCCTGCTGGTGGTGCAGGATGAGCAGTTCACTTTATATCTCAATCGCGTTCGTCAGGGACGATATTACGATTACAGCAAACAGCGCATGGATGGCTCGATGGCCTTCCTGGGATTGCAGCAATCCGGCCGGGGAAGCTGTGAGTTCGAGAATAGCTGGGTGTGGGCGCTGAAATAGGATAACCCGCTTCGCCTTACCGTTTCAACATTTTAATTTACGATCAATAAGTCGGACTGTCAGTCCGACTTATTGTTTTAGTCACGTAATTGCGAGGGCGATGCTTTTGGCCCGAAGCAATCTCCAATTCGACTGGGAGATCAGGTTGCTTCGTTGGCTTTTGGTCTCGATATGCCTTTCGCAACGAACGCTCGGGGCTACTCGACGAACGGTCAGCTCATCAACGTTCTGTATTTGTCTCGAGGCGGTATCAAATCCTGGCTGTGTTTTTCACCGGCACCGTGTAATCAGATCAGTGCCTGGCTTGCTCATCTTCTATGTTGGATGTGCCTGCGTAGCAAAGGGTTACAAAAAACGCGTTACATTTTGGTTAAGTCAACAACAAAGCTGTTAAGCAAAATCATTGAGTTTAATTGAGAGCGTACATAAAATAGATACATCGTCAAAATCACCATGTAAAGGAATTGGCAATGAAAAAAGTGTTTTTATTTTCGATGGTATTTCTGGTTCTGGTATCCACGCTCTGGTTCAATACGGGCACAGCGCATGCCGCCAGCTCGGCCATTATTTTGTATGCGCCCGGCGCGAGTGCTCAGGATGCCGGCCATGCAGTGATGTTCGCCGGCTCACACTATCAACAAGTAGATTGCACCCTCAGGGATGGGCAGAGCGGCTGGATCGTATGTCACGTAAACGAAAAGTATGCGGGTGACAGTGTCAGGATTTATGTTGCCGGACAGGTGTTTTTCGTGATCGTTCCTCCAGTCAGGGAGCCAAAGTTTATCCCCATGGCATAAAGAAGGGCAGATGTCCTGCATGAAAATACTCCTCCGGGAAATAGGAGAACTCTATTGGAGCGATAAAGAAGCTTGAAGATGCTCTAAAAGCAATAAAGAAACGGAGACAGCAAGTCTCCGTTTTTTGTTCTTGACGAAGATCCCGATCTTTTGTCTCCACCCTCACGACAAGCCTTTGCAAGGATATATCTATCTCTTCAACATTCCATGCTTCACGCGCTGTAGCGCGCTGTAGCGTGATGTATGCCCGGGTTTACTGCGCTGCGGGATGATGCCCAGCATGGTGCCAGGCGATTTGAAGAATCTTTTCATGGATATACCGCCTTTTGTTTTGTGCCTTGAGTCATTATGACGAACTTCATGGCTTAAATCAATGTGACCATCTTCACTTTGCCCTCCGCAAGAATCAAATGGATGGACATTTGCCCACCTGCATTTTCGCTGCACACATTTGGGGCAACCGGGTTTAAAGTGGCAGTATCTCTTTCCAACGATCGTTGTTATATCAGGTAGCCATACAAATACCCGCAGGCAAGGAGATACACAACAAATATTCAAATCCGCCCGTACTGTTGTTCGTCAAGTCGATCATGTTTTCAACATAAAAAGGAGTAAATGCCATGTTCGAGCGAATTATGGGAATTGTTACCCTCAAGCCAGCCACCTACAAAGCGGTGGCTGAAGATGCGAGCCTGACCCAGGAAGCCATGATGATCGTGATCGTCGTAGCTGTGTTGAACGGTCTGGTCAGTGGAGTGGCAGGTCAAATGGCAGCTGGCGGCTCCATAATCAGCGGACTCTTGCGTGCCGTGGTTACCATCATTTTCGGTTTGATCACCTGGTATGTCGCTGCCTTTTTGCTGGCCGCTGTCGCGAAGGCCTTCGGAGGAAAGACGGATACCAATGAGATGCTACGCGTCACCGGCTACGTGTACGTGTTCAATCTGGTCAGCCTTCTGGTTGTGCTTACCTTCGTCTCCCCAGTCTTTCTCTGCCTGACGGGTATTGTCGGTCTCGTGGCCCTGGTGCTGAGCTTGATCGGGTATGTGATCGGCATCCGCGAGGCGGCTGAATTCTCCACCGGCAATGCAGTGATCACCGCCGTGATCGTTGCACTCGTTTCTTTTGTCATCAGCCTGATCGGCGGTGTGATTGCCAATTTGATCCAGTAATACATCCTTCCAATCGAAACAAAAACGCGATCACATGAGGTCGCGTTTTTGTTTATTAGATCATAGAGGGGTCGTCTTGCCGCCCTGGCTGTTAGTTAAACGAGAAAGGGCAAGACGCTATGCGGCTCCGCCCCTGCAAATCCGATGTCGTTGCGAGGAGCCCGTAGCGCCACTCGCAATGACGGATAATTTCTACCTCGTCAGCATTCTGTATTTCACTCGATGCGGTGTTAGATCTTTCCCGAACTTTTCCTGCATCATGACCACGTAATCAGACCAATTCCCCAGATACATCTTCGCTTGTGATTCGCCTTCGAAGACGATGAGATGGGTACAGATGCGGTCCAGGAACCAGCGATCATGACTCACAACCAAAGCGGTGCCTGCGAATTCTGCCAGGGCTTCTTCGAGGGCGCGCAGGGTGTTGACGTCGAGGTCGTTGGTGGGTTCGTCGAGGAGTAGGATGTTGGCGCCTTCGGTGAGGGTTTTGGCGAGGTGGACGCGGTTGCGTTCTCCACCTGAGAGGATGCCGACTTTCTTTTGTTGATCGGTGCCAGCAAAGTTGAAAGTGGATACGTAGCCGCGCGAGTTGATCTTGCGTTTGCCGAGTTCGAGGAAATCTGCGCCGCCTGAGATTTCTTCGTAGACGGTTTTCTCAGGGTCGAGGGTGCGGGTTTGGTCAACGTAAGAATATTTGACGGTGTCACCAATTTTGATGGAGCCGCTGTCGGGTTTTTCTGTGCCGATGATCATCTTGAGCAGTGTAGTCTTACCTGCGCCGTTCGGACCAATTATCCCGATGATAGAGCCTGGGGGCACAGAAGCAGAAAAGGAGTCGAGAATGAGGCGGTCGCCGTAGGACTTGGTCACCTTGTCAAACTCGAAGACGACATCACCGAGGCGCGGACCAGGCGGGATGTAGATATCCAGTTCTTCGCGGCGCGCTTCGGCTTCCTGCCCTAATAATTTTTCGTAGGCGGTGACGCGGGCTTGTCCTTTGGCTTGACGTGCCTTGGCGCCCATGCGAATCCATTCGAGTTCGCGGGCGAGAGTCTTCTGACGTTTGGATTCGGATTTTTCTTCGAGGCGGATGCGCTCCTGTTTTTGTTCGAGCCAGGAGGAGTAGTTGCCTTTGTAGGGGATGCCGAAGCCGCGGTCGAGTTCGAGGATCCAGCCTGCGACGTTATCGAGGAAGTAGCGGTCGTGGGTGACGGCGATGACGGTGCCTTTGTATTCGCGCAGGTGATGTTCGAGCCACGCCACGGATTCGGCGTCGAGGTGGTTGGTGGGTTCGTCGAGCAGGAGTACATTGGGTTCGCTGAGCAGGAGTTGGGTGAGCGCGACGCGGCGTTTTTCTCCGCCCGAGCAGATCTTGATGGGCGTATCCGATGGCGGACAGCGCAGGGCTTCCATCGCCACTTCGAGATGACTGTCGAGATTCCAGGCGTCGTGCTTGTCGAGTCCTTCCTGCAATTTGGCTTGTTCGGCGACGAGGGCGTCGAAGTCGGCATCGGGTTCGGCGAACTTGGCGTTGACCTCATCGAAGCGCGCGAGCATTTTGACGATGGGCTGTACCGCTTCTTTCACGACCTCGATAACTGTTTTGGTCTCGTCGAGTTTGGGTTCCTGCTCGAGCAGACCGTAGGTGTAACCTTTGGCTTGCGAGATCTCGCCGATGTAGTCTTTGTCGATGCCCGCCATGATGCGCAGCAGCGTGGACTTGCCCGCACCGTTGAGTCCGAGCACGCCGATCTTGGCGCCGTAATAAAACCCGAGCGTGATATCGCGCAGGATCATTTTATTGCTGATGGGGACCAGACGTCCCACTTTGTTCATGGAGTAGATGACCTGGGTGGTTTCAGTTGACATGGTGCAAGGATTGTATCAGAGAGTAAGATTTGAAGAATAGGATTGTGCTATACTCTAAACGATTATTAGGAGAAAGAAATAAGCCAAATTTACAAGTTGCCACTTGTCTTGGCGCCACAGCCCGAAGGCGGATATGTTGTTACCTGTCCACTTTTGCTTGAGTTGATCACGGAAGGCGACACAATCCAGGATGCTATGCAAAATGCAAATGATGCACTGTCCGCCATTGTAGAAGGGTTCAAGGAATTAAAACGGCCCTTACCTGCCGCGTTGGCTGAAGCATAAAGCACTCCGAGACGACGAAATGTCTCGGAGTTTTATTTTTCATCGCCTTGATCAATGCCCGCACCATTGAGTCCGAGCACGCCGACACTTGCAACCAGCCCCTCTCGCTGCGCTCGTGGACTTCATGCGTACAGTGCAGGTGTCTTGGCGCCGTAGTAGAAGCCGAGCGTGATATCACGCAGGATCATTTTGTTGCTAATGGGGATGAGGCGTCCCACTTTGGTCATGGAGTAGATAACTAGGGATTCGTTTGCCATTGGGGTTCCGGATATTAGGGATTCGATAATTCGATATTCGAGTTGGACGTTTAGATTGAGTAGCCCGAATGATTTTTGAGAGGCGTACCGAAATCGGGCGTATTGTATCAGAAGAAGGGAATGGAGAATGGTGATGATGACGAATTTTATTTCCAGCCTTTATTTGGAATCCATTTGCGGATTGATTTTGTATTATATCGGGATGATTGCAATGGATGTTCGAGAAACTTCCAGACTTGTTCCATGATATTTGCAAAGTCGGCGCTTTCGGAGGTTGGGATATTTATCTTTTCCAGAAAGTTGTTCCAGCGTGTGTTGTTGGCAGAGGCAAATTCTGTTGAGAGTGATGCAGGTCTTTCGCTGGGTAGGTCGGTGTCGCGGTTTTTGAATGTAGTTTCAAGCGCCTTTTGCAGGGACTTGCTTTCAAAGTCAAAAGTCTCTGAGATCAGCCAAAGGTCATAGTAATCTTTCATGCGGCTGTTCAAGTCGGCATGGCGAATCATGGCATGGAATTTTTCTGCCACGACGGTTTCTCTTGGATAGCCTTTCAGATGAACCGTTTCGATATCAGGCAGGAGGTTGGGATATTCGATAGGTTCCGCCTTTGAAGTGAGTTCATCTGAAAAACCCATGTCAATTTGAACAGGAATGCGAGTGCGTTCCAGCAAGGCGGTCAATTTTATGCGGACACCTTCATGGTCAGCGTCCATTTGTGTTTCTTCCACTGAAATGGATTGTGCATCAAAAACAAGTCCATCCTCAGGAGCGGACACTTCGATCACATCATGGATAATCTTCCAGAGCGTTTGGGCGTCTCCTGAAACGCACCCATTTCAAACTTCTGCTGGATCAACTGCTGCACGCGTCCCAACGTCCAGCGATCTGTTGGAAATCCATTCGCCAATGCGCCGCGATCCAACATGTACTTCAGCTTTTGCTTTTGGGAGGGGTTCAGTTTAGATTGAATGCCTGCCGCTTTTCTTTTTCGGAGACCTCGCATGCCTTTTGCTTCTATTGTCTTTGCCCAATCGCTGACTGTTGCTCGGCTAACTCCCAATTGCCGCCCAATTTCGGCTTGGCTCAATTTGCTTGCTTTCAGAAGGCGTCCACCTTCCAGCCGCCTTGCTTCCATTTGTTCACGGGTTAGGTAGGATGGCTTCCATGTCATACTGCCAATTGTAAGCCAATCTCAGTTACCCTGAATGATAGAACGGTAGGTCTTTCCTCTTGCATTAAAATACCAAGCGGAATCCTGTTTTATATTTATTGCTTTATTAAGGTTCTCGATGGAATCATTGTATTGATTCATGGTTTGGTAAATTGATCCGCGGCAGGCAAAAGCCCAAGAATCATTTGGATCAAGTTCGATAATTCGACTTAAGTCATTAAGTGCTTCATCAAATTTGTTCTGACTCCAATATGTTAAACTGCGTTCTCTAATTGCCCAGTTATACTCAGGAGCTAATTCTATAGCTAAGCTCAGGTCTTTTAGTGATTCTTCAATTCTACCTGGTGTTCGATGGATTTCACGACGATGTGCAAGTGCCCAATGATTCTTTGGGTTTAGCTCAATCATTGTGTCAAGGTCGTTTATCGATTTGTCAAAATTTTTAAGCGCGCGATAAGCTAATGCACGACATTGGAGCGTCCAAGTGTCAGTTGAATCCAACGAGATTCCGATGTCGAGATTCTTTACTGCTTCTTCTAAGTTGCCCATTATGCGATAAGTTTCACCGAGACCTGAAAAAGCCCCTCTATGATTTGAATCAAGTTCTATAGCACGCTTATAGTCTTTTACGGATTCCTTAAACTTTCCCAAAATGCGTTTCGATCTCCCTCGTCGCGCATAGCAGGTGCTTTTTGCCTCATGTGCTAATATTACAACGAGACTTCATATTACAACGAGACTTCGGTTATTACTACGAGACTTTGCGTTTACGATAATTCGTGTTTCGTTTTTGCAAGCGTGAACGGGTACGCTTTGCATGAGAGCGGTAGGACGCATGGTTGCGAGATTGACGGTAGTGCAAAATGGCAGAGAGATCAGGGAGTCCGATGACTTCGTCGCGGACTGCGCGTGCCACGAGCAGCCGAGCCTGGGCTGTGGTGAGAGCGGGGCTTTTTTTTGAAACAGGAGACGAATGCGCAGCAAGAATAAATGCGCCAAGAAGGACTGGATCATATGATGATGCCAACCGCGCCAGGTGCGGGTTTCAAAATGATCCAAACCGACTTCGCCCTTGGCTTCTTCGAATGTGGTTTCGATAGTCTAAACACAAATGACTAAAAGGGATATGGGGGCCTTCTGGTTGAGTGGGAATAACGTAATGGATCTCCACATCACCGTTTGTCACAACGACATGGTCAACCAGCAATTCCACAAGCTGTCGCTTTTGATCAAAATCTGCCTGTTCCAACACGGGTCGGATTTTAGCGCAAAATGTTTCGATCGAGTCAGCCACTTGCGATAAGGCAATCCGCTGCGTGGCTGTGGCCTGTAATTGCAGGGATTGTGTCTGAAGAGCATCGCGTTTTTGAGAGATCTGCTTGCGCTTGCGTTCGAACTCCGGTAATTCAATGATGTTGACCAGGTAGGCCTCCAACAAACGCTCTTGATAGTGTTCCAATTGTTGAATGGCTTTGGTCAAGGCGGCCAATTGAGCCTGAAGTTCTTGCGGTAACCAATGTCCGCCGTGCGCCCTCTCCAAAGCATGGCGGACAATCTCAGGATCAAGCAAGACCGCACACAAATCCTGCCAGACCAATTCATCAAGCTGGCTGGCAGGCATGTAGCGTGCAGTACAGCGTTGTCCTTGAGCAGCCCGTAAAGCATCGGTTCGGCCTCGGCAGATATAGTAGTGATGGCCAGAAGACTGTGTTCTCCCGGTGGCGCTGAGACGGCACACCCCACAACTCACCAGACCACGCAGCAAGTACTGGTAAGACTTGTTATTTCTGGGGGAGGTTTTCTGATTCGTGGACAATTTGGCCTGAACCCGATCAAAAATTTCCTGTGAGACTATCGCGGGTACTGGAACAACAATCCAGTCTTCTTCCGGCCGCAAGGCCCAAGCTACGCCTGGCCCGGCGGGCAGCATAGCAGATTTGCGGTGCTTCGCAGGGACTGAATAAGTGCGATTGGTTAGAGCTCGGCCCACATAGGCTGTATTCGTGAGGATCCAGCGCAGGCTGGAAACGTTCCAGCGTGGTTTTCCGGTCGGGGTCGGGATCCCCAGATCGCTGAGCCTTTTCGCAATCGAGTATAGCGTACTGCGCGGTTCCAGATATTCCTCAAACATCTGAAGCACCATGGCCGCATCGGCAGCATCCAACTGGAGCAACGCAGGCTCTCTGGGATGATCTGGATCTACCCGATATCCGTAGGGCGGCCGTGTCCAGGGAATCAGTTTACCCGCCCGATACTTGTTCAAACGTCCACGACGCATCCGATCCGCAATCAACGTGCGTTCATATTCAGCCACCGCCCCTCGAATTTGAAGCAGCAGTTGATCATGCGGGTCATCGCTCATCGGGCGGTCCAGAAATTCCACCGCAATACCTCGTTTTGCCAAGTCTTCAATGATCAGCACCTGGTGCACGTAATTTCGTGCCAAGCGATCCGGTGCCGTGATCAAGACCAGATCAAAGTCTGCCAAAACAGCATGGTCGCGTAAAGCATCTAATCCCGGCCGGTTCAGTTTCGCACCACTGTAACCGTTATCTTGATAGATAGGCTCCGCTTCCAGTATCCAGCCCTTGTCTCTGATATGCGCCTGCAGCCGCTCAATCTGCTGCTCGCTCGTTTGGGTCTGTGCCTGACGTTGCGTCGAGACCCGTACATAAATCGCGATTCTCATGGTTTGCCTCCTGAGGTTCCAAGGATTGGATCATCTCCTCGCTCCATCTCAGAAGGCACTGGTAAACCAGATCCCACCTCCGCTGCCCATCGCTCAGTTGAATTATGCGTCTGTGGATCGTCCATTCCTGTGTCATGCCTGCCTCCTGGATGTTGCTCTACTTCCAGAAGGGTACCGCTTCGCAGGCGCAACGGACCGTGCCAGTACCTTAACTTTAGTTTTCCAAACCGACTAAGGCAGAATTTGTCATTTGTGATTAGTCCATCTCCACCGGCCAGCGCATCACGGTGAGAGGGGCGAGTTCGCTTGGTGGAAGATTTGCAGGGGCATTGCACAAATAATATTTGGTTTCCGGCTGCGCACCCAGCGAACGACGGAAAATCGCCCAGCAGCGGGGCGCCGGCAATGCCTCACGGATCGGAGTCACACGCACACAGGCCAGTTCCACGACCAGCGGACCTTTACTGCCTTCCTGGATCTTGCGCCGGTGCCAAGCAGATTGAGGCAGTTGCAGCAACAGTTCGCGCAGTTCCAGCGGTCTGGGCGCATTGGACTTGACACGAGCGTAGAGGCGCGGTCGTCCGAGCAGGCCAGGTCCGGGCGGTTCTATGGCAGGCGTCCGCCACCAGACCCGCGTATCGACCGGCACCTCTGCCAAATACCACTTGCCCAAAGTGGCGATTTCATCCAAAAATGCGGGATTTCCGCCATATTTTTCATCGCAGGTGACCCAGCGGAAGGGAAGAACGCCTCGCTGATGCAAAGCGCTGATCATCTCCAAGCCCAACTCCGGTTCGCTGCAGAAGGTCAGTGTGTCCGGGATCCCGCAGGCTTTCCACCGTTGGCGGGCCTCCTTGCCAAACCAATCTTCGGGCAGATACAGACGTTCATCCACAAATGTATAGCCGCGACGACTGGCATACACGAGAAAGACGCCTTCCTGGCAATTCGCAATCTTCCCCAGCGCACCGCAATATTGATGAGCTACGCCCACCGAATGTTTTCCCTGCTTGGGAAACCCACTGCCATCCACGATCACCACACCGTCCTTTTCTCCCAACCAGCTGCTGACAAGATCCTGCAGATGCAACAGCAGAGGATTACTCTCCCATTCTCCCTGTCCAATGAATTGTTGCAGACCTCGAATGGCATTCGGGTTGGCTCCCAGCAGCGACAGGACCATCGGTTCGATCGTCTTGCGTTCCAAATCCGACAGCTGTCCACACAGATACAACAACGACCAGGCTCGCTGCTCACGTCGTTGAAACAACGGTTGAAATTGACGATGAAACGCCTGCAACTCATCCGCAGTCATCCTGACATCCCGAGCGCTGATCCGATACCCTGGCTTGCGCCCGCTCGCAGGCGGTGTGCGCCTGGCACGACGATTGGTATTCTTGCCTTTTGGACTCATGGCGAACTCCTCTCCGCTTGATGGCTCGTCCATAAGTCTATACCTTAAAGTCTCGTAGTAATAACCAAAGTCTCGTAGTAATATGAAGTCTCGTTGTAATACTAATCCTTTTTGTCTAAGGAGGGCATTTATTTTTTCTATAATTTGATCGTGGTTATTTTTTTGATGTGTCGTATAAAGGTTTAATAATTCTTGTCCGCGGTGAACTATCTTTGTTTCGTGAACCTCATTGCCAATTTGAATACATATTTGGGCTATCTGTTCACAAAATTGCCATTGCCACCTTAGCGCATTAAGAAAAATATTAGTCAACTCTATAATGTGCGTTTCAGGTTTGTTGGACATCAAATGATAAATTCGTTCAATCTCTAATTTTTGCCAAGTCTCATTTTCGTATGCTTCCTTAATTTGCAGATTGAGATTCGTCTGTTGATCTTGAAAATATCCTGATAATTTCTCATGGATGCTTGAAAGCCGTTTTGGTTCAGTTTGACTAAGATATCTAATCATGAGTTCGCGAACTTTTTCATGATAGAACCAACCCTTTTCACTCTCTGTGCGTGTATAACTCTGTGCAGACAGCCAATTGAAGAGCGCCGTTGCATCCTCTCCAAAAATAACAGAGATAATATCTTTGTTGAACTGACGTGGAATTGCCGCATATAATGCAACTTGTCGGCGTTCTTCTTTTGGCGTCCATTGAAGAAAACGTTCAACTGCATCTTTGCTGACATCAGGTAAAGGCATTCCTGGCTGAGGCTTGGCGGCAGCGAGTAGTTCAACCAATACAGGCAATCCATTTGTGTCTTCGTATATTTGGTTAACCAATGCATCATCTGTAATTTCATGATTGGATAGGTAAAGTCGGAGTTCGTCAAGAGTGAATGGCTCAAGAGAATTGTGACAGACCAAACCCGCTAGCTCCGTCCAATGTTGCTCTAAAAACTCACGCCCACTAACCACGAACATGACGCGTGTGTCAAACTTCCCATACTCGAAATTGAAAAGCATTAAAAGCCAAGGCGCTAATGCATCTCTGGTTCTTTCAAAGACATCAAACATAATAACAATCTTGTTGTCGTCATAAGCCTTCTTCATTAACTCTAAGAACAACGGTGTTAAAACTTGCTCAGGTTCTCGCAAGAGTTTTACTTCATCTTTGTTTCCCCATTTTGAAATTCTATACTGCATCAACTCTGCTAACGCTTCCCCTGCCACTTTTTCGTCTACATATTCAAAGAATACTCCAACCCCAGGCGTTTTGCGCAAACTCTTAATTGTCAAATCTGTTACTCCCATTGCTAATAAATTCATACCACCGCGTGGAACCTTTGGGTCGCTTTCTAATTCTTGGCGCATCTCCCCATATTTTTTATATCGCTCATCAAATTCTTTATTCGTAAATCCTTTTTCTGCAAGCTTTTGTGCAATGTACCCCATAGCCGAAACAGGTGATGTATGTTTGTCATCACAAATAATCGCTATTGCATTGTGTTCTGGTGAGGTAGCAATGCTGGCAAAGCGCGATAAAAGCGTACTTTTTCCAACGCCTCCTTCTCCTGTTACAGAAATCACCCTATAGTCAGGAGAGTCTGTCTCTAAATTTTCTGTGAAAATGCGAATTGGTTCGCCGCGTCCAACAAAATTTTCTTTGCGGCGCGTATCACGTACTTTTTTCCATGATTGTGGTTTGCCAGCCATGGTAATCCTCCGAAAATGATGAAGCTGGAAATTATTGGAATTATTTAGATTATACAGTTGACTCCACTGCAAAAAGGGGCGGCGCCCCTCCTCAAACTGGCAAAAGTTTAATATAATCGGCACATGTTCAGAAAAAACACCAAACACCAACAGCCCGCACTCATTAGCGCCGCCAGCGAACTGCCGGAAAAACAACGCAAACGTCTGGAAAACTCCTGGGCAGGCACCTTCTACAAAGAATTCTTCAGTCGCATAGACGAACAGTCCTTTGCGGTTCTGTATTCAGAAAAAGACTCGCGCCCGAATGTGCCGGTGAATGTGCTGGTCGGGCTGGAAGCGCTGAAAGCAGGCTTCGGCTGGAGCGATCAAGAGTTATACGAGAACTATTGCTACGATCTGCAAGTGCGCTACGCCCTGGGCTATGACCGCCTGGGCGAGGGTGATTTTGAGATTCGCTCGCTGTACTACTTTCGAGAACGGCTGAGCAAATACAATGCGGAAGAAGGCGTCAACTTATTGGAAAAAGCCTTCGAGCAAATCACGGATGCCCAGATCGTGGATTTGAAAGTCCGCACTGGCATGCAGAGAATGGACTCGACGCAAATCGCCAGCAACATCGTCTGCGCCAGCCGCCTGCAACTGTTGGTGGCAGCCGTCCAACGGGTCGAACGGATATTGAATGAGGCAGATCGCTCTCGCCTGAGTGAAAGCTTTGCGCCCTACATCCAAGACAGCGCCGGACATTACACCTACCGCGTCAAAGGCCAGGCAGCGCAACAGGAACATCTGCAGCGGATCGGGCAGACTATTCATGCGCTGTTGCAGGAGTTGAAAAACAGCTACGCTGCCGAACTTGCCTACCAGGTCCTGGAGCGCATATTCGCAGAGAATTTCAATCTGCTGGAAAGCGGACCACGCGCCAAAGAAAATACGGAGATTACCTCTTCCTGCCTGCAATCGGTAGATGACCTCGAAGCCAGCTACCGCACGAAAGGCACCGGACATTACAAAGGCTACGTCGCGAACATCACCGAGACTTGTGATCCTGAAAATGAGATCCAACTGATCACCAAGGTGCAAGTGGCGCCGAACAATGTGGATGATGGACAACTGCTGGCGGAAGCCCTGCCCAATTTGAAAGAGCGCACCTGCCTCGAAACCCTGATCACCGACGGTGGCTACGGCGCTGAAGTCAGCGACGATGCCCTGCACGAGCAAGAGGTGACTCTCATTCAAACTGCAATTCGCGGAGCGCAGCCCAGCGCAGACAAATTCAGTCTCTCCGACTTTGTCATTGAGCACAATGAAAAAGGCGACCCCAACGCCCTGACCTGCCCACAGGGACAGACGGCTCCCGTTCTCGCCGGACGCACCACCGGTTGGCAGGTGCGCTTCGATCCTGAGCTGTGTTCCACCTGTCCGTTCCAACTGGACTGGACGTTGTCGCACCCGACCTCAAAAGCGTGACCCGCGCTATCTGCTGACGTTCACCACCCAGGAAATGCGCGCGGCTCAACGGCGCAGAAACTATCTGCTACATCAAGATCACAGTCACAACTTGCGCTCGGCCGTGGAGGCCAGCGTACGCTCGGTGAAACATCCATTTCCCGCAGGCCAGCTGCCCGTGCGCGGACAGTTCAGAGTCGCTTGCATGGCGATCGCATCCGCTGCCACTACCAACGTGCGCAGGATCCAACGCTACCTGATTGCAAAAATGAAGCAGGCAGAAGCAGCAAAAAGTCTGCAAAGCGAAGCGGTACCCGCCGTCGCCGCTTCTTTTTTTGCTCTTTCGGCGCGCTGGCTACGCTCCCGCCTGGTTTTCAGCCCGAGTTTCGGTTATTAAAGAACAGCTTCTTGCAGTAGAGTCACAGTTATTTGAAGTGAAATCCAAACGGGGGAGGGAAGGAGTACCTGCTGGTCGGGATGACTCTTTGTGAGTTGGCGAGTGTCTTGGGCGGGGAAGGTTTTGACTTCCCTCTCCTTTAGGAGGCATCGTACCCGAGCGAAGCGAGCGGTAGGGCTGGGGTGAGGTTTTGAATTAGAATCAAATCATGCTGATCAAAAATATCGTTACAGATCAAAAGGCCACCAAAGAAAAACTTCAACGTGAAACACCGCCCCGGCGGTCGGTGCCGGGGAAGAACTGCGGCGTGATGTGACGCCCGCGCCCCACTGTCCGCTGGACATCTCCCCCAAATTCCAAGTGCGGAATTTAGGGGAGATTTGGCGATAGGCATTGTCATCCAGACGAAAAATTGAGAATTGGATTGTGCTATACTCTGAACAGACATGCCCGATATCGAACCAATCATCAACTTTGCCTTTACCGATCATGCTTTGGGAGAAATGGCGCGGCGTCAAATCACCGAAGAAGATGTGAAGGTGGTGTTGTCAAAACCTGAGCAAATGGAAATGGTTCGTGAAAGTCGCGCGGTGTACCAGTCAAGGCTTGAAATGGGCGAACCACCAAAAACATATCTGTTGCGTGTCTTTGTAGATATTGATGCTGTCCCGCCATTTGTCGTCACTGTTTATCGAACCAGCAAGATCGAGAAGTATTGGAGATAAGCTATGAAAGTCAATTACGATAGCAAAACCGACATCCTTACCATTATTTTCACCGAGACTCCTGTCACTGAGAGTGATGAGGATAAGCCAGGTGTGATTTTAGATTACGATGAAAAAGGCAATCTTGTCTCGTTGGAGATATTAGATGCTTCGCGGCGAATGAGCGCACCAAGTAAAATTGAATATCAGGTTTCGCCAGTGGCAGGATAGATTGAAATTGAACTCCGAGAAACTCTGGAGTTTTTATTATAGAGTTGCTTTATGCCAGTCAAGAACATCATCCCAGGTCAACGCGTCACCAAAGAAAAACTTCAACGTGCAACACCGCCCCGGCGGTCGGTGCCGGGGAAGAACTGCGGCGTGATATGACGCCCGCCGAGAAACTTCTGTGGCAGGAAGTCCGTGCCAAGAAGCTGGGAGTCCGCTTTCGGAGGCAGCAGGTCACACCTGCACTTGCGTGTGATTTGCTTGGCAAATCATGCAAGTGTTCAAGGATTCATTGTCGATTTCTATTGCCACAAAGCCGTTCTAGTTATTGAAGTCGATGGGGATATCCACGATTTGCAGAAAGAGGAAGATGAGAGGCGGGAGAAGGTGTTGAATGAGATAGGGTTGAGGATTGTCCGATTCAGGAATGATGAGGTCGTGAAGGACATGTCCGCGGTAGTGGGGAGAATTGGCGAGTTGATTAAGAAATGAAAAGAGCGACCCGTTGCGAGGCGCTCTTTATGTTATTTGCCAGCCGTCACTTTCTTTTCGGGTATGGCTGAAATCAAAGCGCGTAATGCTTTGTTTACCTGTTCTGCCGAGGTAAACACCTTCGCAACATCTGGCTCGATCATGACGGCCAATGGCTCGTCTTTCATGCGAGCGGCAAAACGGTTCGGTTTCGCTTTTTTTATAGTCAAAGCGATATTCAGGAGCCATTTCCTGTACTTTACGTGTTTTGGTTGTGGGCATTTTCTTCATAGTCTTTTATTTCCTGTCGCGTCGCTGGGCGGGCGCCGAAAATCCGAACGGTATTTTCAACTCTTTCCACAAAACACACCAGAATCATCCTTCGCAAGGTTGACATGCCGATGATGATCTCGCGGTGTTCCTGCTCCGAATGGGCTGTGTCATCAAAGATGAATGCAAGTAGGTCTTTGAATACAGTCACTGCCTCATCAAACTTATGCCATGTTTTCGAATATTGCCTGTGGCTTTTGCAGGATCCCATTCGAATCTCATGCTTTTATTTTACCCCAGTTCAAATTAGCAGGAATTGAGAGCAAATAAACTTGGTGTCCGCTATCGGAGACAACAAGTCATTGTGGGGTTTATTGTCTATTTCTACTGTCACAAGGCAGGATTGGTTATCGAGGTGGATGGAAATATTCACGATTTACAGAAAGAGGAAGATGAGAGGCGGGAGAAGGTGTTGTCCGCGTTGGGAATAATGAGGTCGTGAGGGATGTGTCTGTGGTGGTGGAGGGCATCAAAGCTCTGATTGAGAAATGAAAAGAGCGACCCGTTGCGAGGCGCTCTCTGTTTTGTATTATCACCAGCGGAGGTTTACGAATCAAATTCACCGATCTGATTTCCGTTCAACACTACGAAGTAATGTCCTTTGGAGAAACTGCCAAGGTCGAGGCTGGCTTGTAAAGGCGTTGCCAGCGCCATCAATGTACAGGGCTTATCCTTTTCAGCCACTGCATACGCTTTCAAACTGATGCGGTTTTCCGAGTCAGGTCCACTGATTTCCACGCGCAATTGGTAACATGGGGTTGGTTGGAAATAGGCAAAGTTCACCATCAACTGGGGCGGCTGTGATTCTGCAAGGAATACCGATGATGAATCAACGGTAATATCGCCGGTCATCAAGTCACTGTCAGCCGCTTGTGGTGCATACGGGTTATTGCCATCGAAAACAGGCGTCTCTGCAGCTTTCGGCCCGCAGGTGGTAAGCAACGCAAGCACAAGCGTCAATAACAACATAAGTCTAAATGGTTTCATTCTTTCTCCTTTGAATAAGGGTAAGACGATGCCAGCCTTAAATTTGTTCCGATGAAATTGGGGCGGAAATGGCGAGAGATGCGAATGATAACGTTGTGAAGAATCTGTTGTGGGTAGTGAAAAAATCAGGGGAGCAGTCTCAAAATGAAAAGAGCGACCCGCCCGAAGGGGGGCGCTCTTCTTTTCATGCCGTTACGGACTTTTGCCGATATTGCTTCAATACCTCCCAGCCTGCGAGCTTGCGGTTGGCTTCGTCATACAGGCGCCACTTAAGGCACTTCAGACTCGAGAGCAGGGTCAATGGTTGAACGTCGAAGATCGGGTTCTCCTGGTAGGCTTTGGGCAGGTTGTAGTTGGGGATCTTCGAGCCGAGATGGTGGATGTGATGGAAGCCGATATTGCCTGTGAACCATTGTAATAGTGCGGGTAGTTTATAAAATGAACTGCCCTGTAAACTGGCAGTGAAATAATCCCATTGCGAATGTCGTTCCCAGTAGACGCCTTCGTAGTTGTGCTGCACGTAAAACAGCCACACCCCCACATTGGTCCCGAAGAACAGCACCAGCAACTGCGTGATCAGATAGTTCTTCCAGCCGAAGGCTGTGCCCATCAGGGCCACGATCAGCGCCAGGGCGAGATTCGTCCACCAGACGCTTGCGATCTCACGTTTGCCTTTCCTCGGTGGAATGCGCTCGGTGATGACGAACACGATCAACGGTCCGATCAGCAGCAGGGCCAACGGATTGCGCATCACGCGATACCCGACTTGTTTCCACCATGCTGAGGCGAGATATTCATCGACTGTCATCGTGTATACGTCACCGACGCCGCGGCGGTCGAGGTCCCCGCTGGTGGCGTGATGGATGGCATGTTCATGTTTCCAGCGGTGATACGGCGTGAAAGCCAGGATCCCTGTTACGATGCCTGTCCAATCGTTGGCACGCTGGGATTTGAAGAACGACCCGTGCCCGCAATCATGGAAGATGATGAATGCCCGTACCATGAACCCGGCCGTGAGCAGGGTGAGAGGCAGTGTCAGCCACAGGGAAATGTCCACGCTGCGCAGCGAGAGATAGAATAGCACGAAAAAAGGGATCAGCGTATTCACAAGCTGCCAGACACTGCGCGGCAGGTCGGGGCGGGAATACGCAGCGACAATTTTCTGCCAGGCGATCTTCCCCTCTGTATTTGTTTCTAAATTCATCGGAACTCCTTATGATTTCATTGTACAGCGATTTGGGCAACGATGTATTAAATCCGTGAACATGCTATGTTTTGATACGTGCAGGGGAGACGAAGTACCCGGGCGAAGCGAGGGCAACGATGACTCCTGGTTGGCGATTGCTCCCTGCCCTGTCACATCTTCGGGTAAGATATGCACCATACATTAAGGTTGCGAATGCAGATACTTTTCCAGTTTGATGTCCGGACGATCGCCCTCTTTGTGGGCATGACGTTTTTTGTCCAGGCCACAGTGATTGGGGCCCAGGCATTCCTGATCAGGGAGTTAAAACAATATCAAGGTGTTGGCCCTGCATTGCTGGCAAATCTGGGCGTGGCGATTGGATTGATGCTGCGCCTGTTTGCCGATCGGCTGCCTGGTTTCCTGACCACCATCGTGTCGAATATCCTGCTCCTGATGGCCCTTGGTCTTTTTTATATTTCCCTCAGCGAGTTCACCGGATTTACCCACAGCAGGGCCTTTGTGCTTGTGGTCAATGTGATCGTGCTGTTGTGCCTGGTGTACTTTACCTATGGGAGGGATGACATGGGCGACCGGGTCATCAGCCTCGCCCTTGGGTCCGTCGCCATGGTTCTCATTCTTATTTACCAGCTCTGGCGGGCTCGGAAGACGCCCCTGCGCTTCAGCGCCAGCCTGATGCTGGTCTCGTTTCTCGTCTATGGCATGATCATGATCGTCCGAACGATAAGCATGCTCTTGAATCCCCCGCAGGATACATCAAGTTTAACTCCGATTCAATCCGCAACCTATCTGCTCGCCTTCGCTCTCAGTTTCTTTTGGTCGATGGGTTTCATCCTGATGGTGAGCCAGCGCCTGAGAAATGATCTGATGGAGGTGGCCACGATAGATGTATTGACGCGCATTCCCAACCGGCGCGCCACCCAGGCGTTTCTCGAGAAGGAGCTTTCCCGGGCACAGAGGAACCGGGGCGAATTTACGGTTTTCTTAATAGATATTGATCACTTCAAGCAGGTGAATGATCGCTGGGGACACGCTGTGGGTGACAGTGTTCTGGTCAAAACAGCCAGTATCTTCCAATCCATGATTCGCAAGCAGGACCTGGTGGGTCGCTGGGGCGGCGAGGAATTTCTGATGATCGTTCCAGGGCCCTGCCATGCAGACACCCTGGCGGAGAGGGTGCGACGTGAGATTGCCGATTTAAAGTACAGCCGCGGCGCGGCATCTTTTGATATTACGGTCAGCATTGGGGTTGCTCGTGCCAGCCCCTCCGATCAAATCGACCAGATCCTGAAGAAAACGGATCAGGCTCTATACCAGGCAAAGTTAACCAGAAATAGCGTCAGTATGGCGGACGAGGCAGCGTAAAGTTTGTGTGACGTTTTTGTTTTCATCATAACCGGCAGATCCACATCGCTGAAGTCATGATGTATATGTTCCATAACAGTTTGAGAGTGAAGGCAATAAAATGAAGTTGGCTCGCACCCGAATGAATATTTTGCACTTGAACGAGCCGGTTTTGATGTAAGATTAATCCGGAAGAACCAACCCGGGAGATACCATGAAAACCAAACTGGAGATCGTCAACAACTGGCTGCCGCGTTACACCGATACGCCTCTCAAGGATTTTGGCCAATACATTCTGCTGGTCAACTTCGAAGACTATCTGCACATGTTTTCCAAGTGGCACAGCGCCCCCATCCGCGGACAGGGGAAAGCCATGCCCAACGTCACCGCCGCAGGCATTACCCTGATCAACTTCGGGATGGGCAGTCCCAACGCTGCCACCGTCATGGACCTGCTGGGTGCGGTCAAGCCCAAGGCCTGTTTGTTCCTGGGGAAGTGCGGCGGTCTCAAACGAAAGAGCAAGGTGGGGGACCTGATCCTGCCGATCGCAGCCATCCGCGGCGAGGGCACCTCCAACGATTACTATCCGCCCGAAGTGCCGGCCCTGCCGGCTTTCAGCCTGCAAAAGGCCATCTCGACCACCATCCGTGAGAATCACCGCGACTACTGGACCGGCACAGTGTACACGACCAATCGCCGCGTCTGGGAACACGACGAGAAATTCAAGGCCTACCTGCACCGCATCCGCGCCATGGCGATCGATATGGAAACCGCCACGCTCTTCACCACCGGTTTCTATAACGAGATTCCCACCGGCGCCCTGCTGCTGGTCTCCGACCAGCCCATGACGCCCAGCGGCGTTAAGACTTCGGCCAGTGACCGCAAGGTCACCGGTAAATATCTGGATATGCACCTGCGCATCGGCTTCGACTCGCTCAAACAACTGATCAACAAGGGTGAGACGGTCAAGCACCTGCGGTTCTAGAAACAGGCACCGTCCCGTTCGGGACGTTTTTCCCGATTACCGATAAAGTCCAGCGATGAGGTTGTGAGGGAGGGTCAAGCGAGGGTTAACTTGAAAGAGCCGGACCTGGAGATCCGGCTCTTTCAAGTTTGGTAAGGAGGAGAAGAGGAGGAATCACCTTACGCAGATAACTGTATCACACGCCCAAAAAACATGCTGGACGCCTCTACTACGCCATCCAGACGATTGCACCACGCTTTCCCTGAGCCTTTTTTAAGGTTATTGTTTCCATGCCGTTTCTGGTGGGAAAATCAGATGTCATTTCTTTTCCGGTATCGCAGAGATCAGTGCACGTAATGCCTTATCGACTTGCCCGGATCATTTGAAGACTTTTGCAACATCTGGCCCGAGGCAGGAAAAGAGGGCGAGGACGACATCTAATCGCCACAAAAGCTCCACAACTTCTCAACCAGATCGAAACATTCAGGTGGTATTCTTGAGAATATAGTTTCAAGAGGCGCATATGACTGGCAACAATCTTGTGCCTGAACTTCGCTCTTTAACCAAAAATCACAACAGCCCGCTTGCCGTAATCGTCTGCCTGTTGCTGGGACTTTTGCTGAGCGCTTGCGAGGGCGCTGTCACTCCCCAACCTTCCGGATCAGTGATTTCCGAAGTACAAACAGCCGTCGCGGAGACTGTCACAGCTGAAGCGACTCCCACCACCATTCCAACTGCCACACCGTTACTGACTTCCACACCGCCCCCCACCCCCCATCTTCCCCCCACCGCAATCCCACCCACGCCCACCTCGCCGATCTACTTCGCCTACGTGACCTCCTACGGTTGCGATGACTCGGCCTACATTAAAGATATCACCATTCCAGATGGAACCGTCCTGGCTCCTGGCGAAGCCTTTGTCAAAACCTGGAGGTTCCAGAACACTGGCACTTGCACCTGGGATTCCCATTTCCAACTGGTGTTCACTGGAGGCCGCAGGATGCACGGTTCAGACGCCCAGATTCATGAAAAAGTGACGGCCAATAAAAAGGCCAATGTATCCGTCGAACTGACCGCTCCGGCCAAAGATGGCATCTATACCGGCTATTGGCAATTGGCCGATCAGTATGGAAACACTTTTGGTGACCAGGTCTATGTCCAGATCGATGTTTCCGCGCAGGTGGAAACCAGCACGCCAACCCCGACTTCCACCGGGACACCCCTGCCAACGTTCACCAGCACTCCAACCCCTACACTAGAACCCACCGACACGCCAACACCCACCCCGTACCCAACTGAGACGCCCACCTCCACTGCGACGCCCCTGCCCACTTTCACCAGCACCCCAACCCCCACTTATCTGGCGCCTCCTACTTCGACGATTGCTCCAACCGGTGTACCCACTGCCACCGGGACATTCACGCCCACCGTCACTCCCAGCTCCACCCCGGGCTCCGTGCCGACCGATACACCCCTGCCTACGAATACGCGGACTCCCTTCCCCACCCACGACAAATAAGGGAGGGGAGCCCCGACCGTGGACCCTTCGACAGGCCCGGAAGGAGACCATCCGCCTGGAGACTCTTATTCAGCCCGCGGCTGTGCCGGCGGACAGGTTCACTGCTGCGCGGAGCTCTTTACCAGGCGTCCCCAGGTTCGCTTGATGAAAAAGCCGATGCCCATCCCTGCCAGCAGGCCGACGACCAGCCCGGCCACCAGCTTGATCAGTTCATCCTGAATCTGATTCGTCGCCAGTTGCGCCAGGGAACGCCCAAGCCAACCCGCCAATATCATGGCAGAGAATAGGCCGACGATCTCGACCGCCAGATTCCGGAGAAAGAGGGACAGCGTAATCTCACCCTGTACATACGCTCCCCGCTGTTTGCTGACCACCTCCGCCAGGGCCCGTAGGACGCCGAAAAGCAGCAGGATCATCATGAACGCCCATCTAATGGAGGGCAAACGCCAGGCGATAATGAGCATCAGCAATATGATCGTCAAGGTCAGGAGGGAGTGTTTGAAAAATGAAGCGAGCATGGGGTCCCTTTATACACGTGTTTCTTCAGGCGGGCAGGCAGCGGAAAGAGATTCCCTGGCCCGGGCTCCGGTAGGCTTCCAGCCCGGCATAGCGCTCCCCGCGGAGCTGCGAAGTCTGTTCAAGGATCTCGTTCAACAAAGAGTAATGCTGGTAATTCGTCCGCAGGCTGATTCTCTCCCCGTTCTTTGAGAGGACATATCCATGAACTTCGGCGCTCGCGGGGGAAACCCATTTCAGGAAAAGATGCATTTCATCTTCGGACGCACCTTCACCGATGACAAGTTGGACCAGGGAGTTGATCGCCTGCGCAGCAAGCTCGGTCAATTGTTCCAGTTCCAGCCCCTCGATCCGCAGGAGGGGATAAGCCTCCTTGGGCTGGCGCTGCTCGGTCTGGACAAACCATTCGCCATCGATGTTTTGTGCCGCGTCGATGGCAAGCACGTTGGTCTTATTGGCCGGGTCGTTCAGAAGCTGGAAATCCACTTTCACGGTATGCCCCTCGGCATCCAACTGCGTCCATTTCTCGCGCAGGGCCGTCCAGATTTCCTCTTTCATTTTAGTACCTAAAAAATGAAATGCTTGTACAAAAAGCAAGAAAGTTAAGCGGCATAAGCGAGGGAGGGGATCACGACCATCTCGCGCAACTTCAAAGCCATAGCAGCGGTCTGGCGCCCGAAGTCAGTCAGGTAGTATTTGTAACGTTTACCAACTTTCTTGATGACGCCATGCACGCGCAGACGTTTGAGTAGGCGAGTAACTTGACTGGCGGATTTGTTAGAGAGGTATTGGGTGCGCAACTGCTTGTTGGTGAAACCACTGATGAAGAACTCGCCCTGCAACAAGGTGCGGAATAAACAGGTGTCCTCTTCTGAGAAGAGATTAAAGCCCTTGTGACGATGCTGGTCTTCGGTCTTGGTTTCAGCCAAACGGTGCAATTGTTCTACCCCTACTTGCGGAGTTGCGATGGAGGAGATGAACTTGAGATAACGTTGATTGGCAGCCGAGAGTACTTCACGCAAAACGGGCAAGGAGTGGATGGTCTTCTTCAGCGGAGCCCAACCCATTGTGGTTGAACCATCGCGATGTTGCATCTGGCGATACTGTTTGAAGAAGGCGACCTTGTTGACCGTCGTCTCAATACGCAAGATGAGGTTGAACTTATCGTACATTTTGAGGGAGACCGGTCCCATCTGGTGCTTGATACGCGTGCCGATCCAACGTCTATGGAAGCGATTACCCATCTCGCCTTGGTAGTTGCCATTCATTTTACGTCCAAGAAAAGTGGCAATATCTGCGGGTTTGACCGCATGCGTCAGGGTTTCCAGGAGAGGTGGGTAGAAGGCTTGCAAAGTATCTCGACTCTTGAAGATCAAGTCGGTTGCGTACTCAGCTTGCATAATGCTCCAATAATAGGTGAGTTTCAGATCTGTGACCACTGGACAATACTGTTGGGCGAATTCATCCAGACGCTGGTGCAAGATTTCAACATCCAACTCGTTGGCCAGTTGATTGGCGGCGGCGTAATCGTCAATCTGGACAAAAGCATTATCCAACATTTTGTAGGCAATGTCCCGTTGTTTCAATTGGTTTGCCAGCCAATGGTGTCCGTTGAAATAGAACTGCAATCGAAAAGGACACCAAGTCGGAACACGCACATAGCATAGCCCCAGTGGCTCGTCCATGAAGTAAAAATAGCAGGTCATACATTTGCTACGGCCTGGTTTCAAATACGTCTTGCCGGTTGTTTTATCGTGCCATGGAAGATATGTGGAACAAGCCTCCATCGCGCCAAAGATATGTACCAAACCGGGTTGATCGCCACGCTTCTTCAAAACTTGTTGAACACGGTTTTCTTTGCGGAAATCCTTCTTGCGCACAAACTCAATCTTGACGCCATTCGCAAGAGCCTGCGCTTCCGCGTTTTCTCGAACGCGTTCACGCCATCCATCCGCAAATTTGGCATAATGAATTACCCCGCCGCAAGCGGACGGGGTATCAAAGATCCCAACCCCGTAAGAACTTTTCGCCGCAGAGCGGCGGAGTATGTATCCCGACAAGGAATCAAAAATACGAATCCCTTGCCGATACAAATAAGAGGTTATGCCTTGTGCGTAACAGAATGAATACAAACTACCGGTGATCACGATCCGATCATAGCAGCTCAGTACTCCATCCAGTTCATTGCTGTATCTTTTAGAAAGCAGTTCGTCCATGGCTCAACTCCAGTTTTTGCAAGTGGCTTGAACTATTTAACCACACTGCCGCTTTGCGGCGTGCTAAAATATGCACGAGGGAAAGTCGCCGTCGGGAACAGCCTCGCGCATATCCCATTTCTCTCAGCCCTGCTGAGCCATACCTTGTCCGACTTTCCCTTTTTAGTTTCGGCTTGTCCAAGTTAGGAAAGATTACATCCCTGAAAAGCGAGTGGCTTTATCCAAATAGGGGATTTGAGAGGGGATGAAGAGGACGAGCAGGCTACGAGTGATGGTGGAAGGGCAATTCCAGGAATCTCTTTCCGGATGGCCAGTAACAAATTTGCTTAATTCCGGTCTTGTAGGGTGGAATGGTGTGTTTTATACTGCTTTATAAGGATTCGGGCAATTTACTCTCGTCCATGAGATGGAGGAAAGATGAAAGCGACCATCAGGATTTTTATCATATCGGCGGCCCTCATCATCCCTTGGGGTATTATTCGTCTGGCTGGCTGGGAACCAGGCCTGGTTGCCTCAATGAGGTCATTGAACTTGAGCGGTGTGGCCATCCTGGCCCTGTTGATTCTCCCTCTCCTGGCCATCTTCCTTCTGAGGTGGCTGTTCGAGCCCAGAACCAAAACAGGCAAGCGCTATTCTGGCAATAAGAATATTATGATCCGCTTTCGGGGGTAATTGTGCAGGATGATTCCCGGGGCAGGTTGGTTGCTTTCATCAGCAACCCATTATTCATTGGGCTGTTCTTTTCCCTGTATTCCATCTTTGGTCGTTTTTATCTTTATCCCAAATACTCGGAGCTTTTGGCGGAAGATTTTGAACTAATCAAGAGCTTCATCGAATGGTTTGGCGTGGCGTATGGGTTGTTGATCGCCCTGGTACTGGTCAACGTCTGGGCCCAGTTCGATGGTACCGAGCGAGAATTCGACCGGGAAGCCGATGCAATTTTCATGCTGTACGAGTCGGTAAAACAGGTTCAGGAGACAGCTGGCACAAGGGATCTTGGAGAAAAGATCATTGAGGCCATCAAGAAATATGTGGCGCATGTCACTGACAACTATAAAGTGGAACTCCATAACTTGAAGGCCAGGGATGTAGGAGACAAAGTTCTGGAGGATATCCGGGTTCTTATTGGAAGGTTGATTTACACAGACGCACCAGAAGCTATCACCTTCGAGTTGGTCAGGCAATTTAATGAAGTAGCCGACGTGCGGGGAGATCGCATCTCACGCTCCCGGCAGCGCATCCCCAAACCGGTCTGGAGCATCTCAGTGGCATCCTCCATCTTATGGGTCATCCCATTTTACGGGCTGAAATTCGCAAGTGACTGGGTTGCCATTTTCCTTATGAGCGGCGTAACCGCAGTCGTAATCGCCATCCTGGTCATCATTCGCGATCTGGACGATCCCTTCGAAGGCTCCTGGCAGATCGATATCGAGGAATGGGAACAGCTTGGCGAAAAGATCGAACTGAAGCCAACCCTGTATTTTGTCTATAACATGGATAGCCGACCCATCATTTCGATACGGGCTCACATCCAGAAACTGGTTGCCAAACCTCCATGTGCCTTATATGAATTGTTGCATACGCGATGTCCGCCTCCACACAAGCACCGCCGCTCGGCGACTGTGGCTCCAGGGAATAAGCAAAGCTCGGGAAAACATTTTATCTACCATCACCTGGCAAAACGGGCTTACTGCAGGGCTACTTACAGTGATGAATATGAAAAGCTGTACGAAAAACTCAATTCCCTGCCAGCCATTGTCTGCAAGGCAAAAAACCAAACCAGTTTCATGATCAAAGCTGAGGAGATCCAGAACCTTGCCACTCCTCTGGAACTATTGAAGAAAATGCGCAAAAAGCTAACCGCTGTGGGTACTTGACCGTCTCCCTGTGCACGGTGGCATGGTTAACTCATCAGAAAGGCATACTCCACCGACGGCATTTGATCGCTTTCCCACACTCGGGGAATGAAAGACTCTTGCTCCTTTGTAAAAATGATTAGACGAGGTGAATCATCATGAATAGGAATCTCAAGGATGCCTTGTTTGGTGTTGTTATTCTGGCCTTATTTACAATAGTTCTGATTGTCCTGCCCCAGCCTTCTCAAACGAGTACATTGCCCGCTACCGGGACCCCTACCGCCCGCGATACGGTGTATACGGCGAAGCTCATCATCGATAGTGTATGCCGCTCCGGCACAAGCGAACGATATCAAGAGACCATCCAGCTCCCACAGGATAAGGTGGTCATGGTGATTGGGAAGGATGGTGTCCGACCAAACTGGCTTCTCGTTCGACCAGGCACGACTGCGGATTGTTGGGTGGAAAGGAGATTCGTATCCTCTGAGGATATCGGCTTTGTGGAACCCGTCGCCACCCCGTTGAACCCAACGGATACTCCTACTTCGACCGCCACCTTTACTTCAACGGCCACTTTTACTTCGACGGCCACTTTTACTTCGACGGCCACTTTTACCGTTGTTCCGACAACAACAGAATTCCTTATCAGTTTTACTCCAACCCGGCCACATGGAGGAGGTGGCGGCCCAAACCCACCAGTTTCCGTGCCAACCAATACAAATCCTCCAGTTCCGCCTCCAGCTAAGACCAATACTCCGGTTCCACCCGCGACTAAAACCAAGACACCAGCTCCATCGGTTGGGAACATAGCCACTCCCACCAAGAGCCATTTGATCATAACCGAATGTGATGATGGTAAGGACAACGATGGTGACGGATATATTGATATGCAGGACCCTCAGTGCAAACACTGGTGGGACAATCATGAAGACAAGTGAGCCAACAATTTGTTGAACCATGAAATTCTTTTTGAACTGGTTTTGAAGGAGTTGGATCGATTAGCTTTATCCAGATAGGGGATTTGAGAGGCCTATAGATGAGATGAGCCTCCCGGTTTTCTTTGTGGGCCCGCTCAAGCAAGCCGAACGAAGGCCTTCAAGAAGACGGCCAGCAGGAGGCTGAAGTCGGCGGCCATGTGACCCAGCACGGGGGCCAGCAGGCCCCGGTCTGCACGCCGCATCTGCCTCCACAGCCAGCCGGCCAGCACCAGCAGGAGCAAGGCGAAAACGAGGGAACCTGCCTGGACCTTGCCGAACAGGATCAGGGCGTGAAAGCCGGCGTAGAGAAAATCGGAAGGGGAGAAGAAGCGGGTGTCACTGCCCAGGTAGCCGCGCCAGAAATACTCCTCCAGCAATGGATTGGCCATCGCGAAGTAGGCGATGAAGGCCGGCCAGGCGGCGCGGGTGAGGCCGAGGGCTTCCAACCGGGCGGGCAGATCGGCCGAGACCCCGAAACGGCCCCACAGTAAATACAAGCTCACGCCGCTGCTGCCGCACAACAGCAGGCTGAGCGTGATCCATTTGAAATGGGTGCTTCGAAAGAGAAGCCTGAGCGGAACCCCCGGCCTGGCGATGGACAGGGACAGGAGCAGCGCAAGATGGAAGCCCAGCAGGGCGCCCCAGGCGCTGTGAAACCAGAACAATCCCAGGCCCACCGCCAGGTAGGCCGGGAGGGGCGCCAGCCACTTCATGACACCCGCGTGATGAGGGTGTTCTTTGCTCCCGCTTCCTTCAGGGACTTGGCAACTGTCTCCGCCCTATCATCAGCGGCTACGGCGATCATGTTGCCGCCGCGTCCCCCACCGGAGAGTTTGGCGCCGAAGGCGCCGGCCTGCCGGGCGGCCTCCACCAAGGCATCCAGCCCGGGGGAGGAGACGCTCAACTGCTGCAGGAGGGCGTGGTTCTCATCCATCAGCACGCCCAGCATCCTGACCCAGCCCTCTTCGATGACGCGGCGCGCATTGAAGGAGACTTCGGCAATATCGTCGAAGAGCAGCTCGCAACGTTTGGAAGCCTCGGTCCACAGACGCCGCACGTCAGCCACGGATTCCCTGGTGGGCGCGGGCAGGCCGGTATCGCCGATCACCAGGCTGAAGGGCGCCCCCACTTTGAACAGCTCAAAGGGCCGCTCCCTGACAAAATAGAGCGGCCGGGCATAGGTGATGACCGTGTTATCGATGCCGGAGGGCGTGCCGTGATAAAGCTTCTCGATCTCATAGGCGAAGGCGTTGACCTGCTGATCGGTCATTTGTTTGTCCAGGTGGGTGGATAAGGCGCGCACCAGGGCCACGGAAACCGCCGCCCCGGAACCCAGGCCGGAGGCTACCGGGATGGTCGAGGAGATGTTGATCTCCAGGTTCGGAAACGGGGAAAGGCGCGAGGAAGAAAAAGTTGTGAATAACGGCAGCAATCGGATGGTCGGAGGGAAGCGTATTCAGTTCGGCGGACAGATCCACCGCCGGGGCTTGAATCCAGATGCCGGCGCGGGGGGCATCCAGGACTTCGACCTCGGCCTGCACCTGGGTCACCGGAACGGCCAGGGCGGGCCGTCCGTAGACGACCGCATGTTCGCCAAAGAGAATGATCTTGCCGGGAGCGGAGCAGGTGGTCATTAATTTCTAAACCTGGCGAAGGTTTGTTGTGGGCATGAAGATTTTTTCCGATTAACCTTCGCAAGGTTTTCCTTACGATACATAAAAAACCGCCAGCACGGCCAGGCCCCATAATAACACCGTGACCTGCAAGGGGCGATCCTTGAGCGCCACCTCATCCGGCGCTCCGGCGGCGTGACCAGTCTGGATCAACTGCAGATAGCGGAAGATGCCATAGACCACGAAGGGAATGGTCAGCATCATGGTGTGATTGGCGGGCAGGTTCGGTGCAGAGAAGGTGTACAAGGCATAGGCCACGATGGTGGTGCCGGAGACGATGGTAATGTATTGATCGAGCAGGGGGATGGTATAGCCGTCCAGCACCTTGCGATGCGCACCCGCCTCCGCCGCCAGCAGGCTCATTTCGGCACGGCGCTTGCCCAGGGCGATATACAGGGAGAACAGGGTGGTGACCACGTACAGCCAGGGGGAGAAACGTTCCACGGTAATGAGCGCCACGCCGGCGCCCACCCGCAGGACAAAGCCGGAGGAGACCACCAGCACATCCAACACCGGAACATGCTTCAACCAGACCGAATACAGGATATTGATCGCAAAATAGAGCGCCAGGATACCGGCAAAGGCGGGCGACAGCAGATAGCCCAACGGAAGGGCGACCACGACCAGGAAACTCGCCACGCTGACCGCCAGGCGCACGGAAAGTTTTCCCGAGGCCAGCGGACGGTGCCTCTTTTCGGGGTGCTGGCGGTCAGCCTGCATGTCGGCCACATCGTTGAAAAGATAGACTGCGCTCGAGATCAAACAAAAGAGAAGAAACCCCTGCAGCGTGCGCAGAAACGCGGCACGGACGAACAACTGTTTGTCGAAGATCAGCGCGAAGAAGATAAATCCGTTCTTGTGCCACTGGCGGAGGCGCATGGTTTTGATCAAGGGCTTGAGCATGGGGCTATTTTACCTGATAGCAGTAAAATACATCCATGAAGAAGCTTCGTTTGGATGTATTGCTGGTGGAGCGTGGACTGGCGGAATCACGCGCCAAGGCGCAGGCCCTGATCATGGCGGGACAGGTGCGCGTGGCCGATCAGGTGACGCTCAAGCCTGCCACCGCCATCGCACCCAACTCCCTCCTGACGGTTGACTCCGGCCCGCGCTTCGTCTCCCGCGGCGGCGAGAAACTGGAGGCGGGGCTGGCAGCCTTCGGCTTGGAGGTGAAGGGACTGGTCTGTGCCGACGTGGGCGCCTCGACCGGCGGCTTCACCGATTGTCTATTACAGCGCGGCGCGGCCAAGGTGTATGCCATCGATGTGGGCAAGGGCATCCTGCACTGGAAACTGCGCAATGACCCGCGCCTGGTGGTGATGGAGGAGACCAACGCCCGCTACGTGGATTCACTGCCGGAGCCGGTTGCGCTGGTGACCATCGACGCCTCGTTTATTTCGTTGAAGATTCTGCTGCCGGTGATTAAGAGATGGATTTCGACCCCCCTCCGGCTCCCCCAAATTCTGCGAATTTAGGGGGAGTGATTGCCCTCATCAAACCGCAATTCGAGGCCGGTAGAAAAGACGTCTCACGCGGCGACGGCGTGATCCGCGACCCTGAAATCCACAGACAGGTGCTGCTCGAGGTATTGGGCTTTGCGCAGGGCGCAGGCTTCGAGGTGCGCGGGCTGATCAAGAGTCCGCTGTTGGGGCCGAAGGGGAATACCGAGTTTCTCGCCCGGCTTACCCCGGGCGGCGGGGACGATCCAGCGCCATTGATTCAAGCTCTCTTCGAAGGACCATAAATGAAACAACTCTTCTTCGTACTCCTGCTATTGGCATGTCTGCTTGGCGCCTGCAATACGCAAGCGCCTGTAACCGCTACTGCCACATCGGCACCCCTGCCGGTCATCGTGGTGGATCAACAACACATGGACACGGCCGGTCTGGCCTATGACATGTCGGCAGGGGATGGCTTCGTGCTGGACGCCTCCAGGTATGACTTTGGCCCGGCCACCCCGACGGCCGTGCAGGTGGTGGCCGGCAGTGCCATCTATCAGACGACCTGGACGGAAAATGCCACCCAGCAAGCCGTGCTCGTCTCGGATCTAAATCCTCTGCTCAATACAAAAACCTTGACAACCTTTTCCTCCGGGCAGCAGTTGATCGTCTCCATCGGTTCGCTTACCATGCAGGGACGCTTCAAACCCTTATGGGTGGCGGTGATCGATGTGAAGTGAAGCATGTTCATGGAATTGGCTGCCAGGACAGAAATACGTATGGTGGACCACTGTCAATGGTCACTTGTTTCGCCTGAACAGAAGGGTTCTTCAAGGCATCGTCAATATTTACAATATACAGGCTGGTCTTGTCCGAAGATGAGGAGGTGAACATAAAGGCGACAAACTCATCGTCTTGTGACCAAATAATATCTTCAAGATTGCCAACCATAGGTGAATCTAGAAGTTGTTGTATCACCCTCCCATCCGGGCTGGCCCGATAAAACCACCATTCGTTATTGGAACAGCCTACTCCTACTATCAAAACCCCATTGGAAGATCTTCGATTGAGTTTTGGGGGATCGTCTGATGTTTTACATTTGTCAAAAGCCTTGAAAACACTATACGTCCCGTCAGCACGCAGCCAAGTGAGTGGATCTCCGCCAAGGCCCGTAATAAAAGATGTGCCATCCCACCAGTCGTACATGGGCGTACTTGATGTGGCTCTCTGGATCAAGTTGCTATTGTTCAAATCAGCTTCACACGCAATCCATTGGTCTTTTCCTTCATCAATATGCTTATATACAACGAAGAAGACCGATTTGCCATCCTGCGACCAATAATAGTTGGTCGCGAAATTTAGGGTCTCATTAGAGGGTAGGAGACGGTTGATATTAATTAATTTGGTTCCATCCGCACTGACAACGTTCATTTCTGGTACAAATTTGTTTTCATCCTTGTTTTGGGGATCGTTGCGAATAAAGCCAACAGATTTCCCATCAGGCGACCATGAAATACCCGTGATATCAAACCTTCCTGTTCCAAGAGATATCACATTGCCATTGTTGACATCTATGGATTGAAGTACCCATTCTGTGTCAAACCGACTTGGTAGTTGCAAGTAAAGCAACTTGCTCCCATCGGGTGACCACAAATTAGATTTGTCATACATGAACGAAGGTAACATATGATCACCCTCATTCGTCGTGAGTTGAGATATGTGGGAGCCATCGGCATCCATGAGGAAGAGCTGTGAGACATCGCCACCATGGCGATTACTCACAAAAGCGATATGCCTCCCATCCGGTGACCAGACCGGGTTGGCATCGTACGCGGGATTGTTGGTAATGTTCTTCACACTGCTGCCATCAGCATGCACGGTGTAGACCTCCATGTTGCCATCTTGTTTGGAGGTAAAGGCAAGCAGCCGGTCTTCTGCCAATATAGAGTTATTGACATTTCCCATTGCTGGTGTGGTTGTACTTCGAAATTGTGAAACAACGAAATTGACAAGAAAACCCAACACAACCAACGCGGCAGCACCCGCCAGCAGTTTGATACTGCCAGAAAATCGATTCGCCATGGGAATTCTCCTTGCCTTGGTCACAACTTGCTGTATGACTTCTGGTGAAGAGCCCAATTTTTTATCCCAGCGAGCGTGAAATTCGTTTTTCAAACGATCAGAAAACGACTCCAACCCGGCGGCATAAGCTCGACAGGAGTCACAGGAAGATAAATGTTCGTCCAGAATATTATTCTGGCTATCGTTCAACAGCCCATCCAAACAACGGTGGATCAATCTGACAGCTTGAGCATGGGTGATACTTTTCATCAGCTTCCTTCTTTCAAAATCGCATGCAATTGTTTCCTGGCTGTGTTCAAGCGCGAATGCACTGTGCCTTCAGGAATTTTTAAAATGTTGGCGATCTCGGACACTGATAAATCGTGATAATAGCGGAGCACCATCGGGATGCGATGTTTCTCGTCCATATTGTGGATGGTGCGCCACAGAGACTCGTTGGATTCGTGCTCTACGGCGCGCTCCTCCACCGAAGGTATGTGCTGGCTGCGTGCCTGGATGATGCCGCCCAAAATTTGTTTCAACTGTTCACGGCGCTTCTGGCGCTGGAGACGGGTGCGGCAAATATTAACGGTGATGGAATATAGCCAGGTGGTAAAACTCGAGTCGCCGCGAAACAAGTCCAGAGATCCCAGGGCAGCCAGCAGCGAGTCCTGAGTCGCCTCTTCTGCTTCGGTGAAGTCATCCAGAATAGAAAGTGCCAGACGATAGAGTTCCTGCTGGTAAGTCTGAACAAAATGCTCGATTGCCGATGAATCTCCCACTCTGCACAGTTCTATCAAACGATAGTCCATGGTGATCATTCTATTATATTCAGACAAGCCTCCACCCCAAAACCTTCATTTTCAATTCGGCGCAGTGATAAAATCAACCCCGTCATAACATTCTCGGTATCAAGAGGATAAAAAGCATGGCAAAAACCTATGTCCAGGGCTTGATGGGTGAAAACGAACGCATGCTGCTGGTGACGCGCCAGCACTGGTTCATTCTGTTCAGCAACATTTTGCTCGAAATTATTTTGACGCTCGTGCTGATCGCGGGTCTCAGTGCAGCAACCTACTTTTATCCGCTGGCAGCGATTGGATTTATTCTGGTGTTGGTACCGCTGGCCGGCATGCTGCGCGATATTTTGATCTGGTCGAACCGCCAGTATATTGTCACAAACCGGCGTGTGATTCAAATCTCCGGTGTGTTCAATAAGGATGTGGTGGATTCCTCCCTCGAAAAAGTCAACGACGTGAAGATGAGCCAGTCGTTCTGGGGCAGGCTGTTCGATTATGGCGATATCGAAATCCTGACGGCCAGTGAATTGGGAGTCAATCTCTTTAAGCGCATCGGTGATCCGGTCAAATTCAAAACCGCCATGCTAAATGCCAAGGAGAAATTGAGCTTTGAGGAGATGGGAGGCCGCTTCCCGGCGGAGGAGGATATCCCGACCCTGATCGCCAAACTGGATGCACTGCGTAAGCAAGGCATTCTCTCTGAAGAGGAATTCCAGACGAAAAAAGCAGAACTGTTGACGAAGATATAAGGCGGCAGGTTCAACATCTGGGAACGTTGACTCCCTGGGCCATTTTCAAGCAGCGCGTCGTTCACGCGCTGTTTTTTGTTGGAACGGAATAGGTTATACTTCGTTCGCTTTTATGACCGACCATATCCGTAACTTCTGCATTATCGCCCATGTGGACCATGGCAAATCGACGCTGGCCGACCGCCTGCTGCAACTGACCGGCGCCATCTCTGAACGCGACATGACCGAGCAGGTGCTGGACACGATGGACCTCGAACGCGAAAAAGGCGTCACGATCAAGGCCTCCGCGGTGCGCATGTATTACACGGCCAAGGATGACAACAAATACGAACTCAACCTGATCGATACGCCCGGTCACGTGGACTTCGGTTACGAAGTCAGCCGGGCGCTCAAGGCCTGTGAAGGCGCGGTGCTGGTGGTGGATGCCACGCAGGGCATCGAGGCACAGACGCTGGCCAATCTCTATCAGGCGCTGGAAGCCGACCTGACGATCATCCCCGTGATCAACAAGATCGATCTGCCCTCGGCGCGTCCCGACGAGGTGGCGGAGGATATCGGCTCCCTGCTGGGCGTCGATCCCGCTGACGTGATTCAGGTCTCGGCCAAGGAAGGCACCCACGTAGAGCAGATCCTGGAAGCCATTGTGACGCGCATCCAGCCGCCCAAGGATGCGGATGAAGCGCCCCTGCGGGCCTTGGTCTTCGATTCACACTACGACTCCTACAAGGGCGTGATCGCCTATATCCGCGTCTCCGAGGGTTCGTTCAAAGCGACTGACATTCTGCATCTCTTCGCCACCGGCGCCGACATGCGACCGGTCGAGATCGGCATCTTCGCTCCGGGCATGAAACCGGTCGAGCGCCTGGGCTCCGGCGAAGTGGGTTACATCGCCACCGGATTCAAGACCGTGCACGAGTGCCGCGTGGGCGATACGATCACCACCACGGCGCTGCCCGCGGCCGGGCCCCTGCCCGGGTACCGTACCCCCAAGCCGATGGTCTTCGCCGGGATCTATCCCGTAGAAGCAGACGATTACAGCGACTTGCGCGAGGCACTCGATAAACTGCAGCTCAACGATGCCTCGCTGACCTTCCAACCGGAAACCTCCCAGGCCCTGGGCTTCGGTTTCCGTGCCGGCTTTCTGGGCTTGTTCCACATGGAGATCATCCAGGAACGCATCGAACGTGAATACGATCTGGACGTGCTCTTCACCGCGCCCTCGGTGGAGTATGAGGTGGTCAAACTCGATAACGAAGTCGTCACCGTGGATTTGCCCGCCGAACTTCCCGACGAGGGCATTTTGGAAATCCGCGAGCCGTGGATGACCATCGAGATCATCACGCCCACCGATTATTACGGTCCCATCATGGAATTGGTGACCAAGCGGCGGGGGGTCTTCAAACAGCAGGAATATCCCGCACCACACCGCGTGCAGCTCGATTACGAAATTCCGCTCTCCGAAATCATCGTGGACTTCTTCGACGACCTGAAGTCGCGCACCAAAGGCTATGCCTCGCTCGATTATCAATTCCTCGAATACCGCGCCGATAAATTGCAGAAACTGGAAATCCTGGTCAACGGTGAAGCGGTGGATGCGCTGGCGGCCATCGTCCACGAGAAGGATGCCTATCATAAGGGCCAGCGGCTCATCACCCGGCTCAAGGAGTTGATCCCGCGTCAACTGTTCGATGTCGCCGTCCAGGCCGCGGCGGGCGGACGCGTCATCTCGCGCGCCAACGTGAAGGCAACTCGTAAAGACGTGCTGGCCAAATGCTACGGCGGCGATATTACCCGCAAGAAGAAATTGCTCGAGAAACAAAAGAAGGGCAAGAAACGTTTGAAGATGATCGGGAATGTTGAAATCCCCCAGGAGGCCTTCATGGCTGTCTTGAAACTGGAAGAGGAATAAAAGAATTTACCACAAAGAGCACGAAGGTATACAAAGAAATAAAAAGAAACCTTCGTGATCCTCGGTGACCTTTGTGGTGAAAAAGGAATTATTGATGAAAGACGTAAAACGCTGGCTGCCGGGTGCGCTGATCAGCATGCTTTTGATTGCGGCCATTCTTTACTTTGTTGACCTGCGCGCCATGGTGGAGGCCATCCGCCATGCAAACTACACGCTGCTGGGAATTGCCCTGGTCGTCAGCTTTATCTGGCTGGCGGTGCGGGCCCAGGTATGGCGGACCTTGTTGCGTGACCGCGCTTCCTACAGCAATGTCTTCTGGACGGTGGGCGAAGGCTATATCCTGAATAATTTTCTGCCTTTCCGTCTCGGGGAAATCGGACGCGCCTTTTTGCTCAGCCGTAAATCAGAGATGCAATTCATGGAGATCCTGCCCACGATCGTGATCGAACGCGCCATGGACCTGGGCTACTCGGCCATCGTCCTGTTGGCGGCCCTGCCGTTCGTCGTGGGTGCGGAGGGCGCCGAACAGATCGGTATCATCGTTGGCATTGTTGTAGTCATCGGCTTTGTCTTTCTTTACGTTCTGGCACGCAATAATCGTTGGGCCCTGGATCTCTTTCATAAACTCAGCGGGCGCTGGCCGGTACTGCAACGCATGGGCGGCAGTTTCCTTGAAGCGTTCTTCGCCGGTCTCAGCGTGCTGACCGATGGCTGGCTGTTCGTGCGTTTCCTGTTCTGGATGACGCTCAACTGGGCCATTGCCATTGTTTCCTATTTTTTGATCATCCGCGCCTTCTTCCCGCAGGCACAAATCGTCTGGGGCATGTTCGGGCTGGGGGCGGCTGCGTTCGGCGGCGCGATCCCCTCCTTACCGGGAGCCGTTGGTACCTTCGAAGGAGCGTTCGGCGGCGCCATCACCCTGCTGACCGGCAACGAGTCCACTGCCCTGGCAGTCGCACTGACCGGCCGTTTGTATAACTACCTCAACAGCGGCGTGATCGGCGGGATCGGTCTGGCGCGTGAAGGACAGACTTTATCGGGAATCTATGAACAGCTCAAGAAGCTACGGACGAAGGTCGGCGAAGAAAACGTCAGCTAAGGTCATCGGTTACAAGTTAAGACTTTGAAAGTTCTGTCAAGAGCTTGGGTACAAAAACTAAAGGCGAAGGATTATCGTTCTTGCGCTTCCGTTTGAGGATGCCAAAGAACTTGGCTTCGTTGGCAAGCTAAGCCACAACATCATCTGTCTCGCCCCGATCCGATGCCTGGCATTGGTAAAGAAGTAGAGGCTGCGATACACCTTCTCCATGGAAACGGCTGAGAAAAGCAGGTGGAGTGTTTCGGCGATGGCATCGGTCAGATCCACCAAGACCACATACAACAGCCAAGTGGCCCAAAGCTGTATTTCAACCGCATTTTGTGCGCCACACCAAAAGTAAGCCAGTCCCAGCAAGCGTTTGACGATGTTGTAGGCATCTTCAATGCGCCAACGTTGCCAGTACAGGGCAACCAGGTAAGCGGTGGGCAGTTTCTGGTCATCCAGTTCATTGGTCAGGTAGCGATACCATTTGCCATGATACAGGACTTCGAGCAAACGCACTTGTTGGCGAGTCTCCTCCGCCCCCATCCAGACCAGGGAATCGTGCACAGCGGCTGTGCGGAGCAGAGAGCGTTCCAGCGTATAAGCCAGATTCGTCTTGGGGCGTGTGATAAATTTGACCTGGGCCTGGCTCAATTTGACAAAGATCGCAAAATTGAGGTACCCTTTGTCGAAAATCAGCAGGCTGCCAGCCTGCAAAACCGATAAGATCGCCTCCCAGAAGCCCTGGTCGTGCGCTCTGGGGTCGCTTTCACACCAAATCTTCTCAGGCAAACGCGTGCACAGGTCTAACAAGGCTGTCATGCGTCCCGCCAATGGATTTTCGGGCAAGTCGTGGAGCAAGCCGAGTTGGCGAATCAACGCATCCAGCGTCGAACCATCCACAGCCAATACGGCTCGATACCGCTCTGCCGCCCAGAGCAGTTCAGCAGCCAGTGGCCGTTCTCGCTGCATCCAGCGTTCCTGCGCTTTGGGCAAGATCTCCAGCAAGACTCGCAGAAACAGGTCGGCGGGCAGACTGGTGAGCCGTTGCGCCAGCGCTTGTTGGCTGACTTTTCTGGGTTGTTCCAACAGAACGGCTTCTTTTTGCACCATCCGGGACAGGGCGTTCACGCTGCCGATCTGGCGCCAGACCATCTCGAGCACAAACGCCCCATGACCACGAAACTCAACGTGCGTTCCCGCGGCCCCAAACGATGAAAATAACTCACCTGCGCCAGGGTGGCTGGATGCACGAGGTCCTGGATCCGTTCTCGGATTTGCTCATCCGAGGGCGCGGCTTCAGGCTGACTGACACGGTTTTTCTGAATGGCACGCGTGTCACGCACGCTGCTGGTTTTTCGGGGTTGTTTTTCTTCGCTCATGCGGCGAAGTTTACCCGAAAGCCCAGATTTATCCGTCTTGACAGATTGTTAAAGTGCTTAACTTGTAACTGATGAGATAAGGTATGATCCCCCTTTACGATACCGTTCGCAGCCGCAAATTTCCTATGGTCAACGTGGCGCTGATCGCCGCGAACGTGCTGGTCTTCTTTTATGAATGGCAATTGAATCCCTCTGCCTTGCAGCGTTTCATCTATGCCTGGGGCATGATCCCCGCCCATCTAACCAACGATCCCTCTGCCGCCTGGATCACCATCTTCAGTTCCATGTTTTTGCACGGGGGCTGGTTCCACGTGCTGAGCAACATGTGGTTTCTCCACATCTTTGGCGACAACGTGGAAGCGCGCCTGGGCGCAGCACGGTATCTCATTTTTTATTTGTTGAGCGGGGTGGCCGCAGTGCTCCTGCAAACCTATGTGCTGCCGAATAATGAGAATCCGATGATCGGGGCCAGCGGCGCGATTGCCGGCGTGCTGGGGGCTTATTTAATTCTTTACCCGCGATCACGCATTGCCAGCCTGGTACCCATCCTGTTCATTTTCACGATCATCGAAATCCCGGCGGTGATCTTTCTGGTCTTCTGGTTTGTCTCGCAGCTATATTCGGGACTGTTCGTCATGCAGGGCGGTACTGCCAGCGGGATCGCCTGGTGGGCACACATCGGCGGTTTTGCATTTGGGGCAATCATGGTATCTTTCCTTGCCAGAAGGATCAACCACCGAATCGAGTATTAGGAGAAAGAATGGCTCGTCATTACCTTGTTACGGGAGGAGCCGGGTTTATCGGCTCGAACTACGCTCACCGGCTGATCCAGCGCGGTGAAACGGTTACGATCTACGATAACTTATCCCGCGCCGGCGCACCGCGCAACCTCACCTGGCTGGAGGAAACGTTCGGGAAAGAGGCCTTCCGCCTGACCGTTGGAGATGTGCGCAACGCGGACCTTTTGGTGGAATCCGCCAAAGAGGCGGATGTGATCGTTCATCTGGCGGGACAGGTCGCAGTGACCACTTCCGTCACCTCGCCCCGCGACGACTTCGAGGCCAACGCAATGGGCACCTTCAACGCGCTCGAAGCCGCGCGCCTGTCGGGACGCAATCCGATCTTCCTCTATGCCTCCACCAACAAAGTGTACGGCGGCATGGAGGGTGTGGAACTGATCGAGGAAAATACGCGCTGGCGTTATAAGGATTTGATCGAAGGTTGTCCGGAAACACAGCCGCTGGATTTCCACTCGCCATACGGTTGCAGCAAAGGCGCGGGCGATCAATACGTCCGTGACTATGCCAGGATCTATGGGCTGCGCTCGGCGGTCTTTCGCCAGTCCTGTATTTATGGGCCGCGTCAATTCGGCATCGAAGACCAGGGCTGGCTGGCCTGGATGATGATCGCGGCGGTGACGGGAAAGCAGATCACCATTTATGGGGATGGCAAACAGGTGCGCGACGTGCTCCACGTGAAAGACTTATTGAACGCTTATGATGCTGCGGTGGAAAAGGTCGAGATTGCCCAGGGTCAGGTGTACAATATAGGCGGCGGGCCGCGCAATATGCTGGCGGTCTGGGCCGAGTTCGGTCCCATCCTTGAAAAATTGCTTGGAAAAGAGATCCCTGTGGCGCGCGACGATTGGCGTCCGGGCGATCAACGCGTCTTCTATGCAGACTTCCGCAAGGCGCAACGTGAGCTGGGCTGGGAACCAAAGATCGATCTCGAAGAAGGGCTGGAACTGTTATTCGAATGGATCAAAGAAAATAAAAACCTGTTTTAATGGCTGAAGGTGCATTGCGAGTAGGAATGAAGAAACAATTTAATCGACGCGATTTTCTGAAATTAGCCGGCGTTTTACCGTTGGGGATGGCTGCTCCCCGTTTGTTACGCACGCTGGATATGCAGACAGGTCCCAGGAATGTGATCATTATCGTTTTCGATGCCTTCTCTGCCTATGACATTTCCGCCTACGGATTCTCACGACAGACCACGCCGAATATCGCCCGACTGGCAAAGCGGGCCATCGTCTATCACAATCACTTTGCCGGTGGGAACTTTACCACTCCCGGAACAGCCTCCCTACTGACGGGGGTGCTTCCGTGGACACACCGGGCCATCAACCCCAATAAAAAGGTCTCTGATCAATTCGTCAAAAACAATATCTTTGGTGCCTTCAAAAATTACCACCGCATCGCCTACACCCATAACAGGTTCGCCAACACAATTCTTAAACAATTGGCTGAAAATATCGAGGAGTTGATCCCCAGGGAATCCCTTTTTCTTGAATCCTACGATATGGTCCTTTCGAACCTGTTCAGGAATGATGATGATATCGCGACTGTAAGTTGGGGGCGCGACATCAACATCAAGGAATATGGGAATGCCTATTCCCTATTTCTCTCGCATCTCTACGAAAGCGTTCAAGAAAAGCAGATCGAAAATTTGAAACCGTTCTTCCCGCGCGGTCTTCCGACCACCGGTATAGAAGACAGTCGCTTCCTGCTCGAAACCGCCATTGACACGATCGGAAAGAAGCTTCCTGAAATCCCCCAACCCTTTCTTGGCTACTTTCATTTCATGCCTCCACACTCGCCTTATCGTACGCCGCGCGAGTTCTACAATGCGTTCCAAGGCGATGACTTCAAATTCGTGGAAAAGCCGATAGATATTTTGGTCTCAAAGATCGTCAAGGATCTGCCAATACAGCGCAGAGAGTATGATGAATATATCCTTTATTGCGATCAGCAGTTTGGCCGGTTATACAGCCAGTTGGAAAGCTCCGGTCTGCTGGAAAATTCCTGGCTGGTGTTAACCTCCGATCACGGCGAGATGTTCGAACGTGAAATCGTTGGGCATGGCTCAAATGTACTTTATCAACCCGTAATCCGTATACCGTTGATGATCTTTGAACCAGGGCAGAGCGTTGGGACAGATATCCACGAGTATACAAGTGCCGTTGATCTGGTACCCACCCTAACGCACCTGACCCAGCAACCCTTTCCCACCTGGACGGAAGGTGTCGTCCTGCCGCCCTTTAATGGCACCAGCCAGATCGCCGATCGAAATATATATGTTATACAGGCTATTGAAAACCCTCAATATGAACCTTTCTCTCAAGCTTCTGTCACTCTTATCAGGGAACCTTATAAGCTCCATTATTATTTTGGGTATCCCGAACTAAAGAGGGGCGAATTGGCAAAACTTTTCGATATAAAATCGGATCCGGAAGAATTACTGGATCTATATTCCTCACAGAAGGGCATCGCAGCGGAATTGCTCAACGAACTAAAGATCAAATTGAAGGAAGTGGACGCGCCCTATCTTTAGCGTCTTTGATGAGTGATAACAAATGAAAAATCAACTGAGTCGACGTGATTTCTTGAAACTGGCAGGCTTATTCCCTCTAAGCCTCACCGCTCCGTACTGGCTGCAAACGCCGGAGGCCGGAGCCCTCCAAACAAGCCGAAAGAATGTCATCATTATCGTTTTCGATGCGTTCTCGGCATATAATATTTCGCTTTATGGATATCCGCGCAAGACAACGCCCAACATTGCCCGGCTGGCGAAGCGGGCGATTGTCTATCACAATCATGTTGCTGGTGGGAACTTTACCACTCCCGGGACCGCCTCCCTGCTGACGGGGGTGCTTCCCTGGACACACCGGGCTTTCCTACCCAACTCAGAAGTAGCAAAACCTTTTGCATCCCGGAATATTTTCAGTGCGTTTCAAAGTTACTATCGCATTTCCTATACTCACAATGGATGGGCGTATACCTTACTCAGGCAGTTCAGTAAGGAAATTGACGAGCTAATTGCCAGAAACAAGCTGCTGTTGGGATCTTATGATACAGCGATTCAAGCATTTTTCAAGAATGATGATGATATCGCCTCCGTGGGCTGGATACGCGATATGAAGATTGGCGAAGAAGGATATGCCTATTCTCTATTTCTTTCACATATTTATGAGTACTTCCAGGCAAAGAGAATCAATGACCTGAAACCTCTCTTCCCGCGTGGGCTTCCGGAAGCTGGTACGGACAATAGCTTTCTGCTGGAGACTGCCATTGACGCGGTAGGAAAGAGCCTTTCTGAAATCCCCCAACCGTTTCTTGGCTACTTTCATTTTTATCCACCGCATTACCCTTATCGAACCTCCCTTGAGTTTTATGACGCCTTCAATAACGATGGCTTCAAACCGATTGAAAAACCAAAAGATATCTTTGCCGGGAGAGCCAGTAAAAGTCTCGCCAAGCTACGCAGAGAGTATGATGAATATATCCTTTATTGCGATCAGCAGTTTGGCCGGTTATACAGCCAGTTGGAAAGATCCGGCTTGCTGGAAAATTCCTGGCTGGTGTTAACCTCCGATCACGGCGAGATGTTCGAACGTGAAATCAGCGGTCACAGTACAGACGCTTTATACCAACCGGTTATCCGTGTACCGTTGATGATCTTTGAACCAGGGCAGAGCGTTGGCACAGATATCTACGAGTATACAAGTGCCGTTGATCTACTGCCCACCTTTAACCCATCTGACCCAGCAGCCCTTTCCCAATTGGACGGAAGGTGTCATCCTGCCGCCCTTTAATGGCCCCAGCCAGACCCCCGATCGAAATATATATGTAATGCGTGCCAGCCACAACGCTGAAGATGCCCCACTTACACAGGCTTCCACCATTTTGGTGAAGGATGACTATAAACTTCATTATTATTTTGGGTATCCTGAAGTATCCGCCGATGGTCTCGTGAGGCTCTTCAACCTGAAATCGGATCCGGAAGAAATGATGGATCTATATTCCTCAAAGAAAGGCATCGCAGCGGAATTGCTCAACGAATTAAAAGGCCAACTGCAAAAGGTCAACGAACCTTATCTTTAGCGCCTCGAGCATCAATATCCCATTGTTGTTTCAAGAAGCAATTCGCTTACAGGACAAGCCGTGACTACTTTCATCAACTACTTTACACACCGATATTCCAAAGCGGGACTCTGGTCCCTCTTTCTCATCTGCGCTTTTCCTCTCCATTTATGGACACTCATCCTGGTTTTCATGGATGTATCCTGGGTCAGCGAGCGGACGAACATGTGGGACGCCATTGGCGTTGGCTCCTATGGATTACTCTTTGCTCTCGTGGAAAGTATAATCATCTTCATCGTTTTTACGCTGGCAGGCTATCTTACGCCAAAACAATGGACGGTTGACCGGCGCATTGCCTTTTTGAGCATGTTGATGCTCCTTTTGGCATTGTGGGCGATGATTGGTCAGCTGCTTTTTCTCTGGAACGTTTCTTTGCCAGCCTCCGTGCTCCAGTGGCTCGCGCAATCAGGACATCCATTGAGATATTTATATGCACTGAGCCTGGTGATCGTGATTCCCTCCATCCTGATACCGGTGTATCAATTCATCCGGTCGGGCAAATCCGTTCAATTCATGCTGGAACTGATCGATCGTTTGTCTGTCCTAAGCGTGTTTTATCTATTGCTGGACGTGGTAGGGATCGTCATTGTAATTATCCGTAATATTCCATAGCTGGTGAGAAGTGAAGAATTCAATCAATCGAAGAGATTTTCTTTAAATTGGCGGGAGCATTGCCGCTGGGTTATGCTGCCCCGCGCTTATTAAAGACACTGGATGGATCGTTCCCTCTTCAGGATACGCCAAAGAATGTGCTGGTGATCGTTTTCGATGCCTTCTCGGCTTATAACATTCCCGTATACGGCTACCCACGCGCCACGACGCCCAACATTGCCCGACTGGCGAAGCGGGCCATTGTCTATCACAACCATTTTGCTGGTGGCAATTACACCACTCCCGGAACTGCCTCTCTTCTGACCGGCACCCTTCCCTGGACCCACCGCGCCTTCCAGCCCCGCTCGCAAGTTGCCGATGCCTTTGTGACGCGCAACATCTTTGGCGCGCTCCCCAATCATTATCGGATCGCCTATACTCACAACGGCTGGGCCAATGTTTTTCTGGAACAATTCAGTCAGGAAATTGATGAGTTGATCCCCAGAGAACAACTCATGATCAAATCCATCGATACGCCCATCGAACAGATGTTCAAAAACGATGAAGATATCGCCTCGGTAAGTCTAATCCGCGACTTGAAGATCAAAGATGAAGGGCAGGCCTATTCGTTATTCCTTTCCCATCTTTATGAAAGCCTGCAGGAAAGAAAAGACCAGAAACTCGAAGCGCTCTTTCCGCGCGGCATCCCTTCCGCGACGCTTATCAACCGGTTCCGGCTGGAAGATGCTGTGGATTACATCACCGGTCGTCTCACGGTCATCCCCCAGCCATTCGCGGGCTACTTCCATTTCCTGCCGCCACACGAGCCCTATTCCACCTCGGTGGAATTCTATAATTATTTTAAAGGAGATGGCTTCAAGCCTGACGAAAAACCCATCGATGTGCTGGCCAGATTTCCCATCAAACATACGGATCGCAGGCGCGAGGACTACGACGAGTTTATTCTGTACTGCGACCGGGAATTCAATCGACTGTTCAACTACCTGGAGAGTTCGGGAATACTGGACAATACCTGGCTGATATTGACCTCGGATCATGGGGAAATGTTCGAGCGTGGTGTTGTCGGTCACAGCACGGACGTGTTATATCAGCCTGTGATCCGCGTCCCGTTGATGATCTTCGAGCCGGGACGGAAAACCGGCATGGATATCTTCGAGACCACCAGCGCCGTGGATGTCCTGCCGAGCCTCACCCATCTGACCGGACAGCCCATGCCGGATTGGACCGAAGGCGTCGTCCTGCCGCCCTTCGCCCCGACGGATCAAACCTTAAATCGGAATGTATACGTCATCCGGGCAAATAACAACGCCCAATATGCCCCGTTCACCCAAGCCTCCACCATCCTGGTGAAGGAAAATTACAAGTTGCATTATTACTTTGGGTATAACGAAGTGCCTCCCGATGGCCTGATCCGCCTCTTCGACATAAAAGAGGATCCGCAGGAATTAAACGATCTGTATCCGGCAAAGAAAGAAACAGCGATGGAATTATTGAGTGAAATGAAGGCCAAGTTGGACGAAGTCAATAAGCCTTATCTCTAAATTTTTAATTCTGGTTTACACGGCCGGTAAAACACTGAGACGATCAACGCGCCCAGCAGCCCATTGGTCAAATCTTTTAAGGTATCTGGTAAACCCAGCACCATGTGCGTGCCCAGCAGAAAGTCGAGGATATTTTCGTAAAATTCCCAGAAGACGGCTGTTGTGCCGGTGGCGGTAAAGGCCAGCAAGATCTGAATGGGAAGAGGAATGGTCCCCAGAAAATCCTGGGAGTTCCTGATGGCGACACGATACAGATACGTGATCGCCACCCCGCCCAGAAAGTGAGTCGGAATATCCAGAGAGGGAAATTTATCGTAGAGATGAAACACAAGTCCGATCAAATAAAAGCCCACCACACCTAAAGGGGCCCAGGCAGCTTCACGCAAAGTAACGATGATCCAGCCAGTAAGTTGTTGTCTGTTGTTCATGGATGACCTCGGTGCGACAATTGTATCAATTTCACGCCCACTTATACCACTGGGTTATAATCTCTCCGTTTTATGAAAATTCTAACTGTTCTTACATATTACCGCCCGCATACCTCAGGCCTGACCATTTATGCTGAGCGTCTGGCGCGTGCATTTGCCAAACGCGGGCATCAGGTCACCGTGATGACCACGCAGTACGATCCATCCCTGCCGCGTGAAGAAATCATGGATGGCGTGAAAATCATCCGTGTGCCGGTGGCAATGCGAGTAAGCAAAGGGGTGCTGGCGCCCACCTTCGGTCTGGTGGCAACCAGGTTGGTCGCGGAACATGATGTGGTGCAGATGCATCTGCCGCAATTCGACGCGCCTGGCGTTGCCCTGCGCGGACGCCTCTTCGGCAAACCGGCCGTGTTGACCTACCACTGCGACTTGCACTTACCGCCCGGACTTTTCAACCGTTTCGTCAACCTCGTGGTGGATTTTCAAAATAACATGTCCGGGATTTTGTCAAATCACATCGTGACCTATACCCAGGATTATGCAGACAACTCTCCCTACCTTTCGCGCTACGCCTCCAAATTAACCCCCATCCTGCCTCCGGTGGAATTGCCGGATCCTCTCCCCGGCGCGATCCGGGCCTTCGCCGAAGCGCATCACGCCAAAGAACGGCGCCCGGTTATCGGCATGGTCACGCGCTTCGCTTCTGAAAAGGGCGTGGAGATTTTGCTGGACGCGTTACCCGCCATTTTGAAAGCCTATCCGCGGGCGCAGGTTTTGTATGCCGGGCAACATGAAAATGTGATGGGCGAACAAGCCTATTTCGACAGCTTGATCCCGCGCATCCGCGAATATGAAGCCGCCGGCCATTGGACATTTCTAGGCAATCTGCCTCCCGTTCAATTGGCCGCGCTCTATCCCAACCTGGATGTATTGACCGTGCCATCACTGAACTCCACTGAGGCCTTCGGTCTCGTCCAAATCGAAGCGATGATGAACCGTGTGCCCTGTGTGGCCTCTGCGTTGCCGGGAGTGCGGCAACCCGTCCGCATGCACGGCATGGGACACGTGGCGCGGATTGGCGATTCGGCCGATTTAGCGGAATGCATTCTCGAGGTCCTGAATGAACCGGATAAATTCCGCGGGGATATCGAATCCATCAAGAAGGCATATGATCCCGACTCGATTGCTGCCGAGTATGAAAAATTATTTGAAGGGCTGATGAAGAAATAACGTCATTGCGAGCCCCTCGCGCTGAGCGGAGGACAGAGTCCGAAGACGAAGCGTGGGCAAAGCAATCTCCACGATTGTCACGATGCCCTACGGGCTCCTTGCAACGATATTCACTTACTATGAAAGATTTTCTTTACTTGCAACTGCGCGATCTTCCCTATTTCCGCGGGTTTTTCGCGCGCAGTGGAATCGACCTACTATCAAGACTTGCCCCTGCCCGCGCCTGTGTACGATGTGGGCTGCGGCGATGGACACTTCGCCTCACTGACCTTCGATCAGAAAATCGATGTGGGTTTGGATCCCTGGCATGGACCGATTCACGAGGCGAAGAAGTTCGGCGCGTACCAGGCATTAGTCGAGGCCGATGGCGCCAGTTCGCCGTTTCCGTCAGAATATTTCGCCAGCGGTTTCAGCAACTCGGTGCTTGAACATATCCCGCACATCGACGCGGTGCTCGCCGAAACCGCACGCGTCTTAAAAAAGGACGCGCCCTTTTATTTCTGTGTGCCAAACACCAGATATTTGAGGGAGCTTTCGATCTCACATGTGTTGGGCAATGCCTATACGGAATGGTTCCGCAAAATCTCGCGCGTCCATCATGCGGACGAACCGGAGGTCTGGCAGGAACGTCTCGATCGCGCTGGTTTTGCCTTGACCCACTGCTGGCATTATTTTTCACCCGCCTCCATGCGCGTGTTAGAATGGGGACATTATTTTGGCATACCTTCGGTCTTCGCCAGGGTACTGACCGGCAGATGGATCCTTGCACCTACTGAATGGAATCTGTGGCTGACGAAGAAGTACGTAGGTAAATACGCTTCGCCTGAGCCGGTCGAAAACGGGACTTTCACTTTTTATGTCGCGAGGAGGAAGTAGGCAGGTAAACCGGTAAACATGTATGCAGGTTTTTCATTTGCCACCTGTGTACCTGTCTGCTTGTTTACTTGATTGCATATCCAATGCCCTTCGACGAAAAATATTTTTCCACCCATACGTATGCAAATGTTTCCTTTGCAAAGTACAGCCAATACTGGTGGTCGAATCGCTTCTATGCCACACTGGCGCGCCGTTATGGCAGGCGCGGGGCGCGTTTGCTCGAGATCGGCTCCGGGTTGGGACATCTGGTCGCGCAACTGGAAGATTCATTTGAAACTTATGGAATGGATTTAAACTACTGGGCGGTCAAAGAGTCGCAGGCAGTGATTGAAAAGTCCGACTTGCAGACTGCCAGCGCAGAGGAACTCCCTTTTCAAGCAGGTGCGTTCAATGTTGTCATCATCAAGCATATCGTCGAACATTTGCCAAACCCGGAAAAAGCCGTTGCAGAGATCGGCAGGGTGACGGAAAAGGGCGGCACGATGATCCTGGCCACGCCAAACCTTGATTCCCTGCTGAAGCCCTGGAAAGGGGAAGCGTGGATCGGTTATCAGGACCCGACTCACATCTCGTTGAAAAGACCCGCCGAATGGCTTTCGTTCATTGAAAAGGCAGGCTTTACCATACAACGTGTTTTCGCCGATGGCTTTTGGGATGTGCCTTACATCCGTTTTATTCCCAGGCAGATCCAGAAACTGACTTTCGGCTCGCTTGGCGGATTCCAGGCGATCACTGGCTTGATCTTCCTTCCCATGCGTTGGGGAGAAAGTATCATGGTAATCGCAACGAAGAAATAAACATGCAGAGAATAGTCACTTTTTTAAATAACCTCGGTGACTGTATGATCAGAGTGATGAGAGATGAGTGACGAATTAGAAAAGCCAGATGAACGGCAGGAACCCACCGTACTTGACTATGTCAAGTCGCTGTTCCGATTCGGTGAATCCGAAAAGATTCAAATCCCCGAGTTTGCAGAAGAAGAAAAAACTGAAGCAAGTCAATCTTCGCCCGCAGAAAATGCGACTGCCGCGTCTGATGTGCAGTTCGTTGAAAGTCAAGAAGAAGCCCCGGCATTTCCGGCTTCCTCATCTTTTCCCTGGCGCTCACTGCTGGCCTTTGCCTTCGCATTGATCGGACAAAACACACTCGAACCGCCGCACCTCGATCCAATTTTTGGATTCGGCTTCTACGGGATCGCTTTGGGTTTTCTGGGCTGGGCGATTTACAGCAATGAGTGGCGACTCGCATCTCTGACTCCCATTCCTCTGCGCACCGATCAACTTACCTATCGTCCCATTGCACTGTTGATCAGTATCGTGTTGGGAATTTGGGCATTCTTCATGCTGGGTGGCAATCTATTCACACCTGTCAATGTAACTCTCTGGCTGCTTGCCACCCTGTCTTTGACCTGGGCTCTTTGGCTGAGAGAACGAGATTGGCGCTCCACGGTGGCTCGTATTGGTGCATTCTTCAAACGTGATGGGTGGACGATCAACATCACTTATTGGACGTTGCTGCTGTTCGCCGCCACCGCACTGATACTTTTCTTCCGCTTTTACCGCACAACCACTGTTCCCCCTGAACCGTTCAGCGATCACGCTGAAAAGATCCTCGACGTATACGATGTGTCACAGGGAATCACGCACATCTTTTTTCCGCGCAATACCGGCCGTGAGGCCATTCAGATGTATTGGACGCTGCTGATCGCCAAAGTCTTCGGCACCGGTCTCTCCTTCCTCAGCCTCAAACTCGGTACCGCCATTCTTGGATTTTTGACTCTGCCTTTTATTTATTTACTGGGAAAAGAGATCGGTGGGCGACGCGTGGGATTCTTCGCCCTCCTGTTGACGGGGATCGCCTACTGGCCGAACATCATCAGCCGTGTGGGATTACGTTTTCCGTTATACCCGCTCTTTGCCGCACCCACGCTTCTTTTTCTCATCCGCGGCCTGCGGTCGCACAACCGCAACGATTTTATCCTCTCGGGCATCTTCCTTGGGGCCGGCCTGCATGGGTACAGTCCCATGCGCATTGTGCCGATTGTTGTCGTCGCGGCTTTCATTGTATATTGGGCTCATTCGCAATCGAAGAGTGTACGCGGGAATTTGTTCATCTGGCTGGCCATCCTTGCCATCGTCTCCATGTTCGTTTTCCTGCCGCTCATGCGCTACTGGATCGATAATCCGGACATATTCGGCTTCCGGGCCATGACCCGCCTGACCGGTGAAGAGAATCCGATCACGCAACCGATCTGGCAGATCTTCTCTTCGAACGTCTGGAACGCGCTCAAGATGTTCAACTTTGACGATGGGGAGATCTGGGTCAACTCGGTGACACATCGTCCGGCCCTGGATGTGATCAGCGCAGCGCTGTTCCTGATCGGTGTTGTCCTGGTCCTGATTCGATATCTCCGCCAGCGGCACTGGCTGGATCTATTTCTGCTTGTCTCCATCCCATTGTTGCAATTGCCATCCACACTTTCGCTGGCCTTCCCCGGCGAGAATCCGGCACTGAATCGCGCGAGCGGCGCGTACATCCCGGCGTTCCTGATCGTGGCACTGGCGCTGGATGGTCTCCTCACCAGCCTTGGGCGTGGAAGGATGCGCAGTGTCTTCGCCTGGGGGCTTACGGCCATCCTGCTGTATTTTTCCATCTCTCAAAACTACGACCTGGTTTTCAATCAATATTATGAAACCTTCCGCCAGGGGTCCTGGAATTCATCTGACATGGGACAGGTGATCAAGGAGTTCGAGCAAACCTATGGCAGGACGGATACGATCTGGATCGTGCCTTTCCCGTATTGGGTCGATACGCGCCTGCCGGCGGTCTGGGCCGGCATCCCAAATCGAGACATGGCCATGTGGCGTGATAATTTGGAGAGCACGGTAGAATTGAGCGGGCCGAAGTTGTTTATGGTCAAGGCAAACACCGAAGATCCAAACGGGAACGATCAGGAGTCTTTGGACGTCTTGCAATCGTTGTATCCGAACGGGCAATTGCGCATGTTCAACTCGGAGGTACCGGGTCATGATTTCTGGATTTTCCTGGTGCCACAATAAAATGTCATTGCAGGGAGTGGCGCTTTTGGCGCCACAAAGTAATCTCCAACTTTAGCGGAGATTGCTTCAACGGGCGAACACCGTCTCGCAATGACGGATGAGTTTATGAACCGCGAAAAACATTCCTGGCTTTATGATGTTCTTTTCCTGCTGGTATTTGTACTGGCAGGTTATTTACGTTTGACCGGTATCAATTGGGGCGAGGGTGCGGGACAGCACCCCGATGAAAATACTTTCAGTGGTGTGCTTTATGCTTTGCAGGCACATAAATGTCTGGACCCAAACGTTCCTGTGGAAGCCTGTCCGCCCGATCAAAAACGCTGGCTCAGCCTGGGCGATTATTTCAACAGCCAGACATCCACGCTCAACCCGTACAATCGCGGCTACGGTTCCTTTGTCTATGGCGACTTGCATATCATCTCAGTCCGCATTGCAGTGGAACTCTTAAATCCGGATGATCCGAAAGTGCTGGGCCGTCAGGCTTCTGCAATTGCGGACCTGTTTGCAATCTTTTTTTTGTATCTGGTCGTTTCGCGTTTATATAACCAACGTGTTGCACTTCTGGCATCCTTGTTCTCCGCACTGGCGGTGATGCAGATTCAGCAATCTCATTTCTTTACCTCTGACTTGTATGTCAATACCTTTGAAATTCTAGCGATTTATTTTGCGGTGGCCATCCTGGATGCAAAATATTCCGGGCGAAAAGAGAAGGAAATAGAATCGCTTTCCGAGTCGGATGTCGAAAAGCCAGAATCAATTGAAGTATCAGAAAACGTTTCGCCAGAAACAGATCAAGATTCCGCGGTGCTCAACCATCATCCGATGGGAATCGACTATCCCGGTCTGGTCATTGGTTTTATTCGCGAACCATCGTTCCTGCTGAGCATTGGCTTTGGCGTGGCGTATGGCATGGCCATGGCGTCCAAGCTGAATATCTATCCGTTGGCCATTTTATTGCCTGCCGCGTTCATCCTGCGTTACTTCATCAAGAAAAAAGAAGAAGCGACCCCGGATGAAACACTCGCTTCCAAGAATGGAAGCCATAACGGAGCCAACAATCATTACTGGATATTGGTAGCTGCCTGTCTATTCGCGGGCGGATTGGCTGCCGTGCTCACCTTCCGCATCTTCCAACCTTATGCCTTCGACGGGCTGAAACTCGACCGGCGCTGGGTGGCGGATATTCAGCAGCAACGCGCGCAGGCAACCGGCGAAGCGGATATGCCGTGGAATCTGCAATGGGCGCGTCGTTCGCATCTCTATTCGTTCACGAATCTCACGGTTTGGGGATTGGGTCTTCCACTCGGCATGCTCGCCTGGGCGGGTTTCCTCTATATGGCCTGGCGCATCTATAAAGGAGAGTGGCGTCACGTACTATTGTGGGGTTGGACCGCGATCTATTTCGGTTGGCAATCACTCCAGTTCAATCCGACCATGCGCTATCAATTGCCCATCTATCCGTTACTGGTGATGATGGCCGCCTGGTTTGTGTTTGAAGTGCCGCGCCTTTCCACCTCGCGTATCGTGAAGTATGGCGTGAGACTGGCTGGCGCGCTGGTGGTTGTCCTGACTGCCATGTGGGCCTTTGCCTTTCATAGTATCTACCTGCGTGACGAACCGCGCGTTGCCGCCTCACGCTGGATCTTTCAAAATGTTTCCGGGCCGATCAATCTGGAAATCACCCAGAGTAATGGGCAGATTTACAATCAACCCCTCCCGTTCCCGACCGGTGGATTTATTCAAGCAGGCCAGCCCTACGATACATCCTTCGTGGCGCAGAGCGATGGGACAATCAACAACATCACCCTGCCGCACGCGCTCAATCAACTCGCTTCCTCCTCCACCCTCAAGCTGACTCTGAACGACACTTCATCTCCTGCGCCCGATCAACCGCTTGCCACCGTCTCCCTGCGAGGGGATTTCTCAACGATGCATGATCCTCGCGGCGATTCATATACGCTGACCCTCGATAAGCCTGTCTCTGTTACGCAGGGACAACAGTTCGACATGCACTTCGAAGTCGATTCAGGCTCGCTCGCGCTGAGCGGCGCCACGGTGGCCAATGAGACCAGTTTCGATTACACACTTCCGTTGCGGGTGGGCGTTTATGATCCCTTTGGCGGCATCTATCGCGGCGACCTGAACCTGGAAGTCTACTGGGACGATAACGCCGACAAACTCAATCGTTTTGTCGATATCCTCAACCAGACCGATTACATTCTGATTCCCACCAATCATCAATACGCACAGATCACGCGTGTGCCCGAGCGTTATCCGCTCATGACATTGTATTATCGCGATTTGATTGGTTGTCCGGCCGAGAAAAATATCATCGAATGTTATCGCAATGCACACCCGGGAGACTATCAAGGCAAGCTGGGCTTCGATCTTGTTGCGGTCTTCGAGTCTTATCCGAGGCTGGGCTCGCTGGTGATCAACGATCAGGCAGCGGAGGAAGCTTTTACCTTCTACGATCATCCCAAGGTGCTGATTTTCAAAAAGAACGCGGATTACAGCGCTGAAAAAATGCTCTCGATCTTCAACACTGTCGACTTGACCAAGGCCGTTCACCTACTGCCGCGGCAATTCAACGATTATTCCAATTTGATGCTGCCCGCCGACAGGCTGGCACAACAACGCGCCGGCGGAACCTGGTCGCAATTATTTAATTACAACTGGATTCAGAATCACTATCCCTGGCTGGGATTGGTGATCTGGTATCTCTTCATCTTCCTGCTTGGATTGGCTGTCTATCCATTGATCCGATTGGCGTTGCCCGGACTGGCCGATAAAGGTTATCCCCTCAGCCGCGCGCTGGGATTGCTAATCCTCGGTTACATCCCGTGGATGGCCGGCTCAGCCGACATTCCCTACACGCGCACCATGATCGCAATCGTCTTCGGGCTGATCCTGCTGATGGGTGTTGCTCTCGCTTATTATCAACGCGATGAATTGCGGCAGGAATGGAAAACGAAACGTAATTATTTCCTGATGGTCGAAGGAGTCTTCCTGGCCTTTTTCCTCATCGACCTGATCATTCGCATTGCCAACCCGGATCTGTGGCATCCAAACTTTGGCGGCGAACGCCCGATGGACTTCTCCTATTTCAATGCGGTGATCAAAAGTACCTCCTTCCCACCTTATGATCCCTGGTTCGCGGGCGGATATATCAATTACTACTATTATGGTTTTGTGCTGGTCGGCACGCCGGTCAAATTGCTGGGCATCGTTCCATCGATCGCCTACAACTTTATCCTGCCGACTTTATTCGCCAGCGTGGCGATGTGCGCCTTCTCACTCGGCTGGAATCTTTTGGCAAAGAATGAAAGCAAAAAGATGGAGGATGAATCTACTGTTCTGGAAAGTTCATCCACCCCATTGAATCCTGCCTCTGTGATCAGTGGACTCGCCGCGGCTTTCCTGACCATCCTGCTTGGCAACCTCGGCACGCTACAGATGCTTTATAACAAGATTCAGCAGTTGGGTGCAGGGGCAAACTTTACCTGGACCTCCACGTTTTCACAACGAACGATGTGGGCAATTGAAGGCTTCAAGATGCTCATGCACGGTGCTTCGCTCATAATTGGTAATGGAGACTGGTATTGGCTTCCCAGCCGAGTCGTTCCGCCATTGGGCGGTAACGAGATCACCGAGTTTCCATTGTTCACTTTCCTCTACAGTGACCTGCACGCCCATATGATCGCCATGCCAATTATGTTACTGGCATTGAGCTGGGCATTGGCCGTCCTGGCAGGGCACGCCAAATGGCGGAATCAATGGTCGGCTGGGTTGGGATTCGTCCTCGGCGGACTCATCTTCGGCGCGCTTTATCCCACCAATCTATCCGATATTTATACCTTCCTACCCATCGGTCTCGCGGCAGTCGGGTACACCATGTGGCGTTATGTGGACATAGCCTCTCTCTCGAAAAAGATTCTGCTCGTTGCCGGTGCATTATTGGCTCTGGTGCTGTTATCGTTCTATATGTATGAACCCTACCGGGCCTGGTACAGCCAGGCGTACAGCGCACTCGATCCGTGGAAGGGACCATTCACGCCGATCGCTTCTTATCTCACGCAATGGTCGCTATTTTTGTTCATCGTGGTTTCCTGGATGGTCTGGGAGACGCATGAATGGATGGCTGCGACGCCACTCTCTGCCTTGCGGAAACTCAAGCCGTATCAAGTATTGATCGAAGGCGCGCTGGTATTCGTGGTATTGATCATGCTCATCCTGCAATACCGAGGCACGAGCGTGGGTTGGATCGCCATCCCGATTGCGGCCTGGGCAGGCATATTATTGCTGCGTCCGGATCTGCCGGATGCAAAACGCTTTGTGTTATTCCTGATCGGCACGGCTTTACTGATCACAGTGGTGGTCGAAGTGGTGGTCGTGCGCGGCGACATTGGACGTCAGAACACGATATTCAAGTTCTATCTCCAGGCCTGGTTCCTGCTGGCCATCAGTGGCGGCGCGGCCCTGGCCTGGACTCTGCCCGCCTTCTTCAAATGGCTTCCCGGCTGGCGGGCCTTCTGGCAGATCGCCATGATCCTGCTGCTCTCCGGCGCGGCGCTGTTTACTGTCACGGGCACGCTGGGCAAGATGCGTGACCGGTGGATCGTCGAGGCGCCGCATACACTGGATACGATGACCTTCATGGATCATGCCCAATATGACGATTTCGGCCAGCGCCTGGATTTGAGCGAAGATTACCGCGCCATCCGTTGGATGCAGGATAACGTACAGGGCTCACCGGTGATCGTCGAAGCCAACTGTGTTGAATATCACTGGTGTACGCGCTTTACCATTTATACAGGTCTGCCTGGTGTGGTCGGTTGGAACTGGCACCAACGCCAGCAACGCGTCCTCATGGCTGACCAGGTTCAGGCGCGCGTCGACGCGGTCAGCAACTTTTATAGCAGCGTCGATCTGGATTTCACGCGGGACTTCCTTAAAACCTATGATGTGCATTACATCATCGTCGGCGAACTTGAACGAGCCATTGCCACGCCGGACGGTATCGCGAAATTCCGGCAATATGATGGACAATATTGGAAAGCCATTTATACCGATGGGAACACAGCAATTTATGAAGTGATGCCATAACAAGTTTTGATTGAAGGAAAATATGATCTATCACATTACTTCGCGCAGGGCATGGCAGGCAGGCAGGGAACGCGGCGCATACCGCGCTGAAAGCCTGGAGAGGGAGGGTTTCATTCATTGCTCGACGATTTCCCAAGTTGTCCCCGTCCTGCGAAAGTTTTACGAGGGCCAGGCTGGACTTCTCCTGCTCAAGATCGAGCCGACGCTTCTCACCTCCGACTTGAAATGGGAACCGCCTTCAGGCGGGACTCCTCCCCCGGGCGTTCCCGCAGGAGACTTGTTCCCGCACATTTACGGGCCAATTAACCTGGAAGCGATCCAAAGGGCCATCGACCTGGAAGGCCTGCCAGACGGCGATTACAAACTTCCAGACGATTTATGAATCCATGACTGCCTTTATCTCCTGGTATATCCTGATCGCTTTGCTTGGCTGGCTGACGTTTCCGCTGGCGCATCGTCTTTTCCCCGCACTGGCCGACCGCGGCTATACATTTTCACGTGTCTTCGGTTTGTTGATCTGGGGTTATGTCTTTTGGTTGTTCGCTTCGCTTGGCATCGCGCAAAATGACATGGGTGGATTGCTCCTGGGGTTATTGATCCTGGCAGGATTAAGTGCCTGGGCCTACTTTACCTTATCGGCGCCTGATCGCTCATCGCTCATTGGCTGGCTCAAGGATAATTTCCGTCTGATCCTCACGACTGAAATACTTTTCCTGGTTGCCTTCAGCTTCATGGTTATTGTGCGTGCCAACAATCCAGAGATCACCACGGCGGGTGGCGAGAAGTGGATGGAGGAAGCCTTCATCAATGCCATTCTTCATTCCCCCACGTTTCCTCCGCACGATCCCTGGCTCTCGGGTTATGCCATCTCCTACTATTACTTCGGTTATGTGATGACGGCCATGCTGGCAAAGTTTACCTCCGTGCCTGCCAGCATCGCACATAACTTAATGCTTTCATTGATCTTTGGTTTGAGTGCCATTGGCGCCTACGGAATCTTATATAACCTTTTGGTGCTTTGGAAAAAGTCAAAAGGCGAGGAACAAACATCACATCGTCCTCAAACTTCCATTTTCTCCTCTCTGCTTGCTCCTTTCTTTCTCTTGATGATCTCCAATCTGGAAGGCTTTCTGGAAGTTCTGCATGCGCGCGGACTCTTCTGGGGAAATGGCCCCAACTTTTGGACCTGGCTGGACATCCCGGAATTGCGGGACGCCCCCCAGCAAGTGCTTGCCTGGGCACCTGACCGTTTTTACTGGTGGTGGCGGGCATCACGTGTCGTGCAGGATTATGAATTGAATGGCTCATGGCATGAGGTGATCGATGAGTTCCCATTCTTTTCCTATTTATTGGGCGATTTACATCCGCATGTATTGGCGATGCCGTTCATGCTGCTGGCGATCGCCGTTGCGTTGAATTTGTTTCTGGGCGGCTGGCGCGGTGGGACGAATTTATATTTCGGAGAGCTACAAATCCATAAAGCAGGTTTTTTCGTCAGCGCAGTAGTGTTGGGTGGATTGGCCTTTCTCAATACCTGGGACATTCTTCCCGGCGCGGCGCTGATCGTCTTCAGCTACGCATTGGCCCGAATACGGGAGTCGGGCTGGGGCTGGGAAAGAATCGAAGATATCCTGTTGCTGGGAATTCCAGTCATGTTCACAGCGTATGTGATGTATCTTCCGTTTTTTATCGGCTTTGATTCCCAGGCCGGAGGCATCCTGCCGAACTTCATGTTCGTCACGCGCGGCGCACAATTATGGGTGATGTGGGGCACCATATTTGTGCCGCTGTTCGCTTATCTGATCTATCTCTGGCGAAATAAAGCTTCTGCGCAATGGCGTGCCGGGCTATGGACCGCGCTTGGTATTTTGCTTGTACTGTTCGTGGGGATGTTCTTTATTGGCTTCCTGGCGTTGAGATTAAAACCTGAGCTGGTAAAACCCATCATCGATGCGCAGGGACTGGGCGTGAGTGGATTTATCACTGCCAGCCTGGCACGCCGAGGAATTTATATCGGCAGTCTGCTTACCTTGCTGGCGCTACTCATTCCCGCTTTTGCCTTTCTTTTTGGTTTCAAACACAAACCGGAAAATGAGGTAGCTTCAGGTCAGACCTCTTCGCCTGCACTTTCGCCATCCATCTTTGTCCTGTTGTTGATCGCCCTGGGAGGGCTTCTCATTCTCGGCCCGGACTTCCTCTATTTGCGTGACAACTTCGGATATCGTATCAACACCGTTTTTAAATTTTATTATCAAGCCTGGGAATTCTTATCGGTGGTGGCCGCTTTTGGCGTAGTGATCCTGTTCTCGGAGTTGCGTAGGAAAGCTGCGGCTCTGTATACAACTGCAGTGGTGCTTGTCATCGTTATAGGATTGGCCTATCCCGTATTTGCCCTCCCCAATAAAACAGATAACTTCAAAGCTGAACATCCCGAACAACGCACGCTGGATGGCTCGGCATACCTGGCCAATTTCATGCCGGATGATTATCAGGCCATTCAATTCATGAAACAACTCGACCAGGGCGTTGTGGCTGAAGCCGCCTCAGATAAGGGAAACTATACAGAATATGCCCGCATCGCAACCTTTAGCGGCATGCCGGATGTACTGGGCTGGCCCGGGCATGAAGGGCAATGGCGCGATCAATCCCTGCAGGGCACGCGTATGCAGGATCTCGAAACTCTCTATTCAACTCCTGATTGGAACAGCGCCCAGGATGTGATCAACCGATATAACATTCGTTATGTGGTGGTTGGCAATCTTGAACGCAACACGTATCGCGTGAACGAAGAAAAGTTCAACCGCTTCCTCAAGCCCATCTTTCAACAGGGAAGTATCACGGTGTATGAAGTTCCGTAACAAGCGTCATTGCGAGAAGAGCTTTAGCTCGATGGCTGCTCGCAATGACAGAATAATCGAGGGTAAAATTGGCTTATGAATTTTCCGCGACTTAAGAATGAAGGCTGGCTGTATGGGCTGGCCTTTCTTATAGCCCTCGGTTTTCGCTTCATCGCACTGGGAGCCTCGCCTCTCACCGATACGGAAGCGAAGCTGGCTCTCCAGGCGCTGCACCTTGCGCAGGGCAAAGCACCTCTGCTTGGATCGCAATCAGGCTATATTCTTCTGACCAGCATTTTCTTTGCCGTTATCAAAAGCACCAATTTCATGGCGCGCGTTGTCCCGGCTTTGGTGGGCAGCGCGCTGGTTTTTGTTCCGTATTTCTTTCGAGGCAGGCTCAAGCCGCGTCCCGCACTGACGCTGGCCTTCCTTTTCGCCATCGATCCTGGGCTGGTCGCGTTATCCCGTCAAGCCAGCGGAACGATCCTGGCGGTAACCTTCCTGCTGTTTGCCTGGGCTATGTGGAGGGCCCGCCGCGCCATTCCCACCGGAATCTTCGCCGGGTTGGCATTGCTCTCCGGCCCCTCTCTCTGGGGTGGTCTGCTCGCCGTCGGTCTGACCTGGCTCTTTCTTCGGGGCCTGGACACAAGACCAACGTCAGAAAAACCATCAAAGCCAACGGATGAATCTGCGCAAGAAACATCTCTGCCCAAATCGTCAATTTCCAATTACCAATTCCTAAATATCGAGCTTCGCCCCACCCTTCTGGCTTTAGTATTCACATTGCTGCTTGGCGGAACGCTCTTCTTCCTTTCTCCCAATGGACTCAGCGCATGGCTGGCAGCATTGCCAGCTTATCTTACAGGCTGGGTATCTTCGTCGCCAATGACGCCGGGACGCACATTATTCGTTTTTTTTGCTTATGAACCGCTCGGCATTTTCCTTGCCTTCGTTTCCTTTATCCGCGCTTATCAAATCAAGAGCCGCCGTATCATCCGCCTGAGTCTTTGGCTGGGTGTCTCCCTGCTGCTTGCCATCTTCTATCGCCAGACCAGCGAACTGGTTTGGGCAATCATTCCATTGCTCACACTTGCCGGGCTGGAACTCTCGCGTGCTTTCGATATCTTTGCGGATGAACGCGTGGAAGTTGGCATTGTCACTTTGGCGTTGATGCTGTTGCTCATTTACATCTGGTTCGATACATCCAAGATCGCGCTCGATCCCTATGGCCAACTCGGTGCGACGACACTGCCACTCATTGGAAAAAACGTCGCGGCCGCGCCCTATATTGTGCTGGGAGGCGCGTTCCTGATCGTCATTCTGTGTGTTGCTTTCGTAGCCTTCGGTTGGTCTGCGCGCACGGCTCGGCTCGGAACAACCTGGGCTTTCGTCATTTGCCTGGGTATCTATAGTTTCGGCGCGGCCTGGGGCGCCAGCCGGTTACGTTCGCCCGATGGCGTGGAATTTTGGACTCCCGACCAGCCGCCCCTGCAAACTGATCTATTCATTACCAGCGTGGAGGATGTTTCCGACTTCAGTCTCGGTCAGGCCCAGTCCCAGCCTGTTACCATTACAGGAATTGATGCACCCTCCCTCGAATGGGTGCTGCGAAATCACGAAGTGGAGGTGGTTCCGGCTCTCGATCCACAGATCGCACCGCCGCTGGTGGTCACACCCGTGATGAACGATCTGGGTCTTCCCTCCGCTTATCGCGGGCAGGGCTTCACCTGGAGACAGGGCATCACCTGGGAGGCAGTCCAAACGCCGGATTGGATTCGCTGGCTGGTATTCCGTCAGTTGCCAAGAGAGGACGAAACGATTATCCTCTGGGCACGCAACGATCTCTTCCCCGATGCACGTGATACCTCACAACAACCTTAGAGCGAGCCAACTCGCTTCTCAACAAGACATGAATAAAATATCTCAGCAAGCCCCCTCCATCATCGCAATTGACGGCCCTGCCGCCTCGGGCAAATCCACCATCGGCTTGAGGCTGGCCAAGGCACTCGGCTATTTTTTCTTCGACACCGGCGTGATGTACCGCGCCGTCACCTGGCTGGCTTTGGAACGCGGTGTGGATATGCAGGATGAAGCCGCAATCACGGCTCTGGCGGAGGAAACGCAGATCGAGGTCGCGCCAGCCTCGCAGTCTGATGGACGCGCTTGTGATGTCTCCATCGCTGGTCAGGATATCACCTGGGATATTCGTCGTCGCAAAGTGGATGCGAATGTGTCCATTGTCGCGGCTTACAGTGGTGTACGCCAGGCGCTGAGTCAACAACAGCGGCGCATTGGGGAACGTGGTCACATAGTCATGGTGGGACGTGACATTGGCACGGTTGTTCTGCCTCATGCAGACTTAAAGATCTACCTGGATGCAACCGCAGAAGAACGCGCCCGTAGACGTCACGATGAGATCACGGCACGTGGGAACGCGGTGAACTACGATGACATTCTCGAAAAAGTGATCGAACGCGACCACATCGATTCGACCCGTGACGTGGCTCCGTTAAAAATCGCGCCGGACGCGGTTGTGATCGACTCCGATCAACTCACTGCCGATGAAGTTTTCGAAAAGATATTAGCCCTCGCCTCATGAAGCAAACGGATAAATATCAGGTACCTCTGCGCTTCAAGATCATCCGCCCGATCACCAAGGCTCTTTTTCGCGGCATCTTCCATATATTGGCACGCGTGAAGATTACCGGCAAAGAAAATATTCCTTATGGCAAACCCTATGTGGCCGCCATGAATCACGTTTCGATCTTTGATCCACCCTTCGTGGCTTCATTTTGGCCTGAACAGATCGAGATCATTGGGGCATCGGATGTATTTGGAAAGCCTGGCCAGGGACAATTATTGAGAATCTATGGCGTGATTCCCGTTCATCGCGGCGATTATGATCGTTCCCTGCTCACAAAGATCGTTTCCATCGTCAGGTCAGGTCATCCGTTACTGATCGCGCCGGAGGGCGGCCGTTCGCATGTCACTGCCATGCGACGCGCCAAACCTGGCGTGGCTTATGTTATTGAACAAACCGGCGCACCCGTACTACCTGTAGCTCTCATTGGGACCACTGAAGATTTCTGGCAGCGTGCCAGAAGGGGGGAAAGACCCACACTTAAAATGCGCATCGGCAAGCCTATTAGTCTCCCCTTCATCGAGGCACAAGGCACACAGAAACATGCCGTGCGGCAAAAGAACGCGGACCTGGTGATGTCCCATTTGGCGGGCCTCCTGCCTGAGGAATATCGGGGTGTCTATGCCGAATCAGCCATCTTCCCCGCCCAAGCCCATCACTGAAATATGGCGACCGGACCTGGTCGCCTTGCCGCGCCTCACCACGACGCGGCGTCTTTTTCGCGTCTTTATGTATGGACTCACGAAGCTGGTCGTCTGGGCGACTATACGCAAACAGGTCACGGGGTTGGAAAATTTACCAAAGCATGGCCCGGCATTGATCGTCATCAATCATTTGGGAGATGCCGATGTGGTCCTACTTTTCGCGGTCCTTCCGTTCACGCCCATCGAGGGCCTTGGAAAGATCGAGTTAAAGGATCATTGGCTGGTCGGACCGTTATTCCGCGCCTATGGCATCATCTGGCTGCATCGCGGCAGGGCCGATCGCAAGGCGTTGCGCGCCGCGCTGGATGCGCTGGCGGAAGGACGTATGGTCATGCTTGCCCCTGAAGGAAGGGAATCTTTGATTGGAGGCCTGGAGGAAGGCGAACCGGGTGCGGCTTTTCTGGCACTCAAGTCTGGTGTGCCAATCGTTCCCATTGCGCTGACAGGATCTGAGAATAAAAATATCTATGGTCAATTGAAGAGGCTCAGGCCAGCGTCGGTTAAGTTGTCGGTGGGAAAACCCTATCGATTACAGGGGCAGGTGGATCGACATGAGGCGCTACGCCAAGGGACGCGTCAAATTATGGAGTCACTGGCAAATTTGCTGCCCGAGTCTTATCGGGGATATTACAGATAGCATTCACAATTATCAAAGTAGGTGAATCGAAGCAAGCTTTTCGCAAGCAAAGGCTTGTTGTTGCAGGAGACTCTCGCAATGACGGTATAATGACTTTCTATGCAATTCCTGGTAACGTTGCTGACCAATCTTGCATACCTTAATCCCCTTCCACTTGCTGGATGGCTGGTATGGTTTGGTCTGGCAGGGTTGCTCGGCATTGCACTTTTTAATTGGCGTAAATATCATGCCCGCTGGAACGCCCATGCCACCTGGCTGCTGCTGGCCCTGCTGATCGCCACGCCCTTTGCCTCCTTATTCCTGGGGTTGGAATTTTCGGCCGGTTCATCCTTACCGGTGCCCGGCCTACCGGAAAACCCAAGCGGTTCCACCATGCTGATCTTCTCCGCCCTGCCCTGGACTCTGGCGGGCGGTTTGCTGGGTCCCTTCGCCGGGGCGGCCCTGGGGTTGTCGAGCGGGTTGCTGCGCGGCGTCTGGGATACACACAGCCTCTTCAGCACGCTCGACCTGGGATTAATGGCGGTCATCTTCTCAGTGGCGAACCGGCAGCGTTACCGCACCCCGCTCTTTCGTTTGTTGAGACAACCCGTATTCAGTGCGTTAAGTCTCACTCTGGTACATGCCCTAGTCTTCCTGGTCGGCGCGATCTTTACCGTTTCCACTTCCACCTCTTTGACCGAACGCTTAGATTATGCCTTGAGCAACGTGGGGCTGGCCAGCCTGGCCTTCGCCGGGGAAATGCTTGTCGCAGGGCTGGCCGCGCAGGTGCTCGCCATGGCCTTTCCCAACCGCTGGGGAGGACTGGGAATGTTGCAGCCTTCGCCCGCCGAGAAAAGCATCGAGATACGCTTCGTCTCCGGCACGGGCATCATCATCTCATTATTGCTGCTGACACTCCTGATCGGGGATTGGGTGGTGGCGGGTAAGGCCGCGCGCAATCTACTAAAAGACCGCTTACAAAGTTCAGCGGAACTGGCCTCGCAAAATGTGCCCTTCCTGCTCGAGACAGGTCAGAATCTGGCTTCACAGATCGCCAGCGATCCGCGCTTACAAGTCTCGGATACAGATCTCTCTGCCGTGCTGCGCGAGCACATGCAGTCTGTTCCATACTTCAGCCAACTGGTTGTCCTGGATGCGGGCAGCGGAGCGATCCTCGCCAGCTATCCGCTTGAACCGGCGTTCCAAATCACCCGGCAGGAGGAGGATGGTCTGGCCCTGATCGGACAAGGGGTACCAAACCAAATTTATACGGTGCCTCCCATCGTGGAAGGTGAGGCCGCTGGCACATCATTCCTGGCTGCGGTTCCATCTACACCAAGCGAGCAAAGCGGCCAACGTGTCCTGATCGGGCGCACTTACTTAAGTGCCAATCCCTACACCAGCTCGTTGATCAACAACCTGAATAGTCTCGCCAGTGTCAAAGGCTCTGGCATGTTGATCGCGGATGGCATGGTGGTTTACGACTCGCGCAGTACACAGAATTGGACCGCCTATGAAGGCGAGCACAGCGACCAGCCTGCCTTCTTCGATGAGACCGCCTCACGCGGCACCCGGCAACTGGTCTATTATCAACCGGTCTCCGGTTACCCCTGGGCCGTGGCCCTCACCATCCCTGCCCAGGAAACACAACAGCTTGCCATCGACATTGCCTTTCCGATCTCGTTGATGATCATCCTGCTGGGCCTGGCCGCGCTGGTCTCCCTGCGTGTAAATCTGCGCTCGGTCACACGCTCACTGCAAAATCTGGCGGGGGAGGCGAAACATCTGGCAACGGGTAAGCTCGACCGTCCGCTGAACGTGAACGGGGAGGATGAAGTCGGTCAACTGGGTGCCTCCTTCGAGCAGATGCGCGTCAGCCTGCAAGCCCGCCTTCAGGAGCTCAATCGCCTGCTGGTGGCCAGTCAGGGAGTGGCCGCCAGCCTGACGCTGGGCGATGCGCTGCGTCCCGTGCTCGAAGCCATCGTTGCAAATGGCGCCAGTTCGGCGAGCATCGTGTTGATCCGCGAGATGCTCCCCACGCTGGCGGAAACGCCCGTCCGTTTTGCCGATGGGCTGGAGCAGGATGTGTATATGCATATGGATCAACAGATCCTGGCGCTGGCCGAAGGAGAGGAACGTCTGGTGATGGCAACTCTTTCCCGAACCCGCGGCCTGGTACTGGACCCCAACCTGCCCTACCCTGAATCCTTGATCGCGCTGGCCTTGCGGCACGAGGATCGTTACTACGGCGTGCTATGGGCCGCCTACAATAAACAACATGTCTTCACCGACGCCGATCTCCGTTTCATCAGTACGCTGGCCAGCCAGGCCGCCCTGGCTGTGACCAACATCCGCCTGTTCCTGACCGTCGAAGTGAGCCGCCGTCAGCTGGAAGCGATCCTTAACTCCACACCAGACCCGGTCCTGGTGACCGACGCATCGAATCGCCTGATCCTGGCCAACCCGGCGGCGAGTCATGTCTTTGGCATCACCATCCGTCGCGGGGAGAAGACCGCTCCCGAGCAGGTGATTCAGGTCAAGTCGTTGAATGAACTGCTGCAGGCCTCCTCCACCGAACGTCATTCGGCGGAGGTATCCATGCCTGACGGAAAAACCTATCTCGCCATGGCCTCGCCCATGATTGCCGAGGGAAAGGTGATCGGTCGTGTGTGCATCCTGCGGGATGTCACCCAATTCAAAGAGATCGACACATTGAAGTCTGAGTTCGTTTCGACCGTCAGTCATGATCTGCGTTCACCATTGACATTGATACGCGGCTATGCCACTATGCTTGAAACAGCGGGTGCCTTGAATGACCAGCAAAAAAACTATGTAAAGATGATCGTGCAGGGGGCGGATAACATGGCCAGGCTGGTCAATAATTTACTGGACCTGGGTCGCATTGACTTTGGCGTGGGATTGCAAGTGGAAAGCATCCCTGTGCTGGATATTCTTGAACGAACCACGGGGGCACTGCAATTGCAGGCAAAACAAAAGCAGATTTCCCTGGGTGTTGAACTTCCCAAAGATTTGCCGCATGCCATCGAAGCAGACCAGGCGTTATTACAACAGGCCGTTTATAACCTTGTGGAAAATGCTTTAAAATACACGCCAAAAGGTGGAGAGGTCACCATTCATTTGCAGACTGCCCCCTCGGCTTTGATCTTTGCCGTGCAGGATAGCGGCATCGGTATTCCAAAGAATGACCTGCCGCGCCTGTTCGAAAGATTCTATCGCGGCACCAACCGTGAAGCGCTCGCCCAACGCGGCACGGGACTGGGATTGGCCATCGTCAAATCAGTTACAGAACGTCACGGCGGCAAGGTTTGGGTGGAAAGTGAAATGGGCAAAGGAAGCACTTTCTATCTGCAGATCCCGTTGGTGCAACCAAAGGAGGCGGAACGCGTCTAGCGCATAAACGCGTTTATAATAACAACCGTCCTTATCCTCATGAATAGCCCTCAAGACAGTCAAGATACTTCCTTCATACATCGCACTACAGAGTCCAAACCGTCCCCCAATATCAGTCATTTTCTGATCGGTCGTCCTCTTCAAACTGCTGATGCGCCCCATCAAACCATCGGCAAAGCCATCGGCCTGGCTGTCTTTGCCTCAGACGCGCTTTCTTCCACTGCCTACGCCACCCAGGAAATTCTTGTCATCCTGGCGGCGGCTGGAACAGTCGCATTCGGTTACGTCTTCCCTATTTCCATTGTCATTGTTGGCTTGCTTGCCATCGTTGTCATTTCATACGAGCAGATCATCCAGGCATATCCGGATGGCGGCGGCGCATATATTGTTGCCTATGATAATCTGGGACACTTCCCTGCACTGGTCGCGGCAGCAGCCCTGCTGACAGACTATATTCTGACTGTATCCGTATCTGTTTCCTCCGGGGTGGCGCAAATTATTTCTGCCTATCCTCAATTGTTCAATTATCGCGTCGTAATATCGGTCGCCTGTGTGGCCTTCATCATGGTGATCAACCTGCGCGGCGTACGTGAATCAGGCGCGGCTTTTGCCATTCCAAGTTACTTCTTTATCTTGATGATGATCCTCACCATTGGTACAGGACTGCTCCAGATGTTTACCGGGTCACTGAGAGAAGTCACCAATCCACCGGAACTCGAGCAATTTGGTGAGACGATATCCGGGATCACTGCTTTTATCCTCCTGCATGCCTTCTCCAGTGGTACGGCGGCATTGACTGGGGTGGAGGCCATCTCCAATGGCACAACGGCTTTCAAGGAACCGCGCAGCCGCAATGCGGGAATCACCTTGATCTGGATGGCATTTATCCTGGGTATCTTATTTTTGGGAATTTCGTATCTCACGCGAGCGATCCATGCCCTACCGTCGGAGGAAGAAACCGTGATCTCGCAACTGGCGCGGACAGTTTTCGACGGACAAGGTCTGCTCTATTTGCTGGTCATCGTTGGTACCACGGTCATCCTGATTTTGGCGGCAAATACTGCCTTTGCAGGCTTCCCACGCCTAAGTGCCATGCTCGCCGAAGATGGGTTTATGCCACGTCAGTTGACTTATCGAGGCAGTCGTCTGGTGTATTCGTATGGTATTGTTTTCCTGGCCGGAGCGGCCTCCGTTCTGATCATTCTTTTTCAAGCAAGCGTCACGCGGCTTATTCCACTATACGCGATCGGTGTATTTCTTTCTTTTACGCTGGCCCAAGCAGGCATGGCACGGCGCTGGTGGAGGTCCGGGCAACTCATGCCCAATGAGATCAAGACCGAGGAAGCTCATGAGGCGCGACATATCCTGCGTCATGAAAAAGGCTGGCTGCTCAAAATGATCAGCAATGGGTTCGGCGCCTTCTGTACGGCCATTGTCATGTTCGTCTTCATCATCACCAAATTCCGTGATGGTGCCTGGATCGTTCTGATCCTCACTCCTGTTTTGATCGGCGTCTTTCTTTGGATTCACCGTCATTATTCGACTGTGGCAACCCGCCTCTCGCTGGAGAATTATGGCGAACCGCCTCCGTACACTGTACGTCATCGTGTGATCATTCCCATCAGCACCGTCCATCCGGGTACACTAGCCGCGCTCCGCTACGCGCGGATGCTGTCGGGAGACATCACGGCTGTGCACATTTCGATGGATCCACAGGATACAGAAAAGATTCACGAGCGATGGGACATGTGGGGACGCGGCACACGGCTCGTGATCGTCGATTCCCCCTATCGCCTCTTCCTGGAACCGTTGCTGGATTACATTAATGAAATTCTTTCCAGCCGACAAGCCAACGAGACAATTACCATTGTCGTTCCTCAATTTGTTGCCAGCAAAAGAGTTTATAACGCGCTCCATATGCAAACCGCCGAAATGCTTCGGCGCGAACTGCTTTCAACACCGGGCGTTGTGATCACCGAAGTTCCCTATCAGATTCCTTAGGTCGATTCCAATTTCCACAATTTAGGCTATAATTATTCTTGCTCCTCGCCGTTGTGCGGGAGTATCTTTTTGTTAGCAGTAAGAGAAGTAATGTTAACCCCTGAAAATGATCAAACTGAAATAATGCGGCGGCAAAGTGATTACAGGCCGCCGCGCTCTTTGAGTCAAAGGCTCATCGGGCAACCATTGATGACCGCCGACGCGCCTCACCAAACGATCGGTAAAGCTGTTGGTCTGGCGGTCTTCGCATCAGACGCGCTCTCCTCCACGGCCTATGCCAGCCAGGAAATTTTGACCATCCTGGCTGCGGCAGGAACGGCTGCATTCGGTTATGTCTTCCCCATTTCCGTGGTGATTGTCGCTCTGCTTGCCATCGTCGCCATTTCTTATGAGCAGACCATCCACGCCTATCCGGGCGGCGGTGGGGCATATATCGTTGCGCGCGACAATCTGGGTGAGCTACCCGCCCAAACTGCAGGCTCGGCCCTGTTGGTGGATTACACCCTGACCGTGGCTGTTTCCGTATCTTCCGGGGTCGCGCAAATCACATCCGCTTATCCGGGCTTATTCCCCTACCGTGTACTGATCTCTGTGGCCTGCGTCTTGCTCATCATGTTAATTAACTTGCGTGGAGTAAAGGAATCAGGAGCCACCTTCGCGGTCCCCACCTATTTCTTCATTGTGATGATGTTCTTTACAGTTGGAATAGGGATTGTGCACTATTTCCTTGGTTCACTGCATGGCGTAATTGCTCCTCCTCATCTGGAAATGGCTGAACCGCTGGCGCTCGTTACACCCTTCCTGCTCCTGCATGCCTTTTCGAGCGGAACCGCTGCCTTGACAGGCATTGAAGCGATTTCAAATGGCATTACCGCCTTTAAGGAACCGCGCAGCCGTAATGCCGGGATCACGCTAATTTGGATGGCGCTTATTCTCAGCTCGCTGTTTTTGAGCATTTCTTTTCTAAGCAACAAGATCGGTGCCATTCCATCGGAAGCGGAGACTGTCATTTCCCAGTTGGCACGCACCGTCTTTGAGGGACGTGGCCCTCTGTATTTGGGTACCATTATAGCAACGACCGTCATCTTGATCATGGCTGCCAATACGGCCTTTGCAGATTTTCCTCGCTTGAGTGCCCTCGCCGCGGCAGACGGATTCCTGCCGCGCCAATTGACCTTCCGTGGCAGCCGTTTGGTTTATTCAAATGGCATTGTCACGCTGTCTGTGATGGCATCGCTGTTAATCATTGTCTTCAAGGCCAGCGTAAACTTGCTGATCCCGCTCTATGCGATTGGTGTTTTTCTTTCCTTCACCTTGTCGCAAACAGGCATGGCAAGACGCTGGTGGAAGATCGGCCATCTAGAGGCAGGCGAAGAGGTGGTTGAGCCAGGATCCGTATTGCGATATGAGAAAGGCTGGCACTCCAAGATGTTGATCAATGGCTTCGGCGCCTTATGTACAGCCGTTGTCATGGTGGTCTTCGCCATCACCAAATTCCGCGCCGGAGCATGGATCGTACTCATCATTATTCCACTGCTAATCAAGCTATTCTTTACGATCCATCATCATTACAAAGATCTTGCGTCTCATCTCACACTTGATAAATTTAGCGGATTACCTGCCCGTCACACACGTCACCGTGTGATCATGCCGGTCAGTGGCATCCATCAGGGCACGCTGGAAGCCCTGCGTTATGCAAAGCTGCTTTCAGACGATGTGACCGCTGTCCACGTCTCGATCGATCCTGCGGAAACAGAGAAAGTTCAAAAGAAATGGAAAACCTGGGGGGAGGGTACACGTCTCATCATTCTTGATTCGCCTTTCCGCCTGTTTATTGAACCCCTGCTCAAGTATATTAAAGAGATCATTGACAACCGTCAGCCGAACGAGACGATCACCATCGTTGTGCCACAGTTCATCCCCGCCCAACGTTGGCACAACGCGCTACATATGCGAACAGCGGATTTTCTGCGGCAGGAGTTATTGACCAAGCCTGGGGTGGTCGTTACGGATGTCCCTTATCAAGTATATAATAACGATGAGGAGAAGGAGTAATTGTTATGAATTTCATTGTTGTTGGATGCGGACGGGTGGGTGCTGAGTTATGTTATCACCTGTTCAAGAGCGGCCACCAGGTTGTAGTTGTGGATATCAATAAGCAGTCTTTCAATCGTCTGCACCCTGACTTTCGCGGGCGCACCCTGGAAGGTGAGGGCCTGGCAGAAGGAGTATTGGAGCGCGCAGGCATCCGCGATGCGGATGGATTGGCGGCCGTCACAAACTCGGATACGCTGAATGCAGTCGTAGCCCATGCGGCACGCACGCTATACAACGTACCTAATGTAGTGGCGCGCAACTATGACCCCAATCTGAGGTCGGTCATTGAGGCCTTTGGCTTACAGACGGTGGGTTCAACCTATTGGGGCGCCCAGCGCGTGGAAGAGCTATTGGTGAACCCAACTCAGAAAATGGTTTATTCAGCAGGGAACGGTGAAGTGGAAGTTTATGAAGTGCGGATTCCTGAAGAGTGGAACGGCCACACGCTGGCCGAATTGCTGGCCCCATTCAAGCAGTGTTATCCAGTGGCTTTATCCAGAGCAGGCCGTTCATATCTGCCGGAATTGGGAATCAAGCTGCAAACCGGTGATTTGCTGAATATCAGTTCCACATTCGAGGGCATTGGTGCGTTGATCGCGCTCATCTCCAAAAAGGCGGAGGCGTAGATGTTTGTATTAATTGCCGGGGGCGGGCGTACAGGCGCGCGTCTGGCCAACCTATTGATCAACCAGAATTACAAGGTCCGTGTGATTGAAAACCGCCGCGAGCCTTTGGGATATTTGCACCAGGAATTGCCCACAGAGGTGATTTACGAGGGAAATCCCGTGGACCCAAGCGTACTGGAAGCTGCAGGGGTTCGTGAAGTGCATGCGTTGGCTGCGGTTACCAGTAATGATTCCACCAACCTGGCGATTTGCTTTCTTGGCAAAACCATGTTCGATGTACCACGCACCATCTCACGCATCAACAATCCCAACAATGCCTGGCTGTTCAACAAAACCTTTCACGTGGATATGGCCCTGAACTCAGCCGACGTGCTGGCCCACTTGATTCAGGAAGAAATATCATTGGGCGATATGATGACTCTCTTTAAGATACGCCGCGGACGTTATTCGGTTGTGGAGGAAAAGGTGCCGGCAGGTGCAAAAGGCATCGGTGTTGCCCTCAAGGATATGGATCTGGCAGAGCATTGCGTTATTGCCGCCATCATTCGGAAAGGATCCATGACACTGCCGCGCGGGGATAGTACATTGGAAGCGGATGACGAAATCATCGCAGTTGCAAGCCCGGAGGGGGCACAAAAACTCGCGGACCTGCTGGCATTCCCGGTCTACCCAATGAGGAATGGGAAAAAGAAAGAATAGCAAATCTAAATTGACCGAATCGGAGGCCTTACGGTATAATGACCTGCCAGTCTTGGAAAGCCAGAAGCAGATCAAAGCTTACTGTGCGAGTAACAAATGAGCAATTTGCTTTTTGTTTGAGGATTGCTGAGAAAAATTAGCAATTTATTCGCCAGCAGTGATGCAAAAGCAATTATTTTCAAAGTGAGGAACGAAGAATGACCAAACGTACGTATCAACCGAAGATCCGTCGCCGCGTGCGCGTCCATGGATTTCGCAAGCGCATGGCGACTGCTGATGGGCGCGCTGTTCTAAAACGCCGCCGCCTGCGTGGACGCCAGCAATTGACGGTAACTGCCAATAAGCACGTTAAGAAAGTCCGTTGGTAGACGGAGATTCAAATTCGAGTGCGCGGGTGCAGAGAAAGTTTCGTCTGACCCGGTCCGAAGACTTCAAGCGGGTGCGGCGTTCCGGCAGGTCCTATGCCCACCCGCTTGTTGTGTTGATTGTGCAGGCGCATGATCAGTCGCGCGTTAAGGTTGGTGTGACGGCAGGAAGAACAGTGGGAACTGCTGTATATCGGAACCGGGCCAAACGCCTTTTGCGGGAAGCGATGCGGTCTCTGATGCCAAACATCCCTTCAGGCCTGGACCTAATCTTGATCGCACGCCCCGGATTGGCCTCTGCCACTTTTGAGGACACCCGACAGGCATTGCTTAATCTCCTACAGCGCGCACAAATATTGATCCCCTCGCATGAATCCTGAATTCCATCTGCACGAATATCCTGACGAACCGCGTTTGCGCGATATTCCGCGCACGATCAATAATTGGCCGCGCATTGCGCTGCTCGCGCTCATTCGTTTTTATCAGGCTACGATCTCTCGTGGCCTGCCAGAAAACACCTGCCGGTTCTATCCATCATGTTCGCATTATGGCTACCAGGCAGTTTATAAATACGGCGCGATCAAAGGATCGCTTATGGCGGGATGGCGCGTGCTGAGATGTAATCCGTTCAATCCCGGGGGCTATGACCCCGTTCTCTAGGAGTATCGATTTTTCAATGAGAAGGAAACTCTTACTAATAACCCTGGTTTTGCTTGGCACCGTGCTTCTGAGCGCGTGTGCTGGTGGAGCCCTCCGAGGCAGTAGCTGGCCCGGACTAAGCGCGGACGCTGACGCCGCTTATCTAGCCGACGGTTCCTTTGTTTATGCCGTGAACTTAAAAGACGGCAAGGAACTGTGGAGATATCCCGGTAAACGCGACTCCAAGCTGACCTTCTACTCGGCACCAGTTATCACGCCGGACGGACTGGTCATTGTGGGCAGTGCGGGGAGCAACAATAGCTTGATCGCACTCAACCCGACGGATATCAATGCAGAGACCAACGCTCCGGTCGAAGCATGGAAGTTCACTGGCGCTCAGGATCATTGGGTGGCCCCGCCTCTGGTGGTAAACAATAAATTATTTGCTGTGAATGCCGACGGCAATCTTTATGTTCTGGACTTGCAGGACGGACAATCGAATAAGAAGGCACTCAAAACAATTGAGCTGGCCGGCCGCTTGTGGTCACAGCCCGCTACCGACGGAAAACGTGTGTATATTACGTCGTTGGATCACAGCGTTATCGCAGTTGATATCGAAACCTATCAAGTTCTTTGGCATGAGAATTTGGAAGGTGCCGTTCCAGGCTCCGCGGTTCTCGGCACGGATGGAATGTTATATGTCGGCTCGCTCGCTTCACACCTGGAAAAGTTTGACCCGGCGACCGGCGATCACCAGTCTGTGCTGGATGCCAAAAACTGGATCTGGAGTACCCCCAGCCTGGAAAATGATACACTTTACTTCGGCGATGTGGACGGAAATTTCTATTCTTTCAATACAGCCACGGAAAAATTGAACTGGGCGCCTGTACAACCAGATGGTCCCATTACAGCCAGTCCGCTTGTATTGGGTGATTCCATCCTGGTTGCAACAGAATCCGGGTCCGTTTATGAAGTCGGCCAGGATAGCCGCTCCAAATTGTGGAGCCAGCCTGGCGGCCAAATATACACGAACCCTGTTCAAGCAGGAGATTTAGTGCTTGTTGCGCCTTTAGGCACTGATGCATATTTATATGCGTACAATCAGGATGGTAGTGTGGCGTGGCAACCTTTCGTCCCGGAAAATTAGAGGCAGCATGTGGGATCTTTTTATCTCCATTTTTGTTAATGCACTGTTGTGGATCTACGATATTGTCGGTCACAACTTTGGCATTGCGATCATCCTGTTCACCATTTTGATTCGTCTGGTAACGTGGCCCTTGAACGCCCAACAGTTAAAGGGTGCCAAAGCCATGCAGGATTTGCAAAGTGATAAAGACTGGCAGGCCATTCAAAAAAAATATGCCAAGGACCGTGAAAAACTTGCACAGGAACAAATGCGCGTATATCGTGAGAAGGGCATCAACCCGTTTGCATCCTGCCTGCCGACATTAATCCAGTTCCCAATTATCATCGCCCTGTATCAGAGCATTATCCGTGCACTGGCCTCCACGCCGCTGGATCTGCTGAAACTTTCGCGCAGCATCTCGCTCCCCAATGTTGCGGAGCTAATCCCATTAAACAGCCATTTCCTCTGGATGGATCTCGGTCGGCCAGAGTCGGTGGCAATCTTCGGCTTCGCCCTGCCCACGCTGGCCGTGGTGGTGGCGATTACAACCTATGTGCAGTCAAAGCTGACCATGCCAGCCACATCCAGTCCGGGTGATCAAAGCGCGGCCATGAGCAACATGATGAGTATCTACATGCCATTACTGCTTGGTTATTTCGCCCTGACCTTCCCATCTGGTTTGGCGGTCTACTTCGTTACCAGCAATGTATTGGGCATTGTGCAGTATGCAATGCAGGGCAAAGCCAATTGGCGTAATCTCATTCCCAGTTTCGGGAAGAAGTAGAGGAAGGAGGAGGGTATGGATCAAAGGACAACATTGGAGATCATTGCGCCCACGGTGGAGGAAGCCATCACGCAGGGACTCGAGCAGCTCGGTCTCACTGCGGATGCGGTCAGCGTGGAAGTGCTGGACGCTGGTAATAAAGGATTGTTTGGCCTAGGGAAGCCTCAAGTGCGCGTCCGTTTAACGGTGAATACCGCGGGCGGTGAGGTAAAAGGACAAACAGAAACAGCCCCGGTCGTCGAGCCAGAGGCGCAGCCCATTGAGCCTCAGCCCATAACCTCGATTCAAACGCAGGCGGAGCCTTCTTCCGTAATAGAAAGCGAATCCCAACTGGAAGACGAGGCTCTGCTCGATCGCACTGAAGTCAATCATCTCCAGGTTGTTGCACTTGCTTAACCTGGAAGCACAGGTCTCTGCCCATTATGGCGAGGCCGAACGTGATGAGCGACGCAATATTCACGTGGATATTCGCGGTGACGATCTCAGTGTGTTGATCGGACGTCGTTCTGAAACCTTGAACGCATTTCAGTATGTTGCTTCCCTGATCATTGGCAAGGAGGCGCAGCAATTTGTACAACTCACCGTGGATGTAGAAGGTTATCGCGATCGTCGCGAGAAACAATTGATCCAGATGGCCAAGCGCATGGCAGAACAGGTTGTCAAAACCGGAAGGCGCCAAACACTCGAACCGATGCCCTCTGCTGAACGCCGTATTGTTCATATCGCCTTGCGCGACCACCCGGATGTAAAAACTGAAAGCACAGGTGAGGAACCTTATCGCAAGGTGATGATCGTGCCAAAGAATGACTGATTATGTGGAGCGAGAGAACATCTCGCTCTATTTTTTTCTCACGGTATAATTCGTGCATGTTCAATCTTGTGCCGCTGGAACGGGTGGATTATCTTGTCATCGGTCATGTCGCGCACGATCTCACTCCAGAGGGACCGCGTCTAGGCGGGACAGTTACCTACTCTGCATTGACCGCACATGCTTTGGGTTTGCGCGTGGGCATTCTCACCGCTTCTGGCCCGGAAACCGCGCTTGAGCCTTTGAAAGATATCGCTGTTATTTCTCTCGAATCCAACCGCAGCACAACTTTCGAAAATATTTACACCGCCCAGGGACGGGTTCAATATCTGCGGGCACAGGCGGCTCGAATTGCTTTCAACCGCCTGCCCGAAGCCTGGCGAGACACTTCTATTGTTCATCTCGGTCCCATCGCAAACGAAATGGATTCCGTGTTGCCGGCGTTTTTTTCTTCGGCATTGTTTGGCATCACCCCACAGGGCTGGATGCGCCAGGTAGACTCTGAAGAACGCGTCGCTCCATCTCCATGGAAAGATGCTGATCCCGCATTGTTGAAAGCCGACGCAGTGGTGATCAGTCGCGAGGATGCAGGCGGAGATGATGAACTGATCGAACAGATGGCGCATCAGACGCGCGTCCTGGCCGTAACGGAAGGAGCCGCAGGTGCGGTCCTTTACTGGAACGGTGACCGCCGGCGCTTCCGCGCCCCTGAAGTCCCGGAAGTGGATGCCACCGGCGCGGGTGATATTTTTGCCGCCGCGTTTTTTATCCGCTTGTTCAATACGCGCGATCCCTGGGAGGCAGCGCGCTTTGCCACATTGATCGCATCACATTCTGTCGCCCGGGTTGGCTTGAAGGGAATCCCCACCCCGCAGGAGATCGAATCTTCCCTGATGGAAGTTTTACAATGACCCGCATTTATTCAATTGCCAACCAAAAAGGCGGAGTAGGCAAGACGACCACCACCATCAACCTTGGAGCTTATCTCGCGCAGCTCGGTCAACGTGTGTTGATCGTTGACCTTGATCCACAGGCGAACGCCACTTCCTGTATTGGCGTGGATAAACACAGGGTGCAGGGAAGCACCTATGATGCCCTGCTGAACGGCGAAATTTCTGCCTCGACCATTCTCTTCAACGAGCGCCTCAAACTGGCTCTGTTGCCCTCTTCTCCGGCGCTGGCGGGCGCAGAGGTTGAACTGGTGAGCGAACTGGGGCGTGAGTTCCGGCTCAGGAACGCGCTTGAATCCCTGCACGGAAAATATGATTACATCTTGATCGATTGTCCTCCTTCACTTGGACTATTGACCGTAAATGGTTTGATCGCGGCGCGAGACGGCGTGCTCGTCCCGGTGCAATGTGAATATCTGGCGTTGGAGGGCCTCGGGCAATTGACTCAGACCATCGAGCGGGTTCAATCTGCACTCTTTCCCGGTCTGGGCGTGCGCGGCGTCATCCTGACCATGTTCGATTCGCGTACCAATCTCTCCAGTGATGTTGTGAAAGAGGTCAATAACCATTTCCCCGGACAGGTTTTTAAAACTATCGTGCCCCGCAGCATCCGCTTGGCGGAAGCGCCATCCTATGGATTGCCCATTGCCGCGTATTCGCCATCCTCCGTTGGCGCGCGTTCATATGAAAGCCTGGCAAAGGAATTGCTCGAAGCCGATGAAGCCTGAATTTCCTTTAAGAGGCGAGTCGTTTCGCAGCCCGCCTCGAAAGGAGTCATAAGGAGAACATATGCCCCCACGTTCCGGTCTTGGCAAAGGACTTGACGCTCTCATCCCTGCTGGCAAAACAGCCTCAGCCGGGGAGGGCGGAATCACCCAACTTCCCACTGATTCGATCCAACGCAACCCGCGCCAGCCGCGTGAAAGATTTGACATCGAGGAGTTGGAAAATCTGGCTGCCTCCATCCGCGAACATGGCGTGATCCAACCTTTGATAGTTTCGCCGGGCAGGAACGGAATTTACATCCTGATCGCGGGGGAACGTCGTTTACAAGCCGCACAAAAGGCGGGATTAAAAACGGTCCCGGCTGTTATTCGCAGCGCCACCGATCAACAACTGTTGGAATTGGCTCTCATCGAAAACGTCCAGCGCGCGGATCTGAACGCGATCGAAGAAGCTGAGGCCTATCAGCATCTGGCCAAGGAATTCAAGATGTCGCACGAGGTGATCGGCTCCCGCGTGGGAAAAAGCCGGGTTGCTGTGACCAATACCATGCGTCTACTGGATGCATCCGCCGCGGTGAAGCAGGCGCTGGTGGATGGACAAATCACGGAGGGCCATGCACGCGCCATGCTGGCTTTGTCGGTAAAACAACAGGAAGAGTTATTGAAAAGAATCGTGTCCCAGGATCTGAGCGTTCGTACCACAGAGATGCTGGCAAAGAAATATTCGGGACAGAAGCTCGAGACAAAAAAGAAAACAGATCGAAATGCAAATGTAAGCGATGTGGAACGAAAGTTGCAATCCAGCCTCGGAACCAGAGTGGCTCTCAAGCATGGCAAAAAAGGTGGCACAGTCACCATCTATTATTATTCAGATGAAGAATTGGATTCCTTGTTGGAAAAATTGACTTGATGAAACTTCTCTACAACGCACGAATCCGTACCCAAAATCCATCACAACCAACTGCCTCCGCGCTGCTGATCGACCGCGAACGCATCCTCGCTGTCGGCGACGCGGATGACCTATTAAATCAATATCCCTTCACAGAAAAACAGGATCTGCAAGGCCGCGTGATTTTGCCTGGTCTCACAGATGCACATTTGCATCTAAAAAACTACGCACTCAGTCTGCAAAAGATCAACTGCGAAACTGGGACCAAAGAAGAATGTTTGCGCCGCGTCGCAGAACGCGTGAAGAAAGCCAAACCCGGCGAATGGATTCTCGGCCACGGCTGGAATCAAAATGTCTGGGGAGCATGGCCCACGGCCTCGGAACTGGATGTGTTGGCGTCGAACAATCCGGTCTACCTCACAGCAAAGTCCTTGCACGCCTGCTGGGCCAATACCACCGCGTTAAAGCTTGCAGATGTCACCAGCCAAACGCCGGATCCACAAAACGGAAAAATCCAGCGCGATGCCAAAGGGAAGGCAACAGGCATCCTGCTCGAAAGTGCCATGGGATTGGTTGGAGATGTGATCCCGGAACCAACGATCCATGAAATTACAGAGGCCATGGAAAGAGCCCAGCACATTTTATGGAAGATGGGACTGACCGGTGTTCACGACTTTGATCGTCGTGTTTCCTTCATGGCGTTGCAGGACCTGCATGCGCAGGGCAGACTCAAATTGCGCGTGCTCAAGAACCTGCCTGTTGACCTGCTTGATCAGGCTTATGAGCTGGGTCTGCGCGGCGGCTTCGGCGATGATATGCTGCGTATCGGCAATGTCAAAGTCTTCATGGATGGCGCCCTCGGTCCGCACACCGCCGCGATGTTCCAGCCTTATATCGGCGAGGCAGAAAACCGCGGCATCCTGAACCTGGATGGCGAAGAACTCTTCGAGCATGGGCGCAAGGCCGCACAGGTGGGCCTCGGCATGACCGTGCATGCCATTGGGGACCGCGCCAATCACGAAGTGCTGGACGCCTATGAACAGTTACGCACTTACGAGCAGGAAAATAAGCTACCGCGACTGCGGCATCGCATCGAACATGTCCAAGTGCTTCATCCTGATGACGCGCCGCGTCTTGGCCGGTTGAACATTATCGCCTCCATGCAGCCCATCCATGCCACCTCCGACATGCTGATGGCCAATCGATTCTGGGGTGACCGTTCACGTCTGGCCTATGCGATGAAGACTTAATTGGATTTCGGCGCGTGGCTCGCCCTCGGGTCGGATGCGCCGGTGGAATCGCCCAATCCGTTCTGGGGATTGCACGCAGCGGTCACCCGCCGCCGCGCCGACGGCTCTCCCTCCGCCGAGGGCTGGTACCCCGAACAAAAGCTGAGCATGGCTGAGGCTTTGGCGGGCTACACTCTCGGTCCCGCCTACGCCGCGTACATGGAAGATCGCCTCGGCAGACTGGCCCCAAACCATCTCGCCGACCTGATCGTGCTGGATGCTGCGCAGGACCCCTTTACCTGCAAGGCGGAGGATTTGCTCACGCTGGAATCATCGGCTACAATGATAGGCGGAGAATGGGTATACGCTTCCGCCGCTATTTCCGATAGCGTCCAACGATAGGTGCCGAGGACTTCTTGAGCCAGGAAAATCATGTCCGATCAATCTCGTCTTACACCTGAAATGCTGGTGCCAAAAATGGGGGAATACTTGATTTATAAAGGTCTCATCACCAATGAGAGCTTGCAAAAGGCCCTGGATTATCAACAGGAATCGATGGCCAAAGGCGTTCCGCTTCTGCTGGGTCAGGCGCTGATCGATCTGGAGCTGCTTGAGCGCGCCGACCTGGATCAAGCGGTCACTGAACAGATCATTCAGCTCCGCTCCGCCTTGCAGGCCGCGAACCGCACCCTCGAACATCGTGTCGAAGAACGAACTGCAGAATTGCAAAAAGCCCTCGAACGCGTTTCGGAACTCAACCAGCTTAAAGCAAATTTCATTTCCAACATTTCGCATGAACTGCGCACACCGCTTACACACATCAAGGGGTACATAGAATTACTTGTTACCGAATTGTTGGGAGAGATCACTGAGGAACAGCGCCACGCCTTGCAAGTCAGCCAGCAGTCCACGCTGAAACTCGAAGGATTGATCGAGGACCTGATCATGATCTCACTGGCTTCGCGTGGGGAACTAAGTGTCAAGCAGGAGAATGTGGATATTCAGCGTTTGTCGAATCTGGCGGTCAAGTCTTCAGCGGCCAAGGCCCAGGCACGCGGCGTCAACCTGCATGCAGTCATCGATGAGGATATGCCTCTCGTACAGGCCGATTTGCAGAAGATCGCCTGGGTGTTGAACCAACTGATCGATAACGGAGTCAAATTCACGCCTTCGGGCGGAAGCGTGGTGGTAAGCATCACGCGCGAAGACGGGAATCTGGTGATCGTTTCCATCACAGACACCGGGATTGGCATCCCACCCAACCGTCTGGAGGAGATCTTTGAACCCTTCCTCCAGTTGGATGGTTCCTCCACCCGCCGTTACAGCGGGACCGGTCTGGGCCTCTCACTGGTACGTGAGATCATTGAAGCACATGGTTCGATGCTCGAAGTGCAGTCCAGCGAAGGACGCGGCTCGACCTTTAAATTCCCCCTATTGGTTGTAAGCGAATCAAAATAATTTTCATGGATGAATCCACTCTTTCCTATCTGCATGAATTAATCCAAATCGCCTCTCAAGCCGACGATCCGCGCAACTCCATTCAGAAGTTTATGCTGATGTTGCGCAAAGAATTCGTCTTTGATAACGTGGCGGTTTATCTGCAGGATGATGAGACGCAAAGTCTTGAAGTGGCTTATGCGCGCGCAATTGGCCGTGCCAAAAATGCCGAGGCGGACGCAGCCTGGGGAGAGGATTTTGCCGGGCAGGTCGTCAAGAAAGGCAACCTGCTTCTGAAAGACCCCAGCCCCGATGTACCCTCTGATGATCGTTTGCACCAATCTTATTTGCTGGGCCTGCCACTCCGTTCAGGTAAGGCAACCAAGGGCGCGCTGGTATTTGTGCGTTTCGGGGGACCGGTCTTCGAAGAGGGACATATCAAGCTGGGCTCCTTTGCAGCGGAATTACTTTCGATGATGTTCGAACGCGTCACATGGATGGGAACGCGTGAGGAATTGAGTGACCTGAAACGTCAGGTGCAATTGCAGGAGGATTTCGTCAGCACCATCTCTCATGAATTGCGCACACCACTCGGATTTATCAAAGGATATAGCACCAGCCTTCTCCGTCAAGACACCAGCTGGGACGATGAAACCCAGCATGAATTTTTAACGATCATCGACGAGGAGGCAGACCGTCTGGCTTTATTGATCGAGAACGTACTCGAGTCGGCCCGTTTGCAAAGTAAAACGCTGCCGCTTCGCTTCCAACCCATCCGGCTGGATGCCGTTTTACGAGATGTGATCCTACGTCTGCGCTCCCGCCATAGGGACCTCGACATCAGCACCGATTTCAAACCCGTCCCCCCCGTCAGCGGAGATGGTGTGCGCCTGGCGCAAGTGTTCGACAACTTGTTCACGAACGCGTCAAATATGCACCCGGCGCACCGATCATCGTGCTCACGGAACAAGTGGGAGATAATGTCGTGATTTCGTTCATCGACCGTGGCCCTGGCATTCCAAAGGAATCTCTGGGGCTCATTTTCGAGCGTTTCTACCGGGTACGTGGTGAAAAAACCGTAACCGGGACCGGACTGGGACTTTATATTTGCAGGCAAATAATTCAGGCACATCGTGGTAAGATTTGGGCAGAATTGACTCCCGGAGTGGGGACGACATTTATCATAGAATTGCCCGTTAATTGATCCAGTGCACGCTAAAGGAGGCCCTATGGCAAAGCGCATTTTGATAGTCGATGATGAACCTCGTTATCTACGTTTGCTCGAAGCCAATCTGCGGACGGAAGGGTATGAAGTTATTACCGCACAGGATGGCATGCAGGCCGTCAGCCTCTTTTCAGATCAGCCGATAGACCTGGTGCTGATGGATGTGATGATGCCAAAGCTGGATGGTTTCGGCGCGACCCAGCGCATTCGTGAATTCTCCAACATTCCCATTATCATCCTTACCGCAAAAGGCGACGAGCAGGATCGCGTGCGCGGCCTCGACCTCGGAGCTGACGATTATCTGGTCAAGCCCTTCTCTGCCACGGAATTGCTAGCGCGTGTAAGAGCCGTTCTGCGACGTGCCCAACCTCCCACCGAGGCGGGACAAACCCGCTTCTTCACACACGATAATCTCAAGATCGATTTCGCCCGCGCAGAAGTTTGGCGCGGGGAAATGGTCGTTTCACTCTCCGCAACCGAATATCGCCTCCTGCTGCAATTTGCTCATCACATCGGCAAGATCCTTACATCTGAGGATCTGCTGAGCAGTGTCTGGGGGCCGGAATATCGTACAGATAAGGAAATCCTCTGGGTAAGCATCGCCCGTCTGCGTCAGAAGCTGGAAGACGATGCGCATAACCCAAAACATATCGTTACTCGTTCCGGGTTGGGGTATCTCATGCCACCCATTGAAGAGTAGTGTTTCTTAAGAGGTGCCTGTGGTTGGTAAATCTATTCTGATCGTGGACGGGAATGTTGCCAGCCGCAATTTTCTGGCGGGGACCCTGCGGGAAAAGCAATTCACAGTTTTCGATACCGGTTCTGGAAAGGAAGCGTTGATCTTCGCCTGGCGCGACGAACCCGACTTGATCCTGTTCGATCCTGTATTATCCGATATCACAGACGTAGATTTCATCCATAAGCTGCGCAACGATCCCCGGACCAGCAATACTCCTCTGATTGCGCTTTCCAGTGATCCAGGTGTAATGCGTAAAGAAACCTGTCTGAAGGCCGGAGTGAACGAATATATCATTAAGTCATCGCAGGCATTGTCCGCCCTGGAAGAAAGCCTCCCGCAATTATTTCGGATTGAAAACAAAGAAGAAGAGATTCTGATCGAAGCAGAGCAGAAAAAGTCCGGTCTGCTCATCGTTTTCCTGAGTGCCAAAGGCGGTACCGGTACATCCTCCCTGTGTGCCAACCTAGCCATGAACATCCAGGAGGAACAGACAGATGCAGGTGTCGTCGTTGCTGACCTGGTCCTGCCAATCGGCTCGATTGGTCCAATCGTTGGTTATGACGGGGAGTTGAACCTGGCAATGGTGGCGGACCTCCCGACCGGTCAAGTGAACGGCAACTACTTCCACAAGAATTTGCCGAGACCCAAATTATGGCAGTTCCAATTGCTGGCAGGTTCCCCCGATCCGCAGCATGGCAACAGTATCAAAGGTGAGCGGATAGAACAGCTTGTAGACGTGCTCCGGAATGCCTACAACTTTGTAATTCTGGATCTCGGACGTTCGCTCTCTCGCATCAGCCTGCCTCTCCTGCAAAATGCCGATCTCATCGTCCTGATCGTTGCCACCGATCAAAGTACCGTCAAATTGACAAAAACAGTATGGCATTATCTGCAAACACAGGGAATTGCCAATCAGAAGATTTACATGTTATTGAACCGCGCCGTCGGCCTGGAGGGTATGACCAAAGCGGAAGCGGAAGAGACGATCGGTCTCTCAATCAAAACAGCACTTCCCTATATGGGCAGCAACTTTACCCTGGCTAACAACTTGAATCAGCCAATTACGAACAAATATCCACGCGATACTTCTTCCATTATCCTCCGAGATACGGCCCGGGACATAGTCAAGGTCGCGCGCCAACTACGTGCCAAAGCAACAGCTTAATGAAAGTGAAAGGTAAATTTCATCACATTTGGGCTAAACTATTAGGAATAGACCTGCAGGAAAGTGAATAGCCTCATCTTTAATTCGCTACAGCTATTCAAATCATCGCAAATGAAGGGCGGTAAAAAAATACAATCGCTGACAAAATCCCTCCAGGTACATGAGAGGTAACATGACTATTGAATATGACGAAAAAGGCAAAATCTTCACAGATATTGTTTCCAAGGTTGCTGTTCAAGCTACGCTTCAGACCGCCACACATCTGATGCGCGGACAACTCCACGTACGCCGAGATCAACGCATCAAGGATGAACTGGATTTAAACGAGAATTTTCTTGCCCTCACTGACGTCAGTGTATTAGGACCGGACGGACAAACACTCTTCCAGGCACCTTTTCTGGCCGTACGACGCTCCCATATCATCTGGGTCATTCCGGAAGAGGATAAGAGTGAGGGATAGGTATCCAGATGGCAACCCCGATCATCTCCAATTTTACGCGGCTTACTTCCGCGGATCTCCTTAAGTTCAAGCGTTACCTGATCGAAAATGTTGGTCGTTCCATCGAAGGGGAAGAGATACAAAATGGCAAACGCGCCGAATTCCTGCAACAACGATTAAGTGAAGTTTATACACAGACCAAGGTGGCCCTGCCAGAAGATATCCGTGCACAAATCTTCCACGAAATTCTCGATGAACTGACTGGTTTTGGCCCCATCCAGCCCCTACTGGATGACCCTGATATCAGCGAAGTCATGGTGAACGGACCGAAGAAGGTCTACGTTGAAAAGAGCGGCAAGCTGACAAAGACTGCTGTGACCTTCGACGATGAGGATCATGTATTACGCATCATCGACCGCATCATCCTACCCCTGGGCCGTCGCGTGGATGCAGATAGTCCAGCGGTCGACGCGCGCCTACCAGACGGTTCACGCGTCAATGCGGTAATCAGGCCGGTCACGATTGACGGTCCCTGCATCACAATCCGCAAATTTAGAAAAGATAAACTGTCCATTCAGCAGTTGATTGACTATGATTCCTTGACCGCCCACATGGCTGAATTCATTCGAGCCTGTGTTGTTGCCCGCCTCAATATCGTTATTTCCGGAGGAACAGGATCGGGTAAGACAACCCTGCTTAACGTTCTCTCCGGCTTTATTCCAGAGAATGAACGCATCGTCACAATCGAAGACGCTGCGGAATTGCAATTACAACAGGACCATGTTCTACGTATGGAAACAAAGGTTGCCAACGTGGATGGCAAAGGTGAGGTTACGATCCGCGACCTGGTACGCAATTCCCTGCGCATGCGTCCTGATCGCATCGTGGTGGGCGAATGCCGCGGCGGTGAATCATTGGATATGCTACAGGCAATGAACACCGGACACGACGGTTCACTGACCACCCTGCATGCGAACTCTCCACGCGATGCGCTGTCTCGTTTGGAAACCATGGTATTAATGTCCGGTATGGACTTGCCACTCAAAGTGGTACGACAACAGATCTCCTCGGCTGTGGATCTCATCATTCAACAAACGCGCCTGAAGGATGGTTCACGCAAGGTCACCGCCATTACAGAAGTTGTTGGCATGGAAGGGGATACCGTCGTGCTTACCGATATTTTCAAGTTCGAGCAGACAGGTATCGGGGAAGAGGGAAAGATCCTGGGAGAATTAAAGCCGACCGGCATCCGCCCGATCTTCACACCGCGGCTGGAGCAGGCAGGCTTCAAGCTCGGCGCCGAGATTTTCATCCCGCCGGGCGGTTTCGGTCAAAGGCGATAACATTCTCGAAGCCTCTGCTATAATCAAGTAAATGCTCTTTTGACCACATTGGGCATTGCAGAGGATGCATGGATACCAAGTCGCAGATCACTATTCGTACCAAAAAATTCGGCGTATTGATCCGTGATGCGCGTCTCGCCGCGCGCAGGAGCATACAGGAATGCGCTACAGCCATTAGTATAAAGGCCAGTGTGTTCCGCGCCTATGAGGAAGGCAGCAAAGCTCCTTCCCTGCCAGAATTGGAATCGTTGGTGTATTACCTGGATCTACCGATTGACCATTTCTGGGGGGGGAAAGCAAAATCAGAAGGTCCCGCGCCCCATGAGAATATCGATCTTTCCAGGCTGATGGCTGTCCGGCAACGCAAGATCGGAGCACTCCTGCGACAGGAACGCATGAATACCAGCATTTCGATCCGTAATCTGGCCCAGGCAACAGGAATTTCTGCAGCACGTATCAAAGCCTACGAACTGGGAGAACGAGCAATCCCACTGCCTGAACTGGAAGTCCTGGTAGCGCAATTGGGAGGCAGGCTTGAATCCTTCTTCGACCGTAACGGCCCCATTGGGCAATGGATGATCAGTGAGGAAACAGTGCAGCACTTTCTCGACATGCCCATGGAACTGCGTGAGTTCGTCTCATTGCCGGTCAACCGTCCATATCTGGAACTGGCAATGAAGTTAAGCAGCCTGTCCAGGGATAAATTGCGCTCTGTCGCCGAAGATTTATTGGACATTACCCTTTAGGATACGCGTGGAGCAACTCAATCCTGTGACCTTCGCCGAACATGGCAAAAAAGAATACGAGCAGGGGAACTATGCCATAGCCGCAGACTGGTTCCTGCAAGCCGCGCAAGTCTATGCTTCCCTGCAAGATGAACTGAACGCGGCGGAAATGAAGAACAATCAGAGCGTGGCTTTATTACAAGCGGGAAAAGCAAAAGAAGCCTTGCAGGCCACCGATGGCACCGAGGCAATATTTCAAAAAGGAAATGACTTGAAGCGGCAGGGAATTGCCATTAGCAATCGGGCTGCCGCGCTCGAGGGTCTTAAAAAATGGCAGGAGGCATTGACCGAATATGATCGGGCAGCCACCCTGTTCGAACAGATTGGCGAAGGCGATATGCACTCCACGGTGCGCAAAGCCGCGGCCAATATCAACCTTAAACGTGGACGGCTCGGCGACTCACAAATGGATGTGTACGACTCCCTGCGGCTGGTGGAAAAGCCTACGCTGACTCAGCGAATAATGAAATTCCTCATGCGGATTGGTTTGGTTAGATAACAATCTTTTGTCATTGCGAGGAGTGACGCATTGGGCGCCACGACGAAGCAATCTCCCAATAATGAAGATGGAGATTACTTGGCAGTGACGATTCATAAGGCAAATCGTGATCAATACTCTGGTTCGTCCGGCGGATATCAAAGACCATCAGCAACTATCGAACCTGATCTTTTTTGAGACCCGCCTCCATCGTCACCTAGATTGGCGCTCGCCACTAGAATGGCTGGGCGCTCCGTTTTATTGGGCGTTGGATGAAGGCGGACAAATTACAGCTGCACTGGCCTGCCCCACGGAAGCACAGGGCATCGCCTGGGTGCGGCTGTTTGTTTATTCGAGTCATTTATCGGCGGATAATGCCTGGAATATGCTTTGGGCTGTTGCAAAAGAAGAGATCGCCCGGGCTGGCGGTGCGACAGTCGCAGCGATTGCCATGCAGCCCTGGTTTCAACAGATCCTGGCGGCCAGCAAGTTCGAGAACCCGCAGCAGATCGTAATGCTTGAATGGCGGTATCACCCCTGGATGCGGAGCCAAGCGCCTGAAGATATCCGCATCCGCAAAATGACCGAGGCTGATCTTCCTGCAGTGGAAAAGACAGATATGGCCGCCTTCGATCCGCTCTGGCAAAACCCGTTGGAGACTCTTCATCGGGCTTTTAAGCAGGCCTCCTTCGCAACGGTGGCGGAGGACCAAAATGGAATTGTTGGATATCAATTGACCACCGGCACCAGTCAGCGCGCCCATCTCGCGCGTTTGGCTGTGCATTCCTCCAGGCAGGGACATGGCGCAGGCAAAGCTTTATTGAGCGATTTATTAAAACGCCTGACGTATTCAGGCATTCCCAGATTGAGCGTCAATACCCAGGGGGATAACGAAACTTCCTTGAACCTATATCAAAAGATGGGATTCACTCGTACAGGTGAACAATACCCGGTGTACACTTTTAACGTTTCTGCCAGGCGATGAGGAGTAAACATGACCACCAGAGAAGATGCCACGATCGTCAATGCGCTGGTACGACAAGCGCTGACCTCTGCCCGGGAGGTCATGGGAGATAATGGTTTGAACACTGTCCTGCGCACAAGCGGACTCGAAAAATTTATCGGTAACTTTCCTCCTGATGATCTTGAACCATCCATCAGCACATCGCAGTATGCCAGATTGAATGAAGCCATCGAGGAATTCTACGGCCGTGGTGGACGCGGCATTTTGCGGCGTATTGGTAAGGCATCCTTTCAATACGCCGTGCGTGAGCAGGCAGCTTTGTTGGGAATTGCAGGCGTGGCGATCAAACTGCTGCCTGAAAAACAACGCATCAAATTTATTTTGAACAGCATGGCTGGTGCACTCAAGAAGAGCAATCCACAGGTGGAAGCCTGGGTGGATGATCGCGGCGAACGAATTGCCTATCTCGAATCCACCTGTGGCATCTGTTATGGACGCCAGAGCGATGCGCCCATTTGTCATCTTTACGTTGGTTCCATCGGCGAGGCAGTGCAATGGGCCAGCGGAAAAGAACATCAGATCATCGAAACACACTGCCTGGCCAAAGGCGATCCCTATTGCAGGTTTGAAGTCGGAGAAACACGCGAGTGAACAGACCCAAATTTTCCAGTCGCACTCTGCGCCGCTTCATCGAAATCGTTGGGACGGAATTGGGGGGAGACCAATTCAGCGCCATACTTGCCCTTTCACACTTACCTTCGGCCTGGGCAAAGCCCGACACGTTCGCGAAGATGGATGCAGCCGAAGCAGCAAAAACATACGCGTCCTTGCAAGCGGCCTTGCGCACCTATTATGGACGCGGTGCGCGCGGCGTTCTTCTGCGAGTCGGGCAACGCCTGTGGAATCCTCTTTTGGAGGATGCCGCGCTGGGTGGCAGGGCTCAGGCCGCCATGATCAAGAGACTGCCTCAGACGGCGCGCCGTAAACAGGTATTGGAATTATTGGCGCGTTTGATCGGAAACGGACCAGACGATGTCTCACTTCACAGTCTGGACCTCGACCTGCTTCTGGTGGACCATGCCTCTCCCACTGCTGAGGGTCAATACAACGCGGCTCCGATCTGTTTCGTGACCCAAGGTTTGATCCGCGAAAGCCTCTTCTGGGCCACCGGACAAAACCATGATGTGGAGGAAACTTCCTGTAAAGCCATGGGAGGGGCGGCATGTGAATTCAAGATCGCCATCGAGAAATAACGCGAATTTTTGTGAATCCAACTGGGGTGTTGGCTTTTCACATTCAGCGCTGAAAGCCAGATGGACAAAAATGGGATGTTCTTAAGAACATCCTAACTTTTTCCTAGACAAAAATTTTTTCGCATGGGAAAATTTAAATCCATACAAATTTACAGTAAGGAGTTTTCATGAGTCCCGAGAAGAAGAGCAAACGCCAGGAACGCCGCCAAAAAATAAAACAACAGCAAGACCGCAGCCGCCTGCTGACCCTTGGCTTGATCACGGTCGGCGCATTATTTATCGTTTTCGCCATTGTCTGGCCGCAGCTCAAACCCATTGCCGATATTGTCGCTGTTGACCCAGACCCACGACCGGAGGCCAATGGCACTTCCATGGGTGATCCCAACGCGCCGATACAGATCACCATATTTTCCGACTTCCAATGCCCATACTGTGATCGCTTCTACACGGATACGGAACATTTGCTGGTGCAATACTATGTCAGTACGGGCAAGGTTTTCTTCACCTATCGTTCCGCCGGGAATTGGGTGAGCAATAATATTGCCCAGTCACAGGGCACCCCTGCCAAGACCGAATCACAGGACTCAGCACAAGCTGCCTATTGTGCCGCGGACCAGGGAAAATTCTGGGAGATGCACGATGCCCTCTTTGAAAACAACCGCGATGTAGAGGATCAGGGTTCCTTCACCAGCCGCCGCCTGACAGCGATTGCCAAAAGCGTGGGACTGGACATGAATCAATATCGGGATTGTTATAATAGTAACAAATACGCAGATCAGGTTCAAAAGGATCTCAGCGAGGCTGTGGCCGCCAATATACAAGGCACACCTTTCTTCGTCATTACTTATAAAGTCAATGGCGAAACCCAGACCACGTCGCTGGATGGAGCACAACCTTTCAGCACCTTCCAGACCAAACTCGAAGGTATCCTGAATGAAATAGGTGGTTGAAAAACGATGCAGGGCATGGCATGATTGTGCTCTCTTAAAATTCATATACGTTGGGAGTTTTGATGAGTTCAGAAAAGACAAGCAAACGTCAGGAACGGCGCGCGAAGATGCAACACCAGCAGCAACGTCAGCGGCTGATCGTTATCGGATTAATGGTGCTGGGTGCCGGGTTGGTGGTCCTCGCCATTATTTGGCCACAGGTAAAATCCATTGGGGAGCTTGTCACCATCACCCCACTGGCCCTGCCTGATCCCAATGGCTTGAGTTTGGGTGATCCCGCTGCTCCCGTTGCCATCGATGTATTTGAAGATTTTCAATGTCCCGCCTGCCAATACTTCACGGAAAACGTTGAACCGCTCATCCTACAAAACCTGGTTTCTACGGGAAAAGCGCATTATACCTTTCACCAATATCCCTTTATCGATGGCGATGGGGCAAGTAACGGTGGAGAATCGGACCAGGCCGCCAATGCCTCCATGTGCGCCAATGAGCAGGATAAATTCTGGGAGATGCACAATATCATCTATGTCAATTGGAACGGAGAAAACCAGGGGAACTTGAGCGATCGCCGTTTGCAGGCCATGGCCGAAAGCATTGGGCTGGATATGAGTACTTTCAACGCCTGCTTCAATGCGGATACATATCGAAGCGACATTCAAGCCGATTTCGATAAAGGTCAGCAAATGGGAGTTAGTGGTACGCCCAGCGTGTTCGTTAACGGGCAGGAGGTTGGGCAACCGGGCAAAATCGCCTCCTACGACGAGATACAACAGGCCGTTAACGCGGCCCAGTAAATCCATCAGAAAAGGACACGGAGATGTGAATTGTCCGTGTCCTTTTTGATTCTCTCGCGTGTATAATGAATTTGCTCCGATTACAACAAGCGTTCTCCCTCGAGGATTTCTGATGAAGCACCGTATCTCTTCCACCGGGTTCAGTACCAGCTTTTTCATCCTAAATTGTCTCCTGCTTTTCGCCCTGATTCTTGGCTCCTGTGCCGGCCTGCCGGTTTCGGTGTTAGGCACGCCTACCCCTGCCATCCCGACCCCAACCTCTTTTCAACAGTCTTTGCCTCCTGCCCTCGTTGAAACGGATCCACCGCTCGGCAGTATGATCGGCGACTATTCTCCTATCACCTTTTATTTCAATCAGGCGGTGAATAAATCATCTGTGGAAAACGCTTTGAGCGGATTACCGGATGGAACCTTTACGTGGAAGGATGAGGCAACCCTCACTTTTACGCCTACACAACCTTATCCCACCAATACCAGGTTGAACTTTTCCATCGCCAATTCCATTCAATCCGTGAATGGCTTCGGCATCCCCGCACCGATCGACCTCTCTTTTACCGTTGCCGATTACCTGCGCCCCACTAATGTGCTGCCGAAATCCGGTGCAGAGGATGTCAATGTGGGTGCGGCCATCGCCGTCTCGTTCAATCAGCCGGTTGTGGCTCTCGGCGATGATTCTGCTATACAACCCTCTCCTTTTACTGTTCAACCTTCCGTGGAGGGGCAGGGCAAATGGATCAATACCAGCACCTATGTCTTTTACCCCGAACCATCCATGGCGGGAGGCGTGGAATATACCGTCAGCTTGAATCCGGATCTGAAAACGGCTTCAGGCGTCGGCTTCGATGGAAGCGGTCAGGTGGCGTGGACGTTTACCACCTCCCGGCCGCGTGTCGTCACCGTGGAACCAACCAACGAGAATTTATTGCCTCTCGATCCAACGATCAAACTCACCTTCAATCAACCAATGAACGAAGAGAGCGTGCAATCCAACTTTGAGTTCAGCGGCACAGAGGGAGCCTTGAGCGGGAATTTCCTGTGGAACGAGGATGACACGCAACTGACCTTCGTCCCTGCGGCACTGCTGGGGCGGGACCTTGGCTATATCCTGCATCTGGATGGCGCCGCGGAAGCTCAGGGTGGTATGACGCTCAGCTCGGATTATGGCACAGTGTGGACCACCTATAATAATTTCGCGGTGACCGGCACACAAACCGACTTCGGCTCGACAACCTTCACCTTCAATTCGCCACTCGCCAAAACAGATTACGATAATCTGATCAGCGTTTCCCCGGAAGTAGGTGACCTGCAAACACAAGTCTCTGATGATAACTTGAGTTTGATCGTGTATGGAAACTATACTCCGGATTCCAATTACACCATCGAGTTATCAGGCCAACTCAAGGATCGCTGGGGACAATCGCTCGGCGATTCGTTTGTATTGAACCTTCGCACGCCGCCCCTGCCATCCATGTTGAATATCCCCATATATGGCTGGTCGATGGCCTTCGTGCGTCCGGATGAACCCGTGTTGTATGCCAACGCGGTCAATATACAAAGCACGAATGCAACAGTCGCGCCTTTATCTCTGCAGGATTTCTTTTCGCTGCAAAACTCCTATGAGAATCAACAGGCTTATACACCAAGCAACTCCTACAGCATTGCGCAAACATTGAATCTTTTGCCGGGAAATACCAACAAAGTAAAACTGGCGCTCACGCAGCAGAACAACCAGCTTTTGCCGGGACTGTATTATGTGCAGTTGTCCTCGCCGCAAATTCAATCCGATTCCAAGAGCATTTATTTGATCGCATCCAGCCAGGTGAATCTCACTTTCAAACTTGGCGCGAACAGAGGCATTGGTTTGGGCAGTTGATCTGCCATCGCAAACGCCCATCGCGGACACGACAGTCGCCCTCTACGATGGCGCGGGAAATCCACTTGCTTCGGGCACCACAGATGAAAACGGATTGTGGAAAGGCCCGGTCTCCACGGATGCCAATAGTCAGGTATATGCCATGCTGGGGCAGCCCGGCGATGAGAATTTTGGGCTGGCCGTCAGTAATTGGGCCTGGGGCATTAGTGCCTGGGATTTTGGCTATTCACAACAGGTACAACCTCCGCACACAGAAATTTACCTGTATACCGATCGCCCCATTTATCGTCCCGGGCAGATCGTCTATTTCCGCGGTGCGGCGCGTCAGGCCTTCAATGGACGATATGAACTACCTCAAGTCAATACCATTCCGCTTTCCTTAACCGATGCAAACGGTGTGCAACTTTCCAACTTCGACATGCAGCTTTCGCCGTATGGCACGTTCAACGGCGAATTCAATTTATCGCCTGATGCAGTCCCCGGTTATTACGTTTTCGAAAACCAGACTTTCAATTTATATTTTTCCTTTCAGGTGGCTGAATATCGGAAACCGGAAATCAACCTGAATGTGGATCTTTCTGCGAATGAAATCAAACTAGGCGACACATCCCAGGCCAACGTCAACACGCGTTATTTCTTCGACGCGCCCGCAGGGAAGGTGGATGTACATTGGGCGCTGTATGCCAAACCGGATACGTTTTATATCCCGAATTATCAAACTGGCGTTTTGGATACCTCGTGGCAGGATGTTTTCCGTTCCCCTCAGGCAGGTGGCTCCGATTATTTTGGCAATCTGATCAAAGAAGGGACGGGTCAGACGGATCCGCAGGGGATTCTATCCATCGACCTACCAGCCATCCCGGAGCTGCCTTCAGGCGCGGGACAGACCGTCACGCTGGAGGTGACCGCACAGGATGAGTTTGGTCTGCCGGTTAGTGCGCGCGCCGAGATGCGCGTCCACCCCGCGGACTTCTATATTGGCATCCATCCCGATCAGTGGATTGGTCGTGCCGACTCATCCCTCGGCTTCGAAGTGTATACCGTGGATTGGGCTGGGAAACCATCCGGGGATAAAACGCTGAACGCTGAATTTAAACAGGTGCGCTGGGACAAAGAAACAGACGCGAATGGCTTCCCCACTTACACGCCGGTTTATACCGATGTGAGCAGCAGTAATCCCGTGACAGACTCGGACGGCAAGGCGCGGCTTTCATTCACGCCACCCAGCGCGGGTACCTATATTCTCGATGTTTCAGGAGAAGGTGCACATTCACAAACTTTGATCTGGGTCAGTGGCGCAGAGAGCGCGGCCTGGCCGGACCTGCCGGATCAACGCTTCGAACTCACGGCCGACCGCGAATCCTATCAGGCGGGCGACACGGCAAGGATCTTTATTCCCAACCCCTTCGCGGTCAACGCCCTCGCGCTGGTCACGGTGGAACGCGGCGTGATCTCCAAGGCGGAAGTGATCAAGTTGACCGGCAGCGGCAAGGAATATCCTCTGCCGCTCACGGAAGCGGACGCGCCAAACGTGTATGTCAGCGTTACTGCTTTGGGACAAGGCAACCAATTTCGAAGTGGGCTGGTTAATATCCCGGTGGCGCCTGACGCAGAGGCGCTGCATGTACAGGTGACAACGGATCCGCCGGAAGCAGGGCCGCGTGACAACGTCACGCTGGATGTAGCAGTCACAGACAATCAGGGGCAGCCGGTTGAAGGAGAGTTTTCTTTGGCTGTTGTCGATCAGGCCACGTTGGCATTGGCTGACCCTAACTCAATAGATATTCTGCCTGCGTACTACAGCAACCAACCGCTCGGCGTCGAAACGGGACTCTCGCTCGCCGCTTACACCGGCCGCAACGCTGCCGAACCGGGCGGTGGGGGTGGCGGAGGTGGCGGAAGCGTGACCGTCATTCGTGAAGAGTTTCCCGACACCGCCTATTGGAATCCATCACTGATCACCAACTCATCCGGGCAGGGGCAGGTAACCATGACTTTACCTGACTCGTTAACCACCTGGCACGTGGATGTCCGCGGACTGACCGTCGATACCAAGGTTGGTCAGGCTGAAACACAGATCATCGCGACCAAGCCTTTGCTCATTCGTCCCGTGACGCCGCGCTTTTTGGTGAATGGCGATCATATATTAATGGCTGCGCTGGTCAACAACAACACGGCGAATCCATTAAGCGTCAATGTAAATCTGCAGAGCGATGGCTTTGTTCTCGATAAACCAGATAAAGCCACTCAGCAGGTGAATGTTCCAGCCAATGGACGGACACGCGTCGAATGGTGGGGCACGGCCGGAACGGCCGAGGCCGCCGATCTGGTCTTCTCAGCAACCACGACAGGTACACCGTCGTTAGAGGATGCCGCACGTCCTACTTGGGGAAAATTGCCCATTATGCAATACGCCTCCCCGCAGGCTTTTGTCACGGGCGGAGTGCTGCGCGGCGCCACCTTGCAACAGGACGTGATCTCACTGCCGCGCACTTTCACGTCAACGAATGGCAGCCTGGAAGTAGAGTTAAGTCCCTCGCTGGCTGGCAGCTTGTTATCTGCGTTGGAAGCGATGGATATCCCCAAGTACGCGCTCAGTGCCGAGTCGATTCTGTCTTACTTCCTGCCCAATCTCGAAGTATATAACGCCCTCAACAATGCAGGCCTGAATGATCCTGCCTTGACGGATCGCGTCACTTCCAATGTGACGGCCAGCGTCAGCCGGTTGCTGAGTTTGCAAAACGATGATGGCGGCTGGAGTTGGTGGGGTAGATCGACTACACCTTCCGACCCGTATATCTCTGCTTATGTATTTTTCGGATTGCTGCGCGCAAGAGCCATTGGCATGAGTGTGGATGACAACGCGCTCCAGCACGCCGGGGCGTATTTGAGTGGCTTGAAAACTCAGATCACGAATGACACGGAAGGCGCAAAGCTGGATGAGCTCACCTTCATTCAATTTGTGCTGGCACAGGCTGGCACCTTTGACGAAGTCAAGATCAGCGATCTATATAACGCGCGTGGACCGCCTCAGCCCCGCCAGCAAGGCCCTACTGGCGGATACCATCAATCTCGTCAACCCGGCGGATGAACGTGTGCGCGACTTGATCTCCAATCTTGAGTCATCAGCCATTGTCACCGCTTCCAGCGCGCATTGGGAAACACCGAGCGAAAATATCCTTACGCGCGGCTCGTCCCTTTACACCACCTCCATCGTGGTGTATGTGCTGTCACAACTGGATGCGGCCAATCAAACCGTATTCAACGCGGTGCGTTATCTGGCCGCGCATCGGGATATACATGGATTATGGAGCACCGGCCAGGATAACGCCTGGGCCATGTTGGCGCTCAACCAGGCCATGCTTGGCCTCGGCGACCTCAATGCAGATTTCACCTTCAACGCCATGCTCAATGGCGGTCCGCTTGCCAGCGGTGATGTCTCTGGGAATCAAGTGCTTGCCCCGACGAAGGCACAAGTGCCATTGGAATATCTCTCGCCCACTTCACCGAATCTGCTCACCATCCAACGTACGGATGGCTTGGGACGTTTGTATTATCGTGCAGTGCTGAACCTGGATCGACCCGTGGAAGAGGCACAGCCCCTGAATGACGGCATGCGCATCGACCGCGTGTACTGCCGCGCGGAAATCGAGCAGAAGACGACCAGCGAAACCCGGGGCTGCTCGCCTCTTTCTACGCTGCAGCTTGGTTCCGATCAACTGGTCACCGCACAGCTGACGCTCGTTATCCCACACGACTCGTACTACGTGATGGTGGAAGATTCCATCCCGGCCGGCATGGAGATTTTGGATCGCAGCCTCAAAACCAGCCAACAAGCGGTGGACTCCACCGATGTCCAGGTACAGTTTGATGACAAGGATCCCTTTGCAAATGGCTGGGGTTGGTGGCTGTTCCATGAGCCGCAAATCCGCGACGATGGCATCCTGTTCACCGCCGATTCTCTTCCCGCGGGAACTTACGTGCTGACTTATACCCTCGTCCCCTTGCAAGCCGGTGAATATCATGTGATGCCCGCCCACGCCTGGGAATCTTTCTTCCCCGAAGTGCAGGGCACCAGCGCCGGCGCGCTACTCGAGATCAAACCCTAACGGAAAGTAAGCCACGGATTTCACCAATAGATTGATCCATGGCTTACTTTGTAATTTTTTAAACTATTCCTGTCTATGACAAATCCAGAATTTAGCGCGCGGGAAAAGGATGTTCTTGCGCTTTTACTGCAAGGCAAAAGTAACAAACAATTTGCCCTTGCTCTCGGCATCTCCCAAAGTACGGTCGAATTTCATTTGCGGAACATCTACACAAAGCTTCAGGACCGAAGCTGTTTTGAAACTGGGGAAATCCACAGGTGACCTTGCGACCCTTGAGCTAAGGGAATCCATAGTTGTTCAGAAAGCTAACTCCTCCGAAAATGGGAGACATCCCACTTCCCGGAGAATTTCAATGCGAAACTTCGTTTATGTTGGTGCTGGCTTGTTAACCACTATTGTGGTGATCCTATTTATTCTTTCCAGAAGCGCGCCAAACGCACCTCAACCCCTGCCAACATCCACGGCGACTCGGATTCCACCAACACAAACTTCAACCATTATTTCATCTCCAACTGTTTCGCCCAAAGAGCATATCTTGGAACAAGTTCATCAATTGGCTGCCACCTATGGACAGGCGTTTCAATCCGAAAAGAAGAATGGAGATGTGACATTCATCACCGACCCTTCCACCGAGGAGGAAGTATTTCGTTTCAGCGGAAAATCATTTGAACGAGTTATAAAGCTATATAACCAACTCGACGAACAAATTTTTCAGCTCAATCAACTCTACGACCAAGTCTACAGAGACGAAACAAATCCCACTCCGTTTCCAACACAATCATCTCCTGAACCGGCTGAAGCCTATCTTCAATCTCTTTATGAAGGCCCACAAGAATATTGCCCCACCGAAGCGCTTGACCTAAGCAAAGCGACCATCATGATCTATGATCCTGACGAGGGGAAATACCAACCACGCATGATCAATGATGAGATTGCGCGCTGTGATGTGTATGGATAGATGATCGAGGAATGGCGCGCTGCTCCATCATTGGCAAAGGTCAACAAAGACAGCGATATGGCCATGCTTCGCCAGGTAACTGGAAAACCTGATTTAGCTTTAAGATTTCAATCGATTCAAAGCCCGACCAACGCGCCCGGGCGAAACGCTGCCCTTAACACAGCTGAAACTGGAATGAAATATTACGTGGATGTAGACACGGCCCGATTGGTTGAGATCGCTCCAAATTTCCAATCGCATCCCAGCGTTCCGGCCAATCAACAGAAAAGTATGGATGAACTGCGCGGGGTTGCCAGGCAGTTCGCCATGACAAATTCACCGCGGCTGTCCGCGATGGAATCCGATTTTATCTACGAAGAGAATTGCAAAGGCGATATTTGTTTCTTTCGCTGGGATTACCGCAACAAAGATTGGAGCGGCACCGATTGGGTCATGATGCCTCCATTTCTTCAAGTTGGCGTTCTAACGGACGGGAAAATTGTGTCTTACAACAATACACTCGATTTGTTCAAGTAATAAACAAATAAGCAAAACACCTGTCTTACCTCATCATCCCCCACATCGCCAGACCGCCAAAGATCAAGACCACGACCGCCGTGCCGATGAACACTTCGCGCAACGGACGACGATCCACCAGGCGAAGCGCAGGTTGAAGCCCCTCGACCTCCCATAACGGACCGGCCAGCGAGGTGAAGATCAATCCGCCGAGTAGACCGCCGATATGACCCCAGTTATCGATGCCCGGCAGGGAACCGATCAGGAACAGGTTGATCGCCGCGATAAAGATGATGTTGCCAATTGCGCTGCGGAACTGTCCCGCGAATAATTTGCGGTTTTGAACCAGGAAGACTCCCTCCGCGCCCAGCAAGCCGAAGACCGCCGTAGAGGCACCAATCGAGTACGAATAATGCTGGCTGGAGATCAGAAAAGACATCACATTCCCGGAAAATCCGCTCAGCACATACAGGAGCAGGAAACGATTGTGCCCAAAGTGACGCTCCAAACCCACGCCAAATACATACAAGGCGTACATGTTGAACCCAATATGAAGAATAAAACTGTTATCGTGCAATAAGACCGGCGTGATCAAGCGCCAGATCTGCCCGGCGCGGACCGCAGTCCCGACCAAAGCGCCGTAGACTTCCAACAGATCCATGCCGGCAGAAAATCGCCCGAATATCGGGATGCTCAACAACTGCAAAAGGAATACAAAAACGGTTATGCCGATAATGGCATAGGTCATATAGGGAGCGGATTGAGGCACAGAGACGCGCACAGACTGTTGCGGGGGAACAGGCTGAGGCTGGTTTGAAGCGGGAGGGAGATCGTTCACAGAGTCACCTTTCTTGGATTGACACGATGATGTTCCGCGTCGATGATCGCCCGTATCATGTCCACGGTTTCATCCAGATGAAATTCACGGTTTACAACTACATAATCGAACGCATCCACACGCTTCAATTCCTTGCGCGCCGTGGCAATGCGGATGGCCAGCGAATCGGCGGTTTCTGTTTTACGCGTTTCCAGACGACGCACCAGATCCTCCTCACTTTCGGTGGTCATGAAGATCATCAACGCCTGCGGCGCCATCCTGCGAACGGTTTCCGCGCCCTGCACATCGATGCGCATGACCACATCCATGCCGCTGGCCAGCGCCTCACGCACCTGCTGTTTGGGAATGCCTTTGTAATCGCCGTACACAATGGCATGCTCGATCAACTCATCCTCATCGATCATGCGGGCGAACTCCTCCTTGGAAACAAACCAGTAATCCCGGCCATGCACTTCATTGCTGCGTTTAGGGCGCGTGGTGGCAGTCACCACAAAATGGAACGGCAGTCCGCGCTCCTTCATGCGCTGCATCACAGTATCCTTCCCGGCACCCGAAGGGCCCGAGATGACGATCAATAATGGCTGCGGATGGTGAACGTTAAATTCAGATTCTGAGGAGGGGGGCATGCATAAATTTTACCAGAGGGACACACGCACTTCGGATGCTGACAATCTGGGGGCTTCGGGGAGGAAAATGCATAAAATTAACTTCTCTCTCCACACTTGTGCTTGATTCCGTTAAAATAGGCATATGCCTACCTATGATTTTATCTGCAACAACTGCCATCAACGCTTTGACGTTTTCCTCACTTACAACGAATACGGCAAAAAGAAGGTCACCTGCGCCCATTGCGGCAGCCAGGATGTCCGCCGCCGACTGACTCGGGTGCGCATCGCCAAATCGGAGGAGAGCCGCATGGACAGCATGGCCGATGAATTCTCCGGCTTCGAAGGCCTCGAGGAGGATCCTCAAGCCATGGGGAAAATGATGCGCAAAATGGGCAGGGAAATGGGCGAGGAAGTGCCACCTGAATTCGATGAGGTAGTGGACCGGCTTGAAGCGGGCCAAAGCCCTGAAGAGATCGAATCCGCCCTACCGGATATGGGAAATGAGGCGGGCGGCGGAGACGACGATCTATAACAGCGTCTCGATCGTGGCGCGGTGTTCGGCGAAATGATCCGTTGTATCACCCAGCACCCACATTAAGAGAGGTCGTTTTTCGGGATCGTCCACGTGACGCGGCTTCAATAAATCTTCGAAAGACATCGCTTCCAGTTTGGCGACCAATCTCTCATACACCTGTTTCAACTCAGCCATTACGTCTTCCAGCGAACGATCTTTATTGCGTTCGAAGAGCACAGGGTTGATCACTTCCACATCCCAATCTTTGGTCACTTCCTCGGAGACTCCCATGACTTCATGAGGTGGGCGCTTATCCATGTGATAGCCCATCAGCGCGTTCATCCATTCGGCGAGATGGGCGAGGTTATCCTTCGGTGACCAGCCACCTTCATCGGGCGTGGTCATCTTATTGGCTGCTTCCAATTTCGCCACCACCTCCATCAATTGCTTCCACTCTCGGCGGATAGCGGACATCAACTCAGCTTGGCTTCCCGGAACCCACTGTTCTTCGGCCATGGTAAAGCTCCTCTCTTTTACCGGACGATCAATTTGCCTTCTTCCAATTTTTCTTTTTCCTGATCCTTGCGCAGGATCCAGGCTTCCCCGCGTATCAGGGTCATTTTCTTGCCATCGACGTGTATATAGGCGCCGTCACTCATCATGATCACAGGATTATCGTGGAAAAAATGATAATCCGCCAGCCATTCATCCTGGTGGGATTGTCCACCTTCATCCAGGGGATAATGAGGAAAGAAATTAAACGGCGTCGCGTTCAAGCCGTCGAAATAGGTCGTTTCCACAGTATTCATATCATTTGCCGTGAGGATGTTTGGTCCGCATAGAACAGCGCCGGCGCTGAATCCCACCAGGGGCAAACCCGCCTGCACTTTCTTGCGAAAATAAGACATCACACCGCTGACGTGTAAACGATGATTGAGCAGAAGAGTATTTCCACCGGGGACATACACCAACGTCGCGCGCCGCAGAATATCCTCGATCTCTTTTTGGGCCATCAATTCGGCGTTGATTGTTTCCAGCCGGGCCAGTCCTTGAAAAGCCCGCTCGTTCTCTGCCAGCCAACGTTCCGCGTAGAGTGAGGCGAGCGGCATGTAGGCCAGGACTGGATCGTCTTTGTCTTCCAGATATGGCCGGCTGGCTTCGACAATGTAACGAATTTTCTCCCCGGGATTGGAAAAAAGATGCAGATCCATTTAGAGCGTCAGGATGATCGGTTCGTTCCTGGTCACGATCACGGTATGCTCGAACTGCGCCGCGATGGCGTGATCCAACGTGCGCAGGGACCAGCCATCCCCTTCCTGAACCACGCGTCCCACGCCGGTGGTGAGGAAGGGCTCAATGGCCAGGACCAGCCCATCGTTGAGCATGCGGCGATCCTTCGGATCGTAGTAGTTCAAAATATCCTGCGGAGCTTCGTGCAGTTTGTGCCCGATGCCATGACCCGTCAAATCATAGATCACATTATAGCCGCGCTTCGTCGCTTCGTGCTGGACCGTGCGCCCGATCCCGTTTACCGGATTACCCGCCTTCGCCGCGTGGAGCGCCTTCGCCAGGACAGCTTTGGTGGCCTCCAGAAGTTTTCCCAGATGACGGTCGTGCTTCGAGACGATAATCGACCCGCCGGTATCGGCATGATAGCCGTCCAGTTCCGCCGACACATCAATATGCAGCAACTCGCCTTCGCGCAGCACATGCTCATCCGGGATGCCGTGCGCAATGACAGGCGACAGGCTCAGGCAGGTCGCACCAGGGAAGTTATACATGGCCTGCGGCGCAGAGCGCGCGCCCTCCGCTTCGAGCAGGGCGCGGCCAATCTCATCCAGCTCGCGCGTTGTCATGCCCGCGCGTGTTGCGCCCATCATCTTGCGCAGAGTCTCGGCACAGACACGTCCGACGGCTTTGAGGTACTTGATATCCAATGCAGATTCAGCAGTCATAAGTTGATTGTAACGCAAAGTTTTGGGAAATAAAATATAAGAAGACAAAATAAGGAGATCACCTGGAGGCGCGACATCCTTGCCTTATACAGAGATAGTACTCATGGCGTATACATAACAGTGATTGACAAAAAACAGGGAGAAAAATATAAGATAACGATGTATGGTAGCACTCCGCCAAAGCGTGGAGGAGCGAACAGCTTGCAAAAAACAGGGTTCCTTGGCAAACTCTTGTGACTACCAAATCGCAAGGGGAACCCAATGAACCCACAAGAGATATTTTGCCCGATGATGGCTTGCCCTGCAAGGGGTCAAACCGGAAAAGGAAACATCCATATTCATAGTCTGAGAGACAAGCGTTGTATCTGTGATGTCTGCGGACAAACCTTTACGACAACCAAAGGCACGATTTTCTATCGGCTACGCACCAACCCGCAAATCGTGACGTGCGTGATTGTATTGTTGGCATACGGCTGCCCGATCCAAGCGATAGTGAAGGCGTTTCTCCTGGATGAGCGCACGGTGCGTGATTGGCACAAGCGTGCTGGTCAACATTGTCAGCCAGTCCATGAGCATCTCGTAGAAAGTAAGCAACATGATTTGGAGCAAGTCCAAGCGGATGACACTTGCACCGCACTGCGTTTGGTGCAGTGCAGGTGAATCAAAGCCAAGACACTGAAGGGAACCCTGTGGATGGCGTTTGCCATCTGGGTTCCAACACGCTTATGGATGGGCGGGGTTGTGCGTCCCAAGCGTGATATGGAGTTAATCCAATCTTTGGCAGATAAAGTGCGTCAGATGGCACTTTGTCGTCCGCTGTTACTGGCGGTCGATGGTTTAGCCAGTTACGTGAGCGCCTTTCGCGACGCTTTTCGAAGCAAGTTTCCTCGGCAAGTCGGACAAATCGGGCGCTGCGAGATGGTTTCGTGGCCTGACATTTCCATCGTGCAAGTGGTCAAGCAACGTGTGGAAGGCATACTCCATGTGGAGCGCCGTATTGTGCAAGGTGCAAAGGACAGGGTCGAGAGCCTCCTCCAAAAGACGCAAGGAAAAGGCGTAATCCACACCGCCTTTATTGAGCGTCTCAACGCCACCTTCCGTCAACGCATTGCTCCATTGGCGCGGCGCTCCCGAAATTTAGCCCAACAGGCTGAGACCTTGGTGACAGGCATGTACCTCGTCGGTTGCTTCTATAACTTCTGTGACTATCACCATAGTTTGCGGTTGAAGTTGTCCGTTGGTTCTTTTGGCTACCGCTGGGTACACCGAACCCCGGCTATTGCCGCGAAACTAACCGATCATCAATGCACGCCTACCAAACTGCTCAATTTCAAAGTCCCACCACCGCGTTGGACTATCCCAAGTCAGCGCGGCAGACCGTCTGCGGCCATGTTGAAACTCGCTCAACAATGGGCTGCTTGACCACGTTTATATGTCCTCATACCCGATGTATTAAGATATGCAAAAAACACATGACTACTTCAAGCAACTGCTTCTTGCTTTGTCGATGATGGCATTGATTGTCGCCTGTAGTCCTGTCACATACATCCAAGCGTCGACGCCTACTCCGTTATCTGCCTCAACTTCTACGATTACTTCGTTACCAAATATCACTCCGACTCTACAGCCCACTGACGTTCACAATCATGATGAACAAAATGACAGTTTTGGGGATGGATTCGTTGCCCGAGTTCTAATAAAAGATGCAAACAACTTGAGCCGCGAAGACATTTTGACGAAACTTGTTACTCTCATGCTCGATCATCACCAAACAAAGAGCCAGGACCCCGATATAGCGATAAAAGATTATAAAGATATCAGAGTTTCAAAAGTCGATGACAGGTTCGCAAGATCCAGATAACTTTTGCTGGCATATCGGATCCGTATTTGGCTATTTCCGTGATGAGGAATACTTTCAACTTAGGATGATGCCAGGCTGGCGAACGTAGACCTGCAAAACATCACGTCTAATTAAAGCAAAAAGTCGGGACTTTCATATCCCGACTTTTTCATTTGTCGCTTATTTTTCTATTCCATATGCTTGATGATCGCATCACCGAACTCGGAGCACTTGAGCAGGGTGGCGCCCTCCATCAAACGTTCGAAGTCATACGTGACGGTCTTCGCTCCAATCGCGCCTTCCATACCTTTGACGATCAAATCCGCGACTTCGGTCCAGCCCATATAACGGAACATCATCTCGCCAGAGAGAATGACCGAGCCGGGATTCACCTTATCGAGATCGGCGTACTTCGGTGCGGTACCATGCGTCGCTTCGAAGATGGCGTGACCAGTCACATAGTTGATGTTGGCTCCCGGCGCAATCCCGATCCCGCCCACCTGCGCAGCCAGCGCGTCCGAGATGTAATCGCCGTTGAGATTCATGGTCGCAATGACATCATAATCACGCGGCCGGATAATCGTGAATTGCAAGGAAACATCTGCAATGGAGTCTTTGATCAGCAGCATCTTCTTCCATTTACCATCGCCGTGTGTATCCCACAACTTCAAAGCTTCTTCCACTTCCGCTTTGATATCGCCCTGCTGTGCAGGACTCATCATGTCAAAACCTGGGTCGATCATCCTGGCATTGTCTTCCACGGATAGATTCGGATTCTTTTCCTTGTTGCCCAAAATCCATGTCTCGCGCTCGGTGACGATGCGGTCACGGAATTCACGCTTGGCAAGTTTATAACCCCAATCCTTGAACGCGCCTTCGGTGAACTTCATGATATTGCCCTTATGGACGAAGTTCACGCTCTTGCGATGGTTATCCAGTGACCATTGGATGGCGGCACGCACCAGACGTTCCGTCCCTTCCTGCGAGACGGGTTTGATACCAATGCCGGCCGTATCGGGGAAGCGCATCTTGGCATATTCCTTGGGGAAGGCTTCCTGGAAGATCTCCTTGAATTTCTTATTCTCTTCCGTACCATATTGAAATTCGATGCCGGCGTAAATATCTTCCGTGTTCTCGCGGAAGATGACCATATCCACATATTCAGGGTGTTTGACCGGAGAAGGCACACCGTTGTAATACCTCACTGGTCGTTGGCAGACATACAGATCCAGCAATTTGCGGAGGGCAACGTTCAATGAACGGATTCCGCCTCCGATGGGAGTCGTGAGCGGCCCCTTGATCCCCACCAAGAATTCCCTGAAGGCCGCGGTCGTCTCATCCGGCAACCAGCTCTGGAACATCTTAAACGATTTCTCGCCCGCGTAGACTTCCATCCAGTGCACTTTCCGTTTGCCTCTGTAAGCCTTCTCCACCGCCGCGTCGAACACGCGCACCGAGGCGCGCCAGATATCGCGGCCAGTGCCATCGCCCTCCACGAACGGGATGATTGGGTTATCGGGGACCTGTAACTTGCCATCTTTGATACTGATCTTTGCCCCACCTTCGGGGACTTTAACGTTTTGGTATGCCATCCTCTTTCTCCTTGCGATGTGATGGCGGCATTATATCATCCGCCATTGACTCACTTAAGTGACAAATATCATAAGATTTATCTCCGCTTCGTTCCAAACCGATAGTTGATTCCGTTTAGAAGCGCGACGCGCCATCACATCTCTGGTGATTACCCACAAGTCTGAGGGATGAAAAAAACTCTGTCCAGAAATGGTAAAGTAGGTGTGCGAACAGCCCAACCACAAGGAGCAGAGTTTAGATGACTATAGCACTTGAAAGTATTTTTGCCAAGTTGCCGATAATGGAAATCCGGGGAACGATCAGAAATCATAGCGAGCCTTTGATGAGATTGTTGCCTGATAAACGGATGAGGAAAGTGATTGAGAACATGCTGCTGGGCATTCTGGGCGGACAGACACCCGTCATTACAGGCATGGCGCGCCAAAACGGAAAGGCAGACGGAGAAACCGGGTCAGTCGCAAAAAGCATGTATCGGTTACTGAACAATCAGCGGCTCGCAACGGATGTCATTTACCAAGGTCTGTATGAAACTGGGCAAAGGAGTGTGGCAGGCGAAAAGCCTGCGTATCTGGTAGTGGCAGGGGATCGGGTGAATTTTGAAAAACCCTAGACCCAGAGTCTGGAAGGAGTCAGTGTGGTGCACAAAGCCACACCGCCGGATTTGAATGGACAGGCTCGGCTGGCGCATGGTTACTTCCCAGCGATTACGGCTACGCTGGTCAATACAAAAGTGCCGGTGACCAGTTATGCCAATTGGTTTTCCTATCTCACCAGCGACTTCCTCAGTCAGAATAAAGAGATTGAACAAGCCTTTACGAACACCGTTCGCTTGGATCCAGGTCAAACAATACGGTTTGTCGGTGATTTGGGGCTGGATGACCAAAAAATGTTGGCCCAGGTCGTGAAATTAGAGCAGGAATTTGTCTTCCGCATCAGCCATCTGGAGCGCAGTGTGGAAGTCTACAATGCGCGCCCCGACCGCTGGGAAACGGAAAAACTACAAGACTTGGTGGAAAGTGTTCCTGATCAGGCCACCTTCCAGGTATTGTTCAAGCATGCTGGAAAAACCAAACTCGACACGATTCATTTTGGCTGGTTCAAGATTCGCAGCCCAGGCACACAAAAACCGTTGTGGATCATGGTGGCTGATGATGAAACTTTGGATCGACAACTGGTCTTGATTACCAACATCCCGCTGATGAAGGTGGCTGCTGTTCAACAGCTCTATAACGATTGGCGCTTGCGCTCCCGCATTGAACATGGCTATCGCTTTGATCAAGAACAAGGTTTGGATGTGGAAGACATGCGCCTCCCAACCGTTGACCGTATGCGCCCTCTGTTCGCCATCGTTCTCTTGGCGGCTCAAATTGTCTTCGTCATTTCTGAACATTGGCCGCCCAAGGCGGTTCTTTGGCTTCGGCAACTCGGCGGCCAATTGGGCATCCCAACTGACCGTGCTGGTCCCTATTGGCTCTTGCAGGGCCTCTCGGCTGTCATCGTCACTTGCATGACCTTGTCTTTTGTCTGCTTGCACCCTTTTCCGTCTCACGAGTTCACTTGTGGGTAATCACCAATCACATCTCCCTTGACATATCCGCGAAATCGGCGTAGAATTCGGCGCAATGCACAGACATCCCCACCGCAAACGATTGTTTCGTCAACATCTCATCGGGATAATTGTTTTTACTTTTGAAAATTGAGAAAGTCGCCTTCAGCGGCTCTCTTTTTTATACCTTGCCTTTTCCGCGCTGAGCGGAGTGCGTAACACGCAGTCGAAGCGCATCTGATAATTAAAACCTGGAACCTGACCATGCTCAAACTCCCCAGCCTGATCGACCCTCACGTCCACGTGCGTGAACCTGGAGGTACTCACAAAGAAGATTGGGATACCGCCACCCAGTCTGCCCTCGCCGGCGGCGTGACCATGATCCTGGCCATGCCGAACACCAAACCGCCGATCTTCGACGAAGCGACTCTCGATCTTGCGCTCGGTGCCGCGCGCCAAAAAGCCCGTTGTGACTACGCCCAATTCCTCGGCGCGGGACCCGACAACGCGCAGATCGTTGCCTCTCTCGCGCCCAAAGCCGCAGGCTTGAAGATGTATCTCAACTCCACCTTCGGCGAACTCCGCCTCGATGATATGACCCTGTGGATGCCGCATTTTGCAAATTATCCAAAGGAATATCCCATTGTTTTGCACTCTGAATCGAGAACCATGGCAGCGGGAATTTTATTCGCCGCCATCTATGACCGTCCGGTTCATATTGCACACATCTCATTGAAGGAAGAGATCTTATTAATTAAAGCTGCCAAAGAACGCGGCATCAAAGTGACGTGCGAGGTTTGTCCACATCATTTATTCCTAACAGCCAATTCCCCTCTCCCGCGGGGAGAGGGGCTGGGGGTGAGGGTGAATGGCAGAAGAGAAGTCCGCCCACGCCTCGCGTCGCAGGAAGATATCGATGCTCTCTGGCAAAACATGGATGTCATCGACTGCTTCGCTACTGACCACGCGCCTCACACCGCTGAAGAAAAAGACTCGGACAATCCTCCACCCGGATTCCCAGGGTTGGAAACATTACTTCCTTTATTGTTGAACGCCGTCAGCAAAAAGCGAATAACAATTGACGACATCATCCAAAAATCAGTTGTCAATCCGCGCAAGATATTCAATCTCCCCGAGCAACCCGAAACATGGATCGAAGTAGACGAGACCGCCGAATACGAGATCAAAGCCGCTGACCACTTGACCCGCTGCGGTTGGACTCCGTTCGAGGGTTGGAAGGTCAAAGGCAAGGTGCGGAAGGTTGTCCTGCGCGGACAAGTCGCTTTTGAAGATGGGAAGATTTTGGCTGAGCAGGGGTATGGAAGGAATGTTCGTTAAATACAAAACCTGCTCCCAGTTTTTTGTTGAGAGCAGGCTGGTAATACTTCGATATTCTATTTTTCAGTCAATGCGCCACTGATGTATTTATGCAAAACACTGGAAATAAGAGTCTGATATGGAATACCTTGACGCACTGCCCGTTTTTGCAGGGCAAGGAGGTCTTTCTCTGAGATACGGATATTGACGCGTTTATCCTTGCGGAGGGTGGCGCGGGCGTAGGCACGATACTGTTCCTTTTGCTCGCTGATTTTTTTGGCGGATTGCCACTCCTCGGCTTCGTATGAGGCAAGAAGTTCAAGTTCATCTTGTTGGAGTTTTAGATCGTTCATTCTTTACTTCCTTTCAAATACTTCTTCGTGGCTTTGCGGCTCGGAATGATGGTTTTTAAAAAGATTTCATACTCATCTTCAAGGAAAGGTACAAGGTATGCATAATCATCCATCTGCACAACGAATATCATTTGTCCTTTATACTTTTCCTGATTGGGATGCTCCAGCACATCAAGCAGGAAGCCCTGATCAATATAAAAGACAACATCCTCGAATGAAATCTGCCTTTCCTCTTTCAAAAGCTCGTTTTTCTCTTCGTTCCACGCGAAGTATTTCATGTGCCGATTCTAGCACTTTGTGTGCCTTTTGGCAACAGTTTACGGGTAATAACGATGAAACTTGAAACCGAGCAACTCATCCTGCGTGACTTTGTACCAGACGATTGGACACGGGTTTTGGAATATCAATCCGATCCACTGTATCTGCGTTATTACGAATGGACAGAGAATGACAGGACACCCGAGTCCGTGCAGGAATTTGTTGGTTGGTTTCTGGATAATGAAAAGGAAACGCCGCGGATCAGGTTTCAATTGGCGGTGACGTTGAAATCGAATAACCTGCTGATTGGCAATTGCGGCTTTCGCATGGACAAAGTCAACGTCCTTGAAGGAGATATTGGCTACGAGTTAGACCCCAAGTATTGGAATCACGGCTACGCCACCGAAGCCGCACATGCCATGGTTGATTTCGGTTTCACTACCTTTAACGTCCACCGCGTTTGGTCATGGTGCGTTGCGGATAATCTTGGCTCAGCACATGTATTGGAAAAGCTGGGAATGAAACTCGAAGGTCGTTTACGCGAGAAGGAATTTTATAAAGGAAAATGGTGGGATACTTTGATGTATGCCATCCTGGCCGATGAATGGGAAGCACATAAGCAAAATCATCCCGTAAAATGGAAGGAAATAGATGAGTAGCGTCATTGCGAGGAGGACGAAGTCCGACGAAGCAATCCCTTCGTCGCGTTGGAGATTGCTTCGCCACTTCGTGGCTCGCAATGACAGAAAATAACTAAAGGAGTAAAACAAATGCCCACAGATTCATCATCCCCTTACCTGCCGTTTGGCGAAAACAAGAACGCCGCGTGGTTTGGCAAGGACATCATATCCGTCAAGCAATTCAGCCGCGCCGATCTGGAGTACGTGTTCGGCGTGGCGCACGAGATGCGCGGAATGGTCGAGCGTGTGGGGACGTTCGACCTACTGAAAGGGAAGATCCTGGCGAACCTGTTCTATGAACCGTCCACCAGAACATCGTCGTCGTTCACTGCCGCGATGGAGCGGCTCGGCGGGAGTGTCATCCCGATCAATGAGGTGAAGTATTCATCGGTGACGAAGGGCGAGAGCCTGTCCGATACAGTGCGCACGCTCGAATGTTATGCCGATGTGATCGTGCTGCGACACCCCGAAACGGGGTCGGCGGCGATCGCGGCGAAGGCAGCCCGCAAACCTGTCATCAACGCGGGTGATGGCACGGGCGAACATCCCACACAGGCGCTACTCGATACGTTCACGATCTTTGAGGAACTCGGCGCGGGTCAGGTGGACGGCATGGCCGTGACTATGCTCGGCGATCTGAAATACGGGCGCACCGTCCATTCGCTGGCGCGCCTGCTGTCGTTGTTCAAGGTCAAGTTGAATTGCGTCTCGCCCGATATTTTGAAGATGCCGAAGGAAGTGATGGATGAGGTCGGCGCGAAGGGCATTCCGCAAGCCGAGTTCAGCACACTCGAAAAAGTTCTACCCGAAACCGACGTGCTGTATGTCACGCGCGTGCAAAAGGAGCGCTTCGAAGACCCCGCCGATTATGAAAAGGTCAAGAGTGCCTACGTGATTGATCCCGCCATCATGAAAGCGGCCAAGCAGGATATGATTGTGATGCACCCGCTGCCACGCGTTGGCGAGATCAGCCCCGACTTCGATGATGATCCGCGTGCGGCGTACTTCAGACAAATGGAATATGGTCTTTATGTAAGAATGGCGTTGCTGGCGATGGTGTTGGGCAAGGCGTAAATTTATTAACCGCGAAGAGCGCTACACTTGCACCGCACGCAAGTGCAGGTGAGAATGCGCAGATTTTCTAACGGTTTTCTTTGCGAACTTCGCGTGCTTCACGGTAAAAAGGATTCTTATGGAAACATTTTTTACTTTTCTGGAAAAACGTGTCGATGACTGTTCCTCCCTCTTATGCGTCGGACTCGACCCGCACATCAGCGAGCTTAAAGAACCGTCCCCCGCTTCCGCTCTCGACTTCTGCCTGAATCTCGTTAAACAGACCGCTCCCTACGCTGCGGCTTTCAAACCCAACGCGGCGTTCTATGAAGTTTTCGGCGCCGAAGGCTGGAGCGCGCTCAAGCAGGTCATCGAAGCCATTGATGCGGAGTCGCGCCGACTTGGATCGCTCATCCCCGTCATCCTCGACGCCAAACGCGGCGATATCGCCTCCACTGCCGAAGCGTATGCCAAATCCGCGTTTGAAACTCTTGGCGCACACTGCATCACGTTGAGTCCATATCTTGGGAAAGACTCGATTGATCCATTTCTCAATTATCCAGAGAAAGGCGTGTTCCTGCTGTGCAAAACATCCAATGCAGGCTCGATGGATTTACAGAATTTACTCGTCCTGCCGCCCGCTGAAGACAGCCCGATGTCCATGTACAACTACGTTGCACAACTTGCGCAATCCTGGAATACAAATAACAACATCGGCATCGTCGTCGGCGCAACTCATCCGCAGATTATGTCCAACATCCGCGCCGCCGCGCCAGACTTGTGGTTCCTGTCCCCGGGAGTGGGTGCGCAGGGTGCAGAACTCGAACTCGCGCTGAAATCTGGTCTGCGAGTTGATGGCAAGGGGATGCTCATTCCCATCTCGCGTGGAATCTCGCGGGCTGAGAATCCAAAGTTAGCCGCGGCGGCGATACGGGATGAGATTTTGCATATCAAAGCTCAAATGAACCGCTAAGACCGCCAAGGTCGCAAAGAAAACATTTAAGAATCTTCGCGCTCTTTGCGTGCATCGCGGTAAATAAGGAAGCGAAATGACCGAACTTACTCCATCCCAAAGATCTCTCGCCGATGAACTCCTCGCCGCGGGCTGTATCAAATTCGGCGAATTTACCCTCAAGTCGGGACTCAAGAGCCCCGTATACATTGACCTGCGCAGAATCATCACCTATCCCAAACTGCTGGAACGGATCGGTGCGGCATATTTACCTTTGCTCAAAGAGTTGAAATTCGACCGCATCGCGGGTCTACCTTACGCGGCGATTCCGATTGCAACTGCCATCTCCCTCGCTGGCAACTATCCTATGATCTATCCCCGTAAGGAAGTCAAGACTTATGGCACGAAAGCCGAGATCGAAGGCGAATATCACCTGGGCGAGACCATTGCTGTTATCGACGACCTCGCCACCACAGGCGGAAGTAAATTCGAAGCCATCGAAAAGCTGACAGGCGCAAGCTTGGTCGTGAAAGATGTCGTCGTACTTGTGGATCGTCAATCCGGCGCAAAGGAGTCACTGGCGCAGGCAGGTTACTCCATGCACGCAGTGCTGACGATCAGTCAGCTTTTGGAGTATTGGGAAGAGAATGGAAAGGTGGAGAAGAATAAAATCGAGGAAACGAGAAAGTTTTTGAACACGAATTGAGAAATCGTTGATCCACCTCAAATCGTGTGCTAAAATTTAAAGCGAGGAAGCAAGGGGAAGTAAAAAGTTCATAGAAATTGCCCTTAAAAGAGTACTTAGAGTGCCGGGCTGAATGGGAAGCAATCGCTAGTGGCCGTTGCGGTTTTCTCCCATTCAGGTCGGTGTTTTTTGTTTAACAAATTGGAGAGAACGTATGGCTACAAAACGCAGAACAAGACGTAGGGTGACGAGAAGAGTTCCTGTGCGTCACCTTACACCAACCGAATTCAAGGCTGTATCGTTTGTTGGCACATTGGTCCTTGCAGGTATAGCGATTGCGCTTGATATGAAAGAACCTGTTGTTTGGGCTTTCTTGAACACAGCAATCGGTATATCATTAGGGCAGGCTATACAATTTGGGAAAAAATGACTAGGAGAATTTCATGCCAAAAAAACACACATTCAATGCCGCCATCCAAAATGCAGGCGGAGGCGGCGCGTTCGTGGAAGAAATAAAACATCCGAAGTCTTGAAAACTTCGGACGTTCATATTCATACTGCTACAGGCTTCACTCTTACAACATCCCAAATCACTTCTGGATGTTTCGCCACGACTTGCAACAAGACGCGCGCGGCGCCTTCCGGAGCGCGGCGGCCCTGTTCCCAATTGCGCAATGTTTTGACACTAATCCCCATCAATGCAGCAAATTCAGGCTGTGACAATTTATAGCTGGAACGGATCTTTTTTACATCGGGAATTTCGATCACAAATGAACGCGATGGTTTTGTCTGACCGCGCAGAATTTTTCCTCCTTCGCGGACACTTGCCACTAATTCATCGAACAGTTCATCTTTCATTTGAACTCCTTTTCCACTACTTCGCGCAACACTTTCAACTGCTGCGGAGTCAAATCATCTTTTTCGCTTTTCGGATACATAAACAACATCAGAATCTGGTCTTCCGCAACGATCCAATAATAAATGGCTCTCACACCGCCACGTTTGCCACGACCACTTATCGACCAGCGTACTTTTCGCAAACCGCCACTGTGAGGAATGATCGTTCCCATTTCAGGATGAGTGCATAAGGCAACTTGCAATTGGCTGTATTCATCATCGCTGAGTAGGGAAGTCACTTGGCGAGTAAAGATGCTGGTTTCAATGAATTGCCTGAACCTGTTCAGTATACGCCATTGGCGCACGAGTGTCAAGCAAACTGATTCACATCACATGTTAGAATCTCCTAAACGAGGCATCTTATGACCAAAAAACACACCTTTAAGGCCCCTATCCAGAATGCAGGCGGAGGCGGCGCGTTCGTGGAAGTGCCGTTCGATGTGGAAAAGGCTTTCGGTTCAAAGAAACCGAAAGTCAAGGCGATGATCGAGGGAGTCCCGTATCGCGGACTGCTTGTAAGAATGGGCGGACCAAATCACATCTTGATCGTGCTCAAGGGAATCCGTGAGCAGATCGGGAAAACCTTTGGAGATGAGATTCAGGTGTCGGTGGAGTCAGATACGGAAGAGCGCGTGATCGAAGTCCCAAAAGATTTGATGAAAGAATTCAAGAAAGACAAGGAAGCCAACGCCTTCTTTGATAAATTGTCCTATACTCATAAAAAGGAGTATGTGAGGTGGATCGAAGAGGCCAGGAAGGAAGAGACACGTCAGAAGCGAATTGTCAAAACGATCGAGATGTTGAAAAAGGAAAAGAAATCGTAAGACGGAATGGTATTCCGTCCCCCGGAGGCGAAGGTGAAGAGACGCGGACAAAGCGCGTTGACAGAACGATTGAAATATGCAAATAAGGCGAAGCAAAAGATTCAGTCCCTTGAGCCGGTACAGACCTGGTTGAATTTACCGCGCGGCAACAAAGTCATTCTGCCATCGGGATTCCGCCATGAAAACGTCCGTGCCGCGGACAGCCTGGTGGAGTATTGTGTCCATGAGTTTTCGCAGGAAGGACAAGTGGTCTTTGATCCATTTGCGGGCTATGGAACCACTTTGTTGATCGCTGAAGAATTGGGCCGGCAGGGATATGGGATTGAGTTCAGCCAGGAAAAGGCGAATTATGTAAAAGGCCTGCTCACAGAACCGGAACATTTAATTCACGGCGACTCGCGCAAGCTGAAGGAATATGATCTGCCATTGATCGATTTGTGCTTGACCTCGCCGCCCTATACCAATCGCAGTGATACCGAAAATCCGTTTGTGGATTACAGGCAAAAAGGCTTCGACTATCCATCATATTTACAGGTCATGGGCGACATCTTTGCACAAGTTTCGCAAAAAATGAATCCATCTGGTCGTCTGGTCATCGAAGTTTCCAATCTAAAAAAGAATGGAGAAGTCACCACGCTGGCATGGGACATCGCGCGCGAAGTATCGCGCATCTTTCACTTCGAAGGGGAAACAGTGATTTGCTGGGAAGAATATGGCTACGGCTATAATCATAGCTACTGCCTGGTGTTCACAAAAATCTAAAACCGTCCCGAAGGTTTTCCCGAAAAACTCTTGATCTCTGACTCGACCTTCGGGACGATAGCAGGAGCCTTATGCAACTCAAAGAATATCTGGAGCAACTTTACGATTACAACTACTGGGCGAACAAACGTTATCTAACCGTCGCTGAAACACTCAGCGAGGAACAACTCTTCCGCAAACAGGGGCACAGTTGGGATAGCATCCAGGCGGTGTTCGTGCATATGATGAGTTCTGAGCGCATGTGGCCGCAGCGATGGCATGGAGAACAGGGCACCTTTCTCGACCCGAAGGATTTTCCAACCGTTACCTCCATCCGTGAACATTGGTTGGAGGTGGAAAGGAGCATGCGCGCCTTCATCGCTGAGCAAACTGAAAAGTTGCTTGCATATGATGTCACTTACACCAACCCGAAAGGCGAAATATTCACGCTGCCGTTATGGCAAATGATGGCCCACGTCCCGAACCACAACACGCATCACCGCGGCGAAGTGGCGGCGATGTTCACCTCGATGAACATTCCTCACCCCGAAGAAGAAGTGGTGCAATATTTCTTGATCAAGAGCGGACAACGAAAAGGATAAGCACCTCCATGCGACCTGCGCTGGCTTTTCCGTATAACGATCCCGATGGGAGGCTGTTTCCGCATTTGCAGGCCATTCTGCCTGACCTGAAAGAACATTTCGAACGCGCTTACCTTTCTCCGCCCCCTGCCACCCTTGGCTGGCTGAAGCAAAAGAACCTGCTGCTCCCCGATGATTTTTTCACTGTCTTTTCCATAGAGACAAACATGTCTGTTGGTCAACGCTTTGCTGATTTGTATCAACGCACCGCGGCAATGGCACCTCCCGATCAACCGATTCATCTATGCTTCCTGGATCGTTTGTCCCTGGCACTGGAAGGCGGCTATAGGGATTCGTTTCTCACTGACATTGACTCTCTCACTGCAGATGATCTGCCGCTCATCTTTCAACGTTCGCAACACGCCTGGGATACTCATCCCAAAATCTATCGCCGCGTTGAAAGGATCGTCACAACTGTCGGCAAAAATTTATTTGGTCTTGAACTGGATTATGCCTGGTGTCATCTGGTGGTGCAGGCGGAACAATTGGGCAGGATCATACCTCTCGTAAGTCACCCCGAAATCAGCATGGTTGCAGAGATGGTCTATTACATGCAGGATGATATCAAAACCCGAGATGTGGATTGGCTGGCATGGGAGGATCCTTTCATTCTCAACCGTGATGCAAAAGAACTCAAACGAGAACGCGAACAGAGTCTCGCTGAAACCCAAAAACGATTGAACTACGTTATCCCCATGATCGAAATGTTGACAAGATTCTCGAAGAATGGGAGAAAATGACAATGTCGGGTCTTGCTGTGATCGTTGCTGTAATTGAAAATGGAAAAATTCTTCTCACAAAACGCGAAGATTTTGAGGTTTGGTGCCTGCCAGGTGGCGGCGTCGAGGAAGGGGAATCATTAGCCGAGGCCGGCATCAGAGAAGTAAAAGAGGAGACTGGCCTGGATGTGGAATTGACACGCCTCGTTGGTGTCTATTCAATGCTCGGCGGTGGACGGCACGATGTCCATGCCGTGTTATACACAGCCAGGCCCATCGGTGGAGAGTTGAAAACGCAACTCGGTGAAACCATCGCAGTCGCTTATTTTTCATTTGAGCCAGTGCCACAAGAACTTTTATTTGGTCACAAGAAACGCATCCAAGATGCTATTCATGGCATTTGTGGTGCATCTGTCAAACAAGAACTCAAAACCAAAGATGCGAAAACATACACGCGCAAAGAATTATATGAATTACGAGACCAATCCGGTCTGACACGACAGCAATTCTATTTACAGCGCCTCGCCGGCGCACAAATCAATGAAGTGGTTGAAGTTGGTGGTGTATGAACACAAACGGTTCAAAATGGATCCAATGGGCAAGAGAAATCTTTTCACTGAGTCAGGCGGGCTTGACCTACAATCAAAACCCTTTTGATATTGAACGCTATAAACGTTTGCAGGAAATCTCGGCAGAGATGATCGAGAGTCAATCAGAGTATTCCAAAGAATCCGTGCTGGAGAGTTTCTCCATGCAGAGAGGATATGTCACACCGAAGATCGATGTGCGCGGCGCGGTGGTGCAAGATAATAAGATATTGCTGATCCAGGAAAGAATGGATAATCGTTGGGCCATGCCCGGCGGATGGGTGGACCTGGGAAACGCACCGGCTTTTGCCGCGGAGCGTGAAGTATGGGAGGAAAGCGGCTATCGTGTGAAGGCTGAAAAAGTGGTGGCTGTGATGGATGCCAATCGCATCGCACCGATGGAGTTTTATCACGCCTTCAAGATCATCTTTCTGTGCAAGTTGATCAGCGGTGAACCCCGGACCAGCCATGAAACAATGGCCGTGGATTTTTTCGATTTCGATCACCTGCCGCCGCTGTCCATGTATCGCACGAATGAAGATATATTGCAGGAAGTGCGCGCGCATGTCAACGACCCTGACCGCAGGACTTATTTCGATTAATGTATCCATTCTTTCGCTCCCTGCTCTTTCGGCTCGACCCGGAAGTCGCGCATCAACTCACTTTGGGGCTCATTCGCCTTGGCGGTGTGGAACCCATTCGTTCCATTTTGAGAGCGATGTATTCCGCGCCATCCAAACCTGTGCAAGCCTTCGGGCTGACGTTCAAGAATCCTGTTGGACTGGCCGCGGGCTATGACAAGGATGCCGTGGCGATCAAAGGACTCGCCACATTGGGATTCGGTCACGTGGAAGTGGGCACGGTCACGCCCAAGCCTCAGCCTGGGAAGCCGCGCCCAAGAATTTTCCGGTTGCCGGAAGATGAAGCCGTGATCAACCGGATGGGGTTTCCCGGAAAAGGAGCGGACTATGTAGCGAAGGGATTGCTTCGCGCTGGTCTCGATATAGCAAAGAACACGCCTACTCGACCAGCAGCTCGCAATGACATGATCGTGGGGATAAATCTGGGCAAAAACAAAGATACACCGCTCGAACAAGCCGCCAGTGATTATACCGAGCTTATGCGCCAATTCATGTCCCAGGCCGATTATTTGGCGATCAATATCTCCTCGCCAAACACTGTCGGGCTGCGCAGATTACAGGGACGTGCGATGTTGGAAGAACTGTTAAGCGCGATCCAACAAGAGCGCGAGCCTGCCTTTGCCCCTAACCCCTTTCCCGCAGGGCGAGGAGAATGCGTGCCCATACTTGTAAAGATCGCTCCCGATCTATCGGAGCAAGAACTCGAAGATGCGATCGGGGTCATCCTCGACAATAAAATGGATGGCATTATCGCGACGAACACAACCCTGTCGCGCGAGGGACTCCGATCAAAGTATCGGGGAGAATCAGGCGGCTTAAGCGGAAGTCCGCTGCGGCTGAGAAGTGAAGCGGTTTTATGTCAGGTGGTGAAACTCGTCAATGGGAAAATCCCGATTGTAAGTGTCGGTGGCATCATGAATCCGGAAGACGCAAAAAAAAGACTTGCTTTGGGAGCAAGTCTGGTTCAAGTCTATACGGGTTTGATTTATCGGGGGCCGAGGCTGGTAAAAGAAATCGTCGAGAAGATTTAATTGTTCTGCGCAGGACGCAAGGCTGGTTGTGGCGCTTCTTTTAAATTCTAAAGAATCCATCAGGCAATGGAAGGGGCGTGAGATTGAGACCCGCTCCAAGTTCTCCAAAGGGAGCATAGTATAGGACTGTTTGACTGTTCGCGCCCGATCCCTCATCTTGAAAGGCGAAAATCAAATAGGTTCCATCGGGGCTCCAGCGCGTGTCGCGATAACAGCATTTTTTGTCAATGGGGTTGATCGACAGGGTGGGTTTATGCGTTTGCCAATTGTACACATGAAGTTCCCCCCAACCATTATTTCGTCTGGCGGTATTGAAGACAAATTGATTGTATCCATCCCAATCAAAATCAGGCATCAGGCGATTTTGAAAACCGGTGGGATTGAAACGCGTGCCGGGGAAGTTATCGAGCAGATCGATCCTGGCCGGGTCACAGGCTTGAATATCGAGTATGCTCACCTGCTCAGCCTGCAGGGAAGGATTGCCGGCATCCACGCCTTTAAAGAGCCAGGCTACCAGCTTGTCATCCGCCGACCAACGTGCATCCCGCACTTGCAAGGCGGCTTTGGTTTTTGGTGTGGGCAGGATGCACGCGTCTTGCATTCGAAACAGGTCACCGCGCGTCTTGATGTTCTTCATGGTTTCGATGTCAAACGGAACAACGAAAACTTCGTTGCTCATGGCGATTATCACCTGCTTACCGTCATGGGAAACCTGGAAGGCATCCAGCGAAACAGCCGAGGGGAAACTGGTCAATGTGTTCAACACACCAGTGCCAATATTATAGAGCTTTACGGTTTTTCCACTGATGAAAAGAATGGTTTCCCCGTTGCGCAACCATTGCAGGTCGGTCTTCGTGGCGCCATCTGAGGTGAGTTGCTTAAGGTCACTGCCATTGACGTTCATCAACCAGATTTCATCGTTGGCAACAAAGGCGATCTTATCCGCACCGCCCAGAATGGGTAAGGCTGGAACAGGCGTGTCAGTGGGGATGGAGGGAGTCGCGGTGGGGCTTTCTGTGCTGGTCACTTCCACGACCACCACCGGAACTTCCGTTGACTTTTCCTGAACTGGCGTTTTCGTGAACGAGGGCAATAAAGTGGAGGTACTGACCGGCACCTCCGTTGCAAACGGATGCAGGATCCCGTTAAAATAAAAGGAACCCTCCGGCGATCGCTGCCAGCGCGATCATTGGGATGACCACAAGCAGCGCGTTGAATCCCCTTTTCTGCACAGGAGCCGCGCGCTGACTGGGCACTGTGGCTGTGGCCTTCGGCGTCTCTTTGATCGTGGCAGTGGCCGGGCCCTTACGCTCGATTTTTGTTTCTTCGCCGCGCGCCACCGCACGCAAGGCATTCGTCATTTCCACGGCGGTGGAGAAACGTTCGTTCCGATCCTTCGCCATGGCCTTCTGAATGATGGCGTCCATGCCTGCAGGCAGTTTTGGATTAGCCTCCAGAATATGAGGGACTGGGTCAGTAATATGTTTGATGGCAACAGCCATGGGTGTGTCGGCTTCGTACGGTTGTTTGCCAGTAACCATTTCGTACAGGATAATGCCGAGCGTGTAAATATCGGCACGTCCGTCAATTTCCTCTCCCTGAGCCTGTTCAGGGGCCATGTAGGCAGGCGTCCCAATAATGGCACTGCCCGTCACATTGCCGGCTTGGGCCTGTGATAATTTGGCAATGCCAAAGTCAGAGATATAGGGAATACCTCGGCTATCGAATAAGATATTGCTGGGTTTAATATCACGATGGACAATGCCCTTGGAATGCGCCTCGTCAAGTCCCGGTGCGATCGTGCCGAGAATGCGTGCGGCCTCATCGATGCTCATCACTCCGGCTCGAATCCGATCCGAGAGCGAGCCTCCGTTCATATAGCGCATGATAAAAAAGGGCTGGCCGTCTGCTTCACCCACATCATATACCGGGACGATGGCCGAATGCTCAAGCTGGGCGATGATCTTGGCTTCACGCTCGAAGCGCAGGCGGAATTGCGGATCGGCATGCAGGAGTTCCCGTGGCAACACTTTGACAGCCACTTCGCGTTCGAAGCGTGGATCGTATCCCCGATAAACCGTTGCCATTCCGCCACGGCCCAGCTCGGACTTTATCTCGTAGAGGCCGATCTTTTCCGGTAGCATAATGCCCCAAGTATACTATGGCAAAGTACAGGTGCAGACATTTATGCGTATTAACTTGATGATGAATCTGCCCGGTTTCGTTTGAAACAAAACACGGGGTTGGAGCGTCATGCATGGAAGAGAGACGAGCGAGTTACACCGAATCAGACCAGGGGATAATCATTGCGGCTTGTCCTTATCTTTGGGCTGTTGGAGGTAGTATGAATTTAAGTGACAGGAAAGTTCTGACAATCAATCGTAAGGTCCCACATCTCTCTTTTGTGGTATATTGGCGGCACTATGGACGATAAAATCACAATCATTGAGGGCCCGCCTCCTGTTTTTGAAGCAGTGAATGATGGCTGGGCATTGGGCCTGAATGAAGGGCCTAGTTTATCAGTACCCGCATTGACCCGTCTGCGAACGTTTAACGGTCCTGCGCTGGTGGAACGTTGTTACCGGGCCTGGAATAACAAATCGCCTATACATTTACATTACCGCAACGATACGGGCGTTGAGCAATCCGCCCCAATTCTTGCAGCCCGCAATGTGGAAACATCGGATGGACATGTACTCTTGTTATGGGTCTATCTCGATCATGATAAAGTGGAATATGAGTTCGATAAAGGAGATGACGAATCAGACGAAGATAGCTTCGAATAACGAAGATGACCGGACACAGGTCCGGTCTTTTCTTCTAGAAATCAGCTGATTTTTATCATATTGACGAGTAACTGAATCTCGTGATAATGTTAAAAATGAAAATGCGTTTTATTGGGTAATCACAAAAATGAATTCGGTTCGCCATAAGCCTTCTGGTAAGCGGGCTCCCTGTCCGGGATGCCCGCTTATATTTTCCAAACCCAAACATAGTTCGTAGGAGAAAACCATGACTGAGCAGATCAATGCGTTCCAAATTGCGCAAAGACAGTTCGATGCCGTTGCCGAAACAATGAATCTTGACCCGGGTGTACGGGAGGTTCTACGTTGGCCGGCTCGTGAGTTTACCTTTCGCATTCCCGTGCGGATGGATGATGGCACACTGGAAGTTTTCACCGGTTTCCGTGTGCAACATAACGATGCGCGCGGCCCCAATAAAGGGGGCATTCGTTTCCATCCAGATGAAACCATTGATACTGTACGTGCCCTTGCCATGTGGATGACCTGGAAATGCGCCGCTGTGGATATTCCGTTGGGCGGAGGCAAGGGAGGCATTATTGTTGATCCTTCCAAGCTTTCATCGAACGAGAAGGAACACCTCTGTCGCGGCTGGGTACAACAAATGGTAAAGAATTTGGGACCACGCCAGGATATCCCCGCTCCGGATGTGGGCACCACCCCACAAATGATGGGCTGGATGATGGATGAATTCTCCAAGCTATCCGGGCATTACGCGCCGAGCGTGTTTACCGGCAAACCAGTCGGTAGCGGCGGGTCACTGGGCCGTACGGAAGCAACGGGCTTTGGTGTGATCTATACAGTGCGCGAGGCCATGAAACATCTCAAGATGGAACCTTCGAAATGTGTGGCGGCCATCGAAGGTTTCGGTAACGTGGCACAATATGCATCCATCGGTTTTGTGGAATTGCTGGGTGGCAAAGTGGCCTGTGTTTCTTGTTGGGATCGCAACGATAAAAGATCCTATACCTACAGCCACAAGGACGGAGTGAACGGCCATTTCCTGCTTTCCATCACCGATCAATATGGAACAATTAACAGGCAGAAGGCTGAAGAAGCCGGTTACTTGGTAGAGGATGGCAGCGAATGGATCTCCAAGGAAGCGGATGTGCTCATCCCCGCGGCCATTGAGGGTCACGTAAATACAGAAACCATCAAGAAGATGTCGAGCCGTATTCGCATCGTGGCTGAAGGCGCCAATGGGCCAACCACACCGGAAGCTGATGAGATACTCAAGCAAGACAAGATCTTCATGATTCCTGATTTTCTGTGCAACTCGGGCGGGGTTACCACATCCTATTTCGAAGGCGTGCAAAACGACATGAACTTCTACTGGTCAAAGCAGGAAGTATTGGAGCGCTTGGACGCCAAGGTGACAAACGCCTTCCAGGGTATCCTGCAAATGGCTGAGAAGGAAAAAGTCTACATGCGTGATGCAGCGTATATGATTGCCATTCAGCGCGTGGTGAGCGCCATGCAGATGCGCGGTTGGATTCACGGCGACTGGTAGACATTAAGTACCGAACAAAAAAGAACGTGTCCACTGCGGACGCGTTCTTTTTGATTGGATTTCTCGCTTCGTCATTGGCTGGCAACCCATTCCGCCATATCAATCTTTGTGTGCCTCCAGGCAGGCCACTCCCTGTGCACCAACCTGCGCCTCGTGGACAACGCCCGCAGGCAAATCGAGACGATCGCCCGCGTTCAGGCGCAATTGTTGCCCAAGTTCCGGCAAGCCGAAGGTAATACTTCCCTGCACGACATAGAGGACTTTATTATAGGAATGGGAGTGTGCAGCATAAATATCATGCGGCGCATTCGACCAGGAATAAGGACTTAACCCTTCATCGGTCATGAGGTGCCAGAGCGTGGGTTGAGTTGGGGCCGCGGAATCAGGCCACGGCGTAACGAGAGGCGTTTTCGTCATAATGTGGTATTCGTCTTACGATTTCTCCATCAATTCGATACGGTTCCCAAACGGATCAAAAACGTGTGCCCGCTCATAATCTTCCAGCGGCGGCTGGGAGGTATCGATTTCATAGCCCGCGCGCTGAGCCCTGACCAGCAATGATTCCAAATCGTCGAGGAGGAAAGCAGGATGCGCTTTTCGCGCGGCATGAAATTCCTGTTCCACGCCAAGATGAAGTTGAACGTTTTCGGAACAAAACCAGAGACCACCACGTTTTGCCAGTTCGGGTGGTTTGGGCATCTCTGTGAAACCTAAAATATCGATATAAAACTTACGCGCCTTTTCTTCCTCACCGGAAGGGATGGCAATCTGAACGTGGTCAATGGACAGGATGGTCATGGGCTGCTTTCGATGGGATATCCCGCGTCCACCCAGGCCTGCAAGCCACCGAGGATGGGCGTGACGTGAGTGTAACCGTTGTGCAAAAGGACAAACGCCGCACGGGCGCTGGTGTGTTCATTCGCTCAGGTACAGTAGGTGATGATCCATTGATCTTTGTCGAGATTCAAACCATCAGGATTCGTTTCGATATCGGCCAGCGGGATATAGCTCGCGCCGGTAATATGACTCGCTGCATAAGCTTGAGCACTTCGCACATCGACGATGATCGCCTTCCCACTGTCGAAGGCGGCTTTGGCCCTCTCCGGGGTAACACGCGGGACCTCCGCTTCGGTGGCTGGGAGCCGAGGCGAAGGCGGAGTCTGCGTGTCGAACGGAGTCGAGATCGCGGTAGGAAGTGCTTCTACTATTTGTGTGGGTAAGGCTGTCGGCTCAATGTGAGGCAGTTCGGTCACAGTCGGGCTGCACCCCGACGCGCTGAATGCCAGAAGGAAAATTGTGCAAAGGAAAAATCTTCTTGCCACTAAACACCTGCTACAAACGACGTTGAGCTAAATCTCGCAATATCGATCAATGCGTTTGCCAATGATAGCGAGACTATCATCCCAGAATTTTCGCTTTCGAATGTTAATGCCGAAGCGCGCAGCCAGGTCAGCAGCAGTCGCCTCGCCCGTGGAAGCAAGCAGGTTTTTGTAATCTTCCACGAACTCCGCGCCGCGTTGTTGATAAATCGCATATAGACCAGTGGCAAACAATAAACCAAACGCGTATGGATAATTATAGAAAGACAGACCCGAAGAATAGTAGTGCGGCTTCCATGTCCACATGAATTTCTGCAGATAACGCTCATCGAGTCCATCACCGTAAGTTTCTTTTTGGGCACGTTCCATAATATCGTTGAAGTCATCGGCAGAGAGTTCAGATTTTTCGCGCCGCTTGAAAACTTCCTTCTCGAAGAGATAACGCGAAAAGATATCCACCACCACCTGGGACGCACCCTGGATCTGCGCCTCGAGCACAGCCAACTCTTCCTGTGGATCTTCCGTGGAAGAGAGAACGGCTTCCGTTACGATGGTCTCGCACATCGTGGAGGCGGTTTCCGCCAGAGTCATCGGTGTGAGTTGCTGTAGGATGGTTTTGTTGGCTTGATAGGCACATTCATTATGAAAGGCATGCCCCAGTTCGTGGGCCAGGGTGCTGACCTGATCGAACGAACCATCGAAATTCGAGAGCACGCGGCTTTCCTTCACGCCCTGTACTTCCATGCAAAAAGCACCGCCGCGTTTCCCTTCGCGTTGTTCGGCATCGATCCAATTATTGTCAAAAGCGCGCTTGGCAAAAGCGGCCAGGTCGGGTGAAAATTTTCCAAAGTTTTCCAGGATAAAGTCGCGCGCTTCCTCGAAAGTATATACTTTGTCGGTTCTGCCGACTGGCGCAAAGACATCCCACCAGGCAAGTTTTTCCTTGCCCAGCTTTTTGGCCTTGGCGTTGAAATACGTGCGAAACAGGGGGAAGGAATCTTTCATGGCCGTCAACATCGCCTGAAGCGTCTTGCGATCGATGCGGGAAGCCTCCAGTGAGGACTGGATTGCATCCCTGCGCCCGCGTTTTTTGTCAAGCGTATTTGTTTCCCCTTTGACGCCATTAAGACACGCGGCCAAAGTCTCTTTAACGCCTTCCCAGGCTTGATTCTCTGCTTCATACGCGCGTCGACGCGTGGCTTCATCCGGGTGGGAACGCAGATTGATCAGCGCGGGCATAGGCAACGTCTCAGTTTTGCCATCCAACTCGAAATCCACAGTAAGCTGCGAGGTGACAACGCCCTGTAATTTCCCGAAGGCATTGCCTCCACTCAGGGATAACTCCGCAGCCAGTGCCTCTTCTGCTTCGCTCATCAAATATTGGCTTTGCTCCGCCGCCTCCCGGAGCATGAACTCGTGCGCTGCGGCAGATTTGTTACGGACGACAACCTTATCCAGCTTTGGACTGACCTTGCCCAGCCAAGCCTTGAATTGAGTCATTAAATTATCCATCGGCAGGCTGGCTTGCTCGAATTCTGAAAGAATCTTCGTGGCCACTTTGTTATGCGAGTCGGTTGTCACATACGAATAGATGAACGGCACGAGGGTGGCCGATAGAGTCTGGATCTTGTTGATACGATCTATTGCCTGACCAACCAGCGGCGCCAGTTCCTTGGCTCTTGTCTTTGCATCCGCCGGGATGAGTTTATTCTTGAAAAATCTTTCGAGGGAGGCAACCTGTTTCTTGTAATCAGCCACGGCTACTTTGAATTGCTTTGACTCCAGTGACGGATAAACATTGGAGAGGTCCCAACGCGGGGCAGAGATAGTCATGTGATCTCCTCGTGAAATGAAGTACTGTTAGTATATCAAATTCGACGGTGCGGATACTCCCGCGCCAGACGGGTCTTTCAGCGGCAGACGAAGATCGGCACCTTCGATTCGCGTAACATGTAATCCAGGGCGCTGCCGATAATTACCTGTTGCAACACCGAACCGCCGTGACTTCCCATCAATACCAGGTCGATGTTTCGTTCTTCGACAGTTCTGTTCAAATAATCCATGGCGCCCTGATCGCTGATGATATATTCGGCTTCAACCTCATGAATGTCAAGATAGCGGCGTACATAATCCTGGGCGTCTACTTTTAATTTGGAACCTTCCGGCGCGGTGAAGACGATCAGTTCCGTTTTCCACGTTTCGGCCAGATAAGTCGCCACAAACAAGGCCTCCTTGGCGCGATCACTTCCATCATATGCCAGCAAGGCGCGTTGGAACTGGGTTGCCTGTGCAGGAACACCCAACACCGGACGCGCAGAGTTCACAATGATGGCGCGGAACGGAGAGGCTAAAGAAGAGAGACCGCCCATCGGTGGATGAACAATTTTCAGCACGATCAGATCGGTCATTGCGGCACGTTCATTAATCTTCCGGGTAATTTCACCGGATTCGATCACCAGTCTTCCATCCACATTTGCATCTGCACAGCGTTGATCGAACTTGGCCCGTACTGTCAGTGCCTGGGTGCTTTCCGTTTTTTCTTTCGCATCGACAATATGCAGCCCATGCAATTTTGCACCCTCGCGTTGAGCGATGATAATGGCCTGTTCGAGAGCATCCCAGCTATGCGCTTCACCACTGAGCGGAACGAGAATATCGGTAAAAAGATTTTCGGTATAACGCGCAACCGTCCGTGCTTTGCGCCAACTGCCCGGCTGGGACTTGATGCCTCTTTCCAGGATCAAGTCTGTTGCCGATATATCGGACTGGATCTCCCACCCCAGTTCCTTCTCCAGGGTGGTACGATTTTCTGAAATCCAGATATACAGGTCGGTAATGGTGCGGTCAGGGAACCAGCGCAAAAGGCCGCGGTCGCGAATAGTCTCGGCGAGCGGAATGTAGATATTGTCGTACCAGTCCTCGACGGCATTCTGAAACGAACTTGCTCCTTCACTATCTTTCTCTAATAGACATTCCTGTGTACAGATCTGTTCGAGCAATTTTTCATATTGACCAGGGATGGTCACGCTGAGGTCCACGTTTGGGCGCAGATCCATGAGATGCGTAGCATCCAGAAAATCGGCATATTCAGCCTTGATGATCAAATCATCGGGTTTAGTATCCGGAGAAAGGGGAACATTCGTACGGACTTCGATGACGCGTGCTTCGATATTTTTGAAGCCTTCCTGTCGTGCGATGGAAACTCGATGATTGCCATCGATCACAAAATAAGTTTCCCCGACTTTGTATACCTCAATGGGAGGCAGGCCAGCGCCTTCATCCATCGCAGTCTTGACGCGGGCCCAGCGTTCCTGATCATCGGCGCGGCGCGGCAGGAAGGTGCGCGTGAAGTCAGTATAACGACCGACACTCCCGATAATCGCATCCAATGGAATGCTCTGCATACCGCGCTCGCTGCGCACACGTAATTTTAGTTTTTCAGCAACCTCATCATAAGAGAGAAGTTGGGAAGGTTTTCCTGTAATGCGTGCCAGGACCTCCTGTACCGAAGCGCGCTGCAATGCGGACTGGAAATCCTGGACCGCCGCGTTAAATTGATATTGATTGGGAGTCATTCATTTCTCCAATGCGAGAGCAATCGCCTGTTCTTCTGTCATTGTACGCCCATTTGCATAGAGTTTTTCAAATTCATCGTCATCCAATTGAGACTGAATAACTGCCAAATCTTTATCCACCGAAGCCTGTTCAACAGGCGGATGATTATCACCAATTTTTTCACGCATGGCATCTGCCCAGGCGAAGAGCCGCGTGGCACGAGCAGGTTGATTTTTATTCACATTCAGGCTTGCCATTCCTTCAACAGCAAAAATCAAGGCAATCACCAGATCCGCCTTTTGCGTGTTTTGAATACTATCTTGAAACAGAACGCGCGCTTGTTGAATATCGCCCTGTCGAAGATAGGCGTAAGCTATATGTACATGAGCCCAAAGCGTGTATCATCCCAGAAAAGCGGGGTGACGCGAAATCACAATCTGATAAACTAAAGCATGTTTGAAAACATTGATCTGGGCGCGATCCTGGAAGAAAAGACACGCGAGTTGGTAAAGGGCTTGCTCAATTTCATAGAGCAGTTGTCAAGCAGTTTGCGCGAAGCGCATGCGGAAATACAGCGGTTGCGCGATGAGAATAATCGATTGAAAGGGGAACAAGGGAAACCAGAGATCAAAGCGAATGTGGAAGGGGAAGCCAGCAAGGATCACTCATCGGAAAAGGAACGAAAAAAAACACGCAAGCGTCAGGCGAAAAAGAAGACCGCGAGCCTCGTGATTGCTCGGGAAGAAATACTGAAAGTGGATCAAGCGCTCTTGCCAGCGGATGCGATCTTCAAAGGGTACGAGGAAAATGTAGTGCAGGACATTTTGTTGAAGACGGATAACGTTCGTTTTCTGAAAGAAAAATATTATTCGCCGTCATTGGGTTGTACCTATCTGGCTGAATTGCCAACGGGCTATGGGGGACAATTTGGACCCGGGATCAAGGCCTTGTCGCTTGCGTTGTATCATGGCGGGTTAATGAGTGAACCGAAGATTATCGAGTTTTTTGAAAATGTTGGGATACAGATAGCGAAAGGCACGCTCTCCAACCTATTGATCAAGGGGCATGAGGATTTTCATGCGGAGAAAGAAGCGGTGTATGAGGCAGGCTTGGCGAGCAGTGACTATCAACATCTGGACGACACGCCAACCCGTTTCAACGGGAAAAACAATTATTGTCATGTCATCTGCAATTGGCTGTACACAGCGTATTTTACGCGGGCAGGCAAAGACCGTTTGAGTGTGTTGGATGTATTGCGTCAAGGGCGCAAACGCATCTATGTGCTCAACGTAGAAGCCTTGGCATACTTGGATGGCATGCCATTTTCCAAAGAGACGCGACGCATTTTAGAAGACTGGCGCTCGGAGACGGTCATGGAAGAAGACACTTTTCTGCATGAGTTGGATCTGCGTCTGCCAATCTTGAACAAACAACATCGTAGCGCCGTTCTGTCTGCAGCAGCCGTCGCCGCCTATCACGCCGAACACGGCGTTTCGATTGTGCAAACGCTGGTGTGTGACGATGCGCCGCAGTTCAAATGGCTGACGCGCTGGCTGGCATTATGTTGGATCCACGAAGGGCGGCATTACAAAAAACTGGAACCAGTCGTGGCTCTGCATCAAACCCTGTTGAAAGATTTCCTGATGCGTTTCTGGGCTTACTATGATCAACTGCTGGAATATCGCCAGCTTCCCACCGCACAGGAAGCGTTACGCTTGGAAGCGGAGTTCGACGCTCTCTTCGACACTCCCTGCGGGTACACCGAGTTGGATAAACGGATCGCCTCAACCCGCTCGCACAAAGGCGAATTACTACTGGTCTTGAAATTTCCAGAACTGCCACTGCATAACAATCCAGCGGAACTGGGCGCGCGTAGACGTGTTCGCAAGCGCGATGTTAGTTTCGGACCCCGCACGGAAGAAGGAAAACAAGCCTGGGATACATTCATGACCTTAGCCGCCACCACGAAAAAATTGAATGTCAGTTTCTACGAATATGTGCGTGACCGCATCTTGAAGAAAAATTGTATCCCGCCACTTTCCGATTTAATTACAAAAGCCGCTCACGAACTCACCCTGGGACAGTCTTATTCGCTTGCCCGCCCCTAATGTTTGGGATGATACCAAAGCGTTGTATAAAAATTCCCTGTTTTCTCGTTCAATATGATGACTTCTTCGAAATACGTGTGTGTCTGTTGGTAATCACCCTGCCAATAAGCGAGCTGCCCATACACACTGAGGGCATAAGCTTCAATGAACTGATCACCAAGTTGTTTTGAGATCATACGCGCTTCTTCCAGCCATGGGACAGGTGAAGAAAAATCTCCACGCCAAAGCGTTAATCGCGCCAATGTACGTAAACCATTGGCGATACCAGTTAGATCGCCCAGTTCTCGATAAAGGCTAATGCATTCCTTGGCATAATTTATTCCACGTTCCAAAATGCTGCTGTTGATGGATAACCATTCTACCGTTGGTGCTTGACCAACCTTATCACCCAGTGCGCGATATAAGGCAAGACTCTGCTCCAGAAGATGAATACCTTCTCCCACGCTTCCTTGGGTTAGAATGAATACTCCCAGGAAAGATAGGCTGAACGCTTCCATTTGCTTATCTGAAAGTGTGCGTGCCATTTGTAAACTTTGTTCGGCAATTCTGATCGTCGCGGGAAAATCACCTTGATAGAATTTGCATAAGGCATAAACAGCCAATGTTTGAGAGTGTAATGCATCAACCGTTTCGTAACGTTCTATAAGTTGTGCCAGCCACTCATCTAGCTCTTGGAAGTAACTGCGCGCCTGCCAAAATCGCCAGGGAATGGCGGCGATTTGCAAACCCAATTCCACATCATTGGCGAGTGACCAGTCCAAAGCCATACGCAAGTTATCAAGTTCATCGTCCAAATGATTTAACCATTTCAATTGATTGGAACGGTACAGTTCAGGTTCGGCTTGCTCCACCAATTTCACAAAATAAGCCGGGTGCTTATCGCGAATCGCATCACCACTTCTATGTTCAAGTAATTTCTCGCGCGCATATTGGCGGATGGTTTCCAACAAGCGATAGCGTGTCTCTCTATTATGTAAACCTTCCATAACCACGACCAATGATTTGTTAACAAGTTGGCTGAGCAAATCCAGTACATCGTAAAGTTCTATGCCATCGCCTGAGCATACTTCTTCAGCGGCTTCAAGAGTCCAGCCGCCTGCGAAGACGGAGAGTTGGCGCAATAACAATCTTTCGGTATCAGAAAGGATGTCATAGCTCCAATCGATCAACGCGCGTAAGGTCTGTTGACGCGGCAGGGCTGTCCGTGCGCCGCCGGTCAACAAGCGGAAGCGGTCATCGAGGCGTTTTGAGATCTGGTCAACAGATAATACCTTCACACGTGCCGCAGCGAGTTCTATGGTGAGGGGAATGCCATCGAGACGGAAGCAGATCTGGGCGATGAAAGGCGCGTTGTCTTTATCCACTTCAAAATGCGGACTGACGAGGAGAGCGCGGTCGATAAAGAGCCGCACGGCTTCATACTGTGAGAGACCTTCAATCGTTGGAAGATGTTTAGGATTGGGTAACGAAAGCGATGGGACGGGATAAGAAACTTCACCCCTGACACCAAGCGCCTCACGGATCGAAGCCAGAACCTTGATTTTGGGTGCCGCTCTCAATAAAGCGTTGACCACCTTTGCGCTGGCAGAAACGAGATGCTCGCAGTTATCGAGCACGATCAAGGTTTGTTTATCGTGCAGATAATCCTTCAATACTTCGAGCGGGTCTTTTCCTTGCTGTTCCTTGATGCCGATCGCTGACAGGATGCTCTGCGGGATTAGATCAGGGTTGGTCAATGGCGCCAATTCGATAAACCAGGCGCCATTGGGAAATAAATCGAGCACATCCGCGGCCACTTGTAAAGAAAGGCGCGTCTTGCCCGTACCGCCAGAACCGGTCAGCGTGACAAGGCGGTGTTCCTTCAAATCCTGTTTGATCTCCGCGATCTCATTTTCACGCCCAATGAATGATGTCAGATGTGTGGGAAGATTATTCGGAAAAGAATTGAGGGTCTTCAAAGGTGGAAATGTTGAGGGGAGACCCGATATGTTGAGTTGATACAAACGCTCAGGGCGCATTAAATCCTTCAATTGCTTCTCACCCAAATCCAATAATTCCGAACCATGTGGAAGTGCATCTCTCACAAGCCCATAGGCTACGCCTGAGACAAGAATCTGACCCCCATGCCCGGCTGACATGATACGCTGTGTAGATGCTAGTACATCTTGGCATAAATGAGACTTTGGAATAGGATCAGACAAATTCATGCAGGAGATGACAAAATGCGAGGAGCCAAGGCACAAGTAGTGAACTGTCGGACGCTGAAAAACAAGGTTTAGAGAAATTGATCAAGCGACATCAAGTCGGACAGCAAATCGCAAAGCGAGCCAGAATTGTTTTAGCAGCAGCACGCGGACAAAAGAACAAAGAAATTGCTCAAGAGTACAAGACGACTTTAGATACGGTTGGTTTATGGCGTAATCGTTGGGTAAAGTTGCAAAGTATTTCCCTCGATGACTTGAGTATTGAAGATCGTTTACAAGATGCGCCCCGTCCGGGAGCGCCAGCCCAAATTACGGCAGATCAACGTTGTCAGATAGAAGCGCTGGCCTGTGAAAAGCCTGAAAAACACGGTAGACCGATTACAAACTGGACAGCGCGCGAAATTGCCGATGAGATGAAGAAGCGCAAGATTGTTACAAACATCTCGCCTCGACATGCGGCGAGGCTTTTAAAAAGAGGCTGACATAAAGCCACCTCTGCGTCGCGATTGGCTGACACCAGCCTACGAAGCGGATTTTGACGACAAAGTTACCGATATTAACGAAGCATACAAACAAGCTCCTGAGAGAGCAAAACAGGGACAACACTACTGAAAGCATAGATGAAATGACGGGGGTTCAGGCATTAGAACGCAAATGTCGCCACGGCGCCACGGCGACGCAGCCTGATTTGCCCAGGTTACCCGGGAAAGTAGAATTGCGTGAGTTTGAATATAAACGGCATGGGACTTTGTCTTTTACTTGCAACTTTGATGTTGCACATGGAGCATTGGTTGCTTGTACAGCCAACAAGACCCGCAATGAAAAAGATTTTGTGGAGCATATCAAGAACCGTGTCAATTCGGACCCGCTGACCAGCCAATGGGACTTTATCAGCAATAATCTCAATACACATATGTCTGCTTCGCTGGTGCGCTATCTCGCAGAAGAATCAGACCTGGCTATCGATTTGGGCGTGAAAGGCAAATCCGGTATTTTGAAATCCAAGGCTTCCCGGGCTGCCTTTTTGAGCGACCCGACGCAGCGCATCGTTTTTCATTACACGCCCAAACATGCTTCCTGGATGAACCAGATCGAAATTTGGTTCAGTATCTTAGTTCGAAAAGTCATCAAACGCGGTAATTTCACTTCTGTGGATGATCTCAAACGCAAGGTTCTGGCTTTTATCGAATACTATAACCGTACTATGGCAAAACCATTCAAGTGGACTTATCAAGGCAAGGCGCTTGCCGCCTAACCAACTACATGTTTATGCCCAAGTGTACTAGTGTGGCATAGCCCGAGTATTGTTTATCATCGTTCAATTGTGCAGCGCCAGTATGGATTCCCATGCGCACTTTGATGGGAGCAGGATTCCATGATGCGCCTTGTAAAGCCTGTTGTGCTTCCATCGCGGCGTTCAACGCGTCACTTGCGGAGTGGAATGATGCAGAGATAGAATCGCCAACAATTTGGAAGACATAGCCATTATGGGCCTCAATGGCTTGATTCAAAATCTCGTTGTGCCGCGCCAAGAGAGCAGGCATCTCGTCAGGATGTTCTTGTGCCACTTTGGTACTTCCTTCGATGTCAGTGAAAAGAAATGTGACGGTGCCGTTTGGCAGAGCCTGTCCGGTGTTTGTCGAAGGGTAATGCATGAAATGAGTATACAGTCAGAGGAGAATTGATTTAAGGAGGAAACTATTCTGCTTGCCTTTTCGTCCTTAAGCCTATACAATGAATCTACACGACATGCACGGAGGCATTTTATGAAACAAGATCGTTTTTTGACAGGCATTTTGATCGGAATTGGCGTGTTGGTGCTATCAGCGCTATTGGTGTTCTTCATGCGGAAAGACACCCAAACCTACATTTCTGAAGATCAACCTGAAGGCGTCGTCCATAATTATATCTTGGCGATCCTGAACAAAGATTATGAGAAGGCCTACGGTTACCTCGCGGATCTAGATAACAAGCCCTCTTTTGAAGAATTCCGCGATTCTGTTCGTCAAGGGCATCATTAACTCAAGTGACTCCACCGTGGATATTGGCGCTTCCGAAATCAGCGGCGACAGCGCCTCGGTGGATGTCGCCCTGGTCTACAATCCCAGCGATCCCTTCTCGACGAGTTACCGCGATGTACAACGGGCAATTCTGGTGAAACAGGAAGATGGCTGGAAACTTTCATCCATGCCCACCTATTATTTCTGGGATTACAACTGGTATCAGACAGTGACGAAATAACGAGGAAACATGTCATTGCGAGCCCCGCTGATTGAGTAGTCCCCGCAAGGGATGTATCGAAATCAAGGGCGAAGCAATCTCCCAATTAACAAGGGGCACTTTATTGCCCGCGCTTCGTCGTCGTGTCGCTAAGGCTCCTCTTCGCTCAGCGCGATGTTTCTCACAATGACAGAAGGATAAAAGAATGAAATCAATTCGTCGTCTTTATTTTTATCTGGTTGCTTTTATCAGCGTTGAAGTTATCGTTTGGGGGTTGGTCAACCTGCTCCGTTCCATTTTGGATCATACGATCTCTGGTGGTGCAGACGCACTGGCCCAGGCCCTTGCCTTAACCCTGGTGGGCGTACCGATCTTCCTCGTCCATTGGTTATGGGCACAGCGCGTATCTGCCCGTGACGAAGAAGAGCAGGCTGCCAGCCTGCGGGCCATCTTTTTGTATGCCATCCTGCTGGGGACGCTTATTCCTGTGGCGCAAAACATCCTGTCATTCCTTGACCGCTCGTTGGTCCAACTCGCCGGTCTGGGTTCAGCCCATGGTTTTCGCGCCTTCAGTGAGCAAACTCTGGTCGACAATCTCATCGCAGTTGTGATGAACGGCATTGTCGCAACCTACTTCTGGAACGTGTTGCGGAATGAATGGACAACGCTCAAGGAGAAAGGTACTTTCTCCGATGTGCGCCGCCTATACCGTTATATCTGGATGCTTTACGGCTTGTTGATGACCGTCTTCGGTGCGCAGCAAATCCTTCAATTCATTTTCTATCTCCCGGGACATCTGCTGGGCGAACTGGGACGTGACCTTGCCATGAATGGAATTGCGTTACTCATCGTCGGCACGCCGGTTTGGGTATATTCCTGGCGCATCATTCAGGACTCCCTGACGGATCCCGCGGAAATGGGCTCGAACCTGCGCCTGGGCATTCTCTACATTCTGGCGCTCGGCGGAGTCACGACTGTGATCACGATGGCCTGGATGCTGGTCAATGCCATCCTCACGCACTTACTCGGAGCAGACTCAAGTTTTAGCGAATTCGTGCGCGAGATTGGCGGCCCCATCTCCATTGGCATTCCGCTGGGAACGGTGTGGGCCTATTACGGATATTGGCTCAACCGTCACATCGAGGCCGTGGGTGACCGAGTCCGGCAAGCCGGGATGAAACGTCTCTATTACTATATCCTTTCAGCTATTGGACTGGTTGTGGCGTTTATCGGCGTTGCGACACTGTTCTCCTTCCTGATCGACATGCTGACGAATTACGGCATCGTATTAACCGATTCTCTGCGCGACAGGCTTGCCAGTTCACTCTCCTCTCTTATCGTGGGCCTGCCTCTCTGGCTGATGACCTGGCGCTTCATGCAAACTGAAGCAACGACAATCGGAGAAATGGGAGATCACGCGCGCCGGTCGGTGATTCGCAGGTTTTATCTATATCTTGCACTCTTCAGTTCTGTGATCGGCGGCATGGCCACGGCGGTGGGTTTGGTGTACCAGTTGATACACATCGCTCTGACAGGCAATGTCGGCAGCGATTTTCTCAACAACCTGTTGAATTTTCTGCAATTGTTCTTCCTGTTCGGCATCGTCCTGATCTATCACTTGAATATGCTGCGCAGAGATAGCGCATCCACAGCCAGTGCCCTGATCGAGAGGCAAAGCGGTTATTCGGTGTTGATCGTCGATTCAGGAAATGGTTTTGGTGCATCGGTCAAAAATGCGCTGCTGAAACTTGGGTCAAGTGTCCAAATCATCATTACCAAACCGGATACAAAGCCGCAGGGAAACTTCAAGGCCTTGCTCTTGAGCGGAGATTTGGCGGTTGACGCGCCGGAGTGGATCCGTTCGTTTACCGGAAGCAGGATCATCGTCGAGAATGAGGCGGAGGATATCATCTGGGCCGAGGACGCGAGCCAGGCCGCACAATCCGTGCAGACGCTGGCCGAAGGTCAGAAACTCCGAACTCAAAGCGTGGGCCGTTCCGCATGGATGATCGTTATTTATGTATTCGCGGCGTTGTTTGGATTGATGTTGTTATTCGCTTTGCTCCTGTTAGGAATTTCGTTGGTTGGCAGTTAAAGTTCATTTTTCAGTGACGCCTGTCTTTTAATGATGTAAAATTGCAAGGCGCTTATTTACATAATCGAGGAGATACGCCATGAAAGTAACCATCCTTCAAGAAAACCTTGCTCGTGGTCTTGGTATTGTTGCGAAGGCTGTTTCACCACGCAGTACATTGCCTGTGCTTGCCAATGTGTTGATCGCGTCTGACGAGGGACGTCTGCGTCTTTCAGCGACGAACCTGGAGATGGGCATTACCTGTTGGATTCCCGCCCGCATTGAAGAAGAGGGTTCAACAACGGTACCTGCCCGCACCTTCTCTGATCTGGTCAGTACCTTGCCGAGCGATCAGGTGTTATTGAAACTCGATCCATCCACGCAAACGTTGAATGTGCGCGGCGGCACATCCACGAACGATATCAAGTGCATCGACGCGCAGGAGTTCCCGCCTTTGCCCGTGCCCGATTTCGATGGTGCAGTGCAAATCAATGTCGGCGATTTCCGCGAGATGATTCATCAGGTGGCGTTTGCCGCTTCTTCGGATGAAGCACGTCCCGTCTTGATGGGTGTGCTCGTCCAGGTGGATAAGGATAAATTAACGATGGCCGCCGCGGATGGGTTCCGACTCTCCGTGCGCAAGGCAGTTCTTTCCACGCCTGCAGCTGCTTCCGTTTCCGCGATCGTCCCGGCCCAGGCTTTACGAGAGTTGGCGCGCGTCGCGACCGATGGCGAAGAGCCAATCTACATGGTCCTGCCAAAGGGGCGCGGTCAGGTTGTCTTCCGCGTCAAAGATGTGGAAGTGGTCTCACAACTGATCGATGGCACCTTTCCCGATTATCAACAGATCATTCCGCGCTCTTACAAATCACGCACGCTGGTTTCCACTTCTTCCCTGTTGAAAGCCTGTAAGCAAGCCGAGATCTTCGCCCGCGAGGGTTCGAACGTGGCGCGTTTCAACATCAAGACCGCACAGGGCGAGATGCAGCCCAGCGAAGTTGAAATTTCTGCTACATCCGAAGAGACCGGCAAGAACGAAACCATCGTTGAAGCGACTGTGGATGGCGGCGGTTTGCTGATCGCCTTCAACGTAAAATTCTTGCGCGAAGCCCTGGAAGTCATTCATACACCAAATGTTGCCCTGGAGACCTCCGCACCGAACGCGCCGGGCGTGGTCAAGCCAGTTGGCGATGACCAGTTTTTGCACGTGATCATGCCCATGCACCTAGGATAATTCAATCGTTTGGTTAAGCAGTTTGCAGGAAAGAAGCGCCGGTCCACTTATCAGTGAGACACGGTGCTTTTTGATTTCTCCCGCGCTGGGCGGAGGGCGAAGCTCAAAGACGAAGCGGAGTGAATGATCTTATGCCATCGGCAGCAACACCTTGAACGTTGCCCCCTTACCTGGACCTTCTGACTCTGCCCAAATCTTTCCGCTCTGTGCTTCGATCAATCCTTTTGAAATCGTCAAGCCAATCCCCAATCCGCCGTATTGACGTGTGTTCGGCGGCTCGATCTGATAGAACTCTTCGAAGATCTTTTGCAACTTGTCAGTGGGGATGCCGATGCCATGATCCCGCACCCAGGCCAGCACCTGGTCCCTCTCTTTTGCTACGCCTACTGTAATCTCACTACCCGGAGAGGAAAAGCGGATGGCATTCCCGAGGATATTGCCAAATGCCAAAGCAGTCTTATCAATGTCCACGTTGACAATATAGGCTTCCTCCGAAAAGGCATACACCAAATTCTGATTGCGCGTGGCGGCGATATCTTTAATGCCTTCGGAAGCGTAAGCAAGAATATCTTCCATGGCAACTTTTTGCGGCTTGAGATTCATCTCATCCGATTTGAGCATCACCAGATTGTTCATCTCATCCAGAATGGAACGCATTTGTCGCGCAGCGACCAGCACGTGATTGGCATTGTCGGAAAGTTCGCCTTGGGCATCTTCCTTCAAAAAGGTGGAATATCCCATGATGATGCCCAGAGGAGTCCGCAATTCATGAGAAGCAAGCGCAAGAAAATTACTTTTGAGCTGATCAGATTCTTTGACTTTTTGCAAAGCTTGCTGAGTTGTTCGCAACAGCTGCGCGTTGTGGATCGCAATCGCAGCATGGGCGGCTGTGACCGATAGAATCGCCACATCGCTCTCCGTGAAAATACCATCCCGTTTATTGACGGCTTCCAAGACGCCCACGGTGCGATCCTTGATCGGCATGGGAACGCCGAGCAGGCTTTTTATTTTAAATTTGATGTAATCGGAAACAAGGGAATAATGGCGCGGATCCTCTTCCACATCGTTGAGGATCAAAGGCTGATTGGTGCGGAAAATAGTTCCGGCGAGGCTGCCTTCAATCGGCACAGGAATCTCCGCCAGTTTCGCGGGATCCGAGCCGGTAGCCGCGGCGAAATATAAGCGTGTATTTTTTTCATCATAAAGCAGGATGGAGGCGGCCTCACAATCCAACAATTCCGTCGCGGTGGCTGTGATCAATTGGAGCAAATGATTGATGTCGAGCGTCGAGTTGAGCGTAACACTCAGTTCAACGAGGCGCAAAAGCTGATGGTGTCGCCCTTCCAGGTCACGCAACTGTCCGGTATTGGTTGGCATACTTACAGTGTACCATTCTCATAAACTGATGCGAGTTCTTATTTTTGAATCTGGTAAACAAGAAACCTGCGATTCTCAAAGACAGTGTTGAGCGGCAGGCTACACTCATCGATTTGATTCGGAGGAATCTGGCTATTCTCGGCCTTTTTGCTAATGACGATATAGTCACCAAGAGGCAAACCATCACATTCAAGGATCATCAGCGAGTCGCGATCCGTGAACAAACGCATGGCGCGCGGTTTAAAGAAAACGATCACGCTTTGAGGCGGTGTATTTTCGCGGATAAATCGATATGTTTCCATGCTATACGGGTCAAAGGAGCCGGTCGTAACGCGATGATCAAGCATATTGACATAGGCCTTGGCGCTTGAGTTGAAGATAAAAACACCAATGATCAGAAGCCAGAAAGCATTAAAGAGTCCGCGGCCAATGACTTGCCATCTCCCCGGCGCCCTGGCGAGAACAGTCTTCATCCCCACGAAAGTGAAATAAATAAAGATGGGCAGAAGTGGAAAGATAAAACGTGTCCCCTGCCAAAAGGGCCAGGTGATGAGCAGGAGCAGCCAAAGTACGGAGAAGACGATGAAGGCAGACTCTTCTTTTCGTTTCATCCAAAGTCCGATCAGGAAGAAAACGAACAAAGCGTAATAAACATACTTCCAAATACTGGCATCCCCGAAAAACGCACTGAACACTTGAAAATATGCGCTGATAAAACCGCGCACGGTTTCAAATCGAAAAGCCTGGTATTGAGCAAAATAAGACTCCTCGCCACCGGGAAAGATCAAGGCATACACAACCCATAATATTCCGAAAGCTCCCAGCACAAGGATCGCGTCCCCGATACTTTTCCTCAACAACTCACGATTCGTACGATTGCGCCAGACTCTGAAAAATTCAACGATCAAAAAAGTTGCCAGCAAAAGAATCCCGGTGGCGCGAATAAAAAATGCACAAGCAATTATTGCTCCCAATAACATAAAAACAAGTGTGCTGCGTCTGCTATTTTTTGTCATCAGCAACAGACCCAACGTGGAAAAGAATAAAAAGGGAATATCCGAAAGAATCTGGTTCAGGAACTTGAGCAGCATCGGATTGAAAGCGAAAAGAGAAACGAGAAGCAGGTTTTCGGTCAGCGTGAGGCGGTCTTTCAGCAGCAAATAAAGACAAGCCAGAAATCCCACATAGAAGAATAAACCCGGCAACTTCAACACAAGTGGATTAAGGCCTTTGAGGAGATAAGCCGGAACCAGAATCAGTGGATAACCCCAGGGATAGGCAGCCGGTCCAATTTGGATTGACGATTCGAATACCGTGAAGGAATTATGTTCAACGAATTCCTGCGTCTGCCCCTCCAGGATACTTTTTGCCTGCATGATATATGATGCAAAATCGTCTCCCCATTCATGTCCGCGGGTCAGCGTGCACGCACCGATGATCAACGAGAGCAGCAGGATTGCAAAGATAATCTTATTCTGCACCATTCGATTTTACACCGTTGTAAATAGAACAAATGTTCTGTTTCCTCAAACAAATTTTATCCGCCTGCTAGATGTGAATCAGGCGGACGATTTAAAGACGATAAAGCAGCGATTCGTGCGCAGAACATATTTGCTTCCGTTATGGATCGGCTCACTGCATTGACGGCATAGACCGCATCCGACGCGCCCGCTCCGTCAACGGACGTTTGGCAACAATCGTGATCTTGCCGCTGCCATATGGAGTGTACACATTGATGGCTTCCCAACCTTCGGCACCCCATTCATCCAATGTAGCCTCAATATGTTCATCCTTGGTGCCGAATATACTGCCGATCGTTTGTACGCGATACTCCCATTGTCTGATTTCTTCCGCCATTTTGACTCCTAAAATGCCAATAATACGTGCAGGATGAGATCTGCCGAGAAACAAGAAATCATCGCAGCCTCGTTTCACGTGAAACATGGGAGCATCCTTCTGCTCTCATGTTTTTATTTCATACCTTCGTCTCCCGCTGATACAGCACGTAGGAGTACACAAGCAGGAAGATCGTTGAGCCAATCAGCGGCACAAAGAGGAACCAGAATGCGATCATTCCCCCAAAGAATCCGCCAATGAGCGCCAGTACACCAGAAATCATAAATAGAATGGAGCCGAGACGATGCGTCTCATCCCATACTCTATCGCTGGAAAGCGTCCAAGGCGTGCGAATACCAATGAACCAGTTTCTTTTGGATCGTCTCATCAGGTAGCCTAGAAAAATAAAGAGCAATCCCATTGCAGGCAACATGGCTCGGCCTAACCCAAAAGATGTGTATCCCAGATTCCAGAGCAACGTCAGCACATGAACATAGATCATGAACCCGATAATGAATGTGATGAACAGGTTAAACACACCCCGAAATTTTGCAATATTTGCCTTCAGCGGATCAATCTGTGGAATGGCCAGAAAGAGCAATAACAATCCAAGTGAGACCAGTGGCATCAGGAATACGCCCCAAAACCTGGATATGTATCCATTCACTTGATCATTGGCATCCCAATGAGAAGCCATTTGATCAGGCAGGCGATTCCAGAGCAGAAGTCCACCCAGAGTGGCCCCAACGATCAGTATCAAAACGATGATTGTAGTTGTACGAGTATTCATTAAAAATTTCCTTTCTTATCAGGAACCAATCAGGAAATGCAAGTCTTATCTTTGGGGTCGTCTTGCACCTATTCACCGTTCTTCGGGTTTTTACTCTGCTGTGCCAGGGACACCATGCCACTGAGACCGCCAAGATTTATTGTGTCTACGGCTGAACTCGGGACGATCACTAGCGCGCCTTTTTCCTTCAGACCTTCGAAGAGCATGTTCATGGCACGCAGATGTAAAGCGGTGGGATTATCCACATAAGCCTGTGAAGCCTCTGAAAATGAAGCCGCAATTTGCTTTTCAGACTCGCCCAGGATGACGCGCGCCTGACGTTCGCGTTCCGCTTGTGCCTGGCGAGACATGGCATCCTCCAGATCCTGCGGAATGACAATATCGCGGATTTCAACTGAATTGACAGTCACACCCCAGGGGGTCGTGCGTTCATCGATGATCTGCTGAAGTTCCTGGTCAATCAGACTGCGCCCAACCAGAATGTCTGCCAGCATCATGCGGCCGATAATATCGCGCAAAGCAGTCTGAGCAGCCCAATCCACGGCAGCGTGATAGTTTTCAACTTCCAGTGCGGCCTTCTCTGCATCCCAAACGACCCAAAAAAGAACGGCATCCACATCCACGGGAACCGTATCTTTCGTCAGTGTTTTCTGCGCCGCGAATGGCGTGACCATCACACGATGATCGATCCAAATCGGCGTGGAGTCAATGATTGGGATAATCCAAAATGCGCCTGGCCCGGCCAATCGAAAGAATTTGCCCAGACGCAGGATAACCGCCTTTTCCCACTGGGAAGCGACTTTCAGCGCGAACAAAACATAGATACCAATCAGCAGCATTCCAACGACAAACAGGCCCACCCACATGTCAGCAACATGGCCATCCATGAGTATCGCGCCGATTACAGCGATCACCAGGAAAACGCCAAATATTGTTCCTGCGATACCAGAGATATGCTGATCATTCCTCATTTGCTTCTTGCGAAATCCGTTCTTGATAAATTTAGATTCCATTTCGATATTCTCCTTGAATTCCTTCTTTTCAATCGTCCTCATTCTCCTGCGTTTCTGACCAAGCCTTGAGCTGTTCTTTGACTATTTGGCTGAGCTCACTCTTTGAGAAATCCAGCCGCATCGCTTCGCCGATATATCGTTGTGTCAGGGCTTCCAAAGATTCTCTTCGCAATCGTTCGCTGACTTTCGGCGGCGGGACATCCGTAATATAGGTACCGCGTCCTTGTTGTGTGGAAATAATGCGTGCTTCATCCAAAATGCGATAGGCGCGTGCCACAGTATTGAAGTTGACGCGTAACTCTTCTGCGAGCGCCCGGACAGTCGGCAATTGATCACCCGGGCTGAGTACCCCTCCAACTACCTGCGCCTGCACCTGATCGACGATCTGAGTGTAGATGGGCAGGCCCGAGCGAAAATCAATTTGAAGCATCAATTTCTTATTCGCCATAAATTGTATCTTTGTATAATTGAATTAATTGTATCATTGTAATAATTGTATACAATTATTCGTTTTTGTCAAGATGCATATCATCCTCTCATTCAGCGGGCGTCAGAGTTTGCAGGAAAAAAATAAATTTAACGTGGACAAGTCACGGTTGACGGGACAGGCAAAACATCAGTAAAACAGAGGTTACGCGCCAACAAAGATTAAACATCAGCGTGGTAGAATCTTTTTGTCATTATTTAGATTAAGGAGCAGGCAATGGAACAACAAACTGGTACCTTCGCAGTGAAGAAGGGTTTAGCACAAATGCTTAAAGGCGGCGTCATCATGGATGTCGTCACACCGGAACATGCAAAGATCGCTGAAGATTCGGGCGCCTGCGCGGTGATGGCGCTGGAGCGCGTCCCTGCTGATATTCGCGCCAATGGCGGCGTAGCACGCATGTCTGACCCCGGGCTGATTCTGAAGATCATGGACTCGGTTACCATTCCTGTCATGGCAAAATGCCGTATCGGGCATTTTGTCGAGGCGCAAATACTGGAAGCCATCGGTATCGATTACATTGATGAATCCGAGGTACTGACGCCAGCCGATGAGGCCAATCACATCCTGAAGCACAACTTCAAAGTGCCGTTTGTCTGCGGATGCCGCAACCTGGGCGAGGCGTTGCGGCGCATTGGTGAAGGCGCGGCAATGATCCGCACCAAAGGCGAAGCTGGCACAGGCGATGTGGTTGAAGCTGTTCGCCATGCACGCTCTGTACTGGGCGAAATCCGTCGCCTGACCACCATGTCAGATGAAGAGTTGATGAGTTACGCCAAGGAAATCGGCGCACCGTATGAACTCGTTAAAGAGACCAAGGAACTGGGATGCCTGCCCGTGGTCAACTTTGCTGCAGGTGGAGTTGCTACTCCTGCCGACGCCGCGTTGATGATGCAGCTCGGTGTGGATGGCGTGTTTGTCGGCTCCGGCATCTTCAAGAGTGGCGATCCTGCCCGACGCGCTGCCGCCATTGTGAAGGCCGTGACCCATTATCAGGACGCGACTATTCTGGCAGAGGTGAGCAAGGATCTCGGCGAACCGATGGTTGGCCGTAACATTTCGCAAATGCCTGAGGCCGAAAAGATCGCGGGACGCGGCTGGTAAAACTGTTCTGTCATTGCAAGCGGTGTCAAGGCATCACTTACGATGACATCATCAATTATCATGAAAATTGGAGTTCTTGCTTTACAAGGCGACTTTGCTGAACACATCACCATGTTAAACCGTCTTGGTGTAGAAACAGTTGAAGTGCGATTGCCTGAGCACCTGAATGGACTGGACGGTCTCATTATCCCGGGCGGTGAATCGACGACGATTGGCAAGCTGGCGACAGCTTATAACCTGATGGAGCCGTTGAAACAGTTTGGTCAACGTCATGCCATTTGGGGAACCTGTGCAGGCGCGATCTTTCTTTCGAAAGACATCGGCCGCGACCAGCCCTTACTCGGTCTCATGGATATCAAAGTAGAGCGCAACGCCTTTGGGCGCCAGGTGGATTCCTTTGAAGCAGACCTGGATGTTCCTGAAATCAAAAAAGCCACCAATACGAAAAATGATTATCATGCGGTATTTATCCGCGCGCCGATCATTGAGTTTGTGCAAGGGGATGTAAAGATTCTCGCCTCCGCACCCAACGGGAGAATTGTCGCTGTGCAACAGGGACATCTCCTCGCTACATCCTTTCACCCTGAACTGACAAATGATACGCGTTTCCACGAGTATTTCTTGTCACTGGCAGATTGACATATAATACACTTCATGACCATTCGTCCACTTGCCCTTTTGGATTTACCCTACATCTATAGCTTCCGCGAGGAAGCCATTGGCCTGGATGCCGCGCGCACATTGACGCGCGGAAATCCACTGGGGGCAGTGGGCTTGCTCGCGTATGTGAATCCCGCACGGCACATTTACTCGGCAATCGCCAACGGCGAAGAGGAATTTGTCTTGGGCGGAATCATCCATACGCGCGTGGATACCTTTGCCAAGCTGCTTTATATCGCTCCATCATCACGGCTGGATCACCCTCATCTGCCTGAGCTGATCGAGAACTTATCTGCACAGGCGGGAACGTGGGGAGCTTTCCATGTGCTCGCGGAAGTGGATGAGAGGAGCGATGCGTTCATTGCGTTGCGCAAGGCCGGGTTTTCGGTTTACGCGTGGCAAAGAATGTGGGACATTTCCGAGATAACGGAATCAAGCTCGGGCTTCGAATGGACACGTGTGAAGTCCGTTCATGTACCCTCGGTGCAGAGTCTCTATTATCAAATTGTCCCACCATTGCTACACCCAATTGAGCCTCAACCAAATAATGCAATTGGCTGGATGTGCAATGAGGGCGTGAAATGTTATGTGGGTGTGACATATGGTGTATACGGGATTGTGCTGATGCCTCTGATCCACCCGGAAGCGGTGAACGTCAGCGCAAAACTCACCTCCCTGATTAGCAACCTACCAGATCGCCGCAACCGTCCGGTGTATGTGTGTGTGCGTTCATATCAAGCCTGGCTTGAACCTGTTCTTGCAGATCTGGGAGCACTGGGCGCAGACCGGCAGGCGGTCATGGTCAAGCATCTGGCACACTTAGTGAAAGAGGAACAAACCACACCTGCTGTGCTAAAAGGTGCCAGTGTGCAGCCATCGCAAATGAGTAGGGCCGAGGGGAAGAAGTAAATTAAAGTTGACAATATTCCTTAATAAGTTTACAATACGGGCAAAAAAGTTTACAATGTGTTGAGTATCCAAATGCCCAATCGCCAAGAAAAAAACGAACAAATCCATCAATTCATTCTTGAAAATGTTGAGGACCATCCATCTGACATAACATCTGTTGTGTCGAAGCAATTTGGTGTTTCTCGTCAAGCTAGCCATCGTCATATCCAAAGACTTGTCAAAGAGGATTCATTAATTGCACATGGGGCAACACGAGACAGAAAATATGAAGTAAAACCGTTAGCGGACTTTACCATTGATCTTGCGCTAAATGGACTTCAGGAGGATAAAGTTTGGCGTGAACGCATCCGTCCTCATCTTGAAAATCTTTCTAGAAATGTCCTGCAAATATGTCAGTATGGTTTTACTGAAATGGTGAATAATGCGATTGATCATTCTCAAGGAACAAAGTTAACGATTTGCCTAAAACGCACTCATAAAATTATTGAAATCTGGGTAGTCGACGATGGAACAGGTATCTTTGCTAAAATTCAAAAAGAACTTAATCTTGACGACCAACTACATGCTATTCTTGAACTGTCGAAAGGCAAATTGACAACAGATCCTATTTACCATACTGGAGAAGGAATTTTCTTCACATCCCGAATGTTCGATACATTTTCTATTCTGTCAGGAAAATTATATTTCGGGCACTCCGAGCCAGACAATGACTGGTTGCTTGAAAATCTCGATGAAATCCATGCGGGCACAGCCATTGCAATGGGTATTGACGCTAAATCGAAACGAACTACAAAACAAGTTTTTGACCGGTTCACTGTTGAAGGCGATTATGGATTTTCCAAAACTCACGTGCCCGTTTTCTTGGCCAGATACGGTGACGAGAACTTAATTTCCCGCTCACAAGCGAAAAGACTTTTAGCCCGTTTTGAAAGATTTAGCGAAATCGTGTTAGATTTCGCTAACATAGATTCAATAGGTCAAGCCTTTGCCGACGAAATTTTCCGTGTGTTTCCCTCACAGCACCCCAATAATCATCTTCATTACATAAATGCAAATAAACAGGTTGAAGGCATGATTATTCGAGCTAAGAATTGAATTTAGTCTTGAGATATTTCTAACCACTTTCCAACGCGGGGACAGCCTATTTCTCGTATAATAGGTATAACCCTAATGAACAGGCAGGAACTTTTCCGTGGTGAACTACATCTAAATTTCCGTAAGCCGCATTGTGTAGGGATATGGCGGCGCAAGTATTTGAGGAATTTTCCATCCTCCCTTTCCCTAATCCTGTTACCCAACTTTTTGAACCATGACTTAACTAAAAATAACTGATGATCTCGATGCCCTGCTCGATGTTCTCCCGCTCGATATTCGCCACGCGGTGGAAAAAGCGAACGATACCGAGAATCTGCTCGAGATTATTCTTGATTTAGGCCGCGCACCAACCGCCCGCTTCGTGGATCGTGAGATCAACCTGCGTGATAGCGAAGTGACGCGCGCGGAGATCGATTATGTCGATGAACGCACGGGCGAGTTCGACGCCGATAATCGCGCGGGCATCGAACGTACCCTGCATCGCATCTCCGCCATTCGCAATCGCCGCACAGCGGTCGTGGGATTGACTCTGCGCGTGGGCCGCGCGGTATACGGCACAGTGGATATCATTCAGGACATCATCGAGTCAGGCAAGTCGGTGCTGATTCTCGGTCGTCCTGGCGTGGGCAAGACCACGCTCCTGCGTGAGGCCGCGCGCATCCTGGCAGAGTCAAAACGCGTCGTCATTGTCGATACGTCCAACGAGATCGGCGGCGATGGCGATGTGCCGCATCCCGCCGTGGGCAAAGCGCGGCAGAATGCAGGTGCGCGAGCCCATGCTTCAGCACGAGGTGATGATCGAAGCAGTGGAAAATCACAACCCCGAAGTTATCGTCATCGACGAGATCGGGCGTGAACTCGAGGCGCTGGCCGCGCGGACGATCGCGGAACGCGGCGTGCAACTCATCGGTACGGCTCACGGTCAAACGCTCGATAACCTGCTGCTCAACCCAACCTTGAGCGATCTCGTGGGTGGCATCGAAGCGGTCACCTTGTCGGACGAGGAAGCGCGTCGACGCGGTACCCAGAAAACGGTCCTAGAACGACGCGCTCCCCCACCTTCGATGTATTGATCGAAATCCAAAACCGCGAGCGTTTCGCCATCCATCTCGACATCATGGCTTCAGTGGATGCGCTCCTGCGCGGCTATCCCCTTCCACCAGAAATCCGCACGCGTGATGAAAAGGGCAAGATTCAAATCGAGAAAACCGCGCCTACGCCCGCCTCCCGAATGGATGCGAAGGATTCGAAGACGTCCCGGCGCGGGCGTCAGCCTCTCGATCAACCCCAGCCTGTGTCTGCTTTTGCTTCCGAGACAGCTGCTAACCCGCCGCGCTTCGAGCCGATCCGCGGTGTGATGCAAACCGTGAAAGTGTATCCGCACGGTGTGGCGCGTAATCGCTTGATGCAAGCCGCCAAGCGACTCGGTGTGCCCGCCGTGATCGTAAAGGATGTCGGTGAGGCCAACGCGCTGGTTACCCTGCGGACGTATTATCGCGACCGCCAACAGACCATCGTCGATGCGGAACAGCGCGGTCTGCCAATCTATGTGTTGCGTGCCAACACAGTCGGACAGATGGAACAGTTCTTAAGTGACCTATTTAATCTCTCGCAGGAACATTCGACCTCTGGTGACATGGATCAAGTCAAGGAACAGACACAGCGCGCCATCTCTGCCGTATTGAACGGCGAGCGCTGGGTGGACCTACCGCCCGGCCCTTCGCTCGTGCGAAGATTCCAGCATGAAATGGCTCGTAGCGCCGAGTTGGTCAGCCATTCCTATGGCAAGGAACCGCGTAGGCATGTGAGAATTTTTCGAGAATAAAACTCACCACAGAGATATAAAAAATCAGGGACGGGTTAAGAACCTGTCCCTGTAAATTTTATGTCACTCTGAGGGAACCTCGCGCTGAGCGGAGAACGAAGTCGAAGCGTGTGCGACCGAAGAGTCTTATACTTTCAATGTTAGAGATTCTTCGCTCAGAATGACATACAGAAATGCTTATGAATGACTGGCCTCGCCCAACGTCACTTGTACTTGCATATCTTTTCCGTTCCGATTTACTTCCAAAGTGATCTGGTCACCGGGCTTATAAGTAAATAACGTGTTGACGTAGGCATGAGTCTCGTCCAGAGAAACATCGCCTACTTTCGTGATGATATCTCCCTGTTGCAAACCCGCCTGGCTGGCAGGACTGCCGCTTGCCACATCAGTCACATAGACTCCCCATTGTGCAGGCAGGTTATAACGAGCCGCAATGTTGGGGTCAATGGGTTGATAGTTGATCCCGATGTAGGGACGGGCAAAATATCCTTTTTGAATGATCTGTTGTGCGATGGCTTGCGCTGTATTGACCGGGATGGCAAAACCGAGTCCTTCTGCCACATCGCCGTTGTTGGTGTTGCGGACGATCAAGGTGTTAATACCGATCACCTCGCCTGCCAGGTCGACCAAGGGTCCGCCCGAATTGCCGTGATTGATCGCCGCGTCGGTTTGGATCAGGTCATCCATTTGGTAGCCGTTACCGGTGTCGATGGAACGTCCCGTGGCACTGACCACGCCCACCGTTACGGTGTTCTTGAAGTTTCCGAGCGGTGAGCCAATGGCAATGACTGTTTCTCCCGGATTCAATTTATCCGAGTTGCCCAGCGCCGCGGTACCCGGGACTTTCCCATCTGTTTTCAATACTGCGATATCTGCATATTGATCGGTACCCACGATGGTGGCTTTTTCCTGAGTCCCATCGGAGAGGATGATATTGACTTCTTTCGTTCCTTCCACAACATGATTGTTGGTGACGATATAGCCCTGATCGGAAACGAAGAAGCCACTGCCGCTCACGGTCGCATCGCCGGTCGGACCGAAGAAGGTCATTTGCCCGGGGATTGTTCCTACGACGGTGACCACCGCGGGACCAATCTTCTGCACGGATTGGGTGATTGCGGTCTCGACATCCGTGTTATTGAGCACGAGTGTTTGGTTGGGATCGGTATTATTTGCCGGTAGAATATCCTGAAGGGGAGCCGGCAAACTCGCGGATTGCTGTTGAAGTGTTCGATATACGACCACACCGCCCGCCACGGCTCCGGTGAGAGCCGATGCACCGGCGACTGCTGCAATAAATACAATGTAAATAATTCTTTTGAGAGACATTTTCACTCCTTGCAATGAAAATTCTAGTATCGAATCATGACAGTACAATTAAGAAATTATGTATAAAATATGTTAGTTACGTATAAAAAACGTTAGAGACAGACGATTGGAATAGTCAACATGTTCATCACACTCGAAGGCCCTGAAGGTTCCGGCAAGACCTCACACATTCCCTATCTGGTGGAGTATCTGCGCGAGAAAGGTTATACCGTTTTCCCTACGCGCGAACCGGGCGGGACGTCCATTGGTGAGCAGATTCGCGAAGTGATCCATGATCTGAAGAACGTAGAAATGCACCCGCGCGCGAAACTTTGCTATACCAGGCCGCGCGCGCCCAGATCGTGGAAGAGGTCATCAAGCCTCGCCTGAAAGCGGGCGAGATCGTGATTTCCGATCGTTACTATGATTCGACCATTGCTTATCAAGGCTATGGACACCAGCAGGATTTGGAACAAGTCCGCGTACTGGTGAAATACGCGACGGGAGGCCTGGATCCGGATCTGACGGTTTTGCTCGATGTGGATGTGGAAGAGGGATTAAGGAGAAAGAAAAAAGATAACGAGTGGAATCGGTTGGACGCTTACACTGTGGATTTCCATCAGCGCGTGCGCGCCGGATATTTGAAGATGGTGCAGCAGGGGCCCAATCGCTGGGTGGTGGTGGACGCTAGCCAGAAGTGGGATGATGTGCAGGAAGAGTTGAGGAAGGTAATTGAAGAGCACTTGAAAGTTGCAAGTTAAGTAAGGAGTAAGAAAATGAAAATTCCTGGCCCCCTTGTTCGTGTTAAATCTGTGGAACCTTTGGACAAATTCCGAGTTCGGATAACATTTCAAAACGATGTCCAAAAAGAGCTCGACCTTGAAAAATTCTTGCGTGGTGAAATCTTCGAGCCGATCCGTAAAGATTTGGAAATGTTTCGCTCGGTCAAGGTCATTGGTGGAACAATTGGATGGGACAATGGCGCAGATATTGACCCCGATGTTTTATATTACGACTTAAGATCTGCTTGGATGGAAGAAGAAGTGAAGGCATAATACACTATCACCCTAGCCAAAAGAACTAATCGAGTCGCTCAATTTTTGACTTGACATCGCTACTTTCAGGGGGTAAACCTTCGCATGTATTCCGCGTCAAAATAATAGAATTTACAACACAACTTCTTTAGAGGTGAAAATGAAGAATGCTCTGATTACTGGTGCTTCGCGCGGACTGGGTCTGGCATTGGCCCGTCAACTTGCACAAAATGAATGGGGATTGATCGTCGACGCGCGCGGCAAAAAAGCCCTCGACCAAGTCCATCAGGAATTATCCACACAGACAAAAGTGATCGCCATTCCCGGCGATGTCACCTCTGAGCCTCATCGCAAGAAGCTGGCGAAAGCCGCGGATGAGCTGGGTGGTCTCGACGCGTTGATCAACAACGCCAGCTTCCTTGGTCCCAGCCCGCAGCCTCAATTACTGGAATATCCTCTGGACGTGCTCGAGCAGGTCTATGAAACCAACATCATCGCACCGCTGGCTTTGATCCAGGCGCTGCATCCCGCGCTGAAGCTGGACGCCTGCATCATGAACATCACCAGCGACGCGGGCGTGGAGGCTTACGGAGGCTGGGGCGGATACGGCTCCAGCAAAGCCGCACTGGAACACCTCTCCCATATCTTTGCTGAAGAGAATCCATCCTTGCGCGTCTATTGGGTCGACCCGGGTGACATGCAGACTCAGATGCAGCAGGAAGCCTTTCCCGATGAAGACATCAGTGACCGGCCCCTGCCGGAAGAGTTGGTTCCGGGATTGATCAGTTTGATCGAAGGGAATCAATCCTCGGGTCGTTATCGAGCGCATGAATTGATTGAATCAACTGGATGACCTTCATGGACACGACTCCTTTATCCGCCATTAAATTTTCCCTACCGCCTGAACTGGAAGCCAGCGCGCCGCCGGAAGCGCGCGGCCTGGAACGCGATCAGGTCCGCTTGATGGTGTCAAACTATGCCACAGATCAGGTTGAGCATGATCATTTTTACCATCTGGATAAATATCTCAACGAGGGTGATGTGCTGGTGATCAACACCAGCCGCACGAGAAATTCTGCCTTGATGGCCTCCAGAGCCGATGGGACGCGGATCGAACTGCACTTATCGACTCACTTTGACGAAGACTCGTGGACGGTGGAGGCTCGCTCCATCGATGAGGTGGGCAAGACCAAACACCTCGACGATGCGCGTGAAGGGGAAGTTCTAACTTTGCCAGGCGGGGCATCGGCAGTTTTACAGGGAGCCTACATCAGTGACTGCGTCGAGGATTCGAAACCGTCCGAAACGATATGGCTTGCTAAAATTAATTTTCCCCAGGATGTGGATGATTATCTGGAACAGCACGGTTTTCCCATTCGCTATAACTACGTAAAGGACCGCTGGCCTCTCGATTATTATCAAACCGTTTATGCCACTGAAAGTGGCAGCGCGGAGATGCCTTCAGCAGGACGTCCTTTCACGCCGAGATTGTTGAAGCGTTTGACATTCAAAGGGATTCAGATCGCTCCATTGATTCTGCATACCGGCGTTTCGAATTTGGAAACGCACGAACCGCCCTATAAAGAATTCTATCGGGTATCGGAGGAAACCGCGCGTATCGTGAATGAGGCGCGCACATCCGGAAATCGCATCGTTGCGGTGGGCACGACAGCCATCCGCGCCCTCGAGACCCTGACCAAAGGCGATGGAAAGACGCACGCGGGTGAAGGTTGGACCTGTCTCGTCGTTACGCCTCAACGCGGACTGCGAGCTGTGGACGCGTTACTGACAGGCATGCATGAACCGGAAGCTTCCCATCTGGCGATTCTGGAAGCGCTGGCCGGTTTGTCTCATCTCAAAGTTGCCTACGATGAAGCGTTAAGCCATGGCTATCTCTGGCATGAGTTCGGGGATTTGCATTTGATCCTGCGTTAAAAAATGACTGCTGGCTGGGATGATCATTTCCCAACCAGCAGTTGTTGAATCCCTACAAGTTGCCTTACGGACTCGGCGTCGCGGTCGGTGCGACGAATAACTTCGCCGCATCGTCTGCCGTCTCCGGCATCCCATTCATGATCCAGCGCATGAAGACATCCACAACATCCGGTTTGAGGTTGCTATTCGGCGGCATCTTCCGAATCAGAGTCTGAGTGGGGTCGTTCGGGTCGGGGATCTCATTGCCTTGAATGACCTGTAATAAATAACTATTCGGATCACCGGCGATGATATCCTGGTCGACGTTATCACCAGTAGTCAACATCTCGTTATAGGAGGTCATCAGGAAGTTATTATTTTCCTTCCCGGCACGATGGCAGGAAATACAATAACGTTTCACAATGGGTTGAATGTGCACCTCATAGGAAGGCACTTCGCCCTCGGCCAACGCGGGGAAAAGAGGCTGGACCGGCGGCGCCTCGAAGCGGTCATCCCAGGTATAGCGCATGAAGGTGATGATGTAATCGATCTGACTGCGCGAGAGTTCGCCACCATATGATTTGCCGAACGGCGTCATGCCCGCGTTCGGGCGCCCATAGGCGATCACTTCATACATGGCCGAATCTGTCAGCGTGTATAAAATATCCGTACTATTGATGGCATTGATTTCCTTGCCTTCCAAACCTTCCACGCCTTCGATGGTGGTTACCTTGCCATCCTCGCCATGACATTCCGTGCAGTTGACGGAATATAAATCTTGTCCGGCGACGATTTGATCGACCAGCGTGGAGGCGACTTGTTCCTCTTCAGGTTTTGGATAGGTCGCCGCGCGCACGCTGATAACGACCGTTATCGCCACCATCGCCAGAGAGCCTGCCACCGTGATCCAGATCGGCAGACTCCGCCGCGTCGATTCCCAGTAAATATCGCGCCTGAATATATAGATCGCAATCAGGAGCGCCAGCACCGCCGCGGGAATCCACAATCCACCGATGGCTTGTAGTTTTGTGGAGGTAGCCAATTCCGCCGCGTCCGGAGGGACGGGCAGACTCGCTATAACGGTCAACAGGATTATGTCCAGAATGACGGTGCCCATCACAGTGATGGCAAAGATGCGGCGGGAATAATGTCGATACGGAGAGGTATCCAGGAAAGGCAGCAGAATCAAAATGCCAATGCCGAGGCCCGGGATGAGAACCGTCGCGATCCATTCGATCTTACCGATCAGAGGGATTTGCCCAAAGAGCGCCAGGAATTTGAAGAGGAAGAGGAAGTACCATTCAGGGCGCGGCAGGTAAGCTGTGTCCGCGGGATCTGCTTTGGGTTCGGGCGCCACACCGATAAAGGTGGCCAGCAAAATCAAAACGATAAAGATACCCAATGACACGATCAAATCTTTGAAGATGCTGTCCGGCCAGAAGAACTCGCCGTGATTCAATTCCTGTTCATAGCGTTTGTTGATTTTCTGTTTGGTTTCTTCGTTCATAATGCCTCCCCGTCATTGCCAGGGCGCTCTTTGCCCGAAGCAATCTCCTTCATTGTTTTGGGGATTGCTTCGTCGGGCTTCGCCCTTCTGGCAATAACGGTCAAAACGTTAATCTTCCTTCTCTGGAAAATGCGACTTACCATGTTTGATGATGAGATAAAGATGCACACCAATCAAACCGGCCAACGCGGCGGGGAGCATCCAGATATGACCGGCAAAGAAACGCTGCAGGGTGAGCGCACTGAGGTCTCGTCCGCCGCGCAAGGTTTTGAGAATGAAATCCCCAATAAAAGGAACGCTGCCTGCGATCTGCGTGCCAACGGTCGTGGCCCAATAAGCCCTCTGATTCCACGGCAGGAGATAACCAGTGAAGCCCATGCCCAGGGTGGTAATGAGCAAACCAATGCCGATCAGCCAGGTCATTTCGCGTGGATATTTATAGGAAGCGGTCACGAACACGCGCAGCATATGGATAAAAACCACGATGACCATCAGCGTCGCGCCCCAGTGATGGATGCCGCGGATCAGCCATCCAAAAGCGACTCCATTCATGATGTATTGAATGGAGTCGTAGGCATGGTCTGGTGAAGGAGTGTAGTAAACGGTTAAGAAAATCCCTGTGGCACACTGAAGCACGAATAGGAATAAACTCGCTGAACCAAGCGTGTTCCACCAATTCCCTTTCGGTTCGGGGCGGTCCAGCAGGTTCTTATAAAGGGTGTTCAGGCCGAGGCGTTCATCCAACCAATCAAATACTTTTTTCCACATGATTTCACTCCATCATGTCATTCCGAATAATGTGGGCACTTGCAATCAGGAACATTACGGACAAGTGCAGGTGAGTAAAGGCTCCCTGGACAGAAGAGGGCTTCGCCATGTTCATCTTGAGCAAAGCCGCAGGGCTCAACATGAGATGTTCTTTACTTAGCCTTCACTGTAGAAGATTTCAAGAATGCCATCTTCGCTGACACGGAATTCGCTATAGCGGTCAAGTGGACGAGGTGGTGGTCCGTCCAGCACATCCCCCTGTTCGCTGAACTTGGCATTATGGCACGGGCAGAGATACACCTGATCGTTCTCAGACCAATTCACGGTACAGGAGAGATGCGTACAGCGGCTGTTGAGGATCAGCAGATCGTTGGGATCGGCCGATTTACGCAGGACAAATCCACCATGACTGGTGGAGGTCCGTTCCCAACCGTTGACCTGCACGCGCGTGAACGAGAACGGAGCGGGTTGTCCGATTGGCATATCCGCGAGTTTCCCCACAGGTATCCAACCTTCCTTGGCACCTTCTTTCAGGGCTGGGTCAATGAGATAGGCAATCGCCGGCACACCAATCATGGCAGTGATCAAACCGCCAACAACCGCCGTGACTCCCTTGATAAATTCCCGCCTGGTGATAGATTCGGACATGTGCACCTCCAAAACTTATTCATGATTGCTACAATCGCGCTACACGCCACGGCAATCTTTAAATTCGTCGACGATTACTTTAACGCCGTTTGCGAGGGTCTCCTCGCCATCATGAAGGGTTTCGATTAGAATAAGATTGGTTTTGCCAATTATTATCGGATTATAAAGGTCAATCCTCTCTTTATTAAGAGGTAATCTGAAATAAATAACTCATGAGTATTGTCACTTTTAATAAAAAAGCCGTGAATAGGATCATATCCGATTTTCCCGACAAAAACAATATAAGGAGGCGTAGATGGGCCTGAAAAGAAATGTCAGCCTGGCAACTGCATTGCGATACAGAGGTCAGGGCCCAATGTTGACCTTTGTGTTGCATCGCATCGGCGGACTGGGCATGGCGATCTTTATTACGCTGCATATCCTGGCCTCGTTCATCGGCACCAGGGCCGGGGTGTTCGTCAACACCCTGTACGAGAGTTGGCTCTTTCAAATCTTTATCTTCTTCTGTGTGCTCTTTCATGCCATCAATGGTTTGCGCATCACCATCGTGGATTTGTTTCCCAAATTGCTCGTTTATGAACGTGAAGCCATCTGGGTGGAATGGGCGGTCTTCCTGCCCGTCTTTGGGATTGCCGTCTTCGTAATTATAAGCACGGCGTTGGGAGGTTAGCATGGCAACCACGAAATCAAGAACCCTGCCTCTCTCCAAACGCGGCCTCAACTTTGAAATGCTTATGTGGCTGTTCACGCGTCTCTCCGCGCTGGCCATGTACGCCTTGATCCTGATTGCGATCATCGGCGCGCTGATCATGGGTGCACGGCAACAGATGAGCTTCGCGGATATGCTGCGCTGGGGCTTCATGCCCAATGTCACCCACGTACAGGATACGAATATCCCGGATACCACAGCCTGGGCGTCGGCCTTCTGGAAACTGACAGCCAGTGCTTTGCTTCTGGTCGCCACGGCACATGGTGTACATGGCTTGGTTGTGATCGCGGATGATTATATCGTGTCGTCGCGCGGGCGCCTGATCGTTCGCTGGCTCAGCATTGCGATGGTACTGGCAATGAGTTTCATTGGTGTTTATGTGATTTGGACCTCCTAGGAGTTATCTTTCATGGCAATTGTGCATCAATTTGAAGTCGTTGTTGTGGGCGCTGGAGGCGCAGGACTGATGGCCGGTCTCTATGCTTCGCGCAGCGCCAAGACGGCGGTCATCAGCAAACTTTATCCCACACGTTCCCATACGGGCGCCGCGCAGGGCGGCATCAGTGCTGCATTGGGAAATTACGAAGAAGACAAACCGGAATGGCATACCTATGACACGGTCAAAGGTTCGGATTATCTGGGCGATCAGGATGCCATCGAGTTCATGACCAATGAAGCCATCGATGCAGTGCTTGAGCTCGAACACATGGGTCTGCCCTTCGACCGCACACCCGAAGGCAGGATTGCCCAACGTCCATTTGGCGGTCACACCAACAATGAAACCGGCAAGCCTGTGCGGCGCGCGGCTCATGCCGCGGATCGCACCGGACATATGATCCTGCAAACCCTGTATCAACAGTGTCTGAAGAACAAGGTCAATTTCTTCGATGAATATCAGGTTTTGGATTTTCTGATCGTCAATGGCAGGGCCGCGGGTGTGGTGGCAGTGGAACTTGCCACCGGTGAACTGCATACCTTCCACGCCAAAGCTGTGATCTTCGCCACCGGTGGACATGGCCGCATCTTTGAAGTGACTTCCAACGCCTATGCCTATACTGGAGACGGAGCGGCGGTTCTGCTACGCCGCGGCCTGCCTCTCGAAGACATGGAATTTTTCCAGTTCCATCCAACTGGAATCTACAGAATGGGAATTCTCATCACGGAAGGCGTACGCGGGGAAGGCGGCGTGCTGATCAATGGCAAGGGCGAACGTTTCATGTCAAAGTACGCGCCGACTGTGAAAGATCTGGCTTCGCGCGATGTGGTCAGCCGCGCCATCTATACGGAAATCCGCGAGGGACGCGGTGTCAACGGAAAGAACTACGTTTATCTGGATGTACGTCCCGAAAGCGTAAACAAATATGCGGCACTGGACGGGCGTACAAACCCGGATGGTTCGCCATATACGATCACTGGCGAACAGGTGCTGAAGAAACTTCCGGATATTATCGATTTTTGCCGCGTCTATCTCGGTGTTGACCCGCTCACACAGATGATGCCCATCCAGCCGACCGCGCATTACACGATGGGAGGCATCCCGACCAACAAATTTGGCGAAGTGGTCATCGATAACAAGAATACCGTTTTCCCAGGTCTGTATGCCGCTGGTGAGTGCGCCTGTGTCTCCGTGCACGGCGCGAACCGACTCGGCACGAATTCCCTGCTCGACCTGGTGGTCTTCGGGAAACACGCGGGACTCAGAGCCGCGGAGTACGTGAAACAGGCAGACTTCGAGAACCTGCCTGAGGATCCAGAAGCCGGCGCAAAGTCCCAGTTTGAAACGTTGCGGACGGCCTCCGGCAAAGAGAATGCGTTCGACATCTCCACTGAAATGAAAAAGGTCATGTTCGATGATATCGGTGTCTATCGCACAGAAAAGGGAATGAAAGAGGCGATCAACAAGATCAGATCCTTGCAGGAACGCTTCAAGCACGTGCGTGTGGCTGATACCGGCAAGATCTTCAATACTGAGTTGTTGAATGCCTGGGAACTTGGCAATCTGCTTGAGATCGCGGATGTGGTGGCAGAGTGTGCCTTGAACCGCAAGGAATCGCGCGGTGGACATTCACGCGAAGATTATCCCGAACGCGACGACCAGAACTGGTTGAAGCACACGCTTGCCTGGAAGAAGGATGGTAAGGTCAGTATCGACTACAAGCCGGTTGTCATTACAAAGTATCAACCCAAGAAACGCGTTTATTAGTGAGGTAGCCATGCAGATAACCATAAAAATCTTTCGTTATAACCCGGAAGTGAATCAGAAATTCCATTACGAAACCTATACCATCGAAGCGGAAGAGACAGACCGCATTCTGGATGTACTCGAGCATGTGAAAGGTTATAAGGATGGCACCCTTTCGTTCCGTCGTTCCTGTGCACACGGCGTCTGCGGCTCGGATGCGATGCGCATCAACGGACGCAACATGCTGGCTTGCAAAACTTTGGTGCGCGATATTGGCACCACCATCACCGTCGAACCGCTGCTCGGTCTGAAGGTGGTCAAAGACCTGATCGTGGATATGGAACCGTTCTTCGATAACTATAAGAAGGTGCTGCCTTATTTCATCAACGACAGCCCGCTGCCCGCCGATGGGAAAGAGCGGATTCAATCTCCTGAACAACGCGCCCGCTTCGATGAGACCACCAAATGCATTTTGTGCGCGGCCTGTACCACCTCCTGTCCATCCTTCTGGAGCAGCGACGATTATCTGGGACCGGCCGCGCTGGTGGCCGCGCATCGTTTCGTCTTCGACAGCCGCGACGAAGCCGCCGCGCAACGCATGGAGATCGTCAGCGAGACCAGTGGACTGGCGCGCTGTCACACCGTTTTCAACTGCACGATGGCGTGCCCGCGCGATATCCAGATCACCAAGGCCATCGGTGAATTGAAGATGGCCTCCCTGACCGGGAAGTTGGATTGATTAAATAATCGTTTTTTGGAGATCGGAAATTAAGCAGGCCGCGCGATTTGCGCGGCCTGCTTGTGTTTAACCATTGAATGCATATAATTGATTTAGCTTCTCCACAGACCGAGCCACCCCCGCGAAAGGATTCGCACAATGCTACCAACCCAGGCTTCTGATCGATCCACCTTATTAACTGATCTCATTTTCCATGAAACAATTTCTTGATCGCTTCGTCCTCGGTATTCCCCTCTTATTTATCAAGCAATTCCCGTACGCCTGGATTCTGGTCATTGCCTTGTGGAGCTGGCCGCCCATTGTTTCAGGGGCGATTGCTTTGATCATCGTGATTGGTTTACTGGCGATGGAATGGCAGGCCATTGCCTGGCTGTCGAACATGCGGCGCGAACACGCGGTCAAAGGGGGAAAGTTTTACGTGGATCGCCCCGCCATTCCGTTGTGGATGGCCGCGCAGAGACTGGCAATCTTGATGGTCATCGCCGGAGTGCTGGGCTGGTTGTTGAAGGGACAATTTAGCCTGAGTTTCTGGCAGATCTTCCTGCTGATGGTCGGCTTCACCATTCTATATCGCGATTCGCAATTCTTCGGTGCGCCGACCATTTACGTCATCACCGATGAAGGCATCGGCGTGCGTTTCGCACCGGGTCACATCGATTATCGCCTGTTCCTGAATTTTAAAGAGATCAGCCATATCGAACGGACGAGTCCCAAATCAACACTGGATTGGGATGTCTTCGCCCGTACGCGCAACGTGAAAGAAGGATTGCTGCTCAATCCCAAAAGTCAGAACGGTTTCACCAAGCGGATACAAAAATTATTCATCGCGCCGCAGGATATTCAGAAGTTTCTCGAACAACTGCCACCCGGTTATGTAATGCCCTCGGCGCGATAGTTGGCAGGGGTAGTTAAAGGAAAAAACACGGCAATAATCTTTTTGGAGGTGTTTAGAATGGCAGGCACAAATGGAAAATCCTACCCGAACTTGATCGGTGGAAACTGGAAAACCCCGAACGGAAATACATTGGAAAATCATAACCCGGCTGATCACAACGAGATCGTCGGGCTTTTCCCAATGGCAACATTGGATGACACAAAAAGTGCGATCGAGGCGGCGCGTTCCGCCTTCCCATCATGGTCAAAGACTCCGGCACCGGTGCGCGGCGCCATCCTTGATAAAGCCAGTCAGATCCTTACCTCCCATCTCGATGAAATTGCCACTGCCCTGACGCGTGAGGAAGGCAAGACCTTCGTCGAAGCAAAAGGCGAAGTCACACGTGCACGTGATATTTTCAAATATTATGCTGGCGAAGGTTGGCGTTATGGTGGACAGGTGCTGCCCAGTTCCGTCAACAACGAATTGCTCTATACGCGCCGTGAACCTCTGGGTGTGGTCAGCATTATCACACCCTGGAATTTCCCTATCGCCATCCCCGCCTGGAAGATCGCACCGGCGCTCATCTACGGCAACACAGTCGTTTTCAAACCAGCGGAGGATGCGCCGCTCACTGGGTTGATGCTGGTGGAAACTCTCATGGAAGCAGGACTGCCCTCCGGGGTGATCAATTTTCTTACCGGTGAGGGCGCCTTGATCGGCACAGAGATGGCAAGCAACCCGGATGTGAATGGGATCAGTTTTACGGGTTCGTATCCCACTGGCGTAAAGGTCTATCAAAACGCCATCAAGAACATGGCGCGCGTGCAACTGGAAATGGGCGGCAAAAATGCACTTGTCATTTTAACAGATGCAGATTTGGACCTGGCAGTTAAACTCGCTGTCACAGGCGGTCTCGGACTTACCGGTCAGGCTTGCACTGCCACCAGCCGCGTGATCGTGGAAGAAGAGATCGCGGAGGCCTTTGTCTCCGCCTTGACGAACGCGGCCAAAAATCTGGTGGTGGGCAACGGGCTCGAAGACGGCGTGCAGATGGGGCCGCTCGTCAATCAAGATCAGTTGCGAACCAGTCAAAGCTATATGGCGCTTGGACAAAAGGAAGGCGCCAAATTATTGATCGGTGGGGAAGTGGACGGAGGCAAGGGATATTTCGCGCAAGCCACCGTCTTCGATCATGTGCAGCCAACCATGCGTATTGCGCAGGAGGAAATCTTTGGTCCTGTCATCGGCATCATCCGCGTCAAGGACCTCAATGACGCCATCGAGAAAACTAATGCCATTAGTTTTGGTTTATCTGCAGGTGTGGTGACAAACAACCTAAAAGAAGCCTTTGCCTTTGCCAACGAAGTGGATGCGGGTGTGGTCAAGATCAACGAACCCACCACCGGACTCGCGCTCAACGCACCTTTCGGCGGATTCAGGCAATCCAGCGCCAATACTTTTAAAGAACAGGGACCGGCTGCCATGGATTTCTACACCCGCACAAAAACCATCTACGTCAATCATGGATAAAACCGTAGTAACGACTTTAGTCGTTCGGTAAAAAGCGACTGAAGTCTCCTCATACTCTTCACTTATAGATAGGCCAATGACAAACATATTCGACATACGGACTCACGCTTCCGGCCCAACGGGACGGCTGCCTCTTGAACCCGATTTTTTACGCGACTCTCCCAGCGGAGATGTCTTCGGCTGGACGCAGGACGCCGCCATGGGCTGGTCACCCTCTGATCTGGGCAAAGATGAATATCTTATCTTGAGCACCCAAGGCGGCATCCGCGCCGAAGATGGCTCTCCCATCGCGCTTGGGTATCACACCGGTCATTATGAAGTAGGCTTGCTTGCCCAGGCCGCAGCCAGAGAATTCAAAGAACACAATGTGATTCCCTTTGCCGGTTTTGTCAGCGATCCGTGCGATGGGCGCACACAAGGCACCACCGGCATGATGGATAGCCTCGCCTATCGCAACGATGCCGCGACTGTGTTGCGGAGACTGATTCGTTCCCTGCCGAACTCGTAAGGGTGTGCTTGGCATCGCCACTTGCGATAAGGGTCTGCCGGCCATGATAATGGCGCTCGCCGCGCAGAGTTTCCTGCCCTGTGTGCTCGTTCCCGGTGGAGTCACGTTGCTGCCAGAAGAAGGCGAAGACGCAGGAAAGATCCAATCGCTGGGTGCGCGCTTCGCCCATGGACTCATCACTCTCGAAGAGGCCTCCGATTTGGGATGCCGCGCTTGTGCCTCACCTGGAGGCGGCTGTCAGTTCCTCGGCACCGCGGCAACCAGTCAGGTGGTGGCCGAGGCGTTGGGCTTGGCTGTCACACATTCGGCCCTGGCACCCTCCGGTCAACCGATCTGGCTCGATATGGCAAAACGATCCGCGCGCGCCTTGCTGGGAATGGAAGCACAAAAGATAACCACCTGCGATATTCTCACCGCAGACTCTTTGCATAACGCCATGGTGACCCATGCCGCCTTCGGTGGCAGCACGAATTTGTTGTTGCATATTCCGGCCATCGCACACGCCGCAAAGTTACCGCGTCCCACGGTGGAGGATTCGGATTCGAATCAACCGCGCCACACCACGCCTAGTGGATGTGATTCCCAACGGACCGACTGGTTATGGCACAGTACAGGTTTTTCTCGCCGGTGGCGTTCCGGAAGTGATGCTGCATCTGCGCGCGCTGGGATTATTGAAATTGAACGCGCTGACCGTCAATGGAATTTCTTTGGGCGAAGCACTCGATGAATGGGAACACAGCGAACGCCGTCAAAAACTGCGCCAGCAACTGCAACTGCTGGATGGCATCGATCCTGACGATGTGATCATGAATCCAACGGAGGCGCGCGCGCGTGGACTGACCGGCACGATCACTTTTCTCAAGGGTAACCTCGCGCCGCAGGGAGCGATCATCAAGAGTACCTCGATCGACCCGAGTGTGGTGGATGAGGACGGCGTCTATCGAAAGATCGGCCCGGCGCGCGTGTTCACCAGTGAACGCGTCGCCATTGCGGCGGTTAAGGGTTTGAGCGAGAATCCAATCAAAGCCGGCGATGTGATTCTCGTGATCGGCTGCGGTCCGCTGGGCACCGGCATGGAGGAAACCTATCAGCTCACCTCCGCGCTGCGTTATCTGCCGGAGGGCAAGACCATCGCGCTGATCACCGACGCGCGTTTCAGTGGCGTGAGCACGGGCGCCTGCATCGGTCACGTGGGACCGGAGGCGCTGGCCGGCGGTCCGCTGGGACGCGTGCGGGATGGCGACCTAATTCAGATCATTGTGGACCGAGTGAATCTTTCGGGGAGCATTGATTTGATCGGTGAAGGCGACCAACGCTGCGACCCTGACGAAGGCGCGCGGATTCTCAGGAGCACGTCCGCTTCATCCCGGGCTGAAGGCGAATCCCGATTTACCGGACGATACGCGGCTGTGGGCTGCACTGCAAAATATCAGCGGCGGCACCTGGGGCGGCTGTGTATATGATGTGGAGAAAATCATCGAACGCTTGGGAGAAACCTAATGTTACTCACACGACACCGAACCAACAACGGCATGCGCTGGGCACTGGATGGAAAGTTCCTGCCGGAGGGTCAAAGCTTAAGCACGCTACTCGAAATGCCGCGTGGGGAAATGTTTGAGATGCTGAAAACGCCATCGAATACTGAATCAGTTTCGGGCGAGGAAGAGGTGCCGATCGATCCGGGGCAGGAAATCTGGGCCGCGGGAGTTACCTATCTCCGCAGCCGCGACGCGCTGGCGCGTCGAATCCACCGTGGCAGATATGTACGATCGCGTCTACGAGGCCGCGCGTCCTGAGCTGTTTTTTAAATCCCTGGGCTGGCGCGTGGTGGCGAACGGAAAACCGATTCGCATCCGCACAGATAGCCAGTGGAATGTGCCGGAACCGGAGTTGGTGCTGGTCATCAATCATCAGGGTGAGATCGTGGGTTATTGCGCAGGGAACGATGTTTCGTCGCGCGACATCGAAGGTGAGAATCCGCTGTATCTGCCGCAGGCAAAGGTTTACAATGGTTCCTGCGCGTTGGGGCATGGCATCCTGCTCTGTGAACCGGAGGAGATTCAAAATATCCCAATTCGACTCGAAATCCAACATGCGGAGAAAACCCTGTTCGAGGGTGAGAGCAGCACAGCTACGATGAAACGCACGTTGACAGAATTGGCCGAATATCTCACGCGTGAACTTGATTTTCCTGGCGGGGTCTTTTTGATGACGGGCACTTGTCTCGTGCCTGGCAATGACTTTACCCTGCAAGCGGGTGATCTTGTTTCCATTCAGGTTGGCGCGTTGAAAATCGAGAACCCCGTTTCCAAGTGACCCATTGTCATTCTCAACGACCGAAGGGAGTGAAGAATCCCGCCGCTTCGCGGCGGAGATCCTTCGCAGAGTTTACCCTGAGCCTGTCGAAGGGCTCAGGATGACATACAATGGAAAATTTTTCTTTAAGGCAAATCCATCATGAATGGCGATATCAGAAAAAATCGAATGGCAGATGCAATTGTTACCCTGTTCAACGCAGATAACACGCCGCTGGCAAATCAAGAAGTAACGGTTGAGCAGACCAAGCACGCCTTTCTCTTCGGCACCGCGGCCTTCGACCTCGTTCCGTTTACGAGCGGCGATTATGAAGGCGAACAACTGGAACAAGCCCAGGAACGTGCCGAAAAAGTCCTGGGTCTCTGCAACGCGGCGACGCTTCCGTTTTACTGGGCCAGATTCGAGCCCGAGCGCGGCAAGCCGATCACTGCCAAAGTAAAGAATGCCGCGCGATGGTGCCTTGACCATAACCTGACCACCAAGGGTCATCCGCTCTGCTGGCATACGCTGACCGCCGATTGGCTGCTCTCGATGAACAATGCCGAAATCCTGCAGGCGCAGACCGCGCGCATTCGACGCGACGTAGCAGATTTCCGCCGACTGATCGATATGTGGGATGTCATCAATGAAGCGGTCATCATGCCGGTCTTCGATAAATACGATAACGGCATTACGCGCTTATGCAAGGAAATGGGACGCATCCATACCATCAAAACCATGTTCGAGACGACGCGAGAAATAAATCCCACCGCGACATTGCTCATCAATGACTTCGATGTTTCTTCGGCATATGATATTTTGGTGGAAGGCTGTCTCGAAGCGGGCATCAAATTCGACGTAATTGGCATTCAATCGCACATGCATCAGGGATATTGGGGCGTGGAGAAAACATTGGAGGTGCTCGATCATTTCTCCCGCTTCGATTTGCCGATCCATTTTACAGAAACGACCCTTGTCTCCGGGCATCTGATGCCGCCGGAGATCGTCGACCTCAACGACTATCAAGTCACGAAATGGCCCACGACTCCTGAAGGTGAGGAACAACAGGCGCGCGAAGCCATTCAACATTACACCACCCTTTTCTCGCATCCACTGGTGGAAGGCATCACCTGGTGGAATATGTTCGATGGCGGCTGGCTTAACGCGCCCGCCGGTTTGGTCCGTAAGGATGGTTCGAGCAAACCTGCCTACGATGAGATCGTGAAACTGGTCAAAGGCGAATGGTGGACTCCATCCACCAAGCTGGTGACTGATGAGCATGGCAAAGTTCAATTCACTGGATCATTTGGTGATTATCAGTTGACCTATCAAGGCAGACAAACTTTTTTCTCACTCACTAAAGAAAACGCAGTTCCTGAAATTCATTTTTAAATGAATGGCAAATATGACCGATTGGATACAGTGGCATAAAGATTATGATGATCCGGACTCATCGCTCTCTGCGCGTTTAGCCGTGGTGCGCAAACGCATCGCCGAAGCGTTGAATCGTGCTCCAGCCGGTGCGATTCGCGTTGCAAGCATGTGTGCAGGCGAGGGACGCGACCTCCTCGGCGCGCTTCCGCATCACCCGCGCGCAGGTGATGTATCGGGACGGCTCGTCGAGTTGAATCCGCAACTGGCGGAGCAGGAGCGGGCCGCGGCTCCCTCCTCGATTGAGGTTCTATGCGCAGATGCGGGAAACAGCGACGCCTATGCCGGAGTCGTGCCAGTGGATCTGCTTTTATGTTGTGGCGTGTTCGGCAATATTACCGAGGCTGATATCCAAAACACGATTCATGCGTGGCCCATGCTTTGCGCGCCCGGTGCGACCGTCATTTGGACGCGCGGTTCGTTTGAACCCGATCTCCGGCCACAGATTTGCCAATGGGTCAGAGAGGTCGGCTTTGAGGAACTTTCCTTCGATGGAGCCAACGAAAAGTATGGCGTAGGCGTGGCAAAGATGACCCGAGAAGCCAATCCTTATCAAAAAGGCACCTATCTCTTTTCTTTTGTCCCGAGGAATAAGAATAGATAGAGCACGTAACGTTCCTGTTGACTTTATGATTACTCTCAAGGAATGATGATGAAACAAAAAAACTGGGCAGGAAACCTCGAATATAGCGCCAGGCAGGTGCATTATCCGGAAACCATTGAGCAAGTACGTGAACTGGTTCGCAAGAGTGAAAAGATACGGGTGCTGGGATCGCGCCATTCGTTCAACAAAATTGCCGACACAAAGGAAGATCAGATCTCACTTGAGCATCTTGAGCAGAGTATCTCGGTGGATAAAGAACGCCTCAGTGCGACCGTCGCGGGCGGACTCCGTTATGGAACCTTGAGTCAACACCTTCACCACCAGGGATGTGCACTGCATAACTTGGCGTCCCTGCCACACATCTCGGTGGCAGGCGCCTGCGCCACCGGGACGCACGGTTCTGGAATCAAAAACGGGAATCTGGCAACCGCCGTCTCTGCGATGGAAATCGTCACAGCGGATGGCGAGGTCATCACGATCTCACGTGAAAAGGATGGGGATATTTTTAAAGGAATGGTTGTCGGCCTGGGCGGATTCGGAGTGGTCACTAAACTCACGCTCGACATCCAACCGACTTTCGCTGTGACCCAGGATTTATACGAGAATTTATCATTGCAGCAACTTGAAAGTCACTTTGACGAGATCATGTCGAGCGGATACAGCGTCAGTCTGTTTACGGATTGGGAAACGGAATCATTCAATCAGGTTTGGTTGAAGCGCCGGGTCACAAATGGCGAAGCGGTCAAAGCGGAATCCGAATTCTTTGGCGCGAGGCGCGCCACGCGGAATCTGCATCCCATCGGACCGCTCTCGGCGGAAAGCTGCACCGAGCAGATGGGCATCCCTGGCGCATGGCATGAACGTCTGCCACACTTCCGCATGGACCACACACCCAGCAGCGGCGAGGAATTGCAAACGGAATATTTCGTGGCGCGCGCAGATGCGTATCAGGCGCTGTTGGCATTGAACCGCATCCGTTCCCAGATCGCGCTGCTGTTGATGATTTCAGAAATCCGAACCATCGCCGCCGATGACCTTTGGATGAGCATGTGCCATCAACAGGATTCTGTCGCACTGCACTTCACCTGGAAGATGGATCAACCGGCTTTGATGAAGTTGCTGCCAGTGATCGAAGAGGCGCTCGCGCCTTTTCAGACGCGCCCGCATTGGGGCAAGATATTTACCATCTCTCCAAAACAATTGGAGGCGCGTTATGAACGCATGCAGGATTTCCGGAACTTGCTTGCGCAAGTTGATCCGCAGGGAAAATTTCGCAACGATTTTTTGGATGTGAATATTTTTGGAATGGGTGAATAACCATGACAAAAAGAATGAACATCTCCTCGGGAGCACAATGGGAAGATATCGTCGGTTATTCGCGCGCGGTGAGAGTAGGAAATATCGTAGAAGTGGCTGGAACGACTGCGGTTGACGAAAAGGGGCAGGTTGTGGGACTCAATGATGCGCATGAGCAGACGAGATTTATCTTATCCAGGATCGAACACGCCCTGCTACAAGCCGGGGCTTCGCTCAAAGATGTGGTACGGACCAGGATGTTCGTCACAGACATTAAACAATGGGAAGCAATCGGCAAGGCGCATGGCGCGTACTTCAAAGATATCAAGCCCGCCGCGACCATGGTGGAAGTTAATTCTTTGATCAGTCCGGAATTCCTGGTGGAAATCGAAGCCATGGCTGTGATCGAAGAATCAGCTTGAAGGAAAATCCATGGAAAAATTAGAACTCTCTCCACAATCGGGTCCGCCCGAATCGCTCGTGGAAATGAGCCGTTTGAACAATCTCAGTGACGCGGTTTTTGCCGTGGCATTGACGCTGTTGGTGTTGGATATTCATATCCCGGAGGGCATTGCGATCGGCGACCTGCCTGGCCGGCTGCTTGAGCTGGCGCCAAACTTCCTGGTCTATTTGATCAGCTTTGTGGTGATCGGCGGCGCGTGGGGTTCGCATCAACGCATGCTCCAGCAGATCAAACGCGGCGATGGTTTGCTGGTCTGGTTCAATCTATTCTCGCTGTTGTTTGTGACTCTATCACCCGCCAGCGCAGCCCTGCTCGGACATTATCCGGATGCTTTCATTGCCATCGCGTGTTTCGCTATCGATGTGGCATTGATTCAATTGACAGCATTGTGGATGTGGCGACATGCCAGTCGCCATGGATTGATCAACTCAACATTGGATGCGCGCGTGGTGGAGAGCATCGGTCGCCGCCTGAACCTGAGCACGGTCATCTTTTTATTATCCATTCCACTGGCATTGTTAAATACCTGGCTGATTTATCTGTTCTGGATCGGGTTGTTCATCCTGTTGTTCACCACAGATTGGCTGTCCTGGCAACAGGCCGCTCTCTCACAACAAGCCTCTCTTCCGCTCGAAGATACGAAGCGCGCCAGGATTCACATTCAGCACGGAGCGGGTCATTTGCAGATCGACTCGCAGGCGGAGGACAGCGCTCTGTTTAACGGCGTCTTTGGCGGCGGCCTGGAAAGCCGCGTGGACCGGTCCGATGACAGCGCCAATATCCAGTTGCGTGTTTCAGGACGACAGAGTTTCTTGAGCTTGCGTTACCCCTGGTCATGGGGACCTGCCAACGTGCTCGACTGGAGCGTGCATCTGACGAATCAGATTCCGCTCGCTCTGGAGATCGAAACCGCCAGCGGCCAATCCATGCTGGACTTCCGCACGCTTCAGATCACGGATTTGAAGCTCACGACCAGTGCCAGTTCCACCCAAATTTCCCTACCGGATCGTGAGGGAGATACCATGGTTCACATCGAAGCCAGCACTGCCTCGCTCGTTCTGCTTGTCCCACCGGAAGTGGCCGCCTATATTCACGGGCAACGCGCCGCGGCCAACATCGAGACCAATTTGGAACGCTTCCTCATGATCCAAAAAGGAAGCGAGTATCGCTCCCCAGACTATGAAACCGCTGCCAAACGTGTGGACATCAGCGTCGAAGTGGCGATGGGCTCGATCAAGATTTTCTAGGATGACGGACTCCAATCCCATTCGCATCGGTGTGCTCGGCGCGGCCGCCATTGTCCCTACGGCTTTGACGGGTCAAGCGCGCGACGTTCCTGAAATGAGAATTACAGACATCGCGGCGCGCGATCCCGAACGTGCGCGCCGCTTCGCACGCAGACATGCCATCCCGCGCGTGCATGAGTTCATACGAGGCGCTGCTGGCGGACCCGGAAATCGATGCTATTTACAATCCTTTGCCCAACGGCCTCCACGCCATATGGACGATCCGCGCCCTGCGGGCTGGCAAACATGTCTTATGTGAAAAGCCCTTTGCTGCCAATGCCAAGGAAGCACTGGAGATGAAAGGAGCCGCGCAGGAAACAGGGAAAGTCTTGAGCGAGGCCTTTGCTTATCGTTACCATCCACTGGCAGCGAAGATGAAGGCCGCAATGCGCGAGGTCGGAAAGATTGAACATATCGAAGCGCGCTTTTGTTTCCTGCTACTTTCTCCTGGGAACATTCGTTATCGCTACAACCTGGCCGGCGGCGCGCTGATGGATGCCGGTTGTTACCCGATCAGTCTCGTGCGCTTCCTGATGGAGGCAGAACCAAGCGTGATGGAGGCCAAAGCAAAATTGATCAGACCGCAGGTAGACTCGCGCATCGAAGCGGACTTGCAATTTCCCAATGAAGTGAATGCACATATCGTTTGCGATTTGCTTTCACCGAGACTATTTCAATCTTTTGTCAAAGTGCAGGGCGAAGCAGGGGAGATGAAGGTTGTCAATCCCTACCATCCGCATTGGTTTCATTGGATGACGGTTCGCACCGCGCAAGGAACGCGGCGTGAACATGTCAAAGGAGAAAATATTTATGCACTGCAATTGCGCGCCTTTGCCAAAGCGATTCGCGGGGAAATGTCTCTAAGCACGAATCCAGAGGATGCGATGAATAATATGCGCGTGATCGACGCGATTTATGAAAAGGCAGGATTGAAGTTGAGAGGGATAGCTTCTTAAATAAATCCGTTTCATCGCCCTGTTCGTTGTCTTTTGAATTGCAGTTTTGTATAATCAGACTACTAACCATTGGTGCTAGTATTTAGAGTGAAAACTCGGCAATACTGATCTTGTCAGGATCCGGGTCGGGATGAATGGCGTGGAACAAATTCAAGAGCACATTGAACATCGCAGACACATAAGCGAGACGCATGTGGATGCAAACAGCTAGTCTGTGTCGAATGCGTTTCAAATCACAGACTACCGTTACTAGAGACAAAGCCGTTTCAAGGCACATGCGCTCATTCCAGGTTCCCTGCTTGCAAATCTTCATGTTTTCTGGAATGCCTTCCTTATCCCGAAAGCCATAATCAGCTAGAACAATCGTTTTGTCAATGAATGGCTTCACCAACGAGTTAAAGTGCTGATCGTTCTTATTCATGGTTGTCCAATCCCAATCGACAATACGACAAAACTCGTTGAGCAACCAGCAAAACTTGATACCCACACTCCAACGACCCTTGTCTTTCCCTGTTTTGCCAACTTGCTGTGGACTACGACCTCGACGAATAGGAAAAATCAACTCAATCGAGTAACTGTCGATGACCGTAAAGAAAGTTGGCTCAGCCATTAGCAATTTGCACCAATCCTGATGGGTCTTAAGCAAACGTTGTAATCGGGTTCGCTCAGGTAAGGTACCCTCACCAAACCAATCGCCATAATCGCGTTCCAGCCAACGATAAAAGGCTCGAAAGAAACCACCTTTCAGAGCGAACAAGATACCAATCGTCACCAATTCGCTCGGATACAATTTCGCTTGGGCATGCCTGGGGATCCTTGGCATGGTATCGTCTACAAGACAGAAAATATGTAGGATAATGTCTTCTGTAGTCATGGGCTTCTCCTCCATTTGGTTTCGCAACCTGAGGATACCCCATGACTCAACTAGCACCAAAGGTTACTACAAGACTTCGAAGGGCAGTGTACCAAAGCTGGAATAAATATGCCTGCAATTTTCAAGAAAGAATACAATGGTCTCACATGTGAAATCGTTCCTACAAACCCTCTACGAAAGGGTCTGTTTCGTACTTTTCCATATTGGAGTGGGGACTCCGTTAAATTGCGCATTGTAGTTAAGCATAGTAATCCCCAATTCAACACGAAATTGAGAGACTTACCCATTCGATATAGATATCTTAGCGGCAAAGTCGAGCCCTTATATGGTCACACAAATCTACCAGATAACGAATTTCAATGGACATTTGAAAGTGTTCAATTGCCATCCAGCGGCTCGTTAGAATATTGGATTGACAATCCAGATGATGCACATTCTGTAAAGCTGGCTGAATTGAATAGAATGTGGAAAGATCAGTTATGGCTAATTCTCCTCTCCGCGATTACTGGTTCCATCCTCACTTTAATAGTTCAAAATCTGATAAGACTTATTTCAAAAGGATAATGCCATTCAATAACAGGTCTTTCGCTTAAATTCTGAGGAGTTTCCAGGATTTGGGAAACCAGCGTTGATACAGATTGGATGGATAGGCTAAATCATGCAAGATGGTGCGGTGCAAATCCGAGCGCGGTGTCAGCAGATAGAAAATCTGCGAGCCTTTTTGAACCAGGGTCAGGCTGATGGTTTTGAACGCCCGCAACAGACGTTCTGTGGTCGGTTGGGCAGTGGTGCGCGTGGGTTGGCCAGGATACAGGCCGGCCAATGTGGGGTGGTCTTGCGCCAAAGAGCGCCGCACTTGGTATTCCGCGACCGCCAAGAGCTGCGCCGCCAAGGTGAGCAAGCGGGTGAGACCGAGGGCATGATCGTCGCGGCGCACCCACAGCGGGGCGAGCGACAAAGCCCTGCCTTTCAAACGGGCGCAAGTGCGCTCGACCAACCATTCATCCCGATAGGCGAGGACGGCTGGCTTGAGCGGCAACTTGCGCAACGGGGCATTGCTGACGTACACCCGCCAGCCTAAGCGCGGCTCCAGTTTTCGCAGGCGAGCGCGATTTTCTTTGACGTTGACGACATAGCGCTGGCGCTCTTGGTTTCGGGCAGGGGTCTGGCGATAGGCACGCACGCGGCGCTGTTCTGTTTCTTGCTGCAATTCAACGGTCAGCAAGCCTGTCACGTCATACCGTTCCAGAATGGCGTTCATGGCAGTTTGCAGTTCGGCTTTCTCGGTAAATTGGCGTTGTCCTCGACCGCGGGGCGGGGTCAAGCTGCGGAGTTCCGCCTGTGCCTGTCCCAGCCGTTTGTGGAGCCTGCGCACGGCGGCCGCCACCCATTTTTCCAAGTGGGCGGGCAGCTCGCCCACTTGCGCCAAGGGCATCAGGTAGTAATTCCCGGTCTGCGCCAGGTAGGCGCGGGTGGCCAGCGCACCCATTTTGCAATCTCCAATATACAGCCAGCCCTGGGCTGGCAAGGTGGCACGCAACCGGGCAATCATGGGCACGTACAACCCGTCATCGGCGGTGTTCCCAGACACGACATCCGCTCCCACCAACACGCCCAGCGGATCCAGCGCCGCCAGCATCACCTTCAACTGGCGCAAATCCGGGCGGTGATCTTTCGAGTGACCCCGTTGAAACAGCACCGACACCTCGCTCCCGCCGTACACCTTGGCCGTGGTCGTGTCCAAGCGCACCCGCTCGGTTGGCAACTCATACACCCGCACCAGGCGTTGGGTGATTTGTTGTTCCAGCCCGGTCCAGACCTCCGACAAGCTCAATTGGCGCACAACTTCTGCCAGCCGATCATCGCTCACATCCAGCGGGCATACCGCCTCTTGCCACAGGCCCGCCCACAATTGCGGCGATTGCGCGACCCAATCCTGCACATGGCTCATGAAATGATTATGCTCGCTCAGAATATGCGCCAGCCAGGTGACCATCGTTTTGCCCAAACTCAGTCCCGGCCAGTTCCCGTGCCGCGGGCTGATCTGATCGAGAAGCTTGTCGTCTTCCAGGGTCTCCTGCAGGATATTCATCAACCGCGGCACATCCGCAATCGTTTCGTGGGTTATCTGGGTAGTAGTCATTCTCATAGTGTACCCAACGAATCTCCGATTTATTCATTTTTTTAAGCGAAAGAACTGCAATAAAGCTCTATTTCGCCGGATTTTTTTCTCAAGCGTTATAATCACTCTTTGTCCTCAAACCGCCAAAGGAGGCACGTATGTCCTTCAAACTCGTTAACTACTCCCAGCAGGACCCACAATGGAAGAACGACATCCTTGGCTTCGGCGACCATAACGATACCATCGGTTACGTCGGCTGCGCGTTGACCGCTGTCGCCATGCTGCTCAGCGGACATGGATACGACGAGACTCCCCATACGCTCAACAAAAAACTCAAGAATGTGAATGGCTTCGTCAGCGCGGCGATCGTGTGGAGCGCGGTCGGCAAGCTTTACCCAAACGTAAGGGTCAAGTCGAGCATTTCCTGCACTGATAGCGCCGCGCCGCTGGCGCAGATCGACGCGGCCATCGCCGCGGGTCAACCCGCCATCGTCCAGGTGGATTCTTCGCCCGCGGCCGACATCCAAACGCACTGGGTCGTGCTGTATGAACGCAAAGGCGATGACTACCTGATGCTTGATCCCTGGCCGTATCCGTCCAACGTAAACAAAGACGATTCACTGATGGCGCGCTATGCACAAGGAAGAAAACTTCAGCGGGCCATTTCATACGTGATTCTATACGAAGCTTACGGCTCCGGCGGATCGACTTCATCCTCAACGACAACGGATACAACTTCCAGTGGCGGAGTCTACGCCCGCGTCAAAGATTCGGTCACCGCAGGCTTGAACATTCGCTCCAGCATCGATACCTCCAGCACGGGGAATGTGATCATAACCGTCCCCGCGGGAAGAGAATTACTTTTGCTCGAAACGGATGGTGCGGCGAAGATCGGCGCGATCAATCACTGGGTGCGCGTCCGTGAGCCAGGCGGCAAGGAAGGTTACGCCGCCGCGTGGTACCTCGAAGCAGTTCCGGGAAGCGCATCTGATTCGGTAACGGAATCAACTTCCGATTCCGGGAGCGAGGCAGACGACTACTCTGACTCGTCGACAGCTGACACATCCTCCACACCCGAGTCCACATCCACCACCCCTGACTCTTCCACCTCCAGCGAGCCGCAGAAGAATAAGAAGTTGACCGTCCTCATATCCCAGGCGGTCGGCACCAGCGGATTACGAATGAGAAAAACCGCCTCGCTGGGCGGCGCGTTGGTTACGGTGTTGCCAGCCGGGTCAAAACTGAAGGTGCTCGAACCCGCGGCGAAAGCCAAATCCAAGATCGGGCAGGCAAATCAATGGCTGTATGTGCGCGACCCAAACAGCAAACGAAATGGATACGTTGGCGCGGAATATGTGGAGCTTTCCTAAGACTCTTCAAAATGCAAGCGTGCTAAAATAATCCACAAGGAACGGGATGGGATCCCGCTCCATGAAATACCAACCCGTCAAGGCACTTGGAAGCGAGGAGCAGAGCATGGACAGCGATTTCAAAATTTCATCTGAAACAGCAGAGGCCAATGTACCTGTAACCATCTTTCACATCCGCGGCTGGTTGGATGCACAAAGTGAGGAACAGTTGCTCGAAAGGGCGCGGCTGGCTTACGATGAAGGCGCGCGTTATCTGCTGATCGATATGCGTGAACTCGATACCCTCACCAGCGCGGGCATGCGCGCCATTCAGAAGGTCTATCAGATCTTCACCCCGGCTGAAGATCGCAATAAAGTAACTCATCTTAAGTTATGCAACGCGCCACCTCAAATTTACAATGTGCTTGGTATCACTGGCTTTTTACAAAATATTCCCATGTATGAGAGTTTGGCCAGCGCACTGGAATCTTTTGGAAAAGAATAGTTTTCTACCTGAAGTGCGGTCTCCGGCGATCATCTGACGGCAAGCCATACATAACTGTAAAGCCCTTGCAAGTCAGTAGGTTTGAAAGGCGGAATAAAATTAGCCGGAATCCTGCAACAAAGATGTATCCATATTTTTTGGCGGTTGTCTCTTTCGTCTCCGCTCTCATCGCATTGACAGCTTCATACACAGCCTGGCGGCGTTCAGCGCCAGGCTCCATTGCATTAAGCCTGCTGCTGCTCACCATGGCAGTTTGGTCAGGCATTTATACAACGCGCTGGCTGGAGATCTCGCCGGTAACCAAAGCCGTTTTGTTCAATCTGATGTTTATCGGTATCGCCACCATCCCAACTTTGTTCCTGCTGTTCGCCCTGGGTATTACTCACAACGAAACCTGGCTGACGCCGCGCCACTTGATCATGCTATCCATCCAACCAGGCCTTACTCTTTTATTGCAATGGACCAATCCCTCGTCTTACTCCTATCTATCGCTGGGTGCCGTTGAAAAGAATCCTTTTTTCGTGACCGAGTTTATCGATGGGCCCTGGTCTTCCGTTTATGTAGCGTATTCGTACATCGTCATCGGGATTGCCGTTGCCTTGCTGATTATCGGCACCTTGCGCTCCAGCCCTCACTATCGAAATCAGTATCGTCTGGCGTTGCTGGGCTGTTTGCTTCCCTGGGCTGGCAATCTTTATAGTGAAACAAACTTTGGCGCCTTGCATGGCCTGGATTTGACGCCGCTCACCTTTGGTGTCTCAGGCGTGATCTTTGCCTTCTCCATGCTCCGCACGCGTTTTCTGGATTTGATCCCGGTGGCCCGCGACCATCTCATCGAAAGCATGAGCGATGGCGTGCTGGTACTCGATGAGCAAAGTCGCGTGATCGATGTCAACCCTGCCCTGCAGAAATTACTAGAAGTACCGCCCTCCTCCTGTCTGGGAAAAAGAGTCGCTGATGTTCTTGAAGATTGGGCGCAAGAATTCATGCCCCTGTTGGATGGAGACGAGTCACGTACAGAACTAACGATTTCCAAAGAACCGGCGCTCCATCTGGACTTACGTGTGACTCCGTTATATGACAATAAGCGGCGTCTGCAAGGAAATCTGCTGGTCTTCCGCGATATCACTGATCAGAAACAGGTTGAAAAGAAGTTGCGTTATGCCAACAACCGTCTGCAATCACAGTTGATCGAGATCGGTCTGCTGCAAAGCCAACTGCGCGAGCAGGCCATCCGGGATCCGCTCACGAATCTGTTCAACCGGCGCTATCTCGAAGAGACTCTCCAGCGAGAGCTGGCGCGCGCGGCGCGCGAGGCCTATCCTGTTTGCGTTGTGATGATGGATCTGGACTACTTCAAAAGAATAAACGACACCTATGGACACGAGGCCGGTGATCATGTTCTGCGGGCATTGGCCAATATGCTGACGGAGCAAAGCCGCCGCGGCGATTTTGCCTGTCGGTATGGCGGCGAAGAGTTTGTGATCGTGATGCCGAACATCAGCATGGATATCGCCTGTCAACGTGCTGAGATGCTGCGCCAGGCGCTCGGCTTGCTTTCCATCCCCTATGGAGACATCCAATTGAGCACCACGATTTCGATGGGCATCGCCTGTTATCCGGAAGATGGCGGGACGCGCAAGGCCGTTTTGCGCGCGGCCGATAAAGCCATGTATGCTGCCAAGGACGCGGGCCGTAACCAGGTCCTTGCGTATGACCAGTTGCAAGCCTCGCACGCTGCTTCAAATCACTAAACTAAAATTTGATAATCAAACCTTGCGAGGGTTTTGAATAAGGATTGTGACCTCCCAAGCACAGCCTTGGTAAGGCTTTTGGACCAGGACCTAACTAAAGTAGATTTGCAAGAGGGGCCAGTTGGTATACAAGTCATAAATTCCCACCCCAAGCAACAACAATCCGCTGATGATATTGATGAGCTGGGCGCGCATGGCAAATTGGCGCGTGATCCATCTTTGCGCTGCACCCGAGAGGAAGGAGAGCAATAGCAGCGGAATCCCAAAGCCCATCCCAAACCAGAAGAAAACACTCAGCTTGCTCAAGGCCTCCGCGGCCGTAAATGACAGGGCAAAGATACTCACCACCAATGGGCCGGAACAGGGCAGCGCGATCGGCCCATAAAGCAACCCATAAATAAAGGCATTCACGAAGGGATGTGAAAGCACAGGAACCTGCACCTGCGGCAGGCGTTTGAAAGGATTGATATTCAGCAATAGCAATATGCCAAACAAGATGATGATGAAATCTGCCAGAGGCACAACGATGGATAAAGCCTTGCCAATGGAAACGGAAAGTAAGGCAATCACCCCGCCCAAAGCCAGCATCATGGTCAGCACACCAGCCAAGACAAAAAAACCAAGAAAATAACGGCCGCGTTTATTTTGCAGCCCTTCCTGTCCGCCACTGATATAAGCCAGGAAGCCGGGGTATAACGGCAAAACACAGGGGCTGGTGGTGGCCAGCAAGCCTAGTGAAAGAGAAGTGAGAATTGTTTCCATAAGAAGTCTTTCCCTCTCCCACAGGGAGAGGGAATAAGGGTGAGGGGAAAACTACATATTTTCGTCCAGATACGGCTGGATGGCCTTCATGAGGTCATCGGCACTCTTGAGACCAAAAGGCAGAACATGCGATGCGCCATGACGATCCACCACGAAGATGGGTGCTGAGGGCGGATTCAAAAACTGTTCACCGTAAATGTTTCCAATATCGCGCGCCACATCGGCTCCGGTAATGGCATAACGCCAATCGAATTGACCATTCTTTTGTGTATACGCGGTAAGAGCGGATTCATCTTCATTGGGATCGATATCCAATGATACACTGATAAAGTCGTCCCGCATACCCAGCGCTTCATGCAGAGATTGGATCTGTCCCTGCTCCTGAAAACAAGTCGTGCACCAGACAGCCATGGTCTCCACCAGGACCACCTTGCCCTTGAAATCGTTGATGGTGAAGGCCTCTCCGCTGCGGACATCCTTGAGCGAGGTATCGAACCAGGCCGGGGCCTCCATCATCGCTCCTTCATCCGGCATCGGAGTTTCGTCCATCATCATGCCGTTCTCGATCATGTCATTCTGGGTCGGCTCTGCCATTTCCTCTGGCATGGGAGTATCATGCATCATCATGTCATCCTGCGTTGGCTCTGGCATCGGCGTATCCTGCGACATTGCATCCGGCGCGGCAGCTCCACAGGCTGCCAGGACAAAGGCCAACAATAGCATCACACTCAACATAAACTTTCGGCTTATCATATGTTGCTCCTTCTATTGATTTCCAGTCATAATAGCAGGCCACCCTTAAAAAGACCTTTAAAATAATTATGGAAGTATGAATAACACGGTATTCATGTAAGACTTTGTTAATCCATTAAAGATTTTCGTTCGGTTATCATAGGAAGGCAGGAAACCCATGGACATAAAAACGATTCTGGTGGTGGAGGATGAAGCCAGCATTGCTGAAGTAGTCAGCCTGTATCTCAAGCGCGCGGGTTATAACGTGCTGATCGCCTCAGATGGCAGACAGGCCATGAATTTCTTCGAAAAACAAATGCCGGAGTTCGTGATTCTGGACCTCATGCTCCCCGAAGTGGACGGTCTCTCGCTCACCCGCTGGCTGCGTGACCGTTCCAACCTGCCGATCATCATGCTGACTGCGCGTCGCGAAGAGATCGACCGCATCGCCGGGTTGGAAATGGGTGCAGACGATTATATTGTCAAGCCGTTCAGCCCGCAGGAATTGGTGAGCCGCGTCCGGGCCGTGATGAGGCGCCTGGGACGGGAACAACCCGAGGTTGAGTTTGAACGTGCCCTGTCCTTCAACGGATTGGTCATCGATCCGCTCAGTAGAACGGTCACCGTGGATCATTCATCCGTCGAACTGACGGCGAAGGAATTCGATATGCTGTATCTCCTGGCACAACATCCCAAACAGGTCTTCACGCGCGAACAATTACTCGAACGAGTATGGGGTGGTGCGCAATACATCGACCCCGGTACCGTGACTGTGCACGTAAGAAGATTGCGCGAAAAGATCGAACCCGATCCATCCAACCCGACACGCTTGTTGACCGTGTGGGGTGTGGGCTACAAATTTGAACCATGACTGCACCGAAAACTCTTTCTCAAACTTCCATGCTGATGCGTTTGGCGCTGGGCGTCTTGTTGATCCTTGCCATTTCGCTGGGTTTCTTCAAACTGCTCATGTCGCCGCCCTCCAACGAGCTGGCATTGATGGCCCTCTTTTTGGGCATTACTGCCTTTGCTTCCGCACTGGCCGGCTTTATAGCTTATCGCTTCGGCTGGATCAACCTATCCCCAACCCTGCGCTGGACTCTGCTGGGCGGTTATATTCTGGCCAGTGTGCTGACTTTCTTCAACGTGTGGTTCTCCGCGGCGATGATGTTCGCGGATGAACACGACCTTTTGCTCGCCATTGTTCTGCTGGTCTTTGCCGGCGGCATTGCCATGATCCTGGGATACTTTCTTTCGAGCACCGTGACTGATCGTGTCAACTTGTTGAAGGGCGCGGCAGAACATCTCGCCCAGGGAAATCTGCAAACGCGTGTGCCCATCCAGGGACATGATGAGGTCAGCGCGCTGGCAACTGCTTTTAATCAAATGGCGGAACAACTTCAAACCGCAGATCAAAAACAACGCGAATTGGAGAATATGCGTCGTGATCTGATCGCCTGGATCAGTCATGATCTGCAAACACCGCTGGCGTCTATGCGCGCCATTCTCGAAGCGCTGCTGGATGGTGTGGTGGATGAACCTGAAATGGTCAACCGTTATCTGCGCACGGCACAACGCGATGTGATGTCGCTCTCAGCCTTGATCGATGATCTCTTCCAGATGTCACAACTGGATACGGGCGGTTTTCCGCTCAACCCGGCGCCGGCCTCGTTGAGCGATCTGGTTTCAGATACACTGGAAAGCTTTACCCAGCTTGCGAAACAACAGGAGATCAAGCTCGAAGGCGAGGTGCAGGCGGGGGTCGACCCGGTCTTGATGGACACGCAGGCCATTGGACGCGTCTTGAACAACCTGATCAGCAACGCGTTGCGTCACACCCCCGCCGGAGGCGAGGTCAAAGTGCAGGCGTGGCGCAGTGCTTCAGGCGTGGAAGTGAGTATCAGTGATACGGGCGAGGGCATTCGTCCAGAGGACAGTCCGCGTATCTTCGAACGCTTTTATCGCGGCGAGAAATCGCGCAACCGCGGTAAAGGCGGAGCAGGCCTGGGCCTCGCCATCGCGCGCGGCATCGTACGTGCCCATGGAGGCAACATCCGCGTGGAAAGCGAGGTAAATCAAGGTGCACGCTTCACGTTTCATCTCCCGTGATCAGGCTTTGCCACTGTCTAAAGCAAAGCAAACCTTTAGAACTCTTTTTTAACTTTGCGTAATCCTTTCGTAAGGAAGTTTTCATAGAATTAGCCCATCAAGGAGATTGAAGATGAAACACCTACTTTTTGGATTAATGGCCTCGATACTTTTCGGATGTGCGCCACAGCAGGCGGTGAGTAACGATCCTGGCGAGGCTCCTCCTCCACCAGTGGATGCTTCCATGCCCAAACTCATTTCCCTCCCCGACCTCGGACCGGCTCCCGAACTAACCAATAGCACCTGGCTGAATGTGGACGCGCCGCTGCGTCTGGCTGATTTGCACGGCAAGGTGGTCATCGTCGAAATGTGGACCTTTGGCTGTATCAACTGTCAGCATGTGATGCCTTCCTTGAAGGATTGGTATGCCCGCTATAAAGATCAGGGATTGGTGATCATCGGGAATCATTATCCAGAGTTTTCCTACGAAAAAGATCTGGCAAACTTGAAGGATGCCATTGCCCAGGATGATATCCAATATCCTGTGGCGCAGGATAACGACGGCGCCACCTGGAGAGCCTATAAGAATCACTACTGGCCCGCGTTATACTTGATCGATAAGCAAGGTCATATCCGTTACGTGCACATCGGCGAAGGCGGATACAAAGAGACCGAAAATAATATCCAGGCATTACTTGCCGAAGACTATGCAGAATAGAGGTTCATCATGAACGATCAATACAAATCTGTCCCGATGAAATCATCGGAAATCACACCGCATTCGCTTTATCTTTCCCGCCGCGACTTTCTCAAAGCTGCGGGCATTGTGACCGGCACCGCGCTGTTGGCGGCCTGCGCGCCTTCTGCAACGGAAACAGCCGCACCCGGTGGAGAGGCGGGAGCGCCTCCTTCATCCAGTGAAAAAGATGAACTGGGAGATCCGGTCAACACTTTTGACGATATCTCTCACTACAACAACTATTACGAATTCACCACTGATAAGGAAGGCGTTGCCAAACTGGCAGAAGACTTCACTCCCGATCCGTGGAGTGTGCAGGTTTATGGAATGGTCAACAAACCGACCACCTTTGCCATGGAGGACCTGCTGAGCAAGTTCACACAGGAGGAACGCATCTATCGTCTGCGTTGTGTGGAAGCCTGGAGTATGGTCATCCCGTGGACGGGCTTCTCACTGGCGAGTTTGTTGAAGGAAGTGGAACCCACCTCCGATGCAAAATACGTTCGCTTCGAGTCAGTTTATCGCCCGGAGGAAATGCCGGGACTGAAGAGTCCATTCTATACGTGGCCTTATCAGGAAGGTCTACGCATTGACGAAGCCATGAATGAACTGGCCACCCTGGCCACAGGCTTATACGGCCAGCCGTTGCCCAATTCTAATGGCGCACCGATCCGTCTGGTGGTGCCCTGGAAATATGGCTTCAAATCCATCAAGGCTGTGGTGAAGATCGAACTGGTGGCGGATCAGCCTGCCACACTGTGGAATAACGCGGCACCCAATGAATATGGCTTCTATTCGAATGTGAATCCGAATCATCCGCACCCGCGCTGGTCACAGGCAACCGAACGACGCGTGGGAGAATTGGGACGTCGTCCCACCTTGATGTTCAACGGCTATGGTGATCAGGTGGCTTCTCTTTACCAAGGCATGGACCTGGACAAATATTATTAGATCGATGTCATTGTGAGCGCAAGCACAAAACAATCCCGCAAGGGGATGACATTCTACCCAACCACTAACCACAAATTTTCTTCGTGGCGTCTGGGCGCCACTCGCAATGACAGGAACAATCATGAAAAATTTCTTCAAACGTTTCACCCCGCTGCAAATCGCCGTGCATATCTATGGCTGGTCTGTGCTGGTGATCCTGATCTACCAATTCTTCACACATGATCTATCTGCTGACCCGGTCCAGTATTTGGAACGGCGTACGGGGCATCATGCTGTTGCCTTGCTTTTACTATCCCTGGCTTGTACCCCGCTCAATACGCTCTTCAAGTGGAGTGAACTTCTCAAGCGCCGCCGTGCCCTGGGCTTGTATGCGTTCATGTATGTGACCATCCACATCTTGATCTTTTTGGATCTTGATTTCGGCCTGGCATGGAGTTTTATCTGGAAAACTTTCACGCAAGACCCGCGTTTGATCGTTGGGTTAAGCGCCTTTTTGCTGCTCATCCCACTGGCGTGGACATCTTTCGATATTTGGAAGAAACGCCTCGGTAAAAATTGGAAACGCCTGCACAAGGTTGTGTATGTCATCGTCCCGCTGGCTGTTCTGCATTTTGCCTGGAACAAGAAGGGTGACATCTTTACCTTGCAGGGAGATATTGCCCAACCGCTGGCCTACGCCGTGATCGTGATCGCACTGCTGATCATACGTATCCCGCGCGTGCGCAAGGGGATCGTCTCACTACGAGATCACATCATGGGTCTATTTCGGAAACGGAGAGCCTTGCATCAGGTTAGCCCGTAATCGATTACACCAAAATGCGAAGGGTCATTAGAAACCCTTCGCATTTTTGATTCTCTTCTATGAGGGCGGGTGACCTAGCTCTTATATTCTTAGAATATTCCCTTTAGGAACAACAGCAATCCAACGATGGCGAGCGGCACACCGACGATCGCACCGACGATCGTCAAACTGACGATGACACCCACGATCATCAAGACGATACCGAGGATCATCGCCACGAGACGTCCTGTCATTTCAACAATGATCGCTAGCAGTTTCCAGATTGCCACGAACGGCCAGAGATACCAGGGGACATGCTTTGAATGAGTTGTCATTTCTGCCTCCGTTATGATTCCATTTACATACGCTGACCCTGCCAGAAAGTTGCAAATCGTCGAAATCTGTGTGCATGTTATAATGCCCGCCATGCCTACTGCAACAAAGAAAAAAACATCTGTCAGGCCGAAAAAGTCAATTGAACCGGCACCCGAGCCGGTGATCGAACCTGGTTTTTTTCCCGAAGAACAACCCGCTCCGCAAGCTAAACAAGAAGATACCTTTACTTTCAAGCGAAGTCATTTCTACGGTGTAATGACCGTGTTGGCGTTTGCAGCTGGTATTTTGGTTGGTTATGTGGCCTGGGGGTACAACACCGAGACGACCGCCTTGCCGGCCCTGGCTGCTGCACCAAGCCCCACGCCCGAGCCGCGCGTCTACAAGGTTGACACAGAAGGGTATCCCAGCCTCGGCCCGGAAGATGCGCCGATCCAGATCGTCGAGTTCAGCGATTATCAGTGTCCTTTTTGCTATCGCTGGCATGTGCAGGTATATCAGTCTCTCATGGCTACCTATCCTGGGAAAATCCGCTTCATCTATCGCAATTTTCCCCTTTCATTTCACCAAAACGCATTCGCCTCGGCGGAAGCGGCTTTATGCGCCGGGGATCAGAATGCCTACTGGAAATATCATGATGTCTTGTTCGACCACCAGGCCGACCTGAATAACCAGGCCGGTACCGTGCTCGATCAATCAAGCTACAGTCAATATGCCGGTGACCTGGGACTGAATGTCGGGACCTTCCAAGAATGCATGACCAGTCATAAATATCAACAGTTCATTCTGGACGATATGAGCTATGCCAATAGCCTGCCCGTCGATACCAGTGGCGAGCCCGCGGTTGGCGGCACACCCACTTTCTTTATTAATGGACAGCGCCTGGGCGGTGCCTATCCCATCGAATACTTCAAACAAATCATCGACGCAGAACTGGCAAAGCTCAATTAACTGTGAGGAATGAAATGAAAAAGTTCGTCGCTGTAGCCGGAAACATTGGCGTTGGGAAATCCACTCTGGTGGATCTGATCTGTGCACAGATGGGGTGGGAACCGTTCTTCGAGCCGGTTACCGAGAATCCCTATCTGGCCGATTTCTACTCGAATATGGATGCCTGGTCTTTCCATTCGCAGATATTTTTCCTGGCGCATCGCCTGCGCGCCCACTATAACCTGGCGCAGCATCCCAATTCCGTGGTCCAGGACCGCAGCGTGTACGAGGATGCGGAGATCTTCGCCCAGAACCTATATCTTCAGGGACACATCCCACCACGCGATTATCAGACCTACCGCGACCTGTACGAGACGACCATGCGCTTCCTGCCACCCCCGGACCTGGTCGTGTATCTCCGAGCTTCAGTCCCCACTCTGTTGAACCGCATCTCGCACCGCGGCCGCGCCTATGAACGGACCATCTCGGCCGATTATTTACACGGACTGAACGATCTGTACGAGACCTGGATCGATAATTTCACGCTTTGCCCCGTACTGGCTGTCCCAGCCGATGACCTGGATTTTGTTTCGCATCCAGGTCACCTGCGCCTCATCACTCAAAAGGTGGAGGACAAATTGACCGGCAAAGAGGAAGTAGTCTTCGAGCCGGAAGAGGTGGCCCGGGCCGCGGAAGACTAATCCGTAGCTTAAAGCCTCCTGACTCCGCTAATAAAACAAGGCGACTCTTTAGCGAGTCGCCTTGTTTTATTAATTTGCGAACACGGGCCATTTGCCATTGCTTTCAGGCAAATCCATATCTCCATACAAACCTGTTCGATCCCAGAAGGATGGATTCCATATCTGGTCTCCATAAGGCGGACACTCCGCCCAGACAAAATCATCTGGAAGCGTATCCGCAATGGGACAGGAGGGAATATTATCATTCTCAACCGTGGGCGGGCGGACGGCATTCCCGGTCAACGAGTTTGGCAAACCGGGCGTTGGAAAACAGTTCGTGTTCCAATCATCCAATCCACCATTATCCGGCAGACGGCAATAGGATTGGTCAGGATAACGCGCCAGCGGATAATTATAGGCATCGGCCAACTGTCCGTTGGGCTTGAGCAGACGTACACCATCGCCGCCGTCGCTGAGCAGCAGGCCTGTCTCACTACCGTAAAAGACGATCCGCTCTCCAGGCTTGATCACGACAGACGGCAGACGATACGGACTCGAACCCACGTTGACCTCATCATCCAGGCTATAGCCACTGAGATTGACATCGATCACGCCATGATTGAGCAGTTCAATATATTCATCGCCCGTATTGACCACTCCATCATTATTCCAATCGTGGCCGGGACGCGGCACGAATTCATTGATGGCGACCAGCGGAGGCGGAGGCGGAAGGGTTGGCGTACGTGTGGCCGTCGGATGCAACGTATTGATTGGCGTTGGTGATCGAGTCGGTGTCACCGTATAGGCCCAGTTGTCATACCCCGGCGTACCGTGAATCAAATAGCTGGAAGAGTTACCTCTGGCATCATGTTTCTTCCAGGTGCTCGACTGAACATTGGTAATCCAGGCGGTATCAGTATCCGCGATCAGCCCGCGGCGTTCCATCGAACCGTATGTCGATGAACTTCCAGCGGGCCAGGCGCCGCCATTGGAATTGGCGGTATCGATCAATGCGGTGGACGGATCGAAAAGCTGAAGAATTTCATTACTGTTTCCCAGATCGCCTGTATAGATTTGGTCCGCAGTCACATCGGAAACCGTAGTGTTATCCGTTTGTTCCAGGAGATAATATCCATTGGCACCGATGACCCCGGTCAGCATGATATCAGGGGTCCCATCGACCGCTTTTAGTTCCCAGCCTGACAAATTAACCGGGACCGAGCTGGGATTATACAATTCGATCCATTCATCACTGGTGGAAGCGGCGGTTCCCATCCAGGCGACTTCATTGATAATAATACTCAGGTAACCTGTGAGAGGTGTCCTCGTAGCTGTTGCAGAGGGGACGCCAGTTGAAGTACTTGTAGAGGTAAATGTAGCAGTAGGCGTTTGTGTCGGATCGCCACAAGTCGTTATTGGACTGGAAAAATTTTGCGGATCGCTTGGATTGCGAAGGAAGAAATCTGCTGCATTATTATTAGCGTCAACGCAACTGCCTGAACCATCCAAAATACGTTCATAACTTTGATCTATGTTAGCTGAACCTAAAGAGCTTAGTGGAGTACCCTCCTTATATGCTGAGGCATTACCAAGGCCAACTTGATCAGCAATGCTGCTGTCTGGTCGTATTAGCGCAATACCACCAGCATCAGTTATATCTGTACTATAAGTATCATCTGGGGTTACGGAATTGTCATAACCTGTATTAGCCAGCAAATAATGTTGCCCAGATTGTAAAAACACATCTGTTGTAAACGAATAGTGCGGGTTTGTAGATCCAGAGTCATTTGATCGATTAATTGTCCATCCATTAAGGTTAACTTGGGTATTTGTAGGATTGAAAAGCTCAATAAAGTCATCATTTCCACCATTTGAACCGCGAGTTCGGAATTGACTAATTACCACATCTGTTGCAGCCTGCATCTGCGGCGCGGCTTGTACTGGCGCTCCCACAATAGGCAAAGCTAATCCGCTGCACAGGGCAGCAACGAATACCAGGAAAAATAGAACACGCCAAAAACGCTGTGACTGTTTCATAGAATAATGCCGTTGGGTAAATACTCCAACGGCATTATAAACTACCCTGTATGAAAAGGGATATGTGCGATTATCGCACTTCAATGACAAGTTTGATAGCCGTTCTTACCTTGTCATCGATCGAGACATCTGCAAACTCAGGCACACAGGATACAGAAATGCCATCATTTTTGAGATATCCAATCGCCAACACCAGGGCTTTGACTGCCTGATTGACCGCTCCGGCACCAATCGCCTGTACTTCCGCATGCTTATGTTCACGGATCACCCCCGCAATTGCTCCGGCCACGGCAGATGTGCGGGAATTCGCTGAAACCTTGATCATCTCCATTGTATGCCTCCTCGGTGCAATATATGATCATTCCAGAACCATTCTACAAGCTTTATGAATTAGTTACAAGGATTATTTTGGGGTGATTCACCAACTCCAGCATCGATTGGTTTTCCGGGGATTCTATGAGATTAACATAAACATCATAATAAATAAGATATTAGAATTGTAATAGTAGTAGGGACTGTGGAAATGTGGATAACAGAGGCACAACCCTACCTGTGGGCGGTTGAACAGCGAATCCCCATGGATGTTGGGACGGTTTCCGTTATCGGGGCAGACTCTCCCTGTGGAAAGAAACGGGAAGATTCATCCACAGTCTTATCCACAAAAAAGGACGCTTTTCCGTTCAATCCATATCTCGGGAAAGCTCAAAGGTCCTGCCCATATATGGGGGTATGGTTTTGAGGGCAATTTGAAGGTAGACACGACTTCTCCACAGCGAAAGGCACTTATCCACAAATAAACGCGAGTTATCCACATCTTCGTTGTCTGGACAAAGGCCCCGGGATCCGTGAATCCCCCAAATATGGTGGCTACTTTGGAGTGATAGGGTTAATTTTTACGGGACGAGAAAATTTAATCCACAAACAGAGGCTCCGGATTGCCAAGCACGGGTAGGGGTTTTGTTACGTAAATATCCCAAAAAGCGCCCAACGTGGCGAATTGTTCACGGAAATTCCATATCCATGGAGAAGTCTTTCTGTAGTTGAAATTGTTCGCCGCTACGCCTGTAGCCCGCATGCCCAGGGCGTTGCACAGGAATAAGGCCCGCGGCAGATGAAATTTCTGAGTGACCAGCAAGGCGCTCTGTACACCAAATATGGCCTTGGCGCGGTAGCAGGTGCCATAAGTACGGCGGCCGGCGTAATCCAATACCATTGTATGATCAGGCAGGCCCAGGGAGAGCCCATATTGTCGCATCGGGCTCGTTATAGTATTCAAAACGGTTGTCACCGCTTATCAGGATTTTTTCCACCTTGCCATCAAAATATAAATTGGCGGCACTCTCCACCCGATCCCGGAGAATGGGCGTAGCCGTGCCATCACCGCGTAACCCTGCTCCGAAGACAATGGCGACGCGCTCCGCAGGCGACCCCTCCACCTGATAAATGCGCTTCACTGCATAGAGATTCGTGATCAGGCGTGGTAGAAGTATGGCCAACAGGCCCAGAATCCCGAACATGAGCAGCACACGTCGAAACCATTGAAGAATACGTTTGATCATGGCGAAGATTTTACTCGATGGATGACTTTTCAATAAAAGTCATGCGAAATTTATGATAGGTAGCTGTAACGTTTTCATAATTTTTTCATCTTGATTAACGAAGCCAGGATGTATATAATCATTTAAGACATTCCTGCCTTTTGGACCGACTTTTTATTTAGAAAGGAAATCATATTATGTTATTCGCACCTTCAGAAAAAGGCCAGGGGCTTGTCGAATATGCGATCATCCTTGTGTTTGTGGCGCTTGTTGTGATTGCGGTCATGCGTCTGCTCGGACCAAGAGTTGGGAACATATTCAGCTCAGTCAACAGCTCTTTGTAAAGCTTTCCGGATTGAGCAGAAGAGGCCCCATGTTCGTATAGGGCCTCTTTTTTGTGAAAGAATTCGCAAGCTCGTGGAAATTTGGGCCTAACAAGGCTGTAAGTGGAATAGTTCTTTTGGGTCTTGTAATTTTTATCTGGCTGAATAAAATTAAGATAATTCTGAGGACGGTCCTCAGGCAGAAGAGACACTTTTTATTAGAAAGGAATTACTACTATGTTGTTTGCACCAAAGGAAAAAGGTCAGGGCTTGGTCGAGTATGCGATCATCCTCGCACTCGTAGCCATCGTTGTCATTGCTGTTATGCGTTTGCTTGGACCCAAGATCGGCAATACATTCAGTACGATCAACAGTTCCTTACCATAACCGGCTCCTATGAGGACAAAAAAACCCCGTCGAGAGATGGGGTTTTTGTTTTCCGACGCATGAGCGTTATTTATTCCCAGGTAAAACAAGTGGGATATCCAGAAACGGATGCTTGACCACCTGCACAGGCAAACAATATGCCTCAGCGATTAATTCAGGTTGTAAGACTTCTTTGGGCTTTCCCATCGCTTTGATACTCCCCGCAACCATCAAGGCGATGCGATCCGCATAATGAGCGGCCAGATTGAGATCATGCAATGCGATCAACACAGCCAGATGATCTTCATGGGCCAGTTCGGTAACCAATTCCAACAAGCTGACCTGGTATTGCAAATCCAGATGCGCGGTGGGTTCGTCAAGCAGCAGAATCGGCGTGGACTGGCACAGGGCACGCGCCAGCAGAATCCGTTGTTGTTCGCCGCCGGAGAGTTCACCAACTCTGCGATCTGCAAACGGCAGTGCGCTGACACGTTGTAAAGATTGACGTGCAATCTCTTCATCCTTTGTCGAGGGTTGACCTAGAAAGCCTAGATACGGTGTCCGTCCGAAGAGGACCGTTTCCCAAACGGTATAGGCAGGAGGCATGGCGACGGCCTGGGGAACGGTGGCAACCATTCGCGCGCGCTGGAGCGTTGTCAGTGAAACAAAGTCATCGCCATTTGTGCGCACGTGACCGGTATACGGAATCACGCCGCTCACCGCGCGTACCAGTGTTGACTTGCCTGCGCCGTTAGGCCCGATCAAGGCCAGCACCTCGCCGCTCTGCACGTTCAGCGTGATATTGTGCAGGATGTGGCGCGCCCCGTAATAAACGGAAAGAGATTCGATTTTGAGCATAATGATCTAAAAGACAAGATACCAGAATAAGGCAATCTCTTCAGTGCCCGGATCCAAAGCTTTATATAAATGTGTATCAAAACCGCATAACTCGAAGCCACAACTTTGATAAAGCCGGCAGGCAACCACATTGTTGTTTTGTGTCTCAAGCATTATGCCGGGAAAGCCTTTTTCTTTTGCCCATTCGATAGCCCGCGAAATCAAAGCGCGCCCAACACCTTGCCCACGATGTTTTTCATTCACTGCAATATCATCAATATATGCATAGGCATTCCAATGTCTTAAAACTCTGATCTGACCAGCAAGTTCATTATCCATGTAGGCAAAGAAAATGATTCGGTCAGGGTTGGAAACATAGCTAGCCGGATCGACTTCTTCCACTCCATATTGTTTTGTGTAGGTTGGCACATCGACAGTGGTGTAGCTTATCTTGCCGGCCTCCGCATGCAATATGAGCTTTGATCTCACTTCGAACGAGCTGCCGCCTTTTTTTACAGCTGGAACGTCACCTGGACCAATTTCTCGGATCGTAATCTTCATGATGAACTCTCTTGCCAGGATTACCAAAATCCTTGATTCTTTGCGCGGCGCAGAACCCACAGAAAGAAAGGCGCGCCTGCCAATGAAGTAACGATGCCAACAGGAATTTCCTGCGGTGCCAGCAGGATGCGCGCGAGTATATCTGAAACCAGCAGGGCGGTCGCTCCACCGAGAATGGATAGGGGAAGGAGTTTACGATAATCGGTGCTGCCCCACAGGCGAAGTATATGCGGCACGATCAACCCGATAAAACCGATGATGCCGGAGAATGCGACCGCCGCGGCTGTTACCAACGAGGAAGCGATCAACAAAATCCTTTTCGCGCGCGTTACGTTCAAACCAAGTTGTTGTGCTTGTTCATCACCAAATTGCAGGAGATTAAGCGTGTGTCCATTGACGAGCAGGATGCCAAACCCAATGAGGATGTAAGGCGTGAGGGCAAGGATGGCGGTCCATCCGCTCTGACTTGCACCGCCAAGCAGCCAGCCCAGCGCGCGCCGTACTTCACTGGTTGAACGCAGCATCAGGAAGGAAGTCAGTGCTGTGGCAAAGGAAGAGAACGCTACCCCTGCCAGGATTAAATTTGTGGTGGGCACGGTCTGACCTACGCGTGCCAGGGTATAAACGATAAAGACCGTGAGTAAGGCAGAAAGGAAAGCTGCCATGGGGATGACGAGCAATCCCCAGAACGAATAAGGCCAGTGAATGGACATGGCGATCACTGCGCCGAGGCCCGCTCCGGAAGCCACCCCGATCAAAAATGGATCTGCCAATGGATTGCGGAACAAACCCTGATAGGTTGCCCCACTACCTCCCAAGGCCGCGCCGGTCAGCGCGATGAGAACGGTACGTGGCAGACGGATCTTCCAGACGATGGAAGTGGAAATTTCACTGCCTCGCCCCAGGATCACATTCCATAGTTCGGCCGGGGAAAGGAAGACCGAGCCGACTGCCAGACTGAGCAAGATGGCGGTCAGAAGAAAAATGAAGGAAGAGAGAAAAGGAGAACGACGCATGGGAATACTCGGGTAGACAGGTAAACAAGTACACACGAATGCATGTGACCTGTTTACCTGTTTCCTTGTGTACTTGTTACTTGAACAAATCGGGATGCAATAATTTTGCGAGTTGCTCCAACCCGTCAACGAGGCGCGGACCGGGGCGACTGATTAAATTATCATCGAACGGGAAAATGCTGTTGCTTTTCACAGCTTCGACGCCATCCCAGCCCGCGCGCGCCTGTACTGATTCTGGAGTGACACCCCACATCGAATCGCCCAGCACGATCACGCCGGGATTCGCCACCACGATCTGTTCCAATCCCACTTGTGGATAGGGATCTGTGATCCCCACGGCAGTCGCGAAGTTGACACCCCCGGCGCGCGTGATCAACAAATCGCCGAATGAGCCAGGACCATAGGTATAAGGTTTGGAAGTGTCGGAAGCATCGATCTCATAGAACACAAGGGGCTTATCAGTGACTGTGGCGATCTTTTTATCTACGGCGGTAACACGCGTGTTGAGCGCATTCACCACTTCACTTACATCATGACCGGTCAACTGGCCCACGATGGCGAGATTGGTATACATTTCTTCCAGGGTGTTTGGATTTTTCAAATAATAAACGGTGAGGCCCAAATCTTCGAGTTGCTTCACCAGCTCAGGCGGGTTGATCTCCGCGGCGAGAACAAGGTCCGGCTTCAAAGCAACGATGGCTTCGGCGCTGTATTCTCCCATGGAGCCCCCGACTTTCTCAATCGATTCGGTTTGAGCCGGGAAATCAGAAAATTCGTCGCGGCCCACCACCTGCGATCCCGCGCCGATGGCAAACAGGATCTCTGTGTTGGAGGGTGCGAGTGAAACCACGCGTTGTGCCGGACCAGCCAAGGTGATCTGACGATCAAGGCCGTCCGTGAAGGTCAGGGCTTCGGTAAGAGAAGCCTCAGTCGGTGCGGTGGCAGCCGGCGTTTCGGTGACGATTACAGGTCCTGTGATAACGGGCACGGTTGTCGGCGTGGCCTGAGGCGCACAAGCGCTCAATAACGCGATCAACAAAGTGATCAATGATGTTTTCCGTAACATGTTCTTCTCCGTTTCATTTTGTCATTGCGAGGAGTGGTGCCAACGGCGCTACGATGAAGCTATCCTCAATTTGATGAGGAGATTTCTTCGTGGCGCCCAAGCGCCACTCACAATGACGGTTGGCATTGAAATCAAAATCCCCAGCCAAGTGCTGGGGAGGTTGGAGAGGCAATCCATGATGGCCGTCCTCCACCTCCTTTCCGCGAGAGAGTGGTGAACCGACCAGGGCGGGCGACCTGACTTATTAGCAAACGCTAAATCACAGTTGCGCGACAGTGTCGGAATTGCACCGACTTCGCCGCTGACTGGTCGTATTTAATTGCTTGTATTGTATGCCGCCCGGGTGTGAGCGTCAAGGCGATAAATCAACAGACATACGATGATGGCGATGATCAACAAAACATTGTTGCCGGCGCGCTCGAATAATCCCACGCTGATCCACGGGATAAGATACATCAACGCGAGTAATATCCAATGAAAGGGAACTTCCGTTGAATCTGCCAAAACCAATAATGGGACGATCAAAAACGAGAAATCATAATTTTGTAGATAAGGATTGACCAGCAGAGCAACACAGACCGGCGTGGCGACGATCCATCCCGCTTCTTTTCCGCCCTGCTGGCTGTTCCCGATAAATAAGCCTCCAAACACCAACAGCAGGACTCCTGCAATCGGCAGCGCCTGATCGAATCCCCAACCCATGAGGTTGGAAATGGTCATCGGCAGACTGACGCATAGGTTGCAACGTGACACATCTTTAAAACCCAACAATGATTGCAAATAAGTGATTGGCCAGGCTCTGTCAGCCAGAAAACCAGTGACAAAAAGGAGCATGCCGGTGAAGAGCACGGCCCAAAGGGCGCGGCGGCCGAATTCGTCCCGGCGGAATAAAAGATAAATCGCAACGGTCAGCAAGACCAATATGCCCACATGTGGCTTGAAAGTGATCAGTGCCATCCCCGTGGCTGTCAGCCAGATGCGTTCATGCCGTAAAGCATAGATCGAAAGCGCCAGACCCAATATGGTTGGGAAGACATATTGCCCTACGATCAATGCGCCAAAGAGGGGGAGAAAAAACGGCGCCAGGATAAATGAAAAAAGACGTCTGCGCGGCCGCCACCCATCCGTCAATAGCCAGATGGAAATGAGCAACATGCTTATGTTAAGTAGGAACCATACACGCACAGCCACTGTGGCGGGCAACATCCCCAATGGAAGAGTAAGGAGCGCATACCACGGTGGATAAGGAAAAGGTAAAACGAAAACCTTATCGGCCGGGAGGCCAGTCAATTGTGCGAGCAGCCCTGCCTGTTCCGCGCGGTCATATAGTGGAACACCATGCAAAATTCCCTGATCAGCGTTATAGATGACCTGGAAGTCCAGTGAAGGATTTAACGGCAGGGGAACAAAAAATGCAATCGTTAGCGCCATGCCCAGGAACAGAATAATCGCAAAAAAGAGCGGGATGTTACGCTTCATGCTTCTTCGCTTTGTTTTGCGATCCTCTGAATTAAACGAGAAAAATAAATCTGATGGAAGGGAAATAAAAGAAACCAATATAAAAATCCCGGCAGGCCGCGCGGAGAAAAGAAGACCGTTTGCTTGAGCAGCGTACTTGCATCAACGGATTCCGTTTGCCATTGAAGCCATTGTGTACCAACAGAGTTATCTTTTAAACAAATCAGGATTTTGGAATCTGATACTGAGCTGTCGCGAAAAGGAGCAAGTTCTTGAAGACCATACTTATGGATGACTTGAAAAACTTGCGCGGGCCTGGCACGGACGCGTAACACGTTGTAATCGATGAAACAACCTTCATGTTTGACACGTTTTGGCTTCTCCTGACCATCCTCCCAGACAGAACTCGATGAAATCCGGATGTGTTCTTGCAAGCGCGTCTTTGGTCGCAGAATCAAAGTCAATCAATTTTACTTCAGGAAACACCTTACACGCCTCATCCTGCCGGATAACGCTGTCATTGGCCAATCCACCGATGAGAGCATATGCAATGGGATAAGGTACCGGAGTCATTAATCCCACGCCAGAGGCCATAAACCAAAGTGGGATACCGGGTAGCAAGATCATCCTGCGTTGGATGCCGCGGATACGTGCGTAAAGCAGCATCAGGTCACGATACGTGGTGATATCGGAACCGCCAATTTCAAATATCTTCCCGCGTCCGTTGGGATTCTCGAGGGCGGCAAGAAGATAATCGATCACATTCTGGATGGCGATGGGTTGAGATTTGTTTTTCATCCACAGTGGTCCGGGAATGACGGGACATAACTCTGTCATAAAACGAATCATTTCGAAGGAGATACTGCCCGAACCGACGATCACACCCGCGCGAAATTCTGTGACCGGCACCGTTTCCCTACGCAACGTATTTCCGGTTTCGATGCGTGAACGCATGTGCGGGGCGATATGCTTTTCAGGATCTGCAAGCCCGCCCAGATAAATGATGTGTTCCACGCCGGCTTTTTCTGCGGCGGAGGCAAATGTGTGTGCGCCCTGCAACTCACGTTGGATGTATCCATGTCCGTAGGACATATTGTGGACCAGATAGTAAGCTGTATGAATTCCCACCAGCACAGGCGCGAGCGTTGCCGGAGTCGTGATCTCGCCTTGAACTACTTCCACATAACGGGACCAACTGCGGCCTTTAAGTCGAAGCGGATTGCGGGCCAGACAACGCACACGATATCCGGAATCCAACAATCTTGGAATCAAGCGGCTGGCAATATATCCCGTCGCACCCGTGACGAGGATCAACTTATCCATAAGCCAACAGGCGCGCACGCGAGGCGATCCGGCGAGTCAGTCCATCGAAGATAAATTTGTGGAAGGGCCACATCGCATACCAATAAAGAAAGCCAAACAGGCCGTACGGCGCGAAGTAGGCGGTGACGGTCAGGAGCGTTTTATCATCCTGGGGTTGTGACTCAAATTGAAGCCAGGCTTTGCCGGGCAATTTCATCTCGGCGCGCAGACGCAGCAGATGATCCTTTTCCACCGCCTCGACGCGCCAGAAATCCAGCGCCTCACCCGCGCGGATTTCGTCCGGATGACGCCGCCCGCGTCGCAGGCCCACACCGCCTACTACTTTATCGAGCCAGCCGCGGAGGCCCCAGGCCCAATCCATATACAACCAGCCGCGCTCGCCGCCGATGCCCATATAAGAACGATACACAGTATCCGGGGAAAGTTCGATCAATAGTTGACGCGTTTCAATGAACATCCCCTCTTCGACAATTAACTTGTAGGGCTTGATATCGCCCGCCACAGTGACCAACGCATCTGACCAGCTTGTTTCCACATTATCTCGTTGGATGCGTCCAAGTGCCAAGTGGACCGCGGTTTGGAAATCTATGGGATGGATCTGCGGGAACAGCTTCTTGGCCGTACCATCGCGGACGATCAATCTGGCATGCAAACCTTCGATCAAGGGTAGTACGACGCGCCAATGAATCGGCGTGACCATGTGCACCCAATAGGCAGAAAGGCGCGGCGCATAAAACGGTGTGCGGATGAGCACGCGCTTCAGCCCGCGTTCCCGCGCGTAATCGAGCAGCATGTCTGCATAGGTGAGGCGCGTCGATCCACCGATCTCGATCATCTTGCCGGTGCTGTCGGGAGTCTTCAGTGCTTCGATCAGATAGGATAGCACATCCCGGATGGCGATCGGTTGGGCCTGCGAGAAAAACCAGGCAGGACAAACCAATAGGGGCTCGCGCTCGCTCAGATAGCGGATCATTTCAAACAACGCCGAGCCGGAACCGACGATCATGCCAGCGCGAAATTCAGTCACCGGCACGCTGCTATAACGCAGGGTATAGCCAGTCTCATGCCGGGACCGCAAGTACGGTGAGAGATCGGAAGTGGGATCGACCAGTTCACCAAGATAAATGATACGTTCGATGCCTGCTTCCGCCGCGGTTTCGGCGAAGTTACGCGCCACTTCCAGATCCCGATTGGCGTTGCTCTGTCCGCCCTGCTTGCCATGGATCAGATAATAAGCAACGGAAACATTTTTCATCGCGTCGGTCAGGGTGCTTGGGACGAGCGCGTCTCCGTTGACCACTTCGACCTGATTCAGCCACGGGTGTCCCTGTAAGCGGTTTGGGTCGCGGACCAGGCAGCGGACGCGGCAGCCAGCTTCGAGCAGGCGCGGAACGAGCCGTCCACCTACGTAACCTGTCGCCCCTGTAACGAGAATGAGTTTGGAATTGGACATTGAGGAAATTGTATCAATTACAATGAGTTTTTAGGATATTCAGTACTTCGCGAAAACCGAGAGATTCCCCGAAAATAGGGCTCTTTTTCATTCTTTCGTGATCTACTGATATTCACAACACACCATAGTTCTATGCTATCATCGATAATAATGTTTTGTGTTATTCCTTGCAAAGCATTCCCAGCGTGAAAACTTGTCGTCTTCCAAAAAGACCTTCCGCGGAGCAATATGAACAAAGAATTCAAGATCGTGATAAAAAAATATCCTGATGGATATGTCGCGTATCCGACAGAAATCGACGGTATTATTGTAGCTGAAGGCGACACTTATTATGAAGAGTCAGCTATTCGGTTTCACATGGAAACTTTCGGAATAGATTTGCTGAACGGTATTAATAATGGGGTCTGCAACTAACCATTCCCCCGCGACACCGCCGTTCCAAGAGCAACTTACCCATCTCCCGCTGATGTGGTTCTCGCTTGTTTTCCTGGCGGGGATCATCTTAGCCAGTCTCGTTTCCCTTTCTGCCTGGCTCTGGGTGGGATTCGCAGCTTTGATCCTCATTCTTTTTATTTTGTCGCGCGTGCTTGCTTCATGGTCGCCTTTTCTTGAAAATCTTCAAGACAGACCTTTATCTTTTTTGCTTCATCCTTTATTCTTCATCCTTCTCATTGGTCTCTTCCTGGGTGCGGCCCGTTATCAGTTCTCCGTTCCAAAGTTTGATGCCTTCCATATCGCTTTCTATAACGATCGTGATTACGATTTATTGGTCACGGGGACACTGGTCGAGCCGCCGGATTATCGCGATCCCTACACCAACCTGCGCGTGAAAGTCAGTAAAGTAGATGCGGGTGACGGCGACCTGCTTGTCAGTGGATTGCTGTTGGTGCGCGCCCCTGACAATCAAGTCTTTCACTACGGAGACATCCTGCGCTTGCGCGGCAAGGTCAAGACTCCCCCAGAGAATGAGGATTTCTCCTATCGCGATTATCTTGCTGCACAGCACATCCATTCTTATATGACCAGTGCCGAGATCACGGTACTTCCGGGGCAAGGCGGGAATCCATTTTCCCGGGTGTTGTACGCGCTCAAAGATCAATCGTTGACCAACATCTATCGTTTATTTCCTGATCCGGAATCATCTTTGCTGGCAGGCATCTTGCTGGGCGTGGATACCGGACTGACTGATAAACTGCAGCAGGCATTTAAAGATACCGGCACCGCGCATATTATCGCCATTTCCGGATTCAACATCAGTATCATTGCAGGGTTGTTCGTTACCTTTTTCAGTCGCTTCCTCGGTCCGCGACGCGGCGCGGTCCTGGCGGTGCTGGGCATCGCCTTTTATACAATCCTGGTCGGTGCGGACGCGGCGGTCGTGCGCGCGGCGCTCATGGGTAGTCTGGCATTATTTGCAAGACAAGTTGGACGCCGTCCGTTCGCGTTGAATACGCTATTAGCGGTTGCGCTATTGATGTGCCTATGGAATCCGTTGTATATTTGGGATGTTGGCTTTCAACTTTCCTTTTTCGCAACGCTCGGTTTGATCCTTTATGCAGAACCGTTTTCACAATTTGCAAACCGTCTGATTACAAAATATCTTCAAACCTCCACCGCGGAAAAATTTGCGGAACTCTTTTCAGAATTTGTTCTGTTGACCCTGGCGGCGCAGGTAACCACCATTCCGATCATGGCTTATCAATTTCAACGCATCTCGCTTGTTTCGTTTATCGCCAATCCCTTCATCCTGCCTGCCCAGCCGGCAGTGATGATCATCGGTGGCCTGGCGGTGTTTTTAAGTTTTCTCTGGTTTCCGCTTGGTCAACTTGTAGCCTGGGTGGCATGGCTCTTTGTCGTGTACACGATCCGCATGGTGGAATTATTCGACCGGGTTCCGAATGGGACCATCTTTTTTGGAGATTTGTCCATCTGGTTCGTGATCCTCTTCTACGCGGCGCTTCTTTCCATGACCTTTGGCGGGTCCCGTTTAAAGAGTGGTTCGGGTCGCTAAAAGAACGCACCCGCTCGGTGGGCGTGGGAGGCGGACTCCTCATCCTGGGAGTGGCCTTCTTATTGGTCTGGCGCGCGGCAGTCGCGGTACCGGATCAACTCCTGCATGTCACTTTTCTGGATGTTGGCTCGGCGGACGCGGTCTTGATCAAAACACCCTCGGGAAAGTCCGTGCTGATCAACGGTGGTTCGAGCGTAAGCACACTTTCAGATGAGCTGGGCCGACGGTTGTCAACCTTCAACCGCAAGCTTGATTGGTTGGTCGTCGCAGGCACCGAAGAACAGGATGTGGCTGCCTTGCCGCGCGTGATCGAACGTTATCCGCCCGATGAGGTTTTGTGGAGCGGTAATACCCAGGGGTCGTTCTCCGCGGGAGTGTTGAACGAGTATTTGTCCGTGCAGGGCCTTGACGTCACCATAGCAGAGCCAGGGCAGGTTTTGGATCTTGGCGAAGGTGCGAACATGCGTGTGCTGACCACCGGACCGCGTGGTGCGATTCTATTGATCGAGTGGAACAGTTTCCGCGCGCTGCTGCCCATTGGTATGAGTTTCGATGCGATGGATCAGTTGCAAGACGGTGCCAGTGTGGGACAGGTGAGCCTCTTGGCGTTGGCAGATTCTGGATATGCGGCTTCGAATCCACCTGAATGGATCGCGAACCTGAATCCGGAGCTGGTCGTTTTGAGCGTGGATGCAGCCGATCAGAACGGCATGCCGGACCCTGAAGTATTGGATTGGGTGAAGGATTATGATTTACTGCGCACCGATCGAAATGGCTGGATCGAGATTACAACCAATGGTGACCAGATGTGGGTGAACGTTGAGCGCAAGTAAGGATGTTTTCGTAATCGTCAAGCGTTTTGTTTAGCGGGTTGATCTACTTGCTTTTTACCCTGGAAAACGATATGCTTGGTCTGGCGGAGGAGTGATCATGAGCGAACTCACAATTACATCATCGCAAGTTCAGGGGCAGGTTTCCATTACTATTTTGCATTTGAGCGGTCACCTGCATGGCAGCACCGAGAATCAAATCCTGGACCGCGCCCGCGAGGCCCAGGAGGATGGCGTGCAATATCTTTTACTGGATTTGACTAATCTGGAGGTGCTGGGCAGCGCGGGTCTGCGTGCCATCCATGACATCTTTAAACTATTCACCCCGGAGAGCGATAAGGAAATAATCCATCAACATCCGGATGAGCCGTACAAATCCCCATATTTCAAACTGGTCTGTCCCAATCCGAATGTGTACTATGTGTTGAACATTACTGGCTTCCTGCAAAACCTCCTGATTTACAACAATTTGGAAGAGGCGATCAATTCTTTCAACTAGCTTTACTTTGCCAGCACAAGCAGCGAATAACCACCCAGGAGTTGCGCTGCCACCCGTTCACTGAACATACCAAACGCACGACGAGGCAGATTGGCCAGAACGGTTCTGACTTGTCGCTTGTTTTTTTGTAGTTCCAATCCACCAGCTGTAAAAAAAGAATCCAAAATTTCGTAGCCTGTATCCTGCAAAACGGCCTGGGCTAGCTCATAGGTGAAGGTGTGCAGGTGTCCCACGCTATAACGTCCACGAATTAACCTGGCAGGACGCAGAATGGTCAGCAATGATAGGTCCAGCGGGATATGGAAAATGAAACGATCGGCGTGCTCATGCAGTCTTTCCAAAAAGACGAGATAATTGGGAATGTGTTCAAAAACATCAATACACAAAAGCAGGTCGAATTTCTTTTGTGTTTCAAGCAAATCTTCGAGAAAAAAGTGTAAGCGTTCCCTCTCGCGCGTTTTACAAAGTTCGAAAGCCTGCGGCGATACCTCATGACCATAGAGTTGTGTAGCAGGTAGTTGTTCACAAAGCTGGCTTAAGATCTCTCCTGCTCCACAACCCACTTCACATAACGTCGCAGGTTGCAAATGATGTTTCTGGATCATGCGCAGGATTTGTTCGGATTTCCAGGGAGAATCGCCAACGTGCCAGCCAGGATTATTCTCCAGATATTTGCCGGTCGCATAAATATTTTTCATATGGCTCTCTTTTGAAAAAACTTGTTCGAGTGAGCCCTGCGAAGTTCTTTTCTGGTGCTCTTTCTTCCATCCAACCTTCGCAAGGCCTGTTTAAGTCAATGTATTCAGTACGGTGACGAAGGTCTCGACCATCTTTCCAATGTTGATCTCTTCCGCCACAATGCGATAGGATACGGCACCCATCTTGCGCAAGCGTGCCACATCCGATAATGCCTCTTTCATCGTAGACACTAACGCATTGTAATCATTGGGTGGAATTTGCCAGCCATTTTCCTGACGTACCAAATCATCCTGTGTGCCGTCGCCCTGCGCGACGATCACCGGAAGTCCATAGCTCATTGCTTCCTGGACGGCCAGACCGCCAGTTCCCGGCAGGACGAAGAGGTCTGCTGCCGTGAAATACGCTTTGAGTTCTGTTCCATGTTTCGCTCCGATAAACTCCGCGGTTGGATAAGTTTCTCGTGCGAAGGATTCAAGCGTTTCTCGTTCGGCTCCATCACCTACGATCAGGAGGCGCGGTTTTGAAGCAATTTCCGCGCAGGCGCGTAATAGATCGTCCACGCGCTTACGAGCCTGCAAACGTCCCACGAAAAGGATCACTGCTCGTTGGCCGAAAGTCGCTGGTCGAGAGGGAAGCGGCGAGGAGGGCGCAGGCGAGACCGAATTATGCGCAACAAAAATCTTCTCGTGCGGGAATCCAAGTCTGGCATATTCGTCCGCGCCGCGTTGGCTGTAGGCAATCAACGCGTCGAATTGTCTGAGGAAAGATGTCCATACCCTCACCCCAACCCCTCTTCCACTGGGAGAGGGAGAACCCAATCCCCAGCTGATGACCGGTCTGCCGCGTCGATGCATCCACTTCACCGCTGTGGGGGCGGAAAGATAACGCGGGTTGGCTTCCACGATCAATGCATCCGGATTCCAGCTTTCGAGCCATTCAGTCAAGCCGAGTTGATAGCAAAGATAGAAGGAACCTCCAAAGAGGTGGATATTCTTTCCTCGCACGTAATGCGCCGTGGTTAATTCTTCCGCAGAGATCACCCCTTCATCCGCACGCGGCGGGCCAGCAAAGAGGCTCATCCCGTCTTGGCAAGCCGAGGCGAGCAGGTCAAAAAATGGTGCCCGGTAAACCGGAAACACGCGTTGTTGCAGGGCAAGTTTACCGTGAAAGTGATTCATGGGATTGGATTGCACCGGGAAAAAATAACCGCGGTTTTATCGAGATATTGCTCACACCATTCGTTCGAATCTTCCACTGCCTGAACGAGAACTGGTTGTGTGCTCAACGAAAGCATCAGGAGATTGACGCCATCCTGATCGAGCAGGGATTCCCATTCCCGGCCACCGGACGAGATCGCCTGATATTTTTTCCAGTGTCCGGGCGGATAGGCGTTGAAACGATTATCGATCCAGAGCAGGCGCGAGGGTAACGCGAAGGTGAGATAACTTCCAAAGGTGTATTCCGCAAAGAAAGGGCCGGGGAGATCGGGATGATCCGCCAGCCAATTCGTAGCCGCGATCGGCGTTGTCGCCTCGTGATAAGCCGGAGGACCATCCTTCCACCAGGATTCTCGAATACCAGGCAGTGTCATCAACGGTAATAATAACAATATTCCACCCATTAAGAAATTCAATCCCGGTTTTGAATTTTCAGCGGTTGATTCTCGCAGGAATGGTTTTATTATCTCGCTGAGCATTGGGCCGCTCAACACGGCCATGATGAACATGAACCAGATGACATAACGCAGTCCGGAGAGTGCCAGCCAGCCAAAGCCGAGAAACCAGATCCATTCGAGGAGAGATAAGCGACGCGGCAAAAACGCTGCCAGAGGGATAAAGAGCAGCAGCCAGCCGAAAAAGATGTTCATCTGCCAGCCAGCGTTGACAGGGGGACGCCACTCGGTCGCAAATAATTGATCGGATGGAGAGCTCAGCATATCCGAGACAAATCCCCAAACATGGATGCCGCGCGGATTCATTAAAGTTGCCATTAAAGATATGCCAGACCACAACGCCAATTGCTTCCGATTTCCTGAACCGAACAACAGAGCCGATCCCATCAGAATAAAAGCCAAGACAAAGGAACCATGCAGGTTTACCCATAACAAAGTTATGAGAGGCAGGAGCCACATTGATTTCCCCTGACCTTTGTGCCAATGCCAGAGCACCCATAAAGTTAATGCAAAAAGTGGATAAGCAAACATCTGCGGACGTACGGCCCAATTCATGCTGCTTGATAATCCAAGAATGATCGTCAGAAGCGTGGCAAGTTTTGTATCCGTCCCCAGTGCGCGCATGAGTGTCCATATCAAACTGTAGGCGATGGCAATGCAAATCCCTCTCAATAAAACGGTGAGCGTTGCGCCTCCAGCGGAATGTGCCAGCCAGAAAATAACTGCCGAAAGCCAGGGTTGATAAAAGATCGGTCTGCCGGCATAGGTATAGCTGAATGTATCGGTGGTGGGGATGGTGCCTGTGGCGAGAATGTCCTTGCCGATGCGTACATAGAACCAGTAATCATGTGGTGAGATCGATAGAAAAAATGCGATCGGCAGCAGGCATAACAGCGCCAGACTCAACCAGAGAAAATCATAACTGCGCGACGAGGAGTGATTCATGCAGAGATATGCGGAGCCTGCCAGGCCGGGGATTTATGCACGTGGACAACTTTCCAGGCATCGTTTACTTTCACTATTACACGGCTTTCATTGTGCGAAGCTACCTTTAACCCCATCCGCAGAGGATGTGCTGACGAGGAGTGTATAACTTGCGATGACTGTATCACCATAATTTTGGATATGCAAATTGGACAGATCGAATCTCGTCGGTGATTTGGCTTCGCCCTCTGCGCCGAAAACTGTCCCGTGCTCGGCATTGGAAGTCATCATAAACTCGTGGAAGGGCAGTCCATCGATGCGATGCGGCGTGACCCACCATTCGTAGAGCGTCAGGTCTTCCGCGGTGGTTTCGTTATAAGTTTGTGTATCGTTTTCCTGGATGGATTGCAAATGCTTTCTTAAGAATGTAATGATTTCATCGTTTGACATGATTGCTCCTGTGCCATGTCTATGTCATTCTGAGTGACACCTGCACTGCACCATGCAGTGCAAGTGAGCGAAGAATCTCCATAGCGTCAGAGAGATCCTTCGGTCGCAGGCTTCGTCTGCGAGATAGAAGATCACTATCTCTCCGCTCAGCGCGAGCTTCCTCACACCGTCCCGAAGCGGTGTCCCTTCGGGAGAATGGCATGCTAAAGTAATACCTTCAAATATTCATCGATCATCCTATCCACATCGAAGGCGGATTCGGCGCACGCCCGCGCGGCTTGACGAAAACGCGTTTGATCGTCGATCACCTCCATGGCGGCCTCCGCCAGCGCGGGAATATCGGGTCTTTCCAACTTCCAGGGATTTGCACCGTAAGGCGCCAAACGACCAGCGTCATCCTGTATGATCTCGGATAGAGAGCCCGTGTCGAAGCCTATCACTGGGAGCCCACATGATAACGCTTCGATCACCGAGTTGGGACAGGGTGGATTCACTTCTGCAGAAAATAAAAGATGGGAAGAGCGCATCAACCAGGGAATTTGCTCGCGCGGCACCATGTCCATGAAGCGAAGCCGAAACGCGTTTTGTGCTTTCAGTTTGTTTTTTTTACGCGCATCAACGTTTCCGGCGATCACCAGCTCGATCCTGAATTTCCTGGAGAGTGCCTCAGCCAGATTCACCGCGTTGGTCAATCCTGTATTCTGAGCGCCAGTCAGGTTTCCTTCGACCACCAGCAAACGCGTATGTTGAGATGGACGTTCATGCAGACCATCCGGCGTATAGCGTTCCAGGTCAACGCCATTGATGATGACCGAGTTGGGTGCGCGCGCGGGACGGTACCAATCCTCCCACCAGCCTTTGATGAACCGACTCTGATAGATCACATGATCAGCCAAACGTCTGCGGATGAAAGTGAGATTCATGTTTCCGTAAATGGCGCGCATGGTGTAACGCGGCCCTGCCCAACGGACGCGCTGTATCCAGTTGATGCCGTCCAGACGCTGCACGATGCGTGTCCCGCGTCGACGCGCTTTCCATAACGGAAGCAGGTTCCTGGTCCCCGCCAGAACGAGCACTGCATCCACTCGTTCGCTCAAATCGTTCGTCGCCTGGATGCCGCGGTTGTGGAGTCCTTCTTCGAACTTGAGCCGAAAGGAGGTAACGCCACCAATTCCCTCGACGCGGGGAACAATGCAAATGCGGGACATGCCGGTATTATAAAGCGGTTGCACCGCCGAACGTATTCTGTGGTTAAATTAAGGCGGAGGCTGTTATGCCAGAATCAGATCCGAACTTTGTTGCTTTCTTAAAATCGTATCCTGCTTATCCTACCACCCACATGATTGACGAGCTGCGCGCGAATGAATATGCCCGCCTTGATGTTGGTGGGCATATTTATCTTGATTACACGGGTGGCGGTTTATATGCTGAGTCGCAGTTGGAGCGGCATAATCGCTTATTAGCCGAGCATGTGTTTGGTAACCCGCATTCGAGCAATCCCACTTCACAGGCCGCGACGCAACTGGTGGAGCATGCGCGCGAATATGTGTTGAAATTTTTCAACGCTGATCCTGATGAGTATCTGGCGATCTTTACGGCGAACGCCAGCGGCGCGTTGAAACTGGTCGGCGAGTCATATCCCTTTCCCAGGGGACGTTACATGTTGACGTTCGACAACCACAACTCTGTGAACGGGATTCGGGAATTCGCGCATGCACGCGGTGCGGAAGTGACTTATATCCCCATTGCCTTGCCCGATATGCGAGTTGACGAGTCTCAACTTGACCGCGAACTGGCGCGACCCGCAGCGGGCGGCCATAACCTTTTTGCTTATCCCGCGCAATCCAATTTTTCTTCCGTGAAGCATCCGCTCGAATGGATAGACAAAGCCCATCAAAATGGCTGGGACGTACTGCTCGATGGGGCTGCCTTTGTCCCGACCAATAAACTGGATCTCAGTGAGGTCAAGCCTGATTTCGTCCCGATCTCGTTTTATAAAATGTTTGGCTATCCAACAGGTGTGGGCGCGCTGTTGGCGCGCAAAGAAGCGTTGGCAAAATTACATCGTCCCTGGTTTGCAGGAGGCACTATTACCGTGGCCTCAGTGCAGGGTGACAAATATTATCTGACCGATGGCGCGTCCGCCTTTGAGGATGGAACAATAGATTATCTTAATATCCCCGCAGTTGAGATCGGGCTCAAGCATATCGAGTTCCATTGGCTATGATGTAATCCAGGAACGTGTGCATTGCCTCACTGGCTGGCTGTTGGATAATCTGGCTTCCATGAAGCATGGCAATGGTGTTCCTCTGGTGCGTGTCTATGGCCCCACGACCATGGACGGCCGTGGCGGGGCTGTGACGGTGAATTTCTACGATAAATATGACAATGCCCTCGATCATCGTTTTATCGAGACGCAGGCCAATGAAGTCAATATCTCTCTCCGCACAGGCTGTTTTTGCAACCCCGGTGCAGGGGAAGTAGCGCTTGGTATCTCGCGCGTCGAGCTGGATGTTTGCTTTACCCGGCCTGAACACGAGGACCGCCTATCCGTGGATGATTTTCGCCTGTGCATCGACGGGAAATCCTCCGGTGCGGTTCGCATTTCTGTGGGAATGGTGACAAATTTCAATGATATTGAAGGATTTTTGGGCTTTGCCAGGGGACTGTTATCCGAGCTCTAACGTGTTTCTTATGAACTACGCTTGACTTGCCCTCCCGTTCTGCGTATAATAAGAACGTTGGATGTAAAAAAAACGAGCAATTCATCGCAAGCGCTTGAGAGAAAACTCTCGAAGCGCTTGCCTTTGTTTGTCTCTCGTACGAGCCGACCGCCGTTCGGCGCGTCGCACAGGGATATGCTCGCCTTAACGTAATCTTCCTATTTTGAGGAGAGTACTAGTGGAAACCAAGGGACTGACCGCACTTCGTATCAGCTTAGCTTCACCTACCACCATCCTGTCATGGTCATATGGTGAGGTACTCAAACCCGAGACCATCAACTACCGCCGTCTACGGCCGGAAAAGGATGGTTTGTTTTGTGAAGCCATTTTTGGCCCGCAGCGTGACTGGCAATGTTACTGCGGAAAATATAAGAACCCCCGTTATAAAGGCATCGTCTGTGACAAGTGTGGTGTGGAAGTAACCCGCGCAGCTGTGCGCCGTGAACGCATGGGTCACATTGCGTTGGCCACACCAGTTGCACATATCTGGTATACACGCCGCATCCCTTCCTATTTGGGGATGCTGCTTGATATCTCGCGCCGCAACCTGGACCGCGTGCTTTACTTTGCGCAATACATCGTGAGCTACGTTGATGAAGAAGCCCGCAATAAAGCACTCAAGCGCATCGAGGATGAAATCTCCGTTTCGGAGCGCGAGCAGGCTGCAACCATCAATGCCAAGATCGCGGAGATCAAGACCAAGCGTGATCATACGCTGGCCGACATCAATCAGAAACGCGCCAACCTTGAACAGGGCTATGACGAGGTCATTGCCGAAAAACTGGACCCCGTGATCAAGGAAGGTCAAAAGCTCGAAAAACTTCTTCAGGGGCAGATGGGCGAAGCCGCCAAGAAGGCTGTTGTCTTTGAATTGACGGATGAAAAGATCCTGGATGTCGGTGACAAGGTGGCAGCCAAGCACCTCACGCAAGTCCAGAAGATCGTTCAGAAGAAACTTGAAGCAGTTGAGAATGAACTGAAAGATCAACGTGCCAAAGAGCTTGAAGATCTCAAGATGGAGTCCGGCCGCATCAAGGCCGATGCTGATATGCAGATGGAAGCACTGCGTTCCCAGTTGGAAGACCAGACTACGGCCTCTTCTGACCAGTCCTCGCGCATGCGCGACGAATTGCTGGAACTGCGCCCCTTCACCTTCCTGAGCGAGATTCGTTATCGTGAACTCAAACAACGCTGGGGCCAGGTCTTCCGCGCCGATATGGGGGCGGAGGCTTTCTATGATATTCTCGAACGCCTCGACCTGGAAAAACTTTCCGAAGAACTTTGGGTTGAGGTGCGCGGTACCAAGTCCAAGCAGAAACGCAAGAAGGCTACTACACGCTTGAAAGTTGTGGAAGCTTTCCGCCGTTCAGGTAACCGTCCCGAATGGATGATCCTGACGGTTCTGCCGGTTATCCCGCCTGATCTGCGCCCAATGGTGCAACTGGACGGTGGACGCTTCGCGACCTCGGACCTGAACGACTTGTATCGTCGTGTGATCAACCGCAACAATCGTTTGAAGAGATTGCTCGAACTCGGCGCGCCGGATGTCATCATCCGCAACGAGAAGCGCATGTTGCAGGAAGCGGTCGATAGCCTCATCGATAACTCCCAACGTGGCAAGGCACTGAGCCGCCGCGGCCGCCGCGAACTCAAATCCTTGAGCGATATGCTCAAAGGCAAGAAGGGACGCTTCCGTCGTAACCTGCTTGGCAAGCGCGTGGACTATTCCGGTCGTTCCGTGATCGTCGTGGGTCCGCAGTTGAAACTTTATCAGTGCGGTCTGCCGAAGAGCATGGCGCTGGAACTGTATCGTCCGTTTGTGATCGCGCGCCTGGTACAGAATAATTATGCTGCCAATGTGAAGGGCGCACGTCGTTTGATCGAGCGCAACCGCCCTGAAGTTTGGGAAGCGTTGGAAGGTGTGATCGGTGAACGACCTGTGCTATTAAATCGTGCGCCAACGTTGCATCGTTTGGGTATCCAGGCCTTTGAACCGATCCTGATCGAAGGTTCGGCTATTCAATTACATCCGCTGGTTACGACTGCTTTCAACGCAGACTTCGATGGTGACCAGATGGCGGTCCATGTTCCGCTTTCGCAAAAGGCCGTCAAGGAAGCGCGCGAATTGATGCTGGCTTCCAAGAACCTGCTCAAGCCTGCCGACGGCGAACCGATCATCTCACCCTCGAAGGACATGGTGCTCGGCGTTTATTATTTGACCATGGCGCAAAGAGCCGCTCATAAAGGTGATGGACGTGCCTTCGCCGATATGGATGAGGTCGAAATGGCTTACTCGCTGGATCAGGTGGCGATCCACACGGAAATCAAGCTGCGGGCCAGTACCTGGTATAACGAGAAAGGCGATCGCCTTTCCGAACCCGTAACGCGTCTCATTGATACGACCGTTGGACGTGTGCTCTTTAATCGCATTCTGCCTCCCGAAGTCCAGTTCGTGAACGAAAAGCTGGACAAAGGCGGCGTGAAGGATCTGATCGCTGATGTCTATGAAGTTTGCGGCCAGGAAAAAACCACAGATGTGGCCGATAGGATCAAGGCCCTGGGCTTTGAGTATGCGATGAGATCCGGTACCACGCTGGCTGTGGCCGATATTTCCATTCCGCCGGAGCGCAAAGAGATCATTGAAGAGTTGCTGAAAGCCGTGGAAGTGGTACAGCGCGATTTCCGCCGCGGTTTGCTCACGGAGCAGGAGCGCAACGAGCGCGAGATCGAGATCTGGCAGGGCACCACCGATCGTGTGGCGGATGCGGTCAAGAAGCACATGGACCCAGATGGGAATCTTTCCACCATGGCCTCCTCCGGCGCGACCAAAGGTGGTTTCTCCACCATTTCGCAGCTGGCCGGTATGCGCGGTCTGATGGCCGATCCCTCCGGGCGCATCATCCCGATGCCGATCCGCTCGAACTTCCGCGAAGGATTGACGGCGCAGGAATACTTCATCTCAACTCATGGTGCCCGCAAAGGTTTGGCAGATACTGCCCTGCGTACAGCGGATGCCGGTTATCTGACCCGCCGCCTCGTGGACATCGCCCAGGATATCATCATCAACGAACATGACTGCGGCACGCAAGATGGCGTTTGGATTCGCCGGCACGACGATGTGGCTGGTCAGTCTTTGAGTAATCGTTTGTACAGCCGCTTGTTGGCCGACACGGTGATCGACCCGAAAACTGGTGAAGTGATCGGTGAATACAACGAGGTAATCAACCAGGAACTGGCGCGCAAGATCGCGGCTTCTGGTGTCGAAGAAATCAAGGTGCGTTCGGCACTTACCTGCGAATTGCAGCATGGGATTTGTTCCAAGTGCTATGGCCTCGATTTGGGGCGTGGCGCGATGGTGGAACTGGGTGCTGCAGTGGGTATCGTCGCGGCACAGTCCATCGGTGAGCCGGGTACGCAGTTGACCCTGCGAACCTTCCATACTGGTGGTGTGGCCGCTGGCGGCGCAGATATCACAACCGGTCTCCCGCGCGTGGAGGAACTCTTCGAAGCACGCAAACAGCCAAAGGGTGAAGCCGTCGTCGCAGAGATCAGTGGTATGTTGCATATCGACCAGTCTGAAAAATATGCTGATCTGCGCGAAGTGACCATCGACCATAGTGAACTGGTCAGTGATGAATACAGCATCCCTGAGGAGTGGAAGTTTGCAGTAAAAGATGAGGCTGAGGTCAAGGCCGGGGATGTGCTGGCAACTTTGGACGACGCGAAGATCGTCGCCCAGCATGGCGGACGTGTCCGCGTGGAGAAAAAGGATCGCAAGGTCATAGTCTCCTACGATCAAAAAGAGTCCATCACTTATGATATCCCGACCACCGCGCGCTTGCTGATTCGAAACAACGAAAGTGTGGAAGCCGGTCAGCCGCTGACAGAAGGCTCACTCAACCCGCACCGCGTGTTGAAGATTCAGGGACGCGAAGCCTGCCAGATGTATCTGATGACCGAAGTGCAAAAAGTGTATCGCTCACAAGGGCAAAACATTCACGATAAACACTTTGAAGTCATCATTCGCAAGATGATGAGCAAGGTACAGGTTACCCGCCCCGGCGATACCAAGTTCCTGCCTGGTGACGCGGTGGATCGCCTCGAGCTGCGCAAGGTCAACGAACAATTGCTGGCCGAAGGCAAGCAGCCTGCCAAGTTCTCCGAAGTTTTGCTGGGCGTCACGAAAGCCTCACTCAGCACCGACTCATGGCTCTCAGCCTCCTCCTTCCAACATACCATCAAGGTGCTGGCAGGCGCAGCCATCGGTTCGACCGGCGATCCGCTCTTTGGTTTGAAGGAGAATGTGATCATCGGCAAGCTGATTCCCGCCGGGACAGGCTTCACGCAGGGCCGCTTCAAGGAAATTGAGGATGGTGATGGCAGTTCATCACAGTGGACGGAAATTTCGTCAGACGCCTCTGCGGCAGACTAATTCAATTTCTTGATCGGGTGGCGCTCCAGCGCCGCCCGATTTTTTTATTCCTCCACTAACATCCCAGTGGAGGAATATTTAAAGCGCAAGAGGGGCGGACAATGGAACAAAATTCAGGAAAGAGACGTTTCCGATATGAGGATAGCACGTTATGTTTTTAAGTAAAACGTTTTCCTAAAAGAAAGGAGGAAAACATGTTGAAGTGGCCCCCCATTCTTTTATTGGTAATTGTCTCCCTGGTTCTTTCTGCGGGCTGTGTTCCGGCCAATAATTCTGCGCCGGATACAAACTACATCAACACGGCCGTCGAAGGGACGATGGTTGCAGCCCTGGTGCAAACCGCGCTGGCCAATACACAGATTGCCAGCCTTCAGTCTGCAACGGCAACACCTACTTTTGTGCCCGAACTGCCAACGTTGACGCCAACTCCCATTTTTACGTTTACGCCCGTTGTGCCGCAGGTTAGTGTTTCAGTGCCGACGAATTGCCGCGCCGGTCCCGGCCAATCTTACGATCGGATCGGTTCGCTGCTGGTTGGAGAAGAGGCAGAAGTAGTGGGGCGCAATTCTGCCGGGACCTATTGGTATATTCGCAATCCAAATGATCAGAGCGGCTATTGCTGGCTGTGGGGCGGGTACGCGACGCTGGCAGGAAATACCGTCCTGCTGCCAATCTATGCGGCTCCGCCTTCCCCAACTCCCTCACCGGCATTCCTGATCTTCTACAATGGACTGGATACCTGCACTGACTGGTGGGTGGAGATCGAGCTGGATAACACTGGCGAACTCTCCTTCAAGTCCATGTCGATCAGCGTCAAAGATACAGTCACCAATGTTGTCGTTTCGGCAGATAGTAATGGATTTACCAACCTCAACGGCTGTGCCTCGAAAAAGACGCGGGACATTCTGGAACCCGGTGATCTGCGTACGATCAGTGCACCGGCCTTTACTTATGATCCCACCGGGCATAAACTGCGTGCCACCGTCAGCTTATGTACAAGTACCAACCAAAAGGGCGATTGCGAAACACAGACCATCAAATTCACACCGTAGAAATGGTAGGGCAGGCTTTTGAAAGCCTGTCCTTTTTGGTTTTTCGTCATTGCGAGGAGTGGCGCAAGAAGCCACAACGAAGCAATCCCCAATATTTTTAGCTGGTTGATTTTTTGCGAGATTGCTTCGTGGCGCTCCTTCGTCTTTGTCAGGATGACGCGCCACTCGCAATGACGCGAATGTCAAACCACTTGACGTCTGCTCTTTTTCCCCGTAAGATTATTAAAATCATAGAACATTAATTCCACACAATGATATTTCGCCGCGGAAATTCCCTTTTCTTATTCGGGGAGACTGCCTTTCCTTTGTCATCTGCGCGTACCTGGATTCTTGGTGGACAAAAGGATTTCACATGGAGCTTGGTTTAATTCGCAAAATAGATATCGATAATGAAATGCAGCAGGCTTATCTTGATTATGCCATGTCTGTGATCGTGGCGCGCGCTTTGCCCGACGCGCGCGATGGTCTCAAGCCGGTGCAAAGACGCATCCTGTACGCCATGTACGACATGGGCATCCGCGCCAACTCGTCTTACAAAAAGTCCGCTCGTATCGTTGGGGAAGTGTTGGGGAAATATCATCCGCATGGGGATTCGGCGGTGTATGAAGCCATGGCGCGCATGGCGCAGGATTTTTCCATGCGCACCCTGCTGGTGGATGGACAGGGGAACTTCGGCTCGGTGGATGGCGACCCGCCGGCAGCCATGCGTTACACGGAAGCGCGCCTCACCTCCGCCGCGGTGGATATCCTGCTCGACCTCAATAAAAACACGGTTGACTTCAATCCCAATTTCGATGACACACTGACGGAGCCGGATGTACTGCCGGCTGCATTGCCGAATCTCTTGGTCAACGGTGCGACCGGTATCGCGGTCGGAATGGCCACCTCCATCCCGCCGCATAATCTCAGCGAAGTCATCGATGCCATCGTCTATATGCTCAACCATTGGGAAAAGCTGGATGATGTCGATGTGGAAACCTTGATGGATTTCATCCAGGGACCGGACTTCCCCACCGGCGGCCTCATCATCGAGGAGCAGGGTGAAAACTCCATCGAATCGGCGTATGGCTCGGGACGCGGTCGCATCACCGTGCAGGCCAAGGCGCACATGGAGGAAATGGATCGCGGCCGTAACCGCATTATTGTGACGGAACTTCCCTACATGGTCAACAAGTCGAGCCTGATCGAACGCATCGCCGACCTGGCGCGCGACGGACATTTCGATGGCCTCTCCGACCTGCGGGATGAGTCGGATCGTCACGGCATGCGCATCGTGTTGGAGCTTTCCAAGACGGCCGATCCCGAAGTCGTTTTGCGCAACCTCTATAAGCGCACGCCCATGCAGACCACCTTCAGCATCAACCTGCTGGCGCTGGTGGACGGCGAGCCGCGCACGTTGACGCTGAAGCAGGCGTTACGCGTCTATATCGAGCACAGGCTGACGGTCATCAAACGACGCGCCGAATTCGAATTGGAAAAGGCCCGCGCCCGTGCCCATATCCTGGAAGGTTATCTCATCGCCTTGAAGAATCTGGACGAGATCATCAACCTGATCCGCAACGCCTCGGACGTGGAGGCGGCGCGTACCAAACTGATGAAGCGCTTCAAGCTGACAGAACTCCAGGCGACCGCCATCCTGGACTTGCAGTTGCGCCGGCTGGCCGCGCTGGAACGCAAAAAGATCGAGACCGAATACAAGGAAGTGACCGCGCAGATCAAGGAATTGGAAATGCTGTTGAAGTCGCCGAAGAAGATGCGCGGTGTGGTGGCGGATGAGTTGTTGAAGGTCAAGGAACTATACGGTGACCGGCGCCGCACGCAGATCGTCAATTTATCGAAGAACGGCAAGGCCTCCAAGGCGCTGACCGCGCGTGATCTGCTGCCCGAACAGCAGATCTGGATCGGCGTAACCGAGGACGGCCTAGTCTCGCGCACCCTGGACAACAAGGAGCCGAAACATTCCGGCAACGACGCGCCGCGCTGGCTGGTAAAAGCCTCCACCACGGATACCGTCTATTTCGTCTCGCGGTCGGGACGCGCCGCGGCCGTGGCCGCGCATATCCTCCCACAAGCGGAGAAGCTCACCCAGGGCACCATGTTCGATCGCCTCTCGCCGCTGCAGGAGGGCGAAACCCTGGCGGCGGTGTTTGCCCTGCCTTCGCGCAAATCCGCCCTGCCCGAAGAGACCTGTGTGATCACGGCCACGAAACTGGGCATGATCAAGAAGAGTCTGGTCAGTGAACTGCCCGGGCCTTCCTCACAGACCTTTGTGCTGGCGCGCGTGAACGAAGGTGACCGCCTGATCGAAGTCGGTCTGACCGATAACAAGACCAAGGATATCCTGCTGGCGACGGCGGGCGGCATGGCCATCCGCTTCAAGGAGGAGGATGTGCGCCCGATGGGCCTGGTGGCGGCGGGCGTGAACGGTATGAAACTGGATGACAAGGATGAAGTGGTCAGCATGGAAATCCTGCCGACGGAGGGCGAGATTCTGCTGGTCACCAGCGATGGCAGGGCCAAACGACTCGAACCAAAGGAATTCCCCGTGCAGGGACGCTACGGCAAGGGCGTCATTGCCTGGGATCTGCCGGACAAGTTGAAATTGGCCGGCATGGTCACGGACAAACCGAATCATGTGGCCACGATTCATCTTACCAAAGCCGCGCCGAAATCTACGCGCCTGGATGAGGCCGGACTGCGCAAACGCGCCTCCACGAAAGGTGACGTGGTTGTGGATGTAAAACCCGGCGAGGAAGTGCTCTCCGTCAATGTGGGCTGGACCGTGGATAAGTTTGTATCCCCGCCCTCGCGCGCCAATGGAAAAAAAAACGGTAGGGTAAAAGCTGCGGCCAAGGGAAAGACTTCTGCTGTGAAGACCTCGCCCTCGAAGGGGAAGAAGACCGCAGCAAAGGCAGCATCCTCCTCGAAGAGGAAAGCGCCTGCGAAAGCGTCTTCAACTAAAGCCAAGGGTGCGCCGAAGAAAATGGCAAGAACCGCAAAGAAATCTTCATCGAGGGGAAATAAAAAGAAATAAATTCTTGAAAACAGACCTCCGAACTTCAAAAGCTCGGAGGTCCGTTTATATAATGTTGGCCGCAGGAAAAAACGTGGACATCCTTCAAGTAATAGTTTTGTTGTATTATATGATATACAAGTCTTTCACATCCGATTCTTTTGCAAACACTCAAATTAGGAGGATCTCATGGATGCGCAAAACAATAATCTGCAAGCTATTATGCCTTGGCATGAAAATATACGCGGAACGCAGGTGTTTCCCATAATTGACTCTGATGACGACATTATTCGCGTTGAGGCAGGACCTGGTACTGGTAAGACATTTGGATTGGTTAGACGTGTTCAACGTGTACTCCATCCACAAGGTCTTAATGTGCCCGGCAGTCAAGTGTGCCCGGCAGTCAAGTGTTAGCATGAAGAAGCAACTGACGGGTTGCAGTCGGGCACGTTTTTGGATATGCTCCGTTTGTTCAGTGAACGGGCACGCGTATCGGGGAACGCTGCGTGAGGGTCCAGTCGAAACGTGCATGAGAATGGCGCCAAGGCGCCAAAGCTCGCTCAAGTGTTTGACTGTCCCGTTCGGATCCGCTTAACTGAGAAGGGCAAGATAAAGCCCCAGCTCGCATCTGTGTGTGACTGCGTAGCGTGCGGCCCTAAAAACGAAACGTGCCCGCCCTTCGGCTGGCAGGGATTGCCAGCATCCCAAACAGGAGTATACCCCTATGAATGATTCTCGAAAACGGTATATCGGATTGGATGTGCACAAACACTACCTGATCGCTTTGGGAGTGGACGCCGATCTGAATGTCGTGCTGCCTGCACGGCGGGTGGAACTGTTCCGTCTGGAAGCGTGGATGAAAAAGAACCTGACGAAGCAGGATGAGGTCGTGCTGGAGATGACTACCAATACCTGGCAGCTGTACGATGAACTCATCCAGTATGTAGGCTCAGTGACGGTAGTGCATCCACCGCATGTGGCGTTGATCACACGCTCGCAGGTCATGAACGATAAGATCGCCTCGATCCTGGCGCGTCTATTGGCAAAAGGCTTGCTGGTTGGGATCTGGATCCCGCCGCAGGAAATCCGCGAAGCGCGTGGACTGGTAGCACAGCGGCAGAAGATGGTACGACTGGCGACCCAGGCCAAGAACCGCCTGCACGCCGTGATCCAACGCCATCACCTGGTTCCACCTACAGGCAATCCGTTCGGAGCAAAGAATAAGGAGTGGTGGATGTCGCTGTCGCTAGGAAAACTGGAAAAGCTCAATCTGCAAAGTGACCTGGAAACGCTGCAATTCGCAGAGAAGCAAGTCAAAGACATGACCGAGATCATGGAAGGCATGGCTGCGGAGCAGGAGGCGATCGGACGCTTGTTGCATCTGGCAGGCTTTGGTGTAGTCACTGCGAAGACGGTCTGGGCGGCCATCGGAGATATCCGACGCTTTGCAGAACCAAAATATCTGGTGGGCTATGCTGGATTGGGAAGCCGGGTCCATGATAGCGGGATGACGACACGCACAGGGAAGACACTTGCACCGCGCTGCGGAGCAGTGCAGGTGTCACCAAAGCCGGACGGCGTGATCTGCGCACGGTGTTGGTCGAAGCGGCGAATGTAGCGGCAAACAATCATCCGCACTGGAAGGCAGAACTGGCAAGACTGGAACCACGCCTGGGAGGCAACAAAGCGATCGTAGCCATCGCCCGTAAGTTGTTGATCGCGGTCTGGTTTGTACTGCAAGGCAAGACGGATAAGTTCGCCGAGCCGGAAGCGGTGGCTCAGAAGATGCTGAGGTTTGCCTACACAGTCGGAAAGGTAAACCGCCCGGGACGACAAACGGCAGCACAATTCGCGCGGGTCCGCATGGACGCATTGGGCATAGGTCAGGAACTAACCAGTATTTCTTGGGGCTCGAAGAAGCCCATTCCCTTACCGCCCTCGAAGCTGAAAAAAAAGGAGAGCGCCGTCCCAAATAAGTAACTCCATATTTCAGGAGACCCACGCGGGGTTTTGCGGGCTCCGCGCTCCAACATCATTATACAACCCTTGTCAACGCTTTTAAACAACTTCTTAAAAGTGGTAATGAGGTGCTGCTGTTTTTTTCACTCCATTGCACAATAATGCAATCACCTAATGCTTAATTCATCGGCACCCTTGACTTCCCCTTACATCTGTGCTCGTGGTTGCATTCAACCGTGTCATTGCCAAACAACTGCGATTGGAGATCGAAAAGCGTCTGGAAGATTCTCCTCAGGATGAGGAACCAGTTATTGAAACAGTTCATGCTCTATGCTTAAAAGTTATTGGGGATAACGTTCGAATTCTTTTACCTCATGAACGGGAAGCAATGATCTATGATATTCTTGATGAGTTTCAAATAATTCAACAGAAATAGAGACTGTAGCAGATCTACCGATGGGCAGGCATAATGAGGTTGAACCGGCTTTCGGCAAGTCTAGACAAGCCTTCTTGGAAGTAATTCCAAGGCAAAATCGGCAGAATCCGGCCAGAAATTGCACGAAAAACAGGAACTGGCCCCGTTTCGCATCCAATGGCACACAAAACTTACAGTTTTTTTGAAAGATGCCTCTCCAAGTCGGTATCTGTGCTACAGTGTCCAGAAATATGGGGATTTGGAAAGGACCGACCAGGCACTTCGAGACCATGAAGCAAAAGACAAAAACGAGGTTCAATTATGGCAAGCTGTTCAACGGTGGCTTATACGTCACAAGTCACAACTTATCAGCGAACTCCCCTCTCTTCTTCTTGACAAACTTCAAGGCGGTGATTTTGGCGACCAGACTTATAGTCATGTAATCGTTGATGAGTTTCAAGATTTGACTCCAGGTGAGCAAAGTCTGTTTCTTAAACTAAAAGCTGAAGGAGGTAAATTTTTAGCGCTTGGAGATCCCTGACAATCTATTTATCGCTTTAGAGGTAATGACAGAGAAGGACTATCAAAGATAGAAGATTTACTTGCTCCTTCAGCGAGCGCCGTTAAAGATATAACTATGAACGAATGTCAACGTTGTCCCAAAGAGATCGTTCAAGCAGCCAACCAGCTGATGGATCTGTATGATGCTCAGGTGATGACACCGGGCAATCAAAACCCTATCAACTGGCATCTTGTTGTTTGGAAATCGCTGGAGGCCGAAGCCAAAGGGATGGCTGAAAAGATAGTTGAAAATATTCATGCACATCCGAAGGAAAAAGATCGCGTTACGCACCTTGCAATGGTAACTCGTCGCGAGTTTGGTTACAAGCTACGGGAAGAGATTTTGAAACTTGATACTGACCTGGTAATTGATCTGAGTTTTTCGGAAAGTCTTCTAGAAAGTTGGGCGGTGCGCGAGGCATTTCTTTACTTCTGTCTACTCGTTGACTCCGACGCGCCAACTTGGAGAGCGTGGCTTGGATATCAGAATTCTTCCCACAGTAAGAATTTTAAGGCGCCTAAACGGAACGCCAATGGATATCTTAAATTCCTTGAGTCCTGCAATAATGCTATCACTAAAACTGATGTTATAAAACTTGCTGGCATGGGCTAATGTGTTCACGAACTAGTTCCCTGAATCTGTTTTGGAACTGTTCAAGAAATTGAACCTGTTCAATATATATTTTGGTTCTTTCACGCCGAATTGCTGCTGCAGCTTCATCCACATTCTTCGCAGCACCAGATTGCAGTTCTTCAACCAAAGTTGTGAGTGTGGAAAGTCCAGGGATAAACGACAGGCTTAGTTGAGCGAGTCCTTTTGCTGTAACTCCACCCAACTTTGCCAGGTCAATCGTGATGCCACCAAGTTTCTCGATTTCCATGTCGTGGTAAATCACGGATTGTAGTTTTTCAAACTCTTCCACTGGTTTTCCCTGCAGACTAGCCCGCCCCTTTAATGCTGTTAAGACGCATAACAAAAATGCACGCCACAAAGTTTCTTCTTTGTCATACTTCCATGCATCGAACCACGCTACCGTGAACTTACCTGGTAATTGTTTCTTTATCATTTTCATCAGCGATGTCTTACCTGAACCCCATGTACCGAACACGCCGATGGTCAATGGCGTACTTCCTGTTTGAATAATATCTGCGAGAGTTTCGACATAAGGCGCAAAGTCGAGCGCGTCAATCTCAGTTGGCTGGTCATTAACGATGTAGGTTTTGGAATTAGAGTTGGGCATGGGAGATTTCCTCCTGTGATTTCTATTTTGCCCCCTAATGAAAAGACCTCACATGTCTTATCAACCTCGTTGATCAACCATGACGCTTGCGATGACAAAGTTCATAATCGATCAGTCTATCATGGGGACATGTCAGGTCTGGACAGTAACTGAAGAAAAAGCAGCCAACGTAGCATAGGTACGCTTTTCATTCCCCTAAAAAATCAAGCCACTTTTTTGTCTTAGGTTATGCTCCCAAATACTCTTTGACTGCCTGTATGAATTCTTCCGCCCATTGGAAGGACTCCATGGCTTGTTCTTGGGATACGTCTTCGCCTTCTTCCCCATAATGTCCAGCCTGACGAAGTTTCTGTGATTGAATAATGTAACGATGAAATTTGGGATCCAGCAGATTTGTTTTGGCGAACTCTTTCCCAAACGCCGCGACCACCGCCGAGTGTTTCGAGAAAGTGAAGCCTTTTGTCAACAACACGGCTTGAGCCAGATAGAAAATCGTGTAATATGATTGCGCGGCGGAAAAGAGGAGATGTCTCGAATCCGGCAGGACTTTTGCCGCCTCATGATTCTCATCAGCCAGTTTCAACAAATGCTGAACTTCGGCTGAAATCATACCAATACCCCTTCCTCGCGAACGTTGATATACAGCGGCATTTTGCTTTCCGCGTACTTGCTTTCAGAAGCAAGTTTGGTGGAAATCACCACATCGTTTGCAAGTGACAGGTCTGCGACCAATTCCGCTGAAAGTTTGTCCATTTTCCAATAATCGAACTCTCCCTTCAACACGATCATCACATCAATATCCGAATCGGGCAATTTCCCTTCGCCGCGCGCGAAAGAACCAAAGAGATAGACAGCTTTCAACTGATCGCCATAAATATCGATCAATCCCTTTTTGAGTTCACGCAATATTTTTTTGATATTGGCGAGCATGTTACACCTGCTTTCATAATTATATACTGAGGGCTGGTATGTCGTTCCAGCCTCTTCTCTTCAAGTGGAAACCCTTTCTGAAATGCGACGGTAGATTGCCGTAGGCTTTACCTGTCAAAATAAAAACGAGCAGTGGACATCAATTGACTGCTCGTTTTTTTATTCATTCTTCTTGGACGGTTGTGAAGTTTATTTCTTGAGAAGAGCGCGAAAGTCATCTGCTGAAATATCAGCATCGCGCAAGATACTTCGTAGTGTCCCGATGGGAACTTCCCTGCCCGCATGAATTGGGACAGTCACGCGTCTTTTGTCTGATTCACGCCACATGGTGAGGTGACTGCCCTTTTGTCTCTTTTCCACAAATCCGGCTTTTCTCAAAACATGAACTAATTCATCACACGTGATTCGTGGAAACTTATCACTCATACTGCTACTGGGATGGAAAGGCGGGTAATGAAAACTGGATTGCGTTCTACTGGCACAGGCTCGCCATCTTCAATCAGAGATTCCACATGCACTTCGATGGCTTCGAAAATATTAGCCTGCGCTTCTTCTACAGTGTCCCCAAATGAATGACATCCAGGAAGAGACGGTACAAAGGCATGATAACCTTTTTCATCAGGTTCAATGACAACAGTAAATTGATACTCACTCATATTGTCCTCTATATTCATGATTATATCGCTAAATCAATTCATTCCTTCTTCAACTCGGCTAGTCGCTTTGCCAGTTCAGCCTGGATGTCTGCGTACTTTCCTTTCCCGGCAATATTCGTCAACTCATAGGGGTCGTTCACGAGATCATATAGCTCCTTTTCACCAGTGGAGTATTCCACATACTTCCATTCCGGCGTGCGCACCGCGTCGAACTGAGGCACCATCGACCCCACGCCTTCCTCGGTGGGCCAATGTTCCAGCAGAAGCGCGTCCCGCCAGGAGGCATGCGGGTCTTTGAGCAAAGGCAGCATACTCATCCCATTGACAGTGTTAGGGATGGACCCGCCCGCCAGATCGACGAAGGTGGGCGCCAGGTCGATATTGGCGACCAGATGCGCGTCGTCCCGCGCGGAGAAGTAGCCTGGTCCGTACACGATGAAGGGAATCTTGACACAGGCCTCATACGGACAATTCTTCGATACGCCGAAGCGATGATCGCCCAGGGTCACGCCGTTGTCGGAAATAAAAACTATGATCGTCTTTTGGCGCAACCCCGTTTTATCGAGCGCGTTCAGAATCGAGGCGACGCCATCATCCACGGAAAGCAGCGAGCGGAGAATCTGCTTGTGTACGGTATCAATTGCATCGGGAGAAAGAGGCGATATCTGTCCCAAGTACGCGGGCTTATCGCGGATGTTCTCCTCGTTGAAATTCGGCGGCCGGTATTGGAACCAATCCCAGCCTGATCCGGCGCGGAACGTATCACTGTCACGCGGGGCGGCTACATACGGCGAATGCGGATTGTAATATCCGAGGAACAGGAAGAAAGGCTTGTCGCGCGTATCGTTGATGAAATTGACAGCCTTGGTGGTGAGAACGTCCGCGCTGAAATTGTAACTCTTTCGTGGATATTCCACGGTCTGGCCATTTTCAGACATCGTGAAATTGAAATAGTATTGAAGACTCCCCGCGTCTTCGTTCGTGTCGATATTCCTGCCGAGGAAGGCACCCCACTCATCCCAGCCCGGCGGGACATAGCCACGCGGCTCGATCTGTTGGTAATTGTTCAAATACTTTCCGTAATAGGCAGTGCGATAGCCCGCCTCCTTCATCCAAACCGCCATGGTGGATTCGTCCTTGAATTTGGGCGCGCCGCCCAGTGGCATGCGATCGGTATACACCTGATGATTATGAACGTATTCCCCGTTCAGGATGCTGGCGCGGCTGGGGCAGCAGAGCGGCGTGGTCACAAAGCCATTGGTAAACTTGATGCCATTCGCGATCAAAACGTTCTTTACGGTGGGCATGTAGTCCACGGTATGGAACGGCTGGTCGTCGGTCATCACCACGATGATATTTGGGCGCGCATCATCCAGGCGGGCTTGTGAAGCAGGCGCCGTCACTGTTATATCAAAGATCGTAGGCTGATAGTCCGCGGGAAAAGTAATATTAAGTGGCGCTTCGGGCGTGTACGTGGGACTTCCACAAGCAGTCAACAGGATAACCAACAGAACAAGAATTGTTTTTCGTTTCATTTTGTTCCTATCAGGGAATACGTGGGGCGGCACGCCATCCCGCACTACGGCACCGGGTGCGCTTTGAAAAAGCCCCACATCAAGTCAGTTGCGTTGACGGCTGGCAATGTAATGGCCGATAGAACATTATTGCTGAATATTTCCCACCAGATCCAATTCAGGCGCGATCGTGCGCATCGCCTGGATCACATTCCCCACGTGTTCCCATAGCTCGACCCCGAATTCCTCGGCGGCATGTTCCATTTCCGGGCGGGAGGTGCCGGCGGCAAAGGCCTTGTCCTTCCATTTCTTCTTGACCGATTTGGGCTCGAGATCGTACAGCGAGCGCGAAGGACGCACCAACGCGACCGCGGTGATCAGACCGGTGACCTCGTCACAGGCGGCGATGGCTTTACGTCGCGGTGTGTCACGCGGCATGTTCAAATGCTCGGCATGACTTAATATATCCTGGATAATATCCTCGGGGACACCGCGCGCGCGTAACATCGGCGCGCCGTCCTGCGGGTGCTGGTCGAGCGTCGGATGAATTTCCCAATCGAAGTCGTGCAGCAAGCCGATCAATCCCCAAGCCTCCGGGTTTTCGCCAAACTTCTCGGCGTAGAAACGCATGGCGGCTTCCACGGAAAGCATATGACGTACCAGGCCTTCATTTTTTACATGTTCACGAACCAGGGCTAAAGCTTCATCACGAGTCATAAAATTCCTTCTTTGTCATTGCGAGGAGGGTTGAGATGCATAGCATCGAAACCAGACGAAGCAATCTCTAATACGGTAAGGAAAGCGAGATTGCTTCGTCAGCCTTCGGCTTTCTCGCAATGACAGCTAAATACTGGTCGAAGTTTCCAGGCCGTGCTCTGCGGCGAGTTCATCGAGCAGCACTTCCACTTCATCGATGAACTGATCCAAACCTTCCACATGCTCTTCGATGCCGGCAGAGGTCAGCTTGAGTTCACCACAGGCGGAACGCCAGGCTTCCAGGGCATGCTCAGGCAGGACATCCACGGCGAGAGTCCAGGTTTGTAATAAGGGCCATAACGCAGCATATGGATTTTCTTCCGCCAGCATCACTTTGATCGACTTCTCGTAATAGTTCAGGCGCGCAGGATGGATGCGCCCATCCACGCGATGATTTTCCATGGCTGCTTCAAAAGCCAATTTCCAATCGGAGACCCATCTGCTCATGACAGGGGGATCCAACTCATTTGCACCCAGCAGACCAATCAGGGCGGAGCTCATGCCCGGACGTTGAGCTGTTTCTGCTCTTGAGGCAAAATCCAGGATGAAGCGGCGTTCCTGCAAGGGCGGCCCGGAAAGTTCTGCCACTGCATTGACGGCGTGATACAACGCTTTCATATACTGCATCACATCCTTGGGCGTGACCGCATCTTCCATGGCGAGTAACTCACGCCAAATCCGGCGCGCCTGGGAGAGCAGCAAGCGCGAACGTTGCAGTGCAGGCGCGGGTGCGTTGAATTCAAAGCCAGCGCGCAACCCAGCCTGCACAAACTCGAAGAACTTTTCGCGTTCGAAGAGCAGCATCGGGTCATACATTTCCCAGCCCAGCCATGGATCGAGACGCAGCTCGCGCGGTCGCTTGAACTCCGCCTTGGCGCGGTGACTGATATCCACGTGGAAGTCCGGCGTCAGCGCGACGAATTCACGCCTCTGCTTGGGCTCCTCCACGTGGACGAAGATCACGTCGACGTCAGCGGTGCCGCCCAGTATGGGATCGGTGTCGGAGGTCAGCGAACCTGTCAGGTAGGCAGCGATGATATCGCGGTCGTTGAAGGCGCGCTCCTGTGCGGTCTCTTTGGCAATTCGGATCAATAATTCACGCGTGACTCGCATGGTTTCCTCGCTCACAGCGCCGGGAACGGCGCTGAGTCTCGCCGCCGAGGACGGCGGCGGAAGCGGTTTAGGTTAATGGCAATGCCTCTTGAAACGGAGGCAGGTTGAGGCTTTGCCGGATGCGGTTCTCGATCAATGTCAAATGTTCAGGGTTCTGCACGATGTTCAAATGGTTTGTATCGATCGTCAAAACCGGCCTGTGATCAAAAGGTTTGGCAAAGAAATCCTGGTAAGCGCGATTGAGTTCGTCGATATAGGCACGTTCCATCTGCCGTTCATACGGACGGTCACGCAAGGCGATACGCTGCATGAGCGTATCTGTGGTGGCTTGCAGGTAAACGAGCAGATCGGGCTTCTGGATCTTTTCGGCCAATGCTTCGTGCACTTTATAGTACATATCCAATTCGTCACCTTTGAGATTGATCTGCGCAAAGAGGGCATCTTTGGCAAAGGTGTAATCAGCGAACAGGTTTTTTCCAGAAGCAGTCAACTCGGGCACGGTGCGCCGTTGTTGGTGATAGCGACTCAGCAAAAAGAAAATTTGAGTTTGGAATGCATAACGTTCACGGTCGGCGTAAAAATCAGAGAGAAAGGGATTCTCCTCAAAGACTTCCAAGAGGATGTCGGCGTCGAATGCAGGTTGAAGAAGGCGGGCAAGGGTCGTCTTGCCAACTCCGATGACCCCTTCGATGGCAACGTACATAAATAGGCTCCGGGAGTGAGGTGCGTTAAGGATACCATAATTGGAGTGTCGTGTGTCAGAGGATGAGATAAAAAAAAGAGATTCCTGCCTTATGGACAGGAACCTCTTCATCTTGCATTACTCTATATTTATTAATCTGCCGCAACCGGTATCTGCACCTGCTCGGGTTCGAACTGGCTGTTGTGCAGTTCGGCATAGAAGCCGCCTTTGGCCAGCAGTTCCTGGTGCGTGCCCTGTTCCACAATGTCACCGTGGTTCATTACCAGGATCAAATCCGCGTTGCGGATGGTGGATAAACGATGCGCAATAACGAAGCTGGTGCGATTCCTCATCAAACTATCCATGGCGCGCTGGATCAGGATCTCGGTTCTGGTATCGACCGAGCTGGTTGCCTCGTCGAGAATCAGAATCTTCGGGTCAGCCAGGAAGGCGCGGGCGATGGTCAGCAATTGCATCTGTCCTTGGGAGATGTTGGTGGTCTCTTCGTTGAGCACCATGTGGTAACCGTCCGGCAGAGTGTGGACGAAGTGATCCACGTGCGCCATTTGCGCCGCGGTAATCACCTCTTCATCCGTGGCGTCGGGGCGTCCGTAGCGAATATTTTCCATGATGGAGCCGTTGTAGAGCCATGTATCTTGTAACACCATGCCGAACATCTTACGGAGATCGTGCCGCGTATATTCGCGGATGTCATGTCCATCAATGAGGATGGAGCCGCTGTTCACATCATAGAAGCGCATCAGCAATTTGACCATGGTGGTCTTGCCTGCGCCGGTGGGCCCAACAATGGCAACTTTTTGACCGGGCCTGGCTTCTGCTGAGAAGTCGTTGATGATGATCTTATCTTCCTGGTATCCGAAGTGAACATCCTGGAATTCCACGTGTCCCTGCACGTTTTCCACTTTGAGCGGGCTTTCGGTTTCGTGAATTTCTTCCTCTTCTTCGAGAAACTCGAAGACCCGCTCTGCCGCCGCCGCGGTCTGCTGGAGAATATTGGAAATGTTCGCCAGCGACGAGATGGGCTGGGTAAAGGAGCGCACATACTGGATGAAGGCTTGAATATCACCGACGGTGATGGTCTGCTTGATGGCAAGATAACCACCGAGGATGGCGACCGCCACGTAACCGAGGTTGCCGATGAAGAGCATGATCGGCATCATCATGCCGGAGAGAAATTGGGACTTCCAGGCTACATCGTGCAGCTTGTTGTTGGAGACATCGAACTTCTTGATGCTTTCCTCTTCGCCGTTGAAAGCTTTCATCACGATGTGACCGCCGTACATTTCCTCGACGTGTCCGTTGACGTTGCCGAGATAATCCTGCTGCTGTTTGAAATATTTTTGGGATTGACGGACGATCAGCATGACCGTGACCATCGAAAGCGGGATGATGATCAAGGCGACCAGCGTCATCAGCCAACTGATGGAGAGCATCATGATCAGCACGCCGACCACAGTCACCAATGAGGTAATGATCTGGGTCAAACTCTGGCTGAGGGTCTGGTTGACCGTGTCCACATCGTTGGTGATGCGCGAGAGCACTTCACCGTGGGTGGTGCCGTCGAAATATTTCAACGGCATGCGATTCATCTTTTCCGAGATGTCGCGGCGGAAGCGATAGGCAATGTTCGTGGAGACGCCTGCCATGATCCAGCCCTGGACATAGGCAAAGAGCGCCGAAACGAGATACAGGCCGAGGGTAATGAGAGCAATGCGTCCAATGGCGTTGAAATCGATCGAGCCGGTTCCACTGATTTGGGCCATCACGCCTTCGAACAAGGTGGTGGTCGCCTGTCCAAGAATTTTTGGTCCGACAATATTAGAGGCCGTGGAGGCGATGGCAAAGATGAAGACAATGAGGATCGCAGCTCGATACTTGCCCAGATAGGCAATCAACTTCTTCATCGTACCAGTAAAATCCTGGGCTTTTGCAACAGGACCGCCCATCATGGCGCCCATGGGGCCACCGCGGCCGGGGCCTCCGCCACCGGGTCTGCGTTGCATTATCATGCTAGTTCCTCCTGAGTGAGTTGCGATGTGGCAATCTCTCGATAAGTTTCACAATTTTCCATTAATTCTTCATGCGTGCCGCTGCCAACAATGCGGCCTTCATCTAGAACGATGATCTGCTCGGCATTCCGGATGGTGGAAACGCGCTGGGTCACGATCAATAAAGTGCTGTCCGCAGCATGTTCCTTGAAGGCGCGGCGCAGTGCAGCATCCGTTTTGAAATCGAGCGCCGAGAAGCTGTCGTCGAGGATATAGATCGGCGGCCGTTTGACTAGGGCACGGGCGATCGATAGACGTTGTTTCTGTCCTCCAGAAACGTTGGCACCGCCCTGGGAAATTTCCTTGGCCATACCCTCGGGGCTGGACATCACAAATTCACTGGCTTGGGCGATCACAACGGCATCTTCCAGCATTTCCGGAGTGGCATTCTGATCGGCATACAACAGGTTGCTCTCGATGGTGCCGGAGAACAAGGCGCCCTTCTGCGGCACATAGCCGATCTTGTCGCGGAGTTCGTGTTGGGTCACATCACGGATATCCACGTTATCCACCAGGATGGAGCCGCCGGTCACTTCGTAAAAACGCGGTAGCAGGCTGATGATCGTTGATTTACCGGAACCGGTCGAACCGATGAAAGCGGTCATCTGACCCGGTTGGGCAATGAAACTGATGTCGTGTAGAACATCTGCATCCGCGCCGGGATAGCGGAACGATACGTTGCGGAATTCAACCCTGGCCCGAAATGGCTCGGGGAAATTCTTCGGCGCTTTCGGATCGTGAATATGGATCTCGGTCCCGAGGACTTCAGCAACACGATCGGCGGAGACCGAAGCGCGCGGCAAAATGATGAACAACATGGACATCATCAGGAATGCAAACATGATCTGCATGCCATATTGCATGAAGGCGATCATGTCGCCCACCTGCATGTTGAAATCGGCCACCTGTTGTGCTCCAAACCAGATGACTGAGACCATCACCAGGTTCATGATGAACATCATCATTGGCATCATCACCACCATCAGGCGGTTGATAAACAGACTGACAGCCGTCAGGTCAAGGTTGGCCTGGTCGAAGCGATTCTCTTCAAAGGTCTGCATATTGAAGGCGCGGATGACCATCATGCCTGAGAGGTTCTCGCGGGCGACCAGATTGACCCGATCGGTCAATTTCTGGATGATCTTGAATTTTGGCATGGCAATCGAAACAACGATGATGATCAAACTGACCAACATCAACACACCCACGACGATCAACCACGCCAACGGTGAATCCTTGGAAAGCACCTTGATGACGCCGCCGACACCGATCAAGGGCGCGTAAAAGATCATGCGCACCATGATCATGATGACCATTTGAATTTGAGTGATGTCATTGGTCGTGCGTGTGATCAGTGAGGCGGTGGAGAAATGCTCAAATTCGGTGCTGGAGAAGTTTTCCACTTTTTTGAAGGTATCTCGGCGGACGTCACGCGCCATACCGGCCGCGATGCGGGCTGAGAGAAAACCAACAATGATGGTACACAGGGCAGAGAGCAATGTTATGCCGAGCATCCATACACCGAGGTTGATGACATAGCTGTTCTGCAGCTTGCCAGTATCCATGCCGAGGGCTTTGTATTCAGCCTTGACAGCACTAGTGGCAGCTTGAACGATCATACTGTCACCGAGCGCTTCGAACTGCGAATTGGTCCCTTCCTTGATCTTCGACAACTGCTCTGATGGGAGTTGTCCAAGCATGGTGAAAACATCGACGCCGGGCGGCAGTTTGCTTAGATCGAAACCCTGACCGAAGGCGCCTCCCATTTGGGCCGCCTTCGACGGGTCCGCAACCACCTGTTCAATGCCGGAAACCGTTAGAAGCGCCTTGCCCATGAGCGGGTTAAGTCGATTGATCTCTGCCTGGCCAACGTCTTTCAAGAGATAGATTGACTCATTTGACAAAGCAGGATATTCCTCGACGTATTTTTCATAATCAGGGGAGTTCCTGTCCACAAGTGTGTAATCGGCGAGGACAAATCTTTTTCTTCCGCGTCGATAAAGATAAGTACGCGCTCCATCTCACTTTGACGGATGGCGACCGGCACGGCGTTTTCCACGCCGCCTTGTTGAATACCTGTATTGACGATGCGTGAGAGATAATCCGGTAATGCAAGGTCAAGATTTGCCTGCGCAAACAAAAGCGCAATCGAAACAATGAGCATCAATAAATAAGGTTTTGTATATTTTGCCAATTTTCGCATGGCTGTTTCTTTCCTTTCGAAACATTAAGAGTTCTATGAAGAAGAGTCTATAATGCTTTTGTGAATTGAATGTGAACAGTTTGGGGATTTAAGCTGCCTGTTGAAACGGCATCCCTTCGATATCTTCGGCGGCCTGCGTCATGAGATCGAGCGCTTCACTGACCTGAACTCGTTCCTCGTCGGTCAACTTCTCGGCGAGTTGATCCACCCAGCGATAACGTTCCTCGATGCCTTGTTGGATGATTTCCCGCCCTTTGTCTGTCAAAGTTAATAATTTAGCCCGGCGATCCTGGGGATCTTCCGTGCGTTCGATCAGCCCACTGTGGACGAGCTTGTCCACGAGCTGGCTGGCGGCAGCAGGAGTAATATCAAATCCCTCGCTGACCTTGGACATCGCGTAGGCGCCTTTGTGATGCAATTGCATCAGGATGCTGAACTGCGGCATGGAAAGCCCCGTGGATTTGGCAAACAAACCCCAGCCGCGCATGGAGCGGTGCATAAAAACATCCATCCACGAACGGATGGACTGGGTAAACTGGACAGTCTTCGTCATAGTTAAGCCTTCTTTTTAGTTAAGTGCGCTTAACTTTATATGTAAGTTAATGATTCGTCAAGAGGTGAGAAATAAGAGATTTGTAAGAAAAAACGAGCGTAGTTTAAAATCTCTACATTCGTTCACTGTCAAACCTAAATTGCTCAATATATATCAAGGCACAATCACAATCCTCTTCCCGTGCAAGTCAGTCCTTGTCCAGGCGCTTTCAATATCCTTAAGAGGAATCCGGATAATATCCAAGTGAAGTTTACCCGCCTTAAGAAGCTCCCACATTACGGCTGTCCCTTCAGCCATTGTCTCAGGGGTGAGACCGGATCCAGCGCCGCTGATCTCCAGCCCTGAGGTCCGAAGCAAATCGGCGGAAAATGAAATCGTTGGACCAGCCATTTCGCCAATTTGAATCAGTCGAATGCGTCGTTTGGCAAATTCCAATTTATGTGGAATCAGTGATTTGATGATCATCTCTGTCGGATGTCCCCATAAACAATCGAGGATAATATCAATTCCCTTTTCGGCTTCTTCAGCCAGCGTTTTGGCAAGTTGATCGTCAGGTTGTTTCAAATCGATCACGGCATCCACACCGAGGTCAAGTAGTGAACGCAGAGTTTCGTCATGACGTCCAGTACCGATGACGCGTCCTGCTCCAAGCAATTTGGCGACTTGAACCGCAAGCACGCCGGTGACTCCGGTCGCGCCGTTGATCAAAACGGTTTCGCCGGGCTGAAGTTTTGTGCCCCACTTCAAAGGGAAAAGAGAAGTCAAGGTTGAGGCGGGTAGCGCCGCGGCAGTAACCGCGTCCACGCCTTCGGGAATTGGAACATGATAGGCGGTTGGAATAACCGTTTTCTCCGCCATCGCACCATTAGGTGACTTGACGCCTCCAAACCCAACGAGCCGTCCATCTTCCAACATGCCGATACCATCCAGCCCAACGACTGTCGGAAGTGTTGACAGAAACTGACTGCTGGCAAAGTGCGCACCATTTACCATGGCTTTCTCAATATTTTCCAGCGCAACAGCTTTCACGTGTACCAGTAATTCATTCTTCCCTGGAACGGGGTCAGGGAAATCTTCGTAGTGGGGGATTTCTCCAAGTTTGTGTAATACTGCAGCTTTCACAGGAAATTTCCTTCCGAGGTTAATATTGTTTCTCGGAAACAATATTAACCGAAAGCCAAGTTCTCGTCAATATGGTTTCCGAGAAACCTTTTCTGGGGACTGCCCTTCTTTGATATACTTGCGGAACACAGGATTCTTGAAGAAATTACTATGCCATCCAATTCATCAAACCAGAATCAAACAGATTCCCTGATCGGCGCAATCATGGGATTACTATCCCAAGTGTCCGAAAAGTTCGAGCCGGGGGAAAATGATATGAGACAATGGATGTTGAAAAACTTTCACAAGAAGGAAGCTGTGGAAATCCTGCAAGACTCAACCATTATGACCTTGCGCGTGCTGGATGCGATCGGACGAATGGAACCTGTGAACGGCATTACCATCTCGAAGCAATCATGCATTCCCAAGGGGAGCGTATCCAAAATCACCCGACGGATGATCGCCAGAAAATTGATCACGAAAGAATCTCTTCCGAACAACAAGAAGGAGATTCTCTTTCGAACAACTCCGTTGGGAAAAGAAATCTTTTTCGCACACCAGGAATTTGACTCACACATGGAAAAAAGTTTCACCACATTCCTGACAAAATACAAACCCAATGAACTCCAATTCATGGTGCGCGTGCTCCAGGATTTTGTGAACGCTTCTTTCCCAGACCTTCATTGACTAACAAATCAAGGAGAAGCAATGGAAATCGAAATTTTGCATCGTCCATCCTATTCCCTGGCGGTTGCCAAGTTGTCCCCTAGTGAGCGCATCCGCGCTGAAGCGGGCGCGATGGTCAGCATGAGCAGCGGAATCAACATTGAGACCAAAGCCGAAGGTGGCCTTCTCAAATCCCTGGGACGTGCTTTCCTGGGCGGGGAATCTTTCTTCCAGAACTTTTTCGTGGCCCTAGCTCAGGGCGGCGAAGTAACACTTGCGCCGGAACTGCCCGGAGATATGATGTTGATCGAAATGAAAGGCGAAAAGTTGATGATCCAGGCTGGTTCGTATGTAGCCTCCGAGAACGGAGTAGATCTGACTGCCAAGGTCAGCGTGAAGGCCTTTATGTCGGCGGAAGGAATCTCCATGCTGGAAGCCACTGGCACAGGAAAATTGCTGGTTTCCTCCTACGGCGCGATCTTCGAACGCCAGATCGGTGCAGGTGAAAAATATATCGTGGATACCACGCATCTGGTTGCATTCGACGCGAGCATGGGCGTTGTCCCCAAAACCGTGGGTGGATTTAAATCCACCTTGTTTAGCGGTGAGGGTCTTGTCGTAGAACTGACAGGCCCGGGCACGATCTATATGCAGACACGTTCCCCGAAGGCACTGATCGATTGGATCATCCCGCAGCTGCCCAAGCCGGAAGTAAAGAGTTCATAACGATGGAAATTAACTGTCAGAATCCTGAAGCGCGTAAGCAATGGCTTGCTCCAATGACAATACACGTCCCTCAGTCCAGATTGCGGTAAACCTTTCTTCTCCCAATTCCATACGCAAAGCGGCGCGCATCTTTTGGTAGTCTGGTTGATCCACCGGATCGATCACCGAGCCAATGGAAATTCGCAGTACCGCCGCAGCGCTAAGCAAACGTACTGCTTTTTCAGCCTTCCCTCGTGCAATGGCGAGTTCTGCCAGGCGCTCGAGGCACCAGGCGCTGCCGCCTCTGTCTTCAATCTCCTTTCGAACTTCCAGGCTTTCACCCAATCGTGCGACCGCGCGTTGCCAGTCTCCCTCATGCATGGCGACCCAGCCGAGTGTGCCAAGCGAAACAGCAATACCCCATTTGTTGCCAAGCTGCCTGCGCAATTCCAGGCTTTCCTCCAGGAGCCGTGTTGCCCGTGCGTAATCGCCCTGACGCATTGCCACCTCGCCGAGCCCGGAAAGCTCAAAGCCAATGCTTCTGGTATCTTTCAATACGCGGGATAGAGCCAGGGCTTCCTCCAAACGTATCTTCGCCAATTGATAATTCCCCAATCGCAAGGCAGCCCAGCCCAGGCTGATCAGTGCGCGAGCCGTGCCATGTCTGTCCTCAGTTTCGCGCCAGATCGCAAGCGCCTCTTCCAGATATTTTGAAGCGGCTGAGTAATCGCCCGCCTCTGTCGCGGCGTTGCCCAGTTTGATAAGCACAGAAGCGGCCCCTTGCTGGTCTCCGATTTCGCGACAAATCTTTAAACTCTCCTCCGCCAGTTCCACGGTGTCTGCGTAATCGCTCTGACGATAAGCAAGTTCTGCAGCCCGCGCGAGGAGCCTGGCGCGCGCAGCAGTTCGCCCTTGTGCAGCATTTTTTGAAAGTACCATAGCCAGTCGCTCGCGCCCTTCGCTATAATAACCGCGGGCCTCCCAAAAGTATCCAAGTGAATTCGCCAGGCGCGCACAAATTTCCCCAGCCCCCTCTGCCGTCTGGCTCCAATCAAGTGCTGCCCGCAAGTTGTCATGCTCCTGTTCCATGCGGTTCATCCAGTCGATCTGCTGTGCGCTCTCCCGGTTGGTTCTGGCTTGCCCGGCAAGTGCCAGGAAGAAGTTTGCATGAAGATGTCGTATCGTTTCTCCATCGCCACTCGCCTCCAATTGCTCCAATCCAAATTCACGCAGCAACTCCAACATGACAAAACGCGGCTCATCGTTCAGTCCCTCCACCTCTCGCAGCAGACTTTTGTCCAATAAGGAGGCGAGCTGATCTAATACAGGGACGCCGTCCGAACGGTTTCCAGCTACTGCTTCAACTGCGTCTACTGTACAGCCATCGATAAAAATCGACAGCATCCGGAATAGGTTCTGTTCGTTTTCACTCAGCAGATCGTAACTCCAGGCAATTGCGTTACGCAGCGTCTGCTGGCGCGGCGGGCAAATCGCGTGCCGCCTCCGGTCAGGAATTCGAGACGATGCTCCAGACGGGCGAGCATCGCACGCGGCGGCAATAACTTGATCCGTGCTGCTGCCAGTTCGATGGCCAGGGGCAACCCATCCAAGCGATGACAAATTTCGGCAATGGCTGGCGCCATTTCGTCAGTTGGGCGGAAATTGGGCTTGACCGCCCGGGCGCGCTGGATGAATAACTCGACCGCGGGATATTGCAAGAGCGATTCCAAGGGTGGTAATTTTGTTAGATTTGGCAACTCCAGCGGTGGCACCGGATACTCATGCTCGCCACTGATGCGCAACATTTCACGGCTGGTGACCAAAACTTTCAACTTGCTGCAAGCTAATAACAATTCAGCAACGAGAGGCGCCGCGGAAGTCACCTGCTCGAAGTTGTCAAGCAGGAGCAGCAAAGATTTGTTTTGCAAGTAATCCTTCAAGCTGTCGGGGATAGAGCGTCCCGCGTTCTCGGTAAGTCCTAATGATTGAGCGATGGAAGAAGCAACAAACCCTGCATCGATGATGGGGGCTAACGCGACGAAAACAACGCCGTCTTGAAAATGCTCGACGATTTCAGTGGCAATTTCCAATGCCAGGCGTGTTTTGCCAGTGCCGCCCGGACCTGTCAGCGTTACCAGGCGGTGTTCACGAATGGCTTGTCCAATATCTGTCCTCTCTTTCGCCCGTCCGATGAAACTGGTAAGTTGGATCGGTAGATTATTGGTGGATAAGCCCAGCGACTTAAGCGGCGGAAAGTCAGAAGGCAGGCCCGTTATCACAAGTTGATACAGATGCTTGGGCTGGCGTAAATCTTTGAGACGATGTTCACCAAGATCGCGCAGTGTTACTCCATTGGGCAAATCATGCCTGACCAACTCCTGGGTCCTGTATGAGAGTAATACTTGTCCACCATAGGCTACCGCGGCGATACGTGCCGCGCGGTGAACGTCTATGCCCACGTAACCCAGCGAACTGACTTGCGGTTCGCCCGTATGCAGGCCCATGCGCACGCGTACGTTGACTCCGTTGGTCCACTTGTGAGCCGCGAGCGCTTGCTGGGATTGCACCACGGCATTGACGGCGTCCACGGCGCTTGAAAAGGCTACAAAGAACAAATCGCCTTGGGTGCCTACAATGTTCCCATGGCGAGTTTCACATGCCTCGCGCAGGATCTGTTGCTGTTCCGCCAGTAGAGTGCTGTAGCTGTCATCCAACTGTTGTAAGAGTCGCGTCGAACCTTCGATATCGGTAAATAAGAATGTAACTGTTCCCGAAGGAAGATCTGTTCCTGATAAAGGTATGGAGTGGTTAGCCATCGTTTTTTAGTCTAAATGCAATATCAGTAGTTCACGAAAGGGCTTGAACATGGTTAACTTGGTTCCGACCAAGGAAACCGCTAACCATGTCCAAACCTACAAGCAAGATTACCCGAACAATCAATTCCGAGCAAGTCCTAAGCGCCTTTGTAGCAGTGGTTCGTAAAAATCTGCCACTCGATTTGAAAAATACGCGCATTACAGAAGATGACATTATTTATGCACTGGCATACGCCAACGTCCATCGGCTGAGCATTAAATCGGCTTGCCAAGAGTGACAAGGAGCTCCATCTGGCAATCGATTACGCGAGGTACTGGTAGACGCCTTGCCAGATCGGATAGGGATGCAAAGGATGCTGAACAGGATGTTTCGTCAATGGCGGCGTGGCGCCACATCCGAGTATCTGGAAATGCAAGCGCGAGCTTTAACATTGCGATTGATCTGACGCTGATCCCGTATCACGGGCAACCCTATGAAGACAAGAAGGAAATTGTGCGCTCTCTGCCGAAATCTGGGACAACCCATTTTCATGGATATGCTACCGTTTCGATTGTGCGGGATGATCGAGGCTATGTGGTTGCGTTACACTTTATCGAATATGGTGAAGAGATGGCAGACATTGTGCGCTGGCTGATTAAACGCCTGAAAACGCTCAAAATCCGCATTCGACGGGTGTTTTTGGATAAAGGGTTTTGTTCCAAGCCGGTTTTCAAGGTTCTGAACCAGCACAAATTGAGTTACATCACACCGATTCCTGTCCGTGGCAAATCGGGCGGAGTGCGGTCTTTGTTTCAAGGCAAGTCCCGTAAAACAAACTATACGTTCAACAGTCCCAAACATGGTCAATACACAGTTCAGGCTGTGGTGGTGAAGCGTTACTCAAAAGGCAGATATGGGCGACATAAAAGCAAGTGGTTTGCCTACGCAGTGACTGGATTACCTGTTGGGATTTTGCCTGCCCAAGTCTTTGAACTCTATCGCCAACGCTTCGGGATCGAGTCCAGTTATCGACAAATGAACCAGGTGCGTGCTCGAACTTCAACTCGTAATCCTGTCATCCGTTTACTATTGGTTGGGCTGGCTTTTGTCTTGTTCAATCTTTACATTTCTTTGCGCCAAAATTTATCCTCTGCGCTCAAGCATCCTTTACATGTGCCAAAGCGGTTTTGGTTATCGCTGCGCCGCTTGGCGCTCCTGCTCAGTCGCGCAATCGAGAGATTGTGGGGCTCGACTGAGGTCGTTCAACATCTACCTGCTTTTACGCTTTCGTGAAGTACTGAATATCTATTCCATGATCTTGGCGCTCTCTTCAAGCGCACATTGACAATAACGAAAAATGAACAAGAAAAATATTGCCCTTGAATATAATTCCGACCGAACCTTCCCCAAATTCCTGCGCGGGTGGTAATATCTTATAATTATATCCTTCAGCTTTCGGTTCGCTCATGATTTGACCTGATTTAAGAAATGGGGTAAGTTCGGTGGATGAACAAAGAGCTTATGGTAAGGACAGAAGCGGTGGATGACATACCAATCCTGGTGGCCTCGGCGGAGCGCATGCATATGGCGGAACTCTTGGACAAGCATTTTGTGGTGGACAGCAAGTGGCAAGGATTGAGCTTGGGGAAAATGCTGGAGGGCTGGCTGAGCCATATCTTGTCGGAGTCGGACCATCGGCTGAACCAGGTGGAGGGGTGGGCGGAGCAGCGCCTGGGAACTCTGCAGGGGAGTCTGGGGGTGGAAGTGCGCAGCCTGGATTTCAGCGATGACCGGCTGGCGCGGGGACTGGAGTTGCTGAGCGATGACGGGGCGTGGCAGAGTTTTGAAGCTGATCTGAATCAGCACATCCTGCGAGTCTATAAGCTGAAGCCGGAGCGGGTGAGAATAGATAGCACGACCGGGAGCGGCTATTGGCAGGTAACGGCGGATGGGCTGTTTCAACTGGGACACTCGAAAGACCACCGAGCGGAGCTGCCGCAGGTGAAGGTGGTACTGGCGACCTTGGACCCGCTGGGGATGCCGGTGGCATGTCAGGTAGTGGAAGGAAACTTGGCGGACGACCCGTTGTATATCCCGGCGCTCGAGCAGGTGCGCCAGGGGATGGGGGCGAGAGGCTTGCTGTACATCGGGGATTGCAAGATGATGTCTTTGGCGACGCGCACTCACCTGCAAGCGGGTAGCGATGAGTACCTGGGACCGTTTTCGCTGGTGCAGGTATCGGAAGCGAACCTGAAAGGGGTGTGGACGGGAAAGCAGTCCCTGCAGAGCGTGAAACATCGTAGCGTGGATGGCAAAGTGGAAAAGGTCGCCGAAGGCTTCGAACTCAGCGAGACGCTAACGGCGCTGGTGAGAGAACAGGAAGTTCGTTGGCCCGAACGACGGCTGGTCATCCACTCTCTGGCACACGCAAAGGCCGCAGAAGCGGCGTTGAATAGCCGTCTGCAGACAGCCCAAAGCGCGCTCGAAGCCTTGACGGTGCGCAAACCAGGCAAGGAACTCTTCAGCGACACAGAAACCTTGCGCCAGGCTGCTGAAAAGCTTGTTCAACATACTGGGGTGCAGGGCTTGTTGAAGATACATATTACTGAACACGTGCAGCAACGGCAGGTTCGCCACTATGGAGACCACCCGACCGAAATGCGGCGCGCAGTTCAGTTGACCCTGACCGTTCAACGCCAGGAAAGCACCATCCAGAAAACGATCCGCCGCTTGGGCCGACGCCTCTACGGTACGAACAGTCCGAAAAGCCAACTCTCGCTGCAGCAGGCGGTCCTGGCGTATCGCGAAGAGTACCTGGTGGAACACTGTTTTGGTCGCCTGAAAGGCAAGCCTCTGAGCTTGACCCCCATGTACCTGGTAGACGATCACCACGCCACGGGCTTGATCCGCCTGCTCATGATCGGTCTGCGTCTTTCGACTTTGCTTGAGCATGTTGCCCGCAGTCATCTCGCCGAACTCGGCGAAAAACTGTCCGGCTTGTATGCCGGCAATCCGACCCGCGCCACAGATCACCCGACCACCGAAGCCATGCTGCGGGCTTTCAAGAATATTTACTTGAACTTCGTCACTGTCGGCGGCCAGACCTATCATCACCTGACACCTCTCTCCAAACTGCAGCGCAACATCCTCCACCTGCTGGATTTGCCTGCCAGTATCTACACCCGGCTGCATATCGAACCTGAAAATTCACCATAATCATGAGCGAACCGAAAGCTTCAGGTTCCACATCAGCAGATTGGCCTCTGGTTTTGGTAGTACCAAAGCAGGGAATATCAATGGAACAACTATCGACTGGGTATCGTCAAATTTGTATTCAATTGAGTTGACATGCAACACATCTTCATCAGTTACTCACGCAAGGATATTAATTTCGCCCGCAAGCTTGCCGAGGATTTGGAAAAGGCCGGCTATGATGTCTGGTGGGATATCAGCGATCTGCGCGGCGGTGATGATTGGGTACGCCTGATTCCGGATGCCATCGAGGCGAGTGGTTTTTTCATTGTTGTCCTTTCGCCAGATCTCCATCGCTTCCGAGTGGGTACGGAAGGAATATACCCAGGCACTGTCCCTGCGCAAGAAGATTATCCCGATCATGCTTAAGCGCTCTGGCATCCCCTTTGCGTTGAATACCATTAATTATATTGATTTCACTTCTGATGAATATGGTGCCGGCCTCAATAAACTATTAGCTGCCCTGGGGTATTCCGGCGAGCTGCCTGTTACTCCGACAACTTTTCCTTTTATGCTGCGTAAGTATGCAATTCCCATCGCTATTGGAGTTTTCCTTATAGTCGTCCTGGCGTCGCTTTTCATTTTCATACCCTCCGCTCCGCCGATATCGACACCCTCCCCGCTTCTACCTACGACTGAGGTTGTTCCCAGCATAACAGATACCACCACGCCGAGTCCCAGTGTCACGGCCAGCGCCACTGTTACCGTGACGCCCACGGTGACATTAACGCCAACGCCCAGAGCCACGCTGACTCCCTCAGCCACAAACCAAAATTTTGATATCTTGATCTTCTGTGTTAATTCACTCTATGCGAATACGATCAATGTCCGTTCCGGTCCAGGAACCATATATGCGCCTTTGGGAGAACCACTACTGGTGGGAAAATGCCTGGCCTTCAGCGCCCGCAACGAGGAAGAGGACTGGTTACAGATCGCGCCGATTTAACCCGACCCGGCGTTCCAACAATACGAAGGCGGCTGGATCTTCCGGGAACTGCTTGGGCTCGGAAAAATTGGCTCCATTGATCTGCCAGCCGTCACATTGACTTTTACGCCCACTCCCAGCGATACGCCTACCATCACGCCAACGTTGACCCGCACACCCACCCATACGCCCACTTCTACGCCTACATTGACCAACACGCCCTTGCCCACTGCTACTGATACGCCGACTGAAACGCCTGCACCTGAATTTGAATAAGGTAGGCAAACGAGTAAGTATGGAGAATATCTCACAACCGCGCAACCAGCCCAAAGTCCGAAGGAAGCAGCGAGTACATGTGTGCGTTATAAATCAATTTACCCACTACCATCCGATTTAATAGAATCCCCTCATAGTGCGCTCCAATTTTTTCTGCCACGCGTATGCTCGCCGTATTCCCACTTGCGATCACAATTTCTGCACGGATCAGCCCCGCGTTCTCAAAGCCAAAGTGCGTGGCCAGTTTTGCGGCGCGTCCTGCGAATCCTTCACCATGACGGGAAGAGCGCACCCAATAGCCCACGTTACAAAAATGATATATGGGATGCAGATGACTTAGGCTGCAGCCCCCAAGAAAACTTCCATTTTTCGTCTCTGTAATGGCAAAACCAAATAGGGTGTTTTCCTGCCAGCGGGCGCGTGTGATTGCCACAAAGTCATGCGCTTCCTGCATGGAATAACTATCGTGTGCCCAACTCATCCAGGGTTTCAACTCTGGCAGTGATTCGTGCACAGCTGTAAAAAGTTCATGCGCTTCCTGGGCCTGAAATGGGCGCAATGTGATGATGCCGTCGGTAATGCTGGTCGAAGGCAACATGGGCACTCCTTTAAAAAAAACGGAGTCATTGGACTGCGACTCCGTAATTATACATTTTCGAGAACTACATTGAAATATATTCGCGCAAATTGTGCTCCACTGCATAAGCCGCGGCCTCAGCCCGGTTATTCACACCCAGCTTCGAGAGAATGCTGGATACGTAATTCCGTACCGTGCCTTCTCCCAAAAACAACTGTTTGGCGATCTCGCGATTCGTCTTGCCTTCGGAGACAAGCAAAAGCACATGCTTTTCCTGCTGACTCAAATGCTGGAAAGCCGAAGCTTCTTCTTCTTTCACGGCGCGGCGCACTTCCTGGAAGACCCGCTGCGTGACGGCCGGATCAAGAAGCGCCTCACCGCGCGAAACTGCCTCGATGGCCTTTACCAGATCGTCGCTGCCGATCTGTTTCAAGATATATCCCGAGGCGCCGGCGCGGATGGCGGAGAACAACATCTCATCCTCTGCGTACGAGGTGAGCATGATCACCTTGATATTCGGATGTTTATTGACAATTTGCTCGCAAGCCTCGATCCCTGATGTGCCTGGCAGGCGAATATCCATCACCACCACATCCGGCTTCAACAAATCTGTCTTCTCGATGGCCTCACGTGCCGAACCCGCCTCTGCGATCACGTCAAACTGCGGATGACGGTCCAATAAGGATTTCAAGCCCAGCCGTACGACCTCATGATCATCTACCAGTATAATACGCTGTTTGGCAGGTTGCTTTGGCATAAGCCCGATTTTACCCCAATATTGCACAAAATATGTAAAAAATAGACACTTTCTCGATACCCGTCTCCTCTCCTCCTCACTTTGACGCCTTGGGCTGACTTCGTTTTTAACGACGATTATCAGTGGGCGGGACGCATCTGCGTCCCGCCCCGCTTGCTGGTTGGGTAACTGTTATTTCGCTTTGACAGCGATGGTCCTGGGTTTGACCTCTTCGGCTTTCGGCAGGGTAATGATGAGAACACCATTCTTGAACTCTGCTTTGGCCTTCTCGGCAACCACACTGGTTAGCAGGGTAATTCTGGTCGGTGGGGTGGGCAACCACCCCACCGCCAGTACAGAACCGGACGTGAAACTTTCGCTTCATCCGGCTCCTGAGCATACGGGCTGTTGTCATCAGCACCACAATCATCGAACCTTCCAATCACTGCGGCTTGGCAAGTGCGCTTTCAGAACTGAACATTCGTAGAATGCTCCGTCTTCACTACGTCTGAGACGTGTGTCATAAGACCTTTGCTCATCGAGTACCCTGGCCTTCCCGTATACCCGGCCCACCTCGGCCTATCCTTCGGCTTTCCCTAGGGCTTTGGCTTCTTGGGCCAACTCTCCCGTTTGAGCTTACGGCTGGTTACCTGCTCCATGACTGGAGAGCGTCAAACGGGTTACTCTGTTCCGCACATTCATTTCGCGTGACGTTAGGACGGTGCTTTATGCCGGGTCTCTTCGTGGGTGAACGCCCATCGACTATGTGCCCGATCAGCCTTGAGACCGTTCCCTTTTGGGTCCAGCCTGTCATCCGGCTCTGGCTGGTTTAGAATTACGACACCTTGACGCACCTTCAGTTGTCTTGTCCATAGTCACTTTCCCGACCGTTTCTGTCGTCCGGTTCGACTACATCGGCTTTTCTTCCCGCTTTCGACCCGCGTTTACCAGGCGCACGCCGAGGGAAGGGGCTGTCTCCCGTTGATCAGGGAGGCAGGAGTTGTTGCGATACCGCTTATGCATACCTGCGGTATCCTTGACCTGCATGGATCTGCAGTTACGAAAATCAAACGACTTTCGCCGCTCTGCCTCCGCCCTTACGGGCGGTTTCGAGCGAACAGGTCGCACACACAGCGTTCAAAGGAACTCCATCGCTGTCCGTGGATGTGCCAGGCTTTGTCTTTCTTCTCATCGGATCAGCCATACACGACAACACTCTTGTGTTGCCATCAAAGAATTACCCCTACTTTAAATAATAACGAGCCACATTAGAAAAATATGGGCTCATCATAAAAATCTCATTGGAGTTTATCAAGGATCTCTTTCTTATTCTTTTTCCTTCTTGCGTTTGTAATCCACAAAACGATACCCTACACCGCGTTCGGTCAGGATGTATTTTGGGTCGGCCGGATCCTTCTCAAGTTTTTGGCGGAGATAGTTAATATAAAGGCGCACATAATGCGGCTCGTCGCGGTATTCGTATCCCCAAACCTTTACCAACAATTGATCGTGAGTCACCACCCAGCCTGCATTTTGCACCAGATGATAAAGCAGACGATATTCAGTGGGGCGCAGCTTGACCAGCTTGCCTTCCAGCCAGACCTCGCGTCGGTCGAAGTCGATCTTGAGGCGGTCATCCACTTCGATGATATCGTGCATCGAACCACCGGCGCTCTCTGTCCGGCGGATCACGGCTTTGACCCGACTGACCATTTCACGCGGACTGAACGGTTTTGTGATGTAATCATCAGCGCCCAGTTCCAGGCCGCGAACCCGGTCGTCCTCTTCTCCTTTGGCAGTGAGCATAATTACAGGTACATTGCTCCCCTCACGGATGGTCTCGAGTACTTCAAAACCATCCAAGTCAGGCATCATGACATCCAGCAGGATCAAGTCGGGGGTAACGTCCCGCAATTTTTGGATGGCCTGTTTGCCATTGAAAGCTTCCGAAACCTGGAAGCCATCATGTTCCAAATTCATGCGGATGAAACGCACCATACGCTCCTCATCATCCACAACGAGGATGCGGCGGCGATCAAATTCTTCAGGCATAAACTGTTTATTCCCTCACAAAACCGATCAGGCTTTCTTCCTCTTCACTTTCGAGAATTTCGATCAGAGTAAGTTTTTCGATGGGCCAGATCACTTTGACCACATTATGTTCGAGGTAATGAATATCCTTTCCGTCACGCAAACGTGGGTTACTGACGGTAATGATCGTATCGGTGGGTTTGGGTAATTCCTCAATTTCACCCAGAACCGAGGATTTACCAGCAATGTGCAAAATAACGGAGTAGGCCATGATTTAACACCTTTCTACAAACAGGTGCATCAGATATTGCGCAGCAGAATCTGAATCTTGAGTTTTCCAAGCGCCAGAATATCACCGTGATTGATCGACTCCTCCACATGTGGGTTGAGTCTTCTTCCATTCAAATAAGTGCCATTCGATGAGCCAAGGTCCATAACCAGAACGCGGTTCGCATCCCGTTTGACAACTGCATGTAAGCGCGAGACGCCTGACGCGTACGCCTGATAGGGCGTCAGATCTATGTCCGGCATGATTGGCTGACCTTCGCTGAGGCGCCCGAGTGTGAATTCATTTCGTGAAGCCAGCGGCAGGATCTTCCCGCTATCCATCAAATGCAAAGACAGCCAGCTATTGGCCGGCGCTGGAACCGATTCATCAGATCGGGGAGGCTTCTTACTGAGTTCCTCCGCGATCTCCTCATCGGTAATGGCATGGGTAGTTAATGTTTCTATGCCATCGAGCTGTGCCCCGCATTCCACGCAGAACACGGCTCCGGATACATTTTGGTGTTGACAATTTGCACATACTATCATGAGACCACCTCCTTTTTGGGCGGCGCAGTAAATAATGCGCGTGTGCCGTATTTCAATCTCTTGCTTCCCTCTTCTGAAAGGGTTTGTTGTTTTTGTAAATGATCCACTTCAAGCAAAATGGTTTGAGCCAGACTTCGTTCTCCTTGCATCAGGAGATTCGAAGCCAGGACTTGAAGATGGCGCGTGGCAGTATCCACGTGACCTTTCTCTATCTCCCTGCGCGCCCGCTCCTGCATACGATACAGCATCAGCCGGGAAAGGGCCTGTACAATGATGGCAGGAGGCGATTCGACCTCCGCCGAATCCGAAACAGGACGCTGAAGCTTCATTCGTAAGGGTGGAACCGGGATCGGTCGAGAGGTGACCGGAACCTTGAGCATGCCATCCATGATCGTTATCACGTCTGATTGTACCGCTGATGGCTGAATTGTGTACTCAAAAAGTACCTTAGTGGAAGCATCCTGCAATACTGGACCCAAATGCAGCAAGTTTTCCACCGCAATTGGTGCTGGATCGGGCTGCAGGCGGAAGGCATATGCCAGATCGATACCCTCCACAGGCGACACCTGCAGGGTGACATCCTCAGCGAACGTTTGGGCCAGGGCATCGAATTTTTCCAGCAAGAGTTGTTTGATATCCTGCGGCTGAGTGATATAGGCGCTATTTCCACCCGTGCGCGTGGACAGCACATCCAGGAAGATATCGTTCCATTCCCTCCCAATGCCCAAGCCACTGAGGCCTATACCGTGTTCCATCAGCCTGCCAGCTAGGGCAAGACACTCCTGCTCATCCCCATAGGTATGACCATCGGTCAACAGGATCAGGTGGTTGACGCGTTTGGGGTCAAGACTTTGCATGACTTCTTTAACGCCCGCCTCCAGGCCCTGATACATTTCTGTCGCACCAGACGGCCGGATCATCTGGATGCGTGCTTCCAGCCGCGCGCGGTCCTGTTGATAGGAAGCGGGGATGATCACCTCAGCGCGATCGCTGAAGGTCACAACACTCAGAATATCCTGTGGTCTTAGATTTCGCAGCACCTGGATCGCCGTTGCTTTGACGATATCCATTTTCTCCCCTTGCATTGATGTGGAGCGGTCCAGTACCAGACAAACATTGAGAGGCGGCGCAGGTGCCTGACGTGCCTCTGGCGGTGGTTCGATTTCCAGAATTAAATAAAGCATCTGTAGTTCATTCATACGAATTAGATTGGGACGACTGTAGATGACCTGATGCAGATAAGGAAGTTCCGGAGCCTGCTGCTGCGGCAGAGTGGCGTCATAGAGTGCGCGGCGTTTTGGATTCGAGAGGGTCTCGTAGGCTTGTTGGACTCCCAGGAACAATTCTGTTTCCCCTGCAGCCTGATTCGTATCGGGATGAAGTTTTTGCGCGGCTTCAAAGTAGGCGCGTTTTATTTCCTCCTGTGAAGCATCTCTCATTAAACCGAGTAAAGCATAATAATCAGGCTGATTCGATGGCATTCCTATCCCACAAGTTCCACAAGAATCACACTGATATTATCTGGGCCGCCGGCAGTATTGGCTGCGGCGACTAGGTTCTGGCAGGCACGCTGGAGGCTGGGTGCATCCATAATCGCGCGGACAAGATCCTGTTCGGCCACCACACCCCATAAACCGTCACTGCAAAGCATAAGGTATCCTGGCTGAGGAAAGCCAAGTGTAAAAATGTCAGGATCCAATACTTCGCCTTGTCCGAGGGCACGGTACAAAACGTTGCGATGCGGATAGTTCGCAGCCTCCTCCGGGGTGATGTGTCCCAGTTCCTCGAGGCGCTTTACCAGTGAATGATCTCGGGTAATGGGCTCAATCCGTCCGTCAGTATAAACAAAGTAAGCGCGGCTGTCGCCCACATGTGCAACGGTGATTTGTTGCCCGAGCACCAGCGCGGCGGTGAGTGTGGTTCCGCTTCCCGGCGCTTCTCTTTGAATGGCGCGCTGTGCTTCACTGACCGCGGTTTGCATGATCTCCTGGAAGGACTCATCCATGGGCTCTGTTTTTATCTGGAAGAGATAAGGATGGAATTTGCGAAGTATATGTCCGGCCACGGTGCGGATGGCTGCATTGCTGGCAACTTCCCCAAACTGATGACCACCCATCCCATCCGCGATGATATAGAGACCGAAGGGCGGGTTGCCTGAGTTACCTGCCATAATCGTGGTAAGCGCCAATAGACTATCCTCGTTCAGCTCGCGCTGTTTGCCAACAGATTGTCCGCAACTGGCGATTAACTGCTGAACATCAAAACGTGGGTTCTGATTGTTGACAATTGCCTCAATCTGCTGTTCCGAGAGAGGCGCAGTATTGGTAGTATCCTGAACGTTTGTTGATGAATTTTTTTTGCCGAAGAGCCAACCGAATAATTTATCCACAAGAACTCCTTCTCAGGCGAGCAAAGCGTATATTTGATGGTCGGTGGAGCCGATATACACGATGTCATCATAGACCAAAGGTGTACCTGTGATGGCTCCCTCCGTTCCGAATTTCCAGCGCAATCTTCCGGTAAGATATTCCAGACAATAGAGATTGCCATCCACTGATCCGCAATAAAGAGAATCCTTATACACGACAGGTGAGCCATTCACCTGATGTTCGGTACGGAAACGCCAGAGTTCCTTGGAACTTTTGGCCTCTACTGCATAGATAAAACCATCTGCCGCCCCGACGAAGATGGCGTCATCCATGATACACGGCGAACTGATCGAGGCTTTTCCCAGACGGAAACGCCAGAGCACCCAGCCATTCCGTGGATCAAGAGCATAAAGGGTTCCGTCCACAGAAGAGAAGTACAGTGCCTGGCCCATACCCGCCGTTGAGGAAGTAATGGCGCGCTTGGCTCGGAAGCGCCATTTCAGCTCACCGCGGAAATCGACCGCGTAATAATCACCACTTTCACAGCCTACATAAACCAGTTCACTCATTACAAAAGGGGTTGCGCGGACGGCATCGGCGGTCTCGAACCTCCAGGCCATTCGTCCGGTATTCAGATTGACTGCATGTAAATATTTGTCATCCGAGCCGAAGAAGACATGTCCCTCCGCGATGCGCGGGGAGGAACGGATCGGGCCATTGGTATAATAAGTCCACACAACCTTTCCAGAGCGGGTACTGATCACATGCAGGAGCCTGTCCTCCGAACCGATAAAAACATTACCTTCAAATATGGCCGGGCGCGAGACAATGCCTCCCTCCGTTGGGTATTTCCATTGGAAGGTCCCTTCGGCGGCGTTAAGCGCGTAAAGATTATTGTCGTAGGCGCCAACGAAAAGCGTACCCTGGAAGATGGTTGCGCTGCCGCGGATCTCATCTTCACATTTGAATGTCCATAGTGGTTTGATACCACCAGCAGTGTTTGCCAGTGGCGTGGTTTGTGGACCCATGCGCACCAGCGCGCCGGTTTTTCGGGCAACGCCTAAGAGGGCTTCCTTCATATCCGCAGCACTGCCAAAGCGATTCTCAGGATTATATTCCAGCGAGGTGTTAACGACAGTTTCCAGTTCGGGGGAAACGGAAGGATTGATCCTGCGGATGGGCCGTTCCGCAAATGAAAACGGAGGTTCCAGACGCGGGTCGCGGCGCGTGATCGCGTGATGGATGGTCGCGCCCAGGGCGTAGATATCAGCTGACGGCGTGGCATCGCCGCGATATTGTTCGGGAGGTGAATATCCCTCGGTGCCGATCATCGTCCCCTTGATTCCGGACTGGAAGGTTTTTGCGATTCCAAAATCCACCAGCATGATATCGCCGCTGTGATTGATCATCACATTCGAGGGCTTCATGTCGCGGAAGATGATCGGGTCGGGTTTATGTTTGTGCAGATAATCCAGCACGTCACACAACTCGATGGCCCAGGTTAACACCTGCTCTTCGAGCAGAAAACCACTGGTCTCATTGATAATGGCCTCCATGTCCTTGCCGTGGATAAATTCCAGCACCAGATAAGAGCGGCTTTCCACTGAGAAGTAATCATAGATGCGCGGAATGGAGGAATGATTTAGTGTCGCCAATAAATTGGCTTCGCGTTCGAAATTTTGAACGATGGTTTGACGTACAAGAGGATCGGGTGCCGTGTTGATCATTTCCTTCACGGCTACCAGTTTGGTCACATTGGGAAAATGCATGTCCCGGGCGCGGTAGACCGATCCCATCCCACCAATCCCGATGACTTCCTGGATTGCGTAGCGATGGGTGAGCGTAAGACCTGCTTGTAGTTGACGAGGGGAAGGCTGGCCTTCGTCACCCTGATCATTTGATAATTCAGGGAATATTCTCGTTTCCAGTGTGTTTCTCCTATTCGTAAATTATAGTTTGCAGTGCTTTGTTTGACAACCACCCAGGGGAAATTAAATCTTCAAAATCGTTTGCTTACGTTTTATGCGCTGTGGTTTTGCCCAATTTTTGTCTTTTGTAGAAACACATAGCACAAATGGGTGAATTTTAAGAGCTTTACCCGCGATATTCATGTGATTCGCGTTACAATTTTTGATGGTGACCAAAAGTGAGTGCTGAGGTTTCTGGCGTGGGGATGCAGCTTTATGCCATGTTGCTTGTTTTTACACCGATATCAAAATCGAATTTTGTGAGAGATCCGCAGAACCGAGTCCCTTGCCGGGAAACTCGTTCTGCGGCACAATACGCCCATTGTGAAAATCCTTGCAGTCAGCGACGAAGTAGTCGAACGCCTTTATAGTCTTTGTACAAACGGTCACTTTAGCGAAATCGAGTTGATTCTTGGTTGTGGAGATCTTCCTTATCCGTACCTTGAAAACCTTTTAACTTTCTTGAATGTTCCATTGTTCTATGTACCCGGCAACCATGACCCGAACTACAATCCCAATAATCATCTCACTTATGCTGAGGGCGGCACAAACCTGGACATGCGAGTGACACGCTACAAAAGTTTTTTGATTGGCGGCCTCGGTGGATCCGTTCTTTACCGGCCAAATGGAACGAACCAGTATACGCAGACCGAGGCCTATTTTCGAGCCTTTCGCCTGCTACCCCGAATGTTGTTCAACAGGATTAATTATGGCCGCGTCCTCGATATTCTTATCACGCATTCACCGCCCCTGGGTATTCATGATGAGGATACCCAGGCCCACAAGGGATTAAAAGCCATCAATTGGCTGATCCGCGTGGCAAAGCCACGCTATCATTTTCATGGGCATACCCATTTCCAGCGTCGTAACCTGTCTCCTTCGGAAACGGTGCACGACCTGACGAAGATTGTCAATATCTTTCCCTATAAGATTATCGAAGTCCATCACTAAGAAAATTCCCATTGCCTGAGTTGTCGTCCCCGGCAGTGCTCGTGGAGAGTGCCTACTAAATTGTATGCGGGTGAACATAACCTACGGGATGACACCAACGGAACACTTGATAAACATATAACAAAACCATGTCTGACCAGATTAATGAACAAGCCCGCTCCGATTTTCAACGAGCACGTTTTAAAGCTTTTATGAACCGTGTGTGGGGCGCGGTTTCCGGCCAGCCTTCCACCCTGCTTTCCTATGATGAGATCAAGGGGAAATTACACATTGGCGGCCCCATCTATCGAGGCATACAGACCGTTCGTGTGGATCAAATCGCCGGGAGTCTGAATCGCTATCATGAGTTCGATCGCGTCTTTCTGCCTGCCAACGATACCCTGGCGGATCGTTGGCAGAGTGTCAACCGCGCCTTCTATCAGGAGATCAGTCTGCCGCCTGTTGTTCTATATAAAGTGGGACAGGTTTACTTTGTAGTGGATGGGCATCACCGCGTCTCGGTCGCGCGCGAGCAGGGACAGATCTATATCGAAGCGGAGGTGCGTGAATGCGCCACCCGCGTGGACCTGACCGCCGATATTAAACCCGAGGACCTGGAGATTCTGGAATCCAAGGTAAATTTCCTCGAACGCACTTCCCTTGATTCACTGCGGCCCGATGCCAACATCAGTGTAACCATCCCCGACGGTTACGACCGTATGTTGGAACATATTGCCGTGCATCGTTATTTTATGGGGCTGGATTGGAAGCGCGATATTTCAGAAGAAGAGGCGATCCTGCACTGGTACGATAATGTGTACATGCCGGTTGTGCGCATCATCCGTGAGACAGACATTCTCACGGAATTCCCGCGCAAGACCGAAGGCGATTTATACTTATGGGTGCTCGACCATCAAAGTTACCTGGCAGATGAAGGTGAACCGCTTCACCCTCCTGAAGATGCGGCGCGTATCTTTGTGGAAGATGGAAGTAAAAAGCCGGCGCGCGCCAAGAGTAACAGAAAACCAAGAGCTACCAAAAAGAATTCGGAGAAGAAATGACCTCACTTCACCCTCTGGCCGGCGTTTACGCCGCGGCAGTGACACCCCTGCACGGACAAGGCGATTCCTTACTGGACCTTGACTCTGTTCCTGTTTTGCTCAAATTTCTGGCCGACCGGGGCTGTCATGGTGTGGTGCTCTTTGGTACGACCGGAGAGGGACCGTCCTTCTCGCCTGTCGAGCGCGAAAGGTTAATGCGCGTTGCACGTGAATATCGTGAACAATTACCAGGTTTCCGCCTGATTGCGGGCACAGGCACACCGAGTCTCTCCGAGAGTATTGAGTTGACGAAACTGGCCTTCGATCTTGGCTGTGAGGCTGTGCTGGTAGTGCCCCCCTACTACTTCCGCAAAGCAACCGATGACGGATTATTCAACTGGTTCAGTGAGTTGATCCGTCAGGCGGTTCCCTCTGATGGATATTTGCTTGGTTATCACTTCCCGGATGTGGCCGGGATTGGTTTTTCGATTGATTTGCTGGCCCGCTTGAAAGAAGCCTTTCCTGTGCAATTTGCCGGCATCAAGGATTCTTCGCATGATGCCAATCTAACGCGCGCACTTGGCGAAAAGTTCAGTGCTGACCTGGTGGTGCTCAACGGCACGGATTCATATTTGCATTTAGCGCTGGAGAACAAAGCCGCAGGTTGCATCACCGCACCGGCGAATTTGATCTCACCGGATTTGCGTATGGTCTGGGATTTATTTAACGAAGGAAAGGATTCCTCGGAAGCGCAGTTACGGGTGGATCAGCAGAGACACATTCTGGAAAAATATCCGACATTCCCTGCGGTGCTCAAGGCCCTGCTTCATCGTTTGCACGGATTGCCGCGCTGGTCTGTGCGGCCGCCTCTGGTTGAGCTAACGCCAGAGAAAGAGGAGCAAGCAACGAAAGAGATGCAAAGCTTTGTAACGGCTGTGCTTCCTTGAGCAGGTTACTTTACATCCGCGAAGGTGGAATATAAAGTGGCGTAACGAATTTATGACCTCCTGGCGACTTCTTATTACCCCTCCGGTGCGTGGTGCCTGGAATATGGCACTGGATGAAGCGATTCTCGAACATATCGGGCGCGGTGCTTCACTGCCGACCCTCAGGCTGTATGCCTGGGAACCGGCCTGTCTCTCCCTCGGGCATGCCCAACCCTTCGCAAATGTGGATACCGCCCGCCTCCGCGAGCACGGCTGGGAGATTGTCCGCCGTGCCACGGGTGGACGCGCCATCCTGCACACCGATGAACTAACCTATGCCGTGATTGGGGGAGCGGAAGACCCTCTGCTGGCAGGCGGTGTGCTGCAAAGCTATAACCGTCTGGCGAGTGCCTTGTTGCGGGCGGTCCAGAGTTCTGGGACTCCCGGTCGAAATGAAGGAGGGAAAAGCCAACCTGAACGGGACATCGAATCCGGTTTGCTTTGAAGTCCCCTCAACGTACGAAATTACAGTGCATGGAAAAAAACTGATTGGCTCCGCCCAGGCGCGTAAAAAAGAAGGCGTGCTTCAGCACGGCTCCTTACCGCTGATGGGCGACTTAACACGCATCTGTCAAGCCCTGGTTTTTGAGAACGAATCGGCGCGGATAGAAGCCGCGCAACGGCTGTTGGTGCGGGCCACCACGGTGGAATCCGCTTTGGGACACGCCGTCTCCTGGGAAACGGCCGCGCAGGCCTTCGTTCAGGCGTTTGAGGCGCAATTGGGATTAAATCTCGTGACAGGGAATTTGTCTGAATCCGAATCCCAAAGAACAGAAGAGTTGGTCAGGGAAAAGTACGAGCATCCCTCATGGACTCAGCGTGTATAAATATCTCCGAGTTCTTCAAGAACTCGGAGATTGAATTTATCCCTGGTCGCTTGCAAAAATCGTGTTGGGGTAACCCAGTGCGGCAAAGAATTTGAAGAGATAGGCCTCGGCATTGGTCTGTGCCTGTTCGAGAATACCGTCCTCGAGGGCTGCCTTGAGGATTTCATCCTGCGCCTTTTGCCTGACCAGAGTTTCGAGATTGATATCGGGCTTGGCAAGCAAGCCAGTATCCCGGTTATATACATAGGATTTATCGTTGTCGAGTGTGGCGATAAAGACTTCCGCAGGCGGCAATTTGACGGTCAGTATACCGTTTTCAAAATGCATGTCTTCCGGTTGCAGTTTCTCCATATCGATACCGGCGATCACGGTGCCATGTCCCACGAAGAGGATCTTATCGCCAAATAATGCCTCGAAAGTGCCGCCACCTGTCTCACCGCTGATCACTTTTTCCACGCTATACTGGATCGTTTCCAAACGTGCCAGGGCACGCACTTCGTTGATATAAGTAATGGGATCGGGGATAATGGTCGGCGTGGGATTCAGCAGATTTGCCATCTGTGTTTGCAGCGCCTGATTTGCTTGATTGACCTGATTGAACGGAGCTGTAGCTGCTTGTGCTGATTCTCGCACCGTCTGCACGATAAAATACGCAGCCACCACAACTACACCGATAATCAAAATCGAGAGCAAGCTATTGTTTTTCATGCAGGTATTATAATCTCAACGAACCAAACGTGAACCGTACCATCTTCCTGTTAACCATACTCCTATCACTGGGCATGCTGCTGCTTGCAGATTGTACTTTGCCGTCTGTGAGCCTGAAGCAAGCGACTCCCACGGGGACTGAGCCGCCTCCGACTGTCACGTTGACCGATGCAGCCTCCCCGCCTTTTGCGAAAGCAGAATTGGGCCTGGCCGAAAATCCATTGATCCTGGCCCTGCCTCCTTCCGCCAGCTCTCCGGAACAGATCGCAGCCGTAAATTTGATCGCCGCCCAATTTACCCAACGAACCGGTTATGCCGTTGTTACGATTGTTCCCGATTCATACGCCGCGCTTGTGGATGCGTTGGGAAAAGGCAATGCACACATCGTCGTGCTCGACCCCTATGCCTATAACCTTGCTTATCAAAATGGCTGGGTGCGCGCAGCTTATGCTGTCTTGCAGGATGGGGAAGGCAAATATGGCGCGCAATTTCTTGCCACACGCAAGGGTGGATTCACTTCTTACTTCGATCCCGTGGATGAAAAGAATACACAAGATGCGGCGGTCGCGCTTGAACAATTCACTGAGAAAAAACCCTGCTGGAGCGATGAGAGATCAGCCTCTGGGTATGTGATTGCTCTGGGCTATCTCAATGCCAACCAAATCCCTATTAAGCCGGCTGCTTTCGTGGGCGGCCATCCAACGGTAGTACGCTCGCTCTATGCCAGCGGCATTTGCGATTTTGGCGCGACCTATATCGACGCCCGCAAATTCCCTTCGCTGGAAGATGCCTTCCCCGATTTGATCGAACAGGTGATGGTTGTCTGGCAAATTCCGGCCATCATCCCGCATGCTGTGCTGGCCTTTTCAACAGAAATGCCACAGGAGATGCGTGATCTATTTACCAATGAAATCCCTGCCATCATGCAGACCACCGAGGGCGAGGCTGCCTTCAAAACGGCCTATGATATCGATGAATTGCAGGCCGTGAATGATGCCTACTACGATGAGTTCCGTACCTACGTGAAGTGGTCCGGTGTGGACCTGTCGACACTCGTTAAATGAGTGATACCGCTTCTTAATCCAAACGACCCAAGGCAGAGTAAAATAGTGGACGCCAATTCAGCGTATCTACCTAATCAGGTACTTCCTGCGAAAATCTCTTGTGCAATTCAGCGATACGCTGTATCATAGTTAGGGAAGCTGTTCCAAATCCAAACCTTTCAAGAGGAGAAGAAAATGAAGAAGTCACTATATTTGTCTCTTGCCGTGATGATGGCTCTCGTGCTGGCAATCTCTGCCTGTGCACCGGCCACCACCCCGGCCCCTGCTCCCACCGAGCCGCCTATGACTGAAGCGCCTACGGAACCGCCGATGACCGAAGCGCCCACCGAGGCGCCCACGGAACCGCCGATGCCCGAAATGGGCACTGCTGATCACCCCATCATTGTAGCGTTTGAACCCTCCGCGACCTCCCAGGAAATCACCGCTGGTGGTCAGGAACTCCTTGACCTGCTTTCCCAGGAAACTGGTCTTACCTTCAAGGGTGTCATTCCCACCTCCTATGCTGCTCTTACCGAGGCCATGGGTTCAGGGAATGCCCAAGTCGGCTGGATGGCTACATTTGCTTATATCATTGCCCATCAGGAAGGTTATGCGGATGTCGCTCTGATTACCAATCGCTTTGGGTCCGATCACTACGGTTCGCAGTTCATTGCCAATGTAGACTCTGGCTTTACTCCAGCCGCTGATACCCCCGCGACCGAGGCTGAACTCGATACCCTGTTGCAGTTCAAGGGCAAGACCCCCTGCTTCGCTGATGAGCAGTCCACTTCTGGACATGTGATCCCGCTCATCTTCTTGAAGAAAGCTGGTTTAACAGACGCAGATATTCCGGACCCGGTCTATGCTGGTGGTCATACTCAGGTTGTACAGGCTATCTATGATGGCGGTACGTGTGATTACGGTGCCACTTTTGTGGATGCACGCTCTGGCATAGCAACAGATCACCCGGATGTCAATGACAAGGTTGTTGTCATCTACCAGACTGAGGCTTTGATCCCCAACGACAATATGTCCTTTGCGCCGGATTTGCCGCAGGACCTGCGCGACCAGATCACGACTGCCATGTTGAAGATCGCGGACACTGAGGATGGCAAGACGGCCCTCAACGATCTCTATCAAATTGGTGGGCTCGTCCAGGTCGATGACACCGCCTATGATGCCTTCCGCTCTTACCTGGAAGCTTCTGGAATTGACCTCAGCCAGTACGTCAATTAACTTGTAATTTAATACATGAGCGAGGGGAGAAAAGCTAGCTTTTCTCCCCTCAATTACATTTGCAAGGCAGGAGGTATTCCCTTGCTCCGCATTGAGCATCTCACCAAGGTCTATCCTAGCGGAACAGCGGCGTTAAAAGATGTAAGTTTTTCAGTTGAGGATGGGGAATTTCTGGGCGTCATTGGACTTTCCGGATCTGGCAAATCGACCCTGCTCCGTTGTATTAATCGTTTGATTGACCCTACTGAGGGTCATATTTTTTTGGATGATGTGGATGTAACCAAAGCCTCAGCAGGGGATTTGCGCCATATCCGACGGCATATTGGAATGGTGTTCCAACAGTTCAACCTGGTCAAGCGCAGCACGGTAATGACCAATGTGCTGTCTGGAAGATTGGGCTATGCCAACCCGATGATGAGTTTGTTTGGAATTTGGCCAAAGGCTGATCGCGAACGGGCGCTTCAGGCACTGACACGCGTGGGGATTGCGGACAAGGCCCGTAACCGCGCAGACACCCTCTCGGGTGGACAGCAACAACGCGTCGGGATCGCCCGGGTACTGATGCAGGAACCCAAGGTGATCCTCGCCGACGAACCGGTTGCTTCTCTGGATCCAGTGCTCTCCCATTCCATCCTCCAATATCTCGAACAACTTAATAAAGAAGGTATTACTGTTCTTTGCAGCTTGCACTTTCTTGATCTGGTTCACCGCTACGCTACTCGCGTGGTCGCCCTCAAGGATGGGGTTAAGGTTTTTGAAGGGCTCCCCAAGGAAATCAACCGCGCCAAGTTCAAGGAAATCTACGGAGAAGAAGCACAGGAAGTACGAACCACGGCAGTTGAGGAAGACTGAGCATGGCGCACCAAGCATCGCCTAGTCAATCGAAGCGTTCACCGTTGATCGCCGGAGTGCTTTCCCTGGCACTGCCTGGAGCTGGTCAGTTTTATCTGGAACAACGTTACCGGGGCGTTGCTGTTTTTCTTGGCACGCTGACAGCACTTCTAGTGACTGTCTGGTACGCGGTTCCGGCATGGTACGCGGTTCCGGTCGTGACGTGGTTGTGGAATATTTGGGACGCTGTTGGTTTTGCACAAAGTGGGAAATTACGTTCAGCTCTTTGGCCAACCATCGCCATTCTTATCATGGCCTATGGGATCGGCTGGCAGGTGACCAGTATTGATCTTTTGGCGCTGACGAAAAACCTGGACAGGGCACAATCCATCATTCAGCCCATGTTCCATCCGGATTTCGTGTCCCGGGCCGAGATCACAAATTCAGGCTGGGCGCCAGTAGAGGTCCCCTGTGGCCCGAATCCTCCACCCTCCACGAACACAGTTAACGGTATTCATATCGATGTTTCTCCAAACTGCGGAAACTTGAGCGACATGTTGAACGTGCAGGCCAGTGGGCTGTGGCCGGATACGGATACAACCATCCAGTGGGCGACCCCGATTGGAGATCGACTTCCGCTGGGTGAGGGACACATTACCCCACTCGTGATTACCAGTGACGCCAACGGAAATCTCAACACAACCATTCAGGTCCCTCCTTCTGCACTATCCGCAGCGCCTGATCGTACAATACCACTTGAGCATCGCGTTTATCTAACACAGGCTCGTCAGCTGCCTGAACTAGTACTTTCGAAGAATGGCAGTTATGTGGTGCGGGGCGTTGTGGAGACTCTCTTCCTGGCACTGATAGCGACAACCTTGGGAACCATAGGCGCCATCCCCTTTAGTTTCCTGGCGGCCCGCAACCTGATGGGTGGCAATCCAATTACCCTGACGGTCTATACAGTTACGCGTACCATCCTCAATGTGATTCGCTCCATTGAGCCGTTGATCATTGCCATTGTTTTTGTTGTCATTGTCGGTTTGGGCCCGTTTGCGGGTGTAATTGCAGTGACTTTGCATACCATAGCCGCATTGGGTAAACTTTTCTCTGAAGTCATTGAAGGGATCGATCCTGGACCTCTGGAGGCGATCCGCGCCACCGGTGGAACCTGGACGCAAATGGTTCGTTATGCAGTCATCCCCCAGATTGTGCCTCCCCTGGCCTCCTTTACGCTATTCCGCTGGGATATCAATGTGCGTACATCCACCATCATCGGGTTCGTGGGTGGCGGCGGCATAGGTTTTTATCTTTATCAATGGATCCAGAAAGGTGACTTCCATGCAGTGAGTTCCTCTTTTATCGCCATTGCGGTCATCGTGGTCACACTCGATGTTGTGAGTGCCAAAATCAGGGAACGGTTGGTATAGCATGGAACCACGCGATTTCAATTTCCGTCGCTGGTTTGTTACCGTTTTCTTTATCGTTCTGGCTGCTGCTGCCTACGTGATCGGTTATCGCGTCACTGAGATCGATCCTGTCAAGCTCTTTACTTCATTGCCCAAAAGCCAGAAAATCCTAAGTGCGCTGATCCGTCCCGACCTCTTCACGCGCGAGGCCGAAGATACCACCATCGATATCGTTTTTCCGGTTCCGTGCGACTCGGCGGATGTTTCGCCTTCGAAGGCGGATCCTGGGCTTGCTGTGGATGTGCCATGTGCCAGTCCCAAGGACAAGGTTACCGTTCATGGAACAGGTTTGCCAGCCAACACAGATGTGAAGATCCAATGGCTTTTGCCCACAGGCAATACCCTCTTCTCGAAATTAGCCACCACGGATGCAAATGGAAGTTATTCAACACAGGTTGAAGTCCGTCCGATCAACCTGACCACGGATGGCATTCCCAGCCATCTTCAGGCGAAATACTCTGTTCCATTTGGGAAATTGATTCCCAGCACCACCTTGAAGGATGTGGTCAACAACATCATGGTGACCATTTTCATGGCGTTGCTGGCCACCACCGCGGGCACAATTATCGCGGCGCCCATTAGTTTCCTGGCGGCTCGCAATATCATGGGACGCAACTGGCTGGGGAATACCGTCTACGGAGTTACGCGAGCGATATTGAATATCACGCGTTCCTATGACTTATTGGTGCTGGCGACCATCTTTGCCTTCTGGATAGGCTTTGGTGCGTTTGCCGGAGTGTTGGCATTAACCGTCGTGACCGTTGCCTCTTTGGGGAAACTCTTCTCGGAAGCGGTGGAAAGCATCGATTCTGGTCCAATCGAGGCCATCTCTGCCACAGGTGCGAATGGTGTTGAGGTGATCCGCTTTGCAGTCATCCCGCAGATCATCCCGGATTTCATCTCCTTCATCATCTATCACTGGGATATCAATGTACGTATCAGCACCATCCTGGGTTTCGTGGGCGGTGGTGGCATTGGTTTTTATATCAGCCAGCGCATTAATGTTCTGGAGTATCAGAAGGCTGGTACAGCCATCTGGGCGATTGTGATCGTTGTCTGGGTCATGGATTTTCTCAGCGCAGAAGTGCGCAAACGAACAGTCTAATCACAGGTAGAAGAAAATAGAAGAATGAAAAAACAAAAACTTCCGAGGCTCCAGAACCTCGGAAGTTTTTACTATCAAATATTCTGCTGGAAAACCAACAAATTAACTCCATCTCCACTGCGTGCCTTCTTTGCTATCTTCGATGGTTACGCCCATTTCTTTGAGCTGTTCACGGATCTCGTCTGAGCGTGCCCACTGCTTTTGCTTGCGAGCTTCATTGCGTTCCGCAATCAATGCATTGACCTGCGCTTCCTGTTCACTGGAGCCTTGTTTTTCTTCTAAACGTAATCCAAGTACGCTGGTGAGTTCACGTAAGATGGATTGAGCAGGTTTTAGATCTGCATCGTTGGCGTTGTTATCACGCGGCAGTGTTAATGGCTTTGACGAGTTCGTACAACGCGGCGAGGGCAAGCGGTGTGTTGAAGTCATCATCCATCGCATTCATGAAGGATTCCTTTGTAGACCCGGCTTGAGAGGCAAGCGCAGAGATGGCATCAGCGGAGAGTCCGCCTGGGGAAGTGGAAGCAGGACGAAGGGCGGCTTTGAAGCGCTCAAGCGACTTCTCTGCCGCATCCTGCGTCTCCTCACTGAAGATCAAGGGTGCACGATAGTTTCCGCTCAAGACCAGCATGCGCATCACATCGGCATCGCGCCTGGATAAAAAGTCCTTGATGCTGACGATGTTGCCCAACGACTTGGACATCTTCTCGCCACCGAGCTGCAACATGCCGTTGTGAACCCAGTAACGGGCGAAAGATTTTCCCGTGTAGGATTCGGTCTGGGCGATCTCGTTTTCATGATGTGGGAAGATGAGGTCGTTGCCACCGCCGTGGATATCGATCTGTTCGCCGAGTTCGGCCAGGTTCATGGCAGAGCATTCGATGTGCCAACCGGGGCGACCTTTACCCCATGGACTATCCCATGAGATTTCACCCGGCTTGGCGGCTTTCCATAATGCGAAATCCATTGGGTGATCTTTTGCTTCTTCGACTTCGATGCGTGCGCCTGCCTGCATATCTTCGAGTTTGCGACCCGAGAGTTTTCCATAATCATCGTCGCTGATCACGCTAAAATAAACGTCGCCATTCGGTGCCGCGTACGCGGCTTCCTTACGAATGAGGCCTTGAATGAACTCGATGATGAGAGGCATGGTCTTGCTGACTTGCGGGGTCGCGGTGGGAGACAGGATGTTTAGATTGGCAAGTTCCTTTGCATATTCTTCGATGTAGCGTTGTGATAACTTGAGCGGTTCTTCGCCAAGCTGCCTGGCGCGATTGATGATCTTATCATCCACGTCGGTATAGTTCATCACATGCTTGACTTCATAGCCGCGGTATTCGAGATAACGACGGATGATGTCGAAGACCAGCGCGGACATGGCATGACCCACGTGCGCGTCATTGTAGACCGTGACGCCGCAGACATATAACTTGACGACGTTCGGCTCGAGGGTCCGGAATTCTTCTTTCTTGCGGGTGAGGGTGTTGTAAAGACGGATCATAGTAGGTCTCCGTCATTGCGAGCGAACGCTGGTGGAGTAGTGGCGCAAGGCGCCACGTACACTGGCACCGCATGTGATTTGCCAGGCAAATCATGCCGGTGTCGAAACCAAGGCGAAGCAATCCCAGAATTTACAGGTTGTCTGAGATTGCTTCGTCGGTCGAGACATTTGTGTCGCGGCCTTCCTCGCAATGACAGTTGTTATTTCTTTTTCTTCCCGTTCTCTTCTTCCACGCGGGCGAAGATCATGCGTCCCGCCGCGGTTTGCAGCACTTTGGTAACGACCACATCTTTATATTCACCGATGTAGTCGTGTCCGTTTTCCACGACCACCATGGTACCGTCATCCATATAGCCCACACCTTGACCGAATTCCTTGCCTTCCTGGAAGATGTTCAGAGTCATGCGTTCGCTGGGCAGCACCACGGATTTAACCGCGTTGGCCAGTTCATTGATGTTCAGGATGGTCACACCCTGCAATTCAGCTACGCGGTTCAGGTTGTAATCGTTGGTCAGGATGGGACATTTCAACTGCCGCGCCAGCACAACCAGTTTGTCATCTACTTCGCGTACACCTTCCGCGTTGATGTCACTGATGCGGACGAGGATGTTGGGTAGTTTCTGGAGTTCAGCCAGCACTTCCATGCCGCGCCGTCCACGCTGGCGGCGCAAGCCATCCGGGGAGTTGGCGATATATTGAAGCTCGTTCAGCACGAAGCGCGGGATGAGAAGCGTGCCCGGCAGGAAGCCTGTCTTGGCGATGTCGGCCACGCGTCCATCGATGATGACACTGGTATCCAGTAAGATTGTCCGGTTAAGATTTGTCCAGGAAGAAGATGAACCGCCCTCACTGCGTCCACTGAGCGTACTCATCAAACCCATGATATCGCCCTGCCGCATCACGAAAAGCGATACACCCAGCCAGGAGAAAACCACCACGCCCACAAACGGCAGGATTTGACTAAATGGCTGTGGCAATAACGAAAGTGGGAAGGCCAGCAAGGCGGCGGTCAGCAAGCCTACCACCAAACCGATCAGACCTGCGAAAAGCGTCTCTGCAGAGAGACGACCGAGTCGGGTGCGAATGGCTTTTGCCGGACGAGTTGTAACATATGGTGTCAGCACCAGGCCGGCCAGTGAGCAAATGAGACCAACAATTGCGGCATAACGAACGGATTCCGCCAGGTTATCCCCGCCAAAGCTATACCCCCAGAAACCGCCCAAAATTGCGAAAAAAAGCATGCCTACAATGCGTAAAATAAATTCAGTGCTCATAAAAACTCCTTAAATAACGCCAATGACGTGCAATAATGCTAGCATGATAGCATGGCTGAAGGTGGCAGTCAACCAGCTAAGATGACGCTCATACAAAATTGTTATAATGAAATGGTAAATTATCCGTAACATGACTATCACCGATACCCTTAACCGTCCCCTGCGTGACCTGCGTATTTCTGTTACCGACCGCTGCAATTTCCGGTGTATCTACTGCATGCCCAAGGAAGTCTTCGGTTCGGACTACCAATTCCTGGAACGCAGTCAAATTCTTACTTTCGAGGAGATTACCCGTCTGGCGCGTATTTTTGTCGGACACGGCGTTCGCAAAATCCGTTTGACCGGCGGCGAGCCCCTGGTACGTCGCGGTTTGCCTCAACTGGTTGCCATGTTGAGCGAGATTTCCGATCTAGATCTTACCCTCACTACCAATGGTTCCCTGTTGGCCCGGCAAGCTCAGGCATTGAAAGAGGCCGGGTTGAAACGTGTCTCGGTCAGCCTGGACTCGCTGGATGATGAAACGTTCAAGGCTATGAACGATGTGGATTTTCCGGTGGCGAAAGTATTGGAAGGAATGGAGGCTGCCGCCAGCGCTGGCCTGGGGCCGATCAAGGTCAATATGGTGGTCAAGCGCGGCCTTAACGAATCCAGCGTCCTGCCAATGGCGCGCTTCTTCCATGAGAAAGGCTACATCTTGCGTTTCATCGAATATATGGATGTGGGCAATACCAATGGCTGGCGCATGAATGATGTGGTTCCAGCCGCGGAGATCATCAAGATGATCGATGCGGAAATGCCGCTCAAGCCATTGACTCCGAACTATCGCGGCGAGGTGGCCGAGCGCTGGCAGTACCAGGATGGCAGCGGCGAGATCGGTGTGGTGGCTTCTGTAACCCAGGCATTTTGCCGGGATTGTAATCGGGCACGCATCTCTGCCGAAGGCCAGCTATATACCTGTCTCTTTTCCATCAAGGGCCACGACCTGCGCGGTTTGCTGCGCAGCGGCGCGACGGACGAGGAGATCTCGCAGGCGATAGCGCGTATCTGGGGAAAGCGTGCTGATCGCTATTCGGAAATTCGCTCCGACAACACGGTTTCTCTGCCGAAGGTGGAAATGTCCCACATCGGAGGTTAGGAATCTACATTGCGAAATCTGCGTTGGTTTTTCTTATCCATTGCATAAATAAAATCCTGATCACTTATCCACATCCGAAATTGGAGGGAACTTGCTTTCGCTGAACGGCATAAAAGCCATCTTCTTTGACCTCGACGGTACACTTCGTCACAACGTGCCCTCTGGCGGTGAGGTGTTTACCGATTATGTCATTACTCTTGGTTTGCATGTGAAACCTGAAGATCGTACGCGCGCCATGCGCTGGGAACACCTATATTGGGCCAGTTCTGTTGACCTGCGCGATGACCTGCTCGCACATTCCAGTGAAACTGAGAACTTTTGGATCACCTATAGCCGGCGTCGTCTGGTGGCACTGGGCGCCGCGCCAGCCTGGGCGGAGGAATTTTCCGCGCGCATTTCAGCGCACATGAGCGAAGTGTATAAACCGGAAAGTATCATCCCTGAGGATGTGCGCCGAGCTTTACCTGAATTGAAGCAGGCGGGCTTCATCCTGGGTGTCATATCGAATCGCGATAAACCCTTTCAGGAAACATTGCATGAGCATGGCATTGGAGACTTTTTCGATTTTTCGCTCGCGGCCGGTGAAGTAAATTCATATAAGCCCGAGCCGGGTGTTTTTGAATATGCGTTGGGAAGCCTGAAGCTTTCCGCACAGGAGGCGATCTATGTGGGAGATAATTACTATGCGGATGTGGTCGGTGCGCGTCGCGCCGGACTTCGGCCTGTGCTCTATGACCCGAATGGTATCTTCCCTGAGGCCGATTGCGATATGATCCAATCCTTTGATGAGTTGAATTCCATCCTCAAAGTGATTTAAAGCAAAAGCGTCGCACCTTGATCATTAAACGAGGTGCGACGCCTTCCTTATTAATTCTGTTAAACCTTTTCCTTGATCAATTCCTTTAATGTCATGCCGAGACGGGCGATGCCTTCGCGGATTGTCTCTGGTGAGGAATAAGAGAAATTCAACCGCATGGTATTCTGTCCACCGCCACGCGGGTGAAACGCCTCGCCGGGTACAAAGGCCACCTTCTTTTGGATGGCGCGTCTGAGTACCTCAGCTGCATCCGTATCTTCCGGCATGATACCCCACAGAAACATGCCTCCATGCGGACGGGTCCAGGTGACTTCAGCTGGGAACAATTCTTCCATCATCTCGATCATTACATCGCGCCTTTCCTTATACGTTGCCCGGATGACTTTCACGTGTTCATCCAGGAAGCCGCCTTTGGCGACCTCATAGGCGACATATTGATTGAAAGAAGATGTGTGGAGGTCTGCGCCTTGCTTCGCCGTAACGAATTTGCGAATAACTTCCGGTGGCGCGATCACCCAGGCCAGCCTCAAACCAGGCGCCAGCAGTTTTGAAAATGTGCTCAAGTAAATAACGTTGCCGCTGTAGTGACCTCCGTTTGGACCGCGATATTGGCTGTCGAGCGTGACGACCGAAGGAATGTGTACCCCTTCATAGCGTAACTGTCCGTAGGGATCATCTTCCACGATCGGCACGCCATATTTGTCTGCGATCTCCACCAGTTTCATGCGCCGCTCGAGAGAAAGGGTCGAGCCACTCGGGTTTTGAAAATTCGGTAATACGTAGATGAACTTCGGTCCGACGCGCAGTGCAGCTTCCAACTCATCCACGACCATGCCGTTTTCGTCTGAGCGGACGGGGATGTATTGAGCGCCATAGGCATTCCATGCCTGTAGCGCGCCCAGATAGGTGGGAGATTCCACCACCACGTAATCACCCCGATTGATGAACAATCGGCCGATGAAATCCAAGGCCTGCTGTGAACCGGAGGTGATCATGATGTTATCGGGAGCCACCTCCACGCTATAACGGGCCGTATGTCGCGCGATCATCTCGCGGAGGGGCAGATATCCTTCTGTCGTGCTGTATTGCAAAGCCTGTGGCCCGAAGTGCTCGAGCACGTAGTTGCAGGCTTCGCGGAATTGTTTTACCGGAAAGACCTCAGGCGCCGGCAACCCGCCTCCAAACGAAATAATGTCAGGTTGTTCGGTTAACTTCAACAATTCACGGATGACCGAACTTCCCATTTTCTGCATGCGATGGGCGTAACGATACTCCCAGGGTGTTTGCATTTTCACTCCTTGTTAGTTTTTTCGTAAGGCAGGAGGATATCCGGCCTCAGGCGATTTAGATAAAAAAAGCCCGACAGATACAAGGGCATCTGTCAGGCTTACTGACTCCGTGACATAAACATGTCCAGTAGGATGAACGCCAGAAATCGTCTCATGGCATCATTTATCTTACCCAATTTCTCTTATCTACGCAATTGACAACTGACACGTTCTTTGCATGAGTAGATGGATTGTAAGGTTCTCAAAGAAACGTTTCCTTCCACGCTCCAGGCTGATTCCGTGACGATGGAACTCGGCTCACCCTCACCCATTTGAGATTAACATGAAACCCGGTCCGGCCATGATGTATGATGAAGTGAAACAGTCGTAAAATGATGATAGGTTTGGCCTCACCGGTTCGAGTCAGGAGGATGATATGACTTTAATTAATGCCCTGTTTACTAGCGTTGCACCGGCTGGTCTACTTATCTGGATTGGAAATCGGATTCGCACGAGTGCGCCACAAGAAGAAGCAGGCATGCATTATCCATTTATCATTCCTCAGCAAGATTGGTGCTGCCAGGGAGACCGCGATGATTACCGCTTTGGATATGACTATCGTCAGTCTTTCTCCTCGCCCACCTCGATAAAGGTTTGTTCATCCACAGGGCAGCCGCCGGACTCCGATTGGGCGGCATGTCAGCGTGAAGCGGATAAATATCCCACGCCCTAATTGATGATGGCCATGATGATTTCTTTATCGTTGGGAGACATTCAAGTTAGTCAAGCCGCACAGGATGTGATTTATTCTTCTGGCGTATCGCTCGAGGCACTATTACGTAGACATCAGTCCGGTGATTGGAGGGAGGAAGGCGAAGACGCACAAAGTTACAACGAATTCGCGGCGGAACATGCATTACTGGTTGCCACCGAATATAAAATTACAGACACACAAGGGGTACTGATTGTCACTGCGCAGGATCGTTCGCATACAAGTGTGCTTTTGCCGGATGAATATCAATACAAGGAAATTGGAGTTCTTGAAGGGTATGCGCGTTGGGCGGAAAGATATGATCATTGGAAGAATCCGTTGATTGCCGTGGAAGAGCCGATCATCAATAAACTGCTTCAAGAATTGCAATTCAAAACAGCGCTTGATGTCGGTACAGGCACAGGACGACATGCCATCCGTTTGGCAGAGCGAGATGCCACTGTGATTGGGTGTGACTTATCCCCGGAAATGCTGAGAGTTGCCCAAGCCAAACGTGCTTCGAATGGGAACGCATTGGCTCTTGTTTGGGGAACAACCGAAGCCTCATTACCTTTTGCCAGGGAAAACTTTGAGCTTATATTGTGTTCACTGGTCTTATCTCATGTTGCAAATCTTCAAGAATGTATTCAGGAGTTCGCGCGTTTGCAGACCAAACCCGGAAATTGTCTCATCTCGGCGTATCACCCAAACTCCATCGCGGTTCGTTGGCGGACATCCCTGCAGGAAACAGACTCTACATATCGTCTGCCGAATATGTCACACACTCGAGACGATTATCTCAACGCATTTCAGAATGCGGGCTACAAGGTGAAGCAGATTTTTGACCTGCGCGTGGCGGATGTCCCTGATGGATATTTTCCTCCTTCGCTGGTCGCCAAGGATGGGGATGTGGGACTCTGCCTGATCATTCTGGCTGAATGCACTTTGTAAGGAAATCATGACAGAAAACCGAAACAACCCTCCTGAAGATTTGACCGCGCTTCTTCCATCACTGGCCCAAGAGGAATACTGTTATCTCACGACTGTCGGACGCGTCACCGGCCAGCCGCATCAGATCGAGATTTGGTTTGGACTCAACGATAAAACCATCTATCTGCTCTCCGGCGGTATGGATAAAGCGGACTGGGTAAAGAATCTGCGCAAGAACCCGTCAGTGATGGTAGGAATCGCAAAGCACTTTTTTCACATTACAGCACGTCTAGTAACCGATGAAAAAGAAGAATTGCTGGCACGGAACCTGCTGGCGGACAAATATGGAGAGCGCGAGGCAGATGGTTCGCTCAGCGAATGGGCGCGCACGGCTTTACCAATAGCGATAGACTTATTTCAAGGAGAATAATGTATGGCAACAAATGCACCTTCTGGTGCCTTGGTCACAGGTGCTTCATCAGGGATTGGGAGTGCTTTTGCAGAACGTCTTGCAAAAGATGGCTATGATCTGATCATCGTGGCGCGCCGCCGCGATCGATTGGAGGAACTGGCGAAACGCTTGCAGGAAAGCTACAAGGCCAGCGTGGATGTTTTGGTTGCGGATTTGGGCAAAGCCGATTCTCTTCGGGCGGTCGAAAAGCGGATTGCGGAGTCGGATTTGGAGTTGCTCATCAACAACGCCGGTTTTGGTGGATATATGCCTTTCGTTGAGCTTGACCCCGATAAAGCCGAAGAGTTGATCAATGTAAAAGTATTGGCAGTGACGCGTCTCACGCGCGCTGCGCTGCCGGGTATGCTCCAGCGCGGCCGTGGTTCGATCATCAACGTTTCCTCGCGCCTGGCGTTCAGCGCGCCGTTGGGATCAGCACAATTGCCGAAGCGCGCCACTTATGCGGGCGTGAATGCTTATATCAATGCTTTTACCGAACTATTGCAGAGTGAATTGGACGGAACGGGTGTACAGATGCAGGCATTATGTCCTGGCGTGGTGGCAACTGAATTTCACACACACGTTGGCACGGACGCCAGTCGCTTCCCTGCCGCGATCGTGATGCAGCCTGAAGATTTGGTCTCAGCCTCGTTGGCGGGACTTAAGTTGGGCGAAGTGATTTGCATTCCTGCCCTGGAAGATACAAATGTGCTTGCTCAACTTCAGGAGGATCAGCAGAAGTTGTTTGAGTCTTCCCGGACTGCTGGTGTAGCAACGCGTTACAGGAAATAATTTTCCCCGAAGAATAATCAGGATCAATTTGTCTCGCCCGTTCTGGCGGCGTGTGCAAGCAGGATTTCACGCTCACGTTCATTTTGCGTGAGCATTGCCGCGCGGGCAAATTCCATACGTGCTTCATCGTGGCGACCCAGTTTGGCGAGCAGGTCGGCGCGCACGCTGGGCAAAAGATAATAATTCTTGAGTGAAGGTTCGCTGGTCAATTTTTCAACCAACTCGAGTCCAGCTTCCGGCCCGAAGGCCATCCCGACTGCCACAGCGCGGTTCAACTCGATGATGGGCGAAGGCGTGAGTTGCGCAAGCGAATCATACAGCGCGGCGATGCGTTCCCAGTTTGTTTTCTCTGCAGTGTGTGCCTGGGCGTGACAGACCGCGATGGCGGCTTGCAGTGCATAAGGGCCGAAAGATTGTCCGGTGGCTTCGGCGCGCAGCAGCGCGGCAAAGCCGCGCTGGATCAGCAGTTGATCCCATAGGCCGCGATTCTGTTCAAGCAGCGGAATCGGCTCTCCGGCAGGACCGACGCGGGCCTTGAAGCGCGAAGCCTGGATTTCCATCAAGGCTACCAGGCCATGTACCTCCGCCTCCCCCGGAGTTAGTTCTGCCAGAATACGCCCCAGCCGCAGCGCATCCTCGCACAGCGCGGGACGGATGAGATCTTCGCCGGAAGTGGCTGTATAGCCTTCGTTGAAGATGAGGTACAGCACCGCCAGCACCGAAGATACGCGCGCCGCGCGTTCTTCAGTGGATGGCAACTCAAAGGGAACGTGCGCTTCGGAGAGCGTCCGTTTGGCGCGCACGATCCGTTGCGCCACGGTCGACTCGGGGATGAGAAAGGCTCGGGCGATCTCTTCCGTTGTCAGACCGCCGAGCAGGCGCAGGGTCAGCGCGACGCGGGCTTCCAGCGAAAGCACAGGGTGACAGGCGATAAACATCAATCGCAGGATGTTGTCGCCAATGTTCTCATCTGCCTCTGTTTCGAAATCGTTTGTCAGTTGTTCCTGAAGCTCAATGTCGCGTCCCATCTCCTCGGTCTTGCGTTCGAGCCGCACGTTGCGTCGGATGAGATCCACGGCATGATGTTTGGCGGTGGTCATCAGCCAGGCACCGGGGTTATCCGGCACGCCCGATTTCAGACCATTGCTCGAGCGCGGCGACCAAGGCGCCCTGGGCAAGGTCTTCGGCCAGACCCACGTCGTGGACGATGCGCGTCAGCGCGCCGATCAGTCTGGCGGATTCAATCCGCCAGACTGCCTCGATCACGTGTTGGATATTGGATTCGGTTTCGAGTACGTTCACTTGCTACGGACCGAACACCTGATGGATGATGCCCTGACCATCACCGACCACGCTCCAGAAGCGTTTGGAATACTCGATGGCTTCCTCCCTGGATTTGGCTTCGATCAGCGCGAAGCCGACCACTGCTTCTTTGGCCTCCGCGAAGGGCCCATCTGTGACCGTGATCTTGCCGTTCTCGTTCTTGATGCGCGTGGCGTGTTGTGGATCCAGCCCGCCGGTGGCGAGCAACACGCCAGCTTTGGTCATTTCTTCGATCAGCTTGCCCATGGCAGCATACATTTCCGGGGTGGGAGGCGTGTTCGGCTGGCTGCTGTCGTTGGTGGTCATCATTAAGAATCTCATGTCTTATCTCCTTGGGTAATGGATTGGGAGCGTGTTTCTTATTTTGCTCTCTATTAACACGTCGAACAACGGTCGACGAAATCGACATTTTAATGGAGGCAATTTTGAACTCGATTCCGGGGAAATTGTACCCTGCTGAACTTCGATGGACGATAGGAAGCCAGGAGCATGCCAGTTTTTTCTTTCTCGCAGTAAAATCTGCTCTGGTATACAGTAATGTGTGAGATGAAATAACCTGATGAAAACAGATGCTCTCCTGGGAGTCTGGACCGGAACGGCACATCACAGCAACGGCTGGGATATGAAAATTACCCTGTCTGTTCTCCAGCCGTTTGAAGTTGGCGCGACCCTGGGAATCTTCGATATTCCCATCCTGCCCTGTTCGGGGATCTTCAAAGTACTCGGTATTCAGGATGAGACCATCGAAGTCCATGTCGAGAACTTGAACGGGGATTGTGCCGAAGCCAACTCCACTTCGGTCGAATTGCTGGAGGATGGAAAGCTTTTGTATATCTCAAAGGGAAAAGGCTGGGAAGCGCGTGGAACATTGGAGTGCCTGAATAAACCGACCATTCTGCCGGATGAGTAGAACTTGTCAGGATAGCGAATCATTCTGATGAGACTGACATTATGTCAGTCTTTTTCTTTATCTTGGGGTAAAATTCGCTCAACTCCTTCAATTACAGTCATGTTCGAGATGGGAAGAGAGACCTAAGCGCATGGCAGAAAAACTCCGTTATCCGACCATCCTCTTCGATTGGGGTGATACCGTCATGCGCGACTATCCTGAGATTCTCATACCAATGGTGGAGTGGGAGAACGTGGAAGTCATCGATGGGATCGCGGAGGTACTGGCTTATCTGTATGCCAGCGGACGGCGGATCATCCTTGCCACCAGTGCTTCGATTTCAGATGAAAGCCAGATCTGGGGCGCGTTAAGACGCGGTAGTCTTGATACCTATTTCTCGAAGATCTATTGTTTCAAGAATATAAACCTACCCAAAGGTGAAGAATTTTATCGTCACATTTTGAGCGACTTGAATTTTCCCGCCTCCCAGCTGATGATGGTTGGCGATCATTTTGAAAAGGATGTGCAGGTTCCCAATTCATTAGGCATCTTTGCCGTGTGGTTCAATCCAAGATCGGATGAGACCCGTAAAAGCGATTTACATATCACAGTTAATTCGACGGTGGAGTTGAAAGTGTATTTCGTTTCTATCGATCAGAGATAGGTGAGTTATACCAGCAACGAAATTTGGGTTAGGATAAGGGAATAGATAGTCACGCGATAAATTGGTGCTAAAATTTAAAAGGAAATTATGAGGATGAAATAGCTTTATCTTAGTGATAAGCGAATCATTGTTGCACATTGTTTGGAACAGTGTTATAGGAGGTGCTTCGTATGCCTGGTTTCCAAGAAATTTTAGATCTTTTGAATCAGATCTTCCCAATTCAAGTAAAGCAAATTCTTACTGTTATTTTGATCCTCGTAGGCGTATGGTGGGCATTGGATATTCTTAGCAAAATTAAAGGTTTGTGGATAAAAGATTTTTTGCCACTATTCTATAGCGCAGAAGAAAGAAGACGCGTTGCTCGCCGCCGCCGATTCGCGGACCATGTGGAAAGTGAAATCAGGCGCCTGAATAGCTTAGAGGCGTGGAGTGATTATCGATTTGCCGAGTTGGAAGCTGAAGTGGATGCGGAAGGAAGACAACGGATTTATAGTTTTTTACCCTTTCTTCGACAGTCGCGAAGTGGTCTGAGCCGTGAAAAATCATTATCAAAGGCGTTGGAAACTAGCCAAGAAAGACTTATCCTTGTTGAAGGAGAACCAGGGTCAGGAAAAAGTGTAGCTCTTCGTCATATGGCGCAATCAATGGCACAAAGAGCCATGAAAGCGAGAAATTCCAAAAGCATTAGTATCATCTCAATAAAAGGGGGCAGGATCAGGAAGCGTTGGATGCTTTGCAGAGAGAGCATAAGCGAATAAACTAACGCCACGATGTTCGAAGACCTTGATCTCAACGCCATCCAGGAAGAGAATGCCCGCGAATTGGTCAAGCGGCTGCTGAATATGATCGAAGAACTTTCAGCCGGATTGCGGGAGGCGCGTGCAGAAATCCAGCGTTTACGAGATGAGAATAATCGCTTGAAGGGAGAACAGGGAAAGCCGAATATCAAAGGAAACAAAGCGCAGGGCAGCGGGCGAGCGGATCGCTCGTCGGAGAAGGAACGGCGGGAAAAGCGCACAAGGCATAAGAAGAGCAAGAAGAGGGAGGTGGTCATCCAGCGGGAAGAGGTCTTGAAAGTGGATCGAGCCCGGCTGCCTGCCGATGCGCAGTACAAAGGCTGCGAAAGGGTGGTGGTGCACGCTGCGCGTGTGCGGATAGTTGGGGAGAACGTGTTGTTTTATAAAGAGAAGTACTACTCGGCCTCGAGGCACAAGACCTACCTGGCGGAATTGCCGCTGGGATATGCCGGACAATTTGGTCCGGGGATCAAGAGTCTAGATCCTGACACTGTACTTTGGGGTGGGGACGAGTGAGCCGAAGATCCAGGAGTTTCTGGAGAATCTGGGGGTGCAGATTTCGAAAGGGGAAGTGTCCAGTCTGCTGATCAAAAAACAGGCAGGGTTTCATGCGGAGAGCGAGGCAGTCTATGAGGCGGGCTTACGGAGCAGTCCCTGGCAACAAGTGGATCATACCGAGACACGGGTGGATGGGCAAAATCAACACTGCCAGGTGGTGTGCAATCCCGTGTACACCTGCTATCACACGCAGCCCCGAAAAGATCGGCTCAGTGTGCTGGATGTGCTGCGTCAAGGGCGGCAGCGGATCTTCCGGCTCAATCAGGAAGCCTTGGAAATTCTCAAGGGTGTGCCCTTATCGAAAGCGGCGCAAGCGCTCTTGCCGACGTGGTGCAGTGAAACAGACTGGGAAGAAACGGACTTTCTCCAGCGCTTGGACCAGGGGCTGCCCAATTTGAATATTCAACAACGCACAGCCATTCTGGGTGCGACCGCCGCGGCGGCCTACCACGCCGAACAAGGTGTTCCGATTGTGGATACGCTCGTGTGCGATGATGCGGCCGAGTTCCATTGGCTCACGCCTGCGCTGATGTCGTGTTGGGTCCACGATGGACGACTGTATACACCTGCCCTGGCGGGCGGTGCCATGGAAAAATTGACACCGGTCGTGGCCTTGCACCGGGAGTTGTTGGAAGACTTCCGCAAAAAGTATTGGGAGTATTACCACCAGTTGTTGACCTATCGCCAAAATCCAAATGCGGACAAACGCCGCCAGTTGGCAGCGGACTTCGATAACTTGTTCGCGACGCACCCGGGCTACTCCGATCTCGATCAACGCATTGAGAAAACGCGAGACAAAAAAGACTCCCTCTTGCAGGTCTTGGAACATCCGGAACTCCCTTTGCATAACAATGCTTCCGAATTAGCCGTTCGACAACGGGTTCGAAAACGGGATGTGAGCTTCGGTCCTCGAACCCCGCTGGGTGCAAAAGCCTGGGATACGTTTGCGACATTAGCGGATACCGCCCGCAAGCTGGGGATCAGTTTTCATGCCTACATTCAAGATCGGGTTTCCGAGATCTCGCCAGATTCCGCCCTTGGCCACTCTGGTTACCCAACGCGCCCGCGAGCTGAATCTCGGCGCATCCTGGGCGTGAACTACCCTGCCCCTATTTATTGAGATGATACAAAAATAATAAGGAAAAGTTAGCAACATTTGGGGCGGAATTTCTTGATGGGATTTGGAGACTTTCAGAGCAAGTTAGCCTCAATCAACGAGACAGATAATGCAACGGGCCTTCAAGTAGATGAAACTCTACTTCATCCGGCATGGAGAAAGTGAAGCCAATACTCAGCACGTGATCTCAAACCGCGCGAGTCCCTTCGGCCTGACTACGCGGGGACAAAGCCAGGCCGTGGCTTTAGCTGAGACATTAAAAGAGATTTCCATCACTGCCATCTTCTCCAGCCCCCTGCTGCGCGCGGCGTCCTCGAAGAAAAGCCTCAAGTTTAGTAATCATACATAATCCCCCTAATTTCATAATTGCGCTGAAGATTCTCTGTGCTATCATACTTTAAAGACATAGGGTCCTTTATCGGTAGCATTTTCTGGAGGATGTCATGACCACAAAGGGTAGATCGATGGTACAGCTTGTGGGGTATCTGGGGATCATGATACTTATACTGGCCTGTGCAGGATTGAGTGGGCTTCGCACAGACGAAACATCGTTGCGTTTGACCCATAACGCTATTGAAGTGCGGAGCAAGAATGGCGGTTGGACCTCTGTTGCAAAAGATTCGGCCTTCGATGTGATGGCTGAGCTCGAGAGTACGGAGCCCTGGAAGATGGCAGGCATCATTCTCGAGACGAACGAATCGACACAGATCGAAGATGGTTTGCAAGTTGGCGACTTGGTACGCGCGGGGAACAATCCTTGAAAATGGAACCTGGTTGGCAAATTCTATTCAATGGGTCGAGGGACAGATGGCCCCGATCTTGATTTTGGTCGGTCGCGTGGACTCCGTGGACCCATGGGTCATCAATGGAATTCAGCTTAATGTCACCGAGAACACACACATTCAAGGAACGATTGCACCAGGAATATTTGCGCGCGTGGAAATCCAGCTTTCGCCGGATGGCACCTGGCAGATTCTCAGCATTACGGCGCTGGGGAAATTTGAGGAAGATGCCAACTGCGGGGCAGTGACAGCGATCGTTGTCAGTGTAAATGGAAATGACATCCAATTATCTGGATGGCCTGTCATCACGTTGGATGAGGATGTCAGTATCGAAAGCGATGAAGGCGTCGAAGGAAAGCTTGGCCCCAATCAGGTTGTCATTCTCGTCGTGTGCCCATCTGCGGAGGGACAGATTGTGATCGTGCAGATCGTAATCCTAAATACAACCGAAGATAGTACTCCCGTGGAGGAAGGTGAAAAAGTATTGATATGTCACAAACCCAACAAGAAAGGTGGACATACTCTTAGCATCTCCTCTGCGGCCGTGCCCGCTCACCTTGCGCATGGTGATACATTGGGCCCGTGCCCATAATATAAACTTTTAGAATCAAGTAAAAGAAGAACGCAGTCCTCATCACATTCTCAATGAATAATCCAAGCGGGATAAATCCTTTTTCTTTTCGTGCGGTAAAATTTCCTGGTGAAACTCTACTTTGTTCGTCATGGAGAAAGCGAAGCCAATATTCAACACGTGATCTCGAACCGTGAGAGTCTGTTCGGCCTGACGCTGCTGGGAGAGAGACAGGCCATGGCTTTAGCTGAAAATTTAAAGAGATTCCCATCACTGTCATTTTCTCCAGCCCGGTGCTGCGTGCCAGGCAAACCGCGGAGATTCTGTCGGGAGCATTTCATCAGTCTTATCAGATTACGGAAGCCTTGCGCGAATATGATTGTGGAATCCTCGAAGAAAAATCTGACGCGGAGAGTTGGCGATTGCATCGTGAGATTTCCGAAGATTGGATTCTTCATCATAACTATCTCCGCAAACCAGAGGGCGGTGAGAGTTTTATCGATATTCAAAATCGCTTTTTGCCTTTCATCGAAAAGCTAAAGCGTGGGAATGGTGAAGATATTTTGTTAGTCGGGCACGGCGGCTTGTTTCATCTCATGCTGCCGTTGCTCTTGAAGAACATCGATGATGAATTCGTGCGGTCACATGGCATTGGTTACACCGACTGTGTGATCGCTGAACTGCATCCAGGGGGATTCGTTTGTCTGCAATGGGGAAACGTGGGACTTAGTTTTTCTCTCTCGCGGTAAAATTTCCTCAACTTATTTCATGTCACTCTGAGCTGATGGTCAAGTAGACCGAAGGTCGTATCAAGACCCAGCGAAGAGTCTCCACTTGTGACAGAGTGACATAATCAAATGGAGCAGACATTATGGGCGTCATCATGCAATCCTTTTACTGGAATTGTCCGCGTGCGGAGGATAAGGAATTTCAATGGTGGAATACTGTCCGCGAGCAAATCCCTGCATTGGCGAAGGTGGGATTTACCGCCTTATGGCTGCCACCGATCCACAAGGCCGCGAATCTGGGTGGAACCTCGATGGGCTACGACCCATACGATTATTATGATCTGGGCGAATTCGACCAAAAGGGTACCGTCCCGACCTGGTTTGGAACGCGGTCAGAGTTGGAGGCGCTGATCGAAACCGCACACAGCCATCAACTGGAAGTGATCGCTGACCTCGTCATCAATCACAACAGCGGCGCGGATGAACAGGAAGTCAATCCCATCCTCGATCAATCGCGTTGGACGCGTTTCGAGCCAAAGAGCGGCAAATTTCCGCGCAATTGGGAATGTTTTCATCCGAACATGTATGAGAGTTGGGACGAAGGCGCGTTCGGCGACATGCCCGACCTTTCCCATCGCAATCCGTACGTCTATGCGGAGATCCTCAAACTGACGCGCTGGCTGGTCGAAGAGATGGGCTTTGATGGTTTTCGTTTTGACTTTGTGAAGGGTTACGGCGCGAATACCATCACAGCCATCCAGGAATATCGTTACATGCGCGCCGGCCAGCCGTTTGCGCCGTATGGTGTGGCCGAGTTTTGGGACAGTGCCAAAGCCATCGAGAATTGGGTGGACCTGGCGAACTTCTCCAACTCGAACCCGGTGGATGCCTTCGATTTTCCGTTGCGTGAAATGCTCAAAGCCATGTGTGACCAATATGGTTTCAGCCTGCGAAATCTCCCTACATGGGAGACCGTTTTGCAGAAGCAGCCACAGACCACTGTGACCTTTGTCGAGAATCATGACTTGCGCGACGAGGGGCGCCCGATCGCCAATGACAAACTGCTGGCTTATAGTTATATCCTCACCCACGAAGGCTATCCGTGCGTGTTCTGGCATGATTACTTCAACTACAATCTCGCCCTGGATGCCACTCCGAACGGCATTGCCGCGCTGGTCAGCGCGCATGAAGCTTATGCGGGCGGCGGCACAGAAGTCTTATACGTGGATGACAATCTTTACGTAATGCAACGTACCGGATATGGGGATCAGCCCGGGCTCGTCTACGTGCTTAATAATCGTGGTGACAACTGGAATGGACGCCTCGTTACAACAAAATTCCCCAACGCCTCTTTCCAACCCGTAGCCTGGTGGAGTGGAACCGCTCTGGCGCGCCCCTTCGACCAATCCACCGACCGCGACGGGCATGCACAGTTCTACGCTCCGCCGAGAGGCTATGCGGTATACGCTATGAAATGATCCTCGCGCTGAGCCGAATGACGAGAGATCGTCGAGAAGTGTAGACGAAGTGCGCTAACGAAATAAAGCCAAGTTTCGGTGACTCGCGATGACATAAAAAGTGCGGATGGAAATTTTTCCATCCGCACTTCGCTTAGTCTTCAATTGGAGGATCTTCCTCTTCTTCCATTGGTTCTTCATAACCCACCTCTTCCATCTCCTCGGCGGCTTCCGTGCCCTCGGCCGCCATCTCTTCATCTGCACTTTCCTCTGGTCCTTCGCTTTCCTCGACAGCCTCTCCACTTTCCTCTGGTTCGCCCTCCTCGGATTCATTCTTCGTTTCAGGTTCTTCGCTTTCTTCTACCTCTACCTCTGTCTCAGGCTCTTCAACTTCTTCTTCGAGCTCTTCCTGCTCTACCTCATCTTGCTCTTCACGCGCTTCAGTTTCTCCATCCTCTTCGGAATCATCATCTTCTAATGAGTCCTGTTCTTCTTTGTTTACTTCTTCGGTTTCGGATTCTTCCTCGCCTTTTTCTTCACTCGTCTCTTCTTTAGGCTCTTGATCTTCCTCAGCCTCTTCCTTTTCTACTTCTTTTGGCCCCTCTTCTCCTTCTTCAGCCTCTTCGGGTTCTGCCTCTCCCTCCTCACCTGCCTCCCCTTCCACACTTTGCTCTTCTTGCGCCGTGTCGCTTTGGGATGTAGGCGTCTGTTTCTCTGGAGCTGCCTCTGGGTTTTGGACTATGAATTCATCGAATAGTTCTTCCGAATCTTGAGAGCTTGTCCTCGGTTTCTGCCAGTTGGCAACGACATGCTGGAAGATACCCGGCATCATGCTCTTCAGGGATGCCACCATGCGGGCGTAGCTCGCATAGATCGAACCATCCTGACCCTGGGATTGCCTCAAATCCGCATGGATCGAACCCAGCCAGGCCAGCGCCTCATCCGGTGTCAATTCGCGTGCATTCAACAGGGACTGCAGAGATGACAGTTTGTCCGCCGTAGTTGATTGTTGGAACAGGGTATGATGATTTGAGGAAGGAAGCATGCTGTGTTCCTTGATTCTATCCCATGAACAGAGAAAGTATAATGGCGTGGGATTAAGGTTATATCATGGAAATAGATCAGTCTGATAGGACGCAGGACATCCACGAACGGTTACGTGCCTTGCTCGATCGGGAAAGCGCGGGGTATCGCGTCGTCGAGCATGAGGCCGAGGGACGCACGGAAATGATCGCCAGGATTCGCGGCAATCGCATCGAGCAGTCGATCAAATCCATTGTCTTGCAGGTCAGGCTCAACAAAAAAGATAATCTTTATTGCCTTGCCAATGTCCCCGGCGATTGCCGCATCGATTTTGCAGGTGTCAAGCGTCACTTCGAGGTGGCTAGCGTCGCTTTTGCCTCGCCCGAAAAAGCCGAAGCGTTGACAGGATGTGTCATCGGGGCGATTCCCCCTTTTTCATTCAACGACCAGCTTTCAGTCCTGGCTGATCCGCTCATCCAGCAGAATGAGGAAGTCGTCTTCAACGCGGGACGCCTGGATCGTTCCATCTTCATGAAACTCGCCGATTACATCCGCATCGCAAAACCTCAACTTGTAAGAATCGCATTGAGAGGATGATCCATGAAGTTTACATTGCCCGCCCGCAAGCCTTTCAACTTTACCTCTGTTATCGATTCGCATGGCTGGTGTCAACTTGCGCCTTTTTCTTATGAGGAAGAGACAAATACACTTTCTTATGTGCTGCAATTAAAAACGCGCGTGTCGTGGAACTGAAATTCAAGGATGCGGCAGATGGAGTGTTGATCGAAACGGAGAAGCTCGATCGCGTCGAACGCCGGGAGGTGACTGAGAAAGTCTCGTGGATGTTCGGCCTCGATATGGATTTCTCGCACTTCTACGCCGCTTCGCGTCTGGAGCCGAAGCTGGCGCGTGCCAAAAAGCGTGCTCTGGGCCGTGTGCTGCGTTCCCCGACCCTGTTTGAAGATGTGACCAAGACCATCCTGACGACCAACACGCTCTGGGCCGCCACCAAAAACATGACGCGCAAGTTGGTGGATGAGTTTGGTTCCGCGCTGAGCGTAGTCGAAGCGTCGAGTGCCAAGGCCTTCCCCACACCCGAAGCGATTGCCGCCTCCAGCCCGGGGTTTCTCAAAGAAAAGATTCGTGTTGGTTATCGCGCCTCTGCGCTTCATGATCTGGCAGTGCGAGTCGCCTCAGGCAAGCTCGATTTGGAAGCGCTTAAAAGGAGTGACCTGCCCACCCTGGAATTACGCAAAGAGTTGTTGACTCTTAACGGCGTGGGACCTTATGCCGCCGCCAATTTGTTGATGATCCTCGGACGGCATGATTTCATCCCGATCGATTCCTATGCCTTGAAGATGGTTTCCCAGGAGTGGTATCGCGGGAAACCAATCACGGCGAATGAAGTGGAAAAACATTTTAATAGATGGGGCGAGTTCAAAGGCATCGCCTTCTGGTTCTGGGATTGGGACCATAACGAGTAGGTCATTCGAGCTGCAAATAAGTCCATCTGCGGAGGAGTTCCCATGTTCGATTCGTTCGAACACCGTTCAGAGCAATTAGCCAGCCAGTCTGTGTTCGCGCGGCGTATGCTGCGCTATGGATTGGTGACAGCCGGGATCATTTTGCTTTCCCTGCTAATCGGTGTATTGGGCTATCATTATCTGGAATCGCTTTCATGGATTGATTCTCTGCTCAATGCCTCCATGATTTTGGGTGGCATGGGACCGGTCGATACAGTGAAGACGGACGCCGGAAAACTTTTTGCCTCGTTCTATGCCTTGTATTCAGGGATCGTCCTGCTGGCCTCCGTTGGCGTACTGGCTACACCGGTCTTTCATCGTTTGCTGCATCGTTTCCATCTGGAGATCGAAGATAATTGATTATGGATCTATTGCTTTTGAATAAAGTCGCTATTGTGACCGGCGCCAGCCGCGGTATCGGCAGGGCCATCGCCGAGACCTTGTCCGCTGAAGGGGCGCAGGTGGTGTTGGTGGCGCGCTCGCGCGCTCAACTTGAAGCTCTGGCGGAATCTCTGCCAAATGAAGCATTGGTACATGTGGCTGACTTGCGCGAGCCGGAGTTTGCTGGAGGCATTGTCTCGGCTGTCGTGGAGAGATTCGGCAAACTAGATGTGTTGGTCAATAGCGCAGGGGCCACCAAACGCGGCGACTTTCTCACACTTACCGATGAGGAATGGCAGGATGGTCTGGCCCTCAAGTTTTATGGAGCCATGCGCTTATCGCGGGCGGCCTGGCAGCATCTGCAAGCCGGTCACGGGACGATCATCAATATCATTGGTGTTGGCGGCCGCGCCGGCAGCGCTGAATTCACCATCGGCGGCGCGGTGAACGCCGCCTTGATGAATTTCACCAAGTCCCTGGCGGACCGCGGCTTGAAGGATGGTGTGCGTGTCAATGCCGTCAATCCCGGCTCGATCCGGACCGAACGCCTGGAGACGCGCATTCGCAACTATGCCAAAGAAAATAACCTTGGCCTGGAAGAGGCCGCGCGACGCATGCCGCATAACCTGAAAATCGAGCGCTTCGGCGAGCCGGTGGAGATCGCGCGAGCTGTGGCTTTTCTTGCCTCTCCACAAGCCTCTTATATCCAGGGCGCGATCCTGGATGTGGATGGCGGCGCCACGCGCGCCTTATGATTTTGGAAATCGCAATATAATGCAATCAGCTTGATTTGGATGTACTGCCGGCTTTTTTGCAGGCCAATGATCCATACAAGGTCTAAATCCCATGACGGAATTTACTCCCATCCACTTCTTTGACCATCCCATCGAAGTTCTCTTCGATACACCTCCGGCGCGCGAAAAGACGCCGGATTGCCCGGATGGATTCATCTGGGAAGCGAAGACCTATCGTGTGACTGAGATGCTTTCCTCCTGGAGTAATTTTGCTCGCCGTGACAAGATGGCGCGCAATATGAGACCAGCGCACGCGTTGGTCGCCTCCGGCCGCGGTTCGTTGAACGTGGGCCGCTTTTACTTCCGTGTGCGCACGGATTCGGCGCAGATCTTCGATATTTATTACGACCGCGCCATGAAGAGTGTGGATGACCGTAAAGGTCAATGGTTTATTTATCGTCAGTTGAAAGAGGCATAATGGATTTGGAAAATCAATCGCAACCCCCCATACCCGAAGAGCCGCATTATTCGGTGCCCTGGCGTCCCATGGATAACTGGCTCGGCGTCGTTCTGCTGGCCCTGATCGATCTCATTCTGCTTGTGATTACATTGCGAGGTTTAAAAACAGAAGTCGCGCAAAGCGCCCTGGTGGTTGTTCTGGAACTTATTTATCTTCTACCTGTAGTCGTCATCCTGGGTTGGAGGCGGATCTCCTGGAAGGCTCTCGGCTTTGGAAAATTTGGATGGGATACCTTGGGCCTGGGCTGTGGTTTGCTGATCATGGGTTATATCCTCATCATCGTTCACAATCTTATCTTGTTTTTCTTTGGCGTGGATACGCAGGGCAATCAGATCGTGAAAATGTTTTCTGAGCTTCAATCGCCCATCTGGTTTTTCTTTGTCGGCGCGATCGTCGCTCCCTTTGTGGAAGAGACCTTTTTCAGAGGCTTCCTCTTTCAGGGATTTCGTCAGCAATATGGCTGGAAGGTAGCCATGCCCTTAAGTGCTGCCATCTTCGCCGCTGCCCATCTGGACCTGGTTGCCTTCATCCCGGTTTTTATCCTCGGCAACGTGCTGGCTTATGTCTATCACCGGTCGAACTCTGTATGGCCCGGTATCATCCTGCATTTTTTGGTGAACGCCTTTGGCTTGTGCGCTGCTTACGCCGCCACACAGTTGCCAAACCTCATTCCTTCGTGATCAGCCTAACCTGGTTATCGTAAAAGATATAATCCCAGGCCCAATTGATCAACACCAGCAGACGGTTGCGGAATCCGATCAAGCGGTAGATGTGCAGCCCAACCCAGATCACCCAGGCGATGAATCCGCTGAAGGAGAGTCCCCCAATGCGTGCCACGGCCGCGTTGCGACCGATCGTCGCCAGCAGACCGGGATCTTTGTAGTGAAACGGTTCGAGGCTTTGTCCCTTTAGGCTGCGCCGCAGGTTGGTCGCCGCCAGCGCGGCTTCCTGCTGTGCCACGGTTGCCAGCATGGGCAGTGGATGACCGTCTTTGTCTTCGACATAAGCCGCGTCGCCGATGACGAAGACCTCCGGATGCTGAGGCAGCTGCAAGGTGGGCTCGAACTTCGGACTCGTCCGGAGGCGGCTTGCTGTACCCCCAGCCGATCCGTGATCTCAGCCGCGCGCACACCGGCCGTCCAGATCAGTGTGTGCGTCTGGATATGTTCCCCGTTTCCCAGCGTGACCTGTTCCCCATCGTAATCAATTAATTTTGTACTGAGGCGAATCTCCACTTGCTTGTTTTGCAAGAGCTTCATGGTGGCATTACGAAGTTCCTCCGGGTAGGCCGGCATCACCCGATCGGTGGCCTCCAGTAAGATCACGCCTACATCCTTCAAATCCATATCAGGGTAATCCTTTGTCATCACATGTGTGATCAACTCGGCCAGCGCGCCGGCAGTCTCCACACCGGTCGGTCCGCCGCCCACGACCACAAAGGTCAACAATGCCTTTCGTTTGTCAGGATTGACTTCACGGCTGGCCCGTTCGAGTGTTTTCAATAAGTGGTTGCGCGTGTCGACCGCGCTTTCGACACCCTTGAGTTGAAAACCGTTTTGCTCGACGGAATCCAGGCCGAAGAAATTCGTCTGACCGCCGACCGCCAGCACCAAATAGTCGTAGGCAATCACCGAACCGTTCATTTTGATGTAACGCGACGCGAAATCGATTGCGCTGACTTCGCCCATTTTGAAAGCGATATTCTTTTGCCCGCGGAAGATCGTTCGCAGGGGATAGGCAATTTGCGAGGGGACCAGCCCGGCGATGGCAATTTGGTAAAGCAGGGGTTGGAATAGATGGTAATTATGTCTGTCGATCAAGGTTATATCCACCGGCGCATTTTTTAATTTGCGCGCTGTTTCCAGTCCACCGAACCCAGCACCAATAATGACAATATGGGGGAGTTTTTGTGTAATCATAAGAGTCACCTTTAATTGTGAAATATCGCACAATTATTATAACTAAAATTATCCAATTTGTAAAGATTAGGAGATGCCACTCTCTATTCATCCAAATGATTCAGATAGCGATGAGCTTAGATCTTGACTAGGGATGATAATTCCATCCCTCCGCATACCATTGCATATATTCCTCTACGTGTGCGCTCCAATATTCCTCGGTATGCGCTCCCTCGTAGAGATGCCACTCATGCGATAGGCCCTCTGCGTTGAATTCTTCTTCCACTGCTTGTGCTCGTTCCAGTTCCTGGTCGGCATCACCAATATCCATATAGACGCGCGGCAATGATGCGGGAGGAATATCAGCCAGCCATTTTCGGATTTTGGAAAAGTCTTTTTGAAATACGGCCAGGGAATGCAAGCCAATGGTTCCAAATAATTCCCAGTGAGTCAGTCCCAACTCCAGGGCCCAACCCGCTCCCCGCGACAGGCCACCGATGGCGCGATGGTTCCGGTCCGGGAAAGTACGATAGGTTGAATCAATGTATGGGATGAGACCGTCGATCAGACGTTCACCGAAGCCTGTACCCGCCGGGACGTTCCAGTAATGGTCATCCGGGAAGACAATGATGAAGGGCATCGCTTCGCCGGAGTGGATCAAATTTTCAAGCGCATCCACCGCGCCGAGACGAATCCATTGATCATCGCGGTAGGTTTGTCCGTGCAAGAGATAGAGGACAGGATAACGTTGTTCCGGTTTTTCATCGTAGCACGGCGGCAGATAGATCAAGTATTCCTGTGGAGGTTTGGTCGAATCGAGTTGTCCCTCTTCCACGCGACCGGACTGCGTGAGGCAAGCGATCGCTGTCGCTGTGGATGTTGAAATTGGCGTAGGAGTCAAAGTTGGTTGCGGCGTGGGTGTCGTGGTTGAAGTTAACGGATAGGGTGTGGAAGTGGGCAAAGGTTGGTTTGAGGGCGAACAGGCTGGGAGCCCCGCCAGAAGCGCAAGCAGTAAGGTGATTCGGTTTATTGCTTGACGGGTCTTCATCCTTCGCATTATACTCACACCACTTGTACGGGGCGCAGCTCGGCTAGCGCGTGGCGCTGTGGCGCCAAAGTCCCGTAGTCGACTGACCGGCCTTTTACATATTCGTGAAGATCGTAGTTTCGGGGCGTAGCGCAGCCCGGTTAGCGCGTGGCGCTGTGGCGCCAAAGTCCCGTAGTCGACTGACCGGCCTTTTACATATTCATAAAAATCGTCGTTTCGGGGCGTAGCGCAGTCCGGTTAGCGCGCTTGCTTTGGGAGCAAGAGGTCCCGGGTTCGAATCCCGGCGCCCCGACCTGTTTTCTACTTGTACTTTCCAGCAAGCGCGTGGCGCCTGGTTTTGACTCCTGCATGATTTACTTGGCAAATCACGTATGGTGCCAGTGTACGGCGAAAAGAACATCGCCTACTCAACCGACGAGCACCAAGGCTCGCGCCGAATCCGGGTATCCCAACTTGTACTATATTTATATTCTCTACAGTCAACTTTTGGAGCGTTATTATGTTGGCTCCACGGAAAATGTAGAGAAACGGCTGCAAGAACATACTGCTGGAAAATCGAAATCAACACGCGTAGGCGTACCTTGGGATTTGATCCACACAGAATGTTTTACAACCCGTTCAGAAGCCATGCTGCGTGAGCGAAAAATCAAAGCGCGTGGTATTAAGCGTTATCTTTCCGATATTGAAGAAACATCTTCAAGCTAGCGCGTGGCGCTTTGGCGCCAAGGTCCACGTCGAATCCCCGCATTCCATCTTGTACTATATTTACATTCTCCACAGTCAACGCCTGCAACGTTAGTATGTTGGTTCCACAGAAAATGTTGAGAAACGTTTGCAGGAACACAATGCGGGGAAGTCGAAGTCTACTCGAACGGGTGTACCTTGGGAGTTGGTTCATACAGAGTCTTTCAACACTCGTTCTGAGGCCATGCCTTGTGAGCGAAAAATCAAAGCTCGCGGTATTGGGCGTTACCTCAATAATCTTCAACGGACAATGTCTGACTAGTGCATGGAGCCAAGGTCTGGCGCTGGAGCGCCACGCCCCGACCATGGGACCCTAAAGGTTTTGAAAAACCTTTAGGGTCTATTTGTTGTTTAGTGTTAAAATACACATGGAGCTAATGTATGGCAAAGAAATTTGATGGTGTGATCGAAGCTGTCCGATACAAGAATGGACAAATCGTGACAGCGCGCGTCTTCGAAAGACGCGGCGCTTCCTTCTCGGATCGTATGCTGGTCAATCGCAAGGAACTACTGGAGCTTCTCAAGAGCGGTAAAAAGTTTGTGACCGGCCAGCGCATGGAATTTTGGGCAGGCACCTTTGAAGCAGGCAAACCTGTCCAGGTGGTGAGCCGGGATGGAAAAGAGTTCATCGCCACACGCGCGCAGGCGGAACACGACGAGTTGGAACAGGTTCCTTATTTTTAGTTTGCCATGAAGATCATCGATAAGACCCCTCTGCTCAATGAGCAAGGCGAACTGGGTCCTGTGCAGCGGGTGCAGGGCATGCTCCAGTTCGGTTTCAATTGGCCGAATGAACTGGAAGCGCAAAACGCGATCGTCAAGTTCTTTGATCACCAGTTGGAAAAGGGATACACCCTCATCCGCAACGTGACTCTCGGCGCAAGCGGGATCATGGTGCCGATCATCCTGCTGGGCCCCGCGGGAATCTTCGTGATCGAGGTCGGCTATTTGCGCGGCCGTTATGAAGCAAAAGGTGATTCGTGGAATGAAGCCTCGGGAAACCAATACAGGCCTGCATCCGTCAACTTGATCCAGCGCACCGCCCGTATGGGCAGAGCTGTCAAAGCTTTTATAGAACGTCAGGGTGTAAAGGTACCTGTCAAGGTCGAGCCCGTTTTGATCGCGGGTGATCCGGGTCTGCATATTGAGTCGGTCAGGCCGGCAATCCGGGTGATGATGATCGATGGCGTCAAATCATTTGTCTCCGGCCTGGTCACGAGCAGCCCGGTGTTGAGCATCGAGGCCGCGCATGACTTCGCAGAGCATATTGTCAACCCGCGCCTGCCAAAGAGGGAAACCGCCATGTCCTCCACACTTTCTTCGGAACCTCAGCCGGCTGAGGAACTTGCGCCAAAAGAAGTTTCCCGTGCACGTGCCATCTTCAATGCTGCAGAGGCGGCCAAACCGTTCGACCCTGCCGATTTTGACTTCTCGATGGTGGATGAAGCGCCGGAGATGGAAGCAGACACGCCTTCTTCAGCATCCGAACAACCTACGACGAAGGTTCAAACGCGCCCGGCACGAATTTTGGGCATGACTCTTCTTCAAATTGTCGTGGTCCTGTTCTTATTACTGCTCTTGGTGGGTCTGCTAGCTGCATTTGCGTATTTGTATTTCTTTGTATTCTGAAACAAATTTGAACCCCTTTTTTTCGATCATTATTCCTGCTCATAATGAGCAAAACCGCCTGCCCAATACATTGGAGCAGGTGTTTCGTTTTCTTCAAGGCCAATCCTTCACCTCAGAAGTGATTGTTGTTGAGAATGGCAGCACCGATCATACCTATCGCCTCGCCCGGAAGTTTGCAGAGGAACATGAGAACATGCGCGTACTTCAGAGCGGCGTCGGCAAAGGTGCGGCCGTTCAACATGGCATGCTCGCCGCGCAGGGCGAGTATCGCTTTATGTGCGATGCTGACCTTTCCATGCCGGTGGCAGAGATCAGCAAGTTCATTCCGCCTATGCTCAGTGATTTCGATCTTGCCATCGCCTCGCGCGAAGTCCAGGGCGCGGTGCGTTACAACGAACCGTTCTATCGTCACTTTGGCGGGCGTGGCATCAACTTTCTCATACAAGCCCTGATTCTGCCCGGGCTGAACGATACACAGTGTGGCTTCAAATGTTTTCGCGCGGAGGTCGCCAAAGACTTGTTTGGCCTGCAAACGCTGTACGGCTGGTCATTTGATATTGAATTGCTTTACATTGCGCGCCGGCATGGATATCGTCTCAGGGAGATTCCGATTCACTGGTCTCACTTCTCGGACAGCAAAGTCAGTGCTCTGCGTGATGCACTGCAAATGATTCGGGATATCTTCCGCATCCACGCCAATGCGCGGCAGGGGCGCTATGATGAAGCGCGTTGATCCCGATACTTTTTTTGAATCAGAACTTTGGAAGGGTGGCCTGCTGCACGTGGCTGGATTGGACGAAGCGGGACGCGGCGCGTTGGCTGGACCTGTCGCTGTCGGCGCGGTGATTCTGCCCAATGAAGTAACGCATCTTTCCGAAGCCCTGGCCGGGGTACGCGATTCCAAGCAGATGACTCCCCTCAAGCGTGAGAGGCTTGCACCGCGCATTCAGGAGGTCGCCTTGACGTGGAGCGTAGCCTTTGCCTCTGCAGAGGAGATCGATTCACAAGGCATTGTGCCGGCCACAAGATTGGCGGCACTGCGTGCTTTGCAGGGTTTATCTCTTTCGCCTAAGTATCTTCTCACGGATTTTCGGTTGGAACTTCCCCAACTTGACATCTCACAGACTGCACTGGTGAAGGGAGACGCGTTATGCCTGAGCATCGCTTCCGCCTCCGTGCTGGCAAAGACCGCTCGGGATGCCCTCATGCGCGAGCTGGACGCGCAATACAGCGGCTATGGACTTGGAAAACATAAGGGGTACGGCACACAGGCCCATCGCTCCGCCATGCAGCGGCTGGGATATTCTCCCATTCATCGCAAATCCTTTCACTTAAGAGCGGGAACGTAACCTCCCGCTCTTATTCTTATGCCCTTCTGCGCAAAAAGAATTTCATAATCTCTTCTGATGCGGCAGGGATCAAAGCCAGTCCAACGACCATCGCCCATTCATTGGGTTGGAGGAAATGGGTATTGAAAATGGGCTGCAGGAAGGGTACCGCACATACCAGAATCAGCAAGGCGATCGAGAGACCTACCGCATATTGCATGAAACGATTCGAGAACACGCCGATCTGGAACAGGGAAGCGCGTTCAGAACGGACAGTGTAGGCGCGGAAGAGTTCACACAAGGAAAGTGTGACGAAAGCCATTGTCTCAGCGGTCTGCACGTCGATGCCGCGCCAATCATGTTGTAAAAGATAGGTGATTGGGTTGCCTGTCACGATGGCATTGGCTTCCAGATGCCAGATCAATCCCAGGCCAAAAGCCAGCAGCACAGCGCCGGTTTGCGTGATGGTTTGGATGATCATACCGAGGGTCATACTGCGGTTGACGATCGGCTCTGTTTTGGCACGCGGCTTTTGCTGCATGATATCGGGATCACCTTTTTCCACGGCCAGTGCCAGGGCCGGGGCGCCATCGGTAATCAGGTTCAGCCACAACAACTGGATGGCCGTCAACGGCGCGGGGAGACCGGCCAGCGTAGCCAGGAAGATGACCATGATCTCGGCAATGTTCGAGGACAACAAAAAGAACACGAACTTACGAATGTTCGAATAGATAATGCGTCCCTGCTCCACGGCTGAGACAATACTGGCGTAGTTGTCATCGGTCAGCACCATGTCGGCGGTCTCTTTCGCCACGTCGGTCCCGGTGATGCCCATCGCCACACCGATGTCTGCACGCTTGATGGCCGGCGCGTCGTTGACGCCGTCACCGGTCATGGCGACCACCTCATCGTTTGCCTGCAATGCGTCCACGATGCGCATCTTATGTTCGGGGGAAACGCGTGCAAAGACAGATGTATCTTCGATGACCTGCTTCAGTTCCACGTCGCTGATTGCATCCAGTTGCGCCCCGGTCATGACTTTCCTGCCATGTCGCAGCATACCGATGGTTTCAGCCACCGCGCGCGCCGTATTGGGATAATCGCCCGTGATCATGACCGTACGGATACCGGCCTCACGCGCCTTTTCCAGTGCCGGTTTGACCTCCGGACGCGCCGGATCGATCATGCCAACCAAACCCACGAATACCAAATTCTTCTCCAACTCTTCAGTCCTGAGTTCATCCGGGTTGTCGGGTACATCTTTTACCACGCGGTATGCCAGACCCAGTACACGCAAGGCATCTTTCGTCATGGTGTCATTGGCTTCCAGGATGCGTTTGCGTACCTCCTTGGTCAAACGATGAGGCTTATCCTTGATATCCTGGTATTTTGTGCAAAGATCCAGAACAATATCAGGCGCGCCTTTGACCGCGATCACATCCCAATTCTTATGTTTCTCGTCGCTAAAAGGGGAAATATCTTCGAACTTCGGCGAGGCCACATCATGCACAGTGACCATGCGTTTGCGCTCTGAGTCGAACGGCACTTCGTTTTCGCGAGGATAGGCAACCTTGACCTCCACGTAAGTGGCCCCGGCTTTGGCGGCAGCCACCAGCAAGGCGCCTTCCGTCGGGTCGCCCACCACACGATACGTTTTCTTTGAAATCTTCCTCTCCGGTCGTCTCCAGTGAAGCATCGTTGTTCAACAGCCCCAGCCAGAGCGTGGTCAAGGCTGCAGGGTATTTCGAGATGACGGTCTTTTTATCATCCACCAGGAAATCACCCTCGGGAACATACCCACTTCCAGTCACTGTGATGAACTGTCCATCTGCCCAGAGACGGGTGACGGTCATTTCATTCTGCGTCAGCGTTCCGGTTTTATCGGAACAGATCACGGTAGCCGATCCAAGCGTCTCCACGGAGGACAGTTTCCGGATGAGGGCGTGGCGCTTGATCATCTCGCGCATGCCGAGCGCCAGCGAGATCGTTACCACCGCCGGCAGTCCCTCTGGCACGGCTGCGATGGCCAGGCTGATGGCAATGATGAAGACATCTGTGATTTCAATTGCATTTTCACTGATATAAGCCAGCGGCCCGGTGAAGAGTTCGCTGATATTGGTGAAATTGATCAGCGCCACGATGAAAACAATGGCCACCAGGAAAAGTGTCGCGATACTGAGTGATTTACCAAGTTGATCGAGGCGGCGCTGCAAGGGCGTTTCTTCGACCTCCACCGTCTGGAGCATGCTGGCGATGAGACCCAACTGCGTGAGCATGCCAGTATTGGTAACCACCCCGCGCCCGCGTCCGTAGGAAACCACTGTGCCCATGAACGCCGTATTCTTACGGTCGCCCAGGGGCACGTTTTTATCCAGCACGGTGGCGGCGTTCTTTTGCACGGCCAGTGATTCGCCGGTCAGCGAAGCTTCCTCGACGCGCAGGTTGACTGCCTCCAACAGGCGGATGTCGGCCGGGACGAAATTTCCAGCTTCGAGGAAAACCAGATCGCCCGGCACCAGCTCATAGGATGGAACAGAAACTCTATGTCCATCCCGCATCACCTGCGCATCCGGTGCGGCCAGTTTCTTGAGCGCGGCCAGCGCTTCCTCCGCACGGCGTTCCTGGACGATGCCCAGCACAGCGTTCAAGACTACAATGGCCATGATCGCCGAGGCCTCCACGTAATCTCCCAGCAAGGCTGAGATCACGGAGGCGACGATCAACAGGATCACGACAAAATTATTTAGTTGTTCCCATAACATTTGCAGGAAGGTGGTACGTGGCGCTTCCCTCAATTGATTGGGGCCGTAATGCGCCAGCCGACTTTTGGCCTCCTGCGAAGTTAATCCATCATCCTGAACCTGAAGATAGTTCAGCACTTCTGTCGTTTCGAGCGCGTGCCATTCCTGCTGGGTAGGGGACTGCTTTTCATGTGGCATGCAAATGTCTCCTAAGTAATAAGCGAAAATTTGTGGCGGCACCAATTAAAAAGACCACCACACCTATTGTGGTGGTCTTGCCAACGCTCTTCAGCGCATGAACCGCCGATGGTCCGCGATGCGAACCAATGGAGTGACGACGATCCACTGACGCCCCCGCCGGAGCGGATATTCAAGCAGGCGCCACGGCTACTCCCCAACCAAAAACAAGTGTATTCTCATGATAAAGGAATGTCAAGGAAAGGTCAATTTCCGAGAATCGAGATCTGCCTTTACAAATATTATTCGGGCGCGATCTGCGTGCCGGAGGGGATCTCGGTATCTTTGGCGATGACCACGATCCCATCGCGCACAAAATACAGGTCGCTGTCGATGTCCTTGTCAGCTGGGAAGGGACGAATGTTCACGCCTTCCCCAATGCGTACATTCTTATCCAGGATCGCAAATTCAATATGACAGTTTTTTCCGATCCCGATTGGGACGTTGCCGAGCGGCTTTTCGACATCGTAATAATCGGCTCCCATCAGGATGCTGTCTTTAATGACCGTGCCCTCCGCGATCTGGCTGCGAATGCCAACGATGGAATGTGTGATCTCTGCCTTGCGGACCCGGCAGCCCTCCGCCATCAGCACATCCGTCAACTCGCTGTCTTCCACCACAGAGCCAGGCAGGAAACGCGCATGGGTATAGATTGGCGATTTGGTATCATAGAAATTGAAGGGCGGGTCCAGGCTGGTCAGTTTCAAGTTGGTCTCATAAAATGAGCGAATCGTTCCAATGTCCACCCAGTAACCGTCGAAATCAAAACCATAGACCTCGTGGGAATTGATCGCTTCAGGAATGATCTCACCGCCGAAATCATCCTGCCGCAGGTGATAGGTCAGCAGGTCACTCAGTACCTTGGTTTTGAACATATAAATTCCCATGGAGCCCAGCAAGGGCCGTTCCGGATCATCACGGCTGACAAACCGATCCTGGACATCCGGATCCCTGGGCTTTTCAACGAAGGCCGAGATGCGACTGTCTGCCTCGCGTTTCAAAATCCCCAGGCGATGGGCTTCGCTCTTGGCCACGGGTTGCACCGCCACCGTGATATCCGCGTCTTTCTCCCAGTGGAACCTGGCCATCTCCTGGTAGTTCATGCGATAAAGATGATCTCCAGCCAGGATCAGCACGTACTCCGCACCGGTCGCCTGGATCTCGAACAACTGCTTACGAACCGCGTCCGCGGTGCCCTGATACCAGGCCGTACTTTGCGGCGTTTGCTCCGCGGCCCAGATCTGTACCCAGCCGGTGTGGAATACATCGAAATTATAGGCTTGTGAAATATGTCGATGGAGAGAAACAGAATTGAACTGCGTCAGGATCGCAACACGGTAGATCCCCGAATTGATACAGTTACTGATGGGAATGTCAATGAGACGATATTTCCCTGCGATCGGCACGGCAGGCTTCGAGCGCATCTTGGTCAAGGGGTGCAGGCGCGAACCGCGTCCGCCTCCCATGATCACGGCCAGGACATCGTTCATTGATGGCATGGTGGACCTCCTTGGCTTCTTGGATTTATATTCCCTATTATCTCTTAAAACCGAAAATCCGTCTTAATTTCGATGCAACATACAGGAATGGATATGCCAGAACGATCAACACATCGATCAATGCAAAGATGATATACAGCTTCATAACTTTCCTCTCCAACTTAAAGTAAAAACGCGAAACCACCTTGAATGGCAGTCTCGCGAACGCGGACCTGCGCTCAGATGACCGGGAGCATCTTGATTTCAGTCAAAAGGCTCCGTCCTGACGATCATCTGCCTTGCCCACGAGTATGACTCGGGCAAGCGCTACTCCCTGTTTTCATTTTGATTTTACATATCTGGATTTCGAAAGTCAACAAAGGAAAGACAGGTCTAATACAAGTCTTAGAATTCAACGACTTAAAAAACAAAGCGCCCTCCACATTCTGGAGGGCATTTTGTTCCAAGATGTCTGTAAGGGTATAATCGGCAGTGCCGAAGGAGGGAATCGAACCCTCATTCCCGGAGGGAACACGATTTTGAGTCGTGCGCGTCTGCCTATTCCGCCACTTCGGCTCAATTTGCGCCCCAAAGTATACCACTCCCAACCCGCAGCGCAAGATAATTTTCCTGCGCGACAAACAAGGAAAAGATGAAACTCGGAATTATCGGATTACCTCAATCAGGCAAGACCACCATTTTCAACGCGCTGACGCGCGGGGATGCCCCCACCACCGCTTCGGCTGGACGCTTCGAAGTCCACACCTCCGTGGTGGATGTCCCGGACCCGCGTGTGACTAGGCTTTCTGAGATGTTCAACCCGAAGAAAACCATCTACGCCAAGGTGACCTATGCCGATATCGCCGGGCTGGAAACGGGCGCGGCGAAGAGCGGCATCTCGGGTCAGTTGCTGAATCAACTCACACAGATGGATGGCTTCATCCTGGTGGTGCGCGGCTTCGAAGATGGTAGCGTCCTGCACACCATGGGGAGCATCGATCCCGCCCGCGATGCAGACGTGATGCTCAGCGAATTGCTCTTGAACGATCTGATCGCCGTGGAACGCAAACTGGAACGACTGACGGAGGAGCGCAAAAAAGGCGGCACCGATAAAGTGGAGAACGAACGCCAGAGCGTCCTCTTCCAGCGTTTGCAGGAGGCCCTTTCTGAGAATACCCCTCTGCGGAAGGTGGAAGTTTCGGCCGAGGAGGGTAAAATCCTGGCAAGCTTTGGACTGCTGACCCGCAAACCGGTCTTGATCGTTTTCAACATGGGCGAAGGCCAGACGGCTCCCGAGTGGCAGTTCGAGACCCCCTCTGTGGCCTTGCAGGGCAAGCTCGAGATGGAGATCGCCCAACTGCCGCCGGAAGATGCGGCCGTGTTCATGCAGGAATACGGCATCGAAGAACTCAGCTTGAACAAGATGATTCGCCTCTCCTACGATCTGCTCCAGGTGCAGTCCTTCTTCACCGTTGGCGAAGACGAGGTGCGCGCCTGGGAGACAAAGCGCGGCGCCACAGCCCAGGAATCTGCCGGAGAGATCCACACCGACCTGCAGCGCGGCTTCGTGCGGGCGGAGGTGGTGGCTTATGACGACCTCATCAGCCTCGGCGGGATGAACGAAGCGAAGGCCAAGGGCAAGTTAAGACTTGAAGGTAAGGAATATCTCGTCAAAGACGGCGATATTGTGCACATCCGATCCAGTTTGTAACAACATATCTGTCATTGCGACATGCGCTGGTCCAGTAGAGCGATAGCCGCGCTGAGCGGAGCGCCAGCGTAGTCGAGGCGTATCGCTCGTATCGAGACCAGCACGTTGAAGAAGTCATCAACAAAGTCAGAGATTATGTCGCCATGCGACGCTTGGTAGTGCTGGTTTCGATACGGTCGAGAAACACTCGACCCACTCAACCAGCGATACCGCTCGCAATGACAAAATAAATCAAGAGGAGAAATCATGGCATACGCTCTCGCGCAATGGAATTTGAACGAACTCTATCCCGCTTTCGACAGCCCGGACCTGCAGGCGGCCTTCGACAACGTGGAGGAGCAGGTGCAGTCCTTCGAAGGGATACGGAACAAGCTCAAGCCTGACCTGGACGCCGAACAGTTCCTGACCTTCGTGCGGGCCTCGGAAGCGACACAGCGCATCGTCAGCAAGATCTATGCTTTCACCGGCCTCTCCTTCGCGGCCGACACCCAGGACCAGACCGCTCAGACCTACATGGCGCGCGTCCAGCAGTTTGCGGCCGAGATGCAGAACCGCATCCTGTTTTTTAGTTTATGGTGGAAGGAACTGGATGAGGCGAACGCCGAACGCTTGATGTCTGTCTCCGGGGATTATCGTTACTATCTGGAGGAGATGCGCCACTTCAAATCCTATACCCTGAGCGAATCAGAAGAGAAGATCATCAACCTCAAGGATGTCACCGGCGCCGGGGCACTGACCACGCTGTATGACGCCATCACCAATCGCTACGTCTTCAAGCTGGAGGTGGACGGCGAAGTCAAAGAACTGACGCGCGGCCAGTTGACCGCTTACATCCAGGGCCCGGATGCTGATCTGCGCGCCCGAGCCTATCAGGAACTGCTGCGCGTCTTCGCAGCCGATGGCTCGATCCTCGGGCAGATGTATCAGACTCATGCCCGCGACTGGCACAATGAGAACCTGAGCCTGCGGAAGTTCCCCAGTGCCATCTCGGTGCGGAATTTATCCAATGATGTTCCCGATGAGGCTGTGGACGCGCTGTTGAATACCGCCCGGAAGAATTCTAAAATCTTCCAGCGCTACTTCAAGCTCAAGGCCCGTCATCTGGGTTTGGAGAAACTGCGCCGCTATGACATTTATGCCCCCATCGCCAACTCGGAGAAAAACTTTGCCTACGAGACCGCCGTCAATATGGTTTTCGATTCATTCGAAACTTTCGAGCCGCAGATCGCCTCGCTGGCGCAGCGCGTCTTCGACCAGGAACATGTCGATAGTGAGGTGCGCAAGGGCAAACGGGACGGCGCCTTCTGCTGGTCGGTGATGCCAGAGATGACCCCCTACGTGCTGCTGAACTACCAGGGCCGCGCCCGCGACGTGGCCACCCTGGCCCATGAACTTGGTCACGCCATCCATGCTATGCTGGCTGCCCATCACACGGCCTTCACTTATCATTCCTCCCTGCCCCTGGCCGAGACGGCCTCCACCTTCGGCGAAATGATGCTCACCGAGAAACTGCTGGCCGAGGAGAAGGACGAAGCGGTGCGGCGCGATATCCTCTTCAAGCAGGTGGATGATGCCTATGCCACCATCATGCGCCAGTCATACTTTGCCCTGTTCGAGGTACAGGCGCACGAAATGATTCAGAAGAACGCCTCGGTGGATGAACTCTCCGCCGCCTATCTGGATAATCTGCGCGAGCAATTTGGCGATGCGGTGGAAGTGACCGATGAATTCAAATGGGAATGGGTCTCCATCCCGCATATCTATCACACGCCCTTCTACGTGTATGCCTATGCCTTTGGCCAATTGCTGGTTTTCTCGCTCTACAAGCAGTTCAAGACCGAGGGTGACTCCTTCAAGCCCAAGTATCTCAGAATCCTCTCGGCTGGTGGCTCGGAAGCGCCCGCCAAAATCTTGGAAGAAGCTGGCATCGATATCCGCAGCGCCAGATTCTGGCAGGGTGGCTTCGATGTCTTGAGTGAAATGGTGGATCAGCTGGAAAAGTTATAAATCCGTAGGGCAGGATGCGCGAAGCGTCCTGCCCATTAACATACAAAGGCGTAATGCAATCGAAAATGCAGTACGCCTTCTTTTTTTTATTTGCTCAAGCCGCCGTCTCCGGCGGCGGGGATGCCGCTCGGAGCAGATTTTCTAAAAGTGTTTTCCAACACTTATTGCGCTTCGTAATCGACGGCTTCCTCTTCCACGTTCATGAGCGGTTCCTCACTGGGCTTGCGGTCGAGCATTTGCATGGCGAGGGCGATCACTTTGGTTAAATATTTAAATTCACCTTTGTCTTCATAGCGATCGGTCTTCAAGCGACCTTCGATGAAAATCAGACTGCCCTTCTTGAGATACTCCTGGCAAACTTCGCCCAATCTTCCCCAGGCTTCTACGTTTACCCATTCCGTATATTCCTTGGCGTCACCTTCCTTGCTCTTCCAACGATTGCTGGCGGCTACACTGAAATGGGCCACCTTCTTGCCGGTGGGAGTAAATTTACTTTCCGGGTCTTTTCCCAGGCGGCCAATGAGTTGCGCTCTGTTTAATGCGGGCATGTTATTCGTTCCTTTTCTATGATGAAATTTGCGATGTGTGCACAGTTTGGGGGCAAAAAAGAAATAGCGAAAGAGCGTATCCTGTCATTTTTGTCAGAATGCTTGTAGTTTGTCAATTTTGTTAGGCAATCAAAAAGTGACAATCACATCGCAAGTGACTGTCACTTTACATTAAATACTTGCTCAAGCCGCTGGTTGTATGATGTGTGGTGATGTTTCCGCCGGCGATGTCCAGATTCCCATTGATGTCAGAGATGTTTCCTACTCGTACACTTGTTTGTCTGCTGCTCGCGTTCGCGCGTTTTTTTCTTTGGCATATTTACCTCACTCATGGAGTGGAAGTAGGCATGGGTATCGGTGTTGGACATACAAGTTTTTCGTGCGAATATTTCACGCGTTCCGCACAAGTTAGTTCACGTGGTGACAATAATGTGCGGGCCAGTGTGAGTACATCCTCGAAATGCACTGGATAGATACGCGCTGTGCCATCCAGGCCTGAAGTGATCAGGTGTTTACCATCCGGGCTGAAGCCAACCCGAAAAATATCCTTGTTATTTCCAAACAACTGGATGAGCTCATCGCCGGTATTGGCATTCCATAAGATCACGGTATGGTCACGACTGACCGTTGCAACATATGGATCAGTGGGGCTGAAAGCAGCATCCGTCACTTCAAGAGTGTGTCCTTGTAGAACAAGCAGTAATTGCCCGGTTTCGGTATCCCAGATACGTGCTGTTGTATCCACACTGGTCGTCACGATCCGTTTTCCATCTGAACTAAAGGCCGCGCTTGTCACAAGATCGTTATGCCCTGTGAGGATCTGTAATTGCTCACCCGTTTTTACATCCCAAACTCGAGCGGTGCGGTCAGCACTGGCAGTCACAGCTAACCGCCCGTCTGGGCTGAACGAGCCTGTCCAAAGACCAGTCGAATGCCCCTGGAGTTGAACGAGGGGTTGTTCTGTTTTTGCATCCCAGACGATGCCAACGTTGTTCTGGTTATCCCGGTTATCCCGTTGGGTGGTTAGAATCTGCGTTCCATCGCTGCTGAAACGGGCATCACTCACGATAGACCCAATGGGATCAGAACGAAATAATTCCTGGCCGGTCGTTGCCTCCCATATTCCCCAGGTCTCATCGTCACTGGCAGTAATGATCGTCTGATTATCCGGACTGAAATGGATACGATTGGCAACATAACCTGGATATTCCCATTCGTTTAATTGGTGCCCTGTTGCAGCATCCCATATCCGGATGATTCCATCCGAACCACTGGTGGCGATCTCATGACCATCCGGACTATAGGCTGACTCCAGTACATAACCTCCCGGCTCGCTCAACACTCGTCTGTGCCATTCCCCAAGATTCCATATCCTCACGGTATGGTCCTCACTGGCAGTGGCTAAATGTTCTCCCCCCGGGTCAAAGGCAACGCTGTAAATTGTTCCGCCCTGCCCGCGCAGGATCTCGATCTGGTTCCCCGTTGCAGTATCCCAAAGGCGAACAGTATGATCACGACTGGCTGTTACTACTTGATTGCCATCAGATGGGCTGAACGCCACGCTGGTGAGGTACCAGGTATGTCCCCCGAAATATCTGGAAACACTGGCCCCATTTAGAATATCCCAGCGGTATGCGTTATAAGCCCAGTCGAAGAGGATATAACTCGAGTCTGGGCTGAATGCGATGGTATTAACGTTCTCAGAGCCGTTGGAGATGGAATTAGTGAGCCGGCCTGTCCTGGCATCCCAGAAATTGATGGTTTGGTCGTCTCCGCCGGTGGCAATTAGCTGGCCATTCGGGCTGAATACCGCACAACGCACTGCCGCGGTATGTCCGTCCAACGCATAGACTTCACTGCCATCCGCAACCTTCCAGACACGCACCGTTTTGTCGTCGCTGGCTGTGACAAGATAGCCCCCATCCGGGCTGAACGCAACGCTATTGACGGCCGCACTGTGTTTCTCCAGACTGCGCAGTTGCTGCCCAGTGTTGGCATCCCAGAGGCGCACAGTCTGATCGGCGCTGGCAGTGGCAACCAACTGACCATTCGGGCTGAAAGCCACACCATAGACGGCCGCGCGATGGCCGCGCAAGCTTATTAACTCGTCCCCCGTGATCGTGTCCCAGATACGCGCTGTTCCATCTTCACTGCCTGTGACCAAACGTTTACCCTCTCCATCATAGGCCACGCTGTAAACTGCCCCTGTGTGACCCACCAATGCCTGTTCGACCGGCGGTGCCAATATCGCGCGTCGCAAGGCATCTTCTCCCTGCGGGGTGTCCATTTCATTAATCGATTGCATGGCCAGGTGCATGGAGAGGTCCGGATCCAGATCCAAAGCCGTAATGGAGGTGGCTGCAAGGTCGCGGGCTCGGGAAATTTTCGCCTGCTGTTTCGCCTGAATCCCAAAGAACACAGCCAAACCGACCGCGAGCAATGATGCCGCCAGGGCTACAGTGAGATAGATTGCGCGTTGGCGTAGCCTCTTCGCAGCATGGGCCTGTTCTTCAGCGCGCCGCGCTTCGGTTTCAGCCAGCTTGTATGCATCGTCAAGCTCCTTTTGTCTGCGTCGTTCTTCCTCCCGGTGTCTTGCCAGTTCCATTTCAATACCGGTATCGATGTATATCTGTGCAAGATCGCTCAGAACCAGTTTCCTGGCCTCCATTTTCTCGCGGGCATTCGCCAACCTGGCGCCTATGTAAAGATAACTCGGGTCCCGCTGATGATCGTCCCATTCCTTGGCATCGTCCTTGATCTCATTTTGCAGGGCGATTGCATCGTGGTTCTCATCCACCAGCTTTTTCAGCCAGGGCCAGGCTTCGATCAACTTCTCATGTGAGATTGTGACCGTATCTTTGCCGGCCTGTTCATCGGTGATGATCAGGCGCGCATCGGCCAGTCTTTGCACAACGGTCAACACCTCTTCGGATTTTGTATTCGCCGGGACGAGTTCCTCGAATAGCGCCGTGCGACGGGTTTCCTGTGTACCGCGATCGGTCTCGATCAAGCCGCTGAAGATGGAACGCGCCAGTTTTTGCTGATGCTCATCCAGGGTCGCCAGAGAGGTATCCGCATGACGCGCCAGGGACTTTTGAATGCCACCCTGTCCCAGGTAATCTTCCAGCTGCAGCCCAATCACATCACCTCTGGCTTGTTGAGAATCAAATAGATCCTTCAAGGCAAACTGCATCAAGGGCAGGGCACCCGGTTCGCCTTTCATGTCGTTGATGATGCGTGCGATCAGTTCATCTTCGATCGGCAAGCCAACTTGTTTGGCAGGCAGGGCAATGGCCGCCACTAATTCCTCCGATTGCATGGCGCCAACCTGGAATAATCTCGATTGGTTGATCAAACCGTTAAGTTGAGAGTATGGCGCACAATTGGAGAGGAAATCTGAACGCATGGCGAAGAGTACGATGATGCGTCCGTTCTCAACGGTTCCGGCCTGAGCCAGCATGTCCAGGAAGGCGAGGCGTTCCTGTTCCTGAATGGCCGGAGAAAATATTTCTTCGAATTGATCCACGAACAGAACGAAGCGCTGGGTCTTGCTCCCGCTCAAGACAGACTCGACACACTTATTCAAGACCTCTATTTCGTTGGTATGTGCAAGAAAGTAATCGGCTAAGTCCGGACCCTTCAACCTTGAAAACGCTGATGCCAATTCCTTGAGCGGTTCCCGTCCCGGCTTCATGGTCTCATATAGCCAGCGTTCGCTATGCAGGGTCGTGAGCCCGCCTTGTCTCAGAGTATGCAGCAGCCCTGCCCGCACCAGGGATGACTTTCCGCTGCCCGAAGGACCGGTGATGAAGACTGTGCGTGATTCCTTGACCCGGTTGAGCAGATACTCCACCAGGCGCTCGCGCCCGAAGAATAATTCGGCATCTGCCTCTTCAAAGACCTCCAGCCCCTTATACGGACAACGTCCATCGAATGGCTTACGTTGATATTTGGCTGTGAATTGTTCCAGGAGTAGGGAGACTTGCTCGGCGGTGTAGCCAACTGTAAAGCTCCCGCTTAGATCCCCTCCGATGTTGATCTCGCCAATGGCAATGCTGTTACGATCTGCCTGCACGTTCGAGGTGTTCTTGACCCTGCCCGAACCGGCGGTGGCCTGAATTGCTTGCTTGTCCTCACTAGCTTTTTTGCGTGCCATTGAGTGTCTCCCTGGTCGATAGGGCGGAACACCGATAAATATATGACAAGTATACTCCGACTTCCGTCAGTGCGAGGAGGGCTGGGCCTCGGTCTTGAGATATTTGAGGGCGAAAATAGTTGCAATGAATCTCATCTTGTCCAGAGCTGGATTCTTAGGGTTCATAAAAGAATAATTTCCCTCACACCGACTATACTTGGTGAACAGGAACAGAAGCATGAACATAGAGCCAACCATACACGAATGTGAGTGTGAGATTTGTAAAACCGGTTTTGACGTTGAAATCAAAGCGCGCCATCAAAGAATAAATTTGTTGTTGAGCCGTCTGAACGAGCCACAGCAGCGCTGGTACGTTGCGAGCTTGTCAGAAGATGCAAATGGGCTGAGCGCTCGTCAATGGGCAATCATCACGGGTCTGGATGAAAAGGCCATTCGACGCGGTAAAGCCGAGTTACGAGAACAAGTATCGGCCTTGCCAGTGGGTCGTCAACGCCGGGTAGGCGGCGGGCGCTTGCGAGCCGAAAAAAAGACCCGCAGTTAGAACCGAAGCTCTTGGAGGTGGTTGCTCCTCATACGGCAGGCGATCCGATGAGCAGTCGCAAGTGGTTGAATTGTCGTTTGCAAGACATTCAAGAAGGCTTAGGAAGGCATCGCGTCAGTCAGCCCGTGATCAGCCGCTTGCTGAAAGCGCATGATTATCATTTGAGAGCCAACCACAAGGCCATTTGTGTCCAGCAAGACCCCGAACGCAACCTGCAGTTTGAAGATATTCAGGCTCAAGGCCAACAGCACGAAGGAGCTGGGGAGCCAAAAATCAGCACGGATACGAAGAAAAAAGAGCTGATTGGCAACTTTAAAAATCCTGGGCAGATCTGCTGTCAAGCAGCCGAACAAGTCAATGTCCATGATTTCAAGCAGGATGCGCTGGGACGTGCGGTCCCCTATGGTGTCTAGGATCTTCAGTTCAATCGCGGGACAGTCTACCTCGGCCGGTCTGCTGACACACCCGCTTTTGCGGTGGATAATATTGCCGAGTGGTGTGCGACAGAAAGGCTGGAGCGTTTTCCAAACTCAAAGAGCCTGATGATTGAGACGGATAGCGGCGGCAGCAATAGTGCGGTTTCGAGAGCCTGGAAATATCATCTGCAAGAGAAAGTTTCGGATCGTTTTGGGTTGATCGTGACGGTTTGTCACTACCCGACGGGTGCCTCCAAGTGCAACCCGATTGAACACCGTCTGTTTAGTGAAATCAGCAAGACTTGGGCCGGCTGTCCGTTACGTACCTTTGGGATTGCCGCTCAATCCATTCGAGAAACAAAAACCCAAACTGGACTGACTGTTCGCGCCCATCTGGTCCGAAAGAAATATGTCACAGGCGAAAAGATCTCTGACGAAATGATGGCAACTTTGAACATTACTCATCACACGATCTGCCCGCAATGGAATTACACCATCTATCCTCGTTGCCTCATGCAATGTGGGAACTTATTCTTTTACGAACCCTTAGGTATGCTTAACCCAAAGACCAAGGGATATGAACGAAGCCGACACTTGCCGAACCTACATTTTGCCAAAACTCAAATGTGCAGGCTGGGAGGATGACTATATTACCGAGCAGATGGTCTTAACCCCTGGGCGGATCGTGCCCATCGGTGACAGGCACACACGCAAGGAAGGCTTACGCCCCGATTACACTCTCTTCATTCGACAGAACATCCCCATCGCGGTCGTCGAAGCCAAAGCGGACTATGCCCATCCGGCCAAAGGATTGGGACAAGCCATTCAGTACGCTGAAATGCTCAACGTGAAGTTTGCCTATTCGAGCAATGGCAAAGGGATCGTTGAGCATGATTTTTAACGGGCATGGAACGCGATGTTGATACATTTCCATCGCCGGATGAACTATGGGGAAGACTAAAGGGCACGTTCAAGTTTGAAGATAAAAAAGATGAGGCAGATTCGTTATCCCAATATTGGCAGGAAGTGGGATGCAAGACGCCGCGCTATTACCAGCAGGTAGCAATTAATAAAGCAGTCAACGCGGTATTGGAGGGACAAAACCGTATCCTGTTGACAATGGCAACAGGGACAGGCAAAACCTTTGTTGCTTTTCAAATCGTTTGGCGGTTGTGGAAATCAAAACGAAAGAAACGCATTTTATATCTGGCAGATCGCAATGTATTGATCGACCAAGCCAAAGACCACACCTTCTCGCCGATGGGACAGGCTTTACACAAAATCAAGGGCAGAGCGACGAAAAGCCGTGAAGTGTATTTTGCTTTATATCAAGCTTTGGCAAACCCCATTACAGGCGAGAACCTTTATGAGAAATATTCCAAAGACTTCTTCGACCTGATCATCATTGATGAATGTCATCGTGGTTCCGCCAATGAAGAAGGTAGTTGGCGCAAACTATTGGATCACTTCGACACTGCCACACACATCGGCATGACCGCCACACCGCGTCGCACGGACAATGTAGACACTTACGATTATTTCGGTGAGCCGATTTATACCTACAGTTTGCGACAGGGAATTGAGGACGGTTTCCTTGCGCCCTATCGGGTGTATCGTGTGATTCCTGATGTAGATGCCAGCGGATTGCAGATCGACCCTGGTGTGTTGGATCGTTTCGGGCGCGAGATACCGCCTGATTTATACGGCACAAAAGATTTCGAGCGGTTGGTGTCTTTGCTCTCCCGTACCGAAGTCGTTGCTAAGCATTTGACAGAATATTTGAAAAGAACCAATCGCTTTGATAAGACAATTGTCTTTTGCGTGGATCAGGAACATGCTTTAGATATGCGTAAGGCGTTGAACAACCTGAATGCCGATCTTTCTAAAATCCACGTGGATTATGTTGCGCGAGTGGTAAGCGATGAGCACGCCATTGGGCGTGGACATTTGGATAACTTTCAAGACCCCGAAAAAGAAATGCCAGTCATTCTCACGACTTCGCAAATGTTAACCACGGGCGTGGATGCACCAACCTGTCGCAATATTGTGTTGTTCAAGCCCATCAACTCGATGATTGATTTCAAGCAAATTATCGGGCGCGGGACGCGGGTTTCAGAGGAACATGGCAAGTTCTGGTTTACGATCATTGATTACGTGGGCGCGACGCAGTTGTTTTACGACCCTGCCTTCGATGGCGACCCTGTGCGCGTGATGAAATCTGAGATTGATAATGAGGGCAACGAAACGAAGATCGAAGACAGTGAAGACGGCACGCTCGATGAACAAGACCCTAAGGGTCTTAACTATAGTCCCGACTTTGACGATTTCTCACAGAGACCCTTAGGGTCTATCAGCCAGTTACCCCGCAAGTATTATCTTGATAATGTGCAGGTGTATATCGCAGGCGAGCAAGCTTTTGAACTTGACCCCGAAGGCAATGTGCTCAAGACAATTCAATTTACGGATTATGTTTCAGATAATATTCGCCGTTTGAATTTGACGGCTGAACACTTGAAGCAGAATTGGTCGAAAGCCGAGCAACGCATTGAGATTTTGAATCAGCTGCGTTCGCGTGGCATTGACCCTGACCACCTCGCACATGTTGTACACCAGGAAGAAGCGGATGCGCTGGATTTGTTGTTGCATGTGGCATATAACGCGCCATTGGTGACGCGCCGAGAACGCGCTGATAAGCTGCGCCAAAAGAAAGCCAATTTCTTCAATACGTTTACACCTGCTGCAAGGGAGATTTTGAATTCTCTGTTGGAGAAATACGCCGATTACGGTATTGGCGAGTTTGACCAGTTGCCGCGTGTATTGCAGATTTCGCCGTTTGACCGCTATGGTTCGACGTATGAGATTTATCAGTTGTTTGGCGGGGCAGAGAAGTTGTTACAGGCGGTGGATGAGATGCAGAAGTTTTTGTATGAGTGAATTTCATGTCGCTGCGAGCGCACACTGCGAAGCAGTCTCCTCTTTAGCGAGTGTGCCGTGATATGAGGAGATTGCTTCATCGGGAAGTGCACCCTCCTCGCAACGACATATAACCTTAATGTCATTGCGAGCCACGAAGGGGCGAAGCAGTCTCCCAATTAAGGGCATGGTCGCAAGTGCGAGGAGATTGCTCACCTGAACGTGAAGCTGAACGCTTCACGTTCAGGTGCAAGTGTCGTCGGGACGCTTCGCGCGATGCTATCGCATCTCATCCACTCCTCGCAACGACATATAGTTAGGGTGGATGAGTTGGAGAAGATGTTGTATGAATGACCTGAGTTATAATAACGACGGAGGCAGTCATGAATCAATTTAACCGTATTACTTTCGATAATCAGGTGATGGGCGGACGCGCCTGCATTCGCGGGTTGCGTATCACCGTTTCGCTAATTCTGAACCTCGTTGCCAATAAGATGACCGCCACCGAAATAATCAAAGAGTATCCATATCTTGAAGAGGAAGACGTGACACAAGCTTTGCAATATGCGGCATGGCTGGCGGATGAAACGGTACAAATCCTCGAGCCTTCCGCGGGATGAAGTTTCTGGCGGATATGGGGATTTCGCCGCGCGTGGTTTCTACATTACGCGAACGCGGGCATGAAGCTATTCATCTACAAGAGCAGGGACTGGGAAAAATGCCCGATGGCGATATTTTAGCCAAAGCGCTCACCGAAGGGCGTGTGCTCCTCACTCACGATCTTGATTTTGGGGAGTTATTGGCCGCCAGCGGTGGCAGACTTCCAAGTGTAATTATCTTTCGATTAAGAGACATGAGGGTGGATAATGTCAAATTCCATTTGTTCAGCATTCTGGATAAGCAATCCGACGCGCTTGAAAAAGGTGTGGTGTGTTCGGTAAGTGAACGCAAGGTTCGTATTCGTACATTGCCGACATAAAATTCAATGGGGAGAATAGAAGGAACATTATGCCCAAACAAAAAGAAAAAACAACACAGACCCCCTCCGCCCGCTCCCCTGCGGGTCGGGGCCCCTCCCCCAAATCCGACCGGAAGAATTTGAATGCCAACCCATCGTCAAATGTCGTATTTGGGGGAGGGCGGGCGGGGGTCAACACCAAAGCGTCCCTCTCCTCCCTCATCAAATCATCGCGCGATATTATGCGCAAGGATGCGGGGTTGAATGGGGATTTGGATCGGTTGCCGCAGTTGTCGTGGATTTTGTTTTTGAAGTGTTATGACGATTTGGAGATTCGCAGGGAAGAGGATGCGAAGGCGACGCGGCAGAAGTATAAGCCGATCATTCCGCCGCCGTATCGCTGGCGGGATTGGGCGTCGAATGAGAATGAGGGGGCGACGGGCGAGGATTTGATCAAGTTCGTCAATGATGGCTTGCTGCCTGCGTTGCGCGGACTTTCGGGTTCGGATGAACGCTTGAAGGTGACGGAGGTTTTCAAGGAGACGTACAGCCGTATGCTCTCGGGCTATCTGCTGCGGCATGTGGTCAACCTGGTGGATGGAATCCACTTTCAGTCGAAGGATGAGATTTTTACGCTGGCGCATTTGTATGAGTCGATGCTCAAGGAGATGCGCGACGCGGCGGGCGATAGCGGAGAGTTCTACACCCCCAGTCCCGTAGTAAAACTGATCGTAGACAGAACCAAGCCACGGCTGGGAGAGACCGTTCTCGATCCCGCGTGCGGCACGGGCGGATTTTTAGTCGAGGCGTATGAATATCTCAAGCCGCTGGCGAAGAATTCCAAAGACCAGATCAAGCTGCAGAACGAGACGTTGTACGGCGTGGAGAAGAAGCCGCTGCCGTATTTGCTCGGGACGATGAACCTGCTGCTGCACGGCGTCGAGAATCCGAACATCCGCCGCGATAACGCGTGGAAGAATCCGCTGAACGAGATCGGGGAGAAAGACCGCTTTGACGTGATCGTGACCAACCCGCCCTTCGGCGGCGAGGAGGAGGCGGGCATTCAGTTGAACTTCCCCGAGTCGCTGCGCGCCAGCGAGACCGCGCTGCTGTTCATGCAGTTCGTGATGCGCCCGCTGAAACATGGCGGGCGCCGCGGCGTGGTGGTGCCGAATGGATTTTTATTCGGCGACGGCGTTTCGGCGCGGATCAAGGAACAACTGCTGCGGAACTTTGACCTGCATACGATTGTCCGCCTGCCAAACGGAGTCTTCGCGCCGTATACGGGGATTCAGACCAATTTGCTTTTCTTCGCTCGCACCCAGCCGACAACTGATATTTGGTACTATGAGCAGACTCTCCCCGAAGGGCAGAAGAACTATACCAAGACGCGTCCGATGAAGTTCGAGGAATTTGCGCCGCTGATCGAATGGTGGGATGCGCGTGAGGAAAACGAATACGCGTGGAAGGTGCGCGTTGATGATGTTTTGAAATATGACGAAAATAAAAATCTGATCTCGGTCAATCTCGACCTCAAGAACCCAAGTCGCAAAGAGGATTTGGAACACCTGCCGCCGCACGAACTGGCGGAGAGCATCCTTGTAAAAGAGAAACAGATTGCCGAAATGATAGATGAAATCAAACAACTTCTTGGTGAGAAGTAGCAATGTTGAAATTATCGTTCAAGCAAACCAAAGCAGAATTTATGGTTCGTGTTGCTTCGACGTTGCTATTCAATCAACTCGCTAAAGCAAATACAAAAATTGTTTCTATTCGAGAGATAAGGGAAAGCGTTCAATACGGATACACAGACAAAGCGTCCGATGCGGAAGTTGGTCCAAAGTATGTAAGAATCACTGACTTGAAAGACAGCAGAATTAATTGGGAAACCGTTCCTTATTGTAAGTGCGATAACCCAGATCAGTATTTGATAAAGAAAGGGGATTTGATATTTGCAAGGACTGGCGCAACAAATGGAAAAACTCATATGTTTCGTGAAACGCCGCCTATTGCAGTCTTTGCTTCCTATTTGATTCGAGTAAGACCGACAAAAGAAATCAATCCAGAATATCTATATTTCTTTTTTCAATCTGATTTGTATTGGTCGCAAATATCCAGTCACAAAGAAGGTTCTGCTCAGCCAAATGTCAATGGACAGAAATTGAGTAATATTGAACTGCCCATTGCAGATGATGAAATTCAGCAAGCGATTTGTAATTTTCTTGCTACAGTGCGAGCAAGAAAAGATGGCTCTGCGCAAGATTTGCCTGAACTTCCATATCCACTGGAAGAACAACCCCATATAGTGAAACAAGTTGAAGTTGTCACCACCAGTATTGGGAAAGCACAGTCCTTACGGGAGGAGGTAGACTTTGAAACGGAAGCATTGTTGAATGCCATCATTGGAAAAGTCTTTTCAAACCTTGATGTCAATCATCATAAACCGCTTAAGGAATTAACAACAAAAATTGGGAGTGGCTCAACACCATCGGGTGGACGTGCAATATATCAACAGACAGGTGTTCCCTTCATTCGAAGTATGAACGTTCGAATGCGATATTTTACTTGGGACAATATTGCTCATATAGAACCATCAATTCATAAAAACATGGCCGGGACATGGGTAAAACCAAATGATGTTTTATTGAATATTACGGGGGCATCTATTGGAAGGGTTGCTTGTGCGCCATCAGAATTGGTGGAAGGTAATGTAAATCAGCACGTAGCGATTATTCGCCCAATTGAATCTTTAGACTCTAAGTATTTGATGTATTGGCTAAACCTGCTATTCAAGATTTTATCAACGATGAACAAAAAGGTGCCACCAGGCAAGGTTTCACCAAAGCACAAATTGAGAAATTTGAAATCCCTCTTCTCCCACTCGACGAACAGCGGCGCATCGTGGCGTATCTCGATAGCGTCCAAGCGCGGCTGGCGTCGCTGCGGGAGTTACAGTCCGCTACGGGGGAGGAGTTGGACGCGCTGTTGCCTAGTGTTTTAGATAAAGCTTTCAAAGGTGAACTATGATTATTATGTCGTTGCGAGACGGTGGTTTCCCGTCGCAGCAATCTCCTGTTTCAAGAGCGGATTGCTTCGCAAAGTGCGCTCGCAATGACATGCAAACGGCGTTCCGCAAGGGGATGATATCGCTGCAGGAATTGCAGTCCGCGAGCGGTGAGGAGTTGTCCCCGCTGGATGATGCACTTGCATTTTGAAGAAAAAAAGTAGGCAAAAGCTATGGCAATAAAATTCAAGATAGATACTCCACGTCGTATTGCAGACGGAATTGGAAAAACATTCCTTTCTCTGCATCTAGCCCCAAAGGGAAACTACTTATTGACAACCATCGGACGAAAAAGCGGAAAACCGAGGTCAACGCCTGTTATCCTTGTTGAAGAAGAGCACAAACGCTGGCTGGTTGCTCCATTTGGCGTCGTTAGCTGGGTGTATAACGCCAGGGCTGCAGGGAAAGTTACGCTCACACGCAATGGCAAATCTGAAACGGTTGCGATAAAAGAGTTATCCCCGGAACAAGCCGGGCCGATCTTACGCAAGTATCTGTCGAATGTGTCGGTCGCAAGACCTTATTTTGATGTCAGGATAGATTCATCAGAAGCAGCCTATAATGCAGAAGCGCCCAAACATCCTGTCTTTGAGCTCTCTAATGATACACAGAATCAAAACCCATAATATTCTCAATGGCATTATTTTCAGCATTGTCGAATTTGTCATTACAGACTTGATTATCGCTCCCTTTGCGATATATTATGTTCTTCTACCCTTCGTGATGTTTATTTAGGTATTGTATGAACTTCTGTTCAAAGGAGAACGGTGATGGCGAAGATCAACGCGCTGCGGGAGTTGCAATCCGCTACGGGGGAGGAGTTGCGCCCGTACTTTGGGTGGACGCTGTTACCGTCCGTGCTAGATAGGGCGTTTAAGGGAGAACTATGACACAATCTCAGTACCACATTCTCAAAGTTTTCTTGTCATATTCCCGTGAAGATAAGGATGCTGTTGATGAATTCTATCAGCGCCTTATGCTGGAAGGCATTGACGTTTGGCTTGATACCCAAAAAATCCTGCCTGGACAGGATTGGGAATTAGAAATTCGAAAAGCAGTTCGCGATTGTGATGTAATCCTTATTTGCATCTCTAATACATTTAATCAAAAAGGTTATCGTCAACATGAAGTTCGAATTGCACTAGATCAGGCTTCTCAGCAACCCGAAGGAGAAATTTTTATCATACCAATAAGGCTTGAAGCTTGCGACACACTAGAAAGCCTTCGTCGCTGGCAATGGGTAGACATATTTGAACCCGAAGGTTACGAATTATTAATGCGCGCTCTCCGTAAGCGAGCAAATAGCATTAGAGCTATCGTTCCAGATTATGAATCAACAAACAATTCTACTGAGCAACTAAAACATATCAAACGCAATAAACCAGACAATATCAAGATACCATCTAAAGCATCGGATATTTCCACCGACAAATTAGATAAAAATGTCGGTGATAAATTCTTGACAGAAACATTACCAACGATGGTTTTGAAGAATAAGCAAATCAAAGAATGGTCGATAATATTGATTGACATCGACGATACATCATTAATAAATAAGCACTATGGGTTCGAGGTAGGCGATAAGGTTTTTGAGATAGTAAAAAATCTGATTTACAAATATGGCAACGCAGAACAATATGGAAGGTGCGGCGATGACACCTTTTATATATTTATTCTCAACAATATTGAGAAGGCGATTCAAATAAGTGAAAGTCTTCGGAAAAACATCAAGAATTATGCTTGGGTTGAAATTGCGAAAGATTTGAGTGTTACTGCTTCTTTTGGCGTTGCGAAATTTAGAACTCCAGAACCTGCACAGGCATGTGTTGTTCGAGCTGGCACTGGGCTATTATTGGCAAAAAAAGAAGGTGGCAATAAAGTAAGAAAAGGACCTCAATTTCTTACAGCCAAGCAAAGTTTAGATTTAAGGGATTATTATTCCTGATTATGGATAAAAGTTTAATTACTTATAGATTATCAATGCAAGTTTTCGCTGATGTTACCCTCCCGATCATGAATTTTCGCCAAGTGCGGCTGGCGGCGGTGCGGGAGTTACAGTCCGCTACGGGGGAGGAGTTGGATGCGCTGCTGCCGTCCGTGCTGGACAGGGCGTTTAAGGGAGAGTTGTGATAATGATTATGTCATTGCGAGACGATGTTCTCCGTCGAAGCGATCCCCTGTTAAAGAGATGCTTCGCAACGTGCGCTCGCAATGACATGCAAGGCGGCGCGTCCGGGGTTGCCGTCCGGGGCGGGAAAGAGTTGCGCCCGTTCTTTCGACGGACGTTGTTCCCGTCCGTGCCAGATAGGCCATTTAAGGGAGAAAATATTGTCGGAGGAAGCTATGCCATATTTACTTGAAAATATAATTAGTGAACAATCTGATTTCGTTACAGTACGAAAGAATGAAACGTGACACATGCACTTGATCATATGTTGGAAAACGATTATAGCCAATTACCGTGGTTGGTGTAAAAGGTCGCCTAATTGGCATGGTTACTTATCAAAGTATTATTCAGGCAGCTCGGAGCTTTGAAGAAAAGGTTGACGAGCTACACGTCAGAGATGTGATCCCGGCCAAACATGATACCCTTTGATATTGAAGACGATCTGTTTGATCTTTTCGATGAGATTAAGAAGAACAATGCAGTAGATATAGTTACGGCCGATGGAACGCCTGTTGGGATAGTTACGTCCTATGACGCTGCGGAGTTTTTACGAATACGATCTGAAGGATTGATAGAGTTGAGGATATACAGTGAACAATTAAAACCCTTGTTCTTTCATATTATTCTAGCAGCAATAACAAAATTGACCTTAACAAAGTTGACCAAGATATTCAGTCAATGACTGGATACCGACATGATAAACAGTAACAGGAAACAATTAAAGTTCAGTGATCTGACCTTA